>NZ_JAPZVR010000009.1:47864-184218 GCF_027622855.1 Glycomyces algeriensis | reverse complement strand
GCCCGCCCGCCCGCACACTCAACACGCTCATCGGCTGATCGTAACCACGGCAGCCTGGTTTGTACGGCTCGCCGGGAACCGCGGCTACGATCGGGTCGATGATGGAGTCGGAACAGGTCGTCGAGATATTCGGCGAGATCGAGCAGGCCGGGTTGTCGGTCTGGGTCGGCGGCGGTTGGGGGATCGACGCGCTGCTGGGGCGCCAGACGCGCCCGCACCGGGACCTCGACCTGATGCACGTGGCCGGCGAGGAGACCCGGCTGGTGGCACTGCTCGCGGGGCTTGGGTTCGCCGAGACCGTGGACTGGCGGCCGGTGCGGTTCGTGATGGCGCACCCGGACGGCCGGGAGATCGATCTGCACCCGCTGGTGTTCGCCGCGGACAGGTCGGCCGAGCAGGCCTCACTCGAACCCGGGAAGCCGTTCCTCTACCCGGCTTCGGCGTTTGTCAAGGGCGGCATCGACGGGGTTGCGGTGCCTTGCCTTTCGGCTGAGCAGCAGGTGCATTTCCATCAGGGCTATGAGCCGGCGGACCGGGACCTCCATGACATGGCGCGCCTGCGGGAGGCGTTCGGGATCGCCACCCATTTTTAGCGCGGCAATCTGATCGAACGGGCAAGGGCCCCGGGCGCTTTCGCGCCCGGGGCCCTTGGTGTTTGGCGGTGTTATGCCTTTACGAGGCCGTCGATTGCCGTGGCGAGGGCGTCGGTGGCGGTGTCCACCTCCTCTTGGATGGCGCCCTTGTCAGCGTTGACCGTGGTGGCCGCGTCGCGGGCGGCGACCAGGGCCGTCCAGGATTCGGCGGTCCAGTCGGCTTGGGTGAGTGCGGCGGCGTCGTCGAGGTGGACGGCGAGGCCGGACTTGTCGATGACTTCGACGATGAACTGGACTTCGGCGACGTTGCAGTAGCCGTTGCCGCCGCTGAGGCGCAGGGCCCCGTAGTGGACGGGCTCGGCCAGGTCGACCGTGTTCCAGCCGCGGACCGGGGTTCCCGTGCTCGCGAACTTGGTCCAGGTGGCGCCGCCGTCGTTGGAGCCTTGGATCTCGATGCCGGTCGCCCGCTGGTAGGCGCTGTCCCGCGGGAAGTACTTCACCCCCACGACGGTGTATCCGGTGCCGTCGGCGGGGAGCACGGTGTTGGTGCAGGACTTCGTGGTCGTGTCCGTGTAGGTGCCGGTGTTCCCGTCGAACATGCGCCAGCCGTTGGCGGCCGCGCTCGTGGCGCCGTCGCCTGTCGCGGTGCTGGCCGCGACCCAGGACTGGTCGAAGGCGGCGGGCGCCTCGGGTGCCGCCGGGTCCAGGAGGTCCCAGGCGTTGACCAGGCGCTGCGCGAGTGCCTGCTCGTCGGCGTCGGGCTCGGTGAGGGCTTCTCGGACCGCGGCGACTTCGCGCGGGAAGAGGAGCTGCGAGCCCCGGGTGTACTGGGTGAGGTCCACGGCGTCGGCGCGCTCGAGGAGCGGGTCGATGTCGTACACGGGCGAGCCGAAGAGCCGGAGCTCCGCGATGTAGATCGGCGCGTTGTTCGCGACCCGCAGGTAGCGGTAGCCCTCCTCGTCCTTCGACGGGAGGTTCTGCCACGTGAGCGACTTGTACGACGCGTCGCCGATGGTGGTCCAGGTGGTGAGGTCGTTCGAGCCCTGGAGCACCTGGCCGTCCATGCGGCGCACGCCCTCGTTGTCTTGGCGTGCAAGGTAGTCGAAGCGGTCGACGCTGACCTGGGTGCCGGCGCCGAAGTCCCAGATGAGGTAGACCTCGCCGCCGACGGCGGGCACGTCGCTGAACGTCGCGGGTTTGCCGTCGAGCATGTTCGCGGCGTGGGGAGCCTTCGACTCGTCGGCCGTGCCGTCCACCTTGATCACCGTCGCGTCGGCGAGGTCGATGAGGTTGCTTTCGTCCGAGCCGTACAGGGCGGTGCCGTCGGTCGCGCCGTGAATCGTCGCCGCCGCTGCATCATCCTCTGTGGTGTGATCGATGACCAGGTCGAGACGGCCGCCGCCGGTGAGTTCGCCGAGGGTGCCGGTGGCCGTCCAGGAAAGGGAGTCCTCGCTGGCGGCGGTGAGCGTCTGGCCACCGATGCGGACCGAGGCGTCACTGATCGGCTTCGCGCTCGTGAAGGTCACGTTGATCTCGTCGCCGGTGATCACCCTGCCCGCCTCGGCGCCCGGGGAAGCCACCGACACGTCGGTGATGTCGCCCAGAACCTCTGAGCGGTCGCCGAAGACGTGGAACTCGGCGATTGACCAGATGCCCGGGTACGCCGGGTCGATCGGCGGGGCCGGATCGTCGATCTGGAGCTTCAGGTAGCGGTACTCCTTGCCGCGGTGCTCCGCGACGACGGGGATGGTCTCCATCTCGTTGGTGTCGCCCGTGGGCCGCTCGGAAAGGAGGTCCCAGGTGATGCCGTCGTTCGAACCGTACACATTGGTGCCCTGCGAGCGCATCGGGAACGAGAAGCGGGCCTGCAGGCCGAACTCCTCGACCGAGACGCGGTACCGGGTGCCGTAGTCGAGCGTGACGAACCCGACGCGCAGGTCACCGAAGTGGCTGTGGCTGCCGCCGTCGGCGAGCGCGCGAGCCTGGTCCGCGGTCATGTTGGTGGGCGTGACCGCGTTGCGGTAGTCGAACGATCCGTCCGCCAGCCGCGGGTTGAGCAGTTCGAGCGCCTCGATGGCGTCGAGCAGGGCTTGGAACGCGGTGCGGAACTCCTCGTCGGTGCCGTTCTCGGCCGCGTCCTTCGCCGCGGCGAGCGCGGCCTGGTACGGCTCGTCGGAGGCCGTCGTGTAGACCGCCCCTTCCTCGGTGCCGTCGGCGACGGCGGCGTCGATCATCTTGGGCCGGTTCTTCGCGACGGCGAGTTCGAAGGTCCGCGCGGAGACGACGTCGCCGTCGTCGGCGATGATCTGGACCTTGTGGACGCCGCGGTCGTGGGAGGTCGGCTTCCACGTGAGGGTGCCGGTCGCGGCGTCGAGTTCGGCGCCTTCGGGCAGGCCGGAGGCGGTGTAGGCGGGGGCGCTGCCGGTGTCGTGCGCGCCGAGCTCGAACGTCGAGGTCGCGTCGGGCCACAGGTGGTACTTGCCGCGGGCCTGCTCGAACGCGGGCGGGGTCAGCTGCTTCTGGGCGTCGAGCAGCAGCGAATCCATGTCCACTGTGGTGCCGTCGCCGGTGATCCGGTAGTACTGGGTGTTGAGTCCGACCGCGGGGTAGGTGATGTATCGCCATTCCCCTTGCGTGTCAGGCAGTTCGATCCGCGCCAGGACGCCCGGTTCGGGCTCGGCCCCGTTGCGGGGGTCGCGCTCCTCCTTGTCGAGCACTTCCAGGACGGCGGCGCCGTCGGTGCGCACGAGTACGCCGATCTTGCTGTTGCCGGGGTACATCACGCGGCTGACGACGCTGACGGTGCCGTCCGCGTCAGCGGTCGCGCGGGCGAAGGTGCGGTCGTCTTCGGTGATGGTCTCGGTGCCGTCATCAAGCGGGATGCCGTAGTTGCCGAAGGTGAGGGCGGTGTCCTCGACCGGCCTCGGCTCGGTGCCGGCGATCTCGGGCGGGAACGCCACCCAGTACTCGATGCTCTTGTCGCCGGCGCCCCAGAAGTTGTTGACGCCGGTCCCGTAGTTGTAGAGGGGGCCGTCCATGCGCTCGTTGAGCAGGGCGACGTTCGGGGCCTCGGCCTCGACGTCCACGCCTTCGACGTACTTGTACTGGTAGTACAACTCGTTGAGCGCGTTGAACATCCGGCCGCGGTAGGCTGGCGAGACGGACCCGCCGGTACCGCGGTCGTCGATGTACTTCGTGGGCAGGCCCATCATGTACCCGTCGAACGCGTCCGCGCCGGCGAGGAGCCGGTTGCCGAGGAAGCCGTAGGCGGTGACGGCGTCGTCGGCGGTCGAGACCGTGCCGTCCTCGGGGTCCACTTTGGTGCCCTGGACGTGGAGGAAGCGGGCCAGCGCGGCGAAGTTGTCGATGTTGCACTCGGCGTGGGCCTGGTCGCGGCCCATCTCGCGGAGTTGCACGAAGTCCTCGCCGTACGGGTTGGCGGGGTCGTCGGCCTCGATGAGCGGGATCTGCTGGGCGAGCCCGCCGCTGGTGTAGTTCACGAACTCGGAGTTCACGGTGAACCACTCGACGCCTTTGGCGTAGCCCTCGGTGTCGTCGGCGTAGATCGCGGTCGCGATGCGGCCGTAGAGCCCGAAGTTGTGCTGGTTCATCCACTTCTCGGGCGAGTAGAGGAACGTGTCGACGAGCGGCTGGGCGAAGTTGCCGAGCAGTCTCGCGTCGTCGTCGGCGGTCCATTCGACGCTGTAGCCGTCGTGTGTGCCGGGGGTGTCGTCGGCGACCGGTTCGGTGGCGCGGATGATCTCGGCGGCCATGAGGAACTGCGAGAGCGGTTTGCCGGTGTGGATGTGCGCGTCCGGGAAGTACTTGAACCCGTCGGGGTTCATGCTCGCCCAGGTGCGCAGGGCCTGGATGGCGTTTTTGCGGTAGGCCTCGTTGCCGGTCATGACCCACATGAGCGACTGGCTGAGCGCGCCGAAGGAGTCGTTGGTCTCGCGGCCGCGCAGGCCCCCGTGGTTGAAGTTCGGGTCGAGCGCGACGTCCGGTTGGGCGGCGGATTTGGAGTTGGAGGCGCGGTAGGTGGTGGAGGTGGCGCCGGTCTTGGTCATCGCGTCGAAGTAGGAGGCCCAGGGCTCCTGGCCGGTGCGGACCATTTCCTGGGCGTTGCGCAGGTCGTCGGCGGAGAGGCCGACGCCGGGGTGGACGAACCCCGCGTCGCTCACGGTTTCGTTGATCTCGACTACGTGGTCGGTGAGGAGGCCTGCGTAGGGCAGGTCCTCCGGCGTCTGCGCTTGCGCGGGGGGCGGGGCGGCGACCACCGCGATGCCCGCGGCGAGGGCGGCGGCCAGCGCGATGAGGCGGGGCCGCTTTCGTCGGTCGACTTGCGTCATTGCACGTCCTTTCAAGGGAGAGGGCCTTTCGAGGCGGGGCCTTTCAAGGCTTGTCGAGGCGTGGTGCTGCGGGTCTGCGGGTGTGGGCGGCGGGTGGCGGCGGGGCCCGGTTCGGGTGCTTGGGCAGCTGGATATCGGAATGCGTCTATGCGGACGATAGCGGCTGGGTCGGTGAGAATCAAGGCTCAGGCAGATAACGTTCTCTGCTCGTTGGCGAGGTAGTTCACTGGTGATGATGCTGGTTATTGAATCGTTATCTTGGATGGATTGCGTTGTCTAGCTGGATGATCGGTGAACACTTCGGGCGACTGGGCGCCGGTTCGCGGGTTTTGATGGATCGAAGGGTCTCGACAAGTCGCGGTTTCAGATCTAACTTAGAAACCGATATCTATCCGGCGACCCTGAAGGACCCCGAGTGGCAGACCGACCCCGAGCGCTCTTGGCCATGAGCCCCGAGTTCCTCGCCCAGCTCTTCCCCGAGCCGCTCATGCGGCGTCTCGCCGCGGTGCTCGACTTCGACCCCGGTTTCGTCGTCCAGGACTTCTCGGAGCCCGCCGCGAAGGCGGCACTGGCGGAGGCGGAGGTCGTCGTCTCCAGTTGGGGCGTGCCGCGACTGAACGACGAGGTGCTGGCCGGGGCGCCGCATTTGAAGGCGGTGCTGCACGCGGCGGGGACGGTGAAGTGGCTCCTCGGCGAGTCCGGTTGGGAGCGGGGCGTGGTCGTCTCCAGTGCGTCGGGGGCGAACGCGCTTCCGGTCGCGGAGTACACGCTGGCGTCGATCCTGATGGCGGGCAAGGGGATCTTCCAGCTCCGTGAGGACTTCCGCAAGGAGCGGAGTTTCACGCTGGGCTACATCCACCCGCAGGTCGGCAATTTCGGTCGCACGATCGGTGTCGTGAGCGCCTCGAAGATCGGGCGGCGGGTGCTGGAGCTGCTGCGGCCGTTCGATTTCAAGGTGCTGCTGTACGACCCGTTCGTGGACGCGGCGGAGGCGGCGGAGCTGGGTGCGGAGTCGGTCGGGCTCGACGAGCTGGTGGCGCGGGCGGACGTGGTGAGTGTCCACGCCCCCGATCTGCCGGAGACCGCGCATCTCATCAACGCGGAGCGGTTGGCGCTCATGCGGGAGGGCACGGTGGTGGTCAATACGGCCCGCGGGCGTTTGGTCGACACCGAGGCGCTCACGGTGGAGCTGCTGAACGGGCGGCTTTCGGCGGTCATCGACGTGACCGAGCCGGAGCCGCTGCCGGCGCATTCGCCGCTGTACGACCTGCCGAACGTGTTCCTGACGCCGCATGTGGCGGGTTCGCACGGCAATGAGCTGTCCCGGATGGGGCTGTTCATGGTCGAGGACGCCGAGCGGTACGCGGCGGGCGAGCCGCTGCTGCACCGTGTGGATCCCGAGACGCTCTGGAGGCAGGCGTGATGCGACGAAGATAGAAACCGATATCTAATCGTTTTCCGGTCGAACTGCAGGGCCGGAACTGCGCACGAAGCGGACGGCAAATTCGCATCAAGCTGCGAATACGTTGCGCTGCAATCGAACACAATCCGCCGAGAACCGAGATTCCGCGACACGAGTCATTGACTGGTTTCCATGTCTGATGATAGCGTTATCTCCCCGGCGACCTGGTGCGGCACCCGGCAGGACCACCGCACCGACCGCCGCAATAACCTTCACAGCAGCCTCATCCCTCACCCCTGTATCAACGTTGATCTAAGGAGGCCCCTCATGGCCGAACTCTCTCGCCGCAAGCTCCTCGGCGTGGCCGGCGCCGCCGCCGCAGCCACCGCGCTCGGCTCGACCGCAGCCTGCTCGGGCACCGCCGGAGGCGGCGCCGCGGGCGGCGCCTACGACATGCCGACGTTCCAGCCCGCTCCGGAGCTGGACGTCCAGCCGCACTACGCGTCCGAGACGCCGGGCATGGAGAGCGTCTACACCGAGTACCCGAACAGCTACTTCAAGTCGGTCGAGCGCGGGCCGGGCTCCGGCGGCAAGGTCACCAGCTTCCAGCTCACCTGGGGCGACCCCGCGACCCCGCTCGAAGAGAACACGTACTGGCAGGAGCTCAACGAGCGCCTCGGGGTCAGCTTCGAGCCGCAGTTCGTGCCGCAGCCGGTGTTCGACCAGAAGTTCGCGACCATGCTCGCCTCCGGCGACGTCCCCGACCTGGTCTTCGTCAACGACCAGTCCGCGGGGAACCTCCAGGGCATCCGGGACGGCGCGTTCGCCGACCTCTCCGAGACCCTCTCGGGCGACAACATCCTCAAGTGGCCCAACCTGGCCGCGCGCAAGGAGGAGATCTGGCAGGCCAGTCTCAAGGACGGCCGCATCTACCAGGTCCCCTCGACCGTCTGGGCCCTCACCAACCTGCCGACGATGCGCACCGACCTGGTCGACCAGACCTCGGTCGGCCGCGCCCCCAAGGACGCCGACGAGCTGTTCACCATGCTCAAGGAGGTCTCCGCGCTCGGCACGGGCCCCGGCGGCCAGAAGGTCTACGGGCTCAACAAGTACGACGCCCACCCCGGAACCGCGTCGATGTTCCAGCGCCTGTTCAAGACCGGTCCCGAATGGCAGCGCAACGGCGACGGCGACCTCGTCCACATCACCCAGACTGAGAACTACCGGGCGATGCTCGAATGGCTCGCCCGCGCCTGGGCCGAGGGGATCTTCGACCCGGTCGCCATGTCCCCCACGGCCACCGACATCGTCTCCGGCGCGGCCCTGCGCTACGACTCGGTCGGCGGGTCCATCGGCGCCACGGGCCTCTCCCAGTGGGAGGCCGACCTGCCCGGCGCGAAGTACGACTTCTTCGACATGCCCGGCTTCGACGGCTCCGGCCAGCTCGTCGTCCGCAACGTGCCCTACGGCCGGTCGACCTGCGTCTCGGCGGCCGCGGCCGAGGACGAGGACCGCCTCACCGAGATCCTGAACGTCCTCGACTACCTCTCGGCGCCGTTCGGCTCTGAGGAGCAGTACTTCATCATGAACGGCACCGAGGGCGTCCACCACACGGTCGACGCGCACGGCATCCCGATCGTGAACCCCGACAACATGATCGACCTGGCCGTCCAGTACGTCGGCGTCACCTCCGGCGACAACTCCTACCGCTTCCACCCGAACGCGGCCCCGTGGGCCGACTCGTTCGTCGCGGTCATGGAGTCCATGGCCCAGAACTCGATCGCGCGCGACCTCGAAGGGCTCGAGGCCGCCTCGCAGACGTTCGTCACGAAGGGCGCGCAGCTCAAGCAGTTGTGGACGGACTTCGAGACCGGCGTCATCACCGGCCGCGAGAGCATCGACGACCTCCAGTCCTTTGCGGACAACTACATGTCGCAGGGAGGCACCCAGGTCCGCGACGAGTACACCCAGGCGCTCAAGGACGCGGGCAAGTGAGCGTGAGCACCACGGACGCCGGCCCCGGGACCCGCCCTGAGCGGGCCCCGGGGCCGTCCGCGCCCCCGAAACGCCGCAAGCTCACGCTGCGCCAACGGATCTGGCGTGAACGGTGGTCCTACACCTTCATCATCCCCGGTGCCGCGTTCTTCCTGGTCTTCATGTACGTGCCCATGGCCGGCAACGTGGTCGCGTTCCAGGAGTACTCGCCGTTCCGCGGCATCGAGGGCTCCCCCTGGGTCGGCCTCGCGAACTTCAACGCGATCTGGACCGACCCCGAGATCCTCACCGCCCTGCGGAACACGCTCGTCATCGCGCTCCTCCAGCTGGCGTTCGCGTTCCCGGCGCCGATCGCCCTCGCCCTCCTGCTGCACTCGCTGCTGTCGGACAAGGTGAAGCGGATCGTCCAGACCATCGTCTACCTGCCGAACTTCCTCTCCTGGGTCATCGTCATCTCGGTGTGGCAGCAGGTCGTCGGCGGCGGCGGACTCGTCGCGGGCCTCCTCGACAACGTCGGCGTCACCGGTTTCGACCTCATGACCGACGCCGAGAACTTCAAATTCCTCGTCGTCGCCCAGAACATCTGGAAGGACGCCGGCTGGGGCACCATCATCTTCTTCGCCGCCATCGCCGGGATCCCCTCCGAGCGTTACGAAGCGGCGGCGATCGACGGCGCGTCCGGCTGGCAGCGCACCTGGCACATCACGCTCCCCGCGCTCGTCCCCGTCGCGACCCTCCTGCTCATCCTGAACATCGGCTCCATCCTCACCGTCGGCTTCGAGCAGCTCCTGCTCCAGCAGCCGATGGTCGGCGCCGACGCCGCCCAAGTGCTCGACACGTTCGTCTACTTCCGCGGCGTCCTCGGCGGCCAATGGGGCATCGCCACCGCCGCAGGCCTGCTCAAGGGCATCATCGGCACCATCCTTGTCCTGTCGGCCAACAAGCTCGCCAAGAAGATGGGCGGAGAGGGGATCTTCTAGTGAGTACCGCAACCGTGAGCCGTCCACCATGGATGAACCCGCCCCCGGCGTGGATCAGTGGCGTCAAAGCGATCGTCATCGCCTGCATCGTCATCACCATGCTCTACCCGCTCGTCTACGTCATCGCGATGAGCTTCGCCTCGCCCGCACAGGCCCGCGCGGGCGTCGTCTTCCCCACCGAGTTCTCGCTCGACGCCTACCGCGCGATCTTCAACGGCGGCACCGTCGTCACCGGCCTGCGCAACTCGCTGTTCATCACCGTCGTCGGCACCCTGCTCTCCCTCGCCGCGACCTCGATGCTCGCCTGGGGCCTGGTGCGCACCCGCCAGGTCCCCGGCGCCAAGATCGTGCTCGTCGGCATCCTGGCCACGATGTTCTTCAGCGCCGGCATCATCCCCAACTTCATGCTCATCAAGTACCTCGGCCTCCTCGACTCCACCTGGTCCCTGATCATCCCGGGCCTCATCTCGGCCTTCAACATGATCGTGATCCGGAACTTCTTCCAAGGCCTCCCCGAGGAACTCATCGAAGCGGCGCGCATCGACGGCGCGGGCGAATGGCGGATCTTCCTCCAGATCGTGCTGCCCCTGTCGAAACCAGTGCTCGCCGTGATGGGCCTGTTCTACGCCGTGGCCTACTGGAACACCTACTTCAACGCGCTGCTCTACATCAACGACAGCGAGAAGTGGCCCATCCAGGTCGTCCTCCAGCAGTACGTCCTCGCCGGCGTCGCGATCCCCGGGGCCGTCGTCTCACCCGACCAGCCCCCGCCGCCCGGCGTCACCCTCCAGATGGCGGTCATCGTCCTCGCGACCATCCCCATCCTCGTGGTCTACCCGTTCCTCCAGCGCTTCTTCACCTCCGGCGTCCTCACCGGCGCCATCAAAGGCTGAATCCGAGGGTCAAGACAACTGAATACGACGGGCCGGTCACCGCATCGCGGCGACCGGCCCGCGACACGCCACGGGCAAACGACTGGTTTTTGTAGGGTTCCGCAGGTGTACCGCTGTTACGTCGCGCTCCTGTCGCTTACGAAGCGGCCGTGGCGAACCGCCCTCGTGCGGATCCCACAATTTCCGCACCGCAACCGCAGCTCCTTCACCGTTGGTGTGCTTGACTTCACCCAAAGTGATGAATAGATTCTCCTTCGACCGGTCCCCACCGATCGATCTCTATGGAGGAACCATGCACTGCCGCAACGATTTCAGCGACATGCCCAACCGCTTCCCGCCCCGCCAGGCCGTCTCGTACTCGACCTTCTTCCTGAACGTGCTCACCGGCCGCAAATCCGCCGCCGAGGCCCGCCTGTTCGCCACCGATGCCGGCTGGCGGGCCTTCACCAGGGTCCGCAGGCGCGTGCCCACCAGATTCCGGCAGGTGCGAGTCGTGCGCGCCGAGTTCCCCACCAAGGAGTCCGCCGAGATCGTCGCCATGGTCGAGAACGGCGCCGCCCACCAGGCCATGACCCTCACCTTCCGTGCGACGCAGCACGGCTGGCGCCTCGACCACTGCGACCTCATCCACGCCAACCGCCGCCCCCGCCCCATGCACCGTCTCTGAACCGTCGGCGAAGCCCCCGGCGCGCGGCGCCGGGGGCTTTGCCGTGTGGTCAGGACGCCGGGATCAGCGGCGGGTGATGGGTTCCGGGGCCGTGAGGCGGGCGGCGTCGGCGGCGGCGAGGCCGGCGATGTGGCCCTCGTAGTTGGTGATGCGGGTGCCGCGGCCGAACTTGAGGCGGGGGAAGAGCTCCTCCGTGCGGGAGTCCACCCGCTGGTCGCGTTGGCGCATCACGGGAACGAGGTCGGTGCCGGTCTCCTCGGTGTACTCGCGGGCCGTGTCCTCGGCGGATTCGCGGAGGCGTTCGCCGATGCGCATGGCGAAGGACGCCAGGAACGACTGGCGGAACGAGCGCGTCTGCGACTTCCCGCGCTTGGCCGAGACAGAGCCGACACGGGTCATCGCCGCAGTCGCCTGCACCAGAAGGGAGTTGAAGAGCAGCTCCACCGAGCGGAGGTCCGCGCGGTCGCCGATGAGGGTGGTGAAGCCGCCGTCGGGCCAGTACACCGAGCGGCAGTGGTTCGCGTCGGCGATCTGGGCCAAGAGCTCGGACTTGGGCTGCTCGTAGGGCCGCTCGATGATGACGCGCAGCGCCTCAGGGTCGCGCTTGCCCTGCCCCGCTTCGGAAAGAAGCGCCTCATTGATGCTGTGGCGGGCGATGAGCTGCTGCGCCTTGGCCGTGAACGCCTCGGCCTCCGCATCGGAGTCGGTCGACTCGGCCTTCGCCAGGAGCGCCCGGATCTTCTCGTAGACGCGGGAGGACTCGGCGACACCGAGGCCGTGCGTGATGAGCAGGTCCCCCGGCAGCGGTTCGACCTTCGGGATCTTCGGAAGTCCACTGAGGAAGTCGAGGGCCTCGAGGACCGCGCCCCACAGGACGATCCGGTCCCAGCGGCCCAAGCCCGCGCTCGCCTTCGCGACGCCCGCGAACGGGGCGATCGCGGCGAGCTCCTCGCGCTGCACGTTCCAGCGGTCGCTCAACTGCATGTCCCGGTACCGCGCGAGCTGGCCGCGCATCATCACCGCGCCGGCCCGCACCGCCTCGGGGCTCAAGGACTTCCGCAAGGCGCTCAAGGCCTCCCGCGGCATCCAGCCCCACTCCCACGCGCGGAGCGCCGCATCGGCGCCCAGCTCGTCGAAGACGCCGGCGAGCGCGCCCGGCCAGCCCGGGTCGCCCGAGCCGCCCTCGAGGTCGGAGGCGGCGTCCACCCAGTCGAGGCGCAGACTCCGGGCCCGCTGGAGGACGTCGAGCACCGCGTAGCGGGCGCGTCCTTCGAGCGGCAGCCCGTCGAGCTCGTCCTGTTGCACCGTTCCCCCGATCCCGCGAACGCGGAGGCCCCGCGATCACTCCAGCGACTCTATCAAAGTCGCAGGTCACGGGGCCAGCGCTGGCGTTCGGGTCGGGCGTGACGGGGAAGACACCCCGCGCGGCCCAGGGCCGCGCGGGGGTGCCGGGATCAGGCGTAGGCCTCGAATTCGGCGATGCGGGGCGTGCCGCTCGCGCTCGTGATGACGAAGTTGAGCTTGGTCGTGGAGACGGCGGTGAAGGTGATCACCCCTGCTCCGGTGCCGGAGGCGAGGACGGCGCCGGTCGCGTTGTTCACGACCTGCCAGTTGTCGATGTTGCCTTCGGTGCCCGCGGCTTCGCGGATGTTGATCGTGTCGATCGTCTGCGCGGTGCCCCATTTGACGGAGACGCGGCCGGTGGTGCCGGAGGGCGACCAGTACGTGCTCATGGAGCCGTCGATGACGTTGCCGAAGCTGGTGCCGCTGGCCTTGCTGGAGCCGTCGGCGCCGGCGCCGATGGCGAGGTTGGTGCCGCCGGGCGGGTTGGTGGTGCCGGGGTCGGTCGGCCCTGTGGTGGGGTCGGTGGGGCCGGTCGTCGGGTCGGTCGGGTTCGTCGAGGGGGTCTGCGCGTTGCAGCTGCCGTCGGAGACCTGGTTGCCCTTGTTGGCGCCGGCCGTGGCGGCCACGATCCGCGGGACGCAGGAGGCGTTGTCCAGCGTGTAGCTGTAGGGGACGCTGATCGTGGTGGTGGAGGGCATGCTGGGCCCGGCGGGGTAGTTCTCGCTGGCCTGGCTGGACCAGGTCACGTTGTCGAGGATGTTGCCGCTGGTCTGCCAGGTGCCGCGCTCGTTCGTGTAGAACGTGCCGAGGACGTCCTTCGAGTCTTCGAAGTAGTTGTTGTCCACTTTGGCCTTGCCGCCGGCGCGGGAGTTGATGCCGGACTCGACGATGCCCACGTAGTGGTTGTTGTAGACGTGGGCGGTGCCGCCGCGCAGGAGGGGCACGCGCGAGTTGAGGTTCTGGTACAGGTTGTGGTGGTAGGAGATGAAGCTGTTCGACGTGTCGGTCTCGCTGGAGCCCACCAGGCCGCCGCGCTCGGAGTTGCGCAGGATGCTGTAGGAGAGCGTGACGTACTTGGTGTCGGCCTTCATGTCGAAGAGGCCGTCGTAGCCTTCGGCTTCGCCGCCTGAGGCTTCGAGGGTGAGGTGGTCGGCCCAGACGTTGCGCACGCCGGATTCCATGCCGATGGCGTCGCCGCCGTTGGAGGTGGGCGAGCCGGACTTCTTGACGTTCTTGATCGTCAGGTTCTGCAGGATGATGTTGCTGGAGGACCGGATGTGGATGCCGATCTGGTCGAACACGGCCCCGGAGCCGACGCCGACGATGGTGACGTTGCTGACCTCTTTGAGGTCGATGAGGGTGGCGCCGACGTCGCAGCTGCTGCCGGAGACGTCCGCGGTGTTGCCGTGGTTGATGGTGCCCTCGACCTGGATGGTGATCGGGGTGCTGGAGCTGGCCCGGTTGCACAGGGCCTGGTTGATCTGGGTGCCGGTGGTGGCTCTGACGACGGCGCCGCCGGCGCCACCGGTGGTGCCGCCGTTCTGGGTGGCGTAGCCGGTTACGCCGCCGGTTGCCGCGGAGGCGTTGGTGATCGACAGGGCGACGCCTGCTGCGACCACGGCAGCGGTGGCGATCACCGCGGCGATTCGGCGGGTGACGGTTCTTCTCATCAGGGGGGTTCTCCTTCGTCGAAGATAGATCGATATATGTCAATGAGTGTAGGGAAAGCCCTTTCCCGGGGTCAAGGCCTACCGTGCAACCGATTGCAGAAACTTTTTTCCAAGGCCAGACCGCGTCCGTGACCCCCCGGGCACGGGCGCGGCCGGCGTCACCGGCCGGTGCGCGACCAGCCGTCCGAATCGCTGACGTCCCGGTCCGGGGCCACCGGCCCGACCGGCCGGTCCTCGTACTGGGTCGAGAGCACGATGTGCGTGCGCATCTCGCCGAGCTCCCCGAGCTGCTCGATGAGCCCTTCCAGGTGGGCCAGGGACGCGGCGCGGACCTTGAGCATCGTGCAGTGCTCGCCGCTGAGCTTGTGGATCTCGGTGATCTCCGGGAAGTCCTCGGCGCTGGTGGTCTTGAGCAGGCAGCGGTGGAGCTTGCAGCGCAACTGGATGAACGCCAGCATCGGCTGCCCGGCCTTCGCGGGCGCCACCCGCGCCGCGTACCCGGCGATGACGCCGGACTCCTCGAGCCGGCGCACCCGCTCGGCCACGGCCGGGGCCGAGAGGTGCACGCGGCGGCTCAGCTCGTTGAACGACAAGCGGGCGTCCGCCTGCAGTTCCGCGAGGATCTTCCAGTCCACGTCATCGGGCTCCGATGATCGAGAGGTGTGCATCGAATCTGCCTTTCGTTCGCTAACCCGAAGGGCCGCAGACCGTTTCGTCGGCCATTCAAATCGGCCCCGCGAGCTTCTAACCTCGGCGCATGGAGATTCACGGTACTGCCGCGGCCCTTGGCGAACCCGCGCGCGCGAGCTCGCGGCCTGCGATGCGGGTGCTGCAGGCGGCCTGCGTCCTGGGCGGCTTCGCGCAGGCGCTGACGGGCGCGGCCGGCTCGCTGCTCGCCTACGAGATGACCGACTCGGCGTCGGCGGCGGGCCTGCCGCAGACCGTGCTCGTGGCCGGATCCGCTGCGGCGGCGGCGATCGCGTCCCGCCTGGCGGTCCCGCTCGGACGCCGCCGCACCCTCGCCGCAGGTGCCGCCGCCGCGACCGCGGGCGCGATCGTCGTCGTCGCCGGAGCACTGCTCGCCTCGCTCGCGCTCGTCCTCGGCGGCTGCGCACTCCTGGGCGCGGGCACCGCGGTGGTCATGCTCATCCGGTACGCCGCAGCCGAACAGGTATCGGAGGCATCGAGACCCAAGGCGATGGCGTCAGTGTTGACCGCGACCACGGTCGGCGCGGTCGCCGGACCGAACCTCCTCGCGCCCACGAGCATCATGGCCGAGCGCTTCGGGCTGCCCGGCCTCACCGGGCCGTTCCTGTTCGGCGCGTTGGCCTTCGCGATCACCATGGCGATGCTGCACCTGGGGCTGCGCGACGCCCCGACGCCGGAGGCCGAGGCACCGGCGGTCCGGCCGGGACGGCTGCCTTCGGCGCGGCCGGGACTGGCCGTCCTCGCACTGTCCAATCTGGTCATGGTGGCGGTGATGACCATGGCGCCGGTGCAGATGAGCCACCACGGCGAGCGCGGACTCGGACTCATCGGCCTCGTCATCAGCGTGCACATCATCGGCATGTTCGCGCCCTCGGCGCTGAGCGCCGGGCTCGTGCAGCGCATCGGTGCGACCGGCACCGCAGTCCTCGCCGGATGCGTGATGGCCGCGGCGTGCGCGTTCGCCGCGGCCACCGCCTCGCACTGGATGCTCGGCATCGCCATGGCGGCCTTGGGGATCGGATGGAACCTCGGCCTGGTCTCGGGCAGCGCGATGCTGACCGCCGCGGTGCCCCGTGAGGTGCGCGCCGCCCGCGAAGGCCTCGGCGAGGTCGGGATGGGCGTGGCCGCGGCGATCGGCGGCCTCGCGTGCGGACCGCTCGTCGCGCACGGCGGCTACGTCGCGCTCGCGATGGCGGGCGCGGTCGCGGCCGCACTCATCCCGGCCCTCGCCGTGGCGGGGCCGAAGCCCTAGTACAGGGGCGCCGCCGCATCGGTGAACGGCTCGGGATCGGCGGTCCCGGTGGCCTTGACGACCAGGTCCGCGAAACTCGCGGTGCTGTAGGCGTTGTCGGCGCCCGCGAGCAGGCCCGCCATGCCGCGCGCGTGGGTGGCGTCGTCGGCGGTCAGGACGGGTTCGCCGTCCACGAGGCCGGTGATGCGGCCGCCTTCGAAGCGCAGCGTCAAGTGGCGCCATTGCCCGGCCGGTGCGGTGATCGAGGCGGCGGCGAGCACGCGGGTGCCGCCGGGGTCGCGATCGTTCGCGGCGGCGATGATGGCCTGCTGCTCGGCGTCGCCCACGAGCTCGGCCTTGTCCTCCTTGCCGTTGACGCTGAGGAGCCGGAAGGTGCCGTCAGCGTTCAGCTCGAACAGGTAGCACTTGGGGACGAACCCGTACCCGGTGCCGACGTGGTTGACGCGGCCCATGACGGCCGCGGTCTCGCCCGCTTCGAGCCGCACCCGCACGCCGACCTCGTAGTCGTCCCAGGCCTCGTCGCCGATCACGGTGTACGGCAGCCAGTCCGGCGACCAGGAGTGCGGCGCCTGCGGCACGGCCTGGCGCAGGAGGGTGCCCTGGCCGTCGGGGTCGGGCGCCAGTTCGAAGGCGCCGGCGATGTCGGCGGTGTAGCGCGGCAGGAACCCGCGGGCGGCCGCGTCCCCGTAGCCGTCGAAGGTGTCGCGGTACGGGAAGGGGAACGGCCGGCTCTCGGGCACGTCGTCGAAGCCGCCCTTCCGCTGCCCGGTGGTCGTGGACAGCGAGTACACGGCGTCGGGAGCGAACTCGACCTCGAACTCGCCGTCGACGGGCGCAATGACGCCGATGTGGACGAACTGCTCCTCGGCGGTGCTGCGCCACACCGTGATCGGCGTATTGGCGAGGCCGTCGCCGATGCGCAACCGCAGGCGCTGGGGACCGGTGGCGTCCTTGGTCTCGGCGATGAGGCTGAAGTCCCCCGTCTCGGAGCGGAGGGCGACGACCGTGCCGCCGCCCTCCAGGACCGTGGAGGCGTCGTGCAGGTAGGTCCAGCCGAGCTCCGTGAACTGTCCATAGTGGGCGTAACCCCAGAGCGCCTCGCGCACGGCGTAGTGGCCGCTCCAGGGCTCGCGGGCGACGACCATCGCCGGCTCCTCGGGGTACGGCTCGACCGGGTAGACTCCGGCGATGTCGTACCAGAGCACCACCTTCGTGGCCCCGTGGAGCAGGTAGTTCTCGTTGAAGCACTCGACGATGCCGATGAGGCAGTCGAAACCGGGGCGGTAGACGTGGTCCTCGGTGTTCCAGATCGGCTTGCCGGTCTCCTCGGCCCACGCGCGCACCTCCGGGCTGGAGCCGGAGCCCTCGCCGCCGTACATCACGTGGCCGCCGAGGACGTCGATGGCCTGGGCCGCTTCGGGGTCCCGCTTCAGGTCCTCGATGAAGTCGAACTTGTCGGGCGTCCAGTTGTCGAAGGCGTGCAAGGCGATCGACCCGAACCCGGCCTTCTCGAGGGAGGCCTTGAGCTGCTTGGCGAACGGGATGCTCACGCCCTTCTCGTTGCGGCACCCGATGGCGTCGAGCTCGAGGCCGTGCACCTCGCGCAGGATCTGCACCCAGGAGACGTAGTAGTCGGCCATGTCCTGCGACCAGTACTCGCCGTCTCCGACCCAGCCCGGCGCGCTCCACGCGACGGCGTCGAGGCTCAGGTCCGGGTTGCGCCGCTTGGCCTCCCGCATGACCCACCACGTGTAGCCGCGGTGCGTGCCGAGGTCGTCCGGGGTGTGCATGTGGCTGGGCATCGAGCCCTGGGTCGAGTTGCCGTCGCCGGGGACCTCGACCAGCATCGCGCTCACCGACGCCCCGAACCGTGGCGCGAACACCAGGTCCAGGATCTGGCTGCGTTGCGGCTCCGGGTAGTCCTTGAACAGCGCCGAGGTCGCCCCGCCGCCGTTCACCGCCCCGATGCCGTCGAACCGCCGGTCGCGCGGCCCGGATCGCAGCTCGATCACTCGGGGCTCGGCTTCACTGCTCATCGCTGCTCCTCAATTCGTACTGCACTGCGGGAACGGCACGCCGGCACCCGCCGCGAAGAACGATACGAACGATGCTCCGCTTTGTCAATGGATGAAACCAACATATGGTCGCCTTGGTTTCCAGTGGCGAGCAACTCGTCCTATTTCCGATGACTCGTGTCGCGTCCGTCCTTGGGATGGAACAAACCGGCCTGCAGGCACTCGCGCATTAGGCCAGGTTAGTTCCAAACACGGCCGCGACAGCCGCATTCGTTTTGTTTCTGACTTGAACATAGATGATTGACTCATCGAGGCATTTATGTTTAGCTATCCCGAGGTCGGGTCAGTGATCAATCGCGATCGCCCCGGCACGCCCGACCTCCGACGGCGATCGACTGCAGAGAGGTTCCACCATGTCAGCGACACCCGCGCCCGGCAGGCGGCGTTCGCTTCGCCGAGTGCTCCTCACGGTGCTCACCGCCGCGGCCACGGCAGCCGCCGCCGCGTTCTTCCTCCCCGCCGCCCAGGCCCAGACCTCCGGTTTCCACGTCGTCGGCAACGACCTGGTGGACGCCAACGGGAACGTCTTCGTCATGCGCGGCTCCACCCACCCCCACGAGTGGTACCAGGGCGAGACCGAGGCGATCTCGGACATGAGCGCACTCGGCGCCAACACGGTCCGCGTCGTGCTCGGCTCCGGCCAGCAGTGGGGCCCCAGCCCCGCCGCCGCCGTCGCGGACCTCATCGAGGAGTGCAAGGCCAACAAGGTCGTCTGCGTCCTCGAAGTCCACGACACCACCGGCTACGGCGACCAGTACGCCCCCAACGCCGCCACGCTCGACCAGGCCGTCGACTACTGGGAGTCCATCAAGGACGTCCTCGTCGGCGAGGAGGAGTACATCCTCATCAACATCGGCAACGAGGCCTGGGGCAACGACAACGTCGCCGGCTGGGAGCCGGCCACCACCGCCGCCGTGCAGCGCATGCGCCAGATCGGCTTCGAGCACACCCTCGTGGTCGACGCCCCGAACTGGGGCCAGGACTGGACCAACACCATGCGCGACGGCGATGCCGCCCAGCGCATCTTCGACGCTGACGTCCTCAGCAACACCGTCTTCTCGGTCCACATGTACAGCGTGTACGCCGCAGGCCAGACCGTCATCGACTACTTCGACGCGTTCGAGGAGAAGAACCTGCCGCTGATCGTCGGCGAATTCGGCGCGGACACCCCGGTGACGATCGAGGAGGAGGCGCAGGAGCGCGGCATCGGCTGGATCGCGTGGTCCTGGAGCGGCAACAGCGCCATCGACCACGACCAGGTGATCGGCTTCGACCCGACCCAGATGCGCCCGTGGGGCGAGCGGGTCTTCCACGGCGTCAACGGCATCGGGGCCACCTCCGAGCGGGCCACCGTCTTCGACGGCGGCACCGAGCCGACCACGTCGCAGGAGCCGACCTCCGAGGACCCGAGCACTCCGGCCGGAGGCGACTGCACCGCGAAGATCGAGGTCGTGAGCGACTGGGGTTCGGGCTGGCAGGGCAACGTCAGCATCACCGCCGACAGCGGCGCGGTCGACGGCTGGACGCTCACCTGGACCTGGCCCGGCTCCCAGACGGTCTCGTCGCACTGGAACGCCGACCTCGCCCAGGCGGGGAAGACCGTGACGGCCTCCGACGTCGGCTGGAACGCCACGGTCTCGGCGGGACAGACCCGCGGCGTCTTCGGGTTCATCGGCACCGGCCCGAGCAATGCGGCGCAGGTGACCTGCGCCGCCGCCTGACCTAGGCGCACAAGGCAAGAGGCCCTGCCGGGTCGGTCCCGGCAGGGCCTCTTCCCGTGTTCAGGCGTCGCGGGTGAGTTCGAGGACGAGCGCTTCACCTGGCGCGAGCAGCGGCGGCTGGACGCCGACCTCGGCGAGCACCGAGCCGGGCAGGACCAGCCCCGTCGCGAGCCACGGCGGCGGCGAGTCGTCCAGACCGCGCGGGACGGTCAGTTCCTCAACGGGCGCAACGCGATAGCGTCCGTTTGGGTCGAGTCCGGGGACGCGGAGCATCGGTGCGAGCGCGCGGCTCGCGGTGGCGTGCCGGGCGAGCCTGACGACCGCACAGCTCCGGTCCTCATTGGTCACCGCGGTCGCGGTCGCGCCGTCGTCGCCCGTCTCGGAGTGGGTGAGCGTCCCGGTGTGCAGCAGGCCCCGGAGGCGGCGGTAGGCGTTGATGCCTGCTCGCAGTTGTTCAAGTTCGCTTGGGGTGCAGGAGGTGATGTCCCATTCGATGCCGGCGTGCCCGAAGAGCGCGGTCGCGATCCGGAAGTCCAGGCTCGCGGCGCGGTGGGTGGTGTGGGCGACCGGCGGTCCGATGTGGGAGCCGATGAGCTCGAGCGGGAGGAGCAGCTCGGTCCAGCGCTGGATCGCGAGGCGCTCGATCGGGTCGTTCGTGTCCGAGGCCCACACCCGGTCGGTGCGTTCGAGCACGCCCAGGTCGATGCGGGCGCCGCCCGAAGCGCAGGACTCGATCTCGAGCCCGGGGTGATCGGCCCTCAGGCGGTCGAGCAGGCGGTACACGGCCTCGGTGTGGCGGTGGACGTTCGCCCGGCCGTCGTGCACGGCCTCGATCAGGTCCCGGTTCTGGTCCCACTTGATGTAGTCGAGTCGGTATTCGGCGACGAGCGCGCCGATCGCGTCCAGGAGGTAGTCGAACGCGTCCGGGTGGGCCACGTTGAGCACGTACTGGCCGCGCCAGGTCCGGATGCCCGCGTCCAGCGGCTGCAGCAGCCATTCGGGATGGGCGCGGGCGAGGTCGGAGTCGGGGTTGACCATCTCGGGCTCGAACCACAGCCCGAACTGCATGCCGAGGGAGCGGACCTTGTCTGCGATCGGGTGCAGCCCTTCGGGCCAGACCCCGGTGTCGACGGTCCAGTCGCCCAGGCCCGCGGAGTCGTCGCGGCGGCCCTTGAACCAGCCGTCGTCGAGCACGAACCGCTCGACGCCGATGGACGCGGCCGTGTCGGCGAGCGACGCGAGCCGGCCGAGGTCGTGCTGGAAGTAGACCGCCTCCCAGGTGTTCAGCACGACCGGACGCGGCGTGCGCGGGTGCGCCGCACGGGACCGCAGCGAGCGGTGGAGGCGGGCGCCGAGGCCGTCCGTGCCGGTGTCGCTCCAGACGAACACCCCTGCCGGCGTGCGGAACGACTCCCCGGGCGCGAGCTCGATCTCACCGGCGCGCAGGAGCGGCCCGGCCCCGATGAGCGGCTTGGCCTCCGGGAGCGCGTCGTGCCGGTAGACGGCGTCGCCGCTCCACGCGAGGTGCACCGCCCAGACCTCCCCAGTGGACGTTGAGAATCCGGGGGTGCCGAGGGCGAGCACGAACGGGGCGTCGTGGCCCGTGCGGCCGCGGCGCGTCTCGCGCACGTGGCTGCCCTGCGCGAGCGGGCGCCGCTGCGGGGCGCGTTCGCGGGTCCAGCGGCCGGTGAAGTCGAGGACCTCACCGGCGCGGTCGCCTACGGGGAGCACGGTTTCCAGGCCGGTGAGCGCGAGCGGTCCGGCAGCGGTGTTCTGGAGTTCATGGTGCAGGCGCAGGACGCCGGCGTCGTCGAGGACGAGTTCGATGTCGAGCGCGAGGCCCTCGGCCACCGCGCGCACCTGGAGGCTCTCGGGCTTCGCGGCGGCTTCGGCGACCGTCCACCGGGGGTGCTCGATGCGGCCGGCGCGGTGGGCCGCGAAGCCGGGGCGGCCTTCCCAGCCGTCGTGCTCGCCGGGCAGCAGCGTGAGCGGCCAGGGGTCGTCCAGCGCGCTCGGCGAGACCGGCCGGGCACGGGCCGACCGCAGCCCGGCGAGGTCGGCGCCGGTGAGTTCGCCCAGGTCCCGGCCCCAGTGGAGGACTTCGGGGAGGCCGTCGTCAGGGAGGTGCACGACGACCGCGACGCCGCCGCCGCGCAGGACCAGGATCGGCTCGCCGGTCTCGGGCGCGCCGGTACTGGGCGAGGACCGGACCGGCACGGGGCGGGACTGCGGCGTGGCGATGCCGGATACGGGCTCGTTCATGCGGGCCTCTCGGAGACGACTGCAGCGGACGCCCAAGTATGGGCACGGGAAGTTTCTTTGTCAATCGACGAAACTAAAGTAGTCTCAGAACCGGAGGCAGGAGCGGATCGCCAGGACCGCCCCGGCGCGGGCCCACTCCCCGAACTCGAACGGCTGGATGTCGAAGGTGATCGGGGCGCCGTAGGGGTGGCGGTGGGCCTCGATCGCGGAGGCGATCTCGTTCCGGGCGATCTCGGTGACCGCGATGCCGTCGCCGGTGATCACGATCTTCTCGGGGTCCATCGTGTTGGCCACGGTCGCTACCAGCACACCGAGCGCGCGGCCGGCGTCGCCGAAGGCCGCCATCGCCGCGTGGTCGCGGCCCCGGGCCAGCGCCACGACGGCGTCGTAGTCGAGTCCGGGGGTGCGCAGTGAGGCGACGATCGAGCCGTTGGGCAGGTAGCTGCTGACGCAGCCGCGGTGCCCCTGCCCGCATTTGGGGCCGTTGGAGTCGACGAGCTGGTGGTCGATCCGGGCGCTCTTGCCGTGCGCGCCGGTGACGACCTTGCCGTCCACGACCAGGCCGAGGCCGACGCCGGCGCCCACGGTCAGGAGCGCCATGGAGTCGAATCCGGCGCCTACGCCGAACCAGTGCTCGGCGGCGGTCAGGGAGCGCACGTCGTTCTCGGTGGCGACGGGGATGCCGAGGCGGTCGCTGACGAGGCCGGCGAGTTCGACCTGCTGCCAGCCGAGGAAGACGGACTGGGCGACGACCTGGCGGCCTTCGTTTTCGGTGACGTCGCCGGGGAGGGCGATGCCGGCGGCCGTGATGTCCGGGTGGGCGGCTTTGAGGCGGTCGTGGACTTCGCCGATCTGGGCGACGACGTCGTCGACGGCTTTGGAGCGCAGGGGTTCGTCGTGGGCGGTGAGGACGTTGGCGGTGAGGTCGGTGACCACGGCGAACAGGGCTTCGGCGGTGAGTTTGACGCCGAGGAAGCTGCGGGCTTCGGGGCGGACGTGGAGGAGTTCACTGGGCCGGCCGGTGGCGCCGCGCAGTTCCGAGGCGCCTTCGGCGACGAAGCCGTGGTCGACGAGGGTGCGGGTGACGCGGGTGAGGCTCGCCCGCGACATGCCGAGCTGGCGTGCGATCTCGGCGCGGGACTTCGGGCCGTGGATGAGCAGCTCGCGCAGGGCCTGGCGTTCGACGCCGCCCAGCGCCGGCCACGGCTCGGGCTCGGCGTTGCCGAAGGCGGTTGGACTCGTCATTGCAGCTCCTCGCTTTGTTTCGAGTGAAGCCTACCTAGTGGAACCGGGTAGGCGTAATTACCAATACGTCCGCAATTTAGGCGATAACCGCCCGATTAGTTCGCCAACTTGATTTCATCAGTTGACAAAGTATTGCGGGCTGGGTACCGTACTGCGCACCAGGCGGGCCATCCAAATGCATCGATCTTGGCGTGGCCGGTCCGGGCGCATCCGCATCCCCAGCTCAAGGACGAGGACGACATGCCTACTCCCTCAGACGGTTCATTGTTCCGCCGCCGCTCCCTGCTCAAGGCGGCCGGCATCGGCACCGCCGGCGCCGCCGGATTCCCCCTGCTGTCCGCGTGCGCCGAGGTCAGCGGCGGCGAGGGCAACGTGCAGGAGGTCGACCAGACGCTCGACATCCTGCCCACGTACAAGGAGTGGCCGCTCCCGATCGAGCCCGACCTCGTCGGCGAGCCGCCGAACCACCCCAGCGGCTACCTCGCGTACCCGAACCCGCCCGCGAAGGCGATCGCGAACCCGCCGAGCAACTCCGGGTCCTACCAGGTCTACGTCCCCAACTGGGGTCCGGCGCTGGCGAAGGACGACCCGTACCTCCTGGCGATGCAGGAGGCCACCGGCGGCACGAAGATCGAGTTCGTGCAGAGCGACGGCGAGGCGTTCGCCGAGGCGTCGACCCAGTGGATCCAGGCCGAGGAGTTCGGCGACGCGATCTTCATGTTCGGGTGGATGACCAACTCGCACGCGGGCTTCAACGAGACCGTCGTCAACCGGTTCGCCGACATCTCCGACATCGTATCGGGCGACATCGCCGAGCGCTGGCCGCTGCTGGCCGGCCGCGGCGACAACGCCTGGGCCGACTCGGTCTGGTCCTCCGACCCCGAGGACCCGGTGGGCTCCGCCGGGATCTACGGCGTGCCGTGGGGCCTGCTCGGCGGGCCGTCCAACGCGTTCTTCCACCGCGCGGACCTCTTGGCGGAAGGCGGCTTCGCCGTGCCGACCACTGTGGAGGAACTGCTCGAGACCGCCCGTGCCTGGTCCGACGACAAGGCTGGCCGCTGGGCCATCGGCGGCACCGACTACATCTCCAAGGCCTGGTTCCGGCTCGAGGCCACCGGCTGGCTGTGGGACGGCTCGGGCCTGGTCCACAACTACGAGCGCTCCGAGTTCAAGGAGTGGGTCGAGTTCCAGCGCACCCTGACCGACGAGAAGCTGCGCCACCCCAGCGTGGGCAGCGCCGACTTCGACGGCAAGACCCTCCACCGGACCGGCGAGATCCTGTTCGACCAGGACGGCTGGAGCCGCTGGTGGCAGATGACGCAGGAGGTGCGGGCCACCGGCGAGAACCCCGCGTTCGAGCTCGGCCCGGTCGGCGCGCTCACCTTCCAAGGGCGCGAGCCGATGTACCACTCCGCGTGGGGCGTGGGCGGCTGGCTGTTCTTCCGCAAGGACCTCGGCGAGGACGCGATCGCCGAGCTGCTCGACGTCTCGAACTACGTGGCTGCGCCCTACGGCACCAAGGAGTACGAGACCGTCCAGTTCGGCTTCGAGGGGCAGCAGTTCGAGTACGACGCCGACGGCCGCCCCGCGCTGACCGAGGCCGGGGTCCGCGGCTTCCAGGACTCCCTGTCCTACACCGCGATGAGCGGCACCACCGAGTACCTGCTCGAGGGCCCCGCCGACGTCATCGAGGCCCGGTTCGCGTTCGACGAGGCGATCCTCCCGTACCTGGACACGAACCCGTTCGCGGGGCTGCGCCTGACCAGCCCCGAGTCCGGCACCAACGCCGGCTCGGTCTTCGACGAGAAGGTCAACGACATCATCTACGGCCGCGCCGAACTCAGCGAGCTCGACGGTGCCGTCGCGACCTGGAAGTCCGAAGGCGGCGACGAGGCCCGCGAGTTCTACGAGAAGGCCTACAAGCAGCTCCACGGCGAGTGACGGCGGCGCGGGCGGCACGGCACCGCCCGCACCCCCATTGTGGACAGCCCCCCACGATCCCTTCGGAGACGACGAGAGCGACATGGCAGTGACAGCAGAACCGGCGGCGCCGACCGCCGCGCCACCGAAGACCCGCGCGACCGCGCCCCGGCGCAAGCCTTTGCGCCACCGGCTGCGACTGGACTGGCCGCTGGTCGTCCTCACCGTGCCCGCGCTGGCGCAGCTCGCGGTCTTCTTCTACGCCCCTTCGGCGTACAGCGTCATCGCGTTCATGGACTACAGCCCGTACCGGTCGCTGTGGGAGAACCCGATCGTCGGGTTCACGCACTTCCAGATCCTCTTCGAGGACCCTTACTTCGTCGACGCGCTGCTCAACACCCTGCAGTTCGCGTTCGCGCAGCTGCTGTTCGTGTTCCCGACCTCGATCGGGCTCGCGCTGCTCATGCACAGCGTGATCTCCACGAAGCTGCGCAGCACGTTCCAGTCCATCGTGTACCTGCCGTACTTCTTCTCGTGGGTGCTGGTCGTCTCGGTCTTCACCCAGGTGCTCGGCCAGGACGGCCTGTTCAGCCGCTGGCTGGTCGGCATGGGCGGGGACCGGCTCGACATCATGCGCGACCCGGACAGCTTCATGTTCCTGGCGTGGCTGCAGTGGACGTGGAAGGACGCCGGCTGGGGCATGATCATCTTCCTCGCGGCCCTCGCGTCGATCAACCCCGCGCTGTACGAGGCGGCCGCCGTGGACGGCGCGAACCGCTGGAAGCGGCTGTGGCACATCACGCTGCCGAGCATCCGGCCCGTCATCGTCCTGCTGCTCATCCTCCAGCTCGGCAGCATCCTCTCGGTCGGCTTCGAGCAGTACCAGCTGCAGCGCGCGTCAGTCGGCTGGGGCGCTTCGGAAGTGCTCGACACGTTCGTCTACTACCGGACGATCCTGTCGGCGAACGGCGAATCCCTCGGCACCGCGGCGGGCCTGTTCAAGGGCGTCATCGGGCTCCTGCTCATCCTCGCCGCCAACAACATCGCCCACCGCCTCGGAGAGCAAGGGATCTACCAGAAGTCATGAGCACCCTCACCGCCACCCGCTCCCGCCGCCGCGACCAGCGCCCCGCCTGGGACGAGGAGCCGTCGTTCCTCGGCAAGTCCGTCAAGGCGCTGTTCCTGCTCGTCTACGCCGCCGCGATCATCGTTCCACTGTGGGCGGTGCTCGCGACGAGCCTCGCCACCGAGGACGCCCTGGTCCGCTCCGGCGGCGACATGATCTTCCTGCCCACCGACATCAGCCTCCAGGCCTACCGCGAGATCCTCTCCGGCGGCGCGGTCACGAAGTCGCTGCTGTTCACGCTCATGCTCACCGCCGTGGGCACCGCCATCAGCCTGGTGCTCACCGTGGGCGCGGCCTACGGGCTGTCGCGGCCCGGCTCGGTGTGGCACCGCAAGATGCTGACCGCCATCCTCGTCACCCTCCTGTTCGCCCCCGGCATGTACCCGTCGTACCTGGTCGTCCAGGACCTGGGCCTGCTCAACGACATGTGGGCGCTCATCCTGCCGGTGTGCTTCTCCGCGTGGAACCTCATCGTGCTGCGCACCTTCTTCATGACGAGCGTCCCCGGGGAGCTCATCGACGCCGCGAAGATCGACGGCGCCGGCGAGTTCCGCACCCTCTTCAAGGTGGTGCTGCCGATGTCGAAGGCGATCCTCGCGGTCATCGGGCTGTTCTACGCGGTCGGCTACTGGAACACGTACTTCCTCGCGGTGCTCTACACCCCGGGGCTGGAGACCAAGCCCATCCAGGTGCTCATCCAGCAGTGGCTCATCGCCTCGACCGGGCCCGCGGGCCAGGACGCGGCCGCCGCGGCCGCGATCTCGTCCGGGATGGAGAACGCCCCGGCGGCCTCGCTCAAGATGGCCGCCGTGGTCTGCACGATCATCCCGATCGTGATCATGTACCCGTTCATCCAGAAGCACTTCACCAAGGCCGTCATCACCGGCGCCATCAAGGGCTGACCGGGTTCCACCGATTTGCGCGTACGCCAACGTGAACTGTGCTAGCGCTTTAGCATCGGCCTATGCAGATCAACGCAGAAGGAACCGTCGTCGAGGAACTCGTGCGGGCCGCCGCGGCATCGCCCTCCGGCCGGGCCGGGAAGACCGTGCACGGCGGCAGCGGACGGATACTCGGCCAGACCCTCATCGCCCTGAACCGCGGTGCGGCCCTGGACGACAACCCGAACCCGGCCGAGACGACCTTCCTGGTCATCCGCGGCCGGGTTCGCCTCACCGCCGACGGCGAGTCCACCACCGGCGGCCCCTTCGACCTCCTCCCCGTCCCCGCGGACGACGACTACGACCTCGAGGTGATCGAGGACGCGGTCGTCCTCATCACCGTGGCCCGCCATTCCGACTGAGCCGCATCTGGTCCGGACCGCCGGTCAGGGGCGGGTCGCGGAGCGCCGCGCGAGACCGCTGAGGATCTCGACGATCTCGGGCAGGTAGAACGGGCCCACATGCGGTGCCGCGACCGAGTGGACCTCGGTCGGGTTGCCCGGCGTGAGGCGGTCGGCCTCGGCGATGAACCGGTCCTGCAGTGCCGGCGGGATCAGCCGGTCCTCGGTGAACCGCACGTAGGTGCGGGGGATCCGGCCCCACCGGTCCGCCTCGACGCGGGTCTCCGCCATCGGGATCGCGACCGATTCGTCCGGCTGGAACAGGTTGAGCGTCCGGGTCAGCTCCTCGTCGGTGAACCTCGCGGCCAGGCACTCGCGGATCCCGTCGAGCAGGTCCTGGTCGGCGGTGCGCCAGTTGACCCGGGCCACCCCGAGCTCGGCCGGGTCCCCGGCGACCGCCGCGGTGACCTTGTCGACCAGGCTGCCCGCGTTCTCGGGGGTCGCGAGGTACGCCACCATGCTCGGCAGGTCCACAGGGCAGTACGCGGCCATGTAGACGATGTGGTCGAGCAGCTCGGGCACGGCATTGCCGACCCGGCTGAGCGTGACGCCGCCCTGGCTGGCCCCCACGAGGACCACCGGCCCGTTGCGGCGCGCCCGGCGCACCACGTCCTCGACGTGCGCGGCGTAGTCGTCCAGCGTGAGGGCCGCGAGCGGGGACGGCTCCTTCGCCAGCGCCGCGAGGTCTTGCGGCGCTTGGTAAGCGCGCGGGTAGAAGCCGTCGATGCCGTGGCCGGGGAGGTCGACGGCGATGGTGCGGTACCCGCGGAGGGTCAGCTCCTGGGTGAGGCCGACCCAGCTGAACGAGGAGACGTGGGTGCCGTGGACGAACACGAGGGTGGGTGCGGAGTTGCTGGTCATGGTGGTGCTCCTTCAGCGGTTGTCGGATCGGTCGGGCGAGGTCGTGGCGGGACGCCGCATCGGGTAGAGCGGCGGGGCGTCGGCGAGCCGCACGGGGGCGCCGAGGTCGGTGAAGCCGTGCTTGCGGTAGAGGTCGCGGCTGCGCGGTGAGCTGGCTTCGAGGTAGGCGGCGATGCCGTCGCGGTCGGCCTGTTCGAGGCGGTGCCGTAGGAGCGCCGTGCCGATGCCGCGGCCCTGCCGGTCGGGGGCGACGCCCATGACGGCCAGGTAGAGGTGCGGTTCGTCGACGGGGTGCCGGGCCGCGAGCGCGGTGCCGACGGCGTGCAGCCGGGCGGTCGGCGCGTCAGGGTCCGGCGGGGCGGCCTGGTCGTCGTGGAGCCGCTCGCCGGCGCGGAGGTGCAGCCAGATCGCGGCGCCCGCGTCGTCGCCGGCCAGGTGGCCCTCGGCGCCGGGGTGGTCGAGCAGCGACCGGTAGAACCCGGTCTGCAGTGCGGCGCGGCCGGAGGGCTCGGGGAAGAGCCATGCGGCGAGCGGGTCGGCGTCGAACGCGGAGGCGAGGGCGGTGAGGACCGTGCCGTGCGCTGAGCGGTCGACCGCGCGGATCAGTGCGTACGATGTATCAACGTTCATGCGTACATCGTATTCACGTGTGATGCCTTGCTAGCAAGTCTAATTGGTGATCAGTGCACTAGTTCAGACTGAAGTGCACTAGTGCGCTTCGGTGGTATGGTTCCGGGAGTCCGCCCAGCCTCGGAGGTCACCATGTCGACGCCGCAAGAACCGCCGTTCCGGCAGATCGCCGCCGAGATCCGCGCGGGCATCGCCGCCGGTGACCTGCGTCCGGGCGACCGGGTGCCGTCGGTGCGGCAGATCGCCCAGCGCTGGGGCGTCGCCGCCGCCACGGCGAACCGGGTCATGGCGACCTTGCGGGATGAAGGGCTGGTCGTCACGCGGGTCGGCGCCGGCACGGTCGTCAGTGAGCGGGGCACGGCACCGCGTGCCGTCGAAGTCGATGCGCCGCAAGGCAGTGCGAGGCCGGCGCGGCGGCGCGGCATGCTGCCGCCGCCGCTCACCGCCGCGCGGATCCGGCGCACCGCCGTCGCCGTCGCCGACCGCGAAGGGCTGGAGTCGGTCACCATGCGCCGGCTCGCCGCCGAGCTCGGCGTCGGCCCGATGTCGCTCTACCGGCACGTGGCGACCAAGGAGGAACTGGTGGTCCAGATGGTCGAGGAGATCGTCGGCCCCGACGACCTCCCCGAACCCGGCACCGGCGGGTGGCGCGCCGGGCTCGAGCTGATCGCGCGCCGCCAGTGGGAGCTGTACCGCCGCCACCTGTGGGCGGCGCGCGCCATCTCCTTCACCCGGCCGCTGATGGTGCCCGGTCTCGCCGCCTACACCGAGTGGACCCTGCGGGTCCTCGCCGGCCTGGGGCTGTCGCAGCGGACCTGCGTCCAGGAGGCGATGGCGCTCCACTCGCTCGTCAACTCGGCCGCCCTGTCGGTCGCGGACGAGGTCGAGGCCGAGCAGGAGAGCGGCGTGAGCCTCGACCGCTGGCTGCAGGCGCAGCGGGAGCGGGCCGCCGAACTCCTCGACGGCGGCCGGTTCCCGCTGCTGCACGCGGCGGCGCAGGCGGGCGCCTTCGGCGACCTGGACGCGCAGTTCGAGTACGCGCTGGCCCGCCACCTCGACGGCTTCGCCGTCCTCCTCGGCCGGGCGCAGCGCGCCTGAGGCTAGGCCGGGGCGTCGCCGAAGTCGTCGATCCGCAGCCGCTCGCCGCCGCGCAGCGCGGACTCGTGGGCCACGATGCCCGGCATGGTGTACCGGGCGGCCACCCAGGCGTTCACCGTGGGGAGGCGCTGCTCGTTCACGGCGGTCACGAAGTCGTGCGTGAGCAGCTGGTGGCTGCCCATGTGGCCGTTGCCGAGGCCCTTGAACTCGACCGGGAGTTCGGAGACGTCGTGGATGGGCGCGTGCCCGGAGATGAACGAGTCGTGCAGGGCAGGGTCCACATTGGCCAGGACGGGGTCGTCGGCGCCGCTCGCCCACAGGGGCTGCAGCAGCTCGGTGACGTCGCTGAGGGGTTCGCCCTTCTCGTGCCAGTGGGTGGTGCTCGAGTTCTGCTCGAGGATGCTCTCGGTGCCGTAGAAGGTGAACCGGGACTCGGGAAGCCAGTGGCCCAGGCCGACCCGGCGGAACTCGTTGGTGCGGAAGCTGCCGCCGTCGGCCGTCTCGAAGAGCGCGGTGGCGTTGGAGAAGTCGTTGTCGAACATGCTCACGGACTTGTCGAAGACGCCGTCGCCGAGCTGGTCGGGCACGCCGATGGCGCTGACGCTGACGGCGTGCGTGTTCCAGGCGCCGAGCACGCCGCCGATGGCGTGGGTGGGGTACTTCAGGGGCGGGAAGCTGGCGGTCCGCTTCCAGTCCGCGCCGCCGCTGTACTGGTAGGCGGCGTAGAAGCCGTGGTCCATGTCGTGCACGTAGTCGCCCTCGGCGTAGAAGACGCGGCCGAACGCGCCGTCGGCGGCTTTCTGGCGGGCGAACACGGTGGAGGGGTGGTAGTAGCTGGTCTCGCCCATCATGTAGGTGAGTCCGGTCTCCTTGACCGCGTCGATGATCGCGGCGATCTCCTCCGCCGTGAAGGCCATCGGCACGGCCGAGTAGACGTGCTTGCCCGCGCGCAGGGCCCGCTCCACGAGCGGCCCGTGGGTCCAGCGCTGGGTGAAGATCGCGACGGCGTCCACATCGGAGGCGAGCATCGCGTCGAAGTCGTCCTCCACCCCTGCCAGGCCGAGCTCGCCGACGAGGGCCGCGGCGCGCTCGGGGAGGAGATCGGTGGCGGTGACCCGGGAGACGCCGGGGTGGGCGTTGAACAGTTTGGCGAACGAGCCGGCAAACTGCCCGGCGCCGACGAAGCCGATGGAGAACACGGCGACACTCCTTGATGATCGAGGCTGGTGGTGCGACCGGTGTCGGGCGCTGCGGCCTCACCGTATACATTCCGATCGGAGAAGTCTTCACGGATTGGAACGAGTTCTTCTTGGATCCTCAGATCGCGATACTCCCGCCGGAACTGCTGGGCTGGGCCGGGCGCCCGATCCTCATGGACACCGCCCACCAGCACGACGACCTGGAGATCAACTTCATCGCCGAGGGCGGCACCATGCTGTACCTCTTCGGCGGCGAGCCCGTCGAGATCGGCCCCGGCTCGGTCGCGGCGTTCTGGGCGGCCGTCCCGCACCAGCTCGTTGCGAACTCCGTGACCCGCGCGCACTGGGTGCACGTCCCGTTCGCGACGTTCCTCGGCTGGGGCCTGCCCACCGCCCTCGTCGGGCGCCTGCTCTCGGGCACGCCGCTCATCGCCCCGCCTTCGGCCGCAATGGCTTCGGACGACGCGAACTTCACCCAGTGGGCCGCCGACCTGTCGAGTGCGCAGCCGGAGCGCCGCCGCATCCTGCTGCTCGAGGTCGAGGCGCGGGTCCGGCGCCTCGCGCTGGACGCGCCGCAGGACCCGGTCCCCCGGCATTCCGGTGGCGATCCCGCACTGCGCCACGTCGTCACGATGGCCCGGCACATCGCCGAGCACTTCCGCGAACCGCTCACCGTGGCCGATGTCGCCGCGGCGGCGCGCCTGCACCCGGGGTACGCGATGACGCACTTCGGCAAGATCGTGCGCACCACGATCAACGACTACCTGACCCGGTGCCGCCTGGCCGAGGGGCGCCGCTTGCTCGTCACCACCGACCTCCCGATCGCTGACGTCGCCGCCGAGTCGGGCTTCAGCTCGGTCAGCCGGTTCTACGCCGCGTTCAAGACCGAATGCGGCACCCCGCCCGCGACCTACCGGCGCCAGCACCGGTAGCGAACAGCCCCGCCGGACCTGCAGGTCGGCGGGGCCTCGCGTTGCATCCTTACTGTGCGGTCTTGGCGCTCCGCGCGAAGAGGGCGCCGAGTCCGATCATGCCGACGGCCAGGACCAGGTGGAGCCAGTTGTCGGCGTCGTTGACGGGCACGAAGTTCGCGCTCGAGTCCAGGTCGATGAGCAGGCCGTAGATCCACAGCACGAGGTAGATCGCGCCGCCGATCACCAGATACGTGATGGCGCCTGAGACCGTGCGCATCATCAGGAAGCCGACGATGCCGAAGAGCAGGTGGACGATGTTGTGGAGCACCGACACCTCGAACACGCCCAGCAGCAGGGCCTCGGAATGGTGGCCGGCGAACGTCATCGAGTCGAAGCCGGTGGTGATGCCCGGGACGAAGCCGAGCAGGCCGACCAGGACGAACACCAATGAGACGACCATCGTGACGATCTGCACGGGCGCGCGGCCGCGAGTGCTTTGCATGGACATTTCGAACTCCTTTGCAGTCGGGGTACGGACGCGAGTACCCGTCGCGGCGCTCATCGTCCTGTCATACCCCCGATTCGGAGCCGCCATGCCCGCGGATGGGTCGGCGGGCGGGATTTCTCCGCGGACGCGGCGAAAAACCGACCGGCCCGTGCGGGCCGGTCGGCTTTCAGGTCGGGTCCTCAGCTCAGTTCGCGAGCCCGGCACCAGCGGTTTCGTAGTGCGGCGCGGTGTGCAGGCGCAGCGATTCCTGCTCGGCAGGGTCGGTCCGGGCGACGATGGCCGTGACGTCCTCGGAGCCCACGATGGGCTGATGCGGCATGCCCGGCGGGATGTACACCATGTCGCCCGGTTCGAGGTCGGCCAGGTGCTCCAGTTGGTCGCCGTAGCGGATCTGGTGGCGGCCGGCGAGCACGTAGATCGCCGACTCGTGGCCGTCATGCATATGGGCGTGCGTCTCGGTGTGCGCGGCTATGAACACCCGGTGCAGGCACAGCCGTTCGGAACCCACTGACTCACGGGACACCCCCGCGGAGAACAGGCCGCCCTGCGCACCCGCATAGGCGCCGTCCTCGTTCTTCATGATCACCACATTCACGGCCAAACCATAACGGCAGCAATGGCCTCGGCGGCGCTCTCGCGGTATCCCGGTGTGTCCGATGTCGAACATGAACAAGTCGCTGATCTGAGCGCGGCGAAAAGAATACGTGAATGCGCGACGCTGCGGCCGCAGATTTGCGAGAGTGGGGCATCGTCGGTACCGAAGCGGTCCCGATCCTGGCTCGAGGGGGACGCCATGTCGTTCTGGGATTTCTTCTGGCTGCTGCTGATCTGGCTGCCGCTGATGATGATGTGGGCGTTCGCGCTGTTCGACATCTTCCGCCGGGACGACCTCAAGGGCTGGCTCAAGGCGCTCTGGGTCGTGGTCGTGGTCATCCTGCCGTTCTTCGGCACGCTGATCTACCTGATCGCCCGCCCGGCCGGCGCGACCGCCGCCGAACGGGAGGCGCTCGACCAGAACAGCCGCGCGTTCGTCGCGAAGTACGCCCCGGACAACGGCGCCGAGCAATTGCGGGTCCTCGCCGACCTGCACGATCGCGGCAAGCTCACCGACGAGGAGTTCCAGGCCGAGAAGGCCCGGGTCCTGGGCGGTGCAGCCGCTTTACCGCGATGATCTGAACGCACGAAGGGCGGGAGCCGCACGGCTCCCGCCCTCTCGCGTTCGCAGCCGTCAGCCGACGCCGCGCCCGTACCGCTCGGCCAGGCGCTGCACCTGCTCGGCGGCGATATCGGTGGTCCACTCCCACCCGGGCTTGGCCGTCGCACCGACCCGCAGGTCACTGGGCACACGGCCCTCGCCCAACGCCAGCACGTACGCCCGGTCCAAGTCGATCCGCGTGCGAACCGCCTCCGCACCGCCCACCGACCCGTGGCCGGGAACGACGACATCGACCTTCGCCGCGACGTCCTCGAGCCGCTCCAACCCGACGAGGTACTCCGCGACCGGGTCGTTGGTGTCGCCCAAGACGTCGAGGTTCGGCACCAGGACATCGGAGAGCATGTCGCCGGCGATGAGCACCCCGCACTCCTCAATGAACAGCGCCGCATGGCCCGGCGCATGCGCCGGAAGCTCGATCACCTCGACCCTCGGTCCCTCCCAAGGGATCTGGGCCGCCCCTGCCGGCAACGCCGTGATGAGGCCGAACAGCTCCAGCGGCACCTCCTCCGCGATCTCCGGAGGCAGCCCCTCGGCAGCGCGGACCCTCCAGTCCGGATCCGCCCGGAACTCCCGCATGACCGCCGCACACCGAGCCGTCCCGTAACGCGGCGCCTCCCCGAGCTCCGGATGCCACAACACGTGATCCCAGTCGGGATGCGTCGCGAACCCCGCCGCAACACCGTGCCCCAGCCTGCGGAGATCACCGGCAAGACAGGCCATCTCCGACTCGGTCAACCCCGGATCGACGACCAGCACGCCCGACTCGCCCTGCACCACAACGGCATTGTTCTCGAGCAGCGCACTCTGATGCGTCAGCACGCCCTCAGCGACCAGTTTCAGCATGGACCCTCCTCAGCGCGGCCCGACCCCCGTCGAGACCGTCTCGTTCTACACCAACAGAGACGCCACGGCCGCCCGAAAATCATCGCCGCGCCCCGCAAGACCCCCACGCCCCTAGTCCTGCCCGAGCGCCCGCGCGGTCGCCGTGCCGCGCATGTCCGCCACCCGGCCCTCGTAGAGGACCCGCCCGCCGTGGCGGCCCGCGCCCGGGCCGAGGTCCACGATCCAGTCCGCGCGGCGGATCACCTCGGTGTGGTGCTCGATGACGACCACGGTGTGCCCGCCCTCGACCAACTGGTCCAGCACCGCCATGAGCGTGTCGATGTCGCGCAGGTGCAGCCCCGTCGTCGGCTCGTCCAGCACGTACAGCGACGGCTCGGCGGCCTCGCGCAGCTCCCTCGCGATCTTCACGCGCTGGCACTCCCCGCCGGAGAGCGTCGAGAGCGGCTGGCCGAGGCGCAGGTAGCCGAGCCCCACCCGGTCGAGGTGGTGCAGCCCCTTGCGGATCGCCGGATCCGCGAGCCGCTGCAGCGCCTCCAAGATGGTCAGGTCCCCCACCTCGGCGATGGTGAGCCCGTCGACGCGGTGCCGCAGCGCCTCCGCGGTGAACCGGAGTCCGCCGCACGTCTCGCACACGGTCTCCTGCCCGTCCATGAACGCGAGGTCGGTGTAGACGACGCCGAGCCCCTTGCAGTCCGCGCAGGCCCCTTCGGAGTTGGCGCTGAAGTACTTCGCGGGCAGGCCGCTCGCCTTCGCGAACAGCTTCCGGACCGGCGCGGCGATCCCGGTGTACGTGATCGGCGTCGACCGGCGGTTGGCCGCGACGGCCCGCTGGTCGACCACGATCGCGCCGTGCTGCTCCACCAGTTCGGCCGCCAGGCTCGACTTCCCGGACCCGGCGACGCCGGTGAGCACGGTCAGCACCCCGGTCGGGAGGTCGACGGTGACCTCCTGCAGGTTGTTGCGCGCGGCCCGCTCGATCGTTATGGCCCCGAAGGGTTCCCGAGGTGCGGCGCCGACCGGCGCCGGCTTCGCGAGCGCGAGTGCGGTCGGCGTGTCGGCCCCTCGGAGCCGGTCGAACCGCCCCTGGAAGACCACCCTGCCGCCGGCGGCGCCGCCGTCCGGCCCGATCTCGACGACCTGGTCGGCGACCGCCATCACCGCCGGGTCGTGCTCGACCACGAGCACCGTGTTCCCCTTGTCCCGCAACCGCTCCAAGAGCCCGATCATGGCGTGGACGTCCTGCGGGTGCAGGCCCACCGTGGGCTCGTCGAAGATGTACAGCATCTCGATCAGGCTGCTGCCCAAGTGCTTCACGGTCTTCACCCGCTGCGACTCGCCCCCGGAGAGGCTCGTCGTGGCCCGCCCCAGGTGCAGGTAGCCGAGCCCGATCGCGTCCATCGCCCGCAGCCGCTCCACCAGCGCCGACACCACCGGTGCCACGGCCGCGTCCTGGACGCCCGCAACGAGGTCCGCGAGTTCGGCGACCTCCATGAGGGCCAGTTCGCCGATGGTGCGGCCGAGCACGGTGACGGCCCGGGCCTCGGCGTTCAACCGGTCGCCGCCGCACTCGGGGCACGTGCCGGACCTCGTGAACCGCTCGATGGCCTCCCGCTTGCGGTCCGACAGGTTGTCGGAGGTGTGCAGGTAGATGCGCTCGAACCACGCGACCAGGCCCTCGAAGTCGGCCGGCGGCTCGACGCCGAGGCGGTCGAGGTGCGCGCCGCCGTGCAGCAGCGCGCCGCGTTGATCCTCGGTCCAGGACCGCAGCGGCTCGTCGGCCGGGAACCATCCGAGGTCGGTGTACTTGGTGAGCCAGTAGCCGCCGTCCACGAAGCCGGGCAGGAGGATCGCGCCCTCCTTCAGCGTCCGGCCGAGGTCGAGGAACGACGCGGTGTCGATCTCGACGGCCTCGCCCAGGCCCGAGCAGGTCGGGCACATGCCCGCGGGGTCGTTGAAGGAGAAGCGGTTCGACTCGCCGCCGAGGTGCGGGTCGCCGATCCGCGAGTAGAGCAGCCGCAGGTACGTCCACGTGTCGGTGATCGTTCCCACCGTGGACCGGGCGTTGCCGCCGAGGCGGCGCTGGTCGATGACGACCACGGGCGACAGGCCGGAGATCTCGTCGGCCTCGGGCCGCGTCCACTTCGGCAGCCGGTTCCGCAGGAACGGCGGGTACGTCTCGTTGACCTGGTGGCCGGCCTCGGCGGCGATCGTGTCGAACACCAGCGACGACTTCCCGGAGCCGGACGGGCCCGCGAACACGGTCAGACTCCCGCGCGGCACCTCCAGGTCGACCGACTTGAGGTTGTTGGACCTGGCGCCGCGGATGCGGATCATGCGTTCGTTCATGCCTGCGACGCTAGGCGCAGATGCGGCCGTTTCCTGACCGCGTCTTCCGGCACACTGGATCCATGCCCGATGTCACCCGCCGGATGCTCTCGCTCCTGGCGTCGCTGCAGACCGGCCGCTCGTTCGGCGGCGGCGAGCTCGCCGCGCGCCTCGGCGTGAGCCCGCGGACGCTGCGGCGGGACGTGGACCGCCTGCGCGAGTACGGCTACCCCGTCGAGACCCGCCCGGGGCCCGGCGGGCACTACCGGCTCACCGCCGGCGCTGTGATGCCCCCGCTCATGCTCGAGGACGACGAGGCCATCGCGGTCCTCCTCGGCCTCGCCGCCCTCGCGGCGACCGGCAGCGCCGACGAGGGCTCGGTCGACGAGGCCGCCACCCGCGCCTACGGCAAGGTCGAGCAGTACCTGCCGAAGCGGCTGCGCCACCGGATCGCGCGCGTCCGCTCCAGTCTGGAGACCAGCGAGGTCCGCGCCCCGAGCACGAGCGCGGGCGACCTCGGCGAACTCGCGGACGCGATCGCGGCCCGGCAGGTCGTCGCCTTCGACTACGAGCGCAAGGACGGCACGGCCTCGTCCCGCCGCGTCGAGCCCTACCGGCAGGTGCACCACCTACAGCGCTGGTTCCTCCTCGGCTGGGACCTCGACCGGGGCGACTGGCGGGTCTTCCGCACCGACCGGCTCTCCGGCCTGCGGCTGTCCACGTCCCGGTTCGAGCCCCGGCCCGCCCCTCCCGCGGTCGACTACCTGATCGAGGGCATCGGGAAGGACCGGCAGCCGGTCGTGTTCGTCATCGAGGGACCGCCCGGGCCCGTGGCCGAGGCGTTCCGCCACGACACCGTCGAGCTGAGCGCGCTCGACGACGGACGCACCCGCGTGGCCCTGCGCCTCGACACCTGGCAATGGCCGCTCGTCACCCTCGCGTTCCTCGACGCCGACTTCACGATCGAAGCCCCCGACGCCTTCCGGGAGGGGTTCAGCCGCTTCGCCGAACGCCTGCGCGCGGCAGTCCACAACTGAGCGTCCGGCCGGATTTCGACGTGCTAGGCGACCGCGGCCCGATCGCTTTCGACATCACTTTCGACATCGTTTTCGACAGTGGCCTGCGGGACCGTCTCCTCCTGCTTGGGCTTCGCCCGCTTGCGGAGGCTTCCCAGCAGGACCCCTCCGACCACCAGGACGCCGCCCAGGGCCTCGGCGCGGGTCACCGTCTCGCCCAGGATCAGCCAGGCCGCGGTCATGCCGGTGACCGGCACCAGCATGGAGAACGGCGCCACCACTCCCGCAGGGTGCTTCGACATGAGCCAGGTCCACAGGCCCGAACCGAGGATCGTGCCGATCACCACCGTGTAGGCCAAGCCGACCACGGCGCCGACCGCGCCCGGGTCGCCGAAGCCCGTCAGCGAGTCGCCGATGCGCGACGGCCCCTCGACCAACATCGCCAGCGCCAGCATCGGCAGCGGCGGCACCACCGACATCCACAGCGTCAGATGAAGCGGGTTCCCCGCTCTCGCCTGCCGGTTGCAGATGTTGCCCATCGCCCATCCGAGGGCCCCGGCCAGCGTCAGCAGGAACGGCACCACACTGGCGTGCTCGGCGCGCTGCCAGCCCACCACCGCGAGCCCGCCAACCGCGACCAGGACGCCGATCAGCTGCGGGCCGCTCACGCGCTCCCTAAGGACGGTGGCCCCCAGGAGCATCGTGAACGGCCCTGAGGCCTGGAGGACCAGCGAGGCCAGGCCCGCCGGCATGCCGGCGGCCATGCCCCAGTACAGGAACAGGAACTGCACGGTGCCGAAGCCGAGCCCGTAGCCGATGAGCCAGCGCAGCGGCACGTCCGGGCGCTTGATGAGGAGCACCGTGGGGACGGCGATGAGCGCGAACCGGAGTGCGACGAGGAACATCGGAGGGAAATGCTGGAGGGAGGCGTCGATGGCGATGAAGTTGAGGCCCCACATGACGGCGACCGCCATGGCGAGCAGGACGTGGCGAACAGGCATGGCTCCATGATGCGAGCCCGGACAGTAAAGCACAAATGAAAACTGCTTAAGGCATTCTGTAGTATCGCTACATGGACGTGCGTCATCTGGAGCTGCTTCGCGAACTGGCGCTACGCGGCAGCGTCACCGAGGTCGCCCGCGCCACCCACCGGACCCCCTCTGCGGTCTCCCAGCAGCTCAAGGCCGCGCAACGGGAGTTCGGCATGGCGCTGGCGGAGCCTTCGGGCCGCGGCCTGCGCCTGACCGAGGCGGGCAGGCTCCTGGCCGAGGGAGGGGCGGCGGTCGCCACCGCGATCGAACAGGTTCGCGCCCAATGGGACTCGTTCCGCGGCCAACCCTCAGGCACCGTCACCGTCGCGGCCCTCCCCAGCGCCGCGACCTTCATGCTCGCGGCGGTCCTGCGGGAGTTCGAGGGGAGCGCGATCGAGATCCGTTGCAGCGACATCGACATCGCCGAGGCGGCGTTCGCCCCGCTCGCGGCGGACAACGACATCGTGATCGCCCACAGCTTCACCGGCGTGCGCCCTGCGGGCGGCGACGCCCTCCACGTCCAACCGCTCGCACGCGAACCCCTCGACGTCGCGATGGCCGCCGACCACCCCCTCGCCGCACAGGGCTCGGTCCGCGCCGAGGACCTGGTCGACTGCGAGTGGATCGGCGTGCCCCAGGGCTACCCCTTCAACTCCGTCCTCGAATCGATCGAACGGGCCACCGGCGCCACCTTGCAAGTGTCCCAACGCATCCGGGACAACCGGCTCGTAGAGTCCCTGGTCGCGGGCAGCCGCCGCATCGCCGTACTCCCCCGCTTCACCACCCCCACCGGAAACGGCCTCGTCCTGCGCGAGATCACCGACATCCCCACGAGGCGCCACATCACCGCGATCCTGCGGCCCGACCGCGCAGAACGACTCGCGGTCAGACAGGTCCTCGAAGCCTTCAAGCGAGTAGCCGCCGACGTAGAACGCCACCACCGCGGAACAACCGAATAACCGAGCCACCAGGCCTGACCGACATCAGGAGCAGATCCTCGAGGTCCGTTCTGTTCAAGCCGGGCGGGGGTTCGCCGTTTTAGCGTGGGGTCATGACACGAATCACCGATACCATGATCGAACGGGCAGCCGAGTTCGTCTGGCTGACCGGGAGCACGCTGGTCCAGCGCCGTATGGCGTACTGGCTGGGGGAGGGCGACCGGGACGCGGTCCTGGCGGCGTTCGCGGGACACCGGACGGTCGACGGCGGGTACGCGTTCGCGATCGAACCCGATGTGAAGGGGCATGCGCCGCAGCCGCTTTCGGCGATGGCGGCCTTGGAGGTCCTCGACGAGGTCGACGCGGTCGACCAGGAGCTGGCGGCGTCCATCTGCGATTGGCTGCTGCGCCATACGGCCGAGGACGGCGGCGTTCCGGATCTGCTTCCGAGCATCGCCGCGTACCCGCGCCCGCCTTGGGTCGAACCGCCGCCGCAGGACCGGGGCGGACTGCTCACCACGGCGAGGATCGCCGGGATACTCCTCAAGCACGGGATCGAGCACCCGTGGGTCGCAGGAGCCGCCGAGTTCTGCCGCAAGGCGATCAGCGAGATCGACACGACGCATCCGTACGAGGTGTTCAGCGTGCTTCGCTTCCTTGAGCATGCGCCCGAGCGGGCCTGGGCCGAGGCCGAGGCGAAGCGGTTCGGGGCGCTCGTTCGGGACGGCGACCTGGTGCTGCTCGACCCGGCGAACCCGGACGGGATCGCCTCGCCTCCCGGATACGCGGAGGAGGAGTTCACGTACCCGTGCGAGTTCGCCAGAGGGCCGTGGAGCCTTGCGGCCCAATGGTTCTCGGAGGAGGAGCTGCGTGTTTCGCTGGACCGTCTCGTCTCCGAGCAGCGCGACGACGGCGGTTGGCCGATCTACTACCGGCGCTGGAATCCGGCGATCGAGCAGCAGGCCCGACCCGGGTTCACGTTGTCGGCGCTGCGAACGCTCCGCGCGTGGGATCAGGCGCGCTGAGCCGCGAGTCGACGCGGGGTTGCGCCCGACCAGCGCCGCACCTGGCGGCTCAGGTGCGCTTGGTCGGCGTAGCCCTGCTCGGCTGCGATACGGCTCCAGTCCGGTGCAGACTCGGCGGCCTCGAGCGAGCGTCGGAAGCGCAGGATCTGCTCCAGAGTCTTCGGCCCGTACCCGGTCGCGGCCTGGACGCGGCGCCGCAGGTGGCGTTCGGAGTAGCCGAGTTCCCTAGCGAGGCTTGCAATCGCGCGCGGACGGGGACAGTCCAGGGCATCCGCGACGCTGACCGCGATCCGGTCGGGCGCATGGGCGTCGAAGCGGGCGCCGAGCGCAGCGGCGAGGGTCGCGGCGATCTGCCAGGGGCCCGGCTGTGCGGCGAGTGCTTCGCGGAGCCGCAGGGCCGCTTCGCCCCACAGTTCGGACAAGTCCGGTTGGGCGTCGGCCACTTCGGTCGCCGGGGTCTCGCCGAGCAGCGGGCGCGCGGCGCCGGGCCGCAGGCGGACGCCGACGATGAGTTCGCCCGGTGCGAGCGGCACCTCGCGGTGACCGGTGTCCGGTCCCGCGATCGCAAGGACGCCTTGCCGCCAGAGCAGGTCGGTGCACCCGTCCGGCACGACCCGCGCGGTGCTCGCACCGACCTCGGGTGCGCGGCGGACCCACACGCAAGGCGACCACGGACGCAGCGGCCCCAGCGGCAGACGCTCTTCGTAAACCGGCTTCGCTACCACCGTGCCACGGTAGCGCTGGGGCACGACAACACCGCTGAGTCTGATCGGCACGCGGCGGAAGTCGTCAACCGTCAAGTCCAAGCCGTTCCATCCAATCGGGACATGACTGGTCGATGCGAACCCGCCTGCGCACGTTTTCGCAGATCAACGGCACGCAAACGCTCCGATTCGCCCCTATGGACCGCAGTTCGAAGGCCTGGAATGAAGAAAGCCCCGGTGACGCTGCGTTTCCACAGGTCAACGGGGCTTGCTGGCGGAGGCTCTGCTTTCGATCCTCGTCCACTTCGTTGCGGAGGATATGGGATTTGAACCCATGATCGGGTATCACCCGAAACCCGCTTAGCAGGCGGGCGCACTAGGCCACTATGCGAATCCTCCAGGACGCGCCGGAGCGCGTACCAAGCACAGAGCATACCGGTCCGGTCCCGGAATGCCCAAGCGGGTTCGGTTCGGTCAGAGCCAGCTCACGTGGGGTGCGACCAGGAGGTATCCGACGAAGGCGGCGATGTCGAGGAGAGTGTGGGCGACGATGAGGGGGCCGGTGCGCTTCCAGCGGAGGTAGAAGAGCGCGAAGACGGCGCCCATGACCGCGTTGCCTATGAAGCCGCCGAAGCCCTGGTAGAGGTGGTAGGTGCCGCGCAGGAGCGCGTGGGCGACGATGATCGCGGGCGTGCTCCAGGCGAGCTGGCGCAGGCGCGTGACGAGGTAGCCGAGCCCCACGACCTCTTCGATGACGGCGTTCTTGAGCGCGGCGAGGACGAGGATCGGGACGGCCCACCACACGTCGTTGAGGTTCGCGGCGGCGATCTCGGCGTTGAGGCCGAGGGCGCGGGCGCTGAAGTAGAGGGCGAGGCCGGGGATGCCGATGCACGCGGCCAGGCCGGCCCCGCTGAGGAGGTCGAAGCCGGGCCGGCGGAGGTCGAGGCCGATGGCGCGGAAGGGGTTGCCGCGGTCGAGGCTCAGCAGGTGCAGAGCGAGCGCGACGGGCGCCATGGCGAGGGCGAGGCTCACGAGCTGCCGCGCCAGGTCGTACCAGGGCCGCTCGGCCTCGGCCTTCGCCGAGTTCATGGACTGGACGCTGTCGGCGAGGCCTCCCGGTTCCGTGAGGGTGCCGATGATGCTGACGATCGACCAGATCGCCGACGCGCCTAGGGAAAGGGCGAGGACGATCCAGATCTCGCGCCCGATGACACGGGGCGCGAGGAGCGACGCGGGTGCTTCGGCGGTCTCGGGGCGGTTCGACATGCGGTCCAGCCTGCCAGAACGGCGGCACGCGAGTGCCGACCGGTCGACACGCCCGGGTATCGCAGCGGATCGGCCGGGTCGCACTGCGTGTGCGACGCGGGGGTCCGGGAGGCCGGGATGATCATGGAACGAGGCGAGGTGCTGTGAATCTCATCCCACTCGGCGACGCTCACCATTCACGGCACCTCGCTTTCCTACACCCTGTCGCGGCCCGGTGTCTGTCGGTTTCTTGACACTCGTCGAGGCGAATCAGGTAAGGTTAGCCAGTCCTTACCTGAGAGGGGTACGCTATGCGGCTCGCGACTGCGGGAGCTCAAGTCCTGAGCACCACCGCACTCGAGCGACGCCCCCTGGCGCCCCTCCCGGCGACGCGCCCGAACCGCCTCCCGGCCCCGCTCCCCCACCCGATCGAAGCGCTCCGCGCCGTCGCCGACCGGGTCGACCGCGACGTCAGCGAGCACCCGCTCGCGGGCGTGCGCGCCTGGCTCGACGGCGAAGCGCCGCGGGACGGCGTCGAGTTCCCCGCGGCCGAGCTGGCCGCCGGCGAGCGGGTCGAGGAGCTCATGGGGACGGCCGCCGCGCTGTGGGGCGGCTCCGCCCACGCGAACGCGGCCCTGGCGTGGAAGACCTACTGCTACTGGACGCTCGCGCCGGTCGTGCTCGGCTACGTCGCCGCCCGCCGCGTCCCGGTCATGGACGCCTCGAACGCGGTCTTCCGCGTCGCCGAGGACGCCCCGATGTTCTCGGTGCGCCAGGTGCGGCCGCACTTCCTGGTCCTGCCGCACGACCCGAGCGCGGCGCACCCGGAGGCGGAAGTGGTCGCGAACGAGGCGGTCCTGCTGGACCGCTTGCGCGCCTCCGTGTTCGACGGGCATCTGGGACCGGTGCTGGACGTGTTCCTCGCGAAGGCCCGCGTCGGGCGGCGCACCCTCATGGGCTCCGTGGCCTCGGGGATCGCCTACGCGGTCGCGTCGATCGCGCAGGTCGTGCCGGACCCGGACGACGTGCTCGCCAAGACGCTCCTGTCGGCGCTCGACGTCGGGGACCTGGTCGACATCAGCACGGACCAAGCGGGCCGGCTGGTCTACCAGCGGCGCACCTGCTGCCTCGCGCTCACCATCGACGGCAACCGCACCTGCTCGACCTGCTGCGTGCGCCACGAGCGGCCCTGACGGTCGTTTGGTAGATTGGCGCTTGCCCCAAGGGGCCCTGGAGGGGTCGCATAGTGGACTAGTGCAGCGGTCTTGAAAACCGCCGTGGGTGTCAAAGCTCACCGTGGGTTCGAATCCCACCCTCTCCGCCACCGGTCGCCGTACGTTCGCGACATTTCTGGCGAATAGCGCATCAGCGCGAGCATCCCGATCGCACGAACCCCTGCCGACGCTGTGCGCGTGGGGGTCTTGCCGTGCCCGGGGCATGAAAAAGGACTCAGCACCCCGGCACGGTGCTGAGTCCACGATTAGGGTAACCCCATGGCGCAACATGCTTCACTTCCGGGTCGGGATATTCACAGAATCGTTACGATGGCGCACCGCTGCGAGGAGGCGGACGGCATCGCGCCGTTCAACGAGCAGACGACCCTCGCACTGTCCCGCCACCCCGAGAAACATCGACGGCATTTCGTTGTGCGCCTAGGCGAAACGGTGATCGCCTACGCGGGCGTGGAGAAGCTCGGGGACGCCGCCGAGGCAGAGATGGCCGTCGATCCGGCCCGTCGCGGCAAGGGCGTCGGGCACCGGTTGCTGCTCAACGTCCTGGATTGGATTGAGGCGGACATCACGATATTGCGCGTGTGGGCGCACGGCGATCTGCCCGTTTCGCAGCAGTTCGCGGCGAAGCACGGCTTCACGCGCGACCGCGTGCTGTTCCAGCTCTCGCGCGACCTCGACGGTTTCGTCTGGCCCGCGGCGTGGCCGGAGGGCATCGGCCGGAACTGGCCGGTCGGCGACGGGCCGGCTGTGGCACTGCCCGACGGCGCCCGCTTGCGGCCCTTCAGGGTCGGCCAAGACGAGCCCGAGCTGCTGCGGGTGAACGCAGCCGCGTTCGCCGCCCATCCCGAGCAGGGTCGCTGGACCGCAGCGGATCTCGCCGCGCGCGAGCAGGAGACCTGGTTCGACCCCGACGGCCTGCTGGTGGCCGAGGACGAGCAGGGGCTGCTGGGCTTCCACTGGACCAAAGTGGAGGACGGCATCGGCGAGATCTACGTCCTCGGCGTCGACCCCCGCGCGCAGGGCGCCGGACTCGGCTGGTCCCTAGCGCTCGCGGGGCTCGCCCACCTTGCGGCGCATGGCATCCAGCAGGTCGACCTCTATGCGGACGAGACGAACACCAAGGCGCTCAAGCTGTACCGCTCGCAAGGGTTCGAGACCGTGCGCACCGACGTGCAGTGGGCCAAGCGCCTGCGCTGAAGTGAGCGAGACTCGCCTGTGCGGTCATGTCGGACCGCGCCGGTACTTTGGTCTGCAAGGGGGACTTCGCTCAGGACATTTCCGGAATGACGGAAATGCTCAAGCGGCGGCCAGCGCGTCCGCCGGGTAGCCCTCTTCGCCCGGCAGCACCAGGCGGGCGTCCTCGCCCTCCACCGCGACCCGCGGCAGGATCGGCGACATGTCGCGCTGCTCGGCGGCGGCGAACACCTCGCCCACCGTGGAGTACCGCGCGAGTTCGGCGAGGGTCGTCGCCTCCGGGATCGACATCTGGCCGCCGTACTGGCACACCGCCTGCTCCGGGCCGATCCACGTCGCGTACTCCGGCTCGCGCACCCTGATGCGCGGCTGGAAGCCCTCGGCGAGCGTCGCGACGTAGATCCACGAGTCGAACCGCACCGGCTCGTACTCCGGGGTCACCCAGCGCGCCCAGGCGCGCTGCAGGGCGACCATCGCGCCGGTCTCCTCCTCTACGGACCGCAGGCCCGTCATGGCCACGTCGGGGTCGTCGGGCTTGTGCCGGCCGCCCGGGAAGCCGTACTGGGCGCCTCGGGGCCCGTTCATGGCGTTCTCGTAGTTGTCGACGTCGAGGTGCGACCACCGCTCGCGCACCTGGAGCGTCTCGGCGCGGCCGCTCGACGGGAGCCCGAACGGCTCCTTCGCCGCGTGCCGCAGCAGGAACACCCGCAGCGGGGCCTCGCGCAGGAGCACGACGGCGGCGGCGCGCTCGGGCTCGGCGGGAGCGCCCTGCTTGCGGAGGCGGGCGAGAGCGCGAGCGGCCGACACCGAGTCGACCGCCCTGAAGTCCCATTTCCCGAAGCGCTGGATGGACATGCCATCACGCTAACCCAAGAGCGGGCGATTCCTGTGCGCAACGGCCGAAACGACAGCGGCCCGGCCTAGGGTCGGTTCAGCGCATCCGGGTGAGGCGATATCCGAGGCCATTCGTTCGCTCGCAAGGCGGAGGGCCGTCTGCATACCGGTGTTGTATGCAGACGGCCCGACAACGCAGCGAGCGGGCGAATGGGCCGGATAGCGGCCATCGGGGTGCGCCGGACAGACCCTGAGCCGGGCCGGTCGTGGTGCGGGACCTAGCCGATGAACTGGATCGGCAGGTAGAACAGGGCGCCCACGAGCGCTGCGATCGGGAACGTGATGATCCACGCGATCACGATCGAGCGGGCCACGCCCCACCGGACGGCGCGCTTGCCGCCGGTCGAGCCGACGCCCATGATCGCCGAGGTGATCGTGTGCGTGGTCGAGATCGGCGCGCCGAGCAGGAACGTGTTCGTGTAGAGCACGGCGCTGGCGACGGTCTCGGCCGCGAAGCCCTGGGGCGGGCCGAGGTCGATGATCTTGCGGCCCATGGTCTTGATGATGCGCCAGCCGCCCGCGTAGGTGCCGGCGGCCATGACGGCGGCGCTGGCGAGGTAGACCCATTCGGGGATCGGCGCGCCGTCGGTGTAGTACCCGCCGACCGAGAGGGCCAGGATGATGATGCCCATGACCTTCGCGGCGTCCTGCATGCCGTGGCCGACGGCCATCGCGGCGGCGGAGACGGTCTGGGCGTGGCGGAAGCCGCGGTTGAGCTTGTCGGGGCGGCCGCGGCGGAAGAGCCAGTACACGGCGATCATGACGAGGAAGCCGAGGGTGAAGCCGACGAGCGGGGAGACGATCGTGGGGATCACGATCTTGTCGAGGATGCCGCCCCAGAGCACGACCGCGCCGCCGGCGATGGTCGCGCCGACCATGCCGCCGAACAGCGAGTGCGAGGACGAGGTCGGCAGGCCGAAGTACCAGGTGATGAAGTTCCAGGTGATCGCGCCGAGGAGGCCGGCGATGACGATCAGGATGCCGTCGATGCCGTCGGGGAGTTCGACCAGGCCGCTGGCCACGGTGGCCGCGACCTTGCCGCCGAGGTGCGCGCCCACGAAGTTGCCGATCGCGGCCATGCCGAGCGCGACCCGGGGCTTGAGCGCCCGGGTCGAGATCGAGGTGGCGATGGCGTTCGCGGAGTCGTGGAACCCGTTGGTGTAGCCGAAGAGGAGGGCCGCGCCGATACAGACCGCGACCGCGATGAACACGCTGTCCACGTTCAGGATTCCTTGACGTAGACCGACTCGACGACGTTGGAGACCGACTCGAAGGAGTCGCAGGCGGCTTCGAGCTCGTCGGCGACCTCTTTGAGCTTCATGACCGTGAGCGCGGGGTACTCGCCGGAGTACAGGCGCACCAGGAGCATCCGGTAAGCGCGGTCGCCGTCGTTCTCCAGGCGGTTGCACTCGACCCAGAAGTCGGCCATGGTCGCGTTGAGGCCCTTGAGCTTCGGCATGTACTCGGCGAGGAGGTCGGCCTGCGCGCCGAGGACGGTGACCTGCTCGATCATCTCGCGCGGGAGGTCGGGGAGCTCGGAGAGGCCGTAGAGGTAGACCAGGTTCGCGGCGGCCTCGATGTGGTCGAGGATGTCGTCGAGCTTGCCGGCCAGGTGGTACATGTCCGTGCGGTCCATCGGCGTCACGAACGTCGAGTTGATCTTGTTGAACAGCCGGTGGGTGAGCTGGTCGTTGTCGTGTTCGACGTCGACGAGGCGCTCGGAGATCTTCTGGTAGTCAGCCGACTCGTCCCCCAGTTCGGCCAGGATCGCCACGCCGCGGCGGATGTTGTCGGCCGCGTCATTGAAGAAGGCGTAGAACGCGTCGTCCTGAGGCTTCAGCGAGAACCGCACTGGGCACCCCTGCTTTCGGTCGTTTTGACTGTCCTCACTGTACCGATCGGCTCAGGGGACGGGTGGAAATCGTCACCGCGAAGTTAACATCCAGGTGAACGCGACACAAGCTCGTGAAGTCTGCTGTGTGAGAATCCACGAAACCGCTCCAAGCTGGGGTTATGCAAAGGTTTCACTTGAATTCATCTTGTGTTCACCTTTGACTTCGGGGACGCCGTTAAAGCGCCGCACTGCGACGCTCATGCCTTGTCGGCAGCACGGGTTCCCAGAGCGGGCCGCGTCTAATCAGTCGTTCGCGGTCTCGGCGAGACGGCCCAGTGCGCCCACCACCGAATCGGACTTCGTCGTGTACCAGAACGGCGGCAGCGAGTCCCGCAGGAACTTCCCGTACGAGCGGCTCGTCTCCAGCCGCGAGTCGAGGATCGCGACCACGCCGCGGTCCGTGGTGCGGCGGATGAGCCGGCCGGCGCCCTGCGCGAGCCGGATCGCCGCAGCCGGGACCGACACCTCGGTGAAGCCCGAGCGGCCCGCCGCGTCGGCCGCCTCCGAACGCGCCGCCGTCAGCGGCTCGGTCGGGCGCGGGAACGGGATCCGGTCCACCACCACGAGACGGCACGTCATGCCCGGCACGTCGACGCCCTGCCAGAGGCTCATGACCCCCAGGAGGCAGGTCGACTCCTCCTCCTTGAACCGCTTCACGAGGCTCGCGAGCGTCTCCTCGCCCTGCAGCAGGATGTCGTAGTCGGTCTGCGCGCGAAGGAGTTCGGCCGCCGCCTCGGCGGCCTTCTTCGACGAGAACAGGCCCAGAGTCGCCCCGCGGCTGGCCTCGACCAGGCGCAGCAGCTCCTTGCCGGACTCGTCCGAAAGGCCCGACGCGGTCGGGCGCGGCAGCTTCGCCGCCACGTAGAGGATGCCCTGCTTGCGGTAGTCGAACGGCGAGCCGACATCGAGCGAGGTCCAGCCGTGCCCGTCCGCGGGCAGGCCGAGGTTGCGCGCCACGATGTCGAACCGGCCGCCGAGCGTCAGCGTCGCCGACGCCGCGATCACCGTGCGGTCCTCGTACAGCATCGCCGAGAGCAGGCCGCCCACCGACAGCGGCGCGGCGACCAGCTGCGGGCCGTTCGGCTCCGCCCAGATCACGTCGTCCCCAGCCGGGCCGATGCAGCGCCCCGCCGTCTCGATGGTCTCCACGAGCCCGGCCTTGAGCTGCTGGGCGCTCAGCTGCTTCTTCGTCTCCGCGTCGAGCGAACCCAGGTGGGTGGTGGCCTTGACGCACGCGCCGTTGATCAGGTTGAGCGCCTCCACGAGCGGCGCGGGCAGGTCGCCGGAGAACCGGCGCTCACCGGCCGCCGTGAGGGCGCCCTCGAGCGCGTCAGCGGCCTCCCGGACCTGGTCTGCCACATCGGGGTCGATGAGGCGTCGCCCGCGCTGGGCGAGCCAGCGCAGCCGCGCCGGATGCAGCTCGGCGCGGGCGGCCGAGGTGACCCGGTCGACCAGCTCGTGCGCCTCGTCCACGATGAGCACGGCGTGCTCGGGCAGGACGCTGCGCTCGTTCATCATGTCGATCGAGAGCAGGGCGTGGTTGGTGACCACGATGTCGGCCTCGTGCGCCTTCGCGCGGGCCCACTCGGCGAAGCAGTCGGAGCCCTGAGCGCAGTCCTTCGCGCCCGGGCACTCGGAGGATGACGTGGAGGCCTGCTTCCAGGCGCGGTCGGAGACGCCCGGGTCGAGGTCGTCGCGGTCGCCGGTGTCGGTGTCGCCCGCCCAGTCGAAGAGGCGCTGCACCTGCTTGGCGAAGGACGCCTGCTGCCCGGCCCACTTCAGGGTCTCGGTGCCCTCGATCGCGCCGTCGTCCTCGTCCTCTTCGCCGGCGATCTTGCGCTTGCAGATGTAGTTGTGGCGGCCCTTGAGGAGCGCGAACGTCGGCTTGCGGCCGATGACGGGCGCGACGGCCTCGACCAGGCGCGGCAGGTCGACGGCGACGAGCTGGTGCTGGAGCGCGAGCGTGGCGGTCGAGACGACCACGGGCCGCCCCGCGGCGAGCGCGGCGCACAGGTAGGCGAGCGACTTGCCGGTGCCGGTGCCGGCCTGCACGAGCAGGTGCTTGCCGGAGTCGACGGCGTTGGCGACGGCCGCGCACATCTCGCGCTGGCCTTCGCGGGCCTGGCCGTGGGGGGTGGCGGCGACGGCCGCGTCGAGGATGGCGAGGGCTTCGCGTTCCGCTTTGGTGGCGCCTTTGACAGCGCCTTTGGCAGTGCTCTTTACGGCGGCTTTCGCAGCGGGCTGGGCGGGGACTTCGGCGATCTGGGCGTCGGTGCTCATGCCTCCTGCGCCGCCTGCTCGCCGGCGTCGGTGTCGTCTTGCGAACCGTTGCTGTCCTTGGTGCCGTTCTTGGTGCCGGCGGCGCGGCGGGCGCGCTCGGCGGCGCCGGCGGCGGCGCTGACCCTGACCGCTTCGGCGGTGGCGTCCTCGCCTTCGAGGCCGCGCGCCTGGGCTTCGCGGCGGGCCTCTCGGTAGCGGTTGAGGGCGCGCACGGTGCCGTTGACGATCGCGAGGATGGGGACGGCGACGAGGGCGCCGATGATGCCCCACACGAAGCCGCCCGCGGTGACGGCGAGGACGATCGCGAGTGGATGGAGTTTGACCGCGCGGCTCATCAGGAAGGGCTGCAGCAGGTTCGACTCGAGCTGCTGCACGGCCAGGACGATGCCGAGGACGATGAGCGCGGTGACGAGGCCGTTCGGGGTGCCGACGAGGGCGACGACGACGGCGATGATCCCCGAGATCGTGGCACCGATGATCGGGATGAACGCGCCGAGGAAGATCAGCGTCGTCAGCGGCAGCCACAGCGGCACCTCGAGGAGGTACAGGCCGAGGCCGATGAAGATCGCGTCCACGGCGGCCACGACCACGATGGTGCGCATGTACTGCACGAGGGTCGACCAGCCGGCGCCGCCGGCGTAGCGCAGCGGCTCGGAGGCGGTGCGCGGGAGCATGCCGGTGAGGAAGGTCCAGATCTTGCGGCCGTCGCGGATGAAGAAGTAGGTGGTGAACAGGACCAGGAACAGGCCGGTCGCGAAGTTGCCGAGGCCGGAGGCGGTCGAGGTGGCGACGTCGACGCCGGTCTGGACGATGGCCTGCTGGTTCTCGTCGTACCAGCTGGTGATGTTGTCCTGGATGTTCGCGACGATCTCGGCGACCTGCGCGCCGTTGAGGCCGTAGGGGCCCGATTCGAGCCAGGCCTGGGCGTCCTTGAGGCCGGTGACGATCGAGTCGTAGAAGTCGGGGATGCCGGCGATGAACTGCTGGACGACGAACGTGAGGATCGCGCCGACCGCCGCGAGGCCCGCGACGAGCATGAAGATCGAGGCGAGGGACTTGTTCCAGCCCTTGCGGATCAGCCAGGCCGCGGGCGGCTGCAGCATGGCCGCGAGGAGGAAGGAGATCGCGACCGGGATGACGACCGTGGTGACGTAGCTGAGGAGGTACAGGAAGATCGCGACCGCGGCGCCGATGATGAGGAGCCGCCAGGACCAGGCCGCGCCGACCGCGAGGCCGGTCGGCACGAAGTCGCGCTCGGAGACCTCGCCGTCGCCGTCCCTGTCGAGATCCGGCGGTATGTCGCCGGGGATGTCGGGCTCGTCATCGCCCGGTTCGTCCCGCCGGGCCAGGGCGCGCTCGGTGACCGGGTTGAGGCGCATGCCGATCCACAGTTGACGTGCCCGGGCGGTGGTGCGACGGAATCGGCTCACGGTCTCTCCAAGGACGGTTCCTCCGAAAGGAGGCGGGTGCAACGTCAACACGTACCGTACCGGTTGGGTGCGACTCCGCCGATACAGCAGCCTGTACCGAGTGCCCGTCGGCACCTCGCGGTGCGGGCGGTGTACCCGTGCGGGACCTGGATATGCGGGGCGGCTCGAAGCGGTCGCACGACGTCTCAGGTGCCGGGCGGCGCCGCGCTCAGCTCGCGTCCCGGGGAGCACGGGTGGGCGGCCTCAGCATGTCGTACCTGTAGGGGACCCTGGGTGTTCGTAGTGCCGGGCGGCGCAGCCGGGGCGGGAGTGCTCGCCGCGGCCGGGTCCTGAGCCGGCAGGTGCCCACGGGTGCCGGTTGCCGGAAGCACCGCCGCCTCGCGACCCGCGACCTCACGGGCGGGCGTGAGACTCCCCGCTCGCATTTCGCGCCCGGCCGCCGCTGCCGGTAGGCTGGCGCGCTGTGACCGATACACCGTTGGACTCCACGACCGGCCTGCCGGTCCGGCTCCTGCACGACCGCCTCCTCGTGCGCGAGGACGCGGACTCCGAACGCAAATCCGCCGCCGGGATCGTCATCCCCGCCACCGCCGCCATGGGCCGGCGCCTGCACTGGGCCGAAGCGGTCGGCGTCGGACCGCTCGTGCGCTCGGTCGTCACCGGCGACCGCGTCCTGTTCGACCCCGAGGACAAGGCCGAGGTCGAGATGCAGGGCCGCACCTACCTCCTCCTGCGCGAGCGCGACATCCACGCGGTCGCCGCCAAACGCGTCGACAACGACGGCACGGGGCTCTACCTCTGATGCGCGTCGCGGTCATCGGGCTCGGCCTCATCGGCGGCTCCGCCGCGCTCGCCCTCGCCGCAGCCGGCCACGACGTGCTCGGCCTCGACCCCGACCCCGCCACCCGCGAGGCCGCCGCCGCGCACTTCCCCGTCACCGCCGACCCGGCCGCGCTCGCGGGCACCGACCTCGCCGTCGTGGCCTCCCCGTTCCGCCACCTCGCCGCCGTCGCGAACGAGACCCTGGACGGCTACACGGGCCTGGTCACCGACGTCTCCTCAGTGAAGGCCGAGCCCGCGCGGCTGTTCGCGCACCACCGGTTCGTGGGCGGACATCCCATGGCGGGCAAGGAGACCAACGGATTCGACGCCGCCGAGGCGGACCTGTTCCAGGGCCGCAAGTGGGTGCTGTGCCTCGAGGACGACACCGACCTCGCCGACTGGACCGCGCTCGCCGCGCTGTGGACGTCGATCGGCGCGCACGTCGTGCCCGCCACCGCAGCCGACCACGACCGGGCCGCCGCCCGCATCTCGCACCTGGAGCACCTGGTCGCCGCCGCGCTCGTGCGCGTCGCCGACGAGCCGCTGGCCCGCACCCTCGCGGCCGGCTCGTACCGCGACGGCACCCGCGTCGCGGCCAGCCCGACCGCCCTGTTCACGGGCATGGTGGAGGGCAACCGGGCCCAGCTCATGGCGGCCGTGGAGGACCTCGCCGCGGAGCTGGACGCCGCGGCCGCGGACCTGGACGCCTACACCGATCGGCCAAACTCAATCAGTGAATGGTTCGACCGGTCCCGGGCCCTGCGCACCGACTGGCCCGTCGAACCCGAAGCGGCGCAACGCATCCCGCTCACGAAGGCGTCGCTCATGGAGCTCGGCGCGGCCGGCGGCTGGCTCGAAGCGGTCGAAAGCGAGGTCGCGCTCGCCCGGCGCCCTCGCGTAAAGTCCACTCCATGAGAAGCATCGATCGCATCGCCGACCAGTACGTAGAGGACGTCATCGCCCTGAGCCCCCTCACGGCAACGAGCATGGGCGTCCCCGGACACGACCACGAGATCGACGACCTCTCGCCCGCCGGGCTCGAGGCCGAAGCGGCCCTGACCCGCAAGGCGATCGCCGATCTGGAAGCCGCCGAACCGGTCGACGAGCGCGAGCGCGTCGCCAAGGACGCCATCCTCGAGCGCCTGCGCCTCCAGATGGAGCGCCACGAAGCGGGCGACACCTACTTGAGCCTCAACGTCCTGGCCTCGCCCGTGCACAGCGTGCGCCAGATCTTCGACCTCATGCCGAAGGACGGCGAGGAGGCGGCGAAGAACATCGCGGCCCGCCTCGAGGCCGTCCCGACCGCGTTCGAGCAGTACACCGAGACGCTGCGCGCCGAGGCCGCCGCGGGCCGCGTCGCCGCCGAGCGCCAGGTCCTCGAAGTCGCCACCCACTGCGACAACTGGAACGGCGCCAAGGGCATCGAGACCGACTTCTGGGCGAACCTGGTCAACGGGGTCACCGTGGACGGCGAGCCCGTCAAGACCGGCCCGCTGCGCATCGCCCTGAGCGACGGCGCGACCCGCGCCCGGTACGCCGCCACGAAGTTCGCACTGTTCCTGCGCGAGGAGCTGGCCCCGCAGGCGCCGAAGAACGACGCGGTCGGCCGCGACCGGTACTCGCGCGCGTCCCGCTACTTCATCGGCTCCGCGATCGACCTCGAGGAGACCTACGCGTGGGGCTGGCAGGAGCTCGCCCGCATCGAGGCCGACATGCGCGCCACCTGCGAGCGCATCAAGCCGGGCGCGTCGATCGAAGAGGTCGTGGCGTTCCTGGACCAGGACCCCGACGAGAACATGACCGACAAGGCCGTGTTCCGCGACTGGATGCAGGACCTCGCCGACTCCACGATCGCCGACCTCGCGGACAAGCACTTCGACATCCCCGAGCAGATCCGCGCCATCGACTGCAAGATCGCGCCGACCGAGGACGGGGCGATCTACTACACCGGGCCGAGCGAGGACTTCTCCCGTCCCGGCGCCATGTGGTGGTCCGTCCCGGAGGGCCAGAAGCTCTTCGGCAAGTGGCGTGAGAAGTCCACTGTGTACCACGAGGGCGTGCCCGGCCACCACCTCCAGGTCGGCCAGACCATGGCCCGCATCGAGCTCCTCAACCGCTTCCAGCGCCAGTTGATGTGGTGCTCGGGCCACGGCGAGGGCTGGGCCCTCTACTCCGAGCGGCTCATGGACGAGCTCGGCTATTACGACGAGGACCCTGCTGGGCGCCTCGGCATGCTCGACGCGCAGGCCTTCCGCGCCGCCCGCGTCGTCGTCGACATCGGCCTCCACTGCGAGTTCGCCATCCCCGAGGACAACCCGTTCGGCTGGCGCGCGGGCGAGACCTGGGACGGCGCGAAGATGTTCGAGTTCATGCGGGCGCACACCCGCACGATCGAGGACGACATGCTCCACTTCGAGGTCAACCGCTACCTCGGCTGGGCCGGCCAGGCCCCGTCGTACAAGGTCGGCGAGCGCCTCTGGATGCAGGCCCGCGAGGACTACAAGGCCCGCAAGGGCGCCGACTTCAGCCTCAAGCAGTTCCACTCGGACTCGCTGAACCTCGGCTCGATGGGCCTCGCCCCGTTCGCCGAGGCCCTCGGCCGCCTCTAGCAATACGCTTGACGGAACGGTCTCGCTCGCAGTGCGAGCGAGGCCGTTTTGCGTTGCGCGCGAAGCAGTTTCGTGTCCAGGCGGGTTGTCGTACCCGCGAGGTACTGGTTGTTGAACGGGGGCGCTGCGTTCGGAACATATCCGTCATTCCGGATTTGCCCCTCGCGTCGCGACAACCGACCCGCTCCGCGCGCGAAGGAGCCCACGGTCGGGAGCGGAAGCCGGTCCCCGCACGCGCCCCGGAGCGGCACGCCTTCACCGCGCGCGAATCGGAGGCTCATCACTCGTCGTGCTCGAGCACGAGCTCCATCTCGGGCTTCCCGTACCAGGCCCGCAGCTTGTCCGCGCCGCGGCGAAGCGCCGCGATCTCCGCGGCCGTGAACCCCCGCACCCGCCACGTCTCGAGCAGCACGCTCTCGCGCTTCAGGGTCGCCTTCCAACTCCCGATCACCTGGCCGTCCAGCAGGATCACCGAGGTGAACCGCGCCCGGCCCGGGAACCGCGTCGGCGGCACCGAATGGTGCGTCACGAGCTCCTTCGTGTCCGTGTACGAGCACATCATCTCGTCGAAGCCCTGCACGAAGTCCACCACCGGGCCCGACTCGCGCCCGGCCGGCTGCTCCTGCACGTAGTAGAGCACCCGCTCGCCGACCTTGAGCGACTCGAGCCCGAGCCCGTCGATCGCCGCCTTCGCGTCGGCCACCTTCAACGTCGCCCAGCGCGTGAAGTCCTTCACGGTCGCGGGCCCGCGCGAGGAGAAGAACCGCAGCGCCAGCGCCCGGACCGCCTCGTCCTGTGCGACCTCCCCGGCCGGCACGCGCTCGTCGAAGTTCGCGTAGGTCTGCTTGCCGTCCTTCGGCGTCCCCGAGCAGATCGCCGACACCAGCTCGGCGTGGAACAGCAGGTGGATCAGGCGCAGCCCGGTCGGGTCGGCGATCCCGGCGGCCGCCAGCGCCTCGGAGGCCTCCTCGCGCAGCAGGTGCCGCCCGCCGGAAGTGGCCGCCGCGAGCGTCTCGTCCCCGATCAGCAGCTCGGCCTCACTGAGCCCGAGGCTGCGGAACTGCGTGCCGGCCACCTGCAAGACCCGGTGGGACGTGGCCGCGAGCATCATCCGCAGGTCCTCGACCGGGACGGTGTGCCACGTCGGGCGGAGCACGTGGGTGCGGATCACCGCGCCCTTCTCGATGAGCGCGTCGACCCCGTCGACGCCCGCGAACGGCAGGCCCTCCGCGTCAGGTCGGGTTCGCATCGCGGGGGTGAGCTTCGAGGGCTGGTATTCCTGCGACTGGACCGCGCCGAGGTACCGGAACGCGTCCAGGGCTGTGGCGAAGGGCTCGCCCCACAGGCGCTGGGAGTGGGCCCGCCAGGCGGCGACCGCGCCCGGCTCGAGATCCGTGCCGAGACGGCCGGTGGGTGATGCCATGTGGACATGCTAACCGCCCCTTACGACATGAGCCCTCCGCCGATCAGCTTGTCCACCTCGTCCGGCCGCATGGCCGGAATCACCGCGTGCGCGCACGAACGCACGGGTAGACGCGGTTGCGAACTGCGGCCACAATTGCGGCATGTCCCTTCCCAACGCGGTCCTGAGGCTCTCCACCGACGTCCTCGCCGAGATCAACGACGACGAGCGCCTCGCGTTCGCCTACGCCCACGGCCCCGCCCTGTCCGGATTCGGGGAGGAGGCCGAGCTGGTCTGCGTGTGGGAGACCGACACCGTCCCCGCCGACGCCAGCGACGATGCCGTCCACCTCACCGTCGCGCGCTTCCAGTCCCACCTCGAGGCCCTCCATCGCGGCGAGGGCTGGCAGCACCCCGGCGACGAGACCCTCCGCGTCATCGCCCGCTTCGCCGAGGGCACCCTCCTCGCCGACGACTCCGAACTCGGCTCCCGCGCCCGCGCCGAGGTCACCGAGTTCCCGCAGGCCCTGGCCGACGCCTCCCGCGAGGCCGTGGCCGGCGAGGTCGACGCGTTGGCGAAGCGCCTGGGCGACGCTGCCGACCCCTGGGAACTGGCCGAAACCCTCACCGAGGGCCTCCACCGCGCCTACGTGGCCCTCTTCGCGGCCGGCGGCTACTTCTTCCCCGGCCACGAGCACCGCGCCGCCTTCGTCGAGCGCTACCTCCTGGGCGACGAGGTCCCCGAAGCCGAAGCCGCAGTCTGGGCCGCCGCGAACGCCCCGCTCCCCGAACGCGCCGAGGCCCTACCCGCGGCCTGGCGGGCCCTGGCGAAGACCGTCCTCGACAACTGCTGAGGCCCGGACCGTCTGACTACGGATCAGAAGGTTGGGGTCAGATCTTTCGCGGTCACGGTGTGAAATTGAGTCCAGGCCCAAGTCACATCTACACACCCGGTTGCAGGTCGGGTGTGAATGTGAGTCCGATGGCCCAAGACACAATTACACACCCGGTTGCAGATCGGTTTTCGCCCCAGGTAAGGTTATGCCCGGTCCTGATCGCAACGATCAAGCCAACCTGCGCCGCTAGCTCAACGGATAGAGCATCTGACTACGGATCAGAAGGTTGGGGGTTCGAATCCCTCGCGGCGCACCAACGAAAGCCAGGTCTCCGGACCTGGCTTTTCTGCTGTGTCGGCACAGTCGTCAGAGGCCGAGTCGGGCCCGTTCCGCCACGATGATCCGCTGCTCCAGCGGGATCGACTCGTCGTCGAGGGGTGCGGGCCGGGCGATGCCGGTGTCGGTCGCCATGCCGTCGCTCGATTTCGCGTCGCTCTGGCGCGCATAGTGGTCGAACAGCAGCTGCTTCTGCTCCTGGACTTCACGGATCCGCTCGTCGACACCGTCTTTGGCGAGCAGCCTGTGGACTTGGACGCGCCGGGTCTGGCCCATGCGATGGGCGCGGGCGATCGCCTGCTGCTCGACGCTCGGCTTCCACTGCGGTTCGGCGATGACCACCACTGACGCGGCCTGGATGTTCAGGCCGACTCCACCCGCCTCGATCTGCGCCAGGATCACCGCCGGGCCTTCGCGGCGGGTGAAGTCGTCGATCATGTCCTGGCGCTTCGGCGCAGGAACGCTCCCGGTGATCGGGCCGATCGCGAGATTGCCGAGCCTGGACGCGGCGGCGGCGAGGACGTCGAGGAAGTACGAGAACACGATGACCTTCTGGCCTTCGGCACCTGCGTCTTCGACGAGTTCCACCAGCCGGTCCAGTTTCGCGGTGCCGGGCATGGCCGAGGAGGCGCGGCGCATGCCCATGAGGTTCCGCGCCCGCACCTGGTCGCGGTAAGCGTTCGCGTCATCCCCGGTGAACTGCACCCACTCCTCGACCTCGATCTTCTCGGGCAGCTCGGTGAGCACGTCTTCCTGGTTGCGCCGCAGGTACACCGGGGCGACCAGGCGGCGGAAGGCCCTGGCCCCGACCACGGCGTCACCCGCATCGACCCGCCTGGCGATGTCAGGCCGGAGATAGCCGATGAGTGCCTGGAACTCCTCGACCCGGTTCTCCATCGGGGTGCCGGAGAGGAACAGGGTCCGCTGGGACCGGCCGATGGCGGCCCTGACGGCCTGGGTGCGTTTCGTGCCCGGGTTCTTGATGTAGTGGGCCTCGTCGACTACGAGCAGCGCGGTCTCGGCGTCCGCGTGGCGGCGCAGCGTCTCCAGTCGGTCGATGGTGTTGAACGTGGTGACCGCTATGCCGCCGCGGTGCAGCCATTTGCGGGCCTCGACTTCACGGCCACTGCCGTGGAGGCTGAACGACGCCAGGTGCGTGTGCTTGCGGATCTCGTTGAGCCAGTTCGGGACGACGCTCGCCGGGCAGACCACGAGGAAGCGGCGCTGGCCTTTCGCGGCGAGGTGCGCGGCGACGGCAAGGGCCTGAATGGTCTTTCCCAGGCCCATCTCGTCGCCGATGATCGCCTGCTCCTGGTGGATCGTGTACTTCGCTCCGAACAGCTGGTAGAAGCGGAGGTCGGTGCGCATGAGGCTGGCGTTGAACGGCAGCGCCTCGATCTTCTGGCGCAGTTCGGGACTGACGAAGTCCTCGGCGCGCGCGGCGTCCTCGATGTCGGCACCGGTGATCTTCGCGAGCGACGTGTTGACGTTCGCGGCCTGCAGTTCGAAGTCGCGCCAGAGTTCGTCGACGGACCAGCGGCCGGGGTCGGCGCGTTCGAGCGCTTCCGCGAGACTGCGGACGAGTGAACCGGTCTCGAAGTCGGCGATGACCGCTTCGAGCGCGTCGAGGCCGGCGAGCGCTTCGGCTTTGCGCTTGCGGCCGGACCAGAACATCGCGGTCTTGCTGGCGGCGCGGTCGGCGGCGGTGATGTGCGGCGCGGTGCGGGTTTTGAAGCGCTGCACGGCGTCCCGCAGTCCGTCCGTGGCGGCTCCGGCGGCCCGCTCGGCGGCCAGGGTCGCCAGGATCCTGGTGTGGCGGGGGTCCTTGCGGACCGGGTCGAGGCGGGGGCGGCTGTCGGCGGCTGCGCGCTCGGCCAGGAGGTCGGCGGCGGCCTTGACCTCTTCGACGGTCTGCGCCCCGACACCGGGTACCTGCTGGAGCCGGTGGTGGGAGGCGCTGCGGATCAGGGCGACGGTGCGGAATCCGGCCTGCTCCAACTTCCCCAGGCGCATGCCTTTCGCGACCTTCTTGAGGTCGCCGGCGGGCATCTTCGCGAGGCGCTCGGCGACCTCCTCGCGGGCGAGGACGGCGTACTGGTCGCGGACGGCGGCGCGCAGCTGCTCCGGGGCGGCGGCGAGGCGGTCGTACTGAAGGAGGATGTTGCGGGCGTGGGCGACCTGTGAACGGGCGTGTTCACCGACCTTGGACTTGTCGAGGGGTGCAGTTGTCATACGAATCCCAGAGGTCGGGAGCGGACAGCGCCTCCGATTCTATTCCGGCATGCGGCTCCCTGGTGTCCCCCGATCGGTGCACGGCCTCAGTGGCGCAGCAGCGGGCTCGGCTCCCCGGACCAGATCACCGTCAGCTCGCGGCAGGCCCGGGTGAACGCCACGAACAGGAGGTTCCGCTCGCGTTCGAGTGCGAGTTCGTATGCGACGGGGTCGGTGGCCGCGAGTTCGGCCGCGAACTTGCGCGGATACCGGTCGGCGCCGACGCCCACGAGGACGATGCAGCGGTATTCGGTTCCTTTGAGCCCGTTGATGGTGGTGACGTGGACGGTGTCGGCGTCGGGGATGTCGTCCTTGATCGCCTGGGCCGGGATACCGGAGGATTTCAGGGCGTCGACGTAGTGCTGGATCGGCGTCGCGTTCGGCATGCAGACAAGGTCGTCATCGAGGAGGTCGCCTCCCGCAAGGGCGCGCTCGAACGCTTCGGCGTCACCGTCGTCAACGCTTCGGGGAAGGCGAACCTCATCGTCGCTCAGGCGATCCTTCACCAGCTCGGCATCACATCACTGACCGTCTTCGACAACGACAGCGGCAATGCCGGGCGGAAGTGGACGGACCCGGACGAGATCGCACGAGCCCGCGCGGGCGACCGCGCTGCCAACGTGGTGTTGCAGGAGCACCACGGGGTGCCCACCGTCGTGCCCTTCCCGGTCGGGAAATGCTCTCCGACACTGGTCGCTTGGGACGACAACCTGGAACACGTGGTCAATTCCTCCTGGGCCGCTTGGGAACGGACCATGGAGACGGTCCGCGACGAACTCGATTCCAAGAAGACGAAGCGGCCCGCGCTGTACCGCCTGACGGCACGGCGGTGCGAGGGACTGATCAGCCCCGCCCTGGAGGAAGTGCTCACGCTCGCTCGCGCACTCACGAGCCTCTGACGGCCTCGCCGCTCTCCGAAGAAGTTCGGGGAGCGGCGGGGTCGGGCTCGCCCAAAGGGCCTCTCCAATCCCCTGTTCACCCTGCGCGGGTGGAGGTTCGTTGATAGTGAACACGGGCGGTCACGCGCACGGAACGTGTCGCGACCGGGGCACACAGAAAGTGAAAATATCGATAGAATCCGACCGAATACGACTAATCGACGGGCTTGCTTCGACGGTGAGGCACCCCGGTCCCCTCCATGCCAATCGCTCCTGAGGTGGCGCACCCTCTCCGGAAGTCGAGGCCTGAGACGTGACTCGAGAGTTCACCCCTGAAAACATCCGCCAAATAGGTGGCACAACGCTCCCTGCCGTGGCCAGCAGCTATGAGGACCTCAAGACGCTGGTAGTCGATGCCAAGTCCTCCGCCGACGCGACCTTCGGCGGCTTCATCACGGGAAGCGCAGCAGACCAGTTCAACACCCTCTGGGGACGCTTCGTCACCGTGGCCGAGGAGACTCCCGAGACTCTCGCGGACATGGGCCGGACCCTCGTGGAGATCGCCGACGGGTACGACGCCGACGAGCAGGAAGCCGCTCTCGACCTCGAGTCAGCGCTGGCCGGGCTCGAAGACGCCTACGTCGAGAACCTCGCCGAAACCGATGGCTGACCGCCTGCGACAAGGCGCAACTAGCCTGCGAAAACTGAAGGGGCAGAGATGAACTGGTTGAACGACGCAGGCGAGTGGATTTCCGACCAGGCCTCGGACGCACGCGAGTGGGTCTCCGACCAAGCGTCGGACGCATTGGATTCAGCCGTCGAGACTGGCCGGAATGCCTGGGACGCGGTCACCGACTGGGTCACAGGCGATGACGCGCCAGTCACCCCGGTGGACCTCGACGGCGCGCCGACCGAGGACCAGATGTGGGAGGCGCTCGACTCGATCAGGGAGGTGCTTCTCGAAGGCTATCGGAGGCAGGAGGCCTTCGACCGGTTCGGGCACGACGTCGCCCTGCGGCATGTCGGGAACCTGGCGCTGTACCCGATGGAAGGCGGATTCGCCGAGGCAGAGGGGCAGCAGGACTGGAGAACGCTCACCGGGTTCTATCGCCACTCAGAGGTGCTGGGCTTCCTCATGCCCGCTGCGATTCCCGATGCCGTCGCGGAGAGCTTCAGCAACGGGCCGCAGATCCAGTCGACTTGGACCGGCACCACGGCATCGGACGACGATGACGTGCACAACCAGGCGATGGGCAGGACCATCGTCCAGATGGGCTCAATCGAGGAGGCCTACCGCGACATGCTCAAAGCGTGTGATCTCCCTGCGATGGGCGACCTCCTGACGAAGCTGAACGCGGTCTGCGAACAGGCGAAGACGATCCACGACACTCATGTCGACCGTGAGTGCCTGGAGATCCGTGCGCTCTGGGACGAATGGCAGGCCTCCGAAATCGAGCAGCCCGCGGTACAGGATTTCGGCAACCAGGTCCGACAGGCGCTCGTCGCGCACTGGAACGGCGCTTCCGCTCTGGTGTACGCGGGCTCAGCGGAGGCGACGGCGCAGACTCACGCGGTGGTCCAGGCGTACAACAACATCGCGGAGGCGTGGGAACTCATACTCGAGAAGCTCAACTCCTCTTCCGCCCAGGACAAGGCGGTCTCGAAGTTCGCGGCCACCATCACGGTCAACCGGATCCCGTTCGCCGGAGACATCGTGGCCACCACCGACTTCGTCGTCGAAGCAGCCAGTGGCGGCGAAGTCCAATCGCCCATGTCGAACTTCTTCAACGGCATCATCGATCGACTGACCGGCAAGGACGTCCCCGACGGCGACACCTGTGCTGAGCTGGTGAAGATGCTCACCGAAGGCGCCGAGGACTGTCTTGAAGGTCTCGAGGAGTCCCGCAAGGACTACTCCGGAGGGTTCTTCGAATCGGAGGCGCTCGTGTGGGACGGGTACTTCTCGAACTCCCTCGTCTACCAGATCATTCCGGGGTACATCAATGGCTGACCACTCCCTGCGTCGATTCCGAGTGCTGGCATCGGTGGCGGCCTTGACCTTCGGCCTCGCAGCGTGTGAGGCCGAGGACGTCGGCGGCGACTCGTCTGCACCTGAGGAGGAGGTGCTCGAACTCGACCTCGCGGGCCCGGAGGAGTGCAGCGCCGCAGGCTTCGACGAGCTGAGCGAGTTCTTCGCGGAGAACGGCATCGAGATCAAGGCAGAGGACCTTCAGGTAGAGCAGGAGGCGTTCTGCTCCGTCTCCATGAACTGGGCGGCTCCGGAGGACGAATCCGAAGCGGAGCAGTACAACTCGTGGCTCCGGTTCGGGATTGAGGTCTACGGATCCGCTTCGGAGGCCGAGGAGACCATCGAGATCCCTGAACGTGTGCAGTTGTCCGCCACGGAGCTCCGGGATTCCGCGGACATCGTCTCAGAGGTTCCTGACCCCTGGGAGGACGGCTTCATCTGGAGCAGGCCGGATTCGAACCGCGCCGGGCCGACCGAGGTCGCCGCGCGGATCGCGAACGTGGTGGTCTTCGTGGACTTCGAGGTCTACCGAGTTCCGGATGCGGAGCGGTGCGATGCCGAGGGCTGCGTGCTCCCCTCGGATCTTGTCGCGTGGCTGCAGGAGGAGTACCTTCCCGCTGTCGGTGCGAACGTGACCGACCTGGCCGAATGAAGAGGCGTGCACTCGCTGCGGAAGACGGGCGCCTTCGAGTTCCGGTCCTCTGTCGCTTGGGAGCACCCTGATCGAGCAGCGGCCTTCCGCGTCGAACGTCCACGTTCGATCCCGTGGGCCAGGGGTGCTCGACGGCACGGCCGTCGCGGTGCAGCTCGGCCATGAACGCGGTGAACTCGTCGTGGCCGACCGGCCCGGCGCCGGGCCCGAACCGGTATTCGAGGCTCGCTGCGACGGCCGCCCGGAGGTACCTGGCTGCGGTCGTGTGGTCCAGCGGCTTGAACCGTTCGCGGACCTGCTCCGCCTCCTCCGGGCTCTCAATGATCAACGCGGCCAGGTGCTTGCGGTGCAGCTCTTCGGGTGTCATGCGGTGGTCTCCTGATCGGCGGATTCGGTTCGGGAACCGGTCTGGTGCGCGGGGCCGTCGCTCTCACGGCCACACGGCCGGTCGCCCGCGTAGTCGCTCTGTCGCCCCTGGTCCTCCAGACCGTCGCCCTTTCGGTCTCTCCCCTGGTCTCCGGTGGCGTCAACGGTCCGGACTCCGGGGTCGGTCGAATCGTCTTCGGAGTCGTGACCGACGGATGCCGTCGCCATTGCAGTGGGGGCGGACTCCTGTTCTTGCCCCAGTGCTGCGGACGGCTCCGGCGCTGCGGCCGGGCGCGGTGTGGGCACCTCGGCGAACATCGAGTTCCAGCCGGTCCTCACGAGTTCGGTGCCGATGACCTCGGCCTGGTCGAGGGCTTCGCCGATCCGGACGTCGGTGAGCTCGGCGCCGACGAGTTCGTCGATGACCGCCCACATGTACGTGGGGACCAAGGCCTCTGAGGGGAGCCATCGGGGTCGTCGACGAGGTTCAGGTACAGGCGCTTGGCGGGGAACGCGCCCGCGTTGTTCCATGCGAGGTATTTCTTCTTCTCGGCGAAACTTCCGCACAGGCGGTCGCTTGGAGGTGGTCCGATCGAGTGCCTGATGGGTTACTTGCCGCTATTGGTTCCTATGTCGCACACTGTTGGGTGGTCCGCGGCCCGGATCGGGTGCGGGCGCTTCCTACCCCCCACGAGGAGCAGCATGAGACGGCGGAACTTTTTGCGCGCAGCGGCCATTGGGGCGCCGTTGGCGGCGGCCGGGGTTGTCGGTGCCGGTGTGGCGACGGCGGATACGGCGAACTTCAGGATCATGGTGACCGAGCAGGTCGCGAACAAGGTGATGGTGTTCGACAAGAACGCGGCGTTCAGCGACGCCAACCGGTACAAGTCGTGGAGCCCGGGCGCGAGCGGTTGGGCGAACCTGTCCGACTGCCGGATCCGGGACACGTCGCAGTTCGGGGCGATCGGGCTGGCCGCGGCGTCGGGCGGGCGGGTCGGGATCTGGAACATCACCGATGAGAAGGACCAGGAGCTCAACGACGTGCTGTGGAGCGCGACGCCGGGCGGGAACCCGCATGCGCTGGAGCGCATTCCGGACATCGGCGCGTTCGTCGCGGCATCGTCGGACGGGTATCTCACGGTGTACGGGCCGACGGCGGTTTCGAAGCCGTCGACGCTCGCGCAGGTGCAGCGGGTGACGCTCGCGGGCGCGCACGGCGTGCTGTGGGATCCGAACAACAAGCTGTTGTGGGCGTGCGGGAACAAGGTCGTGCAGGCGTACACGGTGTCGGGCACGTACCGGAACGTGCGGATCACGGCGTCCAGCAAGAAGGTGGCGCTCTCGGGACTCGGGCACGACCTGCAGCCGGACTACTCGAACTCGGACCGGCTGCTGGTCTCGGACTCGTACGGGGTCTACTCGATCAGCAAGTCGACGCTCTCGAAGACGACGCTGCACACGACCACGCGGATCAAGGCGTACGTGAAGATGCGCAGCGGCGAGTACTTCTACGTGCGCGGCGACAACGCCGGCTCGCGCGACTGGGGCAGCCCGACCGTGGTGTTCTCGCAGTCGGCCGACCGGACGCGCAGCGGCGCGGAGTTCTACAAGGCGCGGTACTACGCGACCGGCTTCAATTAGCTCAGCGGAACCAGGCCAGTAGTGAACGGCCCGTGCAGTGCTCAGCGCTGCACGGGCCGTTCACTACCCGGCGACGGTGACGCGGTCGCCGGTGGCGATCGAGCCTACGGCGAGCACGTTGGCGTAGAGGCCGAAGCAGGTGGCGCGGCCGTAGTCGGCGACGTCGATGCGGTGGTGCGCGGCGAGGGTCTTGAGGAGGGCGCGGTCGGCGGGCGCGTCGCCGTGGGCGAGGGACGGGATGACGCAGCGCGGGGTCGGGATCGCGACTTCGAGGACGGCGTCGGGCCCGATGGCGATCCGCTGGCCGGGTTCGGGGTCGGCGGGGAGGTCGAGGATCAGGTTGGGGCGGAAGCGGGCCGGATCGACCTCACTGCCGTGCTCGTTGTCGAGCCGCTCGAGGGCGCCGGTGGTGACGAGGTGGACGGGGCCGAAGTCGAAGAAGCGGCCGCCTTCGGCGTCGTGGCGGGCGGCGACCGTGTCGTCCTCGCCTGGCGTCTGGTCGGCGACCCAGTCGGGGATCATGCCGGGCTCGTCCGGCCACCAGTGGTGGCGTTTGAGCTGCTGGGGCGCGTTGCGGGTGAGCCGCACCGGGCGGCCGAGCCAGGCCGAGACGGCCGCGTCGGCCTCCGGGGTGCCAGCCTGTGCGGGGGCGGCACCGGGGGCGGCGATGTGGACGGCTCTGGCCCTGTCGCCTTGGGCCGGTTGGTAAGTGGCGCTGACGGCGAGGAGGGTCCCCCACAGGCGCGGCTGCTTGGCGCTGCCGATGGTGCCGTCTGCATCGAGGCAGGTCCAGGTGCGGTCGCCGTCTAGGCCGTGCTTGCCGACGAACGCCTCGGCCACGTGCTCAGCGGCGGCTGATTTGAGCGGATGGCGGCGGATGCCGATGACGCGGTTCACGCCTGCGATCCTATGCCGCGCCGTTCAGGGCCCGTCCGGGATGAAGTACAGGAGGGGCGACTCGACGATCGGGCCTGGGAGCTCGGTGGACCACTGGCTGTTGCCGTCGTAGTCGATGAAGGCGACGTCCGAGTCGCTGCGGGAGACGAACCCGTCCTCGTGGAGCGTGGTGCAGCCGGCCTCATCGGGGCCGATCGCTTCGCCGGAGGCGAGGTCGACGACGCGGGTGCCGGATTCGGCGCGGATGGTGAAGCCGCCCTTGGTGGCGCCGTCGGTCGCGTAGTCCTCGACGACGCAGGCGTAGCGGCCGGCCGGGTCCACGTTGACGAGCCCGATGGTGAGCGGGGCGGCGCCTTGGAGGCTCGAGACCGGGATCGTCTCCAGCACTTGGCCGTTCGCGTCGATGCGATAGAGCTCGGAGAGTTCGAGGTCGTGGTAGAGCGCCTGGGCCGAGCCGTCCTCGGCGGTGTACCAGCGCAATCGGCAGCCCTTCGGTCCTAGTTCCACAGTGGTCGGCAGCTGGCCGGCGTCGGGCGAGTGCCATTCGGTGGCGCCCCAGGTCGTGACGGGGAACGGGATCGCGTCGCCCGTATCGGCGACGTCGCCCCATACGGACGCGCGGTGGGCGAGGACCGCGGAGCCGTCCGGGAGCCAGACGGGGTCGATGCAGGCGTGGTCGACGGGGTACTCGACGGCGGTGGTGATCTCGCCGGTTTCGAGGTCGCCGAACTTGAGTGACGCGGCCGGGGTGGACCCGGCGACCCAGGCGGCGTGCCGACCGGTCGGGTCGACGCTCAGGGACGCGCGGTAGACGGTGCCGACGTCGCCTTCCTCTTCCCAGACGCCGCTGAGGTCGAGGACGGGGTCGACGCCTTCCTCCGCTCCTGCGCCCGGGTCCCACCGGTAGAGCCGGTGGTCGTCGCCGAGGGCGTAGAACACCCCGGCGTCGGCGCCGTTGCCGGTGCCGGACACCGCGTCGAGGTCGCAGGCGGCGAGCGCACCCGCGAGCGCGAGCACTGCGGCGATCGTGAGGTGCTTGCGGCTGCCGCTGCGATGCGGGTGGTCCAAGGCATGCTCCTTACTGGTCGGTCAATTGCCCGCGGCGGCGGCCTCGGCCGTGGTGGCGGCGGTGGCGCGGAAGGTCCCTGCGGGCTTGTCGGCGATGCCGTGGCGGCCGATGAGGTCGAGCCAGACCCGGAAGTTGTCGCCCGAGGCGGTGGGATCGATGCCGCCGGTCCCGAACTGCTCGCGCAGGACCTCGTAGCCGCGCTTGGTCTTGGGACCGAAGTCGCCGTCGATGACCATGTCCTTCACGCCCGCGAGATCCCTTGCGGCCCACTGGATGATGGTGGTGTCGGTCTGGTAGCCCCAATTGGCGGCGACAGCCTTGCGGCCCCGGTCGGCGTGGATGTGGTTCCAGTGCGAGCCGTCAGGGTCGTTGTTGCAGTGGAGCACGGTGCCGAAGTGCTTGCGGCAGGTGGCGATCACGGCGAGGTAGCGGCGGCGCAGGTAGAGGCGGCCGTCCTTGCCGTGCAGGGCGGTGTCGACGTAGTTCCCTGAACCCCAGTCGAAGCGGGTGAAGTCGATCGCGGCGCCGTAGCGGTGGTAGCCGGGCTTGCAGACCTTCGCGCCCGCGAGGCCGGTCCACCGGTAGGTCCAGGGCCCTCCGCTGCGGGCGTACTGCACGCCGAAGTTGTGGAGGTCGCGGATCACGCGGCCGGCTTGGACATGGGTCTCCTCGTGCATCGTGAACGAGGTGGTGGAGGGGTGGACGCCGTTCCCGTCGCCGTCGAACGCGGTGCGGTAGCGGGTCTTGAGCGCGCTCTGGTGGAGCCAGTCGCGCGTGATGTCGGGGTAGTCGCAGGTCGAGCGCGCGAATGCGGTGCTGCTGCTGGGGAATGCCATGGGTCCTCCTTCGCCGTGCGGTGCCTGCGTCTCAGCTCGTGCCTCTGATGTGGATGGTCTGGCCGTCGGTCTCGAGCCAGGTGCCGGGCCTGCCCGGGACGGCGTGGATCTCGCCTTGGCAGGCGCACGCGGGGGCGGCTTCGAGCGGCGCGCCCGCGGTCGTGAAGCGGGATTCGGTGACGGTGCCGTGGTGGTCGGAGAAGACGCTGACGTGGCCTTCCGCTGCGACGGCGGCCATGGGCCGGCCGGCGCCGCCGATCGTCGCGGTCCGGGTGAGCGGGGCCCGGGGGCGGGCGGTGTGGATGGTCTGGGCGCCGTCGCCGCCGCCGACCGCGACGAACAGGTCCTCGCCGTGCGAGGTGAGGACGGTGCCGTAGCCCTCGCCGAGGCCGGTGGCGAGCGGCCGCTCCGTCCAGGTCCGGCCGAAATCGGCGCTGCGGAGCAGGTGGGCGCAGGTGATGACGGCCAGGTGCGGGTCGGGGCAGCCTTCGACGGCGACGGCGAGGCCGCGTTCACCGACCGGGGCGATGCCGGTCGCGATGCCGGAGCGGATCGTCTTCGGCACGGGCAGTGCGACGTACGCGGCCATCGACTCGTGCAGGCGGACGAGTGCGGGCCGGGCCTGGTCGGGCGCGAGTTCGGTCGCGCCGGTGATCCACAGGTCGCTGCCGAGCGCGGCCATCGAATGCGGGTGGAACCCGGAGGGCAGCGGGAGCGGCAGCGGCGGGCCGAGTTCGGCGCCGCTCTCCGGGTTCTCGGTGGCTTTGAGCAGGCGGAGCGCGTAGTCGGCTTCGGTCGCGGGGTCGGCGGTGAGGACGAGCAGTTCGCCGCCGCGGCCGATCCAGCCCGCCGCGGCGGCGCGGATCTGCGGCAGGTTCGCCGCGCGGCCCGGCCGCGCAACGGTGAAACCCGCGGTTCCAGCGGCGAGGAGGGCTGCCGCACCGGTGAGGACGGTGCGACGTGTCAGGCCCAGTGGTTCGGGAACGGCCATGTGAGCACTATGACCAATAATGCCGGGATATTCCGGTGAATCGCGAACCTTCACCCCTCGGTGTGATTACGCGAATGCCCTCGGTCCTTTGTGGCGCTGCTGCCGGCACGCCCGAGACCCGCCGTCGGGTACTCGGGCGTGCCGGCGCTCGCGGTCAGCTCCCGTCGACCGTGACGTTGCCGAACCACACCCAGTAGCCGGTGAGGAAGCCGCCCGAGATGCGGTACATCGGCCTGCCGTTGACGATGGAACGCCTGTCGAAGGGGGCACTGGAATTCTTCGTGAAGGTGACGCTGCGGGTGGTGTCGAATCGCCCGTCCGCTCCGAGCGTGAAGCAGTCGACCGTAGTGTTCGCCGCGAAGGTGAGCGTCCTGGCGGGGTGGCAAACGACCGGCAGGTACTCGCCGACCAGGTAGGCCTTCGGATAGAACTCGCCGACCCACCAACCCGTGTAAGCACCGGCGGAGATCCGGTAGTAGATGCCGCGGTCCTTGATCCGGCGGCGCCGATTCGCGGGCGCCTGGGTGGCTCGGGTGAACGTCACCGTCTTGCGGTCGAGCTCCGCGTCGCCCTTCGACGCGACATAGTCGCCGTCGGGGTCGGTGTCGAGCTTGTACAAGGTATGGGCGCCTTCGGCGAAGGCGATGTTGGAACCCTCGGCCAGGTGCGGCCACGGATAGTCGTCCGTGAGCTGCTCGGACTTCTGGGCGAACCCGGGAGTGCCGGTCTGCCAGCTGAGCTGGCGGAACAGGTTGATCTCATGCTGGTGGTACGTCGCCGTGGGGATCCGGTGCTGCTGGCAGTAGAACGAGATCCAGCGCGGGTTCCGCAGCAGCGGATAGAAGCGGTCGATCGTCGTGCACGTGCCGTCGAAGAGCGCCGCGGCCAGCTCGTTGCCGGTGGCCCGCACGTAGTCCCACAGGCCGAAAATCGCGAAGATCATGCCGTTGTACGTGAAGTCCCCGGTGCCCGGCGTGCTGCCGGGGTACTCCTGGATCCACAGGTACCCGGATCGGTCGCGGTGGACGACCCAGGGCGTGCCGTCGTCGCCGCGGAGCAGCGAGGCGAAGGCGCCGTCGGCCGCCTCGCGGTACAAGGTGCGCTCCTCGTCGGTGACCCCGTCGAGTTCCGAGAGCTGAATGAAGAGGCTGAGCGACTCGCCCTGGGCCATCCCGGAGTACCAGGGAGCCTTGTAGGTCACGCCGCTGTGGGTGCTGAGGTTGAAGTCGAAGGGGTACGGGAAGTACCAGGCGCCGCGAGTCTCCACCCGGGTTTCGATCAGGCGCCCGGCCTGGGCTTTCGCCCGAACCAGGAACAGCTCCTTGCGGGCGGGGTCCTGCTCGGTCCGGTAGCTCGAGATGCAGCCGAGTCCGAACTGGATCTGGGTGACGGGCTGGTCGTAGCCCGGTACGTCCCAGTCTGGCCGGTACTGGATCACGCCCTCCTCGTCCAGGTACGTGTACCTGGTGTCGGGGGTGACGTTCTCCCACCTCGTGGGTCGGTCCCGCCAGGGCCGCATGGCCTCGGGCAGGTCCACGGCGGCGAGGTATCCGTTCCGGTTGAACTCGAACGGCAGCGTGGTCGGAATCTCCACGTCCAGCGATTGGACGTCCGGCGCGTCGAGCGGGGAGGGCACAGGACGGCTCGGCGGCGTGACACGGCCGCCCTCCGTCTGCTCCGGCAGCGGCGGGAGCGGGGTCGAGGCGGCGGTCCTGCCTGGCAGCTGCGCCGTGAAGGCACGCTGCGGCAGGTCTACAGCGGCGCTCGACTCCGCGACCGCGACAGCTCCGACCGTGCTTCCGGTGGCGGCCGCCGCGGCACCGCCGACAAGGCGCATGAACCATCTGCGGTTCACGGAAGAGGGGTTGCTGACAGTCATGTTCGGTCCTTCCGGGGCAAGGTGAACATGACTGTAAACACGAAGGGACCACTTTAGAATGCCGGGGCCATGCCAATGTCAGGTGCGTCCTCACAGCGCCTGACATTCGCCTCGCTAAGGCGGTAATTCGCCTGGTTTGCGGTCAGAGCCATAGGAGCGCGGCCAGACCGACGAATGTGCCGGTGGCGGCGAGGATTGCACCGGAGGCGATGAAGCGTCCGGAGGGTACGCGGAGGCGCTGCGACTCGGCGATGCCCGGGCGCCGGCCCGAGACCAGGTCGAACCACAGGAGGGTGGCCATCGAACCCCACGGGAGGACCAGGGGCCCGACGTTCGTGCCGATGAGCAGGCCCAGCAGCATGGTCGCGTCGCCGGGCGGGACGACCGCTTCGACCGCGGTGTACGCGGGCAGGTTGTTGACGAGGTTCGACAGGCCCGCCCCGGTGAATCCGGCGCGCAGCACCGCGCCGTCGCCCGTCCCGGTGCCGATGAGCGCGGCGACGGCGTCGGCGCCGCCGTGGCGCATGACCGCAGGGATCACGAGGAACAGGCCGGCAGTGAGCACGAGCAGCCGCCATGGGATGAGCTCCCAAGTCAGCAGGTCCCGGCGGCGGCGCACGCAGTGCACGAGGAGGAGCCCGGCCGCGCAGCTCGAGACGATCTGGATCGGGACGTCCGCCACGACGGCGACGACGAACCCGGCGGTGACCGCCGCCGCCGTCCAGAGCAGCCGCTTGTCGGCGACCGCGGGGAGGCTCGCGGGCACAAGATAGCGGTCGCGCTCGCGGTGGCGCCGCCGCCAGAACCCGAACCACAGGCACAGCGCCGTGGCCGCGAGGACCGCCAGCTGCGGCGCCCACATGCGGGACGCGAACCCGAGCGGGTCGAGGCCGATCCGGTCGGCGGCGAGGAGGTTCGTCAGGTTCGACACGGGCAGGAGCAGGCTCGCCGTGTTCGCGAGCCACACCGTGGTCATCGCCAGCGCGAGCGCGGGCGCGCGGGTCGCCGCCGCGAGGGCGAGCATGACTGGCGTGAGCAGCACGATCGTCGTGTCGAGGTTGAGGAAGACGGTGGTCGCGGTGGCGAGCGCGTAGCAGCACGCGAACAGGGCGGCGTGGCTGCCGCGGCCGAGCCGCGCGAGGGCCGCGGCGGCGAGGTCGAACAGCTGCGAGGCCTGGACGATCGCGACCATGACCATGACAGTGCCGAGGAAGAGCACGAGCGGCGCGACGCGCGTGAGGTTGTCGAGCGCGTCGGCGGTGGGGAGGACGCCGAGGGCCCAGCAGAGCAGCCCGGCGGCGAGGATGCCGAGGCTGACCAGGTCGAGCGGGTCGAACCTGCGGCGCTTCCGCGACTCCGGGATGGCCGGACCCGCCGGAGTCTCCGGTCCTGCTGGTCCTGCCGGGGTCGTGGTCACCGCGCCAATGCTAGGAACGGTGCGGGAGCGGCGGCTACGAAGCGCGACGAGATCACAGCGGTGAGGCGGCCCGCACCGCGAGTCTCACCGCCGTGTTCGGACGCGCCCGAAGGCGAGTTGGCCCGCTCGGGCCCGGTCCCGAATCTGGGCCGATGCGGCAGCTGCGCCGCTCCGGCCCGGACTCGCTCAGACCTCAGCCCTTGGAGACGGTGAGCTTGTCGCCCTGGTCGCTGACGCCGACTTTGACCGTGTCGCCGTCGATGATCTTGCCTTCCAGGAGGTCCCTGGAGAGGGGGTCGCCGATGGCGGTCTGGATGAGGCGGCGGAGGGGCCGGGCCCCGTAGACCGGGTCGAAGCCGCGGTCGGCGAGCCAGGACTTCGCGCCGTCGTCGACGTCGAGCTTCAGGCGGCGGGTCTCCATGCGGTGCTCCAGGAACCGGAGCTGGACTTCCACGATCGACTTGAGCTGGTCGTGCTCGAGCGCGTGGAAGATGACGATGTCGTCCAGGCGGTTGAGGAACTCCGGCTTGAAGTGGGTGCGGATCGCGGCCAGGACCTGGTCGCGCTTCGCGGTGTCCTCCAGCAGCGGGTCGACCAGGGCCGAGGAGCCGAGGTTCGAGGTCATGATGAGGATGACGTTGCGGAAGTCGACCGTGCGGCCCTGGCCGTCCGTCAGGCGGCCGTCGTCCAGGACCTGCAGGAGGGTGTCGAAGACCCGCGGGTGGGCCTTCTCGACCTCGTCGAGGAGGACGACGGAGTACGGGCGGCGGCGCACGGGCTCGGTGAGCTGGCCGCCCTCCTCGTAGCCGACGTACCCGGGCGGGGCGCCGATGAGGCGGGCCACCGAGTGCTGCTCGGTGTACTCGCCCATGTCGATGCGGATCATCGCCCGGTCGTCTTCGAACATGAACTGCGCCAAGGCTTTCGCCAGCTCGGTCTTGCCCACGCCCGTGGGGCCCGCGAAGATGAACGAGCCGGTCGGGCGGTTCGGGTCCGAGAGGCCGGCGCGGGCGCGGCGGAGGGCGTCGGAGACGACGGTGACCGCTTCGAGCTGGCCGACGACGCGTTCGCCCAGGACCTCCTCGGCGTGGAGGAGCTTGTGGGTCTCGCTCTCCTGGAGGCGGCCGGCGGGGATGCCGGTCCACGCGGAGACGACGTCGGCGATCTCGTCGGCGTCGATCTCCTCCTTGAGCATGGGCTGGCTGTTCGGGTCGGTGTCGGCGCTGGCGAGTTCGGCCTCGGCTTCGGAGAGCTGCTGCTCGAGTTCGGGGATGCGGCCGTAGCGCAGCTGCGCGGCCTTCTCGAGGTCGTATTCGCGTTCGGCGCGTTCGGCCTGGGTGCGGAGGTCGTCGAGTTCCTCTTTGAGCTCGGAGACCTTGCCGATGCGGTGCTTCTCGGATTCCCACTGGCGGGAGAGGGCGGCGAGCTTCTCGCGTTCGTCGGCGAGTTCGCGCTGGAGGGACGCGAGTCGCTCGGCGGAGGCCGGGTCGTCCTTCTCGTTCTGGAGGGCGGTCTCCTCGATCTCGAGGCGGCGCACGGCGCGCTCGATGGTGTCGATCTCCTCGGGGCGCGAGTCGATCTCGATGCGCAGGCGGCTGGCGGCCTCGTCGATGAGGTCGATGGCCTTGTCGGGGAGCCGGCGGTCGGGGAGGTAGCGGGCGGAGAGCTGCGCCGCGGCGACGAGCGCGGAGTCGGTGATGCGCACGCCGTGGTGGACCTCGTACCGCTCCTTGAGGCCGCGGAGGATCGCGACGGAGTCCTCGATAGTGGGTTCGCCGACGTAGACCTGCTGGAAGCGGCGTTCGAGGGCGGCGTCCTTCTCGATGTGCTCGCGGTACTCGTTGAGGGTGGTCGCGCCGATCATGTGGAGCTCGCCGCGGGCGAGCGCGGGCTTGAGCATGTTGCCGGCGTCGAGCGAGCCTTCGGACTTGCCGGCGCCGACCATGGTGTGGAGCTCGTCGATGAACGGGATGATCTCGCCGTCAGAGGATTTGATCTCCTCCATGACGGACTTGAAGCGCTCCTCGAACTGGCCGCGGTACTGGGCGCCGGCGATCATGCTGGCGAGGTCGAGGAGGATGACGCGCCGGTTGCGCAGCGACTCGGGGACGTCGCCGGCGACGATGCGCTGGGCGAGGCCCTCGACGATCGCGGTCTTGCCGACGCCGGGTTCGCCGATGAGCACCGGGTTGTTCTTGGTGCGGCGGGACAGGACCTGGATGACGCGGCGGATCTCGGTGTCGCGGCCGATGACGGGGTCCACTTTGCCGGAGCGGGCGGTCTCGGTGAGGTCGACGCCGTACTTCTCGAGGGCCTTGTAGCCCTGCTCGGGGTCGGCGGTGGAGATCTTGCGGTCGCCGCCGCGCAGGGTGGGGAAGGCGCTGAGGAGCTTCTTCTCGGTGGCGCCCTGGGCGGTGAGGAACGTGCCGACCTCGCCGCCGGCCTGGACGAGGCCGGTGATGAGGTGCTCGGTGGAGACGTACTCGTCGCCGTAGTCGGTGGCGAGCTTGTCGGCGGCGTTGATGGCGCGCAGGGATTCGCGGGCCATGGACGGCTCGGAGACGGAGGGCCCGGAGGCGGACGGGAGCTCGTCGATGCGCCGCTCGGTCTCGGCCGAGACGGTGCCGGGGGTGACGCCGACGAGCTGGAGCAGGCCGGGCGCGGTGGAGCCGTCGACGGTGAGGAGCGCGTCGAGGAGGTGCCAGGGCTCGACGGCGGGGTTGCCGCCGGCGGCCGCGGTGCGCGCGGCCTGGGAGATCACTTCTCGGCTCTTGGTGGTCAGACGGTTGACGTCCACGGTTCCCCTGCTCCTCTGCGCTGTCTGACAGGAATGCTGTCTCAAGGAATACGGGCCTCATGTGCTCCGCCGAGCAACGCACCGGGGCGCGGCTGCCGAAGCGACCCGAAGTTGAGTGTATCCGACTCAACTTCTGGGATCGGCTCGATCCGTTTCGCCCGTAGCGTAAAGCCTCGAACCGGTCGGCCCGGGGCGTATGCGTCGGCACGGCGCCGACGACCCGCCGCATGCGCCCGGGTGCGACGAGGGCCCCGAGCCATGCGGCTCGGGGCCCTCGTCGTCGCGCTGGAGCTACTTCTTGACGGTGCTCTTGCCGAAGATCGACTTGATCTTGTCGATGAAGGACGGTTTGGAGCCCTTCGCGTCGGTCTCGATGGCGGGGGCGTCCGCCTGGGACGGGACCGACTTCTCGGGGTCGGCCGGGACTTCCTCCGGCTCGTCGATCGCCTCGGCGACCGGCTCCACCACGTCGTCCTTCTCCGCAGCGGTCTCCGCTTCGGCGGCGGGTCCGGGCTCGTCGGCGATCGCCGGGTCGGGGTCGGCGACCGGCTCGGGCTCCTCGACGGGCTCGGTCTCGGGCTCCACCACCACGGGACCGGGCTCGTCCACGATGTCGGGCTCGGGCTCGGGTTCGGGCTCGGTGTCCACGGCCACGGGGGTCTCGGCGGGGGCCTCTTCGAGTTCCGCCTCCACGACCTCCTCGACCGCTGCCTCTTCGACCTCGTCCTCCGCGCCGGCGACCAGCAGCGCCTTGAACTCGGCGAAGGAGAGGACCGGCACGCCGGCCTCCTCGGCCTTCTTCAGGCGGGCCTCGGTGGCCTTCACGGTGTCGTCGATGACCAGGTGGGTCACGGTCTTGGTGAACTGTTTGGCGAGGGCGACATCGGCGTCGGACTCGGCGATGAGGCGGGCAGTTTCGGCGTCGGGGCCGGTGCCCAGGACGATGATCCGGACCTTATCTCCCGTCTTCGTCGGCACGGGGGACCTCCCTTATTCGATGGTTAGCGGCTGCAGGGGCACTACGGGCTACGCGCCAAGCTTTTGCTCAAGAGCGTACCGGGTGGCAGGGGAGGTCCGGGCCAGCGGAGAGGACTTATTCCCGTTCGGTGCCGCTCCTTTGCTGCAAGGCCGTTTCGATGCCCTTGACGCGGTCGGAGAGCAAGGTGATGGCGCCGACCGCTCTCGACATTGGATCGTCGCTCGAGCCGCCGAGCGTCTGGTCGCGGCGGAACGCCTCTTTCACGGCCTCCCAACGCGAAGCACGCTCGGGTGTGAGCCGGCCGCGGAGGTCGGCGAGTTTGAGCAGGTTCGCCTCCGCGCCGGACGCGAGCGTCTGCGCCTCGCCCGCGTAGTGGTCGTCGATCACCGCTTCGAGCTCGTCGTCGTTCATCACCGGCACCACCCGCTCGGCGAGCCGGTTCATGTTCCGGTAGGAGCCCTGGAGGAGGAACGGCGGCTCGGTGCGGGCGCTGTCGTCCATCGCAGCGGACGCGATGTACGCGAGGTTGTTGCCGAGCACGGTCTTCTGGATGCGCACGAGCTTGCGCAGCACCGACAGGAGCTGGTCGAGCTCGCCCGCGCTGTAGGGGTGCTTCAGCGATTCGGGCGCGGCGGTCGGGTCGCCGTTGGCGAGGCGGATGAGGATCGACGTGTCCGAGCGCTCGCGCCCGGCGAGCGGCGCGGTGACCTTGTTGGAGGTCAGCGCGTTCTCGATGTACGACTGGGCGAACACCTGGTCGCGGCCGGAGAGGACGTCGCCGAGGTTCCACACGTCAGCGCGGTTCGCGAGCATGTCCGGGATGCGGAACTTCTGGCCGGCCTCGGTGTACGGGTTGCCGGCCATGCACACCGCGAACCGCTTGCCGCGCAGGTCGTACGTGCGGGTGCGCCCGTTCCAGACGCCCTCCATCTTCCGCTGCGCGTCGCACAGCGAGATGAACTTCTGCAGCAGTTCAGGGTTGGTGTGCTGGATGTCGTCGAGGTAGAGCAGCACGTTGTTGCCGCATTCGAGCGCGAAGTTGATCTTCTGGACCTCGGCGCGGGCGGTCGCGTTCGGCGCGTCGTCAGGGTCCACGGACACCGTCTCGTGCCCGAGCGCGGGCCCGTTGACCTTGACCAGGAGCATCCCGAGCCGGTCGGCCACGTACTCCATGAGCGTGGTCTTGCCGTAGCCGGGCGGGGAGATGAGCATGAGCATGCCCGACTGGTCGGTGCGGCGGTTCTCGCCGGAGCCGGCGCCGATCTGCTTGGCGAGGTTCGAGCCGATGAGCGGCAGGTACACGTCGTCGATGAGCTGGTTGCGCACGAACCCGGCCATCGTCTTGGGCTTGAACTCCTCGACGCGCAGCGTCCGGCGGTGCGTCTCGATGAGCTCGCCGCGGCGGCGCTGGTAGGCGCGGTAGCCGGGCAGCACGGTGCGGCGGAACCGGCCGGTGCGCGCCAGGAACTCGTCCAGGCGCAGCGGGAGCACGCGGCCCTCGATGCGGGCGTGCGTGCCGAGCAGGCCAGTGACGCTACTGGAGAGCTCGGCGGTGACGTCGTACGTGTCGACCTCGGCGAGGATCACCGCGAGCGCTTCCGGCAGGTCGGCCTCGTCGAAGCCGTCCGGTTCGGCCTGGCGCAGGAACGACTCGAGCCAGACGGCGGCGAGCTCCCACTTGGAGGTCATGTCGCCTTCGAGCGCGCGCAGGTCGGATTCGAAGTCCGCCTTGGCACCCGGGCCGATCTGGCGTTCGAACGCGGCCAGCAGCGAGCGCGCCCGCTGCGAGACCGCGAACCCGCCGCTGGGGTCGGCGAGCTCCTCGACCAGGTACTCCCCCGCGAGGTCGGGGTCGACCTCGAGCGGCACCAGCGTGCTGTTGAGGTAGTGGTTGACGGCCTCGCCGAGGTCCGCGCCGAGGTCGGCGAGGGCGTCGGCGCGGCCGAACACGGCGCGGGCGCGCGCGAGCGACCGGGCCTGGGTGCGGATCGCGATCCGCTCCTCCTTCGGGATGCCGTGGCCCCAGTAGAGCTGGGCGGCGGCCCGTTCCGCGGAGCGGTAGCGCAGGAGCCCCGACGCGGCGTACAGCCGCAGGGCCTCGGCGAGGATCGCGGCGGCGTCGGCGTCGTGCACGCCGCGCTCGTACCCCTCGTCGTAGCGTTCCGCCGCAGCGGTGGAGGTGAACGCCGGGAGGTCCTCGGCGAGGAGCTTCGCGGGGCCGTGCTCGGCCAGGAGCGCGGCGGCGAGGTGCTCGGCGCGGTAGACCTCGTTGTTCTCCGAGGGCAGGAACTGGTGCCAGTACGGCTTCGTGTCGCTGAAGCCCGCGTCGGTGACGACGTGCCGGTAGTCGGTGCCGGTGAGCGAGAACGCGAGCGCGTCGCCCGAGGGCACGAGGGTGAGGTCGAGCGGCTGCGTGTTGACGGGGATGCGGTGCTCGCCGAACTTGACGGCGTCGCCGTCGAAGAGGTCGAGGCGGTCTGAGAGCGCCCGCCCGGCCTCGGCGCGGGCGGCGCTGATGCGGCCCTCGATCTCCTCGGCGCGCACGGTGTCGTCGAGGCCGCGCAGCTCGATGATGACCTTGCGGAGGCGCTCCACCATCGGGTCCGTGGCGAAGTACGTGTTCACTTCGTCCAGTGAGGACAGTGTGGCGGTGCGGCGGGCCACGGCCTCCAGGATGCGGTCGGCCGACTGCGCGAGCTGCTCGGCGCGGCGGGCGGCCTCGTCCAGGAGGTGCTGCTTGCGGCCGGAGAACGCCTCGTAGACGTCGGTCCGCTTGTCCGCCAGGCGAGTCAGGAACTCGTCGAAGTCCGCGAAGCGGGTCTCGAGGTTCTCGACGGTGAGCAGCAGGCGGCCCAGCTGCTCGTCGCACGCGGCGGGCGTGTCGGCGGCGGCGATCGCGGCCGTCACGGACTGGCCGAGCAGCGCGAACTCGGCCGCGAACTCCGCCTTGCCTTCGCCCACGGCGAGTTCGCGGCGGCGCGCGGCGAGGGTGGCGCGGGCGCGGTTGACCGCGGCGAGCACCTCTGAGACGCGGCCGAGGATCGCGGTGCGCACCACGGCGTCGCCGATCTCCAGGGTCGCAACGACTTCGGTGAGGGTCTCGAGGCCCCGCTGGCGGTCGTCCAGGTCCTTGAGGAGCGGGCCCGACTCGGCGACCGAACTGATCGCCTCGGCCTTGTGCTCGAGGTCGGCGACCTGCTCGAAGTACGCGGTGAACGCGTCCTCCCGCTCCAGGAACGCGACGGCGCGCCGGCCGGTGGAGTCGAGGGTCTCGGTGACCTCGGCGGCGAGCGCGTCGAGCCCGGCGAGGTCGATGTAGCGGGTCTCGCGGAGGGTCACGAGGTGGCCGCCGGCGCCGCGCAGCTCGGCGAGGAGCGCGACCCACTGCTCGGCGGACTTGGGGGCCTCGCCGCGGGCGCGGCGCAGGAGCTTCACCGTGTCGGCCTGGGCGAGTTCGAGGGCCTGCTTCGCTTCGGCGGTCAGCTCGGCCACGGTGGCGTACTCGTCGAGCACGGCCTCGGCGGTGTCGCGGACCTTGGCGAGGCTCTCGTCGAGGTCGTGGAGGCCGTCGTCGCCGAGCCACGGGTAGTCGTCGAGGCAGCGGGTGGCGGCGGCGATGAGCGCTTCGAAGACCGCTTGGGCGGGCTCCATCTCGCGGACCATGCGGGCCACGGAGAGCGCGTCGGAGACGGCGCGCACGGCCTCGGCGTTGCCGATGCGGTGCACCGGGGTGTCCCCGGTTTCCGTTGCGGCGGCGTGGGCTTCGGAGACGAAGGGGGTCGACCAGATCTGCATCGGGTGGACGCGCGTGGCCTCCTCGCCGGTGAAGCGGAAGGCCGCGAGGGTGCCGTCGTCGAAGACCGCGTAGCCGTGGACGCTCATCGGCGCGGCCACTTCCTTGCGGATGACGTTGTACGGCAAGAGGAGCGAGCGGCCCTCGGCCTCGTGGTAGAAGACGAAGAGGACGTCTTCGCCGTTGGGCGAGCGGATCACGCGCTTGAAGCGGAGGTCCGCTACGTCGTGGTCGAAGGTCTTGAGCTTGCCCTCGTTGAGGTAGTAGCCGCCGGGGAAGATGAGGCCGTGGTCCTCGGGGAGGCGGCGGCAGGCCTGGCCGATGGCGTCCGCGCGGACGATGGTCCCGGTGCGGGAGTTGAAGATCAGGTACCGGGTGACGGTCTCCTTGTACGGGAGGATCTTCAGCAGGATGAGGGGGCCGATGCGGGCGTACGCGATGTCCGCGTCGGCGAGGGACTGCAGGGGCTCGGCGACGGGCTCGGTGTAGACGCCTTCGCCGGAGTCGGTGTTGTCCTCGATCTTGACGGTGAGGTCGCCGTTGATGCACTCCACGAAGATCTCGTCGTCGATGGAGACGTGCGGGTGGCGGCCGGTGACATGGTGCTCGCGGCCGGTGGGGGTCCACTCGAAGTCGTAGGGGTCGGGCCAGACGGCGTCCGCGTCGCCGCGGGCGTCCATATAGGCCGGTTCCTTGCCGGGGGCGAGCTGCCAGCGCAGGACGCGCTGGTCGGCGAGGTTCTCGCCGATCTTGAAGACGGCGAGGAGGCGGCCGTCGACCTCGCGCACCTGGAGCAGCTCGGTGGACCGGTAGTACCGGTACATCTCGGTGAAGTCGGCGGTGAACTTCGGCTGGTCGAGGAGGTGCCCGGGCTCGGTGACCTCGGTGAACGCAAATTCGTTGCCCTCGCGCTTGAAGTCGTGGAGCGCGAAGACGTCGCCGACCTCAGAGTGGGACTTGAGTCCCATGTGGACGTTGTAACCGAAGAGGAGGCGGTTCCCGACGCGGGCGATGTCGCGGGGCACGCAGTTGTTCGCGGTGCGGATGCGCGTGGTGCCGAGGAGGGTGAGCCCGGTGGAGCCGAAGGCGTCGGTGCGGGCGGTGTTGAGCGCCTCGGCGCGCCCGGCGAGCTCGTCGGCGAAGTCGGCGAGGCGGGACGAGAGGACCTCGTACGTGCCGGCGTCGAGGGCGGCACTGGCGACGGCGCCTTCAGCAGCGGTTCCGGTAGCGGTCTCTTCGGCCATGGGTTCCTCTGGATGTTCGGTTGCGGGCCTAGGCTCTTGCGGCTGGAGGCGGGTCGCGGGGCGGGCCTGCGGCCCGCGAGCGGGCCGGGCCATAGGGCGTGCCCCTTCCCACCCGCATCCACCTCCGACCAACCGAAGAAATGGGACGACTGTCCCACACGGGTCCGACATCGGCCGTTTCGGCTGGTCAGCGGCGCGGGCCTGCCGGCCCGGGCCGCTCAGTCGCGGGCGCGGGCCTCACGGCCCGCGCCCTGTCGACTGTTACTTGGCGATCTCTAGCGCAGGCTTCTCGGCGACGCCGAGCTCCTTGGCCTTGCCGAGGAGGCCCGAGAGCACGTCGTGGTCGCCGCCGCCCTGCATGAGCTTGACGAGCGCGGCGGAGACCGTCAGGTTCTTGACGTCCTCGCTGCCGACCCCCGACAGGACGCCCTTGAGGTCCTCGGCGAACGACGTGGAGCCGTTGCTCCAGGTGGCCGCAACCGACTGCGCCACTTCGGAGTGGGCGACGAAGCCGTCGACGGCCTTGCCGTAGCCGATCGCGCCGACGACCCGGTCGAAGAACTGGGTGTCGCCGCCGACCAGCGAGATGTCGGCGTTGCTGAGCCCGGCGGAGATGACCCCGGCCTGCTGCTCGGCGATCGAGCGGCGGGCTTCGATCTCCATGCCCCGCAGCTCCTTCTCCATCTCCAGGCGCAGGCGGTACTCCTCGTGCCCGCGGCTGGCGTCGGAGAGCGCGTCCATCGCCACGGCCTTCTCGGTGAGGCCCACGGACTCGGCGAGGAGCCGCTCGCGCAGGGCGTTCGCCTCGGCGGTGCCCTTCGCGGCCTGGGCCTCGGCCTCGGCCAGGCCCTTCGCGGAGGTCGCGGTCGCCTCGGCCTTGCCGATGGCGGCCTGGGCTTCGGCCTCGGCCTTGCCCTTGGCCTCGGCGGCCTTCGCCTCGGCGAGCCCGCCCTTCTCGATCGCGTCCGCCTCGGCCTCGCGGACCTGGACGGCGGCCAGACCCGGGGCGGCCGCGATGGCCTGGTCCCCTTCGGCCTGGCGGATCTTGGCGCGGGCCTCGAGCTCGGCGGCCTGCTGGGCCGCTTCGGCCTCGGTGAGGCGCTGGCGCGCAAGGTGCTTCGAGGCGGCTTCGCCGGCCTCGGCGGCCTTGATGTCCTTGACCAGGCTCTCCTGGGCCTCGGCCTCGGCGAGGATGATCACGCGCTGGCGCTCGCGCTCGGCCTCTTCGACCGCGCGCAGTCGCTTGATGCCCTCTTCCTGCTCGGCGACGGTCTTCTCGACGGCGATGCGCTCGCGGATGACGTCGGCGATGTCGCGCTTCTGCGCCTCGAGCTCCTTCTGGGCGGCGATGCGGGCGAGCTCTTCCTCGCGCTCGCGGCCGACGACCTCGAGGATGCGGTCCTTCTCGATGCGCTCGGTCTCGACGGCGATGACGCGCTCGCGGTTCTTCTCGGCGACGGCGATCTCGCGGAGGCGGTTCTCGTGCTGGATGCCCGTGGCCTCTTCGGTCTTGATGCGTGCGGTCTCGCTCTTGAGGCGCTCCTCGGCCTGGACCTTCTGGACCTCGGCGGACTCGCGGGCGCGCAGGGTCTCGATCTCGCGCTGCTGGCGGATCTCGGCCTCGGTCTGGCGGCGCTCGAGTTCGAGCACGGCCTCGCGGGCCTCGACGTCCTGGCGCTTGATCTCCTTCTCCTCGGTGCGGCGGTGCTCGTTCGTGGTGACCGCTTCGATCGCGGTGAGCTGGGTGATCTTGCGGATGCCCTGCGCGTCGAGGATGTTCTTGGGGTCGAGCTGGTCCATCGGGGTCTGCTCGAGGTAGTCGATGGCCGCGTCCTCGAGGGAGTACCCGTTGAGGTCGGTGCCGATGACGTTGAGGATGCGGTCGCGGAACTCGTCGCGGTTGGTGTACAGGTCGGTGAAGTCGAGCTGCTTGCCGACGGTCTTGAGCGCCTCGGCGAACTTGGCGTTGAACAGCTCCTGCAGCGTGTCCTGGTCGGAGGCGCGCTTGGTGCCGATCGCGCCGGCGACGTTGAGGACGTCCTCGACCGTGGCGTTGACGCGCACGAAGAACGTGATGGAGATGTCGGCGCGGATGTTGTCCTGGCAGATCAGGCCGTCCTTGCCCGCGCGGTTGATCTCGATGGTCTTGACCGAGATGTCCATGTACTCGGCGCGGTGGATGATCGGCAGCACCAGCGCGGAGGTGAAGGAGACCTTGCGGGTGCGCAGCTTCGTCACGACGAGGGCTTGGCCGGGCGCGACCTTCCGGTACAGCCGGACGACCATGAGTATCACGCCGATGAAGACGAGCGCGCCGACCACGAGGCCGATCAGCGCCGTCGAGTTGGAGGTGTCCATGCGATGGTTCCTAACGAGACTTCGGGGGAACGGGGACTTTCAGGCGGGGCGACGCGCGAGCCAGCGCCGCCGCGGCGGGCGTGACCACACCCTAACCAAGGCGCGCCAGGTTGTGGGTACGCGAGGGTGGTGCGGGCACGAATCGGGGGAGCGCAAACCGGGCACTCGGTGGCAATACGTGGCGGTCCACTGTGAGGTGGGAGTGAACTCACGGTGCGGCGGTGCTCAGGACTCCATGACGAGGCCCGGCGGGAACGCCACCGGTACGACCAGGAAGACCTTCTCGACCTCGTCGTAGTCGAAGACCACGACCTTGGAGTGGCGCGCGAACAGCTCCTCGTCGAGTCCTTCGGGCTCGTGCGGGGAGCGGCGCACGTTGATGAGCAGGAGGCTGCCCTCGTCGTCGGTGATCTCGGCCTGGCCGGAGTCGAGGGTGACGGTGCCGGTGCGCACCACGCAGACCCGGCCGACGAGGTCGGCGTGCGCGGTGGCGGGCGCGTCCTCGAAGAGCCGGCCGAGGGGCTTGGTGAGGAGCTTGGCGCCGAGCATGCCGACGCCGATGCCGGCGACGAGCACGGCGGTGCCGGTGAGGGCGGGCGGGATGAACATGTCCGCACTGCGCACCCAGGTGGTGCCGAGCACGGTCACGATCCAGCCCAGGATGATCCACAGCGAGAGGACGACGGTGAACGGGACCGCGCCGAACCCGAAGGCCGACCAGAAGCCGCCGGCGTCGAGTTCGGCGTCGCCCACGTCCACGATGTCGACGTCGAGCGCGCCGATGATCACCGTGATCCAGTAGAGGACGACGACGACGAGGCCGAAGGAGAAGACGACCGGTGGGAAGGATAGGGCTATATCCAGGAACTCACTCATGGGGCACGGGTCCTTCTTGGCGAAGCCGAGGGCCCGCGGGCAGCGGATGCGGGCGCTTGCGGCGCTGTAGGCGTTCGGCCGGTCTCTCCGGGTCAGCGAGATCGGGCCTGCTTCTAGGGTAATGCACGCGCCCCCTCCGGGGAAGGTTGCGCAAAGCGGACGGTCGGCCCGCCGACCGGCGATGCGGACGGGATCGCGGCGGCACTCCGGGAAGTACCGGGGCCCCTCCCCCTCCCCCCACCCCCCGCTCCCTGTCGCTCGTGTGCGGATGACGGTCGATGACGGTCGTCGTCTTCCCTGAGGCCTCCCCTCCCTTCCTTCTCGCTCGTTCCGTTGGGATTCGCGCTTGGTGGCAATGATGGCGGGGCGAAGCTGAAGCCACGCTGAAGACGCCTGAAGGCGACTTCAGGAAACGCCGCGGGCCCCGGGCCCGCGTCCGGGCCCCGGCACTGGGCAGGGCCGGGGCGCCTCTCCGCGATATGGTGTGACCGGTCGAACAGCTCGTCCGTTCGCAAGGCGGACAGGCCGTCACTCACATCGCGCAAGGAGGTCCGGTGCCCGGTTTCCAGACCGCACTGGCGAACGCGGCCGCAGGCTGCGACGCCGCCGCCGCCCGCCTCGCCCAGGTGGCGCAGCGCCTCGGCGACGCCGCCTTCCAGACCCCGGTGGACCCCGGGCTCCTCGCGGCCGAGCGCCAGGTCGCCGACGCGGCCGCCGCCTCCGCGCAGCAGCTGCGCGCCGACCCCGAACTGCTCCACGCCGGACGCGTCATCCTCCATGAAGGACGGACGCTGCCGCTCGTCGTGCCGTTCGGCGCCCGCGGGCACCTCGCGACCTCGGTGGACGCCCGCGTCGAGGGCGTCGCGAACCTCGTGCGGACCGCGATCCTCCACGCCGTCGGCACCCGCGAACCGGGCGGGCTGCGGGTGGTCGGGATCGACACCGCGACGCTCGGGGCGTCGTTCGCGCCGCTGCGCCCGCTCGCCGACGCGGGCGTGATCGAAGCGGTCGCCACGGACGCGCGCGCCGCGGCCGACGCCGTGGCCCTCGCCGAATCCCAAGTGGCCGAACGTATCGCGGGCCGCCGCACCGACCGGATGCTGCTCGTCGTGGCGTCGCTCGGTGAGGCGCCGCGCCAGCTCGTCGAACGCCTCTACGCGCTGGCGCGCTCGGGCCTGGCGCACGGCGTCACCGTCCTCGGCTGCGGGCTGCCCGAACTGCCGCAGGCCGCCGTCATGCACGCTTCGGCCGGGGCCGTGACGATCACGAATCCGCCCGCGGCGCCGTTCGGGCGCGGCGAAGGCCTGGCCGCGCCGGTGGACTGGCCTGAAGCACTCGACCCGTCCTTCGTGGCCGGTGAGGCGCTGCGGCTCGCCGAGCGCGCCAAGGCCGCCGCGACCCTCACGTTCGCCGACCTCATCCCGGCCCGGCCCGAGTCGGGCGACCCGTCACGGGGCCTCGAAGTCCTCATCGGACGCGACGCGGCCGGGGAAGTGCGGCTGCGGTTCGACGACGCGACCCCGCACTGGCTCGTGGGCGGGCGCACCGGCGGCGGCAAGACCGTGTTCCTCCTCGACGTCCTGTACGGGCTCGCCTCCCGTTACGCCCCTTCGGATCTGGCGCTGTTCCTGCTTGACTTCAAGGAAGGCGTCTCGTTCACCGAGTTCATCCCGACCGAGCGCGACCCGAGTTTCATCCCGCACGCGCGCGCCGTCGGCGTCGAGTCCGACCGCGAGTACGGGCTCGCGGTGCTCAAGACGCTGAACGAGGAGATGACGCGCCGCTCCACGGTCATGAAGCGGTACGGGGTGGCGTCCTTCGCGGGCCTGCGCGAGCACGAGTCGTACCCGCGGATCGTGTGCGTCGCCGACGAGTTCCAGGTGCTCCTCGCCGGGAACGACCGGGTCGCCTCCGAAGCCGTTGCGCTGCTGGAGAACCTGGCGCGCAAGGGCCGGTCGTACGGGGTGCACCTCGTGCTCGCCTCGCAGACCGTCTCGGGGATCGAGGCGCTGTGGGCGAAGAAGGACTCGATCTTCGGGCAGTTCCCGATGCGCATCGCCCTCCCGGGCGCGCGCACCGTGCTGGAGACGAACAACGATGCGGCGTCGCGGATCTCGCTCGGCCAGGTCGTGGTGAACACCGAGGCCGGCACCGCCGGTGCCGACCGCGTCGCGCGCTTCCCCGACACCGACACGCACGTCATGCACCGGCTCCGCGAGCAGCTCGGCGAGGCCCACTCGGGCGTCGGCGCGCCGCGGGTGTTCTACGGATACCGGCCCGTCCACCTCGCCGAGACCCTTCCGGGCGAACGGAAACCGGGACGCGCCCTGCTCGGCCGCGAAGTCTCGCTGCGCCTCGACGCCGCCGGCGTCGACCTCGACCGCCGCCCCGGCCGGCACCTGGCCGTGCTCGGCTCCGACCCGGTGGGCGGCGAAGCCCTCGAAGCGGCCGTCACGAGCCTCACCGGGAACGGCGCCTCGGTCTGGGCCGCCGACTTCACCGGCGCCGCGATCCTGCAGGATATATCCTATAGGATTTCACCCGAGGCGTTCGCGGCATCGCTCGCCGAGATCCCCGACGACACCGCCGTCGCCGCCTGGGGCCTCGACGCCGCCGCCCTCGACCTCAAAGCGCAGCAAGCACTCCGCGCACTCCTGCGCACCGGCCCCGCGCGCGGCGTGCACCTCCTCGGCTGGTGGCGGAACCTCCGCCGCTTCACCGACGACATCGGCGGCTCCGCCGGCCGCGAGGACGTCGCCTGCGCGCTCGTCCTCAACCTCCCCGGCGGCGAGATCATGAGCCACTTCGGACAGCAGTTCCAGCACTGGAACCCCCGCGCGGGCAGGGCCCTGCTCATCGACCGCCACGCAGACACCGGCGGCGGCAGACTCGTCGTCCCGTTCTCCCGCAACGAGGACCACGGGCCCGGCCCGCAGCGCAGCGGCGGCAACACCCCGATGGAGAGGACCCGCCAGTGAGCGCCTTCGACGACTACATCGCGCAGCTGCGCCGCCTCGACGACGCCCGCCGCACCGCCGACGAGGCCGCCGCCCGCACCGCCACCGCAACGGAATCCCTAGGCCAGCGCACCAGCCGCCTCGCCGAGCAGGCCGCCGCCCAGCGCGCCGTCGTCGACGACCTCGCCCGCGCCGCGCGCATCGCGCCCCCGCGCCGCGCACCGAACCCCCCGCCCCTGCACGGCGACCCGACGGCCGACCTGGACGCCGCCGAGACCGATCTGCGCACGGCCGGCGCGGAACTCGAGGAGGCCAGGTACCTCGCCCACCGGGCGCCGCTCCTGCCGCGCTGGCGCGCGGACGAGCGCAACGGGCTGGTCTACGGGCTGTTCGCGCTCGTCTGCGTCCTGGTGCAGCTGCTCGTGCTGCGCAACCTGCGGGCGGAGGACACACTCGGCGTCGGCCTGCTCGCGGCGGTCCTCATCGGGGCGCCTATCGGAGCGTTCGGCTTGGGCTGGTTGACGATCGGCGTCGCCGCCCGCCCGAAGATCGGCGACGAGGAGAAGCGCCTGGAGCGCAATTACCGCCTCGGCCTGGTCGTCTGCGGCTCGACGCTGGTCGTGGCGTGCCTCGGCTTCTTCAGCTAGGTGGCATTCGCGGCTTATAGTCGCGGCAGCAGCACCGCGCGGGGCCGTTCCCGCCCCTTGCCTTGCGTTGCGCGAGCAGAAGGCTGACACCATGTCCGATTCCAGCGAGCACGGTTCCGACATCACCCAGTACGCCCCGGTCCAGAGCCCGGGCGCGGGCGAGCGGATCGCGAACGACATCCCCCTGGCCAAGCCCGTGTACGGGATCGCCCAGGAGATCAACGACGCCGTCAACGGCGACACCTCCATCGCGGACGCCGCGGGCGGCATCGCCGCCGACCTCGGCATGCTCGCGGCGGGCGGGCTCATGTTCATCAAGGACCCCGTCTACGCGCTCGCGAACGCCGGGCTCACGATCCTGCTGGAGCTGGTGACGCCGTTGAACGACCTGCTCGAGATGGTCTCGGGCGACCCGGGTCAGATGCAGCAGCAGCAGGAGGTCTGGGGCCAGGTCCAGGAGGCGCTGGGCGCGCTCGGCGAGGAGGTCGGCACCGCCGTCGAGTCGGGCATCCCGAACTGGCAGGGCTCGGCGGCCGACGCGGCCTACAACCAGCTGTACGGACTGTCGGCCGCGATCGGCGCGATGGGGCACGAGGCGGGCGGCATCAAGCAGCTGCTGGCCTGGGCCGAGGTGGTCGCGCAGACGATCTACGACGTCATCAAGTCGATCCTCGCCGAGCTGGTGTCGTGGCTGATCATGCGGGGCCTGGTGGCGTTGGCGGCCAGTTCGTTCACGTTCGGCGCGGCGTTCGCGGAGTTCCTGATCAGCGGCATGGTGAAGGCGATGTCCGCGATCTCGCGGGCGATCGACAAGTTCGCGAAGGCGGGCAAGATCTTCGCGAAGATCGCGCCGCTGCTGTCGAAGTTCTTCCTGCCCGCGGGCAAGCCGCTGTGGAAGGCCGTGCTGATGCGCGGGCTGATCACGGGCGGCATCACCGCCGGGCTCGGGGCGGCCACCACGGGCATGCAGCAGTTGTCGGGCGGATCCGGCGGGCAGTCCGCTTCAGTCTCGGCGGGGAGCCCGGTGGGGCTCACTGTGGACCTGGACGAGCTGGACGCCCTCGCGTCGGCGCTCGAGGGCCTCTCCGGCAACGGCGAGTCGATCAACTCGGTCGCCTCGGGCGCGGCCTCGGAGGAGATGACCTGGGGGCTGACGGGCCTCTTCTTCGCCTCGTCGTACCAGGGCTCGTGCGAGGAGGCGGTCGCGTCGACCGGGCAGCTCTCGGGGTCGCTCAACGGGCACGGGCAGATCCTGCGGGACTGCAAGGCGGCATACTGCTCCTCTGACGAGGTCGCCGCGGCGGAGTTCGAGGCGAAGTACAACGAGCTGGCCTAGGAGCCGCACATGGAGGTCTTCGCCCAAGGCGTCGTCGAGGTCGTGTTCGGCGAGGCGTCGCGTGCTGCGCGGCGGCGACGGGCTGCGGGGTTCGCGGCTTCGGTCGGCCTCGGCTTCCAGGAGGAGGGCCGCCCGGGGGACGTCGAGGCGTCGGGGTGGTTCGACGAGCTCGAAATGCTGGGCGTGCCGTTCGTGCAGCCGGTGGCCGACACGTTCGCGGGCTCGTACCAGGGGCGGGACGTGCTCGGGTTCGAGAACCCGGTGTGGAGCAAGCGCAAGCGCCGCCACACCCCGTACCGGTTCACGGCGGTGCGGCTGGCCCGGGCGGTGCCGGACCTGCTGGTCACTGCACCGAAGGACGCGGCCGTGAGCGGGCAGTGGTTCTGGCCCGACCCCAACCGCATGCCGCTCCCCGTGCCGCAGGACTCGGACCGGACGGTGCTCGCCGCCGACCCGGCGCTCGCCGACATGGTCCTCGATCGGCTGATCGCGGCCGGGGAGCGGCCGCTCGACCGGTCGTGGACGGTGCGGGAGAACTGGGCCGTCGGCTGGCATCGCGGCCGCCTGCGGACCCGCGGCGCGAACGATGCGGCGGCGGCGCTGCGGTTCCTCGCGGCGGCCGCCGAGGCCTGCGAGCGCTGAACGCCGGGCGACGCGGTGCGATACGGACGTTGACGCCGTGACACCCGGTTCGACCCGGGTGTCGGCAGACGCCGTGACACCCGGTTCGCCCTAAGGTGCCGGCAAATGCCGGGGCACCCGGTTCACCTTGGAGCGCCCGCTGGATCAGACCCGGACGATCATCTTCCCGGTGTTCTTGCCGCGCATCATGTCGAGGAACGCGTCGACCGCGTGCTCCACACCGTCCACGATGGTCTCGTCGTAGGCGATCTTGCCCTGGCCGAACCATTCGGCCATGCGGGTGCCGAACTCTTCGCGCAGGTGCGTGTAGCCGCCGAGGGTGAAGCCCTTGATGGTGAGGCTCTGCTGGATGACCTTGGCGAGGTTGTCCGGGCCGGGCGCGCGCTCGGTGCTGTTGTAGAGGGAGATCGCGCCACAGGCGGCGATGCGGCCGTCGCGGTTCATGACGTCGAGCGCGGCCTCGAGGTGGTCGCCGCCCACGTTGTCGAAGAAGACGTCCACGCCCTCGGGCGCGAGGGCCTTGAGCTGCTGACGGACGGGCGCGTCCTTGTAGTTGAACGCGGCGTCGTAGCCGTACTTCTCGGTGAGGAGGCGGACCTTCTCGGGGCTGCCGGCGGAGCCGATGACGCGGCCCGCGCCGAGGAGCTTCGCGATCTGGCCGGTCGCGGTGCCGACGGCGCCGGCCGCGCCGGAGACGAAGACGGTGTCGCCCGGCTGCAGGTCGGCGATCGCGGTGAGGCCGACGTAGCCGGTCATCCCGGTCATGCCGAGGATGCCCAGGCGCAGCGAGAGCGGGACGCCCGGGATCTCGGGCACGACGGTGAACCCGGCGGCGTCCTCCTGGACGAGGTCGCGCCACCCGTACTGGTGGAGGACGACCGAACCGACCGGGAGCGCCTCGGCGGCGGACTCCACGACGCGGCCGACCGCACCGCCGGTCATGGTCTCACCCAGGACGAACGGCGGGATGTAGCTCTTGGCGTCGTTCATGCGCCCGCGCATGTAGGGGTCGACCGAGAGGAACGAGTTCGCGACCCGCACCTGGCCGGGCGCGAGCTCGCCGTAGGCGACCTCCGCGATGCGGAAGTCCTCGGGCTCGGGCCAGCCCTTCGGGCGGCGTACGAGCTGGATCTGGGTGCTGACGGCTGCTGACATGACGGTTCCCCTCGTTTTTGTAATGATCGTTCTACTAATATATACTGGAACGATCATTACGCAAAGAGAGGTCGGTCATGGGGCGCACGCAAACCTTCGACACCGGTGAAGTGGTCCGGGCCGCCCGCGGGGTGTTCTGGAAGCACGGCTACGAGGCCGCCTCCGTCCCGGCGCTCGAAGCCGCCACCGGACTGCGCCGATCGAGCATCTACAACGCCTTCGGCAGCAAACGCGGCCTCTTCGACGCCGCCGTCGCCTCATACCTCGACGAGATCGTCCGCCCCCGGCTGGAGCCGCTCAAAGCCGAGCTCCCGGCCCCCAACGCGATCCTCGACTACCTGCACGGCCTGCGCACCGGGCTCGAACAAGCCGGCTCCTTCACCTCCGCGAACGGGTGCCTGCTCATCAACACCGCCGGAGCGCCGATCGCCGACGACGCCACCGTGCGCGACACCGTCGCGGCCTACCGCGCGGAACTGCGCGAGGCCATCGGCAACGGCCTCCGCCGCCACCTCGCCGACGTTCCCGCCGACCAGGTCGAGCGGCTCACCGAGACCTGCACGGCCCTCGTCGTGGCCGCCTACGCGCTCACCCGCGTCGACAACGCCAGCGCCCTCAGCAGCATCGACACGGCCCTCGACCTCATCGACCGGGCTTAGGCGTCCTTGCGGCGCTTGAAGAGGTACACCAGGCCCACCGCGGGCAGGACCAGCGGCACGTAGCCGTACCCGGATCCGAAGTGCGACCACACCGAGGGCTCCGGGAACCAGTGCGGCACCGCGAAGCTCAGCGCGCCCACCGCGAGCACCCCGGCCATCTCCACGCCCACCGCGAGCATCGCGAGGGCGCCCGCGCCGCGGATGATCGCGATCGCGGCCACCAGGTAGATGAGCGCGGCGATCGCGCTCAGCGTGAAGCTCACCGGCGCCTCGTCGAACTTCACGACCACCTGGAACACGGCCCGCACGCCCGCCGAGACGGCGAACACCACGTAGACCAGCACGATGAGGCGGCCGAACCCGGCCGCGAGCGCGCGCGGCGCCGCCTCGGCCTCAGACATGGACCTGCAGCTCCCAGATCTGGTGGACGCGCAGCATGAGCGCCGCCACGATCACGCCCGACGCCGCCACGGTCCCTATCCCCCACCGGCTCCGGTCGATCGAGCCCCAGAAGCACGCCGCCACGGGAACCAGAATCGTCGTCACCAGGTAGGAGAAGAAGAGGGCCTTCCCGTCGCCGGCCTCGCCCGGCACGATCGCGATCGACACCGCGAGCTGCACCAGGAGCAGGACCTCCAGTGCCGCGACGCCGATGAGGTGGCGGCGGCCGACGAGCTGGGAGCGGGCGGTGTCCACGAAGAACCAGGCGCTCATCGCCAGCGCGGCGGCCTGGACGGCGAGGTAGAGCCATTCGATCACGCCTCGACGCTAATACAGGCCTCCGGCGGCGAATCCGAGGCCGCACCGCGAAGTGGCCGCGCCCGGCCCGCCCCGCTCGCCCCGCGAGACGCCCGGGCGGTGCGCGGGCCTGCGTCGGGGGCTCGTGCGGCGAGAGGCCGCACCGCGAAGTGGCCGCCGCATGCCTCGGCCCGGCCCCGGCAGCCCCTCCCGTGACGCCTGAGCGGTGCGCGGGCCCGCGCCGGGGCTTCGCGCGGCGAAGCGTGCGGCTCGGAAACTCGGCGGCGTCCCACCGCGCGACTAGACTTCGCGGCATGGCTGATCTCACGCACGTCGACTCCACCGGGGCCGCCCGGATGGTCGACGTCTCAGAGAAGGACGTCTCGCACCGTTCGGCGCTCGCGACCGGGCGGCTCCTGACCACCCCCGAGGTGGTCGCGGCGCTGCGCGAGAACTCGCTGGCGAAGGGCGACGCGCTGGCGACGGCGCGGATCGCGGGCATCATGGCCGCGAAGCGCACGCCCGACCTGGTGCCGCTGTGCCACCCGATCGCGATCAGCGGCGTGAAGCTCGACCTGACGGTGACCGACGAGGGCGTCGAGATCGCGGCGCGCGTGAAGACCGCCGACCGCACCGGCGTCGAGATGGAGGCCCTCACGGCCGTCTCCGTGGCGGCGTTGACGTTGGTGGACATGGTGAAGGCCGTGGACCCCGCCGCCGTCATCGCCGACATCCGCGTGGAGGAGAAACTCGGAGGGAAGACCGGCACATGGCACCGATAAGCACGCTCGTCGTCGTCGCGTCGAACCGCGCCGCCGACGGGGTTTACGAGGACACGTCCGGGCCGATCCTGATCCAGGGGTTCGCCGCCGCCGGTTTCGACGTGGCCGGGCCGGTCGTCGTGCACGACGGCGACGAGGTCGAGCAGGCCCTGCGCGACGCGGTGGACGACGGCTTCAGCCTGGTCGTCACCTCCGGCGGGACGGGGCTGACCCCCTTGGACCTGACGCCGGACATGACCAGCCGCGTCGTCGACTACGAGGTCCCCGGCATCGCCGAGGCCATCCGCGCCGCCGGGCGCGCGAAGACGCCGCACGCGGCGCTCTCGCGCGGCATCGCCGGCGTCGCGGGGAAGACCCTGATCGTGAACCTCGCCGGGTCCACGGGCGCCGCGAAGGACGGGCTGGCGGTCCTCACCGCCGAGCTCATCGAGCACGCGGTGTCCCAGCTGCACGGCGGCGACCACGCCCGCAGCGATGACGCCGAAGCGGCGCCGGAGTTCAGCGAGGTGGCGAGCGTAGCGCAGGTGCACGGCACCGGTGCGACGCAGCCGCTCGGCGAGATCCCAAGCGCGGCAATGGGATCCGGCGGCACCGAGACAACGCACGCGCCCGGCGACGACACTGACGCACACCGGAGGCAACCCTGATGACCACCCCGCTCCCCTGGGCCGTGGCCCGCGAAACCGCTTGGGCCGCAGGCTATGCGGCCAGGACGCCCGCGGTCGAGCTGCCGTTCGGCGAGGCGGTCGGCTCGGCGCTGGCCGCGCCGCTCGTGGCCGTCTCCGACCTGCCCGCGTTCCCGACCTCGGCGGTCGACGGGTGGGCCGTCGCCGGTGAGGGCCCGTGGCGCGTCGAACCGGCGCAGTTCGGCGGGGCCGTACTGGCCGGCCAGGTGCCGGAGGCGCTCAAACCCGGGCAGGCGGTCAAGATCGCGACCGGCGCGCAGGTCCCCGAGGGGACCGAGGGCATCATTCGCCTGGAGCACACCGAACTTGAGGACGGCCTGGTCAACGGGCCCGCCGCGCGCGAATGGCGCGAGGCCGGCGAGGAGGCCGCGCAGGGCGAGGAGCTGCTCGCGGCCGGCACCCCGATCAGCGCGCCCGTGATCGGCCTCGCGGCCGCCGCCGGGCACGCGACACTGCCCGCGCACGCCAGGCCCGCGGTCCGCGTCGTCGTCTTCGGCGACGAGCTGCTGACCTCCGGCGTCTCCCGCGACGGCCGGGTGCGGGACTCCTTGGGGCCCATGGTCCCCCACATGCTGACGGCCGCCGGCGCGGCGGCCGGGCCGAGCATCGGACCGGTCGAGGACACCCTCGAAGCGCACGTCGCGGCGCTGCGCGAAGCGCTCGCCGACGCGGACCTGGTGTGCACCACCGGCGGCACCATGGTCGGCCCGGTCGACCACCTCCACGCCGCGCTCGCCGAGATCGGCGCGGAGTACGTCATCAACACCGTCGCGGTGCGGCCGGGCTTCCCGATGCTGCTGGCGCGCACCGAGGACGGGAAGTTCATCGCGGGGCTGCCGGGCAATCCGCAGTCCGCGGTGATCGCGGTCGTCTCGCTCGTCGCGCCGCTGCTCGCGGGCCTACGCGGCCTGCCGCTGCCGGAACTCGGCTCCGTGACCCTCGCCGAAGACGTCCCGGGCCGCGGCGGCTTCACCCACCTGGCCCTGGTCGACCGGGCCGGGCACCGCCTCGGCCACCACGGCTCCGCGATGCTGCGGGGCCTGGCGAACGCCGCCGGGTTCGCCGTGATCGGCCCCGACAGCGCTGGGGCCGAAGGCGCCACAGTCGAACTCGCCACCGTCCCTGGAGCGTGAACCCATGATCCGCGCACACGTGCTCGATGCACCGCTCGACGTCGCCGAGCACGAGGCCGCGGTCGCCGCGGCCGAGGCCGGGGCGGTCGTGTCGTTCTCGGGCGTCGTCCGCAACCACGACCACGGCCGGGGCGTACTCCGGCTGTCCTACGAGGGGCATCCGTCCTCGGGCGAGCTGCTGCGCACGATCGCCGAGGAGATCGCGGCCCGGCCCGGCGTGCGGGGCGTCGTCGTCTCCCACCGGATCGGCGACCTCGCGATCGGCGACCCGGCCCTCGTCGCGGCCGTCGCCGCCGAGCACCGCAAGGAGGCCTTCGACGCCTGCGCCGACCTCGTCGACGAAGTGAAGGCCCGCCTCCCCATCTGGAAGCACCAGTTCTTCGACGACGGCACCGACGAATGGGTCAACTGCCCTTAGCGCCGAGCGGTGCATGTCGGGCTCGCAGCGATGCCCGGCGAGCCCGACCCCGCGCTTGCCGCCCGCCGGGATCGACCCGTACACCGACACCGACGGACTCTCTCAACGACAACGGCCGCGGGGCTGGGCCCCGCGGCCGTTTCGCAAAATGTCGTACCCGTGGTGCAGGGTTTATACCGGGGGCCCATCGATGTCCGATTTGCCGGGACCCTCCGCTCACGTTCGCCGCGTCAGGCCGAACCCTCGCCGCCGGCGCCCTTGCTCTCGTCGCCGCCCTTGGCTTCGCCGCCGTCGTCGTCCTGCTGCTTGCGGCCCACGGTCTTCACGAGCACCACGCCGCCGACCACGACCACCAGGAGGCCGAGCAGGATCGCGGCCAGCGCCGCGCCCGTGTTCGAGTCCTCTTCGGCGGCGCCGGTCGCCTCGTCGGTCTCGCCTGCAGTCGGTTCCTGCGTCGTGGGGTCCGCGGTCACTTCGGCGCCGGTCGTGGCTTCGGCGGTCGGTTCCGCGCCGGGCGCGTACAGGCCTTCGGGGATCGACTCGACGGTGAACGTGATCGCGTCGTCCACCCGGTGCCCGTCCTCGGAGATCACCCGGAACGCCAGCGTGTACTCGCCGGGGGTGGTGTAGAGCATCGGCTGGATGAACGTGTCCCCGTCGTAGGCCGGGTCGGCCACGTCGACGACCGTGCCGGCCGGGTCGGTCACCGCGATCTCGGTCGAGGCCTGGTCGAGGATCTCGGAGAACGTGGCCGAGACTTCGGCGGGCGCTTCGGCGACGGTGGCGCCGTCCTCGGGGTCGGTGCCCGTGAGCGCGGCGTGCGCCGCGGCCGGGGAGGCGAGGCCGAGCGTCAGGAGCGCGCCGCTCGCGGCGGCCAGCGCGAGCGCGGCGGCGCGCCGGGCTTTCGAGCGAAGTGTGGGAGTTCGATCCATTTCGCCATAGTGCCACGGAGCGTTCGGTTCCCCGTTGCGGGAAAGGTCACATCAATCACCAGGTCACAGGAGTGGCGTGACGGACGGTGAGCAACGTCGGCGAATATGGCCCGGTTGGCGCAGATAGTACCGCTGACCCTCGTGTTGACGATCGCGAGAAGTTGTGGTGTGCTTACGTCCATGGTTGAACCGATCCGATGGGGAATCCTGGCGACCGGTGGAATCGCATCGACCTTTGTGGAAGATCTTGCCCTCCTCGACGATTGCCGCGTCACTGCTGTGGCCTCTCGATCGGCGGAGCGCGCCGCCGCGTTCGCCAAGAAGCACGACATCCCCCAGGCCTGGGAGTCCGTCCAGGCCCTTGCGGCGGACGACGAAGTAGACATCGTCTACGTCGCGACCCCGCATTCCCATCACTACCTGCCCACCCTCCAGCTCCTCGAAGCCGGCAAGCACGTCCTGTGCGAGAAGGCCTTCGCCTACAACGCCTCGCAGGCCCGCACGATGTTCGACGTCGCCCGCGAGCACCAGCGGTTCCTCATGGAGGCCATGTGGACCCGCTGCAACCCTGCGATCCGCGAGATGCGCCGCGCCATCAAGGAGGGCATGATCGGCGAGGTCGTGTCCGTGAACGGCAACTTCTCCTTCGCCGGAGACATCCCGCCGAGCCACCGGCTCCGCAACCTCGAGCTCGCCGGGGGCGCCCTCCTCGACCTCGGGGTCTACCCGATCACCTTGGCGCACTTGGTCCTCGGCAAACCCGACTCGGTCCAGGCCCACAGCGTCATGGACACCACCGGGGTGGACGCGCAGACCGCGCTGACCCTCAAGTACCCGAACGCGATCGCGCAGCTCTCCTGCTCCTACCGGGGCGGGCCGGCCAGCGAGGTCACCATCAGCGGCACCTTGGGCCGCATCGAACTGCGCGACTACGCTTACCGCCCGAGCGGCTACACGCTGGTCCGGTACGAGGAGTCGCCCCGCGAGTTCGAGGCGCCGTACGTCGGCCACGGCTACGTCCACGAGGCGCTGGAGGTGCACCGGGCGCTGCGCCAGGGGCGACTCGAGTCGACGCTCGTGCCGCCCCAGAGCACCATCGAGGTCATGGAGATCATGGACGAGGCGCGCGCCCAGATCGGGCTGCGCTACCCCGGCGAGACCCACCCGAGGTAACTCAGGCCTGAAGGCCCGCAGGCGGATCAGTACTCGATCTGCTTGCGGGCCTCTTCGCGCTTCGCCGCGATGGCGGCGTGCTTCTCACGCAGCCACGCCACCCGGTTCTCGGCGGTCTCGATCGCGGTCTGCTCGGCCTCCTCGACGAGCACGCCGCGCCGCGCGGCCTCCTCGCGGAAGACCTGGTCGAGGCCGGGCAGCAGGGCCATCACGGGGCCGGTGAAGAACCCGGTCTCGGCCTCCTTCGTGCGGATCCAGCCCTTGTACTCGATCTCGCAGACCACTTGGCGCCGACCGGCTTCGGGGTCGCGGATGGCGAGGTCGGCGACCATCGCCCAGATCGTGAAGATCGCGGAGGTGGCCTTCTCGGCGACCCAGCCGCGGCCGGGCACGAGCGGCAGCAGGTTCTCGATGCTCTCGCTGAACGAGTCGGTGGAGAGCTTCTGGATGATGCCGTCCAGGGAACGCGTGCGGATGGCCTTCACCTTGGGCCACTTGGCCGTGGAGCCGTCGAAGCCGACCTCTTCGGGGCCGATGTCGATGGTCCCGAAGTTGTCGAGCAGGCCCAGGAGCATCCCGGTCCCCATGGGGGGCTTGCTGCCTGAGGTGATGAGCTTGCCGAGGCTCCACTGCCACTCCTCCTGCACCGGCGAGGCCGGCAGCGGCAGGCGCCGCAGGAGCTCTTCGAGGTCGCCCTCTTTGAACGCGGTCTTCGCGTCGCTCGCGAAGTTGACGGCGCCGTCCCGCTTGGCGACCGCATAGCCGGTGGTGGCGTCCACTTTGCTCTTGGCGAGGCCGACGGCGGCGTCGCGCTTCTCCCGGGCCGCGTCGACGCCCACGTCGACGACCATCTTGCCCGCTTCCTGCGCGCGCTGCTTCATCTGCTCAAGGCGGTCTTTCATTCCCATGCGAGCAAGATACAGCTCTCGGGCCAGTCACCCGGTTTCGCGGCGTCGGGGGCCTGTCGGCGCCGGTCTAGAGGCCGCGTTCGCGGTCGAACCGGGCGCGCTGGTCCTCGGGCAGCGTGCTGCGCACCATGCCCATCACGTCCATGCGGTCGCCGAGCAGCGACTGGGCCATCTCGGTCATCTTGACGCCGTACTCGGCCTTGGCCTGCTCGATGAGCATCATGATCGACGGCGCGAGGGACTGGCGCATCCGCATCGCGTACTCGTCGATGCCGATCTGGGCGACCTTCCCCTCGGCGTCGAGCTTCACGCGCAGGAGGCCGTCCTCAGAGACCACCTCGACCTCGCTGGCGCCCATCTCATCAGCGAGCTGCTCGTACCTCGCCATCATCTGCTCGGCGTCGGCCTGCATCTGCTCCAGGCGCCGCAGCATTTCCTGGGGGTCGCGGTTCCGGTCGGTCATCGTCACGCCTCCGTCTCGGGGTCGACCCGCGGCAGCCCGCCGCCGAACACGTTCTCGCTGACCGGCAGGCCCATGATGCGGCCCATCTCGGCCGAGAGCTCGGCCTGGACCTTGTGCTCGGCCGCCCGGATCGTCTCGACGATCGCCTCGCCGAGTTCGACGCCGCTCAACTGGAACGCGCTGAGCCGCAGATCGAGCTCCCGGAGGTCCCCGGCGGCACCGGTGACGACGCGGACGGAGCCGTCCTCGCTCACCGCCTCGCCCTGCGCCTCGACGGCGAGGCGCTGGATATCGGCTGCCTTGCGCTGCATGTCCGCTGTCGGGTCCGCGTCCACGGCGCCTCCTCTCGATTCCCCGCGACCGGGCTTCGCCCGCGGTTCACCTGATGCTAACCGGGCCCCGCTAGCGACCGAACACAGCGTGCGCACGCCGTCGCACAGTCCGTGCCGGCCTTTGCGCCCGACCGCACCCCGGTCTCCGACACCGACAAAGCCGGGTCCCGACGCGCTTCCGGCCGGGACCCGGGCGTTCACTGCTACTTGCCGTCGAGCTGCCCCTGGAGGTTGCCGAACTCGCCGGCGATGTCGCCGTCGGCCGCTGCGTAGTCGTCGGCGCACTGGCGCAGGCTCGTCGCCGTCCCGGTCTGGGCCGTGGAGAGGTCGCCGATGACCTCGGTGAGGCCCTGGCCGGTGTCGGTGTACTTGCTCGCGAAGATCATGCCCGGGAGGCCCCAGGTCATGTCCGCGGACGTGGCCTCCTGGGCGACCGACTTGATCGAGTCGGTGTTGCTCGCCAGGCCGTCGAGCGCCGAGGCGGTGGCCACCAGCTCGTCCGGGTCCACGGCCAGCTGCCCGCCGCTGCCGCGCGAGATGCCGCTCTCGTTGGGCATCAACGCGTCCATGGCGGCGTTCTTGCCGATGTCCTTGCCCTGCATGACCGCCCCGAGGCCGCCGACGGTGGCGATCGAGAGGCCGGCCTTGGCGCCGATGGCCTTCAGGAAGTCGAGGAAGCCGCCCGCGCCGCGCAAGATCGTAGGGTTGTCCAGCAGGAACTTTCCGAGGAAGCCGTAGAGCATGCGGAAGAGCTTGCTGGCCTCGGAGAACTTCCGGAACGCGCGGCTGAACATCGAGTACGACTTGTAGGCCGCCGAGAGCAGGAACGTGGCGACCGAGGCGCCGAACGTGAATGCGCTGGAGGCCAGCGCCACGAGGCCGCGCATGATCAGCCACGACACGAGTTCGGCGATGATCGAGCGGATGACCGCTTCGATGGTCTCGGCCAGGAGCTTCGACCACTTCAGGAGCTGCTGCACGCCCTCGACCTCGTGCGCGGCCGCGAAGGCGGAGGCCTCGAGGCCGCCGAGCTGGTCGAACGCGGCGTCGGCGGCTTGGCCGGTCCACGAGGTCAGGTGGCTGTTGACGGCGTCGGCGGTCTCGTCCTTGAGCGCGGTGAGCGCCTCGGCGACCTGGCCCCAGACATCGATCTGGACCTGCATCTCGTCGGGGTCGCCCGAGACCGCGTGCAGCATCTCCTGCAGGGGGTCGACGAGTTCGAGCACGATGCTCAAGCCGGCGTTGACGAGTGCGTAGACCGGGTCGCGGACGGCGAGCATCGCGTCGAGGCCGAGGGTGTAGATGTCGCCGGCGAGCCCCGCCGCGGAGGCCATCCGGTCGTCGCCGGCCACCGTGCCGTAGATGTCCTCGGCGGTCTTGTAGACGCTCTTGACGACGGGGGTGCCCTGGGCGATGTCGGTGAGGGTGCCGTCTTCGGTGGGCTTGTCGTACTGCGAGATGTCGGATCCGTGTTGATCGGCGTTGCCTGCCATGGCATCAGACTCCAGTGGGCCGGGGGATGAACACTCCGTGTCGCTTCGGGGTCGGCGACCGGCCCAATCTAACGCATCCGGGCAATCCCCGGTCAAGTGTCGTTCCCTCACATACGGTCGCAGCGACCCGCCAGCGCGCGGAGGAACGCCACCTCAGCGTGCAGACCGCGCTTGCCCCGGCGGCGGATCCGGTCCCCGAACACGACCGCCCAACCGCCGAGGAGCGCCCATGAACGGCGGGGTTTGGCGAGGAGCTCGCGCTCGTCCAGAAGGTGCCGGGCGAACGCGTGGTCGACGGCCGAGACCCGCAGCAGCCGCTCGGCCGTCGCGTCCTGCAGGTGGAACCTGGTCGCCCCTGGGAGCCAACCGCATTCATCGCTCGTCATCACCGGGACCCACTGCCGGACGACCAGTCCGGGGCGCGGTCGCTGCAGCGGGACGGCGACGAAGGCCCCGCCCGGGTGCAGGTTCTGGTACTGGACGTGGTCCTCGCCGAGCGGGACCTTGACGACCCGCTCCCAGGCGATGGCGTGGCCGCCGTCGACCTGCCCGGAGACGACATTGGTGAGGCGCCCCGAACCGATCTCGCCGAAGGTCCGCGCCATGTGGGGCGCCTGGACGGCCGCGTCGTAGCGGAGACCGTTCCTCTCCGCGAAGCGGGCCGTGCGGCGGGCGTGCAGACGCTGATCGACAGAGTCCACGCCCGAGTTGATGAGGCCTTCGAGCAGCATCTCGACCATGTTGTGCTCCTTCGGATAAGACGATGGCCGGGCACGCGGCCCGGCCATCATCGCAATTCGGGCCGAACGACATCGATCATCGTCCGGCCCGGAATCCACTTACGTGTAGGGGTCCGATTCTTCGTTGCCGATGCCCCAGACGTCGTCGTCCTCGGTCAGCCAGGTGCCGGTCTCCTGCTCGCCTTCACCTTGGCCGCCCATGCCGCGGCCGCCACCGGCGCCGCCCATCATGCCGCCGGCCATGCCACCGCGACCGGCGCCCATGCCCTTGGGACCGCCACCGGCCCCACGGCCTCCTGCGCCACGACCGCCGCCGGCACCTGCGCCGGCTCCACGGCCGCCACCGGCGCCGCCCATCATGCCGCCGGCCATGCCACCGCCGAGGCCGCCGGCACCGAGACCACCACCGGCCCCACCGCCCATGCCGCCACCGGCACCGCCGCCGACGCCACCGCCAAGCCCACCACCGAGCCCGCCGCCACCGCCGCCGAGCCCACCACCGGAGGCCAGACCACCGGAGATGTCATCGGGGTCGGGAACGTTGGAGTCCCAGGGGTTGTCGTCGAGCCCGCCGGGGTCGATGCCTCCGTTGCCCGGCGGGTCGATGCCGCCGGTACCGGGCGGGTCGAAGCCATCGGGGTTGGGCGGGTTGAACGGCGGAGTCGAAGGTGTGTCCGGGGTCGGCGAATCGAACGACGGCGGGTTGAGGCTTCCTCCCGCGGAGGGCATGCTTCCGCCGCCGCCGGGGTTCGTTCCGGGGTACTGATTGGTCGGCTGGCCCTCGTTGAACGTCGTCGGTTCGGCTTTCGTCACCGTGGGCTTGAAGGTCGACACTTCGCTGCTGGCCATGTCGCGACGGCCGGTGATGTCGTTGTTGATGTTGTCCAGACGCTGCTGGTAGTTGTCGTCGAGGTCTTGGACGTCCTCGGTGATCTGCGCGTTCGCGTCTTCGGCTGCCAGATTGTTGGCCTGGTCACGCGAGAAGCTTCCCGGCGTGAATCCGTTGGCCTCGCTGTTGTAGTACTCGAAGTAGTAGTCCGAGCGGGCCTGCTCGAAGTTGTTGACTTCGTCGCGGTAATTCGATCCTTCGCCGTCCGGATTGAATCCGGCCATCTTCAGGATGTCGTTGCCGCTCTCGTTCGAGCACGCGTCGTCGATGATCTTGCACTCGCCGCTCCAGAATGCCGGGCGGACGTGGAACTGGGCGCTCTTCCAGAAACCCCTGTCGTCGGTCCAGATCAGCGGAGCCGGGTAGAGGACCTCACCCGAGTCGCCGCCTTGGAGGGCGTAGACCGACTGCTCCTTCTGTTCCAGAAGAGCGAGGGCACCGCTGCCGCCACCGTTGCCGTCGGCGGTGCCGATGTCCTCTTTGATCTTCGCAAGATTGGTCTTGACGATCTCGGCCTGGTCGGTGAAAGCGTCGAGGTCGTCGCCCGCCCATTCCTGGGTCAGCGCTTCCAGGGCAGAGGTGAATTTGCTCTCGAGCGGATCGAAGGTGACGAGGAATTCCTTCCAGCCGTCCTTGACCGCTTCCATGGAGTAGTCGTCTCCGTCCGCGCCCCGGTACTGCGCGACGATTTCGCTGACTTCCATGTCGTTGGGGGTCGCCATCCCGGAGGGGATCGCCTTGATCCGGCCGATCTGGCCCTTGACCGGAATCGCGGACATCAACTGCAGCCAGGGTTCTTCACCGGGGTTGCTCTTGTTCTGGCAACTGCCGTTGGTGCATCCGGAACCGTTGACGAAGTTGCGTTGGAATCGCTGCTGATCCATCGCATTGCCGCCCTGTTCCATGGCGGCGTACGTTTCCTGGTCGTATTCCCCGTAATCGACTTTATCGCTCACGAGCTGCTCCTAACCGATTGTCTCGGTGATCGACTGGTGCACGGAGGGGATGTAGTCGCTCACCAGCCACTGCTGCAGCGCCTCATCTTCGAACGGGTAGGCGAAGTCTTCGACTGACTGCCCGCTCAGGTCGTCCTGGTTGGCCTCGTAGTATTCCCTGCCGAGGTCGTTGCTGTAGCGGATGAGGATCTGGATCATCCATTCGCCGTCTCGGGCGATCGCGTTCAAGCTGTGGGACTGGTCGTCCTTGGCGACGATCAGCACGCCTTCATCCCACTCCGACCCCAGATCGACCCGGTCGAGCTCTTCCCAGGTCGAGCTCTGCTCGGCTTGGGCCTCCTGGTCGTCGACCGTGCGCTCGACGTAGCTCTCCTCGGCTTCCGCCTCGGTGTCCCATGGGATGATGCCGCCCCACAGTTCGCCGTCGTTGGTCATCTCGGTGCCGGTCGCCATGGTGAAGGTCGAAACGGTCACGAGCCCGTTGCACGTCAGCGCCTGCTGGTCCATGCCCGAGCCCCAAGGGTTGCTCGCCAGCTCGCCGTCCTCGACGGCCGCGATCTGCATGTAGTCGCGGACGGGTTGCAGACCGTCCAGGACCTCGCAGGCGTCCCAGGACCGCATCTGCTCTGCCACCGCGCTGCCGGCGGCTTCCTCCGACGAGTCGGAGTCCCCGCCGTCCTGACCCTGGCTGCACGCGCCGGCCAGCAGAGCGGTCGATCCGACGGCCGCGATCATGAGCTTGCGCCAAGCCTTCATTGCTTTCGAACTCCCTTGGTTTTCGGCGACTGCTTGTGGTTGTGTCCCCAGGCGGCACTCACGAGAGCGCGTCTCCGTAGGATTCGTGCTCGGCCACGGTCGCGTCTTCGGAGCTTGCGTACTGGTCGATCACGCCATCGAGCTGCTCCAGCATTCCGTACAGCGCAGCCCGGGTCGTTTCCAGGTTCTGCCAGGTCGTGCTGTGGAATTCCGCGTAGGTGCCTTGCGCAGTGCCTGACTCCGGAAGCGTCCCCCAACGCGGCTCGCGACTGAGGACCTGCCCCTCTTCGAACTTGGTCATCAGCTGCGTCTCGATCGGGTCCAGAAGCTTCTCGCGGATGGTCCGTTGGAACTCACGCGCGGCCTCGGGGTCGAACTTGTTCTGGGCCATAGGGGGTCCTCCGGGGGCATGACAGGTCTCGGGTATAAGTCCAAATTCAGGTTAGCAGGGGCTCGCAACCCGTACAGTCCTGGCGAACTCCAGTGAACGACCAGCTCAAGGCGTTCACGAGCGGCCCTTGCGGCAGCGCGAATCTCAAGGAGCCCGACCTCCCCCCGTACCTGCTCGCGGGCCGCTCTGTCGAGGAGATCCTCCAAGGCGGCGTTCGAGTGGTCGAACGGACCGCCTGACCGGGACCTCGCTCAGCCACCGCTCTTCAGCTGGTCGATGACGGCCGACCACCAGGATTCAGGATCGGCGAACGCGGGCGGGTCGATCTCGTTGAGCTGTCGTTTGAGCTCCACCGCACGAGGCGCTCTGCCGGGTGTGCCGTTGTCCCAGTCGATGAATATGCCGAGGTGGTAGAGGAAGTCCACGAAAGCGGCCAGGCTGGAGTTGACCGGCTCGATCGTCGGCGCTTCGATGTCGAGGAGCATGACCTCACCGGACTCGGCATTGAACACGAACCACATGTCCCGGTTGGCGGGAACCGTGCCGATGAGCATGAGCCGGTACGGCTTCACGTCGGTGATGCGCACCTCGACCTGGTCGTAGAGCTCGACCTCGCCTTCGAGGTACGCGGTGAAGACCTCAGACATGTCCAACGGGATGAAGTCGATGGAAGGGTACGAGGCTGCAGGAGCCGGGAGCACTTCCATCCACAGCTTCCGCGGATAGGGAACGTTGTTCTCAGGTCCCCAGGCCGCTAGGTATTCCGCGGCGCTCGGCATCGCATTTCCTTTCATTGAGGGCTCGCGGTCAGATCAGGCCGTTCGCGTGGAGGAACTCTATCCAATGCTGTGAGTTCCGGGCCTGCTTGCGGTCCTTCGGGTTGAAGCACAGCTCGCCATGACGGGGCCCCATGGCGTACTCGTTGACGAACGCGAAGAGGTCAGGGCTGAACGAGCGCACACGCCGGGCGGGTGCGGGCTCCAAACCGGCGACTTCACCGCTCTCCTTGTGCAGCAGCAAGGTCGCCTTCTCGTGATACTGGGCGATCGCGATCCATTGGCCGCTTCCCGCAGGATCGATCCCGCACGTTCGGAAAGTCTCGGCCAGATCGTCGGTGCGCTCGTACAGGATCTCATCGGGAAAGAACTGCAGCACCCCGTAATCGGATGCGGACTGCTGCCCGTAGAGCCGCCACAAGTCTTGGCGCATAGGCGGTTTCACGGTCATGCTCGCACCCTCGAAATGGCCTATGCCCATGCGGTCGAGGTCCCACGCAGCAAGCTTGGCCGGCTTCTTGAAAACCTTGTTGGCGGCGGCCTTGATCCGGGCGAACTTCTCCTCGAACTCCCGCTCCGAGGCGCCGGGTTCCGCTTCGGTCCATGCCCGGGGCGGCTCGGTCGTCGGCTGGAGGTACTGCCCGTCCCACTGCGCTTTCAGCTGCCGCAGAACATCTGGCTCGTAGCAGCCGGCGGATTCGAGCAGCCCGAGCCACCCGTCCTCATCGCCCAGGTGCACGGTCATCTGCGACGGGTCCATGGCAATGGTCGGATACTCCGGTCCCAGTGCGAAACGGTCGAAGAACTCGAAGATATCGGGAGCGAGCCTGCGCAAGCGGCGGCTGCCGGCCTTGATCTCGTCGGCGCTGGTAACCGCGACGGCGCCGGTTTCGGTGTGCAGGTAGACCGTCGCTTCAGCGCACCTGCCGAACGGCGCCCAACGCTCCGGCTCGGGCTCGAGGAATTCCCACTCCTCGAAATCGTCCGTGGCCTCGTGGCGGCCGGCCTCGATCTTCTCGATCGTCCAGAACACCATCGAACCGCAGCGAGGAGCGTAGGTGATCTCGTACAGCTGCTCGATCTGGCTCGGCGCGGCGCCGGACGCACTGCGCCCCCGCGGCAGCGCCCACAGGCTGTCAGCATCTGTCGGAATCGCACCTCTGACCTGGTCGATCTTGGTCTGCACCCGGCTGCGGTCCATAAAGCCTCCCTCACCATCTGCTCACAGCGATCTGGAAGGTCGCGCCGTTCGGGAGGTCCTTGATCCGGTTCATGATCTGGGCCCCCACGCTGCGGTTCACGCCGCTGTCGAGCATCCACATGTTGGAGGCTATATCCAACCCTCCGGCCTGCAGTTCGTGGATGTGGTCGGCATCCATCGTGTCGAACGTGTCCTGCATGGTCTTCCGCTTCGCAGCATCGGGCTCGGCGTTGATCTGGTCTTGGATCTTCTTCCGGTAGTCCGCCTGGGCCTTGCCGGTCCGGTTGATCTGACTTGCTGGGGTCTTCTTCAGCTTGCCGCGCGAGCCCAGGCCCTGGAGCGCCTTGATCTTCTTCCGGAAGTCCCCCGTGGGGTGCTTCGTGTTCCTTTTGAGGATGATCACGTAGTCGGGTCCGCCTTTACCGCCCTTGGCGACCTTGAAGACGTTGTTCCTGCCCAGGACCTTGCTGACCAATTTGCCGCCGACGGCGTTCCTGGCGATCTGCGCGTTCGTGCGCGGCCTAGCCATTGAGCACCATCTCGATCGCCATGCTGATGAGCTGGTCGACGATGATGCCCGTGATCGTCTTGAAGATCGGGATCTGGACGAGGGAGGCCCCGAAGGTGACCGCGGCCGTCGCGATCGCCTGTGCGATCTGGAAGGCGAGCATCACCAGTTGCACGATGACCTGGACCTTCAGAGCGAGCACGACTCCGGCCGCGATGGTCAGGCCGATGTTGATGATGTTGGTGGGATCTGCGGCGTCGGCGATGTTCCGGACTGCCGACTCGGCATCGTCCCACTCGCTCTTGAACGCTTCGATCTCCTTGCCGACGTTGTTCTCCAGGAGCGTCGATGCGGCGGCGTTCAGCGACTCGATCCTCCCCGAGATCTGGTCCGCCATGCCGGTCCACTCACCGGCGAGATTGAAGATCGATTCCTCGTCGGATTCGGGGAAGTCGTAACCGAGCATGCTCAGCAGGCCGGTGAGTTCTGAGGGTAGTTGCAAGCCCATGGGGGTGGTACCTCCTCGGAGGCCGGGGTTGAGGTCAGGTGCCGAGCTCGCCGAGGAGCTCGTTGAAGATCTGCGCGGCCTCGTCGTCAGTGGCCTGGTGGTTGTCGGCCATCTCGCGGACGCATTGCGCGTAGTCGGCGATCTCTTCGATGTTGGTTCCGAAGCATTCGCTGAGGGCGTCAGCGCAAGCCTGGTGGGCGATGCCGACGAGCGTGCCGATCTCGTCGCCGCCGAAGGCGTCGGCGAACTGCTCCAGTGCACCGGTGAACTGGTCGAGGAGTCCCTGCACTTCTTCTTTGGCGGCGTCGAGCTGGTCGGCGGCTTGGCGCATGGAGTCCGGGTCGATGTCGAAGCTCGGCACGGCTACTTGCCTCCGTGGATCTTCGACATGACCTCGTCGATCGAAGCACGCATGGCCTGGAACTGGCGCAGCGAGCGGTCCTGGATCTCGGCGACCGACTCGTTGATGGCCTCGAGGTCCGGCAGGGGTTCGTCCGTTCCGATCGCTTCGGCGCGTTCGTCCAAGGCGGCGTTGACCATGCGTTTGATCTCGCCGAAGAGCACTTCGGAACCGATGCGCATGATGCGGGGGTCGAACTCGAACTTGTCGACGCGGCCTTCGGTTCCGAGGGTGAGGCGCAGAAGCCCTTCCACGCCTTCGACTACCACTGGTGCTACTTGACCGGCCTCAGGGGATTTGATGGCCGTGCTCAGCGTGGCGCGGGCGTCCGCGAGCTGCTGAGCGATCGCGTCCTCTCCGAACATGTGATCTCCAGTCGCTTTGGGCTATCTGAGGATCACTCATCATATATCGGCAGTGCAAACCGGAGGGTTCGTCGATTCGTTGCGCAGCAACCACTTCCGTCACTCTGCCGTGTCGCGTGCGAAGAACACTGCGGCTGCTCCAGAGAGCGTTGCAGCACCGCTCAGGCGTAGAGGTCGTCGCCTTCGGCGAGGCGGGTCATGTCCGTAGCCACTTGCTGGTCGACGGTGCCGCCGGTGTCGATGGCGGTCTGGAGGCCGGCGATGAGGCCGTGGAGGGTGCCGCGGAGGTACTGGAGGTTGCGCCAGGTCGTGGCGTGGAATTCGGCGTACTCGACGGCGGCGTTCTCGGCAGCGCCGGGGGCGGTGCCGAAGGCGGGGGCCTTCTTCAGGTCGCCGTCGCTGAGGGACGGGATGATCTCGTTCTCGAGCTCTTCGAGGCGTTCGGCGAGGAACTGCCGGTAGCGCTCGAGTGCGGCCGGATCGAAAGCGCGCGTGGGCATGTCGGGGTTCCCTTCCGAAGGAGTCGTGGGCGGCTAGGCGTAGGGGTCGTCGTCCTCGTTGACGAAGCCCCACATGTTCTCGTCCTCGACCAGGTCGACGTCGGGTTCGCGGTCCTTGTCGTCCATGTTCATGCCGCGTCCGGCGCCTGCGCCGCCGCCGCCGCTCATCATGGACGTGGAGGCGCGCGAGCCCGGGGCGGCCGCCGCCGCGCCGCCCGCTGCGGCGCCGAGGGCCGCGCCGCCGAGGGCGCCGCCCATCGAGGCGCCGGATGTCGAAGCGGTGCCAGCGGGTGCGGCACCGGCGCCGAAGCCGCCGCCTCCTCCACCGAAGCCGCCCGCGGTACTGGTGCTCGCGCCGCCGCTGGCCAGGCCGCCGCTCGGCTCCTCGCCGTCGTCCTCTGCGGGCTTGTCGGGCTCCACAGGTTCGGCGAGGGTTTCGCCGACGGGCGGGTCGAGGGAGGGATCTTCGCTGGCCATGGGCTGCGCAGTGCCGGTGGGCTGCTCCATCGGCGGGGGTTCGAGGTTCATGTACGCGGGGTCGGCGGTCGCCGGGTACTCCTTGTCGCTGCGCACGGTCCGCACGGAGCGGTCCTCGGCGTCGGTGTCGGTGCTCCGCTGCTGGATGTCCTCATTGGATTCGGCCTGGCGGGCGTCGTAGGCGCCCCAGCTCTGGTCGACGAGCGTCCCGTAGTGCTCCATCGCGTCGGCGACGGCGAGTTCCTTGGCCTCCACCACCGTCAGGCCCTTCGCGGGGTCCAGGCCGTCTCGCTCGATGTTGACGGGGCTGGCGTAGTAGTCGATGTAGTGGAGGATCCGCTCGTCGATGTAGTCGATGACCTCGGTGGCGAACTCCGGTTCGGCCCCGCCCAGGGCGAGCACGTGCTCGGCGTCCTGGCAGGTGTACTCGATGCAGTCGCCGTGCCACCACGCCGGCCGCACATGCACGGACACCCAGCTGTGCCAGTCGCCGTCGATCCAGAACTGCGGTGCGGGGTACGGGATCTCGCCTGAGGTGCCGCCCTGGATCGAGTACAGCGCCTCCTCAGTGGACTGGAGACTGGCGACCGTGCCGTCGATGTCGTCGATGAGGTCCTCGACGAGTTCGCGCGTCTGCGTGCAGGCGGACTCGAAGGCCTCGAAGTCGGTGCCCGACCAGCCTTCGGCGAGGTCGTTCAGGTTGGACTTGATCTGCTCCGACCAGTCCGAGAGCCGCCCGGCCACGTTCTCGGTCCAGGCGTGGCGCAGGTGCTCGAGCGAGTGCGCGTCGGCGCGCTCGGGCCGCACGGCGGCGACGGCGGCGCGGAAGTCGGCCTCGGTCGGGAACGCCATCCCGGCTTCCTTGGGACGCAGGCGGTACAGCTGGCCCGTGACGGGCACGGCCGAGACGAGCTGCTGCCAGTCGAGTTCGGCCGGGTGCTCGGTCGGGTTGCCGCAGTTGGGGTTGGAGCACGGCGTCCGGCCCGCGGGGAGGCTCTCCTCGACCACCGGAACGACCGCATCGCCGGCGGGAGGCGGCGGCGCCGCCGGCGGCGCGGCACTGCCGAACGCGGGGGCACCCAAGGCCGGGGCGGCGGCGTCGAGCCCAGGGTAGGACCCGCTCGAGTTGTCGCTCATCGATACGCACCTCGCGGCTTCAGGGGTGACCGGATGGGTTCACGGTAGCAACCGGGCGCCATCGATGGGAACCTCCGAACGGCGGGTTCACCGCTCGGGGGGCATGTCGTCCCCAGTCTCCCAGAATCGGCCGGTGACCGCGCGCCGCAGGCCACCGCGGACGTCCGCCCTCGGCGCGGCGGGCGGCTCGTGCGCCGCGGCGGGGCCGAGCCGGTCGATGCGGCAGTGCCACAGGTGCAGCACCGGACGCAGCGGGTCGGGCACCGCCGTCACCGTGACCGCGAGGTCGATCCGCGCGACCTCGCCCGCCTCGACGTTGATCTGCGCCGCGGCGGTGTGCGGCCGGTGCGCCTTCCCCTCGACCGGGAGCGGCGCGGCGGGCGTGCGCACTTCGAGCCGGTGCGTTCCGGGCGGGACCTCGAGCCACATGCGGGTCCAGAACGCCCCCAAGGCGACCCCGTCGAGCAGGACCTCCGGCGGCGGCACCGCGTACCGGTGCCGGATCGGGACGACCTCGCCGACCGCGTTGAACGCCTTGGCCTGCCTCCCGTCGATGCGCGCCTGACCCTCGGGCAGCTGCAGCGCCAGCTCATCGGAAGCGAGGTCGCCCTTCAAGAACCGCGCGTCGAGCAGCACCGCCGCGGACCCCGGCCCCAGCTCGGGCAGGTCCCCGTCGGCGTCCAGCACGAGCGGCGCGACCGCACCGCGCGTGAACGGGCGCGTGTCGAGCGGCGCTTCGGGCGCCAGCCGGTTGTACCGCCGGTGCGTCCACAGGACCCTGAAGCCCCACACCGCCAAGGCGCCCAACCAGATCGCGCTGGCGACGGACATGACGACGTCGATCGGGAGCCCGGCGAAGGCGAGCGTGCCCGCGAGCGTCGCCGCGACGAGGAGCGAGGCCATGAACGCCAGGAAGCTCCTGCGCTCCTTCGCGTTCGCGGGCAGGTACTGGAAGTAGTTCAGCCGCCCGCGCGGCCCCACGGTGTGCCCGTGGAGGCCCCTGAGGTTCCACCGCACCTCCGCCTCGCCGTACGCCCGGTGCGCCTCCCCGAGCATCCCGATGTAGTCGAGCTTCGTGGTCTTCCCGGCCTCGATGTCGAACGCCCGCCACGTCCGCGAATGCTGGCTCTGCACCTCGATCAGGTGCCGGCCCACGGGAAGCGGGACTTCGATGCGGCCCCAGCCGGTCGCCGTCGGCGTCCCGTCGACGAGCACCACCGGCACGAGGCTCGAACGCAGGTCGCTCCAGACCGCGATCGGGTCGCCCGCCTTGCGGCGCTCAGAGACGTTCACGGCCGCCTGCGCCGGCGTCTTGTCGGTCGCGCCGCCGCAGTGGCCGACCCGCAGGTTCAGCACGCCCCCGCCGTCCGCCGGATGCGGCTCGCCGATGCGGATGAGCTCCCAGCCCGGCCGCGGCGGCTTGAACGAAGGGCTCCCCGTGCGCATCAGGACCAGTCCAGGTCTTCGGGGTTCTTCATCGACTCGGGCGCGTTGTCCTCCCACAGCCAGTTGAGCGCCGAGTCGGGCACACCGAGCAGCGGCCCGCCGCCGTCGAACCCGGTCTCCCAGCCCTCGTCCTCGCCCTTGTACGCCGGAAACGCCGTCGAAGCCGCCTGCGTCAAGTGCCCCGCGAGCGCCCAGCCGCTGGCCAGCGCGCCGGTGGCGTGCCGCCCGCCCGAGGTCATCGTGGCCGCGTTGAGCCCGTAGACGAGCAGGCCCTCGATCATGTTGGTGAGGCCCGCGCCGGCGATGTCGAGCGGCGAGACCGGGTTGCCCTGGGCCTTCTGGAACGCGAACGTGAAGACCGACATCGCGCCGGTGATCGCCGCGCACCCGGTCGAGATCGAGATGAGGGTGGCCTCGAAGCTCTTGGCGGTGGCCAGCAGCGCGGCGGCGGTGACGTTCGCGCTGGTCAGGATCGCGGGGGCGCCGACGGCGCTGACGACGCCGCCGAGCGCGGCGAGGTACGCGCCGAAGTAGACGGCCATGATGGCGGTGGCGGCGGTGAGGAACATCCAGAAGACGGTGAGCATCACCGCGAACGCGAGCAGTTGCGCGCCGACGAGGTAGGCGTTGACGGCGAGCTGGGTGAGCTGGGCCTTGACGTCCCCGGCGGCGGCCTTGAACGCTTCGGCGTCGTCGCCGGACCAGTTCTCGTCGTTGACTTTGTCGAACTCGGCCTGGAGCGCTTCGACCGCTTCGAGGTTCTTCTCCGCCAAGGCGATCCAGGCGCCGGCGCCTTTCATGATGTCGCCGGGGTTGCACTGGTTGAGGTAGACGACGGTGGCGAGCGCCTGCGTGGAGAGCCCGAAGGCGATGGCGGGCGCGGCGATGCCGATGGCGCAGCCCTTGATGACGGCGTTGTACTCGCCGGCCATCGCCTCCCCGGCCTCCATGATGCGCTGCCCCGTTGACATGGTCGCCCGCTCCTATCCGTTCGCGCCGAACGCGGTGGCGCAGGCTTCGTCGGTGTCGTCCATATCCTGCGCGCACGCGTCAAGTGCGGCGTTGACCTCGCGGAAGCATTCGGCGGCTCCGGCCATGGACTCGGTGACAGTGGACGTGGCGATGGAGTAGGCGGCGGCCATGGGGAGCGTGACGGTGGTGTAGAGCCCGCGGTCGATCTCGCTCATGACCTGGAGGAGCTGGTCGGTGCTCTCCAGGATCGGGACCACGTTGGCCTCGATGTCGGCGCCGAGCTGCCGGACGAATTCGCTGTCGAAGACGCGGGTCATCGGGGTCCTGCCTTTCCCTGGTTGCTGAGGTCGCTGATCCGCTGGCTGAGTCGTTGCACGTGGTCGGCCATGTCGCTGGCGGCGCGGGTGGCGCGGTCGGCGGCGGCGGGGGCCTGCTCGGTCTTGGCGGCGAGGTCGGCGGGGAGGGCGTCCCGGGCCCGCTGCTCGGCGGCGCGGCGCAGTTCGCCGCGGGCGCGGGCGATGAGGTCGGTGAGGGCTTGGCCGAGTCCGTCGAGGCCTCGTTGGCGGGCGGCGGGGGCGATCCAGACGGCGGCGACGGCCAGGGCGGCGCTGGCGGTGACGGCGAGGTCGCCTTCGTCGCTGTGGAGTTTGACCTCGAGGCGGTCGCGGTCGGCGGCGGGGCCGGTGCGGGCGGTCTGGGCGGCGCGCATGGTCTTGAGGACGCCGTCGAGGTGCCCGGCGAGGGCGCGGTCGTGCTCGGGGTCGCGGCTGAGGGTGTTCGCGGGCCCGATGGGGCTGGGCGTCCCGTCGATGCCGAGGCGGCCGCGCATCATGGCGGCGAAGGCCTCGTAGCCGCCGGTGGCGGCGGCCTGCTGGAGTTCCCCGATCGCCTTGACGCCGTTGGCGACCGCGGCGTCGGCTTCGGCTCCGGGGCGGGGCAGCCGGGCGGCGAGCTCGGTGACGAGGCGGGCGATGGTGCTGGTGGGCTGACGGAAACCGGCGGCCGTCACCGCGACGATGATCTTGTCGTCGTCGAGGCGCAGCGTCACATATTCATCGATGTCGGTGAAAGTCTGGCCGGGATCGGTCACAGCGGCGGCTCACTTCGGTGGACGTCACCATGACAATACCGAACAAACGAGTGCGGAGCGCACCGCTGCGCGAGGGGTAGGGACTACCGTTCGGGCAGCTCACCGGCGTGGAGGGCGTTGCTCTGACCGCCGTGTCAGCGGTCGGCTTCGGCCTCGGTCCTGCCGTTCTCGCCGTTCTCCAAGGGCCACACGGTGGCCTCGACGGAGCCGACGAGTTCGAGGGGGCCGACGAGGGAGGCGGTGCGGGCGACGGTGAAGTCGTCGAGGGCGAGGAGGCTGATGCCGCCGCGGCTCTGGGCGACGGCGGCGTAGTAGGCGCCGGTGCCGCGGTCCTGGAAGACCCAGCCGGGCCGGGTGTCGGTGGGGATGGTCGGGACCTTGGAGCGGGCGGCGGGGAGGCTGCCGGTGGCGGCGGTGTCAGGCGCGTACGGCGACCGCGGCTCGGAGTACGCCTGCTGGTACTGCTGCGGGTGGCGCGGTTCCGGTGCGGCGTGCGGGTAGTCCTGCGGCTCGGGTTCCATGGGGGTCTCCGTGTAGTCCGGCATCTGGTAGCGGGTCGGATCGCCCGACACCGGGATGGGCGGCGGGTTCATCGGCTGGTCGGGCACGTTGATGAGCGTGCGCATCTCGATGTTCCCCGCAACGTAGCTCACCAACCACAATCCGAGGGCGAGGGCGGCCAGGTCGACGCCGACCGCGAGGAGCACCCGCACGTTGGCGTTGAGCCCGGTCCCGAACTGCGCCAAGGAGAACAGGCCCGCGGCGAGGGCGAACATGACGAGGCCGAGGAGGGCGCCGGCCATGACGGCGGGGCGGCCGAAGCGCGGGACGGGCGCGGAGGGCCACTTCTCGGAGGCCCGCACCCCGCCGAGGGCGGCGGCGGAGAGGGCGGCGACGGCGAGACCGGCGACGGCGAAGGCGATCGCGGCGGCGGTCAGCCGCCCGGCGATGTCGTCGATGTAGTCCATGGTGGTCTCCGAGAGGTCGTTGCTCGGCCTGGTGGCCGGCGGTGTGGGCTGGATTCGGTTGTGGCGGGCGGTGCTGGGTACTCGGGCTCTATTGTGCGGTGCCAGGCCGTCTCCGAGCGTAGGACACCGTCCTCCCTGAGTTTAGTGTCGGATTGCCGACACGGAGTGATCGCGTCCATCGGATTGCCATCCGCTGCCGAATCAGATTCACTGTCTCCTGGCAGCGCTTGCAGTCGCTCTTCGGCCCGACGAAGGTGCGTTCTGTCAGCACCGCGGCATATGATGAGGGCAAGACCCGGCATTGGGTTGGGAGACAAGAAACATGAGTGAAAATTGCGTTACGTGAGACAACAGTGACTCCTGTGACGGAAGGATGGGACTGACGATGATGAGTGAGACACTCTGGACGGTGGCCGCGCACGCCCAGGCCGGCGCCGAGATCAACACGCAGGGGATCATCGGCTTCTTCCTGTCGAAGATCGCCCCGATCCTCTTGGCCATCCTGGGACTCATCTTCATCGCGCGCTCCAACAAGGGCGAGGTCAGCCGCGTGCTCACCTCCTCCACGATCGCGATCATCGGCATCGCGTTCATCGCCGGAGCCGTGGTCCTGGTCGCCGTAGGCAGCGGCCTGGTCGACGTCCTCTTCAGCTCCGAGGACTAGCAGAGCCCCCACATCGCCCCTGAAGCAAGGCCGGACGGAGGACAGCCATGCGCTTGCGCACCGACGACGACATCTACCGTGCCCGGCTGCTGTACCTCGGCCCTCCCGGATACACCCTCCCCGTCCACCTCCCCTACGGGCAGTACGGCGCCTTCGCGGCCCTCCTCGCGCTGTTCATGCTGCTCCGCTGGACCTTCACCGGCGACGTGGACCTCTTCCCCGCCATCGAGATCTCCCTCGCCCTCGTCGCCACCTCGCTGATCTTCCGCTACGTCGACTCCGACCGCCCCGCGACCACGGTCGTCCGCACCCTGCTCACCGACTGGAAGCACACGCGCGACGCCGGCGACGAGAAGCGGATCCCGGCGTTCACGACCCGTTCGATCCGCTTGCGGCCCACACTCGTGGAGCCCGTCCGAACTGAGGAGCGTCTATGAGCGGCGAGGATCGCCGACAGCCCGTCGCCAAGTTCTCCGCCCCCCGACCCCCCGCACCCGTGCGGGACCGGGAGCGGCAGACCGGCGACCTCGGCGACGACGCCACCGCCCTGGCGGACGCGGTATTCAGAGCAGAGCCGGTCAAGTCGGTCCGCTCAGCGAGCCCGCCCGCGCCGGCGCCCACGCAGCCGAGCCCCGCCGCCCAGCCCTCCCCTGTAGAGCAGGGTCGCCCGGCCTCCTCTTCGGACTCCGTCCGACACGCTTCGCCACCTGCGCCGATGACGCCGCCCGCAGGGAGTCGTCCACAGGCTTATCCCCAGGGTTATCCACAGAATCCGGGGAGTTATCCACAGGGCTATCAACAGCGTTACCCACAGGCTCCGACCAGCGGAAATCCACAGGGTTATCCACAGCACAACGGAAGTTATCCACAGCAGGGGCAGAGTTATCCACAGGCTGTTGACCAGCGGCGCGGGAATGTTTCCACAGGTCGTACAGCAGCTGAACAAAAGGGTGCACAACGGGTGCCGGGCCAGGACCTCGTCCCGGTCAAGCAGGCCCGCGCCGAGGAAGCACAGCTCCAGACGACGGACCTCAAACCGACCCGCGTCAAGCCGCTGCCCCGCGACAAGGAGAAGCAGCCGCTCCGCGAGCTGAGCCTCACCGAGATCGCCGGGCACGCCACGTTCACGCCCGCCTCGGTCACCGCCTGGTACAAGCTGCCCGGCGTGCGCTGGTCCTTCCGGCCCGACCTCGAGCGCGAGGCGCTCATCATCGCCATCGCCGAGCAGTTCGCCGGCCTCGCGGGTATGCGCGTCCACCTGCGCCGCACCACCCGGCCGTTCCCGGCCGACCAGTGGGCCCGCACCGTCGACCACAACACCGCCCGCCCGCTGCGCACCGTCCCCGGCGGCACCAGCTGGGCCGACCACCTCGTGGCCGCCCAGCGCCACCTCCAGCAGCTCTCGCACGCCGAGGGCGAGACGTTCCTCGGCATCACCTTCAGCCGCCGCGGCGCCCTCGACCAGCTGGGCGAGAAGGTCGGCCGCATGTTCGGCCGCGGCACCAAGCTCTCCGAGCGCGAGAAGATCGAGAAGCGCAGCCTCCAGTTCGACGAGGTCCTCGGCTCCTTCGGCGTGCGCGCCCGCCGCGCCACCACTGCCGAGCTCGAATGGCTCGTCTACCGCTCCGTCGCGCTCGGCATGGCGCCGCCGCGCCTGCTCTCGGGCTCGAACGGCGAGTGGGAGTCCGGCGACGTCCTGGCCCTCACCGAGTCGATCGAGCGCTACCGCAGCCCCTACGGCTCCACCGTCAAGCTCGTCAACCGCCTCACCGGCGAGGAGAAGCACACCGCGGTCCTCACCGTGGGGCGCATGGAAGAGCTCGAGATCCCCCAGCGCCACGAGCCGTGGCTGCACTTCCACGAGCGCTGCCCCTGGCCCGTCGAGCTCTCGAGCCGCATCGACATCCTCGGCCCCGGCGAAGCGTTCCGCGACCTCGACCACCGCCTGCGCCTCATCCGGAGCCAGCAGCGCGACTACGACGAGCACGCGATGGACGCCCCGCCGGAGCTCCAGCGCCTCGCCGAACGCGCCCTCGGCGTGGGCGACGAGATGACCACCGGCCTGCCGATCGACGCCGCCCGCGCCCACGGCTGGCATCGCATCGCCGTCACCGCCGACACCAAAGAGGAGTGCCTGGAGCGCGCCCGCACGCTGATGCAGATGTACCAGCGGGACATGCGCATCAGCCTCCAGCACCCGAAGAACCAGGACTGGCTCGCCCGCGAGTTCATCCCCGGCGAACCGGTCGCCCAGACCGGCTACGTGCGCCGCATGCCCGTCAAGCTCTTCGCCGCGGCCCTGCCGCAGGCCGCCTCGACCGTGGGTGACCAGCGGGGCGACCTCATCGGCCGCACCGCCGGCACCTGCCGCCGCCCGGTCTTCCTCGACATGCACTTCGCCACCGAAGTGCGCGAGAAGTCCGGCCTCTCGGTCTTCGTCGCCGAACCCGGCGGCGGTAAATCGACGCTCATGGGCGCGATCGGCTACCTCGCGGCCCGCCGCGGCGTCCAGGTCACGCTCCTCGACCCTTCGGGCCCGCTCGCGCGGCTGTGCGAGATGCCCGAGCTCAAGCCGTTCTCGCGGGTCCTCAACCTCACCGGCTCGGAGTACGGGACGCTCGCGCCATACGCGCTCATCCCGTCCCCGAAGCGCGAGCACTACGAGGACTCCCCTGACGGCCAGCGCGAGTACGACATCGCGGTCTCCAACGCGCGCAGCGAACGGCGCATGCTCGTGCAGGACATCTGCGCGATGCTCCTGCCTCCTCAGATCCAGCGCGAGGCCTCCACGGCGCGGCTCCTGCGCCACGCGGCCCGGCACGTGCCGGCCGAGGAGGACTCGACCATCGAGGACATCGTCGAGTCCCTGCAGGACGCCGAGGACCACGTCACCGGCGACGGCGCCGAACTCGCCGCGCTCCTGCTCGACACCGCCGAGATGCCGCTCGCGAAGCTGTTCTTCGGCAGCCCTGACAAGGGCGTCCTGGAGGACGACACCGCGCTCACGGTGATCACCATGTCCGGCCTGCGCCTCCCCGACCTCGGCATCGAACGCGAGTACTGGAGCGCCGAAGAGGCCCTGGCCCTGCCGATGCTCCACACCGCGCACCGCCTGGCCGTGCGCCGCGCCTACGGCGGGGACATGCACCGCCGCAAGCTCGTCGGCCTCGACGAAGCGCACTTCATGGAGGGCTGGAAGTCCGGCCGCTCGTTCCTGGTCCGCCTGGCCCGCGACTCCCGCAAGTGGAACCTCGCGGCGCTGGTGGCGAGCCAGAACCCCAAGGACATCCTCGGCCTCGACGTCCAGAACCTCGTCTCCACGGTCTTCGTCGGCCGCATCGCCGAGGACCGCGAGGTGGCCGAAGAAGCGCTGAAGCTGCTCCGCGTACCCACGGGGGTCGGGTACGAGAGCGTCCTCGCCTCGCTTTCGGAGGTGGACGCGGCGGAGACGCAGAAGCTCCCCTACCGCGAGTTCGTGATGCGCGACGTCGACGGACGCGTGCAGCGCATCCGCGCCGACTTCAGCTGGGTCCGCAACCTGCTCGAGTACCTGAACACCACGCCCGGGGAGGCGAAGTGACCGACCCCTCCGCCGATCACGACCTTGCTCCTCCTACCCCCGCACCCCGACGACCGGGCCTCGCCAAACGCGCGGCCGGACGTCTAGGCCGGGTCCTGCTCGCCTTGACGGCGGCTGCCGGGGCCCTAGTGTTCACACCGGGTATGGCTGGGGCGCAGGCTGATGCGGAGGGGTGCACGGATTATGAGTGGCACACCGCGTGGTCTCAATGCGTCGAGGAACTGCCGACGGGACAGGAACTCCAGTGCGAGGCCGCGCCGCAGCCGGCCTCACCCGACTCCGGCATGGCCGGCTGGTTCGCCGACCCGAGCAACCTCGACAAGAGCGAGGGCATCGGCACCTACAGCCGCTACGGCTACGCCGGCTACCAGCTTCCGATGTACGGATCCCAGGAAATGGCGATCGGCGGCGGCTGCGTCGACGCGGTCTCGGTCCCCAACGGCGCCGACACCGCGAACGCCCTGGCGAACATGGAGTTCAACCTGTCGGTAGCCACGGTCGGCGCGGCGAATTCGATGCGCCAGGCCGCGTGGGAGCCCGACAACATGTGGGGCTGGTCCAACGAATTCATGGAGCAGGGCACCGAGGTCCTGTACCGCCAGATCTTCACCGTCTTCGGCGCGGTCACCGTCGGCCTCATCGGCCTCTACCTGCTTTGGCGCTCAAAGCAAGCCGACATGAACAACGCGGTCACGACCGTGGCCTGGGCGGTGCTCATCCTCGTGCTCGTCACCGCCGTGGTCCGCTGGCCGGTCAAGGCCGCCGAGTACACCGACCAAGCCCTGACCATCGGCATGAACCTCAGTACTGTGCTCATCAACGATGACCAGGTCGAGGGCTGCATCCGCGAAGACGGCATGGACCGCGAACGCTACGACGAGCTCAAGGAGCTCAACGGCGAGGACTTCTGTATCGACACCCGCACCGCCGCCGTAGTCGCCTCCGACACCGTCGCCGGTCAGGTGCTCTACCAGAACTGGCTGCGGACCATGCTCGGTCAGAGCGAAGAGGTCACGTTCCAGGAGCGCGACGGCGAAGTGGTCGAGGACGCCGACGGGAACCCGGTCGTCACCGAATCCAACGCAGCTTACAAGTACGGACCCGCACTCTTTGCCGCTCAAGCCTTCTCATGGCAGGAAGACGCCGAAGCCGACGACCCCGGCACCCGCAATGACCTCATTGAGGAAAAGCAGGAACTCTGGCGGAACCTGGTCGCCCAGATCCAGACCGAGGACCCCGAGGCCTACGCCAACATCAGCGGGCAGCGCGCCTGGGAGCGCACCGGAACCGGCTTCCTCGCCCTGCTTACCGCGATTTTCTTCTCCCTCTTCGACCTCACCGCGTCGATCCTGATCATCCTGGGCTTCATGATCGTCCGCTTCGCGATCGTCGCCCTGCCGATCATCGGCACCATCGCGCTCCTGCGCCCGGCCGGTGGCCCATTCAAGCGCCTGGTCAACACGGTCCTCGGCGCGATCATCAACGTCGCGATCTTCTCGCTCGCCGCCGTGATCTACATCTGGGCCTCGAGTCGCATCCTGGGTACGGCAATGCCAGTCTGGCTACAAGTTGTCCTTATTGGACTGCTAGGCGTAGCGGCTTGGCTTCTTCTGCGACCAGGCAGGCGCATCGCTGGACTCGTCGCAGGCGGCGGCGTCGCCGACTCCCTTCTTGGCAGACGGACCAGCGAAACCGAGCGCGAGGCCGAACGCGAGCGAGAGCGCGAACGGACCTCGCGCCGCCGCGACGACGCGCGACCCGAAGAGGTCCCCGACTCCGTGCGCACGCCGCGCGGCACTGACACCCTGCCAGAGCAGAAGACGGGAGCCGACCAACCGGCCGGCGCCGGCGGCCAAAGCGGGACGGCTGCGTCCAGCGGAGGCGGCGGCTCTGGTGGTGGAGAGGTCTACCGACCTTCGAGAAAAGAGTGACCGATGAACCGAGCCCTCCGGATCATCTTCTCCCGTTACGGGATCGTTGTCATCATCCTGATCCTCGTGCTCGGCGTGATCGCACTGGCCAGCCAACGCGCGCAGACACCGCTCGACGGCGGGAACTCCAGCAATAGAGGCTCGACCTCAGAAGCGAGCTCCGAGGCCTTCACCGAGGACGACGGTCTCGCGACCGAGAACTGCGAAGGCGACGACTGCTACCCCGAGGAAGAGCTTCCGCAGGAAGCAGTAGACCAGTCGGTCGAGTTCGCTGAAGCCTGGCTCAATCCGAACGGCTACGGCCCCGACGGCTGGTACGACTCGATCATTCCGTTCCTCACCGAGGATCAGGCCGAACTGTTGCAGGGCGTCGACCCCAGCGAGGTCCCCGCCACGGAGATCACCGGAGCACCGGTCCCCGATGGCCTGAAGGTCGCCTTTCCTATGGACACGGGAACTTTGACGCTCACCATGACTGAAGGCTCCAACAACCTGACCGGGACCGGCTGGCTCGTCTCGGCGATCGACTGGGAGCAGTCATGAGTGCCGTCGGCGACGATCAGACCACCGCGAAGGAACGCTACGCGGACCCCACCGCCCCCAAGATCCCCAAGAAGCTCCGACCGTGGATATGGATCGTCACCGTGGTCAGCGTGTGCTGCCTCGGCGCGGTCGTCTCCATCGTGCAGTTGCTGTCCGACCAGTCGAACGGCGACGACGGCACAGTGAGCCTGACCGGCTGCGGCACGACCTCCACCGTCGACCCGAACGCCGAATTCCCCGCGATCGCTCCTTACACCTCCGAGGAGATCAAGAACGCCGCGATCATCATCTCGGTCGGACAGGACCTCGAGATTCCGGCCCGGGGTTGGATCATCGCCGTCGCGACGTCGATGCAGGAGTCGAGCCTGACGAACCACGGCCACCTCGGCGACCAGAACGACCACGACTCCCTCGGCCTGTTCCAGCAGCGCCCGTCTTCGGGGTGGGGCACGCCGGAGCAGATCCAGGACCCGGTGTACGCCTCGACGAAGTTCTACGAAAAGCTCATGACCATCGACGACTGGGAGACACTGCCGCTCACCGTCGCGGCACAGCGAGTCCAGATCTCCGCCTTCCCCAACGCGTACGCCAAGCACGAACCGAAGGCGACCGAGATCGTCAACACCCTGACCGGTGGCGGCGGCCGAGTCGCCGCAGTCGACACGCAGCTCGGCAACTGCACGCCGTCGGGCGAACTCTCGGCCTCGGGATGGATGATTCCCGTCAAGGGGCCGCTCAACTCCGGATTCCGGACCCCTGAGCGGCCGACCCACAACGGCGTCGACATCGGCGCACCGCGCGGCGCGACCGTGGTCGCCGCGGCGGCGGGAACCGTGATCACCGCGGAGTGCAACGCCAGCCTGTACGGAGCACCGTACTCCTGCAACCAGGACGGTTCGCCTGAGGTGGCCGGCTGCGGCTGGTACGTCAACATCGTGCACGCCGGCGACTACCTGACCCGCTACTGCCACTTCCAGTACGCACCGAATGTGAAGGAGGGCGACGTGGTCCAGGCCGGTCAGATCCTCGGCTATGTCGGTTCGTCGGGCCGGTCGAGCGGCCCGCACCTGCACTTCGAGACGCACCTGAACGCCGACCGCAGCCCTGCGGGCGCGGTGAACCCGGTCGACTTCATGAACCAGATGGGCGCCCCGCTCGGATAGCGACCAAGTGGGTCGCCATGTGTAGTAGACCCGAGGCTGCGCTGAGGGCAATGCGAACCGGTCGATCGGGAATCTGTGGTCGCGCACGCTTTCGTCGGGCGATCTGAGCAGTTCTGAACGCCGCGCCGCGCGAAACGCCCGACAGGTTGTGCTGCAGGTATTTCGAACCTTCATAATGAAAAGGTCGGCGCACTGCCCCACCGCGGTGCGCCGGCCTCTCCCTCATCCTCCGGTCATCCTTCGCGACCGCGAGCGATCGACCTCCAGACCGACACGGCTTCTGCAACGATTCTTTCTGCGTGCTTGTCTGCCCACTCGACTTCCATCGGCGCACACACTCGCAGGCCAGGGCTGTCGGTATCGAGTCGGATCACCGAGCCGAGCGGCCCTGTCCGCTGCTCCCATGCCCGCGCCATCGTGATGCGAAAGCGCGCTTGGGAGGGGATCGCCGCGAAGTAGAGCCGCCGTCCGCCGATCACGGCCGCGAAATGCAGGCCGTCCAGGTCGGCATCAGTAGACGCAGTGGGGCGCTCGTCGATACCCCCGACGTATTCGAAACTCATATCGCCACCGCCTCGCGGAAGGCCTGACGCTCATCGAAATGCCGCTCCCAGTTGCCGAGGTAAGGGCTGATCGGGTTGGTTCGGCGCACTCCTTGGAAAGGCGTTCCGCCCATCGACGGGCGCAAGTTGGACTGGACCAAGGGCACGATGCGGAGCGGCATGGTCGGGCCTTCCACGGGTGGCAGATCAGCCGCCGAGCCAATGCCGAGCACCCGGAAAAGCAAGGCGCGCATGGTCACCCAGAAATCCATCCAGCGGTCGGCGAACGTGGTCGAGGCGATCATGTGCGCGTGGTGCAGCTCTTGCGAACCGGCCAGGAACCGCGTCCAGGCGTCTTCCCGGAGCTTGCCGAAGTCGTACCGGTCTTCGTGGTCGTCCTCCCAGAACCGGCGGCGGCGCCGCTCCGGCGGTTCGGGAGGCTCGATGCCATCCCGGCCGGGAAACGGGCGACGCCGTTCGGCCCCTTCGGAGGTCGGCCCGGGTGAGGGGCGATGGGCGCGGTCGGATCGGGGCTGGTCGTCCTCAGTCTCGCGGGGCGGGTCAGGCAGTTCGCCTCGGCGGTGCCTGCCTGTACGGCTGTCAGGAAGCCAGCCCTCCGAACCGAACGGGCCCGGGTCAAGCAGATCGTGCGGACGATCGCGGTCGATGATCCACGTGTCGCCGGGCCGGTGCCGCAGATGCGGCGGCTCGTAGCGCGGGGAATCCGGGTTCGATTCGGGGAGGCTAGGGTCGGAGGCGTCGGGGTCGTAGCGGTACGCGCCGAGTGAGTTCGAACCGACGGAAGTGGCGTAAACCCCCTGTTCAAGGCAGGAGTAATCACCCGGAAGGCGGTTCTGATTCGCTCCGGAATGGCTGTTTGCGGGCAGCCCGAAATCGAGTATGGTCGTAGTTGCCAAGGGAGCTTGCTCCTCTGGTTAAGGGGCCGCCCGGTGGTCTGGACTCGCCAAAGTTAGAGCCACCGGGCGGCAGATTTGTCTCTGCCATATTCAGTTGGGTACGGTCTTCGCGCAAACGGATCAACCGAAGGTGCGAGACGCGCTGACCAAATGGTGAGCGAACATCGCCCGGTTGTCAACCGCCGCTTCCGGCGCGTCGCGAAGTCTTATGTGGATTTAGGCTCCGAAGCCTTCAGAACAGGCCGTCTCCACCTTCGAGTGATACAACGCAGTTTCCTTGCACGCCAACAACAAAGTCAAATTCCTGCTTGTTCAGGTCTGCCTCAAGGAAGACTTCGACCGCGAAGGCCGTGACTGACGTCTCTGAGGACTCAGCGGGGTCGACGGCGCTGAGGAAGCGCACCGTTTCGCCGTTCGCTTCGGCCCACACGGTGATTGCGGCATCAAGATCTTCGGGCGTTATGCCTTCGAAGCTGTCGTCGCATTGGAATGACTTGGCGGCCTCGGGATCTCGATCGTTAACGATCGACCGCATGAAATCAGTGACCAGTGCTTGTGCGTCGACCGGTTCACCAGTGCCATCACTCGGACTAGGTTCCTCGCCCTGGATACGTACTGCGTTCGACACGCAGTAGACGCCGTCGGACTCCTGGACGGTAACGATGAATTCCTCGTGGCGCTGAGAGCCTTGGTAGATATACGAAACCGTCGCGGCGACGGTGACCCCATCACTCGAAGTTACCGGATCGCCGGTCTCGAGATCTACATCGGTGATGCCGCCAAGCTCATCGGAGTAGGACTGCCGGAGGTCGTTCAGATCGCTCGGGGTGACTTCAGGAGAGGCATCTTCGCAGAGGGTGTCTTCCGACCGTTCCAGGTCTTGGTTCGACCCGTACCGCAAGTACCGCCAAGCTGCATTGTTCGCACTGGATGCGGCCTCGTCTCGCGAGTCTGTGTTCTCGGGATTGCCGCTGGCCGCGATACCCGGGGCGGCCCAGCCGCCCAAGCCCAGAAGAACGGCCCAGAGGGCTGCCATGGCCCCAACCCGACCCCACTTCCTTGGCGGGTCGGCGAACTCGGTGTCCTCGGCCTTGTCGACCGCAACGACGCGGTACTGCCTGCCGTCCGAGCTGCGGACCGTGGACCCGCGGCTAGCACGGCGCGGACCACGAGCGGTACGAACGACACGCCGGAACAACCTACCCATGACCCCACCCTATTGGACCGCACCCACCGACCTCAACCAGAACTCACCCTCGAATCTCCACCGCATGCTCCTGTCTGACGGAACATCGGCAGTTCCAACAGGGCGGGGTGTAGGTGCGGAGTCAGAATCGAGGCCAACCTACTCTGGTTGCGCCAACGGAACCTTCACGTAAGCGCTGAACATCTTCGCAAAGACACCGTCCTTGTCGAGGTCATTGCTATCGACAAGCCGAGGATCCACGATCAGGCTTTGGTACTTCTTTTTTTCTAGAACTACGGTTTCATAGTTGAAATCGAAAAATGCAGAAGACTGCGGGTTCTGGTCGAGCAGAATCCGAGTCGCATCAAGGATCAGGGACAAGCCGCGAAAATGGTGTTCCCAACCAATAAACTTGCCAGGTTCGAATACGACCGCAACATATCGATCAACCTCGAGTCGAACACTGTCTGATTCAGTATGTGGATTCCTAGACTGGTGCACGAGATTGCACCACCATTCATCGTTTTTCAGCGGAGCAGGGCTTTCGGCGTGAACCGGCGACAGATTCAGTTTGGAAGCGAGATGTTCAGACAAATCCTCGAGGGGAATCGCAGAAATATACAGATTGTACGAAATGGACATCTCACGCTCCACTAAGGATAGAAGTTAATGACCTGGCCGTCTTTGATGATCTTGATCTCTTCGAGCCCGCTTATAGGGTACCTCTCAAGCCTTGCCCGCAGGTCGGCTGGGTTCAGAGACGAATCGTCGAGATTCAGAACGATATGGCTCGCCTGATCGTTCGACACCTTCTTATTGATCGAGCTCATGATGTTGCCAGGGCTGCCGGATGTCGGAGCGTAGCAATCGAAGTATGTGCCTTCGATCTTATAGTCGGGATTCTTACCGTTGTCTCGACCTGGCGGGTTCTGTTCGACATCGAAGCCGTTTTGCGCGAGAGTCACAGCCGACTCGTTTTCCCGCGTCAGTGATCGCCGGTTGTCAGCGGTACCGGCGAGCTCGGTTTCCGGACCGGTGGGCCGATTGCTGGGATCTGGGGTTCCGGAGGGGTCGACGACACCCGAATCTCCATCGCTGGACTCGTCTGCGCCTTTGCCATTGCCGCTGGGGTCGCCATCTTCGAGCTTGCCCTCGATGGCGTCGTGGTTTTCTGCGGTGCTGTTGCCTTCGAGGCCCTTGTACTTGGGCGGTATGTCGACCTTGTCGAAGTTGCCGGGTGTGCCGTTGGGACCGTTGGGCCTATTGCCTGCGAGAGCAAGTCCGATACCGATGAGCAGGAGGAGTTTGAGGGCGCGTCGCATCGGTTCGCTCAGCCGCACACGAGGGTCTTGAGGTTCATGAGTGACTGCACCAGGGCCATGCCGTAGCCCATGATCATTCCGGCCCATTTCACGACCGCACCAACGATCTGGACGGCGATCAGGGGGAGCGTGACTACGAAAATCGCCTCGATCACCCACGCGATAACGTGTCCGACCAGCTCTGCGATCAGGTCCCGCACCAGGTCGTGCGTAACCTGGACCAAACCGCCGGCAGCTTCGGTCGCCGCACCGATCGCAGCGGCGGTCGCGCCCAGGCCGCCGATGCCGTCCACGTTGTAGCCCATCAGGGTCTGATAGGCGACATGCGCGTCGCCGGACCATTCGGACAGGTCCGAGTCGAGACGGGTGGCGAGTTCTTCGGAGACGCTGAACAGCTCGGCCGCCATGTTGTTCCACGTCGCTGCGTGCGACATGACCACATCGGCCTTGCCGGTGAGCTCCTCCAACATCTCCCGCAGCGGCTCGAAGTACTCCATGGCCCAGCCGATGCCGGCCGAGAACAGCGAACCGAACGGGTCCATGACCGACCCGACCGTCTCCAGCGCCAAGCCGACACCGCCCAGGCTCGCCTCGACCCAGGACCCCTCCTCGATGGCCTTCTTCACGTCCAGATAACTCTCGGGGATGCCCGAGCCGGTCCAGTCGGTCCGGGTCGAGGTGACCGGAGCGACCAAGGGGTTGTCTGACATTTCGGTCTCCTGTCAGTAGTAGAGCTGGCCTTCGAGGTCGTCGAATGCGGCCCCCGAATCGGTGTCGGCGGCTTCGTAGTCGTCGGCGGTGGCTCGCAGTTCGGTCGCGGCCTTGCTGAGGTTGCCGTAGGCCTTGTTCACGAGCCGGTCCTGCTCGGCGTGGCGCTCTTCCAGGAGGCCGGAGATCCAGCCGCACAGGATGCCGTACGCCTCGTCGTCCTGGACGATGGAAATGCTCGCGTCGTGGACAGCCTGCAGGCGGTCCCCAAGGGCTTCAAGCTGGTTCGCGTGTTCGCGCAGCTGGTCCGGATCGACGCTGTGTCCGTCTGCCATCGCGTCAGGCCTCCTCTTCCGCTTCCGGAGGGGTCAACTGCTGGCGGACGCGCTCGGTGAGCGCGCGGGCCGTCGGCGATTCAGTGCCGAGGGTCGAGGAGATGATCTCGACCGAACGCTCTGCGACTTCGGCCTTCGCAGCCCGGACCGTCGCCATGATCGTGTCCGCGAGCTCGCCCGGCGCGGCCTTGCGGATCTTCTCGCTCATGCGCAGGTTGACGAGGTTCCCGCTCGAGTCGACCGTCACCTCGACCATCTGATCCGGGTCGGTGACGGTGACACGGACGGCCTGCATCTGGTCACTCATCGACTTGGTGTCGGCTGCCAGGGCTTCGATACGGCCTTGCCAGGCGTTGATGCGGTTCCGGGCGGATTCGGGGTCGGGAATGCGGTCGATCAACGCACCTCACCGCCGCTTGGGGCAGCAAAACGCGCAGAGGGACGTCGTCGCATGGTGGCGATGGCAGACAAGGGTGGGGTGTCCTGTTCTCGCAGTGAGGGATCAGTCATGGAGATGTTACGCAGTACCTACAACTGCTGGGGTTCACGTCCTATATGTCGAGAGTGCGAAGGGCGCCGCTGAAAGAGAAGCGTGTGCAGGCCGAGCTCGACCCATTTTCGTGCGGGGCCGGGCGCGAGCCGGGAGCGCCGATCAGGTGGCCCCACGTGACTCCGCATCCCCCTCCTTACGAGCCGCCGGTCTTGAGGAGTGGCCTCTTGAGCTGGGAATTCTTGGGATACTGGCCCTTGAGGGGGCTGGGGATGAAGTACCGGATCATGGAGCAGACGCGGCCTGGCGGGCTGGTGGAGCAGGTGTACCGGGAGGTGCTGGCGCCTGCGTTTCCGGCTGAGGAGTTGGAGAGCGAGGCGGGCGTCATCGAAACGCTGGAGGCCGGGCTCGGGAGCCTGCTCGTGGCCGTCGATGACGCGGGGCGGCCGGCTGGGGCGGCGTTTGGGCGCTGGTCGGAGGCGTCGCGGGTGCAGCTGCTGGCGTACTTGGCGGTGAAGCCGAGTACGCGCGGGCACGGGCTCGGCGGGCGGCTGCTGCGCGATGCGGTCGAGGCGTGGCGCGAGCGGTACGACCCGTGCATGATCGTCGCCGAGGTCGAGTCCCCGGACGCGCCCGCGGTGCACGAGGCGTACGGCGACCCGCGCCGCCGCCTGGCGTTCTACGAGAACGCGGGCGCCCGCGCGCTCGACCTGCCGTACTTCCAGCCCGGCATGGGCGGCCCCGCACGGCGCGTGCAGGGAATGCTGCTGCTCGTCCTCCACGCCGACCCGTCGTTCACGCAGGAAGGCGCCGACCGCCTCGCGGGCGGGCCGCTGCGCACGTTCATGGAGGCGTACCTCGAGTCGGCCGAGGGCGCGAGGCCGACCGACTGGGACGCGAAGGCGTTGTTCAAGGCGATCGACCAAGAAGGCGGTATCCCCATGGGGCGCACGGAAACGGACCGCTGAACGACGTAGTGGGGGTTCCCGGGCCCGCATCGGTGCACTACAGTCGCTCCCAGTGCGCCAAGCCGCACCCCCGCCAGCGAACACGAACTGGGAATGATCGAGCGACCCGCCACCCCCGCCCCGAGGGCCCTCAGCGATAGCGACGCGGCCCCGCCGCCCGCCCTCGCGCCGAGGGCGTGCCCGTGATCGCCGCCTGCTTGACGGCCGCGCTCACCGCGCTCGTGTCGGCGTTCTTCCCGATCACGCCCGTCGAGCCTTACCTGCTGGCGCTGGCCGCCGCTACCGAGTACAGCCCGATCGCGCTCGGTGTGGCTGCGGCCGTTGGCCAGACGATCGGGAAGACGACACTTTTCCTTGGGGCGCGCGGCGCGTTCCGGTCGGCTCGGCTGCGCCGGTGGGTCGAGGCCGCCGAGGAGCGGCGTGACCGGCGGCGTGCCAGCGCCGCGGGGGAAGACGCCGCCGCAGGCTCAGGAACCGCTCCGATCGCGACCGGCGTGCGCGTGCGCCGCGGTCCGTTCGCAGCGCTGATCGAGATGGGACGCAAGCTCCTCGCCCTGCTGGACCGCCCGTCCCTGGCCGTGCCGATCCTGCTCCTCAGCGCCACAACGGGTCTGCCGCCGCTGATGGCCACGAGCATCTACGCCGCAGGCACCCGCATCAACCTCCCGCTGTTCGTGGCGGCCTGCCTGGTCGGACGCTCGATCCGTTTCATCGTGATCGCCTACGCCCCGCAGCTCGTACTCGCCGCGGGGCATTAGGTCGGTCGGTCCGCCATGCCCTCCGAATTTCCGCTCCCCGTTCACCGCGTCGAGGTGCTGGACGGTCTCGGGGTCGTCGACTTCGACGCTGGTCCCGATCGGGTCACGCTGAAGCTCGCCGGGGATCCGATCGCGCGTGACGGCCATGATGGCGGCGGTTCGATCATGCGGCTGGCCCGTCGTATTGCGCCGCAACCGGACGACGAGCCGCTGCACCGTCCACAGACGTGGGTCGAGCCGCACGAGTGGGACGTGCTGCGGCAGTGGGTGCGGCACGTCGAGCCTGAGGACGATCCGGTGGCACCGCTGCGTCCGCTGCTGGGGCTGCTCGCGCCCGGCCGGTACGGGATCTGGGTCGGGACCATGCCGAACGTCCATGTGCGGGCGGTGCAGACCGGCAAGGAGACGCGCTGGTACGCCGACAGCGACATTCCGAGCTTCGGCCACACGATCATCCCGACGCATCATTGGCCGCCGCCGGACAAGGCGGCTGTTGCGGCGTACCGGGACCGGATGATCGACGAGCGGGCGCAACCGGCGCTGATCCTGGTCACGCACCCGGAGTCGGAGGCGCACTACCTGCTGGACGGGCACCATAAGCTCGCGGCTTACCTTGCGCTCGAACGTGATCCGGTGTGCGTGGTGATCGAGTCCTGCTGAGGACCCGTCCGACCCCTCCAATATGGAGGGCCGGGCGTTGCGGGAGGCGACGGTGAAGCCGCTGCCACAACTGCCACACTCTCGCTGACCGGTCCCGTCACGGCCGGTCAGTTGCGGCGGTCCTCCAGGTAGCGCATGAGGTTCGCCGCGGACTGCTGGAGTTTTGCGTCGCCGTCGATGACATCGCGGAGGTCGTCGGGCGGGCACGGCCGGCGGTCGGCGAGGCGGGCGATGTCGAGGAAGTGGGGGGCGATGCCGGTGCGCCGGTAGGCGGCCAGCTTGTGGTGGCCGTCGATGAGGAACGACGCGCAGTCCTGCTCGTCGCCGGGCGGTTCGGAGCGGAGGATGACCGCGAGCGGTCGGTCGCCGTCCTCGATGGCGTCGACGTAACCGATGATGGTCTCCTCGTCGCGGGGTGGCCACACGTCGGTGGGGATGACGGCGGTGCCCTCGGTGCCGATGGGCTCGTACGGGTACCACCAGGCGGTGCCGTTCTCGCCGAACGGTTCTATGTGGACGTTCGCGTCGCGCCAGATCCGGACTCCGTAGTGGCCGGGCTGCAGGAGGCCGAGGATCGGCCGCGCGAGCTCGACCGGGTCGGTGTCGCGGGTGGCGTGGCGCAGGCGCCCGCGCAGGTCGCGCAGGGACCCGCGGAAGGCCGCGTCGCGGGTGCGGATCGCGAAGCGGTCGATCGAGCCGGAACCGGTATAGCCCTCGACGATGAGGGGTCTCCAGCCGACGCGGAGCGCGCTCGCCCCGTCGTGGCCGCCCACTGAGAGGGTGCCGTCCCCGTCCTGCACCTCAAGCACCCGGTACCCGAGGGACTCGGCCAATCGCGTGATCATCTGCTCCTCCGTCCAACCGTCGACCGCTCTCCCGCACGGCGTTCGCACTCGCCGCAGCGCCGCGACGAACCCGTCATTTCGGGCGGCGCGGGATCTTCGTCCAGCCTAGTACCCCTTCGCGAAACGCCTGAACACCACTGGTCTGACCTGGGTGTTCTCTCTGCGCGCGTGATGGTTGCCGAAACGGGGTACCCCGTTTCGGCCGCGAACCACCTACAATGAGCAACTACCCCCTCATTGCCCCTGGAGGTCAGCTGTTGGCCGTCCCCCCGCACCCCGCCTACCACTACCCCCCGCCGTACCCCCCGAACTGGCAGCCCCCGCGTCCGCGCATGCCGGGGATGACCACCACTGCGATCGTGCTGATGTGGGTGATGGTCGCTCTGAGCGTGGTCGGGGGCGTGTTGACGCTGGTGACGCTCTTGGCGCTGCAACCGGTGGCCTCGTCGCCACTGTTCGAGCCGCTCGGGGACTGGACGGTGTGGCTGATGGCCGTCACCGCCGTGCACGGCATGGTCTGGGCCGGGTTTCGCGCGTACTTCGCTTTGCAGATCGCCAAGCGCAGCGCCAGGGCGCGCCGCGGCGCGGTCTGGGTCGAATCGATCGGGCTCGCGTTCCAGCTGGCGTACCTGGCCGCCTCGTTCGCCGCGCTCTCCAATATCCGGCTCACGAGCGGGTACCACTACAACTTCACCTTCGACTGCACCGGTCTCGTACTCCCGATCCTGGTCATCTGCTTCTTGTCCGCTTCGCGGTCGCTCTGGTGGTGCGACCGCTGAGTCCCCTTTGATCCGCCCGATGTTAGGAGAACCCCCCATGAGCAATCCCCCGCTTCCCCCCGCACCCCCGCCCGGCCCGCCGCTCGGCTCCGGGCCCGAGACCATGCCCGGCTCCACGAAGGGCGCCGTCGTGCTCCTGTGGATCCTGTTCGGCTTCGGCATCTGCGGCGGCGCCCTCTCGGTCTTCGGGTACACGATGCTCGCGGCCCTGGAGGACACCGGCGACGTGGTGATCCCGTCGTCCTTCATGCCGTTCCTCATCATCTCGGTCGTGCAGATCCTGGTCTGGACGGTCCTGCGCGCGATCTTCGCGGTTCGCATCGCCAAGCGCAGCGCCGGCGCCCGCAAGGGCGCCATCATCCTCGAGCTCGTCGGCCTGGCCCTCTCGGTCCTGTCGTGGATCTTCACCCCCGAGGTCGAGGTCACCGGCACCGCCGACGCCGGGAGCAGCGCCGCGGGCGGCGTGATCGGCGCGGTCATCGGCATCGCGCTGGCCGCCATCATCATCGGTCTTTTGTCCACTGCGGACTCCAAGCGCTGGTGCAACGAGTAGCACTGCACGACGCGGCCGCCGGGGGGTTCGATCCTCCGGCGGCCGCTTCGCGGTTAACGCGTTGCCCGGAGTGGCGCGCGGGTCCTAAGGTGATCTCCGAAAGTGAGGGTTGCTCCGTGACCAAGTTGAACCAGATCATCGCGATCGAGAAGAGCGTCAAGGCGAAGGCCGCGCGTGCGCTCGGCGACGCCGGGCGCGAGCTCGCCAAGGCGCCGCTGCTGTCCGGCATCTCCCGGACCTACCAGCCGAAGGACGAGGAGGGCGAGCAGCTGCCGCCCGAGTCGACGAAGGTGCAGCGCCGCGTCGAGGAGCAGCTGCGCGAGGTGTCCGCGGCGATGACCCGGCTGTTCGACGTCACGGCCACGAAGGACCGCACGAACGCGCTCGCCACCGCTGACATCACAGTGGACGGTGAGGTGCTCGTCGCCGACGTCCCCGTCACCTACCTCCTGTTCCTGGAGAAGCAGCTCGCGGAGCTGCAGGCATTCGTCAAGGCCCTGCCGGTGCTCGACGCGGGCGAGTCGTGGACGTACAACGACGCGTCCGACGCCTTCGCGACCGACGCGGTGAAAACGGTGCGCACCAAGAAGATCCCGCGCAACCACGTCAAGGCCGAGGCGACCGAGGAGCACCCGGCGCAGGTCGAGGTGTACTACGAGGACATCCCGGTCGGGTACTGGACGACCGTGAAGTTCTCGGGCGCGGCCCCTGCCAAGCGGGTCGCGCAGCTCTCCGAGCGGCTCGAGAAGCTCCAGATCGCCGTCAAGTTCGCCCGGGAGGAGGCCAACGGGACCGAGGTCGTCGACGAGAAGATCGGCGCCAAGGTCTTCGGTTACCTGCTCGGCGAATAGGCCCACAGACCCCCCTGTTTTGAGCGACAGGGGTGGCGCCCGAAAAGCGCCGAACACGCTGAAACTGAGATTCAGTCCGAGTATCAGGCGGGAACACGGTCCCCTGCGGAATTTAACCCCGCAGCGTACGGATCCGTTTCTCCGCCGAAACTGAGACTCTCGCTCCAGCTTCAGCATTCGCCACGCCGCGCGTATCCGCGAGTAGTTCCTCTAGGTCACTGATGTTGGGGGTTCGAATCCCTCCCGCCGCACCACATGCGGCGGTAGCTCAATGGCAGAGCACGGTGCTAGCAGCAGACTCAACGGCTACCGCAGATCGCAGCGGCCACTATGTGGCACATGGCGGCCCGGTGTCGAGGTCAACGACCCGGGCCGCACCTATGCCCTGGCACGGGCGCGGCACAATGGTCGCCATGACCGACGACCGAAAGGGCCATGCCGCGTAGGCCGCCCGCGCGAGTACGCGCACAGCAGCACCGCCGCGTCACCTCCGTGAGGGACCGGCCCCTCCCCCGCATCCCCGGCGCCTCAAGCGCTCTGCAAGGCGCGATCACGCGCCTCGAGCACGACGACCCCCGTTTCAGCCCCGGCGATGTCGCCTCGGCGTTCCGCGTCTGGCAGCGGGTGAACAGCGGCCCCGCCCGCCGTGCACGGGACCATGCGCTGCACGCCGATTGCGAGTACTGCAATCCGCCGAGCCGCGACGTCCTGGAACTGGCCCTGCACCTCTTGCCGCGCCGCTCCGCCCAGGAGCTGCGGCGGCTCGTCGCACCGCTCGACGAACGGTTCCTGCAACTGACCATCCCCCTGCCGAGCAAACCGCCCGGCCCGTGGTGGACCCTGCGGACCTAGCGACGGCGGCACCCCGAACCCGGACGCGCGTCGGCGGCATCCGGCCGCCGGCGCCCTCCGACCCGACCGCCCGGGCAGGCCCGACAACCCCGGTAGGGCTGTCCCTACCCGCGAAATGCCTGCTCGCAGGGTCGTTGCGGCGCCCGGATCGGACGAAGATTAACGACATGAACAAGATCTTCAAGCAGCTCGGCGCCGACTCCGCGTACCTGCTCTCCTCGTTTCCGATCGCGCTTCCCGCGTTCGTCATCACCGTCACCGGCTTCGCCGCCGGCATCGGGACCGCGGTCGTCTGGGTCGGCGTCCCGATCCTCGCCGCGACCCTCTTCGCCATGCGCGGCCTCGCCGCCGCCGGACGCAGCCAGCTCGGCAACGTCCTGAACCAGCCGGTCAACCAGCCGCACTACAAGCGGGCCCCCGAAAACGCCTCCGCGCTGCGCCGCGCCCTGACGCCCGTCACCGACGGCCAGTCCTGGCTGAACCTCCTGTGGGGCCTGGTCAACTTCCCGCTCGCCGTCGCCGGCTTCTGCGTCGCCCTGAGCTGGTGGATCGCCACCGTCGCCTCCCTGGCCTACCCGCTGTACGCCTGGATCATCAACCGCGCGGTCGACGGCACCAACGGCGGCGACGGCCTGGAGTACGCCACCCGCTGGCTCGGCTGGGGCGACTCGTACGCCGCCGCCTCCCTCCTCGCCGTCCTCGGCGGCCTGGTCATGGCCCTGCTGCTGCCGCTGGTCCTGCGCGGCTTCGCCATCACCCAGGCCACGCTCGCCAAGGGCCTGCTCGCCTCGCTCACCGAGTCGGACGCGCCCCGGCCCCTGAGCCCGGTCCGCACCGCCACGATCGACGCCGAGGTCACCCGCGTCCAGGAGCGCCTCGCCGCCTAGGGCCTGTCCTGTGCATCAGGGAGCGGCGGTATCCGAGTCCGTTTGTTCGCTCGCAAGGCGGAAGGCCCGCCAGATACCGGTGTTGTATCTGGCGGGCCGACAACGCAGCGTGCGGGCAAACGGGCCGGATAACGACCGGTCTGATGCACAGGACAGGCCCTAGACCGCACCACCGGAAACCCCGACCGGGGGGGCGCCCCCCCCCCCCCCCCCGGCGGGGGGGGGGGGGCCCCCCCCGCGGGGGGGGGGGGGGGGGTGTGGGGGGGGGGGGGGCGGGCGGGGGGGATG
>NZ_JAPZVR010000009.1:44270-47854 GCF_027622855.1 Glycomyces algeriensis | reverse complement strand
CGGGGCCCCCCCCCGCCCCCGCCCCCACCCCCCCCCCCCCCACCCCCCCCCGGGGCGCCCCCCCCCCCGCGCCCCCCGGTCGTTTCCTTGCGCCGAAACCGCGGTGCGGGCGGTGCTAGGTTGGGGCGCATGGCAGCGCATCACGGACACCGGCACGACGACCACTCCGCCGCCTTCGACTTCGCCGAAGCCGCGCCCCGCTTCAAAGCACGCGCCGAAGCCGAAGCCGCCAAGTACCGGCGGCTCGCCGAACAGCTCGCGAACCCGGCCGACACGATCGTCGCCGACATCGGCTGCGGCGCCGCGTCGATGGCGTTCGCACTCGCCGAGGTCCTCCCCGAAGCCCAAGTGGTGGCCGTGGACGCCGAACCGGCCATGCTCGACCTCGTACGCGAACGCGCCGCCGAGACCGGCGCCGGCGTGCGCGCCGCCCAAGCCTCGGTCGACGACCCGGACGCGCTCGCCGAGGTCTTCGGGACGCCCGCTGACCTCCTGTGGGCCGGGCGGGTCCTCCACCACGCCGCCGACCCCCAAGCGGCCCTTGACCACCTGGCCGCGCTCCTCGCCCCCGGCGGGCGCCTCGCGATCGGCGAAGGCGGCACCGCCCCGCAGTACCTGCCCTGGCATGTCGGCGTCGGCAGGCCCGGCCTGGAACTGCGCCTCATCGAAGCCGGATCCCGCCGCCTCGAAGGCGAAGGCGCCGAACACGGCTCCACGCCGCTCCCCTACGGCTGGAACCTCGCCCTCGAACGCGCGGGCCTCACCGAGGTGCACGAGGTGAACGAGCTCGACGCGACCCCCGCCCCGCTCGCAGGCACCGCCCTCACCCACGCCCTCGAATCACTGCAGACCAGGACGGAGTGGTTCGCGCACTACCTCAGCGACGACGACAACGCCGCCTGGGCGCGGCTCCTCGACGAGGACGGCCCCGACTGGCTCGGCCGCCGCCGCGACCTCCACCACCTGTCGATCGAGACGTACTTCGTCGCCGTCAAGCCTTGACCCGGACTTCACTCGCTCCCGGAGTCGACCTCGAGCTGGAACAGCCGCTCGAGCGCGGCCCGCGCGTACACGTCCTCCAGGTGCTCGGCCCGCGCGAAATCACTGAGCAGGTCGTACCCGTCGCGCAGCCCCAGCCGCCCGAGCCGGTACGCGGCCTCGATGCGCCCGAGCCAGTGGAAGCAGTCGTCAGCGGCCAGCACCGAGTACGCCTCGACCCCCACATCCGGACTGATGCTGTGCATCGCCTCGGCCGCATCGATGCCCAGATGAAAGTCCATGACGGACTCGACGCCTTTGACGATGCGCCACAACGCGTGCTCCGCGTCGATCACGCTGTCCTCGGCGAGCTGCTCGGCGCAGATGATCCGCAGCCGCACCGAGATCAGCGGCGCGTTCGCCAAGTGCCGCAACGCCATCGCCGCGGCCGAACCGTGAACGTTGCGCAGCGCGTGGGCGGCGGAGTGCCGCACGTACTCGCTCACCGACTCGTCGGTGACCAGTTGCATGAGGGCGATCCCGGCCGGACCGGCCGCGCAGTCGACGAGGGCGCTGGCGGCGTCCAGGCGGTACTTGGCGTCCACAGTCGAGTCGGCGGCGATCGATTCGAGCGCGCGGGCGGCGTCCTCGACACTGAAGCGGCCCATGTGCTCGGCGACCTCGAGCCGCACCTCTACATCCACATTGGACGATTTGGCTACAGAGGAAAGCCGCATGGCCATGTCCCGCCCGCCGAGGTCGACGAGGTCCTGGATGAGCTGGATGCGCAGTTCGGCGTCGATCGCCTCGTTCTTGATGGAGCCCACGAGGTTGCTCATGGCCCGGTCGCGGCGCTGATGCGGGACGGACACGACGGCCATCCCGATGGAGGGCTCGCAGGCTTCGCCGTAGGGTCCGATCGCCGGCTCGAGGGTGTCGCCGTAGGAGCCGCCCTCGCCGTACGCGCCGGCCGAAGGCTCGGCGGGTGTGCGGTAGACGTCGCCGACCGCGGCCCCGTAGGCGCCGATGTGGTCTCGCGGTTCGTCGTCCCAGAAGCGGGTGCGGGCCTTGCGTGGCTCCGGGTCGGGCTCGTCGCGCATGCGGGCGAGCTGGCGGCGGCGCTGCCAGCAGCCGGTCGCCCAGGTCGCGGCGAGCGCGGGGTAGATGAGACCGTAGCCCCAGCGGCCCGCGTCGAGGAGCTCGATCACCGGGACGGGGGCGAGCGCGGCGGAGAAGCGGATGGTCCAAAGCTGCACTGCATTGGCGTTCGCCATACGTCGAACCTCGGGTAGAAGCGTGGCTGGCGGGACTTCTCGGTACGGTTCCGCCGGCGTCCGGGGCAGCGCGCTGCCGCGGTCGCCTCGCGCGGCCTCGACGTGGGATCGACGGCGCCTGGCTTCAGGCCGCATGCGTGTGCCGGGGCATAAATCGTAGTCCCACAGGGCGACAGGCCGTCGCACTGGGTGTGCGACGGTTCGCTCGCGGCGGGGCGCTGTGAACGGTTCGTCCCTGTACGGCCGCTTCGCCTTTGGCAGGCGATGCGACCTGGGGATTTCCGGGGGCCACGATGTCGCCGGTTGCCTGTACGATCGAAGTCACCCCGGTGAAGCCCAATCACCGCGACCGATTGCCCCCGAGCAGACGAGGCGTGTAGAAGCGATGACGTATCCGCCCCCCGGCGGTGGGAACCCGCAGTATCAGCTGCAGCCCGAACCGCAGCAGCCCAGCGACCCCTACTCGCAGGGCTACAACAGCACGCCTCCGCCCGGCAACTACTACCAGCAGCAGCCGCCGCAGCAGTACACGCAGCCGCAGAGTCAGCCCCCGATGCCGCCGGTCGGCGTGCAGCAGGGCTACCCGTCGGCGCCCGGCTCGATCCTGCCGCCGCCGCTCCCGCCCGCCAAGCAGGGCGGCAACCTGCCGGTGATCCTGGGCGTGATCGTCGCGCTCGTCGTGGTCCTCGGCATCGCCGCGGTCCTGATCATCCCCGGGATGGTCGACGACGACGACCCGCAGGCGGGCGAAGGCACCTCCGAGAGCGCCGAACCCTCGGAAGAGGAAGCGGCGACGACCGAGGCTGAGGAAGAGCCCTCCGCGGAGGAAGAGCCGACCACGCCCGAAGCGGGCGGGGACGACGACTTCGCGACCTGGGGCACGCCCGTGAACTCCGAGGAGTTCACCGAGGGCACGCCGGAGGCCGCGGCGATCAATTACCGAATCGGCGCGGACACCGACGACAACGAGCTGCTGCAGGCGCAGGTGTGCAGTTCGCCGAGCTCGGCCATGCAGACCGACCTCGACTGGGAGGTCGAGAACACCGGCTACAACTTCGGGTTCCTGCTGTGGAGCATGTCGCGCGAGGTCGAAGGCGGCGTGGAGGTCTGGGTCGGCTGGACCATGGACGACAGCGAGCCGAGCGACACCGCCGAAATGGAAGAGGGCTCCGGCTACACCTTCACGGCGGTCGAGGAAGACGGCGCCTGGAAGCTCTGCGACGTGACCTGGTGACCTCCTGAGCGACCCGCGGGTCGCACTGGATCTTTGCAGCGGCGGGGGGGGGGGGGGGGGGGCGGGGGGGGCGGGGGGGGGGCGGGGGGGGGGGGGGG
>NZ_JAPZVR010000009.1:0-44260 GCF_027622855.1 Glycomyces algeriensis | reverse complement strand
AGCGGCGCGGGCCGCCTCCCCAGGGGAGGCGGCCCGCGCCGCTGCTGTTGCTGGAACATCTGCTGCGAAAGTTGTCCACAGGCCACTGAACTGCGATTCCGCATTCCACCCATCAAGTTATCCACAGGCGGAAAAGAAGTCGTTGACGCTCTGCAGCGAGTCGGCGACAGTTGGTATATGACGCAGATACCGATGTACCGCACCAGTTCAGCAGCGATGACGGCCACGATGAACCGGCCGCTCGACGAGCCGCTCCACGATGCGGGCGAGACCCCTGAGGACCTCCTCATGCGTTTCGAGGCCGCTTTCGAAGCCGACTTCAGTCTGGTGGCCACCGGCCGCACCGCGGCCTGGATACACGGCTTCGATGTGCTGCCGCCGGGGGCCGACCAGCGCGAGTGGCCGGTGGAGAGCTCGCCCGATCCGCCGCTGGCGCACATCACGGTGATCGACGGCCTGCCGGTGACCCGCTTGGCGCGCACCCTGGTCGACTGCGCGGCCGATCTCCCCCGGCTGGAGGCGGTGGCCGCCGCGGACCAGTTCCTGCGGGCCGGCATCGACGCGGGCAGCCTGTCGGCCGCGCTCGAGTCGCTGCACGGCGACCGGCTCAGACAGGCGAACGCGACGCTGCTCGCGGCCGATCCGCGGTCGGAGTCGCCGATGGAGTCCTGGACGCGCTGCCTGGTCGGCGACGCGGGCCTGCCGGCACCGGTCCCGCAGCTGCGGGTGCGCACACCGAACGGGCGCTCCAAGTTCCTCGACCTCGGCTGGGAGCGGTGGCAGGTCGGGGTGGAGTACGACGGCCTGGGCACGCATTTCGGCCTGGCCGCAGAGAGCAACGACAGGCGCCGCCACCAGCTGCTCGAGAACCTCGGCTGGGAGGTCCTGGTCCTCACCGCCTCCGATGTGATGGAGCACCCGCGGCCGTGGCTGGTCCGGCTCCGGGAGACGCTCCTCGACCGCGGCTGGGACCCGAACCCGAATGAGCTGCGCGACATCAACGAGCGCATCGAGGCGGTGCACATGGCGGTGGGCCGAGGCTGAACCACCGCCGGACCGGTGGCGCGGGAAGGCGCCTCCCGACCACCGGTCCGGCGAACCAGACCTGAAGTGCGACAACCAATCCCGGACACGACGAGCCTGCGGGCCACTCGCACCGCCGAGCGGCCGGCGCCACCGCAGGCGGTCGGACCGGCATAGGGCGGCGGGCGGTCGAGCGGTGGGTGGGCGTGGGTTGACGAGGGAGGGGTGGGGTGGGGGGGCGGGGGGAGGGCCCCCAGGGGGCCCGAGCGGTCGCGCCCGCTTTGCCCGGGAACACCCGCATCCCTCCCGGATTCGCGGCCCGCCGGGCGGTCTCACGGTTTGCAATCGTGGACCGGGATCGGGGCGGGGTCGGGCTAGGATCGGTGCGAGCATCGTTCGAATCGGCAGGAGCGGCAGTGGCGGAAGGGTCCTTCACCGGGTTCGCGCGTCCCGCCGTGCCCACCCCCCAGGAGATCCGCGACTGGGCGCTCGACCCGTACTCGACCGCCCCCGAGGGCCGCCAGTGGGACCTCACCCTCGCGACCGACGAGCTCGTCGACACCTGGCTCGACCTCGCCGCCGACGCGACCTGCCCGAAGCGCTCCTTCGCGCTCCACGTGCTCTACATCTACGCCGGCGACGCCGTGCGCACCAACTTCCGGGTCCACTCGCGCAAGCGCGTCGACCGCCTCCTCGAGAAGGCGGTCGAATCCCGCGACCAGTACGTTGAACTCTGGGCCGCCAACACGAAAGCGCTCATCCGCCAGCCGGACCTGTTCGACTACCACGAATGGTGCAACGGCGGGCTGGTGCGCGGGCCCCGGCGGCTGAAGCCCGGTCCGACGAGGAAGCCTTGACCCGATGAACCCCATGACGAACCATGCGAGCCACCGATGACGCACGACCCGAACATGCGCGTCTCCAACGCCGAGCGCGAGGCGATCCTCGCCAGGCTCCACGCCGCCACCGAGGAGGGCCGCCTCGACCTCGACGAGTTCGCGGACCGCTCCCGCCAGGTCTACGAGGCCCGCACCTACGGCGAGGTCGAGCGCCTCCTCGCCGACCTGCCGAACACCGATGGCGCCCTCGTCGTGCCGGCCGCCAAGCGGCCGGTCCCCGAGGGCCCGGCCGAGCTGCGCCTGAGCCCCACCGGTTCCTCCGTGGAGCGCAAGGGCGAGTGGATCGTCCCCTCGAAGGTCGTCGTCTCCGGCTCCATGAGCTCGGTCAAGCTCGACTGCCGCCACGCCACCATCATCGGCGACACCGTGGAGATCAAGCTCGACTCGAACATGTCCTCGCTCGAGGTCGTCCTCCCCGCCGGGGCCTACGCCGTCGACGACGGCGTGAAGGCGACTTTCGGCTCCGTGACGAATCACGCTCCCTACAAGGGAGGGAACGGCATCCGATTCGTCATCGCGGGCAGGACACAGCTCGGCTCCGTGACGATTCGCCACGAGCGCCGATTCCTCTGGTGGCGCTGGTGATCGCGCATTTCGCAATGCGCGCAATTCACTGAATAACCACCTGCCGGAACCGAAGATGTCACGGCCTCATAACAGTCATGCCTGATACCGGCATTCTCCTCATATGAGGGTTTACAGCGAACCAACCTCGCAATAGGCTCGTTTCCGTGCGCCGCGGCGCGGCCGCAGATCGCTGTCCGCGCCGGAGCACTCACCCACGGCGCACGTCCCCCTTGAGAGGAGCTCATCGCATGGGATCTCCGTCCCTCCGCAGGCGAGGGCGCGCGTCGACGCGCGCCCGAGCCAGAACCAGAGCCGTCATGGCGGCCGCGGCCGTCCCCTTGGTGGCCATCGCGTTCACCACCGCCGCCGCACCCGTCTCGGCCGAGCCCCCCACGCTCCCTGAGGTCACACCCGAATACCTCAAAGAGGGTGCGGCGCTGCCGATCGACTACAAGGACGGCAACTACATCGTCCAGCTCGCCTCGGACCCCATCGCCACCCACGAGGCCACCGCCCCCGCCGAGGGCGAGACCATCGACTTCGAGGCCTCGGCCGTCGAGGAGTACCGCAGCACCCTCGCCGAGGAGCGCGAAGCGGTCATCAACGAGTACGACGTCGACGCGACCGCCGCGTACGACACCGTCCTCAACGGCTTCGCCGCGAACCTCACCGCCGCCGAAGCCGAGGAACTAGCCGCGAGCGACGACGTCGCCGCGGTGATCCCCGAGACGATCTACCAGCCGACCGCCGCGGTCGACACCTCGAGCTTCCTCGGGCTCTCCGGCGGCAACGGCTCCTGGGAAGACGAGTTCGGCGGCCCGAAGGACGCCGGCGAAGGCGTCATCGTCGGTGTCCTCGACACCGGCGTCTGGCCCGAGAACCCGGCCCTGGCCCCGCTCTCCGAGCCCCGCCCCGACCAGGACGTCATCGACGCCAAGTGGAACGGCGAGTGCGTCGCCGGCGTCGACGAGGACCCGGCCAACAACGTCGAGTGCAACAACAAGCTCATCGGCGCCCGCTACTTCGACACCTGGGGCTACGCCGAAGACGGCTTCGCCTCCCCCCGCGACCAGGACGGCCACGGCACCCACACCGCCACGACCGCCGCGGGCAACTACAAGACCAAGGTCGAGATCGACGGCGAGAAGGTCGGCACGTTCTCCGGAATGGCCCCGGCCGCCCGCGTCGCCGCTTACAAGGTCTGCTGGGGCGGCTGCCCCGGCGCCGACCTCGTGGCCGGCATCGAAGCGGCCGTGAACGACGGCGTCGACGTCATCAACTTCTCGATCGGCTCCACCGGCACCCCCGAGTTCATCGACTCGGTGTCGCTCGCGTTCTTCAACGCGGCCGCCGCCGGCGTCTTCGTGGCGGCCAGCGCCGGCAACGACGGCCCGACTTCCACTGTGGACCACCAGGAGCCGTGGGTGACCACGGTCGGCGCGTCGACGCACGACCAGACGTTCCGCACCGAGGTCGAGTTCGGCCGCGAGGAGATCCCCGCGGCCGCGGCGGTCGGCGAGGCGAAGTGGTACGTGAAGAACGCGGTCGACGCGGCGTACGACGGTACCGACCCGGCTGCGGCGTCCCGCTGCGACGCGGGCACGTTGGACCCGGCGAAGACCGAGGACTTCGCGATCATCTGCGAGCGCGGGAACCTGTTCAGCGCCAACGCTGACCAGGTCGCCGCTGCGGGCGGTGTCGCGCTGATCGTGCGCGACCAGTACGAGCGCGGTGCGGCCACGACGGTGACGTCGCAGGCGGTTCCCGTGGTGCACGTGAACTACGAGGACGGTCTGGCGCTGGCCGAGTGGGTGGATTCGAAGTCGAACCCGCGCATCGAGGTCGAGACGTCGGAGCAGGACTACCAGAACGCGCCGAGCATGGCGGCGTTCTCGTCGAACGGTCCGGCGCTGGCGGCGGAGCAGAACCTGCTGAAGCCTGACATCACGGCTCCCGGTGTGGAGATCCTGGCCGGCATCACGCCGTTCAACCACGCGGGGAACGATTTCGCGACGAACCAGGGCACGTCGATGTCGAGCCCGCACATCGCGGGTCTGGCGGCGCTGCTGAAGTCGGCGCACCCGGAGTGGTCGCCGATGGCGGTCAAGTCGGCGATCATGACGACGGCGTACCAGACCGATCAGAACGGGGACCCGATCCAGCGCGGTGGCGCGGATGCGACGCCGTTCGACTTCGGTGCGGGGCATGTCGACGGTCAGGCGATGTTCGATCCGGGTCTCGTGTACGAGTCGAACCCGACCGAGTGGATCCAGTACATCTGCGGTACGCCTGAGGCGGGGAAGGTGCAGTCGTACTGCGACGCTTTGGGTTCGATCGACCCGTCGCAGCTGAACTACCCGTCGATCACGGTCGCGGAGCTCACGGGTTCGTACCAGGTGACGCGTACGGTGACGAACGTGTCGGAGAAGAAGAGCTCCTACAAGGCCGAGATCACGGCTCCGGCGGGCTTCTCGGTGACGTCCGACGTCACGAAGTTCACGTTGAAGCCGGGTGAGTCGGCGACGTACACGCTGACCATCACTCGTACTGACGCGGCGTTCGACGAGTGGGCGTTCGGCGATGTCACGTGGGTGGAGAAGAAGGGCACCAAGACGGTGCACGAGGTCCGTTCGCCGATCGTGGTGAAGCCCGTGCAGCTGGCGGCCGCGGATGAGGCGACGTTCACGGGCGCTTCGGGTTCGGCGACGCTGACGGGTACGTCGGGCTTCGACGGTTCGCTGGGCGCTTCGGTGTCGGGTCTGGTCGCTTCCGAGGTGAAGACGGCTTCGCTGTCGGACCCGGATTCGTCGACGTTCCCGTCGGACGCGCCGGTGGAGAACTCGCACGCGGTGTCGTACGAGTTCACGACGCCGGAGGATGCGGCGCTGGTGCGCTTCTCGACCTTCGACGCGGATCACCCGGCGGGCACGGACCTTGACCTGTTCGTGTACACGAAGGCTGCTGACGGCGCGTTGACGCTGGTGGGCAGTTCGGCTTCGGGCGGTTCGAACGAGACCGTGTCGCTGCCGGGCGGCTACACGTTCGTGGTGTTCGTGGACGAGTGGGCCGGGCCTTCGCCGCTGGAGGCGAAGCTGCACGCTTGGGTGGTTCCGGGTGCCGACGAGGGGAACCTCGTCGTGGATCCGGCCGAGCAGTCGGTCGCGATGGGCGATGACTACTCGGTGGGTCTGACGTGGTCGGGCCTGGCTGAGGGGCAGCGGTTCCTCGGCACGGTGAACTACTCGGCCGACGGTGCCGCGATCGATTCGACGATCGTGGGGATCACTACCTGATCGGTTGAGCCGCAAGGTTCGATGTGATCGACGCGCCCGTCGTGGGCGGCCGGGGCCGGAAGGTCCTTGGTCGGCTGCGGCGGGCGCTGTCGCGTTTACCATCCACTAGCCCCCACCCTCCCAGAGGGGAAGGAAGGGGTCCAGCGTCGCATCGGGGTCCGACAGGACGGCCCCGGATCGGGGCGGGCGGCGCGGAAGTTCACTCGAATGATTGACCGCGCCGCCATGTTCCCGTTAACATTGAGTCGTTTCAATCCATCGATTCACGGACAAGGCGGTCTTCCATGCAACGGAAGCGAACCACCCTCCTCGCCGCGACCGGCGCGATCGGCCTCGCCGCCGCGGCGCTGGCGATCATCGCGCCGCCGGCGCTCGCCCACCCCGGCAACGGGAACGGTCACGGGCACGGCCACGGCCACGACCGCAAGTGCGACATCGAAGCGCCCGGCACGCTCGGCGGCGACCTCGGCGCCCACGACCCCGGCCTCTTCGCCCCCTGCAACGAAGGCGACCCCTGGTACGTGTTCGCCACCGGCTGGGGCCCCCTCGGCGAAGGCAACGTCACCATCCGCTCCTCCACCGACGACGGCGCCACCTGGAACTACGTCGACACCGTGTGGGACACCAAGCCCCAGTGGCTCAAGGACACCGTCCCCGGCGTCGACAACCTCTGGGCCCCCGAGATCTACTTCGACGATGACCAGGACCGCTACTACCTGTACTACTCGGCCTCGACCTTCGGCCAGCAGCGCTCGGTCATCGGCCTCGCCACCAACACCACCCTCGACCCCGCCGACGACGACTACGAGTGGGTCGACGAGGGCCAGGTCTGGGAGTCCAACCCCGGCGACCCCTTCAACGCCATCGACCCGACCATCCTCGAAGCCGACGGCAAGCACTACATGGCCTACGGCTCCTGGTGGCAGGGCATCTACATGCTCGAACTCGACTGGCCCTCGGGCAAGGCCGCGAACGGCGCGACGCCGGTCCACATCGCCGGCCGCGGCGGCGCCGGCATCGAGGCGCCCGTGCTGACCGAGCACCGCGGCTACTACTACCTCTTCACCTCATGGGACGTCTGCTGCGCGGGCGCCGACTCGACCTACAACATCCGCGTCGGCCGCTCCACCTCGCCGACCGGGCCCTTCGTCGACGCGAACGGCGTCCCCCTCACCGAAGGCGGCGGCACCCTCGTGCTCGGCGCCCACGGCGACTACGTCGCCACCGGGGGCCAGTCGATCTCGAACGGCCTCATGGCGTACCACTCGTACCACGAGGACGGCCACTTCGACCTCGGCATCGAAGCGATCACATGGTCCCGGGGGTGGCCCGTCCTGGACGGAGTCTAGGACCGGATGCACAGCCTGGACGGAGTCTAGGACCGGATGCACAGCCTGGACGGAGTCTAGGACCCAAAACGCACCCTGGACGGAGTCCAGGACCGGAAGCACAGCCTGGACGCACTCCAGGACTAGAAGCACAGCCTGGATGCAGTCCAGACCGTGAACGCGCCTCGGGCCGCCCGGATCGGACCGAGGCCGACCAGCGGACAACTAAAGACCGGTGGGCCCGTCGTTGCGACGGGCCCACCGGTCTTTCAGTCGACGTCGTGAACCCGAAGGATCGCGGCCCGTCGCCTCACTGTCCGCTCAGGCGTAGGGGTCCTCGTCGATCTTGCGGATGCCCCAGATCTCCTCGTCCTCTTCGAGCCAGTCGCGGTGCTCGCCCTCGGCCTCCTGATCGCCGCCCATGCCGCGACCGCCTCCAGCGCCGCCGCCGCCCATCATGCCGCCCATGCCGCCACCGCCGCGGCCGCCGCCGGCCGCGTTGGCAGCCGAGCTGCCGCTCTCCAATGTGGAGGAGGCCGGGCCGACCGGGAACGAGCCGCCGCTGCCGAGCGTCGACCCGCCGCTGGCGAGACCACCGCTCACACCGCCGGGGGGCTCCAGGCCGCCGCCACCGCCGCCCCCACCGGCGCCGCCGGCGTCCGGCGAAGGCGGCTCACTGCCGGGCACGAAACCGCCCGAGCCCGCGTCCAGGCCCCCGTAGGAGTCCTCGAGCATGTCCGAGGCCTCCCGGAAGTTCGACGGGTTCGACGGCTTGGCCTCCGGCGCGAAGGTCCCGGCCGACTCCTCGGCGTTCTCCCACCGGTTCATGACGTCTTCGTTCGCGATGCGCGACCGCGACTCGTAGTCGTCGAGACCGGCGCTCATGTCGCTGCTCATCTCGTTGTTCGCGTCGGCCTGCGCCCATGCCGCGCACTGTTCCGGGGTGGGCGGCGGCTTGTCGTTCTTGAACTTGTTCATGTAGTACTCGGTCTGCGATTCGACGTAGTTCGAGACCTCCCGCAGGTAGTCCTTGTCGAATCCGCCGAGCTCCAGCAGGGAGCCCACGAGCCCGCCCGCGTGCCCGCACCCGTTCGTCACATCGCACAGGCCGCTGCGGAACGGCGGGCGCACATGCACGAACGGATCGGTGTACATCACTGCCAGGTCCGAGATCCAGTACAGCGGCGCGGGATACGGCAGCTCTCCGGAGGACCCGCCCTGCAGGCCGTAGAACTCGTCGGCCTTCTGCTCCAGCAGCCCGACCGCACCCGAGGAGAGGTCACCGATGTCGTCGCAGACCGACGCGCAGTTGCTCATGACGACCTCAACTTGCTCGGCGAAGGCGTCGAAGTCGTCGCCCTGCCAGTGCTCGGAGAGGGTTCGCAGGCCCGACTTGAGCATCGGGGCGATCCCGGTGGTCGGGTCGGTGTCGAAGCCGTCCTTGAACGTCTGCCAGTGCGTGCTGATCGCCCTGAGCGCGTAGGTGTCCGGGTTGTCGGGGCGCACCTGGGACACCAGCGACTGGATGGCGTCCTGACCCGGAGCGGCCGTGCCGGTGGTGACGACGGTGAGGTTGCTGACCTGCCCTACCTCGGGGATCGCGGAGACCAGTTTGATCCAGGCTGCCTCGGCGGGGTTCTCGGTGTTCTCGCAGGTCGCGTGCGGGCAGGGGGCGCCGGAGAGGAACAGCGCCTGGGCGTCCATGCGCTGGTACTCGAAGTCGGCCGAGTTGTCGGGCGCCTGGCCGTCCCAGTCCTCGCGCTCGTAGGAGGACTGCCGGCCCTGGTGGTCCTTGTCCTCGTTCTCTTCTTCCTTCTTGCCGTCGTCCTCGTCCGACTCCTCTTCGTCGTCCTCGTCGTCGTCCTCCTCATCGGAGTCGTCGTCAGGGACGTCGTCGGGGTCGTCGTCCTGCTCGTCCTCGTCCGCGCCGTCATCGGAGTCGGCATCGTCGTCTTCTGAGTCCTCGTCGTCCGAGCCCTCGTCCGGGTCGTCGGCGGACTCGTCGTCCGCGTCGGGGTCGACCGGGGTGTCGGCGGGCTCCTCGCCCACGTCCTCGTCCGGGTCCGGCTCCAGGGCGCGGTCGGGGTCGAGCTCGTCGTCGTAGTTCGGGTCCTCGCCGAGGTCCGGGTCCTCCGACTGGTTCTGGTTCTGGTTCTGCTGCTGGGTGTCTGACATGGCGTTCAGTCCCTACCGCGCGAGAGGTGGACGGCGGAGGTCTCATCGTCCTCGACGACTCGCCCGGCGACACCGTCAAGCGTGGCGATGATGCCGGTCAGGTCCGCTCGCAGGTCCTGGAGGTTGGTCCAGGTCTGGCGGTGGAACTCGCGATAGGCATCGCGCGCGGTCAGGGCGCCGTCGAGCAGCCCGAACCCGGGTTCGACGCCCAGTTCGTTGCCGTTGCGCAACTGATCGATGAGGGTTTCGAGGTAGTCCAAGCGGCCCTGGGCGATCTCGCGGAACACCGCGAGGGCTTCGGGGTCGACGGAGCGATCGGACACGGGGTCACACTCCAAGAGGGAAGGTTAGGTCCAAAGCGAACTCAATTCTAACCACCGAGAGCAATAGCATGGGTACGTAGAGTTGCGGCATTTGTCCCGATAGGACCATTCTCTTGTCCCATTAATAATGGTAAGTTTTCCTTGCTCGATTGCATTTTTCTTCCGCGGCTTCGAATCAATTCCCTCTGATACACCAGGAAACGCAATCGCCACTCTGTCAACTTTGGACACAACGAAAAGAGCGGGCCCGCTCTCGCGGACCCGCTCGCAATGTCATTCGTCAGTGGCAGCCCTGTATCAAGCGTCGACCCGCTTCGGGACCGGCTCGGACTCGCGCAGGTTCTCCGGCGGCGGGGCCACGAACTTGTAGCCGACCTGCCGCACCGTGCCGATCATCGACTCGTACTCGCTGCCGAGCTTCGCGCGCAGACGACGCACGTGGACGTCGACGGTGCGGGTGCCGCCGAAGTAGTCGTAGCCCCACACCTCCCGCAGCAGCTGCTCGCGGGTGAAGACCCGGCCGGGGTGCTGGGCCAGGAAGCGCAGCAGCTCGAACTCCTTGTACGTGAGGTCGAGCGGCGTGCCCTTGAGCTTCGCGGCGTACGTGTCCGGGTCGACCGTGAGGTCCCCGGCGCGGATCACGGCCGGTCCCGCGGCCGTGGCCGCGTTCGGTTTGCCGGTGGCCAGGCGCAGCCGCGCCTCGACCTCGGCGGGGCCGGACGAGGCGAGCAGGAAGTCGTCCACACCCCAGTCGGCCTGCAGAGCGGCCAGACCGGCCTCCGTGACGATGGCGTACAGCGGCACCGTCAGGCCGGTGGCCTGCAGGACGCGGCAGGTGGCGCGGGCGTCGGCGAGGTCGGACCTGGCGTCGACCATCACCGCATCGGGGCTCGGGCCGCTCAGCAGCGCTCGCACGTCCCGGCCGGCGTAGCGCGCGCGGTGGGGCAGCAGTTCCAGCGAGGGCAGGATCGACTCAGGGGACTCCGGAACGGGGTTGGAAGTGAGGATAAGGATTTCCACAGCAGTCCTCCGCTGGTTGGTGAGCACACGCGACTATCGCTCTTCCCGGCGTCGACGGCGGGCGGGCTTACATGCGGTAGGTGGAGTCCTGGACAAGTGTAAACGGTCACCAGTCAAAAGACCAGCGTCACCGCGGCGAAACCTCACCATGCGGGACTCCCTGAAGCTAGGTTTCGGACAAACCGCGTTCACCGGACCGACACGGCCCGGTCACGATCTGGACCTGCACTGTTGTCCCGCAGCCGAATCCGAGGCGCGGTCGCGCCCGGCTCGCGGACCCGCCCCGAACTCGATTCGATGAGGGTCCACATGTTGAGACGAGTCGATTCCGGCGATGATCCGGCACCGGACCGGTCCCGCCGGACCCCGCGTCACCCGACGTGCCGGACGACCGTCCGCAAGGGTGACTCATGGCGAAGGTCGCGAGTCGGGATTTCCTGCTGCCGTAGGCTGTGGACGTGTCGTACAGCCGACCCGACGAGACCTGGGGCTACGAGCCTCCCGAGGCGCCCGGCGCCGCCGAGGGCCCCGCCTGGGGCGACGCCTACGCCGGAACCGCCGGTGCCGCCGATGAGCGCGGCGGGCCCGCAGAGCGCCCCGGACCCGACGCCCCGCGCGGCCGCCCCGAGCGCCGCCGCGCCGCCGCGCCCCCGGGGAGCACCGGCGCCTACCGGACCGCCGGCGCCGACGGCACCGAGGACCACACCCTCCCGCCGCCCAGCCCCGCCCTCCTCCACCGCCTCCCGGCCATCGCGGCCACCATCGTCATCAGCGCCGGGCTCGTCCTCGGCGCCCAGATGGAACGCCCCGTCTACGCCGCCGGGATCGCCGTCCTCCAGCTCGCCACCGTCGGCCTCGTGACCTGGGTGCGCCGCATCGAAGGCGCCTGGGTGCCCCTCGCCGTCGCCTCGCTCCTGGCCATCGCCGCCGACGCCGCCGCCGTCGCCTGGACGCCCGTCTCCCTCGTCCCGATCACCGTGCTCCTCGCTCTCGCGTACGGCGTCGCCGTCGCCGCGCAGCTCGTGCGCCGCACCCACGTCGGCGTCACCGAGAACCTCGGGTTCACGATGCTGCTCGGCCTCGCCGTCTGCGGCTACGCCTGCTACATCGCGCTCTCGCGGCTCGGCTCCGCCCCGCCGGCCATGTACTCGGCCGTCGTCGCGGCAGGCACCGCGATCCTCGCCGCGCGGGCCGTCGACCTCGTCATGCCCGACCCGCGCATCAACCGGCAGGTGACGCGCGGCGCGTTCGGCATCGTCATCGGCACCATGTGCGGCACCGCCTCCGCCGCGTACGCCGGGCTCGTCATCGAAGGCCCCGACCCCACCCACGCCGCCGTCGGCGGACTCCTCATCGCGCTCACCGCGGTCCTCGCCGACCTCGCGTGCGGGTACATGTCCGCCTCGCGCCGCATCGACGGCAGCGGGACCGCCCCGAACCCGGTGGTCAGCGCCGCCGGACCGCTCCTCGCGTTCGCCCTCACGGGCCCCGTCGTGTACCTCTTGAGCGCCTATTACATGATCGACTGACACATTCAGTCCGTCGACCACCCTCTGGCGCACCCCGACGGGCACACCGCTGCACAGGAGACCCCCTGGTGAAGATCCTCCGCCGCCTGCTCATCACCCTCGTCATCGTCGTCGCGGTCGTCGCACTCGGCGACCGGGTCGCGAACGCGCTGGTCGAACGCCGCATCGCCGACGAGGTCGCGAACACCGCCGCCGCGAACGGCGCCTACTCCGACCAGGAACCCGACGTGAAGATCCACGGCTGGCCGTTCCTCACCCAGGCCTGGACCGGCGAGTTCGAGCAGATCGACATCACGCTCCAGGACGTCGGCTCGAACGGGCTCACCTTCCCGTCCCTGGAGATGGTCGCGCACGACGTGGACGCCGACTGGCGCGAACTCCGCAACGGCGGCGACGCCGTCGCGAGCACCCTCGACGTGAGCGGCTCCGTCTCGGTCGACTCGATCGAAGCGATCGTCGCCGAGCAGACCGGGTACGACCTCCAGATCGACGAGGACGGCACGGCCTCCCTCACCGGATCCCAGGAGTTCCTCGGCGTCCAGGTCGACCTCGAGGCCACCGGGAAGTTCGCGTTCGCCGACAACACCCTCACCTTCACGCCCGACGCCGTCGAATCCCTCACCGAGAACCTGCCGCCGCAAGTGCAGCCGCTCGTCGACCAGGCCGCCGGCGAGTTCGCCTCCACCGTGGCGCTGCCCGAACTGCCATATGGGATCCAACTGTCGGAGATCCGATTCGAAGGCGACGTCGTCACCGTCTCCGGCACCGCCGAGGACGTCGTCCTCACCTGATCCACCTGCGGTTGCACCGCCCGCCCGCCGCCAGCGCGGGCGGGCACCGGGCGGTACCGGCCCGTAGCTCTGGGTCTTCGTCACAGTCCGCATCGCGAGAACGGGTATGGATTCGGCCCGGGAAGTCTGCTAGCGTTCCAGCCATGCGCAAGCCGATGCTCACCAAGCGGCGCGCGATCGACTACTGCATGATCGCGACCACGCTCTGTCGAATGCCCTAGGCGACTCGCCAGGCCCATAGAGGCCCGACGGCGGTCGCCGCATTGCGGCCCAGCGTGCGCGAACTTCAGAGCAAGGCTTACGACTCACCACCAACCCAAGGCCCGCTTGCATAAAGCGGTTCCGCTCGGGTGTGACGTCAATCGGCTCGAATCCCGGACCATCTGTCCAGGACGAACCCTGCTCAGCTGCGAACAGCAGCGTTCCGCCCCGCTTCGCACCACTGGGCTCGCTCTCGAACTTTCGAACTCAAGTTTCATTTACGTTCAGGAGAGAACAAGCCATGGCTCGTGAAGACGTGCTGGTCACCGCCGATTGGGCGGAAGAGAACCTCGACACCCCCGGAGTCGTGTTCGTCGAGGTCGACGAAGACGCCTCCGCCTACGACTACGGCCACATCAAGGGTGCGGTGAAGATCGACTGGAAGGACGACCTCCAGGACCCGATCCGCCGCGACTTCGTCAACCAGGAGCAGTTCTCGCAGCTCCTTTCCGAGCGCGGGATCGCGAACGACGACACCGTCGTCCTCTACGGCGGCAACAACAACTGGTTCGCCGCCTACGCGTACTGGTACTTCAAGCTGTACGGCCACGAGGACGTCAAGCTCCTCGACGGCGGCCGCAAGAAGTGGGAGCTCGACGCCCGCGAGGTGACCGCTGACGTCGTCAAGCGCGAGGCCACCAATTACATCGCCAAGCCCCTGGACTGGGACCTGCGCGCCAAGCGCGACGAGGTCGAGGCCGCCATCGGCGCCAAGAACCTCATCGACGTGCGCTCCCCCGACGAGTACGCCGGCCGCCTCCTGGCCCCGGCCCACCTCCCGCAGGAGCAGTCCCAGCGCGCCGGCCACATCCCCACCGCGCTCAGCGTGCCGTGGAGCAAGGCCGCGAACGAGGACGGGACCTTCAAGTCCGAGGCGGAGCTCCGCGAACTCTACGTCGGCGAGGCGGGCCTGGACGAGGACAAGGCGACCATCGCCTACTGCCGCATCGGCGAGCGCTCCAGCCACACCTGGTTCGCGCTCCGCGAGCTCCTCGGCTACACGGACGTCAAGAACTACGACGGCTCGTGGACCGAGTACGGCTCCCTCGTGGGCGTCCCGATCGCGCTCGGCGACGAGCCCGGCACCAAGTAACACCGGCGACGGTAGTAGGAAAGGAACACCAATGTCTGACAGCTGCGCTGCACCCGACCAGGACGCGGCCCTGCCGGCGTCGGTCGACATCGAGAAGGAGACCGTGCTCACGGGCACCGTCGTGAACGACGAGGGCGAACTCGTGCAAGGCGCCTACGTGCGTCTGCTCGACGGTTCCGGCGAGTTCACGGCCGAGGTCGTCACCGGTGAGGGCGGGCAGTTCCGCTTCTTCGCCGCTCCCGGCAAGTGGACGCTGCGCGCGCTCTCGCGCTACGGCGACGCCACGGGCGAGGTCGAGGCCGACCGCGGTCTCAACGAGACCAAGCTGGCCGTGAGCCGCTAGTCGATCACGACCACCGAGACCGACCGGGGCGATTCAGCTCGTATCCCAGTCTGAAAGGCGGGGCCGCTCACGCGGCCCCGCCTTTTGCCTTGCCGCCGAACGGCATCAACGACAAGCGCGCCGCATCGCCGCATCGCCGCATCGCCGCATCGCCGCATCGCCGCATCGCCGCATCGCCGCATCGCCGCATCGCCGCATCGCCGCATCGCCGCATCGCCGCATCGCCGCATCGCCGCATCGCCGCATCGCCGCATCGCCGATGATGATGGCTGCCGCCCGGCGCAACGGCAACCGCAGTCGCGGCTCCGATTCGGGCGACGGTTCAGCTGCAGGGCGTGGTCGTCGTGGCGGCGGCGCGGGCCCGCAGCCGGTTCAGTTCGGCCGCATCGAGGTTGCCGTCGGCCTCCCGGAATGCGATCGCCGCCGCCAGCGCGTGTCTGGACGGGCCGTTGCCCAGGAGCTCGAGCAGCCGGTCGAAATCTGCGGCGAGTGCGGGCTCCAGCGGTGTCGCGTCGATGCCGGCGAAGATCGCCCAGGTGACGGCGAGGTCGATCTCAGGGTCGCCTGCGGCGGCGTTGGTCCAGTCGATGACCTGCGGGCCGTGGTCGGTGAGCAGGATGTTCTCGGGGTGCAGGTCGAGGTGCAGGACTGCGTGGCCGGTCGCGCCTCCGGTCAGGTCGACGCCGCGGGCTTGCGTGGCGAGCCAGGCCGGGGGTTCGATGCGGTGCAGCTCGTTGTGGAGGTTCCGGATGAATTCGGCGCACTGGGCGGGTCCGACGCGGCCGGTGGTGAGTTCGTGCGCGAGGGTCGGGCCGTGCAGGCGTTCCATGCGCATCTCGCGGCCGTCGGCGGCGTAGACCTCCGGGACCGGGTAGCCCCGTTCGCGGAGGTACCGCATGAGCCGCACCTCGTTCACGATGTCGAAGCCGCTGCGGCGCAGTACGGTCCGCTCGTCGATCGCGTAGACGGCCGAGGCTCGGCCCGATGCGAGGAGTTCCATGCCCGCACCCTAGCGCGGGCGGTACTGAGGTGGCCGATGACGGCTGGTGCCGTGGCTGCGCCCCGCACTTGCGCGGGTGGGCCCGGGGGCCGCGTTCGTGGTCGCCCGTGATCGCGCCGGTCCGCTACCCGCCAGGGTCCTGCCTCTATGGGGCGCCGCGGCCGGTCCTCACGGTCCTCCTCCCTTTATCGCGATAGCCCGCTGCCCGCGCGGTCTTCGTACTTCCCCGTGATCACGGCGGTCCGCTATCCGCCTGGGTCGGGCCTCTGGACGGGCGCCGCGGCGCCTGTCCTTTCGGTCCTCCTCTCTTCATCACGGCGGTCCGCTGCCCCGCGGTCTTCCCTCCTGCGGGCAGCGGGCCGCCTTCGTGGGTTCTGCTACTTGTTGAGGTTCTTGTAGCGGGCCGTCTTGGTGGCCGGGTCGTAGAAGCCCGCCGGGGTGCGGAGGGTGACGTTGATGCGGTTCCAGGCGTTGATCTGGGCGCACATGGCGACCAGGGCGGCGATCTGCTCGTCGTCGTAGTGCTTGCGCACCTGCTCCCAGGTCTCGTCGGTGACGCCGTGCGGGTTGTCCGCGAGGCGGGCCGACTCCTCGGCGAGGGCGAGGGCGGCGCGTTCGGGCTCGGTGAAGGCGGGGGATTCGCGCCAGACGGTGACGAGGTTGAGGCGCTCGGGGTCGTCTCCGGCGTGGACGGCGTCCTTGTAGTGCATGTCGACGCAGAAGCCGCATCCGTTGATCTGGCTGACCCGCAGTTTGAGCAGTTCCATAGTGGTGTGCGGCACGGGTCCGGTGTGGAAGAGCTTCTCGTTGGCGAGCATGTGCTTGTAGTACTGCTTGGCGAACTCGGTCTCGGTGAAGGCGAGTCGGGGTTCCATGGTGGTTCCTTCCTACTGTTCGGCCCGGGTGGTGCGCAGGCCGGCGAATTTCTGCGGGTTGCGGAGGTAGTCGACGGTGACGATGCGTCCGTTCTCGATGCCGAGGGCGATCACGCCGTCGACCACGCCGCCGCCGACGGTGATGAGGGCGGGGCTGCCGTTGATGACGATGGGGCGGTGGCTGCGGTCGGTGTACTTGTGGTTGATGCCGACGAGGAAGCGGGCGACCTTGTCCGCGCCGCGGACGGGGTTGCGGGCGGCTCTGACGAGGCCGCCGCCGTCCGAGGTGAGGACGGCGTCGGGGTCGAGGAGTTCGAGCAGGCCGTCGAGGTCGCCGGAGCGGGTGGCCTGCGAGAAGGCGTCGACGACGGCGCGGTGGGCTTCGGGGTCGACATCGAAGCGGGGTTTGCGCTGCTCGACGTGTTCGCGGGCGCGGCTGGCGAGTTTGCGGCAGGCCGCGGGGCTGCGGCCGAGGGTGGCGCCGACTTCGTCGAAGGTGAGGCCGAAGACGTCGTGGAGTACGAAGGCGGCGCGTTCGGCGGGGCTGAGGGTCTCCAGGACCACGAGCATGGCCCAGGACATGGAGTCCGCGAGGCTTACCGAGTCGGCCGGGTCGGGGGCGGTCTCGACCGGTTCGGGGAGCCAGGGGCCGACGTAGGCCTCGCGGCGGGTGCGGGCGGCGCGGAGGACGTCGAGGGCGAGGCGGGAGGTGGCGGTGACGAGCCAGCCGGTGAGGTCCTCGATCGCGTCGATGTCGGTGCGCTGGAGGCGTATCCAAGCGTCTTGGACGACGTCTTCGGCTTCGGCGACCGAGCCGAGGAGTCCGTAGGCGACGCCGAAGAGGCGCGGGCGGAGCTCTTCGAAGTGCGCGAGCGCGCGGCTCGCGGGAGGCGCCTCGGCGGGTGCCTCGGTGTGGTGCGCTTCCGGTCGGTGCATGTGAGGAGGACGGGACATGCTTCAAGAGTGTGACACCGGATCGCAGATTGTGACCGTCATCTCACCAAAGGCGTAGGGCAGACTGGTGGCGTGTTCTCGAACCTCTCCGAGCGGTGGCGGCGCCGCCTGCGCATCGCGGTCGCCGTGTGGGCGGTGCTGCTGGTCGCGGTCGCCTTCGCGGGATCGCGCGCGACGGTGCGCGAGCAGGTCGACGCCGAGGGGGCCCGTGGGCTGCTCGACGCCGCGGTCGGCGAGGCGGCGGCGCTGTTCACCGGTGCGGCGGTGCTCGCGGTGGGGCCGCTGACCTGGGAGGAGTGCGAGGTGACGCCGGTGCGGCCGGGCCTGTCCCTCGAACGGACCCTGCAGGTCTCGGGTGCCACGGTCGAGCATGTGGAGGCGCTGACCGAGCGGTTCGCGCTGCGCTCCTTGACCAGCGAACCGGACGGCGCGTCATGGTCGGGCACGACGCAGGAGTTCATCGGCGTGCGAGTCACCGCCCCCGCCGCCGATCCCCCGGGCGGACGCTGGGCCGAACCCGTTGCCGTGCAGGCGGTCAGCGGCTGCAGGCCGCTGGAGGCGCCCATCGGCGCCTTCGCGCCCGATCCCCCGGCCGAGGCCACCGATGCCTGGACGTACGGCTCGGTCGACTGCCCCGACGGCGCGACCCTCACCAGCTGGACCGAACCGGTCGAAGCCCAGCCCATGCGCGTCCACGAGACCTCCGGCGGCTGCGCCTAGCACCCTTACCTGGCGGTAGCGAGTACCGCAGCGCTTGGAAGTCACTGGCGCTCTACACCGGCCTCGTCGCGGCGGTGATCCTCCTGATCGTCCTGGTCAACGCCGGTACGGGCGGCGAACAGACGCCCGGCGAGGGCGCGAGCGACGGGATCAGCGGGTCCGCCGGCGTCGACCGAGCGGCCCGCTCACTTGTCGATGTCGCCCACCACGAAGAACATCGAACCGAGGATCGCGATCATGTCCGGGATCAGGCAGCCGGTCATCAGCGTCGCCAGCGCCTGCACGTTCGCGTAGGAGGCCGTGCGCAGCTTCAGGCGCCACGGCGTCTTCTCGCCCCGGCTCACCAGGTAGTAGCCGTTGGCGCCCAAGGGATTCTCGGTCCACACGTACGTCTCGCCCGCGGGCGGTTTGAAGATCTTCGGCTGCTTCGAGTTCACGGGCCCGCCGGTGAGGGCCGCCTGCTCCAGGCACTGCCGGGCCAGGGAGATCGAGACGGCGACCTGGTCGAGGAGGCAGATGAAGCGGGCGTAGCAGTCGCCTTCGGTGCGCAGCACGACCGGGACGTCGAGCTGGTCGTAGGCGAGGTAGGGCTCGTCGCGGCGCAGGTCGAAGTCGAGGCCGCTGGCGCGCGCGACCGGGCCGGTCACGCCGTAGGCGGCGGCCGTGGCGGGGTCGAGCACGCCGACGCCTTTGGTTCGGGCCGCGAAGATCTCGTTGTGGCGCAGGAGTTTGTCGAGGCGGATCATGCCGTGCTCGACTTCGTCGAGGGCGCGGTGCGCGCGGCCCTCCCAGCCGGAGGGGACGTCGGCTTTGAGGCCGCCCACGCAGTTGTACATGTAGTGGATGCGTCCGCCGCTGGCCTCCTCGAAGACCTGCTGGAGCCGTTCGCGCTCGGTGAAGGCGTAGAACATCGGGGTGATCGCGCCGATCTCGAGCGGGTACGAGCCGAGGAACATGAGGTGGTTGAGCACCCGGTTCATCTCGGCGAGAGCCATGCGCAGCCACGTGGCCCGCTCGGGCACCTCGATGCCGGCGAGGTGTTCGGCGGCGAGGGCGACGCCGAGTTCGGAGGAGAACGCGGAGAGCCAGTCGTGGCGGTTGGCGAGGAGCATGATCTGGCGAAAGTCGCGCACTTCGTAGAGCTTCTCGGCGCCGCGGTGCATGTAGCCGATGATCGGCTCGCATTCGGTGACGCGTTCGCCGTCGACGCGCAGCCGCAGCCGCAGCACGCCGTGGGTGGACGGGTGCTGCGGGCCGATGTTGAGCACCATGTCGGTGGTCTCGGTGCCGGCGCCGACGCCGACGATCAGTTGCTCCCGTTGGCTCACGGTCCCATCGTCGCAGCTTCGGGGCTCCCGGGGAAGGGTCTGCGGCGGTGGAGGCCGCGAGTCGTGCAGGGAACAGGGCGGGGAGGTTTCCCTGGCGTGGGTTGCGGGGTGCTGGCATCCTTGAGGATGCCGACTATGGAGGTATCGCCCAATGGACCGCGATCAGATGCGTGCGTCAGAGTCCGACCGGCAGGTCGTGATGGAGCGGCTGCGCGAGGCGGTCGAGGAGGGCCGCCTCGACGTGCTCGAGTACCAGGAGCGCGTGGACGCCGCCATGCAGGCGAAGGTCTATTCGGAGCTGGACGTCCTGCTGTCGGATCTGCAGCAGCTGCCGCCGCCCGGGTTCGCGGAGTCCGGGCTGGAGCCGACCGCGGTCATGCCCGCCGCGCCGTTGTCGAAGGTGAACCAGCAGCTGCGCGACAGCGCGGAGGCGGGTTCGCAGAAGTGGAAGATCGTCGGCGTCTCGGCCGCGATCGCGGTGGTGCTGGCGCTGATCCTGATCGCGATCAACCCGCAGATCATCTTGTACATCGCGATCGGTGTGCTCGTGATCCTGGTCCTGTTCGTCGTCGCGGCCGTCGCCGGTCTCTTCTGACCGAGGCATGAGCGACCACCTCCCCGAAGTGCGGCGCAAGCGCACCCCGATCCCCTGTGAGGAAGCACCGTGACCGACAGCGACGCCATCCTGAAGGCCTGGGAGCCTGAGAACACCATCCCCTACCCGCGCGAGGAGTGGCTCGACGAGTTCCCCGCGCCCGCCGCCGCGTACCCGGTGGTCGACTTCCTGCCGATCGACATGTCCGCGGTGTTCACCGCCTACCTCGAGGGCGCCCGGTTCGACCTGTACAGCAGGATCAACCTGGACATGGGCCCGGACGGGACGCTCGCGCTGGCCGTGATCGGCGCGGTCCCCGACGACCGGGACGACATGCTGTTCTGCCTCGACACCGACAGCGGGCGGATCCTGCTCCTCGGGGTCGGCGACGGCACCTTGGAGCTGGTGAACTCGACGTTCAAGGCGCTCACCGAGTTCCTGTACCACTTCGCGCTCTTCATCGACGCCGACACGGGCGGCTTCGGCCGCGCCAAGCGCGCGAAGGCCTTGCGCGCCACCCTGAACGCCATCGACCCGGAGGCCCTCGCGGACCGCGAGTCGTGGTGGAACGTCGCCCTCATGCAGCTGGGCTCGAAGGCCTGACGCCGACGGCTGCCGCTTCCGGTTCCGGCACCGCCGTCCGTTGCCGGTATGACCGGTCGCCGTCCGGGTACTCCCTCGATTCAACGCAGAGGGGGAGACATGTCTGATCGACACACGGCTCACGACGGCGGCGGACGCGAGCGCGGGGGCGGCGACGATGCGGAGGAGTACCGGGGCGAGCACTTCGGGCTGACCCCTGAGGAGGAGCGCCGGGGCACCCCGCTGCAGCAGGAGATCGCCGGAGAGGAACCGGAGATCGCGGGCGATCAGGACGTTCCGGTGCCGAACAGTGCGGTAACGGGCGACCCGGGCTGGTCTGATCCCTCGCAGCCGATCCCGGACCCGAACCAGCCGCCGGACCCGGCGCAGCCGATTCCCGATCCGAACCGGCCCGATCCTTTGCGGCCCTACCCGGAGCCCGGGGATCCGACGCGGCCGTACCCGGACCCGAACCGGCCGCCGGACCCGGCGCATCCCGATCCCGGCCCGAACCCGCCGGATCCCAACCGGCCCGACCCGATGCGCCCGTACCCCGAGCCCGGCGAGCCTGAACCGAATCGCCCGCTGCCGGGCGGAGCGGTTCCGTAGTAGGGAGCACGCGTCGGATTCCGAACACAGCGTCGTCGCCCCCGAGATCGCCTGGTCAGCAGGTGATGTCGGGGGCGATTGCTACGGTCCTCAAGGGGACGACCAGAGGAGGACCGGCGTGGCGCAAGTGGCACTGCGGCCGATCGAGGACGCCGATCTCGCCGTGCTGTTCGAGCTGATGCGGGACCCGGAGTCGGTGCGGATGGCCGCGTTCACGGCGAAGGACCCTGACGACCGGGCGGCGTTCGACGCGCACATGGCGAGAGTGCGGGCCGCTCCGGACGTGAACACGCAGGCGATCACCCTCGACGGCCGGCTCGTGGGCAGCATCGCCAGTTTCGTCATCGAGGAGGAAACCGAGCTCACCTACTGGATCGACCGCTCGGTCTGGGGCCAGGGCGTAGCGACCCGGGCTCTCGCGCAGTTCCTTCAGGCCCTTGCGATCCGACCCGTGTACGCCCGCGCGGCGAGCGACAACGCCGGATCGCTCACAGTGCTGCAGAAGGCGGGATTCGAGACGATCGGCACCGAGGTCGCGTACGCGCCCGGGCGGCAGACCGAGGTCGAAGAGACCATCCTCCGGCTCGGCTAGGCCGCCGCCATTCCGGCGGCCCCTGAACTGCCCGGATGCACTTGTCGACCCCGCGTGATTTGATGCAGGCATGGCGAAGAAGAAACGAGCCCCTGCCCCCCTGCGGTTCCTCGTGCTCGCCCGCACGCCCTCCGGGTCCTACCCGCATCCCGTTGAAGTGGGGTTGTACCCGGACGGCGCGAAGTCGATCCTCGCGTTCTCGATCGGCCCGCATGTGGTGAACGCGGGCGGCCTGGTCGCCCTCTCGACGCTGATCGACGGGACGCGGGGCGAGCTGAGTCCGCTCTTCAACACCGAATTCGATGCGGCAGAGCTGCACTGGGTGGTGCCGTTCCTGGTCCGCCTGCAGGCCGGGGAAGACGTGGAGGACGAGATCGTGGCGGCCTACCGGGAGCTGCACGGCGCGGCGCCCGAGACGATGAGGATCGCCCGCCCTCGATACTGAGCGGCCCCCGGCGCTGCAACGAGTCCATCAGAGCTCAGGGCCGATCCACTCCGGCGGGGCCGGATCGGAATGGAACGCGACGAAGACCAGGTGGTCGTCCCCCGGCCGCACCGGGTCGAACAGCACTTCGGCGAAGCCCCTGGCCGGTAGCCCCGTGCGGCCCCGACTGAAGCGGGTCACCCACCGTTCGACGCCGTGGGCGTCGGTGAACCGCACCGTCACTTCAGTGCCCGCGATCGAACGCTGCCCCTGGTCGTTCGTCGCGGTCCGCAGCACCATCGCGGTCACGGCGCCCTTCGTACATCGTCCTTCCATCAGCAGCCGCCCGCGGTCGGCGATCTGGAGCCGCAGTCGGCCGTAGTGCCGGATCGCATGGGCCACCACGAGACCGGCGATGGCCACGGCGAGGCCAGGCAGCCAGATGTCGGCGTAGTAAGCGATCCAACCGAAGACGCTCCAAGCCTCGTCCTCGTGGAACACCGGGTCGGCCGCGACCCCGACCTCGAGCGGGTCGAGCCAGGTGGGCGCGTTCGCCACGACGGCGACGGCGGCCGCGCAGGTCGCGAGGGACGCCAGGATCCGAGGCTGCTGCTCGCCGCCCCGGTACGAGTCGAGCAGCGAGGACGCCGCGATGGAGCCGATGAGCGTGCCGATCATCCCGATGCTCCAGAGGTAGCCGAGCGTGCCGGGGCCCCAGAACGTCGGGAACGGCAGCCGCTCGTCGAAGACGCTGTCGATGATCGAGTGCCGCAACATGTTCGCCGTGGTCGCGACCGCCAGACCGAACAGGGCCGCGCACCCGGTCATGAGCATCGCGGCGGCGATCGCCCAGGCGAGGAAGCGCCGATCCCCCTCGCGCTGTCGCCGCTTCGCCCGCTGCACGTCCGCTGGGTCCATGGTGCTCATCGTCGGCCTCCTCGCGGCGCTCCTGCCGAGGCGGCGGACCGGTGACGGCGCGGCTCTCGGCTCTCCACCCCTGCTGTGGTGTGCGGGGGTCTCGTGAGCTTCGCGCACCGCAACGCCCTACCGGTCACAGCTTTGGCGACGCCGAAGGAACCCGCAAGCAGGTCAACGCGATGATCCCGCGTTCGATGCCTGACGGGCCCGTGCAGCGGCGGCCTCGGTCAGGAGGTGAGCTGGTCGAAGACCAGCGGCCACCAGGCGCCCGCCGCGAAGGCGTTGGGGTCCAGGCGGATCAGGATCTCGCGGAGGGAGGCGGCGCGGGCCGCGCGGCCCTCCTTGCCCTCGTCGGCGTTGACGAACTGCTGGAAGTGGTAGAGGAACTCGACGAAGCAGCGGTAGTTGGAGTTCACGGCCTGGACGTCGCGCGGGTTCGACTGGTCGAGCTGGAGGATGTCGCCGCTGTCGGGGTCGAGCACGTACAGGAGGTTCTTGTCATCCTCGACCGCGCCGACCACGACGAGGTGCAGGTCGACCTTGCCGTCCTCGGTGCCGAGGCTGATCGAGTCGTACAGGCCCGGGCTGCCGGGGAGGAACGCGGTGTAGACGACCTCGACGTCCAGGGGGACCTCGTCGCCCTCGGGGAGGGCGGCGGCGGGGAAGCCGTCGGCGAGCCAGTCCTCGCGCGGGTACGGGATCAGTTCGTCTTCTGTCCACAGTGCTTGGTACTTCGCTGCCGCGGGCATGCGGTCCTCCTCAGGTCAGGGGTCTTTCGGTGGCGGGAGACGGGTTCAGGCGAAGCCGAGTTCCTCGATGAGGAGGCGCCATTCGTCCTCCTCCTCGTCCTCGGGGGTCTGGTAGCCGCCCGCGAGGTCGATGAGCTCGCGGTAGCGCGGGCCGAACAGGAACGCGTCCGCGAACGCGACCGGGTTCGGCGCGAGTGGCTCGGTCGGGAGGGGCGCGCCCTGCTCGACCGCCTCGATGAGGGCGTCCGCGTCCACGAGATGCACTGCGCCCGAGTCGATGTCGGTGCAGAGCGCGAAGCTGTAGCAGACGTTGCCGAACTGGACGAGCTGCGGGACGGGGTTGTGCGGATCCGCGTGCGGGCCCCCCGTCCCCTGCTTGTCGAGCTCGGCCAGGACGTCGTCGGCCGCGAAGAGGTCGATGAGTCCCATGCGGGTGCTCAGGCCGTCGAAGACCCGGTACAGGTCCGCGAGCGCGGGCGGCAGGCCCTCGGTCTCGGCGGGTTCGCCGAGTTCGTGGGCCCAGCCGTTGCGTTCGAGCTCCCCCATGCGGGGGCGGACGAGCGCGGCCTTCGCGGCGAGTTCCATCCTGGTCCGTCCTTTCAGTACCCGAGCACTCTGATGATGACGGGTGTGCCGTCGGGGACGCCTCTGAGCTGCCCGGCGATCTGGGAGCCGATCGTGCGGTTCGTGTAGGCGTCCATCCAGCGGAGGTTATCAGCGTGGTCGCGCCCGCCCAGCTGCAATTCGTGCACGTGGTCGGGGTCGAGTCCGTCGCCGGCGCGGGTGGCCGAGGTGCGGCCGCTGAACTTCTGGGCGATGCGCCGCTGCTGGACGCGGTTGCCGCGGTGCTGGCCGGCGAGCTTGCGGATCGTCGCGCCGCGGTAGTTGCGGGTGATCTGCGGGTCGCGTTTGACCGGCGTCTTGCGGAGCTTGCCCTCGCGGCTGAGGCGCCGGAGCGAGTCGGCCTTCGTGCGGAAGTCCTTCTTGCTCATCTTCGGGTCGAACCTGATGGTGACGACCTTGGGTTTGATGCCGCGGCCCTTGCCCGCGCGGAAGAAGCGCGGGTTGTCGATGATGGCCGAGATGATCTTGGCGCCCTTGGCGACCGACTTGCGGGCGGCCCTGGTGCGTGCCCTAGCCATTGAGCACCGCCTCGATCGCCATGTTGAGCAGCTGGTCGATGAGCATCGAGGTGATCATCTTGAAGATGGGGATCTCCAGGAGCGACGCGCCGAAGGTGACGACGGCGGTGGCGATGGCCTGGGCGATCTGGATGGCGAGGGTGACGAGCTGGACGATCATCTGGAGCTTCAAGGCGAGCACGACGCCGGCGGCGATCATGAGCCCGATGCTGATGATGTTCGAGGGCTCGCCGATGTCGGCGATGTTGCGCACCGCCGACTCGCCGTCCTCCCATTCGGAGCGGAAGGCGTCGATGTCCTTGCTGATGTTGTTGTCGGTGACGGTGCGGGCGGCGTCTTCGAGCTGGTCGATGGCGCCGGTGATCTGGTCGGAAAGCTTGGTCCAGGTGTCGCCGAGGTCGTAGAGCTTCGTCTCGTCCGATTCGGGCCAGTCGTAGCCGAGCATGGAGAGCAGGCTCGTGAGTTCGGAGGGCAGTGACATACCCACTTTGGATCTCCTTCGTAAGGGGAGGAACGCGAAGGGTGACGGGAGGGCGCGGCCGGTGGCGGCGGTCGGGCGGGGCTGGGATCGGGGCTAGAGACCGAGTTCGGCGAGGAGTTCGCGGAAGATGCGCGCGGCCTCGCTGTCGGCGTTCTCGTGGGTGTCGGCCATCTCGCGGAGGTTGACGGCGTAGTCGAGGAGGTCTTCGATGTTCGACTCGATGCACTCCATGAGGGCCTCCATGCACACCTGGTGCGCGAGGTCCAGGAGCGAGCCGATCATGTCGCCGCCGAACGAGTCGGTGAGGCCTTCTACTGCGGATTTGAACTCGTCGAAGAGGCCTTGGACCGCCTCGGTGGCGGCGTCGAGCGCTTCGGCGCCTTCGCGGATCGAGTCGAGGTCGAGCTGCACCACCATGTCAGGCCCCTCCCTGGAGTTTCTTCATCACGGCGCTGATCTGGGTGCTCATGGCCCGCATCTGGGCGATGCCCTGGTCCTGGATCTTGGTGACGGCCTCGCCGATGGCCTCGAGGTCGGGCGCGGCAGTGTCGTGGCCGAGGGACTCGGCGCGGGCGTCGAGTGCCGCGTTGACGACCTTGGCGAGCTCCTCTTCGAGGAACTCGGTGCCCTCCTTGAGGACCCGCACCTCCAAGAACTCGAACCGCTCGACGCGGCCGTTGGAGCCGAGGGTGAGCTTGATGCGACCTTCGGCCCCCTCGACGGTGACCGGGGGGACCTGGTGGTCCTGTTGCGTTTGCCTGACGACGTCCAGTTGCGAGCGGGCTTCCGCCAGCTGCTGGGCGATGGCGTCCTCACCGAACATGCCGCCTCCGAGGTCTCAGTGAACTCAAATGTGAGTATCAGCATAGACCGGCGGTGCAAGTTTCGGGGACCCCGAATACCACTGTCTACCAGGGGTTTTGGCAAGTCTGTTTACCGAGCGTCACGATGTCGCCTCTGTCCATATTGGTGCACATTCGAGGATGTACTCGCGTCCCACTGACGCGCCCCAGGCACACGGCGGCCGCCGTGCCCGCGCGAGCCCGGCCGCGGTGCCCGCCTCACCCGGACGGGTGGATCGGGGGTGGGGTTTCTCCCCCCGTTCCCGAAGCGCCCGAATCCCGTGCACTCCGGTACCGTTTAGTCATGGACCTCAACGCGGACCTGGGGGAGGGTTTCGGTCGCTGGGTGCTCACGGACGATGACGCGCTGCTGCGCATCGTCACGAGCGCGAACGTGGCATGCGGCTTCCACGCCGGGGACCCCTTGACACTGCGCCGCGTCACCGCCCTCGCCGCCGCCGGAGGCGTGCGCGTCGGCGCCCAGGTCTCCTACCGCGACCTCGCCGGGTTCGGCCGGCGCGAGATCGAGGTCCCTCCGGAGGAACTGGCCGCCGAAGTCGCTTACCAGATCGGCGCGCTTCGGGTCTTCGCCCAGGCTGCCGGCACTGACGTGGCGTACGTGAAACCCCATGGGGCGCTGTACCACCGGGCCGGGCGCGACCCGGTGCAGGCCGCAGCTCTGGTCGAGGGCGCGACGATCGCGGGCGTGGACGTGCTGCTCACCCAGCGCGGGAGCACCCTCGACCTTCTCGCGACCGAAGCCGGGTTCCGCGTCGTAGGTGAGGCTTTCGCCGATCGCGGGTACCTTCCCGACGGACACCTCGTGCCGCGCGGGCTCCCGGGAGCGCTCCTGGGGCCCGCCGAGGCGGTGGCGCAGGCCGTGTCGCTCGCCGCCGACGGTGTCGTGACGGCGATCGACGGTACTGTCACTCCTGTTGCGGCCGAATCGATCTGCGTGCACGGCGACGGTCCCGACGCGGTGGCGGTCGCCGCGTCGATCAGGTCAGCATTGATTGAGCGAGGCATCGACGTGGAGGCTTTCTCGTGAGCACCAGACCCACCGCACCCACCTCCAACCGGGGGCTCAGGCCGCTCCCAGCCGGGCCGCGCGGCATCCTGATCGACTGCGGGACCACCGCGCTCGCGCGCGCCTGCTACCGCTCGCTCCAGGCCCGGCGCATGTCCGGGCTCCTGGAGGCCGCCGACCTGGTCCCGGGCGCGACCACCGTGCTCGTCGACGGCGTCGACGAGCCCGAGCTGCTGGCCGCCGAACTCCCCGGCTGGCCGCTCACCGAGGAGCCCGAATCGGCGAGCGAGGCCGTCGAGATACCCGTCTGCTACGACGGGCCCGACCTCGAGGCCGTGGCGAAGCTGTGGGGCGTGAGCCCCGACGCGGTGGCGGACATCCACTCCGGCATCGAGTACGAGGCGGCGTTCTGCGGGTTCTCCCCCGGGTTCGCCTACCTCGAGGGCCTGCCCGAGGAGTACCGGGTGCCGCGCCGCGAGAGCCCGCGGACCGCGGTCCCGGCCGGGTCCGTGGCCATCGCCGGGCCCTACACGGGGGTGTACCCGCGTTCGAGCCCCGGCGGGTGGCAGCTCATCGCGACGATGACGAACCCGGGCCGGCTGTGGAACGAGCACCGCGAGCCCGCGGCGCTCCTCGTCCCCGGCACCAAGGTGCGGTTCGCGGCGGTGCGGGTATGAGCCACATCGAGATCCTGCGCGCGGGCGTGCTCACCACCTGCCAGGACGCCGGCCGCCCCGGCTGGGGCCACCTCGCGGTGCCGCCCTCCGGCGCCGCGGACCGCCCGTCGTGGCGGCTCGCGAACCAGCTGGCGGGCAACCCGACCGGGGCCTGCGCGCTCGAGACGACCCTGAACGGCTGCACGGTGAAGGCGCACCGGAACGTGACCGTGGTCGTGGGCGGCGCGCCCTGCCCGGTCACTGTGGACGGACGCCCGGAGTCGTGGGGCCAGCCGGTGAAGCTCAAGGCCGGGTCGGTGCTCGACGCCGGCCCCGCCGAAGTCGGCGTGCGCTCCTACCTGGCGTTCTCCGGTGGGCTGCACCCGAAGTCGAGCCTCGGCTCGCACTCGACCTGCCTGCTCTCCGGTCTCGGCCCCGCGCCGCTGGCCGACGGCGACACGATCCCGCTCGGCCCCAGCCCCGCGCACCCGCCGCTGCCCACGCAGTGGCCGACGCCGTGGGCCGGGGTGAGCGAGGAGCTCGTCATGAAGCTCCACCTGGGCCCCCGCCTGGAGTGGTTCCGGCCTGAGGCGGTCGCAGAACTCGCCCGGGGGGTGTGGACGGTCTCGGAGCACTCCAACCGGATCGGCCTGCGGCTCGACGGTCCCGCGCTGCGGCGCATCGACACCGCCGAACTTCCGAGCGAGGGCATCGTCGCGGGCGGCCTCCAGGTCCCCCCGAACGGGCAGCCGATCCTGTTCGGCGCCGACCACCCGACCACCGGCGGCTACCCCGTGATCGGCGTCGTCGGAGCCGAAGCGCAGGCCGCCGCCGCTCAAGCCCGACCCGGCACGCGGATCAGGTTCGCCCCGATCCCCATGCCCCACTGGAGCAGGCGGGCCTGACCGAGCCGGCCGGTGATGCGTCGTGGCGCCTTGCGCGCCCGACGCACCCGGCTCAACGAGCGCGCTCGGCAACCCCGGCCCGCGCAGCGGGCCGCGCTGCGCTTCGGCTCGTCCCCGTCGTCGCGTTGCGCCTCCGCTCGTCCTCGCAGGCCGTCGCGCCTCTTCCCGAAGTCCAGTCGCACCTCCTCTCTCTTGTACGGCCGCAGTTCCTTACTCCCCCAGGGCCCTCCCGAAGTCCTCGATCAGGTCCTCGGCCGCCTCAATGCCCGTGGAGAACCGGATGAGATCGTCCGCGATGCCCGCCGCCGCCCGCTCCTCGGCGGTCAGCTTCACGTGGCTGCTGATCGCCGGGCGCGTCACCAGCGACTCCACCCCGCCCAGGCTCGCCGCTGAGTACGGGATCTGCAGCGACTTCAGCAGCCGCTCCGCCGCCTCCAAGCCCCCGACCGGCCGGAACGCCAGCATCGAACCGAACCCGGAGAACAGCTCCAAGGCCCGAGCGTGGTCGGGGTGCGACTCGAGCCCCGGGTAGTGCACCTCGGCGATCGCGCTGTGCCCCTCCAGGAACCGCGCCAGCGCGAGCGCGTTCTCGCCCTGCGCCTTGACCCGGATCGCGAGAGTCTTGAGGCCGCGGGAGAGCAGGAACGCGGCGTGCGGGTCGATGCTGCCGCCGAACAGCATCAGGAAGTGGCGCACGTGCTCGATCCGCTCGGCCGAGCCGGTGACCACGCCCGCGACGAGGTCCGAGTGCCCGTTCAGACCCTTGGTCGCCGAGTGGCACACCAGGTCGTAGCCGATGCTGTGCGGCCGGAACAGCATCGGGGTGGGGAAGGTGTTGTCGATGATCGAGGTCAGGCCGTGCTCCCGCGCGAACGCGGCGAGGCCGGCGAGATCGCCGACCCTGATGAGCGGGTTGGTGATCGACTCGACGTAGACCGCTTTCGTCTCGGGGGTCAGCGCGGCGGCCCATGCGGCGGGGTCGTCGGCGTCCACGAAGTCGACGCCCCAGCCGGAGCGGCGGGATTCCTCGTTGAGGAGCGCGTGCGTGCCGCCGTAGATGTTCCCGGCGACGATGATGCGGTCGCCGACGCCGAGGACGCTGCGGAGCGCGGTGCTGATCGCGGCCATGCCGGAGGCGGTGGCGACGGCGGCCTCGGCGCCTTCGAGGGCGGCGAGCTTCTCCTGCAGGTAGTTCTGGGTGGGCGTGTTGGAGTAGCGGATGTAGTCGACGCCGCCGCCGGGTTCGATCTCGTAGACCGTGCCCTGGTAGATGGGGAAGACGACGGAGCGGCCGTGTGCGGGCCGGGGTTCGGCGGCGTGGACGGCCAGGGTCTCGAAGCGAACGTTTTCTGCGGTCATACGGCCACATTACGTTCGGGTCCACCTGGGCCGCATCTGTCTAACGACCGGTTTGCACCCTGCCGAAAGTCAGGTACTTCAGCGGCGTTCCTGGTCGAGGCCCGCGAGGTAGGCGTTGTAGACCTCGTGCGGGTCGTCCTCGGGGCGGCCCGAGGCGGCGGCGCGTTCGGCCATCCGGTCGAGGCGGCGGCCCTCGCGCTCCTCCGAGCGCGTCCACTGCGCGATGAGCACGACGATGATGATGAGACTCGGAATCTCCCCGAACGCCCACGCGATGCCGCCTCCGGCGCGCTGGTCGGCGAGGAGGTCGCCCACCCAGGGGATGGCGATCTGGGTGTACCAGTCGACGGCGATCAGGTTGGTGCCCATCATGAGTGTGAGCCCGAAGATCGCATGGAACACGATCGACACGAAGTACAGCAGCACCTTCGCCGGGTAGGAGAGCGGGCGCGGCTTCGGATCCGGGCCGATGATCACCCAGAAGAACAGGCTCCCCGCGGCCAGGAAGTGCATGGTCATGAACAGGTGCCCGAAGTGCGAGCGCATCGCCCACTCGAACATGCCCGTGAAGTACATGAGGTACAGGCTCGTCAGGTAGACGAACAGGGCCACGAGCGGGCGCGAGACGAGCTTCGACCAGCGGCTGTGGATCGCGGCGAGCAGCCATTCGCGCGGCCCGCCGGCACGGTCGGGCTTGAGGGCCCGCAGCGCGAGTGTGACCGGCGCGGCCAGCACGAGGAGGATCGGCGCGAGCATGTTCAACGCCATGTGCTGCACCATGTGCGCGCTGAACAGCACCATCCCGTACTTGCTCAGTCCGGAGGAGGTGGTGATGACGACGACGGCCCACCCGGCGATCCACAGCGCCGTGCGGTACCAGGGCCAGGAGTCGCCGCGGCGGCGCAGGCGCACGACGCCGGCGACGTACGCGCCCACGAGTGCCAGTGCGGCCGTGCAGAACAGCACGGACGGGTACCAGTCGAGGACGATCGACGCGAAGGAGAGCGGGCCGGGCGTGGGGAAGCCGAGCAGGGCCGTGTTCGGGTCCGGCAGCTCCGCCGACGGCGGCGGCGTCACCGACAGGGACGAGGCGAGGCCGAACGCGGCCGCCATGAGCCCCAGTTCGACTGCGGCCAGGCGCGTGAACGCGCTGCGGTCCCCTGCGGCGATGCGCGGCAGGGTGACGCGCCGGTGCGCCCAGCCGAAGACCCCGCCGACCGCGAGGACCATGAGCTTCGCGAGCGCGATGCGCCCGTACGGGGACGTCCACAGGTCGGTGAGGTTGACGTTGGCGCAGAACACGATCAGGCCGGAGAAGCCGATCGCGGCGTAGGCGAACACGGCGGCGGCCGAGTACCGGCGGGCGGCGATGGCCGGATCGCGGCGGGCGATGAACAGCGCGAACAGGCCGCCCGCCCAGAACGCGGCGGCCACGACGTGGATGAGGAGGCCGTCGACGGCGATCTGGTGGTTCCCGTTCGACGCCGAGTGCCCGGTGAACACCGGGGGGAGCGCCGCGCCGATCGCGAGCGCGGCCGCGAGCACCGCGCCGGGGATCGTGAACGCCCGCGCCGCGACCACGGCCGCGGCGGTCGCCAGCAGCGCGGTCGCACCGAGCGCCTGGCCCTGCTCGTACTGGCCCACGTACGACCACAGGCCCAGGGCGGTGACCCCGCCGAGCGGCCGGGCGAACGAGTTCGCGAAGTCGACCGGGAGGCTCATCAGGGCCACGGCCGCCCAGATGCCTGAGGCGGCGGCGCCGACGCGCAGCCACCGCCAGGACTGGCCGGTGAGCCGGGCGCGGTCGCCCTGGCGTCCCGGCAGGAAGCACGCGGCGGCGATCATGCAGCCGACCGCGGCGAGCATCGCCAGGTCGTACCCGTACTTGAGGAGGCCCGCGGCCCAGGTGACGGTGGGGTCGGCGGTCGACAGGCCGGGCAGCTCCGCGACGTCGACGGCTCCGCCGAGGTCGAGGGCGATCACGGCGACGGCGAGCCCTGCGAGCACCGCCGCGGCGACGGCCAGCGCACGCAGTCCGCGCCCGTGCCGCGTCTGCTGCCCGCCTCGGGACCCCGCGCCGCCGCCAGGTATGGTAGCGGCGGTGTTTTGGCTGGTCTCGGTCGATGCGGTCACGTAACCCAGCATGGCTGATTGTTCCAGCTCACGCCCCACCGGGTGGGGTCCAGTTATCTCCTGCAACTCCACGGCGGGCCCTGCGGGCGCGCATCGTCGTGGCAGGGTTGCAGGACACAGGGGTTGCAGGACACAGTCAAAAGGCACGGTCACGGAGCGCGGCATGCGATGCCGTGCGATGGCAGTCACGGCGGCGGAGGCGTCGCCGTAGTTTTCTATGGTGGATCGCGATGGGAATCATCGAAAGACGCGGTGAGATCATGAACCTGCTTCAGGGGAGCGGCGGCGTGCTCGGCAACATGCACTTCACGCTCGACGGCTCGGACGATCCGTCGAACGTGCTGAACCTCATGGCACTGGACGCGTACGTCTCCGGGGCGCAACCGCACGCGGTCGTGCGGGCGCTCGACATGGTCGCCGACGACGTGGACCTCATTCCTGAGGGCGGTTCACTCGTACGGTCGATTTCCGGGGCTTCTTTTCTGCAACTGGTGACCGGTGACGGCTGGACGCTGCGCACGCAGCGCTGGCGGGACGGCTCGGGCCAGGCGGTCGTGACCGCGGTGACGCGCGAGCGCGCCGAGGAGATCGCCGCCTACCTCACCGACCGGACCGGTTCGGTCGAAGAGGTCGGCGAGGACAAGGTCGACATGGGCTTCTGGTACCGGTCGGCCCGCGGGCCGTTCCGGTCCACGCGGTCGATCAGCGCGCCGCGCTGGCCGGAGATCGAGCGGAACTACTCCTCGAGCGCCGGCTCGGCGCTGGGGAAGCTGATGGCGACGCAGGCTTCGGACGTGGCGGGGCGGCTGGTGCTGTTCCACGGCCCGCCCGGGACCGGGAAGACGACGGCGCTGCGGGCGCTGGCCCGCGAGTGGGCGCCGTGGTGCCAGGTGGACACGGTGCTGGACCCGGAGGCGTTCTTCGCGGACCCGTCTTACCTGATGGAGGTCATCATCGGGTCGGAGATGGACCTGGTGCTGGACGCGGACCTGAACCCGGACGAGCCGCGGCGCGGGCACTGGCGGCTGATGGTCCTCGAGGACTGCGACGAGCTCATCCGCGGTGAGGCGAAGGAGGCGTCGGGGCAGTCCCTGGCGCGCCTGCTGAACCTGACGGACGGCCTGCTCGGACAGGGCCGCGAGATCATGGTCGCGATCACCACGAACGAGCGGCTCGACCGGCTGCACCCGGCCGTGGTCCGGCCCGGGCGGTGCCTGGCGCAGATCGAGGTCGGGGCGCTCTCGGCGCTTGAGTCGAGCGACTGGCTCGGCGGCGACGCAGTGCGCGAACCGATGACCCTCGCCGAGCTGTACGCCCGGCGCGGCGGCACGGACCCGACGCGGACCGAGTCTCCGATCCCGCAGCAGCAGATCGGGCAGTACCTCTAAGACATTTCAAGGCTCTAGCCTTCAAATCGGACCCTGTGCTGAGTCACGGCTCGCAAGCTTCGCCGCGGCCGGCAACCCCCGATTCAATACTCCCAGCGGGGTACGACAGCCGAGGGGCGCATCGCGATCGCGATGCGCCCCTCGGCTTCACGCAAGGAAACCTCAAGTGACTCGACGAGCCGGTTCAGTCGATCATCAGCGTCGCAGAATCAGCGCAATGAGTCCTGGTTCCACGGGCTCGGTCCGGTGAGTCCGCGGCGCCGGGAGATTCATCTCGATGAGCCTCACGCCTTGGACTCAGTCCGGTGAATCCGGGGCGTCGCAAGATCAACTCGATGAGCCTCACGCCTGGGACTCAGTCCGGTGAATCCGCCGCGTCGCGGGCGGCGAAGACTTCCCTCGCGGCCTCGACCGCGTTGATGGCGGCGGGGAAGCCGGCGTAGACGGCGATCTGGATGAGCGCCTCGATCACCTCGGCCCTCGTGCAGCCGGCGTTGAGGGCGCCGTTGATGTGGAATCGCAACTGCGGGGCGGCATTGCCCAGCGCCGCGAGCGCGCCGATGGTGACAAGCTCGCGGTCGCGCAGGTCGAGTTCGGGGCGGGTGAGGACATCGCCGTACGCGAACTCCGCGATGAACCGGCCGAGGTCGGGTGCGATGTCGGCCAGCGAGGTGACGACCGTCGGTTCGGCCTCGCCGGAGAGGTGCTGCAGGGTCTTCAGTCCGCGCTCGTGGCGCCCGTACGGATGCTCCATGGGGGTCCTCCTTGGTCAAAGTGAGGGACGGATCCGGTTGCCCCACAAGGCCAATCCAACAGCAAGCGGAGTGCGGTCGCAAGGTTCGGGCACCCCGTCGCAGCCCACTCGACAGGCCCGGCCGCATCCAGTGCCGTCCGATCCGCGCGTTTCACACCACTTGACCCACGTCTGCCTTGTTACGCTCAGTCACAAAAATCCCCCCGCCTCAGCCAACCGTCGTCGATCCAGGGGGAGCACCATGCCGCACCAACCGCCGAAGTCCATGCACCGAGTACGAGCCAGGCGCATGGCGGTGCTCGGAGCCGCCGGTGTCGTCGCGGTGGCGGCCCTCGCCACGGCGGCCACGGCCCCGACCGCGCAGGCGGCGACGGTCACGATCGACCCCCTCGAGAGCGCGCTCGGGTACAACGCGTTCATCGAAGGCGACACGACGCTCACCTCCCACGAGTCAGAGGGCCCGATCGCCACTGGCGGGAACCTCACCATCGGCGGCACCTACAACGTCGCCATCCACACCACCGGCACCTTCATCGACGGCGACGACGCGCAACCGAGCGCACTCGTCGTGGGCGGGCGGCTCAAGTACGGCCAGAACCCGAGCATCGGCAACATCCTGCGGGTACTGAACGAGGGCTACGTCAAGATCGGCGACCTCACCGGCACCAGCGTGCTCAACACCGACACCAACAACGCGAGCGTCAACACCCGCCTCGTCGCCGCCGGGGCCGCGTACGACAGCACCCCTCGGGCCGAACTGACCGTCCAGCAGCCGATCGACTCGGTGGGCCCGACCTCGCCCATCGACTTCGACACGGCGTTCGCCGACTTCCGCTCCAAGGCCTCCCAGCTCGCCGAGTGCGAGAACACGGTCACCATGCGGGACCCGAGCGGCTTGGCCGTCGCCAAGGGCGAAGTCGCACCCGGACAGCAGATCCGGATCAGCCTGGAGAGCGGGACGACCAATGTCCTCGACCTCACCGGCGAGGACCTCAACAACATGGCGAACCTGACCTTCCTCGACCAGCCCTCGGCCGACACGCCGCTGCTGATCAACGTGGACACCTCCGGCACCGGAGGCGAACTGGACTGGGATGTGGCGACGCAGGCCGGCATCAGCGGCACGCAGGCGCCCTACATCCTGTGGGACTGGGCCGGCACGACCGAGCTGAACACCGTCAGCGGCGACACCGTCGAAGGCACCGTCTACGCGCCGGACGCCGTCTTCTCCGACACGAGCCCCGCCAACATCGAAGGGCAGATCATCGCCAAGCAGGCGACCCTCGGCGACCTGGGCGAGGAAGGCGGCGAGATCCACCAGTTCCCGTTCGCGGCCGAACTCTCCTGCGAGACCGACGTGACGCCGAGCCCGAGCCCGTCCCGCTCACACGACAACGTGACCTGGAGCCCGCACCCGAGCGACGCCGACGGCACCACCGGGTCGGACGGGTCGGACGGATCCGACGGCTCCAACGGTGCCGGAGACGGCCTGGCGACCACCGGCGGCGACGCCCGAGCGTTCATGATCACGGCGGCCTCGCTGGTCGCGGTCGGTGCAGTGGCGCTGATCGCCGCAGGCCGACGGCGAGCGCGCGAGTAGCGGCGCGAGGTTCAGCACGCGACTCCGGCCGACGGGCGTCTCGCCCGGCAGGGCTTTGCGGCCGGAGTCGCGCTTCATATTTCGGTTCGATCTGGTGCATGAATAAAGCCTATGGAAGCCCGGGGCCGCTGCCATCGGCCGAACTTCCTGAACCACCCCTGACGATAGTCATGGTGGTTCAGGAGAGCGCACAGGCCCGCGCGCGCGATCAGCATGCGGGTGTACGGGGTGCTCGGCATGCGCAGGGTGCGCGGCGTGCGGCGTGCGCAGGGTGCTCGGGGTTACGGTGTGCGCGGAGGCGCGGGTGCGCGGCCTGCGCAGGGTGCTCGGCGTGCTCGGCGTGCGCAGGGTGCTCGGGGTTGCGGGGTGCACGGGGTACCCCGAAGCTCTCACGCGATCGTCCGAGGTCATCCTCGATCCACTGGTCGGGGCCGAGCGGGCCCGGCCCCGACAGGCCGTCCGACAGGCCAACATCAACCAGTGCGACACCCGCATCAGCGTTAGCCTGGGCCACATGTGGTACCGCCTCCATCCGACCGAACCCGCACGGCCGCAGCGCAACGGCGGCGCCCGATGAAACCGGCCGCGCCCCAGTACGCATACGCCTGGACCGCACTCGTCCTCACGGCGATCGCCGGCGCCGTCGACGGCGCCGGATTCCTCAGCCTGAGCCAGCAGTTCGTCGCCAACCAGACCGGCAACGCGGTGCTCCTCGCGGTCGCCGTCTCGGGCGAGCTGACCGGACGCGAGGACGGCCTCTCCCCCGTCGGTCCGCTGTGGTCGCTCGCGGGATTCTCGCTAGGTGCGGTGCTCGCCTCGCTGGCGACGCGCCGCCACGTCCTCACCAGCTTCGGTGTGCCGCTGCTCCTGGTCGGCGAGGTCGTGATGCTCGCACTGGCAGGGCTCAGCCACGGCTTCGAGCTCGCGATCGCGCTGGCGGCGTTCGCGATGGGCGTGCAGAGCGTCCACGCGGCCCGGATCGGGCTCTCGGGCGTCACGACCACGGTGCTGACCGGCACGCTCATCGCGTTGTCCGTCAACCTCTCCGGCGGCCGGAGCGGGCTCCGCACGGCCCGGCTGCAGGCCGGGGTGTGGGCGGTCTACCTCGTAGGCGCCGGCCTCGGCTCGATCCTGGCGTTCACGGTGTCATTCGGGGCGGTGTGCGGCATCGCCGCGGCGGTGGCCGCCGCGATGGCCGTGGCGGCGTTCGCCGAAGCGCACCGGGGCAGCACCGCCTGACTCGCGGCTCAGCTGCCGGTCAGGGCCCGGACCGCTTTGAGCCCCGGCCTGCGCATCAGCGGCCACTTCCGGTCGGCCGCGGTGCGGCGCGCGAGGTCGTCCGCAGCGGCCTCCCATGCGGGATAGGAGAACTCGAACCCGTCGTCTTCAAGGCGGCCGGGGATGACGCGGCGGCTCTTCAGCAGCAGCTCGGTGTCGCTGCGGAGCGCGAACGCGCCGATCTCGGCCATCCACTTCGTCGCCGGGATGCCGAAGTGCCCGCCCCAGGCCCTGCGGAGCGCCCGCATGAGGTCTTTCTGCCGCAAGGGATGCGGCGCGGCGAGATTGACGGGCCCGGCGAGGTCGTCGCGGTCGATGAGGAACTCTACGGCGCGCGTGAAGTCCGCTTCGTGGATCCACGACACGAACTGGCGCCCGCCCGCGACAGCCCCGCCGAGACCGAGCAGCGTCATGCGGGACAGCATGTCGAAGACCGCGCCCCGGTCGGTGCTCATCACCATCGCCGAGCGCAGCGCCACCTTGCGGGTGTGCGGCGTGTCGGCCTCGTCCAAGGCGCGTTCCCAGGCCCGGGCGATGTCGATGCTCTTGGCCCAGTACGCGGGCACCTCGGGTTCGCCCCCGCCGATGACGCCGGTGGCCTCATCGTTGGCGCGGTCGAAGGTGTGGGCGTAGATCGTGGCGGTGCTCATCTGGAGCCACACGGCCGGTGGCCGGTCTGCGGCGGCGATGGCCTCGCCGACGACGCGGGTCGAGTCGACGCGGGAGTCCATCATCGCGGCGAGGTTCTCGCGGGTGTAGCGGCAGCTGACGCTGCGTCCGGCCAGGTTGATCACCACGTCGGCGCCGTCGACCGCCTCGACCCACGGGCCGAGGGTGCGGCCGTCCCAGTGTACGTGGTGCGGACGGGAGGGGGTGCGGGTGAGCACGATGAGGCGGTGGCCCGCGGCGAGGAGTCCGCGTTCGAGGACGGCGCCGACACTGCCGGTTCCGCCGGGAATGACGATCTTCATAGGGTTCCTCCTTCCCTGCCAAGCTTACCCGTCTTCTTGAACACGTTCAAATACTTTCCGAAGGGTTGTCGCGAGACGCGCCGCACACCGTTGATTCCGCATCCGCAGCTCCCCACACTGGACTCGCGCTCGGTACGCTGCCCACAGTGAACTTGACGTTCAGTAAAGGACCGCCTCCATGACCGATATCCCCTTCGAGCAGGAACCCGACGACGAGGACCGTGCACCCGTCACCTGGATCGTGCTGTTCGTGCTGCTCTTCGCCACGGTCGCGATCGTCGCGTACCTGATCCTCCCCTCCGGCGGCGACGGCGGCCAGACCTCGGCTGCCGCCACGACCCCGGTCGCGACCGAGACCGCGAGCGCCACCGAGTCCCCGAGCAGCACGCCCAGCCCTGAACCCCTCAGCCAGCCGACACCGAGCCTCCTCGAGACGACCAGCGCGGCCGAGACGACGAGCGCGGCGACGTTCCCGACCGTGCCGCCCTCGGAGCACCCGCCGTGCACCACCTATCTGGGTGGCGGCCCCGCCTCGGCATCGGAGGTCGAAGCAGCCCTTGAGGAGGCGGCCGAGACGCAGGTGTGGACCACCTCGAGCGTCGACGTCCCGCACGACCTCATCAAGGCCATCGCGTGGATGGAGAGCGGCTGGCAGTCCGACATCGTCGCGTGCGACGGCGGGACGGGCCTCATGCAGATCCAGCCCGAGACCGAGACGTTCATCAACGACAGGTTCGAACTCGACCTCGACCGCACCGGCGTCGAGGAGAACGCGATGCTCGGCAGCGCGCAGCTGCAGTGGCTCGCGAAGTACTTCGCGGTCAACTACTTCGGCGGCTCCGACCCCGGCAGTTACTCGCTCGACGACGACTGCGGCCGGGACGACAGCGTGCCCGACCATCTCGAGCGGTGCCTGCTCAACGCCGTCATCTCGGCGTACCAGGCGGGCTTCGGCACGGTTGAGACCGTGCTCGACGCGGGCGGCGACCCGGACTACACGAACCCGCAGTACATAGAGACGGTGAGGGCGCTGCTCGAACTTCGCCCCTGGGCTTGAGCGGACAGCGAGCTACGGGTGTGGCCTGCCTCGGCGCGTCGTGCGCTCTGCGGCTGATCGGGAGCGACGGAGGCCACTTTTCGCTCGGTCGCATGCGTGAAATTGTCGGCGGGTTCGCGTAGCCTGCCGAGGTCACGATGACCTTGGAGGCTCGGTGAAGTTCAGGAAGATCGACGACAAGCTTTCCATGCGCAGGCCGCTGTGGGAGGCCGAGCGGTTGCGGCCCTTCGACGAGGAGCCCGAGCCGGACTTCGAACTCAGCGAGCGCCTCTTCGACGGCCTGGAGTGGACCGACGGGCAGGGCGACGGCAGCCTGGACCAGTCGGTGCTGCGCAGCGTCGACTTCTCGGGGACGGTGCTGTCGCCCTTCGAGATCGTGGACGTGACCGTCGAGCGCTCGATGCTGGCCAACGCCCGCTGGGAGCGGGCGACCGCGCGGCGGCTGGAGATCACCGACAGCCAGCTGGTGGGCTGGCAGGCGCAGTTCGCGCTCGCCCAGGACGTCTACATCGCCGACTGCCGGGCCGACTTCGCTGGCATCTCGATCGGCACGGCGAAGGGCCCGTTGGTCTTCGAGCGGTGCCGGTTCATGAACGCGACGTTCCTCGGCGACCTCTCCAAGGCCGTGTTCGTCGACTGCACCTTCCCGGCTGCGGACTTCTCGCGCGTCGCGAATGCCAAGGGCTGCGACTTGCGGCGTTCGGAGCTGTCGGGGATCAACGGGCTCATGAGCCTGCGCGGAGCGCTCATCACCGCGGACCAAGCAGTCGAGATCGCGGGCGAACTGGCGACCGCTGCGGGTTTCAAGCTGGCCTGAGCGGCGTTGCGGCGTTGCGGCGTTGCGGCGTTGCGGCGTTGCGGCGTTGCGGCGTTGCGGCGTTGCGGCGTTGCGGCGTTGCGGCGTTGCGGCGTTGCGGCGTTGCGGCGTTGCGGCGTTGCGGCGTTGCGTCGTTGCGGCGTTGCGGCGTTGCGGCGTTGCGGCGTTGCGGCGTTGCGGCGACCGATCCTAACCATCGAGCGGTGCCGTCACCACATACTTCATCGAGTCGCGTTCTCACCACGACCGGTTTCGACCCCCCACGCTTCTTTACTTCACCTCCTCGAACGTTCCGGAGTGAACCTCGCCGACCCTGGTGCCGCCGGCATCAAGCGCTCGGAACGCGGTGAGCTTCTTCGTCTTGAAATCCATCACGTGGGCCACAGTCGCCCCCGAAACCTCGTTCCAGCCGACCAGGTACATCCGCGGCGCGACCTCGGCGACGTACAGGTCCACCTCCTCCGAAGCGCCTTCCACCGCGCCGTCGATCTGCTCGTAGACCAGCTTGTTGCCCTCCGCCGCATAGGTGTTGTGGAAGATCACCCCGTTGTCCAAGCGAATGTCGAAGGCCTTCCCCGCGAATGCGAAATCGGTCATGACCGTCTCCTTCTCTGGCTGCATCCATGGTTCGCACTGCTACGAACCGTTTTGGCCGCTTTCCAACCTAGGAGATCGACAACCTCGACACTGGCGTTTCGTCGAGCCTGGCATGGTCGAAATCGGTCTAGGGTCAGGTCGGCGGTCACTGCCGCGACTCGACCAGCCCGGCGCCGCAATCTGCCGACAAGAGCTGAAGGCGGGAGGCCGGCGACCGGCGACCGGCGACCGGCGACCGGCGACCGGCGACCGGCGACCGGCGACCGGCGACTCAACCACCTCCCGTCCTCGGCCGTGTCGCGGATGCCAAGGCCGCCGATCCCTATCCTTTGCGGCGGGCTGAAGTCATCCGCTCTCGGCTGCCTCGTGCGGCGCCCCTCTTTCCGATTCGATGGCCGTGCGGGCCGCTTCGACCCGGGCGCGGAAGTCGTCGTCCTCGGTCTCGGCCAGCGCTTCGAGCGTGGTCTGGCGTCGCCGCAGCGAACGCTCCAGCCAGGCCTGCCACTCCGGTGTGCCCTCGACAGCGGCCACGGTCGCGGGTCGCCAGACCGGCATCGGAGCGCCGGTGGCGGCGAACCGCGGGTTCGGTTTCAGGCCTTCGGGTTGGGGCAGGAAGTCGCGAACTGCGGAGTCGGTCCAGCCGCGTGAGCGCAGGATCGGCTTGGTCACCCAGATCGATCCGTCGCGTTGGCGCACGAACTGCGGTCTGGGCGGCGCGGGCGGGCCTTGCCATTCGAGCGGCAGCGGCTCGGACCTCGGTGGATCGTCGGGTGGCGCCGCCTCGGGCACGAGTCCGACTGCGGCCTTGGGAAGGGTGCGGAGCGGGGGCAGCCGCGTGTCGACCTCTTGCGCGATATCGACTGCGACCTCGGGAAGTGAAGCGGGCGGCGGTGGTCGAGTGTCAGGAGCGGTGTCGACAGCGTGTTCAGGAGGTGTGGTGATCGGTAGTGGCCGAGTGCCGGTCTCCGGCGCCGATGGCGCTGGTTCCGGGTCGTCCATCGGCGAGCTGGTCTCGGGTTCGAGGCTGGGGAACGGCCCTAGCCGGTCCGCGGTAGCCAGCGAATCGAGGAGCCACCTGGCGAAATGTGCTCGGAGCGGTTCGTCGGGAATCGTGGTGAACGGCAAAGCCCGGGTGATCACCTCGAGGCTCGCCTGGTGCCGTGAACTGTCTGATGGTTTCGCTGCCATCGCATCGTCCAATCGGTTCTCGCGCCCCGCCGCCGGGCGTTGCGCGCGCTATTCAGTTGCCTCCACAACGGTAGAGGAGGGGTACGACATTTCTGTTCGAGAACGCTTTGACCTGCGATGACAGCTATCTCATGGCCGCTCCGGCGGTGTCGTCAGCCGCGTGTCAGTGCCGCGTCAGCGCTCAAGGCGATGGTTCTTCTACACCGCTTCCGGGGAACGCCGGGGCATCCGAGAGGGGAACCACCATGAGCATCAACGAACTGCAGCAGATCGTCGCCAAGTCCGCCGCCGAGTACGCGGTGCCCGGCATCGCGGTCGGCATCTGGCACCAGGGCCGCGAGATCTACGCGTCCCACGGCGTCACCAGCGTCGCGAACCCGATCCCGGTCGATGAGGACACGATCTTCACCCTCGGTTCGACCACCAAGAGCTTCACCGCGACCGCGCTCGTCATCCTCGCCGAACAGGGCAAGGTCGACTTCGACGCGCCGGTGCGCCGCTACCTCCCCGAACTCCGACTCGCGGACGAACGGTCCGCCGCGACGATCACCGTCGGCCACCTGCTCAACCACACTGCGGGCCTTGACACCTGGATGCTCCGGGACACCGGCGACGGCGACGACGCCCTCAAGACCTATGTGGACCATCTCGATGAGCTGACGATCATCGCCGAACCCGGCGAGCGGGCGTCCTACAGCCAGGCCGCGTTCAACCTCCTCGGCCGCGTCATCGAGGTCGTCACCGGCACGACCTACGAGCGGGCGATCGCCGACCTCCTGTTCGAGCCGCTCGGGATCGAGAACTCCACGTTCTTCGCCGCGGAGGCCATGACCCGCAAGTTCTCGCTCGGCCACAGCGTCACCGCGGACGGCACCTCCGTCGCTCCCACCTGGAAGGTCCACCGCGCCCAGAACCCGGGCGGGGGCGGCGCGTCCACTGCTCGCGACCTCGTTCGCTGGGCCCGGTTCCACCTCGGCGACGGCCGCGCCGAGTCCGGTGAGCGGATCGTCTCTCATGAAGCGCTGCAGGCGATGCGGCGCCAGACCGTCGAGCTGCGCGGCAGCTCCCTCGGCGACGGGTTCGGCATCTGCTGGTTCCTGCGGGAGATCGACGGCGCGGCCACCTTCGCGCACGGCGGCTCGTCCGTCGGACAGTTCGCGGACTTCCTCGCCGTGCCCGAGCACGATTTCGCGATCGTCGTGCTCACCAATGCCGAGCCAGGCGGGACGCCGTGCAACCTGGCGGTCATCCGCTGGGCGCTGGAGCACTATCTCGGGCTGGTCGATCGCGACCCGGAGCCGGTCTCGTTCGACCGGGAGCGTGCGGCCGAGATCGTCGGGGACTACGAGGTGGACATGATGGTCGTGAGCATCGTCGACGAGGGCGACCACTTGAGCCTCGCGGCCCGGATCCGGCCCGAGCTGCGCGCGGCATCGCCGGAGATGCCGGCCGACTGCGAGCCCGCGCACATGGGGTTCCTGTATGAGGACGGGGACGACTACATCGTCACCGATGGCCCGCTCCAGGGCCAGCGCGGGTACTTCGCCCGGGACGAGCGCGGCGAGGTGGTGGCGATCGACCTGGCCGGGCGGCAGTTCCGCAGGGTAGGCGGGGGCGTCTGACCTGCGGGTCTGATGGCCGTACGGGTGGCCCCGGGTACCCGCCCGATCCCACCTTCACCACTACCAGTGAAAAGGACACCGTCCCACAGGGGTACGACAGAAATTGCCCAAATGCCGCCTGACCTGCGGGTACGGCGGCATTTCGGGTCTGTGGTATGCGGTGCGGGGTGCGGGGTGCGGGGTGCGGGGTGCGGGGTGCGGGGTGCGGGGTGCGGGGTGCGGGGTGCGGGGTGCGGGGTGCGGGGTGCGGGGGGCGGGGTGCGGGGTGCGGGGTGCGGGGGGGGGGGTGGGGGGTGCGGGGTGGGGGGGGCGGGGGGGGGGGGGGGGGGTGCGGGCCCTACTGACGGGGTCGTTGCGGGCATAGGGCGTGCCCCTTCCCACCCGCATCCGCCTCCGACCAACCGAAAAGGACCACTCTCGCACACGGGTCCGACATGAGGGTGTTTTTGCAG
>NZ_JAPZVR010000008.1 GCF_027622855.1 Glycomyces algeriensis | reverse complement strand
GGGGCGGCGGGGGGGGGCCCCCCCCCCCGCCCCGCCGCCGGTCACCGCCTCCGCTCGCCGCATGCTTCCGCCTCCGTACGTCTCAGCCCTTGACCGCGCCCTGCATGATCCCGCTGATCATGTACTTGCCCAAGAGCGCGAACACCGCCAGCAGAGGAAGCGTAGCCAGCATGGTCCCGGTGAGCACCAACGCCTGGTCGGTCACGTACCCGCCGCTGAGCGTCGACAGCGCCACCTGCACAGTCTGCTGCTCCGGGCTCGAGAGCACGATGAGCGGCCAGAAGTAGTCGTTCCACGAGGTCAGGAATGTCAGCACGCCGAGCACCACGGCCGCGGGCCGCGCGGCGGGCAGCACGATCTGCCAGAAGATCCGGAACGTCGAGGCGCCGTCCATCCTGGCCGACTCGATGAGCGACCCCGGCAGGGCGCCCCGCAGGTACTGGGTCATGAAGAAGACCCCGAACGCGCTCACCAGGCCCGGTGCGATGACCGCCCACAGCGTGTCCGTCCATTCCAGCTCGACCATGAGCATGAACAGCGGGATGACGCCCAACTGCACGGGCACCATCATCGTCGCGACCACCGCCAGCAGCAGCACCTTGGCGCCCTTGAACTCGAGCTTCGCGAACGCGAACCCGGCGAGCGTCGAGAAGAACACCACGGACGCGGTCACCGAGACGCTCACGACCGCCGAGTTCCACAGCGCCGTGCCGAACGGCACCGTCGCGAAGACCCGCTCGACGTTCGCCACGAGGTTCGCCCCAGGCAGCACCGGCGGCGGCACCTGGGCCAGCGCCGAGTTGTCGCGGGAGGCGACGACGAAGCTGTAGTACAGCGGGAAGCCCGAGAAGAACAGCACCGCCACCATGGTGAGGTAGGCGAGGCGGCCCGGCTGCTCGCGCAGGGCCCGCATGCGGGCCCGGGCCCGATGGGTCGGCCGGCCCGGCAAGGCTGTGCGGCCGGCCCATCGGGAGTCGGTGTCCGGCGCGGGTGCGGCGGCGAGGTCCGGGCGGGTCATGAAGCGCTCCTGATGCGGCGGATGAACAGGTAGTTGAGGAGGGCGATGACGATGATGACGAGGAACATCGTCCACGCGACCGCGGAGGCGTAGCCGAACTCGAAGCCGCGGTTGAAGCCGTGCTCGTACAGGTAGAGCGTGAGGGTCTGGAACTGCCGGGAGGCGCCGCCGGTGACGCCGTTGGGACCGCCGCCGCCGAACAGCTGCGGCTCGGCGAAGATCTGCAGTCCGTAGATCGTCGAGACGATCACCGTGAACACGATGGTGGGGCGGATCATCGGCACCGTGACGTGGAACAGCTGCTGCATCCGCGACGCGCCGTCCAGGTGCGCGGCCTCGTAGACCTCGCGCGGGACGGCCTGCATCGCGGCGAGGTAGATGAGCGCGTTGTAGCCCGTCCACTTCCACGCCACCATCACCGCGATGGCGATATGTGACGTGGCACTGCCGGTCTGCCAGTCGACGCGCCCGGCCCCGAGCGATTCGAGGACCCAGTTGACGAGCCCGAAGTCGCGGCCGAACAGCTGGCTGAAGATGACGGCGACGGCCACCACGGAGGCCACGTTCGGCAGCAGCATCCCCATGCGCCAGAACGTCTGCCCGCGCAGCCGCAGCGTCAGCAGGTGCGCCAGGAGCAGGGCCGCCAGCAGCTGCGGGACGGTGGCGAGCAGGAGGATGGACAGCGTGTTGCCCAGGGCGTTCCAGAAGTACGGGTCGCTCAGGAGGGTCTGGTAGTTGCCGAGCCCCACGTACGCGTGCTCGTCCGACAGCAGGCTCCAGTCGTGCGCGGACACCCAGGCGGTGTAGCCGAGCGGGAAGAGCCCGAAGACGGCGAACAGCGCGAAGAACGGGGCGATGTACAGGTACGGCGAGGCCTTGAGGTCGAGGCGGTAGCGCAGGTGCATGAAGCGGCGCCGCTCGGGGCGGGGGCGGCCTGCGGCGGGGGAGGAGCGGCCGGCCGGGTCGGCGGCGGGCTTGGCGGCGATGGTCATCGGGTCGCTTTCAGGTCGGCGGGAGCGGGGCCGCGCGGCCCCGCTCCCTCAAGGGGCTAGAACGATTCGAGGTCGCTGACGACCTGGCTCCAGGCCTCTTCAGGCGTCTGGCTGCCGTCCTCGATCCGGCCGAGGCCCTGGCCGATCGTGGCGAGCACGTCGCCCTGGAGCGGTCCCTGGTACTGCGGCTCGACGGCCTGGGCCGCGGCGGTGAAGATCTGCCCGACCGGCGCGTCGTTGAAGTACGCCTTCGTCATCCCGGTGAGCGCCGGGTCCTCGTACAGCGCAGGCGTGGACGGGAAGTTCCCGGTCGACTCGAAGACCTTGAGCTGCTGCTCGGGCGCGGTGAGCCACTCGAGGAACGCGTACGCCTCCTGGGGGTGCTCGCCCGCCGCGGGCAGCACGAGGTGCGAGCCGCCCATGTTCCCGGCGCCGCCCGGCACCGTCGCGATGTCCCACAGCCCGACCGAGTCGGGTGCGTTCGTCTCGATGTAGGAGGTCATCCAGGCCGGGCAGATGATGGTCGCGAAGGTGCCCTCGTTGAACCCGGCGTTCCATTCGGGCGTCCAGGCCTGGAGGCGGTTGGACATGCCCGCCTCGATGGCCTCCACGGTGAGGTCCCACGCCTCGCCGATGGCGGGGTTGGACTCGACGACGAGGTTGTCCTCGCGGTCGTACACGCCCTCGTCGGCCTGCTCGACCATGGCGCGGAACATGTTCCCCGAGGATTCGAAGAAGTAGCCGCCGCCGGTCGCCTCCGAGTACTGGCGGCCCACGTTCACGTAGTCCTCCCAGGACTCGGCCCACAGCGCCGAGACCTCGTCGCGCTCGACCGGGAGGCCGGCCTGCTCGAAGAGGTCGCGGCGGTAGCACATGGCCATGCCGCCGACGTCGGTGCCGAGCCCGATGAGGGCCTCGCCGTCCTTGGAGAGGGCCTGCTGCCACTTCCAGTCCAGCCATTGGCCTTCGAGGTCGGACGCGCCGAGGTCGAGGAGGTTGTGGAAGCGGTCGGGCTGGGCGGTGTACTGGGAGATGTAGCCGACCTCGACGGCCTCGATGTCGGCGGTGCCCGAACCGGTCGCGAGGTGGGTGGTCAGGTTGGTGTGGTGGTCGGCGAACTCGGCGATGCGCTCCTCGAACTCGATCTCGGGGTGCAGCTTCGTGTACTCCTCGTAGAGGGGCCCGAATCCGAAGTCGCCGAACAGGCCGACGCTGAGGGTGATCTTGCCGTCGTCGTCCCCGCCGCCGGAGCATGCGGCGGTCAGCGCGAGCGCCGCCGCGGCGGCACCCGCCATGGCGGCTCGGATCGGTCTGGTGTTCATCGGTGGTTCTCCACTGTGTTCGCTGGGTGGTGAGGGATCCGCTCCCCGCGTCGGTCGCGGGGTGCGGTGGCGGCCTGGCCGCCGGAGCGGCCGGGCCGGGCTTGCAGCAGGCAGAGAGAGCGCTCTCTCAGCCTGGATCGCGGGCCCCTCGGCCATTCGGTGCTTCAGGGCCCGCGAAGTCGTGGTGGTCGCGCGTGCCTTGGTGCGTCACGCGTGACATGTCATATGCCACTGCCGTGGGGGAGTGGCGGGAGGGGGGGGGGCGGGGGGGGGGGGGGCCCGGCCCCCCCCCCGGGACCAGGACGGAGGGGCGCCCCCGGGGGGGGGGGGGGGGGGGGGGGGGCGCGGCGGGCGGCACCGCGCCCCCCCCCCCGCCCTCGGATCAGTGCCGGAAGTGGAACCAGTTGAGGTTGACGAAGTCGTTCGGCTGCCCGCTGGTGAAGGTCAGGTAGACGTCGTGGACGCCGGTGACCCCCGAGACGTTCGCGGGCACCGTCCGCCACTGCTGCCAGCCTCCGGTGTTCGCGATCGCGAACGACCCGATCGGCGCGGAGGTGCGGCTGTCGACCCGGACCTCCACGAGGCCGCTGACGCTGCCGCCGGCCCCGGAGGCCACCCGGGCCACGAAGTCGATCGGCCTTTGCGAGCCGAAGTCGACGTCGTCGAACCGGAGCCAGTCGCCGTTCCCGATCCACGCCACGTTCTGGCCGCCGCCCGTGTCGGCGGTGTTCTCCGTGCCGGTGCCGCTCTGGTCGACGTGCGCCTCGGCCTGGATGGGGCTGTAGGCGTCGATGCCGTCACCGGGCGGGTCGGTCGGGTCGACGGTCGTGGGCGGGTCGGTCGGATTGCCCGTGCCGTCGCCCGCGGCCGTGTACACCCGCACGTAGTCGACGAGCATCGAATGCCCGGGGACCGTGGCCGCGGTGGGCGTGGTCCGCCCGGACACGCCGTCGGGGAAGGCCCCGCCGATCGCCAGGTTCAGCAGGAGGAAGTACCCGGCGTGGTCGGTCATCTGGGCCCACGTGTCCGCCGGCAGGTCGCCCTCGTCGATGGTGTGGAACAGCGTTCCGTCCACGTACCAGCGCAGCTGGCCGGCGGCCCCCGACTCGTCCCACTCCATCCCGTAGGTGTGGAAGCCGCTGTGGCACGAACCGCCGCAGTAGGTCTGCCCGGCGAGCCCGTTGAACTCGTTGCACGGGCCGCCCGGGGCCACGCCGCAGTGGAGCGTCCCGAACGTCCAGTCCAGACCGTTCACGTTCTCCATGAAGTCGATCTCGCCGATGCCCGGCCAGTTCCAGTGGTTGCCGCGGAACGGCGCCCCCATGGACCAGAACGCGGGCCAGTAGCCGAGCGCCGCCTCGCCGGCCACCTGCGGCAGCTGGAGCCGCCCCTCGACCTTGAGCGTCCCGCCCGACGGCGGCTTGAAGTCGGCCCGGACGGTCTCGATCCGCGCCGAGGTCCACTGCCCGGCCGAGTCGCGCAGGGCGGTGATCTCGAGGTTCCCGTTGCCGTCCATGGAGACGTTCGCCGGGCTGTTCGTGTGGGCGGCGATCTCGCCGGTGCCCCAGTTGCCGGGCCCGCCGGGGTAGCCGTGCCCGATGTCGTAGATCCAGTCGGCGGTCGACGGCTGCGATCCGTTCGCGCCGTTGAACTCGTCGGACCAGGCCAGGTTCCAGGCCTGGGCGGCCTCGGGGGACTCCTGGGCGCCGGCGTTCGCGACGGTGAGTCCCGCCGCCGCGATCACCGCGGCGCCCGCGGTGAGGGCGGCGACGACTCGGGCGAGCCTGCGCTTCGTGGATCGGTGCCGGGGAGACCGGGGTGGATGCTGTCGTTCGGAGGTCTGCACTCGTGCCATGACGGCTCCTTTGCCGAGGGTTCGAGATATCGCTCTCTCAGGTCTGATCTGGCTCCAGATCGATCTTGAGAGAGCGCTCTCTCATTCGGTTCAGGATTCATTCCTACCGAACGAATCGGTACATGTCAATGGGTTGTGGCCGAACCGTTACCGGCCGGGCGTCCATCGCCGCCGGTAAGCCCTTGCAGCCCATGGTGAACGGTCACTTCCCGGCGAAGCGACCTCGTGGCTTCAGTGCGGGTCCTCGTCGCCCTCGGCCGCCGGCGGCTGCCGCGCCTCCCGCGAGCGCCGCTGCAGATCGCCCATCCGCGCCTGGCGCTCCTCCCGCAACCGCTCCAGCCGCACCTGCCGCTCCCGCAGCTCCTCGGGCGACTCGGTGCCGCCCAGCATCCGCTTCTCCAGCCACTCCACGTGCTCGGCGTGCGCCGCCGCGTTTATCGCCCGAACATCCTGGTAGGCGCCCCGCAGCGACTCCATCCGCTTGAGCGCGTCATGGCACTGCGCCAGCAGGATCTCGATGTCGGCGTTCTCGGCGGGGTCCGCGTCCGCCCGGCGGGCCTCCAGCCACGCGATGCCCTCCCGCAGCTTCTCGCGGGCCTTGAGGTTGTGCATCGCCAGGTCCTCCACGAGCCGGTCGGTCGTCTCGAGGAAGTTCAGGTGAGGATCGGAGCGGTCGTCGGTGCCCATGGGGGCCGTCCTTCCACGAGGAGGTGCCTCTACCCCCTCTACCATACGGGCGCGGCTACGATCATCCTTCACCGCGCGACCGATTCACCCCTAAAGTCTGAGGCCCAGTGGAACCCATCGAGACCGTCATCGACACGCTCGCCCAGACCCAGGACGCCCCGCCCGTCTGGGTCATGCTCGCCTGCCTGGCCGCCGCGGCCGCCGCCGTCCTCTACACCCCCTTGTGGCGCTGGACCCGCGGCCTGGTCACGATCGCGCACGAAGGCGGGCACGCGCTCATGGCCGTCCTCATGCGCCGCCGCCTCACCGGCATCCGCCTCCACGCCGACACCTCCGGCCTGACCTTCTCCCGCGGCAGGCCCACCGGCTTCGGCGCCGCCATGACCCTCTTCGCCGGCTACATCGCCCCCGCCGCCCTCGGCCTCCTCGCCGCCGCCCTCACCGGCGCCGGACGCATCGTCCTGCTCCTGTGGATCACGGTGGTGCTCTTGGCGGTCATGCTCGTGTTCATCCGCAACTGGTACGGCGCGCTGGCGCTGATCGTCGTCGGCGCGGGCGTCTTCGCCGCCACCTGGTACGGCAACGCGATCGTGCAGACCGTCGCGGCCTACCTCGGGGCGTGGCTCCTGCTGCTCGGGTCCGTGATGCCGGTGCTGGAGCTGGGCTCGCGGCGCCGCCGCCGCAGGCACGGCGCGGGCCAGTCGGACGCCGACCAGCTCGCCGGGATCACCGCGATGCCCGCCGGCGGCTGGATCTTCCTGTTCGCGCTCGCGACGATCGCGTCGGCGCTGTGGGGCACCTCCATGCTGCTGCCCGTCGGGGATTGGCCGTGAGCACTGCTGAATGGATCCGCGCCGCGTAGCGCGTTCCGGTTCAGCGCAGGTGCCGCTTGGTCCTCGCGGTCGGCGCCACCGAGTACGGATCCTCGGGCCACGGGTGCTTGGGGTAGCGGCCGCGCATCTCCTTGCGCACGTCCCGGTAGGGCCCTTCCCAGAACGAGCGGAGGTCGGCGGTCACCGCGAGCGGCCGCCCGGCCGGGCTCAGCAGGTGCAGGAGCACCGGCACGCCCGCGATGCGCGGGGTGTCGACGGCCCCGAACATCTCCTGCAGCTTGACGGCCAGCACCGGGACCTCACCGGTGTAGTCGACGCGGGCCTCGCGGCCGGTGGGCACCGCGAGCGTCTCGGGTGCGGTCTCGTCGATGCCCGCCTGCCACGGCAGGAGGTTCCGCAGCGCCTGCCCGACCGGGATCCGCTCCACATCGGACCTGCGCCGGGCGCGTGACCACCACGGCTCCAGCCAGTCGGTGCCCGCACTGAGCGCGGCGTCCGACACTTCGGCCCACGGCTCCCCGATCGCCCTGCGGCAGAACGCCATGCGGTCGCGCAGCCGCTTGGACTCCTCCGACCAGTGGAGCAGGCCCAGGCCTTCGCGCCGCAGCCCTTCGGCGAGGGCTGCGGCGACCAGTGCCGGATCGGCCTGGCGCAGCGGCTCGGCGGACACCTCGATCGCGCCGAGCGAGCGCACGCGCCGCGCGGCCACGTCGCGGCGCTCGGGGTCCCATTCGACGCGCTCAGTGACGCTGTCGCCCACCAGTTCGCAGGCGAGTTCGCCGTCGATGGGGACGGCCGCGCGGATGATCGCGGCGGCGCGGCCGGGGGAGCGGTCGGCGTCGGCGATGGCGAGCCACGGGCTCCCGGCGAGTGAGGAGCCTTCGGCGGCGACCGCGCCGGTCCCGGCGACGGTGCGCCACTGGCCCGCGGTCACGGCCACGCCGGGCCGGTTCGTCTCGTTCGCCCGGCCCTTGATCGGGGTGAACGCCTGGCCCCCTTGGCGTTTGGCGACCCGTTCGGGGAAGGCGAGCGCGATGACGGTGGCGGCGGCCTCGTCGTCGCCGACCGCGACGCGCCGCGGGGCGGATCCCGATGCGGACGTCCGCGCAGGCCCTCGGCCCTGCGTCGCAGCGGTTCGCTCCTCGGTCGCGCCGTCAGCGCTCCGGGCGCTCGACAAGGCCCGGTTCAGGCGTTTGACCTCGGATTCCCACTGGCGGTCGCGGGTGGTGCGGAGCCGGCGCCACTGGGCGAGGAGGTCGTCGCCTCGCGCGCGGCGGTCGAGGTTGAGGAGCGCGGCGACTTCGGCGGCCTTCTCGGCGCCGACCCGCGTGGCCCCGTCGAGGAGTGCGCGTGCGAGCCGAGGGTGGACGCCCATGCGGGCGAGCGCCCGGCCCCGAGCGGTCGCCGCGCCGTCGTCGTCGACGGCGCCCAGCGAGCGCAGGGTCGCCTCGGCCGCTTCGATCGCGCCGGCGGGCGGTGGCCCCGGCAGGGCCAGGTCTGCGACGGGGGTGCCCCAGCAGGCGGTCTGGAGGCGGAACGCGGTGAGGTCGGAGCAGGCGATGTCAGGGGCGGGCTGGGCGGCGCGGCGGAGGTGCTCGGCTTCGCTCCAGCAGCGCCAGACCGCGCCGGGGCCTTCGCGTCCGGCGCGGCCCGCGCGCTGGTCGGCGGCGGCGCGGGAGGCGTAGGCGGTGGTCAGGCCCGGCAGTCCGCGGGCGTGGTCGATGAGGGGCCGGCGGGCGAGGCCGGCGTCGACCACGATCCGCACGCCGGGGACGGTGAGGCTGGACTCGGCGATGTCGGTGGCGAGGACGATCCGGCGGCGGTGGGGGCTTGCCGTGAGCGCACGGTCCTGTTCGGCCGACGCAACCGAGCCATGCAATTGATATATATCGACTCCGAGGTTTTCGGTAGTCAAGTGCGACAAGCGCTCAGCGACGCGACGAATCTCGGCGGCGCCGGGAAGGAAGACCAGGAGGTCGCCGTCATCGGCGTCCAGGGCGCGTTCGACCGTGTGGGCCACATGGGCGAGGAACCGCGGGTCGACCCGCATGCCGTCAGGGGCGTTGACGCGCTCTCGCGGTGCGGCCCAGTGCATCTGGACGGGGTGGCGCATCGGCTCGGAGCTCACGGCGGGTGCGGGGGCGTCCTCGGTGCCGAGCAGGGCCGTCCAGAGGCCGATGTCGGCGGTCGCGGAGGCGGCGACCAGGCCGAGTTCGGGGCGCAGGAACCGGCGGGTCTCGGCGAGGAACGCGCAGGCGGTGTCGGTCTCGAGGTGGCGCTCGTGGCACTCGTCGAGGACCACGAGGTCGACGCCGGGCAGCTCCGGATCGGCGATCAGCCGGTTGAGGAGGACCCCGGTGGTCACGACCTCCACGCGGGTGGCGGCGGACCGCCGGGACTCGCCCCGGATCTGGTACCCGACGCGCCCGCCGACCTGCTCGCCGAGGATCGCGGCCATGCGCACGGCGGCCGCCCGGGTGGCGAGCCGCCGCGGTTCGGCCACGAGGACGCGGCGCTGTGGCACATCACGTGTCACACGTGACGCGTCACTGCCGTCCGCGGGGATGAGGCCGGCGAGGGCGAGCGGCGCGAGCGTGGTCTTGCCGGTGCCGGGAGGCGCGGCGAGCACCGCGGTTCCGGTGCGGGCCACGGCCTCCACGAGCGCGGGCAGGGCGTCGCGGATCGGCAGGTCGGGCAGCGCGGGCGGTTGCGGCATGCCGACCATTCTCGCCGAGGCCCGTCAGGAGCGGCGACCGGACGAGGTGAGCGGGCGCACCTCGTCCGTGTCGTCGATGGTCCGAGCCGGATCAGCCGGCGGCGACGCCGTCCGGGCAGGACTCGTCGTTGGCCACGTAGCTCAGTTCGATCTCGGTCTCGGAGCCGACCTCGCTGCCGGCCTCGGGATTCTGGAAGAGCACCTCGCAGGTGTCGTACTCGCCGGTCTCGGTGGCGGTGGGGACCGCCGTGACCGAGGTGAAGCCGTCGCCCTCGAGCTCGTCCATGGCGTCGTTGACGTCCCGGCCGGTGTAGTCGTCGATCTCGACGAGGTGGGGGGCGTCCTCGGAGGTCTGCTCGTCGGAGGTCGTCTCCTCGTCCTCGTTGTTGTTGTTGTCCGAGTCGTCCTCTTCGGAGTCGCCGGAGTCGTCGCTGGACTCCTCGGCGACCTCGGTGTTCTCCTCGGTCGCCTCGGCCTGCGAGGTGCCGGCGGTGTCCTCGCCGGCGGTCCTGTCGTCATCGTCGCCGCTGTTGTCCCAGGGCTTCAGGAGGAACAGGGCGATGACGAGCACCGCGATGCCGGCCACGACGACCAGGATCGGACCGGTCGGGTTGCGCTTGGGCTCCTCCGCATCGCGCGGCGGCGGCAGCGGGCGCTCGGGCGGGCCGCCGGCGCCGTACTGGCCGGTCGTGGGGCTGCCGTACTCGTCGCGGTGCACCGGCTGGACCGAGGTGTGGGCGGGCGCGACGCCGGCGGCCATGGCCCCGACCCCGCCCGGCGTCATCACCTGGGTGGACGGCGACTGCTGGAACGATTGCGGCGACTGGCCGGACTGGTAGGGGCTCGGCGCGGGGGCGAGGATCGCCGTCGTGCCGCCGCCCATGCCGCCGGACTTGCAGACCTGCGCGAGCTCGGCGGCCGAGGCGAAGCGCTGGCGGGGGTCCTTCGCCAGGCAGCGCATGATGATCTGGGCGATCGGCGCGGGGACGTCGGGAGGGAGCGGGGCGGGCTGGCCGGTGAGGTGGCCGGCGATCGCGGCGGTCGGCTCGTTGCCCGCGAACGGGGGCCGTCCGGCGAGGCACTCGTAGCCGACGATGCCCAGCGAGTACAGGTCGGTCGCGCCGGTGAGCTGCGAGCCCTGGAGCTGCTCGGGCGAGGCGTAGGCGAGGGTGCCCATGACGGTGCCGGTCTCGGTGAGCCCGGCGCCGCCCTTGGCGGCGGCGATGCCGAAGTCGACGATCTTGACGGTGCCGTCGGAGCCGACGAGCAGGTTCCCCGGCTTGATGTCGCGGTGGATGATGTGCGCCTGGTGGGCGATGTGGAGCGCCTCGGCCGAGGACGCCATAATCTTCAGCGTCTCGTTGGGGGACAGGCGGCCCCGCTCGCGCAGCACGGTGTCGAGCGCCTGTCCGCGCACGAGCTCCATGATGAGGTAGGAGACGAGCCCTTCGGGGGCGTGCTCCTCGCCGTAGTCGTAGAGGCTGACGATCCCGGGGGACTGCAGCTGCGCGACGGCCTGCGCCTCCTGGTGGAAGCGGGCCCGGAACCGGTCGTTGCCGGACAGCCCCGAGTGGAGGAGTTTGACGGCGACCACGCGGTTGAGCCGGGTGTCGGTGCCGCGCCACACCGCGCCCATGCCGCCCGCGGCGAGGCGCTGCTCTAGGCGGTAACGGCCAGCGATCAGGTTCCCGGGTTCCACCCTCGGCCTCGCTTCTGATTAGGGGAGCAGGGGACGTGGGAGAGCTTAGTCGGGACGCGCGAGGGCGCCTGAGGGCGGCCGGGCGCAGCGGGGCGCGTTCAGCACGGCCGCACCGTGTGACATGTGATATGGCACTGCCCGGAGCGGTTCGCGCCCAACAGGACCGGCCCGCCTCACTGCGTGTCGGCGACCGGCTCCAGGGTGAGGCTGATCGAGTTGATGCAGAACCGGGCGTCGTCCGGGTTGTCCCAGCCCTCGCCGTAGAACACGTGGCCGAGGTGCGAGTCGCAGTTGGCGCACCGCACCTCGGTGCGGCGCATGCCGAGGCTGTCGTCCTCGAGGAGCCGCACGCTGTCGCCGGCCATGGGCGTCCAGAAGGAAGGCCACCCGCACCGGGAGTCGAACTTCGTGTCGGAGGCGAACAGCTCGGCGCCGCACGCGCGGCACCGGTAGACGCCCCGGCGCTTCTCGTCGACGTACTCGCCCGTCCACGGCGCCTCGGTGCCGCCTTCGCGCAGCACCTTGTACTCGTCGCGGCTGAGCTGCTCGCGCCATTGCGCGTCGGTCTTGCTGTCCTCGGCCATGCCCTCAAGTGTAGGAGCCGGAGCCCGCGCCGTCTCCTCCCCGCCGGGCCGGGAGCCCCTGCGCGGACGCGAGGAGCCCGAGCGCGCGTCGCCGCTTCGGCGGGCCGCTAGGATCGGGCACATGCGGTACCTCCTAGGCGACTACACCACTGAAGGCGGCCCCGGGCTCATCGTGGCCGGCCCCGACGGACTCGGCGCGGCGGCGGCGGTGGTCAACCCGACGTGGGTCCACGTCGGCCCCGAAGCGGTCTACACCCTCACCCACACCGAACCCGGCTTCGCCGCGGCCTGGCGCCTCGGCGAGGACTTCGCGCTCGACCGGGCCGGCCAGGGCCAGTCCACCGGCGGCGACAACCCCTGCCACGGCACCGTCGACCCGACCGGGCGCTGGCTGCTGGTCGCCAACTACGGCGACGGCGACGGCGGCGGCTCGGTCGCGGTCCTGCCGATCGGCGAGGACGGCACCCTGGGCGAGGCCACCGACGTCTTCAATCTCTCAGGCACCGGCCCGCACGCGGACCGCCAGACCGGCCCGCACGCGCACCAGGTGGTATGTCACATGGGACGCGTCCTGGCCGTCGATCTGGGCGCCGACCGCATCCACGCGTTCGACCTCGGCGAGGACGGCAAGCTCACCCCGGCCGCGGCCACCGCGCTCGAGCCCGGATTCGGGCCGCGCCACCTGGCGTTCGTGGGCGACCGCGCGATCGTGGTGGGAGAGTTGTCGAACGCGGTCGCGGTCGGCACCTTCGACGAGCACTCGGCCGTCTTCGCCTTCGGCGACCCGGTGCCCCTGCCGAGCGGCGAGGTCGCCGACTTCGCGGCCCTGCCGGACATCGGCCTCGAAGAGGACGCGCCGCAGCCGCTCCCGGCGGCCGTGGTCCCCGACCCCGAGCGCGGCCTCGTGTACGTCACGGTGCGGGGGAGCGACCAGGTCGCCGTCATCGACCCGGCCGACGGTGCGCTCGTGCGCACGGTGCCCGTGGGCGGGGCCTGGCCCCGCGACGCCGTGCTCACCGGCGACGGGACGCTGCTCGTGGCCTGCCAGCACTCCGGCCAGGTCATGCGGGTCGATCCGTCGGGCGCGTCCGAGCCGGCGACCGAATGGACGGTCCCGGGCGTCACCTGCGTGGCTCCGCTCACATAAACGCTTCCCACCAGGAAAATTTGCGCCTGCTGCAAAATTTCTTCATTTGCATCTTGTGAACGTGAGCAACTCCCACTAGGGTTGCTCCTATGGCCGACCAGTCTGGACTCCGCGAACGCAAGAAGGCCGCCACCAAGGCGGCCCTCAGCGACGCCACGCTCCGCCTGGCCGTGAGCAAAGGCGGCCTCGACGCGGTCACCGCGGACGAGATCGCCGCCGAGGTCGGGGTCTCCACCCGCACCTTCCACAACTACTTCCCGAACAAGGAAGCGGCCTTCCTCCACGACTTCAACGAGGTCACCGGGGAGTTCATCGCCGCCGTACGCGACCGCGCCGCGCAGCAGCCCGTGTGGGACGCCCTGCGCGACGCCTGCGTCGGCATGCGCATGGACGAGCGGTTCGACATCGCCCAGATGCAGTGCCGCGAAGAGCTCATCCACAGCTCGCCCGAGCTCATCAAGGTCCAGGCCGGCCAGTTCATGGAGCTGTTCGCCGAACTCCTCGGGATCGTCGCCGAGGCCACCGGGCGCAGCACCGACCACCCGTACCCCCGCCTCGTGCTGGGCAGCGCCCTGGTCACCATGAAGATCTCCAACGAGGACTGGTTCGCCAACCCCCGCGGACGCACCCTCGCCGAAGCCATCACCCAGGCGTTCGCGCAGATGGAGGCCGGCATCGCCCGGCCCCTCCCCGAGGGCCCCGAACCAGACGCATAACCACACCCCATAGCTGCAACACACCAGGAAACCCGCCGTCGACGACGCCGGCGAACACCACCCGAGCCGACCGGCCCCGCCGCCGCACACCCAATAGGCGTCGAAGGTCACGTCGCTCAAAGGCATTGCCGTGCAACGGCACTGCTTGAAAGCGACCGACCCTCGAACGCCACGAGGCGGCGGAGCCGGACGGTGAACCCTTGTAAGGAGCACCCAGCGTGGCCACCTTCCTCTACCGCCTCGGCAGAGGGTCCTACCGACTGCGATGGCTCGTCCTCGCCGTCTGGATCCTCATCGTCGGCGGCGTCGGCGCAGCAGCGGCGACCATGCAGCAGGAGACGAACCCCGAGTTCGTCCTGCCCGGCACCGAATCCCAGGAGGCCTTCGACCTCCTCGAAGACCGCTTCCCCGACGCGAACGCCGACGGCGGCACCGCGCAGATCGTGTTCGAGTCCGAGAACGGCGAACCGCTCACCGCGGAGGCCAACAAGGCCGTCATCGACGACCTCGCGGCCACCATGGCCGACTCGCCGCAGATCGCCTCGGTCACCAGCCCCTTCGCCACCGACGAGGCCGGCAACCCGATCGGCATGATCGCCGCCGACGGCCAGACCATCGCCGTCATGCAGGTCGCCTACGCCGAGCCCGCCATGGAGCTCGACGAGGGCACCATCGCCTACCTCGAAGACGCCATCGCCGACACCGAGGACGCGGGCGTCCGCGTCGAGGTCGGCGGCGACGTCCTCCAGCCGATGCCCGAGACCGGCACGACCGAGCTCATCGGCATCGGCGTCGCGCTCGTCGTCCTCGTGATCACCTTCGGCGCCCTCCTCGCGGCGGGCCTGCCGATCATCACCGCCGTGCTCGGCGTCATGCTCACCACCGCGGGCATCCTCGCCGCGACCTCCTTCATGAACGTCAGCGAGTCCACCGGCACGCTGGCCTCCATGATCGGCCTCGCCGTCGGCATCGACTACGCGCTGTTCATCCTCTCCCGCTACCGCAACGAACTCGCCGCGGACGGCCGCGTCGAGGACAAGCGCGCCCGCGCCGAGGCCATGGGCCGCGCCGTCGGCACCGCCGGCTCCGCCGTGTTCTTCGCCGGCCTCACCGTCGTGATCGCGCTCCTGGGCCTGTCGGTCGTGAACATCCCGTTCCTGACCGAGATGGCCGTGGCCGCCGCCGTCACCGTCGTCATCGCCGTGCTCATCGCCGTCACCCTGCTCCCGGCCTTCGCCGGGTTCACCGGGAAGCGCATCTTCACCAAGCGGCAGCGCCGCCGCATCGCCGAAGGCCTTCACGACGCCAAGCCCAACGGCGGCAAGCGCTGGGCCGGGTTCATCACCCGCCACCCGATCCTGGTCGCCCTCGTCGGCATCGTCGGCCTCGGCACGCTCGCCTACCCGGCGCTCGACCTCGAACTGGGCCTCCCCGACGCCGGCACCTCCGGCACGGAGACCACCCAGCGCCAGGCGTACGACCTCATCAGCGAGGGCTTCGGTGCGGGCTTCAACGGCCAGCTCATCATCGTCGGCGACCTCGAAGACGGCGTCGACGCGATGACCGCCGCGCAGGACATCACCGCAGAGCTGAACGACATCGACGGCATCGCCGTCGTCGGCCAGGCGTTCCCGAACGCCGACCTGGACACCGTCATGGTCACCGTCATCCCGGAGACCGGACCGTCCGACCACGCCACCAACGAACTCGTGCACGAGATCCGCGGCTTCCTCGCCGACGACACCGACGCGAACTGGGCCGTCACCGGCGCCACCGCACTGAACATCGACATCTCCGACAACCTCAACGACGCGCTGCTGCCGTACATGCTCATCGTCGTCGGCCTCGCGGCGCTCATCCTGCTGCTGGTGTTCCGCTCGATCCTCGTGCCGATCATGGCCACGCTCGGCTTCATGCTCAGCGTGTTCGCCGCCCTCGGCGCCCTCGTCGCGGTCTTCCAGTGGGGCTGGGGCGCAGAGCTGTTCAACGTCGACCAGCCCGGCCCGATCATGTCGATGATGCCGATCCTCATGATCGGCCTCGTCTTCGGCCTCGCGATGGACTACCAGATCTTCCTGGTCACCCGCGTCCGCGAAGCCTACGTGCACGGCGCCGACCCGAAGCGGGCCATCGTGGAGGGCTACGGCCACTCCTCGCGGGTCGTGGTCGCCGCCGCGCTCATCATGATCAGCGTCTTCGCGGCGTTCATCTTCAGCGGTGAAGCGCTCATCGCCTCGATGGGCTTCGCGCTGGCCGCCGCCGTCATCTTCGACGCGTTCGTGGTCCGCATGGCGATCATCCCCGCGATCATGGCCCTCATCGGCCGCGGCTCGTGGTGGATCCCCAAGTGGCTCGACCGGATCCTCCCGAACGTGGACGTCGAAGGGGACAAGCTCCAGGAGCACCTCACCAAGGACGCCCCGAGCGAAGACGAGCGCGAGCTCGTCGGAGCGTCCAAGTAGCCGATGCCCGAAGGGGACCGGGCCAACCCCCGGCCCGGTCCCTCTCCGGCACTCGGTGAACGGGGGGACCCATGACGGTCTTCTTCTGGGCGATGCTCATCCTCATCGGCATGGTGGTCGCGGACTTCTTCGCACCCGTGCTTCCGAGCGCGACGCTCGTGACCGCCGCCGCCGGGCTCGTCTTCGGCAACCCGCTCCTCATCGGCGTGCTGCTCGTCGGCGCCGCCGTCGCCTCCTGGCTCGGCGAGTTCCTGGGCTACCGGCTGTTCCGGGCCCTGCGCGCGGGCCTCGCCCGCCGCAGTCCCCGCGCCGTCCGCGGCCTCGTGACCGGCACGGTCGTGAAACTCGAGACGCTCCTGCAGCGCACCATCAGCGACCACCCCTACCGGACGACGATGGTGGCGCGGTTCCTGCCCGCCGGGCGCACCGCGCTGGCGTGGGCGGCGGCCGGCACCGCCAAGCCGCCGTACGCGCGCATGGCCGCCCTCGGCGGGGTCCTGTGGGCCGTGTACTCGGTCGGGCTGGGGCTGGCGATCGCGTGGATCGCCGGACCGGGGCTGCAGTCGCTCGTCGGCTCGGTCGTCACCATGCTGGCGATGGGGCTCTTCCTCGGCTGGCTCGCCCGCCGGTGGCAGCGCACCCACCCCGACCAGCCCGCCGACACCGCAGTCGTACTCGCGATCGCGGCCCCGCCGGTGGCACTCGAGGCGCCGGCGCCCGCCGGTGAAACGGACGACGCGGGCGGAAGGACGGCACGCGCCGCCTGAAAACACAGTGACATATCACGTGTCACATTCCAAAAGGGCCTGTCCAGGTCCGGCGAGGCCTTCGCCGGCACCGCGGACGGGCCCTTCCGGCGTTTTTCGGGGCATTGCGATGTGCCAATATCCCGCCCGATCACCATTTGTCGCTGATCTGACATTTCCTCGCGTTTGGTGTCCTTTGCGGACCGGTACCCTAAGGCCTGTACCAGGATCCCGGACACGACGGGTGGGTGTCGGCAGGGACTTGCGAAGGTGACACAGGTGGGAGTCCATGATCCGCGTACTCGTCCAGCACGACCAATGCCTCTGGCGCACGGCATTGCGCCGAGGACTGTCCGGCGAGCAGGGCATCGCCCTCATCGACGACACTGACCGCGATGAGGACCCGCTGGCCGCCGCACTGCGACTGCAGCCCGACGTACTCGTCCACGACACCGGTTTACTGCCTCCCGAACGCGCCGAAGCGCTCTGCGCGGCCCTGCCCGAAATGAGCGTGCTCCTCCTCGTCGACCCCACCCGCACCGCGGGGCTCTCCGAGGACCTCACGCGGCTCGTGCCGCGCGTCGGGTTCATGACCACCGAGGCGACCTTCGAGCAGCTCATCGACGCGATCCACCGCCTCACCGACGGCGAGGTCGTGATCGACGGATCGATCGCGCTGGCGGCCATGCGGGCCCGCCGCAACCCGCTCACCAAGCGGGAGCGGGAGGTCCTGAGCCACGTCGGGACGGGCGCCACGACGCGCGAGATCGCCGAGCTGCTGTTCCTGCGGGTGGAGACGGTCCGCAACTACCTGTCGAACGCCATCCACAAGTCGGGGGCGCGCAGCCGGATCGACGCGGTCCGCATCGCTCAGGAGGCGGGCTGGATCTGACCTGCTGCGACGCGATCGTCGGTCGCCTTGGGCGGCAACGGGTCCCGCGCGTCCAGATGATCGTCGGCTCCCCAGTGCGCCAGCAGGCTCCGGTACAGCGCTGACGTGCCCCGCAGGTGCGCGTGGTCGCCGATGATCGCGCTGTCACCGTCGAGGACGAGCAGCCGGCGGGCCCGCATCGCGGAGCTCGCGCGGTGAGCGATGACGACGAGGGTGCCGCGGGCGGCGAAGGCCGCCTCAGCGCGGGCCTCGGCGGCGGGGTCGAGATGGCAGGTGGCCTCGTCGAGGACCGCGATCGGGGCGGGGGAGCGGTAGGCGCGGGCGAGCGCGATGAGCTGGCGCTCCCCGGCCGAGAGTCGGCGCGGGTCGAGGACCGCGTCGAGGCCGCCGAGCCGGTCGACGAGGTTCGCGGCGCCGACAGCGGCGGCCGCGGTGGTGAGTTCGGCGTCGGTGGCGTCCGGATCGAGGTAGTTCAGGTTGGCGCGCGCGGTGCCGGTGAAGACGTAGGCCTCCTGGGGGATGAGCACGCGGCGCTGGGCGAGCTCGGCCGCGGTGAAGGCGTCGGCTTCGGTGCGGCCGTAGACGACTGTGCCCGCGTCGGGTCGCAGGAGCCCGCAGAGCAGTGCGGCCAGGGTGGATTTGCCGATGCCGCTGGGGCCGATGATCGCGAGGTGGTCGCCTGCGGGGACGGTGAGGTCGAGGTCGTCGACGGCCGGTGCGGCGTGCGGGCCGTAGGCGAAGGTCAGGCCGCGGGCGGCGAGGGCGGGTGGCTGGTCGTCGGGGGAAAGGTCGGGTTCGTCCTTTCCCCGGAGTCGGGTGTGTCCGAACTGGAGCGCCCCCGATGCAATGGTGCCGGAAGGGTCTGACGGTTCGGGATGGTGCGTGCCCCGCGGTCGGGCGGGTTGGACCGCGGCGCCGCCCGGCTCGGACGCGGCGCGGGAGTGCGGCGGTGCGGCGGCGGCCGGGGGTGTTCGCGGAGTCTCGGAGGGGAGGTCAATGAGGTCGGTAGCGGGTCCCGTTTCATCGCTGGGGTTGGAGGCGGGTCTGGTGGCGTCGAGGGAGGCGATGGCAGTGGCGCGGGTGCCTGTGCCGCCGATGGGGTCAGCGGTGGCCACTATTGCGACGGGCTGGTTCGCGGCGGTGGGGTGAGGGCTTGCGCCATCGCGGGGAGCGGTGGTGCCCGTGCCGTCTCCGGGGCCACCGGCGATGCTCGCGGCTTCGAGTGGGCTTGCGGAGGCAGTGCTATTGCCGCCGTTGAGGATGCGGCTCAGGGCGACGCACAGGCGCAGGCCGCTGTTGCCGAGGCCGGAGACCAGAGTGTTGAGAGCGGGCTGGATGCCGGTGAGGACGTAGAGCAGCGCTCCGGTGAGCGCGCCGGCGGTGAGGCCGCGGTCGGCGAGCCATGGCGCGGCGGCGAGGACCGCCAGCAGTGGCAGCCATCCGCCCACTGCGAAGCACACGGCGCGCAGCGCCGCCGCTCCGGCTAGGGCCCGCTCGGCGGCGGCGAGACGCGCGATTGGTCCGGCGGTGAACGCCTCGCCGTATGTTTCGCCGCCGCAGCCCGCAAGGTCGGTCGCGGCGGCCGCGACCTGGCCGATGTGCTCGGCCATGCTCTCGTCGGCTTCGGCTGCGCGCCAGTGCCGTGCGGCGGCGAAGCCGATTGTGGCGATGAAGGCGAAGAGCCCCAGCAGGAACGGCGGCAGCACGAACAGCGCGAGGCGCGGATCGAGCGCGAGGAGGCCTACGGAGACGCCGACTGCGGTGACGAGGCATCCGCGGACGGCGAGCACCACACCCGCGTACGAGTCGCGAGCGATCTCGACCTGTCGGGCGAGGCGGGAGACGGCTCCCGAGTCGGGTCGACCGGCGACTGAGGTACGTAGCGCGTGACATATCACATGGCGCACCAAGCGGTCCCGGAACGGCTCCACTGTGGCGCCGAGGGTGGCGTAGAGCCCGCGGGTGCCGAACGCACCGATGGCCGCGGCGGCCATGAGTCCGCCGAGCCAGGCGGCGCCGGTCCAGGGGCGCCCGGCGAGGAACCCGTCGTCGAGGGCGCGGGCGATCATGAGCCCGAACAGCGCGGTCGGGAGTGTTTCGGGGATGGACCACAGGAAGAGTGCGAGGAGCGCTCTCGGGCGCAGTCCGGAAGCGGCGTAACGCAGGAGGACCCTCATGACGTGGCCGCCGAGTGATGTGAGCGGGGTGAGCAGTGTGAACGGCGCGAGGAGTGATGCGTGATATGCCACTGCGTTGTCGGATGGTTCGCCCGGTGCATTGCCCAGGGGCGTGAACTGCGGTGGCGGTGGCGGAGGTTCGCATGAGCTGTTGGGATGACCGGTCCTCGAGCGCGGGTATGCCGGTTCGCAATCGCCCGCGCGACGATCGCGCGCGGGCGTGGCAGTGCGGGGGTGACCGACCCCCGGGGTCGGGAGCGTCGTGCGATGGGCCCCCGATACAAGGGTGCATTGAGGGACCGACAATCCTTGGCGATGGCGATGGCGATGGCGATGGCGATGGCGATGGCGATGGCGATGGCGATGGCGATGGCGATGGCGATGGCGATGGCGATGGCGATGGCGATGGCGATGGCGATGGCGATGGCGATGGCGATGGCGACGGCGACGGCGACGGCGTGAGGTGTCGTGCCGGGTGGCTGCACTGTCGCAGCGAGGCCCGGGTGCTGGTCTCGGGTCATTGGTGGAAGACCTCCCGGTAGTCGGGATCCGTCCACAGGGTTCGATGCGAACTCACTGCGCGCACCTTGCCCGCCTCCAGCCACACCACCAGATCCGCCTGGGCCGCGACTCGGACCTGGTGCGTCACAACGAGCCTCGTCCGGCCGCTCGCGGCCAGGGCTTCGGCGATCCGCAGTTCGCTGACCGCGTCGAGGGCGGCGGTCGCGTCGTCCAGCACCAGCAGCCGTTCGGCGCGCCACGCGCGGGCGAGACCGATCCGCTGGGCTTCCCCGCCCGACATCGGGACCCGCTCCAGCGGCGTGTCGTAGCCGTCCGGGAGGCGTTCGGCGAAGCCGTCCGCGCCGACCGCCGCCGCCGCGGCCATGACCGCTTCCCGCGGCCTGCCAGGGCCCATCGCGTCGGCGAGGGTCGCTCCGGCGAGCGCCGGTCGTTCCGACGCGACACCAACGGCGTCCCGCAATGCCTCGGCCGACAAGGCGGGCAACGGGACCCCGTCCAACCGCACCTCGCCGCAGTCGGGGTCGCGCAGCCGAGCAGCCACCGCCGCGAGCACCGATTTCCCTGACCCGGATGCGCCCACGACTGCCGCGACCGCGCCGCCCGGGACCGTGAACGCGACGTCTTCGAGGATCGGTCCTGCCGGGCCTTGCACGGTCACCGCGCGCAGTTCGAGCAGGCCGCGGGTCGTAGGGACCTCGGCCGGATCAGCGGGCGAGGTGACGATGCGCGGCCCGGTCGGTGCGCCAGAGGGAGCGGCGCTCCGCAAGCCGGTCGGCGTGAACGCCGGTGCGGCGGTGGATGATCGGTCGGCGTTCGCAACACTGGGCGCCGGAGGAGCGTGGGCGGTGCCGGGCCGTGCCGCCTCGCCGTTATCGTGCGTCGCGTTCGGCAGTGTCCGGTCGCCGTACTCGAGCATCGGCACGGCATGGACCTCGCTGAGCCGCGCCACCGCCGCCTTCGCCCGGGCGAGGACGCCGACCACCCCGGTCAGTGAGCCCAGGCCCGCGCCGAGCATCGCGTACTGGCCTGCCGCCAGCACCTCGCCCGCGCTCAGCCGCCCTTGCCCGACGAGGAACCCGGCGACCGCCAGCACGCCGACCGTCGCCAGTGGACCGGCGAACGCCGCCCGCGCTCCGGCCGCCGACAGGGCCCGCCAGCTCGCTCTCCCGTGCACGGCGAGTTCGGGGAGATCGGAGAGGACGCGCTCGGTCTCGGCGTCGACCGTGCCCGCGGCCGCGATGGTGCGCCTGCCGCCGATCGACTCGGTCAGCCGCGCCGCCATCGTCCCCTGCACGCGCTGGTACCCCATCGCGGCGGCGGCGGTCTCCTTCGCGAAGAGCCGCAGCACCATCGCCACAAGGGCCAGGCCGGCCGCGAACGCGACCGCGAGCGTCCAGTCGAGCCACAGCAGCATCGCCAGCGCGCCCACGGGCGGCAGTGTCGCGGCGAGTGCGCCGATGACGCCGGGGCCGGCTTGGGCGGCGTCCGCTGCGCCGGCCGAGGTGCGGGCGACGAGGTCGCCGGTGTCGAATTCGCGGATGCGGTGGGGGATGCCGAGCATGCGTCGGACGAGGCCTTGGCGCAGCCATGCCGCCGCGTCTGCCGTGCAGGTGGTCTCGGTGAAGGCGTCGACGAGGTCGCATGCGACGCCGAGGAGGATGAGCGCCGCCGCGATCCATGTCCAGGTGTGGGCGCCGTGGCCCGCGACTGCGCTGTCGACCGCGTTCGCGAGTGCCAGTGGCAGTGCGAGCAGGCTCAGGGTCCCGGCGAGCGCGGAGGCGCCCAGTAGGGGGAGTGTGCGGCGGGAGCGGCGCACGACGGTGCCGAGTGCGAGTGCGGGGGTGGCCATGGGCGGCTCCGTTCATCGACCTCGGCCCCGGTCGGCAGTGCGCCGTCCGGGGCCGAGGTTCAGGATCGGCTAGTGGCAGAGCAGGATGCTCAGGCTGCTGGTGCCGCCGCAGAGGGTGGCGCTCAGGTTGGAGGGGCAGGAGTGCCCGCTGTTGCTGCTGCCGGCCGTGTTGAGCTCGTTGTTGCCTTCCATGCCTTGCAGGTCGAGGAGAGCCATGTTCGTGTCCTTTCGTCGTTCTTACTGGGAAACTGGGTTCACCTGCGCGCGAGGCGCGGGCGTCTGCGGGGCAGCGGAGCTGCCGATCAGCGGGAGCCCCGCGTGGGGGCCCGCTTGGAGTGCCGCGGCGAGGGCGAGCAGGACGCCCGCGCTGCCGGTGGCGAGGTCCATGGAGAGCCGGAGGAGCCCGGTGCCGGGGAACGCCATGCCGTCCGCGTAGGGGAGGGCGTGCCAGGCGAGCGCCCGGGCCTGGTCGCGCACGGCCGGGTCGGTGGCCGGGTCCGGGCTGCGTCCGGCGAGGTACAGGAGGATGCCGGCGCGGCCGGTGAACAGCCCCGGGAGGATGTACATGGGGGAGCGGGCGGCGAGGGCGAGCTGCGCGGAGGCCTCGGCGAATGCGGTGTCGGGGCGGCGGGCGAGGTAGGCGTCGAGGGCGGTGGCGAGGCCGACGCTGCCGGCCTCGAGGTAGGGCATGGTGCGCCAGCCTTCGTCGATCTCGCGGGAGCCGTTGGAGCGGACGACGCTGCGGCGGAGGTCGGCGCGGAGGCCGGTCGCGGCGGCGTCGAGGTAGCCGGTGTCGCCGGTGGTGTCGAAGGCGCGCATGAGGAGCGTGGCGCGTCCGGCGCCGCCGCGCATGAGTCCGGCCCAGGGTTCGCGGCCGCCGCTGCGGGGTTCGCCGGCGGTCTCGGCTTCGAGCCGGTCGGCGACGAGGCCCGCGCAGGCCAGGCCGGTCTCGGTGAGGTCGGGTTCGCCGCGTGCGGCGCCCAGGTGGAGCAGGTTGAGGCCGATGCCGGTGAGGCCGCCGAACAGGTCGCCGCCGAGGGACTTCCAGTCTTCGCTGAGGACGACGTCCACTGTGTCGAGTGCGGCCTGGTGGTGCCCGAGTCGGTCGAGGGTGAAGGCGGCGCCGCAGAGGCCGTCGTAGAGGCCGAGGCGTGAGCCGGGGGCCGGGCTGGTGGCGCGCTGCAGGAGCCAGTCCTCGAACCGCTCGAACCGTCCTGCGCCCGAAGCGTCCAGGGCGTGCAGGACGCCGGCGGCGCCGAAGGCGAGGCCGAGCCCGCCGGATTCGAACTGCTGCACGTCGCCGGGGAAGAGCCGGTCGTCGCGTTCGGGGGTGGCGCTGGCGACGATGGCGCGGGTGATGGCGTCGCGCACGGCGGGCCAGTCGTCGGGTTCGGTGCTCGGCGCTTCGTAGGCGTACTCGGGCGGGGCGATGAGGTCCACGGCGTCGTCGAGCCAGCCGTCGGGGACGGGGAACCGCTCGCGGATGATCTGCGCGAAGTGGCGGGCTTTGAGCCGGTGGAGGCCGAGGAGGTTCGTCATCGGCAGGAACAGGGCGAGTTTCATGCAGGCGAGGGAGTACCGGTCGGCGGCGGCCCCGGTGAGGGAGCGCGGGGCGGCGAAGCCCTGGTTGCCCAGGCCCGCACGGCGTTCGGCGTCGACCTCGCCGGCGACCTCGAAGTCGAGGAGGCAGGCGCGCCCGTCGGGGCGGACCATGACGTTGAACAGGTGGAGGTCGCCGTAGGAGAGGCCGCGCTCGTGGATCTGCGCGACGACGGCGGCGATCTGGTCGTGCACGTCGACGGCCCAGGCGGTGAACCGGGCGTACTCCTCGGCGGTCGCGTCGGCGTCGACGAGCGGGTAGCGGGTGACGACGGCCTTGCTCAGGACCTCGCCCTCGACGTACTCCATGGCGAGGAACCGGTGCTCGCCGAGCCAGAACACGCCGCGGGACTCGGGCACGCCCGGGATGCCGGCGAGGCGCTCCAGCACCTGGTGCTCGTGCTCGACGCGGGCGACCGCGTCGGCGCCCCAGGCGTCGAGGCCGGCGTGCGGGCGTCCTTCCTTCAGGACCGCCTGCCGGCCGTCGCGGTCGCGGGCGAGGTAGATGCCGCCGCCGTTGGAGAAGTGGAGGACCCGTTCGATCGTGTAGGGGATCTCGTCGACCTTGACGGCGCTGCGGGCTTCCAGGTGGGGCGCGAGGAAGGCGGGGAGCTCGACCCAGTCGGGGATGTGGAACACCGGGTCGCGGCGGTCGGCCACGAGGCGGCCCTCGCCGTCGAGCAGGGCCGGGACGACCGCGCCGCGGGCGTCGGTCGTGTACCGGTTCGCGAAGGCGCCGTAGCGGACGTGCAGCGGGCCCTTGCCCCAGCGCAGGTCGCTGAGGATGTAGGGCCCCTCCTCGCCGTCGAGGATCGCTCCCAATTCGGTGAGGATGCGCTCGCACTCCTCGTCGGAGCCCGGGTAGATCGTGACGAGCTTTCCCGAGTAGCCGCGGGGCGCGTACTTCGACACGCGCACCAGCAGGGCCGAGGACGAGCGCAGGAACTTGAACTGGACACCTCGCGGCACGCAGTAGTCCCAGACCGCCGCGAGCACCCGCTCCGCGCCGTCCATGGTCGCCGAGGCGTGGATCTTCCAGCCCTGCTGCGGTAGCGCGGTGTCGTCGCGGCGCATGGTCAGCCAGTCGTCGGACTCCGAGCGGCGCCAGCCTTTCGGGAGCTCCCGCTCGGCGACGTCGAACGACCGGCCGGCCGTCTCGGCCGAGTACATCGCGTCGTAGAAGGCCGGGTCGGCCATGGTGAACGCCGCGTACCTGTCGTCCATTGCCGGAACCTCCTTGAGCCGCAGCCGATGTGCTGCACCTCATCCTGCAAGGTTCCAATCGTCCGAACCACCCTGTTTCATCACGGATAGTGCCGTGAATAACCCACACGGCCCGCCCCGGTTCGGCGGGACCCCTTGCCGTGCCGGGACGGCATTGATAGCGTCTGCCAGCGTGACCTCACCGCTGCGAACATTCGGACCGCTCGACCACAGCCGCACCGGGTGGGCCTCGGCCGCGCTCGCGATCGGGAGGCCGGCCGCCGAGCTGGCCGCCGCCGGGCCCGACGCCACACCCGTCACCATGTCGAACCACTCGCACGCCGAGGACTGGTTCGAACTCCTGACCCGCCCTCTCTGGGGCCTGGCCGCCGCCAAGGACGCCGTCCCCGACGACCTGTGGGCCTCCCTCGCCGCCACCCTCGCCCGGGCCGTCGACCCCGAGGACCCCTGGTACGTGGGCGACGCCGCGAACGGCGGCCAGCGCATCGTCGAGGCCGCCGCGGTCGGCTGGGCCTTCGCCCTCGCCCCCGAGAAACTCTGGGACCCCTTGGACCCCAAAGCGAAGGACAAGCTCGCGGCCTGGCTCCAAGGCGCCTACAACGGCCCGGTGGCCGACATGAACTGGCACTACTTCCCGGTGTTCGCCGGCCACGGCCTCAAGCGGCTCGGCATCGCCCACGACCCGGCCGTCGCGAACGGCCACCTCGAGCGCATGGGCGACTTCGCGCTCGGCGACGCCGTCTTCGAGGACGGCCCGGGCGGGCGCGTGGACTACTACAACCCGTTCGCGTTCCACACGTACGCGCTGCTGCACTACAAGCTCGCCGGCGACGACCGGTACGTGGCGAACGCTTCGGCGTTCGCCCGCAAGTTCCGGTCATGGTTCAGTGCGGACGGCGCGGCCGTCCCCTACGGGCGCAGCCTGGGCTACCGGTTCGCGCAGGGCTGCCTGTGGGGCGCGCTGGCCGCCGCGGATGTGGAGGCGGTGCCGTGGGCCGAGGCCGCGGGGTTCAGCCGCCGCCATCTCGAGTGGTGGTGGGACAAGCCGATCCTCGACCCGGAGGGGCGGCTCACGGTGGGCTACGCCTACCCGAACAACGCGGTCGCGGAGCAGTACCTGACCGCGGGTTCCCCGTGGTGGGCGACGAAGATCTTCGCGGGGCTCCTGGCCCCGGCCGACCATCCGTTCTGGACGGTGGAGGCGGCGCTGCCGGGCCCGGTGGTCGAGCCGCACAAGGCGGCGCGGGCGGTGCACGTTCGCGACCGTGGCGGCCATGTGACGAGGTTGAACGGCCAGGCGTGGGTGCCGTGGGCGCGTACCGGTGAGGCCGCGTACGGGAAGCTCGCGTATTCGACGCTGGCGGGGTTCTCGCATGCCACGGGCGGTCCGGGACTGGAGTCGGCCGTGCCGGACGGGGCGCTGCTGTTGTCCGAGGACGGCCGGCATTGGCGCGGCCGGGAGGACTCCGACGAGGGGTCGATCGATGAGAAGGGCGTGCTCACGGTGAACTGGCAGCCGTGGGAGGACGTGACCATCACGACCTCGCTGGAGGCGGCGGTCGACGGGTGGCATGCGCGCGTGCACGTGATCGAGACCGAGCGGGTGCTGCACACGGCGGAGGGCGGCTGGTGCGTTCCCAAGGCCGGTCACGTCTCGGAGGTCGACGACTCGCATGTGGTGGTGGCGAGCGCGGGTCTGCGTTCGGAGTTGATCGACAGCACGGGGGAGCGGAAGGCCGCGCTCATCGAGCCGATGCCGGGCACGCACTTGTACTGGCCCGCAACGGTGTTGCCGGTGCTCAGGGGCGTCCTCGAACCGGGCAAGCATGTGCTGAAATCTCTGATATATATCGGAACCGAGGCTTAACGCCTCTCTCCTAGAAACAGACAGAAAGACTCAAACGTGCGCGGCTTCGCCGCGCTCTCACCAGAAGAACGACTGCGAGCCCGGTCACGATCGCGATCCGGGTGTCACAAACGGCGGCCCTGTTCGGCTCTTGGAATGCGACAGGCTGAAAACGCTGAGGAGGGCCGCCGTGAACGCAGTACCCGATCCACCGGCCGCGGTGTTCAATGAGCACCGCGAGCTGCTGTTCGGCATCGTCTACGGGATGCTGGGCACCGTCGCCGACACCGAGGACGTGCTCCAGGACGTCTGGCTGGCGTGGGAGCGCCGTTCGCACGGCGCGCCGATCGAGCATGCCCGCGCGTACCTGGTGCGGGTGGGTATCAACGCCGCGATCGGGCGCCAGGAGGCGGTGAAGCGCCGCCGCGAGACCTATATCGGGCCGTGGCTGCCCGAGCCGGTGCTCACCGAGGCGGCGCCCGACGCCGCCGAGCCGGCGCTGCTGACCGAGTCGGTCTCCTTGGCGCTCATGGTGGTCCTCGAATCGCTGACCCCGGCCGAGCGGGCGGTGTTCGTGCTCGCCGACGTGTTCGGGTACGCGCACGGGGAGGTCGCGGTGCTGCTGGGGCGCTCACCGGCGTCGGTGCGGCAGACCGCGCACCGTGCCCGGTCGCATGTGCAGGCGCGGCGCCCGAAGTTCGCGGTGGACCCGGCGGTGCACCGGCAGGTCACCGAGCGGTTCATGGCCGCCGTCTCCGGAGGGGACATCGACGGCCTGCTCGGCCTCATGGCGCCCGATGTGGTGCTCACCTGCGACGGCGGGGGCCTGGGTCCCGCGGCCGGGCCGCGGCCGATGCGCGACGCCGAGCGGATCGCGGCGCTGCTGGTCAGCCGCCGGTTCCGCCGCCATGAAGGGCTCGAAGTCGCGTTCCGGCCCGTGAACGGCTCGCCTGCGGCGCTGATGTGGCGCGAGGGCCGGGTCGTCGGCGTCCTCATGCTCGACCTGACCCCGGAACTCGACCGGGTCGCCGCGGTCTACGCGGTCACGAACCCACAGAAGCTCACCACGCTGCACTGACGCTCAGTGCCCTCCATGCCGTGCCGGTCCGCCGGCAGCGGTGCTCCACCACTGTGCGCCGATGCGGCGCGAATCCGAGGCATCCAATGAAGCACACCGCCATCGCAGCGACGGGCGGGGACGGCCGCGCCGTACTCGCCCAGGCGCTCGAAGCCGGCCACGACGTGGCCGCCGTCGCCCGCGCGATGCTCACCGCGATCGAGGACCGGAGCGCCTCGCACACCTACCTCACCACCGCTTACTGACAACAAGGAGACACCTCATGTCCACGCTCTATCTCGTCCTCGCGATCACGTTCGGCGTCCTCAACCTCGGTTCGGGGATCGGCGCAATGGTCCGCCTCAAGGTCATCCTGCCGCTCATGGACGGCGCGAACGTGCCGCAGTCGTTGCTGGTCTTCCCGATCGGCGTCCTCAAGGTCGCCGGCGGTCTCGGCCTCCTGCTCGGCCTGGCGTTCCCGATCGTCGGCCTCGCGGCGGCGGCCGGCCTGGTCCTGTTCTGGACCTGCGCGGTCCACACGCATGTGCTGGCGGACTTCTGGCCGAAGGAGACCGTCGGGACGTTCCTGTTCCTGGCCTCCTCCATCGTGCTGCTGGCGCTCGGCCTGACCGTGTGAGCGCGAGCGTTCACCGCCAGGCGGGGCGGGGTTCTCGCGGCAGTCTTGAACATTTCGCCTGAATCGGGCAATCTGAGGGCGCCACCACCGAACAACCGAGTCCCTCTCGGCCGCAAGCCCTCTGGAGCCGCATGCACCTCCCTCCCCGCCTGGCACTGCTCACCGCGGTGACCTCGCTCGCCGCCCTCACCCTCGCCGCCGCGCCCGAACCGGTCGCGGCGCAGGAGGCCGCGCAGGGCGGCGAGCTCTCCGTCCTCTCCTACAACATCGCGGGCCTGCCGCTCGGGCTCGGCGACGGCGATCCCGAGACCAACACACCGATCATCGGCTCCCGCCTGGGCGCCTACGACATCGTGCAGGTCCAGGAGGACTTCAACTACCATGCGGCGCTGTACGCGGCGGACGACCATCCTCACCGGACTTCCACGAGCGGCGGCGTGCCCTTCGGCGACGGCCTCAACACCTTGTCGGACCTGCCGTTCGAGGACTTCGAGCGCGTCAAGTGGAGCCAGTGCTCCTCCGGTTCGGGCGACTGCCTGACGCCCAAGGGCTTCACGTTCATGCGCGCCCGCCTCGCCGAAGGCGTGTGGGTCGACCTGTACAACCTGCACACCGACGCCGGGAGCGAACCGGCCGACATCGCCGCCCGTGAAGCCAACCTCGCGCAGGTCGCGGCGTACATGGCCTCGCACTCGGCCGGGAACGCCGCGATCGTGTACGGCGACACCAACACCCGCTACACGCGCGGCGACGGCGTCGCCGAGTTCGCGGCGGCCGGCGGCCTCACCGACGCCTGGGTCGAGCTCGTCCGCGGCGGCGACGCCCCGAACGAGGGCGACGAGGCGCTCGTCTGCGACGACGCCCACGTCGATGCGGCCTGCGAGGTCGTCGACAAGGTCCTCTACCGCTCTGGCGACCACGTCACCCTCGACGCGAACCGGTACCGCAACGACCACGCCGCGTTCAGGGACGCGAACGGCGGCAACCTCTCCGACCACTACCCGATCAGTGTGGACTTCTCCTGGTCCACGGGCGGCGACCTCGCCCTCAGCGACCAGTTCGGCGGCCCGCACGGCGATGTCTTCACCGATGTGGACGACCTCGACGCGGGCGACGCGGCCCGCGTGCTGCGCCTGCGCGCGGGGGAGCGAGTCGACCGGATCGGCGCGACCCTGACCGACGGCACCGTCCTCGACCACGGCGGCAGCGGAGGCACGCTCAAGGAGCTGACGCTGGCGGCGGGCGAGTACGCGACCGCCCTCCGCGTCTGCCGGGCCGAGCACAGCGGCCACACCCGGATCTTCTACGCCCGCTTCACGACCAGCACCGGCCGGACGCTCGAGGGCGGCACGGTCACGGGCGACTGCACGACGTTCACGGCCCCGGCCGGCTGGCAGATCGCCGGGTTCCACGGCCGCGCCGGTGCGGCGCTGGACAAATTGGGCGTCGTCTTCACCCGCCGGTGAGCGGTGTTCAGTAGCGGTCCGAGAAGACAGGTGCGGCATATCCGAGCGGAGCGCTGAACACGGTGAGGATGACGAACCAGCCGAGGTAGCCGGGGTCGGCAGCGTGCAGCAGGAAGCCGACGAGGATGACGGCCGCGGCGCAGGCCAGTGCAAGCAGGCCGAGGAGGATGCCGCCGAGGACGGTGATCGGGGAGGTCGCGTGGAGGCAGAGAGCGCCCGCGATTCCTGCGAGGAGCATCGAGCCGCCGATGGCGGGGATGCCCCAGAGCGGGTTGTCGAAGGTGCGCTCGGACCAGGCGATCACGCCGTCCCAGCTGAAGCCCGTTCCCGTGTCCGAGGGCTCCGGTTCGGTGTCGCCGGTGCCGCTCGTGGCGGCGGCCTCTTGCGGGGTGTCCTCGGATTCGGCGGTCTCGACGGCCTCGGTGGTCGGCGCGGCGCTCGGGGCGAGCGTCCAGCCCTGCTGCTCGAGCCACTGCTGGCCGCCGAACAGGGCGAAGATGGTCGCGATGCCGGAGAGGAGCGCGACGGTCCAGGCGAGGCCCTTCACGAACGTGGACAAGGGTGCTGAACCTCCAAAGGCGCGGCGCACGGTGCCGGGCGGGGCGACCGGCGTGCGGGCGGGCACGACCGGTGCTGATCCTATTGGCTCTGCGCTACTGGCGCAGTACCGCGCGGGCGTTCAGGAACCGGCGCCCATCGCCAGGCAGCGGCGCACCTCCCACATGCGGTAGGCGATGTGGTCGGCCGTGTCGACCTCGGGGCTGCCGTTGCTGTGCACCAGGCCCGCGGCCCACAGGCATTGGGCGGCATGGCGGGCGGCCATGAGCAGCGGGAAGTGCGCCTCATGTTCGGCCGGCAGATCCCGCACGGAGCGGTAGCCCTCGAGGAGGGCGGCGCGGAGGCGCCTGAAGTGGGGGTAGTCGCTGAGGTTGCCCAAGACCGGGCTGAGGTCGGCGAGGTAGTGGCCCCGGCCGCTCTCGTCGAAGTCGATCACACCGATACTCCAGCCCTGCGGTGTGCGCACGGGGTGGCAGTTGCCGAGGATGAAGTCGTGGTGGACGATCCCGTGCACGTCGGCGCCGGTGCCGAGGCGGTCGAAGAGTGCGGCGGTCCGGTCGGCGACGGTGTCGAAGACCGAGCGGTCTGCCGGGCTCAGCAGATCGCGGAAAGGGCCGGGCCGGTAGGGCGAGGCTTCGGTGAAGAGCGCTTCGGCGTTCCAGGTCGGCAGGTTGAAGTTCGCGGACGCGGTGAACGACTCGGCGGCCTGGTGTAGCAGTCCCAGGGCGCGGCCGATGGCGCGCACGCCGCTGGGGCCGAGGCCGGTTCCCGGGCGCAGGACGCGGCCGTCGACCCAGGTCAGCAGGTCGCAATGGAACGTCGGCGAGTCGGGCGGGGTGACGGCGACCGTCAGCGCTCCGTCCTTGGTCCGCAACGGTTTCGGCACGCGGACACCGGCAGCGGCCAGGTCTCCATAGACGGCCGCGAGGAAGGCGAGTTCGGACCGGGTGTGCTCGGGGAGGCGGTACCGGGGCCGGTGGACACGCAGGACGAAACGGTGGTCGTCCTCGGTGGTCACCGCGTACACCGCGTTGTTGAGCAGGCGGATCGGCTCCACAGTGAGCGGTGCGGGCAGGCCATATGCGTGGAGGGCGGTCTCGGCCGCGGTGAGCGCCGCGTCGGCGTAGGCGGTGGGCGGCAAGCGGGCTCCTTCGGTGGTGCACCGGTCGGTGCGAGGGGTGCGGCCATCACAGCAGACTCGCCGCCAGCGCGCAATCGGGTATCGCGGGGTGGAATGCGGTTGTGCTGCAGGCGCAACCGGGGTGCGGGGGTGGTGCGTGGAATACTCGTACGCGAAAGCAGTGGGCCCGTGTGTTCGGCGGGATTCGACAAGAACGCGGAAGGACCGGGCGATGCAGCGACAGACCACGGATGAGCGGTTCCAGAAGGTCGACAATTACCGCAGCGAGGACGGTCTCGCGGTCCGGCAAGGGCTCTATGCCTATAAGACTCCTGACTACGACCTTCCCGGGGTTGTGGTCTCGCGTGTCTCGGGGGAGCCGGGGCGGGTGCTCGATGTCGGTTGCGGCAATGGCCGTTATACGGCTCGTCTTCGTGAGGCGTTCCCTGGTGCGGAGGTGATCGGGGTCGATTTGGCCTCGGGCATCCTCGAGACGGTGCCGGAGCCGACGGTGGTCGCGGATGTCGCGGAGCTGCCGTTCGCTGATGGTTCGGCGGATGTGGTGCTGGCGATGCACATGCTGTACCACGTGCCTGACATTGCGGCGGCGCTCGATGAGTTGCAGCGGGTGCTCGCTCCGGGTGGGACCTTGTTCGTCTCGACGCTCGCGTCGGACGACAAGCTCGAGTACGAGCCGCTTTGGCGGGAGGCGGCGAAGGCGGTGCTCGGTACCGATCTGCGTTTGGCGCGTTCGGTGCTCGTCGATCGGTTCTCGTTGGAGATCGCCCAGGCGATGGTGTCGGAGCGGTTCGCTTCGGTTGTGCTGCATGATCTGCCGGGGGTGATCGAGTTGCCGGAGCCGGGGCCGTTGATGGCTGCGTTCCGGTCTGAGGAGGATTTCTTCGCATTGTCGTCAGGGGAGTTCGGGCGGCTGATGGAGGAGATCGAGCGGCGGTTGGAGGCGTATTTCGCGGGCGGTGAGGTGCTGCGGATCACGAGTCACGCCGGCATCCTCGAGTGCCGGGAGGTGAAGCGCTAGCTGGGGATGTGTGTGGCGGGGGGCCGGGAGCCGCTGGGTTCTCGGCCTCTTGGTGTGTGACGGTTCCGACAGATCGTTGGTGGGACTAACGAATATGATATCGTTAGTTTCATGAACGTTAGTTGTTCAAATGAACATCGCGACCCCTGGAGACCGCCATGAGCACCACCGAGATCACGCCCTTCCGCATCGACGTCCCGCAGGCCGACCTCGACGACCTCAACGACCGGCTGGCCCGCACGCGCTGGCCGAACGAGGTCGACGGTGCCGGGTCCGACTACGGGTTCCCGCTCGCGCGGCTGAAGTCGCTCGCCGAGTACTGGCGCACCGGCTACAGCTGGCGCGAGCAGGAGGCGAGCCTCAACGAGCTGCCGCACTTCACCACCGAGATCGAGGGCCAGAACATCCACTTCGTCCACGTCAGGTCCGCGAACCCGGACGCGGTGGCGCTGGTCCTCACGCACGGGTGGCCCGGTTCGTTCCTGGAGTTCCTGGACGTGATCGAGCCGCTCTCGCGCGACTTCCACCTGGTGATCCCTTCGATGCCCGGCTACGGGTTCTCCGGGCCGACCAGCGAGGGCGGGTGGGGCGTGCCGCGCGTCGCGCGGGCGTGGGCCGAGCTCATGCGCCGCCTCGGGTACGAACGGTATGGGGCGCAGGGCGGCGACTTCGGTGCGGGCGTCTCCACCGCGCTCGGCGCTCTCGCGCCGGAGCACGTGATCGGCGTGCACGTGAACTACCTGCCGACGCGCCCGGACCCGGACGCCGGATTGGAACTGTCCGCATCGGACGAGGCGCGGCTCGACACGGTCCGGGCCCTCATGGCGAACCGGCCGCCGTACCAGGCGCTGCAGGCCTTGACGCCGCAGACGATCGGGTACGCGCTCACCGATTCGCCGGTGGGTCAGCTCGCGTGGATCGCCGAGCGGTTCGCGCAGTGGACGGACCCGGCGACGCCGGTGAGCGACGACCGGATGCTCACCGACATCTCGCTGTACTGGCTGACGGCGACGGCGGCCTCTTCGGCGCGGCTGCACCGCGACACGCAGCGCGGCGCGCCGGGCGAGCCGTGCCGGGTGCCGCTGGGGGTGGCGGTGTTCGCGCACGACATCACGCTCTCGGTGCGGCCCTTGGCCGAGCGGTTGTTCGACGTGCGGCACTGGTCGGAGTTCGAGCGCGGCGGCCACTTCGCGGCGATGGAGGTCCCGGAGCTGCTCGCCGCCGATGTGCGGGAGTTCTTCCTGGCCCGCCTCAAGGAAGCGGCCTAGGGGTTCAGTCGAGCCGGTCGGCGACCGCCCGGAAGTCCAGTGGTTCGAGGCGCTCAGGCGGTTTCGAGCAGTCGCTCGGCGTTGGCGAGTTTCTCCAGGCCCCAGTGCTGGCCGAACTCGAGGACCCACAGGCCCGTGGCGACGCGCTCGAGGAACCCCCACTCCCAGACCGCCTGCCGGTCGACGCCTGTCGCTGCGGCGAGTTGTGAGCAGAGGTGCCGGGTGAAGGCGAGCGGGTCGGGGGCCGCGGCGATCTCGGCGTCCCAGTCCCGCAGGACCACGCCGAGGTCGTAGGCCGGTTCGATGGCGCCGCCGTCGGGGTCGATGAACGCGTACCCGGATTCGGCCCCGGTGCGGGGCTGTTCGACCTGCAGGGCGTTGCCTGCGTGCGGATCGCCGTGGGCGTAGACGCAGCGGTCGGGGTCGTGCGCCGCGGCGCGGCGGTCGGCGTATCGCAGTGCGAGGTCGACGACCGCGGCGGAGCAGGGCTTGCCGAAGGTCCGCCAGTTCCGTTCGGTCATCGCGGCGAGGTCGTTCGCCTTGCGTTCGCCGAACCAGAGGGTGGCCTCGTCGATCGGCACGGTCCAGGCCTGGGTGAGGAGTGCGGTGAGGACGGCGATGCGCCGTTCGGGGGCGGGTTCGAGGTCGTCGAGGGTGGGGCCGAGGGCTTCGAGGAGTAGTGCCTGGTCGTCGTGGTCGGCGGCGTAGACCTGGGCGTAGCCGTGTCCGCGGGCGCGTTCGAGGACGTCGATCTGGCTGCGCCGGTATTCGAGGGGGAGGTTGAGTTTGAAGACGGCCGGGGTGCCGTCGTGGCGTTGGGCGCGGGCCACGTAACCCTCGCCGGCGCCGGGAAACGGGTCGGCGACGGTGATCGCCCAGCGCTGCTCGTAGGTGTCGACGAGGGCGGGGAGGTCGTTGAGCCAGCGGCGGCCGGTCTCGCCGCTGTGCTCGGCGCGGCTGCGGGTGGCGGGGGAGACGTTGACGGGGTGGGTCGGCATCGGTTGATCCTGGACACTCCAGGTCGGAGTGTCAACTGGTTAGCGCCGGGGAAGCGTGCGGGCCGCCGGGTTTCCCCGGCGGCCCGTTCGTGGTGCGTGGTTATCCGGCGATCCAGACGCTCAGGGGTTCGAAGCCGCCGAGGTCGGCGATGGAGCTGGAGCCGGGGACCTGGTAGGGGCCGCCGACGCAGTCGTCGTTGGCGAAGAGCGCGGCGGACTGGGTGTGGGTGTTGATGGCGGAGTTGACGCGGCCGGCCCAGCCGTGGTCGACGAGGCTGACGCAGGTGCCGGGTTCCACGAGCGAGCTGACGTTGAAGCGTGCGCCGGTGAAGTCGGTGCCTTCATAGAGGCAGAGGGCTTCGGTGAGGTTGCAGGTGTCGCCGGCGGCGGTGGCTTCGGGGGCGGCCGCTGCGGGGGTGGCGGTGGCGAGGAGCGCGGTGGCGGTGAGGGCGAGGAGGAGTGCGGGGGTTCGCTTGCGGGGCTTGGCGTCGGCGGTGCGGTTGCGCATGCGGTGGTGCTCCCTTGTTCGCGAGTTGCTTTGGGATTCAACCATATCGATCTTTGGGAGCGGTGTCACCGCGTTGGGGCGCATCGTTTTCACGCGGTGCGCGGACCAGCGGCCTCGCTTTCGCGCTCGGTGACCGTGCGGGCTTTTTTACGCGCCCGCAACGGGAGTTCATACCGCCGTTCTTGACGTGCACGGCGGTGAAACATCGCGACCCTAGCTTGGACCCATAGCGGATACGACGCTGTATACGCACCTGTACACCGCCGCTGCCTGCGGCGACACCCCTTGCAGGCCCGGTCCCCATCGAACCGGGACGCCCACCCCGCGAAAGGTCGACCACCGCATGCCACAGCGATTCACGTTCCACCCCCGAGACCTCACCCGCTCCCTCGCCGCCACCGCGGCCGTGACCGCGCTCGCCCTCACCTCGGCGTGCGGCTCGCGCGCCGGGGAGGAGACCGCCGCGGCCGAGTCGTGCGTGGACACCTCCGGCGACACCGTCAAGGTCGGCGCCCTCAACTCCTTGTCCGGCACCATGTCCATCTCCGAGACCACGGTCCGCGACGCCATCTACCTCGCCGTCGACGAGATCAACGCCGCCGGCGGCGTCCAGGGCAAGCAGATCGAGATCGTCGCCGAAGACGGGGCCTCCGAGCCCACCGTGTTCGCAGAGAAGGCCGAGAAGCTCATCCGCGAAGACTGCGTCGCCGCCGTCTTCGGCGGCTGGACCTCCGCCTCCCGCAAGGCCATGCTCCCGGTCTTCGAGGACAACGACTCGCTCCTGTACTACCCCGTCCAGTACGAGGGCCTCGAAGCGTCCGAGAACATCTTCTACACCGGCGCGACCACGAACCAGCAGATCATCCCCGCCCTCGACTACCTCGCCGAGACCGGCGTCAAGTCCCTCTACCTGGTCGGCTCCGACTACGTCTTCCCCCGCACGGCCAACGCGATCATCAACGCCTACGCCGCCGACAAGGGCATCGAGATCGTCGGCGAGGACTACGCCCAGCTCGGCTCCGTCGAGTTCTCCACCATCGTGAACCAGGTCAGCGCCTCCGGCGCCGACGCCGTGTTCAACACCCTCAACGGCGACTCCAACGTCGCGTTCTTCCGCGAGTACGCGAACGTCGGCCTCACCGCCGAGCAGATGCCCGTCATGAGCGTCTCCATCGCCGAAGAAGAGGTCGGCGGCATCGGCATCGAGAACATCGAAGGCCAGCTCGCGGCCTGGAACTACTACCAGACCATCGAATCCCCGGCCAACACGACCTTCGTGGACGCGTTCAAAGCCGAGTACGGCGCCGACCGCGTCACCTCCGACCCCATGGAAGCCGCCTACAACTCCGTGTACCTGTGGGCCGCGACCGCCGAGAAGGCCGGATCCTTCGACGTCGCCGACATCCAGGCCAGCGCGGACGGGGTCTCGTTCGAGAGTCCTGAGGGGACTGTGGTGATCGACGGGGAGAACCACCACGTGACGAAGACGGCGCGGATCGGGGAGATCCGGGCTGACGGTCTGCTGTACACGGTGTGGGAGTCGGCGGGCGCGATCGAGCCGGATCCGTTCCTGGAGGGCTACGAGTGGGCTGCTGACCTGCAGGTGTCCGAGTAGTGGTGCGGGCGGTCGGGAGGGAGGTGCTGTGGATCTTCTGGTAGGGCAGTTGTTCACCGGGTTGAGTACCGGTTCGATCCTGCTGCTGGCGGCGTTGGGTTTGTCGCTCACGTTCGGTCAGATGGGCGTGATCAACATGGCGCACGGCGAGTTCATCATGGCGGGCTGTTATACGGCGTACGTGACGCAGCAGGTCGTGGGGGATGCCGGGGTGTCCCTCCTGATCGCCCTGCCCGTGGGTTTCCTGGTCGGCGGGGCCATGGGCCTGGTGCTGGAGTGGTTGCTGGTTCGGCACTTGTATCAGCGGCCGTTGGACACGCTGCTGGTGACGTTCGGGGTGGGTCTGGTGCTGCAGCAGGTGGCGCGGGATGTGTTCGGTGCGCCGGCGGTGAATGTGACGGTGCCGGAGTTCCTGCGCGGTGGTGTGGATCTGTTGGGGACGGCGGTGCCGAAGACGCGGTTGTTCATTCTGGCGCTGGCGGTCGTGGCGGTGACGGTGGTGGCGTTGGTGCTGCGGTTCACGGCGGCGGGTCGGCGGATTCGGGCGGTGGTGGGGAACCGGGACCTGGCTGAGACGGCGGGGATCTCGTCGCGTGCGGTTGATGCGGGGACGTTCTTCATCGGGTCGGGTCTGGCCGGTGTGGCCGGGGTGGCGTTGACGTTGATCGGGTCGACGAGTCCGACGACGGGGCAGTCGTATCTGGTGGACGCGTTCCTGGTGGTGGTCGCGGGCGGTATGGGGCGGATCAAGGGCGCCGTGGTCGCTGCGGTGGCGCTGGGGACGTTCCAGGCGGTGTTCGAGACGTATTCGACGGCGTCGCTGGCGAAGGTGGGCGTGTTCGTGGTCATCGTGGTGTTCTTGCAGCTGCGCCCGCAGGGGTTGTTCACGCTGCGGACGAGGAGTCTGGCATGAGCAGGTTCTTTGCGACGCGTGCGGGTGTCTGGTCGGGGTTCGGTGCTGCGGCGCTGGTCCTGTTCGGTGCGGCGCCGCTGCTGCTGTCGGGGTTCCGGTTGGGGTTGCTGGCGCAGTTCCTGTGCTATGCGATCGTGGCGGTCGGGATCGGGTTGGCGTGGGGGCGCGGCGGGATGCTGACCTTGGGTCAGGGCGTGTTCTTCGGTATGGGCGCGTATCTGATGGCGATGCACATGAAGATGGCGGACGCCGAGTTCCGGAACGGTCACGGCGCGGTCCCCGATTTCATGGAGCTGGCCGGGATCCGGGAGCTGCCGGCGTACTGGGTGCCGTTCGCGTCGCCGGTGTTCACGATCGCGATGATCCTGGTGCTGCCGACCGGGTTCGCGGTGCTGCTGGGGTTCGCGGTGTTCAAGCGGCGGGTCAAGGGCGCGTATTTCGCGATCCTGTCCCAGGCGCTGGCGGGGGCGTTCGCGATCCTCCTCATCGGGCAGCAGTCGATGGGCGGGTTCAACGGGCTGTCGCGGTTCCGGTACTTCTTCGGGTACAACCTGGACGATGCGGTGAACCAGCAGATGCTGTACTTCATCGCCGCCGGGGTGCTCCTGGTCGTCGTCGCGGTCGCGCTGCAGCTGCGGCGCTCGCGGTACGGGGAGCTCCTCGTCGCGGTGCGGGACGCCGAGGAGCGGGTGCGGTTCCTGGGGTACGACGCGGCGAACATCAAAGTGGTCGCCTATGCGGCCGCGGCCCTGTTCGCGGCGGTGGCGGGGGCGATCTTCGTGCCGGTGGTGGGGATCATCTCGCCGGCGAGCATCGGGATCGTGCCGTCCATCATGTTCATCCTCGGCGTGGCGATCGGCGGGCGGGCGAGCCTGGTCGGGCCCGTCGTGGGGGCGCTGGCGGTGGCGTGGGCGCAGACCGCGCTGTCGGAGCAGTTCCCTTCGGCGTGGACGTACGCGCAGGGGCTGCTGTTCATCGTCGTCATCGCGTTGCTGCCGGGCGGGATCGCCTCGGTCGCGGCGCTCACCAAGAGGTTCCAAGCCAAGTCCGCGACTGTGGAGGCCGCCGCATGACCACCGCGCTCACCTGCACGAACATCCATGTCGACTTCGACGGTTTCAAGGCCGTCAACGGTGTCGACCTGACGTTGGACCGGGGCGAGGTGCATTTCCTCATCGGCCCGAACGGGGCGGGGAAGACCACGCTCGTCGACGCCGTCACCGGGCTGGCGAAGTACTCGGGTTCGGTCGTCAAGGACGGCGTCGAGCTGCGGGGCAAGAAGGTGCACCACATCGCGCGGCGCGGGATCGGGCGGACGTTCCAGACCGCCACGGTGTTCGAGCAGCTCACCGTCGCGCAGAACCTCGACATCGCCGCCGGTGCGGGGCGGTCGCCGTGGAGCCTGCTGCGGCGGCGCACGGTGCTGCCGGACAACGTGGTCGCGGTCCTGGAGCAGATCGGCTTGGCCGGGCAGGCCCAGACGCCGGCGGGGATCCTCGCCCACGGCCAGAAGCAGTGGCTGGAGATCGGGATGCTCCTGGTGGGTGACGCGGACGTGCTGCTCCTGGACGAGCCGATCGCCGGGATGGGGCATGAGGAGCGGGACACGACCGGGCGGCTCCTGCACGAGATCGCCGAGACCCGCGCGGTCGCGGTGGTGGAGCACGACATGGACTTCATGCGGGCCTTCGCGTCCCGCGTCACCGTGCTCCACGCGGGTGCGGTGCTCGCCTCCGGTTCGGTGGACGAGGTCTCGAACGATCCGCGCGTCCAGGAGGTCTACCTGGGCGCCTCCCACGAGCAGGAGGCCATTGATGCTGCGACTGCGTAACCTCACCTGCGGGTACGGGCGCACCCCCGTCGTCCACGGCGTCGACCTCGAGGTCGGGGCGGACGAGGTGGTGGCCGTGATGGGCCACAACGGGGCCGGGAAGACCACGCTGCTGCGCGCGGTCGTCGGGCTCATCCCCGTCATGTCCGGCTCGATCGAGCTCGACGGCGAGGCCGTCAACCGCAGGCCCGCCAACAAGCGCGTGAAAGCCGGCATGGCGTACGTTCCCCAAGGGCAGCAGTGCTTCGCGCACCTGACCGCGGGGGAGAACCTGCGGCTGGTCGCCGACGGCCGCAAGAGCGGCAAGGCCCTCATCGACGCCCAACTCGACCTGTTCCCCGCCCTGCGCCCCCTCCTGGGCCGCCAGGCCGGCCTCCTCTCCGGCGGCCAGCGCCAGCAGCTGGCGATCGCGCGGGCGTTGATCACGGAGCCGCGGCTGCTGATCCTGGACGAGCCGACGGAGGGGATCCAGCCGAACGTGGTGGCCGAGATCGAGTCGACCATTGTGGATTTGGCGGGTCGGGGCGGGTTGTCGGTGCTGCTGGTTGAGCAGCATCTGGGGTTCGCGTTGCAGGCGGCGTCGCGGTTCGCGGTGCTGCGGTCGGGGCGGGTCGCGTCCACTGGTGGGACCGGTGCGGGTGCGGTGGAGCGGGTGCGGGAGGCGATGGCGATATGAGTGGTTTCACGGTGCTGCCCGATGTGGAGGGTCCGTTGGCGGGGCGCGTGTACGTGGCGTTGCGTGCGGATCTGATGGCGGGGCGGTACGAGCCGGGGAAGCGGCTCGGTGAGGAGCGGCTGGCCGGGAATTACGGGGTGTCGCGCACGCCGGTGCGGGAGGCGTTGAGCCGCCTGGCGGCGGACGGGCTGGTGTCGCGTGAGGTGGACGGGCTGTATCCGTACCGGCCGCGAATCGATCAGCTCAACGACCTGTACGAGGTGCGGTTGACCCTCGAATTGCGGGGGTTGGCGCGGGCGGCGGCGGATCCGGAGGTCCGGCACGACGCGGACGTGCTGGGGCCGGAGCTGGAGCGGTGGTACCGGTTGCGGGACGCGCCGCCGGGGCCGGACGCGGGGTTCGTGGAGTCCGATGAGCGCTACCACTTGACGCTGCTGGCGGCGTCGGGGAATCCGCAGTTGGCGGAGTCGCTGCAGTTGGTGAACAACCGGATCCGGCCGGCGCGGATGTTCGACTACTTCACGGCCGAGCGGATGGCCGACACGATCGCCGAGCACATCGCGATCGCCGAGGGCGCGCTGGAGGGCCGGTACGAGGAGGCGACGCAGATCCTCACCCGGCATATCGAGACGTCGCGGCAGATCGTGGTCGGCCGGGCCGAGGCCGCGTTGACCTGGGCGCATCTGGCGAACGCCGTCCGCCCCTAACCCCCCTTTTCTTGAGAGTGAGACCTGTCGTGTTCGACCGCATCCTCATCGCCAACCGCGGCGAGATCTCCCGGCGCATCACCCGCACCGCCCACCGGCTGGGCGTGCGTACGGTCGCCGTCTACTCCGAGGCCGACGCCGCTTCACTGCATGTGCGGGAGGCGGACGAGGCGGTGTGCGTGGGGCCGGCCGCGCCGGCCGAGTCGTATCTGAACGTGGACGCGATCCTGTCCGCGGCGAAGGACACCGGTGCGCAGGCGGTGCATCCGGGGTACGGGTTCCTGGCGGAGAACGCCGCGTTCGCGCGGCGCTGCGCTGAGGCCGGGCTCGTGTTCATCGGCCCGACACCGGGGCAGTTGGAGCTGTTCGGGGACAAGGTGACCGCCCGCGGGGCGGCCACGGCGGCGGGGGTGCCGTTGGCGGCGGGCACGGCCGCGCTCCCCACCGTGGAGGACGCGCTGAATGCTGCGGTGGGGGTCGGGTTTCCGGTGATCGTGAAGGCCGCCGCCGGGGGCGGTGGGATCGGCATGCGTGTCGCCGAGGACGCGGCGGCGCTGGCGGACGTGTTCGCCACGGTCAAGCGCCTGGCGTTGGACAACTTCGGGGACGACGCGGTGTACCTGGAGCGGTATGTGCGCCGGGCCCGGCATGTGGAGGTGCAGGTCTTCGGTGACGGCGAAGGGCGGGTCGTGAGTCTGTCCGATCGCGACTGCAGCCTGCAGCGGCGCCACCAGAAGGTCATCGAGGAGGCCCCCGCCCCGGGCCTGCCCGAAGCAGTCCGCGAGCAGATGCACGCCGCGGCCAGGGCGCTGGCGGCGTCGGCGGCCTACCAGTCCGCGGGCACCGTGGAGTTCATCTACGACACCGAACGCGAGGAGGCGTCGTTCCTGGAGTTCAACACGCGCCTGCAGGTCGAGCACCCGGTGACCGAGCAGATCCTCGGCATCGACCTCGTCGAATGGATGATCCGCGCCGCCGCCGGCGACACCGATTTCCTCACCGGCCTGCCCGACTCGGGGCCGCCCGCGTCCGGCGCGGCCGTCGAAGCGCGCGTCTACGCCGAGGACCCCGCCCGCGACCACCTCCCCTCCGCAGGACTCCTCACCTGCGTCGACTTCCCCGGGAACGCCCGCGTCGACACGTGGATCGAACGGGGCCTGGACGTCCCGGCCACCTACGACCCGATGCTCGCCAAGATCATCACCACCGGCGACACCCGCGAGCGCGCTTGGGCCGCACTCGCCGACGCGCTCGCGGCGACCCGGATCGAAGGCGTCCACACCAACCTCGGGCAGCTCCGCGCCGCCGCCACCGACGACCGCATCAAAGCCGTACTGCACGACACCGGGACCGTCGCGTCGATCCGCGACACCTCCCCGCGCATCGACGTCCTCCAAGCCGGGGTCCTCACCACCGTCCAGGACTGGCCCGGCCGCATCGGCCACTGGCAGGTCGGCGTCCCCCCGTCGGGGCCCATGGACGACTACTCGTTCCGGCTCGGCAACCGCGCCCTCGGCAACCCCGAAGGCGACCCCGGCCTCGAATGCACCATCACCGGCCCCACCCTGCGGTTCTCCACGGCCGCAACGGTGTGCGTCACCGGCGCACCCGCACCGGTCACCCTCGACGGCGCCCCCGCACCGCAATGGGAGCCGATCAGCGTCCCCGCCGGGGGCGTCCTCGCGGTCGGCGCCATCGCCGACGCCGGCGCCCGCACCTACGTCCTCTTCCAAGGCGGTCTCGACGTCCCCACGTTCCTCGGCTCCGCCGCGACCTTCCCGCCCGGCCGCATCGGCGGCTACACCGGCGACCAGCTCCGCGCAGGCGACCGCCTCCTCCCCGCCAGCGCCGCCGGACGCCGCGCCGCACCCGTGCCCGTGTCGGAGCGTCCCGCGTTCGGGCACGCCTGGGACCTCGCGGTCACGCCCGGGCCGCAGCCGGCCCCGCACTACTTCACGACCAGTGACATGGAGCGGATCTACGCCGCGGACTGGAGCGTCCAGGTCCATGCCGGACGGTCCGGCGTGCGCTTGGACGGTCCGCGCCCCGAATGGGCGCGCACGGACGGCGGCGAAGCCGGGCTGCACCCCTCCAACCTGCACGACAACCCGTACTCGGTCGGGACGGTGAACTTCACCGGCGACACGCCCGCGCTTCTGGGCCCGGACGGGCCGAGCCTGGGCGGGTTCGCGTGCCCGTTCACCGTGACCACGTCGGACCGGTGGAAGCTCGGGCAGCTGCGCCCCGGCGACACCGTCCGCTTCGTGCCCGTCGCCGAGGCCGAGGCCGACCGGTTGCGCGCGAACCCGGTCGCCGCGCCCGTGCCGCTCATCGGCGCCGCCGGCGACGACGCGACCCTGGCGGCCATCGCGCCCGACGGCGACCGGCCGGCGGTGGCGTACCGGCGGGCCGGGGACGACGCGGTCCTCCTCGAGTACGGGCCCATGCACCTGGACCTGGGGTTGCGCATGCGCGTGGGTGCACTCATGGACGCGCTCGGGGCGGCGGCCCCGGCCGGGCTCATCGACACCACGCCCGGCGTCCGCTCCCTCCACCTGCACGTCGACCCCGACGTGCTCCCCATCCGGGCCCTCACCGGGCTCCTGGTCGAGCTCGAGCAGGACCTGCCCGACATCAACGACATGACCGTGCCCTCCCGTGAAGTGCGGCTGCCGATCTCCTGGAACGACGCGGTCGTCGACGAGGCCATCGCCCGCTACGCCACGAACGTCCGCGACGACGCCCTGTTCAACCCCTCCAACATCGAGTTCATCCGCCGCATCAACGGCCTCGCGTCCATTGAGGACGTCGCGGGCATCGCGACCAGCGCCGAATGGCTCGTCCTCGGCCTGGGCGACGTCTACCTCGGTGCGCCCGCGGCCGTCCCCGTGGACCCCCGGCACCGGCTCGTCACCACCAAGTACAACCCCGCCCGGACCTGGACCGCCGAAGGCACCGTGGGCATCGGCGGGTCGTACATGTGCATCTACGGCATGGACTCCCCGGGCGGGTACCAGCTCGTGGGCCGGACCGCGCCGATCTGGGCGGGCCTGCGCGACCTCGCGTCCTTCCACGACGGCCTGCCGTGGCTGCTGCGGTTCTTCGACCGCGTCGTCTTCGAACGCGTCACCGAGGAGGAGCTCGCCGAGACGCGCCGGGAGCTCGCCGCCGGGCGCGCCCGCATCGACATCCGCCCCGGCACCTTCGCCTACGCGGACTACCGGCGGCTCCTCGCCGACAACGCCGCCGAGATCGGCGTGTTCCAGGCCCGGCAGGCCGCCGCGTTCGACGCCGAACGGCAGCGGTGGGCCGACGCCGGCGAGTTCGACCGCGACCACCACGAGGCCGCACCCGCCACCGGGACCGTCATCGACCTCGCCCCGGGTGAGACCCTCGTCGAAGCGCCGATGGCCGCCAGCGTGTGGCGCGTCACCATCGCCGCCGGGGACGCGGTCAGCGCCGGTGACACCGTCGTCGTCCTCGAAGCGATGAAACTGGAGATGCCCGTGACCGCACCCGTCACCGGCACCGTCACCCGCGTCCTCGCCCGGCCCGGGGAGCAGGCCGGACCCGGCACGCCGCTGCTCGTCATCAGTGCGCCGTAGCCGCCCGCCGACAATCAGATAGGGGAAACCGTGAACACCAGTGCCGTGCACCGCGTCCGCGCCGCCATCGCCCGCCTCGCCCGGGCCGACCGGCCCGAAGCGTGGATCACGCTGCGCGGCGAGGACGACCTCCTCGCCGAAGCCGCCCGCATCGACACCGCCCTCGCCGCCGGCCAGGTGCTGCCGCTGGCCGGGACCGTGTTCGCCGCCAAGGACAACATCGACGTCGCCGGCCTGCCCACCACCGCCGCCGCGCCCTCGTTCGCGTACACCCCGGAACGGGACGCGACCGCCGTCGCCCGGCTGCGCGCGGCCGGGGCGATCTGCCTGGGCAAGACCAACCTCGACCAGTTCGCGACCGGCCTGGTCGGCACCCGCAGCCCCTACGGGGCCGTCCGGTCCGCCGCCGACCCCGACCTGATCTCCGGCGGATCCTCCTCAGGATCCGCCGTCGTCGTGGCGCTCGGTATCGCGGACTTCGCGCTCGGCACCGACACCGCCGGGTCCGGGCGCGTCCCCGCGGCGCTGAACGGCCTCATCGGCATCAAGGCGACGCTCGGTCTCGTCCCCGTCGACGGGGTCGTCCCCGCCTGCGCCTCCTACGACTGCCTCACCGTGTTCGCCCCCGGCCTCGACCTCGCCGTCACCGCGATGCGGACCATGGCCGGACCCAGCCCCGCCGACCCCGCCTCCCGTCCCTGGCCCGCCGACGCGCCCCTCGCCGCACCCCCCGCACCGCGCATCGCCGTCCCCCGACCCGAAGCCCTGCACGCCCTCGACCCCGCGTTCGCGCCCTTGTGGACGGCCGCGGTCGACCGGTGCCGGGATGCCGGCGCCACCGTCGAACCGATCGACGTGCAGCCGCTGCTGGACGCCGCGCTCCTGCTCTACGAAGGCGCGCTCGTCGCCGAACGGTTCGCGGCCTTCGGGACGCACCTCGACGCCGACGACACCGACCCCACCGTCGCCGCGATCGTCCGCGCAGCGGTCAAGTTCTCCGGCGCCGACCTCGCCGCCGACCAGCAGCGGCTCCGCGCCGTCCGCCGCGACGCCGCAGCGCTCCTGGCCGGATTCGACGCACTGCTCCTGCCGACCGCGCCCCTGCACCCCCGGCTCGCCGAGGTCGCGGCCGACCCGATCGGCGTCAACGCCCGCATGGGCACCTACACGAACTTCGTGAACCTCCTCGACATGGCCGCCGTCGCCCTCCCCGCCGGCACCGTCGGCTCGAAAGGGTTCGGCGTCAGCCTCATCGTCCCCGCCTTCGCCGACCAGGTCGCCATCGACCTCACCGCCCGCCTCCAAGACACGGCGGCACCCCTGTTCGCCCCGACCGGGACCGACCTCGTCGTCTTCGGCGCCCACCTCACCGGCATGCCCCTCAACCACCAGCTCACCGACCTCGGCGCCCGCTACCAAGGGGAGGTCCGCACCGCCGGGGCCTACCGGATGTACGCCCTCGACACGGCCCCACCGAAACCCCTCGTCATCCGCGACGCCACCGGGGCGAGCCTGCCCGGTGAACGGTGGCGCCTCAGCCCGGCCGCACTCGGCCGGTTCCTCGCCGCACTCCCCGCACCCATGACCCTCGGCGCCGTCGAACTCGACGACGGCACCTGGGCCACCGGGTTCTGCGCCAATGCGGCCTCGGGCACCGACATCACCGCCGCCGGCGGCTGGCGCGCCCACCGGCAGTAGCGTTTTACGATGGGCCGCACCACCGACACCCGAGGAGCCCCATGCGATACGACCCCACCGCCGAAGCCCTGGCCCGCATCGAACGCAAACTCGACCTGGTCATGCAGCACCTGGGCCTCCACGACTACGCGCCCCCCGCCCCCGACCCCCTCACCGAGGTCCGCGCGCTCATCGGCCAGGGCAAGAAGATCCAGGCCATCAAGGTCTACCGCGAACTCACCGGCGTCGGCCTGAAAGAAGCCAAGGACGCCGTCGAAATGCTCGAAACACGGCGCTGACCGCCATGCGGCCCGGCAAACCGCCGGGCCGCACGATCTTTGGGGCACAACGGCATCGCAGGGGCTGTCGTACCCGCGTGGGACGATCACCCGATGGACTTCCCCGCTCTCCGAGCCCATCTCGTCGCCGAAGCCGCCCTCCTGCGGACCGCCGCCGCCGCGGCCGCGCCCGGCGCGAGGGTGCCCACCTGCCCGGCATGGACCGTCGCCGACCTGCTCGACCACGTCACCGACACCTACGACCACAAGATCCAGTCGATGCGGCTCCTCAAGGACCCGGGCGACGACTACCGCATCGACCGGCCCGGCACCCCCGCCGACCGGTTCGACGCCGCCCTCGCCGACCTGCTCGCCGAGTTCGACGACCGCGGCCCCGACAGCCTCGCCCACACCTGGTACGGCCCCGACCAGACCGTCGGGTTCTGGATCCGCCGCATGGCGCACGAGACCCTCGTCCACCGCGCCGACGCCGAACTCGCCGCCGGCACGCCCATCAGCCCCGTTGATGCGGCGCTGGCCGCCGACGGCATCGACGAGATGCTCACCGTGATGCTCGCCTGGGGCTCACGCGCCTACCGCGACCATGTCGCCGCACCCCTCGCCGGCAACGACGGCCTGGCCATCGCCCTCGACACCGGAGCACAGTCTTGGACCGCACGGGTCGAAGCGGGCACGGTCACCGTCGCCGACGGGACCGCGCCCGACGCGCCAGCGCACGTCCGCGCCGACGCGGGCACGATCATGCTGTGGATGTGGCGGCGCGTCCCCGTCGAGTCGCTCGCCGTGACCGGCGACTCGGCCCGCGCCGCGGCGTTCTACGACCTGCTCGAGGCCTTCGCGCAATAGCCGCGAACGGGTGGACATGACGGTCACTCGGGGGATTCGGGTAGGGTCGCGGCCATGAAACCCCCGCCGCAGCCGACGGTCCGCCGCGCCCTCATCGCCGCCGTCTGGCTCGCGTGCGTCGCCGCCGGCCTGCTCGCGGCCGTGTGGGCCGTCGGCTGGGCCGTCGAAGGCGGGCCCCAGCCCGGCATCGCCACCGTCGAGTCCGCGACGCACTTGACCTTCCCCGACGGCACCGAGGTCACCGACTCGGACCTGACCCAGATGGAGTCGCCGAACCCCGGCGACCGGGCCGAGGTCACCGTCGAGATCCCCTCCGACGCGTTCGACGACTTCATCGCCGACAACGCCATGGAGGCCCCGCTGCTGGCCGGGACCACCCCCAGCGGCACCACCACCGGGACCCTCCCGGCCGCCTGCAACGACGAGATCTGCTACGCCGCGAACATCATCGTCGAAGACGACGCCGTCACCGTCCAGCTCAACGTCACCCTCATCTAGGGCCCCTAGGCGAACAGGGCCGGCTCGCCCCGCTCGAGGTTCAGCAGCCGCTCCTTGCGCCACAGGCCCCCGGCGTAGCCGGTGAGCTTCCCGTTCGAGCCGATCACCCGGTGGCAGGGGACGACGATCGCGATCGGGTTGCGCCCGTTCGCCAACCCCACCGCCCGCACCGCCTTCCGGTCGCCCAGCCGCTCCGCAATATCCAGATAGGACACTGTCTCGCCGTAGGGGATGCGGCACAGCTCGGTCCACACCCGGTGCTGGAACGCCGTCCCCTGCGCCGCCAACGGCAGGTCGAACTCCTGCAGATCACCCGCGAAGTACGCCTCGAGCTGGTCGACCGCGGCCTCCAGCACCGGCGTCGCCTCCTCCGGGCCCCACGCGTCCTTCATCTCCTCCACGCCCATGTGGACGTAGGTGACGCCCTCGTCGACCGCCGAGACGGCCATGAGCCCCAGCGGGGACTCCATCGTCAGATGCCTGGCACTGCTGTTCATCACACGCTCGCTTTCACTTCGGTCGGCAGGTGGTTCGTCGGATGCTCACTGGAGGCCCACAAATACTGGACCGCGTACGCCCGCCACGGCCGCCACGCCTGCGAACGGGCCTCCAACGCCCGCCCGGCCCCCAGCTCCAGGTGCCGGGCGCCCTTGATCACGCCCAGATCCTTCACCGGGAACGCGTCCGGGTCGCCCAGAGCCCGCATCGCGATCATCTCGATCGTCCACGGCCCCACCCCCGGCACGCCCGCCAGGTCCTCGCGGGCCTTCGCCCAGTCCACGCCCGGCCCCACGTCGACCCGGCCCTCCGCCAGGGCCCGCGCCAGCGCCAGCACCGTGGCCTTGCGTTTGCCGGGCATCGGCAGGTGCGCGGGGTCGGCCTCGGCCAGCGCCTGCGGTGACGGGAAGAGCCGGGTGAGGCCGCCGTCGGGGTCCTCGACCGCCTCGCCGTAGCGTTCGGCCAGGCCCGCGGCGATCGTCGCGGCGGAGGCGGTGGCGATCTGCTGGCCGATGACGGCGCGGATCGCGTACTCGGGGCCGTCGGCTTTGCGCGGGACGCGGCGGCCGGGGGTCTTGGCGACCAGGGGTGCCAGGGCCGGGTCGGCGGCGAGGGCCTCCATGGGGGCGTGGGGGTCGGCGTCCAGGTCCAGGGCGCGGCGGCAGCGGGCGACCGCCATGGTCACATCCCGCAGGTCGGCCACGCGCAGGCGGCATTCGATGTAGCCCGGTCCGGGGCGCAAGGCAGCGGTGCCGGGGCCGTGGGGCAGGCGCAGGGTGCGGCGGTAGGCGCCGCCCTGCCATTCTTCGACGCCGGGGGCCGCGGCGGCGGCGAGGTGGCCGAACAGGTTGGAGGGTTCGAACGGTTCGCGGTAGGCCAGGCGGAGCGTGATCGCGCCGCCGCCGGACACGGTGCGGCCCTTCGCTTTGGTGCGCAGTTCGGTGGGGGAGCAGGCGAAGACGTCGGCGACGACGCGGTTGAACGCGCGGATGGAGGCGAACCCGGCGGCGAACGCGACCTGGCCCATGGGCAGGTCGGTGCTCTCGATGAGGGTGCGGGCGACTTGGGCGCGCTGGGCGCGGGCCAGCGCGGCGGGCCCGGCGCCGACTTCGGCGATGAGGAGCCGTTCGAGTTGGCGCAGGGAGTAGCCGAGGCGGGAGGCCAGGCCGGCGGCGCCGTCGCGGTCGACGACGCCTTCGCCGATGAGGCGCATGGCGCGGGCGCACACGTCGGTGCGCCAGTCCCAGGCGGGGGAGCCGGGGGAGGCGTCGGGGCGGCAGCGTTTGCACGCCCGGTAGCCGGCGTCCTGGGCGGCGGCCGCGGACGGGTAGAACCTTTGGTGTTCGCGTTTGGGTTTGACGGCCGGGCAGGAGGGGCGGCAGTAGATGCGGGTGGAGGTGACGGCGAGGAACACCCAGCCGTCGAAGCGGGCGTCGCGTCCGGCGACGGCGGCCTGGATCCGCTCTTCGTCGCCGATGATCGCGTGAAAGTCCATGCCCCAAGACTGCCCCGCGGGACCGACAACGGCTAGCCAGAAATCGACATCACGATTCGGGGAGCTGGAGGCGGTCGACGGCCTCGCGGGAGCGGCGGGCCGGGCGGCGGTCGTAGCGGGCGGTGGTCGCCGGGGAGGCGTGGCCGACCAGGGACTGGGTGATGGCCAGGTCGACGCCGGCGTCGAGGAGTTCGCCGATGAACGTGCGGCGGAAGTCGTGGGGGGTGTGGCGGCGCTGGCCGGCTTCGATGAGGCGTTTCATGAGGAGGTCGGCGATGGCCTGGCCGGTCATGCCCGAGAGCTGGTTGCCGGTGCGGCGCAGGCGCCCGGCCTTGTTGATGGGGCAGAACAGGGCGCCGGCGTCGTTGCCGCGGACGGCGGTCCAGCGGTCGATGCGGGCTTGGGCGGCTTCGGTGACGTAGACGGCGCGTTCCTTGTTGCCTTTGCCGACGATGCGGATGGAGCGCTCGGCGGGGTCGTAGTCGGCCAGGCGCATGGAGGCGATCTCGGAGCGGCGGCAGCCGGTGGAGTAGAGGGTGGCCAGGACGGCGGCGTCGCGGGCGCCGGCGGGGCCGGGGTCGGCGTCGCAGGCGTAGAGGGCGGCGCCGAGCGCTTCGGCGTCGACCTGCTGGCCGACGGGGAGGCGCTGGGCTTTGACCGGTTGGAGGTCGCAGGCCCGCTGGTAGTCGTCGGCGGCCATGAGGTCGAGCCGCCAGGCCTCTTTGAGGACGCGGCGCAGGGCCGCGAGGTGCTTGTTGACGTAGGCGCCGGACCAGCCGGCGTCGATCATGGCCGCGCGCAGCCGGGAGGTGTGCTCGTAGCGGAGCAGGTGCCAGGGCTGGCCTTCGCCGTTCGTGTCGGGGTCGCCGGAGAGGAGCTGCGCGATGCGGTCGAGGCAGCCGCGCATGGTCCGCCGCGATTCGGCGGACCCGAGGGTGTCCAGGTAGGCGCGGTAGGGGTCGGCGCCGGGCGGGGCCGGTGCGGGCCGGTTGCTCCAGTCGATCCCTGCGATCTCAGCGGACATGCGTCCCACGATAGTCCAACTCCCGCAGTCATTCCCGTGTGTCGTCGGCGGCCATGTCGCGCAGTCTCCGGACGGTGCGGAGGTTCCGGGCCGTGGCGTCGAGGCCGCCGAGGGGCTTCCAGAACCCGGTCCGCTCCAGTGTGGAGCGGCCCATGCCGTCGGGGTAGTACACCCACACTTCGGTGCCGTCGACGTGGGCCTCTTCGGGTTGCCCGGCGGGGACGGTCAGGTCGGGGGCGGGCCCGGACAGGAACGTCACGGCCACCTTCGACTCGTCCAGGCCCCGGCCCGCGAACGGGTCCGCGCCCATGACCCGGTCCAGGTCGGCGCCGGTGCGGACCATGACCGGCACGGTGTGCCCGAACTCGGCGAGGATCACCGCCGCGACGGCCTTGCCCGCCGCGCCCGCGTCCAGTTCGGTGTCGAGGACGATGTTCCCGGACTGGATGTAGGTGCGGACCCGGTCGAAGCCGGCCGCCTCGAGCGCCTCGCGCAGCCGGGCCATGGGCACCTTCCGGTGCCCGCCCACGTTCACGCCCCGCAGCAGCACTGCATACGTCCGCATTGATCCCCTCTCGCCGCCATGGACGCAACATACCCCGACGGTACGACAGGGTGCGGCGTGGCAAGATCGGCGGTTATGAATTCGGCGTTCTACAGCACCACCATCGCCGTCCACACCGGACGCCGCGAGACCGTCAAGGACCTCACCGGCGACTGCGAGGCGTTCCTGGCCGCCAACGGCGCCCGCGACGGCCTGCTCAACGTGTTCGTCCCGCACGCCACCGCCGGGATCGCCGTCATCGAGACCGGGGCGGGGTCGGACGAGGACCTCCTGGACGCCCTCGCCGACCTCCTCCCGCGCACCGACCGGTGGCGCCACCAGCACGGCTCGACCGGGCACGGCCGGGACCACGTCCTGCCCGCCCTGGTCGCGCCGCACGCCACGCTCCCGGTCATCGCCGGGCGCCTCGCCCTGGGCACCTGGCAGTCGGTGCTGCTGGTCGACACCAACCGCGACAACCCCGACCGGACCGTCAGGCTCAGCTTCCTCGGCTGACGCCCGCTAGGCCGCCGCGGTCAGGCGCGCCCACTGGTCGGCGTCGAGCTTCACGTCGAACCCGGCCGCGACCTCGTCCAGCTGCGCCACCGACGACACCCCCACCAGGGGAATGACCGGCGCCTCGTGCCCGGCGAGCCACGCCAGCACCACCTGGTTGCGCGTCGCCCCGGTCTCGGCCGCGACCTCGTCCAGGACCCGCAGGCGCGCCTCGGTCCCCGGGTGGCGGTAATGCTCGCCCAGCTGCTTCGCCGGGTTCGTGTACACCCCGGTCAGGAGCGAGGAGTACGCCAGCAGCGCCGTCCCCGGCGTCCCGGCCACATAGTCGAGGTCGTCGGCCGCGGCGTGCACGTGCCCGCCCTCGGGGAGCACGGTCCCCGGGCGCGGCTGCAGGTACGAGTACCGGTTCTGCATCGCCGTGTACGCCGCGGCACCGGTGGCCTCCGCGATCGCGCGGGCCCGCTCGACCCGCCACCCGGCGTGGTTCGACGCCCCGACCATCCGGGCCTTCCCGGCCCGCACCACCGCGTCGAACCCGGCCACGGTGTCCTCCAGCGGCGTGTCCCGGTCGTCGCGGTGCGACCAGAACAGGTCCACCCGGTCCGTGCCGAGCCGCTCCAGCGACTCGTCCAGGCCCGCGGCGATCCGCTCGGGCGTCAACGGCTCCGAATGGTCCATGCCCCCGCCGGGGAACGACGGCCGCCGGCCCACCTTCGTGGCGATCACCAGGTCGTCGCGGTTGCCGCGCGCGGCAAGCCAGCGCCCCAGCTGCAGCTCCGACTCGTCGCCGGTGCCCCCGTCGATCCAGAACATGTAGCAGTTGGCGGTGTCGATGAAATTCCCGCCCAGTTCCACGAACCGGTCCAGGATCGCGAAGCTCGTCGCCTCGTCCTGCACGCCGCCCAGGGCCATGGCCCCCAGGCACAGGCGCGACACCGCGATCTCGTTCGTCCCCAATGCGATCCGCTCCACAGCGGTCTCCTCTCGTTCGCTTCTGTGGTGCCGACGCTAAGACCTGGAGTGGACTCCAACGCAAACCCGCAGGCAGCCGACGTGAGGTATCGTCATTGCTCGTGGCAGACAATGCAACGGCCCCCGTGTACACGATCGGCGAATGCGCTCGCCGCTCCGGCTTCTCCATGGACACCCTGCGGTACTACGAGCGGATCGGCCTCATCGACGAGGTGCGGCGCAACGCGACCGGGCAGCGGCGGTTCACCGACGGCGACCTCGAATGGCTCGGCACCCTCAAATGCCTGCGCGACACCGGGATGCCCGTGGAGCAGATGGCCCGCTTCGCCGCGCTCGTGCGCGACGGCGACCACACGATCCCCGAGCGGATCCGGCTCCTGGAGGCCCACCGGGTCGCCGTGGACGCCTCCCTGGACGACCTCGCCGCGAAACGCGACTACATCTCGGGGAAGATCGCGTACTACCGCAGCGTCTGAAAACCGGTCGACACCCCGCCCCGCGGGTGTGAATACTCGACGCGTGCACCACACCCTCCACGCGCTGGCGATCAGTGAGCGGCTCGCGGCCGACCTGGCGCCCGGTGCGCTCGGCGTCGCCCTGTTCGGGTCGGTCGCCCAGGGCACCGACCACCCCCACTCCGACATCGACCTGTTCCTCGCCGCGGCGTCCGATGCCGGGACGGAGATCCGGCAGGTCGAGGGCCGCATGGTCACCCTGACCCGCAAGACCCTCGCCGACCTCGAAGGGGCCTTCACGCGCCCGTGGGAGGCGGTCGTCGCCGTCGGCGCGTGGCGGCGGGCACGCCTGCTCCACGACCCCGAGGGGCACCTGGCCCGGCTCCAGGCCCGAGCAGACTCTTGGACCTGGGACGAGATCGGCGCCGAAGCGGACCGCTGGGCCGCAGGGGAACTCGTCGGCCTGGCCGAAGAGGTCCACAAGACCCGCGGCATGCTCGACCGCGGGCGGCCCCGGGCCGCGGCCGCCAACCGGGCGATCCTCGCCCTCCAACTGGGGTACGCGATGTCGGTCGCGGACCGGCTGGTCTGCGACTCCGAGAACGACCTGTGGGACGCCGTCGCCGCCGCCGAAGGCCCCGCCTGGGCCACCGCGTGGGACGACGCCGCCGGCATCACCGGGGCCGGACACGAAGCCGGATGCCGGGCGGCCCTGGCCCTGTACCGGCACGCCGCCGCCCGCCTCGAACACCACCTCGAAGGCGACGCGAAAGCCGTCGTCCGCACCGCCTGCGGCCTCACCGAGCACTGAGGAGCACCCCTGTTGCGCCGCCAGATCGTCACCGGCGCCCCCGGCGCCGGCAAGACCACCGTCCTGCGGCTCCTGGCCGCAGCCGGGCACACCGTCGTCCCCGAAGCCGCCACCGACCTCATCGAGGCCGCCCAAGCCGACGGCGACGACACCCCATGGGAGCGAACGGACTTCACCGAACGGGTCGCCGCCCTCCAACGCGACCGCCAGACCGAAGCCGCAGCACTGCCGGGGCCGGTCCAGTGGTTCGACCGGTCCCCGGTCTGCACCCTCGCCCTCGCCCGGTACACCGGCGCGCCCGTCGGCCCGGTCCTCGCCGCCGAACTCGACCGCATCCAAGGCCTCTACGAGCCGCGCGTCCTCCTGTTCGACCTGCTCGGATCCATCACCGCGACCCCGGTGCGCCGCATCGGCCTCGACGAGGCCCGCCGCGTCGAACACGTCCACGTCGAGGCCTACACCGAGCACGGCTACACCGTGGTCCGCGTCCCCGCCGCCGCACCGGCCCACCGCGCCCGCCGCACCCTCGACCTCGCCGCGACCCCGTGAAAGGCCCCCCTTGACCGACATCACCGCCGACCTCGTGACCACGCTCGTCGCCGACCAGTTCCCGCAATGGGCCCACCTGCCCGTCGCACCCGTCCCCCGCCAAGGCTGGGACAACCGCACCTTCCGCCTCGGCGAGACACTCGCGGTCCGCCTGCCCAGCGGCCCCGGCTACGTCGCCGCCGTCGCGAAAGAGGACCGGGCCCTGCCGGTGCTCGCCGCGCACCTGCCGGTCCCGGTCCCCGCACCCGTCGCCACCGGCACGCCCTCACCCGAGTACCCGCATCCGTGGTCGGTCCGGCGCTGGCTCGACGGCGAGGCCCTCATGGACGCCGGCGACGTCGACCGGTCCCGGCTCGCCGCCGACCTCGGCGCGATCCTCACCGAACTGCGGCACGTGCCATCGGCCGGGGGACCGGCCGCGGGGGCGCACTCGTTCTACCGCGGCTGCCACCCCAGCGCCTACGCCGACCAGGTCCAGGAATCGTTGCGGATCCTCGCCGGCACCGTCGACGCGGCCGCGTGCACCGCGGTGTGGGAGAGCGCGATGCGCACGGTCTGGACCGGGGCGCCGGTGTGGTTCCACGGCGACATCGCGCCGGGGAACCTCCTCACCTCGGGCGGCGCACTGACGGCGCTCATCGACTTCGGCACGTGCGGCGTCGGCGACCCCGCCTGCGACCTGCAGATCGCCTGGACCTACTTCACCGGACCCGACCGGGCCCGGTTCCGCGACGCCGCCGGCCTCGACGACGGGACGTGGGCGCGCGCCCGGGCCTGGACCCTGTGGAAGGCGCTCATCATGATGTCCGGCGTCTCCGGCACCGACCCCGAAGGCGTCCAGGCCGCCAACCTCGCACAGGTCCTCGCCGACCCGCTCGACTGACCCGCCGCAAAGCCCCGCTCAACCGAGGCCGGCCACCAGGGCCTCCCCGGCCGGCCAGGGCCCGAACCCGGTCTTCGAGTCCAGGTGCCCCACGTCCCCGGCGTCGAACAGCTCCGCACCCCACGCCTCGGCGTAGACGCCAGCGCTCGCAAACGTGCAGTACGGGTCGGTGCGGCTCGCCACCAGCACGGCCCGGAACGGCAACGGCGCCATCGGCACCCGCCAGTCCGCCGCCGCATCCGGCTCGGCCTCGCGCAGCCACGGCGGGGTCACCAGCAGCGCCGCCGACACCGGGCCGCGGTGCCGCTCCGCCCACATGACCGTCGCGATGCAGCCCGCCGAATGGGCCACCAAGACCACCGGCTCCCCGCTGGCGCCGATCGCGAGGTCCAGGGCCGCAACGCGGTCGGCGAGCACCAGCGGCGGCCCCGGAGGCTCCGGCGCCCACGCCCAGCCCGGGCGCGAAGCCCACTCGCGCTGCCAATGCGTCGCCTTGGGAACGCCCCGCCCGGGGACCGCCAGAAATCGCATGCCCCCGATCCTCCCAGCCCACCCACCGGTCAGTCGCGACGGTGCCTCACGGTCACCCGCGCCTTCGGGGTCGGCCGTGCGACCTCCTCGAACCCGGCGGCCAGAAACATCGGCAGCGTCCCGGTATAGGAGCCGCCCGGGCTGCGGTCCACCACGGCGGGGTCGATCGGCACGCCCTCCACCGCCGTCGCGCCACTGCGGTAGGCGAAGTCGACGGCGGCCTCCAGCAGCCTCCGGGACACGCCGCGCCCCCGCCACGCCTCGGGCACGAAGAAGCAGGACACCACCCATACGCGGTCCAGATCGCCGGCGTCGGCCGACGGCCGGGTGTCCCGAGCGGTGTTGAGCCGCGGATACGCCGAGCGCGGCGCCACGGCGCACCAGCCCACCGGCGTGCCGCCCTCGTAGGCGATCAACCCCGGCGGCCCCTGGCCGACCACCTCGCGGGCCGCCTCCGCCCGCGGCCGGCGCAAGCGCTCACCGCGCTCCTCGCGCCACCACATGCAGTAGCAGGACCGGTTGCCGCCCATCTGCCGGGCCAGCGCCAGGAAATCCGGCCACCGGTCCGGGTCCAGTTCGGCCACGGTCAATCGAGGATCCACGCCGTCGAACCTACCGCCCGCCGCGCCCCGGCGGCTCCGCTCGCCCGAAGCGACGGCAGCGCCGGGCCCTAACCCTCCGGCGCCTCGCCGACCAGGCCGCGCGCGTACGCCACGGTGGACCGCTGGTAGCGGGGGAGGTGCGGGGCCAGCGCGATGAGGGCGACCGACAGGCCCTCGCGGTCGCGGCCGAGCTTGGCGAGGGTGAGCGCCCTGCACATGGCCAGCGCGCCGTCGTACGCGTCCGACCCGCGGGCCTGCTCCTCCTCGATGAGTTCCAGGGCCCGTTCGGGCTGCCCGATCTCGCGCAGGGAGGAGGCCATCTGGATCGACACGCGCCTGCGGCGGACCCCGGAGAGCCCGGCGGCGACCGCCCGCTCGTAGTAGCCGACCGCGGTCGCGGTGCGCCCGGTCGAGTCATGGGCGCCGCCGACCTCGAACAGCGCGACCGGGTCCTCCGGGTCGCACTCGGCGGCGAGGTCCAGCATCGCCTGGACGAACGCGTCCTCGTCCATGTCGTCGAACCGGTCCCACAGCGCGTCGGCCCGCGCCTCCCACATCTCAGTAGCCATGGACGGCAACCTACGCCAGTGCGAGCACCGCTCACCCCCCGCCTACGACGCATCATCAGACGCAGCATGTTGCGAATCAGAAGTGATGCGCCATATGATGTAATGGTCTCGCAGCGAAGGAGCACGCCCCATGTCAGCGAAAATCGGCACCACAGTCCGGTTCGACCCGTTCGACCGGGACCTCATCGACACCGCGGCCGCCAACGCCGGACTGTCGACCCCGGAGTTCATCGCACGGGCCGCCCGCGCAGCGGCGCTCCAGGCGCAACTGCGCGCCGACACCGCCGACGACGGCGGGCTCAGCGGCTGGTACGACGCGGTCGACACCACGACGGCCGCACTCTGGCAGGAACCCGAATAGGAGCAGCGTGGCGCAGCAGCCCAACGAATACCGACGCGGCGAGGTCTACACCTCCCGGATACCCGGCACCGGCGGCACGTCCCAACCGCCCGTCGCCGTGCTCATCTCCCGAGACGACTGGAACCAGAACCCGCCCGACGGCCGGGTATGGGCGGCGCCGATCCGGCGCGTTCCCCGCCCCCTCGCCGTCAAATGCTCCAACGCCGATCCGATCAGCGGCTGGGTCCAGATCCACGCGCACGGCATGATCCCCCGCGACTGGCTCGTCGAACCCGTCGGCATGCTCGTCGGCGACACCCTGCAGCGCATCGACGAAGCCCTCGACACCCTGCGGGAGAACCTCGGCCCCAACCTCAACCAGTAGACCCGGAAGGCGGCGGCCGGTCGCGGCCGCCGCCGAACACGCCCGAGCCGACCGGCTCGGCGTCGCCTGGCCCGCACTCGGCTAGCAGGCGCTGGCGGTGTAGTCCAGGAGCGCGGTCTGCTCGGCGGCGTCGACGCTCAGGTTCCATTCGGTCTTGACCGCGACCCACGCCCAGATGTAGGCGCACCACACGGACTCGTCCTCGGGCATCCACTCGGCCGGGTCCTGGTCCGATTTGGAGCGGTTGGACGAGGCGGTGACAGCGATGAGGTGCCAGTTGTTCTCCTGCCAGTTCGCGTAGGCCTGCCGGTCCTCGGTGGTCCAGTCGACCGCGCCCGAGCCCCAGGCCTCCTTCAGCGGCACGAAGTGGTCGATGTCGATGTCCCCGGAGGCGGTCACGGTCTCCGCGTCGTACATCGACACCCACTCGCCGGTCATGGCCGCGTCGCAGTCGCCTTCCGTGAGGGCCCCGGAGCGGTCCTGCTTCACGAGGACGTCGTCGCGGGCGTCGCAGCCGTTGCCGTCGTCGTCCTTCCAGTGCGGGAACAGGGACCGGTCGTAGCCGTCGTCGCGCTCGTCGGCGACCTCGAGCGCCTCGATGTCCGCGGTCAACCCCGCCGGATCCACGGTGACGGTGAACGGCGCGGTGTCGCTGAACTCGTTCGAGACCTCAGAACCGGTCCCGGCAGGGACGCTCGACGACGGGTCGTCGGCCAGGCCGGACAGGTCGGAGCAGCCGGCGGCCAGCACGAGCGGGAGGACCAGGAGCAGACGGGAGGCGCGCATAGGGAACGTCCTAACGGGACACGAGACGGGCGGGTCGACGCAGCAGTGCGCCCGGGGTGTTCGCAACGTAACACAAAGGGCGCCGCACGAACAGGCCCGCTCCTGCTAGATTCCCCCGAATGATCGTATGGCTCAACGGCACCTACGGCGCCGGCAAGACCACGACCGCGAACCACCTCAAACACGCGCTCCCCGCCCGCGTCTTCGACTCCGAGCACATCGGCTACCTCCTGCGCGGCATCATCGGCGACCTACCGCACACCGACTTCAAAGAACTCGACCCCTGGCGCGGCCTCACCATCGAGACCGCCCGCCAAGTCCTCGAATACGCCGGCGGCACCCTCGTCATCCCGCAGACCGTCCTCCAGCACGAATACTGGACCGAACTCACCGACGGCTTCACCAAAGCCGGAATCCCCCTGCGCGCCTTCACCCTCCACACCGACGCCGCGACCCACCGCCACCGTGTCGACCACGACACCGACGAACCCACCGCCCGCCGATGGCGCCTCGACCACCGCGCCGCCTACGAGACCGCACTCGACACCTGGATGCGCGACGCCACCGAACTCATCGACACCACCCACCGCACCCCCGCCCAAGTCACCGCCCACATCGCGACACTCCTGGGCGAGTGAAACCCGCAACCGCCTGAAAACGTCACACCCGGGCGCGACGATGGGGACGAGTAGCCACCACGACACGGCAAAGGAGCCCGCCATGGCCTACCTCGTCCTCATCGGCACCCGCAAGGGCCTGTTCACCGCCCACAGCACGGACCGCACCACCTGGGATCTCAAGGGCCCCCACCAACTCGACGACGACGGCTTCACCGCCGTCGCCGAGATCTACGCCGCCGCCTGCGACCCGGCCACCGGCCGCATCCTCATCGGCGCCTCCACCTTCTTCGGACCCTCCATCTGGCGCTCCGACGACTACGCCCAGACCTGGTCCGAACCCGAGAACGCCCCCATGGCCTTCCCCCAGGACCTGCCCTACCGGCCCCTCGACTTCTCCGACACCGCCGGCATCGACCAGCCCGACACCGACCAGACCAACACCGTCAAACGCATCTGGCAGCTCGCCTTCGGCCCCGGCCAGCGCGTCTGGGCCGGCGTCGAACCCACCAGCCTCTGGACCTCCGACGACGGCGGCCAGACCTTCACCTTCAACCGCGCCCTCTGGGACCACCCCGAGCACACCACCTGGGCCTCCGGCGCCGGCGGACCCGCCGTCCACACGATCGTCCCCGACCCCGCCGACCCCCAGCACCTCACCGTCGCCATCTCCTCCGGCGGCATCTACCAGACCGCCGACGACGGCAAGACCTGGAACGGCATCACCAAGGGCATCAGCGTCGACTACGGCCCCGACACCGAACCCGACTCCGGCCAGTGCATCCACAAGGTCACCCGCGACGCCGACGGCACGCTCTACGCCCAGTCCCACGGCCCCGCCTACCGCGCCACCCGGCCCGACGGCGGCTGGACCAACATCTCCCAGCACCTGCCGTCCAACTTCGGATTCGCCATGGTCGCCCACCCCACCCAGGCGGGCACCGTCATGGCCTGGCCCGTCGGCGAATCCATGGACCGCACCCCGCCCGACCACCAGATCAGCGCCTGGCGCACCACCGACGGCGGCGACACCTGGAACGCCTGGGGCACCGGCCTGCCCCAAGAGCCCTACTTCGGCACCGTCATGCGCGACGGCGCCTGCACCGACGGCGCCGCCGACCCCGGCTGGTACTTCGGCACCCGCTGCGGCGACGTCTGGGCCGCCGACGACACCGGCCGGTGGCAGCTCGTCACCGCCCACCTGCCCGACGTCCTCTGCGTGCGCGCCATGGAGACCCCGTGACCATCGACGTGAAACTCCCCGCCGCACTCGCCTCCGAATGCGGCGGGGCCCGCCACCTCGACGTCGACGCCCCACCGGGCGCCACCCTCGCCGACGTCCTCGACCAGATCGCCGCCGCCCACCCCCGCCTCGGCCGCCGGCTGCGCGACGAAGCCGGAAAACTGCGCCGCTACGTCAACATCTACATCGGCGACGACGAAAGCCGCCGCCTCCAAGGCCTCGACACACCCGTCGACGGCAAGGACATCCAGATCCTCCCGTCCATCGCCGGAGGCTAGGCACACGACACGAGGGGGCGCCGCGCACAAGCGCGGCACCCCCTCAAAAACTCTCCAGACGCTAGGAGCGGCCGTTGATCGACACCACGTCCACCACGAACACGAGCGTCTCGTTCGGGCCGATCACGCCACCCGCACCCGCCGCACCGTAACCGAGCTCCGGCGGGATCACGATCAGACGCCGGTCACCGACCTGCGCGCCCAACAGGCCGTCATTCCAGCCCTGGATCACCGGCGCCGAACCCAGCGGCGACACCGCGAACGGCTGCGCCCCCCGGTTCCACGACGCGTCGAACTCCTTGCCGTTCGACCAGTTGAACCCCGCGTACTGCACCGAGACCGAGTCGCCGGCCTTCGCCTCAGCACCCGAACCCTCGACCACGTCAGCCGTGAACAGCTCCTTCGGCGGCTCCTCACCGCTCGGCACCGTCACCACCGGCCGCGAGTCCATCTCGGCCGAAACCGACACCTCGACACCGTCACTGATCTGCACCACGTCAGCATTCCCTTCCTCAGCGGCGCCGTCATCCACGCCGCAACCGGCCAGCAGCCCCACGCTCACACACGCAGCGGCCACCGGCTTCCAAACTCGACTCAGCAGGCTCAATGCCACCGAGGGAACCTACCACCCGCGCCCAACCCCGCACCCCCTCACGCCCGACCCGAGCGAACCCCCGCACACGCCACCCCACCGACTACCCTTCAATACGACGACCCCCACTGCACCTCACCAAGGACCACGATGGCCAACCCCACCGCACCCACCCGCATGCACCCCCTCCGCCGCGCCCTCATCCTCTGGGGCACCCTCATCGCCCTCATGTGGCTCATCCTCATCATCGACATCGTCCTGCCCGCCCACCTCACCAACTTCGGCATCCACCCCCGCAGCACCGAAGGACTCTTCCCCGGCATCCCCGCCGCACCCCTCCTCCACGCCGGCGCCCCCCACCTCATCTCCAACACCATCCCCCTCGCCGTCATGGGCACCATCGCCGCACTCCGCGACTGGCGCGGCATGTGGATCGCGCTGGCCTGCTCGCTGGTCGTCTCCGGGCTCGGCGTGTGGCTGCTCTCGCCCGCGTGGAGCGTGACCGTGGGCGCCTCGGGGGTCGCCTTCGGGCTCTTCGGCTACCTGATCGCGCGCGGCGTCTTCATCCGCAGCATCGCCGACATCCTCATCAGCGTCCTCATCGTGATCGTCTACGGGTCGCTGATCTGGGGCATCCTGCCCTCGCACCCGCACGTGTCCTGGCAGGCGCACCTGTTCGGGTTCATCGGCGGGATCCTCGCGGCCTTCGCCACCGCGAAAGCCGCCAAGGCCGCGAAGGCCGCCCGGAGCGCGGCGAGCCCCGTCGCGTGAGCGCGCCTTCGGGATTCAGCTGGACGCAGCGCAGTGACGGCACCATCGTCATCACGCACCGCGGACGTGCGGCCGCGACCCTCCGCGGCCACCGCGCGGCGACGTTCCTCGACGAGATCGCCGCAGGGGACGAGCAGCTCGTGATGGCCCGCTGGACCGGCGCCTACAAGTTCGGCAACGAGCGCCAAGCCCGGCAGCACCCCCGCAACCAGGGACGATAGGCCCCGGCAGGGGAGTAGCGGGACCCCGCGATTGACGCGGGCACCCCCATAGTTCTATAGTGCTAACATCCTAGTGAAATAGAGAAACTTCGTGATCGACTTCCACCTCGAACCCCGCTCCGGCGTGGCCCCGTACATGCAACTCGTCCAGCAGGTCCAGCAAGCCCTCCGACTGGGCATGCTCGACGTGGGGGACCAGCTGCCCACGGTCAAGCAAGTCGTCGCCAAGATCGCCATCAACCCCAACACCGTCCTCAAGGCCTACCGCGAACTCGAACGCCAAGGCCTCGTCGCACCCCAGCCCGGACGCGGCACCTTCGTCACCGCGACCCTCGCCGACGCCAGCCTCGACGCCCACGCCGAACTCGGCACCGCACTCCACCAGTGGATCACCACCGCCCGCGCCGCCGGACTCGACGACGCCGCCATCAAAGCCCTCTTCGACACCACCATCAGAAAGGCACCACAGGTGACCCCATGAGCACCCCAGTCCTGAGCACCACCGCACTCACGAAGCGCTACGGCAAGCACACCGCGCTCGCCGAAGCCACCCTCGACATCCCCGCCGGCCGCATCGTCGGCCTCGTCGGCCCCAACGGCGCCGGTAAGTCCACGCTCCTGGCCCTCGCATCCGGGCTCATCCGGCCCACCAGCGGCCGCATCGAGGTCCTCGGCCGCACCCCGGCCGCCGACAGCGCCCAACTCGCCGACGTCGGCTTCGTCGCACAGGACACCCCGGTCTACGCGGGCCTGTCCGTCGCCGACCACCTGAGCCTGGGGGAGCACCTCAACCCCACCTGGGACGACGCCTTCGCCCGCGACCGCATCGCACGGCTCGGCCTCGACCCCGCGAAGAAGGCCGGTCGCCTCTCCGGCGGCCAGAAGGCCCAGCTCGCGCTCACCATCGCCGCCGCGAAACGGCCCCGGCTGCTCATCTTCGACGAGCCGGTCGCCGCCCTCGACCCCCTCGCGCGCCGCGCGTTCCTGCAGAACCTCATGGAGTTCGTCGCCGAACTCGAGGTCTCCGTGATCCTCTCCTCGCACCTCATCGGGGACGTCGAACGCGTCTGCGACCACCTCATCGTCCTGGCCGAGTCCCGCGTCCAGGTCGCGGGGGACATCGAGGACCTCCTCGCAGCCCACCACCGGCTCGTCGGCCCCCGCGGCACCCTCGACGCACTGCCCGACGGCGTCAAGGTCATCGCCGCCGACCATACCGACCGCCAGACCACCCTCATCGTCCACGACACCACCGGCGACCACCTCGAGCTCCCCGGCGCCGACTCGGTCGGACTCGAGGACATGGTCCTCACCTACCTGCACCGCGCCGAAGGCCTCACCGCCCCGACCCTCCAGGAGACCCGCGCATGATCTGGCTGACCTGGCGCCAAATGCGCGCCCAGACCCTGTGGACCGCCGGCCTCGTCGTCGCCGCCGCCGTCTACCTGCTGTTCCTCGCCGGCGACATCCGCGAGGCCTACCGCATCAACATCACCGACTGCACCAGCGCCTGCGAGGACGCCGCGCACACCCTCGCCGAGCAGTTCGGCTCCGGGCTCCTCCTCATCGGACTGCTCCTGCTCGCCGCACCGGCGCTCATCGGCGCGTTCTGGGCCGCACCCCTCATCACCCGCGAACTCGAGACCGGCACCCACCGGCTGGTGTGGAACCAGTCGGTCACCCGCGCCCGCTGGCTCGCCGTGAAACTCGCGCTCGTCGGGGGAGTGAGCGTCCTGTTCACCGGCGCGCTGAGCCTCCTCTTGACCTGGGCCGCAGGGCCGTTCGACAAGGTGGTCGACAGCCGGTTCGAACCGCTGACGTTCGCCGCCCGCGACCTCGCCCCGTTCGGGTACGCGCTGCTGGCGTTCACCCTCGGCGTCGTCATCGGCGTCCTGACTCGCAAGACCCTCGTGGCCATGGCGGTCACGCTCGTGGTCTTCGTGATGTTCCAGCTCGTCATGGCGAATGTGCTCCGCCCGCAGTTCGCCGAGCCCGTCACCGAGACCATCGCCTGGGACGACGCCAACACCGTGGGCCAGATCGACTCCTTCGGCATCGGCCCGCAGGGCGCGGGCGTCCAGGGCTACACGATCCCCGGCGCCTGGGTCGTCTCGGAGTACATCGTCGTCCACAAAGCCGACGGCACCGACGTCACCGCGGAGGACATCGAAGCCTGCGACACCGTGGGCGGCACCCCGGACGACTGCATGGTCGACCTCGGCGCCACGTTCGACGTCACGTACCAGCCCGCCGACCGGTACTGGGACTTCCAATGGATCGAGTTCGGCATCGCCGCCGTACTCTCGGCCCTCCTGGCAGGGGTCGCGTTCTGGCGGATCCCGCGCGGCCTCAACTGAGACGCGACGACCCGACAGCTAGATTCCCGCAAGTAACGAAGAAGGAAGCGGGTGCTGGACCTAGGGTCCAGCACCCGCTTTGCGGTGCCGCGCTCGTTCTCAAGCGGTGATGTCGACCATCCAGTTGATCCCGAACCGGTCGACCAGGGCACCGAACTCGTCGCCCCACATCTGCTTCTCCAAGGGCATGCTGACCTCGGCGCCGTCGCTCAAGGCCTCCCAGTAGCCGCGGAGCCGGTCGGCGTCGTCGCCGGAGAGGCTGATCGAGACGTTCGTTCCGGGCTTGTGCTCCACGCCGGGCGGCATGTCCGAGGCCATGAGCGTGTAGCCGGCGTCCGAGGACAGCTGCGCGTGCATGACCTGGTCGGCGTTGGGCCCGGGCATGCCGGACTCGCCGAAGGTCATCACCTTCAACTCGCCGCCGAGGACGCTTTGGTAGAACTCCATGGCCTCCCGTGCGTCGCCATCGAATGCGATGTACGGATTGAGGATCGAACCCATCGCGGGCTCCCTTCGTCGAAGCGGTGTCACCGCCATCCTCGCAAGCGGAGACGGCGCCGGGCCGCGATTCGCCGTTTCGCACCGCACACGCGGGGGATCAGGACACGGCGCGCTTGACCAGCTGGAACAGGGCCGCTTCGGCGGCCTCGTCCAGATCGGTGACGGCGTACGAGGTCGGCCAGAAGCCGCCCTCGTCGAGGTTCGCCTCGGCCGAGAAGCCGAGGCTGGAGTACCGCTCCTTGTCCTTCAGGCCGCTGCGGAAGAAGACCACGACCTTCCCGCCCTTGCCCGGCCGGGCGTACGCCGGCTGGCCGTACCAGGTCTTCGCCACGAGCTCCGGGGCGGCGGCGGTGACGACGGCGTGGATACGCTGGGCCAGCGCCCGGTCCGGCTCGTCCATCTCCGCGATGGCCTTGAGGAGCGCGGCCTCGTCCTTGTCCTTGCCGCGGTCGGCGTCCCTGAGTTCTTTCGCGCGCGCTTTGACGGCGGCGCGTTCTTCGTTGGAGAGTCCGTCGGTCATGGTGTTTCCTTCCGTCGCTCAGTGATTCTCACGCTAACGGCGGCGGCGGGTGCACGGCTTCTCGATTCCTGACCGGTTCACGGCGTCTGCGGCAAATCAGGCTCGCGCCCGCCGGGACCGTGGTCCGCCGCGCGTCCGCCACGCCGCCGTCCGCTCGCCCACGGCGGCTCCGAATCCCGGCGGCCGCGGCCGATCGCGTCAATGGGGTTACCGACCCGACGAACGACCCCTCGATTCACGGGAGGTCGTGTCAGGCCCGGAATCATCATTACTTGCGGGAACGGCACTTCTCGTGAGTTATGTATCTGGAGGCGACACGCTTGTTTTTCCGTTATTTAAATATTAAAAACGGAAATTAATAATGGTAGGTTGTGTGCATGACGAAAACAGGCACGACTACCGCCACGACGACCACCAAGACGCCCGTGAAGGGCGCGACGCTGTGCAAGCGGTGCGGGACGCCGATCCCGCAGCAGCCCGGGCGCGGACGCCCGCGGCTGTACTGCGCTGAGGGCGACTGCGCGGCCCAGGCCAAGCGCCAGCGCGAGCTGCGCCGGTCGACGCCGGGCCTTGAGGGTGCGCTCGCGCGGGCTGAGGAGCTGTACGAGCAGATCGAGCAGTCGATGGCGTCGGCGCTGGCGCCGCTCGCCGAGGCGCTGCGGGCGGAGACCGATCCGGCCGAGGTGGAGGCGCGGCTGGCCGAGGTGCGGTCGGATGCGGCGGCGTCGGTGGCGGCGGCGCGGGCGGAGCGGGACGAGGTGGCGTCGCGGGTGTCGGCGCTGCGTGAGGAGTTGGCGGCTGCGGGGGTCGAGGCCGAGCGGGTGGCCGGTGCGTTGGCGGCCGCTGAGGGGCGGGCGAAGGAGGCGGTCGCGGCGCGGCTGGCGGCGGTGCGGGACGCGGAGGCGGCTCGTGAGGAGGCGGTGTCGGCGCGGGCTGAGGCGGCTGCGGCGGTGGCCGGTCGTGAGGAGGCCGAGGGGTTGGCGCGTGCGGCTGCGCAGGCGCGGGCGGCGGCGTTGGCGGAGCGGGATGCTGCGGTGGTGGCGCGTGAGGAGGCCGAGCAGGAGGCGGTGTCGGCGCGGGGCGCGGCTGAGGCGGCCCGGGCGCGGGCGGATCAGGTGGCGGCGGAGGCTGCGGAGGCGTTGCGGGCCGGTGAGGCGGCGTTGGAGCGGGCCGAGACGCGGGCGCTGGGGTTCATCGGTGAGCGGGACCGGGAGCGGTCCAGGGTGGAGTCGCTGGTCGCGGAGGTGGCGGTGGCGCGGCGGGATGCCGAGCAGGCGGCGTCCCGGGCGGCGGTGCTGGTGGCCGATGTGGAGCGGTTGCGCGGTGAGCTTGCCGGTGCGGTCGCTGATGCGCGGGTGTCGGTGTCGCGTGCGGAGGGCGCTGAGGCTGCGGGTGCGGAGGCGCGGGCGGCGGTGGAGTCGTGGCGTGAGCGGGCGCTGGCGGCGGAGGCGCGGTTGGTGGAGCGGGAGGACCGGAAGGGTAGTTCTGCTTCGTAGTGCTCCTCCCCTGGGCTGGTGCGCGTGTTTTGTCCGGTTCGGGGTTCGGGCCCCCCAGTGGCGTGGTGCTGCCGGGGCCCGGTGCCGTCTAGCGGGTGGCGGCTTGGCGTGCGGCCTGCTCGACGGCGTTGTAGTGGGCGGTCCACTGCTCGGGGCTGTGGGCGGGCAGGTTGTCGGCGCCTTGGCGCAGTCCGGCGCTGCCGTCGATGAGTTCGCGGATGATGTCGGCGTGGCCGGCGTGGCGGTTGGTCTCGTCGATCATGTGGACGAGGATGCGGTGCAGGGTGACCGTGGCGTCCTCGGCGGGCCACCAGGGGACGCGGCCTTCGGTGTCGAGGTCGAGTTCGGTGATGAGGGAGTCGGCGTGCGCGCCGGTGCGGTGGTAGAGGTCGATGAGGAACGCGGTGGGTTCTTCGGGGGTGGCCCACATGTCGGCGCCTGGGGCGGTGTCGGGGTCGAACCAGGGCTGGGGGTCGGGGAAGGGCCGGTCGAAGACGGTGCCGAAGTAGTCGGCGGTCGTGCAGGTGAGGTGTTTGACGAGGCCGAGGAGGTTGGTGCCGGTGGGGGTGAGGGGGCGGCGGATGTCGTACTCCCCCAGGCCTTCGAGCTTCCAGAGGACGGCGGCGCGGGCGTTGCGGAGGTAGTGGTGCAGGTGGGTCTTGGGGTCGGTCATGCGGTGAGTGTGCCAGCCGGGTGCGACATCCGGTGCGGGTCGGGCCCCGGGGGTGGCGGGGCCCGGCGGGGTCAGTGGCCTGCGGCTTTGCGGGCGTTGCGTTCGACGAGGTCGAAATAGTCCGACCAGGACTGATCGTCGTCGCGGCCGAGGTTGTCGTTGCCCTGGCGCATGCCGATGGCGCCGTCGATGCCTTCGCGGACGATGTCGGCGTGCCCGGCGTGGCGGTGGGTCTCGGCGACCATGTGGGTGAGGATCTGGCCGAGGGTGACGGCGGAGCGCTCGGTGGGCCACCAGGGGACGTTGCCCTCGGCGTCGAGTTCGAGGTCGCGGATGGTCGTGTCGGAGTGGTCCCAGACGCGGCGGTAGAGGTCGGTGATGTACTCGCGGCTCTCGTCGGGGGTGGCCCAGAGGTCGGCGTGGGCGTCGTCCTCGTCGAGCCAGGCCAGGGTCTCGGGGAAGGGTCGGGCGAAGGTCTCGCCGAAGTAGCCGATCTCGACGCTGGCGAGGTGTTTGACGAGGCCGAGGAGGTTGGTGCCGGTGGGGGTGAGGGGGCGGCGGATGTCGTACTCCCCCAGGCCTTCGAGCTTCCACAGGACGGCGTCGCGGCCGGCTTGGAGATAGCGGCCCAGGTGTGTCTTGAGGTCGGTCATGTGTGCGAGTCTCCCACTGGGTTGTGGCGTCAGAGGCCGATGGGGGTGGATTGAAAGATCTGGATCTCGCCGGGGCGGGACCGGTAGGGGTCGAGGGCGGCGCTGCCGGCGATGTGGTGCGGGGCGTCGAGGTGGGCGGTGAGGGCGTCCATGTCGGTCCACTCCTCGACGCAGACGAAGGCGTTCGGGTCGTCGATGGAGGCCCAGAACTCGTAGCGCAGGCACCCGGGGTCGTTCGCGCGGGTGGCGGCCTGGAGGGCGCGCAGGCCCTCGAGGTAGGCGTCGCGGTGCGCGGGTAGCGCGTGGACGTAGGCGTGGACGGTGATCATGGGGGCCACGGTAGTGGGCGGGCGAGGGCGGGGCAATCCGATTGCGGGCCGGGACGGGTGTTGCTACCGTGTCGTCCGATGACTGGACATGACGCGCCGACACGATACGGCTTCCTTGACTGCAACTCCCCCATCGCCCCGTGGCGCTTCGACCGGCAGGTCGAGGAGTGCGCTGCGGCGCAACCGCAGGTGATCGTCGACATCGGCTGCGGCTGGGGGGAACTCCTGCAGCGCGTGACCGCGAAGGTGCCGGGCGCGAAGGCGTACGGGGTCGACTCGGACCTGGAGCTGCTGGAGCGGGGCCGGGCCGGCGCCGCCCGGCGCGGGATCGCCGACCGGCTCGAGTTCGTGGAGTACCGGGGCGAGGACTGGACCGAACCGGCGGATCTGGTGATCAACATCGGCGCGGTGCACGCGTTCGGCACGGCCGCCGACGCCCTGCGGGCCCTGTACGAGATCGTGAAGCCCGGCGGGCGGCTGCTGATCGGCGACGGCGTGTGGAACCGGGTGCCGACCGAGGCGGAGCTGGCCGCGATGTGGCCGGAGACGTCGACCGGGGACTGGATGCCGCTGCCGGAGTTCGTGGACGCGGCGGTCGCGACCGGGTTCCGGCCGCTGCGGGTGGAGTCGGTGGAGCAGTCCGAATGGGACGACTTCGAGTCGCAGTTCCTGGCGGACAAGGAGGTCTGGCTGCTGGCCAACCCCGGGCACCCGCGGGCGGCCGAGATCCGCGAGCAGACCGACAGGCACCGGGACTGGTGGCTGCGCGGGCACCGCGGGCTGCTCGGGTTCGCGTACCTGACGCTGGGCCGGCCGGTCGCATAGCGAGTGCCGAAGGCCCCGGACCGATGCGGTCCGGGGCCTTCGGCGTGTCCGCTCCCTGTGGTGTCGGAGGGCTTCGGTGTCAGAGGGCGGCGAGCACGGCGAGGCCGATGAAGAGGATCTGCTCGGCGGTGCGGATGCCCAGGGGGGTGGCGGGCTTCCCGGCGAGGGGGACGCCGCGGCGGGCCGCGGAGACGTTCGCGGGGAACATCGCGACCAGGAGCAGTGCGAGGCCGATCGCGGCCGCGGGTGCGGTCGCGGGGACGAGCAGGCCGGCGGCGCCGGCGAGTTCGAGGACGCCGGTGAGGGCGACCAGCGCGGCGGGCCGGGGCAGGCGTTCGGGGATCATGCGGATCATGTCGTCCCGGAACTTGGGTACGAAGTGGACGATGCCGGTGATGAGGAACATGGCGGCGAGGCCGATGCGCAGGGAGGTCTGCCAGTCGAGGGCGTCGGCGCCGAGGAGTCCGGCGAGGCGGGCCAGGAGGGTGGCGGCGGTGAGGGTGATGATGGGGACCATGGGTCGGGCCTTTCCGAGGGGGCGCACCAGTGCACGCTTCTTGACAGTGTCAAGTTCATGATGCAGCACGAATCTTGACACCGTCAAGTGATGGTGGTGTGGGCTCGGACTCAGCCGCGCCGCTCGCGCCAGGACCGGACCTCGTCGTCGACGTCGCGCAGGCCGAACCGCAGCGGCGGGCCGTCGATCGGGCCGATGAGGGCCTTGCGGATGCGGACGTTCAGTGCGTCGAGGGCCTCGCGCACGGCGGCTTCGTCTCCCAGCGCGTCGAGGGTCTCGGGGAGCTGCTCGATCTCCTTGGCGAGTCGCAGCGCCGGCGGGAGGGCGTCGAGACCGATGTTCTCGCGGGTCGACTGCTGGCGGAGCCACCAGTCCTCGTGCAGCGGCTGCCCGATGCCCGGCAGCGGCTTCCCGGCGCCGGGGAGGTTCTTGAACTCGCCGCGGGCCTCGGCCTCCTGGATCTGGCGTTCGACGCCGCGTGCCTGCCTGTCGCTCATCGGGACCTCCTCGGCTAGGGCCCCAATGATAACGGGTGGCGCGGGTCGCTCAGGGAAGGCGACGGGAGGTCAGGGGTTCGGCGGTGCGTCAGTTCGCGCCGTGGATCACCAGGGCGACCGCGACGAACTGCGCCGCGTACGCGGCCACGGTGAACGCGTGGAAGACCTCGTGGAACCCGAACCACTGCACCGACGGGTTGGGCCGCTTCAGCGCGTAGATGACGCCGCCGACCGTGTACAGCACGCCGCCGGTGATGATCAGGACCGTCGCCGCCGTCCCGGCCCCCGCCAGGAGCTGCGGCATCACGAACACCGCCGCCCAACCCAGCCCGATGTACAGCACCGTGTACAGCCAGCGCGGGGCGCCGAGCCACAGGGTGCGGAAGGCGACGCCGGCGAGGGCGCCGGCCCAGATGCCGGCCAGGAGTGCGGTGCGGGCGGTGCCGTCGAGGGCGAGGGTGGCGATGGGCGTGTAGGTGCCGGCGATGATGAGGTAGATGTTGGCGTGGTCGAGGCGTTTGAGGCGGGTGGTGGCGCGTTCGGTGAGTCTCGTCCGGTGGTAGAGGGCGGAGATGCCGAAGAGGGCGGCGGAGGTGGCGACGTAGACGGCGGTGGCGAGGCGGCCGGTGAGGGTGGGTGCGGTCGCAATGAGGATGAGGCCGGCGATGATCGCGGTGGGGAAGGCGGCGAGGTGGAGCCAGCCGCGGAGTCGGGGTTTGGTGTCGGTGTCGTTGATCGCCAGTGCCATGGTTCGACGGTATCCCTGTGTGTTACTTGCCGGTAGTGCGTGTGGTCCCCCGAATGCGGGTGGGGTTAAGCCCCGATTGGGGGTGTTCGGGCTGGTGGGGCCGTTAAGCTCCGGCCGTGGACGTGATGGACGGGGCGGTGCCGGTCGAGTTGCTGGTGCTGGCGTGTGCGGCGGTGGCGGCGCCGCTGCTGGTGGACCGGGTGGAGCGGTGGGTGCGGCTGCCGAGTGTGGTGGTGGAGATCGTGCTGGGGATCGTGATCGGTCCGCAGGTGCTGGGGTTGGTGCAGGCGCACGCGTTGTTCGAGGTGGTGTCGCAGCTGGGGTTGGCGATGCTGTTCTTCTTGGCGGGGTATGAGATCGATTTCCGGGCGGTGCGGGGGCGGCCGATCACGTTGGCGTCGCTGGGGTGGGTGTTGTCGTTCGTGCTGGCGGGGGGCGGGTTGGCGCTGGCGGGTGTGGATGCGGTGCTGATTCTGGCGATCGGGTTGTGTTCGACGGCGTTGGGGACGATTCTGCCGATCGCGCGTGATTCGGGGTTGCTGGCGGGGCCGGTGGGGCCGTATCTGATGGCGGTGGGGGCGGTGGGCGAGTTCGCGCCGATCGCGTTGCTGGCGTTGTTCTATTCGGAGGGTCAGCATTCGGGGCGGACGACGCTGGTGATCCTGCTGGTGGGGTTGGCGGTGGCGGCGGCGGCGTTCGGTTCGCTGCGGCGTTCGGCGCGGGTGTCGCGGTTGCTGTCGGCGACGATGGGGACGAGTGCGCAGTTGGCGGTGCGGTTGTCGGTGCTGGTGCTGCTGGCGGCGGTGCTGCTGGCGGCGGAGGTGGGTGTGGACATCGCGTTGGGGGCGTTCGCGGCTGGGGTGTGCATGCATGTGCTGTTGTCGGCGTTGGACGAGCGGGAGGAGGCGCTGGTGCAGTCGAAGTTGGACGGGATCGGGTTCGGTGCGGTGGTGCCGGTGTTCTTCGTGTACACGGGGGTGACGTTCGATCTGGATCAGCTGCTGGGTTCGCCGTTGGCGCTGGTGTTGATCCCGGTGTTCTTGGCGGCGTTCGCGGTGGTGCGCGGGGTGACGACGTTCGCGGTGTTCGCGCGGGTGTTGGATCGGCCGCAGCGGGGGGTGCTGGCGGCGTTCGCGGCGACGGAGCTGCCGATCGTGGTGGTGGCGGCGTCGACGGCGGCGGAGCGGGGCCTGGTGGACGAGTCGGTCGCGGCGGCGATGATCGGGGCGGCGATGCTGTCGGTGCTGCTGTTCCCGCTGATCGGGTTGCGGTGGGCGCGTATGGACACGAGGGCGGTCTCGGCGGAGGCGATCTAGCGGGGGTCGGCGTTTGGGCGTAGGCACGGATACGTCCGCGCGTGGAGGCGCGGTCGCGTGCCGGGCGGGGATGGTGGGGGCATGTTCAAGCTTCGCCGCCCGGCGTACCGGGTCTTCGTCATCGTCCATGTGGTCTCGTCCGTGGCCTGGCTCGGGTTGAGCCTGTGCCTGCTGGTGCTGGGGGTGTGGGCCGTGGGCACGGGTGATGCGGCCGAGCAGTATGCGGCGGGTTCGGCGATGTCGGTGCTGGCGGGCGTGTTGGCGGTGCCTTTGGGGGCGGGGGCGCTGGTGTCGGGGCTGGTGCTCATGCTGGGCACGAAGTGGACGGTCGCGTACACGTGGGTGCTGGTGAAGCTGGTGGCCACGGCGGTCACGTTCGCGTTGACGGTGTTCTCGCTGCGGCCGGGTCTGGCGGCGATGGCGGCGGGTCTGGACCCGGAGCGGTTGCAGGTGCTGGACGGTCAGGTGCTGGCGGCGCCGATCGTGTCGTCGTCGGTGTACCTGGGTGCGGTGGTGCTGTCGTACGTCAAGCCGTGGGGACGGCGGGGCGCGGGGCGCGTGCCGGCCCGAGTGCCAGTGCCCGCTCGTAGTGGCCGATGAGGGCGTCGCCTTCGGCTTCCCAGGTGCGGGTCTGGACTTTGCGGCGGCCCTTTTCGCCCCATCGGCGCAGGAGGTCGCGGCGGTCGGCGAGGGCGTGGGCGGTGGCGGCCAGCGCGGTGGTGTCGCCGGGTGGGAAGTGGGTGCCGTCGACGCCGGGGTCGACGAGTTCGGCGGCGCCGCCGGCGTCGACGGCGATGACGGGGACGGCGGAGGCGTGGGCTTCCTGGATGGTCTGCCCGAAGGTCTCGAATGGTCCGGTGTGGACGAACAGGTCGAGGGAGGCGTAGAGGCGGGAGAGGTCGGTGCCGTGGAGGGCGCCGAGGAAGGTCGCCTGCGGGAGGAGGCGTTCGAGGGCGCGGCGGCGGGGGCCGTCGCCGGCGATGACGAGGCGGATGCCGGGGGTGGCGGCGAGGTCGGTGAGCCAGTGGAGCTGCTTTTCGCGGGCGAGGCGGCCGACGTAGCCGACGAGGAGTTCGTGGTCGGGGGTGAGGGCGTCGTGGAGGTTCTGGTCGCGGTGGCGGGGGTGGAAGCGGTCGGTGTCGACGCCGTGCGGGAGGACGGCGAGGCCGCCGATGCCTTGGGCGGCGAGGGCTTTGGCGGTGCATTCGGAGAGGGCGAGGTTGACGCGGGCGCGGGAGTGGATGGAGCGCAGGCGGTGCCAGACGAGTTGTTCGAAGGCGGTGAGGTGGTAGGCGCGGGTGTAGGCGGGCAGGTCGGTCTGCCAGACGGCGACGGTGGGGATGGCGCGGCGTTCGGCCCAGGCGGCGGCGCGGGCGGTGTAGCCGAAGGGGCTGGCGAGGTGGACGACGTCGGGGCGGTGGGCGTCGAGGGCGTCGTCGAGGGCGCGGGTGGCGAGGCCGGCGCGGAAGTGCTTGTAGGCGGGGATCTGGATGGAGGGGACGTGGACGACGGGCCAGTCGAAGGCGGGGCGGGGTCCGGGGCCGGGTGCGGGGGCGATGACGACCGGTTCGATGCCGCGGGCGGTGAGGTGGGCGGCGGCGCGGGCCACGGAGCGGGCGACGCCGTTGACCTGGGGCGGGAATGACTCGGTGACGAGTGCGACTCTCATGGTCAGAGCGTAGGGGGGCGGGTGGGCGGTGGGGGGAACCCGACATGGCCCGGGACTGAACCGCAGCCGATATTCCGGGCCGGGCGCGTGGCGGGGGTGGTGGTGCGGGTGGTGGTGCGGCGGTGGCGTTTCGGGGTGCGGGGCGGACGTGGGCGACTTCCGTGCGGGGTGGTGTCGTACCCGCGGGGTACGTATTGGAGGATGCAGCAACCGGCTGGCCCAGGGCCGGCCCGCGGGCGCCGTTCGACAGGACGGTGTCCGCCGCAACCTTGTGAAGGAGCCCCCGATGTCACTGTCGAGTGCCGACATCGCTCATCTCGAAGCGGTGCTGGCGCAAGGAAAGAAGCCGAAGGTGGTGTTCACCGACGCCGCCGGGCAGGTCGCCGGGCGCGCCGGGAAGGTCGTCGCCCTCGATCCGGCCGGGGTGGACGACTTCGTCCATGTCGCGTTCGGGTCCGACGAGCTGTCGTTCTCCGCCGCCGAACTGCGCCTGCCCGCGCCCGGTGAGGGCGCGCGCCGCGCGCCGCGCCAGCGCGCGAGCGAGCCGAGTGAGCCGGTCGCGCCTTCGGGTCCGGGCCTGCTCCCGGACGAGCCGAAACCGAAACCTGTGAGTGAGAGGAAACCCGTGACCGCACCTGAGGTGTCTCAGCCCGCCGTCGCCGCCGAGGTGGCGGCTCCGAAGAAGAAGGTCGCCCGGCCGCGCGCTGCGGCCGCGAAGCACTCGGAGCTGTCGATCACGTTGACCTATGAGGACGGCGAGTGGTCGATCGCGGCGACCCGCGGTGCCCGCACGGTCGTCAAGGGCGCCAAGGTCGCGCACTCGAACGCGCTGGCGATGTGCCAGGCGGCGGGTTCGGACGAGGTCGCCGAGGTCGTGGACGAGGTGGTCGAGAAGATCCGCTCCGAGGCCGCCGAGGAGGCGTCGCGGCTGCGCCGCCAGCTGGAGGAGGCCGAAGCGCGCCTCGCCGAGCTGAAGTAGCGCAAGCGAAGACGAAATGCCGACGGGCCCGGTGCGTTCGCGCATCGGGCCCGGCTGTGTGCTGGTCCCGGCTGTCTGCGGGGTCCGGCCGCGCCGGCGTCGAGGGCTGATGCACTCGGGACTCGGATCGGCTTCGCCGCATAGGGCATGCCCCTTCCCACCCGCATCCGCCTCCGACCAACCGAAAAGGACCACACTCCCACACGGATCCGACACTCGAGTGTTATTGCAGGTCACGGCCTGATGCTCGAGCGGTTCGGTCGCTATCGGCGACGGGGGCTGATGCGCTTGCGTTGGGGCGGCGTCGTGCGCGCCTGATCCGGGTCGGCGATGAGGTCTTCGGGAGCTTCGGGGCCGATCGAGAGCCCGACCGGGCTCGCCGCCGGGCCGGTCACCGGACTGGCCGAAGTCTCGTCCGCCGCCGGCGCGTCCGATGTGGGAGTCCCCCGGGTGGTTCAGTCGCGGGCGTGCTTGATGTAGATCATGACCGCTTCACGGGTGGTCTTGACGCCCAGGGACTGCCGGGCGGCGGCGATGCGGCGGTTGGCGGTGCGCAGGGACACGAACTCGGCTTCGGCGGCGGCGGCGATCGTCGACCCGGCGGCCAGGCGGCCCAGGAGGGCCCGCTGCTCGGCGTCGAGGTCGAGGCCGTCGGCCGCTTCGGCCTTCCCCGGCGTCAGGCCCAGGGGTCCGATGCGGCGCAGGTCCGCGGCGAGGCTGAGGGCGAGGGCGCCGGTCGCCACCGCGACGATCCCGGCCCCGCGGGCGGCCGCCAGGACCGCTTGCGAGGCGGTGTGGTCGTCGCCGATCTGCCCGTGGCACACCAGGTGCCGCTCGGCCAGGTCCCAGGCCGGTTCGAGAAGCGCGAACCCGCGGTGCGCGGACCAGCCGGCGGCCGCGCAGCGGCGCACGATCGCGTCCGCGTCCCCGGTCGCGCCGACCACGTGCAGCGGCACCTGCTCCCCCGTCACGGCGCACCGCCCTCGGCGGCCGTGAGGATCACGGCGGCCTCGGTGCGGGTCTTCGCGCCGAGTTTGCGCATGCCCGAACGGATGTGGGTCTCCACGGTCTCGGCGGTGATGCCGAGGATCTCGGCGATCCGCCGCGACGGGTGCCCGGAGGCGACGTGGCGCAGCACCTCGCTCTCGCGGTCGGTCAGTCCCCCGCCGCCGCGCGCCGAGCGGCGGTCGCGGCGCACGTCGTGCTTGCGCAGGCCCCGGCGGGCGCGCCCGGCCAGGACGATCAATCCGTGGTCGTCGGCGATCCGCTCGGCCGCTTCCAGGGCCGTGACGGCGGCCTTCGCGTCCCCGGCGTGGGCGGCCAGCGCGAGGAGGCAGCGGACCTGCTCGCGGGCGGCCAGGCCGTCCCAGGCGGTCGCGGCCTGCGCGAACGGGCCGGGTGCGGCCTTGTCCCAGGCCGAGAGCGTCGAGGCGACCGGGACGGGCCAGGGCGCGAGGTCGGCGGCGACCGGTTCGGTGCCGGTGTCGTAGGCGATCCACCGGCCGGTGATGTGGGCGAGGCCGCCGACGAGGCCGGGCCGGGCTTCGGGCGCTTCGGGTCCGGGCTGGCCGTCGAGCCAGGCGGTCTCGTGCTCGAGCCAGGAGACGAGCCCTTCGAGGGCGGCCGGGGCGTCTTTGAGGCGGGCGAGGCGGGCGCGGGCGGCGCCGAGGGCGCCGGTGTCGGCTTCGGCGAGGGCGATCGCGGCGTCGATGAGGGTGTCGGCGACCGCCGGGAGGGCGTGGTCGGCCAGGGACTGGGCGGCGGCGATGACGTTGTCCAGGCCCGTGCCGGACAGGACCAGGCACCAGGCGGCGGCGGCGAGGAACCGGGTCTGCCACGAGTAGGCGCCCGCGGCGCCGGCGCGGTCGGCCGCTTCGTGGGCGACCGCTTCGGCCTCCACGAGGCGGGCGGCGTCGGCGAGGGCGATCACCCGGGACCAGGCGCACCAGAACGCGGTCGTCGAGTCGCCCGCGTCGCGGGCGAGTGCTTCGGCGAACGCCAGCGCGTCCGGGTCGTCGCCGGCGAGGGCGGCGGCCAGGCCCGCGTGGGTCAGGTCGGGGTGGGCGTCGCGCAGTTCGAGCGCCAGGGCGGCTTTCTCTGCGGGCGGGGCGGTCAGGAGCCGCAGCTGGTCGGTCTCGGGCCCGGCGGGGGCGTGTTGGAGGGCGGCGCGGGCCTGCCCGGATTCGCCGAGGGCCAGGAGGGCCCAGGCGCGGGCGAGGGCGGTCTCGCCGTCGTCGTCGGCGGTGCTGTCGAGGACGGCGAGGGCGGCGCGGGTGCGGCCGGCCGCGAGTGCGGCGCGGGCGGCGGGTACGGCGTGGGACGGGTCGAGGTCGGCGGCGAGCAGGAGCGCTTCGGCGCGGGCCTGGGGGCCGGCGGACTCGGCCGCGGCGAGCGCGGTGGCGAGGGCGCGGTCGGCGAGGCCGGCGGCGTGGGCGTGGCGGGCCGATTCCACGCCGGTGGTGGCGTCGGCGAGGTGCTCGTGCATCTGCAGTCGGGCCTCGTGGTCGAGGATGCCGGCGGCGACCTCGGCCATCCACGGGCTGGCCGCGCGCAGGTGGGCGCCGTCGGGGACGGCCAGGCCGGCCTCTTGGAGGACGGCGGCGCCGTCGCCGAGGAGGCTGGGGTGGGCCGGGCGGCCCAGCAGGCCCAGTGCGGCCAGGGCGGTGCGGCCGGCGCGGGGCAGGTCGGCGATCGCGGCCGCCGCGGCGGCGGCCGGGTCGCCGGGGTTCTCCAGGTCGAGGTCGGTCTCGCCCGCGTCGAGGTGCGCGGCCCGTTTGGCGAGCGCGGTCAGGGCGAGGGGGTTGCCGCCGGCGCGGACGGTGAGGGCGGCGGCGCGCGCGGGCGGCAGCGCGGGTGCGGCTTCGGCGACGAGCCGGGCGGCTTCGGCGTCGGTCAGGTCGGGGACGGGAACGACGGTGGCGTTCGCGAGGAGACGCGCGAGGGCGGCCTCGGTGAGGCGGTTGGGGGTGCGCAGGGCCGCGGCGACCGGGAGGCGCTCGGCGAGGACGGGGAGGACGGCGAGCGTGGCGGCGTCGCACCACTGGAGGTCGTCGATGACGAGGAGGCCGCCGCGGGTGCGGGAGTAGACCGCCTCGGCCAGCAGCGGGAGGTCGTCGGCGGGCATGCGCGCCCGGGTCGCCCGTTCCAGGGCCAGCGCGGGGGCGCCGGAGAGCATGGCGAGGCCGCCGCCGGCGTGGACGGGGCGCTTGGAGGCCTGCGCGAGCCGCTCGAGCAGGCGGGTGCGGCCGCAGCCGGGCGGGCCGGTGACGACCACCAGGCCCGGGCCGGCCAGCGCCGCGGCCATGGCGTGGAGCGCTGCGTCGCGGTCACCGCGGCCGGGGTCGGCGGGCACGGTGTCGACGCGTGGTCGGGCCAGACCGGGGGTGGGCGGCGGGGCGGCCAAAAGGGGGCTCCTTACGCTGTGGCACGAATGGGGGAGGCGGCCGGGCGGCTGCGGTTTGTATCGTCGTCCTTGTCGACGGAACGCCGACGCCTCTCATGATATTGCGGAACCTTCGATGCCGCAGACCGGCGTCGGCGGCGAGGTGCCAAGTGAACGATGAGAGGGCGGACGCGAGAGCATGGTGGCAGGGCAACTCACCACGAGTGTGGCGGGCATGTGCGAAGAGCTGGCCGGCAAGGTCAGCGGCGCGTCTCGCCCCGTGGTCGAGGAGGTGGCCTCCAGGCTCGGTCAGCCGCTGCGCGTCGCGGTCGCCGGCCGGTTGAAAGCCGGAAAGTCGACACTGGTCAACGCGTTGATCGGACGCCGCGTGGCGCCGACCGCGGCCGGTGAGTGCACGCGCGTGGTGACCCAGTTCCGGTACGGCCCGGCCGACCGCGTGGACGTGGTGGCGCGCAACGGGACCAAGCACGCGGTGCCGCTGGACGCGAACGGGATGATCCCGACGACCCTGCCGATCCCGGCCGACGAGGCCGCGATGATCGACGTGCAGCTGTCCTCGGACCGGTTGCGGGACTTGACCGTGGTGGACACCCCGGGTCTGCAGTCGGTCAACACCGACATCTCCGATGCCGCGCGCGAGATGCTGTTCGCCGCGCCGATCGCCGACGACGTCGACGACGACTCCCGCGCCGCGGTCGAGTCCGCCGAGGCGATCATCTACGTGTTCACCCAGCAGGTCCGCGCCGACGACGTCGAAGCGCTGCAGGCGTTCGCGAAGGCCTCCCAGCAGCTGTCGTCCTCCCCCATGAACGCACTGGGCCTGTACAACAAGGCGGACAAGCTCGCGCCCGGCCCGGGCCAGGACCCGTGGCCGGTGGCCGGCCCGATCGCCGGGGACCAGGCCGCGGTCCTGCGCCGGTCGGTGTGCGACGTGGTCCCGGTCGTGGGGCTGCTCGCCGAGACCGCCGAAGCGGGCCTGCTGACGGCCGCCGACTGCGAGGCACTGCGGACCCTCGCCGGGCTGGACGAGGACAAGCGGGCCCTGATGCTCGCCTCCGCGGGCCTGTTCCTGTCGACCGAGGGCCCGGTGGACCAGCACCAGCGCCAGCGCCTGCTGGAGCGGCTCGACCTGTACGGCATCCACTTCGCGATCGCGCACCTGGGCGCGAACCCGCACCTGGCGACCGGTGAGCTCGTGCGGCTGCTGTTCGCGGCCTCGGGGTTCCCGCGCCTGCGCCAGACGCTGCACCAGATCTTCGGGGTCCGCGCCGACGTCATCAAGGCCGGGTGGGCGCTCGCCCGCCTGGACGCCGCCGCGGCCTCGGGCCCGGCCGCCGACCGCGACCTGCTGCGGGGCGCGGTCGAGTCGATCGTCGCCCGCCCCGAGTACCACCGGCTGCCGCTCCTGGAGGCCGCCGCCCAGGTCACCACCGGTCAGGTCGCCCTGCCCGAGGCCATGGAGGCCGAGGTCGCGCGCCTGGCGCTGACCGACGACGCGAGCGTCGTCCTCGGCCTGCCCGGTGAGGCCCGCCCGCAGCTGCGGCGCGCCGCCATCGAGGCCGCCGCGCGCTGGCGGGCGTTCGCCAACGGCGGCGCGACGCCGGCCCAGGCGCGGGTGGCGAACGTGGTGCATCGTGGTTTCCATCTACTCGCCCAGCGGCTCGGATGAGCCCCCGAACCCGGCCCCCGCGCGGGACGACTGCACGACCTAAGGAGAGCATTGTGACGAATCGACTCGGCGGACCGCTGGTGGGAGCCCTCGTGGGCTTCGCCGCCGCCGCCCTTGGCGCGGTGTTCCTCACCGGCGGGTTCGATCCGGTGACCTTGGCCGTCGGGGCCGGGTCGGTCCTCGTCGCCGCGATCGTGGCCGTCCTCACCGGACGGTCGATCGCGCCTGCTCCGGCCGGGCCGGGGCCGGTCTCCCCGCCGGCGCCGCCGGTCTCCGGTGCGCCGTTCGCGCCCGCCCCGTCGGGTCCGATCCCGGTGCAGCAGCTGCAGGGTCCCGCCCAGTCCGCCCAGGCGATGTCGGACCGCAACGCCCTGGTGGAGGCGTGCATCTGGATGCGCGACCGCGCCACCTCCCCCGCGTTGGCCCAGCACTTGGACGGCGCGTTCGCGAAGGTCGGCGTGGCCCAGGTCGACGCGACCGGGCAGCGCTTCGACCCGTCGGTGCACGAGGCCGGCGGCACGATCGCCGCCGGGTCCCCCGCCGAGGACGGCATCATCGCCCGCACCGAGCAGATCGGGTACACCGACCGCGGCCGCCTCCTGCGCCACCCCATCGTCACCGTCTACCGCGGCCAGGTGCGGGCATGACCGACACCGCCACCCCGCCGCCGGCCGCGAAGCCGGCCCCGGCGAAGAAGGCCGCCGCCCCCGCCAAGCCGAACCCGGCCCAGCAGATCCACAAGCTGTGCGTGCGCGCGGCCAAGGCCGGCAACGCGTCCCTGCGGACCGTGGACGCCAAGGCCGCGGCCGAAGTCGACGAGGTGTCGCGCTGGCAGCCGGACAAGCCGGTCGCCGTCGTCGTGGGCGAGACCAAGCGCGGCAAGTCGTCACTGGTGAACGCCCTCCTCGGCATGCCCGGTCTGTCTCCTGTGGACGCCCAGGTGGCGACCACGGCGTACCTCGAGTTCGCGTGGGCCGAGCAGGCCTCGGTGCGCGCCTGGCAGCCCGGCGCGGCCGACCCGATGCTCCTGGGCGTGGGCGACCTGCGCAACTGGGCGACCCGCCTGGGGACGATGCCCCCGGGGATGGTGCCGCCGCGGCGCATGCTCGTGGGCCACCCGTCGGCGCTGCTCAAGCACATGTCCGTGGTGGACACGCCCGGCACGGGCGGCCTCGACCCCGACCACGCGCAGATCGCGCTCGAAGCGGTCGGGCGGGCCACGTGCCTGATCATGGTCACCGACGCGTCGTCCCCGATGGCCAAGACCGAGCTGGACTTCCTCACCGAGGCCTCCAAGCGCGTCAACTTCGTGGTGTTCGCGCTGACCAAGACCGACACCTACCCCGGGTGGCGCACGGTCATGGAGGAGAACCGGTCGCTCATCGAGGCGCACGCCCCGCGGTTCCGCAACGCCCCGCACTACCCGGTGTCGGCGATGCTCGCCGAGCACGCCCTCAACTCGCAGGGCCCCACCCGCCAGGCCCTGGCCAAGGAGTCCGGCATCGGCAAGATGCAGCGGGCCCTGGTCAAGGTCGCGACCGCCGGCAAGGCCCTCGTCGCGGCGAACGTCGTGCGCGCGGTGCGCACCGAGTTCCAGCGGCTGTCGGTCTCGGCCGCCGCGGACATGAAGGCCTACGACCCCGACCCTGAGGCGGCCAACCGCCTCAAGGAGGAGAAGAAGCAGGCCCTCGCACTGCGGCGCACCGAGACGAAGAAGGCGAACCTCGCCCTCCGCGTCGAGACCCAGCGCGCCAAGATCGAGGTCCAGGGCCGCCTGCGCACCCACCTGCAGGAGCTCGAGGAGGCCCTCCTCGACGAGGTCGAGAAGGCCAACAAGGCCGCGCTCGAATCCCTGCCGAACCGGGTCGACATCGCCCTGCAGGGCATCGCCGCGCGCCTTTCGGGCGAACTGCACCAGCGGTTCGTGCTCCTGGCCGAACGCGTGCTGCGGCAGGTGTTCAACGACGACGAGCTGCGCCAGGCCACCAACTCGATCTCCGCCGGCCTGCGCACGGCCGCCTCCGGGCGGGCCCGCCGCGGCGACAACTCCGACGGCGCGCTCCTCGTGGCCTCCTCTGCGGGTGTCGCGATGATGGCCGGACGCGCGGTCACCATGGGCGCCGGCGCGATCGGCCTCGGCGCCGTCGCCGGGGTCGGGGCGATCGCCCTGACCGCCTCCGGTGTCGGCATCGGCCTCGCCGCCGCCGCGTTCCTGCTCTACCGCCGCAAGATCCAGGGCAACCGCCAGGCCGCGAAGCAGTGGATCCAGCGGGTCATCGCCGAGGCGCGGGCCAATCTCAACGAGGAGATCAGCTTCCGGTTCACCGAGGTCGAGTTCGTGTTCAACTCCACGCTGGACGACGCCCTCGAGCGCCGCGCCGCTGAGTTCGACGCCCGGATCTCGGCCGCCGAGAACGCCCAGAAGGCCGACCAGGCCGCCCGGGCGAAGAAGCAGGCGGCGCTCAAGCAGCGCCGCGACTCCATGGCCGCCAAGGTCAAACAGCTCGACGAGGTGCTGGCCAAGGCCCGCACCCTCGTCCCAGGCGAGGAGGATGCGTGATGGATGAGTTCGACGCCTTCGAGCCCGAAGGCAACGCGGACTTCGACGCCGACGGCCTCGACGACGACGCGGACGCCCCCGGATTGGACGAGTTCGACGACGGGGAGGTTCCCGGCGACGAGGACCTCGACGCGTTCGCGTTCGACGGGGCCGACACCGACTTCGAGGGCGACGAGGCGCTCGAAGAGGACTTCAGCGTCGACGCCGGTTTCGAAGACGACGCAGCCGATGACGCCGACGACGCCCCCGCGGGCGACGAGACGGCCTACGCCGCGACGTACGAGGACATGCTCGTCGACGAGGCCGACAACCCGCCGAGCTTCCCGCCCGAACTGGACCTGGACGTCCCCGAGCCGGTCGACGGCTACCCGTGGGTCGACCTGGACGTGCTCGGCTCGGCCGAAGCCGAGCCGTGGGTGAACTCCGGCAGCTCGGTCGAGGCCTCCGAGTACGCGATCGCCGACGTCGACGACCCCGCCGCGTCCGCGCTCGCCCGGTTCTGGCAGGGCTGACCGACCGCTCGGGCCGGCCCCGGCACGCCGCCCGCCGCACCGGTCGGACCGCGGTCCGCGGCCCGGCACCGACGCCTCCGGCCCGCAAGGGACCCGATCGGCAATGGAGGCCGGCGACATTGCGCACTGTCCGATGTCGCCACCACTGGGCAACGCGCCAATGGGCCGCCGAATGGGACACCGAGCACGGCAAGCGCGCACTCAGTGCGAAAGTCGCTGACGCGGAACGGCATCGGCGCACTGGCGACGTGCACCCGGTCGCACCCGTCGGCACAAGGCGACTCCACTGTGTCACTATCGCCGTCGCATGCCGCGATGAATGAGACGCATCCGTATGAAAATGTCGGACCTGGCGACACCCGAAGCGGCAATACGGCGGTAGATTGACTCCATTACCGTCGAGACCGACGCCCGCCTCCCCTCTCGGGCACCGGCCCGTCCCCGCACGAACGACCGGGAGCCGCGTGGTGAACGAACCAGACCACTACCGCGTCCTCGGGGTGAGCCCGCAGGCCCCGAAGGCCGACATCCAAGCCGCCTACCGCCGCCGCCTGCGCGAGACCCACCCCGACCGCGGCGGCGACGAAGACGAGTTCCACCTCGTCCAAGGCGCCTGGGAGACCCTCTCCCACCCAGGGCTGCGCCGCGAGTACGACCTGCTGCGCTTCGGCCGCCGCGCCGCCCGCCGCTACGGCAGGGCCGCCGCCAAGCCCTCCCACCGCAAAGTCCGCGGCTGGAACGTCTCGCCCGCACCGCAGCCGGCCGCGCAGGGCTTCCCCACCGAAGGCGCCCTCATCGCCGTCCCCTGGCACGCCCGCCTCCGCCTCACCAGGCCCGTCCACCGGCCCTCCACCTGGGCCGCGGCCGGACTCACCGCGGCCGTCGCCGCCGTCTGGGCCTTCTGCGGACTCGGCTACCTCGGGCAGGCGTTCGCCGCCGACGGCTGGCTGTTCCTGGCCCTCGCCATCCCCGTCACGATCGCCATCGCCATCATCGTGCTCGTCCAGACCAGCCGGGCCCTCAGACGCCGCCCCGACTCCGCACCGAACCCGCCCACCGGCCGGCTCGTCATCGCGGTCCTGTTCGCCGCCGCCGTCATCTGGCTCGCCGGGCTCTCCACGCCCTGGGGCTGGGCCCTGGGCCTGTACGTGCTCACCGGCGCCGCACTGGCGTGGACGGTTAAGCGCCTGCGGTACACGCTCGCGCTGCGCCGCTCCGTGGGCGGGGCCCTGCGCCAGTTCAACGCGTTCGGGCCCGCCGGCACCCGCCCGAAGGCCGACCGGTCCACCGGGAAGCTCCTGCGGGAAGTCCTCACCAACCTGCCCGCGGCCAGGCTGTTCGTGGCGCTGCCGGTCGACATGGAGACGCGCGTGCCGCACGCGATCGTCTGCGGCGACCGGATCGCACTGCTGTGCGCGCCGGTCGGTCGCGACAGCGCCGATGTGGACTCGGTGAACCTCGCCGACGCCGTCAAGGCCCTCGACGCGGCGCTGCCGGACGCGAACGTGCAGGGCTGGGTGCTGTGGCCGACCCTCCCCGAGACCGCCCGCGCGGGCGAGACCGCCGCCGTCCACGACGTCGCCGTCGGCCAGGCCGCCACCGACATCGGACTGTGGCTCGCCGCCGGCGGCATGGTCTACGACCTGCCGGTGCTCCAGGCCCTGCGGATGCGCCTCGCCGCCATCCCGGGCCCGCGCACCGACGACCGGACCCCGGCCGTGCGCACCTGAGGCCGCCGTCCCCGGCCTCGCCTCAGGTGAGACCGGCCGTTCGATCGACTCAGGGATCTCGCGCGCGAACGCTGCTGCCACGGCCTCCGCGCGGACGGGTTCCGGGCGAGCGCGGGCGCCGTCTCCGCATCGGCGATCAGGAGGCCGAGTTCGGCTCTGCCGCAGGGTAACCGCACGCTCCGTGAGCAATCGCACCCTCCACACCGGCGGGTTCCGCCAGTACAGTGCAGGCTGTGAACGCCACCGACCGAGACGCCGACGCCGCCGCGAACACGGACGCTCCGAAGCGCGGCGGCCGAACCGGCGACAGCGGCACCGTTCCCGCCACCGGTTCGGATCCCGGACGATCGGTCACCGGCGGCAGTGAAGCGAACGGCGGTCCCGGCGCGGCCGGCGCCGAAGGCAGCGGCTCAGGCTCGGCCACTGATGCGGCATCCGGAGCCGATCGGCCTGCCGGCGCGATCGACGACGGGCGCCTCGTGCCGGCCGGCCCGGACGGCAACGGCCCCACCGCAACCGCGGAGTCACCCATGGCTCGCCGCGCCGACGCGATCGACGACGGCCGACGCCGGCCGGGCAGCGCGGGCGGCAGCGGTTTCGCCTCGTCGGCTGCGGCCACTGCCGGACCCGCCGCACCCCGGAGGACCGCAAGGAGCGCCGAGCCGGAACCGGCCGCGGGTTCCTCCTTCGCACGCCGCGCCGATGCGATCGTCGCCGACCGGCTCAAGGCCGCCGCCGAGCGTGAACCATTGCCGGGCAAGGCGACCGGGGCCACCGCGGTCGAACTCGCCGCGTCGCTGAGCGCCGGTTCGCCGCACGCCGAGCGGTTCACCGCCGAGATCGCCGCCGCCGTGCGCGGCACCGCGCTCGCACTCGAAGCGGCACGGCCGCACCCGACCGACCTGTGGGCCGCCGCCAGCGCGTTCCACGCCGATCCGAGCGTTTGGTTCGAGCAGGCGGTCCTGCTCGGGCATCCGACCCACCCGCTCGCCAGGAGCCGGGGCGAGCTCACCGACGACGAGATCCGCGCCTACGCGCCTGAGCACCGGGCCAGGTTCGCGCTGGGCGAGTACGCCTTCGACACGGTCCGGCGCAACGGCGCGAACCCGCCCGCCGGGGGAACCGGCGTGCCCGTGCACCCCTGGCAGGCACGCAGGTACGGACTCGACGCGCCAGTCCACGTCCACGAAGGCGCTGCGCCGCTGATGAGCCTGCGGACCGTCTCGATCGGCGGTCAGCACGTCAAGACCGCAGTGGACCTCCAGTTGACCTCTGCCGTCCGGCACGTCTCGCCCGCCTCCATGCACAACGGTCCGGCGATCGCGCAGCTGCTGGCCCCTGAGGCCCGCCGTTGCGGCATCACGCTCGTGCCCGAAGCCGCCGTCAGCGCCGTGGCCGCCGACGGCGAGCGCGACCGGAGGCTGGCCGCGATCGTGCGCCCCGCCCCGCATACGCTCGGCCATCCCCGGACGGTCCCGTTCGCGGCGCTCGCGGAGCCGTGCCCGTCCGACGGCCGCCCGATCGCCGTCGCCTTCACCGGCGACGACCCGGAGGCCTGGTGGGCCGCGTTCACCCGAGTCGCGCTCGCGCCACTGCGGCTGTTCGCCGCGACCGGCGTCGCCCTCGAGGCGCACGGGCAGAACACGCTCGCGTCCTTCACCGGGGACCGGCCGGTCAGCTTGGTGTACCGGGACTTCGGCGGCGTCCGGGTCCCTGCAGCTGACGGGTGGGCGGATGTCGAGGGCGACCTCGTTGAGGCCGATCCTGAAGCGCGCCTGACGAAACTCCTCGCGGCGCTCTTCCCCACGACGCTCACCGCGATCGTCGGGGCACTCGCCGAGTGGTCCGACACCGACCCGGGGAAGTGGTGGTCCACGGTCGCCAGCGCGGTCCGCGACCTCGACCTCGACCCGTGGATCGCCGACGCGGTCCTGCGGCACCCGTGGCCGATCAAGGCCACCACTGCGATGCGCTTGGCCGCCAAGCCGACCGAGGACATCTGGGTGAGCGTCGAGAACCCCGTGGCGGCGGCGTGAACCTCGCCTCGCAGATCAAGGCCGCCGCATGGCGCGAGAACCTCGGCGGCTTCCGCGACCGGCCCCGGCCCGAAGGCGCCCGGGAACGGGCCTTCAACCAGCTCGAAGTCGACGGGCCCGACGAGGACCCGGTGATGGCCCTCGAGGCGATCATCGGCGCGGGCGTGCCCGCGTACCTCGCCGCCGAACTCCACTCCGCGCGAGACGGCCTGGCGCACGCCCGGGTGCGGGCCGAGCGGCGCGGCGGGCACCTCGCGGCGCTGGCGGCGCGGGCCGGGGCCGGGACCCTCGCCGAGCTCGTCGCCGCGTGCGGGCGGGACGTGCACACCACCGCGCGGCTGCTCGAGACCCTCGCGACCGAAGGGCACCAGCTGCATCCGTGCGCGCGCACCCGCCTGGGCTGGGACCGCCGCGACCGCGAGCGGTACGACCTGGAGGCGACCCGACCGATCCGCGTCCGCCTCGTCGCCGACCGCGCCGGGGTCCTGGAGCGCTCCGGCGACGACCTCCGCAATCACCCGATGCTGCGCGGCCTCGACCTGCCCGACCCGGTGCTGCCGGTCCACCCGTGGCAGCTGGAGCACCGCGTCCTGCCGGGCTACCGGGACCTGTTCGCGTCCGGGCGGCTCGAGGTGCTGGACGCGACCGTCCCGGCCTGGCCGACCGCCGCGATCCGCACCCTCGCCGGGCACGACGCGCCCGGGTTCCTGAAACTCGCGCTGGGCATCCACGTCACCTCCACGCGGCGCGACATCTCCCCCGCGACCGCGCTGCTGGGCCCGCGCCTGGCCGCGCTGCTGCAGGCGATCGACCGCATCGGCCACAACGGGCTCGAATCCGAGCACCGGATCCTCGCCGACACTGCCGGTGTATGGCTGCCGGGGTCAAGGGAGCTCACCGCGCTCGCCCGGTCCCCGCTCGCCTCGATCGAGCCGAGCGACCTCGTGTACGTGCCGGCGACGGCGCTGACGGCGACTTCCCCGGTGACCGGTTTGAGTCTCGCGGCCGAGTACGCCCGCTGGTCCGGCGATCCGGACGCGTGGATCCGCGCGTACGCGCGCCTGTTCGCCCACCCGGTGCTCACCAAGGCCGAGGCCGGCATCGGCCTGGAGGCGCACCTGCAGAACAGCATCATCGCGATGCGCGGGCCCGACCCGGTCTTCCCGGTCTCGCGCGACCTCGGCGGCGCCCGCATCCACCTGCCCACGCTGCCGTGGGACCTGGAATTGCCCGAAGACAGCCCGGTGAACGCCGCGAGCATGGACCAGGTCCGGTCCAAAGTGGCCTACACGCTGTTCCAGAACCACTTCGCGTCACTCGTCGCCGTCCTCGAACGCGACCTCGGCCTGGACGGGGCCGCGTTCTGGGCCGACCTGGCCGATGAGATCGGCGGCCGGCTCTCGGCCGCCGAACGCGAGGCCTACCTGGGGCCGAAGCAGGCCACGAAGGCATTGCTGACCATGCGCCTGCACCCGGGCGAGGAGATCGAGACCATAGTGGACAATCCGCTCGCCACCGCCCGGGTCCATGCCCACCCGACTCTCGACCGGCATGTCAGGGCCCTGCAGTCGCCCGCCAGCGCGTGGATCTACGACCCGGCCGGGGTCACCGCGTTCCTGGGTTCGGTGCGCGAGGCGCTGGGGCACACGGTGCTGTACGCGATGAAGGCCTGCGCGAACCCGGCGGTGCTGGCCGCGGCGGCGGCCGCGGCGGACGGGGTCGAGTGCGCCTCCGGCGGTGAGCTGGCCGCGGCCCGGGCTGCGGGGGCGAAGCGGTTGGCGTTCTCGGGTCCGGCGAAGACCCCGGCGGATCTGGCCGCGGCGGCGGCGTGCGAGGTGCCGTTGTGGATGCACGCCGAGAGTGTGCGCGAGCTCGAGGGCCTGGCGGCGGCCGGGTTCGCCGGGCCGGTGGCGCTGCGCGTCAACCGGGGGCGGGCGCTGCCGGGGACGCATCAGATGACGGGGGTGCCCACGCCGTTCGGGATCGACGAGGCGCAGGTGCCGGCGGCGCTGGAGCGGGCACTGGACCTGGGTCTGGACGTGGTCGGGTTCCATCTGCACGCGGTGTCGAACTGCCTTGAGGCCGAGGCGTACGCGTGGCATGTGCGCGATGCGGTCGCGTGGTCGCGGGCGGCGGCCCGGGGCCGGTTCGCGCTGCGGTATGTGAACGTGGGCGGCGGGCTCGGGGCGGATCCGCGGGGCGCGCGGATCGATCTGGCCGCGCTGGCCGAGGGGCTGCGGGGGCTGGACGCGGGCGGGGCGGAGCTGGTGTTCGAGCCGGGCCGGTACGCGGCGGCGCCGGCGGGCTGGTACGTGGCCGAGGTCCTGGACTTGAAGACGGTGCGGGGGCAGGCGTTCGCGGTGGTGCGCGGCGGGACGCATCATTTCCGGCTGCCGGCGGCGTGGGGGTACTCGCATCCGTTCACGGTGGTGCCGGGTCCGCGCACCGGCCCGGTGTGGTCCGATGTGGAGGTGCGGGTGTGCGGTGAGCTGTGCACGCCGCGGGACGTGCTCAACGGGGGCCAGTTCGTCTCGGCGCTGGCCGTCGGGGACCGGCTGGTGTTCGCCAATGCCGGGGCGTACGGGTGGGAGATCTCGCACGACCGGTTCCTGGGGCACCCGGGGCCCGAGCAGGTCGTCATCGGCTGATCGGCGGATCCGCGCGTCGGCGGGGTGCGTCTACGATGAAGGGCCCGAAGCCGACGCGCCGTTCGTCCCGACGGCGCGATTGACCGCCTCGATCCCTCGCTGAGGAGTCCGCATGCCCAATCGGCGCCATGCCCGACGGACGCACCGCGATGCCGCGAAGCTGGCGGCCGCGGGCAATCATCAAGGCGCCCTTGCCGTCTATGCGCATGCGGTGGGTGAGTTCCGCGGCTGCCTGGCCGTGCATCCCGAAGACCGGGGCACGCGGAGCGACTTCGCGGAGCTCTTGGCGGACCTGGCGGCGTCGCACTCGGCGGTGGGCGAGGTCGCACTGGCGTACGCGGTGCAGCGGGAGCGGGTAGTGATCACTGCGGGCCTGGAGGCCGGGCCGGTGGAGCGGGCCGCGGCGCGCCTGGACCTGGCCGAGGCCGCGGTCGGCGCGGGCCGGCTCTTGACGGCGGCGACGGAGGCGGACGCGGCGCTGGGGCTGCTCGACGATGTGGACCCGGCCGATCCGGCGAGTCCGGGGTTCACGATCCTGGCCGATGCGATCGCGCGGGCCGCGCGGGTGTTCGCCCGCGCGGCGGACCCGGACCTGGCCGTCGGGGCGGCCGACCAGGCGGCCCGGATGCTCATCGCGGCCCGGCAGGCCGCGCCGGGCGGGTTCGGTGCCGATGGCATCGGCCTGGACGGCACGGCGGTGCTCCTGCGCGACAGCCTGCGGTTGGCGGCGGCGCTGCACGCGGCCGCCGGGCGTCCGGCGCACGCGAAGGGCGCGGTCGATCTCCTCAACCGGTACTTCCCGGGCGTGGTGCCGCCGGCGGCGCCGATTCCGTTGTCGCTGCGCGCGGCGCTGGAGACGGCGATGCGCATGGGCGCGTTCCTGGATCCGCGCCTGATCGAGCGCCTGTGCCCCGACCCGGCCGGGCGGGACGCGCCGGCGACGATCAGCGCCCGCTGCGATCCCGGACTCGCGGCCGTGGCGCTCCATACCGCCGAGCCCGCGGTGGACGTGCTGGCCCCGACGCACCCGAACCTGGCGTGGCGTATCGCCACCGAGGTGCACTACCTGCTCACCGCGGCCGACCGGGCCGGGGAGCGGAACCTGCATTTGAACTTCCGCGACCACGGGCCGGCCTGGTTGGCGATGCTCATGGCGCTCACGGCCACCGGCAAGCAGGGGCCGATCCTCACCGACCTCGCGGCGGCGCTGGCGGAGTTGTGCGACCGGCTGCGGACGCGGCATGCGGCGGCCGAGCACGAGCCGCTGGTGCTGGCGGCGCATCGGTTCATCGCGGCCCACGGCGAGGGCCCGCGGTTAGCGGTCGGCGCCGAACCAGCCGGGCGTGTCGAGCTGGAAGAGCTCACCGGGGGTGAGGGTGCGCAGGTCGGCGTGGAGTGCGGCGAGCCGGTCCTCGCCGATGGCCTCGGCCCAGCGGGTCTGGATCTGGTCGAAGAGGCGGGCGGAGCGGTCGAGGACGTCGACGCCCCTGCCGGTGAGGCGCACGACTTTGCGGCGGGCGTCGCGGGCGTCGGCGGCGCGTTCGACGTAGCCGCCTTGCTCGAGGTTCGCGATGGTCTTGCCGGCGGCCTGCTTGCTGACGCCGAGGCGGGCGCCGAGTTCGACGGCGGTGGTGCCGTGGACGCCGATGGCCTGGAAGACGAACCCGTGCATGGGCCGGATGTCGGGGTGGCCTTCGCGGGCGAGTTCGGCGTGGACCTCGTCGATGATGGAGCGGAATGCCGCGAAGAGGCGCAGCGGGAGCTCGTACCCGGGGGTCGCCTCAACCATGTTCGACAACTTGGTTTACTATCTGGGTAACCATGTTGTCCATCTTAGGAGTACGCCTCTTGCGCATCGTCCGCAGCACCGAATCCCGCCGCGCCGAGACCCCCGCGGCCGTCATGACCACCCTCGCCTCCCCCGCGCTCGGCGGCGCCGCCGCCCCGCTGTGGAAGGTCGAGGCCGCGCCCGGGACCACCGGTCCCGTTCACTACATCGACGCCGAGCAGGTCTGGACCGTCCTCGGCGGCGCCCTCACCGTGACCGTGGACGGCGAGGCGGCCGACCTCGCCGCCGGCGACACGATCGTGATCGCCGCCGACGCGACCCGCCAGATCACCCCCGGCCCGGACGGCTTCACCGCGCTCTGCACCGGCCCGGCCGGCATGCAGGCGTACATGCCCGGCAAGGAGGACGCGAAGATCACCCCGCCCTGGACGGTCTAGCGCCTCTCCCGTGCATCAGGAAGCGGCGGTGACCGACAGGCCCTAGGCCGAACGGCGCCTGGCGTAGTCCCGCAGCGCCCGCAGGAAGTCGACCTGCCGGAACCCCGGCCAGTAGACGTCGCAGAAGTACAGCTCGGCTCCCGCCGACTGCCACAGCAGGAAGCTCGAGAGCCGCCGCTCGCCGCTGGTGCGGATGATGAGGTCCGCGTCGGGCAGGTCGGGGGTGTACCGGTGGGCGCCGATGTCGGACGCCGTCAACCGCTCGGCGAGGTCGCCCGCGGCGGTGCCGCGGGAGGCCTCGGCCTCCAGCAGGGACTTGACGGCGTCCACGATCTCGGCCTGGCCGTCGTAGCCGATCGCGATCGTCAGGTGCCCGGTCGTGCGGCCGCTCGTCGCTTCGACAGCGGCCTTGAGCGCGTGCGCGGTCGAGTCGGGCAGGTGGTCCAGGCGCCCGGCGAGGTGCAGCCGCCACCGGTTCCCCGGGCGCATGAGGCGCTCGGCGACGATCTCCTCGATCATCGCCATCAGGTGCGCCACCTCGCCGGTGGCGCGCTTGGTGAGGTTGTCCTGGGAGGCCACGTAGACGGTGACGTGCCCGATGCCGATCCCGGCGCACCAGTCGAGGAGGTCCTCCAAGTGCTCGGCCCCGTACCGGTGGCCGACGCCGGGATCGTCGAAGCCCTGCTGCCGGGCCCACCGCCGGTTCCCGTCCATCGCCACGGCCACATGCCCCGGCAGCAGGCCGCCGTCGAGCTTGCGGCGCAAGCGCCTCGCATACCAGCGGTACAGGACTCGGGGTGCGCGCATGCCGCACAGCCTAACGGGACGAAACGACAACGGGCGGCCCTATCGGGCCGCCCGTGCTCTGGTCTCCCTGCGCTAATGGCTGAAACGAGCTTCCATGGCGAACCGGGCCGCAGCGATCGCAGCAGTCTCGACGTCGCCCACCGGCGCAACGAGCTCGGCGGCCGGAACCGACTGGTGGATGGTCCAGGTGACATAGCCGGGCGCGGGAGCAAGGCTGTGGAACTGACTCGCATCGGCCAGATTCCCCACCAGGCCGGTGAGGCTGTACATGCATACGGTCACCCAGCCGGTGCGGTGGTTGCTCTGCTCGGAGGAGAGCACCACGACCAGCGCATCGGGCCGATCCATGCGGCGGTAAACCTGCCCGGGCACATGGCTCACCGCTGACCGCCCGTGGCGTCGTCGGCGATCGAGGTTCCCCAGGCACGCCAGTCGTCGATCTCCGATTGCGGCAGTGCCGCCACGATCACGCCGGCCGCGTTCTCAAGCTCATGCAGATAGCGATCCTTGACCGCCTGCTCGATGTAGGCGCTGGCATTGCCCGATGCGGCGGCGATCCGCCAGACATCGTCGTCGATGTTGATGTTATGCCGAGTCATGCACACGATCATACACAACAGGGCGCGGGAAGCAGCGGCTCCGACCGCCACTGCGCGGGTCAGAGGTTCGCGGCGGCGTAGGCGTTCATCGCCTCGCGCATGTACGCGGCGAAGCCCTCCCCCACCTGCTCGTACGTGTCCTTGAAGCGCGGCTCGTCGGTGTAGAGCACGCCCAGGCCCCGGTAGGCCTCGGCGGTCGGCTCGTCGCCCCAGTGCTTGGCGATGAGCCAGTAGTGGTCGACGACGACCTCCTGCACCGCCTGGTCGTCCGCGGCCTTCCCGGCGGCGCGGAGTGCGGCCAGGCGGGCGTTGATGTCGTTGAACGCCTCGGGGATCGCCCGGCGCTCCTCAGGGGTGAGGTCCTGCAGGACGCTCCAGGCGCGTTCGACGACGGCGTTGCCCCAGCGTCTGCGGGCCTCGTCGCGGTAGTGGGCCTCGGTGGCGGGGTCGAGTCCGCCGAACCAGGTTTCGGGCGCCATGGGCTGGCCTCCTTCGAGTTGTCGGATGGTCGCCTCGACGGTGGCCGCGAGGCGGTCGAGGCGGGAGCGCTCGGTGTCGATCTCGGCGGCGTGCCGCTGGAGGGCGGCGACGGTGTCGAGGTCGCCCGCGAGGATCTCGGCCACGACGTCCAGCCGCAGGCCGAGGCGTTTGAGCAGGAGGATCTGCTGCAGCCGCAGCAGCTCGGGCCGGCCGTAGCGGCGCTGGCCGCCGCGGTCGTGGGAGGCCGGCTCGAGGAGGCCGATGGCGTCGTAGTGGCGCAGGGTGCGCGCCGAGACGCCGGCCAGGCGGGCGACCTCGGCGGTCGTCCAGACGTCCATCGATGGCGCTCCTTCGTTCGCGGTGCGGTTACGACGGTATTGGCTGACGCTGCGTCAACTGCAAGGTTCCCGAAGAGAGACACGGGTCACGGTCAAGCGCCGCGACCAGACCGCGCCCGGTTCGTTGTTTACATGGGGCGGCATTACCCACTCACGTGGGGCGTAGACATCCCCTGGGGTCTCCCCGCTCACGCGGGGCAGGAGAAACGAGAAGCCCCCCGGCTTGCGCCGGGGGGCTTCTTCCATGCGCTGTCCGTTAAGCGGCGCGGACCGCGGCCTTGCGGAAGTCGCGGTTGAGCTTGCCGATGACGTCGAGCCCGATCTCCTTGGGGCACGCGGCGGCGCACTCGCCGGTGTTGGTGCACCCGCCGAAGCCGGCGTCGTCGTGGGCGGCGACCATGCCGAGCACGCGCGTGGCCCGCTCGGGCTGGCCCTGCGGCATGAGGCTCAGGTGGGTGACCTTGGCGCCCATGAAGAGCATGCCCGAGCCGTTGGGGCAGGCGGCGACGCAGGCGCCGCAGCCGATGCACGCGGCGGCGCTGAACGCGGCGTCGGCGTCCTGCTTGGGGATCGGCACGGCGTGCGCGTCCGGGGCGGTCCCGGTCGGCGCGGAGATGTACCCGCCGGCCTGGATGATCCGGTCGAACGCCGAGCGGTCGACGACGAGGTCCTTGATCACCGGGAACGCGCCGGCGCGGTACGGCTCGATGTCGATCGAGTCGCCGTCCTTGAACTTGCGCATGTGCAGCTGGCAGGTCGTGGTGGCGGCCTGCGGGCCGTGCGGCTGGCCGTCGATCACCAGCGAGCAGGCGCCGCAGATGCCTTCACGGCAGTCGTGGTCGAACGCGACCGGGTCGTCGCCTTCGCTGATGAGGCGCTCGTTGAGGACGTCGAGCATCTCCAGGAACGAGGCGTCCTCGGAGACCTCGTCGATCTCGTAGGAGACCATCTCGCCCGGGGCTTGGGCGTCGGGCTGGCGCCAGATGCGCAGGGACAGCTTCACTTGTAGCTCCGTTGGGTGGGCTTGACGTATTCGAACTCGAGGGCTTCCTTGTGGAGGACGGGCGCGTCCTCCCCGTACTCCCAGGCCGCGACGTACGAGAAGTTGTCGTCGTCGCGCTTGGCCTCGCCGTCCTCGGTCTGGGACTCGGCGCGGAAGTGCCCGCCGCACGACTCGGTGCGGTGCAGGGCGTCGATGCACATGAGCTCGCCGAGTTCGAGGAAGTCGGCGACGCGGCCGGCCTTCTCGAGCTCCTGGTTGAGCGCTTCGGCCTTGCCGGTGACCTTGACGCGGCGGTAGAACTCCTCCTTGAGGCCGCGGATGAGCCCGATGGCCTTGCGCAGGCCCTCGTCGGTGCGCTCCATCCCGCAGTACTCCCACATGATCTTGCCCAGTTCGCGGTGGAACGAGTCGACGGTGCGGTCGCCGTCGTTGTTGAGGAAGAAGCTGATGCGGTCGTCCACGTCCTTGCGGGCGGCGACGACGTCCTCATGGGTCTCGTCGAGGGCGTCGAACGGCCCGTCGGCGAGGTAGTCCGAGATCGTGTTCGGCAGGACGAAGTAGCCGTCCGAGAGGCCCTGCATGAGCGCCGAGGCGCCCAGGCGGTTGGCGCCGTGGTCGGAGAAGTTCGCCTCGCCGGTCACGAACAGGCCGGGGATGTTCGAGGAGAGGTCGTAGTCGACCCAGAGCCCGCCCATCGTGTAGTGCACGGCCGGGTAGATGCGCATGGGGCGCTCGTACGGGTTCTCGCCGGTGATCCGCTCGTACATGTCGAACAGGTTGCCGTACTTGGCCTCCACGGCCTTCTTGCCCAGGCGCTCGATCGCGCCGGCGAAGTCGAGGTAGACGCCGAGCCCGCCGGGGCCGACCCCGTGGCCCTCGTCGCACACCACCTTGGCGGCGCGGGAGGCGATGTCGCGGGGCACGAGGTTGCCGAACGCCGGGTAGCGGCGCTCGAGGTAGTAGTCGCGCTCGTCCTCGGGGATGTCGGCCGGGTGGCGGTCGTCGCCCTTCTTCTTGGGCACCCACACGCGGCCGTCGTTGCGCAGGCTCTCGGACATGAGCGTGAGCTTCGACTGGTGCTCGCCCGACTGCGGGATGCAGGTCGGGTGGATCTGCGTGTAGCAGGGGTTGGCGAAGTAGGCGCCCTTGCGGTGCGCGCGCCAGCCGGCGGTGACGTTGCAGCCCATGGCGTTCGTCGACAGGAAGTACACGTTGCCGTACCCGCCGGTGGCGAGGACGACCGCGTCGGCGAGCTCGGTGGAGATCTCGCCGGTGACCAGGTCGCGCACGACGATGCCGCGGGCCTTGCCTTCGACGATGATGAGCTCGAGCATCTCGTGGCGGGTGTGCAGGTCCACGGTGCCGGCCGCGACCTGGCGCTGCAGGGCCTGGTAGGCGCCCAGGAGCAGCTGCTGGCCGGTCTGGCCGCGGGCGTAGAACGTGCGCGAGACCTGCGCGCCGCCGAAGGAGCGGTTGTCGAGCAGGCCGCCGTACTCGCGGGCGAACGGGACGCCCTGGGCGACGCACTGGTCGATGATCTCGGTGGAGACCTCGGCGAGGCGGTGCACGTTCGACTCGCGGGAGCGGAAGTCGCCGCCCTTGACGGTGTCGTAGAACAGGCGGTGGACGCTGTCGCCGTCGTTGCGGTAGTTCTTCGCGGCGTTGATGCCGCCCTGCGCGGCGATCGAGTGCGCCCGGCGCGAGGAGTCCTGGAAGCAGTAGTTGGCGACCCGGTAGCCCAGCTCGCCGAGCGTGGCGGCGGCGGACGCGCCGGCCAGGCCGGTGCCGACGACGATGACGCGCAGCTTGCGGCGGTTGGCCGGGTTGACCAGGCGCCCGGAGAAGCGCCGCTTCTCCCAGCGCTCGGCGATGGGCCCGGCGGGGGCCTTGGTGTCCAGGGCGGGTGCGCCCTCGCGGTAGAAGTCAGTGCTCATATCAGTTCACCAGTCCGAACGTGACCGAGATGGGGACGATGGCGAACCCCAAGACGATGATGAGGGCGACGAAAAGGCCGATCGCCTGAGTGCGCTTGCGCCACTTCGTGTCCGGGCCGGCGATGGTCTGCACGGCCGACCAGATGCCGTGGCGCAGGTGGAAGAACAGCGCGAACAGCGCCAGCAGGTAGAACACGGTGACCGGCCAGCGCTCGGGGCTGAACGTGGCGATGACGGCGCCGTAGGCGTCGGGGACGTCCTTGACCGGGTTCACGGTGCGGAACGTGAGGTCCAGCAGGTGCCAGATGATGAAGAGGAAGACGACGATCGCGCCCCAGCGCATGGTGGCGACGGCGTGGCGCGACTCGCCCTTGGCGGGCTTCTTGGACGCGTACCGGACGGGGCGGGCCTGGAGGGCGCGGCGGGTGAGGACGACGGCGGACCAGATGTGGACGACGGCGCAGGCGATGAGGCCGATGCGCAGGATCCACAGGATGCTCTCGTGGGGCAGGAGCGGTTCACCGAGGGTGCGCAGGCCGTGGGCGTACTCGTTCATCTCCTCGCGGCCCTCGAACACGTGCAGGTTGCCGGCCATGTGGGCGACGAGGAACAGCACGAGGAGGATGCCGGAGACCGCCATGGCGATCTTCAGGCCGATGTTGGAGCGCCATGGTGCTTGGGGCGCTCGGGGGCGTCGGTCCGGCCTCGCGGCGGGGCGTTTCTGCAAATCCGTAGACACGTCCAGAGGCTAGACGCGATGCGGGTCACGGGTCCAATTCATGGCGTGGCCCTCTTTGATGCCGTTAGGTTATGAACATGCGTCCGCAGCAACTCCAGGCCTTTCTCGCTGTCGCACAAACCCGGCATTTCACTCATGCGGCCGAAGACCTCGGTGTGACACAACCGTCATTGAGCAAGCAGATCCAGGCGCTCGAATCCGAGCTGGGCGCGCCGCTGTTCACGCGCGCGCGGGGCCGGATCGAACTGACCGACGCGGGCCAGACCCTGCTGCCGCACGCCCGGCGGATCACGGCGGCGGTGACGGCGGCCCGGTCGGACATCGACGACGTGCTCGCCGTGCGCGCCGGGCACCTGCGCCTGGGGGCGACGCCGTCGCTGTGCTCGTGGCTGATCGCGCCGCTGCTGACCCGGTACCTGGAGGCGCACCCGGGGGTGACGGTGACGTTGACCGAGGACGGCTCGGGGCCGCTGACCGACCACCTGTCGGCCGGGGACCTGGACCTGGCGTTCACGGTGGGCGACATGGCCGAGGTGGCCGGGTTGAGCGTGCAGCCGCTCCTGTCGGAGGCGCTCGTGGTGGCCTCGGCGGCGCACCTGCCGCCGCTGACGCGGCAGGGGTTCATCGGGCTGCCGCAGCTGCGGGAGCAGGCGTTCGTGCTCCCTGCGCACGGCTACGACCTGCGGGACCTGACGATCTCCACGTGCGAGGCGGCGGGGTTCACGCCGCGCACGGGCGTGGACGGTGGCGCGACGGACGCGGTGGCGTCCCTGGTGGAGGCGGGGCTGGGGATCGCGCTGCTGCCGGCGATGATCGCGGCGGGGCGCCCGGGGCTGCGGGCGACGCCGCTGGCGCCGCCGGGGGCGAGCCGCACGATCGCGCTGGCGGCGCGGCGGGAGGCGCCGCTGACGAAGGCGGCGGGGGCGTTCGCGGCGTCGCTGGAGGCGCATTTGACGGACCTGCACGCCTGGGGGCGGTTGCCGCAGGGCATGCAGGCCCTCTGACTACGTGAAGGTGTCTCTGGCGAACATGGCGGCGATCTGGCGGGCGGAGGGGGTGCCGGCGTCGGGGTCGGCGCCGGCGTCGAGGAGGACGGCGACGACGTCGCGGTAGTCCTTGAAGACCGCTCCGGCGAGCGGGGACTGGTCGCGGTCGTTGCGTCGTTCGATGTCGGCGCCGGCCTTGATCAGGGCGCGGACGGTGTCGGCGTGGCCGTGGTAGGCGGCCAGCATCAGCAGGGAGTCGCCGGAGCCGTTCACCAGGTCGACCGGAAGGCCCGTGGTGACGAAGCGGATCAGTCGCTCGGCTTCGCCGGTGCGGGCCAGGTCGAAGGCGGCTTCGGCTATGTCGTTGAAATCCTCGTCATCGCTCACGTGCCTCAGCTTTTCACACCCGGACGGGTGAACGTACGGGTTCGTGCGGGGCCTCCGCAATGGACCGCTCCCAGTGGAGTTCACCCTCGCAGGTGCCCGGCCGGGTATTGACACGGCTGCGCGGGGGTGGCAAAGATTGAGGCGGGCCCGCGCGGGCGCTTCGCTGACACGAGTCCTCCGCGGTTCCTTCTAACGGTGGGACACAAACGGTGAGGACTCGGGCATGAGCGAGCCGAAAATCCTAGGGCAGTTCCAATTGGAGCATCGCACTATTCAAGTGAGCGGGGACGACGGCAATAACGGGACCGTGTGGCTGCGCCGCGTGCACCCCGATCCGCCGATGGCGCTGGGGTGCGTGGTCGAGCTCGACTCCTCGACGCCGCGGCTGCGCCTGTACCGGGCGGAGTGGCCGGATGCGTTGCGGGAGCAGGCGAAGGAGCAGACGCTGGCGATCTGGCGTTCGGCGCGCGCTTAGGCGAGGGCGGCGGCGACGCCGGCGGCTTTCGCTTCGGCTTCGGCCACTTCGGCTTCGGGGTCGGAGCGCCAGGTGATGCCGCCGCCGGACCAGATGTGGGCGTGCTCGGCGTCGAGGGCGACGGTGCGGATGGTGACGCCCAGGCGGGCCTGGCGGCCGGTGAGGTACCCGAAGGCGCCCATCGCGGGGCCGCGGCCGACCGGTTCGAGGCCGCCGACGAGGTCGAGGACGGCGAGTTTGGGTGCGCCGGTGACCGATCCGGGCGGGCACATGGCGCGCAGGAGGTCGGTGAAGCCGGTGCCGGGGGCGAGGTCGGCGGTGACGGTGGACTCGGCCTGCCACAGGTTGGCCCAGCGGCCGATATGGAAGAGGTCCTTCACCGTGACGGTGCCGGGGGCGGCCACTTGCGCGAGGTCGTTGCGTTCGAGGTCGACGATCATGACGTGCTCGGCGCGTTCTTTGACGGAGGACAGCAGTGCGGCCCGTCCGTCCTCTGTGGCCGGTGCGGTGCCTTTGATGGGGTAGGTCGCCGCGGTCGCGTCGTCGGCGGTGAGGAAGCACTCGGGCGACCCGGAGGCGACGAGCCAGTCGTCGCCGGCGAGGACGCCGCCCCAGGTCGCACCGGTCACTGTGGAGGCCGCTTCGGCGAGGGCGGCGGGGTCGCCGCTCCAGCGGGCGCGCCGGTGGCCCACGATGTTGGCGACGTACACGTCGCCGCGGGCGATGGCGTCCTGGACGGCGGTGACGGCCTTGGCGTGGTCGGCGCCCGACCAGGAGGCCTCCCACGCGTCGACGGTGAACGGGCCGGGCGTGTCGCGCTCGCGGGCGGGGCCGTGCGCGTAGGCGACGAGCGCGAGGTCCGGCACGGCCGGAACCGGGCTGGGGGCGCCGGTCGCGCCCCCGATCATGAACGCCCCGGCGGCGGCCGAGACGAGCACCGCCACGCCGCAGACCGAACCGTCATGCTCGGCGTGCTCCGCATGGCCGGCAGTGCCGGCGAGGTGGCGGGCGCGGAACCCGGCGGCGAGCACGGCCGGATCGCCGCCGTCGCCCAGGCGCCATTCGAGCCGGTCAACCTCGACGAGCCGGTCCCGGCACGCCGCGGGCGCCCCTGGCGGGGCGGGGCGGACGGCGCGGAAGTTCGGCATGGCTCCAGTATCACCGGGTCCGGGCCCCGCGGCCCGAGCCGTGTGGCTCACCTCACCGGACGCTCGTTCAGCCGCCGATGGCGGCGAGCACGTCGCCCTCCTCCGGCGCGTCGATATAGGCGCCCCCGGTGGCCTCGGCGAGCGTCGTCAAATTCGCCGGGTCCGTCTCGCCGAACCCGACCGTGTACACCACCGTCGGGCCGGCCAGCTGCTCCGCGGTGGCCTCCGCGCTGCCCGCGCTGACCTCGTCCTGACTCGCATTGGTCAGCACCACGATCACCGACAGCGCGCCGTCGGCGGCCTGCCCGTTCATGAACTCGCTCGCGGCCACCAGCGTGTCGTACAGCGGCGAACCGCCCTCATAGCTGTTGTCGGAGACGTCGTACAGGTCGGTCTCCAGGTTGCCGCGCCCGTCCTCCGAGAGCTCGGTCAAGCCCGAGACCTCCCGGTACGGCACGTCCTCCCCCGCGCCGACCCCGTACTCCCACATGCCGACCCGATAGGTCGACTCCATGGCTCGCACGGTCGCGATCGCCGTCTGCACCGCCGCGTCCCCCGCCGTGAGGTCCTCACCGTTGTACGCGACGGTCTCGCCGTTCGTGGTCGAGGACCGGTCGACCAGGAACAGCACGTGCAGGTCCTCGCGCCCGACCTGCCAGGTCCGCACGGCCTCGCCCACGACCTCGGGCGTGGTCTGCGCCAGCGCCGCCGCGGGGTCGTCCACGGGCGCCAGCTCGGTGTCCTCGAACCCGCCGGAGCCGACCTCGCCCTCGAGGTAGCCGCCGAACGCCTCCGCGATCGCCGCATCCGACTCCGAGACCCAGCCCCCGCCGAGCACCAGGTACGTGGCCACGGCGCTCACCCGCGAATCGGACGGCGTCACCGCCACGAGCGGATCGGCCGGGGCGTTGTCGCGGTTGAAGTCCTCCACCTGGTAGTCCAGGGCCGTGACCACCCGGGCCGGATCAGGCGCGTCGATATAGGCCGCGAGCTGCTCACCGGCGCTGTCGGCCAGCGCGGTGCTGCCGATCGCGGCCTTCCACGTGTCCATGGCCTCAGGGGCGAACGTCCCCGAACCGTCGCCGGTGGCGTTCAGCATCGCCACCAGGCCCTCGGTGGACGTGCGCGGATTCGCGGCGGCGAGCGTGATGGTCCCCTCCTGGGCGGCGGCGAGGACATCGGCCCACGTCGGCGGCGCGCCCTCCCAGCCCAGTTCAGCGGCCTTCGACGACGGGACGGCGAGCACCGAGGCGGCCTGGCCGAGCACGAGCGGGTCCGAGTTCACGTACCCGGCGGTGGTCTCGTTCGAGGCCAGCCACGACGCCCACGCCTGCGAGTCCGGGACCCACGCGATGGGCCGCTTGCCCAGCGAGACCTCGTCCCAGTCGCCGCTGATGGCCCGTGAGGCCTCGGCGGCCCCCACCTCGCGGATCTCCGCGCCGATGCACTGCCCCGTGCTCGCCTCCGGCCCGGTCGCCTCCCACGCCTGCGCGGCGTCCTGCAGGGTCCCGGCCAGGCTCGGCGCGGCCGCGACGCTCACCCGGTAGATCGGGCCCGAGCAGCCCGAGCGCATGAGGGCCACGAAACCCCAGGTCAGGCCCGAGGCGACGACCACGCACACGAGGGTGATCACGATCCAGGGGGCCACCACCATGCGATTGCCGCCCTTCTTGCGTCGCCGCCCGAGCCGGTGCGACCTCACCTTGTGCGTGGTACCGAAAACCATCAGCTTCACTCCTGGGGGGAATCGTCGGCGCCCAGTGTAAAGCCCCTGCCTCAGGCCCCGCCCACTGTGGTGAGCGGGGCCCGCGTTCGGCTACTCCCCGAAGGCCTCGACAGGCGGGCACGTGCACGCCAGGTTCCGGTCCCCCCACGCATTGTCGATACGCCCGACCGGCGGCCAGTACTTCGCCGCGCTCGTCGAACCCTGCGACGCGTGCGCCTGCCCGGTCCCGGCCGGCCACGCGGCCGCCGACCGCGCATACGCCCGGTCCCACGCGTCGGCCGTGACCACGGCCGCGGTGTGCGGGGCGGCGCGCAGCGCCGAGTCCTCCACCGCGACCTGGCCGGACGCGACCGCGTCGATCTCGGCGCGGATGGCGATCATCGCGTCGCAGAACCGGTCCAGCTCGGCCAGGTCCTCCGACTCGGTCGGCTCGACCATGAGCGTCCCCGCCACCGGGAACGACATCGTCGGCGCGTGGAACCCGTAGTCGATGAGCCGCTTCGCCACGTCCTCCACGGTGACGCCCGAGGTCCGCGACAGCTCCCGCAGGTCGAGGATGCACTCGTGCGCGACGAGCCCGTGCTTGCCGGTGTACAGCACCGGGTAGTGCTCGCGCAGCCGCGCCGCGATGTAGTTCGCCGCCAGCACCGCCGACGCCGTCGCCGCGGTGACGCCTTCGGCGCCCATCATCCGCAGGTACATCCACGGGATCTGCAGGATCCCCGCCGAACCCCACCGCGCCTGCGACACCGGGCCCACCGGCCCGGCCTCGGCCGCCATCGGGTCCGAAGGCAGGAACGGCACCAGGTGCTCGGCCACGGCCACCGGACCCACACCGGGCCCGCCGCCGCCGTGCGGGATGCAGAACGTCTTGTGCAGGTTCAGGTGCGACACGTCCGCCCCGAACCGGCCCGGCTTCGCCCACCCCAGCAGCGCGTTGAGGTTCGCGCCGTCGACGTACACCTGCCCGCCCGCGTCGTGGACCTTCGCGCACACCTCCACGATCGTCTCCTCGTACACGCCGTGCGTGGACGGGTAGGTGACCATGATGGCCGCGAGGCGGTCCGCGTGCTGCTCGATCTTCGCGTCGAGGTCGGCGAGGTCGACGTTCCCGGTCTCGTCGCATGCGACGACGACGACGCGCATCCCGGCGAGGACCGCGGAGGCGGCGTTGGTGCCGTGGGCGCTGGCGGGGATGAGGCAGAGGTCGCGGTCGGTCTCGCCGCGGTCGTGCTGCCAGGCGCGGATGGCGAGGAGTCCAGCGAGTTCGCCTTGGGAGCCGGCGTTGGGCTGGACGGAGACGGCGGCGTAGCCGCAGACTTCGGCGAGCCAGGTCTCGAGCTGCTCGATGAGGGCCTGCCAGCCGCGGGTCTGGTCGGCGGGGGCGAGGGGGTGGACGTCGGCGAACTCGGGCCAGCTGATCGGCTCCATCTCGGCGGCGGCGTTGAGCTTCATGGTGCAGGAGCCGAGCGGGATCATGCCGCGGTCGAGGCCGTAGTCCTTGTCGGCCAGGCGTTTGAGGTAGCGCATCATCGCGGTCTCGGAGTGGTGGGCGGTGAACACCGGGTGCGTGAGGTACGCGGACTCGCGGCGCAGTCCGGTGGGGATGCGGATCGCGGCGGTGGCGGCGAGGCTCGCGCCGAAGGCGTCGCAGACGGCGTGGAGGTCGGCGTCGGTGGTGGTCTCGTCGCACGCGATGGTGACGGTGTCGGCGTCGGCGCGGTGGAGGTTGACGCCTGCGGCGGCGGCTGCTGCGACGATCGCGTCGGCGTGGCCGGGCGCGGTCGCGGTGACGGTGTCGAAGCAGGCGTCGCCGGCGAGGGTGATGCCGGCGGCCTCGAGGGACGCGGCGAGGCGGGCGGCGGACCGGGCGGCGTGCTCGGCGATGCCGCGCAGGCCTTCGGGGCCGTGCCAGACGGCGTAGGAGGCGGCGATGACGGCCGGGAGCACCTGGGCGGTGCAGATGTTGCTGGTGGCCTTCTCGCGGCGGATGTGCTGCTCGCGGGCTTGGAGTGCGAGGCGCAGGGCGGGGGCGCCGGAGGAGTCGCGGGAGACGCCGACGAGCCGGCCGGGGAGCTGGCGCTGGAGGCTGTCGCGGACGGCCATGTAGCCGGCGTGGGGTCCGCCGAAGCCCATGGGCATGCCCAGGCGCTGGGTGGAGCCGACGGCGATGTCGGCGCCGAGTTCGCCGGGGGCGGTCAGGAGGGTGAGGGCGAGGAGGTCGGCGGCGACGGTGACGAGGGCGCCGGCCGCGTGGGCGGCTTCGATGGTGGGCGTCCAGTCGTGGACGGTGCCGTCGGCGCCGGGGTACTGCAGGAGGATGCCGAAGGCGCCGTCGGGGATCGCGGCGGGGTCGGTGAGGTCGGCGGTGCGGAGGGTGATGCCGACCGGTTCGGCGCGGGTGCGCAGGACCGCGAGGGTCTGCGGGAGGACGCGGTGGTCGACGGCGAAGACGTCCCCGGCCGTCTTCTTGGCGCCGCGGCGGGCGAGGAGCATGGCTTCGGCGGCGGCGGTGGCCTCGTCGAGGAGGCTCGCGCCGGCGATGTCGAGGCCGGTCAGGTCGGTGCACATGGTCTGGAAGTTCAGGAGCGCTTCGAGGCGGCCTTGGGAGATCTCGGCCTGGTAGGGCGTGTACGCGGTGTACCAGGAGGGGTTCTCCAGGACGTTGCGGCGGATGACGGCGGGGGTGTGGGTGCCGTAGTAGCCGAGGCCGATCATGGAGCGGGCGGGGCGGTTCTGGGCGGCGAGTTCGGCGAGTTCGGCCTGGGCCTGGGTCTCGGAGACGGCCGCGGGGAGGGCGAGGCCGTCCCTGGAGCGGATGAGGGCGGGCATGCAGGCGTCCATGAGCGCGTCGAGGCCGGGCTGGCCGACGGTCTTGAGCATGGCGTCCTGGTCGGCGGCGCTGGTGCCGATGTGGCGGGCGGCGAATGAGCGGTCGGTCATGGGGCTCTCCGGTGACAGGTCGACGGCGGTTGCGGTCTCCCCCGTCTGTCACCAGCGCCTTGCTAGCTCCAGAGCGGCCTGTGCCGGGCGGTCCTGGTACCTGAGAGTTTGAAGTGAGGGACTTGCCCCTTCGGTGCCGTGTAGCGCGTGTGGCCCACGATCTCTCCCGCCCGGTTTTGCGGCTCTGCGGCCATGGTAGGTCAGGAGGCGGTGCGTCGTCGACCGGGCACGGCCCCGGTGTGGCGCCCTTGGGTCTGCTCGGGCGGGTGCAGGCGCGTGGGGGTCTTGACCGGGGCTTCGCCCGGGAGCGTGGCGAGGCGGCCCATGACTTCGGTGACGGTGGTGCGCACGGCGATGCCGAAGACGCCCTGGCCGCCGCGGAGGAGGTCGATGACCTCGCCGGCGGAGCGGCATTCGTAGACGGTGGAGCCGTCGGACATGAGGGTGATCTCGGCGAGGTCCTTGACGCCGCGGGAGCGCAGGGCCTCGACGGCCTTGCGGATGTTCTGGAGGGAGACGCCGGCGTCGAGGAGGCGCTTGATGACCTTCAGGACGATGATGTCGCGGAAGGAGTAGAGCCGGTTGGAGCCCGATCCGGAGGCGCGGCGGATGGAGGGTTCGACGAGGCCGGTGCGGGCCCAGTAGTCGAGTTGGCGGTAGGAGATGCCGACGACGCGGCAGGCGGCGGTGCCTCTCCAGCCGCGGATCTGGTTGGGGGGGACGGCCGGTCGGCCTGCGGGTTCACTGTGGGCGTCCATGGCTTTCCTCCCCTAGGTGGTGTCGAGGTGAGCGTAAGCTTCCCGACCCTCCACCATGGGCTGAACGAGAGAAAAGCTCGGGCAGCTCGCGGGGGGTTACTCGCCCTCGCCGAAGTCCTCGGGCGTGACCTCTTCGAGGAACTCGCGGAACTTCTCCACTTCGTCCTCCTGGGTGTCGGGGAGGACCACGCCGGCTTCGTCGAGGACGGCGTCGGCGCACCAGATGGGGGCTTCGGCCCGCAGGGCGAGCGCGATCGCGTCGGAGGAGCGGGAGGAGACGCGGGTGCGGCCGTCGAGCACGAGTTCGGCGAAGTAGACGGTGTCGCGCAGTTCGGTGATCTCGACGGCGGTGAGGGTGACGTCGAGGGCGTCGAGCACGTCGCGCAGGAGGTCGTGGGTGAGCGGACGGGAGAGCTGCACGTCCTGCTGCTGGTAGGCGATCGCGGCGGCCTCGACGGTGCCGATCCAGATCGGCAGGTACCGGTGGCCTTCGGTCTCCTTGAGCAGGACCACCGGCTGGTTGCTCGGGAGTTCCACGCGGACCCCGACTACGGTCATCATCCGCACCGGTTCGCCTCCAACGGGTCGCCACTTGCCGATCTGGACCTCGTCGCCGTTGCCCAGGCCCGCGGTCTCCACGCGCTCGCGGTTGACGTAGGTGCCGTTGAGGCTGCCGACGTCGCGGACGGTGAATCCGGCCGCGTCGCGGTGGAACTCGGCGTGGCGCCGCGATACGGTCACGTCGTCGAGGAAGATGTCGGAATCGGGGTGCCGCCCGGAGGTGGTCACCTCCTGGTTGAGCAGGAAGCGAGCGCCCGCGTTCGGTCCGCGGCGGACGAGCAGCAGCGCGGTTCCCGCGGGAAGCGAGCTCGCCAGGTTCGCGGCGTTCGTCTCCGCGTCGACCTCGCCGCTCTCCTGGAGAGCGGACAGGTTCATCGTGGCCGTCACATCCGGCGGAGGGAACTCGTCATTCGAACGCGTCATGGATTGCCACCTTCTGCAAGTCTGGACCCTCTGGTCACTCCGTAAGCTTCGCATACGCTCCGGCGTCGAGCAAAGCAGCGAGCGCGCCGGCATCCTCGACCTCGATGTCGAACATCCAGCCCGCCGCATAGGGGTCGCTGTTCACCAATTCCGGGGATTCCGACAATTCGTCATTGCACGAAAGAATCTTACCGGTCAACGGAGCGTACACGTCGGAGACGCTCTTGGTCGACTCGACTTCGCCGACCACCTCTCCGGCCCGAACCTCGGCGCCTGCCTCCGGGAGCTGGACGAATACCACGTCGCCGAGCGCGTTCTGCGCGAACTCGGTGATGCCGATGCGCACGACCTTGCCCTCTCGCGCTTCGATCCACTCGTGCTCCGCGGTGTAACGCAACTGCTCCGGAATCACCTGGCGCTCCCTTCTTGGCAACCCCGCCGGGAGGCGGGTCGGACGATCATGACGGTATCGCCCGGGCGCGGGCGGCCTGCGGCGGGGCCGCGGCTCGTGATCATGGGCGCGCGGGACTCACGCGGCCACGCTCGGTTGCGGGCGGCCGGTCCGCAGGAGCCCGGCGGCCTGGCGCAGGTACACGAAGGCGGCGAGCCAGTACAGGCCCAGCCCCCACCAGGCCAGCGCCCAGCCGAGCGGGGCGGCCCAGGCGTCGGCGTCGGCCACGAGGCCGGCGATGACGAGCACCGGGAAGGACATGAACACCATCGCGGTGGCGCACTTGCCGAGGAAGTGGACCTGCGGGGGCGCGTAGCCGTGCCAGCGCAGGACGATGACCATCGAGACCATGACGGCGTCGCGCAGGAGCACCACGATCGCGAACAGCCACGGCAGGAGGCCCAGGAAGGTGAGCATGAGCAGGGAGGAGAGGATGTACAGCCGGTCGACGAACGGGTCGAGGAGCCGGCCGAGCTTGGAGACCTGGTTCAGGCGCCGGGCGAGCTGGCCGTCGACCCAGTCGGTGCCGCCGCCGACGGCGAGGATGATCGCGGCCTGCCAGTAGTACTGGGTGGCCAGCAGGAGGTAGCACACCAGCGGGATGCCGAGGAGGCGCACGGCGGTGACCAGGTTGGGCCACGTCCACACGCCCCAACCGGGGAGCGGCGCTGCTGCTGGTTTGCTCAAGGCGGTCCTCTCGGCGGGGCCCGCTGACGCTGCGCGACCGCGTGCCCTGGGTCGGTCTCCTCTCGCCCGACGGTGCGGCGGGCGGTTCGTCAAGTCCGGTTCGGTGGGTGTGTATCTGGATTCTAACCGGAGGCTCCGACACCTGTACCGCGGAATTTGCGCACCGCTGAAGGGGCCTCCGGGCGGGTCCGGGAGGGAGCGGTCGAGCTGGGACCCGCACCACACCGTCCACTAGGGAGGTACATGGGTGCGGGGCGGTCCCGAAAACGTGACAGGAAACAACCCCGAGGCGGCCCGAACGGACCGTCCCGGGGCGTCACGGCCCTCGGATCAGACCTCCCGGTCCTCCGCTTCGCGGGCGAAGCGCCGCCGCCGCACCGCGACCGCCGCGCCGATCAAGCAGCCCGACATGGGCACCACCAGCAGCCACAGCATCCACGCGCACACCGCGAGCACCGCCACGCCGCCGACCAGGATGCCCGTGCCCGACGCGTCGCCCCGCGTCTCGGCGAGCGCCCCGGCGAACAGGGACCGCCACCGCGCCCCCGGCGCCCACGCGGCCGCCGCGCGCAGCAGCACCGCCGCCGCCAGGCCCGCGACGACGAACGTCGCCAGCGCGAACCCCGGGCGGCCCGGGACGCCCTCCTGGGCCAGCACGAGCAGGTTCAGCGCCAGCAGCAGCGCGGCGCCCACAACCGTGAGGCCCGTACGCCACGACTCGCGCCACGCGATGCGGAAGTCCGCCCAGAAGCCGCCCCAGCCGGTCGACTCGCCGTCGACGTAGGCGGCCACGTGCCGCGCCGCCGCCGCCAGCGCCGCCGGCAGCGTCACCACAGGCAGTGCCGCCAGCACCAGCCACACACCGGTCAGCAGGCACTCGGCCAGGAGCGCGAACCCCTCGCCGAATGCCTGCCTCCTGCGTGCCACGACCGCCACGCTAGCCCTTCACACCGGACGTGGCGATGCCCTTGATGAGGAACTTCTGGAACACCAGGAAGAACAGCACCACCGGGACGAGCGACAGCAGCGTCATCGCCATCATGCCGCCGTAGTTGGAGACGGCCTCGGTGTTGTTGTAGGACTGCAGCAGGCGCGGCAGCGGGAACTTCTCGATCTCGTGCAGGTAGATCAAGGGCCCCATGAAGTCGTTCCACGACCAGATGAACGTGAAGATCGAGGAGGTCACGATCGCCGGGCGCAGCAGCGGCAGCATGATCGAGAAGAAGATCCGGAAGTGCCCGGCCCCGTCGATCGTCGCCGCCTGGTCCAGTTCGCGCGGGATCCCCCGCAGGAACTGCACGTACATGAACACGAAGAACGCGTCCAACCCCAGGAACTTCCCGATGACCAGCGGGAAGATCGTGTTGACCACGTCCATCTCCGCGAAGATCAGGTACTGCGGGATGAGCATGACCTGGCCCGGCAGCAGCAGCGTCGCGATGACCACCGCGAACATCGCCTTGCGCCCGGGGAACTCCAGGCGCCCCAGCGCGTACGCCGTGATCGAGCAGGACGCGAGGATGCCGACCACCGACAGCGCGGCGATCACGAACGAGTTCCAGAAGAACCGCCACAGCGGGATCCCCGCCAGCCCGTCGAAGGCCGACGCGAAGTTCTCCCACGTGATCGACGTCGGGATCGGCGAGATCGTCGTCAGGATGTCCGAGGTCTCCCGCACCGACGCGGTCAGCACCCAGAACGCCGGGTACAGCACCACCACGAGCACCGCCAGCAGGGCGACGTGCCACGCCACGGACTTCGCCCGGTCGGCCCCGGTCCGCCTCTTGCGCGCGATCACCCGCGGCGCTTCGGTCGCGACGCTCATTTGTTGTCCTCCCCTGCGTAGTACACGAGGTTCTTCGCCGCCCGGAACATGATCAGCGTGACCACGCCGACCGCGAGCACCAGCATCCACGCCCACGCCGACGCGTAGCCCATGCGCAGGTCCACGAACGCCAGCGCGTAGATGCGGACGGTGTAGAACAGCGTCGACCAGGCGGGACCGCCGGCCGTGCCGCCGATGATGAACGCCGGACCGAACAGCTGGAACGCGTGCACGGTCTCCATGAGCACGTTGAAGAAGATCACCGGCGACAGCATCGGGATCGTGATGTGCACGAACCGGTGCCACTTCCCCGCCCCGTCAACTTCGGCAGCCTCGTGCAGCTCGGCCGGGACCTGCAGGAGCCCGGCCATGAAGATGACCATCGGCGCGCCGAACGTCCACACGCTGAGCAGCACCAGCATCAGGATCGACACCGACGGGTTCCCGATGAACCCGCCGCCCTCCCACCCGAACCAGGACATGAACTGGTCCTGCGGGCCGCCGGCGGCGAACAGCGCCTTCCACACGATCGCGATGCCCACGCTCATGGCGATCAGCGAAGGCATGTAGAACGCCGCCCGGTAGAACCCGATGCCCCGCCGCGACTGCGTCAGGAGCATCGCCACCGCCAGCGACGCGATGAGCTTCAACGGCACGGCCAGCAGCACGTACAGCAGCGTCACCTTGACGGCCCGGCCGAACATCGGGTCGTCGAACATCGCCCGGTAGTTGTCCAGGCCGATGAAGTCGCCGCCGAGGATGAGGTGGTAGTCGGTGAACGACAGGTACAGCGACCACAGCATCGGCCCGACGGTGAAGACGAGCGACCCGATGATCCAAGGGGTCATGAAGGTATAGCCGACGAGCCGCTCCCCGCGGCGGGAGATCGGGGTGCGGCGCTTGGCCGAACCCCGTCCCCCGCCTGCGGTCGGCGCTCCGGCCCCTTTCGCCGCGGGACGCGCGGTCGTGGAGGGTGAAGCTGACACGGTGAAGGATCCTTAAATCGGTTTACTGCTCGGCGGCGAGCAGCGTCTCGGCCTCGGTGAAGAACAGTTCGGCAGCCTCCGGCGCGGTCATCTCGCCGTACTGGACCTGCTGGTAGATCTCGCCGAACTTGACCTCGATCGCGCCGGTCGCGGCCGGCGGGGCCGGCGGCGGCGTGGTCAGGTACTGGGCGACGGACTCCTCGTAGTCGAGCACGGCCTGGGTGGCCGGGTCGATCTCCACGCCCGCGAGGCCGGCGTTGGTCGCCGGAACACCGCGGCTGGTGCCGAGGATCTTGATCGCCTCGGCGTCGCCGAGGAGGAAGTCGATGAGCTTCGCGGAAGCCTCGGCCTGCTCGGTCGCACCCGAGATCACGAACTGCATCGACGGCTTCAGGTACAGGCCCAGGTTCGCCGGGTCCAGCGACGGCGGCGCGGCGAGCGCGAGCGCCCCGCCGTTGGCCTCCACCGTCGGCGCGTAACCGGGCATGAAGTTGTCCCACCCGATCTCAGAGCCCAGCTTGTCCTGGACGAGGCCGCCCTCGACCCATTCGATGGTGGTCTCCACCGGCGGGACCATCCCCGCCGCGTACAGCTCGGCGGTGGAGGTCCACCACTCGGCGAGCTGCGCCGCCTCGAAGTTGAGGGCCTTGCCGTCCTCGGTGTAGAAGCTGCCGCCCTGCTGGCGCAGCCACAGCTCCATGAAGTGGTACACGCCCGCCCAGTCGCCGCCGCCCCACTTGCCCTCGCCGAGCGCGGGGGTCAGCGTCGAGATGTCGGCCGCGTACTGGTCCCAGCTGTAACCGGGCGCGGGCGCGGCGATGCCGTTGCCCTCGAACCAGTCCGCGCGGTAGATCAGGCCGAGGGTGTTGCCCGCGACCGGGACCGCGAGCAGCTGCCCGTCGAGCGTCGCGGTGTCCAGGAAACCCGCCCGGAAGTCGTCGGTCTTGACGACCCCTTCAAGGGGCAGGAGCAGGCCGCTGGTGCCGAACTGGCGCAGCCGCGAGTAGTCCATCTGGAACACGTCGGGCAGGTCCCGCGAGGCCATCCGACCGGTCATGCCCTCCCAGTACGTCGGGAAGTCCGCGAAGTTCGTCTGCACCTTGATGCCGGCGTTCTTCTCCTGGAACAGGTCGACCGCCTGCTGCGTGAGCTCGGCGCGGGTCTCGTCGCCCCACCACTCGAAGTTGATCTCGATCGGGTCGTCGGCAGTGCCGGCCGGACCGTCCTCACCGCACGCGGCGGCAGCGGCGAGGACCGCGGCGGCCGAAGCACCGGTGAGGATCGAACGGCGCCGGAGGCCGTGAGGGTTGCGCATCATCGTTGATTGCTCCTTCTTATAAGAGGGGTCCCGCCGAAGCGGGCCTTCAGGATCTATTCAGTTCGCTTGCCCCGCGCCGCCTCAGGCGACACGGGCGGGCTGGAGCCGCGCCACCGCACGCCCCCAGGGCGCATCCGCGCCCCGGGGCTCGTAGCGGCGCGGCCGGGCAGAGGCGCGGGCGACCGCCCGCCGCGCCGGGGCACCGGGAGCGATGAGCCCCAGCGCCTGGGCCTGGACAAGGGCATTGCCCAAAGCGGTGGCCTCGTCAGGACCGGCCAGGACCGTGCGACCGGTGGCATCGGCCGTCAACTGGCACAGCAGCGCGTTGTTCGCACCGCCACCGACGATGTGCAACGTTTCAACCGGATCCCCGGTCAAGGCCTCCAGCGACGCGACCGCCCGGCGATGGGCCAGCGCGAGCGAGTCCAGCACGCACGCCGCCACCTCCGCCGACGTCTCCGGAACCGGCTGCCCGGTCTCGGAACAATAGGCGCGAATCCGCGCCGGCATGTCCCCCGGGTCGGCGAACCGCACATCATCGGGGTCCACGACCGACCGCAGCCGCTCCACGGCCGCCGCCTCGGCGAGCAGCCCCCCGAGGTCCACCGCGAGCCCCTGCGCCCGCCACACGTTGACCGACTCGTTGAGCAGCCACAACCCGGCGACATTGCGCAGGAACCGGATCGAACCGTCCGCGCCCCGCTCGTTCGTGAACCCCGCCTCCAGCGCCTCAGCGCTCGTGACGGGAACATCGCGTTCGACACCGACGAGCGACCACGTCCCGCACGAGATGTACGCGGCACGATCCCCTTCATACGGCACCGCAGCGACCGCGGCAGCCGTGTCGTGGCTGGCCGTCGCGACCACCTGCGTCGACGCGGCGAGCCCCGTCGCCTCGGCGACCTCCGGCAGCACCGGACCCAGCACCGTCCCGGTCGCCGTGACCGGACCGAGCAGACCCAGGTCGACCCCGACCCGCCCGGCCAGCCCGGCCGACCAGTCGCCGGTCCCCAGGTCCACGAGCCCGGTCGTGGAGGCGTTCGTCGCCTCCCACGCCCGGACCCCGGACAGCCAGTACCCGATGAGGTCCGGGATCAGCAGCGCCCGGTCGGCGCTGGCGGTCTCGGCGGCGAGTTGGAAGACGGTGTTGAACGGCTGGGGCTGGATGCCGGTGGCGGCGAACAGGTCGGCGGCGCTGACGTGTTCGAGGACGCGTGCTTTCGCGGCGGCGCCGCGGGCGTCGCGGTAGCTGACGGGGTTGGCCACGAGGTGGCCGTCGGCATCGATCAGGCCGTAGTCGACCGCCCAGGAGTCGACGCCGATCGCGGCGGCGTCGCCGACGGCGCGCAAGCCTTCGAGGACGCCCGACCAGAGGCCGAGGACGTCCCAGTAGAGGCGTCCGCGCACTTTGACCGAACGGTTGGGGAACCGGGCGGCCTCGGCGAGTTCGATCCGGTCCCCGCGCAGGCGCGCGGCCATGACGCGACCGGAGGTCGCGCCGAGGTCGACGGCGGCCAGGAGCGTCACCGCAGGAATCCTTGCGGGTTGCCCGAGTCGACGGGGAGGTGGACGCCGGTGGTCAGGCCGAGGTCGGGTCCGACGAGCGCGTAGACGGCGTCGGCGACCGAGGACGGCAGCACCTCTTTCTTGAGAAGGGTGCGGCCGGCGTAGTACTCGCCGAGCTTCTCTTCTTTGACGCCGTAGACGGCGGCGCGTTCGGCGCCCCAGCCGCCGGCGAAGATGCCGGAGCCGCGGACGACGCCGTCGGGGTTGATGCCGTTGACGCGGATGCCGTGTTCGCCGAGTTCGGCGGCGAGGAGGCGGACCTGGTGGGCCTGGTCGGCCTTGGTCGCGGAGTACGCGATGTTGTTGGGCCCGGCGAACACGGAGTTCTTGGAGGCGATGTAGACGATGTCCCCGCCCATCCGCTGCGCGACCATCAGGCGGGCGGCTTCCCGGGAGACGAGGAACGAGCCCTTCGCCATCACGTCATGCTGCAGGTCCCAGTCGGCGGCCGTGGTCTCCAGCAGGGGCTTGGAGAGTGAGAGCCCGGCGTTGTTGACGATGAGGTCGACACCGCCGAACGCGAGCGCCGCGGCGTTGATCGCGGCGGTGACGTCCGCTTCGTCGGTCACGTTGCAGGCGATGCCGACCGCGGTGTCGGCGTTGCCGATCTCGGCGGCGGTCGCCTGCGCTTTCGCGAGATCGAGGTCGGCGATGACGACGCAGGCGCCTTCAGCGGCGAGCCGTTCGGCGGTGGCCTTCCCGATGCCGCCGGCGGCGCCGGTGACGAGGGCGATGCGTCCGGCGAGGGGCTTGGGCGCCGGGAGCCGCTGGAGTTTGGCCTCTTCGAGGTCCCAGTACTCGATGCGGAACTTCTCGGCTTCGTCGATCGGCGCGTACGTGGAGATCGCTTCGGCGCCGCGCATCACGTTGATGGCGTTGACGTAGAACTCGCCGGCGACGCGGGCGGTCTTCTTGTCGGGCCCGAAGGAGAACATGCCGACGCCGGGGACGAGGACGATCGCCGGGTCCGCGCCGCGCATCGCCGGCGAGTCCGCGCTGGCGAACCGCTGGTAGTAGGCGGCGTAGTCCTCGCGGTAGGCGGTGTGGAGTTCTTGGAGGCGCGCGATCGTGTCTGCGAGGGGCGCGGTTGGCGGAAGGTCCAGGACCATGGGCCGGACCTTGGTGCGCAGGAAGTGGTCCGGGCACGAGGTGCCCAGGGCCGCAAGTTCGGGCATCCGCTCGGAGGCGAGGAAGTCGAGGACGACGGCGTCGTCGGTGAAGTGCCCGACCTGGCGCTTGTCGTGGGAGGCCAGGCCGCGGATGACCGGGGCGAGGGCCGCGGCCCGCTCGGCGCGGGCCTGTTCAGGCAGGGGCTCGGCGATCCGCTTGCCGAACGGGTCGGCCTTGCCGCGTTCGGCGATGAACGCTTCGCAGCCGCGGATGATCTCCAGGGAGTTCGCTTCGCACGCTTCGGAAGTGTCGCCCCAGGCGGTGATGCCGTGACCGCCCAGGATGCACCCGATGGCCTGCGGGTTCGCGGCTTTGATCGCGGCGATGTCCAGGCCCAGTTGGAACCCGGGGCGACGCCAGTCGACCCACACCACGCGGTCGCCGAAACACTCCTTGGTCAGGGCCGGACCGTCGGCGGCCGTGGCGAACGCGATCCCGGAGTCGGGGTGGAGGTGGTCGACATGCGCAGCGTCGACCAGGCCGTGCATCGCAGTGTCGATGCTCGGTGCGGCCCCGCCGCGGCCGTGCAGGCAGTAGTCGAACCGGCCGACCATCGCGTCCTCGGCGTCCACACCCGGGTAGGTGCCGACCATGGCCCGCATCCGGTCCAACCGCAGCACCGCCAGACCGGCCTCGGTCAAGGTGCCGAGGTCACCGCCGGAGCCCTTGACCCACAACAGCTCCACCGGCTCACCCGTGACCGGGTCGGTCTCCGTCCCCTTCGCCGACGTGTTGCCGCCCGCGAAGTTCGTGTTCCGCTTGTCCGCGCCCAGCCGATTCGACCGGGCGATGAGGTCCTGTACCGCACCCATTCGCCTAGGCCCCCCAACCGGCGGCCTGGCCGCCCTGGCGGTCGGCTTTGATCTTCTCGGCGTACCCCGAGGCGGCGTAGGCGGCCATCGGGTCGGCCGCGAGGCCCTGCTCTTCGCGGAGCTCGGCGAGCAGCGGGCGCACGTCGGTGTTGTACGCGTCCATGAGCACGGCGTTGGCGCCCAGCACGTCCCCGGCGGCCTGCGCCTCGGCGAGCGCGTCGGTGTCGATGAGCAGCGCCTTGGCCGTCGCCTCCTGGACGTTCATGACCGAGCGGATCTGGCCGGGGATCTTCGGCTCGATGTTGTGGCACTGGTCGAGCATGTACGCGATGCCCGAGTCCGGGCCCACGGCGCCGCGCAGCGCCAGCTCGTGCATGATCCGGAACAGCTGGAACGGGTCGGCCGAGCCGACCATGAGGTCGTCGTCGGCGTAGAACCGCGAGTTGAAGTCGAACCCGCCGAGCTTTCCTTCGCGCTGCAGCAGCGCGACGATGAACTCGATGTTGGTGCCCGGGGCGTGGTGGCCGGTGTCGATCACGACCTGCGCCTTGGGGCCGAGCTTGAGGCAGTGCGCGTAGGCGGTGCCCCAGTCGGGGACGTCGGTGGTGTAGAACGCCGGCTCGAACAGCTTGTATTCGAGGAGGAGGCGCTGGTCGTCGCCGAGGCGGGCGTAGACCTCGGCGAGGACGTCGGCGAGGCGGTCCTGGCGGTCGGCGATGGAGTCCTGGCCGGGGTAGTTGGTGCCGTCGGCGAACCAGAGCTTGAGGTCGCGCGAGCCGGTGGCGTCCATGATGTCGACGCATTCGAGGAGGTGCGCGGTGGCCTTGCGGCGGACGGCCGGGTCGGGGTGGCAGACGGAGCCGAGCATGTAGTCGTCGTCTTGGAAGGTGTTGGAGTTGATGGTGCCGATGGCGATGCCGTGGTCGGCGGCGTGGGCGGCGAGGGCCTGGTAGTCGTCGACCTTGTCCCAGGGGATGTGGAGGGCGACGGATCCGGCGGCGCCGGTGTACTGGTTGACCTGGGCGGCGTCGGCGATCTTCTCGTAGGGGTCGCGGGGGACGCCGTGCTGGGCGAAGACCTTGAAGCGGGTGCCGGAGTTGCCGAAGGCCCAGGAGGGCAGTTCGATGGTCTGGGCCGCGAGGACCTGCTTGGCGTTCTCAGTGCGGTCGCTCATTTGCCGGCTCCTTCACCTGCGGCCTGGGCCAGTTGGGTCTCGAGGTTGAACACTTCGGGGAGGATGTTGAAGGCGTCGTCGGCGTTGGCGCCGCCGGTGCCTTCGAAGAACGGGGCCATCTCGGCCTGCCAGCGGGCGTTGACCTCGCGGTCGGCCATCTGGGAGCGGGCGGCGTCGAAGTCGTCGGTCTCCAGGTAGCCGACGAGGAGGCCGTCGTCGCCGAGGAAGAGCGAGTAGTTGGACCAGCCGGTCTCGGCGAGTGCGGCGAGCATGTCGGGCCAGACGGCGGCGTGGCGTTCGCGGTATTCGTCGAGCCGATCGGGCTGGACGCGGAGCGTGAAGCACACGCGCGCCTTTGAAGGCGCTTGCAAGCCGTTGGTCGGGGCTGCCAAGGGGTTCCTCCTCTGGGATGTGCGCGGTCGATGCCCCGCACATTTTGAATCGATTCATGAAGGGATTTCGATAAGTTAAAACCCTCGGGCCTCAGGTTGTCAAGGCAAGACCGGGAAGAAATTCGAACACGGTTCGGTATATGCTCCTCAAGCTCCGGGATTACCGTTGAACCGTTTCAAACGACGGGCCGGGCACTGCCCGGCAGTGAGAGCAGTCGATCCGTCGATGCGCACCCCTGCACTACCCTGGGCTCCCGATAGCATTCGTGAGGTGACGATGACCACAACCAGCATGAAGGACGTCGCGCGCGCCGCGGGCGTGTCGGTCGGAACGGTCTCCAACGTCCTCAACCGGCCCGAGGCCGTGGCCGAGGAGACCCGCTCGCGGGTGCAGGCCGCGATCGCCGAACTCGGCTACGTCCGCAACGACTCCGCCCGCCAGCTGCGGGCCGGGCGCTCGCGCACCGTCGCGGTGGTCGTGCTGGACGTGGCCAACCCGTTCTTCACCGACGTCGTGCGCGGCGCCGAACCGCTCATCGAGTCCGCCGGCGGCGTCGTCACCGTCTGCGACTCCGGCGAGGACGTGCGCCGCGAGCGCCGCCACCTCGAGATCCTCGAGGAGCAGCGGGTCCTGGGCCTGCTCATCACCCCCGTCGACGACACCTCCGCCTCCTGGATCGAGCGGCTCTCGGGCCACGACATCCCCCTCGTGCTCGTCGACCGCGGCGCCGGGCGGCACCCGCACTGCTCCGTCGCCGTCGACGACGTGCACGGCGGCCGCCTCGCGGCCCAGCACCTGGCCGACCGCGGGCACACCCGGATCGCGTTCGTCGGCGGACCGGCCTCGATCCCGCAGGTCGCCGACCGCCTCGCCGGCTGCCGCGAGGTGTGCGACGAGACCGGTGTAGCGCTCGACGTCTTCACCACCGCCGGGCTGAACTTCGCCGCCGGGCGCGAGGCCGTGGAGCAGATGCTCGGTCTCGAGGAGCGGCCCACCGCGATGTTCTGCGCGAACGACCTCGTGGCGCTGGGTGCCTTGCAGGCGTTGACGATGCACGGCGTGAAGGTCCCGCAGGAGTGCGCGATCATCGGCTACGACGACATCGACTTCGCGGCCGCCGCGGCCGTGCCGCTGTCATCGATCCGCCAGCCGCGCTCGCAGCTGGGGCGCACAGCCGCGCAGCTCTTGTTCGACGAGATCGGCGAGGGCGCCGGGCACACCCACCGCAACGTGGTCTTCCAGCCCGAACTGGTCGCACGGGCCTCGACGTCGCAGGAGCTGTGACGAGGTCGCGACGGCCCCGCGAGCGTTCCTGTAACGGTAAAGTTCGGGTCTGGTAGCGTCACCGCAACCGGCCCGGCAAGCGCTCGCGCGCCCTGCGGGCCGCCGGCGAGCACCAGTGAACCCTTCCAGGAGGCGATTATGGCCGAGCACCACCGCGCGCGCATCGAGTTCGATCCGCGCTTCACCGTCGCCGACGTGCCCGAGCGGCTGTTCGGCTCGTTCGTCGAGCACCTGGGCCGGTGCGTCTACACCGGCATCTACGAGCCGGGGCACGCCAGCGCGAACGCCGACGGCCTGCGCCAGGACGTCCTCGACCTCATCAGCGAGCTGGGACCGACGATGGTCCGCTACCCCGGCGGGAACTTCGTCTCCGGCTACCGCTGGGAGGACGGCACCGGGCCCAAGGAGGACCGGCCGCGCCGCCTGGACCTCGCCTGGGGCACCACCGAGACCAACCAGTTCGGGCTCTCGGAGTTCATGAAGTTCTGCCGCACGGTCGGCGTCGAGCCGAACATGGCCGTCAACCTCGGCACCCGGGGCCTGCAGGAGGCCCTCGACCTCCTCGAGTACGCCAACCACCCCGGCGGCACCTACTGGTCGGACCTGCGCCGCACCCACGGCGACGAGGAGCCCTACGGGATCAAGCTGTGGTGCCTTGGCAACGAGATGGACGGCCCCTGGCAGATCGGGCAGAAGACCGCCCACGAGTACGGCCGCACCGCCGACCAGGTCGCGCGGTCGATGCGGTACATCGACCCTGAGCTGGACCTGGTCGCGTGCGGGTCCTCTTCGCGCGGCATGCCGGAGTTCGGGGCTTGGGAGGCCGAGGTCCTGACGCAGTCGTACGAGTCGGTGGACTACATCTCCGCCCACGCCTACTACCAGCCGCAGAACGGCGACTTCAAGTCGTTCATGGCCTCGGCGCAGGACATGGAGCTGTTCATCGACGGCGTCACCGCCACTGCGGACGCCGTGGGCGCGAAGCTGAAGAGCGACAAGAAGATCAACATCTCGTTCGACGAGTGGAACGTGTGGTACCAGAACGCGCCCACCGGTGAGCGTGAGGAGCCGTGGGCGGTCGCGCCGCGGCAGCTCGAGGACGTGTACTCGGCGATGGACGCGGTCGTGTTCGGGTCGCTGCTGATCACGCTGCTACGCCGCTGCGACCGCGTCACCGCGGCGTGCCTGGCGCAGCTGGTGAACGTGATCGCGCCGATCATGACCGAGCCGGACGGGCCGGCGTGGCGCCAGACAACGTTCTTCCCGTTCGCGGAGGCCTCGAAGTTCGGGCGCGGCAAGGTGCTGCGCGTCAACGCGGACTCGCCGGTGTTCGCGACCGAGAAGTACGGGGACGTGGCCGCGCTCCACTCGGTGGCGGTCGCGAACGAGGACGGCACGTTCACGGTGTTCGCGGTCAACCGCGAGCTCGAGACGCCGCTGACGCTGGAGATCGACCTGGGTTCGCTCGGCGGGCTCGGGGACGTGACGTGCTCGACGCTGACCGATGCGGACCCGGACGCGAAGAACACGCTGCAGGACCAGACCCGGGTGGCCCCGGTGGCCAACGGCGGCATCACCGTCAAGGACGGTGTGGCCTTTGTGGAGCTGCCGGCGATGAGCTGGAACACGATCCGCATCGCTTAGGCGCGCAACGCGAGAGCGGGGCCCGCAGCGCAAGCTGCGGGCCCCGCTCTCGCGTGTCAGGTCCGGGACTGGCGGACGGCTGCGGCGAGTTCGCCCAGGAGCGCTTCGGTGTCGTCCCAGCCGACGCAGGCGTCGGTCACGGACTTGCCGTAGACGAGGGTCTCGAGGGGGGCGGGCTCTTGGCGGCCGGGTTCGATGAAGCTCTCGATCATCAGGCCGGCGATGCCCTGCTCCCCCGCTCCGATGCGGGCGGCGACCTCGCGCACGACCTCGGCCTGGCGGACGTGGTCCTTGCCGGAGTTGGCGTGGCTGGCGTCCACGACGAGGCGCTGCGGCATGTCGTGCTTGGCCAGGAGCGCGAGGGCGTCGCGCACGTCGTCGGGCCCGTAGTTGGGGCCGCCGCGGCCGCCGCGCAGGATGATGTGGCAGTCGGGGTTGCCGCTGGTGGAGACGATGGAGGCGCGCCCGTCCTCGTCGACGCCGAAGAACACGTGGTCGCCGGCGGCGGCGCGGCAGCCGTCGATGGCCGAGGCCAGGTCGCCGTCGGTGGTGTTCTTGAATCCGACGGGCATCGACAGGCCCGAGGCGAGCTGGCGGTGCACCTGGGACTCGGTGGTGCGGGCGCCGATCGCGCCCCAGGAGACGGCGTCGGCGATGTGCTGCGGGCTGGTGGGCTCGAGGAACTCGCAGCCGACCGGCAGGCCGGTGTCGAGGACGTCGAGGAGCACTTGGCGGGCCAGGCGCAGGCCGAGCTCGACGTCGTGGGTGCCGTCCAGGTGGGGGTCGTTGATGAGGCCCTTCCAGCCGACGGTGGTGCGGGGCTTCTCGAAGTAGACGCGCATGACGACCATGAGCGCGTCGCCGAGCGGGGCCGCGGCGGCGGCGAGGCGCTGCGCGTAGTCCTTGGCGGCGACCGCGTCGTGCACGGAGCAGGGGCCGACGACGACCAGGAGGCGGTCGTCGGTGCCGTCGAGGACGGCTTTGACCTCATTGCGGGTGCGTTCGACGAGGGCGGCGCGCGCGTCGCCGAGCGGGAGTTCGGCGCGGAGCGCGGCGGGTGCGACGAGCGGCTGGAAGGCGGTGACGCGCAGGTCGTTGGTCTGCGGTGAGCGGTCGGCGGTCATCGGGTGCGGTTCCCATCTCTGGTGGCGAGGCGGGTCCCGTCCACTCGTGGTCTCCCCGGTGCCGGCCCCGCCTTACGACGAAAGGCAGCGACTCGTGTCGCTGCCTTGCTGGCTCCGGGTGTGTTCGTCGGTCAGCGCGTGCGCCGCCTGGCTCCACCCGGAGCCGGCGTAAAGCCGCGATACCAACGAACTGCCGTAGACATGGGGCGAACCGTAGCACACCCCGAAAGCGGGCGGCCACACCCTGGGCGGGGCGTCACAGGCCGCTGATGGACTCCGGGGCGCGCTCGGCGCGGGCGAGGGCGCGCACGAGGTTCGCCTGGCCGTGGCGTTTGGCGGCGAGGCGGGCGAGCATCCACGCGGCCGTGTCGAACACGTCCTGGTCGAACGCGGGGGTGTCGATCGCGACGGAGTAGGCGAGGTCGTCGCCGTGGACGACGATCTCCATGATGCGGGTGCGCAGGAAGTCGTCGAGGGTCATCGCGTACGGCCAGCGCGTGTTGCCGCTGGTCTCGGTGCCGTCCATAACGGCGAGGGCGGTGTCGAGCGCGGTGAGGGCGGCCCGGGTCTGGGCGGCGACGTGGGCGGGTCCGGCTTCGGCGGCCTGCTCACCGCCGTCGCGGATGCCGGTGTTGTAGTCGTTGTCGAGGTCGGCGGCGAGCCAGGCGGCCCGGTCGTAGTGCTCGAACAGGGTCACGTGCGCTTTGCCGGCGTGGTCGGCGGCGAGGCCGGCGGTGACCGAGGTGATCTGCTGGGCGAGGTGGGCGGCGAGGCCGCCGACGGTGAAACCCGCGAGCGCGGACGGCTCGGCCCAGGCCTTGGCGACCGCGGTGTCCTCGACGAGGGCGAGGGCGGTGCGGGCGGCGGTGCGGTACTGGTCGCGGATGCTGGTCATCGTGTCGCCTTCTAGCGCATGGAGACGTGGACGTGGTTGGTGTGGTCGGAGGCGGGGTCGCCGCCGGCGCCGGAGTAGGAGCGCCAGCCCGAGGAGGAGGACCAGAACTCGCGGTACCAGATCACGTACTCGACGCCGAGGCTGTCGGCGTTGTTGACGTACCAGGCGGCGAGCTGGTCGCCGTACTCCTTGTCGGAGCCGGAGGCGTCCTCGTTCTGGAACCCGGACTCGTCGGCGGCCCAGTCGCAGGCCCGGCCCAGCGGGTGCTCGCCGCTGCCGCCGGAGCGGTAGCAGGACACGTAGTGGTCGAACCCGGCCTCTTTGGTCTCGTTGTACATGTGGAGGGTGCGGGGGGTGAGGCACCCGTCGGTGGTGGGGTCGTCCTCGGTGCAGCCGCCGCCGTCGCCGCCGTAGCCTTCGGCGGCGGGGGCGCCGCCGTCGGAGCCGGGCCCGGCGGCCTCTTCGGCGCGCAGGTCCTCGAGCTGCTCTTCGAGCTCGTCGGCGGCCTTCTCGGCGTCCTCGAGGGCGTCCTCGGCGGTCTTGATCTCGTCGGCGTGCGCGGCCCGCTGGGCCTCGAGCTCGTCGAGGAGGGCCCCGGCCTCGTTCATGAGCGCGGCGCGCTCGCTGCCGAGGAACCCGGTGTAGGTCATGGCGTCGACCAGGTCGCGGCTGTTCTCGGAGGAGAGGATCGCGTTGGTGGTCTCGAGTTCGCCCTCGGTGTGGAGGTAGACCGCGTACTCGTTGAGGTCGACGGTGAGTTCGTCGAACAGCGCCTGCGTGTCGGCGATCTTGACCTCGAGTTCGGCGGCGCGCGCGTTGGCGGCGTCGACCGCGTCCTCGGCGTCGGCGACCTTGTCGATGGCCGCGGCGAGGTCCGATTCGAGGGTCTTCTCGTCGGGTTCGGCCGAGGCCGGCGCCGGGAAGAACGCCACGAGGACGGCGAGGAGTACTACGGGGAGGATCTGCTTGCTGCGCACGGGTGGAGGTCTACTTCCGGAGGGTCGGGTCGTCCGCCCTGGCGGGGCGGCGGCCGGGTTTACAGGTCGAGGTCGACCACGAGGGGGGCGTGGTCGGAGGCGCCTTTGCCTTTGCGTTCGTTGCGGTCGACGTACGCGTCGGTGACCGCCGCCTTGAAGGCGGGGTTGGCCAGCGCCAGGTCGATGCGCAGGCCGCGGTTCTTCGGGAAGTCGAGGTTGCGGTAGTCCCAGAACGTGAACGGGTGCGCGTGCTTGAGGGGGCGCGGGAAGACGTCGGCGAGCCCCGCGGCCTGCACGGCGGCGAGGGCGTCGCGTTCATCCTTGGTGACGTGGGTGGTGCCCGGCCATTCGTCGACGTCCCACACGTCGTCGTCGGTGGGGCAGATGTTGAAGTCGCCCATGGCGGCGAACGGGAGATCGCCGGCGGCGTCGGCGGCGGCGTCCGCGGCGAGGGCCTTGAGGAACGCGAGCTTGTACGGGAAGTGCGGGTCGGCGACGTCGCGGCCGTTGGGGATGTAGAGGGACTGGACGCGCACGGGCCCGCAGGTCGCGGTGATCGCGCGCGGTTCGGTCTCGTCGCCGAACGCGGGCTGGCCGCTGATGCCGCGGCGCACGTCCGCGATGCCGACCTTGGAGAGGATCGCGACGCCGTTCCAGCGGCCAAGGCCCCACGACGCCGTGTCGTACCCGGCGGCGCTGATCGCCTCGATCGGCACGTCCGCGTCGGCGCATTTGAGTTCTTGGAGGCAGACCACGTCCGGCTCGGCGGTCTCGAGCCAGGCGAGGAGCCGGTCGAGGCGGGCTTTGAGCGAGTTGATGTTCCACGTGGCCACGCGCATGGGCCTCACCCTACCCGGCGCCGGGCCCGCGCTGGGCGGACCCGGGGTGCGCGGGTCAGTTTCCGCTGGTGGGGGCGGCTGCGACGGGGTCCGGTGTGGCCGGTTGGGCACGTTCGGTGCGGGGTCCGACGGCGACGGCGAGGAGGCCGAAGCCGAGGGCGGTGGTGAACCCGGTGACGGCGATCCCGGAGTCGTTGACGACCGCGCCGAGGACGGCGACGGCCGTGAGGCCGATGACGGCGGCGCCCACTTCGTCGGTGCGGATCGGGGCGCGGCGGCGCCAGATGACGACCGCGCCGATGAGCGCGGCGAGCGACAACCAGGTGAGCGGGCGCCCGATGGTGCCGATGGCGGCGTCGGCCTTGCGGATGAGGATGTTGGCGGCGGTCCCGTCCAGGACCGAGCCGACGAACCGGCCCAGGTGGGTCTGGTCCTCCTGCGGGCGCAGGTAGTCGAGGAACCCGCCGATGGCGAACACCGCGAACGCGATGCCGCCGGCCAGGATCACGGCTTTGACGGTGAGTCTGCGGCCCCAGAGCTTCCAGCAGCACAGGATGCCGGCGGCCACGAGGGTGAGGGTCCCGCCCATGTCCCGGCCCAGGTTCGGGGCGCCGACGATGACCACCGCGCACACGCCGATGGCGACCGGCCCCCAGACGCGGGCCCGGCCCTTCCACGGCAGGAACGCGACCAGGAGGATCACGGCGGCCGCGAAGATGCTGAACGCGTAGTTGCCCAGGCCCGTGAAGCGCGCGCCGGCCTGCGCCGTGTACCCCATGGGGGTGTGCAGTGGCCAGGTCGCGCCCGACACCTGGTCCACGGCGATCAGCAGTGCCGCGGTCCCGGCGATCACCAGGACCGGTCGGGCGCCGTGCCGCGTCCACGGCAGTGACGCCGCCACCGTGAGCACGGCCATGCCGCCGGCGATGAGTCCCCAGAACGCCAGGGTCGGCTCCTCGGCCCGCCACCAGTGCGGGATGCCCGCGGCCACGCCGGCCACCGGCATCGCCGCGACCGCCAGGCACACGGTCCGCGCCAAGCCCCGGAACCGGTCCGAGCCGCACAGCAGCCACACGGCCGCCGCCACCCCGAGCACGCCCAGCGCCGACAGCACCGAATAGAACACGAAGCTCACCGCGATCACCGACTGCGACGCGTCCGTCTCGTCGATGCCCCGCGCGACCGCCGACGCGCTCGAATGGTCCCCGTTGGGCAGCACCTGGATCGGGGCGCCCGCCACCGTCGCGGGCACGTCAGCGCCGATCGCGCCCAGCGCCGTCGCCGTCACGTCCACCAGCTGCACGTACCCGTCACGGCCCGTCGTCGCCGACGTCAGCTCACCGGGCTCCACACCGGCACCCGAGTACAGGACCGGGTGCAGCGCCGACGGCGCCGACGCGTCCGCGACACCGGCGACCAGCAGCCGCCAGTCCTCCGGGAGCGCCGCCTGCACTTCACCGACCGCCGCGTCGGCCTCGGCGGCCGCGCGCTCGCGCACCGACGCCGCCTCCGGTTCGATCTCGCCGTCGTCGAGCGCACCTGACGGCTCGTCCGACCCGACGCCGACGTCGTCCTGACCCAACTGGTCGTAGTCCGTGCCCGTGTCCGGCGCCTCGTCGGCCGTGTCGCCCACGATCACGCCCGGGTCCACGACCACGACATCGCACGTACTCATGGCCGCACCCAGCGACCCCAGATCGGGCGCCCAGAACGAGATCCGCCCGGCCGTGTCCGCAGCCGCCAGCGCGGCGCCGTCGCCGATGCCCGCAACGCACGCGCCCGGATCAGGCGCCACGACCGGCTCGCCCGCATGCTCGGCCTCCAAGGCCGCCGCCTCCTGCTCGGCGGCCATCGCCGCCACCGCATCGGCCAGCGACCCCAACCGGGCCCCGTAGTTGAACGACTCGTTCGCGTCCACGAGCGCCTGCCAGTCCTGAACCGACCAGCCCTCGCCGTCCTCCACCGGCGCCGGCAGCCGCGACTGCGCCGCGCACTGCGCATCGCGCGGTGCCGCACCGCCGGCGCGCTCACCCGCGCCCAAGCTCAACCAGCCCGCCTCAGGGCACGTCCACGACCCGATGGTGCGCACACTCATCGACGCCGACGCCCCCGCGCCCGCCATCGCCCACATGTTCGGCGTCACCGACGCGTCGAGGTCCGTCCACGCCAGGCCCGGCACCCCGACCACGATGATGCCCGCGGCCTCGTCCTCCTCGGCCGCCGCGGCCACCGCAGGAGGCGCCGCCAGCACCGCGCAGACCACCGCCAGCACGGCCGCACAACCCCGCACCCACGCACCGCCCCGGCGCACCAGCACGCCCGCCTCCCAAGTCATGCCAGCAGTCTATGGGGTCCCGGCGCCCCCTCCGGCTCCCTGGCCGCCGGACCTTCGCCACACCCCGCCGCGCCGCGTCCAGTCGACCGCCCCCGACCGCGTTAGGCTGGGCCGATGCGCACCATCGCCACCGCCAACGTCAACGGAATCCGAGCCGCCGCCAAGAAGGGCATCATCCCCTGGCTCGAGCAGACCCAAGCGGACGTGGTGCTCCTCCAGGAAGTCCGCGCCGCCCACGACCAGATCCCCGCCGAAGCCCTCGAAGCCGGCGGCTGGCACTGGCACGTCGCCCCCTCCACCGTCGCCAAAGGCCGCGCCGGCGTCGCCGTCCTCACCCGCACCGAACCCGAAGCGGTCCGCACCGGCTTCGGCGGCGGCTTCGACGACCACGGCCGCTACGCCGAAGTCGACCTCCCCGGCCTCACCGTCGCCAGCCTCTACCTCCCCTCCGGCGAGACCGACACCCCCCGCCAGGTCGAGAAGGAGCGCTTCATGGCCGTCTTCGCCGAATACCTCGCCGAAGCCGCCCCCAAAGCCCAGGCCGCCGGCCGCGAACTCCTCGTCTGCGGCGACTGGAACATCGCCCACGCCGAAGCCGACCTCAAGAACTGGAAGTCCAACAAGAAGACCGCCGGCTTCCTCCCCAACGAACGCGCCTGGCTCACCGACCTCTACGCCACCGGCACCTTCGTCGACGTCGTCCGCGCCCTCCACCCCGGCGTCGAAGGCCCCTACTCCTGGTGGTCCTTCCGCGGCCGCGCCTTCGACAACGACGCCGGCTGGCGCATCGACCTCCACGTCGCCACCACCCCCCTCGCCGACAAGGCCACCAAAGCCTGGGTCGACCGCGCCGCCGCCCACGACCAGCGCTGGTCCGACCACGCCCCCGTCCTGGTGACCTACGACCACTGAGCGACCCGGCTCGCCCCGCGCCAGAGCGAACGGGCACCATTGAACCCCGTGAGCCTCATCGACTACCTGCCGTCCTCGAACACGCCCGAACCCGACGACGTCTACACGGCCTTCGCGCAATGGGCCGAAGACACCGGGATCGTCCTCTACGAGCACCAGGAAGAGGCCCTCCTGGCCATCTGCACCGGCCAGAACACGATCATCAGCACCCCCACCGGGTCCGGCAAGTCCCTCATCGCCGCCGCCGCGCACTTCAACGCGCTCGCGAACCAGCGCACCTCCTTCTACACCGCGCCGATCAAAGCGCTGGTGAGCGAGAAGTTCTTCGAGCTGTGCGAGCAGTTCGGGCACGAGAACGTCGGCATGCTCACCGGCGACGCCGCGGTCAACCCCGACGCGCCGCTGATCTGCTGCACCGCCGAGATCCTCGCGAACCTCGCACTCCGCGAGGGCGCGGCCCTGGACTGCGATTCGGTCGTGGCCGACGAGTTCCACTTCTACGCCGAACCCGACCGGGGCTGGGCCTGGCAGGTGCCGCTCCTGGAGCTCCACCGCGCCCAGTTCACGCTCATGTCCGCCACACTCGGCGACACCGAGTTCTTCCAGACCGACCTGACCCGCCGCACCGGGCGCGAGACCGCGCTCATCGCCTCCGCGACCCGCCCCGTGCCCCTGCACTACGAGTACCGCAAGACCCCCTTGCACGAGACCGTCGAGAACCTCGTCGACAACAACCGCGCCCCGGCGTACATCGTGCACTTCACGCAGGCCTCGGCCCTGGATACCGCGCAAGCGCTGTCCAGCCTCAACCTCGTGGACAAGGACGCGAAGACCGCGATCAGCGCCGCCCTGGGCGGATTCCGGTTCACCACCAAGTTCGGGCAGACCCTCGCCCGGCTCGTCCGCTCCGGCATCGGCGTGCACCACGCCGGCATGCTCCCGAAATACCGGCGCCTCGTCGAACGCCTCGCCCAGCAAGGCCTGCTCAAGGTCATCTGCGGCACGGACACGCTCGGCGTCGGCATCAACGTGCCGATCCGCACCGTCCTGTTCACCGGCCTCACGAAGTACGACGGCCGCCGCACGCGCCGCCTGCGCTCGCGCGAGTTCCACCAGATCGCCGGCCGCGCCGGCCGCGCCGGGTTCGACACCGAGGGCTTCGTCGTCTGCGAGGCCCCCGACCACGTAGTCGAGAACGAGAAGGCCATGCAGAAGTTCGGCCTCGATCCCAAGAAGCGCAAGAAGATGGCGAAGAAGAAACCCCCCGAGGGGTTCGTCGGATGGTCCGACGAGACGTTCGCCGCACTCTCCGAGGCACCCCCCGAACCGCTGCAGTCGCGCATGCGCATGACCCACGCGATGCTCATCAACCTCCTCGCCCGCCCCGGCAACACCTTCACGCACGTGCGGACCCTCATCGAGGACTCCCACGCCGACCGCGCCACCCAGCTGAAGATGGCCCGCACCGCACTGACCATCGCCCGCACCCTCCGCGACGCCGGGATCATCCTCATCGAGGACGGCAAGGTCGACCTCACCGTCGACATGCCCGACCACTTCGCACTCAACCAGCCGCTCGCCCCGTTCGCCCTCGCAGCCCTGGAACTGCTCGACACCGAGTCGGACACGTACGCGATGGACGTCGTCTCCATCGTCGAAGCCACCCTGGAAGGCCCCGGGCAGATCCTCGCCGCGCAGCGCAGCAAGGCCAAAGGCGCCGCGATCGAGGCGATGAAAGCCGACGGCCTCGACTACTACGACCGCATGAACCAGCTCGAAGACGCCGAAGTGGACTACCCGAAGCCACTCGCCGAACTCCTCGACGACGCCTTCAGCGCCTACCGCACCAGCCACCCGTGGGCCGCCGACTACCAGCTCGAACCCAAGTCGATCCTCCGCGAGATCTGGGAGGGCCGCATGAGCTTCGGCGAGTACATCGGGCTCTACGGCATCCAGCGCGGCGAAGGCCTGCTGCTGCGCTACCTCTCCAGCGCCTACAAGGCACTCATCCAGACACTCCCCGAGCACACCGGCGGCGACGAACTCGACGACCTCACCGCCTGGCTCGGCGAGACCATCCGCCAGACCGACTCCTCCCTCATCAACGAGTGGGAGCAGCTCACCAACCCCGCCGAAGACGAGAACCTCGACACCGGCCGCCCCGCCCGGGCGTTCACCGACAACGAGCGGGCCTTCACCATCGCCGTCCGCAACGCCGCGTTCCGCCACGTCGAACTCGCCGCCGCCGACCGCGTCGACGCCCTGGCCGCACTCGACACCGGCTGGCCCGTCTCCAAATGGGACGCCGCCCTGGAGCGGTACTTCCAAGCCCACGACGACATCGGCACCGCCGGCCCCGCCCGCGGCAACGACTACTACGACATCGCCAAGACCGGCCGGACCTGGACCTGGCGCCAGACCATCGACGACCCGGCCGGCGACAAGGACTGGGCGATGGTCTTCAAGGTCGACCTCGACGCCTCCGACGAGACCGGCACCGTCGTCATGTCCCTGGAAGACTTCACCGACTAGCGCTGGCCCCCAAGGGAACCGGGGAGTCGGTAGCATCGCCGGATGCCCCGACTCCTCCACAAGGACGCTCTCGACGGCCCGCCCGTGCGGGCCCGGTGGACCGCGATCCTGGCGGCCGTGCTCGCACTGACCGCGTGGCACACCGACTGGGCGGCCGCTTGGGACGGTGTGCGCGGCCTCGCTCCTGCGCAGACCGAGCGCCGCGACTGGAATGCGGCGGAGATCGCCGCCGCGCCCGCGGTCCGTGACACCGCCGGCCTGACCGGCGGCATCGACGAGCCCGCGAGTGCCGCGACCGCGCGGCTCGAATCCGGGGAGCTGGTCCTCGAACTCGCGTGGGAGGCACCTTTGGCGCTCACCGAGGTCCGCGTCGAGGCCTACACCGACGCGTTCGGGAGCGGCCACCGCCTCGCGATCGCCGCGGACGCCACCACCGCAGCGGGGACGAACTGCCTCAACGCCCGGCTCGCCACCCCTGGCGGCACCACGGCGGTCCAGGCCTGCTCGCGCAGCGACCGGCACCCGCCGCTCCACCCGGAGCCGGGCAAGTGGGACCCCGACAAGCTCTTCGTCACCCAGACGGCCGCGCTCGACCCCGCCGACGGCACCGCCCTCGTCGACCACCTCGGCGTCGGCCTGAACCTGGGCGACTCCGACGAGACCGGCGTGTGGGGCCCGAACTGGTGGAGCCCCATGATGGGCGGCCAGTACCACGACTGCGACGATCCGAACCTGTACGCGGCCCTCGAAGACCTCCACCTGCGGCCCGAGTACGCGATCCCGACCGAGCACCAGGGCGCTCCGGGCACGGTCGTCCGAGGACCGGTCCGGGTCGCTCCGGAACCGGGCGCGCTGTTCGTCCCCGCCTGCGTCCCCGTCAACGAGGACTGGTCCGGCGACCCCCGCACCGGCCAGGCCTACGCCACCGACCCGTACCTCCAGGCCGCGCCGAGCGCCTTCGCCGCCTGGACCCGCTACAACGTCGCCGAGCCCGGGCCCGGTCCGCTGCGCACGATCGTCGCCTTCGACGTGCGCTCCTGCGGCACCGAGACCGCCTCGTGCACCGGCGACGACATCACGCCTCCGAGCCGCGGCAACGGCGGCCGGGCCGCCGAATCGACGGCCGAACTCCTCGAAACCGGCCACTAGCCCGGCCGTGCAAGCGGTCTGCGGGAGTGGTGGCAGAATCGGCCGGTGCTCACCGACCTCCTCCACTCCCCCATCGGCGCCGCGGTCCACACGGCCGCCGCACTCCAGCACAACACCGGCAACCAGGCCACCGGCGGCATCTGGCGCGTCGCCGGACCCGGCGGCGACGCGGTCCTCAAGCACCTCACCCCGAACGGCACCGGCGGCGAGCACTGGAAGGCCTCCGCCGACCCCCGGCACTGGAACTCCTGGCAGCGCGAATACCTCGCCTACACCACCGGATTCGCCGCGGCCTACGGTGCCGAAGCCGGCATCGGGGCGCCCGCGCTCCTCGCCGCGGGCGAACGCCCCGACGGCAGCCGCGAACTCTGGCTCGAAGCCGTCGACGGCGTCCACGGCCGCGACTGGACCGTGCCGATGCTCGCCGACTTCGCCCATCGCCTCGGCATCGTCCAAGCGCTGCAACGCGACAAACCCGAGCAGCCCTGGCAGTCACGCCGCTTCCTGCGCCAGTACGCGGGCCGCCGCGACTTCCCCGCGATCCCCTGGGACCACCCGGCAGCCGCCGCCCACTGGCCGAAGGACACCCGCGAGGGCCTCCGCCTGATCTGGGAACGCCGAGACGACCTCTTCCACATCGCCGAACACCTCCCGCAGACCAGCTGCCACCTCGACGTCTGGCCCATGAACCTCGTCCGGCGCGGCGAGCAGCCCGTCCTCCTCGACTGGTCCTTCACCGGCCGCGGCGCCATCGGCGAAGACCTCGCCAACCTCATCGCCGACACCTTCTTCGACGGCCTCCAACCCGTCGAGCGCCTCGCCGAGACCGAAGCCGCCCTCACCGACGCCTACCTCGCCGGCCTCGCCGAAGCCGGGATCCGCGACGAACCCGCCACCCGAAAAGCCGTCGCCGCCACCGGCGCCGCCAAGTACTGTTGGCTCGCCCCGGCGATGCTCACCGGACTCGCCGCGGGCCGGCCGATCGCCAGCGCCGACTACGACACCGCCGCCGAGGACGCCGCAGTGCTCGACCGCCGCCGCCCGATCTTCGACATGCTCGTCCGCTGGGCCCACACCGCCCTCGACCGCTGAGAGACCGCCATGCCCGTCCAGATCACCGAGACCATCGCCCTCCCCGACAGCGAACTGCGGTGGCGCTTCTCGCGGTCCTCAGGGCCCGGCGGCCAAGGCGTCAACACCACCGACTCCCGCGTGGAGCTCGTGTTCGACCTCGCCGGCACCAAGGCACTCCCGCCCGCACTCGTCGAACGGGCCCTCGCGCGCCTCGGCGACCGGCTCGTCGACGGCACGGTCGTCATCGCCGCCTCAGAGTTCCGCTCCCAACTGCGCAACCGCGAAGCCGCCCAGGAACGCCTCGCCGAACTCATGCGCCGCGCCATCGCCGCACCCCCGCCCCCGCGCAAGGACCGGAAGCCCTCCAAGGGCGCGAAACGGCGACGCCTGGAGGACAAGCGCCGCCGTTCGGACGTCAAGAAGCTGCGCCGCAGCACCGACGACTAATTGATTTAGGCCGCCCGCTCGGTCAGCCGGACGCTCAGATCCCACAGCCGCCGCCGCACCTCCGGGTCATAGGCCTCCGGCAGCGCCCGTGACAGGGTCATGCGATCGAAGAACTCCCCCGTCACCCCGTCGAGCTCCGGGTCCAGGATGAGCCGCAGCGTCGCCGCCACACCCGTCTCCAGCGAATCGACGCTGTGCCCGACCCACTCGAGGACCATCTTCGTCGGCATGTACGTCGCCGGATGCAGGCTGTTCACCGTCACCCGCGCGGCGTCCAACCGCTCGGCGAGTGTGAACCCGGTCGTGATCATCGCCAGCTTCGACTGGCGGTACGCCCGCGCCCCCGAGTAGTCGCGCTCGATGAACGGGTCGTCGAAGTCCATCGGCACCTGGCCGAGCGACGCCACGTTCACGACCCGCGCGGGAGCGCCCCGCTCCAGCAGCGGCAGCAGCCGCTGCGTCAACGCGAACGCCGCGAGGTGGTTCACGGCGAAACGCAGCTCGTACCCGTCGGCGCTCACCCGCCGGTCCTCCCCGTCGGGTTCACCGCCGCCGATCCCCGCATTGTTCACCAGGACCGTGACCCGGTCCGTGATCCCCGCGACCGCATCGGCCAGGTCGTCCACCTGCGCGAGCTCGGCGAGATCGGCCCGCACGGTGTGCACCACCGCCGGAGCGTCGGCCAGTTCCCCGGCGAGCTCGTCCAGCCGGGCCTGGTTGCGGCCGTGGAGGATCAGCGTGTCGGGTTCACGGGCGAGAACAGTGGCGAGGGCGCGGCCGAGCCCGTCGGTCGCACCCGTGATGACGATGGTCCGGTCGGTCATGTACTACTCCTCGGTCTCCGGAAGCGGCTCCCCGAAGTCGGGCGTGCCGTCCTCGTTCCAGCCGAACGGCTGCACCCGGCAGTGCCGATCGGGGTTGTCCAGCGGGTCGCCCACGATCTCCTCATACGCACGCGCATGGAACACCAGCAGGTCGTTCCCGTCCTCGTCCACCGTGAACGCGTTATGCCCGGGCCCGAAGATCCCGTTCGCCGCGTTCGTCGTGAACACCGGCTCCGGGTGCTTCGTCCACGAAGCAGGGTCCAGGAGGTCCGCATCCGCATCGGCGGTCAGCAGCCCCATGCAGTACTCGGCACCGGTACCGGACGCCGAGTAGGTGATGAAGACCCTGCCGTTGCGCACGATCGCGTAAGGCCCCTCGTTGACGGCGAACCGGATCGTCTCCCACGCCAGCTCCGGACGGGAGAGCTCCACCGGCGCGCCCTTGATCGTCCACGGGTCCGCGAGCTCGGCCAGGAACAGGCTCGTGTTCGACCCTTCCAGACCCGGGTCGTGCTGCGCCCAGCACAGGTAGCGGGCGCCGTTGTGCGCGAACGTCGTCGCATCCAGGGAGAACGAGTCGATCGGGGTCTCGATCTGCCCCTTCTCGGTCCACTCGCCGACCAGGGGGTCGGGGTTGCGGTTCTCGAGGACGTACATGCGGATCCGCCACACATCGGCGGTGGCCGACTCGGCCTCGCCCGCCGCGAAGTACACGTACCAGGCGCCGTCGATCCAGTGCAGCTCCGGAGCCCAGATGTGCGAACCCATCGGGCCCTCCGGGTGCTGGACCCAGATCGTCGTCTCCTCGGCATCGCGAAGCCCCAGCAGGGAGTCGGCCCCGCGCAGCACGATCCGGTCATAGGCAGGAACCGTGGCGGTGAAGTAGTACCGCCCGTCCGTGTGCCTGGTGATCTGCGGATCGGCGCGCTCGAGGATGAACGGGTTCGGGAGCTCAGCAACAGTCTTGTTATCGGTCACAACTGGCATGCTACAACTCCACCCGGAACGTCCCCGCAGGCTCCACCTCAGCCGCGCCCGCAGACTGGGACGCAAACCAGTCGACCAGCAACTCCACGTCCGAGCAGGCCACGTCGAACACCACCTCGGCACCGAACTCCACGTTGACAAGACGCACGTCCTCACGCAACCGCAGCAGACCCTCGATGCTCCCCGCCGGACCGTAATCCACCCGCACCGTCAAACGCTGCCAATGCGCCAACTCCACCGTCCCCGCCGCATCCACCGCAGCCGAGACCGCCCCACCGTACGCCCGCACCAACCCGCCCGCACCCAGCTTCACCCCACCGAAATAACGGGTCACCACCGCCAGCACATCAGTGAGACCACGCCCCCGCAACACCTCCAGCATCGGCACACCCGCAGTCCCCGCCGGCTCGCCGTCGTCACTGGAACGAGCCGACTGCCCGTCGTCCAGGACATAAGCCGTGCAGTTGTGCGACGCCTCCCAATGCAACCGCCGGTGCGCACCGATACGCTCCCGCGCTTCGGCATCGGACCCGACCCGGTAGAGCGTGCAGACGAACCGCGACCGGTTCACCACGGTCTCGGTCTCCGCGCTGGCGACGGCGAGCGTGCGCATGTCAGCCGACGACGCCGTGTTCCCAGGCCCACGCCGCGATGCCCACGCGGTTGCGGACCCCGAGCTTCGCGCGCACGGCCTCCAGGTGCGTCTTGACCGTGGAGACCGAGACGAACAGGGTCTCGGCGATCTCGGCGTTGGTCTTGCCGCGCGCCACGAGTTCCACGACGTCGAGTTCGCGCTCGGTCAGCACGTGTGAGGCCTTGGGCCCCTCGGGGACCGGCTCGGTGAGTCGCTCGAGGAGACGCACCGTCACGGACGGGGAGATGAGCGACTCGCCGCTCGCCGCGGCGCGGACCGCCTCGACCAGCAGGGTCGGCCCGGAGTCCTTGAGCAGGAACCCGGTCGCGCCCGAGCGCAGCGCGCCGTACACGTACTCGTCGGTGTCGAACGTGGTGACGACGACGATCCGCGGGGCGGTGCCGTTCGCCCCGGCCAGCAGCGTGCGGGTGGCCTCGAGCCCGTCCAGGCGCGGCATGCGGATGTCGAAGAGGCACACGTCCGGCTTGAGCCGCCGCGCCTCGGACACCGCGACCACCCCGTCCGGGGCGTCGGCCACCACTTCCATGTCGGGCTGGGCGTCGATGATGGCCCGGAACCCTGCCCGGACCATCTCCTGGTCGTCTGCGATCAGCACTCGGATTGCCACGCCCCGAGCCTAACCGGCTCCGGCCGCTAGGCGGCGGCGCCCGCCAGTTCGCGCTCGCGCACCACAGGCGCCTGCACCGGCTCGAGCTCGACCACGGGGGCCGGGCGGATCGGCGCCACGGCCGAGTCCGCGGCCTCGCGCTCGAGGACGGCCTGGCGGCGGGCCGACCGCTGCCGGATGGCGAAGGTCGTGGTCACCAGGAACAGCCAGGTGCCCTCGAGGAGGATCAGGCCCCAGTCGTGGCCGATGATCGCGGCGGTGAGCAGGATCGAGCAGGCGGAGATGACCAGCAGCAGCGAGGCCGGCTTGGTCGCGTGGATGCGGTGGGTCTGCAGGAGCAGGAAGTTGGTGATGTAGAGGAGCGCACCGATGATCTGGAACATGATGCGGATGTCGAAGTCGTGCATGAGGTTTCCTCGAAAGAACGAAAGGCAGGCAGGAAGGTGCCCCGCGCCGGCGATGGCGCGGTGGCGTCAAGGAGAAGAGAGGAGGAGGACCGAGGGGTTACAGGGTCGCGGCCGGATGGCCGCTCAGTCTGCTCCGCGCGCAGACCTCCATGACCGCCCCGCGCAGGATGCGCGTCTGGAGCGACCCGCAGATGCAGCGCGTCCACACCGTCACGCCCGAGGCGCTCCGGTGCCGGGACACGGTCGTCACCGGATCGTCGTCGGGCCAACCGCAAAACGGGCAGCACTGCATCACCGCGTCCTCCTTACAAGGCTTCGGGTTTCGTTCCAGGGATGAGCGCCGGCCGATACCGCCCGCAGCGGCATTCACGCACCGTTCTCACGCTCAATACGAGGTTAAGGTCCCAATCGTCCGGGCTACAACACCTCGGTGACGCTAGTTTGCGAAACTCATCGTGAAGCGAACACTTAAGCGATTGGGGCCACACCGTGATCGACCTGAGGAGACTGCACGTGCTGCGGGCGATCGCCCACCACGGCACCGTCTCCGGCGCGGCGAAAGCCCTGCACATGTCCACTTCAGCGGCGTCGCAGCAGATCCGGCTGCTCGCCAAGGACCTCGGGGTGTCGCTCCTCGAACCGGTCGGGCGCGGCGTCAGGCTCTCCTCGGCCGCGCAGGTCCTCATCGCCCACATCGACGCCATCGAGGCGATGTGGCGCCTGGCCGAGGCCGAACTCCAGGCCACCGAGGGCGAGCCGTCCGGGATGCTGCGCCTGTGCGGGTTCCCCACGGCCATCGCCACACTGCTGGCGCCGCTGGTCGACGCCGCCCGCGAGCGGTACCCCGCGCTCCAACTGCGGCTGCGCGAGGCCGAGGCCTCGGAATGCTTCGACCTGCTCTTCGCCGGGGAGGGCGACCTCGCGCTCGTCGAGGCCACGCCCGACAACCCGCCGCCCGAGGACATCCGCTTCGACGCCCAGACGGTCTTCAACGACCCCTTCGACCTCGTCGTGCCCGGCGGGCACTGGTGCGCCGAGAGCGAGGCGGTCGACCTGCGCGAACTCGAGCGCGAGCCGTGGATCATCGGCGTGCCCGGCTCCATGCACCGCCGCCACGTCCTCACCGCCTGCTCGAACGCCGGGTTCCGGCCCACGGTCACCGGCGAGGCGCGCGAGTGGAACGTCATCGCCGTCATGGTCGCCCACAAGATGGGCGTCGCGCTCATCCCCCGCCTCGTCGACCTCCCCCACCACCTCGACCTCGTGCGCGTCCCCGTCTCCGGGCCGTTCACCCCGTTCCGGCACTTCCAGGCCGTGACGCTCCGCGGAGGCGCGCGGCGCCCTTCCGTCGCGGCCGTCATGGACCTGCTGAACGAGCAGGTGCGCGCCGCAGAGGGCATCGGGCCGCTTCCGGAAACGCAGGCGTGAGCTGCGGCGCGGCCGCGTACACCAGTGCTGAGCTGGGCTAACCAGTGAACGTGATCGACCCTACTGGACACTGAACTCCGTTACGCTGAGCGAATGTTCGACTACGGCGGCGATCCCGCGCACACCGGCCCCCGGCACCTGCGCGTGCGCGGAGGCACCGCCCTGACCGGGTCGATCGACGTGAAGACCTCCAAGAACGCCGGGGTCGCACTCCTGTGCGCCAGCCTCCTCAACCGGGGCCCGACCGTGCTGCGGCGCGTCGCCCGCATCGAGGAGGTCAACCGCATCCTACGGGTCCTGGGCTCCATGGGCGTCGCCTACGAATGGCTCGGCCCCGACGGCGACCTGCGCCTCCAGCCGCCCGAACGCCTCGACCTCACCCGCATCGACGCGGACGCGGCCCGCCGCACCCGCTCGATCATCATGTTCCTCGGGCCGCTCCTGCACGACTACCCCGAGTTCGAGCTGCCCTTCGCCGGCGGCTGCGAACTGGGCGACCGCACCGTCGAACCGCACCTCACCGCCCTGCGCCGCTTCGGGCTCTCCGTCGAACGCTCGCAGGGCAGCTACCGGGCCACCGTCAAGGAGCACGTGGAGCGGCCCGGCACGATCGTCCTGACCGAACGCGGCGACACCGTGACCGCGAACGCGATCATGGCCGCCGCCCGCTTCCCCGACGTCACCGTCATCCGCAACGCCTCCTGCAACTACCAGGTGCAGGACCTGTGCTGGTACATCGAGAAGCTCGGCGTGCGCATCGACGGCGTCGGCACCACGACCCTCACCGTCTACGGCCGCGCCGAGATCGACACGACCGTGGACTACGCGCCCGCCGAGGACCCGATCGAGGCCTGGAGCCTCGTCTCGGCCGCGATCGTCACCGAATCCGAGATCACCGTGCGCCGCACTCCGATCGAGTTCGTGGAGATCGAGCTCGCCCTCGCCGAGGAGATGGGCCTGGCGTACTCCAGGAGCGACGAGTACCTGGCCGCCAACGGCCGCACCCGCCTGGTCGACCTCACCGTCCACCCCTCGCCCCTGCGCGCGGCGGCGGACAAGATCCACCCGATGCCCTTCCCGGGCCTCAACATCGACAACCTGCCGTTCTTCGCGGTCATCGCCTCCTGCGCCAAGGGCGGGACGATGATCCACGACTGGGTGTACGAGAACCGCGCGATCTACCTGACCGAGCTCAACCGGCTCGGCGCGAAGGTGCGGCTGCTCGACCCCCACCGGCTCCAGGTCGAAGGCCCGGTGCAATGGACCGGCGCCGAGGTCGTGTGCCCGCCCGCGCTGCGGCCGGCCGTGGTGCTCCTGCTCGCGATGCTGCGCGCGCAGGGCACCTCCGAACTGCGGCACGTCGACGTCATCCACCGCGGCTACGAGCAGCTCGCCCAGCGGCTCCAACTGCTCGGGGCCGAGATCGAGCCCTTCTGAACCACGGCGCGCAGAAGCACGGTCGCGGACCGAGCCCGACCGTATGTGACACTTCCACACATGAACATGCCGTCCGATGTGCCGCCGCAGACCTTTGCGCTCCTGAGCCTCGTCCAGGCCCACCTCAAGCACCTCGACAAGGTCGAAGGCGAGGTCATCGGCAGCCCCCAGTGGGAGGCGACCGTCGAGTCCACGAAGTCCGTGGTCGCCGCCAAGTCCCCCGGGCTGGCGATCACGGCCGCCGACATCCCGATGATCGTCGGCACCGGCTCCCCCGACCGCAAACGGCGCCTATACGCCACGATGCCCGTGGACCCCGACATCGCGGCCCTCGCGGACGAGTCCGAAGTGGCCCTGTTCGCCTACAACCGGCGCGGGCGCCTGCAGCCCGCCAACCGCACCGCGGTCAAATCGCAGGCGCGCGCCTGGTACCCGCCCGCGAAAGCCCTGGCCCCCATGCGGATCATCGACGACACCGTCTGGGAGCCCGTCGCCGCCGCGACCGGCGACAGCGGCCGCCCCGGCATCATGGAAGCCGCCGCCGGATGGCTCGTCCTCCTCGCGGTCATCGCATTCATCGCCGCCGCAGGCTATCTCGCCCTCTGGTTCTTCGACATCCTCTGACGCCCCTCGAGAGCGCCGCCTATGCCTCCCGTATTCGCTTGCTGAGCAGCGAAAACGGGAGGCTTTGTCCTTCTTGGCGAGTGCGCGGGCGAAGCCCGTGCTCGTGCTGCTCGACGACCGATCACGTTGACTGACAACGAGGTATTCTACCTCGGAGTCGATATATCTTGTTATTACTGCCATAATGGACGCATGCTGAAGATGGCCATTCTCGGATTCCTGCGGGACTTCCCGCTCCACGGCTACGACCTCAAGAATCGGGTCGCGAGCCTCGCCGGGCACGTCAGGCCGGTCGCCGACGGGACGCTCTACCCCACGATCAAGAAGCTCGAGGACGCGGAGTGCCTCACCCGGCGCACCGCGCCGGGGTCGGTCGCGGCGCCGCGCCACATGCTCGAGATCACCCAGTCGGGCACCGACCAGCTGCGCCGGTGGCTGCGCGACCCCGAGGCGGGGTTCATCACCGACGACAACAAGTGGTACGTGCTGCTCGCGTTCCTGCACCACCTGGAGAACCCGCGCGAGCAGGCGCTCGTGCTCGCGCGCCGGCGCGAGTTCCTCGACCAGCCCGCGCAGCTGTTCTTCGACGAGCAGGGCGTACCGATTCCGCCCGAGCGGCTCGACTCACCGTTCCGCAAGGGCCTCATGCAGATCCACCGGTCGACGAACCTCACGGAGATCGACTGGCTCGACCGCCAGATCGGCGAACTGAACCGCCGCGCCGGCTTCACCGCCTCGCGGTGACGCTCCGGGCGCGGCGGTGTCGCGCTAGCCGTTGAGGATCGTCGACAGGAGCACGAAGAAGATGACGATCAGGACGATCACAGCGGCGCCCGTGACCAGGACCGCCGGCTCCTGCGTCAGCGGTCGCTTCACAGGGTGCTGCGCCTGCGGCTGCTGGTAGGTCTGCTGCGGGGCCTGGGACGGCTGCGGGTAGTTCGTCTGGGGCGGCAGCATCTGCGGGGCCTGGACGGGCGCCTGGACCGGCGGGCGGGGCGCGGACATGTGCCCGGCGGGCGAGACGGGGCCGCCCGAGGTGGGGCGGGTCATCGGCTGCTCGGAGGGGGCCGGGCCGGAGGCGGCGCGCACGGCGCCTTCGACGACGACGGTCTCGGGCTGCTCGAAGGTCTGCGGCGGGACCCCCAGCTTGGAGTGGATGAGCTGGGAGATCGCGGGGATGCGCGAGGAGCCGCCGACGAGGAAGATGCCGACGAGGTCGGCCGGGTTCATGCGGGCGGCCTGGATCGCGCGCTGGAGGCAGTCCACGGTGCGTTCCAGCGGCGGGCGGGCGATCTCCTCGAACTCGGCGCGGGTCAGGTGGGCGTCGACCTCCAGCGCGGGCAGGTGGATGTCGGCGCTCGCGGTGCGCGAGAGGGTCTCCTTCGCGCCGCGCACGTCCTCGTAGAGCATGCGGCGGTAGCGGCGGTCGCGGTCGTCGGCGGGGCTGAGGAGGCGCTTCCAGTCGTCGGGGTGGGAGGCGCCGTAGGTCTTGCCGAGGTGCTCGACGATGCCGTGGTCGAAGTCGAGGCCGCCGATGTCGCCGATGCCCTCTTCCGCGAGGACCTCGAACCCGGTCTGGGTGCGGCGCACGACAGTGGCGTCGAAGGTGCCGCCGCCGAGGTCGTAGATCGCGAGCGAGCGCCCGGGCGGGACGGCGGTGCCGAGCACCGAGGTGAAGTAGGAGGCCGCGGCCACGGGCTCGGGGATGAGCTGGGGGGCGGGGAGTCCGGCGAGGCGGGCGGAGTCGACGAGGATGGAGCGGCGGCGCTCGCCCCAGCGGGCGGGGTGGGTGAGGCGGACCTGGCCGGGCATCTGGCCCGCCTGGCGCTGGGCCTCGAGGGCCACCTGCTGCAGCACGTATGCGAAGACCTGCGGCACCGGGATCTCGGAGGTGCCGAGGAACAGGGAGCCGTCGTCGATGCGGCGCTTCGGGTTCGGCTCGAAGCGGGCCGGGTCCATGCGGGCGTTGCGCTCGGCGTCGCGGCCGACGAGCATGCGGCCGTCGGAGTTGTAGTACACCGCCGAGGGCAGGATGGGGGCGCCGTCGAACAGCAGGGGTCGTACGCGTCCGTCGGCCGAACGCAGAACCGCAACGGTGTTCGAGGTTCCGAAGTCGATTCCAAGAACGTGCATGTGAATACTCCCTCTGGGCGACGCTTGCGAGCAGTGAACGCGTCTAGCCTGATGCACACCCTACTGGGCGCCTCCACGCCTGGTGCGACCCGTTCGGCGTTCACCGGTCCCCCGCGCCCCCTTCGCACCCGCCCGGCGAGAGCAGGCTGGACGGCGTTTACCAGGGGGATCCCGGGCGCGGAACGGGACGAGCGGCATCTCACGTGCTCGGTCGCGCGGATACCGACCGGTGTTGTGTCACACTTCAAGGGGACGTCCGTGGGCGGCCGCAGGAGCGCCGGGCCACACTTGGGGGTCCGCATCGCGACAGCGGCGCCCGGTACGGGCGGTGCCGGGAAGGATCCGGCCGCGTCCCGGCGTTGTACGAAGCGAAAACCCCAGGAATCGGCGTGATCGGCTGGGGAGAGAATGCGCAGGCCCAGGGCTGACCGGGCCGGCGAGCGTGTGGCAGAGCGATTGCTCCAGAGGAAGTGCAGGGGAACATGGGCGACAGAATGCTGAGGGGCTCCCGTCTCGGTGCCGTCAGCTACGAGTCTGACCGCAACACGGAGCTGGCCCCGCGCCAGACCCGCGACTACGTCTGCCCGCAGGGGCACCGCTTCGAGGTGCCGTTCGCGGTCGAAGCAGAGATCCCGCTGACGTGGGAGTGCCGTCTCGACGGCTCCACGGCCAAGCTGGTCGACGGCGAGGAGCCGGAGACCAAGAAGGTCAAGCCGCCGCGCACCCACTGGGACATGCTGCTGGAGCGCCGCTCGATGGAGGAGCTCGAGGAGATCCTCGACGAGCGCCTGCAGGAGATGCGCGCGCGTCGCGGCGAGCGCTAGCGAGCCGCCCGATAGCGCGGTCGAGGGCTAGCGAACGCGAGGCGCCCGTGATCGGGCGCCGATGAGGCTCACGGGCCCGGGTCGATGGACCTGGGCCCGTTTTTCGTGTCCCCGTACTTGACCGGCGCGTCCGCGTCGAAGCCGCGCTCGCCTGTCCTCACGTCGCCTGCGCTGCGCTCGTCGATCACTTCGCCGTCGATGACGTCCCCGCCGCCGAAGCGCATCACCGGGGCGCTCGCGGCGAGCCAGCGACCGAGGCCCCGGAAGATCAGCCGGGTGGGCGGGAAGAACAGGAGCAGGCCGACGAAGTCGGTGACGAACCCCGGGATGATGAGGCACACGGCACCGGCGATCACGTAGCCGTTCGGGAGCTCGCGGGTGGGGTCGCCGCCGGAGTTGAGGTAGTCGCGGGCGGCCCGGAAGGACTTCTTGCCCGCGTTCGTCACCAGGACCACGCCGAGCACGGTGGTGCCCACGGCGATGAGGATCGTGTAGAAGAAGCCGATGAGGTAGGCCAGGCCGAAGAAGGCGGCGGCCTCGGCGATGACCCAGGCGGCCAGCGCGAGCCGGAAGGCGAGCGGAGCGCGTTTGGGCGCCGCGGGAGGCTGCTGCTGGTACGTCACCCTTCGATTCTGCCACGCCGGAGGGCGCTCTTGAGTTGGCGTGCGCGGTGGGCCAGGCCCCAGCGGCTCACGTTCCAAAGGGCCTCAACGGTGATGGCGCCGCTCATCTTGGAGGCGCCGGCGCGGCGCTCGGTGAAGACGATGGGGACTTCGCGGATGTCGAAGCCGGCTTTGACGGCGCGCCAGGTGAGGTCGATCTGGAAGCAGTAGCCGACGGAGTTGACGGTGTCGAGCTGGAGTTTCTGGAGGCCGTCGAGGCGGTAGGCGCGGTAGCCGGCGGTGACGTCCTTGACGCGCAGGCCGAGCATGGCGCGGGTGAAGACGCCGGCGCCGCGGGAGAGGAGGAGGCGGTGGCGGGCCCAGTTGCGGACGGCGCCGCCGGGGATGTAGCGGGAGCCGATGGCGACGTCGGCGCCGTCGTCGAGGGCGGCGAGGAGCCGGGGCAGGTCGGCGGGGTCGTGGGAGCCGTCGGCGTCCATTTCGACGACGGTGCGGTAACCGCGCTGCGCGGCCCAGTCGAAGGCGGCGAGGTAGGCGGCGCCGAGGCCCTGTTTCTGGGGTCGGTGGAGGACGTGGACGCGGTCGTGGGCGGCGGCGAGGGCGTCGGCGATGTCGCCGGTGCCGTCGGGCGAGGAGTCGTCGACGATGAGGATGTCGATGCGGTCGCAGCCGGTGAGGGCGAGGTCGACGGTGGTCTCGATGTTGTCGCGCTCGTTGTACGTCGGAATGGCCACAATGGCCGGACTGGTGTCAGTGCCGGCGGGGCACCGGTCCGGTTGCTGGCTCATGGCTTCGGCTTTCTAGGTCTGGCTGCGGCGGTGCTTGAGGTTGGTCAAGATGGCGCAGGCCAGGGCCACCAGTGCCGCTCCGGTGAGGACCGCTTCAGGAAGGATACCCACTGTGGAGGCAGGAGTCGAGCGGTCAGAGAGGGTCAGATCCGATTGGATGACGGCGGCGGTGTTGAACTCGGTGGCCTGGGAGACCTCGCCGGTGTGGCTGGTGAAGGCGGAGACGCCGACGGTGGAGGCCATGAGGCCGTCGCGGCCGTGCTCGATGGAGCGGAGGGCGACCATGGCGAGCTGCTGCTGGGCCTCGTTGGTGTCGAAGGTGGCGTTGTTGGTGCCGACGGCCATGAGTTGGGCGCCGTCGCGGACGGAGTCGCGGGTCTCGGCGTCGAAGGCGATCTCGAAGCAGATGAGGCCGGTGAGGGTGTAGTCGCCGACCTCGACGATGCCGGCGTTCTGGCCGTGCTCGAATCCGGCGACGTTGTCGAGGCCTTCGGACATGCGCGGGTCGATCCATCCGGCGACGGTGCTGAAGAAGCCCTTGTAGGGGACGTATTCGGCGAAGGGCACGGGGTGGCGCTTGGAGTACATGTAGACCGGGCCGTCTTCGGGGTCCCAGACGATGGTCATGTTCGAGCGGGTGCCGTCCTCGTTGTGGACGATGCCGCCGAGGACGATGGGCGTGTCGATCGCGGCGGCGGCCTCGCTGATGAGGTCGTAGGCGTCCTGGTTGGCGAGGGGGTCGATGTCGGAGGCGTTCTCGGGCCACATGACGAGGTCGGGGCGTTCGGCGCGGCCTTCGTCGACGTCGGCGGCGAGGTCGAGGGTGGCCTGCACGTGGTTGTCGAGGACCGCGCGGCGCTGCTCGTTGAAGCTGAGGCCCAGGCGCGGGACGTTCCCTTGGACGACCGCGACGTTGACGGTGTCGCCGTCGGGGGCGGTCGCGTTGACCGGCAGGGCCAGGGGGGCCAGCGCGGTCAGGGCCGCGGCGGCGGTGAAGGCGGCGGCCTTGCGGATCCCGGCGCCGCGAGGGGCGTCCTGGGGGCCCTGGAGGTGCCTGCCGAGCGCGAAGCCCGCGGCGAGGAGGAGGCCGCCGGAGAGGGCGACGAGGAAGCTCAGGAAGGGGGCGCCGCCGAGCCAGATGGCGGCCGCGGTGGGCGATTCGGCTTGGCTGAAGGCGAGGTTGCCCCAGGGGAAGCCGCCGAAGGGCTGGCGTGAGCGCAGGGCCTCTTCGGCGACCCAGGCGACGCCGGTGAGGGGCGCGAGGGTCCAGCGGCGGGTGTCGACGAGGCGCGAGCAGGCGGCGAGGAACATGCCGAGCAGGCCCATGCCGAGTGCTTCGAGCGCGCACAGGAACAGCCAGGGCCACTGGCCGACCTGCGTGGAGGACCAGGCGAGGAGGGGCAGGAAGAACGCCATCCCATAGACGAAACCAATGCCGAAGGCGGCGCCGAGGCCGCCGGGGGCGCGGCGGTGGACGGCGGCGCCGAATCCGGCGACGGAGACGGCCGCGAGGGGCCAGGCGCCGTAGGGCGGGAAGGCGAGGACGGCCAGGAGGCCGGAGGCGATCGCGAGCACGAGCGCGGCGGGGAGGGTGAGACGGCGGCCGAGCGGGGAGTCGGTCAGCAGGAGCGGGCGGCGCTTGGGCGCGGGAGGCGTCGCCTCGGGCGCGGGGGCGGCGTCGCGGTCGTCGTCGATCACGGTGCTCAAGTAGGGCGCTCCTCGCTGGTACGCGGTGCCGGGCCACGGCTGCGGCGAGGGGCCCTCGCCTTCGGGGCTCTAGCCTACTTCGGGTATGGCAAAGGGGCGTAGCTGTGTCCGGCTACGCCCCTCGCACGGGTTTCTCCCAGTCCCTGTACGGCCGGTGTCCCCTGCCGCGTCAGCTGGTGATCTTCGGACCAACTCGCACCCGTCTGGCTGAGCGTCTACGAGCTGTTGTCTAGGGATCTCCTGCGTCTGCTGCGGGTCCACCACCGGCGACCGGCCCGCCTTCCTCCGCCGACCCCCGCGATCTGGACCTGGCCGCCGGTAGCAGTGCGGCCGCGCTGCCACCTTGTCCAGTCTGCGTGGGAGCAAAGCAAGTCGAGTCGCCCCCGACGTTCGGCGGGCTTCCGTTTCCGGTCGTCCGCCGAGGACCAGACCACCGTAAGCCAAACTGCGCCGATGGCGTCAACCGGGTCGGAATTTTGGTTCCACAAATTTTCTCGCGTCAGTGGTCGCGCGGAGTCGGCGCTGGCCAGGCAGCCGACCAGATCAGCTGGCCGTCGGCGACGGTCATCGAGCACTTCGGATCGGGGACGTGCGGGTCGCTCAGGTCTGGAAGTCCCCCGTCCGTGAGCTCCCACACCGCGAAATTCGCGCGGGTGTGCGGGGCGAGCGCCCCGGCGTCGTCCACCCCCAGGGCCCTCCAGCCGCCTCTGGTGGCCGCGGTGAAGGCCGCGGCCATCGCGAGCCGCGAAACCGGGTTGCGGTGGCGCACGGCGGCTCTCACGCCGCCCCAGGGGTCCAGGGCGGTCACCGGGGCGTCGGATCCGAAGGCGAGCGGGACGCCGACGCCGGCGAGTTTCGAGAACGGGTTCGCGGCGAGGGCCCGCTCGCGCCCGAGCCGGGTCGCGTACATGCCGTCGGGGCCGCCCCAGGCGGCGTCGAACGCGGGCTGCACGGAGGCGTGGACGCCGTGGTGGACCATGCGGGCGATGAGCGCGGCGTCGAGCAGTTCGGCGTGCTCGATCCGGTGGCGCGCATGGCGGATCGCGTCGAGCCCGAGCACGGGCTCGACGGCGTCCAGACCTGCGAGGACGTTGGCGATCGCGCCGTCGCCGATGGCGTGGAACGCCGCGGGCAGGCCCGCCTCGTGGCAGTCGAGGAGGTGCGCGGCGACGTCGGCGGCGGTCAGGTACTCGGCGCCGAGGGTGTCGGCGTCGCGGTAGGGCTCGCGCAGGAACGCGGTGCGGGCGCCGAGGGAGCCGTCGGCGGAGAGGTCGCCGCCGCAGCCGTGGGCGCCGAGGTCGCGGGCCTTCGCGGCGGCGCGCAGCTCTCCCCACCAGCCGTGCACGGAGGGGTTGCCGGGCTGCTGCCCGAGCTCGACGAGGCCTTGGAACTCCTTCTCCCCCAAGGGGTCGGCCGCGACCGGTATGAAGTGCTCGACGACGGCGGCGATGCCGCTGCGGGCGGCGCGGGCCAGCGCGTACTCGGCGAGCGCGAGGCGCTGGCTGACGGGGACGCGGGCGCCGAGGGTGGCGCGGGCGGCCTTGTGGGCGGCGCGGGTGAGCACGCCGGAGGGGTCGTAGCCGTCGTGTGCGGCGAGTTCGGGGTGCTCGGCGAGGAGGCGGGGGGTGGCGATGCCGGTGTGGCCGCAGGCGCGCGAGAGGTAGGCGACGCGTCCGCCGGCGGCGCGTTCGATCGCTTCGCCGGTCGGGAGGGCGGGGTCGTCCCAGGTGGTCTCGTCCCAGCCTCCGGCGAGGATGAGCGCGTCGGCGGGGGCGGTGCGGGCGAAGGCGTCGAGGTGGTCGAGGACGGCGGCGGCGGAGCGGTCGGCGGCGAAGTGCAGGCCCGCGAGGGCGCCGCCGGTGGCGGTGAGGTGCACGTGGGAGTCGACGAACGCGGGGGTCACGAGCCCGCCGCCGAGGTCTTCGGTGCGGTCGGCGGCGGGTGCGTCGGCTTCGGGGCCGACCCAGGTGATGCGGTCGGCGACGGTGAGCAGGGCCGTGGCGGCGGGACTCGTCGGACTGAGCACGCGGCCGCCGCGCCACAGGACGCGCTCGGCCGTTGCGGGAACGGTCTTCTGGAGGAGGCTCATGCCTCCCATGATGTCAGTCGACGGGGTGCAGGACGCGGTGGAGGAAGCTGCGGGCCCGTTCGGTCTTGGGGTTGGCGAGGACGTCGGCGGGCGGCCCGGATTCGACGATGACGCCGCCGTCGAGGAACAGCACGCGGTCGGCGACCTCGCGGGCGAAGCTCATCTCGTGGGTGACCACGAGCATCGTCATGCCTTCGGCCGCTAGGCCTTTCATGACGGCGAGGACTTCGCCGACGATCTCGGGGTCGAGGGCGCTGGTGGGTTCGTCGAAGAGCATGAGCCGGGGTTTGACGGCGAGGGCGCGGGCGATGGCGACGCGCTGCTGCTGCCCGCCGGACAGCTGCGAGGGCTTGGCCTGCTCCTTGCCTTCGATGCCGACCTCGGCGAGGAGCCGCCGGGCCTCGGCGACGGCTTTCGCCTTGGGGATCTTGCAGACGCGCACCTGCGGCACGACGAGGTTGTCGAGGATCGTCATGTGGCTGAACAGGTTGAAGTGCTGGAACACCATGCCGATGTCGCGGCGGGCGAGGTCCAGGTCGGCGTCGCGGGCGGTCAAGTCGTGGCCGGCCGCGACGATGGTGCCCTCGGTGGGGGTCTCCAGGAGGTTGACGCAGCGCAGGAGCGTGGACTTGCCGGACCCGGAGGGGCCGATGAGGCACACGACCTCGCCTTCGGCGATCTGGAGGTCGATGCCCTTGAGGACCTCGTTGTCGCCGAATCGCTTGTGCAGGCCCTGGATCTCGACGATCGGGGTCGCTTCGGTGTTCATCGGGCTTCTCCTCGCTTCTCCAGGCGGCGGGCCAGCAGACCGAGGGGGATGGTCAGCAGCAGGTAGAGCAGGCCGCCGACGAGCAGCGGGGTGGCGTTGGCCTCCGACGTGAGCTCGTTGCGGGCGAACTTGGACAGCTCCATGGTCGCGGTGGTGACGCCGAGGACGAACACGAGGCTGGAGTCCTTGGTGAGCATCACGAGCTCGTTGGTGAGGGGCGGGATGACGATCCGCAGGGCCTGCGGCAGGACCACGGTGATCATGGTGCGGGTGTGGCTCATGCCCAGCGACCTGGCGGCCTCGACCTGGCCCTTGGGGACGGCCTGGATGCCGGCGCGGACGCTCTCGGCGATGTAGGCCGAGGAGGTGAGGCCCAGGCCGATGGCGACCTGGCCGTAGACCCCGCCGGGGTACTGGATGCCCGGGAAGGCCGCCGGCACGCCGAAGCCGACGAGGAACAGCACGAGCAGTGCGGGCAGGCCGCGGAAGACCTCGACGTAGGCGGTGGCGAACCACCGGTAGGGGCCGAAGTCCGAGACTCGCATGAGCGCGATCGGGACGCCGACGACCATGCCGAACACGAACGCGAGCAGGGTGTAGACGATCGTGTTCCAGAACGGCGTCCACACCTCGGGGAACATCGCGGCGGCGATGTCGACCTGGAAGAAGGAGTCGGCGATGCGGCCCCAGTCGGCCACGACCGCCAGCGCGATCACGACGGCGGCGACGACGGCGTACTGGATGCCGCGGGAGAGGCGGCGGCGCTGGGTCGGCGTCATGCGCCGTTCGGTGGCTTCGGTTGCGGCGCCCACTACTGACCGGCGTCCCCGGTGTAGGGCTCGCCGATCCACTTCTCGTACAGCTCGGCGTAGGTGCCGTCCTCGAAGGCCTCCTTGAGCATGGCGTTGACCTCGTCGAGGAGCTCGGTGTCGTCCTTCTGGACGGCGAAGCCGTAGTGCTCCTCGGTCTCGATGGGCTGCACGAGGGTGAGTTCGGGGGTGTTGGCGATCATGGCGTTCCAGGTGGCGAGGTCGGCGATGGAGGCGTCGACGCTGCCGGAGGTGAGCGCGGAGGCGATGTCGCCCATGGTCTCGAAGGCGACGGGCTCGTAGCCGTACTCCTCGGCGTGGTCGTTGGTCCAGGTCTCGCCGGTGGTGCCGGACTGGACGGCGACCCGCATGCCGGAGAGGTCCTCGAGGGCGGCGACGCTCGACCCGCCGGGGACGACGAGTGCCTGGTCGGCGCGGTAGTAGGCCTCGGACATGCCCATGGCCTCCTGGCGCTCCTCGGTGATGGAGAGGCCGGCGGCGGCGATGTCGCAGGTGCCGGCGTTCAGGGCCGAGCCGGAGCCGATGGAGTCGAAGTCGATCTCGACGACCTCGACGGTCTGGTCGAGCCGCTCGGCGAGGAGGTTCATGAGGTCCATGTCGAAGCCGACGTAGTCGCTGCCGTCCATGTACTCGAACGGCTCGAACGGGACGTTCGTGCAGACGGTCAGGGTGGAGTCGTCGCCGGAGTCCGACGTGCAGGCGGCGCCGGCCAGACCGGTCCCGATCAGGGCCAGTGCGGCGGCGGCGCGGCGGGCGTTGGTGTTCACCTGAGGGCTCCTCATAGTTCGCTGATGCGCCGATCATTCCGGCCGGACACCCCCATCGTTGTTCCAGCCGGTGGAAAATGTGGCAGGTTTCGCACTAAATCAAGGGGTCGAAGCGGCGTTCTCACGCTGTGTCGCGGCACGGCGGAGCCGATTCGCGGTTCGCATGGTCCGCGAGGGTGCTTGCGGACCGACAATGTGCACAGTCGTGAGACAGTGGTGGGCATGCTGATGCTCATCGACGCCGCCTCGCTGTGGTACCGCGCCTACTACGGGCTCCCCTCCTCGATCAAGGCTCCGGACGGGCGGCGCTCGGGGGCGGTGCGGGGCTTCTTCGACGGCTTGGCCGTGCTGGCGCGCAAGTACGAGCCCACCGGCATGGTGTGCTGCCTGGAGGGGAACTGGCGGCCGGACTGGCGGATCGACCTGATGCCCGGGTACAAGGCCGCGCGGGCGCTCCCGGACGGCTCCGAGGACACCCCGGAGGGCATGGACGACCAGGTCGCGGCCATCGAAGCGCTGCTGCCGGCCCTGGGCATCGCGACGGCGACGCACCCGGAGTACGAAGCGGACGACGTGATCGCGACGCTCGCGGCGCGCACCGCCGAACCGGTGCTGGTGGTGACCGGCGACCGGGACCTGTTCCAGCTCGTCGACGACGAGCGCGACCGCAAGGTCGTATACCTCGCGCGCGGGATATCTAAAGCAGAATTGTTCGGCGGCGAGGCGGTCGCGACGAAGTTCGGCGTGGCCCCGGCGCACTACGTGGACTTCGCGGTGCTGCGCGGCGACCCGTCCGACGGGCTCCCGGGCGTCAAGGGCATCGGCGCGAAGACCGCCGTCACGCTCGTGAACACCTTCGGCGGCATCGCGGGTCTCAAGGCGGCTGCGGCCGACGACGGCTCGGACCTGCCCGACCGCCAGCGCAAGGCGATCATCGAGGCGGGCGACTACCTCGACAGGGCGGTCAGGGCCTCCACGGTGGTGGCGGACGTCGACGTCCCCCTGATCGACGCGACCCTGCCGAAGGCCCCGAAGGACCCCGCGCAGGTCGAAGCCCTCGCGGCAGCATGGGGCGTCGGCTCGGCCCTCAAGCGGTTCCACGAGGCGATCGAAGCCCCGGTCCACTAGCCCGGTATCAAGCGTTTTCGCAGTTCAGGTCTGTTGTCGTACCCGTATGGGACAGTAGCCTTATTTCACTGGTAGTGGTGAAGGTGGGAATGGGCGGGTAACCCGGGGCACCCGGTTGAGGCGGGCGGCGCCGGCCGCACGCCGTCCGCCCCACCCCTCCGGCTACTCCCAGACCGTCGCCGCCGCCTCGAACTCCGCGCGGTCCGAGTGGACCGGGATCACGCACACGATGTGGCCGCCCGGCGCCCGCAGGGTCCGGCACTCGAGCCAGCGCGAGACCTCGGTGGCGCCCAGCGCGATGAGCCGTGCGGTCTCGGCGTCGAGGTCGTCGGTCTCCATGTCGACGTGCATGCGCGGCTCGCCGTCGTCGAGGCGCTGCACCACGGTCACGAGTCCCGGCAGCGCGCCTTCGAGTTCGGTGAACTGCTCCTCCCCCGCGTTCGGCCGCGCCCGCACGCCCAGCGCGGCAGACCAGAACGCCGTCGCCGCGTCGGCTTCCTGCGTGTCGATCAGGACGGTCGAGATTCGACTGCGGTGCACAGGGATTCCTTCCGGTTCAGCGCCTGCGGGCGGACCGCGGCGTCAGGACTCAGACGTCGGCGACGACGCCTCGGCGGATCGCGTCGACCGCGTCGTAAGCGGCGTCCGCAAGCTTATGGGATGACTCGGTGTCGAGATATCTTGCAGCAGTCCCCATTTGGTGCAGCAGGTCGGCCGTGCGCCGCGCCCACCGCACGAAGTCGCCGCCGGGCATCGGCCACGGGCCGTCGGCCGCCGCCAGCGCCTTCGAGAGCTCCTCGCCGCGCGTCCACCGGTAGATCGGCCAGGCCAGACCCATCTGCGGACGCGAGATCAGCGACAGGCCGCGCGTGTTCTCCGCGCGCCGGATCGCCTCCCAGCGCCGCACGGTCTTGGCCACCGGGTCCACGATCGGCCCGGGCACCGCCACGAAGAACTCGTCCTCCTCGAACCGGGACTCGTAGATGACCGTCGACGCGATCGCCGCCAGCGACGGCGCGTCCAGACCCTCCCAGATCCCGTCGCGCAGGCACTGCGCGACCAGGAGGTCCGTCTCCACGAACAGGTTGCGCAGCAGCCGCCCGTCGCTGGTGACGGTCTCGCCGTCGAGGTACCCGAACTCGCTGAGGACCTCGCGAACGGCCGTGAACTGCCGCGCCAGCGAGTGCTCGCGCCGCTCGGAGCGGCTGCGCAGCAGCTCCGCCTCGCGCTTGAGCCGCGACCAGCGGGACGCGTGCACGGTGTGCTGCCCGGCGTCCGGGCAGGACCGGCACGGGTGGTCCTTGACCTCCTCGCGCAGGCGCGCGATCTCCGGGGTCTCGGCCGCGCCGCCGCGCCGGGTCGGCCGCGAGCGGTCGCGCGTGGCCTCGCGCAGGCTCGAGGCGAGGTCGGTGCGGGACTTCGGGTCGCGCCGGTCGAAGCGCTTTGGCACGTTGATGCGGGTGGCGACCTCGACGCCGCCGTCGAACGCGGCGCTCTCGAGCGTCCCGGCCCAGCCGTCGGCGGTGAGCACCGACCAGCGCGGGTCGTGGTGGCGCGAGCCGCCGGTGGGCCGCAGGAACACGGCCCAGCCGGTGCGCTTGCCGCGGGAGATCCAGATGACGTCGCCGCCGCGGAGCTTCTCCAGGTTGGTGCGCGCCTCGTCGCGCAGTGCGCCCTTGCGGCGCTTCTGCGCGCCGCGCTCGGCCTGCGCGAGCTGCTGCGTGATGTCGTAGTACGCGAGGAAGTCGCCCTTGTGGCAGGAGGCCGCCTCGGCGGCCTCGGCGGCCCGGCGGTTGAGCGTGCGGGCCTGCTCGGCGATGTGCACGGCCTCGGAGTCGGACTGGAACTGCGCGAAGGATGAGGCCAGCACCTCTTGCGCGCGTTCGACTCCAGCGGCGCCGATGAGGTTCACGGCCATGTTGTACGACGGCGCGAAGCTGGAGTTCAGCGGGTAGGTGCGCTTGGAGGCGAGCCCGGCGAGCTCCTTAGGGCGCACGTCCTCGGCCCAGACGGTGACGGCGTGGCCCTCGACGTCGATGCCGCGCCGCCCGGCCCGGCCGGTCAGCTGCGTGTACTGGCCGGGGGTGAGCATGACGTGGTCGGACCCGTCGTACTTGATGAGCCGCTCCAGGACCACCGACCGCGCGGGCATGTTGATGCCCAGCGCGAGCGTCTCGGTGGCGAAGACGGCCTTCAGGAGGCCGCGCTCGAAGAGCTTCTCTACGACCTCCTTGAACACGGGGAGGAGCCCCGCGTGGTGGGCGGCGATGCCGGCCGCCAGGCCCGCGAGCCACCGCTCGAAACCGACCGCTTCGAGGTCGGCGGGGTCGATGTGGGAGACGGAGCCGGTCGCGTAGCCCACGATCTCGTCCCGCTCGCGACCGTCGGTGAGCCGCAGTCCGGCGCGCACGCATTCGTCAACGGCCGCATCGCAACCGGCGCGCGAGAAGATGAAGTAGATGGCCGGCAGCAGCGACGCCTGGTCGAGCCGGGAGATCACCCGGCCGCGGTCCACATAGGGGCGTCCGCCGCGGCGCCGGCCGCCGGTGCGGCCCTCGTTGCGCTCGCGCGCACGGGCGTCCTTCTTGAGCAGTTCCTTGGAGACGTAGTCGCCGTCGGGCTCGAACAGGTCGAGCAGCGCGCCGCCCACCATCATGTGCTGCCACAGCGGCACCGGGCGGGTCTCGGAGACCACGACCTCAGTGGAGCCGCGGACGCTCTTGAGCCAGTCGCCGAACTCCTCCGCGTTCGAGACCGTCGCCGAGAGGGAGACGACCCGGACCTCCTGCGGGAGTTCGATGATGATCTCCTCCCACACGGCCCCGCGGAAGCGGTCGGCGAGGTAGTGCACCTCGTCCATGACCACATAGCGCAGTCCCTGCAATGTGGAGGAGCCCGCGTAGATCATGTTGCGCAGCACCTCGGTCGTCATCACGACGATCGGGGCCTCGCCGTTGACGACCGTGTCGCCGGTCAGCAGCCCGACGTTCTCGGCGCCGTGCGCGGCGACGAGGTCGTTGAACTTCTGGTTCGACAGCGCCTTGATGGGGGTGGTGTAGAAGCACTTCCGGCCCTCGGCCAGCGCCAGGTGCACGGCGAACTCGCCCACCACGGTCTTGCCCGCGCCCGTGGGCGCGCACACGAGCACGCCGTGGCCGCTCTCGAGGATGCGGCAGGCCTCGACCTGGAAGTCGTCGAGTTCGAACGGGTAGTCCCCTGCGAAGGCCGCCAGCTGCGGCCACTGCCGACGCGCCTGCGCGGCGGCGTGGCGTTGTGCCGGGGAGCGGTCGTCGGCGTAAGGAACGTCGGCGGTAACCATGGCCACAACACTAGTCTGCCGCCCCGACAAGAGCACTCCGGTAACGCGCTTCCGTACCCGGCTGTGACGACGCCTACACGGCCGGGTATCGTCCGTTTGTGCACCGGGATTCCTCACCAGGAGATGACGATGCGGGACGCGGTGGGGTCGACGCGGTCCTGTTCGATTTCCACGGCACCTTGGCGCAGCTCGAACCACTGACCCGTTCGGTGTCGCTCGCTGCCGAGTCCTGCGGGAAGCGGCTGAACCCGCTCGCCGTGACCGCGCTGGCGGATGCGATCGGCGCGCAGGGCTGGCCCGGTTCGGGCATGGAGCCGCGGGTGCGGCCGCATTTCGCCGACGCCTGGGCCGACCGCGACCTCGACGAGGACGCCCACCGCGAGGCGTACTCCGAGCTCGCGGGGCAGGCCCACGGGGTGTTCGAGGGCCTCGCGGAGGCGCTGTACGACCGCATGGCCTCCCCTGAGGGCTGGGTCGCGTACGCCGACACGATCGGCACCCTCGTCTCGCTGAAGGCCCAGGGGTATCCGATCGCGCTGGTCTCGAACATCGGTTTCGACGCGCGTCCGATTCTGCGGCGCTTGGGCATCGACCGGTTCATCGACGAGTGGATCCTGTCCTACGAGGTCGGCTACTGCAAGCCTGACGAGAAGATGTTCTACGCGGCCTGCCACGCGCTCGACGTGGAGCCGAGCCGGGTGCTCATGGTGGGCGACACCATGGCCGACGCGGGCGCGGCGCGGATCGGCGCCCGCTGCTACCTGCTGCCGCACGCCGAGGCGGGCCGGATGGTCGGCCTCGACGCGGTGCTACGGCTGGTGCGCAGCGGCTGCTAGCCGGCGCTTTCCAGACGCAAGTTCAGACGCAATGAGGGCCCCACCGCTTTTGCAGTGGGGCCCTCATTCAGTGCTCGATCCTGTGTCCTCAGCGGACTCAGGTGATGTCGTCGTAGCCTTCCGCGCGGCGTCCGAAGCGGCCTCGCCGCTCGGGCTCCCCGGGATAGTCATCGTCGTCAAGGCTGCTGGCGCCGATGCTGGCGTCAGCGGCCAGGTCTACATCGGAGGAACCGATGTCGCTGGCCTCTTCGTCGTCGAGACCGTCGTCGTCGTAGGTGATGCCCTTGCGCTTGTCGTTGAGGAACGCGACACCGCAGGCTGCCAGGTACAGGATGAGCATGCAGATCGCGAGCGCCGTCATGCCGAACGGGTCGGGCGTCGGTGTGAAGACCGCTGTGAAGATGAAGCTCACCACGACCACGATCCGCCACCAGCCGAGCATCCGCTTGGCGTTGACCAACCCGATCACGTTGAGCATCAACATGATCAGCGGGAACTCGAAGCCGATGCCGAACACCATCATCACCGAGATGAAGAAGGTGAGGTAGTCCTCGAGGTTCAGCAGGATGACGAAATCCTGGCTCGCCAGCAGCATGATGAACTCCATGCCGTGGGCGACCACGAAGTAGGCGAGGACTGCGCCCGCGAGGAACAGCGGGGCGGCGATGCCGATGAACAGGTAGGCGTATTTGCGCTCGTTCCGGTGCAGGCCGGGCGCGATGAAGGCCCACAGCTGGTACAGCCAGACCGGCGCCGTCCCGACGAGCGCTGAGTAGAGCGCGATCTTCAGCATCAGGGTGATGTGCGAGATCGGCGAGTTCAGCACCGCTTCGCATTTCGCCCCGTCCCCCGTCTCCTCGACCCCCCCGGAGCCGAGCGCCGAGCAGTACGGGGCCGACAGGAACTTGATGAGGTCGTCGGCGAAGTAGAACGCGACAGCGGTGCCGACCAGAATCACGATGACCGAGATGAGCAAGCGGTTCCGCAGGTCGGCGATGTGCTCCATGAGTGTCATGGAGCCGTCGGCGGCGCGCTGGAACTTCGACGGTTGGCGTTCTCGCCTGGCACGCCTCGGCGGTGCGTCAGCCATATTCGTTACGGCCGATTCCGGGCTAGCGGGTCTTCTTGTGGTCGACCGATTCGCCGTCGATCACGGACTCGTTGACCGGCGCCGGCGGGTCGAGCGGCTCGCGCGTGTGCTTGGGCTCAGCGCGGGTGTCGCCGTCGTCGTCGGGGTTGGTCCCGTCCTTCTTCATGGCCTCGGTCTCCGACTTGAGGATCCGCATAGAGCGACCCAGACCACGCGCCATGTCGGGAAGCTTCCTGGAGCCGAACACCAGCAAGATGACAACGACGAGAATGATGATGTGCCAGGGCTTCAATGCACCCATTGTTCGGTCCCTCCGGATATATGTCGGTGACGTTAACCATCGTATGCCGCTTGGGAGGCGGCTGCCACGGAGGCTGAGTCTCGGCTTGGTACCGGGTTCACCTGCGGTGGCGTGGCTACGACATCGTCGAGCCGGACAAGCATGACCGACGTTTGACACTTCCGTCAACACTGGAGGCTTCGGGAACCCTGATCTTTATCAGAATGTGGCGGCGGAGACGGAGATGCGTCACTTCTTGGGGAGTGACGCGGCCGTGCGTTCGGCCTCCGCGAGCGTCGCGTTCAGGCGTTCTTGCAGGTCCTGTAGCTCTCCGGCGCGTTCTTGGACACGTTCGAGGCCGAATCCGAGTTGTTTGAGGCCGCCGAGGAGGCGTGTGGCAGCTATGGCCAGAAGCACGAGTCCGGCGAGTGCCAGCACGACCGATATCGCCCAGATCATCGGGTCAGTCTAGCGCCGGGCGCCGCCCGGTTCGAGCGGGCCCGGCGGCGGGTCGGCCGGAGTTCGGGAGCCCGGGTTCCGGGAACGCCCTCAGGCGGGCTGGTACCGGGCCAGCGCGGCGCGGGCGGTCTGGCGGACGGCGTCGCGCAGTTCCTCGGGGGCGAGGACTTCGGCTTCGCCGCCGAGGCCGAGGACGAAGCGGCGGGCCCAGTCGAGGTCGCGGACGCGCATGGTGACGCGGCGGCGGCCGTCGCTCTCGCCGAGGACCTCGTCGCACGGGTAGGAGTCGATGACGTTCTTCGCGCCGGGCCCGAGCCGCAGCTGGATGCGCGGCAGCTCGGAGGCGAGGAACGCGGTCGGCGCGGGCTGGTTGGTGAGGCGCAGCGGTTCGGAGGGCTCGTCGAGTTCGGAGCACGCGTCGATGCGGTCGATGCGGAACTGCCGGATCTCCCCCGCCGTGCGGCACCAGGCGCGCAGGTAGGCGTGCCCGTCGGCGGCGACGACCTCGATGGGGTCGACGACGCGTTCGGAGGTGGTGTCGCGGCTGGCCGAGTAGTAGGTGATGCGGGCGGCGTGTCCGGAGGCGACGAGCGCCGCATACCGTTCGGCCCGGGGGTCGGTGACCGTGTCGCGGACGGTGACGTCGGCGGGGGCCTCGCCCGCGGCGGCGGCGAGCTTGTCGAGCGCTGAGGCGATCGCGGCGCGGTCGCCGACGCCGGGCGTGTCGGCGAGGACCCGCAGGGCGACCGAGAGCGCGAGGGCCTCGTGGGCGGCGAGGCGGACCGGGCGGTCCATGCCGGCGGCGAACAGGACGCGGACCTCGTCGGCGTCGAACGCGAGGTCGATGAGGTCGCCGGGGCCGTAACCGGGCAGTCCGCACATCCACAGCATGGTGAGGTCGGACTGGATCTGGTCGGCGTCGACGCCGAAGTCGGCCGCGAGCTCGGCCATCGGGACCCCTTCGGGCCGGGCGACGAGGTACGGGACGAGGTTGAGCAGGCGGGCGAGCCGGTTCTGGGTCACGGGGTCTCCTCGTCGGCGAGGGCCTGCAGGCAGGCGATGGTCTCTTTGACCAGTTCGGGCGGTTCGGTCACGAGGACGTCCGCGCCGAACGAGGCCAGCCAGGCGGCGGTCGCGGCGGTGTCGGTGTACGAGAAGCAGGCCTGGTCGCCTTCGGCGGTGCGCGGGCCGATCTGGTCGGCGCGGCGGCGCACGCCCCAGGCGCGCTTGGGCCGGACGAGGACCGTGGCGCGGCTCGGCAGCTGGTGCTCCTCGGAGGCGGACGCGAAACCGAGGACGTCCACGCCGTCGGGGATCGTGAAGGCGCCTTCAGGGCCGGTGAGGCGGACCTTCCCGCTGATGCGCGAGAGCCGGAAGCAGCGCTGGGCGCCGCGGTCGAGGTCGTAGCCGGCGACGTACCAGCGGCCGCGCCAGGCCGCGCAGCCCCAGGGCTGGATGCGGCGCTGCTGGGCGGACTCGTCCCGGGGGCCGAAGTAGTCGAAGACGACGACGCGGCGCGAGGCGACCGCTTCGAGGAACGGCGCGAGGGCCGCTTCGGCGCCGGGCAGGGACTTGACCGGGGACGCGGCGGCGTGCGACTCGACGTCGATGCCGGCGGCCCGGAGCTTGCGGAGCGCGTCGGAGGAGCCGGACTGGAGCTCGGGCTGCTGCCACAGGCGCGCGGCGGCGGCCACGGCGGCGGCCTCGGCGTCGGTGAACTCGATCTGCGGCAGCTCGAAGTCGGAGCGGGCGATCCGGTAGCCCGGTTCGCCGTCCCCGAGGTAGTCGATGCCGGACTGCAGCGGGATGCCGATGCGGCGCAGCTCGGCCTTGTCGCGTTCGAACTTGCGCTGGAACGCGTCGTGGGCCTTCTTGTCGTCGTGGTTGTGCTCGTAGCCGGGCACGGTCCTGGCGATCTTGGTGGAGGTCTGGAACCGCCGCGAGGACAGCAGGCAGAGCACCAGGTTCACCAGTCGTTCAGTGCGATCGTTGGACACCCGCCCAGCCTATGCCAGGCGGTGGAGGCGCTGCCAGCACGCCTGCCCGCGCGCGTGGCGGGACCGGGCGGGGGCCGGTGCGGGCTCGCCGTGCTGCACCGGTTCCGGTTGCGCTTGATACTGTCCGGGCGTGATCAGATGGCGAAACGGGACCGTCACCGGCGTGCGCGGCGGTTGGCGCGGGTGCACCGAACTCGAAGTCGATGTCGAGGCCCGCGAGGGCGAGGACGCGTTCTCGTGCCGGGGCCTGGCGTACGACGAGCTCGTGGGGGCGCCCGAGGTCGGCGACCGGGTGCTGCTCAACTGCAACGCCATCGCGAAGGGCCTGGGCACGGGCGGGTACGCGCTGGTCGTGGCCGTGCCGGACCGGCTCCCTGCGGACGTGGAGGGGCCGGGGCACATCGTCAAGGCCCGGTACACGCCGATGCAGGCGATGCGCCTGGCCGTAGACGAGGACGACTCGCCGCACCGTGCGGCCGTGGAGGCCTGCGAGGACCTCGGCGGGATGCCCGTGGTCGTGGCGGACCTGCACTCGGCGCTCGCCCCGGTGCTCGCCGGCATCCACGCGACCGCGCCGGAGGCGCGGGTCGCCTATGTGATGACCGACGGCGGTGCGCTGCCGGCGTGGTTCTCGCGCCAGCTCGACCAGCTCTCGCCACGGCTCTGCACGACGGTGACCGCGGGTCAGTGCTTCGGCGGGGACCTCGAGGCCACTAACGTCCACAATGCGCTGATCGCGGCGCGGGTGGTCGGCGGCGCCGACATCGCGATCGTGGCGCAGGGACCGGGGAACCTCGGGACCGGCACGGTGTGGGGCTTCTCGGGGACCGCGGCGGGCGAAGCGGTCAACGCCGCGTCGGTACTCGGCGGCAGGCCCGTGGCGTCGCTGCGGATCTCCGAAGGCGATGCGCGCGAACGGCACCAGGGCATCTCGCACCACTCGATGACGGCGTACGCGAAGGTCGCGCTGGCGGCGGCCGATGTGCCGGTGCCTGACGAGCTCCCGGCGGCCCTCGAAGGCCGCATCAGGCGCCAGCTTTCGGAGCTCCCGGAGCGGCACCGCCAGATCGAGATCGACTGCTCCGGCCTGGTCGAGGCCATGGAGGCCCTGCCGGTCAAGCTGTCCACCATGGGCAGAGGCCTCGACCGCGACCGGGTGTACTTCGTCGCCGCAGCCGCAGCGGGAAGGCACGCGGCCCAGATAGCCACCCGCCGCGACTGAGCACAGCTCCCCCACCGCGCCGAACACCCGCGCAAGCGCAGCGCAGACGGTGGTCCGCGGACCGGATGTCATCCCGCTTCAGCTCCCCTTCAGGTTCAGGGAACTAGCCTCGAAACCGGGGGCCCTTTTTCCCAGCGCCGATCGCGCTCTTGGCGTGCGCCGCAACCACTGCACTTCGCGGACCGCATGTCAGGTGCTTCAGCTCCCCTTCAGGATCGCCGCACTACCTTTGCAACCGGGGGCCCTTCCCCGGCGCCGATCGGACACTCGGTGTGCCCCGAACGCGAACCGCCCCGCCCGCGCTGTAGCGCGGGCGGGGCGTTCATCGATCGGTGTTGTTGCTAGAGCACGAAGAGGACCAGGAGCCAGAGGCCGACGACCGCTGCCAGTGCCACGGCCAGGACCCAGGTCGGGACCGTGTACTCGCCGCGGCGGTTGCGTGCGATCTCGTCGCGGATCCGCGTCGTGCGCCGCTCGTAGGCGGCCACCGGGTCGAGCGAGCTCAGCGGGTCCGGGCGGCGCCCTGCCGGGCCTCGCCCCTCCCCTGCAGGCTCCTCGGCGTGCTGCGGCTCGGCCGCGCCGTTCCGATCGGTCATCGCTCGCCTCACATGCTGGCGATGAGCTTGTCGACCCGCTCGTCACGCGACCGGAACGGGTCCTTGCACAGGACCGTCCGCTGCGCCTGGTCGTTGAGCTTCAGGTGCACCCAGTCCACAGTGAAGTCGCGGCGCTTCTCCTGCGCCTTGCGGATGAACTCCCCGCGCAGGCGCGCCCGCGTGGTCTGCGGCGGCACTTCCTTCGCTTCGAAGACCTCCACGTCGTGCGTGATCCGCTCGGCCTCGCCGCGCTTCTCCATCAGGTGGTGCAGGCCCCGGCCGCGCCGGATGTCGTGGTACGCCAGGTCGAGCTGGGCCACGCGCGGGCTCGAGAGCGCCAGGCCCCGCTTCTCGCGGTAGCGCTCGATGAGCTTGTACTTCGCGACCCAGTCGATCTCGCGCGAGACCGAGTCGAGGTCCTCGGACTCCACGGCCTGGAGCACGCGGCCCCACAGGTCGATGACCCGCTTGGTGCCCGCGTCGGCACCGCGCTGGTCGACGAAGTCGATGGCCTTCTCGAGGTACTCGCGCTGGATGTCCAGTGCGGACGCCTCGCGGCCGCTCGCCAAGCGCACCAGGCGCTTGCCGGTCGTGTCGTGGCTGATCTCGCGGATAGCCCGGATCGGGTTCTCCAGGGTGAGGTCGCGCATCGTCACACCGGTCTCGATCATCCGCAGCACCAGGTCGGCCGAGCCGACCTTGAGCATCGTGGTGACCTCGTTGATGTTCGAGTCCCCCACGATGACGTGCAGGCGGCGGTACCGCTCGGCGTCGGCGTGCGGCTCGTCGCGGGTGTTGATGATCGGCCGCGAGCGGGTCGTGGCCGAGGAGACGCCCTCCCAGATGTGCTCGGCGCGCTGCGACAGGCAGAAGCGCGCGCCGCGCGGGGTCTGGAGGACCTTCCCGGCCCCGCAGATGAGCTGGCGGGTGACCAGGAACGGGATGAGCACCTCGGCGAGGCGCCCGAACTCGCCGTGGCGGCTGACGAGGTAGTTCTCGTGGCAGCCGTACGAGTTGCCGGCGGAGTCGGTGTTGTTCTTGAACAGGTAGATGTCCCCGGCGATGCCTTCGTCGTGCAGGCGCTTCTCCGCGTCGATCATGAGGCCTTCGAGGATGCGTTCACCGGCCCGGTCGTGCTTGACCAGGTCCTCGATCGAGTCGCACTCAGGGGTGGCGTACTCGGGGTGGGAGCCCACGTCGAGGTAGAGGCGGGCGCCGTTGCGGAGGAACACGTTGGAGGAGCGGCCCCAGGAGACCACACGCCTGAAGAGGTAGCGGGCCACTTCGTCCGGAGACAGGCGGCGCTGTCCCCTAAAAGTGCAAGTGACCCCGTATTCGGTCTCCAGTCCGAAAATGCGCCTGTCCATGTCGAAACCCTACCCCGATTCGGTTGAGGAGAACACCCCTCGCGGTCGAACGGTTCCATACCGCGACGGGCACTATGGAGATTGTTCGATTTACGGCGGTATGCACCTGGCTTGGTGCGGTCCCGCCGGGACGGTCCGTCCACTTGAGAGGGACGGCAGGTACTCGAAGGAGTGTCGGTCGGTCGAAGCCGGCAATCGCCTGGGGCGGTTGCCGGCCGGGCCGGCGGGCCCGCGGAAGCGCGGGTACCCGCTCGGCCCGGCCTCAAGCGGTGCGTTGCAGGGCGGCCGTCAGGCCTCGTCGGTCTCCGAGGCCTCGTCCGCGGCCGCTTCGGCCTCGGGTTCGGCCGCCGATGCGGGACCGGCCAGCAGCGCGTCCAGGGCCAGGCCCTCGATGCGGCGGAAGGCCCGGCCGGGGCGCGCCCGCTCCAGGACCGCCACCTCCAGGACCTCCTTGGTCAGCTCGCGCGGCGTGCCGTTGCCGCCCGAGCTGGAGAGCGCCCGCAGCGCCAGCGCGAACGCGTCGGCGAGCGGGGCCTCGGGGTCGTGGCCGTCGGCCAGGACCTCTTTCAGCTGGTCGGCGTCGCCGCCCATGGCGAGGTAGCCTGGCTCGTCGTTGATGGAGCCGTCGAAGGTGAGCCGGTAGAGCTCGTCCGCTTCGGGTCCGGTGCCGACTCCGGCGACGCAGATCTCGACCTCGAAGGGCTTGGTCTGCTCCGAGAAGATCGCGCCGAGGGTCTGGGCGTAGGCCTTGGCGAGGCTGGCGGCGTTGACGTCCCGGCGGTCGTAGGAGTAGCCGCGCAGGTCGGCCATCCGGACGCCGGCGGTGCGGAGGTTCTCGAACTCGTTGTACTTGCCGACGGCGGCGAAGCCGATGCGGTCGTAGAGCTCGTAGACCTTGTGGAGGGCCGAGGAGACGTTCTCGGCGACCAGGAGGACGCCGTCCGCGCAGGAGACCACCACGACGTTGCGGCCGCGGGAGATGTTCTTGCGGGCGAACTCGGCCCGGTCCCGCATGATCTGCTCGGGACTGGTGTAGAACTGCATGGCCATGTCCGGCTCCTCTCCTTATCCGTAGGGGTTCTCGGTGCGGGCGGCTATGACCGTGCGGGCGACGTCGGCCACGACGGCCTCGTCGATCCGCTTGGATCCTTCGGCGGTGGCGGTCATGACGACGGGGTAGAGGTCGCGGGTCGGGTCGGGTCCGCCGGTGGCGGAGTCGTCGTCGGCCGCGTCGTAGAGCGATTCGACGGCGATCTTGACGGCTTCGTCGGTGCCGATGTCGCGGCGGTAGCGCTTCTTGAGGGAGCTCTTGGCGAACATGGAGCCGGAGCCGATGGAGTCGAAGTCGCGTTCGGCGTAGATGCCGCCGACGACGTCGAAGCTGTAGATCTTGCCGGCTTCCTCGATGGTGTCGGCGTCGACGTCGAAGCCGGCGAAGAGGGGGACGACGGCGAGGCCCTGGAGGGCTATGCCGAGGTTGCCGCGCAGCATGGTGGCGAGGCGGTTGGCCTTGCCGTTCAAGGTGAGCGGGGCGCCTTCGATCTTCTCGTAGTGCTCGAGTTCGAGCTGGTAGAGCTTGACCAGTTCGATGCCGAGGCCGGCCGTGCCCGCGATGCCGACGAGCGAGTAGCCGTCGGCCGGGAAGACCTTCTCGATGTCGCGGCTGGAGATGTAGTTGCCCATGGTCGCGCGGCGGTCGCCGGCCATGACGACGCCTTCGGCGGTGCGCAGGGCGACGATGGTGGTGGCGTGGGCGCTGACGGCGGCGAAGTCGCCGGGCGGCAGGGGCCTGCGCCCCGGCAGCATTTCGGGTGCCACCTGCATGAGGAACTCCGAGAAGGAGGAGGTTCCAGCCGTCATATACGCGTTGGGCAGTTTGCCTGGGAATCCTTGACCTGTCACGACATGACCTCCCTAGTCCTCTATTTAGAAAGTGCGCCGGCTGCGGCGCGGTTGGCCGCTTCGGACCCGGGGGGCCGGAGGGCCTGGGTGGGGCAGAGCCCCCGATGCGCCTCTAGGCGTCGCATCAGGTGGCCCTACACCGGCAGGGGGGCTGCTACTGGCCGCCCTTTTGCACGAACGAGCGGACGAACTCCTCGGAGTTGGTCTCCAGGACTTCATCGATCTCGTCGAGCAGGTCGTCTACTTCTTCGGTGATGGCTTCGTGGCGTTCGGCAATCTCGGGGTCTACAGCGGCCTCGGTGGCCTCGGCATCTGCTTCCTGCCGCGACCGCTGCGACTGCGACTGCCCGCCGGAGTCCTTCGCTGCCATAGGTGTTCCCTTCTACCTTGACGGTGCCTAAACCGTACCGCGAGAGTACGACAGCACGCCAGATACGACGCTGCACTGCCGTGCTTTATTCCCGCGGACGAACCATGCGCCTCATTCGGCGGTGATGATGTCCAGGAGGTCCTTGGCGGCCTCGCAGCGCTCGAACAACTCCCCCACATGGGCTTTGGTGCCCTTCTCGGGCTCCATCATGGGCACTCGCACGAGCGAGTCGGCGCCCACGTCGAAGATGACGGAGTCCCAGGAGGCCGCGACGACCTCGGAGGGGTAGCGGGCGAGGCAGCGGCCGCGGAAGAACGCGCGGGTGTCGCTGGGCGGCTCGGTCATCGCGTCGATGATCTCGGTGTCGGTGAGGAGCCGCTTCATCTTGCCGCGGGCGACGAGCCGGTGGTAGAGGCCTTTCTCGGGGCGCACGTCGTGGTACTGCAGGTCGATGGCCTGGAGTTTGGCGGCGCCCCAGTCGAGGTTCTCGCGTTCGCGGTAGCGGTTCAGGAGCGAGAGCTTGGCGGGCCAGTCGAGCATGTCGGCCAGTTCCATGGGGTCCCGGGCCAGCGCGTCGAGCACGTACGCCCACTGGTCGAGGACCTCGCGGGTGTCGGGGTCGGCGTCGGCGCCGCAGTAGGCCTCGGCCTGCTCCAGGATGGACTGCTGGAGTTCGATGGCGGTGACGCGCTTGCCGTTGCGCAGTTCGATCTTGTGCTTGAGGCTGGGGTCGTGGCTGACGGCGCGGAGTTCGGCGACGGGCTCGGCGATGCCGAGGGTGCCGTCGAAGGCGCCGGACTCGATCATGGCGAGCACGATGGAGGCGGTGCCGACCTTGAGGAAGGTGGCGTACTCGGCGAGGTTGGCGTCGCCGATGATGACGTGGAGGCGGCGGTACCGCTCGGCGTCGGCGTGCGGTTCGTCGCGGGTGTTGATGATGGGCCGCTTCAGTGTGGTCTCCAGGCCCACTTCGACTTCGAAGAAGTCGGCGCGCTGGGAGATCTGGAAGCGGTGCTCGGAGGCGTCCTGGCCGATGCCGATGCGCCCGGCGCCGCAGTAGATCTGGCGGGTGACCAGGAACGGCGTGAAGTGGGCGACGATGTCGGCGAAGGGGGTCTGGCGCGACATGAGGTAGTTCTCGTGCGCGCCGTAGGAGGCGCCCTTGTTGTCGGTGTTGTTCTTGTACAGGTTGATCGGACCGATGCCGGGGGTGTGGGCCGCGCGGAGGGCGGCTTCGGCCATGGTCATCTCGCCGGCCTTGTCGAAGAGGACGATCTCGCGCGGGTTGGTGACCTCGGGGGTCGAGTACTCGGGGTGCGCGTGGTCGACGTAGAGGCGGGCGCCGTTGGTGAGGATGACGTTCGCGAGACCGGAGTCCTCGTCGGCGAGGTTCTCCGCGGGGTCGTAGAGGGCCCCGGTGTAGGTGAAGCCGCGCGCGTCGCGCAGGGGGGTCTCCTCCTCGTAGTCCCACCTGGCCCGTCCGCCCTTGGAGAGCTCGGGGCGGGCGGCGTAGGCGTTCACGATCTGGGAGGAGGTCACCATCGGGTTGGCGCCCGGCTGGCCCGGCACGGAGATCCCGTATTCGATCTCGGTGCCCATAATGCGGCGTACGGTCATGCTCTCGAGCCTAGTCCCTTCGGGCGCGGCGGCGCTCCCTCCGATCGGAGACGTTTGGTTTTCCGGGCCGCCGAGTCTCGCACCGTTCAGGTTCTGGGTCCTCATGGCGACCGGTTACCCGGTGCCGCGGGGTCTGACACGTTCTGAGGTGCGCCGATCGGCCGGCGGGCGTCCGCCGGCCGATCGAAGCGCTGGTCGTTGCGGGTACTACAGGTACTGGCCGGTGTTCGACACGGTGTCGATGCTGCGGCCGGAGTCCGCGCCCTTGCCGGAGACGAGCGTGCGGATGTAGACGATCCGCTCGCCCTTCTTGCCGGAGATGCGGGCCCAGTCGTCGGGGTTGGTGGTGTTGGGGAGGTCCTCGTTCTCGCGGAACTCGTCGACTGTGGAGTCGATGAGGTGGCTCATCCGGATGCCCTTCGACTGGTGCGTCAGGAAGTCCTTGATGGCCATCTTCTTCGCCCGCGCGACGATGTTCTCGATCATCGCGCCGGAGTTGAAGTCCTTGAAGTAGAGCACTTCCTTGTCGCCGTCGGCGTAGGTGACCTCCAGGAAGCGGTTCTCGTCCACTTCGGAGTACATCCGCTCGACGACCGCCTGGATCATCGACTGCACGGTGGCGTCGCGGTCCTTGTCGTGCTCGGCGAGGTCGTCGTCGTGCAGCGGCAGGGTCGAGGTGATGTACTTCGAGAAGATGTCCTTCGCCGATTCGGCGTCGGGCCGCTCGATCTTGATCTTGACGTCCAGGCGGCCGGGCCGCAGGATCGCCGGGTCGATCATGTCCTCGCGGTTCGAGGCGCCGATGACGATGACGTTCTCCAGGCCCTCCACGCCGTCGATCTCCGACAGGAGCTGGGGGACGATGGTGTTCTCGACGTCCGAGGAGACGCCCGATCCGCGGGTGCGGAATATCGAGTCCATCTCGTCGAAGAAGACGATGACGGGCATGCCCTCGCTGGCCTTCTCGCGGGCCCGCTGGAAGACCAGGCGGATGTGCCGCTCGGTCTCGCCGACGTACTTGTTCAGCAGCTCGGGGCCTTTGATGTTGAGGAAGTAGCTCCGGCCGGAGGCCTCCTCGCCGCGCATCTCGGCGACCTTCTTGGCCAGCGAGTTGGCGACGGCCTTGGCGATGAGCGTCTTGCCGCAGCCCGGCGGGCCGTACAGCAGGATGCCCTTCGGCGGCCGCAGCTCGTGCTCGCGGAAGAGGTCGGCGTGCAGGAACGGCAGTTCCACCGCGTCCCGGATCATCTCGATCTGTCCGTCGAGGCCGCCGATGTCGTAGTAGTCGACGTCGGGGACCTCTTCGAGGACGAGCTCTTCGACCTCGCTCTTCTGGATGCGCTCGTAGGCGTACCCGGCGCGCGGCTCGATCATGACCGAGTCGCCGGCGCGCAGGGGCCCGTTGATGAGCGCCTCGGAGAGCAGCACGACCCGCTCCTCGTCGGCGTGGCTGGTCACCAGCGCACGGTCCGGCGGGCTGCCGTCGGTGGTCTCGATGAGCTCCTTGAGCGTCACGACCTCGCCGATGCGCTCGTACGCGAGCACCTCGACCACGTTCATGGCGTCGTTGAGCAGGACTTCCTGGCCGCGTTCGAGCTCTTCGACGTCGATCGACGGCGCGAGCGAGACGCGGAACTTCCTCCCGGAGGTGAAGACGTCGACAGTGCCGTCCTCACGGGCGCCCAGGAATACGCCGTAACCGGACGGCGGTTGTGCGAGCCGGTCGATCTCCTCTTTCAGCGAGACGATCTGCTCGCGGGCCTCCTTCAAGGTGGCCACGAGCCGCTCGTTCTGCTCCGACAGGCGGTCGATCTGGGATTGGGCTGCAGCGAGCCGCTCCTCCAGAATGTGCATGTGTCGGGGCGTTTCGGTGAGACGGCGTCGCGCCGCGGCCAGTTCTTCCTGGAGCTCTTCGACCTGTCCAGACAGTTCGTCGTGCTCTGAGCCCTGGCCCAGGTTCTGTCGACGGTCATCGTTGCTTCGTGCCACGGGTCACACCTCCCAGGAGATGGTTTTCTTACTCCAACCGTAGCTGGCTGGGGAGGCCAATAGTAAGACTCGACACCGACATTGGTCCACCATCTTGAGTTCATTTAATCTGGGGGACATGGCTGAGGAACGTGAACTCGAGGTATCGATCGACCAGGACGCCTGCACCGGCGACGGGCTCTGCGTGCAGTACGCGCCCTCGGTCTTCGAGTTCGACATCGACGGGCTCGCCTACGTGAAAGATCCTAACGGTGAGCTGTTGACTACGGCCGGTTCGCAAGTCAACGTGCCCGAACACCTGCGCCTGGACATCGTGAACGCGGCCCACGACTGCCCCGGCGAGTGCATCTACGTCCGCGACCGGCAGGACAAGACCGCAGTCGCCGGCCCCGGCGCGGACGACTAGCGGGAACCGGATTCGGGCGGGTGACGCGATCGCGTCACCCGCCCGAATCTCGTTTCAGCACTTGCAGAGTCGTGAATCCGACTCAGAATGTGACCGGATCGTTACGAACCGGCGGCGTCGTCCTCAGTGGCCCGCAGCGCCTCGGTCGCCCGGGCCTCGGCCTCGGCGGCGATCCGCTCCTTGCGCTCCCGCAGCGCCTGCTGCCCCTTCGAAGGCTTCAGCTTCCGCATCGGCGCCACCGTCCCCGGGGCCAGCTTGCGGGCGGTGATGAGGAACGCGGTGTGGGCGATCATCCGGTGGTCGGGGCGCACCGCCAGGCCCTCGAGGTGCCAGCCGCGCATGAGCGACTCCCAGGCCGCCGGCTCGGTGAAGGTCTTGCGCTCCCGCAGGGCCTCCACGAGCTCCGACATCTGCGTGGTGGTGGCGACGTACCCGATGAACACGCCCCCGGGCCGCAGGATGCGCTCCACAGTGTCCAGCACCTCCCACGGCGAGAGCATGTCGAGCACGACCCGGTCGACCGGCTCGAGATCGGCCTCGGCCACGTCCCCCACCGTCAGGGTCCAGTGCTCGGGCACCTCGCCGTAGTAGCCCCTGACGTTCTCCTCGGCGATCTTCGCGAAGTCCTCGCGCAGCTCCCAGGAGTAGACGTGCCCCGTCGGGCCGGTGGCCCGCAGCAGCCAGTTCGTCAGCGCGCCCGACCCGGCCCCGGCCTCCACGACCCGCGAACCGGGGTAGATGTCGCCGAACGTGAGGATCTGCGCGATGTCCTTGGGGTAGATGACCTGGGCGCCGCGGCGCATCGACAGGCCGTAGTCCGGCAGGAGCGGGCGCAGCGCCAGGTAAGCGGTGCCGCCCTCCGTGGTGACCGTGACGCCGTCGGGCTTGCCGATGAGGTCGTCGTGGAAGAGCCTGCCCCGGTGGGTGTGGAACGCGCCGCCTTCCGCGAGGGTGATCGTGGCCATGCGGCCCTTCGCGTCGGTCAGCTGGACGCGGTCGCCCGGCCCCAGCAGGTCAAATGCCACTTCGGTGAACTCCTTCTATAGGTCCGAAGCATCTTAACGGAGGGCTTTGACCACGTCTGCGGTGTAGAGCAGCCCTGTCAGGCGGCCCTCATCGACCACGAAGAACCGCTCCGCGCCGCTCTTGCCGATCACGTCCACCAGCGCCTGGCCCTTGAGTTCGGCCTTGAGCCCCGGGACCTGCCCGGCCGAGCGCAGCAGCCCGGACAGGGGCATCGCGGCCACCTGGTCGGCGGGGACCGCCTCGGCGGCGGCGCGGTCGAGGACGCCGACGGGCTTGCCGTCGACGGCGACGATCTCGCGCCCCTCAGCGGCGCTCAGCGCCTCCCCCAGCGTCGCCGAGGCGGGCACCAGGACGATCGGTCGGGCCAGCAGTGCGGCGTCGAGCGCCTTGACGCGCGGGCCCATGCGGGCGGCGCGGATCGCGCTGGTCGCGCCGCGCCACAGCTCGAAGGCCACGAAGATGAGGAGGATCAGGCCGAACGCGGAGAACCAGTTCGAGGCGTACAGCCACAGGCCGGCCGCGATGGTGCCGACGGCGACGACGCGCCCGGCCCACCCCGCGACGCGGAACCCGGTCCAGCGGTCGCCGGTGGCGGCCCAGATCCCCGCCTGGAGGGCCTTGCCGCCGTCGAGCGGCAGCCCCGGGAGCAGGTTGTAGACGGCGACGAGCAGGTTGGCGACGCAGATCTGGAACGCGAACTGCCAGATGAGGGAGCCCGGTTCGGTGAGGAAGAGCCCGGCGAGGCCGATGCCGCCGAGGACGGCGGAGACGGCCGGCCCGGCGAGGGCGATCGCGGCGGCCGTCCCGGGCCGGGGGGCCTCGCGCTCCATCTCGGTGAAGCCGCCGAGGGCGTCGAGGTTGATCTGGCGCACGCCGATGCCGGCGCGCAGGCTCACGAGGGCGTGGCCGAGCTCGTGGAGGAACACCGATATGAGGAGGGTGACGGCGAACAGGGCCGCGACGACGAGCGCGGCGCCGGTGCTCAGTCCCGGGACCGAGCGCTGCACGATCGGGGCGTAGACGACCACGACCACGGCGGCCAGGAGCAGCCAGGTGTAGCCGAGGGTGACGGGGATGCCCTTGAAGCGGACCAGGGTGAATCCGGATCGGCGGAAGGCCAGCGCGTTTGCAGTCGACATCGGCGGCAATGCTACGCGCCCGCCCGCCTCGCGGCCCTGGGGAACCATGCGGGCGGGCGAGCCTGAGAGGATTCCGATCCCCTAGGCGGGGCGGACCTTGATCGCGTACGTCTGGTACGGCATCGCGAAGGTCTCCCTGCCGCGGAGGTCGGGGTGGGTGTCGGCGACCTCGTCGACGACGGCGAGGATGCGCTCCTGCCCATTGTCGTCGGCGGTGAGGTAGTAGGAGCGGGACTGCACGAGGCGGCGGAGGCCGGCCCGGTCGAGAGGCATGTCGTGGCGGAAGACGCGGTACTCGGGTTCGCCGAAGCCGTGCCCGAAGTAGCCCGGCTCGGTGGCGGCGAGGGCGTCGCGCTCGCCTTGGGAGGAGCCGATGGCCACGGTGAGGGCGCCGACCCAGCCGGTGCGGTCGTCGCGGACGTTCCAGATGGGGGCGAGGAGGCCGCCGGGGCGCAGGACGCGGCGGATCTCGGGGAGGGCGCGTTCGCGGTCGAACCAGTGGAAGGCCTGGCCGGCGGTGACGATGTCGGCGCTGGCGTCGGGCAGCGGGAGGGCTTCGGCGGCGCCGGCGTGGGCGGCGGCGAGGCCGGGGCTGGAGGCGGTGAGCTTGGCGCGCATCTGGTCGTCCGGTTCGACGGCGGTGACGCGGTGGCCTTGCGCGATGAGGCCGCGGGTGAGGAGGCCGGTGCCGGCGCCTAGGTCGACGATGTCCTGCGGGGTGTCGCCGGTCTGCCAGCGGAGGGCTTCGGCGGGGTAGGTGGGCCGGATGGCGTCGTAGAGGTCGGCGGCGGGGCCGAAGGAGCGGGCGGCGTTCGCGTCGATGGTCATGTCTAAACAGTACACGCGTTATGTTTGGTTGGGGGTGCGGCGAGCCGGGATGTCGGGGGCCCGTCATATGCTCGGGGCATGGCAGCCACCCGTCCGACCCAGCTCTCCCCTTCGCGCGCCGGGGATTTCAAGCAGTGCCCGCTGCTGTACCGGTTCCGGGCGGTCGACCGCCTGCCGGAGCCGCCGTCGAAGGCCCAGGTGCAGGGCACGCTCGTGCACTCGGTGCTCGAGCGGTTGTACGAGCTGGACGCCGGGAGGCGCACCCCGCGGCAGGCGCTGGCGATGATCGAGCCGGAATGGGCGAAGCTCCAGGCCTCGGGCGAGTACGCGGCGCTGTTCGAAGGGCTCGACGACGAGTCGGACTGGCTGCGGAACGTGCGGCGCCTGGTCGAGACGTACTTCGCGATGGAGGACCCGCAGCGGCTCCAGCCGCACCGCACCGAGTGCCTGGTGACGACCACGCTGGACGACGGCACCTCGCTCAAGGGGTTCATCGACCGCGCCGACGTCAATCCGGCCGGGCTCGTGCGGCTCGTGGACTACAAGACGGGGAAGCGCCCGCCGGACCGGTTCGCGGACAAGGCGCTGTTCCAGATGAAGTTCTACGCCCTCGTGTGGTGGCGCACCCGGGGGACGGTGCCGACCCTGCTGCGGCTCATGTACCTCGGGGACGGGCAGATGCTCGACTACTCCCCCGACGAGCGCGAGCTGGAGGGGTTCGAGAAGACCCTCAAGGCACTGTGGTCGGTGATGCGCGAGGCGATCGCCACCGGCGACTTCCGGCCGCAGAAGTCGAAGCTGTGCGGTTGGTGCGCGCACCAGAAGCTGTGCCCGGAGTTCGGCGGCGAGCCGCCGGCGTACCCGCTGACGACCGTGCTGCCGGGCCTGGCGATGCCCGTGGACGGGCTGCCGGTGGAGGGCACTCCTCCTACCTGAGGCGTACTCGCGGATCATTCTCGCGTTCGATGAAACGGGCGGGAACGGCGGATACGGTGTAGAGCGTGCATGCCGCCTCCACTTTCACACGCCTGAAGCGCCGGATCCGCGAGCGGCCGCTCCTGGCCGACACGCTCCTGGCGATCGTCTCCGCCGCCGGGTACCTCGGCTTCTACGGGGTCTCGGCGGCACTCACCCCCGACCTGACGCTCACCTGGGCCCAGGCCGGGCTCATGGCCGTCCCGTTCGCCGCGATCAGCCTGCGCCGCGCGTGGTTGTGGGGCGGCATCGTCCTGTCGCTGCTCGTCATGGGCGTCGCGTTCTTCGTCGCGCCGCTGGAGGGCATGGTGATGGACAGCGGCGTCGGCATGTTCGTCCTCACCTACACCGCCGCCGCGTACCTGCCGCTTCCCCGGGCGCTGGTGGCCGCTGCCGCGATCTGGGTGCCGGTGGTGCTGTTCGTGCAGTCCGCCGCCTTCAGGGGCGGGGACCACCTCACGAGCTCCCTGATCACGATGCTCAACATCGCCCTGGCGTCCACCGTCTTCTGGATCGGCTGGGTCATCCGCAACCGGCGCGAGAAGGTCGTGGAGCTCTCCGAGCGCGCCCGGTTCGCCGAGGAGCGCCAGGAGGCGCTCGCGGCGCAGGCCGTCGCGGACGAGCAGCGGCGCATCGCCCGAGAGCTGCACGACGTGGTCGCCCACCACATCTCGGTCATCGGGGTCATGTCCGAAGGGGCCAAGCGGGTCCTTCGCCACGACCCCGAGGCGGCCGAGGACGCGCTCACCACGGTGAACCAGACCGCGCGCACCGCACTGCGGGAGATGCGGGACATCCTCACCGTGCTGCGGCAGGGACGCGACGAAGGCGGCAGCGCCGACCTCGAGCCGCAGCCTACAGTGGACTCGCTGCGGGCGCTGGTGGCGCAGACCAAGGACGCCGGCCTGCCGGTGCGCTACACCGTCCGCGGCGAGGAGTACCCGCTGCCGACGGGCGTGAGCCTGGCGGTCTACCGCATCGCCCAGGAGGCCCTCACGAACACCATCAAGCACGCCGGGCCGCAGGCCAGGGCCGGCGTCGTGGTCGACTACGGCGACGCCGAGTTCCGGATCTCCGTGGGCGACTCCGGCCACGGCGCTCCCGTCGTCTCGGGGTTCTCCGGCGGCCACGGCCTCATCGGCATGCGGGAGCGCGCCACGCTGTACGGCGGCTCCCTCGAAGCCGGGCCCCGGCCCGGCGGCGGCTACCTCGTCGAGGCCCGCTTCCCCAAGAACGCCCACCTCCAGGGAGTCATACGTTGAACGACCGGCCGATCCGCCTCCTCCTCGCCGACGACCAGCAGCTGCTGCGCGCGGGCTTCAAGATGGTCCTCGGCGCCGAGACCGACATCGACATCGTCGGCGAGGCCGGCGACGGCGTCGAGGCCTTCGACCTCACCAGGCGGCTCGTGCCCGACGTCGTGCTCATGGACATCCGCATGCCCCGCCGCGACGGCGTCGCCGCCACGGCCGACATCGTGCAGGCCAACCTGCCCACCCGGGTCCTCGTGCTCACCACGTTCGACCTCGACGAGTACGTCGTCGGGGCGCTGCGGGCCGGCGCGGCAGGGTTCCTCACCAAGGACGCGCCCGCCGCGGACCTGGTCGAGGCCATCCGCACCGTCCACAGGGGAGGCGCGGTCGTCGCGCCGCACATCCTCTCGACCCTCCTGGGGCGCTTCGCCGAGCACCGCGGCAGCGACGGCGACGTCAAGCCCGCGATCGTCGACTGCCTGACCGCCCGCGAGCGCGAGGTCCTGCTGCTCCTGGCGAAAGGCCTCACGAACGCGGAGATCGCCGAGACCCTCACCGTCGGCGAGACCACCGTGAAGACCCACGTCGGCCACCTGCTCACCAAGCTCGGCGTCCGAGACCGCGTCCAGGCCGTCGTCCTCGCCTACGAGAGCGGCCTGGTCAAGCCCGGCAGCACCGACTGAGGCCGCCCCCGGGTCCGTCCTACCCCGGTACCGCGCCTCGCCTCCCGACTCCGCCTCTCGACGTAGACGAAGACCGTCCGCGAAGCGGATGCGCGCCTGCCCGCCGTCCAATATCGTCGAACATGGCCATGAGCGCCACGACGCCGAATGACATCAGGTATGATGTCACAATCAGGCGAGCCGACGTCATTAGTCAGCGCTCCTCTGGCACAACGACTTCGCGAGCGGCGTCTCGCGGACCGGGAAACCAAACACACACCGATATCCCTCGGCACATCGACACCTGCACCGAAAGCGAGAGCGTCGTGTCCACCACATCCCCCGTCAAGACCACCGCCGTATCAGCCGAAGGCCTCTGGAAGGCCTACGGCATGGGCGAGGCCCAGGTCGTCGCTCTCCGCGACGTCTCGGTCCAGTTCGAATCCGGCGCGTTCACCGCCATCATGGGCCCCTCGGGCTCGGGCAAGTCGACACTCATGCACTGCCTCGCCGGCCTCGACACCACCGACCGCGGCACCGTCCACATCGGCGGCACCGCCGTCACCGGCCTGAACGACAAGGCCCTCACGAAGCTCCGCCGCGACAAGATCGGCTTCATCTTCCAGCAGTTCAACCTGCTCCCCACGCTCACCGCCGAAGAGAACATCACCCTGCCCGCGGCCATCGCCGGGGCCAAGGCGGACCCGGCCTGGCTCGACCAGATCATCAAGACCCTCAACCTGGCCGACCGCCTCTCCCACAAGCCGACCGAGCTCTCGGGCGGCCAGCAGCAGCGCGTCGCCTGCGCCCGCGCCCTCGCCACCCGCCCCGAAGTGGTCTTCGCCGACGAGCCCACCGGCAACCTCGACACCCGCTCGGGCGCCGAAGTGCTCCGCTTCCTGCGCACCAGCGTCGACGACTTCGGGCAGACCATCGTCATGGTCACCCACGACCCGTCCGCCGCCGCCTACGCCGACCGCGTGGTCTTCCTCGCGGACGGCCAGATCGTCGAGGACATGTCCGAACCGACCGCAGACAAGGTCATCGACAAGATGAAGCACTTCGAAGAGCTCGTCGCCGCCGCACAAGGGGAGCACGCCTAGCCATGCTGCGCGCCACCCTCAAGGGCATGGCGAGCCGCAAAGCCCGCCTCGTCCTCACCAGCCTCGCCGTCGTCCTCGGCACGATGTTCGTCGCCGCCGCGATGATCCTCACCGCCACCATGGAGAAGTCGGTCACCGGCGTCATCGCCGACGCCTTCACCGACGTCGACGCCGTCGTGTCCTCCGCGGAGGACCCCGCCGCCGCCCAAGGCAACACGCCCAGCGCGACCCTCATCCCCGGCGACGTCCTCGAGACCGTCCGCGGCGTCGACGGCGTCGAATCCGCCGAAGGCGACGTCTCCGGCCAGATCAACGCCATCGGCGACGACGGCAAGCTCGTCGGCGCCTTCGCCCCCACCATCGGCTTCAACTGGAACGACCAGTCGACCGGCCTCAACGAGATCCGCGACGGCACCAGCCCGCAGGCCGACGACGAGGTCATCGTCTCCACCCAGTTCGTGAAGGACGCCGGGCTCGACATCGGCGACACCGTCACCGCCTACTCCTACACCGCCGACCGCGCCGAGTACGAGATCGTCGGCGTCTTCGGCCTCAGCGGCGACCGCGACTCCATCGCCGGCGAGACCCAGATGGGCTTCACCGTCACCGAGGCGCAGCGCCTGCTCGCCCAGGGCGAAGACGCCTACATGGCGATCTACGTCGAAGGCGGCGACGCCTCCACCGACGACATCGCCGCCGCGATCGGCTCCGACTACCGCGTCCAGACCGGCGAAGAGGCCAGCGAGGAAGCCGCCCAGGGCTTCGCCGCGGTCGCCGACATCATGGGCTACATCTTCCTCGGCTTCGGACTCGTCGCCGTGTTCGTCTCGGTGTTCCTCATCATCAACACCTTCACGATCATCGTCGCCCAGCGCCAGCGCGAACTCGCGCTCCTGCGCGCCATCGGCGCGGCCCGCAACCAGGTCGTCGGCTCGGTCCTCGCCGAAGCCGCCGTCATCGGCGTCATCGCCTCCATCCTCGGCCTCGGCCTCGGCGTCCTGCTCGGCTGGGGCCTGTCCCAGCTGGTCAGCTCCACCGTGATGGGCGGCCTGGCGGTCCAGCTGCAGGTCCCGGCCACGGCCCTGTGGGCGCTCGCCGTCGGCATCGGCGTCACCGTGCTCTCCGCGTTCGTCCCCGCGATCAAGGCCTCCGGCGTGCCGCCGGTGGCGGCGATGCGCGACGCCGTCAACCCGCCGAAGCCCTTGCGCGGCATCACCATCGCGGGCCTCGCGGTCACCGGTGTGGGCGGCGTGCTGATCGCGCTCGGCCTCACCGACAACCTCGGCGACCTCGGCCTGGGCGGGTTCCTCAGCGGCGTCGGCATCGCGTTCGTCGGCATCACACTGCTCACGCCGATCCTGTCGCGGCCGCTGGTCGCGCTGCTCGGCGCGGTCATGTCGTGGTCCTTCGCGGGCCGCCTCGGCAAGCTCAACGCCGGACGCAACCCGCGGCGCACCGCGATCACCGCGTCCGCGCTGATGATCGCCGTCGCACTCGTCACCGGCATCGCCACGCTCGTCTCCAGCTTCAAGGAGACCACGACGGAGCTCACGGACTCCAACCTCGAGTCCGACCTCATCGTCATGGGGCAGCAGGGGGCCAACATCCCCACGTTCATGCCCGAGACACTCGCCGAGATCAAGGCCCTGCCCGACGTGGCGGCGGTCGGCGACCTCTACGGCGAGTTCTTCGGCGCCGAGATCGACGCCGAGCCGACCATGCTCTACGCCAGCGAGGACCTCCCGACCAGCCTCGGCATCTTCAGCGGCACCGTCGCGGACGGGTCGGTCGAGAACCTCCCGGACGACGGCCTCGTGGTGAACGAGTCCGCCGCCGAAGACCGGGGCCTGGCGCTCGGCGACACCGTCGAAGTGGCGTTCGCCAACGACGTCACCGCGCAGCTGCAGGTCACCGCGATCCTCGACGACTCGCAGCTGACGGACGGCTGGTGGGTCTCGCCGGCGCAGATCCCGAACTTCACCGTGCCGAAGCCGATGCAGGCGTACATCCAGGTCGACGACGGCGCCGACGTCGGCGCGGTCCAGTCCGAGGTGGAGGACATCCTCGCCGACGAGCCCGAAGTGAGCGTCACCAACAACGCCCAGTTCGTGGAGCAGCAGACCGGTCAGCTCGACGTCCTCCTGGCGTCCGTGCAGATCCTGCTCGCGCTGGCGATCATCATCGCGATCATCGGCGTCGTCAACACCCTGGTCCTGTCGGTCCTCGAACGCACCCGGGAACTGGGGCTGCTCCGCGCGATCGGCATGACCCGCGGGCAGGCCCGGCGCATGATCACCGTCGAGAGCGTCATCATCTGCCTCTTCGGCGCGGTCCTGGGCATCGCGGTCGGCATCGGCCTCGGCTGGACCGTGCAGCAGGCGCTCGAGGAGGAGGGCCTGACGAGCTTCGCGCTCCCGTGGGCCCTCATCGTCACGTACCTGGTCGCGGCCGTGGCCGTGGGCCTCCTCGCGGCGATCGCCCCGGCGGCCCGCGCGGCGAAGCTCAACGTGCTGAACGCGATCGCCTACGAATAGCTTCATACCGGAAACCAGGTGAGGGGCGGCGTTGTCAGACGCCGCCCCTCCCGTCTGCCCGGGGACGGCCGGAAGGCCGAGCCACGGGCCGTTCCGGGCTCCGTCTTTCGGCCGACCCGGCGCCGGAGGCTCCGCCTCGGGGAGGACGGAACTCCGGCCCGCGGACCGAAGCGCCCGGGAGCGGCGCTCAATAGCCTTGTGGCAACAGGAAAGACACCCGATCAGAAAGGCGCTCCCGTGCCACTCAGCACTCCCCACGCCCCGCAGCGGACCCCCGGTCTGCAGCAGCAGCACAGCCGCGCCGCCGTCACCGCCACCGGACTGTGGCGCGCCTACGGCTCCGGCGAAGCCCAGGTCGTGGCCCTGCGCGATGTGTCCGTGGCGTTCGCCTCCGGCCAGTTCACCGCCATCATGGGCCCCTCGGGCTCGGGCAAGTCGACGCTCATGCACTGCCTCGCCGGCCTCGACACCACCGACCGCGGCACCGTCGACATCGGCGGCACGGTCATCACCGGCCTGGGCGACAAGGCCCTCACGAAGCTCCGCCGCGACAAGATCGGCTTCATCTTCCAGCAGTTCAACCTGCTCCCCACCTTGACGGCGGAAGAGAACATCCTCCTCCCGGCCTCCATCGCCAGCGCGAAGGCCGACCCGGCGTGGATCAGCCAGATCATCCGCACCCTCGACCTCCAGGAACGCCTGTCGCACAAGCCGACCGAGCTCTCGGGCGGCCAGCAGCAGCGCGTCGCCTGCGCCCGCGCCCTCGCCACCCGCCCTGAGGTCGTCTTCGCCGACGAGCCCACCGGCAACCTCGACACCCGCTCCAGCGGCGAGGTCCTCGGCTTCCTGCGCAAGTCCGTCGACGACTTCGGGCAGACCATCGTCATGGTCACCCACGACCCGTCCGCCGCCGCCTACGCCGACCGGGTCGTGTTCCTCGCTGACGGGCAGATCGTCCGCGACCTTCCGAATCCCACCGCCGACGACGTCATCGACACGATGCGCGGCTTCGAGACCCGCGTCCCGCTCGCCGGAGAGGCCGCCTGACCCCATGCTCCGCGCCGCACTCAAGGGCATGGCGGCCCGCAAGGCCCGCCTCGCGCTCACCAGTCTCGCGGTCGTCCTCGGCTCGGCGTTCATCGCCGCCGCCCTGGTCCTGACCGCCTCCATCCAGGCCACTGTGGATGCACTGAACGCCGAGTCGTTCGCCGGCTCCGACGTGCTCGTCCAACCGGTCGCACCCGAATCCCGGGGCGACAGCCTGATCCAGCAGGGCGTCTCCGCCGAGACCCTCGCCAACGTCGAAGCCACCGAGGGCGTCGAACGGATCGGCCTCACCGTCTCCGGCACGATCAGCGCCATCGGCGACAACGGCAAGGTCGTCGGCGGGCTCGCCCCCACCATGGCCGCCAACTGGGCCGACGAGGCCCACGACCGCGAACTGCGGGACGGCCGAGCCCCGGAGGCTGACGGCGAAGTCGCCGTCTCCGCCAAGTTCGCCGCCGACTCCGGCCTCGGCCTGGGCGAGACGGTCACCGCGTACACGCCGACCACCGACCAGACCGCGTACGAGATCGTCGGCGTCTACGGCTACTCCGGCGGCCGCGACTCCATCAGCGGCGGCACCGAGATCACCTTCACCACCGCCGAAGCCCAGCGCCTCCTCTTCGACGGCGAGGACGCCTACTCGGCCCTCGCCATCCAGGCGGCCCCCGGCACCGACGCCGACGACCTCGCCGCCGCACTCGAACCCGTTGTCGGCGCCGAATCGCAGGTCAGGACCTGGGAGGACTACAACGCCGAGGCGACCGCCCAGTCCGCCGAGCTGACCGGGCTCGTCGGCAACTTCCTGCTCGGCTTCGGCCTCATCGCCGTGTTCGTCTCGGTGTTCCTCATCGCCAACACCTTCTCGATCGTCATCGCCGGTCGCCTCAAGGAGATCGCGATGATGCGCGCCATCGGCGCCGGCCGCGGCCAGGTCGTGCGCTCGATCCTCGCCGAAGCCCTCATCCTCGGCACCGTGGCCGCCGTCGTCGGCGCCGCCGTGGGCGTCGCGGGAGGCGCCGGCCTGACCGCCGCGATCGCGAACTCGTTCCTCGACGCGGGCCAGGTCAGCGTCGCCGTGCCGCCTACCGCCATCCTCGCCGCGCTGGCGGTCGGGATCGGCGTGACCGTGCTGGCCGCCCTCGTCCCCGCCGTCAGGGCCTCCAAGGTCCCGCCCGTCGAAGCGATGCGCGCCGCCGCCAAGGCCGACCGGCCGATCACGGGCATCACCGTCACCGGCACGATCGTCACCCTCGCGGGCGGCGCGGCCATGGCCCTGGGCCTGACCCACAACCTCGGCGGCGACAAAGCCGACCTCGCGGGCACCGCCGTCGGCGCCGGCCTGGTATTCGTCGGCGTCACCATGCTCACCGCCTGGCTCTCCAAGCCCCTCGTGGGGGCGCTCGGCCGGCTGTGGTCGTGGAACTTCGCCGGGAAGCTCGGCCGCCGAAACGCCGGACGCAACCCGCGGCGCACCGCCGTCACCGCCTCCGCGCTCATGATCGGCGTGACCCTCGTGACCGCGACCGCGACCCTGCTCACCAGCGTAAAGGCCAGCATCGAGGACTACTTCGGCGAAGCGGTCAAGGCCGAGCTCTTCGTCACCGGCCCGGCCGTATCCGAGCTCCCCGCGTCGTTCGACCCCGCGGTCATGGACGACATCCGCGCCATCGACGACGTCGAAGCCGCAGTGGAGGTCTACTACGACATCGCCGACATCGACGGCACCGAGCAGTACGTCAACACCACCACCGACTTCGGCGGGATCGTCGACCTCTTCGGCGGCGAGATCGCCGACGGCGGCACCGGGGCACTCGCCGACGACGAGATCGCCGTCAACCAGTCGGCCGCCGACGAGCTCGGCGTCGGCATCGGCGACACCGTGAACGCCACCTTCAGCCGCGGCACCGAAGCGCACGAGTTCACCGTCAGCGCGATCCTCGCCGACAACGAGAACACCGACGGCTGGTACGTCTCCCCCGCCTACGTCGAGGAGTTCTACACGACCAAGCCGATGATGGCCCTGGTCGACGTGGCCGACGGCGCCGACATCGACGCCGTCACCGCGGCCGTCGACGACGCGCTCGCCGGAGAACCCGAGGTCAGCGCCCAGAACCACGAAGAGTTCGTCGCCGAGGTCACGGTGTTCTTCGACTTCGCGATCATCGCGATCCAGCTGCTCCTCGGCCTGGCGATGATCGTCGCCGTCATCGGCGTCGTCAACACGCTGATCCTGTCGGTCCTCGAGCGCACCCGCGAACTGGGCATGCTCAGGGCGATCGGCATGACCCGCGGGCAGACCGTCCGCATGGTCATCGTCGAGAGCGTCACCATCGCCCTCTTCGGAGCGGTCCTCGGCATCGCCGTAGGCCTCGGGCTCGGCTGGGCGCTCCAGAACGCGCTGGCCGACAGCGGCGTCGACGTCTTCGCCGTCCCCGTCACGCTCATCGCCGGGTACCTGGCAGCGGCCGTCCTCGTCGGACTCCTCGCCGCCATCGCCCCTGCGGCAAGAGCCGCGAAGACCAACATCCTGGGCGCGATCGCCTACGAATAGCGTTTCACCGCAAGGAAACGAATGAGGGCCGCCCCGGAAGGGGCGGCCCTCATTGCTGTGCGCGTGTCACATGCCGGACTTGTAGGAGCCCGAATCGAGCGCCTCCATGTCCTCCAGCTCGACGCCGTTGGTCTCCTTGATCATCTTGCCCACGAAGAAGAACGAGATCAGCGCGAACGCCGCGTAGAGGCCGTACGCCAGGAACAGGCCGGTCTGCGCGAGCTCCGGGAACGTGACGGTGATGAGCCAGTTCGAGATCCACTGCGCAGCCGCGGCCACACCGAGCGCCGAGGCGCGGATCCGGTTGGGGAACATCTCCCCCAGCAGCACCCACACGACCGGGCCCCAGGTGAACGCGAACCCGAAGACGAACACGTTCGCCGCGATGAGCGCGATGACGCCCTGGGCGTCGCCGAGCACCGGGTTGTTCTCCGCGTCCACGTTCGCCGTCGCGAAGATGAGCGCCATCGTGCCGAGCGCGATGAACATGAGCATCGAGCCCCACATCAGGAGCTTCTTGCGGCCCACCTTGTCCACCAGGTAGATCGCGAGGATCGTACCGGCGATGTTCACGATCGAGTTGATGACGCTGGTGAGGAACGCGTCGTTCTCGCTGAACCCGACCGACTGCCACAGCGAGGTCGAGTAGTAGAAGATGACGTTGATGCCGACGAACTGCTGGAACATCGACAGGAAGATGCCCACCCACACGATCGGCAGGAGCCCGAAGCGCGGACCGCGCACATCGGAGATGCGCGGCGGCCGGTCGCTGTGGAGCGACTCCCGGATCTCCACGATCTTCGTGTCGACGTCCCCGCCGACGTACTTGACCAGGATCTCCTTGGCCTTGTCCTCCTGGTGCTTCGCCACGAGGTACCGCGGCGACTCGGGGATGTTCAGCGAGCACATGAAGTACACGAACGCCGGCACCGCTGCCGCGGCGAACATCCACCGCCAAGCCGTACCGCCCCAAGGGACCTCACCGCTCGCGCCGCCCGCAGAAGCCTGGATGCCGTAGTTCACCAGCAGCGCCGAGAAGATACCGAGCACGATCGCGAACTGCTGCAGCGAACCGAGCCGCCCGCGCAGGTGCGCCGGCGCGATCTCGGCGATGTACGCGGGAGCGATGACGCTCGCCGCACCGATCGCCAGACCGCCGACCACACGCCAGACGGTCAAGTCCACCGGTCCCGTCGCCAAGGCACTGCCCAGCGAGGTGATGAAGAAGATGACCGCCGCGAGCATCATGACCCTCGGCCGCCCGAACTTGTTCGCGAGCGAGCCCGCGAACCAGGCGCCGACCGCACAACCAAGGAGCGCCGAGGAGACGACCACACCGGTCTCGACCGAGCCGATCCCCCATTGCGTCTCGAGCGCGCCGGTGGTCCCGTTGATCACGGCCGTGTCGTACCCGAACAGGAACCCGCCGAGAGCGGCGGCGATCGAGACGAACACCGCCGAAGCAGTGCCCACCTGGGGCGCCCCGCGCTTCAGACCGTCATTGTCCGTGGCCATCATTCACTCCCGCTGCCGACTCGAACCGGTACCATACGTGCCGAAATCCTAAGATGGATTCGCCCTGTAGATCACTGTTTGCCGCAATCAGCCTTACCCCGCCGGGCATGCGATCAACCGGAAAGTCCCTCGTCGATCTGCACATCGAGTGCCCGCAGCATCCGCGCCAACGCGATGTACGTGGCCCCGGTGACCGTGAGCTCGGTCTGCTCGGACGGGCTGAAGCACGCGTCGAGCGCCGCGTCGTCACGCGCCGCCCCGGCACCCAGGTGCTCGGCGTACCCGAGCACTGCCCGCTGCGGCGCACTGAAGCATTCGGCCTCACGCCACCGCTCGAGCGCCCCGAGCTGCTCGGAGTCCAGACCGGACTCGGCCGCCATCGGAAGATGATGCGCCAGTTCGTATGCGGAGTCCTCGAGCTGAGCGATGCGGCAGATCATCAGCTCACGGAGCCCGCGTGACACCGCCGCGTCGAACCGCAGCGCATGAATGAGGTCGAGCACCGGTGCCAGCAGCGCCGGCGCATGCGCGAGTGCTCGATGCAGGTTGATCGGATCCCTCCCGACAGCGGCCAACCGCCGCGAAGCCGACGATGGCAGCCCTGTGCCAGGAAGACGCGAAACTGAATCTCTATCCACTACTGTGACCTAACTAACTTGTGACGCCCGCTACGTCCTATCCAGCGATGTGGGACAATACAGGGAGGGCAAGTACCCCAGTCGTCGAGCCTGCAACGGAGGAGGCCACGTGAGCACATTTTTCAGCGTCGTAGGTGCGATCGGAATCGCGATCGCGCTAGTGACCGTCTCGCTACTGACATTCCTGGTGACAGGGGCGATCTTCGGCATCGGAGTCGGTGTGGCGAGGATGAGAGACGCGCTCTCGACTTCTTCCTGAATCAGAGCATGCGAAAAGGCCCCCACCGTGAGGTGGGGGCCTTTCCTTTACGTAAATGTTTGGCGGTGTCCTGCTCTCCCACACCCTCTCGAGTGCAGTACCATCGGCGCTGGAAGCCGTAACGACCGGGTTCGGAATGGGACCGGGTGTGTCACTTCCGCTCTCACCACCAAACAAA
>NZ_JAPZVR010000007.1:226648-283402 GCF_027622855.1 Glycomyces algeriensis | reverse complement strand
TGTTCATCGCGATCGGCCACGACCCGCGCTCGGAGCTGTTCAAGGGCCAGGTCGAGCTCGACGAGTCCGGCTACGTGAAGGTGGCCGCCCCTTCGACCCGCACGAACATCGAAGGCGTGTTCGCCGCCGGCGACCTCGTCGACCACACCTACCAGCAGGCGGTCACGGCCGCCGGCACCGGCTGCGCGGCCGCGCTCGACGCCGAGCGCTACCTCACCGCGCTGAACGACTGACCGACCCACCCGCTCTCTCACCGACACACAGGAGGATGCCCATGGGCGCCATCAAAGCAGTTAACGGCCAGGCCGAATTCCAGGCCGAGGTGCTGGAGGCCGACAAGCCGGTGCTCGTCGACTTCTGGGCCGAGTGGTGCGGGCCTTGCAAGAAGGTCGCCCCCGTCCTCGAGGAGCTCGCGGCGGAGACCGACGCCTTCGTGATCCGCAAGCTCGACACGGACGCGAACCCGGAGATCACCCGCGAGTACCAGGTCATGAGCGTCCCGACGATGATCCTGTTCGAGGGCGGCAAGCCCGCGAAGCAGCTCATCGGCGCCCAGCCCAAGGCCGCCATCCGCAAGTTCCTGGGCCAGTAGCCCGGTAGTGCGAGGGGCGCGGCGCCGATGGCGCCGCGCCCCTCGTCATGTCTGAACGGTTCCGGCGCAACAGGTTCGGCTCGGCCACAGGGAACTCAGTCGAAGAGTTCGCCGCCGCGCTGCGTCCCGGGGCGGTCGATCCGGGAGCGGCCGCCGGTCGACGGCTCGCCGAAGAACTGCTCCAGCTCCATGTCGTCGAGTTTGAACCACTCCACCGAGTCGTTGAACACCGACGACTCCTCGGCCTCGACGCTCCGGTCGAGCGCCGAGCGCATCTCCAGGCGCAGCCGCGGGTACCGCGGGTCGCTGCGGATCGTCTTGAAGCCCACCGAGCGGTAGAAGTCCGCCGGGACCAGGCACGCGCGGGCCTCGCCGCGGGCGTCGCCGAACGTCTCGATCGCGTAGATCCCCCGCCGCGCCACGTCGGCCGCCACGGTCTGCACCAGCTGGCGCCCCAGGCCCGTGCCCGCATAAGTGGGGTGCACGAACGCGGTCATCAGGAGCGCCGCGTCAGGCGAGACCGGCCCCGACGGGAACTCCATCGAGCGCGGCACGAACTTCGGCGACGCGTAGGTGACGTACCCGGCGACGTCGTCGCCCTCGTAGGCGATCCGGCCGCAGCCGCCCCACTCCAGGAGCGTGTGCGACAGCCACGCCTCCTTCTCGAGCGCGGGTTCGCCCACGTCGCGGGCGGCCTCCGCGCACAGGGGTGAGAGCTCCCAGAACACGCAGGCCCGGCAACGCCCCGGCATCGCTTCCAGGGAGTCGAGTGTGAGGTTGACCATGCGCCGATGCACCCGTACAGCCTACGTCCACCGGGCGTCCACATGACGGAAAACACGCGGGGCCTTCGCCCCCTGTGCTAGTAGAGTGGGTCGATCACGTGTCGGGTCCCGTACGCTGGTCGGAACAGCGTTTCGGCCCCCGCGGGTCAACCGCGGACGGTGGCCGGACGTGTCCATACGAGATCCCGCGCGAGCGGCGCCGTCCGAGACTTCCACTCTTGAGCGACACCGCCGCACCGACCCGCGACCACGGATCGCGGGCGACGAGGACCATCAGAGGAGGTCTCCGCGTGTCCGGTACAACACTCGACGATTACACCGGTCGCTACGCATCCCGGGTTCACGGGATGGCACAGTCGGAGATCCGCGCACTGTTCTCGGTCGCATCGCGCCCGGAGGTCGTCTCCCTCGCCGGAGGGAACCCGTACACCGCCGCCCTCCCGATGGACGAGCTCGGCGAGATGTTCACCCGCCTCCTCTCCCAGGTCGGCGCCGAAGCGCTCGGCTACTGCCCCGGGCAGGGCAGCGTCGCGCTCCGCGAGGCGCTCTGCGGGGTCCTGGAGCTCTCGGGCATCCGCGCCTCGGCCGACGACCTCGTCCTCACCACCGGCGCCCAGCAGGGCCTCGACCTGCTCGCCCGCACCTTCCTCGACCCGGGCGACATCGTGCTCGCCGAGGGTCCGACGTACGTCGGCGCGCTCGGGGCCTTCCAGGCCGCGCAGGCCGACGTCCGGCACCTGCCGATGGACGACGACGGGCTCATCCCCGCCGGCCTCGAAGAGGGCCTCGCCGCGCTCGAACGCGAAGGGCGCCAGGCGAAGTTCCTGTACACGATCCCCACGTACCAGAACCCGGCCGGCGTCACTCTCACCGAGGAGCGCCGCGAGGAGATCCTGGCGATCGCCGAGCGGCACGGCCTCCTCGTCATCGAGGACGACCCGTACTCGATGATCAACTTCGAGGGCGCCCCGCCCGCGCCGCTGCGCGCCCGCGCCGAGCGCGGCGTCATCTACCTCGGGACGGTCTCCAAGATCTTCGCCGCGGGCCTGCGCCTCGGCTGGGTCCTCGCGCCGCCCGCGGTGCGCGACAAGCTGCTGCTGGCGATCGAGGCCTCGATCCTGTGCCCGTCCGGGCTCACCCAGGAGGCCACGCTCCGCTTCCTCACCGAGATGGAGTGGCGCCAGCAGGTGAAGGTCTTCAACACGCTCTACCGGGAGCGGCGTGACGCGCTGCTCGGCGCGCTCGGCGACTACATGCCCGAGGGCATGACCTGGACGCGCCCGGGCGGCGGCCTGTTCATCTGGGCCACGCTGCCCGAAGGGCTCGACTCCAAGGCGATGCTGCCGCGGGCGCTGCAAGAGCGCGTGGCGTACGTCCCGGGCACCGGTTTCTACGCTGACGGCAACGGCCGCAGGGAGATGCGCTTGAACTTCTCGACCCAGACCTCCGAGGCCATCCGCGAAGGCGTCCGCCGCCTCGCCGGGGTGGTCGCCGGCGACATCGACCTGCGCGACACCTTCGCCGGAGGCGCCGCATGAAGGAGAGCGCCGCAGCCTCGGACATCCGGGTCCTCATCCTCGCCGGAGGCATGTCCTACGAGCACGAGGTCTCGCTGAAGTCGGGCCGCCGGGCCGCCGACGCCCTGCAGCGCCAGGGCTTCGTCTGCGACGTGCGGGACCTGGACGGCGAGCTGCTGCCCGCCCTCCAGGAGTACCCGCCGGACGTGGTGCTGCCGCTCGTGCACGGCTCCCCCGGCGAGGACGGCTCGCTGCAGGCGGTGCTGGAGCTCTCGGACATCCCGATCGTGGGCACCGGCTCGGTGGGCGCGCGCCGCGCGTGGAACAAGATCACCGCGAAGGACCTGCTCCGCACGGCCGGGATTCCCACCCCGGACTGGACCGTGATGCCGCGCCAGGCGTTCTCGGACTTCGGGGCCCGCAAGCTCCTCGACCGGATCGCCGCGAAGATGGGCCTGCCGCTGGTCGTCAAGCCCAACTCGGGCGGCTCCGGCCTCGGCGTGCACGCCGTGCACAAGGAGGACGACTTCCCTTCGGCGATGATGGGCTGCTTCTCCTACAGCGACGAGGCGCTCATCGAATCGTTCGTCGAGGGCCGCGACATCGCGGTCGGCGTGATCGACCTCGGCGACGGGCCCACGGCCCTGCCGCCGGTGGAGATCGCGCCGCTGCACGGCGATTACGACTACGCCGCGCGGTACAACCCGGGCGCGACCCGGTGGACCGTGCCGGCCGCCATGAGCGGGCCGGTGGCCGACCGCGTGGCCGAACTGGCGGTCCAGGTGCACCGGACCCTCGGACTCGGCGACATGTCCCGCATCGACATGATCGTGGACGACGCGGGCGGCATCCAGGTGCTCGAGGCGAACGTCGCCCCCGGCACCACGGAGACCTCCCTGCTGCCGATGGCCATCAAGGCCGCCGACCGCGACTTCGGCGAGACCCTGGCGACCATGGTCCGCCAAGCCCTCGCCCGCTCGTAACCCGCAAGAACGCCTGAGGGTGTCGATGTTTCACGTGAAACATCGACACCCTCGACAGCAATATCCACATTAGATGCGCAAATCCTGATATTCCCGATATATCCCCCCTTAGGGACCCCTGGCACAAAAGTACGCGCCGGGTCCGACAAGAACGGGGGTCGCCGGCTCACCCGATCGGGCAGCCCTCACTCACGTTCCGGCGCTCGGTCAGTCGTCGGTGAGCCAGGCGGCGATGTACTCGAGGTTCATCTGCCACTCGTGCTCTTCCACCGGCGGCAGGATCTCGTCCCACATCGTCATGAACGGCCCCCGCAGCTGCAGGTAGCCGTGCGGGCGGGCCAGGAACCACTGCTGGAGGTGCGCGGTGCCGTCGCCCCACCGGTTCACGTGGACCTGCGCGACCGATTCGAGCGAGCGGATCGCCCGCTCCAGCCGCACCGTGAGCACGCCGAGTTCGGCCGCGTGCATCGTCGAGAGGTCCCCTAGATCGAGGTGGGCCCGCGGTTCCAGGATCACCACCACAGGGAGCCCGCTGGGCGCAGGCGGGCTCTTGAGGCGCCACCGCTCATTGGACCAGAGGTAGGCGGAGTCGGGCGTGTGGCAGGCGGCGCACTGCTCCTGGCGGTCGCCGCGTCGGGGCGGCTCGGCGTCCACCGGTACCTGCAGGGGTTTGATGCGCAGCTCGCCTTCGAACGGAAAGGCGGGCCAGTCGACGAACGGGGGCAGGGTCGGGCGCACGCCGCTCGCATGCGGATTCAAGTCGGGCTTGGAATTCGGGCCGGGGGTACTCGCAGATGCCACCATCGAAAAATACCGCATGAATGCGAGACTGGAAACCACCGGAATCCACCTTTTGGCAGATTTCCACGAGGTTACGCGGCGTGGCGCAGGGTCGACACCCGATAGTGGACCGACATGTACACCACGAACCAGGGCAATCATCGACAGAATACGATTTTCGGGGCCGATAGTGACGTGCGCCCATATGGCGGGAAGGGACTGTCGGTCGGGTGGGTCGGTAGGGCAAGCTGGAAGGCGTGCAAGCAACAGTTACTGACAGCTCCACGCCGGAGGCGTCGCCCGTTTCGGGCGGCGACATCGCCGTGCTCGTGGACCCCCCGGTGACTGCCGCGCTCGTTGACGAACTCAGCCATCTCTGGGTGAGAGTGACGAACGCCGGCGGTTCCGTCGGGTTCGTACCGCCGGTGAACATCGACGAGGTCCGCCCTCACACCGTTTCCATTCTCGCGCGAGTGATCGACCAGACTGACACGCTGGTCGCTCTAAAGGAAGGAGCCGCCATTGTCGCTTGGTGTGTTCTCACATCAAACGACAGCCCGCCGCGCCAGGGCTGGCGGACCATCCGCCACGTTCAGGTGGACCCCTCCCGACAGGGCGGCGGTCTCGGTGGCAAACTCCTGGCGGCAGTCGATCAGGTCGCACGTGAGCAGCTGAAGCTCGAGGCCCTCAGCCTCAAGGTTCGCTCGGGCACGGGCGCCGACGCCTTCTATCGGCGACACGGCTTCACCGAAGTCGGACGTCTGCCGCGCGCGGTGCGCATGGCTGACAACGACTACCGGGACGACATCATCATGTGGCGGGAGCTCTCCTAACGGAGCGCGCGGCCTTCTCAAGGAAGGCCGCCCACCACGCCGCTCCAGAACAAGCGGCAGCACCAAACGAATAGGCAAGCCAAAAGCCGGGGCGATGTTTCACGTGAAACATCGCCCCGGCTACTTGTCTGCTGTCACTCGAACGAGTGAGGCGACACGCCCGATTCTTGTCAGACCCCCCGAGTACTTTTAGTGCAAGGGGTCCCTTAGGGGGGATATATCGGGAATATCCGCTTTCATGTTCTCGCCCTTGGGAGTGGCGCTTACCTCAACCGATCGGTGCCGGCTCCTTGAAGCCGATCTGCTCGGCAGGGCTACTTGATGCCGATCTGCTCGACGATGCGGTCGAGGTCGGCGAGCGAGCCGAACTCGATGGTGATCTTGCCTTTCTTGCGGCCCCAGGAGATCGACACCTGCGTCTCGAAGTGGTCCGAGAGCCGCTCCTTCAGTTCCTCGAGGCCGGGGGCCTTGATGCGGTCCTTCGCGGCTCGCGAGGCGGAGCTGCGGGGCTCGTCGAGTTCCGGCTTCTCCTCCAGTCGGTTGGCCGTCACGAGTTCCTCGGTGCTCCGCACCGACAGGCCTTCGCTGATGATCCGCTCGGCGATGTGCTCCTGCGAGTCCGCGCTGTCGAGACCGAGCAGGGCGCGCGCGTGGCCGGCCGTGAGGACGCCCGCGGCGACCTTCGTCTGCACCGTCGGCGGGAGGCCGAGGAGGCGGATCATGTTCGAGATCTGCGGGCGGCTGCGGCCGATCTTCTTCGACAGCTCCTCTTGCGTCACGTTGAACTCCTCGAGGAGTTGCGCGTACGCCGCGCCCTCTTCGAGCGGGTTCAGCTGCACCCGGTGGATGTTCTCCAGGAGCGCCTCGCGGAGCAGTTCCTCGTCGGCCGTACGGCGGACGATCGCCGGGATCGTCTCCCAGCCGAGCGCGGTCGCCGCGCGGAGGCGGCGCTCGCCCATGACGAGCTCGAAGCGGGCGCCGTCCTCGCGGGGCTCCTCGGCGGTGCGCTCGCGCACCGCGATCGGCTGGAGCATCCCGACCTCGGTGAGGGAGGTCTGGAGTTCGAGGAGGTGCTCGTCGTCGAAGAACTGCCGCGGCTGCTTCGGGTTGGTGCCGATGTCCCCGATCGGGATCAGCTGGAAGCTCGCTCCAGGAACGGGCACGAGCTCCGGTCCGTCCGATGTTTCACGTGAAACATCGGTCTCGGTCGCGCTCGATGTTTCACGTGAAACATCGCCCTGCTTTTTACTAGGCCTCGGAGCCGCCTGCCGCGGCGCCGCGACCGATGCGGGAGCCGCTTCGGGCTCCTCGTCTTCAGTCGTCGTGGTCTCGGCCAGACCGGTCGGGATGAGCGCCCCGAGCCCGCGACCGAGCCCTCCGCGTTTCGCCGCAGCCATCGACTAGTTCCCGCCCTTCTGGTTCTTGCCGCGCCGGGAGAGCTTCGCGCCGCGGCGCGCGATCTCCTCGGCCGCTTCGAAATAGCTCGTCGCGCCCCGCGAGCCGGGGTCGTACGTCATGATCGACTGCCCGTACCCGGGAGCCTCGGAGACGCGCACGCTGCGCGGCACGACCGCGTCGAGCACGATCTCGCTGAAGTGCCCGCGCACTTCCTGCTCCACCTGATCGGCGAGCTTGGTCCGCTTGTCGTACATGGTGAGCAGGATCGTGGAGACGCGCAGGCGCGCGTTCAGGTGCGCCTTGATCAGCTCGATGTTCCGCAGGAGCTGCCCCAGACCCTCGAGCGCGTAGTACTCGCACTGGATCGGGATCAGCACTTCCTCAGCCGCCACGAGCGCGTTCACGGTGAGGAGGCCGAGCGACGGCGGGCAGTCGATGAAGATGTAGTCGAGCTCCCCGCTGTACGTCGCGATGCTCTTCTCAAGGCGCCCTTCGCGAGCGACCACGTTGACGAGTTCGACCTCGGCGCCGGCCAGGTCGATCGTCGCCGGAACGCAGACGAGCGAGGGAATGCCGTCGACCGGGGTCGCGATCTCGTCCAGCGACTGGCCTTCCACCACGGCCTCGTACACACTCGGGGTGCCCGCGCCGTGCTCGACGCCGAGACCGGTGGAGGCGTTCCCCTGTGGGTCGAGGTCGATGACCATCACGCGGTTCCCGTGCAGCGCCAAAGCGACCGCGAGGTTCACCGTGCTGGTGGTCTTGCCGACCCCGCCCTTCTGGTTGGCGATCGCGATGACTCGGCGGCGCGGCGGCCGCGGCATCGTGACGCTGCCTGAAGGGTTGAGCACCCGCACGGCCCGCTGCGCTTCGCGCGCGAGCGGCAGGTCGTCGTCGAGCGACGCGTCCTTCGCGGCCGGAGCCGCCTGCTGCGGCACTGGATCCGCCTTCGTACGGCCGTTCTTGGCGGCCTCGTCCGGCGCCAGATGGCGCCCCGAACGGCCTCGCTGCGATGTGGATCTGCGCATCCCGTCCCCCCCGTTGTCAGAACGCATGGTGCCCGCTGGTGCGGTGGTCGGCGAACCGCCGTCCGCACCGGGCTCCGTCACCGATTCTGACCCACCTTGGCCGAAGGCCGGGGCTGCGCCACCCGGCGCCGGGGAAGTTTCTCGATAGCGGTGCCGCCGAGTCGGGGGCGCCTCCTCGCTCACGGCCGCATCGAGGAGGTTCTTGATGCGCCGTTCGGCCGGGGTATCGCCGCCAAGGGGGTTCTGGTGTTCACGATCTTCAGAAGGAAGGGGGTCCCGCACGTTCACCGCCACAGACTACGGGCCGGATGTTTCACGTGAAACATGACCCTGCTCGGAGAAGCTTACGAGCCATACACTATCCGAACGCTGCGGAGTCCGCCGAGCGCAAAGCGTGGAAACCACAACGACGGATGCCGCGATGATCGTCTCATCGCGGCATCCGTTGCGGTACTTGGGTATTCGATTATCGGTGCACTGAAGATCGTTGCAGGCCTTGGTCAGCGGACCCGTTCGATCTTCACCACCGTTGCGGGGATGGTGAAATCGTCCTGCTCCGACAGTTTGGACTCGCCGCAGGTGAGGATCGCGGCCTTGCCGCCGCCGGCCCGCTTGATGAGCCCCCCGCTCTCGGTCACCTCGAGGGACGCGCCCTGGCCCTTGATGGCCAGCATCGCGCCGCCCACCCGCGCCAGCGGCAGGCACCAGCCGACCAGCTTCGCCAGCGGCGCCACCGCGCGGGACACGACGATGTCCGCCCGCCCCTTCGGGTCCACCTCGGCGGCGCGGGCCCGCAGCACCTCCACGTTCGTGATGCCCAGTGCCTCAAGGACCTCCTGGAGGAAGTCCACGCGGCGCTGCATCGGCTCCACCAGGGTGACCCACAGGTCCGGTCGCGCGATGGCGAGCGGAATCCCGGGCAGTCCCCCGCCGGATCCGACGTCGAGCACGTCGGCCTTCTCCGGGATCAGCTCCTCGACCACGGCGCTGCTCAGCACGTGCCGCGCCCACAGCCGCGGCACCTCGCGCGGCCCGATGAGGCCGCGCTCGATCCCGATGGTCGACAGCAGGCCCACATAGGCCTCGGCGAGCGCGATGCGCTCGTCGGCGGTCTCAAGGTCTCCGGCTCCGAACACAGAGGCCAATGTTTCACGTGAAACATTGGCCTCGGCGGATTCGGAGCCCGTCGGCTCCTCAGTCATGTCTTCCTGCTTCTATTCCGGCTTCACGACGACCCGGCGGCGCGGCTCGGCGCCCTCCGACTCGCTCTGGACGCCGTCGGTCGCGTTGATGACGTCGTGGACGCACTTGCGCTCGAAGGCGCTCATCGGGTCCAGCTTGACCACTTCGGCGGTCTCGATGACCTTCTTGGCGGTCTTCTCGGCCAGTTCCGCGAGCTTCTTGCGACGCCCGGCGCGGTAGCCACCGATGTCGAGCATCAGACGCGAGTGGTCCCCGGTCTTGCGGTACACCGCAAGGCGGGCCAGTTCCTGCAGCGCCTCGAGGGTCTGGCCCTTGGGGCCGACGAGGCCGTTGAGGTCTTCACCGACGATCTCGACCTGAGGACGGTCTCCGACCACCAGTTCGTCGATGTCCCCGTCGAGGTCGAGGATGTCGAGCAGGCCTTCCAGATAGTCGGCCGCCACTTCGCTCTGCTCAAACAGGTCGTCTTCGGAGGCCACCTCGTCCTCCCGCACCGTTGCTCCCATAATCGTCAACTCGTCCTATCGCTAGTTATAAGCCTAGTTTGCACCATTGTGGCTGATCCGGCGGCGCCTGCGCAGCCGCGGACCGTCCCCCTAGCCTTTTTTCTTCTTGGAGGCCTGCTGCGCGCCGCTGACCTTCTTGGCCCGGGCGATGCGCTCCGCCCGTGAGAGGTTCTTGCCCGAGCCGGGGCCGCCCTTGGCCTCGGACGCCGGTGCGTCGGAACCGTTGGCGCCGATGACGCCCTCAGGCTTGTTCTGGCCGCTCGGCTTGGCCTTCGCACCCGGCTTCGGCTTGGAGCCGGGCTTCGGGGCGAGGTCCTTGCGGCGCTGCTCGGCCTCGCGCTGCTCCTCGAGCATCTTCTCGTGGGCCTTCGAGCCGGGCTTGGGCGGCTTCGTCGCGGAGTTCTGCGCGGGCGGCGGGTACTTGTGCAGCACGTACTGCTGCTGGCCGAGCGAGAACAGGTTGTTCACGGTCCAGTAGATGACCACGCCGATCGGGAAGGCGCCGGCGGAGAAGATCATGATCACGGGGATGCCGTAGAGCATCACCTTCTGGATCATCCGCTGGTTCGGGTCCTCGTTCCAGCCGGTCTTCAGGATCATCTGACGCGTGGTCAGGAAGGTCGTGAGGATCATCGTGGCGCCGAGGATGCCGGCCACGAGCTTGACGTCGAGGGCCGAGGAGCCGACCTTCTCGAGCTCGCTGCCCGGGGTGAGGAAGGTGCTCCAGAACGGCGCGCCGAAGAGCTTCGCGTGGACGTAGGAGTTCCAGTCGGACAGCGGACCGGCGTCGATCCCGCTCCAGCCGTAGGACTCCGTGAACTTCGTCTGCGAGGGGTCGGGGCGGCGCAGGACGTGGAACAGCGCCAGGAAGACCGGCATCTGGATCAGGATGGGAAGGCAGCCCATGAGCGGGTTGGCCTTCTCCTTCCGATACAGCTCCATCATCTCTTTCTGGAGCGTCTCGCGGTCGCCCTTGTAGCGCTCCTGGAGCGCCTTGATCTCGGGGGCGAGCTTCTGCATCGCGCGCTGCGACTGGATCTGCTTCACGAAGAGCGGGAAGAGGATGATCCGCAGGGTGAGCACGACGCCGATGATGGCCAGGACCCAGGCCCAGTCGGTGTCCAGGAATCCGTTGTCGCTGCCGAAGACCTTCGTCCAGAGGTCATGCCATCGCAGCAGTACCCAGGACACGCCGTCGTAGGCCCACTCCATCACTTGCGGACTCCAGTCTGCTCAGTCTTCGATTGCACATCAAGGTCATGCCGTGGGGGTACGGGGTCATGACCCCCAGGGTGAAAGGGATGGCACCGTCCCAGCCGTCGCAGGCTCAACCATATGCCACGTACGACTCCGTGCTGGGACAGCGCCTCAAGGGTATATGCGCTGCAACTGGGGTAGAAGCGGCAGCGCGCGGGTAGCGCCGGGCTTACCCACCGACGGTACGCGATCACCGGGGCCGCGACCACTCGCACCGCGCGGCTCTCGCCGCTGCGGGAAGGGGATTCGGCCGGGACCGGGGAGGTGGTCGACGCGGCCGCGGCGTGCGTCATGGTGTGCTCCGGCGCTCGCGCGCACGGCCGGTGCGGGCCGCCTGCACGGCCTCGGCGAGGTCCCGCTGCAGCTGGGTGAAGTCGCGTTCGGCGGCGCGCGGGGTGGCGCGCACGACGACGTCGGTCCCGGCGGGCCAGTGCGGCAGTTCTGCGGCGACGGCGTGCCGGAGGCGACGCTTCACCTTGTTGCGCGCCACGGCGTTGCCCACGGCCTTGGATACGACGAAACCCGCCCGCGCCGTGCGGTTCGCATCGGCGGCGGGCGGTGTCGGCGGCGGTGCCGCAGTGTCTTCGGTCGGAGCGCTCGCAGGTGCCCAGTGCACGACGACGCCGCCGCGGGCGGCGCGGCGGCCTCGCTTGAGCGCCGAACCGAAGTCCTGGCTGCGGCGAATGCGCGCGTCGGCTGGAAGCACTTGGATCACGTCCTCATCGAGGCCCCTAGAGCCTGCAAGGGACCGGGAGGCAAGCGCTCAGACGGTCAGCTGCTTGCGACCCTTGTTGCGGCGCGCGTTGATGATGGCGCGGCCGGCACGGGTCCGCATGCGCAGCCGGAAGCCGTGGGTGCGGTGACGACGGCGGTTGTTCGGCTGGTAGGTGCGCTTGCTCACGACGGAGTCTCCCATTACGAATAAGTTGCTGCTGCGCCAGGCCTCGGGCCCAGCCCCGGATCGGGGCTACGGGGACGCGGTGAACAGCCTAGCAGGGCATTCACGAGGCGCCCGCGCCGCGGACGGCGGGTGTGGCATGCCCCTCTGGTTCCAGAGGGCAACTCGCTCATGTTACTCGCCGCGTCCGGCGCGCCGCCACCGCGGGGCGGTCCCCGCGCGCCGCGCCGACCGTCCTTTGCGAGGGCGGCGCACGGGTCGGCCGCGCGCCTGTGCAGGAGCGCCGCGACCGCTCCGAGCAGCCTGTGGATAACTTTGCGCGGATCGTGGGCGACTTCCGTGCCACCCGAACGGGTTCGTCAGCGACCTCACAAGAAAACGCTGGTCATGACCGTGATTCAGGAAACATTGTCACGAGGCGCGCATGTGCACAGGCCAGCTGAAGGCCTGTGGATAACCTGTGGAAAACTTGCTGGAGCGCACTGGGGTCGACCGGGTGCGGCGGTGCGGATCGCCTGTATCGGAGCCTACCTGGTGCAGCCTCTGAACTTCGCGAAACAGCCCGTACATGGACAGAAGAAGCGAGGGATGGCGAAGGTGACCGACCAAGATCTGTCGGCAGTCTGGTCGGCGGTGTCCGCCGAGCTGGCTGACGCGTCGGCGCTCACCCGTCAGCAGTCGGCATGGATGCGGCTCTCCCAGCCCGTGCTGTCGATGCCCGGCACGTTCATCGTCGCGGCCCCCGACAAGTTCGCCCGGTCGGCCTTCGAGTCCAAGCTGCGCGTGCCGATCAGCGAGGCCCTCTCCCGGCAGCTGGGCCAGCCGACGCAGATCGCGGTCACCCTCCAGGAGAAGCAGGCCGAAGCCGCCCCTGTGGGCGAGGAGCCGCCCGCGGCCCCTGAAGCACCTGTGAACGGGTCCTCGGCCGCGGACGCGACGATCATCTTCGAGCGCCCCGCGTTCGACCAGCCTCCGGTGGCGAGGCAGCCGGCCGAGCCCGTCGAACCGCCTGCGCCGCGCGGCCCCGTCCCGGCGCAGAACCCCCCCAGCCTGTTCGACACCTCCGTCTTCCGTCCCGGCGACGCCGAGGCGCCGCGCGCCCCCGAGCCCGAGCGGCCCGCCGCGATCCCGCACCAGCCGGTGCGCCCCGCCGAGGCGGCCCAGGGTGCACGGTCGCCGGAGGCGACGCAGAGTGCATGGTCGCCGGAGGCGACCCAGGCAGCACGTTCACCGGAGGCGACCCACACAACAGAGTCGCGATGGGACGAGCACCCGCCCGAACCGCCCGGTGAGGAGCTCGAACGGGTCCTCTCGGAGTCGGCCGCGCGCCAGGGGAACAAGGAGCACGGGGCGATGCCGCCGGTCGCGCCGCCGCCCTCGGACGACCCGGACCCGGCCCGTCGGGGTGGGATCACCAAGTCCCACAAGGACTCCGCACCCGTGAAGGCCATCGACGGGGTGGGCCGCCTCAACCCGCGGTACAACTTCGACACCTTCGTCATCGGCTCTTCCAACCGCTTCGCGCACGCGGCGGCGTTCGCCGTGGCCGAAGCGCCCGCGAAGGCCTACAACCCGCTGTTCCTCTACGGGGGCTCCGGGCTGGGCAAGACGCACCTCCTTCACGCGGTGGGCCACTACGCGCACGACCTGGGCACGGCCCACTCGGTGCGGTACGTGACCACGGAGGAGTTCACGAACGACTTCATCAACTCGCTCTCCGACCGGCGCCAGCAGGCCTTCCAGCGCCGCTACCGGGATGTCGACATCCTCCTCATCGACGACATCCAGTTCCTCATGGACCGCGAGCGCACGCAGGAGGAGTTCTTCCACACCTTCAACGCGCTGCACAATGCGAACAAGCAGCTGGTGATCTCCTCGGACCGCTCGCCGAAACAGCTGCAGACCCTCGAGGACCGGCTGCGCACCCGCTTCGAGTGGGGCCTGCTCGCCGACATCCAGCCGCCGGACCTGGAGACGAGGATCGCGATCCTTCGCAAGAAGGCGGTGCAGGACGACCTGAACATCCCCACGGACGCCGTGGAGTTCATCGCCACCCAGATCCACCACTCGATCCGCGAGCTCGAGGGCGCGCTCATCCGCGTCACGGCGTACGCCAGCCTCAACCGCAAGCCGGTGGACCTCGGCCTGGCCGAGGAGGTCCTGCACGACATCATCCCCGAGAGCGGGAAGAACACCGAGGTCACGGTCGACCAGATCATGCAGGCGACGGCCGACTACTTCGGCGTGGCCTCGGCCGACCTCAAGGGGAACTCGCGCTCGCGGGTGCTCGTGAACGCCCGGCAGGTCGCCATGTACCTGTGCCGGGAGCTGACGGACATGTCGCTGCCGCGCATCGGCCAGGCGTTCGGGGGCCGCGACCACACCACGGTCATGCATGCCAACAAGAAGATCCGGAAGCAGATGGCGGAGCGCCGGGCGCTCTACACGCAGATAGCCGAATTGACGAACCGTTTGAAACACACCGGCGAATGAGCGGGCCTGTGGACAACGTTGTGGAAAAACTGTGGATAACCGCGAATTTCTGTGGAAAGCCTGTGGACAGCTTGTGGAAAACACGCGGGAGTGCGATTCCGACTCGCGATTTTCCTGTGGGTAACCCTGTGCATAACCTGTGGATAAGCTGTGGACAGACCTGTGGATGAGATGTGGAAAACTCGGCGATTGTCGGACCCTGTGGATAAGCTCCTGATTCATCCACAGGTTATGCACAGTCCGTCCACAGCCCTGAACCTGGAACGACCTGCGAAAAGGCGGGTTTTCCACAGTTTCCACAGCACCGACGACTACGACGACAGTTATATCTATAGAGAGTTCATTAGTAATAGCGCTGTGAACAACCGAGCTTCAGCTAGAAGGAGCCAACCATGAAGTTCCAAGTTGACCGAGACACCTTCGCCGACGCTGTCTCGTGGACCGCCAAGAGCCTCCCGGCCCGCCCGTCGGTGCCCGTCCTCGCGGGCGCCCGCCTGTCCGTGGACGAGGGCACGCTGACCATCTCCGGTTTCGACTACGAGATCTCCACTCGCGTCACCGTGGACGTCACCGGCGAGTCCGCCGGGACCGCCCTGGTCTCGGGCAAGCTCCTGTCGGAGATCGTCAAGGCCCTCCCGAACAAGCCCGTCGACTTCGTCGTCGACGGCCCCCACGCGGAACTCACCTGCGGCTCGGCGCGGTTCACCCTCCCGACGATGCCGCTCGAGGACTACCCCAGCCTCCCGCAGATGCCCGAGGCCATCGGCACCATCGACGCGGACGAGTTCGCGCGGGCCGTCGCGCAGACCGCCGTCGCCGCCGGCAAGGACGAGACCCTGCCGACGATGACCGGCGTCCAGGTCGAGATGACCGGCGGCGGCATCGGCATGCTCGCCACCGACCGCTACCGCATGGCCATCCGCGACTCCTCGTGGGCGCCCGGGGACCCCAGCGTGGCCGTCACGGTCCTCGTACCGGCCAAGGCCCTCGCGGACACCGCCCGCACGTTCGGGTCCTTCTCCGGCCCCGTGACGATCGCCGTGCCCACCGGCACTGAGGGCGCTCCCGGCATGATCGGCTTCATCGCCGGCGGCCGCCAGACCACCTCGCGCGTGCTCGACGGCCAGCTGCCCCCGCTGCGCAGCCTCCTCGCCACCTCGTACGCGACCACCCTGCGCGTCAAGACCGCCGACCTCATCGAGGTCGCCCGCCGCGTCGCGCTCGTGGGCGACCGCAACTCGCCGATCCGCCTCTCGTTCGACGAGGACGGCCTCGTGGTCGAGGCCGGCGGCGCCGAGGACGCGAAGGCCTCCGAGGCGATGGACTGCACGCTCGAGGGCGAGCCGGGCAAGATCGCGTTCAACCCGACGTACCTGCTCGACGGCCTGTCCGCTGTGGACGCGCCCTACACGGCGTTCAAGATGAACGAACTGGGGAAGCCGGTCGTGATGACCGGGCAGCCCGCGCCCGAAGATGAGGAATCTGACACAAACCACGACGTGTACCTGTACATGCTGCAACCATTGCGCTGGGACGCCTGACCGCACAACGACGTGACTGACCCTGGCGCGTACTCCGCTCGAACGCGGACTCAAAAGTGAAGGGGGGCGCGACATGCAACTCGGCATGATCGGGCTCGGCAAGATGGGCGGCAACATGAAGTTGCGGCTCGAGAAGGCTGGACACCAGGTCGTCGGCTACGACCGCAACCCCGACGTGGCCGACGTCGGCTCGCTCGGCGAGCTCGTCGCGGCCCTCGAAGGCCCCCGGGCGATCTGGGTCATGGTCCCCGCCGGGGAGCCCACCAGGTCCACCGTGGCCGAACTGGGCGCGCTGCTGTCCGAGGGCGACATCGTCATCGACGGCGGCAACTCGCGCTTCACGGACGACGCCGTGAACGCCGCGCTCCTGGCCGAGCGCGGCATCGGCTACGTCGACGCGGGCGTCTCCGGCGGCGTCTGGGGCATCACCGAGGGCTACGCGCTCATGGTCGGCGGCGCCGAGGGCGACGTGGAGCGGCTCATGCCGATCTTCAACGCGCTCAAGCCCGCGGGCGAGTTCGGCTTCGTCCACGCCGGCGGCGTCGGCGCGGGCCACTACGCCAAGATGGTGCACAACGGCATCGAGTACGCCATGATGCAGGCCTACGCGGAGGGCTACGAGCTGCTCGAGGCCTCCGAGCACGTCGACAACGTGCCGGAGATCTTCAAGTCCTGGCGACAGGGCACCGTGATCCGCTCCTGGCTCCTCGACCTCATGGACCGCGCGCTCGACGAGGACCCCGAGCTGGCCCGCGTCAAGGGCTACGTCGAGGACTCCGGCGAGGGCCGCTGGACCGTGGACGAGGGCATCCGCCTGCGCGTCCCGCTCCCGGCGATCACCGAGTCGCTGTTCGCGCGGTTCACCTCCCGCCAGGAGGACTCCCCCGCCATGAAGGCCGTCGCCGCGCTGCGCAACCAGTTCGGCGGCCATGCCGTCAAATCCGAATAGCGGAGTGGCGGACCTGCGCCGCGAAGCGGCCGGTGCCGGGACGCAGTCTCGGCACCGCGTGAAGAGCGATTAAGCGAACGGGCATCATAGAGGCGTGCGTGTACGACAGCTGCAATTGACGGACTTCAGGTCCTACGCGCACGCCCAAGTCCTGTTCGACGAGGGGCCCTCGATCCTGGTGGGCCCCAACGGACACGGCAAGACCAACCTGGTCGAGGCCCTGGTCTACCTGGCGAACCTCCGCTCCCACCGCGTCTCCTCCGACGCCCCCCTGGTCCGCCAGGGCTGCGAGCAGGCCGTCATCCGGGCCGAGGTCCTCCACGACTCCCGGCGCCTCCTCGCCGAGCTGGCGATCGTCCCCGGCAAGTCGAACAAGGCCCGCCTGAACCGGACCGACCTGAAGCGCCCGCGCGAGATCATCGGCGCGCTCAAGGCCATCGCGTTCGCGCCCGAGGACCTGGCGCTGGTGCGCGGCGAGCCGTCCGCCCGCCGCCGCTACCTCGACGAGCTGCTGAGCGCGCGCTTCCCCCGCTTCGCCGGGGTCCGCGCCGACTACGACCGGGTCCTCAAGCAGCGCAACACCCTCCTGCGCACGGCCTACCTCGCGAAGAAGACCGGCGGCCGCGGTCCGGGCGGGGCCGAGATGGCCACCCTCGACGCGTGGGACGCGCACCTCGCGCGGCACGGCGCCGAGCTCATGGCCGGGCGCCTCGCGCTCCTGGAGGACCTCACGGAGCCGATCAGCAAGGCCCACTCGAAGATCGCGGACGGCCGCGCCGAGGTGCACCTGGCGTACGAGTCCGAACTCGGCGAGGACCTCACCGCCGACCAGGACGTCCTCACCGCGCGTCTGGGCGCCGCGCTCGCCGGGGCCCGCGCCAAGGAGGTCGAGCGGGGCACCACCCTGATCGGCCCCCACCGCGACGACCTGGACCTGCGGCTCGGCTCGATGCCCGTGAAGGGCTACGCGTCGCACGGCGAGACCTGGTCGGTGGCGCTCGCACTCCGCTTGGGCGCCTTCGAACTCCTGCGCGCCGACGGCACGGCCCCCATCCTCATCCTCGACGACGTGTTCGCCGAGCTCGACGGCACGCGGCGCGAGCGGCTCGCGGAGTACGCCGAGGCCGCGCCGCAGACGCTCATCACCTGCGCCGTCGCCGGGGACGTCCCCGAGCGGCTCACGGGCGCCCGCTACGACGTGTGGGAAGGCGAGGTCAAACGTGTCCTTTAACGGCGGCTACGACTACCGCCCCCGGCCGCGGCGCCGGGGCAAGTCCGACGACCCGCGCTTCCGCAAGGAGTGGTCAGGTCCCGGGCCCGACAAGCGCGACCCCGAGACGCTGGGGAGCCTGCTCCCCCAGGTCGTGCGCAAGAACGGCTGGACCCGCAAGGTGGCCGACGCCTCGGTGTTCGGCCGCTGGGAGGCCATCGTCGGCGCGGACATCGCGAGCCACTGCACACCGAAGCACCTCGAGAACGGCGAGCTCCTCGTCGTGGCCGAGTCGACGGCGTGGGCGACGCAGCTGCGGCTGTTCTCGCGCCAGATCCACGGCAAGCTCGCCGCGGCCCTCGGGCCGAGCGTCGTCAAGCGCCTGAAGATCGTGGGACCGCAGCAGCCGACTCGCTCCTTCGGCCCGCGGCGCGTACGGTTTAATGGCTCCCGTGACACGTTCTGAAGCCGCACACCCCTGAGTCCGTAGGGGGGTTCATGTCCCCGCCCCTCGATGCGACTGTGACGACAACGAGGCGCACGGAAGCGGTTACAGAAGCCCGGGCCAAGTAGACTTGGCGGATGCAGTCCGGCCGTCGCTCGCGGCGCCCGGTCTTCTCCATGGCCGGTGCGCCTGCGGGCCCCTCAGGACCAGACATTCGGGCAGGTCCGAGGCCAGACGGCTGAAAAATGTCACAGCCATGGACTAACTTTTCACTACTGACCGTAAACGACGACAGAAGGAGTTGCCGGTGGCGGCGAAGCAGCAGGACGAGTACAGCGCCAGTTCGCTGCAGGTCCTCGAAGGCCTCGAGGCCGTCAGGAAGCGCCCGGGCATGTACATCGGCTCGACCGGCGAGCGCGGCCTGCACCACCTCATCTGGGAAGTCGTGGACAACTCGGTGGACGAGTCCCTCGCGGGCTACTGCACCGACATCGTGGTGACCCTGACCGAGGACGGCGGCGTCAGCGTCCAGGACAACGGGCGCGGTTTCCCGGTCGACCTCCACCCCAAGCTGAAGAAGCCCGGTGTCGAGGTGGCCCTCACGGTCCTCCACGCGGGCGGCAAGTTCGACTCCCAGACCTACGCGGTCTCGGGCGGTCTGCACGGCGTCGGCGTCTCCGTCGTGAACGCGCTCTCTACGCGCGTCTCGATCGAGATCCGCCGCGACGGCTTCGTGTGGCGCCAGGACTACAAGCACGCCCAGCCCGGCCCGCTCGAGAAGGGCGAGGCCACCGACGACTCGGGCACGATCCTCACGTTCTGGCCGGACGGGGACATCTTCGAGACCCTCGAGTTCGACTACAACACCGTGTACCGCCGTCTCCAGGAGATGGCGTTCCTCAACGGCGGCCTCTCGATCACCCTGCGCGACGAGCGCCCCGACCACTACGACGTCGACGGCAACATCCGCGAAGTGGTCTTCAAGTACGACGAGGGCATCGCCGACTTCGTGCGCCACCTCAACGCCGCGAAGTCGCCGGTCCACCAGTCCGTGGTGGCGTTCCAGGCCGAGGAGTCCGAGCAGTCGCTCGAGATCGCGATGCAGTGGAACGAGTCCTACGGCGAGTCGGTCTACACGTTCGCGAACGCGATCAACACGCACGACGGCGGCACCCACGAAGAGGGCTTCCGCTCGGCGCTGACGAACACGATCAACAAGTACGGGCTCGAGAAGAAGATCATCAAGTCCGAGAAGGACCGCCTCTCCGGCGAGGACATCCGCGAGGGCCTGGCCGCGATCATCTCGGTGAAGCTGCGCGAGCCGCAGTTCGAGGGCCAGACCAAGGCGAAGCTCGGCAACACCGAGGTGAAGAGCTTCGTGCAGAAGGTGTGCAACGAGCACCTCCCCGACTGGCTCGACCGCCACCCCAAAGAGGCGCGGATCATCATCCAGAAGGCCTCGAGCGCCGCGAACGCGCGCAAGGCCGCGCAGCAGGCCCGCAAGCTGGCCCGCCGCAAGAGCCTCCTCGAGTCCTCCTCGATGCCGGGCAAGCTGGCCGACTGCCAGTCCACGAACCCGGAGGAGTGCGAGATCTTCGTGGTCGAGGGCGATTCGGCCGGCGGCTCCGCGAAGCAGGGCCGCAACCCGCGCACGCAGGCGATCATGCCCATCCGCGGCAAGATCCTGAACGTGGAGAAGGCCCGCCTCGACAAGATCCTCAAGAACAACGAGGTCCAGGGCATGATCACCGCCCTCGGCACCGGCATCCACGAGGAGTTCGAGGCCGAGAAGCTCCGCTACCACAAGGTCATCCTGATGTCGGACGCCGACGTCGACGGCCACCACATCAACACGCTGCTGCTCACGCTGCTGTTCCGGTTCATGCGCCCGCTCGTGGAGCTGGGGCACGTGTACATGAGCCAGCCGCCGCTGTACAAGATCAAGTGGAACAAGAAGGGCGACCTGGTCGACTACGCCTACTCGGACGCCGAGCGCGACCGCATCGTCGAGGCGGGCGTCGCGTCCGGCAAGGCCGACCCGCGCCGCTCCGAGGGCATCCAGCGCTACAAGGGCCTCGGTGAGATGAACTACACCGAGCTGTGGGAGACGACCATGGACCCCGCGCAGCGCAACCTCCTCCAGGTTCAGCTCGACGATGCGGCAACCGCCGACGAGCTCTTCAGCGTCCTGATGGGTGAGGACGTGGAGAGCCGCCGCCGCTTCATCCAGGAGAACGCCAAGGACGTCCGGTTCTTGGATATTTAGAGGCGCGGCTTGGACATCTGGCGGGCGGAGCCCGCCCCACGTTCCGACGACAAGCAAGGAAGCACTGGTGCCTGAGAACAACCAAGACCAGCTTGAGATCCCGGAGGGCCACGGCCGCATCGAGCCGGTCGGCATCGAAGTGGAGATGTCGCGCTCCTACCTCGACTACGCCATGAGCGTCATCGTCGGGCGCGCGCTGCCCGACGTGCGCGACGGGCTCAAGCCGGTCCACCGCAAGATCCTGTACGCGATGTACGACGGCGGCTACCGCCCCGACCGCGGGTACGTCAAGTGCTCGCGCGTCATCGGCGACGTGATGGGCCAGTTCCACCCGCACGGCGACTCCGCGATCTACGACTCGCTCGTGCGCATGGCGCAGCCGTGGAGCCTGCGGTACCCGCTCATCGACGGCCAGGGCAACTTCGGCTCCCCCGGCAACGACCCGGCGGCCGCGCACCGGTACACCGAGTCGCGCCTCGAGCCGCTCGCGATGGAGATGCTGCGCGACATCGACGAGGAGTCGGTCGACTTCGAGCCGAACTACGACGGCAAGACCACCGAGCCCACGATCCTGCCCTCGCGGATCCCGAACCTGCTCATCAACGGCTCCGAGGGCATCGCGGTCGGCATGGCCACCAAGATCCCGCCGCACAACCTCCGCGAGGTCGCGGCGGCCGTGGACTGGTGTCTGGACCACCCGGAGGCCACCGAGGAGGAGGCCCTGGAGTCGATCCTCGGGATCATCACCGGCCCCGACTTCCCCACCGGCGCCACGATCCTCGGGCGCGCCGCGATCGAGGACGCGTACCGCACGGGCCGCGGCTCGATCCGCATGCGCGCCGTGATCGAGGTCGAAGAGGACTCCAAGGGCCGGCCCTGCCTCGTCGTCACCGAGCTGCCGTACCAGGTCAACCCCGACAACCTGGCCGAGCGCATCGCCGACCTCGTCAAGGAGGGCAAGCTCGGCGGCATCGCGGACATCCGCGACGAGTCCTCGGGCCGCACCGGCATGCGCATCGTGGTCGTGCTCAAGCGCGACGCGGTGCCGAAGGTCGTGCTCAACAACCTGTACAAGCACACGCAGCTGCAGGACACGTTCGGCGCGAACATGCTCGCGCTGGTCGACGGCGTCCCGCGCACGCTGAACATCGCGCAGATGGTCCGCTACTACGTGGCGCACCAGATCGAGGTCATCGTCCGGCGCACCCAGTACCGGATGCGCAAGGCCGAGGAGCGCGCCCACATCCTGCGCGGCCTCGCCAAGGCCCTCGACCTGCTCGACGAGACGATCGCGCTCATCCGCCGCTCGCCCTCGGCCGAGGAGTCGAAGCAGGGCCTGATGAGCCTGCTCGACGTCGACGAGATCCAGGCCGTGGCGATCCTCGACATGCAGCTGCGCCGACTCGCCGCCTTGGAGAGCCAGCGGATCATCGACGAGCTCACCGAGATCGAGACGAAGATCGCCGACCTGGCCGACATCCTGGCCAAGCCCGAGCGGCAGCGCCTGATCCTGCGCGAGGAGCTCGGCGCGGTCGTGGCCCGCTGGGGCGACGAGCGGCGCACGGTGATCATGCCCGACGCCGGCGAGGTGTCCATGGAGGACCTCATCGCCCGCGAGGACATCGTCGTCACCATCACCCGCGGCGGCTACGTCAAGCGCACCAAGACGGACGCGTTCCGCTCGCAGAAGCGCGGCGGCAAGGGCGTCCAGGGCGCGCAGCTCAAGCAGGACGACATCGTCAGCCACTTCTTCGTGTGCACCACGCACGACTGGATCCTGTTCTTCACGAACAAGGGCCGCGTCTACCGGGCGAAGGCCTACGAGCTGCCGGAGGCGAGCCGCACGGCCCGCGGGCAGCACGTGGCGAACATCCTGGCGTTCGCACCCGAAGAGCACATCGCGCAGGTCATCCAGCTGGCCCACTACGAGGTCACGCCGTACCTGGTGCTCGCGACCCGCAACGGCCTGGTCAAGAAGTCCAAGCTCACGGACTTCGACTCCCCCCGCACGGGCGGCCTCATCGGCATCAACCTGCGCGACGGCGACGAGCTGGTGGGCGCGGCGCTCATCCAGCAGGAGGACGACCTGCTGCTGGTCTCGCGCAAGGCGCAGTCGATCCGCTTCCAGGCGACCGACGAGGCGCTGCGGCCCATGGGCCGCGCGACCAGCGGTGTGATCGGGATGCGGTTCGTCGGGGACGACGAACTGCTCACCATGATCGTTCTGCGCGATAATATGGACATCCTCGTGGCCACCAGCCGCGGTTACGCGAAGCGGACTCCGGTCGACGCGTATCCGCAGCAGGGCCGCGGCGGCAAGGGCGTCCTGACCGCGAAGATCACGGAACGGCGCGGCGACCTGGTGGGGGCGCTGTCGGTGACGCCGGACGACGAGCTGTTCGCGATCACCTCGGAGGGAGGCGTCATCAGGACTCCGGTGCAGCCGGTCCGTCAGACTTCGGACCGCAACACTATGGGCGTCAAGCTGATCGACCTGCCTGACGAGGTCTCGCTGCTCGCGATCACCCAGAGCGCCGAGGAACCGGAACCCGATGAGGGGCAGGACGAGTAGATGACCGAAGCGAAGGCCACCGCTGCGGAGACCGAGCGCGACGCAGACGTACCGGAGTTCGTCTCCGATCCGCCCGCGCCGGCCGAGCAGGCGACTTCCGAGGACTCGGCGTCCTCTGCGCCTGCGGAAAGCTCTGTCGCTCTGCAGTCCGCTCCCGCCCAGGACCAGACGCTGACGCTGCGCCGCCCGCCGGGCATGACGCCGCCGCCGATGTCACCGGACTCGATCCCGTCCTCGCCCACGGGCAACACCGCGGCCAACCAGGCCGCGGGCGTGGCGTCCTCGGCCCGCGTCGCGGACGCCGTCCGCGCCGCGCGCGCCGCGGTGAGCCAGGCGGCCGCCCGGGGTCCGCGCCGAGCCCGCTTGCGGCTCAAGCGGGTCGACCCGTGGTCGGTGATGAAGTTCTCGTTCGCCGTCTCGATCGTGCTGTTCATCGTCATGGTCGTGGCGACCACGGTCCTGTACATCGCGCTCGACGCGATGGGCGTGTTCGACACCGTGAACGACATGCTGCAGATGCTCATGGGCACCACAGCGGATGAGGCCGCCGGCGGCACGGAGGCCTTCCGGATCACCGCGAAGGGCGTCATCGGGGCCGCGGCCCTGCTCGGCGTGGTGAACATGGTCCTGTTCACGGCGCTGGCGACGCTCGGCTCGTTCATCTACAACGTGTGCGCCGACCTCGTCGGCGGCGTCGAGGTGACGCTCGCCGAACGCGACTAGCGACAAGCGAAGCGGATGCCCGCGGCCTTGCGGCCGCGGGCATCCGCGTTCCCTGTTCACGGCAGTGACGGCCGTCCCTTAGGGCGGGGGGCCTGTTCGGCGAATCGCGCGGGCATGAGGTAGTCTTTCTCAGCGCCGCCGGTGAATCCGGCCGCAACAATAAGGGCGTATAGCTCAGGTGGTTAGAGCGTCGAGCTGATAACTCGAAGGTCCCAAGTTCGAGTCTTGGTACGCCCACCAACAACCCGCCGTTCCACGGCGGGTTTTTTCATGCCTGTGGCCCGCGCCGCGCCCCGGAATAGCCGGGCCGCCCCGGGGCCTTGCACCAGACGCACCCGTCCCGTCAGAAAGCAGCCCGCCATGCCCGACGCGCCCCGCTCCTTCCTGTTCCTCCTCGGCTCCTCCCGCACCGGCGGCAACACCGAGTCCCTCGCGCGCGCCGCAGCCGACCACCTCGAGCCCGAGGCGACGCAGCGGTGGATCCACCTGGGCGAGCTGGGCCTGCCACCGTTCCACGACCGCCGCCACGCCGGGGACGGCACCACGCCGGAGGCCGAAGGCGCCGAGCGGCTCGTGCAGGACGCGACCCTCGCCGCCACGGACCTCGTGATCGCCTCGCCCCTGTACTGGTACTCGGTGAGCGCCTCGGTGAAGAACTACCTCGACTACTGGTCGGGCTGGCTGCGGGTGCCCGGCCTGGACTTCAAGGCGCGCATGGCGGGACGGCGCCTGTGGGGCGTCACCGCCCACGGCGACGGCACCCCGGGCGTGGCCGAACCGCTCGCCGGGACGCTGCGCCTGAGCGCCGCCTACCTGAAGATGGACTGGCGGGGCGTGCTCCTCGGCTACGGCTCCCGCCCCGGCGACGTCGACCGCGACGACCGGGCCCTCGCCGCCGCCAAGACCTTCCTCGACAGTCCTTCTACAAGCAGTGCTTCCACAAACAGTGCTTCCGCGAACGGCACCCCCGCGGACCCGAACACGCAGACGCCGGGAGTCCTCTACTGACAGGTACCGGCCCGGCGGCCCGGCGGGGCGCCGTTCGCTATGCTGAGGCGCATCGTGCAATGCCGACCACGGCGTTGCTGTACGCGGCAATCTCTGATATGGGGGCCTGGGTCCATGTGGAAGAAGATCCTGATCGTCGCCGGCGTGGCCACGGTCGCGTTCGTCGTGGCCAAGAAGGTCAAGTCGATCAACGACGACCGCACCCTGTGGCACGAGGCCACCACCTCCGCTGAGGACGTGCGCTAGCGAATTGCGTTAGCCAGCTCACTGCCGTCCGGGTATCCTCGCTGTTGCAGTGGGCGCAGCGGCGATACTGGGACAGGTCAAGTCTCGTAGGGTTCCGACCGCGCGGCTGACCGAGGGGCCTTAGCTCAATTGGCAGAGCACCTGCTTTGCAAGCAGGGGGTTAGGAGTTCGATTCTCCTAGGCTCCACCGCGAAAGGCGGCCATCATGCGATGGCCGCCTTTTTCGTGCGCTTCAGGCGCGGCGCTTGACGGCCAGGGACATGGCCGCGGCGAGGGCGCAGCGGGCGCCCGAGGTGAACCGGGCGAGGTCGCAGGCGCCGGTGAGGTCGCGGTCGGCTCCAGTGCGGGCGTTCGCGGTCAGCGGTGCTGCAGCTGGCAGGTGCCGTCCACGCATTCGCGCTGCAGGCGGCCCCTGGAGACCGTCTCGATGAGGCCGAGCACCCAGCACACGGGGCAGCCGTGCAGTGCGAGCAGGCCGACCGGGGCGAGCAGGAGGCTCACGGGGCCGAACGCGGGCAGGAGCGCGACCGCGGCGATCAGCAGGCCGAAGCCGAGGACGCCGCGCGCCACGTGGCGCGGCACGGACTTGCTGGCGAAACTCCCGTCACCCGCCATGGCCGGCCCCCGATCGGTCGAGCTCGCCCTGCACCGCCGCGCGGGCGCGGTGGAGCCTTGATTTCATTGCGGCCGTGGTGATCCCGAGCGCGTCGGCGGTCATGCGGCCGCTGTAGCCCTGCACGTCGCGCATGATGAGGACGCGGCGCTGCTCGGCCGGGAGCGCGGCGATCGCGTCGGCGACGATCCCCGCTTCCAGGAGCTGCAGCGCCTCTTCCTCGGCGGAGGGCGCGGCCCGGTCCGGGAGCCGTTCGCGGTGGCGCACGGCGAGCTTTGCCCGCCGGATGCACTCGTTGCGCACGATGCGGAACATCCACGCGGCGAGCGCTCCGGTGGCGCGCAGCATCCCGATCTTGCGGTACAGGATGATGAGCGCCTCCTGCGCCGCGTCCTCCGCGTCCTGCGGTGTGGTGCAGAGCGAGTGGGCGAACCGGCGCACATGCGGGTGCGAGCCGGAGACGAGCGCGGTGATCGCCCGGCTGTCCCCGTCCTGCGCGGCGGCGATGAGTGCCTCGTTCGGCCAGGCGGTCCTATCCACGCGACTGTCCCTCCGACGACGTTCCCTTCCGTGCCCGCCGGCGCAGCACCACGACGCTGCACATGCCCATGAGCAGGACCAGGACTCCGATGGCAATACCGATGACCATGACGACCTCCATATCCGCCGGCCCATCCGACCGGTCGCACAAGAGAGGCGCGCGCGGGCGCGAAGGATTCGCGCCCGCCCCGATTTTCTCCCGGCGGCCCGGACGGTCCGACAGCAGCGTTGATGGGGACGGCGGTGATGCGGCAAGATGGGCCGGTGAGAATCGGATTGCTCGGCGCGTTTCAGGTCCAGGTCGGCGACGAGGCCCTGGAGGTGCCCGGGGCGCGGTCGCGGGCGCTGCTCGCGGCGCTGGCGCTGGAGCCGGGCAGGATCGTGCCGCGGGCGCGCCTGGTCGACTGGATCTGGGGCGACGAGCCGCCTGCTGACGAGGCGAACGCGCTGCAGGTCCTGGTGTCCCGCTTGCGCAAAGCGCTCCCGAAGGGCGCGGTCGAGTCGAAGTCGGGCGGGTACCTGCTGGCGGTGGAGCCCGACGCGGTGGACGTGAGCCGCTTCGAGGACCTGGTCGCGCGGGCCCGCAACGCCGACGACGCCGAGAAGGCCGACCTCCTGCGCCAGGCCCTGGACCAGTGGCGCGGCACCGCCCTTGAAGGCATCTCCCTGCTGGGCAGCAAGGCGTTCGACGCCGTGGTCGTGGGGTTGAACGACCGGTACGTGGCGGTCCTGGGCGACCGCGTGGACGCCGAGGTGCGGCTGGGGCGCGGCGCGGACCTCGTCACCGAGCTCACCGACCTCGTCAACCGGTACCCGATGCGCGAAGGGTTCGTGGCGGCCCTCATGCGGGCGCTCGCCGAGGCCGGCCGCGGCGCCGAGGCGCTCACGGCCTACCAGCAGCTCGCCGAGCGGCTCGGCGACGAGCTGGGCGTCGACCCCTCCGCCGAGCTCTCGGCCCTGAACATCGCGCTCCTGCGCGGCGAGATCGGCGGGCGCACCGAGAACCGCCGCACGAACCTCCGCTCCGAGCTGACCGCGTTCGTGGGCAAGGACGAGGACGTGGCCTCGGTCGCCGACCTGGCGTCCCGGCACCGGCTCGTCACCCTCCACGGCCCCGGCGGCGCCGGCAAGACCCGCCTCGCCGTCGAGACGGCGCGGACCATGCTCGGCGACCTGCCCGACGGCGCCTGGCTCGTCGAACTCGCCGCCGTCGGTGCGGGAGGCGAACTGGCGCAAGCGGTCCTGACCGCGATCGGCCTGCGCGACCAGCAGGGCGCCGCGGGCGGCGACGCGACCGACCGACTTGTGGCCGCGATCCGCGACCGCGTGATGCTCCTCGTCCTCGACAACTGCGAGCACGTGATCGAGGAGGTCTCGGCGTTCACCGACCGGCTCCTCGGCGAATGCCGGTCCCTGCGCATCATCAGCACCAGCCGCGAACCGCTCGGCATCACCGGCGAGGCCCTCTGGCAGGTCGAGCCGCTCGCCCTGCCGGCCGAGGGCGCGAGCCCGCAGGAGGCCGCGGCCTCCCCCGCCGTGCGGCTCCTGCGCGACCGGGCGGAAGCCGTGCGCCGCAACATCGGCGGCGACCCCGCCACCCTGGCCACCATGGCCCGCATCTGCCGGGCGCTCGACGGCATGCCGCTCGCCATCGAGCTCGCCGCCGCGCGCCTGCGCACGATGTCCGTCGACCAGCTCGCCGACCGCATCGAGGACCGCTTCCAGCTCCTCACCGGCGGCAGCCGCACCGCGATGGCGCACCACCGCACCCTCCGCGCGGTCGTCGACTGGAGCTGGGACCTCCTCAGCGACGCCGAGCGCGACCTCCTGCGCCGCCTCTCCGTGTTCACCGGCGGCGTGAGCCTCGAAGCGGCCGAACGGGTCTGCCCCCCTGGCGAGTACGCGCTCGACCTCCTCACCGCCCTCACCGAGAAGTCGCTCCTGCGCACCGACGGCGAGGGCGAACCCCGCTACCGGATGCTCAACACCATCCGCGAGTACGCCGCCCAGCGCCTCATCGAGGACGGCGACCGGGACGCCGCCCGCCGCGCTCACCTCGCCTACGTCACCGACCTCGCCGAGGCGGCCGACCGGCACCTGCGCGGCCGCGACCAGCTGACCTGGCTCGCCGCCCTCGAGACCGAGCACGACAACATCACCGCCGCCCTGCGCGGCGCCGTCGCGGACGGCTGGGCCGCCGAGGCGATGCGGCTCGCCGGGGCCGCCGGCTGGTACTGGTACCTCAGCGGCCACCGCGCCGAAGGCACCGAGCTCGCCGTCGCCGCCGGCTCCCTCGACGGCGACGTGCCCGACGAGTCACGGGCCCTGTGCGCCACCATCGTCGCCATGTTCCTCACCTCCGGCTACGGCGGCGACCAGTACCAGGCGCAGGAGTGGATCGAGGCCGCCGACGCGGCCGCCCGCCGCAGCGGCAGCCGCCACCAGGTGCTCGGCTTCATCACCCCGCTCGCGCGGATGCTGGTGGACCCCGCCGACTTCCTCGCCGCGTTCGACCCCCTCGTCGCCGACGGCGACCCGTGGGTGCGTGCGCAGGCGCGGCTCGCCCGCGGCCGCCTCCGGCTCGTCCTCCACAGCGACGAGACCGATGTGGACAGTGACGTGCAGGTGGCGCTCAACGAGTTCCGCGAGCAGGGCGACCGGTGGGGCCTCTCCTCCGCGCTCGGACTTCTCGCCGAGCGCACCGCCGCGCGCGGCGGGTTTGCCGAGGCCTGCGGGCAGCTCGACGAGGCCGCCGCGGCCCTCATCGCCCTCGGCTCCACCGAAGAGGTCATCAGCACCCGCGCCCGCCAGGCCCAGCTCTACTGGCTGCAGGGCGACGAGCGCGCCAGCGCCGCGGCCATGGCGCAGGCGAACGCGCTCGCGGCCGGGATCGCCTGGCCGGGCACGCTCGCCGAGCTGGCGTTCGCGCGAGCCCATTTGGCGCGCTGGCAGGGCGACCTGGATGCCGCCGGTGAGCTGGGGGCGACGGTGAAGGTGCAGCCGGGCCAGGAGAACGGCGGGATCGAGTTCGCGATCCAGGATCTGCGCGGCTACCTCACCGAGGACCTCGAGGCCGCCCGCGTCTGCCGGGCGGGGGCGCTGCGCGCCGCGGTCGCGATCGCGTATGCGCCGATGATCGCGCAGGCGCTCATCGGGGTCGCGGATCTCGCGGTGCGCGAAGGGAAGGACGTGGAGGCCGCGGGGCTCCTGGCGGCGGCCGAGACCGTGCGCGGGGCCGTGGACCTGGCGCAGTTCGACGCCGTGCGGCTGGCGGAGGACACGCGGAGCCGCCTCGGCGAACCGGAGTTCACCGAGGCGGATCGTGCGGGCCGGGAGGGCGATTGGCGGGTATTGGCGGAGGCCGTCCTCGGGTCGTGAAGGGCCGCAATTAGTTCACTCGCTGCACCGTGGTGACGGTGATGTCGCCGCCGCTGGTGCGGGCGCGGACCTTCACGGTCCGCTCCGGGGCGGCGGGGGCGTGCGCGCGGTGGTCGACGCGGCCGGTGGGGGTGCGTGCGTCGAGTTCGACGGCGGTGCCCTCGGGGACGCCGACCTGGAGTTTCCCGACGGCCGAGTGCAGTTCGACCGGTCCGGCGAGGGCTTCGCCGATGCGGATCTCGCCGATCGCGGTCTTGGCCGAGACCTGGGCGTGCGCGACGTCGACGGTGATGGGCCCCTGGGAGGAGCTGACGCGCAGGTCGCCGCCGGCTTCGCCGATCCAGGTGTCGCCGCCGATGTTCTTCACTGCCCCTTCGCCGCCGATGCGGTTGACGCGCAGGTCGCCGCTGCCGCTGATGTCGGCCTTGCCGTGGACCTGGTCGACGGCGATGCGGCCGGCGCTGGTCGCGAGCCGCACTTCCGCGGCCTGGGCGACCTTGATGTCGCCGATGGCGTTCTTGAGGCGGCAGGTGCCGACCGATCCCTGGACGACGTACTCGCCGTCGGCGGTGTCGCCTTGGACGTTGGAGCCGGTCGGGAGCTGCACGCTGATGCGGACGGAGCCGAACTTACGGGCGAAGGCGGAGCGGAGCTTGGGCTGCCAGACCTTCAGGCGGCCGGCCTCGAACTCGATGTTGACCTTGGCGGCGGCTTCGACGTCGAGCTTGCGGCTGGGGTCGATCGGGGCGACCTCGACCACGGTGTCCTGGCGGTCGGCGGCGGTGAAGCGGATGTCCCCGAGGACGATGTCGACGACGGCGGTGATGGGGGCGGGAGTGGCGAAGGTCTGCATGTCGGTGCCTCTTTCGGTGCGGCTCGCTGGCTTGATGCCCTAACTCTGGCCCCGCCTCCTGTCACCGGCCTTGCTCCGGCCTGTCACCGCCCCTGACACGCGTCAGCTCGCGGTGTCCTGCCTGCTCACTGCGGCTGCTCGAGGTCGGCGAGGAGGCCGTTGAGGGCGGCTTGCAGGGCGGCGGCGTTGGCGGTGTCGAACCAGGTGGTGCGGATGCGCTCGTTGCTGCCGCCGGGGGTCTCGTGCTCGGCGGCCAGGCGGTCGAGCGGGCGGGCGGCGTCGCCGAGCGAGCGGCCGACGCCCTGGTAGACGCTGCGGACGTACCGGTCGGCGGCTTCGGGCGGGACGCCGTGCCGGGCGGCCCATTCGGTGAGGGCGGCGAGGTAGGCGTAGTGGGTGCTGAGCGTGCTGGAGAGGGAGGAGCACACGTTGTAGGCGGTGGTGTCGGCGACGGGCTGGGCGCCGCCGAGCCGCGCGAAGAGCGCGTCGACGGCGGGGTGGGCCGGGTAGGTGACGGTGACGGACTCGCGTTCGCGCACGGTGGGGAGGGGAATGGCGGCGACGATGTCCGCCTCGGTCTGCAGGAGCTCGCGCAGTTCCGCTTCGGGGACGCCGGGGATGACGTTGACGATCGTGGTGTCGGCGCCGATCCGCAGGCCGGCGAGGGCGTCGTGCCGGTCGGCGTGGCGCACGGCGATGACGAGGAGATCGGCGTGGTCGGCGACCTCCTGGTTGCTGGCGCGGACCTGGGCGTTCGGGTACCGCTCGGCGAGGGCGGCGGCGGTGGCCGCGCCCCGGGGGGAGAGGCTGATGGGCGGCGGTGCGTCGACCCCGTCGCTGAGGCCTTCGACCATGGCGCTGCTGATCTCGCCCACGCCGATGAATCCGATGCGTTCCATTGCGGCTCCTTTTCGTCGAGCTTGAGGTTAACCCATTGAACGCTCGGCGAACGCCGTGAAACTTTCGAACCAAACTATTGAAATTCATCAATAAATATTAGCCGCTGAACAGGGTTGACGCCTACGTGGACCAAAAATATCCTGAGTTTGGCAAACGGTATCGCTCGAAAGTTTCGACAACATCTCGCATCTGGAGGAGCAATGCAGCGTCAACCGAACGAACCCGGTACCGCCAAGGCGAAGCTGAAGCGGAGGTCCCTGATCACCGCCGGAGCGGCCCTCCCGGTACTGGCCGCCGCCGCACCCGCCGCCGCCCAGACGACCGTCCTCGTCGAACCCGGGAACGTGCAGCAGACCATCCAGGGCTTCGGCGGCATGAACCACAGCGTCTGGATCGCCGACCTCACCGCCGCCCAGCGCGACACCGCCTTCGGCAACGGCAGCGGCCAGCTCGGCTTCAGCATCCTCCGCATCCCGGTCCACGAGGACCGCGCCAACTGGAGCCGCGAAGTCGCCACCGCCAAACGCGCCGTCGCCCTCGGCGCCAAGGTCTTCGCCTCCCCCTGGAACCCCCCGGCGAGCATGACCGAGTCCTTCTCCGGCGGCAAGCGCCTGCGCTACGACATGTACGACGAGTACGTCCAGCACCTCAACGACTTCGACCAGTTCATGGCGGGCAACGGCGTCGACCTCTACGGCATCTCCGTCCAGAACGAACCCGACTACGCGCACGAGTGGACCGCCTGGACGCCCCAGGAGATGCTCCGCTTCTGCCGCGAGAACGCCGGCGCCATCGGCACCCGCGTCATCGCGCCCGAATCGTTCCAGTACCGCAAGAATGTCTCCGACCCGATCCTCAACGACCCCCAGGCCCTCGGCAACGTCGACATCATCGGCGCCCACCTCTACGGCACCCAGAACGCCGACCTCCCCTACCCCCTCTTCCAGCAGAAGGGCGGCGGCAAGGAACTCTGGATGACCGAGGTCTACCACCCCAACAGCAGCGACTCCGCCGACCTCTGGCCCGGCGCCCTCGACACCGGCGAGCACATGCACCGCGCCCTCGTCTACGGCCGCTTCCAGACCTACGTCTGGTGGTACATCCGCCGCAGCTACGGCCCCATGCGCGAAGACGGCCAGATCAGCAAGCGCGGCGCCAACATGGCCCACTTCTCCAAGTGGGTGCGCCCCGGCTACCAGCGGATCACCGCCACCGCGAACCCGCAGGCCAACGTCTACATCACCGCGTTCAAGAGCGGCGCCAAGATCGTCATCGTCGCCATCAACAAGAACACCGCCGCCGCCTACTTCCCGTTCACCGTCCAGGGCGGCGGCAACGCCACCGTCGCCACCTGGCTGACCGACGCGAACAACACCCTCGCGGCCTCCTCCTCCCCCACCATGACCAACGGCTCCTTCGGCGCGCAGCTCCCCGCACGCAGCATCCGCACCTTCGTCATCAACTAGCCGGGTGAGAACCCGCTCCGAGGGGTACTCCACAGGTTCGAAGCGGGCGCCCGCGAGGGCGCCCGCCCATCCGAAGGAGGACTCATGGCCGTGCAGGAGCGACTCACCGTCCACGTCACCGACGCGCCCGACCAGAGCCGCTACGAGGCGCGGGTCGACGGCGAACTGGTCGGCTACACCGAATACCGCCACCACGACGGCACGACCATGCTCGCCCGCACCGAGGTCCCCGAGGAGCTCCAGAACAAGGGGATCGGCGCCGCGCTCGCCCGCTTCGCGATCGACGCGGCACGCAAGGCCGGCAAGCAGATCGAACCCGCCGACCCGTTCATCGCGGGCTGGATCGAACGGCACCCCGAGTACGCCGAGATGGTGCACGAGAAGGCGGTCCGCCTCGGCGAAGAAGACTAAGGCCCGGCCCGGGCATCAGGCCGGTCGCTCTCCGGCCCGTCCGCCCGCTCGCCGCATCGGCGGGGTAGGCACTAGTCCCGCTTCTCGGCGCGCAGCTCGGCCCAGCGCTCGAGCCGCTCGCCCACGCGCGCCTCGTTCCCGTTGCGGGTAGGCCGGTAGAACCGCTGCCGGTCCATCCCCTCGGGGAAGTAGTCCGCGCCCGAGAAGCCGTCCGCGCTGTCGGGGTCGTACTGGTAGCCCTTGCCGTAGCCGATCTCCTTCATCAGGCGGGTCGGCGCGTTCAGGATGTGCGGCGGCGGCGCGAGCGAACCGGTCTGCTTCGCGGCCCGCACGGCCTCCCCGAAACCCCGGTACACCGCGATCGACTTCGGCGCGGTCGCCAGGTAGACGACCGCCTGCGCGATCGCCAGCTCCCCCTCCGGTGAACCCAGCCGCTCGTACACGTCCCACGCCGCCAGCGCCTGCTGCACCGCCTGCGGATCGGCGATCCCGATGTCCTCGTTCGCGAACCGCACGATGCGGCGCGCGATGAACAGCGGATCCTCCCCGCCGTCGAGCATCCGCGCGAGCCAGTACAGGGCCGCGTCAGGATCGGAGCCGCGCATCGACTTGTGCAGCGCCGAGATGAGGTTGTAGTGGCTCTCCTGCGTCTTGTCGTAGAGCGGCGCGCGCTTCTGGATGGCCTCCGCCAGGGCGGCCGTATCGAGCGGCGGCGTGCCCTCCGGCAGCTCCTGCAGCTGCTCGACCATGTTGAGCAGGTACCGGCCGTCGCCGTCGGCCATCGCCACGAGCGACCCGCGCGCCTGCTCGTCCAGCGGCACCGGCCGCACCTCCTGCTCGGCGCGGGCCAGGAGCGTCTCGAGCGCGGCGGTGTCGAGCCGGTGCAGCACGAACACCTGGCAGCGGGAGAGGAGCGCGCCGTTGAGCTCGAAGCTGGGGTTCTCGGTGGTGGCGCCGACCAGGATGATCGTGCCGTCCTCGACGTACGGCAGGAAGCCGTCCTGCTGGGCGCGGTTGAACCGGTGGATCTCGTCCACGAACAGGAGCGTGCCCTGGCCCATCTCGCGGCGCTGGCGTGCGGCGGCGAAAACCTTCCGCAGGTCCGCGACGCCGGAGAACACGGCTGAGAGCGGTTCGAACGCGAGGTCGGTCTCTTCGGCGAGCAGCCGCGCGATGGTGGTCTTGCCGCACCCGGGCGGGCCCCAGAGGATGGTCGACACGGGTTTGCCGCGCGCGACCATGCGCCCGAGCGGCGCTTCGGGGGCCAGCAGGTGGTCTTGGCCGACGACCTCGGCGAGGGTGCGCGGACGCAGCCGGTCGGCGAGGGGCCTGGGCGGTTCGTCCCCGAAGAGCGGCAATGCGGGCGCCGGTTCACTCATGTCACCACCGTATCGCCGTGGTGTGACATACGGTGCGAACGTGAGCGGATGTCGGCCCGTGGCTCATCGAATCGGCCGGGGCGCCGTGCGGAGCGGCATAGGCTCCTCTCACGGGTGCGGCGCTTGACCGATACGGCGGCGTTTGGCAGGATCGGCTGCTCCGATTCGGATGGGGGCATTCATGACTGAGATCCGCGACATCGAGGTGGTCGTCTTCGACGTGCTCGGCACGCTCGTCGACGAACCGGGCGGGATCGGGGCGGCGATCCGCGAAGCCCTGCCGGACGCCGACCAGCTCACGGTCGACGAGCTGCTCGCCATGTGGCAGCGGCACGTGGAGGACGAGCAGGACCGCATCGCCCGCGGCGAGCGCGCGTACGCCACCACCGAGGTCATCGACGCCGAAGCGGCGCGCGCGGTGGCCGTGCGGGCCGGGATCGCGGACCCGGGCGTCATCGCGAGGCTCGCGACGGCCGGCCAGCGGCTCGCCCCCTGGGAGGACTCGGTCGCCGGGATCGAGCGGCTCGCCTGGCACTTCCCGGTCATCGGCCTCTCGAACGCCGGCCGCGCGGCGCTGCTGCGGCTCAACGCGTTCGCGGGGCTGCGGTTCCACCAGGCGCTCTCGAGCGAGTCGGCGGGGGCGTACAAGCCCGCGCCGGAGGTGTACCGGCTGGCGTTGGACGCGGCCGGGTGCGCGCCCGAGCGCACGTTGATGGTCGCGGCGCACGCCTGGGACCTGCGCGGAGCGCAGGCGTGCGGCATGCGCACGGCCTACATCGGCAGGGCGGTCGGCGACCCGCCGAAGGACACCGACACGTTCGACGGCCACTTCGACGGTCTTGAGGCTTTGACCGTCGCGCTGGTGTCGCGGTAGCCGGCAGCCTGCTGACGGGCCGGGCAGGGACGGGCCGGGCCGACTTCCGACCCGATGGACCAGGTCGACTTCCGACTCCGATGGGCCTGGGCCGACTTGAGGCTCCGATGAGCCGGGTCGATCTCTGATCCCGCTGAACCGGGTTGACATCCGGCCCCGACGCCGAACCGGCCGCCACGGCGCCTGCACTCTTTCGAGTGACAAGCGGGCCGCGGCGGCCGGTTTTTGTCGTACCCGGGCGGGACGCTCGGGGCTACAGTCTTTTCCCCTCTAGTGGTGGGTGGGGGTTAGTGGATGGGGAACCCCCGCCGATCCGAACAACAACGCCGACCCGATCAGCGCGGATCGAAGGCTGCTGAGGCCGCCTTCCGAGCGGCAGTGCTGCCCGGCAACCGGCCCGATTGGGCCGACCGGAGCCGGACTGCGCGTCCTCCACGGCCGCATCAGCTCTCGCGCGCGCCGCTCTTGAACGACCGCAGCCTCAGGCTGTTGCCGACCACGAACACGCTCGAGAACGCCATCGCCGCACCCGCGAGCATCGGGTTCAGCAGCCCCAGCGCCGCAAGCGGAATCGCCGCCACGTTGTAGGCGAAGGCCCAGAACAGGTTGCCCTTGATCGTGCCGAGCGTCTTGCGCGACAACCGGATCGCGTCCGCCGCCGACCGCAGGTCGCCGCGCACCAGCGTCAGGTCCGCGGCCTCGATCGCCACGTCCGTCCCGGTGCCCATCGCCAGGCCGAGATCGGCCTTGGCGAGCGCCGCCGCGTCGTTCACGCCGTCGCCGACCATCGCCACGACCCGGCCCTCGGCCTGCAGCCGCGCCACCTGGTCGACCTTGTCCTGCGGCATGACCTCGGCGATCACCTCGTCGATGCCCACCTCGGCCGCGATCCGCTCCGCGACGGCCTTGTTGTCGCCGGTGAGCAGCACCGGCGTCAGGCCGAGCGCCTTGAACTGCTCGATCGCCTCGGCGCTGGTGGGCTTGACGGTGTCCGCGACGATGAGCACGCCGCGCGCCTCGCCGTCCCAACCGACCGCGACCGCGGTCTTGCCGTCGCGTTCGGCCTCGGCTTTCGCTTCGGCCAGTTCGGGACTGAGCTCCAGCGTCCAGTCCGCGAGCAGCGACTCGCGCCCGACCACGGCGAGGTGGCCGTCCACGATCCCCTGCACGCCTTTGCCTTCGATGTTCTTGAACTCCTCGACCTCCGGCAGTGCGCCTTCGGCGGCGGCGGCCTTCGCGATCGCCTGCGCCACAGGGTGCTCCGAGGCGTGCTCGAGCGCGCCCGCGAGCCGCAGCAGCTCGGCGCGGTCGGTGCCCGCCTCCGGGAGGGCCTCGGTGAGGGTCATCTTCCCTGTGGTCACGGTGCCGGTCTTGTCGAGCACGATCGTGTCGACGCGCCGCGTGGACTCCAGGACCTCCGGGCCCTTGATGAGCACGCCCATCTGGGCGCCGCGCCCGGTGCCGACCAGCAGCGCGGTAGGCGTCGCCAGGCCCAGCGCGCAGGGGCAGGCGATGATCAGGACCGCGACCGCGGCGGTGAACGCCGCCGCCGTCGGGTAGCCCGCGCCGAGCCAGAACCCGAGGGTCGCGACCGCGATCGCGATGACGATCGGCACGAAGATCCCCGAGACCTTGTCGGCCAGGCGCTGGACCTCGGCCTTCCCGGACTGGGCGTCCTCGACGAGCCGCGCCATCTGCGCGAGCTGGGTGTCGCCGCCGACCGCGGTGGCGCGCACGACGAGCCGTCCGCCCGCGTTGACCGTCGCGCCGGTGACCGCGTCGCCCGCGCCGACCTCGACGGGCACCGATTCGCCGGTGAGCATGGAGGCGTCCACGGCGGAGGTGCCGGAGGTGATCACGCCGTCGGTGGCGATCTTCTCCCCTGGGCGGACCACGAACTCGTCGCCGACGGCGAGGTCCTTGATCGGCACGCGGGTCTCCGCACCGCCGCGCAGGACCGCGACGTCCTTGGCGCCCATGTGGAGCAGCGCCCGCAGGGCCGCGCCGGCCTGCCGCTTGGAGCGCTTCTCGAAGTAGCGTCCGGCGAGCACGAACATGGTCACCCCGGCCGCGACCTCGAGGTAGATGTTGCCCGCGCCGTCGGTGGGCTCGACGGTGATCCTGAACGGGTGGGTCATGCCCGGGGTCCCGGCGGTGCCGAGGAACAGGGCGTACAGCGACCAGGCGAACGCGGCGAGGGTGCCGACCGAGACGAGCGTGTCCATGGTGGCGGCGCCGTGGCGAAGGTTCTGGAACGCGGCCTTGTGGAACGGCCAGGCCGACCACAGGATGACCGGCCAGGCGAGGGCCAGGGAGGCCCATTGCCAGTAGTCGAACTGGAGGGCCGGGATCATCGACATGGCGATGACCGGCAGGGTCAGGACGATTGCGCCGACGAGCCGCTGGCGCAGGGAGTCCAGCTCAGGGTCGGGTCGCTCGCCGTCTCCGTCCTCTTCGGACTTCTCGGGTTCGGGGGGCAGGGGGAGGGCCGCGGTGTAGCCGGTCTTCTCGACAACCGCGATGAGCTCGGCCGGGTCGATGCCCGCGGGGGCCTCGATGCGGGCCTTCTCCGTGGCGTAGTTGACGGTGGCGGTGACGCCCTCGACCTTGTTGAGCTTCTTCTCGATCCGCATGGCGCACGAGGCGCAGGTCATCCCGCCGATCTCGAGTTCGATGCGGTCGACCGGTCCGGGGGGCAGTGCAGTGGTCATGGTCGTCCCTCCTCTGTCGTTCGGGGCTTAGTGGCCGTGGTCGTCGGTGGGGTGTTCCGCGGATTCGGACGGCTCGTCGGTCGTTCCCTCGGTGGGGTCGGCCGCGCCGCCCGCGCTCTCGGCCGTGTCGACCACGAACGCCGCGCTGTGCACTTCACCCGCGACCTGGAAGTCGAAGTACAGGAAGTACCGGCCCGCGGTGGGCACCTCGGTCGCGAACCGCACGTCGGGACCGCTGAGGTCGCCCGCCTGCGGCGCTTCGCCCTCGGGGTGCACGTGGAGGTAGGCGAGGTCGCCTTCGCGAAGGGCCACAAGGTGGCCGAACGCGCCGAGGTAGGGCTCGAGTTCGGTGACAGGCTGCCCTTCGCGGGTCACCGAGGCGGTGACCTCGGCGGAAGCGCCCGCGCTGAGGTCGCCTTCGAGGGTGACGGTGAAGCCGTCGACCTCGGCGACCAGCGAGGGCTCGGTGGCGGTCTCGGGGCCGTAGTCGCCCGCGACCTCGACGGTGCGGGTCAGGGTGAGGCCCTCGCCGCCTTCGGGCACGAAGTCGGCGTAGACGCGGTAGGAGCCGGCCGCGTCCCAGGTCCAGGGCAGCGACCAGGTGCCGTTGGCGTCGAGTTCGGGGTGCACGTGGCGGAAGTGGGTGCCGTCGGAGCGGACCACGATGAGGTGGAGCTCCTTCTCGTGGGAGACGGTGTAGTCGGTGAGCGGCTCGCCGTTCGCGCCGGTGATCTGGAAGGCGAGTTCGCCCTCCTCGCCGATCCCGGCGGGGGCGCCGACCTCGGTGAGCAGGTAGCCGTCCTGCTCGATGGCGAGGCCGGGCAGGGAGGCGGCCGCGCCGCTGTCGCTGCCGCTTTCGTGCCCGCCGTCGTGGCCGGACTGGTCGTTCCAGTCGTCGGCGGCGTCGTCGGGCATGACGGCGGCGGCCGTGCCGAACGCGGCCGCGAACAGGACCGCGAGCCCGCCTCCGTAGAGGCCGAGGCGTGTTCCGGTGTTCATAAGACCCTCCCGATCCGATGATACCCCCTTAGGGTATCCGCATGACTTGATTTATACCCCCAAGGGGTATGCAAGTCAAGTCAGAGATCGAGACGTGACGCGTGAGACACGACATCCGGTCGCAAACGCACCCGGCAGAGCGCCGCCGCCGGGCCCGTGCCCGGCGGCGGCGAGGTTGCACTGCCGCCCACGCTCGAAGGCCTAAGGAGTTCCTGGACTCGTCGGCGGGAACGAATGGCGAGAGAACCTGGACGGGCGCTAGCCGTCGCAATCGCGGACGCAGTCGCGCCATGCGCGCAGGGCCGCCTCCTCGATCTGGTCGGCGATGTCGCCGCTGAGGATCCACGGCCAGGCGTCGTGGTCGCAGATCCACAGGTCGGGCGCGTTGTCGACCAGGCCGGAGCAGTGACCGAGGAGGCTCGGACCCACGGCTGCGTCGGCGGTGATCCACAGGTGCGGATGGTCGCCGTGGACGCCGAACGCGAGGGTTCGGTCGTCGATGATCGCCGCGCCCACGATGGCGAGCGCCTCCAGTCGCGGCGGGTGCACCACTGTGGACTTCGAGGGAAGGGAGGCGAGGGCGCGCTGGTAGGCGCGGCGGACTTCCAAGGGCGCGTTTCGGTTTCGGCTCATCGGAAGTCGCCGCCCGGGTACGGGGTCGCGGTGGCCGCGACCAGGCGCGAGGTAGGTCCGATCGGGGCCGGGCGGCTGGTCGCGCCGATCGGGACGGCCGGGATCGTGCTCGGGAACGAGCGGGCGAGGGCGAGGTTGCGGGGCCGGTGGTTGCGGCGTCGTTGGATCGAGCCTCGGCGCGGGTTGGCGTAGGCGTCGGTGGCCGTGAAGTTCGCCCAGCTTCCCTTGGGCCAGGTGAGGTTGCGGAGGTTCTGGTCGCGGGCCGTCGCGTAGGTGTGGAGGAAGATGCGGCGCGTGTCGGCGCGGCGGCGGCTCTGGGCGCCGTTGCGCGGGACCATGACCGCACGCGGGCGGACCGGCGGGCGCGGCGGATCGGCGCGTCGTGCCGGGGTGACGGGTTGGACCTGCGGGCGGGCGGCGGTGCGCCATTCGATCGCGATCGGAGGGGCGGCCGGTTGTGCGTTGATCTGCGGCGATTCGATTGGCTGCGTTGTGATCTGCTGCGGTTCGTCCGGCTGCGCGGCGATCGGAAGCGGCTCGGTCGGCGCCGCCACGAGCGTGGCCTCACGGATCGGCTCGACCGCCGGGCGGGTCGGCACGGCGGCACGGCCGACGTACCGAGTCGCTTGGTGCGCTTCACGTGGTCGGCAGGCGGCGCGGGAGCGTCGGCAGCGCGACGGCGGTTCCGGAAACGGCACGACGCGCCAGTACAGGACCGCGACCACGATCTGCAGGTACCAGCGCAGGTAGACGAGGACGCGGTTCGGTTCCGGCGCTTCGAGATGAGCGCGGTGAAGCTCCTCGGAGTCGCGGAGGAAGTCGCGGTAGGCGGCCTCGCGCATCGGCGAGAAGTCGTGCGGCTCTGCGACCGGGTGCGAGTGAGACGCTGGGGAGTGGCCCGGCGACTCGAACCGGCTGCGCCCCGGCCCTTCGCCGCGACGCTTGATCGGTTCGGGCTCGCCGCGCCGTTCGACCGGTCGCGGCTCGCCGCCTCGCTCTGCGGGCGGCGGGTCCGGGAGCTCGCCTCGGCGGCGGCGGCCCCGGCGCGGGTCGGGCTGCCAGCCGGGCGTGCCGTACGGGCCCGGGTCGAGCGGGTCGTGCGGCTTCTCGCCGATGCGCCAGACGGCCGAATGGGTGTTTTCAGGTACGCCGGAATGGCGTATCGTCGTCCACGACACGAGAGTTCTCTCTTCGTTGTTAGGTCGCCCGGTGGTCTGAAAGTTGGTAGCTCGAGAGCCACCGGGCGACTGATGGAGATTCTGCACTATGGAGTTGTTCCGCTTCGTGCGGCCTCTGACGTAACCCATTCGGGTGACGCCGTAAACCCTTGTCGCACTGGGCAGATCACCATTTGCGGTTACTGCATGATGAGCGAAGTCTGCGCGCATTGTCAACATCAACGGCGAGAAGCGACCCCTTATTTTTCCGCTCCCATTGCCGTGCAAGGCGATCCGAAATGTGACCGCCAACGCCCTTACCGCGAGTAAGGGCCCGTGTCGATGCCATCGGCTGCCAGCCGTCTTCCGGTCCGGTCCTGCGCCTCTCGCGGCGAAGGGTGCCCCGGATGATGCGCTGCTCTTCGCTGGCGGTCTGGCGGTCTGGCGGTCTGGCGGTCTGGCGGTCTGGCGGCCTGGCGGCCTGGCGGCCTGGCGGCCTGGCGGCCTGGCGGCCTGGCGGCCTCAGGCCGTACGGGCGGCCCCGGGTACCCTCCCGATCCCACCTTCACCACTACCAGTGAAAAGGACACCCTCCCATACGGGTCCGACAAAAGCCTCTGACCTGCGAAAACATCGGCTGACTGCCGCTGCGGGCGGCGGGCTGTGACTTGCGCGTAAAGCGGAGGCGGTTCGCGGCTGCCGGGGTTATGGTCGGGGGCGGTGACTTCGCGTGTTCGGCGCATCGCGCGGCACCGTTCGGCACCGGGACCCCATCCCATCCGAGTTCCGTTGCCGCCCAACCTGAACCCTCCAATCGAACACGGGGCCATTGCTGCAATGGAATCCATCACCCTCGACGGGAAACGTCCACTCGCCTCGGTCGCACGAGCGCTCCGACCCCGGAGGGCGCAGCTCGCCCTCGCCGCGGGCGTCTTCGCGGTCAAAGACAGTCCGACCTGGCTCATGCCGGTCATCACCGGCGCCGCCGTCGACGCGGTCGTGCGCGGCGGCCCCCTCTCGACCCTCGGCTGGCTCGCCATCGGCGCCGCCGTCCTCGTCATCCAGAACGCCTTCACCCACGTGTGGTTCACCCGCCTCTACATGGGCGCGGTCCGCTCGCTCGGCGCCGGCTTCCGCAACGCGCTCGCGGCGCGGCTCCAACTGCTGTCCATCGGGTTCCACTCCCGGTCGAACGCCTCGATCATCCAGAGCAAGGTCGTGCGCGACGTCGAGAACGTGGAGATGATGTTCGCCCAGTCGGGCGGGCCGTTCCTCTCGGCCGTGTTCGTGTTCGCGGGCGCGATCACCATGACCGCGCTGACCGTGCCGCAGTTCCTGCCGGTGTTCGCGCTCTCGATCCCGTGCGGCTTCGGCGTCTGGTGGTTCACGCGCCGTCGCTCGCGCGAACGCAACGAGGAGTTCCGGCGCGAGATGGAGGTCTTCTCCGCGCGGGTCGGCGAGATGGCCGCGCTCATGCCGATCACGCGCGCGCACGGGCTCGAGCACGTCGCGACCGGGCGCGTCGCGGAGGTCGCCGAGGAGGTGCGCCACCGCGGGCTGCGGCTCGACGTCGTCAACGGCCGGTTCGGCGCCGCCAGCTGGGTCACCATGCAGCTCTTGTCGGTTGGATGCCTGCTGCTGGCCGCCACGGTGGCCGTCATGGAGTGGGCGCCGATCTCGGCCGGGCAGGTCGTGGTGCTCGGCACCTACTTCTCGATGCTCACCGGCTCCGTCGGTTCCGTGCTCAACCTGGTCCCGGTGACCGCGCGCGGCACCGAGTCGGCGCGGTCGATCGCCGAGGTGCTCGAGGACCCCGACGTCGAGTACAACGAGGGAAAGCCCACTGTGGATAGTGTCGAAGGGCGCATCGAGCTCCGCGAGGTCACCGTGCGGTACCCGGACGGGGGAGCGCCCGCGCTGGACGCGGTGGACCTCGACATCGAGGCGGGGAAGACCGTTGCGCTCGTCGGCCCTTCGGGTTCGGGCAAGTCGACGCTGATGAACACCGTCCTCGGCCTGATCCGGCCCGCGGGCGGGAAGGTGCTGCTCGACGGCGCCGACATGGAGGACCTCGACATGCGGTCGGTGCGCCGGCACGTGTCGGTGGTGCCGCAGGACTCGGTGCTGTTCGAGGGGTCGGTGCGGGACAACATCACGTACGGCCTCGGGCCGATCGACGACGAGGCGGTGCGGCGCGCGCTGCGCGACGCGAACGCGCTGGAATTCGTTGAGGGCCTTACCGACGGGTGGAACACGGTCGTCGGCGAGCGGGGCGCGCGGCTTTCGGGCGGGCAGCGCCAGCGGCTCTCGATCGCGCGGGCGCTGATCCGCGACCCGCGGATCCTGTTCCTCGACGAGGCGACGAGCGCGCTGGACTCGGAGTCGGAGCGGCACATCCAGGGAGCGCTCGAGACGCTGATGCGCGGGCGGACCACGCTGGTGGTCGCGCACCGGCTGAGCACGATCCGCAGCGCGGACGTGATCGTGGTGATGGAGCACGGGCGGATCATCGAGCAGGGCACGCACGATGAGCTGCTCGAACGCTCGGGCCGGTACGCGCGGACCTGGGGTGTGCAGCACGCGGCGGCTTGAGCCGGGGGTTTGTGGGAGTCGTGCCGGGCGGGTGCCCGGCGGGCGGGTATACGGGAGGCCCCGGGTACCCGCCCAGTCCCACCTTCACCACTACCAGTGAAAAGGACACCCTCGACGCCCGCGGCCCGCTGGCCTCCGAGGGTCCAAAAATCAGGGTCCGACCGAAGTCGGTTCTGGTCCACCTAATCGGGGGTCTTTCGCGGCCCGACCCATCCGCCCGCAGGTCCATCGAACAGTTGATCATATAAGGAACACATGAGCGAGTAAATCTTGAGAACTTGAGATAGAGCGCAAATCTGCTACGATCCTCGGATGGATGAGGGTCTAGTGCAACTCACGCTGACTGGTCGAGTGTCATTCAGCGAAGAGATCACCATTTCGCAAGCTGCTCGAATCATCGCCTTTGTGGATGAGGGTACTGATGGTTCATTCGCCGCACCCTCTCGGCAGCAGCTAGAAGAGCCTGCAGTGCCGGCTGGCAAGGAACCTTCGCTACGGGCCACGTCGTTGAGGGACGCCATCGAACTAAGCGGTGCTAAGACCAACGCCGAGAAGATTGTCGCGTTCGCTGCGTATGTGCTTCAGGACGGGTCTCAGGATACGTTCACGGCAGACATGATCAAGCCCCTCTTCCGTCAGGCTCGAGAGCAGCAGCCGACGGGCTTTGCGCGTGATCTTGACAAGGCTATCTTGGCAGGCTGGATTGGAACGGGCTCTGTAAAAGGAGAGCTCTACCTGACGGCAAAGGCAGAAGGCGTCATAGAGCATGGATTTGGAGTTATCCGACCGAAACGGGGCCAAGCGCCTAAGACTCGCGCGAATGGCAAGAAATCGCGTGCGATAACTAAGCCGGAGACTTTCGCTGGTATCGAAGAAATCCCGCACGAAATTGCAGGGATTCCGGCTTTTCATAGTATTAGGCTTAAGCGTGACAAAATGCTGTGGGCCTTGAGGATGGCAAGTGAAGTTGGTGTTCGCGGACTATCTAACGCCGATGTGATGTGGCTAACCGATCATCTTGGCGATTGTATCCACACGAGAGATATAAACGGACACTTTCAGGGCCTGCGGAAGGTCGGCTATGTCAATCGTTCTGCATCCGATAACACCATTCGGATAACTCCTGCGGGTACGGAATACCTCGGATCCCTCGGTCAATCTGGCAAGTGAGGCATGAGTGAACGAAGATGAGCTTGTTGCTGCGCTGAGTGTGGCTATCGACCCAACGCTTGCAAAGCAGCTTATTGGCGAAGCAACGCAACTGGAAGAAGCCTTTGCGCTGCGAAAGTGGAAGTACAGCGAGCTTGACGGGGGCCGGTTCGCTGAGGTCGCTGCCAGGATTCTCTATAGCGTTGATTCAGGCAATCTCAACCTCACCAAGGGCGTAGATCAGTGTTTGGGCTACCTTGAGAATGACCAAGTGTCACATGCTTTTCCAGAGCGTCAGGCTGCCAACCATATGGCTCGGGTGCTTCGTGCGATCTACAAGCTGCGGAGTCAGCGGGGCGCAGTACACGTGTCACCCACATATGAAGCAAACGAGATTGATTCGAGGCTTATCGTCGAGTCAGCACGCTGGGTTCTGGCGGACCTTCTTCGCTTGTTTGTTACGACCGATCGAGCCGTTGCGGTCGAGGTGATCAAGGAACTATCGCGCTTTCCCCAACCGCTCATCAGGAACTATGGTGGACTGCCTCTGCTCCAATCGGTGAGCTTCACGACAGAGGAAGAAGTCCTTGTCCATCTTCTCCATGCTCGGGATGGATTGTCTATCAAAGATCTGATAAGCGCTATTCCAAAGGCCGCGTCCGGAGTTCGCCAGGCGGTAATCCAGCTTTCAGGTGCCAAGGTTCGGCAGATCACCAAAGTGAAATTTGTTTGGCAAATCACCGATCTCGGAATCACGCGTATTGAGACACGGATCTTGCAAGAACACGACTTAGACCGGGAACCTCTGATGAGCAACCATCTGACGCGGATACTCATCCTGGGAGTTTGAGGCGTTACCTTGAGAGACATATAGTGTCAACATTTCGTCGACCGTTCATACGGGTCCGACAAAATCCGTTCTTGAACAAGACGCGAGCGATGCTCGTCACCGGACCTCGGTCTCTCGAACCTGGAACCGGTCGTCTTCGGTCCTCGCCCTGGTTTGCGGCGCAGCCATTCTCGCCGAACCGCGACCATTCTCGCCAGGACGCGTGCGGGCTGTTGACAAAGTTTGGCGACACAACTTAATCTGGTGCTTCCGCGCTGATCGAGGGAGCACTGTGAACCAGCCTGCCGTTTCCGGGGCCGAGCACCCGGTCGTTCCGGGGTTCCACCCCGACCCGACGATCTGCCGCGTCGGCGAGGACTACTACCTCGCCCACTCGAGCTTCGAGTACTTCCCCGGCGCCCCGATCTTCCACAGCCGCGACCTCCTGCACTGGAAGCAGATCGGCAACATCCTCGACCGCCGCGGCCAGTTCCTGCGCGGCGACGGCCGCCCCTCCGGCGGCATCTACGGCTCCACCCTCCGCCACCACGAGGGCCGCTTCTACTTCGTGACCACCAACGTCGGCGACGCCGACTCCGGGCAGACCATCGTCACCGCCGAAGACCCCGCCGGCCCCTGGAGCGACCCGATCTTCATCCCCCAGGCCGTCGGTATCGACCCCGACATCTGCTGGGACGACGAGGGCGAACTCCTCCTCACCTGGACCGGCCGCGTCGCCGGCACCGACCTCCACGGGATGCTCCAAGGCCGCGTCGACCTCAAGACCGGCGAGTTCATCGGCGACCCCTACCGCGTCTGGCAGGGCACCGGCGGCCTCGACTTCCCCGAGGCCCCGCACCTCTACAAGCACGGCGACCACTGGTACCTGCTCCTCGCCGAGGGCGGCACCGAACGCGGCCACGCCGTCACGGTCGCCCGCGCCGACCGCCCCGAAGGCCCCTACGAGTCCTGCCCGGCCAACCCGGTCTTCAGCCACCGCTCCCGGCCCGGGCTGCCGGTCCAGAACACCGGGCACGCCGACCTCGTCCAGACCGCTTCCGGCGAATGGGCCGCCGTCTACCTCGCCGTGCGCCCCGCCGGGTTCACCCCGAGCTACCACGTCCTCGGCCGCGAGACCTTCCTCGCCGGGGTGGACTGGGTCGACGGCTGGCCGGTGTTCGACGAGCACCGGTACGAGTTCACGCCCGAAGACACCGCCTTCGAAGACGACTTCACCGCGGACGCCCTGCACCTGCGCTGGGTCTCGCCCGCGAGCGAACCGGACGCGATCGCCGCAGCGGATCCCGAAGGGGGCCTGCGGCTCCGCGCCCCGGGCGACGGCTCCCCCGGGCTGCTGTGCACGCGCGTCGAGGACCTGCGCTGGGTGGCCGAGGCCGAGTTCACGGGCTCGGGCCGCTTCGAGGTCCGCATCGACGACCGGCACCGCTACGGCCTCGTGTTCGAGGACGGCGCGGTGCGCGCGGAGGCGAGGATCGGCGGCGTCAGCGCCGAACTGGGCGCGGCCCCGGTGTCCGGGGACGCGGTGGTGCTGCGGATCGCCGCGGTGGACTGCGAGCCCGAGACCCTGACGGCCCTCGGCCCCGACGACATCGTGCTCGCCCTGGTCAGTGGCGGCGACGTCACGGAGCTGGCGCGGCTCGACGGCCGCTACCTCTCGACCGAGGTCGCGGCCGGCTTCACCGGCCGGGTCCTCGGCGTCGGAGCCGCGGGCGACGCCTCGCGGCTGCGCAGGTTCGCTTACACCTCAACCAAACCGGTGGAGTAGGACCGGCCTCAGTCCGCGTCGCGGATGACCACGACCGGGCAGGGGGCGTGGTTGACGCAGTAGTGGCTGACCGAGCCGATCATGGCCCCGACGAATCCGCCGTGCCCGCGGCTGCCCACCACGAGCAGGTCGGCGCCCTCGGCCATGTCGATCAGCGACTTGGCAGGGTGGCCGCCCACGGTGTGGTGCTCGACCTCGACGTCCGTCTTCCCGTCCAGGGCGTGGTTGACCGCCGCCTCGAGCGACTGCCTGGCGGAGTTGTCGAACTCCTCGCCGCCGGGCAGGACCATCATGCCGCTGCCGTACATCGTCGGCACTTCCCAGGCCTGCACGGCCTCGACCTTCGCGCCGGTGCGCCGCGCCTGCCGGACGGCCCATTCCAGGGCCCTGATCGAGGGCCCGGAGCCGTCGACGCCGACGACGATGCGCTCCTGCCGCTCCTCTGTGCCGTCCATGTTCCCTCCAAGTGCCGCTTCGAGCTTCCGGAGTACCCGCCGCACGGCGGCCCAACCCCCGCAGGCACGCGAAACGCCCGGGTAGCGGCCCGGGCGTCTCCCTGCGTCCAGTCCGATCAGGCCTCGGAGGCGGCCGGCTGGGTGATCCTGATGTGGTTGCCGAAGGGGTCGCGCAGGGCGCAGTCGATGCCGTACGGCTGCTCGACCGGCTCTTCGGTGAACTCGACGCCGAGGTCGGTGAGCCGCTTGTAGGTGCCGCGGCAGTCGTCGGTGGTGAGGACGGTGGCGCCGAGCGCGCCCTTGGTGAGCAGGTCGCGGACCGCCGCGGCGGTCTCGTCGCTCTGCGAGGGCGGGCCGGGCACCTCGAGGTGGATGCGGTGCTCGGGGTCGCCGGGCACGGAGACGGTGAGCCAGCGCATGAACCCCAGGTCGGCGTCCTCGACGATCTCGAAGCCGAGCTTGCCCACGTAGAAGTCGATCGCCTCTTCCTGGTCGAGGACGAACACGGTGTGGATGCTGATGCTTTTGAACATGTCCCCAGCCTATGGGCGCCGGGGCCGCGGAGGCTTATCCAAAAATGCTCGGAAGACGACCGCGTGCTCAGCCGTAGCTGCTCGGCCTGGTCCAGCTCTTGACGAAGCAGACGGGGGCGTTGAGCGGGGCCGCTTGCGCGCGGTACTGCGTGGGGGAGCGGCCGATGAGGGCGCTGAACGTGCGGGAGAAGGTGCCGAGGCTGTCGAAGCCGACGTTGAGGGCGATCTCGGTGACGGTGGCATCGGAGTCGCGGAGCATGGCGCAGGCGCGTTCGATCCGGCGGCGCTGGAGGTAGCGGTGCGGGGTCTCGCCGAAGGCGGCGCGGAACTGGCGGCTGAAGTGGGCGGGGGACATGAGGGCGACGCGGGCGAGGGCGGGCACGTCGAGGGGTTCGGCGAAGCTGCGGTCCATGGCGTCGCGGGCGCGCAGGAGCCGGCGGTTCTGGTCTTCGCCTGGGGTCTTCACGGCATCCTCCGAGGTCATGTGCGCGTATGCCGATGATCGCATGGGCGGAGACAGGTCACATCCGGGAGTTTGACCCGTACTAATGAAAACGAGTTCCGTTATCTTTGTCGAATCCGACCGCCCCCGGCGCTTCCCCGCGTCGCCCCTGCCCTGGTGAGGTCCCTTGCGCACCATACGGTCCTTCACGGACCAGCCGCTCCCCGTGCGGCTGCTCCTGGTGAACCAGCTCGGCGTCAACCTCGGCTTCTACATGGTCATCCCCTACCTCGCGGTGCACCTCGAGGCCTCCGCGGGGATGTCGCTCGCCGCGATCGGCATCGTCCTCGGGGTCCGCAACCTGGCCCAGCAGGGCCTGTTCCTGATCGGCGGCACGGCCTCGGACCGGCTCGGGCCGCGCGGGGTCATCATCGCCGGGTGCCTGCTCCGCGCAGTCGGGTTCGGGCTGTTCGCGCTGACGCCTTCGTTCGGGGTGCTCATCGCCGCGTCAGTGGTCAGCGGCGTCGCGGGGGCACTGTTCAACCCGGCGGTGCGCGCGTACGTCGCCGAGGCGGCGGGTGAGCGGCGGGCGGAGGCGTTCGCGCTGTTCAACCTGTTCGCCAACACCGGGATGTGCCTCGGGCCGGTGGTCGGCAGCGCGCTCGTGATCGTCGACTTCCGGTTGGGCGCCTTGGTCTCGGCGCTGGTGTTCCTGGCGCTGGCGGTCGCGCAGATGCTGGCCCTGCCGCGGCACCGGGCGCCGAAGGCCGCGACGACAGTGCTCGGCGGATGGCGGGAGGCATTCGCGGACAAGGGCTTCCTGGCGTTCACGCTCGCCACCGCTGCGCTGTTCGCACTCCAGAACCAGCTGTACCTGCTGCTGCCGAAAGCCGCGGTGGACGCGACGGGCACCGCTTGGGCGACCGCTGCGGTCTTCGGCGCGTCGACGGTGGTGACGCTCGGGCTGCAGGTGCGCAGCACCGCCTGGTGCCAGCGGCATCTGAGCCGGGAGGCGGCGATCGCCTTGGGCATGGCCCTGATCGGCGCGGCGTTCCTGCCGCCGATCCTCCTGCCCGCCGGCGCCCCCGGCCTGCATTTCGCCGCCGTGCTCGTGGCCGCGCTGCTGCTGTCGCTCGGGGTGATGATCGCGCAGCCGTTCGTCATGGAACTCATCCCCGGCTATGCGCCGCAAGGGCTCACGGGCACGTACTTTGGCGTCTACTACCTCCTCTCCGGCGTGGTGGCCGCGATCGGCACCAGCGCCGTCGGCCTCGTCGCCGACCTCGCTGGCGACGGCGCGGCCTGGATGTCGTGGCTGTGCTGCGCGCTCCTGGGGCTCGCCTCGGCCGCAGCCGTCGCCGGGCTGCGGGGGTCGCGCTCGCTCGCGGCCGCGCAGCAGCCGGTCGCGACCCCGGCCGATGCGTCTTCGACGCTTGCCTCCCAGGTCCCGTCGCCTGCCGCAGCGGGCCCCGAAAATGCGCCGTCCCTCGTAGCGAAGGTCCGCGCATCCGCAACGGCTGCACGGCGCAGCGCGTTGCCCGCTGCTGCCGCCCACCGAAACGCGCCGCCCATCGCACCCCAGGCCGGTGCGTTCATGACGGCCGCGCCGCATGGCACCTCACCTGCCCCAGCCGCTCCCCGCACTGAACTGCAGGCCGCGGCGCACAGTGCGGACTCAACAGCCGCACCGCATAGCGCGTCCCCCGCCGCAGCCGCTCCCGGGCCGTCACCGCAGACCTCGGCTCCGGGTCGCGGATCGTCCGAGACCTCTCCGCACGGCGATTCGCACGGCGTCGAGCCCTCCGCGGGCGATCCGAGCACCGCCGCCTCGCCTCAGCAGAACGTCGCCGCCTCCGCGATTCGCGCCGAACCCGGCGGCACCGTCTCCCACCTCTCCCCTCCGCGCAGTGCCGCGCGAACCTCTTGCACCGCAACCATGAAGGAACCGACATGACCCAGCAGCCGAACCGCCCCCACTTGAGCCGCCGCGTCGTCCTCAGCGCCGCCGGGCTCGCCGTCGCCGCTTCGGGCGCCGTGCTCGCCGCGTGCGGCTCTGAGCCCGCCGCGACCGGCCCGAAGACCGGCGGCACCCTCCGCGCGGCCTTCGCAGGCGGCGGTGCCGACGAGACCATCGACCCCCACCGCGTCAACCTCTTCGCCGACGCCGCACGCGCGAAAGCCGTGTACGACAAGCTCGCCGACCTCGGCGCCGACATGGCCGCCGTGCCGCGCCTCGCCGAATCCTGGACGCCCGACGCCGACCTCACCGTCTGGACCGTGTCCCTGCGCGAAGCGGCCTTCCACGACGGCAGCCCCGTCCGCGCGGCCGACGTGCTCTACAGCTACCGGCGCATCGCGAACCCTGAGGAGACCTTCCGCGCCAAGTCCGACCTGACCCCGATCGACCTCGATGCCAGCCGGGCCGTCGACGACCGGACCGTCGAGTTCGTGCTCAAGCACCACCTCGCCGAGTTCCCGAACTGCCTCGCCGCCTTCGGTGCCTACATCGTCCCCGAAGGGTCCGACACCTTCGACGCTCCCGTCGGCTCGGGCCCGTTCAAGTTCGTGTCCTTCACGCCCGGCAGCGAGTTCACCGTCGAACGCTTCGACGAGTACTGGGACGGCGCCCCGAAGCTCGACCGGCTCCAGATCGTCGTCGCCGACGAGGAGTCGGCGCGCATCAACGCGCTCCTGGGCGGCCAGGTCGAGTACGCCCACGACCTCTCGGCCACCACCGCCCGCGCCAACGAGGCGAACGACGCCGTCGCGCTCGTCGCCTCCCCCGGCTCGAACATGCTCGGCTTCGCCATGAAGACCGACCGCGCGCCCTTCGACGACCCCCGTGTGCGCCAAGCGATGTTCCTGCTCTGCGACCGCGACGAGCTCGTCGAGTCCGTCCTCTCCGGGCGCGGCCAGACCGGCAACGACCTGTACGGCCTCGGCTTCGAGCACTACGCGGCCCACATCCCCCAGCGCGAACGCGACCTCGCCACGGCCACTGCGCTGCTCGCCGAAGCCGGCGTCGAGACGATCACCCTCGACACGGCCGACGTCGGCTCCGGCTTCACCGAAGCCGCCCAGATCTTCGCCGAGCAGGTGCGCGAAGCCGGCGTCGACGTCGAGATCAACGAGCGCAACGCCGACACCTACTGGTCGGAGGTCCTCACCGAGGGCCAGATCGCCTCCTACCGCTCCGGCGCGATGCCCATCGCCTCCCACATCTCGCAGCGGCTCCTCACCGAATCCCCGACCAACGTCACCCAGTGGCACCACGCGGACTTCGACGAGCTGTACCTCCAGCTCCAGTCCACAGCGGACGAAGCAGCGCGCGACCAGCTTTATCAGGAGATCCAGCAGCGCCTCCACGACGAGGGCGGCTACCTCGTCTGGGGCTTCGCCGACTGGATCATCGGCACCCTCCCCGGCGTCCACGGCGTCGAGCAGGCCCCCGCGAACACCCTCGACTGGGCCCGCTTCGACAAGGTCTGGATGGACTAGTGCTCGCATACGCGGCCAAGCGGATCGGCCTCGGCGCGGTCCAGGTCCTCGCGGTCGCGGTGCTCGCGTTCGCACTCGTCGAGCTGCTCCCCGGCGACGCGGCCGTCGCCCTCGCCGGGGACCAGCCCGACCCCGCCAACATCGCCCGCATTCGCGAGCAGATGCACCTCGACGAACCCGCGCTCGCACGGCTCGCCGACTGGCTCGGCGGACTCCTCACCGGCGACTTCGGCGCGTCCATCGTGTCCGGACGGCCGGTCGCCGACCTGCTCGCCACCGCGCTCGAACCGACGCTCATCCTCGCCGCCGCGACGCTGATCCTCCTGCTGCCCTTGTCGATCGGGCTCGGCGTCGCCGCCGCCCGGCGGCAGGGCCGCTGGCCCGACCGGATCATCACCACGTTCACCGTGGGCCTGTACTCGGTGCCCGAGTTCGCGCTGGCGGTGCTGCTGGTGAGCGTCTTCGCGATCGGCCTCGCGTGGCTGCCGCCGACCGCGGTCGGCGTGCCGTCGCTGCTGGCCGAGCCCGCGGTCCTGGTGCTGCCCTTGCTGGTCCTGCTGGCGCGCCCGATCTGCTCGATCGCGCGGCTCGTGCGGGCCGGGATGATCGAGGCGCTCGACTCCGAGTACGTCGCCCATGCGCGCCGGGCCGGCGTCTCGGAGCGGCGGGTCGTGCTCGCGCACGCCCTGCCGAACGCGGTCACCCCCGCGACCGCGCAGATCGCCCGCACGGCCGACTGGCTGCTGGGCGGGGTGATCGTCGTCGAGAGCGTCTTCGTCATTCCCGGACTCGGCACGGCCCTCGTCGACGCCGTGAACGCTCGCGACCTCCCTGTGGTGCAGGGGATCGCGGTGGTCTTCGGCGCGACCACGGTCCTGGTGAACCTCGCGGCCGACCTCGTCGCGTTCCGCCTCGCTCCCCGCATGGAGGTCGCCCGATGAGCCCAGAATCCCCTGAACAGCGCCCGGCCACAAGCAAAACCCGCCGGCCCGATCCCGCGGCGCTCGAAGCCGAACCGCCCCTAAACGGGTCGCACGCACCGCAATCCCGAGCCCCTCAACCGAGCCCGACCGCGAGTGACGTCCGTCGGCCCGATCCCGCAGCGCCCGGGCCGCGCCCGACCGCGGACGGCACCCGGCGGTCCGATCCTGAAGCGCCCGAGGCTGACCCGCACTCGGGCGGTTCGCGTCCCTCGAAACTGCAAACTCTCGCAGCGGACGGCACCCGGCGGCCCGATCCTCAAGCGCCCGAGGCCGACCCTCACCCGGCCGGATCGCACCTACCGGAACCCCGAGCGCCCGAACCGCGCCCGACCGCGGTCGGTTCAGGTGGACCCGACTCCGAAGCCCTCAAACCGAATTCATCCGCAGGCGGCGCACAGCGCCTCGACTCGGAAGCCCTCAGCACGAACTCGCACGAAAGCAGCTCACGCCGCCTCGGCCCCGACGTCCTGTCGGACCCTCCTGGCACCCTTGAAACCGGGGGCACCAGCGTCGCGACACACCCGACCGCGGGGGCGACGACCGCTCCCGACCGTCGTACCCCCGTGGGACCCTTGCAATCGGGGGCGCTCGAATCCCGACACTCCCGACCCCCGGATCGCCGCAAATCCCTCTGGGAACGCATCGCGCTCACCGCGCTCCTCGCCGTGCCGCTCGGGATCGCCCTCGTCGGCCCGTTCCTGCCGGTCCCCGCGGGCGACCGGACCCAGCCGTTCGACCCGGCCGCGCCCTGGCCCGGCACCGACCACCTCGGCTCGAGCGTCCTCGACGGGCTCCTCGACGGCGGCTGGGGCATCGTCGTCACCGCCGCCGCGGCGACCGCCATCGCGTTCCTCGTCGGGCTCCCGATCGGCCTCGCCGCCGCCGCGACCCGCCACCGGTGGCTCGACGAAGTCCTCATGCGCCCCTTCGACCTCCTCCTCGCCCTGCCCTCGCTCCTCCTCATGCTGCTGCTCGCCTCGATCGCCCCGCCCACGGCCTGGATGCTCGTCCTCATCGTCGCGCTCGTGAACCTGCCCGACATCGCCCGGATCGTGCGCGCCGCCGCCCTCGAAGTCGCCCGCCGCCCTGCGGTCGAAGCCATGTGGCTGCAAGGCGAGAGCCGCGGGCGCATCCTGATCGGGTACATCGCCAGGTCGATCCTCCCCACCGTGGCCGCCGACGCCGGCGTGCGGCTCGTCGGCGCGTTCTACCTCGTGGCCGCCGCGAGCTTCCTCGGCGTCGGCGCGGGCCCGGAGGCCAGCGACTGGGCCGTGATGGTCGACGTCAACCGCGGCGGGATCTTCCTCTCCCCCTGGGGCGTCGTGCTCCCGGCCGCGCTGCTCGTCGCGCTCTCGGTCGGCCTCAACCTGCTGTTCGACCGGCTCCTGAACCGAAAGGCGACCGCATGAGCGTGCACGTCACGGGCCTCCGCGCCGAAGCCGCCGGGAGGACCCTCGTCGCGGACGTCGACTTCGCGCTCGACGCCGGGCGGGTCCTCGCCATCGTCGGCGCCTCCGGCTCGGGCAAGACCACGATCGGCTCGGCCCTGCTCGGCGCGGTCAAGCCCGGCGTCACCGCGACCGGCACCGTGGAGGTCGCGGGCGTCGACGTCCTCACCTGCGCCCCAGGCGAAGTGCCCGCCGCGTACCTACCGCAGCACCCGGCCGCGGTCCTCAACCCGGTCCGCCGCATCGGCGGCGTCCTCACCGAGATCGCCAACGCCCGCCGCCTTCAGCCGCGCCGCGCCGGGAGCGCACTCGCCCGCGCCGCCACCGCCGAACGCATCAGCGACGCGATGCGCCGCGTCGGCCTCGACGACCCCGCATTCCTGCGGCGCTTCCCGCACCAGCTCTCCGGCGGCCAGCAGCAGCGGCTCGTGCTCGCCCAGGCGTTCCTGTGCGAGGCGCGACTCCTCGTTGCCGACGAGCCGACCACCGGCCAGGACCTCGGCAACCGCGACCGGATCGCCGCCGAACTCCGGCTCGCCGCCGAGGGCGGCATGGCCGTAGTCCTCCTCAGCCACGACCTCGAACTCGTCGCGGCCGTCGCCGACGACCTGCTCGTCCTCGACGCCGGCCGCATCGCCGAACGCGGCCCCGCCGCGCAGGTCCTCGCCGAACCCCGGCACGACTACACGCGCCGCCTCCTCGCCGCCCTCCATCCTGAGCCCGCCCTGGCCGGTGATGCGCAGGCCCCGATCCGCATCGCCGGACGGGGCCTCGCGGTCCACGTCGGGAGCCGCCGCACCCGCCTCCTCGACGGCGTCGACTTCGAAGCGCGCCAAGGCGAATGCCTCGCCGTCCTCGGTGCCTCCGGCTCCGGCAAGACCACCCTCGCCCGCACGATCGCCGGACTCCAGCAGGCCGCCGCCGGGGCACTCGACCTCGACGGCGAGCCGCTGCCCGTGCGCGGACGCCGCCGCACCCGCGCCGAACGCGCCCGCGTCCAGTACGTCTTCCAAGACGCCCGCGCCTCCTTCGACGAGCACCGCAGCATCGCCGAGCAGGTGGCGCGCAGCGCCGTCCGCCTCCGCGGCCTCACCCCCGACCAGGCCCGTGCCGAAGCCGCGCGCGTCCTCGCCGACGTCGCCCTCGAACCCGAGACCGCCGCCCGGCGCCGCGACAAGCTCTCCGGCGGCCAGCTCCAGCGCGCCGCCCTCGCCCGCGCCCTCGCCGCCCGGCCGCAGGTCCTGGTCTGCGACGAGATCACCTCCGGCCTCGACGCGCTCACCCGCAACGGCGTCCTCGACCTCCTCGCGGACCTCAAGACCGAGCGCGGACTGACGATCCTGCTCATCACCCACGAACCGGCCGTCGCCGCCCGCCTCGCCGACCGCGTGCTCCGCATCGAGGCCGGCCGCGCGGCCTGAAGCTGTCGGAAAGCCGATCCAACGGTTCACGCGATCAGCCGCGGCGAGGCCCCGCCCGCCATACGCTCACCTGCGGCCGTGCCCGGCGGCCGACCGAAAGGGGAAGCGCAGCATGACACTCCACAGGATCACGCAGGGCCTCGCGGCACTCGCGCTCACCGCGGCCGCCGCACTCGCGTTCGCCGCGCCCGCGCACGCCGACGCCCTGGCCTGCACCGACCACCTCAAGGCGAACGGCGTCCGCATCGGCCCGATCGCCGCAGCGGCCTGCGCCGAAGGCGAGCACTGGGACGGCCACGTCAGATGCGTCGACCAGCTCACCGCGGCGAACGTGGGCCAGGGCCTCGCCGAGAACGCCTGCCACCGCGCCGCCCTGTGACCCGAGCGGCGGGGCCGCGGGGCCCCCCCCCCCCGGGGGGGGCGGCGCGGGCCCCCCCCCCCCCCCCCCGGGGGGGGGCGGCCCCCCGGGCC
>NZ_JAPZVR010000007.1:154523-226638 GCF_027622855.1 Glycomyces algeriensis | reverse complement strand
CGCCGAGACCGCCGGCCACCGCGCCCCCCTGTGACCCGCGCGGCCCACCCGCGGCCCCCCGCCCGCGGTTCGGCGAATCCGAGTCCCCGTCAGCCTCCCGGCGTTATATTCAGGACTCCAGTGCCCTAACGGGCCTCAACGGCGTGACCTGCGAGGACACATGGCCCAACCCGTGAACGAGGTCCAAGCGCCCCGAGCGGCCAAGCTCGCCTTCTGGACGCTCACCTCCATGGTCGTCGGGTCCATGGTCGGCGCCGGCGTCTTCTCCCTCCCGTCCCGGTTCGCGCAGGAGACCGGCGTCGCCGGCGCCCTCATCTCCTGGGCCGTCGCCGGCACCGGCATGCTCATGCTCGCGTTCGTCTTCCAGAACCTCGCCAACCGCCGCCCCGACCTCGACGCCGGCGTCTACGCCTACGCCAAGGCCGGATTCGGCGAATACCCCGGCTTCTTCTCCGCGTTCGGCTACTGGGCCAGCGCCTGCGTCGGCAACGTGACCTACTGGGTGCTCATCATGTCGACGGCGGGCGCGCTCGTGCCCGCCCTCGGCGAAGGCGACACGGTCCTCGCGATCGTGCTCTCCTCCGCCGGCCTCTGGGGGTTCTTCCTGCTCATCAAGCAGGGCGTGAAGGAGGCCGCGGCGATCAACCGGATCGTCACCGTCGCCAAGCTCATCCCGATCTGCGTGTTCGTGCTCCTCTCCCTGTTCGTGTTCGACCCGGCCGTGTTCGCCGCGAACTTCGGCGGCGCCGACTACGCCGGTTCGCTGTTCAGCCAGGTCAGGGGCACCATGCTCGCGACGGTGTTCGTGTTCCTCGGGGTCGAGGGCGCGAGCGTCTACTCCCGGCACGCGAAGCGCCGCTCCGACGTCGGGCGGGCCACCGTGATCGGGTTCCTCTCCGTGTTCGCGGTCTTCGCGTCGGTCACGATCGTGTCGTACGGGATCCTGCCGATGGAGGAGATCGCCGAGCTGCGGCAGCCGTCGATGGCCGGGGTCCTGGAGGCCGCGGTCGGCACCTGGGGCATGGTGTTCGTCTCGATCGGCCTGGTCATCTCGGTGCTCGGCGCGTACCTGGCGTGGACGCTCATGGCCGCCGAGGTCCTGTTCGTGGCCGCCAAGGACAAGGACATGCCGCGGTTCCTCGGCCGGGCGACGACGGCGGACGTGCCCGTCCCGGCCCTCGTGCTCACCACGGCCCTCAGCCAGCTCGTCCTCATCGTCACCTACTTCTCGGACGACGCGTTCAACTTCGCGCTCGACCTCACCAGCGCCCTGTCGCTCATCCCGTTCCTGCTCGCGGCCCTGTTCGCGGTGAAGGTCGCGGCCGGGCGCGACGGGCGGGCCGCGCGCGGCGGCCGCCCGGAGATGACGGTGGCGGTGCTGGCCGTCCTGTACACGGCGTTCCTGCTGTTCGCGGCGGGCCTGAAGTTCGTCCTCGTCTCCTTCATCATCTACGCGCCCGCGACGATCCTGTTCGTCATGGCCCGCCGCGAGCAGGGCCGGCGCCTGTTCAGCCCCTGGGAGGTCGTCCTCCTGGCGGTCTCGATCGCCGGGGCCGTGCTCGGCGTGGTCGCGCTCGCGGCGGGCTGGCTGAGCATCTGAATGCCGAAACCGTGCTTCTGGGGGGAACCGCAATGAACGACCGAGTCCAGTCCTACGGCGTCCATTCCGAGGTCGGGAGGCTCCGCAAGGTCCTGGTGTGCGCGCCGGGGCTCGCGCATCGGCGGCTGACGCCGACGAACGCGGGGGGCCTGCTGTTCGACGACGTGATGTGGGTGGAGAACGCCCGGCGCGACCACGACGAGTTCGTCCAGAACATGCGCGACCGCGGCGTCGAGGTGGTGGAGCTGCACGACCTGCTCTCGCAGACCATGGCGGACAAGGAGGCCCGCGGGTGGCTCCTGGACCGCAAGATCACGCCGAACGAGGTCGGGCTGGGGCTCATCGAGCCGACCCGCGAGTACCTGGAGTCGCTGGGCCCGGCCGACCTGGCCGAGCACCTCATCGGCGGCATGTCCACACACGACCTGCCGCAGGACCTGCGGCCGGGGTATGTGGGGCTGGCGCGGGAGTCGACCGGTGCGCGCGAGTACCTCATGCCGCCGCTGCCGAACACGCTGTACACGAGGGACACCACGTGCTGGCTCTACGGCGGCCTGACCTTGAACCCGCTGTACTGGCCTGCGCGCCATGACGAGACGCTGCTGATGAAGGCGGTGTACACGTTCCATCCCGAGTTCAAGGGCTCACGGGTGTGGTGGGGCGACCCGGACCAGTCGTGGGGGCAGGCGACGTTCGAGGGCGGCGACATCATGCCGGTGGGGAGGGGCGTGGTGCTCATGGGGATGAGCGAGCGCACCTCCCGGCAGGCGATCACGCAGGTCGCGAAGGCCCTGTTCGACCAGGGCGCGGCCGAGCGGGTGGTGGTGGCGGGGATGCCGAAGCTGCGGGCGGCGATGCACCTGGACACGGTGTTCACGTTCGCCGACCGCGACGTGGTCACGCTGTACCCCAAGATCATGGACGCGGTGCACACGTTCTCCCTGCGGCCCAGCGACCGGTCGCCGGGGCTGGAGCTGGAGGACCACGGGTCGGCGGCGTTCACCGACGTCGTCGCCGAGGCGCTCGGCCTGCAGCGGCTGCGGGTGATCGCGACGGGCGGCGACGTGTACGCCTCCGAACGGCAGCAGTGGGACTCGGGGAACAACGCGGTCGCGCTCGAACCGGGCGTGGTGATGACGTACGACCGGAACACGCAGACGAACACGCTGCTGCGGGACGCCGGGATCGAGGTCATCCCGATCGTCGGCGCCGAGCTCGGGCGCGGCAGGGGCGGCGGGCACTGCATGACCTGCCCGCCCCCCCGCCCCCCGGTGCCCTTCGCCCCCGGGCGGGGGGGGGGGCCGGGGGGGGCCCCCGCCCTTCGGGTGTTCCGGGTGGTGGTCCGGGCTAACCCCACTGGCCGGGCTCGTAGGAGCCGGCCGGGGTCTGGGTGATGGCGTTCATCCGGTTGTAGGCGTTGATGAGCGCGATGGTGGAGACGAGGGCGATCAGCTGGTCGTCGTCGAAGTGCTTGCGGGCGCCGACCCAGATGTCGTCGCGGACCCCTTCGCCGTCGGCGAGGCGGGTGCCGGCCTCGGTGAGCGCGAGCGCCGCCCGCTCGGCCTCGGTGAAGACCGTGGCCTCGCGCCAGGCGGCGACCATGGCGAGGCGCACGGGAGTCTCGCCTTCGTGGGCGGCGTCCTTGGTGTGCATGTCGAGGCAGACGCCGCAGCCGTTGATCTGGCTGGCGCGGATCAGCACCAGGTTGGGCAGGCCTTTCGGCAGTTCGGCGCCGGCGAGGGAGCGGCCGGCCGCGTTGATGTGCTTGGCGAACTTCGCGGCGACGGGGTTCGAGTAGTAGTCGAGGCGGGCTTCCATGGCGGGCTCCTTCGGTTCGTTCGGTTCGCCGCCATGACGGGCCGCCGCACCCCGATGTGACCGGGTGTGCCTTGGATCACGAGTCGGCGGTCGCGGAAGGCGGGACGGTCACGTTCGCGCTCCGGCGTGCGTCATACAGTCGACGACCCCGTCGAAGGAGGAGCGAGCATGAACGACGACCAGTGGCTGGCAGAGCGCTTCGAGGCCGACCGGCCCCGGCTGGAGGCCGTGGCGTTCCGGATGCTCGGCTCCTCCGGCGAGGCCGAGGACGCCGTGCAGGAGGCCTGGTTCCGCTTGGCCGCCAGCGACTCCGCGCGCATCGACAACCTCAGCGGCTGGCTCACCACCGTGGTCGGCCGCGTCTGCCTCGACCAGCTGCGGCGGCGCAAGTCCCGCGCCGAGCAGCCCATGCCCGACCACGCGCCCGAACCGGTCGCGCTCCCCGGGCCCGCGGACGTCGAGGCCGACCCGGAGTCGGCCGCGGTCATGGCCGACTCGGTGAGCCTGGCGCTGCTCGTGGTCCTGGAGACCCTCGAGCCCGCCGAGCGGCTCGCGTTCGTCCTCCACGACATGTTCGGCGTCCCCTTCGACGACATCGCCCAGATCGTCGACCGCAACCCGGCGGCGGCCCGCAAGCTCGCGAGCCGCGCCCGGGCCCGCGTGCGGGGGACCGGTGCGCCGCAACACCAAGCGGTCTCGAAGCAGCGCACGGTGGTCGAGGCGTTCCTCGCCGCGGCGCGCGGCGGGGACTTCGAAGCGCTCGTCTCGGTGCTCGACCCCGACATCACCCTGCGCACGGACGCGGCCGCGGTCGGCCAGATCATCCGCGGCGCGGCCCAGATCGCGGGCGGCGCGATGACCTTCGCGGCCATGGCGACCGACGCGCAGCTCGTTCTCGCGGACGGCAAGATCGGCGTCGTCTCCTCGATGCCCGACCTCCCCACGCGCGTCCTCGTCTTCACCGTCGAAGGCGACCGCATCATCGCCATGGAAGGCGTCACCGACCCCGACCGCGTGCGCGCCATGGAACTCACGCTCCTCGAGGACTGAGCGTCTGCGAGCAGGGCGAACGAAGCGGGGGGGGGGGGGGGGCGCGCCGGGGGGGGGGGGGGGGCGCGGGCCGCCCCCGGGGCGGGGCGGGGCCCGCGCCCCCCCGCCGCGCGCCCCGGCCCCCCCCGCCGGGGGCGGCGCCCCCCCCCCCCCCGCGAAACCGCTAGTGGCCGAACGCGTCCGAGTCAGCCGCCGCCGCCTCGCCCTGGTCCAGGGCGGCCAGCGCCATCACGTCGTCCGGTTCGAGCTGGAAGTCGAACACGTCGAGGTTCTGCGCCAGGCGCTCCGGGTCGCTCGACTTGGGCACCACCGCGAGGCCGGAGTCGAGGTGCCAGCGCAGCACCACCTGCACGGGCGTCTTCCCGTACTTCTCGGCCAGCTGCAGCACCTTCGGCTCGTTGCGCACCTCGCCGCCCTCGCCGCCGATCGGCGACCACGACTGCGTCACGATCCCGCGCTCCTTGTGGTACGCCCGCGTTTCGAGCCGGGTCGTCAAGGGGCTCAACTGGATCTGGTTCACATCCGGGATCACGCCGGTGGCTTCTATGATGCGGTCCAGGTGCGCCGGTTTGAAGTTCGAGGTGCCGATCGCCTTGACCCGGCCCGACTCGAGCAGCCGCACCAGGCCCTGCCAGGCCTCGATGTACTTGCCTTGGTCGGGGTTGGGCCAGTGGATGAGCAGGAGGTCGAGGTAGTCGAGCCCGAGCCGGTCGAGGCCGCGTGCGCACGCCTCGGCGGCGAGCTCGACGCCGTGCCATTCCTTGTTGAACTTGGTGGTCACGAACAGCTCTTCGCGGGCCACGCCGGAGGCTTTGACCCCGAGCCCGACGCCGCGCTCGTTCTTGTAGTTCTCGGCCGTGTCGACCAGCCGGTAGCCGAGGCCGATCGCCTCGGCGACGACGCGTTCGGCCTCGGCGTCGTCCATCGGCCAGGTGCCCAGGCCCAGCAGCGGCATGGCCGCGCCGTGCGCGAGTTCGACGGTCGGTGCGGTGGTTGGCATGGGAGAAGCCTCTCTGGTCGGAGGCGCCGCCGGGGCGGCGCTGGTGCAGGACTCGGTGCGAGGGGACGCCGGGACCTACGCTACCGCCGCTCGAGTACCCGCGAATCCGGGCGAAACACCCGTACCGCCGCGACGTTCCCACATCATGACCACCTTTGTGTCAAGTGCTCATAACTTTGTACCGGCACATAGATTTCGAGGCATGGAAACGAACCCGAACGCCGTCCTGCGCGTCCCCCCGGCCTCCCCTGCCGACGCCCTCGCGTACTTCACCGGCCTCATGACCTACAGCACCGACGTCTCAGACGTCCACGCCGCCGCCGAGGACGAGGACCCCGGGTTCACCCTCGTCGACACCCGCGGCGACGCCGCCTGGTTCCAGGGCCGCATCCCCGGCGCCGTGCACCTGCCGACCGATGACATCGCCGCCCGCGCCGACGGGCTCATCGACCCCGCCCGGCCCGTCGTCGTCTACTGCTGGGGCCCCGGCTGCAACGGCGCCTACCGCGCCGCCGCCGCGTTCGCGGCGATCGGCTACCAGGTCAAGTACATGATGGGCGGCTTCGAGTACTGGGTGCGCGAAGGCCTCCCGGTCGCCACCGACGCCGGCGTCGAACGCGGCCGGCCCGACCCGCTCACCGCCCCCTCGAGCGGCGTCGCCTGCGACTGCTGAACCGGTGCGGGACCACTTTCGAGCTGATCAGTTTCTGACAACGCCTTCGGCGCGTCCAGGTTTTCTGGCCGCAATCCTGGCCGGTATCGGACGCTCGGGCGTTTCCTGTCGTACCCGCGGAGTACTTTTGCGCCAGGGGTCCCTTAGGGGGGATTTATGCGGATATTTCGGGACCGCACCCCTTTCATATTCGCGGAACGGGGACCGGGCCATCGGCCCGGTCCCCGTTCTCGCCCTGGGGTCGCCGCGTCGAGCGGCGGAGTCTTTCAGCAGCGGAGCCTTTCAGCGCCGCGGCGCGCCCGTCATTTGAAGTCGCCTTCGCTCGCGCCGGCCTCGCCGCCCTCGGTCTCGGCCTCGAAGGTGAACCGGTCCTCGTCCACGCTGCGCGTGCCCGCGTTGTGGTTGAACTGGCCCGCGAGCGTGTACTCGCCGGCCGGGAGTACCGCGTCGTCCTTCAGGCTCCAGCGGTACACCAGGAAGCCGTCCTCCCTGGTCACCACCGCCGCGTTGAACCAGGTGTCGCCCGTGGTCCACGCCCCGGTCGACTCCACGCCCGCGCCCTCGGCCACCCGCAGCTCCACGTTCAGCTCCGTGAGCGGCTCCTCGCTGCGCACCTTCAGGTCCAGCTGCGACCAGAACTCCTCATCGCTGTCGGGGTTGAGTGAACCGTCCGTCCACAGCCAGGCGGGCCCCTCGGGGATCTCCGGGCTCGACGCGCCCTCGGACGCGCCGTCCTCGGATTGGCTGCCGTCCGGCTCGTCGCCGCCGCTATCGTCCGCGCTCGTCTCCTCGCCGCCGGTGGCGGCGTCGCCGCTGCTCGCGGGGTCCGTCGCCTCAGCGGACCGGGTGCCGGGTCCGGCCGCAGGAGGCTCTGGGGTCGGGCCGACCACCGGGCCGAAACCCAGGAACTGCCCGAAGAACACGATCACGCCGATGAGCGCCAGCGCCGCACCGGTCGCCAGCCCCAGCTGCGGAATCCGCCAGCCGGTGCGCACGGTCTCGGCCCGCACGCGGGGTTCGCGCATGCCCTCGGACACGCGCGTCCACATCCGGTCGCGGTCCGGTTCGTACTCCTCCGCGGTCACCCGGAGCCGGTCGTTCACATCGTCGTTCACCGCTGCTCCCCCTTCCTCATCGAAGCCCAGGCCGATCCCTCCTGGGGTCCGAGGATGCGCCGCAGTTCGGCCAGGCCCTTCGAGGTCTGGCTCTTGACCGTGCCGATCGAGATGCCGAGCGCGTCGGCGGTCTCGCGTTCGGAGAGTTCCAGGGAGTGCCGCAGGACGACGCAGGCGCGCCGCCGCAGCGGCAGCCGCTCCAGTGCCGCCCGCACGTCCACGACCGCCGCCGTGTCGGGGCCGTCGTGCGTCTCGCCGGGCCGCTGCCAGAAGAGTGTGTTGCGGCGCCGCTCGCGCACGGCCGCGCGGATGCGGCTCTTGGCGAGGTTGGCGACGATGCCGCGCGCGTACGCGATCTGCGACCGCGCGCGCCGGGCCTGGTCCCATTGCCGCCACACCGCGAGCATGGCGTCCGCCGCGATGTCCTCGGCCGCCCCGCTCTCGCCGATGAGCAGCCACGCGAAGCGCGCCAGCTCAGCGTGGTGCCGCTCGAAGAAGGCGCGGAAAGCGTCTTCTTCCAGCCGGGCGGGGACGTCCAACGGGGGGCCTCCGGTCGCGGGTCGAATACGGGGAGGCGGAGAGTCTAGCAATTTCACCATGGCGCCCTTGCCTTCAGCAGTGGTGAACGGCAGGCCGGCGGGCGCGAGCACCCCCGGTGCTCGCGCCCTGTCCGGTTGTGGAAAGCACCGTCCATGGCAGGAAAGGCCTTTCCCCCAGCCGCGTGCGGCCGAGAAAGGTGGATCGTGCCGCGCCGATCGCGGTCGATCCGGTCGTCACGAGCCCGACGGACGGCGTGCGCCCGCGGGCCGAGCCTTGCGCGCCGCGGCGGCGACCGCTGCCGCGATCGCCGCTCGGGCCTTGCGCTGCTTGCTATGCGGTGAGGACATGGCGCCCTCCCCTGGTTGTGGTTAGTGGGTGCGACGGAGCCGGGTTGCCGCACCGTCATGAGGTTGCCGCGGGCGCCCCGAAGGTTGCCCCGGTTCCGAAGATTTTTTGCGAAACTTCGGGACGGCGGCGTTATCGCAGGTCAAGGGTTAGCTGATGGTGACGTGGGCTTCGACCGGCAGGGACGCCGGGTCGTCGAGAAGCCCGGCGAAGAGGTTGTCGAAGACCGCCGTGCGGTCGAAGCGCATCGCGTACGCCCGGGCCCGCTCGGCCGCGGCCTCCCGTTCGGCCGGGCTCATGGCGAGCGCCCGGTCGATCGCGGCCGCGAGCGCCGCCGGGTCCGAGTGCGGGACCTCGATCGCGGTGTCCCCCACCGCTTCCGGGATGCCGCCGGTGCGGGTGGTGATCACGGGCCCGCCGCCGGCGAGCATCTTCTCCACGAGCGCGATGCCGAAGGTCTCGACGAACTCCGGGCGCGGCTTCGACGGCAGTGCGTAAGCGGCGCAGCCGTTCATGAGCAGCGGCTTCTCCTCGTCCGCGACGTCGGTGAGGAAGAGGATGCGCGGGTCGTCCCCCGCGAGCGCCCGGGTCTCGGCGTGCGCGGGGCCGTTCCCGGCGATGACGAGCCGGTGCGTGCGGGACGCCGCCGACGCCCGGTAGGCGGCGATGAGGTCGTCCGCGCCCTTCGCGGCGGCAACGCGGGAGAGGAAGAGCAGATAGCCGTTGCGGGCCAGGCCGCGCGCCGCCAAAGCTTCGTCCACAGCGGACCGGTCGAGGTCGAGGTACGCGCTCGCGTCGATCGCCGGGTACGAGACCTCCACGCGTGCAGTCACTTCCTCGGCGAACCGGGTCCCGCACGCCAGGTCGACCTGCGCGGCCGACTCGAGGATGAGGTCGCGCGTGTACGCCGAGACGGCCACGACCCGGTCGTGCGCCAGGTAGGCCGTGAACAGGGACGCCGCCGCCCCGACCGCGCCCTCGCTGATGCAGGAGCGGACTACGTTCGTGATGTCCGAGCCCACGGCCTCCGCGATCGTCGTGACGTCCGCGTCCAGCCCCGAGGCGCGCACCGACCGCAGCGCCTCGGCGACCGCGTTCGCATGCGGCGTCAGGTACATCGACATGCACACCGTCGGCACCCCGTCGGTGAACAGCTCGAACAGCCGCCCGGCCAGGCCGAGCAGGTGCCGGCCGGTCGGGACCCGGTAGTCCCCCACGGGCCCGGGCCGCTCCACGGTGATCCCCGGCGAGTACGGCAGGAGTTCGTCGAGCGGTTTCAGCGGCAGCCCCGCCGCCTGCAGCGCCTCGATCGGCCACGTCACGATGCGCACGTCGTCGAAGCCGCGGGTGAGGGCGACCTCGGCGAGGCCGCGCGCCTCGGTGGCGTGGCCGCAGATGACCGGGTCGGCGCGGACCACGATGACCAGGCGCCGCCGCGGCCGGTCCTCCGGCATGGAGTGGTCGTCGCGCGGGAACTGGTCGGTCCGGCCGTGCTGCGGGCCGCGGGGCTGCTGGATCACGGTGAGAACTCCTGGAGTCGGGCCCCGCCGCCCCGAGCGGGGTCGGGCCGGTCGGAGGCGGACGGCGGGCGCGTCTTCGTCGCCCAGTCGGAAGGTTCGGGCCCGAGCTCGATCTCCAGCCGCCCGCCGCCGTGCAGCTGGTTGCCGGTGAGGAACCCGTAGTCCAGCGGTTTCCCGTTGAAGCGGGCCGCCTGGACGTACTGCACCGAGGAGCCGGCGGCGTCCTCGCCGATGCCGGACTCGACGTGACCGGTGGTCACGAGCTCGAAGTCGTTGCCGCCGAAGCGGAGGCTCGCGCCCCCGAACGCGGGCGCGTTGACCAGGAACAGGTTCTGGCCCGCGACCGGGAACAGCCCCAGCGAGGCCCACACGTACCAGGACGAGAGCGCCCCGGAGTCGTCGTTGCCCGGGAGGCCGCCGCGGCCGGTCCCGAACTGGTACGAGAGCGCGGCGTGCACGATCTCGGCGGTCCGGTCGGGCCGCCCGGCGTAGTGGTAGGCCCAGGGGGCCTCCATGTCCGGCTCGTTGTTGAGGCCCTCGAAGCGGTTGAGGTCCTGGCCGATCGCGAACTCCGGGCCGAACGGCGGCACCCCCAGCTGCGTCACCGGTCCGGCGCCGTACCCGAAGAACCGGTCGAGGACGGCCGTGAACTCCTTGTCGCCGCCCGCGAGCTTGATCCGGGCGGCCATGTCGTGCAGGAGCCGGAACGAGTAGTTCCAGCGCCCGCCCTCGTAGAAGCTCGAGTCGCGCAGGAGCCCGTCGCCGCCGAACGCGTTCGTCCACGCCCGGGACTTCGCCTCGAGCTCGTCCGCGAGCCGGTGGTCGCCGAGGCCCCGCGCGACGATCGCCGTGCACCAGTACCCGGTCGCGAGGTCGAGCGTATGGCTCACCGGGTGCGCGATGCCGCGGTCGGCGAAGTCCTCGCCGTAGCCGCGCCGCAGGTCGTCCTGCATGTGGACGAGCGCCCAGTCCCATTCCAGGCCTTCGAGTCCCAGCTGGTAGCCGTCGGCGAGCACGGTGTGGGCGAGGGCCGAGGCCTGGCGGAAGAACCGGTCCGAGCCGCGCGCCATCCGGTACCCGATCGGGAGGTTCCCCTCCTCCTCGGCGATGCGCACGAGCGACTCGAGCATCAGCGCGCCCTTCGCCGGGTCGAGGGCGGTGAGCAGCGGGAACTGCGTCTTGTACATGTCCCACATCGTCGCGATGTCGAACACGAAGGGCCCCTTGGAAGGCCAGAACGGGCTCTCGTCCTCGGCGAAGCACGGCTTGATCAGCGAGTGGTAGACGCTGGTGGCGAACACGGTCCGCCGCTCGGGCGTGCCGCCGTCCACCTCGACCTGCGAGGCGTACCCGCTCCAGGCGTCGTGGGTCTGCGCGCGAACGCGGTCGAAGCCGTGCTCGAAGCCGCCGGGCAGGGCCTGCTCGAGGTTGCTCCGGGCCTGCCCGGTGCCGCGCATCGAGAAGCCCATGCGGATCTCGATCGTGGTGCCGGCCCGGGCCGGGCCCATGAACATGAGGCCGAAGGGGCGCAGCGTGGTGCGGCGGATGTAGTCGAAGTCCAGGCGGGTGCCGCCGTCCACGCGGCGGCGGTCGTACCAGACCAGCTGGCGCCACGACTTGGGCGTGTCCGAGTCGATGTAGACCGAGAGCGGGATGCCCTCCATGACCACGGTCCCCTGCGCGGCCCCTTGCCCGAGGCTCTCGAGACCGGCCCGCAGCGGCACCGTCGTGCCGTGCTCGATCGCGAGGCCGCCGTAAGAGAAGTCGAGGACGACGCGGGCCGAGGACGCCTCGGGGAACGTGTACCGGTGCACGGCGGTCTTCTCGCCCACCGTGAGCTCGCAGCGGATCCCGTTCTCAAGGGTCGCGGCGTAGTAGCCGGGCTCGGCCGACTCGTCCTGGAGCTTCCAGCGGGTGCCGAGGGCGTCGAGCGGCTCGATCATCGGGGTGACGCGGAAGTAGTTGTAGTACTTGCGGATCGCGCCCGTTCCGGACTGCTGGAAGTGGGTGAAGCCGCTGGCGAGGTAGTCGTCGTAGAGCGGGGCGGGGGCTCCCTCGGTGGACATGCCGTAGCGGCCGTATCCGGTGGGGTAGGCGCCGGAGCAGGCGCAGGCGGAGACCATGCCGAGCGGATGGCACGCGCCCGGGTGGGTGTTCCCGACCTGGGCCTTCGGCCACCACCAACTGGCGGCCAGTCCCTGCGCCGCGGGCAGATCGGCCGGTTCGGTGCCGATGAACGGATCCACTGAGTCCAATATGCGACTGAGGTTAGAGCTCATGCGTCACATCCTCGTTACAGCTTGATGAACGCGCAAGCGTTCACGCGCACTTCGTCTAGCATTCCCTGCTGCGGGAGGCGAAACATGATCGCAGTGGACACTCCGTGAGCCCCGGAAATGCCGTTCCGCCCCGGCGGACTCGCCTGTCGCGAACCGCGCTCTCCTCTTGTCTCGCATGCGCAAAACGCCCCGGCCTCGCTGATTTCGAAGCGACCTCGGTCCGGCCTCGCCGATTGCGAAACGACTTCGCCCCGGCTCCGCCTATCGGGTGACATTTCGAGCGCGGGGCCGGAATCGGCCCGATTCTTGTCGGACCCGACCGCCACGATCGAGGCCTGACCTTTTCTTCCCCTCTAGTGGTGGGTGGGGGCTAGTGGATGGTCTGACGCCGGCACCGGCAAAGCACCGGCGAACCGCCCTCACCCCGGCCGGTGTCCGGTCTCCAGGCCCGCCAGATGCCCTGTCTCGGTGATCGCGATCGGCCGCAGCCCGTCGAGCGTCGTGATCGCCCCCGAAGGCACCCCGTCCGACATGATCATTTCCGGCACCGCCTCGTCCCCGATCAGCGTCCGCAGCAGATCCACCGTGACGCCGCCATGGCAGGCCACCGCAACCGGCCCGGCCGATCCGCCCCCGTCCCGACCGATCTCCTCCAAGAACTCAACGAATCGCGCCCCGGCCGCCCGCGACGAATCGCCCACGGCCGGAACGAAGTCCCGGTCCGCGCTCGCCCGCGCCCAGTCCGCCGCGAACCGTTCGAACGGCACACTCCCGTCCCAGTTCATCCGCTCCGCCACCCGCGCGTCGATGCGCACCGGCAGGCCCGCAACCGCCGCGACCGCCTCGGCGGTCTGCCGCGCCCGCAGCAGCGGACTCGCGTACACCGCCCGCAACCCCTTGCCCCGCAGCCACTCGGCCGCCAGCGCCGCCTGCTCCCGACCCCGCGCCGTCAAGCCCGGATCACCCGGGGCCCGCTCCTTCTCGCCGTGCTGCACTACGTACACGATTCCCATCGCCGCAGCGTAGCGGCGGGGGTAAGGCAGGCCCCACCCTTTATTGGGCGGTCAACGGCAATGTGCGGCAACGCGAACCGCAATAGCGTCGTAGGCATGAACCAGACCCCGCTGGCCACGCCGCCCCGCCCCGCCGCCCGCCACCGCCGCTCCGCCGCCGCGAACGACCGCGGCACTGCCGTTCGCAGCTCTGTCGTTGGAAGCACCATCGACGGCGTCACCGCGACGGCCGCCGCGTCCGGTCTCGCCCTCACCGAAGGCGGGCGCCGCTGGCACCGCCCGCTCGTCGTCCTCGGCATCGCGTGCGGCGTCATCGCCCTCGCCTCCCTGCTCGCGATCCCGTTCGACGACCGCACGATCCAGGGCGAGAGCGTGTGGCTCAAGGCCTTCAAGTTCGGCTTCTCCTTCTTCACCTACTGCCTGAGCCTCGCCTGGCTGCTCTCCCACATGACGAAGCTGCGCCGCACCGGCTGGGCCTTCGGCACCCTCTTCGCCGTGATCAGCGCGGCCGAGGTCGGCGTGATCGTCGCGGCCGCCGCCGCGGGCACCTACAGCCACTTCAACGCCTCCGAGGACCCGTTCAACCAGGTCGTGCAGCTCGCGTTCCAGTTCGTGCCGGTCATGTTCCTGGCGAACCTGGTGATCGCGGTGATCGTGCTGTTCCAGCGCATCGGCGACAAGGCCGTCACGGCGGTCGTCCGCTGGGGCCTGCTCCTGTCGAGCCTGGGCATGTTCGCCGCGTTCTTCATCGTCACCGTGGGCGGCCAGGGCGAGCGCACCGCGGTGGACGCCAACGGCGACGAGGTCGTGCTCAACGCCGGCCACGGCGTGGGCGACCTCGACGGCAACGGCATGTTCCTCACCGGCTGGTCCACCACGGGCGGCGACATGCGCGTCCCCCACTTCATCGGCCTGCACGGCATCCAGGTCCTCATCGGCGTCGCGATGCTTCTCGGCTTCATGGCCGTCCGCCGCGCCTGGATGCGCGACGAGCGGGTCCGCGCCGCGATCGTCCGCTGGCTCTCGCTCGGCTACCTGGGAATCTTCGTCACGACGGTGGTGCAGGCGGTGCGCGGCCAGTCGTTCATCGCACCTGACGCGGCGACGCTCGCCGGTTTCGCGGCCTCGATCCTCGTCGCGACCGCCGGGATCGCCCTCACGGTCCGGAAGGCCCGCAGCGCGGCCCCGGCCGCTGCGAGCATCGAGGCAGTCCCGGAGCCCGAGCTCGCGCTCCGATAGCGCTTGCACCCAGGTATTTGCACCGGGGCCGCCCCAGCCGTAGGCTGTGAGCGGCCCCGCTCCCGTCCCCACGAAGGTGACCACATGGAACCCTTGCGCCCCAAGCGCCTGCAGCCCGGCGACACCGTCGCGATCGCGGCCCTGTCCGGACCGGTGCTTCCTGAGCGTCGGCAGCAGCTCGAAGCGGGCGTCGCCGAGCTCGAGGGCATGGGGTTCCGCGTCCGCCGCAGCGAACTGGTCGAGTCCGGGCGGCACCACTTCTGGCGGGCCGCCCCGTCCGACGTGCTGGCCGCCGAGCTCAACGTCCTCCTGCGCGACCCGGAGGTGCGGGCGATCATCGCGTTCACCGGCGGGAACGCCACCTCGAGCTACCTCGACCGGATCGACTACGAGGCGGTCCGCCGCGACCCCAAGCCGCTGCTCGGGTACAGCGACATCACCGCCCTGCACCTGGCGCTGCACTCGCAGACCGGCCTCATCGGGTTCCACGCGGACCTCCTCGGGCCCGGGCTCGGCGGGTCCTGGCAGGACGCGGCCCCCGCCCGGCGCACGGCGCTGCGGGACCTCTACCGCGGCCTCCTCACCGGCGGACTCGCCGAGACCGACTTTCCGGCCGACAACCCCTGGGAGACATGGAAGCCGGGCCGGGCGACAGGCCGCCTCGTCGGGGGCCTGCTCGACCGCCTCATCAACGTCCAGGCCTCGCCGTACGCGCTCGACCCGGCGACCTGGGACGGCGCGCTGTTCTTCTGGGAGGACGTGGGCCGCAACCTGGGCCATGTCTGGAACCAGCTCCACGTGCTGCGCATGCAGGGCGTCTTCGACCGGGTCGGCGCGATGGTCGTCGGCATCCCCCTCGACGTGGAGCTCCCCGCCGAGGCGCCGTTCGGACCGGTCACGGTGAAAGACGTCGTACTCGACGTCTTGGGCGACTACGACTTCCCGATCCTCGGGCGAGTCGACTTCGGACACACCGGTCCGAACCTGCCCATGCCGATCGGCACGCTGGCCGAGGTCGACGCCACCGCGCGCACTCTGCGGCTCCTGGAGTCACCGGTCGACTAGACACTTCTTGCACAGACGGGTTGCTCCGGCAATTCACCGCGCGTCAATGGTTGCTTTCTTGTGGACCTTCGGGCACGGTTGGTAGACATGAGGATCCGAACGGCAACCCCCGCAGACGCCGATGAGATGGTTCAAATCCGCACCGCCGCATGGCGCGCGGCCTACGCCGGTCTGGTCGACGCCGCAGTGCTCGCTGGGCTCCCTGAAGAGGCCTCCGAACGCTACGTGCGCCACCTCGCCGAGCATCCCGACCTCGAACTGACGCTCGTGGCCGAGAAGGGCCCGTACGTCATTGGCTTCGCCGTCTTCACCTGGGACCGAACCGAAGCGACCGAGGAGGACGCCGAACCCGGCGTCCCCGGCGAGGTGAAGATGATCTACGTCCACCCGGACCACTGGAGCCGCGGCGCGGGCCGCGCCCTCCTGCGCGAGGGCGAACGCTGGCTCACCGAGCAGGGGCTCCTGCCGATCCGGGTGTGGGAGTTGGAGGGCAACGACCGGAGCCGCCGCTTCTACACGCGGTACGGCTTCGTCCCCGACGGTGAGCGCCGCACCGCGGAGATCAGCGGCGCCGCCCTGCCGAGCGCGCGGTTGACGCTCCCGAAGGACCACCGCATCGACGACTGACCCCGGGCAGCATTGCGGGCCGGAATCGCTTCCGGCCCGATGCGCGACGCTGCGGAGCTACTTCACAGCGCCCTACTTGACGACGTCGAAGACCTGCTTCTGGATGCCGTTCTTGTACACCTCGTGCTCGACCAGGTCGAGGACCTGGGCGTCCTTGTCCGTCTCGCTGAACAGGCGCTTGCCCGCGCCGAGGAGCTTGGGGAAGACCAGCAGGTGGTAGCGGTCGACCAGCCCGGCGTCGGCCAGGTTCTGCCCGAGAGTGGCGCTGCCGTGCACCGAGATCGGGCCGCCTTCGGTCTCCTTCAGCGCGGCCACGTCGTCGAGCGAGCGGAGGATCGTGGCGGGCCAGCGCTCGTCCTGCTCCTGCAGGGTCGTGGACACGACGTACCGGGGCATCGCGTTGTAGCCGGCGAACTCCTCGACCATGGTCGGCCACACGGGCGCGAACGCCTCGTACGACTTCCGGCCCAGGAGCAGCGCCCCGGCCTCCGCCTGCTCGCGCTCCTTGAGCTCGTAGGCCTCGGGCAGGAACTCGATGTCCTTGAAGGTCCAGCCGCTGTTGCGGTAGCCGGCCTCGCCGCCGGGGGCTTCCATGACGCCGTCGAGGGAGACGAACGCGGTGACGATGAGCTGGCGCATGTTGCCGCCCTTTCAGTAGTGAACGCTTGTTGCTTCCAACCACTATGACGAGGCGGCCCGCCGGGATTCATCGCAAGCGCGAAAAAGACTTCGGGTCAGGGGAGCCGCAGGCGGGCGACCACGGGGGCGTGGTCGCTGCCGGCCTTCTCCAGGACCTCCCAGTCGAGCACCTCGATGCCCTCCTCGGCGATGACGTGATCGAGGGTGACGGCCGGGATCTTGATGAGGCCGTTGAGGTAGCCGCCGGTGGGCTGCCAGGTCGTGTCGAGCCCTTCCCCAGTGGCCTCGGCGGCGTCGGTGTACCCGGAGTCGAGGAGTTCGCGCATGTTCTGGTGGTCGAGGGTGGCGTTGAAGTCCCCGGCGAGCACCCACGGCAGGCCGCCGTCAGGGCGCGGCAGCTGCTCGTAGTCCTCTTCCCACAGGGGGATGCGCTCGGCGGAGGCGGGCGCGGCGGGGTGGGCGGCCATGAAGCGGATGTCGGTGCCTTCGGGCAGGTCGACCTCGGCGGCGATCTGGTAGAAGATCGCGTCGCGCCCGACGGTGTCGATGCGCTCGAGCGGGTACCGCGAGTACAGGCCGGTGCCGACCGCGAGGCCGTCCGGTTCGAGGATCGAGTACGGCATGAGCTCGTCGAGGCCGCGCTCAGTGAACGCGTCGGGGGAGCCGGGGGTCAGCTCCTGGACGCTGAGCAGGTCGGGCTGGTGCTCCTCGACCAGTTCCATGATGTAGTCGAAGTTCGCGTTGCCCACGTACAGGTTGACGGACATGACGGTGAGCTCGGCGCCGCTCGCGGCGGGCTGGTCGTCACTGACGGCCCTGGGCACCAGCACGATCGCGAGCGCGACGGCCATGGCCGCGGTGACGCCCGCGGCGAGCCAGTGGCGCACGGCCGCTTGGATCCCGGTGCCGACGAGGGCGGCGATCACGAAGTAGGGCACGAACGCCACGGTCGTGACCAGCAGGAAGCCGCTCTCGAGACCGAAGAGGCGGACCGCCGCGTACGCGACCACGCCAGCGGTGCCGAGCCACGACAGGACCCGCAGCCACCGCCGCCGGTACCAGGGCCGCCGCTGCGCGGGGGCGTCCTCGCGGTCGGCGTGCTGCAAGGTCACGGTGGTGTCGCTCATGCGCCGGAAGCGTACTGTCCCTTGTCCACCTGGTTCGCGACCTGCCGGTGTGCAGCACCTCGCGGGCGAGCCCGAGCTGCCGAAAGACGAGTGGCCGCACGATGGCCCCGCGGCGACCGCCCGTACCGCAGCGGCCTTCCGGACCGGTGCTTCGACGAGACCCCCGGGCCCGCAGACGAACCCGACCTGCCGGGCGTGGGCGATCACCGGGGCACCGAGCGGGAGCCGCTGTTAGCGTTCTGCGGGCAGGAGTTCCGCGATCGATTGGGGCGCTTCGGGAATCGCCCGGAGCTGGTCGATCATCAGGTCGAGTGCGGGCCCGCGTGCGCCGGTGAGGTAGAACGACGCCGACCGCAGGCCGGTGACGAGCATGTAGCAGCGCAGGCGTTGCAGGGCGTCGGGCGCGAACTCGGCCGCGGTGGCCGCGCGGGCCTGCGGGCGCATGACCGGCCAGGCGCGGCTCCAGAACAGCTGGTAGGCCGTGTCCCAGAGCGGGTCGCCGATCATCGCGCCCTCCCAGTCGATCACGCCGATGGTGCCGTCCTCGGCGACGACCAGATTGTCCGCGCTCGAATCGCCGTGCACGAGGTGCGCGAAGTCCGGCAGCGCCTCGACCTCGGCGAGCGTCGCCGCCGCCAGGCCCTCCAGGAATTCGCGTTCGGCTCCGTCGAGTGCGGCCCAGGATTCCGGCACGCCCCACGCGACGGCCCTCGCCCAGGAAGGGCTGCTGCCGTTGCCCGTCGCGGGATCGATGCTGCCGTAGCCTTCCGCGCCACCGAGCGGCGTGTCGCTGATGCGGTGCAGCGCATCGGCAACGGCCGGAGCTGCGGCTTCAGCCGCCGGCATGTCGAGGTCGCTGAGCCGGGTGCCCGGCAGCCGAGTGCTCGCGCAGCACCATGCGTCATCGATCGCTTCGATCGCGATCACCTCGGGTACCGCGACGCCCTGGCCGAGGCGGAGTCCGCCCGCCCACGCGTCCAGGTCGAAGCCCTCGCGGCGGAGGTTCACGCGGACGACCAGCTCACGGCCGCCGGCGGTGACGCCGTAAGCCTGCGAGTTCTCGCCCTCGGTGATGGCCTCCCACGCCGTGACCGGACCGATCAGGGCGGCCACCTGCTCCCGCACGAGCGCGGCTTCGATCTTCGGTTTCCACATCACCGCAGGCTATGACCGCGTCCCCTCCCAGGGCAACCGGATTGCGGTACCGCGGATCAGGCGCGGCTGCGCAATCCGTGCAGCGCCAGGTCGACGCAGTTCTCGAGGAAGGCCGCGTCGATCGGTTTCGGGGTGACGAGCAGGCGCAGGTAGATCTGGCCGTAGATGAGCTCGGCGGCGCGGAACGGGTCGGCGCCGCCCGCGATCTCGCCGTTCGCCTGCGCGCGTTCGATCCTGGCCTGCACGGGCAGGCTGGAGGGCCCGATGAGCCGCTCCCAGAGCCGCTCGCCCAGGTCCGGGTCGTGCTGGGCCTCGCCGATGAGCGAGGCGAGCAGCGGGAGCGAGTCGCTGACCATGTCCCAGGTCTCCCCGAGCACGCGCACGAGGTCCTCGCGCAGCTCCCCGTCCTGGGCCTCGCCCGCGCTCATATAGGGCCGGTCCTGGAGCCGGGCGGCGTAGGCGTCGAGGACGACCGCGCCCTTCGAGGGCCACCAGCGGTAGATCGTCCGCTTGCCGACGCCGGCCTGCGCGGCGATGCCCTCGATGCTGACCTTGGACCAGCCCTGGTCGCGGGCGAGCGTGAGCGCGGCTTCGAGGATCGCCTTGGTCGACTCCGGATTGCGCCGGTTCGGATCGGGGGTTCGCTGTGCGGGCATGGGCGCCAGCCTATCCCACGGGGAGACGAACCGGTTCGTGTTGACGGATCGGAATTCCCGGCGTAAGTTGATGACACGATACGGTTCGTCTCCCTAAGGAGGAAGACCATGAGCACCCGACTCGCCATCAACACCGCCGTGGTAATCGCCGCACTGTCCATGCTGGCCACCGGCGTCTGGGCCTGGTTCGACCCGGCGGGCTTCGCCGCATGGGCGAACTGGCCCAACCACATCCACTTCCTGCACGACGCGGGCACGTTCCAGATGGGCATCGGCCTGATGATGCTCTGGACGCTGCTGTGGCGCGACGCCGTCGCCGTCGTGCTGGCGGGCTTCGTCTTCACCAACACCTTCCACGCCCTCAACCACGCCATCGACCTGCACATGGGCGGCAACGCCTCGGACCCGTGGATGCTGTTGGCGCTCTCGGCGGTCGGCGCGGTCGGCCTCGTGATCAGGCTCCGCGCACTGCGGCGCCGCCCGGCCGCCAAGGCCGCGAAATGAAGGTCCTCGTCGCCGGAGCGACCGGCGCCATCGGCACCGCCCTCGTGACGCAACTCCACGCGGCCGGGCACGACGTGCTCGGCCTGACCCGCTCAACCGCCGGAGCGGAACGACTGGCCGCCAACGGCATACAGCCCGTCCTCGCCGACCTTATGGACGCGGACGCCCTGCTCCGCGCCCTCGACGGCGTACGCACCGACGCAGTGGTCCACCAGGCCACCGCGATCACCGGCACGCCGCTCTTCCACCGGTCCCTGTACGCCACCGACGACCTGCGCGAGCACGGCACCGCGAATCTGCTGCGCGCCGCCGCCGAGACCGGGGCGCGGCGCGTCGTCACCCAGTCGTTCTTCCTCGGCTACGGCTACCGCGACCACGGCGCCGAACCGGTCACCGAAGACCGGCCCTTCGCTGAACCCACCGGGCACCGCGGCATCGACCGGCACATGCGGGCGATGCGCGCCAACGAGGAACAGGTCCTCGGCCGCGGCGGCATCGCCCTGCGGTACGGCATGTTCTACGGGCCCGAACCCGCGACCCGCAAGCTGTTCGCGCTGGCCCGCCGGCGCCGACTGCCGGCGATCCGCGGCGCGGGCACCATCGCGCCGATCCACCTCCACGACGCCGCCTCAGCGGTCGTCGCCGCACTCGAACGCGGCCGCGCGGGACAGGCGTACAACATCGCCGACGACGAACCGGTCGACTTCGACGACTACCTCCGCACCATCGCGCGGGTCGCCGGCGCACCGACCCCGCGCACCCTTCCCACCGCCGCGCTCAGGGCCCTGCCGTACCTCCACTCGCTGATGGTCGACACCCGCATCCGGCTCTCCAACGCCAAGGCCAAACGCGAGCTCGCCTGGGCGCCCGCGATCCCCTCGATCCGGGAGGGACTGCCTGCGAGCCTATGAAGACCGGACCCGTACCGACCGGTCAGCCGATGCCCATCTGCGCGAGCCAAGCCTGAAACCGATCGTCGTCCGGCTTCACCGCGGCGCGGAGCGCTTCGCGGTCCACCGGGGGCCGCAGGCCGTAGGTCTGCTCCAGCCAGGCGACGTACTCCTCGTGGGCCTCGCTGTGCCGCTCGACGAACTCCGGTTCCAGCGCCTCGTCGTCGATCGCGAGGAGCTGGAACAACTCCAGTAGATTCCGCGCGACGATGTAGAGGTCGCCCTCGTCGCCGATGAACGCGATCGGCAGCCCGGACAGGTCGGATCGGTCGTCGCACCGCCAGAACGCGTAGTTCGAGCCGGAGCCGTTGGCATTCGCGAACGGGACGAGCCGGCCCAGGAACTCGGGCTCCTCCGACCAGGTCTCGAGGCCCGCGTCCGCCCCGTACTCGCGCAGCTCGAACCCGTCCGAGTACCAGACCGGACCGAGCCGGTCGGCGAACGCCTTGAGCAGATTCAGTTCCGGCACAGGCGAATAGGCGTCGCTCACAGGTCCTCCTTGCAGGGGGTCGACCGGCTTCGCGAGGCCTCCCGCGATCCCGGCGATGCTAGCAGCGCAGTGCGACCTCGGTCCGCGCCGCGGATTTCACCAGGTGACGCGCTCGATCTCCTCGAGGTTCGCCGCTCGGCCGCTAGACGTTGCATTGCAGATAATCGACCCGAACCCGAACCCGAACCCGAACCCGAACCCGAACCCGAACCCGAACCCGAACCCGAACCCGAACCCGAACCCGAACCCGAACCCGAACCCGAACCCGAACCCGAACCCGAAGGCGACCGTAGCGACCGCATCGACGTAGGCGGCGCGGCCGCAAGACGGCGGCCGCCGCTCGGACTCAACGCTCGCACGCTCCGCCGAACATCGACCAGGTTGCGGCGGCCCGTGCGCCCCAAGCAATCCGCGACACTCACGAACCCACCGCAGCGACCATGGCGCCTCCCAGGCCTGCGCAAGCCTTAAGCTCGCATCGATGATCGACCCACTCGACGCCCTCGACCAGCGCCAGCGCGAACTCCTCGGAACCTGGCTCCCCGACTTCGCCGTCGAGTCCGACATGAGCTGGGACCTGGTCGCCACCACGGTCCTGCGGGCCAAGGCGGAGGGACGGCTCGTAGTGGTTAAGGCGGGCGGGCCAGGCGACCACCACATTGAGCGGGAGATCCGCGCCCACCGCGAATGGACCGGCCCGTGGACCCGGATCGGCAGGGCCGCAAGGATGCTCCACGCCGATGCCGACGCGAGACTCCTCGTCACCGAGTACCTCCCCGGCACCCTGGTCCGGGACACCCCGGCGGCAGCGGACCTCGACCTATACGTGCAGGCGGGCGAACTGTTGCGCGCCTTCCACTCCCAGTCGGCCGTCGAGGACACCGACTACGAGGCGCGCATGAACACGAAGGCGCTGGCGTGGCTCGACGGCCCGAACCGGGTCGAACCGGCGACCGCCGACCGGCTGCGGGCCCTCGTCCGGTTCTGGCCGGCGCCAACGGTCGTCCGGGTGCCGACGCACGGCGACTGGCAGACGCGGAACTGGCTGCAGGACGACGGCGTGCTGCGGGTGATCGACTTCGGCCGCGCGGAACTGCGCCCGGCGGCCGAGGACTTCGAGCGACTGGCGGTGCAGGAGTTCGTGTGGCATCCCGGCTCGGAGGCGGCGTTCCTGTCCGGTTATGGAGCGGACCCGCGCGAACCCGACGCCTGGTTCCGCCAGCGCGTCCGAGCGGCGATCGCCACGGCCTGCTGGGCGCACGTGGTCGGCGCGGAAGACTATGAGGCGCAGGGCCACCGCATGATCGCGAACGTCCTCGCCGAGGCGGGCTAGCCTGCCGTTGCGCCGTTGCGCCGTTGCGCCGTTGCGCCGTTGCGCCGTTGCGCCGTTGCGCCGTTGCGCCGTTGCGCCCCAGCAACCCCGCGCCGCAGCGCCCCTACGCCGCAGCGTCCCTACGCCGTTGCGCTGCTCGCCCCAGCGCCCCGGATCCCGGCGCCGCAGCGCCCCTGCGCTCCAGCGTTCCAGCGCCGCTTCGCCCTGCACGCCGCTCACCCCAGCGCTCCAGCATCCCCGCACCCCAGCGCCCCCAGCAACCCCGCGCGCCACAGCGCCCCTGCGCCGTTGCGCTGCTCACCCCCGCGCCCCCGCATCCCCGCGCTCCAGCAACCCCGCGCTCCAGCAACCCCGCACCCGCACCCCAGCGCCCCAGCGCCCCAGCATCCGGGCGCCGCAGCGCCCCCGCGCCGTTGCGCAGCTCCGCCCCTGCTCCGCTCCGCCCCAGCACCCCCGCGCCCCCGCATCCCCGCGCCCGCCGTTCTCGAACCGCCTGCCGACGCTGATGCGAACGCCCTCAGCCCCGGCGATGCCGGTCGGCCCCTAGGAGGGCGCCGCCTGGGCCAGGAATCCGCTGAAGATGTACATGACCTGGTCCACGAACTCGATTCCGGTCGGCGAGTACAGATCGGAAATCTCATCGCCGCACATGACCATGCCGTGCGAGGTGTCCGGAAGCTCGGTGGTGGAGATGTTCCAGGCCACCAGGGCGAACACGCCGCAGAGCACTGGGATGCCGATCCAGAGAGGGAGCTTGCGCGGCCCGGACGGCAGCGCCATCAGAAAAGCCGTGGTGACCAGCAGCGTCCCCGACACGATCTTGCCGCCGCCGAGCAGAATGACGCCGCACACTCCGATGAGGACGATTCCGGTCCACATCGCGATCCTCTTGAACTTGTCCATCAGGTCTCATCCTTTACTGCGGCCGATAGGGATTCGGCCCGACAAGGACAGTTCACCGCGTCGCCCGTTGCGGCGGCGTAAACCGATGCGGCAACGCCGCAGCAACATCGGCGGATTTCAGTGCATTCGTCCGCATCATCGCAGAGCGCGTTTCGCTCGCACCGCCTCAGTTGCGAACAGCACCATCCGAAGGCATCAGCGTCCCGACAAGCGTCTCCGTCCGCACCGCCCGCGGCTCGAACGGACCTGAAGACGTTCGGGCCCTCCCCTAGTCGTCGACCAGGCCCGCCTCGTATGCCGTGATCGCCGCTTGGACCCGGTTCTTGACGCCGAGGCGGGTGAGGATCGTGCTCACATGGTTTTTCACAGTGCCGCTGGACAGGTGCAGCTGCTTGGCGATGTCGTGATTGGACTCCCCCTTTCCGATGAGCGTCAGCACATCCCGCTCCCTCGGCGTGAGTGCGTCGATGCGCTCCCTCGCCGGGGCGGCGCGTTCGAGGCTGCCGCTGTTCAGCCTCGCGATCACCCGCTGGGCGATCCTCGGCGAGAGGTAGGCCGCGCCGTCCGCGACGGCCTTCACACCGATGATGAGTTCGCGCGGATCGGCGGCCTTCAGCATGAACCCGCTCGCCCCCTGCGAGAGCGCTTGGGCCACATACGCGTCCTCGTCGAAGGTGGTGAGCATGACGACCGCGACCTCCGGCATGGTCCTGCGGAGTTCGGCGGCGGCGGCCAGGCCGTCCAGTTTCGGCATGCGGATGTCCAGCAGCGCCACGTCGGGGCGGTGGGCGCGGGCGAGCTCCACCGCCTCGGCGCCGTCGCCCGCTTCGGCCACGATCTCGACGCCCGGATCGGTGGCGAGGATGGCCGCGACTCCGGCCCGGATCATCGCCTCGTCGTCGGCGAGCAGTACGCGGATCATCGGTTCCCCTGCCATGTCACATCGATCTTGGTCTGGTCCAGCGGCACCTCGGCGCGCACTTCGAAGCCGCCGTCCACCGGCCCTGCACTGAAGGCCCCGCCCAGGAGTCGGACCCGCTGCTCCAGCCCGACCAGTCCGCTGCCTTTCCCCGAGGGGATCTCGGCGTGCCTGCCGCTGTTGCGCACTGACACGGTGGCGACCGCATCGGCCACAGCGACGGCGACGGTCACCTCCGCGCCAGGCGCGTACCTCGCGGCGTTCGTCAGCGCTTCCTGCACCACCCGGTGCACGGTCTTCGCCGCCAGCGGCGGCAGCGGGGCCGCGTCGGACTCCAAGGTGATGCGCATGCCGGCTTCGGCCGCGCGTTCGACCAGGGCTTCGAGCGATTCGTCGAGCGGGGCCTCCGGGGCCGGTCCGTCGCGGAGGATCCCGATGGTCTGTCGGAGCCGGTCGGTGGCGTCGACCGCGTTGCGCCGCAAGGCCGCCGCCGCTTCGCGGTTCTCTTCGGAGAGGTCCGGAGTGAGTTCCAAGGCGCCCGCGCGGAGTGCGATGAGTGCGAGTTCGTGGCCGAGTGAGTCGTGCATGTCGGTCGCGATCCGGGCCCGCTCCTGGGCGCGGGCGCGGCCCGCGACGAGTTCGCGTTCGCGTTCGAGCCGGGTGAGCCGATCCGCCGTGGCGGCGATCAGGTCCGCCTGCTGGCGCCGGAAGCGCCCGATCAGCCAAGGCAGCACCACGAAGGAGCCGAAGGTGAGCAGGATCGTGAACGGGTCCCGGTCGGTGGCGATCCCGAGCAGGGCTCCCAGGGCCGCGACCGACCCCAAGATCCACCAGCCGTAGCGCACGGTCAACCGCCAGCCGTGGAGGTACGCCGCGGCGGCCACCAGGACCAGGAGCGCCTGCCGCGACATCGGCACCGCGAACGTCGCCACCCCGTCGACCAGTCCGGCCAGCGCGATGACCGCCAGCAGTGCCCCGTTTCTCATGCGGCCGAGCCTACCGATCGGATCCGGAGCAGCCGCGCGATCGCCGTCGCCGTGCCGGCCGCGCCCGCGACGAGCAGCGCGAGCGTGAGCGGCAGCGCGAAGTAGAAGACCGAGGGCCAGGTGACCGTGCGGCCGTTCGAGATGAGCGAGACCAGGGCCGGGTAGGAGAGGAACAGCACCGCGGGCAGGAGGACCGGGATGAAGCGGAGCCCGATGCGCCAGGCCGGGCGGCCCCGGCGCTTCTCGGCCCAGCGGCGGGACCGGACGACGCCGATGACGCCGAGGGCGATCGCGGCCAGGGTGACGGCGGCGAGGGCGATCTGCGCAAGCGTGTCGCCCTTCGGTTCGTCGGGCGTCTCGCCGTTCGCCATGGCGGCCAGGGCTTCCATCGCCGTGTAGGTCACATCGGCCATCCCGGCGCCGTTGGTGAGGACCGCGATGCCGTAGCCGCTCTCAGGGTCGATCCATTCGACCGAGTTGAAGGTCATGAGGTTCCCGGAGTGCACGAACGTGCCGTCGGGTTCGACGCCCCAGCCCATGCCGTAGTCCTGGACCGGCGAGGGCGTGTGCATCTCGGCGAGGCCCGCCGCGGAGACCAGTTGGGGTCCTTGGCCCTGCTGGGTGATGAGCCACCGGCCCATGTCGGCGGCGCTGGTGATGATCCCGCCCGAGCCGGAGTCGTCGAGCATCCCGTCGACGCCCGCGCCGCGGGGCATCCAGAGGCCGAAGAGGTTGTTGTAGCCGAGCCCCGGGTCGATGGTCTCGTCGCGGGTGGCGCTGTGCTCCATGCCCAGCGGCGCGAACACGCGCTCCTCCATGAACGCCTCGAAGGTCTGCCCGCTGGCGACCTCGACGAGGCGGGCGGCGACGTTGAAGTTCGGGTTGGCGTACTCCCAGTCGGTGCCGGGGTCGGTAGCGAGCGCGTCGTCGGCGAGGCGGGCGACGTAGTCCTCCAGGGAGGTCGCGTCCTGGAGTTCGACGACGTCGATCGTGGTGTCGGAGAAGCCGGAGGTCTGGTTGAGGAGGTGGCGGACGGTGATCTCGTCCGCCCGCTCGTCGGCCATGGTGAAGCCGGGGAGCTGGTCGGCGACGGGCTCGTCAAGGGCGATCGCGCCCTCCTCGGCGAGGATCATGACGGCCATGGCGGTGAAGGACTTCGAGACGGAGGCGACGCGGAACGGGCTGTCCGCGGTGATCGCGTCGCCGTCCGAGTCGTGGCCGTACCCGGCGGCGTGGACGATCTCGTCGTCGTGGGTCACGACGACCGAGAGGCCGGGCACGCCGGAGGCCTCGTGGAGGTCCGTCATGTACGCGTCGATCGCCTCGGGGGTGAGCTCGGCCGCGGGGGCGGCGGAGGCCGCCGGGGCCGTGAGCGTCAAGGCGGCCAAGGCGATCGCGGAGGCGGCGACGCCTTTGGCGAGGCGGGATCTGGTTCGGTGTCTCGGTTCGATCGGGTGCATATATCGAGGCTATGGATTTTCGAGAGCGCTGCCCGCTGCCGAAAGTCCGGAACCACCCCTGCCGAAAGTCACGGGTGCTCAGCGCAGTGCGTCCCGGTTGGCGAGGTACCCGAGCCAGCTGTGACACTCCTCGACATGCTCGACCCCCAGGTGAGGGGCCGCCCACATGATGAATCCGGCCGCGTCGCACATCCCCGCGAGATCGAGGGCGACCGGGAGGAGCTCCAGTTCGGTCGGAGTGAGGGGCCGGACGTTCTGGTAGCCCTCGAGCGCGGCCTCCGCGATGGCGGCCGGGAGCCGCCGGTCCGGCTGCTCCAGCGCCGCGTACTGCAGGACCCTCGCGAGATCGATGATCAAGGGCCCGTGATTGAGCTCGTCGAAGTCGAGCACGGCGGTGACCTGGCCGTCTTCGACTAGGAGGTTCTGACGGTGGAGGTCGTGGTGAAGCGGTCCCGCCGGCTGCTCGCCGAGGAGCGCCAGGGCATCGGCGTGCCGGTCGAGGAAGTCGCGGACCGCACCGCGCCACTGGTCGGCCCCAGTGAGCTCGACATCGCTTGCAGCCGCGGTCTCGAGCAGGCCGACGCGGTCGGTGACGGGAATGCGGACGTCAACCCAACCCGTTGTGGCCGTGTGCATCCGGGCCAGCAGAGCCCCGGGCTGCTCGGCCAGGTCCGGTGTCATCGCGGGCGGGACCTCCCCGGAGGCGAAGGGGAACACCGCGATCGGCTTCCCCGCGACCAGCGCGAACGATTCGCCGTTGTCGGCGGTGTACGGTGCGGGCGTCGGGAATCCGCCGCCCGCAAGGTGCGCGACGAGCGCGAGTTCGGCCCGGACCTTCGCCGGTTCGGAGCGCACGTACTCGCGCACGACCACGTCGCCGCGGTCGGTGGCGACCCGCGCGTTGATGTTGTCCTCGCCGCCCAGCAGCGGCTCGGCCGCACCACGGGCTTCGAGGCCGAAGCGGGCGAGGAAGACCGGCAGGTCGAGCCGGAGCTCGCCGTTCGGCCAGGAAGGGTTGCCGCTCATGCCGTCAGCATTCCCGAGGGGACAGTAGTGGGCAAGGGATTAAGCGGCCGGTTCGGCGGATCACGGAACTGGACGAGCGAACTGTGGGCGCGCCGATCGGTCGGTCCCTCATTCGCATTGCGAAGGGCGGCGAAGCTCCCGGCCGGCTGAACCCGAGAGCCGCCCAGGCGTCAGGTCGCCGGTGCGCCCACTACGGGCTGCCGGGTCCCGTTCGCGCAAGGCGAAGGGCCGTAAGGTTCTCGGGCGGTCAGGCGCCGCCCGTTCCGCTCACCGGGCGCCAGCCCGCCGGCGGGTCCTCGCCCACGCGGCCGTCCACGGCCTCCCGCAGCAGATCGGCGTGGCCGGTGTGGCGGCCGTACTCCTCCACCATGTCGAACACGACGCGGCGCACGCTCAGGTGCCCCACCCCCGGCCACTCCAGATGCGCGGGCTGATCGAGACCGCCCTCCGCGAGGATCGATGCGAGTCGCTCGCGCGAGCGCGCCACCGCCCGGTCCCACAGGTCGTAGAGGAACTCCGGCGAGTCCTCGGCTGCCGACGTGAACTCCCACTGGTCGGATTCGTCGATCAGGCTCTCGTCCCAGTCCGGGCCCGGCGCACGCCCCCGCAGCTTCCAGTTGAACGTCACGTCCTCAGCGCGCGCAAGGTGCTTCAGCAGCCCGCCCAGCGTGAGCGCCGACGCGCCGACCCGCGCGTTCAGTCCCGCCGCGTCCAGGTCGTCGGCCTTCCAGCGGAACGTGGCCCGCAGTCGGTCCAGCGCCCCCAGGAGGTGCGCCTCCTCGGTGCCCGCCAGCGGCGGCTCCCACCAGCATTCGTCTTCACTCATCCCGCCACCGTAGACCGCACGTCCGACATCCGGGCGAAATGCGTTGCGTCCGTGCCGTCCGCCCGCATAGGGTCGCGCACATGGTGAATCCGGAATCGGACACGGCAGGGGCTGCCGGTCACCCGCCAGCCCCCTAGCACCCGCGCGACCCGGGGCCGCTGGCCGCGGTGACGAGACGTCCACACAGACCGCTCGACACCACGGAGCCTTCCGATGCCGCTTCCCGTATACCTGCTCGCCTTGGCCGTCTTCGCCATGGGCACGTCCGAATTCATGCTCGCCGGCCTTCTGCCGGACCTCGCCGCCGATCTCGGCGTCACCGTCGCCACCGCGGGCCTCCTCACCACCGCTTTCGCCGCCGGCATGGCCGTAGGCGCCCCGCTCACCGCCGCCCTCGCCCGACGCCGGCCCCCGCGCGCGACCCTCCTCGCGTTCCTCGGCCTGTTCTCGGCCGCGCACGTCGTCGGCGCGGTCACGGACCAGTTCGCGGTTCTGCTCGCCACCCGCGTCGTCGCGGCGTTCGCGAACGCCGGGTTCCTCGCCGTCGCCCTCACCGCGACCGCTGCGCTCGCTGCACCCGACCGGAAGGGCCGGGCCCTCGCCGTTCTCTTGGGCGGCATCACCATCGCCACCATCGCGGGCGTCCCCGGCGGCGCGCTCCTCGGCACGCTTCTCGGCTGGCGCGCGACCTTCTGGGCGGTCGCGTTCCTCTGCCTGCCCGCCGCCCTCGGTCTCATTCGGGGACTCCCCGACACCCGCGAGGGGGACGGTCCGCGCCTGCGCACCGAGCTGGCCGCACTGCGCGGGCCCCGGCTGCTCCTCGTCATGGGTCTGGGCGCGCTCGTGAACGCGGCGACGTTCGGCGCGTTCACGTACATCGCGCCGGTCGTCACCGGGACCGCCGGACTCGACGCACTGTGGGTCCCCGTCGTGCTGGTGCTCTTCGGCGCCGGATCGTTCACCGGCGTCACGGTCGCCGGGCGTCTCTCGGACCGTCGGCCCGGCCGGGTCATCGCCGTCGCGGGCCCGCTCCTGCTCATCGGCTGGTGCGCGCTCGGCCTCCTGGCCGCGCACCCCGCGGCGCTGCTCCTGCTCGCGTTCACGCAGGGCGCGTTGGCGTTCGCGGTGGGCAGCACCCTCATCGCCCGCGTCCTCCACGAAGCGGCGGACGCGCCGACTATGGCGGGCTCCTACGCCACCGCCGCGCTCAACGTCGGCGCCGCGAGCGGGCCCGTCATCGCCGCGCTCGCGCTGGGCGCCGGTCCGGCCGGGCCGTTGTGGGCCGCCGCGGTCCTCGTCGCCGCGGCGCTGCTCATCGCGGTACCTGGACGGCGCGTGTTCGCACTCAGGTAGCGGTCAGTGTGTCGGCGACCGCGCCGACCGCGGTTCGCACCAGTTCGGGCAGGGAGCCGCGGTCGCCGATGAGGATGAGCAGCCAGTAGAAGATCGGGCCGAGCAGCAGGGCGTGGACGATCGCGGCGTCCGGCATCGCGGCCAGTTCGCCGCGCTCGACCGCGCGCGCGAGGACTGTGTCGATCACGAACCGCTCGCGCTCGATGAACGTCCCCGTGAAGCGGGCCCCGAGGGTCTTGTCGCCGTGGATGTCGGCCAGGAGTCCGTGCAGCACATCGGGAGGCGCAGTTGAGAGCTGCGCGGCGATGACCTCGCCGATGGCCTGCAGGTCGCCGCGCAGCGAGCCCGAGTCGGGCGGCGGCTGCTCCTCCATGTCGTGCACGGTGGCCGCGAAGATCATCTCCTGCTTGGTCGCGAACCGCCGGTAGATCGCGGCCTTGCCGATCCCGGCCCGGGACGCGACCGCGTCCACGGTGAGCTTCGCGTACCCGCGTTCGGCCAGCAGTGCCCTTGTCGCGGTGGTGATGGCGTGATCGATCTGGCTGTCGCGGGGGCGGCCCACGGGTTGCTTCGGTTCCGGCATGGACCTAGGATACGGAACCAAGAGTATTGAAACTAGTAGTTCCGTATTTAGGAGTCGTCATGATCAGATCGGCCGGATGGATCTTCGCCGTCCTCGGCACCGCGCACACGGTTCTCGGCCTCGCGCTGACCGCCGTCAAACGCGCCCCCGCCTGGTTCGGCGCCGAACTCTGGCGCCCCGAAGGGGGATTCCTCGAGATGAACCCGACCATGGGCGCGTACTGGTTCACCTTCGCCAGCTTCGGGGTGCCGCTGCTGGTGCTCGGCCTCGCGATCCTCTGGATCGACCGGCGCGGCCTGGTGCCGCCCGCGTTCCTCGGCTGGATCCTGCTCGCCTGGGCGCTGGTGAACATGGTGATCCTGCTGCCGTCGCCGTGGATCGCGGGCGTGGTCGGCGCGGTCCTCTACCTCGCCGGCGTCCGCCGCGCGAGCCGGACCGCGGCCGAACCCGCAGTCGCCCAAGCGGTCTAGATCCGGTTGGCGAGGCTCACGATCTCGATATCCATCGACGAGTTCGCGGGGAAGTCGATCACGGACGGCGCGACGCCGGCCGAGACGAGGTGCGAGCCGAGGGCGGCGACCATGGCGCCGTTGTCGGTGCACAGCTTCGGCCTCGGGTAGCGCAGCGTGATCCCGGCGTCCTCGGCGCGTTCGACCGCGAGGGTGCGCAGCCGCGAGTTCGCGGCGACGCCGCCGCCGAGGAGGATCGTCCCGACGCCGTGCTCCTTCGCCGCGAGGATCGCCTTCTGGGTGAGCACGTCGCAGACGGCCTCCTGGAAGGCCGCGGCCACGTCGTTCACCGGCACGTTGTTGCCTTCGGCCCGTTGGGCTTCGATCCAGCGGGCCACGGCGGTCTTCAGCCCGGAGAACGAGAAGTCGTAGCGGTGGCGCTCCATGTCCTTCGCGGCGGTGAGGCCGCGCGGGAAGCGCACGAACGCCCGGTCGCCTTCCTTGGCGGCCTTGTCGATGTAGGGCCCGCCGGGGAACGGCAGGCCGAGCAGGCGCGCGACCTTGTCGAACGCCTCACCGGCGGCGTCGTCGATGCTCGCGCCCAGCTGCGTGACCTTCCCGGCGAGGTCCTCGACCATCATGATCGACGAGTGGCCGCCCGAGACGAGCAGGCCGATCGCCGGCTCCGGGATCGGGCCGTTCTCGAGGGTGTCGACCGCGATGTGCGCGCTCAAGTGGTTGACGCCGTAGAGCGGAACGCCGGTGGCGAGCGAGTAGGCCTTCGCCGCGCCGACACCGACCATGAGCGCCCCGGCGAGGCCGGGACCGGCGGTGACGGCGATGCCGTCGAGGTCGGCGAGGGTGAGCCCGGCGTCGTCCAGGGCCCGCTGCACCGTGGGCACCATCGCCTCGAGGTGCGCGCGGCTGGCGACCTCGGGCACGACCCCGCCGAAGCGGGCGTGCTCGTCGACCGAAGAGGCCACGGCGTCGGCCAGCAGCTCGTGGCCGCGCACGATCCCGACACCGGTCTCGTCGCACGAGGTCTCGATGCCCATCACCACAGGGTTGTTCTTCACAGGTCCATCCTCATCACCGCGGCATCCGTGCCGGTGTGCTGGTAGTAGTTCTTGCGCAACCCGATGCCGTAGAAACCGTACCCGTCGTACAGGCGCTGGGCCGGGACGTTGTCGACGGCGACCTCCAGGTACACCGACTTCACACCGTGCCCCCGGCCTCTGGCGATCAAATCGTCCATGAGCATCCGCGCGACACCGCGGCGGCGGGCCTCGGCGCTCACGGCGATGTTGTTGAGCCACAGCTCATCGCCGTTGAGCGCGGTCCCCGCGTAGCCGAGGATGCGCTCGCCGTCGAACACCGCGCGGTAGTCGTTCCCGGCGGAGAGCTCGGTCCAGAGCAGGCCCTCGCTCCAGGCCTCGGGCCCGAAGATCGCGGTCTCCATCTCGGCGACGGCGGGCAGGTGCCACCAGCGCAGCCGGTCGATCCGCAAGTCGTTCATCGCATCAAGCTGTACCACGCGGAGCGGTCAGGCCGACGGCGCGGGCTTGGACGGTTGCGCGTCCGGGCGGCGCAGGTACAGCGGGGTGAGCTGCTCGCTCGGGGCGCCCGCGAGCAGGCGCGGCGAGGCGAGTTCGACGAGTTTCACCAGGTCAGGGTAGATCGCGGTGGCCTCGGCGTCCATCGGGAGCTCGTCGGCGTACTTGCTCGCGCCTTCGCCGATCGCGTAGTCGGCGCGGGTGTCCGGCAGCTCGCTCGGCTTGCAGACCTGCGGTTCGCCCTCGCGCACGCCGTCTTCGTAGACGGCCCAGTAGATCTCCTTGCGGCGCGCGTCCGTGGCCGCGAGCGCGCGGCCCCTCGTGTTGGCGCCGATGCCGTCGAGCGAGCAGACGCCGTAGACGGGGATGCCCGCGCCGTCGGCGAACGCGGCGGCGGTGACCATGCCGACGCGCAGGCCGGTGAACGGCCCGGGGCCGACCCCGGAGACGACCGCGTCGACGTCCTTGACGGTGCGACCGGCATCCGCCAGGCAGCCTTCGATGAACGGGGCGAGCTTCTCCACATGCCCGCGCGCGTCGATCTCGCGGCGGAACGAGGTCAGGAACAACTCGTCGTCATCGAGGTCGACGAGCGCGGCCTGCACTGCGGCAGTGGACGTGTCGAGTGCGAGGACCCTCATGCGACGGCGCCCACGGGCGACGCGGCACCGATCGACGGCTCGCGAGCATCGCCGAGACCCGACGCCAGGCGCTCGGCCCAGTCGCCGCCGCGGCCATGGAGCACGACCTCGCGGACCTCGTCGGCCCGGCGTTCGATCGCGATCTCCAGGTGCGACTCGGCGAGGCGCTCGGCCAGGCCCGCGCCCCACTCCACGACCGTGACGGCCGTGTCCACGTCAGTGTCGAGGTCGAGGTCGTCGAGCTCGTCGAGGGTCTCCAGCCGGTACGCGTCGACGTGCACCAGCGGCACGCCCGCGGTGCCCGCGCGGTGCGAGCGCGCGATCACGAAGGTGGGGCTGGTGATCCGCCCCTCAACGCCGAGACCGGCGCCGATGCCCTGGGTGAGAGCCGTCTTCCCGGCGCCCAGCGGGCCGGTGAGGATCACGAGGTCGCCCGCGCGAAGGACCGCGGCCAGGCGCACCCCGAACTCGTGGGTGTCGTCGGCCGTCTGGAGCTGGAGCCTCACGTTTCACTCCTCCAAGTGCATGTCGATGGGCCGCGTCGTGTCGGCGCGGCGCTGTCTTGCCTCCCGAACCGCGTCACGGTTCGAGACGGTGCCCGTGGTGACGGGAGAACGGCGACCACCTGCGGTGCCGCCCCGGATCGCGCTCGAACGGCGTCGCCTCCGGTGCGGCGGACACGGCGGAACCCCTGCCGATCTCAGCCACGACTTTGTCGATCATCTCCAACAAGAGTTGTGAGATCTCACCAGGATACTCCAGCTGCGGTGAGTGAGCCGCCTCGGCTATGAGCACGAATCGCGACCCTCCGAGCGCCTCCGCCAGCCTTCGCGAATGCTCCGGCGGTGTCAGCAGGTCCTCGTCACCGACCACGACCAGCGCCGGAAGCCCCTTGAAGAGCGGCAGCGTCGCCGTCTCGTCGTGATCGAGGATAGCGCGCGCGTAGCCCACGATGCTCTGCATCGAAGTCCGCCGGTTCATCTGCTCGACCAGCGTGACCAGGGACGCGGGCGGGTCGATGTGCCCGAAGGCGGCCTTGCGGGTGAGCAGCCACCCGAGGTCGCCGGCGAGGAGCCGGGACCGGTCGATCAGGTCCGGCGTCCAGCCCGCGACCTGCTGCAGCATCGGCAGCACGGTGCGCCGCAGCCGCCGCAGCGCGCGCATCGGCTTCGTCTCCACGGTGTCGAGGCCGGCCGCGCTGCTGGAGAGGAACGCGACGCCCTTCGCGCGCTCGCGAAAGTCAGCTTCATAGAGGCGCGCGTACACCTGGATCGTCATGCCGCCCATGGAATGCCCGACCAGCACCAGCGGCCCGCGCGGGGCCACGGCCGCCAGCACGTCGTGCAGCACCTCGGCCAGGTCCTCGATCCCGTACTCCGTACGGGGAAGCGGGCCGGACCGCCCGTGGCCGGGCTGGTCGTACAGGACCGCCCGCAGGGACACGTCGCTCCGGTTCAACTCCGCGATCGCCTTGCGCTGGAAGTAGAACGTGGCCATGTCCTGCATGTAGCCGTGCACGAAGACCACCGTGAGGTCGGCGTCCTCGGGGCCCGCGGTCTCCACGTGGATCGGCACGCCGGCGCGCGACTCCACCGTGAACACCGAACGCTGCGGCGGCAGCTCGAACGGCTCGTGCGCGTACGGGTCGATCGACGACGCCCGCGTGCGCCGCGCCAGGTACCGGGGGATGCCCCAAGCCAGGGCGGCGCCGAACGCCACACCGCCGGTCACGCCTCCGGCGACCGCCAGACCGCGCCTCCGGCGGGACTGCTTCTCACTCATGCGGCCTCGCAATGCCTTCGAACACCAAGCCCTCCGAACACCAGCTCTCCGAACACCGAGTCCCGTCCAACGAGTCCCGTCCACCACTGGGTCCCGTCCAACGAGCCCCGCCCACCGAGTCCCGTCCACCGCCGGGACCGCCGCAGTGCAGCAGACGCGGCGTTCCGTACTCAGGCGCCCCCGAGGGGCGCCAGGCCCCGGTTCCACAACCGCGGCACCCGCGACCCGAGCCCCGTCAGCACGTCGTTCGGGATCGTCCCGGCCCATGCCGACCAGTCGTCCGCGTCGGGGTGCTGCGCGCCCGCGCCGATGAGCACCACCGGCTCACCGGGTTTCACCGCGTCGTCGCCGCAGTCGACCATGAACTGGTCCATGCAGATCCGGCCCAGCACCCGGCGGCGCCTGCCCGCCAGGTACACCTCAGCTTTCCCCGAAGCGGCCCTCGGCACACCATCGGCGTACCCGAGCGGCACGAGCGCCACGTTCGTGTCCCGCTCCAGATGCACGGTGTGGCCGTAGGAGATGCCGGTGCCCTCCGGAATCCGCTTCACCGACATCACGACCGACCGCACCTCGATCACCGGCTGCAGGTCGACCGCGAACTGCGGCACCGGGTTGTAGCCGTACAGGGCGATGCCGGGTCGCACCATGTCATAGCGGGTCTGCGGGTCGGCGATGAGCGCCGCCGAGTTCGCGAGATGCCGCACTTCAGGCTCCAGTCCCGACGCGGCCACGGTCTCCAGGAACCGCTCGAACGCCGCCTTCTGCTCGGCGTTCGCCGGGTGGCCGATCTCGTCGGCGCACGCCATGTGGCTCCACGCGCCCACGACGACCAGTGAACCGGCCGCCTGGTGCTTCGCCGCGGCTTCGGCGACGAACGCCCATTCGTGCTCGGCGACGCCGCCGCGCGACATGCCGGTGTCGCCCTTGAGGTGGATGCGGGCGGGACGCCCGGCCCGGTCGGCCGCCGCGGCGACCGCGTCGAGCTGCGCCAGCGAGGAGACCCCGAGTTCGATCCCCGCGCCCACGACCTCGGTCAGGCCGGGCTGGTCGGGGGCGAAGAAGAAGGCCATCACGGTCGTGTCCGCGAGGTCGGGCAGGCGCTTGAGCTGCCATGCCTCCCTGAGGGTCACGACCCCGAGGCTCGCGGCCCCGGCTTCGATCGCGACCCGCCCGGTCGGGACCATGCCGTGCCCGTACCCGTCGGCCTTCACCATCGCCATCATCGGCACCCTGGCGACGGCCGCCAGCGCCTCGACGTTGTGCGCCAAGCGCCGCCAGTCGGCACTGGCCTTCGCCAGGCCGGACATGGTCCCGAACTCGGGCTCGGTCAGGACGCGGAAGTTGTCGATCGCCACATATGCAAGGGTACGTGCCCGCCGCCGAGGGCCCGGACAGCAGCGCTCCGGCCAAAATCCTGCAGGATATATCCTATAGGATCCATCGCCAACTCCCGGATCTTGCAGGATATATCCTATAGGATTCGCTGCCCCGCCCCCAGATCCTGCAGGATATATCCTATAGGATGTGCGATCCGGGGGCGGGGCAGCGGCCTTACGCGAGCTGTTCGCGCACCGTGCGGGCCGCTGCGACGAGGCCTTCCAGCGACGGCCGGACCTCCTCGTAGCGGCGGGTCTTCAGGCCGCAGTCCGGGTTCGCCCACACCCGCTCCGGGCCGAGCGCGGCCACCGCGAGGCGCAGCGCTTCGGCCATGTCGTCGGCGGCGGGGACGCGCGGCGAGTGGATGTCCCACACGCCCGGGCCGACCGCGCTGCGGTAGTTCGCGCGGTCGAGGTCGGCGAGGACCTCCATCTTCGAGCGCGAGGCCTCGATCGAGGTCACGTCTGCGTCCAGCGCGGCGATCGCGTCGATGACCTCACCGAACTCCGAGTAGCAGAGGTGAGTGTGGATCGAGGTTTCCGGCCGCACGCCCGCGGTGGCGATCCGGAACGAGCGCGTCGCCCAGTCCCGGTAAGCCGCACGGGAAGCGGCCCGCACCGGCAGCAGCTCGCGCAGCGCGGGCTCGTCGACCTGGATGATCGCCGTCCCGGCGGCCTCGAGGTCGGCCACCTCGTCGCGCAGCGCGAGCGCGACCTGGTCGGCCGTCTCCGCCAGCGGCTGGTCGTCGCGCACGAACGACCAGGCCAGGATCGTCACCGGCCCGGTGAGCATGCCCTTCACGGGCTTCTCGGTGAGCGACTGCGCGTACGAGGTCCACTCGACGGTCATGGGCGCCGTCCGCGCGACGTCCCCGTAGAGCACGGGCGGGCGGACGCAGCGTGAACCGTAGGACTGGACCCAGCCCGCGGCGGTGGTCGCGAAACCGGTGAGCTGCTCCGCGAAGTACTGCACCATGTCGTTGCGTTCCGGCTCGCCGTGGACGAGCACGTCCAGTCCGAGCTTCTCCTGCTCGGCGATGACGATGGCGACCTCGGCCTTCATGCGGGCCTTGTAATCGGCGTCGATCATGAGGCCGCGGCGGTGCGCGGCGCGGGCGTTGCGCAGCTCCGCGGTCTGCGGGAACGAGCCGATGGTCGTGGTCGGCAGCAACGGCAGCGGCACGCGTTCGGCTTGGGCCGCTTGGCGTTCGGCGTAAGGAATGCGCCGGTCGGCATCGGCGCCCAGTTCGGCGAGCCGCGAGCGCACGGCCTCGTCGCGCCAGGCGTCAGGAGCGTCCGGACGCGCCGCCCGCGAACCCTCCGGGTCGGCGAGGGCGGTGATCTCGCGGAGCTTCTGTCGCGCGAACGCGAGCCGTTCGATCAGCGCGTCGGGCAGCTCGTGCTCAGCATCCAGATCGACGGGCACGTGCAGCAGCGACGAGGACGAGGAGACCGCGACGCGATCGCTGATGCGTTGCAGCCGTGAGATATCGGCGCCAGCCTGAGCGAGGTCGGTGCGCCAGATGTTGCGGCCGTCGACCACACCCGCGAGCAAAAGTGTTTCACGTGAAACATTCAGTGCCTCAAGTGCTTCCAGGTCACTGCGGCCACGCACGAGATCCAGTGCGACACCTTCGACCCCAGCCTCCAAGAGCACCGGCAGTGCCTCGCCGAAGGGCCCGTATCCGCCTGCGACGACGATCGCAGAGCGGGCGACCAGCTGGCGGTACGTCGCGGCGACAGCCGCGAGCTCAACCTCGGACCGGTCCGCGCAGAGCGCGGGTTCGTCGATCTGGACGAGCTCCGCCCCCGCGTCACGCAGGGCCGCAAGCAGCTCCACGTACACCTCGACAAGGTCGTCGAGCCGGTCGAACGGCGCGAAATCGGCGGGCGCGTCCTCGCTCGGCTTGGCGAGCAAAAGTAGCGAGACCGGTCCGAGCAGCACAGGCCGCGCGTCCAGGCCGCGCGCCTTCGCCTCCAGGAACTCGGCGACCGCCTTGCCAGGCTTGGCCGCGAACACCGTCTCAGGCCCGATCTCCGGAACCAGATAGTGGTAGTTCGTGTCGAACCACTTCGTCATCTCGAGCGGCACGGCCTCCTCATCACCCCGCGCAGCCGCGAAGTAGGAGGCGAGCTCGCCCTCGCGGCGGTGCCGGGGCGCCAGCGCATCGACGGCCACGATGGTGTCGAGCACGTGGTCGTAGAGCGAGAACGTCCCGGTGGGGACCGTGTCGAGCACGGCGAGATCGTCGAGCATCCCGGAGCGGACGGAAGCGGCGGCGGCTTCGAGTCCGGCGGCGTCGAGCCGGCCGGACCAGTGGGCCTCGAGCGCGCGCTTGAGCTCGCGGTTCGGGCCGATGCGCGGGTAGCCGAGTGCGGTGGCCTGCGTGTTTGCGGGCACGCTGGTAGGTGCGTTCATGTGTCAGTTCCCTCGAACTTGCGACAACGGGACCGCGCGCGGTCGCGCGCGGTACGCGGGCAGGTATTCGGACTCGAGGGCTCTGGTTTTCCTACTCCCCACCGCTTCCCAGGTTCCGGGCCCAGTGCTCATGGCGGGTTTCGTTCCCTCTCACCGCTGCGGGGCAGTCCTGGATTCGCACCAGATTCCCTCTTAGCCGGGGCGGTGTGCACCGCTCCGGAACCAGCGTCGGAACCGATGGTACGGCCGCACACCGATTTGCGCCTCGAACAAGGCCGCACTGTGGGACGAGCGCGGTTCGATCCCTTCGGCGCATGGGTAGGCTCGGGGCTCATGAGCACCAGACCTGTAGCAGTAGTCACTGGAGCGAGCAGCGGGATCGGGGCCGCCGCCGCGAGATCCCTCGCCAAGGCCGGGTTCGACGTGGTCCTGGGCGCCCGCCGCGTCGACCGGCTCGCCGAAGTCGCAGCAGCTATTGAAAAGGCCGGGGGCGGCGGCCGCGCCATCGCGCTCGACGTCACCGACGCCGCCTCGGTCGAAGCCTTCGCAGGCCAGATCGACCGGTGCGACCTCCTGGTCAACAACGCGGGCGGCGCCCTCGGCCTCGAATCGATCGCCGACGCCGACCTCGACCTGTGGCAGCGGATGTACGACGTGAACGTCCTCGGCACCATCCGCGTCACCAAGGCGCTCTTGCCGAAGCTCATCGAATCCGGCAACGGCCAGGTCGTCGTCATCGGCTCCATCGCGGCCCACCAGCCGTACCCCAACGGCGGCGGCTACAACGCGGCCAAGCACGCGGAAGCGGCCGTCACCCGCGTCCTGCGCCTTGAACTCCTCGGCCAACCCGTCCGCGTCTGCGAGATCGACCCTGGCATGGTCGAGACCGAGTTCAGCCTCGTCCGCTTCGAAGGCGACCAAGCCCGCGCCGACGCCGTCTACGCCGGCATGACCCCCCTCACCGCCGACGACATCGCCGAAACCATCACCTGGGTCGCCACCCGCCCCGCCCACGTGAACGTCGACCAGATCACGATCACACCCCGCGACCAGGCCGGGGCCCAACAAGTCCACCGCCGCAACCAGTAGCAGCCCCCCCCCGCCCCCCCCCCCTCATCCCAGACCTGGGGTGGGGTGCGCCGGGGGGGGGGGGGGGCCCCCACCCCCCACGCCCAGCTTTCAGCTCGCTGTGCAGAGTCTCACCGCGCGAGTTGTTCCCGGACAAAGGCACCGACCTCGACGAGGTAGTCCTCCACCGTGATGCCGGAATCGCCGACCTCGTCATTGCCGCCTGTCGCCACGATCCCCACTTGCAGGTTGCCGGCGGCCCCGCGGCAGACGAACTGCGATGTGCCGCCGATGCTCGAAGAGCAGTACCCGGAGTCGAACCCCGCGATCGATTCTGCGTCGATCTGTTCGAAGTCACTGGAACGTATCGTCTCGATCAGACCTGAATAGTCTTCGAATTCATCGTCGGCGAGGACCTTGACTTCGAGGCTGATGGATTGATGTTCAGCGCTGCCGCCTCCGGGATTCCACGTCCAACTGCACTCGTACCAGGGATCATCAAGGAACCGTCCGTGATCGATCCTGGCCTGCGAGAACGCAGCAGGCGAGAAAACATCGCTAATGACTGCAGGGTCCCCGAGGCAGTCGTCCCCCCATGCCGCAGGAAGCTGATTCCGGTAAGGGAGCGGTCGCGCCAAGATGATGACAACCGCCACAACCGCAATTGCCGCCGATATCGATATCAGCAAGATCAGTCGATTTCGACTGCGTCTATTCAACCGCGTTCGGTTCTGACTAGTAGGCGGATTCATGGTAGAAACTGTCTCCTGAGATCTCATCGCCACCGGGCGGGGCCGGAATTGCAATCTGACCGATATTCCATTGGGCGCAAATGGTTTCGAGATCATCGAAGATCTCTTGGTCGGCTGTGCTGACAGTCTCTTCAAGGCGGCGAAGATTATCCGAAATGCTCGAAAGCAATTCTTCTCGATTCTTCCCTTCGATTTGCCCGTACGCCTGCTCGAACCCGTAGACGCTCGAAATCAGGGATCCGACTGCGCCTGCCCCGGTACCAGTGACCGCCAACGCCGCCGTGGCACCTGTCGCCGCGACGGCGGCGAATCCAGCCGCCGCGATGGTGACCACTGCTGCGACGAGGCCGACTGTGAGCGCCTTCAACGTTTCCTTGTATGTTTCGATCATCTCATCGGCGAGTTTGATCGACGATTCGAGCAAGCTCTTGACAGCTATTTTCGAATCCCCTACGAGCGCCGTCAGCGAGATGCATGCGTTGATCTCAGCGGCGAGCAATGCCGCCTGCCGTGACTGCGCCGGTTCGTATCCGGTGAAGTAGGTTTCGAAGGCTTCAGCAGCCGTCCCATTCCAGCTACCGATATTGCTCAGCACGTTTCCCGGCGCGCCCTGGAGATCGACCATGCCGTAAGCGACCGACTCGAAATGCTCCTTCGCGCCCTCGAACTGAAGGGGGTCGATACCGACGATACGGCGACAGCGGTCGGGGAGCGAGCCCAGCAACTCGGAGTCCGCGCTTATGACGCGTGCTTCGTTCTGCGCCTGGATCGCGCTGTACAGCTGCCAGAACGCTGTACCCGCGATCGGGATCGCCTGGACGGCCGCCGCAGCCCAGAACTGGTCGACGGTCTGCTCGAGATTGTCGATCTCGTTCATCTTGAGTGCAAGCGTGTACAGGTCACTGTCCAGGGCTTGCAGTGAGTAGTCCTCAGGCATGGCCGTTCTCCTCTACTTGCAGTGGCACGGGGGTTCAGGCCTGCGGCCGGACCTGGTTTCGACTGTCGGGATAGACCGGGGCCTTCGGCGGCGCCATCATCGGGCCTGCGAGCTCGTTGTCTGCGAGGTAGGCGTCGAAGTCCGACTGAGTCTCCTCGTCCACTGCGGCGTAGGTGTTCGCGACCTCGATGAGGGTCACAGCTGCTGATTCGACGTTCTCGCAGCTCCTTGCGAAGGCGAACTGGATGTCGTCCCGGAGGGAGGTCAATGCCCGTCCGGACTGGAGCGCGCTCTGGCCGCGGCTCACCGCACCACCCGTGGGCGGCTGGTCGAGGTCGTACTGGGTTGCCTCCTCGATTTTGGAAGAGAACCGGCTGTATTCATTGGAGAGGGGCCGAAGCCCTTTGGTGGCGACCTCGTATAGCTCGCCGAGATCGGCGGCGAACTGACTGCCTTCGCCGTATGAATCGGGCATGAGGATAGTGCTCCGTCGTCTTTGGTGGGGTTTGCGAGGCGCTGCGCTGGTGACGAGGTTACTACGGATCCAGTCGATCCGCGGTTCACGGAGCCGCGATCGTTCTCGGATCGCCGCCCCGGTCAGGGTGTTCACCCGTCGCGTTCGTTGCTGGTCTCGACCCAGGTGCGCCGGCGTGGCGGACGATCGACTCGTGATGGTCGACGTCCCATTCGACACTTAGCGGTGCCGAGACCCGAAGGCCCGCTTTACCGGTGTTGAGGCGGCGCACCAGGATCGGTATGCGCAGCTTGGCGATCGGGCCCGGGTTGGTTTGCGCGCGTTCCGCGGGAGTCAGCGGCGCACCCCTGCGCAAGGCATCTAGAAGCCTCCTGCTTCCCCTGAGTTTCATGTACCCCACGTAATCGCCTCCGCGGCTAGAGTAATCACTGCTCCCGACTCACCTCCAATCCCCACGGAGACGACAATTGGTTACACATCTCCTGTCCCTCCCATCCTCGCGTTCAAACCCTTTCCGATGCAGGGCACCGGAGGCCGCTCATGGCTGGCGCCGACGTCTTCACGATGGAGCCCGAAGAGGTCCACAAGTCGGTGGAGATCCTCTTCGATGTCGAAGCCGAGGTCGATGCGCAAACCGTGACGCTGATCGACAGCACCACCGAACTCGCGCAGCAACTCAAGGACTCTGACACCGCCCTTGGCCCGGCGCTGGCTGAGGCTGCGGAGTGGTGGCAGCTCTTCCGTGCGGGAGGATTCTCGCGACTGTGCGGCAACACTGGCGAGTACCTCGCGGTCTGCGCCGAGGAAGCCGTCGAAGTCGACGAGTTCAATGCCGGCGACTTCGCCTCCCTCGCCGACCATGACCGCTACCCCGGCCGGGCCAACGAGAGCGCCTCGGCCCGCCCCGACTGGTAGGACGCAGCCATGAGTGAGATGTCTTGGAAGGACCTCCGCGACCTTGACTGCGGCGCGATTCAGACCATCGGAGTGCACTGGAGCGGCTACGTGCCAAAGATGACCGAGCAGACGGAGCGTTTGCGAAACGACGTCATCGCAGGCCATCTGAGCACCGAGAATTTTGAGTCCGAAACCGCTGACCTCGTTCGTGACCAGATAGACCTGTTCACCGGTCGGTTCGAAGACGACCTCAACGACTACGCACATGTGCGGGTCTCCACGGCGCTGCTCGAAGCCGCCGAAGCGCTGAAGGCCGAACAGGATGAGCTTCTGGAAGTAACCGGGCTCATCGAGGATCGCTGGTACGAGATCGAGGGGGACAAGAGCAACTACGAGGTGAATCCGAGCGGGAAGTTGCACCGCTCGATCTACCTGCACCTTGACCCACCCCAGTGGCTCTGCGAACGCGTGGGCATCGAGAAGCCCTCGGCCTGGTACGACCTCCTCAGCGAATCCGAGGTGATGGTCAATCTCGACAAGTTCCACGAATCGGCGAAGGAACTCGGCGAGCAGTACCAGGACTGGTTGCGTTCCATCATGTCTCGTGCGCACGATGCCGACGACGATGCAGCTGCCGCTCTTGCAGCCATGCGAGAGAACCCTCCCGAACTGCCTCCCGAGCTGGGTGCGACCTACGACGACTTGATCGACGACTACAAGACCGAGCTGAGCGAGGAGATCGCCGCCGAGATGGAGGCGATCGCCAACGGCGAGTCCGGCATGTCGCCGGAACAGGTCAACCGGTGGTGGGAGGGCCTGAGCGACGCCGAGCAAGAAGCCCTGGTATCCGAACACCCCGAATGGGTCGGTCCTACGGACGGTATCCCTACAGATGTCAGGGATACCGCCAACCGGACTGCTCTCGACAACGAGATCGAAGGCATGGATGACAGGATCGCTGCGATCGAGTCCCAGATGGCGCATATGGAGGCGTATGGATCCGGGGACGGGGCCTACGGCGGCAAGTCCTACACAGAGCTTCAAGCCGAACTCGTTGAGCTTCGGGAAGACCGCGGACTTCTTGGGGACCTCCGGAATCAAGTCACCGACGACGGGAAACCAGCGATCTACGGAGAGACAGGTCAGCCTTACTATCTGCTCGGGTTCGATTCGGAGGGTGAGGGGCAGGCGATCGTCTCGATCGGCAACCCTGACACCGCCGCCTATGTCAACGCCTATGTTCCGGGGACTGGGGCAAATCTCGGCGAGGTAGACGGCGGCCTCATGAATCGTACCGAGACCATGGCCTATGACGCTTACCGCAAGGATCCGGAGCATCAAACGGCGACGGTTCTGTGGATGGGGTATGACGCACCGGACAACGCCATGCCGTTCCAGAACGGTGCCGGCCTGGACGTCGAAGCTATGCATTCAAGTCAGGCAGAGGACGCCGCCGAAGACCTTTCATCGTTCACGCAGGGAATCAGGGCCACCGCAGAGAACGAGCCGGCAGAGTTGACGCTTACCGGGCATTCATATGGCACTACCGTCATCGGCACCGCCGCTGCTACCGAAGGTGTCGACGCGGACAACCTGATTCTGGTGGCATCACCGGGAACAAGCGTCGACACGGCGGATGCGCTCGGCGTTGGTGCAGAGAACGTCTGGGCCACTACGAACTCTGAGGACATGATCCAGTACACCGCCGTTCACGGGACCGATCCGACCTCAGAGGCATTCGGCGCGAATGTCTTCTACAGTGAGCCTGTCGGCTGGAATCCCATTTCCAATCACAGCGTCTACTGGGGCGACGCCAACGAAGAAGAGGGCCGAAGCACTATGGGGCTCATCGTGACCGGTCAGAAGGGCTAACGGGATGAACGAACGACTCGCACCTGATCCGCCATCACGACGCGAGGTCGTGCTACTGATTGCTGTTGCCGCGGCTTTCGCTGCCACCAGCTGTACCACCCTAGGAGATGCCATGGACAGCCCGCCCGAGTCTGAATACACCCAAGCTGAGGCGTACGCGCCGATGGAAGCCGCGGTCGCCGACGCGATCGACGTCCTGCCCGAGTTTCCCGGCTTCGAACGACGTCTCTGGCGTGAATTGGTTTGCAGCCACAATGGCGTTGATGATCCGGATTACACCAATATTGAGATCGTCTACGAGTTTTCCCCCCAGAACTCGGAATCGGACCTCGTCCGGAAGCAGTACGTAGATGTGCTCCGTGAGCACTGGACTGCGCTCGGCTATGAGATCACCCTCGACAAGAGTGATGAACTGTCGAACGGCCGAGTCGATCGGGATCTCAGTGCGGATCGTGAAGACGGGATCCACCTGTGGTATTCCGTTTGGGGCCTTGCCGCTTTGACCGTTCAGTCCGGCTGTGTTCCCGTTAGCGACAGCAGCGATATCGAGTACATTTCCCCAGCCGGAGGCGTCGAGCCCGGCGGCGAGGGAGATGTCGTCGGCGAATACTTCCCCGACGGCATCCCTACCGACCAGGCCGTTGCCATCGATCCCTTCGTCGGCACGCAAGCCGCCACAGGGCCCATCCACTTCGACTCACCGGATTCCTACGACGGACTGATCTGAGATGACCCGGCTTGAGGTTGATCCCAGCTGCGTCGCCTCGGCCTTCACACTGAGATCGACCGACGATTCCGCCCTCGACTTGCAGGCCAAGAACCTCTCCGTCGCTGGTCGCTCAACGAACACGGCAGGGGTTAGGACGTCTAACCTTCGTCGATGAACTTGAAACTAGTTCTGAGCACTGCGCGCTGCAGAGTCAGTGGAAGGTGACGTAGCCGTTGCCGTCGGCGTCATCGCGCGCCGGTTTGTAGGAGTGGGAGTCCGCGCCCGCGCCCGACGGCTTGTAGAGATAGATGGAGTCGCCGGTGTTGTTCCAGATGAAGTTGCAGTTGTCCCGGTAGACGACGTTGTTCCCGTCCGAATCGTTGCCGTTGCCGCCGCGAAGCCGGACGTAGTCGCCGGGCTGGAGGTGGTGGTCGGCGGTGAACTTGAAGCTGTTGCCGACAGCGTCCTTCACCAGGTAGCCCCGGAGGTTGACCGTCGCAGTCTTGGAGTAGTTCTTGATGGTCAGGTACTCCTGGGAGGTGTTCCCTCCCACGCAGCGGTTGTCGTCGGAGCCGGGCGCGTTGTACTGGACTCCTTGGATTTTGAGGGCCGACGAGTACTCCGTGGCGGAGGCCGGTGTCGCGGTGGCAACGAGGGTGGCGACGGCCAGGCCGACGACCATAAGCGTTTTCTTAAGCACCAGAATGTCCTCATTGTTCTGAAATCAAGGGTGGGCTCGAATCGCATCTCGTGTGCATGGTCGAGCGACTGAGGATAAATGTTAGCGCCTCTCGGAATTGCTGTGGGGACGCGTGCCTGCACCTGTCGCCGTCTGTAGCGCCTCCATTCCCGCAGGTTGCCTATCGGCTGGATTCGAATGAGCGACAGACGCAGCGCCCTCTCCATCAGCCGAGGGCTGCGATGGCCTGGAGGATCAGGGCCCGCACCTCGGCACCGTAGACGGTGGTCTGCCGCCGTCCCTCGAATGCCTTCGCTGTTGCACCAAGAGCTTCTTCCATGCCATGCAACGGAACTCGCCCAAGTTGAGAAAGGTTCGGTGAGGTCTGGCCTCCTTGCTATCGTGCAAGCGAAGCCCGCGCTCGGCCGAGCCCCGGAGCTCAGCATCCGGCGAGTCGAGCTGATCCGCCAGCACCTGCACCGCCTTGTCCGATCGCGCTTCGCCAATCAACTCCGACAGCCAGCACCGCAGCCCGAGGTCCTCGCGCTCGGACTGAAGCTCCTCGACGAGCGCATCGACATTCTCTCCCCGCCACCGGCAGCAACATGTGAAGGCCGTCTACTTGGCTCTGAGGGTCGTAGCTCCGCGTCAGCCGCAACGCATCGCGAAACACTCGCTTCATGCGAGCCAGGGTATCGACCGCTTGGCTTCGTTCTCCCGCCGAGCCACAGGACCTAAGCGCACAGGAAAACTCGAAACCAGTTCTTAGGCTGCGAGCGTGGAAGAGGCCGGGTCCATACGGACCCGGCCTCTCGCGTAAGTGCTTCTTCGGTGGCGCTACTCGGTGAGTGTGAAGGCAGGCGAGGTCCACTGTTCCCAGTGGGCCGAATTCGCCTTGTCGCCTAGGGCTTTCAGGACCTTTACTTCGAGGGTCCATTGGCCGGGTTGCAGGGCGTTGGGGCGGAAATCAGTGAGGTCCTCCAGGTGGATGCTCATGGCGTCGTCGGGGCCAGGGGAGCGTGGGAGGTATTGCTCGGGCTCCCAGGTGACGACTTCGCCGGTGGTCGTGTTGACGGCGCTGACCTCCATGGCGGAGACCTGGTGGCCCAGGTAGATGAGGGCGGCGAGGTCGGGGCCTTCGGCGAGGCTGAAGGTCTCGGACTCTTCCAGGTCGCGGTAGTCGAATTGGTGGGTTTCCGGGTCTTGGCCGACGATTGCCGCGAGGCGCGGGAACTCCGGGTGGTCGAGGACGGGAATGGCGAGGTAGTCGCCCTGGTAGCCCGAGTAGGCGGCGGTCAGTGATTCGCCGGAGTCCGGGCGGGCGGTGATGCGGCCTCCGAAGACGGAGCCCGCAGGCAGGTCCGCACTGGGTTCGACCGTGACCTCGACCGTGGCCGTCTGGCCCGGGTAGAGGTCGAGGGTCTTCGGTTCGAAGGTCACGTTCGGGTCGGCTGCAACGAAGCCCGGCGCCCGGGTGTCCCCGGTGGTGGCGATCGTGGAGCGGTGGGTGAGTTCGTAGGTGCGGGTTTTCGTGTCGTGCGAGGTGAGCTGGAGCTCGAAGGTGCGCGGGCCCGTGCCGTCGCCGGTGTTGATGCCCGTGGGGTAGAGGCAGGCCTCGGCGTCGAGGGCGTCGATCACGTCGATGACGCCGGTCCCTTGCCGGTGGGCCGCTTCGAGTTCGCCGATGTCCGGGTTCTCGCCCCAGGTGACGGGCTTGGCGGAGTTGGCAAGGCGGGTGCGCACGTCTCGCGGCTTCAGACTCGAGTCGTCGTCGAGCAGCAGCGCGGCGGCGCCGGCTACGTGCGGGGAGGACATCGAGGTGCCCGAGAGGGACGCGTAGGAGCCGTCTTCCACCGGGATCGTGGACCAGATGCCGCCGCCGGGGGCGGTCAGGTCGGGTTTGAACGAGAGGTCCGGCGAGGGACCGTAAGCGGTGAACGAAGATGCGAAGCCGCCGCGCGGAAGGTCGACCAGCACCGTCTCGTCTGCGGGGAACTCCAGGACCGGGGCCTTGCCGATCGTCGCAAGGTCGTGCAGGTCCGCGCCATCGGTGTCCGTGATGGCAAGGGCCGGAACGGGACCGTCCCCGATGCCGCCGCCGCCGAAGGGACCCGAACGGTCGTTGTAGATGACGACGCTCGTAGCGCCCTCGGCGACCGCGCGCTCGTACTTCTGGGCGAACGTGCAGGTGCCGCGCACGATGAGCGCGGCCTTGCCTGCCACGTCCCCTTCGGAGGCGTCCTCGGGGCAGGCGCGGCCGAGCCACACGAGCGGGTCCGTGGGTGCGCTGGGTTCGGGGGTGTCGTCGATCTGGCGGTAGCCGATGTTGCGGTCCAGGGCCGGAACGTAGGCGGCGTCCATGCGCTGCTTCGGGTTGTCCGTGGAGGCCACCGCGATCACGTCGGAGCCGAGGCTCGGCGATGAGCCGGAGTAGATGCCCGCTTCACCGTCGTTGCCCATGGAGGCGACGACCGAGACGCCCTCCTCGACGAGCTTGTCCGCGGCTTCCGCGGTCGGGTAGCCGGGCCACTGGAAGGACTGGCCGAGCGAGAGGTTCACGACGTCCATGCCGTCGACGAGCGCCGCTTCGAGCGCTTGCATGATGACCTCGGAGCTGGTGGAACCGTCGCAGCCGAACACCCTGTAGGCCCCGAACTCGACGTCGGGGGCGACGCCGGTGACCTTGCCGTTCGCGCCCACGATGCCCGCCACGTGCGTGCCGTGGCCGCCGCAGTCGGCCGGGTCGGCGTCGGGCACGGGCTCGGCGTTCGCGGGGTCGTCGGAGTCGAAGTCGTCGCCGACGAAGTCGGCGCCGTAGGCGACCCGGCAGTCGTCGCCGAAGCAGCCGCCGAGGTCGGGGTGGGTGTAGTCGATGCCGGTGTCGATGATGCCGACCTTGACGCCGCTGCCGGTGATGCCGCGGTCGTGCGCGTCCGCCGCGCGGGTCGTCTGGATCGCTTGGGCCAGTTCGGGTTGCGCCTCCTCGGGCGCGGCCTGGTCGTCGACGCGGCCGGGGCCCATGAGGAGGACGTCCGACCAGACCCGCTCGACGAGGTCGAGTTGTTGGAGTTGGTGAGCAGTGGCCGGGTCGGTCTCGACGGAGACGCCGTTCCAGACGCGCGAGAAGTCGTGGCGGACCTTGTAGTCCAGGTCGTGAGCAGCCGCGTCGAGGGCCGATGCGCCCGCGCCGGGGGCCAGTTCGACCAGCCAGACCCGGGGCGCGCCTACTTCAGGGTTCGCCTGGGCCGCAATGGATGAGGAGGCCAGCAGCGGCAGCGAGAGGGCTGCGGCGACCACGGCGGTCGTGCGAATGCGGAACGCGGTCGGTCGACCTGCGAAGCGGTGGAAGGCAGTGCGGCGCGAGCCCGGCATCAGGGGTCCCTTTCGAGTCGTGCCGGCCGGGGCGCACCGAACGTCCGGGGCCCCGACCGGCAGCTATGGCAGGACCTCGATCGTGGGGCATGGCGGCGCCCGAACCGCGCATTTGCCGCAACAGCGTGTCGGGATCGGGGGCGAGTCAGGCGTCAGCCTGCAAGATGGTTGAGGGTCGGGGTCGGGGTCGGGGTCGGGGTCGGGGTCGGGGTCGGGGTCGGGTTGGAGTTTGGGAGGCGCGGGGCCGTCCTCTCGGAGTGGGGAAATTCGGTCCGCGCTCGGGACAGTCCGGGCGGCACGTAGGGCGTGCCCCTTCCCACCCGCATCCGCCTCCGACCAACCGAAAAGGATCACACTCCCATATGGGTCCGACATTTGGGCGTCGTCGCAGTTCACGGGCATGATGTCACTCGGGGGCTCGGGGGCTCGGGGGCTCGGGGGCTCGGGGGCTCGGGGGCTCGGGGGCTCGGGGGCTCGGGGGCTCGGGGGCTCGGGGGCTCGGGGGCTCGGGGGCTCCCGGTTGCGGGGTCCCGGTACGGGGTTCGGTCAGCCGGTGACGAGGTGCGCGAGCGCGAAGCCGAGGAGGCCTGCGCCGAGGCCGCCCGCGAGGTTTGCGGACACGTTCCAGAGCGCGTGGCGCCAGCGTCCGGTCTCGACGAGCATCAGGGTCTCGTACGAGAGTGTCGAGTAGGTGGTGAGTGCGCCGCAGAAGCCGGTGACGAGCAGTGCCGTCCAGTCGGCGTTGGTCACGGTGACGACGAGGAACACGGCAAGGCCGGAGCCGACGACGTTGACGATCAGCGTGCCCCACGGCAGGTAGCGGCCCGCGTAGTGGGCGACGACGAGATCGGTGAGGAAGCGGGCGGGCGCGCCGATCGCGGCGCCGGCGGCTACGAGGAGGAGCGTCATGCGCGCCGCCGGAGCCGGCGCTTCGTGGACGTGTGCCTGGGAGTCGCGGCGAGGCGCGCGGCGGGTCTCGTCATACAGACATACTTGGCTGTCGGCGCTGTCGGCGCTGTCGGCGCTGCGGGCGCTGCGAGCGCTGCCGGCGTTGCGGTAGTGAAGGAGGGCGTCATGCGCGGCGCCGGACGAGAAGCCTGCGGGTCGCGTACATGGCGACCGCGGCGGCGAGGAGTGCCGCGGCGATCGTCGTGAAGGCGTAGACGACCGCGAGCGCGGTCGCCCCGGCGCTCGCGGTGCGGCCGATGTCGAGGATGTAGGTGGAGAAGGTGGTGAAGCCGCCGAGGATGCCGACGCCGACGAAGGGGCGGATGCGGCCGAGGCCCGGAGCGACCTCGGTGACGGTGATCATGAGCGCGCCGATGAGCAGGCCGCCCACGGTGTTCGCGGTGAACGTGGCCACCGGGAACGCGCCCGGGGCAGCGGGGAAGGCGACGGTCAGGCCGTACCTGGCGAGCGCGCCGATCGCGCCGCCGGCGGCGACTGCGGCCAGGGCAGGAACTGAGACGGAGCGCAGCGCTTGGCGCAGGGGCGGGCGGCCCTGAGATTCGCGATCCAATGGCGGGCGGGGCTGGGGTTTCTGGTCCAGATCCGGATGGTGCTGGGGTTCGCGGCGCTTCGGTCGACGGTTCGTCGGCGGGCGTCGCTGTGGCCTGCGGCGCTGGGGCTCGCGGTCCATCGGTGGGCGGCTCGTGTCGGGCACGCCACGAATCTAGCCGCCGCGGATATTCCCGCGAGCCGGGCCGTATGCGGTCTCTCACTGCCCCTTGCGCCCGATATGCGAGTGCCGCTAACGTTGGTACGCGATGCGCTACACGATCACGAACCAGCACCTGACACGCAGGCGTCACCTCGACTTCTGCCGCGTGTCCACCGTGCTCTGTCGTTAGCACCGAACCTCTTCACCGGCGGGCTCGCCGAAGACTCCCCTTTTCACGCTGGCCTTGAGCCACCCCAGCGTTCCCCAGAAAACCGCAGCCGGGCCGTGCCCTGCTGTCTGCCCAGAATCCAAGAGGTTCACCATGTCCGCAACCGCGGCAGCAAACGACTCCAAGCAGCGCAAGCGCTTCAAGATCCCGTTCGCGTGGCAGCTCCTGATCGGCCTCGCGCTCGGCCTCGTCCTCGGCTACGTCGCCCGCGAATGGTCCGTCGCGTGGCTCGGCACCACCCTCGAGACGATCGGGACGCTGTTCGTGCAGCTCCTGTTCCTCATCGTCCCGTTCCTGGTGTTCACCGCGATCGTCGCCTCGATCGCCAACCTGCGCAACCTCGCGAACGCGGGCCGCCTGGTCGCCAAGACCCTCGGCTGGTTCGCGCTGACCTCGGCCATCGCCGTCGCGATCGGCCTCGCCATCGGCCTGACCACGAACCCCGGCGAGGGCGTGACCCTCACTAGTCCCGCCGCGGCGCCGGAGACCACCGGTTCCTGGACGGACTTCCTGACCGGGATCATCCCCACCAACGTGGTCGACGCGTTCGTGAACGTGAACGTGCTGCAGATCGTGTTCATCGCGATCATTGTGGGCGCGGCCGCCGCGAAGCTCGGCGCCAAAGCCGAGCCGTTCCTGAAGTTCAACGAGTCGGCGCTGGCGCTGATCCAGAAGGCCCTGTGGTGGGTGATCCGCTTGGCGCCCATCGGCACCGCGGCGCTCATCGGCAACTCGGTGTTCGCGTACGGCTGGGACCTGCTGGAGCCGCTCGCGGTGTTCAGCATCGACATCTACGTGGGCGCGCTCATCGTGATGCTCGTGGTCTACCCGGTGCTGCTGCGGCTGGTCGCGAAGGTCTCGCCGGTGCAGTTCTTCCGCAAGGCATGGCCGGCGATCCAGTTCGCGTTCGTGTCGCGCTCGTCGGTGGGCACGCTGCCGCTGGCGCAGCGGATCGTGACCGAGCGGCTCGGCGTGGCGCGCGACTACGCGTCGTTCGCGTCGCCGTTCGGGGCGACGACGAAGATGGACGGTTGCGCCGCGATCTACCCGGCGATCGCCGCGATCTTCGTGGCGCAGGTGTACGACGTGCCGCTGGGCATCCAGGACTACCTGCTCATCGCGTTCGTCTCGGTGATCGGCTCGGCGGCGACCGCGGGCCTGACCGGCGCGACGGTGATGCTGACCCTGACGCTCTCGACGCTCGGCCTGCCGCTTGAAGGTGTGGGCCTGCTGCTCGCGATCGACCCGATCATGGACATGATCCGCACGGCCACCAACGTGACCGGGCAGATGGTGGTGCCGGTGATCGTGGCGAAGTCGGAGAAGATCCTCGACCGCGAGGTGTACGACTCGGCTCCGGTGCCGCTGGACGCCGAGGCGGCGTTCGGTGGTGACGCTGAGGAGGCGGACGACGTTGACGAGGCGCCCCGTAAGGGCGAGCCCGCGCTGCAACCCGCTTAACGCCATAGGATATATCCTATAGGATTCCGCGCGACCCGATAGGATATATCCTATAGGATCTGGCCCGAGCATATAGGATATATCCTATAGGATTTTTGAGGCTTTGTTCTCTCCTGAAAGATCGGGGACCGGTCCGCACTGGGCCGGTCCCCGTTTCTGTGCTCTCGGTGTTGCTATGCGCTGGTTTCGATGTGGCGTTCGAGGCCGTCGAGGACGCGTTCGAGGCCGAACTCGAAGTGGTCCCCCATGGCGACGTCGGTGGCGGCACCGGGTTGGGTGAGGAGTGCGAGGTTGGGGAACCGCGCGCGCATTGCCGGGTCGGCGAGGAACTGGAAGAACTCGGCTTCGCCGCTGTCGCCGGCCAGTTCGGGGCGGACGGCGCCCATGACGAAGCAGTCGACGGTGAGCACTGAGATGAGGGCGAGCTCAATGGGCATGCCGACGGCCGTGAGTCGCCCGATTACGGCGTCCACCCAGGTCGCCTCTCCCGGCCCCATCGACCGCTCGGACGTCGCCACGCTCAGCGCCCACGGATGCGTATTGAAGAGCCCCCGCACGCCTTGCCCCCAGCCGCGCAAAATCTCGCGCCAGTGGTCGGCCTCCGGGATCGGGGGCGGCCCGGTCATGAGCGAGTCGTACATGAGGAGGACGAGCTCGTCCTTGCCCGGCACATGCCGGTAGAGGGACATGACCCCGCTGCCGAGCCTCTCCGCCAGGTGCTTCATGGAGACCTTCTGCAGCCCTTCGGCATCGGCGATGGCCCTAGCTTCGGCGACGATGCGTTCCCGGCTGAGTCCCGCAGGCCGTCCCCGGCTGGGACGGGACACCTCGCCCCAGAGCAGTTCGTAGTCGCCTGTGCCCACTGGTGCGCCCCTTCCGCTCTCGCCTCGTGCACCGCAGCCTACGTCGCGGCCGGATGCAGCGGCACGCATCGGTCGTGCGTATGAGATACGCTAATTAGCGTATCGCATACGCATCGCAGTTCAGGCCGCGTGATCGGAGACCCCATGGCCGAGCCCACCCTCCTCGCCGAAGCACCCGAGACCCCCGGATCCCCACCCGCCAAGGCGAGACCGAAGTGGTACCGCCGCCCCTGGATCCTCCCGCTGTTCCTCATCGTGGGCCTGTTCGTGGCCGCGCGGCTCCCCAGCTACCTCACCTTCGACACCGGCGACTCGCTCGTCGAGCTCCAAGGGGCCTTCCCTGAGACGCACTATCTGATGCTCAGCGGGCACATCCTGTTCGGCTCGATCGCGATCATCACCTGCTCCATGCAGGTCTGGCCGTGGCTGCGCCAGCACCACCCGCGGGTCCACCGGATCTCGGGTCGCCTCTACGTGTTCGCGGGGGTCGTGCCCGCAGGCTTGTTCGCTTTGGTCGTGAGCATCGTGTCCGTGATCGGCCCGGCCGGGAAGATCGGGAACGTGATCCTCTCGATCCTGTGGTTCGGCGTCACCTTCGCCGGGCTCATCGCGGCCCGGCGCCGCCGCTTCCAGGAGCACCGCCGCTGGATGATCCGCAGTTTCGCGCTGTGCACATCCATTGTGGTCAACCGGATTTGGCTAGTGCTGTTCCTGGTGTGCCTCATGCCGTTCCTGGACGGGTACTACAGCGGCGACATGGACGCGCTCATCGAGGACGCGGCCGTCGCCTCGATCTGGACGAGCTGGATCGTCAACCTCATGATCGCCCAGTGGTGGCTCGACCGGAAGCCCAAGCGCCCCCGGAAACCGGGCGCCGGACCCACCGCGTCTGCCACCAAAGTCGCAGTCGGCGCCTGAGCTTGCGACTTTCGGGGCGGCCGGACCTGCACCCCCGGTCGCCCCGTCCACGCGTGAAAGTCCATGCCCGGGAAGGATTCTTTCCGCTCCGCGGCGCGCGAACCTGAGTACATGCACACCTCCACCGCGACGGCCGACGCCGTCGAGACCGCGCCCACGGCGAAGCGGCTGCCGCTGCTCGACGTGCTGCGCGGCGTCGCGATCCTCGGCACACTCGGCACGAACATCTGGATCTTCGCCTCAGCCGGCGGCGAGGCGGGACCGCTGATCGGCAGCGCCGGGGCCACCACCGACGACTCGTTCATCGGCGGCCTCTTCGAACTGCTCACCAACGGCAAGTTCCTGTCGATGCTCACCGTCCTCTTCGGTGTCGGACTCGCGATCCAGTTCCGCTCCAGCGAGAAGCGCGGTCGCCGCTGGCCCGGCCGCTACCACTGGCGGGCGCTGTTCCTCTTCGCCGAAGGCACGATCCACTTCGTGCTCGTCTTCGCGTGGGACGTGCTCATGGGATACGCCGTCACCGCGATCGTCGTGGCCTGGATGCTCAAGCGCTCGCAGCGGGCGCAGAACGCCGTGATGTGGACCGCGCTCGGCCTGCACCTGGCCTTCATCGGCCTCATCACCGCGTCGCTGTCCGCCGGCACCGGCACCGGCGTCGACCAGCGCGACCTCGCGAAGGTCGAAGCGCTGTACGCCACCGGCTCCTGGTGGGAGCAGGTGCAGTTCCGGCTCGACAACGCCCTCGCCTTCCGCATCGAGCCGATCGTCACCTTCCCGCTCCTGGTGTTCCTGTTCATGCTGGGCGTCAAGCTGTTCCGTGCCGGGGCCTTCGGTGCCGACGCCGCGGGCGGCCGCATCCGGCGCCGCCTCCTCGTGTGGGGCCTCGGGATCGGGCTGCCGCTGAACCTCGCGCTGATGGCCGGGCCCGAGCAGCTGTTCTTCATGGAGCGGTACGTGGCCGCGCCGGTGGTCATGCTCGGTTACATCGGCATGGTCGGTCTGATCGTCGAGAAGATGCGCCGCGGGATCGTCATGGGCGCCTTCGAGAGCCTGGGCCGCACCGCCTTGAGCGGCTACATCTTGCAGAACCTGCTGGCCTCGGTGATCTGCTACGGCTGGGGCCTCGGTCTTGCCGCGCGGTTCGACTCGAACCCCTGGTTCGTGCTCGTGCTCTGGGCCTCGATCAGCGCGATCCTGCTCATCGGTTCCCGCCTCTGGTTGCGCCGCTTCAGCACCGGCCCCGCCGAGATGCTGCAGAAAGCCGTACTCCGTTAAGAGCCCTGCTGGGAAACAGAAACAGGTGCGGGCCGGTTGCCACCGGCCCGCACCTCCCCCTCCAACTAAGCTGCGACGGCCTCGCGGCCCTTCGCCGCCCGGCGGCGGGCCAGCGACACCAGCGGCCACAGGGCGATCACGGCCACCACCGCGTACACGGTCCATGCCACCGGACCGCCGATCAGGCCCGAGAGGTCACCGCCCGAGAGCTGCAGCGACATGCGCGCCTGCCGCTCGGCCATCGGGCCGAGGATCACGCCCACGATCATCGGCAGCATTGGAATCCCGAAGCGCCGCATGGCGAGTCCGATCAGACCGAGCGCCAGCAGGATGTACAGCTCGAACGCCTGGCCGCTCGTCGCATACGCGCCCATCGACGCGAAGAACAGGATGCCCGCGAACAGGTACGGCTTCGGGATGCGCAGCAGCTTCACCCACATCGGGATGAGCGGCATGTTCAGCACCAGCAGCATCGCGTTGCCCACGAACAGGCCCGCGATGAGCGTCCACACCAGCGCCGACTCCTTCTCGAACAGGAGCGGCCCCGGCTGGATGCCGTAGGTCTGGAACGCGGCCAGCATGACCGCTGCGGTCGCGTTGCACGGCAGGCCGAGTGCGAGCATCGGCACGAGCGTGCCCGCCGCGGAGGCGTTGTTGGCGGCCTCCGGGCCCGCGACGCCTTCGATCGCGCCGTTCCCGAACTCGTCCTTGTGCTTTGAGAGCCGTCGTTCCGTCACATAGGACAGGAACGTGGGCACCTCGGCGCCACCGGCGGGGACGGCGCCGAACGGGAAGCCCAGCGCTGAGCCGCGCAGCCACGGGCCCCAGGAGCGCCGCCAGTCGCTGCGGCCCATCCAGACCCGGCCGACCGGGACGATCTCGTCCTTGCCGTTGCGGCGGCGGGCCGCCGTCCACAGTGCTTCGCCGACCGCGAACGCGCCGACCGCGACCACGACGATGTCGATGCCGTTCGCCAGTTCCGGGACGCCGTACGTGAGGCGCTGCTGGCCGGTCACCGCGTCGATGCCGATGGTGCCGATGACCAGGCCCATCAGGAGCGAAGCGAAGCCGCGGATGCGCGAGGAGCCGAGCACGGAGGCCGTCGCGATGAGCGCGAGCATCATGATCGCGAAGTACTCGGGTGCACCGAGGCCGATCGCGAACTCCACGGTGATCGGCGTGACGAACACGAGCGCGATCGTGGCGATCGTGCCGGCCACGAACGAGCCGATGGCCGCGGTCGCGAGGGCCTGGCCGCCGCGTCCGTTGCGGGCCATCTTGTAGCCCTCGAGCACGGTGACCACTGAGGACGATTGGCCGGGCGTGTTCAGCAGGATCGCGGTGGTCGAGCCGCCGTACATGCCGCCATAGAAGATCCCGCCGAACATGATGAACGCCTGGGTCGGCTCCATGCCGTACGTGATCGGCAGCAGCAGCGCGATCGCCATCGCGGTGCCGAGGCCCGGCAGCATCCCCACGGCCGTGCCGATGGTGACGCCGATGAGGGCGATGAGCAGGTTCCCCGGCGTCAGGATCGCGCCGAAGCCGTCGATGAGGGCGTTGAGGTTCTCCATGCCCGCCCCCTACAGAATGCCCTGGAGCACGCCGGCCGGCAGGCCGAGGCCCAGGCCGATCGCGAACCCGTAGAACGTGGCCAGGCCGAGCACGACCGCCGCGGCCAGCGTCAGGAAGTACCGGCGCGAGCCCAGCACGATCGCGCAGCCCCAGAACAGGAGCGACCCGGAGATCACCCAGCCGAGCCAGTCGATGAGCAGCACGTTCGCGATGAACACGGCGCAGAGCAGGCCGATCGTCTTCCAGTCGTACCGGTCGCCCGCGTTCGCGCCCTCGTCCTCGCCGTGCCCGCCGCGCACGGCGTCGAGCGCGTAGAAGACCGCGACGGCGACGAGCAGCACGCCGAGGATGATCGGCACCGGCTTGGGGCCGATCGGGTCGTTCGACGCGGAGAACCCGCCGAGGCGGGCGGCGTCGACGACCACGAGGACGCCGAGCACTGCGAGGAACCCGCACACCCACAGCTGCGCGAGGTCGCGCTTCGGCGCGGGAGCCTCGGACTCCGCCGGCTCGGCTGTGCTCGCAAGGCTGCCCTCGAGGCCGCTCTCGAGAACGCTGTCAACGCCGCTGTCACGGTCGGAGTCGACGCTGGTGTGACTGCCGGTGTCGTTGCCGGGGGTCATGCCAGGCCCAGTTCCTGGAGCGTCGCCGCCACCGTCGCGTCCTGCTCGGTGAGGAAGGCGCCGAAGTCGTCGCCGGTGATGAACGCGTCGGTCCAGCCCTGCTTCTCGAGCTCCTCCTGCCAGGCGGCGGAGTCGTGCATGGCGGTGAGCGCGTCGATCCACTTGTCGCGGTCGGCGTCCGCGATCCCGGGCGGGGCCACCCAGCCGCGCCAGTTCGTGAACTCGAGGTCGATGCCGGACTCGGCGAACGAGGGCGCGTCGGGCACGAGCGCCACCCGCTCGGCGCCGGAGACCGCGAGGACCCGCAGCTGGCCGGCCTCGATCTGGTCGATGAACTCGCCCACGCCGCTCGCGCCGAAGCTGATCTTCTCGCCCAGCAGCGCGGGCAGGAGCTCCCCGCCGCCGTCGTACGAGACGTAGTTGACCTGCGTCGGGTCGATGCCGACGGCCTTCGCGAGCTGCATCGGCAGCAGGTGGTCGGGCCCGCCGGGGGAGGAGCCGCCGCCCGCGGTGACGCCCTTGAGGTCGGCCGACCAGGCCGCCACCAGGTCGTCGATGGTCTGGAACGGCGAGTTGACGGGCACGACGATGGCGCCGGACTCCTCGACGATCTTCGCGATCGGAGTGGTGCCGGTCAGCTTCGCCTCGGAGTTCTGGGTGTACGAGGCGCCCACGACGCCCAGGCCCATCTGCATGGCGAGCTCGCCGTTGCCCTCCTCGCCCACGACCCGCTGGAGGCCCACCGTGCCGCCCGCGCCCTCGAGGTTGAACACCTCGACGGCCTTGGCGATCTCCTCGTCCTCCATGATCCTGGCGATGGAGCGGGCGGTCGTGTCGTAGCCGCCGCCGGGGCTGTTGGGCACCATGATCCGCAGACCGGTGAGGGGTCCCCCGTCGCTCCCGCCGTCTTCGGCGGTCATGCCGCAAGCCGAAGCCGTGGCAGCGAGGGGGACGGCCGCCGCGGCGCTGAGGAAGGCCCTCCGGTGAAATTTCATCGTCGTTGCTCTTTCATTTCGAGGGTGGTGTGAGAGACGATGGTCACCCCGACGCGGCCCCGGCGTCAGCCTTGTGTCCGTAACGATCATTGAGTTCATTGTGTTCAGGAAGCGCCCAACGCTCGCCGGCCAGCTGCTCGCCTCCCAGCTGACGGTGATCCTCCTCGTGCTCGCGGCCGTCGCCGGCGTCTCGCTCGCGCAGTCGCAGGCGGTGTTCGCGATCGAGCAGGGCCGCCGGGTCACGCAGCTCGCCGAGAGCCTCGCCTCCTCCGACCTGGTGCGCAGCCGGCTCCCCGCGCCGGCGCCCGCGCAGACCCTCGCGCCGGAGATCCAGTCGAGCCTCGAGCGGTGGCTGGTGTCCTCGGTGACGATCGCCGACGCGGCCGGTGAGGTCGTGGCGTCCACGAACCCGCTGCTCATCGGCACCGAACTGCCGCTCGGTCCGGGCGTGCTCGACGGGCGCGGCTGGCGGGGCGAGATCGAGATCGGCGGCCGCACCGAGCTCGTCGGCCAGGCCCCCGTGCTCGGCCCCGCGGACGGGGACGACGGCCCGATCGTGCAGCTCGGCGTCGCCGTCGTCGGCCAGGAGGTCCCCTCCCCGGCCGCGCTGCTCGCCGGAGACAGCCCCGACCTGCTGCTCTACCTCGGGATCGCCTCCGCACTGGGCATCGCCGGGTCCTGGCTACTCGCCCGCCGCATCAAGCGCCAGACGTTCGGCATGGAGCCGCGCGAGATCGCAGGGCTAGCCGAGCACCGCGAAGCGATGCTCTACGGCATCGCCGAAGGGGTCGTCGCCCTCGACCCGCAGCACCGGGTCACGCTCGTCAACGACGTGGCCCGCCGCCTCCTCGACCTGCCCGAGACCGCCGTCGGCGCCCTCGTCGACGAGCTCGGCCTCACCGCGCGGCTGCGGGACGTGCTCACCGGCACCGCCGCGGGCGCCGACCAGGTCGTCCTGCAGGGCAACCGCGTGCTCGTCGTCAACCGCATGCCCGTCGCCAAGGACGGCCGCTCCCTCGGCTCGGTCGCCACCCTGCGCGACCGCACCGAGCTCGCCCAGCTCGAACGCGACCTCGGCTCGTTCCGGTCCACCGCCGAGGCCCTGCGCGCGCAGGCCCACGAGTTCGACAACAAGCTCCACACCATCTCCGGGCTCATCCAGATCGGCGAGCAGGACGAGGTCGTGGCCTACATCGACGCCCTCAACCGGCACCGCCAGTCCCTCGAACTGCACATCGCCGAACCTATCCGCGACAAGGCGATCGCCGCGCTCCTCATGGCCAAGTCCGCGCAGGCGGCCGAGCGGCGGGTGCGGCTCGACATCGTCGCCGAGAGCGCGCTCGCGCCGCTCGATCCCGAGGACTCCGCCGACGTCGGCACCGTCCTGGGCAACCTCGTCGACAACGCCGTCGAGGCCGCCGCCGGGCACGCCCGCGACGCGCCGCTGCCCCGCCGCAGCGACACCGATGCCTGGGTGGCGGTCGCCATCGTCGAGAGTGATGGGGCCGTGCGGATCTCCGTGCACGACTCCGGCCCCGGCGTCCCGCCCGAGACCGCCGGGGAGGTCTTCGAGCACGGCTATACGACCAAAGCCGCAGCTGGCGAGCACGGCATCGGACTTGCGCTCACGAAGCTCGTGTGCGAGCATCACGGCGGCTCGGTGGCCCTGGAGCACACCGAGCAGGGCGCCCGCTTCACCGCGGTCCTGCCGCTCCTCCACGAACCCGCTCCGACCCCGTCCGCCCGCTGAAGGAACCCGACATGATCGATGTGCTGGTCGTCGACGACGACTTCCGGCTGGTCAACATCCACCGGGGCTTCGTCGAGCGCACCCCCGGCTTCCGCGCCGTCGCCAGCGCCCGCAGCGGCGAGGAGGCCCTCGCGGCGATCAGTGAGCACCGCCCCGACCTGGTGCTCCTGGACCTGTACCTGCCGGACGTGTTCGGGCTCGACCTGCTGCCGCGCATGCGCGCGGAAGGCCACGAGTGCGATGTCATGGTGATCTCGGCGGCCCGCGAGGCGGAGGCGGTGCGCGCGGCCGTGCGCCTCGGGGTGGTCTCCTACCTGCTCAAGCCCTTCAGTTACGACGACTTCGCCGAGCGCCTCGAGCAGTACGCGAACCGGCGGGCGGGGCTGGCCGCTGCGGCGGTGCACGACCAGGCCGATGTCGACCGGGCGTTCGACCGACCCGCGACGGGGCCGATCGCGTTGCTGCCCAAGGGGTTCAGCAGCGAGACCGCGAAGCTGGTGGAGGGGGCGCTGCGGGAGGCGGCGAGTTCGCTTTCGGCGGCCGAGTGCGCCGAGCGGATCGGGGTGTCGCGGGTGAGCGCCCGCCGCTACCTGGAGCAGCTGGCCGAGACCGGCCGGGCGGAGGTCGCGTTGAAGTACGCGGGGCGGGGCCGCCCGGAGCGCCGCTACCGCTGGCGCCGCGCGGACGGCCCGCAGCCCTAGTTGTCGGTGGTGTTGGCGTCGCCGTTGGGCGCCACCAGGTACCAGACGCTCTGCACGCCTTGGCCTTCCGTCTCGCCAGGCTCGTCGTCCTCGGTGTAGTAGTAGAGCGGCCAGCCGTTGTAGGTGACTTGCATGGTGCCGTCGGTGCGCTCGGCGGTGCCGATGAGCGCGGCGTCCACCGCGCCGCCCGCGGTCACGTCGGCGGTGTCGGTGAGCAGCGGCGGCCAGGCGGTCGCGCACGTGTCGTAGCAGGTCGGCGTGTCGGGCGTGTCCGTGGTGAACAGGTAGAGGGCGAAGCCGTCGTTGTCGACGAGGAACTCGCCGTGGTCGTCGTCGGTGGCGGTGGCGAGCGAGGCGGTGTCCGCGGCGGAGGGCGCCTCCGAAGGCGAGGCCGACTCGGAGCTGTCCGCAGTGGTCGGGTCGGTGCCGTAGCCCGAGTTTGAGTCGCCGCCGTCGGAGTCGCCGCACGCGGCGGCCCCGAGCAGGGCGAACGCGGCCGCGGCGGCGGCGCACGCGCGCTGGTGTCGTATCCATCTGGTCATGCGTGGAGCCTAGGCAGCGCGGTGCCCGGCCCGCGGGATTTCGGCCGCGCTGCTCAGAGCAGATCCGCCGGGGGCAGATTCGGTTGCGGCCCAGGCGCGGGCGCACGCATCGTGGAGTCATGAGTGAAAACGGGAAACCGCCGCTGTTCGACGACCGGGCCAGGCGCGAGCTGTACCAGCAGCGCGTGCTCGTCCTCGACGGCGCGCTGGACGACGACAACGGGACCCTGCTGGCCACGCAGATGCTCTCCCTCGCAGGCGAGAACGCCAACGCCGACATCGCATTGTGGATCCACTCCCCGGGCGGGTCGGTGCCGTCGATGCTGGCGATCCGGGACGTCATGCGGCTCATCCCCTGTGATGTGTCCACATTGGCGCTGGGCTTGGCGTGCAGCGCGGGCCAGTTCCTGCTCTCCTCGGGCACGAAGGGCAAGCGCCGGGCGCTGCCGCACGCGCGCGTCCTGATGCACCAGGGCTCGGCCGGGATCGCCGGCGCCGCCGTCGACATCGAACTGCAGGCCAACGACCTGCGCCACACCCGCGACACCGTGCTCGGCCTCATCGCCGAGGACACGGGCCAGAGCGTCGAGCGGATCTTCGAGGACTCGCTCCACGACCGCTGGTACACGGCGCCCGAGGCGCTCGACTACGGGTTCATCGACGCCGTCGTGACCGCGTTCGACGAGATCGCCCCGCACGCCCGCCGCGGCATCGGCCTCGGCATCAACCGCGAAGGAGCCTCCGCATGAGCACGTACTCGATCCCCAATGTGATCACGAAGAACGACCGCGGCGAGCGGATCATGGACGTCTACTCGTACCTCTTGTCCGAGCGGATCATCTACCTGGGCACCGGCATCGACGCGGGGGTGGCGAACGCGCTCGTCGCGCAGCTCCTCCACCTCGACGCGGAGAACTCCGAGCGCACCATCAACCTGTTCATCAACTGCGAGGGCGGCGACCCGAGCGCGATGCTCGCCATCTACGACACGATGCGGTACATCAAGGCGAAGGTCGCGACCACGTGCGTCGGCCAGGCCGTCGCGGTCGGCGCGGTGCTGCTCGCGGCCGGTGCCGAGGGGATGCGGGCGGCGCTGCCGCACGCGCGCGTCGTGCTCCACCAGCCCGCCGCGCAGGGGCGCGGGACGATCCCGGACCTCATCCTGGCCGCGGACGAGATCGTGCGGGTGCGGGCGGACATCGAGGCGATCCTCTCGCGCCACACCGGGCAGAGCGCCGAGGCGCTGCGCGCGGACACCGACCGGGACCGGGTCTTCACGGCCGGGGCCGCGAAGGACTACGGCCTGATCGACCACGTGATGGAGGAGCGCTAGGCGGCCAGGGCGTACGCGGAGTCGTGCACGTAGGCGGCGACGGACGCGGAGAACTGGACGGCCTGCAGGCGCTCGGCGACGGCCACCGTCAGGTCGGTGAGCGTGAGTTCGAGGGCCCCGGCGACGGCGGCGATCATCTCGCTCGAGGGGTCCTTCATGCCGCGTTCGATCTCGGAGAGGTACTGGGGTGAGATGCCGGCGCGGCCGGCGGTGTCGGTGAGCTTCTCGCCGCGGTCGTGGCGCAGGGCGCGGAGACTCTCGCCGAGGGCGTCGCGCCACAGCGGTTCGCCGTCCGGGGTCGGGGCGGGCTGGTTCGCGGGATCCGGTGCAGCAGTCTCGGCCATGCCTCATCGTAAGTCCGCGGGGCCCGCCGGGCCAGGACGTTTCGCCCTGAGCAGAACGGGAGACACTTAGCCCTTGCGCTAAGTGTTTTTCCGCGTCATACTTAGCCATATGGCACAGTATTCGGAGGAGCTCGACGGACTCTTCGTCGCCCTCGCCGACCCCACCCGGCGCGAGGTCGTGCGACGCCTCGGCCGCGGGCCCCAGAGCGTCGGCGACCTCGCCAGCGCCTTCCCGATCACCCTTCCGTCGTTCATGAAGCACGTGCGCACACTCGAGGCCAACGGCCTCATCCGCACCACCAAGTCCGGTCGGGTGCGCACCTGCGCGCTCCGGCGCGAGCGGCTCGCCCTCGTGGACGGCTGGCTCGCCGAGCAGCGCCGGATCTGGGAAGACCGCACCGACAGGCTCGAACGCCTCGTCGCCGAACCGGAGGAGCAGCAATGAATCCCGAACTCGATCCCACCTTGGACCTGGGCCTCGAACGCGTCATCCGCGCCCCGCGCGACCGGGTCTGGCGCGCCTGGACCGACCCGGACCGCTTCGCGCAGTGGTGGATCCCGGCGCCGCTCCAATGCCGCGTCGACCGCCTCGAGGCCCGGCCCGGCGGCGCGCTCGTCACCCGCATGAGCGGGGACGGCGAGGTCTTCACACCGCACCTCGACGGCTGCTTCCTCGTCGTCGAGGACCGGTCGCGGCTCGTCTTCACCAACGGGCTCGACAGCGACTGGCGCCCTTCGAATCCCGCGCCCGTGGCGATGACGGCCGAGGTCGTGTTCGCCGACGCGCCCGAAGGCACCGACTACCGCATCCGCGTACGCCACGGCGACAAGGCCGCGCGCGACCTGCACGAGCAGCTCGGCTTCGCCGACGGCTGGGGCACCGTCACCTCCCAGCTCGCCGCTTTGGCCGAGGCCGAACCGCGCTAGTGCGCGGCGCCCAGTTCGATGAGGAGCACGCCCACGGCGATGAGCGCGATGCCCGCGCCCATGCGCTTGGTGAGGCCGTCCTTGAAGAACACGCGGGCGCCGATCGCGGTGAGGGCGACGCCGCACGCGGCCCAGATGCCGTACGCGATCCCGATCGGCATTCCTTGCGCCAGTGTGAGGGTGAGCAGTCCGAACGCGGCGCCGTAGCCGCCGACGACCGCGGGGATCCACCGCTTGCGCTGCATGCCTTCTGAGGCGCGCAGCGAGAGGGTCGCGATGACCTCGGTGATGATCGCTCCGGCGAGCAGTAGCCAGGTCATCGCGCCGCCTCCGCCACTGCCGGCTCGGACCGCTCGCTGTGGCCGCCGGTCTCGACCAGCACCACACCGGCGATCACGAAGGCGATGCCGATCCCGATGAGCAGTGTGAACGGCTCGCCGAAGAGCACCGTGCCGAACACCGCGGTCAGGGCGACGCCCGCGGCGGCCCAGATGCCGTAGACCACGCCGATCGGCGCGCCCATGCGCAGCAGTGCGGCGAGCGCGACGAACGCGCCGAGGTAGCCGGCCACGGCGAGCGCCGCCCACCAGGGTTCGTCGATCGCGGCCCGCAGGGACAGCGCCGCCGCCACCTCCGCCGCGATCGCGACCGCGAGCAGTGTCCATCTCTTCATTCGGTCTCCTCCGTCTCGAACCGCGATGTGCGGCCGGAAACGACGCTACACGAGAGTTGGTCATATGACCAAGTCTCTTGACCAAGTCAATCGCTCAACACTGCTAGCATGGGCGGATGAGCACCGAACCCGCCACCGCGCGCCGCAGCCTCAACGAGCGGCGGCAGCAGCTCCTCGACGCGGCGCTCGAGGTCATGAGCGAACGCGGGGTCGCCGCCACCACGACGAGGGCGATCACCGAGGCCGCCGGGGTGCCGCAGGGCATGTTCCACTACTGCTTCGACTCCAAGCGCGCGCTCCTGCACGACCTGCTCGAACGCGAATGCGAGAGCGCCATGGCCGTGGCGTGGCAGCTCGACCCCGCCGGCGACACCTTCACCGTGGGCCTGGGGAAGGCGGTCCAGGCCCAGCTCGCCCGGGTCCGGGCGGTGCCCGGCCCCTACCTCGTGCTCGCCGAGCTGACCGTGGCCGCCCGCACCGACCCCGACCTGCTCGAGCTCAGCCGATGGGAGCACCGCCAGTACGCCGACCTCGTCATGGAACAGCTGCGGCGCTGGAAGCTCGACCTCCCCGAGGGTGAACTGGAGTCGCTGGCGGTCGTGATCCTCGCGGGCATCGAAGGGCTCACCGACGCCTGGCTCACCACCCGGGACGACGAGGCCAGCATCGCCGCGGCCGAGCTCTTCGCGAGCGGCATCGGCGCGCTCGTCGAATCCCGGCAGGCGTAGACCGTTGGGACGCAGCCGTTTCTAGGATCCCCTTGGGCCGCAACGGCCTTTAGGGTTTCGCGCGCTCGATGCGGGCGGCGATGCCGTCCAGGATCAGTTCGAGACCGGCGTCGAAGTGCGCCTGCGGCTCCTCGGCGCAGCCGGACTCGTAGAGGTGCCGCTCGTACACCGGGAACCGCCCGGTCGCGAGCATCCACTGCAGCTGCGGGCCCAGCGCCTCGCGGACCTCTTCGGGGGTGTGCGCCCCGCTGACCTGGTGCAGCTCGGCCAGGGCGACCTCGTCGCCGACCGTGCCGTGCACGAACGCCGCGACCGTGCGGGTCGCCGTCATCATCGCCTCGATGTCGAGGCCGAGCCCGTCGAGGGAGGCCAGCGCGCGGTCGATCGCCGCGAGCCGGTTGGGGGTGGGGGTCATCGTCACGTGCGGCGGGAGTTCGGCCAGCCAGCGGTGGCGGTGCATCATGTCGCGGGTCTGCACGGCGTACTCGCGCAGGACCTCCCGCCAGGGGCCCTCGGGGATCGCGATTTCGGCGTAGACCTCGTTGACCATGAGCGCGAACAGGTCGTCCTTGCCGTCGACGAACCGGTAGGCGGCCATCGGCGCGGCGTCGAGCTCCGTCGCGAGCGTGCGCATGGTGACGGCGCAGAGGCCCTTCTCATCGGCGATCTGGACCGCCTTCGCGGCGATGCGCGCGCCGGTGAGGCGCTGCCGGGGCGTGCGGGCAGGGCGCTCGAGCCGCTCCCAGAGCGTGACCGGTCCGTCCTCGTTCGCCTTGTCGGCCATGCCCTCGCCTCCTCAATCCGCTTCATACCGTAGCAGTGTTGGTGGACGCCGTATCTTCAGTGTACGTTGTATCTAAGGGATACGCCGTACACAAGGAGATGACCCGTGAACGACAGCCGCACCGCCACCGCGGAACGAGCCGCCCAGCTGCTCGCCCGCCCCTACGCGATCAACGGCCTCGACCTCCGCAACCGCGTGGTCATGGCCCCGATGACCAGGGAGTTCTCGCCCGGCGGGGTACCGACCGCGGACGTCGCGGCCTACTACGCCCGCCGTGCCGCGGGCGGCGTCGGCCTCATCGTCACCGAGGGCACCTACGTCGGCCACGAGTCGACCTGGGCGAGCGACAACGTCCCGCGCTTCCACGGTGACGAGCAGCTCGCCGGCTGGCAGCGGGTCGCCGAGGCCGTCCACGCCGCGGGCGGCACGATCCTCCCGCAGCTGTGGCACGTCGGCGCCGCGCGCGACCCCGGCACCGGTCCCGTCCCCGATGCGGACGTGCTCAGCCCTTCGGGCCTGGGCCTCGACGGCTCGCCGAAGGGCCGGGCCATGACCCAGGACGACATCGACGCGGTGGTCGCGGCCTTCGCCGAGAGCGCCGCCGCCGCCGAGCGGCTCGGCTTCGACGGCGTCGAACTCCACGGCGCCCACGGCTACCTCATCGACGAGTTCCTGTGGGCGAGCACCAACCGCCGCACCGACGCGTACGGCGGCGACCTGGCCTCGCGCACCCGCTTCGCCGCCGAGGTCGTCGCGGCCGTCCGCGCGGCGGTCTCCCCCGACTTCCCGGTGACCTTCCGGTTCTCGCAGTGGAAGGGCGGCGCCTACGACGCCCGCCTCGCCGAGACCCCGGGCGAGCTCGAGCAGGTCCTCGCGCCGCTCGCCGCGGCCGGCGTCGACGCCTTCCACGCCTCCACCCGCCGCTACTGGCTGCCCGAGTTCGACGGCAGCGACCTCAACCTCGCCGGATGGACCAAGAAGCTCACCGGGAAGCCCGTCATCTCCGTCGGCTCGGTCGGCCTCGACAAGGAGTTCATGGGCCCCGAGGGCATGGCGTTCCAGCCCGGCACCACCGGCATCGAGAAGCTCCTCGACCGCATGGAGGACGACGAGTTCGACATGATCGCCGTGGGCCGCAGCCTCATCGCCGACCCCGAGTGGCCCAGCCGGATCACCAAGGGCGAGAAGACCAACCCCTTCAGCGCCGAGCTCCTGGGCGCGCTGCACTAGACCGGTGGTCCGGCGCCCGCGATGAATCCGGGCGCCGGACCTCGTCTCCACGGGGAGAGCCTCCACCGATCCGGAAGCAGGCACCCATGGCACCAGTACAGGCGAACATCTCGATGTCGCTCGACGGCTTCGTCACCGGGCCCGACATCAATACCCACCCCGGGCTCGGCAGGGGCGGCGAGGTCCTGCACGACTGGATCTGGGCCGACGACGCCGCCAAGGCCATGGCCTGGAACCTCTTCGACCCGGCGGGCGCGGTCGTCACCAGCCGGAAGGTCTACGAGGACACGAACGGCTGGGGCGAGACCGGCTTCTACGGCATGCCGGTCTTCGTCGTGACCCACCGCGCCGAAGCCCCTATCGCCAAGGGGGACACCACCTTCACCTTCGTCACCGAAGGTGTCGAAGCGGCCGTCGCGCAGGCGAGGCGCGCGGCCGGGGAGCGGACGGTGCACGTGATGGGCGGTGCGAGCATCATCCAGCAGGGTCTGAACGCGGGCGTGATCGACGAGCTGCACCTGCACGTCGCCCCGGTGATCCTCGGCGACGGCACCTCGCTCTTCGCCCATGTGGGCGGGCCGATCGCCTTGGAGCGCATCGAGACCGTCGACTCCGAACGGGCCGTCCACCTGCGGTACCGGGTCGTCACCTGACCGCGTCGGGCGCGCTTTCCGCGTTCACGAGGGCGAGGGCGTTCGCGATCCCCTGCTCGAGGACCTCGTCGGCGAGTTCGCGGTCGGCGAGGGCGCGGGAGAGCTGCAGCGTGCCGATCATGCCGGCGTAGATGCTGAGGACCTTCGCGTGCGCCGACTGCGGGTCGTCCGGCGCCAGGCGGGCGGCGAACTCCTCGATGAACGCCAGCACGCCCTCGGTGTAGGCCGTCTTGGTGGCGGCCGCGGCGCGGCCGATCTCGTCGAGCAGGGCCGCGGACGGGCAGCCGAGCCCGGGGTTGTCGCGGTGCCCGACCGAGAGGTACTCGCGGATGAGGTGCTCGACGCCGACGCGGCCGGGCGGCAGCTCGCCCAGGGCCTCGCGCTGCGCGCGGAGTTCATGGGCCACGGCCGTGGCGACCAGGTCGTCCTTGGATTCGAAGTGGGCGTAGAACGCGCCGTTGGTCAGGCCCGCGTCCGTCATCAGGGTGGACACCCCCGAGCCGTCGATGCCGTCGGTCTTGAGCCGGCGGCCGGCGGCCTCGATGATCCGCTGCCGCGTCGCCTGCTTGTGCTCCTTGCCGTACCGCATCGCACGCCCCTCTGCCGTTCCACTCCGTACCCATAAAGAGTACGACCATAATATAAATTTCCGAAATCCTTGCGCCCGAGCTCGCCGGAGACTTATGGTAGTACGAACGTAATACAAAATTCGGAGGATTGTGATGACGGCGAATCAGCAGGTCGCGCTCGTGACGGGCGCGTCCTCAGGCATCGGGAAGGCGACCGCGATCGCATTCGCCGCCGCAGGCTTCCAAGTGATCGGCACCGGCCGCAAGACCGCGGGGCTCACCGCGCCCGCCGGAGTGGCGTACCTCGACCTCGACGTGACCGGCGACGAATCGGTCAGCGCGGCGGTCAAGCAGGTCATCGACCGGTACGGGCGCATCGACGTCCTGGTCAACAACGCGGGCGTCGGCACCACCGGCGCGGCCGAGGAGTTCTCGACCGCCCAGTCGCAGGACGTCTTCGACATCAACGTCTTCGGCGTCATGCGGATGACGACCGCGGTCCTGCCGCACATGCGCGCGCAGCGGAGCGGGCGGATCATCAACGTCTCGTCCCTCAGCGGGTTCGTGCCCAGCCCGTTCATGGCGCTCTACGTCGCGACCAAGCACGCGGTCGAGGGCTACTCGCAATCGGTGGACCACGAGGTCCGCCAGTACGGCGTCCGGGTCCTGCTCGTCGAGCCCGGCCCGATCAACACCCCGTTCGGGGACCACAGCGTGCAGGCCGACACGCCGCTGCCGCTCTACGCGGCCGGCCGGGCCAACTACGAGGCGGTGCTCGCGGAGAACACCAGCAGCGGCGACGCCCCCGCCGTCGTGGCCCAGGTGATCGTCGCCGCGGCCACTGACACCAAGCCGAAACTGCGGCGGACCGCCGGGTCGACGGCCGCGCGGATCAACGCGGTGCACCGCGTCGCTCCCGCCCGGACCTTCGACCGCATCATCCGCCGCTTCAACCGGATGCCGGCCTGACCCTCAGGCGGGCAGGCCGTTGAACTTGCGAATGCCCTGGTCGAACGCACTGGCCGGGGCGAAGCGGCGCAGGCGGCTCATCCGCCGGGCCATGGGACCGGCCGTGTAGCGGAGCTTCGGCTTGCGGTCGGTGGCCGCGGCCACGATCGTCGCAGCGACGATCGACGGGTCGTCGCCGCTCGCCAGCCCGGCGGCGAGCAGCTCGTCGTGGGCCGTCCGCTGCTTCGCATAGGTCTCCATCGAGGTCGCGGGCGGGAGCGTGTTCGCCTCGAACGCGGTGTTGGTGAGGGCGGGCTCGATGAGCAGCGCCCGGACCCCGAATCCGCGGATCTCGTGGTCCAGGGACTCGGTGTAGCCCTCGACGGCGTGCTTCGACGCGGCATAGATCGCCTGGTAGGGCGCGGGCGCGAACCCGAGCGCGGACGAGACGTTGATGATGCGCCCGCTGCGCTGGGCGCGCATGTGCGGCAGGACGGCCTTGGTCATGCGCATGACCCCGAAGACGTTGATGTCGAAGACCGCCTGGTCCTCGGCGATCGAACGCTCCTCCGCGGCCCCCGTGGTGCCGACGCCCGCGTTGTTGACCAGGACGTCGATGCGCCCGAAGCGCTCGATGACCTGCTCGACCGCCGCGGCGACCGAGGCGTCGTCGGCAACGTCGAGGGCGAGGAGCGTGAACCCGTCGCGTTCGGTGAGGCCGGAGGCCTTCCGGCTGGTGCCGGCGACCTGGAAGCCCGCGGCGGTGAGGGCCATAGCGGCGTCCCTGCCGATGCCCGAGGAAGCGCCCGTCACGAGCGCCACCGGTTTGGTCTGTGTCATCTTCCTGCTCCTCCAAAATTAGATTACGATCGTCCTACCATAGATCGCCGGAGCGGGCCGGGGCAACGGTTCGGTGCAAATTAAATTATGGTCGTACTCTCATAAATGGCCCTCAGGCGTCCTGCGGGGACGCGAACCGGCCTGCGAGGCGAAAGCGCGGTCCCGAATGGCGGGATCGCCGGGCGGCGAGCGCGGCCGCCTGGCTGCGGGGGCCGATCCGTTCCGTTTCGCCTGCGCCACTGGTGATCTGCGGGCCTGCAGGTTTAATGCGCCGCGCCCGTGGGAAACCCCTGCCCCCTTCCAGGGCCGCCGGATGCGGTACGAGACCGGCGGCCCGTCCATAGCGATACGGGTGAGGTGACCTGACATGAGCGGTAAGGCATTCCGCGGGATGAACGGCGGCCTTGAGTACGAACTGCACTGCGACCGATGCCAGACGGTGTTCCGCTGCAACGACGACTCCTACCTCAGTTGGGACGTCCTCTGCTCGGCGGCCGACGCGGAAGGCTGGCGCGTCGAGTCCTCCTTCCGGGGCCGCCACGAATGCGCCGAATGCGTTCCCCTAGGTGCGGTCCGAGAGCTGGAGCGTATGAGCGCCTGACGCACCGCAACCCGTGCAACGAACAGGGCCGCGGGCCCCCCCCACGGGGGGGGGGGGGGCCCGGGGGGGGGGGGGGGGGGGGGGCGCGGGGGGGGGCGGCCCGGGCCCGGGGGGG
>NZ_JAPZVR010000007.1:145960-154513 GCF_027622855.1 Glycomyces algeriensis | reverse complement strand
GGTCCCCCCCGGGGCGCGGCCCCCCCCCCCCCCCCCCCCCCCCCCGCCCCCCCCCCCGGGCCCCCCCCCCCCCCCGGGGGGCGGCCCGCGGCCCTTCGGCGTTCGGGCGGGATCAGCCGAAGGCCTTGGCCACCAGGCGCTGCAGGACTTCCTGGAAGGCCATCGCGAGAGCCATCGTCTCATCGTCCACATAGGTGATGGAGGCGGTGAGCGTCTTCCCGCCGTCCGGGGTGCTGAACATGAGCGCCGCGTAGCTGGCGATGCCGCCGTTGTGGGTGATGACCGTGCCGCCGTCGGTCTCCTGGACGAAGACGCCGAGGCCATAGCCCATGTTCGGGATCGGGGTCGGGTAGGGCGCCACCATCTCCGCGAGCAGCGGCGCGGGCAGGAACCCGTCGCCGAGGACGCCGGTGATGAACCGCTGCAGGTCCTTCGTCGTGGAGATCATGTCGCCGCCGGTGGAGATCCGGGACGGGTTCATGCGGGAGACGTCCGCGATGTGCACCTGGCCGTCCTCCTCGTACCGGTAGTAGGCGTGGGCGTGCTCGCCGGGGATCTCGGGGTCGGTCTCCGGGACCACGGTGCCAGTGAGCCCCAGCGGGTCCAGGACGAGGCGGCGCATCTCCTCGGCGAACGGGCGGCCCGAGGCCGACTCGGCGACCAGGCGGGCCAGGACGTAGTTGGTGTTCGAGTAGCTCCAGGCCGTGCCCGGCTCGAAGTTCAGCGGTTTGGCCAGCGCGAACTCGACGAGTTCCTCGGGGAGGAAGGTCTTGAACCGGTCCTCGACCCACGTCTTGCCCTGCCAGGTGATGCCGGGCACGAGCTCGCCGTCCTCGAAGTCGCCGGTGTAGTTGTAGACGCCGCTGGTGTGCTGCAGCAGCATCCGCACGGTGATGCGCGGGTCGAGCGCGAACCGCGGCAGGTGGTCGGCGGCCTTGTCGTCGAGGGCGAGGCGGCCTTCGGCGACCAGGCGGAGCACGAGCGCGGCGGTGAAGGTCTTGGTGTTGGAGCCGATCCGGAACGCGCCCTCGGTGGAGGGCTTCCCGGGGCGGCCGATCTCGCGGGAGCCGGCGGCGCCGGTCCACTCGCCGTGCTCGTCGGTGATGCGCAGCTGCACACCGGTGAAGCCGGCGTCGACGATCCCGTCGATGATCTGCTGGAACTCGGCCCGGTCGGCGGAGCTGGTCTGGGTGGCGGTGGTGTTCTCGTTCATGTCGGCAACTATGGGCGGCCGCGCTGTCGCCGCCCTTGCACCGACCTGACACGGTCCCTGTCAGGCGAATCGAGTACGGCCGCCCTGCCGCAGCGCGGGGCTCCGGGTGTTGAAAGAGCCCGGCGCTGCGGAGGAGCGGCCCTGGTCAGAGCGTGCGAGCCGTCGGATCCCATTGGGGCGGGAGCGCATCGGGTCGGGTCGCGGTGCTCTGCGGTTCGACGGCGGTCCCCGATGCCGCGGCCTCGGTGATCGCGACCATGACGTCGAGGACGTGGAAGGCGATGTCGGCGGAGGCCCGCTCGCCGGTTCCCGTTCGGATGGCGCGGGCCAGGTCGAGCACGCCTGCGCCCCTGCCGTATTCGGCGCCGACGGCCTCGATCACGTCCGGCTCGCCGCCGTCCCGCCAGAGCCGCGAGGGGCCGTCGAAGCCGTTCGGGTCGGGGAGCGCGAGCGTGCCCGAGGTGCCGGTGAACTCGACGAGGCCGGCCCGCACCAGGTGGGACTCGAAGCTGAACAGGGCCACCGCGCTCGCGCCGCCCTCGAACTCCAGCAGGGCGGCGTGCGCGGTCGGCACGTTCACCGGGAACTCCGTTCCGGCGCGCGGGCCCGAACCGATGACGCGCGTGGCATGGGACCGCGACGAGGTGGCGCTGACGCGGCGCACCGGACCGAAGACGTGGACGAGCGTCGTGAGGTAGTACGGGCCGATGTCGAACAGCGGGCCGCCGCCGGTGTCGAAGAGGAACTCCGGGCTCGGGTGCCACGATTCGGGGCCGGGGGCCTGCATGACCGCGAGTGCGGTGAGCGGTTCCCCGATCTGCCCGTCCTCGATGGCCCGCAGGCCGGTCTGGAGGCCGGAGCCGAGGACGGTGTCCGGTGCGCACGCGACCCTGAGGCCGCGTTGCTTCGCTTCGTCCAGCAGCGCCCGGCCGCTCTCGCGGTCCATCGCGACGGGCTTCTCGCTCCACACGTGCTTGCCCGCTTGCAGGATCTGGAGGCCGACCTCCACGTGCACGGCGGGGATCGTCAGGTTCACCACGATCTCGACGTCTTCGCGCGCAAGGAGTTCGGCCACCGAACCTGACGCCGGCACCCCGAACGCCTCCGCTTGCGCCTTGGCCCGGTCCGCGTCGAGGTCGGCCACGAACCGCACGGCGAGGTCGGGGAACGTGGTGAGGTTCCGCAGGTACTCGCCGCTGATGACTCCCGCGCCGATGACGCCGACGCCTACCGGCCCGGCGCTCATGCTTCCAGCCCGGAGATGAAGCGCAGGCTCTGCGCGATCCCGTCGAAGATGTCGCCGGCGTAGGCGTCGAACTCGATGACCCGCACGGCCCGGGGCGCGGCGGCCAGGATCTCCTTGACCGGCATGTCGCCCGATCCGGCGGGCTGCTGCGCGGAGGCGTCGGTGGTGCGGGGCCCGTCCTTGATGTGGAGCAGCCGCACGCGGTCGCCGAGGCGGGCCAGGAGCGCGGGTGCGCTCTGGCCGCCGACCTCGGCCCAGTACGTGTCGATCTCGAGCACCACCGCCGGGTCGAGCTGGTCCGTGAACACGTCGAAGGCGTTGCGCCCGTCGATCTCGGACTCGAACTCCCAGGTGTGGTTGTGGTAGCCGAACTCGATGCCGAGCGGCTGCGCCTGGGCGGCGATCTGCCCGAGCCGCTCCGCGATGGCGGACACGCCGTCGGCGGTCTCCCACCCGTGGCGGATCATCGGGTCGATGAGGGTGCGCACGCCGAGTGCGGCGGCGGCGTCGAGCGCCCGCTCGGCATCGCCCTCGGCGAGCGACGCGTGGGCCGAGAGCGCGGTGAGGCCCGCGTTCGCGAGCGCGGTGCGGTACTCGTCCACCCGGTCGGTGAAGCCGAAGAGTTCGACGTTCTCGAAGCCGAGTCCCGCGAGGCGGTCGAGCGTTCCCGGCAGGTCGGCGTCGAGCGCGTCCCGCACGCTGTAGAGCTGCACCGAGAGTTCGGCGGTCATGCTGGTCTCCTTCTGGTCGGGCGTATCTGTCGCTGTCGGGTGCCCGCGCTTCCGGGCCCCGGCGAGCCGAAGCGGCGCGGGCACTGGGTGCCCACGCCGCCGGGTGGATCGCTGATTAAGCGCTGGTTCCGGTCACGGTCGTGCCGGACTCGGTGATCGTGTAGTCGATCGTGCCGCCGCCCCAGAAGTGGAACGTGAGGGTGACGGGCTCGCCGTCCCTGACCTCGTTGAAGAAGTCAGGGGTGAGGCTGATCGTGCCGGCCTCGTAGTCGGGCCGGTAGGTCGCCCACAACTCCTTGAAGGCGGTCCACGAGTGGGGCCCGGCGTTGGTGCCGTCGGCGTACTTGGCCTCCATCGTGGCGATCTGGTCGCCGTTGAACTCGGTCGGAATCGCGAAGCACGAGGCGTCGCAGGGCTCCCACCCGGACCAAGGCTCGCCGTCCATGGTCGCGGAAACGTCCGAGAGCTGCGCCTGGTCGTAGGTGATGATGTGGATCGCCCAAGGCAGGCCGTCCGAGAAGCGGGCTTCGATGGTCGTGTTGGTGCCGTAGGCGCGGTCGCCCGCGAGACGGGTGAGCGCGGCGGCGGTCAGAGTGAGCGTGTCACCGGAAACGGTGTAGTCAGCGCCCTCGGCGAGTGCGGTGTCCCCCTGCCACAGGCCCTCGAAGTCAAGGCCGTTGCGGTTGAGGGTGAGCGACTCGTCCGCGATGGTCCCGGCCTTCTCGAGGTAGATCGAGTCGAACGAGGCGGTGCCCGAAAGCGTCGTGAAACCTGAGTCCATGTACGCCTTCAGGAGCGGGTCGCGCCATTCCAGGGTGTGGCGGTTGAGGTACGAGCCGGCGTCCCACAGCATCAAGGTCAGCTGCTCTTCGACGGCCTGGTGCGCCGTGGCCTGGAAGAACTTCAGCAATTCGCCGTACTGCGGCGAGTTGGGCACGGCGCCGCGGGTGTAGTCGTAGCCGAGGACGCCCCACTCCCCGACGATGACCGGCACGCCGTTGTCGACGAAGGTGTCATTGGTGCGCTGGAAGGTGTTCACAAGGTCCTGCTGGGTCGCCTCGTCGTACGTGGTGACCCCGGCGACGTTGACGCCGAAGGGATAGAACCCGTAGAAGTGGACGGTCGCGGCGATCATCTCGTCGTCGAGCTCGTCGATGGTCGCCTTGAGCGCGTCCAGGTGCGGCTGCTCGGAGTTGGTGACCCACGTCGGCAGCACCAGGAGCCGGTCCGCGTTGTTCCCGCCGGTGGCGCGGACGGTCTCGTAGAAGTTGACGTTGAGCGTGGCGGTGTGGGCGTCCTGGTTGGCCGTGTCAGTGGGGAACTGCGGTTCGTTGATGCTCTCGAACGACAGCTCGGACGGGTAGTCCTTGAACCGCTCGGCGATCTGGCCCCACATCGAGTTGAACTTCGCCAGCACGTTCTCGGGGTCGTCCGGCAGCTCCTTGGTGAACATCTGGTCGTGGATGTTGACCAGCACCTGGAGGTCGTTCGCGATCGCCCAGTCGACGACCTGCGCGACACGCTCCATGCGCTCGGAGGAGATCGTGTAGTCCGGTCCCGGGCCGGTGTGCTCGTAATCCCAGGCCACCGGGAGGCGGATCGAGTTGTAGCCCTCGGCCTTGATGGTCTGGAGGAGTTCCTCGGTGATCAGCGGGTTGCCCCAGGCGGTCTCACCGCCGGTGTCGCCGCCGAAGGCGTCGAGGGTGTTGCCGACGTTCCAGCCCGGCTGCATGGCCGCGACCTGCTCGACGGCGGTCATCGGCTGGGACGGGTCGCTCACGGTGCCGTCGCAGAGGCGGCCGTTGAGGCGGAACTCGGCCGGGTCGGTGTTCGCACCCGACCACGAGCCGGCGAACCCGAACGATGTCGTACCGCCGGTCGCGAGCGTGCTGCTGTGGCCCTGACCGGTGGCCTTGGCCGCGGCGGCCTTGCTCTTGTCCTTGGCGTTCCACATGTGGGTGACGCGCTGGCCGTCGGCCCAGGTCCACTCCAGGTCCCAGTTCTTGACCGGGTCGCCGAGGTTGGTGACCTCGACATTGGCGTTGAAGCCGCCGGACCATTGGCCGGTGACCTGGTATTCGACCTCGCAACCCTCAGGGGCCGCGCTGGCGCTGGCAGCGCCGATCAGGCCCGCGGTCAGGGCGGTCACCGCGGCGGCGGCGATCGCACCGAGGCGCATTCGTCTTCTATGGACAGTCGGTGAGCTCTTCACGGTTCTCCTCGTGGGACGGTGGATCCCGTGAGGGCGCGGCGCGGGCCGCTGGAGGGGGGTCGATCTCCTTAGCGCCCACACTAAGTTGGACGACCAAACTTTGTCAAGGGTCCGAGCTTCGGCGCGACAAGTAACGCCAGGCGTGCCAACAAACCTTCCGCGAGCCGTTGACTACACATCGAGATCTCTCTATAGTTCGAATCGCTGGAAGAAATCATCTGATGTTTCGGAGTTGCACTTCGCCATGTGAGCGATAACAGACGTTCGTTGTGCCCGCTTCCGTGAGAGATCACCAGATGACATCGGCCGCACTCGACCCTGTCCCGCTGGACCCGTCTGGGGAAGCGAACCTCAACGAAGGAGACCCATGGCCTGGATGGAAACCCCCAAGAGCCGCAGGCGGATGCTCATCGGCGGCGCCGGCGTGCTCGCCGGGGCCGCCGCCGCGACCGCGCTCAGCCCGTTCACCGCGGCGCAAGCCCAGCAGTCGACCGACCCCAACGCCTGGTACGTCCTAGTGAATCGCAGCAGTGGCAAGGTCTTGGACGTCAGCGGTGTGTCCACCGCCGACGGCGCCCAGCTCCACCAGTGGGCCCGTACGAACGCCGCCAACCAGCAATTCCAGTTCGTGGACGCCGGCGGCGGCTACTACCGAATCAAAGCACGCCACTCGGGCAAGGTCCTCGACGTGTCCAGCTGGTCCACCGCCGACGGCGCCGCCATCCACCAGTGGACCGACCACAACGGCGCCAACCAGCAGTTCCGCTTCGCCGACTCCGGCAGCGGCTACACGCGCCTGATCAACCGCAACAGCAACAAGGCGATCGAAGTCCAGAACGCCGCCACCGACGACGGCGCCACCGTCGTCCAGTACAGCGACTGGAACGGCACCAACCAGCAGTGGCAGCTCGTCCGCGTCGACGGCGGCAGCGCCGCCTGCGGCCTTCCGGCGACGTACAACTGGACATCGACCGGCCCACTGGCGCAGCCGAAGCCGGAGTGGGCATCGCTCAAGGACTTCACCCACGTCGTCCACAACGGCAAGCACGTCGTCTACGCCACGACGCACGGCGCGCTGCCCTATCCCGACGGCAACTGGGGACTGATGTCCTTCAGCCCCTTCACGAACTGGTCCGACATGGCCACGGCAACCCAGAACACGATTCCCTTCAGCGGCATCGCGCCGACGCTGTTCTACTTCGCGCCGAAGAACACCTGGGTGCTCGCCTACAACGGGGCCTGGCCGTACAGCTTCGGCTACCGCACCTCGAGCGACCCGACCAACCCCAACGGCTGGTCCGAGCAGCGGGAGCTGTTCACGGGCACCCTTCCGAAGGGCGGCCCGCTCGACGTGACGCTCATCGGCGACGACCGGAACATGTACATGTTCTTCGCCGACGATGAGGGCGGCATCTACCGCGCCGGCATGCCCATCGGCGATTTCCCGGGCACCTTCGGTTCGTTCACGGAGATCATGCGCGACACGCCGCTCGACCTGTTCGAGGCGGTCGAGGTCTACAAGGTCCAGGGGCAGAACCAGTACCTCATGATCGTCGAGGCCCAGAACTACACCGGGTTCGGTCGCTACTTCCGCTCGTTCACGGCCACCAGCCTCGACGGCGAATGGACGCCCCAACCCCAGGCCGAGACCGTGGACAGCCCCTTCGCCGGGAGCGTCAACAGCGGCGCGACCTGGACCCGGGACATCAGCCACGGCGATCTGGTGCGCACCAACCCCGACCAGACCAAGACCATCGACCCGTGCAACCTGCAATTCCTCTACCAGGGGCGCGACCCCGGCACCGACGGCGGGGAGTACGGCACGCTGCCCTATCGGCCGGGTCTGCTGACCCTGCAGCGCTAGCGGCACGACCAGGAACGGCAGCGACCCTTCGAATTCCAGGAGCAAAAATGCGAACAAGAGCAAGGTGGCTCGGACCGATCGTGGCGCTCGGTCTCATGCTGGGCATGGTGACGGCGGCGGTCGGTCCTGCCAGCGCGGAGTCGAACGGCGGGGTCCGGGTCATGCCGCTGGGCGATTCCATCACCGAGGGCACCGCCACGCCGGGCGGATACCGGATCGGCCTGTGGCAGCGCCTCGCCAACGGCGGGTACACCGCGGACTTCGTCGGGTCGCAGTTCAACGGGCCGGCGAGTCTCGGCGACCACGATCACGAAGGCCACCCCGGCTGGCGTATCGACCAGATCGACGCGAACATCGTCGGCTGGCTGAACACCTACCAGCCGAAGACCGTGCTGCTGCACATCGGCACCAACGACATCCTGCAGAACCACGATGTCGCCGGCGCCCCGAACCGGCTGTCCGCACTGATCGACCGCATCACCGCGACGGCGCCGAACGCCGAGGTGTTCGTCGCGCAGATCATCCCGATCGGGTGGAGCGAGGGGGAGGCGGCGGTGAACAGATTCAACGCGGCGATCCCCGGCATCGTGCAGAGCAAGGTGAACGCCGGCAAGAACGTGCACCTGGTCGACATGCACAGCGCCCTGACCGCCGCCGACCTGGACGACGGCGTCCACCCGACCGCCGCCGGATACGACAAGATGGCCGCGGTCTGGTACGCCGCATTGCAATCGGTACCCGGCAGCGTCGGCACAGCGGACGCCACCGAGATCGTTGGCGCCCAGTCCGGTCGCTGCTTCGAGGTCACCGGGGTCGGCACCGCCAACGGCACCGACGTGCAGCTGTGGGACTGCTGGGGTGGCGCCAACCAGCAGTGGACCTACACCGCCGGCAAGCAGCTCAAGGTGTACGGCAACAAGTGCCTGGACGCCTACGGTCAGGGCACCGCCAACGGCACCGCGGTGGTGATCTGGGACTGCAACGGACAAGCGAACCAGCAGTGGAACGTCAACGCCAATGGCACCATCACCGGGGTGCAGTCCGGCCTGTGCCTGGACGCCTCGGGCTGGGGCACCGGGAACGGCACGAAGGTCACGCTCTGGACCTGCGGTGGCGGGCAGGCCAACCAGCAATGGACCAGACGGTGACCACGGCGTGCCGGCTCGCGGATGAGCAGCGGCGACGTCGCAGAGGTCGGCCCCGCGCTGCCAGTGGGTGAGCATCGAGCCGCGGGGGGCGCCAGACCCGGGGGGGCGGGGGGCCCCCGGGCGGGCGGGGCGGCGGGGG
>NZ_JAPZVR010000007.1:18295-145950 GCF_027622855.1 Glycomyces algeriensis | reverse complement strand
AGGCGCCGCGCCGCCGCCCCCGCGGGCGCCCCCGCGCGCCCTGGGGGGGCGCATCGAGCCGCGCGCCCCGAAATCCCGGGGCGCGCGGCTCCACAGGGCTAGCTCAGACCGTAGGAGCGGATGGTCTCGTGCGTGACGGTGTTGCCCGCTTCGTCGGCGGCGGTGAACCGGACCGACACGAAGGAGGCGTCCTCGGGGAGGTCGAGGCGGGCTGCGGCGGTGTCGCCCTCACGGTCGACCGCGACCTCCGTCCAAGACTCGCCGTCGTCGTAGGAGACCTCGAAGGTCATTGCGGCGCAGTCTTGGTCGTCGGCCCCTGGCTGCTGCGCGAACTCGAGTTGGATGTCCTGCACGGTCCCCGCTTCGGCGTAGCCGTTCACGACCCCCGAGGCGGCGAACTCGACCACCGACACCGGCAGGACCGGATTGCCCTCGGGGTCGTAGTCGAACGTCCACTCGGCTTCGGACCGGATGCCCAGCGGTGTCCACGGGGCTTCGCGTTCGGTGGCGGCGGAAAGGGTCAGCTCACCGGCCGCGACCTCGTCGAGCCCCACGGCGACCCCGATCTTGGAGTTCTGCGCCAGTACCTCGCCGCCTTGGAACACCGTGATCTTCCCGGGCAGGTACTCGCTCATGACGCCCTCGCCGTTCGCCGACGACGAGAACATCCACGGCGCGAAGTACAGCAGCTCGTACTGGTCCCAGCGGACGAACGTGGCCGGGGGCCAGGGCTGGCCGATGTTGTCGATGCCGACCGAGAGCGGCGCGTTGTTCCAGGTCATGTCCTGCACCGAACCGGCCTCGAGCACGCCGCTGCGATGGTGCACCCGGTCCCAGGCCGATTCGGGCCCGCCCTCGTACGGGAAGTACGCGCGGTGCGCCCAGCTGAGATCCTCGTCCGCACTGACGAACTCGGTGCGCGAGGACGGCAGCGCGACCTTGCCGGTGCTCGTGTAGAAGCCGGCGTCGTAGCCGGGGTACTCGGGCAGGTCCTGCCTGGTGAACTCCCCGTTCGCGCCGAGCGTCTGGTAGTCGGCGTCGATGCGCGCCAGGTCCTCGTCGTGGACGGCCGGGGTCAGGTCGCCGCGGAAGCCGCGCTCGCCGTGCCGGAACAGGCTGTAGCTGTAGGGGTCGGCGGCCCCGCTGGGGCTCGTGAGCCCTTCGCGCACCACGTAGCCGACGTCGTTGCCGCCGGTGAGCCTGCCCGTGGGCACCGCGTAGAGGTCGCCGCCGGGCGCGGCCCAGAACCCGAGATAGGCGCCGTCGCCCTCCTGGACGTCCGGCGGGTAGCTGAAGACGTCGAGCTGGAAGTTCCCCGACACGGCCTCGCGATCGAGGTCGAAGCCGAGCGGCTTCGCCTTCTTGCCGTCGACGAAGAGCTCGGCCGGTTTCGTACCGACCCGGATCTCCTGGATCGACGCGATCACGTCGGCCTCGTCGCCCTCGACTCCCTTGAACATGAACGTGACCACGTGGTAGCGGCCGGGTTCCAGCGCGAACTCCACCGAACCGCCCTCGAAGTACTCGGGGCCGCCCTCTCTGGTCGTACCGACCTCGGCCCAGGCCACGCCCATCATCTCCGGCGCGGACCCGTCCAGCCATGCGCCGGTGAGGGTCACGTTCGGCTCGGGCTCCGGTTCAGGCTCGGGCTCCTCGCCGCCGGGATCGTCCACATTGAACAATTCGGCGTCGTACTCGCCCACGGCCACCTCGCCGACCGCGTGCAGCGGCGTCACGAGCCGCTCCCCGTCGGTGTTCCTCCCAACGCTGTACGCGCCACCCTCGACCTCCAGGACCCCGTCGGGCGTGATCGCCACCCTCTCCCCGGTCGGCAGCACCACCTCGGTCGCGCCTTCCTCCACTACCGCGGATGCCGGAACCCCCGGCTCCTCCGCCGCCGCGGCGCCGGGAACCAGCCCCGCACCCACCAGCACCGCAGCAGCGGCGATGTACCTCGTACGCATCGAACCTCCAAAGAAGATGGCGTCCCTGTCACGATGCATACGCCCGGTTCGCGACCATCCGTTGGCAAGGCCGGCACCGCTGGAACCCGTCACCTCAGCTCGAAACCACCGCAAGCAGGCCTGTTCCAGAGCAGAACCGCCCTTGGACGCTGACCCGCCGCCTTGCGCGGAGCGTCATGCGGCGAGCCCGGTGAGGATGATGCGCAGCCCGGTGCGGAACTCGATTTCGGGGTCGCTGGCAGTCGCGGCTCGGGCGATCGCGATCAGGTGAGGAAATCGCTCGGAGGACAGCGACCGGACACGGCCGGTGGCCGCGTCCGGGTCGTCACCGTGACCCTCCGCGAGCGGTCCGGCGAGCTCTGATTGGGCGGAACCGGTGATGAAACCGGTGACCAGCCGGAAGGCGATCAGCAGGTCGGTGCCGGATCTGCCACTGTGCGCGAGAGCGCCCAGAAGGGCCTCGGCGGTGGCAAGGGTGGACGGGTCGAGACTGCGGCGGGTGAGGATCAGCGGAATCGCGTGAGGGTGGGCGCGGACGGCCCGCCACATCCCGACGGCCACGGCGGTGACCGCCTCGCTCCATTCCCCGGTGACGTCGTCCCAGCGCGCCTCGGCCATGACCGCCTCGGTGACCAGTTGCTCGAGTCCTTCGCGGCCGTCGACGTAGTTGTAGATCGTCATCGCTCCGGTGCCGAGCGCTGATGCGAGGCTGCGCATGGTCAACGCGGCCAAGCCCTGCTCGTCGACCATCGCCAAGGCGACCGTGCGCAACTGCTCGCGGGTGAATTTTCTGGGTGCGGGCATACCTCTCCTTGTTTAAGTACAAGGTACGTGATTAACTCGAGTCGTTCACATACAACGTGCCTAATCGAGGTGTCATGACCATCCAGACCACCTTCCCCTCCGGGCGCGACAACTGCGCAGCTTGGCTCACCCTGCCCGACGGGCCCGGCCCGCACCCGGCCGTCGTCCTCGTCCACGGCGGAGGCGCCACCCACGAAATGATGCTCGCTCAGTACGAGCGGGCCTTCTCCGAAGTCGGCATCGCCGTGGTGGCCTTCGACTTCCGCCACCTCGGCGAGTCCGGCGGCCAGCCCCGTCAGCTCGTGAGCCAGCGCCGCTACGCCGCCGATGTGGACGCGGCCCTCGCCTTCGCCCGCTCGCGTCCCGAGATCGACGCCGCCCGGATCGCGGTCTGGGGCACCTCCTTCGGCTCCAGCCACGCGCTCACCGCGGCCGCCCGCCATCACGACCTCGTCGCCGCGGTCGTGCAATGCCCCGTGCTCAGCGGCCGGGCCGTCGTCACCCGCGCCGGAGCGCGGCACCTGCTCCGCATGACCGGGCCGATCCTCTCCGACGTGGTCCGAGCCGCTTTCGGGCTGCGGCGGCGCTACGTGCCGCTAGTCGGACGCCCCGGCGAGCGCGCCTTCGTCAACCAGCCCGGCGCACTCGAAGGCTGGAGGTCGGTCGCCCCACCCGGATACGTCTTCGACAACCGCATCACCGCGGCCTCCGGGCTCGACATGCTCTTCTACAACGCCTCCGCCAAAGCGTCCAAAGTGCGCTGCCCGCTCCTGATCTGCGCCTGCGACCGAGAGAACCTCATCTCCCCGCGCATCGCCGAACGCGTCGCCGACAAGGCATCCCGGGCCGAACTCAAGCACTACGACGCCGACCACTTCACCATCTACCACCCGCCCGCCGTCGACCAAGCCATCGCCGACCAGATCCGCTTCCTCACCACCCACCTGCAACCAACCCAAACCCGGACCCGCAGCGCGCCGCCGGCAACGAGAGCACTCCCCTAGGCACAGCAAAGAGCGGTCATCGACTCGATGACCGCTCATGCACTCAATATGCTGTGGAGCTTAGGGGATTCGAACCCCTGACCTTTTCCATGCCATGGAAACGCGCTACCAACTGCGCCAAAGCCCCTTGATTGGCGTTCCAGAGGCCTAGACCTTGGAACCGGCACTAGTTTACACAGTGTTCGGGGGGCGCCCCAGGGAGGGGCTGGAGATGGCGGTCACGTTGGTGAGCTGGGGGTTTGCGGGGCTGGTCGGGCGGGGCGGCGGGTTGGTTTTAAGGCAGGTGCGGGCGGGTGCTCACGGGAGGGGCGGGCTTCCATGGCATGGGAAAGGCCCCTCGCGCTCGGCGCGAGGGGCCCTTCGTGGTCTTCGTCAGTCCCAGCTGAGGCCGGGGGCGTAGCGGCGGGGGCGGAGTTTGGCGACGAGTTGGGCCGCGACGTCGAAGAGGCGGCCGGTGGAGCCGGGCGGGCCGACGAGCTGCACGGTGGCGGGGGCGCCGTCGCTGCGCATGCCGACCGGGACGACCAGGGCCGGGAGGCCGGCGAGGCCGAAGGGGGCGGTGAACGCGGCGGCGCTGGCGAGGTGGGTCACGTTGGCGCGCAGGGTCTCCGTGGACCACTCCTTGGCCGCCGGGGGCGCCGCGGGGAGGCCCGGGGTGATGAGCAGGTCGTAGTCCTCGAGGTCGAACCAGTCCTCGAGGTGGCGGCGGACGCGGTTGCCGTCGCCGAGGACGCCGCCGAAGAGGCCGCGCAGGTAGGTCTTCTCGCCCACCGACACGAGCCGCTTGGTGCGCCGCTGCAGGCCGTCGGGCCCGCATTTGAGGCTGCGCAGGTACGCCGCGCAGGTCCAGGCCCCCGAGGAGGCCGGGGTCAGGCGGGCGCCGAAGCGGGGCTTCGCGCGGAACGTGTCGTGGCCGAGGTCGGTGAGGGAGCGCACGGCTTTGAGCAGCCACTTCGTGGCGTCGTCGTCGACGCGGGCCAGGAGCGGGGCGACGTTGGTGGCCGCGATGCGGAGCCGCCCGGGGTCGCCGGTGGAGCGCGGGTGGCGGTGGGTGAGGGCCGCGTAGGCGAGGGCGGCGTCCTCGACGGTGGTGGCCATGACCCCGGTGTGGGCGCCGAGCCAGTGCTCGGGGTCGGTGTTGATGTCCGCGGGCACGTGCTCGGGGCTGTAGGCGACGATGCCGCACGCGGCGGCCGCGGTGCGCACGCCGCCGGCCGAGCCCGGGCCGTCGAGGCCGATGCCGATGGGCGCGGCGCCGGTGGCGACGGCGAGCGCGGTGCCGCCGCTGGGGCCGCCGATGCCGCGGTCGGGGCGCCACGGGTTGGCCGGGACGTTCCCGTCGTCGTCGGTGGCGGGCCAGAGCCCGAGCTCGGAGGAGCGCCCGAAGGCCACGATCACGGCGCCGGCCCCGCGGATGCGCTGCACCGCTTGGTGGTCGGTGTCGGCGATCGGGAGTACGGCGGCGTTGGAGCCGAGCCGGGGCGCGTGGCCGGTGACGGCGAGCTGCTCGCAGACGGCCACGGGCACGCCCGCGGCGGGCAGGGAGTCGCGGTTGTCGATCTCGTCGACGGCCGCGGCCTCGGCGAGGGATTCGATCTTGCGGACGCTGGTGAGGGCGCCTTCGGTCTCGCGGTGGTCCTCGATGCGGCGGAGGTGGTGGTCGACGACGATCGCGGCGTCGGCGTCGCCGCGCCGGACTGCCTTGGCTATCTGCTGCGCGGTGGTTCCCGACCAGCTCACTGCACGTCCTTCTTTCTCGCGGGGGAGGTTGGTGGTGCCGGTCCGGCTATCCCAGGGCCTGGCGCAGGTCGGCCAGGAGGTCGTCGGCGTCCTCGATGCCGACGGAGAGGCGCACGAGGTCCGCGGGGACCTCGAGGGCGCTGCCGGCGGCCGAGGCGTGCGTCATGCGCCCGGGGTGCTCGACGAGGGATTCGACGCCGCCGAGCGATTCGCCGAGCGTGAACACTTCAGTGCGGGAGCAGAGGTCGACCGCGGCCTGCTCGCCGTCCTTGTGGCGGAAGGAGATCATGCCGCCGTAGCGCTTCATCTGCTTGCCCGCCACGTCGTGTCCGGGGTGGGTGGAGAGCCCGGGGTAGCGGACCTCGGCGACCTTGGCGTGCCCGGCGAGGAACTCGGCGACGGCTTCGGCGTTGTCGCAGTGGCGGTCCATGCGCACCCCGAGGGTCTTGATGCCGCGCAGGGTGAGGAACGCGTCGAAGGGTCCGGCGACGCCGCCCATCGAGTTGTGGTGGAACGCGATGGCGTCGGCGATCTCGCTGTCCTGCACGACGATCGCGCCGCCGACGACGTCGGAGTGGCCGCCGATGTACTTGGTCGTGGAGTGCACGACGAGGTCGGCGCCGAGCGCGAGCGGCTGCTGCAGGTACGGGCTGGCGAAGGTGTTGTCGACGACGACGAGCGCGCCGGCGCGGTGCGCCAGGTCGGCGAGCTGCTCGATGTCGGCGATGTTGAGCAGCGGGTTGGTGGGGGTCTCGATCCACACCATCTTGGTGCGCGCGTTCATGGCCGAGGCGACCGAGTCGACGTCGGCGATGGGGGCGGCGGTGTACTCCACGCCCCAGCGCTTGGCGACCTTGTCGAAGAGGCGGAACGTGCCGCCGTAGGCGTCGTCGGGGATGACGACGTGGTCGCCGGGCGCGAGGAGGGCCCTCAGGATGGTGTCCTCGGCGGCGAGGCCGGACGCGAACGCGAAGCCGCGTGAGCCGCCTTCGATGGAGGCCAGGCAGGTCTCGAGCGCGGTGCGGGTCGGGTTGCCCGACCGGGAGTACTCGTAGCCGCCGCGGAGCCCGCCGACGCCGTCCTGCTTGTAGGTCGAGGTCGCGTAGATCGGCGGGACGACCGCGCCGGTGAGCGGGTCGGGCTCCTGCCCGGCGTGGATGGCTCGTGTGGAAAACCCGTGACCCTCATGCATGTCCCTACGCTAACCGACGCGAGTACCACTGCCTATGGATAGGCACGCTATCGTGCAGACAACACTTTCCGACTTCAGTTAAGGGGCGCCTCATGGGCTTCGACGAAGTACACAAGATGGACATCACCGGTGACGGCGTCGACGAGACGGTCGGCGTGCGGCGCAACGAGGACGGCTCTGTCGAGTACCACGTTGACGTGGACGGCGACGGCACCGCGGACATGAAGGCCGTGGACGTCGACGGCGACGGCGTCATCGACCACGTGCTGCTCGACAACGACGGCGACGGCAAGTACGACGCGGCCGTGGTGGACGCCGACGGCGACGGCGAGATGGACGCCGTGGCCGAGAAGTAGGACCCCGCCCCTCGGCAGGCATCGCGGGACACACCCGTCAGACTTCGCGCCGCGGGCGCCCGTCATCGCGACGGGTGCCCGCGGCGTCGCCGTCGCCGGACCGGGGCGGTGGTGCGGGGGTCGGCTGCGGTGCCTAGTGCCTGCCGCGTTCGGCTTCGGAGCGCTCGACGCAGAACTCGTTGCCCTCGGGGTCGAGCATCGTCACCCAGCCCGTGCCGTCCTCCTTGCGGTGGTCCTCGTAGACGGTGGCGCCGAGCGCGAGGAGCCGCTCGACCTCCTCGTCGCGGGTCGTGTCGGGCACGAGGTCGAGGTGGAGGCGGTTCTTCACCGTCTTGGCGTCGGGCACGTTGATGAAGAGCAGCCCCGGGTGCTTGCCGTCGGGGCCGATGAAGTGCTGGGAGTGCTCGGGGAGGTTCGGGTCGTCGGGGACCTCGGTGTAACCGGTGACCTGCGTCCAGAACCGCGACAGGGTGTACCCGTCCCGGCAGTCGAACGTGACTTGTCCTATTTTTGCAACCATGCGCATACGTTAACGTCTCACGCGGACCGCTGGCGATCGTTATTCGCGCGTGACAGACTTGCCGGATGAGCACGACGCACCCGATCCTGCAGCACCCCATCGAAGGCTCCCCCGGCCCCGGCGCCGAGACCGCGTACTTCGGCATGGGCTGCTTCTGGGGCGCCGAACGCCTCTTCTGGCGCGTCCCCGGCGTCTGGACGACCTCCGTGGGCTACATGGGCGGCAACACCGAGCGCCCCTCCTACGAGGAGGTCTGCACCGGCCTGACCGGCCACGCCGAGGTCGTCAAGGTCGTCTGGGAGCCCGGCGCGGTCGCGTACGAGCAGCTCCTCAAGGTCTTCTGGGAGAACCACGACCCCACGCAGGGCATGCGCCAGGGCAACGACGTGGGCAGCCAGTACCGTTCGGTCCTGTACACGACCACGTCCGAGCAGCAGGACGCCTCCGAGGCGAGCAAGGACGTGTTCGAGCCGATCGTGCGCGCCGCCGGGCTCGGCCCGATCACGACCGCGATCCTCCCGGCCGGGCCGTACTGGCTCGCCGAGGAGTACCACCAGCAATATTTGCACCACAATCCGAACGGGTACTGCAACCACGGACCCAACGGCCTCTCCTGCCCCGTCGGCGTCGTCAAGGCGCAGGTCGAGGTGGAACCGCCCCGCTCCTTATCCGCCGCGCGAGAAATCCGCGGCACCGACCCATCCGGGCGCCCTCCCGCTCCGAACCATGAGCGACCACCCAAGTCGACGGCTGGAGCGTGAGGATGTTCGACACCGGTGCCGGGCCCGGGCCCCGGCGTGAACCGCGGCTGACCGCCGTCCCCGATGCCGGGGCCGCGACCCCGGAGGCGCTGCTGCACCGCACCGCCCTCGGGGAGGACGCGGCCTTCGCCGCCCTCTACGACCTGATGGCGCCGCGCGTCTACGGCCTCTGCGTGCGGGTCCTGCGCGACCCGGCCCAGGCCGAGGAGGTCGCCCAGGAGGTCCTGGTCGAGGTGTGGCGCACCGCCACCCGCTTCGACGAGCACCGCGGGTCGGCCGGCGCCTGGATCACCACGATCGCCCACCGCCGCGCCGTCGACCGGGTCCGGTCCGCGCAGGCCGCCGGGGACCGCGAGCGCCGGGCCGCCGCCAGCAGTACCGAGACCGAGTACGACTCCGTGGTCGAGGCCGCGACGAGCCGCCTGGAGCACCGCCAGGTGCGCCGCTGCCTGAAGACCCTCACCGAGCTCCAGCGGCAGGCCGTCACCCTCGCCTACTACGGCGGCCACACGTACCGGCAGGTCGCGACCCTGCTCGAGGCCGCCGTCCCCACCGTGAAGACGCGGATCCGCGACGGCCTCGCGAAACTGCGCGACTGCCTGGAGGTGGCCCGATGAGCACCGAAGTCCACACCCTCATCGGCGCCTGGGCCCTCGACGCGGTCGACGCGGACGAGCGCCGCCAGGTCGAGGAGCACCTGACCGAATGCGCCTCGTGCGCCCAGGAGGCGGGCGAACTGCGCGAGGCGGTGTGGCGGCTCTCCGACGTGACCCTGGCCGAACCGCCTGCGGCTCTTCGCGAACGCGTCCTCGCCGAAGTGCGCCGGACCCGGCAGGAGGCCCCGCTCGTCAGCGAGCCGGAGGCCGCGCCGAAGCCCGCCCGACGCGTGCCTCGCTTGCGCCTCCCGCGCTTGCGGCTCGCGGTGGGCGCCGCCGCGCTGGCCGCCGTCGCGGCGTTCGCCGGCGTCTTCGCGACCTGGGCCGTGCTGCGCCCGGAGGAGTCGCCGACGGCCGACCGTATGACCGCGGTCCTGGAGGCACCGGATGCCGAGGTCGCCTACCAGGAGGCCGACGGCGGCGGGCGCGTCACGGTGGTGGCCTCCGAGTCGCTCGACGAGGCCGTCGTGGTCGTCTCCGACCTCGCCGCCGTCGACGACGACCGCTCCTACCAGGTGTGGCTGGTCGACGAGGCCGGCCAGGAGTCGGCGGGCGTCATGGACGCCGGGGACTCCTCGGCGACGATGTGGATCGATGGACTGGGCGACACCGACCTCATCGGTGTCACCGAAGAGCCGGCGGGCGGGTCTGCGGCCCCGACCCTGCCGATGGTCGCCGACGTGGCATTGCCCGCGTAGGCGCTCGGGGAGGAGCGAGGGCCGGGTCCGGTGGGGGGCCCGGCCCTCACTGTGTTTCATGCCTGTTCACGGCATTGCTCCGAAATATTTGGATCCCGGACCCATCCGCTCGGACCCCGGCCCCGAATACGGGGCATGAACGGCAAACCGATCGCAGCACTCGCGGGCCTCGCCTGCGCGGGCGTGGCCGTCGCCGCGGCCCAACTGGCCGCCGCGGCGGTCGCCCCCGGCAGCGCGCCGCTCGCCGCCGTCGGCGCGGTCATGGTCGACGCCACCCCTGAGCCGGTGAAGGCGTTCGCGATCCGCACGTTCGGCTTCTACGACAAGCTGGTGCTGTTCATCGGGATCGGACTCGCACTCGCGGCCGCCGCGGCCCTGGTCGGCGTGCTCGCACGCCGCCGGATCGCGGTCGGCTACACGGCCCTGGCGCTGCTCGGCGCGACGGGAGCGGCTGCCGCCCTCTCCCGGCCCGCGGCCGCAGCGGCCTGGGTCCTGCCCTCGCTGGTCGGCGCCGCCGCCGGCGCGCTCGTGCTGGGGCTGCTCTACCGCCGCCCGCAGAGCATCGGCGCGTCTGGACGCGTCGTCGACCGGAGAGGGGTCCTGCTCGCCCTCGCGGGGGCGGGCGTGATGGGCGCGGCCGGATGGCGCCTGGGCGGGACGGGGGAAGTCGAGACCGCCCGCGGCGCCGTCCGGCTGCCGGAACCGGTGGACGCCGGCCCGGCCGGTGAAGGCCTCGACGTCGAGGGCCTCACCTCCTACCTGACGCCGAACGCCGAGTTCTACCGCGTCGACACCGCCCTCGTGCTGCCGCAGGTCCTCCCCGACGACTACACCCTGCGCGTCACCGGGCGCGTCGACCGGCCGCTCGAGTTCAGTTACCGGGACCTCCTCGACCGCGACCTGGTGGAACGGGAGATCACGATCTCCTGCGTCTCCAACGAGGTCGGCGGCACCCTCGCCGGCAACGCCCGGTGGCTCGGCGTCCCCCTGGCCGAGCTGCTCGAGGAGGCCGGCGTCCAGCCGGGCGCCGACCAGGTGGTCGGCCGCTCGCACGACGGCTGGACCGCCGGGACCCCCCACAGCGCCTGCACCGACGGACGCGACGCCCTGATCGCGGTCGGCATGAACGGCGAGCCGCTCCCGATCGAACACGGCTTCCCCGTGCGCATGATCGTCCCCGGCCTGTACGGGTACGTGTCGGCCACCAAGTGGCTCGTGGAGATCGAGCTCGCCTCGTTCGCCGACTTCGACCCGTACTGGGTCCGCCGCGACTGGGCCGCCGAAGCGCCCATCAAGACGTTCTCGCGCATCGACACCCCCAAGCCCCTCAAGACCATCGGCACCGGGCGCACCGCGGTCGCCGGCGTCGCCTGGGCCCAGCAACGCGGCATCGAGCGCGTCGAAGTCCGCGTCGACGAAGGCCCTTGGGCGGACGCCGAACTCGCCCCCGTCATCGGCCCCGACACGTGGCGCCAGTGGCTGTGGGAGTGGGACGCCGAACCCGGGCGCCACAAGTTGGAGGCCCGCGCCACCGACAGCGTGGGCGACACCCAGACCGCCGAGCGCGTCACGCCCTTCCCCGACGGTGCGACCGGCTGGCACTCGGTCGTCGTCACCGCCGCATAGACCGCACACCGCCGCGGGCGACCGCCCCCGGCATCCGATGAGAGAGGCAAGTCCCATGAACACTCGATTCCTGACCCGCGCCGGAGCCCTGGCCGCGGCCGCCGGATTCGCCATCACCATGTCCGCCTGCTCCGACGGCGGCAGTGACGACGCCGCCGACGAGACCACCTCCACTGAGGAGACCATGGCCGAGGAGGAGACGACCGCGGAGATGGCGGGCGAGTTCGGCGCGGCGTGTTCGGCCGTCCCGGCCGACGGCGAGGGCAGCTTCGCCGGCATGGCCGACGACCCGGTCGCGACCGCCGCGAGCAACAACCCGGAACTGTCCACACTGGTCACTGCGGTGACCGAGGCGGACCTGGTCGACACGCTCAACACCGCTGAGGACATCACCGTGTTCGCGCCGGTCAACAGTGCGTTCGCCGCGATCCCGGAGGCCGACCTCAACGCGGTCCTCGCCGACCAGGAGATGCTGACCGGCATCCTCACGTACCACGTCGTCGCCGGCGAGCTCGCTCCCGAAGCGCTCGCGGGCGAGCACACCACCCTCCAGGGTGAAACGCTGACGGTGGCCGGCTCGGGCGAGGACTTCACGGTCAACGACTCGGCGGCCGTGGTCTGCGGGAACGTGCAGACCGCCAACGCCACGGTGTACCTGATCGACTCGGTCCTGATGCCCTGACCGATACGCTCCCGGGGGTCGTCCGCAATGGACGGCCCCCCGGAACGTTGGGAGCCGACATGCCCGCCACCGCACTCCTGCTGTTCACCGGTGACCTGCGCGTGCACGACAACCCGGCGCTCGCCGAGGCCGCCACCGCCGACCGGGTCGTGCCGCTGTACGTGGACGACCCCGCGCGGGCCTCCAACCTGAACCGCCGCCGCTTCCTGCTCGACGCGCTCGCCGACCTGCGGCGTTCCCTCCACGCGCTCGGCGGCGACCTGGCCGTGCGCCGGGGCCCCACGGTGGATCAGGTGATGCGGGTGCGCGCCGAGACCGGCGCCGACGCGGTCGTGTGCGCGGACGACGTGGGCCGCTTCGAGACCGGGCTGCGCGAAGCCCTCGCCGCGGCCTGCGAACGCGAACGGATCACGTTCACCCTGACCGCCGGGCCCTCCGTGGTCGAGCCCGGCCGGCTCCTGCCCAGCGGCGGCGGCGACCACTACAAGGTCTTCACCCCGTACTGGCGCGCCTGGTCGCAGACGCGGTGGCGCGACGAAGCCCCCGAACCCGGCCGCCTGCATCTCCCCGCGGACTTTCCCGGCAGTGACGATCTGCCCGAACCCGAAGGGACCGCACCGGACCTGCCCGCCGGCGGCGAACGCGCGGCCCTCACCCGGCTCGACGAGTGGGCCCCGAGCGCGGGCGACTACGGCGACCGGCGCGACGAGCTCGCCGCCGACCGCACCTCCCGCCTCAGCGCCCACCTGGCCCTCGGCTGCCTCTCGGCCCGGACGTTCGCGACCGACCCGCGCGTACCCGAACCGTTCGTCAGGCAGCTCTGCTGGCGCGACTTCCACCGCCAAGTCCTGCACGCGTTCCCGGCGCTCACCGACACCCCGTACCGCCGCGGTGCCCGAGATGTGTGGGGGGCCGAGTGGGCGGCCGACCTCACCGCCCTCGCCGCCTGGCAGGCCGCGACCACCGGGGTCGACATCGTCGACGCCGGCATGCGCCAGCTCCTCGCCGAAGGCTGGATGCCCAACCGCGCGCGGCTCATCTGCGCCGGATACCTCGTCAAGACCCTCGGTCTCGACTGGCGCGACGGCGCCGCCTGGTTCGCCCGCCACCTCGTCGACCTCGACGAGGCGAACAACTGGGGGAACTGGCAGTGGACCGCGGGCACCGGCAACGACACCCGGCCGAACCGCGGGTTCAACCACGCCCGGCAGGCCGATCGGTACGATCCCGAAGGCGACTACCGGCGGCGCTGGGGACCCTCGTGACCCCAATCGGCGCCGACCTCCCGCATCGCCTCCGTGCTCACCTCCAGGAACCGCGCCACGACCTCGCGCTCGGCCGCGTCGAAAGCGGTCCACGCCTCCGCGAACGCGGCCGCGAGCGGCACGAACATGCGCCGCCCCTCCTCAAGGGCCGCTTCGGGCACCACGAGGGCGACCCGGCGGCGGTCCCCGGCCGGGCGGGTCCGCTCCACGTGCCCGAGCGCCTCGAGCCGGTCGATGAGCGAGGTCGTCGCCGAAGGGCTCAACCGCAGTGCACGGGCGAGGACGGTGGGGGACATGGGGTCACCGCGGCGGGCCGCGTCCAGGATCAGCGCGAGCGCGTTCACGTCGGTGCGGTGCAGGCCGTGCCGCACGCCGAACCGCTCCGCGTACCGATCGGACTCGACCGTCAGCGTCTGCAGCAGACGGGTGAGGTCGAGGTCGGTGAGCTCCCGCTCGTCGCCGGTATCGGTCATGCGACCCATCATCCCCCATGATCCCGGCCACGCCTCCGTTTAATACTTCGATCATCGAACTATCCTGACGTGGAATCACCACGAGCACGCGAGGAGACCCGCACATGGCCCCCGACCGACCCGTACCCCGGCTGCGCTGGCTGATACCCGCCCTGCTGGCCCTCGCCTGGCTCGCCATCGGCGCCTTCGCCGGCCCGTTCGCCGGCAAGCTCAGCGAGGTCGCCTCCAACGACGGCTCCGCGTTCCTGCCGTCCACCGCCGAGTCGACCGAGGTCAACGAGTTGCGGGCCGCCTTCGACGAGACCGACGCGACGCCCGCGATCATCGTCGCCGAACGCCCCGGCGGCCTCACCGAGGCCGACCTCGCCTACCTCGAGACCGCCAGCGCCGCCTTGGCCGACTTCGAGTTCAACGCCGGGCCGCCGATCCCGCCGCAGCCCTCAGCCGAGACCCCGCCCGAAGCCGCACAGCTCATCGTCCTCATCGACGCCGAGGACGACGCCGCCGCGGTCGAGGAGATCCGGACACTCCTCGACACCGACCGTCCCGAGGGCCTCGAAGTGCTCGTCACCGGCCAGGCCGCGCTCGGCGCCGACCTCGGCGAGGCCTTCGCCGGAGTGGACGGCCTGCTGCTGCTCGTGGCCGCCGCCGTCGTCGCCGTCATCCTCGTGCTCGTCTACCGCTCTCCGCTCCTGCCGCTGCTCGTGCTGCTCTCCTGCGGGTTCGCGCTCGCCGCCGCCAGCGCCGCGGTCTACGTCCTCGCCGACGCGGGCGCGATCGACCTCAACGGCCAGAGCCAGGGCATCCTCTTCATCCTCGTGTTCGGCGCGGCGACCGACTACGCGCTGCTGCTCGTGGCCCGGTTCCGCGAGGAGCTCATCAGCGGCGCCGACCGCTTCGCCGCCGTGCGCAAGGCCCTGCGCGCCACGATCGAGCCGATCGCCGCCTCGGCGGGCACGGTCATCCTCGGCGTGCTGTGCCTGCTGTTCAGCCAGCTGGAGTCGAACCGGGGCCTGGGTCCGGTGGCGGCCATCGGGATCGGCGCGGCGTTCCTGGCCGCGGTGACGTTCCTCCCGGCGGTGCTCGCGCTGTTCGGGCGGGCCGCGTTCTGGCCGCGCCGCACCGCGGCCGGCAAGGGTGCGGGCCGCTCCCGCCTGTGGTCCTCGGTCGCGGGTCTCGTCGCCCGCCGCCCCCGCGTCGTGTGGATGACCACGGCCGCGGGCCTGGTCATCGCCGCCGCGTTCATGGTGCAGCTCAAGGCGGACGGCACCGCGCAGACCGACGTGTTCCTCACCGAAGTGGACTCCGTCGCCGGTCAGGAGGTCCTCGCCGAGCACTTCCCGGCCGGCTCGGGCGCGCCCGCGGTGATCATCGCGAACGCCGACGCGCTCGACGCGGTCCTCGCCGCGGCCGAAGTGGACGGCGTCGCCGAGGTCGCCCCGAAGACCGATGCCTCAGGCCAGGTCGTCGAAGCCGAAGGGCTCGTGGAGATCGACGCGGTGCTGGAGGACGCGCCGGACAGCGACGCCGCAATGAGCACTGTGGAGCGCCTGCGCGACACGGTGCACGCCGTCGACGGCGCCGACGCGAAGGTCGGCGGCCCCACCGCGATCCAGCTCGACACGCTCGAGACCTCCGAAAGGGACCGGGCCGTCATCATCCCGATCGTGCTCGCCGTCATCCTCGGCGTGCTCATGCTGCTGCTGCGGTCGATCCTCGCACCGCTGCTGCTCACCGCCACCGTCGTGCTCTCCTTCGGCGCCACGATGGGCGTCTCGGCGCTGGTCTTCAACCACCTCTTCGGGTTCCCCGGCGCCGACCCCACCGTGGTCCTGTTCGGGTTCGTGTTCCTGGTGGCCCTGGGCATCGACTACAACATCTTCCTGATGACCCGGGTCCGCGAGGAGTCGGCGCGGCTCGGCACCAGGGCCGGGACGCTGCGGGGCCTGGTCGCCACCGGCGGGGTCATCACCTCGGCCGGCGTGGTGCTCGCGGCGACGTTCTCGGCGCTCGCGGTCCTCCCGATCCTGTTCCTCGCGCAGATCGCGTTCGTCGTCGCCTTCGGGGTGCTCCTCGACACGGTCATCGTCCGCTCGCTCCTGGTCCCGGCCCTCACCTTCGACCTCGGCCGGGCCGTCTGGTGGCCCTCGCGGCTCTCCCGGGTAAGGCCCCTCAGCCGAAAGTAAGGGACTGCGGGGGCATCGGGCCCGAAACTAAGGCGGGTAAGGCCCCGCCCGACGCGGACACCTGATGCCCCCGGCCCGGCCTCAGCCGGAGCATTGGTGTCAGGCCGGAAAATCCGGCCGACGACACCGAAGGAAACCAAATGAACGACTTCGAACTCAACTACCTCCACTACGCCCGCTCCGAGGAGCTCATCAAGCAGGCCCAGAACGAGCGCCAGGCCCGCGAGCTCGTCAACGCCGCGAAGGCCACCCGCCGCAGCGGTCACCACGTCCGCCACAACGGCCTCGCGGCCCGCGTCGCCAAGGCCCTCGGCCGCGGCGAGCGGACCGAGGAGACCACCGGAGGACGGGGCTCCGCCCGCGTGCAGCCTGCGAAATGACAGGCGCGGAACGTCGTAGGCCCGTGTCATGATTGCTGACATGCCGCGCCTGGGTTCCGACCTCCCCCTGTTCGCCCGCGACGCCGAACTCGCCTCGCTCCGCGAGACGCTCGACGCCGCCCGCGGCGGGCGCCCGGCGACGGTCCTCGTCTCAGGCGACGCGGGGGTCGGGAAGACCCGGCTCCTCCACGAATTCACCGACAACGCCGGTGACGGTGTCCTCACCGTCACCGGCCACTGCCTCGACACCGCCGACTCCGCCCTCCCCTACCTCCCCTTCGCCGAGATCGTCGGCGCCCTCGCGCGCGACAACCCCGACCTCGCCAAGAACCACCCCGGCCTCAGCCCCCTCCTCCCCGGCCACCCCACCCCCGCCGAAGGCGACCTCGGCCGCCTCGGCCTCTTCGAGGCCTTCCACGCCGCCCTCGCCGACCTCTCCGCCGCGCAGCCGCTCGTCCTCACCCTCGAAGACCTCCACTGGGCCGACCGTTCCAGCCGCGACCTCCTCGCCTTCCTCACCTCCCGCCTCACCGGGCAGCGCGTCCTCATCCTCGGCACCTACCGGGCCGACGCCGTCCACCGCGGCCACCCCCTCCGGCCCCTCCTCGCCGAACTCGTGCGCCTCCCCGCCGTGCAGCGCCTCCACCTCGACCCGTTCGACGCCCAGCACGCCGCCGACTTCGTGCGCGAACTCAACACCGGGCTCGACGAAGAGACCGTCTCCAAGATCGCCGCCGCCTCCGAGGGCAACGCGTTCCTCGCCGAAGAGCTGGCCGCCGCCGAGACCCACACCGTCACCTTCGAACTCGCCGAAGTACTCCTCGCGCGCCTCGAACGCCTCCCCGAGGCGGCCAAGCAGGTCGTCCAGCTTGCCTCCGTCATGGGCCGCCGCTTCACCTACCGGCGCCTGAACGCCGCCGCCTGGTCGATGCTCGACGAGAACGGCCTCCGCCACGAACGCGAACTCGACCAGGCCCTGCGCGCCGCGATCTCCCACGGCATCATCGTCCAGAAGAGCCCGGACACGTACGCCTTCCGCCACGCCCTCCTCGGTGAGGCCGTCTACACCGACCTCCTTCCGGGCGAACGCATCCGCTACCACCAGAAGATCGCCGAATCCCTCGCCGAGGACCACGGCAAGGGCGCCGAGGCCGAGCTCGCCCACCACGCCCACGAATCCGGCGACCTCCCCTGCGCCCTCGCCGCCTCCGTGCGCGCCGCAGACGAAGCCGTCGAACTCGCCGCCCCCGCCGAAGCCCTCCTCCACCTCGAGCGCGCGCTCACCCTCTTCGGCAAGGTCCCCGCCGAGAAGCGCCCCGAAGGCCTCACCGAACTGCGCCTCACCGTCCGCGCCGCCTCCAACGCCGAGGCCTCGGGCGAGATCAAACGTGCCCAGTCGTACTCGGCCGCCGCAGTGCGCCTCGCCGACGCCTCCGGCGACCGCCTCCAAGGCGCCTACACCCGCCGCAAGTACGCCAAGCACCTCCTCTCCATCGAGGGCGGCGAGCAGGAGGCCCACCGGGTCGCCTGGGAGGCATGGCAACTGGTCAAGGACGACGAGCCGCACACCATCAAGGCCTGGGCCCAGGCCGTCGTCGCGCGCACCGTCTACCACAGCCGCAAGTACGACGAGGCCGCCGAATGGTGCGCCCGCGCCATCGCCACCGCCGACGCGGTCACCGCGGCCGGTACCGCCGACGACGAAGAGGGCCACCTCGCCGCCAAGGCCGACGCGATCCTCACCCTCAGCATCGGCGCGTTCCGCCGCGGCGGCCAGACCCTCGCCGAGACCGTCGTCCGCAACGACGAGGCCCGCGCCCTCGTCCTCGGCAAGTGCTGGCACGAGGTCGAACTGCGCGCCCACTTCAACAACGGCCTCGTCATGGTCGAGGCCGCCCGCATCGCCGAGGCTCTCACCCACTTCAACCGCGGCATGGACCTCGCCCGCAGCACCGGCGACAAGTGGAGCGGCTATGGCCTCGAGACCGCCGTGCGCCAGGTCATCTCCAACTACATGATCGGCCGCTGGGACGAGGTCGACGTGAACGGCGAGATGGCCTCCAGCGTCCTGCCCGGCGTCGTCCTCACCCGCCTCGCCGCCGCAGTGCTCCTCGTCGACGTCGCCCGCGGCCGCTTCGACGCCGCCGACCGCCGCCTCGACTACCTCGCCGACCGCTGGCAGCTCGACGGGCAGGTGCTCGCTTTGGCGTCGCTGTGCGGCGTCGAGCTCGACCGCTGGCGCGGCCGCCCCGCGGACGCGCTGCGCCGCGCCGAGCGCGCGACCGAGCGGATGACCCGCATGCGCGGCTACTACCTCGCGGGCGTCTCGGTGTGCGCCGCGGGCGTCGGCGCGGCCGCCGACCTGGCCCAGCGGCTGCGCCGCGAGGGTGACGCGACGGGCGCGAAGGACGCCGTCTCGGCGGGGGAGCGACTGGCCGAGCGGGCCCGGTTCTTCAACGAGCACGGCCGCCCGCTGTCCGGCACGCTCGGCCCGGAGGGCCTGGCGTGGGTCGCCCAGCTCGACGCCGAGGAGTCGCGCCTCTACGGCGACGGCGACCCGGCCCTGTGGCGCGCGGCGGCCGCCGCGTTCGACTACCGCAACACCGTCACCGGTGAAGGCACCGAATCGGCTGCGGCGCCATCGAAGCCAGCGTCGGACGCCGTCGACTTCGCGGTGAACCTGGACGAGCAGGCGCGGCTGGAGCTCGCACTGCGCGACCCGGTCGCCTCAGAAGCCTTGGCGCTGTTCGAAGCCGGAGCCGACGGCGCCGTGCCGGAGGACCGGACCTGGGCCGAGCCGTACCGCCAGGCGCTTGCGCACTGGCGGCTCGTGGAGGCGCTGCTGGCAGTGCCGGGAACCGAGGCGCGGGCGGAGGCCCTCGCGGTGCTCACCGAGGCGAAGGCGACCGCGCTGCGTCTGGGCGCGGCCCCGCTGGCGCAGGAGCTGTGCGCGCTCGCGGCGCGCGCGGGCCTGGACGCGGCGGTCCCGACGACGACGCCGCTCACCCCGCGCGAGCTCGCCGTACTGCGCCAGGTGGCGCGCGGGCTCACGAACCGGCAGATCGGTGCGGAGCTGTACATCTCGGAGAAGACCGTGAGCGTGCACCTCTCGCGCGCGATGGCGAAGCTCGAAGTCGCCGGCCGCGCCGCCGCGGTGAACGCCGCCCACCTCCGCGGCTACCTCACCGAGGAGTAACGCGCCGGGCACGCCCGGCTTCGCTGCTCCTGCGATTGTCTTCACCCGCAACCGCTTTCGCCTGCGGCACTTGCCGCAGTGGCGTGGCGCTCGGCGCTGCGCGCATACGGGCGGCGTTCGAGGCAGGAGCGCGAGGACCAGCTCGCGAATCGGCGCTGCGCGCGCATACGGGCGGTCCCGGGTACCCACCCGATCCCACCTTCACCACTACCAGTGAAAAGGCCAGGCTCCCAGACGGGTGCGACGGCTTGCTGGGAGTACGCGGTCGCGAGGTTCGAACAACGGTGGTCATTGCCGGCAAAACGGGCGCATACGGGCCGGCGGGTTCACGCGAAAGAGGGAGCGGAAGCGAGCGCCGCTCGCCCGCACCGCTACTCCAGGTTGACGCCGGCCCCGCGCGTAGTCCCCGGGTGGTACGCGGATTGCCTTCCTCTGCCCGATGTATCGCGCAGGCCGCCGCACGAACATTGCAGCCATGAAGCGGCGTAAAGCACTGAAGTGGACCCTCATCGGCGTCGGGGGCGGTGTCGGGGCGGTCGTGCTCGGCGGAGCCGGCACCCTCGGATACTTCTGGAACAAGTCCAGGCTCGAGACCGTCGGCCAGGTCGACTTCGACACCCCCCTGGCCGTCCCCCCGCTCGCCGAGTCGACCCGCGACGCCGCGGGCGCGCGGGTCTTCAACCTCGAGATCCAGCCCGGCACGGTCGCCTTCAAGGACGGCCGCGAGACCGAGACCTGGGGCGTCAACGGCCCCTTCCTCGGCCCCACCATCCGCGCCAAGCGCGGCGAGGAGGTCGCCTTCGCCGTGCACAACGGCCTCGACGAGGGCACCTCGATCCACTGGCACGGCATGCACCTGCCCGCGGTCATGGACGGCGGCCCGCACCAGGAGGTCGAACCCGACGGCGTCTGGGCTCCCCAGTGGACGATGGACCAGCCCGCCGCGACCCTCTGGTACCACCCGCACCCCCACGGCCGCACCGGCAAGCACGTCTACCGCGGCCTAGCCGGGATGTTCATCGTCGACGACGACGAGTCCGAAGGCCTCAACCTGCCGTCCGAGTACGGCGTGGACGACGTGCCGATGATCGTCCAGGACCGCAAGTTCAACGGCGACAACCAGTTCGACGACAAGTCCTCGTTCATGAGCATGCAGGGCGTCCTCGGCGACGAGATCATGGTCAACGGCACCATCGGCCCCTACTTCGACGTCACGACCCGCCTCGTGCGCCTGCGCCTGCTCAACGGCTCCGTCTCGCGCCTCTACAACTTCGGCTTCGGCGACGACCGCCCCTTCGCGCTCATCGCCACCGACGGCGGCCTCCTCCCGACCGCCTGGGAGACCCGCAGCATCCAGCTCTCACCGGGCGAGCGCGCCGAGATCGTCGTCGCCTTCGAACCCGGCGAGACGATCGCGCTCCGCTCCAACCCGGCCGACGAAGGGTACGAGGGCCCGCTCGCGCGCTTCAACGGCGGCGACGACCTGCTCGACATCTGCGAGTTCCGCGCCGCCGAGACCCTCGCCGACACCACCGAGATCCCCGAGACCATGGGCGCCGCACCCGACCTCGCCGAAGCCGAGGTCGCCGCCGAGCGCTCGTTCTCCCTCTCGGGCTTCAACCAGATCAACGGCGAGTCCATGGACCCGATGCGCATCGACTTCGCCGTCCGCGAAGGGACCGTCGAGGTCTGGGAGGTCCAGAACGCGGACGGCTTCATGCACAACTTCCACGTCCACGACGTCCAGTACCAGGTCCTCACCGTCGACGGCCGCGAGCCGCCCCCGCGCCTGCGCGGCTGGAAGGACACCGTGCAGCTGCTGCCGCAGGTCAAGTACCGGCTGGCGATGCGCTTCGAGGACTACACCGACCCGAACCTGCCGTACATGTACCACTGCCACATCCTCGCCCACGAGGACTCGGGAATGATGGGCCAGTTCGTGGTCCTCGGCGAAGGCGAGGAGATCGGCACCGTCCCCCCCAGCGCGTCCGCGTCCTCCCACGGCGGGCACTAGTCCCCTCCGGGCCACCAGGGCCCGGGGACGACAGTGGCGCCGGACCGGTCTCCGTAGGCACCACGTGAACCGGTCCGGCGCCGCACTGTCGCTAAAGAATGCAGTTCGCGATGTGCTTGGCGATCGCGGGCAGGTCCACGTTCTCCTTGAACTCGAACCGCACCTTGCCGAGCCCGCTGAACCACAGGTCGAGCTCGCCGTCGTTGTCCATCAGGCCGTCGGTCTCGACCGAGTATGCCTGGATCTTGTTGAAGGGCAAGGAGGCGTAGTCCTTCTTGCGGCCGGTGATGCCCTGCACGTTCACGGCGATGACGCGCTTGTTCGTGAAGACCACGAAGTCGCGCACGCCCTCGAAGGCCAGGGCGACCTCTTCACCGTCGGCCAGCAGGGGCTGGACCTCATCGCGGAAGCCGGGGTCGTCGGTGAGCTGGAGCTTGAAAACCGAGCCGTTCTCGAAATCGATCATGCGGGCAGGATATCGGTAAGGCCCCAGCGCCGCTGTCCGGCCGATACGCCTCGGCCGCAAGCGCAGTGGCCTGCGCGATCACCACTTTGAGCGGACGCGACAAAGCGGTCGCCGCGGCGGCCGCGTCCTCGTACTCGACCGAGGCGTTCACGACCTCGCCGTGCTCCAGCGCGAGCTTGACGCCGATCGCGTGACCGTCCACATCGACATGGGTGTACTGCCGCTCGAGCGCGTACTTCTCGATCTCGTAGGAGCGCATGCCGATCGTGGTGGTGTGCCGGACCAGCGCCGAACGCACGGCCGTGATCACCTCGGGGCGGCACAGCACGTGGACCGTGTGCGCCGGGCGGCCCTTCTTCATGAGGATCGGCGTCAACCAGGCATCCGACGCCCCGGCGGCGAGCAGCGCCGCGAGCGCGGCGGGCCACAACCGCGGATCAAGATCGTCCACATTGGTCTCGATGACGACGGGCTTCGCGGAGGGGACGGCGGCATTCTGGTGTTCCTGCGCCGCAGCCGGCGCGTCCTCGCGGGCATGGGAGTTGTGGCCGGGTTGCCTGGTCGGGGACTCGCGCCCGGGTGCTGATGCGGTTTGGTCGTGGTCGTGGTCGTGGTCGTGGTCGTGGTCGTGGTCGTGCGCGTCGCCGTCCTCGGCGGGCGAGGTGTGCCCGTGAGCAGGAGCGCTGTACCCGTGACCGTGTGCCGCAGGCGATCCGCGTTCAGCGGATGGGACGCTGTGGGAGTGGCCGTGGTGCGCCGCGGGGGACGCATGCTCATGCGTCGCGCCGTCGTGCACGCGCGCACCGGTCGCACCGTGGCCGTGGACGGCTTCGTGGTCGTGCCCATTGCCGGTGCGATGCACATGCGCCGTACCGGTTCTGCGAGCCGGCGCGACCTCGCGGCCGATGACGAGCCGCAGGAGGTTCGCGCGCTCCTTCGGGTCGCGGCCGCCCGCACCCACGCCGATCCGTTCGACGATCATCTCCGGCATCGAGCCGTAATCCGAAGCGGCGGCAGCGATGATCGCCGCGCCCGTCGGCGTGCACGCCTCGTACGGCACGGCGCCGACAACCGGCGCGGCCGCGTCCGCGAGCACCCGCAGCACCGCCGGGGCGGGCAGCGGGATGGACCCGTGCGAGCCGCGCGTCGTACCTCCGCCAACGGTCACCGTCGAAGCGGTCACTCGCTCGATGCCCAAGGCCGCCAAGCCCGCCGCGGCGCCCACGATGTCCGCGATCGAGTCGAGCGCGCCCACCTCGTGGAAGTGCACGTCCTCCTCGTCGATCCCGTGCGCGGCGGCTTCCGCCGCCGCCAGCCGCGCGAAGGCCCCCAGCGCCAGCTTCCGGGCCGCATCGTCCAGTGCCGCGCCTTCGAGCATGGTCCGGATCGACCGCCAGCGCCGGTCGGTCGCGACCTCGGGGGCCTCGACGTCGACCTTCGTGCCGACCAGTCCGTGCCGTGTCACCCGGTTGGCGCGCAACCGGATCGGCTCGGTCCCGAGCGCGTCCACAGCTTCCTGCATCACTGCCAAGTCAACCCCGGCGTCGACCAGCGCCCCCAGGAACATGTCGCCGCTGGCGCCGGCCGAGCAGTCCAGCCACGCGACCGCCACGGGGCGGCCTCCCTGGTGCGCCTTCACTGTCCCGCCTTCGACAGTGCTGCCTTCGACAGTGCTGTTTGCAACAGTGCTGCCTCAGACAATGCTGCGTTCAAGCGTGCCGACTCCATGAGTGCCCCGTTCACGATGCCGCCTTCATGCCGAGCATCCGCGCGGCGGCCATCGCCGCGCCGAAACCGTTGTCGATGTTGACCACGGTGACCCCCGGCGAGCAGGAGTTCAGCATGGTCAAGAGCGGCGCGAGGCCGCCGAACGCGGCCCCGTACCCGACCGAGGTCGGCACCGCGACCACCGGCGCGGCGACCAGGCCCGCCACGACCGAGGGCAGGGCGCCGTCCATGCCCGCCACCACGATCACGCAGGCGGCTTCGCGCAGCTCGCCGACCTTGTCGAGGAGCCGGTGCAGCCCGGCGACGCCCACGTCGGCGACCAGCCGCGTGTCGATCCCGTTGGCGCGGGCCACGATCTGGGCCTCGCGCGCCACCGGCAGGTCCGAGGTTCCGGCGCACACCACCGCGAGCAGGCCGGTCTCGGCATCGGGGAAGTCGCCGACCGCGCACACCCCGCTCTCGACCAGCACGTCCGCACCGAAGGCCTCCCGCACCGCCGCACTGCACGCGTCGTCGCAGCGGGTCGCGACCGCCACCCGGCCGGGGTGCGCCTCGCGCAGTGCGGCGAGCGCGCCGACGACCTGCTCGGGCGTCTTCCCCGCCGCGTACACGGCCTCGGCCGTCCCGGTCCGGGCCGGACGGTCGGTGTCGATCTTGGCCCAGCCCAGGTCGCGGTATCCCTCTCCGGCGGCGCCGAACGCCGGCGCGGCGGCGGGCCCGTCGGGGGACGCTTGCGGCGCCGAAGAGTCCGCCTGGCCGGGCGCCTGCGGAGCCGAAGACTCCGGCCGCGCGGCGGACGCCCGCGGAGCCGCGGATTCCTGCCGGCCGGACGCTTGCGTGGCCGTGGGTTCTGGGTCGTGTCGCACGCGTCCATCCTCCCTCCCCCGCCGCACCAGCCGCCACCGGAACGGGGCCCGTCCCAGCGGCGCGGATCCGCGCTGACGGCCGCGCGCCAACCGCTTCAGGCCGACTATCGAAGCGCCCCGCCGCTCCGCCGGACGCCCGACCGCGCCGTACCGCCCTGCGCTAACCGCTTCGCGCCGACCACCGAAGCGCCCGTCAGTCGGCCGTCCCGTGCCGCCTCGCGCCGACCTCTCCGTGGCGCGCTCCGCGATGCCCCGCCGCCACCGGATCCTGCCGGGCCGGGGACGTTCATCACCGCTTCCCTGGACGCACACCGCGAACCGGGCGCGGCGTCGGGCCCCTCGTCTATCGTCAAGGGGTGTCCCAGCCGCTGATCGCCGCCCACCGAGGCGCGAACGAGTTCCTTCCGGAGCATTCGCTCGCCGCGTTCCGGCAGGCGATCGTCGAGGGCGCCGACGGGTTCGAGTTCGACATCCGCCTCACCGCCGACGGCCAGCTCGTGCTCCACCACGACCGCACCGTCAAACGCACCTCCGGCGCCAAGGGCGCCGTGGCGGATCTCACCCTTGCGCAGCTTCGGGAACTGAACTTCGCCCACCTGTTCCCCGACTGCGCCGGCAACCCCGAGGCCGAGCGGATCCCGACCCTCGAGGACCTCTTCGGCCTCGTCGTCGACTCGGGCAAAGACCTCAAACTGTTCATCGAGACCAAGCACCCCTCCAAGTTCGGGCCCCGTCTCGAGATGCGCCTGTGGGAGACGCTGCGGCGATGGCCCGGACTCGACGCCACCGTCATGTCCTTCTCCCGCGCGGCGCTGAAGACCTGGCGCGGCCTGGACTCGGACACACCGCTCGTCTGGATCTTCGAGTACCCGTTCCGCCGCCCGCCCGAAGGCGTCCAGGTGCTCAGTTCGCGGGTCGACTACCTCGACGCGACCCCCGAATTCGTCGAACGCAGCCACGAATCGGGGTACCAGGTGTACACCTGGACCGTCAACGACGCCGACACCGCCCACCGCATGGCGGGACTCGAGGTCGACGTCATGTTCACGGACCGCCCGGCCGCGATCAGGCAGACCCTGGCGGGCTGAATCGCCCCTGCCCGACGGACCCGGCGTCCGCCGGTAATGCTGGCGTCATGCGGAGCTAACAGGTAGGTTGCTGTATAGCCTCCCCACGGCACCGGAGGAAGGAAGGGGACCGCGATGCCCGCTGCGATACCGGCACCAGAGCGGCTGCGCGTCCCCCACCAGTCCGGGGCGGCCAGCCAGGTCCGCCGGTGGCTGCGCGAATCGCTCCCCGATCTGCCCGACGAGGTCCGCGACGACCTCCTCGTGTGCGCGACCGAACTCGTCTCCAACGCCGTCCGGCACGCCCGCCCGCTTCCGGGCGGGGACGTGTGCGTGACCTTCGAGCTCGGCCCGTCCGACGTCGAGGTCCGCGTGGTCGACGGCGGCTCTCGCACCCACCCGCACGTGTGCGCGGTCAACCTCGACTCGGCCCACGGCCGCGGCATGTTCATCGTCTCCAAGCTCTCCGCCGACTGGGGCGCCCGCTCCCTCGGCGACGGCACCCAGGAGGTCTGGGCCCGCATCCCGTTGCGTTGACCCGCTCGAGGTCGCCTCACCCGGATTGACCGGACAGGCCCTCGCCCCGCCCCCGTACGCTGTCCGGGTGTCCAACCGCCCGCTCTTCATCGACCTCGCCTTCTACGGCCTGGCCGCGCTCTTCGCGGGCGCCACCGCGCTGTGGACGACCCTCGACTCGCACGCCCAGTGGGGCGCGGTCGCCTTCGGCGGGTACCTGCCCGCGGCGATCTGCGCCGCGATCCTGCTGGCCCAGCCCGGGCCGGTGTGGCGCCGCCGGGCGTTCATCACCGTCGGCGCGGCCCTCGCCGTCACCGCGATCCCGTTGCTGTTCATGGCGATCGACCGCGCCGCGGGCGTCAGCGGACGCGCTCAGGAAGAGGTCCTCGTCGTCGAGGCCTCCGGCGTGCGCCTGCTCGACACCGGCAGTCCTTACCTGCACGCCGACGTGATCAGCGCTCTCCCCGATCCGCTCCTGGGGTACAACCCGTACCAGCCCGGCATGGCCCTCTTCGGCATCCCCGCCGCGCTCTTCGGCCAGCACTGGTGGACCGACGCGCGCATCTACTTCCTGCTCGCCGCCGCCGCTTGCGCGATCGGGGCGGTCCGGCTCCTGCGCGGCGGCCCCGGCAGCTCGCCCGACCCCACGGGCGCGGGCAAGGGCCCCCTGCTGCGCGCCGTCCAGGCCACGTTCGTGTTCCCCGTGTGCGCCTTGACGTTCGCCACCGGCGGCGACGACATGCCCGTGGTCGCCCTCATGGTCCTCGCGCTCGCCTTCGCCCACCGCGAACGCCCGCTCGCCGCAGGCCTGGCGGTCGGCGCCGCCGCCGCGCTCAAGCTCTTCGCGTGGCCCGCCGCCGTCGTGATCGCGTTCCTGATGCTGCGCGGCCGCGACACCCGGGCCACGGATCTGAGGCGCTACCTCGCCGGGTTCGCCGTGCCCGTCGCGGTGACGATGCTGCCGGTCCTGGCCGTGGACGCCCGCGGGTTCTTCGACAATGTGGTCGCGTTCGGCCTCGGGCACGGCGTGGTCACCTCGCCCGCGCAGTCGCCGCTGCCGGGATTCCTTGTCGCCCAGTACGTTCCGGGCGGCGACCTCATCGCCCCGGCGCTGCTCGGACTCGCCGCACTCGTGATCGCGGGGCTGCTGTGGACGCGCCCGCCGGTGACGGCCGCGTCGGCCGCGCTGTGGTGCGCGGCGGGGCTCTCCGCGGCGTTCCTGCTGATGCCGTCCACGCGCTTCGGGTACCTGCTGTACCCGGTGGTGCTGCTCGGCTGGTGGCTGCCGCTGCGCGATGCGGTGGCGGGCACCGTGACCGGGACCCTGTTCCAGGGCTTGGCGCAGGACGACGAGGTGGTCGACGAGCTGGAGGAGGAGACCGGCCTCGGCCCGTCCATCGCGGTCGAATGGTGGCGCTGACGAGCGGTGGTGTTGACCGAGCGGCGCCGCACCCGTTCGGGTGACAGATCAGCTCGACGGCCCGGTTTTTGTCGTACCCCCGCGGCATTGTGGGAGCTACGGTCCCCTCTGGGAGGGTGGGGGTTGGGGATGGCCTTTGCTCTAACCGTTGGTTACGCGGGGCCGGACCCGGTCAGACCGCCATGTCGACGAAGCGCGAGAGGTGGAGCTGGGCCGCGACGGTGATCGTGTCCGTCGCGCCGTTGCGGTGCTTGGCGACGATGAAGTCCGCTTCGCCCGCGCGCGGCGACTCCTTGTCGTAGTAGTCCTCGCGGTGCAGCAGGATCACGACGTCCGCGTCCTGCTCCAGCGAACCGGACTCGCGGAGGTCGGAGAGCTGCGGGCGCTTGTCGGTGCGCTGCTCGGGTCCGCGGTTGAGCTGCGCGACCGCGATCACCGGGCACTGCACCTCCTTGGCGAGGAGCTTGAGGCCACGGCTGATCTCCGAGACCTCCTGCTGGCGCGACTCGGTCTTCTTCGGCGAGGTCATCAGCTGGAGGTAGTCGACCACGATGAGTTTGAGGTCGTGGCGCTGCTTGAGCCGCCGGGCCTTGGCCCGGATCTCCATCATCGTCATCGAGGCCGTGTCGTCCACGAACAGGGGCGCTTCGGAGATGTCGCCCATGCGCTTGGCCAGGCGCGTCCAGTCGTCGTCGCTCAGGTCGCCCGAGCGCAGGACGTGCATCGGCACCCGCGTCTCGGCGCTCAGGAGGCGCATGACGATCTCGAGCTTGCTCATTTCGAGGCTGAACAGGGCCGCGGCGTGCCGGTGGTGGAGGGACGCGTGCCGCATGAAGTCCATTGCGGCCGTTGACTTGCCGGCGCCGGGGCGGCCGGCGACGATGATGAGCTGGCCGGCCTGCAGGCCCGAGAGGAGCCGGTCGAGGTCGGCGAAGCCGGTCGGGATGCCGGTCATGAGGCCCTGGCTCGCGCCGATCGCCTCGATCTCGTCCATCGCGGGCTGGAGGAGGTCGGAGAGGACCGCGAAGTCCTCGCTCTGGCGGTTGTCGGTGACCTCGTAGACGGCCTGCTGGGCGAGGTCGACGAGGTCGTCGATGTCGCGCCCGCCCTGGCCGCCGCCGTAGCCGTACTGGACGACCTTCGTGCCGGCCTCGATGAGCCGCCGCAGGATCGCCTTCTCCTTGACGATCTTCGCGTAGTACCCGGCGTTCGCGGCCGTGGGCACGGCGTTGAGCAGGTCGTGGAGGTACGGGCCGCCGCCGATCTTGGCGAGGTCGCCGGTGTCGGCGAGGGCGGCGGCGATCGTGACGGCGTCGGCGGGCTCGCCGTTGCCGAACTTGTCGATGATCGCGTCGAAGACCATGCCGTGCTTGGGCTGGTAGAAGTCGCCCGGGCCGAGCACCTCGATGACGTCGGCGATCGCGTCCTTGCTCATGAGCATGCCGCCGAGGACGGACATTTCGGCCTGGTGGTCCTGGGGCGGGGTGCGCTCGTAGGCGCGGTTGCCGCCGCCTCCGCCACCACCTCCGCTGCCGCTGAACGGATCCTCGGGCGGAGTGTCGAAATAGGAGCTGCTGGAGCCGTTCGCTCCCCGCGAGTAGACGCCTTCCGCCGACACGTCGGTCATGCCGTCCACCCCCTCGGTCACCGTGCGTTCATGGTGAATGTACCGCTTGCATATGACAGATCGCGGCGTCAACGACGCTATGTCGCGCCGGGCACGGTTGCAAACGGGGCTGTGGACAACCCTGTGGACAAAGCTGTGGATAACCTGTGGATAACCGCGTCCGGCCTGTGGACAACCTGTGGACAGTTACGTGAACGGGGCTCGAATCGCGGCGTTCACCTGTGGGGACGTTGTCCACCGCCTGTGGATGGAGATTCGTTCGTGCCAACTTGCGGCTAAGGTGAGGGGCGACCCCGGCACGGATCAGAGGAGCGAGACCCCATGAACGCCCCCCGGCAACCCGAGCGCAGGCCCCGGCTCGACCCCGACGGCGACGACCGCCCGGGGGAGCGGGCGTTCACGCCGACGTTGCTCGTGACGCTCGCCTGGTATGCGGTGCCGATCGCGGTGTACCTGGCGTGGGTGCTGTGGCAGCCGCCGGTGGACGCGACGTGCGCGGCGGCAGGGTGCACGGTGGGCGGGCGGCTCTCGGCGGCAATCGCGGGCGGCTGGGCGTGGACGCTCTCGGCGCTCACGGCGAGCCTGCTCGTGGCGGTGCTCCTGCGGCTCCCGCGCGCGGGCTGGCGCGCCGGCGTGGCCGGCTCGGCGGCGGCGATCCTCGGCGCGGGCCTGGTGACGGTGGTGCTGCGAACGGCCGGCTGGGTGATCTGAGCGCGCTCGCATGGCCGGCTCGGCCGCCGGCCGCGGGGCCGTACCGGGTGCCCCGGGATACCCGCCCATTCCCACCTTCACCACTACCAGTGAAAAGGACACCCTCCCACACGGCTGCGACGCCATCAGGCGGGTTGCGAGGCCAAGGGCGGCAAGGACTTCGAACACCGGCGGGCAAAACCGGTCAAATGCGGCGAATACCGCGGGTCGGATTCATGCGAAGGAGTGAACGGACACGAGAAAGGCCCGCGACCGGAACGGTCGCGGGCCTGTCGCTTTCGCGTCCTACTTCTTGCGGCGCTTGGCCGGCGTGACCTGAAGCTTGAACTTCGCGGTCACCTCCGGGTGCAGCTTGACCGACACGTCGTAGGTGCCGACCGACTTGATCGAGGCGGGCAGCTCGACGCGGCGGCGGTCGATCTTCGGACCCCCGGCCTCGTCGACGGCCTTCACCACGTCGACCGCGGAGATCGAGCCGAAGAGCCGGTCCCCGTCGCCCGTGCGGGCGACGATGTGGGCGTCGGTTTTCTTCAGCTGCTCGGCCACGGCGCGAGCCTGGTCGAGGTCGTGGATCTGGCGGGCCGCACGGGCGCGCTGGATCGAGTCGACTTCCTTCTGACCGCCCTTGGTCCAGGCGATCGCCAGGCCCTGCGGCAGGAGGTAGTTGCGGCCGTAGCCGTTCTTCACCTCGACCACATCGCCGGCCGAACCGAGGTTGGGCACCTCATGAGTCAGGATGATCTTCATGTTGCGCTCCTTCCTTAGCGGGTCTGGCTGGTGTACGGAAGCAGAGCCATTTCGCGGGCGTTCTTGACGGCCGCGGCGATCTGGCGCTGCTGCTGGGTGGTCACGCCGGTCACCCGGCGGGCACGGATCTTGCCGCGGTCGGAGATGAACTTCCGAAGCAGCGCCGTGTCCTTGTAGTCGATGTACTCGATACCCTCTTTGTCAATCGGGTTCGGCTTCTTCTTCGGCTTCCGCAGGGGAGCCGATTTCGGGTTGGCCATGTGTCGTCTTGCCTCTTACTCGAGATCGTTACCGGACTGCCGAGGCAGTGCCGGTTAGAACGGCGGGTCCTCGTCGAAGCCTCCACCGCCGGCGGAAGCGCCGGCAGGGGCGGCAGAGGCCCAAGGGTCGTCAGGTGCGGAGCCGCCACCGGTGTTGCCGCCGCCCCCGAAGGAACGACCGCCGCCACCGCCGGAGCCTGCGCCCGACTTGTTGAGCTTCGCTGTGGAAAAACGCAGCGCGGGGCCGACTTCCTCGACGTCCAGCTCGTACACAGTGCGCTTCTCGCCCTCGCGGGTCTCGTAGCTGCGCTGCTTGAGCCTGCCCTGCACGATCACGCGGGTACCGCGCGACAGGGACTCGGCGACGTTCTCGGCGTACTGGCGCCACACACTGCAGGTGAGGAACAGGGCCTCACCGTCTTTCCACGCGTTCGACTCTTTGTCGAACGTGCGCGGGGTCGATGCGATTCGGAACTTCGCGACGGCGGCACCGGACGGCGTGTAACGCAGTTCGGGGTCGTCGACGAGGTTGCCGATAACCGTGATGACTGTCTCTCCTGCCATGACCTCTTCTCCCTAAGGTCTCGCAGTTACAGGGTCGGGTTACCGAAGCTCCGGTCGCAGCACCTTGGCGCGCAGCACCGACTCGTTGAGTCGCAGCTGACGGTCCATCTCAGCGACGGGACCGGGCTCGGACTGCAGGTCGATGACGGCGTAGACGCCCTCGTTGCTCTTGTTGATCTCGTAGGCGAGACGGCGCCGACCCCAGACGTCGATCTTGTCGACGGTTCCCCCGGCGTCCTTGACGCCCTTCAGGAACTTGTCCAGTGTCGGGCTGACCTGGGCTTCCTCGATGTTCGGTTCGAGGATCACCATGAGTTCGTAATGCCGCAAGATAGCTCCACCCCCTTTGGTCTAAAACGGCTGCGGTCTCTCCGCAGCAGGAGGAATCACTTGCGCGTGCCGCGCCTTCCCGGAGACCGGTCCGGTACGGACAACCGGGCAATCGTACCTGCTTACAGGCAGTGCGCCTGCAGCGCGCCGCCTGGATGTGACGCTACCGGCCGGGTACGACATTCGAGGCCCCGACACCGCCCACGCCGCGCCCGGCGCGGCCGGCGCCGACTGAGCTTCGCCTCACACACGGTCCGGACACCGTGCGCGCTAAGTTGGAAGGCGTGACATCGGAGTTCCGCTATACCGACCTGCTTCCCGTCGGCCCCGACACCACCGAGTACCGCCTGCTCACCAAGGACGGGGTGAACACGGTCGAGGCCGCCGGACGGCGGTTCCTGACCGTGGAGCCCGAAGTCCTGACGCAGCTCGCGACCGAGGCCGTCAAGGACATCTCCCACTACCTGCGCCCGGCGCACCTCTCGCAGCTGCGCTCCATCCTCGACGACCCCGAGGCCAGCGGCAACGACCGGTTCGTCGCGATGGACCTGCTCAAGAACGCCAACATCGCGTCCGGCATGGTCCTGCCGATGTGCCAGGACACCGGCACCGCCATCGTTATGGGCAAGCGCGGCCGCCACGTCCTCACCGACGGCCGCGACGCCGAGCACCTCTCCCGCGGCGTCTGGCAGGCCTACCACGACCTCAACCTGCGGTACTCCCAGATGGCGCCGCTGACCATGTGGGACGAGAAGAACACCGGCTCGAACCTGCCCGCGCAGATCGAGCTGTACGCCGAAGGCGACGACGCGTACAAGTTCCAGTTCATCGCCAAGGGCGGCGGCAGCGCCAACAAGTCGTTCCTGTTCCAGGAGACCAAGGCGATCCTCAACCCCGACGCGATGATGCGGTTCCTCGAGGAGAAGCTGCGGGCCATCGGCACCGCCGCGTGCCCGCCGTACCACCTGGCGATCGTCATCGGCGGCACCAGCGCCGAGTTCGCGGTCAAGACTGCGAAGTACGCGTCCACGAAGTACCTCGACACGATGCCCACCCAAGGTTCGCCGCTCGGCCACGGCTTCCGCGACGTCGAACTCGAGCAGCAGGTCCTCGAGCTGACCCGCCAGTTCGGCATCGGCGCCCAGTTCGGCGGCAAGTACTTCTGCCACGACGTGCGCGTCATCCGCCTCCCGCGCCACGGCGCCTCCCTGCCGGTGGCGCTCAGCGTCTCCTGCTCGGCGGACCGCCAGGCCATGGCCAAGATCACCGCCGAGGGCGTGTTCCTGGAGCAGCTGGAGACCGACCCGAGCCGGTACGTGCCGGACGTGCAGGAGGACGACCTCGCCGAGGACGTCGTGCGCATCGACCTGAACCGGCCGATGGCCGAGATCCGCGCGGAGCTCTCCAAGCACCCGGTGAAGACCCGCGTCTCGCTCACCGGCACGCTCGTCGTCGCCCGCGACATCGCCCACGCCAAGATCAAGGAGCGCCTCGACGCCGGCGAGCCCATGCCGCAGTACCTGCGCGACCACGCGGTCTACTACGCCGGCCCGGCCAAGACCCCCGAGGGCTACGCCTCGGGTTCCTTCGGCCCCACAACCGCCGGGCGCATGGACACCTACGTCGAGCAGTTCCAGGCCGCGGGCGGCTCGTTCGTCATGCTGGCCAAGGGCAACCGCTCCGACCAGGTCACGAACGCCTGCAAGGCGCACGGCGGCTTCTACCTCGGCTCCATCGGCGGCCCGGCCGCCAAGCTCGCCCAGGACAACATCAAGTCGATGGAGGTCCTGGAATACCCCGAGCTGGGCATGGAGGCGGTCTGGAAGATCGAGGTCGAGGACTTCCCGGCGTTCATCGTCGTGGACGACAAGGGCAACGACTTCTACGCCGAGACCCGCAAGCCCGTGCTCACCGTCGGCCGCAGACCCAGGCTGACGGTCTCCTAGGGTCCGATGGGCGCCTCACCCCCCGTGGATCCCGCGATTCTCAGAGCGCACGCCGACAACCTGGACCTCCTGGGCCACAGGCTCGAATCGGTCGGCTACGTGAGCGCCGAGGCGGTCGTGCCCGGCGGCGTGTTCGGCGACCTGTGCGCCCCGATCGCGATGCTCATCGGCGAGAAGCAGCGCGACCAGGACCAGCTGACCGCGCGCTTTCACGACAACCTGGAGCTGGCGGTGCTCAACCTGCACCGCATGGCCGACGGAAAACGGAACGGGAACCCTGACCGCAGGCCCGACTTCTGGGCGTCCGCCGGTCGCGGGAGCGGCGATCAGCCCGCCGGATCGCGGCCCGGCCGGGCAGGCGACTTCGGCGGCCTGATCGCGAAGTTCCGGAAGCGGACCTGGCTCCACGCCCGGCTCGCCGTCCGCGGCGACGGCGGCGCCGTCGCCGTGCGGACCCGCGGGGCCCTGCTCGAGGCGACGTCGCCGGCCGCTCCGCTCACGGTGCTCGCCGGCCGGCTCGACGTGGACCACCGTGCGGCTGCCGCCGCCGCCCGGCGCTGGGCGGCGATGTCGGCAGAGCTGCGGGAGATCGCCTCCGACCTGGAATGGTGCCTGGAGTCCGACCTCGCCGGGTGGCAGGGCGCCGACCATCTCGCCTACCAGGAGCTGATGGCGCACAACGTCCACGGCATCTACGCGGTCGCCGCGACCGCGGCGATGCTGGGCCACTCGGTCGAGGGCGTCGCGGGCGCGGCCACCGCGACGCGCGAAGCGGTGGTCGGCCTCGTCGACCGGCAGGCGGTCGCCATCGCGGCGATAGCCTTCGGAGGGCCTGCGGACCACCAGGTCCGCGCCCTGCTGGGGATCGCGTTCGGGATCAGCGTGCTCGCCCTCGGGTACGTGCGGGACCTCGCGCGGAGCCTCGCGGCGTTCCGGAAGCTGATGGGCGTCCGGTAGCGCCCGCGTCCTGCGTCGGGGCCCGTGCGCTCCACCGGTATGACACCGCACCCCCGGGAATCTGCGCGGCTCGTCCCCACCGCTCGAACCCTCGCCGACGCTGCGCCGAGCGGAATAGAGCCGGGCTCACCTACGATCTCCTTGAGGACCGGGCCCGCAGCGGCCCGCCCTCGCCTCGTTCCGTGAAAGGCTCCGCATGAAGCTCCGCTCCTCACTCTGGATCGCCCCGATCGTCATACCCGTGGGTGTGCTGGCCGTCCTGCCGCTTCCGCTTGTGGACTCGGACCTGAGCTACACCTCCCCGGGTCTCTGGCTCGCGGCGGCAGTCGCCTCCGGCGTGCTCGTCCTCGCCGCCATCGGTGTCGTCTTGTGGTATCCGGGGATGGATCTGCAGGAGGAGCGGTTCCTCGTGCGTGGCAAGTACGGATGGGGCCTGCGGCAGACGCTCGGGGCGGGCGAGCGTTGGGTGATCGCGGGCGACCAGCTGTGCCTCCAGCGGAAGGACGGCTCGCTCGTGAAGTTGCGCGTCGGCCGATGGGCGGTCAACCGGCGCGACTGGGCCGAGCTGGAGCAGACCCTTCCGATGGTCGACCGGTACTGACTGCACTTGTCCGCGCAGGCGCCCGCCTCGAACGACTCCGCCCGTGGTCCGAACGGCCGGTCTTCATTGGCTGTACGGAGCGTCCCTCGGCGCGGGCCGGCGGCCAGTGGCTGGTTTTGTCCATTTTTGACGGTTGTGAAGCGGCTGCGGGAACGATCCCATCCGGCCTCAAAATTACAGATGAGCGACATTTCAGAGATTTCGCGAGGCCACTGAGGACGCCGCGGTCCGGTTACGATTCGCTGAGTCGTACTGGTCAGTACGCCGCCCTTCACCTCTGGAATCCCCATGATCGAGCACTTCTCATACGGGTACCTCACGCTGCCCATCGCGTTCCTGGTGTCCATGACCGGATCGGCCCTCGGCCTGCTCATGGCCAGGCACGCCCGCCGCCACGAGCGGCCCGGACGCCGTGCGCTCTGGCTCGCCGTGGCCGCGTTCGCCATCGGCGGCACCGGCATCTGGGTCATGCACTTCGTCGCGATGCTCGGCTTCACCGTCGAGGAAGCCGAACTGCGGTACGACCCCGCGCTCACCGCGCTGAGCGCCCTCGTCGCCGTCGCCGTTGTCGCCTGCGGCCTCCTGGTGATCGGCCTGGGCCGGTATTCGACCCTGAAGCTCGCCGTCGCCGGCCTCTTCACCGGTGCGGGCGTCGCCGCCATGCACTACCTGGGGATGGCCGCCGTCAGCACCGACGTCCTGCTCACCCACCGGCCCGGGTACGTGGCCGCGGCCGTCGCGATCGCCGTCGTCGCCGCCACGACCGCGCTCTGGCTCTCATGGCGCGTCGAGCGCGCCGCTTCGATCTGGATCGCCGCGTTCGTGATGGCCCTGGCCGTCAACCTCATGCACTACACGGCCATGTTCGGCATCGCGACCGCCGGGGACTCGGCCGCGCAGGCCCACGGCGTCCACTCGATGGACCTCGTCTTCCCGATGGCGACGCTGACCGCCATCGCGATGCTGATCCTCGTCTACACCGTCGTCATCGTCCCCACCGACGCCGAGATGCGCACCGAGGCGCGCATGACCTCCCTGGAAGGCCAACTGCGCCAGCCGACCGGCACCATCGGCCGCTGACCCTCGACGACGCCGCGACGAAATGAACCGGCCCCGCTCGATGAGCGGGGCCGGTTCGCTGATCTGGCAGTGCCGTTGCAAGGCAGTGCCGCCAGCCCGCAGTGCTTTTAACCGACCGTGTTCGCGAAGTGGTAGTTGTTGGTGGCGTCCCAGTTGATCGACCAGGTCATCGCGCCGCCGATGCCCGGGTAGGCCTGGTCGGGGACGAAGTCGCCGCAGCCCTGGCGGGTCTCGAGGCAGCGGATGGCATCGTTGACCATCGTCGGATTGACGTAGCCCGATCCGGCGGCGCTCGGCACGGCCGGGAGGCCGAGGCCCACCTGGCTCGGGTCGAGTCCGGCCTTCAGCTGGATGCAGGCGAGGCCGGTGAGGAAGTCGATGTCGCCCTGGGCGTACACCTGGCCGTCGCAGCCGAGCATCGAGCCCGAGTTGTAGTACTGCATGTTGACGATCGTCAGGATGTCCTTGGTGTTGATCGCAAGCTGCGCGTAGCTGCCCTGAGCGGACTGGAAGTCGATCGTCTGCGGCGCCATGGTGTAGGTGAAGCCCGGCTTCGAGGCGCTGATGGAGCGCAGCGCGGTCTCCATCGGCCCGGGGTTGATGCCGTGCTCGAGGTCGATGTCGACGCCGTTGAACCCGTACTCGTTCATGAGCCCGACGATCGAGCTCGCGAAGGCCGCCGCAGTGGTGGCGTTGTTCACGGTGACGGTGCCCCGCTCGCCGCCCACCGAGATGATGACGTCCCGGCCCTGGGCCTTGATCGTGGTGATGTCGGCCTTGAACTCGGCCTCGGTGTACCCGGCATTGGTGAGGCTCGAGTCGAGCGCGAAGTCGACCTGGCCCGGCGTCGTGGTGGACTCGGCGAAGGCCACGGCGATGATGTCGTACGAGGCGGGGACCTCGCCCAGCTCCATGACGCCCGAGCCGTTGTCGAAGTTGTGCCAGTACCCGGTGAGCAGGTTGTCGCCCTGGCCTGGACCGCCGGTGGGCTGCTCCGTGGGCTCGCCGGTGGTGGGCGGGGTGGTCGGTTCGCCGCCGTCGCAGGCGCCGAGGTCCTGCCAGACGCCCCATTGGCCGGTGGTGCCGGGGGTTTCGCCGGTCGTCCACCACTTGGCGCGGTATTCGCGCCCCGCGTGGCTGACCTGGTCGCCGCCGACGTAGACCGCGCTGGACTGCCAGGCCGCGCCGGTGCAGGCGACCTGCGCGGAGGCGGTGTTCGCGAGTGCCATCGGCACGGCGACGGCGGCACTGGCCACGGCGAGGGCGGTGGCGGCAACGATCATTGCTCTTCGATTGCGTCGCAAGGGACCTCCAAATATAAAGATTCCTAAATATATGCTCCTCATCGTGTCCGGGCGCGGCCCGCTTGTCAAGACGGACGGGGCAGAAAAAATCCGACTCGCCCGGTTTGCGAGGGCTCTTGGCAAGGCCCGCAACCGAATGAGTCGGATACTTTCCTATTTGGATTTCGGCCGTTATGCGGCCCCGCGGCGGCGCTCGCGGGCGGGCCGGTCGGCGAGGCGGCGTTCGCGCTTCCCGCGCGCCAGCTCCGTCTCGAGGGCGTCGAGCGGGCCGGCGAAGCCGTCCGCGAACCGCTCGAGCCAGGCCCGGACGACCGCGAGGCCGTCCAGGTCGGCGCCGTAGAACCGCCTGGTGCCCTCGGCCCGCACGGTCACGAGCCCGGCCTCGCGCAGCACCTTCAAGTGCTGCGAGACCGCCGGCTGCGAGATGCCGAATGCGGCTCCGATGATGTCGGCGACCGCTCCGGCCGGGCGCTCGCCCTCGCCGAGGAGCTCCATGATCCGGCGGCGCACCGGGTCGCCGAGGGCGTCGAACGCGGCCTCGGCCGATCCGCCGTCGCTCACGCTTCCGGCTGCTGCGGCGGCACCGTGTAGAACGCGACGACCGCGTCGACGGCGGCCTTCGCCTCGTCCGGGTCGTCGCCGTCGGCGATCGCGGCCGCGCCCCAGGCGTCGCCGAGGCGGCGCGCGTACTCGGCGCCTTCAGGCCCGGTCATCCACTGCTCCCACTCCTCGGGGTCCAGCGACGCGTCGGTCTCGAGGTAGTAGCCGAAGCTGTGCAGGAGCCCGTCCCAGCCGATGCCGACCGCGCCGGGCCCGTACTGGGCCCACATCGCGGGGTCGACCGGCGCCTCGTGGACGAGCTCGAGCACCGTGCCGCCGCCGTCCTCGCTGAGGCGCACCTCGAGCCAGGACATGCCGCCGCCGAACTCCCACGTGACGGCGAGCAGCTCGGGGGCGTCGCAGCGCTCGATCGAGCCGCCGGCCTGCGCCTCGAACTGGTATCGACCGCCCACCTCGAGGTCGCCGCTGACCGGCTGGAACCAGCGCGGGAGCCGTTCGGGACTGGTGAGCGCGTCCCAGACGTCGGCCCGGGTGGCGCGGTAGGCGCGCTTGGCGACGAGGACCTTCGTCGCGGCGCCGTTCCGCTCGCCGGTGCGGATCTCGCGGGCCACCATGCCGGCCGACGCGATCGGGTCTTTGGGATCGGACATGCCGCCTCCTAATATAAGTTGGAACTTATACTAGGAGGGCGCGGCAGGGTCCGTCAACGAAACCGGAAAAATCAGTGCTCGACGTAACTGAGCAGGTCCTGCCGGGTCAGCACGCCGACCGGCTTGCCCTCGGCGAACACCATGAGCGCGTCCCGGTCCTGCAGGGCCGCCACGGCCCGCTCCACCTGCTCGCCCGAGCCGATCGTCGGCAGCGACTCGCCGATGTGCCGCTCGAGCGGGTCGTGCAGCGTCGCCCGCCCCGAGAACAGCGCGTCCATCAGATCCCGCTCGGCCACCGCCCCGGCCACCTCGCCGCTGGTCACCGGCGGCTCCGCCTTGAGCACCGGCATCTGGCTGACCCCGAACTGGCGCATGATGTCGATCGCCTCGCGCACCGTGTCCTGCGGGTGCACATGGACGAGCTCGGGGATCTCCCCGCCCTTGCTCGCCAGCACCTCGCCCACCGTGGTCTCGCCCGAGCCGCCCATGAAGCCGTACTCGGTCATCCACGAGTCGTTGAAGATCTTCGAGAGGTACCCGCGCCCGCCGTCCGGCAGGATCACCACGATCACGTCGTCCGGGCCCGCGTCCCGGGCGACCGCGAGCGCGCCCACCACGGCCATGCCCGCCGAGCCCCCCACGAGGAGGCCCTCCTCGCGGGCCAGGCGCCGGGTCATCGCGAACGACTCCGCGTCGGTGACCTCCACGATCCGGTCGGCCAGCTCCCGGTCGTAGTTGGCGGGCCAGAAGTCCTCGCCCACGCCCTCGACCAGGTACGGCCGCCCGGTGCCGCCCGAGTACACCGAGCCCTCCGGGTCGGCGCCCACAACCTGCACCTTCCCGCCCGAGACCTCCTTGAGGTACTTGCCGATCCCGGTGATCGTGCCGCCCGTGCCGACGCCGGCGACGAGGTGCGTGATCTTCCCTTCCGTCTGCTTCCACAGCTCAGGGCCGGTCTGGTGGTAGTGCGAGGCCGGGTTCGCCGGGTTCGAGTACTGGTCGGGCTTCCATGCCCCCTCGATCTCATTGATCAGCCGGTCGGAGACCTTGTAGTAGGACCGGGGGTCCTCCGGGTCGACCGCGGTCGGGCACACCACGACCTCCGCGCCGTACGCCTTGAGCACGTTCCGCTTGTCCTCGGAGACCTTGTCCGGGCACACGAACACGCACTTGTAGCCGCGCTGCTGCGCCACCATCGCCAGACCGACGCCGGTGTTCCCGCTGGTCGGCTCCACGATCGTGCCGCCGGGCTGCAAGGCGCCGGAGGCCTCGGCCTCGTCGATCATGCGCTGGGCGATGCGGTCCTTGATGGACCCGCCGGGGTTCAGGTACTCGACCTTCGCGAGCACGGTCGCGGCGGCGCCGTCGGTGACGGCGCCCAGCCGCACCAGCGGGGTGTTGCCGATGAGGTCGAGGACCGATTCGTAGTACTGCATCCTCACAGCCTAGGGCTATCGCGTGTGCGAGCGGGACGGTGCGCGGGCCGTGTCGGGCGGCGCGGCCGCACCCGCGTCCCGATGCGTGGATACGATCGGCGGTGGGACCGCCTCCGCCGGGCCGCTCGGCGAGAATCAGGGCGCACACCTCTGACGCAACGTAGGGAGACACAAGGCATGAGCACCGCCGACATCGGCGTGGTCGGGCTGGCCGTCATGGGCTCCAACCTCGCCCGGAACTTCGCCCGCCACGGATTCACCGTCGCCGTCTACAACCGCACGCACGCCAAGACCACTGAGCTGATCGAGGCCCACGGCGATGAAGGCGACTTCGTCCCCTCCGAAGCGCTCGAAGACTTCGTGGCCTCCCTCAAGCGCCCCCGCAAGGCCATGATCATGGTCCAGGCGGGCAACGCGACCGACGCCGTCATCGACCAGCTCGCCGCGCTCATGGAGCCCGGCGACATGATCATCGACGGCGGCAACGCCCACTTCGAGAACACCCGCCGCCGCGAAGCGGCCCTGCGCGAGAAGGGCCTCCACTTCGTCGGCACCGGCGTCTCCGGCGGCGAAGAGGGCGCGCTCCTCGGCCCGGCGATCATGCCGGGCGGCTCCGAGGAGTCCTACGAGTCCCTCGGCCCGATCCTCGAAGCCATCTCCGCCAAGGCCCCCGACGGCACCCCGTGCTGCTCGCGCCTCGGCCCCGACGGCGCCGGGCACTTCGTCAAGATGGTGCACAACGGCATCGAGTACTCCGACATGCAGCTCATCGGCGAGGCCTACGACCTCCTGCGCCGCGGCGTCGGCATCGAGCCGGCCGACCTCGCCAAGACGTTCTCCGAATGGAACGCCGGCGAGCTCGACTCCTACCTCATCGAGGTCACCGCCGAGGTCCTCGGCCACGTCGACGCCGCCACGGGCAAGCCGCTCGTCGACGTCATCGTCGACCAGGCCGGCCAGAAGGGCACCGGACGCTGGACCGTCCAGATCGCCCTCGACCTGGGCGTCCCGGTCACCGGCATCGCCGAGGCCACCTTCGCCCGCGCGCTCTCCAGCGGCACCAAGCAGCGCGAAGGCGCCGTCGACGTCCTCACCGGCCCCACCGCCAAAGTGGACTTCCCGGCCGACTTCGTCGAAGACGTCCGCCAGGCGCTCTACGCCTCCAAGATCGTCGCGTACGCGCAGGGCTTCGACCAGATCGCCGCCGCCAGCGCCGAATACGACTGGGGCATCGACCTCGGCTCGTGCTCGGCCCTGTGGCGCGCGGGCTGCATCATCCGGGCGCGCTTCCTCGACCGGATCACCGAGGCGTGGCGCTCGAACCCGGAGCTGCCGACGCTGCTGGCGGCGCCGGAGTTCACGAAGATCGTGACGGACGCGCAGGACGCGTGGCGGCGGGTCGTCTCGACGGCCGCGCTGGCGGGCATTCCGACGCCGGGCTTCTCGTCGGCGCTGGCGTACTACGACGGGCTGCGTTCGCGCCGCCTGCCGGCGGCGCTGATCCAGGGGCAGCGGGACTTCTTCGGGGCGCACACGTACAAGCGGGTGGACCGTGAGGGCACGTTCCACACGGACTGGTCCGGGGACCGCTCGGAGATCCAGCTGTAGGTTCGTTTGCTGACGGCGCCGCCCCTGCTCGCTTGAGCGGGGGCGGCGCCGTTTCGCGTGCCGCCGTAAGGGCAAGGGCATGGACGACGGTCACTTTTACACTCTTGGGTTTCCTTTTTCGGCGGGCCGGTGTAATCTCGAATTACACCAAGCGGTTTCCTTAAGAAACCACTAAGTATCCTCGAAAGGTCTCGTCATGCCGAGCATCACCGTCGCCGCAGCCCAGGTCGCCTACCGCGTCGTCCCCTCCACCTCGGGTTCCGCGCAACGCCTCGTCCTCGTCCACGGCACCGGCTCGGGCGGCGCCGAGTTCGTCTGGGGCCAGCTCCTCGACCACTTCGCCGCCACCCACACCCTCGTCCTCCCCGAACTCTCCGGGACCCTCGCGACCACCGACGACGGCGCCCCGCTCTCCGTCGAGACCCTGGCCCGCCAGGTCATCGCCGTCATCGAAGCCGAACGCGCCGAAGGCGAGACGGTCGACCTCGTCGGCTTCTCCCTCGGCGGCGCGATCGTCGCGGCCGCGGCCGCGCTGCGCCCCGACCTCATCAACCGGCTGGTCAGCATGGCCTCGTTCGCCCGCTCCGACCACGGCGGATTCCAGCAGGCGGTGCGCCTGTGGCAGTCCCTCGCCGACGACACCGAGCGGTTCGGCCAGATGGCGGCCACCCTCGCGTTCAGCCCCACCTTCCTCGGGAGCATCGACGCCCCGACCCTCGGTTTCATCAACGCCGGGATGGTCCCCGACGAGGGCACCCTGCGCCACATCGACCTCGACCTGCGGCTCGACATCCGCGACCTGCTGCCCCGTATCACCGCCCCGACCCTGGTCGTGGGTAACGCGAAGGACGCGCTCGTCCCGGTCGACCTCACCCGCGAGGTCGCCCAGGGCATCGCCGGCAGCGCCTACGTCGAGCTCGACAGCGGCCACGTGACCTTCGCCGAGCAGCCCGAACGCGCGCTCAAGGAGGTGTCGGCGTTCCTCGCGTGAACCGCCGGTGTCCCAGGTCAATAGAGTGTGTCCCACACCGAGCGCCAGCGAAGGGGACCACATGACCGCGGACACCGGCCGCACCGGTCGACCCGACAAGCGGCGCGCCATCGTGCGCGCCGCCAACTTCGTGTTCGGCAGGGACGGTTTCACCCGGGCCACCGTGGACGCCATCGCCCGCGAGGCCGGGGTCTCCAAGAAGACCATCTACAACCACTTCGCCGACAAAGAGGCCCTGTTCCTGACCGGCGCGCTCGAGGCGTCGCGGGAGCTCTCGGAGGAGATCACGGCCCTCGCCGACCGGCACCTGCACAAGATCGTGGACCTGGAGGCCGAGCTCATCGACTTCGGCGTCGACCGGACCCGGGCGGTGCTCGGCAGGGACGACCACGCCGCGATCGCTCGGACGATCCGCGCCGAGGTCACCCACCTGCCGAAGGAGATCCTCGACGCGTGGATGGAGACCGGGCCGCTGCACTCCCGGCGCGTGGTCGCCGAGCACTTCCGGGCCCTGAAAGCCAAGGGGCTGCTGGTCTTCGACGACGCCGAGAAGGCCTCCGCGCACTACACGCTGCTCACGTTCACGCCCGTGGCAGAGCGGACCTTCTTCGGGGCGCTCCCGTTCGAGGAGCGGGAACTGGTCGAGACGACCACCGAGGGCGTGCGGATGTTCCTGCGGCTCTACGGGGCCTAGTGGCCCCAGCGGGGGCTGTGCGTGCCGCCGAGCTCGACCGGCTCGGCCGGGACGTCGCCGTCGCGCAGGCGCTTGACGAGCGCGACGGTGCGGTCGGGCAGGATCGTCCCGTCGGCCGCCCCGCACTGGTCGATCGGCAGCCACGCGAAGTCGAACTTCTGCTCGTACGCGTCCCCGCCCGTCACGCGCGGCGCGAACCGCTCCGTGCGGTAGAAGAAGTACCAGTTCTTCTGCACCAGCAAGCGCCCCTTCGGGAACGCCGTGAACACCCCGAACGCCACCGGCCCGACCAGCGCCTCGGGGTCGATCACGCACCCGGTCTCCTCGCCCGCCTCCCGGACGGCCGCCGCGCGCAGGTCCTCGCCCGCCTCGACGCCGCCGCCGGGGGTGATCCAGCGCGTGATGCCGTCCAGGCACTGGTCGCCGCCCATGTGCAGGACCGTGTCGTGCTGGTCGAGGAAGATCACGCGGGCGGCGATGCGGAAGACCGCGCCGGTCTCGGACTCGATGCTCACTTCGGGCTCCTTCACGTCGCGCCCAGCCGGCGGCCGATGGTCTCGAGCTCGACGGGTTCGGCGGGCACGTCGCCGCCGATGAGCCGCTTGACGAGGTGCAGGAGCGGCTCGACCTGCTCGAAGCCGTCAGTGGTCAGGAAGTCGTCCACCGGGATCCAGTTGAACTCGAGGTCCTGCTCGTACGCGTCGCCGCCGGTCACCTTCGGCTCGAACCGCTCGACGCGGACCAGGAAGAAGTGGTTCTCCTGCGTGAACGTGCTGCCCGGGCCGGTCTTGCGGTAGTGCTGGCGGGCTACCGGGCCGATCAGGTCCGCCGGGGCCACCCGCAGGCCGGTCTCCTCGTAGAGCTCGCGCGCCGCCGCGTCCCGCATCGACTCGCCCGGGTCGATGCCGCCGCCGGGGAGGATCCAGCGGGCGGGGCGGTCCGGGGTCGCGTATCCGCCGATGAAGAGGACGCAGTCCTGTTCATCCACGATGATCCCCCGGGCTCCCCGCCGGTCGATTCGGATGGGTTCGTTCGTCGCGCTCACCGGTCAAGTATGGGGCCACGCTCCGTAGCCGTCCACCCTCTATCGGGATCCCACGTCCAAGCGCCCCATGGAATCTCCACGGGCGCAACGGGAACCGCACCGGCCAGGAGTCCCTTGAGCAGGACCGCGACCGGCGCCGGGAACACCAGCCCGTCCGCCGCCGCCAGCTCCTCGGCGCCGAGCCACCGCGCCGCCGTGAACTCCGCCGCCTCGATGTCCTCGAGCCCGTCGCGCACCGGCGCGAAATGCGGCACCCGCAGGAAGAAGAACGAGTCCCGCGAGTGGATCACCAGCTCCGGGCTGTCCGACCAGTCGCCCTCGGTCTCGGCCACCACCGGCCCGAGCGCGCCCGGGTCGATCCGCAGCCCGGTCTCCTCGAACACCTCACGCGCCGCACCCTCGGCGAGCGACTCGCCCGCCTCGAGTCCGCCGCCCGGCGTCACGTAGTACTCGACCCCCGGGCCCATGTAGTCGCGGCTGTAGAACAGCAGCACCTGGTCGTCCTCGTCCACGAGCAGCACCCGCGCGCACCGCCGCCGCACCACCTTGCCATCAGGGGCCTCCATGCCCCCGAGTATCCGGACCGCCCGCGCACCGCGTCCAGTCCCGCCCCGGCCCGAACCGCCCGCTGTGACAGGAATCGCGGCGCCAATCGGCGAAAGACCCTCACATAGACGCGGCGGATCTGATCGGCTCGGAGGAACCCGCCGAAACGAGAAAGGACCACCCATGGCAGCAGACGGCAAGCAGGCCAAGGAACCCGAACACGTCACCCGCCTCGTCGCCGAGCGGCTCAACGCCGGCGACATCGACGGCATCGCCGAACTCTACGAGGACGACGCCGTCATCGCCTTCCCGCCCGGCCAGACCACCACCGGCATCGACGCGATCAAAGCGCTCTACGCCGGCATCGCCGAACAGGGCGGGAAGTTCCCCACCGACGAGGAGCAGCTCCCCACCGTCCACTACGGCGGCCTCGCACTGACCTCCACCATCAGCGCCGACGGCAAGGGCACCCGCACCCAGGTGCTGCGCCGCCAGGAAGACGGCACCTGGAAGCGGATCATCGACCGCCCCGAAGTGCGGTAAGCGAACACGGAAAGGCCCGCGGCGGGGTGTCGCCGCGGGCCCGGTTCCCCGGTTCCGCCTCAAGCAGCAGCAGGCGCGACCTCGGCCCCGACCGGCCTGCGGTCCGCGATCAGCTGCTTCGCCAACCGCCCCGAAGCCTCCGCCAGACCCATGATCATCAGCGCGTTGATCGCATGGAACCCGAAGATGATCTGCCCCGGCGTCGTCCCCGCCACGCTCACCAGCGCGATCAGCGACTGCAGCACCACCAGGCCGAACACGCCCGCCGCCAGCCCGACCAGCTTCCCGCCCGACCGCGCCAGCGCCGCGAACAGGATCCCCAGCAGCGCCACCACCGCGATGACCCGGCCGTTCATGATGTGCAGCGAGAACGACTCGTCCGGCGAGCCGGTCCCGATCGCCCCGTACCCGGCCAGGAAGAACTGGATCCCGATCAGCACGTGCAGGAGCACCACCCACACCCGGTAGAACCTAAGCATTGACACTCCTCGTCTCGATCTCGTCCTGGAGGGCGTCGACGCCCGTCATCACCCCGTAGGCCAGCAGGTGCACTACGCAGTGATCCGAGTGCTTCTCACCCCGCCACGCCCCCACATGGGCCTCGTTCACCGCGGCCGGTGTCAGCGCCGCCGCCACCGCCAGCCGCGCCCCCAGGGCGGCGCCGGGCTCCAGCCCGTCACCGCCCACCAGCTCCGGAAGGCTCGTCCCCACCGCATCGCCGCGCACCCCGATCGTCCGCGCCACCGCCTCGGCCGCGTCACCGCCGAGCAGCCCCGGACCCGCAGCGGCGTACGCCCGCAGCGTCCCGTACGCCAGCCCCACCGGCGACCCCGCCGCCCACTCCGGCTCCCGCACCCGCAGGCCCCGCGCCCAACCCGGCCGCTCCTCCAGCAGCGCCAGACTCGTACCCGGCTCCAGGTCCGCCATGACCGCCGCCCGCAGCGTCCGCGACGCCACCGACCGGCCCAGCTTCGTCGCCGTCACCGGATGCGGCGACTCGTTGTGCGCCAGCACCTGCACCAGCCGCGTGATGAACTCGAACACCAGCGCCGTCCCGATGAACCGCGGCGCGGCCGACGCCTTGAACGGCCCCTCCGGGCCCGGCTCCAGCGCCCACGCCGCCAGCGGCGCCCACGCCTTCGGCGGGTTCCCCGCGCGCAGCCCCTCGGCCAGCGCCGACTCGCCCAGCGCGTGCAGCAGCACCGCATGCGCGTCAGTGCAGAACCGGCAGCCGTTGCGCACCGCGATCGCGGTCGCCACGACCTCCTTCGCCAGCCGCTCCTCAGGGCCGCCGACCATCAGCGACTCCCGCAGCAGCGACCACATCGCCGCCAGCAGCTCCGGTGCGGGCGAGAGCATCTGGAACGGCGCGCCGACCGCGCCCAGCTCCCGCTTCGCCTGCGAGTACACCTCGGCGACCAGCCCGTCCGCCTGTCTGGCGTCGACCGGTGCCACATATCTGATCTGGGGCATGGGGGTCCTCCTCGATTCGCTTCGCGCCGAACCGTTCTCACCTCCGGCGCGTCATGCCTCCAGACTCCCCGCCGCACGCCCCCGCCGCGTCGTCCCTGCGCTGGCTTTCCGCCCCGCGACGAGCGCCGCATTCGCGGCCCCCGCGTACACCCTGCGCGGTACGCGGCGCCTGCACTTCGGGCCGATGCCGAGGTGACGGCCCCGACCTAGGATTGGGGCCATGTCCATTCCCCCCGGAAACCGCCTCAACGGGCTGCGGCTCGACCTGGTCGTGGCCGCGGTCCTGCTCTCCGACACGCTCGTCTCGGGCGCGGCCGTCGCCGTCGGGGACGGCCTCGCCTGGTACGGCTGGCCGCTGCTCGCCGCCGGGCCCTTGGTGTTCCCGCTGTGGCGCCGCTACCCGCGCGCGGTCCTGCTCGTCACCGTCGGCGCCCTGGTCGCGGTCGGGCACCTGCACGTCGGCCCGCTCGCGGCGATCCCGGCGCTGGTGGCGATCGCGGTCTCGATGTACCGGGGGCACCGCAGGCTCACCGTGAGCCTGGTCCTGCTCGTCTCGGTCGCCACGATGCTCGGGAACTGGACCGCTGCGGGCTTCCAGTTCACGGGCGCGGTGATGGAGCAGTCGATGCTCGTCATCGGCTGGCTCCACGTCGCCCTCATCTCGGGCGAGTCGCGCCGCCAGCGCGACGCGTACATGGCGGAGGCCGAGCACACCCGGGAGGAGGCGGTCAAGCGCAAGGCCGCCGACGAGCGGGTGCGCATCGCCCGCGAGCTGCACGACTCGCTGACCCACTCGATCTCGGTGATCCGGGTCCAGGCCGGGGTGGCGCTGCACTTGGCGCGCAAGCGCGGCGAGGAGCCGGCGCCGGCGCTCGTCGCGGTCGAGGAGGCCGCGAAGGACGCGACGCGGGAGCTGCGCGAGACCCTCACGATGCTCCGCGACGACGAGGGCCACCGGCTCTCCCGCGTGACGCCCCTCGCCGACCGGTACCGGGGCCTGGGCTTCGCGATCGACGTCGATTGCGAGGTCGACGAGACCGTGGTGCTCGACGAGGAGGTCGACCACGCCGCCTACCGGATCGTGCAGGAGGCCTTGACGAACGCGGTGCGGCACTCGGACGGCGACCGGGTGCGGGTGCGCGTGCGCCGCAACGAGGACGCGCTGGTGGTCGAGGTCGCCGACAACGGCCGGGCGCGCGGCTTCACGCCCGGGCGCGGGCTCACCGGCATGCGCGAACGCGCGGACGCCCTCGGCGGGACCCTCGACGTGGGCCCCGGCGAGTTCGGGTTCACCGTCACCGCTTGCCTGCCGATGCCGAGCACGGAGCCGCTGATCCCGGTCCAGGCCGGCGCCGAGCCGGGGGGCCTGCGGTGATCCGGGTGCTGCTGGCCGACGACCAGCCGCTCATGCGCGGCGGCTTCCGGGCCCTCATCGACGCCGAGGACGACATGACCGTCGTGGCCGAGGCCGCCGACGGCCCGACCGCGGTGCGTCTCGCGGGCGAGTACCGGCCCGATGTGGCCCTGTTCGACGTCGAGATGCCGGGCGGCGACGGCATCAGCGCGGTGAAGGCGATCGCCGCGGACGAGCGGCTCGCCTCGCTGCGGGTCGTCATGCTCACCAACTACTCGTTCGACGCGTACGTGTTCGACGCGCTGCGCGCCGGCGCCGCCGGGTACCTCGTCAAGGACACCGAGCCCGAAGAGCTGCTGCGCTGCGTGCGGGCCGCGGCGGCGGGGGAGACGCTCCTGTCGCCGCAGATCGCGGCGAAGCTCGTCGCGGAGTACGTGGCGCACCCGCCGTCGCGGCTCGCCGGGCAGGTCGAGGGGCTCACCTCGCGCGAGACCGAGATCGTCGCGCTCGTCGCGCGCGGCCTCACGAACGGCGAGATCGCCGAGCGCCTGTTCATCAGCCCGGCCACGGCGAAGACCCACGTGCACCGCGCTATGATGAAACTCGCCGTCCGCGACCGGGCGGGCCTGGTCGTCTTCGCCTACGAGTCGGGCCTGGTGCAGCCCAAGGGAACCGCCTGACCGCTTGCCCGCGGTCGCGAAGTGCCGACTTCCGACCACACGCGCCCAACGCCTAATCCTTTGGGAATTCGGCGGTCTAGGCCGGGTCGGTCACGCGCGGGTCGCTCAAGACTTGTCGCCGTCCGCATCGGCAGTGGTCTCGGCGTCGGCATCGTTCCCGGCCCCGCCTGCGGCGGCGCTCGGTTCGCCCGCCTCGCCGGCGGCCGTTCCCGCGGTGTCCGTCTCCGGCTCGGCCGTCGCGTTGTACTCCGCGCCGAACAGCAACGCCGCGTTGGTGATCCACAGCCACACCAGGAACACGATCACGCCGCCGAGGGCGCCGTACGTCTTGTCGTAACTCCCGAAGTTGGCCGCGTACAGCCCGAACGCGACCGAGGCCGCGATCCACAGCACCACCGCCAGCGCCGCGCCGGGCGCGCGCCGCCGGAAGGTCGCGCGCTTCGCGGGGGCGAGCCAGTACAGCATCGCCACGATCACCATGACCAGCACGATCACCGCTGGCCACTTCACCCAGGTCCACACCGTGACCGCGGCCGAGTCGGCGTTGACTGCCTCGCCGATCGCGCGCGCCACGGAACCGCCTGTCGCGGCGACGAGGCCGGTCACCGCCGCCAGCGCGCCCACCACGACGGTGAGCACGATCCGCACGATGAGGACCGTCCACCACTTGCGGGTCTCGTCGGTTCCGTTGACCGCGTTGAGGGCCCGCGAGAACGCCGCCACGTAGTTCGACGCCGCCCACAGGGCGGCGGCCAGGCCGAACAAGGCGAGGAGTCCCGCGGCGGCGGGGTTCATCTGGAGCCGCGCCACCGCGTCCTCGATGATCTGGAAGCCTTCGCCCGGGGCGAGGGAGGCGACGCCGTCCATGAGTGCGGCGGTCGCGTCCTCGTCGAGCATGCCGATGACCGACGCGCCCACGAGTATCGCGGGGAACAGCGACATCACCGAGTAGTACGTGAGTGCCGCGGCGGTGTCGCCGCGGCTGCCGCCGGCATACTGCTTGGCGGCCTTGACCAATGATCGGGCGCCCATGACTCCACCGTGCCAGGCTTCGCGCGGGGGCGGGCCGGTTCTCGCGAACTCGGCACGCCGCTTCGGGATCCGCCTGCTCAAGTAGTGGTGCGGGTGCGAGTGGCGAGGCCCCAGATGACGAACACGTCCAGTGCGATCACGATCGAAGTCCACAGTGGGTACTGGGGGGCGAGCAGGACCTGGTTGACCGCCGAGACCGCCGCGACGACCATCGCGGGCACCGGATGCGCGCCCCACGACCCGAAACGGCGCCAGACGCCGAGCTGGCCGAGCCCGAACACGATGGCCGCCAAGCCGATCGCGAGGTTCACCCAGCCCCAGCCGGTGTTGTCGCCCCGGTACCAGTAGCCGCCGCCGGTGAAGACGAACACGTCGCCGCCCGCGACCGCGTACCCGATAGCGACCTGCCAGGCGCCCATGAGCAGCAGCAGGACCCCCGCGAGCACAGAGCCGCCCGCGCTGCGGCGAGGCAGCCAGTCCTCTCGAGTCATACGGGTTCCCCTGGGGCGGCGGTCGGCACCGTCGGCGCCGCTTGCGCACACAGCTTAGGCGACGCGGCGACCCGTTCGCGGCTTCCACGCTCACCCCGGGCCGCACGGCGGACCCGCCGCGATCGCGCGGCCGCGCTCCGGCGCCTAGTCGCCGGCCGGCCCTTCCAAGCGGCGCAGCCAGTTGCCGAGCAGCGCGCTGCCGTCCTCGGTGAGGATCGACTCGGGGTGGAACTGGACGCCCTCGACGTCGACGGACCGGTGGCGCAGCCCCATGACCGTGCCGTCGTCGCTGTGAGCGGTCACCGCGAGCGGGTCGCGCACGCTCGACGGCTCGACCGCGAGCGAGTGATACCTGGTGGCGGTGAACGGGTTCGCGAGGCCGGCGAACACGCCTTCGCCGTCGTGGCGGATCGGCGAGGTCTCGCCGTGCCGCAGCTCGGCCGCGCGCGTCACCTCGGCGCCCCAGTGCTCGGCGATCACCTGGTGCCCCAGGCACACGCCGAGGACGGGCACCTCGCCGGCGAACCGGTCGAGCAGGTCGTGGCCGAGCCGGGCCTCGTCGGGGCGGCCTGGGCCGGGCGAGAGGAGCACGCCGGCGGGGCGCAGCTTCACGAGCTCGTCCACATCGGTCCGGTCGGAGCGGCGCACCTCCACCCGGGCGCCCAGCGCCCGCAGGTAGGAGACGATGGTGTGGACGAACGAGTCGCGGAAGTCGACGACCAGCACGCTACCCGTCACGGTCATGCATCACCGCCCCCACCAGTGCGTTCGATCCTTGTACTACTCCCCGTCCGGGGACTCCGCGGTCAGCCAGTCCGAGGGGTCGAACCCGGTCCCCGGGCAGTCCACCCCGGGCGTGCAGGTCTGGTCCTCGGCGGGCGCGCCGGTCTCGCCGTTCTCGACGTTCACGCCGCCGGCCGGGTCGACGTTGCTCCACGGCATGAGCGGGCGCACCGCCGGGAACACCACGAACCACAGGAGCGCGACCGTGCCCACCGTCAAAGCCACCGAGCCGATCAGTTTACCCGGCAGGCCCCCGGGGAGCTTCCTCCAGATCCACGAGTACACGTCAGGCCTCCGGGTCGATCGCCGCATCGGGCAGATCGCCCGCGGGGTCGCGCTCGATGGTGTCCACCAGCTGCGAGTAGACGACGTAGCGCTCGTAGTTGTCCCACCGCGGGTGGCAGGTGAACAGGGTCAGCCAGTAGTCCTCGTCGCCGGGCTCGGAGCCGGGCTCGCCCGGGACCGGCGCGGTGATGTCGATTTCGGTCTCGTTGACGACCTCGTGCGACTGCACCTCGTAGATGTAGAAGTTCTCCTTCGTCTCGATGACGACCTTGTCCCCCGGTTCGAGGGAGCGGATCTCGGAGAAGATCGCGGGCACGTTGTGGCCGGCGAGGGTGAAGTTGCCCTGCTCGCCGGGGAACGCGCCGTCGAGGAAGCGGCCGGGCGCGTACTCGATGTCGGCCGGCTCGGTGCCCTCGACGAGGGTCCAGGACTCGGCGCGGACGTCGGGCGCCCACATGCGCGCGAACGCGTCGCCGAGCTCGGGCACGGGCGCGCCGTCCACGCCCTCTTCGCCTTCGGGTGCGCCCTCCCAGATGTTCTCGAGGTCGCCCGAGAGCGTCTCCTGCTCGTTGTTGATCTCCTGGGAGACGCCGAAGACCTCGTAGCCGGCGTACAGCAGGACGATCGCGCCGAGGGTGATGAGCGTTTCGCCGAGGCCGCGCACGGTCGTCCGCAGGCCGCCGTCGCTGCGGTGGCGCTTCACGGAGCGCTTCTTGCGGGCCTCGCTGTCGGCGCCGGGCGGGGCGGGCGTCTCGTCAGGGGGGATGACGGGGAGGATCGCGGTGCCGTCGGGCTCGGGCACGAGGGGCGCGTGCTGGGCCTTCTTCGCGAGGCCGGGCGGGCGGAGTGCGGTGGTGCGGTCGGGGTCTGCGGCGGTGGGGGCGGGAGGCGGGACGGGAACGCTGGCGCGGCCCGGGCTCGGCGGGGCGCCCGCTGCCGGTCCCGGCGACGGCCGCCGGGTCGGCGGAGGCTCGTTCGCGAAGGGGGACCAGTCCTGATCGCTCACCTGGAACGTCGCCTCCATAGTGCCGGTGTTCTCTTCGTAGGGGATCTCGTAACCATAACGCGCGAGGCAATCCTAGGGTTGTGCCGCGAACCCGAATATCAACCGAACGGGCAGGTCTGCGCGGGGCCTGTGCGAACGGGTGCCGACGGGCGCGCCGTGCGACCGCTGCGGTGCGGTGCAGGCGCTTCGCGCCCCTGACCGGGCTCCCGGCTCCCGGGGTGTGAGCTACGCGATCCCGCGCGGACGGCGCGTCACCGGCGGACGGTACCCTGGACGCCGGACATGTCCCTCAGTTGGAGAGTCGTCGATGCCGAAGTCACGTGTGCGCAAGAAGAAGGTCTACTCGAGCTCCGGCGCGGGTACGAGTTCGACCTCGGGCGAGAGCTACGAGCCGAGCCCGATGTGGGTGCCGATCACCGCTGTCGCCCTCATCGTCATCGGCATCGGCTGGCTGACCCTGTTCTACCTCTCGGGCATGGAGTTCCCGGTCGGCGCCTGGGGCTACTGGAACCTCGCGGTCGGCTTCTCCTGCATGGTGGCCGCCCTGCTCGTCCTCTCGAAGTGGCGCTGACCCGCACCGTTCGCTGAGGCGGACCGTTCGCCTCACGTCCGAACGGCGGAGGCGAGGCCCCCTCGCCTCTTGTTCGAACCCTTCGTCGCCGAACAGGGTCGGACCCCCGGCGTATGGTTACGCCAGGGGTCCCTAAGGACGGATTTATCAGGATATTTCCTGATACGACCCGATTATCTGCTGTAGCGGGACCCGTCGTCCGCGAGTCTGCCTCGCAGCCGACGGCTTCACAGGAGCTCGAACACGGTCGCGTTCGCCATGCCGCCGCCCTCGCACATCACCTGGAGCCCCCGCCGGGAGCCGGTGTCGCGCATGTAGTGCAGCATCGTCGCGGCCAGTCGCGCCCCCGAAGCGCCCAGGGGGTGCCCGAGCGCGATCGCGCCGCCCCGCGGGTTCAACCGTTCCTCGTCCGCGCCCGTCTCCGCCAGCCACGCCAGGGGAATCGCGGCGAACGCCTCGTTCACCTCGAACACGTCGATCTCGTCCAGGTCCAGGCCCGCGCGCTTCAGGATCTTCGCGGTCGCCGGAATCGGCCCGTCCAGCATGAGCACCGGATCCGATCCGACCGCACACGCCGCCGCGATCCGCGCCAGCGGCCGCACTCCGAGCCGCCGCGCATGCTCGTCAGTGGTGATCACCAGCGCCGCGGCCCCGTCCGAGATCTGCGAGGCCGAACCCGCCGTCACCGAGCCGTCGGTCCGGAACACCGGCTTCAACCCGGCGAGCTTCGCGATGCTCGTGTCCCGCCGGATGCCCTCGTCGACCGAGACGTCCCCGATGGGCGCGATCTCGCCCGCGAACAGGCCGCCGTCGCTCGCGGCCGCGGCCTTCTCGTGGCTGGCGAGCGCGAACGCGTCCATCGCCTCCCGCCCGATCCCGTACTTCTCGGCCACCAGTTCGGCGGCCAGGCCCTGGTTGAACAGCACCGGGGCCTCCGAGTCCACATGCGCCGCATAGCGTTCGCGCACCACCGGGCCGTACGGCAGGCCCGCGCCGGAGCCGACGCTCGACCCCATCGGGACGCGGGTCATCGACTCGACCCCGCCCGCCACGACGACGTCGGCGTGCCCGGCGAGGACGGCCGCGGCCGCGAACGCGACCGCCTGCTGGCTCGAACCGCACTGGCGGTCCACGGTGGTTCCCGGGATCCGGTCGGGCCAGCCCGCGGCGAGCACGGCGTTGCGGGCGACGTTCCAGGACTGCTCGCCCACCTGCGAGACGCAGCCGAGCACCACGTCGTCGACCGCGTCCGGCCCGAGGCCGGACCGCTCGAGCGCGGCCTGCAACGCGTGGGCGGCGAGGTCGACGGCGTGCACGTCGGCGAGCGCGCCGCCGCGCCGGCCCAGCGGCGTGCGGGCGGCGGCGAGGATGACGGCCTCAGGCATTGCGGTACACCGGTGCGATGACGGCCCGCGCGATCGCGTTGAACGTGAGGTGGAAGGACCCCACCGCCATGGAGGCGCCCGGGTCGACCTCGACCGGGGCCTTCAGGGCGTGCACGGCGAACAGGTAGCGGTGCTCGGGGTCGCCGGGCGGCGGCGCGGCGCCCGCGTAGCCCACGGTCCCCGAGTCGTTGCGCAGCTGCACGGTCCCCGCGGGCGGCGCGGCGGCGGCGCCGGACGCGAGCTCGGTGACGGACGCGTCGAGGCCGAGGAGCATCCAGTGCCACCAGCCCGAGCCGGTGGGCGCGTCCGGGTCGAAGCAGGTGACGGCGAACCCGGCCGTCTCCGCGGGGAAGCCCGACCAGGCCAGGTGCGGGGAGACGTCGCTCCCGGCGACATGCGCGGCGTCGAGCGTGGTCTTGTCGGCCACGTCGTCAGAGACGACGGTGAAGGACGGGAGCGGAGGCAGGAAATCGTAGGGCCAGGGGGCCCGGGTGCGGTCGAGCGACGTCATCGTTCTCCTCAACTTCTCGGCCCGGCCCGCGGCGCCGGCCCTGCCCGCCCGCGCGGGGCGGAGGAGCCGCTTCGCTGGCGGGGCCATGGTTACAACGGCACGGTTGCAACGGAACCGTCAACTACCTCACGGGGCGGCGGGCCCCGCCATTGCACCGTATCGCGCCCCGGCCGCCCGCACGAGCGCACCGCGCGGCCCGCGCCCGCCGTCCGGCCCCGCGGGACCGGCAGTCCGCATCGTGGACGCCGCCCCGGATCGTGGTGCCGCCGCGTCCGCCGGTGTGCCCGAACCTGACCCGCCGTGCCGCCCGGTGAGCTGCGGCGCGGTGGCTCATATGCCGCTCGACGTCCACCCTGCGGGCCGCTTACGCTGGTGTCATGCCGAACACCGACGTCATCTCTTTCTCCCGGGGCGCCCCGTCGCTCGACATCGTCGACACCGAAGGCCTCAAGGCCGCCGCCGTGGCCGCGCTCGAAGCCGATCCGGCCGGGGTCACCGGCTACGGCACGTCCGTGGGCTACGGCCCGCTGCGCGAGTGGATCGCCGCCAAGCACGGCGTCACCCCCGCGAACGTGCTGGTCACGAACGGTTCGATGCAGGCCGACGCGTTCCTGTTCGACGAGCTCGTCAAGCCCGACTCGCCGGTGATCGTCGAGCGCCCCACCTACGACCGCACCCTTCTCGGCCTGCGCAACCGCCGCGGCGAGCTGCACCCGGTGCGCCTCCAGGCCGACGGCCTCGACGTCGACGAGCTCGAGGGCCTCCTCAAGGGCGGCGTGCGCCCGACCCTCGCGCACATCATCCCCAACTTCCAGAACCCGGCGGGCGTGACGCTCTCGGGCGAGAAGCGCACGCGGCTGCTCCAGCTCGCGAACGAGTACGAGTTCACGATCTTCGAGGACGACCCGTACTACGACATCCGCTTCCGCGGCGAGCAGTACCCGACGATGCTCGAGCAGGACGCCACGGGCCGTGTCGTGTACGCGTGCTCGTTCTCCAAGACCGTCTGCCCGGGCCTGCGCACCGGCTACCTGGTCGGTCCGGCCGACATCATCGCCAAGATCGCCGGCGCCGCCACCAACACCTACATCGCGCCGAACATGTTCGCGCAGGCCACGATCTACCAGTTCGCGGCCTCCGGGGCGCTGGACCGCTCGATCGCGACGGTCAAGGCCGCGCTCGAGGAGCGCGTCGACCAGCTCTCCGCGTCGCTGCGCGCGCACCTGCCGGGCGCCGAGTTCATCGTCCCCGACGGCGGCTACTTCCTGTGGGTGGACCTCGGCGAGGGCGTCGACTGCGCGAAGGTCGCGGCCGCTGCCGCGGACGAGGGCGTCCAGGTCGTCAAGGGCACCGACTTCGTGCTCGAGGGCGGCCAGAGCTGCCTGCGCCTGGCGTACTCGGCCGTGAAGGCCGACCGGATCGACGAAGGCGTGCGCCGCCTCGCGCGGGCCGTCGAGGTCTCGAAGGGCCTGTAGGCGCACGCTCCGTGAGCGATCACGGACGTAACGTCGACAATGGATGGCGGTTATGCGCCATGGCGTATAACCGCCACCGCGCCGCCCTTCCCAGAACGGATGCGGGGAGCGAAGATCGGTGCGTGACCGCGGTTCGCCGCGGTGCGGTCGTTATCCCGCCCCCATTGACGCCGGATCGGTGGACTCACCCACTCCCCCCGAGGTGAGACACCGGTCCGGCGTTTTTTCGCCGGACGCGAGTCCGCCCACGCGACTCCGCTCCAATACGACCCGCCCCGAATGACTCCACCCCTATACGACTCCGGGAGTCCGCGTCGCCGCGAACCCCCGGACTCTCTCTGCCCCCCTTGGGCACCGCCGTCAGCGTGTGACGCTGTCGACGAGCTCCTCAGTGAGCGCCCGGTCGTCGAGCTCGGAGTCGTCAAGGAGTTCGTCCGCGAGGAGCGCCTCCCCGATCGACTCGGTCCGCTGCCGGTACCACAGGTAAGCGGCGGCCCCCCCGAGCGCGAGACCCGCGCCGATCGCCCCCACGACCCACGGCCACTTCCGGGCCGGCGGCTTCCTGAGGCCCACCTTCGTCAGGACGACGTTGACCCTTGGCGCAGCGGCCTCCTTCGTTCCCCTGGCCGCTGCGAAACCCGCCTCTTTCAGCGAGTTCACGCCCTGCGTGAAATGGTCCACGGCCTCCTTGGTCGGAGTCGTGGCATGTCGGCTAAAGCCCATGGTGAATGCCTCCTCTAAGTGCCTGTAACCCTCATCGTGCCCCGGCGTGTGACACCCGTCGAGGGAAACGGGGGAGAAAGTTGGACGAACCTCGGCGGTCTGGCACCATAGACGCCATGACGAAGGCGACGCTCAAGACCAACGCAGGCGACATCACGATCGAGCTGCTCGACAACCACGCGCCCAAGACCGTGGCGAACTTCGTGGGTCTGGCCGAAGGCACCAAGGAGTACAAGGACCCGGAGACCGGCCAGCCGGGCTCGGGCCCGTACTACGACGGTGTCATCTTCCACCGGATCATCGACGGCTTCATGATCCAGGGCGGCGACCCGACCGGCACCGGCCGCGGCGGCCCCGGCTACCAGTTCGCGGACGAGTTCCACCCCGACCTGCACTTCGGCGAGCCCTACCTGCTCGCCATGGCGAACGCCGGGCCCGGCACCAACGGCTCGCAGTTCTTCATCACGCTGGGCCCGACCCCGCACCTGAACTTCCGCCACACCATCTTCGGCAAGGTCGTCGACGAGGACTCCAAGTCGGTCGTGGACCGCATCGGCAAGGTCGCGACCGGCGCCATGGACCGCCCGGTCAACGACGTCGTCATCGAGTCCGTCGTCATCGAGAAGTAACGACCCTCGATGAGCGACGAGCAGTCGGCCCCCACCTGCTATCGCCACCGGAACCGCCAGACGTACCTGCGGTGCGTCCGCTGCGACAAACCGATCTGCGCCGACTGCCGCATCGACGCTCCCGTCGGGTTCCAATGCCCTGACTGCGTGGCCGCCGGCCGCCGGACGATGCGCCAGACGCGCAACTCGTTCGGCGGCGGCGCCCGAGCGGGCACCACCGGGACCGTGACCAAGGTGCTCATCGGCGCCAACGTAGTCGCATTCATCCTTACTGTGCTCTCGGCCGGCGTTGGAGCCATCGTGTCTCCGGGCGCAACCGAGATGCATCTGGCGTTCGCTGAAATCGGCCTCGGGTTCAGCCAATTCGGTGCGCCCGTCCCCGAAATACCGGTCTCGCTCTTCGGCGTCGACTTCATTTCGCCGACGGTCTCCGCCGGCGGCTACTACCGCATGGTCACCGCCATGTTCCTGCACTTCGGCATCATCCACCTGCTGTTCAACATGGTGGTGCTGTGGATGCTCGGCCGAGTCCTCGAACGCGATCTCGGCCCAGCGCGGTACCTCACGGCCTATATGCTGTCCGGCCTGGCCGGATCAGTCGCGGTCTACCTGTTCTCGTTTGGCACGACCACCGCCGGCGCCTCAGGCGCCGTGTACGGCCTGTTCGGACTGATGATCATGGTCAACCGCAAACTTCGACGTGACAATCAGGGCATTTACGTTCTGCTGGGACTCAATCTCGTCATGACGGTCATGTTCCAGTTCAGCTTCGCGGGGCACGTGGGCGGTCTAATCGGCGGCTTGATCTGCGGCGCGATCCTGACGTTCACGCCGCGCAAGCAACGCGCCCTGCACTGGGTCGGCTTCGCGCTGTTCCTGGTGGTGCTGGCCGCGATCACGTTCTTCCAGACCGGCGTGCTCGACAACCAGTACGACATCGTCTGACCCGGACCGCCGCCCACGGCGGTCCGAGGCGAGTTCCCACCTTCGAGATCGAAACGCCGCCCGCGGCGTTATCGCCGCCCGAGCGCTCTGCGCTCGGGCTTTCTCGCTCGCTGATCCCGAACGGAGTCGGCCCTCGTATTAGCCTCCGGGGGCCCCTCCCCCCCGCCCCCACCTCCCTCGCCCACCCACCCTGTCGTAGTCGTGTGCACGGTGTTGAGGGCCGTCGCTTCGGAGCGACTGGCCGACGGTCGTCGTTGACCGTCCTCGCGGCGCCGGTTCCGGCTGCCGCGCCGGCTGGCGCGTTCGGGTCGGTGCCTGTCGGTGCGTGCCGCCGCTATTTGAGGTCGGCGGCCCAGGTTCGGGCCTGGGCGAGGTCGTCCGGTGTGTCGCAGTCGAACCAAGGGGGCGGACTCGCGTCCTCCCAGGTGACGGTCTCGATTTCGATGTCCGAGAACAAGAGCCTCGCCGGGGCTCCCGGTTCGACCTCGGCCGCGTTGCGGCGGACGAGGTCGGTGGGCCACAGGCCGCACAGCCACTGCCTTCGCCCCGCGTTGTCGCAGAAGATCGCTCCGCGCTTGCGGTCGTCACCGTCCGGGCCGGGCCCGCTCGCGTGCTGGTGGAGCAGACGCAGTGCCTCGGTGGTGAGGAAAGGCAGGTCGCCGCCGAGGATCGCCACCCGGTCGCAGTCGTCCGGCACTTCCGCCAGACCGGCCTGCACCGACCGGGCCGGGCCGGAACCCGGCGGATCCTCCAAGACCTGGAGCACCCCCTCCGGGAGGGGCTCGGCGTCGGCGGGCCGCGCGCCCACGACCACCCGGGCCACTGCGCCCTCGGTGGCCGCGAGCATGCGGTCCAGGATCGTCGAACCGCCGACGACCAGCTCGCTCTTGGCGCACCCGGCGAATCGCCGGGCCTTGCCGCCGATGAGGATGATCGCGGCGAAGCCGCCCAGGTGCTCAACCATGTCCCCAGAGTAGCGATCACTCCGCGGTAGCGGGGTGCTGCTGTGCGGTCACCTGCGTTGGGTTTCTTGCGGACTCTGTTGGTCATGGATTGTTGTTCCCCCTCTTTGGGTTCAATGGGACCGGTGGGTTAGAAGTGCGTGGGTGCGTGGGTGCGTGGGTGCGTGGGTGCGTGGGTGCGTGGGTGCGTGGGTGCGTGGGTGCGTGGGTTCGCGGTTCGCGGTTCGCGGGTGGACTGTCGGCCGGTTGGCGGTTGGCGGTTCGGGGTGCCACCGCCGAACCGCCTTGCGACTCGTGCGGACCGCCGATGAGCCGCGTCTTCGCCGTCCTCGCCGACGTGAGCCATGCTCGACGTCGTGCGGCACTTCCCGCAACGGCGCAGAACGCGTCCGCGAGTGGACGAAGCTCGCGCCCCTCGCTGAGACCGGCGGCGCCTGCTTGCCGCCGCCGCTCCGGCCCGCCGACTTCGCCCTCTAGGGGCTTCGTGTTCAAGGTGCGTCCGCCGGGCAGGTCGGCCCGTCATTGACCTCTGCTTCCTCCCGGTCGCCGCAGCCGATCCTCGACAGCGCCCCCGGCGGGATGCCCGCCTGCAGGGCGGCCATGAGCATCTGCGCGAGCCGGTAGTGCGGGCTCGCCCGCAAAGCGAGTTCGAAGGCCTCCAAGGCGAGCACCCCGTTGCCGAAGCGGTAGGCGGCGAAGCCCGCCACCGTGGCGGCCGGGGCCACCAGGTCGTCCTCCAGATGGCGGGTCACCCAGAGCCACAGATCGACCCGGTTGCCCTCGAACCGCCCCGAGTTGATGCGCCGCAGCGCGTAATCGCGGATGTCCAGGTCGCCCAAGGCCAGGCCCACCGCGGCGATCGCCTCCGGTTCGGGGAGGAGCTTCGCGTCCATCCAGTGGTCGATCGCCTGGAGGTCGAGGTCCCGCTGCGCGACCCAGTCGAGTTCGGCGTCCGCCATGAGCGCCGCCAGGACCGCCCGCGCCACCGCCGCGCGCCGGCCCGCCGGGGCCGGGGCGAGTTGGGCGGCGATCGCGCTCCGGTCGGGCGCCGCGTAACCGCCCGCGACCGCCACCTCGCAGGAGGCCGCCGAGGTCTCCGGGAGCGGCAGGCCTCCGGTCGGACAGCAGGCGTTCCCGCAGATGAGACTGAACCAGCGGCCCCCGTCGACCCGCAGCTGGTCGATCGGTTTCATACCGGCGGCGACGAGCCGGGTCGCCGCGCGTTCGGCCACCGCTTGGGCGAGCTCGGCCTCGCCGTAGACGATGACCACTGAGCCGTTGCATTCATTGAGGCTCAACTGGGCGGTGAGGTCTTGCAGGTGCTCCAGATGGTCGGCCGAGCCCGGGAGGTCAACCCGGAAGGTGCACTGGAGTTCGCCGTCGATGAGCCCCACGATCACGAGGCTGTGGTCGGGATGGAATCCCAGGAGTAGCGGGACTGTCGTCAGTAGATCGGTGGGGCCGTTGAGGCTGATTCTCGCTTGTGTCTGATGCATGTATCAACTGTCCGTTAGCTGCCAAGAACTGGCAAGGATTCTTTTTTCTCCTGTGGATAACCGAAACGACCCTGTGGATTGTTTGGCCGTTTTTGCGTCGCGTGGTAACGGCGTGTCGCGGCGCTTCCGGAAGGGGTCGCGAAGGGCTGAGAGGGAGGGCATTCCGGGTGCGGAGTCCGCGCGGTCGCCCAATGCCGAGCGATAGGGTGGAAGGTCTGAACCGGGCCGCCCGCGCCGGTGCCCAAGGCAGCCGCGCAGGGGCCCGCAGCGGGCGAAACCACAGGTCAAAGCGGGAGCGAAGCGTGTCGAACCAGTACGTCCACCTGCATGTGCACACCGAGTACTCGATGCTCGACGGGGCTGCGAAACTCAAACCCCTGTTCGCAGAGGCGGAGCGGCTGGGCCAGCCCGCGATCGCGATGACCGACCACGGCAACATGTACGGCGGCTACGCCTTCTATCAGCAGGCGAAGAAGACCGGCGTGAAGCCGATCATCGGCATCGAGGCCTACATTGCGCCGCAGGACCGCTTCCACAAGAAGCCCGTGTTCTGGGGCGAGCCGTCCCAGCGCGGCGACGACCTCTCCGGTGGCGGCTCCTACACGCACATGACGATGGTCGCCAAGAACTCCACCGGCCTGCGGAACCTGTTCCGCATGTCGAGCCTCGCCTCCTTCGAGGGCTACTACTACAAGCCCCGCATGGACCGCGAGCTCATCGCCCAGAACTCCGAGGGCATCATCGCGACCACTGGCTGCCCCTCCGGCGAGGTGCAGACCCGTTTCCGCCTCGGCCAGACCAAGGAGGCCTACCAAGCCGCCTCCGACTACCGGGACATCTTCGGGGCCGAGAACTTCTTCCTCGAGATCATGGACCACAACAACCAGATCGACGTGCGCGTCAAGGACGAGCTGTACGAGCTGGGCCGCAAGATGAACATCAAGCCGCTGGTCACGAACGACTCCCACTTCGTGACCGAGGAACAGAAGTCCACGCACGCGGCCCTGCTGTGCGTCCAGTCGGGCACCACTCTGGACGACCCGAAGCGGTTCAAATTCGACGGCGAGGGCTACTTCCTGCGCTCGGCCGAGCAGATGTACGGCATCAAGACCGACGACCTGTGGCAGGAGGGCTGCGCGAACACGCTCCTCGTCGCCGAGATGGTCGAGTCCTACGACGAGATCTTCGCCGTCCAGGACCGGATGCCCGTCATCGACGTCCCCGAGGGCCACGACCAGGGATCCTGGCTGCGCCAGCTCGTCATGGAAGGCCTCACGGGCCGCTTCCCCGGCCAGGAGGTCCCCGCCGACTACCTCGCGCGCGCCGACCTCGAGCTGAACGTCATCATCAACGCCGGCTACCCCTCGTACTTCCTCGTCGTCGCCGACCTCATCAGCCACGCCCGCTCCATCGGCATCTACGTCGGCCCCGGCCGCGGTTCCGCCGCCGGCTCGCTCGTCGCGTACGCCATGAAGATCACCAACATCGACCCGATCGAGCACGGCCTCCTGTTCGAGCGGTTCCTGAACCCCGAGCGCGTCTCGATGCCCGACATCGACATCGACTTCGACGACCGCCGCCGCGGCGAGATGATCACCTACGCGACCGACAAGTACGGCAAGGAGTTCGTCGCCCAGGTCATCACCTTCGGCACGATCAAGACCAAGGCCGCGATCAAGGACGCCGCCCGCGTCCACCACGGCCAGCCGGGCTTCTCCATCGCCGAGCGCATCACCAAGGCCCTCCCGCCGCCCGTCGCGGCCCAGGACATCCCGCTCTCGGGCATCGTCGACTCCAGCCACCCGCGGTACAAGGAGGCCGGCGAGGTCCGGGCCCTCATCGAGAACGACAACGACGTCCGCCAGATCTTCGACACCGCGCTCGGCCTCGAGGGCCTGATCCGCAACGCCGGCGTCCACGCCTGCGCGGTCATCCTCTCCTCGCAGCCGCTCATCGACTGCATCCCCATGTGGGCCAGGCCGGACGGCTCGATCATCACCGGCTGGGACTACCCGTCCTGCGAGGACATCGGCCTCCTGAAGATGGACTTCCTGGGCCTGCGCAACCTCACCGTCATCGGCGACGCCATCGAGGCGATCAAGCTCAACCGGGGCGTCGAGATCGACCTCGACACGCTCGCCACGGACGACCCGAAGGCCTACGAGCTGCTGGCCCGCGGCGACAGCCTCGGCGTGTTCCAGCTCGACGGCGGGGCCATGCGCGAGCTCCTCAAGCGCATGCAGCCCACCGAGTTCAACGACATCATCGCCGTCAACGCCCTGTACCGGCCCGGCCCGATGGCAGCGAACTCGCACAACAACTACGCCGACCGCAAGAACAAGCGCCAGGAAGTCGTCCCGCTCCACCCCGAACTCGGGGAGGCCCTCGAGGAGATCCTCTCCGAGACGTACGGCCTGATCGTCTACCAGGAGCAGATCATGCGCATCGCCCAGAAGCTGGCGGGCTTCACGATGGGCCAGGCGGACATGCTGCGCAAGGCCATGGGCAAGAAGAAGATCGACGTCCTGGAGAAGATGTACGCCGACTACGAGGCCGGCATGCTCGGCAACGGCTACTCGAAGGACTCGATCAAGACCCTGTGGGACATCATGCTGCCCTTCGCCGGGTACGCGTTCAACAAGTCGCACGCCGCCGGCTACGCCCTCGTCGGGTACTGGACCGCCTACCTGAAGGCCAACTACCCGGCCGAGTACATGTCCGCGCTGCTCACCTCCGTGGGCGACTCCAAGGACAAGGCCGCGATCTACCTCTCCGAATGCCGCCGCATGGGCATCACCGTCATGCCGCCTGATGTCAACGAGTCCCGGCACATGTTCCACCCGGTCGGCAAGGACATCCGCTACGGCATGGGCGCGGTCCGCAACGTCGGCGCGAACGTCGTCGCCGGCATCATCGAGGCCCGCGAGGAGAAGGGCGCCTACGCCGACTTCAAGGACTTCCTGCAGAAGGTCCCCGCGCCGGTCTGCAACAAGCGCACCGTCGAGTCGCTCATCAAGGCCGGCGCGTTCGATTCGCTCGGGCACGCCCGCCGCGGCCTCGCCGAGGTGCACGAGAAGGCGATCGACGCGATGGTCTCCATCAAGAAGGAGGAGGCCCGCGGCCAGTTCGACCTGTTCGGCGGCATGATGGAGGACACGACCGAGACCCTCGGCGTCGACCTCACCATCTCGGACGACGAGTGGGACCGCCGCGACAAGCTCGCCTTCGAGCGCGAGATGCTCGGCCTGTACGTCTCCGACCACCCGCTCAACGGGTTCGAGCGGCTGCTCTCGTCCAATGCGGACCGACCGGTCGCGGCGCTCCACGGCGAGGAGATCGCCGACGGCGCGAACGTGCGCGTCGCGGGCATCCTCCAGAACGTCGCCAAGCGCGTCACCAAGCAGGGCAAGCTGTGGGCCTCGGCCACCCTGGAGGACCTGGCCGGCTCCATCGAGGTCCGGTTCTTCCCCAACACGTACGAGCTCGTCTCGGATTCACTCGCGGACGACCTCGTGTGCTGCGTCAAGGGCAAGCTCGACCGCCGCGACGGCACCGCCCAGCTCATCGCCCAGGACCTCGCCGTCCTCGACACGTCGCGGGGGCCGGAGTCGAATTCGGCGCCGGTCACGCTCGCGCTGCGGGCTGCCGCGGTGAACCCCGACCTCATCGAAAAGCTCTCCGACACGTTCAAGACCCACCGCGGCGAAGCCCAAGTGCGCGTCCAGCTCGCGAACGGGCCGAAGACGACGCTGCTCGCCCTCGGCGACCAGTGGCGCGTGCGGCCCTCGGTCGAGCTCTCGGCCGACCTCAAGGCGATCCTCGGCGTCGGCGCCCTCGTCGGGTAATTGCCGGGGTCCTCTGCGTTCCTGCTGACACGCAGGGGAGTACTAGACTGTCTACTACGTCCGTGCAGGGCGTGGAACGGAAGGAAACGCCCGTGTCGGAAATGAGCCTAGAGACCCAACCGAGCGCTGGCACGATCGGGTTGGATGACCTGGTTGCAGATACCTGGGCAGGGAGGATACGAATCCCTCATTTCCAGCGTGACTTTCGATGGGGCTCCAAAGACGTCGTTCGTTTGCTTGACAGCATTGATCGTGGCTACCCCATCGGAAACCTGCTTCTATGGGAGCGGCAGAGCCCAAAGGCAGTTTTGACACTCGGGGCGCTTACTATCAATGCCCCCAGATCCGAAAAGGGTCTTTGGGTTGTTGACGGGCAACAGCGAATTATTAGCCTAGCCAATGTTCTGCATCGAGATGGCGCCTCGGATTCGCGCTTCGAGATCTATTACGATTTGCAGGAACGTAAATTTGTACAGAGCCCTAGAGTTGTATCTCCACATCTCATTCGGGTGCCAACACTCTTTGATATCGAATCACTCATTGACTGGTTTCACGCTAAGGGCCCTGATTTCGATCGCGAATATCTAACGACGGCCACACGGGTAGCAAAAAGACTTCGCGAGTACAAAATTCCGGCCTATTTTGTTCGCGTTGATGATAAGGACATTCTAACGGATATCTTCGATAGAATGAATAATTACGGGAAGCGACTACGACGTTCTGAGGTTTTCGAGGCCCTATATTCAGGGCCTGAAAACGCGGTTGATGACCATCTGACAATACCTCGTATCGTATCTAAGATCGACGCTGCCACGGGATTTGGTCAAATTCCAGAAAGGACGGTACTCGCATCAATCCTCGTTCGACGCGGCAGTGATCCAACCCGAGATATTCACAGTGAGTTCGCGGGTAATGATCTCGGGAGCACGGGAACGCGATCTAGTAATGATTTCCCTGGAGAGGATCGAGACACGGCGTATGAGGAAGGGGCGGCTGCTCTACACAGAGCCGTTGAATTCCTGCAGCAGCACGCGTCCGTGCCTCATGCGGCGTTCCTTTCATACGAGGCCTTGCTTGTAGTTCTTACTCGATTCTTCGCTTTCTTTCCTTCTCCTAGCGCGAATAGTCTCCGCTTGCTGCGTCGCTGGTACTGGCGCACCACGGCCGCGGGGCCGGTGGTGTTCCGGGGCAGTTTTAGCCAAATGGCTCGCGCATTGCCGAGCAGAATTAGTCGCGGCAGTGAGCAAGGGTCTGTCCAGGCACTTCTTCGTGTGATTGGAAACGAAGATCGGTATCCGCTTGACTTCCCAAGTCAGTTCCGGACCAATCACGCTTCGTCTAAGGCAATGCTGTGCTCGTGGTGGGACCGTGGACCAAGATCCTTCGAAAGTAGCGAAGCCTTTGAAATTCACGACCTGGCTGCCATTATTGGAGAAAAGACCACAGCGCGTCCGGCTGTTCAGAGAATTTATCCACAGTCTTCCGCTGAGGATTTGTATCTAAGTCCAGCAAATTTCTTGTTGCTCCCCTCTACCGAGGAACCAGCGCCAATTTCGGCTGCGATTGAGCTTGCTACTGATCCGATTCTGCTGGAGTCCCACTTGATTGAGCGAGGAGCGTATCGGCAGCTGGTGGATGTGGGCCCTAGGTCATTCCTTCACGAGCGAAACCGTCTGCTGGAGGAGTGGTTTCGTTCCTTCTTGAGCCGTGCCACCGAATGGGGATTCGAAGACACCGTTGATATTCAATCAATGGATTTCGATGGCGAGGAGTAGGGAAACATTGTCTCAACGTGTTGTGGGTTCTTATGCGGTTTTGCTGCACGGATCTCAGATTGGGCGTATCCATCACAGCGGTGACTTCTCCGAGTTTGAGTTCACTGCCCAGTACTTGCAGAACCCGAACCGTCCCGTGCTCGGTCTTTGGTTCGAGGAACATCTCAACGAGTCCTGTGCGTCAGCGCTGCTTCTTCCGCCGTGGTTTTCCAATCTGCTCCCGGAAGGGCCCTTGCGACAGTGGATCGCAGAAGACAGAGGCGTCTCAGCTGAGCGAGAAATGGAGCTTCTAGCGCAGGTAGGTCATGACCTTCCGGGGGCCGTTCAAGTTGTTGCGGCTGAGGAAGTGGAGACATCGTCAAACATCGAGGCGATTTCCGTTATGCGCCCGGTCTCTCCAGCTCCCGGGGTTGAATCCGCTTGGCGGTTCTCTCTTGCCGGGGTGGCATTGAAATTTTCGATGCTTGAAGTCAGCGATCGATTGACTATTCCGGCAGCTGGTGAGCATGGCGATTGGCTTGTGAAGTTTCCGGACTATCGTTATCCGAACGCGCCAGTGAACGAGTTTCTTATGATGCGAATGGCGGGAGAAATCGGAATCGACACTCCGGAAGTGAGGCTGATTCACCGCGACGAGCTCCCCAGGCAACTTCCTAAGCGGATGTGGCCGGGGTCGGAGCAGTTCGCGTACGCGGTTCGAAGGTTTGACCGTAAACCGGATCGCTCACGAAGGATGGTTCACGTTGAAGATTTCGCTCAAGTCTTGAACAGATGGACTGAACCGACTCGTCATACTCAAGACAAATATCGAAGTAAATTTGAGACCGTTGCGGGAATCGCCTATCGTGGGCGAGATCTGAATTCGCTAGCAGAGACTGTTCGTCGCATTTCCTTCAACGCAGTTATCGGAAACGGAGACGCACACCTTAAGAACTGGGCACTCATATATCCTGATGGGCGGAATCCAAAGCTTTCTCCCGTTTACGACCTTGTATCGACGATCGCATACCAGCCGCCCGATGAAGTCCCAGATTTTGGTCTTAAGCTTGCGGGTAGTAAAAGGTTCGATCAAATTCGCGCTGACTCGTTCGTGCGCCTGCAGCGTACGCTGCAAGATCGATTTGGGGCCATTAATTTGGATCTAAGTCAGATCGCTAGAGACACTGCTAGTCGAGTGAGTTTGGCTTGGACGGAGGTCCAGGAACAGTATTCGGAACTGGCGGAGCTCTCACCGAAGATCGACACTTGGATCGAAGATGCCAGCGCAAGACTGGCTACAGCGGCATGACTTTCGATGAGCCCGGCGCAGTAAACGCTTCGGCGGCGCCCCTCGGTCACGAAATCGGCGCGGCCTCGCCCCTCCGCCGCAAGGCCGCCGCGCTCCGCTTCCTCACCGAGATCGCCGCCTGGGCCGCCATCGGCATGGCCTTCGCCCAGATCTCCATACCCCTCGCGATCGCCGTCGTGCTCGCCTCGATCGCCCTCCCCACGGTTTACGCCACACCCGGCGACAAACCGCAGGCCATGGTCCCCGTGCCCGGCTGGGTGACCGTCGCGATCCTTGCCGCGACCATGGCCGGCGGCGTCGCCGCCGCCTGGATCGCCTGGCCCTGGTGGGGCGCCGCCGCATTGAGCGCGTTGACGATCGCGAGCCTCATCGCGGAACTCCCGCGCTGGCGCTGGCTGTTCGGCGTCCGCCGGTAATGCCGGCATCACCGGCGGACGCCGAAAGCTAAGCGTCGAAGTCGGTGCCGCGGGAGACGTGCTCCCACGCCGCGAGCTCCTCGGTCTGGGACTTCAGCTCCGCACCGATCGCATCGGCCGCGTCGTTGCCCAGTACCAGCCGCAGCGGGACCTGCTCGGCCGCAAAGGCCTCGAGGACTGCGGCGGCGGCCTTCGCCGGATCGCCCGGCTCCTTGCCGTTCGAGTCCGGGAACGCGGTCCTGAAGGGCCCCACGGTCCCCTCGTACGCCTCGAGCGGCGCCGAGACCGACTGCGAGCCGCCGGTCAGGCCGGTCCGGAACGCGCCCGGTTCGACGACGAGCACGTCGATGCCGTGCGGCGCGACCTCCGCGACGAGCGCCTCGCTCAGTCCTTCCAGCGCGTGCTTCGTGGCCGAGTAGGCGCCCACGCCGGGGAACGACATGCGCCCGCCCATGCTGCTGAACTGCACGATCGCGCCGCTGCCCTGGGCGCGCATGTGCGGCAGGACGGCCCGGACCAGGTCGGCGGGGCCGAAGAAGTGCAGGTCCATGAGGGAGCGGAGTTCGGCGTCGGTGGTCTCCTCGACCGCGCCGATGTGCCCGCGCCCGGCATTGTTGACCAGGACGTCGATGCGGCCGTACCAGAGCACGGCCTCGGCCACGACCGCCTTGATCTGCGCGGGGTCGGTGACGTCGAGCGCCACGGGGATCGCCCGGCCCGGGTGGGCGGCGGCCAGGTCGTCCAAGGTCTCGGGCTTGCGGGCGGTGGCGATCACGGTGTCGCCGGCCGCGAGGGCGGCTTCGGCGATGGCGCGGCCGAAGCCTGAGGAGGTGCCGGTGATCAGCCAGACGCGGCCTTCGGCGGTGCGAGTGGGGTTGTCGTTCATGGTGTTCCTTCCATTGCGGTGTGCGGTTCCTTTATCCCCCTTGATGAACGGGTGCGTCCAATACCGGAATCGGAAGACGTCATAAACGCTGTTTATGATCGCTGGATGGAGTTGCGGCAGCTGCGGTACATGACGGCGATTGCCGAGTACGGGAACCTCGGGCGGGCGGCGAAGGCGCTGTACGTGAGCCAGCCCGCGCTCTCGTACGCGCTCAAGCAGTTCGAGACCGAGCTGGGTCTGCGGATCTTCGACAGGACTCCGGCGGGCGTCGTCCCGACAGCAGCCGGACGCGAGGTGCTGGACGCGGCCGCCGAAGCGGTCGCGGCGGCCGATCGAGTTGCGGCAGTGGCGGATCGGCACCGTCACGGACAGCTGCTCCGAGTCGGCTTCGAGGCGAGCGGCGCCGGCGAGCTGACCACGCGGGCCCGCGCCGAATTCGCACGCCGCCGCCCGAATGTGCGCGTCGGGCCCAAGCGGTTCGACTGGGGCGGTGAGGCGGCGGCGCTGCGGGAAGGCCAGGTCGACGTTGCTTTCGTCTGGCTCCCAGCCGATCTCACCGGCTGCCGGAGCATCGTGGTCCACACCGAGCCGCGCGTCGTGGGCCTCCCCGTCGGGCACCGGCTCGCCGCGCGCGAGGGCGTGAGCGTGGTCGAGACCAACGGCGAACCGCTCATGTGGACGGACAAGGCGCCTCGGCCGTGGGTCGACTGGTGGGCCGTCAACCCGCGCCCGGACGGCTCGGAGCCCCTGTGGGGACCGCAGAACGACAACGTCGAGGAGATGCTCGAGCAGGTCGCCGCGGGCGCCGCGATCTGCTTCGCGCCGCAGAGCATGGCCGCCTACTACGCCCGGCCCGACCTGGTGTGGGTGCCGCTCACCGATGCCGAGCCGCTGCGGGTCGCCCTGGCCTGGCGCGGGAACGACGACTCGCCGCTCGTGCGCGGGTTCGTCGAGGTCGTTCGCGAACTCGCCTCCATGTGACGCGCGACTCATCCCTTTCGTGGGACCCGGCGGTCACACTCCCGGCCCGGCTTTCGTCCTTGTGGTGTAACCGCCCAACCCGAAAGGAACACCGCGATGAGCACCTACCCCCGCATCGAGAACCCCGTCCAGCACCTCCCCGTCATCGGCGAGATCGCCGCGGCCGTCAACCGCGTGAACGAGGAAGGCGTGCTGCCGAAGACCCTCGTCAACCTCGTCGGCCTGCGCGTCGGCCAGCTCGTGGGCAGCTCCTATTTCACCGCCCGCCAGCTCGGCGACTCCGAGGACACCCTCGAGCGTCTCGGCGCCGTAGCCACCTGGCGCACCTCGCCGTTCTTCACCGAGGCAGAGCGGGCCGCACTCGCCATCACCGAGGCCGTGCACACCCCCAACCCGACCGGCGAGCGCGTCAGCGACGAGCTGTTCGACGAAGCCGCGAAGCACTTCAGCGACAAGGAACTCACCGTCCTCACGGCCGTGCTCGGCCAGATCGGGTACTTCATTCCGCTGGCGCTGATCGGCAACCCGAAGGTCGGCGTCTCCTTCGCAGAGCAGTGGCAGAAGTAGGTCACACGGGAACGGGCCCGCGCTCGGCGCGGGCCCGATCGGCTAGGGGTCGGCGGTGCTGCAGCGCCGAGAGTGTGCGCGGCGATGCCGTCGCAGGTGAGAGCGATCGCGGCGGTCTCGCTGCGGCGCAGAGAGGAGGCAGGTCGGCCGGAGGTTCAGGCCAGGGCCCCGAGGATGAGCGCGGCGGCGGCCGGGATCAGGTACAGGACCGGGTAGAGGACCGTGGCGTACGAGCGGGCCCGCAGCACGGTGACGATCGCGCCGAGGAAATAGAGGATGATGCCGACGGCGGCGGCCACGCCGATGAACGGGACGAACAGGCCGACGATGAGGCCGAGCGCACCGGCGGCCTTGGCGAGGCCGAGCCAGGGCCACCACGACTGCGGCACGCCGTAGCTCTGCAGGGGCTCGACCACGAAGGCGGCCTTGGTGAGGATCGAGTAGGCCGAGAAGCCCACCCAGAGCGCGGCGGCGATGGTGACGATGATGTGGGCGATGGTCATGGGAGTGCTCCGGTTCGGTTCGCGGTGACGCTGACATCCGGTTGAACCGCGGCACGGAGCGAACGTGACAGCGAATCCCGTCAAGTGGCCCGGATCACGGAGGCTGCTCGCCGGATACTGGCCGCCGGCCGCCGGCTCAGCGCGGGAACCACAGGAGGGAGGACCGGCCAGTCGCCGGCCCGTGCGGGCAAGAGCCCTGGTCAGGGCCGAGCCGTCCGCGGGCGTGGGGAAGCCGCAGGCACGAGTGGCCCGCCAGCGTCGGGAAGCCGGAGGCCGAGTGCAACCTCGATGGCGCGCTTGGCTTCGCTGATGCCGGATGCATTGCGGTCGAGTAGACCGGGCCGCGCTCGAGGATCGCGGCGAGGCTCTAACGGCGGTGATGCTGAGAACTGCGGCCCTGAAGGGCGAAACCGCAGCTCTGCCACCGAAACAGCTGCACATCAGCCCTCGCCCGAGTGCGGCTCCCGCGCGAGGCGCTTAGGATTCGGCGATGCAGATGATCGAGGCCGGGACCGTGACCATCACCGATCGGCGCACTGAGCGGAGCTGGACGGTGGAGATCGCACCGTTCCTGCTGTCGCCCTTGCAGGTCACGCGCCGCGCGATCGGTGAGGCGTTCGGCATCGAGATCACCGGGGCCGAGAACGGCGACGACCTGCTTCCCGCGACGAGCACGTCCTGGTTCGACGCCGTCCGGTTCTGCAACCGGCTCTCCGAGCAGGAGGGCCTGCGACCTGCCTACGCGATCACCGGCGAGGAGTCGGCGATCGAAGCCGAAGCGGGCGGAGCACCCCGAGCGAGCAGCGCCGAAACGGGCCAGGTCAACGGAGCGGACATCGCCGAAGCCGATCGAGTGCCCGGAGCCGACATCGCCGAAGCAGACACGGCCAAATCCGGCGGGAGCAATGCGAGCAGTGCCGAGCTGGGGTGGAGCAGGACAAGCGCGGGCTCCGGGAGCGAGGCGGTCGTGTGGGACCGCACCGCTGACGGGTACCGGCTGCCCACCGAAGCCGAGTGGGAGTACGCCTGCCGGGCCGGGACCACCGGCCCCCGCTACGGCGAACTCGACGAGATCGCCTGGTACCGCGGCAATTCCGGCGAGCGCCTGCATCGCGGCGGCGAACTGGCGGCCAACGCCTGGGGCCTGTACGACATGCTCGGCAACGCCTGGGAGTGGTGCTATGACGTCTACGACGCCGAGGTCTACCGGGACTACCGGGTGATCAAGGGCGGCGGCTGGTTCGACGAGCACTGGTCCTGCCGAGCGGGCGTGCGCCGCCGCACCATGCCCACCCTCCGCATCGACGACCTCGGCTTCCGCCTGGCCCGCAACGCGTCGCGCTGAGCTGGCAACGGATGCATCCCGAGGGCCTGCAGAGCCAGTGGGACCGCACGGAACTCCTAGTGCCTTCGTTGACCGACGCCGCCACGGCCGTGTCCACCGGCACCGGAGTCCTCGGTAGGCCTGATCCGAAACCGTCCCCGCGCATCCGCGCGGCCTTGAGCGGTGATGTCGGCGAAGGCCGTCGATGAGCCGGTGACCGCATCGAATCGCTGCGGGCACCGCCCGGCTGTCACTGCGCGACTTGCTCGGTCGCAGCCGGTCCGCCATCCGGAGTATGCGGACGGGCGCGAGGCCATCGGCCTCGCGCCCCGCTACGTCTCGTCGGTCAGGCGTTCAGGGACTTCCAGAACTCCAGGTGGTGCTCGTCGGCGAAGTCGATGGTCCGGGCACCCTCGGGGGTGAGCTGGCGGACGCGGTCGCCGCCGTCGGCCTCGGTCCAGCGGCCGCGGCCGTCGGGGTCACCGGTGCGGGCGAAGGTGCTCCAGGCCTTGACCATCCGGTCCGCCAGGGGTTCGACCTCGGCGCTGCGCTCGGCGAAGATCGTGGTGTCGAACAGGAAGGCTACGTCGACCATGTGGAAGGCGTCCATCTCCCACGAGGGGGCCTGGAAGTCGTTGAAGTACGGGGTGCTGCTGGCCGACATCTCGTAGGCGTAGGTCGGCACCTGCTCGGCGAGCACGTCCACAGTGGCCGAGAGGTTCGCGGCCCAGTAGGCGTCGGTCTGCGCGGCGGCGAGGGCCTTCGCCGGGTTCTCGTAGTCGCTGAGCGGGTACTGGGCGGCGACGGCGTCGGCCTGCCCGGGGAATGCGGCCTCCAGCGCCGGGTAGTACTCGTCAGCGGTCATCACGTGACCGGTAAGGACCTCCATGCCGCCGGTCATGAGCTGGTTCTCGTCGCGGTTGATGCCGGTGAGGACCGGCACGTCGTTCACGGCGCCGGAGGCGATCGCGTCGGCGGTGGCGACGGGCATGACCGGGCCGCCGTCGACCGGCTGGAACTCCTGGACGTTCGCCGTCGCGGCGTTCAGGTCCTCCGGTTTCAGTGCCCGGAGGCAGGCTTCGGCCTCGTCGAGGTCGGTGCACTTGAGCTGTTCGGCCACCGCGATGTCACGGTCCTGGCCTTCCTCTCGTGAAGGCGCCCAAGGGGATGCGCACGGGGCGCTCTGCATGATCGCCTTGTCGAAGAGGCCTTCGGAGGTGGGCGAGGTGAGGTGCGCGCAGACGTCGAAGCCGCCGCCGGACTCGCCGAAGATGGTCACATTGTCGCCGCTACCGCCGAAGGCTTCGGCGTTCTCCCGGACCCAGCGCATCGCGGCCTGCTGGTCTTCGAGCCCGTAGTTGCCGGAGGTGGTCTCGCCGCCTTCGTCGAGGGCGGGGTGGGCGAAGGATCCGAACACGCCCTGCCGGTAGTTGACGGTGACGACCACGGTCTTGCCGTCGGTCACGAGTCGTGAGGGGTCGTACTGCTCGGCGGCGCCGTACGAGTTGCCGCCGCCGTGGAACCAGACCATGACGGGCAGGTCGTCGCGCTTGGAGTCGGGCGAGTAGACGTTGAGGTAGAGGCAGTCCTCGTGGATGCTGGGAATGCCGGGCATGGGGGCCGAACCCTGGGCGCAGGCGTTGCCGAACTCGGTGGCTTCACGAACGCCCTCCCACGGTTCGGCCGGTTCGGGTGAGGCCCAGCGCAACTCGTCGACCGGCGGTGCGGCGTAGGGGACGCCGAGCCAGGAGCGGACGCCCTCGGCGGCGGCGCCCTGCAGCGCGCCGAGCTCGGTGTCGACGAGCGTCGGGGCGGAGGCGGCCGCGTTCGCGGTGGCGGTGCCGAACGCGATGGAGGCGGCGGTGATGCCGACGGCGGCGAGGCTGGCGGCGATGGTCTTGGCGGTCTTGGGGAAAGCCATTGGGGGGCTCGCTTTCGAGTGGTGCGGAACGGGGTTCGTCCGCGTCTGGCAGAACCGTACCAAAAATTTGCGCAAACGTGCAAGGCGATCGCCTAATAATTTTGCGCAAGGCGTTCGCGCTAGGCAAATGTGCAGGTCGCTGCTAGGATCGGCGCCATGGGAAACCGGGAAGCGCTCCTCGACGGAGCCAAGCAGTGCCTGCTCGAGAAGGGCTACGACCGCACCACGGTGCGCGACATCGCCACAGCCGCCGGCGTGAGCATGGCCGCGATCGGCTACCACTACGGCTCCCGCGAGGCTCTGCTCCAGCAGGCCCTCTTCTCCTCACTCGAGGACTGGGACGCCGGCCTCCAGGCCCAGCTCGCCAAGCTCGACGAGCCGAAGGGCCCCAAGCGCTTCGAGGCGATCTGGAACCTCCTCATCGACCACGTCAAGCGCAACAGGACGATGTGGATGGCGAGCTTCGAGCTGTTCATGCAGGCCCAGCGCACCCCCGAACTCGCTGAGGTCTACGCCCAGGGCCAACCGGGCGCGACCGCCGCAATGGCCGCCCTCGCCACCGGCGAGCTCGAGGAGACCATCGACGCCGAGACGATCCGCACCGTCGGCTCAGTCCAGATGGCCCTCGTCAGCGGCGTCGTCATGCAATGGATGTCCTACCCCGACAACGCCCCCGGTCCGCAGGAGATCGCCGCGGGCCTCCGAGGACTTGTGGCAACCCTCGACTGATCGCCGCAAGCGCCCGGTGGGTACAGCGAAAGGGGCGAGCCGCCGAAACGACTCGCCCCCTTCCCCTTGCGCGCTAGCGGCTCGAGCGGAGCGTCTGCAGCGAAACCGCAGCGGCCCAGAGCCAAACAGACGCACCGCCGGCGAGCATCAACCGGTAGTCCGTCACCACGATCGCGATCACGGTGAGCACCACGTCCAGCACGACCACGGCATAGCAGGCGGCGCGCCAGGCGCCCTGTCCTTCGCGCCCGAACCGGCGAGCAAACACGAACGCGGCGATCAGCAGCGTGATCCCGGCCCCCGGGGCCGCGAACGCGTGCAGAATGCTGTGCCAGCTCTGCTCGGCCGGCGCGCCGTCCGGCGTCCCGGCCGGGTACCCGAAGGCCGGGTCGGCGACGAACACGCCGCCCCACACCAGCGCGATCCCGTACAGCCCGAACAGCCTCGGACCCCACTTCGCCCCCGGTCCACTGCCGAGCGAACGGTGCAACCCCACCGCGCCGAGCAGGGCCAGGAGCCCGGAGACGATGAAATTCGTGATCTGGATCCAGCCGAGTTCGCTGAGGCTCAACATGCTCAGCGGGTGCACGACCGGATCGAACCCGTCGCGGGTCGCCGCCTGAGCGATCGTGGTGGCGACGAACAGGGGCCCGGCGATCACCCCGCACGCGAGCAGTCCGCGGGTGGTGGCGGACTGCTTCACGCGGGTGACTGAAGGGGCTGAAGTGACTGCATTCATGACGAGGGCTCCTCGGGGTGGTCGTTGGGTTATGCCCATTTAGACGACGCCAAGAAGCCGGATTCATCGGCAGCGGCGGGCATCACAGACCAAACCCGATCCGGCTCAGTCTCCGCAACGTGGCGCTTGGCCGCCCGAGCATCCGCCAGGATTCGTGTACCCCACGATTGGCACCGACTTGTTAGCTTCGATGGGTTCTTCTTTGGTGACCCAGCGCCACAACGACTCCGAGGAGCTACATGAGCACCGAGCCTGACGCATCCGGCATCACCGATGCACTCACCAAGGCACTCCAGGTCGTCCAGGATGGGCAACGCGCACAGGAGGAGGCCGGCAGCCAGACCGTGGAGGTGGAAGTCGCCGAGGGCATGATCCGGGTGGGCGCCACTCTGGCCGGCAAGGTCACGGTGAAGCTCGTCGACCCGCGCTCAGTCCGACTCGGCATCGAGGTCTTGAGCGAGGAGATCACGATCGGCGTCAACGCCGCGCTCGACGCCGCCCGGGAGCAGGCCGGCATGCCCGGCGCGATCGACCTCGACGCGCTCTCGGAGAAGGTCGAGGAGATTCAGCAGCAGTCGGTGCAGCGGCTCAGCTCGTTCATGTCCAGCCTTGCCGACTCGCAGGCGAAGATCGTCCGCGCTGCGGCCGAAGCCAAGGGAGTCGAGTAGTGGGAAACCTGCAGATCGACCCCGATGGCCTCGACCAGGCGGGACAGAGCATCGAAGGCACCGCCGAGAAGTTCTTCGCGGCAGTGGACCGATTCGCCGCCAGCATCGAGGGCGTCTCTGAGGCCTGCGGCAGCGACGAGATCGGCGGCCTCATCGATCAGGCGCACACCGAGGTCTTCGAGTGGGCGAAGGAGTGCTTCCAGGAAGCGGCCCAGTCGATGGCCGACGCCGGGTTCGACGTCCGCGACTTCGCCGCTCAGCATCTTGCCGCCGACGACGAGATCGCGCAGATCTTCACGCAGCTCAGCAGTGAGTTGGGTGGTTCTTGATGGCGATCATGCTTCCCTCGGAGCTGGCGAGCCTGCTCGGGATCCTGGGTTTCGACTGGCCGCAGTCGAACGAGGACAATCTGATGGACTTCGGCCAGGCCTGGATGGACTTCGGCAACGAGCTGTCCGAGATCGCCGGCGAAGCCGGCGGCAACGCCGCCCAGGCCTGGACCGACCAGATCGGCAAGGACATCGACGCCTTCCAGACCTGGTGGGAGAGCGAAGACGGCCCCTCCAAGATCCTCGACACCGGCTCGATCGGGGCGATGATCGCCGGGGTCGGGCTCATCATCTGCTCCGTCATCGTCTTGTGCCTCAAGATCATGGTGATCGTGCAGCTGATCGTGCTCGCGGTACAGATCGCCATCGCGGTTGCACAGGCTGCAGTCACCTTCGGCGCCTCGCTCCTGCAGGTCCCGATCTTCCAGCAGCTTGCCCGCACGGTGGTCAGCAACCTGATTCAGGAAGCCGTCTTCAAACTCCTCGAAGCGTGAAGCGAGCCAGAACATGTCTAAAAAAGGCGGCGGCAAACTCGTCCGTGCAGCATTTCAGTTCCTGAAGAAGGCTCACAAGCGCCCCGGTGGGCGAAACCGGATGTCGGGTGAGCGACTCGATCACCAACAGCGTGGTGGCATCACGTACAGCAAACAGCACAGCAGTCTGACAATGACCGGGTACCACCACCGACCTGGCGGCATCGACCATTACGGTCGACGCACAACGGACGTCGGCGATCGGTGGGACAACGGCGTGTACTCGGGGAAAGTGGAAATCCAGAACCCGAGTCCTCCGCCACCTTGGATCCCGAAGCTCACGACCGACGGGAAGAGCACGTTCTTTCCCGACGACTGGAGTGCTGAGCGCATCGACAACGCGACTTCGGATGCGTTCAAGAACAGCACCTCTCGAAACCCGGCCAAGGGCACTTGGGAGGGCTTCTCGGACGGCGTATGGATCCAGGGGCGCTACGATCCCTCCACCGGCAACATCGGACACGGGTTTCCGTCGGGTAACCAGCAGACTGGGAGACCATGAGCATTCACATCAACGATCAGGGCATCCTTGAGATCCCGGATGAGTATGACGACACGCTCGGAACGTTCCTGTTCCTCGAGATCGGATACGACCCCTACAAGTGCCTGGTCGCGCTCTTTCATGTGGCACAGATCGTGCAGCGCCGTTCCACGCGGCAGGCGGTCGGCGGGGATTCGGTCTCTGTGGAGGTAACGCCAGAGATCGCGGCGATGCAGGACCACTTTGCGCCGTCCCGTAGTAAGAACATTCCGTTCGAGGACTTCAAAGCGGCAGTCGAAGAGCTGTGGGTTGTCATATACCGCGCCAACAGTGAGGACCGCCCAAGCCGCGTATTCCGTCCGGATCTCTCCCCTGCCCAGGGAGATCTTGTCCTGTGGGAGCAGACCTTTAAACAACGGCACCCTTACCGGGGCCAGATCGAAGGCATTCCGGCTCACGGGCCGGACTGAACAACGGCCGTACTCGGCTCACCGCCGCCCGGGCGAGCGATTGCCTGTGGCGCGTTGCGCGGTGTGATCTGCTGCAGGGTCAGCCTTCGGGGTAGAAGACGAACAGGCGGCAGCCGGTTGTTGATTGCGGGATGTGGCTGGATCCGGCGGGGCAGCGGATGAAGGAGCCGGGCGGGTAGTCGCGGACGCCGTCGTTGAAGGTGCCGGAGACGACGAACACCTCTTCGGGGCCGGGTTCGTGGACGTCGAGGTTCGGCCAGACGGCACCGGGGGCGATGTCGACGATGTGGCATGAGCTGCCGCCCTTGCCTTCCCACATGCGGCGAAGGCCGATGCCGTCGGTGAGATTGCGGGCGGGCGGCGACCTGGTCAACGCGCTGACCGCCGCTGCCGAAAGGCGCTGACCACGCGTCGAAGCCGTGAGATGGTGCGAAGACACGCCTCGCTAAAGGTGTCGTTCCCGCGCAAATCGCCCAGCGGCCCATACGGTTCGAGTGACCACGCCACTCACCGATGGGACTTGCCTTGAGCGACACCGACCTTCACGGTTCCGACATCAGCAGCTACGAAGAGGTCGAGGAGCAGGAGTCCGGTACACAATGGACTTCAGTGCCGTTCGTCAGCCGCTATACCGCCACCGCTGAAGCCGTGAAGAACGCCGGCAGTGAGGGCGCCCTGAGCACCGGGATGAGCATCGCGGGTGAGATCAAGGGGCTCGGCGCCGATGTGATGGGCGTCCTCACCGATCCCATCGGCACTCTCGTCGGCGCCGGGCTCACCATCGTCCTCGACCTCGTGCAGCCCTTCGATGAGCTGCTCATGATGGTCTCGGGCGACGCCACCGAGATGCAGCGCCAGATCGACGTCCTCGGGCAGGTCGAAGCCGCACTCGGGGCACTCGACGAGGAGATCGCGAGCGCCGCCGACTCCAATGTGACCACATGGGACGGTGAAGCGGCCGCCGCGGCAGGGAACGCCATCGGTGGACTCGCCGCCACTGCGGGATCGATGGGCGAGCGCGCCAAGGACGTCGCCGCGCTCCTCGACTGGGCGCGGATGCTCGCCGAGACGATCTACGAGGTCATCAAGGCGATCCTGACCGAACTCGTCTCGTGGGCGGTCACGCGCGGCGTCGTGGCCCTGGCGACGAGCGTCGCCACTGCGGGCGCTTCGGTCGCCGCGTTCGTGATGGACGCCGTGGTCTCCGCGTCGCGGATGCTCCTCAAGGCCACCAGGAAGTTCCAGTTCGCGTCGCAGATCTTCATGAAGCTCCTGAAGTTCCTGCGCGCCAACCCTGTCGTGAACCGGGCCGCAGGCGAGTACCGGCTCTGGAAGGAGCTCCTCACGGTCGCGGGCACCGCCGTGGTCGACACTGCGAAGGGCGCTGCGGCCGACATCTACGGCCACGTCTCCGATGCGCTCGGCGGCGAAACGGGGACCATGACCTCCCTGGTCGGCGACGCCAGCCGGTGGCAGGTCGACCCCGGTGAACTCGAAGCGGCAGCGGGGGCCCTCGACGATTTGGCCCCGAACGCGGAGGCGATCGCCACTGTCGCAGGCGAAGCGGGCGCTGCCGAGATGACCTGGGGCCTGCCCGGGCTCTTCTTCGCGGAGGCCTATGCGGAAGGCTGCGCGGAGCTGTCGAACCTCACCGACCTGCTCGGCGCGTCCATCGGCCATCACGCCGAAGGTCTGCGCCAATGCGCCGAGACCTACAGCCAGGCCGACGCCGACATCGCCGCCGAGTTCGAGAAGCTCGCGACAGAACTGACGGGCTGACTTCCGATGCGGGCCTAACGGGTTCCGTAGTCGGCGGCGAGGGACTGGAGTTCTTCCAGTGCCTCTCGGATCATGGTGGGCAGGTCCAGTCGGTCCGGTCCTTGGATCCACCGCTCGAAGGCGACCTTGAAGACCGCGATGCCGGTCTCCGCGGCGAGTGCCGCGGCCGAATCGGCGATGCCTCTCGCGCGCAACGTCTCCGTGAGCAGTGCGGCCATGGTCGCCATCTTGATCAGTTCCCGCTCTTGGAGTTCGGGGTTCTCGTCGATGACGGCCTGGCGCTTGCGGGCCTTCTCGCGGCGTTCCTGCAGCACCGCACCCATCGCCGTCAGGGCGGCCTCGACCGCGCCCAGTGCTGAGGCGTCGGCGGGGGCCGAGGCGACGGCCTCGGTGATCCCGGCGTGCAGCTGGCCGGGGAAGCCGAAGAGCACTTCGCGCTTGTCGGCGAAGTGCCGGAAGTAGGTGCGCTCGGTGAGTCCGGCGCGCTCGGCGATCTGCGCCACCGTGGTCTGCTCGAAGCCGCGCTCGCTGTACAGCTCGAGGGCGGCCTCTTCAAGGCGTCCTCGCGCGTTCGGTTCCCATCGGCCCATGGCCACATTCTAGTTGACGACAGTGACTGACATCGGATACGTTGACGTCAGGCACTGACATCAGCCGTTCCCGTCACGGGACGGCCCGTCGCAAGGAGCACCACATGCGCGTATTCGTCACCGGGGCGTCCGGATTCATCGGCTCAGCCGTCGTCCCCGAACTCATCACCGCAGGTCACAGCGTCATCGGCCTGGCCCGGTCCGACGCTTCGGCCCAGAAGCTCGAGGCCGCCGGAGCCGAGGTCGTGCGCGGCGACATCGACGACCTCGACCTCCTCAAGCGCACCGCCGCCGACGCCGACGGCGTCATCCACCTCGCGTTCCAGCACGACAAGGCCTTCTCGGGCCGCTTCGGCGAGGCCGTCGAAGCCGACCGCCGCACCATCGAGGCCTTCGGCGACGCCCTCGCCGGCACCAATCGGCCGTTCCTCCTCGCGTCCGGCGTCATCGAGACGCCCCCGGGCGGTCTCGCGACCGAACGCGACGAGCCCGAACGCTCCGGCCCCGTCGAAGGCGCCGCCGGACGGTTCGACAACGCGCGGCTCGCCATCGCACTCGCCGAACGCGGCGTCCGTTCCTCCGTGCTGCGCCTGCCGGTCGTGCACGGCGAAGGCGACGTCGGGTTCCTCGTGACCCTCATCGAGATCGCCCGCGCCAAAGGCGTCTCCGGGTACATCGGGGACGGGCACAACCGGTGGAGCTCCGCCCACCGGGCCGATGTGGCAGTGCTGTGCAGGCTCGCGATCGAGCAGGCCCCCGCCGGATCGGTCCTGCACGCCGTCGACGACGAAGGCGTGCCCGCCCGCGCCATCGCGGCGGCGATCGGCGGTCGGCTCGGGCTGCCCGTCGTCTCGATCCCCGTTGAGGAGGCGCCGGAGCACTTCGGTTGGCTGGCATCGTTCTTCCAGATGGACCGCGCCGCGTCGAACGCGTTGACGCGCGAACTCCTCGGCTGGAATCCGAAGCAGGCGAAGCTCATCGAAGACCTCGAAAAGGGCCACTACTACGAGTCGCCCGCCGCCTAGCGGTCCGGCTCTCGCAGGCCGGTCGTCCCGCCGCCGGGCGGCCGGTCGCAGACCCGGTCGGCGGCTCGAAAACTCGTTGACAGGCGTTTCGCCGGCACCTACCGTGGTCGGTGGATCCGCAGGTCGCGGTCTGGAGTTCGGGCCGTGAGGCCCTAGAAAGCAGTGTCCATGCCCCGGTGTGCGCCGAGTGCGCCTCCCCGCATCGCGTAAGACCCCGATGAAGCCGCCGCCTTCCTTGTGCGGCAATCGGACGCGATGCCGATGCGTCGCCTCGTCCCCGTGACGCCTGCCCCGCAGGCGCCGGACGCGCGCGCCCACCGGCGGCCGCTCGGCCTCTCTTGCTGTCACTGCAGATTTCCTCCAGCAAGGAGCCTCCGAGGTGTCGAACACCAGCAACACGCTCAAGATCCACACGTTCACCTGCGCATGGTGCGGCCTGACCGTCACCAGGAACGCCGCCGACGACTCGGTGCGCAACCACTGCCCGTCCTGCCTGCACTCGCGGCATGTCACCGACCATGTCGAGGGCGGCCCGAGCGACTGCGAGGGGCGGATGACCCCGATCGCCATCGCCGTGCTGCGGACCGGCGACTGGATGCTCGTCCACCGCTGCGTGCGATGCGACGAGCTCACCTCCAATCCCGTGTGCGCGGACGACAACCAGCTCATGCTCATGCGCATGGCCGTCCGTCCGCTCGCGCAGCCGCCGTTCCCGCTCGAAGCGCTCGGCAGCCTGTAGGAGGTGCGACCATGCCACGACGTACTCGACGGGATGAAGCGCATCACCAGCGCCGCAAAGAGGTCCTGCACGCGGCCGGCGGTCACCGGGCGAACGACTTCCGCTGTGTCGGTTGCCGTCTGACCGTCTCGGTGAGGGCTCCGGGGACCGCGCATCGCAACCACTGCCCGAACTGCCTGGCCAGCCTGCACGTGGACCGCCGCATCCCCGGCGACCGGGATTCGGCGTGCCGCGGGCGGATGGAGGCGGTGGCGATCTTCGCTCGGCAAGACGGCGAGTGGATGATCGTCCACCAGTGCCTCTCGTGCGATGAGCTCAGCACGAACCGCATCGCGGGCGACGACAACGTCCTCGCCTTGATGCAGTTGGCACTGAAGCCGCTCCAGGACACCGAACGCGCGAGCCGCACTTTGCTCGCTCTCTGAGTGCCCTGTTCGGCCGTCACGCGGCGTGGCTCAACGCGCTGCGTGGCGGCCGCTTTTGGGAAAGGAGCGGTTCAGACCCAGTTCGCCCTGCGGGCCGCTCTGCGCATGACGCGCATGAGGAGCGGGCCCGTGAGGAGTACCAGGGCGACCGTTGTGATCGCCCGGCCGATGTCCCAGCCCAGGGAGGTCGCGAGCGAGTAGGCGAGGAGCCGCGACAGGTTCTCGCCGAAGCCGCCGCCCGGCACGTACGCGAGGTTGCCGTGCGTGATCGCGAAGGGCCAGAAGGACAGGTTGAGCAGCAGTCCATAAAGGAGTGATGAGAAGGCGGCGTAGACGGCCAGGATCGCCAGTTCGGTGGTCCGGCCCGTGCCGGTTTCCGGGGTGCGCGGCAGGAGGCCCGCGCCGAGGGCGACGAACGCCGCCGCGAACATCTGGTAGGGCAGCCACGGCCCCACACCGCCCGTGAGCAGCGCGGACGCGAAGAGGCCCGTGCAGCCCAGGATGAACCCGAACCCCGGCCCGAACACTCTGCCCGCCAGGATGAGCAGGAAGAACACGGTTTCGACGCCGGCCGCGCCCGCCCCGAACGGCCGCACTGCCGCGACTACCGCCGAGAGGACCCCGAGCATCGCCACCGCGCGGGCGTCCAAGCCGCCGTCGGTGAGCTGGAGGAGGACCACGGCGGTGACGAGCGGCAGGAGCAGCGCGAACAGCCAAGGACCGGAGCTCGTCTCAGTCAGCGCGCCGCCGGGGGCCGCGAGCAGCGGCCATGACATGGCGACCAGTCCGAACCCGGCCGCGAGCGTGAGGGCTACCGCGGCCTTCCAGCGGACCGCCGGGCGCGGTGCTGCGACCGGCGATTGCGCAGGTCCGGTCGCTTCGTCGCGGGTTGCCGACGGGCTCGAAGCATCGGGTTCCGTCGCCTCGCTGGTCCCGGGCGGGTCCGACGGCCGCGGCTCAGGCTCCGTCGTCATCGCTCGTCCCGCTGTCGGCCGCGCCTTCGCCGCTTCGGCCCAGGGCCTCCGCCACTTCCGCCACCGTCAGCCAGCCCGGCAGGACCTTCTCGACCTGCGGGGCGAACATCGGCGATGCGGCGACGATCTGGCGAGCAGGGCCGTCCGCCACCACCTCGCCATCGGAGAGGATCACGACGCGGCTCGCGAACTCCGCGCAGAACTCCACGTCATGGGTCGACACGACCACGCAGTGACCGGCATCGGCGAGCGTGCCCAGGCGCGCGGCGAGCGCCTCCTTCGCCGGATAGTCCAGGCCGCGGGTCGGCTCGTCGAGCAGCAGCAGCGGCGGTGCGGCCGTGAGGGTCACGGCCAGGGCGAGCGCGAGGCGCTGGCCTTCGGAGAGGTCGCGCGGGTGCGCGTTCTCGTCGATGCCCTCCACCAGGTCGGCGAGGATCTTCGCGCAAGTGCCTGACGGGACGCGGCCGTCCTCGTCGGCGCCCTCGCATTCGGCCGCAACGGTCTCCGCGTACAGGAGGTCGGCTGGCTCGGCCGGGACGAGACCGGCGAGCGTCCGACGGTCGGCGGGCTTGTGCGCCGCAGGATCGGCGCCGCCGATCGCGACCGTGCCGCCCGAGCGCTTCCCGGTCCCTTGCAGCGCCCAGAGCAGACTCGACTTGCCGGAGCCGTTGCGGCCCATGACGGCGATGCGCTCGCAGCGCCCGGCCACGAGGTCGATCCCGTTCACGGCCCGGACCCCGCCGGGGTACTCGACGCGGACACCGCGGGCTTCGAGGAGCGGCGGACCGGCCTCGGTCGGCGCGCTCTTGCGGCGGCCGGGCGCGGCGTCGACGACCGGCGTCGGGCGGTGCCCGGCCAGGGACTCGCGCAGGCCGGCGGCGTGCCGTCTGGCCTCGCGGATCGTCACCGGCGGGCCCGGCCAGCCGGCGAGGCGGCCGAGTTCCACCACAGGCGGGGCGATCGGCGACGCGCCCAGGACCTCGCCCACGGGCCCTGCGGTCACCTTGCCGCCGTTGAGGAGCAGCGCGGAGTCGGCGTACTGGGCGACGCGCTCGAGCCGGTGCTCGGCGAGCAGCACGGTGACGCCGAGGTCGTGCACGAGCCGGTGCAGCGCCGAGAGGACTTCGTCGGCCGCGGTCGGGTCGAGCGCGGAGGTCGGCTCGTCCAGGACGAGCGCGGCAGGCCCGGCGACGAGGGCCGCGCCGATCGCGACCCGTTGGCGCTGGCCGGAGGAGAGGGCGGCGAGGTCGCGGTCGCGCACGTCGGCGAGGCCCAGGAGATCCACGATCTCGGTGACGCGCTTGCGCATCGCCGCCGGGTCGACGCCGAGTTGCTCGGCAGTGTAGGCGAGCTCGCGTTCGACCTCGTCGGTCACGAAGCCCGCCAACGGGTCCTGGCCCACGTAGCCGACGAGGTCGGCCAGGTCGGCGGGCGTCGAGCCGCGGACCTCCCTGCCCGCCACGGTGATCCGGCCGGTCATGGTGCCGCCGGTGAAGTTCGGGACGAGGCCGTTCACCGCCTTGAGGAGCGTCGACTTGCCCGCGCCGGTGGGCCCCACGAGCAGGCAGAACTCGCCCTCGGGGAGGTCGAAGGAGACGCCGTCGAGGACGGGCCTGCCCGTGTAGGTGAAGGTGACGCGGTCGAAGGCGATCCCGCCGGGGTTCATGGTGTTCCTCCTCTTGAGGACGGCGCGAGCAGTGCGGGCGCGGTGGCGAGGAGGATGCCGCCCGCGGCCCACATCGGCAGGTCGGGCACCGCGAGCGGGTTCGTGGCCGGCCACAGCGCGGCCGGCTCAAGGATGCCACTGAGGACGGTCCCGACGACGGCCGCGGCGCCCGAGGCGACGATCGCCCAGTCGCGCCAGCCGAAGCGGTCCGGCCGGTACCGGGTGTGCGGGACCCTCTTGGAGGCGAACGCGATCCCGAAGGCCGATACGGCCGCGCTGCAGGCGACGGTGGTCCAGGCGAGCGGGGCCGGTGTTGCGGCGCTCAGGAGGGCGTACGCGCCGGCGCAGAGTCCGATGAGTCCAATGAGGAGTGCGGCGCTGGTGGCGCGGCGGGCCGGGACGGGGATGCCCGCGGATCGGCCGTACCCGCGCGAGGCCATGGCGGCGGCGAGGGCGAGGGAGCGGTCGAGCGCGTCGTGCAGCACCGGCGAGACGACCGTGCGCATGAGGTTCGCCGGGGTGCGACTCGTGTTGCCGCGCAACGCTCTTGCGCGCCGGACGCGTCCTACGCTCTCGACGAGCTGGGGCGCGACGGAGAGCGCGACGACGACCGCGACGCTCACTTCGTACAGCGCGGCCGGTACCGAGCGGAGGAGGCGTCGGGGGCTCGCGAGGGCGTTCGCCGCGCCGACGCAGACGAGGAGGGTGGCGAGGCGCAGCCCGTCGTAAGCGGCGGCGAGTGCGCCTTCGGCGGTCACATCGCCGCCGAGCCGGAAGCCCGCGGCCCATTCGGGAAGCGTCGCGGAGGGGAGGGAGAAGAGGACGGTGGGGCCGTCGGAGCCGCCGAAGACGATGTAGAACGCCATGCGGACCGCGATCGCACTGAGGCCGATGACGAGGAAGACCCGGTACGCGCCCGACCATGGCTCTGAGCCGCGGCACCAGGTGACGACCAGGCCCGCGACCGCGACGATCAGGAGGAGGAGCCACGGGTTCGCGGTGCGCCCGGCGGCGGTGGCGAGGAGCAGCGCCCAGCCCCACCAGGCCACGGGGTGGGTGGTGTGGCGGGCGGCTTTCAGCGCGGTGCGGGGCCGGATCGTGGTGTCGGCTGGGGTAGGCATGCCGCTGGGCCCGCTCACGCGCGCCGGTCGCGGCGCACGCGCCAGACCACGAGCCCGGCGATGACCGCGAGCGCGGCGACGGCGAACAGCCACGTGTAGGAACGTTCTTCGGGCGCTTCGGCCTCGGCGCCTTCGGTCGCGGCGGCGGCATCGGCGGGCGAGAGGCCGGGTGCGGATCCGTCGCCGAAGGACCAGCCTTCGACATCGCCCGCTTCGGGGCGCGAGTCCGCGCCGCCGACGGGCGAGTACGACCATTCGGCGGCGCCGGGCTCGGCGTGCCAGTACGACCAGTACTCCTTCGCGGGAGGCGCTGCGCCGCAAGTGCTCTCAGGCAGCTCGTCGATCCGGCAGACCATGCCGCGGATCGAGGCCACCTCGGTGACGGAGAACCCGGCCTGCGCGAGCGCGTCCAGACCGTTCGACGGATCGGCGGCACAGCCCGTGGCCGGCTCGGCGGCGTCGGCGGCCGCGAGCGCACCGAAGTCGACCACGACGGTCACCTCAGTGCATCCGGACTCCGCGAAGGCGGGTGAGGTCGGGACCGTGACGGCGAAGAGCGAGGTGAGGAGCGCGGCCGCGAATGTGTGGAGGTGAGCGCGCAGGCAGCGGCCGGCGGGGTGGGGGGGGGGGGGGGGGCGGGGGGGGGGGGGGGGCCCGGGCGGGGCGGTTTGGGGGGGGGGGGGGGGCCGCGGCCCCCCGCGGGGGGGGGGGGGGCCGCCCCCCCCCCGCTGCTCGCTTCGGGACACGTGCCGACTATTGCTTGTCGGTGTCGTCGTCCGCAGTCGGTTCGGCGGACTCGTCGTTCGGTCCGACCGCGCCCTTGCCGGACTCGCCCTTCGGCTCGTCAGCAGGGGTCTCGTCAGCGGCGGGGGCCGCGGCGGCGTCGGCCTTGCTACCGCGACGCGACTTCAGGGCGAAACCGATGATCAGGGCGGCGAGCACCACCACGGCGGCACCGATCACCCAGGGCAGCCACGAGGCCGAACCCTCGTCGTCACCATCGGCGCTGGCCTCGCCAGTGCCCTCGCCAGTGCCCTCGTCACCGGCGTCGGCGCTCTCGCAGCCGGTGCCCGGCACCGAGGCTTCGATGCCCGTGGCGTCCAGGTTCGCGAGGTCCTGGCCCGCGATCGGGACGATCGCCTGCGCAGTGGCGAGCAGACGCGAGACCTCCACGAAGTCCCCGCTCTCGGGGTTCGTGTACATGATCGCGCCCGGCTCTTCGCCGGTGCAGCCGTACTGCAGCGTGATCAGGAACGCGACGGCCCGCTCGGCGGCGTCGACCCGGTCGGCCGCGAGGAACGCCTGCGCGGCCATCGCGGTCGAGTTCGCGTTCTCGCCGAAGCCGTTGTCGAACCCGCCGCTCTCGGCCTGCGCGCCCTCGAGCCATTCGATCGCGGAGGTCAGCGGAGCCGAACCGGGGTCGCCGAGCGTGGCCAGCGCCGAGGCGACCAGGCCGGTGGTGTCGGGGTCGGAGACGCAGTCGTCGCCGCCGTCGACGTCCATGAAGTTGAACCCGCCGTCCGGGCATTGGATGGCGGCGAGGCCGGCCGCGGCCTCGGCACCCGCGGGGGTGTCGGTGCGGGAGAGGCCGAGCACGGCCCAGGCGGTGGACGCGGCGGTGCCGTCGCCGTAGGTGCCGGTCGCGGTCTGCGAGGCGGTGACCTCGGCGGCGAGGCTGATCTCGGCGAAGTTGGCCGGGTCGCCGCCGGCGGTGGCGACGGTGTACATGACCTTGCCGGCGGCGCCGGCGTTCAGGGCGGGCTCGGTCGCGCCGTCGGGCGTGGGGAGCACGTAGGGGGTGAGGACCTCGTTGCTGTTCAGCCATTCGAGGGTGGCCTGCACCTGGTCGCCGCCGACGCGGGCGGCTTCCAGGGCGATGACGGCGTCGAGGGAGGACGAGATGTCCTGGCTGTTCCAGGACGTGCCGTCGGACTGGGCGACGAGCCAGGACGCGGCGGCCTGGGCGGGCTGCGCGAACGGGGCCTCTTGGGCCTCAGCCGGTGCGGCTGAGGCGAAGACGGTGATGGGCACGACCGCGGCGGCGGCCAGCAGTCGTGCGGGCAGGTGGCGCAATTGCCTGACCTTTCCTAGAGCGAGTGGGTCTTCGGGCAGGCGGCGGCGCCGCAAGCGCCTGTAGACCACGACAGGCGTTGACAATTCGGGTGGCGTCGGCGGGCATTCGGGCTCACGCGGGTGGACCGAGCGTAGAGAAGGGTGCTCGGCATTTGTCCGAGTTGACGGACCGCGACTACCGTTGCGGGTCAGCGCCGGCCTTTCACCGGACTTCCCCCGCCTGGCGCCTGTTCAGTTTGGGGTCATTCTCGCGGGTGGATTCGCTGGGTGTCAAGCTGACCGGTCGCGCAGTGCAGCCGTTCACTCGCGCCACGCGAGTGAACTCTCGCCTTCCGGTTATTGACCCGTAGCACCGGGTGTCGATACGGTGCACAACGTGAGCAGAAATAAGAACGCCGATTTGGACAGAGTTCTTCGCGCTGCGACACGGGTCTTCCTGGAGCGCGGGTTCTCCGCCACCTCCATGTCGGACCTCGTCGCGGCGACCGGCATGAACCGCGCCGGGCTCTACGCCGCATTCGGCTCCAAGCACCAGCTCTACATCACGGCACTGGGCCGCTACCGGGAGGACACCGAGCCGGAGCTCCGCTCGATCACCCTTCGCGCCCTCGAGCGCAAGGACGACGAGCGGGTGGACGCGCCGCGGGTCGTGGGCGACCTGCTCGACGTCGTCGCCCGCCATTCGAAGGAAGGCGGCTTCGTCGTGCGCGCCGCGGTGGAGCTGGCCGACGACCCCGCCACGATGCGCCGCGTCCAGGAGGCCTGGACGGAACTCGAACGCGATCTCGCCGCGATCCTGGCACGGGCGGTCGAGCGCGGCGAAATGGACCCCGGGACGAACCCCGACCGGCTGGCCCGCACCGTCCTCGTGTTCGTGCAGGGCGCGCTCGTCCTCGGCCACGCGGACGAGGACGACCACCGCCTCGCCGAAGCGGCGATCGGGCTCGTCGGGCTGCTGGCGGGCTACAAGCCCTCGGCGACCGACGACGAGATCCGCAGCCAGGCCGCCGACGACGCCTTGCTCAACGAGTCGTAGCGGATCGGCTCGCCTGAGTCGAGCAGCTTCTCGTACGGCGCGAGCAGGACCGCCCTCGTCCGGGCCGCGAAGTGCCGCTGCACCGCGGGCAGGTCCACGTCCTTGCGGTGGGCGGGCATCGACACCACCGACACCGCGCCGCGTACCAGGTCGCGGCGACCGGTCTGCTCCAAGTGGTCGAGCATCCGCGCGGCGGTCTCCGCCGAGTCATTGCGGGCCGACATCGTCACCACCAGCTGGTCGGTCGCGTCGATCGCCGCCTGCCAGTTCGCCGCCCGCACGTTGTTGCCGGTGTCGACCACGATGAGCTTGTAGAAGCGCGACACCGCCTCGCGCAGGTCCCCGAACGCCCGCGACGTGAGCATCTCCCCGGCCGTCGCCGACTCGTCGGAGGCCAGCACGTCGAACATCGCGCCGCCCTGGGCCCGCACGTACTGCGAGAGGTCGCCGATGCGGCCGGTCGGGCCGCGGAAGTGGTCGAGGTCCCGGAGCAGGTCGCGGACGGTGCGGACATGGAAGTCCTGCTGGGCGCGCATGCCCAGCGTCCCCTGCGTCTCGTTGTTGTCCCAGGCGAGCACGTATCCGCCGCGGTGGCGGCCGAAGGTCATGGCGAGCATGAGGACCGCGACGGTCTTGCCCGCGCCGCCCTTCGGGTTGACCACGGTGATCTGGCGCAGGCCGCCGAAATTGCGGCGCACGGTGTCGACCGCGCGCTGGCGGGCGCGTTCGCGCGGGCCGGGCGGGAGGGCGATCATGCCGAGGCTGAAGCGGTGGAGCGCCCCGCGCAGGCCGGTCTCGGCGACGGGCGGGCGCGGGGGCACGACCCGGCGGGACGCGAAGTCGTCGGCGGTCACGCCGAGGCGCTCGAGCGCGCCCGCGTGGTCGGGGAACACCGGGACCGGGACGTGGACCGGTGAGGTGGACATGGGCGGCCCGCCGACCTGGTAGTCCGATGAGGACGCCGTGGGCGGGGCGGGCCAGCCGTCGGCGCCGGTGCGGGCCTGCGGCGCCTCGTACTGGGAGGGCGGCGACTCGTAGGTGGGCTGCGCGCCGGGCATCGCGGTCGCGGGCGGCGGCGGCGCGCTCGGCACGTGGTCGCCGCTGCGCGCGTTGCGGATCGGTCCGGGACCGGCGGCGGGCGGCTGGTTCATGACGTCCTCGGGAGCGCTGAGCTGCTCTTGCACTGCCGAAGACGCCTGGTAATGCTCGTGCACTTCCGGAGCCCAGTACTGCTCGTAGACCTTGGGCGGCGCGCTCTGCTCATAGTGAACGCTTGGCGGCGCGCTTTGCTCGTGGTTCGCGCCGGGCGGCGTGCTCTGCTCATGGTCTGCGCCGGGCGGCGTGCTCTGCTCGTGGTTCGCGCCTGGTGGCACGCTTTGCCCATGGTCTGCGCCGGGCGGCGTGCTCTGCTCGTGGTCCGCGCCTGGCGGCGCACTCTGCTCATGGTCCGCGCCTGGCGGCATGCTTTGCCCACGGTCTGCGCCTGGCGGCGCACTCCGCTCATGGTTCACGCCTGGCGGCGCACTCTGCTCATGGTTCGCGCCTGGCGGCGCGAACGGCGACCAACCAGGAGCATCGGGCCGGTGCAGAGGCACAGTGTCCTCTTCGGTGTGCTCCATCGGGGCCTCCCAGTGCGCGCATGCGCTCAGCGTCAGAGTGCGGTTACCCGACTATTGTGGCCCATACGCCCGTCATCGCGTGGGAACTCGGCTCGGCTCCCCCTCGGCCCTTACAGCAGTCGCGGCTGCTCAGGGCCCGAACGGTCCTGGGGGACCATCCCGAATGGACTGAAAAGCCCTTGGTCCACATCGGCCAGCAGGGGCGAGCCCGTGCCCGTGTGGCTCACGTAGGCGAGATCCCGCGTGCGACCGAGCGCGACGTACAGCGCGCGGCGGGCGGCAGCCGTGTTCGGCCAGTCCTCGGCGGTCACCCCGGTGAGGCACACCACCCGGAACTCGCCTTCGGCCGCTTCGGCGACGGACACGCCGTCAGGGCCGATCACGGCGAACTCCTCGGGGGCGACGCCGAGCTCGGCGAGGCGGTCGGTGAGGTCCTCGACGAAGCGCTTCTCGTCGTCGGCGTCGATCGCGAAGTACCGGCCGATCCCGGAGCCTTCGAGCGCGGGGCGCTCGGGCTGCACGAGCCGGCCGGGCACGCGGCTGATCGGCTCGATCACCTGCGACGCGGCGACGAGCACGGCGGCCGGGCTGCGGTGGTTGCGCGAGAGGCGCATGACGTGCGCCTGCGGGAACTGCTCGCCGAAGGCCGCGAACGCGGCGGGCTCGCCGTTGACCAGCGCCGAGTCGGGGTCGCCGGTGGCGGTGATGTCCGCTTCGCTGCCGCGGTGCTCGGTGACCTGGCGGAACAGTCGCATCGGCATGCGCGGGAGGTCGTCGATGAAGACGTGCCCGAGCTCGGGCGGGCTCGCTGCGGCGAAGTCGTCGAACTCGGCGACGGTGATCGAGGCGGCCTCGCGGCCGATGAGCGCGCCCAGTTCGCGGCGGATGCGGGCGGCTCCGGTCCCGGAGGCGGCGAGGACCAGGCACTGGCGGGCGGGCACGCCCAGCTCCTGCACGAGGTAGGCGACGCGGCGGATGAGCAGGTGCGTCTTGCCGGTCCCGGGGGAGGCGTTGATGAGCAGGGGGCCGCGGCCGGCGGAGGCTGCGACGCGCTGCATGGCGTCCAGGGAGTCGAGCAGGCCCGCGCCGACCTCGTCCATGCCCGTGAGCAGGGGCGCGGACTCCAGCCAGGGGTCGGGCGTCCGGGTCGTCAACGCCGGTTCGGGCATCGGCACTGCCTCGCGGACGTACCTGGAGTGGTGGGACCGCTGCGCGCGGCGGCGCCGCTCGGCGGTGGTCCGCATGCCCGCGGAGAGCTCGAACAGCGGGGACGCCACCTGCGGTTGCTTGCGTTCATCAGGACGGCGCACCTATGCATCCTCGCAGACAGACGGCACGTACCCCGAAGCGGCTCCCGCCCCGGCGGGTCGCATCCCCGAATCCGAGACACCCTCGGCTCGCGAGGACCTTCCGCAGGCCCGCGCCTTGGGCCGCGAAGTCTTCTCGCCTAGCGGCGGCCCGAGCCGGGCGCCGCGCGCTCCCGAAGACGACTCGCATTCGCGCACTCCGAGGCCGACGCCGCGAGCCGTCGACTCCGATGCGTGTCGGACCCTTGGCGTACGGTCATGGATAGGGGACCTCCGGGCGGACAAATCCGGAATATCCGCTTTCATATTCAGCGGCTCCGCAGGATCGAGCACCGCGTAGCGCCGAGACCGGTCCATGCGCCTCGGCCTCATCCGCCCGCGAACGGCGGCAGCACCTCCACCGTCACTCCCGCCGGGAGCACGGTCGCGGGGTCCTTCGCGGCGAGGCCGTCAACCAGCAAGGTCGAGGCGGACAGCACCTTGTCGAGCACCGGGCCGTGCCGCTTCGCGAGCACGGCCTGCAACTCGGCGACGTCAGCAGCGGTGACCTGCTCTTCGCCGATCCCCGCGGCCGCTTTCGCGCCCGCGAAGTACCGCACCGTCACCACGCTCACCCTCCGATCGCCGACATCGGGCGGGCCGGCTGCAGGAACGACGGGTCGTCGATCCCGTGGCCGGGCAGCTTGCCCCACATGGCCTCGCGCCAGCGCGCGCCGATCTCGGCGTCCGACGCGCCGTCGCGCAGGAGGCCGCGCAGGTCGGTCTCGCCGCGCGCGAACAGGCAGTTGCGCACCTGGCCGTCGGCGGTGAGGCGGGTGCGGTCGCAGTCGCCGCAGAACGGGCGGGTGACCGAGCCGATGACGCCCACCTTCGCGGGGCCGCCGTCGACCAGCCAGGTCTCGGCCGGGGCCGAGCCGCGGTGGGCCGGGTCGGGGACCAGGTCGAACTCGGCTTTGAGGGCTTCGAGGATCTCGGCGGCGGTGACCATCTCGTCCCGGCGCCACACGCCCGCGGCGTCGAGCGGCATCTGCTCGATGAACCGCAGCTGGTAGCCGTGGGCGACGGCGAAGCGCAGGAGGGCGGGGGCCTCGGCGTCGTTGATGCCCCGCATGAGCACGGTGTTGAGCTTGACGGGGGCGAGGCCGGAGGCGGCGGCGCCTTCGATGCCGCGGAGGGTGGCTTCGAGGCGGTCGCGCTTGGCGAGCTCCTTGAACGTGCCGGGGTCGAGGGTGTCGAGGGAGACGTTGACGCGGTCGAGTCCGGCCGCCACGAGCGGGGCGGCGAGGCGTTCGAGGCCGATCGCGTTGGTGGTCAGGGAGATCTCGGGGCGCGGTTCGAGGGCCGCGGCGGCGGTGACGATGTCGACCAGGCCGGGGCGCAGGAGGGGCTCGCCGCCGGTGAACCGCACCTCGTTGACGCCGAGGTCGCGGACGGCGATGCCGACGAGGCGCGAGACCTCCGCATCGGTGAGCAGCTCGGGTTTGGGCAGCCAGGGGAGCCCGGCCTCGGGCATGCAGTACGTGCAGCGCAGGTTGCACCGGTCGGTGAGGGAGACGCGCAGGTCGGTGGCGGTGCGGCCGTGCCGGTCACGCAGGCCGAGTGCAGGCGACGGCGTGTTCGCGGTCCCCTGGGTCGGAGTCGGTGCTGCCATGCGTCGAGCCTAGTTCGTCAATATGACAGTTTCGTAAAGTGAGACACGTTTCCCATCAAATGGTCGCGGTACGTCCGCCCGAACAGGGTGGTGTGGACCAGCAGCGGGAACAGGTGGTGGAGCGGGGTCCGCTCCTCCCATTCGGCTTCAAGTGCGTGGACCTCGGTGTACCCGGCGATGACGGCGTCGAACATCGGCAGGCCGCCCCACAGGCGCAGGTTCGCCAGGTCGGTCTCGCGGTGGCCGCCGTGCGCGGCCGGGTCGATGAGCCAGGCCCGCTCGGCGCCCCAGTGCACGTTGCCCCACCACAGGTCGCCGTGGGTGCGCGCGGGCGGCTCCTCCGGCCCGGCGAGTGCGGGGAGCTTCGCGGCCAGGGCCTCGATGGCGGTGACATCCGCGGCGTCGAGTGCGCCGTTGTCGCGGGAGGGCTTGAGGTACGGCTCGATGCGCTTGGCGGCGTACCACTCGGCCCAGGTCGCGCCGGCCTCGCCGTTGTCCATGAAGGTCTCGCCGATGTAGCCGTTCCAGGGCGCGCCGAAGCGGTCCGCGCCGGCGCCGTGCATGGCCGCGAGTTCGCGGCCCAGCTGCTCGGCGTGCACGCGGGTCGGCGCGGCCGGCTCGATCCAGGGTTCGACGAGCAGCCGGTCGTCGGCGTAGAGGAGCTCGACGGCGGCGGGCGTGGCCTCGCGCAGCCACCGCAGGCCGTTCGCCTCGGCGGCGAGGTAGTCGGCGGGGGCGTGCTCGGTGAGCTTGGCGAACAGGTGCGAGCCGTCGTCGAACGTGAGGCGCTGCGCGCTCGCCCGGAACGGGCTCGGCTCGGCGAGCGGCTCCGCGAAGTCGTTCGCCCGCACCGGGGTGGTGCGCACCCGCTGGTGCTCGATGAGCTCGGGCAGCAGGCGAAGGCGTTCGAGGTCGGGGGCTTGTTCCACAAAGCCAATGTAGCTGAAGGCGATCGGCGGACCGGGCATGCAAAACTCTTCGTGTTGGAACCCCTTTGCTCTGGAGGCACCATGCGCCGCACTGCCCGCTGGCTCACCGCCGTCAACACCATCAGCGCTCCACGCGTCTCGTCCCAGCGCTCCCGGGTGGACGCCGTGTTCGACCGGATGGTCCACCGCGCCGAGCACCAGGCCGAGGCCGACTCCGGCGTGGCCCGCGAGTTCGTCGACTCCTACCGGTTCCTGATGCGCGAGGTCGCCAAGCAGGACACGCTCTCCGTGGTGGGCTGGCAGGGCTTCATCGACGACCTGACCCGCCGCATGACCAACCACCTGCGGGTCGAGCGGCTCATCACCGAGTACCCCGAGATCGCCCGCGAGCCGATCGAGCGCCCCATCGTGGTCGTCGGCCTCCCGCGCACGGCCACCACCGTCACCCACAAGATCCTCATCCAGCCCGAGGGCAACCGGGCCCCGCTCATGTGGGAGCTCATGAACACCCACCGCGGCGACATCGACCCGAAGCTGCGCGACAAGCTCATCAAGGACGCCCAGACGATGGCGTCCCTCGCGAGCAAGGCCTCCCCGGTGTGGGACCTCATCCACCCGATGAACGCGCTGCAGCCCGAGGAGTGCGTGTTCGCGCTGCCCCACGGGTACCAGTTCATCACCCGCGCGACCATGCCCGCCTACCGCCGCTGGGTCGACGAGCGCGACTACACGGAGGACTACGAGCACCTCAAGCGCGTGCTGCAGGTGCTGCAGTGGCACCAGCCGCGGCGGCGCTGGGTCCTCAAGTCCCCGTTCCACCTGTTCAACCTCGACGTGCTCCTCAAGGTCTTCGGGGACGCCCAGATCGTGTGGATGCACCGCGACCCCTCCACCGTCATGGGCTCCTGGTGCTCCCTTGTGGAGACCGGGCGGGCGCTGCACCACCGCACGTACGACCCCTCGAAGATCGGCCCGGAATGGCTCGACATCTTCGGCAAGGGCGTGTCCAAGGCGCGCGGGGTGCGATCGGCGGCCTCGCGTGAGCGATTCGTCGACGTGCCGTACCACACCTTCACGGCCGACCCCCACGGTCTGATGCCGAAGCTGTTCGCGCAGCTCGGCATGGAGTGGACCGACGCGGAGGAGTCCAACCTCGAGCAGGTCCTGGCCCGCCCGGGCATGCGCCGCAGCCACGAGTACCACCTCTCGCGCTACGGCATCGAGCTCGACGACGTCGAGGAGGCGTTCGGCGACTACGGCCGCCTCGGCTTCTAGCCCTTGCATTGAACGACGCGAGGCCGGTCCGAATCGGACCGGCCTCGCTCTGCTTGAAGCGCCTGCTCAGCGGCGCTCGTTCAGGAAATGTCGTACCCGGACGCTACTTTGGAATCGGTCGGGCGGAGCGCCATGCGGGTGGTGCTCCACCCGACCGGCCGAAGCCTTGCGGCCCAACTGCATACGGGGGTGGTGCTAGCCGAGCTTTTAACCGAGCTTTTCAACCACGAAGTCGATCGCCTCGGTCAGCTTGGCCGTGTCCGAGGGGTCCACGGCCGGGTAGGTCGCGATGCGCAGCTGATTGCGGCCCAGCTTCCGGTACGGCTCGGTGTCGACGATGCCGTTGGCGCGCAGCACCTTCGCGATCTCGGCCGCGTCCACGCCCTCGAAGTCGATCGTGGCGACCACGTTCGAGCGCAGGGCGGGGTCGGTCACGAACGGGTCCGCGAACGAGCGGGCGTCGGCCCAGGAGTAGACGGCCCCGGCCGACTCGGCGCAGCGCTTCGCGGCGGCGTCAAGGCCGCCCGCGGCGTTGAGCGCGTCGACCTGCTCGGCGGCGAGCACGACCGTGGCGACCGCGGGGGTGTTGTACGTCTGGTCCTTGCGCGAGTTGTCGATCGCGGTCTTCAGGTCCAGGAACGCCGGGATGTAGCGGCCGGAGGCGGCGATGCGCTCGGCGCGCTCGATCGCGGCCGGGCTCAGGATCGCGATCCACAGGCCGCCGTCGGAGGCCAGGCCCTTCTGCGGCGCGAAGTAGTAGCAGTCGGTCTCGGTGAGGTCCACCGGGAGGCCGGCCGCGGCCGAGGTCGCGTCGTGGAGCATGAGCGCGCCCTCGTGGGCGACGCGCTTGACGTCCACGGCGACACCGGTGGAGGTCTCGTTGTGCGGGGTCGCGTAGGCGTCGACGCCGTCCTCGAAGGAGAGGTACGCGGCGGTGCCCGGGTCGGCGGTGACGATCGTCGGCTCGCCCAGGTGCGGGGCGATCTTGATGGCCTTGGCGAACTTCGAACCGAACTCGCCGAAGCTGGCGGCCTGCGCGCGGTCTTCGACGAGGCCGAACACGGCGACCTCCCAGAACGCGGTCGCGCCGCCCACTCCCAGGACGACCTCGTAGCCGTCAGGCAGCGAGAAGAACTCGCCCAGGCCGGCGCGGAGGCGCCCGACCTCGGACTTGACCGCCTTCTGGCGGTGCGAGGTGCCCATGACGGACCTGCCCAGACCGGACAGCGCGCTCATCGCATCGGCCGGCACCTTGGAAGGGCCGGAGCCGAAGCGCCCGTCGGCGGGCAGCAGCTCTGCGGGGATGGTGATCGGGTCGGTCACTGTCGGCTCCGTTCTGGTCGGTCCTCACCGAACTCTGGCATCCCGGCCCGCCCGTGGAAAGGGCGTTCCCGGCTGCTGGACTGATCGGCGTGGCAGTCGCGGTCATGCTACGCGCCGCGAGCGCCTCGCCGAGCGCTGCCCCGAGCCTTGTCGCGGTCGTCCCAGAACGTGAGCGCCGTGCTTCTACGGCAGGGCGCGAACGCAATTTCGACCGATAGGCTTGCAAATGTCGGCACCATGCAACCCAACCGCATCACTGGTCGCACGGGGCCGGTGCGATGCCGGTCGGTAAGCGCGATGGAGCCGCGAATGCGCCACTCCCAGAATGGAAAGAGACGCATTCGGGTACTTGCGCGTGGGCGCGATTCGGGCATGATTGCAAGCGGGCCGTCACTTCGGGAGCCTCTCGCACGGGGCGCGCCGGTCGCGATTGCAGTTGCCGAATCGCCGCCATTCTCGCCATGAGCGGATCGCCGCCAGGGAACGGGCGCAATCCTCTGATCGGAAAGGTGCGGAGCATTGAGCGATCATGTCGGCACTGCTATGCCACTGCGGCGATTGACCGTCCTGAACCCTGGGGCCGTCGGCGTCGAGACCGCGGCGGGCCCGCACGTCCGCGATCGGGTCGTGGAGCCGTGAACCCGCGGCACTGGGGGACCGATCGCGCCGACGAGCTGCGGGCGTGCCCGGGGTCGCGGTTCGCGCCCGACCCCGTCGAGCGGTGGCTGCGCGCGATCGAGATCGACGCCCCGGTCGCGGTGGTCTTCCGCTGGCTGTGCCAGATGCGCGTGGCCCCTTACAGCTACGACCTGCTCGACAACCGGGGCCGGCGCAGCCCTCGGCGCCTCACCCCGGGGGTCGAGGAACTGCAGGCCGGGCAGGAGTTCATGACGATCTTCACGCTCGTCGACTACCAGCGGGACGCGTACCTGACGTTGGAGATGACCTCCGAGCGCGGCCTGCGCGCGTTCGGGCCGTTCATCGTCGTCTACGACGTCGAGCCGCTGGCCGGGGGGCGTACGCGTCTGCGGGCGACGCTCCTGGTGGGCGACAAGGCGAAAGACGGGGCGATCGACGCGGCCCGCCGCCGCGTGCTCGCCTGGGGCGACCTGGCCATGATGCGGCGGCAGCTGCTCACCTTCAAAGCGCTCGCCGAAGGCGGCCCGCGCTAGGGAACGGCAGGCCGCTCCGGCTGCGAGGCGCCGATGCAGGCCCGCGTGGAGACCTGGGATTCGCCGCCCGGCTCAGTACTGCGTGGGCGGAGCCGTCGGTCGCGCTCGGCTTCGCAGGCGGACCTGGCGCTTCCGGCGGCGTCGCGCAGTTTGAAAAACCTCGGCTCTAGGCCTGCGTCCAGCCCGCGGGCGGTTCGCCGCCCGGTTCGACCCCGGCCGTCCACAGTTCACCGTCGGAGGCGACGGCCCACAGCCGCAGCGCCCCGTCGGAACCGAACGCCGCCGCAGGGCGCTTCACCACGGTGATGTCGCCGCGCGTCCACGGCCGCGAGAGCAGCCCGAACCGCCCAGGGCCGGCCTCCAGGTCGGGCAGTTCGAGCATGAGCACCGCGGGCGCCCCGGTCCCGTCGTCGCAGGCCACCGCCAGCGCGCCTTCGGGGCCGATCACGAGCGACGGCGGGAGCACGCCGCCTTCGAGCGGCACGCGCACGCCCGTCCAGGTCTCCCGGCGTCCGAAGTGGAGTGCGACGTCGCTGCACCCGGCGACGCGCGAGGCGAGCACGGTCCGCCCGTCCGGCACCTGCACCGCGGTGACGGCGGTGGCGGGCAGGAACGGCAGGTCGTCGGGGCCGGGCAGGTCGAGCATGCGGGCGGTCCAGGCGGTCCCGTCGCCTTCCCAGGCGGCCACGTTGTCGGGGGTGGCTGCGATGATCGTGAAGGCGCCGTCGGCGGCGAGCGCGGCGGGGGCGTCGTGCACGGCCGGCCCGTCGAGCCGGGTCCACGCGGTCCATTCGCCGCCTTCGCGGCGCACCCGCACCGCGAGGCCGCCTTCGGGGTCGCGCACGCAGGCGAGCGCGGTGCGGCCGTCGTCCGCGGCGGCGACCTGGCCCACGATGCGGGCGCCCGGGCCGGTCCCGGCCGGGTTCCCGAGGAGCTGCCACTGGCCGGAGACCAGGTCGTAGCAGTGCACGTCGCGCACGTGGGTGGCCGGATCGTGGGTGTGCTCGGCGCTGATCGCATAGAGCTTCGTGCCGGCCCGGTCGAGCGAGGGGAGCATGGTGTCGGGGCCGCCGAGGTTCTCCCAGCCGTCGTCGCCGAGGACCTGGAGCGTGTTGTCCCGCACGGTGATCGGGCGGATGCGGCCGTCGGTCTCGGCGGCGGCCACCGCCGCGGTGTAGCGCGGGTGGGTGGCGTGCCCGTAGGTGGAGCCCGCGCCGGGCCCGGCGATGAGCCGGTCGCCGCAGCCGCTCGGGAGGCCGCAGTCGGCGCCGTCGTTCCAGGAGTAGGCGTCGAGCGCCCGGCCCTTGGGTTCGAGGTCGGCCGTGCCGAGGTTGCCGGGCCAGCGGCGGTTGTAGTAGCCGCGCCAGGCCTCGGTGCTGCGGGCGCCGCCCCATGCGCGCACGGCCTCCCAGGCGAAGAGCGCGGCGGCGGTGTGGTCGATGTGGTCGGAGTAGCCGGGCTGCTCGGCGCCGAGCCGGTCGCCGCTGATCGGGTCGGGGTCGGGGTCGAGGGTGTTGACCACGGCCGGGCGGTACCGGTCCAGCAGCTCCAGGAGCGTGGCCTGCACCGTGGCGCGGTCCACCGTGGACTCCGCGGTGAGCGGCGAGTCCGTCGGCGGCAGGACCAGGGAGTCGTCGAGCCGGCCCTCCCACAGGGCCAGGAGCCGCGTGAACTCCCCGGTGATGCGCCCGAGGTTCGTCCACAGTGAGCAGAAGACGACGTGCACTTGCGGCTTGTCGCGGAGGACGCAGAGTTCGACGTCCTGACCGGAGTCGAGCGAGGCGAGGTGGCGGTCCCAGGGCGCGTCGGCGTCGCCGAGGGCCAGGAGGGCGTAGGCGCGGCGCAGGCCGTTGTCGCGGGCGGCGGCGTACCCGGCGAAGTCGGCGGGCGCGGCGGCCTCCCAGGAGTTGCGCCCGTCCGCCTCGCCGGCGGTGAGGACGACGGTGCAGAGGCCGGCGCCGTCGTCGAGGACGCGGGCGACGCGGGGGTTGATGAAGTAGAGGCAGTCGTCGGGGTGGGCGACGATCTGCATGTGGACCGGGCCGCTGCGCTCCGGCTCGGGGAAGGCGCTCGCTGTGGCGGCCTCGCGCACCCCCCGGGCGCCCGCGGCGCCGGGGGCGCCCCCGGCCCGCCCGGCGACGCCGCCGACCAGGAGGTCGCGGCGGCGCAGCGGCAGGGGCCGGGGGGAGGGCATGGCGCGTCCCGTTCGGATGGTGCGGGTGTTCGATCGGTCCGGCGGCGGAGGAGCCTCGCCGCGACCGAACGATCGTATCCCGTACGCGCCCATATGAGACGAGTCCTCAGTAGCGTGCACGAAAAAGCGGCCCGCGTCACCTCTCGGGTGGCGCGGGCCGCTTGCGAGCTTCGGCTACTGCCAGCCCTCGACCTCTTCGGGCTTGCGGGGGCCGGGGCCGACGTAGGTCGCGGAGGGGCGCACGATCCGGCCGAGCTTCTTCTGCTCGAGGATGTGGGCGCTCCAGCCGGCCACGCGGGCGCAGGTGAAGATCGGCGTGAACAGCTCGGCGGGGACCTCGGCGAAGTCGAGGAGCACCGCCGACCAGAACTCGACGTTGGTGGCGAGGACGCGGTCGGGCTTGCGGGCCCGCAGCTCGGCCAGTGCGGCCGACTCGAGCGCCTCGGCGACCTCGTAGCGCGGGGCGCCGAGTTCCTTGGCGGCGGCGCGCAGCACGCGGGAGCGGGGGTCCTCGGCGCGGTAGACGCGGTGGCCGAAGCCCATGAGGCGCTCGCCGGAGTCGAGGAGGTTCTTGACGTAGCCCTCCGCGTCGCCGGACTTCTCGACGCCCTCGATCATGTGGAGCACGCGCGAGGGGGCGCCGCCGTGGAGCGGGCCGGAGAGGGCGCCGATGCCGGAGGAGATGGCGGCGGCGGCGTCGGCGCCGGTGGAGGCGACGACGCGGGAGGTGAAGGTGGAGGCGTTCATGCCGTGCTCGGCGGCCGACATCAGGTAGGTGTCGACGGCCTTGACGTGGGCGGGGTCGGGCTCGCCGCGCCAGCGGCGCATGAAGCGCTCGGTGATGGTGCCGGCCTTGTCGATCTCCGACTGGGGCACGGCGGGGCGGCCGGAGCCGCGGGCCGACTGGGCGATGAACGACAGCGTGGTGACCGACACGCGGGCGAGATCGTCCCGGGCGGTCTCGTCGTCGATGTCGAGCAGCGGCTGGAGGCCCCAGTACGGGGCGAGCATGGCGACCGCGGCCTGGGCGTCGACGCGGGTGTCGCCGGAGGAGACGGGCACGGGCACGGGCTCGGCGGCGGGCAGGCCGTTGCCGAACTTGCCGTCGACGAGGAGGCCCCATACGTCGCCGTAGGTGCTCTGGCCGACCAGGTCCTGGATATCGACACCGCGGTAGCGGAGCGATCCACCCTCTTTGTCAGGCTCGGCGATCTCGGTTTCGAAGGCGATGACGCCCTCGAGGCCGGGCTTGAACTCAGACATCGTTGTACTCCTGAGTGTGTTGTCCCTGTGGTTGCCGACCGGGGGCTTCCGGGAGGCGACGGTTCGTAGTTATCTGGAAATGGTGCCTCAATGCGGGGGCCGACGGAAGTGGCCACGGGCCGAGGGTGATCCTCATCGGCGGTACAGGAGGTGCGCAAAATATGAGACAAGCATCGTGAGGGTAGTGGTTTGACCGGTTATGACGGTTTCTTTCGGAGGGTTCCGCTAATGTGTCTTGTTGGTTTCAATGGTTCTCTGCGATCTCGCCCACATCGATACGCGTGCCGCAGGTCATTGGACATGAGCTAACGTCAAAGCACATCCCGCCCACCGATAACGACACGGAGGTACCCCCTATGGCGCTGTCCGGCGAGCAATGGGTGATCGCCTACAACGACCACGAGGCCACCATCGTCGCTGTCGGCGGTGGAGTGCGCTCGTACTCCTACCGCGGCCGACCGATCGTGATGTCCTACGGGGACGAAGAACTCGCGCCCGGCTGGTCGGGCCACATGCTGGCCCCCTGGCCCAACCGGGTGCGCGACGGCAAGTACAGCTACGACGGCACCGACTACCAGCTCCCGGTCAACGAGATCGAGACGAACACCTCGCTCCACGGCTTCGTGGCCTGGGCCGAGTGGAACGCCGTAGACGTCACCGAGACCTCGGTCACCCTCGAATGCCGTCTGCCCGCGCGCCTCGGCTACCCCTGGACCCTGCACCTGCGCACCCGCTGGTCGATCGGGCCCGGCGGCCTGCGCGCCGCGCACACCGTCTCCAACCCCGGGCACAAGACCGCGCCGTTCGGCTTCGGCACCCACTCCTACCTCATCCCCGGCTCGCTCGAGCGGATCGACGAGGCGACCCTGCACGTCCCGGCCGCCAAGAAGCTCAAGCTCGACAAGCAGAGCATCCCGGTCGGCTCCGGCGAAGCGGACTTCGGCGACCCGACGGTCCTCAAGGACCTGGTGATCGACGACTGCTACGGCGAACTCAAGCGCGGCTCCGACGGGAAGGCCGAAGTGCGGCTGGCCGACCCCGTTTCGGGCCAGGCGGTCACGGTGTGGATGGACGAGTCCTTCCCCTGGGTCCACATCTACACGGCGGACGGCCTCGACGGGGAGCGCAAGCGCGGCTCCGTCGCGATCGAGCCGACCACCTGCCCGCCGAACGCCCTCGCCACCGGCGAGGACCTGGTCGAGCTCTCCCCGAGCGAGGCCTGGTTCGGCGTCTGGGGCATTCGCCCCGAATAGGCGAAGCAACGCGAAACGAGGGACCGTCCCGGTCGGGACGGTCCCTCGTCGCGTTCGAGGAACCCTCGCGGACGACACGCCGAGTTATCCACAGGCGACAAGCGAGGCTCGATCACCTTGCGCTCCATCAGTGTCCGAAAAATCCGATAAGCCGGAAGTTATCCACAGTTCAGCAATTGCACCTTGCCGACCCGTCCGAATCCCGGTCATGGTTACTCCAAGGCACGCGAACATCACTGAACGTAGGAGCAACCATGGCCGCGACACTCGACCGCACCACGATCACCGCCGCAGAATCCCTCCTCGTCACCACCGACGACCGCCTCGTCGAAGCCATCGCCCCACTCGCCGCCACCGCCGGCCACCCGCTCCGCCGCATCCGCCACCCCCGCGACGCCGAAGGCCACTGGCAGCGCGCCCCCATCGTCCTCGTCGGCCCCGACCTCGCCCCCGAATGCATCGCCTGCGACTTCCCGCCCCGCGAACCACTCCTCCTGTGCACCACCATGTCCTGGCTCGGCGGCGACACCGACGACACCTCCCTCCTGTGGCCCATGGCCATCCAGATGCAGGCCACCGGCGTCGTCGCCCTCCCCGACGCCGACGACTTCCTCACCAACCTCCTCACCCGCACCGCCCTCGGCGCCGAACCCGCGCCCGTCATCGCCACCGTCGCCGGCCACGGCGGCGCAGGCGCCTCCACCCTCGCCCTCGCCGCCGCCACCGACGCCGCCCACAGCGGCCGCACGACCGTCCTCATCGACCTCGACCACACCGGCGGCGGCATCGACACCGCCGCCGGCCTCGCCGCCCAACCCGGCTGGCGCTGGCCCTCCCTCGCGAACGGCACCGGCCCGCTCGACCCCGAACGCCTTCTCGGCGGCCTCCCCAAGCGCGGCGGCCTCCACCTGGTCGCCCCCGACCCGCGGAACCCCGCCGAAGTGAGCGCCGCCGCCTTCGACCGCGTCCTGCACGCCGCCCGCCTCGCCGCCGACCTCGTCGTCGTCGACCTGCCGCGCACCCGCACCCCCGCCGCCGCATCCGCGGCCGTGGCCGCCCGCTCGATCGCGGTCGCCCTCGGACCCGGCGCCCGCTCCTGGGAGGCCGCCCGCAGCGTCACCGCCGCCTACGGCCTCCACAGCGCCCATCTCGGCGTCGTCCTCCGCGGCGAGGCCCGCCCGAGCCCGGCGGACGGCCCACGCGAAGCCGACTGGCTCGAACCCCCGGTGTGGGGCACCGTCCCCACCGACCGCCGCCTCCCGGTCCTCCTGCGCCAAGGCCGCGTCCCCCGGGGCAGGGTCGGCCGCGGCATCCGCGACCTCACCACCGCACTCAGTGCGCCGCGCTCACGCGGCGAACTCGCCCTCCTCGGCTCCGCCCGGACCGGTGCGACCCGATGAACCTCGAACTCCTCGCCCGAGTCCGCCGCCAGCTCGCCGCCCAGACCCGGCCGGCCGCCGACCGCGGCAGGGCCCGCGGATCGACCAAGGCGGACGTCGTCCGGGCCCTCTGCGCGGCCGGAGCCGCACCGCCCGACCAGACCTCGCTGCTCCAGCTCTCGGCGGCCCTGAGCGACGACCTCATCGGCGCGGGCCCGCTCCAACCGCTGCTCGACGACTCGGAGGTCACCGATGTCGTCGTCAACGGCACCGGCGGCGTCTGGGCCGACCGCGGCGAGGGCCTGCAGCCCGTGAGCATTCGCCTCGGCGGCCCCGACGCGATCCGCGCCCTCGCCTGCCGCCTCGCCACCGCGGCAGGCAGGCGCCTCGACGCGGGAAGCCCGTATGCGGACGTGCGACTGCCCGACGGCACCCGCTTCCACGCCGTCCTCTCGCCGATCGCCACCGCAGGCCCGTACCTGTCGTTCCGCACGCACCGGTCCAAGGCGTTCACGCTCACCCAGCTCGTGGAGGCGGACACGCTCACCGCGGACATGGCGGACCTGCTGCTGCGCATAGTGAAAGCACGCCTGGCGTTTGTAGTCACCGGAGGCACGGGTACCGGAAAGACCACGCTGCTCGCGAGCCTGCTCTCCCAGGCCCCCAAAGAAGAACGCATCGTCATCGTCGAGGACGCCGCCGAACTCGCCCCCGACCACCCGCACACGCTCACCCTCGAATCGCGCCCGGCGAACATCGAGGGCGCGGGCGAGGTCGACCTGGCCGCGCTCGTCCGCCAGTCGCTGCGCATGCGCCCGGACCGCATCGTCGTCGGCGAATGCCGCGGCGCCGAGGTCATCGAGCTCCTCGGCGCCCTCAACACCGGCCACGAGGGCGGCGCCGGAACCCTGCATTGCAACGCCGCCGCCGACGCCCCCGCGAGGCTCGAGGCCCTCGCGCTGCCGCACGGCCTGCCGAGAGAAGGTCTCCACGCCCAGCTGGTGGCGGCCCTGCGAGTCATCATCCACCTGCGACGCAACGGCACCGGCCGCCAAGTGGCAGAAATAGCCCTCATCGAAACCGGCCCCACGAGAACCGAGCCTCTGACGGTCGTGACGGCTTGGACCCGCCACGGCCCAGGCCCGGGAGCAGGCGCCCTCGAACGCCTCCTGAGGGAGCGAGACGCATGAGCCGCAGCCTTACCGAGCCCGCAGCACCGGGACCGATGCCGTCACGCATGAACCACGCGACCGGCACGGCTGAACCGAGTCTGCGCATGCAGCCGAAGCGCCCAAGCCCGATCCGAGCCTCGCGCCCCGAACCTCGATCGTCCGCGCCGACCGCAACTCACGCGCCTTTCGGACCCGGAAGCGCTCGGCCGCATCTGGGATCCACGCTTCTCAGCGTTGCATCAGCCGAACCGAACCAGCCGCACAGACATTGCGGCGCCATCGAGGACAGGCCAATCGGCACTTGCATCGTCTTTGGCCGCGAGCTGCCGCGCCGGCTCGGGCAGCCCGGCAGCCCTTGCAGGGTTCCCGCTCGCATTGGAATCCACTGGGGGTCGGGCCAGCATCCGCGCAGGCGAGTCCACCGCTCGGTGCGTTCAGCCGCCTGCCGCAACACGCACCGACCACTTGAAACGGAGTGCCGCCGATGACCGCCATCGCCACCGTGTCCGCCGACCCGCCTGGGCGTCGCCGTTGCAGCCGGTCGGCTCGCAATCGCCGCCACGGCCGCACCAGGCCGAACCCGAGTCCGGCCGACGCGACCGCCACCACCCGCCCCCCGAGCCGGCGCACCGCCCACCGAACCGACACCACGCGCACCCGAGCTCCGGAAGGAGGCACCGCATGACCGCCATCGCCACTTCCCTGGTCACCCACCGACCGAAGGCCGCCGCGACGATCATTGCGCTGCTCGTCGCGGCCCTCGCGGCCCTGCTCGCCGGGTTGCGCCACGACGGCGGCCTCGGCCCGATCGCAGCCGCCACCGCCGGAGCGGTCGCAGCGATCTACACCGCGGCCGCAGTGACCGCATGGCATCTCGCCTTGCGCCGCAAGCGCCACCGCGAAGCGCGCCGCGCCGCCGCCGACACCGTCGCCTACCTGGCGGCCGACCTCGCCGCCGGCACCGACCCGATCCGCGCCATCGCCGCCGCCGAACCCGAATGGCCCACCGAAGCCGCCTCCACCGCGCGCCGCCTCAGAGCCGCCCTCCGCATCGCCGCCGAACTCGGCGCGCCCGCCGCGGAACTCTGCCGCCGACTCGCCGTGCACCTGCACGACGACGACCACGCCGCCGCCCGCGCCGGAGCGCAGACCGCCTCGATCCGGGCCACCGCCGCGCTCCTCATCGCCCTGCCCGTCGCCGGAGTCGCACTCGGCGAAGTGGCGCTCGGCGTCGAAGCCGTCGCGTTCCTCTTCGGCAGCCCCGCCGGGATCGGCGCGGCCGCGACCGCAATGGGCCTCCAAGCCGCCGGCCTCGCCTGGACCGGCGCGCTCATCAACACCGTCAACCCGAGGAGCTCCTGATGCTGCGCACACTCATCGGCCCCCTCGCGGGCATCGCCACCGCGATCGCCATCGGCGGCATGACCGGCGTCGTCGCGGGCTCCGGCGCCTGGTGGCTCGCCGCCCGCCTCCTCCGTGCCGACCCGGACCGCGCCGAGCGGACCACCGCCGACAAGCTCGCCCCGTCCTGGCCCTGGACCCTCGACCTCCTCGCGGCCTGCATGCGCGCCGGGGCCCCGTTCCCGCAGGCGGCCTTCGCCGTCGCCGAAGCCGACGACCCCGAGATCGGCGACCGCCTGAACCGCTTCGCTGGAGCGATCCACCTGGGGGCCACCGCCGCCGAAGCACTCCCCGAGCTCGGCCGACTGCCCGGCGCCGAACGCCTCGCGCGCCAACTCGACCGGTCCGGCGACTCCGGCGCCGCCATCGCCGCAGGCCTCGAGCAACTGGCCGCCTCGGTCCGATCAGAACTCCGCACCCGAACCGAAGAACGCGCCGGACGCGCCGCAGTGGCCCTCGTCGGGCCCCTGTGCCTGTGCTTCCTGCCCGCATTCGTGATCGCCGGCATCGGCCCAGTGGTGCTCGGCATCGTCACCGAGACCCTGGCCCCCGGCCTCTGACCGCAACGCTCCCGGGCAGCACCGCCCGGCAGCCGCACCACCCCGGGCGCCAACGCCCGGCAACCAAAGAGAGGAAACCGCGATGCACGCGAACACCCACACCACCATGGCCCTCCCGACCCGCCGAGACCGCCGCGCACCAGCACGACCCGATGCCCGTCAGGCCTCCTGCCGCCCCGAAAGCCGCAGGCCCACCGCGTGCGAACCCGGAGGCACCCACCCGCGACTCGCGTGCGGCCGACGCTGCGACGTGCGCCGCCCCGAAAACAGCGCAACCGGGCAACCAAGTCAGCGACAACACCGAGAACCCAAAGCCGCCCAGCCGAAAGCGATCACCCGAACGGCCGCAACCACGCCAACGCGCATCGCCCCTGCGGCCACTGTCAGTCCAGCGAACACCGCACCTACGGCGCCCACCGACACCGCACCTGCGGCGACCACCGTCCGCGAAACGAACACCGCTCCTGCCCCTGCCATCGCCGACTCGACCAACGCAGCCAAGCCTTGGTCGCCAGGCTCCAACCGAAGCCGAGCCCCGATCACCGCAGGCCCGTCGCACCTCACCGACGAACGCCCTCCGACCGTGAAGCGCCGCCCGAGCCCGCACCCGAGGCCCGACGACGAATGGAGCGCAGGCCGAATGCGGCGCACGGCAAAACCGAGCTGGGGCGGAAAATTCGCCTCCAGGCTGCGCGGCGAGAGCGGCATGAGCACCGCCGAATACGCCGTCGGCACCCTTGCCGCCGTGGCCTTCGCCGGAGTCCTGCTGAAAGTGCTCACCTCGGGCCCGGTCCAAAGCGCCCTGTCGGACCTCATCGAACGGGCCCTGTCGTGAAAACGAAACGAGGAGGCAGGCGCAGAGGCGGCTCTGAAAGCGGGTTCGTGACCGCCGAACTGGCGGCGGCCCTGCCCGCCGTGGTCGCAGTGCTGGCACTCGGACTCTGGGCGGTCTCGGCCGTCGGAATGAAGGTCCGGGCGATCGACGCGGCCAACAGCGCGGCGATAGCAGCGGCCAGAGGCGAAGACGCCCAAGCGGTCGCGGCACCGTATCTGCCCGAGGGCGCCGCAGTCACGGTGTCGAGCGACGACGCCGTGGCGAGGGCCGTAGTGACGGCACCGGTCCGCCCGCTGGGCCCGCTGACTCCGCCGATGGAGATCACCGCCGAAGCCGCCGCCCCGATGGAACCCGGCCTCGAATGAGCAAGAGCCGAAGCGAAATCGCCCCAGCCCGGGCCCGATCCGGGAATGCCCTGGCCGCCGGGAAGGAACGCGGATCGGCGACGGTCCTGGCGGCCGGGGTGACAGCGGCGATCCTGGTCTCGGCAATGGCCTTCACCGCAGTCGGTCAGGCCGGCGCCGCCCGACACCGGGCCCAAGGCGCGGCCGACGCCGCCGCGCTGGCCGGTGCCGCGAGGGTGCTCTTCGGTGAGGGCGAGGCATGCGCGGCGGCGCAGGCGATGGTCGAGCGGTCCGAGGCGGAGTTCCAGGGATGCGAGGTGAGCGGATTGGAGGTGACCGTCCACGTGAACGAGACCCGAAGGGCATACCGGCGGCCTTCGGCCCGGCCCGAGCGGTGTCCCGAGCAGGGCCGGTCGCCGTCGAATAGCGGCACCGCTGCAAGCGACGGATCGGCACCGCAACGGTCCCGACTCGACTCGATCGCAGTAGCAACCGGTCCCGGCGGCCCAGGCCAGGCCGCCGGGACCGAGAACACCGAGAACACCGAACGACTACTGGCGTGCAGGAAGGCGGCGGGTGGGCAAGGGGGCGGGGTGGGTGGGGGGGAGGGGGAGGGGCCCCGAAACGGAACGTGGAGCCAGGCCCCGATGGCGCGGCGTGAACCCCCGCCGCCGGAATCGTCTCCAAAGCGAATGGGCCGGAACTCTCCTCGCCGGCGTGTGCCCGCGGCGGATCGGCGACGCGGTCGCCTCCGGTTCAGCGCGGAGCGAGCGCTTCGGATCGCCCGCCGAGCAAGCGATCCGGGGCGCCCGCAACGCGGACGCACCTGGCGCTGTAGCGGCGGCGGCCCCGCCGCTAAAGCGTTTGCTGCGTGCCTGGTGAGGCGTGTTGGTCACACTCCGGTGTGTCCTGGGCCCGCGGGTGGTGGGATGGGGCTTCGGGCTGTCTAAACTCGCGCCATGGAGAAACACCGTTCTTCAATCGCCGCGGCGCCCGCGACCCGGTCGCCCGGCCGCCGCACGTACCTCATGTGCCGCCCCGCCTACTACGCCGTCGAGTACGCCATCAACCCTTGGATGGACACGACCGCCCCCGTCGACGCCACGCTCGCCTGCGCCCAGTGGGAAGCCCTCGTCGACGCCTACACCCTCCTCGGCCACGAGGTCGTCACCATCGAGCCCGAGCCGGGCCTCCCCGACATGGTCTACTCCGCCAACGGGGCCTTCGTCGTCGACGGGATCGCGTACGGCGCGAGCTTCCGCTACCCCGAGCGCCGCCCCGAGGCCGACGCCCACGAGAAGTGGTACCGCACCTCCGGCTGGACCTTCGCCGAGCCCGAGTTCATCAACGAGGGCGAAGGCGACTTCACCTACCTGCCCGGCCGCGAGCTCATCCTCGCCGGCTGGGGCTTCCGCACCGACGCCCGCGCCCACGCCGAGGCCGCCGACGTGTTCGGCCGCCCCGTCGTCTCGCTGCGCCTGGTCGACCCCCGCTACTACCACCTCGACACCGCGCTTGCGCCCCTCGACGACGAGCGCATCGCCTACTACCCCGAGGCCTTCGCCCCCGGCAGCCGCCTGCTGCTGGAGCGGCTCTTCCCCGACGCGGTGATCGCCGATGCCGAGGACGCCGCCGGGTTCGGCCTGAACTTCGTCTCGGACGGCCGCAGCGTCGTGATCAATGCCGAGGCCACCGGTTTCGCCAAGAAGCTGCGCGACGCCGGGTACGAGACCGTCCCGGTCGACCTCTCCGAGCTGAAGAAGGGCGGCGGCTCGGTCAAGTGCTGCACCGCCGAACTGCGGCAGTGACGACCAGGCCGTAGCGCCGAGAACCGACCGAGGGGCCGGTGTGCCAGCAAGCGCTGGTGCACCGGCCCCTCGTTCTTCGGGGGGATCAGGTCGAGAATGCGAGTGGTGTCCTGCCGGCGCCTGCGAGTCGCCCGCACCGCCCGCATCCGGGTCTCAGCGGGGGTTCACGCGGCGGCCATGGTGGTCTCCATGCCAGTCGGCTGGAAGCCCGCCGGTTGGGTCGGCGCGGGGCGGGGGCGGTTCGTGTTGATCGCGGTGTCGCGCACGGGGAGCACGGGGTGGTCGTCGGTCGCGGCCACGGGCGGGAGGAACGTGCGCTCTGGCGCCCGGTGGCGGTGAGCCGGTTCGGCGGCCGTGAGGCGGGGGTGCGGGGCGGGGAACGGGCTCGTCGGGTGGACGGCGCCGGCCGGCATCACCTCGGCCATCGCGGTCCGCGCCAGTGCCGTCCTGACGAGCGAGACGGTGTCCTCGGTGGGGTCCAGCGCGCCCCTGTCGTCGGCCAGGTCGAGGTCGGCGAAGACCGAGGAGCTCGCCAGGCGGTCGGCCGCGGGCCGGGAGTCGGCCATGGGCCGGCGGAAGGCGCGTGCGAGCAGGGCGTCGATGCGCCAGACCCGCTTGGCGTGGGTCGCGGGGAGCCAGAAGTGCCAGCGGTGCGGTTCGGTGGCGCCGGGTCCTTCGAGGACGGTGAAGTTGAGTTCGACGCCGGGTCCGGCCGGGTCGGCCGACCAGCGGAGGTTCTCGATGGCGGCGACGGGTGCGTCGAGGCAGAGGCGGACGCGGCCGAGGAGCCGCGACTGGCGGGTGACGACCATGCGCTCGCCGGTGAGCATCAGGACGTGGTCGCCGCTGCCGAGTCCGTCGGAGCCGACGCAGCGGCTGAGGAGGGAAACCTGGTCGCCGGCGCCGATGTTTCGGCGCAGGAGGGGGACGTGCCGGGTCAGGGCCGTCGAGGTCAGGCCCGCCTCGGCCGAACAGGCGAGCATCGTGCGGGAGAAAAGGTCCATTTGCTTGTACCCCACAGAAATCCGTGTGCGTTCGTCACTGCGACGCGCTCTCGGAAGGAGTAACGGCAATCCGCATATGCAAGTTACGGCTACGAGGTGGCCTTCCACACAACTCACTCCTTCGGGCGAGTGGGGTTCGGTGAGTCGGCTTCATGTCTGGACGCCGGGCGCGGGTCGGATTCGGCATCCGATGCCAGGTCGGGGGCGGGTTCCGGGGCTTCGGAGGCGCGCTACGAGGCGGGTTCGAGCTCGAGTTCGATTTTGATGGAGGACTCGTCGAGTTCGAGGTCCAGGTCGAGTGCGGGCAGCTCGTAGGCGGCACGTTCGCGGTCGCGGTCGCCGCTGTTCCAGTCGTGGCCGTGGTCGCGGTCGTCATCCCGGTCGTCGCCCCAGTGGCCGTCCCGGTGCGGATCGGGATCGGATTCCTCACGGCCGCAGTCCTCTTCGTCCCCGCCGACCGGCACGAGCTGCGGCGGCGCGCTCTCCTCAGGGGCGGGCTCGCCGCGGGGCTCCTCAGGGGGCAGGGCCGCTCCGACCTCGGCGTCCTCGAGTCGCTCGGCCCGGGGCTCGGCCGCGCTGATGCCGATCTGCGGTTCGGGGCCGGGGCCGGCGGGGTCGACGGGCCCCCCGTCGCCGCCCGCGACGCCGATGGGGTCGGGGGTCTCGTCGGCCTCGATGACCACGGTCTGCGGTTCGTAGTCGAGCGGCACGGTGCCGTCGCCGCCGCCGTAGAGGTCCCTCGCGAAGGTCCACCCGATGAGCGAGAAGGACGCCACGGTTCCGGCGCTCACGCCGACCATGGCGAACCAGATGCCCACCGGCCAGCGTCCCCCCTGGTCGCTGCCTCTGCCGCGCACCGCGCGCTCCTTCCCGCCACCCCCGTGCGACGAAACGGCCGTTCAGGACCGATGATGTCGATGGCTCGACTGATCACTACTCTGCGTCAGTCTTCCGCCTCGAATAGTAATGGGGCGGCGGCTATGGCGCGCACCACCCAAGACTTTGGGATGCTTGGATACACCGGAATACGAATATGAGGAGGCATACATGGGCGACACACAGCGTCCTGCCAAGAAGACGGCCAAGAGCCGTCCGAAACCCGCCTCAACGAACGAACCAGCGTTCGTGCAACTGCTGACTCCGGAGGGTCAGCGCGTCAAGCATCCCGACTACGAGCTCGACCTCACCGATGACGAGTACCGCGGCCTCTACCGCGACCTCGTCATCACCCGCGAACTCGACGCCCAGGGCACCGCCCTGCAGCGCCAGGGACAGCTCGGCCTCTGGCCGAGCCTCCTCGGCCAGGAGGCCGCCCAGGTCGGCTCCGGCCGGGCCCTCGCCCCCCAGGACACGGTCTTCCCGGCCTACCGGGAGCTCGGCGTCCAGTGGGCGCGCGGCGTCGACCTCATCTCGTCGTTCGCGCTCTTCCGCGGGACCGACCTCGGCGGACGCGACGTCGCCGCCGACCGCTTCAACATGTACGCGATCGTGATCGCCTCCCAGACCCTCCACGCCGCCGGCTACGCCATGGGCATCGCCATGGACGGCGCGGTCGGCAACGAGGACGGCGAGGCCGTCGTGGTCTACCACGGCGACGGCGCCACCAGCGAAGGCGACTTCAACGAGGCGCTCATCTGGGCCGGGGTGTTCAACTCCCCGCTGGTGCTGTTCTGCCAGAACAACCAGTACGCGATCTCCGAGACGAACGCCCGCCAGTTCCGGCTCCCCCCGTACCGCCGCGCCGAGGGCTTCGGCGTCCCCGGGATCCTCGTGGACGGCAACGACGTCCTCGCGACCTACGCGGTCACGAAGGCCGCCGCCGACCGCGCCCGCCGCGGCGAGGGGCCGAGCCTCGTGGAGGCCTACACCTACCGGATGCAGCCCCACACCACGTCCGACGACGCCACCCGCTACCGCGACGCGGCCGAACTGGACTTCTGGCGCGCGAAGGACCCGATCGTCCGCTACCGCAAGTGGCTGGACGCCGAGGGCCTCGCCGACGAGGCCTACTTCGCCTCCATCGACACCGAGGCGGGCGAACTCGTCCGCGAGCTGCGCGCCCGCGTCATGGCGCTGACCGACCCGGAGGTCGCCGAGATGTTCGACAACGTGTACGCCGAGACGCCGCAGGAGATCACGGCCCAGCGCGCGGAGGCCCTCGAGTTCCAGGCCTCTCTCGATGACGACCACGAGGGGAGCGACGCCCGATGACGACCATGACCATGGTGAAGGCGCTCAACGAGGGCCTGCGCCGCGTGCTCGAGGTCCAGCCGAAGTCGCTCGTCATGGGCGAGGACGTGGGCCGCCTCGGCGGCGTCTTCCGCGTCACCGACGGCCTGCAGAAGGACTTCGGGTCCGAGCGCATCATCGACACCCCGCTCGCCGAGTCCGGCATCATCGGCACCGCGATCGGCCTCGCTATGCGCGGCTACCGCCCGATCTGTGAGATCCAGTTCGACGGCTTCGTCTACCCCGCGTTCGACCAGCTCGTCTCCCAGCTCGCCAAGATCCCGAACCGCTCCGGCGGGCGCGTGCGCCTGCCCGTGGTCGTGCGCATCCCCTACGGCGGCGGCATCGGCGCGATCGAGCACCACTCGGAATCCCCCGAGGCCTACTTCGCGCACACCGCCGGCCTCAAGGTCGTCACCTGCGCGAACCCGAACGACGCCTACTGGATGATCCAGCAGGCCGCCGCCGGCGACGACCCGGTGATTTTCTTCGAGCCCAAGCGCCGCTACCAGGCCAAGGGCGAAGTCGACACCGAGACGTCCGAACTGGACCTCTACCGCGCCCGCACCCTCCGCGAAGGCCGCACCGCGACCCTGATCGCCTACGGCCCCACCGTGGACGTGGCCGCGAACGCCGCCGCCGCGGCCGCCGAAGAGGGCCTGGACCTCGAGGTCATCGACCTGCGCGCGCTCTCCCCGATCGACTGGGACCCGCTGTTCGCCTCCGTCCGCAAGACCGGCCGCGCCGTCGTCGTGCACGAGGCCCCCGGCAACATCGGCGTCGGCGCCGAGGTCGCCGCCCGAGTATCCGAGGAGTGCTTCTACTCCCTGGAGTCCCCCGTCCTGCGGGTGACCGGCTATGACGTCCCTTATCCGGCGAGCCGCCTCGAAGACGACTACCTTCCGAACCTGGACCGGGTGCTCGACGCAGTCGACCGGTCGCTCGAGTACTGAGGAGCGGGACATGGGTCAGAGGATCACGTTCAACCTGCCCGACCTCGGTGAGGGACTCACCGAGGGCGAGGTCGCCGCATGGCTCGTGGAGCCGGGCGGCGAAGTCAAGCTCAACCAGCCGTTCGTGGAGGTCGAGACCGCCAAGGCCCTCGTCGAGGTGCCCAGCCCCTACGACGGGGTGCTCGCCGAGCACCACGCCGCGGCGGGCGAGACCGTCGACGTCGGCAAGCCGCTCGCGAGCTTCGAGGTCGAAGGCGCCGTCACGCCCCCGCCCGAGAAGAAGAAGGACGAGCGCACGCCCAACCTCGTGGGGTACGGCGCGCGCGAAGCCGGCTCGAAGCGGCGCAAGCGCCGCACCGGCGACGCACCCGAGGCGCCCGCAGCCGCGGCACCCGCCCCGGTCGCAACGCCGGCCCCGGCCGCACCCGCTCCTGTCGCCGCGGCGGCCCCCGCCGCCACGTCCGGACCGGTGCTCGCCAAGCCCCCGGTGCGCAAGCTCGCCAAAGACCTCGGCATCGACCTCGCCACCCTCGTCCCCACGGGACCGAACGGCACGGTCTCCAGGGCCGACGTCCAAGCGGCCGTAAGCGCCCCCGCCGCGGCCGCACCCGCGAAGATCACCGCGGCGGCCGAGGACCAGCGCATCCCCATCAAGGGCGTCCGCAAGCTCACAGCGCAGAACATGGTCGCCTCCGCGTTCACCGCGCCGCACGCCACGGTGTTTCTCACCTGCGACGTCACCGGCATGATGGACACCGTCAAGGAGTTCAAGGGCCGCAAGGAGTTCGCCGACGTCAAGGTCACACCGCTCCTGTTCGTGGCCAAGGCGGTCCTCCTGGCCGCCCGCCGCCACCCGATGATCAACGCCCAGTGGGACGAAGCGGCCCAGGAGATCGTCGTCAAACACGACGTCAACCTCGGCATCGCCGCCGCCACCCCGCGCGGCCTGGTCGTCCCGAACGTCAAGGCCGCCCAGGACCTGAGCCTGGTCGAACTCGCCGAGGCCCTCACCGCGCTGGCGCGCACCGCCCGCGAGGGGAAGACCTCGCCCGCCGACATGTCCGGCGGGACCATCTCGATCACCAACGTCGGCGTCTTCGGCATCGACACGGGCACCCCGATCCTACCTCCGGGGGAGTCGGCGATCCTCGTTTTCGGCGCCGTACGGCCGCAGCCGTGGGTGCACGAGGGCGAGATCGCCGTCCGCCAGGTGACCACGCTCGGACTGTCCTTCGACCACCGGCTCATCGACGGGGAACTCGGCTCGCAGTTCCTCGCCGACGTCGGCTCGTTCCTGCAGCACCCTGGGGAAACACTGCTCGCCTGGACGTGATCAAGGGCACCGATGAATCGTTGGCAGATCCCGGCGTTCGGTGTTGTAATTGAGGCACGGAAACAACGAGGAAACATTACTTCGAAGCTTCCGCTCGCTTCAGGCAACTGGGGCCCACGAACTTCATCTCCTCCATTGGTGCGGCGGACAGCGCCGAGTTCCCCGCACCATTGAGACCCTCTCCAGGGGGTTCTCACACCGGCCGGGTGCCGCGTTTGCCATGAGGGGTGGGCAAACCGCTGGCACCCGGCCTTTTCCGTACCCTCCTTTCCCGGGCTCCCGCGGCCGTCCTTTCGCGAGGGCCGCATCCTCCCTGTCGACGCGCGCCCGCTCACTAACCCTGTCGAGTGACTGCGAGCGCCGCTGCGGTACCGTGTGACGCGTCTGGCGTGCCCCCAAGACGCCAGGCCGGAAGCAGCATTGAGGAGCAGCCGTGACCTCCGAGCAAGGCAACCCGCCTGAAAAGGGCGAGGGCAGCGAAGACCAGAACGCCGCCGGGCCGGTCCCCGAGACCGACGCCGCCGCGACCCCCGAGCCGGTGACCCCCGGCGACACCGCGGGCGCCGCACCCGAGAGCCCCGCTGCCGACGAGAGCGCGGCCGAGACCGCGCCCCAGGCCGAGGAGACCGCTCCCGCCGAGACTCCGGCCCCCGCCGCAGAGCCTCCCGCAGCAGAGTCCCCGGCCGCCGAAGCCACTCCGGAACCCGAAGCGCCGCAAGCCGCTCCCGAAGCCCCGGCCGCGCCGGAGGCCCCCGCGGCCCCCTCGATCGATGAAGGCGCCACCCAGGCCGCCCCGACGTCCGCGCTTGCGGACGCCGAGGTCCCGGCCGCCCCCGCCGCCGACGTACCGGCCCCCGCGCCGGAACCCGAGACGCCGCAGGCGGGCCCGTCGCTCGACGACGGCGCCACCCAGTCCGTCCCGGGGTCGATCAGCATCGACATCCCGGCCGCCCCCGCCGCGGACAACCCGCCGCCGCAGGTCGCCCCCTCCGCCCCGGAACCGCCTGCCGCGCAGGCGGCCCCGTCGGCACCCCAGTTCGATGACGACGGCACGCAGATCCTGCGCCTCGGCCCGTCGCAGCCGTCCACTCCCTCGTCGCCGCCCCCTCCGGCCGCGGACCCGTACGAGGAGCGCACGCAGGTGCTGCCGCCCCAGGGCAACTCGGGCTTCAACGCCCCCGCGCCGTACGGCGAGCAGGCCCCGCAGTCGCAGTCGCCCGCTTCGGCATGGCCTTCGCCGCCGCCGAACCCGCTGACCGACCCGAACGCCGCCCAGGCCCCCGCGCCGGCTCCGAACCCGTACCAGCAGCAACAGCAGCAGCCCGGCGCGGTGCCGCCTCCTCCGCCGCCGGCCAACCCGTACGCGCAGCCGCAGTCGGCCTACCAGCCCCCGCCGCCTCCGGCCGCGCCCCAGCCGACGCAGTCTGACGACACGCAGAAGCTCATCATCGGCGCGCACAACCCGTACAGCGAGCCGCCGCCCGCGATGGGCGGGGGCTACGACCCCAACCAGCAGTCGCAGCCGGGTGGCCAGTACTCCCAGCCGGGCATGCCGCCGGGCTCGGTCCCGCCGGGCTACGGCCAGCCGACCCAGGCCGAGCCGGCCAAGAAGAAGCGCTGGCTGGTCCCGGTCCTGGCGATCGTCGGCGTGCTGGTCCTGGCCGGTGCCGCCGTGGCCGTGTGGTTCCTGGTGCTCGCTCCGCCGAAGTTCGAGGAGGGCGGCTGCGTCCGCCACACGAGCGGCGACCAGGCCGAGGCCATCGAGTGCGCCGACGCCGCGGACGGCGAGGACTACGAGATCGTGCAGAAGGTCGGCGACGGCCAGGAATGCGCCGACGCGGGCCGCGAGACCCTCACCGTCGGCGAGGACGTCTACTGCCTGTCCCTCATCGGCGCCCCCGCCGAAGGCGAGGGCGGCGGCGAGCCGACCGAGGAAGCCTCCTAGAACAAAGCACCCGATAGACCGTTAAATCATGATAAATCCGGTCTAAGGGACCCCTGGATCAAAAATATCCCGGGGGTACGACACGAATTGCGGGCCGACGGGGTAACCCCGTCGGCCCGAGTCGTAATGTGAGGCCGGTTCAAATCTGGGCGTCGCGCCAGTCCCGCGAATCCCGATCGAGCTACGCTCGCCCGATGGATCAGGGCACCGCTTCCAGCGCATCGAACACCCCCGCACCGAAGCCGGGCGCCGCGCTCACGAAAGCCCAATCCCGCGTCCGCGCCGCGCCGCTCGTCGGCCGCGGCTGGCTCAACACCGGCGGCAGGAACCTCGACCTCGAAAGCCTCAAAGGCAAGGTTGTGGTGCTCGACTTTTGGACCTTCTGCTGCATCAACTGCCTGCACGTCCTCGACGAGCTCCGTCCGCTCGAGGAGAAGTACGGCGACGCGCTCGTCATCATCGGCGTCCACTCCCCGAAGTTCGAGCACGAGCGCGACCCGCAGGCCCTCGCCGCGGCCGTCGAGCGCTACGGCGTCGAGCACCCCGTCCTCGACGACCCCGACCTCAAGACCTGGGACGCCTACGCCGCCCGCGCCTGGCCCACCCTCGTCGTCCTCGACCCCGAGGGCTACGCCGTGTCCACCATGGCCGGTGAAGGCCACGTCGAAGCGCTCGACGCGATCATCGGCGGCCTCGTGGCGACCCACACCGCACAAGGCACCCTCGACCCCGAAGGCAGCCCGTACGTGGCCGCCCCTCCGGCCGAGACCACGCTCCGCTTCCCCGGCAAGGCGATCGAGCTCCCGGGCGGCGACGTCCTCGTCACCGACTCCGCCCGCCACCGCCTCGTGCGCCTCGGGCCGGACCTCGAGACGGTCGTGGGCGTGATCGGCACCGGGGAGCGCGGCAGTGCTGACGGCGTCGAGCCGCAGTTCAACGAACCGCAGGGCCTCGCGCTCCTGCCCGACAAGGTCGCGGCCGAAGTCGGGTACGACCTCGTCGTCGCCGACACCGTGAACCACCTGCTGCGCGGCGTCCGCCTCGCCGACGGGGCGGTCACCACCGTCGCCGGGACCGGGAAGCAATGGCGGATGGACAACGGCACCACGGCCGCCCGCGAGGCCGACCTCTCCTCCCCGTGGGACCTCGCCTGGTTCGAGGACCAGCTGGTCGTCGCCATGGCGGGCATTCACCAGCTCTGGTACTTCGACCCCGCCAAGGGCACCGCGGGCGTCTACGCCGGCACCACCGTCGAGAGCCTCAAGGACGGTGCGCTCGAGCAGGTCTGGATGGCCCAGCCCTCCGGCCTCGCCGCCACCGCCGACCGGCTCTGGCTCGTCGACTCAGAGACCTCCGCGCTCCGCTACGTCGAGAACGGCGAGATGCACACCGCGGTCGGCCAGGGCCTCTTCGACTTCGGGCACGTCGACGGTCCCGCCGCCGACGCCCTCATGCAGCACCCGCTCGGCCTCGCCGTGCTCCCCGACGGGCGCGTCGCCGTCGCCGACACCTACAACGGCGCACTGCGCGCCTTCGACCCGCAGACCGAGACCGTGTCCACCCTCGCCGCGGACCTCGCCGAGCCCAGCGACGTGATCGTCCTGGACGGCAAAGTGGTCGTGGTCGAGTCGGCCGCCCACCGCCTCACCGTCCCGGACCTCGGCGAGGCCGCCGTCTCCGGGCAGCACCACCGGGTCACCCGCAAGCGCACCAAGGTCGCGCCCGGCGCGCTGCGCCTCGAAGTGCTCTTCGAGCCGGCCGCGGGCCAGAAGCTCGACTACACCTTCGGCTCCCCGATCCAGGTCACCGTCTCGGCCGACCCGCCCCAGCTCCTCGCCGAGGGCGCGGGCAAGGGCGAGGAGCTCGGACGCGGCCTCGTGCTCGCGGACGGCATCGGGCAGGGCGTCCTGCAGGTCGTCGCCCAGGCCGCGACCTGCGACGCCGAGGCCGAGCACCCGGCGTGCCACCTCACCCGCCAGGACTGGGGCGTGCCGGTGGATATCGCCGAGGACGGGGTCTCGACCCTGCGCCTGGTCCTCCGCGCCTGACCCTCAGACGGGTGTGATCTGCTGCCGCAGCACGTATTTCGCCTGCCCGTCGCGTGTCATGAATCCGTGCTTCGCTCATTGCGCATTACGTTGTTCGGACCGCACTCGATGCACGTCCTATCAGGGAGGAAACCGCTGTGACCTTGGCGCCGGTGGAAGAACGCTACTACGAGTACGAGCACTGGCTGGTGCTCAACGCCGCCGATCAGATCGTCACCGTGGGCAAGCTGCTGGAGCAGCAGGTCCGCACCCTCGAGTACCTCACCCCCGAGTACGCCGGCAGCCTCGCCGACTTCGAGCCGGACCTCACCCGCCTGAACGGCTAGGCCGACCGGCGGACACGACGCGCGCGAGGGCCGTCCCGGCGCGGCGCACTCCCGCGGGAGGCGTCGCATTCGGGGACTCAACGGGCACTGAGCAACTCCTGGTACGACGGCGCCGGGACGGCCTCCTGCGCGCCAGTACGCTGAAAGCGAAGTCGCGCCCCAGCCGCGCGGCTGCGTCGCACCTCGCTGATACCGTCGATGGGTGGAATCTTTCGAGAGGCCCTTCGGCGACGAGTCCGGCCCCGTCCAAGCCCCGATGCACCCCGCGTGGATCCGCATCATGCCGTGCAGTATCGAGTTGTTCCGCACTGTCCCCTCTGTGAACCCGTTCCCGGCGAGCTGGTGGGCGGACGCCTTCCCCGAGGACGACATCTGGAACGAACCGGTCTGGTGCGACCCGGGCGACGTGGACGACTGGATCGCCGAGGCCTCCGAGCACCACCTGGGCGCGTCCCAGGAGGTCATCGAGAAGGAGGCCCGCGAGGAGTACGACCGGGCCACCGCCGAACGCAGCGAGCGCATCGACACCTTCACCACCCACTGCCGCCGGGCCGGCCTGCCCGTGCCGCACACCGTGCGCGACCTCCTGGAGTTCCTGCTCGCCCTGGGCCTGTACCGCTCCGAGATGCGCGAAGGCAAGCTGTTCGTCGCGCCGCTGCTGTACATCAACCCGTTCGACGTGCTCGCGTTCGACAAGGTCGAGGCCATCGAGGAGGCCGCCGACCAGCGCGGGGATCTCGAGGAGCTCACTGCGATCGCGATCCGCCGGGTCGGCGGGATCGACTACGAGTTCGACGACGAGGGCCGCTTCACGCTGCCCGGCGGCGCGAAGTCGGCCACCGTGCAGGTGAGCCTGGCGGCGCTCGCCGAGGACGCGGGCGTCCCGGCCCCGGTGGTCCGCGGGATGCTCATGGAGCTCGCCGAGGACGGGGACGTGGCCGGTTCGGTCGACATCGGCCAGGTCGGGGTCGCGGAGGAGTTCACGCTCACCGCTTCGGACGACCTGCTGGGCGGCTACCCGAACGACGAGCTGCTGCCGCCCGAGCACGCCTGATCCGCCTGTTCAGGCTGTTCGGGCGCCCCGTTCGAACGGCGTCTGGACGGTTGCGACCGGGACCGCACTGCATTCACTCCCAGTTCACCTTCACGTTCACCGTTGTGCACCTCCATGGCGTTCCATGAGGGCAGGACACGTTAACGGCGGTTGACATTCGGTGATTGGAGTTCGCGTGACCGTGAACGAGACTGGTATCCGCGCCAAGGCCCCCATTGCGGGCCTGGCCCCGCAGGGCCGCACTGGCACCCCTACGCAGACCGAGACGGTCATCGACATCAAGGGTGTCGACATCCACTACGGGAAGGCGCACGCCGTCCGCGGCGTCTCGCTGCCCGTCGCGCGCAACCAGATCACCGCGATGATCGGCCCGTCGGGCTGCGGCAAGTCCACGGTGCTGCGCTCGATCAACCGCATGAACGACCTCATCCCGGGCGCGAAGGTCTCCGGGAGCATCTCCTTCCACGGCCAGGACATCTACGCCCCCGGCGTCGACCCGATCGCGGTGCGCCGCCACATCGGCATGGTGTTCCAGAAGGCCAACCCGTTCCCGAAGTCGATCTTCGACAACGTCGCGTACGGCCTGCGGATCAACGGCATGAAGGACAACCTGGCCGACCGCGTCGAGCAGGCGCTCCGCGGCGCGGCCCTGTGGGACGAGGTCAAGGACAACCTGAAGAAGAGCGCCCTGGCGCTCTCGGGCGGGCAGCAGCAGCGCCTGTGCATCGCCCGCGCGATCGCCGTGCAGCCGGAGGTCCTGCTCATGGACGAGCCGTGCTCGGCGCTCGACCCGATCGCGACCGCGCGCATCGAGGAGCTCATGAGCGAGCTCGTGCGCGACTACACGATCGTGATCGTCACGCACAACATGCAGCAGGCCGCGCGCGTCTCCGACTCGACGGCGTTCTTCTCGGCCGCGGTGGACGACGCGGGCGAGCGGTACGGCTTCCTCGTCGAGTTCGACGACACGCAGCGCCTGTTCTCGAACCCGTCCGACTCCCGCACCGAGGACTACATCACCGGCCGCTTCGGCTAGAGCGAGGACCTGCGGCGGCGCGATCGAGGGGTTCGCGCCGCCGTTCCCGTGTCAAGGGCACTGTTCGGGACGCTGTTCCGGGCACGGGGTTGCAGTGCACAGCGAAGCGGGGCGGCCGACCGGCCGCCCCGCTGCTGTTCGCTGTTCTAGACGTCGTTGCCGCAGAGGATGCCGTAGGTGCGGCCCTCGCCGTCGATCATCTCCCAGTACCAGTCGGTGCCGCAGGAGGTGCCTTCCGCTTCGGCGTCCTCGTCGCTCATGTCGGCGACGGGCTCGTCGAGCATGATCGTGTCGACGACGGTGTAGAGCGCCAGGTCGGAGGCGCAGTCGACGGACCACCAGCTGGAGGAGTCGTCGAAGCAGTCGCCGACGTCGGGCATGACCGGCAGGTGTTCGGGCTCCTCGGGGTCGGGGTTGCCGATGGCCTTGAGGCAGTAGAGCGAGTCGAGGTTGCCGGGGAGGTAGACGTAGTCGAACTTCGTCCAGGCCTCGCCGAGGACGTTGGTGCCCCAGCCGTCGCCGCACATCTCGTAGACGGGCGCGGTGTCGATGATGCCGCCCTCGTCGTCCACGGCGATGTCGGCGACGTCGTAGGACTGGGCGGTGATCTCCCAGAACGCGGTGGCGTCGGCGCAGTCGACGAGGGGGCCGAGGCCGCTGCCGTCGACCTCGGACTCGTAGGGGAGGCACTGGCCGACTTCGGAGTTCGACTCCTCGTCGGGGGTGGTCGCGTCCGCGTCGGGCGTGTTGTCGTTCTCGGTGGCGGTCTCGGAGGTGCCCTGGCCGCCTTCGGCGGAGTCGTCGCCCTTGTCCTTCTGGAAGTTCATGGTGACGAGCAGGACGGCGCCGAGCACGAGGACGGTGGCGCCGACGACGATGCCGCCGATGAGCCCGAGGTTGCGCTTCGGCGGTTCGGGCGGGAGGGCCGGTCCGCCGTACGGGGCGCCGGGGTCCTGGCCGTACGGAGGCTGCCCGCCACCGCCGCCGTAGGGCGGTTGCTGGGCGCTGGAGCCGTAGGGCGGCTGCTGCGGCTGGCTGCCGTACGGGTTCTGGCCGCCGCTGTAAGGCGACTGGTATCCGTAGCCGGGGGTCTGCGGCCGCTCCGGGGGAGGACCGTAGTTCGGAGGGACAGTCATGTCGCCACGCTATAGGGGCTTGTCAACCGTCGGACGATTCGGGGTCGGCGGCGAGTAAGGAATATCGCAGCTCAGCGGGGTCGCCTGTAGTCGAACGGCCCGGTGCGTCACCGGTGCGAGGTGACGCACCGCTCGGCGGTTTCGGGCCCGGCCGTGGCGGCCGGGGCCCGCTCACCCGAATCAGCGGCCTAAAGAGTGTCCGGAAGGACGAGGACGCGTTCGACCGTGTAGTCGTCCATCGCGGACCTGACGCCTTCGCGTCCCACGCCCGAGGCCTTGACGCCGCCGTAGGGCATCTGGTCGGCCCGGAACGAGGGCACGTCGCCGATGACGACGCCGCCCATGTCGAGGGTGCGGTGGGCGAGCATCGCCTGCGGCAGGCTCTCGGTGAAGACGCCGGCCTGGAGCCCGTAGCGGGAGTCGTTGACGGCGTTGAGGCCGGCTTCGAAGTCGTCGACGCTGGCGAGCACGAGCACGGGACCGAACACCTCTTCGCGCAGCACCTTCGCGTCGGGGCGGACGTTGGCGAGCACGGTGGGCTCGATGAGGGATCCTTCGCGCGGGGTGCCGCCGCAGAGGACCTTCGCGCCTTCGTCGACGGCCTCGTCGATCCACGCCTGGACCCGTTCGGCCGCGTCGGCGTTGATGAGCGGCCCGACCTTGCACGAGGGGTCGTTCGGGTCGCCCGAGGGCAGGGCCTTGACCTGCTCGGTGATGCGGGCGGCCATGTCGGCGTAGGCGGGGGCCTCGATGAACACGCGCTGCACGGCGATGCACGACTGCCCGGCCTGGTAGTTGCCGAACATCGCGATCCGCTCGGCGGCCCAGTCCCGGTTCGGGTAGTCGGCGCAGACGAGGACCGCGGCGTTGCCGCCGAGTTCGAGGGTGACGTGCTTGTCGGGGATGCGGCGCAGGATCTGCTTGCCGACGGGCCCGGAGCCGGTGAAGGAGACGACCGGCAGGCGCGGGTCGTCCACGAGCTGCTCGGCCCGGTGGTTGGGGACCGGGAGGACCGAGAGCATCGCGGGCGGCAGGTCCGTCTCGGAGAACAGGGCGCCGAGGTGGAGCGCGGAGAGCGGGGTGGCGGGGGCGGGTTTGACGATGATGGGGCAGCCGGCGGCGATGGCCGGGGCGACCTTGTGGGCGACGAGGTTCAGCGGGAAGTTGAACGGGGAGATGCCGAGCACGGGTCCGCGCGGGAAGCGCCGGATCAGCGCCATGCGGCCGTCGGCGGCGGGGTCGGTGTCGAGCCGCTGCACGTCGCCGACGAACCGCCGGGCCTCTTCGGCGGCCCACCGGAACGTGGAGACCGCGCGCTTGACCTCGACGCGCGCCCAGGCGATGGGCTTGCCCGATTCGGCCGTGATGAGCTCGGCGCAGGTCTCGGCCTCTTCGTCGAGGCGGCGGCGCACGTGTTCGAGGGCTTCGGCCCGCACGTGGGCGGGCAGGGACGCGCATTCGCGCGCGGCGCCGGAGGCGGCGGCCACGGCGGCTTCCACCTGCCCGGCGGTCGCCCACGAGGTGGCGCCCACTGGGGACTCGTCGTAGGGGTGGGTGACGAAGAACTCCTCCTCGCCGTGCTGCGGACGGCCTGCCACCCAGATAGGCGAAACGGGACGGAGACGTTGCGACATGCGTACAGCCTACGGGTTCGAGCGTGTGCGGCGCTGCCGTTGGGGCCCGCGAATCCGAGCGGACCGCCGCGGGCTGCGAGAACGGAAGGGCCCGAACCGGGTCGGGCACCGCGTGGACCGGGGCTCGCGCAGTGCGCGGACCCCTCGCAACCCGGGTGCGTCCATTTGCCCGCTCAAGGCATGATGAGGACATGAGTGAACAGCAACAAGGTGCGGGGTATCCGCAGCAGCCGACCTCCGGCCAGCCCCAACAGCAGGCGTACTCCCAGGCGCCTTACGCCTCGCCGCAGGCGCAGTACCAGGCCCAGCAGCAGTACGCGGCCTACGCTCCCCCGGCCCCGTCGCTGTTCGACAAGCTCGGCGTGCCGTCCATGCCCGCGATCCTCGGCCTCTCGGGCCTGGCCTCGCTGGTCCTGGCCGGGCTGATCGCCGGCACGAGCTCCGGCGGCTCGGACGAGTTCGGCGACGGCACGGTGCTCTCGGGCTTCGTGCGCGACGAGCTGAGCTCGGGCGTCCTCTCGATCCTCGTGGCCGTCATCGCCCTGTTCGCCTTGACGCTGTTCACCGGTGAGAAGCTGCGGACGCTCTGGAAGACGCTCACCGTGGCCGGTGCCTCGCTGTTCCTGGCGAAGCTCCTGTACACGATCTTGGCGCTGGGCGACGGCGACTCCGCCTCCGACCCGTCGGCCTGGATCGGCACGATCTTCCTCGTCGCCGCGTACGGCCTGTTCACCGCCGGCGCGATCATGGTCCCGGGAACGGCCGCCGCCGCGCAGCCCGCCGGCCCGGCGCCCGCCGCGCCGCAGGGCTACCCGACCGGTCAGCAGCCCGCGGTGCAGCCGCAGGCCCCGCAGGCCGCCCCGGGGACCCAGCAGAACCCGTGGCCGCAGGCCCCGCAGCAGTAACCGCCCGCAGGCAGCAGCAGCGGGGGGGGGGGGGGGGGGGGGGGGGGGCGGCGCGCCGGGGGGGGGGGGGGTGGGGGGGGGGGCGGGGGGGGGGGGGGGGGG
>NZ_JAPZVR010000007.1:0-18285 GCF_027622855.1 Glycomyces algeriensis | reverse complement strand
CCCCCGCCCGGCGCCCCCCGCCCCCCCCGCCCCCCCCCCCCCCCCCCACACCCCCCCCCCCCCCCCCCCCCGGGGGCGCCCCCCCCCGGGGGCGCCCCGCCGCTGCTTTGTGCTGCTTATTGGCTGTGCATCCCGAAGCTGTACGGCTGTACAACCCAAATGCGCGGTCCGGTTCCGAAGTCTTTGCTCCAGCACCTGGGGACCGGCTCGTGGGGGAGCGGACCTTCGGGTCGAGCGCAGGGAACGCCAAGGGCACCTGTGCTCACTGGATATGGAGATTGCGGTAACGGTCGGGAGGGCCCGCCTGGTCGGCTCGTCGGAGCCGTCCGGCTAACTGCTTCTTAGGCGGGAGCCAGTCATCTTCACGGAGTTCGTCTTCGTCTCCGTCGTACCGATCGTCGGCATAAGCGGCGTAAGGGTCCGGTTCCTTTTCAGGAGGCTCAATGTCCACCTCGTCCTGACGACCGCCCCCGAGTTCGCGCTCCAGCGCTCGGATGTCGGTGTTAGGCGTGTGGTACTTGAGCTTGCGGGCCACTTTGGTCTGCTTCGCCTTAGCTCGGCCTCGCCCCATGTTGGCTCGACCCCCTCGCACAGAAATCATCGGGGCAGCCAATAAGGTGCCCCGGAATGCTTGCAATCTCTTCGTGGCTCCTACGGTACAACCTTGGAGCGCAGGACTGCATCCCGGCCCATGAGTTGGGTGCCACAGATTACCGGCGATGACCACCAGACGGGGACGAACAACCGCCCGAATCGTGAGACGCGCTCTCGCTTTGCGCAGGTGTCCGACGACACTCTGTGACCGGTCGTGGGGGGGGGGGGGGGGCGGGGGGGCGGGGCGGGGCCGGGCCGGGGGGGGGGGGGGGGCCCCCCCCCCCCGGCCCCCCCCGCCCCCCCCCCGGCCCCCCCCCCCCCCCACGACCGGATCGGCAGTACGTGGGTACTAGCGGAAGAGCCGGACGCGCTGGAGGCGGCCGACGGCGGCCATGCGCTCCTCGGCGAGGGCGTCCGCGGCGGCGACCGGGGTCGTGCCCTCGCCCTTGGCCCGCTCCAGGATGCGCGAGGTGGTCGCGAAGATCCCGGAGGTGCGCCGCTCGGCCCGCTTGAAGTCGAACGCGCCGTCGTACTCGTCGGCGACCTGGATGACCCCGCCCGAGTTGACCACGTAGTCGGGGCAGTACAGGATGCCGGCCCGGTCGAGCTCGGCCGCGACGCCCGCCTCGGCCAGCTGGTTGTTCGCCGCACCGCACACGATCTCGGCGTCGAGGGTCTTCAGCGACCGCTCGTTGAGGACCCCGCCGAGCGCGCACGGCGCGTACACGTGGATCCCCGAGGCGATCAGCTCGTCGGCGTCCGCGACGATCCGCACCTGCGGGTGGTTGGCCCGCGCCCAGTCGATCGCGGCCTGGTTCACGTCGCAGGCGACGACCTCGGCCCCGGCCTCGAGCAGGTGCGGGATGAGGTGGCGCCCGACCTTGCCGAGCCCGGCCACGCCCACGGTGCGCCCGGCCAGGTCCACCGCGCCCCAGCGGTGGAGGGCCGCGGCCCGCATCCCCTGGAATACGCCGAACGCGGTGAGGATCGAGGAGTCCCCGGCCCCGCCGGCCTCCGGGCTGCGCCCGCTCACATGGCGCGTCTCGCGCGCGATGTGGTCCATGTCCTCGACGTACGTGCCGACGTCGCAGGCGGTCACGTAGCGGCCGTGCAGCGACTCCACGAAGCGGCCGTAGGCGCGCAGCAGCGCCTCGCTCTTGTCCGCGACCGGGTCGCCCCAGATGACGGCCTTGCCGCCGCCGTGGTCGAGTCCCGCGATCGCGTTCTTGTAGGCCATGCCCTCCGAGAGGTGCAGCACGTCCTGGAGGGCCTCCTCCTCGGAGGCGTAGGGGTAGAAGCGGGTGCCGCCGAGGGCCGGGCCGAGGGCGGTGGAGTAGATCGCGATGATCGCGCGCAGCCCCGAATCGGGGTCGTGGCAGAACACGACCTGCTCGTGGCCGCTGCCGTCGAAGATGCTCATGGCTTGCTCTCCAGTTCGTTCTCGCGGGGGTGTCCCTGCGCCGCCGTCGCTGCGGGCACCACCCAGGGGGCGGCCGGGTCTCGGCCGACACTCTTGTCGTAGCGCGGGTATGCCTACGCCCCCAGCATATGACTATGGAAGTATTCGCTTCGTGTACGCACCGAACGCGTCCTATCTGCGCGTCTACGAGCCGGCGGGGGCGTTCGTCGACGCCGGCTACTGGCGTGCGTACGCCGCCTCCGGGCGCGCCGTCGACCCCCTCGAGGGGCCGCGGCTGCGCCGCGAGGCGCTGTACGAGCGCATCGGGTGGCCCTGGCGCGGCGTGCCCGCCTTCCCGCGCGACGCGTACGTCATCGACCGCGGCCGCGAGGCCGACCCGCTCGTCTGCCCCTGGAACCTCCGCTACCGCATCGCCGCCTCCGCCCTGGAGGTGCGGCGGCTGACCCCCGACGCCGTCGCCGAGGCGCTGTTCCCGCCCGAATTCCTCTCCTCCGCGGCCGAGGTCGTCGCTTTGGACGACGGCGCCGACCGCCACGACGCGCCCGCCGACGCCCACGAGCACGTCGCGTCCTGGTCCGTGCCGCTGCGCTGGTTCGCGTGCGTGCGCGCCGAGGACCGCGAACTGGTGATCCAGCGCGGCGTCGCCCAGCTGCGGTACCGCACCCCGATCGCCAAGGCCCGCACGGGACTCGTGGTCGCCCGCAACCTGGTGCGGGCCGAGTTCGGCGACGGCGCCGAACTGGCCGACGCCCTGGCCGAGACCGGCGACTGGCTCGACGGCTTCCACCGCGACTCGGTCGTGGAACTCGACTACGGCGGCCTCGCCGCCCGCATGGACCCTGAGGAGCTCCGCGCCGAGGACTCCGTGGACCTGACCTGGCAGGCCCTCGACCACCTCGGTGCCTCTGAGCCGGAAGAGGCGCAGGACTGCTATGCCCGCCTTGTTGATCGATGGCGTGATCGTCGTCTCGCGGAGCGATTGAACTGACCTCGGACGCTGCAGCACCGCAAGCCCGCTGCCAGCGCATTCGCATGTGGAGTGATCACTCGGATGAGGGAACCGAGCGGAAAGTCCAAGCAAAATCGGCCGTTCGGCCTATGTCGGACATCTACGACAGGCCGGACGATTGCAGAAGGAACGAATCAAGGCTCGGCGCCGGTGATTCGCAGCCCGTCTGTGGAGGAGAAGAACGATGACGACAGAGCTGAACCTTCCGGTGGAATCCGAGGCCCTGCTTACCCCGTCCGAGGTTGCCGCGATGTTCCGCGTCGACCCCAAGACGGTCACCCGTTGGGCGAAGGCCGGCAAGATCTCGGCGATCCGGACCCTCGGCGGCCACCGCCGCTACCGCGAATCCGAGATCCGCGCCCTGATCAACGGCGACATCCCCGCTCAGCGCGTCGCCGCGGAGTAACCCGACAGGGGCGGTGCCACCGACCGGGCACCACCACTGGCCAGCAGCAATGAACGCCGTGGCCACACGGCGAAGGAACCGAGGCCGGACCACCCTTCCGGCCAGTCGCAGCGAAGCTTGCGAGCTGTGCATGTGCACCTTCAGCGAAGCTTGCGAGCTGTAGATGTGAACCGACGGCGAAGCATGCGAGCCGTCACCTGCAATACCCCATCGAAGCCGCGGACGTCGGCGCCGCGGATTCCGACGATCGAGGACGCGGGCCCTCCCTCAGGGCCCGCCTCCTCGCAGCGAACAGGCCGCGCCTGCTCGCGCGAAACGCAGATCGCATCCGACCCGCACACCCCTGCGGCGTTCTGGATCGCACCTGCGCACTCCAGCCGCACGATCCGCTTCCCGCCCCGTGCGGTTGATGCGCCCCGGCAGCCCTCGCGCACTCCCGGTGGAGGCAAACCCGTCGGAGTCCGTCCATACGCGGGCATTCGCGATGCGCCGCCGGAAATCACGTGCCACGCTTGAAGCGTGACTCGCACGAAGAGCCTCGCCATCGCCACCGCCGTCGCAGCGGTGGTCCTCATGTTCGCGCTCGCCGTGCCGCTCTTGAACAAGGCCGTCTCCCCCACGGTCGACGTGGGCGGCGAGACCTTCACCATCGCCGGCGTCACCCTCACCGCCCCTGACGAGGTCCGGATGCGCCCCGGCCACTACCAGCCCGGCTCCGGCCGCATCGAGTTCCTTGTGGGCGAAGCGGAAGTGGACATCGCCGTCGCCGGCCCCTACGGCTTCGACGCCGAGTACCTGGCCGACGAGATGACGCGACTCCTCGAGGTGCAGCCGGGCGTCCGGCTCACCGAACCGCGCGACTGCGCCGCCGAGGGCGTCGAGGGCGCCGGGCGCAGCTTCGTGACCGAGACCGGCGCGGGCTTCGCGTGCGCGTTCGTGCACGACACGATCCGAGCTGAAGTCACGGCACAGGGCGCGTCACTAGACTCGACCACTGTGGACAGAATCGACGCACTCATCGGCCAGCTGTCCTTCGGGACCGCCTGACATGCGGATCGACCCCGCCTCCCCCGCCCAGTGGACGGCCCTGCTGCTCATCGGCGCGTCGGGGATCCTCCTCCTGTACAACACCCTCCCGGTCGCCCTCGCCTACCCGCGCGCCGGCACGACCGCGCTGGTCCTGTTCTCGCTCTTCGCGATCCCGTTCTGGTGGCTGCGGGGGCGCGTCGCCGACCGGCTCGCGCTCCCGGCCGCCGCGCTCGTGGTCGGCCTCGTCTGGGGCGCGACGGTCGCGGTCATGACGTCCCTGTTCGGCTCGCGCGCGCTGCACGGACTGCTCGCGACCGCGAACGGCCCGGCATGGGCGGAGCGGTGGTCGCCGGTGCTGGCCGCGCCGGTGGTCGAGGAGGTCGTGAAGGCCGCGGGGGTGGTGCTGGTGGTGGCGATCGCCTGGGGGCGGGTGCACGGGGTGCTCGACGGGATTGTGCTGGGCGCGTTCTGCGGGGTGGGGTTCCAGATCGTGGAGGGGTACGCGTTCGCGATGTCGAGCACGGTGCTGAATCGGGCCGGGGACGTGGTGGAGCCGGTGGTCGCGGTGTTCATCGTGCGCGGGGTGCTGGCGGGGCTGTGGAGCCACGCGGTGTTCACGGCGATCGCGGGCGCGGGGGTGGCGTATGCGGCGACGCGGCGGACGATGCGGTCGGTCTGGATCGCGGCGGGGGCGCTGGCGGGGGTGATCGCGTTGCACGCGCTGTGGAATTCGCCGCTGCTGCGGGACGGGCTCGGGCTGGGCGCGTTCGGCGTGCTGGCCGGGGTGATGGTCAAGGGCCTGCCGGCGGTGCTCATCGTGTGGTGGCTGGTCCGCTGGGCGAAGCGGACGGAGGCGCCGGTGGCGAGGGAGCCGGAGGCTGAGGCGGCTTGAGGGTGGTGTTTTCGCAGGTCACGGGGCCATACGGGAGGCCCCGGGTACCCGCCCAGTCCCACCTTCACCACTACCAGTGAAAAGGACACCGTCCCATACGGGTCCGACATTTTTCGGGTTGCGAGGGGAATTCGGGTTCTGAACGTAGCAATGCCGCCCCGGTCTGAGCGCGCGGTACCGGAACGGCATTGTCGGTCTTGGCGAAGCTTGCGAGCCATAAATGTGCTCGGGAACGTAACAATGCCGCCCCGGTCTGAGCGCGCGGTACCGGAACGGCATTGTCGGTCTTGGCGAAGCTTGCGAGCCATAAATGTGCTCGGGAACGTAACAATGCCGCCCCGGTCTGAGCGCGCGGTACCGGAACGGCATTGTCGTTGCTCGGTCGCGTCCGTCGCTCAAGGCGTACGCTCCCGCGTGGCCCGCATTTCGTGCGTCCGGTCCGCGGTCGACGCGACGGTTCATGGCGCGAGCCGCGTCGTCGTGTTCCTGGCCGGCCGCTCGGGGACGGCCCTGCGGTAGGCGATTCGGTCCTGGCACCGGCGGTGACTGGACCTGGTGGTCCTTCCGGTGCCTCGCTCGCTGACGAGTGAGGTTTGACCCAGGGCCGCCGATGTTGAGAATCGGCGCCGACCGAGCATCGTGAAGTTCTCTCAGTTCCGACGCTACCAGTACCCGGGGTGTTTGTCACCGACTCGGGAGTTCGAATCGTCCCGATTCGTCAGTACCGATCAAGCCCTCGGTGATGAGCTGCGCGACGGCCTCGTCGAGCATCCGCCGGTCCGGCCACACGGCGTCGACCCGCGCCCGCTCGACCGGCCCCTCGGCATCTCTGAGCAGGGCCATCACTTCACCGCGCACATGCCGGTTGGTGCCCTTGTACTTCTGGCGCTTGCGGCTCGGCCCGGCCGGGACCTCCTGGCCGGAGAACCCGCACACGTCGCTCAGCGGACAGGCGCCGCACTCGGGCGCGCGCGCCTTGCACACCAGCGCGCCGAGTTCCATGAGCGCCACCGAGACCCGGGCCGCGGTCGGCGCGTCCCCGGGCAGCAGCGACTCGGCGGCGGCCATGTCGGCGCGGGTGGTGGCGGTGCCGGCGTCGCTCTGCCCGCCGAGGCGGGCGACGACGCGGCGCACGTTCGTGTCCACGACCGCGTGGCGGCGGCCGTAGTGGAAGACCGCTACCGCGGCGGCCGTGTAAACGCCGATGCCGGGCAGCTTCAGGAGCTCGACCGGGTCGGCGGGCACGGTGCCGCCGTGCTCGGTGGCGACGATCCGCGCGCACTCCTGGAGGCGCAGGGCCCGGCGCGGGTAGCCCATCCGGCCCCATTCGCGCAGGACGTCCGCGGTCGGTGCGGCGGCCAGGTCGGCCGGGGTCGGCCAGCGCGTCATCCAGGCCTCCCAGACGGGGGCGGCGCGGGCGACCTGGGTCTGCTGGCTCATGACCTCGGAGACGAGCACGCCCCACGCGGTGGTGCCCGGTCGGCGCCAGGGCAGTTCGGTGCGGTGGTGGGCGTCGAACCAGGGGAGCAGCCGGCCGCTCACGGCGTCGGGGGCGGGCAGGGTCGGCGGGGTGTCGGCGGCTCGCATGCCTCCCATTGTGGGTGCGGGGTCCGACATCGGGTCGCGAGGGTCGACCGGGTGGGGACCGCAGGGGTTCGGCCGGGCCGGATTCGCGTGTATTTCCGCTCGCATGCGGCTCCGCTGCGTTAGCGTCCCGGCGTGCAGGGTTTCAAGGGCAAGTTCGTGAAGGGCTCGCAGCCGGAGTCGGTCTACTGGAGGCGGCGGGCGATCGTGGCCGGTGCGGTGATCGTGCTGGTGCTCCTGGTCGTGCTCGGGATCAGTGCGCTCGGCGGCGGTGACGAGGAGCCCGAGGCGAAGGGCGATGCGGCCCCGAACGAGTGGGTGGCGCCGTCGCAGTCGTCGACGTTGAACCGGCCGTACGTCCGGGAGACGCCGACCGCGGCGGAGCCGAGCGGTTCGCCGTCGCCGACCGGGCCGGTGGTGGTGCCGTGCGAGCCCGAGGACCTCATGCTGCAGGTGGTGGCGGCGTTCGACGAGGTGCGGTCGGGTTCGGAGGTGCCGGTGAGCGTCCTGGTCGCGAGTGGCGCGGACGCCACGTGCACGGCGGATCTGCGGGAGGTGGCCGTGGAGTTGACGGCCGGTGCGGACATCGTCTACTCGACCGCGCACTGCGAGACCCCGCAGGGCGAGGAGGTCGAGTTGAGCGACGGTGCGGGCCAGACCGTGGAGTTCTCAGTGGACGGTCTGGCGTCGGAGGCGGAGTGCGCGGGGGCGCGCCGGGAGTTGCCGGCGGGCGAGTACGAGCTGCGGGCGCGGTTGGGCGAGGCCGTGTCGGCGCCGACGAACCTGCGCTTGACGTAGCTAGAGGTACCGGTCGAGGATCGAGACCTCGGCGAGGCGGGTCAGGGACTCGCGGATGCTCTGCGCCCTGCCGGGGCCGATGCCGTCGACGTCCTGCAGTTCCTCGACGGTGACGCCCAGAAGCTCGGGGAGCGCCCCGAAGTGGCCGACGACGCGTTCGATCACGGCTTCGGGCAGGCGCGGGACCTTGGCGAGCATGCGGTAGCCGCGGGGGCTGACGCGCCGGTCGAGGACGTCGGGGGAGTTCGGGTACCCGAGGGAGCGGGCGACCGCGATGAGGTCGAGGAGTTCGGGTGAGCCCATGCGGTCGACGTTGCGCAGGGCGACGCGGTGGTCGGCGCCGTCGGGCAGGTAGTCGCGGACGATGAGTTCGCGGTCGGTGTCGACGCCGGCCATGAGCTCGTCGAGTTGGAGGGCGAGGAGCCGTCCGTCGGTGCCGAGTTCGATGACGTGGCCTTCGACCTCGTCGGCGATGTGGCGGGCCATTTCGAGGCGCTGGAGGACGGTGACGGCGTCGCGCACGGTGACGAGGTCTTCGATCTCGAGGCTGGAGAGGCTGCCGGCGACCTCGTCGAGGCGGAGTTTGTACCGCTCGAGGGTGGCGAGGGCCTGGTTGGCGCGGGAGAGGATCTGCGTGGAGGGCTCGAGGAGGTGGTGGATCGAGCCCATGTACAGGCCGATGGTGTGCATCGACTGGCTGACGGAGATGACGGGGAAGCCGGTCTGCAGGGCGACGCGTTCGGCGGTGCGGTGCCGGGTGCCCGATTCGTTCGAGTGGATCGAGGGGTCGGGCATGAGGTGGACGCCGGCGCGCACGATGCGCGAGCCGTCGGTGGTGATGACGATGGCGCCGTCCATCTTGCACAGTTCGCGCAGGCGGGTGGCGGAGAACTCGATGTCGAGCTCGAAGCCGCCGGTGCAGATCTCTTCGACGAGGCTGTCGCAGCCGACGACGATGAGGGCGCCGGTGCGGCCTCTCAGGATGCGCTCCAGGCCGTCGCGCAGCGCGGTGCCGGGCGCCATGGTGGCCAGGGTCGCGCGTAGGCCCTCGTCAGGGATCGACGCCACGGGTACCCCCAAATGCTGGATGGTCCGCCGGCGAGAGTGGCCGGTCGGTTGAGGCGACCTTCCCTCCAGGGGCGCGGGACGTCAGGTCGCCTCCAGTGTACGGATCACCAGCACGGGTCAGGGAGCGGCATTTGGGGCGAGCCGCGCATCCCGGGCGGGCCCCCCGGATGGCCAGGGCCGCGACGTGCGGGCGCGCAGCATTTCGCTCAGGGCGAACAAACCGGCTCGTCGCGACTCAGAGCCGGTCGACGACCTGCACGTGCCCGGGCGCGAACGAGGCGAGCCGCGCCAGCAACTGGTCCGGTTCCAGCGCGAAGTCCTTGCAGCGCACCGCGAGGTCGAACCCGGCGACCAGGCCCTCGGTGGCCCGGTTGGCCTCGCGCAGCACCGAGCGGCCGAGGAACCCGGGGCGGTCGGAGCCGCCGCGCCCGAGGTAGTTGTCGGCCGCGAACAGGAGGTACGAGGTGCCGCGCCGCTTCGACCCGACGTGGATCGCGGCCAGCTCCTCGATGTTGCTCCACGGGATGAGGAGGCTCTTGCCGAATCCGGGCCGCACCCGCAGCCCGAAGTGGTTGACCATGAGCTTCGGCGGCCGTACGAGCGGCACGAGGAACGTGGCCGCCCCGAGCACGGCCATCACGGTGAAGAACCCCGGCAGACCCGCCACGGGGTTCGGCTCGCCCGAGTCGAGGGTCGCCGGTTCGGTGCGCACGAGCAGGTAGAGGCCGGTGATGAACGCGGCGCAGGTGAGCGAGTAGAGCACCAGTGAGGAGATGCGACGGGTCGGTGAACTGCGCTCGATGGCCACCCATTCCGAGCTCCTGCGCACGGCTCACCTCCTCGGCGGCAACTCTAGCCAGACAGGGCGACCCTTGCCATCGCCGAAAGGGATGCCGCCCAAGCCCGGTGCCCGGACTCCGCCGCGAGGCCCCCGGCTTCGGCTGAACTCAGGCGGCGGCTCAGGCGGTGCGCAGCCACACGGCCGCGTCGGCCGGGAGGCGCGTGCGCTGCGTTCCTTCGAGGGGCGCGCTGGCGATGAGCGGTTCGCCCGCCGGGACGTCGATCTCGCGGTCGGTCAGGTTGACGACGCACGCGAAGCCGGGGTCGCGCTCGAACGCGAGCACGCCCGGTTCGCTGTCCCGCCAGCGCAGTTCGCCGTCGCCCAGGGCCGGGTCGCTCCGGCGCAGGCGCAGTGCGAGCCGGTAGAGCGACAGCATCGAGTCGGGGTCGCCCAGCTGCCGGGCGGCCGTGAGGTCGCGCCAGTCGGCCGGCTGCGGCAGCCATGCGCCGCCCTTTCCGAACTCGAACGGCGGCGCGTCGCCGCCCCACGGGAGCGGCACCCGGCAGCCGTCGCGGCCCAGGTCGAGTCCGCCGGTGCGGGCGAACACGGGGTCCTCGCGGAGCTCGTCGGGCAGGTCGAAGACCTCGGGGAGGCCCAGTTCGTCGCCTTGGTAGACGTACACGCCGCCCGGCAGCGCCATGGTCAGCAGCGCGGCGGCGCGGGCGCGGCGGGTGCCGGCGGCGAGGTCGGTCGGGACGCCGTGCTCCCGTTTGAGGAACATGCTGTTCGCGCGGCCGTAGCGGGTCACGTGCCGGGTCACGTCGTGGTTCGCGAGCACCCAGGTCGGCGGGGCGCCCACGCCCGCGTGGGTCGCGATGGTCTGGTCGATCACGGCCCGCAGGGGCCCGGCCTCCCACGCGCATTTGAGGAACTCGAAGTTGAAGGCGGTGTGCAGCTCGTCGGGGCGCAGGTATCGCGCGAACCGCTCGGGGTCGCGCACCCAGATCTCGCCCACGAACACCCGGTCGGGGCCGTACTCGCCGAGCACGGTCCGCCAGTCCCGGTAGATCTCGTGCACCTCGGGCCGGTCCTTGTCCGGTTCCCCGTCGGCGTCGGTGAACGTGGGCACGCCTTCGAACCGGCCGCGCTTGTCCGGCAGCCCGGCCTGCTTGACGAGGCGGGCGGCCACGTCGATGCGGAAGCCGTCCACGCCCCGGTCGAGCCAGAACCGCAGGATCGAGGGGAACTCGGCGCGCACGTCCGGGTGGTCCCAGTTGAGGTCGGGCTGGGTGGCGTCGAAGAGGTGCAGGTACCACTGCCCGTCGTCCACTTGCGACCAGGCGGGGCCGCCGAAGCGGGACTGCCAGTTGTTCGTCTCGTCGCGGAAGTGGAACCGTTCGCGCGCAGGGGAACCGGGCCCGTCGCGCAGCGCCTCCTGGAACCACGGGTGGAGTGCGGAGGTGTGGTTCGGCACGATGTCGACGATGATCCGCAGCCCGAACCGGTGCGCCGCCTCGATGAGCCGCTCGGCGTCCGCGAGGGTGCCGAAGGCCGGGTCGATGTCCCGGTAGTCGGCCACGTCGTAGCCGCCGTCCGCCATCGGCGAGACGTACCACGGGTTGATCCACAGTGCGTCGACGCCGAGCTCGCGCAGGTATCCGAGCCGCGACTCGAGCCCGGCGATGTCCCCGATCCCGTCCCCGTTGCCGTCCGCGAAGCTGCGCAGGTACACCTGGTAGATCGCCGCGCCCCGCCACCAGGTCATGCCGCCTCCCAGAGGATCGTGCGCCGTTCGAGCCGCGCCCGCTCGGCCGCGAACGCCATCCGGTGACTGTCCAATGCGGCCTCCAAGTCCGTCGCGGCGGCTTCGCCGCCCTCGAGCGCGGTGATGAACGCGTCGATCAGCGCCGCGTCCCCACCCGAATGCCCCTTGTGGTCCGGCTCGCCTGCCGCGTCGACCAGGCCCGCACTGAGCTCGAACACGCTGTGCCCCAACGGAGGCCGCGTCTCGTGTGCGACCACGCGCGCTTCCGGGACGTCCGGCAGCGCCGCCGTCGGCGAGAACAGGTGCACCTCGATCTGTCCTGTCCTGAGGTTCCCCGCGATCTCCCCCGCCGTCCCGGTGAGCCGCACCGTGCGCGTGTTCTGCCCGGTGAACGCCGAGGTCGAGAGGGTCGCGGTCAGGCCGCCGGGGAAGTCCACGACGGTCTGCTGGTGGTCCACCACGTCGTTGTCCGAGTGGAACACGCACCGCCCGTACGGCCCGTGCCGCAGCGCCTCCAGGCGGCCCTCCGGGCTCGGGTCGTCGCCGAGGAGCGCCACGGGCCAGCCGTCTTGGCCCGCAAGGGCTTCGACGTAGTAGCGCGGGGCGTAGAACGGGCAGGAGTCGGCGGCCGGGCACCCGTCGAGGCAGTGGCCGGGCGCGCCTGCGGGCGCGTTCTCGGGCCGGAAGTACGTGAGGCTCCCGGTACTGGCGACGGACGCGGGGGACTCGCCCGCGAACCAGCGGATCATGTCGAGGTCGTGGCAGGTCTTGGCGAGCACCATCGGACTGGAGGAGGCGAGGTTGCGCCAGTTGCCGCGCACGTAGGAGTGCGCGTAGTGCCAGAACCCGATGTTCTCCTCCACGCGCATGGTCACGAGCCGCCCGATCGCGCCGGCGTCGAGGAGCCGCCGGATCGCGAGCCAGAACGGCTGGTAGCGCATCACATGCCCGATCCATATGCGGGCCTTGCGGTCGCGGGCGGCGGTCGCGAGCGCTTCGAGGTCGCCGGCGGTGGTCGCGGCGGGCTTCTCGAGGAGGATCGGCAGGCCGGTGCCGATGGCGGCGAGCGCGGCCGGCACGTGGAGGCGGTCGGGGAGGGCGATCACGATGGCGTCCAGGCCGATCGCCTCGGCGTCGGCGAGCAGGTCGCGCCAGTCGGGGTAGCGGTGCCCGGTCGGGACGCCCCCGGCGTCGGCGAGCCGTTCGCGCCGGTGCGGCATCGGATCGGCGACGGCCGCAATGGAAGCGCGATCCGGATGGTCGAGGGTCCAGGCCCCGTACGCGTCGGAGCCGCGCGCCCCGGCTCCCAGGATCCCCAGTCGGATCGTCATGCGCTCAGTATCCCCGGTAGAGTCGCCATGTGCCTCAGCCTTTCTCAGCCCCGGAGGTGAGTCCCGTGACGAGCAGCCGCTGCGCCAGGAAGAACCCGGCGACCACGGGCACCGTGATCGCGATCGACCCGGCCATGAGCACCGTGGTGGGCACCGAGAACTCGGTGAGCTGCGCGATGCCGAGCGAGACGGTCCAGCGGTCGCGATCGGCGACGAGGAACAGCAGCGCGAACAGGTACTCGTTCCAGGCGATCATGAACACGTAGAGGGCGGTCGCGGCGACGCCGGGGAGGGCGAGGGGGAGCACGACGCGGCGGATGAGCGCGAGCCGCCCGCACCCGTCGATCATCGCCGATTCGTCCACTGAGGACGGTATGGCGACGAGGTAGGTGCGGAGCATGTACAGCGCGACGGGCACGGTCTGCGCCACGTACACGAACACCAGGCCCGCCAGCGAGCCGGTGAGTCCGACCCGGCTGAGCAGCACGAACAGCGGCACGGCGAGCACGATCCCGGGCAGGAGGTACACGCCGAGGAAGACCACGTTCACCGTGCCGCGGCCGAAGAAGCGCAGCCGCACGGCCGCGTACGCGCCGAGGACGCTGAGGAGGATCGCGAGCGCGGCGGTGGCGAGCGCGACCTGGAGGGAGTTCCACATGTTCCCGCCGAGCCCGTATTCGGCGATCGCGGTCGGGTAGGCGTCGAAGGTGACCTCGTCGAGGGAGGGGACGAGGTCGAGCGGTTCGGACATCACGGACTGGAAGGGCCGCACGGAGAGCAGCACCCCGTACAGCAGCGGCCCGGCGGTCACGACGACCGCGCCGGCGATGACGATGAAGCGGAGGACGCCGAGGACGCGGTCCTCGGTGGTCCGGCGGGCACGCCGCAAGCGCGTCGCACCTCTGGGTTTGGGTCCCCGGTTTCCAGAGTCGCCGAGGGGTACGACATTCTCGCCCTCCGGAGACACGATCGGGTGACGCGGATTTTCCGTGCGAGTCTCGCTCATGCCCGCTCCCGCCTGATCAACCACGCGTACACGGCGACCACGACCAGCAGCATCCCGGTCATGAGCAGGCCGGTCGCGCTCGCCGTGCCGATGTTCGCGCGCACCACCAGCTCCGAGTACACCCGCACGGCGAGCACCTCGGTGCCGCCCGCGCCGCCGGTGAGCAGGTAGATGTCGTTGAAGTTCTGGAAGGACCACAGGAACCGCAGCACCGCGAGCAGCGCCATCACCCCCGCGAGCTCGGGCAGCAGCAGGTGCCGGAAGACCCGCGTCTTCCCCGCGCCGTCGATCTGCGCGGCCTCCTCGACGTCCTCCGGCACGACCTGCAGCCGCGCCGTGATGAACAGGAACGCGAGCGGGAAGGTCTTCCACACCTCGAACGCGATCACGCACAGCAGCGCCACCGGCACCGCGAACGGCCCGAGGTCGCGGCTCGTCGTGGTGAGGAACGCGATCGGCTCGGCCCACCCGAGCCACTCGACGCCCACCGCGTTCACCAGGCCGTACCCGGGATTGAGCAGCGTCTTCCAGATCGTGGCCGCCGCGACCACCGGCAGCACGTACGGCACGAGCACCATCGCCCGGATCAGCCCGCGCCCCCGGAACGGCCGCCGCAGCGCCAGCGCGACCGCGAGCCCGACGAGCACCGCCCCGGCCGAGGAGGCCGCCGCGTAGACCGCGGTCGTCACGGCGGCCGACCAGAACCGCGGCGAGTTCCAGACCGCCGCGACGTTCTCGCCGGTGAACACGAGGTTGTCGATGTAGAGGCGCGGGATGTCGACGAGCCGCACGTCGAGGAACGCGAAGAGGACGACCGCGAGGAACGGCAGCACCGCGAAGAGCAGCACCACGATCACGGTGGGGCCCACCAGGAGCCGCCCGTGCAGGTCCTCGCGTTGCGAGATCGTCAGCGGGCGCCTCATCCGCCCAGGTCCTGCTGCGCGGCCTCGACGCTCGCGGCCATGGCGGCGGCGACCTCGGCGGGCGGGGCGCCGTCGAACAGCGCTTCGGCCTCGGTCGCGAGGATCGTCTGGGAGAACACGATCCCGGCGAGTTCGGCGTCGGGCGTGCCCCAGCCCCAGCGGGTGAACTCCTCGGCGCCGGCGGCGAGCCGTTCGACCAGGGCGGGCCCGTAGACCTGCTCTATCGAGACCTCCTGGGCCTGGTCGTTGCCGAACGGCAGCTGCGACCACGCGTCCAGGTACTCGGTGGACCCGGCCTCGGGGCCGGGCCGCACCGGGATGCGGCCCTCGGTCGCGGAGGCGAGGTTCTCGACGTACCCGTCGGTGAGCATGTACTTCACGAACTCGGTGGCGTCGGCGGTGTTCGCGCCCGCGGGGATGCCGTAGTTCGTGGTCTGCCCGTACTCGACGGGCGCCTCGGCGCCGGTGCCGGTGAACGTGGTCAGGTACGCGGTGTTCTCGGCGAGGAACCGCGGGTTGTCACCGCATTCGGTGCAGGTCACGGGGTTGTCGACGTCGAGGCCGGCCACTTCGTCGACGATGTGGGAGGAGAACAGGACCATCGCGGCCGATCCCGAGAGGTACGCGGCGCGCGCGGCCTCCACGTCCACTTGCGCCGGTCCGGCCGCGGCGGCGAGGCGCTGGTAGTGGGCCAGGCCCTCGACGCATTCGGGGGAGTCGATGCGGACCTTGCCGTCGGTGGCGAGTCGGCAGCCGAACGGGAGGAGCATCGACTCGAGGCCCTCCTGCGTGTACACGTCGCCGGGGGTGGTGCCGATCGCTATGCCCGCCATGCCGTCCGCGTCGAGCAGTTCGGCCGCGGCGGCGAGGTCGGCGACGGACGCGGGCGGTTCGAGACCGGCGTCCGCGAAGAGGTCGGTGCGGTAGGCGATGGTGTGGCCCCACCCGTCGGAGGGCACGGCGTGGAGGCGGTCGTCGATGGTCACCATGTCGAGGGCGGCCTGACTGAACGTGTCGGCGCCGAGTTCGTCGACGATCGCTTGCGGCGCTTGGTCGTCGAGGAGGCCCTGCGCGGCCCATGCGGCGGTGCTCGACGGGTTGTGGGCGATCACGTCGGGCACGTCCCCGGAGGCGGCGGCCGTGACGAGGGTCTGCCCGGCCTGGTCGGGTTCGAGCGGGACCATCTCGACCTCGACGCCGGTGGCCTCGGTGAACGCGTCGATCACGGGCTGCTGCGCGGCTATCCGCTCGGGGGTCGTGTACGGGGTCCAGAAGACGATCGAGCCGTCGCCTTCCGTGGACTCCTCTGGGCTGCAGGCGGATACGGCGAGCAGCAGCGTGGCGGCCGCTACGCAGGTCGTCATTGTCCTCATAGCCGCTCCTAAGGGGCGATTCGGCGCGAACAGCGTCCAATCCGCACTATAGCTGCGATCCGTGGCCGAGCGGTACCCCTGCGTGTCCGCGAATCGCGGCGATTGCCCCTATTCGCGCCCGCGAGGTCACCGCTGTGTCGCAGGCGGGCCCTACGCTGTCGCGGTGATCGTCTGGCTCGCCTCGTACCCCCGTTCCGGCAACACCTTCTTCCGCATCGCGCTGCACCGCCTCTACCGCGTACCGACCTATGTGGTCTACGACGTGGACGGCGTCGCCGCCCAGATCGGCCCCGAGCTGATGGACGCCCGCGAGCGGCCCTGCACCTTCGAGCAGATGCGGGCCGCCGAGGACGTGTACTTCGTCAAGACCCACCGCCGACGCGACGACCCGGTGATCGCCGCCGAGGACCGCGCCGTCTACCTGGTGCGCGACGGCCGCGACAGCGTGGTCTCCTGGGCCCGCCTCGGCACCGCCCACCTCGCGGGGGCCGCGGACCACGCGGTGCGGTTCGCCGCCGAGGCGCGCGCGATCATCACCCGGCGCACCGGCGGCACGGGCGGCTGGGGCCAGAACGTCCTGTCATGGCAGCGATCGGCGAGCCCGGACCCGATCCTGGTCCGCTTCGAAGACCTCATCGCCGACCCGCGCGCCGCGGTCACGGCCGCCGTCGCGGAGGCCGCCCCGGGCCTGGAGGCCGACGAGCGCGCCCCGATCCCCACGTTCGGCGAGCTCCACAGCAGCGAGCCCGGCTTCTTCCGCTCCGGCACGACCGGGACCCACCGGAACGAGCTGCCGCCTGACCTGCACGACCTGTTCTGGGAGCAGCCGGACAACGCGACCGCCATGCGGCTCAACGGCTACCGGTGAGGGCCTTCACCACCCCGCGGCTTCGCGGGCGGTCGCCTCGAGCCGCCCGCGGTGCGCGGCCCACCAGGCCTCGCCCTCCTCGGGCACGGATCTGAAGTCGTGGCGGAGCCCGGTCGACCCGTCGATGAGCTCGCGCACGATGTCGGCATGGCCCGCGTGCCGATTGGTCTCGCCGATCATCAGCACCATCATCTGATGGAGCGTGACCTCGGCCTCCTCGGCAGGCCACCACGGGACCCGGCCCGCGGCCTCGAGACCGAGCATCTCGATGGTCGCGTCCGAATGGGCCCAGACGCGCCGGTAGAACGCGGTGATCTCGTCACTGGTCTCGTCGGCGCGGGCCCACAGGTCCCCGTTCGGTTCGTCCATGTCGTGCTCGAACCACCACGGGGGATCGTCCACAGGCCGCCCGAAGGCCTCACCGAGATAGCCCGATTCGAGGCCGGCGACATGCTTGACCAGGCCGAGCAGGTTGGTCCCGGTCGGGGTCATCGGGCGCCGCAGGTCGTACTCCCCCAGGCCGTCGAGCTTCCAGAGCAGGCTCTCGCGGCAGTCCCGGAGATCACGGTGCAGGCGCGCCTTCGCATCGGTCATGCCCGCGATCGTGCCACGCGGGTCCGACGCCGCGCCCGCGAACGGGACCGCGCGACTTAGGCTCGGCCCATGTTCACCACCGCCGAACGCGAACGACTCCGCGACACCCTCATCGCGACCGCCGAGCACGACGCCGACATCGTCGGCGCCGCACTCGTCGGCTCCGCCGCCACCGGCCGCGAGGACGCCTGGTCCGACATCGACCTGATGCTCCAGATCGACGGCGACCCCGCCGCGGTCGCCGAACGCTGGACCGCCGCGTTCTACACCGGGCACGGGGCGGCGCACCACCTCGACGTGATCGCCGACGGCGTCCTCTACCGGGTCTTCCTGCTCGATTCCTCGCTCCAGGTCGACGTCTCCTTCTGGCCCCGCGACCGCTTCCGCGCCACCGAACCCGGCTTCAAGCTCCTGTTCGGCACCCCCAACGAGCCCACGGAACCCAACGCGCCCAACGCGGCCCACATGATCGGCATGGGCTGGCTCTACGCGCTGCACGCCCGCTCCGCGATCAAGCGCGACCGCCACTGGCAGGCCGCCATGATGCTCGACCACCTGCGCGACACCGTCCTCGCCCTCGCCTGCGCGCGCCTCGGATACAACCCCCACCACGGGCGCGACGCCGACAAGCTCCCGCCAGAGGTCCTCGGCCCCCTCGCCGCAGCTCGGGCCGCCCAGGTCGACCGCGAGGAGCTCACACGCTCGAACACGGCCCTGCTGCAGTGCTTCGCCGCAGAGGTCGCCGCAATCGACCCCGCACTGGCCCAACGGCTCGAGCCCGCCTTCGCCAACCTCAAGCGCTGACGCCCGCCCGCGGCAACGCGCCGACACGCAAAAGCGCCGT
>NZ_JAPZVR010000006.1:386599-406824 GCF_027622855.1 Glycomyces algeriensis | reverse complement strand
GTAAATGTTTGGCGGTGTCCTGCTCTCCCACACCCTCTCGAGTGCAGTACCATCGGCGCTGGAAGCCGTAACGACCGGGTTCGGAATGGGACCGGGTGTGTCACTTCCGCTCTCACCACCAAACAAACCCTTGAGGGCAACTTGTTCGGCGATCAAGCCATGAACCCTTGTGTGAGGGTTCGGCGATCGAGCCAACAGTGTTGTCTCAGAATCGCATAGTGTGCGTGAATGTCGTTTCCATCTGCAACCAAATGTTATGTTAAGTTCTCGGCGGTTAGTACCCGTCCACTCCACGCCTTGCGACGCTTCCATGTCGAGCCTATCAACCCCGTCATCTACAGGGCGCCTCACCAGGACTAGCCTGACAGAGATCTCATCTCGAAGCACGCTTCCCGCTTAGATGCTTTCAGCGGTTATCGCTCCCGAACGTAGCCAACCAGCCATGCCCCTGGCGGGACAACTGGCACACCAGCGGTTCGTCCATCCCGGTCCTCTCGTACTAGGGACAGCCCTTCATCAAATCTCTTACGCGCGCGGCGGATAGGGACCGAACTGTCTCACGACGTTCTAAACCCAGCTCGCGTGCCGCTTTAATGGGCGAACAGCCCAACCCTTGGGACCAACTCCAGCCCCAGGATGCGACGAGCCGACATCGAGGTGCCAAACCATCCCGTCGATATGGACTCTTGGGGAAGATCAGCCTGTTATCCCCGGGGTACCTTTTATCCGTTGAGCGACACCACATCCGTACGTCGGTGCCGGATCACTAGCCCCTGCTTTCGCACCTGCTCGACCCGTCGGTCTCACAGTCAAGCACCCTTCTACGCTTACACTCACCGACCGGTTTCCAACCGGCCCGAGGGTACCATTGGGCGCCTCCGTTACCATTTAGGAGGCAACCGCCCCAGTTAAACTACCCACCAGGCACTGTCCCCCGACCCGATCAGGGCCGCGGGTGAGACACACCACCAGATCAGAGCGGTATTTCACCAACACCTCCACCACGACTAGCGTCGCAGCTTCCCAGGCTCCCGCCTATCCTACACAAACCAAGCAATGCATCAATACCAAGCTATAGTAAAGGTCCCGGGGTCTTTCCGTCCTGCCGCGCGAAACGAGCATCTTTACTCGTACTGCAATTTCGCCGAGCATGTGGTTGAGACAGCGGGGAAGTCGTTACGCCATTCGTGCAGGTCGGAACTTACCCGACAAGGAATTTCGCTACCTTAGGATGGTTATAGTTACCACCGCCGTTTACTGGCGCTTCAATTCACCACTGCAGGCCAAAGGCCTTGATGGATCCTCTTAACGTTCCAGCACCGGGCAGGCGTCAGTCCATATACCTCACCTCACGGCTTCGCATGGACCTGTGTTTTTAGTAAACAGTCGCTTCCCCCTGGCCTCTGCAACCCCCTCCAGCTTCCGCACGCATGTGCCACCAGAAAGGGCCCTCCTTCTCCCGAAGTTACGGAGGCAATTTGCCGAGTTCCTTAACCACACATCACTCGAACGCCTCAGTATACTCTACCTGACCACCAGTGTCGGTTTAGGGTACTGGCCGACTACCACTCGCTAGAAGCTTTTCTCGACAGCACGGGATCACCGAATTCACTCAAAAGAGCTATGCTTCAGCGCTCACCCTCCAGGCCGAACCTGGGCACTCCCGGATTTACCTAGGAATGCGGGCTACCACCTTACCCCGCCTAATCCACCAGACGGTACAGCTACCCCACTGCGTCACTCCATCACTACGCTACACACGGAAAGGACCCCAACCACTCACTGACAAGCAGCCACCCGAAGGCGACCACTCGCCGGCTTGCAGCCGGTTAGCACAACCGCTATCACTCATACGCGGTACTCGGGTACCGGAATATCAACCGGTTATCCATCGACTACGCCTCTCGGCCTCGCCTTAGGCCCAGACTAACCCAGGGCGGAACAGCCGTCCCCTGGAACCCTTAGTCAATCGGCGCACAGGATTCTCACCTGTGTTTCGCTACTCATGCCTGCATTCTCACTCGTACAAAGTCCACCCCATGGGTTACCCCGGAGCTTCACCCCATGTACGACGCTCCCCTACCCAACCCCGCCAGACGCATCTGACAGGCATTGCTACGGCTTCGGCGGTGCACTTCAGCCCCGCTACATTATCGGCGCAAAACCACTCGACCAGTGAGCTATTACGCACTCTTTCAAGGGTGGCTGCTTCTAAGCCAACCTCCTGGCTGTCAACGCGACCCCACATCCTTTTCCACTCAGTGCACCCTTAGGGGCCTTAGCCGGTAATCTGGGCTGTTTCCCTCTCGACGACGGATCTTCTCACCCGCCGACTCACTGCCGCACTCAACACCATGGCATTCGAAGTTTAGCTGAGCTCAGTAACCGACACGGCCCATCACCCAACCAGCGCCCTACCACCACGGAGCAACATGCGACGCTGCACCTAAATGCATTTCGGGGAGAACCAGCTATCACGGAGTTTGATTGGCCTTTCACCCCTACCCACACCTCATCCCCCCAGTTTGCAACCTAGGTGGGTTCGGGCCTCCACGACCTCTTACAGCCGCTTCACCCTGGACATGGGTAGATCACCCCGCTTCGGGTCTACAACACACCACTCAACGCCCTATTCAGACTCGCTTTCGCTCCGGCTCCACCACACGGCTTAACCTCGCGGCATACCATAACTCGCAGGCTCATTCTTCAAAAGGCACGCCATCACCCGCCTACAGCACCCCGAAAGGAACTGCCGGGCTCTGACGGTTTACAGGCACATGGTTTCAGGCACTATTTCACTCCCCTCCCGGGGTACTTTTCACCATTCCCTCACGGTACTCTCCACTATCGGTCACCGGACCTCTTTAGGCTTAGCAGACGGTCCTGCCAGATTCACACGAGCCTCCACGAAACCCGCGCTACTCGGGTGCGCTCCCCGACCACCGCTGTCATCCTTCACCTACGGGACTCTCACCCTCTACGGTCGGCTTTCCCACACCGTTCGACTAGACAACAACGCGTGACCCTGATTTCGGCAGAAACCAACGGAAACGTCCCACAACCCCTGACCCGCAACGCCTGCCGGCTATCACACGAACCAGGTTTAGCCTCCTCCGCTTTCGCTCGCCGCTACTCACGGAATCACTCTTGTTTTCTCCACAGCAGGTACTGAGATGTTTCACTTCCCCGCCACACCACCAACCAGCCTATACATTCAGCCAGCGGCAACCAGTCATCAAACTGGCTGGGTTACCCCATTCGGAAACCCTGGGATCACAGTCCAGTTGGCAACTCCCCCAGGCATATCGCAGCCTCACACGTCCTTCATCGGTCATCCGGCACCAAGGCATCCACCATGCGCCCTACACAACTTAACCAACACGGTCAAATCAGATAGAAACAAAGACACTCACGCACACTATACAAATCTCAAACAACACATTGACCACACCCGACACGCACATCTTCATCGCCACAAGGGCCGTCAAGATGCCTCCGCATGTCCGCGGCATGACCAGGCTCAGAGACGTGTTGTCTCAGAACCCCAACAGGGTGCGAGACCCGCCAGGCACGCCACCCGCACCCCCCAAAAAGGGAACACAGGCGACCTGACCAACAGGTCTCAAGGATGGATTCACGAGCTGAGCTCGTGCAACGTGCAGTCGACACACCATTTAAAACATTTAGTCCATACACACCCGAGCGATAACCACCAAAGCAAAGTTGCTTCAGCGGGCCCGGATGGTTGACGCCCCCCGCAGGGGGGTCGGGACTCCTTAGAAAGGAGGTGATCCAGCCGCACCTTCCGGTACGGCTACCTTGTTACGACTTCGTCCTAATCGCCAGCCCCACCTTCGACCACTCCCTCCGGTAAACCGGTTAGGCCGCAGGCTTCGGGTGTTGCCAACTTTCATGACGTGACGGGCGGTGTGTACAAGGCCCGGGAACGCATTCACCGCAGCGTTGCTGATCTGCGATTACTAGCGACTCCACCTTCATCGAGTCGAGTTGCAGACTCGAATCCGAACCAAGACCGGCTTTACAGGGATTCGCTCCACCTCACGGTATCGCAACCCGCTGTACCGGCCAATGTAGCATGCGTGAAGCCCTAGACATAAGGGGCATGATGACTTGACCTCATCCCCACCTTCCTCCGAGTTAACCCCGGCAGTCTCCCGTGAGTCCCCAACTGAATGCTGGCAACACGGGATAAGGGTTGCGCTCGTTGCGGGACTTAACCCAACATCTCACGACACGAGCTGACGACAGCCATGCACCACCTGTCACCCAGTCCGAAGAGGCCTCTATCTCTAGAGGTTTCCGGGTGATGTCAAACCTAGGTAAGGTTCTTCGCGTTGCATCGAATTAATCCGCATGCTCCGCCGCTTGTGCGGGCCCCCGTCAATTCCTTTGAGTTTTAGCCTTGCGGCCGTACTCCCCAGGCGGGGCGCTTAATGCGTTAGCTACGGCACAGAATCAACCAACGTGACCCCACACCTAGCGCCCACCGTTTACAGCATGGACTACCAGGGTATCTAATCCTGTTCGCTCCCCACGCTTTCGCTCCTCAGCGTCAGAACAATCCCAGAGATCCGCCTTCGCCACCGGTGTTCCTCCACATATCTGCGCATTTCACCGCTACACGTAGAATTCCGATCTCCCCTAATTGCCTCAAGTCGACCCGTATCCACCGCAAAACCCCGGTTAAGCCGAGGCCTTTCACGGCGGACGCAATCAACCGCCTACGAGCCCTTTACGCCCAATAAATCCGGACAACGCTCGCGCCCTACGTCTTACCGCGGCTGCTGGCACGTAGTTAGCCGGCGCTTATTCAACCACTACCGTCAACCCCGCGAATACGGAGCCTTCGTGGTGGATAAAAGAGGTTTACAACCCGAAAGCCGTCATCCCTCACGCGGCGTCGCTGCATCAGGCTTGCGCCCATTGTGCAAAATTCCCCACTGCTGCCTCCCGTAGGAGTCTGGGCCGTATCTCAGTCCCAATGTGACCGACCGCCCTCTCAGGCCGGCTACCCGTCAAAGCCTTGGTGCGCCACTACCGCACCAACAAGCTGATAGGCCGCGGGTCCCTCCCCAACCGCAAAAACTTTCCACCACCAACCATGCGGAAGGTGGTCGTATCCGGTATTAGCCGCCGTTTCCAACGGTTATCCCAGAGATGGGGGCAGGTTACCCACGTGTTACTCACCCGTTCGCCACTCGAGTACCCGCAAGCGGGCCTTTCCGTTCGACTTGCATGTGTGAAGCACGCCGCCAGCGTTCGTCCTGAGCCAGGATCAAACTCTCCAACAAAAACCTGTTGCGCACCACCCTCTCGCGAGAATGGCGACTTGGTAGGTGTCGAAGCATCTCCTGACCGATTTTCAACGGGACACCAAGCAAGTGTCCCAAGGAAAAGACAGTCAAAAACAGTACCAACCAGAAACCACTGAAACCTAGTCCAGCCGATCCCCAGTCAGCCCGCACGCTGACCATCCAAACACCCTGTTGAGTTCTCAAACAACACGCCAACCCAGAACGATCCTCATAAGGATTCGGCCTCAGCCGGAGCAACCTCTCAACTCTAGCAGTCTCGATTCATTGTGCAACCTTCAGGCTAGTTAACCTGTGTCACACTCGATCGAGCCTCTATTGAGTCTCAAAGATTCCCGAGATTCAGCTTCCGGACCGCGCCTAAACTCTGTGAGTTTGTCGCTGGTCTCCGGCGGCTTCCGGACCAGGTCGTTTCGGCCTTGTTCCGTTCCCCCTCGGGCTAGGACAACATTACACGCCCTTTTGAGGGCACGAAACAGGGGGTCCCCTTTTCGCTCGCGATGGCGTTGATCTGCGGCAATGCTGCTGCGACGCAATCGGATCGCCTTTTGGCGGTCGATGCGGGCGCGGCGGCGGGGCCGGCTCTTCTCGCTTCATCGCGGGGTCCCTGGTTCGAACCTAGGGGAAGGGTCCGACATTCCGGGGTCGTCGCGGTGAACAGGTCGTTGCGATCGGTGGCCGTGACCGCGCCGGCGCTGATGCCGTGGGGCCGTACTGGAGGCGGGTACGCAAAAGGGCCGGGCCCGTCTTTCGACGGGCCCGGCCCTTGTTCATGCTTTCGAGCGTTGCCGCTCCGGTCTTACGCCGCGACCTCGGTGGAGGCGGGGACGATGTTGACCAGCTTGCGGCCGCGCTTGGAGGAGAAGAGGACCTCTCCCTCGGCCAGAGCGAACAGCGTGTCGTCGCCGCCGCGGCCGACGAGGTCGCCCGGGTGGTACTTGGTGCCGCGCTGACGGATGAGGATCTCGCCCGCGCTCACGTGCTGACCGCCGAAGCGCTTGACGCCAAGTCGCTTGGAGTTGGAGTCGCGCCCGTTGCGGGAGCTGGATGCGCCCTTCTTGTGTGCCATCTGTCCAACCCCTTACTTGGTGATGCCGGTGACCCGGACGAGGGTCAGCGGCTGGCGGTGACCCTGCCGCTTGTGGTAGCCGGTCTTGTTCTTGTACTTGTGGATCTTGATCTTCGGGCCCTTGGTGTGCTCGAGAAGTTCACCGCTCACCGTGACGCCAGAGGCGTCGGTGACCACAGTGCCTTCGTCGACGAGCAACACCGCAGGCAGCGTAAGCGTGTCGCCGGGCGCGCCCTGAAGCTTCTCGACTTCGAGGACGTCTCCTTCGGCGACCTTGTACTGCTTTCCGCCAGTCTTGACGATTGCGTACATGTCGACGCGGTCTCCTTGGGTCCTCCCCGGTGCGGGGAAATGAGTTCCCCGCAGGGGAACGGTGTTTGTCAATTTCGCGGTGCCAGGCACCTGCCGGTCTTCGGTTTCGCGAACGTCACCTGGGCCGGCCCGCCGATCGAGCTCCGCGTTCATCCCCGTAGGTGCGGGGAGGAAAAGCTGAGGGCTCTATAGGCCGCTCACTAGGGTACGTCATGTACCCGCTGGTTCCGGCATCGGGATCAGCTCAGCGCCGCGAACGTCACAGTCCGCGGCGCCGGGCCGACCTAGTGCTCGGGTGCCGCCGATCCGGCTCCGTCGCCGGGTTCGGTGTCGGCTTCCGCTGCCTCGGTGGACGAGTCGGCGGCGGTCTGCTCCTCGGCCAGGACCGCGTCGGCGTCCGCGGGGACGGCCTCCTCGGTCGCGGCGGCGAGGTCCACGGGCTCGGTCTCGACGACCGTGGCCGCGTCCACCGGCTCGTCGGTCGTCTCGTCGACGATCGCGACGTCGTCGTAATCGTCGTGGTCGTCATGCTCGTGGTCGTGCTCGGGCAGCGCGGCCGCGATCTTCGCGGTCTCCGCCGCTGCGGACTTCACGTGCGGCTCGGCCTGCTCTTGCTCCTGCTGGCCCTGCTGGCGGCCGGACTTGTTGCGGTCCCGCTTCTTCTTGCCGCCGCCCTGGCCCTGCTGCTGCTGGTGTTGGGGCTGGTTCGCGTTGGCGTTGCCGCCTCCGCCGCCGTTGCCCTTCTTGCGGGTGTTGCCGAGGATCTCGTCAGCGTGGACGATGACCCCGCGGCCCTTGCAGTGCTCGCACGGCTCGGAGAAGGCCTCGATGAGGCCCTGGCCGACGCGCTTGCGGGTCATCTGGACCAGGCCCAGCGAGGTGACCTCGGTGACCTGGTGCTTGGTCCGGTCGCGGCCCAGGCATTCGGTCAGGCGGCGCAGCACCAGGTCGCGGTTCGACTCGAGCACCATGTCGATGAAGTCGATCACGATGATGCCGCCGATGTCGCGCAGGCGCAGCTGCCGGACGATCTCCTCGGCCGCCTCCAGGTTGTTCCTGGTGACGGTCTCCTCGAGGTTGCCGCCCTCACCGGTGAAGCGGCCGGTGTTGACGTCGATCACGGTCATCGCCTCGGTGCGGTCGATGACGAGCGAGCCGCCGGAAGGCAGGTAGACCTTGCGGTCCAGGGCCTTGAGCAGCTGCTCGTCGACGCGCATCTCGGCGAAGACGTCCTTCTGGCCGGTGTGGCGCTTGAGCCGCGGGAGCAGCTCGGGCGAGACCGACTCGAGGTACTTGTGGATCTCGTCGTACGCCTCTTCGCCTTCGACCACGATCTCCTTGAAGTCCTCGTTGAAGACGTCGCGGACCACCCGGATCAAGACGTCGGGCTCGGAGTGCAGCACGCTCGGCGCGTTGCCCTTCTTCGTCTTGGCCTGGATCTCCTCCCACTCCATCTGGAGGCGGGAGATGTCGCGGGCCAGCTCTTCGGGACCGGCGCCTTCGGCGGCGGTGCGGACGATCACGCCCGCGCCCTCGGGCACGAGCTTCTTGAGCGCCGCGCGCAGGCGGGTGCGCTCGCGGTCCGGGAGCTTGCGGGAGATCCCGGAGGCGTTGCCGCCCGGGACGTAGACCAGGTGGCGGCCCGACAGGGCGACGTGGCTGGTCAGGCGGGCGCCCTTGTGGCCGACCGGGTCCTTGGTGACCTGGACGAGCACGGCGTCGCCGGGGCGCAGGGCCTGCTCGATGGAGCGGGCCTTGCCGGCGAGGCCGGTGGCGTCCCAGTTCACTTCACCGGCGTAGAGCACGGCGTTGCGGCCGCGGCCGATGTCGACGAAGGCGGCCTCCATGCTCGGGAGCACGTTCTGGACCTTGCCGAGGTAGACGTTCCCGACCAGGCCCTGGGTGCCGGACTTCGACACGTAGTGCTCGGCGAGGATGCCGTCCTCGAGGACGGCGGCCTGGGAGCGGCCGTTGCGCACGCGCACGACCATCTGGCGCTCGACGGCTTCGCGGCGGGCGAGGAACTCGGCCTCGCTCACGACGTTGACGCGGCCCCGGCCGGACTTGCGGCCGTCGCGGCGGCGCTGGCGCTTCGCCTCGAGGCGGGTGGAGCCGGAGACGCCGCGCACCTCCTCGTTGGAGGAGAGGGGGCGGCGCTGCGGGTTGCGGACCTTGACGACGACTTCGGCGTCGTCGTCGGAGTCGTCCGGACGCGAGCGGTCGGAGTCCTCCGAGCCCGCGCGGCGGCGGCGCCGGCGACGGCGACGGGTGACCTCGGGGCCGTCGGCCTCGGAGTCCTCGTCCTCTTCGTCGTCGGACTCGCGGTCCTCGTCGTCGTTCTCTTCGTCGTCGTCCAGGGCGCCGTCGACGCCCTTGCCGCGGCCGCGGCCGCGGCGGCCCCGGCGACCGCGGCGGCGACGCCCGGCCTCGGAGTCGTCATCGTCGTCGAAGTCGTCATCGTCGTACTCGTCGACGGCGGGCGCCTCGGACTTCGGCTCGGGCTTGTCGGAGGACCGCTCGGTCCGCTCGGGGCCCTTGTCGGCGGTCTTCTCTGCAGCCCGGTTCTCGGAGCGGTTGCGGGTGCGCTTGCGCGTCGCCTGCTGCTCCTGGGGCTGGGCCTTCTTGGCCTGCGTCTTCTTCGCCTGGCCGCGGCGCGGCTCGGGCTCTTCCTCACGCGGTTCGCGCTTGGCGGGTTCGGCCTTGGGTTCGGCAGCCTTGGGCTGGACCTTCGGCGGGGGGGCGAACATCGGCGCGGCGGTCGCTGCGGCGGCGCGGGGGCGCTCGGTCCGCGGCGGGTCCGCCGGAGGCTCGTCGTTCTTGGGTTTCTGAGGAGCCATGAAGGTCACCGCGACTACGGGAACCTGTTCGCGCGGCTCATTCTCGCGCATATGAATAAATCTCCATTCCAGCCGCCGCCCGGGCGCGTGATGCGATCTGCATCCGCTGCCGCACGGGCGCGGCATCAGCAGTGCGGTCCTCCCGGCGTGGCGAGGCCGGCATCCGGCTCGCTTCGCCCAAGAGGCTGGCGAGCCATACTCCGGCGCTCAAATCATGCCGTTCGGGCCGCACTGAAAGCCTCAACTCGCGCTGGGAATTCAACCTCTGCCCCAGCCGAGTGGTCAAGTCCGTCGCCGTCGTGAGGGACGCGGACAGGACATCTCCAGGTCGCACCATACGTAGCTGTGTGCGGTACGACAAGGTCGAGTATCGCACACTCTGCGCCATTCACCGAGCCGGACGACGGACCGGTGCCGCCGCTCTCAGTCTCCGGCCACGTCACAGGCCCGGAATTAATGAGCGCCGTCACGAATGGGTGAGAAAACACGACTCCTCGTGGTTGGCACGGTTCGAGCGTGGCCCGTGTCCCATGTACTCGATAAGCTGTGGGCTGGCGCGTACGGCAGCGAGCCTCCGAACCGAGCTCACGTGCGCCCCGCAAGCTTCGGCACTGAAGGATGACGACCATCGCACTCCAGGTGATCGACTCGGACAAGTCCGAGGAGCCCCGGGCGGACGGCAAACCCTCCACCTACCAGGGGCGGCATCGCGGTGCCGACCTCTTCCGCCAGCTCACGAGCGTGGGCTGGGTGCTCGCCGTGGTCGCACTGCTGCTCGCGGGCGGAGCCACCGTCCTGTACTGGTCCTCCGGCGGCGGCGAGGAAGCGCCCGCGGTGGATGCGGGGAAGATCGGCGACCTGTGCGCGCTCTCGGTGAACGCCGAGCTGCTGGCGCCGTGGGCCGACACCGAGCAGGCCCGCAACCCCGAGGAGGACTCGAAGGAAGCGGTGCGGACGTTCAAGTGCACCTATTCGGCGGAGTACGCCGGCGACGAGGCGTACCGGCTGGTGACGCTCTTCTCAACGGTGCAGGTCTACGAGGACGCGGCCAAGGCGCGGGCCGCGCACGCCGGAGTGCTCGAGTTCGAGGCCTCCGAGGGCTTCACCACCGAGGACGTGAGCGGGATCGGGGAGCAGGCGGCGGCCGTGACCGTGGCCGAGGGAGAAGAGACCCAGGTCAGGCTCCACAGCCAGGTCGCGAACGTGACGTTGAGCATCAACCTGTTCTTCACGGGCGTGCCGCCCGAGGGCGGTGACGTGCGCCAGCTGACCGAGGATCTCGGCGTGAGCCTCGTCGACGCGCTCCCCCGAGTGGCGAATTAGGCGGCCCCCCTTAAGCTGGCGGTGACTACCGCGGCGTCAAGTCGACACGCCGGGAATCATTCGCGGAGGATCATCGTGAGCGCCACACCACCCTATGGCCCGGCATACGACGAGCAGCCCGAGGACGGGCAGCGGCCGGGTTCGGGCCAGTGGCGGCCCCGGGCGGGCAGACCGCGCGGAGCGCAGGGCGAGCCGGGCCGCAACCCCAGCGGGCAGATGCCCCAGGCGGGCGGACCCCAGGGCGGCCCGCAGACCAGTGGACCCCAGGCGGGCGGACCCCAGGGCGGTCAGCGCCCGATGCCGCAGGCGGGTCGGCCTTCGCAGGCCCCCCGCGGCGGTGCCCCGCGCGCGGGCGGGCCTTCGGCGGGCCGCGGTCCGCAGCCCGGTCAGGGCCGGCCCGGTCCCTCGGGCCAGGGCCAGTCGCCGCAGCACTTCTCCCCCCAGTCCGGCGGCTACGAGTCGCGCCGTCCGCAGGGTGGGCCGGTGACGGGTTCGACGCCGCGCACCGCTCCGGGTTCCGAGCCGCGTCCGGACCAGTGGGGTGCGGGTTCGCCGCCGAGGCGCGAGGCCGGGTCGCCGCCACGTCGTGACGCGGGTGCTCCGTCTCGCGGCGCGGGCGAGCAGCAGCAGTTCAAGGGGCAGAGCCAAGGGCAGGGTCAGGGGCAGGGTGCCGAGCCGATCGCTCGGAAGGACCAGCCGTTCGAGGAGACCGCGTTCGCGGACGAGGCCCGCGGCGAGTGGAGCGGCGGGAACGAGACGACGACGATCGGCCGGCTCGGGTACATGCCGAAGGAGCCGCGGCGCCGCTCGGACTTCCAGAAGGTGCGGAGCCGGGCGCGCAAGTCGAGCCCGCTCCCGAAGATCATCATCGGTGTCGTCGCGCTGGCCCTGGTCGGCGGCGGCGTGTACTGGTTCATGAACCGGGACGGCGGTGCTGAGAGCACGACGGGCACGGAGACGAACCTGACGTACGAGGGCAGCGACGAGCCATGCTCGCTGGTCGACACCGCACCGCTGGCGTCGATCGTGGACGGTGCCGAGCCGGAGGCGGTCGGCGACGCCGAGCAGAAGAGCCGCGGCTGGGTGCAGTCCTGCTCGATGACGTACGGCGAGGCCCAGGGCGCGACCGCACTGCTCGAGGTCGAGAGCACGGTCTTCGACACGGACGCGAAGGCGAGCGTCAACTTCGAGCTCGGCACGAGCGACATCGGCGAGCTGGGCGAGGCCTGGACGCTAGTGGAGCCGGCGCCGGAGATCGGCGACCAGTCGGCGGCGATCGCGCGCGTCCCCGAGGGCGAGACCTCGAACTTCCACCTCCATGTGCAGGACGACAACGCCTACGTGGTGGTGCGGCTCTCGGTGTCGAAGGACGCCGCGCTGGACCAGCAGGGCCTGACCGACATGGCGCTGGCGGTCGCGAACGGCTACCTGGAGAACTGGCGCGAAGCGTAAGGACAAGCGAAGAGGGTGCCCCCGGGCGCCACGCTAACCCACAGCCCCCCGGGGGCGGGGCCTGATGGCCCCGCCCCTCTTGCTATGCCGTGATCAGTACGTTCGCATCGGCGCGCCGAACATCTGCGCTTCGATCGAGGTCGGGGAGCACCACAGGTAGCGCTCCTTCTGGCCCTTGCGCAGCATCGCGATCATGTCGTCGTGCAGCATCTGGAGCCATTGCAGCACTTCCTGGTTGACGCGGATCGCCGAGCGCGCGATCTGGGCCTCTTCGGCGGTGAGCCGCTGCAGGACGGTCATGTGGGCCTCGCCCGTGAGCTCGTCCGCGTAGTTGGTGAGGCGCGGCAGGACGGTCAGCTGGGTGCGCCAGGGGCCGAGGACCGGCTTGGTCTGGGAGCCGCGCTCGCCGACGTCGTAGACGTACAGCGCCGGGGAGTGCTGGCTGGCCTCGACGGTGACGGGCTGGTCGCCGTGCAGGACGGCGAGGCGGTCGTTGCGGCCGGTCGCGGTCTCCCCCAGGCCGTTCCACTCCTGCGGACGGGTCGTGCAGACCGCGACGCGGGTGCCGATCGCCAAGGCGCGGAAGACGAGCAGGCGGGCGAGGTACACGCCGCCGATGAGGTTGATGCGCGTCTCCTCCGGGCGGAAGAACGGCGCGACGACGGGCACCTGCTCGGCGTCGCGGCCGATCACGAGACCGGAGGGCGGGCTCGCGGAAGTCATGAGCTCCAGCGCCCGCGCGGTCGGGATCTGCGGCGCGGCCTTGACGGCCTCGACGGGCCGGCCCGCGTCACTGGCGGTCTCGACGGCGCGGTCGGTGACCGGGAGGCCGTACACGGTGCCCTCGGTGGGCCCGGCCGAGACCGAGCCGACGCCGAACAGGCCCGCCGAGGTCGGCAGGGAGCTGATCGGGCCGCCGGTGATCGGGGCCGCGCCGGAGTACGGCATGCCCGAGTACGGCTGGGCCGAGGCGGGCTGCGCGGAGAACGGGTGGCCCGAGACGGGCTGGCCGGACACCGGCTGCGCCGAGACCGGCGAGATCGAGGGGGCGCTGACGGGCGCCGCGGAGACGGGCGCGACCGACGGCTGCGACTGCTGATAAGGCGGTTGCGACTGCTGCGGCCTGGGCGGCTGCACCACGGGCGGTTGCGGCACCTGCTGCTGTTGCGGCGGAGGCGGCGTGGCTCGGGCGGGCGTCGGCGGCTGGGCCGGCGGACGCTGCGGCTGCTGGTACTGCGGCGAAGCCGGTTGCGGCGCTTGGCCTTGCGGCGACGGCGGGCGCATCTCAGGCGGCCGCGGCGTCTGCTGCTGCGGCGGCACGGGCTGCGCCGGCGGACGCGGAGGCTGCGCACCGCCGCGGACGGTGGGCGGCTGCGGCGGCGAGGTCGGGCGGCTCTGCGGCGCGGCGGGCGGCTGGCCCTGGCGCGCACCGTAGACGGGACCCGGAGCGGGCGCCTGGGCCGGCTGGCTCCCGGTCTGGCCCGGCTGCGGCTGACCGCCGTAGACGGCGGGCTGCGGCGGCTGCGCGCCGCCGCGGGCGTTCGGCGGCGAAGCGGGTGTGCCCGCGGTGCCGACGCGGCCGATCTTCGCGGTGCCCGAGGACTCGTCGTCCACGGCGCGGCGCTGGCCGCCCTGCTGCTCCTCGTCCTCTTCGGAGCGGTTGGTGCGGTGGGCGCCGCTCTGGTACGTGCCGCCCTGGTAGGTGCCGCCGCCGTAGACGTTGCCGTTGCCGTTGTTGCGGTCGCTCATCGGGGGCCTCCTCCGGTGGGGGCGGATGCGTAGGCGGCGGGGCCGTGCTCGCCGTCGAGGCGCTGCAGGCGGACGCCGAGCTGGTCGGCGACGTTCAGCAGCTGGTTCTGGGCCGACTCCCAGGAGGCCTGGTCGAGGGCGAGGCGCACGATCCCGTCGACGGCGAGCTGGCGTCCGGTGACACGGCCGTCGGGGTTGACCTTGCCGTTCGTGCCCGCGGTGACCACGGTCGAGACGGTGACGAACGCGGCGGGCACGCCCGAGAGCGCGTCGCCGGTGCGGTGCAGGGACGCGGCGTCGGTGGGCCACTTGGTGATCCGGTACGCGACGTGGCGCAGGCCGTCCGCGTACCAGTGGCTCCACTCCTCGGCGGTGCGCTCGCCCGGGACGGGCGCGAACGCGACGCCGAGCGACTGCGAGACCGCCTCGCGGACGCCTTCGGCGTCGAGGATGCGGTTGGGCACGCCGACGTTGCCCAGGAGCTTGCTGACGCGCTGCGAGGTGCTGGCCAGCGCCTTGTAGACGCCGTCGACCTCGCCGCCGCGTTCAGCGGTGGCCTCGCGGGCGTCGCGGGCGCCGAGGCGCACGGCGAGCCAGGCCTTGTGGTGGACCACGGCGGGGTAGTCGCCGAGGAGCTCGCGGTAGGAGCGGGAGGCGGGGCTGTTGTCGTAGGCGCTCAGGCCGACCGGGGTGGTGTGGCCGATGAGCTGGACGGCGGTGACGGGGACGGAGGTCTCGTCGAAGAGCCGCTCGAGGCGTTCGAGCGGGACTGCCTTGGTGCCCTCGTCGGTGGTGCCGATCTCGATGACGGAGAACCAGCCGCCGTTGTCGTGGCCGATGCCGACGTTCTCGTCGCGGTCCTCGATGCCGGTGATGCCGAGGTCGGGGGCGATGCGGTGGAGGACCTCGGTGAGCTGCTCGGGGTCGAGGGCGCGGATGCGGCGCTTCATGCGCGATTTGAGCGGCCAGGTCTGGTACCACCAGTAGTCGCCCTTGCGCCAGAACACGATGACGAGCACGATCAGGGCTACGCCGCCGCCTGCGGCGCCGGGGATCATGCCGAACGCGAGGCAGGCCAGCGCGAGGACGAGCGCCAGCTCGATGGTGATGAGCTGCGCGACCGTGAGCGGGCCGAGCCGGCCGGTGGAGCGGGTCGTGAACACGACCGACTCGCCGGGGGCCGGGCCGGTGCCCTGCTGGGCTTGCACGGACGCGGTGCCGCGAGCTTGCTGTTGGGCCTGCAGCATCGTCATGGGCGACGTCTCCAAGATGAAGGTGAGTGGTCGTATCCATCGTATGCGGACGAGTCCACCTCTTGGTCCCCCGCCCTTCCGGTGTTTCGCGCCGATACGGGTGCACCTGCCCGCTGGTATTGCGGCGTTAGACTGACCGGGTGCGATTCCTCCCGCGTATACCTCTCTATTCCGCTGCTGTCGCCGTCGCGACGGCCGGAACGGTCCTGCTGACGACCACCCCCGCTTTGGCGCAGGCTGAGTGGAACTTGGAGATGGCTCCCGAAGACGAGCGTGGTGACTGCATTCCCGTTGCCGCTGAGGGCGAATCGCTCCATCAGTGGCCCTGGGCGCGGACCTTCATCGGGCTCGATCAGGCCCAGCAGTACAACCGTGGCACGTTCGAGGAGGGCAGCAAGGCGGGGCAGCCCGTCACGATCGCCGTCATCGACTCCGGTGTCGACGCCCGGCGTGCGGACGTGTTCGGTTCGCGGCTGCTGCCGGGCTACGACTGGTGGGATGCGAACGCCAAGGGGCAGTGCGATTCCGCCGAGGACGGCCACGGCACCGGGGTGGCGGCGATCGCGGCCGGGAGCCGCCTGGGGAGCAATGACGACTTCGTGGGCGTCGCGCCCGAGGCGAACATCCTGCCCATCAGGTTGTTCGCAGGGGGCGACGGCGGGGACATCGAGAAGAGCCAGGTGGTCGCCAAGGGGATCCGGGACGCGGTGGACAATGGGGCCGACGTCATCAACGTCTCGTCGGTGATGGTGGCGACCCAGGAGCTGGCCGACGCGGTCACGTACGCCACCGGGAAGAACGTGGTCATCGTGGCCGCGAGCGGCAACGACACCAGGCACATGGACCGGGAAGACTACAAGGAAGACGAGAAGACGTTCTATCCGGCCAATTACCCGGAGGTCATCGCCGTAGGGGCGCATAACCAGATCGGGAACTGGTACGAGAAGAGCAACTTCGGCAACAACCTCGACCTGCTCGCGCCCGGCGAGGGCCTCCCGTACCCGTACGCGGGCGGCGAATACAGGACCGGCAACGGCACCAGCTTCGCCGCACCGTTCGTGGCCGGGGCGGCGGCGCTGCTCAAGGGCGAGTACGGCTCCGAGGCGACACCCGCGTGGATCCAGGAGCGCTTGCAGCAGACCGCGATCCACCCGCCGAACGAGTTCAACATGTACCAGGGGCACGGCATCCTCAACGTGGCCGCGGCGCTGACCGCGCCGGTCGACGAAGCGGCGGTCACCTCCGACACGGTCTCCGAGGCCCCGACGGAGGACGCGAGCCCGACGCCGATCGCCGAGGACGACCGCGAGTCCATCGCCTGGCTCGACCCGGACTACGACCCGCTCCGTACCGAGAAGACGATCGCCTGGGCGAGTGTGGGCGCCGCGATCGTGCTCGTCTCGCTGGTGCTCGTGCTGCGGAAGATCATTCCCAAGGGCCGCAAGCGCGGCTGGCGGCCTGGTACCAGGAAGGCCGATCTGGTCCCGGTGAAGACCGCGGCCGACTGACACAAAGCTGAGGGAAGGGGCGGGACCGCTTGGTCTCGCCCTTTCGTCGTTGGCGGCGCCGCGGCCGGGTGTGCGGAGCAGGGCTCTGCGGTGCATGCCGCGTGCGGGCGGGGTGTTGCCGCCGACGCGTCGTCTCTCGAGCCGTCGCCGGGGCACCGAGTCCGGGGCATGAAGAAACCCGGGCCGTCCTGTGGACTACCCGGGTTTCCTGTCGTCTTCGAGCTCGGGGAGACTGCTACCCGCCGAAACGAGAGGCGTTGGCGGCCTCCGTCTCCTGGTAGCGGTTCTTCGCGTTGTCGACCGCGCGGCCGACGGCTTCGAGGATGTCGTTGATCTTCTCGAAGGACGAGTCCCACTGGGCCTTGGCCTCTTCGTAGGCGGCCTGGTCGCCACCGGCCCAGTCGAGGGCTTCGAGCTGCGTGCGGAGGTCGGCGAGCGTGCTGGTCATTTCACCAGACTGCGACGCGATCTCAGCAGTTGCCGCTTCGAGCTCCTCGTAGCTCATAGCAATACGAGAACCCATGGTTCACCTCTTTCCTTTAAGTTTCGGGGGAAGTTTTAGAGCTCGCCGTCGAAGGCGGCGAACTCGGAGTTCGACTCCGCGTCCATTTCCGCCTGCGCGGCGGACGAGGCGTCGAGGCTGTCAGCGATGTCCTGGAGCGCGTCGAGGAGCTTCGCAGCCTCGGTGTCCCACGCCTGCATGACGTTGGCGAACGCTGCCGCACCCTGGCCGGACCAGGAAGAGGCGAGCTCGTCGCACAACGCCTTCAGTCGGTCGAGGTTCGCGTCGACCGAGAGCTTCGCGTTGACGGTGTCAGTCGCGGCTTGGGCGACTGTTTCTGTGTCCATTGCGACATTGCCCATATTTCACCTCCAGGTGAATAACCGGGGACTGAGGCGCTAGGAACCTAGGCCTGCAGGGGTATCCCAGTGAGTTTTGATCGATTCCGCAGTCACCATAACCCGTCCGTGCAAACTCACCGGGTTGGCGGTGCGCCTCTGAGTTTACAAGCATCGGGCGCCGCCGTGTATCCCCACTTTGTGCCAGCTCCGCAGGCGGTCTTCCCCCGATCGGGTGAGCCGTTGGGTCGTGTCGTTCGGTTGTGACGCAAGGGGTGCGCAAAACCGGTCTTACCAGGTCGAACGGCCCTTCGCGGGGTCGCCGGCCGGATGTCGCCGAAGGCAGGGAACGGGACGGCTGGCGGCTTGTGTCCCGAACTCCCGCTTTCGTGCCATGCGGCACGACCTGATCAGCCCTGGTGGCCGCCGCTCGGTATGCTGGACTCAGCACAATCGAGCGACCGTGCCCGCAGCGTCACGCCGAACGGCTCGGGTCGACATCCCCCCTGTAACCCGATCATTGCACCGAGGTGATGACGTTGTCGGACGCCAGCTACACAGCCAGCTACAGCGCGAGCGAAGGCCTCTACTCGGTCACGAACACCGAGACCGGCCAGACGACCCAGATGACCGAGGAGTCCTTCGACGAGTTCATCACGAAGATGGACACGACGATCCAGGACCTCGGGCTGTTCCGCAACCGCGTCCTCGGCGGCACCGTAGTCACCATCCGCGAGAGCTGGAACCAGGACTACCTCAGCATGGGCGCCATGCAGGAGGTCGACGCGCAGAACCTCAAGCTCGGCGGCTTCGACGACGCGCTCGAGCTGCAGGAGGCGTACCGGACCGTGTTCTACCCTTCCCGCGCAGAGCAGCTCGACCGTGTCGTGCACGGTCTCGACACTGGTCGCGTGGTCAGCGAGGACATCAAGAACAGCTACCTCGAGAACGACGGCAACGTCTCCGCCGACGTGGTCAACATCCAGAGCGAGTTCGACACCAGCGGCGGCAGCATCACGGCCGGCGACGTGGACGAGGCCCGTTCTGAGAACCAGCGCGGCGGCGACATGCCGGCCGCCGGTGACGAGTCCGGCACCGGTGCGGACACCGGCTCCGAAGAGCAGCCTCGAGTGCTCTAGCCCTCGTTGACCGCTGAAGACCTGACCCCCTAGGAAGGAGTCGAAGATGGCCGCCAAAGGCAAAGGTGTCGACTACTACAAGAGCACCTACACCCACCAGCAGCTCTGGGACATGCTCCACGAAGGCGACGACTACACCGTCGAGCAAGCGGGCTACATCTGGGTCTCTGCCGCCAGCGGCATGAAGGCCGCCCGCGAGGAGATGTCCACGCACGTCGAATCGCTGCGCTTGCAGTGGACGGGCCCCGCCTCGGACGAGTTCCATGGCCGGATGAACCTCGTCAAGCAGTACAGCGTCGAGTCCGAAGAGGGCATGAAGCTCGCTGGCGAGACGAAGATCCCCAACCTTGCCAGTGCTCTCAAGACCGCCCAGGTGAACTCTGCATCGCTGGACCCCGCGTTCATCGATGAATACGAGGACTGGGTCGAAAGCAAGAAGCAAGTTGACCCTGCGAGCGCCGAGGCTCAGTCGAAGAAGACGCTGTGGCAGCAGGAGTACCAGAACGATCTAAACGCAAAGCACACCGAGATGGCTCAGATCGTGGCGGATCTCGGCGACGTATACGCCGCGGCGGCGGCGGAGGACTTCGGCGAGCTCCCTCCGCCTCCCCCGAGCGACATGCCCGGCAGCAACACCTACACGAAGCCGACCGGTGGCGTGTTCTCCGAGACGGCCCTGAACCCGTCGAACTCCCTCGGCAGCGCTCCGGCCGACCAGTCCGCCGACCTCGACGGCGACGGCTTCGCCGATGCGCCCGGCGACTTCGACCCGGTCACGGGCGACCTCGACCCGGTTGACGGCGAATGGAACCCCGGTTCCTACGACGACGTCGACTCGGATGTCACCGGTGGTCTGGCGGGCAGCACCCTCATGCCAGCCGGTGGCGGCGGCGGAGGTTTCACGGCCGGCGGTGGCGGCGGCGGTTTGGGCGGCTCCCCGCTCGCGGGTGGCACGGGACTGTTCGGGCCTTCCCAGAGCAGTGGCTCGGGCGCCAACCGCGGTGCCGGCTCCAGCCCGGCGCGTTCCGGCGCGAACGGCACCAAGCCGGGGTCGAGCCCCGCTCGCTCCGGTGCCAACAGCAGCAGCCGTGGAGGCAACACCGGGAACCGCCTCTCCTCTTCCAGCCGCAACACGATCGGTCGTGGCGGCAGCGGCGGCGGCAACAACCCTCGTGGGGGCACCCGATCCGGGTACAACGACGATGACGACGAAGAGACGTACACCCGCGAGACCTGGCTGCGGGAGGACGATGTCGACTGGAGCCAGAACAACGTTCGTCGCGAGGAACTCGACGACGATGACGATGACTGACAGGTCGTAGACAACGAGTGAGGGGGGCGGCCCGGGCCGCCCCCCGCACGCCGCCCGCGCAGGGCGGGGCGAGCCGAGGGGGCCCCCCGTGCGGGGGG
>NZ_JAPZVR010000006.1:0-386589 GCF_027622855.1 Glycomyces algeriensis | reverse complement strand
CGTCGCTCGAACCTCTCCGACTAGGAGGTGCCCGCCCGGGGGGGGGCGGGGGGGGGGGGGGGGCGCCCCGCCCCCCCCCCCTCACTCGTCCGTCTCAGGCCTGGGATAGCAGAGGGGCCCCGCATTGCGCGGGGCCCTTTTTCCTACGTGCTACTGCCGGTTCGGGTCACTCGGTCGCCACGGCGTGCCCTGTTCTCCGCCACCGGGCGGCGGGGTGAATCCCTGCTGCCCGCGGGGAGGGCTGCTGTAACCCTGCGGCCCAGGAGGAGGCGGAGTGCCGTAACCCTGGCCGCCACTCATCGGGGGTGGCCCTCCGTACTGCTGTTGCATCGCAGGTGGCTGCTGATATCCGCCCTGGACGGGGCCATTGTTCGGATTGTACGGCCCGGGCTCTGGGGCGGCGGTGTTCTTGCGGCCGCGACCGCGGAGCACGAGCCAGACGGCGATCGCCGCGCCTACAAGGGCGACCGCAGCTGCGACAACGATGATGGTCGAGAGATTTGACTCTTTGCTTCCCTCAGCGCCCGTGGACGCCGGGCCTGCAGACTCACCGGCCGCTCCGGATTCGGCGGGCTCCTCAGAACCCTCGTCATCTGGAGAAGCGCCACTGGCACCGGCCTCCCCCATCGGATAGCCGAGAGGGTTCTCCGTTGCTTCCTCGATGTCCGCGGCGTGGACAGCCTGGTCGGCATTGATGAGCCCGAATCCAACGTCGTCGCTGCGGTTGCCGCTTCCATCACCGGCGGTCTGCGTGATCCGCTGAATGATGTTGCTCGCATCGAGTTCAGGATGCGCGGCCCAAGTCAATGCCGCCACACCGCCGACCACTCCTGATCCCATCGAGGTGCCGCCAACGACATCGGCATAGAGCTCGGAGTTCCCCAACGTAGGGTCCTGTGGAACCGGTGCTGTCATCACATCGGCGGGCCCGGCGATCACAACTTCCGGACCAGTCGTCGTGTTTTCAAACCAGATGTTCCCGCTTCGGTCCGTTCCCGTAACCGCGACAACTCCTGGGATCTTCGCGGGGTAGCCCACTTCCGCTGCCGGATCGTTGCCTGCCGAAGCAATCACGATCGCGCCCTTGTCGATAACATATTGCAGCGTCTCAAGGTATTGACCGGTGAATACAGAGTCGGCAGCTTGAATATTCCACGGAACGACTAGAACATCAGCGCCGTTGTCCACAGCCCACCGGAACGCTTCGAATTCCTTCTCGCCCAGCGCTCCACCGAAGTCCGTCGCCCCGGTACCCATCCGAATCGGCATGATGGTCGCCTCTGGCGCGGTAAGGAGCACCCCCGCTGCTACGGCCGATCCGTGGCCATCCGTGTCGTTGCGGCCGTCGGTCTCATCGGAGAAAACGGAATAGCCAGGGAGGATGACTTTGTCGGCGAAGTACGGATGGTCACTGATTCCCGTGTCCACCACGGCAACAGTAACTCCCTCGCCTCTGGTGGTCTCCCAGGCAGCAGGGGCCTGTACGAGTTCGGGGACCCAGGCGTTGTCTTCCTCGTAGGTCGGGTCCTGTGCCAGGGCGGTTCCCGGCGCTGCGGCGATGACCGCTGCCGTGGCGAGGGCTGCGAATCCGGCGCCGAGAGCGGCGAGTGAACCTGGGTTGCGTCGCGCTGGTCGAGGTTGCGGAGGGATTGGCGTGAGAGGTGTGGCCATAGGGTGAGACCCCTTCCGTGTGCCGGTCGTTACAGCGCGGTCCGCTCTGTCCCACAAGATACCGGACCGACCACGGTGCCGCGAGGCCGGTTGATCTGGGCACATGGCCCGAGAGATCCACGGCTCAGGGCAGATTTAGCAGGTCGCACCTCCACTGCTGTGGCTGAGGCAGCTCGCAAGTCAGAACAACCACAAATCGTTATGAAGCAACAGATCGTGACATTGTGACGCCGTTTTCGCAGGACCGGTGCGACCCAAACCCTTAATCATCACGGAGCGTAGTCGAATGTGGCGAGCTATCCCGCAAGAGCTCTCATCGTGAACCCTATTGTCTGCTTTGGATTGCTATGTTCGGCGACGATCGCAACCCCACGAAGGATTTGAGCTATGCCCTCTGCAAGCCGAGCCAACAACCCGATCCAGCAGGGAGCCGCCAACAGTACAACCGTCGACTACTACCACCTCGCCAATCTGGCCAATCGCAGCTATCAGGCCGCCGAGGCCTACGGTGAGCTGCTGGCCTGCTTCGCTAACACCTACACCGCCGATCCTGATCTGTGCGATGCCGAAGGCACGGCGACCGTCAGCACACCCGAGGAGGTGGTTTCCAGCCTTCTTGCCCAGATCGAAGAAATGAAGACCAAGCTCACCGAAGCAGAAGACTCCTATGTCAGTGCGGCCAAGGACGTCAGGAACGCTTTGAACAGCGTCCCGAGTGAGCTTCTAGAGCTGTACGACCTCCCTCGCAACGAGTCCGAAAGCTAGGAGGTGCTGCCATGAGAAGCGTTCTCGCCACACGAGTAGCTTGCGCGATCTTGGGGCTCTCATTGGCTCTCGGCTGCCAGGGGCCAGGTGAAGCCGACGGAACCGATGATCCGCCTGCGGACACACCGTCTTCCTCGGAATCTACCTCCGGGGCAGGCAGCATCTTCGCCAAAGATATCGAAGGCGTGGAGGTCTGCCCTGCAGCGAGCGAACTCGAGTCGTTGCCGAAAGGCGTCAGCTTTGCGTACGGGGAAGAGATTTCCAGCCTCATGAACCCGCTGGATGAAAAGGAGATCACCTGCGAGTACGGGATCTACTTGAAGTTCCCAGAGTACGACCGCATCTCAGAGGATTACATTTCATTGCGGCTGAACGTATCCATCCGCAATGAAGAGGTTCGAGCATCCTCCGCGATCAAGCTCGAGTACGAGCCGTTGTCGTACTTTGCGGACTGGCAGAATGCGTCCTGGACGTACGATGAAAGCCAAGGCACGGATATCTGCGTGAGCAGTGAGGAGCAGTTCGTCACGAGTCAGATACTTGAGAGTTGTCGAGAGGGCTCAAATACCCGGGCCTCCGCCTACTCAGGTCTCGTGAGCTCGACGGGCAATCTGCAAGTGAGCCTTCAGGGCTCATACTTCTCCCCCGGCAGCTCGATCGAGGACTCGCAGGAAGAAGCCCTCGGAGCGGCGATGACCGAACTGGCCGGACTCGCGATGGGGCGCATTCCTCTGGAGCAGGACTGACCATGGCTCCGGCCGGGCCTGCAGCGGTCTGAAGGTCTGGCTGGAGGCGGATCGGATTGCCGGTCAGACCGGCTCGCATCCGGGTTCGTAGCCGCCTTGCCAGGTGGTCGGGTAGGGGTCGGTGGCGGGGTCGGGGTCCTGGTTGGGGCCGATCGCGTATTCGCCGGTGTCGTCGTAGACCAGGTAGAGGCCGGTGGTGTGGATCGTGCATTCGAGGACGATCTCCTCGCCTGAGTCGGTGTCGGCCGCGGTCACGCGGGCGCGGCCTTCCTTGCGGGTCAGCAGTTCGAGGCCGAACGGCTCGGTGTGGACGGCGCCGGCGAAGGCGGAGGCGGTGGCCTGGGGGTATTCGAGGATCTCCCAGCGGGTGTCGCCCAAGGTGAAGCCGCCCTCGTCGATGTCCCCCTCCTGCAGGTCGAACGGGCAGCCGAAGACCTCGGGACCTTCGGGATCCGCCATGCACGCGTCCAAGTAGGCGGCGAGCCGTTCGTTGAGCTCCGGTTCGCTGCCTTCGACTGCGGTGAAGCCCTCGAATGCCGCACGCAGGAACGGCGGTTCGGCGCCGTCCGCGTCGATGAGGAAGTCCCCCAGGGCGAGCATCGGCGCGGCTTCGTAGGCGAAGAACTCGGGAGGGTTCTCGTACAGCTGGTAGACGCCGGGGAGCAGCGCGAAGTCGTGGCTGTCGTACGGATCGCCCGTCAGCGGGACCGAGAACCCGTTGACGTCGACGTAGGGCACGGGAACGGTCTGGACGGTCAGGGTCGTGAACGGGTCCTCGACCTTCCAGTCGTCGCCGACCGCGGTGAGGCTGAACTCGGTCGTGAGTTCGGTGTCGTTGGGGCCCTTGACGGTGGCCCACACGTCAGCGCCTTGGTCGTACGGCGACCAGGTCTGGAGGCCGAGGTCGAGGATCTCCCAGTCGTCGCTCGTCGCCTCGGGTACGAGCAGGTCCGTTTCGCCATGCGGTTCGCCGGTCGTCATGGCGAGCGCCGCTTCCACATCGCCGGTGCGGGAGGCTTCGAGGAAGGCGCGCAGGGCTTCGACCGGTTCGTTCGCCTCCCGGTCCGCGTAAGCCCAGCGCACGGCGTAGACGCCCGCGGCGAGGGCGAGGACCAGGGGGACGGCGACGGCGATCCGGCGGCGGGTGCGGGCCCGCATGGGTACGTCGGGCCAGCGCTGCGGCGCGCGGGGACCGGGCTTGGCGGGGGCGACGGCCATCGGGGTTCCTTGGGCGGGTCGGGGCTCGGGGATCGCGACCCACCGTACTGCGGGGGATCCACACGGTTGCGCCCGATTTCTATGATGGCCGCGTGACCCCCTCCCCCGAAACCGCAGCTCCCGGTCGGCCCCGCGTCCCCGATGGGGTGTTCGCGCTGGCGCTGGCCGTCTCGCTCCTGGTCCTGGTCCTCTCGCCGGTGCTGACCGTGGCGTCCGGCGGCTTCCTCGATCCCCGGACGGTGGCGGATGCCGAGCCGGAGTTCCCGGAGTTGAGCGGGGACGGCGGCTATCTCGCGCTGGCGGAGGTGCGCCCGGAGGAGGAGCCTCCGGCGGCGTCGGCCGTCGTCGTGGAGGAGCTCGGTTGGGACGTTTCGGTGGACGGCACGGCGTTCACCTGGGGCGCTTCGGTTCGCAACACCCACGGCGAGTATCCGGTGCGGTTCGGACTGCAGTTGAGCGTGGACGGGAATCTCGTTCGCGAGGACGCGTCGACGTTCGGCGCGCTGACGATGCCGGGCAGTGAGGTCCAGGTCGGGGGTTCGCAGTATCTCGCCGGGGACCTGCCGTCCGAGCCCGCCGTCGAGCTCGAAGTGGTGCTGCTGGAGTGGTTCGCGTTCGACGAGGAGGCGGCCGAGATGCCGGAGGCGCCGCAGTTGAGCGCCCGTGTCGACGCCGTCGACGAAGGCGACGAGCCGCGCGGGCAGATGCGGTTCTCGGTGACCGTGGCGAACGGCGCCGACCACGCGGTCGCCCCGTGGCTGTCGGCGGTGTTCCGCCGTGCCGACGGCACACCGGTGGGCGTTGCGAGGGTGTTCGCCGACCTGGCGCTGCCGCCTGGGGAGTCGGTCCGCGAGTTCCTGATCTGGAAGCAGGACGTTCCCGCCGGGGCGGACCTCTCGCTGACCGAGTTCACGCCGAGCTGGTAGCTAGTCCCGGCAGGTAATGCCGTTGATGGTGTCGGTGGCCGGGTCGCCTTGGGGCAGTATGCATTCGGTGGGTTCGGCGGCGCGCTCGACGCAAGGGCTCTCGAGGTGGAGCGTCGGGGTCGGCGCTTCGGTGTAGGCCAGGGTGATGGCGTGGGCGCCGGTGGCGGTGGGGTAGGTGCCGCCGGTGGCGGGGAACGCGCGTTCGGCGGTGATGAGGCGGGTGTCCGCGAGGGTCGCGCCGTCGTAGGTGAGAGTGAACTCGCCGTCGGTCCAGCGGGCCGCGATGGCTTCGGCCGCACCGGGCTCCGTGGCACGCAGTTCGTAGGTCAGCAGGTAGCGGTAGGTGGGCAGGCCCGCGGGGGTCTGGTAGCCGCAGGGCTGGACGTCGAGGGTGCGGGCGGTGGCGCCGGCGAATCCGGGGACCGCGTCGGTGGTCTCGGTGACGGCCTGCTCGAGGCCGGCCCAGGTGCCGGGCTCGCGGTACTCGCCGCCGGGGGCCTGGGTGGCGGTGGCGGCGTGGCTCCATTGGCGCACTTCGGTTCCCATGGCGAAGACGCAGGCGAGCGCGAGGCACCAGACGGCCGCTTCGAGGCCGGGGAGGCGGCGGCGGGTCCTGGGGGCCGCGCCGAGCCATGCGCGGGCCTTGGTCGAAGTGGCGAGCCAGAGGCCGGCGAAGACGAGGGGCCCGGTGGTGACGAGGTGGCGGATGCCGACGTTCGTGGAGCCGTCGCTCATGGTCTCGGCCAGGGGCATGGCGCTCGGGGTCAGGAGCAGCAGGGTCTGGACGGCGGCGAGGGCCGCCGCCGCGGCCAGGTAGCGGCCCGCGCGCCGGCCGCCTCGGGCGAGGCGGAGGGCCGCGATGAGGTTCACGGGGACGGCGGGGGCGAGGATGAGGAGGTAGGCGAGGCCGCGTTCGGTGAGGCCGTTGTCGATGCCGGGCCAGGCGTACGCCTGGACGCCCTGCCAGGCCCAGAGCCAGGTCGCGACGACCGTGGCGGTGGCGGCCAGGAGGAGGAGCCGGAGGATCTGGATGCTCATGGGGGCGCGCGTCGGGGCGTGAAGGACCGCGGTCTCGGCTGCGCCGCCCGCGACAGTGCTGTTAACGACAGTGCCGGTCGGCACGGTGGGGGCGTCGGGGCCGGGGGGTGTGAGCAGCGGTTTCATGCGGGGCCTTGGTCTCCAGTGGCGCGAGCGGAATTCGCGTCCGTTCTGCAACCTATACGCCGCAGGGCCGCCCACCGGTTGCGGTGGGCGGCCCTGCGATGTGCGTCAAACGCAGTGACCTGCGCTAGGCGGTGCCGTTCGGGGGCAGCAGCGTCGTCTGGATGAGCTGCTCGCCGTCCTTGCGGCGCACCAGGGTGCCGCGGCCCGGAGGCTGCGGGCTGGGGCGCAGCTTGCCGAAGATCGCGCCTTCCTCCTTGCGGCCGCTCATGAGCAGGCCCGGGGATTCGAGCTGCTTGATCTGGCCGACGATCGGGTCCATCATCGCGCGGGACGCACCGGAGGCGCGGCGGGCGATGATGACGTGGAAGCCGATGTCGCGGCCCTGCGGGATGAGTTCGGCGATGGCGGTCAGCGGGTTCACGCGCTGGGCCACCATCTCGTAGTCGTCCACGATCAGGTACAGGTCCGGGCCGGTCCACCAGGACCGGTCGCGCAGCTGCGCCGGGGAGACGTCGTCTCCGGGGAGCCGCCGCTCGATCGGGCCCTTGAGGTTCTTGACCGAGGTCTCGAACTGCTTGCCCGACATGGCGTAGTCCAGCAGGGTCGGCTTCGAGATCTCCTCGAGCATGCCGCGCCGGTAGTCCGCCATGATGACCTTGGCCTCCTTGGGCGTGTACGTCGCCTGGATCTGCCGGGCGATGTGGCGCAGGAGGTTGGTCTTGCCGGACTCGGAGTCGCCGAACACGAGCAGGTGCGGCTCGGTCTGGAAGTCGAGGTACACCGGCTTGAGCCCGGCCTCGTTGAGGCCGATCGGGATGCCCGGCTTCGAGCGGTCGACCGCCTGGAGGAAGTCGGCCACGTGGAGCTGGCGCGGCAGGAGCCGCACCTTCGGGCAGGGCGCGAAGCGCCAGGCCTGCTTGACCTTCTTGACGAAGTCCTCGACGCCGCCCTGCAGGTCGTCGCCGTCGCGGATCCCGTCGATGCGGGGCACGCCGGAGAGGAAGTGCAGCTTCTGGAGCGAGAGGCCGCGGCCGGGGCGGTTCTTCGGCACGTTGGCCGCCGCCTTGCGGTCGATCTCGGACTCCATGTTGTCCGAGAGCTTCAGCTCCAGTTTCAGGCCGAACATGTCGCGCATGTTCATGCGGATGTCGCCCCAGCGGGTGCAGGTGACCATGACGTGCACGCCGTAGGCCAGACCGCGGTTGCCGATGGCGCGGACCTGGTCGACGAACGGCTCGAAGTCCTCGCGCAGCGTCATCCAGTTGTCGATGACGAGGAAGATGTCCCCGTAGGGGTCCTCCTGGAACCGCCCGTCGGCCTTCATGCGCCGGTAGGAGTTCATGCCGTCGATCTTGTTGTCGGTGAAGAACTTCTCGCGCTCGTCCAGGATGGTCGAGACCTCCTGGATCGTGCGGCGCACGCCCTCTTCCTCCTGGCGGCCGAAGACGCCCGCGATGTGCGGGAGGTCCTCGAGGCCACGCAGGGTGCCGCCGCCGAAGTCGAGGCAGTAGAACTGCACTTCGCGCGGGGTGTGGAGGAGCGCGAGCGAGCCGATGAGCCCGCGGAGCATCGTCGACTTGCCCGACTGGGCCCCGCCGGCGATGGCCACGGTGCCCTGCGCGCCCGAGAGGTCGACCACGAACGGGCTGCGGCGCTGCTCGAACGGCCGGTCCTCCTCGCCGAGGACGGCGTGGAGCTTCCCGTTGAGCGAGAAGCCCTTCGGAGACAGGCCGCGCACGGGGTCGGCTTCGAGCGGGGGCAGCAGCTGGTCGAGAGTCGGCGGCTCGAGGAGCGGCGGGAGCCACACCTCGTGGGCCGGGCGGCCCATGCCGAGGCAGTTGTTGACCATGACCTCGAGTTCGGAGAGCTTCTCGTTCTCGTCGTCGGCCTCGGTCGCCTCCAGCACTTCCTCGGGCTCCTCCTCGACCTCGGGCTCCGGGGGGAGCTCGACGAATCCGGGGAGGAACCGCTGCACCTTGTGCTGCACGGCCGCGATGCGCTCGGCGCGCGAAGCGACGCGTTTCGGCGGCTTGTAAGGGCCACCGACGTACGCGGCGCGGAAGCGCACGAGGTCCTGCGTGCCGACCTGGAGGTACCCGTGGCCGGGCGCCTGCGGCAGTTCGTAGGCCGCGCCCGAGCCGATCACGGTGCGGGACTCCTGCGCCGAGAAGGTGCGGAGCGCGACGCGGTACGACAGGAACGTGTCGAGGCCCTTGAGCTTGCCCTCCTCGAGGCGCTGCGACGCGAGGAGCATGTGCACGCCGATCGAGCGGCCGATGCGGCCGATCTGGAGGAACAGGTTGATGAACTCGGGCTTGGCGACGAGCATCTCGGAGAACTCGTCCGCGATGATGAGCAGCGTCGGCATGGGGTCCATCGGCTGCCCGGCCTTGCGGGCCTTCTCGTACTCCCAGCGGTTCGTGTAGTTGCCGGCGGCGCGCAGCACCTCCTGGCGGCGCACGAGCTCGCCCTCGAGCGCGTCGGCCATGCGGTCGACCAGCTCGATCTCGTCGGCGAGGTTGGTGATGACCGCGCTGACGTGCGGCAGGTCGTCGAGGGCGGCGAAGGTCGCGCCGCCCTTGAAGTCGACGAGGATGAAGTTGAGCTCTTCGGATGAGTGCGTGGCGATCAGGGAGCCGATGATGGTGCGCAGCACCTCGGACTTGCCGGAACCGGTCGCGCCGATGAGCAGGCCGTGCGGGCCCATGCCGCCGACCGCGGACTCCTTGAAGTCGATGTCGACGATGCCGCCGTCCGGGCCGGGCCCGATCGGGACCTTCAGGTAGTCCTTGACCGGCTTCTCGCGCCAGTGCACGGCCGGGTCGAGCGCCGCGGCGTCGTTGAAGCCGAGCATCTCGGGCAGCGACGACGGGTTCGCCAGCGGCGACTGGTCCTCGTCCCCCGACTCGGTCTTGCCGGTGGCGCCCTTGAGGGTCAGCCGCCACGGCGCGAGCGAGCGGGCCACGCCCTCGGCCTGGTTGTACGACATGCGGTCGGGCCTGCCGAGCACGCGGCGGCGGCCGGCCTGGTCGGTGTAGATCTCCTCGGCCGTGACGTCGTAGAGCTTGATCTGCGGTCCGGGCTTGCGCGGCAGGTAGCCGGAGAAGTCGAAGACCGTGACCCCGCCCATGCCGTCGGCCGCGATGATGCCGGTGGGGTCGACCTCGCCGCCGTCGAGGATGACGACCAGGTGCGGCTGCCCCTCCCCCGCGGTGGCGCCGGGCGACCACGCGCCGCGGCCGGAGAGCTGCTCGCGCAGCGAGTTCTCCAGCTGGGTGGTGGTGTTGTAGAACATGCGGACCGGTCCGGCCCCGTCCTCTGCGGACGGGTGCTGGAGGTGCGGCAACCACTTCATCCAGTGCCACTCGGCCATGCGCTCGTTGTCCGCGACCACCGCGACGATGATGTCGTCGGGCGAGTGCAGGACGGCGGCCTGGACGAGCTGGGCGCGGATGTTGTCGACGACGAGCGCCCGGTCGCCGCGCAGGACCACGCGGGCGGCCTCGGTGTACTTCATCGAGCGGGGGATGTCGATGACGTTCGAGTGCGCGGCCACGAAGCGGCGCAGCGCCATCGAGGTCATCGGCTCCAGGTCCTCGACCGGCTTGGTCTCGGGCGGGACCAGCTTCATCGTCATGCGCTGCTTGCCGACGCCCACGCGGATGTCCAGCGCATCGTCGTCCTTGGCGCGCCGCTCCCACATGCGGCGCGAGCCGACGAGGGACCACAGGGCCTTCGGGTCCGGGTGGCGCCACCGGGCCGCGCGCCACTGCCGCTCGGCGCCCTTGCGGGCACGGCGGCGGACCTGGTTGAGGTACCGCATGTAGTCGCGCCGGTCGGCGTTGAACTCGGCCTTCTTCTGGGCGCGGTTGCCGCCCATGCTCGTGGCCATCATGCCGACCATGGAGATGCCCATCATGGCGCCCATGGCGATGCGCAGGGTGTTGTTGCCGCTGCTGCCGCCGCCGGTCGTGCGGCTCATCATCATCATGGCCATGGCCGCCGCGCCCGCGAGCATCGGCAGGATCATCAGGTACTGCGTGATGTTCTTGGGCTGCGGGTCGGGCATGTCCGGCGGCGACTCCAGGAGGATGTCACCGCGCGGCGCCTGCGGTCCGCGTTTGCGCGGAGGCCTGCGGAAGAGTTTGGTCGTCACAGAGGGTCCTTGTGCTCACCGGGGGATGCGCCTACCACGGGGACGCTTGCTGGCCGTAACTTAGCGTTGTCGTATAAAAGATATAAGTGCGCTCTGTCGAGTATCGCACTCACCAGGGTAGTCCCGTATCGCCACTATGCTGGTACAGCCATGCCGGTGCGGCCCGGGGCCCCGCGGTACACCCGCCGTTGCATAAGGGATTTATCCTTGAACGGTCCCCCGATCACCGACCCGACCCGGAGGTTCGCACGGTGAGCACCAAGTCGGCCACTCTCTCAAGGGTGACGATCGTCAGTCCCCGCACGAGGATTGACCTCGCACTGCCCTCAGACGTCCCCCTGTCCGACCTGCTGCCGACGATCCTGCACCAAGCCGGCGAGTACTACATCGACGAAGCCGGCGACAACGGCGGCTGGATCCTCACCCGCCTCGGCGAAGAGGCGATCGACACCGGCCACTCCTGCTCCCAGCTGGGGATCAACGACGGCGAGATGCTGTACCTCAACCCCGCCGACGCCGCCAAGCCCGAGGTGGTCTTCGACGACATCATCGACGCGATCGCCACCGCCACCGAGCAGCGCGGCAACCGCTGGGACTACCTGGCGACCAAGCGCTTCAGCGTCGGCATCGGCACCGCGGCACTGGCCGTGGGCGCCACCGCGCTCCTGCTGACCCTGCACCTCGCCTCCGCGATCGTCGCGCTCGCCGTCGCCGTGATCCTGGTGGGCGCCTCGGCGCTGCTCTCGCGCGCCGTCGGCGACTCGCGGGCGGCCACCTACTTCGGCATCACCTCCGTGCTCTACGGCGGCGTGGGCGGTCTGCTCATCGCCGACCAGGAGCACACGGGGCTGTTCGATCTCGACGGCCAGCACGTCATCATCGCCGCCTCGGCGATCCTGCTGTTCAGCGTCCTGGCGATGGTCGCCGTAGGCGACATGGCGTCGGCTCCGGTGTTCATCGTGACGATCCTCGGCGCGGTCGTGCTGGGCGTCTCGACGGCGCTGATGCTCATCATCCCGAACGGCACGGCCGCGACGGCCGCCGGCATCGCGGCGCCGCTGGCGCTGGCGATCCTGCCGTTCGCCCCGTCGCTGTCGCTGACCATGGCGATGGTGCCCACCCCGCAGCTGCCGACGACCACGGAGGAGCTCAAGGAGGGCGACGCCGAGGCCATCGACGGCAAGCGGATCCTGAAGCTCTCCGAGCACGCCGGCAACTACCTCGAGGCCCTGTACTCGTTCGCCGCCGTGGTCGGCCTGATCGCCTCGATCGCGCTGGCGTTCTCGGGCGAGCTCCCCGGCCTCATCCTCTCCACGATCCTGTCGCTGGTGCTGCTCAGCCGGTCGCGCACGATCGAGGACCGCGCCGCCCGCATCGTGATGCTCACCGGCGGCATGGGCGGCCTCGCCGCGACCCTCGCGGCGATCTTCGTCGCAAGCGAGGACAACATCCTGGTGCGCCTCACGGTGATCCTCGGCGCGCTCACGCTGCTCACGCTCATCGCGATGGTCTACGGCCTGGCCGTGGCGGGCAAGAAGATCGCCCCCACCTGGGGCCGTGCGCTCGACATCATCGAGGCGCTGCTGATCGTGGCGATCCTGCCGCTGGTCGGCTGGGTGTGCGACCTGTACACGATCGCCCTGTCGCTGCGCGGCTAGCCACTTCCACCCCCTGAGCCCGACTCCGAGAGAGGCGAATCCGAATGCCCCAGATGCGCTCCCGCCGTGAACAGGTGGAGGCCCACAAGTTCATCACCTCGCGCATGAACCAGGCGCTGGTGCTTGCCAACCCCGACTCGATCGAGCGGCCTCTGCGGCGCATCGGACTCTCGATCTTCGTGTCGACGATGGTGCTGGCCCTGGTGTTCGGCGGGTTCGCCATCGCGACCCTGTTCGGCAAGGGCAACGCGGAGCCGGTGGTGGGCAACATCATCACGATCAAGGGCTCCAACGCCGTGTACGTGTACGTCACGAAGGACGGCAAGGACCCGACCGACGAGAACCCGGCCCGGCTCTGGCAGGTCACCAACTACACGTCGGCGCTGCTGCTGGCGAAGCCCGGCGCGAACGGCAAGCCCGAGGTCCAGGACCTGAAGCCGGACTCGCTGAAGGGCAAGCCCCGCGGCTCCTTCACGATCGGCATCCAGGGGATCCCCTCGCAGCCGCCGGACAAGGAGGAGCTGCTGGCGAACGACGTCGACTGGAACACCTGCTCGATGTCGCGGGTGGAGGGCGGCACGGCCGAGTTCCAGTTGACGCAGCTCGTGGTCGAGGACCTGCCCGAACCGAGCCAGTGGCTCGGCGATGACAAGTGGATCCTGGCGCAGACCGCCCCGAAGCAGAACGACGACTCGGAGCCCAAGTACTTCCTGCTGTGGAACGGCGGCAAGTACCAGATCGGCGAGGACGCGACCACGGCGCAGAGCCTTATCGGCAGCCTCGGCCTGCAGGTCGCGGACGCGGTGATGCTCAACGAGAGCATGCTCAACACCATCCCCTCCGTCGCGCCCATCGCGCCCGACCCGAGGCAGGAGTTCGGCGACGTCTCGAACGTGCCGACCACGGACGGCGGCTTCGTCACCTACGGGGCGCCGGTGCAGGCCGCCGGCGAGCAGTACGTGCTCGTGAAGGAGAACGGCGTCGACGCGTTCGCGCCCATCTCCGCCACCATGTTCAAACTGCTCCAGTCCCAGGTCGACACCGCCCAGGAAGTCGAGCCGACCACCGTGTCGACCACCGGCAACCAGGCCGTCTTCGAGCCCGAGACGTACCCGCAGGAGGACCTGAGCGACACCCTGTGGAGCACCAATGCGCGTCGCCCGGCGGTGTGCGCGGTGTACGACCCGGCGGACCAGAACGACGAGTCCACGAACATCAAGGTCGCCATGTACGAGGAGGCGCCGAAGACCCTCACCGAGAACGCGAAGTCGGTCGAGGTCAACGGGGACGGCGAGATCTTCTCGACCATCGACAACCTCCAGGCGCAGACGGTGCTCCCGCAGGGCACGGCGACGCTGATCGACAAGCGCGCCGACCAGGGTGCGACGGTCTCCGGGTTCACGTTCATGGTGAGCGACCAGGGAATCGCGCACGGCATCGTCGACGACGGGCCGACCGACACGACCCAGAACGCGCTCGGCTACGGCGGCGTCAAGCCGGTCTCGGTCCCGGACACGATGGTCTCCCTCATCCCCCAGGGTCCGGAGCTCGACCCGTACGAGGCGAAGAAGCAGATGCAGCTCAACATCGAGGACGTGCCGGTCTACGAGACCGCGCCCGAGGAAGAGGGCGGCGGCTGACGCCGCAATCGTTTGGGCGGCGCCGGGACCTTCCAGGTCCCGGCGCCGTTCGTTCTCCCGGCCGTATTCGAGGGCGGTGATGTTGGTGTGTGCGTGTTAACCTGGCGCAACCCACTCCCGACAAACGAGGACACGTCATGGCCTACCCGCCCCAGCAGCCGGGGTTCGACCCGAACCAGCAACCGCCCTACGGCCAGCAGCCGGGGTACGGCCAGTCGCAACCCCAGCAACCTGGGTACGGCCAGCAGCCCGGTTACGGGCAGTCCCAGCCGCAGCAGCCGGGCTACGGGCAGCAGCCCGGGTATGGCCAGTCCCAGCCGCAGCAGCCCGGGTACGGCCAGACGCCGCCTCCCGGCTACGGCCAGCAGCCCGGTTACGGGCAGCCGCAGCAGCAGCCGGGCGGGTTCGGCCAGCCGCTGCCCCCGGCCCCGAAGAAGTCGAAGACCGGCCTCATCGTCGGCGTCGGCGCCGGTGCCGTGGTCCTCATCGTCGCGATCGTCCTGCTCGTCATGAACCCCTTCGGGGGCGGCGGCCCCGGGGGCGGCGACTCCCCCAGCGAGGTCGTCGAGGCGTACATGGACGTCTCGGTCTCCTCCTTCGAGTCCAACGGCATGTCGAACCTGGAAGCCCTGGTCGAGGACGTGCGTCCGTTCCTGTGCTCGGAGTCCCAGGACGAGATCGACGCCGCCATCGAGGGTGCCACCGGCGAGGACATGGCCGGCATGGAGGACTTGATGGAGGGCGTGGAGGTCACCATGGACTACGAGGTCAGCAACGAGTCGATCACCGGCGATGACGCCACGGTCGACGTCGCCATGACCGGTGAGGTGACGATCCCCGACTACGGCGCCACGCCCATCGACGAGAGCATGACCATCGACCTGGTGAAGGAAGACGGCAAGTGGCTCATCTGCGACAGCGACGCCGCCGGCGTCATCCCCGCCTAACGGCGACAGCGTGAAGGAAGGGCCCCACCGGAGTTCCGGTGGGGCCCTTCGCGTTGTGCCGATCTGTTCGCGAGCGGCTCAATTGTTCGCAGGCGGCTCAGACGAGGCCGCTGACGATCGGGAAGTAGCCGTCGCTCTGGCCGGCCTTGTTGGGGTGGTAGGACTCGACGATCGGGTAGGAGAGGCCGTTGAGCCATTCGGCGTCGTCGCAGACGGCGTGGCCGTCGAAGGCGGCGCGGACGTCGGCGTACTGGAAGCCGTGGTTGGCGGCGGCCGTGCCGATCACGTCGCCCAGGAGGCTCGCGGCGTCGTTGAGGGCGGCCTGCTCACCGGGGCTGATGCGGGTGATGGCGTTGCACTGCTCGCCGTTGAACAGGAGCGGGTAGCCGACCACGATGACCTCGGCGTTCGGGGCGGCGGCCTCGATCGCGTCGTAGACCTCGTCGAGCCGGCCGGGCAGCACGTCGCGCACGAACGCCTCGGCCGTGTCGATCTCCTTGGTGCAGGTCCACGGGTACGGGTAGGCGCACTTCTGGACGACGCCGGTCCACCCGGTGTCGTTGCCGCCGATGGTGATCGTGACGAGGTCGGTGCCGGCGGAGAGGCCGCCGAGCTGGCCGGCGAGGACGTCGCCGGTCTTCGCGCCCGAGCAGGCGGCGAACTCGAGGTCCGCGCCGATCTCGGCGGCGAGGAGCGCGGGGTAGGCCGCATCCGAACGGCGGCAGGAGGAGTCGTCGAGGTAGTCGCGGGTGCCGACGCCGGAGGCGTAGGAGTCGCCGAGGGCGACGTACTCGATGGTCTGCGCCTGGGCGGCGCCGCTGGTGAGGGCGGTGACGGACACGAGGGCGGCGAGGAGGGCAGCCGCCATTGTGGAGATTCGTCGGGGGTATGACATTTTGGGCTCCGTCTCGAATTTTGTCCGGGGTCGGGGCCCTATTTATATAGGTTTCGTAACGGACGGTCCACCAACGGACCATGAAGTGTCAGGATATTGACAGTCGTCGTTCCCACTTGCGCGCCAACGGGTCGCAAGGATGATCGCGCGGCAGGTCAGATGCCCTCGGGAAGGTCCAGGCGGTCGAGCGGCTGCGGCTCGTCCGGGGTCTCGGCCAGGAGCCGGTCGGCATCGTCCTCTTTGGTCGCCTCGGGCTCGGCGAGCAGGCGCCGGACCTCGGCGTCGAGGTGCGCGCACATGAGGGCGTTGAACCGCTCGGCGTCCTCGGCGGCCAGCGCCTCGACGAAGGCCGCGTGCTCGGGCACGAGGTCGACGGCGACCTCGAAGTGCTCGTACATGGAGAACGTGCACAGCCGCGTCTCGATGAGGAGCGTGGACATCATGCGCGCCAAGCGGATCGAGCCGCCCCAGGCGGCGAGGCCGCGGTGGAAGTCGAGGTAGGCGTCGCCGAGGGCGCGGGCGTCGTGCTTCTTGAGGGCGCGCTGCATGCGCTTGACCTCGGCGCCGAGTTCGGCGAGGACGGTCTTGCGCTCGGCGAGCGGGCGCGCGAGGATGCGGCGCGCGAGCTCGGGTTCGATGCGGGCGCGCAGCCAGTGGATGTCGCGCACGTCCTCGGGCGTCATGGTGCGCACGGCGAGGCCGCGGCGGCGCGGGATGACGAGGAGCCCTTCGGCGGTGAGCCGCTGCATGGCCTCGCGGAGCGGGCCGCGGCTGACGCCGAGCTGGAAGGCGAGTTCGGCCTCGCCGAGGGCGGCTCCGGGCGGGAGCGATCCGTCCACCACCGCGTCGCGGAGCCGGTCGGCGATGAGGTCCACCGTCGAGGTGCGTCGCACCGGGGCCAGGCGCCCCACCTGGCGGGCGCTCGTGAGCCCACCCAATCCGCTGCTGCGATCAGACACGTCTGCCTGCTCCCCCTCTGTCTCTTCTGGGCAGCATCTTAGCGCTGCCGGTACATCACGTTCAGGTGCAAGCTCCGGTTGCGTCCCCCGTCAACATGCTTGCTTTTTTGTTATCGAACGTCGATCATCGTATTGTCGACAAACTTACAATAGAACGTTAGTGTCGGCAACGTACCCGACCCCGAACCAGGAGGCGACCACGTGTCGAACCGAATGCACCTCAACCGCCGCCATCTGCTCGGCGGGGCCACCGCCGGGGCGGCGGCCTTCGCGCTGGCGGCCTGTTCACGCACCGACCAGGGCGACGGCAGTGGGAACGGATTGCTGGAGCAGGCGCAGGACGGCGGGAAACTCCGCATCGCCTACGCCAACGAGGCCCCCTACGCGTACACCGCGGACGACGAGTCGGTCACCGGCCAGTCGGTCGCGGTCCAGCTGTACCTGCTGGACAAGCTCGGCATCAAGGCCGATCAGATCGAATGGAAGCTCACCGAGTGGGAATCGCTCATCTCGGGCCTGGGCACCAACCACGACATGGTCATCGCGGGCATGTACGTCACCTCTGAGCGCTGCGACGCCGTGGCCTTCGCGAACCCGGACTACATCATGCCGGACGCCCTCATGGTCCAGGCCGGGAATCCGGGCGGCTGGACCACGCTCAACGCCATGGCCGAGACCGACGGCGTCATCGGCGTCATGAACGGCACCAGCGAGCAGGAGGTCGCGGACGCGATCTTCGACGCCGAGCGCATCAACGTCCAGGCCGACCTGTCCGGGCTCATCCTCGAGCTCAAGTCCGGCCGCTGCGACGCCATCGGCCTGACCAGCGCGAACCTCAGGCTCGCGGCCGAGGCCGACCCCGAGGTCGAGGTCACCGAGGGCTTCTGGCTCGTCGACCCCGAGTCCGGCGAGGACATGATCGGCGCGGGCGCGGCGGTCTTCCAGCCCGCCGACACCGGCTTCCGGGACGCGGTCAACGAGGAGCTGGAGAAGCTCCTCGCCGACACGCCCACCTGGGAGGGCCTGGTGTCCGAGTACGGGTTCACCGTCGAGGAGAACCACCCCGAGGGGCTGACCGCCGAAGACCTCTGCCCGGACACCTACCAGTAGGAGTCGCCGTTATGGACTTCCAAGAAGTCGTCGACTCACTGCCCCGGTACGCCGAACCGCTGCTGGTCACCGTCCAGGTCACCCTGGCCTCGGCGGCGCTGGCGCTGGTGGTGGCGTTCGCCCTGGGGCTCATGACGAGCTCGAAGCGGCTCGCGGTCCGCACCCCGGCCCGGGCGTTCGTGGAGTTCTTCCGCGGCTCCTCGGTGGTGGTGCAGCTGTTCTGGTTCGCCTTCGCCATGCCGGTGGTCCTGGGCATCCAGTTCGACTACGCGATCATCGCCGGCATCATCGCCCTCGGCCTCAACTACGGCGCCTACTGCTCCGAGGTCGTGCGCGGCGCGATCGCCGCGGTCCCCCCGGGCCAGCTCGAAGCGAGCCTGGCCGTGAACTTCACCCCGTTCCAGCGCCTCCGGCTGGTCGTCCTCCCCCAGGCCTGGCCCGAGATGATCCCCTCGCTGTGCGCGTTCGCGATCATGCTGCTCAAGGCCAGCGCGCTCGTGTCGCTCATCAGCGTCACCGACCTCACCGCGATGGCCGGCCTCATCGGCGGGCAGAACGGCGGCCAGAACCTGCTGGCGCATTACGGCCTCATCCTCGTCATCTACTTCGTGCTCGCCTGGCTCATCTGGACCGGGATGCGCGCGCTCGAGCGCCGGGCCAAGCGCGGCATCGGCATCGACGCGAAGCCGGTCAAGGGCCGCTTGACCCCGGCCGTCGCCGAGAAGGGCCTGGCCTGATGAACGAGTGGAACAACGAGATCGTCGTCGAGATCTTCCCGGCGATGTGGCAGGGCTTCATCGTCGTCCTGCAGGTCACGCTGGTCGCCGGGCTCATCGCGGTGCTCCTGGGCCTGCTGGTGGCCGTCGGCCTGCGCATCGGCCCGCCGTGGCTGCGGCGGGTCCTGTCGGCGGTCTTCCAGTTCATCCGGAACACGCCCCTGCTGGTGCAGGTGCTGTTCGTGTGGACCGCGACGAGCTACTACATCAACCCCGAGTGGAGCGCGTTCGCCGTCGGCTCCGCGGTGCTGGGCGTGCACTACGCGTCCTACACCATGGAGTCGTACCGGGCCGGGATCGAGGCGATCCCGGTGGGGCAGTGGGAGGCCGCGACGGCGCTGAGCCTGCCGACCCACCGCGTGTGGGGCGCGATCGTGCTCCCGCAGATGCTGCGGCGCTCGGCCGCGGCGGTCGCCAACTGGATCATCGCCATGTTCAAGGAGGTGCCGACCCTGTTCGTGATCGGCGTCCTGGAGATGATCGCGCAGGCGCAGAAGTACCAAGGGCAGCACTACGACGGCGCCGTCGAGGGCTACACCATCGCAGGCATCCTGTTCCTGGCCGCCTCCTACCCGGTGGCGGTCGCGGCGCGGAGATTGGAGAACCGTCTTGCCAAGTCCAACTTCTAATGAGTCGATCATCCGCTTCGACCGCGTCGACAAGTCCTTCGGGGACCTCAAGGTCCTGGACGGGCTGAGCTTCGACGTCGACCCGGGCGAGCGCGTGACGCTCATCGGGCCGTCCGGGTCGGGCAAGACCACGATCCTGCGGCTGCTCATGACCTTGGAGCACGTGACCCCGCCCAAGGACCCGGCCGCCGACGGCGGCGTCATCTGGGTCGAGGGCAAGCCGCTCTCTCACATGGAGAAGGGCGGGAAGCTCGTGGTGGCGAACGAGCGCCACCTGCGGCAGGCGCGCAAGAAGATCGGCATGGTCTTCCAGTCGTTCAACCTCTTCCCGAACATGCGGGTGCTGCGCAACGTCACCGAGGCGCAGGTCCACACCCTCGGCCGCTCCAAGGACGAGGCCGAGGCCAAGGCCCGCGACCTCCTGGAGCTGGTCGGCCTCTCGTCCAAGGTGGACAACTACCCGTCGCAGCTCTCGGGCGGCCAGCAGCAGCGGGTGGCGATCGCCCGGGCGCTGGCGATGGACCCGGACATCCTGCTGCTCGACGAGGTGACCAGCGCGCTCGACCCCGAGCTGGTGGCGGACGTGCTGGGCGTGCTGCGCGATGTCGCTGACACGACCAGCATCACGATGCTCATCGTGACGCACGAGATGGGGTTTGCGCGGGACGTCTCGAACCGGGTGATGATGTTCGACCGCGGCCAGATCGTCGAGGAGGGCGCCCCTGACGAAATCTTCTCGGATCCGCGAGAAGCGCGCACGCAGGACTTCCTGAGGGCCGTGCTCGCGGAGTAGACTTGTGATCTCCTCCATCCTTGGAGAGTGTTAGGGGTGTTCGAGGGGGGCGGCCATGAGGGGTTATCGGCCGCCCCCCTCTTCTTTTTCGCCCTGGAATCCGAAGTGGACCGAATGGCCGCAGCGGCACCGCAACGGCCGCACCGCGGGTACGGACCGCCGCCGCGACGGGCGGGTGGCAGAATCAGACAGCGTGTCAGCACCTACTGAGGAAGCGATCCGATGAACCTGTTCGGCAAGGGCGAAAGCACCGTGGAGGAGACCGTGGCCGTCATCGGCCTGGGCCGCTTCGGGTCCGCGGTCGCCGAGTCCCTCACCCGGCTCGGCCACGAGGTCCTCGCGATCGACGAGCGGCCCGAGATCGTGCAGCGCGCCTCCGAGACCCTCACGCATGTGGTGCAGGCCGACTCGACCGAGTCGACGGTGCTCAACCAGCTCGGCATCGGCGAGTTCGACCACGTCGTGGTCGCGATCGGCACCGACATCGAGGCGAGCGTCCTCACCGTGCTGGCCTGCGAGGAGGTCGGGGTCCGCGAGATCTGGGCGAAGGCCATCAACGCCAAGCACGGCCAGATCCTCCACCGCACCGGGGCCCACCACGTGGTCTACCCGGAGGCGGCGATGGGCGAGCGGGTCGCGCACCTGGTGAGCGGCAAGATGCTCGACTTCATCGAGTTCGACGACGGCTTCGCGATCGTCAAGACCAAGGCGCCCGCCGAGGCCGTGGGGAAGACCCTCGGCGAGTCGCGGCTCCGCAGCAAGTACGGGGTCACCGTCGTGGGCGTCAAGCAGCCCGGCGAGGACTTCACCTACGCCACCCCCGACACCGTGATCGCCGAAGGCGACACCCTCATCGTCTCCGGTGCCACCACCAGGGTCGAGCACTTCGCCTCCACGACCTGACATGACCGCCCGACTCCAGGACTTCTTCCGCCACCCCGCGCGGCTCATCCCGCTGATCTTCCTGGCCACGATCGTGGCCGGGACGCTCCTGCTCATGCTGCCGCTCGCGCACCTGGAGAACGACGTCACGCACGTCACGGACGCGTTCTTCACCGCGACCTCGGCGGTGTCGGTGACCGGCCTGGCCGTGGTCGACACGCCCTTCCACTGGAGCTGGTTCGGGCAGTTCATCATCATGCTGCTGTTCCAGGTCGGCGGACTGGGCATCATGACGAGCGCGGTGCTGGTCGGCCTCCTCGTGTCGAGCAAGCTGGGCCTGCGCACGAAGCTCATGACGCAGACCGAGATCAGCCGGGCGCTGAGCCTCGGGGACGTGAAGGCCGTGCTCCTGCGGACCGTGGCGCTCTCGCTCATCGTCGAGGCCGCCACCGCGCTCGTGCTCGCGATCCGCTTCTCCATGTACGGGTTCGGGCTCGGCGAGGCGATCTGGTACGGGATCTTCCACGCCGTGAGCGCGTTCAACAGCGCCGGGTTCGCGCTGTTCTCGGACTCGTTCATGAGCTACGCGACCGACTGGTGGATCTGCCTGCCGCTGTGCCTGTCGACCATCATCGGCGGGCTCGGCATGCCCGTGATCTTCGAGGTCACGCGCCGCCGTTGGGGCCGCAAACAGTGGTCGGTGCACACCAAGATCACCCTGGTCGGCTCGGCGATCCTGCTCTTCGGCGGCTGGATCGCGTTCCTCATGTTCGAGTGGTCGAACCCGGCCACGTTCGGGCAGTGGCCCTGGTACGACCGGATCCTGCCCGCGTTCTTCCAGACCTCGATGGTGCGCGCGGCCGGCCTGAACTCCGTCGACATCGGAGCGATGAACCAGGACTCGCAGCTCGCCTCGATCATCCTCATGTTCATCGGCGGCGGCTCCGCCTCGACCGCCGGCGGCATCAAGGTCGGCACGTTCTTCGTGCTGCTCCTGGTCATCTGGGCCGAGGTGCGCGGCGAACCCGACGTCACGGCCTTCCGGCACCGCATCAACCCCTCGGTGATCCGCGAGGCGCTCACCGTGGCCCTCGTGTACGTGGCCTGCAACGCCTTCGGCGTGTTCCTCATGCAGCGCTTCGAGCCGGACCTGGACCTGATGTCGATCATGTTCGAGGTGACGAGCGCGCTCGCGACCCTCGGCCAGTCCACCGGCGTCACGTACGACCTGTCCGAACCCTCCAAGTGGCTCTTGGCCATCGCCATGTACACCGGCCGCATCGGCCCGGTACTGTTCGCCGCGTCCCTCGCCCTCCGCTCCCGCCACCGCCTGTACCGATACCCGGAAGGACGGCCGCTCGTCGGCTGAACGGCCGACCCGCGGAGTGAGCCCCGCCTCATACAGCCCTGAAAGCACAAGCGAAGATGGTCAGCAGCACGCCGCAGCGCTTTCGCCCCTCAGAAAGGACGCCCCCCGATGGCCCGTAAAAGCCGGCAGCGCACCAGTCGCCTCCCGATTCGGATGCAGTTGATGCTGCCGATCGCGGCGGCGCTCATGGGGATGCTGGTGCTCGGGCTGTTCCAGACGGTCACGGTGTGGGACTCCTACCAGAACGCCACCGACGCCGAGGTCCTCGCCGAGCTCTCGGAAGGCCTCAACAAGACCCTGGACCAGCATCAGGCCGAGATCGGCCCGGTCGTCATGTCCGTGGTCAACGGCGGCGGCGGCCAGTTCGACTCCGCGGTGGCCCGCCGCGAGACCGACGAGGCCTTCGAGGCGCTCCGCGGCACCTCCGACGCCGCCGTGGCCCGCTTCCCCGAGCTCGCCAACGACATGGACTCCCTCTTCACGAAGGTCGACGAGCTCGACACCGCCCGGCTCGCGTTCGACGAGATGTACAACGGCGACGCCGTCTACACCGATGAGGAAGTGGCGGAGGGCATCCAGGTCTACCGCGACCTCGCCGACCACATCGTGGGGATCGCCTCGATCCTCCCCCGCCTCGTCGACGACTCCGAGATCTCCGCGCACCTCGACTCCCTCGCCGCGGTCATGCAGGCCGGGCGCATCGCCGCCGAGATCCAGTTCACCGTCGCCGCCGACCTCGCGCTCCTCGAGGACGGGGACGCCGGCCTCGTCAACCGCGAGGCCCTCGGGCAGGTCGCGAGCCTCTCGGGCAAGTTCGACCAGCAGATCACCGAGTTCCGCGCCAACGCCTCGAACGAGACCGCCTCGGTCTACAAGGCCGCCATGGAGTCCCAGGACGCCAAGGACGCCCGGACCGCGATGAGCGTCTACCTGCGCGGCAACATCCCCACCATCTCGCCCACCGACTTCATGGCGGCGCAGGGCGCGGTCGTCGCCTCGCTCGACACGACCCAGGTCTCGGTGCTCGCCTTCATGGGCGAGGACGTGAACCTCATGCGCGAGGCGGCCTCGCGCACCCTCCTCACCACGTTCGCGCTGGTCCTCGTGCTGGCGCTGACCTCGATCATCTCCGCGGCCATGCTGGCGCGCCGGATCAGCCTGCGCGTCGACGGCGTCCGCGAGGCGACCCTGACGGCCGCGTACGACACGCTGCCGAAGACGGTGGCCGCGGTGTCCCAGGCCGCCAACGCGAACGAGGTCGACCGGCTGCTGCAGGCCGCGAAGCAGCAGACCGTGCTGCAGACCGACTCGCGCTACGCCGACGAGCTCGACAGCCTCGCCGAGGCCTTCAGCGCCGCCCACCACCAGGCGCTGCGCCAGACCGCGAACCAGGCGCTGCTGCGCATCGACGTCGAGGCGATGATGAAGACCCTCGCCCGCCGCGGCCAGAGCCTCATCCGCCGCCAGCAGCAGGTCATGGAGGCCCTCGTCGAGGGCGCCGCCGCCTCGTCGATCCCCGACGAGTGGCGCAGCGTCTACCACCTGCTGGCCCGCATGCGCCGCAACGAGGAGAACCTGCTCCTGCTCGCCGGCGGCGACCCGCAGCGGCGGTACAACCACCCGGCCGGGCTCGAGGCGATCATCCGCGACGCGGTCGCCGAGATCGAGGACGCCGGGCGCGTCGTCGTCGAGAACCAGGTCGCGGTCCGGCTCGAGACCAAGCCCGCCGGCGACCTCGTGCGCATCCTCGCCGAGCTGCTCGACAACGCCGCGTCCTACTCGCCGCCGACCCAGTCGGTGCGGGTCACCTCGCGTCGCTCGGGCTCGGAGATCGTCATCTCGATCGCCGACGACGGCATCGGCCTGGCCCCCGAGCCGATGGCCGCCATCAACCGCCGCCTCGCCGAACCGACCCAGCTGAACTCCGAGCTCACCGCGACCATGGGCCTCCTGGTCGTCGGCCGGCTCGCCGCCGAGCACTCGATCAGCGTCCAGCTCCACTCCACGATGGGCAAGGGCACGCTCGCGCTCGTGCGCATCCCCTCGAGCGCGCACGCCGAGGACCCGGTGGGGCTCTCCCCGGCGGACCGCGGCACGGCCGCGCAGCTGGCGCTCTCGGCCCGCGCCGCGAACCTGCCGGTGACCGGGACGGGCGCCGAGACGGGCGCGCCGGGCGCCGTCGAGCCGATCGTGCCGCGTCCGCGCCGCGCCGGCTCCGCCCCCGAACCCCTGCCCGTGGCCGGGCCGAACTACGGTTCGCAGGCACCGCCGAACCCCGCGCCGCGCAACGGAGGGAACGGAACCCACGCCCCTGCGGGGCCCGCGCCCGAGACGCTGGATGTTACCTTCAGGAAGGTGAACCGAGCACTCGAAACCTCCGGCAGGGTCAACGGCGCGGAACTGCCCCGCCGCGCACCCGGTTCCCGGCTGCTCCCCGGCTCCGTCCCCAGCTCGCGTTCGGGCGGCGGCGGAACCGACCTCGACCCTGCCGAGATCAGGGACCGGCTCGCCGGTTTCGCCTCCGGCATCGCGGCGGCCGCCGCGCACGAACAACGCCAATAGAAAGCAGCGAGATGGACAACAAGGACAAGAACGTCGGTGAACTCGACTGGCTCCTGACCTCCTTCGTGGAGAAGGTCCCGGACGTCTCAGAGGCGCTCACGGTCTCCGTCGACGGACTCGCCATCGCCGCCTCGCGCGGCCTGTCGACCGACCGGGCCGACCAGCTCGCCGCCATCACCTCGGGGCTCGCGAGCCTGACGACGGGTGCGGCGAAGGTCCTCGACGCCGGCCGGATCCGCCAGTCCGTCATCGACATGGACGAAGGCGTGCTGCTGCTCATGGCCGTCGGCGACCGCGCCCAGCTCGCCGTGCTGGCCAACGCCGGCTGCGACCTCGGCCAGGTCGGCTACGAGACCGCCCTCCTGGTCAAGCGGGTCTACGCCGCGCTCGAGCCCGACGCCCGCGGCAGCCTGTGAACCTGTAGGAGATTGCTCACCCGCGGGCGCCGGCCCGATGCGGCGACCCGCGGGCGCCACTCCCCCCGACCCGTTCGTCGCTGACGCGACCTGCGGGAACCACGTTGCACACGGCACGCGGTCACGCTCCGCCACGCCGCTAGTGCAATCCCCCTCCGCATCGGCGGCCCTTCCCGGGGCTATGCTGCGTTTCGCTACCTGGAAATGAATCATGGAGGCCCACAGGTGACCACGGTTGAGCCGAAGCTTGAGCCAACGCCTATCGTCGCGCGCCCCTGGCCGGTACGCCGGGAGCCCAACGGTTCCTGGCTCGCCCGCACGCTCCGCACGACGGACGCGAAGCAGATCGGTCTGCTCTACTTCGTGACGTCCTTCGCGTTCTTCGCGATCGGCGGCGTCCTCGCCCTCCTGATCCGCGCCGAGCTGTTCCGGCCCGGCCTCCAGATCGTGTCGTCGGAGCAGTTCAACCAGCTGTTCACGATGCACGGCACCATCATGCTGCTCATGTTCGCGACCCCGATCGTGTTCGCGTTCGGCAACTACCTGGTGCCCTTGCAGATCGGCGCGCCCGACGTGGCGTTCCCGCGGCTGAACGCCTTCGCGTACTGGCTGTACCTGCTGGGCTCGATCCTCGCGGTCTCCGGGTTCATCACCCCCGGCGGCGCGGCCTCCTTCGGCTGGTTCGCCTACCAGCCGCTGTCGAACGCGGTCAACTCGCCGGGCATCGGCGCCGACATGTGGTTCGTGGGCCTGTCCATCTCGGGTATCGGCACCATCCTCGGCGCGGTCAACATGATCACCACGATCATCACGATGCGCGCCCCGGGCATGCTCATGTTCCGCATGCCGATCTTCACCTGGAACATCCTCATCACGAGCCTCCTGGTGATCCTGGTCTTCCCGATCCTGTTCGCCGCGCTCCTCGCCGTCATGGCCGACCGCCAGCTCGGCGCGCACGTCTTCGACTCCGAGACCGGCGGCGCGATCCTCTGGCAGCACCTGTTCTGGTTCTTCGGGCACCCCGAGGTGTACATCGTGGCGCTGCCGTTCTTCGGCATCGTCTCCGAGATCTTCCCGGTGTTCAGCCGCAAGCCGATCTTCGGCTACAAGACGCTGGTCGCCGCGACCCTCGCGATCGCGGGCCTGTCGATGGCCGTGTGGGCCCACCACATGTACGCCACCGGCTCGGTCATGCTGCCGTTCTTCTCGCTGATGACCTTCCTGATCGCGGTCCCGACCGGTGTGAAGTTCTTCAACTGGATCGGCACCATGTGGAAGGGGCAGCTGACCTTCGAGACCCCGATGCTGTTCAGCATCGGCTTCCTGGTCACGTTCCTCCTCGGCGGCCTCTCGGGCGTCCTGCTCGCCAGCCCGCCGGTCGACTTCCACGTCTCCGACTCGTACTTCGTGGTGGCGCACTTCCACTACGTGCTGTTCGGCACCATCGTGTTCGCCGTCTACGCCGGCGTCTACTTCTGGTTCCCGAAGGTCGCGGGCCGCATGTACGACGAGCGGCTCGGCAAGGTCCACTTCTGGCTGACCTTCATCGGCTTCCACACCACGTTCCTGGTGCAGCACTGGCTCGGCGCCGAGGGCATGCCCCGCCGGTACGCCGACTACCTGGAGTCGGACAACTTCACGACGCTGAACATGATCTCCACCGTGGGCGCGTTCATCCTGGGCCTGTCGACCCTGCCGTTCATCTGGAACCTGTTCAAGTCCTGGAAGGCCGGCCGCGTGGTCGAGACCAACGACCCGTGGGGCTACGGCGGCTCGCTCGAATGGGCGACCAGCTGCCCGCCGCCGCTGCGCAACTTCGACCGCCTCCCGCGCATCCGCTCGGAGCGCCCCGTCTTCGACGAGAAGTGGGGCCACCTGGTCAAGGAAGTCAAGGGGCACTGACGCACACGTGAAACAGCCCGGAGGCGGTTCGCCTCCGGGCTTTTCCGTGCCCGAAATCCTGCAGGATATATCCTATAGGATCTCGGCGCCGGGTCGCGGGGCCTCGCGTCTTGTAGCCCATCGCGAATGGCAATAGGATCGGGGCATGAGCCGGGCACTGATCGTGGTAGACGTCCAGAACGACTTCTGTGAGGGAGGGTCGCTCGCTGTCGCGGGCGGCGCGGCCGTCGCGTCGGCCGTCACCGAACTCATCGGCTCCGCCCCGGGCCGCTGGGAGCACGTCGTCGCCACCCGCGACTGGCACATCGATCCCGGCCTGCACTTCTCGGCCGAACCTGACTTCCGCGACTCCTGGCCCCCGCACTGCGTCGTGGGCACCGCGGGCGCGGGCTTCCACCCGAACTTCGATCACACCGTCGCCGAGGCCGTGTTCGACAAGGGCGCCTACGAGGCGGCCTACTCGGGCTTCGAGGGCTCGGCGGGCGAGACGGGCCTGGCCGAGTGGCTGCGCGACCGCGGCGTCGACGCGGTCGACGTCGTCGGGATCGCCACCGACCACTGCGTCCGCGCCACCGCCCTGGACGCCGCCGCCGAGGGCTTCGCGACCACGGTCCTCCTCGAGTACACCGCCGCCGTCGCCGAGGAGACGAAGGCCAAGGCCCTCAAGGACCTCGAAGCGGCGGGCGTGACCCTCGCCTAGCACGTGAGAAGGCCCCCGCGAGCATTGCTCGCGGGGGCTTCGACGTGTGCGGTCAGCGCGTGGACGACTCGGAGGGCTCGTCGATGCCGGTGGTGGGCTCCTCGGCGGACGGGGTGACGTAGCCGTCGTCCGTCGGCTCTTCTTCGACGTCGGTCGGCTCCTCGCCGGGTTCGGACTCGCTGTCGGTCGGCTCCTCTTCGACGTCGGTCGGCTCCTCGCCAGGTTCGGACTCGTTGTCGGTCGGCTCCTCGCCGGGTTCGGACTCGCTCTCCGTCGGCTCCTCAGAGGGCGAGTCCTCGCACGGCGTGGCCTCCTCGGAGGGCGCCGCCGTGGCCGACTCGTCCTCCGGCGGCACCTGGGTGCTCGCCTCCTCCGTGCCGTACTCGGACTGCTCCTCGCTCGCCGAGACCTCGTCCCCGGTGGGCACCACGCCGCCGGTCGGCTCCTCGCTGGGCGACTCTTCAGAGCCGGTCGGCTCGTCCGCGGGAGAGTCGTCAGTGGGCCAGTCCTCGCTGGGCGGGTCAGTCGGCCAGTCCTCGCAGCCGACCACTTCGCTGACCTCCTCGGTCGGGCCGCCGTCGGCCGGGCCGGGGCCCTGGTCGGTCGCCCCGGCCTGCTGGAGCGCCCAGCCGCCCGGCACGGCCAGGACGGCCGCAGCCACCCCGGCCGCGGCGACGCGGGCGGTGCGGTGGCGGCGCATCCGGCGCCGCAGCTGCCCGGTGGAGGGCGGGGAGGTCTCGGCGGCGGTGGCGGCAGCGTACTGGTCGAACATGGCGCTCAAAGGGTCTCGCTGAGGGGCGTTCATCGGTTCTCCTCGAATCGGGGGGTCGTGTCGTCGATGCGAAGGCGCTGCGCGAGCGCCGCCTTGCCGCGGGTCAGCCAGGAGCGGACGGTCGTCTCGGCCACGCCCTCCTGCTCGGCGATCTCCGCGGTGGTCATGCCCGCCATGTAGCGCAGGATGACCGCCTTGCGGTGGCGTTCGTTCAGCTCGGAGAGCGCCTGCTCCAGGTCGAGCCGCTCGGGCCCGGGGCCATCGTCGTGGACGGGCCGCTGCCAGCGCAGGAACCGCCGCAGGACGGCGGCGCGGCGCAGCCGGGAGGTCGCCAGGTTCCACGCGACCCGCCGCACCCAGGTCGCGGGGTTGTCGTAGGCGCTGATCGCGCCCCAGCGGGCCAGCGCCCGGCAGAACGCCTCCGCGACCAGGTCCTCGGCCTCGGCGAGGTCACCGACGTAGGCGCGGATCTGCGCGGTGATCTGGGCGGCGTTCGCGGCGTAGAAGCCGTCGAAGTCCGCGCGTTCCGCGGACGAGACATGGGACACAGTGGACTGTTGCACCATGGGGCTCGCAGTCATCCGGTTCCTCGATTCCAGGGTGGTTGAGGTGCAGTCGGTTTGATCGCACTCCCCACACGAAGGAACCGGCGCAAATGACGCAGTGCCCGTCGAAGTTTTTTCAGGTGAAGCGGGGGCTACTTGCCGTAGCGGCGGTCGCGGATCGCGAAAGACCGCACCGCGCGGAGGAAGTCGACCCGGCGGAAGTCGGGCCAGTTCGAGTCGCAGAAGTAGAACTCCGAGTAGGCCGACTGCCACAGCAGGAACCCGGAGATCCGCTGCTCGCCGCTGGTGCGGATCACCAGGTCCGGGTCGGGCTGGCCGGTCATGTAGAGGTGGCGGGCGATCGAGTCGGCGTCGATGGACTCGGCGACCTCCTCCAGGCTCGCGCCGGTGGCGGCCTGCTCGAGGATGAAGGAGCGCACGGCGTCGGCGATCTCGCGCTGGCCGCCGTAGCAGACGGCGAGGTTGACCTGCATGCCCCGCTTGTCGGCGGTGCGCTGCTGGGCGCTCTTGAGCGCGGCCTGGTGCTCCTCGGGGAGGAGGTCGAGGGCGCCGACCATGCGCAGCTGCCAGGGCTGGTCCTCGTCGGCGAGTTCGCCGGCGAGCTCGTCGATGATGTCGAGGAGCGGGTCGAGCTGCTCCTTGGGGCGCGAGAGGTTCTCGGTGGAGAGGAGCCAGATCGTGACGTGTTCGACGCCCAGCTCCTCGCACCAGCCGAGGAAGCGCTCGATGTGCTTGGCGCCGGCCCGGTGGCCGTCGTTGGGGTCGGTCAGGCCCATGTCGCGGGCCCAGCGACGGTTGCCGTCGACCATGACACCGATGTGCCTGGGCAGCGGCTGGCCGGTCAGCTCGCGCGCGAGCCGACGCTCGTAGATCCGGTAAAGCAGGTTCGAGATCGCCACAACCGGCAATTGTAGGCTCTGTCAAATTTACGGCTCGCAAGCTTCGCCCTGGTGGCCAAATTTACGGCTCGCAAGCCTCGCGGTGGAGCCGTATTCACGGCTCGCAAGCGTCACCGTGGAGGCTGTTCCTACGGTTCGCCGGATTCGCCATGAAGGCCGAATTCGACGGCTCGCGCGTACCGCCTCCGGGCGCGCCATCGCCCGCGTGCTGGGAGCACGCGGGCGATGGAAGTCGGCCTACTGCAGGTCGAGGCGTTGCTTGAGCGCGTCGAGTTCGCTCCACAGCACCGTGGGGAGGCGGTCGCCGAAGCGCGCGAACCAGCTTTCGACCAGCGGGACCTCGGCGGCCCACTCGTCCTTGTCGACCTCGAGGGCGGCCTTGAGGTCGGCCTCGCTCACGTCGATCCCGTCGACGTCGATCGCCGCCGGGGTCGGGCAGTACCCGATCGGGGTCTCGACGGCCTCGCCGCGGCCTTCGAGGCGCTCGACGACCCATTTGAGGACGCGGGCGTTCTCGCCGAAGCCGGGCCACAGGAACCGGCCGTCGTCGGAGCGGCGGAACCAGTTCACGTAGAAAACCTCGGGCAGGAGGTCCTCGCTGACGGCGGACTTGCCCATCGCGATCCAGTGCCCGAAGTAGTCGGCGGCGTTGTAGCCGATGAACGGCAGCATCGCCATCGGATCGCGGCGGACGACGCCGACCTTGCCGACGGCGGCGGCCGTGGTCTCCGAGGAGAGGGTCGCGCCCATGTACACGCCGTGGACCCAGTCGCGGGCCTGCGTGACGAGCGGGATGGTGGTCGCGCGGCGGCCGCCGAAGAGGATGGCGTCGATCGGGACGCCGCGCGGGTCGTCGTACTGCGGTGCGAGTACCGGGCACTGCTTGATGGGCGTGCAGAACCGGCTGTTGGGGTGGCTGGAGGGCTCCTCGGAGCGCGGGGTCCAGTCGTTGCCCTTCCAGTCGATGGCGTGCTCGGGCGCTTCGCCCATGCCCTCCCACCACACGTCGCCGTCGTCGGTGAGCGCGACGTTCGTGAAGAGCGTGTGGCCCTTCTCGATGGTGCGCATGGCGTTCGGGTTGGTCTTGTAGTCGGTGCCGGGTGCGACGCCGAAGAACCCGTACTCGGGGTTGGAGGCCCACAGGCGCCCGTCCTCGCCGAAGCGGAGCCAGGCGATGTCGTCGCCGAGGGTCTCGACCTTCCAGCCGGGGATGGTCGGCTCGAGCATGGCGAGGTTGGTCTTGCCGCACGCGGAGGGGAACGCGCCGGTCACGTGGTAGACCTTCCCTTCCGGGCTGGTCAGTCTGAGGATGAGCATGTGCTCGGCGAGCCAGCCCTCGTCGCGGCCCATGGCGGAGCCGATGCGCAGGGCGTAGCACTTCTTGCCGAGCAGGGAGTTGCCGCCGTAGCCGGAGCCGTAGGACCAGATCTCGCGGTCCTCGGGGAAGTGCGAGATGTACTTGGTGGCGTTGCAGGGCCAGGGCACGTCGGCCTGGCCGGGCGCGAGCGGCGCGCCGACGGAGTGGAGGCACTTGACGAAGTCGGCGTCGCGGCCCATCGCCTCGAGGACCTTGGTGCCCATGCGGGTCATGATGTGCATCGAGACCGCGACGTAGGCGGAGTCGGTGAGCTCCACGCCGAACATCGGCTTCTCGGCGTCGAGCGAGCCCATGCAGAAGGGGACGACGTACATGGTGCGCCCGCGCATGGAGCCGCGGTAGAGGCCGGTCATGGTCTCGCGCATGTAGTCGGGCGCGGTCCAGTTGTTGGTGGGTCCGGCGTCGTCGGGGTCGGTGGAGCAGATGAAGGTGCGCTCCTCGACGCGCGCGACGTCGTTCGGGTCGGTGCGGGCCAGGAACGAGTCCGGCTTCGCGGGGACCGGCTCGAGGGTCCCGAAGGCGACGAGTTCGGCGGTCAGGCGCTCCCATTCGGCGGGGCTGCCGTCGCACCACACGATCTGGTCGGGGTCGGTCAGCTCGGCCACTTCGCCGACCCAGGCGAGCAGCCTGTGGTGGCGGGTGGGCGGATCGGTGAGGCCGATCGAGGCAGTGGTTTCAACGACACTGGCAATGGAGGCTTCGATGCTCACGGTGGCTCCTTCGGTGCTGTGCTCATGCACGGTGCGCGCTGCCCGCTTGTGGCGGCCGGCGTCGGGCCGTGCCTCAGGGCCGGAGCTGATCGCTCCGGTCGGGGGCCGGTCTTTCGGACGCTACGGGAATACCCGGGCGCGCGCAGGAACTCGTGCGCGTTCAGTCTGCGCCTGAACAGGGGCTCTGTTCCCATATTTTGATCATGTGCGCATTCAAGCTCGAAACGAGCACAACTACTCGCACTTTCTGCGTGACCGAGCAGCAACGCGCACTCTGGAATGAATTTGACCGTTCATCACAACTAATGCGATCGGTTTCGATCATGGAACGAGCGCGTTAGCGCGCGATCGCGATGGCGTTTCGCGCACGAGTCGCGGTCGTTTTGGCCCGAATGGCCGCACCCCGGCCCGTCGTGGGTGAAGATGCAGGTCTGCACAGCCGCACCCGAGTGTCGAAGCGTTGGAGACGCCCATGGCGCACCGAGAACCGGAACCGCAGTCGAACCGCGCGAAGAGCGCCACGGTCGGCTTCGTCGTCGCGATCGCCATCGTCCTGGCGGTCCTCCTGGCCTACCTGCTCCTGCGCTGAGGCACGGCTGGGCACACGAAAAAGGGGCCCGAACGCGCACGTCCGGGCCCTGCATCTCGTCTCGCGGCTACACCGAGGGCCCCCGGCGGCGCAGTTCGTCCACGCTCACCATGGCCTCCCGCAGCTCCTTCAGCCAGTCCTCCGCGTGCTGCTCGACCAGGCGCACGCACCACGCGAGCGCGTCCGAGCGCGACGCGGCCACGCCCGAGCCCACGAGCGTGTCCAGGACCAGCCGCTCGGGCTGGCGCAGACGCGTCGTCACCGGCAGCGACTGGTGCGTGAACACCATCGTCGTGGAGCCGCAGCGCGCCCCCCACGAGGACTGCCGGTGGTACCGGTACTGCAGCTGCTGCGCGATCTGCACGCGCATGTCCCGCGTGGCCTCCCGGAACCGCGAGATCCGGCCCTCCTCGGTCGCGGCCCGGTCGGACTCGGTCGCGTCCGCCGGGTGGTCCGGGGTCGGCAGCGGGCAGATGATGATCATCTCGTCGCGGTCCACGGTCACGTCGGGCATGCCGGCGATCCAGCCGTCCGGGACGATCCCGTAGATCCAGGCGGGGGCGTCGTCAGTGGACGGCAGTGGGCCGTAATGCCACGAGCCGGTGTCGTCGATGGCGGCCATTGACGGGACTCCTCACGTTTCGTTGACGCATCAGGTGTACCCCATCGCGTCCACGCCCTGCCGACTGAGGCCCCGCGATCCGCCGATCCGGCACGCCCGGGCCCCTACAGGCCGCGCATGAACAGACCCGCCAGCGCGCACACCGCGACGATCGCGGCCCCCACGCACACCAGGGTCTGCCCCGGGCGCGCCCGCACCCGGTACTGCCAGGACAGCCACACCCCCAGTGCGATCGGGCCCGTCGCGAGCCCCGCGAACAGCGTCAGCGCGGCCAGGGCCTCCGCGAACGGCACCCCCGGCGTCGAGAGCAGCCCCAGCGCCGCCCAGACCGCGAGCGATCCCAGGCCGAGGCCGATGACGGCGGCGGTGATCTCGGTGTGGCGGGGCGCCTCGATCGGCAGTTCACCCTGCCGGGCGAGGGAGAGGAGCCGCTCGGAGCGCTCGAGCCGGGCCCGCACGCGCTCCGCGTCCGGCTCCGGGTCGGGCGCTCCTGCCGAGGGCGTGGGGCCGGTGCGGCGGTGCCCTACGAAGTCGCCGAGGGCGCGCCACATGACCGTGACGGTCTTGTCGGTCTCGGCCACGAGCGCCGCCGCGTTCACCGAGGCGCTGTCGGCGTCCTCGCGGGCGGTGCGGGCGGCTTCGACGGCCGCGGCGAGCCGGTCGGCCTCACTGCGGTAGGCGACGACGGCGGCGCGGATCTCGGCGTCCGCGTCGGCCCGCTCCTTCAGGTAGGCGGCTACGGCGGTGGCGTACTCGGTGTCACTGGTCGGCATGGCGCTCCTTACGGCAGGTCGAGGACGGCCTCCGGCCGCGGCAGCAGCGCAGCTGTCCTATAGGGGATGACGACCTGCGGCGTGCGGTGCCGGGCCCGGTCGAAGTACAGGCCGCGGCGCACCCGCGGGTACCAGGCGGGGCCGCCGCTCGCGGGCGAGAGCGGGGCCAGCTCGGGCCCCTGGACGTCGAGCGCGAGCCACGCGTCCACGGCGTCGAAGCGGGCCGAGAAACCGCCGAGGTCCTCGCGCAGGCGCGGTACCGACCGCCACCAGCCGAGCGTGTGCAGGTGCTGCTCGGGGCCGTCGATGAGCATGCGGCGCAGGGCGGCCGTCCCGGGCGCGTCGAGGCGCGCCGACCCGGCGTCGACCGCGTACACCAGGTTGAGGCGCAGCGTCCCGTCGCAACGCCCGGCCCAGTCGTTGCAGACCTCGGCGAGGCTGTCGTGCCAGTCGACTTCGGCGCCTTCGGCTTCGAGCGCCGAGGCGAGGGCGAGCGCGGACGGGGCCGCGTCGGGTTCGAGGCAGCACAGGTCGACGCCGATGCGCTGACCGCGGGCCGCGGTGAGGGCGGCGGCGCCGAGGATGTCGGCGGCTTCGGCGGCCCTGGTGCCGAGGATGGCGAGGTTGCGGCCGGGTGCGCGGTGGAGGGCGAGTTCGGCGCCGCGGGAGGCGACGTCGATGGTCTGGCCCAGGAGCGCGGTCTCGGGCGGCGGTGCGGTGGCGGTGAGGTCGGGGACGTGGTCGCCGTCGAAGAGGGCGGGCGGTTCGTTGCCGTTGGGGCGGGCCTCCCAGAGGCGCTTCTGGAGCGGCTCCCAGGCGTCGGCGTGCCCGGCGTTGGGGACGGCGACGATCCGGTTGGCCCCGGAGTGCCCCGACTCGTCGTTGACGACGGCGTGGAAGCGCGGGACGGTGTCGGCGGCGTGGTTGTTCTCGGCGAGGACCCTGCGGGCCTTGGGGAGGGCGACGCGGAGGGTGAACTGGGCGACGAGGCTGGGGCGGCCCCACAAGGCTTCGATCCCGGCGATGTCCTGGGAGGCGAGCACGAGGTGGATGCCCTGGCTGCGGCCGCGGCGGGCGAGGTCCTCGAGGAGCTGGACGGCTTCGTCGGTGACGGCGTCGCGGGCCTCCAGGAGCACCTGGAACTCGTCCACGACGGCGACGATGCGGGGCCAGTGCCCTTCGGGGTCGGCGGCGCGGAGCTCTTCGAGTTTGGTGGCCTCGTGGGCTTTGGCGGCCTCGGCGCGGCGGCGCAGCTCCTCTTTGAGGTGGCGCAGGAGGGCGAGGCCGAACTCGCGGTCGTCGTTGATGTTGACGCCGACGAGGCGCACGTGCGGGAGCCAGGTGGGGTCGCGGCGGCCGGACGCGAAGCGCGCGAAGGAGACGCCCTCTTTGAAGTCGAGGAGGTAGAGCGCGAGCTCGTCGGGGCTGTAGTTGGAGGCGAGCCCGGCGATCCAGGCGTAGAGCAGGTTGGTCTTGCCCGAACCGGAGGGGCCGCCGACGAGCGCGTGGGGCGGGTTGTCGCCGAGGGCAAGGCGGGCGACGTCGCCGGCGGCGGTCTCGCCGATCGCCGCGAAGAGGCCCGGGGCGGAGGAGGCGGCCCAGAGCCGCTGCGGGAGGAGGTCGACGAGCCGGGCGGGCTCCCTGCCAGCGCTGTGCTTCTCGGCGACGGCCTTGGCGGCGGCCGTGATGGTCCCCAGCGGCGGTGGCCCGTCGAGCCCGATGGCGGCGCCCGGGAGCCCGGTGTAGCCGGTGGCGGTGAGGCGCGGCAGGTCGGCGGGGCCGGCGGTGTCGTCGCCGACGACGACGAGGTGCACCCCGGCGGCGACGCCGGTGCGGCGCAAGCGGGCGAGCTGGGCCTGGTCGTGGGCGGGCCAGGTGGCGAGGTCGGCATTGAGGAGGACGAGGATGCGCCACGGCTCGGGGCGGCGCCCGGTGGCGGCGGCGAGCTCCGCGAGCGAGGCGTGCTCCCCCGCGAGGACTTCGGCGTTGACGCGGCGGACGGTCTCGACGAGCGCGTCGAGCGTCTCGCGGAGCCCGGAGGGCCCGATGAACGCGAGCAGCCCGGCCTTGCCGAGGGCGGCGAACGCGGAGAGCGATCCGCCGAGCCGCTCCGGGTCGTAGACATGGAGGCGCGTGAGCCCGGCGGGGACCGATCCGACGGCGCGCAGCAGCAGGCCCGGAAGTGCTTGCGCCGCATCGGTGTCGATGCGAAGGTGCGCCCGGTCGAGCAGCGGGATCAACGCGGGGAGTGATGCCGCGGTCGCCGTAGGCACTGCAATGTCGTACCCCTCTGTCACACTCGCATCACCGGCATCGGCGCACTCGAGAAGGGTGCCGGTCGCAGCGCTGGTGGCGGTCATGTCAGGCATCGTGGCCATGGTCGTCAAGGCCTGGATGCCGGCGGCGGTCGTGGCGGCACTGGTGGTGGCGGCGGGGCGGGTGGGCACGGGGGGAGGTGAAGGAAGGATCTGCTCGCTGTCGGCGAGGGTGCCGATGCGGAGCATCGGGGCCGCGCCGCGGGTCAGGCCCGATTCGGGCTTCCATGCGCGCCACGGTGCGCCGGCCGCCGTCGGGGCGGCGTCGCGGGCCGCTTGGAGGGCGGCCTCGTGGGCACTCTGGACCGCGCTGGCGCTGCGGGCCTCGAGGGTGGCGAGCATGCGCTCGTGGATGCTCCTGAGCTGCGACTGCTTGCGGGTCGCGTCGGTGATCGCCTGCTCGGCCTTGGCGCGTTCGTGATCGGCTTCGGCCGCGGTGCGCTCGGCGAGGAACCGGGCTTCGCCGCGGGCGCGCCCGAGTTCGTCGCTCATGGCCGATACCAGTCGTCGCCGCCAGCTGCTCATGATCACGCCCTCCGCTCGCTCTTGCTCAACCGGTGCAGGGCCGCGACCAGGGCCGGGCCCATCGCCGCGGTCCGGGCCGCGTCGCCTTCGTCGTCGGCGCCCCGGCGCCCCAGGGTGCAGGCCGAGGCGAGTGCGGCGCCGATGTGGTCGGGCTCGGCCTTGGGCACGAGGGACCGCACTTTGTCGGCGCACTTGTCGCGCAGGGCGGGCACGTCGCGCGCGGTGGGGGCGCGGCCGAGGTGCTCGGCGGCGAGGGTGCGCATCAGCGGCCAGGCGAGCCCGGGCAGCTTGACGCCGGTCTGCGGGCCGGCGTCGCGCAGGCGCTTGCAGTAGGCCTCGGCGTTGCCGTCGCCGGCGGCTTTGAGCAGGTCGTTGAACAGGCGCGTGGGCGGCACCTGCTGCGGGTCGGCGGCGCCGGTGCGGTCGCAGAGCTCGTTCACGCGGTCGGTCCACCACCGCCTCGGGTCGACCGGCGGCGGCTTCGCGGCACTGGCCTTGGGGGCGTTCGCGACCGGTGCCGGGGCGGCTCCGGCGCCGATGCCGGCGAGGTAGTCGTCGATCGCGGTGGCGGCCTCGGTGAGGCGGACGCGGGCGGCGTCGAGGCGTTCGCGGGCGGCGCCGAGCTTGTGGAGGCCGATCTCCTGGTTCGATTCGCGCGAGGCCTCTTTGACTTCGGCCTGGGCCGCTTCGAAGCACTGGTCGGCGGTGTCGAGGGCGGGCAGCGGGAGGTCGGCGGCCAGGGCCTTGAGGTGCCCGGCGAGGGCGGCGACGTCCACAGGGGGCTCCGTTCTACATCGACACTGCTTTGCGCGGACACGGTTGGCGGGCACACGGTTCAGAGGGACGGTCTAGAGGGTCGCGGCGTAGGCCTCGGCCTGCTCGGCGGCGGCGAAGGTGGCGGCGAGCGACTGCTCGAGTTCGGCGGCGGCCTGCGCGAGCGCGGCCTGGGCGGTGGCGACCGAGTCGTGCCCCGACCCGGCGGTGACGGCGGTGAGGCTCCCCTGGGCGGACTCGATGTTCTGGCTGGCGGAGGCAATGGCGGCCTGGCCGTCGCGGACCTGCTGGAGGGCGGCGGCGATGGCGGACTTGAGTTCGGCGACGCTCACGGTGGACACAGGCTCATTCTCACCGAGGAAACGTCCACTTTCAGTCATCGACCGATAACCCGGCGTGTCTGCTTTGTCGGATTTCCGACGCCGCCGTGACTGCGAGTATTGCTTTCGATGCATTTAACGGTGGCGAAGTGACGTACCTCCCAACTAGAGTGTGAGTACCAACGGGGCTCGTCCCCTACACATCGACACCCGGGAGGCGACCGTGCCAGTGCAACGCACTTACGTCCTCGACACCTCGGTTCTGCTATCAGACCCTGGTGCGTTCTCACGGTTCGACGAACACCACGTGGTCATTCCGCTCGTCGTAGTAAGCGAACTGGAGGCCAAACGCCACCATCCCGAACTGGGCTGGTTCGCCCGGGAGTGCCTCAGGCGCCTCGACGAACTCCGCATCAGGCACGGGCGCCTCGACCAGCCGATCCCCGTCGGGGACCACGGCGGTTCCATCCGGGTCGAGCTCAACCACGTCGACACCTCCGGCCTGCCGGCCGGTTTCGCCGTGGACACCAACGACTCGCGCATCATCGCCGTCACCCGGGCACTGGGGCTCGAAGGCGCCGACGCGGTGCTGGTCACCAAGGACATGCCGCTGCGGGTCAAGGCCTCCGCTGTCGGCATTCCGACAGAGGAGTACCGCCACGGGCAGGCCGTGGACCCCACGTGGTCCGGGATGCACGAGCTCGCCGTGTCCGACGAAGTGATCGATCAGCTCTTCGACGGCGGCGAAGCGGACCTCCCGCACGACGTGGAGCTGCCCTGCCATACCGGGCTGGTCCTCACCGGCAACAGCTCGAAGGCGCTGGGCCGGGTCACTGTGGACAAGCAGATCCGCCTCATCCGGGGTCGTGACGCCTTCGGCGTCCACGGCCGCTCCGCCGAGCAACGGGTCGCGCTCGACCTGCTGCTCGATCCCGAGATCGGGATCGTGTCGCTCGGCGGGAAGGCCGGCACGGGCAAGTCCGCGATGGCGCTGTGCGCCGGGCTCGAGCAGGTGCTCGAACGCGAGCTGTTCAAGAAGGTCATCGTGTTCCGGCCGCTGTACGCGGTCGGCGGCCAGCAGCTGGGCTACCTGCCCGGCTCCGAGGGCGAGAAGATGAGCCCGTGGGGCCAGGCCGTGTTCGACACGCTGGGCGCCGTCACCAACGAGGTCGTGATCTCGGAGGTGCTGGAGCGCGGGATGCTCGAAGTCCTGCCGCTCACGCACATCCGCGGCCGCTCGCTGCACGACGCGTTCGTCATCGTCGACGAAGCGCAGTCGCTCGAGCGCGGGGTGCTCCTGACGGTGCTCTCGCGCATCGGCCAGGGTTCCAAAGTGGTGCTCACCCACGACGTCGCGCAACGCGACAACCTGCGGGTGGGCCGCCACGACGGGGTCGCGTCGGTGATCGACGTGCTCAAGGGCCACCCACTGTTCGCTCACGTGACGCTTACGCGCAGTGAGCGTTCGGAGATCGCGGAAATGGTCACCAACCTGCTGGAAGGCTAGGAACACCGCTCTGGCATGCTGTGTCCCGGGCGTCTGTGGACAGACGCCCGGGACACAGGAGTAGAGCGAATGATCCCACTGCTGACCCGCTACGGCGCGAAACTCGCCGCCGTGCTCGTCCTTGCACTCGGGGCCGTCGTGGCCGTCAGCGCCGCGAGCGACAATCTCTGGCAGACCGACGCGAACCACCCCAGCCAGGCCGCGGCCGAACAGCAGGCCGAAGCCGAAGCCGCGTACGAGGAAGTCCGCTACCAGCACGTCAACTACATCGCCGAGACCGCCGGCGCCGACGTCACCGTCAAGTCCGAGGCCGTCTCGAGCTACGCCGCCGACAAGGCGAACAGCCTCAACGACGCCCAGAAGGAAGCCGACGAGGCCGAGCAGGAGGCCGAAGAGGCCGCCGAGGCGGCCGCGAACGCCGGCCGCACCGATGTGGACATCCCCGGCAGCTGCGGCGAGTACTCCGGCAACAAGGCCACCGGCTGCGCCCTCGCGCAGGAGCACGGTTTCGGCATGGACGAGATCGGCTGCCTCGTGGCCCTCTGGGACCGCGAGTCCGGCTGGAACCACACCGCCGCCAACGGCATCGGCGCCTACGGCATCCCCCAGGCCCTCCCCGGCGACAAGATGGCCAGCGAGGGCGCCGACTGGGAGACCAACCCCGTCACGCAGATCGAGTGGGGCCTGGGCTACATCGAGGGCCGCTACGGCACGCCCTGCGAGGCCTGGAACCACTCCGAAGACGTCGGCTGGTACTAGCGACCCCCACCGCCGCCCGGTCCGCCGGGCGGCGGTCTTTTCTTGGAGCCCCTCATGATCCCGAAGCTGACCCGCTACGGGGCCCGGATCGCCGCACTCGTGGTGCTCGCGATCGGCGCCCTCATCGCCGTCTCCGCCATCACCGACGACCCGGCCCAGATCGACGCCGACCACCCCGGCCAGGCCGCCGCCGAGCAGCAGGCCGACGCCGAGGCCGCCTACGAGGAGGCGCGCGGGCACCACCGCGACTACATCGCCGCGACCGCCGGCGCCGACGTCACCGTCAAAGCCGAGGCGGTCTTCGAGTACGCCGCGGACAAGGCGAACGGCCTGAACGACGCCCAGGAGGACGCCGACCAGGCCGCTGAGGAGGCCGCCGCGAACAACAACCCGACGTCAGTCGACATCCCGTCCAGCTGCGACGAGTTCTCCGGGAACAAGGCGACCGGCTGCGCGCTCACGCTCGAGGCCGGGTTCGACCTGGAGCAGTTCGCGTGCCTGGAGCTCCTGTGGGACAAGGAGTCCGGCTGGAACGAACTGGCCGAGAACTCGATCGGCGCCTACGGCATTCCGCAGTCCTACCCCGGCAACAAGATGGCGGACTTCGGCGACGACTGGCGCACCAACCCCGTCACGCAGATCCTCTGGGGCCTCGACTACATCGAGCGCCGGTACGACGCCCCCTGCGACGCCTGGGCCAAATCCGAGGCCGAGGGCTTCTACTGAGCCCTTGAGCCAGGCGCCCACGAACGCCAGGGCCACCAGCTCCATGCCCACCGTGGTGCGCTGCAGCAGGCCCGCCGCGAACGCGCCCGGCTCGCGCGGCACCCCGAACCACTCGGCCACGTACGGCGCCGAGCAGGCGGTGAGCGCGATGACGGCGATCCAGCTGGCCGCGAGGATCGCCTTGCGGGTCCTCTCGGGGCATTCGGTGCCCTTCGCCCAGCGGGCGAACGCGAGGCCCATGACGGCCATGGTGCTGAAGGCGCAGAACGCCGCGTAGCGGTGGATCGCCGAGATCAGCGACACCTCGGGGAGGCCGGGCGGGTCGGTCGGGAACAGGGCCACCAGGCCCAGGAACCCGGCCCAGACCAGGAGCATCGGGCTGAGCCAGCGCGGGGCCGCGACACGGCGGGCGACGGCGGCGAAGGCGCAGGCGCCGAGCCCGAAGAGGACGAGCGCGACCGGCAGGAGCCAGCCGAGCGGGGTGTAGAGGTGGAGGCTGATGACGACCTCGACGGGGTTGAGGCCGGAGGTCGCGTGGAGGACGACCATAGCGGCGAACCCGACGCCGAGCGCGGTGAAACCGGCCGTCGTCAGTCCCTTGAGGGTGGTCGCAGTGTCGGCACTGTCGCCAAGGGGCGCATGAATGATCATGCTGTTAAGCCTCGCGAAAACGGGCCCCGGATTCAGTGACGCGGGCACCCGAATCGCTCCCCCCGCCTGCACCCGGCCGGTGGTAGCGCCTGCCCTACCCTCATCAGTACAGCGTCCTTCTAGCTCCAGACTCACTCCGCTCCTGGCATGAGCAGCTGCCATACTGAATGGATGACAGATGCCGGCATCAGCGATCTCCGACGCCGCCGAGATGCACTCCTTGCATCCGCTGACCAGCTGGAAAACAGCGTCAACGCCGATCTCGAGACAATCTGTATGCTGCTCTTCTACTCGGCAGAGTGCGCCCTCAAGACCCTCATGCTCCAGCGTCAACGAGCTCGCACCACCGCCGCTCTCGGCGACCAGCGACACCATGACCTGATTCGGCTCGCAAAGGATCTGAAGTTCTCCGCACCATTTGCGAAGAAACTTCAATCTCTAGCTGCGTGCCGGACGCCCGATCGGTCTCCCGTTGAGGTGGCAAAGCTGCACGAACATTGGCGATATGGTGCAAAACTTGAAGTAGGCACCGAAAAACGAGCGAATGAAATCCTCAGATTTGTTATCAGTAAGTGCAAGGAAGGATAAGCCGTGGCTGACGATCGCACCAGCGAACAGATCAACCCTCCTGAACACCTATTCACATGGACCAACATCGAGGACCACCTCGCAGCGCTTGCTATTGTCGATGGATGGCCTGAATGGCTTCAGTCAGTCGATCCTTGGTGGGATCAGTTCCAGCTTCTGGTAACACCGGGAACTTCCTACTCACAAGTTCGCGAGTGGCTTGAAGAAACATTCGGCACTGGGTCCGCCCTGGGAGAGGGTGAAGGCCTTCGCTTGAAGCTGGATCTACCCGCTGAAAACGATACTGCGGGGCTACCAGTAATTCTTGAGTACGCAACCGATTCGGATCTCCCTCGGAGGCTCCCCCTCTTTCGTGAACGCTTTCTAACAAAGGCGCTGACAAAACCGATCGTGCGCCCGGAAGGGGATCAGTTTTCAGGTCAAACTCAAGTGATCGCATTCCACTCATTTAAAGGTGGGGTCGGGCGAACACTGCACGCCGTAGCGCTCGCCGATGAGATCGCGCGAAAGGGAGGAAGAGTCCTTCTAGTCGATGCAGACTTGGCTGCGCCCGGCATTACACGGATGCATCGCAACCAAGGTCGGCAAATCGACTTCACGTACGAAGATTTCATTGCTCTGCTTCATGGTTCAGAAGACGGAACTGCTCAAACCGCGGTCAAGACTGCAATCCAGTTTCTTCCAAACCAAAGTATCGGTCGATATGCAGTCCCAGGAGAGATCACAATTCTTCCGACAAGCCAACGCTTGTTGCTCACTCCGCCTGCAATTGAACCATCCGATCTCTTGACCGATTCGTCGAGGTCACCGTATTATCTAACGGAATCTCTTGCAGAGCTCGCGATCGGCTTCGAGTGCGAAACTGTGATAATTGATCTGCGTGCCGGGATTTCGGAACTATCAGCTCCCATCCTACTGGACCCAAGAGTTCAGCGGGTGTTTGTGACCACTTTGGCCGATCAGTCACTCTCAGGAACTTGTGAGCTGATACAGCAACTTGGCTTTCGCGCACCAACCCAATCGACGTCAATAGGCGAACACAATGGAGATCCAGCAAGCTCCGTCATCGTGACTCAATACCGACCTAATGACCATCAGAAGAGGTTCGACCTTGCCTCCGAACAGCTTCAGGAGGCACTGTCTTCGACGCTCAATGGATCCCCCGATCCTGCGGACACGATAATTCTACCTCAAGTTCTGGCAAGTCCGTTTCGAGAGGAACTACTTGCACTCCCTCCCACGTGGGAATCAGTACTTCAGACTCTGAGAATCTGCGGAGTTGATAGCGTGGTGAGCGAGTTGGCGCCGACTCGCGCAATCCTTGATTCTCCCGAACACGAGCCTCCGACTCCCGTCACGATCGATGATCGTCGCAAGCGCCTCGAACAGGCAGCGAATGAAATGGTCTATGCCGAGGCAAAAGGTATCCCGTCCAATAGCGATTACATGCTAACAGAACCATTGCGGCAGCTATTTATAAATCACAAAACCGATTTGCCCATTGTTCTGGTCACCGGACCGAAGGGATCAGGTAAAACATTCCTTTTTAGCCAGGCTTGCGGATCTAGAACATGGATTGAGTTCGCTGAAAAATCCGGGATTAGGGTAAGTCGGCAAGCCCATGTCGTACCAGTTCTTGCCCCTCAGCAGCTTGATGATAAAGGACTGACTCCTGAACAACTGCGGCTGGACTTCGCCCAGCGAGCTGGAATCGCTGGTACCGATGTGCCGGTTGATATTAGACAGCGGCTAAAGCAAGGGCTGCAGTCCGTCGGCCCTGATGATGAGGTCGAGTGGCGAAGGTTTTGGCTGGAAGTCATCGCCGTTTCCGTCGGACTACCTCCTTCAGATGATCCGGCATCGGATCTTCTCCGGATGAGCCAAGATAATTCTGTCCTATTTATAATCGATGGACTTGAAGAAGTGTTCCTGACTTCCCGCTCCGAATCGGCACCAGTTGCACTAAAGGTACTTTTTACCGATGTGGTTGAGTGGTTCCGAAAGCTGCGTGGACACCCGCTTGGGTTGATCGTCCTTACCCGTCGCGATCTCGTGCCGTGGGCAATTCGTCAGAACAGTGCCCAACTACTCGACCGATATCGATCGTACGAGCTTGAATGGGATCAAGATCAGGCGCTACGCCTTGCACTATGGGTCGCCGCGCGAGCGGGATCACTCCTGCAACCGCTTGAGGAAGCCGCGGTTTCAGATCTCGATTATGAAGAGGTGATTAACCTCCTGACCCAAGTTTGGGGATGGAAGATGGGATCGGAGAAGTCAAGACAAGGCCGGTCTCATATGTGGGTTCCTGCTGCCCTCGGCGACTGCCAAGGCCAGGTACAAGCACGAGACGTTGTCGCATTTCTCGGAGAGGCGGCAAAACTGTCGCAGCAGCAGCGCAGTTCCTGGGAAGATAGGTTGCTGGCACCAGTGGCGATGCGCGACGCTTTGAAGGCCTGCAGTGAGATCAAGATTAATGCTATCAATGAGGAAGATCCCGATACCGGGAATCTACTTGATAGACTAAAGAAGCTTAATGGCAAGGTAAGCGCCCCCTTTACTCTGGAAGAAGTCGGTTTGCAATCTCATGAAGCCGATCGGTTGATCGATCAAGGCGCTCTTGAAAGTTACAAGGGTGGGTACGTCTTGCCCGAAATTTACCGTCAAGGTCTCGGTATTCCAATGAAGCAGCGCCCCAGAGTGTTGCGAGGCTGAGAGGAATAAGGCTGACTGTGAACGAGTTGGCGGGAGTCCTGTCCCCGTATCTGCGTCAGCATGCCCAGAACCCGGTGGCGTGGCGCCAGTGGAGCGCCGCGGCGCTCGCGGAGGCCGCCGAGCGCGACGTCCCGGTCCTGATCTCGGTCGGCTACTCGACCTGCCACTGGTGCCATGTGATGGCCCACGAGTCGTTCGAGGACAAGACGGTCGCCGACGCGATCAACTCCCGGTTCGTCGCTATCAAAGTCGACCGGGAGGAGCGGCCCGACCTGGACGCGGTCTACATGCAGGCGACGATGGCGATCACCGGCCAGGGAGGGTGGCCGATGACCGTGTTCGCGTTCCCTGACGGGACGCCGTTCTTCGCGGGCACGTACTTCCCGAAGACGCACTTCCTGCGGCTGCTCGACGCCGTGCACACGGCGTGGACGACGCAGCGGGAGGAGCTGGCGCACCAGGGCGCGGCGATCGTCGAGGCGAGCGCGCGGAGCGGCCCGGCGTTCGCCGACGTCACGGTGGCGTGCCCGCTGGACGGGCCGTGCCCGCCCGCGCCGCCGATCCGCACCGAGCTGCTCGACGCGGCCGCGGCGACGACGATGGCCTCCGCCGACGGCGTGAACGGCGGCTTCGGCGGGGCGCCGAAGTTCCCGAGCGTGCCGGCCCTGCGGTTCCTCTGCGACGCCTACGTGCGCACCGGTGACGAGCGGCTGCTCGGCCACGTGCGGCTCACCGCGGAGCGGATGGCGCGCGGCGGGATCTACGACCAGCTCGAGGGCGGGTTCGCGCGGTACAGCGTGGACGCGGCGTGGACGGTGCCGCACTTCGAGAAGATGCTGTACGACAACGCCGAGCTCCTGTGGCTGTACTCGCGGCTGTACGGCGAGGACGCCCTGTTCGCGCGGGTCGCGGACGAGACGGCCGCGTTCCTGCTGGAGCGGTTCTCGACCGAGGAGGGCGCGTTCGCGGCGGCGTTCGACGCCGACACCGACGGCGTCGAGGGCCTCACCTACGTGTGGACGGCCGCCGAGCTCGAGTCGGTGCTCGGCGAGGACGCGGCGTGGGCCGCCGAGGCCTTCGGGGTCGACCTCGCGAATCCGAACTTCGAGCACGGCGCGAACGTGCTGGAGCTGCCCCGCGATCCGCGCGAGAGCGCCCGCTGGGAGGCGGCGCGCCACCGGCTGCTCGCGGCCCGGCGCGGCCGGCCGCAGCCGGGGCGGGACGACAAGGTGGTCGCGGCCTGGAACGGCCTCGCGATCGCGGCGCTCGCCGAGTACGCCTCGCGCACCGGCCACCGCGATTCGCTGCTGGCGGCCGAGCAGGCCGCTGAACTCCTGCGGCGTGTCCACATCGGCGCTGACGGCCGCCTGGCGCGGGTCTCGCTCGGCGGCGCCGCCTCGGAGGCGCCGGGGATCCTGGAGGACTACGCGGCGGTCGCGCTCGGGTTCCTGCGGCTCGGCGGCGACTGGACCGCCCGCGCGCAGGGCCTGATCGAGCAGATCCGGGAGCACTTCACGGACTTCGAGGGCGGGTTCTACGACACGGCCGCCGACGCGGAAGTGCTGGTGACGCGGCCGGCCGATGTGCACGACGGCCCGACCGCTTCGGGCTGGGCGCTGGCGGCGGCCGCGATGCTCGAGGCGTTCCAGGTGACCGGCGATGAGACGTACAAGGACGACGCGTGGCGGGCGGTGGCCCGGGCCGAGCCGGTGATGGCCGCGAACCCGCGCTTCACGGCGGGCCTGCACGCGGTGGCGGAAGCGCTGGTCCGCGCCCAGCGCGCGGAGTTATCCACAGGCCGTTATCCACAGGGCACGCCGAGTTATCCACAGGCGCGAACTTTCTGTTGCCGCTCGACTACCGGACATGTTGTAGTAGATAGCAAAAAAGCCATCCGGCTCCTGCGGGATGGCGGCGACAGAAGGGGATTCGCGAACGTCGCCATACCGAGACCGCGCGCGGGAACCCACCCGCGCGCGGTCCCCGCAGGGGCCGCCTCCTCCATGGAGACGCGGGGGGGGGGGGGCGGGGGCGGGCCCCCCCCCCCCCCCCCCCGCGCCCCCCGGGCGCCCCCCCCCCCCGGGCCCCGCGGGGGGCCGGGCCCGGGCCCGGCCACCCGCAAGAACCGCATACGAGCCGCATTGGGTGCCGGATCACACTGGCAGCTGTCACATAAGTGCTTGCCGCCCGGCAAGCCGCGTGCCTACGTTTATGAGTTGTGAAGCCCAACCCACTGCACCCCCCTGCCTTGTCCCCCGCGGACATTCCAGCCGACCCGTGGCGGTACCTCTGGTACGTCGCCCGCGCCCAGACCGGACTGGTCGCGCTCGGGTTCGTGCTGCTCAGCATCTCCGGAGCGGCCTGGATCCTGCTGCCGTGGACGATCGCGAAGATCATCGACGAGGTGCTCCTGGCGGAGTCGGCCGAGCCGCTGGCGCGGTGGTCGATCATGCTCGTGGTCGTCGCGATCGCGTCCTCGTGGGTGTTCGTGGCCGGGTACCGGTCCCTGTTCATGGCCGAGTCGCACGCGCGCGTGCGCACGGTCCGCAACATCACGGACCACCTGAACCGGGCCGGGACCGGCGTGCGGGGCGCGATCTCCCCGGGCGAGATGGTGAACCTCTCCACTGAGGACGCCCACAAGACCGGTTCGTTCATCTTCCAGCTCGGGTTCGGCTGGATGGGCCTGGTCATGACGGCCGTGGGCGCCGTGCTGCTGTGGCGGGCCAGCCCCGCATTGGGGATCACCACGCTCTCGGGGGTGCTGCTCATCGGGTTCGTGGTCGGACCCGTGCTCGGCCGGCTGCAGCACCACCAGATCGCGTACCGGTCCTCGGTCGCGACCCTCACGGGGCAGGCGAGCGACGTCGTGGGCGGCCTGCGGGTGCTGCGCGGGGTCGGCGGCGAGGAGCAGTTCTCGCGGCGCTACCGGGCCGCCTCGGCGGAGCTGCGCGACGCCGGGTACGGGGTGGCCACGGCCGACTCGTGGGTGCAGGGCCTGAAAGCGAGCCTGCCGCTGGCGCTCATCGCCGCGGTCACGTGGGTGGGCGCGCGCCTCGCGCTGCACGGCACGATCACCATCGGAGAGCTCTCGGCCGCGTTCGGCATGACCGCGCTCGTCGCGCAGCACTCGGGCGCGATGATCGGCATGGCCCAGGCCGTGATCGCCGCGCAGGTCGCCTCCCGGCGGCTCACCGCGTTCTTCAACACCCGCAGCGACATCGCCGACGACGGCACCGCCACGGGCGCGGCCGGCACGCTGCGCGACCCCGAGTCGGGGCTCGAGATCGAGCCCGGGCGGCTCACCGTGATCGTGAGCGCCGAGGCGAAGCCCGCCGAGGCCGCGATGGAGCGCCTGGCCCGCTACCGCGAGGCCGGGCCTGAGCCGGGTACGGAGGCGGAACTACGTGCAGCGACGGAGCGGAGTTCAGGGGCGGACCGGGGTGCGGCGACAGCGTGGGGTTCAGCCGCGGCGCGGGTTTCGGGCGCGGAGCGGAGTTCAGGAGCGGACCGGGGTGCGGCGACAGCGTGGGGTTCAGCCGCGGCGCGGGTTTCGAGCGCGGAATGGGGCGACGTGAAACTCGCCGACCTCACGCTCGATGAAGTGCGTGAGCGCGTGCTGCTCCTGCGCGACGACTACCTGTTCGCGCAGACCCTCGGCGAGACCCTGCGGGTCGACGAGGAGCGCGCGCTCGCGGCGATCAGCGCGGCGGGCGCGGGCGATGTGCACTCGAGTCTCGGCTCGAGCATGGACGGCGAGGTTCACAACGCCGGCCGCAACCTCTCGGGCGGCCAGCGCCAGCGGCTGCGCCTGGCGCGGGCCCTGGCGGCCGATGCGGAGGTGCTGCTCGCGGTGGAGCCGACGTCGGCTGTGGACGCGCACACCGAGTCGCTGATCGCCGAGCGGGTGGCGGCGGCGCGGGCGGGGCGCACGACGGCGGTGGTGACGGCGTCGCCGTTGTGGCTGGCGCGTGCCGATGCGGTGGCGTGGCTGGTGGACGGGAAGGTCCGGGCCACGGGCAGCCATGCGGAGCTTTCGCTGCAAGACGAGTACCGGTCCCTCACCTCTAGGCAGGAGTCCTGATGAGCGTCAAGGAAACTGCGGGTCGGCTGCCGGTGGCGGGCCGGGCCGCGATGGTCGAGGCGATCAGGCGGCTGGTGCTGGCGGACCGGCGCGCGTTCGCGGGTGTGGTGGCGCTGTACGTGCTGGCCGCCGGTGCGAGTGCGGCGCTGCCGGTGATGCTGGGTGAGGTCATCGACGGGATCGGGACGGGTTGGACGGCGTCCCGGGTGGACCTGGTGTGCGGTGTGATCGTCGCGTGCGTCCTGCTGCAGCTGGTGCTGATGCGCACCGGACGGCGCCTGGGCTACCGGTTGGGCGAGCGGGCGGCGGCGCGGTTGCGGGAGTCGTTCATCGACCGGGTGCTGCGGTTGCCGCTGGGGACGGTGGAGCGCGCGGGGACCGGTGACCTCGCGACGCGGACGTCGGGTGATGTGGGCGCGGTGGCGGAGCTGCTGCGCAAGACGGCTCCGGAGGTCGCGGTCGCGCTAATCGAGGGCACGGTGATCATCGTCGCGGCGTTCGTGGTGAGCCCGCTGCTGGGTCTGCTGTTCGTGGTCGGGATGCCGATGCTGTTCATCGCGGGTCGGCGGTATCTGCGGTTGGCGAGCCCGGTGTTCCTGAGCGAGCGGGCCGCGATGAGCGAGATCGCCGAGACGGCGACGGCTTCGGCGGCGGGCGCGCAGACCGTGGCGGCGTACCGGATGCAGGAGGAGCGGGGCGAGGCCGGGTATGCGCGGGCGGCAACGCACATGGACCGGTTGAAGGGGATCGTGCGGTTGCAGACGTGGTTCTTCCCAGCGACCGACTTGACGTTCCTGACGCCGGCCATGGTCGTCACGATCGTGGGCGCCCTCTGGTACCTGAACGACTGGGTGACGGTGGGCGAGGTGGTCGCGGTGGCGATGCTGACGCTGCGCCTCGACGGCCCGGTGTTCCGGACGATGATGTCGCTGAGCGAGTTCCAGATGGGCGGGGCGGCGATGGCCCGTGTCGAGGGCGTGCACTTGATGCCGGACGAGGTCCGGGAGGCCGAGCCGGAGGGCGCGGAGGTGCGGCTCGATGCGGTGACGTTCGGGTACGGGGACGGTCCTGACGTGCTGCACGGCTTGAGCCTGCATCCGCGGCGGGGCGAGCGCCTGGTCGTGGTCGGGCCGTCCGGGGCGGGGAAGTCGACGATCGCGCGGCTGGTGGCCGGGATCGACCGGCCGCGGGCGGGGTCGGTGACGCTGGGCGGTGCGCCGGTGGCCGATATTCCGCTGGAGGTGTTGCGCCGCAAGGTGGTCCTGGTGACGCAGGAGCATTATATCTTCACGGCGACCCTGCGGGAGAACTTGAACCTGGCCGCGCCTGAGGCGGATGACGAGGCGCTGCGTGCGGCGCTGGCGACCGTGGACGCGCGTTGGGCGGCGGATCTGCCGGAGGGCATGGACACGATGCTCGGGGACGAGCACCACCGGTTGAATCTGGCCGAGGCGCAGCAGCTGGCGCTGGCGCGCGTGATTCTCGCCGACCCTGATGTGGTGATCCTGGACGAGGCGACGGCGGGGATCGATCCGGGCAGTGCGGGGAACGTGGAGGCGGCGCTCGCGGCGGCGCTGAACGGCCGCACGGTGATCGCGATCGCGCACCAGTTGCAGGCGGCGGAGTCGGCGGACCGGATCGCGGTGGTGCAGGACGGCCGGATCGCCGAGGAGGGCAGCCATGCGGAGCTGCTCGAGGCGGGCGGCGCGTACGCGAGCCTGTGGTGGGCTTGGAAGGGCGTGGCGGTCTAGGCCGGAGGCAGAAGGAGCGGCTCGGGGCGGATGCCCCGGGCCGCTTCGTCGTCGTCCAGGTGAAGCGGTGGTGCCAGCTTGGGCGGCTCGGGCAGCCCTGGGCCGCTTTGTCGTCCTGGTGAAGCGGCGATACCGGCTCGGGCGGGTCGGGCAAGGCCCTGGGCCGCTTCGTCGTCCAAGTGAAGCGGCGATTCCGGCTCGGGGCGGATGCCCTGGGCCGCTCCGTCGTCGTCCCAGTCAAGCGGTAGTGCCGGCTCGGTCGGCTCGTGTCGAGTGCTCCAGGCGTCGACTCAACCAGGAACTCGGACATGCCACTGGTTAAACCGCAAAATACCAGAAATTCGCATTTCGGATACTAGGGTGATCTCCCGTACCTGCGGCGGCTCTCACGGCGCCGCGAACGTCAACCCTCGAACGGGAGCTTCCATGCCGAGCACTGCCGCCACTCCTCAGGAATACAAGCACCGCCTCGCGGGCTACACGTACTGGTCGCGGCGCACGTATTCCGATTCGCCGGAGTTCGCGCCGGTCGTGCTCATCGGCGGTGCGCTGCACCGCAAGGAGGACTGGGGCCGGGTCGAGCAGGGCATGCTCGGGCGGGCGGACGTGATCTGCCCCGACCTGCCGGGCTGGGGCCGCGCCGACCTCCTACCGCCGTATCTGGGCCCGGACATCCCCGCGGAGGCGATGGTGCGGCTTCTCGACGACCTGGGGATCGAAAAGGTGAACGTGTTCGCGGGATCGTACGGCTCGTCTGTGGGCTACCGGCTCGCGCAGACGCATCCGGAGCGGATCGCGCGCATGGTGCTCGCCGGGACGATGGGCGGCATCCCGGCCGCATCGCGGCCGATGATGCGTGCGGCTGTGGCGCTTGCGGAGCACGGACCGCGCGAGCGCTTCGGGCCGTCTGCGGTGGACGCGCTCATGAGTCCGCACCCGGACATCGCGGCGAAGGCCGTGGTGCGCCGCATCCTCGCGATGCGGTTCGGCGCGGCGGACGACGCGGACCTCGCGAAGTTCATCGCGAACACGAACCGGCTGCTCTCGCGCGACCTCATCGACCCGTCGATCCCGCCCGCGGTGCCGACGCTGTTCACGACCGGCGAGCACGACACGCTGACGCCGCCGGCGCTCTGCCGCGAGCTGGCGTTCACCTGCCCGGAGAGCTGGTACGTGGAGCTCGCCCGCGCCGACCACCTCATTCACCTGGAGCGGCCGGCGCAGTTGGTCGACCTCATGAACCGCTTCTTCGGCTGCGAGCCTTTGGAAGACCTGGCGTACGCGACGGTCGTTGAGGACCTGCGCCGGATTCCCGCGACGATCTGAGACGGCGGGGCGCTTGATCGGCGCCCTGGTGCGATCGGTGACCTGGGTCGTTGCGGCCTGGGCGAACGCGGCCTGAGCAAGCGGGCCCTGGCCTGTCAGGGCGTGCGCCAGCGCGGGCAGCTCCGCGTGGTTCGGCCGTGCGATCGAGGCGGGCGGCAGCGCGGGACACTCCGCGCGATTTCATTGGTGCGATAGGCGGGCGCCTCCGTGTTGACGGGGGTGCCTTGGGCCCTCGTGCTCCGGAACGGCGTGGTGTGCGGCGTCGGGCGGCGCGGTCTGCAGCGTTGGAGCCGGGGACCCCGCTCACTCGATACTTGACGCATCATCTATCTCGCGCTACGGTAAATGATGCATCATGCATCTCTATGAGGAGATAGATGATGCATCAACTAGTCGTTTGAAGGTGTGAATCATGAACCTCGTCCTCTGGATCCTGGCAGGCTTGCTGGCCGCGTTCTTCCTGTTCGCAGGCCTCACGAAGCTGGCGAAGTCGAAGGAGGGACTGCTCGACTCGCCGTCCATGGGCTGGGCCGCCGACTTCCCGCCGGGCCTCATCAAGCTCATCGGCGCCCTCGAAGTGCTCGCCGCGATCGGCCTCATCCTGCCCGCCGCGCTCGACACCGCCGTACTCCTCGTGCCGCTGGCCGCCACCGGACTCGTGGTGCTCATGGCCGGCGCCGCCGTCACGCACGGCCGCCGCAAGGAGAGCCAGGCGGTCGTCACCAACCTGGTGCTGCTCGTCCTCGCCGCCGTCGTCGCCTGGGGCCGCTTCGGCCCGTACGCGTTCTGATCCGCGATCCGGACGGTTCGGTCGAACCGCGCCGGAGCACCCCGCCACCGACCTATCGTCCCGGGTGGGGCACCAGGGACACCGAACCGAAAGGCACCATCATGACCGAGCAGAAGATCATCGCAGTCGTCGGCGCTACCGGGCAGCAGGGCGGCGGGCTCGCCCGCGCGATCCTCGCCGAGCCGGACGCCGGGTTCGCCGTGCGCGCCATCACCCGCAGCGCCGACTCCGAGAAGGCCCGCGAGCTCGCGCGGCTCGGCGCCGAAGTGGTGGAGGCCGACCTGGACGACGAGGCGAGCCTCGCGAAGGCCTTCGACGGGGCGTACGGCGCGTACCTGGTGACGAACTTCTGGGAGCACATGTCCCCCGACCGCGAGTTCGAGCAGGCCGGGAACCTGGCCCGCGCCGCCGCGAGCGCCCGCGTCGAGCACGCGATCTGGTCGACCCTGGAGGACACGCGCGACGCGGTGCCGCTCGAGGACGACCGCATGCCGACCCTCCTGGGCCGCTTCAAGGTCCCGCACTTCGACGTCAAGGGCGAGGCGAACGCCCTGTTCAGCGCCGCCGGCGTCCCGACCACGTTCCTGCAGACCACGTTCTACTGGGAGGGCTTCATGGCCTACTTCCCGCCCCGGCGGCAGGAGGACGGGAGCCTGGTCCTGGCGATGCCGATGGACGAGGGCGCGCTCGCCGGGATCGCCGCGGAGGACATCGGCCGCACCGCGTTCGGGATCTTCAAGCGCGGCAAGAAACTCGTCGGCAGGACCATCAGCATCGCCGGGGAGCACCTGACGGGCACCGAGTATGCCGACGTGTTCACCGAGGTCCTCGACGAGCCGGTCGCGTACCACCCGGTGCCGTTCGGCGACTTCCGCGCGGCGGGCTTCCCGGCCGCCGAGGAGATGGGCAACATGTTCCAGTACTACGCCGAGTTCGACGACGAGTTCACCGGCCGCCGCGACCTGAACACCGTGCGCACCTTGAACCCCGAGCTCAAGACGTTCAAGGAGTGGCTCACCGAGCACAAGGACGCCTTCGCGGCCTGACCGCGAGACGCCTTGCAGGAGTAGAGGGACCGCCCCCGTGGGGACGGTCCCTCTCCGCGTTCCCGCCGCTGCTTCGCGGCCGTCGCGTCGCGGCGTCCGGCGGGGAAAAAGCGAGCACGGGCTGCGCCGGTCAGTCCCGGAGCGGGTCGTTCGCGAAGGCGCGCATGCCTTCGGCGAAGCCGGTCTCGGCGCGGAAGCCGAGGGCTTCGGCGGCGAGATCGGGGGCGGCGACGATGTGCCGGACGTCGCCGAGGCGGTACTCCCCGGTGACCACGGATTCGAGGCCGGAGTCGGCGGCGAGGGCGCGGGCCATGTCGCCGACGCTGCGCGGTTCGCCGCTGGCGATGTTGCACGCGCCGGTCCAGTCGCCGTCGAGGGCGAGGAGGTTCGCGCGGGCGACGTCGTGGACGTGGACGAAGTCGCGGGTCTGGCGGCCGTCCTCGAACACCCTTGGGGCCGAGCCGGATTCGAGGGCGCTGCGGAAGATGCTGGCGACCCCCGCGTACGGGGTGTCGCGAGGCATCCGCGGCCCGTACACGTTGTGGTAGCGCAGGGCGCAGACGCGCGCACCGGATTCGCGGCCGTACAGGAACGAGAGGTGCTCGGTCTGGACCTTCGTGGCGGCGTAGACGTTCCGCGGATCGAGCCGGGCGTCTTCGTCGACGGGGGCCCAGGCGAGGTCGGCGCCGCAGTGCGGGCAGCGGGGCTCGAACCGTCCATTGTCGAGGTCCTCGCGGTCGCGCGGGGCGGCCCGGACGTCGCCGTGGTCGGGGCACCGGTAGCGGCCCTCCCCGTAGACGACCATGGAGGAGGCGACGACGAGGCGGCCGGTGAACGAGCGGCGCCACAGGGCCCGCAGGAGGTTCGCGGTGCCGCCGTCGTTGTCCGCGACGTAGTCGCCCACGTCGTCGAAGTCGACGCCGAGGCCCACGCGCGCGGCCTGGTGGCAGACGGCGTCGACGCCCTCGACCGCGCGCTCGAGGGCCCGCTCGTCCCGGAGGTCGCCGACGATGAGCTCGACCCCGTCGGGCAGAGGCGGCGGTTCCTTATGGGCCGCAAGGGAGTCGAAGACGACCACTTGATCGCCGCGGGCGGCGAGCCGCTCGACGGCGTGGCCGCCGATGAACCCGGCGCCGCCGGTCACCAGTACACGCAAGGACTTGCCTTTCTCTCGGTCACCACTGCACCCGCAGTGCGGCGGCGAGGACGACGGCGACGGCCAGCTGGAGCGCCAGCCACCCCCGGGGGCGGGTCAGCGCGCACCCGGCCAGGAGGACGAGCGGCATGAACGGCTGCCAGATCCGCTCCGTCTCCGCCGAGGACATCCCCGACAGGTCCGCGATCGCCACGGCCGCCAGGCACGACCCCACGACAATCCACATGAGGCGGTCGCGCAATCGGGCGAGCGCCGCCGCGATCGCCGGGCCGAGCGCGAGCGCGAACACCGCCAGGTTCGCGAGCAGGAAGTACCAGTACCCGCGCAGCGCCGCCACCCCCGCGTAGTAGCGGACCCGCGTGACCTGCAGCCCCTCGAGCCACCAGTACCCCCACGCCAGCGGCGCGAGCACCACCGCGGCCGCGAGCGCGCCCCCGCCCGTGAGCACCGCCCAGCGGCGGCGCCGGACCGCGACGGCCAGGAGCGGCACCGCGAGCAGCGCCGCGGAGAACGAGAGCAGGAGCGCCGCACCCGCCAGCAGGCCGCCGGCGACCGTCAGGGCCGCCGAACGCGCGCCCGCCCGGTTCGTGGCCAGGATCAGGCACGCGACGGCGGTGAGCGAGACGCCCGCGAACACCAGGTCCGCGTTGTTGTGCCAGAACGCCGCCGGCGCGACGACCAGGAACGGCGCCGCCCGCCGGGCCAGCCGCTCCCCCGCCACGTCGCGGCCGATCATCAGGGCCGCCGCCACCGCCGCGGCCACCGCGACCTGGACGACGGCGTTCTGGAACAGCGGCCCCTCGAACCCGGCTCTCGCTGCGGCCCAGAAGAACAGGACGAGCCCGGGCGGATGCGACTGCAGGTGCACCGAGTAGGCGCCCTCGAGTTGCGCATCGGTGTAGTGCCGCAGGAACGGCGCGAAGCCCCCCGCGTCGTCCACGAGGTGCGCGTGCCCCGCGTAGTGGTCGTCCAGGTCGCTCCACGTGGCCGGATGCGAGTGCGCGAACGCCAAGGCGATGCTGAAGAGGACGGCCGCGGCGGCGGTCGCGGCGACGACGTACCGCCAGCGCCACCGCGCGGCGGCCCAGGGCAGGACCGCGATGGCGAGCGCGCCCGCGGCGATCGGGGCGAGCAGGGTCGCGTCGACGTGGAGTTCCCAGCTGCCGTAGAGGGGCATCGCGCCGAGTTGGAGGTTGCCTGCGGTGTCCGCGAGTTTGGCCTGGCCGAGGACCCACGCGAGGGCGAGGAGGAGGGTCCAGGCGGCGAGGGCGGCGGCGGTCCGGGCGCGGGTCGTCACGGGCGTCCCGGGAGGCGGATCGTGAAGCGGCATCCGCGGGCGGTGTTGGCGGCGGTGACGGAGCCGGCGTGGGCTTCGATGAGGCCGCGGCTGATGGCGAGGCCGAGGCCGCCGCCGCGGTCGTCGCGGCGGCGGGCCTCGTCGCCGCGGAAGGCGATGTCGAAGACGCGCGGGAGGTCGTGGTCGGGGATGCCGCCGCATTCGTCGTCGATGTGCAGGACGGCCGCGTCGCCGTCGGCGGCGGCCGCGATGACGACGGTGCCGCCGGCGGGGGTGTGGCGGATGGCGTTGTCGAAGAGGTTGTCGAGGGCGCGGCAGCATTCGCGGGCGGCGACTTCGATGGGCGGGAGCGTGTCGAGGCGTTCGACGACGGCGACGCCTTTGCATTCGGCGGCGGCGCTCGCCCCGGCGATGGCGTCGGCGACGGCGTCGCACAGGTCGACCTTCTCGCGGCCGAGGCTGAGGGTGCCGCTGTTGATGCGGGAGAGTTCGAACAGGTCGTCGACGAGGGCGGTGAGGCGTTCGGCGTCGGTGCGGATCTGGTGGTGGTAGCGCTTGACGGCCGCGTCGTCGTCGACCACGCCGTCGTCGAGGGCTTCGGCCATGGCGCGGATGGTGGCGAGGGGGGCGCGGAGGTCGTGGGAGACCCAGCTGATGAGTTCACGGCGGGAGGACTCGAGGGCGCGTTCGCGCCGCTGGGACTCCTCGAGGCGGCGGGAGGCGTCGGCGAGCTCCCCGGCGAGGGCGGCGAGTTCGCCGGGGCCGGTGACCGCGGGGGCGAGGGCGGTGGTGATGCGGCCGTCGGTGCCGACCATGGTGCGGGCGTAGGCGCCGACCTGCTGGGCGCCGGCGCCGATGTCGTCGCCGAGCTGCCAGGCCGCGCCGAACGCGACGCCGGAGGCCACGATGAGGACGACGAAGAGGACGACGAGGTCGTGGAAGGAGATGAACATGGCGAGCGCGGCGGTGACGACGCCGGTGGCGGCGACCAGGACCGAGGAGAGGGCGACCGTCATGGTCTGGACGCGGGCGGGGCGGCTGCGCAGGCGCCTGAGGGCGACGCCGCCGACACCGCCGGCCACGGCCGAGGCGACCGCGGCGACGGTGACGAGGACGGCGATGTCGCGGGGCGGGAAGTCGAAGGCGACCGCGAGGGCGGTGGCCGCGGCGAGGGCGGTGGCGAGGATCAGCAGCGAGCCGGTGCGGCGGTGGCGCAGGTGCTCCATCAGGGCTCCCATCGGTAGCCGACGCCGCGCACGGTGGTGAGGTGGCGGGGGGCGGAGGCGTCGTCCTCGACCTTCTCGCGGAGGCGGCGGACGTGGACGGTCACGGTGGAGGTGTCGCCGATGCTCCAGCCCCACACGGTCTCGAGGAGTTCGGCGCGGTGGAAGGCCTTGCCGGGGTTGCTGAGGAAGCAGACGAGGAGGTCGTACTCCTTGGTGGTGAGGTCGACGGGCGCGCCGTCGCGGCGGACCCGGTGGGCGAGGGTGTCGATCGCGAGGCCGCCGCCGGTGAGCACGGCGGCGGGCGGGGGTGCGGCGGTGGCGCGGCGCAGGACGGCGCGGACTCGGGCGGCGAGCTCACCCGGGGAGAACGGCTTCGTGACGTAGTCGTCGGCGCCGAGGTCGAGGCCGGCGATGCGGTCGTGCTCCTCGCCGCGGGCGGTGAGCATGACGACGGGCACCACGGTCGATTCGCGGAGGCGGCGGCACACTTCGAAGCCGTCCATGCCGGGCATCATGAGGTCGAGGAGGACGAGGTCGGGGCGGGTGGCGAGGGCGCGTTCGAGGCCGGTGGCGCCGTCGGCGGCGTAGTCGACGTCGAAGCCTTCGCGGCGCAGGTAGCGGGCGACGACCTCCGCGAGTGCGGTGTCGTCGTCGACGACGAGCACGCGGGGGGCGGCTTGGGAGCTCATGCGTCAACGATGACCGATGCGGGCGGCCCCCGTCACCGGATGGTCCAAGACTTTCGCAGACCGTAAGCTTCGACCCGGCCTTTCGGGGCGCGCCCGTCAGTAGCATCGGCCCCATGCAGCGGACCCATCTCCTCGTCATGGCGAAGGCCCCGGTTGCGGGGCGTTCCAAGACGAGGCTCGCCCCGCCGTTGACCACTGTGGAGGCCGCAGCGGTGGCGGAGGCGGCGCTCGCGGACACGCTCGAAGCGGTCGCCGCGTGCGGCGCCGAGCGGCGCGTCCTCGCACTCGACGGCGAACCGGGGCCGTGGCTCCCGGCGGGCTTCGAAGTGGTGCCGCAGGTCGAAGGCACGTTCAACGAGCGGCTCGCCGCGGCGTGGGCGTTCGCGGGCGGGCCGGGGCTCCAGATCGGCATGGACACGCCGCAGGTGACGCCGGACCTGCTCGACGCCGCGCTGGCGGTCGTGGCCGGCGGCGCGGCGGCGGCGCTCGGCCTCGCCGAGGACGGCGGCTGGTGGGCGCTGGGCCTGGCCCGGCCGCACCCCGACGCGTTCGCGGGCGTCCCGATGAGCCAGGACGACACGGGGGCCTTGCAGCGCAAGCAGTTGGAGGCCCTCGGGCTCACCGTGGCCGACCTGCCCGTCCTGCGGGACCTCGACGACGCCGAGGACGCCCGGGCCATCGCCGCGCTCGCGCCGCGCACCCGCACCGCGCAGCGGGTCCGGGCGCTCCTGGAGCCGGCGGTGGACGTGGTCCTGCCGGTGCTCAACGAGCGCGGCGCGATCCCGTGGGTGCTTGAACGCATGCCCCCCGGGTACCGGCCGATCGTGGTCGACAACGGCTCCGACGACGGCTCGGCCGAGGTCGCCGCCGGACTCGGCGCGCACGTCGTGGCCGAGGCCCGCCGCGGGTTCGGCGCGGCCTGCTTCGCCGGGCTCGCCGCCGCGACCGCGCCCGTGGTGGCCTTCATGGACTGCGACGCGTCCCTCGACCCCGCCGACCTGCCGCGGATCTGCGGGCCGGTCCTCGCCGGCGAGGCCGACCTCGTCCTCGGCGCCCGGGACGCCGACGCGGGCGCGCAGCCCCTCCACGGGCGCCTCGCCAACCGCTACCTCGCCCGGCAGGTCCGCCGCCGCTGCGACGCGCACGTCACCGACCTCGGGCCGATGCGCGCCGCCCGCCGCGACGCCCTCCTCGGCCTCGGCATCGCCGACCGCCGCTCCGGCTGGCCGCTCGAGATGGTGCTGCGCGCGGGGCGAGACGGCTGGCGGATCACCGAACTGCCCGTCCGCTACCGGCCCCGCACCGGCAGGAGCAAGGTGACCGGGACCCTCGGCGGGACCCTCCGCGCGGTCAAGGACATGCGCGCCCAACTGGCGCAATACGCGCCCGCGAAACGATGAGGAGCACGCAGTGAACGAGTACCCGCCCCGGGCCGACATCGGCGTCTTCGGCGGCTCCGGCTTCTACTCCCTTGCGGCCGAAGCGGACACGATCGAGCTCCAGACCGAGTGGGGGCCGCCCTCCGCGCCGGTCGCCGTCGCCGCGATCGGCGGCGCCCGCGTCGCGTTCCTGCCCCGGCACGGCACCGGCCACCGGTACCCGCCCCACCGCGTCAACTACCGGGCCAATGTGGACGCCATGCGGCAGCTGGGCGTGCGGGCCCTCGTCTCGCCGTTCGCGGCCGGGTCCCTGCGCCCCGAGATCCGGCCCGGCGAGTTCGTCGTATGCGACCAGCTCGTCGACCGCACCTGGGGCCGCGAGTCCACTTTCCACGACGAGTTCAGCGACGGCCCCGTGCACCTGCCGTTCGCCGAACCGTACGACCCGCGGCTGCGCCGCATCATGCTCGACGCCGCCGCCGAGGTCGGCGCGGTCGCGCACGACGGCGGCACCGTCGTGGTGGTCAACGGCCCCCGCTTCTCCACACGCGCCGAGTCCCGCTGGCACCGCGACTGCGGCTGGCACGTCGTCAACATGACCCAGGCCCCCGAGGCGCCGCTCGCCATGGAGGCCGGCATCCCCTTCGTCGGCATCGCCCTCGTCACCGACTACGACGCCGGCCTCGACGAGGACCCCGGCGTCGCACCGGTGAGCCAGGAAGCGGTCTTCGCCGTCTTCCAGGCGAACCTCCACAAGGTCCGCGAACTCCTCGACGCGGCGATCCCGAGGCTGGCCCGGTGAGCGCCGAACGGTTCGAGACCCTCGCCGTCCACGGCGGCGAGCCCCGCCCCGCCGCGGGCGGCTCGGTCGTGTACCCGATCCACCAGGGCACCGTCTTCGAGGCCGGCCCCGGCGGCGACGCCCCCTACACCAGGCTCGGCACCAACCCCACCCAGCGGCACCTCCACGGCAGGCTCGCCGCACTCGAAGACGCCGAGGACGCGATCGCCACCGCCTCCGGCATGGCCGCGATCTCGGTCGCGCTCCACAGCGTCCTCGGCGCCGGCGACCATCTGATCGCCGCCGGGACCTTCTACGGCGGCACCCTGCGGTTCCTCACCGAGCACGCCGCACGCCTCGGCTGGACGTACGACCTCGTCGACCCTGCCGACGCCCGCGCCTGGCGGGAGGCCCTGCGGCCCGAGACGAAGGCGTTCCTCACCGAGACCATCACCAATCCGCTCGTCCGGGTCGGCGACCTCGCCGGCGCCGCCCGCTTCGCCCGCGGGCACGGCATCGCCTCCATCATCGACAACACCCTCGCGACCCCCGTGGTCTTCCGGCCCCACACGGTCGGCTTCGACCTGGTGTGCCACTCGGCGACCAAGGCGCTGAACGGCCACTCCGACCTCGCCGCCGGGGTCGTGACCGGCTCCCGCGAACGCATCGCCCGCGTCGCGTCCGTCATGTGCGCCTACGGGTGCGCGCTCGACCCGCACGCGGCGTACCTGCTCTCGCGCGGCCTCAAGACCCTTGCGCTGCGGGTGCGCCAGCAGCACGTCAACGCGATGGCCGTCGCCCGGCTCCTCGACGGGCACGACCGGATCTCGGACGTCCGCTACCCCGGGCTCCCCGGCCACCCCGACCACCGGCGCGCGACCGAGCTCTTCGACGGGTTCGGGTCGGTGCTGGCGTTCCGGCCCGCCGGCGGCACCGCCGCCGCCGACGCCCTCATCGCCGCACTGCGCCTGCCGTATACGGCCGCGAGCCTCGGCGGCGTCGAATCGCTCGTGACCCGCGTGTCCGGCGGCGAGGCCGCCGCCCTCCCCGACGACCTCATCCGCTTCTCCGCCGGCATCGAAGCCACCGACGACCTGGTCGCCGACTTCACCCGAGCACTCGGCGACTGAACGGCCCCGTACGGCCGGGCGGAACCGGCAGACCCTCGGCCTCGTGACCGAGGCACCGCCCCTGCCGCGCCGCGCCGAACCGGCAGACCCTCGGCCCGCTGACCGGGGCACGGCCCCTGCGCCACCGGACCCGGCGGAACCGGCAGACCCTCGGCCTCGTGACCGGGGCCCCGCCCTGCGCCGCCGCGCCGGGCGGAACCGGACCCTCAGCCCGCTGACCGGCGCACCACTATGCGCCGCCGCGCCGCGCCGAACCGGCAGACCCTCAGCCCGCTGACCAGGGCCCCGCCCCTGCGCCGCCGCGCCGGGCGGAACCGGACACTCGGGCCGCTGACCGGGCCACACCCCTTGCGCCGGGCGCTTGTTTAGGGGAACGTAAGGCGCCGACGCGACCCGCAGCGCCCCGAAAGCGCGATGATGGAGAGGTGAACACCACGCAACCCGCCTCTCCGCGCGCCTGGGGCGTCGCCGGGCTCCTCGCGACCCTCGCCGGACTGGCGGTCGGGCACCTCGTCGCCGCCTTCGCCGCACCGCGGGCCGCGCCCCTCTCCGCGCTCAGCGACACCGTGATCGCCGTCGTCCCGCTCGAAGTCTCGCACTGGTTCATCGACCTGGTCGGGACCCTCGACAAGCCGCTGCTGGTCCTCGGCCTGGCCGTCGCCGTGGCCGTCGCCGGGTACTCGATCGGCAGGCTGTGGCGGACCCGCCCGTGGCCCGCCCGGGCCGCGGTCCTCGCGTTCGCGCTCATCGGCGCCGCCGCGGCCGTCACCCGGCCCGGGCTCGGCGCCGGAGCGGCCGTGCCCTCGCTCCTGGCCGGGGCGGTCGCCCTCGCGGGCCTGCAATGGTGGGCGTCGCGGTTCAGCGAACGCTCGGAGACCGGCCGGCGCGGGTTCCTCGCCGCCGTCGGCGGGGTCGCGGCCGCCGCGGTCGCCGCCTCCTGGTGGGCCGGGCGCGTCGGGCCCGCCGCGGTCGAGGCCGACCGCGACGCGCTCACCCTGCCCGAACCGGACGTCCCCGCCGTCGAACCGGGGCCCGTCGCCGAGTTCGAGCAGGGCGGCCTGTCCACCTACCTGACCCCGAACGGCGACTTCTACCGGATCGACACCGCCATCACCGTCCCCCGCGTGGACGTCGACACCTGGACGCTCCGCGTGCACGGCATGGTGGACCGCGAACGCACCTACACGATGGACGACCTGCTCGGCCGCGAGCTCATCGAACGCGACATCACCCTGTGCTGCGTCTCCAACCAGGTCGGCGGCGACCTCGTCGGCAACGCCCGCTGGCTCGGCGTCTCCCTCGCCGACCTCCTCGCCGAATCCGGCGTCGACCCCGGCGCCGACCAGCTCGTGTCCCGCTCCACCGACGGCTGGACCGCCGGCTCCCCCACCGACCTCGTCTTCGACGGCCGCGACGCCATGATCGCGATCGGCATGAACGGCAGCCCCCTGCCCGTCGACCACGGCTGGCCCGCCCGCCTCGTCATCCCCGGCCTCTACGGGTACGTCTCGGCCACCAAGTGGCTCACCGAACTCGAGCTCACCACCTTCGACGCGTACGACGCGTACTGGATCACCCGCGGCTGGTCCACCCCGCGCCCCATCAAGACCCAGTCGCGGATCGACACGCCCCGCTCCAAAGCCGACTCCGGCACCGTCGTCGTCGCCGGCGTCGCCTGGGCCCAGCACCGCGGCATCAGCGCCGTCGAACTCCGCGTCGACGACGGCGAGTGGCTGCCGTGCCGGCTCTCCGACGTCGCCACCACCGACACGTGGCGGCAGTGGCTCGTCGAATGGGACGCCGAACCCGGCGACCACACCCTCACCGTCCGCGCCACCGACGGCGACGGCAACCCGCAGACCAGCGAGGTCCAAGGCGTCATCCCCGACGGCGCCACCGGCCTCCACAGCGTCGAGGTCACCGTCGGCTAGAAGCCGATACCGAACGCACGCAAAAGGACCGGCCTCCCGAACGGGAGACCGGTCCTGCACTGCTGTGGAGCTTAGGGGATTCGAACCCCTGACCTTTTCATTGCGAACGAAACGCGCTACCAACTGCGCCAAAGCCCCTTGCGGCGACAAGGTTAGCACAGCGGCGTCAGGCCGCCGCAAGGGCGGCGTGTGGGCCGGGTCTCGGTCAGATCCAGGAGTCGAGCCACATGCGGGCGTGCCACTCGTCGCGCGGGATGGCCTCGCCGGTGTAGATCGGCCAGAAGTAGGCGAAGCAGAGGACGACGACGGCCACGAACGCCCCGGCGATGAGCGCGCCCGTGAGGCGCCGCTCCGGTGAGCCCAGGGCCGGGAGCCCGAGGTCGCGCCGGCGCCGGTCGCCGCGGCCGATGATCAGCCCGAGGCACCACGTGACGGCGCCTATGAAGAACGGGACGGCCGGGGCGGAGTAGAAGAAGAACATCGTCCGCTCGGGGTAGAAGAACCACGGGGCGATGCCCGCGCCCAGGCCCGCGAGGAGGAACCAGGCCCGCCAGTCGCGCCGGTGCAGTGCCCACACGAGCAGGGCGAGCGTGGCGGGCACGAACGTCCACCACAGCAGCGGCGTGCCGAGCAGGAGCACCTCGCCGGCGCAGTCGCTCGTGCCGCAGTCGACGTCGGAGCTCCAGTAGAAGACCACGGGCCGCAGGTCGAACAGCCACTGCCAGGGCCAGGACTGGTAGGCGTGCTCGGAGTCCAGCGTCTCGTGGAAGTTCAGGACGCTGAAGTGGTACTGCATCCAGTTGACCAGCGCACCGATGACGGGCGGCTCGCTGTCGCCCTGGTCGGCGAGCCAGTGCCGGTACGAGCCTGTGTCGTTGAGGAACCAGCCGGTCCACGAGGCCGTGTACACGCCGACCGCGAGGAGCCCGAACCACAGGTTCTGCCCGAACTCGTAGATGAGGGTGTCGCGGAAGGGCTTGCGGGCGCCCGCGTCCACCCGCAGCCGCCAGTCCCACACGATGAACAGGAGGATGACGGCGATGATGTACCACAGCGCACTCCACTTGGTGCCCATGGCGAGTCCGAGGAGCACCGCGCACGTGATCCGCCACCACGGCAGGCCCAGGCGGGGCCGGCGTCGGCGCACGTCCAGGCCGTCCTCGATCGCGGCCAGCCACTTCGCGCGGCGCCAGTCGCGGTCGCGCACCAGGCAGTACATGGCCGCGAGAAGCAGTGTGGCGATGAAGATGTCGAGCAGTGACGTGCGGGAGAGCACGAGGTGGCTGCCTTCGACGGCGAGGAGCAGGCCCGCGGTGCCGCCGAGGAGGGTCGAACCGGTGAGGCGGCGCATGAGGCGGATGAGGATCGCGACGCCGATGATCCCGGCGAACGCGGCGGCGATGCGCCACCCGACCTCGTCGTAGCCGAACGCCCACTCGCCGAGGCCGATGAGCCACTTGCCGAACGGCGGGTGCGCGACGTACGCGGAGCCGTCCGAACCTGGGTCCCACTCGACGCCGTGGGTCAGCATCGAGTGCGCGTCCTGCGCGTAGTAGACCTCGTCGAAGATGAGGCCCTTGGGGTGGTCCAGGCCGATCAGGCGCAGCGCGGCGGCGATCCCGGTGACCACGAGGGTCACCCAGAAGGCGCGGCGGCGGTCATCCGGGACGGTGCTGGAGAGGCGGGCCCGGACGGAGGGGAGGGGGCCGGGGAGCGGCGTCGGCCGCCAGGCGGCGGGCGGCTGCTCGGGCCGGACTGCGGTGGCGCTCACCGGGGTGAGTCTAGGGCCTGAGCGCCCTCTGTGGCGAGTCGCGGTCAGGCCCTTTCACTCCTCGGTCAGTGCACCAGTTCCTTCGGGGGCGTGAAATCGCCCTCCCCGTTCAGGTCCCATTGGGCGGCCAGGATGTCGGCGACCGCGTTCGCGGGTTTGCCGAGATTGCCCTTGCCCACCAGGTTCTGCGGGCTGTCCGGGTCGGCGATGAACGCCGCGGCGGCCGCGTTCGGGGTGAAGCCCACGAACCAGTTCGTGGAGTTCGAGTCGGTGGTGCCGGTCTTGCCCGCGACCGGGCCGTCCACGGCGTTGCCGACCTGCGGCGCGGTGCCCCACGTGCAGTTGCCTGCGGCCGCACCGTACTCGGTCGGGCAGCGGGCCGCGTCCACGGCCGCGCGGGCGACCTCGACGCTGACCGCCTGGTCGCACGCGGACTCGAACGGGATGGTCGCGCCCGTCAGCGTGGTCGCGCTCTGCGCGGGGATCGGCGGGCAGAACACGCCGTCCGCCGGGAGCGCCGCGTACGCCGCGGCCATGTCCAGCGGCGTGGTCTGGGTGACGCCGAGGACGAAGGGCCCGTACGTCTCCGGGCTGTTCGTCACCAGGTTCAGGTCCTCCTGGGCCCGGAACTTGATGCCGAGCCGCTCGGCCACGTTGATGGCCTTCTCGACGCCGATCCGCTCGGCCAGCTGCACGAAGTACGTGTTCACCGACTCGCCGAACCCGGTCCACATGTTGTAGTTCCCGACCTCCGACTCGGAGGCGTTCTTCGGGCACCAGTAGTTCCCGCACGAGGCAGCGCCGTCGCCCACCACGTACTCCGACGTGTACTGGTACGGCGAGTAGATCGTCGTGTCCAGCGGCAGGCCCTCCTCGAGGGCCGCGAGCATCGTGAACATCTTGAACGACGAGCCCGCCTGGTAGCCCGGCACCGCCGAGTTGCCGCTCAGCAGCGGGTTCGTGGTGTTCGGGTAGGAGCCCTTGTACTCGGGGTTCGAGGTGTTGGGGCCGTTGTCCGAGGTGTCGTTGGAGTAGTTGCGGTTCACGGCCATCACCTGGATGCCGCCGGTCCCCGGCTCGACCACGACCGACCCGAGCGCGTACTCCGAGCCCATCGGCTTCTGCTTCTCCACCGCGTCCTGCGCGGCGTCCTGCAGCTCCACGTCGAGGGTCGACACGATCTCGTAGCCGCCCCGGTAGAGGCGGGCCTTGCGGACCTCGTCGGAGTCGCCGAAGTCCTCCTGCTGGTTCCACCACTGCTCGAAGTAGTCGACGAAGAACCCGTAGTCGGAGTCGATCGCCCCGCCCATGGTGTTGTTCGCGTCCTGCGGGTTGAGGTTCAGCCCCTCGGCCCGCGCCGTCTCGCCTTCGGCGGCGGTCAGGGACTTGACGCTGACCATCCGGTTGATCACGTGGTCGCGGCGGACCTGCGCGGCCTCCGAGGAGCCGTTGATCGGGTCGTAGTTCGACGGCGACTGGATCAGGCCCACCAGCATCGCCGACTCGGCGACCGTGAGGTCCGCGGGGACCTTCCCGTAGTAGACCTGCGCCGCGGCGCCGATCCCGTACGCGCCGTTGCCGAAGTACACGGTGTTCAGGTAGTTGGTGAGGATCTCCTCCTTGGTCATCTCCTCCTCGAGCGCCAGCGCGTACCCCATCTCCTTGACCTTGCGGTCGATGGTGACCTCGCTGGCGGCGGCGACCTCGTCGGGCGTGGTCGCGGTGTAGGAGAGGACCTGCCGCACGTACTGCATGGTGATCGTCGAGGCGCCTTCGGAGGTGCCGCCGTCGGCGAGGTTGGTGACGAGGGCGCGCATGACGCCTTCGGGGTCGACGCCGTTGTGCTCGAAGAAGTTCGAGTCCTCGGTGGCGACGAGCGCGTTGACGACCGATTCGGGGATCTGGTCGTATTCGAGCTGGACCCGGTACTGGTCGCCGAAGGTGGCGATGACGGTGGTGCCGTCGGAGGCGTAGAGGGTGGAGGACTCGGGCGCGGGGGGCAGCACGAGTTCGTCGGGGAGTTCGAGCACGGTCTCGGAGCCGACTTTGGCGAGGCCGCCGAAGGCGCTCGTCAGCGGCAGGAAGGCCAGGCCGACGACGAGACCGAAGGCGACCGCCACCGGCACGAGCGCGAACATGGCGCGTCGCTGCACGGCGGTGATGGGCCCGAACCAGGTCTGCGCCACCGGTTTCGAAGATGCACTCACGCTGTCTCCCGAAGTGCCCCGCGAGCGGGGAAGGATACGGTCAATTCAAATGGGCGCGGCGTAGCGCCGAGCCGAGCGGAGTTCCGGGGGCTGGTTCACTCTACGACGCCGCGCCCGGCGCGCGGAGGGGCCTTCCGACCCGGGTGGGCGTCATTACAACGCGTCCCGGGTGCGCGCGCCGCGTGTGGGCGGTGCGGTGCGGCTGCCGTCGGCGGGCGTCACCAGGCGAAGGCGAGGGCGGCGGCGAGGACGGCTCCGGCGGCGGCCCAGCACAGGCCGATGGCGCCGGAGCGTCCTTCGTAGAGCCTCGTGGCGCCGGAGACGACGACGAGGGTGAACGCGGCGGCCATGAAGAGGACGAGCGAGGGCGCCCAGCGCAGGAGGAGTCCGGCGGTGTCGCCGACGTAGGCGGAGTGCGCGTCGGGCCCGGTGGAGCGGGCGGGGAGCTGGGCGCCGAGGTCGGCGGCGGTGACGTCGCCGGTGAGGTGGAGTTCGCGGGCCCAGTCGTCGGCTTCGAAGCGGCCGGTGCAGGAGGGGGCGAAGCCGTCCTGGCAGGAGGTGACCTCGACGGTGCCGTACTCGTAGTGGCCCACGGAGATCCAGAGGGCGGGGGCGGCGGTCCAGGCGAAGAACATGAGCAGGCAGGCGCAGACGAGGATGCCGAGGAGGGCGGGCGCGAAGGCCTTGGGTTCGCGGCGGCGCTGGGGCTTGCCGGGTTTGGCGGGGCGGCGGCGGTCGGTCTCGGCGGCGCGTTCCCAGACGGCGCGGATGGCGGCCATGCCGTCGGTCTGGGAGCCGAGGGGGCCGCGCTGGGAGACGGGGCGGGGGGCGGCGGGTTCGGCGGCGGGGTCCCAGACGGGGTCGTCGGTGGTGTCCCGGACGATGCCGTAGGCGGCGGGCATCTCGGGGACGGGGACGTTCGGCTCCGGGGCGGCGGGTGGCCCGGGCTGGTGCTGGGGGTCGACCGCGCGGTTGGTTCCAGACATACCGGTTATTGCATCACCGAATCGGCTGGCATGGGCGGAATCGGACGCTGATCGCCGTGTCGGGTGCGAGTGCGCCGTGCGCGGTCGGGGTCCCGGGCGGGGGCGAGACGTGCGCCGTGCTGGGGTCCGGACAGTGCCGGTCCTGATATCTGGACCGATAACATGGGGCGCATGACTCATGTATTGACCGCGCTGGCCTGGCCTTACGCCAACGGCCCGCGCCACATCGGCCATGTAGCAGGATTCGGGGTCCCCGCCGACGTCTTCGCCCGCTACATGCGCATGCGCGGTCACGACGTGCTCATGGTCTCGGGGACGGACGAGCACGGGACGCCGATCCTGGTGCAGGCGGACGCGGAGGGCCTGACGGCGGCGGAGGCCGCGGCGAAGTACAACCGGATCATCGTGGAGGACCTGGACGCGCTGGGCCTGTCGTACGACCTGTTCACGCGCACGACGACGGGGAACCACTACAAGACCGTGCAGGAGCTGTTCACGACGCTGCACGCGAACGGGTACATCCTGCAGCAGCGCACGCTCGGGGCGATCAGCCCGTCGACGGGCCGCACGCTGCCGGACCGGTACATCGAGGGCACGTGCCCGCACTGCGGGTTCGACTCGGCGCGCGGCGACCAGTGCGACAACTGCGGGCGCCAGCTGGACCCGGTGGACCTGATCGACCCGAAGTCGCGGATCAACGGCGAGACGCCGAAGTTCGTGGAGGAGGACCACTTCTTCCTGGACCTGCCGGCGTTCGCGGACGCGCTGAACGCGTGGCTTGACACGCGCACGGGCTGGCGGACGAACGTCCTGCGGTTCACGAAGAACCTGCTCGACGAGATGCACCCGCGCCCGATCTCGCGCGACCTGGACTGGGGTGTGCCGATCCCGCTCGAGGGCTGGGTGGACCGGCCGGACAAGCGCCTGTACGTGTGGTTCGACGCGGTGATCGGCTATCTGAGCGCCACGATCGAGTGGGCTCGGCGCTCGGGCGACCCGGAGGCGTGGAAGCGCTGGTGGCAGGACCCGGAGGCGGTGTCCTACTACTTCATGGGCAAGGACAACATCGTCTTCCACTCGGAGATCTGGCCGGCGATGCTGCTGGGCGCCAACGGCGAGGGCGCGAAGGGCGGCGAGCCGGGGTCGCTCGGGAAGCTGAACCTGCCGACCGAGGTCGTGTCGTCGGAGTTCCTGACGATGGAGGGCAAGCAGTTCTCGTCGTCGCGGCGCGTGGTGATCTACGTGCGGGACTTCCTGGAGCGGTACTCCCCCGACGCGCTGCGGTACTACATCTGCGCGGCGGGCCCGGAGAACCAGGACTCGGACTTCACTTGGGCGGAGTTCCTGCGCCGCAACAACGACGAGCTCGTGGCGGGCTGGGGCAACCTGGTGAACCGCTCGATCGCGATGGCCGCGAAGAACTTCGGGGCGGTGCCCGAGCCCGGTGAGCTCGAGGACGTCGACCGGGAGCTGCTGGCGACGACGAAGCAGGCGTTCGACACGGTCGGGGACCTCATCGGCGCCAACAAGGTCCGGGCCGGCATCGGCGAGGCCATGAAGGCGGTCGCGGCGGCCAACAAGTACCTCGCGGACACCGCGCCGTGGAAGATGAAGGAGGACCCGAAGCGCCAGGGCACGGTCCTCTACACGGTGCTGCAGGCGGTCTCGGACCTGAAGACGGTGATGAGCCCGTTCCTTCCGCACTCGTCGCAGCGGGTGCACGAGCTGCTGGGCGGCGAGGGCGTGTTCGCGCCGATGCCGTTCATCGAGGAGGTCGAGGAGCTCGACGAGGGCGGCGCGACCGACGGGCCGTACCCGATCCTCACCGGCGACTACTCGGACGTGCCGAAGTGGGAGTCCGTGCCGCTGGTGCCGGGCACCGTGCTGGAGAAGCCGGTCCCGGTGTTCACGAAGCTCGAGCCGTCCATCGTGGACGAGGAGATCGAGCGGCTGAACGCCTAGGGGCGCAAGCGTGAAGGGCCCGGCTCGTGCCGGGCCCTTTTCTCGTGCCTGAGGGTCGGATCGTAGGGGCTCAGATTGCGGGAGCGACGTCGCCGCGTTCGACCCATTTCTCGTAGACGCCGCGGCGCACGGGCTCGGCCCCGGTGCGGGAGAGGACGTCAGGGCTCGGGCGGGAGAGCCGGAACCGGGCCCAGTCCTCGTCGGCGTCGACCAGGGAGCCCGGGACGCCCTTCCAGACCACGTGGTTCGCCTCGCGCAGGACGCGGCGCACCTGGTGCACGCGGCCCTGCTCGACGCCCGGGATGTCAACGCGCCGTTCGAGGGTGAGCGGCGACCAGTGCTGGCCCGCGTACGCGAAGAGGTCGAGCTCGGCGCCCTGCTCGGTGTAGGCGAGGATCCGCGCGCCTTCGGGCAGCGGCAGGTCGGTGAGGTCGGCGGTGACGTGCTCGGGCAGCAGGTGCGCGGTCGAGATCGCGAAACCGGTGCCCAGGACGGGCATGCCGCGCCGGTCGGAGGACGGCATCGCCGTCAGGCCCTCGTACTCGGGGGCGACGGGCGCCTGGTAGTCCCACGGGTCCGCGGCGGGCCAGCGCAGGGCGAACACCCACGGCTCGCTCGGCTCGGTCTCGCCGCCGAGGACGGAGCGGGCGGCGGGGGTGCGCAGGTGCGCGATGTCCCAGCGGCGGTAGCAGAAGCCGCCGGGGACGGCGGCGGTCTCCATGATGCGGGCGATCTGCGCGGCGGTGACGGGCCGCTCCATGACCTCGCCGGGGGCGATCGCGGCGGAGCGGCGGACGCGGTCGAGGAGGACGCGCGCGGCCGGGTCGAGGTGCGGGGTCTGGGTGAGGCGGCGGACGTACTCGAGGTCGAGGCCGGGCGCGAGGGGCACGGTGAGGGACCGGTCGTCGGCGACGGCGACGGGCACGCCGTCGCGCAGGACCTCGCCGGCGTGGGCGAAGTGGCGGTAAGGGTAGTCGCTGCCGGTGCGGGGGTTGGGGAGGAAGTCCGGGCGCGGGAGGGCGGAGTAGAGCTCCCAGGCGGCGCCGTCGGCATAGGGGGTGCCGGGGTACTTCTCGCCGCGCCATTCGACGGTGACGAGGGTCTGGGTCTGCGTCGGTTCGGCCGGGACGGCGGGGCGGCGTTGCTGGAGCGCTGCGGCGCGGTTGCGGCGGGACGCGAGGTCGCGGGTCATGTGCGTCTCGATTCGTCTTGCGCGGATGCGACGGCGTTGTCGTGGTCGGTCGCCGGACGGTAGTGGCTTGTCCACAGCCGGTGGTTCGACTGTCCGCCAACGTAAGCGCGGCTTGTCAGGCGTGGATGTCCGGTATATGAAAAAGATGTTACGTAGAGAGCATCGCGTACTTCCGGCCTCGGCAAACGCACATGCGGTCCGCTCCCGGACCGGGCCGTGGCAGAGTTGTCGCGTGTACCGATCCGAAGCCGCGCCGCTGCCCGAACCGCTGCCGCATCCCGTCGCCGACAGCCACACCCACCTCGACCTCGTCGACGTCTTCGGCGCCGAGGAGGAGCTCCCGACGCCCGCGCCCGACGCGCCCGGCGTGCGGGCCCGCCTCGCCGAGGCCGAAGCCGTCGGAGTCGCTCGGGTGGTGCAGGTCGGCACGGACATCGAGTCCTCCCGCTGGGCCGCCGCGCTCGCCGCCGCCGATGCGCGCGTGCTCGCCGCGGCGGCGCTGCACCCGAACGACGCCCCGCGCCAGGCCGACCTGGACGCGGCGCTGGCCGAGATCGACGCGATCGCCGCGCTGCCGCGGGTCGCGGCCCTCGGTGAGACCGGCCTCGACTACTTCCGCACCGACGAGACCGGCCGCGCCGCGCAGCAGCGGTCGTTCCGGGCGCACATCGAGATCGCGAAGGCGCGGGGCAAGGCCCTGGTCATCCACGACCGGGACGCGCACGAGGACGTGCTCGCGATCCTCGACGCGGACGGCGCACCCGAACGCGTTGTGCTGCATTGCTTCTCGGGTGATTTCGCGTTCGCGAAGGAGTGCGCGCGGCGCGGGTTCTTCATGAGCTTCGCCGGGAACGTGACGTTCAAGAACGCCCAGAACCTGCGCGACGCCGCCTCGGTGGCCCCCGCGGAGCTGGTGCTGGTCGAGACGGACGCGCCGTTCATGGCGCCGATCCCCGTACGCGGCCACCGGAACCACCCGGCGCTCACGAACTACACGGCCCGATTCCTGGCCGACCACCTCGGCCGCGACCTCGAGGCCTGGTGCGAACGCCTGTGGGCCAACACGGAAGCCGCCTTCGGCCCCTGGTAGCCCACCCGGAAATCCTATAGGATATATCCTATAGGGAGCGGTGTCGCGGTGTCGCGGTGTCGCGGTGTCGCGGTGTCGCGGTGTCGCGGTGTCGCGGTGTCGCGGTGTCGCGGTGTCGCGGTGTCGCGGTGTCGCGGTGTCGCGGTGTCGCGGTGTCGCGGTGTCGCGGCCCTCAGCGGCTCAGCGGCTCAGCGGCTCAGCGGCTCAGCGGCCCGACTGTCGCTCAGGTTACGAGACGTCCACGGCCGCTTCGGCGGTCGCGGTGTTGCCTTCGGCGTCGGTCAGTGTGAAGGTGAAGACCCAGCGGCCCTCGTCGGGCAGGCTGACCTCGCCCGCGAGGATGCCGGTGCGCAGTTCGATGAGGCGCATCTCCTCGGGCGCTTCGCCTTCGAGGCCGAAGCTCGCGGTCCACTCCTCCGCCGGGAACGGCTCGCCTTCCAGGTCCGTCGCAAGAATGCGGACGCTGTTGGGCCCGGGCCGGCCCGGTTCGAGCACGAGCTGCGCCGAGAACACCTCAGTGGTGACGAGCGTGGCCGTCTCGGTGGACTCGACCTCGGTCGTCTCGGTCTCCAGCAGCGCGGTCTTCGCCGGCACGGCCTGCACGAGCACCGACACGGCGCCCATCACCACTGCGAGGAACACGACCTCGACGCCGGCCGCGACCCGCAGCCGCCGCCGCGCCTGCGTGCGGCGCAGCAGCGCCCGCCGCGTGAACAGGCCCGCGCCGACGATCACGACGAACAGCGCGGCCTTGAGCATCACCAGGCGCCCGTACCGGGTCTCGGTGAGCGCCTCGATCGAGTCGATGTGGAGCAGCCCGGACGCGAGCCCGGCCACGAGCACGTTCGCGCACAGCCACGGCACCAGGACGATCCAGGTCTCGGCGGCCTTGTCCGGGATCTCGGCGTCCTTGCGGAACGCGAGCACCAGGATCGCGATCACGCCGCCCGCCCAGGCCATCGCGGCCCCCAGGTGCACCAGGTCCGCGATGAACGCGACGACCACCGGCTCGGTCGCCATCGGGTGCCCCGAGAGCGGCCAGGTCGCCGAGAGCGCGAGCCCGACGCCCGCGAGGCCGGCCACGAGGAGCGGCTTCGGCTCCTCCTCGCCCGTGACCACCGTCCGCATGAGCGGCAGCGCGAGCAGCACGAGCAGCAGCCGCAGGAGCCCGGCGAGCCCCACGTTCGACTCCATGACCGATTGCAGTCCGACCGCGTCGAGGTTCGAGATGCTCGTCCCGGTCTCGTACGCGGCCTGCAGCGGCAGGCCGAGCACGGCGGTCATGGCGACGACGGCGAGTCCGAGCGCGACCATCTTCGCCGCGAAATCGCGCGGCCGGGCCCCGAGGACGAGGAAGATGCCCGCCCCGAGGGCGAGCGCGAGCGCGGCGTACCCGAACCAGCGGTTGCCGTAGAGCAGGGCCTGCACGAACGGATCGGTTCCGGCCGTGAGCGCTTCGGCGCTCGGCGCCTCGCTCTCGACGCCCACTGAGTACGTGAACGTGCCGGAGACGGGGTGGCCGTCGTGGGAGACGACCCGGTAGCTGACGAGGTAGGTGCCCTCCTGGTCGGCGTCGACCGCGATCGTCAGCGTGGTCGCTTCGGCGTTCTGCTCGAGCCCGGTGTCGGCTCGGTCACCATCGGGAGCCACCACGCCGGTGGCCGCGTCTACGGGGGTGACTGGTTCGTTGAACTCGACGACGACTTCGCTCGGGGGCGTCTCCAGGAGCGCGCCGGAGGCGGGCGTGGTCTTGGTGGCCGAGGCGTGCGCCCAGGCCCCTGAGGCCCAGAGCGCGCCGAAGAGCACGCCGAGCAGGGCCGCTGCGAGCGACGACCAGGCGAAGCGGGTCGCTTGTGCGGCAGTGCGGCGGTCGTTGGATCGGGAGCGCATCGCCGCTGAGCGTACTCGAATCCGCTTCGTGAATCGAGAGTTGGACCGCAGAAAGGCTGAGCGAGGCACATGGGGAAGTCGAACCGGAATACCGACCGCCGCCAGGCCGCCGAGGCGCTGCGCAGGCAGCAGGCCGCGGAGGCGCGGCGCCGGAAGATCGTGTTCGGGGTGGCGATCGGCGCCGCCGTCGTGCTGATCGGAGGGCTCCTCGCCTGGGGCATCTGGATGAACAGCGAACCTGAGTACGAGGTCAACGATCCGGCCGCGCAGGTCACCGACACGTTCGGCGTGCAGATCGGCGACGGCCCGGTCCAGGTCGACCTCTACATCGACTACATGTGCCCGGCCTGCAACCAGTTCGAGTCCGCGTACGCCGAGCAGATCCAGTCCTGGGTCGACGACGGCTCCGTGACGGTGAACTACCACCCGCTCGCGATCCTCGACCGCTTGAGCGCGGGCACCGAGTACTCCAGCCGCGCGGCCGCGGCCGCCGTGTGCGCCGCCGACGTCGGCGAGCAGCAGTTCCTCGACTACACGCTGGCGCTCTACGCGAACCAGCCCGCGGAGAACACCTCCGGCCTGACCGATCAGGAGCTCATCGCGATCGGCACCGACGACGTGGGCCTCGGCGCCGACTGGCAGTCCTGTGTGGAGAGCGAGAAGTACCGCGGCTGGGTCCAGGAGGGCAACACCAGCGCCACGTCCGACCAGGGCGTCACCGGCACGCCGACCGCGAAGGTGAACGGCGAAGTGGTCGAGAACTCGGCGGTCGCCGACGTGGTCCAGGCCGCACTCGCCGCGGGCTGATCCTACAGGTGAATGCAAGGGGCGCGGCCGTTCTCCCGGCCGCGCCCCTTTTCGGCGCCGGCGGGACGTGTGCCCGGGCCGGCCGTCCCGCGGGGCCTGCTCAAGGGTCCGCGGGATCGGCGCTATGCCCGCATCGCCGCCAGCGCCGTCTCCAGGGAGAAGCCGAAGGGGAGTTCGAGCCGGTGCCGCTGCAGCAGTGCGGTGTCGGCGAGGATCTCGGCGGTGGGGCCGTCGGCGGCGACGCGGCCCGCGTCGAGGATGACCGACCGTTCGCACAGCTGCAGGGCGTACGGCAGGTCGTGGGTGACGAGCAGCAGGGTGGGCGCGGTGGACTGCAGGATGGCGGCGAGGTCGCGGCGGGCGGCCGGGTCGAGGTTGGCGCTCGGTTCGTCGCAGACCACGATGTCCGGGCGCATGGCGAGGACGCCCGCGAGTGCGGCGCGGCGCTGCTGGCCGACCGAGAGGTGGTGGGGCGGGCGGTCGGCGAGGTCGGCGAGGCCCACTTGGGCGAGCGCGGCGGCGACCCGGGCGGCGAGTTCGGGTCCGCGCAGGCCGAGGTTCGCGGGGCCGAAGCCCACGTCGTCGGCGACGGTGGGCATGAACAGCTGGTCGTCCGGACTTTGGAAGACGATGCCGACGCGGCGGCGGACTTCGGCGAGGGTCTTCTTGCCCACCTTGAGGTCGCCGACCCGGACGTCGCCCGCGGTGGCGGTGAGGAGGCCGGCGAGGTGGAGCATGAGCGTGGTCTTCCCGGCGCCGTTGGGGCCGAGGATGGCGACGCGTTCGCCTTCGCGCACTTGGAGGTCGACGCCGTCGAGGGCGCGGTGCCCATCGGGGTAGACGTGTTCGAGGCCGGTGATGTCGAGGGCGCTCATGCGAACACCGTCCACGTGGCGATCCCGGCCGCGAGGGCCGGTGCGGCGAGCGCGGCCGACCATTGGAGCGCACTGGCGGGGGCCGGGCCGACTTCGAGCGGGAGGCGGCCGGTGTAGCCGCGGGCGGCCATGGCCTGCCAGACGCGTTCGCCGCGTTCGAAGGAGCGGATGAAGACCACGCCGAGGCTGCGGGCGAGGGCGCTCGCCTGCCAGAGGAAGCGCGGGTCGTCGCAGCGGGCGAGGCGGGCGAGGCGCATCTGGGTCACTTCGGCGACGGTGAGGTGCGCGTAGCGGATCGCGAACGCGGTGATCTGCAGGAGGATCTCGGGGCAGCGCAGCCGGGAGAGTCCGGCGAGGACCCCGGCGATCGGCGTGGTGGCCGAGAGCAGGAGAGCGGCCCAGACGCCGAGGGTGGCCTTGGCGAGGAGGTTCCATCCGGCCCACAGGCCCGGTTCGGAGACCTGGAGGAACCCGATCTGGACGGCGGGCCCGTCGACCATGAACGGGAACGCCAGGGCCAGCACCAGGAACGGCGATTCGATGAGGCTGCGGGAGAGCAGCCAGGTCAGCGGCACGCGGGCGAGCGCGAACAGTCCGATGAGGAGGGCGGCGTAGACCCCGAAGGCCCACACCGCCTCTCGCGGGGTGGCGGCGATGGCGCAGGTGAAGGCGGCGAGCGCCACGATCTTCACCTGCGGCCGGAGCCGGTGGACGGGGGTGTCCCCCGGCCGGTAGAGCCCGTCGACCGGGCTCACGCCTCCTCCTGGGTGCGCTTGCCGCGCGCGAGGAGCCAGAAGAGGCCGGTGGCGACGGCCAGGGTGAGGAGGACGCCGAGGATCCCGGCGAGCGAGGCGCCGAGGATCTCGTTGTCCAGGAAGGACACCCCATAGTCGGCGAAGGCGCCGCCGATCTCGTGGTCGCCCGCGGCCTGGAGGACGCAGGCGCCGCCGGTGATCTCGCCGTCGGCGGTGTCGCAGCCGGTGAGGAGCACCGACTCGAGCCCGTCCGGCGAGGCGGAGGCGAACAGGGACACGACTCCGGCGAGGAGCAGCGTGACGATGGTGCCGGTGACCCAGAAGCGCTTGGTCTTCACACGGACTCCTTGGCGGTCTCGGCGAGGCGGCTGCCGCGCAGGGCGTGGACGAGGTCGGGGCGGGCGGCGGCGACCGCGGTGACGGCGCCGGCGGTGATGACGCCCTCGCCGATGCCGACGAGGACGTGCGTGCCGAGGATCGCGGCGGCCATGGCCCCGAAGGACTGGCCGACTTCCTCGCCGCCGAGCCAGAACTGGAGCACGAACCCGGCCGAGGCGGCGACGACGCTGACGAGCGCGGCCGCGAAGACCGCGGCGCCCAGGCCCCAGCGGGTGCGCGGGAGGACCTTGAGCGCCAGGACGATCACGGCGTAGCCGGTGAAGCTGGCGATGACGGCCATGTTCACGACGTTGAGGCCCAGGGCCGTGACGGCCCCGTCCGCGAACAGGAGCGCCTGGATGACGATGACGACGGTGACGCAGAGCGCCCCGAGCCAGGGCCCGAGGAGCGCGGCGGCGAGCGCGCCGCCGAGGAGGTGGCCGGAGACGCCGGCGGCGACGGGGAAGTTGAGCATCTGCGCGGCGAAGATGAACGCGGTCGCGAGGCCCGCGAGCGGGACGAGCCGCTCGTCGAGGTGCCTGCGGGCCATGACGACGCAGAGGCCGACGGCGACGGCGGCCAGGAGGGCGAAGGCGAGGGAGGTCGGTCCGTTGACGACGTCCGTCGGGATGTGCAGCGCCAGGTCTGACACGGGCAGTGCCGCCTTTCGACTGGTTGTGGGGGCTAGGGCCTGTCCTGTGAATCAGGGAGCTCCCTGATTCACAGGACAGGCCCTAGGGCGGGCCGGGGAGGTGGTGGCGGTCGCCCTGCCGGATGCAGGGCGCCCACGCGCGGAATCAACAGCCCACTGTCAGGCTATTGCAATTATTTTGCAATAGCCGCCCTCTCGCCGTCAAGCCGGACCGGGAAGTGTCGGGAAGCCGCCGACCGCCGGACAGGGACCGCCAAGCGTGCTCCCAGGCGATTGTCAGGGACGACCGGTAGGGTTGCGACCTGTGAACGTACGACTTCAGCCTGGTGAGACGGCGCCTGACTTCACGCTGACCACCGACACCGGCGACCCGGTGACCTTGTCGAGCCTCCAGGGCCGCAAGGTGATCCTGTTCGCATATCCGAAGGCCATGACGCCCGGCTGCACCAAGGAGGCCTGCGACTTCCGCGACAGCCTCACCGGTCTGCAGGCCGCCGGCTACGCGGTGCTCGGGATCTCCCCCGACGCCCCGGAGGCGCTGGCCAAGTTCGTCGAGCGCGACGGCCTGACCTTCCCGCTCCTGTCCGACCCCGAGCACAAGGTGCTCGAGGAGTACGGCGCGTGGGGCGAGAAGAAGAACTACGGCCGCACGATCGTCGGCGTGGTCCGCTCGACGTTCGTCGTCGACGAGCACGGCGACATCGAGCTCGCGCAGTACAACGTGAAGGCCACCGGCCACGTCGCGCGCCTGAAGAAGCAGCTCGGCCTCCCCGAGTAGACCCCGGTCAAGATCTCGGCAGGACCACCTGGAACGTCGCTCCGCCGCCGGGCGTCTCGCACAGGCGCACGCAGCCGCCGTGACCCGTCACGATGGCCGCGACGATCGACAGGCCCAGCCCCGAGCCGCCTTCGGCGCCGCGGGAGCGGCCACGGAGACGGCTCTGGTCGACCCGGTACAGCCGCTCGAACACCCCTTCGGCGTGCTCGGGCGCGACCCCGGGCCCGGTGTCGGCCACCTCGACCACGGCCGCCGGCAGCACCGGGACCACACCGACCTGCGCGAGGCACCGCGGCCCTTCAGGGTCCGCACTCCAGCCCAGGCGCACGGTGATCCGCGCGTCGGACGGCGTGTGCCGCAGCGCGTTCGCCACGAGGTTCGTGAGGACTTGGCGCAGCCGCGGCTCGTCCCCGCTGATGTCGACCGCTTCGAGCAGGTCGTCGTCGGAGCCGTGCAGGGATTCGAGCGCGATGAACCGGCCCGGTTCACGCAGGTGCGCGTCGCCGACCACGTCGGCCGCGACGCCGAGCAGGTCGACCGGCCCGCGGCTCAGCGGCCGCCGCCGGTCCAGTGACGCGAGCAGCATCAGGTCGTCCAGCAGCAGCCCCATCCGCTTGGACTCCGCCTCGATCCGCCCGATGGTCTCGTCGAGCGCCGGCCCCGGCGGCACCCCGCCGCGCCGGTACAGCTGCGCGAACCCCTTGATCGAGGTCAGCGGGGTCCGCAGTTCGTGCGAGGCGTCCGCGAGGAACTGCCGCAGGCGCGCCTCGGAGGCGGCGCTGGCGTCGAGCGCGGCCTGGATGCGGGTGAGCATCGTGTTGAGGGCGGCGCCGAGCCGCCCGGTCTCGGTGTGCGGGTCGGTGTCGGTGACGCGCGCGTCGAGGCGGCCTTCGGCGATCGCGTCCGCGGTCGCCTGCATCCGGTCGAGCGGGCGCAGGCCGAGCCGCGCGACCCAGAACGCGCTCACGGCGAGCAGCAGCAGGATCGCGAGCGTCACCCCGCCGCCGATGAGCAGCAGCGACTCGGTGGCCGCGCTGACGTACTCCGAGGACAGCGCGTAGACGACGTACGTGTCCGCCGTGTCGCCCTCCTCGACGAGGACGCGCCAGGAGTTCCCGTCCGCGTCCTCCACGGTGGCGGTCTCGCCGGTGCTCGCGGCGAGGTCGCCCAGGCCGGTGAGCGCGGCGGCGTCGTCGTCCCCGAAGGAGTGGAGCAGCGAGCCGCCCGCGTCGTAGACGTAGACCTGCGGCGCGTCCGGCATCCCCGGCTGCGGGCCGGGCGGCTCGAACCCGTCGTCCTGGGCCCGGGGCGCCTCGTCGCGCATGGCCGTCGCGGCGGTCCGCAGCTGCGAGTCGATCCGGTCGGTGAGCACGTTCTGGAGCAGGAGCGTGGCGGCCAGGACCGCCGCGGCCAGCGCGAGCGCGCACAGTGTCACGATCGTGAACGCCATGCGGGAGCGGACGGTCCAGTGCCGCCAGCGCCGAGGCTTACTCACTTTGATCGCGGTTCCCTGAGGGCGTAGCCGAAGCCGCGCACGGTCTGGATGAGCGCGGGTTCGACCTGGTCGATCTTCTTGCGCAGGTAGTAGACGTAGGACTCGACGATGCGGCCGTTGCCGCCGAAGTCGTAGTTCCAGACGCGGTCGAGGATCTGGGATTTGCTGACGACCTTGCCGGCGTTGAGCATGAGGTAGCGCAGGAGCTTGAACTCGGTGGGCGAGAGCTCGACGGGGCGGCCGGCGCGGCGGACCTCGTGGATCTCCTCGTCGAGTTCGAGGTCGGCGTAGCGCAGGACGCGGTCCTCGGGCGGGGCGGGGGCCTTGGCGCGGCGCAGGATGGCCTGGACGCGGAGGACGACCTCTTCGAGGTCGAAGGGCTTGGTGACGTAGTCGTCGCCGCCGACGGTGAGGCCGGTGACGCGGTCGCGCACGGCGTCGCGGGCGGTGAGGAAGAGGACGGGCAGGTCGCGGGCGGCGCGCAGGCGGCGGGCGACCTCGAAGCCGTCCATGTCGGGGAGCATGACGTCGAGGATCACGAGGTCGGGCTCGAAGCGGGCGGCGGCCCGGAGGGCTTCGGCGGCGTCGCGGGCGACGTCGACCTCGAAGCCGGTGAGGCGGAGGGTGGCGGACAGGAGCGCGCCGATGTTCTCCTCGTCGTCGACGACGAGGACGCGGTCTTTGGGCTCGGTCGCTTCGGTCACCTGGACTCCTTCGGTGCTGCGTACCGGGCATGTCTACCGCGGCGGCCCACGGCGCCGCTGGGAGTCGGCTCAAAGAACGGTAAGAGTCAGCGGGGTCCGGCGGCGCCGTCTCCAACGATCGTTGACCGGTTCGCCTGATTGGATGCTGCGGGCCGCGGGCTCGAATCAGCTGGGATCAGTGGGGCGATTTCAGGCATAAATAAAGATTGTGATGGTATGACCTCATGGGGGGGCTCCCACTGTCGTGTAAAAGCTCGGTCGAGCACTGGGCTCCCCGACGCGTCCATGCGGAAGGATTCCCATGTCTGCCAAGCAAGAACCGAACGACCAGGACACCGGCGGCTGCCCCGTGCAGCACAGCCGCGCCCTGCTCCCCGTCCAAGGCGGCGGCAACCAGGGCTGGTGGCCGGACCGGCTCAACCTCAAGCTCCTCGCGAAGAACCCGCCCGTCCGCGACCCGCTCGGCGCGGACTTCGACTACGGCGCGGCGTTCGAGGCCCTCGACCTCCCGGCTGTAAAGCGCGACATAGAAGCGGTCATGACCGACTCCAAGGACTGGTGGCCGGCGGACTTCGGGCACTACGGGCCCATGTTCATCCGCATGGCCTGGCACAGCGCCGGCACGTACCGGATCAGCGACGGCCGCGGCGGCGCCGGCACCAGCCAGCAGCGGTACGCGCCGCTCAACAGCTGGCCGGACAACATCAACCTCGACAAGGCCCGGCGGCTGCTGTGGCCGGTCAAGCAGAAGTACGGCCGCAGCCTCTCCTGGGCCGACCTGCTCATCCTCACCGGGAACGTGGCGCTGGAGTCGATGGGCCTGCGGACCTTCGGGTTCGGCGGCGGCCGCGCGGATGTGTGGGAGGCCGACGAGGACATCTACTGGGGTCCGGAGAGCGACTGGCTCGACGACCAGCGCCGCGGCGAGGACCGCGAGATCGAGGACGCGTTCGCCGCGGCCCAGATGGGGCTGATCTACGTGAACCCGCAGGGCCGGGGCGGCGTCCCCGACCCGGTGGACTCGGCGCACGACATCCGCGAGACGTTCCGCCGCATGGCGATGAACGACGAGGAGACGGTGGCGCTCATCGTCGGCGGCCACACGTTCGGCAAGACTCACGGCGCCGCGCCGGAGGAGAACCTCGGCGCGGAGCCCGAAGCCGCGCCCCTGGAGGCGCAGGGCCTGGGCTGGGCCAACGCGCACGGCACCGGCAAAGGCAACGACACCATCACCAGCGGTCTCGAGGGGATCTGGACGAACACGCCCATCACCTGGGACAACAGCTTCCTGGAGATCCTGTTCGGCTACGAGTGGGAGCTGTGCGACAGCCCGGCGGGCGCGCACCAGTGGCGGCCGAAGGACGGCGCGGGCGAGGGCACCGTCCCGGACCCGCACGATCCGACGAAGCGCCACGCGCCGACTATGCTCACCACCGACCTGTCGCTGCGGTTCGACCCGGTGTACGAGGCGATCTCGCGGCGCTTCCTGGAGCACCCGGACGAGCTCGCGGACGCGTTCGCGCGCGCGTGGTTCAAGCTCACCCACCGCGACCTTGGTCCGGTCGTCCGCTACCGCGGCCCGGAGGTCCCCTCCGAGCAGCTGCTCTGGCAGGACCCGCTCCCGGCCGCAAGCTGGGAGCCGATCGACGCCGACGACATCGCGCAGCTCAAGGAGCGGATCCTCGAGTCGGGCCCGACCCTGCGGCAGTTCGTGGCCGCCGCGTGGGGTGCGGCGTCCTCGTTCCGCGGCAGCGACAAGCGCGGCGGCGCGAACGGCGCCCGCATCCGGCTCGAACCGCAGAAGGACTGGGAAGTCAACGAACCGGAGTCGCTGGCCGAGGTCCTCCGCGCGCTCGAGGGCGTGCAGGAGGCGTTCAACGGCAGCGGCGGCGGCAAGGGCGTCTCGCTCGCGGACCTGATCGTCCTGGCCGGCTCGGCCGCGGTCGAGCGGGCCGCGCAGCTCGCCGGGCACCAGGTCGAGGTGCCGTTCTCGCCCGGGCGGGTGGACGCGTCGCAGGAGCAGACCGACCCCGAGTCGTTCGCGCCGCTCGAGCCGACCGCGGACGGGTTCCGCAACTACCTCGGCAAGGACCACCCGCTCCCGGCCGAGTACCTGCTGGTGGACCGGTCGAACCTGCTGGGGCTCACGGTCCCCGAGATGACCGTCCTCATCGGCGGCCTGCGGGTCCTGGGCGCGAACGTCGAGGACTCGCCTGTCGGCGTCCTCACCGACCGGCCCGGGACGCTCAACAACGACTACTACCGGAACCTGCTCTCGCTCGACATCGACTGGGAGCCGGCCGGGCACGATTCGCAGACGTACCAGGGCCGCGACCGGGCCTCCGGCGAGGTGCGGTGGACCGGGTCCCGCGTGGACCTCGTGTTCGGCTCCAACGCGGAGCTCCGGGCCGTCGCCGAGGTGTACGCGGCCGACGACGCCGAGGAGCACTTCGTGCGGGACTTCGTCGCAGCCTGGGCAAAGGTGATGGACCTGGACCGCTTCGACCTGCGCTGACGCCCTGACAGCATGGCGGCCCCCGGCGATGCGCCGGGGGCCGCATGCGTTCGGAAGCGGAACGGCCGAGGGCGTCGAGCCGCTCGGGCCCGCCGAGCGCTGCGCCCCGGCGAGCAGCCGGGCCGCCGGCGTTCTGCAGCGGTCGGGCATCGGCCGCGGCCGAGCGCATCGCGCTGGCAGGGTCGGACCGCGGGAACCGCCGAGCGCTGCGCCCCGGCGAGCAGCCGGGCCGCCGGCGTTCTGCAGCGGTCGGGCATCGGCCGCGGCCGAGCGCATCGCGCTGGCAGGGTCGAACCGCGCAAACCGCCGAGCGCTGCGCCCCGGCGAGTGCGGCCGAAACCGTTCGGAGTCCTCCGCCGCGAGCGCATCGCGCCCCCGCATGGTCGAGCGGCCCTGGCCCGCCCGGCGCTACGCCCTCACGCCGCGCCCGGGCTCACGCCTTCGGCGGCGGGCGCTCCCCCGATCCCCTGCCGATGAAGCGGGTCGGCAGTTCGATGCGCTGAGTGAACCCGAGCGGGTCGCCGATGCGCTCGATCGCGAGGCGGGCCGCGCGGCGGCCAAGCTCCACCGGGTCGTGGGAGATGACGCTGACCCCGAGCACGTCGGCGGTGTCGAAGTCGTCGAAGCCGATGAGGGCCGGCGCGTCCTCGCCGAGGCCGCGCATGGCGCGAAGCGCGCCGATCGTCATCCGGTTGTTCCCGGTGATGAGGGCGGTCGGCGGGTCGGCGCTGCTGAGCAGGTCCGCGACGATCCGCTCCGGCGCGGCGCGCGGGTCGTCCACGAGCCGCTCCCAGCGCGAGGTGCCGCCGATGCCGTACGCGGCCATGGCCTCCCGGTACCCCTGCACCCGCTCGGCCTGGGCCTTCACGGCGGCGGGGTTGCACACATAGCCGACGCGGCGGTGGCCGCGGGCGAGCAGCCGCGAGGTCGCGTCGAACACGCCGCTGCGGTTGGCGAGGACGATCGCGTCCGCCACCAGGTTGCGGGCGGGCCGGTCGATGGCGATCACCGGCGTCCCCAGGTGCCGCTCCCCCTCGAGGTAGGACTGGTCGGCGGCCACGGGCACCAGCAGGAGCGCGCCGACCCGCTGCGCGAGCAGGGCGTCGACCACCCGCTCCTCGCCGTCCGGGGTGTCGCCGGTGGTCGCGACGACGAGCGCGTTCCCGTTCCGCGAGGCCTCCTGCTCGATCCCGGAGGCGATCCCGTAGTAGAACGGGTTGCCGAGCTCGCCCATGACGAAGCCGATCGTGTCGGTGCCGCCGCCGCGGCGCAGGGTCCGCGCCAGCGAGTTGGGGCGGAACCGCAGCCGCTTCGCGGCGTCGAGCACCCGCTCCACCGTCGCCGGGGCCACGAGGTCCCGGTTCCCGAACACCCGCGACACGGTCTTCGAACTGACCCCCGCGAGCCTCGCGACGTCCTCGACCGTCGCGCGCTGCTGCACCGCCATACCGGACCCCTCCCCCTGAAAGTTGAGCTTACCCGGTCAAGCTCAGCGATGTCCATCGTCGGACAGTCGAACGAGTTTCGATGAAAAGGTTGCCGCTCGATCGAAATGAATCGCCAGCTCAATACCGTTACCAGCATCACTCAGGTCACTGATCGATAACAAGACAGCGTTGACATGAACTTGCGATTAACCGGTTCAGAACCTAGGCTTTCAATCGCTCCGCTTGAACGGCCGCGCGGAGCAGTTCAATGAAGAACCCGACAAGGAGTCCCCATGAGACCCAAGAAGGCATTGGCCGGTGTCGCGACCTTCGCCGCCGCCGCTATCGCCTTGAGCGGTTGCACCACCGGCGGCGCCGGCGACAACGACCCCTCGAACACGATCGACGGCGAGGTGGAGGGTGATCTCAAGATCATCACCTGGCGCACCGACCTCGTCGAAAGCGGCAAGTTCGACGAGTACATCGCGGCGTTCGAGGAGAAGTACCCGGACGTCTCGGTCGAAGTCGAAGGCATCACCGACTACGCGGGCGAGATGACCACCCGCCTCAGCAGCGACAACTACGGCGACGTCATCGGCATCCCCGCCGCGATCCAGCCGAACCAGTTCGACCAGTTCCTCGAGCCGCTCGGCGAGAAGGCCGAGTTCGAGGCGACCTACCGGTTCCTCAACGGCGCTGCTTACGACGGGACCCAGTACGGGCTCGCCATCGGCGGCAACGCGAACGGCGTGCTCTACAACAAGCGCGTCTTCGAGCAGGCCGGCATCACCGAGCTGCCCACCACCCCTGAGGCGTTCATCGCCGCGCTGCAGCAGGTCAAGGACAACACCGACGCCATCCCGATGTACACCAACTACAAGGACGGCTGGCCCCTCGGCCAGTCCTTCGGGAACCTCGGCGGCGTCACCGCCAACCCCGACGCCTCCAGCGAGATGGCGAAGGACACCGCGCCCTGGACCGAGGGCAAGGACATGTACGCGATCGACGGCCTGCTCTACGACGCCGTCGCCGCGGGCCTGACCGAAGAGGACCCGCTGACCACGAACTGGGAGCAGTCCAAGATCGACATCGCGACCGGCAAGATCGGCACGATGACCCTCGGCTCCTGGGCGATCTCGCAGATGCAGGCCGCCGCCGAGGACAACGGCGCCTCCGCCGACGACATCGGCTACATGGCGTTCCCCTCGAACGTCGACGGCACCCAGCACGCGGTCATCGGCGGCGACTACAACCTCGCCGTGAGCCGCCACTCCGAGTCCAAGGCCGCGGCCTGGGCCTGGATCCAGTGGTTCATCGAGGAGTCCGGCTTCGCCGAGAACGAGGCCATGATCTCCACCGTGAAGGCCGCGCCGCTGCCCGAGAACCTGGCCGGCCTCGAGGAGAACGGCGTCCAGCTCATGGAGATGAACGCCGCCCCGTCCGGTGAGGAGGGCCTGCTCAACGAGGTCTCCAGCGACTCGCAGGTCGACCTGTTCGGCAACATCTACCGCCAGGAGCTCGTCGACGTCGCCCGAGGCGCCGCCGACGGCGACAAGGAGAGCTTCTTCGCCGACCTGAACGCTCGCTGGAGCGAGTCGGTCGAACGGGTCGCGAGCTAAAGGAACACCAATGGCGATCAACGCAACCGGTCCCGCCTCGGCGGACACGGGCGCCGACCGCCTCCACCCGGAGGGCCGCCCCGTGCGGCCCTCCGGGGCCGCCCGGCGGCGGACCTGGAGGCAGACGCGGCGCCAGCTCACCCCGTACCTGTTCATCGCGGCGGCGGTAGCGCTGCTGCTCCTGCTCACGTACTGGCCCGCGGCGAACCTGCTGTACTTCAGCGTCACCGACTGGGACGGCATCGACCAGGACCTGAACTACGTGGGCTTCGAGAACTACGTGCAGGTCTTCACCGACCCGCGCATCTTCGAGGTCTTCTACGTCAGCCTCTACTACTTCGGCGCCTCGTTCCTGCAGATCGGGCTCGCGCTGTATTTCGCGACGATCCTGAGCTTCAACACGAGGTTCCGGAACTTCTTCCGCGGCGTGCTGTTCTTCCCGTACCTGATCAACGGCGTCGCCATCGGGTTCGTGTTCCTGTACCTGTTCCAGCCGGACGGGACGCTCGACACGGTCCTGTCGTGGTTCGGCCTCACCGACCCGCCGCAGTGGATCGGCGACCCCGAGATCGCCAACTGGTCCCTCGCCGGCACCAGCGTGTGGCGGTACATGGGCATGAACTTCGTGCTGTTCCTCGGTGCGATCCAGTCGATCCCGAGCGACATCTACGAGGCCGCCGAGCTCGACGGCGCCAACAAGTGGCAGCAGTTCTGGGCGATCATCCTGCCGGGCATCCGCCGCATCATCGGCCTGTGCTTCGTCCTGTCGATCGCCGGCTCGCTCTCGGTCTTCGAGATCCCGTTCATCATGACCGGCGGCGCGAACGGCACCTCGACGTTCGTCATCCAGACCATCCAGACCGCGTTCACCCACCGCCAGGTCGGCATCGCCTCCGCGATGGCCGTCGTGCTCCTGGTGATCGTCCTCGTGGTGACCTTCGTGCAGCGCAAGCTCTTCCCCGACGAGAAGGTGGACCTGACATGACCACCATCCACAATGTCCCACGCACGGGCGCGAAGGCGCAGCGGGTCACCGTCGGCACCGCGAAGTACCTCAGCCTGGTCATCGCCGCGGCGTGCACGCTCCTGCCGCTCGTCACGGTGCTGTTCGCGAGCCTGAAGACCTCGGAGGAGTACGGCACGACCGGTGCGCTCACGCCACCGTCGAACTGGCTCAACCTTTCGAACTACGTGACCGCCTTCGACAGCGGCGAGATGCTCGAGGGCATCCTCAACACCGGCATCGTCCTCGTCGTCTCGCTGGCCGGCACGATCCTCATCGGCACCATGGCCGCCTACGGGCTCGACCGGTTCGAGTTCCGCGGCAAGAAGCTCGTGTTCGCGCTGTTCCTCATCGCCACGCTCGTCCCGGGCGTGACCAGCCAGGTCGCGACCTTCCAGGTCATCAACGGCATGGGCCTGTACGACACGAAGGCCGCGCTGATCCTGCTGTTCATGGGCACGGACATCATCGCGATCTACCTGTTCATCCAGTTCATGCAGGCCATCCCGACCTCGCTCGACGAGGCCGCGATGATCGACGGCGCGAGCCGCTGGACGATCTACTGGAAGGTCATCCTGCCGCTGCTGCGGCCGGCGATCGCCACGGTCGTCATCATCAAGGGCATCGCGATCTACAACGAGTTCTACACGCCGTTCCTGTACCTGCCCTCGCAGGACCTGATCTCCACCTCGCTGTTCCGGTTCAAGGGGCCGTTCGGCGCGCAGTGGGAGGTCATCTCGGCCGGGACGCTCATCGTCATCATCCCCACCCTCATCGCGTTCCTGTTCCTCCAGCGGTGGATCTACAGGGGCCTCACCTCGGGAGCCGTGAAATGACCGCGAATCCTCTGGCCCCGTACGTAGCGGGGATGACCTGGGGCTGGACCGGGGTGCGCGGCACGTGGGCGGCCCCGGAGGCCGCCGAGTCGATGCGCGCGATGACCGGCATCGGCGCCAACTGGACCGCGCTCGCCTACGCCGCGGTCCAGGAGACCGCCCAGTCGACCGAGGTCCCGTTCCGCGAGGCGCCCACGGTCACTGACGATGAAGTGGTGTGGGCGATCCGCGAGGCGAAGTCCCACGGCCTCAAGGTGTGCCTCAAGCCCGTGGTCAACGTCGGCGACGGCACCTGGCGCGCCCACATCGGCTTCTTCGACCGGGACGTGCCCGGGGAGCCGACGTGGGGCGAGTGGTTCGCGTCCTACCGCGAGTTCATCATGCACGCGGCCCGCATCGCCGAAGCCGAAGGCTGCGAGATGCTCTGCGTCGGTTGCGAGATGGTGCGGGCCGACGCCCGCGAGTTCGAGTGGCGCGCGCTCATCGCCGATGTGCGCGGGGTCTACTCAGGACTCATCACGTACAACTGCGACAAGTACCAGGAGGACCGCGTCACCTGGTGGGACGCCGTCGACGTGGTCTCCTCCTCCGGCTACTACCCGGTCGACGGGTGGGAGGCCGAGCTCGACCGGATCGAGCCGGCCGTGGCCGCCGCGGGCAAGCCGTTCTTCTTCATGGAGGCCGGCTGCCCCTCCCGCACCGGCTCCCCCGACAAGCCCAACGACTGGGCCCTGCCGGGCGAGCCCTCCGGTGCGGAGCAGGCGCGGTACTACGAGGCCATGTTCGCCGCCTGCGACGCCCGGCCGTGGGTCGGCGGGTTCATGCTCTGGGACTGGCCGCCGCGTCTCTACACCGAGGACGAAGCGGCCGCGAACGACGACTACTGCCCCTACGCCAAGCCCGCGGCCGATGTGATCGCCCGCCACTACACCGAGAGGACCGCCCAGTGAACGGTGCGACCGCGACACTGGCGATCGACGCAGGGCAGACCAGTGTCAAAGTGCGCCTTCGGGACGGGAGCCGCGCCACCGAGTGGTCGGCGCCCGGGATCCGCACCGACGGCCCGCTCCTGCCGCAGCTCGCCGCCGTGGTCGACCGGGCCGTCGCCGACGGCCACGCCTTCGAGCGGCTCGCGCTCGGCGTCTCGGGCCTGGAGTCCGCGCACGCCGAGGCGGCCGGCCTCCTCGAGCGGTACCGCGAGGGCGGCGTGCAGTCCGTCCACATTGCCCACGACTCGGTCTCCGCGTTCCTCGGCGCGCTCGGCGACGGGTGCGGGGCCGTGGTCGCCGCCGGGACCGGCGTCGTGACACTCGCGGTGGGCCGCACCGAGGTCGCCCGCGTCGACGGCTGGGGCCACCTCATCGGCGACGCCGGCAGCGGCTACTGGATCGGCCGGGCCGGCCTGGACGCGGTCATGCGCGCCCACGACGGCCGCGGTGACGCGACCGCGCTCACCGACCTGGTCAGGGCCGACTTCCCCGATCTGGAGCAGGCTTACCTGGAGCTCCAGGCCGACGCGGACCGCGTGCGCCGCACCGCCGGGTACGCGCGGGCCGTGACCGCCGCTGCGGCCGAAGGCGATGCGGTCGCCGCCGCGATCCTCGACCGCGCCGGCCGGGAGCTCGCGCTCTCGGCCCTCGCGGGCCTGCGCCGCACCGGCGAGGACGGTGCCGAACGGCCGCGCGTGCGCGGCATCGGCGGGGTCTTCACGGCACCGGCGCTCGCCGAGGCGTTCACCCGCGAGGTCCAGGCGACGCTTCCGGGAGCCGAAGTGGCCGTGGGCGAATCGCACCCGCTCGACGGCGCCGGGCTGCTCCCGGACGTCGCCGCGTCGAGCGCGCTCGCCGCCCGCATCGCCGCCGCACGCGTGCCGCAGGCCGGCGCCTGAGGAGCATGGTCGCCATGCGGAACGGGAACGGGTGGCCCGCCGAAGACTCCATTCTCACTGCGGCGCTGCCGGATCGGCCGCGCCGAGACGGCAGGCGCCCGACCGGAGGGCCGGGTCGGGAAGGCGGGGACGTGCGGGTCGCGCTCGGCGCTCACCTCCAAGGCGTCGGCTCGCACCGCGGGCCGATCCCCAGGCTCCGCAGCGCACCGTGTCCAGCGCGCCGGGCACCCGCAGGCGCGGCGGCCCGCACCGGCTGGGTCATCCCGCTCGCAAGCGGCCGACGCGCCCGGCAGATCGCGGGCACTGACGCTTGCGGCGCCGCCGGGCGACCTGCTCCCGAGGGCTGTGCCCGCGGCGCCGGCCGAGCCGATCCGCTCGCCGAGCGGCCTGTGCGCCCGGAAGGCGCGCGGCGGACCGCGAACCCGACGGTTCGCGGCACCGCAGCCTTCGACACCGGCCCGCATCACCTGACCTGACGACCACACCACAACAATCCGAAGAGAGGGAACGGCTTTGCTCATCCCCATCGACAACGACCCCCGGCCGTACGCGTGGGGCGCGGTCGGCCGGATCGCGGCACTGCTCGACCGCCCGGCCACGGGCGGCCCCGAAGCCGAGCTGTGGCTGGGCGCCCACGCGGGTTCGCCCGCGCGGCTCCTCGATCCGGCCGCGGCCGGCGGGGCCGCCGACCTGCGGCAGTGGATCGCGCAGGATCCCGAGAGCGCTCTCGGGCCGCACTTCGCCGCCGGCGAGCGCCTGCCGTTCCTCCTCAAGGTCCTCGCGGCCGGCTCCCCGCTCTCGCTGCAGGCCCACCCGAATCCCGAGCAGGCGGCCGAGGGCTTCGCCCGCGAGAACGCCGCCGGGCTCGCGCTCGACGCCGCGGACCGCAACTACCGCGACCCGTTCCACAAGCCCGAGCTCATCGTGGCCGTGAGCGAGACGTTCGACGCGCTGTGCGGGTTCCGGCCGGTCGCGGAGGCCCGCTCGATCCTGGACGCGATCATCGCACTCGACGACTCGGCACCGTTGCGGGCGTTCGCGAAGCACCTCGAGGACGGCTACAGCGCCACGGTCGCGTGGCTCCTCGGCGGCGACGCCGCACCGGCCGTCGCCCGCCTCGTGCACCTCGCCGCGCAAGCCGAAGGCCTGCCAGACGACGCCGCCGCCGCGCTCGCCACCGTGCGCGAGCTCGCGGCCGCCTACCCCGGCGATCCCGGTGCGGCCGTGTCGCTCCTGCTCAACCGGGTGCGCCTGCGCCGCGGCGAGGCGCTGTACCTGCCCGCCGGGAACCTCCACGCGTACCTCGACGGCGTCGGCATCGAGCTGATGGCCGCCTCGGACAACGTGCTGCGCGGCGGCCTCACTGGCAAGCACATCGACGTGCCGGAGCTGCTGCACGTCCTCGACTGCGAACCGCTGCCGGTCCCGCGGCTCGACCCCGAGCACCCCGCGCCCGGCGTGCGCCGCTTCCGCCCGGACGTGCCCGACTTCGCGCTCTACCAGCTCGACCTCGACACCGCGTCCGCCTCGATCCGCCTCGACGGCCCGGCCGTCGCCATCGCGACGACCGGTCGCGGCCGGATCGCCGGCACCGACTTCGCCCCCGGTACCGCCTGGTACCTCACGCCGGAGGAGTCGCCGGTGGCGATCACCGGCACCGGCGAAGTCTTCCTGGCCACGGTCAATGAGGCGCCGTCACAGCACCACCCGACACCCGAACACCAAGAGGATCAGCGATGACCGACCTTCCTTCGACCTTCCGCGCGCTCCACGAGGGCTGGACGCTGACCGCGTCCGGCCTCGCCGCCGACGCACCCGAGGCGGTAGCGGTCCCGCTCGCGGCCGGCATCCCAGCCGCCGTTCCCGGTGAGGCCCACCTGGACCTGGTCCGGGCGGGACTCATCGCGGACCCGTTCGACGGGGACAACGAGACCGCGCAGCAGTGGATCGGCGACACCGCCTGGCGGTTCTCGACCGAGTTCGACTGGACCGACGACGGCTCCGCCCGCCACGACCTGGTCGCGCACGGGCTCGACACCGTGGCCGTCGTGTCGCTCAACGGGATCGAGATCGGCCGCACGGAGAACCAGCACCGCGGCTACCGCTGGGACGTGCGCCGGGCGCTGCGCGAAGGCGCGAACACCCTCACCGTGGAGTTCGCCGCGCCGGTGCCCGAGACCGAGGCGCGGGCCGAGCGCGACGGCGCGCTGCCGCGCGTGAACCACCACGAGTACAACCAGATCCGGAAGATGGCCTGCTCCTTCGGCTGGGACTGGGGCATCGACGTCGCCGGGGCCGGGATCTGGAAGCCCATCGGCCTCGAGTCCTGGACCGGGGTCCGCGTCGCCGCGGTCCGTCCCCTCGTGGACGTGGTCGAGCGCGTGGGCGGCGGCCACGACGGCGTCCTCACCGCGCACGTCGACATCGAACGCGCCCAAGGCGACGCACCGGTGCCGGTCACGATCACGGTGACCGGCCCGGACGGCGGGACCAGCCAGGCCACGGGCACCGTCGCGCCCGGCGCGTCCTCGACCACGGTGGAAGTGCGCGTCCCGGACGTGCGCCGCTGGTGGCCGGTCGGCTACGGCGACCAGCCGCTGTACGGCGTCGCGGTCGCCACCGCCGATGCCGCCTGGAACGGCCGGGTCGGCTTCCGCACCGTCGCGCTCGACACCGCTCCCGACGCGGCGGGCGCGCCGTTCCTGCTGCAGGTCAACGGTGAGCGCGTGCTCGTGCGCGGCGCGAACTGGATCCCCGACCACGCGTTCCTCACCGAGATCGACGCCGACCGGTACGCGCGCCGCTTCGCGGATGCGTTGGACGCCAACATGAACCTGCTGCGCGTGTGGGGCGGCGGGATCTACGAGTCCGAGGCGTTCTACGACCTCGCCGACGAACGCGGCCTGCTCGTCTGGCAGGACTTCCCGTTCGCCTGCGCCGCGTACAGCGAAGACGCGCACACCAGGTCCGAAGTGGAGGCCGAGGTCCGCGAGAACGTGACGCGCCTGAGCGCCCACCCCTCGCTCGTGCTGTGGAACGGCAACAACGAGAACACCTGGGGCTCGGTCGACTGGGAGTGGGCGCACCGCGTCGACGAGCGCGGCTGGGGCGACGCCTACTACAGCGAGGTCCTGCCGGGCCTCCTGGCCGAGCTCGACCCGACCCGCCCGTACTCCCCGGCAAGCCCGTACTCCTTCGGCGACTACCGGCACCCGAACGACGAGCGCTACGGCACCATGCACATCTGGGACGTGTGGAACCGCGAGGACTACACGAAGTACGCCGAGTACAAGCCGCGCTTCCTCTCCGAGTTCGGCTTCCAGGCCCCGCCCGCCTGGTCCACGCTCGCGGCGGTGGTGCACGACGAGCCGCTCGACCCGTTCGGGCCGCAGATGCTGGTGCACCAGAAGGCGAACCTGGGCAACGCGAAGCTCGAGCGCGGCTGGAAGGGCCACCTCCCCCACCCGCAGTCCATTCAGGACTGGCACTGGACGACGCAGCTGAACCAGGCCCACGCGATCCGCTTCGGCGTCGAGCACTGCCGCTCGCTCACCCCGCACAACACGGGCACGATCATGTGGCAGCTCAACGACAACTGGCCCGTCGTCTCCTGGGCCGCCGTGGACTTCAACGAGCACCGCAAGCCCATGTGGCACGCCCTGCGCGACGCCTACGCCCCGCGCCTGGCCACGCTCCAGCCGCGCGCTTCCCAAGAGGCCCAGGCGAACGCGTGGGAGGGCACCGAACCCGCGCCCGACCACCTGGCCCTCGTGCTCGTCAACGACACGGGCGAGGACTACGCGGGCGCATTCACCCTGACCCGCGAGACCTTCGACGGCATCGTGCTCGCCCAGACCGTGGTCGAGGTCAGCGTCCCCGCGCGCGGCAGCGCCCAGGTCGCGGTGCCCGCCGACGTCGCCGCGTTCGGCGACCCGGCGGCCGAGGCGATCGTCGCCGTCACCGCGCCCGGCTCCGGGTTCGCCCCCGCGTTCCGGTACGCCGCCGAGGTCGTCGACCAGCACCTCGACCCGAAGCCGCTGCGCATCGAAGCGGTCGGCGAGGGCGACACGGTCCTGCTGCGCCTGACCGCGACCTCCCTCGTCCGCGACGCGCACTGCCTCGCCGACACCGTCCACCCGACCGCCAGACCGGACCGCGGCATGGTCACCCTCCGCGCCGGCGAGACCGCCGAGATCCGTGTCAGCGCGACCGGTGGCGCCGACCCGGCCGCGTTCGCGGCGGCCGTCCGCTGCGCCAACGACCTGCTCTGACCGCGACCGTGCTCAGCGCGAGGGCCCGAGGCCTTTGCGCTGAGCACGGCCCTTTCCGGCCCCCGGGCGATACGATCAGGGCGTGGTCCGCTTCGAGGACATCAGCACACCTGCACGCCTGGCCGAACCTGAAGAAGGCATCGGCCGAGACGAGCTCTCGCTCGCCGCCCGCAATCACGGCCTGCCGCTCGAAGGCCTGCGCTATGACGTGACCCCGCCCGGCATGCACTACGTCCTCACCCACTACGACATCCCGTACGTCGCCGACGACACGTCCTGGGAGCTGACCGTCGGCGGCCACGTCGAGCACCCGCTGCGCCTCGACATGGCCGGGCTCCGAGCGCTCCATGCGGTCACCACCCGCGTCACCATGGAATGCGCCGGCAACGGCCGCGCGCTCCTCTCCCCGCGCCCGGTGAGCCAGCCCTGGCTGCTCGAAGCGGTCGGCACCGCCGACTGGACCGGTGTGCCCCTGCGGACCCTCCTCAATGAAGCAGGCGTGCGGGACGGCGCGGTCGACGTGGTCTTCACCGGCGCCGACCACGGCGTGGAGCGCGGCGTCGAACAGGACTACCAGCGCGCCCTCCCCCTCGACACGGCCCTGGGCGGCACACCCGAGGTCCTGGTCGCTTACGCGATGAACGGCGCACCGCTGCCGCCGCAGCACGGCCGCCCGCTCCGCCTGGTCGTCCCCGGCTGGTACGGCATGGCGCACGTCAAATGGTTGCGCGACATCACGATCGCCGAGCGCCCCTTCACCGGCTTCCAGCAGACAACGGCCTACCGGCTCCGGCAGGAACCGGACGAGGAGGGCGTGCCGGTCACCCGCATCGCCCCGCGCGCCCTGATGGTCCCGCCCGGCTTCCCCGACTTCATGTCCCGCTCCCGCGTCGTCCGCCCCGGCAGCGTGCAACTCGAAGGCCGCGCCTGGTCCGGCCGGGCCCCGATCAGCGCCGTGGACATCAGCACCGACGACGGCCGCACCTGGAACCCCGCCAACCTCGAACCGCCCACCGACCACCGCTGGGCCTGGCGCCATTGGCAGTACACCTGGACCGCCGCCCCCGGCGACCACGTCCTGTGCGCCCGCGCCACCGACGCCGAAGGCCGCACCCAGCCCCTGTCCCAGCCCTGGAACCGCGGCGGCTTCGCCAACAACCTCGTCCAGCGCGTCCCGGTCCTCTGCGCCGCCTGACCCTTGACAGCAAGAAAGGCCCCGCATGACCGGGGCCTTCATCGTGCGCGAGGGGGGACTCGAACCCCCACGTCCTAGGACACAGGAACCTAAATCCTGCGCGTCTGCCAGTTCCGCCACTCGCGCGCAGCGCGGCGCGGCGGATCGGAAGGATCAGTCGCCACTCGCGCCAGCAGTGGCCGGCGGCATCGTCGCCGATGCGCCGGGTGCCGTGCCGGGTGGTCCGGCGATGGGCAGCAACTAGTGTTTCACACGCGTCAGGGGTCCCGTAGTCTGGTGGGGATGACTCGACCTGACAAGCGCGCCGCCGATGAGCTGCGCCCCGTGAAGTTCACCCGCTCCTGGACCGACCACCCCGAGGGCTCGGTGCTCGTTGAATTCGGCCGCACGCGGGTGCTCTGCACCGCGACGGTGACGCCCGGCGTGCCGCGCTGGCGGCGCGGGTCCGGCGAGGGGTGGGTGACCGCCGAGTACTCGATGCTGCCGCGGTCCACGCACTCGCGCTCCGACCGCGAGTCGATCCGCGGGAAGATCGGCGGCCGGACGCATGAGATCTCGCGTCTCATCGGCCGCTCCCTGCGCGCCTGCATCGACTTCAAAGCCCTTGGCGAGAACACGATCACGCTCGACTGCGATGTGCTGCAGGCGGACGGCGGGACGCGCACCGCGGCGATCACCGGGGCCTACGTGGCCCTGCACGACGCCGTGGACTGGCTCAAAGAGCAGAAGATCGCCCGCAAGCCCGACAAGATCCTGACGACCTCGGTCGCGGCGATCAGCGTCGGCGTTGTGAACGGCGTGCCGGTGCTCGACCTCCCTTACGAGGAGGACGTGGCCGCCTCGGTCGACATGAACGTGGTCTGCACCGGCGAAGGCGACTTCGTCGAGGTCCAGGGCACGGGCGAGGAAGCGGTCTTCAACCGCGCCGAGCTCGACTCGCTGCTGGACCTGGCTCTCAAGGGCTGCAAGGAACTCGCCGGCCTCCAGGCCCGGACCCTGCTCTCGCCATGAGGGTCCTCCTCGCCACCCGCAACGCCGGGAAGATCGACGAGCTGCGGGAGATCCTCGCCGAGGCCGCCCCGCACATCGAGCTCGTCGGCCTGAACGCCGTCGCCGACTACCCCGAGACCCCCGAGACCGAACTGACGTTCGCGGGGAACGCGCTGCTCAAGGCCCACGACGGTGTCAAGCACACCGGGCTCGCGACGATCGCCGACGACTCCGGTCTCGCCGTCGACGCCCTCAACGGGATGCCCGGAGTGCTCTCGGCCCGCTGGGCCGGCAGCGCCAAGGACGACGCGGCGAACAACGCGCTGCTCCTCGAGCAGCTCGCCGACGTCCCTGACAGCCTGCGCGGCGCGAAGTTCGTCTGCGCCGCCGCGATCGTCTGGCCCGACGGGCGCGAGCTCGTGGTCCACGGCGAGATGCGCGGGACCGTCGGACGTGAACCGAAGGGCGCCAACGGCTTCGGCTACGACCCGCTCTTCACCCCCGAAGGCTTCGACCGCACCAGCGCCGAACTCACCGCAGGGGAGAAGAACGCGATCTCCCACCGGGGCAAGGCGTTCAGAGAGCTTGCGACCGGTATCTGAAGCTCGGCCGGGAGCTTGCGACCGGCATCTGAAGCCCCACAACACATAGACCAACGGATCGAGGCGGCCCTAGGGCCGCCTCTTTTCGCTACCGGGACTTGAGGAGTTCCAGGGCCTTGTCCGCGTGCGCGTTCATGTTCAGCTCGCTCTTGAACGCGCCGAGGACGGTCCGGCCTTCGCCGATGACGAAGGTCTTGCGCTTGGTCCCGACGATGCCGAGCTTGCGGCGCACGTCGAAGGCCTCGGCGATCTTCCCCTCCGGGTCGGACAGGAGCGGGTAGCCGAAGGAGTGCTTGGCGGCGAAGGCCGCCTGGCGGTCGACCGTGTCGGTGGAGATGCCGACCGGGGTGGCGCCGGCGGCCTGGAAGTCGGCGGCGAGGTCGCGGAAGTGGCAGGCCTCGGCGGTGCAGCCCGGGGTCATCGCCTGCGGGTAGAAGAAGAGCACGACGGGGCCGGACTCGAGGAGTTCGTCGAGGCTGCGGGGCGTTCCGGTCTCGTCGGCGAGGGTGAATGCGGGTGCGGTGTCTCCGGTGTCCATGGAGCCGAGTGTATCCGCGTGCGCCGGAATCGAGCAGTTCCTTGCCGGGCGGCCGGGTACCGTTGCGTTCCACCAATAGATATAGATACACTCGAATATCACGATACTGTCAGCAGCAGTCCACGAGATCGCGCTGGCTCCTCGAGGGCCAGGTTGGGAGCGCTCCATGTCCGGCAGAGGAGTAACTCCATGTCCACCACCGCCACGGCGGCACTCGGCGGCAGACGCCGCAGAATCGCCGCCGTCATGTCAATGGTCCTGGCCGCCGTAACGGCCATGACCATCACAGGCCTCTTCAGCAGAGACGAGGCCGAGGCCCACGGCGCCACGGTCTTCCCGGGCTCGCGCCAGTACTTCTGCTACTTCGACGGCCTCAGCGGGGGCGGCCAGCTCGACCCCTACAACGAGGCCTGCCAGGCCGCCCTGGACCAGGGCGGGTCCACCCCGTTCTACAACTGGTTCGGCAACCTCGACTCCAACGGCGCGGGCAAGACCGTCGGGTACATCCCCGACGGCCAGATCTGCGACGGCGGCGGCCGCGGCCCGTACGACTTCTCGGCGTTCAACGACCCGGGCAACTGGCCGAAGACCCACGTGACCGCCGGCGACACCGTCGAGTGGCGCTACAACAACTGGGCCCACCACCCCGGCAAGTTCGACCTGTACATCACCAAGGACGGATGGGACCCGAATCAGCCGCTCGCCTGGGACGACCTCGAGAAGTTCCAGACCTTCACGAACCCGGCCTCCAACGGCGGGCCCGGGAGCGACGACCACTACTACTACGCGAACCTGACCCTGCCGCAGAAGTCCGGTTACCACATGGTCTTCACGCACTGGGTGCGCTCGGACTCGAACGAGAACTTCTACGCCTGCTCCGACGTCGTCTTCGACGGCGGCAACGGCGAGGTCACCGGCATCCGCCCGGGCGCGAACCTGCCGGGCAACGACGGCGGCGTGGTCGACCCTCCCACCTCCGAGACCCCCACGGGCGACCCGACCGAGACGCCGACCGGCGGCCCGACGGGCACCTGCACCGCCACGTCCTCCATCTACTCCTGGAGCGGCGGCGCGACCGTGAACATCACCGTCAAGAACACCAGTCCCTCGACCATGAGCAACTGGATGATCCACTGGCTGTGGGCGCCGAACTCCGGCATCACCGTCAGGGACTCGTGGAACACCACGATCACCACGATGGGCGACATGCAGATGGCCGGACCCTCCGGCTGGAACGCGACGATCGCATCGGGCGGGACGGCGAGCTTCGGCTTCAACGTCAGCGGCAACCTGACGACGATGCCGACCCTGGAGTGCATGCCCGCGTGACAACGCGGTGATTCGCGGAGACGACGAACACAGGGCTGAAACCTGAACGTTCGTCGACATAATCGCCGCTTCGACTCCTCCCTCCGGAGGGCTGCTGGATACTTGACTCAGCAGGTCTTCCGGGGGGAGGAGCCATGTCAGCACCCGCAGCGCCGGCACACGCCGGCCCGCAGCCGATGACGGCGTCGACACGCGCCGGCGTCGTCGTCCAGACCTACATCTCCGATCACGTCGACGCGCTCAACCGCGCCATAGCGGCCTTCGAGCGGCAGGCGCCCGGCTCCGCCGGGATGGTCCGCGTCACCATCCACCGGCTGCGCACCGTCATCCGCGGCTACTCGCACCTGTTCACCGAGACGCCGCCGCGCAGCCGGGAACTCGACCACCTGCTCGAGGCGCTCAAGCACACCGAGGACCTCGAGAAGCTCCGCGTGCACTTCTCCGACCGCTTCGACCAGCTCGCGCTCGAGACCTCCGAGTACCCGAAATGGTATGCGGCCCTTGAGCACGAGATGCGCGAGTCCTACCGCCAGACCGAGGGGATCGCCTCGCAGACCTGGGTCGCGGTCCTGCTCAGCCAGGTGCGGCTCTTCATCGAGCACGCCCGGCTCACCCGGGACGGCGACAGGCCCGCGTCCGCGCTCATGGGCGACCTCTCGAAGGCCAAGACGCACCTGCTCGACACCTACGGCAGACTCGGCCACGCCACCGACCTCGTGCTCGCACGCGACGAGACGCGCATCGCGGCCCGCCAGGCGCACTACCTCGCCGAAGCCGCCGCGACCGCGCTCGGGCAGGCCGCGATGGACGTCGTCATCCCGGTGGCGGACCTCGAGCACCTGCTCGACCGGTACCGCCAGTCGGTGATCGCCCGCAACTGGCTGCTGCGCCTGCCGGGCGCGGACCGGGCCGACCGGCTCACCACGAGCCTGGCCGGCCTCGAGAAGGAGCATCTGCGGCAGCTGGGCGAGCAGATCGACAATGCCATAGCGGGCATGGTCGAGCGGTGGGCCTAGCGAGCAGCGATCTTGTAAGGGTGACGAAGTCGCGCTCACCAGATTACTGACACCACCGAATAGCAAACGGGCCCAAGGCTTTCGCCTTGGGCCCGTCCGTGTTCGCGTCTACCCGCGCAGCACCGTGGCCAGGTTGTCGAGGCCGATCGGGCCGAGGTTGAGGGCCCGGGTGTGCCAGGCCTTCAGGTCGAAGTCGGCGCCGGCGGCGGCCTGCGCCTCGGCGCGGGCGTCGACCCAGGCGCGTTCGCCCAGCTTGTAGCAGATGGCCTGGCCGGGCCAGCCCGCGTAGCGGACGATCTCCGGGTAGGCGCGGTGCTCGGCGATGCGGCCGCGGGTCTTGAGCACCTCGAGCGCGGTGTCGAAGTTCCAGCGCTCGCCGTGGAGCTTGGCCTCGGCGGCGGGCAGCGGCAGGTCGAGGTGCCAGCCGATGTCGATCACGACGCGGGCGGCGCGCAGGGCCGAGCCCTTGAGCATCCCGAGGCGGCTGCCGGTGTCGGCGAACCAGCCGAGCTCGTCGGAGAGGCGCTCGGCGTAGAGCGCCCAGCCCTCGGCGTGGCCCGAGACCGAGCCGAAGACCTTCGCGAAGCGGGAGAGGCCGTCGCCGGTGACCTTGGTCTGGCCGATCTGGAGGTGGTGGCCGGGCACGCCTTCGTGGAAGACGGTGGTCAGCTCGCCCCAGATGCGGAAGGTCTCGCGCTCGGCGACCGGCCACCAGGTGCGGCCGGGCCGGGAGAGGTCCTCGCTCGGGCCGGTGTAGTAGGCCGAGCCGGCGGAGGAGCCGTGCACGACCTCCACGTCGAGGTTCATCAGGCGCGGGTCGATGTCGAAGTGCACGCCGTTCAGCGCTTCGAGGGCGCCCTGGTGCTTCTCGGTGAGCCAGGCCAGGTACTCCTCGTGGGTGCCGACGGCCTGGGTCGCGTCCAGGTGGGCGATGACCTCGTCGAGCCCGGCGCCGGGGACGATCTTGTCCGCCTCAGCGGCCATCTCGTCCTCGATGCGGTGCAGTTCGTCCCAGGCCCAGTCGTAGGCGTCGCGGGGGTCGAGGACCGCGCCGAGGGTGGAGCGGGCCGCGAGGAGGTACCGCTCCTCGCCCACGCCGTCGCGCTCGGCGGCGTGCGGGGCGTAGGTGCCCTCGAGGTAGTCGGCGATGCCGTTGAAGGCCCCGTAGGCGGCTTCGGCGGCTTCGCGCAGGTCGCGGGCCTGGGGGCCGTCGCCGTAGGCCTGGACGTGCTTGTCGAAGACGCGCGTCCCGGCGTTGCGGCGGGCCTGCTTGACGCCTTCGGACACCTGGAGGCGGGCGACCGTCTGGCCCGCTTCGATCCCGGCGTTGAGCGTCTGGCGCCAGGTCGCGAGCATCTCGGGGATGGCGCGCATGCGGGAGACGGTGAGCCGCCAGTCGTTCTCGGTGCGGCGCGGCGCGAGGTCCACGTAGCCGACCAGGCTCTGCAGCATGCCGTAGGGGACGCGCAGGGCGCGGCGCCACTCGCCGGCCTCGTGCTGGGCGACGCTCACGCTGAGGCGCTCGGCCATGTGGAGGCGCGCCAGGTCGTCGGCGGGGCCGGTCGACGCGAGGGCGTTGAGCTTCGCGAGCGTGTCGCGGTCGAGCTCGGCCCGCTCCTCGACGGCCTCGGGGCCGAAATCGGTGGCGACGCCGAAGTCGCCCTTGATGCCGACGGATCCGGCGAACATGGGGTGCAGCCGGGCGTACGCGGTGATGTACTCGTCGGCCAGTGCGAATATCGGTGAGGTCATGGGCGCCAGCTTACCGCGCGGCTAGTAATCCTTCGTTACGTGATTGTGTTCAGTGGCGCCACTGGTCCGAGTGGAGACGACGACCGCTCCGACCAGGGCCGCGAGCAGCAGGAGCGACAGGACTTCGAACGGCAGCACCCAGTCGGCGAAGACCGCTTCGCCCATGACGGCGGCCCCGCCGCTCTCGCGGTCGGCGGTCCCGGCCTTCGTCCAGCCGAAGGCGCCGATGACGACGGCCGCGAGGCCGAGCCCCACGCCGCCGGCGATGAGCGCGCCGGGCAGCCGCGCCCGGTCGAGGTCGTCGGCGGGGTCGGTCGGGGCCCTGGTGAGCATGGTCGCGAAGAGCAGCAGCACGACGATCGCGCCGACGTAGACGAGGACGAGCACCCAGGCGAGGAACTCGGCGGTGAGCACGAGCGCGGCCCCGGCGATCCCGGCGAACGCGACCGCGAGCCACAGTCCGGCCCGCACGATCCGCTTCGTGGTCACGACGGCGAGCGCGGCGCCGAGCGAGAGGAGCCCGAAGGCCAGGAGCAGGACGTCGGCCAGCGTCACTCGACGCCCTCCGGCTTCGCGGCGTCCGGGACGGTGCCCATCCACTCCCCCAGGTGCTCCTTGTCGTGGAGGAGGTTCCGGATGTCGCCTTCGGCGTACGCGAAGTCGGGGGCCCAGAACAGGGCGTCGAAGGGGCACACGTCGACGCAGATCCCGCAGTACATGCACAGCGAGAAGTCGATGTCGAAGCGGTCGAGGACGTTCACCTGGCGCGGCCGGGCGGCGCCTTCGACCTCGACGGTCTCCTTGTGGGAGTCGATGTAGATGCACCAGTCGGGGCATTCGCGGGCGCACAGCATGCAGGAGGTGCAGTTCGGTTCGTGCAGGGCGATCACGCCCCGGGTGCGCTCGGGCAGTTCCGGCTCGTGCTCCGGGTACTGGCTGGTGACCGTGCGGCGCGCGGCGGTGCGCGCGGTCGCGGCGAGACCGCTGACCAGACCGCTCCCGGGAAGCCTCATCCCCTCATCGTGGCAGATGCGGCCGAAGTATTCCAGACCTCGAGCCGCGCTTCGCGGCTGAATTGTCCGCCCGCTTCGCAGCTGAGCCTCGTCCGCTTCCCGGAGCAGGCTGTCCGATTCCCGACTCGCCAGGCGTGGCCGGGCGTGCCGGTTTTCCCTTGAAACCGCCTTCCGCGTCCACAAGAGCCGTTACCGTGAGCCATTGACACGTCACGTGCCGGGTGCGACCCGGCGCCGTTCGGGGAGGAACCGTGCCCATGCGAATGACGCAGCCCATCCGAGGGATGCTCGCCGCGCTGAGTCTCAGCGCCGCGCTCGTGCTGACCAGCGCCGCTCCGGCGAACGCGGCCATCACGGTCACACTCTCGCCGACGGCGGGCGCCACGGGCACCCGTGTGGACGTCCTCGCTGCGAACTGCGACCTGGACGCGACCGGCGATGTCGAGAACACCGACACGAGCTTCAAGCTGCCGAAGAACAACAACAACGCGCAGGGCAGCTTCACCGTCACGGAGAAGATGAAGCCCGGGGTGTACACGGTGACGGTGACCTGCGGTTCCGACACGTCATCGACGAAGTTCACGGTGACCTCGGGAACCGGCGCGGCCACCGGCGGCGGCTCGACGGCCTCGGAGGCGGCCACGGCGGTCCTGTGGACGGGCGCCGCCGCGGTGCTGATCGCCGCGGCCGGGCTCTGGCTGCTCAGGCGCCGCAGCAATGTCCCCGCCGTCTGAACCGGCGGGCGGGGCACCGACCCGAGAACGGCCCGTCCACCGGCCGGAACCCGCGTTCCGGCCGGTGGCCGCTGTCGTCCTCTCGTTCGTGCTCGCCGGGGGCCTCGGGCTCATGCTCGGCAGCGTCGTCCCCGTGCCGGCGTTCCGGATGCCGCACTTCGGGAGCCCGTTCCACGACGACCCGTTCGCCGTCGCCGACCCCGCGGGCGGCACCTGGCTCGACCGCTCCGAGCCGACGCGCGTCGACATCGGCGCGGTCGGCGTCCACGCTCCGCTCACCGCGCTCGGCCTCGACTACGAGGGGAACTTCGAGGTCCCCCGGATGTGGCGGCCCCATGAGGCCGGCTGGTTCGAGACCGGCCCCACGCCCGGCGAGTTCGGCCCCGCGGTCCTCATGGGGCATGTGGACACCGAGCGCTCCGGGCCCGCGGTGTTCTTCCCGCTCAAGGAAATCGAGGAGGGCGACCGCATCGAGGTCACCCGTGGGGACGGCATCGTGGTCGCGTTCGAGGTGACCGCGATCGAGTCCTACGCGAAGCGGCGCCTGCCGTACGAAGAGGTCTTCGGCATCGAGCCCCAACCGGCCCTGCGCCTGATCACCTGCGGCGGCGCGTTCGACCGGGAGTCCGGCGACTACACCGAGAACCTCGTGGTCTTCGCGACCTACACCGGCCACCGCGACGCCACTGCGAAGGACCGCGCCCGGCCGCTGAACGGCCGCGACCACTTCAAGGACTGAGCGTCCGCCCGCCCCCGGAAAGCCGACCGCGGAGGCGGGGACGGAGTACTTGACCCCAACCGTCCCCGCCCCCGCGGCATTCCGGGGGGCTCGTCCGCGGGCGCGGGGTCCGGCCTGTCCAACCTGCCGGTCCGCGCCCGCGGCGCCTATCGCAGGACCCGCTCGAAAGCGGCCCTGGTCTCCTCGAAGACCTCCGCGCCCGGGCGGGCCCAGAGCGCGTCGTTGAAGAGTTCGACCTCGATCGGGCCGTCGAACCCGGTGGCGTCCACCGCGTCCAGGTAGCGGCGCATCTCGATGCAGCCGTCGCCGAGCTGCCCGCGTCCGGTGAGGACCCCCGCCGGGAGCGGGGTGACCCAGTCGGCGAGCTGGAACGAGGCGATGCGCCCTTCGGCGCCGGCGCGCTCGATCCCGTTCCACACCTCCGGGTCCCACCAGATGTGGTACGTGTCGACCACGACGCCGACGGCGGCCGGGTCGAACGGCGCGGCCAGGTCGAGCGACTCCTTCAGCGTGGCCACCACGCACCGGTCCGAGGCGAACATCGGGTGCAGCGGCTCGATCGCGAGCGTCACGCCCTGCTCGAGCGCGTACGGCGCGAGTTCGGCCAGGGCCGTCTTCACGCCTTCGCGGGCGCTGTCGATGGTGCCGCCCGGCTGGATCGGGCCCGAGACGAGCACGAGCGTCGGGGAGCCGATCGCGGCGGCCTCGTCGATCGCCTTGCGGTTGTCCGCGAGGGCGGCCTCGGTCGGGTCGGTGAAGAACCCGGCCCGGCACAGGCTGGTGACCTGGACGCCGAAGTCCTCGACGAGCTTCGCGCTCGCCTCGAGGCCGGCCTCCTGCACCGGTTCGCGCCACAGGCCGATCCCGGAACCGGTGCGGGCGCAGGCTTCGACGGCCTCCCGCTGGTCCCAGAACTTCGCGGTGGCGTGGTTGAAGGAGAATCGCTCCATGATGCTCATGCGAGGGTCCGCTTCGGCTGGCCCGCGACCTTGAGCAGGGCGTTGAAGCGGTCGATGGCGAGCGCCTCGTCCGGGAAGAGGTCCACTTCGAGGGCGAGGTCCACGATCTCGCCGAAGTGCTTGATGGACCGGGCCGATTCGAGGCCGCCGACCATCTTGAAGTGGTCCTGGTGGCCCGAGAGCCACGCGAGGAACACGACGCCGGTCTTGTAGTTGAATGTGGGGGCCTCGAAGACCTTGCGCGCCAACGGCACCGTGGGGTCGAGGATCGCGTGGAAGCCGGCGATGTCGCCCTCGTCCAAGCGCTGCACGGCCTTGGAGGCGAGCGGCGCGAGCGGGTCGAAGATGCCGAGGAGCGCGTCGGAGTGACCGAACTCGTCGCCGGCGATGAGGCGCGGGTAGTTGAAGTCGTCGCCGGTGTAGCAGCGGACCCCTGCGGGGAGCCTGCGGCGCACCGCGATCTCCGCTTCGGCGTCGAGGAGGCTCATCTTGATGCCGTCGATCTTCGCCGCGTTCTCTGTGATGATCTCGATGAACGTGTCCGCGGCGGCGTCGAGGTCCGAAGAGCCCCAGTAGCCTTCGAGGGACGGGTCGAACATCGGGCCGAGCCAGTGCAGGATCGCCTTGCCGCTGACCTCGCCGAGGAGCTCGGCGTAGAGAGCCTTGTAGTCGTCGGCGCTCTTCGCGCTCGCGGCGAGGGCCCTGGAGCACATGAGGATCGTGCCCGCTCCGGCGTCCTCGACCACGGCGAGCTGCTCGAGGTAGGTCGCGCGGATCTCGTCCATAGTGGTCGGTGCGGCGGCGAGCTGGTCGGTGCCGACGCCGCAGGCGAGGAGGTCGTCCGGGCCGGCGGCCTCGGCGGAGCGGCGGATGAGCTGCTTCGTGGCCTCCCAGTCGAGGCCCATCCCGCGCTGGGCGGTGTCCATGGCGTCGGCGATGCCGAGGCCGAGGTCCCACAGGTGCCGGCGGTAGCGAAGAGTGGCGTCCCAGTCGACCTGGGCGGGGCGGCCGGGGCCGTTGTCCGCCAAGGGGTCCGCGACCACGTGGGCCGCGGAGTAGATGACGCGTGAGGTGAACTTGCGGGTCACAGGACCAGGTCCTCCAGCTCGATGCGGCGGCCTTCGCGGGCGGACCGGTAGCCGGCCTCGGCCAGCTGGACGCCGCGGGCGGCGGCGAGGAAGTCGTGGTGCCACGGCTCGTCGTCGACGACGTGGCGCAGGAACTCCTCCCACTGGATCTTGAAGCCGTTGTCGAAGACCTCGTTGTCGGGGACCTCGTGCCACTGCTGCCGGAAGGGGATCGGCTGGTCGATGTCGGGGTTCCAGACGGGCTTGGGGGTGTGCGCGCGGTGCTGGGCGCGGGCCTTGCGCAGGCCGGCGATGGCGGAGCCCTCGGTGCCGTCCACGTGGAACTCGACGAGCTCCTCGCGGTCGACGCGGGTGGCCCAGGAGGAGTTCATCTGGACGACGGTGCCGTCCTGGAGTTCGAAGATCGCGTACGCGGCGTCGTCGGCGGTGGCGGCGTAGGCCTTGCCCTGCTCGTCGAAGCGCTCGGGGATGTGGGTGGTGACGTGGGCGGAGACGGACTTGACCTTGTCGAACGTCTCCTCGAAGACGTAGGACCAGTGGGGGAACATGTCGAGGACCATGCCGCCGCCGTCTTCGGCGCGGTAGTTCCAGGAGGGCCGCTGCGCTTCCTGCCAGTCGCCTTCGAAGACCCAGTAGCCGAACTCGCCGCGCACGGAGAGGACCCGCCCGAAGAAGCCGGAGTCGACCAGGCGCTTGAGCTTGCGAAGGCCGGGGAGGTACAGCTTGTCGGCGACCGCGCCGTTCTTGACGCCGGCGTCGCGGGCGGCGCGGGCCAGGGAGAGGGCGTCGTCGAGGTTGGTCGCGATGGGCTTCTCGGTGTAGACGTGCTTGCCGGCCTTGATGGCCGAGTTGACGGCGGCGAGGCGGTGCTGGGTGGTGAGGGCGTCGAAGTAGACGTCGATCTTGTCGTCGCCGAGGGCCTCGTCCAGGCTGGTCGTGTACTTGTCGAGGCCGTGGCGGCCGGCGATCTCGGCGAGCTTGTCGGCGCTGCGGCCGACCAGGGTGAGCTCGGGCCAGATCACGCTGCCGTCGGCGCGCTCGACGCCGCCCTGCTCGCGGATGGCGAGGAGTGAGCGCACGAGGTGCTGCCGGTAGCCCATGCGACCGGTCACCCCGTTGAGGGCGATGCCGACGGTGATTCTCTCTGCCATAGGGATGTGCTCCTTGCCGAACATGGCTGCGGAAGCGCTTGCCGGCGATGCGCGGAGGTACGGCCGCGCGCTTCGCCGCGGACTGCGCGAAGGGGTGCGGCTCGCAGACTCCGCCGAAGACGAAGGCAAACGCTTTCTTATTTTCCTGAACTATACATCAAACGACACCTATGTGAAAGCGGTCTCCTGACAGTTTTGTTTCATGTTCAGGCCCTGTGCGTTCGCCCTGGCCCGGGCATGCGGAAAGCCCCCGGCCGGCCGGGGGCTCGCTGCGTGGTCTAGGTCTTAGAGGTACTGCTCGCTGATGTCGGTGACTTCCTCGGCCGGCGCCCAGATCTGGTACACGCCGTTGTCGTACGGTTCGAGCCCGAGCGAGCGGGCGACGTCGCTGCGTCCGCCGCGGTACTCGAGCCGCAGCCACTCCCCCGAGGCGCCGAGCACCAGGAACGGTTCGCCGCGCCAGGTGGCGACGGTGCGCACGTAGAAGAAGTCCTCGAGCTCGCCGATCGGCACGCCGCGCCGGAACCGGCCGTCGGCGACCTCGACGAACCCGTCGCCGCCCGTGGGCGAGTACAGCCGCACGTGGGCGCCGTCGGGGCTCGAGTCGTATTCGGCGCCCTTCCAGCGGGCGATGTAGCCGTCGCGCATCAGGCGTCCTTCCATTCGCGGTCGCGGGTGTCGAGCACGTGCGCGGCCCGCTCCTCGGGCTTGGGGCGCACGAGGTCGTAGTGGCCGTCCGCGTCGCCCCAGGCTTCGCCCAGTGCGCTGTCGTATCCAGGGGCGCCGTCGTAGCCGTACGCCTCGCCCATCGGGCCGTTCGGCGCGGGCACCGAAGGCGCGGCGGGCAGCGCCGGCGTCGGCGGTGCCTCGATCGCGGCGGGGCCGAGGGAGTACGCGCCGTCGACGGGCGTCCACTCGCGGGTGTCGGCGTCGTAGAGCGCGAGTTCGGCGACCTCGCCGCGCGAGTCGATCCGGAGGATCTTCGCGCCGTGCGGGAGGCGCACCGAGTCGACCTTGTGCTCGGGGATCCGCTCGTCGCCCTCGGAGGGCGCGAACCCGTCGCCGCGGAACGGGCCGGGCTCGACGACGGTGCCGCCGCGCGCTTCGGCCGTCGCGTAGTCGTTGCCGCCCATGGCGACCGGGTAGAGGTCGGTGCGGTAGCCGATCCAGCGGAGGACGTGCACCGAGTCGTCGGCGGGGCTGAACTCCTCGTTGAGGCGGATGAGCCCCAGCGCGAGGTACAGCTGCGCGGGGGTGCGCAGGTGCTCCACGGCCTCGGCCGGGTGGATGAAGCCGCCGACCCGGTCGTAGCCGCGTTCGAGGTAGAACGGCACCTGCTGGTGCGGGATGGTCTTCTGCCACAGGACCGGCTGCACCTTGTGCGACGGCGAGTTGGCGCGCGCGGCCGCGGCCTGGCGCTTCTCCATCTCGGTGGCGAAGGTGAGCAGGTCCTTCGCCTCGGCCCACTTGATGAGCGGCTCGATCTCGGGGCCGCTCATGTTGGCGCCCACGGAGGTTCCGGGGTTGACGTACAGCGCGTAGTCCTGCGCCGGCCAGTGCTGGATGAGCCAGCCGAACGGCACGATCGTGTGCGGGGTGTCCTCGCCCGCGCGCTCGGCCATGCGCTCGATGGTGGTGTAGACGGTGATGCCGATGATGCCGTCGACGATGTCGCTGGCCCACCGGAACGCCGGGTCGCCGACCCGCAGGTGCGCGGCCTCGGGGTCCCCGATGGGGAGGATCACGCTGGCGCACAGGAGGGTCTGGAGGAACGCGGCGGTGTCGCCGGAGGACGCGGCCGCGGCGAGCAGCGGCTCGGCCTCCTCGCCGGTGAGCTCCTCGGGCCGGGTCTGGTCCTGCGGCTGGGCGCTGGGCTGCGGTTCGTCGGCGGGGCGCCGGCCGAACGCGCTCGACATGGAGGCGAACGACTCGGCGGAGCGCTGCGCCTCGGCGTCGGCGTCAAAGGCGGCGGAGCCGAACGGGTCGTTGCCGAACGCGTCGCCGCCGCTCTGGAACGCCTGGCGCTGCGGCGCGGCCGGGGTCGGCGCGCCGTATGCGGGGGCGCCGCCGAAGGACTCGCCCGCCGGGTACGGGGTGGGCGCGGCGTGCGGCGGGGCGGGTGCGCGGGTCGGCAGCGTCGACGGGTCGGGCTGCTGCTCGCGCAGCCAGTCCGGCGCGTCGGGCCACTGGTCCTGCGGGTTCGGCTGGCCCTGCTGGCTCGGCCACTGCGGGTCGGCCGGGAACGCCTGCGGGGTCGGCACGGCCGGCGGCTGCGAGTACTGCTGCGGCTGGGAGCCGAAGCCCTGCGGCTGCGAGCCGAACTCGCGCGGCTGCGATCCGGTCCCGCGCGGCTGGGAGCCGAATCCCTGCGAGCGGGGCTGGGACTGCTCGGGCTCGGGCGGCGGCTGGGACGCGAAGGCGTGCCCGTTGAATCCGTCGGGTTCGGGGGTCTCGTCGCGCGGCGGCTGGCGCAGCGGGAGGCCCGCGGGGGTGGTGCCGCCGACGGTGGACTGCTGCTGCGCGGTGCCGTTCAGGTCCGCGGAGCGCCGCGGCGCAGGCGGCACGTCGGGCACCGGCGGGGCCGGGGGCATGAAGCTCTCGCGGCGCGGTTCGGGGGCGGGCGCCATCGGGTTCGCGAACGGGTCGGACTGCGCGGCGGCGAACGGGGACGCTTGCGCGCCAGAGGAATAGGTGTCGCCGTACGGGTCGGCGGGAGGCGCCTGTTCGGAGGGGTCGGCCGGGACGGTGGTCATGCCCTGGGCGACCTGGGTCACGAACCAGGCCGGGAGGTAGCCCTCGATCGGCAGGCCGGGGTTGACGGCGAGCCACCACTCCTCGTCCGGCCAGGCCTCGGCCAGCGCGGCGAAGGAGACGCGGCGGGAGGCGCCGGCGTTGTCGCGCAGGCAGGTCTGGAGGGCGGTCTCGGAGGTGAAGGCGAGGATGTGGGTGCGGTCGTCGGTGGTCCAGGTGGCCCAGGTGTCGGCGCCCGACCCGTTCGAGTCCTCATAGGACAATGGGAGGACGAGTTCGATCTGCGCCAGGATGCGGAAGTATCCGTCCTGGTCCTCGGCTCGCAGCGCCTCGCGGAGGCGGTGCTCGATCTCGTTACTGGGTTCCCACATCGATCCCACTCAGCCCTTCCCCCCTACCGGTCTTGGACGGGGCGGTGCACAGTTACGGCTCGCAAGCTTCGCCGTGCGTGTCGAGCGAACGCGGCGTCCCCTCGCGATCGTCACCGTAACGCGAGGGCGCTGTCAAGTTTCCGTCAGTAGGGCGAGAATAACGAATTCATAAAGGAGAACGTGTGTCATTCCCACGCTGTGGGCCTGTCGCTGTGTAACGATCCGGTTCTCATGGGGGACCGCTCTGCACGCTTCGTTCTCACCTGCCTGTGCTCGACGCTGTTGGCGCTCTTGCTCTCCGCGCACACGGGCTGGGCCTCCACGCCCGTCGCCTGGCATCTCTCGGCGGTCCGGGCGCCGGACGCGTGGCCGGTGGCGACCGGTGCGGGGGTCACGGTGGCGGTGATCGACTCGGGTGTGGATGCGGACCATCCGGCGCTGGACGGCTCGGTGCTGCCGGGCCGGAGCTACGTCGATGTGGATCCGGGCGCGGAGCCGCGGCTGCTGGCGTTCGGGTCGGACCCGGGGCCGGTCTACGAGCGGGCGTTCGGCCAGGCCGATCCGGTGGGGCACGGCACGGCGGTGGCGGGGCTGATCGCGGGGAGCGCGGAGTCGCGGTACCCGGGGGTCGCCCCGGACGCGGAGATCCTGCCGGTGCGGGTGCTGGACGACGAGAACCGGTACCACGATTCGGCGATGGTGGGCGCGGCCGTGGAGTGGGCGGTGGACAACGGCGCGGACATCGTGAACCTCTCGCTGGGCGGCCACTACGACTCGCCGGCGTTCGCGGAGGCGATCGCGTACGCGGAGCAGCACGACGTGCTGATCGTGGCGTGCACGGGGAACCAGCGCGAGGAGGCGCCGGCCGAGGACGTGTGGTTCCCGGCGCGGGTGTCGGAGGTGCTGGCGGTGACGGGCGCGGACGAGCACGGCGACCGGTGGCGGACGGCGGTGACGGGCGAGGAGACGGACCTGGCGGCGCCGGGCGCGAACCTGTACGCGCCGAAGCCGGGCGGCGGGTACAAGTCGGTGACGGGCACGTCGTTCGCGTCGGCGGTGGTGTCGGGTGCGGCGGCGCTGGTGCGTTCGGCGCATCCGGAGTGGAGCGCCGATCAGGTGCGGCGGGCGCTCACCGAGACTGCGGTGGCGGGCGCGCCGGGGCTGGGCGAAGGGATCGTGGACGCGGCCGCGGCGGTCGAGGCGGAGGTCCTGCCGCGTGTGGCGGAGCCCGCCGAGGCGGGGATCTCACCGGTGCTGAGTGCGGCGGCGACGGCCGCCGGCGGGGGCTTGATCGGGGTGTCCGCGCTGCTCCTGCGAGGCGGGCGGGGCGCGCGGCGAGGCGGCCGGCTGCCGGGGCGCCCGCGTACGATGGCGGGGTGACCGCCGCCGACGCCCGGAAGGGCACCGAAAGCGAGCTGGCCAAGAAGCGCCGGGCCCGCGTCATCGACCGCCTCCTCGCTGCGGCCCACCCGGACGCGCATTGCGAGCTCGACTACACGAATCCGCTCGAGCTGGCGGTGGCGACGATCCTGTCGGCGCAGTGCACGGATGTGCGGGTGAACCTGACGACGCCGGCGCTGTTCGCGAAGTACCGCTCCGCGGAGGACTACGCGGAGGCGAACCCCGAGGAGGTCGAGGCGATCATCCGGCCGACGGGGTTCTACCGGAACAAGGCGAAGTCGATCATGGGCCTGGGGAAGGCGCTGGTCGAGCAGCACGGCGGGAAGCTCCCGGAGGACATGGAGTCCCTGGTGAAGCTTCCGGGGATCGGCCGCAAGACGGCGAACGTCATCCGCGGCAACGCGTTCGGCGTCCCGGGCATCACCGTCGACACGCACATGATCCGCATCACGAACCGGCTCGGCCTGGTCGACGGCAAAGACCCCGTGAAGCTGGAGTACCAGTTGCAGAAGCTCGTGGAGCACCGCGAGTGGACGATGTTCTCGCACCGGATCATCTTTCACGGCCGCCGGGTCTGCATCGCCCGCAAGCCCGCGTGCGGCGCGTGCACGCTCGCGAAGCACTGCCCGTCGTACGGCGAGGGCCCCACGGACCCGGCCGAAGCGGTGAAGCTCCTCAAGGGCGACAACGTGGACGAGCTCATTCGGCTTGCGGGCATCGAGCATGCGGTGAGCTCGTGAAGCGGCTCCTGACGGCTGCTGCCGCACTGTTCTTCTTGGCGGCCTGCACGAGCGAGGCGCCGGACCCCGCCGCGTCGGTCCCCGTCGAGGGCGATCCGACCTGGTCCGTCACGTGCCCTTCCGGTGCGACGCCGATCGACGGGGTCGGCGAACTCGACCTCGACTGCCTCGGCGACGAGGCGGCGACCGCGGTCGGACCCGGCGCGAAGCCGATGGTCGTGGTCCTGTGGGCGAGCTGGTGCGGGCCCTGCCAGGCGGAGGCTCCGGAGGTCGAGGCGTTCTACCAGGCGTACGGCGACCAGGTCGACGTGCTCGGCGTGGACACCGCCGACACCCGGGACGTGGGGCGCTCGTTCGCCGAGTCGTTCGGGATGACGTTCCCCTCCGTGTTCGATCCCGATGAGGCCGTTCGCATCGGGCTCGGCGTGCCGGGGCTGCCGGGCATGGCGTACGTGAACCCGGACGGCACGGTGGCCGAGGTCGTGGCCGAACCGGGCGTCACCACCGAGGCGATGGTCGAGACCGCCGAGGCCGCGTTCGGTCTGGAGCTCGCATGAGCGGTCCCCGACCCGACTGGTGGCCGCCGCTGCTCAAGGCCGCGGCCGAGGCCGAGCCGCCCACCGTGATGCGCGTGATCGCCGACCACCTGCAGCCGTACCAGGAGGCGGACGCCCGCACCGCCTCAGTCCTGGTGCTGCTCAAGGACAGCGAAGAGGGCCCGTCGGTGCTGCTGCAGCAGCGGGCCGCGACCCTGCGCCACCACCCGGGCGAGGTCGCGTTCCCGGGCGGCGGCACCGAGCCCGGCGACGCCGACGCGGCGGCGACCGCACTGCGCGAGGCTGCCGAGGAGCTCGCGGTCGACCCGGCGTCGGTGGCCGTCGGCCCCTCGCTCCCGAAACTCTGGATCCCGGTGTCCGGCTTCGCGGTCACGCCCGTGCTCGCCCTGTGGACGCGCCCACACCTGGTCGCACCGCAGGCGGCCTCCGAAGTGGCCGCCGCGCATCAGGTCCCGCTGCCGCTCCTGGCCGACCCGGCCTCGCGCGGCACCGTCCCGTTCCCCTCCGGCCGCAGCGGCCCGGGCTTCCAGATCGCTGGCGTGCCCTTGATTTGGGGCTTCACCGCCGGGGTACTGTCGTGGCTGCTGGACCTGGGCGGCTGGGCCCGCCCCTGGGACGCCGAACGGCTGATGGAGCTCGAACGGCACTGAACGGAGGGCGCATGGAGCCGACCACTGCCGGACTCCTCGTCGACGTCGTCATCGTGCTGCTGGCGCTCCTGTTCGCCGTCAACGGCTACCGCGAGGGGTTCATCGCCTCCGCGACCACCTTCTTCGGCTTCCTCGGCGGCGCCATCCTCGGCACCCAGCTCGCGCCGTTCGCGGCCGACTTCTACACCGAGGCCCTCGCGAAGCTCGTCGCCTCGCTCCTCGTCGTCTTCGCACTCGCCTTGGGCGGCATGGCCATCGCCACCTCCATCGGCTACAAGCTCCGCAGGCGGCTGCGCACGGACGGCTCGAAGCGGCTCGACCACCTCGCCGGCCCGCTCGTCTCCGTCGTCGCCGTCCTCCTGGTCACCTGGGTCGCGGCCGCGCCGCTCGCGAACTCCTCGATGCCCGCCGTCGCCTCCGCCGTCCGCAACTCGAGCCTCCTCAGCGGCATCGACGAGCACATGCCCGAGGCCGTCAAAGGCGTCTACGAGTCGATGCGCGAAGCGCTCAACACCTCCGGGATGCCGGACGTGTTCTCCGGGCTCGACCCGACCGAGGCCCGCGAGGTCGACCCGCCCGACCCCGAGCTCGCCGCCTCCGGCGTGGTCACCGGCTCCGAGGACTCGGTCCTCAAGGTCCACGGCACCGCCCCCTCGTGCGACCGCCAGATCGAGGGCTCCAGCTTCGTCTACGCCGACGGCCTCGTCGCCACGAACGCGCACGTCGTCGCCGGCACCGAGCAGGTCCAGGTCGAGTCCGACGGCGACCTGTACGACGCCGAGGTCGTCGTGTTCGAGCCCGAGAAGGACCTCGCGATCCTCTCGGTCCCCGAACTCGACGCCGAACCGCTCCCCCTCGAGTCCGACACCGCCGCCTCCGGCGACGACGCGATCGTCCTCGGCTACCCCGGCGGCGGCCCGTACACGGCGACCGCCGCCCGCATCCGCGAGGCGCGCATCGTCACCGGCCCCGACATCTACGACTCGGGGACCGTGACCCGCGAGGTCTACCAGCTCTACGCGCAGATCATCGGCGGTAATTCCGGCGGCCCCCTGCTCAACCCGCAGGGCGAGGTGATCGGAGTCATCTTCGCCGCCGCGATCGACGACCCCGAGACCGGTTACGCGCTCACCATGGACGAGTCCGCGCCTGTCCTGGACGCGGGGCGCACCGCTTCGGGCCCCGTCGGCACCGGATCCTGCACCTGATCTGTGGGTTCCTGTGGAATTACGCCATTGCCTGATACTGGGCGTGGCGTCACATTGCAGGTAGGCTGTACCGGTCGCTGTCGACGCTTTCCGTTTTCCGGAACGTACACCCTGCTGAGACGGCGTGGTGAGCCTCTCGGGGTGACGCTCGGAACCGACGGAGCGCATTCATTCGGATACGAATGTCGATTCCGGCGCGAACGTGCGCATGTGGATTTACGGGGGTCTCGCTCCCGCAATGCGGACAAGAGGCATAGACTCAGTACTTGCACTAGCGGTGCGTTGAAGAAAGGTGCGAACGGACATGGAAGATGTATTGGCCAGGGCCGCCCTGTTCAAGGGCGTAGACCCCGAAGCTGTCGAGTCGCTCATCAAAGAGATGGAGTACATCGACGTCAACAAGGGCCAGACCGTCTTCACCGAGAACGAGCCGGGTGACAGTCTGTACATCGTCATGTCCGGGAAGGTGAAGCTGGGCCGCCGCTCAGCCGACGGCCGCCAGAACCTGATCGCGGTCATGGGCCCGTCCGACATGGTCGGCGAGCTCGCGCTGTTCGACCCCGGTCCCCGCACCGCCACCGCCACCGCCTTGACCGACACCCGCCTGGCCCGCCTGTCGAAGACCGCGTTGCGCCCCTGGCTGGCCAACCGGCCCGAGATCGCCGAGCAGCTGCTCCGGGTGATAGCACGCCGGCTGCGTCGCACGAACGACTCGATGGCGGACCTCATCTTCACCGACGTCCCCGGTCGGGTCGCGAAGGCCCTCCTGCACATGGCGAGCCGCTTCGGCACCCGCGACGGCGGCGTCCTCCGCGTCACCCACGACCTCACGCAGGAAGAGCTCGCCCAGCTGGTCGGCGCCTCCCGCGAGACCGTGAACAAGGCCCTCGCCGACTTCGCCGGCCGCGGCTGGCTGCGCCTGGACGGCAAGAGCGTCATCATCATGGACCCCGAGCGGTTGGCTCGGCGCGCCCGCGTGTAACGCCCAAGTGTGAACTTGCAGGCCCCCGGCATCGCCGGGGGCCTTCTTCCTTCCCCCGGTCAGTGCGGGTGATCACCCCGTCCCCCGCCCTTGGGCGATTCGACGTTCGCACCCGCGTCCGTCTAGACTTCCGGTAACCATCCCGGAGTCTGCGAAGGAGCGTTGTGGCAGGGCAACTGAACGTCGAAGTCGTAGCAGTCGACTCGAAAGTGTGGTCCGGAACGGCCAAGGCCGTGTACGCGCGCACCACCGAAGGCGAACTGGGAATCCTCCCGAACCACCAACCCCTGCTGGGCGAGCTGCAGATCGACAGCACCGTGAGGGTGCAGCCGGTCGACGGCGGCGAACTGGCCTGGCAGATCGAGGGCGGCTTCCTGTCGGTGACCACCGACGGGGTCACCATCCTCGCCGAGACCGCCGAGGCGGTCGCCCCCGCTTCGGCATAACCATGCTGAAGGCACTGCTCGTCGTCGCCGCACTGGCGGCGGCCGTCGCGGTGTTCTTGGTGCTGACCTACGTCCGCCGCTCCTTCCTGTCCCGCTCGGGCTCGGTCGCCATGGCGGCCAGGCTCTCCCGGCACATGGAGGGGCGCGGCTGGGCCCCCGGCTTCGCCGTCTACGAGAGCGGCACGCTCCGCTGGTACCGGATGTTCTCCCTCGCGTTCGGTCCCCGCTACTCGCTGCTGCGCCACGACGTCCAGGTCTCCGAACGCCGCAAGCCGGTCGGCCCCGAAGCCCAGATCTTCCCCCCCGAAGTCGCGATCCTGCGCTGCAAGAGCGCCACAGGCGAAGTCGAACTCGCGATGACCACCTCCGCGGTCACCGGCTTCCTCTCCTGGCTCGAAGCCGCCCCGCCCGGGGCCGAGTTCTACTCGGGCCGCGACTGACCCGGACCCGAAAGGCCCGCAGGAGGCGACTCCCGCGGGCCTTCTTCATTGCCTGAGCGGCCGATTCGAGTGCCTCCGTCCTTGGGCAGCAAACGGAAAGCACCGCCTTGCAGCAAGCCGGACAGGATGCGCCGCGCCGCGTGGTTGCTCACGACCTTGTGCACGAGGTAGTCGAATTCCGCCAGCACCAGTGGGCTGACGATGAGCGGCCGGGTCTGCGCGGCGGCGAGGCGACGGACCTCCTCGTGGTGCTGATCGTCGGCGTTGACGAGGCTGATGAGGCAGTTCGTGTCGCAGATGATCACCGATCGAAGTCATTCGAGCGGAGGAACTCCTCTTCGTCGCCGATCGCGGCGAGTTCCGGGCTGTTGATCACCGGCAGCTGGTCCCATTGCGGCGTTGCCGGCTCCAGGCCGGCATCGATGAACTCCCGGATGAGCTCGGCTTCGGAGATGCCGCGCTCCGCGGCAGCGCGCCGAATCCCGTCCTTCTCCTCCGAGGTCAGATACACCGTCGTCTTCAGCATGGTCCCACTCTGCCATGCGTATGGCACTTCGGCTTCGACAAAAAGGCCCCGCGCTGCGGCCGGCCTGAGGCCGTGGTGTTGCCGGAGCGCGGGGCCCGTATTGCCGGAATGCAGTCTGTGTCAGGCGCCGATGCGCGGGAACGGCTTGGTGGAGAAGACGACTTCCACCGGCACCTCGAAGTACTCGGCGAGCTTCAACGCGAGGTAGAGGCTCGGGCTGTATTCGCCGCGTTCGAGGTAGCCGACGGTCTGGTAGTGGACGCCGAGGGCGTCGGCCAGCTGCCGCCGCGAGACGCCCCGCTCGGCGCGCAGCATCGCGATGCGGTTGAAGACCTCGTCCCCGGCCACGCCTCGATCACCAGTCCCTCTGCATGTCGGCGCGGCGCGCCGCCACCGTCGAACCCGACTCGCGCCGCGACATCCGCCGCAGCAGCCTGGGCGCCAACGCCATCGAGACCACGGCCCACAGCGCGAGCACGGCGAACATGGTAACGGTGCGCCATTCGCCGCCGATCTCCACCGCCGCCATGGACTCCGGGAGCAGCGCGTGCCGCATCCCCAGGCCCATCCAGTAGATCGGGAAGACCTGCCCGACGCCTTGCAACCAGCCCGGCAGGGCCGTGATCGGGTAGAAGATCCCGGAGATCGCGATCAGGCCCATGATGGGAAGCATGACGAGCCCCATGTTCCGCGGATTGTCGAGCAGCGCCCCGATGACCGCGCCGATCGGCAGCGCCGCGATGAGCCCCATCAGCAGCACAGCGACGAACAGCAGCCACCGGTCGGGGGTCCCGAACTCGAGGCCGTCGAACAGCGGCAGGCCCACGGCGAGGAGCATGACGACCGTGACGCAGATGAACATCGCCGTGGAGACGAGGTTCCCGACGAGGTAGCCGGTCATGCCGCCGGGCATCGACTTGGCGCGCAGGAGCGTGCCGTTGGTGCGGTCCATCGCGAGCGAGCCGACCATCGCGGTGATGCCGCCGAAGACGACGTTCATGCCGATGAGGCTCGGCATGTTCATGGAGCCCAAGGAGACCGGTGCGCCTTCGAAGTCGGCCTTCTGCATGAACAGGAGCACGATGATCGCGATCCCGGTCGGCATGAGGAAGCCCATCAGGTCCCCGGGGGACGTGAGCGAGATCTTGGTCTGGATCAGCGCGCGCTTCCAGCCGGTCCGGTACTCGTGGAGGGTGTTGACGCTCATCGGGTGACCTCCTTAAAGGTGTCCACGGCCGCGGCGGCCTCGCCGGCCTCGAACTGGGCGACCAGTTCCAGGTACGCGTCCTCGAGGCTGGCGCGGTGGATCTCGAGTTCGGTGACCTTGCCGTCGTCGGTGGCGAGGAGCTTGCGCACGAAGTCGGTGGCATCCTCGGTGGCGTGGATCTGGAGCTGCCCGTCCTGGATCCACTTCACCTCGGCGGTGGTCGCGGCGGCGCGGGCGAGCTGGTCGGGCGAGCCGTCGGCGATGATGCGCCCGCCCGCGAGGATGAGGATCCGCTCGGCCAGCTTCTCGGCCTCGTCGAGGTCGTGGGTGGTGAGCAGGATCGTGGTGCCGTCGAGGTCGGTGAGCCGGTGGATGAGCTCGTGGAACTCCCGGCGCGCGTGCGGGTCGAACCCGGTGGTCGGCTCGTCCAGGAACAGCAGGGCCGGGCGGCCGATGATGCCGAGGGCCACGTCGAGGCGGCGGCGCTGCCCGCCCGAGAGGGTCTGGACCCGCTGCCCGGCCTGCGCGGTGAGGCCGACCATGTCGAGCAGCTCCTCGGCGCCCCACGGCTCGGTGTAGGGCCGGTAGTAGTCGGCGAAGTGCGCCACGATGTCGCGCACCTTCCACTTGCCGTTGTCGCGCCACTCCTGGAGCACGACGCCGAGCCGGGCGCGCCAGGCCTCGTCGCCGCGGGCCGGGTCGACGCCGAGCACCTTCACGTCGCCGTCGGAGCGGCCGCGGAAGCCCTCGAGGATCTCGATGGTGGTGGTCTTGCCGGCGCCGTTGGGGCCGAGCAGGGCGGTGACCCCGCCGGATTCGATCTCGAGGTCGAGTCCGGTGAGCACCGCCTTGGCGCCGTAGCTCATGCGCAGATCGGTCACGACGATCGCGGGCCCGTCGCTACTCGCTGGCGGGGGGTGTCCCATCTTCATCTCCGTTGCATACGTTCATTCATTGATAGCACACATACTACATCTCGCCGTAGAACTCTGTCGAGCCGTGCAACGACGAGGGCCGCCCATCAGGTGATGGACGGCCCTCGCGGTGCGGAGAGTGAAGCCTAAGTGCGCCGCTTCTCGCCCGAGCGGGCGAGCACGCGCTGCAGGAGGATGAACGCCAGCAGCAGGATCCCCATCACGATCCGCGCCCACCACGAGGACAGGTTCCCCTGGAAGGCGATGAGCGTGTTGAGCATGCCCCAGACCATGACGCCCGCGAGCGTGCCGAGGACGAACCCGGCCCCGCCGGTCAGCAGCGTCCCGCCGATGACCACGGCGGCGATCGCGTCGAGCTCGGCGCCGACGTTCGCGAGCGGGTTGGCGCTCTTGGTCGCGAACGCGGCCAGGATCCCCGCGAGGGCCGCGCAGAACCCGCTGATCGCGTAGACGCCGATCTTGGTGCGCGCCACAGGGAGGCCCATGAGCAGCGCGGACTGCTCCGAGCCGCCGACGGCGTACGTGCTGCGGCCGAACCGCGTGTAGTGCAGCACCACGAACGCGATGATCACGACCGCGAACGCCACGAACGACAGGTACGGCAGCCAGAAGCCGCCGTCCTTGACCTTCCCGAAGAAGTCGACGTGCGTCATGCCCCACTGCCAGAACTCGACCTCGCGCATGGACACGTCCGTGTCGGAGACCTGCAGCGTCAGGCCCCGGAAGAGGAAGAGCCCCACCAGGGTCGCGATGAACGGCTGCACGTTGAAGTAGTGGATGACCGCGCCGATGAGCAGGCCCCAGCCGGTGCCGAAGGCGAGCACGATGACCAGTGCGAGCGGCGCGGCGATCCCGGCGTCGACCGTGAGCCACGCGCAGGCCATCGTCGAGAACGCCATCACCGAGCCCACGGAGAGGTCGATGCCGCCCGAGAGGATCACGAAGGTCATGCCGATGGCGATGACCAGCAGCGGGGCGTTGTCGATGAACAGCTTGGCGACGACCTGGGGGCTGTCGAAGTTGTCGTAGTTCGCGACACCGCCGACGTAGAGCGCGATGAGGAGCGCCACGGTGGCGCCGATCGGGATGTACCGGGTGAGGCCGTCGAACAGCGTCGAGCGCGAGGGGCGCTCGGTCAGTGTCTGCGTCGTCATTTCGCCACGGCCTCCTCGGCGGGAGCGGTCGCCGGGGCCGCCGGCTTCCGCTTGAACGGCTTCAGGAACCAGCCCCGGAACTCCGGGCTCTGGAGCAGTGCGACGACGAAGACCACGATGGCCTTGGCGGTGAACTGCCACTGGCTGGAGAGGCCGACGTTGATGATGGTGTCCTCGAGCGTCCCGATGATGACCACGCCGATGGTGGTGCCCAGCAGGAAGAACCGGCCGCCGAGCAGCGCGGTGCCGCCGATGACCACGGCGAGGATCGCGTCGAGCTCGATCCACTGGCCGCCGTTGTTGGCGTCCGCGCTGCCGAGGTTGGCGGCGCCGATGAGCCCGGCCAGGCCCGCGCAGAGCCCGCACACGAGGTAGACGAGGACTGTGATGCCCTTGGAGCGGATGCCCGCGAGGCGGCTGGCCTCGGGGTTCCCGCCGACCGATTCGAGCAGCATGCCCAGCGCGGTGCGGCGGGTCAGGAGCGCGAGGGCGACCAGGACGAGGGCCGCGATCCAGATCGGGATCGGCACGGTCAGGAAAGCGCCGCGGCCGAGCTCGGTGAACGGGCTCGCGTCCTGCACCTTCGGGATCTGGCCGCCGGTGATGAGCTGCGCGATGCCGCGCCCGGCGATCATGAGGATGAGGGTCGCGACGATCGGCTGGATGCCGAAGTAGGCGACCATGACGCCGTTCCACGCGCCGATGACGGCGGTGACGACCAGGGCGATCGCGATGGCGGAGAACACGAGTCCCGCGGCGGTCTGGTCGGACGAGTCGATGATCATCTGGCAGGCGATGGCCGCGCCGATGGCGTAGACGGCGCCGACGGAGAGGTCGATGCCCTTGGTGGCGATGACGAGCGTCATGCCGAGCGCGATGAGCAGGAGCGGCGCCGAGCGGCGGAGGATGTTGACGAACGCGCCGCCGAGGCGGTCGTCGTTGACGCTCGGGACGATGAAGTCGATGCCGGTGGTGATGATGTTGACGGCGATGAGCGCCACCAGGATCAGCACCGGCCACATCAGGCGCTTCGCGTAGGCGTTCACGATGCCCGCCCTCCCGACACGATGGTGTCGACGATGCGTTCGGTGGTCATGTCGGCCTCGGATTCGAGCACGGCGACGAGTTCGCGGTCGCGCAGGACCGCGATCCGGTCGGACAGGCGGGTGACCTCGTCGAGTTCGGCGGAGACGAACAGCACGGCCATGCCCTCGGCCGAGAGTTCGGCGACGAGGCGCTGGATGTCGGCCTTGGCGCCGACGTCGATGCCGCGCGTGGGCTCGTCGAGGATGAGGAGCTTGGGCTGGATGAGCATCCAGCGGGCCAGGAGCACCTTCTGCTGGTTGCCGCCGGAGAGGTTCTTGACGGGCATGTCCGGGTTGGCCGGGCGGATGTCGAGCTTCTCGATGAACGAGGCGACGAGCTTGTCGCGCCGGGCCACCGGGATGGACCGGGCCCAGCCGCGGGACGCCTGCAGCGCCAGGATCATGTTCTCCGCGACCGTGAGGTCGCCTACGAGCCCTTCGGTCTTGCGGTTCTCCGGGCAGAAGGCGATGCCGCGGGCGGCGGCCGTGCGCGGGTTGTGGCCACGTGCGGACTGCCCGTCGAAGGTGAGCGATCCGGAGTCGGCGCGGTCGGCGCCGGCGATGAGCCGGACGGTCTCGGTGCGGCCGGAGCCGAGCAGGCCCGCGAGGCCGACGACCTCGCCGCGGCGCACGTCGAGGTCGTACGGGGCGATGGAGCCCTTGCGGCCCAGGCCCTGAGCCTTGACCAGCGGTTCCTCGTCGGCGACGTGGTGCGCGGCGGCGGCCCGCTCGATCTGCTCGAGGGCGGCGGCCTCGCGGCCGAGCATGTGCCCGATGAGCTCGTTCTGCGGCAGGTCCGCGGTGGCCCATTCGCCGACGAGGGTCCCGTTGCGCAGCACCGTCATCCGGTCGCAGATCTCGTAGACCTGGTCGAGGAAGTGCGAGATGAACACCATGGCGGTGCCCTTCTCGGCGAGGCGGCGCATGACGCCGAGGAGGACCTCGACCTCGTCGCGGTCGAGCGAGGAGGTGGGCTCGTCGAGGATGAGGACCTTCGCCTCGATGTCGACGGCCCGACTGATGGCGACGAGCTGCTGCATGGCGATCGAGTAGGAGGACAGGGGCGCGGCGACGTTGAGGTCGATCCCGATGTCGTCCAGGAGCGCCTTCGCCTTGCGGCGCATGGCGCGGAAGTTGATGAACGGTCCGAGGCGCGGTTCGCGCCCGGCGAAGAGGTTCTCGGCCACCGACAGGTTGTCGGTGAGGTTGACCTCCTGGTAGACCGTGGAGATGCCGGCGGCCTGGGCCGCGCCCGGGCTGTGGAACCTGACCGGCTTCCCGTCGAGCAGGATGTCGCCGGCGTCCGGCGTGTGGACGCCTGTCAGGACCTTGATCAGTGTGGACTTGCCGGCGCCGTTCTCCCCCATGACGGCATGGATCTCTCCTGGCCTGAGGGTGAAGTCCACGCCGTCGAGGGCGCGGACACCGGTGAAGTCCTTCCTGATCCCGGTCATCTGGACGATCGGGTCGTCAGACATGGGAGTAGACCTTCGCTTGGGGTTGGAAGATGCAGAAGCTTGAAGCGGCGGGGACCGGCAGCGTCCGGGCGGACCCGAGGGGCCCGCCCGGACGCTGCGGTGATGCCGTTAGAACTGGCGGTTCGGGAGCTCGGCCTCGAACTGGGTGGCGTCGAAGACGCCCTCCTCGACCGGGGTGAACTTCTCGACCTCGTCGCCGGCGACGACCGACTCGAGGACGTCCATCAGCTGCGGGCCGAAGGCCGGGTTGCACTCGACGATGTAGTTGAGCTTGCCGTCGACGCCCGCCTGGAAGCCGGCGGTCGAGCCGTCCACGATGATGATCTGGATGTCGGTGCCGGGGACCTTGCCGGCCTCTTCGATGGCCTGGATCGCGCCGAGGCCCATCTCGTCGTTGTGGGCGTAGAGCAGGTCGATGCCGTCGAGGCCGTGGGTGGTGATGAAGGTTTCCATGACCGCCTTGCCCTCTTCGGCGGTGAAGTTGCCCGACTGGGAGTCGACGATCTCGTAGTTCAGGCCTTCGGCGTCGAGGACCTCGAAGAACCCGGCCTTGCGGTCGTTCGCGGGAGCGGAGCCGGTGGTGCCCTGGAGCTCGAGGATCCGGGTGCCGTCGGCGTCGGCGGCGAAGGTCTCGGCCGCCCAGGTGCCGGCCTTGCGGCCCTCCTCGGCGAAGTCGGACCCGAGGCGCGTCACGTAGAGGGCCTCGTCGGCGGCTTCGACGCCGCGGTCGGCGAGGACGACGGGGATGCCCGCGTCCTCGGCCTCCTGGAGGACGTCGGTCCAGCCGGTCTCGACCACCGGTGCCAGGACGATGACGTCAACCTGCTGGTTGATGAAGTCGCGGACCGCGGCGATCTGCTTCTCCTGGTCCTGCTGCCCATCGACGAACTTCAGGTCGTGGCCGGCGGCCTTGGCGGCTTCCTGGATCGAAGTGGAGTTGGCGGTGCGCCAAGCGGATTCGGCGCCGACCTGGGCGAAGCCGATGACGAGGCTGCCGTCGTCGCCGCCGCCTTCAGAGCCGCCGTCGCCGCCGCCGCAAGCGGCCATACCGAGGAGGAGTGCACCGGCGCCAATGCCGGCGAGAGCTTTCTTGAACACGTTGGGGGTCGCCTTTCAAGCGTGTGAATATGAGGGTTTTCGATATTTGCGTGAACGCATGTTACCGCTCATATCCTCACCTGTGTTATCGCTCTCGTCAAGCTGGATCGCCTGCGCAGAGCAGTAACGATTTCACAACACGCAGGAAAGAAACCTGCTCATTTCCCCCTCGAACAGCCCGGCAAGCGGTAACTCGCCGCTTCCCGCGCCGGGCTTCCAGAGCACGTCGCCGCCCGGGTTGGCCTTCCGGGCGAGTACGAACAGCAGGTCCGAAAGCCGATTGAGATAGGTCACGGGCACCGGGTGGGTCGTGTCCGGTTCGGCGTCGAGCAGCGCCCACACCGAACGCTCGGCCCGCCGCACCACCGTGCACGCCTGGTGCAGCAACGCGGCGCCCGGCGTGCCGCCGCGGAGGATGAAGGACCGCAGCGCCTCCAGGTCGGCGTTGCACTCGTCGATCCAGCCCTCGAGCCGCGTCACATAGGACTCGTCGATGCGCAGCGGCGGGTACTTCGGATCCGGCGTCACCGGCGTCGCGAGGTCCGCGCCGACGTCGAACATGTCGTTCTGGACCGCGAGCAGGATCTCCCGCTCCCGTTCCCCGATCTCGCCCCGGTGCAGGGCGAGCGCCGCGCCGATCACCGCGTTCGCCTCGTCCACGTCCCCGTAGGCCGCGAGCCGGACGTGCGTCTTCGGGACGCGCGAGAAGTCGGCGAGACCGGTCGTGCCGTCGTCGCCGGTCTTCGTATAAATCCTGGTGAGATTGACCGCCATGCACCGACCATATAGCCTCGCCCCATGGCAAAAGTCACGGTAATCGGTTCGGGACTCATGGGCTCCGGGATCGCGCAGGTCACGAGCCTGGGCGGCCTGGACATCACATTGATCGACACTGACGCGGGCGCACTCGACCGCGCGCAGGCGGCGATCCGCGGTTCACTCGACCGCTTCGTCGCCAAGGAGAAGGTCACCGCGGCGGACGCGGAGGCCGCCTTGGCCCGCATCACGACGGCGACAGACCTCGACGCCGCCGCGGGCTCGCAGATCTGCGTCGAGGCTGTCTTCGAGCGCCTCGCGGTCAAGCAGGAGGTGTTCCGCACGCTCTCGGGGATCTGCTCGCCCGAGACGGTCTTCGCGACGAACACCTCGGCCATCCCGATCACGGAGATCGCCGCCGCCGCAACGCACCCCGAACGGGTCGTCGGCACCCACTTCTTCTCGCCCGTCCCCATGATGCAGCTGTGCGAGCTGGTGCGCGGCATCCACACCAGCGACGAGACGCTCGCGGCCGCCCGCAAGTTCGCCGAGACCGCGGGGAAGACCTGCGTCGTCGTCAACCGCGACGTCGCCGGGTTCGCGACCACGCGCCTCATCTGCGCCCTGGTGAACGAGGCGGCCCGGCTGGTGGAGGACGGCGTGATCTCCGCCGAGGACCTCGACACGGCCTGCCGGCTCGGCTTCGGCCACCCGATGGGACCGCTCGCCACCGCCGACCTCACCGGCATCGACGTGATCACGCACGCGACCGAGAACATCTACGAGGACACCGCGGACCCGCAGTTCTTCCCGCCCGCGCTCCTGCGCCGCCTCGTCGCGGCCGGCGAGATCGGCCGCAAGAGCGGCAAGGGCTTCTTCGACTACTCCTCGTAACGGCGCGGAACAAGTTATCCACAGGCCTGTGAACAAACAAAAACGGCGCTGACCAGCAGGTCAGCGCCGTTTCAGTAGCTTCGTCACTTCGCGGCGAGGGTCGCACGCGCCGGGGCGAGCACCTTCTCGCCCGCGCTGTGCACGGTCATCGCCAGTTCGACCGAGGTCGCGTCGAGCTTGCGGACCTTGCCCTCCACGACCACTTCGGCGCCGCCGTCGGCGGGCACTACCACGGGCTTCGCGAAGCGCGCGGAGAAGTCCGCGAGGGTCGCGTCGATCCCGGCACCATTGGCCCACTCGCGCACGGCGCGGGCGACGAGGCCCATCGTGTACATGCCGTGGGCAATCACGTCAGGGAGCCCGGCGGCCTTCGCCGCGGCCTCGTCCTGGTGGATCGGATTCTGGTCCCCGGAAGCGTCCGCGTAGGCCACGAGGTCGGCCCGCGTGACGGCGAACGCCGTGGTGAACACGGTCTCGCCGACCGAGAGTTCGCTCAGGCTCATGCGGGGTCTCCGGCCACGAACAGGGTCGTCCACACCTCGGCGGCCAGCCCTTCGCCGTCGGTGACGTCGGTGCGCAGCGCCAGGAGGTCGTTCCCCGCGACGGACTTGATCGACTCGATGGTCGAGGTGCACGACACGGCGGCGCCCGCCCGCAGCTCGCGGTGGTACGCGAAACGCTGCTCGCGGTGCAGGACGCGGCTCCAGTCGAGCCCGAAGTCGGGGTCGTCGATGAGCCGCTCCGCCGCGGGCAGCGTGAGCGATATCAAGAATGTGGGCGGAACGGTGCCGTCGTCGTCGAGGCCGAGGGCCTGGGCGAAACGGGTCACCGAATCCGGGGTGATGACCACCGGTTCGGTGGGCGGCAAGGACCGGCCTGCATACGAAGTGTTGAGCATGTACCGGAGCGGGGAAGACTAGCGGGTCTCTTTGTGGACCTGCGAGGTCTTGCAGCGCGGGCAGTACTTCTTGAGCTCGAGCCGGTCGGGGTGGTTCCGCCGGTTCTTCTTCGTGACGTAGTTGCGCTCCTTGCACTCCACGCACGCCATGGTGATCTTGGGGCGGACGTCAGTAGCCTTGGCCACGATGAGTGCCTTCCTCTAACTCGACCCGCCGGTTGGCGGACCGTTCCTTGAACAAAACAAAGCGTCGACCAGCATACCTCGGTGGTCGACGCTTTACAAAAGTAGCGATGGGCAGGATCGAACTGCCGACACAACGATTATGAGTCGTTTGCTCTACCACTGAGCTACACCGCCGTGCGCTCACTGCCACCAGATGGCTCTGTGTGAGCAGTACTGCACTTCGCTGAATACTAGCCTGAAGTGCTTCCGAGCCCCCATGCGGAATCGAACCGCAGACCTTCTCCTTACCATGGAGACGCTCTACCGACTGAGCTATAGGGGCGATCGCGAGGCTTCCCTCGCGGCCTTGACAAGAGTACATGACGGGTCGCCCGGATCGAACACGGGGCCTGCCTTGCGGTGCGGGCCACAGCAGTGCGGTCAGACCACCCGAAGACGGCTCTGACCGCGCCCGCCGTCCTGCTGGGAGAGCCACGCGGCGAACCGGTCGGCCGGCAGCGGACGCGAGAAGTAGTAGCCCTGACCGGCCTCGCACTGCAGCTCGCGCAGCTGCTCGACGGTCTGGTGGGCCTCGATGCCCTCGGCGACGACGTCGATCGCGAAGTGCCGGGCCAGGCCCAGGACCGCCTCCACGATCGCGCGGTCGTCCGCGTCGGTCGCCATGCCCTGCACGAAACGCAGGTCGATCTTGATCTCCTGCACCGGCAGCCGCCGCAGGTACGCCAGCGAGGAGTACCCGGTGCCGAAGTCGTCCACCGAGAGGCGCACGCCCATCTCGTGCAGCCGGTCGAGCGCCGGCGTGAGCCGCGGCTCCCCCGAGACCACGTCGTCCTCGGTGATCTCGAACGTCAACCGCTCCGCCGGGACCCCGTGCCGCTCCAGGAGCATTGCGACCTTGTCCGGGAAGTCCGCGTCCGCGAGCGTGCGCGGCGACAGGTTCACCGCCATCGGCAGCGGCCCGTCCTCGCCGGCCCACTCGGCCGAGCGCCGCAGGGCCTCGTCCAGGACCATCTCGGTGAGCTGCCCGAGCTGCCCGGTCGACCCGGCGATCGGGATGAACTCCTCCGGGGCGACGAGCCCGAACGTCGGGTGCGGCCAGCGCACGAGCGCTTCGGCACCCAGGACCGCGCCGGGGTCGCCGAGGGCGCGGTCGAGGCGGACCTTCGGCTGGAAGTGCACTTCGAGCTGGCCGCGGTCGAGGGCCCGGCGCAGGTCGGCGGCGAGGCCGATGCGGCGCAGGCTCTCGGATTCGAGGCCGGAATGGTAGAGCTGCACGCCGTCCGCGGCGTTCTTGGCCTGCCTGGTGGCGCCGTCCGCGCGCTTGAGGAGCTCGTCGGCGTCGGCGGCGAAGTCCGGGTGCGTGACGACGCCGACGGCCGCAGAGAGGCTCACGGCGACGCCGCCGACCTCGAACGGCCCCTGGACGGCGGCGCGCAGGCGCCGCGCGGTGTCGAGCGCTTCGTCCGTGGAGGCGAGGCGGGTCTGGAGGATGAACTCGTCGGAGTCGATGCGGCCGAGGAACGACGCGGCGGGGGCGTGGTCCTTGAGGCGCTTGGCGAACTCCTTGAGCGCGGTGTCCCCGGCCTCGTGGCCGAGGGCGTCGTTGATCTCGTGGAGCGAGTCCACATCGAACATGAAGACGGCGACGACCTCGCCGGGCACGGTGATGGAGAGGGCCTCCTGGAGCGCCGCGAGCGAGCGGCGGCGACTGGGGAGGCCGGTCAGCGGGTCGTGGTAGGCGTCGTAGCGGAGCTGGTCGAGGAGGCGCTCGTTCTGGACGGCGATGCCGACGTTCGCGGCGATGGTCTCCATCAGCTGCAGGTCGACCGGCACGAAATGGGAGATCTCGCCGCCGATCCGGTCGGCCACGGACAGACATCCGTAGACCTCGTCGCCGGAGCGGAGCGGGACGAGCATGGCGCCGCGCAGTCCGGCCTCCTCGAGGACGGCCTTCTGCTCGCGGGTGCCGTTCGTCGGACTGAGGAGCAGGCCCCTGCCCGAATCCATGACCTCGCGCTGGAGCGCGTCGGGGATCGGGTCGAGGTCGGTGAGCCCGGCGTCGTCCAGTGTGGAGGTGAGCCGGATCTGCGGGTACCGCCCGGCCTCGGGCACCCACACGGTCGCCGACTCGGCGGCCAGGATGTCGCGCAGCCGCCCGAGCATGGCGTCGATGAGTCGCTTGGAGCGCACCGAATCCACCACCAGCTGCGTGAAGTCGTTGAGTTCGCGCAGGACCTGGCGCTGGCGCCGCAGGACCATGTAGCTGCGGGCGAGATACGTGAAGGCGATCACGACGAGCCCGATGAGCATGGAGGTCCACATCGAGGCGTCGAGCAGGACCAGGAACATCAGGCCCACGCACGCGGCGAGGACGGGCCCGACCATGGTGAGCGCGAAGCCGATCCAGGCCTTGACGACGCTGTCCCATCCGGAGATGAAGAACAGCATCAGTGAGATGAAGACCGTGGTGAACAGCCCGGTGATGACGATCGCCGACACCAGGATCAGCCAGGTGCGGGCCGACGTGGCCGGACCGAGGCCCATGTAGCTCACGTAGAACGCCGCCATGGTGGTGCCGGCGGCGGTCAGCCCGCTGTTGAACAGCGGCTTGAGCAGGCCGATGTCCTCGCGGACGTAGCGCTTGCCATAGAACAGCGACGCCGCGAGGAACTTGGTCGCCACCACCCAGAACGGGGGCAGGTAGAACAGCGCGATGACCAGCGGGATGTCGGTGAGGTTGAACGAGATCCGCATCCCGCGGGCCTCATGCTGGACCAGCAGTCCTTGGGCGACGAAGAAGGCGGTGATGAACACCGCCAGCTGCAGCACGGGGTAGGTCGCCGGCGGCCCGAAGTAGACCAGGCCGCTGACGGCGATGGCAAGCATGAGGCCGGTGATCACGCGGGGCATGACCCGGAACAGCGTGCGTTCGCGGTTCCTGCTCACCGGCATCGTGCGTCGACCATGTTCGGACCTCGGCGTTAGCTGATTTCGCCCGAGCCGAGCGGGACCGCGGAGATCTCGCCGGAGCCGCCGGAGATCTCGCCCGAACCGCCGCCCTCGGCGGAGATCTCGCCGGAGCCGCCCCCGGCTGAGATCTCACCGGAGCCGCCGCCGGCGCTTGCCGCGGTGGCGGTGCCAGCGATAAGGCCGAGCGCAAGGAGACCCGCGGCAATGGCAGCGCCGAACCGCTTGAGTAGTCTGACCGGTTTCACGAGGCCTCCCGTGAGGTGTGGGAATGTGCTGTCAAGGGGACCAGTAGAGCCCATGGTGCCACAGTCCGCTCTCCCTGGGGAAGGCTTGCGACCGTGATTCTCGTGCTCTTTCTGGTTCAGCCGCGCGGGTGAGCACGGCTCATACCATTCTCACCGATGGCCGCGGCGGCCTTGCTGACGGGTCGGGAGTTCGTACGCCTACCCGTGCGCACTCATGTAGGTTAGGCTCGCCTTACTCAAGAATATGATCGTTGTTCGATAAGGAATGCGCACATGCCTGCTGACACCGCCGCTGCGAACGGCCCGGCCGACGCCGGGGCGCCCCTCTTCTCGGCCCGGATCCGCGAGGCCTCCTGGTCGCGCCACCAAGGCCTCGACCCGTCGGCCGACGCGGACGCGGTCAAGGACCCGGGCGTGTTCGACCGGCTCTTCGACGGCTCGCTGAGCGTGGACGACTACACGCGCTGGCACGCCCAGCAGTACTTCGTGTACGAGGCGATCGAGGCCGCGGCCGCGCGGTTCGCCGACGACGCGGTGGCGGGCCCGTTCGTGTTCCCCGAGCTGGCGCGCGTTCCCGCGCTCGAAGCGGACCTGCGATTCCTGATGGGACCGAAGTGGCGCTCCGGCATCGAACCGCTCCCGGCGACGCGCGCCTACGTGGACCGGATCGACGCGGTCTCGGCCGACTGGCCCGGCGGCTACATCGCCCACGCGTACACCCGCTACCTCGGCGACCTCTCGGGCGGGCAGGCCTTCGGCAAGGCCGCGCGCCGCAACTTCGGCTTCGAGGCCGAGGGCGCCTCGTTCTACGAGTTCGCGGACATCAAGAGCCCCAAGGCGTTCAAGGAGGAGTACCGCTCGCGCCTGGACGCGGTCGACCTGCCCGAGGCCGACAAGGCGCGCGTCATCGAGGAGGTCCTCCTCGCCTATGACCACAACGGCGCGGTGCTCGCGGCACTCGGCGAAGGCCTGGGCCGCAACCCGTTCGAACCGAAGGTGATCGCCGCGATCTGCCACCACATGAACATCGACCACGTGGCCGACACGCTCGTGATCTGCCAGGGCGCGGGCGGCCAACGCGGCGCCGAGGCGGCCCGGATGACCGGGTTCGACGGCGAAGGCGCGGACTTCGCGGTCCTGGTGGACGGGGCCGAGGTGGCGGTCCGGGTGCAGTGGGCCGGTCCGCTGTCGGAGCGGGCCGAGGTGCGGCCGGAGATCGTGCGGCTGTTCACCGAGTCGAAAGCCGCACTCGAGAACGCGTGATCACTACCGCCCGGAATTGTCCTGATTGTCGCGACACGCCGGGCGGTGACGAATCTCGCGGGTGCGCCGTTCGCGGCGCTACCGTGTGGCGGTTGCCAGGCCCACGGCCGGCCCCCCGGGACTGACCCAGTCCTCCGCCGCCGCCGATGGGCACCGCCACAATCTCGGAGCACACATGTCCGACACCGGACCGGTATCCGCCGATCTCATCAGGCGTCACGCCGCCCGGCCGCATCGCACGAGGGGCCAGCACCGCGCCTCGTGGGCCGCTGAACTCTCCCCGCTGCTGGCGGGGACGCAACGCCGCTACACCGCCGTCGTCGGCTCGGCCGTGGCCGGGGCGTCGATCGTCGCCATGGCGACGGGCGCCGGGTTCTCCTCCGGTGAGGAGGAGTCCGGTTCGTCGCAGGCGGTCGCGGACATCGCGGCGCTGGCCGCGGAGGCGAGCGTGCCGCAGACGGTCGCGGACGGCGGGTCGCCGTCCGGTGCGCCGCTGGGTGCGGCGACGGCCGAGGAGGTCGTGCTGTCTGAGCGGACGTCGCCGGTGACGGGGCAGGACGCGCAGATCAAGTGGGAGCCGATGCTGGACGACATCACGATCACGTCCCTGTTCGGGCAGCGCTGGGGCCGCAACCACAACGGGGTGGACTTCGACGCGGAGACCGGGGACCCGGTGTACGCCGCGTATCCGGGCACGGTGAAGCACGCCGGGTGGGAGACGGGGTTCGGGAACCTCGTGATCATCGACCACGGCGAGGGTGTGGAGACGTACTACGCCCACAACTCGGAGGTGCTCGTGGGCGAGGGCGACTGGGTGGACGGGGGCGGGCAGATCGCGAACGCGGGGAACACGGGCCGGTCCTTCGGCTCGCACGTCCACTTCGAAGTGCATGTGAACGGCGAGCCGGTGGAGCCGCTGAGCTACCTGTCGGAGGTCGGGCTCGACCTGCGCTGACGCGGGCCGATCGACGCTGGCCGATCCGCGGCCGTACGGGCGGCCCCGGGTACCCTCCCTATCCCACCTTCTCCACTACCAGTGAAAAGGACACCATCCCACACGGGTACGACAGTGAGTCGTGCTCACAATTTGCTGACCGGTGCGAGCCTGAGGATGACCCATTTCGGTTCGCCGTCGCCGAAGTCGATGCGGGCCTGGGCCCTGGGGCCGGAACCCTTGAGTTCGACGACGCGGCCGAGGCCCCACTTGTCGTGGGTGACCCGGTCCCCCACGTCGAGCGAGGGAATGTCCGCGGCGTTGCGCATGACGATCGGCGAACCGAAGTTTGCGGTCGTCTTCGACTTCACCACGCGCGGCGGCGGCGCGGACTCCGACCATTCGATGAGGTCCCCGGGGATCTCGGCGAGGAAGCGGCTGGCGGCGTAGTACTGCGGCTGCCCGAAGATGTTGCGGGTCCCGGCGCGCGTCAGGTGGAGGTGCTTCCTCGCGCGGGTGAGGCCCACGTAGGCGAGGCGCCGCTCCTCCTCCATGTCGCCGGGCTTGTTCATGGACCGCTCGTGCGGGAACAAGCCGTCGTCGAGACCGGTGAGGAACACCGTGTCGAACTCCAGGCCCTTCGCGGTGTGGAGGGTCATCAGCGTGATGACCCCGCCCTCCTCCGCCTCGGGGTCGGGGATCGAGTCGGCGTCGGAGACGAGCGCGACGTGCTCCAGGAAGGACGGCACGTCGGCGTTGAGGTCGGCTTCGTCGTCCTCGGTGGTGCCGCGCATGACCGACTCGGTGAACTCGTGCGCGACGGCCACGAGCTCCTGCAGGTTCTCGATGCGGCCCTCGTCCTGCGGGTCCTTGGACTGCTCCAGGCCCTCGAGGTAGCCGGTGTCGCCGATGAGCTTGTCGAGCACCTCTTCGGGCGGCGCGGTCCGCGCGAGTTCCGTTGCGGCGTCCATGATCTCGCAGAAACGCTTGATGCCGGTGCGGGCGCGGCCGGAGACCCCGGGCGCCTCGTCGACGCGGTGCAGCGCGGCCGGGAAGGAGAGCCGCAGGCGCGCGGCGAGCGCTTCGATCTCGGCGACGGCGCGGTCGCCGACGCCGCGCTTGGGCGTGTTGACGACGCGCATCGCGGAGACCGTGTCGTCGGGGTTCGCGGTGAGCTTGAGGTAGGCGAGCATGTCGCGGACCTCTTTGCGCTCGTAGAAGCGCACGCCGCCGACGACCTTGTACGGGATGCCGCGGCGCACGAACACCTCTTCGAACGCGCGCGACTGGGCGTTGGTGCGGTAGAAGATCGCCGAGTCGCCGAAGCTGGTCTCGCCGGCGTCGACGAGCTCGTCGATCCGGTTGGCGACCCACGCGGCCTCGTCGTGCTCGTTGTCGCCGGTGTGCCCGAGGATGCGCCCGCCGGGGCCCTCGTCGCTCCACAGCCGCTTCTCGCGGCCGCGTTCGGTGTTGTTGCGGATGACCCCGTTGGCGGCGTCGAGGATCGTCTGGGTGGAGCGGTAGTTCTGCTCCAGCAGGATCGTCTTCGCGTCCGGGAAGTCCCGCTCGAACTCGATGATGTTGCGGATGGTGGCGCCGCGGAAGGCGTAGATCGACTGGTCCGCATCGCCGACGACGCACAGCTCGGCCTTGTCGTCGCCGGTGCCGACGAGTTCGCGCACCAGCGTGTACTGGGCGTGGTTGGTGTCCTGGTACTCGTCGACCATGACGTGCCGGAACCGCATCCGGTACGACTTCGCGACCTCCGGGAACGCCTGGAACAGGTGCACCGTGGACCCGATGATGTCGTCGAAGTCGACGGCCTGTGCCAGGCGCAGGCGCTCGGTGTACTGCGAGTAGACGTCGGCGACGAGCTTCCCGCGGGCGTCGTCCGACTTCGCGGCGGCCTCTTCGGGGCCGATGAGCTCGTTCTTCAGCCGGGAGATCTCGGCGGCGAACCAGCGCGGCGACTGCTTCTTCGAGTCGAGCCCGAGGTCTTTGACGATCTGGGTGAGCAGCCGGCGGGCGTCGTCGGTGTCGTAGATCGTGAAGCTGGACTTCCAGCCGAGCCGGTGCGCCTCGCGACGGAGGATGCGCAGGCACGCGGAGTGGAAGGTGAGCACCCACATCGCGCGCGAGCGCGGGCCGACCAGGGCGTCGACGCGTTCGCGCATCTCGGCGGCGGCCTTGTTGGTGAAGGTGATGGCGAGGATCTCGCCGGGGTGGGCGCCGCGCTCGGCCAGGAGGTGGCCGATGCGGTGCGTGAGGACGCGGGTCTTGCCCGAGCCCGCGCCCGCGACGATGAGCAGCGGGGATCCGGCGTGCTCGACGGCTTGGCGTTGCGGTTCGTTGAGGCCGGTCAGAAGGTCGTTCATCGCCACCAATTATGCCGCGCCGGGTATGACACTTTCACGGCGCGGCATCACTCTTTAGAGCGGTCCGCGGCCCGAGCGGAGGACGAGCATCGCGATCTGGATGCCGTCGTCGCCGAGGGCGGCGCGGTACTTCTCGAGGATGGCGCGCTCGCGGTCCAGGACCAGGCGGGTGCCGCCGTTGGCCATGCGGATCTCGCCGATGCGCTTGGAGACTTCGGCGCGGCGCTGCCAGAGGCGGATGATCTCGGCGTCCAGGGCGTCGATCTCGACGCGCAGGTCCTGGAGTTCGTCGGGTGCGATTTCAGCGGATGCGGTCATCAGGGCTTCTCCTAAAGAGCGATTCGGTATCGAACTCCGGGCGGGTGAGCCGCCTCTCGGCGACGCTTGCGAGCCGTACATCTGCCCAGGCGTGAAAAAAGCCCCGGGCTGTTCGCCCGGGGCCTGTAGGTCGTTGTGTCAGCGCGACGACCTACGGCTCGGACGGGTCCGGCCGTAGTAAAAGTAAAATCGCGCGCTCTGAGTCACGCGGCAAGTATGCCACACGCCCGCCGGTGTGACCAGCGGGCGTGTGGCGTTTGTCGCAGTGTTCAGTCGCTGTTAAGCGTCCGAGCCCCAGTCCGCGCGGGCGGCGCGGCGGCGCATGAGCACCATCGCGGCGACGCCGGCGAGCAGGACCGCGCCGCCGACGGTGGCGACGGTGGTCAGGCTGGAACCGGTGACGGGCAGCTGCGGCTTCGGGGACTCACTCGGGGACTGGCTCGGGACCTCTTCGACGACGATCTCGAAGGGGATCTCGTAGTAGAACTCCTCGGTGAACTCCTCGGCGAGGATGAGTCGCTGGCCTTCGACGTTCGCGCCCTCGGCGTCGACCGGGACGAAAGTGCGGCCGGCCTGGGTGGTCCATTCGACGGTGTCGGTGACGATCGTGACCGAGGCGGTCTCGGCCTTGTCGAACTTCACGGAGAAGACCTGGCCGTCGGCGAGGGCGGTGAGCTCCTCGCCGTTCTCGTCGATGACGGTGGCACCCTCAGGCTGCTCGAAGCTGAGCGAGTCGATGTTGGTGTCGACGGTGAACGGACCGACGGTGGAGCCTTCGACCTTGGCGTCGGTGTCGTCGTAGTCGAAGAAGGGCTCTTCAGGCTCCTCGACGGGCACGGCGTTGGCGAGCAGCCACTCCTGGAGCGCCGGGACGATCTCGTCGGCGACGTCGTCCTCGGTCGGGTCGCTCGTGCTGAGGTCCCAGCCGTCGGTCAGCGACCAGATGGCGGACTGGGTGGCCGCGTAGGCCAGCTGCTCCTGGGTGACGTCGCCGTAGTCGTCGCTGGCCAGGCCCGCCTCTTCGAGGAGCTCGCCGGCGTTGGTGCCGTCGTAGCCGAGGGTGAGGACGCCGAGGACCATCGGGAGGTCCTCGACAGGGATCTCCTCCCACGGGCGCTCTTCGTGGGCATTGTCCTTCTTGAGGGGGACACCGAGCTGGATGCAGTAGACGGTGCGGTACTCGCCGTCGCCGGGGTCGAGGGCGATCATGTTGGCGTGCGGCTTCTTGTCGAGGCCGTCCAGTTTGCCGTTCAGCCGGATGCCCGGGTCCTCGATCACGACGTCGCCGGCGGCGAGGATGCCCGCTTCCTCGTCCTGGGCTTGGGCGGCGGTGACGCCGGTGAGGCCGAGCGCGACGCCCGCAGCAGCGGCCATCGTCCCCTTCAGGGCTTTGGTCATCATTGGTTGAATTCCCTTTGCTTTTCCGAGGGATTGACGCGGTCTGGGGGTGCTTGCGAGTCGTAAATCGGTACAGACTCTTCATGCGACACGTTAGCGGCCCGCTGCCGGTTGCATTTCGCGGCCGGAAATCCCGGAACTGCACTTCGACTGCGCGGCAACGGAAATGGCGCGGCTCCGGAGAGCCGCGCCACTATAACGATTTGGTATCGGCCGCGCCGTCGGCGAAGGACGGTGACGAGTGGATACCGGTGGGACGGAAGTGGCCGGGGCCAGGGGGGATCGCTTCCCCCAGCCCCGGCCGCACCATGCACCGGGCATTCCTGGAACCGCGGAGCGCGCCCGGGTCCGGACCGTTCGACGTGGTCCGGAACGCTCCTGCGGCAGCGGGCGCTCGCCATCGGCAAGCGGACGCCCGCGTCCTTCAGGTCCTAGTGGTCGGAGGCCCTGCGGCGCTTGCCGATCGTGATGACCGTCAGGCCGCCGACCAGGAGCGCCAGGCCCGCCGCGAACGCGACGCTCAAGGTCGAACCGGTGACGGGCAGCTGCGGCTTCGGCGGCGCGCTGGCCTCCGGGGGCGCGTCGAGGGCGAAGCGCCATTCGGCGGGGACCTCGCCTTCGCGCGGCTGCGCGAGGATGAGCTTCTGCGAGTCGCGCACGGTCATCGGGTTGACCGCGTCGTCCGAGAGCGCTTCTTCGGTGGTGGCCAGGAAGACCCGGCCCACCGGGAGGTCGTAGGCGGCGGTGCCGTTGACGGTGATCTCGTTCGTGTCCTCGTCGAGGACGATCCAGAACTTCTCGCCGTCGTTGCGGGACTCGACCGCGTCGCCGCCCTCGGTCTCGAGGCGCCCGCCTTCGGCGGTGAGCTCGACCGGGCCGGCGTTGGAGCGGATCGTGTAGGGCCCGAAGCGCCCGTCGGCGTACGTCGCCGACTCCTCGCCTTCCAGGTCCACGGTGAACTCGGACGGGTCCGGGACGCGCCCGGTGTCCTCGGTCAGGTGCTGGTAGACCGCGAGGACCGCTTCGTCCTCGCCGCTGTTGCCGCCCTTGACCGGGTTGTCCTCCAAGAGGTCCCAGGCGTCGGTGAAGTGCCAGACGGCGGCCTGCGTGCCGGCGTAAGCGACCTCGGCGACCTCCTCATCGGACCAGTCGGGGTTCACCTCGGCGCCGGAGGACTCGATGAGCTCCTCGGCGCCCACGTTCGGGAAGCCGTTGAACAGGACCCAGCGGACCTCTTCGAGGTTCGCGACCTCCGACTCCTCCCAGTCGCCCTCGGTGTACGGGCTCTCGGTGTCGAGCGGGGTGTGGATGTCGATGCAGTAGACGACGAGCGTCTCCTCGCCGCCGTGCGGCTTGAGGCCGAGGACGTTCGCCCACACGTCGTAGCGTTCCTCCGCGAACCGCCCGCGCAGCTCCAGGCCGGGGGCGGTGACGATGTCGCCGGAGACCGGCTCGGGCTCCTCGGCCCGGGCGGGGGCGCCCGCGGCCGTGCTCATGAGAGCGGCGGCGAGGAGCGCGGCGGTTCCCGCGAGCGGAGTGCGGATCGTCTTGAGTCTCATCGTGGTTCGGTCCTCCTGGGAGCGGACTTGAGGCGGCGGGTCGTGAGTGGAGCGCCGGGTCGACCTGACAAGAGGGGAAACGACGGGACACTGAGTGACGGCGCGGCCACTCGGCCGAACGATGTGCAGAACCCGCCGAAAGTACGATGCCAAAGCGGGACAATGCTCGCGTCCTGCTCTTGCGCAACACGCGAGCGCGGCCCGGCTCCGTCAGACTGGCGCTCTATAGTCGGAGTCATGCCGATCTCGAAAGCCGCCGCTCGCGGCATCACCGACGAATTCGCTCGCCGGAGGGGCCCCAAGACCGGCCTGGTCGTGGGCGCGGCCTGGGGGAACCCGGTCCTGACCGCCGCGCTCGAGGCGCTCATGCCCGCCGACCGGCTCACCGTCGTCGCCGACCCGGTCTCCATTGAGGACCTGAAGGCCTCGCTCGCGGCCGAGGGCTCCTGGACCGCCGGGAACGTCACCGCCGTCGCCGCGCTCGCCGACGCCGACCCGGCCGAAGAGGTCATGCTCGCCTCCCCAGTCACCGTCGAGGCCGAGGCGTTCATCGCCGACATCGAACTGCTGCGCGCGAAAGTGGAGCCCGGCGGCGTGCTCTCCTTCGCCGCCACGCTCACCGCGCCCGCCCGCGAGGAGATCGCCGAGCTCGTCGCCGAGTACGGCATCGGCACCGACCTCATCGTCCGGTCGCTCCCACCCGTGCGCATCCACAAGCTCCGCATCGGCTCCGCCGCAAAACGCGAAGGCGAACCGCACGCGATCGCCCCCGCCGAAGACCTCGCCCCCGCCTGGCGCGCCTCCTCGGTCGCCGTCACGCCCTCGATGCACCTCGACTCCAACGGCGTCATCGCCGCCGGGCTGCTCTTCGGGACCGCCTGGGCCGCAAAGCAGATCCGGCCCTCCTCGAAGGCGTGGATCCTGCCCGCCCTCGCCGCCGTCCCGGTCGCCGCGTTCTTCCGCGACCCGCAGCGCGAAGCGGACCTGCGCGGCGAGGACGACGAACCGGAAGCGGTGCTCGCCGCCTCCGACGGCCGCATCATCGCCGTCGAGACGGTCGTCGACGAGCGCTTCGGCGCCGCCACCGGCACCGCCGGCGCCGAATGGCTCCGCGTCAGCGCGTACCTCAAGGTCACCGACGTGCACATCAACCGCGCGCCCGTCGCCGGCGAGGTCGTGGACGTGTTCACCGAGCGCGGCGGCTACGCCAAGGTGAGCGCGCCCGAAGCCGAGCACAACGCCGCCTGCTACACCGTGGTGTCCACGCCGCGGGGCCGCGTCGTCGTCGCCCAGCGCACCGGCGCACTCCTGCGCCGCATCGTCAACCGCACCAAACCCGGTGCGGCCCTGGCGAAGGGCGAACGGTACGGCCTCATCCGGTTCGGCTCCCGCACCGACGTGTACCTGCCCGCAGGCGCCGCCGAAGCCGCGGTCCTCCCCGGCGAGGCCGTCCGCGCGGGCGAGACGGTGATCGCCAGGTGGCGTTAGGGGATCCCCGCGCATCCCCGGTGAGTCGGTATCCGAGTCCGTTTGTTCGCTCGCTAACCGATTGACGGCTCGCAAGCGTCGCCGAGACTGCGGAGGACCCACCCGATACCGGTGTTGTATCGGGGGGTCGACAACGAAGCGTGCGGGCAAACGGGCCGGACAACGGCCGCCCGGGACGCGGGGACCCTCTAAGCCTGAGCGGCCAGGTTCTTCAGGTCCACCACTTGCAGGGCGTCCTCGACGGCCGCCGAGAGCGGCAGGTCGTCGAGCGCGTCCGCGTCCCACCAGCGCGACTCGCTGGTGGAGCCGCCGGCGGCCTCGACCACCTGCGCGGCGGACGGGTCCTCGACGGTGGCCGAATAGATCGCGCGGACCCCGTGCCAGTCGAGCGGGTACCCCTCGGGGCCGATCGCGCGGCGGTGCCGGAACGACGTGACGTTGAGCAGTTCGCCCACCTGGGCCTCCTGGCCGGTCTCCTCGTAGATCTCGCGGGAGACGGCCGCGCGCGGGGACTCGCCGAAGTCGACGCCGCCGCCGGGCAGGTGCCAGGTGCCGCCGCCGGGGTAGCCCTCGGCGATGCGGGCGAGGAGGATGCGGCCGTCGCCGTCGGCGACGACCCCGTACGCGCCGAAGCGCTGGCCGCGCCTGCGGCGGCCCTTCTTGGCCTTTGAAGGCGGGACGGGCCGGGTCTCCTGGGGGGCCTTGTCGACGCGGCCGGCGAGGCGGTCGTCGGCGAGGTGCAGGCAGGCGGAAACGAACGGCGAATGGGACTCGGCGGCCGCGCGGGCCGGTTCGACCCATTCGGCGGTGTCGCCTTCGAAGTCGTCGCCGGGGTCGCCGGTGACCTTCGCGGTGTAGATGATCGCGTTGGTGTGGACGCCGCGCCTGGCGACGGCGACCGCTTCGAGCGGTGCGCCGACAGCGACCTCGTAGCCCGTGTGCTCAAGCACCAGGCGCCCGGCGGCCCGCTTCGGGGGCTCGCCGTGGTCGAGCACGCCGCCCGGCAGGTGCCAGGGGCCCGCTTCGCGTCCGCGGGTCCGCCTCGTCAGCAGGACCCGGCCGTTCTCGTCACGGACCTCCCCGTACGCAGCTATCCGGAATTGCATCCCTCAACTGTACGGCGTGATCACGGCACCACGGCGAAGCTTGCGAGCCGTGCGTGAGCTGAGCGGCGAAGCTTGCGAGCCGTGCGTGAGCTGAGCGGCGGAACTTGCGAGCCGTGCGTGAGCTGAGCGGCGGAACTTGCGAGCCGTGCGTGAGCTGAGCGGCGGAACTTGCGAGCCGTGCGTGAGCTGAGGCTATTCCCACTCGATGGTGCCCGGGGGCTTGGAGGTGACGTCGAGCACGACGCGGTTGACGTCGGCGACCTCGTTGGTGATGCGCGTGGAGATCTTCGCGAGCAGCTCGTAGGGCAGGCGGGACCAGTCCGCGGTCATCGCGTCCTCGGAGGAGACCGGGCGGAGCACGATCGGGTGGCCGTAGGTGCGGCCGTCGCCCTGGACGCCGACGGAGCGGACGTCGGCGAGGAGCACGACCGGGAACTGCCACACGGACCGGTCGAGGCCGGCGGCGGTGAGCTCGGCGCGGGCGATCGCGTCGGCCGCTTTGAGCAGGTCGAGGCGTTCGCGGGTGATCTCGCCGACGATGCGGATGCCCAGGCCGGGGCCGGGGAACGGGTGGCGCCAGACCATCGCCTCGGGCAGGCCCAGTTCGAGGCCGATCGCGCGGACCTCGTCCTTGAAGAGGGTGCGGAGCGGCTCGATGAGCGCGAACTGGAGGTCGTCGGGCAGGCCCCCCACGTTGTGGTGGCTCTTGATGTTCGCGGTGCCGGTGCCCCCGCCGGACTCGACCACGTCCGGGTACAGGGTGCCCTGGACGAGGAAGTCGATGCCCTGCTCTTCGGCGATCTCGCGGGCGGCGGCCTCGAAGGTGCGGATGAACTCGCGGCCGATGATCTTGCGCTTCTCCTCCGGGTCCGTGACGCCCTTGAGGGCGGTGAGGAACTGTTCGGAGACGTCCACGGCGCGCACGTCGATGCCGGTGAGCTGCGCGTAGTCCTTCTCGACCTGCTCGGCCTCGCCGGCGCGCAGGAGCCCGTGGTCGACGAAGACGCAGGTGAGCTGGTCGCCGACGGCGCGGTGCACGAGCGCCGCGGCCACGGAGGAGTCGACGCCGCCGGAGAGGGCGCACAGGACGCGCTTGTCGCCGACCTGCTCGCGGATCGCGGCGACCTGCTCGTCGATGATCGCCGAGTTCGTCCAGTTCGGCTTGATGCCGGCGATGTCGTGCAGGAAGTGGCGGATGACGGCCTGGCCGTGCGGGGTGTGGGCGACCTCGGGGTGGTACTGGACGCCCGCGAGGCGCTTGTCGAGGTTCTCGAACGCCGCGACGGGGGCGCCGTTGGTGCGGGCCACCACCTCGAACCCGGCGGGGGCCTCGGTCACGGAGTCGCCGTGGCTCATCCACACCGACTGGTGCTCGGGAAGGCCTGCAAGGAGCTTCGAGGCGCAGACGACGTCGAGTTCGGTGCCGCCGTACTCGGAGAGCCCGGTCTTGGCGACGGTCCCGCCGAGGGAGGCCGCCATGGCCTGGAAGCCGTAGCAGATCCCGAGGACGGGCACGCCCGCCTCGAAGAGGGCGCGGTCGACCTGCGGAGCTCCTTCGGCGTACACGCTCGAAGGACCGCCCGAGAGGATGATCGCGGCCGGCTCCTTGGCGAGCATCTCGCTCGCGGGCATCGAGGAGGGCACGATCTCCGAGTAGACGTTCGCTTCGCGGACGCGCCGCGCAATGAGCTGCGCGTACTGCGCACCGAAGTCGACCACCAGCACCGTTTGTCGCATGCCACCAGGGTAACCGGTAAGGGGCCTCACACCGGAAGGCGCGGCTACCCTGATGACGTGCTCAACCCTGGGGTCCGCGAATCGTTCCGCCGGGTCGGCCGGGACCTGCGGTCATGGACCCCGGGCGAGGCCGTGCCGGTCCTCGCGGTGCGCGCCGCGTTCGGCATCGCGGCCGCCATGAGCGCCGTCGCCTTCGCAGGCCACCCGTCGTGGGGGCAGGCCGCGGTCATGGGCGCGTGGCTCGGCGGCGTCGCGATGCTCACCCCCGGCACCCGCACCGGGCCCTCCCTGCCGCTGCTGGTCGGCGCGGCCGGATCCCTCGGGGTCGTCCTCGGCTCCATCGGCGACCCGCTCATCCTCATCGCCGCGGCCGCCGCCTATGCGTTCACGCTCACGTTCATCGGCTCGGTCACACACGTCGCGGGCGTCACCTTCACCGTCTCCGGCATCATGTTCTTCCTCGCCGACCACCTCACCGCCCACGCCGGAGTGCTCCTCGCGGCCGTCGCCTGCGCGGCGGGCGGCGCGGTGCAGGCGCTGACGGCGCTCCTGCCCCCGTACTACCGGTGGGCCGAGGACCGGCGCACCCTCGCCGACGCCTGGCTCGCCCTCGCCGCCGAAGCGGACGGCCTCGCCGCCGACCCCGACGCGCCGTTCCGCACCGAACCGCTCTTCGAGGCCGCCCGGGAACTCGACCGCCGCCGGGCCCTGCCCGCGGCGATACTGGAGGCCCGCCGCCAGATCTACGCCGTCTCCACCGCGATCGGCCGGGTCGCCTCCGCACGCGCCCGCGCCGACGCGCAGGACCGCGACACCGTCGAGTTCTACTCGGAGGCTTTGGAACTCGCCGCGCGGCTCCTCGGCCACTTCGGCGAGCAGATCACCGCCCGCAAACCGACCGAACTCGACTGGGACGCGCTCCTCGACGGCCTCTCCCAAAACCCCATGGCCACCGCCACCGGCACCATGCCCACCGAGATCGGCGGGCTCCTGCGCACCCTCCACGAGACCGGCGGATTCGCCGAACGCATCACCGCCGGCGGCGGGGGCGGCGGGGCCCCCCCCCCCCCCCCCCCCCCCGGCGCCGCCCCCCCCCCCCCCCCCGCCGCGGCCGCCCCCGCCCCCCCCGACCCCGCCCTCGCGCACGCCACCAGCACCGCCCGCCAGGCCCTCGGCCAGCTCCGGGCCCGCCTCCACCGCCGCGACCCCGTGATCCACCACGCCCTGCGCCGCGCCGGCGTCATCGCACTCGCCATGACCATCGGCCTCGCCTGGCCCACCGACCACGGCTACTGGATCCCGCTCACCGCCTGGCTCGTCCTGCAAGCCGACTTCGCCGGGACCCTCACCCGCGGCGTCACCCGCGCCGTCGGCACCACCGGCGGCGTCGTCCTCGCCTCGCTCCTCGGACTCCTGCTCCCCCAGGACCAGCTGTGGCTGAGCCTCATCGTGCTCGCCTACGCCCTCATCGCCTACCTGACGCGGCCCGTCTCGATGCTCGTGTTCGCCGCCGCCGTCTCCGGATTCACCGTGTTCCAGATCGACCTCTCCGGCGAAAGCCCCATCGCCGCCGCCTTCGACCGGGGCGCCTGCACCCTCGTCGGCGCAGGGCTCGCGATCGGCTTCTACGCGCTCGCCCCCACCTGGCAGACCCGCCGCCTCGGCGACCTCCTCGGCGACCTCGTCGACGCCTACCGCGACTACGCCCGGCTCTCCCTCGACCGCCAGGCCCACCCGGCGGACTACGACCGCAAGGTCATGCACGCCGCCATCGACCGGATCAGGGCCCGCCGGTCCGCCCTCACCAGCGCGGCCGACCAGGCCAAGGCCGAACCCGTCGCCGGACCGGGCCCGCTCTCGGCGGACGCACTCGGTGCTGAAGCGGCATTGTCAAGGGCCGCAAGGGCACTGGTCGCCGTGAACGCGACACTGGGCCGGGACGAGCAGGCGAACGGCCTCGCGGGGGTCGACGCGTTCGCGGACTCCCTCGACACGGCCTACCTGCGGCTCGCCGCGCTGGCCCGCGGCGACGCGCCGCCGCGCGGCATCGACCTCAGCGAGGCCGTGCAGCGCCTCGACTACCGCCTCGCGGCCATCGAGGACCGCGACACGCGGACGCGGCGCAGCGTGCTGCGCTGGGAGTCCGACAACGTGGTGGAAGCCCTCGACGACGCGGCCCTGCTCATGGCCGGGTGGAACGGGGCGGGCTAGGGCCTGTCCTGTGTATCAGGGAGCGGCGGTATCCGAGTCCGTTTGTTCGCCCGCAAGGCGGAAGGCCCTCCAGATACCGGTGTTGTATCTGGAGGGCCGACAACGCAGCGAGCGGGCAAACGGGCCGGATAACGACCGGTCTGATGCACAGGACAGGCCCTAGAACAGCGCGGACCGGGCCCGCTGGATCGCCGCTTCAGCGGCTGCACGCTGCTCCTCGGTGAGCTTCGACTCGTACTCGAGGAGGTCGAGCCCGACCACCTGGAGCTGGTCGGGCAGGTGCGTGTCGTTGGACAGGCGCGGCACTGTGCGCCGCGGCTGCCCCTCGGCGTCGGCCGCGAGGTCCGCGAGGGTCTGGACCAGGCGGTGCATCGGTACGGCCTTAGCAGACCAACGAGCGGGCGACCAGTGGCGCGTGCCTTCTACGACACGCCCGATCGCCCGCTCGAGTGCAGTGCTCAATGTGATTAGTCGCCCTGGAAGTAAGACATGAGGCGAAGCAGGTTCCAGTACAGGAAGATGAGGCCCGCGGTGAGGCCGAAGGCCCCCGCCCAGGCGTATTTCTTCGGGGCGCCGTGCGCGGCGGAGTACTCGATCATGTCGAAGTCGAGAATAAACGAGAACGCGGCCCACAGGGTGATGCCGATCGCGATGATCCACTGGAGCGCCGAGACCGACTCGCCGGGAGCGGCGAACAGGCCGAGGTCCACGCCGAGCGCGCTGGCGATGAGGTTGACCATCGAGAGGGCGAAGATGCCGATGCCCGCGCCGACGATCACCTTGGTGAACATCGGCGAGTTCTTGAGGATGCGGAACTTGAACAGGGCCAGCATCGCGCCGAACACGAGGATGGTCGCGAGGAGGGCGTTCACGACGATGCCGGGCCACTGCTGCTCGAACACGGCGGAGACGCCGCCGAGGAGGAGGCCCTGGCCGATCGCGTAGGCGAAGGCCACGAACGGGTTCGTGACCGGCTTGAACATCGAGAAGATCATGATGCCGAGGCCCACGACCATGCCGATCGTCCCGAGCATCATGGCGGTGCCGATGGCGTCCGAGTCGTTGTTCGCGATGCCGTCGGCGACCATCGAGTACGTGAAGATCGCCGCGACGAAGGTCGCGGCAACGAGGGCCACAGTGCGGACGATGACGTCGTCGATCCGCATGGTCTCAGCCTGCGGAGCCTGGGTCATCTGCCCGTAAGGCCCGTACGCGGCACCCATGTGCTGCTCGTTGTACTGGGTCTTCACCATATTTCGAAGGGATGAGTTCCTGCTCTGCATTGCCATGACCTGCGGTCCTCCGTTGGAATTTCAAGGGTGATTCCGAGCTTATCCGGTCACCGCCTCAAACACGACACAGCGGCGGAGCATTCCGCTGCTCCGCCGCTGTGAATCCGCTCAGGTTGCTAGGAGATCACTGTGACCCGTCCGAGCTCGGGCGCCTGCAGCGGCGCCCCGGCGGTGCCGAACTCGGCGATGTAGTCCTCGAAGGCGTCCACATCGAGCTCGCCGAAGAGCGTGTTCGCGCCTTCGGTGAACGCGGTGAACGAGTCGCCGCCTTCGGCGAGGAACGAGTTCGTCGTGACCCGGTAGGTCTGGTCGGCGACGATCGGCTCGCCGTTGAGGGTCAGCGAGCCGGCCACGATCTGGTCGGGGCCGGTCTTCGTCTTGTCCCATGTGTACGTGAAGCCCTCGGAGACCTGGAGCTGCAGCGTCGTGGAGCGGCCGCCCGGGATCGGGAGCTGCTGCTGGAGCGCCTTGAGGAGCTGCGCGCCGGTCATGTCGAGGGTGACCACGTAGTTGTTGAACGGCTGCACGTCGAAGACCTCGCGGTAGGAGACCTCGCCCTTGACGCCCTCGTCGACGAGGAGGTCGTCGCGGACGCCGCCGGGGTTCAGGAGGGCGATCTCGGCGCCGCCGGTGTCGGCACCGGCGGTGTTCCACAGCTGCGCGTCGGCGATGAGGCTGCCGAGCGGGAACTCCTCGGCGCGGGTCTTGCCGCGCGTGATGTCCTCGGCGATGTAGCCGACCAGGCGGCCGCCGGCTTCTTCGGCGGCGGGGCCGTATTCGGCGATGATGTCGGACTGGGCGTCGTCGGACTCGAAGGCGTCGAGGTCGACGTCGCGGGTGACGACGGTGTTCGAGCCGGTGACCGAGGAGCGCACGATGTCCTTGGTGCGGCGGTCGTACGTGGCGTCGATCTGGGTGAACACGCGGCCGTAGGACGACGCGGAGGTGACCATGCGCGGGTTCCCGGCCGGGTCGGGCACCGAGCACACGTACTCCTGGTGCGTGTGGCCGGTGACGAGGATGTCCACGAGCGGGGTCATGGTCTCGGCGATGTCCACGATGGGGCCGGACATGCCGACGCCGGAGCCGTCCAGGGACTCGCAGTCGTGGCCGGTGTCCTCGGCGACCGGGACGCCGCCCTCGTGGAGCAGGACCACGATCGAGTTGACGCCCTTGCGCTTGAGCTCCTTCGCGTACTTGTTCGCGGTCTCGACCTCGTCGCGGAACTCCAGGCCCTCGATGCCGGACTTGGAGACGATGTCGCCGGTGCCTTCGAGGGTCATGCCGATGAAGCCGACCTTGACGCCGCGGCCGAAGTCCTTGACCCAGTACGGGTCGAGGACCGTCTTGCCGGTGGCCTCGTCGACGACGTTCGCGCCGAGGTACGGGAAGTCCGCGCCCTCGAAGTCCTCGTCGCCCTCGATGATGCGATTCAGCTCGTCGAATCCGGCGTCGAACTCGTGGTTGCCGACCGAGGAGACCTCGACGCCCATGGCGTTCAGGGACTCGATCGTCGGCTCGTCGTCGAAGATCGCCGACATGAACGGGCTCGCGCCGATGAGGTCGCCGGCGGCCACAGTGGTCGAGTAGCGCTCGCCCTCGCGGGCCTGCTCGAGGTGGGCCGCGAGGTACTCGGCGCCGCCTGCGGGGACGTTCACGCCGTCCACCGGGTACGTGTCGCCGGAGGAGGCCTCGACGTGGCCGTGGAAGTCGTTGATCGCCAGCAGCTGCATGTCGATCTCGCGGCCGTGGTTCGCCTGGCCGGCGTTCGCGGACCAGGCGCCGACAACGAGCGTGGTCGCGGCGAGCGCCGCGGCGGCACCCGCCGCCGCGAGGCGCTTGTGTTTGGGCTTCATTGCTCTCCAGGGACTGGGCTCGGGGGACGGCGGGCGCAATCACCCGATCGTGATCCAATCATGGGACGATTGCGCCCGGGTCAACTGAACATAACGGCTTCACAAAGCCGAGGTCAAGGCCCCGAGACCCTAGTGGGGCCTGCGCTCTTCGATGCGCTTCATGACCCGCGCCGCGACGGCCTTCATCGCGTCGACGTCGTCCTGCGTCCACTCGTGGGTCTTGTTGTCGATGACCCACACGGTGCCGATGGTGTGCCCGTCGCTGTCGACCAGCGGCGCGCCCATGTACGCGCGGATCCCGAGGGCGTCGACGACCGGGTTCGTCGCGAACCGCGAGTAGTCCAGGACGTTGTTGAGCGCCATGGCCTTCTCGCGCGCGACCACGTGCACGCAGTACCCGGCCTCGGCCGGCATCTCGCGCCCGATCTCGGGCTCCTTGCCGTCCACCGACTCGGTGCCCGGGCCGGCGATGCCGGGGAAGAACTGGTTCTGGCCCTCGCCGACGAAGTTGACCCCGGACCAGGTCGCGCCGGTCAGCTCCAGCAGCTCCTTCGCCACGTCGTCGTACTCGGGGTCGGCCTCGGGAAGCGCGCCCCAGTATTGCAGCTTCGCGGCCCGCTTCGAGCCGTCGGGGTCGCTCGGGGTGATGGTGAGGCGGAACTCGTGCTCGAGGTCGGTCATGGTGTTCTCCTTATCGGGCGACCGTGGTGGCGGTCGAGATCAGGTGCTTGGTCAGGGTGACCAGCACCAGGGTGGCGGAACGGGGGTCGCGGGCGTCGCAGGAGACGATCGGGACGTGCGGGCCCAGGTCCAGGGCCACGCGCACCTCCTCGGGGTCGTAGTGGAACGCGTCGTCGAACACGTTGACCGCCACGATGAACGGGGTCTTTCGCCGCTCGAAGAAGTCGAGCGCGTTGAAGCAGTCCGCGAGGCGGCGGGTGTCCGCCATGACGACCGCGCCGAACGCCCCGTCGGAGAGCTCGTCCCACATGAACCAGAACCGGTCCTGGCCGGGGGTGCCGAACAGGTACAGGGTGTGGCCGGCGTCGAGGGTGACGCGGCCGAAGTCGAGCGCCACCGTCGTGGTGGTCTTGGCGCCCACCCCGGTGAGGTCGTCGACGCCGATCGAGGCGGTGGTGATCGTCTCCTCGGTGCTCAGCGGCTCGATCTCCGAGACCGCGCCGACGAAGGTGGTCTTCCCGACCCCGAACCCGCCGGCGACGAGGAGTTTGATCGCGGTGGGGACGGGTCGTGCGGGCGACTCAGAGTCGCCGCTGTAGGCCATTGAGGAGTGCCTCCAAAAGGTTCAGGTCCGTAGGGTCGAGGGCGGCCTCGGGCGCGTGCGCGGTGACCGCGCCGTCCTCCACGAGGTCGGAGAGCAGCACTTTGACGACCATCGCCGGGAGGCGCAGGTGCGCCGCGATCTCCGCGACCGACACCGGCTCGTGGCAGAGCAGGAGCACGGCGGCCTGCTCGGCCTCCAGCTGCGAGGGGCGCATCCGGCCCGTCGAGCGGACCAGCGACAGGAGGTCGAACGCCGCGGTCGGAGTGGTGCGGCCGCCGCTCACCGTGTAAGGGCGGACCAGCGGCCCGGCGTCCTCGTCCAGCAGGCGCTCCTCTTCGAAACGGGGCATCAGCCCACCATTTCACCGTTGGCCGAGTAGGCCCGGCGCATCGGCGTCTCCAGGTGCGGCCGAACGCTCTTCACCAGCACCGACATCTCGTAGCCGACAGTGCCCGCGTCGGCCTCCCGGCCCGCCGTCACCGCCAGCACCGCGCCGAAGCCGGCGGTGGAGACGAACAGCAGCGTGTCGTCGAGTTCCGCGATCACCTGGCGCACCATGCCGTTCGAGCCGAGCTGCGACCCCGCGCTGCGCGCCAGCGAGAACATCCCCGAGGCGATCGCCGAGAGCTGGTCCGCCTGGTCCACGCTGAGGCCGTGGTGGGCCTTCTTCATGCCGTCCGAGGACAGCAGGAGGGCGCTGCGGGCGTGCGGGACCTTCTTGACCAGGCTCGCCAGCAGCCAGCTCAGATCCGATGTCGCCGCAACCTCGTCGCCTGCCATTAGGACTCCTCATTCGTCGCTTGGTGATCCGATGTGGGGATCGGGGCTTCGTCGTATCCGCCCGCCCGCAATTGGCCCTGCTGGAAGGCCTTCATCAGGCCCGGGTCGTGGCCGGCCTCGAGGCGGTGGCCCGTGCGGGGGGTGTCGCGGAGCTCAGGTGCGAGGTGGGACTGCTTGCGGCGCTTGGGGAGGTCGGGTCGGTCGCCGTTGCGGGGACCGTCGACGGCGGGCATCTCCGCGGTGACCGGCAGGGCGTCGGTGTCGTGCTTGACCGGGACCATGCGGGGGACCGGGATCGCGCCGGAGTGGTGGCCGGTGCCCGCGGTGGGGAGGGCGCGCATCTGGACGACCGGGGGCTTCGGCTCGGGCGGCGCGGCGATCGCCGCGGGCTCGAGCTTCGGGACGTCGCCGAGGAGCTCCTCGGGGATGATGAGGACCGCCTGGGTGCCGCCGTAGATGTTGCCCTGCAACTGGACCGTGAGGCGGTGCTGGTGCGCGAGGGAGGCGACCACATAGAGGCCGATGCGGCCGTCGTCCAGGAGCGCCGCGAGGTCGGTGCCCTCGGGGTCGGCGAGCATCCGGTTGTACTTGTCGCGCTGGGACTGCTCGACGCCCAGGCCGCGGTCCTCGACCTCGACCGCGAGGCCGGTGCGGACCCGCGAGACGCGCATGAGCACGGTGGTGTTGGGGTCGGAGAAGACCGTGGCGTTCTCGACCAGCTCGGCCACAAGGTGGATGAGGTCGGCCACCGCATGGCCCTGCACGGTGCCCTTGATGGGGAGCACCAGCTTGACGCGGGCATACTGGTCCACTTCGGACACTGCGGAGCGCAGGATCTCGTAGACGTTGATCGGGCGGCTCCACTGCCGGTGCGGGGTCGCGCCGCCGAGGACGGCGAGGTTCTCGGCGTGGCGGCGGATGCGGGTGGCCAGGTGGTCGACCAGGAAGAGCCCCTTCAAAAGATCGGGGTCCTCGACCTGCTTCTCCAGGTGGTCGAGTTCGATGATCTCCTTGTGCACCAGCGGCTGGATGCGCCGGGCGAGGCTGACGAAGATCCCGATCCGGGCGTGCGCGGCGATGGCGGCGGGCGCCGGAGGAGGCGGCGGGGCGACCGCCGGCCGCTGCGGCGGCGGCGCGATCACGCGCGGCGGCGCAGCAGGAATGCCCCGCGCCACGATCGCTTCCGCAGCGGCACGCAGGTGGCGGGTCTCTTCCGCGAGCTGGCTGATCGCCTCATCGGTGGTCGCGGCGATCTCGCCCCCAGAAGGCAGCGGCACGGACCAGCGCTGCTCGACCGGGCGGAGGCGCTGCAGGTCGTCGAGGGCCTGCCAGACCTTGTAATGCGTCTCCACAGTGGACCTGCGCACGGATCCGATGCGGCGTCCGAGGTCGGCGTCGATCTTGGTGGCCGACATGAGGGTCAAGTACCCGACGACGAGGAGCAGGACCGCGGCCGAGGCGTAGACCAGCGGGGCGAGGCTGGACTCTCCTTGGGAGAGAAAGACGGCGACGCCCGCGCTGGCGACCACGGCGGCGCAGAAGGGCAGGAGACCCAGGCGCAGCAGACGGGCCTTGAGATCGGGCCCGCCGGAGTCCGGAGCGTGCGGCGCTTCGGGCTGATAAGTCTGGGTTGTGGTCCGAGATGTTTCGGGCATCGCCATCCTTACGACACAGGCCTGACGACACCGTGCAATCGGAAAGATTCAGAACTATTGCAGCACAAGGGGAATCTGTGGAACCATGCCGACTGGTTCGAACAGAAGGGTACCAATGCTCAGGTATTGGATAGCACGGCTTCCCAAGAACAGTCAACAGCCTCAACCCGAACGGGCCTCCCGGCACCGGCCGTACGGTCCGGGCGCCCCACCATCCGCCCGACCCCGCGTCGCCCGTGCCCGAGACGGGATTTGAACCCGCAAGTCTCACGACGGCCGGTTTTAAGCCGACTGTGTCTACCAGATTCCACCACTCGGGCCCGTATGCCTGACACGCTAGCGGGAATCGGACCGTGATGGACCCCCCAACTTGCCCGCCCCATGCGTTCACCTGAGGGAACACTGAAGTGTCGTGATCCCGACAGTTCCCGGTCCACTTCCCTTGCGGTTCAGGCGGCAGCGACAAGTGGGAGTGCTTCCATTGTCCCACTTCGACATTCGGTTCGTTGTACACAAGGTTCAAGCGGCGGCGACAAAGAGGCAGTATGCGGGGCGGGTCCAACTTCGGCCCCCAACAATGATTGTGGGACCTTTCGATCCATTATGGACTTATAATTCACCCGTCCGAGTGATGACATCACCACCAATACCTGTCATCATTGATCTATAACCGCCACAACGACAATCGGATAACTCCTAAGGGGGTGAGCAGGATGAATGGCACCGATCGAAACTCACAGGCAGCAGCCCTGCGCCCCCAGATCGATTCCCTCACCACCCAGCTCTGCGCAGTCGAGGCCAATCTCCTGCGAGCAGTGATCGCCTACACCTCTCAGGGGCTCCACAAGGAATGCGACGGCTTCTCCGGCATTCGCGACTGGATCAAGGAATCCTTCAGTCTCAACGAGGCCTGCGCGGGCCAGATCGCCTCCATTGCCCGCCTCTCTCCGAAGTTCAAGCACCTCACCGAGGCCGCCCTCGCGGGGACTGCCCGCATCGACGCGATCGCCTACGCCATGCGGCGCATCGAACGAGAAGGCCTGACCGTGTTTTCCCGGGTCCCCTACCCCGCCCCGGTCGAGTCCCCCTACGGCGCAACGCTCTGCCGGACTCCTGAGGAGCTGATCCGGGAGTACTGCATCCACTCCACCCGGGCCGAGCTCGCCGAGCACCTCGACCGCATCTGCGCCGAACTCTTCGACCAGCAGTCGCTCCTCGACGAGCTGAGCCAGCAGTCCCTCGCCTGGCTGGAGGTCAACCAGCGCCCTGATGGCATGTGGGACATCGAAGGCCTGCTCACCGATGACACCGGGAAGCTCATCAGCAACGTGCTGAAGACCGCCGTTCCTCCGCCTCGCCAAGAGGACAGGGACTCCGATGGCCTGCTCCCCCGAGTCTCGGGCCGCAATGCCGAAGCACTGCACCAGATGGCAGCGGCCTACGGCACCGACCCCTCGGCCCCCAAGCGCCACGGCCACACCGCCACCCTGAACCTCACCTGCGACCTCGCAACCCTGCGCGGTGAGAAGACCGGTCGGCTCCCCATGCTCGACGGCAAGCCCATCTCCGTCGCCAAGGCCCGCCTCCTCGCCTGCGAAGCCGGGATCATCCCCTCGGTCTTCGACTACAGCACCGGCGAAGCGATCGAACTGGGCCGAGCCAAGCGCCTCCCCAACACGGCCCTCCGCCACAAGCTCGAACTCGAGCAGCCCGGAGGGTGCGCCTGGTCCGGTTGCCGCGCCCCCATCTCCTGGACCGAGGCACATCACCTGGAGCACTGGGCAGACGGAGGTTCGACGACCGCCGAGAACCTCGTGCTCCTCTGCAGGTTCCATCACGGTCGGATTCATACGAATAAATGGGACATAGCGAAAACCGGTCCTGGTCAAGTCTCCATCCGGCACAAGCGCACTGGCTGCACTGATGAGGAATGGGAAGCGGACCTCTTCAAGGATTTGCCGAACGGACATGACTCCTCGGAATGGTCGCCTACGTATCGACGTGAGCTGACCGACTATGCCGCCTGGTATGCCCAGAAGAGCATGGAAGCCACGATCGTCAAGACCAGGGAGCGTCTCCGGGAGACGGTGCCCGCCAAGGAGATGGCCCACGTGGCACCCGTGGTGATGCGGGAAGACCCGGGCGATTCCCCGTTCTTAACCTGCCCTCAGCGGGCGACTGCTGAGGGGAGCGCAGGTCGAAGCCAGCGCAGCCCGATTCCCAAGGGGGACCGGGCCCCTCAGCATGTCCGGGGTTCGTCTAGGTCGCCCGGGAGGGACCGCACCGCCTCGCTTCGGCAACGCGAGCCCGATCGGACCCGGCCGCCACGGTCCGCCCCCGCCCCTCCACTCACCCCTTCGTCGTTGCCCGCTTGAACCCGCGCCCGGTCGGACCGGAGGAGCGCAGCCCGCCCCTTCCCCACCCGTTCGTCGCTGCCGGCCTGAGCCCGCGCCCGGCCGGGCCGGAGGAGTGCAGCCCGCCCCTCCCCCACCCCCTCGCCGCTCGGACCCGGGTCCGAGCCGAAGGCCCGAAGCGCGTCCCACCCCTCCCCCACCCTTTGTCGCCGCCGCTTTGAGGCCGGGCCATCGGAGGCCGAGGGCCGCAGTCAGAGCGGGTCCCCCACCACTCCGTCGCTGCCCGCTTGAACCCGGATCCCGGTCAAACCAGGCAGGCGCATCCGGACCCCACGCGCCGCCCTCCTCATCCCCTTGGGATCGTTCCCAAAAATCTCAGTGACGAACGCAACCACACCCACGCCTCGGCACGTCCACAGTGCGGCATCGTCGTTTGGCACGGATCCCTCTGCAGCGCAGCGTGACTACGACAACCCGCTCCGTAGAAGCGTGGAGTGGGAGCCTTAGTCAGAAAGGAAACGCAATGATGCGAAAGCGGATCGCCGCTGTCCTGGCAGCGCTCGCCGTTTCACTCCTCGCCGTGCTGGGGACCGCCTCCCCTGCCGCGGCCGCGACCGAGAAGAACTACGCCGTCGACGCCGACTGGAACGGCGACTGTACCGACCGCCGCTACCTCCCTCAGGTCGACGGCTGCGTGGAGCCCGATGGGGACATCTTCTGGATCAAGGACAACGCGGCCAACGGCTACGGTGTCAAACTCCGCTGGTACGACCTCGACGGCGACCGCTCGGGAGAGTGCATCAACACGCTCGGCCAGGCCAAGGCGTGGGCCGTCTGCAACAAGGACCTCCCTGAAGGTCACGACATCAAGTGGTCCCTCGGGTGGGACTCCGCCTCCGGCTGGGACTACTCCGACTGGTGGACGACCCGGGTCTGACCCGGAGCAAGGGCCGCCTCCAGGCGGTTGAGGAAGGGCGGCCCCGCCGGGTGCGGGGCCGCTTTCGCGTGGGTATCGGGCTTCCGGCAGGGCGGGCGATCGGCCGATGCGGACCTCGTTCGGGGGCAAGGATGAAGCGGCATTGTCGTCCTGCAACGAGGTGGTCGAATGCGACGAGTTCTGGCCGATGCGGCCGCAGCTCCGGCGATCGGGGCGGTCTGGGCTGCTCCCGCCGCGGCGGGGCCGGTCGGGTCCGAGGAGCCGGCGACCAGACCCTGAATGCGGACGCCGGACCGCGGGTGTCTCAGCCGCGGTCCGGTTTCGCGTTCCCGGCGGCCTTGGCGTAGTAGACGGCCTCGCAGAGGTCGTCGACGTCGTCGTTGTCGCGCCAGTCGTCGAAGTCGGCGACGAACACCATCTTCACGTCGATCTGCCGGTCGCTCCTGAGCATCTTGAGGACCCGCTTCCAGTCCGCCAGGTTCGGGTGGTCGTAGTCCCGGCAGGCCCCGGCCGGTTCGAGGAGGCGGATCGCCTGCTGCAGGGTCGCGGCGTCGATGTCGTACGACTCCGAACCCCCCGAATGCCCGAGCACCGTGGCCATGACGGCCGCCGGGAGCGCGTGGTCGCCGGCGTTCTTGTGGCCGAAGACGAGCTCGCCCGAGACGTCGTAGATCCCGAGCCCGTAGGCGGCCGGGACCTTCCAGCCGGGGAGGTCCGCGGTGAGGCGCTCCCGGGCGGCGGTGATCTTCTCGCGGGTCTCCCACCGGTCGCCGAGTTCGGCGAGCAGGGCGGTGACGGTGGCTTTGGCGGCGGTCATGGCCAGAAGTCTCGCACTGGCGCGCGGCGGCGTGTGAACCGATGACGGAGAAAGAGACGGGGCCGCCCCACCGCGAAGGTGGGACGGCCCCGTGCAGCGTCCGCTAGACGAGCTGCTTCGGCTCCGCGTAGTGGCAGGCCGCGCGGGTCAGGCCCGCGTGGTCGGACCGCAGGAGCGGCTCGACGTCGATGCACTTGGCCTGCTGCGACTCATCGAGCTCCTTGAACAGCGGGCAGCGGGTGCGGAAGCGGCAGCCCGAGGGCGGGTTGGACGGGCTCGGCACGTCGCCCTGGAGGACGATGCGCTCCCGGGTCCGCTCCTTGCGCGGGTCCGGCAGCGGGATCGCCGACATGAGGGCCTGCGTGTACGGGTGGGCCGGACCGGCGAAGAGCTGGTCGGTCGTCCCCTCCTCGACGATCTTGCCGAGGTACATGACCGCGACCTTGTCGGCGATGTGCCGCACCACCGAGAGGTCGTGCGAGACGAACAGGTACGACAGCCCCAGTTCGTCCTGCAGGTCCTCCAGCAGGTTGATGACGCCCGCCTGGATCGACACGTCGAGCGCCGACACCGGCTCGTCGAGCATGAGCACGCGCGGCTGCAGGGCGAGCGCGCGGGCGATGCCGATGCGCTGGCGCTGACCGCCGGAGAACTCGTGCGGGTACCGGTTGCGGTGCTCCGGGTTCAGGCCGACGATCTCGATCAGGCTGTTGACCCGGTCGCGGCCGCCGTTCTTGAACAGGTTGTGCACGCGCAGCGGCTCGGCGATGATCTCGAAGACCGTCATGCGCGGGTCCAGCGAGGCCATCGGGTCCTGGAACACCAGCTGGAGGTCCCGGCGGATCGGCCGCATCTGGTTGCGCGAGAGCTTCGTCAGGTCGCGGCCCTCGTAGAGGATCTCGCCCGACGTCGGCGGGATCAGGTTCATCATCAGCCGCGCGGTCGTGGACTTGCCGCAGCCGGACTCGCCGACGAGCGCGAGCGTCTCGGTCTGGCCGATCTCCAGGCTCACGCCCGAGACGGCGTGGACCGCGCCGACCTTGCGCCGGAGGATCCCCTTGGCGCGCACGGGGAACTCCTTGACCAGGTTCCTCCCGGCGATGACGGGGTTCGCCGCGGTCTGCGGAGTGTCGAGCATGGCGTTCACTTCTCCTCCTCCTGAGCGTGCAGCGCCGCGGCCTCGGCCTCGGCGGCTTCGACCTCGGCTTCGACCGACAGGTCGGTGGCCACGGCCGCGAACACGTCGTCGGGGGCCTTGCCCTCGAGCTGGTCCGAGAAGTGGCAGGCCGAGACGTGCCCGGTCGGGCCGATCGGCATGAGGTCCGGCTCGACCTCCGCGCAGATGTCCTGGTGCATCGGGCAGCGCGGGCGGAACGGGCAGCCCGGCGGCAGGTTGAGCATGGACGGCGGCGTCCCGTGGACGGGGGTGAGCCGCTGGTTGCGGTCCTCGTCCATGCGCGGGAGCGAACCGATCAGGCCCAGCGTGTAGGGCATGCGCGGCTCGTAGAAGATCTCGTCGACGGTGCCCTGCTCGACCGGCTTGCCCGCGTACATGACGAGGACGTCGTCGGTGTGCCCGGCGATGACCCCGAGGTCGTGGGTGATGAGGATGAGCGCGGCGTTGACCTCTTCGCGGGCCTTCTCCAGGGCCTCGAGGACCTGGGCCTGGACCGTGACGTCGAGGGCCGTGGTGGGCTCGTCGGCGATGATCACGTCCGGGTTGTTCGCCATGGCGATGGCGATGACCACGCGCTGGCGCATGCCGCCGGAGAGCTCGTGCGGGTAGGCGTCGACCCGCTGCTGCGGGTTCGGGATGCCGACCGAGTCGAGCAGGTCGATGCAGCGGGTGCGGGCCTCGGACTTGCTCACGTCCGGGTAGTGGACGCGGACGGCCTCGGCCAGCTGGAAGCCGACCGTGTAGACCGGGTTGAGGCTGGTCAGCGGGTCCTGGAAGATCATGGAGATCTTCTTGCCGCGGATGCGGGAGAGCTCGGCGTCGCCGAGGCCGAGGAGCTCGTCGCCCTCGAGCCGGGCGGAGCCGGTGATCTGGGCGGTCTTGGGCAGGAGGCCCATGATCGCCATGGAGGTCACCGACTTGCCGGAGCCGGACTCGCCGACGATGCCGAGGCTCTGGCCGCGGCGCAGCTCGTAGGTGACGCCGCGGACGGCGTGCACGAGTCCGTCGTCGGTCGGGAACGACACGTTGAGGTCGTTCACCTCCAGGACGACGTCGCCCTTGGTGCCGGTGGAGCGCTTGGCGCCGTTGGTGCTCACTGAGATGTTCGACATCGCTATCGCCTCACCATCGTCTGCCGCGGGTCCATGGCGTCGCGCAGGCCGTCACCGATGAAGTTGATGGTGAGCGCGATGAGAATGATCATGAGACCCGGGATGTAGAACAGGTACCAGTGCTCGTTGAACGCCGACGCGCCCGCCGCCTCGATGAGGAGGCCCAGCGACGTGTCGGGGCTCTGGATGCCCAGACCGAGGAAGGACAGGGTCGTCTCCGACAGGATGGCGAAGGCGATCTGCAGCGTCACCGACACGATGATGACGCTCATCGTGTTCGGGATCAGGTGCTTCACGATGATGTGCCAGTCCGAGCCCCCCGCGGAGCGGGCGGCCTCGATGAACTCCTTCTCCCTCAATGAGAGCACTTCGGCGCGCACGGCGCGGGCGATCGAGGTCCAACCGAAGATCGCGAGGATGAACGCCATGTGGTACCAGCGGACGCTGGAGTCGATGGCGCCGGCGATCGCACCGGTGATGACCAGGAACGGGATCACGAACATGATGTCGAGGAAGCGCATCATGACCGAGTCGACCCAGCCGCGGTAGAAGCCGGCGACGGCGCCGTAGAGCGCGCCGAGCACCGTGGAGCCGATGGCCACGACGAGCGAGACGTTGAGCGACTGCTTGGTCGCCTGCATCATCGCGCCGAGCATGTCGCGCCCGGCCTTGTCGGTGCCGAACGGGTGCTCCAGGCTCGGGGCGGCCCACGAGGGGATCTCCGAGTGGATCTTGTAGTCCCATTTCCACAGGAACGGGCCGAGGTACGCGAACAGCACGATCAGCAGGAAGATGACGAGGCTGACCACGGCGGCACGGTGGCGGAAGAAGCGGCGGCCCACCATCTCCCACTGGCCGCGTTCCTTGCTGGTGAGCGCCTCGGCGTCGAGGCGGGGCGATGCAGTGTTACTCATAGCGGATCCTCGGGTCGAGCACGCCGTACAGGATGTCGGAGATCAGGACGCCGACGAGGACGACGAGACCTGAGATGAGCACGTAGGCCATGACGACGAACGTGTCGCCGGCCCGGATGGCGTCCAGGGAGTACACGCCCAGGCCGCGCCAGCCGAAGATGCTCTCGGTGACCATGGCGCCGCCCATCGCGCCGGAGAGGGCGAGGGGCGCGAAGGTCGCGACCGGGATGAGCGCGGTCCGCAGGGCGTGCCGGCGCATGACCGTGCGGTTGCGCACGCCCTTGGCGCGGGCGAGCCGCACGTAGTCGGAGTTCATGACCTCGAGCATGGAGGCGCGCTGGTACCGCGAGATCGCGGCGTAGCCGCCGAGCATGAGCACCAGGGTCGGCACGATGAGGTAGGGGATCGAGTTGAGGAAGACCTCCCACCCGTTCCCCTGGAAGCCGGTGGAGCCGGAGCCGTAGGTCTGGAAGATCGTGGAGCCGAGGAGCTTGTTCAGCTGCACCGCGCCTTCCTTGAACAGCGAGCCGAGCCAGAAGACCGGCATGGCCAGGAACAGGAAGCCCAGGAACGTCAGGGTGTAGTCGGTGCGCGAATACTGCTTGACCGCGCTGACGACACCGGAGAGAATGGCGAGGCCGATGGACGCGAGGGTCGCGAACAGGACCAGCCGGAGGGTGATCCAGAAGCGGGTGGAGATCTCGTAGCCGATGTCCATCGCGGAGCCCTCGATGGAGGGGCCCCATTCGCCCTTGAGGAGGCCGATGTCGCCGTTGGTGTCACCGATGCCGGTGAGCCAGAGCCAGTAGCGCTCGGGGATGGACCGGTCGTAGTAGAGCGACGCCTCGAGCGCGTCGACGGTCGACTGCGGCACCGGCTCGCCGGTGGACTGCTGGATCTCGAACACCATGTCCTGGACGGGGTCGTTGACAGCGTCGACCAGGACAAAGCACAAGATAGTGGCTCCCAGCAGCACCGGGATCATCAGCAGGGTGCGCCGGATTATGAATACAACCATAATGCCTCGTTAACGGTTTCTCTGGTGGTGGACCGGTTCGCCTGCCGACCGGCCCGGCCGCGCAGCGACGCGGCCTCTCCTCTGGCTCACTGACTCTCCGAACTGCAGCCGGGTCCGTGAGCCCCTGGCACTCTTTCCAAATTCACTACTCCCGGTTCGCGGTGCGCCTGCGGCGCCGCTCGGGTCCCTCTTCGCGATCACTCAGCGGCCACGCCCCACTCTGCAATGTTGTACGCGGCTCGCTGCTGCGACGCCCAATTGTCGCGGACGTTGACCAACCTATCGGAGACCATGACCGCGACCGGTGTGTCCACGATAGGCAGCGAGTAGGCGTTCTGGACGACCTGCTCGACGGCGGCGTTGGCGCGCACGGCGGCCTCGTCGATGTCGAGGGTGCCGTTGACCTCGGCGATGAGCGCGTCGAGGTCGGGGTCGGAGAGCGCGCCGAAGTTCGAACCCGAACCGGTCTCCCAGTACTGGGAGGCGGCGGCGACGAATGTGGGCTCGGAGCTCCAGCCGAAGTCGATCATGTCGAAGTCGCCTTCGCCGAGGACCGTGCCGAGGTCGGCGTCGGGGATGGACTCCAGTTCGACCTTGATGCCGAGGTCGGCGAGGTTGGCCTGGACGAGCTCGCCGGTGATGCGGCGGTTCTCCTTGGACTCGGAGTAGCGGAAGTCGAGCTCGACGGCCTTGCCGTCGGGGTCGCGCAGCACGCCGGCGTCGAGTTCGTAGCCGGCCTCTTCGAGCAGGTCGTAGGCGAGTTCGACGTCGCCGGTGCCCTGGCCGGTGGCCGAGAGGTAGTCCGTGTAGTAGTCCGAGCCGTTGCGGAAGAGGTGGTTGCCCTTGCGCTCGATGTCGGACTGCACGTACGCGTAGGTGCGCGCGATGATGTTCTCGATGTCGATCGCGGTGAAGATCGCCTGGCGCAGCACCGGGTCCTCGAGGAACTCGTTCTTCGTGTTCAGGTCGATGTGCTCGAAGGAGGGCCCGCCCGCGACCGCGTACTCGAGGCCTTCCGCGCCTTGGAGCTGCGTGATGGTCTCGGCGGTGACCGAGAACGGGGAGGCGCCGTCGATCTCGCCGTTGCGCAGGGCGGTGACGATGTTCTCCAGGCCGTCGATGACGCGGAAGGTGACCTTGTCGAGGGTCACCTCGGTCTCGCCGGCCCAGTCGTCGTTCGGCACGTAGATGACGTGCTCGCCGACCTTGGCGTCGTCGATCTTGAAGGGCCCGGTGGACCAGGTGGGGACCGTGGTCGAGAAGAAGTCCTCGGCGGCCTTCATGTCCGCGGGGTCGTTCTGCCAGTCGAAGCCCTCGGCCTCGGCGACGTGGGCGGGCGAGGAGAGGATCTCCTCGTACTGCCATTCCGCGGAGTGGTAGGTGTCCTTGTAGGTCACGGTGACCTGGGCGCCGTCGCCGGTGATGGACTCGACCTGGGAGCCGCGGGTGATGTTGGCGGGGTCGCAGCCCTCGCAGCGCGACTCGTCGCCGGAGGTGGCGTACCAGTGGTAGATGAAGTCGTCGACGGTGATGTCGGTGCCGTCGCCCCAGTTCGCGCCGTCCTGGAGGGTGTACTCGACGGTGACCGGGTCCTCTTTGACGAGTTCCGGGGCGGAGGCGAGGATGCCCTCGTTGAAGAGGTACTCGCCGCCGGGGTCGAACTGGCCGGTGTAGGGCCACATGCCGACGAGCGCGGCGCTCACGTACGCGTTGTTGCCTTCGGAGGTGTTCTGGTTCCAGGTGCCCCACGAGCCGTCGAGGGCCCAGGTGACTTCGCCGCCGTCGGCCCGTTCGCCGGAGTTGCAGCCGGCGGGGTCGGTGAGGCAGGCCTCGAGGCTGGCCGAGTCGGACTCGCCGTCCTGTCCGCAACCGGCCAGCACCAGGGCGGTGCAGGCGAGGGCGGCGACGGCCGCCGTGTGGTGTCGCTTCATGGTTCCTCTCGAAGGTTTGCGCCACTGACAGGCGGGGGGCACCGTGGTGGGTTCGGTGGCTCCGGGCCGGCCGCCGGACTCCTGTTCGGATCGGCGGCGGTCAGTGACGCGAGGTACAGCCTTCCACGGGAATCCCGGGTTTCGGACAACCGAACACGAGATGAGTTTCGTTCGTTATGTTCCCGTGACGTTCATTCCCTGAATGGCGGCGATAAGTGAAAATTCACTGTCTGCCTGCATGAACTCATGCGTCGCAGGCATCGCCGGATCACAGCGGGATCCGCATTCCCCGCCGAGGGCGGCGGGGCGGCCGCTGCGGTGCGGCCGGTTGCGGCGAGGGGTTCGCGAGGGGTGTCGGCGGCCGTTCACGTGCGGGCGACACGGCCGAAACACGGTCATTGAAAGCGGGAAGCGGCGAGGCCCGGGGGCCCCGCCGCTCACATCAACGAGCGCTTACGCGTTCTTCCACTCGACGACGTTGAAGATCGGGCCGGCCTGCGAGTTGCCGTTGGCCTTGATGCCGTCGATGACGCTCGGGTTCCACACGATGCCCTGGGGCTCGTCGTAGAACGGGAGGGTCAGCGCGAGCGGGACCACGATGGCCTCGACCTCGTTGGCGAAGGCCGCGGACTCCGCGACGTCGATCGTGCTCTGCACCTTGGCGATGGCCTCGTCGACCTCGGGGAACGAGTAGTTGCCGTAGGCGACGTCGGTCAGGAAGTACTGGCCGGGGGCCGAGCCGAAGGTCGGGCTGCCGGACCAGCCGAAGACGACCAGGTCGAAGTCGCTCTCGGAGAGGACGGTGCCGAGCTCGCCGTCGGGGATGGCCTTGAGCTCGAGCGCGATGCCGATCTTCGCCAGCTGCGCCTGCGCGAGCTCGGCGATGGTGGTGCGGGCCGCGTCGCCTTCGCCGTAGCGGATGACGAGCTTGACGTCCTTGCCCTCCGGGGTCTTCAGCGTCTCGCCCTCGGCTGCACCAGTGTAGCCGGCGGTCGTCAGGATCTCGGCGGCCTTCACGACGTCGCCAGAGCCCTGGCCGGTCTCGGTCAGGAGGTCGACGAAGTAGTCGCTCTTCTGGCCGAAGAAGTGGTTGAGGCGCTGGGAGACCTCAGTCTCCGGGAAGATGCGCTCGATCGAGTCGGCCACGTTGACGGCCGTGAAGACGGCCTGGCGCAGGGCCTGGTCCTTCAGGAACTCCGAGAGGACGTTGGTGTCGAGGTGGATCCAGACACCGCCCTCGTAGACGGCCTGCTCCAGGTTCGGGTCGTCGGCGACCTTGGCGAACTCCTCCTGCATGAACTCGCTCGGCCACGCGCCGGCGATGGTGCCCTGGCGGAGCTCGGTCACGATCGCCTCGGTGCCCTCGACCACGCGCATGGTGAGCTTCTCGACGGTGGGCTTCACGGAACCCTGGTACTTGTCGTTGATCTCGTAGACGACGTACTCGCCCATCTTCGAGTCGACGGGCTTCCAGGGGCCGGTCACGACGTCGATGAGGTTGGCCTCGGACCACTCGATGGCGTTGCCCATGACGGCCGGGTCGGTCTGCCAGTCGGCGAAGCCCTCGGCCTCGAGGACGTGCGAGGGCAGGTACACGGTGGGGCTGTACAGCCACTCGGGGTCGAGGTGGCCCTCGACGAAGGTCACGACCACGCCGGCGTCAGAGGCCTCGATGGAGGCGATCTTGGAGCCGTAGGTGGTGGAGGCCGGCTGGGCCTGCTCCTGGTTGGCGTGCTCCGGGTTGCCGGAGATGCTGTACCACTGGAAGATGAAGTCCTCCACGCGGATCGGCTCGCCGTCCGACCACTGCGCGTTCTCCTGGAGGGTGTACTCCACCTGGAACGGGGCCTCGTTGATCACCTTGGCGTCGGCGAAGACGGCGTCGTTGAGGTGGAAGTCGCCGTTCTCGTCGAAGTCGCCCGAGGAGTTGCCGTCGAGGCCGAAGGTCTTCGGGAACATGGCCTGGTGGCCGTACGAGTTGTTGCCCGCGCCGGTGTTCTCGTTCCAGGACTCCCACGCCGAGGGGATCGCCCAGATGAGCTCCTTGGAACCGGAGCCGCCGTTGCCTTCGTTGCCGCCGCAGGCGGCGAGGGTGAAGGCGGCCGTACCGCCGATGGTCAGGCCGCCGAGAGCTCTACGGGTCAGAGCCATGAGTGTTCTCCTCCAGGTATCGATGCCGAGGGGCCTTCGCGAAGGCGCCGATGCCTCGCGTCCGGATTCCCGATCCCCGAGGGGATCGGGTTGGGGGAAGGCGTCAGAGGCGCCCTCGGCGATGTTGTGACAAACACTTGCACAGACGTGAGGGGATTGACATGGGCGCGGCCCCAACTGGAGTTTATTCGTGATGTATTCGTGACTTTGCGCCGCGAAGCCGGTGCCCGACATGGACCGTGGGGCCGATGTGGCATCGGCCCCACGGGGGAATTCACTGAATTAACGGGACGGATGGTGGCGAATCCAATACGGCTTCGAGCGGCCGCCCATCCCGGAATGTGGTACTAGAGGGTCGGATTAAGGACGCTTCCACTCGCGGACGTTCCACAGTGCCGAGGCCTGGCTGGCCCCGTTCACCTCGACGCCCTCGATCATCTCGGTGTTCCAGAAGATCGCCATGGGGCTGTTGTACAGCGGCAGGGTGTACGCCTGCGCGACCGCCTGGGCGCTGATCTGGTTGGCGACCTCGGCGGCCACGTCGAGGTCCAGGGTCCCGCGGACCTGCGGCAGCAGCTCGTTGATGACCGGGTCGTCGTAGCTGCCGTGGTTCGAGTCCGAGTCCGGCGAGAAGTACTGGTCGGGCGAGGTGGTGAACGACGGGTTCGCCACCCACGAGTAGACGACCAGGTCGAAGTCTCCCTCGGAGAGGGTCGTGGAGAGCTCGTCGTCGCCGAAGCCCTTGAGCTCCAGGTCGATGCCGAGCTCGACGAGCTGGGCCTGAATGATCTCGCCGGTGAGCTTGCGGATCTCGTTCGAGGAGGCGAAGCGGAAGTTGAACAGCACCTGCTCGCCCTCCGAGTTCACAAGCTTGCCGTCGCCGTTCACGGTGTAGCCGGCGCCGGTGAGGATCGTCTTGGCCGCGTCGAGGTCGCCCTTGCCGTAGTTGGCCGGGCCCGTGTAGTCCACGTAGTACGGGCTTTCCTCGGTGAAGAAGTGATTGCCCAGCCACGGGGCCTCGGTCCCGGGGAAGGCCCGCGACTTGATCTCCTCGATGTCGATGGCGGTGAACACCGCCTGGCGCAGCGCCACGTCCTTGAGGAACGAGTTGTTGACGTTCATGTCGAAGTGCGACCAGGTCGCGCCCGCGTAGGTCACGTACTTCAGCTCGGGCTGGTCGTCGAGCTTCTGCAGCTCCTCGGAGCTGAAGTCGTTGGGCCAGCAGCCCGCGATGGTGCCCTGACGGAGCTCCGTCACCTGCGCTTCGATGCCTTCGATGGCCTGCAGGGTGAGCTTGTCGTACGAGGCCTTCGCCGAGCCCTGGAACTTGTCGTTGGGCTCGTAGATGACGTACTCGCCGACCTTCCACTCGACCGGCTTGTAAGCGCCGACCACGACGTCCCACAGGTCGTCGTTGAAGAAGTTGATCGCGTCGCCCATGGTCTCGGGGTTGGTCGCCCAGTCGGCGAAGCCGTTCGCCTCGGCCACGTGGCTCGGGAGGTAGACGCCGCCGGTGAAGATCCACTCGGGGTCGGTCGTGCCTTCCTTGTAGGAGATGAGGATCTTGCCCGGCTCGGGCTCCTCGATGCTCGCGACGTTCGCCATGGCGGTGCCGGCGGGCAGCGCCTTCTCCTGGTTGGCGTGCAGCGGGTCGCCGGAGGTGGAGTACCACTGGAAGATGAAGTCCTCCAGGCGGACCGGCTTGCCGTCCGACCACTGGGCTCCCTCTTTCAGGGTGAGCTGGACCTGCATCGGCGCCTCGGAGACCAGCTCCGGCTCGCCCTCGAAGAGCGCGTCGTCGTAGAAGACGTTGCCCTCGGGGTCCCAGTCGTAGCCGAGCTGGCCGACCGGGTTCATCGGGGCGGTGGCGATGTTCGTGGCGGAGGCGTTGCCGGTACCGGTGTTCTGGTTCCAGGCCGACCAGCCGGACGAGACCGCCCAGACGAGTTCGCCGCCGCCTTCGCTGCCGCCGTCCCCGTCGTTGCCGCCGCATGCGGCCAGCATGAGAGCGGAGGAACCGCCGATCGTGAGGCCGCCGAATGCTCTACGAGTCAGAGCCATGAGTGTTCTCCTCCATAGGGTGTCCGGCCGAGGGGGTTCGCCTGATGCGCCGCTGGGGGCTTCGTCGCCGTCACGGGGGTCGCGGAGGGGCCAGGCGGCCGCTCGGCAGTGCTGGGTGCCACAGTGCCATGTATCACGGGCGAAGGCCACGCATCGGTACGAAGTTGCCTGAGCATTGTTACCTCCCCGATACGCGACGGGGGCGGCCCGTTCAGGCCGCCCCCGCACTCGCATCCGCGCGCTACGCGGGCTTCCACTCCTGGATGTTCCACATCGGGCCCGCCTGGCTGTTGCCGTTGGCGACGATCCCGGCGAGGGCCCCGTTGAGGTACACGGTCGACTGCGGCTCGTCGAAGACCGGCAGCGTGAACGCCTGCGGCACGACCATCGCCTCGACGTCGTTCGCGAACTGCGCGGCCTCGGCGATGTCAGTGGTCGAGCGCACCTTCGCGATCGCCTCGTCCAGGCCGTCGAGCCGGAACTGGCCGAAGTTCGACGACGAGTCCGAACCGAAGTACTGCTGCGGCGCGGTCGTGAACGCGGGCGTGCCCGACCAGCCGAAGATGACCAGGTCGAAGTCGCCCTCGGAGAGCACCGTGCCGAGCTGCCCGTCGGGGATCGCCTCCAGCTTCACGTCGATGCCGATCTCCGCCAGATAGGACTGCACGAGCTCACCGGCCAGCGTGCGGGTCGCATCGCCCTCGCCGTACCGGAAGTTCAGCGTGACCGGCTCGCCCTCGGGTGTCATCAGCGTGTCGCCGGTGGTGTAGCCCGCGGCCTCCAGCGCCTCATTGGCCGCGGCCTCGTCGCCACTGCCCTGCAACGGGTCGGTCGCGCCGAGCGCGTCCACGAAGAACTCCGACTGCTGGTTGAAGAAGTGGTTCAGCCGGGGCTCCACCTCGGTGTCCGGGTAGGCCTTCGCGATGATGTCCTTGTTGTCGATCGCCGTGAACACCGCCTGGCGCAGCGCCTGGTCGGCCAGAAACGTGTTGTTCATGTTCGTGTCGATGTGGAGCCAGATCGAGCCCTCGTAGACCTCGGTGGTCACCGCCTCGTCGTCGGCGACCTTGTCGAGCTCCTCCTGGCTGAACTCCGAGGGCCACGCGCCGTCGATCGAGCCCTGCCGCAGCTCGGTGATGATCGCCTCGGTGCCCTCGACGACCTTCATCGTCAGCTTGTCCAGGCCCGGCTTGGTCGAGCCCTGGTAGTTCTCGTTCGGCTCGAACGCGACGAACTCGCCCGGGGACGCGTCGACCGGCTTGTACGGCCCGGTCGACCAGGTCGGCGCGTTCTGGGTGAACCAGGTGGCGCTGCCGCCCATCTGGGCCGGGTCGGTGGCCCAGTCCGGGAAGCCGTTGGCCTCGGCGATGTGGGCCGGGTACATCGGCGTCTGGAAGTACTGCCACTCGGGGTCCAGGTAGCCGTCCACATAGGTCATGGTGACGACGTCGCCCTCCTGCTCGATCGAGGCGACGTTCGCGCCCCAGTCGGTGGAGGCGGGGAGGCACTGGGTCTGGTCGCAGTGCTCGGCCTTGCCTGACATCTGGTGCCAGATGTAGATGAAGTCGTCCACGTCGAAGGGGTCGCCGTCGGACCACTGGGCGTTCTCGTTGAGCGTGTACGCCACCGTCATCGGCGACTCGGAGGTGAGCTCCGGGGCCTTCGCGAGGAGCGCGTCGTTGAACACCCACTGGGCGTCCTGGTCGAAGTCGCCGAGCGCCGTCGTCCCCGGAGACAGGGCCTGGTGCAGGTATGAGGTGTTGCCGTCGGCCGTGTTCTCGTTCCACGACTCCCAGCCCGAGCTGACCGCCCAGGTCACGTCGGTGTCGCCGCCTCCCGAATCGCTGCCGCCGCCGCAGGCGCCGAGCGCCGCGGCGGCGAGCACCGCCGCTCCGGCGAGGGCGCTGGCCCTCGCTTGTGCAGGTCGCATATGACCACTCCCCCGTGTGTGTGGATCCACTGTGGGCTGCAAAAAGCCCGCAATTGGATCATCGTTACACCTGGAAGGGCCGGTTTCGGGAAGTTTCGGACAAACAACCTGAGGTGGCGGAGCCTCACGCCTCCATCTCGGGCGGCAGCGCTCGCGAGTGGACGACGGTGAGCCGCGAGACGGCCCGAGTCAATGCGACATAGAGGTGCCGCAGGCCGACGCCCTCGATCGTGGCCCCACCCGTCGCAGGTGCCTCGATGATCTCGGCCGGTTCGACCACCACGACGTGGTCGTACTCGAGGCCCTTCGCGAGGCTCGCGGCGACGAGCTCGACCCGCTCGGTGCCCTCCAGCAGGGGCCGCAGTGCGGCGGCGCGCTCATCGGCGGCGATGACGCCGACCAGGCCCTCCTCCGCGAGGGCCCTTTCGACCGCGTCCCGCACGCCCGCTTCGAGGTCGGCGGTCGCCACCGTGTCGAGCGAGCCGTCGGAGCGGATCGAGCGGGCGGGAGCGACGTCCACCCCGAGGTGCGGCAGGACCCGGTTGGCGAGCGCGATGATCACCGCCGGGACGCGGAAGCCGGTCGTCAGCTCCGTGTGCTCGACCTGCTCCTTGCCGAGGTGGCGCATCTGGTCGTGCCAGGACGAGGCGGCCCAGGGGGTGGTGCCCTGGGCGAGGTCGCCGAGCACGGTGACCGAGCCCTTGCCGGAGCGGCGGGCGATCACCCGGCACTGCATCGGCGAGAGGTCCTGAGCCTCGTCGATCACGATGTGGCCGAAGGACTCCGAGGGCTCCCGGATCTTCAGGTGCGACTCGATCTCGTCGAAGATGAGCAGGTCGCCCGGGGTCGGCTTCGCGGGCTTCCCGGCGAGGAGGGCCGCCTCGTCCTCGGTGAGGATGCCGCGGGTGGCGTCGGCGCGGAAGGCCGCGTCGCCGTAGAGCTGCTTCATCACGGTCTTGGTGTTGAGCTTCGGCCACACCGCCTCCATGAACGCCCGCACCGAGTCGGTGCGCTTGAGTTTCGTCGCCCATTTGCCGTCCGGGGAGTGGCCGGAGCGGATCTCGGCCTGGCGGCGGGCGCCCTGCACGATCGCGTCCTCCACGGCCGCGCGCCCAGCCGAGTACGTGCGGGTGTGCTTGCGGGCGTTGCTGATCGCCTCGTCCAGGTAGCGCTGGCCGAGCCGCCAGCGCCAGCCGCCGTCGGCGATGAGGAGGCCGTCGTCGGGGGTGACGCCGCCGTCGACTGCGGTGCCGACGCGGCCCCAGACGGCGCGTTCGCAGACGAGGGCCATGCGGGCGTCGTGCTTGACGAGCGCGGCTTCGTGGGTGTCGGCGGCGAGGGCGGTGTGGGCGCCGGTGAGCTGCTGGACGGTGACCTGCCAGACGGAGGATTCGCCGAGGGTGGGGAGGACGCCGGAGATGTAGGAGAGGAAGCCTTCGTTGGGGCCGACGACGAGGACGCCTGCCTTGTCGAGCTTCTCGGTGTAGTTGTAGAGGAGCCAGGCGGCGCGGTGGAGGCCGACGGCGGTCTTGCCGGTGCCGGGGGCGCCTTGGACGCAGAGGTTGACGGCGGCTTCGCGGCGGATGAGCTCGTCCTGCTCGGGCTGGATGGTGGCGACGATGTCGCGCATCGGGCCGGTGCGGGGGCGTTCGATCTCCTCGGTGAGGATGTCGGAGGCGACTTCTTCGCCGAGGAGGAGGTTCTCGTCCTCGAAGCCGGTGATGCGGGCGCCTTGGAAGCCGAAGCGGCGGCGTTTGGCGACGTCCTGGCGGTGGTGGGCGGAGGCGCGGTAGTACTGCTCGGAGAGCGGGGCGCGCCAGTCGAGGACGGTGGGGTCGCCGTGCTCGTCGCGGATGTGGCGGCGGCCGATGTGGAAGTCCTCGCCGTCGTCCATCCAGATGCGGCCGAAGAAGAGGGCGATGTCGCGGTCGGTGAGGTCGGCGAGGCGGGGCACGGTGTAGTTGGCCATGGCCCAGCCGAAGAGGTGGTCGGAGCGGACGTCGCCGAGGCCGAGGTTCTTGGTGGACTCGTTGAAGTCGCCGGAGTAGATGCGGTGGATGCCTTCGGTGAGGTCGCGCATGGCGGCCATTTGGGCGCGGGCGTGTTCGTGGTGTTCGAGTTCGGCTTGGAGTTCGCTTTCGGACACGGCTTGTCTCCCGGTGGATTTGTACAGGATTGAAGCAGACGAACGGTCGAGCCTACTGTCTCCTGACCTGCGGGAGCAATTGATTTACGGCGCTATCGGGCGGCGAGGGGTTTGACGTCGACGAGGCGGCCGTCGTCGCGGTGGAGGACCCAGCCGGTGCCGGGCGGGGCGGTGTCGGGGCCGTCGAGCGGGAGGGTGAGGTCGTGGCCGGCGAGGTCGTGGCCGTCGCAGGCGGCGACGGCGACGAGGAGGGCGGCGAGGACGATGCCTTCGGCGCAGACGACGGTGGTGCGGCGGGGGTCGGGGAGGGTGCGCAGTGCCTTGGCGGCCAGCCAGACCGCGGTGTGGGGGGCGCCGGGGAGCTTGGGGGCGGCGGCGCTGAGGTCGTCGGTCGCGGTGACGCGGAGGTCGAGGCGGCTGGCGAGGGGGGCGAGGGTGTCGGTGCAGGCGCGGGCGGGGCCGCTGAGGAGTGCGGTGGGGTTGTAGAGCTGCAGGAAGTCGGCGAGGGCCCAGGCGCGGCGGGACTCGGCGTCGGTGAGGGGGGCCGGTTCGGCTGCGGGGAGGGCGACGTGGCGCAGGAGGATGAGCGCGGACAGCATCAGCGGCCCCCGTTCGCGCGGAGGCGGGACGAGGGCCGGGGCTCGGCAACCGGGAGACGCATATTGAAGATGCTTCATCCACAAGTGAACTGTGGATGAACCCGTAGTTGAAGCGGAGGTGAACAGTCCGCGGCAGTGCCGTCTAGGGCCTGGCCCTAAGGCTGGTAGCGGAGGTCTTCGTACTCGTCGTGGCGCTGGATCCAGCGGTCCACGAACGGGCAGGTCGGGTAGGCCTTGGTGCCCTTGGCGCGCAGGTCGTCGAGGGCGTGGCGCACGAGCCGGTCGCCCCAGCCCTGCCCGCGGAGCGAGCGGTCGACCTCGGTGTGGGGCAGCACGAAGAAGTCCTCGCGCGGGAGGTATTCGAGGTAGCCGAGCACGGTCCCGGCGTCGTCGCGCAGCTCGTACCGGTGCTCGTCGACATTCTCGACCACAGAAAGATCCGCCATGCGGCCAACCTTATCCAGACACGGGTCCTGTCAGCGAGGATGTGCGGGCTCGCACACGTCCGGGAATAGCCAGCGACACGAGCGCGGCGGCGGCGCAGATGCAGGCGGCGGCGGTGAAGACCTCGGCGTACTGGTCAGCGAGGGCCGCGTTGAAAGCCTTGAGGTAATCCGCTTGGGCCGCAAGGTATTCAGCCTCAGAAATGCCGAACGGCAGGGGCGTGTCGAGGTCGGCCGTGGCCTCCTGGAAGCGGTGGAGGCTCCACGAGGTGAGGGCCGCGACGCCGACGAGCATCCCCATCATGCGGGCGACGACGACCGCCGCGGACGCCGTGCCGTGGCTGTCCTCGGGGGTGGTGCGCAGCGCGGCCGAGGAGAGCGGCGCGATGGTCGCGCCGAGCGCCGCCCCGGCGAGCGCGAGGCCCGGTTCGATGTCGGGAACCGCAGTGCTGATCCACCAGTAGGCGGCCGCCGCGGCGGCGAAGCCGGCCACCGCGGGGATCCGTTCGCCGAAGCGGGACGCGAGGAACCCGCCGAAGAGGGCCCCGGCCGGGAGGCCGATGAGGAACCAGAGCAGCAGCAGCGCGCCGCCCGCGGCGTCGAGGCCGCGGAGGGTCTGGGCGAGGAGCTGCACGTCGACGAGGGTGACCATGAGGACGGCCCCGGCGGCGAGGCTCGCGGCGAGCCCGGCCGTGAACGGCCGCCACGAGACTCCGGCGGGGTCGAGGAGCCGCGTCGAGGACCGCCACTGCTGCAGCCCGAAGGCGATGAGGACGGCGACGCCCGCGAGGACGGTGGGCAGCCCCCAGGACGGCAGGACCGCGTGCTCGGGGTCGGGGTTGTAGAGCCCGACGGTGAAGAGCCCCAACGCGATGGCGAGCAGGAGCCCGCCGAGGTAGTCGACCCGCCCGGCGCTGGGCCGCTGCTCGGCCTTCGGCAGGGCGTAGTGGATCGCCAGCGCGGCGAGCACGGCGAGGGGGACGTTGATCCAGAAGATGCCGCGCCAGCCGACGAGGGCGGCGACGCCCGCGCCGAAGAGCGGGCCGATGACGGCCCCGAGTTCCTGTGCGGCGCCGACCCAGCCGAGGACGGCGGGGCGGCGGCGGGCGGCGAAGAGGTCGGCGGCGAGCGCCATGGTGACGGGCAGGAGCGCGCCGCCGGCGAGGCCTTGGAGGGCGCGTCCGGCGACGAGGGGCCAGAGGTCGGTGGCGGTCGCGCTGACGACCGATCCGATGGCGAAGGCGGCGAGACAGGCGTGGATGACGGGGGCGCGTCCGAGCCGGTCGGAGAGGCGTCCGAGGAGGGGCATGCCGGCGGTGTAGCCGAGGAGGTAGCCGGTGACGAGCGGGGTGGCGCGTTCGAGGTGGTTGACGGGGATGTCGAACTCGCCGATCATGTCGACGAGCACGGTGACCAGGACGTAGGCGTCGATGGAGCCGATGAGGACGGCGGCGCCGGCGGCGCTGATGGCGAGTCTGCGGCGGCCCGCCTCACGGCTCATCGGTTCAGGGCGCTTCAATCTGGACCGGTTCGTCGTAGTCGGAGAGGAGCAGTGTCACCGTGGCGTCCCCTTGGGAGAACTCGGCTTTGAGGACGCGGGAGGTCTCCTGGTCGAACCAGACGGTGGCGGTGTTCCAGTCGCCTTCCGCGGGGATGAGGGTGGCGAACGCGGCGGGGTCGAACTCGACGGCGTACCGGTAGGTGTCGGTGCCCTCGACGTCCTCGGTGTCTTCGGGTTCGGCCGATTCGGCCGACTCCAGGAGCGTGGCGACGCCGGCGTCGGGGTCCAGCAGCAGGGTCGGGTCGTAGGGGAGCATGTCGTCACCGACGGGGATCTGCTGGAACCCGCCGGTGGGGCCCTTGACCCAGGCGTCCTCGCCGATGATCACGTACTCGGCTTCGATGTCCATGCCGAAGGCCGTGAGGGTGCCGGTGCCCTGCGCGGAGCCGTCGGCGGTGATCACCCCGTCGGCGGCTTTGATGTCGAGACCGGGGACCTCGCCGTCGACGGTGAGGTCGAAGCGGACGGTCTCGACGCCGCGCATGGCGGTGGCGGCGTCGGGGAGCATCTCGTCGGCGGGCGGCAGGTCCCCGCCGCCCGAGCAGGCGGCGGCCGCGACGAGGGCGAGACCGGCGGTGACCACGAGGGGTATCGATCGCATGGGCCGATCCTATGCCGTGGCGGGCATCGGCCGGAGCCCTCGAGTACCGCGGCCGGGCCGGGCCCCGCTCCCCTGGGCGTGACCTGCGGCAGGCCGTTGAAGACCACAGCGGCAGTTCAGGTTCCCGGTGTTAGTGTCGGCCGCAGGAAACCCCATGTGACACCCCGTGGAACGCGGTCGAAAGACTGCGCTGTCGAAAGGACTCCCTGCCGTGCTCGCGAACCCCGTCTTCCGCTACCGCATGCTGACGCTGGCCGAGGGGTGGTCGTTCGTCCTCCTCCTCGTCTTCGGCTCGCTCCTGAGCCGCATCTCGGAGATCGACCTCGTGATGCCTCTCGGCGCCCTCCACGGCGCACTGTTCGTGCTCCTGGTCCTCGGAACCCTCCTGATCCGCCGCCGCCTCGGCTGGGGCTTCGGCACGACCCTGATCGCCCTGGTCTGCTCGGTGGTCCCCCTGGCGCCGTTCGTCTTCCACCACTGGAAGAAGGACGAGTTCCTCGCCGCGGAGCGCACCGCCCAGCCCGCCTAGGCCCGCACGCAAAAAGATCCGCCCGAGTCTTTCGACTCGGGCGGATCTTCGCTGTGCCCCCGGCAGGATTCGAACCTGCGACACCTGGTCCCGGAAACCAGTGCTCTATCCACTGAGCTACGGAGGCATGCCCGCTTGAACAGGCCGCCACGATGCTACCAGTCGGCGGGGGCGGGGTCGCAGGCGGTTTGGCCGGTGAGGATCACACCCGGGTGAGTGCGGCGGTTTCGCGGGAGGAATGTCGGACGGCGGGTCTAGGCTGACCCGGCGGAAACCTCCGAGCCTAGCTGACACGCTGGGGGTTCGGTGTTCGAAACTCCGGAAAACCGCAACATCTTGGGGCCACCCCAAGCACCGACCACTACATGTATGATTCTGCTCTGTCAGGTCGGTGCTGTCATCTCCCGTTCCCACTGCGTGGGGAGGGCGGCGCCGCCGCGCCGTCAGCGCGATCCGCAGCAGATCGCACATCATCGAGGGGATGCAGAGATGACCGGGCTCGCCACCACGCCATCCGCCACCACGACCGCACCGCAGCAGCGGGAACCCGAGCAGGGTCCCGCCGCCCGCATCGCCGAGCGCCTCCGCGTGCACGCCGCGGGACTGCCCGATGTGGACGCCGAGAAGGTCGTCGCCCAGATCGAGGCGGGCCTGTGGCCCGGCGCGACCGAGGCGGCCCTGCGCGAGCGCGCCATCGAGATCACCTCGGCCACCGTCGCCTCCGAGCCCACCTACTCCAAGCTCGCGGCCCGGCTCCTCGCCGAGCACATCGCCGACGAGACGGCGGGCGAGGGCGTCACCTCGTTCACGTCCTCCATCGCGGCCTCGAACGCGAACGGCCTGCTCGCGGACGACCTGGTGGCGTTCGTGAACGCGAACGCCGCGGCGCTGGACGCCGTCATCGACGAGTCCGCGGACGACCGGTTCGAGTACTTCGGCCTGCGCACGGTCTACGACCGCTACCTGCTGCGCCACCCCGAGCACCGCACCGTGCTCGAGCGCCCCCAGTACTTCATGCTCCGCGTCGCGTGCGGGCTGAGCCAGTCGGTCGAGGAGGCCGCCGAACTCTACCGCCTGCTGTCGACGCTGTCGTACCTGCCGTCGTCGCCGACCCTGTTCAACTCGGGCACGCGCCGTGCGCAGCTCTCCTCGTGCTTCCTGCTGGACTCGCCGAAGGACGAGCTCGACTCGATCTACGAGCGGTACAGCCAGGTCGCGCGCCTCTCCAAGTACGCCGGCGGCATCGGCATCGCCTGGTCGCGGGTGCGTTCGCGCGGCTCCCTGATCCGGGGCACCAACGGGCACTCGAACGGCATCGTGCCGTGGCTGCGGACCCTCGACTCGTCCGTCGCCGCCGTGAACCAGGGCGGGCGCCGCAAGGGCGCCGCGTGCGTGTACCTCGCCTCCTGGCACGCCGACATCGAGGAGTTCCTCGAGCTGCGCGACAACACCGGCGACAACGAGCGCCGCACGCACAACCTGAACCTCGCCAACTGGATCCCCGACGAGTTCATGCGCCGCGTCGAGGACGACGGCCAGTGGTCCCTGTTCGACCCCAAGGAGACCCCTGAGCTGGTCGACCTGTGGGGCGACGACTTCGACCAGGCGTACCGGGCCGCCGAGGCCGCGGGCAAGGCCAAGAAGGCCGTCTCCGCGCGGGAGCTGTACGGGCGCATGATGCGCACGCTGGCCCAGACCGGCAACGGCTGGATGACCTTCTCCGACACCGCGAACCGCACCTCGAACCAGACGGCGCGCAAGCAGAACGTCATCCACCTCTCGAACCTGTGCACCGAGATCCTCGAGGTCACCAACGACTCCGAGACGGCCGTGTGCAACCTCGGTTCGGTGAACCTCTCCGAGCACACCACGGTGGCGGGCTTCGACTTCGAGCGGCTCGAGGAGACCGTGCGCACCGCGGTCAAGTTCCTCGACCGCACCATCGACCTCGGCTTCTACCCGACCGCGGAGGCCGAGAAGGCCAACCGCAAGTGGCGCCCGATCGGCCTGGGCTGCATGGGCCTGGCCGACGTGTTCTTCAAGCTGAAGCTCGCGTTCGACTCCGAGGAGGCGCTGGCGCTCTCGACCGCGATCGCCGAGCGCATCGCGATCGTCGCGTACGAGACCTCCGCGAAGCTCGCCGCCGAGCTCGGGGCGCACCCGAACTTCGAGGAGACCCGCGCCCACGACGGCGTGCTGCACATCGACCACTACGCGGACGCCAGGCTGACCCTGGGCGCGCGCTGGGACGCGGTGCGCGCGCAGATCGGCGAGCACGGCCTGCGCAACTCGCTGATGATCGCGATCGCGCCGACCGCGACGATCGCCTCGATCGCCGGCTGCGCCGAGTGCATCGAGCCGGTCGTCTCGAACGTCTTCAAGCGCGAGACCCTGTCGGGCGAGTTCCTGCAGGTCAACCGCCACCTGATCACCGAGCTCAAGGAGCGCGGGATCTGGAGCGAGAAGGTGCGCCAGGCGATCATCGTCGCCGAAGGCTCCGTGCAGGGCATCGCCGAGATCCCGGCGGACCTGCAGGAGCGGTACCGCACCGCCTGGGAGCTGCCGCAGCGCGCGCTCATCGACCTGGCCGCGGCCCGCACGCCGTTCATCGACCAGGCCCAGTCGCTCAACCTGTTCCAGGCCGCGCCGACCATCGGCAAGCTCTCCTCGATGTACCGGTACGCCTGGAAGTCGGGTCTGAAGACCACGTACTACCTGCGCAGCCGCCCGGCCACGCGCATCAACCAGACGACGGTGAGCGCGCCCGCCGCCGAGAAGCCGACCGAGCTCGAGGTCATCCCGGCCGACATCGCGTGCTCCCTGGAGAACCCGGAGAGCTGCGAGGCCTGCCAGTAGGAGCCGCCGGCTCGCACAATCAGACCGGGCGGGGCCCTTCGGGTCCCGCCCGCACCAAGCCCCCGCCCCACCCCGCCCACCGCAAACGAGAGAGGACCAGCCGATGCTGCTCGACCCGGGCATGAACCTGACACTGCGACCGATGAAGTACCCGGACTTCTACGAGCAGTACAAGGACGCCATCAAGAACACCTGGCACGTGGAGGAGGTCGACCTCGCGTCCGACCTCACCGACCTGAACGCGTTCACGCCCCAGGAGCAGCACCTCATCCACCGCCTCGTGGCGTTCTTCGCCACCGGCGACACGATCGTCGCGAACAACCTGGTGCTCAACCTGTACCAGCACATCAACTCCCCCGAGGGGCGCCTGTACCTGTCGCGCCAGCTCTTCGAGGAGGCCGTGCACGTCCAGTTCTACCTGACGCTGCTCGACACCTACCTGCCCGACCCGGAGGAGCGCACGAAGGCGTTCGACGCGGTCAACAACATCCCGTCGATCAAGCGCAAGGCCGACTTCTGCTTCAAGTGGATCGACTCGGCCTTCGACATGCAGGAGCTGAAGACCGCCGCGGACCGCCGCACGTTCCTGCTCAACCTCATCTGCTTCGCCGCGTGCATCGAGGGCCTGTTCTTCTACGGCGCCTTCGCGTACGTGTACTGGCTGCGCAGCCGGGGCCTGCTCGACGGGCTCGCCACCGGCACGAACTGGGTCTTCCGCGACGAGTCCTGCCACATGAACTTCGCGTTCAGCGTGGTCGACCAGGTGCGCCAGGAGGAGCCGGAGCTGTTCGACGAGCAGATGCACCGCGAGGTCGTCGCGATGATGGAGGAGGCCGTCGAGGCCGAGCTCCAGTTCGCGGAGGACCTCATCGGCGACGGCATGCCCGGCATGACCGTCAAGGACATGAAGTCGTACCTGGAGTACGCCGCCGACCAGCGCCTCGTGCGCCTCGGCATGCCGAAGCAGTGGGGCTCGGAGAACCCGTTCCCCTTCATGGCGCTTCAGGACGTGCAAGAGCTGACGAACTTCTTCGAACGCCGTGCGACCGCCTACCAAGTGGCCGTGGAGGGCAAGGTCGACCTCGACGAGGAGTTCTGATCTGAGGCCGCGGCGGCACGGCGTGCCGTGATGTGTCCCGCCGCGGCGAAGGGCCCGGTACCGCGAGGTACCGGGCCCTTCTTCGCTGTCTTGCTCTTCGCTGTGCGGTCTAGGCCGCCTCGCGGGCGAACATGGTGCCCGTGGCCGGGGCGCCGTCCTTCAGCTGGGCGACGCACTGGAACGTGCCGTTGCCGGAGACGTAGACGTCCGTGGTCCAGTCGAGGGAGTCGCCGCCGATGAGCTGCGAGAGCGGTCCGCCTTCGGCCTGCGCGTCGACGCAGGCCGCGGCCACCGTGGCATCGGCGCGGGCCCCGTCGGCGTCGGTGACGCCCTCGGGGAGCCGGCCGGTCGCGTAGGCCTCCCACTGGTGCGCGGCGTCGCAGTCGGTCGCGGCGAACGCGCCGTCGAAGCACGCGGGCTCCGAGACGCAGCCGACCCCTTCGGTCTCGAGCGTGCAGGCGCTGACGTAGTCGCCCGCCTTGGACTGCTCGGCGAGGTCGGGGGTCTCCTCCGTGCCGAAGAGCTTGATGCCGCCGAAGATGAGCAGGGCCAGGATGACGAGGGCGCCCGCGCCCATGCCGACGAGGCGGCCGACGTTCGAGTCGTTGCCGCCCTCCTTCAGGCGCCGCTCCCGGCGGGTGAGGCCGGTCTCGTTGCGCGGCACGGGGACCGGCAGGCGCGAGTCGTGGTCGTCGCGGTTCCCGCCGGAAGCGAACGACTTCCACGCGGTGGTCTCGTTGCCGAAGTCCTCCTCCAGGGCCGCGGGGCTCACGGGAGGGCTGACCGGCGGGGCCGGGAGGCGCGAGTTCAGGTCCGGGACGACCGGCGACGTGAACGGCGCCTCGATGACGGGCGCGGCGGCGCGCGCCGCCTGCGGTTCGGGGACTCGGCCGCGGCGCTTGCCCGGGGCGAGCCGCAGCGTCGAGGGCGCGTCGGGGAACGCGCTCGGGTCGAGCTGGGCGTAGCCGGGGGGCGAGACCGGGCGGGCCTCGACCTTCGGCGGCGAGGAGTACGCGCCGAAGACGCCGACGCCTTGCGGCGCAGGGGAACTCGGCGGCAGGTCGTCCGTGACGCGGGAGATGATCCCGGTGGAGGCCTCGGGGATGCTCGCGAGGAACTCGCGGAACTCGACCGCGGTCGGGCGCCCGCCGGGGTTGTTGATCAGGGCCGTGCGCAGCATCTCCAGGAGCAGCGGCGATATACCGGGGATCGCCGGGATCGGCTGATCGAACAGGGCCGCCACGTCGTTGATGTCGAGCACCCCGTCGGCGGGGAAGCGCGGCGGCATGCCGGAGAGCATCGTGTAGAGCGTCGCGGCGAGCGAGTAGACGTCGGCGCTGGGACCGACCTCGCGCATCTGGAAGACCTCCAGAGGCGCGTACGCGGGCGTGGCCATGGTCGAGACGGGCTCGCCCGGGCGGGGCGCGGCGATGAGGCTCGAGAGGCCGAAGTCGCCGAGCACGGCGTGGCCGTGGTGGTCGACGAGGAGGTTCGCGGGCTTGACGTCGCGGTGGACGATGCCGGCCTCGTGGGCGGCGGCGAGGGCGTCCGCGATGCGGATGCCGATCTCGATGGTCCGGTGCGGCGGGATCACCGTGTGGCGGTCGAGGAGGTCGGCCACGGTGCCGCGGCAGCGCTCCATGACGACGTACGGGTTCGCCTGGTGGGTGAGGCCGGCGGAGAGCATCTTGACCACGCACGGGTGGTCGGAGAGGCGCCCGGCGGTCTGGACCTCGCGGCGGAAGCGCTCGCGGGCGTCGTCGTCGGTGAGCGGCCGGGCCTCGACCTTGACGGCGACTTCGGAGCCGTCGTCGTACCGGGTGGCGCTGTAGACGATCGAGAAGGCGCCGCGGTCGATCTCGCGGAAGCCGGTGAGGCGCTCGATGCCCTGGAAGAGGGCTTCCGGGTCGGCTTCGGGACGCTGACCAGGGGGTGAGGCGGGGGTGGACGGGGCGAGGTGGGGATCGGTTGGAGCACCGTAGGACGAGATGGTGTCCACTGTGATACAGCCTCCGTTCTCGGCGACGCGCACGGGTGTGAACCGTGCTGGCATCGTGCCTGGTGCAGGTCGGTGCGCCGATCGTGTGATCGGCGCGTGGGGTTGTTCCGGACCTCAGGTCGCGGCACTCGGGCCTGGGGGAACCGAGTCATGGGACCTTTGACGCATAACGTTACGGCAACGCGCCCACGATTCTGTATACCCCTGGACGAAGAGCCAGCGATAACTGGCCGAACGGTTGATATGTCGCTTCCACTACGGAAGAGCCGTGTGACTCATAGTGAATGCATCCCCGTGTAGCGCGCGGGAGGACGGGCGGTCCGACTGGAAACGGGCCCCGTGCCGCAAGGCCCCGGCCCGAAAGGACCGCCCGTCCACCCGCTGCGTCTCCCCCACCGCGTCAAGCATGGCAGCAACAACGCCCGGTTCGGCGTACAAGGTGTGCGTCCCTACAGGAGACGATCCCCTCAGGTGAGCGTGCCCGCGGCACCCGGCAAACGCGAGCCGGCGGCCCTCAGGGACGAGCGCCCTGAGAGCCGTCTCGGTCACGTTCAGGAGACTTTGGCGGCCTCGAGGTACTCCTCGGCCCAGGCGGTCGACGCCGGGTCCTCGCCGAAGGACTTCAAGGTCGTCTGCGCCCATTCGCGGGCCGCTTCGACCTGGCCGTCCTCGTCGAGAAGGCGGGCGTAGCGGGCCACGATCGCCCGGCGCGCCCGGCCCAGCGCGGGCTCGTCATGATGCGCCGCAAGGGGTTCGAGCATCCGCAGCGCCCCGGCGCGGTCGCCCTTCGCGGCGCGCACGTCGGCCAGGAGCGCGGTGTTGGCCGCGCGGCCCGGTTCGAGCACGTCGTCAGTGACGAGCGCCAGCGCCTCCTCGGCGGCGGCCTCGGCCGTGGCGGCGTCCCCGAGTTCGAGGGCGCACTGGCCTCTGAGGTTGTGCGCCAAGGAGATCAGGAGCGGGTGGCCGGTTTTCGCGCCGTACTCCTCCGCGCCTTGGGCGAGGTCGAGGGCGTGGTCGAGCGCGCCGATCGAGCGGGCCGCGAGGGCCCGCACGTACTTCGCGAAGCCGCGGCCCCAGTCGTCGTCGATGCGCTCGAAGTCGCGGAACGACTTGCGGGCGGCGGCGTCGGCGCCTTCGGGGTGGCCGAGCGAGACCTGGGCGGCGGCGCCGATGGCGCGCAGGAGCCCGACGGCGAACACGTCGCCCGAGCGCTCGCCGATCGGCATGAACACATCGGACAGTCGCTTCGCCTCGGTGAAGCGCCCGGCCATGAGGAGGGCGAACGCGGACACGCCGCGCACCCACGCCCGGCCGACTAGGTCCATCTGGCGCGCAAAGGCTTTCGCCGCTTCGCGGAGCACGTCGTCGGCGCCGTCGAAGTCGCCGCGGGCCACCAGCACCCACGCGCGGTGCTGCAGGGCCCAGGCGAGGCGCTTGTCGTCGCCGACGCCGAACGCGGTGTCGTACGCGTCGAGGAAGCGGGCCTCGGCCTCGTTCAGGTGCCCGGCGAGGAAGTCGAGCAGGCCGATGCGGCACTGCGCGTCGCAGCGCGGTCCGGCGAGGCCTTCGCGCCGCGAGAGTGCAAGGGCCGCAGTCCAAGCGGTGCGGGCGTCCTGGAGTTCGCCCTTGTACCGGTGCAGGCGGCCGCGGAGCAGCAGCAGCTGCGCCACGAGTTCCGCCTCGTCCTCGGCGAAGTCGTCGCCGAAGAGCCGCCCGGACGGGTGCTCCTCCTGGTCGGCGTGGTCGTTCTCGTCGGCGGGGACGATGAGGCCGATGTCGATGGCGAGGCCCTCGATCTCGGACTCGGCTTCCTCGCTGCGGCCCAGGCGGGTGAGGGCCCGGCCGCGCAGGAGGCGGTCGTCGAAGGACAGGGGCGCGAGGCGCTCCACGCCGTTGAGGAGGGCCACGGCCCGCTCGGGCTCGGAGGCGTCCATCGCGCGGGCCGCCTGCTTGCGGACGGCCTCGACGGCGAGCGGGAGCACGTTCCAGACCTCGTCGAGCGCTTCGATCTCGACCTCTTTGGCGAGGGTCACGGCCTGCTCGGCGTGGTAGACCACGAGGTCGTCGGCGCTCTGGCCCTCGAGCTCGGTGTCGGCGGCCCAGCGGGCGATCTCGGCGTGCGCGTGCGCGGCGTCGGCCTTCCCGATGGGCGCGTAGGCGGCCTGGCGCAGCAGCGGGGTGACGAAGCGGTAGCCGCCGTAGGAGCGGCGGCGCAGCATGCGGCGGTCCAGGAGCTCCTGGAGCGCGGCCTCGAACTCGCCGGGGACCTCCTTCTCCAGCAGCTGCGCGGCCTCGGGGGGCACGGCGTCGCCGAAGATCGAGGCGGCGCGCAGCAGCGCGCGGGCCGCCGGTGTGAGGGCGTCGATGCGGGCGCCGAGGACCTGCGCGAGGTCGCGGGAGAGCACCCGGCCGGTGAGCGAGCCGGCGGCGAGCCGCCAGTGGTCGCCGTCCCCCGACAGCAGGCCCTGCTCGGTGAGGAGCGTGACGAGCTCGGCCAGGTAGTACGGGTTGCCCTGGGCGAAGCCGAGGAGGCGGTCCTCATCGGGCTTGGGCATGCGCCCGCCGCCGAGGAACTCGCGGAGCAGGCGGGCCGCGTCGGCGCCGGCGAGCGGCGGCAGCGGGTGCACCTCGGCCTCGGAGATCCGGGTGAGGACGCCCGAAGAGCGGGTGAGTTCGGGGCGGCCGTAGAGCAGCACGAGCACGGGCCCGTGGATCTTCGAGAGCGCGACGCCGAGCGCGTCGATGCCCGCCGCCGAAGCGGTATGAAGATCGTCGATGTTCAGCACGAGCGGCCCTTGGGTCGCCATGTGCGTGATGAGCTCGGCGACGGCCTCGGGGATCGTGTACGCGTCGGACTGCTGGCCGGTGAACCCGCCGACGCGGTCGGCCGCGCCGGGGCGGCCGTGGCCGAGCAGGCCGAGCAGCAGCGTGATGTTCAGGCGGCACTCGCCGTGGTCGGCGTGCCCGTCCGCGATGCGCCGGAGCTTCGCCTCGGCGGTCGCCCGGTCGTCGTCGAACCGCAGGCCCGCGGCCTTGCGGACGAGGTCCGCGAGCGGCCCGAAGCGGCGGCCCTCCCCGTAGGGGGCGACGCGGACCGTGAGGACCCGGGCGCCGCGCTGGGTGGCGACCGTGCGCACTTCGCGGGCGAAGCGGGTCTTGCCCATGCCGGCTTCGGCGGTGTGGATGAGCACCAGGGGCTCGCCGCGGTCGATGACCGCTTCGAGCCGGCCGTTGACCCGCCCGATCTCGGCGTCGCGGCCGATGAACGGGGCGGTGTCGCCGAGGCTGGCGCGCGTCCCGGGCTCGTCCTCGAGGCCGAGCAGCTGGTAGACGTCCACCGGTTCGCGCTTGCCCTTGAGCCGCACGGGGGTGAGGCGGCGCCAGGCGGCGGCGTGCTTGGTGGAGCGCATCGTCTCCTCGCCGGCCCAGATGGTGCCGACGGAGGCGATCGCGCAGATGCGGGACGCGGTGTTCACCGTGTCGCCGATGACCGTGTACTCGAGGTTCGCCTGCATGCCGGCGACGACGAGGCCGGAGCGCAGCCCAATGCGAAGTCCGATGGGAAGACCACCACCGGACTCGGCTTTGAGGAGACGACGCACCCGTTTCTGCATGGCCTGAGCGGCGCGCACGGCCCGCTCGGCGTCGTCCTCGTGCGACAGCGGCGCGCCGAAGACGGCCATGAGGCCGTCGCCCATGAGCTTGTCGACGTGCCCGCCGAACTCGTTCACCGCGGAGACGCACTCCGCTAGCAGCCGGTCGGTGACGGACGAGACCCGCTCGGGGTCGAGGCTCTCGGACCAGGTCGTGAAGTCGGAGAGGTCGGCGAACAGCACCGTGACGTACCGGCGCTCCGTCTGCGGGGCGGTCGCCTCCGGCGAGAGGGGCGCACCGCAGTTATGGCAGTAGCGCGCGCCGGGCACGGTCGGCACGGAGCAGAATGGGCAGGTCACAGCAGCACCAACGCCGTGGGCAGGGTGTGTTGTTCCCCACTCCTTGTGGGAATGGGGTGGTTCTTGCGCTTCACGCTCGCAAGGATACGTGGCCTAGCTGACAGATACCTGTGTGCAAGCGCTCATTTATGGCTCGCAAGCTCGCCGAGGCCGGCACAAATACCGTAGAGGCGGACCACTCGATCACCCAAAAGGCCCACCCCGTCGCCCCCGAACCGGACGCCCCGGCAGAACCCACCAACCCCGCCCATCCCGATAAAATCCCCTGACACGAGCCGACCCCCTCAAGGCTCCGCACATGAAAGCCCCGAATATGGCGCCGCTCTCCGACCTGCCTCCCATGCCCCCGGTCCCGGATGACGAGCTGAACCCGTCGCGGCGCCAGGGAGCCGCAGCCACTGCTCAGGACGAGTCGAACCGATACCTCGTCGTGGTCCGCTTCAACCGCCGACTGCTCGGGTGGGCGGTTTCGGTCGGGTGGTCGCTGACCGCCTTGATGTATGCGCTCACGTTCTACCTCATGGCGTCCTCCGACATCAGCGCTGGCGGCTTCATCTTCCTCGTACAGTTTCTGCCGCTGCACTCCGCGATCGTCGCGACCTACCTTCTCACTCAGCGGCACTGCCTCACCTACGACCTGCGCCGGAGGCGGGTCGCAGGCGGAGTGCTGCAGGTGAATTCGGCGCTCAAACAGTGGCGCGACGGCGACCGCCTCGAATACTCGATCCATCGCGGTCGGCTGGAGATCGTCCGCCCGAACGGCAGGCGGCGAAATGTCGTCCGGAATGCATTCACGATCGACCAACGGTCATGGACGGCGTTCGTCGACGTCTACCTGGCGCACCAGAACGCCTGGAAGGAAAGCGAAGGCACCGAGTCCATCCCCGAGGTCCGCATGCCCGCCGCACCACCGGGGAAGCCGGGGGCCATGATCAACGTCGGCGTCCGCTGGAGGTTCTTCGGCATCATCTTGCTGATCGGACTCGCCTATATCGCGGCTGATCTCGCCCTCCTGGCCGACGCCGACCGCAGAGGAGCGGAGTTTGACTTCTTCGGGACCTTGATGCTCACAGGCGGCGGATGCGCGCTCTTCGGGACCGTCCCGCTCGTCTGCAACCCGGTAGTCACTTACGAACCCGGCAAGGGCCGGGTCAGCGTCAAACCTCGTGGCCTCCCGGCGCGGGAGTTCCCCCGACCTGGCGGTGAGCGAATCGAGTACTCGATCTACAACGGGGCCCTCTACGAAATCCGCCTCGACGGCAAGCGGCGGCGCGTCGCCACGGGCTGGGCGCGCGAGCAGGTTGCCTGGAAGACCTTCGTCGACCGGTTCCTCGAAGACCACAACCCGACCGGGCCACGGTCATGACCGCACCCACGGGTTCGCCTGAGCCGGTTCGTCCGCAGATCCGCCTCGTGGTCCGCGCGAACCGATTCCTCTGCATATCGGTCGCGGCCATCGGTCTCCCGTCGACCTTCGTGCTCATCATGTTCGACCCCGGGGGCATCAATTCGACGGCCGATGATCTGACACGAGCCGCCGGGTTCGCGTCCTTCAACCTGGCGTTCTGGTGCCTCGTACTGCTCTTTCGCCGCTGGTACTTCACTTTCGACGCGCGAAACCGAGCGGTGACGGCTTCTGGCAGGTGGAAGGCAAGAGGAACTTACCCCTCACGCCGGTTCGACAGGATCGAGTACTCGGTGTACGACGCCCGGATCTACGAGGTCCGCGCCGACGGCAAGCGACGCCGACTGCCGGTCCGGCGCTGGCTCGCGGACCAGCAGGACTGGCGCGCTCTCGTCGATCTGCTGCTTGCAGCGAAGCAACCCGCTCCGACGAGTCGGTCTCCGCAGGCTCCCGCAGCGAAAGCCCTGCGGACGGCGCCCCTCGACCCCCGTGGCCCTGCGTTGCCGCCGGATGGCGCCGGGCCCTGAACCTTATCCAGGACTCGCGATTCCGGCGTTCTGATCACTAAAAGTTCGGCGTTTTGCTCACTACGATACCGGCATTTTGTCCATTAGACTGTCTCCATGACGTCGTTGCTCCAACGAAATTCCAGGTCACGACTCGAATCCATGCTCAAATCCTTCCGGGTCGTGCTCCTCGAGGGCGCTCGGCAAACCGGGAAGACCACTCTTGCGCGGGATCTGTTGAACCTGCCTGATGACGCCTGGTTCAGCCTCGACAACGAAGCCGTGCTGAACCAGGCCGTGAACGACCCCGTCGGCTTCATCGACACGCTTCCAGTCCCCGCAGCCATCGACGAGGTCCAGCGGGCTGGCCAAGGGCTCATCCTCGCGATAAAGATGGCGGCCGACCGCCGCGGCGACCGCGGCCAGCTCCTGCTCACCGGATCCGCGAACTATCTCGCCGCTCGCGGAGTCTCCGAGACGCTGGCCGGCCGGGTCGGCCGGATCGCATTGTGGCCGTTGTCGGTGGGAGAACGACGCTCCGTCCGAGAAACGTTCGTCGACACGCTTTTCAACCCCGACGCGTGGCCGCCGCGGGTCGAACCGGTCTCGCGGGCGGAGATCGCCGATCTCATCCTTGAGGGCGGCTTCCCGGAAGTCGTCACCGAGCAGCTGACCGGACGCGACCGGCGGGACTGGTTCGAGGCGTACACCCATGACGTGATCTCGCGAGAAGAACTGCGACCGATCGCGCAGATCCGCAGCGAGGAAAACCTCCGAATGCTGTTCAGGCTCATGGCCGCCCGCACCGCTTCCGAGGTGCAGATCTCCGATATCGCCAATGACGCCCAACAGCAGCGCACGACCGTCACAAAGCACCTGGCGCTCCTGGAAGCCCTGCATCTGGTGGTCACGATTCCGGCGTGGTCGACCAATGTCGCTTCCTCGGTCAAGCAGCGTCCCAAGTCAGTGCTCGTCGACACCGGGCTGGCCGCCGACCTCTGCGGCGCTGGAGAGAAGACCTTCACCCCCAACGGCAACCCCGCGCTGGCGGGCGCGCTGTTCGAAAGCCTCGTGATCACCGAGGTGCTCAAGCAGACGGTCTGGAGCGAGCACAGCATCGATCTCAGGCACTACCGGGACCGGCACGGCGGCGAGATCGACCTGATCGTGGAGGAGCGCCGGACGGGCGAGATCGCCGCGATCGAGGTGAAACTGTCGTCGACGCCGCATCGCAAGCACGCCAAGCACCTCATGTGGCTGCGGGACAAGCTCGGCGACCGCTTCAAACTCGGTCTGGTAGTCCATGGCGGTGCCAACACGCTCCTGCTGGGCGACCGCATCTGGGCGGTGCCGGTGTCGGCGTTGTGGCGCAGTGACTGACAGCGGAGACACGCCGAGGCCCGGTCCGCGAAAGCGGACCGGGCCTCGATTGGCTTGTTGCTTGTTATGCGGTGACCAGGCTGGCCTTCTGGAACTCCTTGACCGTGGTGTAGCCGGTCTTGGCCATGGCGCGGCGCAGGCCTCCGAAGAGGTTCTGGCTGCCGTCGGAGGAGTTGGAGGGCCCGTAGAGGATGGCCTCCAGGTCGGGAACCTCGACGTCGCCGGAGTCGCCCGGGCGGAAGCGGCCGCGCGGGAGCTTCGGGTGCGAGGCGGCGGAGTGCCACCAGGCGCCGGCGGCCGGGGACTCGGCCGCGTCCGCGAGGATCGAGCCGAGCATGACCGAGTCGGCACCGCACGCGATGGCCTTGGCGATCGCGCCCGAGTTCGTCATCTCCCCGTCCGCGATCAGGTGCACGTAGCGCCCGCCGGTCTCGTCGAGGTAGTCGCGGCGGGCGGCCGCGGCCTCCACGACAGCCGAGGCCATCGGGACGTCGATGCCGAGGACCGTGTCCGTGGTGGACCAGTCGTCGGAGCCGACACCGACGATGACGCCGGCAGCGCCGGTGCGCATCAGGTGCATCGCCGTCTTGTAGTTGGTGGCCCCGCCCACGACGACCGGAACGTCCAGGTCAGCGATGAACTGCTTCAGGTTCAGGACGTCGCCGCCGGAGGAGACGTGCTCCGCCGAGACGATGGTGCCCTGGATGACCAGCAGGTCCACCCCGGCCTCGACCGCGAGCGGCGCGAGTTCGGCGGTGTGCTGCGGGCTGAAGCGGATGGCGGTGGTGATGCCGCCGGCGCGCAGCTCGGCGATCCGCTCCGCGATGAGCTCGGGCTTCACCGGCTCCGCGTAGATCTCCTGGAGCCGCTCGATGGCGGTCTCGGCCGGCGTGTCCGCCAGCTCCTTCAGCAGCGAGTTGGGGTCGACGTAGCGACACCACAGCCCTTCGCCGTTGAGCACGCCCAGGCCGCCGAGGCGGCCCATCTCGATCACGGACGTCGGGCTCATCGTCGCATCGGACGGGTGCCCCACGGCCGGGATCTCGAACCGGTAGGCGTCGAGCTGCCATTCGGTGGAGACGTCGTCGATGTCCCGGGTACGCCGGGTCGGCACGAGCGCCACTTCGGACAGCCGCCAGCCCCGCGCCACGATCTTGCCGGGGCCGATCTCGACCAATTCCCGCACAGTCACTCCTCCTACAGGGCCCGACTACCGCGTGTGGTAGTTGGGTGCTTCAACAGTCATCTGGATGTCGTGCGGGTGGCTCTCCTTGAGGCCCGCAGCGGTGATCCGGACCAGCCGTCCACGCTCATGCATCCCCTCGATCGTACCGGCCCCCGTGTAGCCCATGGCACTGCGCAGTCCGCCGACCAGCTGGTAGACCACCTGTGCGAGGGTCCCGCGGTAGGGAACCTGGCCTTCGACGCCCTCGGGGACGAGCTTGTCGTTGGACTCGACGCCGCCCTGGAAGTACCGGTCCTTGGAGTACGACTTGGCCTCGCCGCGCGACTGCATCGCGCCGAGCGAGCCCATGCCGCGGTACGACTTGAACTGCTTGCCGTTCATGTAGATCAGTTCGCCGGGGCTCTCGGCGCAGCCGGCGAACAGCTGTCCCATCATGACGGTGGAAGCACCGGCGACGATCGCCTTGGCGATATCGCCCGAGTACTGGATGCCGCCGTCGGCGATGACCGGGACGCCGCGTTCACGGGCGACGCGGACGGTGTCCATGATCGCGGAGATCTGCGGGGCGCCGACGCCGGAGACGACGCGGGTGGTGCAGATGGCGCCCGGGCCGACGCCGACCTTGATGGCGTCAGCGCCCGCTTCGATCATGGCGTGCGCCGCTTCGGCGGTGACGATGTTGCCTCCGATGATGTCGACCTTGTGGCCGAAGTCCTTGTGGAGGAGCGCGATCATGTCGAGCACGGCGCGCGCGTGGCCGTGCGAGGAGTCGACGGAGAGAACGTCGATGCCGGCCTCGACGAGCTGCCCGGCCCGGGCGTACTGCTCCTCGCCGACGCCGATCGCGCCGCCGACGCGGAGCCGGCCCGAGTCGTCCTTGGAGGCGTTCGGGAACTCCTCGCGCTTGGCGAAGTCCTTCACGGTGATGAGGCCGCGCAGGAAGCCGTCACCGTCGACGATCGGGAGCTTCTCGATCTTGTGCTGCTTGAGCAGCTGCAGGGCCTCGTCCTGGGAGACGCCCTCAGCGGCGGTGACGAGGTTGCGGGAGGTCATGACGTTCGCGACCTTGACCGACTGGTCGTTCTCGAAGCGCATGTCCCGGTTGGTGATGATGCCGACGAGCTTGCCGTCCTCGTCGGTGACGGGGAGGCCGGAGATGCGGTACTTGCCGCAGAGCTTGTCGACCTGCTCCAGCGTGTCCTCGGGCGAGCACGTGACCGGGTCGGCGACCATGCCGGACTCGGAGCGCTTCACGAGGTCGACATGCTGGGCCTGGTCCTCGGCGGACATGTTCCGGTGCAGGATCCCGAAGCCGCCGAGACGGGCCATGGCGATGGCCATGCGGGCCTCGGTGACGGTGTCCATCGCGGCCGTCAGCAGCGGGAGCGAGATGCGGATGTTGCGGGTGAGCTGCGAGGACGTGTCGACCTTGGCCGGGACCACGTCGGATTCGCCGGGCAGGAGCAGTACGTCGTCGAAGGTCAGGCCGAGTGGAATGGCGCTGGCAGCGCCCATCGGCACCGTGGTGCCCCCGACTCGCTCACCGGCGGCACCCTCGTGCCCCTGAATTCCGAAATCCCCTGAGAACGCCATGGGTCAATCGTAGAGCCGTAACCTGCGTCGCTCCGAAGCGCACACGTCCCCTTGAGGTGTGATTCGCAGCGGAAACACCGCCTATTGGGGGGATGACCGGACGGGCCCGGGAAGAGCGGCGGATTTGCAAACGGGGCGAAGCCTCGCTTACCCGCCGCTTTCGCCAGGCCCGTTCCGGTTTGAACCGATTTGCCCTAGAGCCGGTTTTGTCTAGAAAAGGTCGCCGACTTCCTCGGAGACGGTCTCGAACGTGTCGGACTCCGACACGGCCTCCCACGCGTCGCCCGCGCCGTCGCTGACGTCCTCCCAGACCTCCGTGGCGTCGATGTCGGTCACGGCGTCGGCGACGCCGTCCACCACGTCGTCGAAGATCTCTTCTACGTTCTCGCCGAAGCCGTCCATGGCCGTCTCCTCAGTGTTAGCGGGTTGACTTGCGGCCCATGCTAACCAGCCTGGAGCCCCGTGTCACCACGCGGCGCGGAGGCTGGCACGCATCCGGTAGTCAGGGCCCGCGCACCGCGGCCGCCTGGCAAGGTCGTTGCCAAGGGTTAGGCTGGTAGACGTGTATGAGGAGCCACGCGACCCGTTCGCCGACGATCCCGACCACGCGGAGGCGCTCGCCCCGTTCGAACCCGAACTGGACGACGACGACCGCGCGGACCTCCTCGAAGACCTCCACGAACTGGAGCTGTTCGAGAAGGTCCTGCATCCGCAGGGCTACCGGGGGGTCGTGGTCGACTGCGCCGACTGCGACGAGCCGCACTACTTCACGTGGGGCCTGCTCATGGCCAACCTGCGCGGCCTCCTGGAGGCCAACTGCGCGCAGGTCCACGAACCGGCCTTCGACCCCGATCCGGCGCATTACGTGACCTGGGACTACGCCCGCGGGTTCTCCGACTGCTGGCTCATGACGCACGGCGAGGACGCCGCCTAGGGCGGCGCCCCGGCCGCTCAGGCGACCGCCTCCCGCAGGGGCTCGTCCGCGTGCGGCTCCGGGGCCCGCCGCTTCGCGGCCTCGGCCTTCTCGTCGAGGTGCTTCTCCAGCACGTCGAGCCGCTCGGCGGCGAGGACCGCCCGCGTCAGGCCGGCCCGCACGTAGGGCGCGTCGGAACCGGTGTTCTTGACGTACTGGATGCCCATGTTGATCAGGCCGATCGCGATGGCGTACATGAGCTCGTCCTGAAGACGGTCGAAGTAGAGGAACACCCCGATGATGACCGCCGGAAAGGCGTAGAGCCAGGCGGCGGGCGCCCAGGACTCGAGGCGCTGCAGCGTGATGATCTCTCCCTTGGGGACAGTGGAGAGCCCGGCCTTGCGGGCCCGCGCGTTCGCGTCCCGCGCGAACCACAGGCACGCCGAGATCAGCACGGCCACTGTGATGATCCCCAGCGGACAGAAGATCACCCACCACTTCCGCTGCACCAGGGTCGGCATCAGGATGTAGATGTACGGGTAGATCACGGTGGCCCGCATCATGAACGAGGCCGCAGCCGTGCGCACGGCGACCTTGCCGGTCCGGCGCAGCGCCGAATGGGGCGTCATGTCGGCGAAGATGTTCAAGTACAGCCGCACACCGGTGAGGGCGTAGGTGAGAGCCACGATCCGCGCCGGCAGGTTGTCCCAGGCGTCCGGAATCGGGTAGTCGGCGGCGCGGATGTCGTCGAGGAACGGGATGCCCTGGCCCGAGCGGTTGAACAGGAAGTTCGCGTACTCCACGTACTTCGCCTGCCAGAAGAGGTCGAGATCCCGCGACCACCAGGTCAGCACCAGTGCGATCGTCACCCACCCGATGAACGCGCAGACGATCGCCCAGCGTTTGAGGGCCTTCTCCTGCCGCAGGTGGTGGGCCTGCATCGGATGCGTCTGCTTGTCGGTCGCCTTCGCCTGCTTTCTGCGGACCTTCGCGATGGCGCGCTGCCGGCCGACCTCCAGGGCGCCGGGCACGATGCCCTTCGCCCGCTGCACCCACGTCTTCGACTTCCCGTACTCGGCCGCCTCGAGCACCTCGATCTCGCGCACGAACAGGTCGCGGATCTCCTTGAAGGACGCGGGCCCCGGCTTGATGCCGGAGACGATCAGGCGCCGATCCGGATCGGCGTCGAGCAGGTCCTCGAAAAGCCGCGCGAGACCGACTGAGGCGACGTAGAACTGGTCCGGCACCGTGCCGTCGGCCGTGCGCGGGATTCCCCCGATCGCGATGAGCACCATGCCGAGCGAGTAGAGGTCGGCCCGCGGCCCGCCGACGCCGTTGGCCTTGACCTCCGGGGCGACGAACCCGGTCTCGCCGGGTTCGGCGCCCGGCAGTATGCGGGTGTGGAGGAAGTTCACGCCGAGGTCGATGAGTTTGAGATTGACGGTGGTCTCGTTCGCCGCCTGGACGATGATGTTCGACGGGGTCAGGTCGTTGTGGTGCCCGACCTTCTCCGCGAGCACCGACATGGCGTCCAGCAGCGCGGTGCCGAGGACGCGCAGTTGCTGGACGTCGATGACGCGCAGGATCTCGGACTTCGGTTCCTTGTAGCCCTTGCGCTTCGTGCGAGCCTCGGCGAGCGCGCGGAGGTAGTCGGTGAGGGTCGGACCGTCGACGAAGTCCATGAACACCCAGCTGTCATGGCTCGCCCAGACCGTCACCAGCGGCGACTCCTTGGGGCGGACCCCGCCGAAGTCGCGCTGGTAGTCCTTGGTGGCCTTGGCCATCGCGGGGGTGCGCAGGTGCGGGTAGATGAGGCACTTGAGGGCGTGGCGCTCGGCGCGGCCGACCGCGGGGGCCTTCGCGTACACGGAGATGATGATCGACGTGGTGCCGTGGCGGTGGAACTCCATGGTGGTGAAGTCGATGGTGTCCCAGACGGCCGCCACCTGCCCGACCTCGCCGGTCGGCGCGTAGACGCCCTTGATCGCCTGCTGCACATGATGATCGGCGACGAGCTTGCGGCACAGCGCGATCGGCGACGCACCGGCGATCTTGCCGCTCTCGTAGGCCTCGCCGTGGTAGCGCATCCGGTCGGAGCGGTGCATCGCGACGAGGGTGAGCAGGAAGATCCCCAGGTAACCGGCGGTCGCGTGCGTCACCCGCTCGTCGGGTTCGGGGTCGGACCACCAGGTCCACAGCTTGTCGATCTCCGTGGACCGGTCGATGCCGAGCCGGTCGGCGTAGGCCCGCTCGTCGAGGGGCACGTCGAGCAGGGCCGCGCGCCAGTCCGCCTCGTCCCAGGTGTCGAGTTCGATTGCGGCGTCGCGGCTTTCGGCACCGCGGTCGTCGGCTTCGGGGGCCTCGGGGCTGCGGGTGAGGTAAGCGCAGGCGGTGCTCAGGACGTCAACTGATGCGCTTGCCATCGGCGGTCCTCACGGTGACGATGCGGGGCACGGACCGGAAGGACCCGTCGCGGAGTTCGGAGACGGGAATCCCCTGGATCGCGGCGGCCATGACGGCGTGCGCGTGGCGGGCGGCCTCGATGAGCGCGTCCCGGTCCCTGGTCTGGTTCCCGACCTCCTTCATCCACGGCAGCGGGGCGAGGTCGAGCACCTGCGGCCCGGGGCTCGGATCGGTCATCCAGCGCTGCAACTGCTTCCGCTGCGAGCGGTACTGGAACTGGGAGGCGGCGTAGGCCTTGCCGAGTCCCTTCTGGATCCGCTCCAGGTAGGCGACGGACCAGCGGCGGCCGGGCGTGAGGCGGACGGGCGGGGCCTTCAGCGGCTTGGTGCTGAGGGAGAGCACATGGGTGCAGCCGTCTTCCAGGGCGAGGAGGTGCGGGTGGGCGGTGAGCACGCCGCCGTCGAGCGCGCGCTCGCCGCGGAACATGCCGGTGCCGGGGACGGCGACGGGCATCCAGCAGCTCGCCTTCAAGGCCGACTTCAGGTCCTCTCTAGACTCGAATTCGTGCGGGTTGATCGCGGTCAGGCTGTCCACCAGGCTGATCGTCACGTGGAACTCGGCCGGGCTCTTCAGGACCTTCTCGAAGTCGAGCGGCTTGATGACCTCGAGGACCTCGTCGAAGGCGTAGTCGAGATTGAGCATCGGGCGGTTGTTGAACATGTTGCGCATGTTGACGAACTTGCGCGTGCACAGGTCGTCGAAGTAGATCGTCAACGGGTACCAGCAGTCATCGCCCGACAGGAAGTAGGCGGCGTTGATCGAACCCGACGAAGTGCTGTACACGGCGTCGAACACGCCGCGCAGGCCCAGGTCGTCGAGGGCGACGAGCATGGCGGCGGAGGTGACCCCGCGCATGCCGCCGCCCTCGACGGCCAGGCCGAGCTTGAACCCGTCGACGCGCGAACCGGGCGCGGAACTGGCGGCCTGGCGCGCCCGGATCAGTTCGAGGACGGGATGGTCGTCGTTCCAGTACCTGTCGGCGTCGTGGGCATATGCATCGAACAATTCGGCCTCGCTCGGGGGTGAAGCGGCGGAATCGGATTGTCCTCAGGATACCGCTAACGGCCACAATGCGCAGTCCCCAAAACGCGCTGCGTGCGCGCCGCGTTCACCCTCACGGGATGCACCCTTAGGGAAGCGCGCCTTCACGTTCTCAGCCATCGAGTGGAGGGCTGGCTAACCTCGGACCATGACCGTCTTCCGTGTCGCCGGGCCAGGCGACTTCGACCAGATCCTGAGGCTCTACCGGCAACTCAATCCGACGGACCCCGTGCTCGACGACGGCACCGACGCCGCCGCGTTCAAGCAGATCCTCGACTCACCCGGCCTGAGCCTGTTCGTGCTCGAAGACCGCGGGACCGTCGTCGCCTCCGCCTACCTGAACGTCATCCCCAACCTCACCCGCTCAGCGGCGCCCTACGCGGTCATCGAGAACGTCATCGTCGACCAAGCGTTCCGCGGATCCGGGTTCGGCAAGCGGCTCATGGCCTCCACACTGCAAGCCGCTTGGAACGCGGGCTGCTACAAGGCAATGCTGATGACCGGCTCGCGCGATCCCGCCACGCACGGGTTCTACCGAGCATGCGGCTTCGCCGGCGACGCCAAAACGGCCTACCTCGCCCGCCCGTCCTGACCTGCAGGTCGAGCACGAGACCCGGCACAGGCACAGCGCGCTTCGCGCGGCCGCGCGAACTTCAATGCTCCTCTTATAGTGACACAAGACACACTGTCCACGTTCATTTGCGACGATGAATCCGCGGGGCTCGCGAAGTCTCAACAGCATCAATGGCAGTCACCAGGGAAGGTCAACCACATGAGTCAGCTTCTCCGAGTCCAGAACTTCGTCGTCTCGCTGGATGGGTTCGGCGCGGGTGACGGCCAGAGTCTCGAGCGGCCGTTCGGCCACGCCAACCCCGGCGAGTTGATGTACTGGGCCGGCGCCACAGCGAGCTGGCCCAACCGCACCGACCCCGGCGGGACCCGCGGCCTGGACGACTACTTCACGCGCGACTTCAAGAACAACATCGGCGCGGAGATCATGGGCGCCCACAAGTTCAGCCCGCACCGCGGTCCCTGGGAGAACCTGGACTGGCAGGGCTGGTGGGGCGATGAGCCGCCGTTCCACACGCCCGTGTTCGTCCTGACCCACCACCTGCGGCCCTCGTTCACGCTGTCGGACACCACGTTCCACTTCACCGACGACGAACCCGCCGCGGTCCTCGAAGCGGCCAAGGAAGCGGCGCAGGGCAAGGACGTCCGCCTCGGCGGCGGCGCCACCGTGATCCGCGAGTTCATCGAGGCCGACCTCGTCGACACCCTGCACGTCGTCGTCGCCCCGGTCGAACTCGGTTCTGGCGTCCCGCTCTGGAAGTCCCCGGAAGAGCTCACCGACCGCTTCAACCTCGAGATCGTCCCCAGCGCCAGCGGCGTCACGCACCACATCTTCTGGAAGAAGTAGCCCCTGACAGAGAGCGGCCCTCCCCGGATCGGGGAGGGCCGCTTACGCGTTCACAGCACCGGAGGTGGCGACTCCCTGCGGTCGGATTCCTTGCGGCACTTCAGGCCTGGGGGCAGGCTTTCATGGCCAGTTCGGCGACGGCGAGGAGCTCTTCGGTGGTGGCGCCGTCCTGGGCGGAGCGCGACATGCCGCGGACGACGGCCGCGACGAACTCGGCGAGTGCTTCGGGGTCGGCGTCCTGGGGAAGTTCGCGGCTCGCGATGCCGGCACGGAGGCGTTCGGCGACGGCCTCCCGGCCTCGGGCCCGGATCTCCTTCAGTTCCGCTTCGACGTCGGCGGCGTCGGGGCCGTGATTGACCGCGCCGGAGATGACGAGGCACCCGGGCGGGTGGCTGGGGTCGGTGTAGTTGGCCGCGATCTCGCGGAGCATTCGCTCGATCGCGCCGCGCGCGGTGGGTTCCTCGGTGAGGGCCGCAGTGGTGAAGGCGCCGTAGGTGGCCTGGTAGCGGGCGACCGCTTCGCTGAAGAGGCGGCGCTTGTCGCCGAAGGCGGCGTAGAGGCTGGCGGGCCGGATGCCCATCACGTCGGTGAGCACGGCGATGGAGGCGGGCTCGTACCCGTACTGCCAGAACACGCGCAGGGCCTGCTCGAGTGCCGCGTCTCGGTCGAATGACCTGGGCCTTCCTCTTGTCACGAACCCATTATATAGCGATCGCTCAAGAATCTGGTAGCGTCATGCCGGTCGCATTCTTGAGCGATCGATCAATAAAGGAGCCGCCATGTTCACCCTCTCGGGAAAGACCGCACTCGTCACCGGCGCCAGCCGTGGCATCGGCCGCGCCATCGCCGTCGAGATGGCCGGGGCGGGCGCCCGCGTGGCCGTCCACTACAACGCGAACGCGCAGGCCGCGAAGGAGACCGTCGCGGCGATCGAAGCCGCAGGGGGCAGTGCCTTCAGCGTCCAAGCCGATCTCGCGGAGCCCGGCGCGGCCGACACGCTCATCGACGCCCTCGCCTCCGAACTGCGCGGCGACCCGCTCGACATCCTCGTCAACAACGCCGGCATCGGCGCGCCCGGCGGCATTGGCGCAGTCAGCGAGGCCGACTACGACCGCGTCTTCGCCGTGAACACCAAGTCGCCGTTCTTCATCACCCGCAGGGCCCTGGAGCTCATCCCCGACGGCGGCCGCATCATCAACATCGGCTCCGGGGTCACCCGCATCGCCTTCCCCGAGGGCATCGCCTACGCGATGGCCAAGGGCGCGGTCGACACGTTCACGCTGGCGCTCGCCGCCGAGCTCGGGCCCCGCGGCATCACGGTGAACACGGTCGCGCCGGGCATCGTCGACACCGACATCAACGCCTCCTGGCTGCGCGGCAACGCCGAAGCGCAGGCCGCCGCCGCGTCCAGGTCCGCCCTCGGCCGGGTCGGCCGGCCGCAGGACCTCACCGGACCGGTCCTGTTCCTCGCCTCGGCGGCGGGCCGCTGGACCACCGGCCAGGTCATCGACGCCACCGGCGGCTCTCACCTCTGACCGGGACGAGTGCTGCGCGGGTTCTGAGTGTCGTTGCGGGCCTTGCCCTTTGCGGACGCGCGGGGCCCGCCGGTCCTTGTCAGCGGAGGTGTCAGGGCGATGTCAGGGCGGTGCAAGGCGGGCGGTCGATAGTTGCTTCATCAGCAAGCAAGACCGAAACGAAAACGGAGCAAGTCATGAACGTCAACCTCACCGCCCAGGACACCACCACCATCCGCACCGCCGCTTTCGGCGCCGTCACGCTCATGTCGTTCGCCGGGATCTCCGGGTCGGCCCACCGGGTCGCGACGGATGGGACGCTGTCCTACGCCTCCGCGACCGGCGCCGTCGGGCACGTGCTGGCCTCGAAGAAGAACGACTTCAAGCTGAAGGCGAAGTCGGCTGCGGCCCTGGCCGACCAGGTCCTGCCCGCGCTCACTGAGTCCGTGCAGCTGCTCAAGGCGCAGGACGCGGCGGAGGCGGCGAACTTCCGGACCACTGTGGTCACTGCGGTCGGAGCGGCCACCCGTGCGCACAAGGGCGAGCCGGGCCCGAGCATGGCCGCGATGGCGCAGAAGATCACCGAGGCGCTCGACGCCTAAGGAGACGAAGGCTCGACCCACGCCGCCGCGCAACGAGGCATCAGCCTCACCGCGCGGCGGCGAAACTCGTTCCCGCCCAGGGTGATGGGCTTGATGCGTGTCCCGCCTATGGGGATGCGGCCATTTCGCGGTGGCGTAACTCGTTCCGGGGCAGCGTGATGGGGTTATCTCGCGGCGGCGAAGCCGTGGAGGAAGGTATCGACGAGGCGGGCGGCGATGGTGTCGGGGTCGGCGTTCGCGTCGTTGCCGTGGAGGGATTCGCCGACGAGCGCGTAGTAGACGCGCCGGGCCCAGTCGAGGTCGGCGTCCGGGCTGAGAAGGCCGTCGCGTTGGGCGCGTTGGAAGACGGCCATGCAGCGGGCCTGGACTTCGGCGTGGAGGCGGGCCGCCTCGCTGCCGGGTTCCGGGGGGAGGCCGAGGGCGTAGGTCCAGGAGTACTTGACCTGTAGCACGTTCGCGGTGATCCGGTGAATCGCGACGAGCGGCGGCGCGGTGTCGGGGCGGCCGTCGTCGACGGCGTCGAGGAGCTGGCGGGCGGCCGAGACCGCGAGGGCGTCGAGGACGGCCTGGCGGTTGGCGAAGCGGCGGTGGACCGTGGTGCGGGCGAGGCCCGCGGCGGTCGCGATCTGCTCCATCGACGCGCCTGGATCGGCGGCGAGCACCCGCTCGGCGGCCTCCAGGATCGCGCGCACGCTGCGCTCGGCGTCGGCCCGCAGCGGCCGCTTCGTCGTCGGTTCCATGTCGCTCCCGTCCCTCGTGCTGCACAAACGATACACGAACGTCGGCGTAATCGAATTAAATGGAACTTCACTGTTGCGTTTTTTGGATTTTCGCGTACTGTTCTGTCTCAGATACCGATGGAACGGAGCACGACCATGTCAAGCACAGCCCTCATCACCGGCGCCTCCTCCGGGCTCGGCGCGGAGTTCGCATCGCAGCTCGCCGCACGCGGCCACGATGTGGTCCTGGTGGCCCGCAGCGGCGACCGGCTCGAGGCCGAGGCCCGCCGCATCCGCGCCGAGCACGGCGTGAAGGCCGAGGTCATCGTGCAGGACCTCGTCGAACCCGATGCGGCGCAGCGCATCAAGATCAAGCTGGACGCCCGCGGCCTGCAGGTCGGCCTGCTCGTGAACAACGCCGGGTTCGGCACGTGCGGCCGGTTCGAGGAGATCTCCGGGGCGCGCGACCACGATCAGCTGATGGTCAACGTCGTCGCCCTGGTCGATCTCAGCCATGAGCTGCTGCCCGGGATGCTCGCGAACGGCGGCGGCGCGGTCGTGAACATCGCTTCGACCGCCGCGTTCCAGCCCTCCCCGTACTTCGCGGTCTACAGCGCGGCCAAGACCTTCGTGCTCAACTTCAGCCTCGCGCTGCGGAACGAGTACCGCGGACGCGGCGTGAAGGTCCTCGCCGTCTGCCCCGGGCCGGTGCCGACCGGGTTCGTCGAGGCCATCGGCAACGAGAAGGCCGCCTCGTTCGGCGCCCTGATCCCGGCGGACCGGGTGGTGCGCACCGCGTTGCGTGCCCTCGACCGCGACCGGGCCTATGTGACGCCGGGCCTCGGCAACGCCTTGAATGCGCACCTCATGCCGCGTCGGCCCCGGGCGCTCGTTGCCGCCATCAGCGAACGGGTCACCCGGACCGTGCTCGACGGCGGCGCAAAGGACGGGGCTTCGGCTGGGGCCGGGGCGGCAACGGCAGCGGTCGCGCCGTGAGCCACCAACCTCTCGACGGTGCCGCAGTACAGCGATCGGGCGACCACGGCGGCGGTGACGGCGCGGTGCAGCGATCCAGCGCCCAGGGGGCGGTTGAGCGATCCGCTGACCACGGCAACGGCGTGGCTCAACGGTCCAGCGCCCACAGTGCGGTTCAGCGCTCTAGCGTCCACGGCGGCGACGGCGGCGACGGCGACGGCGACGGCGACGGCGACGGCGTAGTACAGCGGTCCGGCATCCTCAATCGCGCTGCCGCCCAACGCCTCGCGATCATCGGCGGCGGAGTCGCGATGCTGCTCGTCGGCACCTCGACCGCGGTGGCGGCGACGATTGCGGACTATCCGGTCCTGATCGGACAGTCGATCCGCTTCGCGCTTGCCGCCGTGATCCTGCTGGCCGTGGTCCGGGCGCAGCGGCTCCCCCGCGTCCGGCTCACCGTGCGCGACGTCCTGCTGCTCGTGGCCCTCGCTGCCACCGGCCTCGCCGGGTTCAATCTCTTCCTCATCGAGGCGACCCGGCACGCGAGCCCTGCGATGATCGGCTCTGTCGTTGGGGCCGTGCCGGTGGCGCTGGCGCTGCTCGCCCCGGTCCTGCAGCGGCGCAAGCCTTCACGCAGGACGGTGATCGCGGCGATGGTGGTCGCAGGCGGCACGGCCGTCGCCGCCGGGCTCGGCTCCGGCAGTGTCGCGGGCCTGCTGCTGGCCATCGGCGCGCTCGGATGCGAGGTGCTGTTCTCCCTGCTCGCGATCCCGTTGCTGCCGAAACTGGGACCCACGCGGGTGTCCGCTTACGCCGCAACGCTCGCCGTACCGATGCTGCTCGTTGCGGGGCTGGGGCTCGAAGGGGCGGACGCACTGCGAATGCCGACGCTCGCCGAAGGCGCGGCCTACGTCTACCTCGGTGTGCTGGTCACGGCCGTAGCGTTCCTGTTGTGGTACAACGCGCTTCGCCGCATCGGGGCCGACCGCAGCGGCCTGCTGGCCGGGCTCGTGCCGGTCGGTGCGCTCCTCACGACCGCGGTGCTCGGCATCGCGCCGGTGACCGTCGCGGATATCGCGGGGGCCGTGATCGTCGGTGCCGGCATCGCGTTCGGTCTCCGGAAGTCGGGCGGGCGGCGGGACGCCGACCGGCCCGGACCGGCGCCGGGCGGCGGGGCGGGGGGGGGGCGGCGGGGGGGGGGCCGGGGCCCCGCCCCCCCCCCCCCCCACCCCACCCAAACGCCCCGACGCGGGCGGGCTCGTTGGGTGAGTCCCCCGCCCCCCTTCCGTAGGTCTTGCAAAGTCGCGAGGAATCTGCGTATCCTCAGAGAGAGTTGATATTCGAGATCTGATGACCAACTGATATCTTATATCTGTTAGGGAGCTGATGGATGACAGCGCAGGGACCGACGTCGGACAGCGATCGCGTACTGGTCGTCGGAGCCGGGCCGACCGGGTTGACGGCGGCGTGCGAGCTGCTCCGGCACGGCATCGACGTCCGCCTGATCGACCGCAACCCCGAGCCGTCCCCGTTCCCGAAGGCGCTCCTGCTCTGGCCCCGCAGCCTCGATCTGCTGGCGGACAACGGCGTGCTTGGGCAGGCGCGCGAGGCGGGCCTGGCGATCAACGCGTTCAGCTACTTCTCGGACGGGAAGCCGCTGGCGACCTTCGAATTCCCAGAGGACCTCGCCCCGCTGTGCCTGCCCCAGTGCGACACGGAGCGGGTGCTGACCGAGCGCCTGCACGCGTTGGGCGGCCGGATCGAACGAGGGGTGCGGCTGCTCGCCTTCGACGACCTGACCCACTCCGACGACCTGTCCCGCACCACGGGCCTGACGTCGATCCTCGAGCACAGTGACGGCTCCTTCGAGCGGTTCAGGGCGCCGTTCGTCCTCGGCACCGATGGGGCGGGCAGCGCCGTCAGGGCCCAGATGGGGTCGGCGTTCACCGGGGCGACGTACGAGAGCGCCTTCGCGCTCGTCGACGCCTACATCGAAGGCGATCTGCCGACCGACAAGGCGCTCTACTACCAGTCGCGGGCCGGCGCGCTCGTGATCGTGGCCCTGCCCGGCGGCGTGTTCCGGTTCTTCTCGAGCCTGCGCCCGGGCGAGAGGGTGAACGTGCCCGCCATGCAGCGCATCGTGGACGAGCAGGGCCCGCAGGGCGTGAAGATCGGCACCACGGTCTGGGAGACCACGTTCCGCGTGCACCGGCGGCACGCGGAGGCCTTCCGGCAGGGCCGGGCCTTCATCGCCGGCGACGCCGCGCACGTCCACAGTCCGGCGGGCGGGCAGGGGCTGAACACGGGCATCCAGGACGCCCACAACCTCGCCTGGAAGATCGCCGCCGTACTGAAGGGCGAAGCGCCGCCCGAGCTCCTGAACACCTATGAGAGCGAACGGAAGGCGGTGGCCCGCCAGGTCGTCCGCGACACGGACGTGCAGACGCGCGGCTGGATGCTGAAGGGCCGGCTGCAGGTCGCGGCGAGGGACGGCGCGTTCCGCCTCCTGGACCGCACCGGTGTCATCGCCCGCCACTACCTGCCGGTGATGGCGGGCCGGCGGCTGCGGTACCCGCCGGTGCGCAGCACCCAGAGCCCCGCGAGCGAGCACCGCTGCCGGCGGGGGAGCATCCGGCCCGGCGAAACCCCCGGGCGCGACCAGATGATCGCGGCCGGAGTGCCGAGCCCGCTCAGCGGGTGGTACCTGGCCTGCTTCGCCAACGGCGACGAGGCATGGGCGGAGTCGGTCCAGGCGGCGGCGGCGGCCTGGCCGCAGATCACCTTCGACTCCCTGGCCGGGGCCCCCTGGGCCTGCGGCCGGAGGGCGTACTACCTGTTCCGGCCGGACGGGCACGTCGCGGCACACGGACACATCGGCGACCTCGACCGGCTCGAGGCCGAGCTGACCGCGAATTTCACGAAAGCGGTCGCCTTGGAGATGGACCGGAGTGCTTAGGTGAACGACCCATATGGCGGCGCCCATCCGGTCGCCGAGCGTTCGGATAACATCGGGCACATGACTCTCCTTGCGATCGACCAGCGAATCGGCAACCATCTGAAAAGGGCCGAACAGGAACTCATGGCCGCGAAGACGGCGGCGCTCAGGCCTTTCGACCTCAATGTCCCGCAGTACACATTGCTACTCGTGGTCGCGCAGGAACCGGGTCTTTCCGGGGCGGAACTGGCCAGGCGGTGCCTGGTGACGCCGCAGACCATGTCGTCGGTCCTCCGCACCTTGGAATCGCGCGAACTCGTCAAACGGGAACCGCACCCCGTCCACAGCCACGTCCATGAAGTCCGTCTGACGCGCAAGGCCCGGGAACTGCTCAACGACGCCGACCGAGCGGCCTGCGAGGTCGAACTCCGGCTCGGTGCCGCGTTCTCGGAAGAGGAGTCGCGACTGCTGCTCGACCTGCTCGGCCGGTGCACGGCGACGCTGACCGAGATCACCGCCGAGCAGCGGACGCGGATGCGCGGCTGACCGGTCGCCCTTCGCGGACTGGAGAGTCAGGAGAAGGGCGGCCGTCCATCACTCGAGGTTGCACGCCGGTGCCGTCCTGACGGCCCGGCGATGATCGCGCTCGCCGTGGATGTCGTGCGCCTGTGGAAAATGCTGACGCGGCAAGGCCGAGAATAAGGCCGGCCGCATTGCAAGCGACCCCTTTTTCTCTTCTCGGCTTGGAATCGATTTGTTTCGGGCGACGGCTTTCAGTTGCGCCTTTGTTAACCGCTATTAATACCGTTGCAAAATAACATGTGATTCGGATCACGTATTCTTGACCGGAAATTCTGCGCCTCATAATATCTCAAGCATAAGATCTCTTATGGTAAATCGATCTCTGATACACAGCGAATTCGAGAGGCGCCATTCCCATGACTTCTGTGATTGACCAGCAAGGCACTGCGCCCAAGGCGGTGAACCGCACCGCAAGCCCACTCGCCATTCTGGCCGTGGCGCTGTCCAGCCTGACCCTGCCGCTCGCCGTGACCGGACCCGCGGTCGCGCTGACCGATATGGCCGTCGACCTCAGGGCCGGGATCGCCGAGACGCAGTGGGTGCAGAACGCCTACGGCGTCACGTTCGCCGCCTGCCTGCTCGCGGCCGGCGCCCTGGCCGACAGGCACGGGCGCCGCCGGGTGATGATCTCGGGCCTCTGGCTGTTCGCAGCCATGTCCGCCCTCTGCGCCGTCGCGCAGAACATGATCCTGGTCGACATCGCCAGGGCGCTGCAGGGGATCGGTGCCGCCGGGGTGCTCACCAGCGGCGCGGCGGTGCTGGCGGCATCCTTCACCGGGGCCGCCCGCGCCAAGGCCTTCGGCGTGCTGGGCGCGTCCTTCGGCTGCGGCCTCGCGTTGGGCCCGCTCACCGCGGGCATGCTCGTCAACCTCGGCAGCTGGCGGCTGGTGTTCCTGTTGAACGTCGCCATCGCGCTGTTCGTGCTGCTCTTCCTCGCCCGGCACCTTCCGGAGTCCCGCGACCCGGACGCGACGAGCGTCGACTGGGCCGGACTGGCCACCTTCAGCGGCAGCCTCGCGCTGCTGACGCTGGTCTTCGTGGAAGGGCCGGTGAACGGCTGGACGAGCACCGGCACCCTCTCGGCGGCGGCCGGCTCAGTGCTGCTGCTGCTGGCGTTCGTGGTGGTCGAACTGCGGCAGGCCCGACCGGTGTTCGACCTGTCGCTGCTCGCCAAGCCCTCGTTCATCGTGGTCATGTGCCAGCCGTTCACGGTCACCTTCGGGTTCGTGGTGCTGCTGGTCTACCTGCCCCCGTACTTCCAAGGAGTGAGCGGGCACAGCGCCCTCGCCTCGGGCGCCCTGCTCCTGCCGCTCACGCTGCCGGTGCTCTCGCTCCCGCTCGTCGCCGGCCGCCTGGCGGCCCGGATCCCGCTGCGGGTCATGCTGGCCGCGAGCTCCAGCCTCATCGCGGCGGGCTCCCTGTGGCTGACCACCCTGCAGCCGGGCGGCTCGCTGGCCGAGCTGATCGGGCCGCTGGCCCTGTTCGGCATCGGGGTCGGCAGCGCCTTCGGCGTCATGGACAACGCCGCGGTCGGCTCCGTCCCCGTGGAACGGGCGGGCATGGCCTCGGGGATGTTCAACACGATGCGGATCACCGGCGAGACGATCGCGATCGCCGGCGCCGCCGCACTGCTGTCGAGCCTGACCCTGAACGACCTCCGGGACCGCGCGCCCGTCCTCGACGACCCCACCCTGCTCGCGGGCGACGCCGTGCAGGGCCGGCTGGCGCAGTCCCTGGACGCCGTCCCCGAGGACCAGCGGGAGGTCGCGATGCAGGCGACCTCGGCCGCCCTCACCTCAGCCATGCACGTGACGCTGATCCTGCTGGCGGTGCTCGCGATCGTCGGCGCCATCTCGACCTTCGCCTTCATGCGGGACCACGACCTCTCGAAGGACTGACCCCCGCGACCCGCGCAACCGAACTCAGCAACCACGGCAAGGAAGGCCGGACATGACCCCCGAACTCCGGTGGACCGAGCGGTTCCAGTCCCGCCCGGTCCGCCGGGAAGCGGCCCTCCCGGAGACCCGGCTACTGCGGGTAGGGCATGTAGAACGGCTCCCACTGGTGGCCGTCGAGGTCGAGGAAGGTGCGGCCGTACATGCCGACCTCGGCCTCCTGGGCGCGGCGGTCCTGCTTGGAGTTCTCCTCGGTGCCGCCGGCCTTGAGCGCGGCGTCGGTGAGCTCGTCGACGGCCTCGCGGCTCGGCAGCGCCACCGCGTACGCCGCCGCCGAGTACGCGGCGGTGTCGGCGATCGGGCGCTCGGCGAACGTCGCGTAGAACGCCTTGGTCAGCAGCATCAGGCAGATGTTGTCGTCGACGACGACGCAGGCCGCGTTCTCATCGGTGAAGTCGGGGTTGATGCTCCAGCCCAGCGCCTCGTAGAACGCCTTCGCGGCGTCCAGGTCGCTCACGGGCAGGTTCAGGAAGATCATCTTGCTCGCCATCGTGCGGTCCTTTCGGTGTCCCATTGCCTTCACCAGTGCAGACGAGATCCCAACGCGCAATTCATCGTTCGCGTGCGAGAAACCCGGCGCGACCGTTCGCGGACCGTTCGCCGACCGTTCGTCGGCGCCCTCAACGCAGGAAGCCGACCCCCTAGCGACACGCGTCACACCAATGCTTCACTCGGCCGCTCCGGCCTCTTAGGTTGCATGTAAACCCGTCACCGGACCGACTCGCGCCAGCAACGCCGGCCCGGGAGGACTGGGACAAGCCCAGCATCAAGCCCTTCAAGGAGGAACGGCCCGATGGCTACGACCCCCACCCGCGACGGCCCCCCGCCCGAGGTCACCGAGGAGCAGCTCGCCGCGATGCACGACGACCCCCGGTTCCTCGACCTCAAGCGCCGCCTCTTCCGCTTCATCGTGCCCGCGACGGTCGCGTTCCTCGCCTGGTACCTGCTCTATGTGCTCCTCTCCGCGTACGCCCGCGACTTCATGGGCACCGTCCTCTTCGGCAACGTGAACGTCGCGCTGGTCCTGGGCCTCGGCCAGTTCCTCTCCACGTTCGGGATCGCCTGGGGCTATTCGCGTTACGCCGCCCGCAATTACGACCCGAAGGCGATCGAACTCCACGACGCCATCCATTACGGAGAGGACCGCTGATGGACCTCCTCGCCCAGGCCGAAGGCACCGGCCGCACCCTGACCATGGTCCTGTTCCTGCTCACGGTGGCCGTCACCATCGTGATCTCCATCTGGGGCCACCGCTACACCCGCACCGCCACCGACTTCCACTCCGGCGGACGCAGCTTCTCGGCGTGGCAGAACGGCTTCGCGATCGCCTCCGACTACATGTCGGCCGCCTCCTTCCTCGGCATCGCCGGGACGATCGCCCTGTTCGGCTACGACGGGTTCCTCTACTCGATCGGCTTCCTCGTCGCCTGGCTGGTGGCGCTCCTGCTGGTCGCCGAGATGCTCCGCAACACCGGCCGGTTCACCATGGCCGACGTGCTGTCGTTCCGGATGCGCCAGCGCCCGGTCCGCACCGCCGCCGCCGTCTCGACCCTCAGCGTCTCGATCTTCTACCTGCTCGCCCAGATGGTCGGCGCGGGCGCGCTCATCGCGCTGCTCCTCGGCATCAAGGAAGGCGAGACCTACCTCGGCATGGACGCCGAGACCGCCAAGATCGCCGGCATCGTCCTGGTCGGGCTGATCATGACCCTCTACGTCGCCCTCGGCGGCATGAAGGGCAACACCTGGGTCCAGATCTTCCAGGCGATGGTCCTGGTCGGCGGCGCGGCCGTCCTGACGCTCATGGTCCTCGGCCAGTACGGCTTCAACGTCTCCGACCTGCTCGGCGACGCCGCCACCGCCTCGGGCCAGGGCGCGGCCTTCCTCGAACCGGGGCTGCGCTACGGGGTCGAGGTGCCGGGCGACGCGGTCCAGACCATGTGGAACAAGCTCGACCTGGTGAGCCTCGGGCTCGCGCTGGTCCTCGGCACCGCGGGCCTCCCGCACGTCCTCATCCGCTTCTACACGGTCCCGGACGCCCGGGTCGCCCGCCGCTCCATCAACTGGGGCATCGGCCTGATCGGCGCCTTCTACCTGATGACGCTCGTGCTGGGCTTCGGCGCGGCCGCGATCGTCGGGGTCGAGGCGATCACCGCTCAGAACCCGGCCGGGAACACCGCCGCACCGCAGCTGGCCGAAGTGGTCGGCGGCGAAGTCGGCGGGTCCACGCTCGGCGCGGTCATGCTCGCGGTCATCGCCTCCGCGGCCTTCGCGGCGATCCTCTCCACGGTCTCGGGCCTGGTGATCGCCTCGTCGTCCTCGCTGGCGCACGACCTGTACAACAGCGTCATCCGCCACGGCAAGGCGACCGAGCGCGAGGAGGTCGGCGTCGCGAAGCTCGCTTCGATCGGCATCGGCATCGTCGCGATCGTCCTGGCGATCTTCGCCCAGAACCTCAACGTCGCCTTCCTGGTGGGCCTGGCCTTCGCGGTCGCGGCCTCGGCGAACCTGCCGACGCTGCTCCTGAGCCTGTTCTGGAAGCGGTTCAACACCAGCGGCGCCCTCTGGGGCATCTACGGCGGCCTGGTCGCCTCGCTCGCCCTGGTGGTCTTCTCTCCGGTCTTCTCCGGAACCGAAACCTCGCTGCTCGGCGAAGGGGTCGACATCGCATGGTTCCCGATGTCGAACCCTGGCTTGGTCTCCATCCCGCTCGGTCTCATCTGCGCCGTGGTCGGCACGCTGATGAGCGACGAGTCCCGCCCCGATCGATTCGCGACCCTCCAGGTGAGGGCGCTGACCGGCGCGGGCTCTGAGCGGGCCGCGGAGCACTGAGCCGCCCCAGAGGCGGGGAGGGCCGGGCGGCCCTCCCCGCACTTTTCTGTGGGCCCCGTTACAGTGAACAGGTGATCCCCGGTCGCCTTTCCGCCTCGCTCCGCGCTTCGAGGCTCGCCTCGACGCGCCGGCGCGCGCTGGGCTCCGGGGCGCTCGCGGCGCTGCGCCTCTCCCGCCAGGTCGGCGAGTCCCTCGCGGACGGCCTGAACGGCAAGGGCGCGCCGCTCGCGGCCCGCCGCCTCGCCAAGCTCCTCGCGGCCGACGCGGTCGCGCTGGCCGACTGCGAGCGGGTCATCGCGGTCGCCGGGAGCCTCGACCCGGCCGCGGCCCAGGGCCTGCTCGTCGAGACCCTGGACGTGCTCGAGCCGGTCACGGCGCCGCCGCTGCGGTCCTCGCCGCTGATCGTCTCGGGAGACCTGGCGGGGTGCCTGCTCGTGGCGGGGGACGTGAGCGACGCGGAGGTCGCCGAGGCCGCGCACCTCGTGGCGACCGCGCTCGACCACGCGGACCTGGACCGGGCCCGCGAGCGGATCGCGGCGGCGGACCTTCGCACGCTGCGGGCCCAGATCTCGCCGCACTTCATGCACAACGCGCTCGCCGCGATCAGCGCCCACACCCGCACCGACCCCGAGCGGGCCCGCGAACTGCTCACCGACTTCTCGGACTACCTGCGCTACTCGTTCGCGAACACCGGCGACTACGCCACCGTGGCGGACGAGCTGCAGGCGGTGCAGACCTACCTCGAGCTGCAGCGGGCCCGGTTCGACGACCGCCTCGACATCACCGTCCGCATCGCCCCGGAGGTCCTGCCCGTGCCCATCCCGTTCCTGGTGGTGCAGCCGATCGTGGAGAACGCCGTGCGCCACGGCTTCGAGTCCAAGCCCGGCACCGGGCACATCGCCGTGCGCGGGTTCTCCGAGGGCGCGCTGTGCGTCATCGAGGTCGAGGACGACGGCGCGGGCATGGAACCGGAGACGGCGAAGGCGATCCTCACCGGCAGCCGCCAGGGCGCGGGCCGCATCGGACTGGCCAATGTGGACCGACGGCTGCGCGCGGTCTACGGACCCGAGTACGGCCTGTGGCTCGACACCGCCCCGGGGGAGGGGACCAAGGCCACGGTGCGGATCCCGCGATATGCGAGAGGGGTGCACGTATGACCCGGCTCCTTGACGCGGCCATAGGGCGTGCCCCTTCCCACCCGCATCCACCTCCGACCAACCAGGGAAATAGGACGACTCTCCCACACGGGTCCGACATCCCCCTGAATGCGAATGGCATTCGCGCTCAGTGGGCGGGCGACCGCATCATTTCGTCGAACGCGAACGCGAACGCGAACGCGAACGCGAACGCGAACGCGAACGCGAACGCGAACGCGAACGCGAACGCGAACGCGAACGCGATTCGTGCTCAGTGGGCGGGGGACCGCACTAATCACTCCCGCCTCGTTCGCATTGCGGCCCTTCCCTCCCGCCCGGTCCGCACTGCGACCCTGCTCCTGAACCGGAGGCGCTGATGAGCCTGCTGCGCGTGCTCGTCGTCGAAGACGAGCCCTCCACCCGCGTCGAACTGGCCGGGCAGCTCGCCGAGCTGCCCGCCGTCGGCGAGGTCGTGGCCGCCGCCGGCGGCGACGAGGCCGTGCGCCTCCTCGGCTCCGGCTCGTTCGACGCCGCGTTCCTCGACATCGCGATGCCCGGCCTCACCGGCATGGACGTGGCCCGGATCCTCCGGCGCCTCTCGGACCCGCCCGAGATCGTGTTCGTCACCGCCTACGACAACCACGCGGTGGAGGCCTTCGGCCTCGGCGCCGCCGACTACCTTCTCAAGCCCTTCCGGCCGGAGCGCCTCGCCGAGGCCGTGGCCCGCATCGGCGGCCGCCGCTCCGGACCCGTGGTGGGGGACAAGTCCGACGACCTCGCCGTCGTCCAGGTCGAGCTCGCCGGGCGCACCGTGTTCGTGCGCCGTGACGACATCGCCTACGCCGAAGCCCACGGCGACTACGTGCGCCTCCACTCCAGCCAGGGCTCGCACCTCCTCCGCCAGTCCCTCACCTACCTCGAACAGGTATGGGACGCAGCGGGTTTCGTGCGCGCGCACCGCTCCTTCCTCATCAACCTCGCCCATGTCACGGAACTGCGCGTGACCTCCACGGCCGGCCTCGTCGCCGTCACCGAACCCGGCGAGGTGCCAGTCAGCCGCCGCCACTCCCGGCTCCTGCGCGAACGGCTCCTCCAGGCCGCCAGGGAAGGCGGCGCGCACCGGTGAACCAGCGCGTGCGCGTCACCAGCCCCCAGACCCGGCTCGCCCTGCGCCGCCGGTCCGACGCCACACGCCGCCTCAGCCGCCTCGCGGGCCGCCCGCCGGTGGGCCGCAGCGCGATCGACCTCGACGACGCCGAACGCGCCCTCCGCCGCCAGCGCCGCCTCGCCGCCCGCACCGCGACCCTGCTCCTGCTCGCCCTCGCCGCCCTGCTCACCGCCGCCGCGATCACTCCGGGCCGCCTCGGCTGGGCCGTGCTCTTCTTCGCGCCCTACCCGGTCCTGCTGCTCCTGGCCGCCGTCCACGTGCGCCGGGCCGAGGCCATCGAAGCCGACTACCGGGAAGGCAGCTGATGCTCGGCCTGGCCGCCATCAGCCTGGTGCTCGCCTCCAGCGTCGTCATCGGCGTCTGGGGCGTGCGCGCCGCACGGTCCACACCGGACTTCCTGGTGGCCTCCCGCAGCATCGTGCCCGGCTGGAACGCCCTCGCCATCGCGGGCGAGTACGTCTCCGCCGCTTCGGTACTGGGCCTCGCCGGGCTGATCGTCAAGAACGGCGTGGGCGCGATGTGGTACGCCGTGGGCTTCACCGCCGGGTACGTGCTCGTCGCCGCGCTCGCGGCCGGGCCGATGCGCCGCAGCGGCGCCTACACGGTGCCCGACTTCGCCGAGTACCGCCTGGGCTCGCCGCGCATCCGCCGCATGTGCGGCCTCGTCGTGCTCGTCATCATGCTGCTCTACCTGCTGCCGCAGTTCAAAGCGGCCGGCGTCGTGCTCGAACTCGTCTCCGGCATCCCCTACTGGGTCGGCGTCGTCGGCGCCGGGCTCGTGGTCTCCTCCACCATCGCCGTCGGCGGGATGCGCTCGGCGACCTACGTGCAGGCCTTCCATTACCTGGTGAAGCTCGTGTTCATCGCCGGCCCCGCGGTCTTCCTCATCGCCCTCGCCGGGCCCGAACGGCGCGAGGCGGCCCTCGACCCGAGCGCCGACGCGGACTGGTCCCGCCCGCTCCTGGACCTCGACGGCTCCGGGCACCCGCTGCTGGCCACCATCTCGGTCCTGGTCGCGACCACCTTGGGCGCCATGGGGCTCCCGCACGTCGTGATGCGCTTCCACACCGTCGCCGGGGCCCGCGCGGCCCGCCGGGTCGCCGTCTCGGTCATCGTTCTGCTCAGCCTGTTCTACCTGTGGCCGGTCGTCTACGGCCTCCTCGGCCGCGTCACCACGCCCGAACCCGAGGAGACCGACGTCGTCCCGCTCCTCGTCCCGGGCGCGATCGTCCCCGGCACGGCCGGCGCGGTCCTCACCGCACTGGTCGCCGCCGGCGCGTTCGCCGCATTCCTCTCCACCTCGTCCGGGCTGCTCCTCGCGCTGGCCGGGGGCCTCTCGCACGACCTGTTCGGCGGCTCGCTCTCACGGCTGCGCCTCGGCGTCGTCGTCGGCACGGCCCTCGCGGTCGCGCTCTCGCTCCCGGCGGCCGATGTGGACATCAACGTGCTCGTCGGCTGGGCCTTCGCGGTGGCGGCCTCCACGTTCTGCCCGCTGCTGACCCTCGGCATCTGGTGGCGCGGCCTCACCGCGACCGGGGCGACGGCGGGCCTGCTCGTCGGCGCCGCCACCTCCACCGGCGCGGCGCTGGCCTCCGTGGTCCTCGACCTCGAACCCGGCATCGTCTCAGTCCTCCTCGCCCAGCCAGCACTGTGGACGGTGCCGCTCGCGTTCGCCGTCATGATCGCCGCGTCCCGCCCCGGATCCGTCCCCGACTGGGCCAGCGAAGCGGTCCTGCGACTCCACGTGCCCGGCCGCTACTCCTCGGGCGGCGGCGCCCACAACGACACCGGTGCGATCCCGCGCGCGCGGCGCGAGAACCGGGTGGACGCCCCGGGCGAAACCGGATAGCCTCGCGGGCATGTACGGGTCACCGGGGCAGTTCGCGTCCACCGCGTCCTGCCCGTGCTTCATGCGGCTGCGCGCGGCGGCCTAGGCCTCCCGCAAGCGCTCCTATCCGACCGCTGCGTCTCGCAGCGGCTGCGCCCCTGCGCGGGCCTAGGCGAATCGATCGTCCTGATTCGACTCGTCCTCATGGAGTACTCCCATGTCCCGCAGCCAATTCCCGCGTGCCCGAGCTCCGCACACCAAAAGCGCACGCGACCTCTCGAACCGCAAAGCCCTGTCCCAGAACTTCCTGCGCGACGCGCACACCGCCCGCGCCTTCGTCGACGCCGCCGACGTCCGCCCGAACGACCACGTGATCGAAGTCGGCCCCGGCGACGGCATGGTCACAAGAGCGCTGCTCGACCGCGCCCGCCGCGTCACCGCCTACGAGAAGGACCGCCACTTCGTCGAACGACTCCACTCGCGCCTCGGCCACCACGAGCACTTCCGCTGCCACCAGGCCGACTTCCGCGACGTCACACCACCGCAAGCACCCTTCAGCGTCGTCGCCAACGCGCCCTTCGGAATCACCACCGACATCGTCCGGTGGTGCCTGCGCGCCCGCACCCTCACCTCGGCCGCACTGATCACCCAGCTCGAGTTCGCCCGCAAGCACACCGGCGACTACGGCCGCTGGAGCCGCCTCACCGTCGCGCACTGGCCCGAGTTCGACTTCGAACTCGGCATGCGCCTCGACCGCCGCGAGTTCCGGCCCGTCCCGCAGGTCGACGCCGCCGTGCTGCACCTGCACCGCCGCACCAGGCCCCTGCTGCCGCCCGACGCCATGGTCGACTACCGCGACCTCGTGGACCTCGGCTTCTCCGGCATCGGCGGCGCGCTCGCCGCGTCCCTGTGCCGCGTCGTCCCCAGGCGCGTCGCGCACCAGGCCTGCGCCGAAGCCGGCATCGCCCGCGACCAAGTCGTCGGACTCGTCCCGCCTGACCGCTGGATCTCCCTGTTCCACGCCCTCACCCGGTGAGACGCCTTGCGGTACCGGGGCCATGGCGTCGGCCGTTTAAGGTAGAGATGCCCGGCCCCGGTACCCCCTTCTTTGGAGCCCACGATGAGCGAAGCCATCTGGATCGAACTGATCAAGGTGCTCCCGGCCTTCCTCTGGGTCGGCTTCGGCTTCATCGCGCTGGCCATCGCCAAGCGGCTCTTCACCGCCCAGGCGCCGCGCATGACCAAGGTCGAGACCCCTTGGGTCACAGTGGAACTCGCCCAGCAGGCCATCGAACAGGCGGCCGTGCGCGACGCCGTGCAGCTCCAGCCGCCGCCCGCCGAGACGGACTGGACCGCGCTCTACCCGCTGCCGACCCAGCAGGTCCGGCCCGGCAACGGCGTGGTCTACAAGATCGGCACCGACCCGCAGTCGCCACCCGCGAAGGACGCCACGGACGACGAACCGGCGGACGACGACGAGACCGTCCACACCGAACCGCCCGCCGAGGCGAAGCCGGACCTCCTCGCCACCCCACCCGTCGACGGGCCCGCCGACACCGCGCAGCCCGAGCCCGACCCCTACGCCACGGTGACCGCCCCCAACCAGCAGATCCCCAACATCCCGCCCACCTATCCCGTTCCCGCGGGCCGGCCCGGCGAGGGTGGCGCCTACTACCCGAACCGGCCCGCCCCCTACTGGGCCCAGCCCGTCCAGCCGGCGTACCGGCATCCGCTCGGGCACCAGTCCCGGACCCAGAGCCTGCGCGCCGCCACGAAACTCGTGCTCGCCGCCTTCGAACTGCGGGGCGGCTCGATCCTGTGGGTCGACGACAATCCGGACGGGAACGACATACTGAGCGGGCTCTTCCGCGCTGTCGGCATCACCGTGGAGCCGGTGCTCTCCACCGATGAAGCCATGCGCGCCTTGGCGAAGCACCCCTACGACCTCGTCATCACCGACATGCGCCGCGAGTCCGAACCCGACGGCGACGCCGCCGGGAGCCGCCTCCTCGACCGCATGGTCGCCTCGGGCATTCCCACGCCCGCCGTGCTCTTCTCCGAGCACCCGAGCGCGCACGCCGCGCTCCACCCGCGCGCGGTCGCCGCCACGGACAGCCCGGAGCAACTGGTGGACGTGGTGGTCGAGTACGTCGGCGACCGCCGCGAGCGGCAGTCCCCGGGCTGGCTCGAACGCCTGACCGGCAACTGAACCCCGCTCGCCGAGCGCCACCGCCGCACCGCTGCTGTCGTCTCATGTCGACTGCACGCTGTTAAACGCTTGCCGATCTGCAGCGGGCGTGGCTACCTTGGCCCTGTGTCACTCCTCCGCGCACCCGAACTGCCCGTAGACGACCCCGGCGAACCCCCGACCACCTCCTGGCGCCTCTTCACCTGGCTCGCCACCCGCCGCAAGGGCCTCGCCGCGGCCGTCCTCGTCTCCGCGGTCTTCTCCCTCGGCCTCGTCCCCGTCATGCCGATCTTCCTCACCGGCGCCGTCGACGACGGCATCCGCGGCCGCGACTGGGGCGCGCTCCTCGCCTGGGCCGGCGCCCTCACCCTCGCCGGATCCGTTGCGGCCGTGAGCATCGTGCTCCACCACCGCCTCACCGTCTGGTGGCGCCACGACGCCCAGTACCGGGTCCTCCAGCTCGCCACCCGCAAGACCGCCCGCCTCGGCTCGCGCCTGCGCGGCCAGACCACCACCGGCTCGGTCGTCAGCGTCGGCGTCACCGACGTGGTCTCCATCGGCCGCGCCATCGAATCGCTCGCGCCCACCGTCGGCTGCGTGACCGGGATCGTCGCGGTCGCCGTGCTGCTCTTCGGCATGTCCGCGTCCCTCGGCCTCACCGTCTTCATCGGCGTCACCGCCGTCGCCGCGATCACCGGCCCGATGCTCCGCCACCTCCATGCCCGGTACGGCTCCTACCGCCGCGACATCGGCGCCGTCACCGAGCGCGCCGCCGACATCGTCGCCGGACTCCGCGTCCTGCGCGGCGTCGGCGGCGAAGCGCGCTTCAACGCCGCCTACCGCCGCGACTCCCAGCACCTCAAGCGCTCCGGCTTCGGCCTCGCCGCCCCGGGCGCCTGGATCGACGCGATCTCCGAAGGCGCCCCGGCGATCCTGCTCGGCGCGGTCGTCTGGATCGCCGCCCGCCTCGTGGCCGCCGACGAGATCACCGTCGGCCAGATGGTCGCCGCCTTCGGGTACACCGCCGCGCTGCTCATGCCGGTGCGCTGGCTCCTGGGCACCGCCATGACCATCATCCAGGGCGAGGTCGCCTGCGCGAAGGTCTGCGAACTCCTCGCCCTGCCCGAGCGCGAGGCACCGCGGGACCCCCTGCAGGGGCCCGAGCGCGGCGCCGAACTCCACGACCCCGAATCCGGACTCACCCTCACGCCCGGCCTGACCGCCGTCGCCACCGCCGACACCGACACCGCCGCCGCGATCTTCGACCGCCTCGCCGGCCTCGCACCCTCCGAAGCCGTGTTCGGCCAGGTCCCCGTGGCCCGCATGGCATCCGAGGAACTGCGCCGCCGCATCCTCCCCGGCGACCACGACGCGTACCTCTTCGCCGGCACCCTCACCGCCGTCATCGGCGGACGCGACGCGAAGGCCGCCGTCACCACGGCCGCCGCGGACGACGTCGTGGACGCCCTCCCCGGCGGCCTCGACGCCGAGATGGACGACCAGGCCCGCACCCTCTCCGGCGGCCAGCGCCAGCGCCTGCGCCTCGCGCGGGCCCTCGCGGCCGACCCCGAGGTCCTGCTCCTCCTCGAACCGACGTCCGCAGTGGACTCCCATACCGAAGCCCGCATCACGGAGCGGCTCACCGGGTTCCGGCACGGCCGCACGACCGCGGTCGTGAGCGCCTCCCCGCTCTGGCTCGGCCGCGCCGACCGGGTGGCCTTCGTCCAGGACCGCAAGGTCGCCGCCACCGGCACCCACGCCGAACTCACCGCGTCCCGCCCCGACTACCGGGCCCTAGTGAACCGGGAGCTCTCATGACCACCGGCCTCCGCACGACATCCCCGGACTCGAAGACCCAAGGCGCCGAGGCGGACTCGACCGAGCTGCCGGTGGCCGAGCCCGACCGGGTCCGCCGGGCCTTCGTCGCACTCCTGGCCTCCGAGCGCTCCCGCGTCGGGGTCGCCGTCGCGCTGCGCGTGGCCGCCGCGGGGGCCTCGACCGCCGCACCGCTCCTGATGGGCCGCATGATCGACGCCCTCACCGCGGGCGAGGGCATCGCCGACATCGACCTCCTCGCCGCCGGCATGGCCGCCGCGATCGCCGCCGCGGTGGCGCTCACCTGGCTCGCGAGCTTCACCGCGAACCGCGTGGGCGAACGCCTCTCGGCGCGGCTGCGCGAGCGCTTCGTCGAGCAGTGCCTGCGCCTGCCGCTCCACACCGCCGAGCGGGCCGGCGCGGGCGACCTCATGACCCGCGCCTCCGTGGACGTCCCGCAGTCGGGCAACCTCATCCGCGACTCGCTCCCGCGCGCGGCCGTCGCGATCCTGACCGCGATCGTCTACATCGGAGCGATGGTCTGGGTCAACGCGCTCCTCGCGCTGTGCATGGTCCTCGCCGTCCCGCTCATCGCGGTGGGCGCGCGCTGGTACCTCAAGCGCGCCCGCGAGGGGTACCTGACGCAGGCCCGCACCGAGTCCCGCTCGGGCGAGGCCCTTGCGGCGACCGCCGACGGCGCCCGCACCGCCGAGCTGTACCGCCTCGAAGCCGACCGGATCGCTCACGGCGACAACACGATCGGTGAGCACTGGGCCGCCAGCAGGTACACGCTGTACCTGCGCAGCGTCTACTTCCTGACGCTCGAGAGCTCCTATGTGCTCCCCGCTTCGGCCGTGCTCGTCCTCGGCGGCGCGATGTACTTCCACGGGACGGTGAGCCTCGGCGAGGTCGCCGCGTGCGCGGTGCTCTCGCGCCAGATCATGACCCCGATGAACTTCCTGCTCATGATGGTCGAATGGCTCCAGCGCGGCTTCGCGTCGTTCGCCCGGGTCGAAGGCGTCGCGGCCATCGACACGGACGAGGCGGCCACCGCCGCGGCCGTCCCCGCCGACGGCACGGTGGCACTGCGCGCGGTCCACTTCTCGTACCCGACCGGTCCCGAAGTGCTCCACGGCGTCGACCTTGTGATCCCCGCGGGCGAACGCCTCGCGGTCGTCGGACCCAGTGGCGCGGGCAAGTCCACCATCGCGCGGCTCGTCTCCGGCGTCGACGCCCCGGACTCGGGTCGCGTCACTGTCGGGGGAGTGGACGTGGCGTCGCTCCCGCTGGGCGAGCGACGCGGCCACGTCACCCTCGTGACCCAGGAGCACCACGTTTTCACCGCGACGCTGCGGGACAACCTCACCCTCGCCAAACCGGACGCCGACGACGCGGAACTGCGCGAGGCGCTCGCCACGGTCGGCGCCGCCTGGGCCGACGACCTCGACACCGAACTCGGCGGCACCGCGAAGGAACTCGACCCGGCCGCCGCGCAGCAGATCGCCCTGGCCCGCATCATCCTGGCCGACCCCGACGTGGTGATCCTCGACGAGGCCACGGCGATGCTCGACCCCCGCGCCGCGCGCGACACCGAGCGCGCCCTCGCGGCGGTCCTGGAGGGCCGCACCGTCATCGGCATCGCCCACCGCCTGCACACCGCGCACGACGCCGACCGCATCGCGGTCATCGAGGACGGCGTCCTCGCCGAGCTCGGCAGCCATGACGCACTCCTGCAAGCGAACGGGCCCTATGCTCGCCTCTGGAACACCTGGCACGGCACCGGTGTCTGACAACATGAGGGAGCAGCGTCCGGCATGACCTTCGAAGCGAAGCACGGCACCGCGATCGGGTCCGGAGCGGAGAACCAGGACCTGGCGCTGACCGGCGCGGACTGGGCCTTGGTCCTCGACGGCGCGAACCCGCCTGCGGGCGTCGACACCGGGTGCTCGCACGGCGTCGCCTGGATCGTCGACCGCCTCGGCGCCCACCTCGGCGCCGGCCTGGACGGCGCAGGCACGCTCGCGGCGATCCTGCGCGAGGCCGTCATCGCCACGGTCGCCGACCACGGACCGGGTTGCGACACCGCGCATCCGCGTTCGCCCGGCGCCACGGTCGCCCTCGCCCGCCTGGTCGGCGACGACCTGGAATGGCTGGTACTCGGCGATGCCGCGATCCTCTTCGAGGACACGACCGGCCGCGTTGCGGTCGAGACCGACCTGCGCGTCAACGAGCTCCCCGAGCCGCCGGACACCGCCGAAGGCCTCGAGGCGTTCATCGCCCGGTACCGCAACCAGCCCGGCGGGGCCTGGTTCGCCGGCGCGGTGCCCGAAGCGGCCGATCACGCCTTCACCGGTCGGCAGCCGATCGCCGAACTTCGGCGGATCCTGCTGTGCACCAACGGCATCACGCGCCTGACCGGCCGGTACGACTACCGCGACGCGGACCTGATGACCCTCGCGACCACCAACCGCGGTCCCGAAGCGCTCATCGACGCCGTGCGCGGCGCCGAACTCACCGACCCCGACCCGCAACGGTGGGAAGGCAAGCGGCACGACGACGCCACCGCCGTCGTCGTCGACCTGCACTAGCTCGCGGGGGCGGGTCGGCGCCCGCCCCCGGGCACCGGCTAAGCGGCGGGCACTTTGTCGAGGAAGCCGAGCACCTGGCCGATGCGGCCCTCGCCGTCGACCACGACCACGTCGAAGCCCACGACCGGCGGCTCCACGCCCTCGGGGCCGAGGCCCCAGCTGAAGCGGGCCTGCTGGCCGTGGCCGTCGACCGGGCCGATGAGGGTGAAGACCCAGCCGGGGAACTGCTGGTGGGCGCCGGCGATGAAGGCGTTCACGCCCTCGTGGCCCTCGACGTCCGCCATGGGGTCGATGTAGCTGACGTCGGCGGTGAACAGGTCGGCCACGAGGCGCTTGCGCTCGGTCTCGTCGGTCGCGTTGAAGGCGTCGAGGTAAGCGGCGGCGATGGCGTTGAAGTCGGTCATGTCGTTCCCTGTCTCTCGGTGTCCCGGCGTCTCCCGGGAACGACACCAGCTTCGCCCGGTTCGCGCCGCCCGTCGATTACCTTGGAGGTAATGAGCGGCGCTACCTGTGGGTTTAGGCTGGGCCGCATGGCAGTACCGCTCTCCGACACCGCAGCCCGCCGGACCCCGGGCGACCTCGTCCGGCACTGGCGCGCGCAGCGCCACCTGACGCAGCAGGAGCTCGCGATCCAGTGCCGCATCTCCGCGCGCCACCTGAGCTTCATCGAGACCGGCCGCTCCAAGCCGACCTCCGCGATGGTCCTCAAGATCTGCGAGGAACTCGACGTTCCCCTGCGCGACCGCAACGACATCCTCATGGCCGCGGGCCACGCCCCGGCCTACACCGAGTCCACACTGGACCAGCCTTCGATGGCGAGCATCGGGCAGGCCCTCATCCAGATCCTCGACGGCCACATGCCCTACCCCGCCGTCGTGGTCGACCGGCAGTGGAACATGGTCGACGCGAACACCGCGATCGACAAGCTCATCGCCGGCAGCGCGCCCGAACTGCTCGAACCGCCCGTCAACGTGCTGCGGCTGAGCCTGCACCCGCAAGGGGTCGCCCCCCGCATCCGGAACCTCTCGCAATGGCGCGCCCACCTCTTCTCCCGCCTCGACCACCAGATCCGGGCCACGGGCGACCCCGAACTGGTGCGTCTGCGCGAGGAGCTGCGGGGCTACCCGGGCGGCATCGACCCCGCCCCGAAGCACAGCCTCGTCATCCCGCTGCGGATCGACACCGGCAGCGGTGTCCTCTCCTTCTTCAGCGCCACAACCGTTTTCGGCACCCCCATGGACGTCACGGTCGCCGAACTCGCCATCGAGTCCTTCTTCCCCGCCGACCCCGAGACCGCCGCGGCTCTGGCCGCCTAGCCCGTTCCCGCGTCAGGCGGCGATGGCCCTGATGTCGTCGGTGAAGCGGTCGGGGTCGCTCAGGTGCGGGTGGGCGCCTTCGGTCCGGTAGCTGGTGCAGGCGGCCCCGGGGATGCGCTCGCCGAGCCAGTCCGGGTAGTGCGGCTGCGGGTCGCCGGCGAAGATCGCCAGGTAGCGGCATCGGAGTAGGCGAGGGCCCGCGGTGATCTCGTGGAGGGCGCGCTCGGTGTCGGGGTCGTGGTGCGGTTCGTCAAGGCGCTGTTCGATGTTGACCACGGCGTGCGCGAGGTAGCGGGCCGCGAACAGGGAGGCGACGAGGGCCGCGGGGCCGTGGCCGGCGATGACCGGGGCGCGGGTGCCCATGGCGGCGACGTAGGCGGCGAGGGTCTCGGCGCGGGAGGTGAGCGAGCGGCTCGGGGAGAGGTCCAGGACCGCGACGGCGTGCTCGTCGGCGAGGCGGGCGGCGACGGGCCACCAGGCCGAGCGGTCGGCGCCCTCCTCGTTGAGGAGGAGTACCGGGCGGCCTTCGGCGCCCCAGCGGTCGCCGTCGTGCTCGCGGTCGGGGTCTTGGAGGAGGTCTTCGAAACGCAGCGCCGGCATGGCGGAGGCTCCTGTCGGATGGTCGGCGAAAAGGTCCTGGGCGGTGTCGTCGGCCGGGCAGGGCAGGGTCAATCGCACCGCAGGTGTTGCGGTGCAAGCGAAAGGGAGCGATGTCGCGATCGGCGGTCCGCCGTCAGCGGTCCGTGGGGGCCGGGCTGATGCAGGATGGCGGTCCTCCTCGTCGGTAGCCGGTACCGGTGCGACGCCGAGAGTCTACGAGTCGATGTGAGGCAATTTCCCGGTGGGTCCGATTCGTCCCTCGCGCTGGGAGATCTCGGTCTCCCACGAGCCGCGACGCACGGTGAAAACGGCTGGTAGGCACCCGTTCGGGGGGTTAATCGATTGCCGGATGTCGGACCCTCCCTTTACGCTCGGCTAGTGAGGTTCCTCCGCGCCCCCGAACTGCCATTGGACGACCCGTTGCTCCCGGAAGGGACGAGGGGCGACCCGTCGTCCCCAGGAACAGCCGAGCCGCCACCGGGCACGCCCTGGCGGCTCCTCATCTGGCTCGCCACCCGCCGCAAGGGCCTCATGCTCGCGGCGCTCATCACCTCCGGGATCGCGCTCGGCTCCCTGCCCGTGCTCCCGTTCTTCCTGACCGGCGCCGTCGACCACGGTCTGCGCGAACGCGACTGGAACGCGCTCGCGTTCTGGTCGCTCGGCATGGTCCTCGCCGGGTTCGCCACCGCCGCGATGATCGTCTGGTCGCACCGGCTCACCGTGTTCTGGCGCGCCGACGCCTCCTACCGGGTCCTGCAGCTCGCCACCAGGAAGGTCAACCGGCTCGGCGACGACCTGCGGAAGAAGGTCACCACCGGCGAGGTCGTGAGCGTCGGCGCCACGGACATCAACCGCATCTCGTGGGCCGTCGACTCGCTCGCCCCCACCGCGGGCTGCCTCGTCGGCCTCATCGCGGTCGGCGTGCTCCTGTTCAACACCTCGGTCGCCCTGGGCCTCACCATCTTCATCGGCGTGTTCGCCGTCGGCCTCGTCACCGGCCCGCTCCTCACCCGCCTCCAGGACCGCCAGGAGCAGTACCGCGAACGCGTCGGCGACATCACCGAGCGCGCCTCCGACATCGTCTCGGGCCTGCGCGTGCTGCGCGGCATCGGCGGCGAGGCCCGCTTCAACGCCTCGTACCGCCGCGACTCGGACGCCCTGCGCTCCGCCGGATACAAGGTCGCCGGCCCCACCGCCTGGCTCAACTCTCTCGGCGAGGGCACGCCCGCGATCCTCCTCGGCGTCGTCATCTGGATCGCCGGACGCCAGGTCGCCTCCGGGGACCTGACGCCGGGCCAGATGGTCGCCGCGTTCGGCTACACCGGCGCGCTGCTGCTGCCCGTGCACTGGCTCATCGGCTGCACCTACCGGATCATCGAGGGCCGCGTCGCCGCCGGCAAGGTCTGCGAACTGCTCAACACCCCCGAGCGCGAGACCGCCGCTGAGATCCTGCCCGGACCCCGCGAAGGCGCCGAGCTCCACGACCCCGAGTCCGGTCTCACCGTCGCCGGCGGCGAGCTCCTCGCCGTCGCCTCCTCCGACTCCGAGCAGGTCGCCGCCGTCTTCGACCGGCTCGGCGGGTTCACCGAGTCCGAAGCCCGCTTCGGCAGTGTGCCTGTGGCGCAACTGGACCGGGACGAACTGCGCCGCCGCGTGCTCGTCGCCGACCACGACGCCTACCTCTTCGCGGGCACCGTCGCCGCCGCGGTCGCCGCCCGCGAGGGGATCGACCGCGTGGAGGCCGCCATCGAGGCCGCCTCGGCGCACGACGTCGTCGAAGCCCTCCCCGAAGGCCTCGACACCGAGGTCGAGAACCAGGCCCGCACCCTCTCCGGCGGCCAGCGCCAGCGCCTGCGGCTCGCCCGCGCCATCGCGGCCGACCCCGAAGCCCTGCTCCTGCACGAGCCGACCTCCGCGGTCGACTCCCACACCGAGGCCCGCATCGTCGAGCGCCTCGCCGAGACCCGCGGCGGCCGCGCCACCGCCATCGCGACCACCTCGCCGCTGTGGCTCGGCCGCGCCGACACGGTCGCGTTCGTCCAGGGCGGCAAGGTCGTCGCCCGCGGCACGCACCGCGAACTGGTCGCCGCGCACTCCGACTACCGCGCACTCGTCACCCGGGGAACCGAATGAGCACCACTGCCACGTCCGAAAAGCGGACGAACCAGCTGCCGATCGCCGACACCCGGACGGTCCGCCGCGCCTTCTTCCGGCTCCTCGCCTCCGAGCGGCGCCGCGCGATCGTCGCGGTCAGCCTCCACCTGGTGGCCGCCGTCGCCGCGGCCGTCGCGCCGATCCTGCTGGGGGACATGCTCGACGAGCTGACCACCGGCTCCGGCGCGGCCGAGATCGACCGGCTCGCGCTCGGCATCGTGGCCGCGATCGTCGTGGTAGTCGCCTTCACCTGGGCCGGCACGTACGTGTCCTACCGCCTTGGCGAACGCCTCTCGGCGCGCATGCGCGTCCAGTTCGTCGAACGCGCCCTGCGCCTCCCGATGCCGGTGGTCGAGCAGGCCGGCTCCGGCGACCTCATGACCCGCTCCTCGGCCGACGTCCCCGAGGCCGGCGTCCTCTTCCGCGACGGCCTCCCGCAGGTCACCGTCTCGATCCTGAAGGTCCTGGTCTTCTTCGGCGCCATGCTCATCGCGAGCCCGCTGCTGGGCCTGTGCATGCTCGTCGTCGTGCCCCCGCTGTGGATCGGCACCCGCTGGTACCTCAAGCGCGGCCGCGACGGCTACCTCGCCGAGCGCGCCGCCGAGTCGGCCATCGGCGACACGATCGGCGCCTCCGCCGACGGCGCCCGCACCACCGAGGCCTACCGGCTGCGCGGGCAGCGCGACGCCGCCGGCGACGCGACCGTGGCCAAGCACTGGAAGGCCGCCCGCTACACGCTCTTCCTGCGCAGCGTCTACTTCCCGTTCCTCGACGGCGCGTACGCCCTCCCGACCGCGGCCGTGCTCCTGGTGGGCGGCGCGTTCTACTTCGACGGCACGGTCTCCCTCGGCACCGTCGCGTCCTGCGCGGTCCTGACCCGCCAGATCATGTTCCCGATCGACCACATCCTCATGTGGGTCGAGAAGGTCCAGCGCGGCTTCGCGGCCATGTCCCGCATCGAGGGCGTCGCCGAAGCCGAGGACGCGGAAGCGGACGCCACCACCGAGCGCCCGGCCGACGGCACCGTGGACCTCACCGAGGTCCGCTACGCCTACCCGACCAGCCCCCGCGACGTGCTCCACGGCGTCACCCTGAGCGTCCCCGCCGGGCAGCGCCTCGCCGTCGTGGGTCCTTCCGGCGCAGGCAAGTCGACGCTCGCGCGACTCATCTCCGGCTCCGACGTGCCCCGCGAGGGCCGCGCCGCGATCGGCGGCGTCGACGTCGCCGCGCTGCCTCTCGACGAGCGCCGCAAGCGCGTCACCCTGGTTACCCAGGAGCATCACGTCTTCACGGCCACCTTGCGCGACAACCTGATCCTCGCCAAAGCCGAGGCCCAGGACGACGAGCTGCAGAGCGCCTTGGCCGCGGTCGGCGCCGACTGGGCCTTCGATCTGCCCGAAGGCCTCGACACGCCGTTGGGCGGCAAGAACAGGGAGCTGGACGCGGCGAGCGCCCAGCAGATCGCGCTCGCGCGGATCATCCTGGCCGACCCCGATGTGGTGATCCTCGACGAGGCGACGGCGATGCTCGACCCGCGCGCCGCCCGCGACACCGAGCGCGCGCTCGGCGCCGTCCTGGAGGGCCGCACCGTGATCGCGATCGCGCACCGGCTCCACACCGCGCACGACGCGGACCGCATCGCGGTCGTGGAAGACGGCCGGGTCGCCGAGTTGGGCAGCCACGACGAGCTGATCGCGCTCGACGGCCACTACGCCGCGCTGTGGCGGGCCTGGCACGGCGAGGACACGAGCCGTAAATTTGCAGAGCACGGCGAGGACACGAGCCGTAAGTCTGCAGAGCACGACACGAGCCGTAAATCTGATGGGAATGCGGCTGAGTCGGCTTCGGAGGGCGAGTTCGCCGCTGCAACGAAGACCTTGTAGCACAAAAAGAACCAGGCCCCGGGCTTCCGCCCGGGGCCTGTACTGGCTCGAGAACACCACCACAAGTCGGAACACCCACCGACTCGTTCTTAGCAAGGAAACAGAAAGGAAACCAGGAAACCCGTTCCGAACCAGTGACGAAAGAGTATCACGTCACATCTCCAGTGGCTAGGGGGCTGTTTCAGGCTCACACCCCCGGTGTCGATCGATTTTCGCGATCCGTCCGTCACACCCATCGGCAACCGCTGAGCAGATCGCCCCACACTGGGCGGTGCCCGCCTCGGGCGCCGACCGCGCACAGCCTAGACTCGACAGGTCTTCCCGCAGCTAGTAACCGTTAGGAAACACCTGTCGTGAGTACGATTTCACGCGAGGAAGTCGCGCACTTGGCGCGACTGGCCCGCCTCGAAGTCACCGATGACGAGCTCGACGCCTTCGCGGGCCAGCTGGACGTCATCCTCGAATCGATGAAGACGCTCGCCGAAGTGAACACGGACGGCGTCCAGCCGACCTCGCACGCGGTGCCGCTGGTGAACGTCTTCCGGGAAGACCAGCCCCAGCCGTCCCTGCCCCGCGACGCCGCACTCGCGGGCGGACCCGACACGTACGAGGACCGCTTCCGCGTTCCGCGCATCCTGGACGAGGAGGCCTAGCCATGACCGGACACCGCGCCGTCGATCAGACCGCCGCCCACATGGCCGAGGCCATCCGCGAAGGCCGCGCCACCTCCTACGAGATCACCGAGGCCCACCTCGACCGCATCGATGCGATCGACGGCACCGTCAAGGCCTTCCTGCACGTCGACCGCGAAGGCGCCCTCGCCACCGCGCGCGAGGTGGACGAGGCCATCGCCCGCGGCGAGAAACTCGGCCCGCTCGCCGGCGTCCCGATCGCCGTCAAGGACGTCGTGGTCACCAAGGGCATGCCGACCACCGCTGCCTCCAAGATCCTCGAAGGCTGGATCCCGCCGTACGACGCGACCATCGTCGAGCGCATCAAGGCCGCGAAGATGCCGATCCTCGGCAAGACGAACATGGACGAGTTCGCCATGGGCTCCTCCACCGAGTACTCCGCCTTCGGCGCGACCCTGAACCCGTGGGACACCGGGCGCATCCCCGGCGGCTCCGGCGGCGGCTCGGCCGCGGCCGTCGCCGCGAAGATGGCCCCCCTCGCGATCGGCACCGACACCGGCGGCTCCATCCGCCAGCCCGGCGCGGTGACCGGCACGTTCGGCGCCAAGCCCACCTACGGGTCCAACTCCCGGTACGGCCTCATCGCCTTCTCCTCCTCGCTTGACACCCCGGGTCCCGTGGCCCGCAACGCCCTCGACGCCGCGCTGCTCCACGAGGTCATCTCCGGGTACGACCCGCGCGACTCCACCGCGATCGACGCGCCCGTACCGCCCGTGGTCGCCGCCGCCAAGGCCGGCGCCACCGGCGACCTCTCGGGCCTCAAGCTCGGCGTCGTCAAGGAGTTCGCCGAAGGCGCCGACGCCGCCGAAGCCGGCGTCATCGCCGCCTACGAGGCCGGCGTGGAGCAGCTCGTGAAGCTCGGGGCAGAGATCAGGGAGGTCTCCTGCCCGTCCTTCTCCTACGCGCTGCCCACCTACTACCTCATCGCCCCGTCCGAGGCCTCCTCGAACCTGGCCCGCTACGACGGCGTCCGCTACGGCCTCCGCGCCGGCGACGACGGCAAGCACTCGCTCGAAGAGGTCATGAGCCTCACCCGCGAAGCCGGCTTCGGCCCGGAGGTCAAGCGCCGCATCATCCTCGGCACCTACGCGCTCAGCGCCGGGTACGTGGACGCGTTCTACGGCAAGGCCCAGCTCGTGCGCACCCTCATCAAGCAGGACTTCGAGAAGGCCTTCGAGCAGGTCGACGCCATCATCAGCCCCACCACGCCGTTCATCGCCTTCAAGTTCGGCGAGCGCACCGGCGACCCGTACCAGATGTACCTCGCCGACCTCTACACGATCCCGACCAACCTCTACGGCGGCCCGGGCGTCTCGGTCCCCGTCGGCCTCTCCGAGGGCATGCCCGTCGGCCTGCAGGTCATGGGCCCGGTCATGGGCGACGACATCACCTACCGCGTCGCGGCCGCCCTGGAGTCCACCCAGGACACCCTGCTCGCCGACACCGCGCCCGAGATCGAAGGGAACTAGCGTCATGACGAAGCTGAACGACTACGACAAGGCCGTCGAGACCTACGAGCCCGTCCTCGGCCTCGAGACCCACATCGAACTCGACACGAACACCAAGATGTTCTGCGGCTGCTCCACCACCTTCGGCGCCGAGCCCAACACGCAGACCTGCCCGGTCTGCCTGGCCCTGCCCGGCGCCCTCCCGGTCGCCAACAAGGCCGCCATCGAGGCCACCATCAAGATCGGCCTGGCCCTCAACTGCCACATCGCCGAGTGGACCCGCTTCGCCCGGAAGAACTACTTCTACCCGGACATGCCGAAGAACTTCCAGACCAGCCAGTACGAGGAGCCGCTCTGCGAGAACGGCTACGTCGACGTGGTCGTGGAGGGCAAGGAGTACCGCATCGAGATCGAGCGCGTGCACCTCGAAGAGGACACCGGCAAGACCCTCCACGTCGGCGGCGCCACCGGCCGCATCCACGGCGCCACCGAGTCCCTCGTGGACTACAACCGCGCCGGCATCCCGCTCGTGGAGATCGTCACCCGCCCCGTGCCCGGCACCGGCGCCCTCGCCCCCGAGGTCGCCCGCGCCTACACCGCCGAACTGCGCGACATCGTCCGCTCACTCGGCGTCTCCGACGTCCGCATGGAGCAGGGGTCGCTCCGCTGCGACGTCAACCTCTCGCTCAACCTGCCGGGCGCCGAATGGGGCACCCGCACCGAGACGAAGAACGTCAACTCCCTCCGCTCGGTCGAACGCGCCGTCCGCTACGAGGTCCGCCGCCAGTCCGCGCTCCTCGACGCCGGCGAGCGGATCTTCCAGGAGACCCGCCACTTCCAGGAGACCACCGGCGAGACCCGCGCCGGACGCTCCAAAGAGGAAGCCACCGACTACCGGTACTTCCCCGAACCCGACCTCGCCGTCATGGAGCCGTCCCGCGAATGGGTCGAGCAGCTCCGCTCCGAGCTCCCCGAGCCCCCGCGCAAGCGCCGCGAACGCCTCCAGGCCGAATGGTCCCTGGGCGACAAGGAGATGCAGTCGGTCGTCAACGCCGACGCCATCGAACTCATCGATGCCACCGTCGCCGCCGGCACCACGCCGTCCGGCGCCGTCAAGTGGTGGCTCGGTGAACTCTCGCGCCGCGCCAACGAATCAGGCGAGGAACTCGCCGCGCTGGCGATCACGCCCGCCCAGGTCGCGCAGCTCCAGGGCATGGTCGACGACGGACGCCTGAACGACAAGCTGGCCCGCCAGGTCATCGACGGCGTCATCGCCGGTGAAGGCGACCCGGCCGACGTCGCCGCCAAGCGCGGCCTCGAGGTCGTCTCCGACACCGGCGCGCTCGAGACCGCCGTCGAGGAGGCCATCGCCGCCAACCCGGCGGTCGCCGACAAGATCCGCGGCGGCACCCACGCCGCCGCCGGCGTCCTCATCGGCGCGGTCATGAAGGCCACCAAGGGCCAGGCCGACGCCGGCACGGTCCGCCAGATCATCCTGGACAAGCTGAGCTAACACCGAACGAGCAAAGGGCCGGACGAGCACGTCCGGCCCTTTCGCGTTCACTGTCCGTTCAGTACCGGTGTGAGCCGCGAGTCTTTGGGCACCCCAGTAAGCGATGTTGTTCACAGATGATTGCTACCCTTGACCGCGCAAGGCTCACCCGCGACCGGAGGAGGTGAGGGCCATGGGCGACGACCCCGGATCTAGTCGAGATACCGACGTGTTCTTCCCATTTCCCTTTTACCGTGCTCCGCGTCCTCTTACATTGAAGCGGGCAGCCTGACCTGCGGCGAACGCGCCGCTGCATGAGGTCGGGGCACGGCCCTTTCCTCATGTAATGGAGGTGGCTGCTATGGCTCAGATCATTCAGCCCATTTCGCCCGCGGCGGTAGACGAGCTCGCGGCGCTCCGACTGGAACTCGCCGACACCTCGACCGTCGTGCTCGCCGAAGAGCTGCCCCGCATGGACCTGGCCGAACAGGCCCTGCGGTTCCGGCTCCTCCCCAAAGACCGCGCGCTCGCCGTCTTCGAAGAGCTCGACACCGTCCACCAGCAGGAGCTCATCGACGGGCTCAAGACCGACACGGTCCGCGAGCTGCTCGACTCGATGGAGGCCGACGACCGGGCCAAGCTCTTCGACGAGATGCCCGCGAAGGTCGCCACCCGGTTCCAGTCCCAGCTGAACGCCGCCGACCGGCGGATCACCGCGCAGCTCCTCGGGTACGAGCCCGAGTCGGCCGGGCGCATCATGACGCCCGACTACGTGTCGCTGCGCGCCTCGATGTCCGCGGCCGCCGCGATCGAGCGCATCCGGCACCTGCGCGAACGCCCCCGGAACATCGACGTGCTGCCGGTGACCGACGGGCACCGCAAGCTCCTCGGCACCGTCACGCTCGCCGACCTCGTGAGCGCCGACCCCGACCTCCCCGTCAGCGACCTCATCGCGGACGAGCACTACCAGGTCTCCACCGACACCGACCAGGAAGAGGCCGCCCGCCTCATCCAGGAGGCCAACCTCATCGCGCTCTCGGTGGTCGACCACGAGGACCGCCTCGTCGGGCTGATCACCTGGGACGACGCCATGGAGATCCTCGAGGCCGAGGACACTGAGGACGCCGCCCGCGCCGGTGCGGCCGAGCCGCTCGAGCGGCCGTACCTCTCGGCCGGCGTGTTCATGCTGGCGCGCAGCCGCGCCGTGTGGCTGCTCATCCTGGCCGTCTCCGCCTCGCTCACCGTTACGGTCCTCAACTACTACGAGGCCTACCTCGCGAACGTCACCGTGCTCGCGGTGTTCATCTCGCTGCTCACGGGCACCGGCGGCAACTCCGGTTCGCAGGCGTCGGTGACGATCATCCGCGCCATGGCGGTCGGCGAGGTCCGGTTCTCGGACGCCTTCAGGATCACCTGGCGCGAATCGCGGGTGGGCTTCCTGCTCGGCTCGATGCTCGCGGCCGTCGGCGGACCGGTCGTCGGCTTCGTGTACGGGTGGGACATCGGGCTCATCATCGCGGTGACGCTCCTGGTCATCTGCACCTGGTCGACGTTCGTCGGCTCGCTGCTGCCGCTCCTGGCGAAGAAGGTCGGCATCGACCCGGCCCTCGTCTCCGCGCCGATGGTCTCCACCCTGTGCGATGCGACCGGCCTGCTCATCTACTTCTCGGTCGCGGCCCTGGTCCTGGGCCCTGCGTTGACCGGTTGATTCCCAAGGAAAAGGCCCCGAAACCGCGCCGTTTCGGGGCCTTCGGCTTGCCGGAGCCCGCGCCTCCCCCAAGGCGCGGGCCCGCACGGGGAACGGGCAGAACGGTGGGAACCGCCCGCTCCCCGTGTGATCACTCCGCAGTGGAGGCTTCGTCGAGCTCCTCGGCGAGGAACTCGGTCCGCTGCTGAATGACCGCTTTGAGCGACTCGGCCGCATCGGCGACGTCGGCGCCGTTCAGCTCGGCCGCGGTCTGCGCGGTGTCGACCGCTTCGAGGGCGGCACCGGAGGCGAACAGCGTCTCGTAGAGCTCGTTGTACGCCGCCATGTACTCGTCCTGGAAGGCCTCGGACGCCAGGAAGCGCTCCTTGAGCTCGTTGCCGCCCATGCCGCCTCCCATGCCCTCCGGCATCTCCATGCCTTCGGGCATCTCGCCGCCGCCGGGCGTCTGGCCCGGCGGCTGCGCTTCCCCGGTCTCGCCGGCCGCCTCCTGCTCGGGAGCCGTGCCGCCGCCGCCCATGCCGCCGCCGATCGAGGCGGTCTCGTCCGGGGCGAGGTCCGCGGTCTGGAGCGTCAGATCGACGTCCCAGGTCACGACACTGATGAGGCCGGTTTCGTAGTCGTACCAGAGGTAGTAGTTCTTCCCTGGGCCCGCCATGTCGTCGCCGTTGGCGAGCAGGTTCTGCAGTGCGGTGTAGTTCGCGAAGGACGCGATGTCGACCCAGTCGCCGAGTTCGGCGTCGAAGGTCGCGTCATCGGCCTCGCCGAGCCACTCCAGGAAGTCCACGAGCGGCTGCACGTCGGCCGAGCCCTCCATGGTGACCTGCTTGAAGTCGTCCTCGTAGTCGTCCGGGTCCTCGCCCTGGTACGCGAAGGTCCCGGTGGAGAGGGCCTTGTAGAGCACGCCGGAGTCCGCGCCGTACTCCTCCCCGGCCCAGGTGACGTCCATGATGTCCACGACCCGGCGGGTGACGCCCTCGGAGCCGTTGACCGACACCGTGGCGTAGTTCCAGTCGTAGGCCGCCTCGCCGCTGGCCTCGATGAGCTCCAGCGCGACGGCCTCGTTCAACGTCGACCCGCCGCCCATCCCGGATTCGACGCGCAGGCTGATCTGCTGGTTGCCCTGGTAGACCTGGCCGTCGACGTACTGCGAGAAGTCGATGAGCCACGGCAGGCCCTCGGGGGAGTCGAAGCTGATCGAGCTTCCGGAGCCGCCGCCCATGCCGCCGGGCATCTCCATCCCGCCCGCGTCCGCAGGCATCTCCATGCCCTCAGGAAGTTCCAAACCCTCGGGCATCTCACCGCCGCCGGGCATCCGCCCGCCTTCGGCCCCTTCACCGTTCGACGTGCCGCCGCCGAGCGCCGAGAGCGTCGAGTTGCCCTTCAACCGGATTCCCACGTCCGAGATCGTGACGCCGTCGATGGTGATGTCGGCTTTGATCCACGACTTCTCGCCCGAGTCCTCGAAGGCCTCCCGCATCTCCGCGAAGTCCGCGTCGCTGTAGGAGAGGCTGATCTCGTGCGCGACCGCGGTGTCGAACAGGTCGACCGTGCCCTGGATGTCGTTGGTGACCACGAATCCCTCGTTCGCGTCCGAGTACACCAGGGCCGTGGCCCGCACCGTGCCGACCACGAGGGTGAGCACCGCGATGAGCCCGACCGAGCCGGCGATGAGCTTCCAATGGTGCCGGAGGCTCACCGGGATCCGGTGACGGATGCTTCTGGCCGCCATGGCTACAGGTCCGTCTGGTCGTAACCGGTCAGGACCGTCACCTGCTGGCCCGAGGTCACGTCGCGCAACTCGCCGAGCAGCCCGGACGGGTTCCTGCCCTTCTTGAGCCGCACGGTGTACGTCATCTCGATCAGGGCGCCGCCGCGGATGGTCTCGATGCTGACCTGCTCGAACTCGTCGGTGTTGCGGATGAGCACGTCGTCGATGCGGTCGGTGTAGTCCTCGTCCGCCGGGACGTGGACCTTGACGACCTGGCGCTGCACGTTGTGCGCGAACCAGTCGAAGCGGTGCATGATGAGCAGCACCAGGCAGACCACGACGGTGGCGATGACCGCCAGCAGGTAGAAGCGGGTCCCGCAGGCCATGCCCACGCCCATCACCAGGAAGATGTACCCGACGTCGCGGGTCTCCTTGAGGGCGTTGCGGAACCGGATGATGGAGAGGGCGCCGACGAGTGCGAACGCGCGCGCCACGTTGGAGCCGACGATGAGCATGATCACCGCGATGACCACGCCCATGATGATGAGCGTCTGCACGTACGACTGGCTGTACGAGACGTTCTGGTGCGTGCGGCGGTAGACGATGCCGATCACGCAGCTGAGCAGGAACGACAGGGTCAGCGAGATGGCGATGTCCGCCACGCTGAACTCGGCCGAGAGGTCGTTGAAGTTCGTCAGGAAGTCCATGGCTGCTTTCTCAGAGTGTTCAGACGGAGGCGGTGCGGGGTGCGGGGTTCGCGCGGACGCGGTAGTCGTCCGCGACGGGCAGGTGGAACACCGAGCGCGGGGCCAGGCCGTGCGCCTCGATGCTCTGGCAGTACTTGGAGATGCGCACGACGGACATGCCGAGGCGCGCGGCGGTGTCGGTGACCCAGTACGGGACCCGCTCGTTGGCCTTGACCTCGACGACCGCCTTGTGGGGCGGGATGATGAGCCGGTTCTCGACCTCGGCGCCGAGGTGGAAGTCGCGGTCGCGTCCGCGCACCCGGTGGTCGATGGTGACGCGCAGTCCGAGGTCGGCGTCCGCTCCCAAGTAGGCCTCGCGGTTGTACGCGGTGATCGCGGTGGGCCGCAGCCCGTGCCCGTCGACCAGGCCTGCGACCTCCTCGAGGAACGGCCGCTGCTCGGGGGAGTGGTCGACCAGTTCGGCGCCGTCGCACAGCCGGCGCGCCGCGCCGTACGGGATCTTCATGCGCCGCTTCTGGGTCACCCGGTTGACCCGCTGCTTGATCTCGACGAACACCGGGGAGTCGTCGCGCAGCTCGTGCCGCTCACCGTAGGCGCGCACCCGCAGCTTGCGGCGGAACCGCAGGCCCTCGATCTTCTCCCAGTAGTACCGCAACGACGCCGAGTCGTAGTAGAGGCTCGTGACCGGGTACCCGCCGCGCGTCGTGAACGGGTCGGCCACCATGCGCGCGGCCAGCTCCTCGCGCAGCCGCGGCACCTCCTCGTACGAGAGGAGGTACTTGATCTCGAACCTGTTGAACGAGTGCAGTGCGCTCGCGGTGCGGCGCAGCTGACCCGATGCGGTGCCAGGCGGCATGCCCGTTTCGCTCATCGGCGCTCCTATTCGTAGGGAACGCGATGAGTGAAACCGGGGCGGCTCGAACTGAACCCCGAGTTAACTCAAGAAGACCTCAAAGTGTCGCCGGGGCCGGAGCAGTGCTCAGTCCCGCTGCGGCGCAGCGGGTTCCGTGCTGCCCTGTATCTCGGCCTCGTTGACCTGGTCCTCGGTCGGGATCACCGTGCGGTCGAGGGTCACGTCCGTCTCCGTGCCCGACCCGACCGAGATCGAGTCGTACGCGGTGAGCGCCTTGGTGACCGGGTCGAAGTAGAGGACGTCCATCTCCATGCGCATCGGGTCGTCGGACTGGAAGTTCCGCAGCCCGGCCGCGCCCGTGGAGCCCTCGACCATGAGCGTGGTGCCGTCGCCGAGGTCGTGCACCGCCCGCTCGTGCGTGTGCCCGGCCAGGACCAGCGGCACCACTCCGGCGAGCGGGTCGGCCATCGCCGGTTCGTGCACCATCGCCACGTCGGCCCCGCCCGCGTCGGTGATCGTCTGCGCCAGGCGCTCTCCGGACTCGGTGAGCATCTGCTGCGCGTACTCGCTCGAGGGCTGCGCGCCCTTGTCCGGCGTGAACCGCGGGTCGGCGACCCCGCCGAAGTTCAAGCCCGCGATCTCCCGCACCTCGCCGTCGAGCACGACCACGTTGTCGTAGGCCGAGAGCGCCGCCACGGTCGTCACCGAGTCGTGGTTGCCCTTCACGAACACGTACGGCACGTTGATCTGCTCCACGCCCTGCGAGAAGATCTCGGCCTCCTGCTCCGAGCCCCAGTCGTTCATGTCGCCGGTGTCGGCCACCGCGTTGATGTCGAACTGGTCGACGACCGACTCCATGAGGTGCCAGGCCGAGGGGTTCAGGTGGATGTCGGAGACGTGCAGCACCCGGATCGAGTCGTCCTGGATGCCCAGCTGCGGCATGTCCATCGCCAGCGCGTAGAACTCGGAGATGTTCGTGACGAACTTCTGCAGGTTCGCCACGTACTCCTCGTAGTTCACGGCGATGTCCTCGGCGTTGCCGACCACGCTGGGCGCGTAGGCGAGCAGGCCTTCGTAGCGGGGCTGCGAGATCGACTCGGTGCGCAGGGTCGTGGCCGCGTACCCCATGAGCGAGGCCGTGACCGCGAGCGAGGTGACGCCGGTGAGGAGCGTGCGCCGCATGGTGCGGAACGCGAGTGCGCCGACGAGGAGGCCGCAGAGGGTGACGATGGCCAGGGCTTCGACGACGACCCGCACCACGGCGTCGGTGACGTCGGAGGCGAGGCTCTTGGAGGCGCTGGTGACGCCGCCGGGGGTGTTGATGATGTCCTGCGCCTCGTTGGGGTCGACGGAGTCGAGGCTGAGGTTGAGGCCGACGGGCCCGTCGTGGCTGTCGAAGATGACGTCGCCGAGGGGCGGGATGGTCACGACGGTCTCGCCGGAGAGGTCGGGGTGGAGCGAGACGGTGGTGTCGAACGGCCCGATGTCGGCCTTGGTGCCGCCCACGAGGGCGAGGCCGCCGGCGGCGGCGCCGGTGCCGACGAGGAGGATCGCGGCGACGACGGCGAACTGCCTGGCACGGTCGGAGCGCCGCAGTCGCGACCAGCCCGCTCTCGATCTGCCCCACAAGGACTTGACGCGCCTCCCGGCGGATCGGGCGGCGTCCTCGGTGCGGTGCAGTGCGGCGGCGAGCCGGTCGTTCATCTAGTGCCTTCCTGGCGGTGGGCTGGTCGGGTGGGTTGCGGCTCAGACCCTTCCCTGGGCCGCGTAGCCGGTGGCGAACCGGATGATCCGGTCGTCGGTGTCGTGGGGGGTGCAGCCGCGTTCTTCGGTGCATTGGCCGTCGCGGTTCGAGGTGGTCACCCAGAGCATCCCGTCCGGACCCATGGTGACCGATCGTAGTCGACCGAATTCGTTGACGGCGACGGCTTGCGGCTCGCCTGCGGGCGTGCCGGAGGCGTCGAACTGGACGGTCCAGAGGCGCTGGCCGCGCAGGCAGGCGGTGACGAGGGTGTCGTCGAGGAAGACCGCGCCGGCGCAGGAGGCCTCGAAGGGCTCCCAGGTGAGGACGGGGTCGGTGTAGGCGTCTTCGGTGTCGGCGCCTTCGAAGTGGGGCCAGCCGTAGTTGCCGCCGGGTTCGATGAGGTTGACCTCGTCGGCGACGTCCAGGCCGATCTCGGTGGCGTAGAGCCGGCCGGCGGCGTTCCAGGCGAGGCCTTCGACGGTGCGGTGGCCGAGGGTGTAGACGGGGGAGTCGGGGAAGGGGTTGCCGGGGGCGGGTTCGCCTTCGGGGGTGATGCGGAGGATCTTGCCGCTCAAGGACTCCGGGTCCTGGGCGGCCATGCCGTCGCCGGCGTCGCCGGTGGCGGCGTAGAGGAAGCCGTCGGGGCCGAACTCGAGGGCGCCGCCGTTCTGGTCGGGTCCGGCGGGGATGCCGGTGAGGATCGGTTCGGGGGCGGCGTCGGTGCTGGTGTCGATCTTGGCGATGCGGTTGTCGGTGGGGGTGGTGTAGTAGGCGTAGACGGTGGTGTCGGTGTCGTACTCGGGGGAGACGGCGAGGCCGAGGAGGCCGCCTTCGCCGAGGTCGTCGATGTCGACGGTGCGCAGTTCCTCGGGTTCGCCGGCGGTGCCGTCCTCGGCGAGGGGGATGGTGAGGAGGCGTCCGGTGGTGCGCTCGCCGACGATGGCGGTGCCGTCGGGGAGGAAGTCGAGGCCCCAGGGGGCTTCGAGGTCTTCGGCGACGACGTCCATGAACGAGGTCTGCTCCTGCGGTTCGCCGGTGGGGGTGGGGAGGTTCGGGGGCTCGCCGGTCTCGGGCTCGGGGGGCTCGCCGAAGGAGCATGAGGCGAGCGTGAGGGCGGCGGCCGCAGCCGCCGCGGCCGAGAGCAACCTGCGCATGGCCCCAAGAGTATAGGTCGGTGCCGGCGGGGCGGCGGCGCAGTTTTCCACGCCCCACGGTTCCCCGATCGGGGGCGCGGCTAACCGCTTTCAGGCCTGAGACCTATATCCTATAGGATACGGACGGTCGATCGGGAGGACGTGACTGTGGCCGTGAAGGTTTGGATCGCACACGAGGAGGGCCGCGCGCTGCTCGGCCCGCTTCCCGAAGGCGTCGAGGTCGAGGTCTACGACGGGCGCGGCGACTACCCCTCCGATCCGGCGTCGCTCGACTTCTGGGTGCCGCCGTTCCTGGCCCAGTCGAAGGTCACGACCCCGCTGCGGGACATGGCCTCGCTCAAGGCGATCCAGCTCCTGAGCGCCGGGGCCGAGGTCTGGGTCCCGGCCGTCCCGCCCGGCGTGCAGCTCTGCGACGCGCGCGGTGTGCACACCGGCGTGACCGCCGAGTGGACGATCGGCGCGGTCATCGCCTCCATGCGCGGCTTCGACGTGTTCGCGCGCAAGCAGTCCCGCCACGAGTGGAAGGTCGAGTGGACGACCACCGTCGTCGGGAAGCGCGCGCTCGTCGTGGGCGCGGGGGACATCGGCGAGAAGGTCGCCGAGGTGCTCACCGTGCTCGGCGTCGAGGTCGAGAAGGTGGCCCGTCGCGGACGGCCGGGCGTGCACCCGATCGACGCGATCGAGACGCTGCTGCCCGAGTTCGACGTGGTGGTCCTGATCCTGCCGCTGACCGACGCCACACGCGGCCTCGTGGACGCGAAGTTCCTGTCCCGCATGAAGGACGGCGCGCTCTTGGTCAACGCCGCCCGCGGCCCGATCGTGGACACGGACGCCCTCGTCGCGGAGGTCGCGTCCGGGCGGCTGCGCTGCGCCGTCGACGTCGTGGACCCCGAGCCGCTCCCGGCGGACCACCCGCTCTGGGACCTCGAGGGCGCGCTCATCACCCCGCACGCGGGCGCTTCGGTGGACGGCACCCTCGACCGCGCCTATGCGCCGATCGGCGCGCAGATCCGCCGCTTCGCGGCGGGCGAGCCGCTGGAGAACGTGGTCAGCGACGGCTACTAGCCGGCTTCGCCCTTCCGGAGCTCCTGGCCGCCGATGGCGAGCACCTGGGGCAGGTTCTCGGGCTTGAGCGGGTCGAGGCGCACCTGGGACTGGTCGTCCAATATGGCCGCCACGCCCTCGTTGCCGTGCGCGAACCCGTCGATGTGCTTCCAGGCGATCGTGCGGCTGGAGAACAGGCCGCGGATCGCGATGCCTTCGCGGGTGACGTCGATCCCCGAGCGCCACGCCCACATGGAGACCGCGACCGGCACGAGCATGAGCGCGAGGCCCGCCGCCACCGAGAACGCGCCCCAGAACGGCCGCTCGACGATGAGGGACACGGACAGCGGCAGCACCGTCAGCCAGGCCACGAAGGCCGCGCCGGTGACCGCCGCCGGGCGGCGGACCCGCAGCCTGCGGCCGCTGCGCGGGCCGGCGAGGATCGGACCGGTGGAGGCATCGGTACTCGTCATGGCACCAGCCTGACACACCCGGGCCCGGGGTACGCAAAGTGGCCGGTCCGGTTTCTGTCGGATTGTCGCTTGACGTGCCCGCGGAACGTGGCACGATCAGCTGTACAGGAGCGGCACAAGCCTGGTGGGGGTGGACGTGGCCGTCAAGATCACATTTCGACCGACGACGCGCCAGGTGCTCGGTCGGGCGCTGTTCCTCTCCGGCCTCTCGCTGTTCGCCGCCCTCGTCCCGGCCGTGGCGTACATGCTCGCCGTCGGCCACTGGTACCACTACACGCTGCTGGCGCTGTTCCTCTTCGCGATCGGCGTCGCGCTGGGAGCGGCGTACGCGGGGGCGCGCGGCCGCGGCGTCGTGCTCGACGAGCGCGGCATCCACCCGCTCAAAGCCGTTGCCTCCCAGAAGCACACTGAGCGCTTCGCCGCGTGGACGGACATCGCGGACATCCGGGCCGAGCGGCGGGCCAGCCGCACCGTGCCCGTGGTGTACCTCCTCGACCCCGAGCAGAAGCCGTGGCGCCTGCAGGCCCCCTACTCGGGCCGCGTGCTCTCGACCGACGACGAGCTCGACGAGAAGATCTTCGTGATGCGCAGCATCTGGGACGCGTACAAGCGCGGCCTGCCGCCGTACCGCCAGGCCCCTTGACCGGTCACTGAAGCCGCCCTTGACTTGCGGAGCCACGAAGGGCAGAATCGCCCCTTGGAAAGCGCTGTCACATCGGCGGCGACCCTCCCGAACGCGGCGAACCCCGAAGGACCACTCGTGGCACCAAGGAACACCGACATCATCCCCACGGTCGAGGGCCTCGCCTTCGGCGGCGACTACAACCCCGAGCAGTGGCCCCGCGAGACCTGGGACGAGGACCTCCGACTCATGCGCGAGGCCGGGGTCAACCTGGTCAGCGTCAACATCTTCGCCTGGGCCGGCATCAATCCCGGCCCGGGGGAGTGGGACTTCACCCAGCTCGACGCCATCATGGACCTCCTCGCCGCGGGCGGCGTGCAGGCCGACCTCGCCACGTCCACCGCCTCACCCCCGCCCTGGTTCTCCCAGGCCCACCCCGAGACCCTCCCCGTCAACCCGGAGGGCGTCAGGCTCAACTCCGGCGCACGCGCCGAGTACTGCCCGCACGCGCCGGTCTACCGGGCGGCCGTGGTCGACATGGCCTCCCGCCTCGCCGAGCGGTACGCGGACCACCCCGCGCTCGCCATGTGGCACGTCGGCAACGAGTACTACCGCTCCTGCACCTGCGACTTCGCCGCAGAAGCCTTCCGCGCCTGGCTCACCGAGCGGCACGGCGACCTCGACGGCCTCAACCGCGCGTGGGGCACCACGTTCTGGTCCCAGACCTACAGCGACTGGTCCCAGGTCCTGCCCCCGCGCATCTGCGCCGAGACCCCCAACCCCGGACTGCTCCTCGACTTCCGCCGCTTCTCCTCCGACGCGCTCCTCGCGCTCTTCCGCTCCGAAGCCGAAGCGATCGAAGCCCACAGCCCCGGCAAGCCGATCACCACCAACTTCATGGTCACCGGCAACTTCACCGGCGCCGACTACCACCGCTGGCGCGAGCACACGACGGGCCCGAACCGGCTCGTCGCCTCCGACCACTACCTCCTCCCGGACGACCCGATCGGCTGGCCCGCGCAGGCCGCGTTCGGCGCCGACGCCACCCGCGGCCTCGCCGACGGCGACCCCTGGCTCCTCATGGAGCAGTCCACGAACTCCTCCGCCTGGCGCCGCGGCTACTTCGCCAAGCGCCCCGGCGACCTCCTGCGCCACTCCCTGTCCTATGTGGCCCGCGGCTCCGAAGGCGCCATGTTCTTCCAATGGCGCGCCTCCCGCTACGGCGCCGAGCGCTACCACTCCGCGATGCTGCCCCACGGCGGACCCGACTCTCGGGTCTTCCGCGAGGTCAAGCAACTCGGCGCCTGGCTCAAGCTCCTCGGCGAGGTCAAAGGCTCGACAGTGGACTCCCGCGCCGCGATCCTCCTCGACTTCAACTCCTGCTGGGCCGCCGACACGCCCGGTCAGCCCTCCTCCGACATGACCACCTACCCGGAACTGCGGCGCTGGCACGCCGCCCTCTGGCGGCGCGGCGTCACCACGGACCTGGTGAACCCCGAATGGGACCTGAGCCGCTACACGCACGTCTTCGCGCCGCACCTGTACCTCCTCGACGACGACGCGAACCTGCGCGCCTACGTGGAACGCGGAGGCACCCTCGTCGTCGGCCCCTACTCGGGCATCGTCGACAGCAACGACCACGTCCACCCCGGCCTGCCGGGCGCCCTCGGCGGCCTCATGGGCATCCGCGTCGAGGAGTTCGTCCCGGTCCCCAAGGGCGACAAGGTCGCCCTCGACAACGGCTGGGAAGGCGAGACCTGGTCCGAGGTGACCCACGCCCTCGACGCCGAGGTCGTCGCCGACTTCAAGGACTACCCCGGAACCGGCGCCGTCTTCCGCCGCCGGCTCGGCGACGGCGAGGTCTGGTACCTCGCCACCCGCATCACCGACCTCGACCCGCTCCTAGCGGCCGTCGGCGTCACGGGCGAGTTCCCGGAAGCCCCCGAGAACCTGGAACTGGTACGCCGCTCCCATGAGGACGGCCGCAGCTACCTCTTCGCCATCAACCACAGCGACGCCCCCGCCAACGTCCCCGCCGCCGGCCGCGACCTCCTCACCGGCAACCCATGGGCCCCGACCCGCCCCCTCGAACCCGGCGAATGCGCGGTGATCCGCGAAGACTGAACGTAAGGAGTTCACCGCCTGACCGGCTCGAACCCGGTGCCGTAGCCGAAACCAGCGAGCACCCGCAGGTCCGCATGGTCCTTCGGGCGGTTCAGGTACCGCTTGTACGCCACGACATCCGCGACCGTCAGGTAGCGGAAGCCGTCGAAGACGTCGGCGTGGTCGATGAGCTCGTGCGTGTCGCTGCCGGGCAGCACCCACTTGTCGCACACCTCGACGACCCCCGCGTAGAGCCGGGCGATCTTGTCTCCCGAGTAGTCGCTCACGCGCAGCGGCTCGTCCAGGAACACCGGTGCGTGGATGAACGCGAGTTCCTTGGCCCGCCGCCAGGTGTCGCTCCCGGGCCGGGCCAGGAGGTCGAGATCGGACAGATGCCTGGTCACGCCGCCGACCCACAGTCGCGCGCTGCCCGCGATCACGAAGTCGTCCGGATTGAAATCCTGCGGAACATGGTTGCGGAGCAGTTCTATCAACTTGAACCCGTTGAAGATCTCGCCCCGGACTCGGTTCACTGCGGTGGTTTCCCATCTGCCGATTGCTTCGGGTGGTTCGAGGGTTCCTGGACGGCCTGATCCTTCTGCTTCGTCTCCAGTTCGAGCTTCACCGCCTTGAGCTGGATCACGGCACTGGTCACGGCGGCCCCCGCCGCGACAGAGCCGACGATCGCGGTCATGAGCTCGATGACGTTGAAGTCCGACATGGCGATCATTCCATTCCGGGGCTAGATGAGGGAGCGGTCCCGGCGCATGGCCAGCGCCTCGATCGCTGCAGTGTCGCGGATGGTGAATCTGACGCGTCCGGTCGCGATGGTGCCGCGGGTCTTGAACTGCCGGATCACCGCGGAGACCGACTCCCGCGAGATGCGGGCGAGATCGGCCAGGTCGTCCTGGGTGAATCCGGCGATCACCAGTCCGTTCTCGCCTTCCTTGCCGATGCCCGAATCGATGATCCGGAGCATCGCCCGGGCGAGACGGCGTTCGCTCGTCATGAACGACTCCTCCTGGACCTCGCTCATCTCGCGCACCCGCTTCGCGAGCCGCTGCGTCACCGCGAGGTGGGTCTGCGGATTCACGAGGAGGAACTTGATGAACCTGTCGCCGGGGATGTGCAGCACGTCGATCGGCGTCAACGCGACCAGGTCCGCCGAGCGGGGCTCGCCGGTGAGCGGGGCCAGGTCGCCGAGGACCGAGCCGGGGCCGTGGATGCCGAAAATCGCCCGCGGGTCGCTCGTACAGGACTTCACATGGCCCGAACGGAGGTAGACCACGTAGTCCGAGTGCTCGTTGATCTTCATGAGCGTCGCGCCCTTCGGGTACGAGACCGTGTGCGCCTCCGGCTTGAGTGCGTCCTGGTCCTCATCGCTCAGTAGCGGATCCCACAGAGCTTGAGTGCTGCGTTCCATGTTGTTGAGTGTATGGCTGCACACAAGGAGATCGGGTCAGCGAAACGCGCACTGTCGGAAAACCGACCGGAATTCGTTTCGCTTGGGGCGGAAGGGGATCGCGTTACGGTGCGGTCTTCTCCGGGGCGGGGGACTCGGCCGGATCCAGGGGGTGGCGGATGCCCGGGTGGTCGTCGGGGAGGACCGCGCGGATGACCCAGCCGCTCGCGATGAGGCAGAGGACGAGGAGGGGCCAGGAGAGCGCGACCTGGGCGACGCCGCCGGCGACGACGGCGAGGCGCTCCTCGTCGCTGTTCCAGAACGGGGTCAGGATCGCCACGCGGAGCGCGTACATCGCCACCCACACCCAGGACGCCGCGCTGTAGGCGCGGAGGAGGTGCGGGTCGCGGCGCCAGCGGGTCTTCTGGCCCAGGAGGCCGCCGACGATGAGGCCGAGGAGCGGGCGGCGGAAGACGATGAAGCCCGCCCAGACGAGGGCGCTGGCGGCGTTGGAGACGATGCGGGGGAGGAGGATGTCCTGCGCGCGTCCGGTGTAGAGGACGATCAGGCATGCGACCGCGACGCTCAAGAGGCCGAGGACCACCGCCCGCGGCTTCTGGCGCTGCTTGAACCGGACGAATGCGATGACTCCTGCCGAAAGGAGCGAAGCCCCTGCGGCCCAAGCGATCGAGTTACCGGAGACCATCCAAGTGAGGATGAACACCACCACCGGAGCGGTGGCGTCGAAGGCTCCGCGCCTGCCGCCTAGTAGGCTGACAAGCGTGTCTTGCCGCACAGTATCGGACAACTGCCAACCCTCACCTCTCGACCCGCTACCGCAGGCAAGGCTACCCTAACCGCAGTGGCACGCCGGGCTTCGCCCGCAGCCCCACCTACGGACGGATTGGCACGGTAACGGATGCTCGGCACACACCGGATCAGTGAAGCGCAGCTTGTAGACCTGCTCCGCCGGGCCAGAAAGACCGACTTCGGGCGCTGGAACAAGGCGGACCTGCAGCGTGCCATGACCGACCTCGGCTGGCAGGTGCGCTCCGCCGAGGTCGACATCGGCATGTGGCGCGCGGAGACCGGCTACGACACCGGCAACGCCATCGCCGACTCCGTCCCGCCCCAGACCCCGGTCGCCGGACGCGCCGACTTCTACTCCATCGAGGTCATGGTCCTGCGCTCCGCCGAACGCGGCCGCCAGGGCGAGCAGCACCGCACCCTCATCTTCCGCGAAGTGCTGCGCACCATGATGAGCGAACTCGGCGCCCCCGAGATCCGCGGCGGCGACGGCGGCCCCTGGATCCGCTGGTACCGCGACGGCCTCATCTTCGAACTGCACCTGCGCCGCTTCCACGGCGGCGTCACCCTCCGCCTCCTCTCGCCCGAGCTCTTCGAGCAGCTGGAGGCGCACGCCGTCGGCAAGGGCGACGTCTCCGGCTGGGCCGCCTACGCCCGCACCGGCCAGCGCCCGCCCGAGCCCGCCTGCCAGGACATGGGCGAGTTCACCGAGCGGCTCTCGTCCCTGCTGGCCGACATGGCCGCCGACGTGCCCGTGGTCGACACCGCCGGCACCGTGCTCCTGCGCACCGGCGACTGGTCGGCGCGGTACGTCGCCGCGTTCGTCGACGGAGGCCTGCGCGTCGAGGCCAGCGCCGCCGTGAGCGGCTCCTGGCGCTCCGGCCTCTCGAACCTGCCGAGCATGGGCTTCCGCGCCCCCAGCGGCACCCAGCCGAACTGGTCGCGCAGCTTCAACTCCACCGACCGCACCGCCACCAACCAGGCCGCGCACATGATGGTGGACGCCCTGCGCGCCTTCGGCATCCAGGACCTGTTCGACATCGTCTACGACGGCTTCACCGCCGACGGCGAGCGGATGTACCTGCCGGTGCTCGGCATCGGCAACGGCGACAACCCGTACTAAGAGGCCGCTAGACCGCCGCGGCCTCCGGCTGCGGGGCTCAACTCAGTTACGGCTCGCAAGCGTCGCCAAGGGCAGCATGCTCGCCCGCCGGAACGCCGGGAGCTTCCAGCCCACGACCGCCACGCCGGCGACGCACGCGACGCCGCCCGCCAGGATCGCGCCGCCGAGTCCCAGCGGCCCCGCGAGCGCCCCGGCCTGCAGGTTGCCGAGCGCCGGCGACACCGTCGCCTGGGCCAGCCACAGGCTGGTGACGCGTCCGCGCAGCCGGTCCGGCGTGTGGTTCTGCAGCAACCCCGTGCGCAGCACCTCGGAGACGAGGTCGCTCGCCCCGGAGATCGCCAGGAACACGAGCCCCAGTGCGAGCCAGGGCGACAGCGCCAGACCCACCATGGCCGCGCCCCACATGCTCGCCGCGATGATGACGACGAAACCGGGCCTGGCGGCCTTGGTGACCTTCCCGCTGAACGCGGCGGCGAGGAACGCGCCGACGCCGGCGGCCGCCGAGAGCAGCCCGAACGCCACCGCCCCGCCGTGGAACTGCTCGGTCGCCAGCGCCGGGAACAGGCCCTTCGGATACGCGAACAGCATCGGCATGATGTCGATGAGCAGCACCCCGGCCACGATCTTGTTGCGCCGCACGAACGCGAACGCGTCCTTGAGCGAGTACGAGCTCGACGCCTCCTCGTCTTCGCCGCCGTGGTCCGGCGGCATCGGCCCGACGAAGGTCATCGCCACCGCGAAGACCACGAACCCGACCACGTTGAGGCCGTAGCACCACTCGGTGCCGCCAGCCGCGATCACCACGCCCGCGAGGGCCGGCCCGGCGATGCCGGCGAGCTGGCCCGTGAGGCCGTTCAGGGCCGAGGCGCTGGCGACGTTCTCCTGGCCGACGAGAGAGGGCACGGCCGCGAAGGAGGCGGGGATGCTGAGGCCGGCGAGGAACGTGTCGGCGATGACGGCCGCGAACAGAAACCACAGCAGCGGCTCGTCCTGGAGGGCGTTCACCAAGAGCGCCAGCGCGACGAGGAGTCCCGGGACGCGCACGGTGACGAGGATGCGGCGCCGGTCGAAGCGGTCGGCGAGGACGCCGCCGACGAGGAGTCCGGCGACGATGCCGATGCCGCCCGATGCGGCGGCCGCGCCGACGGCCAGGTTCGAGCCGCTGAGCTGGTAGATCTGCCAGATCAGGGCGGTCTCGGTGAGCATGGCGCCGACCAGGAGGCCGGTGCGGCCGATGTAGAGCCAGCGGAAGTCGCGGCTGATCCGCAGGGGGGTGGTGTCGACGAGGTGGTTCCGAAGGGACATGCGCTGATGATACCGACCGTTCCAATCGGTGCAACACGGTGTTTCATGGGATGATGGCGCGCGACGCACACGGAAGGACCACGATGGACGAGAAGCTGCTGGCCGCCGCCACCGACGTGCTCGGGTCGACCGGCTGGGACCGGCTCACCATGGGCGACGTGGCCGACCGCGCCGGCGTCTCCCGCGCGACCCTCTGGCGCCAGGTCGGCGGCAAGGAAGAGCTGCGGCGGGAGCTCATCCGGCGCCTCCTCCTCGACTACCGGGACTCACTCTGGCCCGTGCTCACCGCCACGGGGACCGGCCGCGTGCGGCTCCGGCAGGCGCTCGAGGCGATGTGCGGGGTCTTCGATCGCCATCTCGCGCTGCTGTCGGCGTTCGACACGGCCTTTCATGAGACCGGCCTGTTCGAAGAGCCTCTCGAGGACGTCGTCGCCCCGCTCGTGCGGCTCCTCCTCGACGGGGCCGCCGACGGCTCGCTCGCGCCGCAGGCCGACGCCGAGGAGGCGGGCGACCTGGTCTTCAACACCGTCTGCTGGCCGTACGTGCACCTGCGACGCCACCACGACTGGGAACCCGAACGCGCCCAAGGCCTCCTGCTCGACCTCGTGCTCGACGGGATGTCCACCGAACCCGCCTGACCGCGTCCCGAACACTGGCCGCAGTAGGGTCGGCCCATGATCGTCGATCTCCGCTCCGACACCGTGACCCGGCCGACCGCGGCCATGCTCGAGGCCATGACCAGCGCCGACGTCGGCGACGACGTGTACGGCGAGGACCCGTCCGTCAACGCCCTCGAGGCCGAGGCCGCCGCGCTCTTCGGCAAGGAGGCCGCGGTCTTCACCCCGACCGGCTCCATGGCCAACCAGATCGGCCTGCAGCTCCTGGTCCGGCCCGGCGACGAACTCCTCTGCGACGTCAAGGCCCATGTCGTCAACTTCGAGATGGGCGCCGCCGCCGCGCTCGGCGGCATCAGCTCGCGCACCTGGACCTCCGCGAACGGCCGCCTCGACACCGCGCTCGTCGAGCCGATGATCAACCGCCCGCACCCCTACTCGACCACCACGCGCGCGATCGCCGTCGAGAACACCCACAACATGGGCGGCGGCACCGTCCAGCCCATCGAGGAACTGCGCGCCCTCCGGGCCCTCGCGGACGCCCACGACCTGGGCCTGCACTTGGACGGCGCCCGCATCTGGAACGCCCACGCCGCCAGCGGTGTCCCGCTCAGCGAGTACGGCGCCCTCTTCGACACCGTCTCGGTCTGCCTCTCCAAGGGCCTCGGCGCCCCCGTCGGCTCGCTCCTCATCGCCGACGCCGAACGCATCGAACGCGCCCGCGTCATCCGCAAGCGCCTGGGCGGCGGCATGCGCCAGGCCGGGTTCCTCGCCGCGGCCGGCCGGTACGCGCTCGCCAACAACATCGAGCGCCTCGCGGACGACCACGTCCGGGCGCGGCACCTCGCGCGCTCGCTCGAGCCCTTCGGGGTCTGCGAGGCCGCGCAGGTCGAGACCAACATCGTGCTGCTGCGCGTCCGCGACATCGCCCAGGTCGCGCGCGCCGCGGCCGAGCAGGGCGTGCTGGTCTCCGTGCTCGGGCCCGACTGGGGCCGGATGGTCACCCACCTCGACGTGGACGACGCCGGCATCGAGCACGCCGTGAAGGTCCTCGGCACCCTCGTCCGCTGACCGCGGCGGGTCGCCCGTTCGGGTGCGGGTGATCCACCGGTCGGGGGTTGCCGATCGTCGGAAGCGCAGGGTAGGTTAGGCATGCCTTCATTAGTCAAGCCTTACCTGCCCGGAGGTCGGTGCATGTACGCCTGCATCTGCCATGCAGTCCACGAGAACGAAGTCCGTGACTGCATCACCGCGGGCGCGCACACCGAAGAGGCCATCGGCGAGGCCTGCGACGCCGGCACGAGCTGCGGCACCTGCCATGAACGCCTGGTCGACATGATCGAGAGCTATTTCACGTCCTCGGTGCCCGCCGCGGCCTGAGCGCGGCTCCAGAAAAGCCCGGCCTGAATCGCCGGATTCTACGGAAATGACGGACGCTTTAGGTTGTCCTCCGTTAGGATAGGTTGTCCTATTTTAGGCATTCCTGGCTGGAAATGGGCCCCCACCTGGTCCTAGTCTGAGACCGTCGGACACGGAGCCGGCACTTGGCGGACCGCGAAGGACGGATTGCAATGCAGGGCGACAAGCAGGTCATCGAATTCCTCAACGAGCAGCTGACGGCGGAGCTGACCGCGATCAACCAGTACTTCCTGCACGCGAAGATGCAGGAGAACTGGGGCTACACCAAGCTCGCGAAGTACACCAAGTCCGAGTCGATCGACGAGATGCGCCACGCCGAGGTCCTGACCGACCGGATTCTCTTCCTCGACGGCATGCCGAACTACCAGCGGCTCTTCCCGCTGCGCATCGGCCAGTCGGTCAAGGAGATCTTCGAGTGCGACCGCCTCATCGAGGTGGAGGCGATCGACCGCCTCAAGCGCGGCATCGAGCACATGGAGTCGGTCAAGGACTACGTCTCGCGGGACCTCTTCAAGGGCATCCTCGAGGACGAGGAGCACCACATCGACTACCTGGACACGCAGCTCGAGATCATCGAGAAGATCGGCGAGTCGCTGTACATCCAGACGCTCATCGAGCAGCCTGAAGGCGCTTAGGGAGCACTACAGTGATGAGGGGACCGGCCTTGCGGCCGGTCCCCTTTCTTCATTGCGGCAGAGCCCCTCACATCTCCGCCACAGTGGTGGGTCGGCGCCTTGACAGCCCCGACGAGAGGATCGTAACATATCAATACTTTGAATGAAAGTTTCCGAGAGTTTCGGAATTCAAAGCAGCCTCCGGCCGCTGCGGACCGGTAAGCACGGCTTCGCCGCGCTCACAAGTCCGCTGCTCTGTTCGACCCCGTGATGGAGCGGCCGGACCCCTCACTCCAGAAGGAGCGCCCTCAATGACGACCACCTCCTCCACGCCTGCCGCGAGCCGCCGTACGGTGCTCTCGGCCGCTGCCGCCGCCGGCGGCGCGGCACTCCTCCCGGCCGGGTTCATCACCCTCGCCGCGAGTCCCGCGCACGCCGACGACCTGCTGCTCTCCACCGACTTCTCGTCCGGCACCACCGAAGGCTGGGCCGGCCGCGGCGCCGCGACCGTCGCCGTCGACCCCGAGCAGCGGCTCCTCATCACCGGCCGCACCGCCACCTGGAACGGCGCCGCCATCGACATCACCACGCACATCGAAGTCGGCGTCCGATACCAGCTCAAGGTCTACCTGCGCCTGCCCGAAGGCGAGGCCGCCGCGGACCTGCGCACCACGGTGCAGCGGGACGTCGGCGGCGTCTCGAACTACGAGGGCGTCAAGTGGAACACCGCGGTCACCGACGCCGCCTGGACCGAGTTCTCCGGCACGTACTCGATCAGCCAGGCCGCCGACCGACTGCAGTTCTACGTCGAATCCGCCTCGAGCCTCGCTCCGGTCCTCCTCGACGCCTTCACGCTCACCCGCATCGCAGAACCGGAGATCCAAGACTTGCTGCCGCTCAAGGACTTCCTCGCCGACGACTTCGTCTTCGGCTGCGCCGTCGAGCCCCCCGAGGTGGTCGGCAAGCCCGCCGAACTCCTCGCGAAGCACTTCGCGCAGGTCACCACGGGCAACCAGATGAAGCCTGAATCGATCCAGCCCACCGAGGGCGTCTTCGACTTCAGCAAGGCCGACCAGATCGTGGACTTCGCCGAGGCCAACGGCATGAAGATCTGGGGCCACACGCTGCTGTGGCACAACCAGACCCCGGCCTGGTGGTTCCTCGACGAGAACGGCGAGCCGCTCGTGAAGAGCCGCGCGCACCAGGCACTGCTGCTGCAGCGCTTGGAGACCCACGTCAAGGCGATCGCGGCGCACTACGGCTCCCGCATCTGGGCGTGGGACGTCGTGAACGAGGTGGTCGACCCCGAGCAGCCCGACGGGCTGCGCCACTCGCGCTGGTACGAGGTCTTCGGCGGCCCCAAGTACATCGAGAAGGCGTTCAAGATCGCCCGGAAGGCCTTCCCGCGCAAGGTGAAGCTCTTCATCAACGACTACAACACCGAGTTCCCGGACAAGCGGGAGGCGATGTTCAACCTGGTGCAGCACCTCAAATGCGAGGGGGTGCCGGTCGACGGCATCGGGCACCAGGCGCACGTGGACTACCGGCGCGACCCGGCCCTGCTGGGCGAGTCGATCGACCTGTTCCGGGAGCTGCGGGTGCTCCAGACGATCACCGAGCTCGACGTCTCGGTCTCGAACGAGATGACCGAGAGCCTCCCCGCGACGCCGCCCGAGCGGCTGATCGCGCAGGGCTGGTACTACAAGGAGCTCTTCGACGTGCTGCGCGAGCGCGCCGACGACCTCGAGTCGGTGACGATGTGGGGCCTGTACGACGCGGTCTCGTGGCTGCGGTCCTGGCCGGTGTCGCGCCCGCACGAGGCGCCGCTGTTCTTCGACGACCGCCTCCAGGCGAAGGCCGCGTACTGGGGCGTGGTCGACCCGACCAAGCTCGAGCCGATGCCCGAGGCATAACGGCGACGAGGCGTCCGGGAGCGGAATGTTAGATCCGGGATTCCGCTCCCGGACTTGTCACTCGAAAGAGTGAGTGACACGCCGGAGAAATTGTCGTACTCAGCGCATACAGTTGTGCCCTGCAAATTTACGGCTCGCAAGCTTCGCCGAGACCGGGTCCCTAAGGGGGGATATATCCGTTATTCCGGACCTGATGGGTTTCGCATTGCGGGGCGGCGCATCTCGATGTGCATGATGCCGTCCTCGTCGTACTCGTCACCCTCTTCGGTGAACCCGAACTTGCGGTAGAAGCCCGTCGCGTACGTCTGGGCGCCGAGAGTCACCTCCGCATCCGGGCCGAGGAAGTCCATTGCTTCGCCGAAGAGCTTGGCGCTCAAGCCGGTGCCGCGCGCCGGTAGCGCGGTGCAGACCCGGCCGATCTTCCAGGCTCCCTCACTGTTCGGAGCACGGTTGCGCAGGACCCGCAGACACGCGACCGCCTCGGTCGGGTCCTCGCCCTCGACCCAGAAGTGGACGGTCTCGGCGTCGAGGTCGTACTCGTCGAGGTCCGGGTAGGCGCACTCCTGCTCGACGATGAACACTTCCTGCCGCAGCCGCGCCAGCGCGAACACCGTCGTGCCGTCCAGTTCCGCGAACTTCCCCCGCTTGATTCGGCTCACCTGCCTGTCCTTCCCGAAATGCTTCGCCGACTACGCATATTCCTCCGCGATCTCCCTCGCCCGGTCTCTGGCGGCCTCGATCGCGTCGGTCACCGCCGACCGCGCCCGGTGGTTCTCCAGCTGCCGCACCGCGCTGATCGTCGTCCCCGCCGGGGACTCGACCGCCTCGCGCAGGTCCACCGGCGACTGGCCGCTCTCGCGCAGCATCCGCGCCGCGCCGAGCGACGTCTGCGTCACCAGCTCCTTCGCGATCGCCCGCGGCAGTCCCATGAGGACGCCCGCCTCGGTCATCGCCTCGGCCAGGTAGTAGAAGTACGCGGGCCCCGAACCGGAGATCGCCGTGACCGCGTCCTGGTGCTTCTCGTCGACCACGAGGGTGCGGCCGAGCGGCTTGAACAGCTCTTCGACCGCGGCCAGGTGCGCGGCACTCGCATGCGTCCCAGGGGAGAGCACGGTCATCGCCTCGTCGACGAGCGCGGGCGTGTTCGGCATCGCCCGGATCACCGGGGTCTCGTCGGGCAGCCGCTTCTCGAAGAACGCCACCGGCAGGCCCGCGCAGATGCTCACGACGGGCGCGCCGCCGTCGAACACCCCGGCGAGCTCCTCCAGGAGCGCCCCGGCGTCCTGCGGTTTCACCGCGACCACCACGACGTCGGCGTGGCGCACGGCCTCGATGTTCGGTTCCACCCGGATCCCGTACGACTCGCGCAGCTCGGCGGCCCGCTCGGCGCTGCGCGCCGTCGCGACCACCGACTCGCCCGACCAGCCGGCCCGCAGCAGGCCCGACACGATCGCCTGCCCCATCTTGCCCGCACCCAGCACTGCGACGTTGCGCATCAGCACTCCTCCCGTTCGACTGCCCCGGCAATTGTCCCTCGCGGGTCCGGGCCCCGAAAACCCGTGCACTCGCGCGTTTCAACCCCTGGGACCAGTCGAGCTGCCACGATAATCACACTCAGGCACTCAATGCACGATTGGGGCGATATGGACGTACTGGACCTGGCCCGGATGCAGTTCGGGGTCACCACCGTCTACCACTTCCTCTTCGTGCCCGTCACCATCGGCCTCTCGCTGCTCGTCGCCATCCTCCAGACGCTCTGGCGCGCCACCGGCAAGAGCACCTACCTGCGCGCGACCAAGTTCTGGGGCAAGCTCTTCCTCATCAACATCGCGATGGGCGTGGTCACCGGCATCGTCCAGGAGTTCCAGTTCGGCATGAACTGGTCGGCCTACTCGCGGTTCGTCGGCGACGTCTTCGGCGCGCCGCTCGCGTTCGAGGCCCTCGTGGCGTTCTTCCTCGAGTCGACGTTCATCGGCGTGTGGATCTTCGGCTGGGACCGCCTCAAGCCCGGCCTCCACCTCGCCTGCATCTGGCTCGTCGCCTTCGGCACCCTCGCCAGCGCCTACTTCATCCTCGCCGCGAACGCGTTCATGCAGAACCCGGTCGGCTACCAGCTCAACGAGACCGCCGGCCGCGCCGAGCTCACCGACTTCGGCGCCGTCCTCACCAACCCGGTGGCGCTCGCCGCGTTCCCGCACACGATCTTCGCCTCCTGGCTCACCGCCGGCACCATCGTCGTCGCCGTCTCCGGCTACCACTTCATGCACCGCCGCGACCTGGACGTGCACCGGCCCGCGATGCGCCTGGGCATCCTCACCACGCTCGTGGGCGGGCTCGGCCTGGTGCTCTCGGGCGACTCGCTCGGGAAGGTCATGACCGCGACGCAGCCGATGAAGATGGCCGCCGCCGAAGCGCTCTACCAGACCACGTACAACGCGCCGTTCTCCGTGCTCACCATCGGCTCGCTCGACGGCAGCCACGGCACGCCGATCATCGAGATCCCCGGCCTCCTCTCGTTCCTCGCCACCGGCTCGTTCAACGGCGAGGTGCAGGGCATCAACGACCTGAACGCCCAGTACCAGGCCCTGTACGGGCCGGGGGAGTACGCGCCGTACATCCCGCTCACGTACTGGTCCTTCCGGGCGATGATCGGCTTCGGGATGCTCGCGGTCGCCATGGCGATCATCGTCTGGTGGTGCACGCGCCGCGGGCGCATGCCGCAGCACCGCCTGTTCTGGCCGGTGGCGATGTGGATGGCCGTGACGCCGTTCCTCGCGAACTCCGCGGGTTGGATCTTCACCGAGATGGGCCGCCAGCCATGGGTGGTGTTCAGCCTCTACGAGACGAGCGAGGCGGTCTCGCCGCGCGTCGGCGTGCCCACGGTCGCGGTCTCGTTCATCGGCTTCACCCTCGTCTACCTGGTGCTGGCGGTGGTCGCGTTGAAGCTGTTCCTGAAGTACGCCAAGGCGGGACCGCCGGACGAGGAGGGCGCGCTGGCGACCTCCAGCCCCTCCGACGACCCCGACCAGCCGATGGCCTTCGCCTACTGACCGTCCACTGAGGGCATTGTTTTGGGGAACACAGCATGGATTTGACGACGATCTGGTTCATCGCCATCGCGGTCCTGTTCACCGGGTACTTCATCCTCGAGGGCTTCGACTTCGGGGTGGGGATGCTCCTGCCGGTGCTCGGCCGCGAGGAGCGGGAGCGGCGCGCGCTCATCAACACGATCGGCCCGGTCTGGGACGGCAACGAGGTCTGGGTCATCACCGCCGGCGGAGCCATGTTCGCGGCGTTCCCGCACTGGTACGCGAGCCTCTTCTCCGGGTTCTACCTGCTGCTCTTCGCGATCCTCGTCGGCCTCATCATCCGCGGCACCGCCTTCGAGTACCGCGGCAAGGGCGACACCGACCGGTGGCGGCGCAACTGGGACCTCTGCCTCATCATCGGCTCGACGATCCCCGCGTTCTGCTGGGGCGTCGTGGTCGCCAACCTCGTGCACGGCGTGCCGCTGGACGCGAACTTCGACTACACCGGCTCGATCTGGGGCCTGCTCAACGGGTACGCGCTCCTCGGGGGCCTGACCACGCTGCTGCTCTTCGCCACGCACGGCGCGTACTTCCTGCACCTGCGCACCACCGGGGACCTCGCCGAACGCGCCCGCGCGCTCGGCCTGAAGCTCGGGGCCGCGACGGCGGTCCCGGCGCTGGCGTTCCTGGTGTGGACGCAGGTCGCGCACGGGAACTGGACCACGCTGGTGCTCATCGTCCTGGCGGTGATCGCGCTGGCGGCGGGCCTCGCGCTCGACTTCACCGGCCGCGGCGGCTGGGCGTTCGCGGCCACCGCCCTGACGATCGCGCTCGCCTCGACGGCGCTGTTCTGCGCCCTGTGGCCGAACGTGCTGCCGTCCACTTCGGATACGGCGAACAGCCTCACGCACGAGAACGCCGCCGCGACGCACAAGACGCTCGGGATCATGACCTGGGCCGCCGTCATATTCCTGCCGCTCATCCTGCTGTACCAGGGGTGGACCTACTGGGTCTTCCGCCAGCGCGTCATCGTCGAGAGGATCCCGGTCGCATGACGACCCTCGCACCGAAACCCGCAGGCGTCGACCGGCGCCTCCTCCACCGCGCCCGCGGGGCCGCGGTCTTCATCGGCGTCTGCGCCGCGCTCGGGGCCGCCCGCACCGCGTGTGTCGTCGCCGGCGCCTGGCTCACCGCGAGCCTCATCGCGGGCGCGTTCGCCGGCGGCCGCAGCCTCGATTCCCTGGCGCCGCAGCTCATCGCCCTCGCGATCGTGCTCGCCCTGCGGGCGCTCCTGGCCTCCGTGCAGGAGGCCGCCGCGCACCGCGCGAGCGCGGGCGTCAAGTCCGGGCTGCGCCGCCAAGCGCTCGAGCAGCTCATGCGACTGCCCTCGGGCAAGCACCACACCGGCCGGACCGCCGCGCTGCTGGTGCGCGGGATCGACGCGCTCGACGGCTACTTCGCGCGCTACCTGCCGCAGCTCGTGCTCGCCGTGGTCGTACCGGTCGGCGTGCTCGCGGTCATGCTCATCGCCTACCCGCCCGCCGCGCTCATCGTGCTGCTCACCCTGCCGCTGATCCCCCTGTTCGGCATCCTCATCGGCCTGTACACGCGCTCGCGCGCCGAACGCCAGTGGGAGGCCACCTCCCACCTCGCGCACCACTTCGCGGACCTCGTGGCCGGACTCCCGACGCTCAAGGCCTTCGGCCGCGCCGCCAAGCAGGCGGGGGCCATCGAGGTCACGACCGGCTCGTACCGGCGCCGCTCGATGTCGCTGCTGCGCGTGGCGTTCTGCTCGGCGCTCGTCCTCGAACTCGCCGCGAGCCTGTCCGTCGCGGTCGTGGCCGTCACCGTGGGCGTCGACCTCGTCGAAGGCGGCCTCACCGGCGAAGCCGGGCTCAAGACCGCACTGCTGGTCCTCATCCTCGCCCCCGAGGCGTACCTGCCGCTGCGCAATGTGGGCGCGCACTACCACGCCAGCGCCGAAGGGCTCGCCGCAGCGGAGCAGGTCTTCGCGATCCTCGGCGACACCCCCGAGCACGCCGAGACCGCCTCCGAACCGGACACGACCGGTACGGCCGCCTCGGCACTGGCACGCTGGTCCGGCCGGGGCAGCACGCCCGGCCCGGAGACCAAGCCCGGCTCCGCCGCGATCACCGCGTCCCGCACCATGCGGACGCCGCTGGGCCGCGCCCCCACGATCATGTTCCGCCGCACCGTCTTCGCGTACCCGGGACGCCAGCCCCTCCCCGAGCTGAGCCTGACGGTCCCGGCCGGGCAGACCACGGTCCTTACCGCGCGCTCCGGCGCCGGGAAGTCGACCCTCATGGCGGCGCTCGTCGGCTTCCGGCAGCCCGTCTCCGGTTCGATCGCGTTCGACGACGCCGAACTGACCGACCTCGACCTCGCCGCAGTGCGCCGCTCGATCGCGTGGCTCCCGCAGCGGCCGGTCCTCATCGACGGCACGGTCGCCGAGAACGTGCGCCTCGCCGTTCCCGATGGGGCCTCTGATCCCGCCGTGGCCAAGGCGATCGCGGCCGCCCACGCGCCCGCCGCTACCCGCACCGTCGCCGCCGACGGCTCCGGGCTCTCCGCCGGCGAGGCCGCCCGGGTCGGCCTGGCCCGCTTCCTGCTCCGCGTCGACCTGCTCGACCCGCCGGTGCTCCTCCTCGACGAGCCGACCGCGCACCTCGACTCCGACACCGAGCAGGCCGTCCTCGACTCCTTCGCGCCCTACCGCGACCAGCGGACCGTCCTGATCGCCTCCCACCGCCCCGCGGTGCGCGCGATCGCCGACAGAGAGGTGGACTGGTGAGCTTCGTACGCAACACGATCGCCCTGAGGCTCGGCCTCGGCGCGACACTCGGCGCCCTGGCGCAGCTCAGCGCCCTCGCGCTCCTGGCCGTCTCCGGCTACCTGATCTCGCGCGCCTGGGAGCAGCCGCCGATCCTGTACCTGATGGTCGCCATCACCTCGGTGCGGCTCTTCGGCATCAGCCGCGGCGTGCTCCGCTACACCGAACGCCTCGTCTCGCACGATGCGGCCTTCCGCGGCCTCGAACGGCTGCGGATCGCCGTGTGGCGCAAGCTCGTGCGCCTCGCCCCCGCCGGCGTCCCCGTGTGGCGCTCCGGCGACCTCCAGGCCCGCCTCGTCGACGACGTGGACGGCGTGGGGGACCGGTGGCTGCGCGGCGCGCTGCCGCTGGCCTCCGCGGTCATCGTCGCCGTCTGCGCGGTCGTCCTGCAGACCGCGCTCCTGCCCGCCGCCGGGGCCGTCCTCGCCGCCTGCCTGCTCGCCGCCGCACTCGCCGGCCCCGCGCTGGCGACCTGGACCTCCCGGTACGCGGTGCGCGCCACCGCGAGCGCCCGCGGCGACCTCACCGAAGGCGTGCGCGCCCTCCTGCACGGCCGCGAAGAGCTCGTCGCCGCCGGCACCGACGCCGCGGCGCTCGAGCACGTCCTGGAAGGCGACGACCGGCTGCGCCGCGCCCACGCCCGCATCGCCTGGACCGCCGGACTCGGCGAGGCCGCCGGGCTCCTCGCCCTCGCGGCCGCCGTCACCGGCGCGCTCGCCACCGGCATCCCGGCCGTCGCCGCGGGCACCCTCGACGGCGTCCTGCTCGCCGTCGTCGCGCTCGTCCCGCTCGCCGCGTTCGAGCCCGTGCTCGCACTGCCCGCCGCCGCCCAGCAGACCGCCGTCGCCAAGGCCTGCGGCCGCCGCCTCCTGGAGATCACCCAGGCTCCGGAGCCGCGCCCCGACCCGGCCGAACCCATGGAGTACGAACCGAACCCGCTCGGCGGGCCGCCGTTCATCGAGATCAAGCGGCTCTCCGTCACCTGGCCCGGCGCCGAGGAGCCCGCACTCCATGGCTTCGACCTCACCGTCCAGCCCGGCGAGCGCGTCGCCGTCATGGGCCCGTCCGGCTCCGGCAAGTCAACGCTCGCCGCCGCCCTCATGGGCTTCCTGCCCTACGAGGGGACCCTCCGCTTCGGCGGCGTCGAACTCGCCGAGTACGACGGCGACGACATCCGCCGCACCGTCGGCCTGTGCTCGCAGGACGCCCACGTCTTCGACACCACGCTCGCCGAGAACCTGCGCCTCGCCCGGCCCGGCGCCGACGACGGGGACCTCGCCCGCGCCCTCCGCTGGGCCGGCCTCCGCGACTGGCTCGAGGCCCTGCCCGACGGCCTCCAGACCCGCCTGGGCGAGCACGGCCGCGCCGTCTCCGGCGGCGAACGCGGCCGCATCGCCCTGGCCCGCTGCCTCCTCGCCGACCGCGAAGTGCTCGTCCTCGACGAACCCGACGCGCACCTCGACGCCGCCACCGCCGAACGCGTACTCCGCACGGCCGCCGCCGCTCTTGAAGGCAAGACCACGATCATCATCACCCACCGGCCGCTGCCCGAAGGCGTCGTCGACCGCGTCGTGCACCTGCGCGGCCCGGTCCCGACTCCGCGACGTGACGCGCCGGACAACCGGCTATTGGGCGTGGCTCCCCCTGGGTAGACTCCCGGAACGGTGCTACCAGGATGCGTGCTTCGAACGACGTGCCGGTGGAAACGACCGACGGCGCCCGCCCGGGCGCCGTCACACCTGATTCGCGCTAAGGCATTGATGCAGCAGTGAACACATCTGCACCCGCAACCGGACCCAAGCCCCCGCACTCGGGGCAGCGCTGGCCCGAGGGTTGGACCAAACTCCACGTGTACCTGACCGACCTCGACCAGGTCAAGGCCGTCGCCGAGTCCTACCGCGAGGTCATCGACCGGGCCGACGGCGACCGCCACGTCCCGCTCGAATGGCTCCACGCCACCATCGCCTCCGTCGAGTGCGACGCCGCGACGATCGACGACTCCACCCGCGAGAAGCTCGTCAACCGGCTCCGCGAGAAGACCGCCGAGATCGGGCCCTTCCCCCTGACCATCGGCCCGGCGCTCGCCGCGACCGGCGCGATCATGCTCGACACGTTCCCCGACACCTCGTTCCGCAGGCTGGTCGACGCCTGCGTGGACGCCGTCAACGACATCGTCGAGGGCGACCACGGCCGCCCCTGCGGCGGCCCCGGGCACGTCTCGCTCTCCTACCGGTCCGCCGACGTCGAGGTCCACCCGCGCCGCGGCGCCATCCAGAACAAGCTTCGCGACGTTCGACCAGGTAGGACCGAAATCACCGTCAGTGCAGTGGATCTCGTCCGAGTCATCCAATCCGAGGACGCCTCCACCTACACCTGGGAACACATCGCCCGAATCCCCTTGGGGGAGTAAGGAACTCAATCTGTGAACGGGCGTCGCCTCAGGCGGCGCCCGTTGCGGTTGACGCACCGGAAGCGAATCTGACACCATTCTGTCACTGGCATGTGGCCTACTGTTGGTAACAGTGTCAATGTCCGGCCACGTGACGTTCAGGCGTGGTCAGCGACGACCTGCCTTCACCCTGCCGGTACCAGTCCCGGTCCACCCCGCAACGGCGCACGCCGTACGTGTCAGGAGGTGTCGATTTGTTCGCAGACAATGACCGTCGCATCGCAACCCGAGCTACGGAATTCCTTCCCCCGTTTGACGAAGCGGCGGAACTCACCCACCCCCGACCAGTCGAACCCCCGTTCGGGAAGGCCCGCACCGAGGCCACCGAACCGTACGGGTACTTCACCGACCTCGACGTCGCCCACCTCCTGCACCAGGGCGAGATCCGCCCCGCGTACACGCTCGCCGAACCCACGCCGCTCGAAGTCTGGCGCCGCAACCTCGAGATCGTCACCGCGATCCTCACCGCCGCCGGCGTCGACCACTTCGCCGTGCCCGGCTTCAGCCTCACCCGCCCCGTCCTCGCCGTCAACGCCGCCGACCGGCAGCGCGTGTGCACCGCCCTCGCGATCCTCTGCGACGCCACCGGCGGGCGCCTCTCGGTGCCCGAACCGGCCTTCCGCGAATCAGAGCTCGGGCTCAACCGCCCGCAGTGGGCCCGCAGCGCCGACATGGGCGACGTGCCGCTCGTCCGCGCCTCCTGGCTGTGGACCGACGCCGGGCGCGACCTCCTCTTCGGCGCCGACAGCGGCTGCGACGTCGAGTTCTGGACCGGCACCGGCGACGGCCACCTCCTGGCCCCCAGGCACAACCGCATCAGTCCCGTCGTCCGCGACGACGGCGCCCGGGTCTCAGCACCCGGGCGCCTCTTCACGGCGCTGGCGGCCGGGCCGCGCGCCGACCTGCCGCGCGTCTCGACCCGGCCGGAGTTCTCCCGGCCCGGGCTCGACCTCGTCGAGTTCCCGATCGACGTCGTGTACACCTGGGTGGACGGCGCCGACCACGCGTGGCTGCGCCGCCGCGCCGAGGCCGACCAGTCGCCGTACCACGCCGAGTCGGCGAACGCGGCCCGCTTCCACGACCGCGAGGAGCTGCGGTTCTCGCTGCGCTCCCTGCACCTCAACGCGCCGTGGGTGCGGCACGTGTACCTGGTGACCGACCGGCAGCGCCCGCACTGGCTCGACGCGGACGCCCCGGGGATCACCGTGGTGGACCACCGGGACCTCTTCGACGACCCGGACTGCCTGCCCACCTTCAACTCGCACGCGATCGAGACGCAGCTGCACCGCATCGAGGGGCTCTCGGAGCACTTCCTGTACTTCAACGACGACATGTTCGTCGGCAAGCCGGTCGACCCGCGCCTGTTCTTCGAGCCGAGCGGGATCGCGCGGTTCTTCCCGGCGCAGACGTTCATCGGGATGGACCCGGTGAGCACGGCCGACTCGCCCCCGAACGCGGCGTTCAAGAACGACCGGGCGCTGCTGGAGCGGGCCTTCGGGCGGACCATCTCGCGGATGATGAAGCACGTGCCGTACCCGCTGCAGCGCAGCGTGCTCGCGGAGGTCGAGAAGGAGTTCGAGGAGGACCTGGCGCGGACCGCGCAGAGCGCCTTCCGGAACGTCACGGACGTCTCGACGGTGACCCTCCAGCACTACTACGCGTGCTTCACCGGCCGCGCGGTCCACGGCGAGGCGCAGGATGCCTACGTGGAGCTGGGGATGCCCGACGTGGCGGAGCGGCTCGAGCTGCTCCTGGAGCGGCGAGACCGCGACACGTTCTGCATCAACGACGCCGGCCTGCCCGAGGGCCTGGCGGAGGAGCGCTCGAACATGATGCGGCGCTTCCTCGAGGCGTACTTCCCGGTGCCCTCGCCTTGGGAGAAGGCCATGGCGTTCTAGGCGGGCAAAGACCCGCACGACCACGGGGGTGGTCGTGCGGGTTAGTGAAGACCGCTCGCGAACGGTGCGTGTGGTACCCGTCGCGTACAGGTCAATCAGGGGTCCCCTAAGGGGATATATCGGATAAGTCGGAAATGCGAAGGGCCCGAAGCGGATTGCTTCGGGCCCTTCGCGTGCCGCTTTTGGACCGGTGAGCACGGCTCCGCCGCACTTACGAGTCCGCCGCTCAGCGCAGCCCGCGCCGCTCCAGCAGCGGGTCGATCACGGCGTCGCGGCCGCGGAAGCGGCGGTAGGACTCCATCGGGTCGATCGAACCGCCCTTGCTGAGCAGGGTCGCGCGGAAGTGGTCGCCGTTCTCGCGGGTCAGGCCGCCCTGCTCCTTGAACCACTCCACCGTGTCGGCGTCGAGGATCTCGGACCAGATGTACGAGTAGTACCCGGCGGCGTAGCCGATCGAGATGTGCGCGAAGTAGCCCGAGCGGTAGCGCGGGGCGATCTCGGGCATGTAGATCCCGGCGTCCTCGAGCGCCTTGCGCTCGAACGCCTCCACGACCGCGAACGGGTCGTCGCCGCCGTCCGGCACCTCATCGGGAGTGAGCCGGTGCCAGGCCTGGTCGAGCAGGGCCGCGCCCAGGTACTCGGTCGACGCGAAGCCCTCGCCGAACTTCCCGGCGGCCTTCCACTGCGCGATCAGCTCGGCCGGGGCGGCCTCACCGGTCTCGTAGTGGCGCATGTAGTTCGCGGTGACCTCCGGCCAGTCCTCCCACATCTCGTTGACCTGCGACGGGTACTCCACGAAGTCGCGCGGCGTCGAGGTCATCGAGGTCTTCGGGTAGCGGCAGGCCGAGAGCAGGCCGTGGAGGGCGTGCCCGAACTCGTGGAACAGCGTCGTCACGTTGTCGACGGTGACCAGCGCGGGCTGCCCTTCGGAGGGCTTGACGATGTTGAGGTTGTTGACCACCACGGGCTTGTCGCCGGTGAGCTCGGACTGGACGACGAGCGGGTTCATCCACGCGCCGCCCTTCTTCGAGTCGCGGGTGAAGAAGTCGCCCACGAACAGGCCGAGCGGTTCTCCGCTGTCGAAGACCTCCCAGACACGGGCCTCGGGGTGGTAGCCCTCCAGGTCCTTCCGCTCCTCGAAGGTCAGCCCGAACTCCTTCTCGGCGGCGTGGAAGACGCCGTCGACGAGGACCCGGTCGAGTTCGAGGTACGGCTTCAGCGCTTCGGCGTCGAAGCCGAACTTGGCCTGGCGCACCTGCTTCGCATAGAACGACCAGTCCCACGCGGCCAGCTCGAAGCCGCCGCCGTCGGCGTCGATGACCTCCTGCAGCTCCGCGGCCTCGCGGCGCGCGTTGCGCACCGAGGCCTCGGCGAGCCCGGCGAGGCGCTCGGCGATGATCCCGGCGTTCCCGGCGGTCTGGTCCGCGGCGATGTACGCGGCGAAGTGCTCGAAGCCGAGCAGCTGCGCCTTCTCGGCGCGCAGGCGCACCATCCGCAGCAGCGTCTCGGCGTTCCCGGCGCCGCGCCCGATCGTGGCCTTGTACAGCCGCTCGCGCAGGCCCCGGTCCTTGAGGTCCTCCAGGAGCGGGTGGCGCGAGAAGTTCGACTGCGTGATGAGCCAGCCCTCGATGCCGCGCTCCTTCGCGGCCGACGCGGCGGCCCCGATCTGGTCCTCGCCGAGCCCGTCGAGCTCCGCACGGTCGGTGACGTGCACGGCCGCGTCGTTGATGTCGCTGAGGATCTGCTGGTTGAACTTGGAGGCGAGTTCGGCCAGTTCGGTGTTGATCGCCGAGAGCCGCGCCTTCCCGTCGGCGTCGAGCGCGGCGCCGCCGCGCACGAACTCGGTCCTGTACCGCTCCAGCAGCCGCTCGTCCTGCTCGTCCAGGCCGAGCTGCCCGCGCTGCTCCCAGACCGCCTCGATGCGCGCGAACAGCGCCGGGTTCAGCAGGATCTTGTCCGCGTGCGCGGCGAGCTTCGGGCTGATCTCGGACTCGATCGCGTTCAGGTCGTCGTCGGTGTCCGAGGAGTTCTTGTTGAAGAACACGAGGGCGACCCGCTTGAGCGTGCCGAGGCCGGACCGCTCCAGGGCCACCACGGTGTTCGCGAAGGTCGGCGCCTCCGCGTCGTTGGCGATGGCGTCGACGGCCTCGAGCTGCTCGGCCATGCCCTGCTCGAACGCGGGCAGGTAGTGCTCGTTCGCGACCGCCGCGAACGGCGGGAGCTGGTAGGGGAGGTCGGATGGGGACAGGAACGGGTTCTCGGTCACTGAGGCTCCTCGCTGCGGCGCTGGGTGTAGCGGCGGACGGCGCGCCCGTTGGCGGGCGCACCGGCGGTGCCGCCGAACGAATGGCGGTGGCCGAATCCTATTCCGGGCACTAGCCGTCCGGCAAGCGCGATAGGGCCGGCGGCCCGCCGGGCGGCGGAGTTCCGCGAACAGAGCGGCCCGCAACTTCACCGAACGTCCCCCCGCAGGATTAATATCGAGCCCATGTCTGAAACCAGTCCGCTATACGTGGCCAGCGACATCCACGGCCATTACGACGCGCTCGTCGAGTCGCTGCGAGGCCGGGGACTGGTGGACGAGGACGCCAAGTGGACCGGCGGCGATGCTCGCCTGTGGATACTCGGCGACCTCTTCGACCGCGGTGAGGAGGGCGTGGCGGTCGTGCGGCTGCTGCGCCGGCTCGCCGGGCAGGCGGCCGCCGAGGGCGGCCACGTGGACACCCTCATAGGCAACCACGAGGTGCTGCTGCTCGGCTCGCGCCGCTTCGGCGACGTCGCCTTCACCGACGTGGACGGCCAGGACCGCCAGTTCCTCCACTGGTGGGTCCTCAACGGCGGCTTCGAGGACGAGCTGGGCGACCTCACCGACGACGAGGTGAAGTGGCTCGAGACGCGGCGCGTCGTCCACGTCGCCGGGAACGTGCTCCTCGTGCACGCCGACACCGAGTCGTACCTGGGCTACGGCCGCAGCGAGGAGGCGGTGAACGCGGCCGTCCGCGCGATCATGGCCGCCGACGAGCCCGAGGAGTGGTGGCAGCTGTTCCGGGAGCTGACCCGCCGCCACGAGTTCATGGGCCCCGACGGGCCCGCGCGGGTGCGCGGGATGCTCCGCTCGTTCGGCGGCGAGGAGCTCGTGCACGGCCATTCGACGATCCCCGACACGACCGATCTCGCGCCCAGCCAGGTGACGCAGGCCCGCCGCTACTGCGACGGGCTGGTGCTCAACGTCGACGGCGGCGTCTACCAGGGCGGCAAGTGCCTGGTGGTCCGGCTCAACTAGTGCATGGACCGGGACGCGGCGGCCGCCTGGTGGTGCGGCCGCCGCTGCCCGTGCGCCCGGCCTATTCCTTGATGAAGTAGATGGGAGTGACCGGCGGGGCCGTGGCGGCCCGGCCGGCGCGCGACTCCGCCCAGAGGGTCGCGGCGACGGCGGCCGCGAGGCCCATCGTCACCCACCCGGCGAGCGGTGAGAAGGCGATCGCGTACCCCAGTGCGGCCGCCGCCGCGGTGGCGAAGGCGGCCGTCAGGAATGCCCTGCGGAAGGCGCGCCGATGTTCGCGGCGCGCGATGACTCGGTTGTGTCTCATATCTGACACAACGATGCAGGCCCTTGAATCGACACGTTGCATGTGCAGATTTCCCGCGTTCGGGCGACCGAAACCCGGCATAACCCCAGATAACCGGCTAGTGACCGCCGCGACCGAGCAAGACTGTAAGCGGCTTCAAGCGCAGCGTCATCTTGGCAGCTGGCGGCCGTTGTGCCGGAAGGGAAAAGACGGTAAACAGTTAGTGTCGGAACGCCAAAGGCGACAAACCCGAGCCTCCACAGAGCACCGCTCCAAGAGGACCGGACGTGCGGGGTCAAGACAACCGAGCACAGCTGACGACCGCCCGCAGCGCTCCGACACGGCGGCCGTGACTCATGGCCGGAGGAACGGCCGCCACAACCGCATTGCACCGCACGACACGACAATCCGCACACCAACTCCTATAGACGGTGGGGTCTGACATGGAGTCCGAAACGCAACCCATGGGGCGGCGCGTCGCCTACTGGCGACAACGCCGAGGCATGTCCCAGCAGGTCTTCGCCGACCGCATCGGCAAGTCCAAGAGCTGGGTCGACAAGATCGAACGCGGCGTCCGCCGCCTCGACAAGTACTCGGTCATCACCGAACTCGCCGAAGCCCTCAGCATCGATGCCGGGCAGCTGCTCGGCCGCGAACCCAAACGCCGGCCCGGACTCGGCGGCTGCCTCGACCAGGTCGAGGTCGAATCCATCCGCCAGTCCCTCGAACGCTACGAACGACTCGGCCGCTTCCTCGAAGCCGCCCCGATCGAATCCACCCCGATCCCCGAACTCCGCGGATCCGTCAACTACTGCTGGCTCGCCTTCGAGAAAGGCCACTACCCGGTCGTCGCCCGCTCCCTCATCCAGCTCCTGCGCGACACGCCCGTCGCCGAGGACCGGCCCGTCGGCGGCACCAGCGCCGACGCCGCCGAACTCATGACGCAGGTCTACCAGATCGCCTCCACCGTCCTGCGCAAACTCGGGGAGGCCCAGCTCGCCTGGCTCGCCGCCGACCGCGCCATCTCCGCCGCCAACCGCGGCAACGACCCGCTCCTCGCCGGCATCGCCACGACCCGGGTCTCCAACGCGCTCAGGGCACTCGGACGCCACCAGGCCGCACTCGACCTCAACGTCCAAGTCGCCCACGGCCTCATCTCCGAGACCGGCGGCGAGAACTCCACACCCGCGCAGATCAGCGTCTACGGCGCGCTCCTGCTCCAAGGCGCCATGGCCGCCGCACTCGCCGGCGACAGCACCACCAGCGAGGACCTGCTCGACAGCGCCTCCCGCGCCGCCAACATCCTCGGCCGCGACGCCAACTACTACTACACGTCCTTCGGACCGACCAACGTCCTGCTCCACCGCGCCGCCGCGTTCGTCGAACTCGGCGAAGGCAGCGACGCCCTCGCCGTCCACGACCGCATCCCGCCCGCCGCGCTGGCCGACCTCGTGGCCGAGCGGCGCGCGCACCACCACCTCGACATGACGCGGGCGTGCGTCCAGGTGGGGGACATGGAACGGGCGAGCCGCCACCTGGTGACGGCCGACCGCCACGCCCCGGCCGAGGTCCGGTGCCGCCCGGTCGCGATCGAGCTCATCGACCAGATCCTGCACCGCACGAAGGGCGAACCCGCCCAGGACCTGCGCCGCCTCGCGGAGGAGGTCGGCGCCCTCAACTTAGGGGGCCCTGGCGGGCCCCAGGCGGCCGCTATCCGGCCCGTTCGCCCGCTCGCTGCGTTGTCGGACCTCTGAATACAACACCGGTATTCAGAGCCCCTTCCGCCTTGCGAGCAAGCGAACGGACTCGGATACCGACTCGCCCGGGGCCCGCCAACACCCCCTCCGCTATCGGCCGCACCCGAAAGGTGTGTTGAGGCGGTGTCCGGAGCCACGCTGCTCGAGCTCCGGACACCGTCCTAAACTCCAAAGATGCGCACGCTCAGCGAGATCACCGCTGCACTCGACGACCTGTACCCGCGCCGCTGGGCCGAGGACTGGGACCGGGTGGGACTCGTCTGCGGCCGCGGCGGCAACTCTGTCCGCCGGATCCTGTGCGTCGTGGACGTCGTGCCCGCCACCGTCATCGAGGCCATCGAGAACGACTGCGACCTCATCGTCGCCCACCACCCCCTCCTCCTGCGCGGCGTCTCCAGCCTCGACCCCGCCGCCGACTACAAGGGCGACCTCGTCCACACCCTCATCGAATCCGGCATGGGCCTCTACGTGGCCCACACGAACGCGGACGTCGCCAACCCCGGGGTCTCGGACGCCCTCGCCGACCGGCTCGGCCTCGTCGACCTCAGGCCCCTCCGCGCCCTCACCGCCGCCGAGCACGAGGGCTCCGGCCGCGGCATCGGCCGCATCGGCCGCCTGCCCGCACCGCTCACCCTCGACGCGCTGGTCGCGCACGCCGCGAAGACCCTGCCGCCCACTGTCAGCGGGGTCCGCGCCGCAGGGGAGGGCGGGCAGCTCATCAGCACCGTCGCCGTCTGCGGCGGCGCGGGCGACTCGTACCTCGCGGACGCCGCCGCGGCCGGCGCGAACGCCTACCTGACCGCCGATCTGCGCCACCATCCGGCCAGCGAGCACCTCGCCCGGAGCGGCCCGGCACTCATCGACGCCGCCCACTGGGCCACCGAGCGACCGTGGCTCGATATCGTTGCCGAGCAACTGTCCCGTCTGGTCGACGACGTCCTCGTCTCCGACCTCGACACCGATCCGTGGACCATCCACCAGAAAACCGGGGTGAACTAGGTTGAAAGCCGACCTTTTCGATCAGCGCCGACTGCTCGAACTCCAGGCGGTCGACACCCAGCTCACCCAGCTGGGCCAGCGCCGCAAGAAGCTCGACGCCGACCCGGTCTACGCGACCGCCGTGCAGCGCCAGCGCGCCCTCGCCGACAAGGCCGCGAACCTGACGGGCGACCTCGCCGACCTCGACCGCGACATCGAGCGCGTCGAACGCGAAGTCGAGCTCGTGACCAAGCGCGCCGACTCCGACCGCACCCGCATGGCCTCCGGGGCCGCCACGTCCAAGGAGCTCGAAGGGCTGCAGAGCGAACTCGAGTCGCTGGCCCGGCGCCAGGGGACCCTCGAGGACGACCAGCTCGAGCTCATGGAGCGCCGCGAGGTCCTCGAATCCGAACTCGGCGAGGTCCGCCGCCAGGTCGAGGAGTCGCGCCAGGTCCTCGCCGACGCCGAGGCCGACCGCGGACGCCAGCTCGGCGAGATCGACGCCGAGACCGCGGACGCGACCTCCACGCGCGAGGCCCTCGCGATCAACATCCCCGACCGGCTCGTGGAGCTCTACGAGCGCATCCACGCCAAGCAGCCGATCGCGGCCGCCGAACTCGTCGGCCGCCGCTGCGGCTCCTGCCGGCTCGAGAAGTCGCCGGCGGACATGATCCCGATCAAGTCCGCCCCGATCGACGAGGTCATCCGCTGCGAGGAGTGCAACTGCATCCTCATCAGAACCGAACTGCCCCAATCGAAGCCGACCACCCTCGGCTCCGAGGAAGAGCTCAAGAAGTACACGTAGCCCCAGGCATGCGAAAGGGCGGGAGGCGCAATGCGCCTCCCGCCCTTGACGTTTGCAATTCACTACATTTCGGAAATAACCGATATGTCCCCCCAGGGGGACCCCTTGTCTTGAACCTACGCAACGGGTCCGACAGAACAAGCCCCTCCCGGCTCACGCCTTCAGAGGGAACCTGTTCACATCACGACTTGCTGAACTCGGCCCAGCGCTCGATCAGCTCGGTCGCCTTGCCCTCGTCGATGGCCTTCGCGGCCAGGACGAGGTTCGACTCCAGGAGGCCCTTGCGGGTCTTGATGTCGTGCAGGTCGACGCCGTCGATCAAACCCTGCCGCGACGCCAAGGCCGCCGCCGCGTTGATGAGCACCGCGTCGCGCACCGGCCGGTTCCCGCCCGCGAACACCTCGCGCGCCACCGCCGTGTTGAACACGATGTCGCCGCCGCGCAGCGCCTCCGGCCCGGCCTGCACCAGACCGAACTCCTCGATGTCGATCGAACCCTGCGAGACCCGCCCGCCCGACACGATCCACTCCGAGGTCGTCGCCGACGTCGAGATCTCGTCCAGGCCGTCGTCCCCGCGCACCACGAACACCGAAGCGCCCCGCGCCGCGAACACCTGCGCCATGAGCGGCGCCTTCACCGGGTCCGCGCAGCCGATCAGGCCCGCCGCCGGCTGGCCCGGGTTCGTCAGCGGCCCCAGCAGGTTGAACACCGTGGGAATGCCTAGCGCCGCGCGCACCGGTCCCGCGTGCCGCATCCCGGGGTGGAAGGTCCGCGCGAAGGCGAACCCGATCCCGATCTCCCGCACCGAGGCCTCGACCCGCTCGGCCGTCGCCTCCAGGTCCACGCCCAGCGCCTCGAGCAGATCCGCCGAACCCACGTTCGACGACGCCGAGCGGTTCCCGTGCTTGATCACGGGCACACCCGCGGCCGCGACCACGATCGCCGCCATCGTCGAGATGTTCACCGAGTTCGAGCCGTCGCCGCCGGTGCCCACGATGTCGACCGCCACGCCCAGGTCCGAGAGGTCCAGCCGGGTCGTCTCCGCCAGCATCCGGCCCGCAATGGCCCCGATCTCCTCGGGCGTCTCACCCTTTGAGCGCAGGAGCACCGCGAACGCCGCCAACTGGGCCGGATCGGCGTTGCCCGCCATGATCTCGGCCATCGCCCAGTCCGCGCTGGCCTCATCGAGGTGGTCGCCGTTGGAAAGGCGCCCGAGGACGTCAGGCCAGGTCGCACTAGACATAAGGACTCCAGGAGAGGGAGGTCAGGCGGCGCGCTGCGCCGGTGCCACGCCTGCTGCGCGGCTGACCAGCAAGTCTACTACCGTCTGCCCTGTCGTCACGGGGTTGAGGGGGTGCATGAGCACCGCATCCGCCCGCGACCACGCCGCCAGCCACCGGTCCGCGGCCCGCGCCACCACGACCGCCAGCGTCGGCGGCTCGTCGAACTCGTCCCGCAGCTGCCGGGCGATCCCCAGCCCCCCCGCGGGCTGCGCCTCGCCGTCGAGCAGCACCAGGTCCACGGCGAACTTGTCGATCAGCGCCACCGCCTCGTCGTACTCGCCCGCGACGGCGTACTCGATCTTCACCCCCTCCACCGGCTCCTCGCCGATCGCCGAGCGCATCTGCTCGATGACCGCGGGTCGATGGCTGTACAGCAGGACCGCGTACTCAGACGTTGAGGTAGTCACGCCTCGCATATTAAACCGGCCACACTGAAATGGGAAGAGCGGCGCGGCCACTTCCCCTGAAGCGAGTGCCCACATTGGCCCAACCGCGAATGACCTGGGCACACGGTGTGAGAAGGCTGGGAGCCTACAACCGCGCGACACGCGCGAAAAACACACCCCATGCGCAGCTTGGGCCCGCCGGACCGTAATAATGTGCGCGTGACTGCCGCCGAAGCAACTATCGACCCCAGCCGTATCCACTCACTGACGCGGCCCAACGTCGTCAGTGTCGGCACCATCGTGTGGTTGAGCAGCGAACTGATGTTCTTTGCGGGCCTGTTCGCGATGTACTTCTCCATCCAGGCCGCCGCGCCCGCGATGTACGAGGAGGGCTACCACCACCTCGAGATCCCGTACGCGCTGGTGTTCACCGTGATCCTCGTGGCCTCGTCGGTCACCTGCCAGCTGGGCGTCTTCGCCGCTGAGCGGGGCGACGTCTACAAGCTGCGACTCTGGTTCGCGGTCACGTTCGTGATGGGACTCGTCTTCGTCCTCGGCCAGGTGAACGAGTACCGGAACCTGGTCACCGAAGGCCACTCGATCTCGGCCGACGGCTACTGGACGATGTTCTTCCTGACCACCGGCTTCCACGGACTCCACGTGACCGGCGGCCTCATCGCGTTCATCGTCTACCTGATCCGCACGACGATGGGACGCTTCAGCCCCGCCCAGGCCACCGCGTCCATCGTGGTGTCCTACTACTGGCACTTCGTCGACGTGGTCTGGATCGCGCTGTTCGCCGTGATCTACTTCCTTCCGATGGCCCAGTACTGAAACTGAAACACTCCGGCCGGTTCACTCCCGCGAACAAAAGCGGCATTTGAACCGACCCAAGGCAAGTCAGGCTCCGGTCCTACCGGAGCCGCATCCGAGAAATGCGACGGCCGCCCCCCGGAGGCGGCCGCCGGCCGAACCGGGACCACAACGGGCCCGGTCCGGTCCGAGAGCTAGATAAAGGTGAGGCAACAACCGTGGCTGCATCAGCGAAACGCCGGCGAGGCTGGCGCAAGCGCCTCGGCGCGCTGGCCAGGTTCACCGGCGCACTGGTCATCGTCGGAGGGCTCTACTCGGCGTTCTCCCCGAGCCTGTACGCGCAGGAGGCCGAGTCCAACGCGATCGACTCCGAGGCCGTCAAGGGCCAGGAGCTCTACGACACCAGCTGCATCTCCTGCCACGGCGATAACGGCGAGGGCGTCGAAGGGCGCGGACCGAGCCTCATCGGCGTCGGCTCCGCAGCCGTCGAGTTCCAGGTGAACACCGGCCGCATGCCGATGGCCGCGCAGGGCGCGCAGGCCCCCAGCACGGAGTACCCGGTCTTCACCGAGGAAGAGGCCGAGTGGCTCGGTGCCTACATCGAGTACCTCGGCGGCGGTGCCGGCACTCCCGACGACCTCGACGCGATGGTCGAAGAGGCCGACGTGGCCGCGGGCGGCGAGCTCTACCGCGTGAACTGCTCCTCCTGCCACGGCTACGCCGGCGGCGGCGGCGCCCTCTCCTCGGGCGCGCACGCGCCGTCCCTGGAAGGCGTCAGCAACGAGGAGATCTACCAGGCGATGCTCACCGGTCCGCAGAACATGCCGGTCTTCGCCGACAACGAGCTCACGCCGGAGCAGAAGGCCGAGCTCATCGCGTACGCCCAGTACCTGGTGAACGACGACAAGGACCCGGGCGGGGTGTTCACTCTCGGCCGTTTCGGACCGGCCACCGAAGGACTGGCCATCTTCCTGGTCGGCATGACCGCGCTCCTGCTGACCACGCTCTGGATTGCAGGTAAATCGTGAGTGCCCACAACGACAGCAACCCGCCCGAACCGGTCGACCTGAGCAACCCGAAGCTCAGCCGCTTCGAGGTCTACACCGAGGGCCTGCGTCGCGACGACATCGAGATCATTCACTACGAGCCGCGCTTCGCCAAGCCGGGGACGAAGGCCGAGAAGCGCATGGAGCGCATCGTCGGCGGCCTGTTCCTGTTCTCTGGCCTGTTCGCGACCGCGTTCGTGGTGGCGTACATCTGGTGGCCCTGGGAGTACGAGGGCGCCGCCACCTGGCGCGACCTCCAGACCTGGTACACGCCGGTGCTCGGCACCTGCCTGGGCCTCTCGCTGCTCTTCTTCGCCGTGGGCGTGCTCACCTGGGCGAAGAAGCTCTTGCCGGTCGAGGAGCTCGTGCAGGACCGCCACGACGGCGGGTCCTCTTCGGACGACCGCAAGATCGCCGAGGCCACGGTGGACAACATGGTCGAGGACATCGGCCTCAAGCGCCGGCCGTTCCTGGTGAAGGCCGCCCTCCTGGGCGCCGCACCGCTGGGCCTGGCCGCGATCGCCCCGCTGGGCGCGCTCATCAAGGACCCGGGCGACATGCTCACCGTCACCGGGTGGAACGCCGAGCGGCACAACGACGGCGAGCCGATCCGCTTCATGATGCGGGACGGCGCCATGGTGCGCCCGGACATGGTCTCGGTCGGCGGTCAGATCACCGTCTACCCGGCCATCGACCACGGCGCGACGAACCAGTACCCGACCTCGCCCGTCCTGCTGATCCACCTGCGCGACGCGGACGCCGAGATCCTGCGCAAGAACCTGTACCCGATGTACCAGGACGTCGACGCGCTGTGGGGCAACTTCGTGGCCTACTCGAAGATCTGCACCCACGTCGGCTGCCCGACCAGCCTCTACGAGCAGCAGAGCCAGCGCCTGCTGTGCCCGTGCCACCAGTCGCAGTTCAACGTGGTGGACAACGCCGCCCCGGTCTTCGGACCGGCGACCCGGCACCTGCCCATGCTGCCGTTCACGGTTGACGAAGAAGGCTTCTTCATCGCGAAGTCGGACTTCCTGGTGCCCCCGGGGCCGGCGTTCTGGAACCGCCCGTCCCTCCCCGAGGAGGATGAGAAGTGAAACGCCGCAAAGGCACGAGTGACAGCCTGCTGACCAAGGCGGGCGGCGAGCTCGACGACCGCTTCAAGCTCGCGGGCCCGGCCCGGGTGCTGTTCAACAAGGTGTTCCCGGACCACTGGTCCTTCCTCCTGGGCGAGATCGCGCTGTTCTCGTTCATCCTGCTGCTGCTCTCGGGCACCTTCCTGGCGCTGTTCTTCGAGCCGTCCATGGTCGAGGTGACCTACCACGGCGCGTACGTGCCGCTGCAGGGCGTGGAGATGTCGCAGGCGTACGCCTCGGCCCTCGACCTCTCGTTCGAGGTGCGCGGCGGCCTGTTCATGCGCCAGATGCACCACTGGTCGACCCTGCTGTTCATGGCGTCGATCCTGATCCACATGCTCCGGATCTTCTTCACCGGCGCGTTCCGCGCGCCGCGCGAGACGAACTGGATGATCGGCATTCTGCTGTTCTGGCTCGGCTTCTTCGAGGGCTTCTTCGGCTACTCGCTGCCGGACGACGGCCTCTCGGGCACGGGCCTGCGCATCATGGAGGGCATGACCGTCTCGATCCCGTTCATCGGGCCCTGGGCCTCGGCGGCGCTCTTCGGCGGCCAGTTCCCGGGCACGAGCGTGATCTCGATGCTCTACATCATCCACGTGTTCGTGTTCCCGCTGCTCCTGCTGGCGCTCATCACGGTGCACATCGGACTCGTGTTCGCGCAGAAGCACACCCAGTGGCCCGGCCCGGGCCGCACCGAGCACAACGTGGTCGGCTTCCGGATGTTCCCGAACTACGTCATGAAGCAGATCGGCTTCATGCTGTTCATCTGGGGCGTCCTCGGCGCGATGGCGGGCCTGTTCCAGATCAACCCGATCTGGCTCTTCGGCCCCTACGAGGTCTCGGTCGTGTCCTCGGCCTCGCAGCCCGACTTCTACGTCATGTACCTGGACGGCCTGATCCGCCTGTTCCCCGCGTGGGAACTGCGCATCCCGCCGTACTTCACGCTGCCGCCGGTGTTCTGGCCGGGCATCGTGGGCATGGGCCTGTCCGTCGTGCTGCCGCTGCTGTACCCGGCGCTGGAGCGGCGGTTCACGAAGGACCGCGGGCACCACAACCTGCTGCAGCGTCCCCGCGACAACGCGGGCCGCACCAGCCTCGGCGTCATGGTCGTGGTCTTCTGGATCATCGGCGTGATCTCCGGCGGCAACGACGTGTTCGCCGAGAAGTTCGACATCAGCCTGAACGCCATGACCTGGGCGGGCCGCATCGGACTCGTGGTCCTGCCGATCATCGCGTACTACGTGACGTACCGGATCTGCCTGGGCCTGCAGCAGCACGACCGCGAGGTCCTCGCGCACGGCCTGGAGACGGGCATCCTCATGCGCGACCCGAACGGCCGCTTCTACGAGGTGCACCAGCCGCTGGCCGAGCCGGACGAGCACGGCCACACCGAGCTGGAGTACAACGGCTGGGTGGTCCCGAAGAAGATGAACCGCATCGGCGCGCTGCCGCCCGCCGACAAGGGCTTCTTCAAGTCGATCGAGGAGCCGTCCGAGGACGGCCGCACCGAGCGGCGCGACGAGATCGAGTCGGGCAAGCACTAGGCGAGTGAACGAGAAGCGGGGCCGCACCGGAAGGTGCGGCTCCGCTTCTCGTTGTGCCGCCGGTGCTCCCGCCGGTTCGCGGCGTTCGGGTCAGAAGCGGTCGACGGTGGTGATGAGCTTCTCGGCGAGCTCGTCCGGGTCGAGCTTCTCGCGGGCGAGGGCGAGGTAGAGCGAATCGAGGTCTGGGAAGCCCAGAGACGACGCGACGCCGTGGAGTGGTTGCTCGCCTGAGAGTCCGCGCCCGCGGGCGATCAGGGAGCGCCACAGGCGGTTCTTTCCGGCCTTCAGCTCGTCTTCGAAGCGCTGCATCGGGATGATCGGGAGTTCGCCGGTGGAGTCGACGTCCTCCATCGACCCGAACCAGTCGTTGATGTGGAGCTGGGCCTCGGGGGTCTTGGCGTGGTCGAGCCACTGCTTCGAGGGGCCGTAGGGCTGCTCGTTGGTGAGGACGAGCTCGACGGTGTCGCCGTCGCGCAGGCTCTGCGCGAGCGGGGCGATCTCGCCGTTGACGTAGGCGGCGATGAGTCGGTGGCCCTTGGAGGGGCCGGAGCAGTAGGCGACGTCGACGGGGGTGGAGGCCTTGGGGACCATGAGCCGCTCGCCCTCGCGGGTGAAGACGATGATGTCCTGGTCGGCGAGGTCGCAGCGGAGGGAGTCGAGGAACTGGCCGGAGTCGGCGACCTCGTTCTGCCACTCGAGGAGCCGCTGGAGCCAGGGGAGCTGGATCTCGACCGGGTTCGCGCCGGACTGGCGCATGCCGGCGACGATGCCGACCTCGGCGGTCTCGTGCATCTCCCTGGTGCGGATGAGGAACTCGATGGGGGTGCCGCCGGGACCGGCCACGGCGGTGTGGATCGACTGGTAGAAGTTGAACTTCTTGGCGGCGATGAGGTCGCGGAACTTGCCGCCCACGGGCTTCCAGAGCTTGTGGATCGCGCCGAGCGCGGCGTAGCAGTCGGTGGGCGGGCCGTCGACGACGATGACCAGGCGCGGCGGGTCGGCCGGGCCGGTGCCGGGGTGCTTCTGCATCTCGCGGTAGATCGAGTACGGGTGCCGGGGCCGGTCGTGGAGGGTCGCGGCCACCTTGAACTCGCGCAGGGCCTTGCGCACCTGCGGGACGATGACGGCGACCTGGCGCCTGCGGTCGGTGTCGGAGCCGAGGTGCTCGTGGATGCGCTGGAAGACGTCGGGTTCGAGGGTCTCCAGGACGATGTCCTCGAGCTCGCGCTTGATGACGTAGAGGCCGAGCCGGTCGGCGAGGGGGATGAGGACGTCCTTGGTGGCCTCGGCGATGCGGATCTGGCTGGGGCGCTTCTTGAACTTGATCGTCCGCATGTTGTGGAGGCGGTCAGCGAGCTTGATGACCATGACGCGGATGTCGCGCCCGGCGGTGAGCACGAGCTTGCGGAACGTCTCGGCCTCGGCGGCGGAGCCGAGGTGGATCTTGTCGAGCTTGGTGACGCCGTCGACCATCACGGCGATCTCGTCGCCGAAGTCGCCGCGGAGCGCCTCGAGGGAGTAGCTGGTGTCCTCGACGGTGTCGTGGAGGAGCCCGGCCGCGATGGTGGCGGTGTCGACGCCGAGCCCGGCGAGGATGGTGGAGACCGCGATGGGGTGGGTGATGTAGGGCTCGCCGGAGCGGCGGGCCTGCCCGCGGTGCATCTGTTCGGCGATGCGGTAGGCGCGGCGGACCAGGAGCATGTCGGGCTGCTCGTAGTGCGCACGGTGGGCCGCTTCGAGCTCCGCGACCTTCCCGGCGAGGTCCCACGGATCGTCGGGTTTGGCAGAGCGAGTAGCCGAAAGCAATGCGCGCAACATGAAAGCCTCCGATGCCCAAGGTTGACCGCATTCTAGATGTACAACGATTCTTGGAGAGAATCGACACTAGACACTGTCGGATTTCGGCGGGGCCGCCGCCATCGGCGGATGACACACAGTACCCGTGCGGGCCGTGCCGTGGAAACCCGAAGCGCCGCAAATGAATGCGAGACGACTCACGTCCGATTCGCCGGGTTGCGCCGGTCTCGGGCAATGGCACGGTGGGTTTCGTTGGGACAGCGGAGGGTTCGCAGTCCCGTCCCAGTATGTGGTCAGCGTTCGCCGTTGGAGCGGCGCCACGCGGACGGGTCGTGGGGCACCGCGCCGCTCCAGCGCTCGGCGCCGTCGAGGCGGCTGGCCCAGGGGTGCTCGACCATGACGAGGCGGACGTCGGGGCGGGCGAGCCATTCGAGGAGGAGCCGGGTCTCGGCGGCGTGGGCGGCGTCGGCGACGTCGTCGAGCGGGTCGACGACCCGGGAGGTCTCGCGCAGTTTCGCGATGTGCGGCATGGGGTCGACCCGGGGCGGGGTGCGGACGGCCCCGGCGAGCAGGCCGTGGCGGATCACGGCGATCTCCCAGCCGCCGCCCTTGGCACGGCCCGCGGCCACGACCTCTCCGGCCGCGACGAGGCTCCTGGTGCGGTGGGTGGCGGCGGCGAGCTGGAGGTAGGCGCCGAGTTCGTCGCGGCGCTCGGCGGCGGTCTCGAACCGCTCGGCGGCCGCGAGCTCGGCGAGGCGCTCGGTGACGGCGGCGGCGACGGGGGCCGGGTCGCCGTCCATGGCGCGGGCCGCGCGCTCGGCGACGGCCGCGTACTCCTCGACGCTCACGGTGTGGCGGCACGGCTCGACGCACCTGCCGATCTCGCCGAGCACGCACGAGGGCGACATCCGCTTGGGGGACAAGCGGGTGCGGCACGAGCGGATCGGCAGGGCCGCCTCGATCGCGCCGATCGCCGCCTGCGCCTGCGTGCCCGAGGTCGGGCCGAGCCGCGGGGTGCCCGGGCCGGGCGGGTTGCGGGAGATCTGGAGGCGCGGGTAGGGCTCGTCGGACAGGCGCACCCAGGAGCGGTGCTCGGGGAATTTCGCGGCCCGGTTGTAGGGCGGCTTGCCGCCGGAGATGAGCCGCAGTTCGGCGATGCCGGCCTCGAGCCGGTGCGCGCATTCGATGACCTCGACGCGTTCGGCGGAGGCGAGCATGTCGCGCAGGCGGCGGCGCTGCTCGGCCGCCGAGAAGTAGCTGCGGACGCGGGCGGCGACGTCAACGGAGACACCGATGTACAGCGCCCGGTCGTCCGCGTCGCGGAAGATGTAGACGCCGGGGCCGTGCGGGAGGCCGTCGGCGAGGTGGCGCTTGCGCCGCTGCAGCTCCGAGGGGATGGCGCGGCAGAACTCGGCGAGTTCGGCGTCCGTGGTCACCCCGTGCCCGGAGGCGCGCTCGATGAGGCCGTGCAGCACCGCGACCGTGGCGCGGGCGTCGTCCAGGGCCCGGTGGTTCGGGGTCACCGGCGAGCCGAAGAGCCGCGCCAGGGTGGCGAGGCGCCGGTTGGGGACCTCGCTCTTCTCGGTGAGGCGCCGGGCCAGGACCACGGTGTCGACCACGGGCGGGCGGGGCCAGCGCGTGTCGGTGAGCTCGCAGGCGTGGCGCAGGAACCCGATGTCGAAGCCCGCGTTGTGGGCGACGAGGGTCGCGCCGCGCGCGAACTCCAGGAACGAGGGGAGTACCGCCTCGATGCCGGGGGCGTCGGCGACCATCGCGTCGGTGATGCCCGTGAGGCGGGTGACGCGCGGGTCGATGGACTCGCCGGGGTTGACGAGGGTCCCGAACTCGCCGATGACCTCGCCGCCCTTGACCTTGACCGCGCCGATCTCGGTGATGCCGCACGCGTCCGCGGCGAGGCCGGTGGTCTCGAGGTCGACGACGCAGAAGGTCACCTCGGCGAGCGGGGTCCCCAGGCTGTCGAGGGTCGGCTGGGTGAAGCCTTCGGCGTTCGGTGCACCATCGGTGAGTGCACCGTCGCTCGCAGCGCCGCTTCTGTACATGTGGGCCACCTTAAGGGCGACCTGTGACAGACCGGTCCTTGCGGCTGTTCGAACGTCGCGGGCGCCGCACCGCCGACCGGACCCGGTCGGAGGCGCGGGCGGAGCGGCGCGCGAGGCGGGCGCTCTCCTCCGCCTGCTTGGAGGCGATCTTCGCCAGGAGCGACGCGGGCCAGAACATGGCCCGGTAGCGGCGGCGCGGCTCGGCGCGCTTGTCCAGTTCGGAGTGGAGGTCGCGCACGGCGTCGGCGAGCCCGGTCGGGTCGGCCCCCTGCGCGGAGTAGCGGTGGCGGGCCATCGCGGAGCCGAGGACCGTCGCCGCCTCGCGGGCCGCGGGGGCGGCCTGGCCGAGGACCCCGGCGGCCTGCCGGGGGGTGAGCGAATCGGTGAGGCCCACCCCGTAGTCCATGGCGAGGTCGAGCACCTCGTCCCACGCGGTCTTCGCCGTGAGCTTCGCCGGGTGCAGCCGGGAGCGGCGCAGGAGCCCGCGCCACACGGCCGGGACGAACGGGAGGGCCAGGAGCGGCACGAGCAGCAGCCAGACCGGGTCGAAGGCGGCGCCGCCGCCGGAGCCGCCGTCGCCGGCCTGCGGGGTGGGGCCGCCGGTGGGCGTCTCGGCGCCGGCCGACGGGTCGGGGGCGGCGCCGGTGGGCTCTTCGCCGGGGCCGGCGGTCGGGTCGGCCGTGGCGCCGGGGTCCTGGGACGGCAGGTCCTCGGGCGCGGGCTCGGTCGCCCACGGGAACGAGACCGCGCCGGGCACGCCCGAGGCCGGCGTCGGGTCGAAGGTGACCCAGCCGGGTCCTTCGTAGTAGACCTCGACCCACGCGTGGTAGTCGTGGTTGGAGAGGACCCAGTCGGTGCCGTCGCGGCGGCCCTGGGACATGCCGATGACGACGCGCGCGGCGACGTCGGCCTCGCGCAGCATCCACGCCATCGCGGCCGCGTACTGCTGGCAGTACCCCTCCTGGGTCGCCAGGAAGTCGAGGATGGCCTCGTCGTTGCCCGCCTCGCTGGTGGTGAGGGAGTACCGGAAGCCGTTGGAGGCCGACAGGTACTCCAGGACGGCGAGGACCTTCTCGTGGACCGTGGACGCGCCGCCGACCTCGCGGTCGACGATCTCGGTCATCTCGGGCACGTCCGGGTGCCGGGTGTTGTCCTCCCACCGCCCGTCGCCGGGGTCCATTCCGCCGGCGGCCGCGAGCGTCTCCGCGTTCGGCGCCGGGTCGGTGTAGGAGAACGAGTACGAGTCGATGTCGCCCATGTCGGTGCCGTCGCCGATGATGACGCCGGTGTCGTCGTCGACGGCCCAGTCGCCGTCGATCTCGATGTCGGCCGGGTCGCCGTAGACGGGCAGGACCGACGCCTCCAGTTCGAGGTTCTCGACCTCGGCGGTGTACACCTCGTCGCCCTCGGCGACGAGGTCGTCGAGGGAGCCGCCCTCCTCGTAGTCGTTGGGGCCGAAGCCGTCCGAGGTGAGCTCGTCGAGCACGTGCATCCGCAGGTAGCGCGGGTTCGGGTCGTCGGTGGAGACGCGGAGGACGTCGACCTCCTCGGGCCGGTTGAGCGACCCGGACAGCTGCGCCCACGGGTTGACGTCGCCGAGTCCGACGTCGCCCCCGCCCTCGAAGTCCTCGGCGACGCGGTCGATGAACCCGGACGTGTTGGTGGGCACCACGGTCAGCGACACGAGCGTGACCACGATGAACGCGAGCGCCGACCAGCGCGCGCTGCGCGCCATCGGGGACGGGAACCGCTGCGAGACGAGCTGGCCCGCCCCGGTGAAGCGGTGCCCGAACGCGGAGACGCGGCGCAGGTTGTCGTCGGCGAGGAGCCACAGGTACGAGACCGCGGGGAGGATGAACCAGAACCAGGCCGTCGCGTCGGGCGCGACCGACACCGGCACCAGGTACATGGTGAGGAGCGTGAGCCCAGCGAGCGCCGGGGTGCGCAGGCCGACCACGAACATGTCGTGGAGGATCGCCACGAGCCCGATCCCGAGGAGGGTGAGGAACAGGATGCCGCCCTCGGCGGGCACCGGCGGGGCGTTCGTGACGATCCCCGAGACGCCCTCGTTCGCGAGGTAGCCGAAGTGCTCGAACGTGGCCGGCAGCGGCACGATGAACAGGAACGCGGTGCCGTCGCCGAAACCGGCGGTGAGCACGACCAGGAGGCCCGCGCACATCGCGACGGTCTGGAGGCCCTGCCCGCGCCCGGCCGCGCGCATGAGCGACCCGCAGGTCGCGATCACCGTAATGGTGAGCAGCACCGGGAACGCCCACCCGACGCCGTCGAAGATGCCGATGAGCGGCGTCAGCGTCAAGGCCAGGGTGGCCGCCGCGACCATCGTGGCGTGCCGCTGTCCGCTCATGCGAGAGTCCTCCACGCGCCCAGGCGGGTCCACACCCGGCGCAACTCGGTCCCGGCGACCACCGGGATCACCTGCCAGCCCGCGTTCGACAGCGCTGAGACCGCCGCGACGTGCTGCTCCGCGAACGCCCGCTCGCGCGGGTCGGGGCGGCTCGAGGGCGCCTTCGGGATCCACCGCACCGGGTCGACCACGAGTGCCGTGCACGCCCCGCCGCGCTTGGCGAGCCGCCCCAGCGAGGCGGCCTCCTCAGCGCTCAGATGGCCCAGGAACGCGACGATCCCGGAGACCGACCGCGACCGCTGCGCCTTCTCGACCAGATGCGAGATGGGCGCCTCGGGGGCCGCGGCCACCGTCGCGAGGTACCGCATCGCCTGGCTGTAATCGCCTTGGCGGCATTCGAAGTCGCGGTGCGCGGTGATCAGCCACGGGTCGATCCCGTCGCGCGAGAGCCGCACCGTCGCCGACGCGGCCGCGTCCACCATCCACTCGAAGCTCGAGAGCTCCCCGCGGTGCGCGCCGCGTCGCACGTCGAGCAGGAGCGCCGCGTTGTTCTCCCACGGCTGCTCCTCGCGGCGCACCATGAGCTGGCCGCGGTGCGCGCTGGCCTTCCAGTGCACGCGCCGCATGTCGTCGCCGTGGCGGTACTCGCGCACCGCGATGTCGTCGTTGCCGGTGATCGCGACCGCGTGCGCCGCGGACTCCCCTGAGGACATCCCGGCGCCCCCCGGCAGCAGCAGGCTCCGCAGCGGCTGGATGCGCGGGGTCACGATCAGCTCGGTCGTCAGCGGGAACTCCTGCACCGAGACGGCCAGCCCGAACGGGTCCGAGGTCCGCACCGTCAGCGGCCCCAGCTCGTACGCGCCGCGCGTGCCCGGCGTGATCGTGTAGTTCACGACGCTGCGCGCCCCGGGCGCGAGCCGCTCCAGGACCAGGCGCGGGCGGTTCCCGAGCCGGTAGGGGATGCGGTCCTCCAGCATCAGCGCCGGCGGGCGCCCCCGGCCGGTGTTCTGGATGCCCAGCCGCACCTGCGTGGGCTGCCCCGCCTCCACCTGCGGCGGGTTGAGCACCCGGTTCGACTCGAGCGAGGGCCGCGACCACCGCAGCAGGACCAGCCCGCCCAGCGGCGCGATGAGCGCCAGCAGCGCCGCGCGCAGGAGGTCGCCCTCGCCCACCGCCAGGGCGACGAGGCCGACGACCACGCTCACCGCCAGCAGCGTCTTGCCGCGTCCGGTGAGCTCCACGCCTAGTACCTCCCCGGGTGGGACACCACCGGGACGTGCCGAAGGATGTCGGAGACGATCGCCTTCGTGTCGCCCCCGCCCATCGTCGTCTCCGTCGTCGGGATCAACCGGTGCGCGAGCACCGGCACGGCCAGCTGCTGCACGTCGTCGGGCAGGGCGAAGTCGCGCCCGTCCATCGCCGCGAGCACCTGCGTGCACCGCAGCAGCTGCAGCGTCGCACGCGGGCTCGCACCCAGCCGGACCTGCGCGTTCGACCGCGTGGCGGTCACCAGGTCGACCACGTACCGCTTCAATTCCGGGGCCAGGTGCACCGCGCGGGCCGCGGCGATCATCCGCACGATCATCTCCGCGTCCGCCACCGGGCGGAGCGCGTCGAGCGGGTTGTACTCCTCGCGGCGGTCCAGCAGCGCCAGCTCCGCGTTGATGTCCGGGTACCCGATGGCCAGGCGCGCGGCGAACCGGTCGCGCTGCGCCTCGGGCAGCGGGTACGTGCCCTCCATCTCCACCGGGTTCTGGGTGGCGATGACCATGAACGGACTGCGCAGCTTGTACGTGTTCCCGTCGACGGTGACCTGCCGCTCCTCCATGCACTCCAGGAGCGCGGCCTGCGTCTTGGGGCTGGCGCGGTTGATCTCGTCGCCGAGGATCAGGTTCCCGAAGATCGCGCCCGGCTTGAACACGAAGTCGCGCTTCTCCGGGTCGAAGATGCTCACGCCAGTGACGTCGGAGGGCAGCAGGTCCGGCGTGAACTGGATGCGCCGCACCGAGCAGTCGACCGAACGGGCCAGGGCCTTCGCCAACTGGGTCTTGCCCACCCCCGGCACGTCCTCCAGCAGCAGGTGGCCCTCCGCGAGCATCACCGCGATCGCGAGCTTGATCGTGTGGGACTTGCCCTCGATCACCCACTCGACGTTCGTCAGGATGCCCTCGGCCGTCGCCTTGAACTCCTGGGGAGAGAGCGGCGCCGGGGCCTGAGGAGGCTGGCCTGGGGACGACTCGAAGGTCAATGGTCCTCCCGGGACAAAGTCTGTGGAAAGGGCGGCCTGACACACCGTTCCGCGTTACGGTCGCCTGTCCGCCATCCTACTCGGACGCGCCCAGCACCAATGTCACGCGCCGCCCCAGGGGCCCTCCGCTACACTGAACGCATGTCCCGGCGATTCGCGCTCCTTAGATAGCCGTGTTGGAGAGAACCGACACGGCCACCCCTGCATGCCAGGGGTTTTTTGCTGTCTGCGCAAATTTACGGCCCGCGAACCCGCCGAGACGGGTCTACCGGAACCCGCAGCCCGAACCCAGAGCCACCACAGGACCACAGGACGAGTCATGACCGAACCCGCACACCGCTACGACGCCGAACTGGCCAACCGGATCGAACCGCGCTGGCAGGAGCGCTGGGACGCCGAGCAGACCTTCCGCGCCCCCAACCCGACCGGGGACCTGGCCGAGCCGGGCCACCCGCGCGCCGGGGCGCCCAAGAAGTTCGTGATGGACATGTTCCCCTACCCCTCCGGGGCGGGGCTGCACGTGGGCCACCCGCTGGGCTACATCGCCACCGACGCGTACTCGCGCTACCTGCGCATGGCCGGGTACAACGTGCTGCACCCGCTGGGCTTCGACGCGTTCGGCCTGCCCACCGAGCAGTACGCGATCGCCACCGGCCGCCAGCCCGCCGAGATCACCGCCGAGAACATCGAGCGGTACCGCGAGCAGCTGCGCATCCTGGGCATGGGCTACGACAAGCGCCGCGAGTTCGCCACCACCGACCCGGACTACTTCAAGTGGACGCAGTGGATCTTCCTGCAGATCTTCAACTCCTGGTACGACACCGAGGCCGACCGGGCCCGCCCGATCGACGAGCTGGTCGCCGCGTTCGAGTCCGGTGAGCGCGAGACCCCCGACGGCCGCCCGTGGTCCGAACTGGGCGCGGTCGAGCGACGCGCCGTCATCGACGGCCACCGCCTGGCCTACGTCACCGAGGCCCCCGTGAACTGGTGCCCCGGCCTGGGCACCGTGCTGTCCAACGAGGAGGTCACCTCCGAGGGCCGCTCTGAGCGCGGCAACTTCCCGGTCTACACGCGCACCCTGAAGCAGTGGATGATGCGCATCACCGCCTACGCCGACCGGCTGCTGGGCGACCTGGACGGACTGGACTGGACCGAGTCCCTGAAGTCGATGCAGCGCAACTGGATCGGCAAGTCGATCGGCGCCTACGTGGACTTCGGCACCTACGCCGGGGACATCCGCGTCTTCACCACCCGCCCCGACACCCTGTTCGGCGCCACCTACATGGTCCTGGCCCCCGAGCACCCCCTGGTCGAGTCCCTGACCGCCGAGTCCTGGCCCGCCGGCGTCCCCGACTCCTGGACCGGCGGCCACGACACCCCGGCCGGGGCGATCGCCGCCTACCGCGCCCAGGCCGCCGCCAAGACCGACGTGGAGCGCCAGGCCGACGCCAAGGAGAAGACCGGCGTCTTCACCGGCGGCTACGCCACGAACCCCGTCAACGGCGAGAACGTGCCCGTCTTCATCGCCGACTACGTGCTGGCCGGCTACGGCACCGGCGCGATCATGGCCGTGCCCGCCCACGACGAGCGCGACTTCGCGTTCGCCCAGGCCTTCGGCATCCCGATCGTCCAGGTCGTCGCCGGCGAGGGAGCGTGGGACCGCGAGAGCGCCTTCACCGCCGACGGCACCGCCGTCAACTCCGGCTTCCTGGACGGCCTGCGCGTCGCCGAGGCCAAGGCCCGCATGATCGAATGGCTGGCCGAGCACGGCCGCGGCGAAGGCGCCACCACGTTCCGCCTGCGCGACTGGCTGTTCAGCCGCCAGCGCTACTGGGGCGAGCCCTTCCCGATCGTCTACGACGAGACCGGCCTGCCCGTCGCCCTGAGCGAGGAGCACCTGCCGGTCGAACTGCCCCAACTGGACGACTTCTCGCCCAAGACCTTCGACCCCGAGGACGCCGACTCCGCCCCCGAGCCGCCCCTGGGCCGCGCCAAGGACTGGGTCGAGGTCGAACTGGACCTGGGCGACGGGCCCAAGACCTACACCCGCGAACTGAACACCATGCCCAACTGGGCCGGGTCCTCCTGGTACGAGCTGCGCTACACCGACCCCAAGTCGGCCGCGAAGCTGACCGAGCCCGCCAACGAGTCCTACTGGATGGGCCCGCAGGACGCCGAGGACGTCGGCGGCGTCGACCTGTACATCGGCGGCGTCGAGCACGCCGTCCTGCACCTGCTGTACGCCCGCTTCTGGCAGAAGGTCCTGTTCGACCTGGGCCACGTCTCCAGCCGCGAGCCGTTCCGCCGCCTGTTCAACCAGGGCTACATCCAGGCCTACGCCTACACCGACGACCGCGGCGTCTACGTCCCGGCCGAAGAGGTCGAAGAGGTCGACGGCGAGTACTTCCACAACGGGCAGAAGGTCAACCGCGAGTACGGCAAGATCGGCAAGTCCCTGAAGAACGTCGTCACCCCCGACGGCATCTGCGCCGAGTACGGCGCGGACACCTTCCGCGTCTACGAGATGTCCATGGGCCCGCTGGCCGAGTCCAAGCCCTGGGAGACCCGCGCCATCGTCGGCTCCCAGCGGTTCCTGCAGCGCCTGTGGCGCAACATCGTCGACGAGGAGACCGGCGAGGTCACCGTCGGCGACGAGGCGCCCGAACCGGCCACGATGCGGGAACTGCACAAGGCCATCGCCGGCGTCCGCGAGGACTACGAGCACCTGCGCATGAACACCGCCGTCGCCAAGCTGATCACGCTGAACAACCACCTGACCGGCCTGAACCCGGTCCCGCGCGAGGCCGCCGAGGCCCTGGTCGCCATGGTCGCGCCGGTCGCCCCGCACATCGCCGAGGAGCTGTGGGAGCGCCTGGGCCACGAGGGCGGCATCGCCTATGTGGACTTCCCGGTCGCGGACGAGCGCCACCTGGTCGAGGACACCGTCACCTACCCGGTGCAGATCAACGGCAAGGTGCGCGGCCGCATCGAGGTCGCCGCGGGCGCCGACGAGGAGGCCGTGAAGGCCGCCGCGCTGGCCGAGGAGAAGGTCGCCGCGAACCTGGCGGGCAAGGACGTCAAGAAGGTCATCGTGGTGGCGGGCAAGATGGTCTCGATCGTCGCCAAGTAGCCCTATAGGATATATCCTATAGGATTTTGCGAGGGCGGGCCGGAGCGATCCGGCTCGCCCTTCGTCAGTCCTGGTACGACCTCGGGCCGACCTTGTAGGTGTAGGCCTTGGACGCCTCGCTGCCGAGCAGGAAGATCATGCCGAGCGAGAACGCGCCGCTCGCGGCCGTCAGCACGGCGATCGTCCCGACGGCGGCGAGTACCACGGTGAGCATGATGGCGATCACGATGCTGAGGAGGTTGAACGCCAGCGCGAGGTTCCGGGCCCTGTTCAGGCGTGCGGCGATGCATACGCCGAGTGCGACCCAGATGAGAGTCCACAGTGCTGCCAAAGGTGAGAACGCCAGCACCGCCGTCGCGGCGGTGAACAGAACGTCGAGGCCGATGAGCACGAGTGCGACGGTGATCTGCCACGGCATCGGGCGCTGGTAGACGGGTTTCGAGGGGGTGGTTTCCATCTTGGAATGGTATGGCTCCTCGCGTTCTCGCGGGTTCCCTCGCGCGGCCGTCGCCCGACTCCCGCCGGTGTTCCGCCGGTGCGCCGCCGGTGGGGCCCTCGCGCGGCGGGCGGCGTTGAAACGGCCGCTCGAGCATTGACCAACATCTATGCATTCGCTAGGCTGGGCCTCACCCCGCTGGGAGCGCTTCGCTCCGGCGCGGACCACCCTTTGAACAGCCTCGTTCCCTCACGGCGCGGCACCACCTTGAGGAGATATCTGTGCTGCTTACCCGTCAACGCCGTCGGGCGGTGATCGCGGGGGCCGTCACCGTCGCGACCGCGGCCCTCGGCATCGGGCTCTCGACCCAGTTCGCGAGCGCCCAGACCACGCTGCGCGGCGCCGCCGACGCCATCGGCAAGGACATCGGCGTCGCGGTGGACGCCAACCGGCTCCAGAGCAACGCGCAGTACCGCGACATCGTGGCCAGCGAGTTCAACTCCCTGACCGCCGAGAACGCCATGAAGTGGGACGCCACGGAGCCGTCGGACGGCAACTACACGTTCTCCCAGGCCGACTCGATCGTGGACTTCGCCGAGGACAACAACCAGACCGTGCACGGGCACACCTTCGTCTGGCACCAGCAGACCCCGTCCTGGGTGCAGAGCCTGAACGCGACGTCCATGCGCACCGCCATGGTCGACCACATCAACACGGTGGCGAACCGCTACGAGGGCCGGGTCGACTCCTGGGACGTCGTGAACGAGGTCGTCAGCGACAACAACGGCGCCATGCGCGACTCGTTCTGGCTGCGCACCATGGGCGAGGGGTACATCACCACCGCCTTCCAGACCGCCCGCGCGGCCGACCCGAACGCCGACCTCTACATCAACGACTACTCGATCGACGGCATCAACGCCAAGTCCGACACGGTCTACCGGATCGCCCAGGGCCTGAAGTCGCAGAACATCCTGGACGGCGTCGGCTTCCAGGCGCACCTCATCCTCGGCCAGGTGCCCTCCACCATGGAGGCGAACCTCCAGCGCTTCGTGGACCTCGGCCTGAAGGTCCGCATCACCGAGCTCGACATCCGCATCAACCTGCCGGCCGACAGCGCCGAGCTGCAGCAGCAGGCGAACGACTATCAGCGCGTGGTCGAGATCTGCGCCGAGCTCGCCGACTGCTCCGGCGTCACCGTGTGGGGCCTGCGCGACGCCGACTCGTGGGTGCCCGGCACCTTCCCCGGCACCGGCGCGCCGCTGCTCTACGCCGACGACTACTCCAAGAAGCCCGCCTACACCGCGGTGCTGAACGCCCTCGGCGGCGACGGCACCGGCAATCCGACCACCACCCCGGCCACCTCGGACCCGGCGACCACCACCTCGCCGCCGCCCACCGGCTCGGGATGCACCGCGACCCTGAGCGTCTCGAGTCCGTGGAACACCGGCGCGACGTACTCGGCCACCGTCAAGGCCAACCAGGCACTGAGCGGCTGGAAGGTGACCTGGACCTGGCCGGGCTCGGAGCGGATCTCCAACGCCTGGAGCGTGACCGGGACGCTGACGGGTGCGAGCGTGAGCGGCGCGAACGCGCCCTACAACGGGACGCTCGCGGCGGGCCAGTCGACCACGTTCGGGTTCAACATCACCAAGGCCGACGGCTCGACCGCGTCGGTGCCCACGGTGACCTGCACACCCGCCTAGACCGATCGCTTCGCACAGGCCGGGGCCGGGTGGAGCGGCTGATCTGTGAGCGCGACGAAGCCGTGCTCACCAGTCGCTCCGCCCGGCCCCGGCCGCGCGTCGGCGGTGCCTTTCAGCCGAGTTCGGCCTGGAACATCCAGCTCTGCTTCTCGAGTTCGGCGGTGACGCCGATGAGGAGGTCCTGGGTGACCGGGTCGGCGGACTCGGTGACCTCGATGCGCTCGCGCATATTGGCGATGATCGCGGTGTAGGCCTCGATGAACAGCGAGACGACCTCGTTGTCGCTGATCTGGCCGTCGTGGATCTTGGGCACGGAGGAGGTCTCAGCGACCGTGGCCGCTCGCCCGTCGGCGCTGACGCCGATGGCGATGGCGCGTTCGGCGACGAGGTCGGTGGCGTTGCGGGCCGACACGACGATCTCGTCGAGCTGCAGGTGGAGCGAGCGGAAGTTCTTGCCGTAGACGTTCCAGTGCGCCTGCTTGCCGATGAGTGAGAGGTCGATGAGGTCGACGAGCGCCCCCTGGAGGGCTTTCGCGGTGGTCTCGCGGTTCTCGTCGGAAAGGCTGGAGCGGACGGTGGACATCTCGGTACCTCGCATCGGACTGGGCTCTGGAACGCGGTGCGCGACGTTAGCTTTCGGGCGGTCGCACCGCCCAGGGTAGCTTTCCCGCGCCCGCGGTGTGGGCGACTCGGCGCACCGGGCGGCGCCGGGTGCGCCGCGGGGCGCTCAGGGCGCCTGGCGAAAGCGTCCCGCGGAATCTCGACGCCCCCGGTCGCAATTTGTTCGGATAGTCGATAAACTAATGAACGTCGTGCCGCCCCACCCGGCTCGCACTGTCGTACATACCCTCAACAGGCAGGAGCATCGAATGCCTTATCGCCCGCCGCTGGTCGCCCGCGAGTTCTTCGTCGCCGACCCCCCGGAGCTTCCCCAGCGAGCCAACGGCGAGCAGGGTCTGTCGGCCGTCACGAGCGCCGAAGTCGCCGAGACCGGCCCCGCCTCCGTGCTCCTGAAGGCCCAGACGAGCGCGGGGGAGGAGCTGTACATCGGCATCAGCGCCGTCGCCGAGGGCGTCGTGCGCGCCCGCCTCTCGGCCGACCCGGCCGCCCGCCCCTCCGTCGAGAAGATCATCGAGCTGGTCCACGCCGGCGCCTACGCCGACGCGAAGGTCTCGGTCGAGGACGGCACCGTGGTCGTCGACGCCGGCTCCGTCCGCGCCGTCGCCACCCTGGAGACCTGGTCGCTGCGGTACACCGACGCCGCCGGGAAGACCCTCGTGGCCCAGAACGCGGGCGAGGAGGACATCTCCGGGCGCCTGCGCACGCTGCCGTTCGGCCGGTCCCTCGTGGACGGCCAGCCGGTCGCGTTCCACGAGTCGTTCACCGCCGCGCCCGACGAGGCCTTCGCCGGGTTCGGCGAGCGGTTCGCGCCGCTGAACGCCCGCGGCCAGCGCCCGCTGATGTGGAACTTCGACGCGTTCGGCTCCGAGTCGATCCGCATGTACAAGAACGCCCCGATCTACGTCTCGGACCGCGGCTACGGGATCGTCGTCAACTCCGGCGCGCCCGTCGAGTTCGACATGGCCCAGCAGACCCACGCGGCCGTCGAGTTCATCGTGCCCGACGACGCCCTCGAGTACTTCGTGCTCGGCGGGACCCCGGTCGAGGTCCTCGACCGGTTCGACGGCCTCACCTCCCGCCCGTCGCTGCCCCCGAAGTGGGCCTTCGGCACCTGGATCTCCTCGGGCTTCTTCGTGGACTCCGAGGAGCGGGTCATGGAGCGGGCCAAGAAGATCCGCGAGCGCGGCATCCCGTGCGACGTGCTCCACCTGGACACGTTCTGGCAGCACGAGCCGCACTGGTCCGACATGCAGTGGGACCGCGAGAACTTCCCGAACCCGGAGCGGATGCTCGCCGAGCTGGCCGAGCAGGGCTTCAAGGTCTGCCTGTGGATGAACTCCTACATCTCGGCCCTGTCACCGGTCTTCGCCGAGGGCGACGAGCGCGGCTACTTCCTGAAGAACGCCAAGGGCGAGACCTACGTGGCGGACGTCTGGCACGGCTCGCACCAGGCCAGCGGCATCGTCGACTTCACCAACCCCGACGCGGTCGCGTGGTGGAAGGACCTGCTGCGCGGCCCGCTGCAGGCCGGCGCTGCCCTGTACAAGACGGACTTCGCGGAGGGCGTGCCCGCTGACGCGGTGGCGCACAACGGCATGAGCGGCACCGAGCTGCACAACGTGTACACCCTGCTCTACAACGACGCGGTGGTCGAGGTGACCCGCGAGGTCAACGGCCACGAGCTGGTGTGGGCGCGTTCGTCGTTCCTCGGCGGGCAGCGCCACTCCGCGCAGTGGTCGGGCGACGTCCAGACCACCTGGGCGGGCCTGGGCGGCACCATCCGCGGCGGCCTCTCGCACGGCCTGTCAGGCGTCCCGTTCTGGTCGCACGACACCGGCGGCTTCAACGGCACGCCCCACGACGATCTGTACATCCGCTGGGCCCAGTTCGGCGCGCTCTCGCCGCTGCTGCGCTACCACGGCACCACGACCCGCGAGCTGTGGGAGTTCTCCGCGGAGGCCGAGCGCCTCGCGGTGGAGTCGCTGCGGCTGCGGTACTCGCTCATGCCGTACATCTACTCGGCGGCCGTGCACGCCTCGCGCACCGGCGAGCCGGTGCTGCGCGCGCTCAATGTGGACAACCCCTCGGACCCGGTGGCGTGGAACGCCGACCAGGAGTACCGCTTCGGCAAGGACCTCCTCGTCGCGCCGGTGAACGACCCGTCGGGCGAGCGCAAGGTGTACCTGCCCGAGGGCCGGTGGATCGACTTCTGGACCAAGGAGGTCCACGAGGGCGGTCGCTACATCGACACGAAGCACACCCTGGAGACCTTCCCGGTGTTCGTGCGCTACGGCGCGATCATCCCGCGCATCGCCGCCGACGTGCAGATCGCCGACGGCGCGTTCGCGGACATCACGCTCGAGGTGTGGGGCACCCCCGACCGCGGCATCGTGATCAGCGACGTCGACGGCGACACCACGGTTGAGATTGAAACAGTTTCAGAAACTGTTGTGACCCTGGTGTCGACAGGGCCGGCCGATATCGCTAATGTGAGTGTCGTAGATGTTGCGGGCAAGCCCGCGAACGTGGAGCTGGAGCGTACCTAGATGACCCTGGTGGCCGGAGTCGACTCATCGACGCAGTCGACGAAAGTGTTGTTGGTCGAAGCCGAGACCGGCGAGATCGTCGACTCCGGTCGCGCCTCCCACCCGGATGGGACCGAGTGCCCGCCCGAAGCCTGGTGGGAGGCGCTCCAGGAGGCCGGAAAGGGCCTGCTGGACCGCGCCGAGGCCGTGGCCGTCGCCGGGCAGCAGCACGGCATGGTCGTCCTCGACGCGAACGACCAGGTCGTGCGCCCGGCGCTGCTGTGGAACGACACCCGCTCGGCCCCGCAGGCCGAGCGGCTCACCGCCGAGCACGGCGGCCCCGAGGCCTGGGCCGGCGACACCGGACTCGTCCTCGCGGCCTCCTTCACCGCCACGAAACTCGCCTGGCTCGCCGAGAACGAGCCTGAAAACGCGGCGAAAACTGTTTCGGTGATGCTGCCGCACGACTGGCTCACCATGAAGCTCCGCGGGGCCACCGCCGCCGACGCGACCACCGACCGCTCGGACGCCTCCGGCACCGGCTACTGGTCGCCCGCCACGGGCGGCTACGTGCGGGACCGGCTCGTCCAGGCCTTCGGCCGCGACCTCGCGCTCCCGCGCGTCGCCGCCCCGAACGAGGTCGTCGGCCGCACCGCCTCCGGCGCCGCGGTCGCACCCGGCACCGGCGACAACGCCGGCGCCGCCCTCGGCCTGGGCCTCGGCCCCGGCGACGTGGCCGTTTCGCTCGGCACCTCGGGCACCGTCTTCGGCGTCTCCGACGTCCCCGCCGCCGACGCCTCCGGGCTCGTGGCCGGCTTCAGCGACGCCACCGGCCGGTTCCTGCCGCTCGTCTGCACCCTGAACGCCGCCCGCGTCCTCGACACCTTCCGTACCCTCCTCGGTGTGACCCACGAGGAGTTCGACGCTCTCGCGCTCGCCGCCGAGCCCGGCGCCGGAGGCCTCACCCTCCTGCCGTACCTCGACGGCGAACGGACCCCCAAGCGCCCCAACGCGACCGGGGTCATCAACGGGCTCACGACGGGCGCGACCCGCGAGGACCTCGCCCGCGCCGCCGTCGAAGGCATGCTCTCGGCCCAGGCCGACGGCCTCGCCGCCATGGCCGCCCAAGGGCTGACGGCGAAGCGCGTCCTCCTCATCGGCGGCGCGTCCGCCTCCGAGGCCGTGCGCCGCATCGCCCCGAGCGTCTTCGGCGTCGACGTCGAGGTCCCGCCCTCGGCCGAGTACGTGGCCCTCGGGGCCGCCAAGCAGGCGGCATGGGCCCTCAGCGGCGCCCAGACCCCGCCGCAGTGGAAGACAGGCGACACCGCGCGGTTGACCGGCGACGCCGCCACGCCCGGGTCGTTCAGAAACATCGTCGAGCAGTACGCGAGCCTCCGGGACGAGACCTCGTCCTGGGCCGCACACCAATGAGAAAAGGATCGATCATGACCGACAAATACGCACCGGTGCCTGAGGACAAGTTCTCCTTCGGCATCTGGACGGTCGGCTGGGCGGCTCAGGACGTCTTCGGCTCGGCCACCCGCGACGCCATGGCCGCCGACCGCGCCGTGCGCAAGCTCGCCGAGCTCGGCGCCTACGGCGTCAACTTCCACGACAACGACGTGTTCGGCTTCGACGACTCCGAAGCCGAGCGCGACGCCAAGGTCGGCGCGTTCCGCAAGGCCCTCGACGAGACCGGCCTCAAGGTCACCACCGCGACCACCAACCTCTTCAGCCACCCGATCTTCAAAGACGGCGGCTTCACCCACAACGACCGCGACGTGCGCCGCTTCGCCATCAGCAAGGTCATGCGCAACATCGACCTCGCCGCCGAACTCGGCGCCGAGATCTACGTCGCCTGGGGCGGCCGCGAAGGCGCCGAGTTCGGCGGCTCCAAGGACGTCCAGTCCGCCATGGCCCGTATGAAGGAAGCCTTCGACACCCTCGGCGACTACGTCACCGAGCAGGGCTACGACCTGCGCTTCGCCATCGAGCCCAAGCCGAACGAGCCCCGCGGCAACATCCTGCTGCCGACCCTCGGCCACGCCCTCGCGTTCATCAACGAGCTCGAGCGCCCCGAACTGGTCGGCATCAACCCCGAGATCGGGCACGAGGAGATGGCCGGCCTCGACTTCGCCGCCGGCATCCGCCAGGCCCTGTGGCACGGCAAGCTCTACCACATCGACCTCAACGGCCAGACCGGTCCGCGCTTCGACCAGGACCTGCGCTTCGGCGCCGGCAACGTCGGCGGGGCCTTCTGGGTCGTCGACGCCGTCGAAGAGGGCATCGCCAAGGGCCAGTACACCGGCCCGATCCACTTCGACTACAAGCCCCCGCGCGTCGAAGACGACAACGGCGTGTGGGTCTCGGCCGCCGCCTGCATGCGCAACTACAAGATCCTGCAGGCCAAGGTCCGCGCCTTCCGCGCCGACCCCGAGGTGCAGGAGGCCCTCGCGGCCGCCCGCGTCGCCGAGCTCGCGACCCCCACCCTCGCCGAAGGCGAGACCTGGGCCGACCTCAAGGACGTCAAGGTCGACGTCGAAGGCCTCGCCGCTAAGGGCATGGCCTTCGAGCACCTCGACCAGCTCGCCCTCGAGCACCTCTACGGCGTTCGCTAAGCGCAAGTATTAAAGCAAGGCAATGCAATCGGGCCCGGAGCTTTCGCTCCGGGCCCGATCACTACCCCACACCCATCAATTGGATTCGACTCGCCTTGCGGCTCGTCACCCCTCAGGAGGTTTCTTCTTCTTTCCCCTGCGCCAAAGATTAGGGACGGGGCCTCTGTATTCCACGCGAGAACGATTAGAGGTTCATTGGAACCGCAGCGCCACTCGCCGGACAGGGGATCAGCGGGCCGTCGGCGCCGTCGGCGCGGGCGGGTGCTCCGGCTCGGCCAGGATCTTCTGCCAGATGCCGACGCCGACCCAGGAACCGTGCTTGAACCCGGCATCGCGGATGCTGCCCAGCAGCTCGAAACCGAAGCGGGCGTGCAGCGCCTCGCTGCCCGGGTTCGGCTGCGAGATCTGTGCCATCACACTGCGGAACCCTTGCTGCTCAAGCTGTTTGAGCAGCTCCCCGTACAGGAGCGAGCCGACGCCCCGACCCTGGTGGTCGGGCGAGACGTACACCGTCGACTCGGCGGTCCACGCGTACGCCTGCTTCGGCCGCCACGTGCTCGCGTACGCCAGCCCGGCCACGGCCCCGCCGGACTCCGCGACGAGGTAGGGGAAGCGGTCCGCATTCGCCGCGAACTGCTCCGCCCACTCCCCGGGCGCGTACGGCTCCGTGCGGAAGTTGCTGGTCGACTCGGCGATGTAGTGGTCGAGGATCGCGCTGGCCGCAGGCGCGTCCCCGACCCGTGCGAAACGCACGGTCACGGCGTCACTGGTGCTCATGACAGCAAAGACTATCCAGAGGCGGGCTCGGTACCGGGCCGCGTTCCCGCCAGGCGGTCAATGCCACAAGGGCCCTCGCCACACCGGCGTCACCACACCGTGCTGGGCCGCCACATGCAGCCGGACGGGCGCAGGCCGCCCGTCGCCCGGAAGTCCTCCACCGCGCGCGCCAGCGTGCTCAACGCGATGTGCGCATCGGGCGGGAACGTGCTCGCCGCGTCCATGTCCCGGTAGAGCCGCAGGTGCGGGGCCTGCAGCTCGCTCGAGTAGGTGACCCAGGCGCCCGGACCGTAGTCCTCGCCGCCCGGACCGAAGTAGGCCAGCGCCCCGACCTCCGCAGTGCTGTCCGCGATGATCTTGAGGCCGTGGTCGGGCCGACCGCCGGGCTCGTAGCCGGGCCGGTCGCGCACGATCGCGGTCGCGACCTGGAGCAGGTCGGCCGCCACGATCGTGGCGACGGCGGCGGCCACGCCGTCGGGGTCGTGGGCGAGGAGGACCCGGGTCCCGTTGTCCCGGGTCTCGAGCCGGAACTCGACGCAGTAGCCGGCGATGTGCGCGCCGGCGGGGCCAGGGCTCATGGGGGGCTCTCCTTCCGGGTCGCGAGACTCGGCAGTGCGGGGCAGAGCATCGTGTTTGTGATCGAGACTGATCGCCATGGCGGACACCGCACCTCACATGGGGTCGTACCGTTTCGGGGTTTTGGGAACGACAGTACGTGCGCGATCGCGCCGTATGTTCGATCAGTCGGGAACTTGACAGAAAAGCACTGATATGCCGTGACAACCTGTTCATGCAAGTAGCAGATTCCATTAGGGAGTCCACGCGGCCCATTGCCGACCGGGTCGCCCGCGCCCCCGCCAGGGCGGCAAGATAGACCGCATGCGAGTGGAGCTGCTGGGACCGCTGCGAGTGCTCGGCGAGGACGGGACCGAGGTCCCGGTCCCCGCCGGACGCCAGCGCGCCCTCCTCGCCCGCCTCGCACTCGAAGGCGGCGCCGTCACCGCCGCCGCACTCATCGGCGCCGTCTGGCCCGAGGACCCGCCCGCCAACGCCGGCGGCGCCCTCCACACCCAGCTGTCGCGACTGCGCGGCCTCCTCGGCGACCGCCTCGAAAGCGGCCCCGGCGGCTACCGGCTCGCCGCCGACACCGACATCGACGCCTTCGAGCGATTCGCCGCCGGCACCGAAGCGGCCTCCAGAGAGGACCGGCCCGCCGCCGCCCGCGACAGCGCCGAAGCCGCCCTCGCGCTCTGGCGCGGCACCGCGCTCGCCGACCTCGACGGGTACGCCTTCGCCGAGACCGCCCGCACTCGGCTCGCCATGCGCCGCGACACCGTCGCCGCCCTGCACCTCGACGCCCGGCTGCGCCTCGAAGGCGCCGACGCGGTCCTCGCCGAACTCGCCGCCCGCCACGGCGCGGACGTGCTCAACGAACCCGACGCCGCCCGGTACATGCGGGCGCTGGCCGCCGCGGGCCGCCGCGCCGAAGCCCTCGCCGTCTTCGGCGCCGTGCGGGAGCGCCTCGCCGACGAGCTCGGCGTCGACCCCTCCGCGGTGCTCCGCGAAGCGCACCTCGACGTGCTGCGCGAAGCGCCACCGCAGGCGGCCCGGCCCAAGCAGCACCGCCTGCCCGAGCCGCTCACCGCGTGCATCGGGCGCGAGTCCGAGATCGCGGCGGTGACCGGTCTGCTCGAAGCGAACCGGCTCGTGACCTTGACCGGCCCAGGCGGTACCGGCAAGACCCGCCTCGCGGTGGAGACCGCGAACCGGCTGGTCGCCGAGGGTCGCGAGGTGCGCCTGGTGGAGCTCGCGCCCGTCGCCGACCCGAGCCGCCTGCCCGAGGTGTTCGGCGATGCGATCGGCCTCGGCGAGTCGATCCTCGCCCGCCGCAGCGAGGACCCGCGGACGCGCCTGACCGACGCCCTGTGGGGCCGGGACCTCCTGCTCGCGGTGGACAACTGCGAGCACCTGATCGAGGACGCCGCCGAGCTGCTGGCGCACCTGCTCGGCCGCGTGCCGGGCCTGCGGGTGCTCGCCACGAGCCGCGAGGCGCTCGGCATCACCGGGGAGGCCGTGCTCGGCGTCGGGCCTCTGCCGCTGCCCGAGCGCGCCGGTTCGGTCGCGGACCTGCGCTCGCACGCGGCCATCGCGCTGTTCGAGGAGCGGGCCCGCCAGAGCGATCCGGGATTCGCGGTCGACGCGGCGAACGCCGACGCGGTGCTGCAGGTCTGCGCCGCGCTCGACGGCCTGCCGCTCGCGATCGAGCTCGCGGCGGCCCGCCTGCGGGCCATGAGCATCGAGGACCTCTCCGCGCGCCTCGACGACCGGTTCGGCCTGCTCGGGCGGGGCCCGCGCACGGCCGAGCCGCGCCAGCGGACGCTGCGCGCGGTGGTCGACTGGAGCTGGGACCTCCTCGATCCGCGGGAGCGGCTCGTGCTCGCCCGCATGTCCGTCTTCAGCGGCAGCGCCGACCTCGCCGCCGCGTGCGCGGTCTGCTCCGCGAGCGCGGACGACATCACGGGCCTGGTCGAGAAGTCGCTGGTGCAGCGCCTGCCCGGCGGCCGGTACCGGCTGCTGGAGACCGTGCGCGAGTACGCCGCCGCGCGGCTCGCCGAGGCGGGGGAGACCGCCGAGCGCTTCGAGCGGCACGCCGAGCACTACGCGGCCCTCGCCGAGGAGGCCGAGCCGCACCTCATGCGCGCCGAACAGGTCGAGTGGCTCGACCGGCTCGGGGCCGAGCACGCGAACCTCTTCGCGGCGATCCGCCGCATGGTCGCGGCCGGGAACGCCCGCGTCGCCTACCGCGCGATCGCGCCGCTCTCCTGGTACTGGTGGATGCGCGGCTTCCGCGAGGAGGGCATGGAGCTGGCCCGGCAGGTCCGGGCGATCCCGCTCGGCTCTGCCGACTCGGCCGACTCTGTAGACGCTGATGACGCGGACCCGCTGCATCGCGCGAAAGTGTCGATGGCCGGCAGCTGGGGCCTGTGGTCGGGCCGGATCGACCCGGTCGAGATCGACGCCGAGTTCGCGGCCGCGCAGCGCATCAGTGAGGAGCACGGGCTCTTCGCGGTCGAACCGCTGCTGCAGATGATCCCGATGATCCGGGCGATGATCGCCGGGGACGGGGGGCGCATGCGCGAGATCCTGGACAGGCTGACCACCGAGGAGCACGCGTGGGTGCGGGGGATCGGCCTGCTGTTCGTCTCCGAGTTCTCGTACCGGTCCGGGCGGCCCGACGCGGCGGCGGCCGAACTGGCCGAGTCGAACGCGATCTTCGCGTCGATGGGCGACCGGTTCGGGCTCATCCTCTCCTGGCAGGGCCTCGCGGCCGACCGCATGGCGGCAGGGGACTACCCGGGCGCGCGCGAGCTGCTGGTGCGGGCGATCGCGGCCGAAGCCGAGTTCGGGGCGGACCTGTCCGACTCGGTGATCGCCGACCAGCTGTGGCGGATCGACGCCGAGCACGGGGACGACCCCGAGACGATGCTCGAGCGGATGCGGGCGCAGCAGGAGCGGGCGGAGCGGATCGGCAACGCCGAGAACGCGCTCGCCGCCCGCAACGCCGCGGCGATCTGCCTGCGCCGCATGGGGAAGGGAGACGAGGCGCTGCGCGAACTGCTCGACGCCGAGCAGGACCTGCCGCGGTTCCAGAGCTTCTCGGAGGTCACCATGCAGCTGTACCGCCAGCTCGCGTCCATCGCACGGGAGCAGGGCGACCCGGACCTGGAGGCCCGGGCCGCCTCGATGCTCGAGCAGAGCACCTGGCCGTTCAGCAGCTAATCGGTGAGCTTGCGGCGGTAGGCCCGCAGTGACAGCGGCACGAACACGGCGATGAGCGCCGCGCACCAGCCTAGGAGCGCGAGCACCTCGCCGCCCGGGTCGCCGCCGTCGAGGAAGACCCGCATCGAGTCGGCGAGGGCCGTCAGCGGGTTGAGCTCGGCCCACCACTGGACCGCGCCGGGGAGCGTGTCGAGCTCCACGAACACCGTCGAGGTGTAGGCCAGCGGCATGAGCAGGCTGATCATCCAGGTCTGGATCTGCTCCTCGCTCTTGGCGGTGAGGCCCACGAGGACCATCGACCACGAGGCGGCGAACAGGAACAGGAGCAGGACGCCGGCGGCGGCGGCCGTGCCGAGGACCCCGCCTCCGGAGCGGTAGCCGATGGCGAACGCGACCCCGCCGACGACCAGCAGCGCCCACGCGTACTTCACCATGTCGGCGGCGACCCGCCCGGCGAGCAGCGCGAACCGCGACACGGGCATGGCGGTGAGGCGGTCGAACACGCCTTCCTTGATGTCGCCGAACAGGCCCAGGCCGGTCGAGGTGATGGCGAAGAACAGGCCCATCGCGATGATGGTCGGCCCCGCGTACTGCAGGAAGTCCTGCCAGGAGCCCATCATCTGGCCGCCCATGAAGAACGTGACGGACAGCAGGATCATCAGCGGGATCATGAAGAACTCGACGAGCTGGGCGGGCGCGTGCTTGATCGAGGCGAGCGAGCGGGCCGCCATCGTGGCGGACTGCGCGAGCGCCCCGCGCCGGGTCGTCCAGGTCGTCTCGGCGCCCGCGGCGCGCCTCGGCGTCTCGGTTGCGGCAGTGTTCATGTCGGTGCTCATGCCACCGGCTCCTTCGTGGTCTCGTCGGTGCGGGTGCGGTGCCCGGTGAGCTGCAGGAAGACCTCGTCGAGGGTCGGCTCGTGGAGCCCGAACCCGGCCAGGTCGACCCCGGCCTGGGAGACGCGGGCCATCACGGCCTGCGCCTCGCCCGCATGGGCGACGGGGACGAGGACGTCCCCGCCCTCGGCGCGGGCCTGCGCGCCCACGGCCCATTCGGCGAGCTGGACCAGCTGGTCGGACGCGTCGGGGCGGGTGGGGGACAGGCGCAGGACCTGGCCGCCCACGGCCTGCTTGAGCTGCGATGGCGTGCCCGAGGCGATGACGCGCCCGGTGTCGATCACGGCGATCGAGTCGGCGAGCTGGTCGGCCTCCTCCAGGTACTGGGTGGTGAGCAGGACCGTGGTGCCGGAGGCCACGAGGTCGCGCACGACCTCCCAGAGCCCGTTGCGGCTCTTGGGGTCGAGGCCCGTCGTCGGCTCGTCGAGGAACAGGACCTCGGGCCGCCGCACGATCGAGGCGGCGAGGTCGAGCCGGCGGCGCATGCCGCCGGAGTACTTGCTCGCGGCGCGCGTCGCGGCGTGGGCGAGGTCGAACCGCTCGATGAGCTCGTTCGCGCGGGCCTTCGCCTGGCGGCGGGACGCGCCGAGCAGCCGGGCCACGAGCACGAGGTTCTGCTCGCCCGAGAGGTTCGGGTCGAGCCCGGCGTACTGCCCGGTGAGGCCGATTCGCTCGCGCACCTGGGCGGCCTGCGCGGTCACGTCGAGGCCGAGCACGCGGGCGGTCCCGGCGTCGGGCCTGGTGAGCGTGGACAGGACCCGGACGGCGGTGGTCTTCCCGGCCCCGTTGGGGCCGAGGACCCCGAGCACGGTGCCGGGGGCCGCGGCGAAGTCGACGCCGCTGAGGGCCTGGACCTCCCCGAAGGACTTCTTCAGCCCCCGGACTTCGATGGCGTATCTCATGGGGTGCGCCTCTCTGCTGCACTGGTTCGCTTCCTGTGCCGCCAGCGTGCGCGCCCCTGCTTTCAGATGGGTCTCACCCGGCTTTCACGCCCCGCTTTCACCGCAGCCGGGTCCGTGAAAGGGGTCAGGCCGGGATGGCCGCGATGACCGCCTCGGCCACGGTGGTCATCTCCTCGCCGGACTGCGCCTCGTCGATCAGGGTCTCGTCGAACGCGCCGAAGACCGCCAGGATGTAGCGGTGGTCGGCGCCGACGGTGCCGGTCGAGACGAGGAAGCGGTCGGGCTTGCAGCAGCCCCAGCCCTGCTTGACGGCCCAGTCGAGGCCGCCGGCGGCGTCAGGGATGCCGAAGGTCTGGTCGTAGCCGTCGGCGCCCAGCTCGGTGGTCGCCTCCATCGCGTCGACGATGACGGCGCGGTCGTCCTCGGGCAGTTCATTGAGGACGTACTCGTACATGCGCACCACGTCCGAGGCGGAGATCTGCACATCGCCCCAGCGTCCCCAGTCCTCGGCGGGCACGGTGTGCTCGAGCCCCATCAGCGCCGCCTGCTCCTCGATGACCGCGGGGCCTCCCACGACGCCCCACAGCTCATTGGCGATCGGGTCGTGGCTCCGGGAGATCATCTCGGCCACTCGGGACGGTTCGACCCCGTGTTCGAGCGCGCCGATGCCGATGATGATCTTGGAGACGGACATCGTGTTGTGGGTCTCGTCGGCTCGGTGGCTGAGCAGATACCGCTGCTCGACCGAGTCGTAGAGCACGAAGCTGAACTCGCCGGCGAGACCGGACTCCTGGATGATCGACGCGGCGGCCGTCTCGGGGTCCGGTTCCGCTGTGGTGGGCGGCGGCTCCGGCAGGAACCGGATCCGACCCTCCGGTTCGGGGATCGCGACGAGCGCCCCGATCATGAGCGATCCGACTGCGACCACGGCGAGCAGGGCCCAACTGCCCGGTCTGCGGCCGACCGCGACGCGGAACCGTCCGGCGGCGGCATTGATCCAAGGGGGCATGTCGGAATCCGAATCCGTTGTGGGGGTGAGCCGTCAGGGGTCTCGGAGTCTAGCAATCCGCGGCCCGGGAATGTCCGGACAGGACCTTCGATGTGGCGGGGAGGCGGACCCGGAGCGACGCGAAAGGCCGCCTCCGCAATGCGGAGGCGGCCCCTTGCACCAGGGGGTCAGCCCTTGATCGCGCCGGTGATGACGGCCTTCGTGAAGTGCTTCTGGATGAACGGGTACATGATGACGATCGGGATGATCGTGCAGACGACCACGGCCATCTTCAGCGCCGCGTCGGGCGCGGCGGACTGGTACTGGCTCACGTTCGCCGCGGCGCCCGGCAGGCCCTGCGTGGACATGAGCATCCGCTGCAGCACGACCTGGATCGGCTGCGTCTCCAGACCCGGGATGTACAGCACCGCCGAGAAGTAGATGTTCCAGTAGCCGACCGCGTAGAACAGCGCGATGACCGCCAGGATCGCCTTCGACATCGGCAGCACGATCTTGAACAGGGTGCGGAACTCGCCCGCGCCGTCCATCCGGGCCGCGTCGAGCAGCTCGGTCGGGACGCTGTTCATGAAGAACGCCCGGAGCACGATGAGGTTGAAGGCGCTCAGCGCCATCGGCAGGATGATCGACAGGTAGTTGTTGAACAGGCCCAGCTTCTGCACGACCAGGAAGCTCGGGTACAGGCCCGGCGCGAACAGGAACGTGAAGAGCACGAGCATGAGCAGCGGCCGGTGCAGCAGCGAGCCGGTCCGCGAGAGGCCGTACGCCGCGCCGATGGTCAGGACCATGCTCAGCGCGGTGCCGCCCGCGGTCAGGCCGATCGTGAGGATCAGCGACTTCGTGAGCGCGCCGCCGTCGAAGATCTCCTGGTACGCCGCGATGCTGAAGTCGGTCGGGATCAGCAGCAGGTTCCCGCCCGCCGAGGCGAGCGACTCCTCGCTGGCGAAGCTGGTGGCCACGACCGCCCAGATCGGCAGGACGATGGCCGCGCCGTAGGCGATCAGGAAGAGCGCCTTGACGAACTTCCCGAACCACGAGGGCTCCTCGTCCCAGACGGGGCGCGCACTCTTGCGGGGCTTGAGCTTGATGTCGATGGCGGTCATGACTTCTGGTAGATCCCTTGCTCTCCGAGGCGGTGCGCGACGTTGTTGGCGATGAGGACCAGGATCAGCCCGATCACGCCCTTGAACAGGCCGGCCGCGGTGCCGAAGGAGGCTCCTTCGGTGCCGATGACGCTGCGGTAGTAGATGAAGGTGTCGAGCACTTCCGTGGTCTGGTAGCCGATGGCGTCGCGCTGCAGCTGGTACTGCTCGAAGCCGACGGTGAGGATGCCGCCGATGTGGAGGATGAGCAGCAGCACGATCACGGGCCGGATGCCCGGCAGGGTGATGTGCCACATGCGCCGCCAGCGGCTGGCGCCGTCCACGGCCGCGGCCTCGTACAGGCTCGGGTTGATCGAGGCGAGCGCGGCCAGGAAGATGATCATGCCCCAGCCGGCGTCCTTCCAGGCCCACTGCAGCCAGGCCAGGAACATGAACGTGTCCGGGTTCGACATGAACGACAACCGGTCGCCGCCGAAGCCGAGCAGCCAGTTCGAGACCAGGCCGTCGGAGCCGAGCGTCTGGACGAACACGGTGACGACCAGGACCCAGGAGAAGAAGTACGGCAGGTACACGATCGACTGGAAGACGCTGCGCACCTTGGTGGAGACCACGCTGTGCATGACCAGGGCCAGGACGATCGACAGCGGGAACAGGAACAGCAGGTTCGCGAACGAGTACTTCAGCGTGTTGAGCAGCGCCGGGAGGAAGTACGGGTTGTTGAACAGCCGCTCGAACCAGGCGAAGCCCACCAGGGGGTTCTCCCAGAACGGGCGGTGCGGGCTGTAGTCCATGAACGCGATGATGTTCCAGGCCGAGGGCCAGTAGAAGAACACCGCGAGCTGGGCCATCGCCGGGAGCGTCATGAGCAGGAGCGGCCAGTCGTGCCGGAACCGCTGGGCCACGGTCCGCTTCCGCTTGACAATGGTGCGGCGTTCCTGCCCGGAGGGAGCCGGGGGCGCTGAGGTCTGGAGAGCTGCCATCGCTTGTGTGAAATCCAGTCAGTGAGTACCTGTGCGGGGACGGGGAGGCCGGGGGCGACGCGCGTCGCGCCCCGGCCGGGCGTCTTAGCCGTGCAGCTTGTCGTAAGCGGCGGTGTAGTGCTCGCGGCCGGTCTCGCCGCCGTTGGTCTTCCAGGTCTCGACCATGTCCGGGATCGACGAGAGCTCGGCGCGGCCGAACGCGATGTCGTTCTGCTGGTCGGTGAGCACCTGGCCCGCGGACTTGAAGTCGGCCGGGCCCTCGACGCGCATGCCCTCGAAGATGTTGACCTCGGCGAACTCCTTCAAGGAGGCGTTGTACTCGAAGCGGGCCTGGACCATGTCGGGCGCGCCGGACAGGAACTGCTGCACGTGGCCGGACATGGTCTTGTGGTTCACCGGGGCCTGGACGACGGTGGTGCCGACCTCGTTGAAGACCGGGACGCCGTCGGGGCCGTAGGTGAAGTGCGTGCCCTCGACGCCGTAGTTGATGAGCTCGTACTCGGTGGTGCCGTAAGGCGCCGAGGCGAAGTTGCAGAAGTCGAGGAACTCCTCGACCTGCTCCTGGGAGAGGTCCTTGTTGAGGAACGTCCAGGAGTCGACGCTGGTGTTGACGTGCACGAGGGGCTTGCGGCCCTTCGCGGCCAGCGCGCCGAGCGGGGCGATGGTGCCGCCGGTGCCCTCGGCGGTGGACTGGTCGATGAACCCCTGCCACCAGGAGATGCCGTCGAGCTGGAAGACGATCGTCCCGGCCTTGTGCAGGGCCTGGCCGTCGAGGGTGCCCGAGGGGATGTCCGGGTGGACCAGCTTCTCGTCCCACAGGAGGCGGCGGAACTCGAGCCACTCGGTGTACTCGGGGCGCTCGCAGTTGTGGACGAGCTTGCCGTCGATGTACGCCCAGCCGTCGCCGCCGGCGAGGCCGAACCAGGACGGGGTGAGGTAGTCGAGCCCGCCGAATGCCCAGCGGCCGTTGGCGTCGTCGCTGACGGCGCGGGCGACCTCGATGAGCTCCTCGACCGAGGTCGGGAGGGCTTGGCCCTTCTCCTCGAGCAGGTCGGTGCGGGCGAACATCGCGTTGTTCGAGCCGCCCGAGAAGGAGCCGGGGATGGCGAAGACGCGGGCGGTCTCGGGGTCGTTGGGGTCCGTGGACCAGACCGACTGGCCCCAGGAGGCGGTCGGGAGGCCGGCGAGCAGCGGCCAGCGCTCGGAGATGTCGCCCTTGACGATGTCCGTCAGGTCGTAGAAGGAGTTGACCACCGTCTCCTGGAAGTTCGGGTGGGCGAAGAGCATCCAGGCGAAGAACATGATGCCGTCGCCGAACTCGTTGGCGTTCAGCCACTGCACGGAGGTCTCGGCGAAGGTGTTGCCGTCGGCCTGGCGCAGGTTCACCGTGGTGCCGCCGCTGGCCTCGGCGATCGCCTGGAAGTACGGGTCGTCGTTCGAGGGGGCCTCGCCCCACATCGGCACGGTGATCTCGAAGGTCCCGCTGTTGGAGGGGAGGTTCTCGATGGCCGGCACGGGCTCGGGGTAGGTGGTGAAGCCGGAGGGGTGGTTCGGCGGCTCGCCGACCAGGTCGGGCTCGACCGGGAGGGGCCATTCCTTGTACTCGGGGAGGAAGTCGAAGCCCTCGGTCGTCTGCGAGGTGCCTCCGCCCGATTCGATGTCGCTGCACGCGGCGATGAAGGGAAGGCCCGCGGCACCAGCCGCGCCGAGGCCGGCTGCCTTGAACAGGGAGCGGCGCCGGAAGATCGACCCGTCTGAGGGAGTAGCCACGATGCTGTCCTTTCGGTCGTACTGCACATGTGAGGGTCTTGCGGGGGGTCTGGCCGATAATTAGTTCGGCTATTCGATAAACTAAAGTAGCGCACGGTGGCACCCGACACAAGCCGGGGGTCAGGCGATACGGGCGCGGATTGATCACGATTCGGGAACGGCCCTTGTGGTGAAACGCTTCGCTGCGCAACGGTCAGGGACCGCCCGAGGACCGGTTGTCGCGATCTATCAGAATGAGCCGGGACATGCACAGGAGGAACACATGGCGATGCGCATAGCGTCGAAGTCGGCCGGGGCTGTCGGCGAGGAGGCGCGGGGCCGGGCCAAGCGCGCCGACTTCACCGACGTGCGGGCCAACAACCTGGGCTTCGTGCTGCGCCAGGTGCGCGCCGAAGGGCGCTGCTCCCGTGCGGATCTCGCCGCGAAGACCGGCCTCAACAAGGCCACGGTCTCCTCGCTCGTGGCCGAGCTCATCGAACGGCGCGTGCTGCGCGAGTCGGGCTCGGTCATCGGCAACATCGGCCGCCCCGCAGTACTGCTCAGCGTCGACACCGGCTACTACGCCTCGCTCGGCGTGGAAGTCAATGTGGACTACATGACGCTCGTCGCGGTCGACTTGGCGGGCAACCGGCTCCTGTCCTGGCGCCGCGCCCACGACGGTGCCGGGTCGACCCCCGGGCGCTCCGTCTCCGCCCTCGCGGGCCTCGCCAAGCGCGCCGTCGACAAGATGGACGCCGAGGGCCGCCAGATCCTCGGGCTCGCCGTCGCCGTCCCGGGCCTGATCGACAACGGGGGCGTCGTCCAGCGCGCCCCGATGCTCGGCTGGGAGGACTTCGACCTCACCGGCCGCCTGCGCCAGGCCATGCGCGACCCCAAGTACGCCGTGACCGCCGACAACGACGCCAACCTCGGCGCCGTGGCCGAGCAGCGCTTCGGCTCCTGGGCCGGGGTGTCCAACATGATCTACCTGACCGGTGAGATCGGCCTCGGCGCCGGCCTCATCGTGGACGGTGAACTGCGCAGGGGCGCAACGGGTTTCGCCGGCGAAATCGGCAACCTCCTCATCGACGTGGACGGCAGTGTCGGCCGTGTCGAGGACCTCGCGGGCATCAGCGCCGTCCTCAAGACGCTGTCCGAATCGGAGGACATCGCCGGGGCCGAGGTCGAGGCCGAGGTGGAGGACGTGGTCACCCGCGCCCGCGCCGAAGAGCCGCGCGTGCTCGAGGCCCTGGAGCGCATCGGGCGCTCGCTCGGCGCCGGCATCGCGCTCGCCGTCGACCTGCTCAACCCCGAAGCAGTGGTCCTCGGCGGCCACTACCAGGCGCTGAGCCCCTGGATCGGCCCTGCGGCCGAACGCGAGCTCGCCGCCCGCACGCACGCCTCCGGGGCCGGAGGCGCCGAGATCGTGGTCTCGGCCCTCGGGCACGAGGCCCCTGCCCTGGGCGCGGCCACCGGCATCCTCAACGACATCGACGCCGGGCGCATGCCCACGCCGCTGGGCGCCTAGGGCCTGTCCTGTGCATCAGACCGGTCGTTATCCGGCCCATTCGCCCGCTCGCTGCGTTGTCGGGGCCGCTGCATACAACACCGGTATGCAGCCGCCCCTCCGTCTTGCGAGCGAGCGAATGGACTCGGATACCGCCGCTCCCTGATGCACAGGACAGGCCCTAGCGCCTGTTTCACGATTGTTACCCCGCTTGTTTCCGCAGGTTAAACCCCTGCGGAACGGGCGAAACCCGTCAATCCCGTACGTTGTCGTACTCCACCTGGCTTGACTTGGATCACGGCCAAGGTGTAGAAATCTTGCATCCTCAATCGAAGCGCTTCGACAAGACAGTTTCCAGTTTCAGATCACGGACGTAATGCCCTGATCATCGAAGCGCTTCGACGGACGGACCCTCACAACGACAGCGACGTCCAAGCAAGGAAGTCCACCCATGAGCGACATCGACCCGCGTCCCGCCTTCCGCGACCCGAACCTGCCTCGCGCCGAGCGCGTCGCCGATCTCCTCTCCCGCCTCACGCTCGACGAGAAGATCGGCCTCCTGCACCAGTACCACCGCCCCGTCGAACGTCTCGGCATGGGCCCCTTCAAGACCGGCACCGAGGCGCTGCACGGTCTCGCGTGGCTCGGCGAGGCCACCGTCTTCCCGCAGGTGGTCGCCTTGGGCGCGACCTGGAACCCCGAGCTCGTGGAGCAGATCGGCGCGGCCGTCGCCGACGAGGTGCTGGCCTTCAACCACAACGACCCGGTCAAGGTCGGCCGCAACGTCTGGGCCCCCACCGTGAACCCGCTGCGCGACCCGCGCTGGGGCCGCAACGAGGAGGGCTACTCCGAGGACGCGGGCATGGCCGGCCTCATGGGCGCCGCCTACGCGCGGGGACTCAAGGGCGACAACGGCTCCGTGTGGAAGACCGCGCCTTCCGTCAAGCACTTCCTCGCGTACGGCAACGAGGCCGACCGCTGCACCACCTCTTCGAACATGCCGCCGCGAGTCCTCCGCGAATACGAGTTCGCCGCCCACCGCCCGGCACTGGCGAGCGGCGACGCGGTCGCGGTCATGCTCTCGTACAACCTCGTCAACGGCCGCCCGGCACACGTCACGCCCCTGGTCAACTCAGAGCTCCGCACCTGGACCGACGAAGAGGTGTACATCGTCTCGGACGCCTACGCGCCCAACAACCTCGCGAACCTCCAGGGCTACTTCGAGGACCTCCCGACCGCGTACGCGGCGGCCGTGAAGGCCGGCCTGGACTCCTTCACCCAGGACGACGAGAACGCCCGCGACGTCCTCGTCCACGTCGAGACCGCCCTGGAGCGCGGCCTGCTCGACGAGGGCGACATTGACACGGCCGTGCGCCGCAACCTCCACGTGCGCTTCGGCCTCGGCGAGTTCGACCCCGAGGACCCGTACGCGCACATCGGCGACGAGGCCGTCAACTCGCCCGAGCACCAGGCCCTCGCCCGCGAGGCCGCGGCCCAGTCGATCACGCTCCTCAAGAACGACGGGATCCTCCCGCTCGCCGGCCCGGACCGCCAGGCGCCCAAGAAGATCGCGGTGCTCGGACCGTTCGCGGACACGCAGATGCAGGACTGGTACTCCGGGACCCTGCCGTACGCCGTCACCGCCCGCCAGGCCCTCGGCGAGCGCGCCGAGGTCGTCTACAGCGAAGCCGTCGACCGCGTCCGCCTGCGCCACCGGAACGGGTACGTGACCGCCGTCGAGGACGGCAAGGCCCTCGAGATCACCGACGCCACCGGCGCGGCGGCCCAGTACGACCTGTTCGACTGGGGCGGCTGGTCCTACACCGCCCGCAACGCCGCCACGGGCCTGTACGTGGACGGCCGCCTCGACGGGACCGTGGGCGCCGACTCGGTCGGCCCGCACGAGTTCGACGTGCACGAGACCTTCCGCATCGTGGAGCTCGAAGGCGGCAAGGTCGCCCTGCAGCAGATCCACGTGGCCGAAGGCGCCGAGGGCGGCAAGTGGTACGCCCTCGAGGACGGCCGGATCGTGCTCAGCGACGACCGCGCCGACGCCGTCGAACTCGACGTCGAGCTCGTCGTCAAGGGCCACGACACCGCCGCCGAGCTCGCCCGCGACGCCGACGTGGCGATCGTGGTCCTCGGCGACCACCCGCTCGTCAACGGCCGCGAGACCGAGGACCGCACGGACCTGCGCCTGGCCAATGCCCAGGAGTGGCTCCTGAAGCGCGTGCAGGAGGCGAACCCGAATACGATCCTGGTCATGTCCTCCTCCTACCCCTACGCCGCGAACTGGGCCGAGAAGCACGTCCGCGCCGTGGCGTGGTCGGGCCACGGCGGCCAGGAGTGGGGGAACGCCCTCGCCGACGTCCTCTACGGCGACCGCGACCCCGAGGGCCGCCTCCCACAGACCTGGTACACCGACGCGGCCGAGCTGCCCGCGATGCTCGACTACGACATCGTGGCCTCCGACGCGACCTACCTCTACTACCTCGGCCAGCCGCTCTACCCGTTCGGCCACGGCCTCTCCTACGCGGAGTTCAAGTACGCGAACCTGAAGGCCGACAAGGAGAACGCCAAGCCCGGCGACGAACTCACCGTCACCGTCGAGGTCACCAACACCAGCGGCCGCGACGGAGTCGAGACCGTGCAGCTCTACACGCACCAGTGTGGCTCCCGCGTGAAGCAGCCGCTGCGCCAGCTTCGCCGCTTCGAGAAGGTCCGCCTGGCCGCGGGCGAGACCCGCACCGTGACGTTCACCGTGCCCGTGGACGAACTCGCCCACTGGGACAACGTGACCGGGCGGATGATCGTGGAGAAGTCCCGCCAGCGCCTCATGGTCGGCCGCTCCGCCACGGACATCGTCCTCTCCGCCTCGGTGCGGGTCGACGGCGAGACCGTGGGCGCCCGCGACCTCTCGCAGACCTTGAAAGCCACCGCGAACGACCTCTACGAGGGCGTCCTGTGGCGCGACGAGAACCGCACCTCCGGCGACGTGATCGCCGCCGAGGAGGCCGGCGGCTGGATCATGCTGGGCGACTGCGACTTCGGCAGCGCCGAGCAGTACCCGACGGTGACCGCCCGCGTCGCGGGCCAGGCCTCGCAGCTGACCCTGCGGGTGGACGACCCGCTCGACGGGGACGTGCTCGCCAAGATCGACACGCCCGCCACGAACGGGGTGTACGACTACACCGACGTGACGGTCGAACTGGGCCGCATCGAAGGGGTCAAGGACCTGTACGTGGCCTTCGAGTCCGGGCCCGTGCGCCTCGCGTCGCTGTCCTTCGCCGCCGAGCACGGCGGGGCGGCGTAGTGGCCGGCCGGGGCGTCACGATCGCCGACGTCGCGGCGCGGGCCGGCGTCGCGGCCAGCACCGTCTCGTATGTGCTGAGCGGGAAGCGGTCGATCTCGCCGGAGACCGCCGACCGCGTCATGGCGGCCGTGGCCGACCTCGGCTACCACCCGCACGCCGGGGCGCGCTCGCTCGCCTCCCGGCGGGCCGGGGTCGTCGCGATGATGCTCCCGCTGCGCGACGGCATGCACCTGCCGGTGCTGATGCAGTTCGCCTCGGGCGCGGTCACCGAGGCGCGCCGCCACGACCAGGACGTGCTGCTCATGACGGCCGACGAGGGCCCGGCCGGACTCGCCCGGGTCGCCGCTTCGGCCATAGTGGACGGCCTCATCCTGATGGACGTGGAGGTCCGCGACCCGCGCGTGGAGACCTTGCGCCGCTTGGGGCTCCCGAGCGTCCTCATCGGATTCCCGGCGGACGCCGAAGGCCTCACCTGCGTCGACCTCGACTTCGAGGCGGCCGGGCGGGTGTGCGCGCGGTACCTCGTCGAGCGCGGCTGCGGCGACATCGCCCTGCTCGGCGCCTCCGAAGCGGTCTACGCCCGCCGCACAGGCTTCGCCGAGCGCGTCCGCGAGGGCTTCCTCGGCCAGGGCGCCGCGCGCGCCGAGGTCTGGCCCTGCCCGGACGACGCGGTCTCCGTGCAGCGCACCGTGAAGGAGCTGCTCACCTCCAAGCCCGAGCTCACCGGCCTCGCCGTGCACAACGAGCCGGCCGTCGGGCATGTCATGCACGCCTTGGCGGACGCGGGCAAGCGCGTGGGGGAGGACTTCCACGTCGTCGTCATCGGCCCCGACGAGGTCGCCGAGCGCACCCACCCGCAGCTGCCCTCGGTGCTCGTCCCGGCCGAGACCCTGGCCGAGACCGCGGTGCGCCACCTCATGCGCAAGCTCGATGGGCTCGAGGTCCCGGACTCGACGCTGATCGAACCGCAGCTCACACTGCGCTAGACGCGAGAGAACGGCGGCCCTGGGGGAGATGTCCCCAGGGCCGCCGCACTCTATTCACTTGTAGGGAGGGAGAAAAGTCCTCAGGGGGGTCAGCCGACGTCGAGGCCCTGCTCCTCGAGCCAGGCGAGCGAGTCGATCTTCTCGCCGTCGATCAGCACCTCGAAGTGCAGGTGCGGGCCGGTCGAGCCGCCGGTGTTCCCGGAGAGGATGATCGTGTCGCCTTTGGAGACCTTGTCGCCGACGCTGACGGGGACCTCGGAGGCGTGGGCGTACCGGGTCTCGATGCCGTCGCCGTGGTCGACGTAGACCACGTTGCCGTAGCCGCCCGCCTCGTAGCCGACGTACGTCACGGTGCCGTCGCCGACCACCTTGATCTCGTCGCCTTCGAAGTTGCCGAAGTCGGTGCCGCCGTGCAGGCGGCCGTCGCGCATCCCGTAGTACGAGGTGATGCGCGCGTCCGACGGGGCGGTCCACGGGTTCGCCGCCTCAGCGGCGGCCGCAGCCTCCTCCGCAGCGACGCGCTCGGCCTCCTCGGCTGCCACGCGGGCGGCCTCCTCGGCGGCGGCCTGCTCGGCGGCCTCCTTCGCGGCCTGCTCCTCGGCCAGCCGCTTCGCCTCTGCGGCGGCGGCCTTCTCGGCCTTCTCCTGGGCCGCCTGCTCGGCCACCCACTCGGACTCCATCCCGGCCAGGACGGAATCGACCTGCCACTCGGATTGGACGACCGTGTCGTTCTGCTGCTCCTCGGCCTCGGCGGCCTGCGCAGCGGCGTTCTGCCCCGAAAGGGCGGCTAGTCCGGAGCCGACGAGGATCGCGGCGGCGAGCCCACCGTTCACGAAACGCCAACTGTGACGTTCGCGACGGATGCGGCGTCGCCTGAGTACGGCCCGAAGCCGGCGGCTGGTCACTTCTCTGCCAGCGGATTCGCTGGTGTCGTCATGTTTGCCCATAGCGCCGGGAAACCTAACAGACCCGATTTGGACAACAAGCCCACGACCAGGCGATACAACGCCGGAACTGGTCCTCTTGCGGCAGAGGTCGGCACCCCGGGGCGGCCGCGCCTCATCCGAAAGGAGGAGGCTGAACACGGAGTGTGAGCGTGCGCCTCCTCATGGTGGCTCCGACCATATCGACATGACCGTGACGTACGACGCCGCCTAAACTTGGTAGGTCTGCGGCAGTGTCGCTCGTACGACCACGCCCGCCATCTCACCGGTCGCCGTCATTTCGGCCGCCATCGCCTGAAGGAGTGCCCCATGATCACCGCCACCGGTCTCGAGCTGCGCGCCGGTTCGCGCATCCTCCTGTCCGGGGCCGATCTGCGGATCCAGCCCGGCGACAGGATCGGCCTCGTCGGACGCAACGGCGCCGGCAAGACGACCACCATGAACGTCCTCGCCGGGCTCACCCAGCCCTACGCCGGGAAGATCGAGAACAACGGCCCCTTCGGGTACCTCCCGCAGGACCCGCGCTTCGCCGACCTCACGCAGACCGCCTCCAACCGCGTCCTCTCCGCCCGCGGCCTCGACCAGCTCATCGCCGACCTCGCCAAGACCGAGGCCGCGCTCGCCGAGGTCGCCGACGACGCCAAGCGCGACAAGCTCGTCAGCCGCTACTCGCGCCTCGAAGAGCAGTTCTCCTCCCGCGGCGGCTACCAGGCCGAGTCCGAGGCCGCCCGCATCTGCTCCAAGCTCGGCCTCGAGGACCGCATCCTCGCCCAGCCGCTCGAGACCCTCTCCGGCGGCCAGCGCCGCCGCGTCGAACTCGCCCGCATCCTCTTCTCCGACGACGGCGACGGCATCCTCCTGCTCGACGAGCCCACCAACCACCTCGACGCCGACTCCATCAACTGGCTCCGCGGCTTCCTCGCCGGGCACAAGGGCGGCCTCGTCCTCATCACCCACGACGTCGAACTGCTCGACGAGGTCGTCAACACCGTCTGGTTCCTCGACCCCACCCGCTCGGTCATCGACGCCTACAACCTCGGCTGGAAGGCCTACCAGCGCCAGCGCGCCGAGGACGCCGAACGCCGCCGCCGCGAGCGCGCCAACGCCGAGAAGAAGGCCGCGACCCTCACCAAGCAGGCCGCGAAACTCGGCGCCAAAGCCACGAAGGCCAAGGCCGCCAAGGGCATGATCCGCCGCGCCGAGGAGATGCTCGACAACCTCGAAGAGGACCTGCTGCAGGAGAAGGTCGCCGACGTCCGCCTGCCGCAGCCCGCCCCGTGCGGCAAGGTCCCGCTCACCGCCAGCGGCCTCTCGAAGTCCTACGGCTCGCTCGAGATCTTCACCGGCGTCGACCTCGCCATCGACCGCGGCTCCCGCGTCGTCATCCTCGGCCTCAACGGCGCGGGCAAGACCACGCTCCTGCGGATGCTCGCCGGAACCCTCGAACCCGACACCGGCCAGGTCGAACCCGGCTACGGCCTGCGCATCGGCTACTTCGCGCAGGAGCACGACACGCTCGACCACACCGGTACGGTGCTCGAGCAGATGCAGTCGGCCGCCTCCGACTCCGGCGCGGACATCCCCGACGCGGACCTCCGCAAGATCCTCGGCGCGTTCCTGTTCCCCGGCGACGACGTGCACAAGCCCGTGCACGTCCTCTCAGGCGGCGAGAAGACGCGGCTGGCGCTGGCGAGCCTGGTGTGCTCGGGCGCGAACGTGCTGCTGCTCGACGAGCCCACGAACAACCTCGACCCGGCGAGCCGCCAGCAGGTGCTCGACGCGGTCGACGGCTTCACCGGCGCGATCGTGATGGTGACCCACGACCCGGGCGCAGTGGAGGCGCTTCGACCTGAGCGCGCGATCCTCCTCCCCGACGGCGACGAGGACCTCTGGTCCGATGACCTCATGGAACTCGTCGAACTTGCATAAGCGAATACTGCGGCCGGACTCGAGTACGGCGCCGGCTGACTCTTTCGAGTGACACGGGGGCCGCGCGGCCCCCGTTTTGTCGTACCCGGGCGGGACGCTGGGGCCTACAGTCTTTTCCCCTCTAGTGGTGGGTGGGGGCTAGTGGACGGGGTATCGGTACGCGGCCGCGAGCCGTTCATCCGGACCCCGGGCTCATCCGGACGCCGTGTTCATCCTGAAGCCGTGCTCATCCGGAGTACATGAGCACGATCGCCGCGCAGGCGCCTGCACCAGCCGTCACGAGCGGTACGCGCACGGACCGCATGCGCGGCTCGCCGGGCTTTCCGGCGCCGTTGAGGCGCGGGGCGGTCGCGGCGACGATCAGCCAGGGACACAAGGCGATCCAGCCGTATTCGGGCTGCTCGGGGTTCGATCCGCTGAGCGGCGCGATCATCAGCGCCAGCAGCGGCCCGATCATGAGCGGCCAGGCCGCGCTGGACCCGAAGCGCCGCAGGCTCTCGATGATCGCCGGGCCGCACGCCACACCCACGAGCGCGGGCATGAGCGCGAGCCACCACAGCTGGCCCGGGTGCGCCGCGATCTCGCCGATCGCCGCGTTGTAGGTGTCGACGAGCCCGTACGGCCACGAGTTTCCCAGGGCCGCAGCCAGTCCGAGCACCGTCAGTGCCGAGGCCGCGGCGGTGAGGATCTGCGCGGACCGGCGCCGCGCGAAGAAGATGCAGAGCAGCGAGACCGCGAACCAGGCCGCGCCGTAGGAGAGCAGCGCCGCGATGCCGAGCATGCCGCCCGCGGCCGCCGCGCCGAAGAACGCGTCCGCGCCGCGGACCTTCCGCTCCGAGACGACCGCGCCGCACGCGAGCACGGCCGCGCAGGCGGCCGCGGAGATCCCGTCGATGCCGAGGGTGGTCCAGGCCGCCCACGGGCCGAGGATGAGGATCGGTGAGAGCGACCGGGCCGCGACGGGTCCGGCCACGCTCTTGACCGCGACGAGCGTCAACGGCACCGCCAGGCACGAGATCGCGATCACCGTGATCGCGAGGCCCGCCTGCGAACCGGTGTAGGAGACCAGGAGCGCGATCGCCCGCCGCGCGCCGGCGGTGGCCGTCGTCATCGTCGTCGGGTCCACATTGGTGTGCAGCGCCGCCGACCAGGTGATCGAGGCCAGGTAGGCGAGCACCAGCAGCGTGTTCCAGGACATGCGCGCCGCCATGGGCCGCGAGGCCACGGCGAGCACGGCCGCCGCGGTGAGGGGCGCGACCACCATGCCGGCGGTGACGTGGAACTGGAGGTTCTGCGCGGGCCACCAGGGGAGGGTCGAGGGGCCGACCACTTCGGAGGAGGTCTCGACCGCGACCGACGCGAGGGTCAGCGTCGCCACCAGCAGCGTGATCCAGATGCCGATGTCGCGCACCCGGCCGTGGCGGTGCCGGGCCGGGGCGAGGGCCTCGAGCCGGTCGGTGAAGGAGGTCTGCGGTGCGGTCACGTTACGAAACTATCGGGTATCCGACACAAGCGACCGCCGGGCGAGAAAACTCCGGCAAACTTCACAACGCACCTTCATTACCCTCCGTGCATAGGAAAGGACACATGGCACCAGAGGTTCCACCCCGCAGCAGTGGTGCGTCCGGCCTCCCCCCGGCCGAGTCCACCAGAACCGACCCGAACCGGCAGGTCCGGGGCGTCGAGCGCCGCGAGCTCACCGAGTTCGTGAGCGTCGAGTACGAGAAAGGGCAGAGCATCCGGGACATCGCCTCAACCATAGGGCGCTCCTACGGCTTCGTGCACCGGCTCCTCGCCGAGTCCGGCACCGAGCTGCGCACCCGGGGAGGCGCCCGCAAGGGCCCGCGGAAATAAAACCGGCGGGGCACGGCGTTGAGGGGTCGACGAGAAATCAGCTCCAGCCCAAGCCCACCCCCGCTCCGCCTTGCAGGCAGACGACGAGCGCGGCCGACGAACGCACTTGGGCACACCTGAACAACAGGAGGCCCAGTGTCATCGATGGGACCTGCCGGATGGGACGCCATGCGCTCCATGCGGCGCGCGGACGACCTCAAAGGCGTCAAACTCTCCCGCGGCGTGAAGCGCCGCATCCTCCGCTTCGCGAGGCCCTACCGGCGCGACATCGGGTTCTTCATCGGACTCGTGACGCTCATCGCCGCGATCGGCGTCGCCACCCCGGTGCTCGCCGGCGACATCGTCAACGAGCTGACCGGCGCGAACGGCACCCAGCGCGGGGTCGTCACGATCGCCGCCATCATCGCCGGGCTCGCCGCGGTCGAAGGGGTGCTCAACCTCGCCATGCGCTGGTACGGCGCGAAGCTCGGCGAGGGCATCATCTTCGACCTGCGGCGGGTCGTATTCGACCACGTCCAGTCGATGCCGGTCGCGTTCTTCACCCGCTCGCAGACCGGTGCGCTGGTGTCGCGGCTGAACAACGACGTGATGGGCGCGCAGCGGGCGTTCACGAGCACCCTCTCCGGGCTCGTCTCGAACGGCATCGCGGTCGCGCTCATCATCGGCGTCATGTTCTTCCAGTCCTGGCAGATCACGCTGCTCTCGCTCGTGCTCGTCCCGGTCTTCATCATCCCGGCCAAGTGGGTCGGCCGCAAGCTCGCGGCCCTCACCAAGGAGGGCTTCGACCTCAACGCGGCCATGAACACGCAGATGGCCGAGCGGTTCAACGTGGGCGGCGCGATGCTCGTCAAGCTCTTCGGGCGCCCCGCGACCGAGTCCGCCGAATTCGCCGACAAGGCCGACCGGGTGCGCGGCATCGGCATCACCACCGCGATGTACGCCCGCACCTTCATCGTCGCGCTCACCCTCGTCGCGGGCCTCTCGCAGGCCCTCGCGTACGGCCTCGGCGGCGCGCTCGTGTTCGCCGGGCAGCTCAGCGCCGGCACCGTCGTCACCCTCGCGCTGCTGCTCACGCGCCTGTACGGCCCGCTCACCGCCCTGTCGAACGTGCGCGTCGACGTGATGAGCGCGCTCGTGAGCTTCCAGCGTGTCTTCGAGGTCCTCGACCTCCAGCCGCTCATCCGCGAGAAGGAGGACGCCCGCGAGCTCCCCGCCGGCGCCGCCTCGATCAACTTCCGCGACGTGCGCTTCCGCTACCCCGGCGCCGACGAGGTCTCCCTTGCGAGCCTGGAGGACCTGGCCCGGCCGGACCGCTCGGACAACGGCCGCCAGATCCTCGACGGCGTCTCCTTCGCGGTCGCCCCCGGCGAGCTCGTGGCGCTCGTCGGCCACTCCGGAGCCGGCAAGACCACCACCGCGACCCTGGTGCCGCGCCTGTACGACGTCACCGAGGGCGCGGTCGAGGTCGGCGGCATCGACGTGCGCGACCTCAGCTCGGCCTCGCTCGCCGCGCACATCGGCATGGTCACCCAGGACGCGCACCTGTTCCACGACACCGTGCGCGAGAACCTGCGCTACGCCCGGCCCGACGCCGAGGACGAGCAGATCTGGGAGGCCCTCGACCGGGCCCAGATCGGCGACACCGTGCGCCGCCTCGAATCCGGGCTCGACACGGTCGTCGGCGAGCGCGGCTACCGGTTCTCCGGCGGCGAGAAGCAGCGCCTCGCGATCGCGCGCGTCCTGCTCAAGGCCCCGCCGATCGTGATCCTCGACGAGGCCACCGCGCACCTCGACTCCGAGTCCGAGGCGGCCGTCCAGCGCGCCCTCGACTCGGCCCTGGAAGGCCGCACCTCCCTGGTCATCGCCCACCGCCTCTCCACCGTGCGGCGGGCCGACAGGATCGTCGTCCTCGAGGACGGGCGCGTCGCCGAGTCGGGAACGCACGAGCAGCTGGTGGACCGCGGCGGCCTCTACGCCGAGCTGTACAAGACCCAGTTCGAGGGAGCCGGAGTATTGTAGAGTGCAGCAGCCGGTTCGGAGTATTACTCACCGAATGGGTGAAAGGCCAGCAATGGCAGCACGCACAGGCCTCGCCGCCGCAGGCCGCGCCGCTCTCGCGGCGCGGGTGAAGCGCGGGTCTGACGATCGAATCGCAAGGAAACGCAATAATGGCGCAAGGCACTGTCAAGTGGTTCAACTCTGAAAAGGGCTTCGGCTTCATCGCTCCTGATGGCGACGGACCCGACATCTTCGTTCACTTCTCCGCGATCTCCGGCAGCGGCTACCGCTCGCTCGAAGAGAACCAGCGGGTCGAGTTCGATGTGGAGCAGGGCAACAAGGGCCCGCAGGCCGCCAACCTGCGCGCGCTCTAAGCCGATCGGCCGAAGCCGCTGCCCTTCACCATGAAGGACAGCGGCTTCTTTGCTGCGCGGGGTCAACCGGCCGGGGTCAGCCGGTGTAGTAGCCCCGCAGGATCGTCCCGCCCGAACTCTGGCCCGGCAGCGTCAGCGTGTCCGCGACGCTTCCGTCCACGTCCATGAGGGTCAGCACGATCTGGCCGTACTGGTCGTCGCAGATGATCATCGAGCCGTCGGCGAGGAACGCCACGTTCGGGTTCTCCGCGTCCACGGGCAGTTCCAGTTCCTCACCCGTGGCGGTGTCCACGTACCGGTCGCAGCGGGTCGGCTCCACGTGCCCGGAGGCGCCCGCCTCAGAGTCCTCGAAGTGCAGGCACGCTCGGCTCAGGTCCGCGGAGACCGACGACAGCCCGGCGAACCCCTCCTCGGTGATCCACGCGTCGGAGCCCGCCAGCTCGACCCGGCCGCTCCCGTCGGGCCGCATCGCGACCGTTCCGTCGACGCTGACCAGGAACTCCCCGTCCGCGGTCCATCGCGGCGAGCACCCGACCTCCGCGGGAACCGCCGAGACGGCCCCGGTGGCGACATCGAGCACGTAGCCGGTGTTCTCGGGGTCCGCGCGGTTCAGCACGACCCGGTCCGAATCAGGCGACCACGAGGGCGTGCAATACATCGTCCAGATCTCCAGCCCGTCGAGCTTCTCGCCGGTGAGGGTCGCCAGCGTCCCGGTGCACGCCTCGTCGCCCCCGACCGCGAACCGCTGCCCGTCGGGCGCCACGGCGTACTCCCCGTCCTGCAGGACCTGCACCGGCTCGTCGCCTTCGAAGCGCACGAAGACCGGGTCCGCCTCCGCGCCGTCCGAGCGCACCTCGAACACCAGCCCGTCGGGCAGCGCGTCGAGACCACCCATCGAATCCGAAGGCCCCCAACCGGACCAGTCCTCGGGTACGCCGCACCCGGACGCCTCGTCGGCAGTGGTCTCCACCTCCTCGGGCGTCGTCGCCGGATCGGTCGGCGCCCCGGTCGCGTCCCTGGTGGCATCGTCCACAGGGGGCGTCTCGACCCTGTCGCGGTCGATGATCGAGGCGGTCGCCCCGCCCGCCATCGCCAGTCCCGCGACGACGGTGATCGCGACCGCGGCGAGCCGCCGCCGCGTGATCGTCCGGGCCCGCCGGTACGCCCCGGCTGCCAGGTCCCGGGAGGGACCCTCGTCGCCGGCGATGCCCTGCAGCACTTCGCGGATCGAGTCAGGCATTGGCCTCTCCCCTCACGTTCGCGAATTCAGACTCCCAGCGCGCCAGGTGCGTGCCCGGATCGCCGCCGATCACCAGTTCGGGGAACCCGTTGCGCAGCCGCCGCAGTCCCCGCTGCACGCGGGCGCGCAGCGTCGTCACCGGGCAGTCCAGGATCGCCGCGGCCGACGCCTCGGTCTGGTCCTCGAAGTACCGCAGCACGATCGCGGCCCGCTGGGTCGCCGGCAGCGACAGCAGCGCCGCGTGCACCGCCAGCCGCAGGGCCGTGTCGGGCTCCTCGTCCGCCCGCTCCGGCACGGCCTCGGTCGCGACCTCCGCGACCTTCGACCGCCGCCAGATGCTCACATGCAGGTGGTACATCGTGCGCCGCGTGTACGCCTCGGCGTTCGCGGTGCGGTGCAGCCGCTTCCACGACCGCCAGGTGCGGGCGAGCGCGTCCTGCACCAGGTCCTCGGCGAGGCCCCGGTCGCCGGTGAGCAGGTACGCCGAGGCGCACAGCGCCCCCGAGCGCGCCCGCACGAAGTCCTCGAACTCGCTCTGCCTCGTGGGCGCCCCAGGCGGTGGGGGACCCGGCGGCTCCCCTGCGGGGACAGACGATCCGGTCACGGTCGAATCCGTTTCTATAAGGGAAATACGGTGGAGATACCTGTAGAGACGGGAAAACCGCCACGGCTCCGCATCGTACGAACGGCCGACCACCACCTGACCGAACGGACAGGTCGCCGGCACCCACCGATATCGGTTTGAGACCATCGCCCCCACCCGGCACACTGTCCCAGTGGAAATCATCGAAATGGACCCCGAAACCCCCGGACTCGTGGCACAGGCGTTCGCCGTCCTGACCGCCGCCCACGGCGCGGACACCCCCGAGAACCCCGCCCCCGTCGAGCGCTTCTTCAAGACCCTCTTCACCCACGCCTTCCCCGGCCGCGAGAACCACTGGTTCGCCTGCGTCGAGGACGGCGCCCTCCTCGGCCACACCCGCCTCACCTTCTTCACCGACGAGAACCGCGAACTCGCGATGCTGCGCTTCAGCGCCGTCCACCCCGACCACCGCGGCCGCGGCATCGGCACCGCCCTCCTCGACCACGCCGAGCGGTTCAGCGCCGAGCACGGCCGCACCACCGTCCTCACCAGCGCCCCCGTGTACTGGGGGCACGGCCCCGCCCGCGACGAGGGCTTCGCGCGGCTCCTCGAATCCCGCGGCTACGGCAAGGCCCTCACCACCGTCAACCGCCGCAGCCCCGTCGACCCCCTCGGGCCCGAACGCGAGGCCGAGCAGTACGCGAAGGCGCTGGCCGCCGCCGGTGACGCCTACGAAGTGCGCCAATGGGTCGGCCCCGTCCCCGACGACCTCCTCGACACCATGTGCCGCATGGAGACCATGATCATCAGCGAGATCCCCCTGGGGGAGATCGAGATGGAGGTCGAACAGGTCACCCCCGAGAAGCTCCGCGGCCGCGAAGCCGTCTACGCCGCCGAGGGCCGGGTCATCTCCCACGCCGTCGCCATCGAGCGCGCCACCGGCGAGATCGTCGCGTGGACCGAGGTCGCCGTCGACGAAGGCGAGTACCGCGACGCCCACCAGGCCATCACCATCGTCGACCCCGGCCACCGCGGCCACCGCCTCGGCCTGCTCCTCAAACTCGCGAACCTCCGCCAGATCCGCGACCGCTTCCCGCACGTCGAGTACATCTGGACCGACAACGCCGACGTCAACGCCCCCATGATCGCCATCAACGAACTCCTCAACTACACCACCATGGACGCCAACGCCGAGTACCAGCTCAAGCTGGAGGCGCGGTGAACCAGGAAGGTCCGGCGGACCTGCAGATCCGCCTCGTCGACCCGGCCGACGAGCCCGCTGTCGACCGCGCCCACGCCCTCCAGGAAGCCGTGCGCGCCTTCGACCACCCCGAGACGGCGCCCGAAGGCCGCCGCCGGTTCGGCGGATTCCTCGCCCAACCGCCGCAGGACACGCAGGTCCACTGCTACCTCGCCGAGATCGCCGGCACCGCGGTCGGCGTCCTCGTCATGCACCTGCTGGGCAAGGAGAACGCGCACTACACCGAGACCGAGCTGGCCGTCCACCCCGACCACCGCCGCCGCGGCGTCGGCACGGCACTGCTCGACCGCCTCCTCGAAACCGCCCGCGACGAGGCCCGCACGGAGGTGGTCGTCCTGGCCCGCACCGCCGTCGAGGACGGCCCGGCCCGCGACGAGACCGGCCCGCGGTTCCTCGAGCAGCGCGGCTTCACCGCCGCCCTCACCGAGATCGACCGCAGCCTCCGCCTCGACACGGTCGACCCCGCCGCCGAGACCCGCCTCTGGAACGAGTCGATCGGCGCCGCCGCCGACTACGAACTCGTGTCCTGGACCGGCCGCACCCCCGAGCAGTACCTGGAAGGGCTCGGCCGCATCGACTCCCAGATCTTCACCGAGATCCCCCTGGGCGAGGTCGACCTCCGCCCCCGCGTCATCGACACCGCGTACGTCATCGCCCGCGAGGACCGCGCGGAAGCCCAGGGCGACACGATGATCCGCACCGTCGCCGTCCACCGCCCGACCGGCGAGATCGCCGCCAACACCGTCATCTACCTCCACGGCGACGAACCGCACGCCCGCCAGGCCATCACCATCGTCGACCCGGCCCACCGGGGCCACCGCCTCGGACTCCTCGCCAAACTCGCCAACCACCGCCAGCTCCGCGAACACCGCCCGGAGGTCACCACCGTCTGGACCGGCAACGCCGACACCAACGCCCACATGGTCGCCATCAACGACCTGCTCGGCTTCCGCCCCGTCGACGCCCGCGTCTGCTACCAGCGCAAGCTCACCTGACCGACCCGTCGGGCCGGGCATCCGCCCGGCCCGACATCGATTGCACCCCAATCGAGTGCACCGCTCCTCCTATACTCGCCCGATGGACATCGCCGAGATCGGACCTGACGACCACGCCCGCACGACCGAGGCCGCGGGACTCGCCGCCACCGTCAGAGCCGCCGACGCCCCCGGCGGCCAGCCGATCATCGCCGCCGCGTACGCGGCCGCCATCGCCCATCCCGAGCCGGGCCACAACGTCCGCCACTTCACCGCCGCCATCGACGACCGCGTCATCGGCTACCTGCGGCTCGACGTCGCCCCCGACAACCCGCGCACCGCCTCCGGGGAACTCCTCGTCCACCCCGCCCACCGCGGCGAAGGCCACGGCACCGCCCTCCTCGACCACGCCCTCGCGATCTGCCGCGCCGAGGACCGCGACACCCTCACCTTCAGCGCCATCCGCGCCCTCGACGACGGCCCCCAGCGCTCCGGCGACGGCACCCGCTTCCTCGAACACCACGGCTTCACCCTCGCCCTCGACCTCGTGCGCCGCCGCCTCCCCGTCCACACCCCCGACGACGCCGCCGAAGCCCGCCTCCGGAACGAGGCGCTGGCCGCATCCAGCGACTACGAGGTCAGGAGCTGGACCGGCCCCGTCCCCGACGACCTCCTCGACGCCATGTGCCGCATGGACGCCATGATCTTCGCGCAGGTCCCGATGGGCGACCTCGACATAGCCCCGGAGCAGGTCGACCCCGCGCGGTTCCGGGCCAAGGAGGCCGCCACGGCCGCCCACCGCATGACCCCCGTCCACACCGTCGCCGTCCACCGCGCCACCGGCGAAGTCGCCGCGCACACCCGCAGCGACGTGTACGACGTCCCCGAGGCCCGCCACGCCCACGTCCTCATCACCCTCGTCGACCCGGCCCACCGCGGCCGCCGCCTCGGCCTCCGCGTCAAGCTCGCCAACCTCCACCACCTGCGCGAACACCACCCTGACGTCACCGAGCTGTGGACCGCGAACGCCGCCTCCAACGCCCCGATGATCGCCATCAACGAGCGCCTCGGCTACCAGCCGGTCGAGCGCATCGGCATCCACCAGCGGACCGTCGACGCCTGAGCCGGCGCCGAAACCGATATTCGGTTGCCGCAGGTCACCGCGGATGTCCACACTGACGGAATGGAAATCATCGAACTCGACCCCGCTGACGGCGACCTCGTCTCCGGCGCATTCGACGTCATGACCGCGGCCCACGCGGTCGACCACCCCGAGAACCCCGCCCCGCACCGGGCCACCTTCGTCGCCGGCCTGAGCTACCCGCCGCCGGACGAGGACGAGGCCCACTTCGTCGCCGTCGAGGACGGGCAGGTCCGCGCCCTGCTCGGCATCGGCATGCCCAACCGCGGCAACCTGCACTTCGCCTGGGCCTGGATCATCGTCCACCCCGAGCACCGCCGCAAGGGCATCGGCTCGGCCCTGGTCGACACGTACGTCGCCTACGCGCGCGGGCGCGGCCGCACCGAGCTCACCCTCGACACCCATATGAGCTGGGAAGGCGGCCTGGAGCGCTCCAAGGCCGGCCAGCTGTTCAACGAGCACCACGGCTTCAAGCTCGCGCTCACCTGGATCAACCGCCGCTGCGCCGTCGACGCCCTCGACGCCGCCACCGAGCAGGCCCTCCTCGAGAAGGCCGAAGCCGCCGCCGGCGACGAGTACGAGGTCATCTCGTGGATCGGGCGCACCCCCGAGGAACTCGTCGAGACGATGGCCCGCATCGACTCCACGATCCTCGCGGAGGTCCCGCTCGGCGAGCTCGGCCTCGAACCGGAGACCATCGACGCGGAACTGAAGAACGCCAAGGCCGACCGCAACGAGGCCATGGGCATGAAGATCGTCCAGACCGTCGCCCGCCACCGCGGCACCGGCGAGGTCGTCGCCAACACGTGCGTGTTCATTCACGACGACGGCGAGTTCCCGGACGCCTACCAGGGCATCACGATCGTCGACAAGGACCACCGCGGCCACCGCCTCGGCCTCCTCCTGAAGATCGTCAACGTGCGGCTCGTGCGCGAGAACTTCCCGCACATCCGTGCCATCTGGACGGACAACGCCGACGTCAACGCCCCGATGATCGACATCAACGTGACCCTCGGGTACGAGATCGTCGACGCCGGCGGCGAGTTCTCGCGCAAGTTCGAGGCCTGAACCGAGTAGGACCCGCCCGGAGATACGGCCTCGAAATGGTGTCTCTAGGCACAAGACGACCGCGGAGGTGGCGAGCCCCCTCCGCGGTCCGCTATTGTCAATAGCTGGCCCTCATAGTGGCCCGATCAGGCGCGTCCCGCCCCATCACCGTCGGCTCATGGTGAATCAAAACTCCGCGGAACGTGCGTCACTTTACGAAGTCGTTCTCGCGGAAGGCGAACCATGACTCTTGACCAAACTGTGCCCGATGCTGCCATGAATGAATCCGACATGGCGCTCGAAACCCTTGAAACCCCCGAAACCACCGACGCCCAGGCCGTCGAAGCCGCCGCCGTGACCGAGGCTCCCGCCGTGGTCGCAGCCGCCGCCGAGACCGTCGAGGCCGTCGAGCTCGAGACCGCTGCGGTGGTCGAAGCGGCCGCCGAGACGGCTCCCGCCGCGGAGTTCACCGTCGAGGCCGACGAGGTCCCGGCCTACACCGGCCCGTCGTTCGAGGAACTCGGCCTGCCCGAGAAGATCACCGCCGCACTGGCCGAGCAGGGCATCATCACGCCCTTCCCGATCCAGGCCGCGACGATCCCCGACGCCCTCGCCGGGCGCGACATCCTCGGCCGCGGCCAGACCGGCTCGGGCAAGACCCTGGCCTTCGGCCTGCCGACCCTGGCCCGCCTCGCCGCGGGCGGTCGCACGAAGGCCAAGCGGCCCCGCGCGATCATCCTGACCCCGACCCGCGAACTGGCCATCCAGGTCGCCGAGTCGCTCCAGACCTTCGGCGACGCCGTGGGCATCGACATGAAGGTCGTCTGCGGCGGTACGGCATTCAACCGCCAGATCGACGCGCTGCGCTCCGGTGTCGACATGCTCGTCGCCACCCCGGGCCGCCTGCGCGACCTGATCCGCCGCGGCGAGTGCTCGCTCGACTCCGTCGAGCTCGCGATCCTCGACGAGGCCGACCAGATGGCCGACATGGGCTTCCTGCCCGAGGTCGAGGAGCTGTTCGACATGCTCCCCGTCGGCGGCCAGCGCATGCTCTTCTCCGCCACCCTGGAGAAGGAGATCGACGTCCTGGTGCGCAAGTACCTGCAGGACCCGGTCACCCACTCGGTCGACCCGTCGGCCGGCTCGGTCACCACCATGACCCACCACCTGCTGCTCATCGGCCCGCGCGACAAGGCCACGATGACCGCCGCCGTCGCCGCCCGCCCGGGCCTGACGATGGTGTTCGTCCGCACGCAGCTCGCCGTCGACCGGATCGCCGAGGAACTGCGCGAGCAGGGCGTCAAGGCCGAGGGCCTGCACGGCGGCATGTCGCAGGTCGACCGCTCCAAGGTCCTGGAGCGCTTCAAGAACGGGCGCCTCGACGCCCTCGTCTGCACCGACGTCGCGGCCCGCGGCATCCACGTGGACGGCGTCGACATGGTCCTCCACGTCGACCCGCCGAAGACCCACAAGGACTACCTGCACCGCGCCGGGCGCACCGCCCGCGCCGGCCAGTCCGGGCACGTCGCGACCCTGGTGCTCCCGCACCAGAACCGCAGCATGTTCAGCCTGATCGAGCGTGCGGGCGTGGAGGCCCAGCGCCACCACGTCGGCGACAACTTCGACACTGAGCTGGCCGCGCTCATGGGCGCCCGCAACTTCACGGACCTCCGTGCGGTGGCGGCGGACCACCAGGCCTCGCAGAACGACGCCGAGGCCGCCCGCCTCGAGCAGCAGATCCAGCGCCTGAAAGAGGACGCCGAGGGCCTGCGCGCCCAGGCGGCCCGTCTGCGCGAGCAGGCCGAGCGCGAGATCCTCGACCCGCCGAAGCGCCGCGAGCGCGACGACCGCGGCCCGCGCCGCGATCGTGACGACCGCGGTGGCGGCGAGCGCCGCAGCGGCGGCTACCAGGGCAACCGTGGCGGCGGCTCCGGCGGCGGCTACCGGGGCAACCGCGAAGGCGGCTCCGGCGGCGGCTACCGCGGGAACCGCGAGGGCGGTTCCGGTGGGGGCTACCAGGGCAACCGTGACGGTGGCGGCTACCGCGGCAACCGCGAAGGCGGCTCCGGCGGCGGCTACCAGGGCAACCGCGAAGGCGGGGGCTACCAGGGCAACCGCGATGGCGGCGGCTACCGCGGCAACCGCGAAGGCGGCGGCTACAGCGGTGGCGGCGAGCGTCGCAGCTACGGCGACCGCGACAACCGCGGCGGCGGCTTCCGAGGCGGCGACAACCGCAGCGGTGGTTACAGCGGCGGTGGCGAGCGCCGGAGCTACGGCGACCGCGACAACCGCGGTGGCGGCGGCTTCCGCAGCGACGACCGCGGCACCCGCAGCGGTTTCCGCGGCGACGACCGGGGCAGCCGTGAAGGCGGCGGCTTCCGCGGCGACCGCGAGCGTCGCGACCGTTGGTAGTCATCAGCGCGTCGGATAACAACTGACTGAGCAAGCGGCCCTGAGGAACTGGTTTCCTCAGGGCCGCTTCGTGCTTCCTGCGGCGTGGATGCGGCAGCTGGTCCCATTCGTTGGTCGCTTTGTTGCCGAGCGAACGATCGGCGCTTGGAAGGCAGCGGCCGACACGAAGTGGCGCGCTCCGGCCTCCGCCCCGATCGCTGTACCGCCGAGAGCGATCGATTCGCCTCGGGTTGCCCGGAATGCGGCGGCCGCTATGTGACGGCAGGACTTGGCCGCCCCGATTGCCCTGCCGAGGGCATCGGCAGTGGCGGGTCCCCGACCCCCCATCCCGATCGCTGTACCGCCGAGAGCGAACGATTCGCCTTGGGTTGCCCGGAATGCGGCGGTTGGTCCCATCCGCCCGCCGATCGCCTTGCCGCCGAAGACGACCGATGTGCGCCTCGTTCCTCACGAGTACGCTGATGCGGTCCCGATCCGCCTCCCCAGAAAGCTCGGCATGGACTCCGCCCCCCGTACGGCTGCCGCGCTCGGCATCGACTTCGGCACGCACCATACGGTCGCCACCGTCCTCCGCGACGACGGCCGCCGCCACCAGCTGCTCTTCGAGGGCACGCCACTGCTGCCTTCAGGAATATATCTCGATAACGAGGCATCGATCCTCGTCGGACGCGACGCCGCGCGCGAGGGCCGCCGCCGTCCCGAGCGCTACGAGCGCAACCCGAAGCTGCGCCTCGATGCCTCCACGATCCTGCTGGGGGACAAGGAGATCCCTGTCCGCGAAGCGGTCGCGGCCGTGCTGCGCCGGGTCATCGCCGACTGCGGCACCGCCGCCGGCGTGCCCCGTTCGGTCACCGTGACCGTCCCGGCCGGGTGGGGTCCGGCCCGCCGCCACGTCGTCGGCGACGCCGCCGTCAGCGCCGGGGCCGTGTCACCGGTGCTGCTGCCCGAGCCCGTGGCCGCCGCCCGCTACTTCGCGGAGGTGCTCGGCCATGAACTCGCGCCGGGCCAGACCCTCGTCGTCTTCGACCTCGGCGCGGGCACCTTCGACGCGAGCGCCGTGGCGCGCACCGACACCGGCTACGACGTGCTCGCCGTGGACGGATCGGACCGGATCGGCGGGCACTACCTCGACCAGGCGCTCGTCGAGTACCTCGGCGGCCGCTTCGCCGGATCCGAGGAGCGCGCCAGCCGGTGGGCCGGGCTCCTCGACCCCGACGCCGGACCGGAGGCGCTCCGCGGGCGCTTCACGCTCTACGACGAAGTGCGCGAAGCGAAGGAGCGCCTGTCGCGCCGCACGAGCACTGATATCGCGGTGCCGGGCTTCGCCGTCGAGGAGATGCTCACCCGCGCCGAACTCGAATTGCTGGCCCGCCCGCTCATGGCCCAAGCCGTCGAGATCACGCGGGCAGTGATCCGCGAGGCCGGGCTCGCCCCTGAGCAGCTCGCCGGACTCTTCATGGTCGGCGGCGCGAGCCGGATGCCATTGGCCGCCACGATGATCCACCAGGAACTCGGCATCGCGCCGACCCTCATCGAGCAGCCCGAGCTGGTCGTCAGCGAAGGCGCCGTGGCGATCCACGCCCCGGCCCCGCAGACGCCCGCCGCCCCGCTCCCGCCGGTCACCCCGGCGGTCCCGTACACCCCCGTCGCACCGGCGCCCGCCGCCACGAGCGTCCTGACGCCTGCCGCCGCCCCGGCGGTCCAGGGCCCGCCGACCATGCCGATGACCGGGGTCCTGCCACCGCTCAGCCCGCCTGCGCCGCAACCGGACCGGGGCCGGCCGCGGCCGCGCGCCGTGGTCCTCGCGGTCCTGCTGGTCGTCCTCATGTGCGGCGGCGCGGTCCTCGCCGAGGTCCTGCGCCGCAACGGCGACGGGTCGGGCGGTGAGGACCCGACCGGCGACACCACCGAGGGCGTGGGCATCGAGCCCGAATCCGCAGGGGCGCAGACCGATGCGGCACTGCCGGCCTGGCCGGGCGAGGTCGTGGAGGTCGTGCCCGGGGTCTCCTCGCTGACCGTCACCACCGACGCCGACCCGGCCTCCACCGGCTGCCGCGTCGACTACACCGGCTCCGATTCCCAAGGCTCCGTGGAGGACCTGCCCTGCGCCGAGTTCACCCTGGAGGGCCTCAACGCCTCGGACACCTACTTCTTCTCCGTCCACAGCCCCGCGGCGGACAGCGAGCCGGTGACCGGTGTCGGGGACACGTCCATCGTCACCGGGACCGTGTACTGGGACTGCCCGCAGTCGCGCACGTACTGCCAGAACCAGGGCGGCAGGCCCGGCATCCGCGGCACGCCGGGGGACGCGGCGTCCGCCGTCGACTACGCCGACGTCGGCGAGGAGTTCGAGCTGGCCTGCTACACGGCCGCCGAGACCATCGACCCGAGCGGCCAGGAGGAACAGGGCTTCTGGGACTACCACCCGGGGAAGAGCCCGTCGAACCTCATGGTCGAGGTGGAGCTCGCCGAGGGTCGCGGCTACATCCCGTTCGTCTGGCTCGTGGTCGACCCCGCGGACCTGAACTCCATCGGAGGACTCGCCGCGTGCTGATCCGGAGCCGCTGAACGCCCGGAGCCTCCGAGCGGGCACCGCTCGGAGGCTCCGGGTCCAGTGCGGGTCAGGCCAGGCTCTCGGCGCGAGCGGGCTCGTCAGCCTCCTTCTTCTCGCCGATGTTGTTGAGCCACAGCGAGTCGACGGCGAGCGCGCCGCCGCCGGAGAAACCGATGGCGATGGCGATGGCGGCCAGCAGGAGCACGTACTCGTAGCCGCCCTCCTGGGAGAAGAACGCGCCGTCGAGCGGGTGCACGAAGTACATCGCGCCGAGCATGACGCTGGCGAGCCAGAGCCCCGCCAGCGGTAGGAGCGCTCCCAAAATAAGCAGGGCGCCGCCGATGATCTCGGCCCCCACGGTGAAGTAGGCCGACAGCGTGGGTGCCGGGATGCCCAAGCCCTCGAAGCCCTGGACCGTGGCGTCCATGCCGTTCTCGCTGAACTTCTGCCAGCCGTGTGCAATGAAGACGACGCCGAGGACGACGCGTCCGATGAGGAGTCCGATCGGTTGGAGTCGGGTGATCATGTATGCCCTCCATAGGGGGTGGGAGTCGCGACCGGCCTGCGAGAGGCACTGTGGAGCGGTCGGTCGACCGCGAGCGGAGGCACCGGAAGCGACATTGGTTGAGTTTTCAATTAAGAGAGAAGTTTAGCAAAATGTAATGATGGATGTAAATGTCTGCTGCCTAGGAATACTGTGCGCGTTTTGCGTCGCCGCGCATCAGTGACAAACGGCGGGAGGGCGGGCACAATGCCCGCCCTCCCGCCGTCGATGCCGACCCGCTCAGTGGCGGCGCACGGCCTCTTCCACGAGCCTGAGGATGCGGGTGATGTCGAGGTCCTCGCGGCCGGTCGCGAGGTAGCGCACCAGGCCGTCGTACATCAGCTGCAGGAACCCGGCCAGGACCTCGATGTCGATGTCGGTGCGCAGCACCCCGATCTCGCGCTGGTGCTCGAGCCGCTCCCGGCTCGCCTCCGCGATCGCCTCGCGCCGCCGCCCCCAGGCCTCGGCGAACTCCGGGTCGGTGCGCAGGCGCCGCGCGACCTCCAGCTGCGTGCCGAGCCAGCCGGCGGTCTCGGGCTTGTCCGCGCCCGTGGTCAGGTCCTGCATCACGCCCACGAGGCCCCGGTCGGCCACCGTCGCCGCCATCTCCGCCGCGTCGACGGAGGCCACGGCCAGGAACAGCGCGTCCTTGTCCCGGAAGTGGTGGAAGATCGCCCCGCGCGAGAGCCCCGTCGCCTCCTCCAGCCGCCGCACCGTCGCGCCCTCGTATCCGAACTTGGCGAAGCACGAGCGCGCGCCGTCGAGGATCTGCTGACGGCGGGAGTCGAGGTGTTCTTGGCTGACGCGAGGCACCCGGCAATCTTGCCACCCGTGGTTGGCCCCGGCCCACGGAGTCGCCTACCGTTGTCGCAGCGGAACGGCGGGAACGGCGCACCTGAGGGTGCGGGAGGCAGGGGAGCGGCGCATGAAGCAGAGCGATTTCTGGGACCGGATGAACGAGACCTTCGGGACCGCGTACGCCCGGTCGGTCGCCGCCGACCACACCCTCGGTCAGCTCGGCGGCCGCACGATCGACCAGGCCCTCGCCGAGGGCGAGAACGCCAAGGCCGTGTGGATGGCCGTCTGCCGCGCCTGGCCGGAGCGGATCCCCTCCCGCCTGGTGCGCTGACGACGCTGTTCGCCGAGATCCGCGGTCTCCTCGTCTCTGTCGACTCGAGCTTCTGTCGTCTCTGCGAGATGCGCCCTGTTCGAACATGCCGTTGACCTAGGTTGTCGGTGGGTGCGACTACCGTGTTCACCATGGCTAAGCAGACAGGAACCAGGGGAGGCGGGATGAACTCCGCTCAGGACAAGTCCAAGGCGCTCGATCTCGCCTTGGCCCAGATTGACAAGCAGTTCGGCAAGGGCTCGGTCATGCGACTGGGCGAGAAGCCGAAGCAGAACATCAAGACCATCTCCACCGGCTCGATCGCGCTCGACGTGGCGCTCGGCGTCGGCGGCCTGCCGCAGGGCCGCATCATCGAGATCTACGGTCCCGAGTCCAGCGGTAAGACCACGATCGCCTTGCACGCCATGGCGAACGTCCAGGCCGAGGGCGGTGTCGCGGCGATGATCGACGCCGAGCACGCGCTCGACCCGATCTACGCCGAGAAGCTCGGCGTCAACGTCGACGACCTCCTCGTCAGCCAGCCGGACAACGGCGAGCAGGCCCTGGAGATCGCGGACATGCTGGTCCGCTCCGGCGCCGTCGACCTCATCGTCATCGACTCGGTGGCCGCGCTCGTGCCGCGCGCCGAGATCGAGGGCGAGATGGGCGACTCGCACGTGGGCCTGCAGGCCCGGCTCATGAGCCAGGCCCTGCGCAAGATCACCGGCGGCCTGAACAACACGGGCACCACGATGATCTTCATCAACCAGCTGCGCGAGAAGATCGGCGTCATGTTCGGCTCGCCCGAGACCACCGCCGGCGGCAAGGCGCTCAAGTTCTACGCCTCGGTGCGCCTGGACATCCGCCGGATCGAGACGCTCAAGGACGGCGGCGAGGCCGTCGGCAACCGCACCCGCGTCAAGGTCGTCAAGAACAAGGTCGGCTCGCCGTTCCGCCAGGCCGAGTTCGACATCCTCTACGGGCACGGCGTGTCCAAGGAGGGCTCGATCATCGACATGGGCGTCGAGCACGGCATCGTGAAGAAGTCGGGCGCCTGGTACACGTACGAGGGCGACCAGCTCGGCCAGGGCAAGGAGAAGTCCCGGACCAACCTCAAGGAGAACCCGGACCTGGCCCTGGAGATCGAGAAGAAGATCAAGGAGAAGCTCGGCGTCGACGCCGCCGCGGCCGACGCCCCGATCGAGGTCGAGATTGAAGAACCCCCGGTCGACTTCTAAGCCGGACGACCCCGAGGCGGCCCGGCAGTACTGTCTCCAGCTGCTGTCGGGCCGGCCCCGCACGCGCTCCGAACTCGGTGACTCGATGCGCCGCAAGGGCTTCGAAGAGGAGATCGTCACCGACATCCTGGAGCGCTACGCCGAGGTCGGCCTCATCGACGACGCGGTGTTCGCGCGCGCCTGGGTCGAGTCCCGCCACCGCAGCCGCGGCCTGTCGAAGCGGAGCCTCGCGGGGGAGCTGCGCCGCAAAGGCGTCGACCCCGACTTCGTCGACGCCGCCGTGGAGCAGGTCAGCGACGACGACGAGCGGGCGGCCGCGCTCGAGCTGGCGCGGCGCCGCTACCGGTCGCTAGCGGGCCAGACCGACGACGCCGTCCTCCGCAAGCTCGTGGGAATGCTCGCCCGCAAAGGCTACGGCTCCGGCGTGGCGATCCCGGTCGTCAAGCAGGTGCTCGCCGAGGCCGAGAGCGACGCGGCGGAGCTCCTGGACGAGGACGCCCACTTCGAATAGCGGTGCAAATCCGGCGCTAGCCTGCAAAACGGGCATGCGCATCGCCCCCGATTCCAGTACGGCGCACAGGTATGACATGTCGGCCCCACAGGGCATCATCGAAACGGGGGCGGCTGCGAAGCCGAACAAGCGTCGCGACCGCGACCGCGACCGGCCGGGGGGTGCGGCGGGCCGACGGGCCCGCCCGCGTCTCACGAAGCGGAACGCGACTCGTGAGGTGCGCGCCGCCCCGGCCGTGACCTGTGGGGCCTGACATGCGAGGGGTGTTCCAGGATTCGGAATGCGGCAGGTCGGTAAGGAGCCGTTAACGCGTTGGACATACCATTGGCCGCGACGACGCAGCGCCGCGCCCGGTCCTCCGTCTCCCTTACCTTTGCGAGGTACCCATGACCGAACCGAAACCCGTCGTGGTCATTGCCGACCCGCTAGCGCCCGCCGCGGTCGATGTCCTCTCCGGGGACTTCGACGTCCGGGAGATCGACGGTACGAACGTGGAGTCCCTCCACGCCGCGCTGGTCGAGGCCGACGCCGTGATCGTCCGCTCCGCCACCACCATCAACGCGGCGGCGCTCGAGCACGCGCCGAAGCTCAAGGTCATCGCGCGCGCCGGCGTCGGACTCGACAACGTCGACCTGCCCGCCGCCACCGAGCGCGGCGTCATGGTCGTCAACGCGCCGACCTCCAACATCGTCTCCGCCGCCGAGCAGGCCATCACGCTGCTGCTCGCCAGCGCCCGCCACATCGCCCGTGCCGACGCCTCGCTGCGCGCCGGGCGCTGGGACCGCAAGAAGTTCACCGGTGTCGAGATCCAGGGCAAGACCCTCGGCGTCATCGGCTTCGGCAAGATCGGGCAGCTCGTCACCACCCGCATGCAGGCGTTCGACATGGACGTGGTCGCGTACGACCCGTACGCCCAGCCCGCGATCGCCGCGAAGCTCGGGGTGAAGCTCGTCGACCTCGACACGCTGCTGGCCGCCGCGGACTTCATCACGATCCACCTGCCGAAGACGCCCGAGACCGTGGGCATCCTCGGCGAGGACGCGTTCAACAAGGTCAAGCCGGGCGTGCGGATCGTTAACGCCGCGCGCGGCGGCCTCATCGACGAAGAGGCGCTCGCCGCCGCGCTGCAGGACGGACGCGTGGCCGCCGCCGGCCTCGACGTGTTCGTCAAGGAGCCGTGCACCGACTCGCCGCTGTTCGCGCTCGACAACGTGGTCGCCGCCCCGCACCTGGGCGCGTCCACGCGCGAGGCGCAGGACAACGCCGGCCTCGCGGTCGCCAAGAGCGTGCGCCTCGCCCTCTCCGGCGAGTTCGTGCCGGACGCGGCGAACGTGCAGGCCGGGGGTGTCGTCCACGAGGACGTGCGCCCGCTGCTGCCGCTCGCCGAGCGCCTGGGCCGCACGTTCAACGCGCTCACGGGCGCCCCGGTCCAGTCGCTCACCGTCGAGGTCCGCGGCGACGTCGTCGACCACGACGTGACGGTCCTCCAGCTCGCGGCCACCAAGGGCCTGTTCGTGGACGTGGCCGACTCGGTCACGTACGTGAACGCGCCGCTCGTGGCCGACCAGCGCGGTGTCGAGGTCGGCCTGTTCGCCTCGAAGGAGTCGCCGGAGTACCAGACGCTCCTGACGCTGCGCGGCGCGCTGGTCGACGGCCGGAGCCTCACGGTCTCGGGCACGATCAGCCCCGGCCCGCACGGCGGCCTGCGCCTGACCGAGATCGACGGCTTCGAGCTCGACATCGACCTGGACGGCTCGCTGCTGTTCCTGCGCTACACCGACCGTCCCGGCGTCGTCGGCCTCATCGGCGGCGCGCTCGGCGACCTGGGCATCAACATCGCCGCGATGCAGGTGGCCCGCAAGGCCGCCGGCGGCGAGGCCGTCATGGCGATGGCCCTCGACGCCCCGGTGCCGTCCGAGCTGCTCGGCCGCATCAAGGAGTCGGTCGGCGCGAGCGGCGTCAAGTCGGTGACCCTGCAGGACTAGCGCTCGTCCGGTGCGCCGCTTTCGCGGCGTCCACCGGACCGGTTCCACCTGCTGAGAGTCGTTCGTCGGAATGCGGGACGGGTGCGTTAAGGTGAACGCACTCGCCCGCATTCCGCGTTTCCCCGGGAAGTACTGACCGATGGGGAACCGGCCGGTCCCAGACCGGAAGCGGGGCACCAGTTCGCTTCAGCGACTGAGGACGAAATCAGAGAGGCAGCATGAGCAGGATCGCGGTCATCCCGGGCGACGGGATCGGGCAAGAGGTCATCGCCGAGGCGCAGAAGGTGCTCGCCGTGGCCCTTCCCGGCTACGAGTCGACCGAGTACGACCTGGGCGCCCGCCTGTACAACCGCACCGGTGAGGTCCTCCCCGAGAGCGTCCTGTCCGAACTGGACGAGCACGACGCGATCCTCCTGGGCGCCATCGGCGACCCGTCGGTCCCGCCGGGGGTCCTCGAGCGCGGTCTGCTCCTGAAGCTGCGCTTCGAGTTCGACCAGTACGTGAACCTGCGGCCCAGCCGCCTGTACCCGGGCGCGCCCACGCCGCTGGCCGACGTCAAGCCCGGCGACATCGACTTCGTGGTCGTGCGTGAGGGCACCGAGGGCCTGTACACCGGCGCCGGCGGCAACCTCCACACCGGATCGGCGGCGGAGATCGCCACCGAGGAGTCCCTGAACACGCGCTACGGCACCGAGCGGGTCATCCGCGACGCCTTCGAGCGCGCCAAGCGCCGCCGCGGCCACCTTACGCTGGTCCACAAGACCAACGTGCTCGTGCACGCCGGCGGGCTCTGGAAGCGCACCTTCGACGAGGTCGCGGCCGAGTACCCGGACATCACCACCGAGTACCAGCACGTCGACGCCGCCGCCATGTTCCTGGTGAACCGGCCGCACACGTTCGACGTGATCGTCACCGACAACCTGTTCGGCGACATCCTCACCGACATCGCGGCCGCGGTGACCGGCGGCATCGGCCTGGCCGCCACCGGTTCGATCAACCCCGACCACACGCACCCGTCGACGTTCGAGCCCGTGCACGGCTCGGCGCCCGACATCGCCGGTCAGGGCATCGCCGACCCGGTCGCCGCGATCTCCTCCACCGCGCTCCTGCTCGAGCACTTGAGCCGCCCCGACGCCGCAGCCGCGGTGAACGCCGCGGTCGAGCGCGAACTGGCCGGACGCGAGTCCGGCACCAAGATCCGCACCGGCGAGGTAGGCGACCGAGTAGCCGCCGACGTCGCCGGACAGCTCAGCTAGCACCCAAGCAGCTTCGACGCCCGGCGGGCCAGCGCTCTGACAAGAGCGACTCGCCGGGCGTTTTTCCGTGTCGGCGACGACCGGGCCGCGCGCCGCCCGACCACCTGAACGAGCGGTAAGTTAGGCATCAGGACCAAATACAGCACCACACCCGAGCCACTTGCACTGAAGGACAGATCAATGACCAGCGACGGTCTTCCCGACCTGCGGCACGAGCCGCACCCGAACCCGACCCCGGCGGACCAGCGCAGAGCGCTCGTCGCCGACCCCGTGTTCGGCACCGTGTTCACCGACCACATGTTCCAGATGACCTGGACCGAGGGACGCGGCTGGCACAGCGCCACCGTCAAGCCGTACGGCCCGCTCACGCTCTCCCCGGCCGCGGCGGTCCTGCACTACGCCCAGGAGATCTTCGAGGGCCTGAAGGCCTACCGCTACCCCGACGGGGGCATCGGCCTGTTCCGCGCCGAGGCCAACGCCCGCCGCCTCAACCTCTCGGCGCAGCGCATGGCCATGCCGCACCTGCCCGAGGAGTGGTTCCTCGCCTCGATCCGCGAGCTCCTCGCCGTCGACGGCGACTGGGTGCCGAGCCAGGAGGAGGCCAGCCTCTACCTGCGCCCGTACATGTTCGCGTCCGAGGCGTTCCTCGGCGTGCGCCCCGCCAAGGAGTTCACGTACCTGGTCATCGCCTCCCCGGCGGCCGCCTACTTCAAGAACGGCCCCAAGCCGCTCAACCTGTGGGTCTCCGAGGAGTTCAACCGGGCCGGGCCCGGCGGCACCGGCGCGGCGAAGTGCGGCGGCAACTATGCCGCGAGCCTCCTCCCGCAGGCCGAGGCCATCGAGCACGGCTGCGACCAGGTGGTCTTCCTCGACGCGGTGAAGTACGAGAACGTGGACGAACTCGGCGGCATGAACCTGTTCTTCGCCTACGAGAACGAGCGGGTCCTGTACACGCCGAAGCTCGGCACGATCCTCCCCGGCATCACCCGCGACGCGATCTTCACGCTCGCCACCGAGGCCGGCTGGGAGGTCCGCGAGACCGACTACTCGCTCGCCCGCTGGCGCGACGACGCCGAGAGCGGCGCCCTCTCCGAGGCCTTCGCGTGCGGCACCGCCGCCGTGATCACCCCGGTCGGCACCGTCAAGGGCCGCAACGGCGAGTTCAAGGTCAACGGCGGCGAGGCCGGCAAGTTCACCATGCAGCTGCGCCAGACCATCCTCGACCTTCAGCACGGCCGCGCCGAGGACACCCACGGCTGGACCGTCAAGGTCGCCTAGGAGGCACCCTCCTTCCGCGGCAGGGGCGTTCACGGCCCGGTCGCCGGAAACCGGGAGCATTCCCAGTCCCCTTCCCGTACCTTGATATCCACGCGTGTCAAGGCTCGGGGAGGGGACTTTGGGCGACGTCACCATCGATCTGAACCGGTTCGGGGTCGAACGCGGCCGCATGTGGCAGGCCGTGGTCGCGGCACTGGCCATCGCCCTGCCGCTGGTGTTCTGGATCGGCATCGAACGCGCCCTCGGCGACTCCGTGCTGGAGATCGAGTCCGGCGAGACCCTCTACCTCCAGTCCTACCCCGTCACCGGCGCCAGCCTCGAGTTCACCCTCCCCGGCGAGGGCTGGACCTCCCCGGGCATCCACATGGCCGACCAGCGCCAGAACTTCCGCCACGGCGCCCTCACCGCCACCGTCGAGGTCGACACCCATGTGGAGAGCCTCGAGAAGCTCCTCGTGCGCCGCGCCGACCCGATCATCTCCGAACGCGGCTACGCCTACAACAACGAGCAGCCCTACACGAACGCCGCCTCGGGGCTCTCGGGCTACCGCGCCGACATCGTCGGCCTCGACACCGCCGGGTCGATCACCGTCGTCGGCGAGGACGGCGGCGCGGCCGCGATCCTCATCCTCATCGCCCCCGGCGACGACCCCGGCAGCGCCACCGTCGACCCCGGCCCGTTCATCGACGCGTTCCGACTGGAGGGCGAGTGAACGTCCGCACCGAACGCGTCGTCGTCGAGAGCCAGGGCGCCTTCGTCCGCATCCGGCGCCCCGCCTACTGGCTCTTCGTCGCCTGCCTCGTCTACGGCCTGATCGAGCTCGGCCGCGTCCTCTCGCCAGACTACGGCGACATCGCGACCGCCCTGTGGGCCTCCATCGCCGTGAACGCGGTGCTCGCGTTCTTCTTCCTCGACATCCTCGCCCGCCTCGACCTCTTCGAGCGCGAACCGCCCACGGTGCGGGCCGCCGCCATGTGCTGGGGCGGCCTCGCCGCCGTCGCGTTCGCCATGTTCGCCAACGACGCCGCGCTCGTGGTCCTCGCCGAGCTCACCGACGCCCAGTGGGCCCGCACCTGGGGCCCGCCCATCGTGGGGCCGCTCAACGAGGAGTGGCTCAAGGCCATGGGCGTGGTCATGCTCGTCCTCATCGTGCGCGAGCACTTCGACCGCTCCATCGACGGCCTCATCTACGGCGCGCTCGTGGGCCTGGGCTTCCAGGTCGTCGAGAACCTCACGTACGCCATCAAATACGCGGGTCTCAACCCGAACTCCGACCTCACCGGCGCGCTCACCGTGACGTTCACGCGCGTCCTGGTCGCCGGGCCGTGGTCCCACCCGCTGTACACCGGCGCGGCCGGGCTCGGCATCGCGTTCTTCGTGACCCAGACCCGGCGCCGCCTCAGCACCCGCCTCGGCGTCGCGATCGGCCTGTACGCGCTGGCCCTGGGGATGCACGGCCTGTGGAACATGCCGCTGCCCTCGAGCATGCCGCCGGCGCTGGGGATTCCGCTGAGCTACGGCAAAGGCCTGATCATCCTTGCGCTGTTCTTCGTGCTCTACCATTTCGCGGCGCGCGCGGAATGGCACTGGTTCGTGACCACGATGTCCGATCAGGACGAAGGCATCATCACCGCCGACGACCTCACCGAGATGCGGTCGCTGCGCAGCAGGCGCAAGGCCCGCAAGCACGCGCACCGGCAGTGGGGCAAGGAGTCCTCGCACCTGCTCGGGCAGCTCCACCGGGAGCTGGTGAACCTGGCGACGCTCGTCGCCCGCGACCAGCGGCGCGGCGAAGCGGTCGAGGACGGGCCCGACGTGGCCGCCGTGAAGCGCAACATCGCCGCCATCAGGGCCGAACTGGCCGAAGTGAAAGGCGTGGCCCGAACGCCGGTGCTCAGCACCGAAGGCTAAGGGCCGCAGCAACACCGGCTCCCTCAGCCGATGCGGTTCTTGCGGGGGATCGGCGCGCTCGAACCGCGCGGCGCCTGGTCGGCGCTCTCGGCGACCGGTGCGGACGGATCCGTCGGGTCGGTGGCCGGCGACGCCGTCGGCATGTCGGTCGTCGGCACCGAAGCGCTCGGCGTCGGCTCCACCGTCGTCGGCGCGTCCGTGGTGGGCTCCTCGGTGGGCGTCTCCGTCGGCGCGTCCGTGGTCGGCTCCTCGGTCGGTTCCTCCGTCGGCTCCAGCGTGGGCGTGGCGGACTCGCCGCCCTCCTCGACCGGGTCGGCGGTCTCCCCGCCGACCGGCACCAGCCCGGGCGCCTCCGCGGCGCTGCGGCCCCGCGACTCACTCGACGACGCGAGTTCGGACGCTTCGGGATCGGCGGCCTCACCTGCGGCGGAAGGCGACTGCGACGCCTCCTCCGAGGAGGACTCCGCGTCCTGCCCGGTCGTGTCCGCACCCAGGCCGAACCAGCCCTCGGTGATGTCCGAGCCCTCGTCGGCCAGGTCCTGGAGGCCCGGCACGGGCTCGCGGAGCAGCGCCCCGGTCGCGATCATGCCGCCCGCGACCGCCACCACCGCGATCGCACCGGCCCGCCGGAAGCGCCGCGACCGGCGCAGATCGTAACCGAGGGAACGGATCGCGCCCCTGGTCTCGCGCCCGATGGCGCCGAAGAGTCCCACTGTGTCCCACCGTCCGTTTCATGTCCTTCACTCGTATCAACGAGCGAGGGGACGGGTGGTAACCGTTGCGTCACCCGTGCGGGTGTCAATCGGCCCATTCGGATGACCCGGGCCGACCGAAAACCCGAATTCCAACGTGGAAGGTGCTCAGAAGTCCCGCTTCACGGCCTTGACCAGCAGGCCGGCGAAGACCTGCAACGCCGCCGGGTCGACATCGGCACGCGAATCCTCCAGCGCCGCTTCAGCTTCCGCCGCGAGCGACGCGATGCGCTCCTCCGTGTCGGCCAGAGCCCCCGTGTCCATGAGGACCGCCCGCAGCCGCTGCACCCCGGCCGCGTCGAGCTCCGGGTCGCCGAGCCCCGCGTCCAGGGCCGCCCGCTGCGCCGCGTCCGCCGCCGCCGAGGCCCGCGCGATGAGGAACGTGTGCTTGCCCTCCCGCAGGTCGTCCCCGGCCGGCTTGCCCGTCTGCGCCGGGTCGCCGAACACCCCGAGCACGTCGTCGCGCAGCTGGAACGCCTCGCCCAGCGGCAGCCCGATCGCCGAGTAGTGCTCCCGCACCCGCTCCGGCGCCCCCGCCAGCGACGCGCCGATCAGCATCGGCCGCTCGATCGTGTACTTCGCGGACTTGTACCGCGCCACCTTCGCCGCCGTCGCCTCCGAGACGTCCCGGCGCACCTCCGACAGGACGTCGAGGTACTGCCCGGCGCTCACCTCGGTGCGCATCAGGTCGAAGTCGCTGCGCGCCGCGGCGACCATCGCGAACGGCAGCCCCGCCGAGCAGAACAGCTCGTCCGACCACGCCAGGCACAGGTCCCCGAGCAGGATCGCCGCCGCCGCCCCGAACCCGCCGGGCCGGCCCGACCAGCCCTCGCTCTCGTGCAGCGCCGCGAACCGCCGGTGGATCGAGGGCATCCCGCGGCGCGTGTCCGAACCGTCGATGAGGTCGTCGTGCATCAGCGCCGACGCCTGCAGCAGCTCCAGCGACGCCACGCACGCCACCAGCTCGTCCGAGTCCTCCAGGCCCGCGCCCCGCGCGCCCCAGTACGCGAACGCCGGCCGCAGGCGCTTCCCGCCGCGCAGCACGAAGTCGCGCACCGCGTCCGCATACGCCGCGAGGCTTTCGTCGATCCCGCAGATCACGGCGGCCTGCCTGTCCAGGAAGACGGTCAGGGCGGCGTCGATGCGGTCGTTGAGCTCCACGGGTCGAACCCTAGGCTCATACCGTTCCATCCCAACTATTGGGTGGTCGCCAGTGCAGGTCAGCACACGTGTGCCCATGCCGTTACATTTGCAGGCATGACTCTCGGAGTGCCCAGCGTGATGCCGCAGAAGACCGCCAAGATCGGTGATCTGCTGCGCTCAGGGCTCCCGAAGTTCTCGTTCGAGATGTTCCCGCCCCGAGACGAGGCGGCCGACACCGTCCTCTGGCGCACCATCCGCGCCCTCGAAGGCCAGAACGCCGACTACGTCTCCGTCACCTACGGCGCGGGCGGCTCGACCCGGCAGAAGACCGTCGAGACCACCGAGCGGATCAACTCCGAGACCACCCTCCTCACCATGGCCCACTGCACGGCCGTGAACCACTCCATCGCCGAGCTGCGCAACCTCATCGGCCACTTCGCCAACGTGGGCGTGCGCAACATCCTCGCCGTGCGCGGCGACCCGCCGGGCGACCCCCGCGCCGAGTGGGTCGAGCACCCCGACGGCGTCCGCCACGCCCGCGAACTCGTCGAACTCATCAAGGAGTCCGGCGACTTCAGCGTGGGCGTCGCCGCCTTCCCCGAAGGCCACCCGCGCGACGTCGACTGGGACACCGGCGTGCGCCACTTCGTCGAGAAGTGCCGCGCCGGCGCCGACTTCGCGATCACCCAGATCTTCTACGACGTCGACGACTACCTGCGCCTGCGCGACGCCGTCGCCGCCGCCGGCTGCGACATCCCGATCGTCCCGGGCATCATGCCCGTCACCAACATCCGCCAGATCGAGCGGTTCGCAGTCCTCACCGGCATGGTCTTCCCCGAAGCCCTCGCCGCACGCCTGCGCGCCGTCGAGGACGACCGCGACGCCATCCGCGACATCGGCGTCGAAGTCGCCACCGACATGGGCTCCCGGCTCCTCGCCGAAGGCGCCCCGGGACTGCACTTCACCACCCTGAACCACTCCCGCTCCACCCGCCGCGTCTGGCAGAACCTCCGGCCGTAAGGGCGCGGCGAGTGTCGGCTACCCGATCGAGGGATTGCAGTCACGGCACGGACACGTAGAGTCCTCTTCTATGTTCGATGCTGCGAATGCGCGGTTGGTGCCGTCTGCTACAACAACAACCATGCGTACGCGTGTGCCCGCTGACTCCCTAGTCGGCCGGGTCATCCTCTCCACCCGGTTCAAGCCCGGCGCCGTCGTCGGCGTCGGACTCGTCGCCAGCCTCCTCATCCCCTTCTGCGTCCTCCTCGGCGGACCGGTCATCCTGGTCTCCCTGCCGCTCATCGCGATCACCGCGCTGGCCGACTCCTCGTACGCGCTCCTCGCGGCCCGTTCGACGAGCCTCTCGCGGCGGGTCCTGGTGTTCGAACCGCTCGCTGCGCGCCTCTCCGAGGGCGCCTGGCTCATCGCACTGTGGCTCCTCGGCGCGCCCGGGTGGGCCGTCACGATCACCGGCGCGCTGTGCTGGATGTACGTGCTCACCCGCAACCGGTCGCGGCAGGTGGGCCTGCGCGACCTCGGCATGACCACGATGGGGGAGCGGTCGGTCCGCGAACTCGTGGTCGCCCTCGGCTTCGGCGCGGCGGGCGTCATCGCCGTCGCCGGTGGAGGGCAGTATGAGCAGTGGATGGGCGGCGCCATCACGATCGCGGTGACCGCCTGGATGCTGCTGGCGGCGCTGGGCCTGCTGCAGCTGGTCATCGTCGTGTCGACGGCCCTGCGCAACGACTGAGGCGCGCCGGGCGCACCACGCGCAGATCGGGCCGGCGGCGCTCCGCAACGAACGGGGTGGCGCAGCCGCCATGACCGGACTCGGTGCCTGCGAAGTCGTCGCCGAGTCACCGGAGTGTCGTACCCCAGTGTCACCCTTGATATCGGGGGTCCTCCGATGCCCGTTTTGAAGGGCGGCGCCGGGAATGCGGGGGCTTGCTCGGGCCGGGAATGATCCGAGCCGGACTTGCGTTGTCCACGAAATGCGCTACGAGAACATCACCGACGACCAGATCGCCGCCTTCATCGACTCCGACGCCAGGCCGCGCCAGATCCCCGAGGAGACTCGGCGGCTGCGCGACGCCGAGGAGATGCTCGCCCTCAAGGACCCGCTCGGGGCCCTGCAGTTCCTCGCGCCGCTGCTGCGCGACCACCCGGACCACCCGGACGTCATGCTCGTCGCCGCGCGCGCCTACTTCAAGTCGGCGCAGCTGAACAGGGCGCTCGAGCTGACTGAGAAGATGGTCGAGGCCAACCCGGCGGACTTCTACGCCCGCCTGCTCCTCGGCCGCACCCTCCAGCGGATGGGCCGCGCCGAAGAGGCCCGCGGCCACCTCCGCATGGTCAACGAGATCGCCGAGTAGCCCGTCGAGCGCGGGCCGCGAAGCGCAGGCGCCCGCGTTCTTCGAACACCCGGTGTGCCTCAGGTGTACGTCAGGGGTCGTGAACCGAACGGTTCGCGGCCCCTTTTCTGTTGCCGTGCAATGACAGTGCTGTCGGATGAGCGACACTCCGTAGCCATTCGCTGATTTCGCGCGACGATGGGGGTTGGAAATGTCGGACCCGTGTGGTTCCATATTTCTCGAACGCAAGTTCGAACAAGGTTAAGGAGGCCCACGTCATGGCAGCTTCTCGACCCGCCGTAACTCGATCCGCCTCGCCCGTGGGAACCCGCGGCGCGAGCGGCCCCCGACTGGTGCAAGCGGGCACCGTGCAGAACTCACGCCTGCGAATCCCGGCAGACCAGCTCCCCAACCGCTCCCCGCTCCAGCTCCTCGCCACCGCCCGCGTCGACCTCGACGACGCGGCGGAGCGCACCCGCCCCGGCGAGCGCTACGCCGAGGCGCACCTGGCCGCCCTCCGGGTGGCCGTGGCCGTGCTCGCAGTGCGGGCGGGCGACGCCACGGGCAGGCGGCGGCCCGGCCGCCCCTCGAGCACCTGGGAGCTGCTGCGGGGCGTTGCGCCGGAGCTGGAGGAGTGGGCCTCGCATTTCGCCCGCACCGCCCGCAAACGGGTCCTCGCGCAGGCCGGCATCCCCGACATCGTCACCCCGGAAGAGGCCGACGCGATCGTCGCCGACGCCCGCCGGTTCCTCGACGTGGTGGTGAGGCTCCTCGGCTTCAGCGCGCTTGCGCGCTGAAGTAGTTAACGCAGTAGCGCGCTCGCGCGCTGAAGTAGTTAACGCAGTAGCGCGCTCGCGCGCTGATGGGGAAGCGCAGTAGTGCGCTCGCGCGCTGAATAGGAAGCGCAACGGTGCGCGCGCAGAAGGAAGGGCGCATCAGCGCCCCGCGCAGCCCTGCGCCCCGCAGTGCGACCCTAAGCGCTGCGGGTGACCTGCGTGACGTCCGCCGTGGCGGACGGCACGGCCGACTCGCTGCGGCACGGGCGGTTATACGATTGCTGCCGGCACCGGGTTCTCGAGAGAATGCCATTGGCCCCGGCCCGCGAAGCGGGCCTCGGCGCGGCATTCCGGGCGAGACCTGCGGGCCGCGAACCGGCTCCGCCGGTCAATCGACCAACCGTTTCCTTCGAGGAGTTTTGAACCCGTGTATCGGACACACCTCGCCGGCACGCTGAGTGCCGCTGACGTCGACCAGCAAGTCACCCTCGCCGGATGGGTGGCGCGTCGCCGCGATCACGGCGGGGTGGAGTTCGTGGACCTGCGGGACGCCTCGGGCGTCGTCCAGGTCGTCTTCCGCGACTCGGAGGCCGCCGAGGCCGCCCAGAAGCTGCGCAACGAGTACTGCGTCTCCGTCACCGGCACCGTCGCGCGCCGCCCCGAAGGCAACGAGAACCCCGACCTGCCCACCGGCCAGATCGAGATCACCGCGAACGACCTCACGGTCCTCTCCGAGGCCGCGCCGCTGCCGTTCCAGATCGACGACCACGTGGACGTCTCCGAGGACATCCGGCTGCGCCACCGCTACCTCGACCTGCGCCGCACCGGCCCCAACAACGCGATCCGCCTGCGCTCCAAGGCGAACCACATCGCCCGCAACCTTCTGGTCGAGGACGGCTACGTCGAGATCGAGACCCCGACGCTGACCCGCTCCACCCCCGAGGGCGCCCGCGACTTCCTCGTCCCCGTGCGCCTCCAGCCCGGCACCTGGTACGCCCTCCCGCAGTCCCCGCAGCTGTTCAAGCAGCTCCTCATGGTCGGCGGCTTCGAGAAGTACTTCCAGATCGCCCGCTGCTACCGCGACGAGGACTTCCGCGCCGACCGCCAGCCCGAGTTCACCCAGCTCGACATCGAGGCCTCCTTCGTCGACCAGGACGACATCATCGACCTGGGCGAGCGCGTCGTCCAGGCCCTCTGGTCCGAGCTCGCCGACCACCAGATCCAGCTGCCGATTCCGCGCATGACCTGGCACGACGCCATGGACCGTTACGGCTCCGACAAGCCCGACCTGCGTTTCGGCCAGGAGCTCGTCGAACTCACCGACTACCTGCGCGGCACCGAGTTCCGCGTCTTCGCGGGCGCCATCGACGCCGGCGGCTACGTCGGCGCGGTCGTCATGCCCGGCGGCGCCTCGCAGACCCGCAAGGAGCTCGACGGCTGGCAGGACTGGGCCAAGGCGCGCGGCGCCAAGGGCCTCGCCTACATCACCTTCAACGCCGAGACCGGCGAGCCGAAGGGCCCCGTCGCCAAGAACCTCTCCGAGGAGCACCTGGCCGGGCTCGCCGACGCCGTCGGCGCCAAGGCCGGCGACGCCGTCTTCTTCGCCGCCGCCACCGACCGCCGCGAGGCCCAGGAGCTGCTCGGCGCGGCCCGCCTCGAGGTCGGCAAGCGCGTGGGCCTCATCGACGCCGACGCCTGGGCGTTCTGCTGGGTCGTCGACGCCCCCATGTTCGAACCCACCGACAACGGCGGCTGGACCGCGATCCACCACCCGTTCACCTCGCCCAACCCGGAGTGGATCGACAAGTTCGAGTCCGACCCGGCGAACGCGCTCACCTACGCCTACGACATCGTCTGCAACGGCAACGAGCTCGGCGGCGGCTCGATCCGTATCCACGACGCCAAGGTCCAGAGCCGCGTCTTCGACGTGCTCGGCCTCTCCCACGAGGAGGCCAAGGAGCAGTTCGGCTTCCTCCTCGAAGGCCTCAAGTACGGCGCCCCGCCGCACGGCGGCATAGCGCTCGGCTGGGACCGCGTCTGCGGCATCCTCGCCAAGTCCGACTCGATCCGCGACGTCATCGCGTTCCCCAAGTCGGGCGGCGGCATGGACCCGCTGACCTCGGCACCCACCACCATCACGCCCGAGCAGCGCGCCGAGGCCGGCATCGACTTCGTACCGGAAGCGGAAGCGGGTACCGAAGCGGTTGCCGGTTAGCCCTACGATGTCGTAGTGGGCGGCCCGGGCCTCGGCCCGGGCCGCCGTCTTCGTTCGATGCGTGCCCGGTTGCCCCTCAGCCAATTCCGACTGGCAGGAGTCCGTGAAGGCGGCGGCCGCGGTCCGCTGACGGCTGCTATATGTAACATCCGGCCGATGCAGGAGTAAGAGGAGCGGGTTCGACGTGCAGAGCGGGACCTTGGTGGCGGGTCGCTATCGATTGGACGAGCGGATCGCCGCTGGCGGCATGGGGGAAGTCTGGAAAGGCACCGACACCCGCCTGCAACGGGAAGTCGCCATCAAGATACTCCATGCAGGACTGTCGGGCAACGACAAGTTCCGCACGCGCTTCCAACTTGAGGCCAGGTCCGTGGCGGCCCTCCAGTCGCCCGGCATCGTCGGACTGTACGACTACGGCGAGGAGACCACCGACGACGACGGCCTGGTGTCCTATCTGATCATGGAGCTCGTGCGCGGGCGCTCGCTCGCCGAGATCCTGCGCGACCGCGGCACCCTGCCTCCCGACGAGGTCATGAAGATCGTCGCGACCGCCGCCGACGCTTTGGAAACCGCCCACCGCAACGACATCATCCACCGCGACATCAAACCCGCGAACCTCCTCGTGGACGAAGCGACCGGGTCGACCAAGATCGTCGACTTCGGCATCTCCGCCGCCCGCGGCGCCTCCGGCCTCACCGAGACCGGCACCGTCATGGGCACCCTCGCCTACGCCTCGCCCGAGCAGCTCAACGGCGCCGAGCTGACCGGCGCCAGCGACCTCTACTCGCTCGGCATCGTCGCCTACGAGGCCCTGATGGGCCGCCCGCCCTTCGTCTCCGACACACCCGTCGCGGTCATGAACGGCCACATGACCCAGGCCCCGCCGCCGCTCTCCCGCGACATCCCCGCCGGGGTCGCCCAAGTCGTGCTCCAGTCCCTCCAGAAGGACCCGCGCGCCCGCTACACCTCGGCCGCCGAGATGGCCCGCTCCGCCCGCGAAGGCCGCGTCGTCACCGGCGGCATCCCCGTCTCACCCGCGACCCCGTCCGACGGCCAGCAGACCCAGTACTTCGGCACCGACCAGACCGCCCTCCTCGGCGCTGGCGTCGGCGGCGGCAACACCGCCGAGCAGCCCACCGGCGCGATGGCGCATGAAGAGGAGAAGAGCAGTGTCACCCCGTGGATCATCACCGCGGCCGTGATCGCGGCGCTGGCCATCATCGGACTGCTCATCTGGCTCAACGGCCTGAACGATGACCCGAACGGCCAGATCGAGACCCCCGAGCCGACTTCGTCCTCGGTCGAGACCTCGGCCGAACCTTCGCCCACTGAGGACCAGACGACGACCGACGATGACGACGACTCCAACTGGGACCCGTCCACCGACGAAGAGACCTCGGAGACGCCCAGCGAGACGGCCAGCAGTCCTGACACGGAGACCTCTTCACCGGACTCGGAAACGTCGTCGCCGGCCACGGAGACTTCGGAACCGGACGGCGAAACCACGCCGTCGGACGAGACGGAATCTCCGACCACTGAGGCATCACAAAACCTCTGAAGTGCGGCTTTGCTTACCTTCAGAACCAACCCCGGCTTGCGCCGGAGTTGGTTCGGTTAGCCGCCGATCGGCCGGTACCGCACCACCTTGTCCTGGCCGCCGCCGTTCGAAGTGGTCACCCACAGCCAGCCGTCCGGGCCCAGCTCCACAGTTCGAATACGGCCGAGCGTGCCGTCCAGGACCGCGACCGGTTCGCCCGCTTCGCCGCCCGCGACGGGCACCGTCCACAAGCGCTGGCCGCGCAGCGCTCCGATGTACATGGTGTCGCCCGCGACCTCCCCGCCCGAGGGCGAGGCCTCGGCCGTGCTCCAGGTGACGAGCGGGTCGACGAACTCCGGCGCGCCGCCCGTCCCCTCGGCCTCGGGCCAGCCGTAGTTCGCCCCGGGTTCGATGCGGTTGAGCTCGTCCCAGGTGTTCTGGCCGAACTCGGTCGCGTACATCGCGCCGTCAGGACCCCACGAGAGGCCCTGCACGTTCCGGTGCCCGTAGGTGTAGACCGGCGAGCCCGCGATCGGGTTGTCCTCGGGAACGGTCCCGTCCGCGTTGACGCGCAGGATCTTCCCGCCGAGGCTCTCGAGGTCCTGCGCGTTCGCGGTGTCGTTCGCGTCGCCGGTGGTGATGTACAGCTTGCCGTCCGGCCCGAACGCCAGGCGACCGCCGTTGTGGTTGAGCGCCGAGGGGATCCCGGTGAGCACCGGCTCGGGGTCGAAGGAGTGGAGGTGGAACCGCACGACCCGGTTGTCCTCCTCGGTCGACACGTACGCGTACACCCACCCGTCGGTCGCGAACGAGGGGGAGATCGCGAGGCCCAGGAGCCCGCGCTCGTCGAACTGGCCCTCGCCGCCGACGACCTCCAGACTCCCCAGGACGACCGGGTCGGCGTCGATGCCGATCCGCAGCACGTCGCCCGAGTTGCGCTCGGCCACGATTGCGGAGTCGTCCGGGAGGAACCCGAGCCCCCACGGGATGGTGAGGCCGGTGGCGACCGTGTCGCCGGTGCGGAAGTCGAACTCCGGGGTCTGCGCGGGTTCGGCGCCGGGCCCTTCCTCTGCGGATGCGGTGGCGGTGCCGAGGGCCAGGGCCGTGCCGATGATCATGGCGCCGACGGCGGTCAGCTTGCGTCGCATGGCTGCTCCTTGTCTCTTCTGATGCCGGGTCAGAAAGCGAAGAAATCATGATATAGACGAATATCGATTGAATTGCCATCGTAAGCGCGCTTCGGCGCGGATGTCCAGGCGGAGCGACCCACCGGAATCGATCGAGAATCGTGACATTCGCATGTTCACTTATGTCGATGGTTGGAATAAGCTGGCCCCAGCCCCTGCTGGTTACCGATCACTCGGCCTCCGGCCTGCTTGATCGATTGAGTGAAGAAGGTTGGACAGTGACGTCTAAGCGATTCATCGGAGCCGTCGTCGCCATTGCGGCGGTGACAGTTCCAGCCGCCGCGGCGGTCGCCGCCCCGGCCGACGGCCCCCTGCTGTGGTACCAGTTCGACGAGGCGGGCGGCACCGTCGTCGCCGACGCCTCCGGCAACGGGCACGACGGCACCCTCGTCGGTGGGACCTGGGGGGACGGCCTGGCGCTCGACGGCGTCGACGACTACGTCGACCTGCCCGACGACCTCCTCGCCGGACTCGACGCGATCACCGTGACCGCCGAGGTCTACATCGAGCCGAGCCAGTCCGGCGCGTACTTCATCTACGGCCTCGGCAACTCCAGCGGGTCCTGGGGCGACGGCTACCTGTTCACCACCGGCAACGGCTACAAGACCTCCATCTCCACCTGCCACTGGACCTGCGAGCAGAACACCTCGACCGGCCAGAACCTCGCGCGCGGCACCTGGAACCACCTCGCCTACACCCTCGAAGGCGGCACCGCCGTCCTCTACCTGAACGGCCAGGAAGTGGACCGCAACGAGGCCGTCACCATCAAGCCCGGTGACATCGGCGCCGGCTCGACCGCCGCCAACTACCTGGGCCGCTCGCTCTACAGCGGCGACCGGTACTTCCACGGCCGGTTCGCGGACTTCCGGATCTACGACGGGGCCCTCGCCCCGGCCGAGATCGGCGAGCAGGCCGCCCTCATCAGCGCTGAGAAGGCCGCCGAGGACGCCGCCGCGATCGACCTCGGCGACACGGGTGCCGTCACCGGCGACCTCGACCTCCCCGTCCAGGGCGCGAACGGCTCCCAGATCACTTGGGCCTCAAGCCGACCCGATGTCATCGCCACCGACGGCACGGTCACCCGCCCGGCCATGGACGCCGACGACGCGACGGTCACCCTCACTGCAACCGTTAACCTCGGCACCGTGCAAGAACAACTCGCCTTCACCGCGACCGTGCTCGCCGAGTTCGACGATGAAGAGGCGGTCGCCCTCGACGCCGCCGCCATCGTGATCCCGAACCTCGACGACGTGCGCTCGGCGGTCAACCTGCCCACCAACGGTGCCAACGGCTCCCAGATCACCTGGAAGTCCAACCACCCGAACGTGATCGCCACTGACGGCACCGTCAATCGCGACGAGCCCGGCGGCAAGACCCGCAAGGTCAGGCTCACCGCCACCGTCCAGCGCGGCGGCGAGAAGGAGAAGCTGCACTTCACCGCCACCGTGCCGCCGCTCCCGGCCGAGGCCGACTACGCCGGCTACTTCTTCACGTACTTCACCGGCGAGGGCACGCCCACCGGCGAGCAGGTCTACGGCGCGCTGAGCAACGGCGACGACCCCCTGAGCTTCACGGAACTGAACGAGGCCCAGCCGATCCTCACCTCCGACCAGGGCGAGCAGGGCGTGCGCGACCCGTTCCTCATCCGCTCGCCCGAAGGCGACCGGTTCTTCCTCATCGCCACCGACCTCAAGATCAACGGCAACGGCGACTGGAACCGGGCCCAGCGCCACGGCAGCCTCTCGATCATGGTGTGGGAGAGCGACGACCTGGTGAACTGGTCCGAGGGCCGCCTCGTCGAGGTCTCGCCCGAGAACGCCGGCGCCACTTGGGCACCCGAGGCCTACTGGGACCCCGAGCAGCAGGCCTACGTCGTCTACTGGGCCTCGCCGCTGTTCGCCACCGACGACCACTCCGAGGGCTTCTACCACCGGATGATGTACGCGACGACCCGCGACTTCGTCAACTTCTCCGAGGCGCGGGTCTGGGTCGACCAGGGCTACTCGACGATCGACTCGACCATGATCGCGTCTGACGGCGTGTACTACCGCTTCACCAAGGACGAGCGCTCGAACTCCGCCTCGACCCCGTGCGGCAAGTTCATCCTCGCCGAGACCGCCACTTCCCTTGCCCCCGATGCCGAATGGCAGTTCCTCGCGGACTGCATCGGCTCGGGCGCCATCGGCGCGGGCGAGGGCCCGCTGGTCTTCAAGTCGAACACCGCGGACAAGTGGTACCTCTTCATCGACGAGTTCGGCGGCCGCGGCTACGTGCCGTTCGAGACCACCGACCTCGCCTCGGGCGAGTGGACCCCGGTCGCCGAGTACGACCTGCCGTCGAGTCCCCGCCACGGCACCGTGCTGCCGATCACTGCCGCCGAGTACGAACGGCTGCAAAAGGCCTGGTAACGATCCGATCATGAGGCGGCCTCCGCACCCTGCGTGTGGGGGCCGTCCCTTATGCTCGGCATCGGAACTCGACCACCGAACCTCGACCTCCCCGAACCACCAGGAGCACCCATGTCTTCCCGTACCGCCACCCGTCTGCTCGGCGCGTTCGCCGTGCCCGCGCTCGCCCTCGGCCTCTCCGCCTGCGGCGCCGACGAAGAGCCCGCCTCCTCCGAAGGCGCGACCTCTGCCGATGAGGGCGCGGCCGCCGCGCTCAGCCCCGGCGAGGCCGTTCTCGCCTCCGTCGAGAACCTGAGCGCCTCCTCGTACAAGATGGAGTCGGCCATGACCGTCGACGGCGTCGACTTCATGGCCATGACCGGCATGTACGAGGGCGAGAACTCCCAGGCCAGCGCCGACATCTTCATGGGCGCCATGATGGAGGCCTCGGGCGAGACGATGACCGCCGAGGAGGAGGCCATGATGGGCGGCCTGCTCGGCGACATGCACACCGAGACCGTCGTCGTCGACAAGGTCATGTACATGCAGATGAGCGGCGGCATGTTCGACGCCATGGCCGAGAGCTTCGGCGAGGACGCCTGGTTCACCATGGACCTCACCTCGGACGAGGAGATGGCGCAGGCCTACGCCCAGTACGGCGGCATGGACCTCGGCCAGCAGACCGAGCTCATGCTCTCGGAGCTGGAGAACGTCGAGGAGACCGGCCCCAACACCTTCACCGGCACGCTCAGCGCCGACTCCGAGGCCATGTCGGCCCTGTCCGGCTCCACGGGTGCGGACGCGGCCGCCGCGATCGACGGCACCGAGGTCACCGTGACCCTGGACGACAACGGCCTGCTCAAGACCATGAGCATGACGATGCCCGAGATCGAGGGCATGACCATGGAGATGACCAGCGAGATCGTCGAGATCGGCGGGACCTACGACATCAAGGCCCCCGAGTCGACCAACCTGCACGACTTCGAGGAGCTCAGCGGCGGCCTCAGCGGCATGTAACTCCCGCAACGACAAGGGCCGCCGCGCCGGTTTCGGTGCGGCGGCCCTTTTTCGCGCCGCCGGGTGGGCGGAACGCGATGAACCTCCCGGTTCGGCCGCTGATCTGCGGAGCGCTCATGCTCATGCCTTACGCTGTTGGCGTTATGGACGCTCCAGGTTTGTTCGACGCCCCCGGTTCGACGGGGCCGCCTGATCCGCAGGGCCCTCCCGCCAACAGCAGCGGCATTCTGGGGACCGGTTGGGCCTCCGGCGACGAGCCGCTGGCGGTGCGGATGCGCCCGCGCGCGCTCGACGAGCTCGTGGGCCAGGACCACCTCCTCGGCGCCGGTTCGCCGCTGCGCCAGGTGGTCGAGGGCCGCCAGCCGCTGTCGGTGATCCTGTGGGGCCCGCCCGGTTCCGGCAAGACCACGATCGCGCACCTGGTCGCCCAGTCCGGGGACCGGCGCTTCCGTGCGATGTCCGCCTTGAATTCCGGGGTGAAGGACGTGCGCGCCGCGATCGACGAGGCCCGCCGCATCCGCCGCACCGGCGGCCCGCAGACGATCCTGTTCATCGACGAGGTGCACCGCTTCACGAAGACCCAGCAGGACTCCCTGCTCGGCGCGGTCGAGGACCGCACCATCACGCTCTTGGCCGCCACCACCGAGAACCCCTACTTCTCGGTGGTCGCGCCTTTGGTGAGCCGCTGCGTGCTCCTCACCCTCCGGGAGCTGGACACGACCGACATCGGGGAGCTCGTCGACCGCGCCGTCGAGGACGAGCGCGGTCTCAACGGCGAGGCCACCTTGGCGAAGGAGGCCCGCGATCACCTCGTGCGCACGGCCGCCGGGGACGCGCGGAAGGCCTTGACCGCGTTGGAGGCCGCCGCCCTCACCGCGAGCGCGGAGAACGAACCCGAGATCACCGTTGCGATCGTCGAGGCCGCCATCGACACCGCCGCGGTCCGGTACGACCGGGACGGCGACGGCCACTACGACGTGGCCAGCGCGTTCATCAAGAGCCTGCGCGGCTCCGACGTCGATGCGGCGATGCACTACCTCGCGCGGATGGTCGTGGCGGGGGAGGACCCGCGGTTCATCGCCCGCCGCCTGGTCATCTTCGCGTCCGAGGACGTGGGCATGGCCGACCCGACGGCGTTGCTGACGGCCACCGCCGCCGCGACCGCCGTGGAGCGGATCGGCATGCCCGAGGCCCGGATCAACCTGGCCCAGGCCGTCGCGCACCTGGCGACGGCGCCGAAGTCGAACGCGGTCATCACCGCGATCGACGAGGCCATCTCCGATGTGCGCAAGGGCAAGATCGGGCCCGTCCCGCCCGATCTGCGCGACGCCCACTACAAGGGCGCCGGGGAGCTCGGCCACGGCAAGGCCTACCGCCTGCCGCACAAGGACCCGCGCGGCGTGGTCCCGCAGCGGTACGCGCCGGATGTGGTGGCCGGGCGCGACTACTACCGGCCGACCCGCCACGGGCGCGAGGCCGAGATCGGCGAGCGGCTCGAGAAGCTGCGCCGGATCGTGCGCAGGGCGCCCGATGGCGACTGACCGCCGGGCCGGGCGCGCGTCGAGCCGCATCGCGGCCGACCTGGAGCAGTCGGGCGAGCGCATCGAGCGGCTGCGCATGACCGTGGCGGTGATCGCGGTCCTCGCCGTGCTGCTGGTCGCGGCGGTGCTGTGGCTGGGCCGGGCGTTCACGGTGGATCCGACGCGCCGGGCCGCCGACGAGTTGACGGTGCCCGGGTGGGCGGCGGTGACCGTGCACGACGAGACCTACGGCAGCCGCTGGTGCCTGGGGGAGTGCCGGGTCCGCATGCGCACCTGGACTTCCGAAGGCACAGTGGACGACACGGCGAACGAGTACTGGCAGGCGGTCCTCAACGCGGGCTGGATTCCGGCCGATCCTGAGCAGTGCGTGGGCGGTCTCGGCGAGGAGGGCTGCTACGTGCGCGACGAGCTGTACCTGGAGTTGTGGGTGGTCCCGGTCGACTGCGGGGACCGGTACGAGCTGTGCGTGGGCGCCGAGGTCACGGCCGTGGTCGCGGCGCAGGCGGCGCTGCCGCGCCTGGCGGAGGAGCGGCTCGCGGCGTGAGCGCCCGCGGGCCCTGGTCCGCGCGGGGCGCGGCCGGTAACTGGAGAGTGGACTGACCGCCCCATTGCGCCGGATGTCCGGTACCGCAAGGTAAGGTCGACAGCGCGCCGCTCTTGCGCGAGAGCCCGGCCTGGCCGAAGGCACCGCGCGGCTGGCGCGTTCAGGTCCGAGAGGACCACGCAACCACACAGCAATGCCGGTGGGGCCCACCGGATGGCGACAGGGGGAGACCGTGCCTGAGGAGACCGTGGCAGCAGGATGGACCGGGAGCGTTTGGGAACTGGGGGTCCTGCTCGCGGGGCTCGGGTTCTTCCTCCTGTGCGTGATGCTCGCCTTCCGCCTCATCAACAAGGCAACCGCGACCCTCAACCGTGTGAACAAGACGCTCGACAAGGTCGACCACGAGATCGGGCCGATCCTGCGGAACGTGAACACGACCCTCGACAACGTCAACAGCTCCCTCACACAGGTCGAGGGCGAGCTGGAGAAGGTCGGCACGATCACCGGGAACGCCGCGCACATCTCGTCGAACGTCGCCAACATCATGAGCCTGGTCGTCTCGGCCGTCGGCTCGCCGCTGGTGAAGGCGGCCGCGTTCGGGTTCGGCCTCCGCACCGCCGTGAAGAAGCGCAACCAGGACGTCGACGAGCAGCAGGTGCGCCGCATGGTCGAGGCCTCGCGTCAGAGCAAGCGCCAGGCGAAGCGGGCCGCGAAGGCCCGCCAGAAGGCCGGCGAGTAGTCCCGTCCGCGGTAAATCAGGTTGAGGAGTACCCGTGTTGAAACGGATGATCTGGGTAGGCATCGGCATCGCGGTCGGCGTGATCGCGGTCCGCAAGATCACGAAGGCGGCGGAGTCGGTCACTCCCGGCGGGGTCGCCGAGCGTGTGGGCGGCGCCGGTGCTGAAATGAAAGCATCGTTCAAAGCCTTCTGGGCGGACGTGTCGGAGGCGAAGCAGGCCAAAGAGGCCGAGCTGTTCGACGCGATCGAGCGCGGCGAGGACATCCAGCCGCTGCTGAACGAAGACGACGAGCACGACCCGGCCGTCCACGGCCGGCTGTACTAGACCCTTGAAGGAGGTGCCCCATGGAGACCGCTGAAATCCAACGCCGGTTTCTGAAGTTCTTCGAGTCCAACGGCCATACGGTGGTCCCCAGCGCACCGCTGCCCGCCTTCGAGGACCCGAACCTGCTGTTCGTGCCCGCGGGCATGGTCCCGTTCGTGCCCTACTTCCTGGGCCAGGCGACCCCGGACTGGAACCGCGCCACGTCGGTGCAGAAGTGCATCCGCACGCCCGACATCGACGAGGTCGGCAAGACCTCCCGCCACGGCACGTTCTTCCAGATGAACGGCAACTTCTCCTTCGGGGACTACTTCAAGGAGCAGGCGATCCGCTTCGCCTGGGACCTCACCACCGGCTCGCTCGAGTCCGGCGGCCTCGGCCTCGACGGCGACAAGATCTGGGCCACGGTCTACCTCGACGACGACGAGGCGATCGACATCTGGCACAAGCAGATCGGGCTCCCGCTCGACCGCATCGTGCGCCGCGGCCAGGCCGACAACATGTGGTCGATGGGCATCCCCGGCCCGTGCGGCCCGTGCTCCGAGCTGTACTACGACCGCGGCCCCGACTACGGGCCCGAGGGCGGCCCGGAGGTCGACGAGGACCGCTACCTCGAGTTCTGGAACCTCGTGTTCATGCAGAACATCCGCGGTGGCGGCCCCGCCAAGGAGGGCTACGAGGTCACCGGCGACCTGCCGAAGAAGAACATCGACACCGGCATGGGCATGGAGCGCATGGCGGCGCTCCTGCAGGGCGTCGACAACATGTACGAGACCGACCAGGTCCGGCCGATCATCGACAAGGCCTCGGAGCTGACGGGCAAGCGCTACGGCGTCTCGACCTCGCACACCGCCTCCGAGTCCCACCCGGACGACATCCGCTTCCGGGTCATCGGCGACCACGTGCGCTCCTCGCTGATGCTCATCGGCGACGGCGTCGTGCCCTCCAACGAGGGCCGCGGCTACGTGTTGCGCCGCCTCATGCGCCGCGCGATCCGCGCCGTGCGCCTCCTCGGCTACGACAAGCCGGCGATGCCCGAGCTGCTGCCGGTCGCCATGGAGCGCATGTCCACCGCGTACCCGGAGCTCAAGACCGACTTCGAGCGGATCTCCTCCTACGCCTACGGCGAAGAAGAGGCGTTCCTCAAGACCCTCAAGCACGGCACGACGATCCTTGACACGGCCGTGTCCGAGACCAAGTCCGAGGGCGGCAAGACCCTCTCGGGCTCCAAGGCGTTCGAGCTGCACGACACGTACGGCTTCCCGATCGACCTGACCCTGGAGATGGCCGAGGAGCAGGGCCTCTCGGTCGACCAGGAGGGCTTCCGCACGCTCATGACCGAGCAGCGGCAGCGCGCGAAGGCGGACGCGGCGGCCCGCAAGACCGGCCACGCGGACCTGTCCGCGTACTGGCAGCTCCTCCAGGAGCAGGGCCCCACCGAGTGGAAGGCCTACGAGACCCTCGAGACCGAGTCGCGCGTGATCGGCGTCCTCAAGGACGGCCAGTCGGTCCCGCTCGCCAAGGCCGGGGAAATCGTCGAGGTCGTGCTCGACCGGACCCCGTTCTACGCCGAGTCCGGCGGCCAGCACGCCGACGCCGGCAAGCTCGTCGGCCCGAGCCTGTTCGCCGAGGTCCTCGACGTGCAGCGCCCGGTCAAGAAGCTCGTGGTCCACAAGGTCCGCGTCCTCGAAGGCGAGCTCGTTCTCGACGACAAAGTCGAGGCCTCGGTCGACCCGGAGTGGCGTCTCGGTGCGCGCCAGGCGCACTCGGGCACGCACGTGGTCCACGCGGCCTTGCGCGAGGTGCTCGGCCCGACCGCGCTCCAGTCCGGTTCGTTCAACCGCCCCGGCTACCTGCGCCTGGACTTCTCGTGGCGCTCGAAGCTCTCGGACGAGACGCGCAGCGAGATCGAAGAGGTCTCCAACCGCGCCGTCCGCGACGACCTGCCGGTCGCCGTGCAGTACATGACGCTCCCGGAGGCCAAGGACTTCGGCGCGGTCGCGCTGTTCGGCGAGACCTACGACGAGACCGTGCGCGTCGTCGAGATCGGCGGCCCCTGGTCGCGCGAGCTCTGCGGTGGCACGCACGTGTCCCGCTCGGCCCAGATCGGCCCGCTCGTCCTGACGGCCGAGTCCTCGGTCGGCTCGGGCCAGCGCCGCGTCGAGGCCGCCACGGGCATGGAGGCGTACAAGTACCTCGCCCGCGAGCGGGACCTCGTCACGCAGATCGCCGAGGAGATCGGCGCCCAGCGCGGCGACGTCCTCGAGCGGGTGCGCGCGATCCTGCAGCGCACCAAGGACGCCGAGCGCGAGCTGGCGAACCTCCAGGCGAAGGCCGTCTCCGGCCGCGCCGCGGAGTTCGCCGCGGCCGCGAAGCAGGTCGGGGCCGTCAAGGTCGCGGCCGTGCAGGCGCCCGAGGGCACCAAGGGCGGCGACGTCCGCAACCTCGCCATGCAGATCCGCGGGCACCTGCCCGAGGACCAGCCCGGCGTCGCGGCGGTCGTCGCGACCGCCGGCGGCAAGGCCAGCATCGTCGTCGCGGCGAACAAGGCCGCGCAGGCGCAGCACGTCTCGGCGCAGGCGCTCGTCAAGGCCGCGCTGTCCGGCAAGGGCGGCGGCAACGATGAGGTCGCCCAGGGCGGCGGCGTCCCGGCCGACCAGGCCGCGCAGCTGCTCGCCGCCGTCACCGGCGCGATCAGCGCCTAAATGAGCGATGCAGCGAACGGCCCCGCGTCCACGACTTGGACGCGGGGCCGCCGTCTCGGCGTCGACTTGGGCAAAGCGCGCATCGGCGTCGCCGTGTGCGATCCGGACGGCATCCTCGCCACTCCAGTCGCGACGGTTCGTCGCGACCTCAAAACCGCTGGTGAGGACATTCCGAGCGATATCCGGGAAATCGCCGAAACGGCCCGGGAGTACGAGGTTGTCGAAATCGTCGTCGGCCTACCCGTTACTCTTTCGGGTGAGGAGGGGCCGGCAGCCGTGCACACCCGAGCCTGGGTGGCGCGATTCGCCGACCACGTCTCACCCGTTCCGGTGACCCTGACCGATGAGCGCATGACCACCGCCGTCGCGACACGCAGACTCAATGAAGGCGGCGTGCGCGGCAGTCGGAAGCGCTCCATCGTCGACCAGGCGGCGGCGGTGGAGATCCTCCAGCAATGGTTGGACCAGCGGCGGAGGTAGAGAACAGGATGCTCGGCGATTTTAGGACCGAGGACGAGCGGGCGGACGCTCCCCGGAGCCACCGCCGCAAGGACTCCGGCAAGTCCCTGATCGCCATGACCCTGGTCGTGGCCCTGTTCGGCGTCATCGGCGTCGGCGGCTGGTGGGCGTACAACAACGTCATCAAGGACTACTTCGTCGCCGAGGACTTCAGCGGCGAGGGCAACGGCAACCAGGTGGTCATCACCATCGAAGAAGGCTGGCTCGTCTCCGACATCGCCGACGAACTCGAAGCACAAGGAGTGGTGGCCTCCGCGAAGGCCTTCCTCAACGCCTCCGAGGACGCGAACAACGCAGGACAGTCCATCCAGCCGGGCTCCTACGCGATGGAGGAGGAGATGTCCGCCGCCGCCGCGCTCGAGTTCATGACCGACCCTGCAAACCTGACGCTCGACCACGTCGTGGTCCCCGAAGGCAAGCGCTCGTTCGAGATCTACGAGATCCTCTCCGGGTACACCGGGGTCCCGATCGAGGACTTCGAGGCCGCCGCGCAGGATCCGGAGGCGCTCGGCGTCGACCCGATCTGGTTCGAGGGCTTCTCCGACCGGCAGGTCAAATCCGTGGAGGGCTTCCTCTTCCCCTCCGCCTACGAGTTCGACGAGACCATGACCGCTGAGCAGATGCTCACCGAGATGGTCAAGCGCTTCAACGCGACCATCACTGAGATCGGCTTCCTCGACAAGCTCGCCCAAATCGAGGACCCCGACCCCGACTACGACCCGAGCGCCAACGAGAACCAGACCTTCTACCCGCCCACCAACGGCGAGTTCAAGATCCAGCCGTGGATGGCGCTCCAGATCGCCTCGATCGTCCAGTCCGAATCCGGCATCGCCAGCGACGACCCCAAGATCGCCCAGGTCATGTACAACAAGATGTACATCAACCCGTACTCGCACGAGCAGACCAACTGCAACTGCTTCGAGTCCGAGGCGATCTGGAACTACGGGCGCCTCCTCAACGGGGAAGACGCCATCACCTCCGGCGAGAACATCGACTGGGGCGCGGTCATGCGCGACCCCGACAACCCGTGGTCGCCCAGCGCCGTCGAGCACGCCGGCTACCTGCCGAGCGCCATCTCCAACCCCGGTGCCGCCGCGCTCGAATCCGCCGTCAGCCCCGAGGCGAACGACTACCTGTTCTTCGTGACCGCCTTCGATGACGGCTCGGCCCTGTTCGCCGAGACGTACGCCGAGCACCAGGAGAACATCGATGTCGCCGAAGAAAACGGCATCCAGTGATGCGCGCCGCCGTCCTCGGGAAGCCCATCGAGCACTCGCTCTCGCCGGTCATCCACAACGCCGGCTACACGGCCGCCGGGCTCGCCGACTGGACGTACACGCGTCACGAGTGCGACGAGCCCGCGCTCGCCCGCTTCGTCGACTCGCTCGACGAGACCTGGGCCGGACTCTCGCTCACCATGCCGCTTAAGGAGATCGCCCTCACCGTGGCCGACGAGGCCACGCCCGTGGCCGCGGCGATCGGCGCGGCCAACACGCTCGTCCTGCGCGGCGGACGGCGCGTCGCCGACAACACCGACGCGCCCGGGATCGTGGACGCGCTGGCCGAGGTCGGGCTGCGCAAGGCCGATGAGGTCGCCGTCCTCGGCGCGGGCGGTTCGGCCCGCGCCGCCCTGGCCGCGGCCCAGACCCTCGGCGCGAGCGCCGTCCAGGTCTACGCCCGCCGCCGCGAAGCGATCATCGAGCTCGAGCCGGTCGCCGCGGCGCTCGGCCTCCGGCTGGACGCCCGCAGTTGGGAGGAGGCGGTGCGCGTGGGCGACGCGGACCTCGTGATCGCCACCGTCCCCAAGGGCGTCACCGACGACCTGCGCTTGCAGTGGAAGCCCGGCGCGGTCCTGTTCGACATCCTCTACGACCCGTGGCCGACCCCGCTCGCCGCCGAGGCCGAGCGCCAGGGCGTGCAGGTCCTCGACGGGCTCGCGCTCCTGCTCGCGCAGGCGGTGCGGCAGTGGACCCAGTTCACCGGCCTCGACGAGGCCCCGGTCACGGCGATGCGCGCGGCCCTCTACGGAGCGGTACCGTCGAGGCAGACGGCATGACCCGCCCTTCCCGCTCCGAACGCTGAATCGAGACCGGCATGGACCACACCTTCCTCTACGACGGGGACTGCGCGTTCTGCACCCAGTCCGCCCAGTTCCTGGAGAAGCACGTCCGCACCACCGCCAAGGTCACGCCGTGGCAGTGGGCCGACCTCGACGCGCTCGGCGTCACCCAGGACGAGGCGGAGGCGGCCGTGATCTGGATCGAGCCGGGCCTCACCCGGGCCGGGCCGGACGCGATCGCCGTGCTGCTGCGCCGCGCCCAGTGGTACTGGAAGCCGATCGGCGGGGTCCTCTCGCTCAAGCCCGTCTCGTGGCTCGCCTGGCCGGTCTACCGGCTCATCTCCCGCAACCGCCACAAGCTCCCCGGCGGCACGGCCGCGTGCTCGCTGCCGCAGGCCGAACGGGACCGCCTCGCCGGCCCCTGACCTTCCGTCGCAGGCGGATTCGGGCGAATGTGACATACTCGCCCGGTGCCGAACCCAGCCGCCGAGCGACCACTGACCCGCCGAGGGAAACTCGTGCGCATCGCGGCGACCCTCGCGATGACCTTCGCGCTCATGGCGACCTCGCTGTGGGGCACCGACGACTTCTTCCCGTTCGCGCCGTTCAAGATGTACTCGCACGCGCACGACCCGGACGGCTGGGCCAACAGCACCAGCCTCGTCCTCACCGACGCCACCGGGCGGAGCTTCCCGATCGGCGACAACGACACCGGGTTCCGCCGCGCCGAGCTCGAAGGCCAGCTGAGCCGCTTCCGCGAGGACCCCGAGCTCCTCGCGCTCGTCGCCGAGGCCTACGAGCGGGCCCACCCCGACAGCCCCGAGATCACGGCCGCCGAAGTGGTCATCACCAGCTACGAGCTCAAGGACGGCGAACGCACCGGCGCCGAGACCGTCGAGGTCGCCGCCGCCTGGACCGAGGGGGCGGACGCGTGACCCGCTATGTGAACGGCTTCTTCTTCACGCCCGTGGCCCTCGGCCGGGTCGCCGCGATGCGCTTCCTCGCCGGGCTCTTCGTCTGCATCGAGTGGTGGGCCTACAAGCCGTTCATCATCCAGCACCGCTACCTGCCCGAGGACCTCTACCAGCCGCTGCTCATCGGCCGCATCCTGCCGATCCCCGCCCCGAACTACTGGATCGTCACCGGCACGCTCACGGTGTGCCTGGCCGCCGCGGTGCCGGTGATGTTCGGGTACCGCCCGCGCCTGTTCGGGTGGATCCTCTTCATCGCGTACTTCGAGTGGATGCTCATCTACAACTCGTACGGAAAAGTGGACCACGCGAGCTTCGGCTTCATGGTGCTCCTGCTCGTGCTCTGCATGATGCCCGAGGCCCGCTGGGGCGACCGCACGCACCGCTCCGAGCGCGTGGGCTGGGGCTTCAACCTGGTGCAGATCGCCGTGGTGTGCACGTACTTCCTCTCCACCTGGTCCAAGTTCCGCTACGGCGGCTTCGACTGGGCCAATTCCGGGGTCTTCACCTGGGCGATCATCCGCCGCGGCACGGTGTTCTCGGACTGGATGCTCGACTTCCCGCAGCTGCTCACCGCCGCCCAGTGGGGCATGGTCGCGTTCGAGCTGCTCACCCCGCTGGTGCTCTTCGTCTACCCGTGGAAGCGGATCCAGTACTCGATCATCGCGTTCTTCTACGTCTTCCACGTGGCGATCTTCGCCGCGCTCACCATCAGCTTCCTCCCGCACCTGTTCGCGATGGCCTGCTTCCTGCCGCTCGAACGCGTCGACCCGCAGGGCCTCATGCGCCGCGTCCGCGCGAAGCGCAAGGGCCGCAAAGACGCTCGAGAGCATCGCGACCGGGGCGAATCCGACCCGGAGCTCACCGCCACCGGCTGACTCGGCCGGGTCCCCTGTGGCACACCCGTGCCATACTCTTGCCGTGGATACCCAGTACGCGACGGTCCGGCCCCTCGGGCGGGCCGTGCGAGTCTCGATCACCCTGGTCGTGCTCGCCCTCGTCACCGCCACCACCTTCTGGGGCGGCGACGACTTCTTCCCGTTCGCGCCCTTCAAGATGTACTCGTCCTCCATGGAGCTCGACGGCTGGGCCGGATCGACCCGCGTGGAGGCGGTCAACGCGGAGGGCGAGCGCTTCAAGCTCACCGAGGACGCCACCGGCTTCCGCCGCGCCGAGCTCGAGGGCCAGAAGAGCCGGTTCATCGAGAACCCCGAGCTCCTCGAATTCGTGGCCCAGGCGTACGAGAACACCAACCCCGACAAGCCCGAGATCGTCACCGTCGAGATCATCGAACGCCGCTACCGGCTCGAGGACGGCCACCAGACCGGCGAGGTCACCGAGGTCGTCGAGGCCGCCTACACCCGTGAAGGAGCCGACGCATGACGCCGCTGCCGCTCGCGCAGAAGTCGGCCGGCTGGTTCTTCCAGCCCGTCGCGCTCGGCCGCGTCGCCGCGATGCGCTTCCTCGCCGGAGCGTTCATCTGGGTCGACTGGTGGTGGTACATGCCGTGGATCGTCGGCCACCGCCACGTCCCCGGCGAGCTGTACCAGCCGCTGTTCATCGCCCGCGTGCTCCCGGTCTTCCCCACGCCGAGCTACTGGCTCGTCGTCGGCACCCTCGTCGTGCTCCTCGCCGCCTCGATCCCCATGATGTTCAACAAGGCCCCGCGCCTGTTCGGATGGATCGTCGCGGCCGCCTACTTCGAGTGGATGATCATCGCGATGTCCTACGGGAAGGTCGACCACGGCAAGTTCGGCTTCCTCATCCTGCTGTTCCTCCTGCCCACCATGCCCAAGGCCCGCTGGGGCGACCGCCGGAACCTCTCCGAGCACGTCGGCTGGGGCTTCAACCTCGTCCAGATCGGCGTGGTCTGCACCTACTTCTTCGCGGCCTGGGCCAAGGTCCGCTACGGCGGCTGGGAGTGGGTCAACTCCGCGACCATGACCTGGGCGATCATCCGCCGCGGCACGGAGTACTCGACCTGGCTCCTCGACTACCCGTGGATGCTGCGGCTCTCCCAATGGGGGATGGTCGCGTTCGAACTGCTCAGTCCCGTGGTCATGTTCGTGGCCGCCAAGCGATTCCGGTACGGCATCGTCGCGTTCTTCTACCTCTTCCACCTCACCGTGTTCCTCGCGGTGGAGATCAGCTTCCTGCCCCATATGGTCGCCATGGCCTGCTTCCTCCCGCTGGAGCGCATCAATCCGCGTGAGCTGATTCGCAATGCGCCGGGCCTGCCCGGCCGGATCCGCCGGAAGCTCAAGGCGCGCAAGGCGGTACCAGCGCAAACAAGGTCCGGCGAGGCGGTCCCGGAGGCCGAGCCCGCGTCCTGACCCGCGGAAAACGAGTGGCCCGCTCCCACCGAATCTCCATACGGTGGGAGCATGCCGATTCTCGAAGCCCAAGCCCTCACCAAGACCTTCCGCAGGCCCGACAAGGACTCGGGGTTCAAGGGCGCCGTGAGGCACCTGATGCAGCGCAAGTACAAGAACTACACCGCGGTCGACGGCATCGACCTCTCGATCGAGGCGGGCGAATCGGTGGCCTACGTCGGGCCCAACGGCGCGGGCAAGTCCACCACCGTCAAGCTCCTCACCGGCATCCTGCGCCCCTCTGAGGGCACCGTCCGGGTGATGGGCCGCGACCCGCACGTCGAACGCATCGCCAACGCCCACGACATCGGCGTCCTCTTCGGCCAGCGCACCCAGCTGTGGTGGGACCTGCCCGTGGAGGAGTCCCTGAAACTCCTCAAGCACATGTACGGCGTCTCCGACGCCGACTACAAGCGCCGGATCGAGCGGTTCGACGAGCTGCTGGACCTCAACGAGTTCATGCCCGCGCTCGCCCGCACCCTCTCTCTCGGCCAGCGCATGCGGGCCGACCTGGCGTGCGCGCTCATCCACGACCCCAAGATGGTCTACCTCGACGAGCCGACGATCGGCCTCGACATCTCCGTGAAGGACCGCCTCCGCGCGTTCCTGCGCGAACTCGTCAACGACGGCACCACCCTGCTGCTCACCAGCCACGACCTCGCCGACATCGAAGAGGTGTGCGAGCGGATCGTCGTGATCGACAAGGGCGCGGTCGCCTACGACGGCTCGATCGAGCGGCTCAAGGCCCACTACATCACCACCAAGGCCGTGAACCTCTACCTCGAGGGCGCCGCGAACGTGCCCGAGCTGGCCGAGAAGTTCCCCGACTACGAGTGGACCGCCGGCGAGGCGCCCTCGGAGGTCGTCGTGACCTACGAGTCGAACCGCTTCACGACCGCCGAGGTCCTCGGCTCCCTCACCGCGCAACTCTCCCCGCGGGACCTCTCGCTCTCCGAGCCGAGCATCGAGGACGTCATCCGCCGCCTGTACGCGGGGGAACTCACCAAGTGAGCCACAGCATCGCCGTCGACCGCGCGCTCGTGGTCATCTCGTTCAAACGAAGACTCGCGTACAAGTCCCACTGGTTCTTCGGCCTCGCCATCGGCGGCGGCTCCATGCTCATCGCGATGGTCATGTGGCAGAACCTCATCGGCAGCGGCACGCTCTCGGGGTACGACTGGGACTCGATGCGGGCCTACACGATCATCGGGTTCGTGGCCGCCACCATGGTCTTCGGCGCCGCCGACTGGATCATGGCCGACCGCATCCTCGACGGCCACATCGCGGTCGACCTGACCAAGCCCGTCGACTTCCAGCGGGCCCGCGCCGCCGAGTACGTCGGGTCGATGCTCTCGACGTTCCCGACCGCCGTGATGGGCGTCGTCGCCGCCTGGCTCCTCTTCCAGCCGCCCGGTCCGGCGACGCCGCTCGCCGGGCTGCTCACGGTCGTGAGCTTCCTCCTGATGTTCCCGCTGGCGTTCGGCCTGACGTACCTCTCGACCCTGGTGTGCTTCTGGACGAAGCGCTACCTCGGCATCATGTGGCTGCGCGAGGCCCTGCTGAGCTTCTTCTCGGGGCTCATGATCCCGCTGGCGTTCATGCCCGGCTGGCTCCAGGCCGTCGCCTGGGCCCTGCCCTTCCCGCACTTCACCACCACGCCGTCCGCGATCTACCTGGGGCGCGTCGACACCGCGGGCGCCCTGGGCCTGCTCGCGGCCGAGGCCGCCTGGGCCGTCGGCCTGTGGGTGCTCGGCTGGCTGGTCTTCCGGACCGCAGTGAAGAAAGTGACCGTGCACGGTGGCTGACACGCAGACTCCCGCTATCGCCGTGCCCGTGCGGCACGTGTTCGCGATCTACTGGCGCACCTGGTTCGCGCAGATCCGCTCCATCGTGGAGTACCCGGCCGACCTGTGGGTCATGGCCTCCGCCGGGGCGGTCTGGAACATCCTCCAGTTCGCGTTCCTGGCCGTCCTCTTTGCCAACGTGCCCGACGTGGCCGGGTGGGGCTACCACGAGATGCTGCTGCTCTCCGGGCTGCTCAGCGTCGCGGGGGGCTGCAACGCGCTGTTCTGGGACGGCGCGTGGAGCACCGGCGCGATGGTCATCAAGGGCGACATCGACTACCGGATCACCCGGCCCGCGCCCGTCATCATCCAGGTCGGCAGCTCCCACATCGGCATGCAGTCCATCGGCGAGGTGGTCTTCGGGGTCGCGATGATGGTCTACGGCTGGATCGGCGCCGGGATCGGGTTCGCCGCGATACCGATCGGCGTCCTGGCGATCGCGTGCGCCGCGGTCATCCAGTCGGCGCTCGTGACGGCGCTGTGCGCGGTGAACTTCTGGATCAAGGGCCAGGCGTCGATCTTCGCGTTCCTGATGATCGAACTGCAGGGCAACGCGATGAAGATGCCGCTGGGGATCTTCCCGATCGCCGTGCGGCTCGTGGCGATGTTCATCGTGCCGGTGGCGTTCATCAACTTCGTGCCGGTGGCGGTCGTGACCGGGCACATGTCCGCGTGGTGGCTGGCCGGGATCCCCGCGGCCGTGGTCGGTTCGGTGCTGCTGGCCGCGGGCGTCTACCGGCTCGGCCTGCGCGCCTACGACTCGGCGGGGCACTGACGTGGCGAGCATCGACGTGGCGTTCGCGACGATCGCGTTCAAGCGCAAGATCGCGTACAAGACCACCTGGCTGTTCTCGGTCCTCTTCGGCGGCTGGGCGCTCCTGGCCGGGCTCGCCGTGTGGAACCACCTCATCGGCGACGGCGAGATCGGCGGCTACGACTGGCAGTCGATGAAGGCGTACCTGGTCATCGGCTTCCTCACCACGACGCTCGCGTGGGCGGGCGCGGAGTGGGACATGGCCAACCGCATCCTCGACGGCCTCGTCGCGATCGACCTGACCAAACCGGTGGACTTCCAGCGGGCGAGGGCCGGCGAGTACATCGGCGGGATGATGGCCTCCGTCCCGGCGGCGGTCCTCGGCACCGTGATCGCGGTCCTGGTCTTCCGGCCCGCCGGTCCGGTGTCGCCGCTCGCGGCCGCGCTGACCGTGTTCAGCCTGCTGTTCATCTTCCCGCTCGCGTTCGGGATCAGCTACCTGGCGATCCTCTGCTGCTTCGTGACCCAGCGGTTCCTCGGCATCCAGTGGGCCAAGGACAGCATGGTCGCGTTCTTCTCGGGGATGATGATCCCGATCGCGCTCATGCCCGGCTGGCTCCAAGGCGTCGCCTGGGCCATGCCGTTCGTCCACTTCACCACCACGCCCGCCTCGATCTACCTCGGCCGCGTCGACACCGCAGGCGCGCTCGGCCTCATCGCGGCCGAAGCGGCCTGGGCCGTCGGGCTCCTGGTGCTCGGCCGGCTCATCTGGCGCCAGCTCGTCAAGAAGGTGACCGTCCATGGCGGCTAACGCGCATCGCACCCTCCACGCCGCGGGCGTGTACCGCCGCTCGATCGGCGCCTACCTCCGCTCCATCGCGGAGTACCCGGCCGACTTCTGGGTCATGGCGCTCTCCGGGACGTTCTGGCAGATCATGCTGTTCGCGTTCCTGAGCATCCTGTTCGACAACGTGAAGGCCATCGCCGGGTGGGACTACCACCAGATGCTCCTGCTCGCCGGGTTCCTCGCCGTCTCCTGGGGCTCGACCGCGCTGTTCTGGGACGGCATCTGGGACACCGGGAAGCTCATCATCGAAGGGGACATGGACTACCGGATCACCCGGCCCGCGCCCGTGCTGATCCAGGTGGCGTCGAAGCACGTCGGCATGCAGGTCTTCGGGGAGGTGACCCTCGGGCTGGTGATGATGGCCGTCGGCTGGATCGGCGCGGGCATCAGCGCCGCCGCGATCCCCTTGGCGCTCTTCCTGCTGGTGTGCGCGGCGGTCATCCAGGCCTCCCTGCTCACGATCGCGAACGCCGCGAACTTCTGGATGAAGGGCCGCACCCCGATCATCGCGTTCATGCTCGCCGAGCTCCAGAACGAGGCGATGCGGTTCCCGCTCACGATCTTCCCGGCGGCGGTCCGCATCGTCTTCACCTTCGGCCTGCCCCTGGCGTTCGCGAGCTTCATCCCGGTCCAGATCCTCACCGGCAAGCTCGACCCGTGGTGGCTCGCGGCCCCGCCCGCCGCCGCGGCAGCCACCGCCCTCCTCGCCGTCCTCGCCTACCGCGCGGGCCTGAGAGCCTACGACTCCGCCGGCCACTGACCCTCGAGCATGCGATGCGCATGCTAGCCTGGATTCATGGTATTCATCCAGGTCAGAAACGTGGAAGAAGAGCTCCGTGAAGCCGCGAAGCAGCGTGCCGCAGAGCTCGGGGTCGACCTCTCGACCTACGTCAGAAACCTGATTCGCCGCGACGTCAACAGGCCGAGCATGGCCTCCTGGCTCGCGGAGGCGCAGGCCGATCCGATCGGACGGCCGTTCGACGCGGCCGAGTCGATCCGAGAGGCGCGTGCTGAACGCGACGAGGAGATCCGGCGAAATCTGGGGGACGCGGGGTGATCGTCGTCGACGCCAGCATCGTCGTAGCGCTCCTGACCGGCCATGCGGCCACGAGCGCCATCGCCGAGCAGATGAACCGCGATGTCGATGCGATCGCCCCCGCGCACCTTGACGTGGAGGTGCTCTCAGCCCTTCGCGGCCGGATGCTCGGCAAGCACCTGACCATGGGCGACCTGCGAACCGCGGCCGCCCGGCTCGCGGCCGCACCGATCCGGCGAGTACCGCTGGAAAGCCCGCAGCTGCTGCAGGGGACCGTACGCTGGTTCCACAACCTCTCGGCATACGACGCCTGCTATGCGGCACTTGCCAAAGAGTTCGACGCGACACTCCTGACCGGCGACAAGGGCTTGGCGGACACCGCGATTCGCGCCCAGATCGCCTGCCTCCACATCGACTGCTCGGTCTGAAGCGGATCGCCCGTGCGGGGTAGGCGCGGGCAGGGGGAGTAGACCGCGCGGTGAAATTGGCTTTGACGCCGGACCCGTTGCAAGGCAAGCTGGTCTCCCGCCTCCCCTCGACCCTGGACGCTGATGCCCTTGACCGCGATACCCGTCCGCGCGCGCCCCGGTGCGCTCTCCGTCGAGCTCGCGCTGGCCGTGGTCGCGCTGAAGCGGCGCCTGGCCTACCGCATGAACTGGATCTTCGGCGTCGTGCTCGGCGGCGGCGAACTGCTCGTCTCGCTCACCCTGTGGGGGACCATCCTCGCCGAGCAGGGCTCGGTCGCCGGATACGACTGGGACGCGATGCGCACCTACTACGTGATCGGGTTCGTCACCGCCACGTTCATCTTCGGCGGCTCCGACACCGCCCAGCGCATCCTCGACGGCAGCGTCGCGATCGACCTGCTCAAACCCCTCGACTTCCAGCGGGCGCGGGCCGCCGAGTTCTACGGCGGCCTCGCCGGGTCGCTCCCCACGATGATCGTCGGGCTCACCATCGCCCTGATCTTCTTCACGCCGCTGCCGCCGGCCTCGTTCGCCGCCGGGCTGCTCACGCTCGTCAGCATCGCGCTGATCGCGCCGATCGCGTTCAGCGTCGTCTACCTGTCCACGATGCTGTGCTTCTGGACCCGCAGCTACCACGGCATCATGTGGGCCCGGCAGACCGTCGTCGCGTTCTTCTCGGGTGCGATGGTGCCCTTGGCGATCATGCCGGGGCCGCTGCAGGTCGTCGCCTGGTGCCTGCCGTTCGTGCACTTCACGACCACCCCGTCCCAGATCTACCTCGGCCGGGTCGACGCCCTCGGCGCGCTCGGGCTCATCGCGGCCCAGCTTGCGTGGGTGTTCGCGCTCTGGTTCCTCGGGCGCTGGCTGTGGAGCCGCGCGGTCCGGGCCGTCACCATCCATGGAGGTTGAGATGGGCCGCACCGCATCCGTGTACGCGCGCCTGATCGCCGCGCAGTTCCGCTCCATCACCGAGTACCCGGCCGACTTCTGGACGATGGTCTCGGTCGCGCTCATCCAGCAGGCCGCGCAGCTGGCCTTCATCGCGGTCATCTTCGCGCAGGTCACCGCCATCGACGGGTGGGGCTTCCCGGAGATGCTCCTGCTCATCGGCTTCATGGTCCTGACCGACTCGGTGACCGAGGTCGGCTGGGACGGCATGTGGACCGTGGGCCGCAAGATCATCGACGGCGGCCTCGACTACGCGGTCGTGCGCCCCGCCCCGGTGATGATGCAGATCGGCGCCAGCGCCATCGGCATGCAGTCGGCGGCGAACCTGGCCACCGGCGCGACGATGATCGCGATCGGCTGGAGCGGCGCCGGCATCGCGCCCGCGATGATCCCCGCGGGGGTCCTGCTCTTCGCCTGCGCGGTCGCCGTGCAGTTGACCGTGATCACGATCATGAACTGCGTCAACTTCTGGCTCAAGGGCCCGAGCCCGGTGTTCGCCTGGCTGACCGCCCAGACCCAGGAGACCGCCACGCGGTTCCCCCTGACCATCTACCCCAGGGCCGTCCGCGCCCTGCTGACGTGGGCGGTTCCGCTCGCCTTCGTCAACTTCATCCCCGTCCAGATCCTCACCGGCGCACTCCCCGCCTGGTGGCTGGCGGTCCCTCCGGTGGTCGCCGCGGTCCTCTTCGCGATCGCCGTCCTGGTGGCCAAGGCGGGCCTGCGCCGCTACGAATCCGCAGGCCACTGATGTGGCAGGGGACACGGTGAAAAACCAGTTGCGCGCATCGCGCGGCGTCCGGTAGGGTCCTCACTGTTGCCCGAGGCGTGTCGCCTTGGGACTCTTGAGGATTGGAGGTGTTACTGATGGCTGTCGTTGTCCGCGCTCATGCCTTGAAACTCAGTTCACCTCCCGTCGGCTCGCGCTGATTCCGCAGCGAGCGACGGACCTTCCTCCAGGAGCTCGCCACCTTGGCACGCAAGTCTGACTTTTCCGAATCCTTTCAAACCATCAAAAGCCGCAAGTCCAAGAACAGCCGGATCTTCTCCGAGGAAGACCAGGCCCGGTTCGAGGAGATGCGCACCGAGTTCGACGACATGCCGCAGGACGACGGCCCGCCCGCCGGCGACCGCTGGTCGATCTGGTGGGACTCCGAGCCGCTCCAGCGCGGCCCCGAGCCCCATCCGGCGTGGGTCATCACCGACCACGGAGCCGTCGACTACGAGCTCGGCGTCCTCAAGACCGGCAAGGAAGCGGACGTCTTCCTCATCGAACGCGTCGTCCCGGGCACCGACCGGGCCGTGATCCTGGCGTCGAAGCGGTACCGCAGCGCCGAGCACACCCAGTTCAACCGGGCGGGCGACTACATGGCCGGTCGCGGCGCGAAGCGCTCGCGCGACGCCCGCGCCATGGCCAAGCGCACCACGTTCGGCCTCGAGCAGGCCGCGGGGCGCTGGGCCGCCGCCGAGTTCGACGCGCTCAAGCGCCTCTACAACGCCGGGGTCGCGGTCCCGTACCCGGTCCAGGTCCTCGGCCGCGAAGTGATCATGGAGTTCATCGGGGACGGCCGCACCGCCGCCCCGAGGCTCGCCGAGACCAAACCCGACGCGGACGAGCTCGACAGCCTGTGGGAGCAGGCCGCCGAGTCGCTGCGGCGCATGACCGAGCTCGGCTTCGCCCACGGCGACCTCTCGCCGTACAACACCGTGGTGCACGACGGGCGCCTCGTCGTCCTCGACCTCCCGCAGGTCGTGGACATCTACGCGAACCCGCTCGGGATGGGCTTCCTGGAGCGGGACGTGGAGAACCTCGGCTCGTGGTTCACCGCGCGCGGCATCGGCCGCGACGAGGTCGACGACCTCCAGGCGGAGCTGAAGGCCTTGGCGGCCATGCCGTAGGCACGGGCGTGTCGGGGGCGGGTCATATCCTTGTGGTGTGGCAGTTGATTACCGTCCCGCTCCCGGCACCATCCCGACGGCCCCGGGCGTCTACCGCTTCCGGGACCGCGACCGGCGGGTCATCTACGTGGGCAAGGCCAAGAACCTCCGGAACCGGCTGAACTCGTACTTCGCCGACGAGACGCGGCTGCACGAGCGCACCCGCCGCATGGTCAACACCGCCCGCAGCGTCGAGTGGACCGTGGTCGCCACCGAGGTCGAGGCCCTCCAGCTGGAGTGGACCTGGATCAAGGAGTACGACCCGCGCTTCAATGTCATGTTCAAGGACGACAAGTCCTACCCGTGGCTCGCCGTCACCGTGGGGGAGGAGTTCCCGCGCGCCCAGGTCATGCGCGGCGCCCGCCGCAAGGGCGTGCGCTACTTCGGGCCGTTCGGCTCCGCGTGGGCCATCCGCCAGACGCTCGACCTCCTCACCCGCGTCTTCCCGATCCGCACCTGCTCCGACTCGGAGTACAAGCGCTGCAACCGGATCGGTCGCCCCAACCTCCTCGCCGACATCGGCAAGTGCTCCGCGCCGTGCGTCGGCCGCATCTCCGCCGAGGACTACCGCGAACTCGTGAACGGCTTCTGCGCGTTCATGTCCGGCGACCACGCCCCCGTCCGCCGCCGCCTCCTCAAGGAGATGCAGGAGGCCTCCGAAGCCCTGGAGTTCGAGCGCGCCGCCCGCCTCCGCGACGACCTCGCGGCCCTCGACAAGGTCCTCGAGCAGCAGGTCGTGGTGCTCGCCGAGGACGTCGACTGCGACGTCATGGCCGTCGCCGACGACGAGCTCCAGTCCGCCGTCCAGGTCTTCCACGTGCGCGGCGGCCGCATCCGCGGCCAGCGCGGCTGGGTCATCGACAAGCCCGAGCCCATCGACCTCCCCGGCATCGTGGAGAGCTTCTGCCTCCAGTTCTACGGGGAGCAGAACGAGGTCGTGCCCCGCGAAGTGCTGGTCCCGGCCCTCCCGGCCGACGCACCGGCGCTCGCCGAGCTCCTCTCCGAGCGCCGCGGCGCGAAGGTCGACCTGCGCGTGCCCCGCCGCGGCGACAAGCGCGCCCTGGCCGAGACGGTCGAGAAGAACGCGATCGAGAACCTCCAGCGCCACAAGCTCAAGCGCGCCGGGGACCTCACCGCCCGCTCCAAGGCCCTCGAAGAGCTCGCGGACGCCCTCGACCTGCCCGAGGCCCCGCTGCGGATCGAATGCTACGACGTCTCGCAGTCCCAGGGCGAGGACGTCGTCGCGTCGATGGTCGTCTTCGAGGACGGCCTGCCGCGCAAGAGCGAGTACCGCCGCTTCGTCATCAAAGGCGAACGCAAGGACGACCTCGCGAGCCTCCAGGAGACCCTGCGCCGCCGCCTCTCCAAGCTCTCGGAGCAGCCGACCGGCTCGCCCGTCGAGGAGGGCGAGGAGCCCGCCGAGGCCGGGGAGCCCCGCCGCGGCTTCCACTACCCGCCGCAGCTGCTCGTCGTCGACGGCGGCCAGCCGCAGGTCGCCGCCGCCGAAGCCGTCTTCGCCGAGCTCGGCATCGACACGATCAACCTCGCCGGCCTCGCCAAGCGCCTCGAGGAGATCTGGCTCCCCGGCGAGGACTACCCGGTGATCCTCTCGCGCACCTCCGAGGCCCTGTACCTCATGCAGCGCGTCCGCGACGAGGCCCACCGCTTCGCGATCTCCCTGCACCGCACCAGGAGGCGCAAGAGCCTCATCACCTCCGCCCTCGACGGCGTGCCCGGCCTCGGCGCTTCCAAGCGGAAGGCCCTCCTCAAGCAGTTCGGCTCGGTCAAGCGCATCCGCGAGGCCGAACTGTCCGATCTGGAGGCCGTGCCGGGCATCGGCCCGAAACTGGCGGAGGCCTTGCAGACACATCTGCGTAATCCCGGCGACAACGGGGCTTGAGAAGCGGCGGGTAGTAATACGCTTGTCAGTTCGGCAATCACGTCGAAGCCGTGTCACCGCGGCGGCAGGAACGAACTCGGGGATACTTGACTTATGGGTGTGGCAGCAGTGCAGGCGGGCAAGTCCGACCGCAGCGAATTGGACCTCGTGATCGTCACCGGCATCTCCGGCGGCGGGCGCTCGACCGTGGCGCGCGCATTGGAGAACGTCGGCTACTACGTCATCGACAACCTCCCCGAATCGCTCGTCGGCCAGGCCGCCGAGCTGGCCGCGGCCGGGGGAGAAGAGGTGCGGCGCACCGCGATGGTCCTCGACGTGCGCTCGCGCGCGTTCATGACCGACCTCGTGGGCGTCATCGAGGACCTCCGCAAGGGCGGCTTCAAACCCCACCTCGTGTTCGTCGACGCGGACGACGACATCATCATCCGCCGCTTCGAGAAGGTCCGCCGCGCCCACCCGCTCCAGGGCGACGGCATGCTCGCCGACGGCATCGCCGCCGAGCGCCGCATCCTCGAACCCGCCCGCGGCTCCGCCGACACCCTGTTCGACACCACGCACCTCAACGAGAACCAGCTGCGCTCCCGCGTCGAGGAGGCCTTCCTCGCGCCCTCCACCCCCGGACTCCAGTTCACCTGCATGTCCTTCGGGTTCAAGTACGGCATCCCGCGCGATGCGGACTACGTGGCCGACGTAAGATTCCTTCCCAACCCGTACTGGGTTCCCACCCTGCGCGAGCACACCGGGACCGACCAGGACGTCTCCGACTACGTCCTCGGCCAGGACGGCGCCGAGGAATTCGTCGCCGCCTACGCCTCCCTGCTGCTCGGCACCACCCAGGGGTTCGAGCGGGAAGGCAAGCGCTACATGACGATCGCGATCGGCTGCACCGGCGGCAAGCACCGCTCCGTGGCCATCGCCGAGTCCCTCGCGAAGCGCCTCAACGCCGCGGGCTTCCCCGCCGGCACCCACCACCGCGACCGGGGCAACGAGTGACCGACGCGCCCCGAGGACCCGCCCGGGCCGCCGCCCACGCGGTTCCACCGGACGCCCCGCCGCCCCGCCCCGAGCGCCGCACCCCCGAGTGCCGTACCGCAAAGGTGACCGCATGACCAGAGTCGTCGCGTTCGGCGGCGGACGGGGCCTCTCGGCCGCGCTCCGCGCCCTCTCCAGGCTCGACCTCGACCTCACGGCCGTGGTCACCGTGGCCGACGACGGCGGCTCCACCGGCGACATCCGCGCCACCAGACCGGTCCTGCCCCCCGGCGACCTGCGCAAAGCCCTCATCGCCACCGCCGACCCGGCGAAGTCCGAGACCGCCCGCCTCTTCTCCCACCGCTTCGGCGGCCAGGACTTCCTCACCGGCCACCCCGTCGGCAACGTCGTCCTCACCGGCCTCCTCGAACTCCACGCCAACCCCGTGGACGCCCTCGACTTCGCCGCCCGCCTCCTCGGCTCCCGCGCCCGCGTCCTCCCCATGTCCTGCACCCCGCTCGACATCGAGGCCGACCTCTTCGAAGGCGACGGCACCCGCACCATCGTCGGCCAGCACGACATCGCCGTCGCCGACGGCAGCGTCAAGGACGTGCGCCTCCTCCCCGCGGACGCCACCGCCTGCCCCGAGACCCTCGAAGCCGTCGCCGCCGCCGACTGGCACGTCTTCGGCCCCGGCTCCTGGTACACCTCCGTCATCCCGCACCTGCTCCTCCCCGACCTCCGCGAGGCCATCGGCGCCGCGAAGGCCCGGCGGATCGTGGTGCTCAACCTCTCGGAGGAGAAGGAGACGGACGGTCTGACACTCGCCGGTCACGTCGACACGCTGCGCCGATACGCCGAAGGTGTCCGGTTTCACTACGTCGTCTCAGGCGACACCCGAACCTTCGCCGATCCCGGATCGTTGAACAGTGCGGCACAATCGTTGGAGGCCCAGCTGGTCGCGGCGGACCTCGCCGCCGACGGCGTGACGCACGACGTCGCCGCGCTGGCTGCCGTATTGGGAAACCTGCTGGTCGAAGATGGTGGTTAACGAATGGCGATGACCTCGGAGGTCAAGGACGAACTCAGTCGCATCGAGGTGACGAAGTCCTGCTGCCAGCGCGCCGAACTGGGCGCGCTGTTCCGCTTCGCAGGAGGCCTCCACCTCGTGGGCCAGGGCAACGTGGTCGTCGAGGCCGAGGTGGACGCCGGCAACGTCGCCCGCCGCGCCAAGCGCATGATCGACCACCTCTACCACTACGAGTCCGAGATCCACGTGCTCGTGGCCGCCGGGCTGCGCCGCAACAACCACTACCTGCTGCGCGTCATGGCCGACGGCCAGGCGTTCTCCAAGCAGATCGGCCTCACCGACCAGCGCGGCTACCCCGTCCGCGGCCTGCCCAACCACGTCGTCGGCGCCTACCCGTGCTGCGCCGAGGCCGCCTGGCGCGGGTCGTTCCTCGCCCGCGGCTCGCTCACCGAGCCCGGCCGCTCCTCCTCGCTCGAGGTGACCTGCCCCGGCCCCGAATCGGCGCTCGCGCTCGTCGGCGCCGCCCGCCGCCTCGGCATCGCCGCGAAGTCCCGCGACGTGCGCGGGGTCGACCGCGTCGTCATCCGCGACGGCGACGCCATCGGCGAGCTGCTCACCCGCCTCGGCGCTCACTCCTCGGTCCTGACCTGGGAGGAGCGCCGCGTCCGCCGCGAAGTGCGCGCCACCGCGAACCGCCTGGCCAACTTCGACGACGCCAACCTGCGCCGCTCCGCCCGCGCCGCCGTCGCCGCCGCCGCGAAGGTCACCCGCGCCCTCGAGGTCCTCGGCGACGACGTCCCCGAGCACCTCGCCTCGGCCGGGCGCCTGCGCCTCGACCACCGCCAGGCCTCCCTCGAGGAGCTCGGCGCCCTCGCGGACCCGCCGCTGACGAAGGACGCCATCGCCGGGCGGATCCGCCGCCTCATCAACATGGCCACCAAGCGCGCCCAGGAGCACGGCATTCCCGGCCCCGACGACGTTGTGGCCGAAGACGAAATGCTCGTGGCCTGAACGGCGCGCGACCTGCCCGCCGATTGGCGCGGCGACCCTTCCCGGCAGCCGATCAACGGCTACGCTTAACCGCGATGTCACACCCCTGTTCCGGGTGTGACATGATCGGGGGGAACCGGCCGCGACAGGTTCAGGAACCGCAGCGGTAGGGTCAAGAAGTGCTCGGCGACGAGGCCGAACAGCGATCTGTTCCACCGTCGCTATTCGGCTGAACGGATCGCGTACGAGACCGCTCCCGGTCTCAGTCAGTTATTCGATCCTGTTCAAGCGAGGAGATGGCCACGTGACCATCCGTGTGGGCGTCAACGGCTTCGGCCGAATTGGGCGCAACTTCTTCCGGGCGGTTCTCGCCTCTGGTGCCGATGTCGAAATCGTCGCCTTCAACGACCTCGGCGACCTCAACACGATCGCCAACCTGCTCAAGTACGACTCGATCCTCGGCCGCCTGCCGTACGAGGTCAAGATCGGCGACGGCGAGCTCACCGTCAACGGCAAGACCATCAAGGCGTTCAGCGAGCGCGACCCGAAGAACCTCCCCTGGGGCGAGGTCGGCGCGGACGTCGTCATCGAGTCCACCGGCTTCTTCACCGACGGCACGAAGGCCTCGGCCCACCTCGAAGGCGGCGCCAAGAAGGTCATCATCTCCGCTCCGGCGAAGAACGAGGACGTCACCATCGTGATGGGCGTCAACCACGAGAGCTACGACGCCGAGAAGCACAACATCATCTCGAACGCGTCCTGCACCACCAACTGCCTGGCCCCGATGGCCAAGGTCCTGAACGAGTCCGTGGGCATCGAGAAGGGTCTGATGACCACGATCCACGCCTACACCCAGGACCAGAACCTCCAGGACGGCCCGCACAGCGACCCGCGTCGCGCCCGCGCCGCCGCCCTGAACGTCGTGCCCACCACCACCGGCGCCGCCAAGGCCGTCGGTGTGGTGCTGCCCGAGCTCAACGGCAAGCTCGACGGCTACTCACTGCGCGTCCCGGTCCCGACCGGTTCGATCACCGACCTCACCTTCGAGGCCTCCCGCGAGGTCACGGCCGAAGAGGTCAACGCCGCGCTCAAGGCCGCCGCCGAGGGCCCGCTCAAGGGCATCCTCTACTACACCGAGGACCCGATCGTCTCCAAGGACATCGAGGGCGACCCGCACTCGTGCATCATCGACGGCCTCCTGACCAAGGTCATCGGCAACCAGGTCAAGGTCTTCGGCTGGTACGACAACGAGTGGGGCTTCTCGAACCGCCTCGTCGACCTCGTCAAGCTGGTCGGCTAGCAGCCTGATGAAGACGCTCGACGAACTCCTGCAGGAGGGCGTCAACGGTCGGCGCGTACTCGTACGCGCCGACCTCAACGTCCCTCTCGACGGGAAGAACATCACCGACGACGGCCGCATCCGCGCCGTCGCGCCCACCGTCAAGGCACTGGCCGAAGCCGGCGCCCGCGTCGTGGTGTGCTCGCACCTGGGCCGCCCGAAGGGCGAGCCCGACCCCGCCTTCTCGCTGGCCCCCGTGGCCCAGCGCCTCGGCGAGGTCCTCGGCCGCGAGGTCGCCTTCGCGACCGACACCGTCGGGACGGACGCCGAGAACAAGGCCGTCGCCCAGGGCGACGGCGGCGTCCTGCTGCTGGAGAACCTGCGTTTCAACAAGGGTGAGACCAGCAAGGACGACACCCAGCGGGCCGAGTTCGCCGGCCAGCTGGCCGCGTTCGGCGACGTGTACGTGGACGACGCCTTCGGCGCCGTGCACCGCAAGCACGCCTCCGTGTACGACGTCGCGCAGCTGCTCCCGCACTACGCGGGCTGGCTCATCGCCAAAGAGGTCGAGGTCCTCTCGAAGCTCACCGGCAAGCCCGAGCAGCCGTACGTCGTCATCCTCGGCGGCGCGAAGGTCTCCGACAAGCTCGCGGTCATCGACAACCTGCTCGACAAGGTCGACACGCTCATCGTCGGCGGCGGCATGATGTTCACCTTCCTCGCCGCCCAGGGCTACGAGGTCGGCTCCTCGCTGCTCGAGAAGGACCAGATCAAGGTCTGCAAGGACTACCTCGAGCGCGCGAAGGAACTCGGCGTCGAACTGCTGCTGCCGGTCGACACGACCACCGCGGCCGAGTTCGCCGCCGACGCCGAGCCGCTCACGGTGGGCGTGGACGCGATCCCCGCCGACCGCATGGGCCTCGACATCGGCCCCGAGTCCGCGAAGCTCTTCGCGGACCGGATCGCCGGCGCCAAGACCGTGTTCTGGAACGGCCCCATGGGCGTCTTCGAGTTCCCCGACTACGCCGCCGGCACCAAGACCGTCGCGCAGGCGCTCGTGGACTCCGAGGCGTTCTCGGTGGTCGGCGGCGGCGACTCCGCAGCCGCGGTCCGCACCCTCGGCCTGCCCGAGGACGGATTCGGCCACATCTCGACCGGCGGAGGGGCGAGCCTCGAGTACCTCGAGGGCAAGACCCTGCCCGGCCTTGACGCACTGGAGAATTGAAGATGACTGAGACCCGCAAGCCGCTCATCGCCGGCAACTGGAAGATGAACCTCAACCACCTCGAAGCGATCGCACTGGTGCAGAAGCTGGCCTTCAGCCTCACCCGCGAGCAGCTCGAAGCGGTCGAGACCGTCGTCCTCCCGCCGTTCGTCGACATCCGCAGCGTGCAGACGCTGGTCGACGGCGACAAGCTCACCATCGGCTTCGGCGCGCAGGACCTGTCGGCGCACCCGTCCGGTGCCTACACCGGCGAGATCGCAGGCTCGATGCTCGCGAAGCTGGGCTGCTCCTACGTGGCCGTCGGCCACTCCGAGCGCCGCCAGTACCACGAAGAGGGCGACGAACTGGTGGCCGCCAAGGTCCGCCAGGCCCTCAATAACGGCATCAGCCCGATCCTCTGCGTCGGCGAGGCCCTTGACGTGCGCGAGGCGGGCAACCACATCGCGCACTCCGTCAGCCAGCTCATCGCGGCGGTCGACGGCCTCAACGAGGAAGAGCTCGCCAAGGTCGTCGTGGCCTACGAGCCCGTCTGGGCGATCGGCACCGGCCGCACGGCTAGCGCTGAAGACGCCCAGGAGGTCATCGGGGCCCTGCGCCAGGCGCTCGCCGAGAAGTTCGGCGCGGTCGCGGAGCGGGTCCGGATCCTCTACGGCGGTTCGGTGAAGTCCTCGAACGTCGCCCAGATCATGGGCAAGCCCGACATCGACGGCGCCCTCGTCGGCGGCGCGAGCCTCGACGCCGAAGAGTTCGCCAAGATCGTGCGCTTCCCGGAGCACGTCAGTGCGTAGGGAACGTGTGCTCAGTCCCGAGCACGTCGGAGCGTAGTACCAAATCGCCTGCAGCGCCCGAGCTGAGCGCTGCAGGCCGCAGACAGGGCCGCCGCACAGCGTTGTGCGGCGGCTCCTTGCGTACCAGCAAAGTCGCAAGGGTGCGACTATTGGGCGTTGAAGCAGTCGCGACCTCGAGACAGGCCTGCGTGCGTGCTGGGCTAGACTCATCCGTGGCCCGCGCCCCATAACGGGCCAGAATTGCTGAGAGGACACCCGATCACCGATGATGACGGTTCTGAGTTACACCCTGATGATCCTGCTGCTGCTCTCCAGCGCGGTCCTGATCCTCATGGTGCTGCTGCACAAGGGCAAGGGCGGCGGCCTGTCGAGCATGTTCGGCGGCGGCATGTCCTCGGTCGCTTCCGGTTCCTCGGTGGCGGAGAAGAACCTCACCCGGATCACGATCGGCGTCGGTGTCATCTGGTTCGCGTGCATCGTGGCCTTCGGCCTCCTGCTCCGCACTGTCGTCTAGATCCGCCAGCTAGCACCATCGCCGTCTGAGACGGCCCCATACTTCGAAGCGGCCCGCCCGAGCACTGCTCGGGCGGGCCGCTTCGCGCTCCCGATAGGTGCAACTGCCCAATGGATCTTCACGACTGCGCCTGGATAGGAAGCCGCGCCGCACGGCGCGGCCGGTTCACGATGTATCAGGTGGACGTCGGGGAATGCGGCCTCGCCGCCAGTCCGCAAGGGGCCGTGCGTGAGTGCACGATCCCTGTCTTTATGTGAAACCATTTCGCCATAGTCTTTACAGTGTGTGCTTTGCGTCATAGAATTGCTGAGGGCGGTGCCCCAGCCGCTCCGACCGGTGACTCCACGGCGACGCGCAAGGGGAGTCGCGGTCCCTTCCCGCAGGCTCCTCGCTCAGCCGTGTCCGGTCGATATCCACAGAAGATCCCCCGTCTGTGAGGAGCGATCACACATATGTCCAACGGACAGGCCATCCGAGGCACTCGCATAGGCGCCACCCCGGGCCTCCACTCGGAACGCGGCGAGCCGGTGCCGAGGCAGCACATCACGTACTGGTGCGGCAACGGGCACGAGACCGCACTGTCATTCGCGCTCTACGTCGAGGTCCCGACGGAATGGGACTGCACCTGCTGCGGCTGGCCCGCCAGCCCCGACCAGGACAACCCCCCGGAACGCCGCACCGCCAAGCCGTACAAGTCCCACCTGACCTACGTGCGCGAGCGCCGCAGCGACGAAGAGGCCGAGGACCTCCTCGCCGAAGCCCTCGCCGCCCGGGCCGCCGCCCGCGGCGAGCGCTCCCTCTTCTGATCGCCCGGCGGCGCCCGGTTGGGCGACGCGCCGCCGCCACGACGAAGGGCCCGGCTCCTCCCCGAATCGGGGAGGAGCCGGGCCCTCGCGCTTGCTCAGAACTCCAGGTGCTTCAGGTGCGAAGCCGCGTCCTTGTCGATGAGCCACCTGGTGTGGCCCACCGCCTTCACGCGGCCCGCCGGCAGCTCGCCCTTCGACAGGGCCTCGTCGACCGCTTCGGCCTTGCCCTCGCCCGAGGCGATGATCCAGGCCGCCGTGGCGGCGTTGATCGTCGACATCGTCAGCGAGACCCGCTCGGACGGCGGCTTGGGGGAGTTGCGTACCCCCACTGCCGATCCCGAAGCCTCCAGCGCCGGGTTCCCCGGGAACAGGGACGCCACGTGGCCGTCCTCGCCGATGCCCAAGAGCAACAGGTCGAACGCCGGAACGCCCTCCCCGCCGGCGGCCTTCGCCAGCTCCTCGCGGTACAGGTGCGCCGCGTCCTCAGGCGTCTCCACCACGTCGGCGGCCGCCATCGGATGCACGCGCTCCGGGTCCACCGGCAGGTGGTCCAGGAACGCTTCGCGCGCCTGTGTCTCGTTCCGCTCCGAGTCACCGGACGGCAGGAACCGCTCGTCGCCCCACCAGAAGTCGACCTTCGACCAGTCCACCACGGTGCGGATCGGCGAGCCCAGGATGTTCTGGTACACCTTCGCCGCGATCCGCCCGCCCGTCAGGACGATCGACGCCTCACCGCGACGCGACTCCGCCCCTGAGCCGCTGCGCGACTGTGCGTCCGCGAGCCGGTTCAGCAGCCGCGACGCCACCGCCTCCGCGAGCACGTCGGCGTCGTTGTGGACGATCACCGCACCGGTACGGCTCATACGCCCGCCCGCTCGCCGGCGTTCTCGCGGATGGTCTCGAGGACCCTCCGGTACGCCGTGTCGGGGTCGATGTGCCGCAGCTCCTCGGCCAGCAGCTGGCCGAGCGTGCGGCCCTGCAGCGTCTGGCGGCGCTTCGGCAGCCCCGCCTGGCGCAGCACCGTGGTGCCGTCGGCCTTCCGCTCGACCTCCATGGTCTCGCCGCCGGCCATCGTGAACGCCACGGAGGCGATCGCGGGCAGGTGCTCGGAGTTGCGCACCACCGTGGTGTCGACGATCTCCGGGGCGACGCCCAGGCGCGTGTGCAGCCACGCGGCCATGAGCTGCGCCGACGGGTCGTCGTCGTCGGCCTTGATGGTGATCTTCTCGACCGCGTGGGTCACCCCGTCGAAGGCGCTGGCGATGAGCGAGCGCCACAGGCTGATGCGGGTCCAGCAGATGTCGGTGTCGCCGGAGACGTAGGTCTCGGCGCGCCGGTGGAGGGACTGCACGGGGTCGTTCGCGCGGGCCGAGTACGTGATGCGGCGGTCGGCGAAGCTGCGCAGCTCCTGCTCCAGTCCGTAGCGGACTGGGTCGAGGAGCCACCAGGTGACCACGGGGACGTCCGAGGCCAGCATCGGCAGCACGATCGAGCTGAGGTGCGCGGCGGCGGGGCCGTCGAGGCGCAGGATGATCGCCTCGGCGGAGCCGAGCCGTTCCCCTACGGTCACTTCGGCGTCGATGCGCGCCTCGGTGGCCTCGAGGTCGCGCGGGATCGCCATGATGAGCCGGTACGGGTGCTCCTGCGCGGCGAACGAGGCGGCCTTCTCGACCTCCTCGCGCTCGTCCTCGGTGGTCAGCGCGACCAGGTTGAGGGCGAGGCCGGAGGCGCCGCCCACCTCGTGCAGCAGCTTCGCCAGCGACTTCATGATGTCGCCGGTGGTGGTGTCCTTCAGATGCACTTCCAGACTCCCCTTCTAGGCCCGGCGCCAGCGGCGGCCGGACGATTGCAGCATGAGATCGGCGCCCTGGGGGCCCCAGGTCCCGGACTCGTACGGTTCGGGCTTGGTGCCCGCCCAGTACTCCTCGAGCGGGTCGACGACGGCCCAGGAGGCGTCGACCTCCTGCGCGTCGGGGAACAGGGTCTTGTCGCCCAGGAGCACGTCCAGGATGAGGCGCTCGTACGCCTCGGGGCTGGACTCGGTGAAGGTCTCGCCGTAGCCGAAGCCCATCGAGATGTCCCGCAGCTCCATGCCGGTGCCGGGGACCTTCGAGCCGAACTTCACCGTGATGCCCTCGTCCGGCTGGACGCGGATGACCAGCTGGTTGTTGCCGAGCGTCTTGGTGTCGTAGTCGGCGAAGGGCATGTGCGGGGCCTCCTTGAAGACCACCGCGATCTCGGTGACCCGCTTGGGGAGCCGCTTGCCCGTGCGCAGGTAGAACGGGACGCCGTTCCAGCGCCGGTTCTGGATGCCGAGCTGGACCGCCGCGTACGTCTCGGTGGTCGAGGTCTGCGGGATGTTGTCCTCGGCGAGGTAGCCCTTGACGGGCCGGCCCTGGACCCAGCCGTCCGCGTACTGGCCGCGGATGGCGGTGGCCTCGAGGTCGTCGTGGAGCTTGATGGCCCGCAGGACCTTCAGCTTCTCGGTGCGGATCTCCTCGGCCTCGAACCCGTTGGGCTGCTCCATGGCCGCGATGGCCAGGAGCTGCAGCACGTGGTTCTGGAGGACGTCGCGGGCGGCGCCGTTGTCGTCGTAGAACCCGGCCCGGGAGCCGATGCCGACGTCCTCGGCCATGGTGATCTGGACGTGGTCGACGTAGTTGGAGTTCCAGATCGGCTCGAACATGGCGTTCGCGAAGCGCAGCGCGAAGATGTTCTGCACCGTCTCCTTGCCGAGGTAGTGGTCGATGCGGAACACGTCGTTCGCGGTGAACACCTCGTCGACGAGGTGGTTCAGCTCGGCCGCGGAGGCGCGGTCCTCGCCGAACGGCTTCTCGACCACGACGCGGCGCCAGCCGCCGCCGTCCTGGCGGTTGTCCGACATGCCGGTGCGCTTGAGCTGCTTGAGCACCGTGGGGAACGCCAGCGGCGGGATCGAGAAGTAGAACGCCGCGTTGCCGACGATGCCGTGGGTCTCGCGCAGCTCGTCGACGGTGGCGTCGAGGCGGTCGAAGGCCTCGTCGTCGTCGAACGTGCCGGGCACGAACTTGAAGCTGCCGGCCAGGCGGGCCCAGACCTCTTCGCGCCACGGGGTGCGGGCGTGCGACTTGGCGGCCTCGCGGGCCATCTCCTCGAACGTCTCGTCGCCCCAGTCGCGGCGGGCGAACCCGACGATCACGAACGACGCCGGGAGCAGGCCCCGGTTGGCGAGGTCGTAGACCGCGGGGATCAGCTTCTTCTTCGCGAGGTCGCCGGTGACGCCGAAGATCACCAGGGCGCAGGGCTCGGGGATCCGCGGGAGCCGCCGGTCGGCCGGGTCGCGGAGCGGGTTGGTGGTGTGCAGGGTCTCGCCCATCTAGCTCAGCTCCCGCACGGCGTGAAGGATCTGGTTGATGCCGCGCTTGCGGTCGGTCAGGTGGAGGCGCACGAGCGGGCGCTCGCGCGACTCGAGGGCCTGGCGGTCGCCGGCGGCCTGCGCGGCCTGGAGCCCGGCGAACGTGTAGTCGCGGCCCGGGATCTCGAGGTCCTGCTCGACCTCGCCGGTGAGCTGCAGGAACACCCCGGTCTGGCGGCCGCCCTTGTGGAACTGGCCCGTGGAGTGCAGGAACCGCGGTCCCCAGCCCCACGTGACGGGCGCGCCGGTGCGGTCGGCCAGCTCGGCCCGGAGCTTCGCCACGTCGGCGTCGTCGATCCGGTCCAGGTAGGCCAGGACGGCGATGTAGGCGGTCTCGCTGTCGGCGTCGGTGAGGAGCTCGCCGAGCGCGCCCGCGACCGTGGTCGAGTGCGAGCCGTAGATCTCCACCGCGCCGTCGACGGCGTGCGGACGCTCGTCCGGGAGGCCGTCGGCGAGGATGCGGTTGGTGTTGTTCTTCGACTCGGTGACGTTCGGCTGGTTGAACGGGTCGATGCCGATCAGGTAGCCGGCGTAGGCGGTCGCGAGCTCCCACGCGAGGAACTGCGCGCCCAGGGGGCCGTTGACGACCACGTCGGGCATCGCCAGCGAGGAACCGGAGGACGGCAGGCCCGTCGAGGAGCCCCCGACGGTGGCGTACACGCGGTCGGAGCCGCGCGCGCCCGCCGCGGCGGGTCCTTCGAGGACGACCGGGAGCGTGCCCTTGCCGTCCTTGCCGAGGGACTCGGCGATGAGCTGCTCGGCCCAGTCGCCCAGGCCCACGACGCCGGTGCCGTCGTCGGCGATGGTGATCGTCGGCTTGGCCGCGATGACCGCGCCGAGCACGACCGCCGGGTCGTCGTCCTCGCTGCCGATGGTGGCGGCGAAGGTCTCGGCCTGCTCGATGAGCTCGGCGGCGTCGGCGCCCGCGAGCGCGGTCGGGACGAGCCCGAACGCGGTGAGCGCCGAGTAGCGCCCGCCCACGGTGGCGTCGGCGAGGAACAGGTGCGAGCCCTGCTTCGTCGCGAGCTCCTCGAGGGCGGAGCCGGGGTCGGTGACGAACACGAAGCGGCCCGCGTGGTCGGTGATCCCGATGGCCTCGAAGGCCTTCTCGAAGGCGCGGCGCTGGGAGTCGGTCTCCACGGTGGACCCGGACTTGGAGGAGACGACGACGGCGGTGCGCCGCAGCGAGGCCTCGCCGAGCTCGGCCAGGATCTGGCCGGGGTCGGTGGTGTCGAGGATGCTGATCCCCAGGTCCAGGGTGCGGGAGATGACCTCGGGGGCGAGCGAGGAGCCGCCCATGCCCGCGAGGGCGATGTGGTCGATGCCCTGCTCGTTCAGTTCGGCGCGCAGCTTCGCGAGCGGCGCGAGGAGCTCTTTCGACTTGACGAAGGTGTCGACCCAGCCGAGCCGGATCGCGGCCTCTTCAGCGGCCTCGGGGCCCCACAGGGTGGCGTCCTTGGCGGCGACCTTGGCGGGGACGCCCTCGGTCCGGAGCCGCTCGACGGCCGCGTTCACGTCGACGCCGGTCGTTACGGCCAGGCCTCCGGCGGCTTCCATCTTGCCCATCACATCGCTCACTTCTGTGCTCCGCTTTCTACAACCGTGCTCTCGCCGAGCTTCGATTCGATCTGCCCCAGGAGCTGCTTCCAGCTGACGATGAACTTCTCGACGCCCTCGTCCTCGAGCACCTGTACGACGTCGTCGTACTCGACGCCGGCGCGCTCGAGCTCGAGCATGACGGTGGCCGCGTCCGCATAGGACGGGCGGATGGTGTCCTGTTCGACCTCGCCGTGGTCGGCGAAGTCCTGCATGGTGCCCTCGGGCATCGTGTTGACGGTGCCGGGGGCGATGAGGTCCTCGACGTACATGACGTCGCGGTAGTCCGGGCTCTTGACCGAAGTGGACGCCCACAGCGGGCGCTGCGGGACGGCCCCGGCGGCGGCGAGCGACTCCCAGCGCGCGGACGCGAAGGCGTTCTCGAACTCCTGGTACGCCAGGCGCGCGTTGGCGATCGCGGCCTTGCCCTTGAGGGCGAGGGCCGCGTCGGTGCCGATGCCGTCGAGCCGCTTGTCGATCTCCGAGTCCACGCGGGACACGAAGAAGGAGGCGACGGAGCGGATCTGCGACAGGTCGTGCCCGGCGGCCTTGGCGGACTCCAGGCCCGCCATGTACGCGTCCATGACCTCGCGGTAGCGCTGCAGCGAGAAGATCAGCGTCACGTTGACGCTGATGCCCGCCGCGATCGCGGCCGTGATGGCGGGGAGCCCTTCCCGGGTGGCGGGGATCTTGATCATGGTGTTCGGCCGGTCGACGGCCCACCACAGGGCCTTCGCCTCGGCGATGGTCGCCTGCGTCTCGTGGGCGAGGCGCGGGTCGACCTCGATGGACACGCGGCCGTGCGGGGCCCCCGGGGGGGGGGAGACCGGGGGCCCGGCGGGGGCCCGCCCGCCGGGGGGGGGGGGGGGGGGGGGGCGGCGCCCCCCCCCCCGCCCCGCCCCGGCGCCGCGCCGCGGCGCGGCGCGAGGCCGTACGGGCGGTCCCGGGTACCCTCCCGATCCCACCTTCACCACTACCAGTGAAAAGGACACCCTCCCAGACGGGTACGACGTCTCGGTA
>NZ_JAPZVR010000005.1 GCF_027622855.1 Glycomyces algeriensis | reverse complement strand
TCCAGGGCGCCAGGTGCGGGTGTTCCTTGATCAGGTCGTCGACCGTCACGTAGAGTGCGGTAGCGAGGGAGTCCAGGTTATTCAAACTTGTTGCCACACAACGAGTCTGGACTCCCTCGCTTTCATGTCAACCGCGAGGGGCCCGACCCGACCCCAATCGACCCCTAGGAATCAACCATCTAGTGGTGGGTGGGGGCTTGGGACGGGGTTCCGACGCCGTCCCGACCGCTCGCCTCGCAATGGGATGAAGCCGCGGACCACCCGCCTCGCAATGGGATGAAGCCGCGGACCACCCGCCTCGCAATGGGATGAAGCCGCGGACCGCCCGTACCGCACCGGATCGAAGCCGCCGACCACCGGCACAGCATTGGAACGACGCCGCCGACCGCCAATGCCGCCTCGTGGCGAATCCCGAAGTCCGCCCGCGCTGCGATTCAGCGGGCTTCCGCCTGCACCGGGTTCAGGCCGTCCCGTCCGCGAACCCGCCGACCGGCATCGCCGGGACCTGGCGAACGCGCCGATCCCCTGCGCCGCTTCGCCTTCGCATGTTCCCGGACCTCACGCCTCACGTGCCCTGATGGTGGCGGTTTGGCGCAGTTCGGCCTGCCGGTGATCTGTTTGATAACAGTCACGTGAGAGACTGCGGTAATGAGTGAACCGCGCACGAGCGCCGACGCATTCGACTCGTCCTTCGACCCCGCCGACTACAGTGCCGACGGCTACGCCACCGTCGACCAGGGCCTCGCCGAGGTGATCGACCTCCCGTCGAACGGCGGCGCGCAGGGCACCGAGTCCTCCCGCGGCCGGCTGCAGGAACTCGACTCGCTCGCCGGAAAGATCGCGCTGGTCACCGGTGCGGGCGCCCCTGACGGCATCGGGTTCGCCATCGCGACCCGGCTGCGCCTCGCCGGTGCAGCGGTCGCGATCGTCTCCACCACCAAGCGGATTCACGAACGCGCCGAAGAGATCGGCGCGATCGGCTTCGTCGCCGACCTCGCCGACGAGGCCGAAGTCGGCGGCCTCGCGGACGCCGTCGCCGAAGCGCTCGGCGAGGTCGACATCCTCATCAACAACGCCGGCCTCACCTCCAAGTCCGATCCGGCCGTGGTGAAACCGGTCGCGCAGCTGTCCTATGCGGACTGGCAGACCGAGGTGACCCGCAACCTCGACACCGCGTTCCTCGTCTCGCGCGCGTTCGTGCAGTCGATGGCCGAGCGCGGCTGGGGCCGCATCGTGAACGTCGCGGCCACCACCGGCGTTGTCACCGCCGTCCCCGCCGAGGCCGCCTACGCCGCAGCCAAAGCCGGCGTCACCGGCCTCACCAAGGCCCTCGCCACCGAGGTCGTCGCCGACGGCGTCACCGTGAACGCGATCGCGCCGGGCCTCATCCGCACCGGCTCCTCCACCGTGCCCGAACTGCAGAAGGGCCTCGACGGCCCGATGGGCCGCCCCGGCAGCCCCGAAGAAGTGGCCGCCGCGGCCGTGTTCTTCTGCGCCCCTTCGGCCTCCTACATCACCGGGCAGACGCTCGTCGTCGACGGCGGCAAGTCCCTGCGGGCCTGAACCGTCACATAACGACCAGTCGTCCGCAACTTCGCACGGGCCGCAGTCGTTACCCTTGCGTGAACACGATTGCGGCGACGACAGTAGCGGCTGAGCCGACCGAGACGGGGGAAGCGCGGATGGACGAGGCTTTCGGCGAGGGCTCGCGCGAGGCCCGGGGACGCACCGTCACCGGCCTCGTGCTGCTCCTGGGCGGACTGGTCGGCCTCGCCGCCGCGTTCGACCTCACCTACGAGCGCATCGCCACCCTCATCGACCCGAGCCACGCGATCTCCTGCGACTTCAACCCGGTGCTGTCCTGCGGCACCGTGATGAACACCTGGCAGGCGTCCGTGTTCGGCTTCCCGAACCCGATGATCGGCCTCGTCGCGTTCCCGTTCGTCGTCTTCATGGGCGCACTGCTCCTGTCGAAGGTGTCCCTGCCGCGCTGGATCGCGCTGGCCTTCAACCTCGGGACGCTCGCCGGGCTCGTCTTCGTGTCGTGGCTGATCTACCAGTCCGTGTACCAGATCGGCGTGCTCTGCCCCTGGTGCATGGCGGTGTGGACCGTCGTCCTGCCGATCTTCTGGTTCTCCACAGTGCGCAACCTGCGCACGGGCGCGATCCCCGTGGGACAGGACTGGCGCGACGCCGTCGACGACCTGCTCCGCTACCACTGGATCGGCCTGGCCCTGCTGTACGCGCTGGTCGTCGTGCTCGTGGGCACCGGCTTCTGGGACTACTGGTCCACGCTCTTCTAAGTCGTTCAGAGACGCAAAGAGGAAAGGCCCCGGGTGGATGCCCGGGGCCTTTCCTCATGTCTCAGCCGAGCGGCCTCACCAGGGGCCTCGATCCGAGATGCCTCAACCCAGCCGCAGCCCGGTGGGCTCCAGCCAGCCGCCCTCGGAGAGGTACTCGAGCACCTGCTCGACCCCTTCCCCGACGGTGATCTCGGTCGTGTCGATGGTCAGCTCCGCGGCCGGCGGCTCCTCGTACGGGTCCGAGATCCCGGTGAACTCCGGAATCTGGCCCGAACGGGCCTTCGCATACAGCCCCTTGCGGTCCCGCGCCTCGCACACCTCGAGCGGGGTGGCCACGTGCACGAGCACGAAGTCCGCTCCCGCCGCCTCGGCCATGCGCCGCGCCTCGGCCCGGTCTGCCTCGTACGGCGCGATCGGGGCGGCCATGCCGATGCCCCCGTGCCGGGCGACCTCGGCCGCCACGAACCCGATCCGGCGGATGTTCACCGACCGGTCCGCGCGCGAGAACCCGAGCCCGCTCGAGAGGAGCCGGCGCACCACGTCGCCGTCGAACAGCGACACCGTGCGGGTGCCGTCCTCCAGCAGCGCCTCATAGACGCCGCGCGAGATCGTGGACTTGCCCGAACCCGAGAGGCCCGTGAAGAACAGCACCAGGCCCCGCTGGCGGCGCGGCGGCCGCGCCTTGCGCAGCTCGGAGGCCACGCTCGGCGGCGTGTGCCACTCGGGGAGCCCGAAGCCGCGGTCGAGCATGTCGGCGACCTCGGCGTCGCTCAGAGCGACCCGCCGGAACGGCGGCTCGATGTCCTCGACCGGACGCCACTGCCCGTCGCGCGTGTCGTACGCCAGCTCGCGCGGCACCATCGAGCGGACGCCGTCGCCGCCGCCGAGGCCGTCGCGGCCGGTCATGATGTGGGTCGCGCCGTACGCCGCCGCCACCTTCGCGGTGAGGAGCCCGTCGCGGAGCTTGTCGCCGCGCTTGGACAGCGGCACCGTCAGCACCGTGGCCGTCGGCAGCCGGTCCTTCGCCGCGAGCACTGATCGCACCAGCGCCGCCGTCGGCAGCCGCAGGTCCCGGTCGCCGTTCGTCTCATCGCCGGTGGGGATCATGACGAGCACGTGCGCGGCCAGGTTGTGCGCGGCCCGCGCCAGCTGCGCCAGCTGCGGACGGTGCAGCGGCCGGTCCGCGACGAGCGCCAGCACCCGCGGCTTCGTGTAGGTCGTGCGCGCCTGCTCCGGGGTGGCGCGCAAGCCCGTGAACACGCCGTGCGCGGCGTCGGCGATGCGCCGCACCGGGCCGCCGACGCGGACCATGTCCGGCCCGAGCGCGTCGAGGCTGTGGCACTCGACCGCCGCGACCGGCGCCCCCTCAGGGTCGGTGATGCGAAGCACACGCCGCTTCGGGTCGGGGTTGTCGAGCAGCCGCGCGGTCGCGATCGGCACGTCCAGCGTCACCGGGACCGGCCACGCCGTCCCGTCCGGGAGCGTCCCGGTCCGCGTCACCGACCGGGCCTCCGCCTCGCCCATGAACCCGCGCAGCGGCGCGTACGCGCCGTACAGCAGCAGCTCCAGGTCGGCGAGTTCATGCGGGAGGGGGGTGTGGCTCGGCGCCTCGGCGAGGATCTCATCGGGCAGTACCCAGTCAGACATCGGCGGTCGGGATCCCTTCGCAGTGCTTCGGGCAGGGGCGGCATCGGATTCGGTCGCACCAGCGTATGCCACGGGACCGTCACTCGCCTCACCCGCGCCGGGCGCTTATGCGCGGGATCGTCCCGCATGGCGGACTGAGAAAGTGGCGCACCCATTACCGGTAAGTTACGCTGACGGAGCCAATTTACGGGTCCGCGAGCGGGCGCCCAGGAGCCGATCCACGGCTCCGCAAGCGGTCGCCGAGCAGGCCCGAGAGCACGAGTGCAGCAGTGACCGCGGACAAGGACGTCGGCGCGGCCAGCCCCTAGGGCTACATGGCGAAGCTTGCGGAGCCGTAAGTTCGTGCCGCCCAGACCACCAGTGGAGACCTCCATGGACTACTTCGACTCCTCCAGCGGCATCGACGACAAGCAGCTGCGCCGCGACATCCGCCGGCTCGGCAACCTGCTCGGCCAGGCACTCGTCCGCCAGGAGGGCCCCCAGCTCCTCGAGCTCGTCGAAGAGGTCCGCGGCCTGGTGCGCCACCAGCCCGAGGCCGTCGCCTCGCGCCTCGCGAAACTCGACGTGAACGAGGAGGTCGACCTCGCCCGCGCGTTCGCCACCTACTTCCACCTCGCGAACATCACCGAGCAGGTCCACCGCGCCCGCGACATGCGCCGCTCCCGCGCCGAGAACGGCGGCTGGCTCTCCCAGGCCCGCGCCGACATCATCGCCGAGGACATCCCGGCCGACCAGATCGCCGCCGCCGCCGAACGCCTCGAAGTGCGCCCCGTCTTCACCGCCCACCCCACCGAGGCCGCCCGCCGCTCCATCCTCATGAAGCTCCGCGGCATCGCCGACCTCCTCGACGCCGAGACCGCCGAACGCGCCGTCCTCGGCTCCGCCGACGTCGACGCCGTCAACTCCCGCCTCGCCGAGATCATCGACCTCCTCTGGCAGACCGACGAACTCCGCGTCGAGAAGCCCGAGCCCACCGACGAGGCCCGCAACGCCATCTACTACCTCACCGACCTCTACCGGGACGCGGCCGCGCGGGTCCTCACCGACCTCAACGCCACCCTCACCGACCTCGGCGGCTCCCCCCGCCCCGGCCACGCGCCCCTCAAGTTCGGCACCTGGATCGGCGGCGACCGCGACGGCAACCCCTTCGTCACCCCCGAAGTGACCAAGCAGGTGCTGCTCATGCAGCACGAGCACGGCATCGCCGCCGCCGAAGGCGCCGTCGCCGCGCTCATCAACGAGCTCTCCGTCTCCCAGACCGTGCGCCCGGCCGCCCAGGAGCTCCTCGACTCCGTCGCCGCCGACTTCAAGGTCCTCGACAACATCCCCGAGCGGTACAAGCGCATCTACGGCGAAGAGCCCTACCGCCTCAAGGCCCGCGCCATCGAGGCGAAGCTCGGCAACACCCGCGCCCGCCACGCCGAAGGCCTCCCGCACCGCGCCGGCTTCGACTACGCCGACGGCCGCGAGCTCCTCACCGATCTCCAGGTCATGCGCGACTCCCTCGCCCGCCAGCGCGGCCAGCTCCCCGCCAAGGGCGTCCTCGACCGCGTCATCCGCACCGTCGGCGCCTTCGGCCTCCAGCTCGCCACCATGGACGTGCGCGAGCACTCCGAGGCCCACCACGCCGTCCTCGGCGAGCTCTACGACGCCACCGGCGAACTCGACAAGCCCTACGCCGACCTCGCCGCCGACGAGCGCGACGCCCTCCTGGAGAAGGAGCTCTCCGGGCAGCGGCCCCTCGCGCCCGCGAACGTCGAACTCGCCGAACGCAACCGCAAGACCTTCGACGTCTTCCACGCGATCCGCGACGCCCAGGTCCAGTTCGGGCAGTCGATCGTCGAGTCCTACATCATCTCGATGACCCACGACCCCGCCGACGTCCTGGCCCCCGCGATCCTCGCCCGCGACGCCGGCCTCGTCGACGTCGCCCGCGGCCGCGCCGACATCGGCTTCGTGCCGCTCATGGAGGAGGTCGAGGACCTCGCCGGCGCCGACGCCCTCCTCGACCGGCTCCTCAGCCTCCCCGCGTACCGCGCGATCGTCGCCGCCCGCGGCGACGTGCAGGAAGTGATGCTCGGCTACTCCGACTCCAACAAGGACGCCGGCATCACCGCCAGCCAGTGGAACATCCAGAGCGCCCAGCGGCAGCTGCGCGACGTCGCGCACAAGCACGGCGTGCGCCTGCGCCTCTTCCACGGCCGCGGCGGCACCATCGGCCGCGGCGGCGGCCCCACCCACGAGGCGATCCTGGCCCAGCCCTCGGGCACGCTCGACGGCGCCATCAAGATCACCGAGCAGGGCGAGGTGCTGTCGGACAAGTACACGCTGCCCGCGCTGGCGCGCGAGAACCTCGAGCTGACGGTGGCCGCTTCGCTGAAGGCGACGCTGCTGCACACCGAGCCGCGCCACCAGCCGGACGTGCTCGGCCGCTGGTTCAGTGTCATGGACCAGACCTCGGAGGCGTCGAAGGCCACGTACCGGGAGCTGACCGGGAAGCCGGGCCTGGCCGAGTACTTCTGGGCCGTGAGCCCCACGGAGCTCTTGGGCGCGTTGAACATCGGTTCGCGCCCGTCGAAGCGCCCGAACACGGACGCGGGGCTGGGCGGCCTGCGGGCGATCCCGTGGGTGTTCGGCTGGACGCAGTCGCGGCAGATCGTGCCGGGCTGGTACGGCGTGGGCTCAGGGCTAGCGGCCGCCCGCGAGGCGGGCCTGGGCGACGACATCGCCGAGATGTACGAGAAGTGGCACTTCTTCCGCAACTTCGTCTCCAATGTGGAGATGACGCTGGCGAAGACGGACCTGTCGATCGCGGAGCAGTACGTCTCCACATTGGTGCCGGCCGGGCTGCGGCCGATCTTCGAGACGATCACGGCCGAGCACGAGCGCACCGTCGCCGAGGTGCTCGCGCTCACCGGCGGTGAGAAGCTGCTCGACGCGAACCCGCAGCTGGCCCGGACCCTCGAGGTCCGCGACCGCTATCTCGCGCCGCTGCACCACCTGCAGATCTCGCTGCTCAAGCGCTACCGCTCGGAGGGCGGCGCCGACGGCGACGTCGACCCGCAGCTCAAGCGCGCGCTACTCATCACGGTGAACGGCATCGCGGCGGGCCTGCGCAACACCGGCTGATCGGTCGCGGTCGAGCCTTCGAGCCCGGTCCGTCAAGGTCGAGCCTTCGGACTCGATCTGTCACGGTTGAGCCGCCGCGCTCGATCCGTCATGACGGATTCGTCACGCCCGATCCGCGACGGCACCACGGGCCCGCGCCTGTTTCCGCAGGTAGCGGGCCTTTGTCGTACCCGTGTGAGAGGGTGTCCTTTTCATTGGTAGTGGTGAAGGTGGGATCGGGAGGGTACCCGGGACCGCCCGTACGGGCCGGGAACGGCCGCGCGGGCCGGGGCACAGCCCGGATTTCTCCGCGGCGGCGCCCGCGCCGCCCGTGGTAGGTTCTGCGCACTTGTCCCCACTACCGAGAAGCGCGGAGGCCATGGCGAGAGTCCTGCAGGTCAGCGTCCGGAACGCCAAGTACCAGCAGTGGGAGACCTTGCTGCGCAACCGCAACAAGCGCCACCGCGCCGGCTCGTTCCTCGTGCAGGGCGTCCGGCCGATCTCCCTCGCGGTCGAGCACGGCTGGACCGTCGAGGCCCTGCTCTATGACGCCGACCGCCCGCGCCTCTCCGACTGGGCCCGCGGCCTGCTCGAACGGCCCCACATCGAGCAGGCGGCCGTCTCCGGCGAGCTCATCGCCGAACTGGGGGAGAAGGACGAGGACAACCCGCCCGAGCTCCTCGCGCAGGTCAAGATCCCGCAGCGCCGGCTCGCCGACCTCGCCACCCGCCCCGACTGGCTCGGCATCGTCATCGACCGGCCGACCAGCCCCGGGAACGTCGGCTCGCTCATTCGCTCGGCCGACGCCTTCGGTGCCGACGCCGTGGTCATCACCGGCCGCAACGCCGCAGACCCCTACGACCCCAAGGCGGTCCGCGCCTCGACCGGGAGCCTGTTCGCGATGCCCGTCGTCAGTGCCGCCTCGGCCCACGAGGTCGCCGAATGGGCCCGCAAGCAGCCGCACGCGCCCGCGATCATCGGCACCGACGAGCGCGGGGAGCAGGCACTGTCCGAACACGACCTGCGCGGCCCCACGCTCCTCGTGGTCGGCAACGAGACCGCCGGCATGTCGAAGTCCTGGTTCGAACTCGCCGACGCCACGGCCCGCATCCCCATGTCCCCCAAGGCCGCCTCCTCACTGAACGCGGCCAACGCCGGTTCAGTGGCGCTCTACGAAGCCGCCCGCCAGCGCACCGCCTGAGCACTCCCCCGGACGGGGGACCGCGCTCACCTCGCGGGGGGAATCCGACCGGCCCCGCGGCCGGGAGCATGGAGTCGACCCGCTGAACGGCGGACTCGATCCTCAGTGCGGGAGCCCCGATGACTTCGCGATCCGATGCCCACGTCCGTATAGAGCCGACGGGGCGGGGGCGCCGAACCGCCGCGGGATCGGTGTTGATCTTCGGCGCGATCATGTTCGCCGCCACGGGTTTCCCGGTCACCGAGGGTGCGGCGGCGTTCGTGAACTGGGCGGGCCTTGCCGCGGTGCTGCTGGTGTTCGGCGGGTTCAGGGTGTTCGCGGGCGGGCATCGGCCTTTCCTCGGCCGACTCGGAGCCTGGGGATGCGGCCTCGTGCTCGCCGGGCTCGCGGCGACGGCGGTCGGCTTCATCGCCAACGCGGCCGGTCCGCTCGTGCCGAAGGCTTTCGAAGGGGCGGTGGCGCTCGCGGCCGTACCGGCGTGGACGCTGTCGCACCTGATCTATGCGGGCGCGACAGTCGTCGGGATCGCCTGCCTGCGGGCGCGCATCGTGCCCCGCTCGACCGCGCTCCTGCTCGTCGCGAGCTTCCCGCTGCTGATCGCCGGCGTCTCTTTGGGGCTGGCGGTCGGCGGATCCGCCGCAGACCTGATCACCTGGGCCGCGACGGAGGGCCAGGCCGGACTGGCCTGGGCGCTCATCGGCGCCCTCCTGTGCCGACGGGAGTACTGAGCCGCATTCGGGCGCCCGACTGGGGGCGGCATGACGGTCAGGCCGAGGTCTTGCTGGCCTGGTCCGCCACCGCGTCTTCGGCGAGTCTGCGTTCGTGCTGCTCTGCGGCCTTGCTCCACAGTGCACTGATTTCGGTCTCGTCGAGGGAGAGATTGAAGCGGCCCTGCAGGAGTCCGGCGAAGTCGGCCTCCTCGGCGATGATGCGGACCGTCTTCCCTTCCGGCGCTTGGGGGTCGTAGATGGTGAGGGTCCGCGCCCGCAGGACCCAGATGTCGGTCTCGGCGGGGCTCTGCACGGTCAGGGTCTTCACGAACGGCGACTCCGGAGAGGTCGAGAGCTCCGTGCACTTTGCCGCGAACTCGGGCACGTTGCGCGGGTCCAGGGTGAAGTCGAACGTCAGGTTGGTGACGCGCGGGTCGATCGAGCAGCGCCATTCGCCGTCGCCGAGGCTCCAGATCCCGAAGTTGAAGGGCCCCACCCGGTAGCTGCCGTTGCGGATCGGCAGGGGGTCGCGGAAACCGGTGCCGATGCCGGCGTCGGCCAGGTACTCGTCGCCGCCGGGGAACCGCACCACCAGCGGCATGTGGTTCCACCAGTTGCCGTCGCCTTCGGTCTCGCGGGCGACGCCGCCGAGGACGCGGCGCACGTCGAAGCCCATGGCCTCCAAGGCGTGCGCGAGGGTGCCGTTGTGCTCGTAGCAGTAGCCGCCGCGGCCGCCTTCGACGAGTTTCGCGAACAGCGACTCGGTGTCGAGCCGGATCGGCCTGCCGAGCTGGATGTCGAGGTTCTCGTACGGGATCGCGTCGATGTGGGCGCGGTGGATCCGCCGCAGCGCGTGCAGCGTCGGGCGCCTCGGGGCCCTGATCCCGACGCGCTTGAGATAGGCCGTGAGCTGCGAGGAGTCGAACACCCCTCGACCATAGCGCGAGGCGCTGCCGCAGGACGGGCCGTGATGATACTGATACGGGAATGATGTTGCGGGACTGGAGGAACCTCTCGCCTGGAACCGCGGTTGTCGTGCGCGTGTGGGATAGTCTCCACAGCTTCCAGACTCTGCTCCCAATCTGCCCTTGAAGGAGTCCCCACTATGGTCATGGGCCCGACCCACGCCATGTCCGGTGCCGCCCTGTGGCTCGCGGGCTCGGCGGTCGCCGACCTCGCGTTCGGCATCGACCAGTCCTCCGCCGAGCTCGTCGTCGGCACGATCGTCGCCTCCGGCGCCGCTCTCTACCCCGACATCGACTGCGCCGGCAAGGTGACCGAGAACAAGGGCGGCTCCACTGTGGCCCGTTCGTTCGGCGTCGCGTCCCTCTTCGTGGCCGAGGTCGTCGAACGCCTCTGCTACTGGTTCTACCTGCTCACGAAGTCGAAGAAGGACAAGAAGCGGAAGAACGGCCACCGCACCTTCACCCACACCGCCCTCCACGCCGCGATCGTGGGCACCGGCACCGGCTTCCTCGCCTACCAGTTCGGGAAGCCGGCGGTCATCGCGATCCTGTTCGTGCTCACGGGACTGGCGGTGCGCGGCCTGCTCGCCGAGACCGTGGAGAAGAAGGGCTGGATCGTCACGACCGGCGTCGCGCTGGTGGCCTCGTACGGCATGTACCGGTTCCTGCCCGAGGGCCGCGACTACTGGGTGCTCGGACTCGCGATGGGCATCGGCTGCTTCATCCACGTCCTGGGGGACATGATCACGAAGATGGGCTCGCCCCTGTTCTTCCCGATTCCGATCCAGGGCCGCCGCTGGCGCGACATCGGCCTGCCCAACTCCGTGGCGCTCCGCGCGGGCGGCAAGGAGGAGAACCGCATCCTCCTGCCCGTGCTCACCGTCCTCGTCGTGATCGGCATGCTCTACAACGTGCCCGAAGTGCAGCAGCTGCTCTTCGACCAGGGCACGGGCCAGGGCGCGAGCGAGTAGGCGCGGCGCGGCGCGCGGCCCCCGGCGAAGCCTGCGAGCCGCAAATGGGCGCCGTCCACGCGAGGTAGACTCGACCGGTTGCCGGAACCAGACGGGCCGATTCGCGGCTCGCAAGCAGCGCCAAGGGCTGCCTGGATTCCGGCCAATCGTCGTGCCTCGAGCACAGTGAAACCCGGAACCTCGCAGGAGTCCGCATGGCCGCAGAACGAACCGTTCCGAAACTCGCGAGCCTGCTCAACGCGGCCGCGAAAGCCCCGAAGCTCGCCCGCATCGCCGACCTCGCGGCCTCGTCCGACCGCCCGGTCGACGTCGTCGCCGTGCCCGGCGCGCGCCCCCTCGCGCTCGCCCGGGCCGCCGCCAGCTCGCCAGGCCCCGTGCTCGCGATCACCGCGACCTCCCGCGAAGCCGAGGAGCTGGCCGAGTCCCTGGCCTCCTTCATCGACGAGGAGGACATCGCGTTCTACCCCGCGTGGGAGACGCTGCCGCACGAGCGCCTCTCGCCCCGCTCCGACACCGTCGGCGCCCGCCTCGAACTCCTCCACCGCATCCATGCCGGCGACATCCCGCGCGTCATCGTCACCCCCGTGCGCGGCGCCCTCCAGCCCCAGCTCAAGGGCCTCGGCGAACGCGAGCCCGTGCAGCTGCGCCGCGGTGACGAGACCGACCTGCTCGACCTCGCCGCCCACCTCGTGGACCTCGCCTACGAGCGGGTCGACCTCGTGGAGAAGCGCGGCGAGTTCGCCGTGCGCGGCGGCATCCTCGACGTGTTCCCGCCCACCGCCCAGCACCCGCTGCGCCTGGAGTTCTTCGGCGACGAGGTCGACTCCATCCGCGAGTTCTCCGTCGCCGACCAGCGCTCCCTCGACGAAGCGCCTGAGCTGCGCGCCGTCGCCTGCCGTGAACTGCTCCTCACCGATGCGGTGCGGGAGAAGGCGGCCGCCCTCGGCGACGCCTACCCCGGCATCGCCGAGATGTGCGCCAAGCTCGCCCAGGGCATCCCGGCCGAAGGCATGGAGTCCCTCCTGCCCGCGCTCGCCGGACCGGACGAGCTGCAGCTGTTCCAGGAGGTGCTGCCCCGGAACTCGCTGGTCGTCGCGATCGAGCCCGAGCGGATCCGCTCGCGCGCGGTCGATCTCGTCGCCACCTCGAACGAGTTCCTCGACGCCTCCTGGGCCGCCGCCGCGGCCGGGGCCGAAGCGCCCGTGGACCTCGGCGCGGGCACGTTCCACGACCTCGCCGAGGCCCGCACCGCCGCGCTCGCCAAGGGCCAGCGCTGGTGGACGATCTCGCCGTTCGCCGTCGCCCCCGAGGAGGACGCGCTCGCGGACGAGCTCGCGACCATCACCGGCGAACCGCTCCACTATGGAGACGTGACGGCCGACGAGTCGATCACCGTGGACCTCGGCATCGCCGAGACCCCGCGCTACCACGGGAACACGCCGCAGCTCGTGGCGGACATGCAGGCCTGGACCCGCGAGGGCCGTGCCGTCGCCGTCGTCTACCCGGCCCTCGGCGGGGCCGAGCGGGCCGCCGAGCAGTTGAAGGCCGAGGGCATCGGCGCGCACCTGGAGGCCGCGCCGCAGGAGTTCCGCGCGGGCGAGGTCGTCGCCTGCACCGGCACGCTCACGCTCGGGTTCGTCGACGCCGCTTCGGGTCTCGTGGTCGTCACGGCCGCCGACATCGCGGGCGGCAAGGCCCTCGCGGCCCAGAAGCCGCGCAAGGGCAAGGCCGCCAAGCGGCGCGGCGTGGTCAACCCGCTCGAGCTCTCGCCCGGGGACTTCGTGGTGCACGACGCGCACGGCGTCGGCAAGTACGTGGAGATGGTGCGGCGCGCTATCGGCGGGGCCGAGCGCGAGTACCTGGTGATCGAGTACGCCGCCTCCAAGCGCGGCCAGCCGGGCGACCGCCTGTTCGTGCCCACCGACTCGCTCGACCAGCTCACGCGGTACGTGGGCGGCGAGCAGCCGACGGTGCACAAGCTGGGCGGCGCGGACTGGCAGAAGACGAAGCGCCGGGCCCGCAAGGCCGTTCGCGAGATCGCGGCCGAGCTGATCCAGTTGTACGCGGCCCGCCAAGCGGCCCAAGGGCACGCGTTCAGCCCGGACACGCCGTGGCAGCGCGAGCTCGAGGACGCGTTCCCGTACATCGAGACCCCCGACCAGATGTCGGCCATCATGGACACGAAGGCTGACATGGAGGCGCGCGTCCCGATGGACCGCCTCGTCATGGGCGATGTGGGGTACGGCAAGACCGAGGTCGCCGTGCGCGCCGCGTTCAAGGCCGTGCAGGACGGCAAGCAGGTGGCGGTGCTCGTGCCGACCACGCTCCTGGCGAGCCAGCACTACGGCACGTTCGTGGAGCGCATGGGCCAGTTCCCGGTGAAGATCAAGCAGCTCTCGCGGTTCCAGTCGACGCGCGAGGCCGGGGAGATCCAGAAGGGCATCGCCGCGGGGGAGATCGACATCCTCGTGGGCACGCACCGGCTCCTGCAGGCCGAGACCCGGTTCAAGGACCTGGGTCTGATCATTGTGGACGAAGAGCAGCGGTTCGGCGTGGAGCACAAGGAGAAGCTGAAGGCCCTGCGCACCGCCGTGGACGTGCTCACCATGTCCGCGACGCCGATCCCGCGCACGCTCGAGATGGCGGTGACGGGCATCCGCGAGATGTCGACGATCGCCACCCCGCCCGAGGAGCGCCACCCGGTGCTGACCTATGTGGGCGCCTGGGAGGCCAAGCAGGTGGCCGCCGCGATCCACCGGGAGCTGCTGCGCGACGGCCAAGTGTTCTACCTGCACAACCGGGTCGAGTCCATCGACCGGGCCGCGACGAAGCTGCGCGAGCTCGTCCCCGAGGCCCGGATCGCCGTGGCCCACGGGAAAATGGGCGAAGGCCAGCTCGAGAAGATCATGCAGGGGTTCTGGGAGAGCGAGTACGACGTGCTCGTCTCGACCACGATCATCGAGTCCGGCATCGACATCCCGAACGCGAACACCCTCATCGTGGAGCGGGCCGACCTGCTCGGCCTCTCGCAGCTGCACCAGATCCGCGGCCGCGTGGGCCGCAGCCGCGACCGGGCGTACGCGTACTTCCTGTACCCGCCGGAGCAGACCCTCTCGGAGACCGCGCACGAGCGGCTCGCGACGATCGCGCAGCACTCCGAGCTCGGCGCCGGCATGTACGTGGCGATGAAGGACCTCGAGATCCGCGGCGCTGGCAACCTCCTGGGGGCCGAGCAGTCCGGGCACATCGCGGACGTGGGCTTCGACCTGTACCTGCGCATGGTCGGCGAGGCGGTGGCGTCGTTCAAGGGCGGCGCCGAGGAGCCGCCCGCGCCGGTCAAGGTGGAGCTGCCGCTGGACGCGAACATCCCGTTCGACTACGTGGAGGTCGAGCGGCTGCGCCTGGAGATGTACCGCAAGATCTCCGAGGTCCACAGCGAGGCCGAGCTCGACGAGGTGCGCGAGGAGATGGAGGACCGGTACGGTCCCGCGCCCGACCAGGCGCAGACCCTGTTCCACCTGGCCCGGTTCCGGCTCCTCGCCCGCGCCCACGGCCTCCAGGACGTTGCGCTGCAAGGGAAGAACCTCCGGTTCTCCTCGATCGAGCTGCCCGACTCGAAGCAGCTGCGGCTCGGCCGGCACTACCCGGACGCGCACTACAAGCCGCAGGCGGGCCTCATCAGCGTCCCGCGCCCGACCACCTCGAAGATCGGCGGCAAGCCGCTCGAGGGCCTGTCGCTCCTGCAGTGGTGCGCCGACCTGGTCAACGACATCATTCCCGAGGCCGCCTGAGCGAATTACAAGATATTCCTTGACAAGAATATTCTCCATGAGGAATACTTCTTCTCATGGAAGCAATCCTCGCCGCACTCGCCGACCCGGCTCGGTGGCGGCTCGTCGAACTCCTGGCCGAGCGGCCCCGGCCGGTCGGCGTCCTCGCCGAGCTGGCCGGGGCGCGCCAACCGCAGACCACCAAGCACCTCCAGGCCCTCGAACGCGCCGGCCTCGTCGCCTCCCAGCGCAACGGCCAGCGCCGCATCTACGCGCTCCGCTCGGGCCCGCTGCGGGACCTGGCGACCGCACTGCATGCCCTCGCCGACGCCGCTGACGGCCACGAGGGATTCGACCGGTACGGCGCGAGCGCCGACGCCGAGCGCCTCGCCGCCACGGCCGAAGGCTGGGCCGACGGCCGCTCGTTCCGGTTCACCCGGTCCCTCCCGGCCGCTCCGGCGGCCCTCTGGCCGCACCTGACCGAGACCGAGCTGCTCGACCGGTGGTGGACGCCCGACGACTTCCGCGTCTCCGAACTGGTCTTCGAAGCGCGACCGGACGGCCGCATCGTCCTGGAGTACCGCGACATCGACGACAAGGGCACCGACCTCGTCGCCGGCCGCGCCGAAGGCGAAGTGACCGAGGCCATTCCCGGTGAGCGCCTGGCCTACCGGCTCTCCCCGCTGCTGCCCGACGGCGGCATCGCCTTCACCTCCCACGTCGAGTTCGACCTCCGCCCGAGCGGCGACGGCACGGACCTCGACGTCCACTGGCGGCTCTCCGACAGCACCGTCGACGCCGCCGACTTCATCGCCGGCATCGAGATCGGCTTCGGCCAGACCCTCGACAAGCTCGCCTCGATCCTCAACCCCTGAAACCGCAAGGAGCACACCATGACCACCACCCGACGCGTCGTCACCAACACCGCCCTCTCCCTCGACGGCCGCTACGCCAAGGCGAACCCGCTCGACATGGGCTGGGTGATGCCGTACGCGGTCTCGGACACCGCCCGCGACCACCTCGCCGCCCTCCACGAGACCGCGACCACGGCCCTGCTCGGCCGCGTCAACGCCGAAGGCTTCCTGGGCTTCTGGCCCACCGTGATCGGCGCCGAAGGCGTCGACCCCCGCGACGAGGCCTTCGCGCAGTGGCTCGTCGACACCGACAAGACGGTCCTCTCCTCCACACTTGACAAAGCGCCCTGGGAGCGGACGGAGATCCGCGACGAACCCACCGCAGAGGTGGTCGCCGACCTCAAGGCCGGTGAAGGCGGCGACATCCTGGTGCTCGCCAGCGCGAGCGTCATCAAGGCGCTCCTGGCCGCCGACCAGGTCGACCGCCTGGCGATCACGCTGTTCCCGGTGTTCCTCGGCGAGGGCCCGCGCCTGTTCGACGGCGGGCTCCCCGAAGGGCAGTGGGCGCTGGCGAGCCAGGCCGCGGGCGAGGACGGCACGGTCTCCCTGGTCTACGACCGCATCCGCTGATCGAGGCGCGAAGGGGCCGGATGAGTCCGGCCCCTTCAGGCCTGCTCGAAGTAGAACGACTTGATGTAGCAGTCGCGCGGCTGGCCGATCGCGAACATGACGCAGTCGGCGACCGAGCGGGCCGTGAGGGCGTCACCGTCGCTGCGTTCGGCGTCCCATGCGGGTCCGAGCGGGTCGGTGTCGTCGAAGTCCGGCGGGTAGAGGGAGATGACGCGGACCCCTTGGGGCCGCAGGCGCTTCGAGAGCACTTCGGTGAACCCGGACTGCGCGGCCTTCGCGGCGTAGAACGCCTCGTGCGCTTCGGACCGGTGGTTGCCGTACTCGCCGCACCCGGACACCATGGTCACGATGTCAGGCCGCGGGCTGCGCAGCAGCAGCGGCAGGAGCGCCTTGGTGGCGAGCACCGTGCCGGTGGCGCCGGCCGCGATGGTCGCCGCGACCTGCGCGTCGTCCGCTTCGAGGAACCCGCCCGCGTCCAGGTAGGGCGCGCCGTTGTTGACGAGCACGTCGACAGCGTCGGTCACCTCGCCGACGGTGGTGGCGAACTCGCGCACCGACTCGGGATCGGCAAGGTCGCATTCGAACGCGTGCGCCCGCCCGCCGGCGTGCCGCACCTCCTCCGCGACCGTTTCGGCCGCCCGGAAGTCGCGGGCACTGAGGAACACCTCCGCGCCGTCCCGGCTCAGCGCGATCGCCAGGCTCCTGCCGAAGCCGCGACCGGCCCCGGTCACGACCACCCGATATCCGTCGAACCGCATGAGCGCCCCTTCCCGCATGTGGAAGTCTCAGCTTCCCACCGATGCGGGCGCAGGGGCGTCTTCGGACGGGTCTTAGTCCCCGGTGCCGAAGCGCTGGGCCGAGCGGGCCTTCGCCTTGGCCGCCTCGACCTCGCGGTCCTTCGGCGGTGCGGACGTGACCAGGCCGTCGAGCAGCTCCTGGGTCGCGGCGGCGATCGCGGCCACGGCGGCCTCGAAGACCGCCTCGTTGGCCTGCGACGGATGGGTCGAGCCGCTGACCTTGCGCACGTACTGGAGCGCGGCGGCGGCGACCTCCTCCTCCGTGGCGGGCGGATCGAAGTTGAACAGGGTCTTCACATTGCGGCACATGTCCCAATGGTGGCACGGTGGTACGACATCGCGCCGGACACGACGAGGGCGGGACCTCGCGGCCCCGCCCTGTCATCTACCTATGGCGTCATTCGCCCCAGTTGGCGGCGCGGCGCTGCCGCAGCACCAGGAACGTGCCGCCGACCGCGAGGACCGCGGCCGAGGCGACCGCGACCGTGAGGCCGGCACCGGTGACGGGCAGGCTCCCGCCGCCGCCGTTCCCGTTGTCGTTCTTGACCTTCTCGACCAGTTCGGCGATGCCCCACATCTTGTTGGTGCTCCAGGACTGGCCGGTCGGGTCGTACCAGGTGTGCGCGGCGGTGCGCACCCCGTCGGTGGCGTCGTTGACCTGCAGGTCGAGGCCGTGCTCGGCGCCGACCTCGCCCTGTCCCTCGGCCAGCGCGATCGCGATCTCGACCCGGTAGCCGGTGCTCGTGGCGACCGCGGCGCTGGTGACCGCGCCCGCGTCGGGTCCGTTGCCGCCCAGGGAGACGACGTTGGTGAAGCTCACGCGGTACTGGCCGTCCGCGTCGTCGTACCCGCCCGACTTGGTGTTGCCGGGGTTGAGGAACACCTCGACGGAGTCCTCCTCCCACGGGTTGGCGCTGCTCTCGTCGAGGGTGGGGTCGGTGACCTCGAACAGGGCGTACATCGCGTTCTCGTCCCACATGAGCGAGACGTCGGCCTTCGCGCCGTCCTCGGCGCCTTCGACGCGGACGTCGGTGGCGACCGTGGCGGCCTTCTTCCAGGCCTTGTCCTTCTCGCCGTCGATGACGGGCGCGTTCTTGGCCCGCGGCACCTGGACCACGGCGTACTCGGGTTCGGGCTCCACGGGGATCTCGGGGAGGCGGCTCGGGTCGACGATGCCCCAGTAGGCCCACTTGGCCTGCAGGTTGTCGTCGAAGGGCAGCGGGGACTCCAGCGGGCGGGTGCCGTTGAAGCCGCGCAGCCAGGAGCGGCCGTCGTGCAGGCCCCAGACGGTGACGGACTCGAGGTCCTTCTCGCGGAGCATCGCGAACAGGTCGCGGTAGTAGTGGCCCTGCTGGACGATGCGGGCGTCGTACTCGGGGAACTCCACGCCTTCGACGGGGGCGCCGATGGCGACGTCGAGTTCGGTCACCGCTTGGAGGACGCCGAGTCCGGCGAACTTGTCGATGCTCGACTCGATGTTCTCGAGGGGGGTGTTGAGGCTGATGTGGGTCTGGTGGCCCACGCCGTCGACGGGGACGCCGTCGGCGAGCATGTCGGCGACGAGGTTGTAGAGGTTGTCGCGCTTGGCCGGGTTGTCGGTGCCGTAGTCGTTGATGAAGAGCTTCACCTCGGTGGCGCCGACGGCGTCGAGCTGCTCGCGGGCGATGCGGAACGCGTGCGAGATGTACTCGGGGCCTTCGAAGATCTGGAACCAGCGGCTGTCGCGGTACACCTCGGCGGCGTTGTCGCTGATGACCTCGTTGACGACGTCCCAGGCCCAGATGCGGTCGCCGTAGTGCTCCGCGATGGCGCCGATGTGGGCTTCGAGGCGGTCGAGCATGATCTGCTGGTCCTCGGCCGAGCTGCCGATGGGCTCACCGGCCTGCGGGTGCCCGGCGGGGTAGGTGAACCACCAGTCGGGGGTCTGGCTGTGCCATAGGAACGTGTGCCCGTAGACCTCCATGCCGTTCGCCTCGGCGTGCTCGACGAGTTCGTCGGCGGCGTCGAAGTTGAACGTGCCCTCGGTCGGCTGGATCGCCTCGACCTTCATGTGGTTCTCGGCGGTGACCTGGTTGAAGTGCTTGTTCAGCAGGTTGCCGGTGGGGGCGGCGAGGTCGCGGGGGTCGATGGCCGCGCCGAAGCGGAAGTCGTCGGCGAGGACGTCCTTGAGGGACGGGATGTCCGGGTCGACGCCGGGCGGGGTGAGCTCGGTGATCTGGACGTTGTCGATCGCGTACGAGGCCTCGGGGGTCGGCGACTCGACGTAGAGCGTGAGGGCGTCGGCGGTCGCGCCGATGCTGTACTCGCCGCTCAGCGTGGTCCAGTCGGCGCCGGCGGCGGCCTGGTAGACGACGCTGTCGTAGGCGGTCTCGCCGCCGGCCTCGCGCTGGACGGTGGCGGAGACGACCTCGCCGGCGCTGTCGGCGGCGAAGCGGACGTCGAGCGCGATCTCGTACACGCCGCCGGGGGCGATGAGCCCGGTGAGGTCGAGGGCGGGGCCGTTCCAGTCGGCGGTGCGGCCGGTGGTGAGGAGCGCGCCGTCCTCGACGGCGAGGGTGACGGGGCCGCGCGGGGCCCAGTCGCCGACCGTGCCGTCCGCGAAGTCGGCGGCGTAGACGACGGTGGGCTCGTCCTGGGCGGCGGCGGGTTGGCCGAAGGCGAGCGCGGCGGGGAGGACCAGCGCTCCGGTTCCGGCGGCGAGGGCGCGGAGGCGCCGATGCCGCGATCGGGGGTGACGTTCCATGGCTTGGCAGCTCCATTGCGGAGGAGGGAAAACAAAGCTTCGGAAGTTTCGAAGATTTTCATGAAACTTTCCGAGAATGACGGTGCCATGGTAAGTGGGATATCAACGCTTGTCAATCGGCGTTCACTGGGCGAGCTGCAGGTACCGGCTCAGCTGCGCGGCCGCGTCGAGCATCGCGAGGCCGCGCTCGGTCAGCCGCTCGCCCCAGCCTTCGAGCGCGAGCGCCAGCTCCTCGGTGCCGCCCGCGGTGCGGACCTGGCCGACGACCACCGCGATGCGCTCCAGCGGGTAGTCGCCGCGCCGCAGCAGATGGGCGAGTTCGGCGTCCCGCACGTCCTCGTCCCGGAACAATCGGTACCCGGTCACCGGTTCGCGCTCGGGGGTGAGGATCCCGGCGTGCTCCCAGTTCCGGAGGGTCGCGGCGGTGACGTCGAGCCGTCGCGCCAGTTCGCCCACCGTGAGCGGCGGGCCGTGGAACCGCGCGGGCGCGGGCTCGGCCGTGAGGTGCCCGATCGCGCCGCGCACCGCGTCCAGGGTCTCGCGGTCGCGGACCAGCCGCAGGTGCCCGCGGTCGATCAGTGCCAAGGCGCTCTCTTGATCGCCTGCATTGAGCGCCTTCATGATCCGGCCTGCCTCGGCGTGCCCGTACGCCGGGATCAGCGCCAGGAACGCGCGCAGCGCCGCCGCGTGCAGCTCGGTGTAGACCCGGTACCCGCTGGGCGTGCGCGCCGCCGCCGGGAGGAAGCCGTCGCGCTCGTAGTTGCGGACGGCCTGGGTCGAGAGCCCGTGCTCGCGGGCGAGGTCGGAAGGTCGCAAGGTGTCCACAGGTCGTTGACCCTAACGGAACGCGGAGGCCCGCGCCGGAGGCTTCCGGCGACGCCTCGCACGGTATCGGGAAAGGCGCAAAAGCGATATGATGGCAAGCCCCGCAATCGAGACGGCGAAGCCGCGATGGACGCACTGGACGGACGTCGTCCCAGGCGGTCCGAGGCCCCGGCCCCTTGGAGGCCCGTGATGAGCACCTCTGATCCGCAAGCGCTGTACGACAAGCCGCACTCGGTCGACCTCGCCCAGGTCATGCTGGTGTTCCAGTACTTCATGGTGCTCAGCGTGAGCGTCGGCATCGGACCCCGGATCTTCAACTGGGTCAAGGGCGAGACCGAAGGGGTGCCGTTCCTCGCCGACGTCGAGGCCGCCATCGACATCGGCGCGAGCTTCCCGATCGCGGTGGTGGCGCCCGCGCTCGTGGTCTACACCGTGCCGTACGTGATGGCGGTCCTCGCCCTCGGTCTGGGCCGCAAGTGGGCCCGCGTCGCCGCCGTCGTCTTCGTCCCGCTCAACACCTGGATCGGCATCACCGCCGTCGTGCGCACCTACGGCGAGGTCTGGGCGCTCATCGTTTCTCCACTGTGGATCATCGTGTCGCTCTGCGTCCTCGGCGGCCTCGCCTCGCACACCGCCCGCCAGTGGTTCCGCCAGGGCGGCTGGGAGCCCTGGTACCTGCGGTACGAGATCGACCAGATCCAGCGGGCGCGCGGCCGCGTCCGCCCGCGCCCCCGCCGCAGGCGCCGCTACCGCACCGCCCACGACCCCAACCAGCCCGACGCCGACTGACCGGAGGCGCTGGGCGAGGCCTACGACCAGGCCAGTCCCGACCGTGACTGCACCGCCGCCTTGAACACGAAGAAGTTCGGGATCGCGTAGACCGGCTGGCGCGCCTTCAGGAAGCGGCCGGCGATCTTGAACGCCACCACACCGTCCTTCACGGACACGCCCTGCAGTTCGCCCCAGGGGACAACGCTGCCGTCGATGTGGAGCGCCCCGGCGTCGAGCGCGAGGCCGCCGAACTCGACCCGGCGGCCCGCGTCGATCTCGGCCAGCACCTGCGGCAGCTGCGCCCGCGTGATCTGCTCCTGCACGATCGGACCCCACTCCTGGGGCCCCTCGAACGCCGCGCCGAGCGTGAACCGGTCGAGGTTCGCCTCCAGGTTGACCGCGGCGGACATCGCCGCTCCCTTCGGGTCGCCGATGCTGATCGCGTTCCCCTCCGGACCGACCAGCAGGTAGTTGTAGGTGACGAGCCCGGTCTGCGGGTAGTGGAAGAGGCGCTGGTACGCCTTCGTGTCGTCCCAGTTGTAGATCGAGACGAGCGACTTGGGGCCCTTGACGATCAGCCCGTGCTCGAACAGGTCGAGCGTGTCGCCCGCCCCGGACTTGTGCTTCGTGTACGCCAAATTGGCGAAGCCGAGCGCGAAGAACGCGGTGATCACCAGGAACATGATGAGCAGGAACCCGTTCGCCAGGAGGTTGCTGCCGATGAAGCACGCCGCGACCGCGACGTAGATCGCCCCGGCGATCCCCATGGACAGCGCGATGGGGGGCTTGCGGGGCCGGTACTGGGCCTGCCAGCGCCCGAGTCCCGCCTGGGCGGCCAGGTCCCCGTGCGGGAACTGTTCTGCGTTCGAGTGCATTGCTCGGTCTCCCGTGATCGTTGGAGGAGGCCGACGCGGGGCGCTCCGGCGGGTCCGGAGGTCGGCCGGTGACTGGTCCTCGAGCCACCGCGGAGCACGCTAGGAACGGCGGGCACGAGTTCGTCCCGACTCGGTCATGATGCGGCAGCGGTCACTCGGCGGGCGAGGTGACCTTGGCGAGGACGACACCGCCGACGATGAGCGCGAGGGCCACGATGCGCCCCACGGTCACCGGGTCCCGGTTGAGGACGATCCCGAGCACCACCGCGCCGACCGCGCCGATGCCGGTGAAGACCGCGTAGGCGGTGCCGGTCGGGAGTTCGCGGATGGCGAGTGCGAGGAGGAACGCGGCGAGCGCCATCAGCACGAGGGACAGCACGGTCGGCCAGAGCCGGGTGAACCCTTCGGTCGGTTTGATGCTCATCGCCCAGGCGATCTCCACGAGACCGGCCCCGAGCAGGATCCACCAGCTCACAGCGCACTGCCGATCCTCGCTGCGGCGGCCAGCGCTGCGGCCCTCGACTCCTCGTGCTCGTCCCGCCGCCCGGCCAGGGCCGGGTCGATGAGCGCGTTCACCATCTCCGAGCCGACGAACACAGCGTCCTCCACGGCGAAGTGCCCGGCGAAGAAGTCGCGGAGGTACCGCTCGTGGTGGTCGAACGGCTCGCGCGGCTTGCCCGGCCCGTACGCCCCTCCGCGGGCGTAGGCGACCACGAACTTGGTGCCCGCCAACGACATCCGCGGGAACGTCACCTGGTCGATCCAGGCCTTGAGCACCGCCGGGACCGAGAAGTTGTACATCGGGGCGGCGATGAGCACCGCGTCGGCCGCGACGAGCTCGTCCAGGAGGGGCTTCACGAGTGCCCACGCCTTGGCCTGCTCCGGTGTGCGGACGGCCTCCGCATACCTTCCGGGGTCGGTGATCTGGTGCTCGAGCACGTAGTCGCAGAGCTCAGTCCAGGCCTCGCCGATGGGCGGGGGAGGGTCGAGGGTGAGGTCGCGGTGCACGTACGCGCTCTCAGGATTGGCTTTCCGCCACGCGGCGGCCACGGTGTCGCCGACCTCGCGGCTGAACGAACTGCGGCGGGCGCTGGCGTCGAGGTGCAGGAGCACAATTCCTCCTCAAATAAACGGACACGATGTCCACTTATTCGAGCATAACCGGTCATCATGTCCACTTACTGTTAGGATCGCCACCATGAAGCCCGAGCGCGCCGACGCCGCCCGCAACCGCACCAAGGTCCTCGCCGCCGCGGCCGACCTCTTCGCGGCCGGGGACCCGCGCGCGGTCACCATGGACGACATCGCGAAAGCCGCCGGCGTCGGCCGCGGCACCCTCTACCGCCGCTACCCCGACGTCGCCTCCATCGCGGTCGCCCTCCTCGACGAGCACGAGACCGCCCTCCAGCACTCGCTCTTGTCCGGCCCCCCACCCCTCGGCCCCGGCGCCCCGCCCACCGAACGCCTCGCCGCCTTCTACGACGCCATGGCCGACCTCCTCGACGCCCACGGCCACCTCGCCCTCGCCACCGAGACCGGCGGCCGCCGCTTCGAAATCGGCGCCTACGGCTTCTGGCGAGCCCACGTCCTCTCGCTTCTCAGGGCAGCGGACGCCCCGGAAGTCCTCGCCGACGCGCTCCTCGCCCCGCTCGCCCCCGAGGTCTTCACCTACCAACGCGCCCAAGGACTCTCCCTCGCCCAGATCAAGGCCGCGCTGGCGCGCCTCGCCAGGATTCTGGCCTTGGATGAGCAGGCGCCCGGGTCGTTACCGGGGTGTGCTCGCCTGAAGAAACGCTTGAGGCGGCGACGAGGAGGCGGGGGCGTGCTCGTGCCACAGCATCGCGGTCTTCGGGGTCGGCGTTCAAGCGGGCGGCGACGAGGAGGTGGGGGGCGGGGCCGGTTCTTCGGGTGGTGGGTCGGGAGGGGCGGCGTCGTCGGCGTTGCCTTTGGGGCGCAACCGGACCGGGTGAGGGCAGCGCGGAAGATGAGTGTTCTCCACGCTTGTGGGTGATGACGACCGAACTTGTAGCGCGGACAATTGAGATACGTACAGGGATACGGAATCCGTGTAGGTGAACGAGATGGTGGTAAGCAGACTACGACATAAGCCTCTGGCCATCTGCCTGCATTGCACGGACGTCGTGTTGCGTTTGGGACGATGTTTCTCATTCGTGCTCGGCTACGGCCCTTACGAGACCAGCCGGTGGGCTGTCCTGGTATTGGACAGACCACTGGGACGCCACCGGCCTGGGTAACACCGGGTCAAGAGCGGCTTCACGGTACGCCGATTGCGCTCGCCTGCCTGCGAAAACTAGGTTCAGGCAGGAGGATGTCTCGCGCTGCCGGCCGGGGCCTCCGAACCACGCGGATAGGGTGGGCTTGAACTTGCGGCGAAGGGATTCGGGTTGAGCGACTGGGCGATCGACGAGTACCTGCTCTGCGAGCTCCTGGAGGAGCAGCACCCCGACCTGGCCGGCCTCGAACTGAAGTCCGTCGACGGCGGCTGGTCCAACCAGATGTGGCGCCTCGGCCCCGACCTCGCCGTACGCATCCCCCGCCACGAAGGCGCCCCCGAACTCCTTGAGCGAGAGCACCGCCTGGTCCCCGGCATCGCGCCACGGCTACCGCTCCCGGTGCCCGTGCCCACCCGGCTCGGCCGGCTCACTGAGCGGTTCCCGCACACCTGGCTCATCGCCACTTGGGTCCACGGCACGCCCGCCGACATCGCACCGATCACCGACGCTGAATCGGCGACCGTGCTCGCCGAATTCCTCACCGCACTCCACACCGATGGCCCCGAAACCCCCGCCAACGACGGCCGCGGCGCACCTCTCGCCGCCATGGACGACCACTTCGAGCAGGCACTCGCACGCCACCGAGGCATCGACGCCGACCGAGCCCGCGCCATCTGGCGCGGCGCCCTCGAAGCGCCCCAAAGAGACCAACCCGACGTCTGGCTCCACGGCGACCTCCACCCCGCCAACGTCGTGGTCGATGACGGCGCCCTCGCGGGCGTGATCGACTTCGGCGACGTCTTCGTCGGCGACCCCGCAGTCGACCTCGCCGCCGCCTGGATCCTCCTTCCAGACGGGGCCGCTGAGCCCTTCTTCAACGCCTACAAGGCAGCCGAAGAATCAGTGGTGCTCCGTGCTCGCGGCCGAGCGCTTATCAAGGCCCTTGTCCTGCTTGACATCGGTGTCGCTGGCGAACTCGGTCGACCAGGCGGCAAGCCGACCTGGAAGCCTTCCGGTGAAGCGGCACTGGCACGAATCCTGCGCTGACCACACAAGCGAACGGCCCCGCCGGAAGGCGGGGCCGCTTTGCGTTTTCGGTCGGGTTACCGGTCGGCTTGCTGGAGCAGCGCGGTGAAGTCGACGGTCTTCAGATCGAAGATCGGGGAGTCATCGCCCAGCTTGCTGTCGCGAACCTGGAAGCCGGTGCCTGCGGGGCGGGCCTCGACGCAGTTGCTGTTCTCGGTGCCATCGCTCCGGCTGGACTTGCGCCACCCATCCTGGCTCATCGCTGGAACTCCTTCAGAGACTTGGCTTGTCGGAGCCCTCCTTCGAAGATCTGGTGGTACTTGCCCACGGCGGCGCTGTCCTCGTAGAAACGACGCTCGAACGGGCTCTCCAGATAGACGATGCTGGGTTCCTCGGTGTTCCTGAAGGATAGTACTGAGAAGGGCACATTCAACATCGGATACGGCCCGTCTGCAAGCGGCAGGAACTTGATGGTCACGCTAGGATGCGCGTCGAGTTTCAGCATGTGAGCGAGTTGTTGGTCGTCGCAGCCACCTCGAAGGACTGCCTCTGAAAAGAGGAATCGCAGCCTCACTGGATCGACCTTTCCGATGAGCTCTGTCTGCCTGGCAAGGCGGTTCTCGATCAGGATCGGGATGCGTTCGGGTGCAGCACCCCGTTCGAAGAGGCGGCTCATGTAGCCCATCGATTGAAGAGGGCCGGGTACGAAGGTGGTCTCGTACTGATCGAGCCCGACCGCCATGCGCTCGAACTCCAGGTAGGCATCCCATCCCGAGTTTTCGACCGCGTGGCTGGGCTGGGCCCAGATCTTGTCGTCCATGAAGCGCCAGATGCGCTCCATCTCGAACCGGACCTTGTCGGGAGCGCCGTAGTACTCCAGGAGCCTCCCGATGCCCGCGAACGTAACCCTCGTGGACTTGCCCTCTTCGATCCTCCTGAGTGTCCGAGTAGAACCGATAATCGCGCCCGCTTCGGGATCGGTGATCTTCTCACCCGCCAACTCGCGCTGCGCCTTCAGTTCTCGGCCGACAACCTTGCGAAGTTCTGAAACCGTCGACATCCACTCAGTATCGCAATCACAACCGATTGTGCAACCTCAAGTGGTCGTGTGTTCTGTGTGGCAGTTTGGCGGACCATACTGCCACATTGTTGTGGCACAACGTATATGAAGGGGCCGATTGGCAACTGTCCGACCTGGTGTTTCGTCTTGAGGCAGTGCCCACTTCTCCCTACTCTCGAGCCATCGACGCCGAACTGGATGGAGGGGAAACCAGTGATGCGAGAGGAATTGAGTGCGCGACATGGCGCGCCCGATCCGCTGACTCGGGGGCAGTTCAGCGACGGCCAGCGCCTTTTCACCGTCCGCGCTTCGAGCACCGAAGCGCCGGACTCGTTCCAGGTGTTTGCGGGAGGCGACGCGGCGGACATCGTGGTCGTGGTCTCGGGGTTGACGTCCTGGAACCTCAGGGCCACATGGGGAGACGGCTGGCGCTCGGCCAGCGCCGAATGGAAGTCGTGGGTGAAGGACCAGGCGTTCATGGCCTTCTACAACGGGCGCCCACCGGCGACCGGAAGTGTGCGGGTGTGCAGTGGCTGAGACCGAAGACCAGCTCCTCGGCGAGTTCCAGCGCGGACCCGCGATCTTCACGGTCTTCCAGACCGCCAAGGACCCCAACGTGATCCGGGTCGACTGCCGCGACAACGGCGGCGGTCCGAACCCGGCGGCCACGTTCCTTGAGGGCATCGGCGAACCGCCGTACTGGCACGGCGCGTGGAACCGCGACCGCTGGTGCCCCTGGATCGTCGCCGAGACCCGCAAGGTCGTCAAGAAGCCGCACTGAACCGGGAGCGCCCCGGCCCGGTGATGCTCCAGGCACCGGGCCGAGCGAGCGCCCCGCAACGGGCCGACCGATCTGGTGGGGATCGGTCGGCCCTCGTTCCTATCTACGCGAAGCTCATGAGGAACTGCGAGAGGGTAATTAGCGTCCCCATCGCCGAAATGGCGAGTGCGCAGGTTGCGATCCGGTTGGCGGCACCGGTAAACCATCCCCGGAACGCTTCCCGGATCTCCTTGGGCTTGAATAGGTCGCTGATCTTCTGCCAGCGATGCTGGTTGTAGGAGCAGCCCAGCAGGAGCCCATAGGAGTTCTTGCGGCAGCTCAGGCCCTTTCGGGTTTCCGCACCGCACCAGACCGGCGCTCCGACGAGCGTCCACGTTCCGGCGAACCCGAAGGCGATTAGGGCCGTTCCCGGCCCGATATCGCGCATAGCCCAGAAGACGATCGCAAGGACCAAGAGAAGGTAGCCCGCGTTCTTCATGATGAAGGATTGCTTCTTTCTTGACATGACTGCGGAGGGTAGTGAAGCGAACTCGTTTCGTGAACCCTCATGTCGGGATCCTGACACCGCGAAGCGTCCTAGGTGCACCGGATTGTGGAGGAACCTTGGGTGAGGCTAAGGTCACAGAGGTTGTCGAGTGGAAGGGAAGTGCTGTGCGCAGACTCAGGATTGTCGCGGTGGCGTCGGTCGGACTTTTGGCGTTGGGGGCCTGCGGGAGTGAGCAGGGGGCCGCGATGTTCGTGGGGGACCAGCGCGTCACGGAGGCCACCCTTGACGGGTTTGTGGACGCGGAGATGGACTCCTACTTCGAGCAGGGCGCGACGCTCGATGACGTGAGCTACGGGGACAGCCGCCAGAAGGCCGCGTTCATCGTGCTCTTCGCCGAGCTCGGCCAGGCCTTGGGCCTGGAGGCCCCCGACACGAACAATGCAGCGGACGAATTCGAGGCCCGGTACATCGAAGCCGCCGCGTACTACGACGAGATCGCCTCGGCCGCCGAGCCGCGCGAGCTGACCGACGCCGAGTTCGAGGCGCTGAACAGCGCCGTCGGGAGCGACCAGGACCTGCTGCAGCGCGTGGTCGAGGGCTGGCTCGCCTCGCAGAACCTCTCTCAGGAGCAGCTCGCGGAGTTCAACGTGGCCGCGCAGTCCGACCCCGCGGTCCTGCAGCAGGTCGTGCAGATGTGGGGCGAGCAGCAGGCCGGCTTCGCCGACGACCTGAGCGAGTACATCACCGAGTACGACATCGCCGTGAACCCGCGCTACGGCGCGCTCGACATCAGCCCGCTCGTGGGCGTGTTCGAGGTCGAGGTGCCGCAGCGTTGAGCGACATCACCTGGCTCCTGACCTCCCCGCGGATCCCCGCCGGGCTGCTCACCGTCGAGGCCTGGGACGCCCTGCAGGACGCCGAGGCGGTGGCCGCGTTCTTCGAGAGCCCCACCGTCGAGGCGGTGCGCGACGCCGGGATCGACGTGGAGCTCGTGGAGGACGCCGCCGAGTTCATCGAGACCGGCGGCGTCTGGATCGTGGGCGAGGAGGGCGACGAGGAACTGCGCGAAGCCCTCGCCGAGTACGTGGCGGGCGGTGAGATCGAGCTCGAGATCGTCTACGGCTCTTGGGATCCGCCCGGCGCCCGTCTGCTCGACCTGGTCGAGGCCGTGGCGCGGCTGCACGCCGAGGACGGCTGCCCGTGGCACCACGAGCAGACGCACGAGACGCTCGGCCCGTACCTGCTCGAGGAGTCGTACGAGGTCCTGGACGCCATCGCCGGGGGCGACCCCGATGAGCTGCGCGAAGAGCTCGGGGACCTGCTGTTCCAGCCGTTCCTGCACGCCTCGCTGGCCGAGGACTTCGACATCGACGAGGTCGCGGGGGACCTGGTCGAGAAGATCATCCGCCGCCACCCGCACGTGTGGGGCGACGCCGACCCGGACGACCTCTACGCGCACTGGAACGAGGCCAAGGCCGCCGAGAAGCCGCACCGCGACCACCCGGCCGACGGCGTCTCGCGTCAGCTGCCCTCGCTCTCCTTGGCCGCCAAGGTCATCGAGCGCTTCAACGACCAGGGCGAGGAGATGGAACTGCCGGAGCTGCCCGAGGGCCTCAAGCTCGAAGCGGACGAAGTGGGCGACTTCCTGCTCGCCGCCGTGGCGGCTGCGCGGGCCGCGGGGGTCGACCCCGAGCTGGCGCTGCGCAAGTCGATCACCGAGCGGGCGGGCCTCGAGCGGCTCGACCCGCAGGGGCATGTGGCGGAGTCCATCGAGCAATAGATCTTCAACCTGGACTTCACAATATCGTTCGGTTGGCCTTAACAGTCGTCGTTTTCTTTGCTACCGTCGTCGCATGCCATCCGGTGACGCAAGTGACAGAGGTCCGCAGGGCCCGGCCACCCAGGTCAAGGAAGCGATCGATCCCAGCGGGGACCTGAGCTTCGGCTCGCCCACCCCCGCCGAGGGGACCGACCTGTGGAACCTCGCCCGCGAAGCGGGCAATCTCGACGTCAACAGCAGGTACGCCTACCTGCTGTGGTGCCGCGACTTCGCGGCGACCAGCGTCGTCGCCCGCGATCTGCGCGGTGCCGTCGCGGGTTTCATCACCGGTTACCGCAGGCCCGAAGCGCCGGACGTGTACTTCGTCTGGCAGGTCGCGGTCGCACCCGGCTTCCGCCGCCGGGGACTGGCTCGGACCATGCTGGACCACGCGGTCCTTCGCATGCGCTCCAACGGAGTCCGCTACGTCGAGACGACGGTGACTCCGGAAAACAAAGCGTCGATGCGCCTGTTCGAGTCGTTCGCCGAGGCGAACGGCGCGGACCTGACGCGCGACGTGCTGTTCTCTGAGCGTGAGCTCGGCTCCGGCCATGAGTCGGAAGTGCTCCACCGGATCGGACCCTTCACGGGCCCGGCGCGGACGCTCGACGGCCCGCTGCCGGACTGAGTCAAGCCCTACCCGGGCGTCGACCAGACGTGCCGGCCCGGGTATGCGCCCGGCGTGCGCCCCAAGCAGCGCGTGCCGGGAAGCGGAGAACAGCCAACAGGCAGACGAAGAAGAGATCATGCAGGTTTTCGAACAGGTCGAATCAGAAGTCCGCTCCTACTGCCGCAACTGGCCCACGGTGTTCACCACCGCGAAGGGCAGCCGCATCGCCGACGAGCAGGGAAGGTCGTACATCGACTTCTTCGCCGGTGCGGGTTCGCTCAACTACGGGCACAACCACCCCGTGCTCAAGGAGGCTCTGCTGGCCTACCTGGCCGAGGACAACGTCGTCCACACCCTCGACACCTACTCGGGCGCCAAGCGCTCCTTCCTCGAGTCCTTCCGCGACGTCGTACTCGCGCCCAGGAACCTCGAGTACAAGGTCCAGTTCCCCGGCCCGGCCGGGAACAACGCCGTCGAAGCCGCGCTCAAGCTCGCGCGCAAGTACACCGGCCGCGAGACCGTCGTGTCCTTCACGAACGGCTTCCACGGCATGACCCTCGGGGCCCTCGCGGTCACCGGGAACTCGATGAAGCGCGGCGGCGCGGGCGTCCCGCTCAACAACGCCGCGACCATGCCCTACGACAACTACATGCACGGCCAGACCCCCGACTTCCTGTGGCTGCGCAGCCTCCTGGAGGACTCGGGCTCCGGCCTCGACCAGCCCGCGGCGGTCATCGTCGAGACCGTGCAGGGCGAGGGCGGCATCAACGTCGCCACCGACGAATGGCTGCGCGGGCTCCAGGACGTGTGCCGCGAGCACGACATGCTGTTCATCGTCGACGACATCCAGATGGGCTGCGGCCGAACGGGACCGTTCTTCTCGTTCGAGCGCGCCGGGATCTACCCGGACATCGTGACCCTCTCGAAGTCGCTGTCCGGCATGGGCCTGCCGTTCGCGCTCACCCTCATGAAACCGCACCTCGACGTGTGGGAGCCGGGGGAGCACAACGGGACCTTCCGCGGGTTCGCGCCCGCGTTCGTCACCGCCACGGCCGCGCTCGAGACCTTCTGGCGCAACGACGACTTCACCGCCGGCGTCGACCGCGACGGCGCCTGGCTCGACGCCGAGCTCGCCGACATCGCCGCCAGCCACCCCGACCTCGGCATCACCACCCGCGGCCGCGGCCTCGCCCGCGGCATGGTCTTCGAAGACCCGGCCCACGCGGGCCAGGTCTGCCACGAGGCCTTCGCGAACGGCCTGCTCATGGAGACCTCCGGCGCCGAGGACGAGGTGGTCAAGTTCCTCCCGCCGCTCACCACCACCCAAGCCGACTTCGAAGAGGGCATCGCCATCGTCCGCGAAGCCGTTGCGACAGTCGAGAAGGAAGCGGCCGCCGCCGGCACGCTCGGGACGGAGTCCGCATGATCGTCAGAAGGCTCGAAGACCTCATCGGCACCGACGCCGACGTCGAAGGCGGCGACCGCGACCAGGCCACCGGCACGTGGCGCTCGCGGCGCCTCCTGCTCGCCCGCGACGGCGTCGGCTTCTCGCTGCACGACACGGTCCTGTTCGCCGGGACCTCCACCACGATGCGGTACGCCAACCACGTCGAGGCCGTGTACGTCATCGAAGGCTCCGCCAAGCTCCGCGACCTGGAGACCGGCGACGTGCACGCGCTCGCGCCGGGAACGATGTACCTGCTCAACGGGGGCGAGCGGCACACGCTCGACGTCGAGCAGGACCTGCGCTGCGTATGCGTGTTCAACCCGCCGGTCACCGGCCGCGAGGTACACGACGCCGACGGCACCTACCCCCTCCTGACCGAAGACGACGACTAGCCGATCCAGAGCCGCAAGCCCTGCGGCGCAGTGAGGAGCGAACGACGATGCAGTCCACCGACCTCTACCCGACCCGGCGCTTCAAGGAACCGCGCCTGGTCTACCGCACCGAGGACCCCGCAGTCTGGGGCCGCCCCGGCGACGGGCCGCTCAGCGAGTCGCAGCTCGACACGCACGAACTCGACGGCTTCACCGCCATCGAGGAGCTGCTCGAGCCGGCCGAGCTCGCCGCGGCCCAGACCGAACTCAACCAGATCCTGCGGGACCCGGCCCTCGACGGCGACGAGCGCGTGATCCGCGAGCGCAGCACCGCCGAGATCCGCTCGGTCTTCGACGTGCACCGGCTCTCGGAGCATTTCGCGGCGCTCATCCGCGACGAGCGGATCGCCGGGATCGCCCGCCAGATCCTGGGCTCGGACGTGTACGTGCACCAGAGCCGCGTCAACTACAAGCCCGGTTTCGGCGGCGCGCCGTTCGAGTGGCACTCGGACTTCGAGACCTGGCACGCCGAGGACGGGATGCCGCGCATGCGCGCGGTCAGCCTCTCCTTGGCGCTGACCGAGAACTACCACTTCAACGGTTCGCTGATGATCATGCCGGGCTCGCACCAGACGTTCGTCTCGTGCGTCGGCGCGACCCCCGAGGACAACCACAAGGCCTCGCTGGTGAAGCAGGAGGTCGGCACGCCCGACCACGACTCGCTGCGGATGCTCGCCGACAAGCACGGCATCCACCAGTTCACGGGCCCGGCCGGCTCGGCGATCTGGTTCGACTCGAACTGCATGCACGGCTCGAACGGGAACATCACGCCGTTCCCGCGCTCGAACCTGTTCATCGTGTTCAACAGCGTCGAGAACGCCCTGGAAGCGCCGTTCGCGGCCGAGAAGCACCGACCGGAGTACCTCGGCTCCCGCGACTGGCAGGTCCTGTAGCGAGCACGACGAGCGCGATCCGACCCGGGCGCTCCGGAACGGGCGGCCATTGCAGCGGCCGCCGCGACGGGGGAAGGCGCGGGCCCGACTCGATGAGTCGGGCCCCCGCTTCGTCGTATCCGACGGCGTCGCTACTCCGCTGGGATCACGGGCGTCGCCGAGGCGTCGTACTGCGGTGCGGGCATCGCGGCCAGGAGATCGGCGATCAGGTCGGCGTTCACCTCGGACTCGTCCTGCCACTGCGTCCAGATGGAGACGGCCCAGCCGTCCGGGTGGAAGCGCGTGACCTCCAGTATGTGCTCCGTGAACGGCTCGAAGTCCATCCCGGCCGCGATCTCCTCCTCGGTGGGTTCGTGGAGCGCTTCGGCGGACTCGAACGCCCAGATGGTGCCGTCCTCGTCGGTGGTCGTCTCGCAGGTGGAACTGGGCTGGCAGCGCGCCAGCTCCGGGCCGCGCCCCTCGGTGATGCCCGGCAGCCAGCCGCCGGGCAACGTGTAGCTGAACTGGATCCCGATGTCGTCGACCGACGAGTCGATCGTCGTCGTGAACGGCAGGGTTCCTGTGGAGTAGTACGAGCGGTTCACGACCGTACCGCGATCCACCATGCCGATGAAGCTCCCGAACGCGCCGTCGAGCGAGGCGCCCGGGAGGATCTCGCTGAGCACGTCGTCAGCTGCGCTGATCGAGGCTTCGGCGGGCTCCTGCGCCGCCTCCTCCCATTCGGGGTCGTAGAGCCAGCCGGTCGGCACCTCCAGCAGCTCGCCGACGGGGCTCAGCTCGCTCGTGTCGTAATCGACCTCGGGCATCGCCGTCATCGCAGTGGTGAGCTCCTCCAGACTGATCTCGTACTCGGAGGTCCCCTCGCCGCAGCCCATGTCCCAGGAGGCGTGCAGGCCACTGCCGTTGGGGTAGGTGATCAGGGCCTCGTAGGCGCACCCGTGATCCACCGTGGTGAGGGTGCGGCCGTCGCCGAGGTCGCTGGTCTTCAGCTCGTCGGTCCAGTCCGCATTCTCCTGCCACGGGCTGCCGCTGGCGCTGATGACGTGCTGCGGGAACAGTTGCTCGGTGACCGGCCCGGGCTCGGCGGTCCAGCCGCCGGGCAGCAGCGCCTTGACGCGCAGGACCACGTCCTCCTCGCCGCCGTCGCCCTCGTCGTTCGAAGCGCCGGTGATGTAGCTGCGCAGCCAGGTCTGCCCGTAGTTGCCGGGCGACTGGCGCGTGTTGAACTCGAGCGGCACATCGTCGGTCAGGACGACCCCGACCTGGTCGAGCAGCGGCTTGAACCCCGCCATCGCGCCCTCGTGCAGGGCGTTCTGCTCGGCTTCCGAGTCGAACTGGTCCTCCTCGGCGTACGGGTACCCGGACATGGCCGGGTCGTCGACGGCCTCCTCTTCGGCGGGCGGTGCGGCGGCGCTATTGCTGGCCGGGTCGTCGGCCGGGTCGGCTGAGGACCCGGGGAGTCCGACCACGGTCAGCGCGAGCACGGCGGCGACGGCGGCCACTCCGGTGGTGGCGGCTCCGCCGAGCACCATCTGGTGGCGGCGGCGGGCGCGGTAGCCGTCGCGCACGACCTGGTCGAGGTCGAGCTGCCGGGGCGGGGGCGGGGCTTCGGGCATGACGGTGCGGAACACCGCACCTGGGTCGTCTTGCAGGTTCATCGCTAGTCGCTTCCTTCCGCTAGACCCGGGCCAGGACGCGGGAGTCGTTGAGGAGCTCTTTCAGCTTGCGCAGGCCCTTGGCGGACTGGCTCTTCACGGTTCCCGTCGAACAGCTCATGGCGGTCGCGGTCTCTTCTACGGACAGTTGCTCCCAATAGCGGAGTACGAGCGTCGCGCGTTGCCTGGCGGGCAGCAGGTTCAGTGCCGCCTCCAGCTCCATCCGCACATCCACGGCCTCTTGTGGACGGTCGATTTCCTGAACGGGCAGTTCGGGACTGGTCCGCTCGCGGCGGACCCAGGCGAGACGCCGATGGGAGATGTACACGTTGGTGACGATCTTGCGGACGTACGCCGAAGCGCCGCCCGGTTCAATGCGCCGCCAGGCCGCGAACATCTTGGTGAGCGCCTTCTGCACGATGTCGTCGGCCTCGAACCAGTCCCCGCAGAGCAGGTACGCGTACCTGCGCAGGCTGTCGCGCTGGGCGATGGCGAAGGATCGGAACTCGGCCTCTTGTTGCTCCTCGGTCTTCACGGGGCCTCTTTCAGGTGACGGGTAGGGGCCGGACCGGCCGCGGTGTGGTGGATTCGGCGTGGTCCGACACGCCTAGTACGCGCCGATTGGCCCCCTGGTTGCCCGGTGTGCGAAAGCGATCCGCTCAGTTCGCGGCGCGGCCGACGCGCAGGGAGCGCAGCGCCGATCCGGCGATCCACGCCGACCCGAGCGCCGAGGCGACCGGCAGCAGCAGCCATGCGGCAGGGACATCGGCCGGCTCGTGGGAGCCGATGACCGCGATGAGGAGCGAACCGCCTAGGGCCACAACGAGGTGCGTGAGGCCGACCGTGCCGCACAGGGCGGCGGCCCGCCGTTCGAGGCGCCGGGCGACGACCAGGGCGGCCACCGTGAACGCCGCCGCCGTGGCGAGGTCGATGAGCCTGGCCAGCAGCGTCACGGCCAGGCCGGGGTCGCCTTCGCCGCCGAAGAGGTCCCACATGATCGTCAACGCGGGCAGACCGATCAGGAGCGTACAGGCGGTGCGGCGCGCCTGCGCGGCCGCGAGCTCCCGCTGGAACTCGGCCGCGATCAGATGCGGCTCGCCGAACTCGGCCGCCGCGTCGGCGAGCGCGCGCTCTCGCTCCATGCCCGCGTCGATCCGCTCGGCGACCGCCTCCTCGAACCCGCCGCCGAGCTCGGCGACCATGTCGGCCCGCAGCCGCCGCGGGCCCCGCAGGGATGCGGTGACCGCGTCGACGTACCCGTTCACGGGCCCAGGACCGCGCTCATGACCTCGCGCAGCGCCAGCCAGTCCTCGCGGCCCTTCGCGAGCGCCGCTAGGCCCTCGTCGGTGATCGCGTAGACCCGGCGCCGCCGCCCCGAGGCCTGCGTCCACTTCCCGGCCGCGTACCCGGCCCGCTCCAGGCGCCGCAGCGCCGGGTAGACCGTGCCGCTGGGCAGGTCGAGCTGCTCGCCGCTCGACTCCTTGAGCGCCGCGATGATCGCGTAGCCATGCGCCTCACCGCGTTTGAGGGTCGCGAGGATGAGGGTGTCGAGCTGGCCGTGAATGCCGTCAGCGTCCATGGCCCCAGCCTACGCCCTCATAGGTAGACGGTCTTGATATGTAGACCAGCTACATATAGTCTGTCTACATGATCAGACACCTGCACTTCCTCTCGCTCCTCGCCGGACCACTGCTCGGCGCCACCGCGACCTTCCTCTGGGAGAGCGACCGGTACGGCACCACCGCCAGCGTCGTCCTCATGATCAGCACCGTCGCCTGGATCTACGGCATCCTCGGCGTCTGGGAGCGGATCGCCGCATGGAAGCCCTGGGTCGGCGGCGCCGGCATCCTCCTGGCCCTCGCCGGCTTCGCCGGCGGCATGGCCTTCAGCCTCCAGGGGTTCTTCGAGGCCATCTTCGCGATCCCCGGCCCCGAATCCCTCGAGGCCGCCGCCGCGCACCCCGTCGCCTCCGCCTTCGTCCTGTGGCTCCCCGGCCCGGCCTTCCCGCTGAGCCTCTGCGCCCTCGGCATCGCCCTGGCCTGGTCCCGGCTCGCGCCCGTCTGGCTCGGCGGCCTCCTCATCCTCGCCAGCGTGGCCTTCCCGCTCAGCCGCATCACCCGCACGGCCCCCGTCGCGCACGCCGCCGACCTCCTCATCCTCGCGGCCTTCACCGCCCTGGCCCTCCTCTACCTGCGCACCGACCTGCGCCGCACCACCACCGAACCCGCCTTCGCCGCGGCCTGACCCCGAACGCCCCGCGCCCTTGCCGACGCGTTGCCCCCGTCACAGGAACCCGTTTGTAGGGGCGCGGGCGCATCCGGTACAGTTGTCTCTCGTCGGCGCCTGCAGATTTGAGGCGCTAAGGCACCATTGGGGTATGGTGTAATTGGCAACACGGCGGTTTCTGGTTCCGTTGTTCTTGGTTCGAGTCCAGGTACCCCAGCCAAAGTTTTCCTTAGACACCAGGCCGATTCATCGGCCTGGTGTTTTTGTTTGCGCGATTCGGGAGCCGGCTCGGTAAGCGGGGGTCGAGGCCGGTGGCGCGCAGGGTCAGGTTGAGGCGGCCGGTGAGGCCGAGCGGTCTGGGGGCGGTGCCGGGCAGGATCCGCGGTACGCCGTGAAATGCGAGGCGCGAAGGGCCTCCGAAGACGAACAGGTCCCCACTGCGCAGTTCCAGGTCGGTGTAAGGCCGCGAGCGCGATTCGGTGTTGCCGAAGCGGAAGACGCACGCGTCGCCCAGGCTCAGCGATATGACAGGGGCCTTCGAGAGCTCGTCCTTGTCCTGGTGCATGCCCATGTGCGCCTTGGCGTCGTAGAAGTTGAGCAGCGCCATGTCGTACTGGGGGCCGTCGTCCGGCGCTCGGCCGAAGGCGTCCGTGATCGCCCGGTCGGCGAGGTCGCCGAGTTCGGGAGGGAACCGCTTCACGGGTGACCCGTCGTCGGCCGTCTTCGAGAAGTGATACGGGCGCCAGTGCCAGCCGAGCGCCACCACCTTTGCCGACATGACGCCGCCGCCCGGAGTGCGAACGGTGCGCATGCCAGCCGGAGGCCGAGCCCATTCGCGACATGCCGCGACCAGCTCGCGCTGCCGCTGCTCATCGAGCCAATCCGGTATCAGCACCGCACCCGGGGCGACCTCGGTCCGGTCCCTGGGGAACAGCTCGCCGTACATGCTTCCGAGCGTAACCGCGGGCTCCGACATCGTCGCCTGACGCCAAATGCCCAGTTCGCTGAGCCTCTGGCGGCCCTCAGTCCTGCGATGGCGAGTCGGCCCGATGCATTCAGCGGGTCTTTGTCCTGGTTTTCAGTCGCTGCGGCAAAGCTGGGCCCGCAGGGTCTCCAGGGTCCATCGGGACCATTGGTCGGTGGTCCAGTGTCGGGATTTGACCATGACGAGGTAGAGCTCGGGGCTCGTGAGGCCGTAGAGGACGTCGGCGGCGTGGGCGGGTTCGATGCCTTGGGCTGCATCGGGTTTGGTGAGCAGGGCGGTCGCGGCTTCGGTGCAGACGGTGTAGCGGGGGTCGGTGTCGCTGCGCCAGATTTCGGCGAGTTCCGGGTCGGTGGCGGCGGCGGTTTCGGCAATCTTGAGGACTGGGGCGAGGCGGGCCTGGATGTCGGCGCTGCCGGCCGTGAATCCGGCGAGCAGCTCGGTGGCGGTGGGGGCGGCGAGGGCGTCGAGGAACCACTGCCGCTGCATCGTGGGGACCGGCTCGTCGTCGCCAGCGATCGCGACGTCGACCAGTTCTTTCATCAGGGTGCGCTTGTTGCCGAAGCTGAAGTAGATGGTCTGCACCGCTACGCCGGCGGCGTCGGCGACGTCCTGCACCGTGGTGGCCCCGTAGCCGTGCTCGATGAACAGCCGCTCGGCGGCGGCGAGGATCTTGCGCCTGGTGAGTCGGGCCTTCTCGGCCCGCTTGCCGGTGCCCTTGACGATGCTCATGCCTAGAGTGTAATACTAGTGATGATCACTAGTGAACAACTCTAGTGAAATTCCGACAGGAGTCCCCGCATGCACCTCGCTCTCTGGATCACCGCCTCCCTCCTCGCACTCGTCTTCCTCCTCGCCGGGACGCTCACCCTGTTCAGCGGCAAGGAGAAGCTGCAGAACAGCGGCATGGCCTGGGTCGAGGACTTCCCGCTCCCCGCAGTGAAGGGCATCGGCCTCCTCGAGGTCCTCGGCGCGGTGGGGCTGGTCCTGCCCGCCCTGCTCGACATCGCGACCGTGCTCGTTCCCGTCGCCGCAGCCGGCTTGGCCGCCCTCATGATCGGCGCCGCCGTCACCCACGGACGACGCGGCGAGTTCAGCGCGATCGCCGTCAACGCCGTCCTGTTCGCGCTCGCCGCGTTCACCGCCTGGGGGCGCTTCGGCCCCGAATCCTTCTGACCCGCCACTGGACCTGCTGAAAGGAACCGCCATGCCAGCCCCCGCCATCGCGATCACCGACCTCACCAAGCGATACGGCGACTCCGGACCGCTCGCCGTCGACGGCGTCTCCCTAACCGTCGAACCCGGATCCGTCATCGGATTCCTCGGCCCCAACGGGGCCGGCAAGACCACCACGATCAAGATCCTCGCCGGGCTGCTCTCGGCCACCTCCGGCACGGCGAGCCTCGGCGGCTTCGACGTCGTCAGGCAGCGCGCCTCGGCCATGGCCCAGTTCGGTGCCGTCCTCGAAGGCTCGCGCAACGTCTACTGGACACTCTCGTCCTGGCAGAACCTCATCTACTTCGGACGCTTGAAGGGCCTGCGCAGATCCGCCGCGGCCGCCAGGGCTGAGCGGCTCCTCACCGACCTCGGCCTGTGGGAACGCCGGCACGAGAAGGTCGGCGGCTTCTCCCGGGGGATGCAGCAGAAGGTCGCCATCGCGGCCGCGCTCATCGCCGACCCCGCCATCATCCTGCTCGACGAGCCCACGCTCGGCCTCGACGTCGCCGCCACCCGCACCGTCAAGGACCTCATCCGAGCCCTCGCCCGCGACGAGGGCAAGACGATCCTGCTCACCACCCACCAGCTCGACGTCGTCGAGGAGCTCTGCGACCGCGTCGCGGTCATCAGGGAAGGCAGGTTCGTGACCGACCTGCCAACCGGAACCCTCCTCTCCCAGTTCAGAAAGCACGACCACTACGAGATCCGGGTCGAGGCCCGGACCGAACCGGTCGTGCTGCCCGACGGCTTCACCGCCGCACGCGGCGACGAGGACACCGTCATCACCGGGCAGGTGCAGGACGGCGACGACCTGTACGCGCTCATCGAGTCGCTTCGGGGACAAGGCCTGCCGCTGCGATCGCTCGCGCAGATCCAGCCGAACCTCGAAGCGGTCTTCCTCTCCCTCGTCGAGGAGCCCGCCCGTGGCTAAACACTTCGCAGCGGCACCCGGTGCCGGAATCCGGACGGGGACCACGGTCCTGGCCGCAGAAGTCCGCAAAGGACTCGCCAACCAGCTCGCGCATCCGCTGGGCCACATCGTGACCCTCGCGATCAGCGTCATGATGTACCTCGGCCTGCAGTACGTCATGGGCCAGGGCGACATGCGCGACGACCTCCTGCCGGCCACGCTCATCGCCATCGGCGCCTACTGGTTCCTCCAGTACTCCGGGCAGGTCATGGTCGCCGACCTCATCGAGGAGAAGCGCAGCGGCACCTTCGCCGCCGCGCTCATGTCGCCCGCGCCCCCATGGGTCGCGATGTGCGGCAGGCTCGTCACGGCGACGGTGTTCGCACTGCCCATCGCGGTGCTCGCCTCGCTCGTTCCCGCGCTCGCGGTCGGCATCGAGATCCCCTGGCGCTGGTCTGCACTCGTGCCGTACCTGCTGCTGGCGGCGAACATCCTGGCGTTCACGTTCCTCATGGCGGCCATCGCGATCCGCAACCCGATGACCGGCGCGCTGCACTCGCTGCTGACCTCGCTGGTCCTGATGCTCAACGGCGCGTTCATGCCGCTGGCGCTCTATCCGGAATGGATGGCGGCCGCCGCGCGGCTGCTCCCGACGACCCTCGCCATCGAAGCGATCAACCTGGTGCTGTTCGAAGGCGGCTCGCTCGCATCGGTCTGGAGCGGTGGCACCCTGCCGCTCCTCATCGCCCACACCGCAGTGCTCGCAGCGCTCGGCGCGTGGTTGTTCCGTCGCAACCGACGGCTCGCCATCGCCGAGGGCCGCGTGGGCCAGTACTGAGAGGAAACGACATGACCACCATGCTCTCCGTTCCCGCGCTCGCGTCTCCGGGTTGGGCGAACGCCTTCGGCAACGAGGTCGGCAAAGGCATGCGGGAACTGGTCGCCGGCTGGCGCGCCGTCCTCGCCGAGATGATCACCTTCCCGGTGTTCTACCTCCTCATCGTGATGTTCATGGGACGGGGAAAGCTGCTCGAGGAGCTGCTGGTTCCGGTCCTGATAGGACTCGTTGGGCTCGCGTTCATCCACGAGCAGATCAACCGCGTATTCTGGAGCTACCTGGGCGACCTCCAGTCGGGCGTCCTGGAGCAGACGTACCTGACGCCGCTGCCGTCGGCCGTCGTGGTCCTCGGACGCCAGGTCGCGGCGGTGATCGGCGCACTGCCCGTGGTCGCCGCGCTCCTCGCCACCGGGTTCGTCGCGGTGACCGTGCAGGGCGGGATGTTCCCGTTCGAGCCGGCCGTACTCGTGCCGGCGGCCGCGATCGTCGTCGGCACCTGCGGTCTGGCGCTCGTGCTCTGCGGGCTGACGCTGGTGTTCAAGCGGATCGAGAGCATCACGCAGGCATCGGTCGCCGTGTACGCGATCATCGGCGGCACCCTCGTGCCCCTGTCGGCGCTCCCGGACCCGGTCGCGGCGGCCAGCCGCGCCCTCATCCCGGTCGCACCGGGCATCGAGGCCGCCCGCGCGATGCTCCTCGACAGCGCGACGCTGACCGACCTCGGCACGGTCTGGGGCCTGGGATGGCTACTGCTGCAACCGATCCTGCTCACGGCCGCTGGCGTGGTCGTGTTCAACCGTCTCGAGCGCGTCGCGAAATCGCGCGGCACCCTCGGCCGCTACTGAGGCCGCGTCAGTCCGGCAGGCGCAATCCCGTGATGAGCAGATCGATCAACGTGCGGGCGTTGTAGCGCGGGTCGCTGTCGTCGCCGATGCAGAGGTTCCCGATGCCGCGCATGAGCTGGTAGGCGTCGATGTCGGAGCGGATCTCGCCGGAGGCCGCCGCCGCGTCGAGGAGGCTGGCGCACACCGGCAGCAGGCGGTCGAGGAAGTACGCGTGCAGCGTCTCGAATCCGGCGTTGTCCGCCTGCATCGCGGCGGCGAGGCCGTGCTTGGTGACCAGGAAGTCGACGAACATGTCGATCCACTGCCAAAGGGCGGCATAGGGAGTCGGGCCGCTCTCGAGCAGGTCCGGGCCAGCCTCCGCGCAGGCGTCGACCTGATGGCGGTAGACCGCGATGACCAGGTCGGCGCGGGTCGGGAAGTGGCGGTAGATGGTGCCCATCCCGACCCCGGCCCTGGTGGCGATGTCGCGGACCGGCGCCTCCACGCCCGAGGCGACGAAGACCTCGGCCGCCGCTTCCAGCAGGGCCTGCTGGTTCCGCCGCGCGTCCTTGCGCTTCGAGCCTGAGCTTTCCTGGCCGTCGTTGTCCACCGCATTGCTCCTTCCGTCACCCGGGCTTGCAAACCGGAACATCGCTCCGTATTGTTAACGGAGCGGCGTTCCGGTTCGGCCATTGTGCCAGAGCCGGGACCGTCGCGCCAAATACCGCCACTGAACGGAGACCACTGCCATGTCCGACTCGACAATCACCACAGCGAAACCACTCGTCCTGTCCGCGCCCGGTCGCGGCGACGATCTCCAGGTCCGCGTCTCCGCGCCCGCGACCGGCACTGGACTGCCCGTCATCGTCTTCTCCCACGGCTTCGGATCCTCAATGGACGGATATGCGCCGCTGGTCGACTTCTGGGCCGCCCAGGGGTTCGCGGTCGTGCAACCCACCCACCTCGACTCGCGGACGCTCGGCCTCCCCGCCGACGACCCCCGCACGCCGGAGATCTGGCGCATCCGGGTCGACGACCTCAAGCGCGTCATCGACGGCCTCGACGTCTTGGAGTCCGCGACACCGGGTCTCGCCGGGCGCCTCGACCACGCCCGCATCGCCGTCGCCGGGCACTCGTGGGGAGCGCAGACGGCGAGCATGCTGCTCGGCGCACGGGTCCTCGCCGCCGACGGCACCCCGGGGGAGGACCTGTCCGACCCGCGCGTCAAGGCGGGCGCGCTGCTCGCCCTGCCCGGCAAGGGCGGCAACGACCTCGCGCCCTTTGCGGCCGAGCACTTCTCCTTCATGAACCCGTCGTTCGACGGCATGACGCCACCCGTGCTCTTCGTCGCCGGGGACAACGACGATTCCGCGCTGACCACGCGCGGACCGGACTGGTTCACCGACGCCTACCGCCTCAGCCCGGGCGGCAAGAGCCTGCTCACGCTCTTCGGGGCGGAGCACTCGCTCGGCGGCGTCTCCGGCTACGACGCCGCGGAGACGACGGACGCGAGCCCCGAACGGGTCGCGCTGATCCGGCGAATCACTGCGGCCTACCTGCGCAGCACTCTCGGCCTCGATGACGTCGCGTGGAAGACCTCGGCTTCGGAGCTTGAGGAGGGCAACCACCCGCTGGGCACGGTGCAGAGCAGGTAGCTGCGCTACGAGCTGCTGGGCTGGCCGCCCGCCGGTCGAGCCGTGACCTGCGGGTAGTGCGCGTACTCGAACGGGTTCCCGCCGATCCCGCCAAGAACCGCGAAGCCATGCTCCGCGAGCCGGCGAAGCTGCGCGAGCGCCTGCCCTAAATCGTGTTCCTTCTTGCCTGTCGGTGTGAAGGAGATCGTCTTCCCGGCGTACATCGCAGACGCGTCCCCGGTCCACTCGATCGGCGGCCACCAGCGGGGGTGCTCCCAGGTCTGGGTGACCGTGGCCGCCGATTCGCCATCGATGCGGACGTTCCAGCGGCGCTCGCCTCCCTTGATGGACGGCATGAGCTGTAGGAGCATCACCGAGTAGAGAGCCTTGTCGTTCGTCGCGGGCTCGCGTGCGGCGACTGACACTGTAATCGTGTCGGGATCCTCATCGCCGCCGTTGGACACGATCCGGGCATCGACCAATGCTGAGCCCGGGAGCGTGGGCGGCGGCAGGGGAGCAGCGGCAGAACCGCGGCCGATCAGGGCCCACCAGATCCATGCGCCCGCGAACATGACGACCCACATCACCGCGAACATGCGCATGCCGGAGGCGAATCCCCAGTCGCTCGCCGTGTTGACGCCCGGCAAAATGGCGGGGAACGAGAGCCAGCAGTGCATGAGGACGACGACTCGGCGGTCCGGGTCGACCGCGAGTCGACCGAACCGATGACGCCACGAGATGAGTCGGGCGAAGGGCTCGCTCAGGTTGAAGGCCGCGATCGCCGCGAGTACGAGTACGCCGGCTGCCCAGGCCCACATCAGGAAGGTGCCGTCGGAGGCCAGCCAGTAGATCAGGGTGGCGAGCGGCAGCGAGACCAGCGCGAGCCAGGCGAACTGCCAGAGGAGCACCGGGCCGTATCTACTGAGGAGTTGTCGCATGTCGTGTTCCCTCAGCAGTTCTGGCCGGCGGCGATGGTGATCTGGGTGTTGATGTAGCCCGACATCGGGTTCAGGGCGGCCGCCAGGAGGACGGCGGGGCAGACCGTCTCGGCGTTTGCGGTGAACTCCTCCGTCTCGAGCGCGAGGACCGAGTCGACCCAGGCCGCTCCGGCGTCCTGGTCGGCTCCGGTCACGGCGGCGGCTGCCCAGCAAGTCCGCAGAAAGGCGTCGGCCGAAGTGGTTCGCGGGCCCATCGCGTGGCAGGTGAACCAGGCGATCGCCTCGTCTTCAAAGCCGATGACCGCCGTCAGGCTGGTGCCCTCGAACTCGGCTGTGCCGGCCAGGTACCCGTCGAAGTGGTCGTCGAAGGAGATCAGGTCGTCCGGCCGGGAGGTCTGGAGTGCGTCATTATCCGGCCATTGCATAGCGAATCCGCTGAAGGCGGACTTCCAAGATTCGATATCGGCAGTCGTCGGCAGCGGACCCCGCAGATCTGGTCTGACGATGTCGCCAATGGTGATCGTGGTCGGTGGATCCGTGCGGTCGCGCAGACGGAGCCCCACGCCGCACGAGGCGAATACGAGGAATGCGATGGCGAGGGCGATGCCGCGGCGCACGCTGGGTTCAAGGAGCCGATTGCCAGAGCGACCGGTTGAGGATTTGCGCATTATGGGCTGCGGTGCTTTCCAGTCATGTGTTCGAGGGGAGGGCTGCAGTATATTGCCGCCGCAGGTGCGGCGGGTCCCCGCGAAACCGCATCAGGTGATTTTCAGGTTGGCCATCATTCCCATGTCCTCGTGTTCGGCGTTGTGGCAGTGGAAGAGATACCGTCCCTTGTAGCCGTCGAAGCGGGTGATGATCTCGGCGGACTCGCCGGGGCGGAGGGCGATGGTGTCCTTGAGGCCGGCGTCGTGGGGGAGGGGCGTGCCGGTGCCGCGGCCGAGGATGCGGAAGCCGACGAGGTGCAGGTGCACCGGGTGGTGGACGTCGGCGATGAGGCGCCAGACCTCGATGTCGCCGAGGCGGGTCGTGACGTCGGTGCGGTTCGGGTCGAACGGGAGCCCGTCGATGACCCAGCCGTGGCGGCCGTCCATGCGGCCCGCGCGGAACGCCATGTCGCGCACCGCTACCGCTTCTGAGCGGTTCCATTCCGGCAGGTCGTTCGCGAGCGTCTCGGGGATCGGGGCGCTCGCGCCCTCCCGGACGACGTGGAACTGCATGACGTCGGCGGTGCGGCCGGATCCGAGCCGGTTGGCGAGGCGCACTTTGGCGCCGATCGGTAGGCCGCTGAAGTCCAGGAGCAGGTCGTAGCGTTCGGCCGGCGCGATCGGCAGGCGCTCGTGGCGGACCGGAGCGGCGAGGAGGCCTTGATCCGCGCCGATCTGGACGAGCGGGAGCCGCCGGCCGTCCTCCGTGAGCGCTTCAAGTTCGTAGTGCCTCGCGTTGGAGGCGTTGAGGATCCGCAGGCGGTACAGCCCGGTGTCGACCTCGTGCACGGGCCAGGGCGCGCCGTTCACCAGGATCACGTCGCCGAGGACGCCCGCCGTATAGGGCTCCTCGACGCCGATCTCACCGGTCAGGCTCGGGTCGAGGGACGGGTACTTGAGCTGCCCGTCCGCGTCGAAGGCGCGGTCGGCGATCATCAGCGGGATCTCGTGGTCGCCGCCGGGCAGGCCGAGGGCGTCCTCGATGTCGTCGCGTACGAAGTGGAGCCCGGCGAGGCCGCGCCAGATCGCCGGGGCGGTGAAGTCCATGCGGTGGTCGTGGTACCAGAGCATGGCGGCGCGCTGGTCGAGCGGGAAGCCGTACTCGCGCTGCACATCGGTGACGACCGCGAGGTCGTCGGCCATGCCGTGGTGCGAGGCGGTGCCGGTCCAGCCCTCGGGGAGGACGAGGTCGGTCGGGTAGCCGTCGGACGCGGCCGGGGTGCGCCCGCCGTGGAGGTGCACCACAGTGGGCACCGGGAGCTCGTTGCGGTGCGCCACGGTGACGTGGCGATCGCGCCGGGACTCGATGGTGGGTCCTGGGAACGTGCCGTCGTACGTCCACAGTCGAGTGGAGTGGCCGGGGATGATCTCGGCCTCGGTCTCGATCTGCACCATCTCGTACCGGTCGCCTTCGGCCGTGGACGCGACGGGCTCAAGCACCTTCGGAATCGGCAGCGGTACCGAGAATGATTGCGGCAGTGACACTTCGCTCACCAGCTGGTCGCCCGTGGCGGCGGGGCGCCGGGCCCAGGCCGCCGAGAGGACCAGGCCGCTCACGGCGACGGTTCCCAGCCCCGCGCCGATGCCGAGCAGGCGGCGCCGCGACACGTGTTCAGGCATCGGTCCCGGCCTCCTTCACGCGGCGGGGCAGCGGCCGCATCCACAACGCCGCGAACGTGATCGCGATCCCGGCGATGAGCGCCACGCCGAGGGGCAGGTGGAGCCACAGCGCCCCGTCGAGCCCGGCGAAGTACTGCGCCACCCCGCCGAGCAGCAGCGCGAGCGAGGCCCAGAACGGCCAGGCCCGGCGCACCCGGATCCAGACCGCGACGGCCGCGCCGAGCTGCACGATGCTGAGGGACGACAAGAGGTCGGCGCCCACCACATGCCAGGTGAGGCCGTCGAAGTCGCCCGTGAGGTACACGCCCGCGAACACCGGCTGTGCGAATCCGCAGATCAGGAAGAGGGTCGCCGTCGCGCGCAGCACCCAGCCGCTGACGGCCGTGCCTGCCCGAGGCGCGGGCGGGTCGGCGGCCGGGGCCGCCGCGAGTGTCGATCGTCGTTCCACGCGCTCGACGATATGATCTCGCGGTTAAGTCGCCAAAGACCAATATCGCTATGGTGTTATAACACCGAGGGCATGAGAGGACGTCAATGGAGCTGAACGCCCTGCACCAGTTCCTCGCGGTCGCACGTGAGGAGCACCTCAGCCGGGCCGCGGCCGAGCTCCGCGTCGCCCAGCCCGCGCTCAGCCGCACCATCGCCCGCCTGGAGGCGGAGCTCGGCGCGCCGCTGTTCGACCGCGCGGGCCGCCTGCGGCTCAACGCGACCGGCGTTCTGTTCCGCGACCATGTGGAGCGGGCGCTCGGCGAGCTCGAGGCGGGCCGCCGCGCGGTCGCGAAGGCCGTGCTCGGCGGCGCCGACACCGTGCGGCTCGCGTCGGAGACGTTCCTGCCGCTCACCGGCCCGATCGCCGCGTTCAAGGCCGCGAATCCCGAGGTCGAGGTGCGGCTGCGCCAGATGGGGACGCACGAGATGGAGCAGGCGCTGCGCGCCGGCGAGGTCGACCTCTGCCTCGCTTCGCAGCCGGTGAAAGCCCCTGACACCACCGCCGAAGTCGTGCACGTCGAGCAGGTCTGGCTCGCCGCGCCGCCGGGCCACCGCCTCGCGGGCGTCCACAATGTCACCGTGGAGGAGCTCGCCGACGAGCCGTTCGTCATCACCCGGCGCGGCCAGTGGCAGCGCCGCCTCCTCGACTGGCTCTTCACCGACCGCAATCTCGAACCGCGGATCATCTGCGAGATCGACGAGCCGGCGGCCACGTACACGCTCGTCGGCGCGGGCCTGGGTCTGAGCATCTTCCCGCAGATCGCCCGCTTCGCCTTTCCTGAGTCGGACGTCGCTTGGGTGGGCGTGGACCACCCGCACTGCTTCCGCACGCTCAGCCTGCACTGGGTGCGGCTTCCCCCTGCGGCGCAACGCTTGCGAGCCCAGATCGCGGATTGGGACTGGAACCAGGACTTTCCGGCGGGCAGGCGCTAGCCCTCGATCGCGGCGGCGACGCCGTCGAGGATGAGGTCCAGGCCGAAGTCGAAGTCGTGCTGGGCGGTGTCCGCGCCGGTGTCCTCGAAGGTGGCCGAAGCGAAGAGCGCCGCCGCGTCCGGGAACCGCTCGGGGGAGACCAGGGCCGCCATCGCGCGGCCGTAGGCCTGCTCGGCCGCCGCCTGGTCCTGGCCGGTGTCGGAGCGCGCGGCCTCGAGGCCTTGCGCCAGTTGGGCATTGCCACGCACGTACTCGCCGACGAGCATGACCGCGCCGACCTTCGCGCCCCAGTCGAGCCCGGTGAGCCGGAGCGTGCGCAGCCCGGCGTCGAACCAGCCGATCAGGTTCGGACCGCGCGGGGGACCGGAGACCGGCGCGGTCGCGATCCAAGGGTGCCGGGCGAGGACCGCGCGCTGCTCGTTCGCCCACAGCCGCAACCGCTCGCGCCACGGGCCCGTGCCGTCCAATGAGGAGGGCACCGGCCCGGCCGCGGCGTCCTGCATGAGGGCCAGCAGCTCGTCCTTGGACCCGGCGTGCCGGTAGAGGGACATCTTCGTGACGCCGAGGGATTCGGCGACCTTCGGCAGCGTCGCCGCCGCGAGGCCCTCGCGGTCGGCCAGCGCGACGGCGGCGTCCACGACGCGGCCGACGTCGAGTTTCGCGGGCCGCCCGAGGCGGGACTCCGATGCGATCCGCCACAGTCTCGCCAGCTCATCCGGCACTGCCGTCTCGTCCATGCGCTGCGGTCACCTCCGTCCCTTCGCCGCCCTGCTTGCGGGAGCATCATCGCACATGCTATTAATATCTCTAGGATAGTATCTCAAGGATATTAATTGCTCGTCCGAGAACCCCGAAGGATCGACATGACCGCTCAGACCGCCCCCGCCGAGCCGCGCATCCGCCGCGGCCCCGTGCGCTCCACCGAAAGGGCCCTCGCGCCCGACCTCGCGCGCGGCGCGATGCTCCTGTTCATCGCGCTCGCCAACAGCGCCGGCTACTTCCTCGCCAGCGCGCCCGGCGTCGAGACCGACCCGCACGGCTTCGAGCGCTTCTACAACTTCTTCATGGTGGAGTTCATCCACGCGCGGGCGTTCCCGCTGTTCGCGATCATGTTCGGCTACGGCCTCGTCCAGCTCGCCCGCCGCCAGGCCCAGGCGGGCGCGACCCCCGGCCAGGTGCGGCGGGTCCTGCTGCGCCGCAACGGATGGCTGTTCCTCTTCGGCATCGCCCACGGCGTGCTGCTCTACTCCGGCGACTTCCTGGGCGCGTACGGGCTCATCGGCATCGCCTTCACGCTCCTGCTGCTGCAGCGCACGGACAGGGTGCACCGCTTCGCGCCCTGGTACCTCGCGGTGGGCGGCCTCTACGTCCTCGTCCTCGCCGCCCTGCTCGCGGTCGGGTTCCAGTCGGGCGACGCCGCGATCCCGGTGTCGCCGTTCCCCTCGGTCGAAGCGCCCTCCTACCTCGAGTCGGTCGGGGAGCGCCTCGCCGAATGGCCGGTGCACACCCTGACGCTGCTGCCGATGATCCTCATGGTCTGGGTCGGCGCGTGGGCCGGCCGCCGCCGCTTCCTCGAGGAGCCCGAGCGGCACCTGCCGCTGCTGCGCTGGACCGCCTTCGGCGGCATCGCGGTCGCCGTCGCCGCGGGGATGCCGATGGCACTGCTCAGCGGCGGGTTCGTCAACGCCGACGAGGGCACTGCCGCGGCGATGAAGCTCCTGTACGAGACCTCGGGCTTCTTCGGCGGCATCGGGTACGCGGCGGTCTTCGGCCTGCTCGCCCACGTCCTCACCCGCAAGCCCGCCGGCACCCTGGTGACCGCGGTGAGCGCGCTGGGGCAGCGGTCGCTGAGCGGCTACCTGTTCCAGTCCGTGGCCTGGCTGGTCCTGGCCACGCCGTTCTTCCTCGGTTTGGACGACCGCGTCGGGAGCCCGCTCCTGGTCTCGCAGGTCAGCGCGGTCGCCGTCTGGGCGCTGACCGTGTGGGCCGCGTACTTGGCCCACCGCCGCGGCTACCGCGGCCCGGCCGAGAAGCTGCTGCGGCGCCTCACCTACGGCCGCAAGCGCTGAGCGCGCCGGGGCCCGCCGGTCGGCGGGCCCCGCCGCGCGCCCGGCTTAGAATCGAGCCCCCACCGCAAATAGCAGACAAGGACCAGCCGTGCCCGAGATGATGCGCGCCGTGACCCAGACCCGACTCGGCGGCCCGGAGGTGCTGGCGCTCCAGGAGGTGGAGCGGCCCGAACCGTACTACGGCGAGATCCAGGTGCGCGTCCACGCGGCCGGCGTCAACCCCGTCGACCCGGCCGCCCGGGAGATCGGACTCTACATCGGACAACCGCCGTTCATCCTCGGCTGGGACGTCTCCGGCGTCGTCGAGAAGACCGGCATCGGCGTCACCCGCTTCAAGCCCGGCGACGAGGTCTTCGGGATGCCCCGCTTCCCCCACCAGGCCGGGACGCACGCCGAGTACGTGACCGCCCCGAGTCGACAGTTCGCCCGCAAGCCCGACTTGCTCTCGCACACCGAGGCCGCCGGGCTCCCGCTGTGCGGCCTCACCGCCTGGCAGGCCCTTGTGGACAATGCCGGGCTCGCGGCCGGCCAGAGCGTGCTCATCCACGCCGCCGCCGGCGGCATCGGCCACCTCGCCGTCCAGATCGCCAAAGCCCGTGGCGCGCATGTCATCGCCACTGCCAGCGCCGGCAAGCACGACTTCGTGCGCGCCCTCGGGGCCGACGAGGTGATCGACTACCGCGCCGTCGACTTCACCGAGGTCGTCGCCGACGTGGACGTCGCCCTCACCACCCTGGCCGGCGACTACGCCGCCCGCTCCGTCTCGGTGATCCGCGACGGCGGCGTCCTCGCCCAGCTCTACTACTCGCTGCGCGACGCCGAGTTCCCCGAGGCGGTCGCGCGCGGCATCCGCACCGACTTCATGCTCGTCGAACCCGACCAGATCGGCCTCGAGGCCCTCGCCCGCCTCGCCGCCGACGGGCTCCTGAAAGTCCATGTCTCCCAGACGTTCCCACTTGAAGACTTCGCCAAGGCCCACGAGGCCATGGAGTCGGGCGGCGCGATCGGCAAGATCGTGCTCACGGTCGACTGAAGCACGGCCGACTGAAGCACCGTCGACTGAGGCGGGGGCACCGCCGCCGGCGTGCCGCTGGCAGAATACGGCGGTGCCCATCTCCATCGCCCATCTCAAAGACCAGCTCTCCGCTTACCTGGTGCGCTGGCCCGAGGACTTCGAGGCCGTCGCGCCGATCCTCGCCCTCAACGGCCCGGACGCGTTCGACCGCTCGACCATGACCGGCCACGTCACGGCCTCCGCGATCCTCGTCAACCGCGCCGGCGAGGTCCTGCTCATCCACCACAAGAGCCTCGACCGCTGGCTCCAGCCCGGCGGCCATGTGGAGCCCGGCGACGAGTCCCTACCCCTCGCCGCTCTGCGGGAAGCCGTGGAGGAGACCGGCATCGACCCCGCGGCCCTCACCCTCGCCGACCCGGTCCCGATCCACATCGACGTGCACGCGATCCCCGCCAACCCGCGCAAAGCCGAAGGCGCCCACTGGCACTTCGACATCCGCTACCGGTTCGACTGCGACGACCCCGAGCTCACCCCGCGGCTCGAAGAGGTCCACGCCGCCGAATGGCGCCCGACCACCGACCTCGACAGCGAGGACCTGGCCGCGCGCCTCTACTAGCGTTGACGTCGCAAACCTGCCAGCATCCTGCTGCTGCGCCTGATGAGCTGGAACGCACGCACTCCGCTCATCGGGACCACGACAGGACGCACGTTCATGCACACCACCGCGCCGCCCCGCACCACCGCGCCCGAGATCCGCTCGAGCCGCACCGGATGGCCGGGGGTGGTCGCGGTGACGGCGGGCATCTTCGCCATCGTCACCACGGAGATCCTGCCGATCGGCCTGCTGACCTCGATCGGCGCCGGTTTCGCAGTCTCCGACGGCATGGCCGGGCTGATGATGACCATGCCGGGGTTCCTGGCCGCGATCGCCGCCCCGCTGGTCACGGTCACTACGGCGCGCCTCGACCGCCGCGCGATGCTGTGCGCCTGCATCCTGCTGCTGGCAGGCGCCAACTTCATCGCCGCAGCGGCCACCGACTACTGGCTGCTGCTCGTCTCCCGGGTACTCGTCGGCGTCACCATCGGCGGCTTCTGGTCGATCGGGGCCGGCCTGGCGAGCCGCCTCGTGCCGCCCGCGTCGGTAGGCCGCGCCACGGCGGTGATCTTCTCGGCGGTGCCGCTGGGGTCGGTACTCGGGGTCCCGGCGGGCACCTTCATCGGCGAGATCGCCGGCTGGCGAACGGCGTTCGTCGTCTTGGGCGTCTTCAGCACCGCAGTCCTCGCGGCACTGGTCCTCACGGTGCCGAAGCTCCCGCCCGTGCGCCCGACGCGCGTGGCTGCGCTGGTGGGCATGCTCAGAGGGGCGGGGACGCGGTTCGCGCTGGTGCTGACGTTCCTGATCGTGGCGGCCCACTTCGGCGCCTACACGTACGTCACGCCGTTCCTCGAGGACGTCACCATGGCGGGTTCGGCCACGGTCACCGTCGTCCTCCTCGGCTACGGCGCGGCCGGGATGGCCGGCAATTTCCTCTGCGGCGCAACCGCGTCCCGGTTTCCGCGGGCCACGTTCGCGGCGGTGGCGGCCGCGGTCGCGGCGAGCACGCTGCTGCTGCCCGTCCTCGGCCACGGCCTGTTCGGGGCGATCGCGCTCCTCACGCTCTGGGGGCTCGCGTACGGCGGCGTCCCGGTCTGCTCGCAGACGTGGTTCGCCAAAGCCGCACCGCAGTCCATTGAGGCCTCATCGGTGCTGTTCACCGCGTCGTTCCAGGCGACCATCGGCATGGGCGCGCTCGCCGGAGGCTTCGTCGTCGACCGCTCCTCGCCCGCGGCGATCATGACGCTCGCGGGCGTGCTCGCGCTGCTGACCGCACTGGTCGTCTACGCGCACCATGCCAAGCGAGTAGCCTGGCCCGAACCGGGGCGCTGACCGCGCCGGTCGGCTCGCCCGTGCCGGGGAGCCGACCGTCACGCAGGTCAGGCCGGGTCGCGGTTCCAGGTCCAGGCGTAGTCGGAGTCCTCGACGTCGAGGGCGGGTTCGCAGAGTTCGAGGGGCCGGAAGGTGTCGACCATTACGGCGAGTTCGTCGAAGTGGTCGGCGCCGATGGAGCGTTCGGCGGCTCCCGGCTGGGGGCCGTGGGTGAAGCCCGAGGGGTGCAGGGAGATCGAGCCCTGCTCGATGCCGGAGCCGCGGCGGGCCTCGTAGTTGCCGCCGCAGTAGAACATCACCTCGTCGGAGTCGACGTTGTGGTGGTTGTAGGGCACCGGGATCGCGTCCGGGTGGTAGTCCACTTTGCGCGGCACGAAGTTGCAGATGACGAAGTTCGGGCCCTGGAACACCTGGTGCGCGGGCGGAGGCTGGTGGATGCGGCCGGTGATCGGCTCGAAGTCGTGGATCGAGAACACCCACGGGTAGAGGCAGCCGTCCCAGCCGACCACGTCGAACGGGTGGTGCGCGTACGTGAACTTCGTCCAGAGGGTCGCACTGCCGCGGCCCCGGTGCTGGACGTACACGTCCACGTCCTCGCCGTCCACGAGCAGCGGCTCCGCGGGGCTGCGCAGGTCGCGCTCGCAGTACGGGCTGTGCTCCAGGAACTGGCCCCGCACCGAGAGGTAGCGCTTCGGCGGCGTGATGTGGCCCGTCGACTCGACGACCAGGGTGCGGAGCGGTTCGGGGCCCTTCGGGACGACCCGGTAGATCGTGGACATCGGCATGATCAGGTAGTCGCCCTGGCCGATGTCGATCGCGCCGAACGAGGTCTCGACCCGCGCCTCACCGGACTCGACGTAGATGCACTCGTCGCCGATAGCGTTGCGGTACAAGGGCGACGGCTGGTCGGCCACCGCGTACGAGATGCGGCAGTCTGCATTGGACAGCAGGTGGTTGCGGCCGAAGACCGCGTCCCCGGAGCCGCCGTTGAGCTTGTGGGTGCGGAAGTGACGGGGCTTGAGGGGGTGGTTCGCGACCGGCTCGGCCCGCTCGGGCCGGTGCTCGCTGCTCGAGGAGATCGCGGTCGGCCGGAAGCGGTGGTAGAGCAGCGAGGAGTCCGAGGAGAAGCCCTCCTGGCCCATCAGCTCCTCGGCGTACAGGCTCCCGTCGTCCTGGCGGAACTGCGTGTGTCGCTTGTCGGGGATCTGCCCGACGGAACGGTAGAACGGCACGTCGACTCCTTCGTCGTGCGCGGACGGGCGAGGGTGACGCCCGCTCCGCGGCGGTTATGCCCTGAGGATAACCTTCCGGCCGTTCGATTTCGAGAGGTGCGCGCGCACCCGCGCGCGGACCGGGCCCAATCGCGCACCGGCTGCGCGGAGCGCTGGACCCCGGCTGCGGCAACCGCCTAGGCTCGGCACCATGGTTGGACCGATACCCGCGATGCTGCGGGGCCTGATCGACGACGCGGCGCTCTTCCCACCAGGCAGCGCGCCCATGCAAGCGGCCGTCCCCGCCCACCGCGGGTACCGCCAGTCCTGGTACGAGGCCATGGTCGGCCCGCTGCTGGTACCCCAGTCGCGGCTCGCCGAACTCGGCCGCGAACTCAGCCCCGGGCGGGGCGAACTGCGCATCGGCGTCATCGTCGACGGCGACCTCGAACAGGTCCCCGGCGACGTCGCCGCACTCGGACCGCAGGTCACCGTCCTGCACTACGAGTCCCGGCACGCGCTCGACCACCTCGCGCGGCACGCGCCCTCCTGGGGCAAACCGGTCTTCGCCGAGCTCCCCTTCGGCGACGACGCCCTCGACGCCGTGCGTGCCACCGGCTTCACCGCGAAGTTCCGCACCGGCGGCCTCGCCGCCGAGTTCTTCCCCGCACCCGAGACCCTCGCCGCCGCGATCGCCGGCTGCCGCCTCCGCGGACTCCAGTTCAAGCTCACCGCCGGGCTCCACCAGGCCGTGCGCCACCGCGACCCTGCCACCGGGTTCGACCACCACGGGTTCCTGAACGTCCTGGTCGCCGCCGCCGACGCCGCCGACGGCGCCCGCACCGACGACCTCACCGCGACCCTCGCCAGCACCGACGCCGCCGACCTCGCCGCCCGCGCGCTCCGCGTCCTCGACCGCCCCCGCGCCCTGTGGACCGGCTACGGCTCCTGCAGCATCGACGAACCGCTCCACGACCTCACCGAACTCGGACTCCTGCACCGAGGGACCTCGCACGAAAAGGACGTCGCATGACCGCCTCCAGCTGGATCGAAGGGGCCGACGACGGCCCGTTCGGCCTCGACCACCTCCCGTACGGCGTCTTCTCCACCACGAAAGACCCCGCCCCGCGCATCGGCGTCCGCATCGGCGACCAGGTGCTCGACCTGCGCGGACTCGCGACCGGCACGTTCTTCCTGCCCTGGATCCGGCCCGCGTTCCACGAGCACGACCTCAACGGCTTCATGGCCATGGGCCCGCCCGCGTGGCGCCTCGTGCGCCACCAGCTCACCGAGCTCCTCGGCGACCGCCGCTTCCAGGACCAGTCCGCGACCCTCCTCACCCCGGTCGCCAAGGCCCGCATGCACCTGCCGTTCGCGGTCGCGGACTATGTGGACTTCTACGCCTCCGAGGACCACGCCACGAACCTCGGCCGGCTCTTCCGCCCCGACTCGGAGCCTTTGCTGCCCAACTGGAAGCACCTCCCCGTCGGCTACCACGGCCGCGCCGGCACGGTCGTCCCCTCCGGGACCCCGATCGTGCGGCCGCGCGGCCAGCGCAAGTCGAAGGACGCGCCGATCGAATTCGGACCGAGCACGCGCCTCGACATCGAGACGGAGGTCGGCTTCGTCGTCGGCGTCGGCACCGACCTCGGGACCCCGGTCAGCCCCGACGACTTCGCCGAGCACGTATTCGGCGTCGTCCTCGTCAACGACTGGTCCGCACGCGACATCCAGGCCTGGGAGTACGTGCCGCTCGGACCGTTCCTCGGCAAGTCGTTCGCGACCTCGATCGGGCACTGGGTGACACCGCTCGACGCGCTGGCACGGGCGAAAGCCCCTGCGCCAGCGCAGGACCCGACCCCGCTTTCCTACCTCCAGGAGGCCGAGCGGTTCGGGTACGACCTCGCATTGTCCGTGCACTGGAACGGCACCGAGGTCTCGCGCCCGCCGTTCGCGGGCATGTACTGGACCCCGGCGCAGATGCTCGCGCACATGACGGTGAACGGCGCCTCGCTGCGCACCGGCGACCTGTACGCCTCCGGCACGGTCTCCGGGCCCGAGGCGGGGCAGCGCGGCTCGTTCCTGGAGCTGACCTGGGGCGGGAAGGACCCGGTCACGGTCGGCGAGGGCGAGAGCCGCACGTTCCTCGAGGACGGCGACACGGTCGTCATCAGCGCGACCGCGCGCGGCGCGAACGGCGGCGAGATCGGTCTGGGCGAGGTGACCGGGACGATCCTTCCCGCGAAATCGTGAGGCCCGCAGAAGGCCACCCACCAACCCCCACCCTCCCGAGAGGGGAAGGAAGGTTCAGGGCGATCGTCGCAGCCGGGTCCGACAGGAATCGGGCCAGAAAAGGCTTGCCCGCCTGAACGTCACTCGTTCGGGTGGGTCGGCCCGTCCGGGCGAGTGGCGTTCGGGGCAGCCGGCTCGCCCGCGGCCTGCTTGACGAGCGGGAGGGTCCGGTACGGGATCTGCTCGGCCAGGGCGATCACGGTCGTGGCGCGCTGGACCCCTTCGCTCGCCAGCACGCGGTCGATCACGCCCTGCAGCTCGGCGTTGGTGCGCGCCACGATCCGGCACAGCATGTCGCCCTGGCCCGTAACTGTATGCGCCTCAAGGACTTCGGGAATCCTCCCGAGCCGCTGCGCCATGTGCGCGTGCCCGACCGCCTGCCGCAGCTCCAGGGTCACGAACGCCGTCACCGGATACCCGAGGGCCGCGGGCTCGACCCGCGGCCCGAAGTCCCGGACGACCGCACGCTGCGTCAGCTTGTCGAGCCGCGCCTGCACGGTCCCGCGCGCCACCCCGAGCCGCCGCGAGCACTCCAACACGCCGATGCGCGGTTCGGCCTCCAACAGCTCGATGAGCCTCGCATCGAGCGCATCGATTCCAGTTTCAGTGGTCATATTGCCTAGTCTAGCGATGAGGACGTTGCCATATATGCGCAAGTTGACTAGCTTTTCGACAACTGCTTGCCCAGTCTCAGAATCTGAACAATGATCAAGACGACCGCCCCACAAGGACGAGGAGGCCGCCATGGTCGACACTGCCAACCGCCCCAGTGATGCCGATCTTGTCGGCGCCGTAGAGCACGACATCCGCGAGGACGCCTTCCCGATCAAGGGCTGGGACCACGTCCGCTACTACGTCGGCAACGCCCGCCAGGCCGCCCACTACTACTCCACCGCGTTCGGCATGACCCTGTTCGCCTACCGCGGCCCCGAGCAGGGCTTCCGCGAGCACGCCGAGTTCGCGCTCAAGTCCGGCGGCGTCGTCTTCGTCCTCGCCGGCGGCGTCACCGGCGACGCCGAGGCCACGCGGCACTACGCCGCCCACGGCGACGGCGTCATCGAAGTCGCACTCGAAGTGCCCGATGTGGACGCCAACTACAAGCACGCGATCAAGCAGGGCGCCATCGCGATCGAGGAGCCGCACGACCTCACGGACGAGCACGGCACCGTCCGCCGCGCGGTGATCGGCACCTACGGCGAGACCCGGAACGTCCTCATCGACCGGTCGAACTACGACGGCCCGTTCCTGCCCGGCTTCGTCGCCGCCGAGCCCATGGTCGCGCCGCCGAAGAAGCGCTTCTTCCAGGCCATCGACCACGTGGTCGGCAACGTCGAGCTCGGCAAGATGCGCGAGTGGGTCCGCTACTACGAGCGGGTCATGGGCTTCACCAACATCGTCGAGTTCGTCGACGACGCGATCGCCACCGAGTACTCCGCGCTCATGAGCAAGGTGGTCGCCAACGGCAGCCGCAAGATCAAGTTCCCGATCAACGAGCCCGCCGAGGGCAAGAAGAAGTCGCAGATCGACGAGTACCTGGAGTTCTACGGCGGACCCGGCGTCCAGCACATCGCGCTCGCGACGAGCGACATCCTCGCCGCCGTCGACGCCATGCGTGAGCGAGGCGTCGAGTTCCTGGAGGCCCCTGACGCCTACTATGAGGACCCTGAGCTGCGGGAACGCATCGGCGAGGTGCGGGTGCCGATCGAGGAGCTGCAGGCGCGGCGCGTCCTGGTGGACCGGGACGAGGACGGCTATATGCTCCAGATCTTCACCAAGCCGCAACAGGATCGGCCGACAATGTTCTACGAGATCATTGAACGGCACGGCTCGCTCAGCTTCGGCAAGGGCAACTTCAAGGCCCTGTTCGAGGCCTTGGAGAAGGAGCAGGCCAAGCGCGGCAACCTCTGATGGCGGCCGCACGAGCGGGGAGCGGACAGATGCACGCACCACACGGCCCTGACCTGCACTGCAAGACCTGGCAGGCCGAGGCGGCGTACCGGATGCTCCAGAATAACCTCGATCCCGAGGTCGCTGAGCGCCCCGAGGACCTGGTGGTCTACGGCGGCACCGGGAAGGCCGCGCGCAGCCGCGACGACCTGAAGGCGATCCTGCGGACCCTCCTCACCTTGGAGGCGGACGAGACGCTGCTGGTCCAGAGCGGCCGCGCGGTCGGCGTCATGCGCACCCACGAGTGGGCCCCGCGCGTGCTCATCGCGAACTCGAACCTGGTGCCCGACTGGGCCACCTGGCCCGAGTTCCGGCGCCTCGAATCGCTGGGCCTGACCATGTACGGGCAGATGACGGCCGGTTCGTGGATCTACATCGGCACGCAGGGCATCCTGCAGGGCACCTACGAGACCTTCGCCGCCGTCGCAGAGAAGCGCTTCGGCGGGAGTCTCAAAGGGACGCTCACACTGACGGCCGGATGCGGCGGGATGGGCGGGGCGCAGCCGCTCGCGGTCACGATGAACGACGGCGTGTGCCTGATCGTGGAGGTCGACCCCGAACGGCTCGAGCGGCGCGTGCGGACCCGCTACCTCGACACGGTCGCCGCCGACCTCGACGACGCGATCGCGCAGGCCATGGCCGCCAAGCGCAACGGCGAGGCGAAGTCGATCGGCGTGGTCGGCAACGCCGCCGAGGTCTTCCCCGAGCTCCTGCGGCGCGGGGTCGAGATCGACATCGTCACCGACCAGACCTCCGCCCACGATCCACTGTCCTATGTGCCTGCCGGAGTCGCCTGCACCGAGGCGGCCGAGCTCGCGCGGGCGGACGCGGAGGGCTTCACCGAGCAGGCGCGGGCCTCCATGGCCCAGCATGTGGAGGCCATGGTCGGCTTCCTGGACGCGGGCGCCGAGGTTTTCGACTACGGCAACTCGATCCGCGGGGAGGCCCTCGAAGGCGGCTTCAAGCGCGCCTTCGCGTTCCCCGGGTTCGTGCCCGCCTACATCCGGCCGCTCTTCTGCGAAGGCAAGGGCCCCTTCAGGTGGGCCGCGCTCTCAGGCGATCCGGCCGACATCGCCGCGACCGATCAGGCCGTGCTCGACCTGTTCCCGGAGAACCGCAGCCTGCACCGCTGGATCTCGCTGGCCCGCGAGCGGGTCGCGTTCCAGGGCCTGCCGGCCCGGATCTGCTGGCTCGGGCACGGCGAGCGGGACGTCGCCGGCGTGCGGTTCAATGAGATGGTCGCCGACGGGACCTTGAAGGCCCCCATCGTGATCGGCCGCGACCACCTGGACTGCGGCTCGGTCGCCAGCCCCTACCGCGAGACCGAGGGCATGAAGGACGGCTCGGACGCGATCGCGGACTGGCCCCTGCTCAATGCCCTCGTGAACACGGCTTCAGGCGCGAGCTGGGTGTCCATCCACCACGGCGGGGGCGTCGGCATCGGCCGGTCCATCCACGCCGGGCAGGTCACCGTCGCCGACGGCACGCCGCTCGCGGCGGAGAAGCTCGCACGGGTGCTCGCCAACGACCCGGCCATGGGCGTCATCCGCCACGTGGACGCCGGATACGAGGAGGCCGAGCGGGTCGCGGCGGACCACGGCGTCCGCGTGCCCGCCAAGGAGTCCTGAGACCGGCCGACTGCGCTTTTGAACGACACGGCGCTCTTGAACGACACGGCCGCCGTGAACGACACGGCACTGCGAACGCGCGGCAACTGTGAACGGGGATTGACATGGACGCGGGGGAATTCCGTCGACTGTGGAATGAGATTGCGCCGATCGGCCGCGCCGAGTCGGGCGGGTACGTGCGGTTCTCCTGGACCGAGCCCGACCTCGACCTTCGGACCTGGTTCCACGCGCAGTCGAAACTGCGCGGCCTTCGCTACGAGGAGGACCGCAACGGGAACCTCTACGCCTGGTGGGACCCGGAGCGGGAACTGGTCATCGACCCGGATGCCCCGCACCCGCACAAAGCCATCCTCACCGGCAGCCACTTCGACTCGGTGCCGCACGGCGGCGCGTACGACGGCCCGCTCGGCATCGTCTCGGCCTTCCTCGCCGTAGACCAGCTCCGGGCCGACGGCGCGAACCCGAAGCGGCCCATCGGCATCGCCGCGTTCACCGAGGAGGAGGGCGGGCGCTTCGGCGTCCCCTGCCTCGGCTCGCGCCTCATGACCGGCGTGATCGACCCCGACCGCGCCCGCGCGCTCACCGACCCTGACGGGGTCACGCTCGAAGCGGCCATGAGAGCGGCTGGGGCCGAACCGGACCTTCTCGGGCCCGATCCCGAACGGCTCGAACGCATCGCCGCGTTCATCGAACTCCACATCGAGCAGGGCCGCGCCCTCGACGGCGGCGAATCCTCCGTGGCCGTCGCCACCGCGATCTGGCCGCACGGCCGCTGGCGCCTCACGTTCACCGGCGAGGCCGACCACGCCGGGACCACGCGCCTGCCCGACCGGCGCGACCCGATGCTGACCTTCGCGTTCGCGGTCCTCGCCGCCCGCAAGGAGGCGCGCCTGGCAGGGGGCGTCGCCACCGTGGGCCGGGTCGAGGTGGAGCCGAACGCCACCAACGCGATCGCCGCGAGCGTGACCGCGTGGCTCGACGCCAGGGCCCCCGATGAGGCGGTGCTCAGCGAGATCCTGTCCGGGTTCGAGTCCAAAGTGTCTGAACGGGCGGGGCGTGACGGTACGAGGGCGGCGATCGTTCGCGAGTCGGAGTCGCCGGTCGTCGAGTTCGACGCGTCCCTGCGCGACCGGATCGCCGCGGTCCTGGGCGGTGCACCGGTCCTGCCGACCGCGGCGGGCCACGACGCGGGCGTCCTGTCCGCGCAAGTGCCGACGGCGATGCTGTTCGTGCGCAACCCGACCGGTGTCTCCCACGCGCCCGGCGAGTCGGCGAGCGACGAGGATTGCGCCGCAGGCGTCGACGCGCTCGCGGCCGTGCTCCGGGACCTGGCGTGCTGACCTTCTGGGCCGAGCACGCCCTGCTGCCCGGCGGACCGGCCGATGCGGTGGCGATCGAGGTCGCGGAAGGCCGCATCACCAAGGTGGTGCCCGACAGCAAGCGGCGCGGTGATGTGCTTGCGGGCGTGACCCTTCCGGGGTTCGCGAACGCGCACTCGCATGCGTTCCACCGGGCGCTGCGCGGTCGCACCCACGCCGGCAAGGGCACGTTCTGGACCTGGCGCGACGGCATGTACGCCCTCGCCGGGCGCCTCGAACCGGACTCGTACTACCGGCTGGCGCGCGGGGTCTACGCCGAGATGGCCCTGGCCGGGATCACGACGGTGGGGGAGTTCCACTACCTGCACCACTCGCCGGGCGGGCGCCCGTACGCGGACCCGAACGCCATGGGAGAGGCCCTGATCCAGGCGGCGGCCGATGCGGGCATCAGGATCACGCTGCTCGACACCCTCTATCTCGCAGGCGGTTTCGGCCTGCCGCTCGAACCGGTGCAGCGGCGCTTCGGCGACGGGAGCCTGGAGGCCTGGCTCGACCGGGTCGAGAAGCTCCAGCCGCCGGGCCACGCGGTGATCGGCGGCGCGGTGCACTCGGTGCGGGCGGTGCCGGACGAGGCGATCGCGGCGTTCGCGTGCTCGACCGAGGGCCGCCCGGTCCATGTGCACCTGTCCGAGCAGCGTTCCGAGAACGAGTCGTGCCGCCTCGTGCACGGTTGCAGCCCCACGGAACTGCTCGAACGCTGCGGGCTCCTCGGCCCCGACCTCACCGCCGTGCACGCCACGCACCTGGCCGGGCACGACATCGAGCTGCTGCGCCGCTCGGGCACGACCGCGTCCTTCTGCCCCACGACCGAACGCGACCTCGCCGACGGGCTCGGCCCGGCGCGGGCGCTCGCCGAAGCGGGCGTGCGGCTCTCGCTCGGCACCGACAGCAACGCCATAGTGGACATGTTCGAGGAGGCGCGGGCGGTGGAGATGCACGAGCGGCTCGTCAGCGAGGAGCGCGGCCGATTCACCGCGAGCGAGCTGCTGGACGCCATGACCAGGCACGACAGCCTCGGCTGGCCCGATGCGGGCCGCATCGAGGTCGGCGCGCGGGCCGACCTGGTCGCGGTGGGACTGGGAACGCCCCGCACCGCCGGGATCGAGCCCTCCGGAGTCGTCTACGCCGCCACGGCAGCCGACATCACCGACGTGATCGTCGACGGGCGCCGCATCGTCGCCGGCGGCAGGCACCTGCGCCTCGACGCGGGTGCGGAACTGGCCGCCGCCATCAAGGGGCTGTGGACATGACCGATGCAACTTCAGACCGCCGCGCCTGCCGACAGGCGAAGCCGCCGCGCGGCCCCGGGCCGGAACGTGAACCGACAGGCGGCATCGCACCGGCGAGCACGTGGTCGGGCTGCGCCGCGCCGGATCGCCCGCGACCGGCCAGCGTCGCATCGCGGCTCGCACGATGGGACCGCGCTGCATCGGATCGCGCGCGGCCGCGCGGCCACGTGCCGGTTCGCCGGTCGGCAGGCGGCATCGTGCCGGGCAGCGCACGATCGCGCCGCGCCGCGCCGCACCGCCCGTGGGCGCGAAATCTCGCGCCGCATCGGCCGCCGTCGAGCGGCTCGTCATCATGCCTCGCGTGGCGCCGCATCGGACCGGCCTCCCCGGCCTCGATTCGCCCCTGGAACGTCCATGCCGCCCACCGAAAGGACCGGCGATGAGCCTGCTGATCGACTCCATCGGCGAGCTCTTCACCGCCGACGACGAGGGCACGATCCACTACGACGCCGCGATCGTCATCGAAGACGGCCGCATCGCCTGGGTCGGCCACCGGCTCAACCGGCCCGCGGCCGACGAGTACTTCGACGCCGACAACAAAGCCATGATCCCCGGTTTCGTCGACAGCCACGCCCACCTCGTCTTCGCCGGCGACCGCAGCGGCGAGTTCGCCGCCCGCATGGCCGGCGAGCCCTACACCGGCGGCGGCATCCGCACCACCGTGACCGCGACCCGCGCCGCGCGCGACGACCGCCTGCGCGAGACCTGCGCCCGCCTGACCGCCGAGATGCTCCGCCAGGGCACCACCACTGTGGAGATCAAGTCCGGGTACGGCCTCACCGTGGAGGACGAGGCCCGGTCGCTGCGCATCGCGGGCGAGTTCACCACCGAGACCACGTACCTCGGCGCGCACACCGTCCCTGAAGGTGCCGACGGCGCTTTGATGGACGCCGACGAGTACACCGCGCTCGCGGCCGGTCCCATGCTCGAGGCCTGCGCGCCGCACGCCAAGTGGGCGGACGTCTTCTGCGAGCGCGGCGCCTTCGACGGGGACCAGGCCCGCGCGGTCCTCACCGCGAGCGCCGCAGCGGGTCTGGGCCTGCGGGTCCACGCCAACCAGCTCACCGCGGGCCCCGGCGTGCGGCTCGCCGTCGAGCTGGGCGCGGCCTCCGCCGACCACTGCACGCACCTTACTGACTCCGATGTGGATGATCTTGCGAACGGGGGTACGGTCGCGACCCTGCTGCCGGGCGCGGAGTTCTCGACCCGCTCGCCCTATCCCGACGCGCGGCGCCTCCTCGACGCCGGCGCCCGCGTCGCCCTCGCGACCGACTGCAACCCCGGCTCCTCGTACACGAGCAGCATGGCGTTCTGCATCGCCCTGGCCGTCCGCGAGATGCGGATGACGCCCGCCGAGGCGCTCGAGGCCGCCACCGCTGCCGGTGCCGATGCGCTGCGGCGCACCGACATCGGTCGGATCGAAGTCGGCGCCCGCGCCGACCTGGTGCTCCTCGACGCCCCCTCGCACGTCCACCTGGCCTACCGGCCGGGGACGCCCCTGATCGACACCGTCTTCCGCGCCGGCACCGCGGTGAGTTGAGGAGCAGCGATGTCAGCAGTCCACATCACGACCGTCCCGGTCACCCCCGAGGAGGTCATCGCGGTCGCCCGCGACCGCGCCCGCGTCGTCATCGACGCCGGGGCCCGCGAGGCCATGGCGCGCAGTCGCGCGATCGTCGACTCGATCGAACGCGAAGGCCGTCCCGTCTACGGCGTCTCGACCGGTTTCGGCGCGCTCGCGAACACGTTCGTCGCGCCCGAGCGCCGCGCCGAACTGCAGCACGCGCTGATCCGCTCGCACGCGGCCGGCGTCGGCGACCCCATGCCCGTCGAGGTGGTGCGGGCGATGATGCTGCTGCGCGTGCGCTCGCTCGCCATGGGCCTCAGCGGGGTCCGCCCCGAAGTGGCCGATGCCCTCGCCGCGCTGCTCAACGCCGACATCACGCCGTGGGTCCCGCGGCACGGCTCCCTCGGCGCCTCGGGCGACCTGGCGCCGCTGGCGCACTGCGCGATGGTGCTGCTGGGCGAGGGCTGGGTCCGCGCCGAGGACGGCACCCGCGTCGACGCCGGGCCGGTCCTGCAACGCGCCGGGCTGACGCCGATCACCTTGTCCTCGAAGGAGGGCCTGGCGCTCATCAACGGCACCGACGGCATGCTCGGCATGCTGATCCTCGCGGTCGCGGACCTGCGCCACCTCCTCGCCATGGCCGACGTCTGCGCCGCGCTCTCGAACGAGGCGATGCTCGGCTCGGACCGCCCGTTCCAGCCCGAGCTCCACGAGATCCGCCCCCAGCCGGGCCAGGCGAGGAGCGCCGCGAACATCCACCGGCTGCTCCAGGACTCCGAGGTCATGGACTCCCACCGCAACGACACCGCGCACGCGGTGCAGGACGCCTACTCGATGCGCTGCGCCCCGCAGGTCGCCGGAGCCGCGCGCGACGTGCTCGCCTACGCCGAGACCGCGGCGGCCCAGGAGCTGCGCTCGGTCGTCGACAACCCGGTGGTGCTCCCGGACGGCCGCGTCGAGTCCACCGGCAACTTCCACGGCGCCCCGCTCGGCTACGCCGCCGACTTCCTCGGCATCGCCGCGGCCGACGTCGGCTCGATCTCGGAGCGGCGCGTCGACCGCCTGCTCGACGTGACGCGCTCGCGCGGCCTCCCGGCGTTCCTCAGCCCGGACCCGGGCGTGAACTCAGGGCTCATGATCGCGCAGTACACGGCGGCCGGGATCGTGGCCGAGAACCGCAGGCTCGCGGCGCCGGCCTCGGTCGACTCGGTGCCGACCTCCGGCATGCAGGAGGACCACGTCTCGATGGGCTGGGCCGCGGGCTGCAAGCTGCGCACCATCATCGACAACCTGGGCACGCTCCTCGCGGTCGAACTCCTCGCCGGAGTCCAAGGCCTGCAACTGCGCCAGCCCTTGATCCCCAGCCCGGCCGCGCGGGCCGCGATCGCCGCCGTCGCCCCGATCGCCGGCAAGCCCGGCCCCGACCACTTCCTCGCCCCCGTCATCGAGCAGGTCAAGCACCTCCTCGAGAGCCCGGCGCTCAAGGCCGAGATCGAAGCGGCGGTGGGCCCGCTGCGCTGACGGATCGCGGATGTCGGTGGCCGCCGATACGATCGACCCACCGGCCGCGCCGCGGCTGCCACGAGTGCGAGGTGCGCGGACGATGACCAATCGGAACGACAAGGTCGATCAGCTCATGGAGCGGCTCGACCATCCGCACAAGGACGCGGTCGAGCACCTGCGCGCCGTGATCCTCGCCGTCGACCCGGGGATCACCGAGCAGGTCAAGTGGAACGCGCCGAGCTTCCGCTACGGCGGCGACGACCGCGTGACCTTCCAGCTCAAGTCGCAGGACGTGCAGCTGGTCTTCCACCGCGGCGCCGCGGTCCGCGAGGACGCCGAGACCTTCGCGTTCACCGACGACACGGGCCTCATGCAGTGGCGGACCAACGACCGCGCCGTGGTCGCCTTCAAGGACCTCGCCGAGGCCGAGGCCAACGAGCAGGCCTTCAGCGGCCTCGTGAGGCGCTGGATCGAAGCCTGACCGGCGCGGCCTCGTTGTGATTGCGGCCCTTCGGGTTTGGGCCCGCTGCCCGCATGATGCTGTAATGGTGGCCCAGCGACAGCGGAGGTTCCATGACAGCGACACCGAGTGCCGTGACCGGCGTTCACACCTACCTCGCACTCCAGGTGGAGGCGCTGCACCAGTTCCGGGAACCGGTCATTCGCGCCGAACCGGACGCCGTGCACCGCATGCGGGTCGCCACCCGCCGGCTGCGATCGCTGCTGTCGACCTACTCCGGCCTGTACGAGGCGATGCCGCTGAACCGCAGGCGACTGCGCTGGCTCGCCGACGAACTCGGCAGCGTCCGCGACCTCGAAGTGCTGCGGACGCGGTTCGCCAAGCGCCTCGGCGACGAGCGCCCTGACTGGTTCGAGGCACTGGCCGAGCAGGAGCGCCTCGCCTACGGGCCGCTCGCGCAGGCCTGCTCGCGCGAGCGCACGACCAAGCTCCTCGCCGCCGCCGAGGCCATGGCCACCGCACCGCAGTACGCGGCCGCAGCATCACAACCGGTCGAATCCGTGCTCGGCCCCATCGGCGAAGCCGCTCAAAGAGACCTGGAACGGGCACTGGACGCCATCGAGGGCGCCGCCGATCCGGACGAAGCGCGCCACACGGCGCGCAACGCCGCCAAGCGGACCCGCTACACCGCCGAAGCGGCGGCCGCGGACCTCGGCGAGCCCGCCGAGGCGATCGCGTCCGAGGCCAAGCGCTTGCAGAACCTGTTCGGGCGCTGCCAGGACGACGTGGTCGCCATCCGCTACCTCGAGGCCCACGCCCCCGAATCGCCGCTCCTGGAACGCGAGCACCAGGCCCACGCCAAGCACCTCGCCAAGGCCGAAGCGGCCCTGGCCGAGGGCAGCGGCGCCTGACCTTCGGACAACGCAGAACGGCCCGGTGGCTGCGCTTCTTTCAAAGCGTGATGCCACCGGGCCGTTTTCGGGACGACAATGGGGGTTGGACGGGGGTTAGAGGCCGGAGAGCTTCTGGCCGGCGCGGATGACGGCCATGCCGAGGCGGTCGCCCGGGCGGCGTCCGAGACGCTCTATGGGACCGGACACCGAGATCGCGGCGACCACGCGGCCGGTCTTGTCCCGCACCGGGGCCGAGACGCTGACCACGCCGGGCTCGCGTTCGGCGACCGACTGCGCGAAGCCGCGGCGGCGGACCTCGGCGAGGGTCTTCGACGAGAACCGGCACTTGGGCAGGAGCGGCAGGATCCCTTCCGGCGGTTCCCAGGCGAGCAGCACCTGCGCGCCGGAACCGGCGGTCATCGGGAGGCCCGCGCCGACGGGCACCGTGTCGCGCAGCCCGGAGGCGCGCTCGGCGGCGGCCACGCAGACGCGTTCGTCGGCTCGCCTGCGGTACAGCTGGGTCGATTCGCCCGTCTGGTCGCGGAGGAGGTTGAGCACTGGTTCGGCGGCACTGAGGAGGACGTCGGCCGTCGACCCGGCGAGCTCGCCGAGTTTCGGGCCGGGGCGCCAACGGCCCTCGTGGTCGCGTTGCAGCATCTCGTGGGCTTCGAGGGCCTGTGCGAGCCGGTGGGCCGTGGCCCTGGGCAATCCGGTCTCGTGCACGAGCTCAGCCAGGCTGGCGCCGTTGGTGCAAGCCGTGAGGATGAGCACCGCCTTGTCAAGGACGCCGACTCCGCTGATAGTATTCGTTCTCACGAGCTGAACATTACCTCCCATATTTCGAGAAGTCCAACGACTGGGAACAGAGATGTCACCTACACCACACGAATCCGAGGGAACGGCACCGCGCACCCTCGCGCAGAAGGTCTGGGACGCCCACACGGTACGCACGGGCGGCCAGCAACCCGATCTGCTCTACATCGACCTGCACCTCCTTCACGAGGTGACCAGCCCCCAGGCCTTCGACGGCCTCCGGGTGGCGGGGCGCAAAGTCCGCCGGACCGATCTCACGATCGCGACCGAGGACCACAACACGCCCACCGACAACCTCTTCACCATCGCGGACCCGACCAGCCGCAAGCAGATCGAGACGCTCCGCGCCAACTGCGAAGAGTTCGGCGTCCGCATCCACTCGCTCGGTGACGAGAACCAGGGCGTCGTCCACGTCGTGGGACCCCAGCTGGGACTCACCCAGCCGGGCATGACCGTCGTGTGCGGCGACTCCCACACTTCGACGCACGGCGCGTTCGGCTCGATCGCGTTCGGCATCGGCACCAGCGAGGTCGAGCACGTGCTCGCCACGCAGACCCTGCCGCAGGCGAAGCCGAAGTACATGGCCGTCACCGTGAACGGCTCGCTGCCCGAAGGCGTCTCGGCGAAGGACCTGATCCTCAAGATCATCTCCATCACCGGCACCGGCGGCGGCAAGGGCCACATCGTCGAGTACCGCGGCCAGGCCATCGAGGAGCTCTCGATGGAAGGCCGCATGACGGTGTGCAACATGTCCATCGAGTGGGGCGCCAAGGCCGGCATGATCGCCCCGGACGAGAAGACCGCCGCCTACGTCAAGGGCCGCCCGCACGCGCCCCAGGGCGAGGACTGGGACGCCGCCGTCGCGTACTGGCAGACCCTCAAGACCGACGAGGGCGCCGTCTTCGACAAGGAGATCGTCATCGACGCGGCCTCGCTGAGCCCGTTCGTCACCTGGGGCACCAACCCCGGGCAGGGCGTCGAGCTCTCCGGCACCGTCCCCGCACCCGAGGACTTCGAGGACCCGATCGCGCGCACCACCGCCGCCGGGGCCCTGGAGTACATGGGCCTCGAGGCCGGCACGCCGATGCGCGAGATCGGCGTCGACGTCGTCTTCCTCGGCTCGTGCACCAACGGCCGCATCGAGGACCTGCGCACCGCCGCCGAGGTCATCAAGGGCCGCAAGGTCGCCGAGACCGTCAACATGATGGTCGTGCCCGGCTCCGCCAAGGTCCGCGAGCAGGCCATCGCCGAAGGCCTCGACAAGGTCTTCATCGACGCGGGCGCCGACTGGCGCTTCGCCGGCTGCTCGATGTGCCTGGGCATGAACCCGGACCAGCTGACGCCCGGCCAGCGCGCCGCCTCCACCTCGAACCGCAACTTCGAGGGACGCCAAGGCAAGGGCGGGCGCACGCACCTGGTGAGCCCGGCCGTCGCCGCCGCCACGGCCGTCACCGGCCACCTCGCCAGCCCGGCGGATCTGTAGGAAGGGCAGGGAATCATGGACAAGTTCACGACCCACACCGGCAGCGTCGCCCCGCTGCGACGCTCCAACGTCGACACCGACCAGATCATCCCGGCCGTGTACCTCAAGCGGGTCACCAAGACCGGGTTCGAGGACGGCCTGTTCGCCGAGTGGCGCGAGGACGAGAAGTTCCTCCTCAACCAGCCGGAGTACCGCAGCGCCACGATCCTGGTCACCGGCACCGAGTTCGGCACCGGCTCCTCGCGCGAGCACGCCGTCTGGGCCCTGAAGGACTACGGGTTCAAGGCGGTCATCGCCCCGCGCTTCGGCGACATCTTCCGCGGCAACTCCCTCAAGAACGGTCTGTTGACTGTGGAGCTGCCCGAGGCGGCCGTCGAGGAGCTGTGGCTCCGCGCCGAACTGCACCCGGAGGCGGAGACCACGGTCGACCTCGAGGCGTGCGAAGTCCGTGCGGGCGACCGCACCTGGGGCTTCGAGTTCGACGAGTTCCTGCGCTGGCGCATGATGGAAGGGCTCGACGACGTGGCCCTGACGCTGCGCGACGAGGACAAGATCGCGGGCTTCGAGTCGAACCGGGACGCTTGGCGGCCTAGGACTCTCCCCGCTCAGGTCTAGTGTCCGGGAGCGCGATCCAGTTAGACCTCACGTACGGAGCCGGTGGCGATGCCACCGGCTCCAGGCGTGTTCGGGTCCCTCCCAACGGGGTTGCGAGCGTCGATTTCGGGCACCTGAATAAAAATTCCCTGCGACACAACGGGTCTATTTTCGCGGAAACAGTTGCGTTCGCTTTCGAAACGTCATAACGTGCGCTTAACAAGCTGGTATGGCTTCAAGGACTATCGGGAGGGTAGGACTCGTGAACAAGGCAGAGTTCGTCGAACGGATCGCCGCACGCACTGGCGACCGGGCCGCTGCGAAAGAAGTCGTGGATGTCGCGATCGACGAGATACAGCGCGCGGTGGTGAAAGGGGAGAAAGTCTCCTTCGCCGGTTTCGGCGTCTTCGAGAAGCGCGCACGCGCCGCTCGCATGGCGCGCAACCCGCGCACCGGGGAAGCGGTGAAGGTCAAGAAGACCGTCGTCCCCGCGTTCCGTCCGGGCACCGGCTTCAAGGAGCTCGTGACCGGCAAGCGCAAGGCCGCGAAGTCGGCCACCGCCAAGAAGGCGGCGCCGGCCAAGAAGGCCACCGCGAAGAAGGCGGCGACCAAGAAGACGGCCGCCAAGAAGACCACCCGCGCCGCGTCCACCGCGACCCGCTCGACCGCCACGAGCCGCGTGGGGGCCAAGAAGACCGCGGCGAAGAAGACCACGGCCAAGAAGGCCTCGACCGCGAAGAAGGCCGTGCGCAAGACCGCGGCGAAGCCCGCCGCGAAGAAGACGGCGGCGAAGAAGACCACGAAGCGCGGACGCAGCTGATGCCGCGGCCCCGAAGCGGTTCGGGGCACGCGGTGAGGCGCCCGTCCGAACTCGCACGGGGAAGAGGGCATTCAGGAGCCGCCTGAATGCCCTCGCTGCTTTACACGGCTTTACACGGGCAGGCGCCTCAGACGGCACCGCCTACTGGTTCGCGGCACCGCCCGCGACTGCGTCGGAGAAGTCATTGCCGAACTTCCCCTCTGGATCGACGCGAGCGCGGAGTTTCTCGAAGTCGCCCATTCGCGGATAACGCGAGCGGACTTCATCCATTGGTATCGAAAACAATTTGCCCCAATGGGGTCGCGGTGAGAACGGTTCCAAAGCGGCCTCCGCCGCCGACATCACCGGAGCGACCGCCCCGAAGTCGCTCACCCAAGTGAAATGCAGCCCCACAGTGTCGCGCCCGAATGCGGGCGACAACCACAGGTCGTCGGCCGCCATCGTGCGCACCTCGCAGATCTGCACCACCGAGCCGAGCCGCTCGCCCAGCCCCGCCAGCGCCTCGAGCGCCGCGGGCGCGTCCGCCCGGTCGACCAGGAACTCCGACTGCAGCTCGTCGCCCGCGCTGGGCGTGAACTCGGGCTTGAAGTGCGGCAGGCGCTCGTGCCACGGGCCGGTCTGGCCCTGCTGCACCGTGCACGCCTCCGGGTCGACGCCCGGCACCGGGTGCCGCTTGCCGTCCGCCAGCGGCGCCCCGTACCAATTCGCCTGCGGGAACGGGTGGGTCTGGTCGGCCGTGCGCTGCTTCACCCAGTACTGGAACGAGGGGGACGCGCCCCATGCGGTGAACAGGCTGGTGCTGTAGGCCGAGGAGGTCAGCTCGTCGAAATGCGCGAGCGCCTGGTCGAACGCCAGGCCGTCGTAGACGTACTGGCGCATCTCGAAGCCGGGCACGAGGTCCAGGGTCACCGTGTGCACGACGCCCAAGGCGCCCAGGTGGACGACGGAACCGGGGAAGTCCTCGTCGCCGCGCGCGACCGTGCGCAGCTCCCCGTCGGGGCCGATGAACTCGATGGCGGCCACGGCGGTCGCGAGGTTCCCGTTGCGGTCGCCCGAACCGTGCGTGCCGGTCGCGATCGAGCCGGCGACGGAGATGTGCGGCAGGGACGCCATGTTGTGCAGGGCGAAGCCGGCGCGGTGCACGGCGTCGCTCAAGGCGGCGTAGGTGATCCAGCCGGAGGCGCGGACGGTGCCGGTAAGGGCGTTGATGTGCACCTCGGGCTCGATGCCGGCGAGGGAGATCATCGTCGCGTCCGAGGCGGCGATCGCGTTGAACGAGTGGCCCGAGCCGAGCACGCGCAGGCGCGGCGCGGCGGCGACGACTGCGCGGGCCTCGTCGAGCGTGGCGGGCGCCTCGAAGCGGCTGGGGGAGAAGCGGATGTTCCCGGCCCAGTTCTGGAGGGCGGTGGGGGAGCGGTCCGGCACGGCGGCATTCCTCCTTGTAGGCGCGCTACGGCGCACACAGAGCAGTGGGCGGCCAACGGTACCGCTAACACCCGCAGGAGGCACCTGAGCGGTCCAGGAGGCGGGAACGCACCCTTGCCGACGGCCGTGACCCCTGCCACGGCCGCACGGGATGTCGTACCCGTCCGTCAGGGTATTGACAGTGCCGATTGACGGCTCGCAAGCTTCGCCGAGACCGGGCCCGCGATACGGCGCCCGAGACCTCTGTCCGTGCCCGCAAACAGCGACCGCGAGCGGTCGAGCCCGCGGCACTGTCGTGCCCCTGTGTCAGAGTATTGACAGCGCCGATTGACGGTTCGCAAGCTTCGCCGAGACCGGGCCTGCGATACGGCGCTCAGCGGCTCGGCCGCTGCCCGCGAAACGCGCCGCGGCGACCGCGATCCGTTAGAGCCGCTCCACGCCCACGAGCTTCTGCCCCGACAGCGACAACACCCACGCCTCGCCGGGCCTGGTCGAGACATCGGCGGTCTCGAGACCGTCCTCGTCCGCGAGGATCGCGACCGTGTCGCTCACGACTTCCGTCTCGGCGCAGATGATCGCCGTCCCGCCGCCGCCCGCCAGCTCGCGCAGGCGCCCGCTCGAGCGCTCGGGATTGCGTTCGTGCGCTTCGGTGTCGAACGCCGTATCACCGCTCAGCCTGCACCGCACCGCCTGCGCGATCGGCTCCAGTGTCTGCACGCTCGCCCGGCCGGTGGCGCTGAACGCCCGATCCGGCTGGTACAGCGACGCCAGCGCCGCCACCCGAACCGCCTGGTCCTGCCCGCGCGGGCTCAACGGCCGCGTCACCTCGGGCCCGTCCCAAGCCTGCTCGACCTCCGCCGGCGCCATCAGCAGCACCGTCGCGGTCACCGGAGGCAGCTCCCCGAACGCCCTGAGCACCTGCTGGTCCCGCGGCCGCGTCAGCGCCTCCCGCGCCTCCGCGAGGGTGATCCAGCGGCGCTCGCCGATCTCCTCGTCGGCGATGAACGCCGCATCGGGCTTCTCCGTGCGCATGGACCAGTAGTCGACGTACTTCAGCACGTCCCCTTCGGGATTCGGGAGCACGTACGAGGCCCGGCACAGCCGCATCTGCGGGATGACCGGGATCCCGGTCTCCTCCTCGACCTCGCGGCACGCCGCCGTGAGCGGGTGCTCGCCGGGGTCGAGCTTGCCCTTCGGCAGCGACCAGTTCCCGACCTTGGGGCGCCACACGGCGATCACTTCGACGACGCCGCGCTCGCCGTTGCGCCACAACAGTCCGCCGGCGGCGGCGACCTGCCTCTGCGGCGCCCCGTTCCCGACAGTGTCCTGTTCCACACTCACGCCTCATACGGTACTGGGACTTGCCCAATCGCGGGAGGCCTGCCACCCGCGCGGAGGAGGCCGTGCGCGGGACGTCTAGGCGCGCATGGTGGGGATGCGGACGGCGACGACCGCGCCGTCCGAGTCGACATCGAGGTGCACGCGCTGGCCGAGGCGGAGGAACCGCAGGCCGGAGACGGCGAAGGCCGCCGCGTCGAAGGCGACGCGGCGGCCGTTGTCCAAGACGACCTCGCCTGAGGTGTCCTCGTTGAAGTTCGAGACGGTGCCCTGCATGGTCTCAGCTTGGCCCATGCGGGCCGGGAAAGCGAGCGTCCGCCAGGGGGAGCCGGAACTACTTCCGGCTGTGCCGCTTTTTCCGGAACTACTTCCGGCTGTGCCGCTTTTTTCCGGAACTACTTCCGGATCTGGGGGTTGTTGCGGCCGCCGATGGCCTTCTTGGCCTTGAGGCCGAGCCAGACGATGCCGCCGACGATGGCGATGAAGAGGGCGAAGTTGAAGATGAAGGCGAGGATGCCGCCGATCGCTCCGAGCACGAATTGGATCACGTTCACCACGATGATCACGGCGAGGACCGCGCCGCCGAACAGGGCGGCAAGCCAGCCGAAGAGACGCCAGTTCATGTCACTCACTCCGAGTCGAGTCGAGATTCGAGCCGACCCGGGCGGTCGGCAGGTTAGATGTCATTGTGACTCTATGATGACATCATAGCGGGTTCCGCGCAAGCCTGGAGTACCACCGTCCTCGCCTGGCGCTCAACCGGTCGCGCGCCGCGTACCTGGGAGTTCACGCGACGTAGCGGTGCGGCCCGCGACGAGGAGTCAAACCCCACGCTTTGCTTACCGTCGCCTGAAGGGCCCGGCGCGGGCGTTAGAGTGCAATGCACTGACGATCCCGTACACGACGGCACAGGCCGAGCCCATCCGGCCGGAGCCCTTCCCCGAGAAAGCGAGCCAGCAGGTGACCGAGCCGAGGCCCGAGGCGCAGTACACCTTCCGCCGCCGCGGCGGCGACGCCCTCCGCCCCGACGTCCGCGTCTACGCGAACCTCGTCAAGGGCGGCATGCTGGGACTCACCAAGCGCTCGTGGTCCGGCATGGAGCACGTCCCGCTCAAGGGCCCCGCGATCCTGGTCTGGAACCACTACTCGGACATCGACCCGCTCCTGGTCGTCCATTACGTGTACAACGCCGGCCGCCACCCCAGGTTCCTCCTCAAGGAGTCGATCCTGCGCATTCCGCTGGTCGGCCCGCTCGTGCGCAGCACCGGCCAGATCCCCGTCAAGCGCGGCAGCGCCGAGGCGGCCGACTCGCTGCGGACCCTCGAACGCGAACTCGCCCAAGGGCACGTGGTGATCATGTCCCCGGAGGGCACGGTCACGAAGGAACCGGACCGCTGGCCGATGCGCGGCAAGACCGGCATCGCCCGCCTCGCCCTGGACTCCGGCGCGCCCGTGATCCCGATCGTGCAGTGGGGCGCCCTCGGCATCCACGACCGCAGGCGCGACCCCAAGTTCAAGCTCGGCCGCAAGCCCGTCACCGTGGCGGCGCTCCCGGCCGTCGACCTCTCCCCCTGGGAGGGCAAGGAACCCACCCGCGAAGACCTCGCCGCGGTCACCGACCGCATCATGGAGGCCCTGCGCGCGGGCCTCGCCGAGATCCGCGGCCAGGAAGCACCCCCTTTGTTCGATCCCCGGCAGCACCGATCCGAAGAAAGCGAGTCTTCTGAGTGAGAGCAGCCGTCATGGGGGCCGGTTCCTGGGGAACCGTGTTCGCCAAGATCCTCGCCGACGCCGGGACGCCGGTCACCGTGTGGGCCAGGCGGGCCGAGGTCGCCGAGGCGATCAACGCGACCCACCGCAACCCGGACTACTTCCCGGACATCGAGCTGCCGGGCCTGGTGAGCGCCACTGACGACGCGGCCGTGGCGCTGCAGGGCGCGGACCTCGTGGTCCTGTCCGTCCCGAGCCAGACGCTGCGGGGCAACCTCGCCGTCTGGAAGGAGCACCTCGAGCCGGTCGCGACCCTCCTGAGCCTCATGAAGGGCATCGAGCTCGGTTCGACCGAGCGGATGACCGAGGTCATCGCCGAGGTCACCGGCGCGGCCGAATCGCGGATCGCGGTCCTGTCGGGCCCGAACCTGGCGCGCGAGATCGCCGAGGAGCAGCCCACGGCCTCGGTCGTGGCATGCGTCGACCACGGCCGCGCCGTGGACGTGCAGAAGGCCGTCACGACCTCCTACTTCCGGCCGTACACGAACACCGACGTCGTCGGCTGCGAGCTCGGCGGCGCGGTCAAGAACGTCATCGCCCTCGCCTACGGCATGGCCGCGGGGATGGGCATGGGCGACAACACGAAGGCCACGATCATCACGCGGGGCCTGGCCGAGACCACCCGCCTCGGCGTGCGCCTGGGCGCGGACCCGACCACGTTCGCCGGGCTCGCCGGGCTCGGCGACCTCGTCGCGACCTGCTCGTCCCCCCTGTCGCGCAACCACACCTTCGGCGAGCAGCTGGGGCTCGGGGCCACCTTGGAAGAGGCCGCCCGCGTCACCAAGCAGACCGCCGAGGGCGTCAAGAGCTGCCGTTCCATCACCGACCTCGCCCGCAAGGTGGGCGTGGAGATGCCGATCTGCGATGCCGTGGAACGGGTCTGCCACGAGGGACTCGACCCCAGAGCCGCGGTCGCCGAACTCATGGGACGCGAGACCAAACCCGAAATCGACAGTTTGAGGTCCGACAATGACTAAACCGACCGTCGCCGTCTTCTTCGGCGGACGCAGTGTGGAACAGCCGGTCTCGTGCGCCTCCGGCTCCGGCGTCGCCAAGGCCCTGCGCGAGCGCGGCTTCGACGTGACCACGATCGGCATCACCCGCAGCGGCGAATGGGTCGAGCTCGCGCCCGACACCGTGTTCGCGATCGAGTCCCCCGATGCCCTCCCCGAGGTCACCGCCGAGGCCGGCAAGGCCGTCGCGGTCGACCTCGGCCCCGGCGCGGAGCCGATCGCGGACGTCCTCTTCCCGGTCCTGCACGGCCCCTTCGGCGAGGACGGCACGATCCAGGGCCTGTTCGAGATGGCCGGCGCCCCCTATGTGGGCTCCGGCGTGCTCTCGAGCTCGCTGTGCATGGACAAGGAGTTCAGCAAGCGACTCCTCGCCGCCGAAGGCGTCCCGCAGGGCGCGTTCGACGTCCTCAAGGCCGGCGAGCAGCTCGACGCCGAAGCGGTCATCAGTAAGCTCGGCCTCCCGATCTTCGTCAAGCCCGCGCGCGCCGGCTCGAGCCTGGGCATCAGCAAGGTCAACTCGGGGGCCGAACTCGCCGCCGCGGTCGAGAAGGCCCGCGAGGTCGACGAGAAGGTCGTCTTCGAGGCCGGCTTCGTGAACGCCCGTGAGATCGAGATGGGCGTCGTCGAGACGCTCGACGGCGACCTGGAGATCACCTTCCCGCTCGAGGTCCTCGCCAAGGGCGAGGACGGCTGGTTCGACTTCGAAGCGAAGTACCTCGACAACCCCGAGCCGTTCAACCTCCACCCGGACTACCCCGAGGGCGTGGCCGAGCAGGCCCAGGCGCTCGCCCGCAAGGTCTTCCGGCTGCTGGACTGCCGCGACCTGGCGCGCGTCGACTGCTTCCTCGGCGAGGACGGCGTGGTGTACCTCAATGAGGTGAACACCATGCCGGGCATGACGCCGATGAGCGGCGTGCCCCAGGCGTTCGACGCCTACGGCATCTCGTACGGCGAGCTCGTAGAGCGCCTGGTCACTCTCGCGGAGGCCCGTGCTCGACGCTCCTGAGCACGGCGAGTACCCTGGCTGAGTTGACCCGCGGTGCTTCCGTGGTGTCGGCTACTGCATCACCGTGTGCGCGCCAGTCCTCAAGGTTCCCTTGAGTGCATAACTGAGCGCGCTACACTCACGCGTTCCTGCTGGTCAGGAGCGTACTGTGCCTCGTATCTTCTTCGAGGCGACGCATGAATTACTGGAGAGATCATTGCAAGCTAAGGCGAAAGTCAAGCTTTCCCGATCCCTCGGCATCGCTCTGACGCCGAAGGCCGCCAAGTACATGGAGCGCCGTCCCTACCCTCCGGGGCAGCACGGCCGCGGCCGCAAGAAGGAATCGGACTACAAGAACCAGCTCGTCGAGAAGCAGCGTCTGCGCGCGCAGTACAACATCTCTGAGCGCCAGCTGCGGAACGCCTACGCCGAGGCCGTGCGCAAGCCCGGCAAGACCGGTGAGAACCTGGTGACGCTGCTCGAGTCCCGCCTGGACGCCTTCGTGCTCCGCGCCGGCTTCGCCCGCACCATCTACCAGGCGCGGCAGTTCGTGAACCACGGCCACTTCACCGTGAACGGCCGCAAGGTCGACATCGCGTCCTACCGGCTCAAGGCCGGCGACTTCGTGCAGGTGCGCAAGAAGTCCCGCGAGACCACGCCGTTCCAGCTGGCCGCCGCCGGCGCCTGGGCGGGCGAAGTGACTCCGGCCTACATCGAGGCTCACCTCGAAGGCCTGATCGCCCGCTTCCTCTCGGTGCCCGAGCGCAAGCAGGTCCCCGTGATCTGCGACGAGCAGCTCATCGTCGAGTTCTACTCGAAGTAAAAGCCTGAGCGTGCAATGAGCGCCGCCCGGCATTCCGGGCGACCGGGAGACCGGGCGGCGCCCCGCTCACGTCCTAGTGCCCTCCGTCACGGTTAACCCCCTGGTAGGCGGTATTGGGACGCGAGTAGACTCGCTCAGTGGTGCAGTGCGTCCCCGAGTGGGTCGTCGTGCGAATCGCGGTTTTTCCCGAGTTCACCGACGTAACGCTGCATCATTTCCGCGCCGCCCGAATCCTCGGACCGGCGTGCCAGTAGCTCCGACCTGATCATGGGTGCGGGGTTTTCAGACCGAGTTGTCACGGTAGCGGAGGACATGCCGAAAAAAGACGGTGCCATCGAGATTGAGGGCAAGGTCGTCGAGTCCCTCCCGAACGCAATGTTCCGGGTGGAGCTCACCAACGGCCACAAAGTACTCGCCCACATCAGTGGCAAGATGCGCCAGAACTACATCCGAATCCTCCCCGAGGACCGGGTCGTGGTGGAGCTCTCGCCGTACGACCTGTCGCGCGGGCGGATTGTCTACCGCTACCGCTGACCTGACTTCTACACGTAAGTAGGACTCGTGAAAGTCAAGCCGAGCGTCAAAGTGATCTGCAAGAACTGCCGCGTGATCCGCAGGCACGGACGAGTGATGGTTATCTGCTCGTCCGACCCGCGTCACAAGCAGCGTCAGGGCTAACGCAGCACATACGCCAGCAAGAAAGGCCCCAGAAGGGGAAACCGCCGCCAGTGCGCCAGCACAACCCTCGGCTCGGAGGCCGAGGCTCGCATCGCCCATCAGGGCAGGGATCAGACCCGACGAGAAGGCAGTGGTCAGACCTCCGACAACGCTAGGAGTACGCCTGAATGGCACGCCTGGTTGGAGTCGACCTCCCGCGCGACAAGCGCCTGGAGATCGCACTCACCTACATTTTCGGCATCGGCCGCACGCGCTCGCTTGAGACGATCGCGGCGACCGGCCTCGACCGCGACAAGCGCGTCAAGGACCTCACCGACGAAGAGCTCGTGCAGCTTCGTACGCACATCGAAGAGCACTACCAGGTCGAAGGTGACCTGCGCCGCGAGGTGCAGGCGGACATTCGCCGCAAGATCGAGATCAACTGCTACCAGGGTCTCCGTCACCGCTACGGCCTTCCGGTCCACGGTCAGCGGACCAAGACCAATGCCCGTACTCGCAAGGGTCCGAAGAAGACCGTCGCGGGCAAGAAGAAGGCACGTTAGGAGACCAGCTGATGCCACCGAAGACTCGCGGCGGTTCCAAGAACCCGCGCGCCAAGAAGAAGAACGTGCCCCACGGGCACGCCCACATCAAGAGCACCTTCAACAACACCATCGTGTCGATCACCGACCCGACCGGTGCTGTGATCGCCTGGGCCTCTTCCGGCCAGGTCGGTTTCAAGGGCTCGCGCAAGTCCACCCCGTACGCCGCGCAGATGGCCGCCGAGGCCGCCGCCCGCCGTGCGATGGACAACGGCATGCGCAAGGTCGACGTCTACGTCAAGGGCCCGGGTTCGGGCCGCGAGACCGCGATCCGCTCCCTCCAGGCCGTCGGCCTCGAGGTCGGCTCGATCAACGACGTCACCCCGCAGCCGCACAACGGCTGCCGCCCGCCGAAGCGTCGCCGCGTCTAATACGCGCAGCGCCACCCAAGCGGATATCGTCACCGAATAATCCATGAGTTTTAGGCGTCAAATAGCGGGCGCCCCGAACAAAGGAAACACGCAACAGTGCTTATCACTCAGCGGCCCACGCTCTCCGAGCAGCAGATCAGCCCGACCCGCTCCAAGTTCACGATCGAACCCCTGGAGCCCGGTTTCGGCTACACGCTCGGCAACTCGCTGCGGCGCACGCTGCTGTCGTCCATCCCGGGCGCGGCGGTCACGTCGATCAAGATCGACGGCGTCCTGCACGAGTTCTCCACCATTCCCGGCGTGAAAGAAGACGTCGTCGAACTGGTGCTGAACGTCAAGCAGATCTGCGTCTCCTCGGAGAACGACGAGCCGGCCACCATGTACCTGCGCAAGGAAGGTCCGGGCGAGGTCCTCGCCGGGGACATCCAGCCGCCCGCCGGCGTGCAGGTCCACAACCCCGAACTCAAGCTCGCGACCCTGAACTCCAAGGGCCGCATCGACATGGAGTTCGTGGTGGAGCGCGGCCGGGGCTACGTCTCGTCGCCGGCCAACAAGGGCGAGACCAACGAGATCGGCCGCATCCCGGTCGACTCGATCTACTCGCCCGTGCTCAAGGTGGCCTACTCCGTCGACGCGACCCGCGTCGAGCAGCGCACCGACTTCGACAAGCTGACCGTCGACGTCGAGTCCAAGCCGTCCACGACGCCGCGCACCGCGCTCGCGTCGGCCGGTTCCACCCTGGTGGAGCTGTTCGGCCTGTACCGCGAGCTCGACACCGAGGCCGAGGGCATCGATGTCGGCCCCAGCCCGGCCGACCAGCAGCTCGCTGCTGATCTGGCGCTGCCGATCGAGGACCTGGACATGACCGTCCGGTCCTACAACTGCCTCAAGCGCGAGGGCGTCAACACCGTTGGCGAACTCATCAACCGCACCGAGGCGGACCTGCTCGACATAAGGAACTTCGGGCAGAAGTCGATCGACGAGGTCAAGATGAAGCTCGCCGGCATGGGCCTGAGCCTCAAGGACTCGCCCGGCACCTTCGACCCGAGCGAGGCCGCTGTGGCCTACGGCGGGTCGCCGGTCGCCGACAACGACGAGTACGAAGAAGACGGTGAAGATCTCCGCGAGACCGAAGAGCTCTAAACCGCTCGATTTTTCTGGCGGTCGGTTCCGTAAAACGGCCGGCCGCGACAACGCAATTGGAGTTAGAAATGCCTAAGCCCACTAAGGGCCCGCGTCTGGGCGGTTCGCCGGCGCACGAGAAGCTCATGCTCTCGGGCCTCGCGGCCTCCCTGTTCGAGCACGGCAGCATCACCACCACGGTGACCAAGGCCCGCCGCCTGCGCCCCTACGCCGAGCGTCTCATCACGTACGGCAAGAAGGGCACGCTGCACCACCGCCGTCTGGCGCTGGCCAAGCTGCGCAACAAGGACGCCACGCACGACCTGTTCGAGCAGGTCGCGCCCCGCTTCGCCAACCGCGAAGGCGGCTACACCCGGATCATCAAGGCCGGGAACCGCAAGGGCGACAACGCTCCTATGGCGATCATTCAGCTGGTCGACTAGCGGCTGAGCCAGTTCATGGCTCGCACGCTTCGCAAGAGGCGAACCGCGCGCAGGGCTCACGCTCTGCGCGCGGTTTCTTGCTTCCCATAGGATATATCCTATAGGATTTTTGGTTCTCGAAGTAGAAGGCGGAGACCCGGTGGACCAGACGAGACTGCGAATCGGCATCGCCTACGACGGGGCCGAGTTCTCGGGGTGGGCGCTCCAGCCGGGGCTGCGGACGGTGGCCGCCGAGGTCATCCGCGCGCTGGAGCTGCTGTTCGGCGAGATCGGCGACTTCACCGTCGCCGGCCGGACCGACGCGGGCGTGCACGCGACGGGCCAGATCCTGCACGTCGACGTGCCGACCGCGAAGTGGGAGGCGCTGAGCGACCGGCTGCTGTGGCGGATGCGCGGCATCCTCCCGCCCGATGTGCGGGCGGTGTCCGCCGAGGCCGTCGATCCGAGCTTCAACGCGCGCTTCGCGGCGCAGTGGCGGCGGTACCGCTACCGGGTCGCCGATGCGAGATGGGGCGTGAACCCGCTGCGGCGCTTGGACACCCTGGCCTGGCAGCGGCCCCTCGACGTCGAGCGGATGCACGCGGCCTGCCAAAGCCTGCTCGGCGAGCACGACTTCGTGGGCTTCTGCAAATCGCGCGAAGGCGCGACGACCATCCGGGAGCTGCAGCAGTACGACTGGGCGCGCGACGAGGACGGCGTCGCCGTCGCGACGGTGCGCGCCGACGCGTTCTGCCACTCGATGGTCCGGAGCCTGGTGGGCGCGGCACTCGCGGTGGGCGACGGCCGCCGGGACGAGGCCTGGCTCGCCTCGATACTCCACATCGGTGAGCGGGCCAACGACGTGCACGTGGTGGGGCCGCACGGCCTGACCCTGGTCGAGGTCTCCTACTCGGAGGACCCGCAGGACTGGCAGGCCCGGGTGGACCTGACCCGCCGGGTGCGGACGCTGTGACCGGTCGGCGCGATGGCCGTCGCGCCGCGTTCGACTACCCGGACGTACTGCGGGAGGTCATGCGGGACTACGGGTTCCGCCTCCCGATACACCACTGCGACCGGTAGTGACCGAATCGTGACCCGATGACGGCTCGGTCTCGGTAGGGCGCCGTTTGCTCACCGCGCCATCACGGTTCGGCCACGAGGGGAACCGAATCACCGAATCGGCGGTCTCATGGAAGTACCCCGTCGTCCCGAGTGAGAAGGGAACCCCTCCATGAGACGCCACCAAGTGGCCGGTATTCCGGCTGCCCTCCTGCTGTTCGCCCTTGCCGCCTGCACCGCCCCGAGCGACGGCGAGTCCGGTGCGGCACCGGACATGACCGTCGACGAGGCCGCGCCGAGCAGTGAAACGTACGGCGCGAACGAGCCGGTCTCGCCCGCGGACGATCCTCAGTCGACGTTCGCGGTCGACGTGGACACCGCCTCCTACGACTACGCGCGCCGCTCGCTCGAGGACGGGGTCCTGCCTCCGGCCGACCAGATCCGGCCCGAGGAGTTCGTGAACTACTTCGACCAGGGATACGAAGAGCCCGAAGGGAACGGCTTCGCGGTCAGTGTCGACGGGACCGCGGTCCCCGAGTGGTACGACGCGGGCGACGCGACCCACGTGATGCGCGTGGGCCTCCAGACCCGCAGCGGATCGGACGAGGAGCGCGCCGACGTGAACCTCACCTTCGTCATCGACGTCTCCGGCTCCATGGAAGGCGATCGGATCGCACTGGTCCGCGACTCGCTCGACCTGCTCGTGAGCCAGCTGCGGCCGACCGACTCGGTCGCGATCGTCACGTACGAGTCCGACTCCGAAGTGCTGCTGGGGATGACGGACGTCGGCGACGGCGAGGAGCTGCGCGCCTCGATCGACGACCTCTACGCGCGCGGCTCCACGAACATGGAGGCCGGCCTCGAGGACGGCTACGAGCTCGCGGGCGAGGTCTTCGACCCGGAGAAGGACAACCGGGTCATCCTGCTCTCCGACGGGGAGGCGAACGTCGGGATCACCGAGCACGACGCGATGCTGGAGGCGCTGGGCGAGGAGATCGCCGCGGGCATCACCCTCCTCACCGTAGGGGTCGGCGACTCGTACAACCAGGAGCTGCTGGAGCAGCTGGCCGACAACGGCGACGGGTGGGCGGTGTACTTCGCGACCGAGACCGAGGCCGAACGGGTCTTCTCCGAGCGCCTGACCTCGACGCTCGGCGTGGCCGCGCGGGACGCGAAGATCCAGGTGACCTTCGATGACGCCACAGTCGCCGAGTACCGGCTCATCGGCTTCGAGAACCGCGCGCTCGCCGACGAGGACTTCGAGGACGACGAGGCCGACGGCGGCGAGGTCGGGCCCGGCCACAGTGTGACGGCGCTGTACGCGCTGACGCTCACGGGCGAAGCCGGCGACGTGGGGACGGTGGGCGTGCGCTGGCAGGACCCGGACGGCGAGCACGCCGGTTCCGCGGAGGCGTCCCTGCCGGTGAGCGGCTTGGACGCGGACCCGGACTCGCATCTGAGCGTCGACCTGGTCGCGGCGGCCTTCGCGGAGGTTCTGCGCGGCAGTGCCGGCTTCGACTGCGAGTCGCTGCTGCCCGCGGCCCGGGAACTCGCCGAGACGAACGATGACCCGGGCGTCGAGGAACTGGCGGCACTGATCGAGACCGCCTCGGAACTGGGGGCGTAGCGCGCGGCGCGCTGCGGCTCAGTCCTGGCCAGCGCCCGTGCCTGAGCACCAGTCGGGCGCGGCCGCACTGGTGCTGTAGACGCAGTGCGCCTGCGGTGCGGTGTTCGGACCGCTCCAGTTGGTCGGGATCGCCTGCGCGGGCGACGCCGCCAGCGCCGCCCCGACGACGATCATTGCGGCGATGCCGGTCCGGCGAAGGTGCTTGCGTGTGTTCACGGCTTCTCCAAACGCTTGCGGATCTTCCGGGTATGAGTTCGCGGTTGTACCGTGGGGCCCCGGAGATCCGGCTGCACCGGGCCGGGCTCGCGGCTCGAACTGGCGCCATCGGGCGTTCGCCGTGGCGCTGCGGGCGGATTCCCGGGCGGGGTTTCTCGGGGTCCGCGCAAAATTGAGCGCTGCGGCCTCGGCGTCCTAGCCGCGTGGCAGGTTGCCGAGGTCCGGGCGTGTATCCGCTGGTCCTGGCGTTTTTGAACACGTTCGATCTCACGTTCCGCGCTCTTGTGAAAGCATTCACAAGAGCGTGTATTCGGGATTTCCAGGCCGTAGCTTCAAGGCATGGATGCAACCCAGCTCCTCGCCCAGGCGTCCGATGTGGTCGCCGCCGCAGACCCCGCAGGGCTCATGCCCGCCCGCCAGCAGATGGCGCTGTCCCTCGGATGGCACATCATCCTGGCCTGCTTCGGAGTCGCGTTCCCCGCCATCATCTTCGTGATGCACCTGCGCGGCATCCGAAAGAACGACCCCGTCGCGCTCAACCTCGCCAAGCGCTGGGGCAAGGTCTCCGCCGTGCTCTTCGCGATCGGCGCGGTCTCCGGCACCGTCCTCAGCTTCGAGATGGGCCTCCTGTGGCCCGGCCTCATGGGCACCTTCGGCGACGTGCTCGGACTCCCGTTCGCCTTCGAGGGACTCGCGTTCTTCCTCGAGGCGATCTTCCTCGGCATCTACCTCTACGGCTGGGGCAAGATGCCCCCGAAACTCCACCTGCTCATGGTGCTGCCCATGGCGATCACCGGCGTGATCGGCACCTACTGCGTCCTCGCGGTGAACGCCTGGATGAACGCGCCCACCGGCTTCGACATCGTCAACGGCGAGGTCGTGAACATCGCGCCGTGGGCCGTCCTGTTCAACCAGCACGCCTTCCTGGCCTTCGGGCACATGTGGCTCGCCGCGTACATGGTCGCGGGCTTCTCGATCGCCTCGGTCTACGCCGTCGGCATGCTCAAGGGCCGCCGCGACCGCCACCACCGGCTCGGCTTCATGGTGCCGTTCGCCTTCGCCACGATCGCCGCCCTCGCCCAGCCGTTCGCCGGGCACTTCCTCGGGCACGACCTGGCCGAACGCCAGCCCGCGAAGCTCGCCGCGTTCGAGTTCGCGGACGAGACCGCCGACGGTGCCACGCCGCTCACCATCGGCGGCATCTACGTCGACGGCGAGGTCAAGTGGGCCGTCGAGATCCCGTACCTCTCCTCGGTCGCCTCGCTGAACTCCTTCACCGAGCCCGTGCCGGGCCTCGACCAGTTCGCCGAGGAGGACGAGCCGCCCGTCAACTTCGCGCACTACTCGTTCCAGGCCATGGTCGGGATCGGCCTGCTGCTCCTGGCGGCCGTCGCGCTCTTCTGGTTCCTGCGCTGGCGCAAACGGGACCTCCTGGAGAACAAGTGGTTCCTGCGGTTCATGGCCGTCACCGGGCTGCTCGCGATGACCGCGATGGAGGCCGGCTGGATCGCCACGGAGGTGGGCCGGCAGCCGTGGATCGTCTACGGCGTCATGCGCACCCCGGAGGCCGCCGCCGACCACTCAGCCGGGCTCTGGGCCGTCTACGGCGGATCGGTGCTCCTCTACGGCGGCATGACGATCGCCGCGATCGCGATCCTGCGCTCGATGTCGCGGCGCTGGCGCGAAGGCGCCGCCGACCTGCCGAGCCCGTACGGGCCGAAGCTCCTGGCCGCGGACGGGCCCGTGGAGGTCCGCGACTGCATCGATGAAAAAGACGGCGCCGATGTGAAAGACGGCGCTGATGTGAAAAACGGTGGAGTCGAGCTGGACGACGCTGCGGTGCAGGACGGGGCCGACGCTCAGGCCGCTGACTCGGAGGGGACCGCGAAATGATGTCGCTCGAGTTCGCGGTCGCCGCCGCACTGTTCGCCGGGGTCGTCGCCTACGCCGTGTTCGGCGGCGCGGACTTCGGTTCGGGGTTCCACGACCTCACGGCCGGCGGCGCCCGGCGCGGTGCTCCACTGCGGACGCTCATCGACCACAGCATCGGCCCGGTGTGGGAGGCCAACCACGTTTGGCTCATCTACGTGCTGGTCATGTGGTGGACCGGGTTCCCCGAGTCGTTCGCCGCCGCCATGACGACCCTGTACGTGCCGTTCGTGTTCGCGCTCATCGGCATCGTGCTGCGCGGAGCGAGCTTCGCATTCCGCAAGTACAGCGAGACCCTCTGGCAGGCGAAGCTGTTCGGCGTCGTCTTCGCGACCTCCTCGGTGCTCGCGCCGTTCTTCCTCGGGACCATCGTCGGGGCGCTGGCTTCGGGCCGGGTCCCGGCGGGCGGCAACGGCGACCCGTGGACCTCGTGGATCAACCCGACCGCGCTGTTCACCGGGTGCATCTCGGTCGGGACCTGCGCGTTCCTGGCAGCGACCTTCCTGACCGCCGATGCCGCCAGGCGCGGCGAGACCGCGCTGACCGCGAAGCTTCGCGTCCGGTCCCTTGTGGTCGGTGCGGCGACCGGGGTCGTGGTGTTCGCGGGGCTCATTCCGATCGAGCACGACGCGCCGACGTTCTGGGACGGCCTGACCGGCCGAGCCGCGCCCGTCATGGCGCTCTCGGCGCTGGGTGGAATCGCGACGCTGGTCCTGTTGTGGCGCAGGCGCTTCGGCCCGGCCCGGGTGACCGCCGTGGCTGCGGTCGCGGCGGTGATGGCCGGGTGGGGGATCGGGCAGTACCCGTGGGTGCTGGTCGACCAGGTGAGCATCAGTGAGGGCGCGGGCGCGACGGCGACGCTGCAGGGGCTGCTCGTGGCCGTGGGCATCGCGGCAGTGATCGTCGGTCCGGCACTCGGGTACCTGTTCTACCTGACGCAGTCGCCCGAATGGAACGGGGAGGCGGGCGGCGGCGTCAAAGCCGACGAGGGTGGTCCGATCCGCCGCCCCGCCTCGCACTGGAGCAGTCGGCTGGGGGGCTGACCACTTCGGACGAAGCATTGCACCTGCGGTGGATGGAGGGAGGGCCGGGCGCGCCAGTGCCCGGCCCTCCTCGGTTCTGCAGGTCGGTGCGTCAGATGCTGAGCGACCAGCTGTTCAACGTGCCGCTCGATCCGCCCGAGTAGACGTCGGTGACGCGCAGCGTCCATGTGCCCGAACGGTTCTCGGTGGACAGGTTGACGCTGTAGGTGGTGGCGATGTTCGCGCCGGAGCCGCCGGCGGCCTTGAGGGTGCGGCTCGTGCCGTCGGGGGCGATGAGCGCGATGGTGATGTCGCCGCTGTACGGGTGGGTGACGTTCACTGTCACCGAGCTGGTTGCGGAGGCGGTACCGGTGCAGGACAAGGGGATCGTCGAGTTCAGCGGCGAGCCCTCGGGGATCGCGGCGGCGGTGGTCTTCGAGCCGGTGCAGTTCGTGGGGGTGCCGCCGCCGGAGCCGCAGTAGTTCGTCAGGTGCGACTGGATCGCCGACTTCTCGGCGGTGTCGATCGAGAGGTTGTACAGGTACTTGACGTGCGTCCAGGCCTTGACGTAGTCGCAGCGCAGCCCGGTGGTGTTGACGGGCATCCACTCGGCGGGGTCGTAGTCGCTCTTGGAGGAGTTCGCGGAGGTGGTGGCGATCCACAGCTGCGGGGAGTTGATGTCGTTGGCGAAGGCCTGGCGCTGGGCGGTGGTCCAGGACCAGGCACCGGAGGCCCAGGCCTCGGAGAGGGCCACGACGTGGTCGATGGTGGCGTTGGAGACCGTGGTCGTCCAGGTGTTGTCGAAGTCGGACTGCCAGTTGCCGGAGGTGGGCTGGCAGCCGTCGCTGGTGACCACGTTCTGGCCGTCGCGCTTGAGCACGTACTGGCGGGCGGTGCAGCTGCCGGTGCCGCTCACGGACTTCCAGTGGGGGAAGAGGCTGCGGTCGTAGGTCGAGCCGTGGGACTCGGCGGCGACGGTGAGCGCGTTGAGCTCGGTCTGCGCGGTCGCGGTGGACGGGATGCCCGGGGGCCGAACGGCTTCGGCTGGCGCGGCGTCGAGGACGACGACCGAGAGGACGGCCAGCGCGGTCGCGGCGAGCGCGGCGAGGGCACGGCGGGCGGGGAGGGTCCAGGAAGGCATGAGGGCTCCTGAGGTGAGGCGGTCGGGGGTGACCGGCGGGCCGGTCGCAGGGACTTGTGGTACGTGACATGTCACATGGCATCGGAGGTCGACGCTGGCGGGCCCGCCGGGGACGGATGGGACGCAGGCCTGAAATGATCAAATCATGGGATGATCGGCTATGGCAACAGTCACAGGAAATTATTCACATTCCCGACACCGATCGGTAGGCGCGAGGAGCGTGGAAGTTCGCCGAAAGGCCCTGGCGCCCAACCAGGCCGCGCTGGAGTCCTAGTAGAGCGTGGTGCGTCCGTCGTCGATGTGGCGGACACTCGTCGACGGGGAACCGCCCGCGTGTCACCGCCCGCGTGTCACCGCCCGCGCGTCACCGCGCGGGCGGTCGAGCCGTTCGAGGCGTAAGGCGCGGGCGCGATTCGCGGCAGGGGACCGGGTGTCGTACCGGTGTGACAGTGTCGATTCGGGGGCGCCTGCGAATGTCCGTTTCGCCGGGACCCTCCGTTCACATTCCCGGCCACGACCTGCTGTCGTACCCGTGCGGGACAATGGATTCGGGGGTTCCCCGGGTGTCCGATTTGCCGGGACCCTCCGTTCATGTTCGAGCCCCGGCGATCGCTACTGCACGTCGCGCCTCGGGTTGAGCTGGTCGATGAACCACACGTCCACGAGGTCGCTCACGATGGCGCGCACCGGTTCCGAGGCCTCTTCGATGGGCTCGCCGTCGGTGCGGCCGATGACCACGTACATCAGGTAGTGGCCGTAAGTGTTGTAGCCGACCATCGTCGCGGCGCGGCCGAGTTCCTCGGCTTCGCCGTCGGTCCGCAGGGCGGCGAAGCCGCCCTCCAGGCCCGCCTCGATCTCGGCTCGCAGCGCGTCCGCTTCGGCAGTGTCGGCCAGGTTGAGGACTCCCGCGGTCGCCGCGTACTCGCCGTCCGGGTTGATGAGCGTTGCGCGCACGGTCTGGGTGCAGTCGGCGTCGGCCAGGAGCTCGGCGAGTTCGTCCAGCCCGGCGTCGGCGCAGTTCGAGAGTTCTTCCGTCTCAAGGACTTTGTAATCCCCGGCGCCGCCGGCGGGAGTGATCGTGTTCGCGCCGAACAGCTCTTCCACCGTGATCGGTGCGGTGTCGGTCGCGCGGCTGGCGATCGGGTCGACGACCTCGGGCGCGGCCTCCGTGCCGTCCATCGCGGACGGCTGGTCGGCGGCGGCCTGCGCGCTGGGCGCGGACGGGTCCGGCTCGCCCTCGCGGAGCACGATGAACGCCCCTGCGGCGCAGGCCGCGACGACCGCGAGCGCGCTCACGATCACGAGCGCGACCAGCCACCACCTGGTGCGGCGCCGGGCGCGCTGGGCGGCGCGGCGCAGGGGACGCGAGGCCTGGATCTGGTCCAGGTGCTCCTCCATCTCCTCCTCGGGCGACCGGCGCCCGCGCGTGGGCGGGCGGTCTCGGGTGCCGAGCCGCACGGTCGGCGTGCGGTCCTCGGGGCTGAGCCGCGCTGTGGGCGCGCGCATCTGCGAGCGCTCGTCGTACTCCGACCAGTCGAATCCTGGATTGTCCGGAGGCCGGTGCGCCTGCGTCTCCTGGGGAACTCCGAACGGTGACGGGCCATGTGCCATGGAGGCAGCTTAGACCCGCAAACCGCCGAAACCGGGAAACGTTCCCCCGGGAGAAGGACGGCGTTGAGCGCCGTTCATCTCCCCGGGTGACAAGCCGTGGCACGTGACATATCACGCGTCACACTGCACCCTCGATTCGCGAACGCCGTTAGGGCGGGTGGCATGTCACATGTCACGCGGCACGACAGCGCCCGCGAACGGCGCACGTCTCTAACCGGCCGATCCGGGCGACCCGCGCCGGGCGGGCAGGCGACAATGGTCGGCATGTCCAAAGGCTCAGCCGACCAGCCAGAGCACTACTTCAGCGAGCAGCCCGCCGTCGACGACCGCGAGCGCACCGTCGAGTTCACGCTCGACGGCGTCGCCTATGAGCTGACCTCCTCCACGGGGGTCTTCTCGGGCTACCGCCTCGACCCCGGCACCAGCGTGCTGCTGAACAAGGTCGTGCCGCCCGAGGCGGCCGGGACCTTCCTCGACCTCGGCTGCGGGTACGGGCCGATCAGCGCCGTACTCGCCCAGCGCGACGACGCCGAGATCTGGGCCGTCGACGTCAACCGCCGCGCCCTCGACCTGACCCGCCGCAACACCGAGAAGGCCCCCGGCACGGTGCACGTCGCCGCGCCCGAGGACGTCCCGGCCGACGTGCGGTTCGACGAGATCTGGTCCAACCCGCCGATCAAGGTCGGCAAGGAGGCCCTGCACGAGCTGCTCGAGACCTGGCTGCCGCGCTTGAAGGACGGCGGCGTCGCCTGGCTCGTCGTCTCCAAGCACCTCGGCGCCGATTCGCTCGCGCGCTGGCTCACCGATCAGGGATGGGAAGTCGACAAGCACGCGAGCGCCAACGGCTACCGAGTCCTGAAGGTCGAACGCGCGGAGGCATAGCGTCGCGGGTCCGCCGTTCGCCATTTCGGCGACCGGGCGGGCGCTCCCATTGCGCGCCTCAGGAAGTCGGCGGACGCCGAGGAATTCTTCGATCGAAATGTGCGGATAAACTGTCGCCGGTCGGGCCGTGAGCGGCCCGACTTGTCGAATCGGTCTGGCAGGACTGGTTTGCATCGTTGTAGAATTCTCGGACTGAGGAGGTGCGATGGCGGCGACTTTGCGCGATGTCGCGAAACTGGCGGGCGTCTCATTCAAGACCGTTTCGAACGTCATCAACGACTACCCGCACGTCCGCCCCGCGACGAGGGAGAAGGTCGAGCGCGCGATCGCCGAGCTCGGCTACAAGCCGAACCTCAACGCCCGCAGTCTGCGCTCGGGCCGCACCGACACCGTCGCCCTCGCCGTCCCCGAGCTCAACCTGAGTTACTTCGCCGAGCTCGCCGGGATGGTCATCGCCGCGGCCGAGGAGAACGGCCTCACGGTGGTCGTCGAGCAGACCGGCGGCGACCGCGACCGCGAACTCGCACTGCTGCGCAGCCCCCGCCTGAGCATGACCGACGGCCTCATCCTCAGCCCGCTCGGCATGGGGCAGGAGGACGCCGACGCGCTCGACGTCCCGTTCCCGCTGGTGCTCTTGGGAGAGCGGACCTTCGACTGGCCGTGCGACCACGTGACGATGCGGAACGTCGAGGCCGCCCGCGCGGCCACCGAGTACCTGCTGGCCTCTGGCCGCAGGCGGATCGCCGTCATCGGCGAGTACGAGGGCGAGGTCATGGGCTCGGCCCGGCTCCGCCTGCGCGGCTACCGCGAGGCGCTCGCCGCCCATGGCGTGCCGTACGACGCCTCGCTCGTGGTCCGCGCGACCCTGTGGCACCGCGCCGACGGCGCCCGCGCGATGCACGAGCTGCTCGAACGGGACGTGCCGTTCGACGCGGTCTTCGGCTTCAACGACACCATGGCGCTCGGCGCGATGCGTGTTCTCCAGGAGGCCGGCCGCCGCGTCCCCGAGGACGTGGCCGTGATCGGCTTCGACGACCTCGACGAGGCCGCCTACTCGATCCCCTCGCTCACCACAGTGGACCCGGGTCGGGAATGGCTGGCGCGCACCGCACTCGGGACACTGCTCGCACGCATCGCCGAGGTCGGCCCCAAGCAGCCGCCCCGGACCGAACTGGCCGACTTCACGATCGTCGAACGCGAGTCCGCGCCGAGGGCGTGACGCCCATCCTGCCCGGGCGATGCGGGCGCGGCGCTGCAAGCCATCTGCGCCGATCGCCATGCGAAATGCCGGTCGGGCGAACCGGAGTGAACCGATCGGATGCCCGTCGGCCGGGCGCTGCGCTCGCCGGGGTGGCTCTCGGCGCTGAACGCCGGTCGCCGACTGCGCGCCCGATCCGGCCCTGGCGCTCGCCGCGGCCACGACAGCGCCCTGAACGCAACCGCGCGGCGGATCACCGATCCGCCGCGCGCCGCGGGGCCGGGGCGGGGGGGGGGGGGCGCCGCGCCCCGCCCGGCCCCCGTTACTGGATGCCCTCCTTCACGAGCCGCCACTGCTGGCACGTCAGCCCGTTCGCGGCGAACTGCTGCGCCACCGCGCCGTCCGCTGTGGAGCATCCGTCGATCTCGAGCAGTTTGCCGCTGTTGGCGTTCGCGAACGTCCACCAACCCCCGCTGGTCGCGGCGTTCCACGACTGCGTCGAGGCCCCCGTCGGACCCCACTGCACCGCGTCCACCCCGTCGGCGGTCTGCGCCGACGGGATCTCGAGGAGCTTCCCGCTGTTGCGGTTGGTCAGCTGCACGGTGCCGCCGCCGCTGACGGTCCAGCGCTGGGTCGCGTGGTTCGTGTCGCCCCACTGGCCCGCGGGTGCGCCGTCGGTCGTCAAGGCGCTCAGCACTTCCAGGTACTTCCCGCTGTTGCGGTTCTGGATCTGGAAGACCGGCGGCAGCGCGCTGCTCGAGTACAGGTGGATCGCGTCGAGCTCGGCGAAGTTCGTGCCCTTCGTGAACCGGATCGTGTTCGTGCCCGCGTTCAGCGTGACGGACTTCTGCGCCCACGCGTACCGGCCCCAGTCCACAGTGGCCGGGTAGCTGATCGACGAGCCGGAGCCGCCGTTCACGCTCACCGAGTGGGTCGCGGCCGAGCCGTAGCCGTTGTCGTAGCGGACGTTCATCGTGTAGGTCCCGGCGGTCGGCACGTTCACGGTGAACTGCACGTAGCTGCCGGTGTTGTTGATGTTGCCGATCTTCGAGCCGTTCGAGGCCTGCACGTGGCTGACCGCCGCGACGTCGTTCAGCGTCGCGTTCTCGGCCTCGTACTGCTGCGCGTCGAGCGGGATCGAACCCACGCGGATGTCGTTGAGGTCGGTGACCGTGTTCTCGACGTTCACGGCCTGGTAGAGCGTGCGGCCGTCCGCGCTGTAGTCCATGCCCTGCGCGAATCCGCTGAAGTTGCCGCCCTGGGTGTCGGTGGCGTCGTAGGTGACCGCCATCGGCAGCCGCTCCCACGGCCCCTCGCCGAGGTTGTAGTTGACGTAGAAGTTCTGGCCGCCGTCGATGTTGCCGCTCCCGTCGAGCGACCACTTCGAGGCCACCACGACCATCCCCTTAGGACCACCTGAGGGCACCCACTTGACGTACGGGGAGGAGCCGATGCCGCGGCCGTCCGCCAGTTTGATCTGCGTGCCGATGCTGTTGGTCGTGCCCCAGTTCAGGCCGTCCGCCGAGATCTTGTAGTAGACCGGCGCGGTGTTCTGGGACTGGCTGGGCCGGTTCACGACCTCGAAGGTCGCCATGTAGCGGCCGTCCGGAAGCTTCGTCACGGTGATCATGCCCGGCCGGTCGCTCTGGTTGGTCGGCGCCGAGACGTTGACCAGGGAGCCCCAGGTCTGGCCGCCGTCGGTCGAGCGGCGGTAGGACACGGCCTGGAGCACGCCGTTCGCCTTCTGGCGCTCGTCCGAGTAGTACGCGGTCAGGCCGCCGTTGCCGTCGATCGCCAGCGACGGCTCCCACACGGTGGTGGTCGTCGAGGACGGGGACGGGTCGTAGACGGCCGGGCCGCCCGAGTCGATCGTGCTCAGGTAGCTCCAGCTCGTGCCCTGGTTGGTGCTCTTGTACACCACGAGGCGGCTGCTCGAGCGGTCCTCGGGCATGACCATGCCCGCGAGGAGGATGGTGCCCGCGGTCAGGTTGCCCGTGGTCTGGGTGACCTCGTAGAGGAACGGCTGCGCGGTGCGGGTGAAGGCCGGGAAGGTCGCGCTGGGGTTGACGTCGGCGACGTGGGTCCAGCTCGTGCCGTTGTTCGTGCTGCGGTAGATCGGGTAGACCTGCACGCCGTTCTGGAGCACGAGCTTGTCGAAGGTGACCAGCTGCGTGCCGTTCGAGCTGCCGCTGTTCTTGAGCACGATGATCTTGGCGTAGGTCGTGCCCGCGGGCGTGCCGCCTTCGGGGTTGAACGAGCTGCCGGCGGCGGGCGAGTAGACGAGCGCGCCGTTGCCGGTGGTCACGGCCGCGGCGGGGGCCGGATTCAGGCTGACCGAGACCGCGACGACGGTGAGGAGCAGGGCTGCGGCGGCGAGCAGGGCGCCGCCCCGCCTGAGGGTGAGGAGGTGAGGGCTTCGCATGTGACTCCCAATCTTTACAACGTTGTATCATGCGTGCGGGACATCGTATGACCATCAATGCCCGCTGGTCAAGCCCTCGGTCGCGGAAGTGATCACGGATCGGAAACGAAGTGGCAATGATCGGCGGGTCGCGTTGACACTGTCGGCGCGGCGGGCGTACGATTCCCGGACTTACAACGTTGTACAAATGGTTCCCCCAGTACAGGACCCCCTCGACGTTGTTCGTACCAACTGCATGCAGCATGTACCGCCAATTCACAGCGCGGTCCTGGCAGCGCCATTGCGAGCAGCCCGGCCGCGTTGGGAGGGAACTGAAATGAAACGCAAGACCGTACTCGTCGGCGGCGCCGGCAGCGCCGCGCTGGCATTCCTGGGCTCCGCCTGCTCGGGGGAGGAGACCGGTGGCCCGGCCACCCTCACGTTCTGGCACGGCTACACCGAGGCCGACGGCGACGTGCTCCAGGGCATCGTCGACGAGTTCAACGCCTCGCAGGCCGACATCACGGTGAACACCGAGGTCAAGACCTGGGCGAGCATCGACGACACCCTGCTGACGGCCCTGTCGGCGGGCGAGGGTCCCGACATCGTCGCGATGCCCGCCGAGCGGCTCCCGGTCTATGCCGACAAGGGCGCTTTCGTCGAGCTCACGAGCTTCTACGCCGACGACTCGTCGAACACCGCGAACCTCATCCCGGGTGCGGTCGCGATGATCGAGGTCGAGGGCACCAAGTACGGCGTGCCCACCGGCTTCGTGCCGCTGGCCGTCTACTACAACACCGCGCTGTTCGAGGCCGGCGGCGTCACCGAGTTCCCGGCCACCTGGGACGAGTGGGTCGCCACCGCCAAGCAGCTCACCGTGGACGAGGACGGCGACGGCACGCCCGAGCAGTACGGGGTGGTCCTGCCCGACCACGCCACCGTCGCCAATGGACTCTGGCCGTCGCTGTTCTACGGCAACGGCGGTGACATCGTGAGCGAGGAGATCGACGCGGTCATCGACTCGCCCGAGAACGCCGCGACGCTCGAGTACTGGCGTTCGGCCATTGTGGACGACAAGATCTCGCCTACGGGCATCGACGGGGTCGGCGCGGACGAGCTGTTCGGCGCCGGCAAGGCCGCCATGACCATCGGCGGACCCTGGATGGCCTCCATCGCCGCCGAGAACGGCATCGACTGCGCCATCGCCGCGATCCCCGCCGGGCCCGCGGCCCAGGCGGCCTCCGCCATCGGCGTCTCCATGGCCGTCACGATGGACGCGAACGACAACGCCCGCGCCGCCGCCGAGAAGTTCTTCGCGTTCTTCCTGAACGACGAGAACGCCGCCGCCTGGTCGCTGGGCTCCGGCTGGCCGCCGCTGCGCACCGACGTTCCCGCCGAGGCCGTCAACTCGAACCCGGTCGTCGCCTCGCTGACCGAGATCGCCGACCTCGGACGCCCGCTGCTGCCCGGCGTCGTCAACAGCGTCGACGTGCTCGCCGCCGTGGACGAGCTGACCCAGCGCGCGATCGCCGGCGACGACATCGACGGCCGCTCGCCGATGCCCAGGGGACCGTCCAGAACGCGCTCTAGCCGCCCGGCCGGAACGACGTCCGAACAGGACAGACAGGCGGGGGCGCCGACCTCGGCGCCCCCGCCGCACCAAGGGGAGTGAAGGAGACCATGACCACCGCACCACCGACGGGCCGCCGGTACCGCCCGCCCGCACCGCTGGGCGGACGACGCAGCGACAGTCCCATGCGCCGCACCGCGAAGGCCGCCGCGTTCCTCGCTCCGGCCCTGATCATCCTGGGCGCGTTCACGATCTGGCCGATGCTCTCGGCCCTGCGGCTGTCCTTCACGGACGCCAGCGGCTTCGGCGAACCGGAGTTCATCGGCCTGGAGAACTACATCGGCGTCTTCACCGACCCCGACATCCTCAACGCCGTCACGAACACCGCGCTGTACACCGTGCTGTTCACGCCCGTCGCGGTCGCCTCCGCGCTCGGCCTCGCGCTGCTGCTCAACAACCCGCGCCTGCCGTTCAAGGGGTTCTTCCGCACCGCCCTGTTCGTGCCGTTCGTGGTCTCGTTCTCCGTGGCCGCCTTCGCCTGGAGCTACCTCGTCGACCCGCAGGTCGGCCTGCTCAACTACTGGCTGCGCGGCATGGGCATCCAGATCGGCAACGTCCTCGAGGACCCGCACCTGGCCATGCCCATGGTCGTGCTCGTCGCCGTCTGGAAGCTCTTCGGCTTCTACTTCGTGATCTTCCTGGCCGGACTCCAGGACATCCCGACCTCGGTCTACGAGGCCGCGCGGATGGACGGCGCCGGCGCATGGTCGCGCTTTCGCCACGTCACACTCCCCATGCTGTCCAACACGATGGCGTTCGTGCTCATCTTCGCGATGATCGCCGCCCTCCAGGCCTTCGACCAGATCTACGTGATGACCGGCGGCGGCCCCTACGGCAGCACTCAGACACTCGTCATGGAGATCTACGAGTCCGGCTTCCGCAAGCTCGACATCGGCTTCGCCTCGGCGCTGTCGTACGTGCTGCTCGCCGCGACCCTGCTGCTGAGCCTCGCGCAGTTCGTGTTCTTCGGCCGCAAAGAAAAGGACCTGGCATGAGGACGCGCCTCAAGGGACTCAAGCCCTCCACCGTGCTCACGACGATCGCGTTCCTCGTCGTCACCGCCCTGGTGCTGCTGCCGATCGCGATCATCGTGCTCACCGCGTTCAAGCCCGCGGCCGAGGTCAACGCCTACCCGCCGAGCCTGCTGCCCGACGTCTGGACGCTCGAGAACCTCAAGACGGTGACCTCCGAGCTGCCGTTCGCGCGGCTGGTCGGCAACAGCTTCGTGTTCGCGGGCGGTGTGACGGTCTTCGCGCTCGTCTTCGACTCGCTCGCGGCGTACGCCTTGGCGCGCTTGGACTTCACCGGGCGCCGGTTCCTGCTCATCGTCATCATCGCGACGCTGATGATCCCGTTCCAGGCGACCCTCATCCCGCTGTACCAGCTCGTGGCCGACCTCGGCTGGGTGAACACGTACACCGGGCTGATCGCGCCGCGCGCCGCCGACGCGTTCGGGATCTTCTTCCTGCGCCAGTTCTTCCTGGCGCTGCCGCGCGACATCGACCAGGCCGCGCGGATCGACGGCGCGGGGGAGTTCCGGATCTTCCGGTCCATTGTGCTCCCTAACGCCGTTCCGGCCCTGCTCACCTTGGGGCTCTTCACTTTCGTCAACAACTGGAACGACCTGCTGTGGCCGCTGGTGTTCACCACCGATGCGGAAATGGGAACGATAACCTCCGGCCTGACCCAGCTCACCGGGCCGAGCGGCATCGTGCCGCACGGCGTGATGATGGCCGGCTCGCTCATCGCGATCCTGCCGCTCGTCATCGCGTTCCTCTTCATCCAGCGGCGCTTCATCGAGAACATCGCAACGACAGGACTCAAATGACCGGCTCTCCCAACTGGCACCGCGATGGCGGCCTGCACTTCGCCGTCGGTGTCGAGGACACCTTCGTGCCCCAGGCCGGACCGGGCGAGCGGCCGATCGACGAGTACGAGCTCACCGAGCACTACGAGCGGTGGCACGCCGACCTCGGCCTCGCGGTCGAGGCGGGCGCCGAGCTCGTGCGCTGGGGCGTGCCGTGGCACCGCATCCAGCCCGAACCCGGCCGCTGGGACTGGGACTGGCTCGACGGCGTCATGGACCGCTACGCCGAGCTGAGCTTGCGGCCCATTGTGGACCTCATGCACTACGGGACTCCACTGTGGCTTCCGCGGCAGTTCGCCAACCCGGACTACCCGAAGCTCGTCGCCGAGTACTCCGCCCGCGTGGCCGAGCGCTACGCGCACCTCGGCGTGCACGACTACACGCCGGTGAACGAGCCGATGATCCACGCCCTGTTCTCCGGCGAGTACGCCTACTGGCCGCCGTACCTCTCAGGGCCGCAAGGGCTCAGCACCATGGTCGGGCAGCTGGCCCGCGGCTTCGTGCTCGCCCAGCGCGCCATGCGCGACGTCCTCGGCGACCGCGGCGTCTTCGTCCACGTGGACGCCGGCATGCGCTACGTCGGCGACGTGGACGCGCCCGAGCACCGCGAGCACGCGGCGCGCCTGAAGGACCAGGTCTTCCTCGTCGAAGACCTCGTCACCGGCCGCGTCGACGCCGCGCATCCGCTCGTGCCGCACCTTCGCGCCAACGGCTGGAACGACGCCGACCTCGCCTGGTTCGCCGAGGCGCCCGTGCTCCCGGACGTGATGGGCGTGAACTACTACCCGCGCCACTCGACCGAGGTCTTCGAGGCCGGGGTCTTCCACGGCGGCGGCTTCCGCGACCCGCGACCGACCCGCGACGACGGCGTCGCCGGCCTGACCGAGCTCATCCGTGAGGCCCACACCAGGTACGGGGCGCCGGTGATGCTGACCGAGACGTGCGTGACCGGCTCGGTCAAGGAGCGGATCGACTGGCTCGACGAGTCGGTCGCGGCCCTGCACGACCTGCGCGCCTCCGGCGTGGATGTGGTCGGGTACACGTGGTGGCCGCTGTTCGACATGTACGAGTGGACGTACCGCCACTCCGAGCAGCCGCGCGAGGCGCACCGGCTCACCATGGGGCTGTGGCGACTCGAGGAGCGCGCCACGGGCCTCGAGCGGGTGCGGACCGACATCGTCGACCGCTTCCGCCACTACGCGATCGGCGGGTAGCCGGGGAGGCGGGCCGGTGGGCGGTGTCCACTACCTGACACTGCCCTTGCGAAGGGTCCTCGCGATGACGTAGCGTAACGGCCGTAAACGAATAACACCCACGGGAGTCCGATGCATCGGGCTGAGAGGGGACTTGGTAGTCCCGACCGTCGAACCTGATCCAGATCATGCTGGCGCAGGGAGAAGGAGCTTTGCGTGCGCGCTACTCGTCTACCCCGGCTTCACGTCATCACCGACACCCGCCTTCTCAACGCGAATCCCGTTGGCCCACTCCACGATCCGATCGCCGCCACCGAGGCCGCCCTGGCGGCCGGGGCGCGGCTCGTCCAGGTGCGGCCCGAGGACCACTACACCGACCGGGCGGCTTTCGACCTCGCCACGGCGATCGCCGCGCTCTGCGGCCAGTACGGCGCGGTGTGCCTGGTCAACGACCGGGTGCACATCGCGCAGGCGGTCGGGGCGGACGGCGTGCATCTCGGCGCCGACGACCTCCCGATCGACGCCGCCCGCCGCATCCTGCCCGCCGCCTCGATCATCGGCGGCACCGCCCGCGATCCGGAATCGGCACGCGCGGCGCGGCGGGCCGGGGCGACGTACCTCGGCGTCGGGCCGGTGTGGGGGACCACCACGAAAACCGGGCTGCCGCAGTCGATCGGACTCGAAGGCCTGGCCGCGGTCTGCGAGGCCGTCGACCTCCCGGTGATCGCCATCGGCGGCATCACCGCCGAGCGCGCGGCGCTGTGCCGCGAGGCCGGGGCACACGGCGTGGCGGTCGTGGGCGCGATCGCGGCCGCTGCGGACCCGCACCGGGCGACGGCTGAACTCCTTGAGGCCGTGGGCGAGAGCTCCGTTGCGGGGCCGAGTGGAGCGCTTCGAAGTTCCCGAAGCGCCGGTTTTCCGGCGGACGAGCGCGCTGGAGTAGCCGGCGTTCGGAACACCGGATACGGAGTACCGGCCGCAAGCGAGGTTTTCGGAATCGGTTCGCAATACACCGGCGAACATCCGGATACCGACCTCCTTCGAGGGGTGGGCGAGGGCTGATGCGCATCGCCATCGTCGGCGCCGGATCCATCGGGCTCGCCGTCGCGTGGCGGGCCGCCCAGTCCGGTGCCGAGGTCGTCGTGCACGACCCCGACCCGGGCTCGGGCGCTTCGCGCGTGGCCGCCGGCATGATCGCGCCCGTCACCGAATCCCATTACGGCGAGGAAGCGCTCGGCCCGTTCATGGCCGAGTCGGCCGACGCCTGGCCCGGCTTCGCCCGCGAACTCGAAGCGGCATCGGGGCTTGCGATCGGCTTCCGCGATGTGCCGACGCTCGTCGTCGGCGTGGAGGACGGCGACCGCGCCGAAATCGACCGGCAGGCCGACCTGTACCGATTCACGGCCCGGGAGGTCGAGGTGCTCACGGCGCGCGCCGCGCGCAAGGTCGAGCCGCTCCTGAGCCATCGCGTGCGCGGCGGCGTGCTCGCGCCGGAGGACCGGGCGGTGGATCCGCGAGTAGTACATGACGCACTACTGGTCGCGGCCGAGCGTGCAGGGGTCGCGCTGCGGGCCGAGCAGGTTGATGACCTCGCGGCGCTCGACGCCGACCAGGTGGTCATCGCGGCCGGATGCGGATCGGCGAGATTCTTCGGTGCGGGTGCGGGTGCGGGTGCGGGTGCGGGTGCGGGTGCGGGTGCGGACCTGATCGGCTCGTTCCGCGACCGCGACGTGTGGCATCTGCCAGTGCGGCCGGTACGCGGCGCGGTGCTGCGGCTCCGGGCCGTCGGCGACCAGCCGGTCCCGCGAACCACCGTGCGCGGCTTCGTGAAAGGCCATCCGATCTACATCGTGACCCGCGAAAGCGGCGAAATCGTCGTGGGCGCCTCGAGCGACGAGCGCGGGTTCGACCGGCGCACCGGCACGGCCGGTGCCGTGTACGAACTGCTGCGCCGGTCGATCGAGCTCGTGCCCGAAATCGCCGAGTACCACCTCGCCGAAGTGAGCGTCGGCTTCCGCCCCGGCACCCCCGACAACCTGCCGCTCATCGGCCGCCTCGACAAGCGGACCGTGGCCGCGACCGGCCACTACCGCAACGGCATCGCACTCATCCCCGCGACCGCCGCCGCAGTCGCGGCCCTGCTCAGCGGGAACGAGAAGGCGGTCCCAGCAGCCTTCGACCCGCGCCGATTCGGTCAGGTCAAGGACCGGCGTCCAGACGACTCGCGACGGTTCGAGCGGCCGGAACTCCAGCACGCCGAATCCGTGCCGTCCGAGGCAGAACCCGCAATGCAGACCGAGGAGACCGGCAGGCGAACCGCTTCTGCGCTGCAGCCGCGCGCCGCAGAGCGACCCGCGGCCGGCACGCCGCGGCGTGGCGGACCTCGACTCTCGCGAGCGGAACCGGTGGCGGACGGCGGCCAGCGCCTCACAGGCCCGGCCGCCGCCGAAGCAACGATGCCCTCAGGAGCCGACGAACGCGTGGACCGCGAACCGACGACCGGCGCCGGTGCGGCCGAATCCACATCCACCCACGAGGAGGCTGATTCATGAAGATCGAGGTCAACGGCGAAGCGCGCGAGGGCATCGCCACCATCACCGACGCGGTCGCGGCCGTCACCGCCGCACGCCGCGGCATCGCCGTGGCGCTCAATGGGGAAGTCGTGCCGCGGTCCGAATGGGACCGTCCGCTCGCCGATGGCGACGCCGTCGAAGTGCTCACCGCGACCCAAGGAGGCTAGCCATGGACCAGCACACCACCGCCCGCATCGGAACCGCCCGCGACGCCGACCTGAAGATCGCCGACAAGACCTTCACTTCGCGACTCATCCTCGGCACCGGCGGCGCCGCCAACCACGCCCAGCTCGCCGAGGCGATCACCGCCTCCGGCACCGAACTCGTCACCGTCGCGCTGCGCCGCGTCGACCCCGGCGCTTCCGGATCCATTCTGGACGTCATCGAGCGTTGCGGCGTCGAACTCCTCCCCAACACCGCCGGATGCTTCACCGCCGAGCAGGCCGTGCGCACCGCCAAGCTGGCCCGCGAAGCGTTCGGCACCAACTGGATCAAGCTCGAGGTCATCGGCGACGAGGACACGCTCCTGCCCGACCCGGTCGAACTCCTCGACGCCGCCGAGACCCTGGTCGGCGACGGATTCACCGTGCTGCCCTACACGAGCGACGACCCGGTGCTGGCCCGCCGCCTCGAAGACGCCGGGTGCGCCGCGGTGATGCCGCTAGCCGCGCCCATCGGCACCGGCCTCGGCGTGCGCAACCCACACAACATGGCGCTGATCTGCGAGAACGCCAACGTCCCGGTCATCTGCGACGCGGGAATCGGCACCGCCTCGGATGCGGCCCTCGCGATGGAGCTCGGCTGCTCGGCGGTCCTCCTCGCCACCGCGGTCACCCGCGCCGCCGACCCCGCGCTCATGGCCGCCGCGATGCGCGACGCCGTCAGCGCCGGCCGGGCCGCCCGCCTTGCGGGACGCATCCCCAAGCGCCACTTGGCCAACGCCTCCTCGAGCTTCGACGGCATGGCCGACCTGTGAGCCGCGCGGAAACCGGAACGGGGCAGCCGCCCGTCGCCCTCACCATCGCCGGGTCCGACTCAGGCGGCGGCGCGGGCATCCAGGCCGACCTCCACACGTTCGCCGCGCATCGGGTGCACGGCACCAGTGTCGTCACCGCGATAACTGCGCAGAACACGCGCGGCGTCACCGCGGCCGAGTCGGTCGGGGTGGATCTGGTTCGGGCTCAACTGGACGCGGTCCTCGGCGACTTCTCGGTCGCGGCCGTCAAGACCGGGATGTTGGGTGGCGATGCGCTGCTCGCGCTCGTCGCGCAGTACGGCGAGGCCGGGCGGCTGCCGAGCCTCGTGGTCGACCCGGTGATGGTGACGACGACCGGCGACTCGCTGTTCGCCGGTGATCCGGCCGCGTACCTCGCGCGGCTCGGCCCGCTCGCGACTGTATTGACGCCCAACCTGATCGAGGCGCGACAGCTGCTAGGCCGCGAGATCACCACGGTCGATGACATGCGCGAGGCCGCCCGAGCCCTCGCGACCTACGGGCCACGGGCGGTCCTGGTCAAAGGAGGCCACCGAGAGGAGGACGCCAGCGGACCGGCGTCGTTCGGCGCCCCGCATGAAGACGAGCCGGCGAGCGGCGACCGCCGCGAGCGCGGCGGCGCTCGCGGTTCGGATGGACCCGGCGGAGCTCAAAACGGTCGTGTCGACACCGGCGGAGCCCGAAGCGGCCGTGTCGAGACCGGCGGCGCTCCGCGCCGCTCCGTCGAGACCGCCAGCGCTGCAGGTGATTCGGGTTCGGCGATCGACGTGCTGTGGTGCGACGGCGAGATGCGCGAACTCGCCGCGCCGCGCGTTGAGACCCGCAACGACCACGGCACGGGCTGCACGCTCGCCTCGGCGATCGCGGCCCGGCTCGCGCTCGGCCACCCACTGCCGCAAGCGGTCGCGGGCGCGAAGGCCTACGTCACCGAGGCGCTGCGGGCCGCGGCCGACTGGCGGCTGGGCCTCGGCCCGGGACCGGTCCACCACCATCATGCGCATTTACCGCCCGCGGCCATTGCCGAAGCTGCGCGCGGCGAGCTTCACCGGGACCCTGCCTCCCTCGGCCCACAGGCGTCGCTGTGGGGAAACGCCGGGCTTCGGCGCGACCGGCGGGCCGCGGCCTTCGTATTCCCGGCCCGCGTCGCCGTGGCGAAACGCCCTGCCGCTTCGACGGGATCGGCGGGTCGCAGCCCTCGCGCGGTCGTGTTCCGAAGCGCCGCTTGGTTTTCGGGGTCACGAAGGCGCCTCGGCCCGAGTGGCCCCCCGGATTCAACCCTGGCAGCAGGGTCTGACACTGCCGTGCCGCTCACGATTCGAACAGTGCGCGCGGACCGATCGAGTTTCACATCGAACCACTCCAAGGAGACAGCATGAACGCCAGAAGCAAGGTCTACGCCGAAGGCCCCACTCCCGACATCCAGGTGCCGTTCACCCAGGTCGAGCTGGCCGGGGGCGAACCGCCGGTGCGGCTCTACGACACGTCCGGGCCCGGGTCCGATCCCGAGGTGGGGCTGCCGAAGCTCCGCGAGGCCTGGATCGCCGAGCGCGCCCAGAACGCCGCGAGCAGGATCGAGCACGAGGGCAGGCAGCTCGACTGCCCCACCCAGCTCCACTACGCCAAGCAGGGCATCGTCACCCCCGAGATGTCGTTCGTCGCCGTCCGCGAAGGCCTCGAGGCCGAGTTCGTGCGGTCCGAGATCGCCGCGGGCCGCGCGATCCTGCCCGCGAACGTCAACCACCCCGAGACCGAGCCGATGATCATCGGCAAGAACTTCCTCACCAAGATCAACGCGAACATCGGCACGTCCGCCGTCTCCGACTCGGTCGCCGCCGAGGTCGAGAAGCTCACCTGGGCCACCAAGTGGGGCGCGGACACCGTGATGGACCTGTCCACGGGCAAGCACATCCACGAGACCCGCGAGCACATCATGCGGAACTCCCCGGTCCCGATCGGCACCGTCCCGCTCTACCAGGCCCTCGAGAAGGTCAACGGCGACCCGGTGAAGCTCAACTGGGAGGTCTACCGCGACACCATCATCGAGCAGGCCGAGCAGGGCGTCGACTACATGACCGTCCACGCCGGGGTCCTCCTGCGGTACGTCCCGCTCGCGGCCCGCCGCGTCACCGGGATCGTCTCCCGCGGCGGCTCGATCATGGCCGCCTGGTGCCTCGCCCACCACGAGGAGAACTTCCTCTACACGAACTACCGCGAGCTCTGCGAGATCTTCGCGAAGTACGACATCGCGTTCTCCCTCGGCGACGGCCTGCGCCCCGGCTCCATCGCGGACGCCAACGACGACGCCCAGTTCGCCGAGCTCCGCACCCTCGGCGAGCTCACCCACATCGCGTGGGAGTACGACGTCCAGGTCATGTGCGAGGGCCCCGGCCACGTCCCGATGCACAAGATCAAGGAGAACGTGGACCTCCAGCAGGAGCTCTGCGGCGAGGCCCCGTTCTACACGCTCGGCCCGCTCACCACCGACGTCGCGCCCGCCTACGACCACATCACCTCCGCGATCGGCGCGGCCATGATCGGCTGGTTCGGCACCGCGATGCTCTGCTACGTGACGCCGAAGGAGCACCTGGGCCTGCCCAACCGCGAGGACGTCAAGGAAGGTGTGATCGCCTACAAGATCGCCGCCCACGCCGCCGACCTCGCCAAAGGCCACCCCGGCGCGCAGGCCTGGGACGACGCGCTCTCCAAAGCCCGCTTCGAGTTCCGCTGGCAGGACCAGTTCAACCTCTCGCTCGACCCCGACCGGGCCCGCGAGTACCACGACGAGACCCTGCCCGCCGAACCCGCGAAGACCGCGCACTTCTGCTCCATGTGCGGCCCGAAGTTCTGCTCCATGAAGATCAGCCAGGAGCTGAAGGCATACGCGGAGCAGGGCATGGCCGAGAAGAGCGACGAGTTCACCGCCTCCGGCGGCAAGGTCTACCTCCCGGTCGTCGAAGCGAGCTGACCCCGGGGCGGCCGGCGGCGCCCGTCGGCCGGATGCTCCGCTGGTGGGGGGCCGGTATCGTGCGACGATCCATCGGCCCCCCGCGCGGCCCCCGAACCCCCAACCGGTGTCGCCGAGGTCACCGCCTGGTCCGGCCCGTCGCCGAGCAGGCCGCCGCCGCGCCCGGACCCGCGCTCACGTTCGACGGGACTCCCGCGCTGAACGGCTGTAGCCGAGGTCACGGCGGCCGCCTTCAGGGGGGCCGCCACCACCGCGTAGACTTGGCAGCTGTTGTTCGAGTGCCTTCGCACCGGGCCCGCTAACGGCCCGCAAGCTTCACCGCGAAAGCACTGTCCAACGAATCCCACGCCCGCGGCCCAGCGCCGCGGAGCGCGCCGATCACGGCCCAGGGGATTCAGGCGGTCCCGCCCTCATCTGCGGGATTCGTTCCACACCGACAACGAAAGCTAGGTAAACCTGTGCGCACGTACAGCCCTAAGCCGGGTGACATTGACCCGCAGTGGCTCGTGATCGACGCGACCGACGTGGTGTTGGGCCGGCTCGCGACGCACGCTGCCGAACTGCTCCGCGGCAAGCACAAGCCGACCTTCGCACCGAACGCGGACACCGGTGACTACGTCATCATCGTGAACGCCGAGAAGGTCGTGCTGACCCGGAACAAGCTCCAGACCAAGAAGGCCTACCGCCACTCCGGCTTCCCGGGCGGACTCAAGGAGAAGTCGTACGCCGACTTCATGGAGAAGGCCCCCCACAAGGTCGTCGAGAAGGCCGTCTTCGGCATGCTGCCGAAGAACAAGCTCGGTCGCGCCGTGTCCAAGAAGCTGAAGGTTTACGCGGGTCCTGGTCACCCGCACACCGCCCAGCAGCCGAAGCCGTACGAGATCAAGAAGATCGCGCAGTAGGCGCGGGCGGAGAAGGAGCAACCACATGACTGACGAAACCCAGGTCCCCGAGACCACCGAGACCCCCGAGGTCCCCGAGGCTGTTGCAGCCGCGGAGGCCCCCGAGGCCGCTGAGGCCGAGGTCGTCGAGACCCCCGCCGACGTCGCCGAGGTCGCCGAAGCCCCCGCCGACGTTCCCGTCGTCGAGGTCCCCGCCGATGTCGCCGCCGCGCCGTCCGTGCCGAGCATCCCCGTGGTGCCGTCCGACCGCGCGATCCAGACCGTGGGCCGCCGCAAGCGCGCGATCGCCCGCGTCCGCCTGGTCGCCGGCACCGGCAAGTACGTCGTCAACGGCAAGACCCTCGAGGACTACTTCCCGAGCAAGGTCCACCAGCAGACCGTCGCGGAGCCCTTCGTGACCGTCGAGGCCGGCGACAACTTCGACGTCCTGGTCAACATCAAGGGCGGCGGCGCCACCGGTCAGGCCGGCGCGCTCCGCCTCGGCATCGCCCGCGCCCTGCTCGAGGTCGACCCGAACATGCGCCCGGCCCTCAAGGCCGCCGGCTTCCTGACCCGCGACGCCCGCGAGAAGGAATCGAAGAAGTACGGCCTCAAGAAGGCCCGCAAGGCACCGCAGTACTCGAAGCGCTAGCACGCCTTCGCCGCCCCCGGCGAAGCTTGCGAGCCGCGAGTTTCACGGAGGCGGCGAACGCGCTAGTCTGCACAAGCGACGGGGCTGCCGAGGAGGACATCCTCGGCAGCCCCCGTTTTTTTATGCCACAACGATGGGAAGCCACACCGTGTCACGACTGTTCGGCACCGACGGCGTACGGGGGCGGGCGAACGCCGACCTCACGCCCGACCTGGCACTTCGCCTCAGCATCGCCGCCGCGCGAGTCCTCGGCGCGGTCGACCACCGCCCCGTCGCCGTCATCGGCCGCGACCCGCGGGCCTCCGGCGACATGCTCGCCGCCGCCAGCGCCGCCGGCCTCGCCGCGGCCGGCGTGAAAGTCATCGACCTGGGCATTCTCCCCACGCCCGCGGTCGCCCACCTCACGGCCCTGACCGGCGCCGACTTCGGCGTCATGGTCTCGGCCTCGCACAACCCCATGCCGGACAACGGCATCAAGTTCTTCGCGGCCGGCGGCCGCAAGCTCCCCGACGAGGTCGAGGACGCCATCGAGGCGGCCATGGACGACCCCGCGCCGCTGCCGCAGGGCGACGGCGTCGGCCGCATCGCGCGCTCGGTCGACCCGGTCGAGTCGTACATCGACCACCTGGTCGCGGCCTGCCCGCACACGCTCGACGGCATCAAGGTCGTGCTCGACCCGGCCAACGGCGCGGCCACCGGCGCGGCACCTGAGGCCCTGCGCCGCGTGGGCGCCGAGGTCATCACGATCAACGCCGACCCCGACGGGCTCAACATCAACGAGGACTGCGGGTCCACCCACATGGGCGGGCTGCGCGCGGCCGTCGTCGAGCACGGCGCGCACGCCGGTATCGCGCTCGACGGCGACGCGGACCGCTGCCTCGCGGTGGACGCGAACGGCGCGGACGTCGACGGCGACGCGATCATGGCGATCCTGGCGCTGGCGATGCGCGAGGCCGGGCAGCTGCGCGGCGACACGCTCGTCACGACGGTGATGAGCAACCTCGGCCTGCACCAGGCGATGGGGGCGGCCGGGATCAAGCTCGAGGTCACCGGAGTGGGCGACCGCTACGTGCTCGAGCGCATCGGCGAGGGCGGCTATTCGCTCGGCGGCGAGCAGTCGGGGCACATCATCGTCTCCGACCACGCGACCACGGGCGACGGGACGCTCACGGCGATCCTGCTGCTGGCGCGCATGGCCGCTACCGGGAAGTCCCTGGAGGAGCTCGCCTCCGTGTTCACCCCCGCGCCGCAGGTGCTGGTGAACGTGCGGGTGACCGACAAGTCCGTGATCGACCATGCGGACGTGCGCAGCGCGGTGGCGCTGTGGCAGGCGAAGCTCGGCTCGGACGGCCGGGTCCTGCTGCGGCCTTCGGGCACTGAGCCGCTCGTCCGGGTCATGGTCGAGGCTTCGGAGGAGCCGGTGGCGCAGTCGGTGGCGGCGGAGCTCGTCGCGGTCGTCGAACACGCGATGGGCTGATTCCGACCATATCGTTCAGCAACGGGAGGGCACCGCTTCCGGCGGATCCCACAGGCCGTCACACGGCTTTGAGCGGTGCCCTCCCGTTGGCATAGATGCACTAAGCTCACGCTCTATGGACAACCCAATCGTCTGGATCCTGATCCTCCTGCTGCTGATCGGCCTGATCCTGGTGTTCGCCGCCCTCGGCGGCCGCAACAAACTGGTGCGAATGCGCAACATCACCCAGGAGTCTTGGGCGCAGATCGATGTCGAGCTCCAGCGCCGGTACGACCTGCTGGACAACCTGATGTACGTGGTGCAGCAGGCCGCGGGCTCCGAGAACGCGACGCTGCGGCAGGTCGCCGAGGCGCGCGCGATGGCCATGCAGACCCGGCAGGACCCCAGCGCGGGCCACGCCCAGCAGGGCCAGGCCGAAGGCCAGCTCGGGAACGCCATCCGCGGCGTGATCCACATGCAGGAGTCCTACCCCGCCCTGCAGACCAACCAGAACTTCCTCCAGCTCCAGCAGGAGATCACCGAGACGGAGAACCGCATCGCGGCTCCGCGCCGGTTCTACAACGCGAACGTGCGCGAGTACAACACCGCGCTGCAGGTCTTCCCCGGTTCGATCTCCGCGAAGATGGGCGGGTTCAAGCCCGAGGAGTACTTCGAGCTCGACAACCCGGCGGCCCGCACGGCCCCGAAGATGCGCGACATGGGCCAGCCCGCCTACATGCAGCAGCCTCCGGTCCAGCAGCAGATGCCGCCGCAGCCCGCGCCCGGCCAGATGCCGCCCGGCTACGGCCAGCCGCAGCAGGTCGGCTACCAGCAGCAGCCGCCGCAGCAGCCCGGTTACGGGCAGCCCGCCCCGCAGCCCGGCTACGGCCAGCAGCCCCAGCCCGGCTACGGTGCCCCGCAGCCCGGTTACGGCCAGCCCGCGCCCCAGCCCGGTTACCCGCAGCAGCCCCAGCAGCCGCAGCAGCCCGGTTACGGCCAGCAGCCCTACGGCCGGTAGTCCCGGCGCCTGCTCCACCGGCGAAGCTTGCGAGCCGTGCCCCAGCCCTGAACGCCCGTAAGAAGGAAACACCCCGTGTCTAACTCCAGCGGCGACCTGCCGTGGTGGGCCTACGTCCTCTGCCTGATCGTGGTCGGTGTCGGCATCTACTTCGCCTGGCGCGCCAGGCAGAAGAAGATCGCGATGTTCCGGGCCTGGGCGGCCCAGTACGGATTCCACTACGAGCCCAGCGACAACTCGGTGACCGGCCTGTCCACTGAGGAGCCGTTCAACGTAGGCCACTCCCGCAAGGGCATCGACGTCTTCCGCGGCATGTACAAGAACGTGCACATCGTGTTCTTCCAGTACCAGTACACGACCGGCAGCGGCAAGGAAGCGCAGACGCACACCCACCAGGTGGTGGCGATCGGCCTGCCGACCGCGCGGCCGCTGCTGGACATCAGCCAGGAGAACTTCCTGACCAAGCGGTTCGCGAAGGACATCGACTTCGAGAACCAGGCGTTCAACGACATCTTCCGGATCAAGTCGCCGAACCGCCGGTTCGCGTACGACATCATTCACGCCCGGACCATGGAGTGGATGCTCCAGGACCAGCGCGCGCGGTCGTACTCGTGGCGGTTCGAGGGGCCGTGGCTCATGACCTCCCGCTCGGGCGCGCTCAAGCTCGAAGAGGTCTTCTTCTACGCGGACTTCCTGATCGACATCCTCGGACAGGTGCCCAGACACGTGTGGGCGAACAACTGAGGGCCCGCCGGGCCGCGTCGGACGACGCGGCCCGGCGGCGTCTCCGCACCCGGGCGGCGAAGGAGGCAACGTGACGGCAGCCCTCAGCGGCGTGGTGATCTCCGTGCTCGCCCTGGTGTGCCTGGGGATCCCCGGCGGGGCCATCGCGATCGCGATCGTCTACTCGCGGCGGTCGCGCCAGCGGCACATCGCGCAGCTCGCGGCCTGGGCGGCCCACTACGGCTTCCAGTACTGGCCGCGGGACCAGTCGGCGCTGGGGCTCTCGCGGCACCCGCCGTTCACCACCGGCAGCGGCCACGAGGCGCTCGACGTCCTGCGCGGCACCTTCCGCGGCGTGCACCTGCACTGCTTCCAGCTCCGGTACCACGTCAGCAGCGGGGACTCCACCAGCACGCACGACTACCAGGTGGTGGCGATCAGCCTCCCCGCGATGCGGCCGCTGCTCGACATCGCGCACGAGAACGCGCTGAGCCGGCGGTTCGACAAGGACATCACGTTCGAGAACCGGGCGTTCAACGACAGGTTCAAGATCGCCTCGCCCAGCCCGAGGTACGCGCACGACGTGATCCACCCGCGCACGATGGAGTGGATGCTCGCCGACCCGCGGGCCCGCACGATCCGCTGGCGTTTCGAGGGGGCGTGGCTGATGACGTTCCGGCCGGGCGGGCTCAAGCCGGAAGAGATCTTCTACTACGCGGAGTTCCTGCACCAGGTGCTCGACCAGGTCCCGAAGCACGTGTGGTCGGACGGGTAGCGCCCCGGCGGGTTGCTAAGATTGCTCGCGCGGGTCGCTGAAAAGCGCTGCCCGCGATGGCCCGTGGTGTAATTGGCAACACTACTGATTTTGGTTCAGTCATTTCAGGTTCGAGTCCTGGCGGGCCAGCCAGCAGCACCGCTCGCACGACCGCTGACCGGGTCGGTGCACCATTCTCAGTCGCAGTGCCCGCGGGCTTGGATTTGAAGCGCAGCGTCGCATCAGCGCATCCGGTCGAAGACCGCTTCGAATCCCGTCTCAGCCGCGCCGATGAGCGCGCCTTCGTCGCCGAGGACCGGCGTGCGCAGCCGCAGCTTCGAGCGCAGATGCGGGAGGGTCGTCTCCGCCAGCGCCGAGCGCACCGGCGCGGCCGTGGAGAGGTACAGCTCGCGCAGCCAGCCGCCGAACAGGATCTCGTCGGGGCCCGTCGCGGTCACGACCGCGCCCAGGGCCCGCCCCAGGTCCTCGCCCGAGCGGCGGAGCCAGTCCCGCGCCGCGCCGTCGCCCATGCCGGCCGCGAGCGTGGTGCGCTCGATGTCCTCGGCGTAGGCGCGCACCTCCATCTCGGCCTCCAGGCACCCGCGCAGCCCGCACTCGCACTCGCGTCCGCCGGGCTCGACCACGATGTGCCCCAACTGGATCGAGCCGCCGCGCTGCGCGCGGCCCTCGATCACCAGGCCGGCGGTCAAGCCGCGGCCGCCGTGCAGATAGAGCAGTTTGCGGGCCTCGCGCGCGTCGCCGCGCGCCCATTCGCCGACCGCCGCGGCCGTCGCCGTGTCGACCACCTTCCACTCCCGGCCGGTCGCCGCCTCGAGATCGGCGGCCACCCGCCGGTCGACCCAGCCCAGCTCGGTCGAGTGCGCGACCGTGCCCTCATCGACCAGGCCCGGCATGGCCGCCACCGCTGCCGCGGCGGTCCCGCGGGTGAGCCCCGCGACGGCCGTCATCGCGTCGGCCCCCTCCTCGAGCGCCGTCTCCGACCGCTCGAGCACCTCGCCGCCGAGGCCGACGAGCGCGAACCGCAGCCGGTCGGCGCGGATCTCGACCGCCGACACCGTGATCGACTGCGGCACGCAGGCCACGAGCGTCGAGGGCCGACCGGCCGAGCCGGTCGACTGCCCCGTCGTCTCCTGCAGGTGCCCCGAATCGGCCAGGTCGGTGGCCAGAGCGCCGATCGTGGAGCGGTTGAGCCCCAACGCCTCGGTGAGCTCCGCGCGGGTCTGCGGACCGTGCCGGTGGAGCTGCTCCAGCAGCGCCGCGCGGTTGCGCCGCCGCAGCTCCACGGCCGGGGGCAGGGCCACCGGTCAGTGCCTGCCGAAGAGCTTGCCCCGGCCCCGGGACATGGCGTCCACGCCCGCCGCGAGCAGCAGGACCGCGCCGGTCACGCCGAACCGCACCCCGGCGCTCAGGCCCATGAGGCCCATCCCGTTGTTGATGATCGCCACGACCGCTCCTCCCAGCAGGGCCGCCCGCACCGTGCCCTTGCCACCGAAGAGGCTAGCACCGCCGATGACGGCCGCCCCCACAGAAAGCAGGAGCACATTGGACCCTCCCGTGTTGGGGTCCACCGAGGCCGCGCGCGAGGCGGCGACGATGCCGCCGATCGCGGCCATGCCCGAGCAGATGACGAACGCGGCGATGCGCACCCGGTCGACGTTCACGCCCGCGCGCACCGCCGCCTCGGCGTTGCCGCCGACCGCGTACAGGTGGCGCCCGAACCTGGTGCGGTGCAGCACGAACGTCCAGATCGCGAAGAACGCCCCGAGGAGCGCGACCACCACGGGCACGCCGGTGAGCGAGATGATCTGCGGGTTCGCCGAGCGCTCCAGGTTCAGCAGGAACACCGTCGCCGTCAACAGCGCCGCGAGCGCGAGGATCCGCGCCGCCACCACCGCGAGCGGCTCGTGCACGAGCGACCGCGCCACGCGCCGCCGCCACCGGTTCAACTGCAGCGCAGCGTAAGCCGCGATCGTCAGCACCAGCAGCGTCCAGCCCTGCCAGCGCTCCAGGTTCCCGCCCGCGACGGCCTTGACCGTCTCGTTGTGGATCGTGATGTTGCTGCCCTCTTCGAGGATCATGAGCACGATCCCCTGGAACGCCAGGAACGCCGCGAGCGTCACCACGAACGACGGGATGCCGAGCTTCACCACCAGCGTCCCCAGCAGCAGCCCGATCACCACGCCCGTGGCGATGGCCGCGCCGATCGCGAGCGGCCACGGCATCCCCCAGTTCGTGAGGATCACCGCCATCACCGCCGCGCACACGCCCGAGGCGAACCCGGCCGACAGGTCGATCTCGCCGATGACCAGCACGAACACCAGTCCCATGGCGATGCACGCGACGGCCGCGCCCTGCCCGAAGAGGTTCGCGAGGTTCCCCACGGAAAGGAACACCGGCTGCGAGATCCCGAAGAACACGCACAGCGCGATGATCCCGGCCACGGCCGGCAGCGCGCCGACCTCGCCCGACCTGACCTCGGCCCAGTAGCCGCGCAGATGATCGGCGACGGCGCGCACCGCGCCCGGTTCGGTCCCGGCCTCAGGCCGGGTTTCGACTTGCGTGCTCACGTCCGGGCTCCGTTCGTGTCCGCGCCGAGCCCGAGGGACCCGGACCGGCCGCTGGTGATGAGTTCGACCACCTGCGACTGGGTCGCGTCGGCGGCGTCGAGCACGGCCGCCATGCGCCCCAGGTAGAGCGCGGCGATCCGGTCGGCCACGGCGAAGACGTCGTTGAGGTTGTGGGAGATGTAGAGGACGGCCAGGCCCTGGTCGGCGAGGCGCCGGATGAGTTCGAGCACCTGCCGGGTCTGGGCGACGCCCAGCGCGGCCGTCGGCTCGTCGAGGATCACCAGGCGCGAGTTCCACAGCACCGCCTTGGCGATGGCCACGGTCTGGCGCTGGCCGCCCGAGAGACTGGCGACCGGCTGGCGGAGGTTCCTGATGGTGCGCACCGCGAGTGAGGAGAGCGTCTCGGCGGCGAGCTGCTCCATGGAGTCCTCGTCGAGGATGAGCCCGTGTACTTTCTCGCGTCCGAGGAACAGGTTCTCGACGACGTCGAGGTTGTCGCAGAGCGCGAGGTCCTGGTAGACGACCTCGATGCCGAGGGCCGCGGCGTCGCGCGGCCCGGAGATGGTGCGGGCCTCGCCGTCGACGCTGATGGCGCCGCCGTCGATGCCGTGGATGCCGGCCACGCATTTGACGAGGGTGGACTTCCCGGCGCCGTTGTCGCCGACCAGTGCACAGACCTCTCCGGCGTCGATCGCGAGATCGACGTCGGAGAGGACTTCAACCGGTCCGAAGCGCTTCGAGAGCCCGTTGAGTTCGAGCAGCACGCGCAGCCCCTATCCGATGCCGTGCTCGGTGCAGAGCGCCGCGTACTCGCCGGCGCAGAGCTCGGCCGGGTCGGCGAAGCCGTCGTCGACGACGAGCTGGATGTTCTCGGCGGTGATGGCGACGGGCTCGAGGAGCACGGACGGCACTTCGGCGCCGCTCACCGGGTCGGTGACGGTGGCGTCGGTCGTGGGCGTCTCGCCGTTGGCGAGGGCCACGGCGAGTTCGGCGGCGGCGTTGGCCTCCTCCTCGATCGCCTTGTAGACGGTCATGCACTGGTCGCCGGTGAGGATGTTCTGGAGCCCCTGGATGGTGGCGTCCTGGCCGGTGACGGGCACGGTGCCGTTGAGGTTGTTGCGCTCGAGGACGGTGATCACCGCGTGGGCGAGGCCGTCGTTGGCGGCGAGCACGCCGTCCACTTCGGTGCCGGTGTCGGTGAGCATCTGCTCGAAGAGCGTGCCGCCCTGGGCGTTGTCCCAGTCGGGCACCCATTCGTCGGGGCCCTTAGTGAACGTCCCGCCGTCGTAGAGCGGCTGGAGCACCGAGTCGTACCCGTTCTTGAACAGGGTCGCGTTGTTGTCGGTGGGGGAGCCGTTGAGCTCGGCCACGAGCGGGTCGGCGACGCCTTCGAGGCAGGAGACGAGGCCTTCGCCCTGGAGGATGCCGACCTGCTCGTTGTCGAAGCTCACGTAGTAGTCGGCGCCGCCGTCCTCGGTGAGCCGGTCGTAGTCGATGGTGGCCACGCCCTGGGACTTGGCCTTCTCGATGACGGTCTTGCCGGTGCCCGAGTCGAGGTTCACCGTGACCAGGACGTCGGCGCCCTTGGTGAGCATCTGGTCCGCGATGGTCTGGAAGTCCTCGCGGCTGCCTTGGGCGTTCTGGATGTCGTACTCGACGCCGGCCGCCTCGAAGGCCGCTTCAAGGTACTTGCGGTCGGCGGTCTCCCACCGGTCCGAGGAGGCGGAGTCGGGGAGGATGACGCCGATGAGCGGGGTGTCGGCGGCGCCGCCGCCGTCGTCCTGTCCGCAGGCGGTCAGAGTGAGAGCGAGGACCGCGCCTGCGGTGGCGGCCAAAGCGATTCGTGGGCGGGAGCTGCTGAGAAGGTGCATGAGAGGTACCTCCGAGGTTTGTTGTTGTCTGCAACATATGATGAGTGACGCAGCTCGCACAAGTGTCAGCGGGATGGAGAACGTGTTCCATTCGTAACGATTCGGTGACGGGGCAGGTCGCCGGGTCGGCCCGTTCACCGCTCGGCCACCGACTACCATGGCCCATCATGAGCAGTGAGCGTTCGGCGATCATCCTGGCCGCTGGCCTGGGCACCCGCATGAAGTCGGCGAAACCCAAGGTCCTCCATGAACTCCTGGGGCGGACCCTGCTGGGGCACGTCCTCCGCAGCACCAAGTCCTTCCAGCCCGACCACCGCATCGTGGTCGTCGGCGCCGCGGCCGACCAGGTCACCGGCTTCCTCGACAGGACCGCGCCGGACGCCGAGACCGTGCTGCAGACCGAGCAGCTCGGCACCGGCCACGCCGTGCGCACCGCGCTCGACGCCTACCCGGACCTCGAAGGCACCGTCGTCGTCCTCTGCGGCGACGCCCCCCTCATGCGCCGCAGCACCCTGACCGAGCTGGTCGAGGTCCACGAGAAGGCCCGCCACGCCGTCACGGTCCTCACCGCGGAAGTGGACGACCCGACCGGGTTCGGCCGCATCGTGCGCGACGGCGAGGGCAACGTGCTCCGCAACGTCGAGCACCGCGACGCCGACCTCGACGAGCTCGCCATCCGCGAGATCAACTCCGGCACGTACGCCTTCGACGTGCAGGTCCTGCGCGAACAGCTGGCCAAGCTCACCTCGGCGAACGACCAGGGCGAGCTCTACCTGACCGACGTGCTCGAGCTCGCCCGCGAGGCCGGGCACGCCATCGGCGCCGTCGTCGTCGACGACCCGACCGAGGTCCTGGCCTGCAACGACCGCGCCCAGCTCGCCGGGCTGCGCCGCATCATGCAGGGCCGCATCAACAACGACCTCATGAAGTCGGGCGTCACCATGGAGGACCCCGAGACCACCTGGATCGACGCCACCGCCAAGGTCGCCCCGGACGTGCTCATCCACCCGGGCGTGCAGCTCAAGGGCGCCACGGCCGTCGACTCAGGCGCCGAGATCGGCCCCGACACGACGCTCACCGACACGATCGTCGGCTCCGGCGCCGTCGTCGTGCGCAGCCACGCCGACCAGTCGCACATCGGCGAAGGCGCCCACGTCGGCCCGTTCGCCCACCTGCGCCCGGCCTCCAAGCTCGCCGAGCAGTCCAAGATCGGCGCGTTCGTCGAGACCAAGAACGCCGAGATCGGCGCAGGCGCGAAGGCCAACCACCTCGCCTACCTCGGCGACGCGACTGTGGGCGCGAACGCCAACATCGGCTGCGGCGTCATCACCGCCAACTACGACGGCGCCAGGAAGCACCGCACGGAGATCGGCGAGGGCGCGTTCATCGGCTGCGACTCGGTGCTCGTCGCCCCTGTCAGCGTCGGCGACGGCGCGTACGTCGCGGCCGGCTCCACCATCGTCAAGGACGTCAACCCCGGGGACCTCGGCGTCGCCCGCGCCCGCCAGGCCGCGCTCACCGACTGGGTCGCCAAGAAGCGCCCCGGCACGGTGTCCGACAGAGCAGCGCGGCGTGCGAAGGGTGAGGCGGGAGTGTCGGAAGCGTGACGGGACACTAAACCCCCCGGTCCCCTCGCGCTCCGGCGCCGGGCAAGGGACACTGGAACCGTCGAGGTTCAGGTGAGACGACCTACTGGGGGAGCCCACGTCATGGCGAGCATGTCCGCTGTCAACTCCAAGATGCTCATGCTGTTCTCCGGGCGTGCCTACCCGGAGCTGGCTGAGGAGATCGGCAAGCACCTCGGGGTCGCACCGACCCCGATGAGCGCCTACTCCTTCGCCAACGGCGAGCTCTTCGTGCGCTACCAGGAGTCCGTCCGCGGCTGCGACGCCTTCGTCGTGCAGTCCATGCCCGCGCCGATCAACGAGTGGGTCATGGAGACCCTCATCATGATCGACGCGCTCAAGCGCGGCTCGGCCAAGCGGATCACCGTCGTGCTGCCGTTCTACCCGTACGCGCGCCAGGACAAGAAGCACCGCGGCCGCGAGCCCATCTCCGCGCGCCTCATGGCCGACCTGCTCAAGACCGCCGGCGCCGACCGCATCCTCACCGTGGACCTCCACACCGCCCAGATCCAGGGCTTCTTCGACGGCCCCGTCGACCACCTCTTCGCCATGGGCACGCTCGCGCGCTACGTCGAGGAGAAGTACGCCGACCGCCAGATGGCCGTCGTCTCGCCCGACACCGGCCGCGTGCGCCTCGCCGAGCGCTGGTCCGACCGCCTCGGCGGCTGCCCGATCGCGTTCGTGCACAAGACCCGCGACCCGCTCAAGCCCAACCAGGTCGTCGCGCACAAGGTCGTCGGCGACGTCGAGGGCCGCACCTGCCTCCTCATCGACGACATGATCGACACCGCCGGCACCATCTGCTCGGCGGCCGAGATGCTCAAGGAGTCCGGCGTCGAGGACATCGTCATCGCCTCCACGCACGCGATCATGTCCGGCCCCGCCGTCGAGCGCCTCGCCAAGGCCCCGGTCAGCGAAGTCATCGTGACCAACACCCTCCCCCTCCCCAAGGAAGCCCAGGACCTCGAGAAGATCACCACCCTCTCCATCGCGCCGCTCGTCGCGAAGGCCATCTGGGAGGTCTTCAACGACGGCTCCGTCACCACCCTCTTCGGCGGTCTCTCGTAAGTCACATATCGACGCCCGTGTCAAGCCTGATCTGATGCGCGTAGTACTCTGGTGGGGTTGCCGACGGCGAGGGTGTCCTCCAGAGGGCGCCGTAATCGACGCAAAGGCGTAGGTCTTTTTTCAGGGCTCGTGTGCCCTTCTGAATGCCGACGTGAGCGTCGAGCGCCGCATGAAATGTTGCTAAAAAACAGGGGAGTATTTCCGTGTCCGAAGTTCGTATCAGCGCCGAGCCTCGCACTGACTTCGGGAAGGGCGGTGCCCGCCGTACGCGCCGGGCTGGAAAGGTTCCCGCGGTGGTCTACGGCCACGGCGAGAAGCCGCTCCACATTTCCCTTCCCTCGCTTGAGCTCGCCGCCGCCATCCGCAAGGGCGGCGCCAACCAGCTCATCGCCATCGAGGTCACCGACGGGACCCGCGAGCTGGTGATCCCCAAGGACATCCAGCGCGACCCGCTGCGTGACGACATCGTCCACGCCGACCTCCTGATCGTCCGCCGCGGCGAGACCATCACCACCGACATCCCGGTCAACTTCGTCGGCGAGGCGGAGAAGGGCGGCCTGGTCGTGCACGACCTCAACACCCTGACCGTCGAGGCCGAGGCGACCCACATCCCCGAGTCCATCGAGGTCAGCATCGAAGGCCTCGCCATCGGCTCGCAGCGCTACGTGCGCGAGGTCGAGGTCCCCGAGGGCATCGTCATCCTCTCGGACGGCGACCTGGTGCTCGCCTCCGTGAGCGAGCCGCGCGGCGAAGCCGCCGACGAGGACGAGGCCGCCGAGGGCGAAGCCGCTCCGGCCGCCCCCGCCGCCGCCGAGTAACCACCGAGATCTGCATGACCGACACCCCGACGCTCGTGGTCGGCCTGGGCAACCCCGGGCCGAAGTACGCCGCGAACCGCCACAATGTCGGTTTCATGGTCGTCGACGCGCTCGCCCGGCGCGCCGGCGGCCGTTTCGCCGCGGTCCGCAAGTACCGCGCCGAAGTCTGCGAGGCCCGCCTGGGGGTAGGCGGGCCTCGCGTCATTCTCGTCAAGCCCTTGACGTTCATGAACCTCTCGGGCGAGGCCGTCGGACCGATCGCCCAGTACTTCGGGATCCCGCCCGAGTCCGTGATCGCCGTCCACGACGAGCTCGACGTCCCCTTCGGCGAGCTGCGCCTCAAGCGCGGCGGCGGCGAAGGCGGCCACAACGGCCTGCGCTCGCTCTCGAAAGTGCTGGGCACCAAGGACTACGCCCGAGTCCGCTTCGGCGTCGGCCGCCCGCCCGGCCGCCAGGACGCGGCCGACTACGTCCTCAAGGACTTTGCGAAAGCCGAACGCCCCGAAGTGGACCTGAACATCGAGCTCGCGGCCGACGCCGTCGAGGCGATCATCGAGAAGGGCTTCGTGCTGGCGCAGAACGCGTTCAACGCGAAGCGCGTGGAACCAGAAGCGCAGTAACGCGCCGCCCGCGGAGTCGCACCAACGACTCGCACCCACTTCAGATACGGTTCCGTCCGCCCAGAGTGGATTAAATCTCATGTACTCCATAGGGTAATAATCCCGTCACTCAAAGTCCTGTCGGTCGTTAATGTGTCATGACAGTGGTTGCGGACTCAACGGCTTTCGATGGCGTGCATGACAGCCCCGCAAAAGGGCGCGTCTATTCCATAGGACCCCAGGCGACCCGGCCCTACGGCGGCCCACCCGCCTGGCAGCGCAAGTACTTCGCGGGCATCATCGGCTCCGACATCGCCGCCGGCGTCATCGGCGCGGCGCTGGCGTTCTTCGCCCGCTTCGGCCACTTCAACGACGGCACCCGCGTCTACGCCCTCGCCCTGATCGCCATGCCCGCGGTGTGGATCGCGGTCCTCGGCCTCTCCCGCGCCTTCGAGAAGCGGTACCTGTTCGTCGGCACCGAGGAGTACCAGCGGATAGTCCATGCAGCCGTGGCCCTCACCGCCGCCGTCGCCCTCGTCTCCTATGGACTCGAGCTGCCGACCTCCCGCGTCTTCGTCCTCATCGCGATCCCCACCGCCGCCGCCATCTCCATCGTCGCCCGCTTCGGCTGGCGCAAATGGCTGCACCACATGCGCCGCGACGGCCGCTGCATGAAGCGCGTCGTCCTGGTCGGCCACGAGTCCTCGGTCGCCGCCCTCATCGTCCAGCTCCGCCGCGAGCATTACCACGGCCTCAAGGTCGTGGCCGCGTGTCTGCCCACCGAGCGGCCCCGAGGTGCGCTGCTGGACTTCGACACCCGCGTCCGCGGCAGCTTCGACCGCATCGCCGAAGCCGTCGCCGCCGAACGCGCCGACACCGTGATCGTCCTGGGCTGCCCCGAGATCGACGGCCAGGCCCTGCGCCGCCTCGCCTGGAAGCTCGAACGCAGCGAAGTCGACCTCATCGTCGCCTCCGCCCTCGTCGACGTCGCCGGCGACCGCACCACCGTCCGCCCCGTCGACGGCCTGCCCATGCTCCACCTCGACCACGCCCGCCTCACCGGCGTCCGCCGCCTCGCCAAGGAAGCGGTCGACCGCGTCGGCGCCGCACTGCTGCTGCTCGCGCTCTCACCGCTCCTCCTCAGCGCCGCATTCCTCATCCGCTGCACCTCGCCCGGCCCGGCCCTGTTCAAACAGGAGCGCATCGGCAAGGACGGACAGCCGTTCACCATCTGGAAGTTCCGCACCATGCACCTGGACGCCGAACGGCGCCTTGCGGACATCGCGCACCTCAACGAAGGCGACGGCGTCCTCTTCAAGATGAAGGACGACCCCCGCATCACCGTCGTCGGCAAGTACCTGCGCCGCTTCTCCATCGACGAGTTCCCCCAGCTCGTCAACGTCCTCCGCGGCGACATGAGCCTCGTCGGCCCCCGCCCGCCGCTCGCGATCGAGGTCGCCGCCTACGAGAGCGACATGCGCCGCCGCCTCGCCGTCAAGCCCGGCATGACCGGCCTGTGGCAGGTCTCCGGCCGATCCGACCTGCCCTGGGAAGAGGCCGTGCGCCTCGACCTCCGCTACGTCGAGCACTGGAACCTCTCCCTCGACTTCGTCATCCTGCTCCGCACGGTGACCGCCATTCTGCGCCCCCAAGGCGCATACTGAAACGGGGTTAGTCAGCGCCTCGCCCGGTCGATGACCGAGCGAGGCGCTCCGCTGTTCGGTGATCGAGCGAGAACACCGCGATCACACGGTGTTGCATCGGACCGTTAAAATCAAGATGGTTTTGCCGATGTTTCGCCCGATACACCCCGGAGGTCCCCGCCGTGGCTCAGCGCATTCTCGATCCCGCCTACCTTGAGGCGTACCGCGACGAACTCGCGGCGCGCTTCAACTTCGTGACCGAGAAACTCCAGATGCTCGCCACCGGCAACGAGCTCGGCGTCGAGCCCGGATTCGGTCTCCTCGACTCTTCGCAGCAGGCCCGCCGCGACTACGCGGCCGCCCACGAAGAGGTGTGGAACAACCTGCAGAAGCTGCGCGCCGACCTGTACGGCGCCATCGTGACGATCAACGAGTCGCTGGGCGTTCACATGGACTCCGAGGACTTGAACCTCACCGAGTTCAACGCCAGCCAGAACGACCTCGAAAGCTAGGACCCCCGAGCTGATGAAGCGCACAATCTTCAAGACCTTTGCAGTGGCCGGCACTGCTGCCCTCCTCCTCAGCGGCTGCAGCCTGTTCGAGCGCGGCGAAGACTCCGGCGGTGACAGCAGCGGCGAGAACAGCGGTGGCGACAACCCCGTCTACACCGAGATGTCCTCGTGGGACGCATGCGAAGTGCTCAACAAACTTCAGCCCATCACCGAATTCATGGGGATCGAGGGCTACGGGTCCTCGACCAGCACTGGCGGCGAGCCGAGTACTGCGGAAATCGGAAACACCTGGGATCCCGATTCCATCGGCTGCAACGATCTCATCAGCATTTCGGCCGCGGATGAATACGCGAGCACTATGGGCGGCGGCGAGATCAAGGTAAAGATCGTCCCCGCGGAAAGCGAAGAGCAGGCGACAACGGCTTACGAGGAGCGCGTCGCGGCTGCGGACTCAGCGTCGTCGCAGGGAACCGATCCTCAGAGCGAGGAGATCGGTGATCCCTGGGACCAGGGCACCATCGTTTCCTGGATCGGGAGTGCGGAAAGCCCCAATGTGGAAGTCATTGCCCGCGACGGGCAGTGGGTGTTCCACATCCAGCTGAACTACGGCGCGGACTTCGGTCTTCGGAACGAAGGGACCCCGGCGTACCAGTTCACCAGTGATGAGCTCAATCAGTGGTTCGTCGACACGTATCTGCCTGAGGTCAACCAGACCGTGAACGACAGAATTGCGGAGGTCCAGTAGTCATGGGCGACAACATCGAATTCCAGACCGAGGACTACGCCGGAAACGGCGACCTCGAGGGCCAGGAAGCCATCGACGGACAGCAGTCGATGGCCGATGGTGCCTACCTCAGCGGTGACCCGTGCACCAACGGCGATTGCCAGAACACCCACAATCCAGCAGAGGACGCCTGGGTCAAGCTGGTCTCGGCAATCCCCGTGGCCGGCCAGATCTCGAACCTGAAATGCGTGGCGACAGGCACGGCCGCCCCCAGCCAGGACGAAGTGCAGTCGCTGGTCGCCCAAGTCCGACCGGCTGATCCGGACAAGTACGCCCTCAAGGAAATCGCGCTCAAGTGGGGGTTGTTCAACAACGACTTCGCAGACAATGAGGGAACCGCGGTCGCCCCGATCCTCCGATCGAAGCTGACCGAGCTGTCGAACGGCTGGCAGGGCAACGACTTCGACGCGTTCGCCGAGCAGATGGAGGCGGTGTTCACCAACTGCGAGCAGATCGCCGCCGACATCGGGACCGAATCCACTGGCATGGTCGGTCTGCTCAACCAAAAGGGCGACGAGATCTACAACCTCCAAGGCGGAGGGTCCGGCGAACTGCCGTATCCGGCGCCGCAGTACTGGGTCGAGGACGAAGGCAGCCTGTTCACGGACACCAAGATCCACGTCCGGCCTCCGTTCCACTCAGGCGAGTGCGAGATCAGCGACGGATGCGCCTTCGACGGTGAAGACGATGGCGTCAAGGGCGCGATGGAGATGGGCGGCTTCGACGGTGAGTACACCAATGAGCTGAACCAGTACGTCGTCGACCAGACCGAGTACCACTACACCCGGTTGAAGGCCGAGCACGTCAACGGCGTCGACACCAAGGGCATGGACGCCGAGGAGAAGGCCGAGGCGACCACGCTGACCGCGTCGCAGGAGTCCTCCCTGCGTGCCGAGGCCGAGCGCCTGGCACAGCAGGACGCGAATGAGCGGGCTCAGCAGGACTACTCGGAGGGCTCGCAGGACTACGAAGCGCGCGCAACCGAGCAGAACGACTCGGTCACCGCTCGCTGGCAGGACGCCGAGACCTCCACCTCCGAGTTCGTCCCGACCGTGCAGCCGTCAGGCGACACGACCTTCCGCGATTCCGCAGGCGACCTGAGCGGCTCCGGCTACTCGCCGCCCGGCGGCGGCGACTTCAACGGCATGCCCTCCGGTTCGGGCACTGCAGGGCTCACGCCGCCGTCGAACACGTCCACCTTCGGCCCTGGCGGCAACCTCACCGGCGGCTCCAACCCCGGTTCTACCGGCGGACTGAACCCGTGGGAGTCCACCGGTGGCGGCGACGATGACGACATCTCCGGTGGTCTCGCCTCCGGTGGCGGCCTCGGTGCGGGCGCTGGCACGCTCACTGGCGCCGGCCTCGGCACGGGCGGCGGAGGCATGGGCGCCGGTGGCGGCAGCCTCGGCCCGGGCTCGGGGCTCTTCGGCCCGGCTTCGGGCGGCGCGGGCAGCATGACCGGCATGACCGGAGCCGGCAGCGGACGCGGCGCAGGTGCCGGCGGCATGGGCAAGGGCCAAGGCCTCTTCGGCAAGACCGCCGGAGCCGGCGCAGGCGGCAAGGCCGGCGCCGGAGGCATGATGGGCGGCGGCCGAGGTGCCGGCGCCACCGGTGACAACGAGGACGCCGACACCGGCACCTGGCTCACCGAAGACGAAGACGTCTGGGGCCTCGCCCGCTTCAACGACGAGAACGACCCCCTCGCCTAACCAGTACAACAAGCAGCGGCGGCCGAGCCCGAAAGGACCCGGCCGCCGCGCTATTGCGTGCGTGACCATATCGAGGAGACTCGGTCGATGCAGGAGCAGTACCTGGCTCCGGGGGAGGTTGTCCGGTGGACGGCGCCGCAGGCTCCGGAGTCTTATTTCGTGGCCGGTTTGCGGGAGGACGGGAAGCCTGCTGGTCGTTGGCCGGTCTGGGTGCGGGTGTTGGTTTTCCCCTTCCAGCTCGTGTGGACGGCGTTTCTCCGATTGGCGGAGTTCTTGGCATGCTTCTCGGATTTCGACTTCTCGGACTTTCCGAGGCGCAAGGGCCAGCCGGTCGTCCTGGTCTTTGGCGGCAGCCCCGAGTGCATGGCCGTCTTTCGCTCACGGCCTTCGTCTGATGCCGGGTTCCACGGGGTCTGGATGCTGACCGATCGCAGGTTCGTGGCCGCGTCCTTCGAGTCGATGCCGTTCCGTATCGAGTTCGAGGTTCCCGCTGATCAGCTTCGGTTCCATCCGCACGTTGAACGCCGGTTCTCGCGGAAGTTCCGACCTCGGAACGGCACCTACCACCAGGTTCTCCTCCCGGACGGCTCAGGCTTTGCGTTCGCTCCGGGCGCTGTGTCGTTTACAGCGGGCTGAGGCATCTGGCGGCCGTGCGACTATCCGAGGTCGACCGGTTCGGGGTGGTCGGGGAAACGCGAGGGGTTTCCGTATGTCGGGATCGGGTGGCCCAATATTTGGGCGGGGTTGGGCTGCAGCGTAGACTGACCGGCATGCATGACGCCCCCGACTCCGCTTCGGTGACCGGAGTTCCCACCGCCACGCCTGCGGCCGCTTCCGCTGCTGATGTCGCGTTCGCGGCCGAGCTGGCGACCGGTGCGGGGGAGCTGCTGGTCAAGCTCAGAGCGGTGATGGGGTTCGCCGACTCGCGGGCGCTCAAAGCCGCCGGGGATCAGCAGGCCAACGACTTTCTGCTGGGCCGGATCGCCGCCGAGCGTCCTGGTGACGCCGTGCTCTCGGAGGAGGGCAAGGGCGAGACCGGCCGCGTCGGTACCGAGCGGCTCGGGGCGGATCGGGTCTGGATCATCGACCCGCTCGACGGCACTCGTGAGTACTCCGAGGAAGGCCGCGACGACTGGGCCGTGCATGTCGCTCTCTGGCAGCGGGGCCTCGGATTGACCGCCTCCGCCGTAGCGCTTCCAGCACAGAATGTGACGTTGCGCACGGACAAGACCTACGCGGTCCCCGCCCTCCGGGAGGGCAAGCCCCGTATCGCCGTGTCCCGCACCAGACCACCGGCCGAGGCCGAAGCGGTCGCCGCCGCCCTGGGCGCGGAACTCGTGCCGATGGGCTCCGCCGGCGCCAAGGTCATGGCCGTGGTCGCCGGTACAGTTGACGCCTATGTGCACGCCGGCGGGCAGTTCGAATGGGACTCCGCCGCTCCCGTAGGAGTGGCCCTCGCCTCCGGTTGGCACGCGACGCGGATCGATGGCGCCCCGCTGCAGTACAACAGTGCCGACCCGTACCTGCCGGACCTGCTGGTCTGCCGCCCCGACCTGGCCGGGCCCGCGCTCGAGGCCATCCGAGGGACGAACTGACCGCCCGGTCACCGACCGGATCCGACGACGACCGAACACCCCGAACGGGGTCTGCCGAGAGGAGCATTGCGCCGGTGAGCGACTACCGCATCAGCCACATCGCCGCGCTGGAGGCCGAGGCGATCTTCATCTTCCGTGAAGTCGCGGCCACCTGTCAGCGGCCCGTACTGCTCTTCTCCGGCGGCAAGGACTCCATCGTCATGCTGCACCTGGCGCAGAAGGCGTTCGCGCCGGCGCCGATCCCGTTCCCGGTCATGCACGTCGACACCGGCCAGAACTTCGCGGAGGTCATCGACTACCGCGACCGCCGCGTCGCCGAGGCCGGCGTCCAGCTCATCGTCGCCTCTGTCCAGGACGCGATCGACCGCGGCATGGTCACCGAGCCGCCGGACGGCACCCGCAACCGCATCCAGACCCCCGTGCTCCTGGAAGCGGCCGAGAAGTACCAGTTCGACGCCCTCTTCGGCGGCGCCCGCCGCGACGAGGAGAAGGCCCGCGCCAAGGAGCGCGTGTTCTCCTTCCGCGACGACTTCGGCCAGTGGGACCCCAAGAACCAGCGGCCCGAGCTGTGGAACCTGTACAACGGCCGGGTCCACCCGGGCGAGCAGATCCGCGTGTTCCCGCTGTCGAACTGGACCGAGCTCGACGTGTGGCGTTACATCGGCTCCGAGGACATCCCGCTTCCCGAGGTGTACTTCTCCGCCGAGCGCGAGGTCGTGGACCGCGGCGGCATGCTCTACGCCGTCAACGAGTTCATCAAGCCGCGCGAGGGCGAGGAGACCTTCTTCGAGAAGGTCCGCTACCGCACCGTGGGCGACGCGAACCTGACCGCCGGCGTGCGCTCGGACGCGACCACGATCGACGAGATCATCGCCGAAGTCGAGGTCACCCGCATCACCGAGCGCGGTGCGACCCGCGGTGACGACAAGACCTCCGAGGCCGCGATGGAAGACCGGAAACGGGAAGGCTACTTCTAATGACGGACACCCTGACCTCCCGCGAGGACACGCACGAGCTGCTGCGCTTCGCCACGGCCGGTTCGGTGGACGACGGCAAGTCGACCCTCATCGGCCGGCTCCTGTTCGACTCGAAGGCGCTGTTCGACGACCAGTGGGACGCCGTCGAGGCCGTCAGCGCCGGCCGCGGCGACGAGTACACCGACCTGGCGCTGCTCACCGACGGGCTCCGCTCGGAACGCGAGCAGGGCATCACGATCGACGTCGCGTACCGCTACTTCTCCACGCCCGAGCGCAAGTTCATCATCGCGGACACGCCCGGCCACATCCAGTACACGCGCAACATGGTCACCGGCGCCTCGACCGCCGACCTCGCGCTGATCCTGGTCGACGCCCGCAAGGGCCTCGTGGAGCAGTCCCGCCGCCACGCGTTCCTGTGCTCGCTGCTGCGCGTGCCGCACATGGTCCTGTGCGTCAACAAGATGGACCTCGTCGACTACGACGAGGCCGTGTTCAAGCGGATCGAGAACGAGTTCTCCGCGTTCGCGACCAAGCTCGAAGTGCCGGACCTGACAGTGATCCCCGTGTCGGCCCTCAAGGGCGACAACGTGGTCAACCGCTCCGAGAACATGCCGTGGTTCCAGGGCCCGAGTTTGCTCCACCACCTGGAGAAGGTCCACATCGCCTCGGACCGCAACCTCGTGGACGTGCGCTTCCCGGTCCAGCACGTGATCCGGCCGCACTCCAGCGACAACCACGACTTCCGCGGCTACGCGGGCCAGGTCGCCTCCGGCGTCATGAAGCCCGGCGACGAGGTCATGGTGCTGCCCAGCGGCTTCACCTCGCGCATCGCGTCGATCGAGACCGCCGACGGCCCGCTCGAAGAGGCCTTCCCGCCCTTGAGCGTGACCGTGCGCCTCGAGGACGAGCTCGACGTCTCCCGCGGCGACATGCTCTGCCGCCCCGGCAACCAGGCGCGCGTCTCGCAGGACATCGAGGCGATGGTCTGCTGGATGGACGAGGCGCGGCCGCTGAAGCTGCGCGGCAAGTACGCCGTCAAGCACACCACCTCGGATGTGCGCGCGATCGTCAAGGACGTGCAGTACCAGCTCGACATCAACACGCTCCACCGCGACGAAACCGCGACCGAGCTGGGGCTCAACGAGATCGGCCGCGTCACGCTCCGCACGACCAAGCCGCTCCTGTGCGACGACTACCGCCGCAACCGGTCCACCGGCGGGTTCATCATCATCGACGAAGCCGACAACCGCACCGTGGGCGCCGGCATCATCGTCTAAGCACCGCAACAGATTCGGGCCCGGCCGCTTTGCGGCCGGGCCCGAATCCGTTGTCCGCCTGAGTGTCTGGCGTCACGCGGATGCGGATTCGTGTCGGAGTGTCGAAACGCGAATCACGTGCTGAGCTCCAATACCGTTTCATGTCATGGTCACCCATTCGCATGAGGTCCCCATCCGCCTGTTCCAGGTTCGCCCGGAACTCGCGGCCGAACTGCTCGTCAAGTCGCTCGGCGCCGCGTTCCCCGCGTATGCCAGTGCACTGCCCGAATCGGAGGCGCTCACCAACAACGACCCACTCGAACTCAACTGCGACAACGCGGCTGTGTTCCGCGACGAGGCAGGGGTGCCGGTCTTCGCGGTCATCATCGAGATCCAACGCGGCCAGGACAATCGGAAGCGCTACAGCTGGCCGATGTACACGACGATTCTCCGTGCCCGGCTGAAATGCCCGGTGCGGCTGCTGGCGATCTGTACTGACGCGGCCACGGCGGATTGGGCGCGCCGGGCGATCGAAATCGGACCGCCCGGGTTCACACTGCTCCCGGATGTCATCAACCCGGAGGATCTCATGGAGATCGACGAGGACCGTGCCAAGGAGGCGGTGGAGATCCTGATCCTCAAGGCGGCCTGCAGGGGACCGCAGGCCGAGCAGGTCGCCCACAAGCTCGGCCGGAGACTCAACGAGCTTTCCGAGTCGGACCGCCAGCAGTATGCTGGATTGGCGATGCAGCTTCTCTCGGACGAAGCATGCACCGTACTGGAGGAATACATGAGCATGACGTACCAGGAATACCTCGAGAGCCCGGCCGGGAAGCTGGAACTCAAGGGCGAGCAGCGGGGCGAGCAGCGCGGCAGGCGGCTCGGCCAGATTGGCGCGCTGCTCAAAGTGCTCGATGCACGCGGCATTGAGGTCTCCTCATCGGCGCTCGCCCGTATCGAGGGCGTGTCAGATGAGGAAGAGCTCGACCGCTGGTTCATCAGAGCGGTGACGGTCGACCGTGTCGAGGAGATCTTCGACTGAGCACGCACCATTGACTTCGAAAGGCCCGGCCGCACGAGCGGCCGGGCCTTTGTCATTGGCCGGCTTCGTAGGCTTTGCGGACGCGCACGGGGGCTTTGAGGAGCCAGGCGTCTTCGATCATCTCGGTGAGGCGCTGGGTGTCGATGCGGTCGAGGTGGATGAGGATCATGGCGTAGCCGTCGTAGTGGGGCGTCGTGTAGAACGCCGGGTCTGCCGAGGCGAGGAGGGCGGCTTTCTCGCCGGGGTCGCAGACGATGGCTAGGCCGCCTTCGGCCTCGGTGCGGAGTCTGGCGAAGAACTTGCCCTTGACCTTCAGTGAAGGGGTCTGCCAGCTCGTGGTCACCTCGACTTCGGGCAGGCGGGTCGCGATGGCCGTTACGTCGTCCCAGGTCGGCATCCGGGCTCCTCTCGTCACCCTGATTCTCGCCCATGGGTACGACAATCCAGCCGAATACGACGATGCACCGCTATGCGGCAGTGCCCGCGTGAACGGCGGCGGTCAGGGGTTGATCCAGTTGCCGATCGTGATGAGGCTGGCGGCGGAGGCGCCGAGCACGGCGGTGGCGACGACGGCCGCGGCGAGGAGGCGCAGGGGCGTCTGGGTCCAGTCGGGGCCGATCTGGTGGCGCATGGCGGGCATGGAGCCGGTGCCGGGTTCCGGTTGCGGCGCCTGCTCGGCGGGCGCGATCTCGGTCTCCTGCGGGCGCCTGAAGTTCGTGGTGTCGAGCAGCTGCGTGTCGCCGTTGACGCCGTTGTCGACCCTGACGTGGTCGATCTGCACCGAGACGGGCCCGACGGAGCCGCGGACGCCGTCGCCGACGCGCGCGAACTGGGCGGTGTCGCCCGGGCGGTAGCCGCTGAGGCTGGGGCGGGAGTGCTCGCCGGTGAGTCCGGAGGCGGCGCTCTCGCGGCCGACGCGGGGGACCGACCAGTCGCCGAAGCCGGACTCGGCCGGGTCGGCCGAGGACTCAGGTTGCGAGGAGCCGTGGCGCGGTTCTGAAGCGGCGTATCGGGGCTCTGAGAAGCCGTGGCGCGGTTCTGACGCGGCATATCGGGGTTCCGAGAAGCCGTGGCCCGGTTCCGAAGCGCCGTAACGGGGTTCGGAGAACCCGTGGCCCGGTTCGGAGTGGGAGCCGGCGGGCTCGGCGTCGCCCGGTGCCGCGGATTCCCAGCTGTACCGGTACCGCGAGCGCGACTGCTGGGGCGGCTCCTCGGGGACGGTGTCGACCTGGATCGTGCGCTGCTCGTCCGTGCGGCCGTCACCGACCCGGGGGAGTTCCCCCGTGGTCGGATGCGTCGGGTCGCCGTATCGAGGTCCCCACTGGTCCTGGCTCACAGCGGCGTCCCTACTCTTCGACGGCGTTCAGGATGTTGTCGCGGTGGTTCTCGAGGTTCTCGATCTCGGCCTGCTGCAGGTTGACCGTGCGGCGGGCCGCGTCGACCACGAGCGCATTGTCGCTGAGATCGAGCGCCGCCCTGGCCATGTCGACGCCGCCGATGTGGTGGGCGATCATGAGGTCGGCGAACATGACGTCCGCCTCGGCGCCGGTGAGGGTCTTGAACTCGGCCATCTGCTCGTCGGTGGCCATGCCGGGCATGAGCCCGCCCGCCTCTTCGAGGTCGTGGGCGTGCTCTTCGCCGGCCCAGGCCATCGGCTCGCCGGACGACAGCTGGACGCCCCAGTCGCGCAACCACGAGCGGTACATGCCGATCTCGGCGCTCTGAGTCGTGACGATGTCGTAGGCGATCGTCGTCAGCGCCGGGTCCGAGCCGTTCTGCCACTCGTACATGGCCATCTCGACGGCCTGCTGGTGGTGCGTCTGCATGTCGCGCGCGAACCCGGCCTCGACCGAGTCGTTGCCGGGGGCGGAGGTGCCCCACACCCAGCCGACCGCGAGGCCTGCGGCGAGCATGAGCACGGCGGTGAACGCGACCAACAGTGCGGGCCGGCGCCACAAGCGGCTCATTCGTCGTCCTCTCTCGGCGGGCGCTCCCTCTCGGGGAGCGCCCGTTGTCCTACTTGCCTAACGAGCGTCGCGCAGAAAGGTTCGCGCCCGTCAGCCGGTGGGCATCTGCTGGTCGGCCGTGGTCGTGGTCAGATCGCTCGTGCACGTGGCGTTGGCCTCGGCCGCGTTGTCGGCGTTCTGGATGTAGAAGTCCATGAACTCGTCGATCTTCGGGTCGTTGATGTCGCTGGTCTGGTACTGCACGCCCCAGGCCTGCAGCGAGACCTCCACACCCAGTTCGGGGTACGGGCTCATCAGCGAGAAGTCGCGGCCTTCGACCTTCGAGGCGAGCTGCTCGATGCCGTCCCCGTCGACCAGCGCCGGGTCGTAGGTCACCCAGACCGCGCCGTGCTCGAGGGAGTGGACGGCGTTGCCGTCCACGATCGGCGCGTCGTAGACCGAACCGGTGCAGTTCTGCCACTGCGAGAGGTGGTCGCCGCCCGCGGGCGGGGTGATCGCGTACTCGGGCACCGCCGCCGGGTCTTCGCCGTCGATGTGGGTCTGCTGGACGACCCAGGGGTTCTCGAGGTCCTCCTCCTTGACGTCGCCGTCCTGGAGGGCCTCGGTGACCTCGGAGTAGTTCGCGTACTCGCCGTAGAAGTCGGTGACCCCCGCCGGCGGCTGGCTGCGGTCCCAGACCACGAACACGGCGGCCCCGATCAGGCCGAGCGCGACGACGCCGACGCCGGCGAACGTGAAGATCAGGCCCCACGGCTTCGGCTGCTTCACCACGACGGCGCGGCCCTTGCGGGGGGAGGCGGCGGGCGCCGAGGTCTTGCTCAGGCCCTTGGTCTCGCCCTTGCCGGCGTCTTTCCTGCCGGCAGGGCCTTTTTCAACGACTGCGCCTTTGCCGGTGCTCTTGCCGGAGCCCTTGCTGGCGGTCTGCTTCTTCGATGCCATATCGCGGGGAGAGCCTTATTCGTCGAGGTCGGGATGAGCCGGAGCGGAGCCGGGGAGGCCCGGTGTGAAGTCCACTCGCGTACGCCACCTTACCTGGTCGGTCCAGGGCACTCCCTTAGAGCGCGCCCCGAAACCGACAAACGGCGACCCGCCTACGACGCGGTGGTCGTCACACCGCCCGAGCAGGTCGCGTTCGGCTCCGGGTTGAACCGCTCGTTCAGGACGTACGTGTCGAGGTACTCGCCGATCTTCGGATCGGCCGGGTCCTCCGTCTGGTACCGGTTCCCCCACGACTGCATCGACACCGCCACGCCCTGCCCCGGGTACGGGCTCATCAGGCTGTAGTCCCGGGCGCCGATCAGCAGCGCCAGCGCGTCGATGTCGGCCTGCTCGACCAGCTCCGGGTCGTAGGTGAGCCACACCGCGCCGTGCTCCATCGAGTGCACCCCGTTCCCGTCGACGATCGGCCCGTCGTACACCGAGCCGTTGCACGTCTGCCAGACCGAGAGGTGGTTCCCGCCCGCGGGCGGCGTCAGGTCGTACACCGGGTTCCGGCCGTCCCAGGTCCCCAGCGAGTCCACGTGCTCCTGCTGCACCACGAACGGGTGCTCGAGCTCCTCGGCCGTGGTCTCCCCGTCCTGGATGGCGGCCATCACGGTGACGTAGTCGCCGTACTCGCCGTAGAAGCTCTCCACCCCCTCCAGCTCCGCCGGCGCGGCGGCGGTGTCCTGGTCGGCCGCGGACGAGCCGTCCCCGGCGCTCCCACCTCCCTCGGCGCCGCATCCGGCGAGCGCACTGAGCGCGAGAGCGGCGGCGAGAGCGGTCCAGCGATTGCGAAGCGGGCGCATGTTCGGAGCCTTCCGTCGAGGTTGCACAGAAGCAACCTACCGCTGCAGCCCACAAGGGGGTTTATCACTCGCGGGCGGCGAAGCGCGCCGTCTACGATTACCGGGTGACTCCTGAGACGCTCGCAGAGAAAGTGCTGTCCGCTACGCGCGCCGCGTTCGAGGCCTTGGACCTCGACGACGCCGTACTGCCCACCCAGACGGCGGTCGAGCGACCCAGGGACCCCAAGCACGGCGACTACGCCTCCAACATCGCGCTGCAGACCGCCAAGAAGGCCGGCACGAACCCGCGCGCGCTCGCCGAGAAGATCGCCGAGCACCTCGCCGCAACTGCAGGCGTCGCCAAGGTCGACATCGCCGGCCCCGGCTTCCTCAACATCACCCTGGACGCGGCCGCCGCCGGCGAGATCGCCGGGAAGATCGTCGCGGCCGGCACCTCATACGGCACCAACAACTCCATGGAAGGCGTCTACGCCAACCTCGAGTTCGTCTCCGCCAACCCGACCGGGCCGATCCACGCGGGCGGCGTCCGCTGGGCCGCGATGGGCGACTCCCTGGCCCGCGTCATGCGCGCCTCCGGCGCGAAGCTCACCGCCGAGTACTACGTCAACGACGCCGGCGCCCAGGTCGACCACTTCGCCGGTTCGCTCCTGGCCCGCGCCAAGGGCGAGCCGACCCCCGAGAACGGGTACGTCGGCGAGTACATCGACGACATCGCCGCCGACGTGCTCAAGCGGCGGCCCGACGCGCTCGAGGCCGACGACCCGTTCGAGGTCTTCAAGACCGCGGGCCTGGAGCTCATGCTCGAGGACATCAAGTCCACCCTCGCCGACTTCCACACGCACTTCGACGTGTTCTTCAGCGAGAAGAGCCTGCACGACCGGGGCGAACTGGACAAGGCCCTCGAACGCCTCGCCGAGCTCGGCCACGTCTTCGAGGCCGACGGCGCGACCTGGCTGCGCACCACCGAATTCGGCGACGACAAGGACCGCGTCCTCAAGAACTCCAAGGGAGCCTGGACCTACTTCGCCGCCGACTGCGCCTACTACCTCGACAAGCGCGAGCGCGGCTTCGAGAAGCTCGTGCTCATGCTCGGCGCCGACCACCACGGCTACGTCGGCCGGATGCAGGCGATCAGCCAGGCCTTCGGCGACGAGCCCGGCACCCTCGAGATCCTGATCGGCCAGTTCGTGAACCTCCTCAAGGACGGGGAGCCGTTCCGGCTCTCGAAGCGGGCCGGCAACATGATCACCCTCAACGACGTCGTCGAAGCGGTCGGAGTTGACGCCGCCCGCTACGCGATGACCCGCAACTCGGCGGACTCGACGATCGACCTCGACATCGACGTCTGGACCAAGCACAGCAGCGACAACCCGGTCTACTACGTGCAGTATGCGCACGCCCGGACCTCCGGCGTGCTCCGCAACGCCGCCGAGCGCGGCGTCGAGAAGGGCGAGTCCTACGACGCCGCCCTGCTCACCCACCCGCGCGAATCGGACCTGCTCAAGGCCCTCGCCGAGTTCCCGGCCGTCGTCGCCACCGCCGCCGACCTGCGCGAACCGCACCGCATCGCCCGGTACGCCGAAGAGCTCGCCGCCGCCTACCACCGCTTCCAGCACGACTGCCGCGTCCTGCCCTTCCCGGACGAGGACACCACCCCGGTCAACCAGGCGCGCCTCTGGGTCGTCGACGCCACCCGCGTCGTCCTCGCCAACGCGCTCGGCCTGCTCGGCGTCTCGGCCCCGGAGCGGATGTAATGCGGACCCACGAAGCCGGCGCACTGCACGGCGACTTCGACTACTCCGCGCTGCGCCCGGGCTGGCTCGGCGTGCCCGAGGACGTCAACACGCTCCTCCCGCAGCTGTGGGCCCAGAACGTCGAGCGCGCCGACGACGGCGTCCTCCACATCGGCGGCATCTCCGTCGAAGCGCTGGCCGCCGAGTTCGGCACGCCCGCCTACGTCTTCGACGAAGACGACTTCCGCGCCCGCTGCCGCGCCTGGATCGAGGCCTTCGAAGGCGCCGACGTCTTCTACGCCTCCAAGGCCTTCTGCTCCAAGGCCGTGCTCCGCGCCGCCGCCGAGGAGGGCCTCTTCGTCGACGTCTGCACCGCCGGCGAACTCGCCGTCGCCCTGGCAGCCGGGCTCGCGCCCGCTCGTCTGGGTCTCCACGGCAACAACAAGTCGTTCGCCGAACTGCGCCAGGCCGTCGAGATCGGCGTCGGCCGCATCGTCGCCGACTCCTTCACCGAGATCGAGCGGATCGAGGCGATCGCCGCCGAGCTCGGCAAGCGCCCGAACGTGATGATCCGCGTCAACGTGGGCGTCGAAGCCCACACGCACGAGTTCATCGCCACCGCCCACGAGGACCAGAAGTTCGGCTTCTCCCTCGCCGGAGGCGCCGCCTACGACGCCGCCCGCCGCGTCATCCAGGCCGAGCACCTCGAACTCCTCGGCCTGCACTCGCACATCGGCTCCCAGATCTTCGACACCGCCGCGTTCGAGATCTCCGCCGCCCGCGTCGCCCGCCTCCACGCGAAGCTCCAGACCGACTTCAGCGTCCAGATCCCCGAGATGGACCTCGGCGGCGGCTTCGGCATGGCCTACACCAGCCAGGACGACCCGCAGCCGCCCGCCGACATCGCCGCGTCACTGCGCAAGATCGTCGACGAGGAGTGCACCGCCGCCGGCATCGACGTCCCGCGCCTCTCCATCGAGCCCGGCCGCAGCCTCATCGGTCCCACGATGTTCACCCTCTACCAGGTCGGCACCGTCAAGCCCGTCACCCTCGCCGGGTCCGCCGCCCGCCTCTACGTCTCCGTCGACGGCGGCATCAGCGACAACATCCGCACCGCGCTCTACGACGCCACCTACTCGGCGACGCTCGCCTCGCGCTCCTCGGACGCCACGCCCGCGCTGGCCCGAGTAGTGGGAAAGCATTGCGAAGCGGGCGACATTGTTGTTAAAGATGAGTTCCTCCCGGCCGACGTCGCGCCGGGCGACCTGATCGCCGTCCCTGGAACCGGCGCCTACTGCCGCTCCATGGGCTCGAACTACAACCACGTGCCCCGCCCGCCGGTCGTCGCCGTCCGAAACGGCGAGGCACGTGTGATCCTGGCGCGTGAGACCGTCGACGACCTACTACGGCTCGACGTCGGCTAGCCGGCCCGAGGAGGCACGCCAGGGAACAATCTGAGCTGCGGCTCGCTCGTCGCAAGTACGCCACGCAAGCTTCGCTGATGTACTAGCTCCTCACGAGCCTTGTCAGATTGCCCCTGACGCACCTCCTCGGCCCGCCAGGGGCGAGAACTTGAATGCACTACGAAGGGACACCAGCGATGAAACTCGCGCTACTCGGATGCGGCAACGTCGGCAGTGAAGTCGTGCGCCTCATGCGAACGCGCGGGGAGGAGCTGGCGTCCCGTGTGGGCGAGCCGGTCGAGATCGTCGGGATCGCGGTCCGCCGCCTCGACCGCGACCGCTCGCACCTGCCCGTGGAGAAGGAGCTCTTCACCACGGACGCGCTCAGCCTCGTCAAGCGCCCGGACGTGGACATCGTCGTCGAGGTCGCCGGCGGCATCGAGCCCGCCCGCACCTGGATCACCACTGCGCTGGCCGAGGGCAAGTCGGTCGTGACCGCGAACAAGGCCCTGCTCGCCGAGGACGGCCCGGCCCTGTCGGCCGCCGCGAAGGCGGGCGGCGCGGACCTCTACTACGAGGCCGCCGCGGCCGCCGCGATCCCGCTGATGCGCCCGCTGCGCGAGTCGCTGCACGGCGACACGATCAACCGCGTGCTCGGCATCGTCAACGGCACCACGAACTACATCCTCAGCCAGATGTCGCAGACCGGGGCCGCCTTCGAGGAGGCCCTCGGCGAGGCGACCGAGCTGGGCTACGCCGAGGCGGACCCGACCGCGGACGTCGACAACTACGACGCCGCCGCGAAGGCAGCGCTCATCGCCTCGCTCGCGTTCCACACCCACATCGACCTGGGCGAGGTCTACCGCGAGGGCATCCGGGACGTCTCGGCCGCCGACATCGCGTCGGCCGCCGCGCAGGGCCGCGTCGTGAAGCCGCTCTGCATCGCCACCCGGGAGGCCGACGGCGTGTCCGTGCGCGTCCACCCGGCGATGATCCCGACGACCCATCCGCTCGCGAACGTCAACGGCGCCTACAACGCGGTGTTCGTCGAGGCCGAGTCCGCCGGCCGCCTCATGTTCTACGGAGCGGGAGCGGGCGGTACCGAGACCGCTTCGGCGGTGCTCGGCGATATCGTGGCCGTGGCGCGCAACAAGCGCGGCGGGATCACCGCCTTCCCTCCCGAGGCCGCCTACCAGGACCTGCCGGTGAAACCCATCGGCGAGGCCCGCACCAGGTACCACGTCAGCCTCGACGTGGTCGACGAGCCCGGCGTGCTCGCGCGCGTGGCGGCCACCTTCGCCCACCACGGCGTCAGCCTCGCCACCGTCCATCAATCCGGCCAGGGCGATGAGGCCCGGCTCGTGGTCGTCACCCACACGGCGGCCGACAAGCAGTTGTCGGACACCGTAGAGGAACTGTCGCAACTGACCTCGGTGCACAATGTCGCCTCGGTCATGCGCGTCGAAGGAGAATAGGGCGATATGTCCGCTAGCGCTATGCGCCCGGGGTGGCGCGGCCTCATCGAGGAATTCCGCGACCGGCTCCCGGTCACCGACGCCACCCCCGTCGTCACCCTGCAGGAGGGCGGCACGCCCCTGCTGCCCGCCCCGATCCTCTCCGCGAAGACCGGCTGCGACGTCTACCTCAAGGTCGAAGGCCTCAACCCGACCGGGTCTTTCAAGGACCGCGGCATGACGCTCGCGGTCTCGAAGGCCGTCGAGGACGGCTCGAAGGCCGTCATCTGCGCCTCCACCGGCAACACCTCCGCTTCGGCGGCGGCGTACGCCGCGCGCGCCGGGATCACCTGCGCGGTGCTCGTCCCGGCCGGGAAGATCGCCCTCGGCAAGCTCGCCCAGGCCCTCGTGCACGGCGCGAAGCTCCTCCAGGTCGACGGCAACTTCGACGACTGCCTCACCATGGCCGACAAGCTCGCCCAGGACTACCCGGTGACGCTCGTCAACCACATCAACTTCAACCGCATCCTCGGGCAGAAGACCGCCGCCTACGAGGTCGTGCAGGTCCTCGGCGACGCCCCCGACATCCACTGCCTGCCGGTGGGCAACGCGGGCAACATCACCGCCTACTGGATGGGCTACAACGAGGACCACGCCGCGGGCAACGCCACGAAGCTGCCCCGGATGCTCGGCGTCCAGGCCGCTGGCTCGGCCCCGATCGTCGACGGCCACGTGGTCGAGCACCCGCAGACCATCGCCACCGCGATCCGCATCGGCAACCCGGCCTCCTGGACGAAGGCGCTCGACGCCAAGAAGGAGTCGAACGGCGACATCATCGCCGCCACCGACCGCGAGATCCACGCCGCGTACATGCTGCTGGCCCGCTCCGAGGGCGTCTTCGTCGAACTCGCCTCGGCCGCGTCAGTCGCAGGCCTGCTCAAGCAGGCCGAAGCCGGCTGGGTCGAGAAGGGACAGACGATCGTCTGCACCGTCACGGGCAACGGCCTCAAGGACCCCGACTGGGCCGTCTCCACCGCGCCGCAGCCGCAGACCGTCCCGGTCGACGTGGTCAAGACCGCCACCGCGCTGGGTCTGTAGTTGGAGGCCTTCAGCTGTGCAGACTTACGGCTCCGCAAGCGTCGCCGTGGGCGGACCCCGCGCCACTGTGCGCGTCCCGGCCACCTCAGCCAACCTCGGTCCCGGCTTCGACTCGCTGGGCCTCGCGCTCGACCTCTGCGACGAGGTCACGGCCGAGGCCACCAGCGGCACCGCCGTCATGGTCGAGGTCCAGGGCGAAGGCGAGGGCACCGTCGCCCTCGACGAACGCCACCTCGTGGCCGCCACGATGCTGCGCACCTTCAAGCACCTCGGCCTCTCGGCCCCGGGCCTGAAGGTCAAGTGCCGCAACAGGATTCCGCACGCCCGCGGGCTCGGCTCCTCGTCGGCGGCGATCGTCGCGGGCATCATGCTCGCCGACGCCCTCGCCGGCGCAGGGCTCACCCGCGCGCAGAAGCTCGTCCTCGCGAGCGAGATCGAGGGCCACCCGGACAACGTCGCCCCGTGCCTCCTCGGCGGCTTCACCATCGCCTACACCACAGAGGACGGTGCCAAGGCCATCAGCCTCGACCCGTCTCCGCGCGTCCACCCCTGGGCGTTCGTACCGCAGTCCAAGGGCCTGACCTCGGTCGCCCGCGCCGCGCTGCCCGAGAAGGTCCCGCACGCCGACGCGGTGTTCAACCTCTCCCGGTCCGCGCTGCTCGCCGCCGCGATCACCCACCACCCCTCCCGGCTATTCGAGGCCACGGACGACCGGCTCCACCAGTCGTACCGGGCCAAGGGAATGCCGGAAAGCACCCATTTGTTGCGAGCATTGCGTTCCGCCGGAATCGCGTCGGCGATCTCCGGTGCGGGTCCGACCGTGCTCGCCCTTACTATCGACGACACGCGCGTACCCGAGGTCCCATCGGGCTTCGAGGCCATGCGCCTGGAGGTCGCAGACGGGGCCGTGCAGGTCGCGACCTCCCCGAACGAGTGATCCTCGGGTCCGTTGTTGTGAATGGGAAGAGTGCGCTACCATTCCAGTTAGACGACCACCCGGTGTCGTGACTGCTCGAAGCCTTGCTTATGCTTGTGGTCACAACAGCTGCGGCGCATCCAGCGCACGCCTGATCTCTTGTTTGGGTCATCACCCTCAACCATGGATTTGTGACTTTGCATAGCTCCAGCGTGGCATGGCACGGTTTCGACCAAGGAACAGTCGCTGTCCGCTTGTGGCGCCGGGCCTCCGCCCGGATCGGATCGCAAAGGCGAGGATCGCAATCAGCGGAGATCGCAATCACGTGTCTCACCGTGCACGATCATTCATCGCAAGCTGTCCAGTCGCAGGCCCAGAGGCTGCTCACCACGATCAGGACCGTCTGCTCAGCGGACAGCCCAGGGGTGTTGCACCCAGTGTCAACTGTCGTCTTCCAACCGCCGAGGTCACTTGCTGACCGGAAGCGGCCGAAGCGATGGCGGGACGCAGACCAGAACATCGGCATTGCGGCTATTTGAAAGACGCGGAAACTCCTCGAATCCACTTCGAAGTTCCGCCAGGGAAGGAATCCATTGAGCGACACCACCGGCACGACGTCGGACCGGATGAGCGATGAGGCTTCGGCTGCGGAAGAGATTCCGGAGACCAAGAAGCGCCGTCGGGCAGGAACCGGTCTGGCCTCTATGCTGATGCCCGAGCTCCAGCAGATGGCGCAATCGCTCGGCATCACCGGCGTTGGCCGGATGCGCAAGAGCGAGCTGATCGCCGCCATCCAGGAACGGCAGGATGCGGGCTCGCAGCCCGGCGGTGCCAGCGCGGAAAAGGAGGCCCCGCCAGTGCCTGACTCTGACCAAACGCCCATCGCCGAGGCCCCGTCGACCACAGTCGACGCCGCGCCCGCCGAGAACGGCTCCGAGAGTGCAGAGGCCAAGGGCGGCACCGCCGCCCGTCGGGCGACCCGCCCGGCAGGTCCGCCGCAGCCGCGCCGCCGTGAAGAGCGTCAGACCGAAGCCGTTGAGTCCGAAGGACAGACGGCCGTCTCGACCATCGAGTCCGATGAGGACCGCCCGCAGCGTCGTCGCCGCTCCCGTGAGAACGGGCGCGACAACCGCGAAGGCGGTCGTGAGCTCAGCCGTGAAGGCGGCCGCGATAGCGGTCGCGAAGGCGGCAACCGTGAGAACCGCCGCGACGAGCGCCCTGAGCGTTCCGAGCGCGCCGAGCGTTCTGAGCGCATCGAGCAGTCCGACACCCGCACCGAGAACCGCGAGCGCCGGAACGAGGACGACGGTTACGACGACCGCGGTCCGCGCGATGGCGACGGCGACAACCGCCGCCGCAAGCGCCGGGACCGCTCCGACCGCCGCCAGCGCGGCGGCCGCGACGAGGCTCCCGAGCGCGGCAACGTGGGCGGCGGCGTCTCGAACGACGAGCAGCTCGTGCCCGTCGCGGGGATCCTCGACATCCTCGACAACTACGCGTTCATCCGCACCACCGGCTACCTCGCCGGCCCTGACGACGTCTATGTCTCGATGTCACAGGTCCGCAAGCACCGCCTGCGCCGCGGCGACGCCATCACCGGCGCCGTCAAGCCCAGCCGCGGCGGCACCGAGGAGCCGAACGGCCAGGGTGGCAAGCAGCAGCAGCGCCGCGAGAAGTACAACCCGCTGGTCCGCCTCGACACCGTCAACGGCATGAGCCCGCAGGACGCGACGAAGCGCGACGAGTTCTACAAGCTCACGCCGCTGTACCCGCAGGAGCGCCTGCGTCTGGAGACCGAGCCGAACGCGATCACCACGAGGGTCATAGACCTCGTGGCCCCGATCGGCAAGGGCCAGCGCGCCCTCATCGTCTCGCCGCCGAAGGCCGGCAAGACGATGGTGCTGCAGGCGATCGCGAACGCGATCACCACGAACAACCCCGAGTGCCACCTCATGGTGGTCCTCGCGGACGAGCGGCCCGAAGAGGTCACCGACATGCAGCGTTCGGTGAAGGGCGAGGTCATCGCCTCGACCTTCGACCGCCCGCCGTCGGACCACACCACCGTCGCCGAGCTGGCGATCGAGCGCGCCAAGCGCCTGGTCGAACTCGGCCACGACGTGGTCGTGCTGCTCGACTCGATCACCCGTCTGGGCCGCGCGTACAACAATTCGTCGCCCGCTTCGGGACGCATCCTGTCCGGTGGCATCGACTCGACGGCGCTGTACCCGCCGAAGCGGTTCCTCGGCGCGGCGCGCAACATCGAGCACGGCGGGTCGCTGACCATCATCGGCACGGCGCTGGTCGAGACCGGCTCCATGGGCGACACGGTGATCTTCGAAGAGTTCAAGGGCACCGGCAACGCCGAGCTCAAGCTCGACCGCAAGATCGCCGAGAAGCGCACCTACCCGGCGATCGACGTGCACCAGTCGAGCACCCGCAAGGACGAGCTCATGATGAGCGCGGAGGAGCAGGCAGTGATGCTGAAGCTCCGCCGGGTCCTGTCTTCGCTGGACCCGCAGCAGGCGATCGACCTGCTGATCGACCGGCTGAAGAAGACGCAGACGAACGCCGAGTTCCTGATGCAGATCGTCAAGAACACGCCCGGCGAGTAGTTCGTGAGACGTGAGGCCGCCCTCGTTGAGAGCGGCCTCACGCCTTATCATTGAATGTTGGTGCGCAGGTCGCGCACCCTAAGCGCCTCTTACGGGGCACGATGCGGTTCCGGTTCACGGCAGATTGCGACGCCTGCGAGCAATCCAGCGTTGCAGTGGCCGACCCGGCGACCCAGAGAAAGGGAAGTCATGAAAGACGGGATCCACCCTCAGTACGTCGTCACCGAGGTGACCTGTTCCTGCGGGAACGCCTTCACCACCCGGTCGACGGTGGCCAGTGGCAAGATCCAGGCTGCGACCTGCAACAAGTGCCACCCGTTCTACACCGGTAAGCAGCGCATCCTCGACACCGGCGGTCGCGTGGCCAAGTTCAAGGCCCGCTACGCCAAGACCCAGGAGAAGGCTCAGGCCGGTAAGTAGCTTTGCCGCGCAGCGCTCGTGTCACTGACACGGGCGCTGCGTTTTTTGCATCTTCACACGGCTCTGCTTTCGAAGGACATTGAGATGACCACCGCTGCCGACAACCGCCTGGAATCGCTCCTCGCCGAGTTCCGCGATCTGGAAGTCCAGATGGGCGACCCCGCCCTGCACGCTGACCAGGCCCAGGCGCGGCGGGTCGGACGCCGCTACGCCGAGCTGTCCCCGATCGCGAAGACCGCCGAGGACATCGCGGCGGCCAAGGACGACCTCGAGACCGCCGAGGAGCTCGCCAAGGAGGACTCGGATTTCGCCGCCGAGGCCGAGCAGATCAAGAAGCGCATCCCCGAGCTGGAATCGAAGCTCGCCGAGCTGCTGGTTCCGCGCGACCCCGACGACGCGAAGGACGTGATCATCGAGATCAAGGCCGGTGCGGGCGGTGAGGAGTCCGGCCTGTTCGCCGGGGACCTCATGCGCATGTACCTGCGGTTCTTCGAGCGAATGGGCTGGACCGTCGAGACCTTGGAAATGGTGCCGACCGACCTCGGCGGCATCAAGGACTCCTCGATCGCCGTGCGCACCAAGGGCACTCCCGAAGGCGGCAACGGCGTGTGGTCGCGGCTGAAGTTCGAGGGCGGCGTGCACCGCGTGCAGCGCGTGCCCGTGACCGAGTCGCAGGGCCGTGTGCACACCTCCGCGGCGGCGGTCGTCGTGATGCCCGAGGCCGAAGAGGTCGACTTCGAGCTGAACATGAACGACGTCCGCGTCGACGTGTACCGCTCGTCCGGCCCCGGCGGCCAGTCGGTCAACACCACCGACTCGGCCGTGCGCCTCACGCACGTGCCCACTGGCGTGGTCGTGACCAGCCAGAACGAGAAGAGCCAACTGCAGAACAAGGAAGCCGCGATCAAGGTGCTCCGCGCGCGGCTCCTGGCCAAGCAGCAGGAGGAGGCGGCCGCGGCCGCCGGTGCCGCGCGGCTCTCGCAGGTGCGCACCGCGGACCGCTCCGAGCGCATCCGCACGTATAACTTCCCGCAGAACCGGCTCACCGACCACCGCGTGGGCTTCACCGCCTACAACCTCGACCAGGTCATGGACGGCGCGCTCGACGAGGTCCTCGACGCCCTCGCCGCCGCCGACCGGGCCGAGCGCATGGCGCGCGGCACGGATGAGTGAACACAGAGCGAGCACCAATGAGTGAGCACCGATGAGTGAGCACAGGCGAGTGACGGCTCCCGGGCTTCCCGAAGCGCAAGCGACCTGGCCGCAGGCCGTCGCCTCGGCGGCGAATCGTCTCGAGGCGGCCGGCGTGCATTCCCCGCGGAACGACGCCGAGCTGCTGGCCGCCCACGTCTCCGGGCTGACGCGGACGCGCCTGCTCATCGCCGACGGGCCCACCGCGGCCCAGCTCGCCCAGTTCAACGCGCTCATCGAACGGCGCGCCACCCGCGAGCCGCTGCAGCACCTGACCGGTTCGGCCGCGTTCCGCTACGGCGAACTCGCGGTCGGGCCCGGGGTGTTCGTGCCCCGGCCCGAGACCGAACTGCTGGTGGACTGGGCGCTCGAGCACCTGCCGCAGGGCGGCACCGTCATCGACGCGTGCTCCGGTTCGGGCGCCATCGCCTACGCGATCGCGACAGAGCGCCCCGACGCGACCGTGTGGGCGATCGAGGCCGATCCCGACGCGTTCGAATGGCTCGAATCGAACCTCGACGGCACCGGCGCGACCCCGGTCCTGGCCGACGCGACCGCCGCCGCCACCTTGAACGAACTCGACGGCGCGGTCGATCTCGTCACCGCGAACCCGCCGTACGTGCCCTTTGAGATGGAGGTCGCGCCCGAGGTCAAGTTCGACCCTCACGGCGCGGTCTACGCCGCCGAAGCGGGCCTCGCCGTGATCCAGCCGCTGGCCGTGCGGGCCGCGGGCTGGCTCAAGCCCGGCGGCTGGTTCGGCTTCGAACACGACGACACGCACGGTGCCGTCGCCCCCGAGATCCTGGGTGTCAGCGGGTTCACCGAGACCGAGGACCACGACGACCTGGCGGGCCGCCCGCGGTTCGCGACGGGAAGGCTAGGCTTGTCGCCGTGAGGCTGTTCAATTGCAGGAAGATCAAGGACCGCGCGACCGGGCTGAAGTCGGCCACCAGGGCCGTGACCGGCGGTCGACTCGTCGTCATCCCCACCGACACCGTCTACGGCATCGGTTGCGACGCGTTCAATCCCACGGCGGTCAAGGCGCTGCTCGCCGCGAAGGGCCGCGGGCGCGACATGGCGCCGCCGGTCCTCATCGGCTCGAAGCGCGCCCTCGACGGCATCGCCTCCGACATCCCCGACTCCGCCAAGGAGCTCATCGAGGCGTTCTGGCCCGGGCCGCTCACCATCGTCGTGCCCTACACGCCGTCCCTGACCTGGGACCTCGGTGACACCGACGGCACGGTCGCGGTGCGCATGCCGCTGCACCCGCTCGCGCTCGAACTGCTCAAGGAGACCGGCCCGATGGCCGTCTCCTCGGCGAACAAGACCGGCCAGCCGCCGGCCGACACCGCCGCCGACGCCAAGGCCCAGCTCGGATCCGACGTCTCCGTGTACCTGGAGGCCGGCCCGATAACTGAGCCAATTTACGACTTCGCAAGCTCAGTCGTGGTCGACAACCAGCCGTCGACCATCATCGACTGCGTGGCCCACCCGCCGCAGATACTGCGTCTGGGCGCGCTGAGCCTCGAGCAAATCCGCAAGATCGTGCCCGACACGCTCGACCGCGACGGCTACGGGCCCGGCCAGGGCCCCGAGGACGACGAGCCCGAAGCGGACGACACCGAGGCGGCCGAAGCGGAAGCCGACGAGACCGCCGAGCCGAAGGCCGACGAGGCTTCAGCGTGACCTCGCCGTTCACCGTGCTGCACGTGTGCACCGGCAACATCTGCCGGTCGCCCATGTCCGAGCGCATCCTCGCCGGTCTCACCGGCGAGGACGTGCTCAACCACGGCGCGGGCATCTCGCCCTTCCACGAAGGCGAGAACATGCAGGGCAACGCGATGACCGAGCTCGAGTCCCGCGGCTTCGACCCCGCGGGGCACCGTGCCCGGCACCTCCTGCGCGAGCACGTGGAGGCCTCGGACCTCATCCTCGTTGCAACTATCGGGCACCGGGAGTACCTCGCCGAGCGCTTCCCCGAGTCGTCCGCCAAGGCCTTCCTCGTCCGCTCGTTCGGGCCGATGGCCGCCGACCTCGCCGGTTCGCTGCCGGACGGCGACACCGCCGTCCGCGGCAAGGCCCTGGTCGACGCGGCCGACGCGCGCCGAGGCGACTACGACGAGCTCGACCTCGCCGACCCGTGGGGAATGCGGCAGGCCGTCTACGCCCAGATCGCCGACCAGCTCGAGGCCGCGCTGCGGCCGGTGGCGGACGCGCTGGAGCCGCGCCCATGACCAAGATCAAGGGCTTCTTGAAGCCGTGCCTCATCGCCGCCGCGATCGCGGCGGTCATCGCCGGCGTGGTCGGCGGCATCACCGACGGGGTGACCGGCGCATGGGCCGCGCCGGCGGGAGTAGCGTTGGCGGCCTTGGGATTCGCGGGTTCCGCAGCGGCAGTCGCACTGGCGGAGACCTTTGACTTGCGTCTCACTCTGCCTATGGCGTTGATCACGTACTCGATCAAGTTGGCGCTGGTCCTGACGATCCTCTCGATCGTCAAGACGGCCGTGCCCGACGCGCTGCTGCCCTTCGCCTACGGCGTGGTCGGCGGGGCCGTCGCGTGGCTCGCCACCCAGGTCGTGTGGGCCTACAAGGCGAAAATTCCCTACATCGAGCTCGACCAGAGTTCTTGACGAAATCTTGACGCTACTCGCGACACGCGGTGTTTCTTAGAGGTTGACAACCCCTCACCGATGGCACTCATCTCAGCGAACCCGCTGGGCAGTTCCTGTGTAGTAGCTGTTAGAGTTCAGCTCGACATGGCCGACAAACACCCCCCTGACCACAAGCCGCAGCCTGATGGCTCGGACATGGGCTGGCGTGCGCTGGGGTACCTCATTTCAGGGATCGTCTTTTGGGGCGGTATCGGGTACCTCGTCGACCTGTGGCTCGATTTGCCCAGAGTCGGGCTCCTGGTAGGGATGCTTGTCGGTGCTGCAGCAGGAATGTTCCTGCTGATCAAGCAGATGTCGCCTTAATTTTGACCGACACTGACTGAGAGGCGTGACTCGCGTGACCGACTCAGCCATCGTGCTGGCCGAAGGGGACTCCCACTTCCCGCCCGGCATTCACAGCTTTGATTTCCGGGACTGGTTCACCGGGCTCAGCGACACGGCTCTCGCCCACATGTTCACCACGATCACCTTCGCGGTATGGGCTTCTGTCGCCATTCTCATCGTGTTCTTCCTGTGGGCGTACCGCAAGCCCCAGATCGTTCCGAGCAAGAAGCAGTGGCTCGCCGAATCCGCCTATGGCTTCATTCGCAACACCGTCGCCATCGACCAGATGGGCAAGAAGGAAGGCGTGAAGTTCGCGCCCTACCTCGCGACGCTGTTCCTCTTCATCCTGATCATGAACATGTGGGCCATCGTGCCCGGCGTTCAGGTCTCTCCGAACTCCCACATCGCCTTCCCCGCGATGCTCGGCGTGCTCTCGTGGATCATCTACATGGCCGTCGGCTTCAAGAAGCACGGCTTCATCGGCTTCCTCAAGATGACCTGCGTGCCCCCGGGCGCGCCCTGGTTCATCTACCCGCTGCTGATCCCGATCGAGTTCCTGCAGAACATCATCCTGCGACCGGTCACCCTCGCCCTGCGGCTCTTCGCGAACATGTTCGCCGGCCACCTCATCCTGCTGGTGTTCATCCTCGGCGGCTTCGAGATGCTCAACTCGGGCAACATCTTCATCCAAGGCCTCTCGGTCTTCTCGTTCGGCATGGGCATCGCCATGACCATGTTCGAACTGATCGTCATCCTGCTGCAGGCGTACGTCTTCACCCTGCTGACCGGTATGTACATCCAGGGGTCCCTCGCGGACGAGCACTAGCGCTCCCCGAGCCTTCGCCCCTCATCCAGATTTCGCAATTGAAGAACATCGTGCGCGTGACGGACACGCCACGCTGACACCTAGGAGAAAACGCCATGGATGGCAGCCTCAACGTCATCGGTTACGGCCTCGCTGCGATCGGCCCCGGTATCGGTGTCGCCCTGATCTTCGCCGCGTGGATCACCGCCACCGCGCGTCAGCCCGAGTCGGCCGGTATCACCCGTCCGATGCTCTTCATGGGCTTCGCCCTCGTCGAGGTTCTGGCCCTGTTCGGCCTGGTCCTCGCGTTCATCAACTAACCACCTCACGGAGCGAACATGATTCACGCCGCCGAAGGAGGCGCAGAGATTCTCTTCCCGATCTGGCAAGAGATTCTCGTCGGCGCCATCGCCTTCGGTCTGCTGTGCTTCGTGCTCATGAAGTTCGTCTTCCCCATGATGGAGAAGACCTTCGAGGCACGAGTCGACGCGATCGAAGGCGGCATCGAGCGGGCTGAGCGGGCTCAAGAAGAGGCCAACCAGACGCTCGAGGAATACCGTCGCAAGCTCGCCACTGCGCAGGAAGAGGCCGCCGCGATTCGCGACGAGGCTCGTGCCGACGCTGTGGCGGCCAAGGAGGAGATCCTCGTCTCCGCCCGCGAGGAGGCCAACCGCGTGATCGCGGCGGGCCACGCGCAGATCGAGGCCTCTCGCCAGCAGCTCGTCCGCGAGCTGCGCAGCGAGGTCGGCAACCTGGCCGTTGACCTGGCCGGGAAGATCATCGGCCAGCGCCTCGCCGGCGACGCCGACACGACGGCGACTGTGGACCAGTTCCTGTCCCAGATCGCCGACGACACGGCCGAGACGAGCGGAGCGCGCTGATGTCGACGACTGGACGCGAAAGCATCGAGGCCGGCCGGGCCGTGCTGGAGGCAGCCGCCTCCAGCGCCTCGGCCGAGCAGCTCACCGAGTGCGGCGATCAGCTGCTGGGAGTGACGAGGTTCCTCGTCGACCAGCCTCGGCTGCGTCGCGCCCTGTCCGACCCCGCCCGCACGGCGGACGACCGGGAGGGCCTGGTCCGCGGGCTCATCGCGGGCCAAGTGGGCGAGACCGCCGCTGACGTGGTGGCCTCGCTCGTGCGCGGCCGCTGGGGCGCCCCGTCCGAACTGGTCGACGGCACCGAGCAGCTCGCCGTCTCGGCGCTGCTGCTCGCCGCGACCAAGGACGGCAGCCTGGCGAACGTCGAAGACGAGCTGTTCCGATTCGGGCAGCTCGTCGACGGCGACGCCGAGCTGGCCTCCGTCCTGGGCGCTTCGGGCTCCGACCCGAAGGGCCGGGCCTCGCTCGTCGAGCAGCTGCTCGGCGGCAAGGCCGAGCCGGTGACGGTGAAGCTGGCCTCCGCCTCGTGCTTCGGCATCGGCGGTCGCAGCTTCCACGCCTCGTTGGCCCACCTCGTCGAGGCCGCCGCTGCGGCCCAGGACGAGACCGTGGCCTACGTGACCGTGGCGAGGCCGCTCGACGAGGCGGGGGAGCGTCAGCTCGCCGCCAAGCTCACCCTGGTCTACGGGCGCCCTGTGGCGCTCAAGGTCACGGTCGACCCCGCGATCGTCGGGGGCATCCGAGTGCAAGTGGGCTCGGAGCTGTGGGACGGTTCCGTCTCGCGCCGCCTCGACGAAGCCCGCCAAGCCTTGGCCGGACGCTGATCCAGCCGGTAACAACAGAAAGGTAAACGTTCAGATGGCTGAATTGACCATCTCCTCTGACGAGATCCGTAACGCGCTCGACGCGTACGTCTCGTCTTACCGGCCGGAGATCACCCGCGAAGAGGTCGGTACCGTCACCTCCGCCGGCGACGGCATCGCCGTCGTCGAGGGCCTGCCCTCCGTCATGGCCAACGAGCTCCTGGAGTTCGAGGGCGGCGTGATGGGCCTGGCCCTGAACCTCGACGTCCGCGAGATCGGCGCCGTCCTCCTGGGCGACCCGGTCAAGGTCGGCGAGGGCCAGTCGGTCAAGCGCACCGGCAAGGTCCTCTCCGTGCCGGTGGGCGACAAGTTCCTGGGCCGCGTCGTCGACGCCCTGGGCAACCCCATCGACGACCTCGGCGAGATCGAGGCCGAGGGCGAGCGCGAGCTGGAGGCCCAGGCCCCCAACGTCGTGAGCCGCCAGTCGGTGTTCGAGCCCGTCGAGACCGGCATCAAGGCCATCGACTCGATGACCCCCATCGGGCGCGGCCAGCGCCAGCTGATCATCGGCGACCGCAAGACCGGCAAGACGCAGGTCGCGATCGACACGATCATCAACCAGCGGGCCAACTGGGAGTCCGGCGACCCCGACAAGCAGCTGCGCTGCATCTACGTCGCGGTCGGCCAGAAGGGCTCCACCGTCGCCGGCATCAAGGGCATGCTCGAGGCGCACGGCGCGATGGAGTACACCACCATCGTCGCGGCGAACGCCGACGAGCCGGCGGGTCTGAAGTACCTGGCGCCCTACACCGGTTCGGCCATCGGCCAGCACTGGATGTACGGCGGCAAGCACGTCCTCATCGTCTTCGACGACCTGTCGAAGCAGGCCGAGGCGTACCGCACCGTGTCGCTGCTGCTGCGTCGTCCCCCGGGCCGCGAGGCCTTCCCCGGTGACGTCTTCTACCTGCACTCGCGTCTGCTCGAGCGTTGCGCGAAGCTGTCCGAGGAGCTCGGCGGCGGTTCGATGACGGGTCTGCCGATCATCGAGACCAAGGCCGGCGACATCTCGCAGTTCATCCCGACCAACGTCATCTCCATCACCGACGGCCAGGTCTACCTCGAAGAGGGCCTGTTCAACTCGGGTGTGCGTCCGGCGATCAACGTCGGTACGTCCGTCTCCCGTGTCGGTGGCGCCGCGCAGACCAAGGGCATGCGCTCGGTCGCCGGTTCGCTCCGCCTGGACCTGGCCCAGTACCGCGACCTGGAGGCCTTCGCGGCCTTCGCGTCCGACCTGGACGCCGCGTCCCGCGCGCAGCTGGACCGCGGTCTGCGCATGGTCGAGCTCCTCAAGCAGGGTGTGGCCGAGCCGCTCCCCATGGGCGAGGAGACCATCTCGATCTGGGCCGGCACCGCCGGCGAGCTCGACGACATCCCGGTCGGGGAGGTGCGCCGTTTCGAGAGCGAGTTCCTCACCTACATGCGCGCCAACCACAAGGACGTCGTCGCCCAGCTCACCGCGGGCAAGGACAAGGTCACCGGCGACATCGAGGACACCCTCAAGCGCGCCGCGGCCAAGTTCAAGAAGATGTTCAAGGCCACCGCCGACGACCTGCACGTGACCGACACCGCTGAAGACGCCCTCGAGGGCGACGTGGACGTCGAGACCGTCAAGCGCGTCAAGAGGGGTTAGCCATGTCAGCGCAGCTTCGTAACTTGCGCAAGCGGCTGAAGTCGACCCAGTCCATCCGGAAGATCACCAAGGCGCAGGAACTGGTCGCGACCAGCCGCATCGCCAAGGCTCAGGAGCGGGTGGCGGCGTCACTGCCGTACTCCCGCGCCATGACCAGCGTGATGACCTCCTTGGCGTCGAACGCGTCGATCAACCACCCGCTGCTGCAGCCGCGCAAGGCGGTCAGGCGTGCGGGCGTGCTCGTGATCACGGCGGACAAGGGGATGTGCGGCGGCTACAACGCCAACGTCATCCGCACCGCCGAGCAGCTGGTCTCGCGTCTCTCCGAGGAGGGCAAGCAGCCGGTCCTGTACGTGGCGGGCCGCCGCGGCGTGGACTACTACCGGTTCCGCTCCAGGAAGATCGAGCAGTCCTGGACGGGGTTCTCGCAGCAGCCGAAGGTCGCCGACGCGCAGGAGATCACCAGGACGCTGCTCGCGGCGTTCATGTCCGGCGCCGACGACGAGGGTGACGACGCGGGAGCGGACGGTATCCTCGGTGTGGACGAACTGCACATCGTGCACACCAGGTTCGTCTCGCTGCTGACACAGAGCCCCGAGCCGCGGCAATTGGCGCCTCTCGAGGTCGAGGACGTGGAAGAGGAAGAGCTCGACGAGCACATCCTCCTCCCGGACTACGAGTTCGAGCCGAACCCGGAAGCGCTGCTCAACTCGCTGCTGCCGAAGTACTTGACGACCCGCATCTACGCGGCGTTGATCGATGCGGCGGCGAGCGAGTTGGCGGCCAAGCGCCGGGCCATGAAGGCCGCGACGGACAATGCCGATGAAATGATCAAGACCCTGCGGCGGAGCGCGAACGCGGCGCGGCAGGCGGCGATCACGCAGGAGATCAGCGAAATCGTGGGCGGGGCCTCGGCCCTTTCCGCCGCAGGAAGAGAGTAACGATGACTGACACTCAAGGAGTGGGGCGCGTCGTACGGGTCATCGGGCCGGTCGTCGACGTCGAGTTCCCTCGAAACGCCATCCCGGCGATCTTCAACGCACTCCACGTTGACGTCGTCTACGGCGAGCACAACAAGACCCTGACCCTGGAAGTGGCCCAGCACCTGGGCGACAACCAGATCCGCGGCATCTGCATGGCCCCGACCGACGGCCTGGTCCGCGGTACCGAGGTCCGCGACACCGGCGGCCAGATCAAGGTCCCGGTCGGCGACGGCATCAAGGGCAAGGTCTTCAACGTGCTCGGCGAATGCCTCAACCTCGCCGAAGGCGAAGTGCTCGAGGCCGACGACCACTGGGAGATCCACCGCCACGCCCCGGCGTTCGCGCAGCTGGAGCCGAAGACCGAGATGCTGGAGACCGGCATCAAGGCCATCGACCTGCTCGCCCCGTACGTCAAGGGCGGCAAGATCGGCCTGTTCGGCGGCGCCGGCGTGGGCAAGACGGTGCTCATCCAGGAGATGATCATCCGTGTCGCCCAGAACTTCGGTGGTTCTTCGGTGTTCGCCGGTGTCGGCGAGCGCACCCGTGAGGGCAACGACCTCATCGCCGAAATGGCCGAGGCCGGCGTCCTTCCGAAGACCTCGCTGGTCTACGGCCAGATGGACGAGCCGCCGGGGGTGCGTCTTCGCGTCGCCCTGTCGGCCCTGACGATGGCCGAGTACTTCCGCGACGTGAAGAACCAGGAGGTGCTGCTCTTCATCGACAACATCTTCCGCTTCACGCAGGCCGGTTCGGAGACCTCCGCGCTGCTGGGCCGCATGCCCTCGGCCGTGGGTTACCAGCCGACCCTGGCGGACGAGATGGGTGAGCTCCAGGAGCGCATCACCTCGCTGCGCGGCAAGGCCATCACCTCGATGCAGGCCGTGTACGTCCCCGCGGACGACTACACCGACCCGGCGCCGTTCACCGCGTTCACGCACTTGGACGCGACGACGAACCTCGAGCGGAAGATCTCCGACAAGGGCATCTACCCGGCGATCGACCCGCTCGCCTCGAACTCCCGCATTCTGGAGCCCGAGGTCGTGGGTGCCGAGCACTACGCGGTCGCCTCCCAGGTGAAGCAGATCCTGCAGAAGTACAACGAGCTGCAGGACATCATCGCGATCCTCGGTATGGACGAGCTCTCGGAAGAGGACCGTCTCGTCGTGGGCCGCGCGCGCCGCATCGAGCGCTTCCTGTCGCAGAACACGTTCGCGGCGAAGCAGTTCACCGGTGTCGAGGGCTCGTTCGTCCCCGTCAAGGAGACCGTCGAGGCCTTCAAGAAGATCGCTGAGGGCGAGTACGACCACTTCCCCGAGCAGGCGTTCTTCATGTGCGGTGGCCTCGAGGACCTGCACAAGAACGAAGAGGAGCTCCGCAAGAAGGGCTAGCCCTTCTCGCAGCGCTTGACGAGGCGGCCCCGGAACCGAATGGTTCCGGGGCCGCTTTCTCGTGTGGTCAGATGCCGCGGCCGCGGCGGTGCAGGGCGGCCATGACGGCGGGGACGCCGACGATGCCGGCCGCGGCGGCCGCCGCGACGGCGGCGCGGGGCTCGCCCGGGTTCGCCTTGGTCGCGCGGACCGCCCAGCGCAGGGCCTCCTTGCGGTCGCCGGTGGCGGCGTGCCAGCAGGCGATCTGGCCGTAGACGCGCGCGGCGCCCTCGGGGCTGCCGTGGATCTCCGGGTGGCGGTCGAGGATCCACCGCAGTGAGGAGATCTTGGTGTCCCAGCGGGTCTCGAAGTGCGAGCCGGCCCAGTTGACGAGGGCGTACGGGACGTCGACGTGCGCGATGGGGCGGCGGCGCGAGGCGCGCAGCAGCATGTCCCAGTCCTCGTTCTGGCTGCCCGGGGCGTCCTCCGCGACCAGCCCGAGGCCGCCCAGCAGGGCCGAGCGGCGGAACAGGAACGTCGAGGAGTGGAGCATCATCATGCGCGAGCGGAGCAGGTCGCCGTGGCGGACCATGGTCTTCTGCGCGAGCCGCGGGTTCCGGCGGCCGCGGTAGTCGACCTCGATCGCGGTCGTGCACAGCTCGGCCTCGGTGCCGAGCGCGTTGACCTGCGCGGTGAGCTTGCCGGCGAGCCATTCGTCGTCGTCGTCGAGGAACGCCACGAGGTCGGTGTCGAGCGCGGTGATCCCGGTGTTCCGGGCCCCGGCGAGGCCGGGGGTGCGCTCGTTCTTGACGACGCGGACGGGCCGGTCGCCGTCGGCGGCGAGCGTTTCGTCCACTTTGGCGCGGTCGAAGACCACGACGACTTCGATGTCGCCGGGGTAGAACTGGGCCAGCACCGAGCGCAGCGCCGCGCGTACCTGCTCGGGGCGGTTGTGCGTGGGGATGACGACGCCGACCGAAGGCCAGTCAGTCACGGGCGATCACCTCTTCCAGAACGGGTTCGTCCACAGGGCCCTCCTCGTCGTCGAGGTAGCCGTAGCGGCCCAGGAGGGGCCGGGTCAGGGTGGAGACCATGCGCCGGGTGCTGTCGGGCAGATCCGCGGTCCAGGCCTCGTCGGGGTAGATCGGGATGCGCCCCACGGTGAACCGCATCGGGTTCCCGGCCGCCGAGTGGCTCGGGCCGAGGTCGGCCCAGCCGTCCCCGATGAAGTTGTAGTCCGACTCGGCGAGGTCCAGGCCGCAGAACCGGCCCAGGGACGCGATCACCTTGCGCGGGCGCTGGATGATCCGCTCGTAGCGGACCCGCCGGACCGGGACGCCGCGGCGGGCGAGGAGGCTGAACGCGGCGTTCTGCGCGTTCCACAGCATCGCGGCCTTCGCGGGGGAGTAGCGGGTCATCTGGTCGCCCGTGGGGGACTCGGGGCGGTTCACCTTCTTGGTCCACGAGTAGGCGACGCCGCGCGAGTCGCGCACGACGTGCAGCACCCGCAGGTCGATCTTGGGCGACCAGCGCAGGCAGTACGCGAGGGACGCGTGCTTGGAGGAGTCGACCACGACCTGGGCGCGGGTGTCCTTCGCGGCCGCGGTGTAGATCTTCTCGAAGTACTCGGCGTACTCGGTCACGAGCTCGTGCTGCGCGGGCGCGAGGCGCTTCGCGGCGAGCGTCGGGATGTGCCTGGTGCGGTCCACAGTGGCCTTGAGGGCGTTGAGGCGCTCGACGTCGACCTGCTCCCAGGAGCCGAAGGCGCGCTGCCCGATCCGCTGCCAGAACTCGCAGTGCGAGAACGTGGCCCCGCAGGCGCACATCTCGTTGCCGACGAGGTCCCGTTCCCAGAGGTGGGTGATCTCGCCGAGGGGGACGACGCCGGGGAGCTGTCCGAGCAGGCGTTCGAGGAGCGTCGTGCCGCTGCGCCCGAGTCCTCCGATGAAGACCACTTTGACGCGGTTCTCGGACTGCTCGGCCGTGTCGGCGATCTTCGCGCTCACTGATCCCTCGCTCACTGCTGCTCCACCTACTGCCGTCGGGGCCGCGATCCGAGCCGGGCTCGGAAACCTGCAGATGCCCCTTGATGATTCGTATAACGACCCGGGGTGGGGTGGGGGACACGCCCTGCGGCCAAAATTCCCGGAAAATCGCACGCGGACCTCTAACGTCTGATCGCATGGAGCGTTTGGGCCCTTCGTGCGCTGACCGTGTCAGCGCCGCGCCTTCCCCTCGACCGCACGCACGGCCCGCTCCGCGGGTGTGCCTGGGCGGCATCGGCATCGACCCGGTCACCGAGGCCGAGGCGGTGACGCGGGTGCTCGACGCGCTCGAATCGGGGCGGGGCGGCCAGATCGTCACCCCGAACGTCGACATCCTCGCCGCCGCCCGCAGGAGCCGCGAGCTGCGCGCCATCATCGCGGCCTCGGACCTCGCGGTCGCCGACGGCGCGCCCCTCGTGTGGGCCTCCAAAGTGGCCGGAACCCCGCTCCCCGCCCGCGTCGCGGGCTCGGACCTCGTCTGGTCCCTCTCCGAGGCCGCCGCCGCGCGGGGCCTGCGCATCGCCCTGCTGGGCGGCACCCCGGACGCCACCGCGCGCCCCACCGAACGCGCCGCGGACCTCCTCGAGGCCCGCTATCCGGGATTGAAGGTGGTCGGCGCCTGGTGCCCGCCCATGGGGTTCGACCGCGACGACTCGCAGTGGCGCGCCCTCGTCGCGCGCGTCGAAGCCGCCGCCCCCGACCTCGTGTACGTCGGACTCGGCTTCCCCAAGCAGGAGCACGTGACGGTGCGCCTGCGCGCCGTCGCCCCCAAGGCGTGGTTCCTCGGCTGCGGCGCGAGCATCGACTTCATCGCCGGCTACCGCCGCCGCGCCCCGAAATGGATGCAGCGCACGGGCACCGAATGGATCTTCCGGATGCTCTCCGAACCCCGCCGCCTCGTCCGCCGCTACCTCAAGGACGACGTCCCCGAAGCGGTGCGGCTCCTCGCCGAGGCCTATCGGCAGCGCCGCCACTAGCGCCATGGATCCTGTCGACGACGAATTCTGGGCGCGAGCCCGAGCCACGATCGAAACGGACGAGGCCCGCGAGGACATCGGGCGCGAAGCTCAGCTGATCGAAGGCTCTCTGAAGGACGCACTCGGGCCCGAGGCTGGAGCACGCCTTGGACTGAGCTGAGCGGTCAGCGGCGCCGCGCGATGTAGACCACGTCCGTGGCCCACTTCGACAGCGGCGAGGCCAGCGCGGCGTCGGCGGCCTTCGAGGCCCAGCCCCACGGCGCGCGGTAGCAGCCCTGCGTGAACAGCGTGAAGCCCTGCATGCCGACGAGCTCGAAGCCGTGGCGGGTGAACAGGTCCCGCATCTCCAGGTGGGAGAGCTCCTGGAACCACGTGCTCGCGTCCAGGCGTCCGAAGGTCTTGCGCAGGTGTCTCAGGGACGACGCGTTGCCGTGGTTCTCCACCAGCAGCAGCCCCGCGTCCGCGTCCGGCAGCGCCGCCGACGCGAAGTCCATCAGCTGGTCCCGCAGGTGCAGGTCCACGTTGAGCACGAACCGGAACGCCGTCACCAGCGCCGGACGGCCCGGCTCGACGTGGGGCGAGGCCAGCCCCGGCTGCACCAGGTGCCCGTGCCCGGGCGTGCCCAGCTCGCGGCTCTTCTGGAGCATCGCCTCCGAGGTGTCGTAGCCGTGCGAGACCGCGACCATCCCCGCGAGCATCCGCGAGACGCGGCCGGTGCCGCACGCGAAGTCGTGGTGGACGGGCCGGGTCGCGAAGGCGTTCGGCACGAACCCGCGGAGCCAGCCGGCCTGGCGGCTGGAGACGATCGAGGAGAACGTCCCAGGGGCATACGTTCGCTCGGCGTACTTCTCTACCGCGGTCGGGTCCCGGAACACGTCGGTGTAGTTGCTGGCCACGAAGTCCCTTTCAAGTTCAGATCCTGGTGCGGTACCGCAGGAGCGCCACCGCCCACGCGAGGCCCGCGGCCGCGAGGGCGGCCCACGTCCAAAGCGGGCCGAGCGGCGTGACCGCCAGCGGCAGGACCCCGAACCCGAGGCCGGCCGCGATCAGCGACCGCCTCGTCAACGCCCCGAACGGGTGCAGGCCGAACGTGCGCCACAGTTGCGTGAGTGGAACCAAATTATTGACCAGAACCGCCGCCGCCCACGCGATCGCCGCGCCGACGACCCCCATGGAAGGGATCAGCGCGAGGTTCAGCCCGACATTGACCACGAGCGCGATCGAGACGTCGACGAGCTGCCACGAGGTCTTCCCGGCCATCGACAGCATCGAGTCGACCACCCCGCACGCCGACGAGCACATCATCGCGGGCACGAGGATCCACACCACCAGGCGCGCGTCGCCGCCCACGTACTCGGCGCCGAACAACCGCAGGTACCAGTCCGCCAGCAGGCCGACCCCGAGGTACACCGGCCAGGTGAGCGCCACGATCCACGCCGTCGACTCCTGGTACAGCGACCGCGCGGACGCCGGCTTCCCGGCGGCCATCGCCGCGGCCGCGCGCGGCTGCACCGACTGCCCGACCGCGCCCGCCGCCATCTGCCCGACGATCACGAACCGCGTCGCCACCGTGTACACCGCGGCCGGGCCGAGCCCGGCCAGGGCCGCCACCATGATGATGTCGAGCCGCTGCAGCCCCAGGTGGGCCACGCCCGCAGCGGCGCGCGGCGCCGTGAACCCCCAGAACGCCCGGGCCGAGACCCGGTCGGGGAACCCCTGCTCCGGCCGCGACCTGCGGTGGCGCCGCGCCAGGTACCAGCCCGCCGCGACCGCCGCGGGCAGGTACGGCAGCACCCACGCGAACGTGATCGTGAACGGCGAGGCCGTGCCCGCCAACGCGATCGCCGCGAGCCCCACCAGCTGCGCCACGGTGCGGCCGAGCTTGTCGATGAGGACCGAGGGCCCCATCAGCCGGTACCCGCGCGTCGCCGCCAGCAGCGCCTCCATCGCGACCGACGCGGGCAGGAACACCGCGATCAGCCGCACCAGATCGGGGCTCTCGAACAGGGGCGCGGCCATGAGCAGCCCGAACGCCGTCGCCATCGACACGATCGCCGCCGGCCACAGGCCGAGCTTCAGGACCGAGCCGACCGCGGCCTCGCGCCCGTTCTGGTTGAGCCGCGCCACCCAGTACACCAGCCCCGTGGGCGTGCCCACGCGGGCGATCGCGCCCGCCAGCAGGAACACCGAGGTGGCGGCGAAGAACGCGCCCGCCTCGGCGGGCGAGAGCGCGACCGCCGCCAGCCAGGTGACCGCGAGGCCGCCGAGCCCGGAGACCGCTGCGCCGACGAGGTTCACGAGGCCGCCGCGGGCGGTGCCGCGCAGCTCCTCCCTGGTGCGCTCCTCGGTCTCGGCGGCGACCGCGCCCGAGGTCAGCGCCGCCAACTGGGCACGCCTCCCAACCAGTCCGCGAGCCGCTCGTCGTACGGGCCGAAATGCTCCGTCAACTGCTCCCGCAGAGCCGCGGACATCGGGGAGGGGCGCCCGCGCGCGTTGTGCCGCGCGAAGGCGAACTCCCCGAGCCACGGCAGCCCCAGGAACCGCAGCACGCGCTCGAACGCGTCCTCCGGCCGGGAGAAGAACTCGCCCGAGTCGAGCACCAGCACCTTGTCGCGCCCCACCTGCTCGGCAAGCGGCTCGAGGAAGTCCGCGTACCGCCCCCGCGCCGTGTAGGCGTGGTGCTGGTGGTCGAAGTCGTACAGCGAAGGATCGGCGCGGAGCCGCTCCTCCTTGCCGTGCAGCCGGGCCTCTTCGGCCGCCACGGCCTCCTCGAAGTCCCCGATCGGCTCGAACCCGCGCGCCACCTCGTGCGCGTGGTGCGACCACGCCCGCTCGACCGGGTCGCGCACGAGCACGATCACCTTGACCCCCGGCAGGTCCCGCGCGAACCGCTCCGCGGCGAGCGGGTGGTACAGGTAGTACGGGCTCGACTCGAACCCGATCGGCGCGAGCCCGGTGTGGTCGGCGATCCGCCGCGCGGCCGCCTGCGTCGGGAAGTGCCCCCGGTACCAGGCCATGCCCTTGTCGTAGCCGGTGTCGAAGTAGTGCACGCCCTTGTGGAACACCGGTTTCAGGATCGCCGGGTGCTGGGCCAGGGCCCGGTACAGGGACGTGGTGCCGCAGCGCTGGCCGCCGCAGATCAGCAGGCCCGGCAGGATGCGCGAGGCGGCCGTCAGGCGGCCGAAGGTGCGCGTCGAGTGCCCGACGACGGCCTTGAGCTGGCTCGGGATGCGCTCGCTGAGCGACCGCTGGCTCACGACTGGCCCCCTGTCTCCGAAGCGGTGCGCTGGCGCGCGATGTGGCGCAGCAGTGTGGGCAGGAGCCAGCGGCCGAGGGCCCCGAGGGCCGCGCCGGCGCGCTCGGCCTGGTCGCCCATGTAGCGGGCGGCGAGATCGACGAGGTACAGCAGCGCGGTGGGTTCGGCCTCGGCGGGTGCGACCCCCATGGGCGCCAGGACGGCGGGGGCGTCGGCGACGAGGCCGAGCACGGCCGTGGTCGGGTCGGCCCCTTGGGTGACGATGTGGTCCTGGAGCCGGTAGTGCGCGGCGTCGAAGCCGTAGGGGACGCCGGTCTCGAAGCGCTCGAGGTCCCACAGGTACACGAGCGACTCGGTCTCGCGGGTGTTCCACGGGGACCAGTCGCCGTGCCACGCGCCGAAGGTCAGCTCGGTCCCGGCGTACCGGTCGAGCAGGGTCTCCCCTGCGGTCTGGAGCGTGTCCGCGTCGGTCTCGCCTTGTGCGGTGAGGTCATTGAGGCGCGAGCGCAGCCGCGCGGCGTAGTCGGACTCGCCGAGCGGCGAGCGGGCGGTCCCGCAGGCGTCGGCGAGTTCGCGCATGGCATTGGTGCGGCGGGAGGGCCCGAGGTCGGCCGGGGCGTCCCAAGACGGGAGCGCGGAGGCCACCATCAGGTTGTGGCCGTTCCAGTTCCCCGAGTGGAGCAGGCGTGGCACGCGCAGCAGCTTGAGGTCGCAGAACTCGCTGAGGCGCCGCGTCGCGTTCGCCTCGGCCTCCACGAGTTCGCGGGTGAGCTGGTTGACGCCGAGCTTCGCGAACGCCACGGTCAGGGCGTCGCCGTCGAGGATCTGCAGCACCGGCTTGCGGTTCGCCCGCGCCGGTCCGATGTGGATGCTCAGGTGCACCTCGTGGCCGAGCACGGCCGCGAGGTGGTCGTCGATGCCTTCGGTGCCGCCCACTTTGATGCGGTGGGGCAGCAGCATCCGGTCCAGGCCGAGCCGCAGGGCCCACACGGCGGCGTCGCGCTTGAGGCGCGCGCCGCGCGCGGCGGGCCGGGCGTAGCGGTGCAGTGCGGCGGCGGCGACCTTGCGGTCGGCGGCCGGGATGAGCACGCGCGGCTTGCGGCGGCCCGGCACCACGATGTAGGGCCTGGGTGCGTCGCCTTGCGCTGCACCGGGGTACAGCTGGTCGACCACCTCCGCCAGGTAGGTCGCGCGCCTGCGCAGGTCGTCGGTGGTCTTCAGGGCTCGGCTCATCGGTTCTCCGTCTCTGGGCCGTGGTGTGAGGCCTCGGGCAGGCGGCCCGCGGCGAGGAGGACGTAGCTGAGCAGGGTGAACAGGAGGGGGGTGACGAGGGCGTTGTAGTAGAACATCGTGATCAGCGAGAAGCCGACGACGGCGCTCCCGGCGATCCCGACCGCGGTGTGGTCGTGCCGGAACCGCCACAGGACCGCGAGGGTGAACCCGAGGTAGGTGACGGCGCCGAGGATCCCGTGGGCGAACATGACCTGCCAGAGCTGGCCGTTCCCGCCGAGGGTGCGGCCGCCGCAGCGGGGGCATTCGGGGGTGGGGCCGACGGCGATCGACTCGCCCGAGCCGAGGGTCTTGCGGGTGGACCCGAAGCCGATCACGGGGGAGTGCTCGATCACGAGTTCGGTGGCGCGCTCGGAGGAGAACGCCCGGCCCTCGTCGGAGTGCCCGTTGTCGAGCCGGGTCTGCACCACCGTCCCCAGTGGTGTCAGGACCACGAGCAGCACGGCGGCGCAGCCGGCCCCGGCCAGGGCGAGCATCCCGCCCGGTCGGCCGGAGACGAGCAGCCGCAGGGCCGCGAACACGGCGATGGCGGCGAGGCCGAGCCACAGGCCGCGGTTCATCGAGTACACGGCGGGCACGAGCGAGGCGACGAGCAGCACGACGGCCGCGACCCGCCATCGCGTCCTGAGGGGCGTGCAGAACGCGGCGATGAGGAACCAGACCGCGGTAATCGCGAAGTTGTTGCCCCACGTGTTGGTGTAGCCCCAGGGCGCGGCGGGCCGGGGCGTCTCGTAGCCGAGGAAGTCCATGGTCTGCGCGGCCGCCGGGTGCACGAGCGACTGGACGAACCCGTCCTTCGCCACGGCCTTCGGCAGCAGCGCCTCCACCGGCGAGGTGTACTCGAAGGACCCGAAGAAGGTCCCGAGGAAGCCGCCCGCCACCGTGACCACGAACAGCCACCCGAGGAGCCGCACCAGTGTGTCCCGCTTGAGCTTCCCCTCCGCCAGGAGGTTGTACGCCCACAGGGCGATGAGGGTGCAGCAGCAGTAGAAGCCGAGCCGGAAGGTCGCCCCGGCCAGGCTCGAGAACCAGGTCTCGGGCACCACACCCGGGGGGTCGACGCCGAGGTTCGCCAGGCTCAATGTGACCGCGAGGAGGAACAGCAGCCACCACCCGAACGCGGGCGGCACGCTGATCGACCTGCGGCGCACCAGCTTCACGGTGGCGACGGCGGCGACGAACGGGATGATGAGGACGCCCATGCCGAGCGCCCACCACAGCGGGAACCCGGCCAGGAGCCACGTGAGCGAGGCGCCTTCGCGGTCGCCCCGCGCGGCGGGATCGGTGCGGAGGCGCCCCGCGGAGCGGGCGGCCGCGAGGAGGGTCACCGGGACTCGGCTGCAGGGACAGTGGAGGGCACCGCCGGCATGACCTGCGTCGTCGCCTCCTCGTCCGCGACGGGCTCGAGCGAGTCCGTGGGCGTCTCGTCCTGGGAGACCTCCGCATCGGCGGCGAGCTCGGATTCGCGGCGCGCGGTCGGCAGCGGCACCGTGTTCATCGGTCCGAGGACGCTCGGCAGCAGGATCGCGCCGAGCAGCGGCGTGTCGATCTGGCGCATCGCCAGCGCGGCGGCGGCGGTCTCGCTGATCGAGTCGCGTCCTGACTGGACGGCGAGGATCACGGCGTCGGCGTGTCCGGCGAGCAGCTGCGCGTCGGCGGAGCACGAGAGCGGCGGGGCGTCGACGACCACGAAGCGGCCGGCTTCGGCGAGCTTCGTGAAGGTCTCCGCGGCGGCTTCGCTGGTGGGGCCGGCGGCCCTGGCGGCGGCGCCGGGGCCGATCACGTTGAGGCTCGGCTGCCGCGGTGCGGCGTGCGTGGCCTCGGTGAGGTCGACCCGGCCGGACCAGACGTCCGCGAGGCCCGGCACCGAGTCGGTGCCGAACAGCTCCGGCAGGCCGACCGTGGTGCTCGGGTTGGCGGCGACGGCGGTGGCGCGGTCGCCCGCGCGGGCCATCGCGGTGGCGAGGTTGGCGGCGACGACGCTCGCGGCGGGCCCGGGGGCCACGCCGGCGACGACGATGACGCGCTGATCGTGAGTGAGCTGCGAGGACACGACATTGCGGAGTTGGGAGAAGACCCGGCCGCCGGGGCTGTAGGCCCCGAAGACCTCGCGGCGCTGGAACTTCACGCCCGGGGGCACGGAGGCGAGCACGTCGAGTTCGCACCGCTCGACCAGGTCGGTCGGGTAGGCCACCTTGCGGGCGAGGCGGTGGCGGGCCCACGCGAGGATGAGGCCGAGCGGGAGGCCGAGGCCGAGCGCGGCGGCGAGGTTGAAGAGGGCGTTCGGGCTGATCGGGGCGCTGGGCGCGGAGGCCTGGTTGATGACGCGGCCGGGCGTGATCGCGCCCTGCTGGGCTTCGATCGCGGCGATCTCCGCTTCGATCTCCTCGGCCTGCTGGCGCAGCCCGTCGAGCTCGGATTCGAGTCCGGACCGCCCGGAGCCGTCCGAGTCCATCCCGGACAGTTCGTCCTCGGCGGCGGCGATGTCGGCGTTGACCGCGTCGAGGCCGACGGTGGCCGCGGCGATCGCGCTGTCGAGCGAGGCGGTGGCCCCCGAGCGGCGGTGGTCGAGGTACGCCTCGCTGAACGCGATGGCACCGGCCCGGGCGTCCTCGGGGTTCCCGGCGTGGAAGGCGATCTCGAGCACGGCGGTGTTGGGCGGCACGGTGACCGACACGCGCGAGACGAGGTCGTCGGGGGCGTCGGCGCCGAGCGCTTCGGCGGCGGCCACGGCGACCTCGGTCGACTTGACGAGCTGGGCCTCGGTGTCGAGGTTGACCTGCCCGGCGGTGCGGGCGCCCGTGACGGGGGTGTCGCTCGCGGTGGGCAGCACCAGGATCGCGGACGTGGACTCGTAGACCTCCTCGCTCAGCGAGGTGTAGGCGAACCCGGCGGCCAGTGCCGCGGCCACCGTTCCGATGATGAGCCACCAGGAACGGCGGACGATGACGCCGTAGTCGGCGAGCGTGCGGGCGGCAGGGGTCCTCAACGCGAAGGCCTTTCTCGTTATCGGGATCTCGATTGAGTAACGAGCGATGTGACCTTGAGGTGACGGCCGGGCGGCTTCCAGGCGCGCCGTGAACGGGGTCGGGGTTGTGTTTGCGAGAGCAGACTAGTAAAAACCAGTTTGTTCGCTAATATGGTGATTCGCAGCATTTGAGTGCAGGTCACATTGGACGGAAGAAGGTGGACGATGAGCGATACCGAGAAGCGCCAGAGCCTGCGGGCCGGCCGCGGCATCGTGACCGTCCTGGCGGTGCTGCCGCTGGTACTGGCGGGCTTCGTGGCCGGTTACGGGGTCGGCGCGGGCGGGCAGCGCGACGGCATCGCCGTCGACGAGGCCTGGCAGGACGGCAACGGCACCTACGACCACGCCCCGCTCGCCGCGTCGTTCACCGCCACGCAGGTCACCGGTCCCGCCCCGCAGTCGCCCGCGGTGCTGCCGGTCGGCACCTCCAGCGACCTCGGCATCGCCGTCACCCACCTGCAGTTCGTCGTCGACGAGTCCACGGTCCGGCCGAACCACACCGCCGAGCTGCGCCTGCCCGTCGCCGTGCCGCCCGACAGCGAGGACATGACCGTCGAGGTCGCCTCCGTGCACCCGGTGAGCTGCCTGTGCACGCTCACGGCCGCCACCGCCCCGCCGTACGGCGCGGTGTGGGACGCGGTCGAGATCGAGGCGGGGGACACCGAAGTGGTCCTCGACGTCTCCGGTGCGATCGGCGCGCCGGGCCGCTACGGCTTCGCCGTCACGACCCCCGACCGCAACGCCTACTTGGAGTTCGAGGGCGCCGAGTACGGTTCGGGCCCGAACCTGCGCACCATCTCGGCCGTGCCGCCGGTGGCCCCGGCCCCGCCGACCATGCCCGCCCCGCTGCCGTACCCGACCGGCGGGCCGACCGCCCCGAGCCCGTCGCCCACAGGGGACCCGACCGGCACGCCGGACGCGCCGTCCTCTGAGGCTCCCGCGTCGACCGATCCGGCGCCGACCGCGTCGACCGATCCGGCGCCGACCGCGTCGCCGAGCCCGACGCCCGCGACGGTCCCGGCGCCCGCAGCGGACCCGTCGGCCGACCCGGCGCTCCCGGCCGCCGAACCGACCTCGCCCGGCGGCCCGCCGCTGAATCCGGAATCAGGTCAGGTCGAGGACCAGCTCTCCACCTGCGCGACAGGGGAGAAGCTCATCCCGACCTGCGGCGCCCTCGTCGGCGTCGCCCCCGCGGCGCACACGTCGCGGGAGAAGGAGCAGGAGCTCCTCGCGTTCGAGTCCAGAGTGGGGCACGACCAGCAGATCTACCACGCCTATGAGCGCGGCAGCGAGCGCATGTTCCCGACTCCGGAGCAGATCGCGCTCACCGAGGACCCGCAGCACCCGCGGACCCTCCTCATCAACTGGAAGCCGCAAATGGCCGAATGGGGCGCGATCGCCGCGGGCGACCCGGAGACCGACGCCTATCTCGACAAGCTCGCAGAGCACATCAAGGCCAACTTCCAGAAGCCGTTCTTCTTCACCGTCCACCACGAGCCCGAGAACGACGTCGTCCAGACTGAGGGCTCCAATATGGAGGCGTCGGACTACGCGGACATGTTCCGCTACGTCGTCGAGCGCCTCCGCGGGGCCGGGGTGGACAACCTCGTCACGGTCATGAACTACATGGGCTACCTGAAGTGGGTCGAGAAGCCCTGGCACGGGGACCTGTACCCCGGTGCCGACGTGGTCGACTGGATCGGCCTCTCGGGCTACGGCCAGTCGCTCCACGACGACGGGCACTCGGACTTCGGCGAGATCGTCGACCAGACCAAGGGCGAGAGCGCCTGGCCCGGCTTCTACCACTGGGTCGCGCGCGAGCACCCCGACAAGCCGATGATGCTCGCCGAATGGGGCGTCTTCCATGAAGAGAAGTACCCGGGCCACCAGAAGGCGGTCTTCCAAGCGGCCAAATACCAGATGGCGCACTATCCGCGGCTGAAGGCGATCGTCTACTTCGAATCGCCGAACGCCGAAGGCCGGAACTCCGAAGTGCACTTGCACGAGGACACGCTCGAAGCGTTCCAAGAGCTCATGCGCTCGCCGCACTTCGACGTGCGACTCGAATAAGCGGACGCCCGCTCAATCGGCGACAGGCGCCGGCGGGGCCTTCGGGTGGCGCTTGTACGGGGACACGAACCGGTCGCCCGGGATCCAGAACCGCCAATCGGTGTCGGCCGCCTTCGTGATGCCGGTCCGCGGCCCGGCGGCGACCGCCGCCGCGCCGCCGCCCGAGCGCACCGCGCCGATCATGTCGCGGCCGTCGTCCTCGCGGTCCCAGCCCAGCGCCTGCGCCAGGCGCGCGGGGCCGCGCGCGAGGTCCCGGTCCGGCACCTTCGCGCCCCGCCGCGCGCGAGCCGCGTCGAGCCCGTCCACGACCTCGCCGGCCCGCAGCAGCACCGCCGCCCCCGAACCGTCGGGGCCGCATACCAGGTTCGCGCAGTAATGCATCCCGTAGGTGAAGTAGACGTACAGGAACCCGGGCGGGCCGAACATGACCGCCGTCCGCTTCGTCTCCCCGCGAAAGGAATGCGAGGCCGGATCGTCCTCGCGGTACGCCTCGACCTCCGTCAGACGCACGGTGACGCCGTTCGCGGTCACCAAGCAGCCCAGCAGCTCCGGGGCCACCCGTACCGAATCGCGCGCGAAGAACGAGCGCTCGAGCGCAGCGCTCACGCGCACCCTGTCGGCGCCTCAGCGGCCGCCGGGACCTTGTCCGCGATCGCCGTCGACAGGTCGTTGAGCACGTCGACCGGCTGCTCGTGCGTCTCCGGGACGCTCACGCCCACCGGCACCTGCCGGTCGAGCGACGTCCACTCCAGGCCCGCCTCGTCCGAGTACCAGCAGACCCCGTTGAGCTTGTAGACCAGCGCCGTGTCCTCCACCGCGACCGGTTCGACCCCGCAGGTCGCCACGACCGCCGGATCGCCGTACGCCATGACCGACTCCGCCGCACCCGCGCCGCCCTCGACCGGGCGCGCCTGCAGGCCGCCCGCCGACTCCGGCGCGGTCGCCGTGAGCGCCAGGCACACCACGGCGTCCTCCTCGCTCAGCGCGGGGACCTCGACCGCCACCGGCGAGAGGTCCTCGTGCACCGGCTCGGCCTTCGGCGCGATCGCGTTGAACACCAGCACACCCGCGACCACTGCGACCGGCACCGCCACGGCGGTCGCCACGATCGCCGGAAGGCGCGACTTCTTCTCGGAACCCACCAGGACCCCGCTCCTCAGTCAGTGAGAATCGAACAGGTCAACGTGCGGGTAATGCCCGCCACCCGCTGGACTCTACTCACCACCAGCGTCCGCAGATGGTCCGCGGAGGCGGCCTCGGTGAGCGCCACCACGTCGTACGGGCCGGTGACGATGTCCACCCGGACCACGCCCTCGATCGCCGACACGTCCGCGGACACCCGATCGGCCATGCCGACCTCGGTCTGGACCAAGATATACGCCTGTACCATGCGACAGGCCTCCTCAGGGAGACGGGCAGAAGGGGATCGTGGGGCCGAACCCGACACGGGTGGGCCTGACCGCTTCGCGATCGCCTTTGAGCGAAGATTACCCAGTGCTTCACCGACCAACAAACGCCCGAGGACTGATCCGCACGTGAGTGAGACCGTCGCCGAGGTCGGCGAGTTCCGCCTCATCGAGCGCTTCACGCGCCATTTCGCGACCACGCCCGCCGTCGTGCTCGGACCCGGGGACGACGCCGCGGTCGTCACCGCCCCCGACGGCCGCGTCGTCGCCTGCACCGACATGCTCGTCGAAGGCAACCACTTCCGCCGCGACTGGTGCTCCGCCGCCGACGTCGGCCACAAGGCCGCCGCCGCCAACCTCGCCGACATCGCCGCGATGGGCGCCCGGCCCACCGCGCTCCTCGCCGCCGTCGCCGCCCCGCAGGACCTGCCCGCCGAATGGCTCGAAGGCCTCGCCTCCGGCCTCGCCGCCGAGGCCGCCGCCGTCGGCGCGGCCGTCGTCGGCGGCGACACCACCCGCGGCGAGCTCCTCACCGTCACCGTGACCGCCCTCGGCGACCTCGAAGGCCGCGAACCGGTCACGCGCGGCGGCGCCGAGCCGGGCGACGTGCTCGCGCTGGCGGGACGGATCGGCTGGGCCGCAGGCGGCCTCAACGTCCTCTCGCGCGGCTTCCGCTCCCCGGGTGCGCTCGTGGGCGCCTACCGCAGGCCGCAGCCGCCGTACCCGGCCGGACGTGACGCCGCCCTCATGGGCGTGCGCGCCATGATCGACGTCTCCGACGGGCTCCTCGCCGACGTGGGCCACATCGCCGACGACTCCGGTGTCGCCATCGACGTCGACACCGCGGCCCTGCCCGTCCCCGAACCCATGCGCAACGCGGCCGAAGCCCTGGGCGCCGACGCCCGCGGCTGGATCCTCACCGGCGGCGAGGACCACGCGCTCGCGGCGGCCTTCCCGCCCGACGTGCTCCTCCCCGAAGGCTGGCGACGCATCGGCACGGTCACCGAAGGAGCGGGAGTCACGGTCGACGGCAAGCGCTGGACCGGCCCTACGGGCTGGGACCACTTCACGAAGGAATAACGCGAGGGAGCAGGCCGCTCGGGCATCGGTTCGAGCGGCCGCGTTCGGTCTGGCCGGCGGGCGGCGCCTACCTACCCGCCCTGGATGGGGAGTTCGGTCGACCATCCCACCCGGGTCCGACAAGAACGCGGCGATTTCACGCCGAGTGTCGGCGCAATCACGTTGCACACCTGCTTCGGGTACGACAAAGCGCCGCCGGGGCAGAGCCCCGGCGGCGTAAGTCTTTCGCGGCGTCAGACCCCTTAGCGGGTGACCTTGCCGGCCTTGATGCACGAAGTGCAGACCTTGGCGCGGCGCTTGTTGTCGCCGGAGCCAGTCGCGATGCGGATGGTCTGCAGGTTCGGGTTCCAACGACGACGGGTCTTCTTGTGGGACCACGGGACGTTGTTGCCGAAGCCGGGGCGCTTCGCGCAGACTTCACACACGCTCGACATAATCCAAAACTCCTGCATTGACGTTCATTCGGCCCACCCCGACGGCGGGCAACCCGGTAATTCTAACGGACCCGGCGGACCGCCGACCATCCAGGTGGCGGGACCTGCGCCACAGCCGCCGAGGGCCGGGCCCCCGGAGGCCGGGCCGACCCGGCGACGGGTCGGTCGCTCCCGGTCGGAACATCTGCGCCGCAATCGAAAGACCCAGTGTGCTGCAAGCAGACTTGGGTCCGGATCGCGCAGATTCGTCGGTCCTCCCAGGACGCTCCGCGGCGGCGCTGCGCTGTGGCGGCTGCCGCGGTCGGCTACCGTTGGTGACTCTAGGATGGGTTCAGATCCCGTAGGCTGGCCGCATACACATGATGTGCCGATGCCCATATCTTCTTTGGTGAGTCGAACATGAGCCACACCCCGCAGCAGCCTGCCGACGGCTGGCAGCCGCCGCAGCAACAGCCCCCGGTGTACCGCCCGAACGAGCAGCCTCCCCACGAGGACGCGCCGTGGTCGCCGGAGAGTCAGCGCATGGCGCAGTCGGGCCGACAGGGCCCGGTCGAAGAGGACGGGACCGTCAAGTACGTCGGCGGGCCCGGCCAGCCGTCGCCGCAGCAGTTCGGTCCGCCTCCCGGCGTCCCCGTCTCCCCGTTCGACGCGCCGCAGCCGCAGGCCTTCCAGAACATGCCCCCGCAGCAGCCCTACCAGAGCATGCCGCCGCAGCAGCCGTTTCAGGCGTCCCCTCCGCCTCCCTCGATCTCCGACCCGTTCGGTCCGGCAGGCGGCATGCCCGTCTCGGGAATGCCGGTCTCCGGGATGCCGCCCGTCTCCTCCATCCCCGCTTCCGGCATGCCGGTCTCGGGCATGCCCGTCTCGGCCCCGATGGGCCCCGGCGGCCAGCCGCCGTTCGGCGGCGGGCAGTTCGGTCCGCAGGGCGGCCAGCTCGTGCCGATCTCGGGCGGCGGCGCGCAGCCGTGGGGCGCCCCCGACACGATCCAGCGCAAGGGCAAGAAGAAGGGCGGCAAGGGCACGATGTGGCTCATCGTCGCCGGGATCGTGGTCATCGCGCTCGCCCTCGGCGTCGGCGGCTTCATCCTCTTCAACCCCTTCGAGGACAACGGCGACGACACCGCCACCATCGAGAGCAACCAGGCCACGGAGAGCCAGGCGGCCGAGAGCAGCGAGGCCGCTGAGAGCAGCGCGGCCGAAAGCAGCGCGCCCGCCGAGCCGGAGCCGGAGACGCCGGCCGTGCAGACCGTCGTCGCCAACGAAGCCTCGGGCCTGAGCATCCTCGCCGCGGAGGGATCCACCGAAGCGGCGAACCCGCCCGGCGGATTCACCGGGGCGACCGGCCTGCTCCTCGCCGGCACGGGCCCGACGGTGTTCTTCGGCGCGCTCGACCCGGCCACGATCGGCGCAGGAGCGGACGTCCCGATCGCCGACCTCAGCGGCAACCTGCAGAATCTGGCCGCGACCTGGGCCGGCGGCGCCGCCGAAGGCGCGCAGGCCACGCAGTACCGGGTCGACGCCCGGTCGGCCTACTTCAACACCTTCACCGTCGGCGACCTGACCGTGATGACCGCGGTCATCGAGAACGGCGACGGCTACGTCGGCTTCGTCGGTTCGGCCACCGCCGACCAGGTCGAAGCGCTGGAAGCGGCCCGGGGCAGCATCAGCTTCGGCGCGTAGCACCCACCCAGGCATCGGCCGGCCCGCACGCGATAGCGCGCGGGCCGGTCCTTTTTCCATGGTCCGAAGCCCCGCTCGGCCACCGGAAGGGCGTATCCTCTGAGCCCGTGGTGGAAATCCCTGAAACCGGACGCCAGGTCCTCGACGCCGACATCATGCGCGAGTGGGCCGCGCGCGGCATCGACACGTTGACCCGCCACCGGCGCGGCGTCGACGAGCTCAACGTGTTCCCCGTCGCCGACTCCGACACCGCGACGAACATGGTCGCGACCCTCCAGGCCGCGTTCCAGGGCGCCACGCCAGGGCTCACCCTCGAACCGCTCCTCGACGAGGCCGCCGGACGCGCGCTGCTCTCGGCCCGCGGCAACTCCGGCGTGATCCTCGCGCAGATGCTCCGCGGCCTCGCGGACGTCTGGAACAGCGACGAGATCGACGCGAAGGGCTTCGCCGCCGGGCTGCGCTCGGCCACCGACGCCGCCACCGCGGCCGTCGCCGTCCCGACCGCCGGCACCATCCTCACCGTCGCCGAAGCAGCGGCCTCGGCCGCCGGGAAGGCCGCCCCGTTCGGCCTGGTCTCGGCCGCCCGCGCCGCCGCCGAGGCCGCCGCCGAAGCCGTCGCGGCCACGCCCGGGCAGCTGCCCGCGCTCGCTCGCGCCGGGGTCGTGGACGCCGGGGGCTTGGCCCTCACCGTGATCCTCGAGGCGCTCGTGGAGACCCTCACCGGCTCGGTCTCGACCGGCGCGTTGGACCTCCTCGAGCGCCACCGCGTCCGCGCCGTCTCCGAAGTCGAGGAGGTCCCGCGCGAGACCGGCTCGGAGGTCTACGGCTACGAGGTCCAGTACCTCCTCGAAGCGAACGCCGCGGCCGCCGCCGACCTGCGCCACCGCCTCACCGAGCTCGGCGACTCGGTGGTCATCATCGGCTCCCGCGCCGCCAAGGACGTCACCACGTTCAACGTCCACGTGCACGTCAACGACATCGGCGCGGCCATCGAGGCCGGGATCGAGCGCGGGCGCGTGCACCGCATCTCCGTGACCCGCTTCGACGACACGCTCGGCGCCCACGCGGGCGCCCGCATGCACGCCGTGCCCGCGCGCCACCATGCGGCCGGAGCGCCGACGCGGTCCCTCGTCGTCGTCACCGCCGTCGCGCGGATGCGCGAGTTCCTCGCGGACGAGGGCTGCCGCACGGCGACCAGCGCCACGGTCGGCGCCGAACTCGCGGCGGCCATCGGTGACGGCGCCGCCAGCGTGGTGGTGCTCGCCGACAGCCCCGAGACCGCGCACGCCGCGCACGAGGCGGTCGAAGCCGCCCGCAGCACCGGCGCTCAGGCCACCGTCCTGCGCACGATCACCGTGGTGCAGGCCGTCGCGGCCGTCGCCGTCCACGACCCCGAGCGGCGGTTCGACGACGACGTCACCGCCATGGCCGAAGCGATCAGGGCCTGCCGCACCGGCGAGCTCCGCTCCGAGACCGAGGGCATCGCCGTCGTCGTCGGCGAAGCGGACTTCGGCGTGTTCGACACTGCTGAAGAAGCGGCCCGCGACCTCGCCGACCGCCTCTGCGCCGACGGCGCCGAACTCCTCACGGTCCTGCCCGGCGCCGGTTCGAACGCGGGGATTGTCACAGCCTTGAGCGATCATGTCAGTGAGGCGTGGCCGCTGGTGGAGATCCAGCAGCTGCCCGCCGGAGACGACGAACCGCTGCTGCTGCTAGGAGCCGAATGACCATTGGGCTGGACACCCGGCTGCGCGAGGTCCTGGGCAAGAAGACCGTGGAGGCCCTCAGCGAGGGACTGGGCCTCGACACGGTGGGGGACCTCCTCGGGCACTACCCGTTCCGCTACGCCCAGCGGGGCGAGCGCACCGACCTCGGCGCGCTCCAGATCGGCGAGGACGTCACCGTCACCGCGCAGGTGCGCGCCGCCGTCCAGAAATCCTTCGTCCCCAAGGGCCGCGGGCGCGGTTCGCGGCCGGGCGGCAAGCCCCGCGACCTCCTCGAGGTGATCGTCGCGGACGAGGCCGGGCGCTCGCTCACCCTCACGTTCTTCAACCAGGCGTGGCGCGCGAAGGAGCTTGTCGCCGGGCGCTGGGGCCTGTTCGCGGGCAAGGTCGCCCAGTTCCGCGGGCGCCTCCAGCTCAACTCCCCGCAGTACCAGCTCCTCGCCGAGGACGCCGCCGACCCGTCGAGCGCGATCGAGGAGTTCGCCGGGACCCTCATCCCCGTCTACCCGGCCACCGCCGAGATCCCGACCTGGAACATCGCCAAGGCCATCCACACGGTCCTCGACATGGTCCCGACACCGCCCGACCCGCTCCCGCGCTCCCTGCGCGAGGACCTGAGCCTCCTCGGCTACGGCACCGCGCTGCGCCAGATCCACCGCCCCGACTCCCACGAGGCCCTCGGCGCGGCCAAGAAGCGCCTCAAATGGCAAGAGGCCCTGGTCATGCAAGCCGTCCTCGTGCGCCGCAAGGCAGCGGCCGCAGGCGAGACCGCCACCGCGTACGCCCGCGGCGGCGCGCTCCCCGAGGCGTTCGACGCCCGCCTCCCGTTCACCCTCACCGAGGGCCAGCGGCAGGTCGGCGAAGAGATCGCCGCCGAACTCGCCGGGGACCACCCGATGCACCGGCTCCTCCAAGGCGACGTCGGCTCCGGCAAGACCCTCGTCGCACTCCGCGCCATGCTCCAGGTCGTCGCCCACGGCGGCCAGGCCGCGCTCCTCGCCCCCACCGAAGTCCTTGCGGCCCAGCACCACCGCTCCATCATCGAGATGCTCGGCGATCTGGCCCGCGGCGGCGAGCTCGGCGCCCCGCCCGAAGCGACCCGCGTCGCGCTCCTCACCGGCTCGGCCACCGCCGCCCAGCGCCGCACCGTGCTCGACGAGGTCAAGACCAACACCGCCGGGATCGTCATCGGCACGCACGCGCTCCTGTACGACGGCGTCGACTTCGCCGACCTCGGCTTCGTCGTCGTCGACGAGCAGCACCGCTTCGGGGTCGAGCAGCGCGACGCCCTGCGCGCCAAGGCCGACCGGCCCCCGCACACGCTCGTCATGACCGCCACCCCGATCCCGCGCACCGTCGCCATGACCGTCTACGGCGACCTCGAGACCAGCCGCCTCACCGAGCTCCCGGCCGGCCGCACCCCCATCGCCACCCACGTCGTGCCCTACACCGACCAGCGGTGGCTGGCCCGCACCTGGAACCGCGTGCGCGAAGAGGTCGCCGCCGGACGCCAGGCCTACGTCGTCTGCCCCCGCGTCGGAGGCGACGACGCCGAAGACAACGGAGCCGGTGACAAGCGCCCGCCGCTCGCGGTCGTCGACGTCATCGAGCAGCTGCGCGGCGGGGCCCTCAGCGGCCTGCGCCTCGGGCTCCTGCACGGCCGCCTCGACACCGACGAGAAGGACCGCGTCATGCGCGCCTACGCCGCCGGCGACCTCGACGTGCTCGTCGCGACCACCGTCATCGAAGTGGGCGTCAACGTGCCCAACGCCACCGCCATGGTCGTGCTCGACGCCGAGCGCTTCGGCATCTCCCAGCTCCACCAGCTGCGCGGCCGCGTCGGCCGCGGCGCCCACCCGGGCCTCTGCCTGCTCGTGAGCGAAGCCCCCGAGGGCTCCTCCTCACGCGAACGCCTCGACGCCGTCGCCTCCACCACCGACGGCTTCGCGCTGGCCGAGCTCGACCTGGAGCAGCGCCGCGAGGGCGACGTGCTCGGCGCGGCCCAGTCGGGCGTGAAGTCGCACGTGAAGCTTCTGTCGCTGCTGAAGGACGCCGACATCATCGAGGCGGCCCGCGCCGAGGCGACCGCGCTCATCAGCGCCGATCCGGAGCTCAAGGGCGAGCCGGGCCTGGCCGAACTCGTGGACGACCTGGCGGCCGACCGCGGCGAGTTCCTGGAGAAGGGCTGACGGGGGCGCGGGCGGCGGCGGCGCGCTCGCTGCGCTCGGGACATAGGGCATGCCCCTTCCCACCCGCATCCACCTCCGACCAACCGAAGAAATGCGATGACGATCCCACACGGGTCCGACATTCGCTGAAATATGAGGGATCGTCGGTCGGGGCCGCGCCCGGGGTCCGCTCCGCGATGCGCCCCGCGACCGGCGACCTGCGGTCCGCGCCGCACCGGATTATTGTTGTGGCAAATGACTAGGATCATCGCCGGCAGCCTCAAGGGCCGCCGCCTCGCCACGCCTCCGGGGGACCGCACCCGGCCCACCTCCGACCGGGTCCGCGAAGCGCTGTTCAACTCGCTCGCCCCCGGCGGCGACCTCGACGGACTGCGCTTCGCCGACCTCTACGCCGGGTCCGGCGCGGTCGGCCTCGAAGCGCTCTCGCGCGGCGCCGACTCGGCGCTCTTCGTCGAGTCGCACGCCCTCACTGCGAAGCTCCTGCGACGCAACATCGCCGACCTCGCCGTCACCGGTGCGGAAGTGATCTGCGCCCCCGTCGAGAAGGCCCTGCAGAACGGCCCCGCCGAGCCGTTCGACATCGTCTTCGCCGACCCGCCCTACGCCGTCACGGACACCGCCATCGCCGAAGTGCTGGAAGCACTGGTCGCGAACGGATGGCTCGCCGACGACGCCGACGTGGTGGTCGAACGCGGCGGCAAAGAGGCCTCCGTGCCGTGGCCGGAGAAGATCGCAGAAGACCGCGTCCGTCGCTACGGCAGCACGGCACTTTGCTACGGTCACGCCCTGTGAAACCTGAAGCCCGAATCGCCGCCTGCTCCGGTTCATTCGATCCGGTGACCTACGGTCATCTCGACATCTTCGGACGCGCCGCCCAGCTGTACGATGAGGTGTGGGTCGCGGTCTTCCACAACGCCTCCAAGAACGCGTTGTTCAGCGTCGAGGAGCGGGTGGAACTCCTCCGCGAGACCACCGCGGACATCCCCAATGTGCGCATCGCGTCCTTCCAGGGCCTGGTCGTCGACTTCTGCAAGGAACACGGCGCCGGAGTGCTGGTCAGAGGCGTCCGCGCGGCCTCCGACTTCGACTACGAACTACAGATGGCTCAGATGAACTACGGGTTGAGGGGGATCGAGACGGTGTTCATTCCGACCAACCCCCTGTACTCCTTCCTGTCCTCCTCGATGGTCAAGGACGTGGTGAAATGGGGCGGCGACATCTCGCCCTATGTGCCGGAATTCGTCCAATCGCGACTGATCGAGCGTTTGCGCCAGGAATAGCCTCCTTATTCCACCCTCATCCGGGACAATGTCCCCATGACTGACATCGACGGGAGCAAATCGGTGGGTGCGCTCGACCGGATCGAAGAGATCATCGCCTACGTGGAGCAGGCCAAGGCCGTGCCCATGTCAAGGGCCTGCAAAGTTGACCGGGCCGAGATGATCGCCATGCTCGAAGAGCTCCAGAACGAACTCCCCGGCGACCTGCGCCGCGCCGAGGCCATGCTTCAGGAGCGCGACAAGATCATCGACGCCGGCGAGCGCGAGGCCGAGCGGATCATCACCGAGGGCGAGACCGAGCACGCGCGGCTCGTCTCCCGCCACGAGATCACCGTCTCCGCAGAGCACGAGGGCAACCGCATCATCGCGGAGGCCCGCGGCGAGGCGCAGCGACTGCGCGACGAGGTCGACGAGTACGTCGACACGACGCTCGCCAACTTCGAGCAGTTCCTGCACCGCGCCCTCTCGGGTGTGGAGCGCGGCCGCGACAAGATGCACACCCTCCGGGAGATCGGCAGCTTCGCGCCCTCGCAGCAGGAGCCCGTCGAGGAAGAGAAGCCCCTCCCGCAGCTGTAAGGGCGTTCGAGACCTCTCGAGCCCTTTGGGGGCCCGTCCGGCGGCACCGGGCGGACCCCTCGCGTGTCGGCTCGCTCACACCCTCCCCCCGTGCTTCACTGCGCCCGCTACCTGGGTTGGGGCCGGTTCCGCCGTTGATGTAGCATTACCGGTCGGCCTCGATCGAGGCGCACCTCCCTACCGAAGGACCGCAGTACACCCATGAGGAAGACCGCTCTGGATCCCGCCGCGCCGCTGGTGTTCGACACCGCGGAACTGCGCGGCGCGGGCACGACGATGCACGTCGCGCTCGAGATCCCCGCACCCGAGGCCTACGGCCTCGAGTCGGTGTACGCGGTTCCCAAGGGCGCGGTCCTCGACCTCGACATCCACCTCACCGGCGTCAGTGAAGGCGTGCTCGCCTCCGGCGGGGTCGAGGCGGTCGCCGAAGGCGAGTGTGCGAGGTGCCTCGCACCGGTGCAGGACGCTCTCAGCGTCCAGGTGCAGGAGCTGTACGCTTATGAAGGCTCCGTCACCGAAGCGACCACCGAAGCCGATGAGATCATGCGGCTCGAGGGGGACCTGCTCGATCTGGAGCCCGCGGTCCGGGACGCGCTGGTGCTGGCGATGCCAGTCACCCCGCTGTGCCGACCTGACTGCCCGGGAATGTGCGCCGAGTGCGGCGTTCCTTGGGATGAACTGCCCGACGACCACGTTCACGAGACCGTGGACCCCCGTTGGGCGGGCTTGGAGAAGCTTCGACTCGCCGACAATGACGGCGAATCGAAATAGCACAGCGTAAGCGTATAGGTATGGAGTTCTGAAGTGGCTGTTCCGAAGCGTCGTATGTCGCGCAGCAACACCCGACACCGTCGGTCGCAGTGGAAAGCTGCCCCGATCCAGTTGATCGAGTGCCCGCAGTGCCACGCCAAGAAGCGCGGCCACCAGGTCTGCGAGACCTGCGGCACGTACAGGGGCCGTCAGGTCCTCGAGGCCTAAAGTCCTCCCGCACATGGGCGACAAGGCAGTACAACATTTCGAAGCGGTGTTCGGGGTCCGAGATATCGACCCCGAACTGCTGCGTCTCGCCCTGACACACCGGTCCTACGCCTACGAGCACGGCGGACTGCCCACCAATGAGCGCCTGGAGTTCCTCGGGGACTCCGTGCTCAGCCTGGTGGTCACGACCGCGCTCTACCAGGAGCACCCCGACCTGCCCGAAGGGCAGCTCGCGCGCCTGCGCGCGTCCGTGGTGAACATGAAGGCGCTGGCCGGGGTGGCGCGCCGCATGGGCGCGGGCGGCATCGGCCCGCACCTCATGCTCGGCAAGGGCGAGGAGAGCTCGGGCGGACGCGGCAAGAACTCGATCCTCGCCGATGCGGTCGAGGCGCTGCTGGGCGCCGTCTACCTGCAGTACGGGGTGGAGACCGCCAAGGTCGTGGTGCACCGGTTCTTCGACCCGCTCATGGAGGCCGCGGCCGGACAGGGCGCAGCCCTGGACTGGAAGACGAGCCTGCAGGAGCTGACGGCCGACTCCGGACTCGGCGTGCCCGAGTACCGGATCACCGAGTCCGGCCCCGACCACGCCAAGCAGTTCACGGCGTGGGCGGTCGTGGCCGGCGAGGAGTTCGGCGAGGGCTCCGGCGGTTCGAAGAAGGACGCCGAGCAGATCGCCGCCAAGCTCGCCTGGCAGATGCTGTCCGAACGCCTCGGCGTGAAGCAGCGGTAGACAAGACGTTCTGAGGGGCGGCACCGGATCTCCGGTGCCGCCCTTCACGTTTTGCATTGCTGCCGGGAACACCGTCCACAGCCCCCACCCACCACTAGAGGGGAAAGAAGGTCAGGGCCGAGCGTCCCACCCGGCCCCGACAAGAACGGCCCGCGAACGCCGCCGCGGGCCGAAATGTCACCCGAAAGAGTGGTTCAGCAGGGTTCTCGGTGGTCTCGGTGGTGTCTTCGAGCCGTCTTCAGCGCTGGCATTTCGGGCAGTAGTGCGCGGACCTGTCGCCGATGACCTCGCGTTTGATCGGGGTGTCGCACCGCTTGCACGGTTGGCCCGCGCGGCCGTAGACCGCGAGTTCGCGGGCGAAGTACCCGGCCTCGCCGCGGGCGTCCACGTACAGCTCGTCGAACGAGGTGCCGCCGACCGCGAGGGACTCGGTGAGCACGTCCTTGACGTGGCCGAGCAGCTCCAGGGCCTTGCGCTTCGAGAGCGACGCGCCGCTGCGCCGGCCGCGCAGCCGCGCGCGCCACAGCGCCTCGTCGGCGTAGATGTTCCCGACCCCGCTGATCCAGGTCTGGTCGAGCAGGGCCTTCTTGACTTCGATCTGGCGCCGCAGCAGCCGCTCGGCGGCCGCATTCGCGTCGAACGCGGCCTCGAACACGTCGGGGGCGATGTGGGCCATGGTCTTCGGCACGGAGTTGTCGAGTTCCGCGAGGTCCCAGTACCCGAAGGTCCGCTGGTCGATGAACCACAGCTCGCGCGCGTCGGCGAACCCGATCCGGCCGCGCAGGTGCTTGTGCGCCGCGCGGCCGTCGGTGACGACGTGCAGCTGGCCGCTCATGCCCAGGTGGCACACGAGCGCGCGGCCGTCGTCCAGCGTGAGCCACATGAACTTGCCGCGCCGCCCGCTGCCGGTGACCTGCAGGCCCGTGAGGCTCAGCTGGAAATCGGCGATGCCGGTGGCGTGGCGGCGCACGGTGCGGGGGTTGTAGACCTCGACGGCGCTGATGCGCCCGCCGCGGAAGGCCTCGTCGACCCCGCGGCGGACGGTCTCTACTTCGGGAAGCTCTGGCACCCCTCAAGTATGAGCCCTCGGCTCAGCTGAGCTGCGGGTGCTTCTCCCTGACGGTGTCCAGGCCGTAGTTGATGGCGAAGGCGATCGCCGCGAGGCGCGAGTTCACGCCGAGCTTGCCGAGCACGTTCTGGACGTGGGAGCGGACGGTGGAGACGGAGACGCCCATCTGGGTGGCCATCTGGGCGGTCGGTTCGCCGCGCACGATGCGGCGCAGCACGTCGTCCTCTCTCGGGGTCAGGTGGTGGGCGAGTTCGAGTGCGTCGTGCTCGCCGAGGAGCGGGGCCGGCTGGAGGGCCGCGCGCAGCAGCTGCGGGTCGTAGTAGGGCGGAGTGAGGAGCCCGCGGTCGATGGCTTCGAGCAGATCGCCGGGCATGATGTGGGTGTTGGCTATTCCGGCCGCCGAGACCGAGACGGCCTTGCGGAGGACCGAGCCGTCGTCGCGGTCGGTGATGAGGAAGAGCGGTCGCTTGCAGTCGGTCAGGACCCGGTTGCGGGAGACCGCTTCGAGTGCGACCAGGCAGCAGTCGATCTGCGCATCCGCCGCCACGAGCGCTTTCGCGGTCCTCGCCTCGACTGGGATGTCACCGCGTCGGTGGAGCAGGGGTCGAATGCTGGCGGAGAAGACCTGATTCGGGTCGTAGAGCATGACACGCACGGTTGGCACCTCGTCCTTCAGGTTTTTTGCTCGCCTCCCCAGATGCGCGCCTCAGCGGGCGGCCATCCCAGCATGACTGTTGGTAATCATTCAGTCCAGCGTTGAGTCGGATGGACGACAGTAAGAGGTTCCAGCATGGTTCACCTGCGATAATGCTGGCCCGATCGGTGCTCTGAAAAGCGCCCCGTCAGCCGAAGTTCTGGACCCAGTAGAGGGTGCCGTCGCGGTCGGCGATGCCGATGCCGAGCACGCTGTAGTCGCAGTTGAGGATGTTCGCGCGGTGCCCTTCGGAGTTCATCCAGCCCTCCATGACGGCCGCGGCGTCGGGGTAGCCCGCGGCGATGTTCTCGCCGACGCCGCCTTCGTAGCCCTGCTCGGCGGCGCGCTCGGTGGGGCCGCGGCCGTCCTGCGAGGTGTGGTCGAAGTAGTCGTTGGCGGCCATGTCCTCGGCGTGGAGGCGGGCGGCGTTGTCGAGTCGGGAGTCGCGTTCGAGGGAGCCGCAGCCGGCTTCGGCGCGTTCGGCGTCGACGAGGTCGGCCACGGCCGCCTCGGTGTCGGCGAACTCGCCGGATCCGGCCTGGTCCCCGTCGTCGCCGGCGTCGCCCTCGTCCGCTTGGGTCGGCGCCTCGGTGGTCTCCTCGGGCGTCTCGGTGGTGGGGACTTCCTCGGCCTCCTGTGTGCGCATCCCGGCTTCACTGGGGGCGTCGAGCACCTGGGGTTCGGGCGAGGTGGGGTCCTCCGGAAGGGTGGTCTCGACCTGGGCGGTGGTGGGGGCGTCGCCGGAGGCGGCGAGGCCGTCGAGTGGCGATCCGAGCGCCCAGAGTGAGGTCGCGCCCGCCGTGAGGCCGAAGGTCACCGGGATGAGCATGAGCATCCGGCGGCGGTGCTCGGCGCGGTCGCGGTGGCGTCCGCCCTGGAGTCTTCGCATGGGGGTAGGGCCTCGTCACGTGGGGTTACGTGTGAATCGTTCGGATTTTCCGGGACCCTACCAGGTTTGCGCGCCTCGTGCACGGAGCAGATCGGCCCCTTCCGAACGTGAGGCACCCCCCTCAGTTGTGACCCCCGTCGAATCCGATGGGCAAAGCATGTGCAAAGCTTGACGAGAACCGTCGATCAGGCGGATGATGTCAGGAGACGGCCAGTGTTCACGAGCCGTGCTCCACTGGTCCGGCTAGGGGCAATCGGCCCCAGCGACTAAAAAAATTCACTCAGCAAAATGCGACGTTTTCATGGTGCGTACGCCAACGCCACCAGTCGACGTGATCGCAAGGAGAAACCATGGCGAAAGCCCTCTACGGCCACATCGGCCAGGCTCCCAACAAGCGCCTGCTCGAAGAAGTGGTCCAGCTACGCGCGCGAGTACGCAACCTCGAGTCCGAGCTCGCCGAGCTCCGGGCCCGGGAGGACGAGATCGAGCACGATCATGTCGAGGAGTTGATGCGGCTGCATGAGCCCGCGTTGACTTAAGTCGTCTCGCGACAACGGAAGAACGGCGCGCCTGCTGATACAGCCGGCGCGCATTGCCATGTCTGCCCCTGAATGCTCAGCCGCCCCTGAGCGCCCGGGCCGTCCCCGAAAAGCCCCGCCTCCCCTCCCCCGGTTCGTCCCCTTTGGGGCCTTTGATATACCCCTCTCCCCGATGGCGGCCTTGTAGGCTGGGACGGTCCCGCACCCGAAGCGAAGCACACCAGCCCGGAGCGACCGTTGTACCTGAAGAGCCTCACGCTGAAGGGCTTCAAGTCCTTCGCCTCGGCCACGACCCTGCGTTTCGAACCGGGGATCACCTGCGTCGTGGGTCCGAACGGCTCCGGGAAGTCCAATGTCGTCGACGCCATCGCCTGGGTCCTCGGCGAGCAGGGCGCGAAGTCCCTGCGCGGCGGCAAGATGGAGGACGTCATCTTCGCCGGCACCACCGGCCGCCCCGCGCTCGGCCGCGCCGAGGTCACGCTGACGATCGACAACTCCGACGGCGCCATCCCCATCGACTACTCCGAAGTCTCGATCACCCGCCGCATGTACCGCTCCGGCGAAGGCGAGTACGAGATCAACGGCGACCGCTGCCGCCTCCTCGACGTGCAGGACCTCCTCTCCGACGCCGGCATCGGCCGCGAGATGCACGTCCTCGTCGGCCAGGGCAAGCTCGACTCCTATCTGCACGCCCGCCCCGAGGACCGCCGCGCCTTCATCGAGGAGGCCGCCGGCGTCCTCAAGCACCGCAAGCGCAAGGAGAAGGCCCTCCGCAAGCTCGAGGGCATGCAGGGCAACCTCGACCGCCTCGCCGACCTCACCGGCGAGCTGCGCCGCCAGCTCAAGCCGCTCGGCCGCCAGGCCGAGCTCGCCCGCCGCGCCCAGACCATCCAGATGGACCTGCGCGAGGCCCGCCTGCGCCTCCTCGCCGACGACCTCACCTCGCTGCGCGGCAACATCGCCAAGGACCTCGCCGACGAAGAGGCCCTGAAGGAGCGCAAAGACGTCCTCGCCGAGGAGCACGAGCGCCTCAACGCCCAGGTGGGCGAGGTCGAGGCCGCGCACGCCGCCGACAAGCCGCGCCTGGCCCGCCTGCAGGAGACCTGGTACCGCCTCCAGGCCGTCGCCGAGCGCCTGCGCTCGACCGCCCAGCTCGCCGCCGAACGCCGCCGCTACCTCTCCGAGGACACCGGGGACGACCGCGCCGGGCGCGACCCCGAAGTCCTCGAGACCGAGGCCGAGCGCATCCGCGAGCAGGAGATCGAGCTGCGCGAGTCCATCGCGGAGGACTCCGAGCGCCTCTCCTCCGCAGTGGAGGCACGCGAGGAGACCGAGGCCGCGCTCTCAGAGGCCGAGCAGCGCATCGTCACCGCCGTGAAGGCCGCCGCCGAGCGCCGCGAAGCCCTCGCCACCCTGCGGGGCCGCGTCGACTCCCTCCAGACCCGCACCGCCGCCGCGGCCGAAGAGCTCGAACGCGCCAGCATCGCGCTCGCCGAGGCCCGCGAACGCGCCGAGGCCGCCGCCGAGGCCCACGCCGAAGCCGAGGCCGAGAACGAAGCGGTCGAGTCGAACACCGAGTTCGACGAGGCCGTCGCCGAGGCGAAGGCCCGCGTCGCCGCCGCCAAGGCCGAAGCCGACCGCCTCCAAGCCGCCGAGCGCGAGGCCGACCGCGAGGCCTCCCAGTGGGCCGCCCGTGAAGAGGCCCTCGCCGTCGGCCTGCGCCGAAAGGACGGCGCCGCCGCCCTCCTCGCCCGCGCCGACGCCGTTCCCGGGGTCCTCGGCTCCGTGGCCGCCCTCCTCACCGTCGAACCCGGCTACGAGGCCGTGCTCGCCGCCGCCCTCGGCCGCCTCGCCGACGCCATCGCCGTCACCAACCCCGCCAGCGCCGCCGAAGCGCTCAAGTTCCTCCGCGACGAGGACGGCGGGCAGGCCGGCTTCCTCATTGCGGGCGCGCAGTCACATGCGGACATCCCCGCCGGCTACCGGGCCGTCGCCGACACCGTCAAGGCCCCCGCCGAACTCGACTCCACCGTCCGCGCCGTGCTCGCCGGGATGTGCGTCGCCGACGACCTCGACGCCGCCCGCGCCATCGTGGACGCCCACCCGCAGCTCACCGCCGTCACCCGCGCGGGCGACGTGCTCGGCGCGGCGACCGCGTTCGGCGGTTCCGCGAAAGCCCAGTCCTACATCGAGATCCAGGCCGCCGTCGACGAGGCCCGCGACCGCAAGCTCGCCTCGGAGTCCCTCGCCGCCCAGCTGCGCGAGCAGTTCGAGGCCGCCCGCGAGGCCCACGCCGAGGCCGAGGCCGCCGCGGAGGCCGTGCGCACCGCCCAGCGCCAGGCCGAGGCCGCGCACAGCGTCGTCGCCCGCCGTCTGGCCGAGCTCGGCGCCGCCGCCCGCAGCGCCGAGGCCGAGGTCGCCCGCCTCCAGCAGACCAAGGACCGCGCGCAGGCCGCCCGCGAGAGCGACACCGCGGGCCTCACCGACCTCGAAGCGCGCCTTGAGGAGCTCGAATCGCTGCCCGCGATCGAGGAGCCCTCGACCGACGAGCGCGACGTCCTCTCCCGCGCGCTCGACGCCGCCCGCCAGAACGAGATGGAGACCCGCCTCTCCGTGCGCACCGCCGAGGAGCGCGCCTCCGCGCTGGCCGGGCGCGCCGACGCCCTCGCCCGCCAGGCCCAGTCCGAGCGCGCCGCGCGCGCCCGCGCCGAAGCCCGCCGCGCGTCCCGCGCCCGCGGTGCGAAGGTGGCGGCGCTCGTCGCCGAGGCCGCTGAGAACGCCGGCGTCGCGCTCACCGACTCCCTTGAGGCCGCGGCGATCGAACGCGACCAGGTCGCCGCCGCGCAGACCCGCCGCGAAGCCGCTCTCGCCGACCTCCGCAACCGCGCCGGGGCCACTGCGGCCGAGCTCGAGCGCATAACCTCCGCCGCGCACCGCGACGAGGTCGCCCGCGCCGAGCAGCGCCTGCGCATCGAGCAGCTCGAGGAGAAGGCCGGCGCGGAGTTCGGCGTCGACATCGAGACCCTGCTCGCGGAGTACGGCCCCGACCAGTTGGTGCCGCCCAGTTCCGAAGAGGTCGGTGCCGCGCTCGAGAAGGGGAGGCCCGAGCCCGAGCCGTACGAGTTCGACCGCCCGACCATGGAGAAGCGCGCCGCCCGCGGCGAGCGCGAGCTGAAGCTCCTCGGCAAGGTCAACCCGCTCGCGCTCGAGGAGTTCGCGGCCCTGGAGGAGCGGTACAAGTTCCTCAACGAGCAGCTCGAGGACGTCAAGAAGACCCGCGCCGATCTCACCACTGTGGTGAAGGAGGTGGACGACCGCATCCAGCAGGTGTTCGCCGAGGCGTTCGCGGACACCGCCCGCGAGTTCGAGAACGTCTTCCAGACCGTCTTCCCCGGCGGCGAGGGCCGCATCCTGCTCACCGACCCCGACGACATGCTTCACACGGGTGTCGAGGTCGAGGCCCGCCCGCCCGGCAAGAAGGTCAAGCGGCTCTCGCTGCTCTCCGGCGGCGAGCGGTCCCTGACCGCGCTGGCGCTGCTGGTCGCGATCTTCCGCGCCCGCCCCAGCCCGTTCTACCTGATGGACGAGGTGGAGGCGGCGCTCGACGACGTGAACCTCGGACGCCTGCTGGACCTGCTGCGGCGGCTGCAGGAGAACTCGCAGCTGCTCATCATCACGCACCAGAAGCGCACGATGGAGATCGGCGACGCGCTGTACGGCGTGACGATGCGCGCGGGTGTCACGCAGGTCATCAGCCAGAAGTTCTCCCGCGAAGAGGACTGACCGGCCCCCAGTACAGTGGTTGCACGTGTGCGGCTGCCCGGTCGCATCCGTGCGACTGAAGCTCTGGTGGAGGACTTTCCTGTGGACAACCTGTGGATCTGGGTGGTCGCGGCCGTCGTCGTGGTCGCGGCGGTGTGCGGCATCGTGGTCGGTGTGCGCGCTTCCCGCTCGAAGGCGGTCGAGGCGCCGGCTGAGGAGCCGCAGGTCGAGGCCCCGAAGCAGGCTGAGCCGGAGGCCGCTGCGCCGCAGGCCGAGGCGCCGACGACTCCGGGCCTTGAGAAGCCCGAGCCCGTCGAAGGCCGCCTGGTGCGGCTGCGTTCGCGTCTGGCCCGTTCCAACAACGCGCTCGGGAAGGGCCTTTTGGCGCTCCTGGCGAGCGACAAGCTCGACGACGACGTGTGGGACGAGATCGAGGAGATCCTGCTCGGCGCCGATGTGGGCATGGCCGACACGACCGCTGTGGTCGAGAGCCTGCGCGAGCGGGTGAAGGTCCTGGGCACCCGCGACCCCGAAGAGCTGCGCCGCCTGCTGAAGGCCGAGCTCACCGCCGTCCTCGAGCCGGAGCTCGACCGTTCGATCGCCACCGTCTCGCCTTCGGGCGAGGGACCGGCCGTGATCATGATGGTGGGCGTCAACGGCTCGGGCAAGACCACGACGTGCGGCCGGGTGGCCCGCGTGCTCATCGCTGAGGACAAGACCGTGCTCATGGGCGCGGCGGACACGTTCCGCGCCGCCGCCGCGGAGCAGCTCGAGACTTGGGGTTCGCGCGTGGGCGCCAGGGTGGTGCGCCGCGGCGAGGGCGCCGACCCCGCTTCGGTCGCGTTCGACGCGGTGAAGGCCGGGGCCGAGGAGGGCGCGGACGTGGTCCTGATCGACACCGCCGGGCGGCTCCAGAACAAGGCCGGCCTGATGGACGAGCTGGGGAAGGTCAAGCGGGTCGTCGAGAAGCAGGGCCCGGTGGCGGAGACGCTGCTGGTGCTCGACGCGACGACCGGCCAGAACGGCCTGCAGCAGGCGAAGGTGTTCGGCGAGGTCTGCGACGTCACCGGCATCGTGCTCACCAAACTCGACGGCTCCGCCAAGGGCGGGATCGTGATCGCGGTACAGCGGCAGTTGGGGGTACCGGTTAAGCTGGTCGGACTCGGGGAGGGGCCGGACGACCTGGCTCCGTTCGAAGTCGGAGCGTTCGTCGACGCGATTGTCGACGGCGCCGAGTCCTGACACCCCTTAACGAATTCGGCAGGCACTGCGGGGACCGGTGAGCCAAGACGAGATTCCGCTGATCGGCGGCAACACGAGCACGGTCGTCCGGCTGGGCGATACGGTCCGCCGGAACACGGGGCCCTGGACTCCCGCGGTGCATTCGCTCCTGCGGCACCTCGACGGCGCCGGTTTCACGGGCGCGCCGCGGGTGCTGGGCGTCGACGAGCACGCCCGGGAGGTGCTCTCGTTCGTCGAGGGCGAGCCGGGCAAGTACCCGCTGGCGCCGCACTGGACGACCGACGAGACCATGAGCGCGGTCGCGAAGATGCTGCGGATGTTCCACGACGCGCAGTACGGGTTCCGGCCGCCGCAGGGCGCGACGTGGCGGTCCTTCGGGCCGCCGCCGCCGGACACCGAGGTCATCTGCCACCACGACGCCGCCCCGCACAACGTGGTGTGGCGGCCGGACGGGACGCTCTCGCTCATCGACTTCGACCTGGCGAGCCCGGGCGCGCGGATCTACGACGTCGCCTATGCGGCCTGGACGTGGGTGCCGATCTTCACCGACCGGGACTCGGTCACGCTGGGCTGGAAGAAGCCGGACCGGGCGCGGCGGCTGCGGATGTTCGCGGACGCGTACGGGCTCTCCGACCGTGACCGCCAGCGGTTCATCAAGGTGATCCGCAAGCGGATCGTGGACCACATCGAGGGCATCCGGCGGATGGCCCAGGCGGGCGACCCCGCGTTCGAGCGGATCGTGGAGAAGGGGCACCTGCGCCGGCCGGCGCGGGACCTGCGGCTCCTGGACGCCGAGCGGTACATCCTGGACGAGGCGCTGCGCTAGGTCCTGCGAATCGGACCGGTCGTCATCCGGCCCGCTCGCCGTTTCCGCGACGAAGACCCGCCGACGAGCCGGGGGCCGGGGGTCTTCGCCATTGCCGCGATACCGAAGAGGGGCAGCGCGAAGCGCCTGGATGGAGCGCTCCCAGATCGGTCGGAGCAGTCCGCCGTTCGCAGTTCCGGGAGGCGCCGCCAGATGCGGCTTCTCGATGGTTATGAGGGAAGTGAAGCAAACCTACCGTGCGAGCGCTTGCCTGTCAATAGATAGGCAAATGTCGATGCCTAGGGCATGCGGGCGCCCCGGCGGCCTCATGCGTGCCGCCGGAGCGCCCTTCTCCTCGACCCCGAGGTCTTAAGGCCTGCCCTAAGCGAGCAGGTCGTCAGCCCTGCTCAGCACGTGCGCGGCCACCGTGCGGCTCAACTCGACGCCCGCGAGGTCCGCCGAGCGCGAGTGGATGCCCGACCAGACCCGCGCGTCGACGTTCTCGGTCGTGAGCGGATTCCAGGTCGTGTACGTCCGGGTCACGCCGGGCGCGGTCGGGCTCGGAATGGTGAACGCCGCGCCGGGCCCGTCGCCCACGAGCTGGGTGAGCACCTCCTCGGCCGAACCCGAGTAGGTGTTGTGCCCGCTCGGGTAGTCCGGGTGCGACGGGGTGGTGTGCAGCGGCGCCCAGTTCGGGTCCTGCACCGTGGCCGGGTCGCCGTCCTCGACCGGCCCCGCGATCGCGGTGACCGGGCGCCACAGCAGGTGCGCGTACTTCGAGTCCGAAGTCGCGATCTGCGTGTCGACCGAGGCGACGTGGAAGAGCGCCACGAGCGCCACCTGGTCGCGCAGCGACCCGGTGTGGTGCTGGAGCGCGGCGCGAAGCACCGGGTTGTAGAGGGTGAACGAGCTGCCGAGCCAGAACTGCGCGGTGTCGGTCTGCGCCTGGGTGCGCGCGGTGCTGTTCAGGCCCCCGTACGCGTAGACCTCCTCGAGGTCGGCCCGGTACTGCGGGGTGCCGAGGGCCGGGGGCGGGTCGAGACGGAACTGGTCGGCGCTGTCGAGCGCGAACGGGACGGCGAAGCGCGTGCCCGCCTGCTGCGCGGGCCCGTGCGCGGGCGGGGTCGGCTGCCACACGCCCGGCGCGGCGGCCGGAGGCGTGTACGCCGGGCTCACCGATGCGGGGTCGAGCCCGTCGCCCGCCCGGTCGGCGAGCAGGGCCTCCGCCCGCTCGAAGCCCGCGGCGACACCCTTGCGCTTGGCCCGGCCCTCGGGGACCCGAGCGAGCGCCGCCTCGAGCGCCGCGTCCAGGGCCTCGGTCTGCGACGGGGCGAGGGTGGAGAGCGCGTGGTGCACGGCGGCGGCGAGCGCGGCCTCCCGGTACTGGCCCGCGTTGACGCCGTGGGGGACCCGCTTGACCGCGCGGGCCGCGGCGAGCCAGGCGATGGCCCAGGTGCGGCTGTTGGTGACCTGGGTGGTCGCGGGTGCGGCGGTGACGGCGGCGTTGGTCGCGTCGAACCAGTGCAGGACCGCGACCGAGGCGTTGGCCGCGGGTCCGGCCGCAGCCGGGGACGCGGTGCCGATCGCGACGCCGGCGGCGGCGACGGGTGCGGCGGCGAGCACGGCGCGGCGGGATATCGAGGTGGGGCTGGGAGTGGACATGATGCTCCTTGCGGTGGGATGGGTGTGCAGGCATGGGGAACGGCGACTCCTTGGGGCGCGATGCGCGTACGGAGTCGGAAGCGTTCTTTGCGGATGGAGTGGAAGCGGCTGCGCCGCGGACCGAACGCCTTGCGGGCGTGGCGGAAGCAGAATCTGCGGGCCGATCGCGTGGGGGAGTGTCGCTCAGATCGGCGGGGGAGGCGGGGTCAGCGACAGAGGGCGCTGGCGACGCGCATCTGGTCGACCTCGCGCCGCTGTGCGAATGCGTTGGCGGGCTGCATGAGTCGACGATATCAGTAATCCCATGGGATTACTAGGATTAAGGACCGGTCAATTCGAGAGTCCGAACGGATCGAGCGTTCAGGACGCCGCCCGGCGTGGCTTGCGGGAGGTCAAGGGGCCGTACGGGGTCAGGGTGGCCAGTGCCGACTTGTGGTCCTCGGCTCGCGGGAGGTCAAGGGGCCGTACGGGGTCAGGGCGGCCGGTGCCGCGCTGTGGTCACCCGGCTCGCGGTCGAGCGCTTAGGCCGCGGTCCAGCGCAGCTCACGGGAGGCCAAGGGGCCGTAAGGGGTCAGAGCGGCCAGCGCGGCGCTGTGGTCACCCGGCTCGCGGTCGAGCGCCCGCGCGAACCGCTGCCGCCCTTGCACGATGATCGGCTCGCCGTTCCACGAGCCACCGGTCGCATACGGGTGCACCGGCTTCAACTCCACCGCCGGCGCGCCGCCGAGCGCGGTCACGCCGATCGCGAGGTCCGAGAGGCGCGGGTAGGCCCCGGCGCTGTCGCGCACGAGCCGCTCGGCGGTGAGGACCTGGCCGTCCTGGAACACCGGCACGAAACCCTCCGGCTCCCACGCGATCCCGGTGACCGAGGCGTGCGCGAAGTACGCCGACCACAGCTCCGGATCCCTGATGGCCTCGCGGGGCCCCACGTGCACCGGCCGCGCGGGCCGCTCGCGCGCCTGGAGCTCGGGCAGGCTCAAGGGCCTCCCGCCCTCGTCGGCCCAGTACGCGCCGTGCTGGCCGTCGAGCAGCACCCACTGGTCGAGGTCGTCGATCCAGGCCTCCGCCACGGCATGCCCCTGGCCCACGCCGTCGTGGTAGTCGCCGCGCCGCAGCCACACTCGGCGGGCCGGGACGCGGAGCGCGTTGAGGCCCTGCGCGAGCACGATCGAGTACTCCACGCACGAGTAGCGGGCGCCGTTGGCGACCTGCTCGAGTACGTCCAGTGCGTCACCCGCGTTGATGCGCGCGTTCGCATGCCGCCACAACCCGGCCGTCCACCCCAGCAGCGCCTTCGCCGTCTCCCAGGCCCCAGTGCCCGGTCGCGGCAGGCGCGGCGGCAGCTGCGGCTCCCGGTGGGCCTCAGCGCGGTCCAGGCGCAGCGGCGCGGCCGGACCCGGCTCGGGCCAGGCCGTGAGCCGCAGCGCCGGCCTCGGCACGTTCGCGCGGGCCCGCTCCAGCACCGCCGCCCAGTCCGGGTCCGCGCCGAACGCCGCCGAGAGCTCGGGCTCGAAGAGGTCGGTCTGGTGGAAACCGGCGTCGATCGCCTCGTCGAGCCGCGACCGGGCGTTCTTCAGGCCCACCTTGTGCGCCGCGATCGCGAGCGACGGCGCCCAGAGGTCCCGCCAGAACTCGGTGTCGCCGCGCAGGATCCGCTCGAGGTCCAGGAGCGTCCACCAGCGGGCGCCGCGCATGGCGTCCTGGGCGACGGTGCGCACGCGCGCGAGCTTCGCCGGACTGGGCGCAGGCTGCGGTCCGCGCCGGCTGTACGGGCGGTCGGCCGGCACACTGCGCTGACGGGGCTGGGTCATGCGTATGAGGGTAGAGTCACCCGCACGCCGCTCGCAAACGTTGTTGTGCCGCGTCCGGGCCTCCGCTAGAGTGGGCCGCATGATCTTTTAGAAGAGATTCGGCCGCCTCCCGCGATGAGGCCGCCAATACGACTGAGTGCCAAGTTCTCGAGACGTAGAGTCTGACTCCGTTTCGCGCTCACGTCTCTTCACTCTCTACCCGAAAAGGGGAAGCGTATGACCGCCGAAGCTCCCAAGGCCCAAGAAGCCGCAGAAGAAGCCACTGAAGGCACCGTTGAGGAGCCCCTGAACCGCGAGCAGCGCCGTGCGCTCGCCCGCGGCAAGAAGGCCGAGAAGACCGGCCACCAGCCCATCGGCAACAAGAAGGGCGGCGTCCGCTCCCAGATGCCGAAGGGCGGGCCCGGGAAGTTCCAGCTCCCGACCAAGAACGGCTAGTACCGACCGGAAACGGTCGCACCGGCGAAACGGGCGGCGGACCAGATGGTCCGCCGCCCGTTCCTTATCGCCGTACTAGATCGCTTCGCAGGTCACCGTCGGCGCACCGGTCGGACCCGACGCGATGAAGCCGAAGACCTCGCGGGTCTGGCCGCTCGCGACGGTGGCGTTCCAGCCCACGTCCTCCGCGGTCACGTTCGCGCCCGAGGCCGTCAGATCGGCGTTCCAGCTGCTCGTGATCCGGGTGGTCCCGGCCCACGTCCAGGTGAGCCGCCAGCCGTCCACCGCGCCCTGCGATGCCGTGACGCTCACGTTCCCCTGCCAGCCCGAACCCCACGAGCTGCCCACCGCGATCTTCGCGGTGCAGTCGCCCTCGGTCGGCCCGCCGGTCGTCGGCTCCTCGGACGGCGTCGAGGTCGGGGTGGTCGTGGTCGGGTCCGGGTCGTCGCCGAAGACGGTGGCGCGCTCGGCGGTGTTCCCGATGCCGTTGGCGCCGTTGAACACGCCCTGGCCCCAGGTGGTCAGCTGGCTCGGGTTGAAGCTCGTGACCTGGTCCAGGTGCTCGACCCCGCTGCCGTTGCCCGAGTAGGACCACGCGAGCCAGCCGATGCCGCGGGCCTGGGCCTCGCTCTGGATGGTCTGCCACGCGACGTTCTGCCCGCCGTGGATGTTGCCGAACTCGCCGACGATGAGCGGCAGGTTCATCTGCTCGAACGCCTCGAAGTAGTCGATCACGGACTGCGCCGAGGTGTACACCTCGTACATGTGCACCGAGAACACCGTGTTCCCCTGGGTGTCCGCCGCCGCGACCTCAGGGGCCCCGTTCAGCATCCGCTTCTCCCAGTCCTGACCCCAGTTCGGCGCGTCCACGACGAGCGTGTGGTCGAAGCCGGCGGCCCGCATCTGCTGGATCGCGGACTTCGTGGCGTTCAGCCAGCCCGAGGTGTTCTGGTTGCCCCACGGCTCGTTCCCGATGTTGATGAGGACGTACTCCTCCTCGCCCTCGAGGACGCTCTGGATGCTCTGCCAGTAGTCCACGGCCTGGTCGAGGGTCGCCGCCCCGGACTGCTCGCCGTAACCGGTGGTGTCGTGGACCTCGAGCACGCAGATGAGCTGCTGGGCCTTGCACTCGGCGATGATGTCGGCGACGCGGGAGGCCGAGGAGGTGCCCCAGCCGCGCTGGCCGGAGCCGAGGACGACGCGGACGGTGTTGGCGCCCAGGTCGCTGATCTCGCCGTAGCTGGCGAACTCGCCCTGGTACCAGACGTCGGCGTGGGAGGTGCCGCGCATGATGAACGGGTTGCCGTTGGCGTCGATGAGCTGCGTGCCGTCGACGGAGAAACCGCCGGACTGCTGCGCGCTCGCGGGGAGGAGCTGCCAGACGCCCGCGAAGACGACGGCGAGGGCGGTCGCAGTGGCCATGAGCCACTTGCGCATGCGGCGGCGCGACTGGCGGCGCCGCGAAGGGACGGCGTCGGGGATGCCGGTATCCATGTCGATCCCATCTGTAGGTTCAGGTGTGAGGTGAATCGGTTAATCTCACCTCAACATAGAGAACCATAAATATTGATGGGGTTCAAGACGTGCCGCGAAATTGGCCTGATTGCAGGCCGGAACTGCGGTGATCGCCGAAACGGCGACTCAGGTCTGGGCCGGGCCCGTGGACCCGCGCGGGGAGAGCTGCGCGGGCTTGCACTGAACCGAGAAAGTTCGCGTTTCGGCGCCCTGGTGCGCGGCTTCCGTGGCGGCGCCGATGAGGGTCAGGAGGACCTCGGCGCACTTGGCGCCGTAGGCCGGGATGTCCCGGGTCAGCGAGGTGAGCGCCGGGTGGGTGAGGCGGCACAGCTGCGAGTCGTCCCAGGCCACGAGGGACAGCTGCTCGGGGATCTCGAGCCCGAGCTCGTGGGCGACGCCGAGGCCGGCCACCGCCATCACGTCGTTGTCGTAGACGATCGCGGTGGGGCGCTTGGCGGACGAGAGCAGGCGCCGCGTGATCTGGGCGCCCTGCTCGCCGGTGTAGTCGCTGTGGATGGTCGTGACGGACTCGAAGGCGAGGTCGGCCGCGGTGTCGTCGTACGCCTTGTCGCGGATCGCGGTGTGCAGCAGGCCGGGGATGCCCGCGATGCGGGCGACGCGGCGGTGGCCCAGGGTGTACAGGTACTCGAGGATGTCGCGGCTGGGCTCGACGTCGTCGTGCCAGACCGCGGGGAACCGCGCGCCCTCGATCGGGCCGCCGACGGCCACCGCGGGCAGCCCGAGGTCGGCGATGAAGTCGAGCCGCTGGTCGCTGGTGCCGACGTCGCACAGGAACACGCCGTCGACGCGCCGCTCGGCCCACCAGCGCCGGTACACCTCCAGCTCCTCCTCGACCGTGCCCACGATCTGGAGGGTGAGGCCGAAGGACCCGGCGGAGAGGGTGGCCTCGATGCCGCTGATGAGCTCCATGAAGTAGGGCTCGATGCCGATGGTGCGCGCGGAGCGGCGCAGCGCGATGCCCACGGCCTGCGCGGAGGAGACCGAGAGGGACCGGGCGGCGCGGTTGGGGACGAACCCCATTTCGGCGGCGATGGCGAGGATCTTGGTGCGGGTGGTCTCCGAGACGCCGGGCCTCCCGTTGAGGGCGTAGGAGACCGCGCCCTTCGACACGCCCGCCGCGGCGGCGATGTCCGCGATGGTGACTCGCCTGGTCATCGGTGGTCCTCTCGAGTGGCACTAGGGCACGGACTTGCGTTGAGCGCCGGTTTCCAGACTGTAGCGCACGATTTGAGCGAACCGGTTCAGCCGTGATGATCGGAGGGCTCGAGGAGCATGATCTCAATTCGGCGGCGGTTCGGTCAAGGACCGGCCCGGATTGGGGTTGACGCTACTTATCCGGTTAAGCGATACTGTGACGCGGGCCTCGCGCGGTGCCGGGTCGACGGGCGCGTTCACGCACGAGCCGCCGCTGGCTACGCTGCCGACAGTGGTGTCCTCCACCGCTCGCTACCCAAGGCATAGGAGTCTCTTTGAGCGCCAAGCGAACCCTGCACGAAGGCTGGACCGTCACCGGGGACCCCGGGGCCCCGGTGGCCGTCGAGGCGATCCCGGCCTCGGTCCCCGGCGAGGTGGTCGCGGACCTGCTGGCCGCCGGACTCGTCGCCGACCCGTACGTGGACGAGGCCGAGCGCGAACTGGCCTGGGTCGGCCGCCGCGACTGGACGTACCGGACCGCTTTCGCATACGAGGCCGCGGATTGGGACGGGGTCGAGCTGGCCTTCGACGGGCTCGACACGGTAGCCCGGGTCAGCCTCAACGGCACCGTCGTCGGCGAGACCGCGAACATGCACCGCCGCTACCGCTTCGACGTGCGCGGCCTGCTCCGCGAGGGCGCGAACGAACTCGAGGTGCACTTCACGGCGCCGTACACGTACGCCGAGGCCCAGCGCGACCGGCTCGGCGACCGGCCGAACGCCTACCCCGAACCCGGCAACTTCATCCGCAAGGCCGCCTGCAACTTCGGCTGGGACTGGGGCCCGAACCTCGCCGGGGTCGGGATCTGGCGGCCGGTGCGGCTGGAGTCCTGGAAGACCGCGCGCATCGACGCGGTCGTGCCGCGGGTATCCCTTGAGGACGGTACCGGGATCGTCGAGCTCGACGTCCGCCTCAAGCGGGCCGCCGATGCCGACATCGACCTCGTCTGCGCCGTTGCGCGGCCGGTGGACGGCGAGGTCGTCGCCGAGGCCGAGCTGCGCGTCCCGGCCGGTTCCCATGTCGCCACCGTGCGGCTCGAAGTCGAGAACCCGGGTCTCTGGCGCCCGCGCGGCCACGGCGACCGGGAGCTGTACGACGCCTCGGTCAGCGTGCGCTCCGGAGACGTCGTCCTCGACGATTGGGAGCGCCAGATCGGTTTCCGCACCGTCGAACTCGACACCGAGCCCGACGCGGACGGCCGCCCCTACCACCTCAAGGTCAACGGTGAGACCGTCTGGATCAAGGGCGTCAACTGGATCCCCGACGAGGCCCTGTTCGGCCGGATCGACGCCGCCCGCATCGAGCGGCGTCTGCGCCAGGCGGTCGCGGCCGGCGTCAACTACATCCGCGTGTGGGGCGGCGGGGTCTACGAGTCCGAGGAGTTCTACCGGATCTGCGACCGGCTCGGGCTCCTCGTGGGGCAGGACTTCCTGTTCGCGTGCGCCGCTTATCCGGAGGAAGAGCCGTTCTGGTCCGAAGTGGAGGCCGAGGCCCGCGACAATCTCGCCCGCCTCGCTCCGCACCCGAGCCTGGTGACCTGGACCGGCAACAACGAGAACCTCTGGGGCTGGCACGACTGGGACTGGCAGGGCGACCTCGGTGACCGCACCTGGGGCGCGGGCTACTACCACGGTCTCCTCCCGAAACTCGTATCCGAAGTGGACGGCACTCGGCCGTACTGGCCCGGCAGCCCGTACTCCGGCACGCGCGATCTGCACCCGAACGAGCAGGCGCACGCCTCCGTGCACATCTGGGACGTGTGGAACCAGCGCGACTACGTCCACTACCGCGACTGGAAGCCGCGCTTCGTCGCCGAGTTCGGCTACCAGGCGCCGCCCACGTGGGCCACCGTGCGGCGCATGGTCCACGACGATCCGCTGACCGCGGACAGCGCCGCCATGCTGTGGCACCAGAAGGCCGAGAACGGCCAGGACAAGCTCCAGGCCGGCCTCGACGCGCACCTGCCGCCCGTGCGCGACTTCGACGACTGGCTGTACTTCACGCAGGTCAACCAGGCCCGCGCGATGCGCCTGGGCATCGAGTACTTCCGCTCGCTGCAGCCGTACTGCTCGGGCGCGATCGTCTGGCAGCTCAACGACTGCTGGCCCGTCACCTCCTGGGCCGCGATCGACGGCGAGGAGCGGCTCAAGCCGCTCTGGTACGCGCTGCGCGACGTCTACGCCGACCGCTTCGTGACCTTCCAGCCCGACGGCGACGGCCTGAACATGGTCGTGGTCAACGACTCTGCCGAGACCTGGGAGGGCGTGATCGGCTTCTGGAAGTGCAACGCCGAGGGCCGCATCATCGGTCGGGCGCTCGTGCAGATGGAGATCGATCCGCGTGACACGGCCGTGCTCGAACTCGAGCCGGGCGCGATCCCGATGGACGGCGAGTTCCTCCTGACCGGCCGCGAGGACTTCCCCCGCGCGACCTGGTTCACCAAGGAGGACAAGGACATGGACTGGTCGAAGGCCCGGTTCGCCACCGAGGTCGCTCCCGTGCCCGGCGGCGTCGCCGTCACCGTCCATGCCGAGAGCGTCCTCCGCGACCTGTGCCTGTTCGCCGACCGCCTCGACCCGGACGCGGTGGTGGACAAGGCGCTCGTCACCCTCGTCCCGGGCGAGCACGTGGTGTTCACCGTGCAGAGCGAGAAGATCGCCGCCTCGCCCGAACTCCAGAGGGCGCTGACCGGCAAGCCGGTCCTGCGAGCGATCAACGACTGAACGGAGGAAACGGGGCGCGGGGGGGCCCGCGCGCCGTGTACAAGGCGGTGGGCCGACCCAGGGTGGGCCTGCGAGCCACGCGCCTCGCCCGACCTTCCAACTACTCCCCGTACCCCCCGGCGCGCGGGCGGGCCCGCGCCCCGTTTCCATGCCGTTGTCCATCCACAGGTTGGGAATCAGATTCCCAACCCTCGGCGGACTAGTAGAGTGTCAGCCGTCCCGCGTCCGCCCCACCACCCCTCGCAACCCTGCTCAGCGGCAACGACGCCCCAAGCGTTCCAAGCAGAAAGCGAATCCCCCGATGTTGCAACGCATCAGCAACCTCACCGGCACCTGGCTGCCCGCCATCGTGCTCGCGGCGGCCGCGGTCGCCTTCGCGACCCCGACCACCTTCGCGCCGCTCGGCACGGCCGTGCCGTACTTCCTCATGATCATCATGCTCGGCATGGGCATGACCCTGCAGCCCAAGGACTTCGCGATCATCGGCAAGCGGCCGTGGCCCGTGGTCCTCGGCGTCATCGCGCAGTACCTCGTCATGCCCCTCGCCGGGTACGGCCTCGCGCGCGCCTTCGACATGGAGCCCATGCTCGCCGTCGGCATGATCCTCGTCGGCGCCGCCCCGGGCGGCACGGCCTCGAACGTGATGGTCTACCTATCCAAAGGGGACACCGCCCTCTCGGTCGCGATGACCTCGGTCTCGACCCTCCTCGCCCCGCTCCTCACGCCGGTCCTGGTCCTCTGGCTCGCCGGCGAGTTCCTGCCCGTGGACGCGGGCGACCTCTTCGTCTCGATCATCCAGATCGTGCTCGTGCCCGTCGTGGTCGGCCTCCTGCTGCGCCGCTTCGCACCGCGCCTCATCGACAAGGTCCTCGACGCACTGCCGCTCATCTCGGTCCTCGGCATCACGCTCGTGGTCATGGCGGTCGTGGCCGGCAGCGCCGACTCGCTGCTCAAGGTCGGCGCGCTCGTCGTCCTCGCCGTGGTGCTGCACAACGGCTTTGGCCTCGCGCTCGGCTACGCGCTCGCCAAGCTGGGCCGCCTGCCTGTCACCGGCCGCCGAGCCGTCAGCATCGAGGTCGGCATGCAGAACTCCGGCCTCGCCGCCGCGCTCGCGACGGCCCACTTCAACCCGGTCGCGGCCCTGCCCGCAGCGGTGTTCTCGGTCTGGCACAACATCTCCGGCTCCCTGCTGGCCGCCTGCTGGTCCCGCCGCCCGGCAAAGGACGCCACGGAGGCAGAGGCCCCCGCAACGGCCGAAGCGTAGGCCGTCCCGCATAGCGGCCCCGCGGCCGGAGCCGCGGGGCCGCTATGCGCTTCGCTCCAGAGCGGGTTGAATTCGACGGCCCGAGCGTAAGAGCGCTGGATTGGCGTTGGCAGTCAGGTTCCGGACTTGACGTCCAGGTCCCACGGCCCTCACCGAGGCGCTGGGCCGCTCTGCGGCACATAGGAGGTGCGGCCGGTGCGGCGAGCCTCCGCTGCACGCTCGACCCGGGCGCTGTTGGTGGAGTGGAACCGCGCTGCGGCCTCGTCGACCGGAAGGCATGCGAAGTCCGCGAGCTCGTCCGCCTGCAGGCGGATCCCCGCGGGGTCCTGGACGATCCCGCAATCGAAGATGTAGACCGTCATCGGGGCCGAGTCGAACCCGTGGTCCGGAACGTAGTCGAGCACCAGGAGGTCGCCGACCGGGAGGTCGATGCCTATCTCCTCCTTGACCTCCCGTGCGCATGCCTCGTGCGGTGATTCGCCGCGGTCGATCATCCCGCCCACGAACTGCCACTCGGGGCGGTAAGTCGGCTTGACGACGAGCACCCGCCCTTCCGGGTCGGTGATGAAGGCGCACACGACGGCGTAGGAGGTCGCGAAGCGGTCGAGGACCGCCTGGGGGAGTTGCGTCATGGACCGAAGCTACCGGGCGCGGGCGGTGTCGTGGGAACGCGTTTGCCGCTGGGGTGGCGTGATCCGTAGCATCCAGGGCATGACGCTCCTGATGATCGACCTGGACAACACGCTCATCGACCGCGACGGGGCCTTCCGGCTCGGGGTGAGCGAGTTCCTGGCCGCGCACGGGCTTCCGGCCGAGGACGTGGACTGGGTGATGTCGGTGGACGCCTCCGGCTACGCGGCGCGACCGACTGTCGCGCAGGCGATCATCGAGCGCTACCCGATCAAACTCGAGGAGGACGCGGTCATCGACTTCCTGCGCAGCGGAGCACGCGAGCACGCCCGGGTCACCGATGCGACCGTCGCTGCGCTGCAAGCGGTCCGCGCCGCCGGGCACCAGGTCATGATCGTCACCAACGGGGCCGTGCCGCAGCAGACCGGGAAGGTCAAGGCCTCCGGTCTGGACCGGTACGTCGACGCCGCCGTGGTCAGCGAAGGGGTGGGGTTCCGCAAGCCCGAGGCCGGGATCTTCCACGCGGCGGCCGACGCAGTCGGCGCCACCCTCGACGGCGCCTGGATGATCGGCGACCGCGACGACGCCGACATCCTGGGCGCGCACCGACTCGGCCTCCGCAGCGTCTGGCTGCACCTCGGCCGCGAATGGTCCCAGACCGAGTACGCGCCGACCCACACCGCTGACTCCCCGGCTGCGGCCCTCGAACACGCCGCGAACAACGGCACTGCGCCTCAGTGACCCCGCAACTCGGCCAGCAGGTCGATTGCGGCCCTTGAGGGATCGTCGCCGTAGGCCGAGGGGAAGGCCTCCTCGATGCGCCATCCCGCGCGCCGCAGGGCGCGGTGGCGGGCGATGTGCGCGGCCGGGCCCTCCGGGTGGACCTCGGCGACCACGCCGATCGCGTCCTCGGCGTCGCCCACCACGAGGTCCAACGACCAGTGCCCGACCGGATACGCCTGGCGCACGGGCACTTCCGCGCCCTCCAGCGCATCGGCGAGCCGCGCCGTCCACTTCCCGACCGGGTCACCGTTCCCCGGGGAACGCGGCGGCCGGTCCGCGTAGCGCAGGAACTCGCCGATGAGGCCGTCCGTCTCACCGACCGCGGTGACCACGTGGAGGTGCCCGCGCGCCCGCGTGACCATCACGTTGAACAGGTTCGGCCCGGCCGCGAAGCGGCGGCGGCCCGCCGTGTCGCCTTCGGCCACACCGAGAGCGATGACCACAGTCTCCGCCTCGCTGCCCTGGAACGCGTGCACCGTGCCGGTCCGCATGCGATGGCGCCGGATCGTCTCCAGGTCGAAGCGCTTGAGAATCCCGGCCTCGATCGCCTCGGCCTGCGCCCGGAACGGCGAGATCACGGCCAGGCCGACCGTGCCCGCGTCGACGAGCCCGGCGAGCAGCTCGAGCGCGCGCGAGACCTCTGCTTCGACCACACCCTCCTGAGAGGACTGCGCCTCGACGCGGTGCACCGAGATCGCGTCCGCCTCATGGTTGCGCGGATGGGTGGTGATCGGCTTGACCCGACCGTGGTAGAACTTCGCAGCCGAGAAGCCGATCAGATGCGGCACGCTGCGGTGGTGCTCGGTCAGCTCCACGACCGGCCCGGCACCGCACGCCAGGTCGTACGAACTCACCTTGCCGATGTCCAACTGCCCCAGGCGATCGGCGATGCCGTGCTCGTCCAGGACGTCAGCGGTCTTCGCCGCGCTGGCGAACGAGACGAACCGCAGCTGCCGGGGATCGCCCGCGACGACCGCGCGGCGGGCCCGGGCGAGGACCGGGGCGGCGCGGAGCTGGTTGATGTGGGAGGCCTCGTCGAGGATCACCAGGTCGAACATGCCGGCGCGGGCCGGGAGCACGTCCTCGACATCCGCCACCGTGCCGATCCACAACGGCATGGCCCGCAGCAGGGCCGCGACGTCGACGCTCTCCAGCCGCAACCGGCGCTGCGGGCGGCTGCCGCTGCGCAGCGCGGTGCCGAGCTCGGCCAGCGCCCTGCGCGAGGCCGCGCCACGGCGATCGGCGGAACCGGACTCGAGCTCGAGTGCGCGGCCGATCGCCTGGGCCGCTTCGGTGTCCGCGGCTTCGAGGCTGGCCCAGAGCGGTGCGAGGCGCAGGCCTCCGGCGGCGGCGAGGCGGGCGGCGCCGCGCTGGTCGCGTGCGGTGCGGAGGGCTCGGGCGAGGGCGGTGGTGCTGCCGTCGGCGCCCGCGATGCGGCGCAGGCGCTTGGCGGCGAGGCGGGCCCGCAGGCGCTGCCACCAGCCGTCGTCGCGGCGGGAGCGGGCGAGGAGCCGGTCGGCCTCGTCGAGGTCGGCGTCGCGGAGCCCGGGGAAGTCGTCGAGGAGGAACAGCGGCAGGTCCTGCACGCGTCCGCGGCGGGACTCGAGGTCGAGCCAGGTCGCGATCTCCGCTTCGATGCGGGCGGTGTACTCGGCCGCTTCGGCGGCGGACTCCTGCAGCCGTTCGACCTCGCGGCGCTTGTGGCCCTTCGCGGTTCCGGTGCCGAGCCGGGTCAGGAACCGGTCGCGGCGCTCGGAGTCGCCGAAGTGGACGGGCAGCGGCCCGGGATGGCGGTCGAGGAGTTCGGCGAGGACGTCGGCGGCGTGCACGGATTGGGCGGCGATGAGCACCGACTGCCCGTTCGCCATGGCGTCCAAGGCGATCGCGGCGAGGGTGTGGCTCTTGCCGCATCCGGGCGCGCCCGCGATGACCGTGACCGGGGCGGTGCGGGCCTGGACGACGGCCGCGGCCTGCTCGCCGCTGAGCGGCAGCGGGCACTGCGGCGGGCGCGGGTCGGCCTCGGGCTCGGCGTCGACCGGGTCGTGCATGGCGGCGAACGCGGTCTGCTCGATGCCCGGCCGTTTCGCCCAGGAGCGCAGCCCGGAGGCCAGCGGCGTCGGGCCCTGCTCGGCCGCGATGTAGACCACGGTCTCGGCGACCACGAGGAGCCGGTCCCGTTCGCGTTGCGGCTCTGGGTGCCCGATCGCGGCGTCCGGGAATCCGGCGGCCGCGGCCGCCCGCGGCAGCCAGGCGAGGTCCTCCAGGACAGCAGCACTGCGAGCCGGCTTGAACACGGCCTCGAGCTGCGCGGCGAAGTCGGTCCCGGCCAGCGCTTCGTGGACTTCGATGTCGCCGGCCGCGATCACCTTCTGGATGTCGGAGCCGGGTGCGACCGCCTTGAGCCGCACCGGCCGGTTGACGAGCGGAACGCGGACCTCCCGCTGCTTGCCGTCGACCTCGATGCGGCCGATGACCACGCCCCAGCCCTGGCGCAGCAGCCGCTCGTCCCGGTGGAGTTCGTCGTGCTTCGCCAGTTCGGCCGCGGCCAGAGCGGTGCTGGGTTCGGGACTCCACGCGTGCAGCTTGCCGAGGTGGTCTCGCAGCTGGTCCTGCTTCGCCTGGGGCGAGGCGGGCGCGAGGTCGGCGAGGGCGAGGAGGAGCCGGGCGGTGCTCATGCGGCCGAGTTTACCGGCCGCTCACTCATTCCCACTGGTCACGCCGTCGAGATCGAGCTTTCGAGCAGGTCGAGCCGGGCCCGGACTGTGTCGGCGAGTGCCGCCAGGTCGCCTGCGGTGTAGGGCTCGAGGAGCCTGGCGAGGGCGGTGAGCGCCCGGTGGATCGCGGCGGTGCTGAGGTCGCCCGGGTGGGTCGCCTCGATGCCGGGCGGGAGGTCGGCGCCCGCGTTCTCGACGGTCACCGCGCCGAACATCGGGAAGGCCAGGCCGTGCGAGTGGGCCCAGAGGCGCCAGAGGTGGTCGCGGGCGTCGGTGAGGGCGTGCAGGGCCCGCCAGGTGCGGCCGCGGAGGCGGTGGCGGGCGGCGTCGCCGATCGCGATCCAGGCGAGGAAGGCCCATTCGCGGACGGTGGCTTCGTCGGCGTCCCAGCGGCTCTGGTCGAGGCTGCGACTGAGGCGGCCGGACTTGTCAACGGTCGCAACGGCCTGCGGCGGGAGCCCTTGCCGGGCCTCGGCGTCGAGGACGACGAGTGAGAGCTGGCGGCCGTCCTCGTAGACGCTGATGAGGTGGGTGGTGTCGCCGCCGAGGATCTGGGTGAGGGACGCGGCGACGGGAGCGAACGCGTCCATTGCGGTGCGTGCGTCGTCGATGCGGCCCGGGTGGTCGGCGAGTCCCAGGACGCCGATGCCGGCGTCCACATCGGAGAGTTCATCGCCCGCGCCCCTGCCGATCGAGCCGCCGATCTCGACCCAGTCCACCCAGTCGGTGCGCCGGGCCCAGTCGTCGAGCGCTTCGACGAGTGCCCGGGGATCCGCGTGCGTCATGCCTCGGTGGGCTTCTCCTCGGACGCCTCGGTCTCGTTGGAGGCCAGTTCGACCGGGTCGGTCGCGGCGCCGGTCTCGTCGGCCGTCGCGGCGACCTCGCTCGGCTCGGGGGCGGCGGCAAGCTCTACAGGATCTGTCACGGCACCGGTCTCCTCGATCACCGCGGCCTCGGCGGCGACCACAGCCGCCGGTTCCGGTTCGGGCTCCTCCTTGGCGGGCATCGGGAGCGACTGCGAGATGCGCAGGCCCGTCTGGAGGAGGTCCCAGCCGAGGGGGAGCGCGGCGGCGTCGGGGAGGTCGAGCTCGAAGCCGAGGTCGTCGGCGAGGCCGCCCTGCTTGGCGAGCTTGACGACGACGGGATGGGTCGAGCGGTTCGGCGCGTAGCACCACTTGGGGGCGGCGAGGCCGAAGTCGCGGGCGATCATCATGGCGGCCATGGCTGCCGGTCCGTCGATGAGGATCGCGGTGGAGCGGGTGGCGGCGGTGAAGATCGCGGCCGCCATCGCGCCGAGCTGGGCGCCGCCGAGGCGCGTGACGAGCGCTTCGGGGCTGCGTTTGAAGCCGCGGTTGAACGCGAGGTGGTCGCGCAGGGCGGCGATGCGGCCCATCCAGGCGGCGTCTTGGACCGCGCCGCCGGGGGCGTGCAGCTGCGGCTGGTAGGTGGTGATGTCGTCCTTGGCGATGAAGGAGCAGACGGCGACCGAGGCGGTCGCGGCGCCAGCGCCGAGCCCGGCGATGAGGAGGATGTCGGCGCCGGCGTCGATCGCGCGGTCGGCGGCCTCGCGGCCCAGGCGCAGGACCTCGTTCAGCTCGGTCTCGTCCAGGAGCGGGCCTTCGACGCCTTCGCTGGCGGGCGTGCGGACGACGGTGAAGGGGAGCCCGGCGCGGGCGGCCTGCTCGGCGAGCGGCCCTTCCCCCTGCTCGAGCGCTTCGGCCTGCGCTTCGACGGGCGCGTAGTCGCCGGAGTCCCATCCGTCCGGGTACTCGCCGGCGAACAGGAGCATCTGGGGCGAGGCGAACGGCACGGGCGCCTCGGTGGCCTGCATGCGCGCGGCCCAGCCGACGGCGGGCTGGAGGCGGCCGAGGCCGGCGCCTTCGATGAGGGCGTCCTGGAGCCGCGCGTTGGCGCGGGTGGTCCACACCCCGTTGGGGAACTTCGCTTTCAGGTCGGCGAGGGGCCCGGCATCGGTCGTCTCAGTCACGGCAGAAGCCTAGCGCGGGAGCCGTGGGGCACAATTGCCAAGTGACCACCATCGACTTCGCCAAGGGACACGGCACCGGGAACGACTTCGTGATCGTGCCGGACCTCCAGGACGCGCTGCCGCTGAAGGACGCCCAAGTGGCGCTGCTGTGCGACCGCCGGTTCGGGATCGGCGGCGACGGGCTGCTGCGCGTCGCCCCGTCGGAGGACCCGGCGGCGGCGTGGTTCATGGACTACCGGAACGCCGACGGCTCGATCGCCGAGATGTGCGGCAACGGGGTGCGCGTGTTCGTGCGGTACCTGCTCGAGCAGGGGCTCGCGGAGGGCCCGGAGGTCGCCGTGGCGACGCGGGCCGGCATCAAGACCGTGCGCGTCGAGGGCGATGAGCTGCGGGTCGACATGGGCGCGGCCGAGTTCGGCCCCACCTCGCAGGCTTCCGTGGAGGGCTTCACATGGCCCGGGCAGGCCGTGTCGATGGGGAACCCGCACCTGGTGTGCCACCTCGGCGACGAGGCGGAGCTCGAGGCGCTGGAGCTCTTCCACCAACCGCGCTACGACGCGGGCGTGTTCCCGCAGGGCGTGAACGTGGAGTTCGTGACGGGCGCGGCCCCGCATGTGCGGATGCGCGTCCACGAGCGCGGCGTCGGCGAGACGGCCTCGTGCGGCACGGGCGCGTGCGCGGTCGGCGCGGTCGCGCTGCGGCACGCGGGCCAGGACACCGGTGTGTGCAAAGTGGACGTTCCCGGCGGGACGCTCACGATCACCGTCACCAACGAGACCCTCTACCTCACCGGCCCGGCCGTGATCGTCGCCGAAGGCACCTTCCGGATCTAGCGCTCGCGGGAACGTCTTCCGGACCTGGCGTCCGCGGAACGTGAATGTGAGGCGTGTCGGCCATAGCCATCCACAGCCCCCACCCACCCAAGAGGGGATGTGGGCATCATCGTCGCGCGGGGGTCCGACAGAAAACCCCGGGAACCAGCGGTTCCCGGGGCGTTAATCGGGTCACATTCGCTGCGTCGTCGGCGAGCGGATGGCGATCGGACCACGAGCAGGCGCGCGCCTGGCTACGAGCGTGAGCGCGGCATGCTCCCGGTGCCGAGCGAGCGGCGAGGATCAGCGCTCTGCACTCTCGGCGCCGAGCGGGCGCCGCACCTCAGCGCATCGCCTGCTTGACCGCCGCCGCCACCGCCGGGGCCACGTTCGGGTCGAAGACGCTCGGCACGATGTACGTCGCGTTCACCTTCTCCGCGCCCACGCAGTCCGCGATCGCCTTCGCCGCCGCCAGCGCCGCGTCGTCGTTCCAGTCGCGCGCCTGCGCGTCCAGCAGCCCCCGGAACACGCCCGGGAACGCCAGCACGTTGTTGATCTGGTTCGGCTGGTCCGACCGGCCGGTCGCCACGATCGCCGCGTACCGCGCCGCCTCGGTCGGGCTGATCTCCGGGTCCGGGTTCGCCAGCGCGAACACGATCGGGTCCTTCGCCATCTTCGCCACGTCGGAGCCCTTGAGGATGTTCGGCGCGCTCACGCCGATGAACACGTCCGCGCCCTCGACCGCCCCCGAGAGGTCGCCCGAGTAGTCGTCCTTGTTGAAGTGCGTGCCCAGCCACTTCCAGGTCTCGTTGTCGGTCTCCATGCCGCTGTGCAGCGCCCCGTCGCGGTCGACCGGGATGATGTCGCCGATCCCGGCCTTCTCCAGCAGCCGCATGATCGCCGTCCCGGCCGCGCCGCAGCCCACGATGGCCACGCGCACGTCCGCGAACTCCTTGCCCACCACGCGCAGCGCGTTCGTGAGCGCCGCGAGCACCACGATCGCGGTGCCGTGCTGGTCGTCGTGGAACACGGGGATGTCGAGCCGCTCGCGCAGCCGCGCCTCGATCTCGAAGCAGCGCGGGGCGGCGATGTCCTCGAGGTTGATGCCGCCGTAGGTGGGCGCGAGCGCCGTCACGATGTTCACGATCTCGTCGGTGTCCTGCGTGTCCAGGCACACCGGCCACGCGTCGACGTCGCCGAACTTCTTGAACAGCGCCGCCTTGCCCTCCATGACCGGCATCGCGGCGGCGGGCCCGATGTTGCCCAGGCCGAGCACAGCGGAGCCGTCGGTCACGACCGCGACCGTGTTGCGCTTGATGGTGAGGCGCCGGGCGTCGTCGGGGTTCTCGTAGATCGCCATGCACACGCGGGCGACGCCGGGCGTGTACGCCATCGACAGGTCGTCGCGGTTGCGCAGCGGCACCTTGGGGGTGACCTCGATCTTGCCGCCGAGGTGGACGAGGAAGGTCCGGTCGGAGACCTTCTTCACGTCGAAGTCCGGCATGGCCTCCAGGATCTGGGTGACCTGCTCGGCGTGGGCGGCGTCGGAGGCGTCGCACGTGAGGTCGACGGTCATGCGCTTGTTGTCGGAGGCGACCACGTCGAGCGCGGTGACGATCGCACCGGCCTGCCCCACGACCGTGGCGAGGCGTCCCGCCGCGCCCGGGTCGGCCGAGAGGGCCAACCGGACCGTGATGGAGAACCCGGCGCTGGGAAGACGGGCTGCAGTCATGCCGCTCCTTAGGTGTGCACTTCGTCGTGGACGCGCCCCTCGGCGATGCTCGTCAGGCCCGCGATCGCCGTCGAGGCCGCTCGCGAGCAGAGCGTCTGCAGAGGCGGATGCCTTGAATGATGCCACTGCCGCGCGCAAGACCGCCTCAGCCCTGTTGCCCGCATAGGACCCGCCACTCCACCGCTCACGAACGCGGGTCCCGGCGCGGTCGCAGGACCGCTTCGTGGCGCCGCCGACTACGCTCTGCGCGATATTCACTCGCCGGTGTCACACGCTCGTGTCAAGCTTGTGGTGATGCACGAAGAGCACATGAACTCCCAAGATGACTTCCCGTCCGGCGCCGCCCCCTCAACGGGCGAACTGGACCTGGAAGCACGCCAAGCACTGCGACGCGTCGCCGGGCTCGCCTCGACCGAACTCGAAGACGTCACCGACGCCGAGTACCGCCGCCTGCGCCTCGAGCGCGTCGTCCTCGTCGGGGTGTGGACCGAAGGCACGATCGACGACGCCGAGAACTCGCTCGCCGAGCTCGCGCAGCTCGCCGAGACCGCCGGCTCCGAGGTCGTCGAAGGCCTCATCCAGCGCCGCTCCAAGCCCGACGCCGGCACCTTCATCGGCTCCGGCAAGGTCCGCGAGGTCAAGGACGCCGTCGAAGCCCTCGGGGCCGACACGGTGATCGCCGACGGCGAACTCTCCCCGGGCCAGCTGATCGCCCTCGAGAAGGCCATCAACGTCAAGGTCATCGACCGCACCGCCCTGATCCTCGACATCTTCGCCCAGCACGCGAAGAGCGCCGAGGGCAAGGCCCAGGTCGAACTCGCCCAGCTCCAGTACCTCCTGCCGCGCCTGCGCGGCTGGGGCGACGCCATGAGCCGCCAGGGCGGCTCCAACGGCGGCGTCGGCCTCCGCGGCCCCGGTGAGACGAAGCTCGAGACCGACCGCCGGCGCATCCGCGCCAAGGTCGCCAAGCTCCGCCGCGAACTCGCGAAGCTCACCGTCACCCGCGAGACCAAGCGCGACTCCCGCACCCGAAACCGCGTGCCCGGCGTAGCGATCGCCGGCTACACCAACGCGGGCAAGTCGAGCCTGCTCAACGCCCTCACCGGCGCGGGCATCCTCGTCCAGGACGCCCTGTTCGCCACCCTCGACACCTCGACGCGGCGCTCCCGCACCGCCGAGGGCCGCGAGTACACCGTGACCGACACGGTCGGGTTCGTGCGGCACCTGCCGCACCAGCTCGTCGAGGCGTTCCGCTCGACCCTCGAGGAGGTCGCCGAGGCGGACCTCATCGTCCACGTCATCGACGGCTCGCACCCCGACCCGCTCGGCCAGGCCGAAGCGGTCCGCGTGGTGCTCGCCGAGGTCGGCGCCGAAGAGGTCCCCGAGCTCGTGGTCGTCAACAAGCTCGACCTGGTCGCGCCCGACGACGTCCTGCAGCTGCGCTCCGACTGGCCCGACGCGGTCTTCGTCTCCGCCCACTCCGGCGAAGGCATCGACAAGCTCCGCGCCGCCATCGAGCAGGCCCTCCCGCAGCCGGACACGACCCTCACCGTCTGCATCCCGTACGTGCGAGGCGACCTCGTCTCGCGCATGCGCTCCCGCGGCGAGGTCCTCTCGACCGAGCACCGGGGCGACGGCACGGTCATCACGGCCCGCGTCGACGAGGCGCTGGCCGGTGAATTGCGAGCGTTCGTCCTGGAAACCGACTGAAACGCAGTGGTCCTGAACATGTCTCTCGGGGGGCCTGGCCGGTACACCCCGTGTTCTGGAACACTTGCCTGATGCGAGAGCGCCGTGTGGGCCGAGGGGCCCTGCCTGCGCGGATCGTCGCCGGGGCAGCCGGAGCGGCTGTCCTGGTGGTGGCTGCGCCCCCCGTCTATGCCCAGGAAGAGGGCGGCGGGGAAGTGGTGTGCGACCTGCACGACCCGCGACTGGCGAACCCTTCGGGCATCACCGCCGCCGCGGACGGCGACGGCTGGTGGATCGTGTCCTCCGCTGACAACCAGGACGGCACCTTGTCGGTCCTGCGTGTCGGCGAGGACTGCAACCCGCGCGACGCCGATGAGGTCTTCATCGACCACCAGCCGCGCGACCCGCAGGCGCTGGCGCTCGACGCCGACGGCTTCATGTGGGTGGGCGACACGGGCGACGCCGAGAACCGCGACTGGATCACGGTCAACCAGATCGCCCTGGACGACTTCAGCAACAACGTGGCCTACCGCTACGTCTTCCCCGGTGCGGCCACCTCGGTCGAGACGTTCCTGATCCCGGACGCCGACGACAAGAAGCCGCTGTTCTTCTCGGCATCCGAGGGTGAAACCGAGCTCTTCTACCCGCCCGGCGAGAACCAGACCGAGGACACGCCGCTGGAGAGCATCGGCACCGTCGTGCTCTCCGAGGGCGGATCGGTCACCGGCGCGGCCCTGAACGCGGACGCCTCGAAGGTCGCGCTGCGCACCGAGAGCGCCGTCTACGAGTGGACTGTGGACGGCGACGTGGTAACGACGCTGACCGAGGGCACCCCGGTGGTCACGCCGATCGCCGATGAGGGCACCGCGCAGGGCCTCTCATACGACGCCGACGGCAACTTCAACACTCTGTCCTCTGTGGACGGCGACGGCACGGTCGGCACCATCACCCGGTACGCCCCGGCCGCCGCGGCCGCTGAAGAGCCCCCCGCGAGCGAGGACGCCGCGGGCGGCGCCGCCGAGGAGGAGGGGCCGAGCCTGGTCGACCGCATCCTCGACCTGGGCGTGGGCACGATCGTGAAGATTCTGGCCGCCATCGCGATCCTCGGCATGGCCACGATGGTCTTCGGCATCATCATCATCCGCAAGTACCGCAAGCAGAACGGTGACGAGGACGACGACGCCGAGCTGGGCTACGCACGCGAGGAGTCGGACTTCGGCCGCAACCGCGGCGAAGCGTTCGACGACGACCCCGTGGACCTCGGCCTCGACTCCGGTCAGCCCGATCCCGACCTGGGCCAGATCGCCCGCGGGGGCGTCTACGGCGGCGCCCGCCCGGAGCCTTCGGGCAACGTGTACGGCGCGAGTCCGGCCCGCTCCGAGTCCACCGGCTCGGTCTACGGCGGCGCGCGCGCCGAGCCTTCGGGGAACGTCTACGGCGGCACCCGGCCCGCGACCCCGCCCTCCGGCCAAGGGGCCGTGTACGGCGGCGCCCGCGAGGAGCCGCAGTACGGCGCGTTCGAGCGCGGCGGCCAGGGCAGCGTCTACGACAACGCCGGCCCGGGCCAGAGCTTCGGTGCCCGTCCCGAGCCCTCAGGCAACGTCTACGGGGCCCGCCCCGCCGCTCCGCCCGCTGGGCGGGGGAACACCTACGGCGCGCCGCAGGGTGGCGTCTACGGGGCCGGAAACGACGAACGGACCCCGGAGCCGGAGGACGGCTTCTGGGGCCCGCCTGAGAGCGGCAATACGTACGGCCGTGGCCGCTAAGCCGATCCGGTGAGCCCGGAGGCCTGAGACGCTGCGGCGCCCGGAGCAGCGCGAGGTGCACTGCTCCCGAGCGCAGCGGTACTGCTGCGGCCCGAAGGCCGCAGAGCTAGATCTTCCGGAGGACGGCCACGACGCGGCCGAGGATCTCGGCCTCAGAGGCGTCGATCGGGTCGTACAGGGAGTTGGCGGGGAGCAGCCACGGCTTGCCGTTCTTGCGCTTCCAGGTCTTGACGGTGGCCTCGCCGTCGATCATGGCGGCCACGATCTCGCCGTTGAGGGCGTCGGGCTGCTGGCGCACGACCACCCAGTCGCCGTCGGTGATGGCCGCTTCGACCATCGAGTCGCCCTTGACGCGCAGGAGGAAGTGCACGCCTTCGCCGACGAACTCGGCCGGCAGGGGCATGACGTCGTAGTCGCGCTCTTCAGCCAGGATCGGCTGCCCGGCGGCGATCTCGCCGACCATCGGCACGTACCGCGGCCGGGGGTGCTGCGAGCAGGTCTGGACGCCGCCCGGGGTGGACTGGCGGACCCCGACCGCGCGCGGCCGGCCGGCCAGGCGGTTGAGGTAGCCCTTCCGCTCGAGCTGCTTCATCTGGTAGGCCACCGACGAGGCCGAGGCGAGCCCGACTTCGGCGCCGATCTCCCGGACGCTGGGCGGGTACCCCTTGTTGTTGATGAACTCCTCGATGTACTCGAGGACTTGCTGCTGCCGACGCGTGAGCTTGCGCGTTTTCGGTCGGGCTGTTGTGGTCTCGCTAGCCACAGGAGGCTCCCGTTAGACAAATGGGACGGTATGTCTGATTCCGACAATGTAACTCAGGTGCTGTGTCAAGTCAAACATTCGTGCGACTGCGGCGTGTCGCCGCGCTGCTCCGAGTGTGTTTTGGCCCAGGTTCACCCGTACGGGTGAACGATAGCCCGGCGGCCGCTGGTTCACTGGAGCCCGCCCCCGAACTCCGCCGTCGCCCGGCAACCCATCTGCGCTATCCTTGACACAAGATCTTGTGGTTTGTTGTATCGTCTCTCACTAGGTGTTGGGGTTTCAGCACCTTCCGAGGCGGCGAGGGGCAGACTGTCCCTCCCGGCGCGGTACCGGCGCGATGGAACCCCCTCGAGCACCGTCGGGACGTACCAATCTACGGCCCGCGATGCCGCCGAGGCCGGTGAGACGATGGCTCAAGAAGGAGACTAGCGATGCGTTGCCCGTACTGTCGCCATCCCGACAGCCGCGTAGTCGATTCCCGCGAGGCCGAGGACGGGAAGATCATCCGCCGCCGCCGGGTCTGCCAGCAGTGCGAGAAGCGCTTCACCACCGTCGAGGAGTCCATCCTCGCCGTCGTCAAACGCAGCGGCGCGACCGAGCCGTTCAGCCGGGGCAAGGTCGCCTCCGGCGTCCTCAAGGCCTGCCAGGGCCGCCCGGTCGGCGCCGACGACGTGGCGAAGCTGGCCCAGGCCGTCGAAGACGAGATCCGCTCGAAGGGCGTGGCCGAAGTGCCAGCCCACGAAGTCGGCCTCGCGATCCTCAAGCCGCTCCGCCGGCTCGACGAGGTCGCCTACCTCCGCTTCGCCAGCGTCTACCAGGACTTCGAGTCCCTCGAGGACTTCGAGGCGGCCATCGCGCAGCTGCGCGAAGAGCACGCCGCACGAAACAGCACCGCTTGAGGCGGCCGCACCCCTCAGCACGAACACCCATCCGATTCCCATGACCAGGCATGAGCAGACAGGGGCGAGGAACATGCCGAAGACCACCAGAGCAACAGCCACCGCGGCGAAGCCGAAGACCGACGGCCTCAAGGTCGAGCGCGTCTTCACCACGCCGGGAGTGCACCCGTACGACGAAGTCCAGTGGGAGTCCCGCGACGTCGTCATGACCAACTGGCGCGACGGCTCGATCAACTTCGAGCAGCGCGGCGTCGAGTTCCCCGCGTTCTGGAGCATCAACGCCACCCAGATCGTCACCTCGAAGTACTTCCGCGGCGCCGTCGGCACCCCGCAGCGCGAGAGCAGCCTCAAGCAGGTCATCGACCGGGTCGTGCAGGCCTACCACGCCGCCGGCGAGAAGCACGGGTACTTCGCCACGAGCGAGGACGCCCAGATCTTCGCCGACGAGCTCACCTGGCTCCTCCTCCACCAGTACTTCAGCTTCAACTCGCCCGTCTGGTTCAACGTGGGCACCGCCGCGCCGCAGCAGGTCTCGGCCTGCTTCATCCTCAGCGTGGACGACACCATGGAGTCGATCCTCGACTGGTACAAGGAAGAGGGGATGATCTTCAAGGGCGGCTCCGGCGCCGGGGTCAACCTCTCCAAGATCCGCTCCTCCGCCGAGCTGCTCTCCTCCGGCGGCAACGCCTCCGGCCCGATCAGCTTCATGCGCGGCGCCGACGCCTCCGCCGGCACCATCAAGTCCGGCGGCGCGACCCGCCGGGCCGCCAAGATGGTCATCCTCGACGTCGACCACCCCGACATCGAGGACTTCATCGAGACCAAGTCCCGCGAAGAGGACAAGATCCGCGCCCTGCGCGACGCCGGGTTCGACATGGACCTCGGCGGCGACGACATGTTCTCGGTCCAGTACCAGAACGCCAACAACTCGGTCCGCGTCACGGACGAGTTCATGGAGGCCGTCGAGCAGGGCACCGACTACGCCCTCAAGGGACGCCTCGACGGCAAGGAGCTCTCGCGCCGCGACGCCCGCGAGGTCTTCCGCAAGATGGCCCAGGCCGCCTGGGAGTGCGCCGACCCGGGCATCCAGTACGACGACATCATCAACGACTGGCACACGAACGCCAACACGGACCGGATCTACGCGTCCAACCCGTGCTCGGAGTACATGAGCCTCAACGACTCCTCGTGCAACCTGGCGAGCCTGAACCTCATGAAGTTCCTCGGCGAGGACGGCTCGTTCGACGTCGAGCGGTTCGTCAAGACCGTCGAGTTCGTCATCACCGCCATGGAGATCTCGATCTCCTTCGCGGACTTCCCGACCGAGAAGATCGGGCAGACCACTCGCGACTTCCGCCAGCTCGGCATCGGCTACTCGAACCTGGGCGCGCTGCTCATGGCCTCGGGCCACGCCTACGACTCCGAGGACGGCCGGGCGCTGGCCGCCGCCATCACCTCGCTGATGACCGGCGTCTCCTACCGCCGCTCCGCCGAGATCGCCGGCGTCGTCGGCCCGTACGCGGGCTACGCGCTCAACGCCGACCCGCACCAGCGGGTCATGCGCCAGCACGCCGCCGCCGCTGAGGAGGTCCGCACCTTCGGCGACGTTGACGCCACCGTCCTGGACGCCGCCAAGGCCGAGTGGGCCAAGGGCAACGAGATCGGCGCCGTCAACGGCTGGCGCAACGCGCAGGCCTCGGTGCTCGCGCCGACCGGCACCATCTCGTTCATGATGGACTGCGACACCACGGGCATCGAGCCCGACCTGGCGCTCGTCAAGCACAAGAAGCTCGTCGGCGGCGGCTCCATGGAGATCGTCAACCAGACCGTGCCCCGCGCGCTGGCGAACCTCGGCTACACCGAGGAACAGCGCCAGGAGATCGTCGACTACATCGCCGAGCACGGCTACGTCGTCGGCGCCCCGCACCTGGACGAGGAGCACTACTCCGTCTTCGACTGCGCCATGGGCGAGCGGTCCATCTCCCCGATGGGCCACGTCAACATGATGGCCGCCGTGCAGCCGTTCCTGAGCGGGTCGGTCTCCAAGACCGTCAACCTGCCCGAGACGGCCACCGTCGAGGACATCGAAGAGGTCTACTTCCAGGGCTGGAAGCTCGGCCTCAAGGCCCTTGCGGTCTACCGCGACAACTGCAAGGTCGGCCAGCCGCTCTCCGCGAAGAAGAAGGAGATCGACAAGGCCGTCGAGGAAGCGGTCGAGAAGGTCGTCGAGACGGTCGCGGCCCACGGGCCGGTCCGCCGCAAGCTGCCGAAGAAGCGCCCGTCCCAGACCATCTCGTTCAGCGTGGGCGGGGCCGAGGGGTACATGACCTCCTCGTCCTACCCGGACGACGGCCTCGGCGAGGTCTTCCTCAAGATGTCGAAGCAGGGCTCGACCCTCGCCGGCGTCATGGACGCGCTGTCGGTGTCGATCTCGATCGCGCTGCAGTACGGCGTGCCGCTCGAGAAGTACGTCGAGAAGTTCACCAACATGCGCTTCGAGCCCGCGGGGATGACCGACGACCCGGACATCCGCATGGCCTCCTCGCTGGTGGACTACATCTTCCGGCGCCTCGCGCTGGACTACCTTCCGTACGAGGACCGCGCGGCGCTCGGCATCCTGACGACCGCCGAGCGCACCGCCGAGGTCAACGGTGAAGACCCTGCGAAGGTCCACGAGGTCGACCTCGATGAGCTGCGCGCCTCGGCGCCGATCGAGGAGGCCGTCACCGAGCGGGTGCAGATCGAGACGAAGAAGTCCCGCAAGGACATCCTCAACTCGGCCCAGGCCCGCAGCGCCGACGCGCCGCTGTGCATGAACTGCGGCACGAAGATGCGCCCGGCCGGCTCCTGCTACGCCTGCGAAGGCTGCGGCGCCACGAGCGGCTGCAGCTAGGCATCGTTGCGTGAAGCGGGGCCGGGAGTTTCGACTCCCGGCCCCGCTCCGTTGTCCTCGACGGGAAACGGCCGCCGCGCGCCGAACGTTTTGATTGCGCAGCGTAAGTGCCTCAAAACAGATCAAGACGGGTCGAAGCCGTGCGATCCGTCGGTCCTACACTCGGCGCTATGCAGAACGTCCCCCCGGCCGCATCGGTCCGGATCGACCCCGGGGCCGCCGCGGCAAGTCTCAGCAGTTCCACCGGAGGCTCCCTCCCCTCCGGCGCCGCCTTCGCGGTCTACCGCCTCGGCCGCTCCTCGTTCCACGCCGCCGTCGTGCGCCGCATCGAGAGCAGTTTCGTCGTCGCCGCCGAGCGCACCGAGCCGATCGGCGGCGCCGAGTTCGACGGCCTCATCCTGGCGTACCTCTCGGGCCGCCATCCCGACGCCGGCGTCCGCCTCTGGTCCCGCATCGCCGACCCGGCCGAACCGGCCGACCGGCAGCTGCGCGCCCTCCTCCTGGAGAAGATCACGCAGGCGCGGGAGCAGCTCTCCGAGCGCGACTTCACCGTCATCACGCTGCCCGCAGCGGACATCAAGATGCCGCTGACGCGCGACGAGTTCGAGTCGCGCGTCGAGGAGCTGGTCGCGACGACCGCGGACGTCATGGAGGAGACCCTCGCCGAGGCCGGCGTCCACCCCGCCGAGCTCGCGGGCCTGCTGATGGCGGGCGGCGCGGCCCGCACCCCGCTCGCGGCCACGATGCTGCGCCGCCGCTTCGGTCTCGAACCCGTGCTCGCCGCCCCGCACGCGAAGGTCCTCGCCGCTGAGGCCGCTCCCGTGGCCACCCGCGAGCTGCCGTTCGTCGAGGAGCAGGAGGCTCCGAAGCGACGCGGCGGCCAGAAACGCGCGGTCGTGGTGGCCGCCGCGCTGCTGGTCGTGGTCGGCGCGGGGGCCGCGTTCGGCTCCCAGCTCGGCGACGGCGACACCGCCGACGACGACGCCGCCATCGATGAGAGCGCTTCCGCCGCAACGACTTCCGAGCCGACCACGGCCGCCTCGCCCGAGACGAGCGACACGCCCTCCGCGGAGGCCAGCACGAGCGCCTCGGCGTCGCCCACCCCTGAGGAGACCGTGCAGGACCCCGAGGACCAGGGCGCCGAGGAGGACCCGACGGAGGAGTCGCAGCCGACGACCGAGAGCGCGCCGACCGGTTCGGTGCCCGACGTGATGGGCATGTCGACCGCCGAGGCCGTGCAGGCCGTCGAGGCGGCGGGTTTCGCCGGCGTGGACCAGTCGGGGGAGGAGCGCGGCGTCTTCGACTGGTCCCACGAGGACTGCGAGATCATCGGCCAGTCGCCCGAGCCGGGCTCGACGCGGGCGCTGTCCGAGCAGGTCGCGGTGACGTTCTCGTACACCGGCGAAGCGAGCGAATGCGATGTCTAGGGACTGCTCTCACACCCCCTAGCGCTCGCCCGTGGAGTTTCCAGCACGATCGTGCTATTTTTAGGTCGTGCGCAAAGGCGAGATGACGAGGCAGGCGATCCTCGATGAAGCGGTCCGGATGGCCCGCTACTCGGGGCTCTCCGGGCTGACCATCGGATCGCTGGCCGCGGCCGCCGACATGTCGAAGTCGGGCCTGTACGCCCACTTCAAGTCGAAGGAGACGCTCCAGCTGGCCTGCATGCAGCGCAACGGCGAGCAGTTCATCGACGAGGTGATCCGGCCCGCGCTCGCGAAGCCGCGCGGGATCACCCGCCTGCAGGCCATCGTCGAGTACTGGATGCAGTGGTACTCGCACCCGGGCGGCTGCCTGTTCCTGGCCGCCGCCGCGGAGTTCGACGACCTGCCGGGCCCGCTGCACGACTTCATGGCCTCCGAGCAGCGCGAGCTGCTCGAGACCCTCGCCCGGATCGCCTCCACGGCGGTCGCCCAGGGCGAGTTCCCCGAAGACACCGACGTCTTCCAGGTGGCACAGGAGGTGTTCGGCATCCTGTTGGGCTACAACTGGATGAGCCGCATCCTGTCCTACCCCGACGCCGCCGACCGCGCGTGGACGGCGTTCAACCGACTGCTCGGCAGTCTGCAGAGTTAACCCAGGAAGGCTCGCTCATGACGTCCACTGCCTCGACCCCCGTGGTGAAGAAGAAAAGCACGACCGTTCGTGCTCCTTGGTACGTGCGCTCCGGCTTCTCCGCCGCCGAGCGCGTCGCCCCCGCGCGGGCCGCGAAGGTCCTGTGCGAGCTGTGGTTCCGGCTCCCGGCCGGCCCCGAGAAGCGCCTGCGCGGCGAGGCCCCGGCCGGCGCGCACGTCTTCGAGCTCGAATGCCTCGGCACGAACCTGTGGGGCTTCGACTGGGCCCCTGAAACCACTGGCGAGGCCCCGCTGGTCTACCTCGTGCACGGCTGGGGCGGCTCCACCGGCGACTTCAAGTTCATCGCGGCGAACCTGGTGGCCTCGGGCTACCGCGTCGTCGCCTTCGACGCGCCGAGCCATGGCAACGCCGGTCCCGGGCCCTGGGGCGAGCGTCACGCGAACGGCCTGCACCTCATCGAGGCCATGAACGTCGTCCTGGAGAAGTTCGGCACCCCCTACGGCGTGGTCGCCCACTCCATGGGCGCGCTCAGCGCCGTGCACGGGTTGCACCAGAGCGGCGTCGACACCACCGCGGTGCGGATCGCGATGCTCGCGCCGTTCATCGGCGGCCAGGAGGGCTTCCGCGACACGATCGGCGCGATCGTGCCGGTCGGCCCCCGCATCTTCGAGCGGCTCGTGCCGCTGGGGGAGGCCAAATCGGGGGTCAAGCTCGACGACTTCTCGCTGCGCGGCATCGAACTCGACGGCCCGGTGCTCATCGTCCACGACCAGGGCGACCGGCCCAACCCGTTCCGCCACGGCAAGGCCCTCGCCGACGCGTGGCCGAACGCCGAGCTCATGGCGACCACGGGCCTGGGCCACCGCAAGGTCCTCATGAACCCGGCGGTCGGCTTCCGGATCCGGAGCTTCCTCAAGGGGGAGTAGACGGTACGAGAAAAGGCCGGGTCCGATGGACCCGGCCTTTCCTGTTGCGTCTTAACCCTCGTAGTGGACCGTCAGGCGCGTCCACGCGCCGATGTTGATGTAGGTCCCGTCGGTCACCGGGAACTCCACGTTCGGCGCCAGCGGCTCGTCGGAGCCGTTGAGGAACGTGCCGTTCGAGGAGCCGACGTCCATGATCGTCCAGGAGCCGTCGGGCTTGGAGAACAGCTTCGCGTGCTGCGCGCTCACGCCCGGGTCGGCGACGTCGCCGGACAGGTCGATGTCCGGGGTGACGCCGCGCTTGGCGCTGTAGCGGCCGATCGTGAGGTCCGGCTTGTCGAGCGGGAAGCGGCGCGGCTTCGCGAACGACGGGTACTGCAGCTGCGAGGCCCCGTCAGAGGCCGCGACCTTGTTGAAGTAGCCCTGGTCGGCGGTGACGGCGACACCCCAGCGGGTGGCCGCCTGGCCGGGCGGGGCGTAGTTCGACGCGAGGTCGCTCGGCTGCGCGTCCGGCATGGAGAACCCGCCGGTCGCCGATGCGGGCGGCGCGGAGGTCGGGGCGCCGAACGGCGCGGCCGGGACGCCCGGAGGCGGTCCGGGCGGAGCCGAGGTCGGCGCGGCGCCGTACGCCTGCTGCGCGTACGGGTCCTGGCCGTAGCCCTGCTGCGGTTGCCCGTAGGGGTCCTGCTGCTGGGGCTGGCCGTACGGGTCCTGCTGGCCGTATCCGCCGGGCTGCTGACCGTAAGGGTCCTGCTGCTGCGGCTGGGCGTAAGGATCCTGCTGCCCGTAGCCCTGCTGCGGCTGCCCGTAAGGGTCCTGCTGGGGCTGGGACGGCTGGCCGTACGGGTCCTGGCCGTACCCCTGCTGGGGCTGCTGCTGGCCGTAGGGGTCCTGCTGTCCGTAACCCTGCTGAGGCTGCGCGTAAGGGTCTTGCGGCTGCGACGGCTGCCCGTAGGGGTCCTGCTGGCCGTAGCCCTGCTGCGGTTGCCCGTAGGGGTCCTGCTGCTGGGGCTGGCCGTACGGGTCCTGCTGGCCGTAACCGCCGGGCTGCTGCTGTTGCTGCCCGTAGGGGTCCTGAGGCTGCCCGTAAGGGTCGTTCGGGGCGTAGCCCTGGCCGAAGGCCGGCGACTGCGGGGGCTGGCCTTGCTGCCACGCCGGGTTGGGCGTTCCGCACTGCTCGCAGAACTGGGCTTGCGGGAAGGCCCCGCATGCGCACTGGTACCCGCCCGGCTGTGGGGCACCGCCGTAGGTCGGCTGGTAGGTCAAGGTCGTCCCCCTCCAAGCATTTGGGTGTACTCGGCCTCGCTGACGACACCAGAGGGCGCGGCGGACCCGTCACCCTGGTTCTGGACGTCCTGGCCGGCATGCTCCTGGGCATGACCGTCGGCCTGGACCGAACCGGGGGATTCGAGTTCCACCACCGCGACACTGATGTTGTCGTGCCCGCCGTTGGCGAGCGCTTGTCGTGTCAACGCTACCGCCTTGTCGCCAACGCTGCCGTCCGGCAGTGGCAGAAGGTCGTGATCGTCATTGAAATAGCGCGACAGACCATCGCTGCACACTACGACATGCCCACCGCCCAGATCCACCCGGAGGAGGTTCGGGTTGAGGGTCGGCGCGTCCGCGCCGAGCCACGCGAGCAGGGCCTTGGCGTACGGGTTCTTGTAGCGCTCGTCCGCCGGGTCGACCCCCTGGTACTCCAGGCGGGCCTGGATCGTGTCGTCCACCGTGAGGCATCTCGCCTCTTTCTCGCCGGCCCAGTACGCTCGCGAATCGCCGACCCAGCACAGGATCGCCTGGTTCCCCTCGACCACGGCCGAGACGTACGTGGAGGACGGCGGCGAGTTCGGGTACTGCTTCCCGACCGCGGCCACCGCCGAGTGGGCCGCGCCCACGCCGCGGCGCGACGCGTCCTCCGCGGTGAGCCCCTCGCCGAGCGCCGCGCGGATCTCCGTCACGGCCGCTTCCACTCCTGCGAGTGACGCGCGCTCGGAGTCCGAGGCGCCGGAGACGCCGTCGCAGACGACCGCGATCTTGCGCCCGTCGTCGGCGACCGCGATCGCGATCGAGTCCTGGTTGTAGTGGTGCCGGTGGCCCACGTCGGTCGCGGCGCCGATCCCGGGCAGCACGAACGCGATGTGGTCGTCCGAGCCGCCGGGATGGTCGGTGTTCTCCTCGACCGCGATGGAGGAACGCCAGGGGACCTCCTCGGCCGGGACCGCGAACTCCTCCAGATCGCCGCCGCAATCCTCGCAGTAGCGGCCGATGTCGGCGGGGAGACCGCAAGCGGTGCAACGCTTCGCGGCGCCCAAGGTGGATGAGGGCTGCATAGGGCTCCTTCGCTACAGCATCGTGCGGGGACGGTGTTCGTTCGCCAGGTCGAAGTAGTACACCTGGTCCTCCCTGCGGGTGCAGGCGTGGGCGAGGTCACGGTAGGTCCGCTCCAGCGCCAGGCGCAGCTCCCGCTCCTCCGGCTGCGCGCCGAACACGCGCGGCTCGTGCGCGGGCCCGGTGCGCAGCACCGTGTCCAGCGCCAGGTGGAGGATGCGGGTCGACACCAGGTGGCGGCGCCGCGGCTCGAGCTTCAGCTCGTCGAGCCGCCCGGCCATGTGGTGCAGGTCCAGCAGCGACGGCGGCGACGTGCGCGAGTGCAGCGCGGTCTGGATCGCCGCGGTCTGCGCGATCCCGTACTGCGCCGAGGTCTTCGGGACCTGGTGCAGCGTCGAGATCGCCTCCGTCGAGTTCCCCTCGAGGTCGAGCAGGCGCGCCCGGCCGTACGCGGCCGAGACGAACCGGTGGTCGCAGGTCCAGATCCGCGTGTAGTGCGGCAGGGCCAGGTCGCGTCGGCCCGCCATCTCCGCGCACGCCGCCAGCGCCAGGCGCGGGGCCAGCTCTCCGGGGAGGTGCGAGTAGACGGCGTCGAAATGCGCTGCGGCCGTGTGGAAATCGGCCGCGAGCAGCGAGATCGTGCCGCGCAGCCAGGTGACCTGCCAGGTGTTGCCCTCGCGCTGCGCGAACTGGTCGAGCGCCGCGTTGGCCTGGTGCAGGTCCCCGGCGTTGACGAGCGTCCGGACGCGCCGCAGATGCACCTCGGGGCTCTGCACGGGCGCGGCGTTGAGCTCGGCGAGGATGCCCGCGGCATCAGTGGCCTGGAGGGTCGCCATGAACGCGGCCATCGGGTCGGCGAGGTCGACCATCGGCGCGGGCAGCGCGTGCGCCACGTCGAACGGGTCGCCCACGGCGTGGATGTCGTACTCCACATCGGGCTCGCCGAACACGGCCTGCTCGCCGCTGAACAGCGTCGACGGCTCGAACCGCGGCTCGCCCTTCTGCACCGACTGCACCTCGTGCAGCACGCCGCGCACCTGGGAGCGCATCTCGTCCGCGTCCTGGAACCGCGAGCGCGGCTCGGCGTTCGTGGCGCGCAGCAGCAGCCGGTGGAACGACCCGAACTCGGCGAACGCGGGCGCTTCGGAGGCCGGGGGCAGCTTGTCGCGGTAGGTGCTGGTGAACCCCTTGAAGTCCAAGGCCAGCACGGCCATCGAGCGGCCGATCGTGTACAGGTCCGAGGTCACCGACGGCCCCACGGAGAGGATCTCGTCGTTCGGCACCGAGTACCCGGGCGTGCCGTAGATCGCCGACTCCATGTCGTCGACGTGGCGCACCGCGCCGAGGTCGATGAGCTTGAGCCAGGTCTCGACGTGGATCATGTTGTCCGGCTTGAAGTCGCAGAACAGCAGGCCCCGGTCGTGCAGGTAGCTGAACGCGGGCAGCAGTTCGGCGGTGTAGGTGAGCACCTGCTCCAGCGGCAGCGGCTTGCGCTCGCCGTTCTCGTCGACCGCGTCCCTGATGTCCCGCAAGGACTTCCCTGCCAGGTACTCCATGACGATGTACGACTGGAGCTGGCCCGAGCGCGGGTCGGCGGCGGTCACGAAGTCGTGGATGTCGACCACGTTGGGGTGGTCGATGCCGACGAGGAAGCGCCGCTCGTTGATCGCGGCCTCGATCGCGTCCTCGTCCGAGGTGTTGATGAGGCCCTTGATGACGACCCAGCGCTGCGTCAGGTCGTCGGCGAAGTTCTTGTCGTTGGCGAGGTAGATCCAGCCGAGGCCGCCGTGGGCGATGGCGCCGAGCACCTCGTAGCGCTCGGAGAGGACGTCACCAGGACTGAGCGCGGGCGTGAACCAGTACCGGGTGCGGCAGTGCGCGCAGTAGCCCTCGACGCGGCCCGCGCGCCCGGCCTGGGGCCGGCCGACGGGCTTGCCGCACGAGGAGCAGAACCGCTTGTGCTCGGGCACCTGCGGGTGCTCCATGACCGCTTCGGCGGGGTCGCGGGGCGGCACGGGCGGCATGTCGGAGAGGCCGCCGCGCTGGCGGGCGCTGGTGGTCGTGGAGCGCGTGACGGGGCCGGTGATCGGCTGCGGCAGTGGCGCGGCGGGGGCCCGGTACGGGGCCGGGGGCGGCGAGTGCAGGGCGCCGGCGGGCGCGAGGCCCAGCGTGCCCGGCTGCGGCAGCGGCGGTGAGACCGGTGGCGCGGAAGGCGAGTGGACCGGCGGCGCCGAGTTCGGCGCGATGGGCGCGGCGCTGTGCTGCGGCGGGAACGCGTTGGTCCCGGGCGGGCCGGGGGGCGTGGGCGCGAAGCCCGGCTGCGGCGGCACTGCGGGCGGCGTGTTGAGCCGCTTGCGGATGCTGACGGTGTCGGTGGCCTCGCCTTCGGGCTGGTGTGCGCCCGGGAGGTACCGCTGGGTGTGCTCTGGAGGCGGCTGCTGGTCGCTCATGGCGCTCCCTTAATCCCGGTACTGGGGGGTCGGCGGCACGCCCGGGACGCCCAGCGGCCCTTCGAGCCACTTGTTGTAGGCGGTCTGCCAGGTGCCGTTCGCGATGATCTGGGCGAGGGCGCCGTTGACGTAGCGGGCGAGGTCGGTGTTGCCCTTCTGGAAGGCCATCCCGTAGGGCTCCTGGGAGAATGCCTCGCCCACGACCTCGAGGGTCGGGTCCTGGGCGGCCATGCCCGCGAGGATCGTGTCGTCGCTGGTGATGGCGTCGACGGTGCCCTGCTGGAGCAGGACGAGGCAGTCGTTGAAGTCCGGGACGGTGACGGCCTGGGCCGCGGACTGCTCGGCGATGGTGCGCACGGAGGTGGAGCCGTCGCCGGTGCACACGCGGTGGTCGTCGGCGAGGTCGGCGAGGCCCGTGATGCCCGAGGCGGTCGGCACGAGGAGGCGCTGGCCGGCGTGGAAGTACTCGGCGGAGAACTCGACGTTGGCCCAGCGCTTGCAGTTCATGGTCATGGTGCGCACGACCATGTCGACCCGGTCGCTGTTGACGGCCTCTTCGCGCTCGCCGGAGGTCATGGGGACCCAGCGGATGGTCGCGTCGGGGCCGAGGATCGAGTGGGCGATCGCGGTGGCGATGTCGATGTCGAACCCGGCGGGGGTGTTCGTCTCGGGGTCGATGTAGCCCATGAGGTTCGTGGACTGGCTGACGCCGATGGTGATCTGGTCCTGGTTGTCGAGGCCGGCGATCGCCTGCTCGACCGAGGTCGTGCCGGGGTTGTAGGACGCGAGCGGCGTGCAGCTCTCGTCGACCGGTTCGGTCTCGATCTCGGGGGAGAAGTCGATCCCCGAGGGCAGGGGCGTGGGGACGTCGACCTGCGGCGGCCCCATGTCGGCCGGCTGCGAGCAGGCGGCGAGGACGAGGCAGGCGGCGGCTGCGGCCGCGAGCCGGAGCTGGTTTCGGATCATGCGTAGTACTCCGCCACTCGAAGCTGGATGCCGACCGCGGCGCTGATGAGCGCGCCGAGCGCCAGGGCCGCGAGCCCGGCCGCGGCGCCCGAGAGGGACCTCTGGGCGTCGTTGGTGGCCTCGGCGAAGCGTTCGGCGCTGACGTCGGTCGCTTCGGTCAATGCGTTGTTGAGGGTCGTGAAGGACGTCCACAGGCTGGGGGCGTCCTCACCGCCGCCTTCGCCGACGACGAGCACCACTGCGTCGGTGTACTGGCCGCTCTGGGCGAGTTTGACGACCTCGTCGTGCCCGGCCCGCCAGGTCTCGGCCGCCTCGCGGGCGGTGTCGATGTTCGCAGAGAGCTCGGCGTCGTCCGCGAACGCCTCGTCGAGGCGGTCGAGCAGCTTGCCGGGGTCGGTGAGGGCCTTGAAGTGCTCTTCGAAGCGGTCGGCGGCGGCCTGGTCCTCGCCGCGCGCGATGAGCAGGAGGGACTCCTCCGCGCGCGCCTGCTGGGCGGTGATCTCGGCTTCGGCGAGCAGCTCGAGCGGCGCGGAACCGTCCTCATGGGACGTGTTGGTGTGGCTCGCCGACGCCAGCGAGGCCGTCGCGAGCCAGCCGGCGAACCCGACGAGCAGCACGGTGCTGCCGACGAGCCCGAGGTTGAACACGCGGTTCGTCTTGCGCGAGAGCCACATCTGGGCCCACACGAGCGTGCCGAGCGCGGCGACGGCCAGTCCGGCGGCGACCCACGGGAATGCCGCGGCCTCCGCGCGCGAGTCGTTCAGCTGCCCGAGCGAGTTCTCCTGGAGGTCGTGCGCCTTCGGCAGCATCTCCTCGCGCATGAGCGTGGAGGCCTGCTCCTGGTAGGTCGCGCCGACGGGCTCGCCGAGGCGGTTGAAGGTCCGCGCGGTCTCCACCAGCCCGGTGTAGACCGGCATGCGGGCGTTGAGCTCGGCGACCAGCGCGGTGTCAGCGGGGGTCTTCACTTCCCCTGCGGCCGTGGCGAGGGCGACGGTGGCGTCGCGCATCGCCTCGCGGTAGGTCTCGTTCATCTCGTCCGAGGGCGTGCCCGCCGTCAGGTACGAGGACGCGGCGGTCGCGTCGGCCTGCGAGAGCGCCTGGTACAGCGACAGGGCGGCCACGGAGAGCCGCCCGGACTGGCTGGTGGTCTCCTCGATGACGGCCGACTTCGCGATGATCGCGGTCATGCCGGTGATCCCGGCGCCGAGGATGAGCGCCGCGACCAGGACGAGCACACCGCGCAGCTGCCCGGGCGTGAACCGCAGCGCGGCCAGCACGCGGTCGAACCGTCGCTGCCCGGTTGCAGCAGGTGCGCTGGGCGCCTGTGTCGGAGCGGGAGGGGACTGGACGGACAACTACTGCACCTCACTTGATCGGCGACCCGCGGGCCTCTGGAATCGTTCGCCGCGCGCACGTCTGACGTGGCTGGAGTGTCGGGGGACTCCCACATGGTATCGGCCCTCGGCAAGGACCGGTGACTACCGCCTCGTGGCGTCCGGGTCGCGTCGTGCAGCGGTACGGTGAGACCGTGCCGAACCACGCCGATCAATCCACAGAGGACGACGCCCGCTGGATGGCGCGCGCCGTCGATCTGGCCGAACGCTGCCCGCCGTCCACCACCGCCTTCAGCGTCGGCGCCGTGATCGTCGCAGACGGCCGCGCCGTCGGCGAAGGATACTCGCGTGCCGAGGAGCCGAACGACCACGCCGAGGAGGTCGCCCTCCGCCACGCCGGCGCCGCCGCGCGCGGCGCGACCGCCTACTCCTCCATGGAGCCGTGCGGGCACCGCGCCTCACGCCCCGACCCCTGCGCCCGCCTGCTGCTCGATGCGGGCGTCACCCGCGTCGTGTACGCGCTCGGCGAGCCGCTCAACTTCGTCGACGCGCCCGGCGGCGACGCGATTTTGCGGGAGAACGGCGTGGTTGTCGCCGTGATGACCGAATTCGCGGACGCGGCCGAACGCCCCAACGCGCACCTCCGTTAATCTGGGGCCATGAGGCCATTGATCGGCGCCGAGGCGGCCGCTGAACTGCACGGATCGGTCCGGCTCGACGTCCGCTGGACGCTCGGGGGACCCTCGAGGGACGCCGACTACGCCGAAGGGCACCTGCCCGGCGCGGTCCGGCTCGACTTCGACCGGGACGTGTGCGGCCCCGTCGAGACCCTCGGCGGACGCCACCCGCTCCCCGAACCCGAAGCGCTGCAAGCGGTCCTGCGCGCCGCCGGCATCGACGACGACTCACATGTGCTCGTCTACGACGACGGCGACGGCCCCTTCGGCGACGCGGGCGAGCCGTCAATTAGCTTGGCCGCCGCCCGTACTTGGTGGACCCTCCGCTGGGCCGGGATCGAGCAGGTCCAGGTCCTCCAAGGCGGCATCAAGGCCTGGACCGGTGCCGGACTCCCGCTCGAGGCGCAGACCGCGGACCCCAAGCCCGGCAACGTCCACGTCAGCCCCGGGCACCTCCCCGTGCTCGACGCCGAGTCCGCCGCCGAATGGGCCGAGACCCGCGAACTGGTCGACGTGCGCGCCCCCGAGCGCTACCGCGGCGAGACGGAACCGATCGACCCCGTCGCCGGCCACGTGCCCGGCGCCATCAACCTCTTCCTCGGCGAGGACGACCTCGCGGACACCGACCGGCTGCGCGAACGCTATGCGTCCCACCCGGAAGCGGCCTACTACTGCGGCTCCGGCGTCGGCGCGGCGCGCACCGCGCTCGCCGTCACCGCCGCGGGCCTGCCCACACCGCCGGTGTACATCGGCTCCTGGAGCGACTGGGTCTCGCGCGGCGGCGCCGTGGCGACCGCGCTAGACGACGGCGCGCAAACGTCGCCACTGGAGCCGATCGACGGCTCGCAAGCATCGCCACAGCAGCCAATCGACGGCTCGCAAGCATCGCCACAGCAGCCAATTATCGGCTCGCAAGCGTCGCCGAAGGGGGAGACCCGATGAAGCGCGCGCTGATCGCGATCCCCGCCGCGTTCCTCATGGCGCTGGCCGCCTGCAGTGACGACGACTCGCCCTCGGGCGAGGAGCCGGAGGGCTCCGCCGCGAACTCGTCGACCGAGGCGTCGGCCCCGCCCGAGCCGGTCGAGCTCGACCTGGCCGACGCCGCGGGCGCGTGCCCGCTCATCGACTCCGCGACCTTGAACTCCGTGACGGGCGAGGACTTCCGCTTCGCCTCGGGCGGGCCCGGCGAGGCCGCCGAGGGCGAGGAGGCGCCGGCCCAGCTCACCTGCGCCGTCCAGACCGGCGAGGCCGCCTACCCGGACCTGACGCTGTTCGTGATCGGCACCGAGGCCAAGGTCGAGGTCTACGAGGAGGAGCTCGCCGACGGCACCGAGGCGATCGACGGGCTCGGCGAGGCCGCCTACTGGATCGTCCACACCGAGGACACCGGCGCGGGACCGGCCCTGGAGATGGGCTGGTACGAGGGCGGCACGATCTTCGAGATGCGGTACACCACACCGGTGGACACGGACCCGGCCGTGGTGAACGAGCTCGTCGGGGGCTTCACCGAACTCGCCAAGGGCATCGCCGCCGCGCAGGCCGAGGCCGGCTAGCGCCGCAGACGCAGAAAAGGCCGCCCGGAACGATCCGGGCGGCCTTCTCCTTGCGCCGCATAGTGAGCGCCCCCCTCGCCGGGGGAGCGAGGAGGGCGCTCAGGTGGGGGGGGCGGTTGTCGGGCGCAGCGGTTTCCGAAAACCAGCCCGTGTGGGATGAATTGGAAACGTTTGCAACGCTTTGCTCAGACTACTCCCCGGTAGTACCGGGGTCAAGACACGAAAGCGTGGACTTCCAAGGCGCGCAAGCGTCTCGAAGGTGAACTACTCGGCGGGAGTGGCGAAGATCTTCGCCGCGTCGTCGGTCGAGAGCCGGATCGTGTCCGAACCGGTGGTCACCGCGACCTCGCCGTCGAGGCGGTCGATCGCGACCTCGGCACCGGGGTCGACGCCGGCCTCGTGCAGGGAGGCCAGGAGCTCGGGGTGGGTCTGGGCCGATTCGCACAGGCGCGTCACGCGCACCTTGGAACCGGGGGAGACGACGCTCAGCGGGCGCTCGTCGGCCTCGCGGCCTTCGGCCACGGCCGAGGCGTCGAGCTCCGAGAGCCCGGGGATCGCGTTGCCGTAAGGCGAGCGGGTGGGGTGCTCGAGCAGCTCGTAGACGCGCTTCTCCACCGAGTCGCTCATGACGTGCTCCCACTTGCAGGCCTCGTCATGGGCCTCCACGTAGGACATGCCGATGACGTCGACCAGGAGGCGCTCGGCGAGCCGGTGCTTGCGCATCACCGCGACCGCCTGCCGGCGGCCCTCCTCGGTGAGCTCCAGGTGGCGGTCGCTCTTGACGTTGAGCAGGCCGTGGCGCTGCATCCGGCCCACGGTCTGCGAGACCGTCGGGCCGCTCTGCTCCAGGCGCTCGGCGATCCGGGCGCGCAGCGCCGGAACGCCCTCCTCCTCGAGTTCGAGGATCGTGCGCAGGTACATCTCAGTGGTGTCGACGAGGTCCGTGGTCACAGCTTCGTTCCTTCACTTTGTCCGCCCGCAGGGCACCGAGCGGGGTGGGTCGAGTAGCCGCCAGACCCCCTGTCACCACCAATGGTATACGTCGTGAAGGACGCTCCGCCCATCAGCCATCCGGACGTACGGGGCGCTCACACCCCAAAGCGGTACGGAGGACAGGGCCGTGAAGGTCGATCACGCCACATACTCGGCGAGGCGCCCGGCGTAGTCGGGCTGGCGCAGGCGGTGCAGCGCGTTCTTCTCGATCTGGCGGACCCGCTCGCGCGAGAGCCCGAAGTCCGCGGAGACCTCTTCGAGGGTGCGCTGACGGCCGTCGTCAATGCCGAAACGCAGGCGCAGGACGGTTTGTTCCCGTTCGGGCAGCGAGGCCAGCACGTTCGCGATGTGGCGGCGCAGCAGCGCGTATGACACGGCGTCGTCGCTGCCGTGCTCGCGGGGGAGGTGCGCGACGAGGTCGCCCAGCGCGGTCGAGTCGTCCTCGCCCACGGTCTGGTCCAGGCTCACCGGCTCGCGGTCGTAGGACATGAGCTCGAGGACCTTGCCGGGGGTGACGTCGAGCTCCGCGGCGATCTCCTCGTAGCGGGGCTCGCGGCCCAGTTCGACCATGAGGTCCTGACGGACCCGGTTCATCCGCTTGATCTGGTCCACGGTGTGCGCGGGGACGCGGATCGTGCGGGACTGGTCGGTGACGGCGCGGTTGATGGCCTGCCGGATCCACCAGGTGGCGTACGTGGAGAACTTGTACCCCTTCTGGTAGTCGAACTTCTCGACGGCGCGGATGAGGCCGAGGTTGCCCTCCTGGATGAGGTCGAGCAGGCTCAGCCCGGCGCCGGAGTAGCGCTTGGCGACGGAGACCACGAGGCGCAGGTTCGACTCGAGCATGCGCTGCTTGGCCGCGCGGCCCTCGGCCGCGATGCGGGCCAGGTCCGAGCGGAAGTCGGGGTCGGTGACCTCGCTGATGCGGCACTCGGCCATGAGGCCGGCCTCGATGGCCTTGGCGCACTCGACCTCCTCGGAGGCGGTGAGCAGCCGGTGCTTGCCGATGCCGTTCAGATAGGCGCGAACGGGGTCGCCGGAGTATTCGGTCGCGCGCTGCGCCGGTCGCCTCGCCGGACGCTGGCGGATGCTGTCGACAGGTGCCATCGAATTCGCCTTTCGCTGCAGACCCTCGGCGCGTGGGTTGATCCGCGCCATACCCGGTGGGCACCGGGCTTCGGAGTACCAGCTTGCAGCGGATTTCGACGTTTCAGATCCCCCAGGGCGAAGGGTGGCACGAACCCGGGAGACACGATCAGATTTTCGGTTTGGGGGCTTCCCACCGATACTTGATGGCCACCAGCCGTACAACGAAGATGACCGCGATGGCCGTCAGCGCGAGCGTCCAGTGCCCGATCATCGACTCCCAGCGGGCCCCGACCGCCACGATCACCGCGCCGATCGCCGCGGCCATCGCGTAGAAGTCCTCGCGGAGCACCGCCGGGATCTCCTGGCTGAGGACGTCCCGCAGGATGCCCCCGCCGATTCCGGAGAGTACTCCGACGATGCAAGCCGCGTAGACGGCGAAACCGAAATCGAGCCCCTTCTGGGTCCCGACCACGGTGAACAGGGCCAGCCCGGCGGCGTCGAGCACCAGCATCGTGGTGCGCATGCGCGAGAGCGCCGGGTGGAACCAGAACACGAAGAGGGAGGCGACGAGGGCCACGAGGGGGTAGCGCCAGTCGGTGAGCAGCAGCGGCTTCGCGTCGATGAGCACGTCGCGGAGCGCGCCGCCGCCGAGGGCGCAGAGCACGCCGATGACGACCACGCCGAACAGGTCCAGCCGCTTGCCGACCGCGGCGCTCGCGCCGGAGGCGGCGAAGACCGCGGTGCCGACGAGCTCGGCGACCAGCATCAGCGAGGTCGGGTCGAATTCACTAGGCTCCACCCGTGCGTTATAGCAGGCAGGGCCCGGTCACACCGCGGATCTCCGCAAAGGTGAGAGGCGCGCTGCAGCCTCAGCCCTTCATCTTCGCGTAGATGTCCTTGCAGTTCTGGCAGACCGGGAAGCGATCGGGGTCGCGGGTGGGGACCCACATCTTCCCGCACAGGGCCTTCACCGGGATGCCGTCGACCATCGCGGCCATGAGCTTGTCCTTCGGCACGTAGTGCGAGAAGCGCTCGTCGTCGCCGTCCTCGAACACGTAGTTCGGGTTGGTCTTCGTCTGCTCTTCGAGCAGGGTTGAACCGGCTCCGTTCGAGCCGGAACCGCCGACTCCGCCGTCGGAGCCTCCGGTGGTGGGAAGTTCGCTCACTGCAACTCACTCCTCATTAGCGCGCAAGATCCCGTCAATCTTGCTCTACGAATCTACGACCCGCAAACTTCGCGGAGGGTGTCCGGGGCGATTATTCCGAATCGATCATGCGGTGCTCGGGCGCTTCGACGGTGGGCGCCCGCCGCTGGTGCCGCGTGAACACGCCCGGCTTGCGCACGAGGCGGTCGTTCGCCAGCAGGACCGCCAGCCAGGGCAGCACTGCCATCCCGACCACGCCGATCGCCAGCCAGAGCCACAGCAGCGGCGCCTCGGCCATCACCAGGATGCCGAGCACGATCACCAGCACCGCCCTGATCGACATCATCACGACGTACCGGATCGTGCGGTACCGCCGCTCCTCTTCGAGGGACATCGACGCATCCGTGATGCTGGTCGCCTTCTCACGCCTTGCCACCCTTCGAGCCTACGCCTGGCCGGTGCGGCAGGATCTGGGGCATGAAAGCAGTCGTGCAGACCGTCAGCGAAGCGGAAGTCACGGTCGACGGGGCGAGCGTCGGCTCGATCGGCGAAGGCCTCCTCGTCCTCCTCGGCGTCACCCACACGGATGGTCCCGCCGAAGTCGCGTGGATCGCCGAGAAGATCTGGAGCCTGCGGATCTTGCCGGACGAACTGTCGGCATCCGATGTGGACGCCCCGATCCTGCTGGTCAGCCAGTTCACCCTGTACGCCGACACGCGCAAGGGTCGGCGCCCCTCCTGGAACGGCGCCGCGCCCGGGCCCGTCGCCGAGCCCCTGGTCGAGGCCGTCGCCGCCCACCTCCGCGGCCTCGGCGCCCATGTCGAGACCGGCGTGTTCGGCGCGATGATGCTCGTGCGCAGCGTCAACGTCGGCCCCAATACGATCCTGCTCGAGCGCTGATCGCGCGACGCGGTCACCGTGGCCCTGTCGATTCGCGGCCTGTAAGCGGGCATCGTGACCGAGCCATTGCGCGGCTCGCGGGAGGGCGCCGTGACTTTGCCAATTCGCGGTCGGCAAGCGGGCACCGTGACATTGCTAATTTACGGCTGGCAAGCGGGCGCCGTGACATTGCTAATTTACGGCTGGCAAGCGGGCACCGTGACTTACCTCGCGGCCTAAAATCAACCGGTCCGCCATCGTCCGAGAGGAGCCCGCATGATCCCGGCCGCCCCACCCGAAATGCTTCCCTCGCTTCGGGTCTGGCAGCGCAAGGCCATGGTCGCCTACCACCGGGGTCAATCGCGGGACTTCCTCGCCGTCGCAACGCCCGGGGCCGGCAAGACCACGTTCGCCCTGCGCATCGCCTACGACCTGCTCGCCGACGGCACCGTCGACACCGTCACCGTCGTCGCCCCCACCGAGCACCTGAAGACCCAGTGGTCCGGCGCGGCCGCCCGGTTCGGCATCCAGCTCGACCCGGCGTTCCGCAACGCGTCCGTCCACAGTGCCGCCGACTTCCACGGCGTCGTCGTCACCTACGCGCAGATCGGCGCCGACCCGGCCGTCCACCGCCGCCGCACGCTCTCGCGCCGCACCCTCGTCATCCTCGACGAGATCCACCACGCCGGCGACGCCCGCACCTGGGGCGAGGGCGTCCAGACCGCCTTCGACGAGGCCGAGCGCCGCCTGTGCCTCACCGGCACCCCGTTCCGCAGCGACGACAACCCGATCCCGTTCGTCGAGTACGACGAGGAGGCCGACGGCGTCAAGCGCTCGCGGGCCGACGCGCTCTACGGATACCGGGACGCGCTCGCGGACGGCGTCGTGCGCCCGGTCATGTTCATGGCCTACTCCGGTCAGGCGAAGTGGCGCACGAGCGCGGGGGACGAGCTCGCGGTGCGGCTCGGGCAGCCGCTCACGAAGGACCTCACGAGCCAGGCGTGGCGCACCGCGCTCGACCCCGAAGGCGAGTGGATCAAGCAGGTCATCAGGGCCGCCGACCGGCGGCTCTCGTCGCTGCGCGCGGCGGGCATCCCCGACGCGGGCGGGCTCATCATCGCCTCGGACCAGAACAGCGCCCGCGCCTACGCGGGCATCCTCAAGCGGGTCACCGGCAAGAGCGCTGCGATCGTCCTCTCCGACGACGCGGGCTCCTCGGACAAGATCGCCAAGTTCGCCGACTCCAATGAGGAATGGCTCGTGGCCGTCCGCATGGTGTCCGAGGGTGTTGACATCCCGCGCTTGGCGGTCGGCGTCTACGCCACGAACGCGCACACGCCGCTGTACTTCGCGCAGGCCATCGGCCGCTTCGTGCGTTCGCGGCGCCCCGGCGAGACCGCCTCGGTGTTCCTGCCGAGTGTGATCCCGCTGCTGAGCCTCGCGGAGAACCTCGAGGCCGACCGCGACCACGTCATCAAGCCCAAGTCGCAGGACGAGGACCCGGAGCTGCTGCTGGAGCAGGCGCAGCGGGTCCTCAACGAGGGCACCGAACTCGGCGGCCAGCGCGAGACCCTCGAGTCGAACGCGGAGCTCGACCAGGTGATCTTCGACGGCGGCTCGTTCGGCCTCCCCGTGGAGGCCGGGAGTGCCGAGGAGCAGGAGTACCTGGGCCTTCCGGGCCTTCTGACCCAGGAGCAGGTGCATCTGCTCCTGCAGAAGCGCCAGCGCGAGCAGATGGCGAAGCAGAAGTCCGGGACCCGCACCGAGACCGTGGAGCGGCCGGCGGCCGAGCCCGCGATGACCAACGCGCAGAAGCGGTTGAAGCTGCGCAAGCAGTTGAACGCGCTGGTGGGGGCGCGCTCGTTCGCGACGAACGAGCCGCACGGCAAGATCCACGCGATGCTGCGCTCCAAGTGCGGCGGGCCGCCGAGTGCGCAGGCGACGATCGAGCAGTTGGAGGAGCGGATCGCGGTGATCCGCTCGCTATAGGCGGCGGTGCCGAATACGGCAACGAGAACGGGACCGCCCGCGGGCGGTCCCATTCTCGTTTTGCAGATTCAATTGTCCCGAGAACGAATCGGGGCCCGAGCGGAAATCCGCTCGGGCCCGTCTCAAGCCTGTGTGCGTTAGTTCTGCGAGGCCATGAGGTCGGTGCCCCGCCACTCGAATTCGGGGTCGGCGGTGAAGTCGATGGCGATCGGCACGAGCTTCTCGGCGAACTGATTCGCGTGGTGGCCGCAGAAGACGAGGTCGCCGCCTTCGGCCAGGGTCACGCGAAGCTTTGCCGCGGCGCTACACCGATCGCAGCGCTCGCCCGCGATCGGACGTTCCTCCGTCTGGGGCGGGGGCGTCAGGGTGGATGTCATACCAGGTCCTCCGCTGCGTTCGGTTCGCTGTGCACTTGCACAGCAATGCATCTCTATAGTCGGCCTGTTGACCGGCTCGTTCCGTTCAACGCCTGCACTGTACTCCCTCTTCCCGACAGTTCCCGACTGAGACTGGGCTCACTCGGTACCGCCGGTCCGATGGTTGCTCCACACCGTAGCCCACGGAACGGCGATCGACAACCCGGCACGAGAGTAAGGTACCCACCCGTTCGGGTGATACACCGCAGCTCGGAGCCGTGCTGTGCCTTCGGGTTCCATTACGCCTGGAGCGAAACGGGACTAATCGAGGTAGTCGCGCAGGACCTGCGAACGCGACGGGTGCCGCAGCTTCGACATGGTCTTCGACTCGATCTGGCGGATGCGCTCACGGGTGACCCCGTAGACCTGGCCGATCTCGTCGAGGGTGCGCGGCTGGCCGTCGGTGAGGCCGAACCGGAGCCGGACGACGCCCGCCTCGCGCTCGGAGAGGGTCTGCAGCACCTGCTGGAGCTGGCCCTGGAGGAGCGAGAAGGAGACCGCGTCGACGGCCACGATGGCCTCGGAGTCCTCGATGAAGTCGCCGAGCTGGCTGTCGCCCTCGTCGCCGATGGTCTGGTCGAGGCTGATCGGCTCGCGCGCGTACTGCTGGATCTCGAGGACCTTCTCCGGAGAGATGTCCATTTCCTTGGCGAGTTCGTCCGGGCTGGGCTCGCGGCCCAGGTCCTGGAGCAGCTCACGCTGTATGCGGCCGAGCTTGTTGATGACCTCGACCATGTGGACCGGTATGCGGATGGTCCGTGCCTGGTCCGCCATCGCGCGGGTGATCGCCTGCCGGATCCACCAGGTGGCGTACGTGGAGAACTTGTAGCCCTTGGTGTAGTCGAACTTCTCGACGGCGCGGATGAGGCCGAGGTTGCCTTCCTGGATGAGGTCCAGGAACGCCATGCCGCGGCCGGTGTAGCGCTTGGCGAGGGAGACGACGAGGCGGAGGTTCGCCTCGAGGAGGTGGTCCTTGGCGCGGTCGCCGTCGCGGACGATCCACTCGAGGTCCCGGCGCATCTGCGTGGGGATCTCCTCGCCGGCCTCGCGGAGCAGCTTGAGGCGCTCGACGGCGTACAGGCCGGCCTCGATGCGCTTGGCGAGCTCGACCTCCTGGGCCGCGTTGAGGAGCGGCACCTTGCCGATCTGCTTGAGGTAGGCGCGGACGGAGTCGGCCGAGGCGGTCATCTCGGCGTCCTTGCGAGCCTGCTTGAGCGCCTCCGAGTCCTCCTCGTCCCACTCGAAGTCGTCGCCCTCTTCGTCGTCTTCGCCGTCCTTCTTGGACTTCCCGCGGGTGGCGGCCTTCTTGGCGGCCTTCTTGCGGGTCGCCTTCTTGGCGGGCGCGGCGGCGGCCGCTTCGGCGAGCGCGTCCTCGTCGGCCGCCGCGAGGTCGGCCTCGTCGGGCTCTTCGCCGTCGGCGGGCTTCTTGGCCGCGACCTTCTTCGTCGCCTTCTTGGCGACGGCCTTCTTAGCGGTCTTCTTGGCGGCCTTCTTGACCGGAGCGTCGTCGTCCGCCTCTTCGGCGGGGACGGCGGCGGCCTTCTTCACCGCGGTCTTCTTGACCGTGGTCTTCTTGGCGGCCTTCGCGGTGGTGGTCCGGGAGGAGGTGGCGGTGCGGGCGGCGGGGACGCGCTTGCGCGTGGAGGCGGAACCGTCCACGACCACGGTGACCTCGGCCTCGGCCAGGGCGCGGAGCACCTTCTTGCCCTCGGCGGGGGAGGCCTGCACCGACTCCAGAACCTGGGCGACCGTCGCGGACGTCAGCTGCCCGTTGCTCTCTCGGGCCAGAGCGAGCAACGAGTCGGTCAGGGAATTGACGTCTGTGCCGGTGGGACGTGCGTCAGTCACGAGCAACCTTCCGAGGCAATGGCGGGCACGGCGCAGCCGGGCTCCATAGCGGGTGAGCGTTGGATATTGGGTCGGCAGCCCAGGTCGGCACAACGACCGGGCAGGCGTGAATTGTAGCGCCGAAAATCGCCTGCGGCCCGTCCGTGGTGCCGTTTCGAGCTGTGTTTCCGCATTTTCAGTGTCAATGTGTCGCAGCACGTGGGGTGTGACGGCGCTCTATTCTACCGTGCAGGTGCCCTTCGGAGCCTCGCCGATGCCGCCCTGCGCGAACGACTGGCGCGCGTCGGAAGCCGAGCGTACCTCTGCGAAGTCGTCGCCGAGGACGACGGTGATCGGCTTGTCGCCCCAGTCGAGGTCGAAGGCGTCGTGCCCTTGGTAGAAGTACGCGTGGGCGTGGAGGCCGGCCGCGTACTGGTCGGGGCCGTAGTACACGAGCGCGGTGCCGTCGTAGTCCTCGTCCGCGTCACCCGTCTCGGTGACGATGAATCCGCGGTCCTCCAGCTGCACGGCGGCCTGCTCGGCCAGGCCGTCCCGGTCGGTGCCGTTGAGGACCACCAGTTCGATCTCCTCGGGCTTGGGGATCGGGGCGGTCTTGATCTCGACGGCGCCGGGCGGGCAGTCGGCGGCCGCGGAGGTCTGCGAGTCGTTGCGTATGGCCCAAAACGTGATCAGGCCCGCCACCAGTGCCAATGCGCATAGGACCGTCAAAGCGCGGATACGAGCGATACGCACGGCTGCCTCCCCGAAACTCCAAAAAGTGCCAACGAATGTCTGCACTTAGACGAGCCGACGGCCCGCAAACGTTGCCATCCGAAAGGCTATCGTGCGCGGGTCGTCTCCGTGGGCGAGAGGCGGCACCTCGATGCCCTCGACACAGAAGTGTTTCTCGCCACAATAGGGATGAAAAACCGGGGGGCATCGTGTATAGGAATGGACTGCACGCGGTAAGGTACGCCGCCTGCAGGGACGGAACCGAACCGGACCCGAGCCGGGCCGCTGTGTCACCCGAACATTCCAGCGGCAACCCGCCGCGCTCGGTTCCGGAGCCGCAAGAGAAACCAATGGGAGTGGAAAACGATGGCAACCGACTACGACGCCCCGCGCCGCGACAAGGAAGAGACCGCCGGGACCGACGGCATTGACGCCCTCGCGAAGGGCCGCACCGATCAATCGGGGTCGGTGGACGTCGACGAGGCCGAGGTCGCGGAGAACTTCGAGCTGCCCGGCGCCGACCTGGGCGACGAGGAGCTCTCGGTGAAGGTCCTGCCGATGCAGCAGGACGAGTTCCGATGCTCCAGCTGCTTCCTGGTCCACCACCGCAGCCAGTTCGCCAAGGAGAAGAACGGGCAGCCGATCTGCAAGGACTGCGCGTAGCGGTCGAGCCCCTTTCGGCGGCTCGACTGTGCAGTGGAACGACGTGCAATGGAACGACCGTGCGGTCGTGACGACTGCGCGGTTTTGACAACGGTGCGGCAGGAACACGGTGCCCCTCGGATAGCGCACGGCTCGCAGGATGCCTCCTGCGGGCCGTCTCGCTTGTTCGGGGGCCTAGGCCTCCGCCGAGTCCCGCGCGGCCGTCAGGGCGGCCTTGAGCCGCTCAGGACGCCGCGAGGCGACGATCCAGTAGGGGGTCGGGTCCGCCGGGTCGTCCAGGACGATCCGCAGCCCGCGGTTGATCCACGGCCGTTGCACCGCGAACGCCAGCGGATGCTGGGCCACGCCGAGTGCGTCCGAGTACGCGACCGGCTCCAGCACCTGCACCTCGGCCACGGCCGACATCGGCAGCTTCGCGTCGTCCACGTGGAGCCACGTCTCGCCGCCGGACTCGGCGACGCTCACGCGCAGGCGGCCCAGCCACCACGCGCCGGCGACCACCGCGACCATGAGCGCGACGCTCGCGGTCACCCGCCACCAGCGCATGTCGCCGAAGTTCGACAACGCCCCGGCCAGCACCGCCACCGCGATCACGGCCAGCCAACCCGACGCAGGCAGACTCATGCGCTCGGCGTACCGTTCCCCGCTCCTCATATCTGAGACCATAACCCCGCACAGTGCGCCTGCTCCAAGGCGTGCTTCCGCGAGTGAGAGGAACCCGACGACGATGACCGCCGAAGTCCCGGTCGCCATCCGGCGGCTCGACCCCGACCTGCCGCTGCCCGCCTACGCGCACCCCGGCGACGCGGGCGCGGACCTCTACGCCGCCGAGGGCGTCGAGCTGGCCCCCGGGCAGCGGGCCCTCGTCGGCACCGGCGTCGCCGTCGCGATCCCCGAAGGCCACGTCGGCTACACGAATCCGCGCTCCGGACTGGCCCACCGGCTCGGCGTCACGATCGTCAACGCACCCGGCACGATCGACTCCGGATACCGCGGTGAGATCAAGATCAACCTCGTGAACCTGGACCCGGACCGGACCGCCGTCATCGAACGCGGAGACCGTGTCGCACAATTGGTAGTCCAACCGGTTGTGCGAGCCCGTTTCACCGAGGTCGACGACCTCGCGCCGACGCAGCGCGGCGCGAGCGGCCACGGTTCCACCGGCGGGCACCGCCGACTTGCAGAGGAGAGCGAACGTGTTTAAGCGGCGAAAGTCGAAGAAGCAGCGCCCCGCCGAGGGCGCCGTCCTCGACTCCCTGGCCGAGAGCGGGGAGACCTTCGAGCACGAGGCGACCGAAGGCCCCTTCGACGTCGCCGACGCCCCCGACGACGACGTCCGCCGCATCGACCTGGGAGCGATCCGACTCCCCGTCCCCAAGGGCGTGGGCTTCCAGGCCCAGACCGACGCCAAGGGCAACATCAGTCAGGTCCTGCTCACCACCGGCTCCTCCGCCCTCCAACTGCTCGTGCGCGCCGCGCCCCGCAGCGAGGGCATCTGGGACGAGTTCCGCGGTGAACTCACCGCCCAGGTCACCGGCCAGGGCGGCCAGGTCGAGGAGGTCGAGGGCGCCTGGGGCGCCGAGCTCATCGCCAAAGTCACCACCAAGAAGGGCACCAACTCGGTGCGCTTCTGCGGCATCGACGGCCCCCGCTGGTTCGTGCAGGCCACCTTCCAGGGCCAGCGCGCCCTCGACGAGGCCGCCGCCCCCGAGCTCGACGAGGCCCTGCGCCTGCTCGTGATCGACCGCGGCTCGACCGCCATGCCGGTGCGCGAGCCGCTCCCCCTGAAGCTCCCGCCGAAGATGGCCGAGGAGGCCGCCGCGCGCATCGCGCAGCGCAAGGCCGACGGCGGCGACGGCAGCCGCGCCATCATCGCCGCCGGCGACACCCCCCGGCCCCAGGTCCGCCGCAAGCCCTCGCCGCGCCCCAAGCGGTAGGGGACGGGACGATCGACACCTCGCGGGCCGTCCCCGCCAAGGGCGGGGGACTGAAGGGCTGGCTCAAGCGGATGGCCGCGCCCTCCCAGGAGCTGTTCGCCGACGAGATCCGCCGCGAGTCGGACCCCGACACGACCCCGATCGGGACGCTCGAGCCCCGGCAGCTCGCCGTGGTCGCCGGGCGCCTGCGCACCGTCGTGCTCCGCACCGACGGCCGTTCCCCTTCTGTGGAAGCCGAACTCTTCGACGGCACCGGTCAGGTCGCATTGGTCTGGATGGGCCGACGGCGTATCGTGGGCCTTGAGGCCGGGACCAGGCTCGTCGCCCGCGGCCGCGTGGCCCAGCTGGGCGACGGTCGCCTCGTCGTCTACAACCCGACCTATGAACTGCGCCCCTGAGCGCGGACCAGCCACACGACCTGGAAGGCCCGCATTGAGCACCGAGACGCCGGCCCACGAGACCGACACCGAGCCGGAACAGGCCGAGACCGAGGTCCGCGAGGCCCCGGTGCGCCGCGAGCCGGACGACGACCTGCCGCCGTTCACCGAGCAGCTCTCGCAGCAGCTCGGCGGCGTCAAGGGCGTCGTGGAGGCCGCGGTCCCGATCACCCTGTTCGTGGTGCTCAACCCGCTCCTGCCCGACCAGATGGGCCCGATGAGCGGGCTCCAATGGGCCATCGTCATCTCCGCCGCGAGCGCGCTGGCGATCGCCGGCTGGCGCGCGGCCCGCAGGGAGTCGATGCGCCACGCGCTCAACGGCCTCTTCGGCATCGCGCTCGGCGCGTTCCTCGCCTGGAGGTCGACGGACGCCCGCAACTTCTACCTGCCCGGGATCATCCAGGGCTCGGTGTACGGCGTACTGCTCATCGTCTCGGCGCTGGTGCGCCACCCGATCATCGGCTGGATCTACGCCGTGGTCGCCCAGGGCGGCAAGAAGGAGTGGCGCGAGAACAAGCCGCTCGTCGACATCCTGAGCCGGATCACGATCCTGTGGGGCATCGTCTTCATCGTGAAGAACGCGGCCCGCATCTGGCTGTACTACCTGGACGCGGACAACGCGCTGGGCCTGGTGACGCTCTTCGGCGGCTGGCCCGTCACGATCGCGCTGACGGCCTTCACGATCTGGGCGGTGCGCCGCAGGATGAAGGCCGTCGATGCCGCCGCGCCGAGCGCGGCTTGATCGAGAGCTTCGGAAGGCGCGGCGCTGGTGCGCCGCGCCTTCGCGTTTAACTCGGCAGGCAGTCGAACGCGGGCGCGCTCGCCAGTGATCCGGCGACGTTGAGTCCGAACTCAACGGAGCCGCCGACCGGGATCGCTTGGTTGTAGGAGGCCGGTGCGGCCATCTGCATGCCGCCCATGGTGGAGAGGGTGGCGTTCCAGCTGTTGCTGACGGTGACGCCGCTCGGCCACTGCCAGTGCAGCATCCAGTTGTGGATGGCCTGCGTCCCGGTGTTGGCGACCTTCACCGTGACCGTGGCGCCCGAGCCCCAGCTGTTGACCGCGGCCGTCGCGGTGCACGCGTACCCGTTGGGGCCGCCCGTGGTCGGCACCTCGGTGGTCGGGTCCGGTTCGGTCGGCTCGTCGGTGGTGGGGGAGGGCTCGTCCGGCGTGATCGTCGGGGTGGGCCCGCCGGGGCCGAACCAGACGTCGGAGCACGCGTAGAACGTCTGGTCCTGGTGGCTGGCCTGCCAGATCATGTACACGACATGGTGGCCGGTGCGGCCGGGGGCGCTCACGGGGATGTCGACGAGGGTGCCGCCGCCGGTGGCGGGCGGTCGCCCGACGCCGGGGTCGATGTCGCCGGTGTCCTTCACCAGTTCCAGGTCGGCCCAGTCGAGGGCGTCCGTCTGGGCGTCGTAACCCTGCTTCGAGACGTAGATCCGGTAGTAGTCCGCGCCGTGGTTCGCCTGGTCCCAGTTGGTGAACGTGAAGTTCGCGTTCACCGGCGTGGTCTTCCAGGCGCCCGGTTCGTCGAGGGGCGCGTACCGGGTGCCGCCCGTCCGCCCGCCGGAGCACAGCTGGTTGTCGGGAACGGCCGCTTGGTGGTCGCCGCCCACTTGCTCGCGGTAGAGGCCGTTCCAGTTCCACATGGCGTTGGTGTCGTTCTGCCAGGCGGCCCAGCACATCGGGTCCTCCTGCTCCATCGCCGGGTTCTGGAAGTCCGAGCCCCACCGCTCCCAGCAGCTGTAGTGGCGGGAGGGCTGGGCGATGGACGTGCCGTGGCTGGCGGCGGGCTGGACGAAGACGAAGGCCGCGGCTCCGGCCGCGAGGATCGCGGCGATGGCGACGATGAGGCTGCGGAGGCGCCGCCGCCGCTGCCTGCCGTCCGTTGTGTCGGCGGGGTGGCCGCCGAACCTGTTGAAGTGCAACATGAAAGCGCTCCCAAAACAATAGGAACATTGAGAACTTTCAATGTATCTGTTTGGAAAGCCCCTTGTAAACACCGGTTGCCGAATTTTCGACGACCGACCCGCCGAATACTTCCGGAACACGCGAACGCGGCCCCGGCCGAAGGGCCGGGGCCGCGCTGCCGCGTCCTAACTGGGGAGGCAGTCGATCGCCGGCATCGTGCTCAGCGAGCCGTTGACGTTGAAGCCGAAGGACACCGAGCCCCCCGGCGGGATCGCCTGGTTGTAGGTGACCGGCGCGGCCATCTGCATGCCGCCCATCGTGGAGTGCGAGGCGCTCCAGATGTTGCTCACCGCGACCCCCGAGTTCGCCCACGTCCAGTGGAGCATCCACGAGTTGACCGTGCGGGTCCCGGTGTTCGCCACCGTGACGGTGACCGTGGCGCCGGTGTTCCAGCTGTTGATCGAGGCGCTGGCCGCGCAGGCGAGGCCCTCCGCGGGGCCGCCCGTGGTGGGCTCCTCGGTCGGGTCGTCGCTGGTCGGGTCGTCCGTCGGCTCACCGGTCGGGTCGGTCGGCTCCTCGGTGGGGCCGCCCTCGCCGAACCACACGTCCGAGCAGGAGTAGAACGCCTGGTCGGTGTGGCTGGCCTGCCAGACCACGTAGACGATGTGCCGTCCGGTGCGCCCGGGGGCGCTCACGGGGATGTCGACGGCCTCGCCCGGCTCGTAGACGCCCGTGGAGGCGACCCGTTCGAGGTCGGCCCAGTCGAGCGAGTCCGTGGTCGCGTCGTAGCCCTGCTTGGAGACGTACACCCAGTAGTAGTCGCCGCCGTGGACGGCGGTGTCCGTGTAGTGCAGGGTGAAGTTGTTCTCGAGCGGCGTCGTGTGCCAGGCGCCGGCGGCGTCGAGGGAGTTGTAGCGGCCGCCTTCGGCGCGCCCGCCCGAGCAGAGCTGGTTGTCGGGGATGCGCGTCTCGTGCTGGCCCTGGAGGCCCTCGCGCAGGAGGCCGTTCCAGTTCCACATGGTGTTGGGGTTGGCCTGCCAGGCCTGCGCGCACATCGGGTCGGTGTCGGCCATGTCGGGGTTGAGGTGGTCGTCGCCCCACCGCTCCCAGCAGCTGTACTGCCGGGAGGGCGGGCTGGTGGCGGTGCCGTGGCTGGCTGCCGGCTGGATGAAGACGAACGCCGAGGCGGCTGCCGCGGCGACCGCGGCGATGACGACGATCGCCTTCCGCAGGCGATGTCGGGTGTGCTTGAACATGAGAGCGCTCCCAATCGAAGGAAATTGATAACCATCAATGTAACTCGACTGGGCTCCTCTGTAAAGCCGGGTCCGCCGGTAAAGTCCGCAAGCGCCCGTTTGCCGCCCGCGGTCAGCGGCGCTTGCCGAGGATGACCGAGCGGGTGGCCTCTTCGGAGTCCTCATTGCACACGAACACCAGCTCGTCGCCGGATTCGAGCGTGTCGTCGCCGCTGGGGGCGATGACGCGGCGGCCGCGGATGATCGCCACGAGCGCGACGTCGTGCGGGAGCGGCACGTCGGCCACGCGGCTGCCCACGTGCGGGGCGTCCAGCGGCAGCGTGATCTCGACCAGGTTCGCCTGCGACTGGCGGAAGGTCAGGAGCCGCACCAGGTCGCCGACGCTGACGGCCTCCTCGACGAGCGCGGCGAGGAGCCGCGGCTTGGAGACCGAGACGTCGACGCCCCACTCCTCGTTGAACAGCCACTCGTTCTCGGCGCGGTTGACGCGCGCGACCACGCGCGGCACCGCGAACTCGGTCTTCGACAGGAGGCTGACCACGAGGTTCACCTTGTCGTCGCCCGTGGCGGCCACTGCGACGTCGCAGCCCTCGAGGTGCGCCTGGCGCAGGTTCTCGAGTTCGCACGCGTCCGCGAGCAGCCATTCGGCCTCGGGGACCCGCTCGGGCCGCATGGAGTCGGGGTCGCGTTCGATGAGGAGCACTTGGTGGCCGTTGCCGACCAGCTCCGCGGCGATCGACCGGCCGACGTTCCCGGCCCCGGCGATGGCGACCCTCATGCGGCACCTCCCTGCGGGGCGGTGCCCGCGATCTCGCGGATGCGGCCTTCGTCGCCGTCGGCGACGAGCATGTACACCTGGTCGCCGTCCTGCAGCACGGTCGACGGCGTCGGCAGGGTCGCGCGCCCGAAGCGGGTGATGTACGCGACCCGGTGGCCGGTGGCCTGCTCGAGGTGGGTCAGCGCGGTCCCGTACCAGCCCTCGTCGCAGAGGATCTCGACCATCGACAGGCTCGCGGTCGGGTCGCGCCACAGCGGCTCCTGGTCCTCCGGGAGGAGGTGGCGCAGCAGCCGGTCGGCCGTCCACCGCACCGTTGCCACGGTCGGGATGCCAAGGCGCTCATAGACACTGGCGCGCTGCGGGTCGTAGATGCGGGCGATCACGTTGGGGACGCCGTAGTTCTCGCGGGCGACCCGCGCGGCGATGATGTTCGAGTTGTCGCCGGAGGAGACCGAGACGAACGCGTCCGCCCGGTTGATGCCGGCCTTCGCGAGGACCTCGCGGTCGAAGCCGACGCCGCGGACCGTGGTCTCGTCGAAGTCGGGGCCGAGGCGGCGGAAGGCCTTCGGGTTCTGGTCGATGATCCCGATGGTGTGCCCGCGCTCCACCAGGCTCCGCGCCAGGGACGAGCCGACGCGGCCGCAGCCCATGATCACCACATGCACCCGGGTTCACCTCTCGCTCCGACATTGATCCCGTGACCATACCGCGCCGTCCGCGGCGCCCCGGGCCGGACGCTTCGAGTCGGGCGCGAACCGGGAAACTCCGCCCGAGGGGGTGTGGAAACGACCGTCCACAGCGTCTAGTGCGTGTAGGAACGATTCGAAGGAGCCCCATGCGCAACGACCCCCGCCCCTCCCTCTCCCGCCGCGCCCTCATCGGCGCGGTCGCCGCCGGCGCCGTCGCCGCGACCGCCCAGGCCGCGCCCGCCGCCGCGGCCAAGGCCCGCAAGCCCGCCAAGCTCGAAGCGGGCGACCTCGTCGTCGTGCCCGCCCCGGGCGGCCCCACCACCGCCGCGGCCGTCGCGAAGGGCATCGCGATCCTCGAAGGCTGGGGGCTGCGCGTCGAGCTGACCGAGCACGCGCTCGACACGTACGGCTGGCTCTCCGCACCCGACGAGCACCGCCTCGCCGACCTGCAGTACGCGCTCGACCACTCCGAGGCCAAGGCGGTCATGACCGCCCGCGGCGGCTACGGGACCACCCGCATCATCGACGAGGTGAGCTTCAAGGGCCTGAAGAAGCACCCGAAGCTCATCGTCGGCTACTCCGACATCACCGCCCTCCACCTGGCCGCCCGCCACCACACCGGACTCGCGAGCCTGCACTCGCCGATGATGGCCTGGTCCTCCAACAACACCGCCGCGACCGCGGAGTCGCTGCGCACGGCCCTGATGACCACCGACCCGGTCGTCCTCACCCGCGACCCGCTCGAACCCACGTCCGCCGTGCTCGTGCCCGGTACCGCCTCGGGGCCGCTCTACGGCGGCAACCTCTCCCTGCTCGACGCCGAACCCGACGAGAGCCACCTGCCGGACGCCGACGGCGCGATCCTCTTCATCGAGGACACCGACGAGGCCCGGTACCGGATCGACGGGATGCTCACCCGCTACCTGCGCGCCGGGCACCTCGACGGCCTCGCCGGGATCGCCGTCGGCCAGTTCACGCCCGACGAGCACGACGAGTACAAGCCCGGAGAGTGGACGATGAGCGAGGTCCTCATGAACCGCCTCGGGGGCCTCGGCATCCCCGTCCTCGGCGGCGTCAAGGTCGGCCACGGCCTCGACCCGCGCGTGATGCCGCTCGGCACGCAGGCCGTGCTCGACGCCGACGCGGGCACGCTGACGATCGAAGCCGCCGTAGCGGACTGAGCCGCCCCGGCCGGGGCCCGCCGCGCACCGGTCCCGGCCGACGGTCCTGCGAACGGGCCCCGGCCGGTAAGGTCCAGGGTTGTGACACGGTCCTTGTCCGTCTTCAAGCGGCTGCTCGTGGGCGAGCCCTTCGCCTCCGGCCAGCGCCCGCCCTCGCTGGCGCTGTCCAAGCGGTACGCCATCCCCGTGCTGGCGGTCAACCCGATCTCCTCGCTCGCGTACGCCCCCGAGCAGGTGTTCCTCGTCCTCGGCGTCGCGGGGACGGCCGCCTACGCGTACTCGGTGTGGACCGGCCTGGCCGTCGCCGCCGTCATGGTCGTCGTCATCGCCTCCTACCGGTACACCGTGCAGGCCTACCCGGGCGGCGGCGGCGACTACCGGGTGGTCGCGGCGAACTTCGGGCCCGGCGCGGGCCGCCTCGCCGCGGCCGCGCTCGTCCTCGACTACATCCTCACCGTCGCCGTCTCGGCCACGGCGGCCGTCGCCGCTCTCGGCGTGCTCATCCCCGGCCTCGGCCCCTGGCGCGAATGGGCCGGCGCCGGCGCGATCGTGCTCCTGGCCGCGTTCAACCTGCGCGGCCTGCGCGTCTCCGGCCGCTTCGCCGCCGCCGTCACGGTCGCGTTCGTCGCCGGCGTGGCCGCGCTCCTCATCGCCGGATTCGTGCGCATCGGCACGGGGGAGGACCTCACCGCAGCAAGCGCCGACGCCACCACCGCCGAGGACCGCGAGTGGACCTCCGCGGCCCTGTTCATCCTGTGCGCCAGGGCTTTTGCCGCCGGATCGGTGGCCGTCACGGGCATCGAGACGTTCACGACCCGCGTCCGCTTCTTCCGGCCCCCGCGCGGGCGCAACGCCGCCGCCGCGATCACCGCAGTCGGCGGCGCCACCCTCGCGCTCTTCACCGGCGTCGTCGTCCTCGCCTACCTCGTCGGCGCCCAGTCCTCCACCGGACCGGGCGCGGCCGGGTACCTCCAGCACCCGCTGCTCGCCCAGCTCGCCGACACCGTCTTCAACGCCTCGCCCGCCGCCGCCACCCCGATCATGCTCGCCACCGCCGGGGTCCTCCTCCTCGCCGCGAACACCGCGTTCGTCGGCTTCCCGCAGCTCGCCTCGGTCTTCGCCGAGGACTCGCTCCTGCCCCGGCAGCTCCACAAGCGCGGCGACCGGCTCGTCTACTCCAACGGCATCCTCATCCTCGCCGTGGCCGCCGCACTCCTGGTCGTCCTCTTCGGCGGCCGCACCTTCGAGCTCATGGGCCTGTACATCGTCGGGGTGTTCCTCTCGATGGTCCTCGCGAACGCCGCGATGGTCCGCCACTGGCGGCGCGTCCTCGGCGTCGAACGCGACCAGGCCCGCCGCTCCCGGGCCCGCCGCGCCCTCGCCACGGCCTTGCTCGCCGCGCTGGCGTGCGCGGTCGTGCTCGTGATCGTGGCGCTCACCGACTACCGGCGCGGCGGCTGGATCGCCGTGCTCATCATCGGCGGCTGCTACCTGCTCATGCGCTTCATCGCGCAGCACTACACGGCCGTTCGCGAGGAGATCGAGCTGCCGCAGGGCAAGCCGCGCCTGCCCGCGCGCAGCCACGCGATCGTGCTCGTCTCGAGCGTCAACCTGCCGCTCATGCGGATGCTCTCGTACGCCAAGGCGACCCGGCCCGACACGCTCACCGGCCTCTCGGTGAACGTCGACGCCGCCGCCTCGCGCCAGCTCCTGGCCGAGTGGGAGCGGCGCGGCATCAAGGTCTCCCTGACCGTGGTCGACTCCCCGTACCGCGAGATCACGGGCCCGATCGTCGACTACGTGAAGGCCCAGCGCCGCGACGCCCCGCGCGACGTCGTCACGGTCTACCTGCCCGAGTACGTGGTCGGGCAGGGCCCGCAGCCCGGGCGGCTCTCGCGCGGCTACTTCAACTGGTCCACGAACCTGCTCCACAACCAGACCACGAAGGCGATCCGCCGCCAGCTCAAGTACGAGCCGGGCGTCATGGTCTGCATCGTGCCGTGGATCCTCGGCGAGAGCACCGAGCCGCCGCCGCTGCGCCGGGTGCACAAATGACGCGGTCGTAGACGGCACGGTCGTAAACGGCGCGGCCCCGAACGGCGCCGCCGACGACGGCGCAGCGGCGAATGGCGACGTAAGCAGTGACTCGCGCCGCCGCAGGGCCGTCCCGGCCCGCCGCGAACCCCTGTACCCTGGCGTGGGGGGGGGGGGGGGGGGCGGGGGGCCCCCCCCCCGGGGGGGGGGGGGGGGGGGGGGGCGCGGGGGTGGGGGGCGCGCGACGTAAGCAGTGACTCGCGCCGCCGCCGGGCCGCCCCGGCCCGCCGCGAACCCCTGTCCCCTGGCGTGCGGCCCGGTCCGGGCCGCCGAAGCACTGAGCAGGGGGATGAGGACGATGATCGTCACCGTTGGGGACGTCGCCGCCGGAGGCCACTGCGTGGCCCGCGTCGAAGGCGAGGTCTACTTCGTGCGGCACGCCCTGCCCGGCGAGACCGTCCGCATCGAGGTGAACGAGCGCAAGAAGAAGTTCGCCTTCGCCGACGCCGTGGAGATCATCGAGGCCTCGCCCGACCGCGTCGAGCCCCCCTGCCCCTACGCCGGCCCCGGCAAGTGCGGCGGCTGCGACTTCCAGCACGCCAAGCCCGAGGCCCAGCGCCGGCTCAAGGCGAAGGTCCTGTACGACCAGCTCACCCGCATCGGCGGCGTCGACCCCGCCAAGCTCGAGGGCGTCGAGGTCGAGGAGCTGCCCTGGGACGAGGGCGCGCTCGGCTGGCGCACCCGCATGCAGTACGCCGTGGACGAGGACGGCAGGCCCGGCCTGCGCGTCCACAAGTCGCACGACCTCGTGCACATCGACCGGTGCATCATCGCCACCGAGCGGATCCAGGAGTCCGACCTCCTCACCAAGACCTGGGACGGCATGGGCGCCGTGGGCGTCGTCGACTCCCAGGACGAGGAGCTCGGCGTCTACACGCAGCTGCGGCGCACCGCCCGCCCGCACCACAAGAGCGGCCCCAAGCTCGTGCACCAGACCGTCGGCGGCAACCAGTACGCGATCGACTTCGACGGGTTCTGGCAGGTCCACCCGGCCGCCGCCCCCGCGTTCCTCGCCTGCGCCCTCGAATTCCTGAACCCGCAGGAGGGCGAGTCCGCCTGGGACCTGTACGCCGGCGCCGGCATCTTCGCCGCCGGGCTCGCCGAAGCCGTCGGGGAAACCGGACGCGTTGTGGCCGTTGAGAACGCGCGGTCCTCCCGCACCGCCCCGAACCTCAGCGCCTGGAAGAACGCCGGTGCCATCGAAGACGACGTCGCCTCGATCACGCCCAACCTCGGCTCGGTCGACCTGGTCGTGCTCGACCCGCCGCGCAGCGGCGCCGGACCCGAAGTGGTCGTGGCCCTGGGCGAGGCGCGCCCGCGCGCGATCTGCTACATCGCCTGCGACGCCGGCGCGCTGGCCCGCGACGCCAAGGACCTCGCGATCGAGGGGTATGAGATCACCCGGATCCGGGCCTTCGACGCGTTCCCGATGACGCAGCACTTCGAGACGATCGCACTGTTCGAACTCGTCGACTACTGACCGGGGGCCGCGTCACCGCCGGTGTTGCGATAACTTGGTTCCCGCAACCGCCCCAGTCCTCGGAGCCGATCGATGACCAACCCCCCCTACGCAACCGGGCCCGCGAGCGAGCCGAATCCACAGCAGAGCGGAGCCGGCTCGCCGTCGTTCCAGTACCGGCCGCACGACCCTTACGGGGCCTTCACGCCCGGTCAGCCGACCGGGCCGGTGCTGCCGCCCGCGCCCACGTTCTGGCAGCGCTGGGGCGTCCTGCCGATGGAGGGCCGCCTGAAGCAGGTCACGTGGATCCTGCAGCTGCTGTGGATCTACCTGGCCGCCGCCGTGCTGCTCATGCTGATCTCGCTCGGCTTCTCGGCCGTGATGGCCGGGTTCCTCGGCTCGGGTGCGGGCCTCGTGCTCAACCTCGTGTTCGGCGTGCTCGTCGCCGCGGCAACCCTGGTGCTCATCTGGGCGGTCGCCCGGGAACGCCTGGGCCGCTTCGGCCTCGAGAACCCGCGCACCGTGTTCTACATCGGACTCGGCTTCCTCGGGCTCGTCGCGCTGTTCGGCCTCATCGGTGCGCTCAAAGTGCCCTTCGCACTCGTGCAGATCCTCGCTGTCCTCGGCGTGCTCGGCCTGATCTTCACCAAGCCGGTGGGCGCATGGCTCCGCGACACCCCCGGCAACCAGTCCGCCAAGGCCGCCGAGCAGCGACCCGCCGCCGCCGACGACCACGTGTTCCCCGGCTACCAGCCGCCGCCTCCCCAGTGGAGGGACGCCGCCGTGCCGCCGACTGCAGGCCCGCCCGTGTCGCCCCCGCCCGCGCCTGGACCGGTTGCCCCGCCTCCCGCGACCGGCGCGTACCGCCCGCCGCTTCAGCCGCCGCCCTCGCACGGCCCGACCGCGCCCCAGGGCTGGCCCCAGCCCCCGCAGTAGCGCAGCGGGGAGCGAGCAGCCCCGCCACCGCCATTGGTTCGCTACGAACGCCGTCTCGGTACGCGACTCCGGCATGCGGAAGCCCCGCCGCGATCGGCGAAACCCGAGGGCCGCCGATCGCATTGCGAGCGAACGGTATCGGCCACCGACCCGCAGCGTCTCGACCCACCGGCCACCTGGACCTTGCGGCGGTAGAGCAGCAACGCGGCGGCGAGCCGATGCCGACACCGGAGGCAGTCCGGGCGATCGCCCGGACCGACCTCGGCGATGAGGACGATCGCGTCTCTAGTCGCAGCCGCACCCGCAGCAGTCGCCGTCGCAGGGGCAGCAGTCGCAGGCGTCGCAGTCGCGGCAGCAGCCCTCGCGGCGGCGGCGCGACCACGGACCCTCGTACTCCTTCCGGCAGCACATCTGACAGGTGCAGCACAGCACGGTGAACGCGCACAGGCCCGCGAAGAAGTTCCGCGGCTCGGGGCGGTAGTGGCCGTGGTCGTAGCGGCTGCGGCGGTCGTAGCGGCGGTCGCGGCGGTAGTCGCGCCGCTCGCGGTACCCGCGCCGCTCCGCGGTCTGGTGCGTCTGGTGCGTCGAGCAGGTCGCCCCGAACGTCTTCGTGAACGCATGGCGCGCATAGCGGTCCAGCAGCAGCTCGGTCAGCGTCGCGTCGACGATCACGGCCGAGTCCAAGGCGCGCTTCATGTCGGCCAGCGCGCCCTTCGCCAGCAGCCGCGCATCCTCGATACCGGAACCGGTGGCGGCCAGCGGGTTCCACGCTCCGCGCTCGGCGTCCTCCTCGAAGTCGTCCGCGGCATCGAGCAGGTGCGCGAGGCGGCCGAACGCCGCCCCGGCGGTGCGGAACGCCTCAGCGTTCTCCGGGCGCCCGCCGATGAAGGCCGCGTGCGCGAACAGCTCGGCGGTGGCCGCCTCCGTCGGCGCGGTGACGGCCGTGAGCGGCGTGCCCGGCCCGGTGCCGGCCTCGATGCCGCGCTGGGCCTCGATCATGGCGAAGAGCGGCGCGGTGTCGAGTTCGATCGAGTCGCCGATGGCGGACGCCTTGGCGCGCAGTCGGTCTGCGGTGAGGCCTGCGATGCCGCGCGCGCCCGGCTTCGCGGCGAAGCCGTCGCCGTCGTCCACGTGGTCGCGGATCTTCGCCGAGGCGAGCAGCAGCGAGGCGGTGGCGGCGAGGCGGGGGCCGCCTCCGGTGGCGATGCGCTGGCGGCGCATGCCGCGCAGGGCGCAGGGGCCGGCATTGCGGCTGTCGGCGTCGTCGCCCTGCTGGGCTTCGACGAGCACGGAGAGGGCAAGGGCGTCGTAGTTGGTGGTGAGCCGCGCGAAGTGGCCCGCGTCGTCGCGCAGTTCGAGGCAGAGGCCGCAGAAATGCCCCATCCAGCGGGGTTTCAGGTCTTCGGGGGTGCGGGACGGGCAGGGCGCGAGCATGCCGAACAAGTGGTCTCCTAGCGCTCGACGGCCGGCCGGGGGATGGAGCGCGGCGGCCTGCCGTTGGGGGCGGGTCTTCGCAGATGGTAGCGGTGGGACGCAACGCCGTGGGGTACGGCGGGCCCCGGTGGAGGACGCGACGCGACCGCCGAGCGCGGGTTCGGCGGTCGCGCGTGGGAGGCGTGCAGGGATTAAGGCGCTCGGCGAGGGGGGCGGCTCGCAAAGCGCACCCACATATTAGCACTTTCGCATGAATCGGACGCGCGTTTCGCACCCCGAGCCCGAAATCCCATAGGATATATCCTATAGGATTTCGGGCGGCGGCACGCGTTCGCGAGGAGCCTTCGCGGCGCGAGGCCCCCGCGGAAGCGTGACGGCGTGTTCGCGAAACGCCTGTCGGGAGGGGATCTCCGCGGAGGCGCCCGGCGGTTGCGCGAACGGCGTGGTCGTTACCCGGTGACTTTCCCGTAGGGCGCGTGCGCAGCGCCCGGACCCCGCTTGGCGGTCTTACTGTGCGGTCGTCGGGGTTGATCACCGAGTAGCGGGTGGCAGCCGCAAGAGTGGGCGTGTCCCAGGCGACTTCGCGTCGCAGCTGCGGAAGGCCCGCGACGCGTGCACGACGCGATCGTGAGCGGCGCCCCGCCGCAGCGCGCGTGCCCGGCAGCCCTGCTTCGCGGCGCAGTCGCTTCTGCGGAAGGCGCGCGACGCGTGCGCGACGGGATCGTGTGCTCCACCGCAGCGCACTTGCGCGCGAGCGCCGGGGGCCCCCCCCCGGGGGGGGGGGGGGGCGGCCGGGGGGCCCGCGGGGCCCGCGCCGCGGGTGAGGGTGTGCGCGGGGCGCGGGGGCCCCCCCCCCCCCCCCGGGCCCGCCCCCCCCGCCCCCCCCCCCCGGGGGCGCCCCCGGCGCTCGCGGTCACCGCTGCGCTCAGCCGAGCGGTTTCAGGTTGTCCGGGATCTCGTCCCACGTGAGGCGCACGTGGGCGAGCGTCCCGAAGCCGAGGGTGTCGAACCCGCCGGAGGTGGTGCCGTAGTCACCGCCGCCGCCTTCGGGGCTGTTGGTCCCCGCGAGGGCGCTGACGTTCGGCAGCGCGAAGCCCCGGCGCGACGTGTAGTGGTGGAACACCATCTCCCACACCGGCCGCGCCTGCCCGCGCCCGCCGGCGCCCATCACCGTGTGCTCCCGGTACGCGCAGTTCTGGCCCGTGCCCCACGAGTACTTGGTGAACGGCAGGTCGTCGTGCCCGGCGTTGTAGCGCGCCACGTACTCGGCCGCCTTCGCGAACGCGTTGTCGTTGGCGCCGTAGAGGTCCACGCCCTGGTTCCAGGCCATCTCCATGATGGACGCCATGAGGCCGATCCCCATGATCGAGTGCCCCTGGTCGCGCCCGGACTCCTGCCACTGCGCGAGCCCGCCGCCGTGGACGAACGGGATCGCGTTCCCGATCGAGCCGTTGCCCTCACCGTTCCAGAAGTAGTCGATCGCCTGGTCGGTGATGGCGGCGTCGTCGCAGATGAGCCCGATGGCGAGCTTGCTCGCCATGTTGCACAGGTCCCAGTTCGCCCAGTAGTTCGTGATGCACGCGTCGTTGTGGTTGGTGAGGAACGATTCGTTCATCGGCAGGAAGATCGCCGTCATCATGTCCTGGAACCGGCCGAGGTCGAACCCCGGCGCGCCGCGCACGATGTCGGCCGCCGCGCAGAACTGGTAGCCGTAGATCCCGGCCGCGAGGAAGCGGTCGGCGTTGCCGGTGACCTCCTGCAGCGTGCTCGACCAGCCGTTGAGGATCTCGACGGCCTTGTCGCGGTGGGCGGTGACGCCGGAGACCTTCCAGCGCAGCGCGTTCTGGTAGGCGGCGTGGATGTCGTTGTAGAGCTGCGGGTAGTTCTGCCCGTCGCCGCCGCGGATGATCACGGCGGTCGGCCTTGCGGCCCAAGTGGACTGCGAGTGCCCGTTGGCGGTGAGCCGGTTCCAGCCCGAGACCCACGGCTCCAGACCCGCGTCGACCTTGGCCTTCATGCGGTCGAAGTCGGCCTGGGTGTGCAGCAGGCCGGGGTGGGCGGCCTGCGCGGTGGCCTGGTCCTCCTGGGCCGCCGCGGCGATGCCGAGCCCGCCGGCTCCGGCGGCGGCGAGGCCGCCCGCGGCGATCGCGCCCTTGATGAGGCGCCGCCGCTTCAGGGTCGAGCCCGACGCGGCCGTGTTGTCGTCCATTGTGTACATGGTGCTCCGATGCGCCATGCGGTGTGCGATGCCGGGGAATGCCACCGCGGTGTTCGGCGGGAAGTGCCGGGGAGCACTCCCGCTGCTGGCCAGTCTAAATCCGGTATAAACAAACTTCAATACCAAAGCGCATGTTTCCAGATTTTCCTACGTCATCGGACAATCGCAAAGCGCTACGGCAACAAGAAAAGCGAACGGTGCGGGACCGGAAACCGGTCCCGCACCAGGACCGCCGCCTGTGGGGGCGGCGGCCCGACGCGCACGGGCGGAGGGCGGCACTGGAGGTCGGCTGAGTCCTCGTTCCTGCCGCGGGGCGACGAGCCCCGGCACCGACCCGCGCCCTGCGCGGTCCGCAGGGGGTGGCTTCGTGTCGCTAAGCGACGAGGTCCGAGAACGCGTTGTCCTGCAGCCAAGCGGTCACGCCCGCCTGCACGTCGCCCTCGTGCTCCGAGAACACCGTGTTCTCCAGGCCCGCCAACTGCTCGTCGCTCATCGCGAACGTGCCCAGCGCCGCCGCCACATCGGCGAACTCCTCGCTGAAGCCCAAGCGCGCCAACGTGTTGATCGTCTCGGCCTCGCCCAGCGTCACCTCGGGGTCCGCCAGGTTCTTCAGGTCGTACTTCGCATACGCCCAGTGCGGCTGCCACAGCGTCACCACGATCGGCTCCTCGGCCGCGATCGCGCTGTCGAGCTCGGTCAGCATCGCCGTGGTCGACGAGGTCTCCAGCGTCAGGTCCGAGATCCCGTACGTGGGAATCGCGCTGTTCTGCACCGCCTCGGTCAGACCCGCGCTGGCCTCGATGCCGACGATCCTGCCGCCGAAGAGATCCGCGTTCGCGTTGAGGTCGGCCAGCGACTCGACGTCCACATAGGCCGGAACGGCGACGGTGAGCGCCGCGTTTTCGTTCCAGGTGCCCAGCTGCTCGAGCTGGTCGCCGTAGGTCTCCATGTACGTCTGGTGCGTGATCGGCAGCCAGCCGTCGAGGAACACGTCCAGGTCGCCCGAGGACAGGCCCTCGAACAGGGGCCCGACCTCGGTGAACTCCTGGGCGGTCACGGTGTAGCCCGAGGCGGTGAGCGCCTGGCGCCACAGCTCGGTGGCGACGACCGCCTCGTCCCAGTTGATGTAGCCGATCTTGATCTCGCCCTCGCCCTTGGGCAGGCCGAAGTCGACGCCCTCGGCCGAGGCCTCGCCGGGCTCCTCTTCAACGGAACAGCCCGCGAGGGTCAGCGGGACGACGGCGCCGGTGGCGATGGCGCCCTTAATGATCGAACGTCGTTGCATGGTTCCTTCTCTCCGGCGCGGGGGCGCGCGCCTTGGGTGTGTTCGGGGTCTATCGGGCGAGTTTCGCGGCCCGCGCGACCGGCGTGCGGTCGGACAGGCCCTGCGTCACGCGGTCGAGCAGGATCGCCAGGAGCACCACGGCCAGGCCGGCGTTGAAGCCGGCGGCGATGTCCAAGCGGCCCAGGGACCCGGAGATGACCGAGCCGAGGCCGCCGCCGCCCACCAGGCCCGCGATGACCACCATGGACAGTGCGAGCATGATGACCTGGTTGAGCCCGGCCATGATCGTGGGCAGTGCCAGCGGCAGTTTGATGCGCGCGAGGATGCGCGCGGGGGAGGCCCCGAAGGCCTGCCCGGCCTCCACGACCTCGCCGTCCACCTGGCGCAGGCCGAGTTCGGTGAGGCGCACGCCGGGCGGCATCGCGAAGATGATCGTCGCGATGATTCCGGGCACCACGCCGACACTGAACAGCATCACGACCGGGATGAGGTACACGAACGCCGGCAGCGTCTGCATGAAGTCGAGCACCGGCCGCGCGATCGCCGAGACCGCCTTGCTCTCGGCGGCGGCGATGCCCAGCGGGATCGCCAGGAGGATCGCGATGGCGGCGGAGACGAGGACCATCGATAGGGTCTGCATCGTCTCCTCCCAGTACGGGGTCCACGCGACGACGAACATGCCCAGGCCGATGCCCAAGCCGAGCTTCCAGCCCTTCGCGGCCCACGCCAGGGCGGCGAAGAGGAGCACCATCACTCCCGAAGGGAGCCAGAGCAGCCCGTCCGCGAGGTGCAGGTACAGGAACTCGAGCCCGGTGTCGACGGCGTCGAACCCGGCGGCCCAGGCGTCCCTCGCCCAGCGGATGAACGACTCCATCCAGTCGCCGAACGGCATGTCGGGCAGCGGCTTCCAGATGTACGTCCAGAGCCAGTTGCGGAGGTAGTCGATCATGCGGGCTGGCGCTCCTCTTCGGTCGCGGTGCCGGGTTCGGGTGCGGCGCCTGCGGCAGCATCGGAGGCGGGGTCGGCAACAGCGTCGTGCGACAGCGACTTGATGATGGACCGCGGCGTGACGACCCCGAGCGGGTCGGCGTTGTCGTCCACGACCAGCAAGGGGGCCTTGGAGTTCAGGACCGGCTCGTACAGCTCGTTCACGGGCACGTCCGACTCCACTGTGGTGAACGCGCTGGTGTCCCGGGTCCCGCACGGCTCCATGACGGCCTCGGCGGTGAGCACGCGGGTGCGGTCCACGTCGGCGGTGAAGTCGGCGACGTACTCGTCGGCCGGGTGCATGAGGATGTCCTCGGCGGTGCCCAGCTGCTTGACCTCGCCGTCGCAGATGGCGATCCGGTCGCCGATCCGCATGGCCTCGTTGAGGTCGTGGGTGATGAACACGATGGTCTTGCCGAGCTTGGACTGCAGGTCGAGCAGCTGGTCCTGCATCTCCTGGCGGATGAGCGGGTCCAGGGCGCTGAACGCCTCGTCCATGAGCAGGATCTCGGTGTCGGCCGCGAGCGCGCGGGCGAGGCCGACGCGCTGCTTCATGCCGCCGGAGAGCTGGGCGGGGAGCTTGTCCTCGTGGCCGGCGAGGCCGGCGAGCAGGACGGCCTCCCTCGCGCGCTCCAGTCGCTCGGGCTTGCCCATGCCCTTGATCTCCAGGCCGAACGCGACGTTCTCGACGACGGTGCGGTGGGGGAGCAGCGCGAAGTGCTGGAAGACCATGCTGATCTTCTCGCGGCGGAGCCGGCGCAGCTCCCGGTTCGAGAGCGAGCCGAGCTCGACGCCGCCGATGCGGATGGTGCCGGACGTGGGCTTGATGAGCCCGTTGAGCATCCGGATGAGCGTCGACTTGCCGGAGCCGGAGAGGCCCATGACGACGAAGATCTCGCCGGGCTCGATCGACCAGTTGTGGTCGATGACCGCGGCGGTGACGCTCTTGGCGGTCAGCTGGTCGCGCGGGGTGCCGCTCTTCAGCTGGGCGACGGCGCTTCGGGCGCCTTTGCCGAAGACCTTGTACAGGGAATCAACTGCTATCGCTGACATCTCGTCCTTTCGCAGCAGGGGGTTCCGGTTGGGGGCGGGAACCGGTGAAACACTAGTCAACACCTGTGTTTTTTCAACCCGAGCAGTGCGTGAGAAGGCCGACACGGGACGTTGACTCGCCGCGTTTTCGCAGCTCAACGACTCGATAAAGGATGTCAAATGAAGGCTGGTTTGATTGTCTACAATCTGACGTTCTGCAGAATTGACGCCCGTCGGAGACCAAGCTGAGGCCTATTCGTGATCATTCGACGCCGTGCTCCGAAGGCGGTCGGCTCAGAGCCGGGCCGCCCTCGCCCGCGCCGTCATGACCGCCAGGTCCGTCTCGCTCAGCCCGAGCGCCCGAGCCTTCTCGTACTCGCCCGCGATGCTGGTGCCCATCCGCATCGGCGAATCGGTGCCCAGCACGACCGCCATGCCCGCCTCCATGAACCGCGGCAGCGGGTGGTCCTCGAGCTTCGGCACCATGCCCAGGATCACCGCCGAGGTCAGGCACACCTCCACGGTCACACCGCGTTCGGCCAGCAGCCGCATGATCCCCGGGTCGGTCGCCGCGCCCACGGCGTGCCCGATCCGCCCGATCTGCTCGATCTCCGCCAGCGAGGCCAGGTTCGAGGCGTTGAACGCCCCCGCCGGCACCGTCACGCCCAGGCCGGCCGCGCCCGCCGCCTCGGCCACGATCCGCCCGCGCGTCCAGTCCGCTTCGGCCGCATAGGGAACGTAGATGATCTCGATGCCCGCCAGGCCCGCCGCGGCCGCGTCCCCGAACGCGTCGCACAGCTCCCGCAGCATCGGGTCCCACAGGTTCATGCTCAGCACCGCGCCCGCCGCGAAGCCCGGGAACGCCGCCGACACACGTTCGCGCGCCGCCGCGAACCGCTCCATGAACTGCGGGTAGACCACCGACTCCTGCGGCAGCCGCAGCTCGGTGTAGACCGCGCCGCCGCGCGCGGCCGCGACGAGCGCGTCCTCCAGGATGCCCTCGTAGACCTCCGGGGCCACCGCGTCGAGGTCGAACCGCGGGACGGCCGACATGCGCTGGAGCCGCGCCAGACCGGGCGGGGCCGCGGTCTGGACGCTCTCGCGCCGGTCGGCCCAGTCCACCGGGGAGGAGCTCAACACCTGGTCGAGGCGCGCGGGCCATTCCGTGTTCTGGTGCAGGTCGATGAGATCCATGTTGGGATGATCACATTTAGATCACGACCCGGACCGGTTTTACCCCGGCGTGTCCCTTTCGGGGAGTGACTGCTTTCCGACAGTCGGGCCTCCTGTCCCTCTTCCGGATGAATTTCCCGTGCACGCGACCGGGATCGAACGCCGGGCGCATCCGTCACGTCCGATCGCGCGAACCGTGATGCCGCTTCCCCCTCCCTGCCGCCCGGATCACCCCCGGTGCGCGCCCATGAGACAGGTCCCAGCCGCAGTCGCGCAGCTACCGCCCGCACCGCGCCACCGATAGACTTCCCCCTTATGAGTACGCACCTCGAGGGCGAGATGGGCCCGCTGCTGTCCGGCATCGGCAGGCTGGCCGATTTCAAGTCGCTGGGCGAGGACGAGCTCCCGCAGCTCGCCGAGGAGCTCCGCGAATTCCTCATCGCCGCGGTCGCCAGGACCGGCGGCCACATCGGCCCCAACCTCGGCGTCGTCGAGCTGACGATGGCGATCCACCGGGTCTTCGACTCCCCGCACGACCAGATCGTCTTCGACACCGGCCACCAGTCGTACGTCCACAAGGCACTGACGGGCCGCGCCGGGAAGTTCGACGGCCTGCGCGGGCGCGGCGGCCTCACCGGCTACCCGAGCCAGGCCGAGTCCCCGCACGACCTCGTCGAGAACTCGCACGCCTCGACCTCCCTCTCGTACGCCGACGGCCTCGCGAAGGCCCACGCGCTCACCGGTTCCGACCGCCACGTGGTGGCCCTCGTCGGCGACGGCGCGCTCACCGGCGGCATGTGCTGGGAGGCGCTCAACAACATCGCCGCCCGCGACGACCTCAAGCTCGTGATCGTCGTCAACGACAACGGCCGCTCCTACGCGCCGACCGTCGGCGGCCTCGCCAAGCGCCTCGCCGGCCTGCGGCTCAACCCCGGCTACGAGCCGACGCTGAAGAAGATCCAGGAGGTCGTCGAGCGCATCCCCGTGTTCGGCCGCGCCGCCTTCCAGGGCCTCCACGCCGCCAAGACCGGCCTCAAGGACGCTCTTGCGCCGCAGGGCATGTTCTCTGACCTCGGCATCAAGTACGTGGGGCCCGTCGACGGCCACGACCTCGCCGAGCTCACCGAGGCCCTCGACCGGGCCAAGCGCTTCGGCGGGCCCGTGATCGTCCACGCCCTCACCCAGAAGGGCCAGGGTTGGGCCCCCGCCCGCGCCGACGAGGCCGAGCAGATGCACGCGCCCTCGGCCGCGTTCGACCCGATCACCGGCGAGCCGCTCAACGCCTCCAAGCGCCGCTGGACCGGCGTGTTCGCCGACGAGCTGGTGGCGCAGGCGAACCTGCGGCCCGAGGTCGTGGCGATCACCGCCGCGATGCCCGGCCCCACCGGTGTCGACAAGCTCATGAAGCGCCACCCCGAGCGGGTCTTCGACGTCGGCATCGCCGAGCAGCACGCGGTCACTTCCGCTGCGGGCCTGGCGATGAACGGCATGCACCCGGTCGTGGCGGTCTACTCCACGTTCATGAACCGCGCGTTCGACCAGACCGTGCTCGACGTCGCCATGCACAAGCTGCCGGTGACGTTCGTGCTCGACCGCGCCGGGATCACCGGCCCGGACGGGCCGAGCCACTACGGCATCTGGGACACCTCGATCTTCCGCGTGGTGCCGGGCCTGCGCATCGCCGCGCCGCGCGACGCGGCGTCGCTGCGCGAGGAGTTCGCCGAGGCGCTCTCGGTCGACGACGGCCCGACGATGCTGCGCTTCCCCACGGGGGCCATCCCCGAGGACGACATCGAGGCGGTCGAAGTCCACGAAGGACTCGACCTGCTCGTCAAGCACGAGGACGACGAGCTGCTCATCGTCGCCTGCGGCTCGTTCGCGGCCACCGCGCTGGAGGTCGCCGGACTGCTTGCGGAGCAAGGGATCCGCGCCACGGTCGTGGACCCGCGCTGGATCTCGCCGGTGCCCGACGCGCTCGTGAAGCTCGCGGGCCAGTACCCGCTGGTGGCGACGCTGGAGGACGGCATCCGCACCGGTGGCTTCGGCGACGCGCTCGCGCAGTCGCTGCGCGACTCGGGGGACGAGACGCCGCTCGTGGACTTCGCCGTCGAGCGCGGCTGGCACCAGCACGGCACCCGCGCGCAGCTCCTCGCCGACCTCGGCCTGACCCCGACGGTGATCGCCGAGCGCCTCGCGGCCGAGGTCCACCGCCGCGGTGAAGACGAAGGGCACCACCACCACCACTAGCACCGGAGTCAGGCGGCCGGTCGCGATCGGCCGCTTGACGACTCGTGTCGCGCTGGCATCGCTCGTCCGGGCCGCGCCGTGCCCGCTTCACCCGTTCGACTGACATTGCCTCGGCGGGGGCCGGTTCTTGTCGTACCCGGGCGGGAGGATGGGCGCTGTCTTCCCCGGGGTGGGTGGGGGCTGGGGATGGTAGTGCGCGGAACGGCCGGCCCCGCGGGACCGGCCGCTCGCATCGGCGCTACCGCATGGCCTTCAGGCCTTCGCGGATCCTTCGGAGGTCGCGGCGGCGCTGCTCGAAGGTGGCGCCGGCGGCGATGAGGATCGCGCCGCCGATGGCGGGCGGGACCCACACCGGGATGCTGCCGCGGAGCAGCAGCAGCTCGTTGACGACCAGGACCGCCAGTGCGATCGAGCCGAGCACGAGCGGCGCCTGCCAGCGGCGCACGAGCCCGGCGATGATCACCGCGATCGCGGCGGCGCCGACGCCGACGCGGCGCAGTTCGTCGCCGTCGTTGAGGGCCAGGACCAGGCTCGGGCCGATGCCGACGAGGATCGGCAGCGCCAGCGTGGACCAGGATCCGGTCTCCGGGCGCCGCTCGAGGCGCCAGAGGCCGATGAAGAACACGATCGCGGCGGGCGGCGCGGTGAAGCACTCGAGGATGTCGACCTCCAGCGCGGCCAGCCACAGCCACCAGGCCACGGTGCCGGTGCACAGGGCCGCGATCACGTAGCCCCACGTGCGCACCGGCGCCATGATCGCGACTCCGATGAGCGCCAGCGTGTAGACCCCGACCTGGGCGGCGGGGAACAGTTGCAGGCCTTCGGAACCGAACGAGACCGCCGCGATGAGGCCGACGACCGCGGAGATGCCGGCCAGGATGTGGGCGAGGACCGCGGCGAGCACGCGGTCGGCCCGGGTGCGGCGCGGGGCGCCGGCGGCGATGACGAGCATTGCTGCGGCGGTGACGGTGAGCCAGAAGGGGATCCAGTTGTCATCGGCGGGGGCCATGGTGTCGCTGTTGCCCGCCGCGAGCGCGGTGAGCAGGGCCCACAGGGTGAGCGTGGACCAGCCGGTGCACCGTCCGGCGACCGTCCCCGAGGCGATCGCGGAGGTGAGGCTGATGAGGGCGCAGAGCATCAGGGTGAGCGTGGGGAGCGCGTCGAACCGCGACGGGTCCTCGTTCCAGATCAGGACCGCGGTCGATTCGATGGCGAGGCTGACGGCGAGCGCGGCGGCGTTGACGCGGAACCGCCTGGGCAGCAGGACCGCCGTGACAGCCAGGGCGGCCAGGACGATCGGGACCTCGAGGTTGATGGTCCAGCCCGGTTCGTAGGCGATGAGGGGGTAGATCCCGGCGATCGCGGTGAGGGCGGCGACGACGGCGGTGCCGCCGCCGACGAGGTAGGACGCGATGCGCAGCGGCTTGCCGAGCGGTGCCGCGACCACCGGCGCGATGAGGCGGGCGGCGAGGAACGCGACGAAGTACGCGCTCAGGTCGGGCGCGTCGAAGGTGACGATGGCGAACGCGGCGAGGGAGGCGAGCCCGGCCGTCGCGGCCGAGGCCAGGGGCCAGGTGGTCTTGCGGCTGTTGAGGAGGGCGAAGGGGAGGAGGGAGGCGGCGGTCAGCGCGAGCGAGGGGATCACGAGTTCGGGCGTGCCGGCCCGGACGGCGAGCACCCACGCGCAGAGCACGAGTGAGCCGCTCGCGGAGGCGGCGACCAGCATTGTGGTGAGGGAGACGCCGAGGCGGCGGGCGAGGTGGACGCCGATGAGGTTGGCGGCGGCCAGGAGTGCCACGGCGGCGGCGACGGGCGGGACGACGGGGTCGGCGAGGCCGAAGGCCGCGCGCAGGCCGGCGGAGCAGGCGGCGATGACGGCGGCGCAGGTGAGGAACCGGGAGGCCCACACGTCGGAGCGCGCGTAGTGGCTCGGGAGCTTCGCGGTGATCCAGGCGGTGGCGCCGAGGGCGAGGGCGAGGGCGAGCATGAGGGTCACGGCGAGGGCGAGGTCGCTCGCGGCGGCGTAGGCCAGGCCGATCGCGGCGAGGGGCAGCATGGCCCAGCTGGTCGCGGTGAGGCGGGCGAGGGCCCGGTAGGCGGCGAGCACGACGAGGACGCCGGCGGTCCAGGCGGCGACGGTCTCGGGTCCGAAGGTCGCGCCCGGCGGCCGGTACAGGTAGTACCCGGCGAGGGTGGTGCACCAGAGGGCGAGGGCGGCGAGGGCGGCGAAGGTCTCGGCGGTGGCCCAGAGGCGGAAGCGCTTGAACGCGAAGGGGACCGCGAGGAGCAGGAGGGTGACGCCGCCGAGGACGCCGGCCCGGCCGCTGTTGCCCATGTTGCGCCAGGCGACGGCGGTGAAGATGATGAGCGCGGCGGCGACGAGGAGTCCGCCGAGGCTCAGGAGCACGGTCTGGACGGTCTTGGAGCCGACCTCGCCGCGTTCGCGCGGCGGCCCGTAGGCGCCGCCGGGCGGGGTGTGCGGCTGCGGGTACGGCCGCATCGGGCCCGGAGGGACCTGCGGGGCGCCGCTGGGCGGCGTGGCGGGTCCGGTCGCGGCGGCTGCGCCCGGCGGGGTCGGCAGCACGACTGGAGCCTGCGGCGACTGCGCGGCCTGCGGGGTCGGGGTGCTGCGGGCCTGCTGCTCGGCCTCGGCGAGGTAGCGGGCGGCTAGCTCGGTGAGCCCTTTGAGCACGCCGACGCGTTCGGCCTCGACGGCCGCGCGGCTCTGGAGGGTCGCGGGCATCGCGGCGAGGACGGCGTCGAGTTCGCCGAGCCGCGCGAGGAGCGGTTCGGGCCCGCGTCCGCACGCCGGGCACCGCTCGATCGTGGAGGCGCTGCCGCAGCGCGGGCAGTTGTACGTGTTCATGTGCACAGTGTGCTGGTCCTGTCAACTACGGATTCGGGCAAAACGGACGCGGTTTGTAGACCTGCCACAACGGGCACTGCGTGCGGGCCCCGCTTCCGTGTGCATTCTGTCAGGATTCCTCTAAACGGGTCGCCCCCGGCGACGGCCGCGGGCCCCGCGCCGTCGACGCGGGGCCCGTTCGCATTGCAGTGCTTGCCTACCGCATGGCCTTGAGGGAGCGGCTGAGGCGCGCGAGGTCGCGGCGGCGCTGCTCGAGGGTCGCTCCGGCGGCGATGAGGATCGCGCCGCCCACCGCCAGCGGCGCCCATTTCGGCACCAGGCTCCACACGAGCACGATCTCGTTGACCGCGAGCGCGGTGAGCACCACGGCGGCGATCACGAGCGGGGCCTGCCAGCGCCGGTTGGCGGCGAGGAGCAGCACCGCGAGGGCCGCCGCGCCGACGGCGATGCGCCGCCACGGCTCGCCGTCAGGGCCGAGCGCGAGGACCAGTGAAGGGCCGAAGCCGAGCACCAGGGCGGGGGCGAGTGCGGCCCAGGAGTCGGTCGCGGGGTCGCGTCGCAGGAGCCAGCAGCCGACGCCGAGCAGCAGGACGGCGGGCGGGGCCGTGTAGTGCTCGAGCGTGTCGGCGCCGCTGTAGGCCGTGAGCAGCAGCTGCGCGCCGATGGCGGCGGCGCAGGAGCCGAGGACGTGGCCCAGGCGGTGCCGCTCGCCCGCGAGGGCGGCGACGGCGAGCGCGACGGCGTAGGCGAGGAACGCCAAGGGCGCGTAGAGCTGGACGCCGTCGACGGCGGCTCCGCCGGCGAGCCAGATCAGGTAGGGGATCGTGACGGCGTGCGCGGTGTTGCGGGCGGCGGTGCGCACCACGGCAGCCGCCGGGGGCCTGGCGTGGAGGGCGGCGAGCAGGGCCGAGGCGCAGATCGAGGCGGTCATGAGCGCGGGCTGCACGTCCACGTCGTTCGCCGCGCGGTCGTACGTGGCGGCGAGTGCGGTCGCGGCGATCCACAGGTGCGCGGCGATCCAGGCGGTGATGCGGCGGCCCGCTCCCGGGGAGGTGAACGCGATGACGAGCGCCGCGATCGCGGCGACCGCGAAGGACGCGGCGGGCGCCCAAGGCCGGTCCCAGAGGCCGCCCGCGCCGAGCGCGGCGGTGGCGGCGACTACGGCCAGGAAGTCGCGCCTCCAGCCCGCGCGGACGACGGTGACCCCGAGGGCGCACGCGGCGGCGACCGCGGGGATCTCCCAGCGCAGTGCGTCGATCCGCTCGGCGCCGAACGCGACCGGGAAGGTTGTGAGGCTCACTGCCGCGCACCAGGCGAGGACGACGGCGCCGACTGCGGCGGCCGACCGGCGCATGGCCTGCGCCAGTGGGGCCGGGAAGAACAGTGCGACCGCGAGGGCGAGCGCGGTCGCCCCGGCGTAGGCGGTGAGCGCGTACGCGTCGGTGACGACCGCGCCGAGCGAGGCGAGGGCGGTGACGACGGTGGCGGACGCCGCCGCGGGGGCGATCCAGGCGACGTCGTTGCTCCGGTCGCCCCAGGACGCGAACGCGATGATCGCTGCGATGGCGAGCGCGAAGGCGGGCACGGCCAGCAGCGGCTCGGCCGTGCGGAAGGCCAGGATCCAGGCGGTCACGGTGAGCGTGCCGGTGGTCAGGCCGAGGACGAGGACCGCCGGGCGGGACGCGCCGACGGCGTGGGCGTGCGTCTGAGCGAGCAATGCGGCGGCGGCGAGCAGGCACGCGACGGCGGCCACGGCGGGCAGCAGCTCGGCGTCGAGGCCGAAGGCGGCCCGCAGGCCCGCGAGGAACACGGTGATGATCCCGGCGGCCAGGAGCACGCGGGCCGACCACTGGTCGGAGGCGGTGTGGCGGGTCGGGGCCGCTTTCACGGCCCAGGCCGCGCCGGCGAGCACCGCGCCGATGAGCCCCATGTGCAGGGCGGCCTCGACGGCGTCGCCGAACGCGGCGAAGGCGGCGCCCGTGGCGGCCAGCGGCAGCAGGGCCCAGCCGGGCGCGCTGACGCGGGCGGCCGACCGGTAGAGGATCGCGGCGACGAGCACGAGCGCGGTCCAGCGGGCGACCGCGACGGCGGTGAGGCCGGTGCCGCCCGGCAGGTACAGGTAGTACCCGGCGAGGGCCGAGCACCACAGGGCGAGAGTCGCGGTGGCGGCCAGGGTCTCGGCGGTCGCCCAGAGGCGGAACCTGGTGAGCGCCGGCGGCACTGCGAGCAGCAGGCCGGTGGCCCCGGCGAGGATCGTGAGGCGGCCGCCGTCGCCGAGCTGGCGCCAGGCCACGGCGGTGAAGACGATGATGCCCGCGGTGAGGAGCAGTCCGCCGAGGCACAGCAGCACGATCTGCACGGACTTGGTGGTGAGCTCGGCGCGCCGCTCGGCGCGCTCGGCGGGCGGGACGTCGGCGGGCGGAGGGCCCGGGTAGGGCGGCCGGCCTTCGACGCCGGGAGCAGGGGTGTCGATTCGGTTCATACGCTCAGTGTCGAGACGCTGTCAAACCGTGAATGGGACGAATCGGGCGCACTTTGTGGGGCCCGCACAACGGCGCGGGCCCGCGTTCCGCTCAGGGCCCCGATATTTCGTGGGTTCCTCTAAACGGTCAGCGGGGCGAAAGAGGAACGAGGACCTCCTCGGCGACGCTTGCGAGCCGTAAATGGCTCTGGTCGCAGCAGCGGGGCGAAAAGAGGAACGGGACCCCGCTCGCAGCAGCGGGGCCCCGTTCCATCGGGAGGAGGAAAAAGTACTAGCTCTCGGCGTTGTAAGCAGAGATGATGTCCTCGGCGAGGCCCTCCCACTGGGCGTAGTAGTCCGGGAAGGCCGAGACCTGCACGGCCTGCGCGGCCGAGGCGATCGACATGTCCTGCCAGCCGTCGACGTCCTCGAGGGTGCCGTAGAACTTGCTCGCGGAGGTCGAGACGTCCATGAGCTCCTCGACCGAGCCCCAGCCCATCGAGGTGCGCTGCTGGAAGATGCCGACCGAGTCGTGGTCGGAGTAGGTGACGTCCGAGTCGGTGTACTCGAAGCTCTCCGGGACGGCCTCGGAGGCGGCGTTGTAGAGCTTCGCCTCCTGCATCGCGGTGGCGAGGGCGACGGCCCAGCCCTGCTCGTCGAAGCCCATGTCCTTGCCGGTCTCGATGATGGTGACCGCGTTGGCCTCCTGCTCGTCGTCGAGGTCGCTGACGTCGATGTCGACGGGCCCGGTGGGCTCCTTCACCGGCTCGGGAGCCGGAGCGGGCTCCTCTTCTTCGGTGGTGGCCTCTTCTTCGGCGGGGGCCGGGGCGGGGGCTTCGGTGGTGGCCGGGGCTTCGGTGGCCTCGGGTGCTTCGGAGGTGGTCGCGGGGGCCTCTGCGGCGACCTCGGCGACGGGCTCCTCGGTGTTGCTGATGGCCCACGCGGCGGTGGCGCCGGAGCCGGTGAAGACGGCGGCTGCGATGCCGACGACGGCGATGCGGCGGACCTTGTGGTGCTCGCCCTCGCTGTTGGAGAAGAACTTGCTCGACCGCTGGGAGATCCCGGCGGCGGCGCTCCGGACCGTGCCGGTCACGCCTTCCATGATCTTGGCAAACTGCACCGGGCAACCGTAGGAGCGATAACAACCAGGTCAAAGCCGCTTGGTTCAGCGTTTTCCAAAGGAGCCGCGGGGTAACTGGCGAGTAAGTTAGGGTCACGGCAAATGCCCGGTATCGGTCCTATCGCCACATGTGTACGAGCACATCCGGGGTGCCCATGCACCCCCTCCGGACACCGTACGAGCCCCGACTCAACCGTTCGGATGAGTCGGGGCTCGTCGCAAAGATAACGTGACTGCGGCCACCTAAGCGCTTGCCGCGAACGGAGACCCGGACACGGCGGTTGAAATCCCCTCGCGGTCCAGGTACGGCGTCAGCCCGCCCAGCCAGAACGGGAAGCCCGCGCCCATGATCATGGCCAGGTCCACCTGCTTCGGCGACGGCACCACACCCTCGTCGAGCATGAACCGCACCTCCTCGGCCAGGCCCCTGAGCACCCGCTCCTTGACCTGCTCGGCCGTAGAGGCCTCGCCGCCCAGCTCGATCAGGCCCTTCGCCTCCGACGTCAGCCGCCCCTTGCCCTTCGCCGAAGCGTCGAACACCGGGAACTCGGCCTCGGCCATGCGCCGCAGGTTCTGCGACGCCGGGAACCGCGGCCCCAGGTCCTCGTTCAGGTGCTGGCACAAGTGCCAGGCCACCCGCAGGCCCACGAGCTCCAGCAGCGCGAACGGCCGCATCGGCAGTCCCAGCTCGTCGAGCGCCACGTCGGCGACCTCGATCGGCGTCCCCGCGTCCACCGCCCCCGTGACCTCCGCGAGCATCCGGCCCAGCAGGCGGTTCACGATGAACGCCGGCCGGTCGGCCGAACCCACCGCGGTCTTCTTCAGCTTCTTCGCCACCGCGTACGCCGTCGCCAGCGTCTCGTCGTCGGTCTTGTCCGTCGCGATGACCTCCACCAGCGGCATCACCGCCACCGGGTTGAAGAAGTGCATCCCGACCAGACGCTCCGGACGGGCCAGCTTCGCCCCCATCGCCGTGACCGACAGCCCCGACGTGTTGGTGACCAGCAAGCACTCGTCGGAGATGATCGGCTCGATCTCCGCGAACACCGCCTGCTTGACGCCCAGCTCCTCGAACACCGCCTCGATCACCAGGTCGCAGTCGGCGTACACGGACTTGTCCGCGCTGGCCGACACGAGCGAGCGCAGCTTCGCGGCCTTGAGCCTGGAGGTGCGGCCCTTCGACTCGAGCTTGTCGATCTCGGCCCGCACGTACGCCAGGCCCTTCTGGGCCCGCTCCTCGTCGAGGTCCGTCATGACGACGGGCACTTCGAGGCGGCGCGCGAACATGAGGGCGATCTGCCCGGCCATGAGCCCGGCGCCGACCACGCCGACCTTGCCGATGTCCTTCGCCAGTCCCGGGCTCGGTGCGCCTTCAGGGCGCTTGCCCAGGGCCCGGACCAGGTTGAACGCGTAGATGCTCGACTGGAACTGGGGCGCGGCCTCCAGGTCCGCCAGCGCCTCGTCCTCGGCGAGCGAGCCCTCCTCGAAGGTGGCGGTCTGCGCCAGCTCTAGCAGGTCCAGGGCCCGCACGGCCGCGGCGGAGGCGTTGTGGACCTTCTCGTCCACGAGCTGCCGCGCGCCGGCCATGACCGCCGGCCACACGGACTGGTCGACCTCGGGGCGCTCCACAGTGGTCTCGCCCGAGACGACTTTGACGGCCCAGTCGAGCGACTCCTCCAGGAAGTCCGCGCCCTCGAACTGCACGTCGGCGATGCCCAGGGGCACGAGGTCCGTGCCGCGCAGCATCTTGTTCTGGTTCAGCGGGTTCCCGACGATGACCTGCGCGGCCTTCTCGATCCCGATGAGGTTCGGCAGGATCTGCGAGCCGCCCCAGCCGGGGATGAGCCCGATCGAGACCTCGGGCAGACCGAGCCCGTTCGCGGTGGTGCTCACCGTGCGGTAGTGGCAGTGCAGCGCCAGCTCGAAGCCGCCGCCGAGGGCCACGCCGTTGATGAACGCGAACGTGGGGACCGCGGAGTCCTTGAGCCGCTTGTAGAGCGCGTGCCCGGCCTGGGCCAGCATGAGCCCCTGCTCGCGGGATTCGAGGCTCGGCATGAGCTTGATGTCGGCGCCTGCCAGGAAGATGAACGGCTTCCCGGTGACGGCGACGAGCTTGACGTCCTCGGCGGCCTCGACCTCGTCCAGTGCGCGCCACAGGTTCTTGAGCCCGCCGGGCCCGAAGGAGCTGGGCTTGGTGTGGTCGTAGCCGTTGTCGAGCGTGATGAGCGCGGCCCTGCCGCCGAGCCCGCGCGGTTCCAGGTACCGGACGTGGGCCTCGGTGACGACCTCTTCCTCGAAATCGGGAAGGTCGAGCGGTGTCGCGTACATTACTTGGCCCCCTTGAAGTTCGGGTTCTCCCAGATGACCGTGCCGCCCTGGCCGAGGCCGACGCACATGGTGGTGATGCCGTAGCGCACCTCGGGGTGCACGGCGAACTCGCGGGCGAGCTGCGTCATGAGGCGCACGCCGGAGGAGGCCAGCGGGTGGCCCATGGCGATGGCGCCGCCCCACGGGTTGACGCGCGGGTCGTCGTCGGCGATCTTGAAGTGGTCCAGGAACGCGAGGACCTGGACGGCGAAGGCCTCGTTGATCTCGAACAGGCCGATGTCCTCGATGGACAGTCCGGCGCGGGCGAGGGCCTTCTCGGTGGCCGGGATCGGGCCCGAGCCCATGGTCTCGGGGTCGACGCCGGCGAAGGCGTACCCGACCATCTTCATGGCCACCGGCAGGCCGAGTTCGGCGGCGGTCTCGGCGTCGGCCAGGAGGCACGCGGTGGCGCCGTCCGTGAGCGGCGCGGCGGTGCCGGCGGTGACGCGGCCGTGCGGGCGGAACGGGGTCCGCAGGGTCGCGAGCCCCTCCAGCGTGGTCCCCGGGCGCGGCAGCTCGTCGGCCGTCGCGACGGTCCAGCCCTCGTCGACCGAGCGCGCGGCCATCGTGGTGACGTCCGCGCTCAACCGCTCCACGGCGGCGGCGTAGCGCTGCTGCGTCCCCACGGCGTAGGCGTCGGCCCGCTCCTTGGTGATGTGCGGGTAGAGGTCGTGCAGGTTCTCGGCCGTGTTGCCCATGTTGAGCGCCTCGGGGTCGACCAGCTTCTCGGCGATGATGCGCGGGTTGGGGTCCACGCCTTCGCCCATGGGGTGGTTCGACATCGACTCGACGCCGCCGGCGATGGCGATGTCGTACTGGCGGGCCGCGATCGCGGAGGACACGCTGGTCACCGCCGTCATCGCGCCCGCGCACATGCGGTCGATCGAGTAGCCGGGCACCGATTTCGGCAGTCCGGCCAGGAGTGCGGCGGTGCGGCCGAGCGTGAGGCCCTGGTCGCCGATCTGCGTGGTGGCCGCGAGGGCCACTTCGTCTACTCGCTCAGGCGGCAGCCCCGGGTTGCGGCGCAGCAGCGACCTGATGCAGCGGATGATCATGTCGTCAGCGCGGGTCTCTTCGAAGAGTTTTCCCGCCTTGCCGAACGGGGTCCGAACCCCGTCGACGAAGACGACATCGCGGATGGTGTCGTTCACGCCAGCCCCTCCTTTGGGTATGCAGCGTCGTTGAGAGTGCAACGTCACAACGAATGTTACCCGCAAGTAAGTTCGAAGTCACGGCCCCACCCACCCTAGTGCCGGAGTGGGGGCGAAGGGTGCATGAACGCAGGCGGCGGGCACACCGAACGGCCCGCGCGAAGCGGGCCGGGGGAGGTGCGGTCAGGCGTTGAGCGCGGCGGCGAGGCCTTCGGCGAGGAGGTCGATCTGCCACTCGCGGGCGCCGTTCTCGGCGAGCACGGTGCGGATGTGCTGCTCGGTGACCCCCTTCGGGGGCTCCCAGGCGAGGCCGCGCACGAGCGCGGGGGCGATGAGGTTCTCGGCGGGGAGGTTGTGCTTCTCGGCGGTCTCGGCCACGACCTCGCGGGCGGCGGCGAGGCGCTCGGCCGCGACCGGGTCGCGGTCGGCCCAGCGGTGCGTCGCGGGCGGGCCGTCCTGCGGCGGGGTCGTGGACGGCAGCTCGTCGTTCGGCACGGTTCGCGCGTCGGCGAGGGCCGCGAGCCACAGCCGCGCGTTCGTGCGGCCGCCGCGGCGACGGAAGCCGGGCAGCCCCATCAGGTCGGCGAAGTCGGTCGGGTCCGCGGTCGCGGCCTCGACGATCGCGGCGTCCGGCAGGACCTTCCCGGGCGCGCGGTCGAGCTTGCGGGCCAGGTTGTCCCGGGCCTCCCACACCGCGCGCACGCGGCCGAGGGCCTTGGCGCCGCGCACCTTGTGGATGCCGCTGGTGCGCCGCCACGGCTCCTTGCGGGGCTTCGGCGGGCCGGCGAGGCGCACGTGCTCGAACTCGGCCTCGGCCCAGGCGGACTTGCCCTGCTTGACGAGCTCGGCCGCGAGCTTGTCGCGCAGGTCGGTGAGCAGCTCCACGTCGAGGGCGGCGTAGACGAGCCAGTCGTGGGGGAGCGGGCGCGAGGACCAGTCGGCCGCCGAGTGCTGCTTCTCCAGGCGGTAGCCGAGCAGCTGCTCCGTGATCGAGGCGAGCCCGACCTTCTCGAAGTTGCACAGCCGCGCGGCCAGCTCGGTGTCGAACAGCTTCGCGGGCCGCAGCTCGAGCTCCTCCAGGCACGGCAGGTCCTGGCTGGCGGCGTGCAGGATCCACTCGGGGCCGGTGAGGGCGCGGCGCAGCGGCGAGAGGTCCTCGATCGGGATGGGGTCGACCAGGACCGAGCCGGCGCCTTCGCGGCGCAGCTGGATGAGGTAGGCGCGACCCGAGTAGCGGAAGCCGGAGGCGCGCTCGGTGTCGATGGCGATGGGACCGGACCCGGCCTCGAGGCGTGCGGCGGCCTCGGCCAGTTCGGCGGAGGTCTGGATGAGCGGCGGCATGCCTTCACGCGGCTCGGTGAGGAGTTCGGCTTCGGGCTCGGGCTGGGGATCGGTCACCCGTTCACCGTACGGCCAGGTAACCTGCGCGCGCTACTGCCCCGCCGCGCTGGAGACCGATTTCCACCCGATAGTGGGTCAATCGCCCTATTTGCCCTCCATCGTGGACGGCCGCGAGGGGGGTCGCCCGCCACAATCGCGCCGCGGGTGCGGGGCACATCGCAGCGGCGGCGGCGGCACGGATGCGGGCCACATCGCACTCGCCGCTGCAGGCGGGTGTGCGGTCGGCGTGAAAGGATTGGGCCGTGTCCAACGAAGCAGCGGTTCCCACAGCGTCCCCGTTCCTCGCGGCCTGCCGCGGTGCGACTCCGAGCCGCACGCCGGTCTGGTTCATGCGCCAGGCCGGGCGCTCGCTGCCCGAGTACAAGGAGGCCCGCGCGGGCACCACGATGCTCGAAGCGTGCAGCACCCCCGAGCTCGTCGCCGAGATCACCATGCAGCCGGTCCGCCGCTACGGCGTGGACGCCGCGATCTTCTTCTCCGACATCGTCGTGCCGATCGCCGCCATCGGCGTCGACGTCCAGATCGTCCCCGGCACCGGCCCCGTCGTCGCCGAGCCGTTCCGCACCGAGGCCGACGTCAAGCGCCTGCGCAACCTCGACCCGTGCGACGTCCCCTACATCACCGAGGCGATCGGCCTGCTCGTCAAGGAGCTCGGCGACACCCCGCTCATCGGCTTCGCCGGCGCCCCCTTCACCCTCGCGTCCTACCTCATCGAGGGCGGCCCCAGCCGCGACCACGCGAAGACCAAGGCGCTCATGAAGTCCCACCCCGAGATCTGGCACGGCATCGCCTCCCGCCTCGCCGCGATCTGCGGCGAGTTCCTGCGCATCCAGGTCGAGGCCGGCGCCCAGGCCGTGCAGCTCTTCGACTCCTGGGCCGGGGCCCTCTCCGAGGCCGACTACCGCCGCTTCGTGCTCCCGCACTCCACCGCCGCGCTCGCGGGCGTCGCGCAGTCCGTGCCGCGCATCCACTTCGGCGTCGGCACCGGGCACCTGCTCGAGGCGATGACCGAGACCGGCGCGGAAGTCAGCGGCATCGACTTCCGCATCCCGCTCGACCAGGCCGCGAAGCGCCTGCCGGACAAGGTCCTCCAGGGCAACCTCGACCCGGCCGTGGTCTTCGCCGACGACGCGGCGCTGCTGGCCGAGACCGACGCGGTCCTCGAGGCCGCCAAGGGCGCCAAGGGCCACATCTTCAACCTCGGCCACGGCGTCCTCCCCGATTCCGACCCCGGGAAGCTCAAGCTCGTGGTGGACCGCGTGCACGAGGCCACCGCGCGATGAGCCCGATGACCCCCGCCCGGGTCACAGGCACGCCGGGCCGGACGCGGGTCCTCATCGTCGGCGGCGGCATCACCGGCCTCGCCGCCGCGCACCGCCTGCGTGAGCGCCTCGGCCCCGACGCCGAGATCATCGTGGCCGAGCAGGCGATGCGCCTGGGCGGCAAGATCCACACCGTCGACTTCGCGGGGCGCCCGGTCGAGACCGGCGCCGAATCGCTCCTGGCCGCCCGGCCCGAGGCGATCGGGCTCGCCGAGGCCGTGGGCCTGGGCGACGCGATCGTGTACCCCTCCGACGCCAAGCCCGCCTTGAGCCTCGGCGGCGAACTGCTCGACTTCCCGGCCGGGCACATGATGGGCATCCCGGGCGACCCCGCCGACGTCGCGGCCATCGCGAACGCCAAGGAGCGCCCCGACAACGGCCTGCCGATCCTCGAGCCGGGCGCGGACATGTCCGTGGGCGCGCTGGTCCGCTCGCGCCTCGGCGACGAGGTCCTGGACCGGCTCGTGGCCCCGATGCTCGGCGGCGTCTACGCCGGCGACGTCGACCGGCTCTCCGTGCGCGCCGTCATGCCGCAGCTCGCCGCCGCCCTCGAACGCCATGCGCGCCTTACGGACGCGGTGAACGAGATCAAGCGGCCCCCGAGCGACGGGCCCCGCAAGCCCGTGTTCGCCACAGTGGACGGCGGCCTCGAGCGGCTCGTCACCGCCACCTCCGCGTCGGCGCGCGCCGAGATCCGCCTCGGCATGACCGTGCGGGAACTGCGCCAGACCCCGTACGGCTGGGAGGTGATCGCCGGGCCGGTGCCCGATCCGATCAAGATCAAGGCCGACGCCGTGATCCTCGCCGTCCCCGCGTCCCCGGCGGCCGTGCTCCTGCGCGCCGTCGAACCGCAGGCCGCCGCGGCCCTCTCGGGCGTCGCGTACGCCTCGGTCGCCTTGGCCGCCTTCGCGTTCGACAGGGTCGACCTGCCCGAGCGCTCCGGGTTCCTCACGCCCGCATCGGAAGGCAAGACCGTGAAGGCCGCCACCTTCGCGAGCAAGAAGTGGCCGCATCTCGGCCGCCGCCGCCAGATCGTGCGGGTCTCCATGGGCCGCCTCGGCGAGGAGGCCCTGCTCCAGTACGACGACCCCACGCTCGCCAAGACCGCCCTGCGCGAACTCGGCGAGCACCTGGGCATGCGCCTGCCCGACCCGGTCGAGCAGCGCGTCGACCGCTGGGGCGGCGCCCTACCGCAGTACACGCCGGGCCACGACGCCCGCATCGCCGCCGCGCGCGAAGCGCTCGGCGTGCACCGGAACATCGCGATCGCGGGCGCCGCGGTCGACGGCGTCGGCATCGCGGCGTGCATCGCCTCGGGCCAGCGGGCGGCCGATACGATCGCAGCCACGGTGGTGGCCGCCGACCGCTGACGGGCGGCGCGACCGGCAAGTGAGTGCACAGCTCGACTCGAACTAGAAGGGCCGCAACGTGACTGAACGCCAGGGGAACAACCCGAACGCGCAGCGGATCAAGGAACTGAACGAGACGGTCCGCTACACGCTGTGGTCGGTGTTCCGCGTCGAGGAGCCCATGCCCTCGATCAGGCAGGACCTCGCGAGCGACACCGAGTCGTTCTTCGCGAAGCACTGCGGCGACCACGGCGTCACCGTGCGCGGCACGTACGACCTCGCCGGGATGCGCGCCGACGCCGACCTCATGGTGTGGTGGCACTCCGAGTCCAGCGACCAGCTCCAGAAGGCCTACGCGGACTTCCGCCGCTCCGGGCTCGGCCGCCACCTCGCGCCCGTGTGGTCGAACATGGCGCTGCACCGGCCCGCCGAGTTCAACCGGAGCCACCTCCCGGCGTTCCTCACCGAGGACCCGAAGGGCTACGTCTCGGTCTACCCGTTCGTGCGGTCCTACGAGTGGTACCTCCTCCCGGAGGAGGAGCGGCGCGACCTGCTGCGCGAGCACGGCCAGATGGCCCGCGACTACCCGGACGTGCGGGCGAACACCGTACCGGCCTTCTCGCTGGGCGACTACGAGTGGATCCTCGCGTTCGAGGCGGACGAGCTGCACCGGATCGTGGACCTCATGCGCGAGCTGCGGGCCTCCGGGGCGCGGCGCCATGTGCGCGAGGAGACCCCGTTCTTCACGGGCCGGCGCCGCACGATCACCGACATCATCAACGACCTGCCGTAGGGGCCGGGCGATGGATCCCACGAACCCGGACAACATCGACGGCTTCGGGGCCGCCTGGGCGACGGTCAACGTCGTCGTGGTGGTCGCGGTGGTGGTCGGCCTGGTCTACGGCGTGCTCGTCGTGATGGCCGCCCTGGGCCTGACCTCGTTCTCGATGTTCGAGCGCTTCCGCAAGAAGCGGCCCGAGGAGGCTGAAGACGGCGGGATCGATGACCTCTTCTGACTGGTTCCTCGTCGTCGCGCTGATCGCGGCGGTGCTGCTCGCCGGCGAGTCGGTGCGGCAGCTGCGCCGCCGCTGGGTGCTCGTCACGATCGAGGGCGCCTCGATGGAGCCGGCGCTGCACGACGGCGACGAGGTGCTGGCCAAGCGCACGCGGCGGCTCGCCACGGGCGACATCGTGGTGGTCGCCGCGCCGGACCCCCAGCTCGGCTGGGCGGAGCGGAAGCGGGCGACCTCGCCTTGGTGGGTGAAGCGCATCACGGCCGGACCGGGCGAGCCCATGCCCGGCTCCGGCGAGCCCGTCCCGCCGGGCCACTACTTCCTCCTCAGTGACAACCCGGCGGGGGAGGACTCCCGCCGCCACGGGCCGTGCCCTGGGAACCTGATCGTCGGTTCAGTCATCCGCTCCTTCTGACCGCCCGCCACCTGCCCAAACCTTAGGCAGTCCTAAGGTCCGGGCGCATCGTCCCGCTATTCAGGACGTGGCAGACTTGTTCCATGCCAGCGCTACGTTCACGCACTTCCACACACGGCCGCCAGATGGCGGGCGCCCGCGCGCTCTGGCGCGCAACGGGCATGACCGACTCCGACTTCGGCAAGCCGATCGTGGCCATCGCCAACTCGTACACGCAGTTCGTCCCGGGGCACGTGCACCTCAAGAACATGGGCGACATCGTCGCCGAGGCCATCGCCGAGGCCGGGGGCGTCTCCAAGGAGTTCCACACGATCGCCGTCGACGACGGCATCGCCATGGGCCACGAGGGCATGCTCTACTCGCTGCCCAGCCGCGAGATCATCGCCGACTCGGTCGAGTACATGGTCAACGCGCACTGCGCGGACGCGCTCGTGTGCATCTCCAACTGCGACAAGATCACGCCCGGCATGCTCATGGCCGCGCTGCGCCTGAACATCCCGGTCGTCTTCGTCTCGGGCGGGCCGATGGAGGCCGGCAAGACCGTCGACAAGGACGGCATCGTCGTCCAGAAGCTCGACCTGGTCGACCCGATGGTCGCGGCCGCGAACGACGACGTCTCCGACGCGCAGCTGCGCCAGATGGAGCTCGACGCGTGTCCGACCTGCGGTTCGTGTTCGGGCATGTTCACCGCGAACTCGATGAACTGCCTCACCGAGGCCATGGGCCTGTCGCTGCCGGGCAACGGTTCGACCCTCGCCACGCACACGGCCCGCCGGGCCCTGTTCGAAGAGGCCGGGCGCACCGTGATGGACCTGGCCCGCCGCTACTACGACCAGGACGACGAGTCGGTCCTGCCGCGCAGCATCGCCACCCGCGACGCGTTCGAGAACGCGATGGCGATGGACGTCGCCATGGGCGGCTCCACGAACACGATCCTGCACCTCCTGGCCGCCGCCCGCGAGGCGGAGCTGGACTTCCAGGTGTCCGACATCGACGCGATCTCGCGCCGCGTCGCGTGCCTGGCGAAGGTCGCCCCGAACTCGCCGAAGTTCCACATGGAGGACTTCCACCGCGCCGGCGGCATCCCCGCGATCATGGGCGAGCTGCGCCGCGGCGGCCTGCTCCACGAGGGGGTCGGCTCCGTGCACTCGGCGTCGCTCGCCGAGTGGCTCGCCAAGTGGGACATCCGCGCCGAGGCCCCGGCCCCGGAGGCGATCGAGCTGTTCCACGCCGCGCCCGGCAACGTGCGCACCACGCAGGCGTTCTCGACCTCGAACCGCTGGAAGACCCTCGACACGGACGCCGAAGAGGGCTGCATCCGCGCCGTCGAGCACGCCTACACGAAGGACGGCGGCCTGGCCGTGCTGTTCGGCAACCTCGCCGTGGACGGCTGCGTCGTCAAGACCGCGGGCGTGCCGGAGGAGAACTGGACCTTCACCGGTCCGGCGCACGTCTTCGAATCGCAGGACGACGCGGTGCAGGGCATCCTCGACAAGTCCGTGAAGGAGGGCGAGGTCGTCGTCATCCGCTACGAGGGCCCCAAGGGCGGCCCCGGCATGCAGGAGATGCTCTACCCGACCTCGTTCCTGAAGGGCCGCGGCCTGGGCCGCAAGTGCGCGCTCATCACCGACGGCCGCTTCTCGGGCGGCACCTCCGGCCTCTCCATCGGGCATGTCAGCCCCGAGGCCGCCGGCGAGGGCCTGATCGCCCTCGTCGAGGACGGCGACATCATCGAGATCGACATCCCGGGCCGCAGGCTCGAGCTCAGGGTCGAGGACTCGGTGCTGGCCGAACGCCGTGTGGCCCAGGAGAAGCGCGAGCAGCCTTACACGCCGGTGAGCCGCAACCGGGTGGTCTCCCGCGCCCTGCAGGCGTACGCCTCGATGGCCACGCCGGCCAGCGACGGCGCGGTCCGCAAGGTCAACTAGCGCAAGGCATCGACGGCGGGGTCCGGTTCAGGACCCCGCCGTTGGCGTGCCCCGGGCACAATGAACACGCCCGAACCCCTCGATCCCCGGAGTGTGCCCGATGGCGCGTGTGAGCCAGTGGAACTGGTCGGACTTCACCCAGGAGTGGTCCCAGACCAGTGCGATCAACGAACTCGACGAGGAGCTGGCGGCCGAGCGGGCGTCCCGGCGGCGCCAGCTGGAGGCCACCCGCGACCAGTTCAAGCAGGGCCTCAAGCAGGTCGACTCGAAGCTCGACTCGGTGGCCGAGCGGATCGAGGCGGTCCTGGACTGGACCGAGCTGCGGTTCCAGCAGGTCGAGTTCGACGAGTACCAGGCGCGCAAGGAGATCCGCAACACCGTGCGGGCCCTCGCCGAGGGCCGGGCGCCGCTGATGCGCGGGTTCGAGGACGTGTCGGGGTACTGGCTGCCGTCGGCGGCGGCCGCGGTGCTGCCGCTGGTGCTGCGGGACCGGGTGCCGGCGCAGCGGACCGCCGGGGACGCGTTCGGCGGCCTCAAGGCCGGCCTCGAGCGGGCGCGCGAGCGCGACGCGGTGCGCACGGAACTGTTCAGCCTCGCGGTCGGCCGCTGCTTCGACCAGCCCGCGTTCATCGACGCGGCCGTGCTGCGGCTGCTGAGCGAGCCCGCCGACCTCGGCGTCGCGGCCCCGGGCCAGGTCGCCTGGGGCTGGCGGACACTGTGGGAGCAGGCGGCGACCGGCGCTTTCGGCCCGGCGGCCGAGGCGCAGATCGCCGCGCTGCTGCGCGAGCGCTTCGACGCCGCCGCGATCGACGAGGAAGCCCTCAAGTCCTGGGACGAGGCCATCGAGCGGTTCGGCGCCGACGAACTGCGCCATCCGACTCTGGCCGAAGCCCTGGCAGCACTCGCAACGCACTTCGCGGAGGCACCCGGAAGCGCCACCGTCCTGGAACACGGCGAATCGCACCACGCGGCATCCGGTGATGCCGGTGCGTCTGACCCGCTGAGGCTCGGCGCGCCCGACCGAGTGACCGCTGAGGCGGGCGCACCGCTGGATGCCGTCGAGGCGCTGGACGACCAGGCCCGAATCTCCGAGGCCGCCGGGACGCGCAACGGCGACGCGGCATCCGGCGGTGCCGCGGTCGACCCGCTGCGGCTCGACGCGGGTGCACCGGTCGATGCCGATGCGGCGCTGGCCAACCAGGCCGGAACCTCCGAGGCCGCCTGGCCGCGCAGCGGCGGCACGGCACCCGACGGGGATGCCTCCCGACCGGGCGAGGGCGTCGCGGTCGCCGACTCGTCCGGCCCCGCTGCCGCACCGCCTCACGACGACCTCGTCTGGCGCTCCTACCTTCAGGAGCTCATCGAGGAGCCGAGCGACGCCGAGCTGCCGATCGTCCGCGAGATGGCCGCGCTCGACCCCGCTCCCGAAGGGCGCGAAACTGACCGGCGCTCCTGGTCCGACCCGGCCGGGACCCTGGCCGACCTCGTGCGGCGCGACCTCTTCGACCCCGAGGCCCCGATCCCCTTGCGCCGCCTCGCCCTCGGCCTCGCCGCGCCGGTCCTGCGGGAACGGCTCGACCGCATCGAAGCCGCCCTCGGCACCACCGAGAAGGCCGTCGTCACCGTGCGCCGCCGCGGCGAGTACATCGAGGTCACCCGCGACGGCCACGACCCCGACCAGTTCGCCGTCGTCGAGCGCCGCATCGAGCAGGCCTTCGCCGCCGCCGAACCCTCCAAGCCGCTCAGCTACGGCATCGCGGCCGCGCTCGGCCTCCTCGGCGTCCTCATGGTCTTCCTCGGGCAGTGGTTCGCCGCCGTCCTCTTCGTCCTCGCCGCGGTCATCCCGCTGTGGAAATACCGCAGCGACGCCGCCAAGGCGGGCAAGGCCCTCGACCGCCGGGACGAGCAACTGGCCGAGACCCGCGCCGCGCTCGTCAAGGCCCGCAAGGACGCCGAGGCCCGGGAGCGCGCCGAGACCGAGAGGGGCCTCGCCACCCGCCGCGCCATCGAGCACCTCCTCGAATGCCTGCCAGCCGGAACCGCCGCGAGCGCACTCGGCGACACGCGACCGGCCGCACCCGGCGAATAGCGGCCGCCGTCCGGTCCGGGCGGGTCCCAGACCGCTCGGCCCGGACCGCTGACTCGGACCGTTCGGCCCGGAATGCTCGGGGCGGACGAGCCCGGCCGCCGTCCGAGCGCCCCGGCGAATAGCGGCCGCCGCTCGGCCCGTCTCGCTCGGCCCGTCTCGCTCGGCCCGGACCACCCGACTCGGACCGCTGACCCGGACCGCTCGGGGCGGACGAGCCCGGCCGCCGCCCGATGACGGCCCCGCGTAAGCCCCGATACCGGCGAAGTCGGACTCCCGTACCCCCCTGCGGCACCCCAGCACGCAGATGCGGAGGGCCCGATACGGATCGGTACGAGGATGCGGCATCCTGTTAAGCACGAGGTTTCCTACGATTGGGTCAGTTGATGGCGCCATCACCCCGCCGCGTGCGGCAGCTGCTGTCGTGGTTCGCGACCGCGGCAGTGTGGTGCTCCGTCCTCACCGCCGTCGTCGTCGTCGGCTCGCACTCGGACTTCCCGCGCATCGACCCCGCCTCCGCCGCCGTCCTCGGCAGCATCGGCGCCGCCTGCGCCGGACTCCTCATGTGGCGCGCCGCCGGGCGCATCGCGCCCGCCCGCCGCGTCACCTACCAACTCATGGCCGCCGGCATCCAGGCCGTCGCCGCCGGCATCGCCGCCGCCTGCTGGCTCCCCGGCGCCGGCGCGTCCCTCGCCGCGGGCCTCGGCTTCAGCACCGCCGTCGTCATCTGGTCCCTTGCGCTGCTTCGCCTCCCCGACAACGGCTGGGACCCGCAGGCCGTGCAGCGCCGCCTCGTGGACGGCGCGTTCGTCGGCCTCTGCTTCCTCTTCGCCGTCTGGCTCCTCGCCTTCCGCCCGCTCTTCCAACAGTTCCGAGGGCACCTCGCCGACGGCGACCTCGCCATCGTCATCCCCGCCATGATGGGCGTCGTGATGCTCGGCGTCGGCTTCACCACCACCTTCCGCATCCAGCGCTGGCGCCGCCGCCACGCCCTCGCGTACATGGCCGTCTTCGCCGTGCACCTCACCGCCATGGCCACCTACATGACCTGGCAGTGGGACCGCCCCGACGAGCGCATCCTCTGGTGGTCCGTCGCCTGGGTCGCCACCTGCGCCGCCCTCCTCGGCGTCACCTACCTCGCCCGCACCCAGAAGCCCGCGCCCGTCGACAAGCCGAACTACCCCGGCGTCCACTACTCCGTCATGGCCGGCGCGGCCGCCCTCGCCGCCGCCGCAGTCCTCTTCAACGGCGGCCACGTAGGCCCGCTCCCGCTCGACGCCGCCCTCCTCGCACTCGCCGCCGCCGGAGCCCTCGCCGCCCGCCTCGTCCTCACCTACTTCGACGTCCGCCGCGTCACCGGCGAGGCCGCCGCCCGCCAGCGCAAGCTCTCCGCCATCGTAGGGGTCGCCTCCGACACCGTGCTCGTCCTCGACCCCGACCTCACCGTCACCTGGCACCCCGAGGACTCCGCCTGGCGGCCCGCCACCGACTCCGGCAGCTGCGTCGGCGCGTCCTTCCTGGACCTCGTCCACATCGACGACCGCCGCGCCGCCGAAGAAGACCTCCGCACCCTCCTGGACGGCATCAGCCACACCCGCCACGTCTCCCTCAACATCCGCGTCCGCGACTCCGCGCGCCGCTGGCGCCACACCGAGACCGTCGTGACCGACCTCCGCGGCAAACCCCAAGTACGGGGCCTGGTGGCCCGCGTGGAGGACGTAGGCGCCCGCCGCAGCCTGGAGACCGAACTCGCGCGCATGGCCTACACCGACCCGCTCACCGGCCTGGCGAACCGCCGCGCGCTCCTCCAGAGCCTCGAAGACGGCGTGAGCGCCGAAGAGCACCAGACCGCGCTCCTCCTGCTCGACCTCGACGGCTTCAAGAACGTCAACGACACCCGCGGCCACGACTTCGGCGACGAACTCCTCGTCGAAGTCTCCCGGCGCATCAAGGAACTCCTGCGCCCCACCGACGTCGGCGCCCGCCTCGGCGGCGACGAATTCGCGATCCTCCTGCGCGCCAGCTGGTCCGAAGCCGTCGCCACCGCCAAAGCCCTCGTCGCCCGCCTCGGCGAGCCCTACGACTTCCACGACGAGTCCACGGTCTTCACCACCGGCTCGGTCGGCATCGCCACCGCCGCCGAGGGCTTCGGCGACCCCGAGATCCTCCTCCGCAACGCCGACCTCGCCCTCCGCGCCGCCAAGCAGGCCGGCAAGAACCGCTACGCCACCTACGACGCCGAGTTCGACCGCAAAGTGCGCCGCAAGAACGAGCTCACCCAGGAACTGCGCGGCGCCATCCGCCGCAACGAGCTCCGCCTCGTCTACCAGCCCGTGTTCGCCACCGCCGACCGCTCCATCGTCGGCGCCGAGGCCCTCATGCGCTGGCACCACCCCCGGCTCGGGCACGTCAGCCCCGGCGAGTTCATCCCCGCCGCCACCGAATCCGGCCTCACCCAAGACCTCGCCGTCTGGGCCGTCAACCGCGCCGCCGAGCAGCTCGCCACCTGGGCCGCCGCCGGCATCAAGGCCTGGATCTCCGTGAACGTCTCCGTCAAGGAGCTCCACACCCACCTGTTCGCCACCGAGGTCAACACCGCGCTCATCGCCGCCGGCGTCCCGGCCCGCCGCCTCGTCCTCGAAGTGACCGAGCACGACTTCTCCCACCAGATGAACACCCTCGTCGCCCAGCTCGGAGCCCTGCGCGGCGCGGGCGTGCGGATCGCCCTGGACGACTTCGGGTCCGGCTACTCCTCGCTCGGCCAGCTCGAGCGACTCCCGGTCGACATCATCAAGATCGACCGCGACCTCATCGCCAAGGACGACGGCGGCGTCGGCCCCCTCGCGGCCATCACCGTCGCCCTCGGCCGCATCCTCGGCATGGAGGTCATCGCCGAAGGCGTCGAAACCGACACGCAGCTCAACGCCATGATCACCGCCCAGGCCCCGCTCGTGCAGGGCTACCTCCTCGCCAAGCCGATGGAGCCGGACGACCTCACGCGCTGGCTCGCCGGCGACCCGCGGGCCCTCCCGCCCGCACTGCCCGGGCCCGCCGACGTGATCGCGCCCGAGCCGGTCCCGGGCGACGCCGAGGGGCCCGGCGACACGCCCAACGACGTCCCGGAGTCTGAGAAAAGTTGACTCACGGGCCGGAATCGTGCATCCTGGGGAGCGTGCCGAAGCAGAACTACGACCTGAGCATCGCGACCGCGCCCGCCGCGCGGCCGCTCGTCGTAGTACTTATCTAGCGCACCGTCGTTCTCCGACGGTGCGCTCGCCCCGTGCGTCTAGCACGCGGGCGATTTTTTCTGCCCGGGGAACGACGCCACATGTCGAACCAGCCACATCTCCCTATTGGACGAAGGACATGAGCACACCAGTGAAGGCACCGAAGCCTGGGCCGCAGGCTGCCAAAGCTCAGCCTGCGAGGCCGAAGGCCCCCAAGCCGGCTCCTCCGATCGGCGCTTCCGGCGCCGCACCCGTCCTCACCGGCGCGCAGGCCGTCGTCCGCGCGCTCGAGGAGCTCGAGGTCGAGGCCGTCTTCGGCATCCCGGGCGGCGCGATCCTCCCGGCCTACGACCCGCTCCTGGACTCCGAGAAGGTGCGCCACGTCCTCGTCCGCCACGAGCAGGGCGCCGGCCACGCCGCCCAGGGCTACGCGCAGGCCACCGGCAGGGTCGGCGTGTGCATGGCCACCTCCGGCCCCGGCGCGACCAACCTGGTGACCCCGCTGGCCGACGCGCACATGGACTCCGTCCCGATCGTGGCCATCACCGGCCAGGTCGCGTCGTCCGCCATCGGCACCGACGCCTTCCAGGAAGCCGACATCTGCGGCATCACGATGCCGATCACCAAGCACTCGTACCTGATCACCGACGCCGAGGACATCCCCCGCGTGATGGCCGAGGCCTTCTACGTGGCGGCCTCCGGCCGCCCCGGCCCGGTCCTGGTCGACATCCCCAAGGACATCCTCAACGCGCAGGCCCCGTTCGTGTGGCCGCCCAAGATGGACCTGCCCGGCTACCGCCCCACGACGCAGCCGCACGGCAAGCAGATCCGCGAGGCCGCGGCCCTCATCGCCGAAGCCAAGAAGCCGGTGCTGTACGTCGGCGGCGGCGTCGTCAAGTCCGGCGCGCACGCCGAGCTGCTGGCGCTGGCCGAGCTCACGGGAGCTCCGGTCGTGACCACGCTGATGGCGCGCGGGGCCTTCCCCGATTCGCACCCGCAGCACCTGGGCATGCCCGGCATGCACGGCACGGTGCCCGCGGTGCACGCGCTGCAGAAGTCGGACCTGCTGGTGGCCTTGGGCGCCCGCTTTGACGACCGGGTCACGGGCAAGCTCGCGTCGTTCGCCCCTGAGGCGAAGATCGTGCACGTCGACATCGATCCGGCCGAGATCGGCAAGAACCGCGAGGCGGACGTGCCGATCGTGGGGGACTGCAAGGCCGCCATCTCGGCGATGATCGAGGCCTACGAGGACGGCGGCAAGGAGCGCCTGAAGACCTGGTGGGAGACCCTCGACGACCTGCGCGGCCGCTACCCGCTGGGGTACACGGACATCGACGACGGGCTGCTGACCCCGCAGTGGGTCATCCAGCGGCTCGGCGAGCTGGCCCCGGAGGACACGATCTGGACGGCCGGCGTCGGCCAGCACCAGATGTGGGCGTCGCAGTTCATCAAGTACGAGACGCCCGGGACGTTCATCAACTCGGGCGGCCTGGGCACCATGGGCTACGCCGTGCCGGCGGCCATGGGCGCCAAGCTGGGCGAGATGGACCGCACCGTGTGGGCGGTCGACGGCGACGGCTGCTTCCAGATGACGAACCAGGAGCTGGCGACCTGCGCGATCGAGGGCATTCCGATCAAGGTCGCGGTCATCAACAACGGCAACCTGGGCATGGTCCGCCAGTGGCAGACCCTGTTCTACGACAAGCGGTACTCGCAGACGAACCTGTCGACGCACCACTCCGAGGCCTCGCCGCGGATCCCGGACTTCGTGAAGCTCGCCGAAGCCCTCGGCTGCGTCGGCCTGCGGGCGGAGACCGTGGATGAGGTCGACGACATCATCAAGCAGGCCAACGCGATCAACGACCGCCCGGTCGTGGTGGACTTCACCGTGGGGCCGGACGCGATGGTGTGGCCGATGGTCCCGGCCGGGGTCTCCAACGACGAGATCCTGTACGCGCGCGACGTGCGCCCGAACTTCGACGACGAGGGTGAGATCTGATGAGTACGCACACGCTGTCGGTCCTCGTCGAGAACAAGCCGGGCGTCCTCGCCCGCGTGGCCGCCCTGTTCTCCAGGCGCGGCTTCAACATCGACTCCCTCGCCGTCGGCGAGACCGAGCACCCCGGCGTCAGCCGCATCACCATCGTGGTGGACGTCGAGGCGGGCTCGCTGGAGCAGGTCACCAAGCAGCTCAACAAGCTCATCCACGTCCTGAAGATCGTGGAACTGGAAGCGGGCTCCTCCGTGCAGCGCGAACTGCTGCTGGTGAAGGTCCGCGCCGACGCCGCCACCCGCGGCCAGGTGATCGCCGCCGCCGAGCTGTTCAAAGCCCGCTCGGTCGACGTCACACCCGACACGGTCACCTTCGAGGTCACCGGGAACTCCGACAAGATCGAGGCGTTCCTGGAAGTCCTCGAGCCGTTCGGGATCAAGGAGCTCGTCCAGTCGGGGACGGTCGCGCTCGGGCGCGGCGCCAAGTCGATGGCGTCGCTGTCGCGCTACGTCTCTCCGAATAGCTAGTAACGAAGGAAGCAGTACATGTCCGCTGAAGTGTTCTACGACGACGACGCCGATCTGGCCCTCATCCAGGGCAAGAAGGTCGCCGTCCTCGGCTACGGCTCGCAGGGCCACGCCCACTCGCTGAGCCTCCGCGACTCCGGTGTCGAGGTCGTCATCGGTCTGCAGGAGGGCTCCAAGTCCCGTCCGAAGGCCGAGGAGGCGGGCCTGAAAGTGCTCACGCCGGCCGCCGCCGCGGAGTGGGCCGACGTCATCATGATCCTCGTGCCGGACACGGCGCAGGCGAAGCTCTACGCCGACGAGATCGCCCCGAACCTGTCCGCCGGGAACAGCCTGTTCTTCGGCCACGGCTTCAACATCCGCTACGACCTGATCCAGGCCCCGGCGGACGTGAACGTCGCCATGGTCGCCCCGAAGGGCCCGGGCCACATGGTCCGCCGCCAGTTCGTGGACGGCAAGGGCGTCCCCGCGCTCGTCGCGGTGGAGCAGGACCCGTCGGGCGACACCCAGGCGGTCGCGCTCTCCTACGCGAAGGCGATCGGCGGCACCCGCGCGGGCGTCCTGAAGACCACCTTCAAGGAGGAGACCGAGACCGACCTGTTCGGTGAGCAGGCCGTGCTGTGCGGCGGCGCCGCCGAGCTCATCAAGGCCGGCTTCGAGACCCTGGTCGAGGCGGGCTACGCCCCCGAGGCCGCGTACTTCGAGTGCCTGCACGAGCTCAAGCTGATCGTGGACATGATCTACGAGGGCGGCATCGCCAACATGTGGTACTCCGTCTCGGACACCGCCGAGTACGGCGGCCTGACCCGCGGCCCGCGCGTCGTCAACGCCGACACCAAGGCCGAGATGAAGCGCATCCTCACCGAGATCCAGGACGGCACCTTCGCCAAGGAGTGGGTCGCGGAGTCGGAGAAGCGCGAGAACTACAAGAAGCTTCAGCAGGAGCAGGCCGACCACAAGATCGAAGAGACGGGCGCCAAGATGCGCGCGCTCATGCCTTGGGTGCAGCGCAAGATCACGGAAACGGCGTAGCCGCGTAGTGATCCGTGTGTTCAGCACCGAGACCGCGTAGCAGCGATCGAGGAATGGGCATCGAGTCCGCCTGAGTCTCAAGCACATTGAGAGGCCGGGAACCGCACTGCGGTTCCCGGCCTTTTGCGTGGGCGGGTCAGCGGGTGAAGGCGCCCCCTCGGGCGGCGGTGGCCGCGGCCTTGGCGGTGCGGTCGGCCATGGGCTGGTCGATGGGGTCGCCGGCGATGAGGAGGCGGTAGTAGAGGGGCGCTGAGACGGCGCGGACGACCTCGGTCGGGTCGGTGCCCTCGGGGACCTCGCCGCGGTCGATCGCGGCGGTGACGCAGGGCGCCCACTCTTCGGTGCGGATGCGGTAGAAGCGCTGCAGGGCCTCGGCGGTCTGGGGGTCGCAGGCGGCGGCGGTGATGAGGGCCTTGAAGAGCGGGCCCTGCCGGGAATCGCTCAATGTGGACTGGACAAGCCGGGCCTGGGCGGTGAGGTCGCCGAGCAGGGAGCCGGTCTCGGTGCGCGACACGGACTCCTCGGCCATCTCGGTGAGCAGGTCGGCCACGAGTCCGGGCACGGTGCCCCAGCGGCGGTAGACCGTGGTCTTGCCGACGCCCGCGCGGCGGGCGATCTCGGCGAGGTCGAGCCGGTCGAAACCGTCCTCGGCCAGGGCGTCTCCGGCGGCGCGGAGCACGGCCTCGCGCACCTTCGCGGTGCGGCCGCCGGGTCGGACGGTGCCGGGATCGGGACGCTCGTCACTCATAACGGGACTCCAGTTGCGTTAATGATGCTTCGTGGGTTAGCTTAGTCGAAGTTCTTAACGGAACTCCAGAACCTTTAGAAGGGCTTCATCATGGAATACCGCAGACTCGGCGCTTCAGGCCTCCACGTCCCTGCCCTCAGCTTCGGCGCAGGCACCTTCGGCGGACGCGGCCCCCTCTTCAGCGCCTGGGGCGACACCGACACCGACCAGGCCCGCCGCATGGTCGACATGGCGCTCGACGCCGGCGTCACCATGTTCGACTCGGCCGACGCCTACTCCGACGGCGAATCCGAACGCGTCCTCGGCGAAGCCCTCAAAGGCCGCCGGGACCGCGCCCTCATCTCCACCAAAGCGGGCCTCCCGACCGGGGACCGCCCCCAGGACGCCGGCACCGGCCGCGCCCGCCTCATCACCACCGTCGAGGCCGCCCTCAAGCGCCTCGGCACCGACTACATCGACCTGTTCCAGCTCCACGCCTTCGACGCGGGCACCCCCGTCGAGGAGACCCTCAGCGCCCTTGACGACCTCGTGAAATCCGGCAAACTCCGCTACATCGGCGTCTCCAACTTCGCCGGCTGGCAGCTCATGAAGTCCCTCGCCGCCGCCGACGCGCACGGCTGGACCCGCTACGCGGCCCACCAGGTCTACTACTCCCTCGTCGGCCGCGACTACGAATGGGAGCTCATGCCGCTCGGCCACGACCAAGGCGTCGGCGCGGTCGTCTGGAGCCCCCTCGGCTGGGGCCGCCTCACCGGCAAGATCCGCCGCGGCCAACCCCTCCCCGAAGGCAGCCGCCTCCACGAGACCGCCCAATGGGGCCCGGCCGTCGAGAACGAACTCCTCTACGACGTGGTCGACGTCCTCGACGACCTCAGCCAGGAGACCGGAAAGACGATCCCGCAGATCGCACTCAACTGGCTCCTGCGCCGCCCCACCGTCGCCTCCGTCATCATCGGCGCCCGCAACGAGCGCCAACTCCAGGACAACCTCGGCGCGATCGGCTGGGAACTCACCACCGACCAAGTCGCCCGCCTCGACAAGGCCAGCGGCCGCATCGCGCCCTACCCGTACTACCCGTACGAAGCCCAAGAGGGCTTCGCCCGCCTCAACCCGCCCATCGTCCCCTCCGGCAAGTGACGCGGGCCGGGCCCGGCACCGAACGGTGCCGGGCCCCAGGCTCCTACCCGCCCGCGAGCGCAGGCACCTTCCCCTCCTCGACGAGCACCCCCGACGCGCCGCGCTCCCGGAACAACCTGCCGGGCCACCACATCCACCGGCCCGCGTCCACAGTCAACGCAGTCACCAGCGCCGACCGCACCGCAAGCGTGTCGAGCAGCACGCCGAACGCCACATTGAACCCGAGCTCAGCAGCGAAGACCAGCGGCAGCGACGCCACCGCCGCGAACGTCCCGGCCAGCACCAGCCCCGCCGACGTGATCACCCCCGGTGGCCGATAAGCGCGTGCCGCAAGCTCGCGTCCTCGGCCCGCCGCCGCGTGCGCGAAGCGCGCGGCCCGCCGCCTCAGCGGTCCGGCCCGACCTCATCCGCGACTTCGGGCCTGATCGCCCGGCGCGGCGGCACCACGGTCACAGTGGCGGCCTTCGACGTCGCCGGAGACCGGATCGCGCGGATCTGGGCGGTCCGCAACCCCGAGAAGCTCCAGACGTGGACCGAGGGGCCCTGAGACCGGCCCTCGGGCTGTGACGTGACTCGCGTCTATCCTGGGAGGGTGGTTGACCAAGCAGTGAAGACGTACCAGGTGAAGACGTACGGCTGTCAGATGAACGTGCACGACTCCGAGCGCATCGGGGGCCTGCTCGAAGAGGCCGGGTACGTGCCGGTCGCGGCCGACGCCGCGCCCGACCTCGTCGTGTTCAACACCTGCGCGGTGCGCGAGAACGCCGACAACAAGCTGTACGGCAACCTCAGCCACCTCGCCCCCGCCAAGCGCGAGAACCCCGACATGCAGATCGCCGTCGGCGGCTGCCTCGCGCAGAAGGACCGCGGCGAGATCGTCAAGCGCGCCCCCTGGGTCGACGCGGTGTTCGGCACCCACAACATCGGCTCGCTGCCGGTGCTCCTGGAGCGGGCCCGCCACAACCAGGAGGCCGAGGTCGAGATCCTCGAGACCCTCGAGACGTTCCCCTCCGCCCTCCCCACCAAGCGCGACTCCACCTACTCCGGCTGGGTCTCGATCTCCGTGGGCTGCAACAACACCTGCACGTTCTGCATCGTGCCGAGCCTGCGAGGCAAGGAGAAGGACCGCCGCCCCGGCGAGATCCTCGCCGAGGTCCAGGCCCTGGTCGACGAGGGCGTCTCGGAGGTCACCCTCCTGGGCCAGAACGTCAACACCTACGGCGTCGAGTTCGGCGACAAGCTCGCCTTCGGCAAGCTCCTGCGCGCCTGCGGCCAGATCGAGGGCCTGGAGCGCGTGCGCTTCACCAGCCCGCACCCCAAGAACTTCACCGACGACGTGATCGCCGCGATGAGCGAGACCCCGAACGTCTGCCACTCGCTCCACATGCCGCTCCAGTCCGGCTCGGACAAGGTCCTCAAGGAGATGCGCCGCTCCTACCGCTCCGAGAAGTACCTGGGCATCATCGACGACGTCCGCAAGGCCATGCCCGACGCGGCCATCACCACCGACATCATCGTCGGCTTCCCCGGCGAGACCGAAGAGGACTTCCAGGCCACCCTCGACGTCGTCGAGCAGGCCCGCTTCTCCAGCGCCTTCACCTTCCAGTACTCCATCCGCCCCGGCACCCCCGCCGCGACGATGGCGGACCAGATCCCCAAGGCCGTCGTCCAGGAGCGGTACGAGCGCCTCGTGGCCCTGCAGGAGCGCATCTCCTGGGAAGAGAACCGCAAGCTCGAAGGCACCGAGGTCGAAGTCCTCGTCACCGTGGGGGACGGCCGCAAGGACGCCGCCACCGGCCGCCTCTCCGGCCGCGCCCGCGACGGCCGCCTCGTCCACTTCACCGTGACCCCCAGCGCGACCGACCCGACCGGCAACGCCGAAGGCGTGCGCCCCGGCGACGTGGTCACCACCGTCGTCACCTACGGCGCCCCGCACCACCTCGTCGCGGACGGCGGGGTCCTGACCCACCGCGCGACGAAGGCCGGCGACGCCTGGGCCGCGGGCAAGGCCACCAAGCTCCCCGGCGTCAGCCTCGGCATGCCAGGCATCGGCAGGAAGCCCCTCCCGAAGGCCGAAACCCCTGGCTGCGCCTGCTGATATCAGTCCTCTTCAAGTGCTATCATCGAGGGATGAAGCAGCTCCTACTCCGCGTTGACGACGACCTCCACGCCCGCCTCACCGAGCGGGCCAAGCGCGAACACCGCTCGGTCAACGCGATCGCCAACGAGATCCTCTCCGTCATCGGCGAAACGGACGGCCGCACCGCGACCGAGAAAGTCCGCGCCAAGGCCGCGGCCCTCGGCATGCTCGCCCCGCCGCTGAAAGTCGCAAAGGAACCCACCGCGCTCCACGACGTCGAAGCCCTGCGCGCCCGCGTCCTCGACTCGATGCGCGGCGTCGGACCCATCCTCGACCAGATGTTCGAGGAAGACCGGGACCGCCTCCTGTGATCGTCTACGCCGACTCCTCGGTGCTCGCGCGCTCGTACCTGCCCGACGAACGCGGCCACGCCGAGGCCCTGAAGCTCCTCCGCGACCCCGAAATCCTCGTGGTCACCGGCTCATGGACCCGCATCGAGGTCGCCGGAGCCCTCGTCCGCACCGCCCGGGCCAAACGCCGCGACAAAGACGCCCTGCTCGACATCTGGCGCGCCGACACCGGTCCCGACGGCCCGATCACCGTCATCTCCGCCCCACAAGACCAGGTCGAAGGCGAAGCCTTCGAAATCGTCGCCACCCACGGCATCCGCGCCATGGACGCCTGGCACATCGCCACCGCCACACTCCTGCTCCCCGACCTCGCCGCCGGCGAGCCCTACGCGTTCGCCTCCCGAGACAAAGAACAGGCCGCCGTCGCCGAACTCCGCGGCTTCACACTCGTCTGACGCGTACATCACCCGAACCTTGACACTGACACAGTGTCAAGGCGTTCACTGGGATCCAGGAGGTGGTTCCCATCCACACGGAACGCAACACACAGCTCATCGCGGCCCTCGCCGCCCACACCCCGTCCCAGCGACTGCAGGCCGCGCTCGCCATCGGCACCGACCCCGACAGAGCCCTGCTCGAAGCCCTCGTCGCCCGCTGCGGCACCGAACCCGACTTCTACGTGCGCGACATGCTCACCTGGGCCCTCACCCGGCTCTCGCCGGACCTCACCGTCCCGCGCCTGCTCGCCGAACTCGAAACGGACCGCTCGCAAGCCCGCAGCCAGGCCCTGCACACCCTGTCCAAGATCGGGGACGCCCGCGCCTGGCCCGCGATGACCCCGGCCCTGCTGCGCGACCCCGACGACGAGGTCGCCCGCGCCGCCTGGCGCGCCGCCGAAGCCGTCGTCCCCGAAGGCCGCGAACGCGACCTCGCCGAAACCCTGGCGACCCAGCTCGGCCGCGGCGGACGCGAAGTCCAACTCAGCCTCAGCCGAGCCCTGGTCGCGCTCGGCGCAGTCGTCGAACCGGTCCTCCAACGGGCGCTGGACAGCGGCGACCCGATCGTCACCGCCCACGCCGCCGCCACCCAACGGCTCCTCGAGGACCCCGACGCCGCGTTCGAACCCGCCGTCAAGGAGGCCAAGCGGATCTACGCCCTCGGCACCGAAAGGCAGGGCTGACGCGATGCTGATCGGTGAGGTCGCCCGCCGCTCGGGCGTAAGCGCCCGAATGCTCAGGCACTACGAGTCCCTCGGGCTCGTGCGACCCACCGGTCGCACCGTCGGCGGCTACCGCGAATACGCCGAACCGGACATCCAGCGGATCTTCCACGTGGAGAGCCTGCGAACCCTGGGCCTGTCGCTGCGCCAAATCGGACAGGTCCTCGACGACCCGGGGTTCGCCCCCACCGACCTCATCGGCGACCTCATCCGCGAGACCGAGCGCCGCCTGGCCCGCGAACGAGAACTCCTCAAGCGCCTCCGCGCCGTCGACGCATCCGAGCCCGCCGGCTGGGAAGCGGTCCTGCGCATCGTCGAACTCCTGCGCGGCCTCGCCTCGCCCAGCGCCGCAACACGACAGCAAACCGTCCTCGCCCCCGAATCGGACATGCCCGCCCCCGTCCTGGCCGAGGCCGTCCTCACCGAGACCGATCCACACGTCGCCGGAGCCCTCCGCTGGGCCCTCGCCCGAGCCGGCGCCGACGTCGCGGCCAACCTCGAGCCCGGCCTCACGAGCGACGACCCCGACGTCCGCCGCCGCGCGGTACAAATGCTCACCGAGATCCCCGGCGACGACGCAGCCGACCTCCTCACCAACGCCCTCGCCGACCCCGACCCGCACGTCCGCGCCCGCGCCGCACTCGCCCTGGGCACGCGCCGCAGGCCCGAAGCGGCACCGGTCCTCGTCAACATGATCGTCACCGGCACCAACGATGTCGAAGCGTCCGAAGTACTCGGCACCCTGGCCGCCGACCCGGAACTCGCGGCCCCGATCGAGGCAGCGCTGGCCGCCGAACTGGAAGCGCCCGCCGCGGACCACCCGGTGCGGATGCGGCTGGTCCAAGCCCTCGCCGAACTGCCTGACGCGTTCGCCCTCCCACTGCTGCACGGCCTGACCGCCGACGCCGACCGCACGCTCGCCCGCACCGCCGCGGCCCTGGCCGCGCTGATCGAGGACCGGGCCGAGGGCGGCGCCTGAACCGCTCGCGCGGTTCGTGTCAGAATCGGTTGGTATGGAACGTGACACCGAAGTGCAGGCGCAGCGCGACTTCATGTACGGGGAACTCGACCTCGGCTCCCTCACGATCTTCTCGGGATCGTTCATCAACTACGGCTACTGGGCCGAGCCCGAGCCGGACCGCGAACTCACCGAGGAGGATCGGACCGCCAGCCAGGCCGAGCTCTACCGGCAGGTCGTCGCCCGGCTCGAACCGCGAGCGGGTGCGCACCTCCTGGAGCTCGGATCGGGCATCGGCGTCGGCGCGGCGCTCGTCGCCCGGGAGTTCGACGTGAGCGTCACCGGTCTCGACCGCTCATCCGCGCAGCTCGCCCGCGCCGGCAGGGCCAACGCCGAGACGCTCGAGGCACTACCGGGGCGGCTCTCGTACCACCGCGGCTCGGTCACCGAGATCCCTTGGGACGACCAGACGTTCGACGGCGTGTACGCGGTCGAGATGCTCCAGCACGTGGACGACCTCGCCCTGGTGGCCCGCGAAGCGCACCGAGTCCTCAAGCCCGGCGGGCGGTTCGCCACCGCGACGTTCTTCGCGCCCGACGGCGCCGACACCGCGCAGGTCGCCGACCTCATCGAGACGGTCGCCTCCGGCGTCGATGTGATCACGCCAGTGGGGGAGTTCACCGCCGACCTCACCGCGGCCGGGTTCGACGGTGCCACCGCGACTCCGATCGGCGAGCACGTGTGGCGCCAGTTCGACCAGTGGGTGGCCCAGACCGAGTACCGCGACTCCTGGGGCCGGAACTGGCTGCGCTGCTACGAGAACGGCTGGATCGACTATTACCTCGTCACCGCCGTCAAGTGAGTCTGATGAATGCATGGGCGGCCGGACTGGTGTGTCCGGCCGCCCATGGAGCCCCCGCGGAGGAGGTGTGGCCCGTGCGGGGACCGCGCGCGGGTGGGTTCCCGCGCGCGGTCTCGGTATGGCGACGTTCGCGAATCCCCTTGTGTCGCCGCCATCCCGCAAGGCCAGATGGCTTTTTTGTATCAAGGCTGACACGCCGTGGAGTTGACCCGCAACAGAAAGTTGCCGCCTGTGGATAACTTCCGGCAGTGCTGCTTCCATGCTGGACAGCGCCCTGTGGATAGCGGCAGCGGTGGTGGTCTTGTGGTTCGTTTGGCGCATGCAGCAACGGTGTCACGGGTTGCACTTGACCGACAACCGTGAGTTTCCTTCTTGTGGATAACTCTGTGCATTGCCGTGATTCCGCAGGTGGGGAGTCACGTCGACTGCATCTGCGGCCGGGCGGGGCGGGGCGGGCAAGTCGCGGGGGGGGGCCCCCCCCCGGGGGGGGGGGGGGGCCCCCCCCCCCGCCGGCCCCCCCCCCCCGGGGGGGGCCCCCCCCCCCGAGCCGGGTTGAGTCGCGCAGCGGGGCGGCTGTGGGTTAGGCCGCTGCTGTCGGGTCTGTCATCCACTGGACGAGTTGAATGATCACGCCGTTGGGGTCGGCGGTCTGGAAGTAGCGCTCGCCCCATTCTTCGGTCTCGATCGGCGTAGTGATGGCGACGCCCTCAGCTTGGACGCGGGCGTATTCGGCGTCGATGTCCTCGACGACGAAGGCCAGCAGGAGGCCGTCGGCGTGGCCCTTGGCACTCTCGGGCTTGAACGTGGACAGGCCCGTCTTGAGGAAGATGACGTTGAAGCCGACGTCCGGGCGCGAGAGCGAGACGAAGCCCTCGGCGGCCATGTCCTCGGTGAAGCCGTAGTGGCGCTTGAGGAACTCGGCGGAGGCGATCGGATCGGCGACATTGAGCGAGACGGCGGATGAGGTGATGCGCATGTGCGGCTCCTTTTCTTCGTACGTTGTATATTGTACAGCGTACGTCGTACGGCGTACAACTTCGCGCGTTAGGATTCTCCTGTGAGTGCCACCACTGAAACACCGAAGCCGAATCTGCTCGAGCTCCTCTGGAGGGCCGCCCCCGAGAGCGGGCGCGGGCCCCGCAAGGGCCTGACCGTGGACGAGGTCGTCACCGCCGCAATCGCGCTAGCCGATGCCGAAGGGCTGGAAGCGGTCACGGTGCGCCGCCTCGCCCAGGAGCTCGGGAAGGCCCCGATGACGCTCTACACCTACGTGCCGGGGAAGACCGAGCTCGTCGCGCTCATGCTCGACGCGCTCTTCGTGGGCATGGAGCGGTCCCCCACCACCGGCGCCTGGCGCGAGCGGCTTACCGCCGTCGCGCGGGGCAACTACGGGCTCTACCGCGAGCACCCCTGGGCCGCGGCCGCCTCGCCGAGCCGCCCGCCGCTCGGGCCCGGCCAGTGCGCCAAGTACGAGCACGAGCTCCAGGCCCTGGAAGGCCTGGGGCTCAGCGATGTCGAGATGGACGACGCCTTGGCGTACCTACTCGCCTTCGTGCGCACGGCCGCGCAGGACGCGGCCCAGTCCGAGGCCGAGCGCGCCACGAGCGGCATGGACGATCAGGAGTGGTGGGAGGCCAACGGTCCCCTGCTCGCGAAGGTCCTGGACCCCGAGCGGTACCCGACTGCCGTCCGCGTCGGCCAGGCCGCGGGCGAGGCGCACGACGCCGCGTACAACGCCGAGCACGCGTTCGCGTTCGGGCTTGCGCGGACCCTCGACGGCCTCGCGGCGCTCATCGAGCGGTAAGGCGAACGAGTGACGTCGAGCAGTAAGGGGAGAGACGTCGAGCGGTAAGCGGCGGCGTCGAGCGACAGAACGGTGTAACGCGACCGGCCCGACAGTCCGCAAGGACTCTCGGGCCGGTCAAGTACGCATGGGTATGGGTCTGCGCCATCGCCTAGCGGTGTGCGTCGGCTGCCCTGGGTGGCCGCAATGCCGTGCTCGTGGTCGCCGTCGACCGCGATGTCGCGACGGGAACCCACCGTCACGGCGGGCGCGGGTCGGCCGATCCCGGCCAGACGCCGAGCACCGACCGAGGGTTCAGCCCTGAACCTTCGCTCGGTCCCAGACCGGTCGATCCCCGCCGGAACCGAACCGGCGCTCGGTCCCAGACCGGTCGATTCCGGAGCCGCACCCCGACCGGCACTCAGACCTGGAGGGGCACGTTGAGGCTGTCGGGCTTCCACCGGCGGCGGGCGGCCACGACCAGCGATGAGAGCGCCAGCGAGCCCACCAGGTAGGCCGCGAGGACCAGCAGCGCCCTGACCACATGCGAGGTCTCGCCGCCGCTGATGGTCACGCGCAGGGCATCGACCACATAGCTCATCGGCAGCAGCGGATGCAGCACCTGGAAGAACTTCGGCGTCGTCTCCACCGGGTACAGGCCGCCCGCGCTCGTCAACTGCAGCATCAGCAGCACGACCAGCAGCAGGCTCCCGGCCGTGCCGAACGCGAGCTTCAGCAGGTGCGCCATGGCCGTGAACGTCAGGATCACAAGCATCGAGAGCCCGACCGTGTCGAGGGCGTCCCGCGGGTTGAGGCCGAGGCCCAGCTCCACCGCGAGGTAGAGGACGAGCGCCGACAGGACGCCGAGGAACGCGCCGGGGAGCCAGCCGCCGATGGCGATCGGGACCGAGCGCAGCGGCCCGGCCAGCGCCCGGCTGTTCACCGTACGTAGTACGAGGTAGCCCATGAGGCCGAAGACCCATAGTGCGATGGCGATGAAGAACGGGGCGAGGCCGCGTCCGTAGGTGCCAGCGGCGTTGCGGTTGTCTTCGTCGATGGTGACGGGGCTGCCGTAGGCCTCGGCGTTGTCGGCGTCGTCGGCCGGGTTGGTGCTCGGGACGCTTTCGGCGGCGGTGGTTAGCGAGTTGGCGAGTGTGGTTGCGCCGTCTTGGAGTTCGGTGAGACCGGTTGCGAGGTCGCCTGCGCCGGTCTGGGCGTTGGAGGCGCCGTCGGCGACCTGTTGGGCGCCGGTGGCGACGTCGGCGGCGCCGGTCTGGAGGGCGGTGAGGTCGTTCGAGGCTTGGTCGAGGGTGTCGGTGGTGGTGCTCTGGACGGTGGCGTTGGTGGATTGGATGTCGTCGTTGACGCTGTTGGCGTCGTCGATGTAGGTCTGGAGTTGGGCGCATGCGTCGGCGTCGGCGGTGTCGGCGGCGCAGAGGGTGGTGTAGACGGTGTTGAGGTCGCTGTTGGCGCGGTCGGAGAGGTCGGCGGCTGAGGATGCGCCGGTCTGGATTTGGCTCCAGTTGTCCGCGAGGGTTTCGACGACGGGTTGGGCGACGCCGACGGCTTGGTCGACGCCGTCGCTTACCTGGTCGGCGCCGTTCGCGACTTGCTGGGCGCCGGTGTTGAGGTCGCTGAGGCCGTTTTCGAGGGTTTCGGCGCCGTCTTGGGCGGTGCCGATGCCGTCGGCGAGCTGGTTCGCGCCGTCGGCGGCTTCGGTGAGGCCTTGGTTGAGGTCGGTGAGGTCGCCGAAGATGGTGGTGGCGAAGGTGACGTAGACGGCGGTGTTGATCTGGTTGCGCAGTTCGGATTCGACGGTGGAGGCCATGATGCCGGCGACGTACCCGTTGGCGTCGTTGAGGTCGAATTCGACGGTGGCCTGTTCGGGGTCGGTGCCGGAGAGGCTGGCGAGGCGGGTGGAGAAGTCTTCGGGGACGGTGATGACCATGTAGTAGTCGCCGTTTTGGAGGCCGCGGGCGGCTTCGTCGGCGTCGACGAACTGCCAGTCGAAGATGCGGTCTTCCTTGAGTTGTTCGACGAGCTGGTCGCCGCCGTTGATGGGGGTGGTCTCGCCGTCGGTTTCGACGCTGGCGCCGGTGTCTTCGTTGACGACGGCGACGGGCATCTGGTCGAGTTTTCCGTAGGGGTCCCAGGCGAACCAGAGGTAGAGGCCGCCGTAGACGAGCGGGATGAGGACGATGGCGACGAGTGCGGCGGTGCGGATGGGGTGGCCGCGGAAGCGGCGCAGTTCGGCGGCGGCGAGTCTGAAGGGGCTCATCATCGGTGGCCTCCGTTTCGGTCGCTCGCGTGGAGCGTGCTGGTGTCGGGTGCGGGTTGGGCGCGGAGGTCGACGACGGTGTCGGCGGGCGGGTCGGAGCGTCTGCAGACGGCGAGGACGAGTTGTCCGGCGTCGGCGACGGTGCGCAGGGCTTCGAAGACGAGTGCGGAGCCGCACCGGTCGAGGCCGGTGTCGGCGTCGTCGACGGCGATGGCGGGGGTGCGGCTCGCGGCGGCGCATGCGATGGCGAAGCGGATCTGGTCGATGCGGGGCAGGAATCCGAAGGTGTCGCCGGTGTCGATGCTGACGGCGAGGCGGTCGAGCCAGGCGTTGATGTTGGCGCGGGTCGCGGTTCCCTTGGAGACGGTGGTGGTCTCTTTGATGCAGGCGCTGACGGTGGCGTAGGGCTCGAAGCGGATCGGCGGTCCGGCTTGGGCGATGGTGAAGCGGCGGCGGATCTGGCCGGGTTTGGTCTGGGCGTCGACGGCGAGTGTGCCGGTGCGGTGGGGGAAGCGGCCGGTGAGTGCGAGGAGGAGTGAGGTGCGGCCTTCGCCGCCGTCGCCGCAGATTGCGACGAGCTGGCCGAGGCCGGCGTTGACGGTGATGTCGGTGAAGATGGGGCCTTGTCGGCCGTGGGCGGTGAGTCCGGTCGCGGTGAGGAACGGGGTGCCGCCGGGCCGGTCGAAGGCGATGGTGTGTTGGAGCGGGGCGTGGCGTTGCTCGGTGGTCCGGTGCGCTGTGTCGGCTGCGCCGGCGGGTTCGGGATCGGCTGTGGAAGCGGGGTTCTGGGGCTCGGGCTGCGCTGCGGGGGTGGCGCTCGGGGGCGCGAGTTCGGTTGCGGGGGTTGCTGGGTGGAATCGGGTGGTGTCGTGGTCGGGCGCGCCTTTGGTGGTCGGTGCGGCGGCTTCGTTCGCGGCAGGTGCGGCGGGCTCGGTGCCGCTGGTCTCGGTGTCGTGGGAGGTCATGGCGCTGGTCTCGCGGGCGCTGGTCGGCGTCCCGGCGCTCGGTGGTGCGGTGGTCCCGTCGGTCGGACGCACGGTGACGGCGTCGGCGGGGAGTGCGATGGCGTCGTCCAGGTTCGGCTCGGCGGTCGCCTCCGGGTCGCCTGCGGGGCCGGGGGGCGGGGTGTGGTGGCGGGCGGGATTGGGGGCCGTTTTGCCGTGGGCGGCTTGGTTTTCGCTGCCGGGCGTTTCGGGCGCTGGCCCCGTTTCGTCGCTCCTGTCGCTCATGGACACTATCCTCACAGGCCGGTGCGCCCGGTTTCGGGCGATTGCGCGGGTTGATGACCAGAAGAATGTTACTCACGGGTAACTTATGTGCGGAGTCAGGCGGCCGTGCTGTGACCGGCGCGTCCCGCCCGCGGCCCTTACAGTTGAGGCATGTCGGAAACGCAAGCAGCGAAACCAGCGGCTCCCCGCCGCGACCACCCGCGCACACACCACGGCGACACCGTGAACGACCCGTACGCCTGGCTCAACGACCGCAACGAGGAGAAGGCCCCCGAGGTCCTCGCCTACCTCAACGCGGAGAACGAGTACACCGAATCGCGCACCGGTCATCTGGCCGAACTGCGCAAGACGATCTACGCCGAGATCAAGGACCGAACCCAGGAGACCGACCTCTCGGTTCCCTACCGCAAGGACGCCTGGTGGTACTACAGCCGCACGGAGGAGGGCAAGGACTACCCGATCCGCTGCCGCGTCGCCGCCACCGGCGACACGCCGCCGACGGTGGAGCCCGGCGTCCCCGTCCAGGGCGAGACCGTCGTCATCGACGACAACGAGCTGGCGGCCGGGCACGACTTCTTCCTCCTGGGCGTCTACGACATCTCCCCGGACGGGAACCTCCTCGCCTACGGCGTCAACTACACCGGGAACGAGACGTTCACGCTCAAGTTCAAGGACCTGCGCACCGGCGAGGACTTCCCCTACGCGATCGAGGGCGTCCTCTACGGCGGCGCCTGGTCGGCGGACGGCGCGGCGTTCTTCTACACGAAGATCGACGACGCCTGGCGCCCGTTCCAGATCTGGCGGCACCTCCTCGGCAAGCAGGACGAGGACGCGCTGATCTACCAGGAGGACGACGAGCGGTTCCGCGTCGGGATCGCCCTCACCCGCTCCGAGCGGTACCTGATCATCGGCTCCGGTTCGACCACGACCACCGAGTACCGGTACCTCGACGCCACGGACCCGACCGGCGAGTTCACGCTGTTCAACAACGGCCGCGAGCAGGGCGTCGAGGTCGAGATCGACCACCAGGGCGACCGGTTCTGGGTACTGCACAACAGGGACGCCGAGAACTTCACGCTCGGGTGGACCCCGGTCGAGGACACGACCCAGTTCCACGAGGTCATCCCGCACCACCCGGAGGTCAGGCTCGAGTCGGCCGACGCGTTCGCCGAGCACGTCGTCGTGTCGCTGCGCCGCGCCGGGCTCTCCCAGGTCGCGATCCTCGACCGCGAGGGCGCGCTCAACGAGATCGCGTTCGACGAGCCGATCTACACCGTGGGCATCGGGGCCAACCCCGACTACGAGTCGCGCCACCTGCGCCTCTCCTACGGTTCGCTGATCACCCCGGCGTCGGTGTACGACTACGACATCGACAACGCGGACCTGCTGCTGCGCAAGCGCACCCCGGTCCTCGGCGACTTCGACCCCTCGCACTACCGGCAGTACCGCGAGTGGGCGGTCGCCGCGGACGGCACGAAGGTGCCGATCTCGATCGTCGCGAAGGCCGGCGTCGAACCCGACGGGACGGCCCCGTGCCTGCTCTACGGGTACGGCTCCTACGAGGCGTCGATCGACCCGTACTTCTCGATCCCGCGCCTGAGCCTCCTCGACCGCGGCGTGGTCTTCGCGATCGCGCATGTGCGCGGCGGCGGCGAGATGGGCCGGCAGTGGTACGAGCAGGGCAAGCTCCTGCACAAGAAGAACACGTTCACCGACTTCACGGCGAGCGCCGACCGGCTCGCCGAGTCCGGGTGGGCCGCCCCCGACAAGATCATCGCGCGCGGCGGCTCGGCCGGCGGCCTCCTCATGGGCGCCGTCGCGAACCTGGCCCCAGAGCGGTTCGCGGGCATCCTCGCCGAGGTGCCGTTCGTGGACGCGCTCAGCACCATCCTCGACCCGACGATGCCGCTCACCGCCGGCGAGTGGGAGGAGTGGGGCAACCCGCTCGAGTCGGCCGAGGTCTACGAGTACATGAAGTCGTACTCCCCGTACGAGAACGTCACCGGCGTGCGCTACCCGTCGATCCTGGCGGTGACCAGCCTGAACGACATCCGGGTGGGCTTCCACGAGCCCGCGAAGTGGGTCGCGAAGCTGCGCCACGAGAGCCCGGACTCGGACGTGCTGCTCAAGACCGAGATGGAGGCCGGCCACGGCGGCCGCTCCGGCCGGTACGGCGCGTGGGAAGAGGAGTCGTTCAACCTGGCGTGGCTCCTCGACACGTTCGGCATCGCGTAACACGGCGAAACGGAGGCCCGGCCCCGGCTCACCGCGGGCCGGGCCTCCGGCACGGGCCCCCCCGCGACACCGGGCCCCCGCCACCCGGGGCGCCCCCCCCGCCCCCCCCCCGCGCCCCCGCCCCCCCCCCCCCCCGGGCCCGGGGCCTCCGGCACGTCCACCCCGGCTACTCCGGGCGCTCGTCCTCTTCGTCGGGGACCTCGCGGCGCTGCTCGGCCGCGTCCGCCGGGTCGACCTCGTCCGGGACCAGCCCCTCCGGCACCTGCACGGCCTCCTCCGGGTCGTCCTCGGCCGGCGGATCCGCCGACGACGCCAGGTCGAACTCGGACAACTCGCCGCTCTCGTCCGCCCATTCCTGGTGATAGTTCATATAACCCACCGTAGACGCGCCCGAGCCCGCCCGGCCAGCGAACCACCAGGTAGCCTGAGTTATGCCTTCACACGGCTGTGGGCAATACTTCATCTCGACGCAATAGTTCGAGGCCATTCAGACAGCGGCGTCTGGGTCCCGCCCCCGGTCGGGGAGCAATCAACGACTTGTCTAAGGAGCTGGCAGCATGCCTATCGCAACACCCGAGGAATACAACGAGATGCTCGACCGGGCGAAGGCCGGCTCCTTCGCCTACCCGGCCATCAACGTGACCTCGACCCAGACGCTCAACGCCGCACTGGCCGCGTTCGCCGAGGCCGAGTCGGACGGCATCGTCCAGGTCTCCACCGGCGGCGCGGAGTACCTCTCCGGCCCGACCATCAAGGACAAGGTGACCGGCTCGGTCGCCCTCGCGGCCGCCGCCCACGAGATCGCCAAGAACTACCCGGTCAAGGTCGCGCTCCACACCGACCACTGCCCGAAGAACAACCTCGACTCGTTCGTGCGGCCCCTCCTCGCCATCAGCGAAGAGCGCGTGGCCCGCGGCGAGCTCCCGCTCTTCCAGTCCCACATGTGGGACGGCTCGGCCGTGCCGATGCAGGAGAACCTGGAGATCGCCCAGGAGCTCCTCGCCCGCACCGCCAAGGCCCACATCATCCTCGAGATCGAGATCGGCGTCGTCGGCGGCGAAGAGGACGGCGTCGAGGCCGAGATCAACGAGAAGCTCTACACCACCGTCGAAGACGGCCTCGCCACCGTCGAAGCGCTCGGCGCCGGCGAGAAGGGCCGCTACATGACGGCCCTGACCTTCGGCAACGTGCACGGCGTGTACAAGCCCGGCAACGTGCACCTGCGCCCCGAGATCCTCAAGGAGATCCAGGACGCGGTCGGCGCCAAGGTCGGCAAGGACAAGCCCTTCGACCTGGTCTTCCACGGCGGCTCCGGCTCGACCGCGCAGGAGATCAGCGACGCGGTGGACCACGGCGTCATCAAGATGAACATCGACACCGACGCCCAGTACGCGTTCACGCGCCCCGTCGTCGACCACATCTTCCGCAACTACGACGGCGTGCTCAAGGTCGAGGGCGAGGTCGGCAACAAGAAGGCCTACGACCCGCGCGCCTACGGCAAGCTCGCCGAGGCCGGCATGGCCGCCCGCATCGTCGAAGCCTGCCAGCAGCTCCGCTCCGCCGGCAACAAGATCAAGTAAGCAACCACCGCAAGGCGAACGAGCAGGGCCCGGCCGCGATGCGGCCGGGCCCTGCTGCGTCCATGCGAGGCCTGTCACTCCTTCGGGGTAGACGGTTTCGGCTTCCGCCGATGCTCGTTACCTGGGTATGCTCGTACCTGTCCCCGTGCACAGCGAAGGAGGCCTGATGCTCGACATCCTGCTCCCACCGCCGCCGCGCGACTCCGGTTGGGAATCCGACGATCTGGACATGTACGACCTTCCAGATCACGTCGAACTCATCTACGGAGCCCTCGAAGTCATGATGAGCCCCCAGCGCTCCTGGCACCACGAAGTCATGTTCAGGTTGAGAATGGTCCTCGACCGTGCCGTCCCCAGCGACCTGCGGATCGAGCAAGAGATGACCATCCGCATCAACCGCAAGAACCGACCCGAGCCGGACCTCCTCATCGTCGAAGACCGCCCCGAATACGGCCGCGACACCCGCTGGTTCCACCCCGCGCACGTCCGTCTGGCGGTCGAAGTCGAGTCACCTGAATCCGAGGAGCGGGACCGCCTGCTCAAACCTAGGATCTACGCGATGGGCGGCATACCGCACTACCTCCGCATCTCGGAGGCGGCGGAAGGCCTGCCGGTACTGCACCTGTACCGGCTCGACGCGGGCGAATACCAGCTGGTGAGCGAGCAGTACGGTCGAGTGGCACTGGATGAGCCGATCAAAGTCAACGCCAAGCTCGAAGGCAACTGGTAGACCTGCAAGCGTGTGAAGCATGGGCCCCGCGGCGGAAGCCGCGGGGCCCCGGCGTGGCCCGCGTGCGAGTGTGGGAACCCGTCGGGCGGACCGGCCGGGAGGGTGCCGTTCTCCAGCGGGGTGCTGGCGAGCAGGACCTCGGTGCCGTAGCCCGCGACGGGCACCGGCTCGTCGCTGAAGTTCACGACGCACACGAGCGCGCCGTTGTCGAACGCGAACGCGTCGTCCCCGGGGTCGCCCAGCCAGGTCAGGCCCGTGACGCTTCCGCGCAGGCCCTTGCGGAGGTTGATCGCGGCCCGGTAGAACTCCAGGGTCGAGCCCTCGACGCCGTCCTCGGCCTCGACCGAGCGCTCGGCCCAGTCCGCGGGCTGGGGAAGCCAGGACCCGCCCGCGCCGAAACCGAGCGAGTCGCCCTCGCGCGTCCACGGGAGCGGGACGCGGCAGCCGTCGCGGCCGATCTGCTCCCCGTTCGTGCGGAAGAACGTGGGGTCCTCGCGGACCTCCGCCGGCAGGTCCAGGACCTCGTTCAGGCCCAGCTCCTCGCCCTGGTAGACGTACACGACGCCCGGCAGCGACAGCAGCAGCTGCGTCGCGGCCTTCGCGCGGGCCAGGCCGATCTCGCCGCCGCCGTAGCGGGTCACGTGCCGCTGCACGTCGTGGTTCGACAGCACCCACGTGCACGGCGCGCCCACGCCCGCGTTGTTCGCGATCTCCGCATCGATCGCCTTGCGGAACTCCGCCGCCTTGAACGGGGCGAGGACCAGGTCGAAGTTGAACGCCTGGTGGAGCTCGTCGGGGCGCAGGTACAGGGCGCGGCGCTCGGCCGAGTCCGTCCACGCCTCGGCGACGAAGATCCGGTCGCCCTCGTACTCCTCGATGATCGGCCGCCACGTGCGGTAGATGTCGTGCACGCCGTCCTGGTCGAAGAACGGAGCCAAGGTGGTGCCGATCATCTCGATCGTCCCGTCGCCGCCCGTGTCGGGCAGCCCCTCGGCCTTCACCATGCCGTGCGCGACGTCGATGCGGAACCCGTCCACGCCCCGGTCCAGCCAGAACCGCAGCACCGACTGGAACTCCTCGTGGACCTCCGGGTTCTCCCAGTTCAGGTCCGGCTGGGTCGCGTCGAACAGGTGCAGGTACCACTGCTTCCCGTCCTCGGTCTTCGTCCACGCCGGGCCGCCGAAGATCGACTGCCAGTTGTTCGGCGGCGTGTCCGGGGCCGCCGCGTCCACGTCGCGGAACCAGTACCGGGCCCGCTCGGGCGAACCCGGGCCCGCGGCCAGCGCGGCCTTGAACCACTCGTGTTCGGAGGAGGTGTGGTTGGGGACGAGGTCGGCGATGAGGCGGATGCCGTGGGCGTGGGCGGTCTCGAGCATCCGGTCGAAGTCGTCGAGGTCGCCGAAGCGGGGTTCGATGGCGCGGTAGTCCGAGACGTCGTAGCCGGCGTCGTTCTGCGGGGAGGCGAAGAACGGGGAGAGCCAGATGGCGTCGACGCCGAGGCGGGCGAGGTAGGGGATGCGGGAGCGGATGCCCTCGAGGTCGCCCATGCCGTCGCCGTCCGCGTCGGCGAACGAGCGGGGGTACACCTGGTAGATGACCGCGTCGCGCCACCACTGGGGGGCTGCACTCACCGGTGCTTCACTCATGGGTGCAAAACCTTTCAGTCTCGGGGTGCCGCACCGGTGGAACCGCGTACGACGAGTTCGGGTCGGAAGAGGTATTCCGAGTTCGGGGTGGGTTGCCCGGCGATCTCGTCGAGCAGTGCCCGGGCGGCGGCGGTGGCGATGTCGCGCACCGGTTGCCGCACGGTCGTGAGTGGGGGGTTGGTGTGGGCGATGAGGGGGGAGTCGTCGTAGCCGACGACGGAGAAGTCTTGGGGGACGTTGAGGCCGCGTTCTTCGGCGGCGCGGATGGCGCCGAGGGCCATCATGTCGGAGCCGCAGACGACGCTGGTGGCGCCGCGGTCGATGAGGCGTGAGGCGGCGGCGTGGCCGCCCTGCTCGCCGAAGAGGGTGAGTTCGATGAGTTCGGGTCCGACGCCTTGCATGGCGGCGCGGTAGCCGGAGATCTTGCGGCGTACGGGCCAGTACCGGTCGGGGCCGGAGACGAGGCCGATCTTCTTGTGGCCGAGGCCGGCGAGGTGGTCGACGGCGATGCGGGCGGCGACGGCGTCGTCGCAGGAGAAGGAGGCGGCTTCGACGCCTTCGGGGTGGCCGGTGACGAAGGCGACGGGGAGGCGCTTGTCCTTGAGTTCCTGGTAGCGCTCGGTGCTGGCGGTGGTGTCGGCGTGGAGGCCGGAGACGAAGATGATGCCGGCGACGGCGCGTTCGCGGAGCATTTCGACGAATTCGTCCTCGGAGACGCCGCCGGGGGTCTGGGTGCAGAGGACGGGGGTGTAGCCGGAGCCGGCCAGCACGTTGGAGATCGTCTGCGCGTAGAGCGGGAAGATCGGGTTCTCCAGTTCGGGCACGACGAGGCCGATGAGGCCGATGGCGTGCTTGCGCAGTGCCTGGGGCCGTTCGTATCCGAGCACGTCGAGGGCAGTGAGGACGGACTGTCGGGTCTGCTGACCGACGCCGGGTTTGTCGTTGAGGACCCGGGACACCGTGGCCTCACTGACCCCGGCCTGCCGGGCGATGTCAGAGAGTCGAAGCCGCATGATGACAGCGTAGCCTATCTGAAATTTGGCAACAGTTTGGTTGCAAGGGTTTCCTGTTTCTGAAACATCTTGCTAACCTTCGAGGGAGTTCGGGGCGAGAGCCCCCGGTCACCGGCCCCCGCCCCGGGGCCCCTCAATGAGGAGAGAACAGCCATGCGTAGAAGGACCCTGGGAATCACCGCAGTATCGGCCGCCGCCCTCGGCGCGGCCGCCGCCTGCGGCGACGACAGCGACTCCGGCAGCGAGGACGCGACCGCCCCCGCGTTCTCCGGCGAACTGGTCATCTGGGCCGACGAGACCCGCACCCCCGTGCTCAAGGAGTTCGTCGCGGACTTCGAGGCCAAGGTCGGCGTCAAGGTCACCGTCGAAGAGCACGTCGAGACCCTCCGCGAGGACTTCCTCGCCGCCGCCGAGCAGGGCCAGGGCCCCGACATCCTCGTGGGCGCCCACGACTGGTCCGGTCAGCTCGCCGCCGACGGCGTCATCGCCCCCGTCACCCTCAGCGACGACCAGAAGGCCTCCCTCAACGAGACCGCCGTCAAGGCCTTCACCGTCGACGGCAACGTCTACGGTGTCGCCTACGCGATGGAGAACATCGGCCTCATCCGCAACACCGACCTGGTCCCGGACGCCCCCGTCACCTTCGAGGAGCTCATCGAGGCCGGCAAGGCCGCGGGCACCCAGGAGGTCCTCACCGTCGAGACCGGCGTCGACGGCAACGCCTACAACGCCTACCCCCTGTTCTCCTCCTTCGGCGGCTACCTCTTCAAGGACGACGGCACCGGCACCCTCGACCCCCACGACGTTGGCGTCGACTCCGAAGGCGGCATCGCCGCGTTCGAGAAGTTCGCCGAGCTCGGCAAGGACGGCGTCCTCAAGACCACCATCGACGCCACCAACACCATCCCGTTCTTCGTCGAGGGCAAGACCGCGATCATGATCTCCGGACCCTGGGCGCTCACCGACGTCCAGACCGCCGGCCTCAACTACGAGGTCACCGCCATCCCCGGCTTCGAAGGCCAGGGCCCCTGCTCGCCGTTCCTCGGCGTCCAGGGCTTCTACGTCTCCGCGACCGCCGCGAACGCCGTCTTCGCCCAGGAGTTCGTCACCAACTACGTCCTCACCGAGGACCTCCAGCTCAAGCTCGCCGAAGCCGGCGGCCGCCTCCCCGCGCTCACCGCCGCGGCCGAGACCTACGCCGCCGACAACGCCGACGTCCAGGGCTTCGCCCTCGCCGGCGAGAACGGCGTCCCCATGCCGAACATCCCCGCGATGAACGCCGTCTGGGAGCCCTTCGGCCGCGCCCAGGCCGACGCCATCGACCAGGCCGCCACCGGCGAAGAGGCCGCCACGACCGCCGCCCAGGCGATCCGCGACGCCGTCGCCGCCTCCTAGCACCGCCCGGTAAGCCTCGACGAGCGAAGGAACGCATACGTGCTCGACCAACGTTCCCGGACGGCCGGTTCTGCCACCGCCGCGGGTCTGATCATCAAGATCGCAGTGCTCGCGGTGGTCGCGGCGCTGGCCGTCTGGGCGGCGTCGCCGCTCATTGCCGCCGAGGCCTGGTGGGGCCTGGCCCTGGAGGCGGCCGTAGTCGTCGTCATCTTCTACGTCTACCTCCAGCGCCGGGCGATCCAGCTCAAATACCTCATCCCCGGCACCATGCTGCTGCTGGCATTCCAGATCCTGCCCGTGGTCATGACCATCGGCACCTCGTTCACCAACTACGGCGACGGGCACCGGGTCGACAAGGAGCAGGCCACCGAGGCGATCATCGCCGCCGGCGTCCAGCAGACCCCCGGCGGCACCACCTACCTCGTCGCCATCGGCGAAGACCCCGCCGGTGAACTCACCCTCCTCCTCACCGACCAGGCGGACGGCTCCACCTGGGCCGGCACCGAAGCGGGCCTCACCGAACTCGACGGCGCCACCCTCGACGACACCGGCCGCGTCACCGCCGCCCCCGGCTACACCGTCTGGGACCTCGCCGAGCTCAACGAGCGCCAGGCCGAACTCACCGCCCTCGCCGTCCCCACCGGCCCCGAGACCGGCATCAAACTCCAGGGCCTCTCCGCGTTCGAAGGCCAGTCCACCCGCTCATACAGCGAGACCTGCGACTGCATCACCGACTCCGCGACCGGCACCGTCTGGACCGCCGACGACGACCGCGGCAGTTTCCTCGACGAGGACGGCAAGGCCGCCCTCGTCGGCTGGCGCGTCAACATCGGCGCCGAGAACTACCTCGACGTGATCACCGACCCCGACATCCGCGGGCCCTTCCTCGGCGTCTTCACCTGGAACGTCATGTTCGCGGCCGGATCGGTCCTCTTCACCTTCGCGATCGGCCTCGGCACCGCCATGGCCCTCAACAAGGAGTCCATGCGCGGCACCAAGCTCTACCGGACCTTCATGATCCTGCCGTACGCCATGCCGTCCTTCGCGATGCTCCTGGTCTGGGCGCAGATGTTCAACCGCGACTTCGGCCTCATCAACGACCTGTTCAATCTCGACGTGAACTGGTACGGCGGCACCTGGTCCGCCCGCGCCATGGTCCTCATCGCCAACACCTGGCTCGGCTGGCCCTACATGTTCCTCATCTGCCTCGGCGCCCTCCAGGCCCTCCCGGCGGACTCCCTCGAAGCGGCCAAGATCGACGGCGCGACCGGCATGACCGCGTTCCGCAAGATCACCCTGCCGCTCCTGCTCATCGCCCTCACCCCGCTGCTCATCTCCTCGTTCGCGTTCAACTTCAACAACTTCAACGCGATCGAACTCCTCAGCGGCGGCAACCCCTTCATGGCCGGCGACGCGGTCGGCGGCACCGACATCCTCATCACCTACGCGTTCCGCCAGGCTTTCGGCTCCTCCAGCGCCGACTACGGCTTCGCCAGCGCCATCAGCGTGTTCATCTTCCTCATCGTCGCCACCATCTCGGCGTTCATGTTCCGCTTCACCCGCAACCAGGAGGACGTGTACTCATGACGCGGACACCCGACACCGCCGCCGCGCAGCGGCCCGCGGCGCGCCGGCGGAAGCCGCTCTTCGTGAAGTGGGCCATGGACACCGGCTGGCGGCACGTGGTCGCGATCGCGGTCCTGGTCTTCGGGCTCGTCCCGATCATCTACGTGGTCTCGGCGGCGTTCAACCCCAACGGCACCATGTCCTCCACCAACCTGCTGCCGACCTCGTTCAGCCTGAACAACTTCCAGAAGCTGTTCACCGACGACAACGTGCCGTTCGCGTCCTGGTTCATGAACTCGCTGATGATCGCCATCCCGGCCGCGTTCATCTCGATCTTCATCTCCTCGCTCGCGGCGTACGCGTTCAGCCGCTTCAGGTTCAAGGGCCGCCGCCCGATGCTCCTGTTCCTCCTGCTGATCCAGATGTTCCCCGCGTTCCTCGCGGTGGTGGCGCTGTATCTGATCTTCGGCAACCTCGGCGAGTTCTACCCGGTCGTCGGGCTCAACACCCGGCTCGGCCTGATGCTCGTCTACATGGGCGGGGCGCTCGGCGTCTCGACGTGGCTCATGAAGGGTTTCTTCGACACCATCCCGAAGGAGCTCGACGAGGCCGCCACGATCGACGGCGCGACGCACGCGCAGATCTTCTTCGGCATGATCCTGCCGCTCGCGGCCCCGATCATCGCGATCTCGGGGATCCTCGCGTTCGTCGGCACCATGAACGACTTCGTGCTGGCGAGCCTGTTCCTCACCGACCGGCCCGAGATGACGCTCGCGGTCGGTTTGAAGACGCTGACGGCGGAGAACTCCCCGGCGAGCTACTTCGGGATCTTCGCGGCGGGCACGCTGCTGACCTCGGTGCTCACCGTCGCGGTGTTCATGAGCCTGCAGCGCTACATCGTCTCCGGCCTCACGGGCGGAGCCGTGAAGGGCTAGGGGTTACGAGAGACCACTGCTCGACACGAGCACCTGTCCACTGGCAGGTGCTCAAGGGCCCGGACCAAGGAGAGCCTCCCTCTCCGCGGTCCGGGCCTTTGCGCTGCACCCGTTCGGCCGTCGAGGCGGGGCGCTCATCCGTAGTAGCGGTACAGCTCCGCGTGCCGGGCGCACCTGTCGCGGCCGCCGAGGTGCTCGACGGCCGGCGACGGGCAGGAATCGAAGGCGCCTTCGGCGCGCTCATCGCACCGCCCGGTGTGCGAGCGCGTCACGGCAGCGGTGTTGTGGCGGGAGAGCCACAGCGCCAGGAGCAGAGCGAAGACGAGCAGGGAACCGCCGACGACCAGCACCCAGGAGAACCAGACCATCCTTCACCGTACGCCGCCGCAACCAGCGATACCGGCGCCGTGTTCGCCGCGCAGGGTCTCGGCGTCCCCGGACCGACGCCGAGCCGCACGGTGACTCGTGCCGGTCGAAGGCCCTTACAAGCCGGACCGCTCCCGCTACTAGCGAAACCCTATAGGATATATCCTATAGGGTTTTAGGTGAGCGGCCCGGGCTTCCCGCTGCGACCAGGCCCTCTACGCCGTCAGCGGGGCTCGGCAAGGTCCGGCGCGAAGAGGTCCGGTGACTCCACTGTGGCGTGTCGAGTGAACGCGTCGTCGCCCAGGGCGGCCCGCAGGCGCTGCTCGATGCGGTCGACGTCGCCGCGTTCGGCCGCGGGCAGGGGCGCGCCGAGGGCCGCGCGGGCCGCGGTGGCCTGGCCGAGGAGGCGCGCGGCGTGCTCGTGGCGGCCCGCGAGGGCGTGCGCACCCGCGAGGCCTTCGAGCGCGAGCGCGACCGCGCGCGGATTGCCCGTGCGCTGCCCGGACTCGAGGCTTTCGGTGTGGCGCTTCAGGGCCGCGTCCGCGTCACCGCGCAGCTCGGCGGTGAACCCGAGTTCGGCGGCGATGAAGGTGAGGCCCAGTTCGGTGTCGAGACCCGAATTCCAGTCGTACCAGCGGCGCAGGAACGTCTCGGCCCGGTCGAGATCGCCGCGGCGGCGGGCGCTCAACGCCAGCCCGACCTCGGCGAACTCCTGCGCGGGCAGGTCGGCGTGCTCGATCGCGCGGCGCCGCGCACGGCCGTGGTGGTCGTCGGCGCGCTCGAAATCGCCCTCGAGGAGCGCGATCCGACCGAGCTCGCTCAACGCGCCGGTCGCCATGGCCTGCAAGTCGAACGCCTCCGCCGCGTCGAGCCCCCGCCGGTGGTGCGCGGCGGCCTCGGCGTAGTCGCCGCGGGCCTCCGCGAGGCGGCCCAGGAGCGCTTCCGCCTGGGCCTGACCCCAGCGGTCGCCTACGTCGCGGAACCGGTCCAGGGCACGTGCCGCACGGGCCCGGGCGGTCATGAGGTCGCCGCGGTTGAACCGCAGGTACGCCCCGGTGAAGTCCGCGGCGGCACGACCCCAGTCGTCGGTGTCGTCAAGGGCCGCATCGACGGTGGCGGCGAAATGCTCGGCCGTCGCCGGATCACCGTAGGTGGTGAAGGTGAGGGCCAGGAACCAGCGGCTGCGAATCCGCCGCGACGGGTCCTCGATCGCCTCAAGATGCGTGTCGAGTTCGGCCCGAACGGACTCGGTGAGGACCTCCGTATCCCCGGAGAGGAGCTTGAGTGCGGTCCCGGTGACGGCCGCCTCCGCGCAGAGCATCGTCGGCTCGGACTCGGCGACCCGCGCAAGCGCTTGCGCGATCCGGCGCTTGGGCTCGGTGAGCCGCCCGCGCAGAAACCAGTGCCAACTGAGCGCGTTGACGAGCCGCAGTTCGAGCACGCGGCCCGACGCGGCGGCCTCCTCGGCGACGATCCGGTTCGGGGCCGACCGGTCCGCAGACCGCCCGGCCGCAACACCGGCGGGGCTGGCGTCCATCCCGCCCCCACCGGTGTCGACGACGATCGAATCGCCCCCGCTCGCAATCGCTCTGCCGCCGAGGGCACTTGCGCCACCGGCGACGCGGTCCGGCACGGGCCCGCTCACTGCCGATTGACCTGCCGCGACGCGTGCTGCACTGGCGCCGTTCGCAGCAGCGCCACCCCTGGCATCGTCTTGAGCGCCAACACCGCTCGCCGCGAAGTCGAGCGCGGCGCGCAGGTTCGCGTCCTCGGCGTCCAGGACGCACCGCCACCGCAGCTGGTCCGGCCCGCGCAGCGCGGCATCCGCCGCTTCCGCCAGCGCGACGTAATACGCGGCATGGGCGGCCTTCGCGGCGACGTCGTCGCCGAGTTCACGGCGGCGCTCGGCGCAGTAGACGCTCACCGACTCGAGCAGCCGGTAGCGCGGCCCCTGGTCGCCGTACACGACGGTGACCAGCGACCGGTCGACGAGCCTGGCGAGCAGGTCCAGGACCGCGCGCGGCTCCACCCCCGGTGCGGCGCACGTGGCCTCCGCGGCGGGGAGCGTGCAGCCCTCGGCGTGGACGGCCAAGCGGCGCAGCACGATCCGCTCCGAGGCGGTGAGCAGGTCCCACGACCAGTCGAGCATCGCGCGCAGCGTCTGCTGCCGGGCGGGTGCCTCGCGTCGGCCGCCGGTGAGCAGGCCGAAGCGGTCGTCGAGGCGCTGCGCCAGTTCCCGCAGGCCGAGCACGCGGATGCGGTTGGCCGCCAGTTCGAGCGCGAGCGGGATGCCGTCGAGGTGGCGGCAGATCTCGGCGATGACCGCGGCGTCCTCCGCGGTGAGCGTCAGGCCGGGGGCGGCGTTCTCGGCGCGGGCCTTGAACAGGGCGGCAGCGCCCGCGTCGTCGAGCGGTGGGACGGCGATGAGCCGCTCCCCCGGGATCCCGAGGGGCTCTTGGCTGGTGGCGAGCACCGTGAGGCCCGGGACCCCGCGCAGCAGCGCGTCCACCACCGCGGCGGCAGCGGCGGCGACGTGCTCGCAGTTGTCGATGACGAGACGGATCCGCTTGGGACGCATCGCTTCCGCGAGCCGCGCGAGTTCGTCACCGACCGGTGCGGCCTGCTCGTCGCGCAGGCGCAGCACCCCCGCGACCGCGTCGGCGATCTGCGCGGGCGTCGCGGTCTCGGCCTGCCCGGCGAGCTCGACCAGCCACGTGCCGTCGGGGTGCTCGGCGCTCGGCTCCCCCGCCGCGGCGAGCGCCAGGCTGGTCTTGCCCACACCGCCGGTGCCGGTGAGGGTCGTGAGCCGGTTGGCGCGCATCGCTTCCCGCACGTCGGCAAGGCATTCGTCGCGCCCGATGAGGTCGACGAGGGCGCGCGGCACGTTGCCGCGATGCGCTTCGTCCACGGTGTCCGGGCTGCCGGTGAAGCGGGTCGCGGGTGTCTGCCGCAGGATCTCGCCGTACAGCTCGACCAGCTCCGGGGCCGGGTCGAGCCCGAGTTCCTCCCCGAGATGGCGGCGCAGCGCATGGTAGGAATCGAGCGCTTCGCTCTGGCGGCCGGCGAGGTACAACGCTCGCATGTGGACGGCTCGGAGCCGTTCGCGCCGCGGATGCTCCGCCACCAGCTCGCCGAGCTCGGCGGCCAGCGCGGCGTGCTCGCCGAGGTCGAGGCGCGTCTGCGCGAGGTCTTCGAGGGCGGTGAGGCGCTGCTCGGCGAGGCGGACGGCGGCGGGCTGGAAGTACAGGTCGTCGGCGAACTCGGCGAACGGCCGGCCGCGCCACAGGTCGAGGGCGGCGGTGAGGTGCGCGCGGCGGGCGCGGGCGTCGGCGGTGCGGCGGGCCTCGGCGGTGAGCGCGGTGAAGCGGGACGCGTCGATCGCGTCGGGCCCGGCCTCCAGGGCGTACCCGCCGGCCCGGAAGACGACGAGGCCGGTGCCTCCTGCCGCGGCGAGGGCCTTGCGCAGGCGCGATACGCGGGTCTGGATCGCGCCGCTCGGGTCGGCCGGGGGCTCGCCGGCCCACAGGAGGTCGACGAGGCGGTCCACGGAGACCGTGCGTCCGGGGTCGGTGAGGAGGGCCGCGAGGAGGGTCCTGACCTTGGCTTCGGGGACGGTGACGGGGTCGCCGCCCGCGGCCTCCACGAGCAGCGGGCCGAGCACTCCGAATCGCATGCGGCAAGCGTATCCGGGCGGCCGCAAGCGGGCCTCCAGTCGAGCTCCAGCGGACCGCAAGCGGGCGGGCCCATGGTTGTCCTCAGGCAAGCGGGAGAACGAAACTCCCAATCCACAGAGGAGGAACACCATGAGCGACCTGGCAGGTAGGAAGGCAGTCGTCACCGGCGGGACCCACGGCATGGGCCTGGCGATCGTGGAAGCGCTATTGGACGGCGGCGCTGAGGTGATCGCCACCGGACGCAACGAGCAGAAGCTCGAGGCGGCCCGCACCCGCCTCGCCGGACGGGCCGTCCACGCGGTCCGCTCCGACGCGGCCAGCCTGGCCGACATCGCCGCGCTCGGCGAGCTCGCCGCCGAGCGGCTCGGGACGCTCGACGCGGTGTTCCTCAACCACGGCATCGCCGAGATCGAGACGCTCGACCAGATCACCGAAGCGTCCTTCGACCGCCACTTCGACATCAACACCAAAGGGGCGCTGTTCACCGTCAAGGCGCTCGCCCCGCTGGTCCGCGACGAGGGCGCGTTCGTCCTCACCACCGTCGCGAACGACCTGATCTACCCGGGCCTGAGCAACTACTCCGGCTCCAAGGAAGCGCTGCAGGCGATCGCGAAGGTCCTCGCCGCCGAGTTCCTGCCCCGCCGCATCCGCGTCAACTCGGTCGCCCCCGGCTACATCAAGACGCCGACCATGGGCGTCGCCGGACTCACCGCCGCCGAACGCGCCGCGTTCGAGCGGGAGGGCAACGCGACCACGCCGTTCAAACGCCACGGCACAGTCGAGGAGGTCGCCAAAGCGGCCCTCTTCCTCGCCTTCGACGCCACCTACACCACCGCGGCCGAACTGCCCGTCGACGGCGGCTTCGCGCAGGGCATCGCCGTCCCCCACTAGCCGCCCCCGAGCCCGGGGCCCTCGCCGTGATCGTCATAACTCCCCGCGAGGGCCCCGACCGCACCGACCACCACGTATCGAAAGGCAATCTCATGACGACTGCGACCGCCCCGCGCGCGGGGACACGCGAATGGCTGGGCCTGTCAGTGCTCCTGCTGCCCACCACCCTCTTGTTCCTGGCGATGACCGTACTGTTCCTCGCCACCCCGTACATCGCCGCCGACCTGCGCCCCAGCGGCGCGCAGGTCCTGTGGATCAACGACATCTACGGGTTCATCATGGCCGGCTTCCTGGTCACCTTCGGCACCCTCGGCGACCGCCTGGGACGCCGCAGGCTCCTCCTCGCCGGCGCCGCCCTCTTCGGCGCGGCCTCCGCACTCTCGGCCTATGCGCCGGGCCCGGAACTGCTCATCGCGGGCCGGGCGCTGATGGGCCTCGGCGCGGCGGCCATCATGCCCGCCACGCTCTCCTTGATCACCAACATGTTCGCCGACGCACGCCAGAAGGGCGTCGCGATCGGACTGTGGGCCTCGGCGATCTCCGCCGGCGTCGCCCTCGGCCCGCTCATCGGCGGCCTGCTCCTGGAGACCCTGTGGTGGGGCGCGGCACTGCTCATCGGCGTCCCGGTCATGGCCCTGGTCCTGGTGACCGTGCCGTTCCTGGTCCCCGAGTACCGCGACCCGAACGCCGGACGCGTCGACCTGCTCAGCGTCGTCTTCTCCCTCGCCACGCTGCTGCCGTTCATCTACGGGGTCAAGCACCTCGCCGAGACCGGCATCGACGCGACCTCGGTCGTCACCCTGCTCGCGGGCATCGGCTTCGGCATCGCGTTCGCCCGGCGCCAGCTGCGCCTGGAGGAGCCGCTGCTCGACGTGCGGCTGTTCAGCGACCGCACCTTCTCCGGCGCGCTCGGCATGTTCCTGCTCTCCGCGGTCGCCCTCGGCGGGGTGTACCTGCTGTTCACGCAGTACCTGCAGCTGGTCGCCGACCAGTCGCCGCTCGAAGCGGGCCTGTGGATCCTGCCCGCCGCCGTCGCCCTGGTGGTCGTCTCGACGCTCACGCCGATCATCGCCCGCAAAGTGCGCCCGGCGTACGTCATCAGCGGCGGACTCGTCCTCTCCGCCGTGGGTTACGTGCTGATCGCCCTGGTGGACAGCACGGGCGGCCTGCCGCTGCTCATCGCCGGGTTCTACGTGCTCTACCCGGGCATCGCCCCGGCCATGGCACTGGCGCCCGGCCTGGTCATCGGCTCGGCCCCGCCAGAGAAGGCCGGCGCGGCCTCGGCCGTGAACTCCACGGCGAGCGACCTCGGCACCGCCCTGGGCGTGGCCGTCCTCGGCAGCATCGGCTCGGTCGTCTACGGCCTCAAGGCCGAAGGCGCGGTCGACGGCCTCACCGCCGACCAGGCCGAGCAGGCCGCCGAGACCCTCCCGGGGGCCCTCAAGGTCGCCGCCGCACTGCCCGCCGACACCGCCGGACCGCTCGTCGAGACCGCCAAGAGCGCCTTCACCAGCGGCCTCAACACCGTCGGCATCGTCGCCGCGGCCCTCGCGGTCGTCGCCATCGTCCTCACACTCAAGACCCTGAGGCACGTGGCCCCGACCGACGCCGCCCCGGCCGAAGCACCTGAGACAGCGGCGGTGGATCTGGTCGAAGCCAAGTAGCACAGGGGGAAACTGCCGAGAGGGGCCGACGCAATGCGTCGGCCCCTCTCGGCCGTAGGCGGGTGTTGCGGGGTTCGGCGGGGGGGGGGGTTGGCAGTACAGGTGTATCGGTGCCACCCAACTGAGCACGGGGGTAACCGGCCGTGGGGGCCCCCCGCTTGGCGGCGCCCCCTCTCGGCGTTCGGCGGAAGTGTCGGAATTCGGACGAGCCGGGTTTTCACAGAACGTGAATGTCGCATCACCACAAGTGTTAGCTTCGATCGGCTTGCGCCACAGGGGCGAACGAGAGCAAAGGAGCATGCGCAATGCAGCGCACGACACGCAACGTCCTCGTGGTCCTCGCGGCCGCGACCATGCTGGTCACCGGGACCGCCACGACCGCCCAGGCCGCGGCGCCCGGGTTCGTTCAAGAGAGCGTGGTCTGCAAGGACGTCGACGGCGGCACCTGGTGCCAGGGCACCGCTTCGGGGTCGAACTGGTGGTCGACCAAATGCATCTCGAACTACTACCACCCGACCAACCGCCACAGCTCGACCGCGATCATGGGCGGCGGCTCCATCCGCGGCGTCGCCGAAGCGGGCCAATGGTCCTACGCCGAAACCGAAGCCGGTACGGCGCACACCTGCTACACCAAGTACAACCCGAACTTCTGAGCGAGGCCGCTCACGGCGGCGCGGCGGTAGGCAGCGCGATCACGGCCGTGAACGCGGCGAGCCCGAGGGGTCCTGGACGCGGCGGGCGCCCTGACGCGGCCTACCAGTGCGGAGGGCGCTCGGCCAGGAGGTCGAGGTCGCGGGCCGAGAATTCGGCCTTGCGGGAGCGGCGCACGGGGGCCTCGCCCCAGCCGCGGTCGGTGTCGTCGGAGGTCTGGTCCGGGAGCACCGAGAAGTCCTCGTCGAGCTCCACAGCGCGGAGATCGTCGGAGACGGGGCGTTCGTCGTCGGAGACTGCCATGCCCTCGACCTTATCGCAGCGGGCCGCCCGAGCGGCAAGGACGAGGCCCTGAACACCCGGTGAACGGGTGCTCAGGGCCATGGCGATCGGTTCTATGAGGAGCCTCGCGGTGCCGGTTCGCCGTTAGTTCGCGACGCCGACGAGCTCGTAGCCGGCCTCGTCGACCGCCTCGCGGACCGCGTCCTCGGTGAGGGCGGCCTCGCTCTTGACGGTGACCTTGCCGGTCTCCAGGACGACGTCGACGCCCTTGACGCCGGGAAGCGCCGAGAGTTCCTGGGTGACGCTGCCGACGCAGTGGCCGCAGGTCATGCCTTTGACTTCGTACACGGTTTCCATGGCTACTCCTAAGGCGTGCTTGCGAGCCTGCCGGCGGCTCGGTGGGAGATGCGCGCGAGCCGGCAGGCGGCTCGGCGCGGGTGTTCAGGTTCTGAGCAGTCGGGCCACCGCGTCCGAGGCCTCTTTGACCTTGGCCTGGGCGGCGGTCGGGTCACCCGAGGTCTGCGCCTCCGCGACGCAGTGGGCCAGGTGGCCTTCGAGAAGGTTGAGCGCGACGGCTTGGAGCCCCTTGGTGGACGCCGAGATCTGGGTCAGGATGTCGATGCAGTACTCATCGCCCTCGACCATCCGCTCGATGCCCCGGATCTGGCCTTCGATGCGCTTGAGGCGGCGGGTGAGCGCGGCCTTGTCCCCGTGGTACCAGTAGTGTCCGTCGTGGCCGTGCGCTTCCGGTGCCGGGGGCGTGTCGCCGGCGACTCCGGTGCGGTCGGTCTGCTCGCTCATGTCACACCTTTCGTGTGCTCGGTCCTCCAGTCGCCAGTGTATACCCCTCAGGGGTATCTCGGCAACTGCTCGTTAGCCCGGTGCAGCGGCCCGTAGTATTCCGTGCCATTGTGTGAAATATTCTCCCCCCGCCCTTGTCAAGGGCCACAAGGGCCTCTAACGTGAACCCGTCGCGTCGGAAACTCGGGGGCACCCCGCACCCGCCGCGCGGCACCGCCGAGTCGGAAGCCCCCAGCTTTCCGAACCGGGGAACCAGCAGTCGGCATTCCACGCAGCGCCGACGGGGTGAATCGCGTCGAACGGACGCGTAGGGCGACCCTTCCTTCCGCCCGAACCCGACAGCTAACCCGGTAGGCGGCCAAAGGAAGGAGCGCCTCCCTGGTGCGTACCCGGCGAATCACTGCCGCCCTAGCCGCCGCAGCCCTGGTCCCGCTGACCGCCGCCCTGTTCACCTCGTCCTCTGCGAACGCGCAGTCGAGCGAGGAGATCCAGGCCGAGATCGACGAGCGGCACAGCGAGCTCGAGAAGGTCATCGAGGACTACAACGCCAAGCGCGAAGAACTCGAGGACGCCAACAAGCTCATCGAGGAGATCGAGGCGCAGCTGCCGGAGCTCGAGGCCGCCTCCGTCGCGGCGAACGAGGCCCTGGCCGACTACGCCGCCTCGGCCTACGCCGGCGGCGACTTCGCGATGGTCAACTCCGTGCTCGACGGCGACCCCGGGGACTTCGCCGACCGCCTCATGTACCTCGAGAGCCTCACGGCCGCCGAGAACGCCGAGCTCGCGGCCAACCTGGCGCAGGTCGAGGAGCTCGAGACCCGCAAGACCGAGCTCGAGACCCTCAAGGCGAGCGCCGACGACATCCTCGGCGAGATCGAGGACCAGCAGAAAGCGATCGAGGACGAGATCGACTCCCTCGAGGACGAGTACGACGACGCGTACGCCGAGGAGAACCCCGAGGAATCGCGCGACTGGGGCGACTACTCCGGCTCGTCCGGCGTCGTGCAGTTCGCGTACGACCAGCTCGGCGACCAGTACGTGTACGGCGCCGACGGCCCCGACGAGTGGGACTGCTCGGGCCTGACCCAGGGCGCGTGGGGCTCGGTGGGCACCTCGCTCTCGCACAACACCGAGATGCAGTGGAACGAGACCGCGCGGATCTCCCGCGACGAGCTGCAGGAAGGCGACCTGGTCTTCTACAACGGACTGAGCCACGTCGCCATCTACATCGGCAACGACCAGATCATCCACGCCCCGAACTCGACCACCGTGGTGAAGATCGCGGACATCGACATCATGGGCATCGACGGCTACGGCCGTCCCTGACGCGAGTACCGCCCGGGCCTGGTGGGGCCCGGGACGCAGACCCCCCGGCGGCGGCACCGGCGATCCCGATTGCTGACCCTGCTGCTGACCCGCAATGCGCCGGTGGCGCTGCCGGGGACTGAGACCTCAGCGAACGAGGCCCGTACGACTGGAGCCGCGATCCTATAGGAAATAGGATCTACGATTCCGGCCGTACGGGCCTCGTCGTTGAAATCGTATAGGATATATCCTGTAGGATCCCGCAGCGCGAGGCGCGAGGCGCGAGGCGCGAGGCGCGAGGCGCGAGGCGCGAGGCGCGAGACGCGAGACGCGAGACGCGAGACGCGAGACGCGAGACGCGAGACGCGAGACGCGAGACGCGGAGCCCGGGCTGCAGGCGCTACTCGGCCTCGGGCTCGGTGAAGTCCCAGTCGAAGCGGCGGTAGCGGCCGGTGCCGCCCTGCTGCCACGGCTTCGGGCCCTCGAGCGGGCGGTAGCCGATACCCATGGCGTGCAAGCGCTCCAAGTGCACCGGGAGCCGGTCCAAGACCGGGTCCGCTTGGCGCACATCGGGGTTGGTCCACGCGACCTCGGCGAAGACGGCCAGGCGCGGGAACGCGGCGTACTCGACGTCGCGCGGGTTCGGCAGGTACTCCGACCACAGCTGGCACTGCACACCGAGGATGCGGGTCTCGTCGATCCCGTCCGGCGCCGGCTCCCACGCCGCGACCTTCTCGATCGGGGTGAGCCCGTGGATGCGCAGCGGCTCGCTCGGGTCGTCGCTCTCGTAGTGGTCGAAGTAGACGTGCGTCTGCGGGCTGACCAGCACCTCGTGCCCGGCCTCCAGCGCCTTCTCCACATACGCCTGGGTGCGCCAGACCTGGACGGCGGCCTCGGCCGGCGCGCCGCCGTCGAGGATCTCGTCCCAGCCGATGACCCGCTTGCCCATCTTGGTCAGGTGGTCGCAGAAGGCGCGCGTGAACCAGGCCTGCACGCCGCGCACGTCCTCCATGCCCTCGCGCTCCATGAGCTCGCGGGCGATCGGGGACGACTCCCACTGGGCCATCGGCACTTCGTCGCCGCCGATGTGGACGAAGGGGCCCTCGAAAACCTCGGCGATCGCCGTGTACGCCTCGAGCGCGAAGTCGAGCGCGGCCTGCGTCGGCTCCAGCACCTCTTCGAACACGCCGAACGTCGGGCACACAGCTTTGTTCTGCCCAGCACCGAGTTCGGGGTAGGCGGCGAGCACCGCGCGGGCGTGCCCGGGCAGGTTCACCTCCGGCACGATCATGATGTGGCGCTCGCGCGCGTACGAGGCGATCTCGCGCAGGTCCGAGACGGAGAAGAACCCGCCGTGCGGGGTCGGCTCGTAGCCGGACTCCTCGTCGCGGGCGTGCCCGACCTTCGTCTCGGCGCGCCAGGAGCCGATCTCGGTGAGCTTCGGCCGCGAGGGCACCTCGAAGCGCCAGCCCTGGTCGTCGGTGAGGTGCAAGTGGACGACGTTGAGCCGGTGGAGCCAGGCCCGGTCGATCATCTTGAGCACGAAGTCCTTGGGCTGGAAATGCCGCACGACGTCGAGCATGACCCCGCGCCAGCGCAGGCGCGGCTCGTCGACAATGCCGACGAGCGGCAGGACCGGGTCGGCGGCGGGGGCCTCGCGGAGGGCGTCGGCGGGGAGGAGCTGGCGCAGGGTGGCGATGCCGCGGGCGATGCCGGCGGGGTGGGCGGCGGTGAGGTCGACGCCTGCGGGGGTGACGTCGAGGCGGTAGGCCTCGGCGGCGGTGGTGAAGTCCTCGGGGCGGTCGCCTTCGAGGGCGAGGCGCAGGACGCGGCCGTCGCCCGGGTCGCCCGGGGTGCTCTGCACGACGGGGAGGCGCAGGCCGGTGCCGCGGTTGAGGCTGTCCGACAGGAGCCAGGCCAGGGGGTGCAGCTCGGGCGCTGCGGCGATGGCGCTGAGGATGCTCAGGTCGAGTTCGCCGTCGGCGGCGGTGAGCTGCTGCGGCTGCGGGATCAGCGAGATGCGGCGCTGCATGTGCGGGGGCTCCTGTGGTGGTCGTGGTGCTGTCCGGCTCGCGTGGCTTCGCGGGCCGCGGGGGGTGCGCGGGGGCGGTGTCACGTCCCCACCGAATTAGTTCAGTTTATTTATAATATAGGGCCGCGCCGCGGTCGGCCAGTGCGGAGAGCGTTTTCGCTCTCTTCCGGCCGACCGCGGCGCGCGGCATCGCCTATGGAGTTCTGGCGCTCCGGCCTACCCGCGCGGCATCGCCTATGGAGTTCTGGCGCTCCGGCCTACCGGATCACCGGCAGCTGCTGGGTGCGGTCCATGTCCGAACCGTCCCGCTGCTTGTTGATCAGCAGCGGCGCCGACTCGGACTCGAACACCCCCAGCGAGGACGGGGACTCGTACCCGCTGCCCGCCGAAGGCAGGTCGAAGCTCGACCCGCTCGACGAGCCCAGCGAGGAGGACGACGAGGACGAGGCGAGCGTCGGCTCCTCCTCGCCCGAGACCAGGCCCAGCTGGCGGCGCAGGTCCGTCAGGTTCGAGCCCGCGCTGTCGCGCTGGCGCGACAGCGCCTCGACCTCTTCGGCGAGCGGCTGCACGCGCTCGGCGGCGCGCTCCTCCGCGGCGCGGCGCAGGCGCTCCGCCTCCTTCGCCGCATCGGCCTTGACGATCTTCGACTGCTCGACCGCGCGGTGCAGCGCGTCCTTCGCCTGCTGGTCGGCCTCCTCGCGGCGCTCCACCGAGCGGTTCTCCGCGCTGCGGGCCCGCTCCTCGGCGAGCGCCAGCCGGTCCTCGGCCTCCGAGACGATCCGCTGCGCGGTCGCGATGGCCTGCTGGTGCCGGTCGGCCTCCTCCTTCTGGGCGCGCTCGCGCCGGTCGGCCTCGGCGAGAATGAGCTCCTGCGTCTTCCGCTTGCGGTGCTCGGAGGCCTCCGTGAGCAGCCGCTGGGCGGCGTTGCGCTGCTCGTCCGACTCGCGGGCGGCATGCGCCTTGAGCTCGGTGACCTCGCGTTCGGCCGTGGCCCGCTGGACCGCGATCTCACGCTCGGCGTGCGAGCGCCGCTTCTCGGCCTCGGCCCGCGACTGGCCCTGCGCGGTCTGCGCCTCGCGGTGCGCGTCGGCAAGGGCCAGGTCGTGGCTGCGGCGGGCGTTCTCGCGCAGCTCGGTCGTCTCGTTCACCGCTCGGGCGCGGATCTCGGTGACGTCCTGGTCGGTGGTCGCGGTGATCTCCGCGGCCTCGGAGTGCGCCGTTCGCATCATCGTCTCGGCCTCGGCGCGCGCCTCGGTCAGCATCGACGCGGCCTGGCGCTTCGCGTCGGCCTTCTGGACGCCCGCGTCCTGCTCGGCGGCGCGCAGGATCTTCTCGACGCGCGCGCCGAGCCCCGCCAGGGTCGGCGCCTCGGCCTCGGCTATCTGCGTCGCCCGATCGGCGACGCGGCGCTCCAGAGCGGAAATGCGCTCCTCGGCGCGGCGCAGCTGCTGTTCCGCGGCCTCCAATGCCCGCGACGCCTCGTCGCGGTGCTGCTCGTGGGCTTTGATGTTCTGGTACAGCCGGGAAGTGAACTCTTCGACCTGATTGCGGTCGTAGCCGCGCATGGCGACAGCGAATTCGGGTCCGGATTCCTCGAAGAATTTCGACATGGTCTTCCAGAGTCACAGGAAACGGTTGATGAGTCATCATCACGCCTGAAGGGCCTGAAACCGGAGACGAACACGCCCGCGCCGCGTGTCGCGCCGAAAAACGTCTAGAGAAGCAGCATACGAACAGACCTCAACCGGAATGGGAGTTCCGGCGAGGCCCTCTACAGTGTTCGAACCGTTAGCGGGCCCGGTCGGTCTCGTCCTCGAAGTCGCCCATGATCTCCTCCAAGAGGTCCTCCATGGCGACCAGACCGGTGACCTCGCGGTCCGGGCCCGTGACGAGCGCGAGCTGGGCGCGCTGGCGCCGCATGAGCGTCACGGCCGCGGCGACCGTGGTCTCGGCGTCGACCAGCAGCGGCGCGGCGGCCATGTCGGCGACCGCGGCCCCCGGCTCGGCCTGTACGGCCTCCCGCACGTGGACGAGGCCGACCGGGCGCTCCTCCGCGTCCACCACGACCAGGCGCGAGCGGCCCGTGTCCCGGCTGCGCTCCTCCGCCTGCACCGCCGTCGACCCGGCCGCGATCGTCACGACCTCCGGCCACGGGATCGACAGCTCGCCCACCGGGCGGCGCTGCACTTCGATGGCGTGCGTGAGCATCTGGTGCTCCGGCTCGCCGAGCATCCCCGCCTCGGCCGAGGACCGCAGCAGGTACCGCAGCTCCTCCGGCGAGTGCGCCTGGGCCTTCTCGTCGGCCGGTTCGACCTTGAGCGCCCTGAGGATCGCGTTCGCACCGTGGTTGAGCCCCAGCAGGATCGGCTTCGTCAGCCACACGTACCCGGTGAACGGCCAGATCAGCGCCATCGCCGACGCCTCCGGGTGGGTGATCGCCCACGACTTCGGCATCATCTCGCCCACCACCATGTGCAGGAACACGACGATGAGCAGCGCGATCGTGAACGCGATCGGATGCGCCGCCCGTTCGAGGCCCATGGCCTCCAGCGGGACCTCGATCGCGTGCGCCAGCGCCGGCTCGGCGAGCGCGCCCAGGCCGACGGTGCACGCGGTGATGCCCAGTTGGGCGCCCGCGAGCATGAGCGAGAGGTTCCTGGTGCCGCGCAGGGCGGCCCGGGCGGCGCGCGAGCCGTCCTGTTCGAGCCGGTGCTGCCGGGAGGCCACGAGAGCGAACTCGGCGGCCACGAAGAAGGCGTTGGCGGCCAGGAGGAGTGCGGAGATCAGCAGTGCGGGACCGGTGCTCACGCGTCCACCTCCACGGGCTCGGGCCGCAGCTCGACCGCTTGCGGCACATGGCGGGAGCAGGAGACGACGACCATCCGCACCCGGCGGGGCGCGTTCTCGGCGCCCGCCGGGTCGTCGCCGACCTGGGGCACGGTGTCCACATCGACCGTGTCGCCGGGGTGGGCGATGCGGCCGAGCTGGGACATGACGAGCCCGGCGATCGTCTCGTAGTGCTCGCCTTCAGGAAGTTGGAGGCCAGTGGCGTCGGCGACCTCGTCGATGCGCCAGCGCCCGGGGATGAGCCAGGCGCCGCCCGCGAGCGAGACCGGGACGGCCTCGAAGCGGTCCTGCTCGTCGCGGATCTCGCCCACGAGCTCCTCGGCGAGGTCTTCGAGGGTGACGATGCCGGCGAAGCCGCCGAACTCGTCGACGACGCACGCGAACTGGCGGTGCTGGCTCCGCATGCGCTCGAGCAGCGTGGGCAGCGGAAGCGAGGCGGGCACAAGGAGGGCCGGGTCGGCGATCTCGCCGACGCGGACCGTGCCGCGGTCCTCGCGGGGGACGCCGATGACCTGGTTGAGGCCGACCACGCCGCGCAGGTCGTCCACGTCGTCGCCCACGACCGGGAAGCGCGAGTGGCCCCCGGCGAGCGCCTCGACCGCTTCGGCCACAGTGGCCTCGGCCGGGAGGGTCTGGACGTTGACGCGCGGGGTCATGGCCTGGTCGGCCACGGTGGCGGAGAAGTCGAGGCCGCGGTCGAGGAGTTCGGAGAGGCCCCGGTCGAGGGCGCCCTCGTCGCGGGAGACGTCGATGATGCGGTGCAGGTCTTCGGGGGTGGCGTTGTGCTCGAGCTCCTCCACGGGCTGGATGCCGAAGAGCCCCAGCAGTTTCGTGGAGGCGGCGTCGAAGAAGCGGATGATCGGTCCGCAGATCGTGAGGTACGCGTGGGTGGGCGCCGCGAGGGAGAGCGCGAGCGCCTCGGTGCGGGCGATCGCGAGGTTCTTGGGGCCGAGCTCGCCGAGGATCATCTGGACGACGTTCGCGAACAGGAACGCGAAGGTGACGCCGATGGTGACCGAGACGCCCGCGGGGACGCCGACGACGCCGAGGAGGTCGGCGAGGCCCTGGCCGAGGTACGGCTCGGCGAAGAAGCCGACGAAGAGCGCGGTGACGGTGATGCCCAGCTGCGCGCCCGACAGCGCGAACGACAGGGACGAGCAGATCTTGAGCGCCCGGCGGGCCCGGGCGGCGCGGCGGGCGTCGCCGTCGTTCGCGATGTCCTCGAGGCGGGACCGGTCGACGGCGGTGTAGGCGAATTCGAGCGCCACGAAGAAGCCCGTGGCCGCGGTGACGGCCAGGATGATGACCAGGCCGGTGACTATGAGCATCGATCACGCCTCAGGTGCGGACCGGAGGCCCGGAGCGGATCGCCCGCACCAGGCCGGGGACTTCGATGTCGGCTGCGGCGCGGCTTGCGCGCCACGACCGAGCGTCGTCTTCTTCGTCGCATGGGGCCGATCTTAACGGGACGGAAGGGCGGGGAAAGCGGTCATCTTTGTTCGCCCCGCCACAAGACGATGTCAGTTGAGCGGCCGAACGGACCGGCCATCGCCTGCAGCTCCGCGAGTTGCGCGCGGGCCCGCTGGAGCTCGCGCGCGAGCTCCTCCACAGCGGCACCGGCTTCGGCGCGCACGGCCTGGACCTCGCGCTCGAGGTCCATGATCCGCTTGATGCCCGCGAGGTTCACGCCCTCGTCCTGGGACAGGCGCTGGACCTCCCGCAGCCGCGTCACGTCGCGGACGGAGTAGCGGCGGCCGCCGCCCGGCGTGCGGGCGGGCTCGACGAGCCCGAGGCGGTCGTACTGGCGGAGGGTCTGCGGGTGCATCCCGGCCATCTCCGCGGCGGCCGAGATCGCGAGGATCTTGGCGTCGTAGTCGATCTCGTCGGCGCCGCCCCCGGGGAGGCGCCGGTGGTAGGCGATCTCGATGCGCACCTGCGGGCGCGCGCTCATGTCGGCGGCACGGCCGGCAGCGCGATCGTCGGGGCCGCCGGTGCGGTTCGAAGCGGTCACGGTTCCCTCCCTCGCTCGGTGGTCGTCGCCGCGTCCGTGCCGCGGGACGCACGCGGCATTCGCCGGTGCATTCGTTGCAACAACGTCGGGCGGTCGGCTTCTTCCGGCCGGTCCGGTTCGGCGGCTGTGCTGTCGCTCGCTTGAGCGGGAATCGCCGGGCTTGCGGACTGGGCGCGGAAAGCGGCGGGGTTCGCGTACCGGGCGGCGTCGGGCACCGGGCCTGCGGACCGGGAAAGGTAGGACGCGGGGTTCGCGAACCGGCCGGTGTCGGCCGACGGATTCGCGGATTGCCCAGGGACCGCCGTCGGTTCCGCGGATGGCGCCGGGACCACGGGAGGCGCGGCGGCGGCCGGGTCAGCGGGCTGCGCGGCGGGGACCACCGGCTCAGCGGACGCGGCCGGGCTCGCCGGCAACGCGGCCTTCTCGCTCTCCAGGACGATCGGCTCCGCAGCGGAGCCGAGACCGAATTCGTTGCCCGCGTAGGCCATGCCGGGCGAACCGGGGCGGCTGCGCAGCGTCGCGACGACGTCCGTCGCCGCGGACCTCGCCTCCGCGAGGCGCCGCGCCACCGCGATGACGCTCGTCGCGGCGACCGCGACCTTCACATACGGGCGCAGCACCGGGACGGCGCTGGCGGCGGTGAGTCCGGCGCGCACGATGTTGGGGTGCGCCGCGACGACCGTGGCCACAGCGGTCCCCATCTTCACGGCGCGGGACTCGGGGATGGCGCTAGCGGCCGTGCCGACCGCTCTCGCGACCCGGAAGCGTACGGGCACGCGGATCTCGGCTTCCTCACGCGGCGGGCGCGCGAAGCGGTCCCGCACGCGCTGCACTCCTGGCACCTTCATCGCCCTGCCCTCGCTTCCCGCATCGGGCCGTTCGGCAGCGAACTGGGAAGAAGCACCGCCGAGCGGCCGAACCGTGTGGCGTCGCTACGCAAACGGCGGTCACGCGTAGAGTCGCCGTTCGCGTTCCGAGCCGCCGATGCTTCAGACGACATCGTGCGGTCGCCCGCCGGCGGCGTCGTAACGCCCAGTGAGAGACGTACCCCCCGAACGGTGCCGCGAAGCACTCGGCGGGGCGGTGCGGCGTCGCGGTTCGCCTGCCGCGTCGTGCGGTCGCCTGTCCTCGGTGCAAGGGCTCCCGCTTCCGGGCGTGCCGTTCGCGCGGTACTCCGCGAGGTCGGTCGCACGCCCACCGGGTCGTGGATCTCGTTCCATGCCGACGACCTCGACGGCGAGCCGGTTCGACTCGAAGTCGCGGGGCCGCCCGCCTCCGGCGCAGGAGCGACCGCCGCCGGGCGGGTCGGCCGAGCGGCGATCCGCGAGGTCGAGCGCACGCGCGTCGAGTCGTGAGACTCGTTGTGTGCCAATGAGTTCGACGGCGAGCCGGTTCGACTCGAAGTCGCTAGCCCGCCCGCATTCGGTACCGGCACGATCGTCTCCGGGCGTACCGTGCGATCGGCATTCGCAGACGACGAGCGGACCCGCGTCGAGTCGCGGTTCGCGCGCCGAGCGGGCGCGTCGGTCGCAGTCAGCTTGGTGCGGTCATCCGATTTCGGCGCCGGAGCAATCGCTGCGAGGCGCACTGCCCAGGCGGCGGCGCGGAGCACTCCGTTCGCGGGTGCCGCGTCGCGTTTCGCGTGCTGCGACGCCACCCGCGTATTGGCATTCGTCTCAGGGCGGTTGCCCGCGTTCGGCGAAGCAACGCCCGCTTCCGGGCGGGCCGTTCGCGCGGCACCCGGAACCTCCCGGCGCTCTCGCGCCGGGCTGCGGTTCGCTTGCCGCGCCAGGGAGATCATTGGCCCGTCAGCTCTTCCAGCTTGGAGCGGTCGACCGGCGGGGCGGCGGCCGCGTACTTCTCCAGGGCCTCGCGGGCCTCGGGCGAGAGTGCATGCGGCACTTCGACGTCCACGGTGACCAGCAGGTCGCCCTTGCCGGGCACGCCGCGGCCCTTGACGCGCAGCACGCGCCCGGTCGGGGTGCCCTCGGGGACCTTCAGCGTCACGGGGCCGTCGAGCGTCGGCACCTTCACCTTGGCGCCCATGGCGGCCTCGGGGAAGGAGACCGGCAGTCGCACGGTCACGTTGTCGCCGTCGCGGGCGAACAGGGGGTGGGTCCGCACGGCCACCTTCACGAGCAGGTCGCCCGGAGGTCCGCCGCGCTCGCCGGGGGCGCCGCGGCCCGCCAGCCGGATCGACTGGCCGTCGCCGATGCCCACCGGGACGCGCACGGTGATGATGCGGTCCTGCGTGGTCGCACCCGTGCCGCCGCAGTCGGGGCACGGGTCGGTGACCACGGTGCCCGTGCCCTCGCATTCGGGGCAGGGCTGCGCGAAGCTGAACGCGCCCTGGTTCTCGGTGATCAGGCCCCGGCCGTTGCAGCGGGAGCAGGTGCTCGGCGCCGAACCGGGCTTCGCGCCCGAGCCGTGGCAGGTGCCGCACTCGCCCGGCGCGCGCATCCGCAGCTCGGTCGTGGTGCCCTTCACGGCGTCGGCGAAGTCGAGGGTGATGTGGGTGCGCAGGTCGTTGCCGCGCTGGGCGCCGCTGCGGCGCCGATGGGCCCCGCCGCTGCCGCCGCCGCGGAACAGGTCCCCGAAGATGTCCGAGAAACCGCCCGAACTGCCCGTGTTGCCGAACAGGTCCTCGAGGTTGACGCCGCCGGAGCCGCCCGGCATCCCGCCGAAGCCGCCCCTGCCGGACTTCATCAACTGGATCTGGTCGTACTCCTTGCGCGCCTTGTCGTCGTGGAGCACCGAATAGGCCTCCGAGACGCCTTTGAAGCGCTCCTCGGCGGCCGGGTCGGGGTTGTGGTCGGGGTGCAGCTCGCGCGCGAGCTTGCGGTACGCCCGCTCGATGTCCTTTTTGGAGGCGTCCTGCGGCACGCCGAGTATGGCGTAGAAGTCCTTCTCAAGCCATTCCTGCGATGCCACGGGACGCCTCCTCTACCTGCTTATCGTTCGGGCGGGGACCTAGGAGTCCTTGTCGCCCTTGTCTTTCTTCTTCTTGGTCTTGCCCGCGGGCTCGTCGCCCTCGGACGGTTCGGCCTCGGCGGCCGCCGCGGTCTCCTCGGCGGACTCCTCGGGCTCGTCGCCCGCGGTGTCGTCCGCTGCCGCCTCCACCACTTCGGCCTCGGCCTCGATGGTCTCCGGCTCTTCGGCCGCGGCGGGTTCCGGGTCGTCCGTCGGCTCCGCGACCGCCACGAGGGCGGGGCGCAGGAGCTTGTCGCCGAGCCGGTAGCCCGAGCGCATCACGTCGATGCAGGTCGGTCCGTCGACTCCCGGCATCTGCATGTGCGCCACGGCCTCGTGGATCTGCGGGTCGAACGCGTCGCCCTTGGTCCCGAAGGACTCGAGGCCGTGCTTCGCGAGCGCGTTGACAAGCTGCTCGGCCACGGAACCGAAGGGGCCGTTGAGGTCCCCGTGGTCCCGCGCCCGGTCCATGTCGTCCAGCACCGGCAGCAGGCTCTGCAGCACCGCGGCCGTCGCGAGCTCGCCGGAGCGGGCCTTGTCCCGCTCGACGCGCTTGCGGTAGTTCTGGAACTCGGCGGTGATCCGCTGCAGGTCCCGCGTGCGCTCCTCGACCGTCGACTGGAGGACGGCCACCGCGTCGTCCGCGGCCTGGCCGTCGTCCGAAGCGGCCGCGAGGATGTCGTCCACGGTCAGCTCGTCCTCGGCGTCGCCCGACTGCGCGTCGGAGTCGCCGGGACGCTCGTCTTCGGCGTCCTTGTTGCCTTCGTCCGTCACTTCTGGTCCTTGTCGTCGTCGACGATCTCGGCGTCGACGATCGTCTCGGAGTCCTGGGCGTCGGCGTTCGGCGCGGCGGAGGGCTGCGTGCCCTGCTCCGCCTGGGCGGCCGCGTACATGGCCTGCCCGGCCTCCTGGCTGACCTTGGAGAGCTCCTCCGTGGCGGTCTTGATCGCCTCGATGTCGCTGCCGCCCAAGGCGCCCTTCAGGGAACCGGTGGCGTCGTTGATGCGGCCCTTGAGGTCCTCGGGGACCTTGTCGCCGTTCTCGGCCAGCAGCTTCTCGGTCTGGTAGACCAGCGACTCGCCCATGTTGCGGGCCTCGGCCTCCTCCTTGCGCTGCCGGTCCTCCTCGGCGTGCTCCTGGGCCTCGGCCATCATCCGCTGGATGTCGTCCTGGGCCAGGCTGGAACCGCCCGAGATGGTCATCGACTGGGCCTTGCCGGTCGCGGAGTCCTTCGCGGAGACGTTCACGATGCCGTTCGCGTCGATGTCGAAGGTGACCTCGATCTGCGGGACGCCGCGCGGCGCCGGCGGCAGACCGGTGAGCTCGAAGGTGCCGAGCTTCTTGTTGTAGGCCGCGATCTCGCGCTCGCCCTGGAACACCTGGATGAGCACCGACGGCTGGTTGTCGTCGGCGGTCGTGAAGACCTCCGAGCGCTTGGTCGGGATCGTGGTGTTGCGCTCGATGAGCTTGGTGAAGATCCCGCCCTTGGTCTCGATGCCGAGGCTCAGCGGCGTGACGTCGAGGAGCAGCACGTCCTTGACTTCGCCCTTGAGGACGCCGGCCTGGAGGGTCGCGCCGACGGCGACGACCTCGTCAGGGTTGACGCCCTTGTGCGCGTCGCGGCCGATGAGGCGCTTGACCAGGTCCGAGACGGCCGGCATGCGGGTCGAGCCGCCGACGAGGATGACGTGGTCGACCTCGGAGACGTTGATCCCGGCGTCCTTCACGGCCTGCTCGAACGGCTTCTTGCAGCGGTCGAGGAGGTCGGAGGTCATCTGCTCGAACTCGGCGCGCGAGAGCGAGACGTCGAGGTGCAGCGGCCCGTCGGGGCCCGCCGTGATGTAGGGCAGGTTGATCGAGGTGTTGGTGGCGCTGGAGAGCTCGATCTTGGCCTTCTCGGCGGCCTCCTTGAGGCGCTGCATGGCCATCTTGTCCTTGGACAGGTCCACGCCGTACTGGCCGTTGAAGGTCTTGACCAGGTGCTGGATGACCCGGTCGTCCCAGTCGTCGCCGCCGAGGTGGTTGTCACCGGAGGTGGCCTTGACCTGGATGACGCCGTCCGCGATCTCCAGCAGGGACACGTCGAAGGTGCCGCCGCCGAGGTCGAAGACGAGGATCGTCTGCTCTTCCTCGCCCTTGTCGAGGCCGTAGGAGAGGGCCGCCGAAGTGGGCTCGTTGATGATGCGCAGGACGTTGAGGCCCGCGATCTCGCCCGCCTCCTTGGTGGCGGTGCGCTGCGCGTCCGAGAAGTAGGCCGGCACGGTGACGACCGCGTCGGTCACGTTCTCGCCCAGGTACGCCTCGGCGTCGCGCTTGAGCTTCATGAGGATGCGCGCGCTGATCTCCTGCGCGGTGTAGGACTTGCCGTCGATGTCGACGGCCCAGTCCGTGCCGATGTAGCGCTTGACCGAGCGGATCGTGCGGTCCGGGTTCGTGACCGCCTGACGCTTGGCCACCTCGCCGACGAGCACTTCGCCGTTCTTCGCGAACGCGACGATGGACGGGGTGGTCCTGGCCCCCTCAGCATTGGTGATGACCGTGGCTTCCCCGCCTTCGAGGACGCTGACCACGGAGTTCGTCGTGCCGAGGTCGATACCGACCGCACGTGCCATGTTGATCTCCTGACGTAGTCGAACAGATGTCTCCGGGATTGGAGACGAGTCTCTGTCTCAAGCGGCCGGGCGGGAACCCCGAACCAAGTTGAGCCGGATAGACTCAATGTTCGAACGGCAGGCATCTACTGTCAAGTGGATCATGGGAAATGTGATGAAACGCACGAAAGTTGAGTCGGGTCGACTCAACTTTTCGATTGCGCGGGGTCAGCATGCGCGGGGCCTTGCGGGGCTTAGCGGGCCTTGACGGCGGCCTCGCCGGCGGCTTCGCAGCACTCGGTGAGGAGGTCGTCCGCGATCTTCCACGTGTCGCACGGCCAGGCCTGGTCGCACGAGGCGCAGTCGATGCCGAGCAGCTGCTCGGGCAGGTGGTCGCGCCACATCGCGGCGGCGAGGGACCAGCCCATGATCTCGGTGATCCCCAGGGGCGCGTCGAGCGGCGGCGGCTCCTCCAGCGAGAAGAGCTTCGAGGGCTCCTCGCGGCGGGAACGGCGCGAGCGGGCGGGGATCGGCACCACCATCGAGGCCGGATCGGACGCGGCCGAGGCGGTCTCCGCAGTATGTCGCGAGCGGCGGGGCGGTGCGCTGCGCTCCTGGCGCGGCAGGGCGCGACCCGGCTCCGGCGCGTCGGTGTCGTGCGGCGCCTGCCTCGCTGAATGCTGCATGCTCACGCTATCTCCTCATTCGCCTTCGCTTCCGTGCACTGCGTACGCCTCTCTAACGGGTTAACGGTCGAGCGGGCCGCGAGGACACGGGTATGAGCACTCGGCACTCTAGTCCGCCTGGCACGGAGGGATGCGGAGGCGAACTCGCGAGCCATTCCGGATCACACGCAACACGAAAGTCACTTCCGTTTCCGCGTTTGCATTCTCGCGCATTGGAGGTAGCCTGGGGCGCATCGCCCGCATTAGCGCGCAGAAAGCCGTCCACACGGCCCGCGCGCGGCAGCCGAAGCCGCGATGCTTTGGGCGACAAGCGTTCCGGCGCAAGGTCGGAGCGCCGGACCGGCGCTCTCCAAGGAGCGTAACGGAAGCCGCACTCTGGGCTGCATATCCTGGTTGAGCTGGGATTTCAAGAATGTGACGGACTCGAAGACTGGATTAACTTTGGGTTACGACGTCCGTTTTGCCCGAAAACGCCCCGATCACGTGTGGCATCATAGGATTATGCAGTCTCCTTCAGAAGAAGTACAATGGACGGTTGACGGTGGATTGATCACTCCCTACTTCGAGATCAAGACCACCTTCACCCGCAGCGCCGGCAGCGAACAGCTCCGCGAACACGTCTACATCTACGGACTCGAGCTGGAAGGCGACGGCGAGATCGCCATGCGCTTCCGCCCCGAGCACCGCCACCAGCACGCCGAAGCCTCCCTCACCATCCGCGTCGACGAGTCCAACTGGATCAAGACCGGGGCCGAATACCTTGGGGGCCAACACCTCGTCTCAACGGTGACCACCCGTGAGCACACCAACTGGTCGCTGTCTCCTGTGGACACCGAATCGGACGAGATCTGGCTGCGGCTCATCCGCGCCGGCGGCACCATCACCGTGGCCCACGCCGACGACGGCGTCGACTACACCACCATCGCCTCCACCTACCTCCCCGGCGGCGTCCCGGTCATGGCCGGCATCGCCAGCACGCGCCCCGTCCACGAGAGCTTCTGGGACGCCGCGCAGGACCTCGACATCGACGTCGATTGAACTCACCGGAATCGGACTGCCACAACTGAATTCAGCGCTCTGGCGGTGGGGGCCAGCAGGCGCTGAGCATAGAGGTCGGGCCCGGTGGGCCCAGCGATCCCCGTCCGGCGGACCCGACCTGTGTGCTCAGCAGCGACCCGGAACTGCAAGCGCAGCAAGCGAGGCGAACACGGCGGCGCGATCGGATGCCATGCAACCGATCGCGCCGTTCACTGCGTATTGGTGGTTGCGGCGCCCGGTTTGGTCACCGGGCGCCGCCCTTACTTGCTACTCGAAGAGCGCGGCGTAGGTCTGGAAGGCCGTGGCCACCTCGACCTGGTGCCAGTAGCGGTGGTAGTCGAACTCCGGCGCGGGGCCGGTGCAACCGCCGTCGATGTACGCCTGGACCTGGTCCCAGCCCTCGAACTCCTTCATGAAGGAGCGGGTCTCGATGAACGTGACCCCGTTCTCCAGCACGTCGCCGTTCGGCATGGTCCCGGTCCAGCCCTCGGGGATGTAGACCTCGTCGCCGAAGCGGCAGTAGTCCGCCCGGCCCTCGGTCTGCGTCACGCCGATGCCGTCGTTGATCGCCCAGAGGCCGTCGAGCAGGTTCGACGCCGCGGTCTGCGAAGCCGTGTCGCCGCTGGCGGCGGCGTGGTACGACAGGATCTTGGCGAACGCGCCGGCCACACCCGGGTCCTTCGACATGGTGAGCACCGAAGCGGACAGGCCCGCCCCCGGCTCGCCGTTCCACTCGAGGTCGCCCGGCAGGCTGTAGTCGGTGGCGCTGATGTCGGACTCGGAGAGCGCCCAGGCGACCCACTTGTCGAGCATGTCGCAGGCACGGGCGTCACCGGTCTCGTGGCAGTACTGCGCCACGCGGTCCATGCCCCAGACCTGGAAGCCGAACCAGCGGTTCGACGGCGGGTCGTGCCACACGGGCTGCTCGTCGTAGTACAGGCCGGCGTGCTCGGCGCTGGTCGTCGGGCTGCCGTAGTTGCCGCCCCAGTTGTTCGTCGCGCCACCGGCGATGGCGCCGGCGCCCTCAGCCCCGGCCGGGACCTGGAGCCACTCCAGGAAGTCCAGCTGAGCGTCGAGGCTCTTGGCCCAGTCGTCGTCCGCGGTGGGCGACTCGGGGGCCAGGCCGCCCTCGGAGAGGGCGTAAGCGGCCATGAGGTTCTGGTAGCCCTGGTGGACACCGGAACCGCCGATGCGGAACGACCAGTCGCCGTTCATGCCGGCGCCCCATGAGTAGTACCAGCTCATCAGGTAGTGGAACGAGCTCTTGCCGCTGCCGTCGGGGCAGGTGCTGATCCCGATGCAGTCGCCCGCGATCTGCTTGAAGTACTTGTCCGCCATCGCGTACCGCAGGAAGTCGCCCATCTTCGAGGCGTTCTCCAGCGATCCGGAGATCTGGGACTCGGCACCCTGCTCGGCGGCCCACTGCTGGGCCATCCACGCGACCTGGACGGCGCGCGCGTCGGCGTCGGGGGCCGCGGTGTAGCGCTCCTGCTGGGAGTAGGCCGAGTCGCCCACGAACAGGTCCAGGAAGCCGTTCTCGCCGCCGAAGTCGAAGGTCTCGCACGACGGGTGGGCGATGGTCTCCCACGTCGACTCGGAAGAGCCGCGCTGGAAGGTGTTCATGTACGCGGGCTCGGTGGTCCCGTCACCGCACTCGCCGAAGCCGTAGGCGTTGTCGACGTCCAGGATCCAGTGCATCCCGTACACCTGGTTGTTGCCGTAGGTGTTGCGCAGCTCGGCGCCGAGCGGGTCGTCGCCCACGGGCGCGTTGAAGTTCAGCTGCGTCGGGTAGTCGGTGATGTCGTCCGACTCCGGCGCGTAGGAGGCCGGCGCACTCGGGTTGTAGTTGGTCGGGTTGAGGTCCGGGATCGCGTACTGCTCGGTGGTCTCCCAGGCCTGGTTGTAACCGGACCAGTCGCCCGTGACCTGGCCGTAGGCCGCCTCGAGCCACATCTGGTAGCTCAGAGCCTCCGAGGTGGTCTCGTGGCCGTAGTCGGGCGCTTCGACGATGAGCTCCTCCACCGAGTGGTAGGGGACGCCCGTCTGGTGCAGGTACGGGGACTCCGCGCCCGCGAGCTGGTCGTACATCGTGAGGAAGCGCTCTTCGTTCTCCGTGACCTCGCCGAGGTCGGCGATCGTGACGACCACCTGGAGCGGGTCGAAGCCGGGCGAGGAGACCGTGAAGGTCGCCGAGTCGCCCGGGGCCGCGTTCGCGGCGGCGCTGAAGACGACCGGCTTGGTCGCGGTCGCGCCCGCGGCGAAGCTGAGCGAACCGCCGGAGGCGACCGAGATGGCGGTCGAGCCGGCGGTGCGCGCGGTGGTCACGGTCGCGGCCGCGGTGGTGGCCGCGGAGAAGCCGACGTCGATCGAGGCGGTGGCGCCCGCGTCGACCACGACGTTGGTGCGCGAGACCGCGAGGTCGGGCTCGACCGGGGTCACGCTGCCGCAGGTCTCACCGTTGACCTTGACGCCGGTGGGGGCGGTGGCCGCGCCGGATCCGATGAATCCGAACACCTCCCGCTTCTGGCCGGACGCGACGGTGCCGTTCCAGCCCACGTCGCCGCCCTTGAAGGTGGAGCCGCTCTGGCTCCAGTCGACGTTCCACGCGTTGGAGACCGAGGTCCCGGCGGGGAACGTCCACTCGAGGTCCCAGCCGTTGAGCCCGGCGGTGCCGCCGGTCAGGCTCACGTTGGCCTGGAAGCCGCCGCCCCAGGTGGAGATGACTTTGTATTCGAAGCCGCCGCAGGTCGGATTGGCGAAGGCCTGAGGGGCGGCCACTACTGCGAGGGCGCCCACGAGGGCGACCGGCAGCGTCACCGCTGCAGCGCGGCGCCATCGGCGCTTGGCGCGCCGCGGCGGGGCCAGGTTGTCGAGATCCATTTGGCTACTCCTGTGGGTGGTGTGTCCGTTTTCGTGGGAGCGCTCATGCCGGGATGGCCCCTTTCGAACCGCACGAGTGGAACGAATCGGACCGGTTTGCGGAAGCGCTCCCAAGTCATGCTGCCAACCGCAGGGCCCTGATGTCAATACATTTACATCTCTAAATTTCTGCTTGGACCGGCGGTAACACCGCTAATTGGCAAACATTTTTCCAGCTCAGCGGCCCGTTATGTCGTTTGCACAGTTATAGATCTGCGACCTTCGATTTTCCGGCCGTGGGCGGCGCTGTAACAACCGAGTAACGACCCTCACACCCGGACTTGCGCTGTGGAACACGCTCCCGTACGATCCTGGTATCGCTCCCAAGGGCGATCGCCTCGGCGGTTCAGCCGCGGGCCGCCGTGCACCCACGGCGGTCCGCGCGCCGCCGCCACGGGCGCCAAGGCAAGACGAGTCCCTCAAACCCCTCTGGAAACACAAAGCGCCGCCGAGGCGCCCGGAAGGAACCAGCAAAGATGCATTTCCTCAATCGCAAGAACGGCAGGATCGCCCTCGCGGCCTTCGCCGCAGGCGCGCTCGCGGTCACGTCCGCGTGCAGCGGCGACGGTGACGGCGGCGACGACGCCACCGGTGAAGACGGCAAGATCACGCTGACCGTCTCCACCTTCAACACGTTCGGCTACGTCCAGGCCGGCTTCGAGAAGATGTACGAAGACGCGAACCCGAACATCGACGTCGTCTTCGAAGGCGACGGCGTCGGCTTCGACGACGTGTACCGTCCCGCCCTCGAGACCGCGCTCGACGCCGGCTCCGGCTTCGGCGACGTCGTCGCCATGGACGAGCAGGCCACGCCGCAGCTCTTCCAGAACGGCGACCTCTGGTACGACCTGAGCGCCTACGAAGCCCGCTCGGCCGACTACACCGAGAACACCTGGAACCTGGGCCACACCCCCGACGACAAGCTCGTCGGCCTCGGGACCGACATCGGCGGCCTGGCCATGTGCTACCGCTCCGACCTGTTCGAGGCCGCCGGACTTCCCACCGAGCGCGACGCGGTCGCCGCGGCGTGGTCCGACTGGGACGGCTTCAAGGCCCTCGCCCAGCAGTACGTCGACGCCGACACCGGCACCGCCTTCATCGACAACGGCACCCAGCTGCAGAACGTGATGCTGAGCCAGTTCGCCGGTCTGGGCGACGGCGCGATGTACGTCGACAACGACGGCAACCTGACCCTCGACTCCGCCGCAGCGACCCAGTCGCTCGACCTCGTCCTCGAACTCAACGAGATGGGCGCCGTCGGCAACTTCCCGACCTGGGGCGAAGAGTGGAACGCGGCCATGGCCGACGGCGGCTTCGCCGTCATGCCGTGCCCGGGCTGGATGGCCTCCGCCATCATCGAGCCCACCTCCGGCCCGGACAACGCCGGCAAGTGGGACATGGCCGCCGCACCCGGTGTGGCCGGCAACTGGGGCGGTTCGTTCCTGGCCGTCCCCGCCGCGGGCCCGCACCCCGAGGAAGCCGCTGCCCTCGCTGACTGGCTGACCCAGCCCGAGCAGCAGATCCTCGTCTACGAAGCCGTCGGCAACTTCCCGTCCTCGCCCACCGCGCAGGCGGACCCGCGAGTCGCCGACAAGACCAGCCCGTACTTCAGCGACGCGCCGGTCGGTGCCATCCTGTCCGCCTCGATCCAGTCGTTCCCGGCTCTGGAGTACTCGTACTACCACCCGCCGGTGAAGGGCGCGGTCGAGTCCACCATCAACGGCATCGTCGACGGCTCCATCGCCCCGGCCGACGCCCGCGACGCCATCGCCTCGGCCGCTGAAGAAGCGATCCAGTTGGCCGGCGCCGGCATGTAACCCCCGGCGGCCCGGATCGGCGGAACCTGCCTCCGCCGGTCCGGGCCAAAGGCCCGGACCCGCCCCGGCCCCGAGCCGGGGGCCCGGATCCAGTGCCGCCCAGCGAGGGACCGGCGCCGAACGCCTCCCAGCATCCGTTCGGCGCAACCCCCCAGGACCCGGTCCCTCCAGGCGGCACCATGTCGGCCCGCCGCGCCCCAACCCGCGGCGGGGCGGCGCCCCCCCCCCGTCCCGCCCCCGCACGCAGCAAGATCCGACCCGAGGACGAGCCCGACGGCTCGGCCGGCGTCACCGCGACCGTCCCCTTCTCGGCGAAGCTTGCGAGCCGTTACTCGGCAAGGAAGGCTCTCAATGACCACCCAGCACACCGCACCGCGCCTGACCTGGCGCGAGCGGTTGACACGCATCGACGTCAAGGCCATGCCGTACGCGCTCGTGTCCCCGTACTTCATCCTCTTCGCCGTCTTCGGCGTCTTCCCCATGGGCTACACGCTGTACGCGTCGCTCCATGCCTGGAAGATCGGCAACCCCACGCGCGAGTTCGTCGGGCTGGACAACTACACGTTCCTGCTCACCGAGTACGACCGGTTCAACTGGTCCGTGGTCAACACCCTCGGCATGTTCGTCATGGCCACGGTGCCGCAGATCGTGTGCGCCATGATGGTCGCGAACGCCCTGAACAAGCGCCTGCGCCGCCCGCTGCTGTGGCGCATGCTCATCCTCGCCCCGATCGTCACCTCCGTGGTCGCCGTCGGCGTCATCTTCGCCCGCATCTGGGGCAACGAGTACGGCATGGTCAACGGCGCCCTCGAGCTCATCGGCCTCGACGCCGTCAACTGGCAGGGCGGCCGGCTCGAGTCCTGGTTCGCCATCTCCTCCATGGTCGACTGGCGCTGGATGGGCTACAACGCGCTCATCTTCCTGGCCGCGATGCAGACCATCCCGAAGAGCCTCTACGAGGCGGCCACGGTCGACGGCGCCTCGCCCCGGCAGCAGTTCTGGAAGATCACCGTCCCGCAGCTCAAGCCGATCCTCATCTTCACCGTCTTCGTCTCCTCCGTCGGCGGCATGACGCTCTTCGTGGAGCCCCTCATGTTCGCCCCCGGCACCGGCGCCCTGGGCGGCGGCACGACCGGCCAGTTCCAGACCACCGCCATGGTCCTGGTCGACATCCTGCGCACCCACGGCAACTACGGCATCTCCTCGGCCGCCGGCTGGCTGCTGTTCCTCGTCATCGGGGTCGTCGCGGCCCTCAACTTCCTCGTCGTCAACCGCATCCAGGGGAACAAATGAGCACCGCCACCGCGCCGCGCAGCACCGTCCCGGCCGCCCCGAAGGCCAACCCGCCGAAGCCTCCGCGCAAGAAGAAGCAGCACGGCGCCAACGAGTCCGCAGGGGTCTTCGCGCCCACCATGATGACCCGCATCGGGCTCATCGGCGTCTCGATCCTGTCGGTCTTCCCGCTGTACTGGATGGTCGTCATCGCGTCGCGGAGCACCGCCGACGCCGCCGGCTTCCCGCCCGCGCTCCTGCCCGGGGGCAACCTCGGCGAGCACATCCAGGCCGCCTTCGCCCACCCCGAGGCCGACCTCCTGCTGGGCCTGCGGAACTCCTTCATCATCACCGGCACCGTCACGCTCTCGGTGGTGCTCATCTCCACCCTCGGCGGGTTCGCGTTCGCCAAGCTGAAGTTCCGCGGCTCGAAGATCCTCATGGGCACCGTCCTGTTCTCCATGATGGTGCCGCTCCAGCAGCTGGGCATCGTGCCGCTGTACATCATCATGGTCGAACTCGAATGGCTCGACACCCTCCAGGCCGTGATCCTGCCGTTCCTCATCAACGGGTTCGGGATCTTCCTCATGCGCCAGTACGTGGAGCAGGCCGTGCCCGACGAGATCATCGAGGCCGCCCGCATCGACGGCGCCAGCACCCTCGGGATCTGGTGGCGTATCGTCATGCCGGCGCTGCGCCCGGCCATGGTCGTCCTGGGACTCCTGACGTTCATGCTGAACTGGAACGAGTTCCTCTGGCCCTTCATGGTCCTGAGCGAGCAGAACCCCACGATCCAGCTCGCGATCCAGCAAGCGTCGACGGCCATGTTCGCCGCGGACATGTCGATGGTCTTCACCTGCACCCTGATCTCGATCATTCCCATTGCGGTCCTGTTCGTCGTGTTCGGGCGGCAGATCGTGCACGGCATCATGGAAGGTTCTGGCAAGTAATGACCAACGAAATCGAAACCGCCGCGCTCGCGGCGCGGTTCCCAACCGGGTTCACCTGGGGCGCGGCGACCTCCTCCTACCAAGTCGAGGGGTCGACCGGCGCCGACGGCCGCGGCCCGTCCATCTGGGACGCGTTCGTGAACGAGCCGGGACGGGTCGTCGACGGCTCCAACGGCGACACCGCGATCGACTCCTACCGCAGCATCCCCGAGGACGTCGCCACCATCAAGGCCCTCGGGCTGGGCGCGTACCGCTTCTCGCTGTCGTGGCCCCGGATCTGCCCCGACGGCGACGACCGCGTCAACGAGGCGGGCCTCGCCTACTACTCCAACCTCGTGGACGCCCTCCTCGCCGAGGGCATCACCCCCTGGATCACCCTCTACCACTGGGACCTCCCCCAGACCCTCGAAGACGCCGGCGGGTGGCCCGTGCGGGCCACCGCCGAGCGCTTCGGGCAGTTCGCGTCCATCGCGCACGCGGCCCTCGGCGACCGCGTCAAGCACTGGATCACCGTGAACGAGCCCTGGTGCGCCGCGTTCCTCGGCTACGCCTCCGGCGAGCACGCCCCCGGGCGCCGCGAGCCGGCCGCGTCCATCGCCGCCGCCCACCACCTCATGCTCGGCCACGGCCTCGCCGCCCGCGCCATCAAGGCCGCGGACCCCGAGGCCGTCGTGAGCGTCGGGCTGAACTTCTACCCGATCCACGCCGCCACCGACACCCCCGTCGACCTCGACGCCGCGCGCCGCGTCGACGGCGTGCAGAACCGCTGGTTCACCGAGGCGGCCCTGCGCGGGGCCTACCCCGAGGACATCGTCGAGGACTTCAAGGCGATCAGCGACTTCTCGTTCGTCGAGGACGGCGACATGGAGGTCATCAACGCACCCGTCGACGTGCTCTCGGTGAACTTCTACAGCCGCTTCACCGTTACCGGTAACGGGGGCGCGACCTCGGCCTCCGCCGCCCCCACGGGCGCCGGATCGGCCTGGCCGGCCAACGAGCACATCGGGTTCGTCTCCTCCGGGCTCCCCGTGACCGACATGGGCTGGGAGATCGACCCCGCCGGGCTCACCGAGACCCTCACCCGCCTGCACGCCTCCCACCCCGAGGTGAAACTCGCGGTCACGGAGAACGGCTCGGCATTCCCCGACAAGATCGAGGACGGCCAGATCCACGACCCCGAGCGGCTCGACTACGCTCGCGCCCACCTGGCCGCGTGCGCCGACGCCGTCGACGCGGGCGTCCCGCTCGTGGGGTATTTCGCCTGGTCGTTGGCGGACAACTTCGAGTGGGCCTGGGGATACACGAAGCGGTTCGGACTGGTGTACGTCGATTTCGAGACCGGCGAACGCACGGTCAAGGACTCCGGGCGCTGGTACGGCGACCTGGTGCGGCGGGCCCGTGCGAACCGTGAGGCAGAATAGACCCACACCAACCGTTGCCCGAGGTGATGCACGATGACCGAGACCCAGCTTGAGGCGCCAGGCGAGCCCTTGAAGAGCGAACGCCGCCGCCGCTCCGGCGGCCGGCCGACCCTCGACACCGTCGCCCGCCACGCGGGCGTCGGCCGGGGCACGGTCTCGCGCGTCATCAACGGCTCCCCCAAGGTCGCCGAGGACACCCGGGCGGCGGTCCTGGCCGCGATCAAGGAACTGGGGTACGTCCCCAACCAGGCGGCCCGGACCCTCGTCACCCAGCGCACGGACACCGTGGCACTGGTCGTGACGGAGTCGCAGGAGTGGCTCTGGTCGGAGCCGTTCTTCGCCGGCGTGCTGCGCGGCATCACCGAGCAGCTCGCCGAGGAGAACATGCGGCTCATGCTGACCTTCGCCCCGCGCGACGGCAGCCGGGCCGACCTCGAGGCGTACCTCCTCGGGCAGCACGTCGACGGCGTCATGATGGTCTCGAGCCACTCCGGCGACCCGCTGCCGGAGCGGCTCGAAGACGCCGGCATCCCCATCGTCCTGTGCGGCACGCCCGCCGGATTCCGCCCCATCGCGTACGTCGACTGCGACAACCGCTCGGGCGCCCGGCAGGCCGTGGAGTACCTGGCCGAGAAGGGCCACAAGCGGATCGGCCTCATCGCCGGCCCGCAGGACATGGCCGTGGGCGTCGACCGCCTCTCGGGCTACCGGGACGGCCTCCGCGGCCACCGGCTGCCCGTCGAGGAGTCCCTCGTCTCGGTCGCCGAAGGATTCGACGAGGCCAGCGGAATCAAGGCCGCCCGGCACCTCTTCGACACCGCCGGCGACCTCGACGCGGTCTTCGCGCACTCCGACCCCCTCGCGATCGCGACGCTCCGCGTCGCCCGCGAGCGCGGCATCCGCGTCCCCGAGGACCTGGCGCTCGTCGGCTTCGACGACTCCCCGCTCTCCGAGGTCGCCGAACCGCCGCTCACCACCGTCCACCAACCCACCGAGACCATGGGCCGAGAGATGGCCCGCCTCCTCTGCGGCCGCATCCGCGGCGAAGAGGCCGGACCCCTGGTGACGATCCTCGGCACGAGAATCGTCGTCCGCGAATCCGCCTAGACCCCATACGAAAAGGGCCCGGCTCCTTCAGGAGCCGGGCCCTTTCGCTTGCCGTCAGGCGATCGTCATCGAGTTCCAGCCCGTACCGAAGGTCCGGCGGGCCGTGTGGTTGCCGGCGCCGTCCCCCGGGTAGAGGAACACCACGCCGTCGGACTTGCGGCGGGCCATCCAGTCGACATGGCCGTCGCGGTTGAAGTCGCCCACAGCGGTGATCGCGTCGTACCCGCTCCACCCGCATCCGACCTTGACGCGGGTTTCGAAGTGCCCGTAGGTCTTCCCGGCGTAGAAATACAGGCCGGCCCCTGTCGATCGTCACTGCTAGGCGATGGTCATGGTGTTCCAGCCGGTACCGATCTGCGTGCGAGACCCGGTGCCGCCTGAGCCGTTGCCCGGGTAGAGGTAGAAGGCCCCATCGGACTTGCGGCGGGTGAGGAAGTCGGCGTGGCCGTCGCGGTTGAAGTCGCCCACCGCGGTGATCTGGTCGTAGCCGCCCCAGCCGCAGCTGACCTTGACGCGGCTCTTCAACGCGCCGGTGCTGGTGCCGCCGTAGAAGTACAGGCAGCCGTCGGCGTTCCGGACCGCGAGCAGGTCGGCGTGGCCGTCGTGGTCGAGGTCGCCGACGGCGGTGACCTCTTTCATCGAGGTCCAGCCCGAGCCGATCACCTTTCGGGCACCGAACGTGCCGTTGCCCTTGCCCGGGTAGAGGTACAGCGTGCCGTCGGAGGCGACCGCGACGACGTCGGCCTTCCCGTCGGAGTTGTGGTCGTGTCCGCCGCTGATGGTGCTCATCGTGTTCCAGCCCGAGCCGATGGTGATCCGGCCCGCGGCGTTGAGTGCGCCCGAGCCGGTGCCCGGGTAGAGGTACAGCGTGCCGCCCGAGGTGCGGGCCAGGACATCGGAGAATCCGTCGCCGTTCAGGTCGCCTGCGGTCGCGATGAGGGTCATGCCCTTGAGGACCGTCCCCCATGAAGTGCGGGTCCCGTGGCTGCCGGAGCCGTTGCCCGGGTACAGGTAGGTAATGCCGTCGGAGTTGCGCCGGGCGATGAAATCGGAAGCGCCGTCGCCGTTGTAGTCGTAGGCGCGTTCCTCGTTGACGGCTGCGAGGCGGTTGCCGCCCCAGCCGGTCGCGATGACCCTGCCCGCGTGCACGGCGGTGCCGTTCCCGTTGAGCGAGTGGAGTTCCAGCTCGCCTGTGCGGGAGTCGACGGCGACGAGGTCTTCCTTGGCGTCGCCGTCCACATCGCCGACGGCCATCACCTGGTTGTAGCGGTCGGAACCCGAGCCGTCCAGCGATGCCGCGATGCCGGACCTTCCATAGAGCCCCCCGTTGCCGTCGCCCAGGTACAGGTAGTACTGGCCGTTGCGCGAGTCGTGGGCCAGGAGGTCGGTATTGCCGTCCTCGTTCAGGTCTCCGGTTGCGGCGAGGGTGTCCATGGCGCCCCACCCGGTGCCGGCCGCGGAGCGTGAGCCGAACGTCCCGTTCCCCAGGCCGGGATAGAGGTCGAGCGTTCCGCTCGCCTTGTTCACGGCGAGCAGGTCGATCTTGCCGTCGCCGTCGAAGTCACCACCGGAAGTGAAGGCACCCAAGGCGTTCCAGCCTCCGCCGACGAGGATGCGCGAACCGAGGCCTCCCGCGCCGTTGCCGGGGTGGGTCCACAGTTCGCCGTTCCGGGTGTCCCTGGCGAGGAGGTCGGGCCGACCGTCGCCGGTCAGGTCGCCGGCCATGACGACGTCGGTCCCGCCCCAGCCGCCGCCCTTCGAGACGCCGGCGTCGAAGGTCCCGTCCCCGTTGCCCGAGTAGAGCATCAGCGCACCGTCGGACTTGCGGACGGCGACGGTGTCCTGGTGCCCGTCGCCGTCGAAGTCGTTGTGCGAGTAAGTGGCGGGTACGTATCCCTCATAGGCGAGGGTGCCCTTGTTGTGCCCTTGGTCCGTGACCTGGACGAAGAACCGGTACGCGGTCTCGGTCAGCTTCACCTGCAGTTCGGCGGAGGTGCCGCTGGTCAGTGTCGCCTGGTCGACGACGGGCATGTCGTCGTGGGCGTAGCGCAGCAAGACGTCGAGTTCACTCAAGCCGTCCGGGAACCCGTTGTCGGCGACGGTCACCGTCACGTCCACGGTGTCGCCGACCAGGTGCGGGCCCGGCTCAACTTCGATGCCGACGATCTCCGGGGTAGCGCGGTCCGCCACGAAGTAGCAGGTCGGCGAGGTGCGCGTATATCCGGAGGCACCGGATTCGATCGTGTGGACCACGGTGTAGCGGCCGTCGGGGAGGGTGTTCGGCAGGGCCCCGATCGGTCCGCCCTGGAACGGGAGGGGAGCGGGTTCGGTCGTCAGCACAACCTCGCCGGAAGCCTGGTCTCGGATCACGGCCGACCAGTTGAAGTCGAGGTCCAGCACATCGTCGCGCCAGATCCTGGTCCAGACCGCGCTGCTGAGGGAGGAGCTGACGGAAGGATCGGCGGCGTCTTTGGAGCAGAGGGTGTTCGCGATGAGTCCCACGATGTCGAAGTAGACATCGAGCCGAGCCGAGGCCCCGTGGAAACGCACCGCCTCGGCGCTCTCGGTCATACCGAAAGCGACTTCGGACGAGGCCGAGGCGTCGGCCCATGCACTGCTCACAGGTCCGGTGACGTCATAGGTGACGACCTCGTCCTCGCAGTCCGCGGGTGCGGCGTCGCCGATGGCACCGGGCCGGTCGTTCCAGGTGACGGCCGGGCTGTAGCCCGCGACTGGAACCAGGTCGGGGGTGGCGCAGGCGAACATGCCGTGCTCATCGGCAGCGAGATCGATCGAGAACGTCGCTTCGTCGATGGGGAAGGACCACTCGTAGTTGTAGTCGGGTTTCCTGAGGGTGTCGGTCCTCAGGACCGATCGGAAGCTCCAGTACGAGGCCGCTTCCGATGTGGTGGCGCAGTCAGGGCCCGCGAATCGGTCGCAGTAGGGACCGACCCCGGCGTCGCCACTCGCGCCCGAGTGTTCGAGGAAGCTCGACTCCGTCCCCGCTCCGGTGCCGCGGTAAGCGGCGAGGTCGGGAGCGGCTGAAGAGACGACGCCCCATTCGCCGATGCCGTATCCGCTGTAGGCCCACTGAGTCGTGACGGTCAGCGGAAAGACCGCGTCCTCCAGCGCACCCTCGGGCAGGCTGAGGGTGAGAGTGTCGTCACCGTCGAGGTCGAGGCCGACTGCGTTGAACTCGCCGGCTGCGTCGAGGGCTGAGAACGGAGCTGTGCGGACTTCGTAGTCCTCGCCGTAGACGCTCAGCGGCATGCTCAGAGCGCCGTCTTCGAGGACGGGGTCGACCTCGGCGTCGAGAGCCATGCCGGTCGCGAGCGTTTGCCAGGCGTCGGCGCTGTCTACCGTGAAGCGAAGCTCGGCTGAGGCCACGTCCATGTCGACGCTGAGGTCCAGGCCTGCCGCCAGGTCCTCGTAGACGGCCGTGGTGTCCGCGTAGGTAGGCGTCGGTACCTCGCCCGCCCAGTCCAGCGCGCCGCCCCAAGTGAAGAAGAGCGGCTGCGTCTTGTCGGTGTGGGAAAGCCAGAACGACCAGGGGGATTCGGTCAGCGTCAGTCCGCCGTCCCATTCCATCAATGTCGCGTCGGGTGTGCCGTCTTCGCGAATGGCGCCGGCCGGGGCGGCTGTGGCGACGACGTGGAGCTGTCCGGCCGACGTGACGTACATCGTCGAGTAGGGCTCCGAGCGGTTGGCGATGCGGACTTCGACGCCGCAGGCCACGGCGATGTCGAAGGCGCCCGCGATGCTGTGATCCAGCGGGTCGTCTCCGAGCGCGTCGCAGTCGACGCCGGTCTGAGCGGAGGCGGTGCCGCCGGGGGAGACGAGGAGCGTCGCGCCAAGTGCTGCCGCGGTGGCGGCCGCCAGTCGGCCGTGCCTGCGGCGGCGGGGCTTCTCGGGGGAGGCGTCATTCATTTAGGTATCCAGGGGGGTTCAAGGGGTGTCGAGCTTTCGGCCGTGTACCGGCTTCGTTTACACGCGATTCACTTGGAAACGGTTGCACACTTGCGACGACATGAGGGGAGCTCCGCTGACGCGGGGCTCCCCTCATTGCTCACTCATGATCTGGCCGTCAGGCGATCATCATCGAGTTCCAGCCGGTACCGATCTGCTTGCGCGCCCCGGTGCCGCCGGCGCCGTTGCCCGGGTACAGGAAGAGCGCCCCGTCGGACTTGCGGCGGGTGATGAAGTCGGCATGGCCGTCGCGGTTGAAGTCGCCCACGCCGGTGATGGCGTCGTAGCCGCCCCAACCGCAGCTGATCTTGACCCTCGACTTGAACGTACCGTTGCCGTTGCCCTTATAAAGGTAGAGGCAGCTGTCGGACTTCGAGATCGAGAGCAGGTCGGCATAGCCGTCGTGGTCGAGGTCGCCGACCGCGCTGGTCTCCCGCATGCCGTTCCAGCCGGTGCCGACCTTGATCCTCGTCCCGAAGGTCCCGTCGCCCTTGCCCGGATACACGTACAGAGTCCCGGTCGCGGCGTGGCGGGCGACGAGGTCGTCCCTGCCGTCGCTTGTGTAGTCGTGCCCGCCGCTGATGTCGCCCATGGCGTTCCAACCCGAGCCGACGTAGATGTCCGTGCCGTCGAAACCGTAGTGCTCGCCGTCGTCGACTCCTTGGATGACGTACAGCCCGCCCGTGTAGGCGCGGTACACCACGTCGAGGCGGCCGTCCGAGTCGTAGTCGCCGCCCGCGGACAGCCCGGTGATGCCGTCGCAGTCGGCGCAGAAGACCCAGGGCGTGGCGTGGCCGTTGCCTGTGCCGAAGTAGAGGCGGAGGTCGCCGTCGGACTTGCGCTGGGCGATGAAGTCGGAGAACCCGTCGCCGTCGTAGTCGTAGGTCCGGTCGAGGTTCACGACGGGGAGGCGGACAGAGTTCCAGCCTGAGTTCCCGATTGCGTTGTCCACCGTGTAGCTGCCGCTCATGAGGGTCTGTCGCAGCAGCCTCCCGGTGCTGAGTTCGACCGTCAAGAAGTCGAGCATGCCATCGCGCTTCAGGTCGCCAGCACCGATCACCTGGTCATACCGGCGAAGCTCGGCATGGTTGCCCATGCTCTGGTCGAATATCACGGTCTCACTTGTCAGCGAGACGAGGTAGTAGTAACCGGTGAAGTTCCAACGGGTCAGGAACTCGTCATAGCCGTCGCCGTCCACGTCACCGGCGGTGGTGATGACGTCCATGCCGTCCCACCACTCGCTCCACAGGGTGCGGGCGGCGAACTTGCCGTTCCCCAGACCTGGGTAGAGGTACATGTTGCCGTCTGAGAAAGCGGTGGCGAGGAGGTCGGGTTTGCCGTCGCCGTCGTAGTTGCCGACGGCGATCTGCCCCATTTTGCCCCAGCCAGTGCCGACGGTGATTCGGGAGCCGAGGGTGCCGTCGCCCTTGCCCGGGTAGGTATAGAGGGTCCCTGTCTGGTTGTCGCGGACGAGCAGGTCGGACAGGCCATCCCCGGTGAGGTCGCCGGCCATGACGATGTCCATCTTGCCCCAGCCAGATCCGACCGTGACAGCCGACGCGTGGGCCCCGGCGTCCGTGCCTGCGTAGAAACGCAGCGCACCGTCGGACTTGCGGATCACGAAGAGGTCTTCGTTGTAGTCCTGGTTGTAGTCGTACCGGGTCTCGGTGAGGTCGGTGGAGATGACTGCGAAGTCGGTGGCGACGTCAGCCTCGTACTCAGCACCGGCGTCGATCGCGCCGATCTCGATCGCGCCCTGGACGGCTCCGGTGTCGGCGATCTTCGCAGTGAAGGTGAATGCGATAGCGCGGCTGGTCGAGACGCTGGTGAGCGCGCAGGCGAAGTCGAAGTGGTCGAGCAGCGTATCGGAGGTCTCAGCGTAGACTGCGGCGAGTTCGTCGGGGCTGTAGCAGTCCCACGCCGCCCGGTTGTTGCTGTTGGCCTGGATCAGCTCGATCCCTTCAGGCAGTTGCCCGCGGAACAGGTATCCGGCGCCATCTGGGTTCAGGTCGGAGGCAACGGCCAGGCCGGAGTTCTCCACCTCGGTGGTGATGGTGACGGTGTTGCCGACCACGCCGCTGATGACGGTCTCATCGAGGTCGAGATCGTAGGTGTTGTCCACTGTGGTGAGGGAGACGTCGCCGGAGTAGTACTCGATCGAGTCCTCGGCGCCTTCCCAACCAGCGGTGGTCGTGGTCAGCCCGATCTTCGATGCGGTGGGCGAGACCCATGAAAGGTTGTCGTATTCCGAGGCGAGCGTGGCAGCGTCGATCGTCTCGATGCTGTAGGTGCACCCGCACAGCTCCAGGGGACCCACCAGTTCTTGATCCATGAAGTAGTTGAGGTTCTTGGTGAGGGTCAGGTACTGGCCCTTGGCGTCCGGGAGGTCGGTGATGACGCAGGAGACGCCGACGCGCACTCGCGCAGTGCCGGAGCCTTCGTAAGCAGCCCTGCAGTTCCCGTAGTGGGTGCTCGACGTAATCAGGTCAGTGGTGTCTATCCCGTTCACAGGCGTCGTCGGGTGGGTGAACGTGACGACTGCCGCCGCGGCAGTGGGGGCCAGGTCGAAGTCCTGGTAGATCACCGGGTTCACCGTGACGAAAGTACTGCTCGCCCCGCTGGTGACGTCGGTGCGCACAACGTCGCCGTGCGCGTACGGGTGATGGACGTCGTAGTCGGCGACGACCGCGTAGTCACCGGTGGCGTTCTTGACCTCAGTGCCGTCGACGGTGGCCTTGAAGGTGTAGCCGATGGTGCCGTCTTCCGCACTCAACGCGGGGAGGGCGTTGAACAGGAACTCCGTGTGCGACCCGGAGTCGGCGGTGCAGGTGATCGACGCAGGGGTGGAGACGTCGCAGGCCGGGTCGGCGGTGGTGATGTCGAGGACGCCGTAAGGGTCGTCGAACACGAGTTCGGTGACCACCGCGTGCGTCGCGGTGTCGCCGGAGACGGCCGGGGTGTAGTCGACGGTCATCGAGCTCGAGACCATCTCGGTGCCGTCGAGGTCGGGCGCGAGCTGGACGCTGGCGACCGGGTCGCCTTCGATGCCGGGGATGTCGACCGCGGCCGCGGGGACCGCGAATGCGCCCGCCGCGGTGCATCCCGCCGCTGCTGCGGCGAGCAGGCGCAAGCCTGCCCGGCGGGCCCTGGGGGAATCAGGGGACATGGGGCTCCTTGTTCAGTTAGCCGTTGAGCTGGGGTTATGGAACCGGAAAGATCCAGTGCTGTTTACACGCGCACTGCGAGATACCGGTTGCAGGGAGTTCACCTGGAAGTCACCGGAATCCGAGGCGGGATCGTTCCGCTTTCGGACTGCCCGAGGCGACGGGGCCGGTGCAACCAGATGGCTACTGACCAGTAACATGTATCGTGATCGGGAACACCGCACTGTCGTGAAGACAGCACGTCGAGAGGTCGCCATGGGAGTCGTCCAAATCGTCACGGCCACGATCGCGTTCGCGTACACCGCGGTCGCCATCGGGCTGTTCGTCCGGGCCGGACTGGGGATGCTCGAGCTCATAAGGCTCGGCGCGCCCGACAAGACCCGCAAGGGCGCCCGCGGGACGCGGGTGAAGACCATGCTGCGGGAGACCCTGGGGCACACCAGGATGCTCCAGTGGACGGGGGTGGGCCTCGCGCACTGGGCCGTGTTCTTCGGGTTCTTCCTGCTGGCCCCGGCCCTGGCGCAGTCGTACTTCGAGGTACTCAACCCCGAGTGGGGCCTGCCGATCGTCGGGCACTGGGGGCCGTGGCTCCTGTTCGCGGAGGTCCTCACCGTCCTCACGGGACTGGCCATCTTCGCGCTCTTCGTCGTCCGCCTGGTCAGGCAGCCCCGCGCGAACCGGGTGCCGCCGCAGGGCACCGCCTCGGACGCCGGGCAGCGGCGCTCCTCGTCCAGGTTCGAAGGATCGCGCCAGTGGATGGCCTTCTACATCGAGGCGACGATCTTCACGATCGTCCTCTCGCACATGGCGGTCCGCACCTTCCAAGTGGCGCTCGACAAGGTCCCGGAGTGGTCCTCGCCGGTCTCTTCTCTCTTTGCGGGCGGCCTGAGCGACGCGTCCCACGATGCGCTGCTCAACGCCATCACCCTCACCGCGGGCCTCGACATCCTCGTCTCCTGGACGTTCTTCCTCATGCTCGCGCTCATCCCGTCCATGGGCATCGGCTGGCACCGGGTCACCGCGTTCTTCAACATCTACTTCAAGCGCAACGCCGACGGCGCGGTCTCGCTCGGCGCCGCCAAGCCCATGCTCATCGACGGCGAGCCCGCCGACTTCGAGACCGCCGACCCCGAGACGCAGCCGTTCGGCGTCGCGACCATCGGCGACTTCTCCTGGAAGGGCCTCCTCGACTTCTCCACGTGCACCGAGTGCGGGCGCTGCCAGTCGCAGTGCCCCGCATGGAACACCGGGAAGCCGCTCTCGCCGAAGAAGCTCATCACCGACCTCCGCGACCACCTGTACGAGCAGGCGCCGTACCTCAAGGCCGCGGCGATCGCGAAGGAGCGCGGGGGCGAAGCCGTCGACCCGCACGAGAAGATCAACATCATCGGCAACGTGATCGACCCTGACGTGCTGTGGTCCTGCACCACCTGCGGCGCGTGCGTCGAGCAGTGCCCGGTCGACATCGAGCACGTCGACACCATCCTCGACCTGCGCCGCAACATGGTCATGATGGAGTCGGACTTCCCCGAGGAGGCGCAGACGATGCTGCGCAACCTCGAGAACAAGGGCAACCCGTGGGGCGAGAACCCGGCCCACCGCCTCAAGTGGGCCGAGCCGCTCGACTTCGAGGTGCCGATCGCCGAGGCCGGCGGCGACTTCGAGTACCTGTACTGGGTCGGCTGCGCCGGCGCGTACGACCCCAAGGCGCAGAAGACCTCCCGCGCGGTGGCGACGCTCCTGCACGACGCGGGCGTGAAGTTCGCGGTCCTCGGCGAGGCCGAGACGTGCACGGGCGACTCGGCGCGGCGCATCGGGCACGAGTTCATGTACCAGATGCTCGCCGAGCAGAACGTCGAGACGCTGAACGAGGTCGGCGCGGTCAAGATCGTCGCGACCTGCCCGCACTGCCTCAACACCATCGGCAACGAGTACGAGGACATCGGCGGCAAGTACGAGGTCGTGCACCACACCGAGCTGCTCAACGACCTCGTGAACGCCGGGAAGATCACGCCGGTGGAGGAGCACGAGGGCAAGTTGACGTACCACGACCCCTGCTACCTGGGACGGCACAACCGGATCTTCACGCCGCCAAGGGAACTGCTCGGGTCCTTCGCGGAGGTCACCGAGATGCCGCGCACCGAGGAGCGCTCGTTCTGCTGCGGCGCCGGCGGCGCGAGGATGTGGCTCGAGGAGCCGCTCGGCAAGCGCGTCAACCGGGAACGGGCCGACGAAGCGGTCGCCACCGGCGCCAAGACGGTGGCCGTCGGCTGCCCGTTCTGCTCCACGATGCTGCGCGACGGCGTCGCCGACGCGGGCCACGAGGACGTCGAGGTCATCGACATCGCCCAGCTGCTCGCGAGGACCCAGGAGAAGCGGCAGGAGAAGGCGGTGGCGGCGGACTAGCGCCGAGAGAGCCGGAAGAGTGTGAGACCCCCGTGCCATCCTTGGCCTTGCGAATCTACGGCTCGCAAGCGTCGCCAGGCCGGGGGTCTTTCGCTTGTCCGATTTGAAGGCCGGGGCCGAGAAACGCCCGCGTCGCGGGGCGATGTCGCACCCCCGCGCGAGAATTGAATCGGGGGTCCCAAGGTGTCCGATTTGAAGGCTAGCGCCGGGATTGCACCGTCAGTGCCGCACTAGCGGTTCGGACTCGCCTGCTTCGCTACCGGTTCGGGCTCCGCCCGCTCCCCTACCTGTTCGGGCTTCGCCCGAAGTGCCCTCTCAGGAGGGCTGCGGATTCGGCTTCGAGGATGCCGCCGTAGACGTCGGGGTTGTGGTTGAGGCGGGGGTCGCGCACGACGTCCCAGAGGGAGCCGACCGCGCCCGTCTTCGGTTCCCAAGCGCCGAACACGATTTCACCCACACGGGCGAGCACCGCCGCGCCGGCGCACATCGTGCACGGCTCCAAGGTGACCACGAGGGTGCAGCCCTCGAGCCGCCACCCGTCCCCGTGGACGGCCGCCGCCGCGCGCAGCGCGAGCACCTCGGCGTGCGCGGTCGGGTCGCCTAGGGCCTCACGGGCATTGGCGGCCGCGGCGAGTTCGCTCCCGTCCGGGCCGATCACGACGGCCCCCACGGGCAGGTCCTGGCGGTGCGGCGCCAGGACGTCGGGGTGCTCGGCGAGCGGAGTGTCGGCCGGGTGTGCCGGGACGCCCGGCCGGGGCTCGGTTTCCGCCGGGAGGCCTCCGGTGCGCGCGGTTTCAAGGGCGCGGCGCATCCAGTGCTCGTGGACCTCGCGGCGGGACTGCACAGGGATCGGAGCTAAGAGCCGATGGCGTCTTCCAGGGCCTCGGTGAAGCCGATGGTCTTGGCGACCTCGGCGACGACGTCGGTGGGCAGCATGCCCTCCTTGGCGCACAGGGCGAGCAGGGTCGAACCGGGCACGCCCAGGTCGCTCAGCACGTCCGCCTCGCCGACGGGCTCGGCGTCGAGCTCGGTCGGGCGGGCCGAGATCGACTCCTCGTCCTCGGTGTCGATCTCCTCGGTGCCCTCGGGCTCGAGGTCGCCCAGGAGCGCCTCGCCCAGACGCGACTGCGACGCGTATTCGGCGTCAGAGCCGAAGGTGCGCAGGTCGTCCCCGTTGTCGAGGCGCATCACCGTCAGGTACTCGTCGTCGGCATCGACGAACAGCAGTGTCAGGTCGGCGTCAGGAAAAGCCTCACGCATGGCCTCAGCCGCGTCCTCGACGTCGGCAACAGCGTCGAGGTCGACCTCGGAGGCCTCCCACTCGTCGCCCTCGCGGCCCACAGCCACAGCGAAATACGACACGATCCGTCCCCGTCTTCTCATTCAATGGAACCTGCGGCCCGATTGGGCAGCCGTTCGATACGACCTACTGAAGGATGTGGCGACCTGCGGTTGATGTAACCACAGGATCCAGTCGCCGGTCAGCAAAAGATACAGCTCGCATGAGAGCCCCGTGACGCCAGCGGCCGTCCCTGCGACCGCCGCTACGCCGACCGCGGCCCCGCGGTCACCGTAGCGCGCCAGCAGCGCTGCGACGACCGCTCCGATCGTACTCGCGGCCAAAGTCACCCAGGCGAAGCCCGCCCCCGTGGGCAGGGACTCCCCAGTGCTTCTGGCATACGCCAAGAGCCACAGGAGCACCCACAGTCCGGACAGTGCCGAGCCGGCCGCTACGGGGCCGACGCGGACTGGATGGGGCTCCCGCCAGCGGGGCCTGCCGGAGCGCGGCGGGTGCACCTCGGGGCCGGCCCAGGAGGTGGGCCCGATGGGTCCCTCATGCATACGTGACAGGGTACGCAGGCGGGGGCGCCACCGGTAGTGGCATCACCGGCTGCGGCGGTGCTTCGACGGCCCGCATCTGGCCGTCGGGGAACGTGATGTGGTACTGCCGGCCGTCCCAGAGGGCGGGGGGCATGTACCGGTCGGCCCGGGCGTAGACGGTGCGGGCGGCGTTCATGCGGTGGACGGCGTGCTCGATGCGCCGGTCGTCCCAGGGCCGCCCGATGGACGCCAGGTCGTACTGCTCGGCGAGATCGGAGGCGGCCCTTTGGAAGTCCCTCATGGCCGCCTCGCCGGGCTTCCCGGCGTGGCGGTAGGCCCAGGCGCGGGCGGCGGCGCGGCGCGAGAACGTCGCGAGGGACGCCAGCTCAGGCGGCGAGACCTGCCCGGCGGCCACCATGGGGGCGAGCGCGGCCTGGCTGCGGCGGGCGTCGGCGGCGCGCAGCCACAGGGCCGCGCCGACCATGGTGAAGAACAGGGGCGCGAGGAACGCGGGGTAGAGCGCGAACCACAGCGCGGGCATGTCGAGGTTGACGCCGAGCACGGAGGAGCCGTTCCACAGGGCGTGGAGCCCCATGCCGCACAGCAGCATCCCGATGATCCAGACGGTCTGGAGGCCCTTGCGTCCGGGCTTGCGGGCGGCCTTGCCGAGGCCGATCGCGGAGAGCCCGGTCATGAGCGGGTGGGCGAACATGGTGGCGAGCCCGCGCACGGCGACGAGGATGGTGACCTGGGCGATCCCGGCGGCGGCGTCGAGGTTCTCGGCGCCGTTCAGGTACGCGCCGGAGGCGTAGAGGACGTTCTCGGCGACGGCGAACCCGGCCCCGGCGAGTCCGCAGTAGACGATGGCGTCGAGGGTGCCGGTGAGGTGGCGGCGGGCGACCCAGTAGACGAGGAGGGGGCCGAGGAGCTTCGTGATCTCCTCGATCACGGGGGCGGAGAAGACGGCCGCGAGGTTCGGGTCGAGGTCGTTCTTGTCCAGGAGGATCGAGGCGCCGGTGTTGACGATGAGGGAGATCGCGGTCGCGACGCACGCGCCCCAGCCGAAGCAGAAGGCGAGCACGAGCCAGGGGCGGCGCCGGTAGCGGCCGAGCCACAGGAACGTGCCGACGAGGACGGGGGCGGGCAGGATCGCGGCGGCGAGGCCGACGGCGAACGCCTCCGCGCCGGCGCCTTCGACGATGGCCCACGCGAGGACGGTCGCGCCGCCGGCGAAGAGCAGGGAGGTGCCGGCGATGAGGACGCCGGTGGCTTTGCGGGCGAGGCCGACCCAGGCGAGCGCTATACCGCCGAGCGCGAGGATGGCGGCGGCGCCGAGGATCGCCTGCGCCGTGGTGGTGAGGGTCATCGCGGGGGCTCCTGGCCGGACTCCGGCCTGCCGAAGCTCTGGCCGCTGTCGGTGCCGGTCTCTTCGATGTCGCTCAGGCCCAGCTCGGGGCTGTCGGCGCCCTCGGGGGCGGGCTCGCGGATGACGAAGTGCTCGCCGATGCCGGAGACGGCGAGCAGGCGCTTGAGGAAGTCGCCGAGGTTCGCGAGGACGAGCACGGCCCGGGCGCGGGCCGCGGCGCGCGCGAGGACGACGAGCGTGCCGAGGCCGCGGGAGTCGCAGAAGGTCACGCCCTGCATGTCGAGGACGACCCGCACGGGGTCGTCCACCAGGGCGGCGTCCACGGCCGCGGAGAGCCGGGGCGCGGTGTGCAGGTCGATTTCGCCGGTCAGCACCACGATCGTCTCGTTCGCCTCGCGGTATACCGAGATGTCGAGCTTTTGGTGCGTCACGGGTCCAACCCTAACCGGTTTCCCCCGAAAGCAGGAGCCCCGGCGCCGGATAGAACGCGAAACCTTGTCGCGCTTGCTGTTCGAACACGCGCCCTTACGCGTTGTCGCACCCTGATGTCAGGGTTGAATCGGGGGCCCAATCGGCGGTCGAACCTCTTCAGCATGCGCGCGAGTCGCTCGAACACCCTGCGCCACTGCGCTGTCACACCCGCGTGTCAGGGTTTATACCGGGGGGCCCATGCCGCGGTCGATCCTCTTCAGCATGCGCCGAGGCCGTTTTCGAACACGGACGGCCACAGCGTTGTCGCACCCCTATGCCAGGGTTTGAACCGGGGGCCCATGCCGCGGTCGATCCTCTTCAGCATGCCGCCCGGCGCAAACCTAAGCCTGACCCGGCTCCAGCAGCCCCAAAATGCGCTCGATCTCCGGGTCCGCGTCGCGGCCCTCGTGCCAGGCGGCGAGGGCGTCCCGCGCCTGGTCGATGCGGCGTGTGAGGAGCCCTTCGCGCTCGCGCAGGTCCCTCGTCCGCTCCGACGTCTGGCGCAGCGCCTGACCCTGTGCCCACAGGTCGATGAAGACCTTCACCTTGGTGCGCAGCATCCACGGGTCGAACGGCTTCGTGATGTAGTCGACCGCGCCCACCGAGTACCCGCGCATCGCCAGGTGCGCGTCGCGGTCGGCGGCGGTGAGGAAGATGATCGGCGTGTGCCGGGTCTTCTCGCGCTGCTTGATGTGCCGCGCCGTCTCGAACCCGTCCATGCCGGGCATCTGCGCGTCCAGGAGGATCGCCGCGTAGTCCTCCGAGAGGAGCCGCTTGAGCGCCTCCTCGCCGGACGTGACCGCGATCGTGTTCACCGGCAGCCCTTGGAGAATGGCTTCCAATGCGAGGAGGTTCTCGGAACGGTCGTCAACGAGCAGGACGCGGGCGGTGCTCATGCGGTGCCTCCAACGGTCGGTCCGCCATTGTCGCGTTCGGACGCGGCACCGTCCCGCCCGGGGGCCGCTTCGTGTGCGCCGCCTCGCGCAGCGTGGCGCCCGTCCACACCCGGCCCGGTGACGATCCACTGCGACATGGTGTCGAGCAGCAGGTCGAGGTCCACGGGCTTGGTCAGGTACGCGCTCGCGCCGGCCTCCACGGACTTCTCGCGCTGCTCGGCCAGCGCCTGCGCCGTGAGGAACACGATCGGCAGGTCCGCGAACTGCGGCATGCGGCGGATGACGCGCGTGGTCTCGTTGCCGTCCATGCCGGGCATCATCGAGTCCATGAGGACGATGTCGATGCCCGGGTGGTGCTGGAGCGCGTCGATGCCGTCGGCGCCGTTCTCCGCGTAGTGCACGTCGATGCCGTGCAGCTCGAGCGCGGCGGTGAGCGCGAAGACGTTGCGGATGTCGTCGTCGACGATGAGGACGGTGGCGCCTTCGAGGTGCTGGGCCGCGGCCGATGACGAGGGCGTCTCCGGCGCGCCCGTGAGGATGCCCGGGGAGGGTTCGCGCACGGCCGGGATCTCGGCGTGGATCGGCGTGTAGTCGCCGTCGGCGTCGATCTCGACGGGCACGACGAAGGTGAACTTGGAGCCGGCGTCGCCGGTGTGCTCGATGTACACGTCGCCGCCGAGCATGAGCGACAGGGATTTCGAGATGGAGAGGCCGAGGCCGGTGCCGCCGAACGTGCGCCGCGTGGTGCCGTCGGCCTGCTGGAACGGCTCGAAGATGATGCCCTTCTTGCCTTCGGCGACGCCGATGCCGGTGTCGATGACGCTGAACGCGAGCCGTTCGCCGGCAGCGTTGAGGTGCGGTGCGTCGAAGCGCAGGTCGGCGGGGACGCGCCGTACGGCGAGGGTCACTGAGCCGACGCGGGTGAACTTGACCGCGTTGGAGAGGAGGTTGCGCAGGACCTGCTGGAACTTCTGGCCGTCGGTCTGCATGAGCTGCGGTACGCCGGTGCCGACGTCGACGGCGAACTCGAGGCCCTTGTCCTCGGCCTGGGGCCGGAACGCGGCCTCGATGTCGCCGAGGATCTCGGCGAGGTCGACCGGGTGGACGGAGACGTCCATGCGGCCGGCCTCGATCTTCGAGAGGTCGAGGATGTCGTCGATGAGGGTGAGCAGGTCGGTGCCGGCGTTGTAGATGGTGCGCGCGAACTCGATCTGGCGTTCGGTGAGGTTCCCGTCCGTGTTCTCGGAGAGGAGCCGCGCGAGCAGCAGGAGCGAGTTCAGGGGGGTGCGCAGTTCGTGCGAGACGTTCGCGAGGAACTCCGACTTGTACTTGGAGGCCTGCGCGAGCTGCTCGGCCTTCTCCTCGATGTCCTTGCGGGCGGTCTCGACCTCTTCGTTCTTCAGCTCGATCGCCTTGTTCTGGGCGGAGAGCAGCTGCGCCTTCTCCTCGAGTTCGACGTTGGTCTCCTGGAGCCGGTTCGACTGGGCGCGCAGCTCCTGGGCCATGCGCTGCGATTCGCGCAGGAGGACCTCGGTGCGGGCGTTGCCCTCGATGGTGGCGAGGGTGACGCCGACGTTCGGGGCGAGCGCGTCGAGGAACCGCTTGTGGAGGCCGGAGTAGGTGTTGAAGGAGGCGAACTCGATGACGCCGCGGACCTTGTCGCCGAACTGGACGGGCAGGATGATGAGGTCGGTCGGGGTGGCCTGGCCGAGCCCCGAGGAGATCTCGAGGTAGCCCTCGGGGATGTCGTGCAGGTGGATGGTGCGTTTGGACGCGGCGGCCTGGCCGACCATGCCCTCGTTGTCCTCGATGAGCTTCTTCTCGCCGGGGTTGGGGTGGCCGTAGACGGCGTTGAGCCGGTAGGTGACGTGCCCGGAGACGTCCTCGTGGCGGACGTAGAACGTGGAGGTCTGCGCGTCGATGAGCGGCGTGACCTCGTCGAGGACCATGCGGGTGACCTCTTCGACGCCTCTGCGGCCCTGGAGGAGCGAGGAGATGCGGGCGAGGTTGGAGTTGAGCCAGTCCGCGTCGGTGTTCTGGCGGGTCTTGTCGCGCAGGGCGGTGATCATCTGGTTGATCGACTCGGTGAGGTCGGCGATCTCGCCGGCGGCCTCGAAGTCGACGGACTGGGTGAGGTCGCCCCTGGCGACGGCGTGGGCGACGTTCGCGATGGCGCGCAGCTGCAGTGTGAGGGTGGCGGCGAGCGAGTTCACGTTGCGGGTGAGGGCGAGCCAGGTGCCGGAGACGCCGGCGACCTCCGCCTGGCCGCCGAGGTTGCCTTCGACGCCGACCTCGCGGGCGACGCGGGTGACTTCGGTGGCGAAGCTGGAGAGCTGCTCGACCATGGTGTTCACGGTGGTCTTGAGTTCGAGCATCTCGCCTTGGACGTCGACGGTGACCTTCTGGGTCAGGTCGCCGCGGGCGACGGCGGTGGTGACCGAGGCGATGTCGCGGACCTGGCTGGTGAGGCTGGAGGCCATCGAGTTGACGTTCTCGGTGAGGTCCTTCCAGGTGCCGGAGACGCCCTGGACGTTCGCTTGGCCGCCGAGGACGCCGTCGGTGCCCACTTCGCGGGCCACACGGGTGACCTCGTCGGCGAACTGGGAGAGCTGGGCGACCATCGTGTTCATGGTGGTCTTCAGCTCGAGCATCTCGCCTTGCGCGTCGACGGTGATCTGGCGGTTGAGGTCGCCTCGCGCGACGGCGGTGGCGACGGAGGAGATGTTGCGGACCTGGGCGGTCAGGTTGGAGGCCATGGAGTTCACGTTGTCGGTGAGCGCCTCCCAGATGCCGGAGACGCCTTGGACGTTGGCCTGGCCGCCGAGGCGGCCGTCGGTGCCCACTTCGCGGGCCACACGCGTGACCTCGTCCGCGAACTGCGACAACTGGGCGACCATCGAGTTCATGGTGGTCTTCAGCTCGAGCATCTCGCCGCGCGCGTCGACGGTGATCTGGCGGGAGAGGTCGCCGGTGGCGACGGCGGTGGCGACGGAGGAGATGTTGCGGACCTGGGCGGTCAGGTTCGACGCCATCAGGTTCACGTTCTCGGTGAGGTCCTTCCAGGTGCCCGAGACGCCCTGGACGTTGGCCTGGCCGCCGAGGCGGCCCTCGCTGCCGACCTCGCGGGCGACGCGGGTGACTTCGTCGGCGAAGCTGGAGAGCTGGTCGACCATGATGTTGACGGTGGTCTTGACCTCGAGGATCTCGCCCTGCGCGTCGACGGCGATCTTCTGCGTCAGGTCGCCGCGGGCGACGGCGGCGGTGACGGTGGAGATCGAGCGGACCTGCTCGGTGAGGTTCGTGGCGAGCTGGTTCACGTTCTGGGTGAGGTCGCGCCAGGTGCCGGAGACGCCGAACACCTGGGCCTGGCCGCCGAGCCGGCCTTCGGTGCCCACCTCGCGAGCGACGCGCGTGACCTCGTCCGCGAAGCTGGAGAGCTGGTCGACCATCGTGTTCACGGTGGTCTTGACCTCGAGGATCTCGCCCTGCGCGGGGACGGTGATCTTCTGCGTCAGGTCGCCGCGCGCGACCGCGCTGGTGACCTTGGCGATGTCGCGCACCTGGTCGGTGAGGCTCGCGGCCATGTCGTTCACCGAGTCGGTGAGGTCCTTCCAGGTGCCCGAGACGCCCGGCACCTCCGCCTGGCCGCCGAGGCGGCCTTCGGTGCCCACTTCGCGGGCGACGCGGGTGACCTCGCCCGCGAAGACCTGGAGGGTCGCGGTGAGGGAGTTGATGGTGTCCGCCAGTTCGGCGACCTCGCCCGAGGCCTTGACGGTGATCTGCCGGTTGAGGTCGCCGCGGGCGACGGCGGTGGCCACGGTCGAGATCGAGCGGACCTGCTCGGTCAGGTTGGAGGCCATGGTGTTCACCGCGTCGGTCAGCGACCGCCAGGTGCCCGAGACGCCCTGGACGTCCGCTTGGCCGCCGAGCTGGCCTTCGGTGCCCACCTCGCGGGCGACGCGGGTGACCTCGCCTGCGAAGGAGCGCAGGAGCCCGACCATCTGGTTCACGGTCTCGCCGAGGCGGCGGAACTCGCCGCGGAGCTGCTTGCCCTCGATCTCGAGGGACGCCTCCTGGCTGAGGTCGCCCGCGGCGACCGCCTCGAGGACGCGCCCGAGCTCGGTGGTGGGTCGCACGAGGTCCTCGACCAGGCGGTTGACGCTCGCGGCGCCCTCTGACCAGCCGCCGTCGAGGTGCTCGATCACGAGCCGGTGGTTCCAGGAACCCTCCTGGCCGACGGCGCGGGCGATGAGCGCGAGGTCGCGGGTCTGCCGGTCGGCCTGCTCGACCACGGCGTTGAACCGGTCGAGGACCTCCCCGGCGAGCCCCTCGCCGCGGGGGAGCCGCACCGAGAAGTCGCCCCGCTCGACGGCGCCCAGCGCGTCGGCCAGGCTTCGGAGCAGGTCCGACTCGTCGGTCGGGCTCGCTGTACGGGAAACGGTGTCCGTCATGGCGTGGTTCCTCAGCTGCGGAGACAGGCTTGGGTAAGTACCAGGTTGTCACACGAAATGGTCAAACGTGAAGGCAGGTTACTGAGGGCACTGTGCTTGGTCACTTCGCGTCATCGAAGGAAAACTGAAAGAAATTCGCAACCGGTGTCTCCTGTGGTGCGTGTGGATTGTTGCAGCGCTCCCGCGGGCGAGTCAGCAGTCAGTGGAGACCGCGAGAGCGCCGCACCCCCAAACTCGAAGCATCCCTAGGAGTTACATGTCCACCCTCAACAAGACCGGACTGCGCTTCGCCGCGGCCGGCGCCGCGGCGGCCCTCACGCTCGCGGTCGGCGCCCCCGCTTTCGCGCAGTCGGAGAGCCCCTCGACGGAAGCCTCGGAGACCCCGGTCGCGGAGACCGAGACCCCTGTCACCGAGACCGAGACCCCGGCAACGGACGCCACCCCCGAGGCCCCCGCCGAGGAGAACCCCGGCGGCGACTCCGAGGTCGCCGAGGAGAAGGACCCGGCCCTCGAGGAGGTCCCCGAGAACGAGGTCCCCGAAGGCGAGCTGCCCGAGGCCGGCGAAGAGGACGAGGGCGACTTCGGTTCCGCCTACTCCTACCTCTACATCGACGAGGTGCTCCAGGGAGCCGACCTCGGCGAGTCCGTCGAGGCCCACCCCGAGTTCTACATCGAGGCCGCCGCCGAGAACCCCGACGACGTGGCCGCCACGGTCCTGGTCTTCAACGACTCGGTCTCGCTCGAGAGCATCGAGGGCGAGTGGGAGCTGACCAACCACGCGTGGGCTTGGGCCCCCTACGACAACTGCAACGTCTGGGAGTGGGGCACGACCTGCGTCGTGACCGACTTCGAGGGTGAGGCCGACACCACCTACGGCATCGACGCCCCGCTGTACTTCGACATCGTGGACGAGGTCGACGACAACGACGTCGCCCCGTACTACGCGGTCGACGTCGACGCCGCGACCCTCGAAGAGGTCCTCGCCGAGGGCTACTACGACTTCGAGACCGACAACCAGCTCGGCCTCACCGAGACCGAGCCCACCGAGGGCGACTGGTACTACGGCTTCGGCGCGTTCTACTTCGAGGCCAGCGAGGCCCTTCCCAATGTCCCCACGGCCCCCGCGCCGGGCGGTGGCGGCCAGCTGCCGACCACCGGCAACTCGTCGATCATCCTGATCAGCTCGGCCGCCGCCGCGGTGCTCGCCGGTGCCGTCGTGTTCTACATGCTGCGTCGCCGCAAGACCGCGACGAACTGGGAGTAGATTCCCGCTGATCCGGTGACGTACGAGAGCGCGCGGATCGACACTTGAGCGGCGGTCGCCCGGGAGGGCGGCCGCCGCTTCACGTTCCCCATGCGGCGCAACGGCACTGCGCACCGTTCCGGCGGCGGTTTCACACGGGCCGCGGCACGGCGACGCGGTACCACGGCCGGGGGGCCGACCGGCATAGACTGGGGCCCGTGACGTACCCCGAGAGGTTCGCCCGGCGCCTCCGGCTCCCGGCCGACGACCGCTCCCCCGCAGCCGCCCGCGCCGCCGTGCGCGCGGTGCTCACCGAGGCCGGACTCACCGAGCTGCTCGACGAGACCCTGCTGCTCACGACCGAGCTGGCGACCAACGGCGTCGTCCACGCCGGCACCGACATCAACCTCACGGTCGCGGCCGACCCGATCGGCGTGCGCGTCACCGTCACCGACTACCGCTCCGGCGGCATCGACCCCCTCGACAGCGCCTCCTACAACAGCGCGATGCCCGAGGTCACCGCCGAGGGCGGCCGCGGCCTGCTCCTCGTCGACCGGTTCGCGTCCTCGTGGGGCACCACGCACGACGCGACCGGGAAGTCGATCTGGTTCCGCATCGACCGCGACCCCGACGCCCGTCCGGCCACCCGGCCCGACCCGGACGCCGCCGTCGAGACCCGCCTGCCCGACCTGGGCCAGCTCGCCGCGCTCCTCACCGTCGCCCCCGCGATCCAGTCGCGGCTGCCGGTCGACCAGCTCGTCACCGAGCTCCTCGCCCGCTGCCACGACGCGACCGCCGCCGCGGGCGGCGCGATCGAGTACGACGCCGGGGACGGCGCGGGCGCGCAGATCCTCGCCAAGTTCGGCGACGTCGGCAGCGTCTCGGTCGCCGTCCCGCTCCCGCTCACGGCCCCGGCCTGCGGCAAGCTCATGCTCGCCGGCGACCCCCGGCCGGACTGGCGGCCCCTCGCCGAACTCGTCGCCGAGCGCATCGCCCTCGCCGTCCAGATCGACCGGATGCGCACGGACGAGCAGCGCCGCTCCGGCTGGCTCACCTACCTCGCCGAAGCCGGGGAGCTCCTCGCGCACTCGCTCGAGGAGCACCTGACGGTGGCGCTCATCCCGCAGCTCGTCGTGCCCCAGCTCGGCCGGTGGGCGGCCGTCCACCTCACCGGCGACGGCGGCGACCTGCGCCTCGCCTCCCTCACGCACGCCGAGGAATCCGAACTCGAGCACCTGCGCAGCAAGCTCGACGCCGCCGCGCCGGCCCTCGCAGCCGCGCTCGCCACCGACGGCTGGACCGGCATGGAGCTGCCGGTGCCGCGCGGCCTCGACGGGATCGCCGTGCCGCTCTCGGCGCGCGGCGCCACAGTCGGCGTCCTCACCGTGGGCAAGCACATCGAGCGCCAGCACTCGTCCGAGGAGCGCGCGGTCGTCGCCGACCTCGCCAAGCGCAGCGCGCTCGCCCTCGATAACGCCCGCATCCACGCCGAGCGCCAGGCCGTCGCCAACGAGCTGCAGGCCGCGCTCATGCCGGGCTCGCTGCCCGACGTCGCCGGCGTCTCGTTCGCCGCCGAGTACCTGCCCGCCACGGCCCGCCGCCTGCCCGGGTCGGGCCCCGGCCCGGCGTCCGGCACCGAGGTCGGCGGCGACTTCTACGACGCGACCGAGCTCGCCGACCACCGCCTGTGGGTGGCCATCGGCGACGTGTGCGGCAAAGGCGCGCAGGCCGCGGCCGTGACCGGTGTCGTGCGCGACGTCCTGCGGGTCATGGCCCGCGACGGCCGCCCGCTCCCGCGCGCCCTCGAACTGCTCAACGCCACGCTGCTCGAGCAGCCCGGCGACATGCGGTACGCGACGATCGCCTCCGCGCTCCTGGACCGCAGCCCGGACGGCGCGCTCAACGCGACCCTCTGCCTCTCGGGCCACGACAAGCCGCTGCTGCTCCGCGCCGACGGCGAGACCGCCTGGGTCGGCCGCGAAGGCACCGCCGTCGGGCTCTTCCCCGACGTCAAGGTCAACCCCGTGGACGTCCGCCTCGAGCACGGCGACGCCCTCGTATTCTTCACCGACGGCGTCACCGAGCGCCGCGACGGCGCCGCCATGTACGGCCACGAGCGCATCGAACGGGCCGTCCGGGACGCAGCGGGCAAGGGCGCCAAGCAGATCGCGACCGCCCTGCTCGAATCCGTCGAGGCGTTCTCCCCCGAGTCGCCGCGCGACGACATCGCGATCCTCGTGGTCCGCTGCGATCCGATCCGGTAACCCGCGGGTTTCCACGTGTCGTGGTCTGACGGCCCGGCCGCGCCGCCGAGCGCCGGACGCATGCGTCGCGAGCATCGCTGAAACCCTTGCAGGCCAAAGGAAAAGGCCCCGCGAATTCGCGGGGCCTCATCGCTGTCTCGCCTTAGAGCTCCTAACTTTGGAGTCGTCGCCAGCAGATGAGGGCGCAGCCGAGCTTGAGGAAGGCTTCGTGGATATCGGCGCGTCGTTCCCATCGGATGCGCAAGCGGCGGAACCAGTGCAGGAGCGCGATCGTCTGCTCCACGACGTAGCGCGTGGCCCCGAGTCCGGACCCGTGCGGTGTGCCCCGGCGGGCGATCTGCGTGCCGATCCCCTTGGCCCGCAGCGCCCGCCGGTAGCAATCGAAGTCATAGCCGCGGTCGGCCTGAACGACCCTCGGGCGCCTTCGGGGCCGACCGCGCTTGCCGCGGATCGGCGGGATCGCTTCGACCAGGGCCATCAACTCGGTGCAGTCGTTGCGATTGCCGCCGGTCAGGCTGGCAGCGAGGGGCACACCGGTCGCGTCGGTGATGACATGGTGCTTGGAGCCGGTCTTGCCCCGGTCTACCGGGCTCCGACCGGTTTTGGGCCGCCTTTGAGTGCCTTCAAGTGCGAGGCGTCGATCACCGCCCGCTCCAGGTCGAGCTTCCCGGCCCGGCGTAGCTCGGCGAGCAGGACCTCATGCAGCTCCTGCCAGACACCGGCGTCGTTCCAGTCGCGCAGTCGCCGCCAGCAGGTCATGCCGCATCCGAACCCGAGTTCTTGGGGCAGCCACTGCCAGGGGATGCCGGTATAGAGCACGAACAGAATGCCGCACAAGGCCTTTCGGTCGTCCAGGCGCTTGCGCCCGGGTGTTCCGGCAGGCCGCTCGTGGACCGGCAGCAGCGGCTCGATCCTGGCCCACAGGCCGTCATCGACAACCCATGGGCCGTGACTGCGCCGTTGCTGCGGACCGCGTTTCCCTCGCCTCACAGCAAGTCCAACGCGCCAATCCCGAAAAAGTTACGGGTTCTTAGTGCAGGAGCGTGCCCGCACCGTAGTAGCTGTTGCCGTGGTGGAGGTCGACGACCTTCACGACGGTGGTCGAGTTCGGGGCGTGCACGACCAGGCCGTTGCCGATGTACATGCCCACGTGCGCGAGCCCGTTGTAGAACACGAAGTCACCGGGCTGCAGCTCGTCCTCGCTGATGTGCGCGACCATGTCCCACTGCGCGGCCGCGTTGTGCGGCAGGGAGATCCCGGCCTCGGCGTACGCGCCGAGCATGAGGCCCGAGCAGTCCCAGGAGTTCGGCCCGGCCGAACCCCACACGTACGGCTCGCCGATCTGGTCGAGCGCGAAGTCGACGATCGTGTACTGATCGTTCGACATGTGCGGCAGCTCGTAGTCGGCGAACGCCGGGGAGTCCGCGCCCGCCGCGGTCTGCCATTCCTCTTCGAGGTCGGTCATGCGCTCGGTGAGCGCGTCGGCGGCCGTCTGCAGCTCGGCCTGCTCGGCCTCCAGGTCGGCCTGGAGGTCGACGAGGAGCTCGGACTGGGCCGTGTACTCCTCGGTGGCGGCGCGCAGGTCGTCCATGAGGTCGAAGTTGTAGAGGTTCGCCGAGTTCAGGCGGTCCAGGCGCTCGACGAACGCGTCGGGCGTGCCCGATTCGAGAAGGAGCGCCGCGTCCCCGATGCCCTGGTCCACATAAGCCTCGCCGATGAAGTCCGCGAGCTGGTCGCGCAGCACGTCGAGGTCGGCCTCGGCGGCCTGGAGGTTCGCCTCGGTCTCCTCGATGAGCTCGCGGTTGTCGTCCACCTCGGAGGCGAGCTGGTTGTACGCCTCGACCGCGGCGGCGAGGTCGACATCGAGGTCCTCGATCTCGTCGTTGATGTCTTCGGGCGAGTCCTGCGCCCAAGCGGGGCCGGAGCCGACGGTGACCAGAAGGCCGCCGACCAAGGCGGCTGACATCCACTTGCGTCGAACAGGCGACTGCTTCACGAGGAGGTTGCTCCTTCGGATGGGGAGACGGGGTGCACTCAAGACACGCACGGGGCCGCCCGTGGGATGCGCTGGGACGCTGCCGGGAGGCCGAACATGAGCCTAGCGCGCGCGTTTCCGGGCGGGTAGACCCAGGCAGCGACAAATTCGCAGCGTAACGAGCATTCCACCGATGGTGTGTCGCGCCTGTGAGTTGACTGGGAATTGGTAAGATGGCCCGCATGACCTTCCCGATGTGTCGCTGTCGCCGCTGTCACCAGCGCTGAGCGCTCTGTGCCGCTCGGCGCTTCTCCGCCGACAACCGTTCCGACACATCGAAGGCCGATTCACTCAGATGAGCTCCAGCCTGCTGCTGCCGCCCGCTTCCCTCGCCACTGAGCGCCTCGAGGCGCTCGCCGCGTTCTACGCCGCCAACCTCAGCCTGAGCCCGCGCTTCACGAAGGGCAGCCGCTGGGCGCGCCGCGTGCTCGCCGGCCCCGGCCACGAGGCCTGGCTCCTCGCCTGGCTGCCCGGCCAGGGCACCGACCTGCACGACCACGGCGGCGCGGGCCGCCCGTCCGCCGCGGCGGTCGCGGTGGTCTCCGGCGAGCTGACCGAGTTCACCGTGCAGCCGGGCGACTTCCCCGGCCTGCAGCGCAAACGGCTCGCGGCGGGCGAGGTCTCCGTGGTCGACGACCGCACGGTCCACGGGATGCGGAACCTTTCCGACGCTCCGGCGGTCAGCCTCCACGTGTACTCGCCCGGCCTCGAGGCGATGCGCACCTACCTGCTCGACGAGACGGGTCTCGCCCCGTCGAAGATCCTGCGCGCGGGCGAGGACTGGTAACGCCCCGAACGTGAACGGAGCGTCCGGGATAAACCGGACACCTGGGGCCCCCCAATTCAACGCTAGATCGCGCCGCTGACACCGCCGATCATGTTACGTCCCAACGTGAACGGAGCGTCTGGGGCAAATCGGACGCTCTGCAGATTGACGGCTCGCAAGCTTCGCCCAGAGCGGCGCCCAGTTCAACCTTGCGCGGCGACTCCGACACGCCCGATCGTGTTACGGCCCAACGCGAACGGAGGTCTACGCAATTCGGACACTCTGCCAGTTGACGGCTCGCAAGCTTCGCCGAGACCGGGCCCCCGGTCTATACCCTGACTCATGGGTACGACATACCCCCTGATCAGGAGCGCTTGCTGGGCGTTTCGGCCGCCGTCAAAGTCGCTCCCACTGCGAGCGGCAAGGCCCTCGCCACATCAGAGGCGGTCACCGTGCGGTGGCCCGCGCCGGCGATGCCGCCTGCGAGGCCGTGCAGGTATGAGGCCGCGACCGCCGCTTTCGCGCCGCCCATGCCCGAGGCGAGGAGCGAGGCCATGAAGCCCGCGAGCACGTCGCCCGATCCGGCCGTGGCCAATTGCGGGCGCCCGGTCGGGTTCGCCCACACTTCGCCGTCGCTCGAAGCGACGACCGTGTGGTGACCCTTCAGGAGCACCGTGCAGTTCAGCCGCTTCGCCAGCACCGCCGCGGCAGCGCCGCGGTCCTCGGCGGGCGGGGAGCCGTAGAGCCGCTCGTACTCGCGGTCGTGCGGTGTGAGCACCACCGGCGCCTCGCGTTGCGAGAGCACCGACGGGTACTCCCCGATGAGGGTCAGCGCGTCCGCGTCGAGCACCACCGGCGCGGGCGACTCCAGCACGTGCCGCAGCTCCGCGAGCGCCGCCTCGTCGGTCCCGAAACCGGGCCCGGCGAGCCAGGCCTGGACGCGCCCGGCCTCCTTCACCTCCTGCGTGCACACCACCTCCGGGTGGCGGCGGCGCACATGCTCGGCGGCCGTCCCGGCGTACCGCACGTACCCCGAGGGCCCGGCCAGCGCGCCCGAGGTGGCGAGCACGGCCGCACCGGGGTACCGCTCGGAGCCGGCGGCGACGCCGACGACGCCGCGCGTGTACTTGTCGTCGTCGGGGCCGGGTTCGTGCCACCAGGCGGCGAGGTCGCCGTCGTCGGCGACGCGTACGGCCGGGTGCGGGTCGAGGTAGGGGGCGAGTCCGATGTCCACGAGGACGAGGCGGCCGACGAGGAGGGCGGCGCGGCCGAGCACGTGGCAGGGTTTGCGCGAGCCGAAGGCGACGGTGACGTCGGCGGTGACGGCGCTTCCGGGGACGGCGCCGGTGTCGACGTCCACTCCTGAGGGGACGTCGACGGCGACGATGGTGTCGGCGTCGATGGCGGCGAGCTGGTCGATGGCGCGGCCGGGGAGGCCGGGTCGGCCGCCGATGCCGAGGACGCCGTCGAGCAGGAGGTCGCAGTGGCGGGGCGGGGTGGCGACGAGTCGTCCGCCGGCCCTGGTGAGTGCGGCGGCGGCGACGGGGTGGACGCGGTCGCCCATGACGGGGACGGCGAAGACGCGGGCGCCTCGGCGGGCGAGGCGGGCGGCGGCGAAGAGTGCGTCGCCGCCGTTGTCGCCGGGTCCGGCGAGGACGATCACGGTGGAGCCGTAAACGCCTGCGGTGCCGCGTTTGCGGCGCTGCTGCATCAAGATCCGTGCGCATTCGGTGGCGAGTCCCGCTGCGGCGCGCTGCATGAGGGTGCCCGGCGGGAGCTGGGCCATCAGCTGTGATTCGGCGCGGCGTACTGCCGCTGCTGACCAGGCACCGTCCATGGTGTTCCCTCTCAGGCCTGCTCGGCCGTCATGCCGTTTCGGCGATCACCACCGCTGTAGCGATACCGCCATCATGCGACAGCGACACGTGCCAGCGTGAGACGCCACGCTGTTCGGCCGCTGCTGCCACCGTTCCGGTGATGGTCAATGTGGGGCGGCCGTCGGGGAGGGAGAGCACTTGGCAGTCGGCCCAGTGCATGCCGCCGGGGGCGCCGAGTGCTTTGGCCACGGCTTCTTTGGCGGCGAAGCGGGCGGCGAGGGATTCGGTGCGGCGGGCGTGCCCGTCGGGGGTGCGGCGCTCGGCTTCGGTGAAGAGCTTTTCGGCGACGTGGGGGGTCCGTTCGAGCACGCGCTCGAACCGGTCCACTGCCACTACGTCTATGCCCACGGCGACGATCACCCCCCAAGAGTGCCACGGGATCGGGCGGAGCGCCCTCTTTCGGGACGGTTCACCGCCGCGGGTGACGCTTTGTCTGTCCCCGTTCGGGTTCCGGGGTGTTCAGCCGTCCGCGGGGTCGCGGCCTATGGCGGGGAGTATCGCCTGGTCCACGATGGCTTCGAGGTACTGGTCGCCGGGGTCGGCGCCGAGGTCCATCATGCGCTTGGTGACGAGGGCTTCGCCGATATCGAGGACGACGGGGGTGAGGCGGGCGGGGTCGATCTGGCCGTGTTCGGCGTAGTGGCGCAGGACGGTCTGGGTGAAGGTGCCGCCGCGGGCGGCGAAGACGCGTTCGAAGAGGGCGTCGACGGTGGCGGGGTCGCGGCGGGGGTCGGCGACGATGGCCATGACGGCGCGTCCGGCGTCGCTGAAGGCCCAGTCGCACATGAGGCGGAGTGCGGCGATGAGGTCGCCGCGGAGGTCGTCGGCGCCGGGGTGGGGTTGTTCGACGGGGTGGAGGTCGGCGAGGGCGTCGAGGAGGAGGTCGCGGGGGTCGGACCAGCGGCGGTAGAGGGTGGAGCGGGGGGTGGCGGCGCGTTTGGCTATGGCGTCCATGGTGAGTCGGCCGGGCCCGGCGACGGCGGCCTCGGCGACGGCGGCGGCGTAGATGGCGTCGAGGAGCGCTTTGCCGCGCCTGCGCGTCTGTCCTTCGGCCATGGGCCGCCCCCGCTCGTTAGCTACATCCATGTATCTTAGTTTTAGATACAGTCGTGTACCTAAAACCTTGGAGGCGAGATGACCCTCTCCCCGCCCGCCATTATGAGCACCCCGCTCCGGGAGCGCTCGCTCGCACCCGATCTGGCCAGGGGCCTCATGCTCCTGCTCATCGCACTCGCGCACGCCCACATGTTCCTCGCCCACGAGACCACCGGCTGGCGCGGCTACGCCGTGGACGGCACCGTCCTCGACCGCGCCGTCGCCGGACTCCAGGTCCTCCTCGTCGACGGCCGGGCGCTGCCGATGTTCGCCGCGCTCTTCGGCTACGGCCTCGCCCGCCTCGCCGAGCGCCGCCAGCGCGCCGGATATGCAGCGCCCCAGGTGAAGCGGCTGGTCCGCCGCCGCAGCGCCTGGCTCCTCGCGTTCGGCTTCGCGCACGCGCTCCTGCTGTTCTTCGGCGACATCCTCGCCGCCTACGGCCTCATCGGCCTCGTCTTCGCGGGCCTGCTGTGGAGCCGCGACCGCACCCTCGTGCGCACCGCGTGGATCGCCGCCGCCGCCCATGTCCTCGTCGTGGCGGCCCTCGGGGCCTCCGCCGAAGCGGCCGGGCACGTCAACTCGATGCCCACGATCATCGCCGACCCGCTGGAGGCGGCGCTCTCGCGGATCATGGTGTGGAGCGCCCTCACCTCGACGTTCTACGTCGTCAGCGTCCTGCCCGCGTTCGCGCTCGGGATCTGGGCGGCCCGCCGCCGCCTCCTCGACGAGCCCTCCCGGCACCTGCCGCTGCTGCGCCGGACCGCCTTGTGGGGCATCGCGATCGGCGTGACCGGCGGCCTGCCGCTCATGCTCGCCGACACCCAGCTGTGGCACCCCGGCGCGGGCGCGGGCATCGCCCTGTACGCCCTCCACTCCGTCACCGGCCTCGCCGCCGGGCTCGGCTACGCGGCGCTCATCGCCCTGGTCGCGACCCGTCCCGGCCGCGCTCCAGGAGCCGTCGCGAACGCCCTCGCCGCGTGCGGCCAGCGCTCGCTGACCTGCTACCTGCTCCAGTCGGTCGCGTTCGTCGCCCTGTTCACACCGGCGTTCGGCGGCCTCGGCGCGAGCCTCGGCGACGCCGCGGCCTCAGGGGTCGCGGTGCTCATCTGGGCCGCGACAGTCGGCTTGGCGGCGTGGATGTCGAAGGCGGGCCTGCGCGGCCCGTTCGAGGTGCTGCTGCGCCGGCTCACCTACGGCCGACGATGAACGCCGTCGACTCCGCAACGCACGTGCCTTGACGAGGCGGCCGCGCCCGGCTCCCCCGAGCCGAGCCGGCGCTGCCCTGAAGTCGAACGCCAGCGGATGTTCCGCTCGCACGGCCTGACCTGAGCGCGTTCGCGCCCGCCGTGCGCGGCTTCGGCCCCCTGCATGCGAGATCGGTCCCTGTGCCGTGGGTCAGGTGACGCCGCCGGGCGGCGTCGCCACGGTCTGGGGGTTGCGCTTGGGCCAGGCGAAGGTGCGGCCCGACCGCTGCATGGCCGGGATGGCCCGGCGCGAGGCCCAGACGGTCCGCTGCCGCTCCTGCACGCCCCGGTCGTCGGCGTCGTGCAGCAGGACGACCTCGCCGGGCTGGGCGGCCGTGACCCGCTGGTAGATCACCTCTTCGGTGGTGAGGGGCGCCCAGTCGCTCAGCGAGCGGGACCACGAGAGCGGCGTCATGCCCATGCCTGCGCCGATGCGGGCGGCGATGTTGTTGGCCCCCCACGCCCCGAAGGGGGCGCGGAAGAACGGGATCTCGACGCCGGGGACCGCGTCGTTGATCGCGTCGCTGGCGCGCAGGAGGTCCCGCTCGTACTCGACGGCGGTGGTCCCCTGCTTCCACTTGACGTGGTCGTGGTCCCAGGAGTGGTTGCCGACCAGGTGGCCTTCGTCGACGATCCGCCGCACCAGCTGCGGGTACTGCTGGACGTGCCTGCCCACCACGCAGAAGACGGCCTTGACGCGGGTCGCGGCCAGGATGTCGAGGATGTCGTCGGTTTCGGGGCCGGGCCCGTCGTCGAAGGTCAGGGCGATGCCGGTGCCGTTGGCCGAGCGGGTGACGAGGACGGCGGAGACGGCCTCCTCCAGCATCGCCTGGTCCGCGGGCCCCTGCGGCTGGAGCGGCAGCGCGGTCTGGTCGGGCGGGGCGGCCGCGGCCGTGCCGTACCCGGAGATGACGGCGGCCCCGGAGGCGAGGAGAGCGTGAAGCACCCGGCGCCGATCAGCGATCCACATGCGATCTCCCTTGCGACTCGTCGTCCCCGGCGTCCCCCTTGGACCGGTATAGGCAATGTAGACGTTCACCGGATCGGGTGACGAGTATTCGTCAAGCCGGCTGGTGGGCGGGACGCGAAGGGCCCGGCCGAGGTTCGGCCGGGCCCGCGTCGTTCCGGAGCGTCTAGCAGACGGCGGGTTCGACCCAGGTGCACTCGAGGCTGTGGTTCGGGTCCTCGGCGGGCATCTCGATGTCGTCGACGTTCGCGGAGCGGAGCGTCTCGGCCTCGGTGGCCGCGGTGGTGTGCGCGGCGATCGCGGCGGCGATCTTGTCCTCGATGTCCTTCACCGTGGAGTACAGGAAGTCGTTGACGATGACGCTGAAGACGAATTCGCGCCCGTCGGCGTCGGTGACGTACCCGGACAGGGCCGAGACGCTGGTCATCGAGCCGGTCTTGGCGCGAACGTTCCCGGCGGCGGGCGTGGCGCACATGCGGCTCGCGAGGGTCCCGTCCTGGCAGGCGATCGGCAGGGAGTCGTACCAGGTGCCGAACCAGTCGGCCTGCTTGGCGCCCACGAGGAGGTCGGCGAGCATGTTCGAGGTCATCATGTTGTGGCGGGAGATGCCGGAGCCGTCGACCTGGCGGATGGGGCCGGTGTCGACGCCGTACGGCTCGATCCCGGCGTAGGTGGCGGCCTTGCCGGTCGCGAAGGTGCCCGTGCCGGTGGCCTCGTAGCCGAGGGTCTTGAACAGGGCCTCGGCGACGGAGGCGTTGGAGGGCTTGAGGACCACGGGGGTCAGCTCGGCGAGCGTCATCGACTGGTGGGTCGCGAGGGACTCGGGGCCCTGCGGGGTGGTCTCGCCGAAGCGGAGCTCCCCGTTGACGGTGATGCCGGCGTCCGCGAGGGAGTCGGCGAAGACGTCCGCGGCGAGCTGCGTCGGCTCGATCACCGCGCGGGTGGCGTAGGTGCCGCTGGTCCCGGCCTTCACGGTGCCGCTGACGCGGATCACGTTGTCGTGCGGGTCGCGGTTCACCGAGACGTTGGTGGTGGTGCCTGTGGTGGCGGTGTTGACGATCTCCACGTAGTCGTTCGCGGGCGCCATGCTCAGCTGCGCGGGGTCGCCCTCGGCGGCACCGGGCTTGATGAAGACGCGCACGGAGCCGGCGTTGAAGTCGTCCCCGGAGGCGACGGTGAGCGCGGAGACCTCTGCGGCGTACGTGAACTGCAGGTCGGACCAGCCCCATTCGGCGCCGGAGCGGACCGGGTCGAACGCGGTGTCGTCGGCGACGAGGTCGCCGTCGACCATGGAGACGCCGAGGTCGGCGAGGTCCTCGGCCATCCGGTCGTAGTCGGCTTCGAGGAGGGTCGGGTCGCCGCTGCCGCGCAGGTACAGGTCGCCGGCGATGACGCCGTCCGTGGGGCGGTCGCCCAGCACCTCGGTCGTGTACGTGAAGTCGCCGCCGAGCTGCTCGAGGGCCGCGGCGGTGGTGGTGAGCTTGTCGTTGGAGCCGGGGATGGCGCGCTTGGCGCCATTGCGCTCGTACAGCACCTCGCCGGTGTTCGCGTCGGCCACGGTGACGCCGACCTGCGAGTCGGTGAGGCGCTTGTCGGTGAGGATCGCGTCGATCGCGGCGGCGAGCGCCTCGTCGCCGGTCTCCTGGGCTTGGGCCACCACCGTGCCGGCGATGGTGATGGCGCCGGCCGCCGTGACCGCGATGGCGCTCGATATCAGGGTGCGTTTTCTCATGGGGCGAGCATAGGTTCGCGGTTCGTATCAGATCCTCTGATACAGGCGGGAGTGCCGCATACCCCAGGGGCGCAGGGCAACCGAAGTGGCGTAGGCACCCGTACGGCGCGCGCGGAGTCCGCGCGCGCCGCAGAGGATTCAGTGAGGTCTTCCACTGTCGCCGGCTCGGCGGCGACGCGTCCTCGCTAGCAGACGGCCGGTTCGTACCAGGAGCATTCGAAGCCGCCCGGGACCGCCGCGTCGGGCTCGGCCGCCGCCGTGGTCGCCGCGGACCGCGAGATCTCGGCCTCGGTGGCGTCCGCGCTGTGGCTGGCGATCGCGACGGCGACCTGGTTCTCGATGTACTTCACCGAGTCGACGAGGTGGTCGTTGAGGATGATGCTGAAGACGAGCTCGCGCCCGTCGGCGTCGGTGACGTACCCGGAGAGGGCCGAGACCGAGGTCTGGGTGCCGGTCTTGGCGTGCACGTTGCCCGCGGCGGAGGTCCCGCACATGCGACTGGCCAGGGTGCCGTCGGTGCAGGCGACAGGGAGCCCGTTGAACCAGGCGTCGTACCAGGGCTCCTGCCTGACGCCGATGAGCAGGTCGGTGACGGCCTCCGGCGTGGCCTGGTCGAAGCGGGACATGCCCGAGCCGTCGGCCTGCCGGAGCGTGGCGGTGTCCACCCCGTACCCGGCGATCGCGGCATGGATGCCGTCCTCGCCGTCCGCGAAGGTGCCGAGCCCGGTGTTGTGGAGCGCGACGGACTTCATGAGCGATTCGGCGAGCGAGTTGTTCGACGGCTTCAGCAGGTCGGGCGTGAGCTCGAGCAGCGTCTTCGACTCGTGGAGGACGAGCGTGCCGCCGGCCTCCTGCGGGGCGGGCTCGTGGAGGCGGACGCCGCCGGTGACGTCGATGCCGTTGTCGGCGAGGGAGTCCGCGAACACGTCGGCGACCAGCGCGGTCGGGTCGATGACCGAGCGGCTGTAGTAGTCGGGGGTGACCCCGGCTTCGACGGTGCCGGTGACGCGGATCGTGTTGGCGTGCTCGTCGCGGTTGACGGTCAGGTCGGTCTCGGCGCCGGTGGTCGCCTCGTTGACCACGGTCACGTAGCCGTTCTCGGGGACCATGCGGATCGCGACCGGGTCGCCCTCGGCGGCGCCGCCGGTCATGAACAGGCGCGCGGTGCCCGCCCAGTGGTCGGTGCCGGAGCCGATGGTGAGCGCGGAGACCTCCGCGCCGGGGCTGAACTGGAGATCGCCCCAGGCGACCTCCTCGGCGTGGCGGACGTCGTCGAAGGCGGTGTCGTCGAGCACGAGGTCGCCGTCGACGGTGGACACTCCGGCCGCCGCGAGGTCGGCGGCGAGGCGGTCGTAGTCCGCTTCGAGCATGGTCGTGTCGCCCGAGCCGCGCAGGTAGAGGTCTCCGGCGACGACGCCGTCGACGGGCCGGTCGCCCAGGAGTTCGGTGGTGAACCTGAAGCCCTCGCCGAGCGTGGCGAGGGCGCCGGCCATGGTGGTGAGCTTCTGGTTGGAGCCGGGCAGGCCGCGCTGGTTTCCGTTGCGGTCGTACAGGACTTCGCCGGTGTCGGCGTCCCTGACGAGGACGCCGACCTGGGAGTCGGTGAGGGCGGGGTCGGCGAGGATCAGGTCGATCGCGGCGGTCAGCGCTTCGCCGCCCGTCTCCTGGGCCTGGGCGACGGCGGTGGCCGCGATGGTGAGGGCGCCCGCGGCGGTGACCGCCACGGCGCCCGAGATGAGGGTTCGAGTCTTCATGCGCGTGAGCGTAGAACGAGGCTTTCGACCGGTCATGGCAGGCGTTCGCCCAACGTGTGCGGAATGACCGTTTCCGGCGGCAACCGAAAACGGCCGACCGGGCGTCCGCGTGCGGCTGACGCCTGCACGCGGGGCCGCCCGTATCGGCCGTTCGGTCAGATCACGTTCGTCGTCGAGGAGCCGGGGCTACTCCACGGTCACCGATTTGGCGAGGTTGCGCGGCTGGTCGATGTCGCGGCCCAGGGCCGTGGCGAGCTCGGCCGCGAACTCCTGCAGCGGCACGGCCGTGAGCAGAGGCGACAGCAGCGTCGGCGAGGCCGGGGTCTCGAACACGAAGTCGGCGTGGGCGGCGGTGATGCGGTCGCCCTCCTCGCAGATGGCGATCACCTTCGCGCCGCGGGCCTTCACCTCCTGGATGTTGGAGATGATCTTGTCGTGCAGGAGCGAGCGGCCGCGCGGGCTCGGCACGATCGCGATGACCGGCGTGCCGTCCTCGATGAGCGAGATCGGGCCGTGCTTGAGCTCGCCGGCGGCGAACCCCTCGGCGTGCAGGTACGCGAGCTCCTTGAGCTTCAGCGCGCCTTCGAGCGCGACCGGGTAGCCGACGTGGCGCCCGATGAACAGGACCCGGTCGGTGCCCAGCGCCGCGCACTGGCGCGCCATCTCGCGGACCGGCTCCAGGTTCTCGATGACCTTCGCGATCTTGCCGGGCGCGGCCACGAGCTCGTCGAGCACGGCCGAGACCTCGTCCGCGTACTTGATGCCGCGCACCTGCGCGAGGTGCAGGCCCACCAGGTAGCAGGCGGCGAGCTGGGTGAGGAACGCCTTCGTGGACGCGACCGCGACCTCGATCCCGGCGCGCGTGTAGAGCACGGCGTCGGACTCGCGCGGGATCGTCGACCCGACGGTGTTGGAGATGGAGAGGACGCGGGCCTTCTGGTCCTTGGCGTGGCGCACGGCCATGAGCGTGTCCATGGTCTCGCCGGACTGCGAGATCGCGACGACCAGTGTGGAGCGGTCGAGCACCGGGTCGCGGTAGCGGAACTCGCTGGCGAGCTCGACCTCGCAGGGAATGCGCGTCCAGTGCTCGATGGCGTACTTGGTGACGAGCCCGGCGTGGTACGAGGTGCCGCAGGCGATGATGAAGACCTTGTCGATGTCGCGGAAGTCCTGGTCGGACATGCGGACCTCGTCGAGGACGATCTGCCCGGTCTCGTCGATGCGCCCGCGCAAAGTGTCCGCGACGGCCGTGGGCTGCTCGTTGATCTCCTTGCGCATGAAGGTCTCGAAGCCGCCCTTCTCGGCGGCGGCGATGTCCCAGTCCACGGAGAACGGCTTGCCCTCGGAGGGCTTCCCGTCGAAGCCGCGCACGGTGATGCCGGACTCGCGGCTGATCGTGACGATCTGGTCCTGGCCGAGCTCGACCGCGTCGGTCGTGTAGGCGATGAACGCGGCGACGTCCGAGGCCAGGAAGTACTCGCCGTCGCCGAGGCCGACCACGAGCGGGGAGTTGCGGCGGGCGCCGACCACGGTGTCCGGGTCGTCGGCGGCCACGGCCAGGAGCGTGAAGGCGCCTTCGAGACGCGCGCAGACGCGGGTCATGGCCTCGGTGAGGTCCCCGTCCGCGGCGTACTCGCGGCCGAGGAGGTGGGCGGCGACCTCGGTGTCGGTGTCGGAGAGGAACTCCACGCCGTCCGCCTCGAGCTCGGCGCGCAGCTGCCCGAAGTTCTCGATGATGCCGTTGTGGATGAGCGCGATGCGCCCGTCCGCGGAGAGGTGCGGGTGGGCGTTGCGGTCGGAGGGGACGCCGTGGGTGGCCCAGCGGGTGTGCCCGATGCCGCACGAGGCCTCGAGCGAGCGGTCCTGCCCGTCGAGGACCGCCTCGAGATTGGCGAGCTTCCCGGCCTTCTTGTCGAACGCCAGGTAGGGGTCGGCCCCTTCGGGCTGGTAGACGAGCGCGACGCCCGCCGAGTCGTAGCCGCGGTACTCGAGACGGCGAAGGCCGTCGATCACGACGTCGACGACGCTGCGCGCCCCGACGTATCCAACGATTCCACACATGCGAAGAACCCTACAACAGTTTTGCGCATCACTCATGCGCGGATGACCTAGAACTGATCACACCGTTTGATCATTCAGGGCGTTCGCGGCCCGTTCACCACCGGGACACCGCGCGTTTCCCGAGCTCCCCGGCCCGGCACCGCGAGCGCCCCTCGCAATGCCCGCAGTGCGCCCGTCGCGAATCACGCTCGCAACCGCCGCAGTGCGGGCGTCACGTCCGCCGGACCATGCCGCTCAGACGGTGCGCGCACCCGAGGCGATCACCCAGGAACTCACTCCAGGCGCTCATTCGACAACGGCGATGCCGCGGGTCCCGTTCTCGTCCACGAAGCTCACGGCCGCACCGGTGCCGACCGGGCTGAGCTGCGCGTCGTGGCACCAGTTCGCCGGGATCGGCGTGCCGTCGGCGCTCTCGGCCGCGAACGCGACCTCCTTGGCCCGGCCCTCCGCGATCGCGTACAGGCGGCAGTCCGGGCTGGTCGGGTCGAGCGAGAGGTCGGCCGCGAGCATCGCCCGGTTGTCCGGCAGCACCGCGGCCCACCCGCGCGCGACCTCCGGGTCCAGCGGCGTGAAGCCCAGCCGCACCGCCTTGCGGTACAACCGCTCGCCCGTCTCCGCGTCGTAGGCCAGCACCCCGAGCCAGGAGCCCTCGCGGTCCTGCGCCGAGTAGCACTCGATGATCTGCACCGTGCGCCGCTCCGACGCCTGGACCTGGGCCTGCGCCTTCGAATCCCCGCCCGCCGTCACGCCCGACGCGGCCGCGGACGTCGGCTGCGACAAGTGCAGGGTCCCGCCGCACGCCGAGGAGTTCGTGGACCCGAACGTCTCGTCGGCCGCCCGCCAGCGCTCGGCGCCGTCCTCGATCGCATAGGCGATCAGCTGGTGCTCGAAGCGGCGCGCGGAGAACGGGCCGTCGGTCACGCGGTGCTCGATGCGGCTGTCGAGGACGATCGAGTCCTCGGTGACCAGGAACGACTCGGGGACGACCACCGCGCTCTTGTCGATCTCCTGCTGCCAGGCGGGCGCGCCGTCCTCCAGGTCGAAGGCGAGCACGAGGTCGCGGGCGACGGACCGGTCGGGCGCGGGCACGCAGTCGGCGAGCACGAGCGCGCGGCCCCCGGCGAGCTGCGCGGCGGTGCCCTCGCAGCCGTCGGGCATCGCGGCCTCCCAGGCCAGGCCGCCGCCGAAGTCGTAGACGCTGAAGGTCTCGCTCTTGTCCTTCGTGTAGAGCAGCCGGTCGTCGGCGAGGGCGAGGAGGACGCCGGGCGAGCCGTTGAAGTCGGCGGTGGCGACCACGCCGCCGTCGCGGGCGGCGAGGACGCGGGCCTGGAAGTCGCCGTTGTTGTCGGCGCGGGGGCCGGTGAGCGCCACGAGGTCCTGGGCCTGGGAGAGGACCGGGGGCTGGGAGGAGAACCAGTTCCAGCGGCGGTGGTACCAGACGGCGGCGCCGGTGGCCGGGTCGAGCATGGTGACGGCCTGCGGGGTCGGCTTGGCGGGGTGGTCGGTGCGCAGGAGCCCGTACGGGGTGTCGGTGAAGCGGCCGACGCCGGCGAGGTCGGCGAGGCTGTCGAGGCCGGGGTCGGTGGCGCTGCCGGTGGCGGCGGCGTCGCCGATGAGGATGTCCTGGTTGGCGAGTTCGGCCCAGCGCTGCATCGCGGGCGCGAGGGCGGCGGCGAGCATGACGACGATGGCGGTGGAGAGCACGGCGACCTTGCGGCGCATCTGCTTCGGGGCGGGGGCGCGGCCGCCCGAGTAGCCCTCGACGACGAACTCGGAGAGGGCGAGGAGGCCGCCGCCGACGACGCCGAAGACGTACGCGAGGGCGGCGACGCCGGCGCGGTGGGTGATGAACTGGCCGGGCCCGGCCTCGGGCATCGAGGAGTAGACGGTCCATCCGGCGACGGCGGCGAACACGGCGGCGAAGAGCGCCGCGATGATCGTGCGCAGGCCGGCGTGGGTGGCGGCGGTGGCGATGACGACGGCGACGAGCAGGACGGAGCCGACGGTGCCGATGATCATGTAGACGCCGGAGGAGCCGGAGCTCGCGCCGGTGCCGAAGGAGGCCCAGACGAGGAGTACCGCCCAGCAGACGAGAGCGGTGATCCCGGCGGCGCGCAGGGAGACCCGGGCGAGCGGTCGCCCTGCCCGGGACGTGCCGCCGCTCTGGGCCGCCGGGGACGCGGCGGTGCTGGAGCGGCCGGTGCCGCTGGCGCTGTGGGACATGCCCTCTTTCTACCGGTCACGGTTGCCGAGAGCGGTGCTTTCGAGCAGATCGCGAGGCGGTTTCTCCCGCGGGCGCGGGCGGCGGGTCCGTGGCGTCACCGGGCGGCGGCGGCGTCGCCCGGTGCCCTTTCGGGTCTCAGCCGAGGGGCGCTGCGGCGACGGGGGTGTACAGCGGCTGCACGCCCACCGGGCCTTTGCCGAAGTCGGAGCGGTAGAGCACGACCTCGCCGGCCGTCCAGCTCGGACCGTAGTAGCGGCGCAGGGTGAGCAGGTCCTGGGCGGCCTGCTGGTTGGTGACGCGGTCGCCGGGACGGGCGAGGGTCACGTGCGGGCGGTACTGCTTCTGGTCGACGGGCAGGCCGCCGGCGATGAGCCCGGCGCGGATGCGGTGGACGAGGTCCACGAGCGCGGCGACGTCGCCGTCGAGCCCGGCGTAGACGACGGAGTACCGGCCGCGGCCGAACCTGCCGCCGCCGGAGACGCAGAGGCGCATCGGCTCGGATTCGCGGGCCGCGGCGGCGATGACCTCGGCGGTCTCGGCGCAGCGGTCGGCGGGGACCTCGCCGAGGAAGGAGAGGGTCAGGTGCCAGTTCTCGGAGCGGACGAGCCGCGACGAGGGCGTGCGGCGGCCGATCGCGCCGGGGCGGCTGGGGGCGCCGCGGCGGGCGATGTTGAGGTCCGCGACGACTTCGGCGAGGTCGGCGACGGCGTTGTCCGGCAGCGGGAGCGCGGCGAAGAGGCGCTCGGTGCGCACTTGGGTCGCGGCCTGCGGGACCGCGGTGGCGGAGGCACTCACTGGATTCCCTCCAGGGGCTCTACTCGGGGTCAGTGACACGCGCTGCGGCGAGAGGTGTGTCGCGCGGCGCGGTCGGGGCTGTCACGATGTGACCTATCCTCGCAGCATGCCTATCGGTTAATTCAGTGAAATCCCACGGGACGGGACAGTAATTTCGTCGAAGTAACACTCGTGTTCACGCCTGAGGCGGTGGAGGCGCAGGAGGTTACGGGTAGGACGGGAGCACTCGGACAACTCGGGGACCCGAGCGGGTCCGCTTCTTTTCAGGAAGTGGGAATCGCCGGATAAGAGTGAATGAATACTCGTCCCCGCACTATGGCGCGAACCGCCCGGTTGCGCCTTCGGCCGTCAGCCGGCCGTTTCGGGGACGCTCGCGAGGCGCGCGTTCGGCCCGACCGGACCGACCGCTCCGGGCTCGAGTGCCGCCGCGCGGCGCTTCAGCTGCGCCCGCTTGGCCAGGGCGAGCGCGAGCGGCGTCGCGATGCCGACGATGCCGCCGAGCCACAGGCCCGCGCGGGCGCCGTAGACCTCCATGAACACGCCGACGATCGGCGCGAACACGGCGGTGGAGCCGAGGAAGACCAGCATATAGAGGCTCAGCACGCGTCCGCGGAAGTCGGCCCGCACGCCCATCTGGACGCGCTGGTTGGCGGCCTGCGCGTAGTAGACCATCGCGAAGCCGGTGGGCGCAAGGAGCGCCATCGCCGACCAGATGGTCGGGGCGAAGCCCACGAAGAGCGTGCCGACCCCGAGTAGGCCCGCGGAGGCGAGCATCGTGTTCAGGCTCGGGCGGGTCGAGCGGCGCCCGGAGGCGAGCGACCCGGCGAGCGCGCCGACCGCGAGGGCGGTGAGCAGCAGGCCGTACGAGTCGGCGCCGGTCTCGAACTCGGTGCGGGCGAGCATCGAGAGGGTGAGCGCGAAGTTGAAGGTGAAGCCGGAGACGAGGAGCGAGCCGATGAGGACGGCGATGATGTCGGGGCGCGCGGCGGTGTAGCGGAGGGCGTCGCGGATGCCGCCGGAGGCGGCGTTGCGGCGGACCGGGTTGGAGAGGCTGCGGCGCAGCAGGACCGTGCAGGCCAGGGCCGGGCCGAGGAAGATGAACGCGCACACCACGATCACTGTCCCGGTGGACGTGAGCGCGATGAGCAGGCCGGCGAGCGCGGGCCCGGCGATGCGGCTCATGTTGAAGATGGCGCTGCCGAGGCCGACGGCGTTCGGGAGCGCTTCGCGGTCCACGAGTTCGGAGTAGAACGCCTGGCGGGCCGGGCCTTCGATGACGGAGACCGAGCCGAAGGCGAACATGCCGACGTAGACCATCCACAGCTCGATGTGCCCGGTGAGCACGACCGCGGCGAGGCCGGCGGTCACGGTGGCCGAGCCGAGGGAGCAGAGGAGGAGGACGCGGCGCTTGTCGAAGCTGTCGGCGATCTTGCCGCCCTGGAGCCCGAAGAGGAGGAACGGGCCGAACTGGAGGGCGAGGGTCCAGCCGAGGGCGGTGCCGGAGTTGCCGGAGAGCTCGAGCACGAGCCAGCTGATGGCGGTGGTCTGGAGCCAGAATCCGAGGGTGCCGAGCAGCTGCCCGGCGGCGTAGATGCGGAAGCCGGGGTACGCGAGCGCGCGGAAGGTGCGCTGCAGCTGACTGAGGATGACCGGGGACATTGCATGCAAGGATATCTACTTACCGGTCGGCTAGCCAGTAACCGTGATCGAGTTCTCGCAAACCGCGGGGCGGTGCCGCCGCGGCCGCCGGGAGGCTCCGAGGCCGCATCCGCTTCGGGCGATCGAGGCGCGGAAACGGGACGGACCGTCAGGTCTGCCCCGCCATACGGGTGGCCCCGGGTACCCGCCCAGTCCCACCTTCACCACTACCAGTGAAAAGGACACCGTCTCATGCGGGTACGACAAAGGCCCGCAATCGAACAGATTGCGGGCCTTCCTCGCGTTCGCTTGCGCGCCTTGCCACTTGGCGGCGGAGCCGCGCTACTTCTGGTCGGTAGAGCCGGTCTCCTTCTTGCGGGCGGAGCCGTTCTCCTTGCGGAGCCGTCCTCCTCCTTGCCGGCGGAGCCGCGCTACTTCTCGCCGGCAGAGCCGGTCTACTCCCTGTCGGCCGAGCCGGTCTGCTTCTTGTGGGCGGAGCCGCTCTACTTCTTGTCGGCGGAGCCGAACAGCACGTCGTCCCAGCCCGGGAGCTGGTTGCGCGGCTTTGAGCCGGCCGCGGCGAGCGGCAGTGTGTTCATGTCGTCCTCGGCCACCGAGCGCTTGCCCGGGCGCAGCACCGCGAGCGACGGCACCTCCGGCGTCTCGCGCTGCTCCGGCGCGGACGTGCCGGGCAGGCCCAGTTGCGAGGTCCGCTTGCCGCGGCCCGCCATGTCGTCGAGCGGGCGCTCCAACACCTCGCGCAGGCGGTCGCGCCGCAGCGGGTCCGGGTGCGAACCGTCGTCGTCGCGGTCGCGCAGCCCGTGCATCGGGTCGCGCGAAGGCCGCACCGGATCGCCCGGGCGCACCCCGAGCTCCGACATCGGCTCCTGGTGGCCGGGCATCTGCTGCGGGAGCGGCGTCGAGAGGAACTGCGCCATCTCGTCGTCCGGCGTCACCGTCTGGCGGGCGCGGTCGAGCTTCCAGCGCGCCCGCGCGGTCGTCTTGCCCGAGGACCACGAGGCCTGCACGAGCCAGGAGCCGTCCTCGGTGCGCCAGGCGTCCCACGAGACCGCCTCGGGGTCCACCCCGTGCGTCCCGAGCTTCACATCGACCACATTGGACATACGCTCGCCGCGCTCCGAGGTCGCCAGCCGCGAGCGGCGAGCGGCCTGGGCGAGCATCGCGCGCTCCTGGAGCACTGGCCCGGCGTAGCGCAGGACGCGGTCGACCGCGACCTGCGCGGACGCAGCGATGTCCTCGGCGCTCTCGCCGGCGCGGATGCGGGTCTGGATGTCGCGGGGAGAGAGGCTGACGGCAGGAGGGCGCTGCGGCACAGGGCGGCGAGAGGCTTCGGGCCGGCTCGGCGCACCCTCTACTTTGGCCCGAAGGGCGCTGCCGCCCTCGGGGACGTCCACGACGGCGGCGACACGCTCGTCGATCGGCAACGCGAGCAGCCTCCCGAGTTCGTCGGCGAGCACCAGCGCATGACCATCCTCTGAGAGGGCTACGAACCGTACCGGCCTCATGCCTTTCCACCCCTCGCGTGTCGTTGTCAGCGCCGCATCGCCAGCTCATCCGAGCGTACGCCCAACCCTACCGGCGGACCACAACCGGCGGGGTGCCGATAACGGATCGCCTTGGCTACAAGGAATCCCGCGGCGCCCCTGCCCGCTCGCGTCGACGCGACGCCGTTTCATGTCAGCGTGACCGATTGTCGCAGGCACTGACGCAGCGTACATTGGCAGCGTGTCCACCGACGGAACTTCCCAGCCACCGGCCTCGTCCGGCTCGTCGGCGTCCCCGCGCGAGGCCTACCAGCGCGTCAAGCGGACCCCTGAGCTGCCCGCTCCCGAAGCGGTGAAACTGCGCATGATGCCGATCGCCGCGATCGGCACTCTACTGTGGGCGGTCGCCCTGGTGCTGACGCAGATCTTCCGGGACGAGCTGGCCGATTCGGGCCGCGAATGGTGGGGCGCCTGCGCCCTCGCCGGCGTGGTCATCGGCCTCCTCGGCACGGCCGGGATGGCCGTGGCCGACCGCAAGCACCGCGGCTAGCGAAGCGCTAGAGGAGCTCGGAGCCCTCGTCGTCGTAGATGACCTCGGACTTCTCCACGCCCTGCGGGGTCGTGTCGACGAACTCGCTGATCTGGGAGTGCGCGCCGCAGCCGTGGTCGGCCGAGACGACGCGGGCGTCCTCGGAGGAGTACAGGTTCGCGCAGGCCCCGAAGGCCAGGCGCATGGAACCGGCCAGCGGCAGGAAGAACCCGCAGGTGCCGCAGCGCGCGGGGGCCGGTGCGGCCTCGGCGATCGGCGCGGTCGGGCCGCGGTCGCCGTCGTACCAGCGCTGCGCGGTCTCGGCGCGGCCTTCGCGGTTCATCACGCGTTCGCGGCCGAGGCCGAGCTCGAACGTGATGTCCTCGACGGCCTCGTCGTCGGAGAGCTGGTAGGCGGGCATGAGCCGGTCGTCGTCGTCCTCGGTCGGGAGGACTTCGCCGGTGCCGACCTCGCCGCCCTGGAGGCGGTCGGCCCACGGCACCCACGCGGGGGAGCGGAGGGCTTCGGGGCCGGGCAGGAGCGCGGACTCGGAGACGGTGGCGACGCGGGCGCGCGGCGCGCGGGTGAGCACGACGGCCCAGCGCCAGCCGCGGTAGCCCGAGAGGGTGCAGTCGAAGTAGTGGGTGACGACTCGCTCGGTCTCGGCTTCGACGCCGAGGTGCTCGCCGACTCCTTCGCCGGCCTCTTCGGCGGCCTCGCGGGCCAGGTCGAGGGCGTCGGCGAGGACCCGGTCCAGGCGCGGTTTGCGGCTGCGGGCCTTGGCGGCGGCGGTAGAGGTGTCAGGCACGCTTTCAAGCATAGGTCAGCTCGCGGCCGGACCCGGCGGACGGTGCGCCCAGCGGGGAGCGGAATGCACCACACTCCGCCGCGGGGCCGGGAGGCCGACGGTGCCGGGGTGGGAGGTGTTCGCAGAAGGGGCGCGTCTGCGGGTCGGGGCGTCGGGGTGTCCATCAGCCGGGAGGTGTTCGCGGCCGGGCACGTCTGCCGGGCCGAGGTTCGCAGGGCGGGACTCGTCCGGGGGCCAGAGGGCCGAGAGGTGTTCAGGGCCGGGACTCGTCCACCGGGCCGGGAGGTGTTCGCCACGGCTCCGGCGCCGTCCGCGGCCCCGGTGAGACCGGTAGCGTTGAGGGCATGCGAATACTCGTCGTGTGCGCGGTCCCCGAGGAAGCCCAGGCCGTCGAGGCCGGGCGCTCGCTCCGCCATGAGCTGGACGTCCTCGTCTGCGGTGTCGGACCGGCCGCCGCGGCGGCGGCCACCGCCCGGACCATCGCGGAGAACAGCCAGATGGGCCGCGCGTACGACGTGGTCGTGAACGCCGGCATCTGCGGCGCGTTCCGCGGCAAGGCCCGGATCGGCGACCTCCTCATCGCGACCGACTCGGTGGCCGCCGAGCTCGGCGTCGCGCTCCCCTGGGGCTTCCAGCCGATCGACGAGCTCGGCTTCGGCACCAACCGGATCGGCTGCAACACCGTCCTCACCGTCGCGGTCGAGGGCGTGCGCGGCGAGATCCTCACGCTCGCTTCGATCACCGGCTCGGACGGCATCGCCGCGAACCTCGCCCACCGCTACCCCGACGCGATCGGGGAGGCCATGGAGGGGTTCGGCGTGGCCACGGCCGCGCAGCAGGCCGGGCTGCCGTTCGCGGAGATCCGCGGCGTCTCCAACTACATCGGCGACCGCGAGGTCGAGAAGTGGGACTGGGGCGCGGCCCTGAAGTCGCTCACGACCGGGATCAGGGAGATTTAGCGCGTGGACGCTTCGAAGACGGGTGCCCCGCTGCACCTGGCGCACTCGCCGTGCCCGAACGACACCTTCATCTACCACGCGTGGACCTCGGGCCTCATCGACGGCGCTCCGGCGACGCGGCTGACGTTCGCGGACATCGACGTCACCAACACCGCTTGCGCACGTGGCGAATTCGACGTCGCGAAGGTCTCGTACGCGGCCCTGCCGTACCTCGGCGACGAGTGGCGGCTGCTGCCCGCGGGCGGCGCGCTCGGCCGCGGGTGCGGGCCGCTCGTGCTCACTGCGGACGGGATCTCGGCGGACGACCCGGCCGGCCTGGCCGGGAAGCGCGTGGCCGTGCCTTCGGACCGGAGCACCGCGTTCATGCTGTTCAACCTGTGGCTGCGCGATCTGGGCTCGCCGGAGGTGGCGTGGGAGGTCGTGCCGTTCGACCAGATCATGCCCGCGGTGCGGGACGGCCGCTTCGACGCCGGGCTCGTGATCCACGAGGCGCGCTTCACCTACGGCGAGTACGGCCTGCGATCACTGGTCGACCTCGGCGAGTGGTGGGAGGGGAGCACCGGCTGCCCGATCCCGCTCGGCGCGATCGTCGCGAAGTCCCATCTCGACACCGACGCGGTCACCGCCGCGATCCGAGCCTCGCTCGACTACGCGTGGGCGCACCCTGAGGCGAGTCGCGCGTACGTGGCCGAGCACGCGCAGGAGATGTCGGATGACGTGTGCCGCATGCACATCGACCTGTACGTGAACGAGTTCTCGCGGGACCTCGGGGCTGAGGGCCGCTCGGCGGTCGAGCGGCTGCTGGGCGGCGCGGCCGAGCTCGGGCTGGTCCCGAAGCTCACGATCGCGGTCCCGTAGGAGCGGTCGCGTAGCCGTCCCGTCACCCGAGCGTTCGATTCGGTGCGGTTCGTGCCACGCTAGGCTTGACGGACTCATCAGTTCCCTGCAGACGAGAAGTTCGAGGTTCAGCGGTGCCCAGTGGTCGAGTGAAATGGTTCGACGCCGAGAAGGGATTCGGATTCGTCTCCCGCGATGACGGCGGCAAGGACGTGTTCGTGCACCGCGACGCGCTGCCCGACGGCGTCGAGGAACTCGCCAAGGGCACCAAGGTCGAGTACAGCATCATCGACACGCGCCGCGGGGTCCAGGCGATGGGCCTGCACGTGGTCGCCGCCCCGCAGGCCGGCGCGGCGCCGGCGTCGGAGACGCCGAAGCGCTCGCCCGAGGAGCTGAACAGCCTGCTGCAGGACCTCATCGGGGTGCTCGAGCAGCAGGTCATGCCGCCCCTCTCGCGCGGCCGCCGCCCGGACCGCAAGACCGGGGCGAAGATCGCCGAACTGCTCCGCGCGGTCGCGGGAGATCTCGAGTAAGGCGCCTGCGGGCCGCCTCGCGCATGCCGGCGCCGACGCCGAGCATCGCTCTGGCGACCTCCCGTAGCGACGGCGACGGCCTCTTCCTTCCGCCACACATCCCGACCCCCAATACCGAGCGTTGCTCTTGTACCACTTGGTGTCACACCTGAATGTCAGGGTTGTAGACCGGGGGCCCATCGTGCGGAACATATCCGGAATGCCCGTTGAAAACGGGCGAGTGCGCGCCTCGGGATAGTCTCTGTGAGGTGACCTCCCAGGCTCAGGCGACTCCCCCGACGACCGACGCCGCGGCCGGCGCTTCCACCGGCCCCGACGGCGTGCCCGCCGACCGCGTCGAGGCCCTGCTCGACCGGCTCGCCTCGCTCCCGTCGCTCATGGTGGCGTTCTCGGGCGGCGCGGACTCCGCGTTCCTGCTCGCGGCCGCCGTGCGGGCGCTCGGCCCGGAGCGGGTCGAGGCCGCGACCGCCGTCTCGCCTTCGCTGCCGCGCATCGAACTCGAGCGCGCCCGCGAGTTCGCGGCCGGGCTCGGGATCGCGCACCACGCCCCGGCCACCGACGAGCTCTCGCGCGAGGGCTACCGCGCCAACGCCGGGGACCGCTGCTTCTTCTGCAAGACCGAGCTGATGAGCGTCGTCGCGCCGCTGGCCGCCGAGCGCGGCATCGCCGCGGTCGCCACGGGCACTAACGCCGACGACGTGCGGGCCGGGTTCCGGCCGGGCATCCGCGCCGCCGCGAACGCGGGGGCGCTCACGCCGCTGGCCGACGCCGGGCTCAGCAAGACCGAGATCCGCGCCGCCTCGCTGGCGTGGGGCCTGCCCACGTGGGACAAGCCGGCGGCGGCCTGCCTCGCGAGCCGCATCGCGTACGGGGTCGAAGTGACCGCGGGCGGGCTGGAACGCGTCGCCGACGCCGAGTACGCACTGCGGCAGGCGCTCGCCGACGCCGCGATCCCGGTGCGCAACCTGCGGGTGCGCGACATGGGCGGCGACACCGCGAAGGTCGAGATCGACGCCGAGCTCGTGTCGGCGGTGGCCGGGCGGCCGGAGGTGCTCGCGGCCGTCGCGGGCTTCACCGAGGTGCGCCTTGACGAGCAGGGGTTCCGGTCCGGCGCGATGAACGAGCTGCTCCCCAATCCCGAGCGCTACCGCTGAGCCGCCGACCCGGCAGACTGGAGGGTGGCTTATGAGGATATTCCGGATATGTTCCGCACGATGGACCCCCGGTTTATAACCCTGACATCAAGGTGTGACATCGAATGAGTTAAGAGGAACGCTCGGTATCGCCGGCGCAGAGACCTTGGGGCGCAGGTGGGCCATGGAGTACCCGGCGAGACGGGTCAGCGGCGATCGTCAGTGGAGGATGAGTCCGAAGATCCGCCTCACCGGGTCCATAACCCCTCGGGAACCCCTCATTCCCCGAGGCCCCCACCGTGGGACATGAGGCTGAGCGCGCCCTGAACCGTCCCTGGCAATTCCCTGATATAGGGGTGTTCAGCTCATAACGGGCGGTGTACGCGCATCTATGGCGGAGCCTTCCTAAGCATCCCTAATCGACACTCGATTCGGAGCGCTCGCGTGCACTTCCGCCACTGCGGCAACTCCTTTCCCTCGGCCGGGCGCGGCAGCGGCGGCTCCACGTGTAGAACGGTCCTGTGGAGGTTTCGGGCTGCGCCAGCGCCTACCAGCCGGGGTGCTCGGCCGGGTGCGGCGAGCCGCTGGGCGCGGCCTGCGGTCCCGGCGGGCCGTGCAACGCCTGCGCGGCGGCGTGCGGCGGGGCGACCGATCCGGGGCCGTTCCACGCGTTCGCGTTGGTGCTCTTCGGGTTCGGGCGGTTGACGCCGGAGCGGCTGGCGGTCGCGCGGGAGCGGCACCGGCGCGGTCCGCGGCGATTCGGGCTGCGGCTGATCGCGGGCTACCGGCGGTGGCTCTCGCCGCGGGTGCAGGTGCAGTGCCGGTTCGTGCCGAGCTGTTCGGGCTTCGGCTACCGGGCCGTGTCGCGGTACGGGCTGTGGGTCGGCGGGCGGCTCGCGCTGGGGCGGGTGCTGCGGTGCCGCCCGGGCGTGACACCCGGCACCCGTGATCGGGTGCCCGGCCGCTGAGGGGCCCGATAAAATCCAGCGCATGAGTGACTCGAACATCGCCAGCCGCCGGTCCGACAATGCGGGCCGCGACGCGGAGAAGACCCGCAGCCGCGCCGTCAAGCCCGGACACCTGGAGGTCGGTGAGTTCACGTCCGGCCACATCGGGGCCGGCTCGCCGTTCGGCACCTCCGCCTTCCCGCTGCCCGCCCGCACGATCTACTACGAGCACTCCGGCCCGGTGGCCACGCGCATCCTGGACGACGAGCGCCACTAGCGCGGATTGCCGAGTCGTTCTCGCCCATGGGACGAGGAACGGTAATGGTTCGCTAACGAAACCGCTCTTGACAGGGCGGGAATACTAGGGATTAGTTTCGGATCCCTGAAACCGGGGCGGGTGCGGCACCCGTCCCGGCTTAATGTCTGGTCCTCCCATTCGCGGTCCGCACGCGTCGCCGAACGGGCCGCCGGTACCGCTCGCCGGCCCCGGCGAGGGGTCAAACCTGAGGGGGGCGAGGGCTGCGGCTGCCGGATACGATCGGTTCATGACGTACCCCCCGCAAGACCCCGCCGGTCAGCCCGGCGGCCAGTACGGGCCTTCCCAGCCCGGCGCGCAGCCGCCCGCGGGAGGCTACGCCCCCGGGCAGGTCGGCGGCAGCCCCTACTCGGCCGATCCCCATGCGTCCGCGCAGTACTCCGGGCAGCCCCAGTACCCGGGCCAGCCCGAGGCGCAGGCCCAGTACCCGCAGTACGACCCGGCCGCCGGCCAGCAGCTCCCGTACCAGCAGTACGGGCCGCCGCCGGTGCAGCCGAACACGAAGAGCGGCGCGGGCACCGCGATCCTCGTCGTGAGTGTCGTCGTGCTCATGGCGCTCGGCGCGCTCGGCGGGTACTACTTCCTCGGCGATGACGACGGCGACCCGACCGCCTCGGACGACTCGGCGACCGCCGAGAACACGCCCGGCGGCGGCGAGGACGAGGGCAGCGACGGGGGCGGCGAGGAGTCGGAGGCTCCGGCCGGACCCTCGGGGACGCATCTCGAGGTGCCCTCGCTCGGTTCGGTCACGCCGATCCCCGGCGAGGGCTGGGAGCCGTTCTTCGGTCCCGGGGAGCCGTACGGGCTGCTCGACGACGCCGAGGGCTACTACCTGCCGCACGGCAACGACTGGATCTCCTTCTTCGGTGTCGGCCTGTACAACGGCGGCGTCGCCCCGTACGACCCGGCGGACCTGAACGCGACCGCGGCCGTCGCCGCGGAGGTGTGGCTCGCCGACGGGTTCGACACCGTCGAGGGCTACCAGATGGGCGAGATCACGTACACCGAGGTCGAAGTGGACGGTCGCCCGGGCGTGCTCGCCGAGTGGCGCAACTCCTGGACCGCTTCGGCGGACACCGCGGACCTGTTCGAGGACACCGCGATCCTGGTCGTGGACGTCGACGGCGTGAACGGCTTCATCGGGCTCGCCAGTGTCTCGCAGTCGGCCGAGACCATGTACGGGTCGGCGGTCGAGGCGCTCTTGGCGACCGACTTCGACGCCGACACCGCCTGAGCCGCAAGACGTTCAAAGGGCCGTGCCTGAGGGCGCGGCCCTTTTCCGTCGGGGCTGCGCCGGCGGGCGGCGCTTTAGTGGCCGCGTTTTCGGTTGCGGGCCTTCGTCTTCACTCGCGCCCGTGCGCAAACGGCGCTCACGTGGGCCGTTGCCGCAATCGCAATCTCGCTCGCCATCGGCGCCGCTAGCGCGCTTTGCTTTCGCCGCTTGCGATGTCGACCGCTGCGGCCGGTGCCGCTTTGGCGCGCACGTGGGCCGGGGCCGCTATCGCGCGCTGTCGCCGCTTGCGATGTCGACCGCCGGGGCCGGTGCCGCTTTGGCGCGCACGCGTGCCGCCTCTGCGAGGAGGCCGAACGCCTCGTAGGCGGTCGCCGCCGCCTCCCATTCGCTTCGCGCGGCGGCCGGTTCGCCGAGCGCCGCGCGGGCGTCGCCCAGGTTGTCGCGTGCGAACGCGGCGCTCACTTCCAAGTCGTTCGCCTGGTACCAGACCAGCGCTTCGGTGAAGTGGCCGATCGCGGTGCGGTAGTCCCCCTCCGAATGCGCGACGTAGCCGAAACCGAGGTCGGTGTTGGCCTTGGCGAGCGGCCGGCGTTCGGGCACGGCGTCGCGGACGACGCGCTCGAAGCACGCGCGGGCCTCGCCGAACTCGCCGAGTCGCGCACTGTGCCAGCCGATCGCGTACTGCATCCGGTTCGCCCAGAACTGGTTGCCGTGGTCGACGAAGTACTGGTAGCCCTGCGCCGCATAGCCGCGGGCCGCTTCGTCGCAGTCCTCCACGCCGGTGCCCACGGTCAGCGTGTAGCTCACCAGCGCCTTCGCGCCGGGGCTGTGCCCGCGCGCGGCCTCCTCGAATACGCTCGCCAGCTGCTCGTGCAGGGCCGACTCGGTGCTCACGAGCAGCATCGGGCCGGTGAGGCTGCTGCCGGAGACGAGCAGGTCCAGGGTGTTCCCGGCCCGCTCGGTCGCGGCGATCGCAGCCGTGCGGGCCTCGGGCCGGCCCCGGGAGGCGAATCGGTACACAATGGACTCGGTGAGGGCCCAGCGGAGCTGCCAGACCCGGGCGTGCAGGTCGCCGCGATCGGGTTCGAGGTCCACGATGCCCCGGAGGACCTCGTCCTCGGCGTCGAGCCAGGCGGACGCCGCGCCGGTGTCCCGGATCGGTTCGAGGACGACGCCGGGGGCGGGCTCGCCGAGGTCGAAGAGGTCGGAGTGACCGCTGCGGGCGGAGGCGGTCGCCTCCGCGATGCGGGCGGTGAACAGGTAGTGCTCGATCATCCGGCGGGCGGCCGCCGTCTGCTGCTCCTCGCCGACCTCCTCGTTGAAGCGCTCCTTCGCATACGAGCGGAGGAGGTCGTGCATCGTGAACCGGCCCTCGCGCTGCTGGTCGGCGAGGTGCATGTCCGCGAGTTCGTGCAGGGCCGCCTCGGCGTCGCCCGGGGCGACCTGCATCATGCTCGCCATCGCGGTGACCGTCAGGTCAGGGCCGGGGTGGAGGCCGAAGAGGCGGAAGGCGCGCGCCGCACGGGAACCGAGGGCCTGGTAGGAGCAGGCGAAGACCGACCTGGGGTCGGAGGCGGGGTCGGAGGAGGAGAGGACCCGGAACACGTTCGTGGTGGTGTCGAGCCGGTCCGCGAGCGACGAGAGCGGCAGCTGCGGGTGGGCGGCGGCCCACGCGCCGATCAGCGTGAGCGCCAAAGGAAGGCGCCCGCACGACGCGGCGATCCGCAGAACGGCGCGCTCCTCGTTCATGGCGCGGTCCATGCCGATGCGGCGCACCAGGAGCGCCCAGCCCTCGGAGTCGGAGAGCAGGTCGAGCGGCACGATGTCGGCGCCCTCGGTGGCGTCGAGCCCGGTGAGGCGGTCGCGGCTGGTGACGAGGGTGAACGAGCCGGGCGCGACCGGCAGGAGGGGGCGCACCTGCGCGGCGTCTCGGGCGTTGTCGAGGACGACGAGCACGCTGCGCCCGGCGAGCACGGTGCGGTACAGGCCGATCCGCTCGTCGAACCCGGCCGGGAGCAGGTGGGCCTCGACGCCGAGCGCGACCAGCGCCTCGCCGAGCACGGTGTTCGGGTCGGCCCCCGGCGCGAGCGGGTCGAAGCCGCGCAGGTTGAAGTACAGGACCCCGTCGGGGAAGCGGTGGGCCACCCGGTGGGCCCAGGAGACGGCGAGCGCGGTCTTGCCGACCCCGCCCATGCCGGCGATGACGGCGAGACCGGCGGTGCCCGCAGCCGCGTCGAGGAGGCCGTCGAGGACGCGCATCTGGTCGGTGCGGCCGGTGAAGCGGGTGTTCGCGCGCGGGAGCATCGCGGGGACGCGGCGCGGGAACGGCGGTTCGGGGGCGAGCAGGGGCGCGCCCGCGCCGGTGGCGGGCGGGACTTCGCGGAGGATCGCGGCGTTGAGGTCGCGGAGCACGGGGTCGGGGTCCGCGCCGAGTTCATCGGCGAGGCGTTCCTTCAGGGCCGCAAAGGCTTCGAGGGCTTCAGTGGTGCGGCCGGAGAGGTGGAGGGCGCGCATGAGGAGCGCGGTGAAGCGCTGGCGGGTGCCGTGGACGGCGACGATCTGGCGCAGTTCGTCGACGACCTCCGCGGCGCGGCCGAGCTCGAGGTCGAGGGCGATGCGGCGGTCAAGGAGGGCGAGGCGGTGCTCGTCGTAGCGGCGGCGCATGGAGTCGACGGTGGCCCCCGAGAGGTTGGCGAGGGCGGGCCCGCGCCATTCGCCGAGGGCGTCGCGCAAGGCGGCGACGGCCTCGTCGAGGCGCCCTTCCCGGCGGAGGGTGCGGGCGCGGTCTTCATTGCCCTTGCAGCGCAGGGTGTCCAGTTCCTCGATGCCGATGGTGAAGCGGTAGGCGCGGCCGACGGTCTCGACCCGGTCCCGGGCGGCGCCGAGCTTGCGGCGCAGGACGCCGATGGTGTTCTGCACCTGCGTCTCGGGGTCCTGCGGGATGTCGACGCCGTAGACCGCGCGCACGATGTTCTCGAGCGGGACCACGCTGTTCGCTTCGTCGAGGAGGATCGCGAGCACTGTCGCGGTGTTGCCGCGGGGGATCGCGACCGGCGCGCCGCCGACTCGGATTTCCAGGGGCCCAAGCAGGCGCACGTCGAGGTGGGGCATGGTGTTCCGCCTTCGCTCCAGACCGGGACAGGGTCCTCCAGTGTCCCACAAGGGCATAAGTGACGCATTCATCGAAGTCGCGCCGTCGGGGGCATGACCGATCGGTGACCGATCCGTGAGCGCACGGGCGACGCTGCCGTTCCACAGCTCTTGAGGAGGCACACCGATGAACCGGATCGAGATCCCCGAGGACTACGAGGACCGCCTGGCCGCCGGGCGCCACGCCGCCGCGCGGCTCCCCGCCGGGGCGGTGCGCGAGGGCGTCGACCGCGCGTTGGACGCGGCCCCGAGCCGGGGCCGGTACGAGGCGGCGGCGGACCTCGCCGAGCGGGCCGAGTCGCTCACGCAGGAGCTGACGCAGCGCGGTTTCGACGGCACCGACGCCGACCGGGTGGCGTGGCTGCGCCTCGACTACCTGGGGCGCCTGCAGTCGCTGGCGTTGAGCCCGACGATCGACCGCTTGAGCAACCCGGCGGTGGCCGACGCGATCCAGGCGGCGTGGACGGCGGCCGAGGCGGCCCGCTCGGAGTACGTGCTGCTCCTCGAGCGCGCCCACGCCGACCTCGTCGAGGCCCGCGTCCCGGACCGCGCCGGCGACGAGCTGCGCGACCGGATCGCCCGCAGCGCGCACGAGCGGTTCGCCCACACCACTGACGACGACCTCTGCTCCGCGGAGGTCAACGTCGAAGGGCGGCTCACTGAGTTCAAGTTCCTGGTCCCCAACGCCACGCTCGACACCGAGTGCGAGGAGCTGTCGGTCCAGTCCACCGCGACCATCCAAGCGGCGCAGGCGAAAGCACTTGAGCGCCTGACCGAGATCCTCGGCGACGTTCCCGAAGGGTCCGGCCGGTGACGGCGCGAAGCATCACCGACCGGCTCAAGCCCGGCCCCGGACGGCGCTGGAACGCCGCACTGCTCAACCTGTCGGGTCTGAGCCTCGGCTTCTTCCACCTGCGGCGCTACCAGGCCGGGGTCTGGCACCTCGCCGCCACGGCCGCACTATCTGCGATTTTCGCCGCGGGCGCGGTCGCCTCCAATCCCGGACTCTGGCTGGGACTAGCAGTGCTGTGGCTGGGGTGGATGGCGTTCTACGCGTGGAGGATCGGCGGTTCTCCGGTACCGCCTCAGGGCCCCGGGTCCGGGTCGGTCAAGGACGTCAAACGCTCACTGATCGACCTGATCAGCAAAGACCCGCTCGATGACGACGTGCTCGCTCGGGAAGAGGTTCCCGAGGCAGCCGCGCCCGCCCGTCCTTCTTGGACGATGACTGCGGTCGGCGCCGTCCTCCTCGCCGCCCTCGTCGTCGGGGTGCTGGCCCTCCGCGGTGCGGCGAACGACGAGTTCGAGGCGGCGCTGGCCGCCCACGAGACCGGCGACTGCGTCGCCGCGGAAGGCCACTACGACCGCATCGACCTGCGCTACCAGCTCTCGTTCAGCGGCGTGCTGCCGCTCGCGGCGCAGGACCGCGAGCAGTGCGCGGTGCTGGTCGAGGCTCGCCAGACGGCCTCGGAGGGCGAGTACCGCGCAACCGTCGAGGCCTACCAGGCCTATCTCGCCTTCGCCGACGCTCCCGGCGAGGACATCGCCCGCGAGGAGCTGGCCGAGGTCCACCGCGCGGAGGCGGCGGCGCTGACCGAGGACCCCTTGACCGCCGCCGCCGACTACACCGCGGCGATCGGCATCCACGCGCTCCTGGCCGACGAGTTCGGCGACACGGACGCGGGCCTGGCGGCGCCGGAAGCGGTGCAGGCGATGTACGACGACGCCGTCGCCTCCGCCACGGCCGTCGGCAAGTGCGAGCAGATCACCGTCCTCCACTACTTCCAGCGCGTCGGCTGGAGTCTCGAACTCGGGGACGACGCCACGGTCGCCGCGCTCACCGCGGCAGCCGTGGAGGACGCCGCGGCGCGGCTCCCGGGAATCCTGCTCGACTGCGGCGACGACGCGTACGCGCGCGGCGACCGCACCGCGACGAAAGTCCTGCTCGGACAGCTCGTCACCACCGTCCCCGACGACCCGAACACCCCTGCCGCGCAAGCGATCCTCGACGACATCGCGGCCCAGGAGGCACGAGAGGCCGAGGAGGAGCGCCAGCGTCAGGAGGAGGAGGCGGCCGAGCGCGAGCGGGAAGCGGAGGAGGCGGCCGAGCAGGCCCGCATCGACGAGATCCGCGAGGAGATCGCCGATGCGAGCAGCGGCGGCGACAACCTCGCCGACCCCGACCCGGCAGGTTCGACCGGCGGCTCGATGGAGCTCGCGATCGGCAACTCGTCCGGCTACACGCTCGAGATCCTCTACGACGGGCCCGAGACGGGGAGCTTCACCATCGGCGGGTGCGACGACTGCGCGGGCCAGTGCACCGACGGGTGGGCGGTGTGGGAGACCGTGTCGCTCCCGGCGGGCGAGTACGAGATGGTCGTCAAGGCGACGGACGAGTACGTGACCCCGTACTACGGTGTCTGGGACCTCGATTCGGGCACGGCCTATGAGGAGTGCTACTACATCGAGACCTATTGAGCCGCAAGGACGGGCCCGGTACTTCGGTGCCGGGCCCCTCGGCGTCAGGGGATGCGGACGGGGAAGAGGACCGTGCTCGCGACGGTGCGGTCGCGCTCCTCGGCGAGGGCGAGGCGGCGGGGGTCGGCCATGTAGGCGTCGATGGCGGCCTGGTTCGGGAAGCGGTAGACGTGGACTTCGTGGGGGTTGCCGTCCGCGCCGTCGCCGATCGCGCGGGACAGCAGTTCGCCGCCGTGCTCGGGGACGAGCGCGGTCACCTTGTCCTCGTAGGCGGTCATGGCCTCCTCGGCGCCGGGGAGGGCCCGGAGGAGGCAGCAGAGTTCGATCGGCGCGTCGGTCATGGCGTCCATGATCCCCGGCGGCTAGGCGCCCTCGTCGGGAACCCAGCGGAGGATGTCGCCGGGCTGGCATCCGAGGACGCGGCAGATCGCCTCCAGGGTGCTGAAGCGGACGGCTTTCGCCCTGCCGTTCTTGAGGACCGCGACGTTGGCCGGGGTGATGCCCACCGCGGCGGCGAACTCGCCCACGGACATGTTGCGCTTGGCGAGCATGACGTCGAGGTCGACGATGATCGGCATCAGACGACCTCGGCCATCTCGGTTTCGAGGTCGGTGGCCTTGCGGAGGAGCCCGCGCATGATGACCATGAGCATCGCGAACGCGAGCCCCACCCCGACGCAGATGATCGAGCCGCCCCAGGCGCCCAGCGCGTCCATGGACTGGTCCTCGCTGTAGGGGATGACGCCGAAGGTGAAGTGCATGGCGACGCCGAACGCGAGCGCGGTCGCGCCGAGGGCGGCGCCGATGATCGTGTCGAGCCAGCGGAAGGCCTTGAGCGAGAAGATGGCGCCGGACTTGATCATCGCGAGCAGCTGCCAGAGGGCGACCAGTGCGACCTGGATGCACGCGATGCCGAGGACCGCGACCGTCGTGTAGGCCACGACGTAGGGGCGGAGCTCGTTGTAGGAGCCGATGAATGAGGAGAAGACGGTGTCGGCGACGGTGTTGGGGGCGACCACGATCTGCCCGAAGAGGCCGCCGAGGAAGGCCGCGATGATGCCGAGCCGCAGCGCGGCGATCGAGAAGCGATTCATGCATCGATTATCAATCGATTCCTATCGAAAATCAATAGGTGTGGCGCGATTGACATGAAAGCGAAGCAGGCGAGAACTTAGGTTAGGCTAACGAACATCTTTCCGGTTCTGACTCGCATCCCCGAGGAGCACCCCATGGCTTCCACCTCTCACCTGCACTCGAAGCTGAAGCGCCGCAGGCTGATCGCCGCCGCGGGCGGCCTCGGCGGGGCCGCGCTGCTCGCCGCCTGTTCCGACGGTGACGAGGGGAGCGCCGGCGGCGAGGCGTGGACCTTCACCGACGACCGGGGCGAGACGGTGGACTTGGAAGCCCCGCCGGTCACGATCGTCGCGTTCACCGGCCTGGCCGCGGCCCTGCACGACTACGGGATCGCGATCAAGCACGTCTACGGACCCACCATCGCCGAGGACGGCACCGCGGACCCGCAGGCCGGGCGGCTGCCCGTCGACGACCTCGACATCCTCGGGAACGTGTACGGCGAGTTCGACATGGAGGCGTTCGCCGCGCTGAACCCGCAGCTGCTGGCCTCCCACCACTACGAGGGCTATCCACTGTGGTATCTCCCGGAGGAGAACGTCGGCGAGGTCGAGTCGCTCGCGCCCACGGTCGGTGTCGAGATCTCCAACGGCACCCTCGACGAGGTCATCGACAGGCACACCCGGCTCGCCGAAGCCCTGGGCGCCGACCTGACCACGAGTGCGAACACCGCGGCGATCGAACGGTACGACGCGGCGGTGGAGACGTTGCGCTCCGCGGCCGCCGCCAACCCGATCCGGGTGCTGGTCGCCAACGCGTACGGCGAGAACTTCAACGTCGCCAACCCGCCGAACTTCAACGTCCTCGTCAAATGCGTCGAGCTCGGCCTGGACCTCGTGGTGCCCGAGTCGACCGACGAGGGCGGCTACTGGGAGGCGCTGTCGTGGGAGAACGCCGCCAAGTACGACGCCGACCTCGTCTTCCTCGACGCCCGCACCGGCAACCTCCAGCCGGACGACCTGGCCGGTTACCCGACCTGGAACGCGATCTCGGCCGTCGCGGCCGGGCAGGTCTTCGCCTGGAACTCCGAGCCGGTCTACTCCCACCTCGGCTCGGCCGAGATCCTGGAGGGCATCGCCCAGGCCGTCACCGACGCCCGGCCGGTGACCGGCTGAGCCGCACCGCAACCCATTCGCGCCGCCGGCCCCGGGGCGGGAGAATGTGCGGATGATCGATCTGACCCGCTGGGAGCCCGCTTCCCCGAACGAGGTCGCCGAACGGCTCTCGGCGGTCGAGTCGCCGTGGTGGATCGCGGGCGGGTACGCGATCGAGTTCGCGGTCGGCGCGCCGTTCCGCGAGCACGCCGACATCGACGTCCTGCTCCTGCGCCGCGACCAGCTCGCGGCGCAGCTGGCCCTCCCCGGCTGGGAGTGGTGGGCCGCCGAACCCCCGGGCACGTTGCGCCCCTGGGCGGCCGGCGAGATCCTGCCGCCCGCCGTCCACGACATCTGGTGCCGCCCGAGCGCGGACGCCCCCTGGCGCATCCAGTTCATGCTCGACGAAGCCGAAGACGCAGACTGGGTCTCGCGCCGCGACCCCCGGATCAGACGGCCCGTCGCGGACATCGGCCTCATCAACCCCGACGGCCTCCCGTACCTGGCGCCCGAGGTCCAACTGCTCTACAAGGCCAAAGGCGCCCGCCCCAAGGACGAGCGGGACTTCGCCGCAATGCAGCCGAAACTAGATGCGGCGCAACGCCAATGGCTCCGCGAAGCCATGACGCTCGCATACGGCGAGCACCCTTGGAAGGACCGGCTCACCGTCTGATCCACCCCCGGGCCTGAGCAGCGATGATCCGCTCCGCGCAGTACAACGCACTCCCTCCTGTCACTCCCGTGTCGTACTGCCGTTCCGGAATCAGCGACCACAGGCGTACGACAAGGCCATTGCGCCGTATTACCTTCGCGCCATGCGAATCAAGACCTCTCTGATCCTCGGCGCCGCGGCCCTCACTGCCGGCGCGTTCCTCCTCTCCGACCTGGTCAACCGCGAGTACAGCCCGGTGGCCGAGACCGTCAGCCGCTACGTCAACACCGGCCACGGATGGCTCGTCTCCGTCGGCCTGTACGCGTTCACGATCGCGGCGGCGGCACTCGCGCTCGCCGTCCGCGAACGGGCCGCCCGCGTCCTGTTCGGGATCCTCGCCGTCGGCGTCCTCCTCGCCGCCCTGTTCCCGGCCGACCCGCCCGGCCAGTGGGCGAATCCGTCGACCTCCGAGCAGGTGCACGGCATCGCGGCCTGGATCGGACTCGTATGCTGCAACATCGGCGCGCTGCTCTTCAGCCGCCGCCGGCGCGAGCACACCGCACTGTTCCCGGTCGCGATCGCGGCGGCAGTCGCCATGGCGCTGTTCATGGTGTGCACGTTCGACGCGATGCTCTTCCGCGAGCTGCCGAACCTCATCGGCCTCACCGAACGCCTCGCGATCGCCGCCGACCTCGCCTGGATGTGCCTCGCGGCCAAAGCGATCCAGCGGGCCGAGACGCAGCACTGACCACCCGTGTCGAGTACGGTCGGGACTCGGCAAGGGAGGCAGCGCCATGACACGCGAATACACCGACTCGACCGAAGCCCGGCTCTGGCTGAAGGCCACGGAGGCCGTGGCGATCCGGCGGCTCACCGCCGGCCGGCCGTTCTGCGCCGGAGTGCTCCTAGTGCAGAACGGCAAGCTGCTGATCGCACTGAACGCCAATGGCATCAACGCGGCGGACGCGAGCGGCACCGACTGGTATGTCGGCGGTGTCGGCGGCGGCATGGAGCCGGGCGAGGACGTCTGGAACTGCGCACAACGCGAAGCCCGGGAAGAGCTCGGCGTGCCGGTGCGGCTCGTGTCCTCGGACCGGACGTACCTGCACGACATCGAGAGCGATGAACTGCGCGAGTCGCGCACCGACGACGCGCCAGGCCCGTTCATCCTGCAGCGCTTCACGAACGACTACCCGTTCACGCCGTTCCGACCCGATCTCCCGGCGGGGCCGTTCACCTACTTCTGCATGTTCCTCGCGGAGTTCGCCGAGGAACCGGCCGCATTCGAGCCCGACGATCCGGACATCGCGGCCCTGGTCTGGCTGCCGCTCAGCGCCTTCGCACTGGTCGCCGCGGGCACGGTGTTCGCGGACCTGGCCGCCGCCGGAGCGGTCGTCGCGGCGGGCGGGCCCATCGCGGACGAGGCCCGGATCCACATGTCGCGGACCGAGACCCTCCGTGTCGCCGGGCCGCTCCTCGCGGCCCGGATCGATTGAAGCGCTTAGCGCCCGGGGAGGTCGAAACGCATGTGCGGCAGGACTCTTCCGGGGACGGACCCGCTGGGGGTCTCACCGATGCGGACCGCACCGAACCTGGCGTAGAACGGCTCGGCGTACGGGTCCGCTTCGAGGGTGACCGACCGGGCGCCCAGCGCCTCGGCCGCGTGCAGCGCGCGCTCGAGCAGGGCCCGACCCACGCCGATGCCGATCGCGGGCGGATCCACGAACAGGGATTCGAGGCGGCTCTCCGGGACGCCCTCGACCAGGCGGTAGAAGCCGAGGAGCCGACCCGCCCGCTCGGCGACGACCAGCGTGCCGGACGCGCACATCTCGGGCGAGTACGTCAACTCGTCCCGGATCGCGTGCATGAAGTGCGGGTCGTAACCCCAATGCGCCTTGGACCGCAGCGCCAGCTCGGTGATCAGCGGCGCCTCGTCGGCGCGGGCGGAACGGAACTCGATGTCCACCGAGTCGAGTCTACGGAGCCGACGGAACGGACGCGGCGGGCGGGGCGGATACGCTGGCGGCGTGGACGATCGAGCGACTGACCGGGCCGTCGCGCGGCTGCGCGCTGATGAGCCGCGGGTCAGTGCCCGGGCGGTGGTCGTGGACCGGGAGGGGCGGGTACTGCTGGTGCGGCACCGCGCTGGGGGCCGCGAGTTTCATGTGCTGCCGGGCGGGCGCGTCGAGCAGGGCGAGACGGCTGCCGAGGCGGCCGTCCGGGAAGTGCTGGAGGAGACCGGGCTGCAGGTCAGTGTCGGGGACCTCCTGTGGGTCCGCGAGTATCTGCCGGAGCGGCATCCCGGGAACCCGCACCACCGTACCCGGATGCAGCAGCTCCAGTTGTACTTCAGCGCGCAGCCGACCCCCGCGGCGGCGGTCGAGGCGTCCGCGCCGGACGGGACCCAGACGGCGGTCATCTGGCACCGGCTGGCCGCGATCGGGGAGCTGGTCCTGCTGCCGTTGGGACTGGCCGAGCCGCTTGCCACACTGGGGACCGGGACCGGGACCGGGGGCGGGACCGGGGGCGGAGGCGGCAGCGGCAGCGGCAGCGGCAGCGGGCCTGTGTACCTGGGCGACCTGCCCTGAGTCATTAACGAGCTGGCCTGGGCTTTTACCGTGGGCCCCAAGAGATTTGGTGGTGCTGGCTGCAATGTAGCGGGCGCCGATCCGGCATAGCGTCCAAGCCATGCGAAAAACCAGCAGACACCTCAAAGCCGCGGGCGCCGCGGCGGCCTCGGTCCTCGCGCTCGTGCCGGGCGCGGCGGTCGCCGGGACCGACGGCGCCGGGCACCGGGCCATCGACTGGCGGCCCTGCGCCGAAGCCCCCGAGTTCGACTGCGCCACCGTCGAAGTGCCGCTCGACTACGCGAACCCGCGCGGGGAGCGGATCGAGATCGCGCTCGCGCGCCGTCCCGCCTCGAACCCCGACGAGCGCATCGGCTCGATCCTCATGGACCCCGGCGGGCCGGGCGGCTCCGGCGTCCAGGACGTCATCAACGGCGAGTACGCCCTCGCCGAGGACGCGGCCGAGCGGTTCGACCTCATCGGCTTCGACCCGCGCGGCGTCGGCGGCAGCACCCCGATCAACTGCGACGCCGGCCTCGCGAACGCGCTCCAGTCCAATCCGATCCCCACCACCGAGGCCGCGTTCGCGGCGCAGCTCGAGCTCAGCGGGGCCACCGCCGACTCCTGCCGGGACCTCACCGGCCCGCTCTTCGACCACGCCGACAACCTGCACGTCGTCGAGGACATCGAGCGGATCCGGCGGGCCATCGGCGAGGGCGACCTCAACTACCTCGGCTTCTCCTACGGCACCTTGATGGGCCAGCAGTACGCCGAGCGGTACCCCGAGCGCATCCGCACGATGGTGCTCGACGGGAACCAGGACCACTCGCAGCGTTCGATGTGGGAGTTCATCAGCGCCGGCACCGCCGCGTTCGAGCAGAACTTCGGCGAGTTCGCGCAGTGGTGCGACACCACAGTGGACTGCGCGCTGCACGGCGCGGGCACGGTCGCGGTCTATGAGGAGCTCCAGGACCGGGCGCGGGCGGGCGAGCTGACCGACCCGGGCAGCGGCGCGCCGCTGGACTTCTTCCGGCTGACACGCTTCGCGTTCGGCGCCAACCAGCCCGCGGCCTGGCCTTCGCTGGCCGAGGGCCTGCGCGCCATGCGCGACGGCACCGCCGCACCCGCGGCGCTCGTCGCGCCCGCCGAGGAGGCGGGCGCCGCCCTGCGGCAGTTCCCTGAGATGCCGATGTTCTGCCAGGACTGGGACTTCCGCATCGACGAGTTCGCCGAGTGGGACGCGATGATGGACCGCCTCGCCGAGGAGTACCCCGTCACCGAGTGGAGCCCGTACGCGGGCCTGCCGCTGTTCTGCTCCGGCTCGGGCATCGAGCCGACCAATCCGCAAGGGCCGCTTGACATCGAGGGCGCGCCGCCGATCGTGCTGGTCGGCACGGTGCACGACTACGCGACCGTCTACCCGTGGTCGGAGAGCGTCGCCGAGCAGACCGGCAGCGCCCTGGTGACGTACGAGGGCTTCGGCCACACCGCGTACGGCCTGAAGACGCCGTGCCTGGACGAGGCGATCGACGCCTACTTCATCGACCTCACGGTCCCGGAGGACGGCTTGCGCTGCCCCGGCGTGGAGTGAGGGGGCAATGAGGCCGCGGCCGCGTCTGAAGATGCGGCCGCGGCCTCACTGCGTCAGCGGTCCTGCCACCGCTTCCGGTGCACCGCCTGCTTCGCGACGCCGAGGGCCGTGGCGATCCGGGCCCGGTTCGCGTGCCATGCCCCGCTTACGAGTACGGGTCGTCGTCGGCCTTGCCGATGCCCCAGACGTCCTCTTCCGGGTCCTCGGTCAGGAACGATTCGCGCTCGACCTCGTTGTCCTGGCCGGCCCCGCCGCCGCGTCCGCCACCGCCGCCGCCCATCATGCCGCCGGCACCCGACTTGGCAGCGGCGCCTCCTGCCGTGGCGCCGACCATCGTCGCCGCGCCCATGCCGCCGCCCGCGGGGGTCGTGGCACCGCCGAGTCCGCCCGATCCAAGGCCGCCGGCCCCGCCGCCCATGCCGCCGCCACCGGAGGCGAGACCGCCGGAGGGGAGCTCAGGGTCTTCGAGTTCGGAAGCGTCCCAGGGGTTGTCGAGCTCGGGCATCTCGGGCTGCGCCAGGTCCTCCATGCCGGAGGGGTTCTCGGGCATGGTGGGCTGCTGGCCGTCCTGCGGCGTCTGGTTCTGCTGCTGCTCTTGCTGCTGCTCCTCCTGCTTTGCTTCCTCTTCCTCCTGCTCCTCTTCTTCCTTTTTCTCTTCCTCCTCTTCGGACTCCTCCTCGCCCGGCTCCTCGGCGCCGGCGCCCGAGTGGTCCTCGGCGGCCTTGTGGGACTCCATGTCCTTCGCCGGGTTCGACTTGTCCTCCAACGGCTTCAGGAGCTCAGCGGCCTGCGTGAGGACCGCGCCAGCGGTCGCGTCCGCGGCGTTGACGAGGGAGGTGAGGGTCTGGAGGCCGAGGGTCCCGGCCATCGCCTGGGCCTGCAGGGCCGCCTCGAGGATGCCGCCGAACGGGCCGGCCATGGCGATCGCGGTGCGCTGCGCCGGACCGAGCGTCACCATCGGGGCGGGCTGGATGTTGAACCCGATCGCCTTGAGCGCCGCATCGGCGGCCTTGAGGCCGGTGCACTCGAGGAGCATCTGCGCGGCCGTCCCCGCGAGACTGCTCGCGGTCGCGCCGACCTCGCCGATGACCTGCGTGATGTGCGCGTTGACGTTCCCGACCTCGCCGTTGAAGGCGTCGTTCGCGGTGTCGCTCCAGTGGCTGTTGATCTCGGCCACCTTGGCGCCGTAGTCGGTCTGCTGCGTCGCGAGGTCCGTTGCGGCCGCCGCCATCTCGGAGGCGTAGGCGAGGAACTCCGAAGGCTGGGCCGAGAGCGCGTCCTGGTAACTGGGCATGGGGTCCTCCTAAGGCTTCGGCGTGGTCGTGATCTGGCTCTGGATGCCGCCGAACCGGGAGCTCATCTCCTTGTCCGCGGCGTCGAGGTCGTCGGCGCTGCCCACGACCTGGTCGCCCTGCCAGGTGAGGCGGCGCTCGAGCCCCGTCGAGACGGCGGCGAGCGCGGTCTGCCAGCGGCGGCCCGCCTCGCCGGTCGCGAAGCCGGTGTTCCTCTCGGCCGCGGTCGCCGCCGGGCGCTCCACCCGCCTGGACGCGGCCTGGCTGTTGGGGGCCAGGCCGCGCAGGCCGGTGCCGCCCGTTCGCACATCGTCAACGTCCATGTGCACGGTCATGGGCTCCTCCTTCTCCGAGGTGTCGACGCCCTCCCGGGCGGACGCCCGGCGGCGTCGGAAGTACTGTCGCGCGCCCTGTCACGGGTCGGTCCCGGCGCGCACTTGATCAACGTATGACGGTTTCGTGACGGCGCCGCCTTCCATGGGGCGCAGACGCAAACGAGGCCCGGCTTCCGGGCCGTCACGTGAGGAGGTGCGCCGCCGATGACCGATGCGCTTTTCGACGACGGTGGGGACTGGGCCGCTGCCGCCGGTTCGCTGGAGCTGCCGACGTTCGAGTTCACGCTCAGCTTCGGCGACACTTCGGCGCTCGCCTCGGGGGACCGCGCCGGGTGCTCTGCGGCGCAGTGCCCGCATCCGGCGGCGCACCCGGCCGAGGAGGCGTGGGTGCAGTTGGCGTCCGCGGTGCCGGTGGAGGGGCAGCGGGACCGGTTCAAGCCGCGGTGCGAGGGCATGGCGTACCCGACCGAGGAGGATTTCCGGGCGGCGGTGACAGCGGTGCGGCCGGAGGATGCGGACGCGTTCTCGCTGCAGCGCTTGCGGACCGGCTGGACCGAGGAGATCGGGTCGAAGCTGGGGACGTGGCCGGAGCGGTTCAAGTCGAAGCTGGCCCTGCTCGCCGAGGGCTGGGCCGGGGAGGACTTCGACGCGTTCGCGGCGCAGGCCGGGGAGGCGCGGGCCCTGGTGGAGGGCGCACTCGACGACATCGAGGCGACGGTGGCCGAGCTGGCCTCCCGGGAGTCGGCGATGTACACGCTGCAGGGCGGCGATTCGGGCGAGATCCCTTACCCCGCACCGATGGTGGGGACCGAGGGCGAGTGGTCGGCCCTGGTGGCGCTGCATGTGCGCCCGGCCTGGTGGCACGGGGACTGCATCACGATGACCTGCGAGGAGGCCGAGAAGGCGCTGGAGTTGGCGGGGGCCGACGCGGGGCTGGCGACCGAGGTGCGGGAGTTCATCGAAGAGCGTGTCGGGCAGCAGCTCTCGGGCCTCGGAGCGCTGGTGGCCGATGTGCGGGCGCTCGTGGGCGAGGAGGCGAAGGAGGTCTTCTCGGAGCGGGTGGCGGCCGAGCTGGCGGCGTATGTGGAGCGGCAGGCGGCGATCGACGAGGCGATCGCGCAGAAGCGGGACGGCCAGAGCGCGGAGCTGGAGGCGGTGCGGACCACGGGTGAGGACCGTCTGTACCCGAGCAGCGCTGATGAATCCTATATGGATCTTGCGGTGCCGGAGGCGGAGCAGCCGGCCGCGCCGGTGCCGCCGCAGGCGACGCAGGACCCGAGCCCGGTCCCGCCGGGCGGGGACGGGACGGTGAAGGCCGAGGAGACGCCTTGGGAGGCCGAGGAAGCCAGCGAGGACGAGGAGGTCTCCGGCGGTCTCGCGAGCGGCGGCAGCGGTTACGGAGGCGGGGCCGGGGGCGCCGGCGGCGGCTCGTTCGGCAGCGGTGCGCGCGTGGGCGGCGCGGTGCTGCCGGGCGCGACCGGCGGTGTGCCGCAAGGGCTGTTCGGCCCGGCGGTGGCCTCGCCGACGACCGCTGCCACGACGTCGACGAGTTCGTCGAGCGGCGGGCGGGGCCCGGGCCTGTTCCAGACGCAGAACGCGGGCGGCGCGCCGAGCAGGGGCGGGAAGGCTTCGGAGCGTTCGGATCCGGACAAGAAGACGGACGACGACGAAAAGGAGGCGCCGCCGAACCTGGCGCGGCGCGAGACCGACAACGCGTGGGGCTGGGTCCCGCCGCGAGAAGACCCCTACAACTAGGCGAGTGGAGGCAGGGCCATGGCGGATCGGGTGTTCGACCCTGAGGCGATCGGCGAGTACCGGCAGTTCCTTGTAGAGCTGATCGAGGAGCTGGAGAACGAGCTGCTGCCGGTCTTGGCGACCGGGACCCTGAGCCGGGCGCCGGCGTTCGGCACCGCGCCGGGCGCGGCGGCGAACGCGACGGGGCAGTACCTGGAGTTCCACGCCGCGATGTGGCGGAACCTGCAGTACCTGCGCGGGACCCTCTACGGCCTGGACGCGGCGCTCGCCGAGACGACGAGCGGCGACGACCCGGCGGCGGTCTACTTCGACATCGGGACCTTCGACCCGACTGCGTAGAGGCGTCTTGGCCGGTAGGGGGTGGTGTGCGCCAGCTTGTGGCCCGGACCGTTACGGACCGTCCCTATCCCCCACCCACCCAAAAGGGGACCTGTCGATCGTCGCGGCGGGGTCCGACAGAAAACCCGCGCGATCGGGCTTCCGAGCCGGAATGTCACCTGAAAGTGGCGGCATTGCGAGCGTGGCTCATGTCGAGCACTCGCCGTCCAGTGCGGCTCGGGTCGACCACCAGCGTCCGGGCGGACGTCTTGTCGTGACAGTGGAGCGGGGCCCGGTTGGAGGACCTCGTCCGGTGCCGTGACCGTGGAGCGGGTTAGAAGGCCTCGTCCGGCAGGTCCATGGGGGTCAGGTCCGCGGACTCGACGACCTTGCGGTCGGCGGTGAGGCGCGGGAGGACCTCCTTGGAGAAGAACTTGGCCGCCGCGACCTTGCCGCGGTAGAAGTCGTCGTCGGCGCCCTCGTCCAGCTTGTTCTGGGCGATCTCGGCCTGCCGCAGCAGGAGCCAGCCGACCATGAGGTCGCCCACGGCGAGCAGCAGGCGCCGCGAGTGCAGCCCGGTCTTGTACAGCTCGCGGGGCTCGTCGCCCATCGCGGCCATGAGCGCCGGCTGGAGCGCCTCGAGGATGCCCTGCACGTCGCCGAGCGCGCGCAGCACCTTCCCGCGCACCTCCTCGAGCTCCGCGTGGCCGTCCTGCGTGGACTCCATGATCTCGCCCGCGACGACCATGAGCGACTCGCCGTTGTCCTTGAGGATCTTGCGGAACAGGAAGTCGAGGCTCTGGATCGCGGTGGTGCCCTCGTACAGCGTGTCGATCTTGGCGTCGCGCACGTACTGCTCGAGCGGGTAGTCCTGGAGGTACCCCGAGCCGCCGAACGTCTGCAGCGCTTCGTCACTGAGCAGCTGGTACGCCCGCTCGGAGCCGCAGCCCTTGACGAGCGGGAGGAGGAGGTCGTTGACCTTCTTCGCGGTCTCGGCCGACTCGTCGTCCCCGGCGATCTCGGCCAGGCGGGACTTGTCCTGCCAGGACGCGGTGTAGGCGACGAGCGCGCGCAGGCCCTCGGCGTAGCTCTTCTGCATGAGCAGCGAGCGGCGCACGTCCGGGTGCTTGATGATCGGCACGCGGGGCGAGGCCTTGTCCGCCATCTTGAGCAGGTCCGGGCCCTGGATGCGGCTCTTCGCGTAGTCGAGCGCGTTGAGGTAGCCGGTGGAGAGCGTGGCGATCGCCTTGGTGCCCACCATCATCCGCGCGTACTCGATGATGAGGAACATCTGGCGGATGCCCTCGTGCTTCTCGCCGAGGAGCCAGCCCTTCGCAGGGGACTTCTCGCCGAAGGTGAGCTCGGCCGTGGCCGAGACCTTGAGGCCCATCTTGTGCTCGAGGTTGGTGACGTTGACGCCGTTGCGCTCGCCGAGCTCGCCCGTGGCCGGGTCGAACAGGAACTTGGGCACGATGAAGAGGCTGAGACCCTTCGTGCCGGGCCCGCCTACGCCCTCTTCGCCCACGGGGCGGGCGAGGACGTAGTGGATGATGTTGTCGGTCATGTCCTGGTCGCCCGAGGTGATGAAGCGCTTGACGCCCTCGATGTGCCAGGAGCCGTCGGGCTGCTTGTACGCCTTGGTGGTGCCGGCGCCCACGTCGGAGCCCGCGTCGGGCTCGGTGAGGACCATGGTCGCGCCCCAGCCCTTCTCGACGAAGAGCTTGGCCCACTCCTGCTGCTCGAGGGTGCCCTCGAGGTGGGCGGTGTGCGCGAAGGAGGAGCCCGCGGCGTACATCCACAGGGCCGGGTTGGCGCCGAGCACGAGTTCGGCGAGGGACCACCAGAGCATGCGGGGGGCCATGGTGCCGCCGAGGACCTCGGGGAGGTCGAGGCGCCAGTACTCGGCGTCGATGAACGCCTTGTACGCCTTCTTGAAGGACTCGGGCAGCGTCACCGAGTGGGTGGCGGGGTCGAACACGGGCGGGTTGCGGTCGCCCTCCACCCAGCCGCTGGCCAGCTCGTCCTGGGACAGGCGCGCCAGCTCGGTCAGGATCTCGCGGGCGGTCGCCACGTCGAGGTCGGCGAAGGCGGGGTCGTCGAGAATCTTGTCCGCTCCGAAGACCTCGAAGAGGTTGAACTCCAGGTCTCGAAGGTTGTGGCGGAAGTGCGTCATTGCGGGTCCTCCATTACTCAGTGGTAACCCTCATCATATTACCCGTCAGTAGCAAGCTCAAGTATGCCGCGCCGACGGGTCGGAGGAAAGTGTGTTCCGAGGAAAATCCAGTCCGATTTCCGACTGCTCCGACACGCGCCGTTCCATCGATCGGGTGAGCGTTCCGAGACTTCGTCGCCGCTGCCGTAACCTGCGCACCAGTGCCTCGTTGAACCGTGTGACCGACCGCCTGTGCGAACCACCGGGAGCACCCCATGATCCGAGCCGTCGCCGACCGCATCGCCTCTCGCGCGCGACCCTCCTATATCGGACGCCACCGCCGCGTCCGGCCAGTCCTGCACCGGGTCTTCCGCGTGCCCGTCGCCGTGCTGGCCGAGGAAGGGGCGCAGTGAACATCCGCCGCCGCCTCCCGGTCCGGTACACCAAGCGCCGCAAGACGATCTCGAGGCTGCGCCACCTGCGGCGCTGCCGCCTCGCCAGGCCGTGCTAGGCCGCGCTCAGCCCGTCTGCGCTCAGCCGGTCTCCGGCCGGTAGTCCAGGAGCAGCAGCGCGATGTCGTCGGTCAGCGGGCCGCCCACCCAGCGCCGCAGCGCCGACTCCAGGGACGCCAGGCCGTCGCCCACGTTGCCGTGCCCGATGAGGCTCCAAGCCCGCTCCTTGATCGGGAAGAACTCCCCGTCCTTGCGCGCCTCCGCCAGGCCGTCCGTGTACAGGAAGATCCGGTCCCCCGGCTGCAGCCGCACCGTCAGCTCCCGCGCCGAAGGGCTCAGCCCCAGCGGCGGCGCCATCGACTCCGGCTCCAGGTAGGTGGCCACCCCGTCGCGCACCAGCATCGGCGGCGGGTGCCCGCAGTTCATGATCTCCAGCGTCCCGCCGCGCTCCTGCAGCAGGATCGCGGTCACGAAGTCCTCGTCGCCGGCGTTCCGCGCCACCGCGTGGTCCAGGTCGTTGACCATGCACCGCTGGTCGGAGCGTTCGAACGCCACATGCCGGTACGAGCCGAGCACTGTGGACGAGAGCCGCACCGCGTCCAGGCCCTTCCCGCGCACGTCCCCGATGATGATCCGCACCCCGTAATCGGTGTTCAGAGCCTCGTAGAGGTCGCCGCCGATCTCCGCGCCCGAGCGCGCCGAGACGTACCGGGCCGCGATGTCGAAGGGCCCCAAGCGCTCCCCGATGGGCCGCAGGATCGCCTGCTGCACGACCGACGCGAGCTGCGTCAGCCGCTTCATCCGCTCGTCGTCGCGCTCGCGCACGATCGCCACCGCCGCCGAGATCACCACGGCCACGGCCACGACCAGGAAGTCCACCCCGTGCGACGCGACGCCGCCCATCGCGAAGTCGTACAGGACCCAGAGGTAGGCGAAGGCCGCCGCCATGCTCGCGAGCCCGACCCCGGCCACCCAGCGCCACGGCAGGAACGCCGAGGCCGCCAGCGGAGGCAGTGCCAGCCACGAGACCGCGTGGGACTCGTCGCGCACGGTCAGGCGCAGTCCGACCAGGACCACCACGACCGCGAACGCGGCGGTGAACGCCGTCCGCACCGAGGGCGCCGACCAGCCGTTCCAGCGGTCAGCGCGGGCCATCTGGGGCCTCCGTCGCTGCACAGTGCGCATATGGGTGAATGCCTCCTTCCTACCGGATCGCGGCCGGGTCGCCCGCGCGTTCGCAGAAGCTCCCGCACAGATGCGGGCGCGGGCGGGCCCGCACCCCGGGCGCGCCCGGCCGGGGCCGGAGGGATCGCGCGCACGCGTGCGTTCGAAGGCGACGGGGTGCCCGGAACGCCGGACCCGATTTGCACATCGCCGATGTGAAGATCGTAATGGTCGCGAGCGCGATACCGGCCGTGGAGGACGCCGCGGAAGGGGTGAGCGCGAAGTCTGTGCGTTCGGGTCGGCCGCGGCGGCCGAACGGTCAATTCGCACCTCGGCCGATCGGTCGGTTTTCGTCCGCTTTGGGCGGGGCTTTCGCGTGACGCACGGCGCTGGCGCGGGCTAGGGCGTCATGTCAGAGTTGAACGCGTGCAATTCACGCTTTCGAGGACCCGGTTCGACAGCCCTGTGGCGCAGCTGCTCTGCGCCGAGATCCAGGCCGAGTACGTCCGCCGCTACGGCGGCGGCGACGAGACGCAGCTGGGCGAGGACGACTTCCACCCACCGAACGGCGATTTCATCGTGGCCTTCGACGAGTCCGGCGAGCCCGCCGGCTGCGGCGGCTGGCGCTCCCATGAGGAGGACGCCGAGATGAAGCGCGTGTACGTGCGCGAGAGCGCCCGGCGGCAGGGGCTCGCGAGCCTCATCGTGGCCGCGGTCGAGGCGTCCGCCGCGGAGGCGGGCCGCAAGCGGGTCATCCTGGAGACCGGCCCGCGCCAGCCCGAGGCCGTCGCCATGTACGGCGTGCTCGGCTACGCGCCGGTCACCCCGTTCGGTCATTACGCGTGCACCGACGGCTCGATCCACCTCGGCAAGGAGCTGCGCTCCGAGCGGCCCTAGACCAGGCATTTCTGCTTCCGGGCGG
>NZ_JAPZVR010000004.1:462592-489468 GCF_027622855.1 Glycomyces algeriensis | reverse complement strand
TCCAGGGCGCCAGGTGCGGGTGTTCCTTGATCAGGTCGTCGACCGTCACGTAGAGTGCGGTAGCGAGGGAGTCCAGGTTATTCAAACTTGTTGCCACACAACGAGTCTGGACTCCCTCGCTTTCATGCCGACCGCGAGGGGCCCGACCCGACCCCAATCGACCCCTAGGAATCAACCATCTAGTGGTGGGTGGGGGTTGTGGACGGCCTTTCGCCGAGCGGCCGCGAACCGCCCCGCCGGAGCGGCCTTGAACCGCCCTGCCGGAGGCCGCGGACCGCCACGGATCCCCTGCGCCCGCATGCGCGCCGCGGATGGCCCGGGCGATAGCAGTCCGGGCCGATTCCGGCCCGCCAGCGCGGCGTGTGCGATGCTGACCGGGTGACTGACAGGCAACCGCAGGCCGCTCGAACCCACACCGCCTCCGCCGCCGCCATCGCGCGCGCCGCCCAGGTCATCCCGGGCGGTGTCAACTCGCCCGTCCGCGCCTTCCGCGGCGTCGGCGGCGACCCCGTCTTCGTCCGCGAGGCCTCTGGCGCCCGCTTCACGGACATCGACGGGAACGTCTACATCGACCTCGTCGGCTCGTGGGGCCCGCTCATCCTCGGCCACGCCCATCCCGGGGTCGTCGCGGCGCTCACCGAGGCCGCGGCCCGCGGCACCTCCTACGGCGCGCCCACGCTGGGCGAGATCGAGCTCGCCGAGCTCATCGTCGAGCGCACCCCCTGCGAGATGGTCCGCCTCGTCTCCTCCGGCACGGAGGCCACCATGAGCGCGGTGCGCCTCGCGCGCGCCGCCACCGGCCGCGACAAGATCATCAAGTTCGCCGGCTGCTACCACGGCCACGCCGACTACTTCCTCGCCGAAGCGGGCTCCGGCGTCGCCACGCTCGGCCACCCCGACTCGCCGGGCGTCCCGGCCTCGGCCGCCGCCGACACCATCGTCGTCCCCTACAACGACATCAACGCCGTCGAAGCGGCCTTCGCGAAGCACCCGGGCCAGATCGCCGCGGTCATCACCGAGGCCGTCCCCGGCAACATGGGCGCGATCGAGCCGCTCGACGGCTTCAACGAGAAGCTGTACGCCGCCGCGCACGCCCGCGGCGCGCTCCTGATCTCGGACGAGGTCATGACCGGCTTCCGCGTCGCCCCGGGCGGCCTCGCCGCACCCGCCGACCTCTACACGTACGGCAAGGTCATGGGCGGGGGCCTGCCCGCCGCCGCGTTCGGCGGCCGCGCCGACCTCATGGCGCGGATCAGCCCCTCCGGGCCGGTGTACCAGGCCGGGACCCTCTCGGGGAACCCGCTCGCGGTCGCCGCCGGCCTGGCGACACTGCGCGCCTGCGACGACGCCGTGTACCGCACGCTCGACGCCACCGCCGCCGAACTCCAGCGGATGGCGACCGAGGCGCTCACCAAAGCCGGTGTCCCGCACTACGTCTCGGCCCCCTCGAATCTGTTCAGCGTCTTCTTTTCGGAGGGCCCGGTGCGGAACTTCGACGACGCCAAGGCGCAGGACACGGCGGCCTACGGCGCGTTCTTCCACGCGATGCTCGAGAACGGCGTCTACCTGCCGCCGAGCGCCTTCGAATGCTGGTTCACCTCGGCCGCCATCGACGAGGAAGCCCTGTCACACATCGAACAGGCCATGCACACAGCGGCCGAAGCCGCGGCTAAGGTGCGCTCATGAGCGGCTCCACCACCATCGTCCACCTGCTGCGCCACGGCGAGGTCCACAACCCGGACGGCATCCTCTACGGGCGCATCCCCGGCTTCGGCCTGTCCGAGCTGGGGCGCGAGATGGCCGTGGCCGCCGCCGAGCGCCTCGCCGGGCGCGACGTCGTCCACGTCGGGGCCTCCCCGCTGCAGCGCGCGCAGGAGACCGCCGAACCGGTGGCCGCCTCGTACCGCATGGACGTCACCACGTACGACGGCCTCATCGAGGCCGGCAACTCCTTCGAGGGCCTGCGGGTCGGCGTCGGCGACGGCGCCCTGCGCGAGCCGCGCTACTGGTGGCGCCTCCGCGACCCGTTCCGCCCCTCCTGGGGCGAGGCCTACCTCGACATCGCGCGCCGCATGATGGACGCCGTCGAGCAGGCCCGCGTCGCCGCCGAAGGCTCCGAGGCCGTCCTCGTCAGCCACCAGCTGCCGATCTGGACCGTCCGCCGCTTCGCCGAGCGCAAGAAGCTGTGGCACGACCCCCGCAAGCGCGAATGCGCGCTCGCCTCGATCACGAGCTTCGTCTACGAGGGCCCCTCGCTGGCCCGCATCGAGTACGCCGAGCCCGCCGCCCACCTGATCCTCAAGTCCGAGTCCGCTCGGAAGGCCAAGGGCGCCTAGCGATGGGCCTGCGGCGGAGGACGATGCTGGCGGCTGCGCCGCTGCTGGCCCTCGCCGCCTGCTCCGAGACAGGCGGCGAGAACGCGAACCGCGTCAACGAGATCAACCGCGACCGGTACGTCTCGGGCGACGGCTCGAACTACCGCTGGGAAGAGCCCGGCGACCGCTTCGCCGCGCCCCGCCTCCAAGGCGACGACCTCGACGGCAACCCGATCGACACCGACGAGTGGGCCGGATCGGTCCTCGTCGTCAACTTCTGGGGCTCCTGGTGCGCGCCCTGCGTCGCCGAGGCCCCCTACCTCGTCGAGGCGGCCGCGGAGTTCGCGGAGCGAACCGGAGGCTCGAGCGAAGGCCAAGGGGTGCAGTTCCTCGGCGTGAACATCCGCGACACCGTGGACGCCGCGAAGGCCTTCGAGCGCCGCTGGGCGGTCTCCTACCCCTCGCTCAGCGACGAGGCCGGCCGCGTCGCCGACCAGTTCGTCGAGTACGGCCTCTCCCCGAACGACATCCCCGCCACCATCGTGATCGACGCCGAGCACCGGGTCTTCTCCATCTGGCGCGGCGAGATCGACGACGCCGAGACCCTGATCGCCGACGTCCGCAAAGCCCTGGAGCCGTCATGAGCACGCCGCCAGCCCCGAAATCCGTCATCCGCAAGGCCGCCAAGGGCGCCGTGATGGCCGGGACCGCCGCACTCGCCGCCGTCGCGGTCGGCACCCTCGTCAAGCGCCGCCTCGACGGCACCGCCCCGCCCGGCCGCACCGTCCCCTTGCCGCGCAAGGAGTCCGAGTGACCACCGCTGCCGGAGCGGAGACCGCATGAACCCCGCCGAGACCGCCGCCTCCGGGCCGCTGCTGCTCGCCTTCGGCATCGCCGCACTCGCAGGGCTCGTCTCCTTCGCCTCCCCGTGCACCCTCCCCCTCATGCCCGGCTACGTGTCCTATGTGACCGGCATGAGCGGCCAGGAGCTCTCCAAGGACCGGCGCACCGGCCGCGTCCTGATCGGCGCGCTCCTGTTCGTCGCCGGGTTCACCGCCGTCTACACCACCGTCGTCTTCGCCCTCCAGAGCGCCGGACGCGCCCTCCTCACCAACTCCTCCACACTGGAGACCGTCGCGGGGATCGTCATGATCGCCATGGGGCTCATGTTCATCGGCCTCATCCCCACCCGCGGCGGCTTCGCCCCCCGGTGGCGCCCCGCAGTCGGCCTCGCCGGCGCCCCGCTCTTCGGCGCGGTCTTCGCGCTCTCCTGGATCCCCTGCACCTCACCGGTACTCGCCGCCATCACCAGCCTCGCGGTGATCCAGGACGGCACGGCCCGCGGCATCGGCCTCATGATCGCCTACTGCGCCGGACTCGGCCTGCCCTTCGTGCTCTTCGCCGTCGGCATGCACCGCCTCGCCGGCGCCCTCGACTTCCTCAAACGCCACGGCCGAGTGATCTCCATCGCCGGCGGCGCCATGCTCTGCCTCGTCGGCATCGCCCTCGTCACCGGCGCCTGGACCGAGTTCACCAACTGGCTGCGCGCCACCGTGGGAGCCGGGGTGAGCCTGCTGTGACCGCCACCCTCGCGCCCCCGCCCCGCTCCAAACCCAAGCCCGCCAAGCGCCTCCGCGCCTTCGGGCGCCGCTGGTGGCACCAGCTCACGGCCATGCGCACCGCGCTCCTGCTGCTCCTCGCGCTCGCACTCGCCGCGATCCCCGGCTCGACGTTCCCGCAGCGCTCCATCAGCGCCCCCGACGTCGCCGCCTACTACGACCAGCATCCCGACCTCGCCCCCTGGCTCGACCGCGTGTGGGCCTTCGACGTCTACACCTCGCCGTGGTTCTCCGCGATCTACCTGCTGCTCATGGTCAGCCTCGTCGGCTGCATCCTCCCGCGCCTCGGCCTCCACTGGAAGGCCCTGCGCGCCAAGGTCCCCGATGCGCCGCGCCGCATGTCGATCCTCCCGTACCACCGCACCCTCGCGGTCGAGGCCAACCAGTCGCTCGCCCGCGCCGTCCTCAAGCAGCGCCGCTGGCGCACCACCGTGCGCGAGGCCGAGGACGGCACCGTCACGATCAGCGCCGAGAAGGGCCAGCTCCGCGAGACCGGGAACCTCCTGTTCCACAGCAGCGTCATCTTCATGCTCGTCGGCGTCGCCCTCGGCAGCCTCATGAGCTGGTATGGCAACCGCATCCTCTCCGAGGACAAGTCCTACTGCAACAACCTGCAGCAGTACGACGAGTACGGCCTCGGCGCCTGGGTCGACGAGACCGGCCTCCCGCAGTTCTGCGTGACCCTCGACGACTTCGACGCCGAGTTCACCAACGGCGGCCCCACCGCCTACGACGCCGCGATCTCCTACGAGGCGGCGGGTGAGGAGGGCGAGTACGCCCTCGAGGTCAACCACCCCTTGAACATCGACGGCACCAACGTCTTCCTCATCGGCCACGGCTACACGCCCGTCGTCACCTACACCGACCGCTACGGCCAGACTCAGACCCTCCACCAGGAGTTCCTGGCGATGGACGCCGCGATGAACTCCGAAGGCGCGTTCAAGTTCCCCGACGCCAACGTCGACCCCGCCACGGGCACCGTGGACGAGAACGCCGAAGTCGGCTTCGACGCCGTCTTCGTGCCCACCTTCGACGACTCGACCGCGATGCTCCTCGGCACGAACCCCGAGCTCGAGAACCCGGTCCTCGCCCTCACCGCCTACACCGGCGACCTCGGCCTCGCCGACGGGCGGCCCGAATCGGTGTACGCGATCAACGAGGCCCAGATCGCCTCGGGGAACCTCGAGCAGGTCAACGACGAGGTCGAGGTCATCGGCGTCGGCGACTCCATGACCCTGCCCGACGGCTCCAGCCTCACCTTCGACGGCGTCGAGCAGTACGCCGTCCTGCAGGTCCGCCACGACCCGGGCGGCCCCGTCGTCCTCGCCGGCGCGATCCTGCTCCTCGGCGGCCTGCTGCCCGCACTCGCAGTGCGCCGCAGGCGGTTCTGGATCCGGTGGAACCCCGACGGCACCGTCGAGACCGCCGGGCTCAACCGCAACGACTACGACGGCCTCGACGAGGAGTGCGACGAGCTCACCGCTGCGATCGCGCCCGGCCACGAGCCGCCGCAAGCATCCTCATCAGACGAGTCGATCGGGAGTCAGCAATGACCGGGGCCGAAGTCGCGAACGCGCTGTTCGTCGCCACCATCCTCATCTACGCGGGGGCGATGTTCGCCTACGCCGTGGAGTACGCCTTCGACAAGCGCGCCCCCAAGCGCGCCAAGCAGCTCGCGTCCGTCGGCACCGCCGGCGCCGACGCCCCTGACGACCCCGTCGCCGCCGAGGCCCCGATCAGCCCCGCCGCCGCGCGCGGCGCGGGCCGCCTCGGCCTGATCCTCACTTTCCTCGGCACCGCCGCGCTCGCGACGAGCATCGTCACCCGCGTGATCCACACCGGACGGTGGCCGTGGGGCAACATGTTCGAGTACACCGTGGGCGTCGCGCTCGCGGGCATGGTCACCTGGCTGATCCTCGTCTCCCGCGGCAGCGTGCCGCGCCGCCTCGGCCTCTTCGCCACCTTCGCGGTGACGATGGTGCTCGGCACCTCCGTGCGCGTCTACACCGAGGCGGGACCGCTGGTCCCGGCCCTCGACTCGTACTGGATCGTCATCCACGTGACGGCCGCGATCGCCTCCTCCGGCATCCTGCTCATCGGCTGCGTCTTCGCGATCCTGCACCTGCTCAAGCGCCGCTACGACCGCCAGGTCTCCGACGGCAAGCCGGTCCGCTTCCCGCTCAACGTCGCCGAGCGCCTGCCGGACGCGACCGCGTTGGAGCGCATGACCTTCAAGATCCACGTGTTCGCGTTCCCGCTGCTGACCTTCGGCATCATCGCCGGGTCGGTGTGGGCGCACCTCGCCTGGGGCCGCTACTGGGCCTGGGACCCGAAGGAAGTGTGGGCGTTCATCGCCTGGGTCGTGTACGCCGCCTACCTGCACGCGCGCGTGTCGGGCCGGTCGGCCAAGGCGAACGCGCCGTGGATCGCGATCCTCGGCTACGCCGTGATGCTCTTCAACCTCACCGCCGTGAACCTGGTCTTCGACGGCCTGCACTCCTACGCGGGCGTCTGAGGCGCGGTTCGCGGCCGGGCAACGGCCCTAACCGCGTCTGCCGCGGCTGCTTGCGGCCCGGGTTCCGGCCCGAACCGCATCTGCGGCGGCGCTTCACGGGCGGCTTACGGCCCGAACGTGAGCGGAGCGCCCGGGGCAAATCGGACATCGATGGGCCCGGTCTCGGCGACGCTTGCGAGCCGTAAATGTGCACTGTATCTACCCTGACCTACCGGTACGACATCCCTAGTCGGCCTACCTCTCGAACGGACCTCGCATGACCCCTGAACACGTCCGTGACGCCGCCGGTCTGGCGGCCGTCTTCGGCTTCTTCGCCATGGCCTGGTTCGGCTGGGCCCAAGAGGGCCCGCCGCGGTCGTGGGTCAAGTTCCTCGCGGCGGGATCGATCCTGAGTATCCTGGTGGCCGCCGCAGGCGGACTCCTGTTGTGGCGGCACTGGTCGGACGGCACCGTGTTCGACGACGCGACCGGCCGGAGCTTCGGGATCATCGTCGGCGTCGAGTTCGCCGCGGCCGGTCTCGGCGCGGCGCTCCTCGCGTGGCGAAAGCACGCCGATGCGATCGCGGCATGGATCGCGTTCGTCGTCGGCGTGCACCTCTTCCCGGTCGCCGTGGTCCTGGAGATTCCCGCCGTGCACATCCCGGCGGCACTGGTCACCGTGGCCGCGATCGGCGCGTATCCCTTGGCGAAGGCCAAGGGACTCAAGACCAGTGCGGTCATCGGACCGCTCGCGGGAACGGTCCTCCTCGTCACCGCCGCGGTGTCCCTTGTGGATGCACTCACGCGCTTAGGAGCACGGCCGCGGTCGGCGTTACTGCCGAGCAGCGATGCGCTGATCGACTGAGATGCCCCGGCGCTTCTAGACGTACCGCCGCAGCCGCGTCAGCGCGGCTCAGCCGCCAGTGCGGAGCTGGGGGAGGACCTTCTCCCCGAACACGTCGATGAACCGCTCCTGGTCGACGCCGACCTGGTGCAGGTACAGCCGCGAGAAGCCGAGTTCGGCGTACCCGGCGATGACCGCCGCGTGCAGGTCGAGGTCGGCGCCGATGTGGACGCCCGGTTCGAGGGCGTCCACCGGGACATGGGCGCAGGCCGCGTCGAACTGCTCGGGCAGCTCCAGCTCCTGGTTGAGCGACGGCGGCAGGGCCACGAACCGCCACTGCCGCAGCGCCTGCGCGCGAGCGGCCTCCTCGCTTGCGTCCCAAGACAAGTGGACCTGCAGGTGCAGCGGCTTGTGCTCACCGCCGCCCTCGCGGAAGGCGTCGATGATCGCGCGCAGCCGGTCCTCCGGGGCGTTCACGGTGATGAGCCCGTCCGCCCAGGCCGCGACCTCGCGCGCGGTCCCGGGCGAGAGCGCGGCCGCGAACAGCGGCGGCGGGGCCTCCGGCCGGGTGTAGAGCCGGGCGGCGCGGACCTTGACGGGCTCGTCGCGGTCGACGGTCTCGCCGTCGAGGAGCCGCCGGATCACGTCCGCGCAGGCGTGCAAGCGCGCGTTGCGCTCGGGCTTGCGCGGCCAGACGGTGCCCGTGACGTGCTCGTTCAGGGCCTGCCCACTCCCGAGCGCGGGCGTGAACCGGCCCGGGAACAGCTCCTCCACCGTGGCGATGGCCTGCGCGGTGATCGCAGGGTGGTAGCGGTCGCCGGGCGCGGTCACGACCCCGAACGGCAGCCGCGTCCGCGCCATCGCGGCACCCAGCCAGGTCCAGGCGTACCCGGACTCGTCCTGGTCGGTGCTCCATGGCGCGAAGTGGTCGGAGGAGAGCACCGCGTCGAACCCGGCCGCCTCGGCCGCGACGGCGGCCGCGGCGAGACGCGAGGGCGGGAACTGCTCGTGCGAAGCGTGATATCCGATTTCCACCATGCTCTCCCCGTTCACTTGAAGACGTGCGCGCGCGGTCGCAGCCAGCGGTAGCCGTGCCCGGCCAGCCGCAGCAGCGGCGGATCGTCCTCCTCGGGCGGGTACTCGCCGTCGGTGAGCACGTCCACGAGGTCGTCCAAGCCCTCTTCAGCGACACGGACCTCCACGTCCTCGGCGGCCAGGTTCACGAGGGTCACGACCTTCCCGTCGCGCTCGTCCTCGTGCAGCAGGGCCACCACGGACGGGCAGCCCGTGTTGAGGACCCGGTGCGTCCCGAAACCGATCTCGGTGAGCCCGAGTCGGGTCCTGACCATGTCGCCGACCCTCGCCATGAGGCTCCCGGGCCGCCGCTGCTGGTCGTAGACGTTGACCTCCGGATACCCGAAAGGCCCCTCCTCAACGGGCTCCGCGACCAGGTCGCCGGCGGGCGCCGAAGAGAACCCGCCGTGCTCGTCAGCCGTCCACTGCATCGGGATGCGGACACTGAGCCGCTCGCGCCGCGACAGGTCGTCGCCCATCCCGATCTCGTCGCCGTACTGCAGCACCGGCGTCCCCGGCAGCGAGAGCAGCAGCGCATGGGCCGCCGCGATGCGTCGCGGGTCGCCGTCCAGCATCGGGGCGACGCGCCGCCGGATGCCGCGGCCGTACGCGCGCATGTTCTCGTCGGGCGCGAACACGGCCATGACCTCGTCCCGCTCGGCCTCGGTGAGCCGCTCCAGGTCGAGCTCGTCGTGGTTGCGCAGCCAGTTCGCGAACTGGCTGCGGCGCGGCGGGTCCGGCTGCTTCTCGAGCGCCTCGTGCACCGGGGCGGCCTCGCCGCGCGCGAGGGCGAGGAACATGTGGTTGTTCAGCCAGAAGTTCAGGAGCATCGTCAGGCCGTCGCCCTCGAGGAAGTAGTCGTTGTACTCCTCGGCGGGCACGTCGACCTCCCCGATGAGCACCGCCTCAGGGTGGCGCAGCGCCACGAACTCCCGCAGCTCCCGCAGCAGGTCCGTGCCGGCCTTGTACTCCTCGACCTCCTCGGCGGCGTGCACCATGTACGGGACCGCGTCGACCCGGAACCCCGAGACGCCCAAGCGGAGCCAGAACGCCATGATGCGCCGGATCTCCGCCCGCACCTCCGGGTTCGCCAGGTTGAGGTCCGGCTCGTGCGCGTAGAACATGTGCCGGTAGTACTGCCCCGCCTCCTCGTCCCAGGTCCACACCCCGTCCTCCACAGTGGGGAACACCGACTCGAGGCCGTCGTCGACCGGCTCGTCGGACCACAGGTAGTAGTCCCGGTAAGGGGAGTCGCGGTCGCGCCGCGCCGCCTGGAACCACGGGTGCTGGTCCGAGGTGTGCTGCACGACGAGGTCGAAGAGCACCCGGATGCCCGCCTCCTCGGCCTCCTCCAGGAACGCCACCACGTCCGGGATGGTGCCCAGCCGCGGGTCGACCGACAGGTGGTCGGTGATGTCGTAGCCGCCGTCCTTGAACGGCGAGGGGTAGAACGGCAGCAGCCAGACGCAGGTCGCGCCGAGGCCGCGCAGGTGCTCGAGCCGGTTCGTCAGGCCCCGCAGGTCGCCCCAGCCGTCGGCGTCGGAGTCGCGGAACATCGCCGGGTCCACCGCGTAGATCACGGCGTTCCGGTACCAGAGCGGCAGCATCGCGTCCCTTTCCACTCGATTCACAGGTCCCGTCGTATGCCCGCGGCGCGCCCCGGCGAAACCCGGACCGGCCCCGCCGCGGCCGCCGGGGGATGCGGGGCGCAGGCGATTTGGATAGGCTTGGAGCCCACCGGGGACCACCCGCCGGGACCGCGCTCGCGCGGCTGATCCGGTTGCGGCGCATGGTGACACCCCGAATCCCGGACAGGAAGGCTGTGCCCCATGGCGAGCATCGACGAGGCGCTCAACCTCATCAACGCGAACATCGAGGCCGTGAACGACCTCCAGGGGCAGGTCGAGGCCACCAAGGCCCAGACCGAGGAGCTGCTCGGCCAGGTCCAGGCCCTCGGCATCGAGGCCGCCTCCAACGCGCTCAACGTCGGCAAGGAGCAGCTCGAGGAGGGCAGCGCCATGGCCGCCGCGCTCCGCAGCAAGCTCGAAGAGGCCCGCAGCTCCGTCGAAGTCGCCAAGCACGCCTGAGCGCGACCCGGATCCGCGCGAGGCTTCACCAAGCGCTCCTTGGGGAACCGCCGCCACCGCGCCACGAGTGGTGTGCGTGACGGGCCTTATAATTCACCAATATCTGGGTAGGGGGGGGCCTCCTTTCGGAGGCCGCCCGTTCCCGCTGCTTGCCGGAGCGAGAGTCTGGATTATCGCCGCGGCGTCTGCCGCGGGGTGATGTCGAAGTGCTCGGCGGTCCGCTCCAAGTCTGCCTGCTGGAACGAGCGCTGGCCGCGCGGCACGGGGCGGTCGGGGACGATGAGCGGGCCGTCGTGGCTGCCCACCGGCGCCTGGATCGGGGCCGTCCGCTGGTCGGGGACGCCGTGGCCCTGGCGCTGGCTCTTGTTGCGCACCCGCCCGGTCCGCGCGGCTCCCTGCCCGTTCGGGCCCGGCTGCGGGCCGCGGAGCTTGTCGACCGGGATCGCGCCGGTCGCCGTGGGGAGCACTTCCTCGTCCTCGACCTCGATGCCGAGCTGGTCGCGCTTGGTGACCATCTTCGGCTGGGTCCCCATGAGCGCGAACAGGAGCACGATGATGCCGATGGTCGCGACGCCGAGGATCGGGAGGATGAGCATGATCGGGTCGATGCCCGCCACCGAGTCGCGGCCACCGTCGTGGAGGGTCACCCGCACCCCGGCCATGCCAGTGAAGTGCATGGAGCAGATGGCGATCGCCATGATGACCGCCGCGCCCGACTGCCAGCGCCAGCCGTCGAGGTACATGCCGCAGAACAGGGCCGCGGTGGCGGCCACGACGGCGATCGCGACGGACGCGATGAAGTAGTCGCGCTCGTGGCTGATGTGCCCCGAGACGTTGATCGCCGCCATGCCCGAGTAGTGCATGATGACGACGCCGATGCCGGTGATGGGACCGGCCATGAGGATCTTCGCGACGGTGTTGCGCCGGCCGGTGCCGGCCACCAGGAGGCCGAAGAACACGGCGCCGATGGAGGCGACGAGGCTGAGGAAGGTCTTCAGCGGGTCGTAGCCGATGTCGGAGTCGACGACCTTGAAGCCGATCATCGCGGTGAAGTGCATCATCCAGATGGCGGTGCCGCCCAACGCGAATGCGGCGAGTGCGATCCACCGGACCCGCTTGCGAGCGGATTTCACCGTGCCGTCCTGGCGGCGCGCCTGGGTCATGCACATGAGCGCCAGGATCGAACCCGCGAACGCGAATCCGAAGGCCATGATGGGGTTGATCCAGCCGTAAGTGAAGTGACTGACGTGTTCCATCCGTGGTCTTCCTCCCCGGGCTCGGCCCGTATCCGGAATGTCGCGCTTCAGGTGCAGCGCGATGTGAAACTTATACGACTACTGTCCGGCGGCGTCCGCAAGACGGACAGTTGCACTAGGACGGTCATTTCGGTCGCCTCGGGCATCTTGTGCGATGGAGTCGAGCGCCGGCGAGGCAAGCACGCCGAACACCATGCCGACGATGGCGATCATGGCGAGGATGAGGATCGGCAGGAGCAGGACGAGCGGGCTGATGCCGGAGACGTCCGCGCGCGGCGGTCCCTGGACCTCGACCGCGGCCATGCCGGTGTAGTGCATGCCGACGACCGCGACGCTCATGACGGCGGCGGCCAGGGCCATGCTGCCGCGCCGGGAGATGACGGCGGTGAAGCGCAGGGCCACCGTCGAGGCGACGACTGCGACGACGGCCGAGGCCGCGACCAGGAGCGGGTCGTAGGTGACCTGCCCGCCGGTCGCGACCGCGGCCATGCCCGTGTAGTGCATCCCGACCACGCCCGCGCCGCACACCAGTCCGCCGAGGATCAAGCGCGGCCAGCCAGCGCGCTTGCCTCCGGACACGAAGAGCCCGATGCCGACCGCCGCGACCGCGAGTGCGAACGAGGCGGCGGTGAGTCCGGGGTCGTAGGCGATGTCGGCGCCGGTGACGGTGAAGCCGACCATCGCGATGAAGTGCATCATCCAGATGCCGACCCCGCCGATGGCCAAGGCGGCCAACAGGGTCCAGCGGAGGCGGCCACCGGGGGAGGTGGCGGCGCGGGCGTAGCGGGAGGCCGAGAGGCCGAGGAAGGAGCCGGCCGCTGCGAAGGCGAGGCCCATCACGGGGTTGAGCCAGCCGTAGGTGAAGTGGTGGTGCTCGAGCGTCGATGCGAGCACGTCGTGCAGTGGCGGTGCCATGGGGTTGCCTCCTGGAAGGTCGTGGGTCAACCGTGCCTAATGGAGGGCGAAGTGTGTCGCACAGCGTGTGCGAGTCGTACGCGGACCTGCGGGCGCTATGTCAGATCTGTCCCCCGTTCGTGTTCGGGGAACCGCGCTCGGTCAATGGACTAAGGTGGCGAAACGGTCATCACGAAGCGTGGTGTCGTGGACTCGTTCCGTGCGCGACCCATCGGTAAGGTCCATTGGACGGGACTCGTCCGACCGGGGGCCGAGTTGTCGTCCGAACAGGCGATCTTCTCAGCCGAACGACCGAATACCGCATAGGCATGTGTCCAAAAGATCAGTGTATCTTGGGATTCGCCCCGCAACACACTGCCATACGAAGGGCTCTTCAGTACTCCAGTACGCCCCTGGATTTCGCCGCCCTCATTCGTCATGATGGAATCTGCTGGGCTTCACATGCCGCCCCCGCCTCCCCGGCGGGCCGGAGGCAGCCGACTCGACACGTCGGCCCGAGACCGATCCCGCCCGGCCCGGGCCCTTCGGTCTGACACAGAGGACCACCCCAGGAGGCTAGACAAGGTGAGCAAGCGCAGCTCGAACCGTGCGGGTTCAGCGGCTCGACGAGGACCGCTCGGCCTGCCCCGCATCGCCGACATGCGAATCCGGTCCAAGCTGGGAATGATCCTCCTGGTGCCGCTCGTAGTCCTGGTGGCCGTCGCCGGCCTCCGCCTCTACGACCTCTCCGACCGCGTGTTCGAGTCGAACGACATGGTGGACCTCGTCGAGTTCAACACCTTCGTCGCCGACCTCAGGTACGAACTCCAGAAGGAGCGGTCCCTGCTCGTCACGCACCTGCGTCTCGACGGCGAGCACGTCGCCGGCATCGACGAGGCGCAGTACGACGAGGAGCACGTCTCCACCCAGCAGCAGGGGACCGACACCGCGTACGAGCGGTTCAACGAGAAGGCCGCCGAACTCCCCGACCTCTCCCAGGACATCACCAACCGCATCAACGCGGTCCAGACGCAGTACGAGAGCCTCCTGCAGATCCGCGAGCAGGCCGTCAACGACGCCCAGCAGGCCTCGATCGACGCCACCTCCCGCGTCTACCAGCGCCTCGTCGCCGAACTGGTGACCATCACCGACATCTCCTCGCGCATCGTCAACGACCCCGACATCGCCCGGAACCTCCAGGCCATCGCCGCCGCCACCACCATCCTCGAGACCCTCGAGGAGGAGCGCGCGATCGCCATCAACGTCGGCAACGGCCGCAAGTTCATCAACGCCACCCGCTGGCAGAACTTCATCTCCTACGCCTCGCTGCGCGAGACCGCCGAGGCCGAGTTCAAGACCGTCGCCAACCGCGAGGAGCAGCTCGCGTTCTTCTTCAGCACCGGCGGCTTGAACACGAAGGAGGCCCAGGCGGCCCTCGAGTTCGAGAACGACGCGGTCACCGCGAGCACCAACCGCGACCTGGAAGTCGACGCCGAGGTCATCGCCTCCTACGACGCGATCCTCGACAACGGCCTCGACTACATCCGCAGCGAGTCGGAGGAAGTCCTCGACGACGCCAGCTCCGACCGCGACGCGCAGATCTTCCAGCTGCTGCTCGAGGCCGTGCTCATCCTGGCGGCCTTCGTGGTCGCGACCGTGATCGCCCTGCTCATCGCCCGCAACATGGCGACCGGCCTGCGCCGGCTCCGCGAGGGCGCGCTCGACGTCGCCCACGTGAGCCTCCCGCAGGCGGTGGCGCAGATGCGCGACGCGGAGACCATCGGCAACCGCACGCCCGACGAGGTCGCGGCCGAGACCGGCGCGGTGATCGACATCGACCAGCGCGACGAGATCGGCAACGTGGCGCACTCGTTCAACATCGTCCACACCGAGGCGATCCGCATCGCGGCCGAGCAGGCCGCCCTGCGCGCCAACGTCTCCCAGATGTTCATCAACCTCGCCCGCCGCTCCCAGAACCTCGTCGACCGGCTCATCGGCCACCTCGACCACCTGGAGCGCGGCGAGGAGAACCCGGACCGCCTGGCCGAGCTGTTCCAGCTCGACCACCTCGCGACCCGCATGCGCCGCAACGACGAGAACCTCCTGGTGCTCGCCGGCGCGGACTCCACCCGCCAGGAGCGCTACCCGGCGCCCGTGGGCGACATCCTGCAGGCCGCGCAGTCCGAGGTCGAGCAGTACACCCGCATCGAGTTCGGGAACCTCGAGGCCGAGCGGGAGATCCGCCCGGCCGCGGTCAACGACCTCGTGCACCTCATCGCCGAGCTCATGGACAACGCGACCGCGTTCTCCCCGCCGGAGTCCCCGGTGCTCGTCGAGGCCGAGCAGATGCGCACCGCCGACAGCCCCCAGGGCGCGATCCGCGTGCGCATCAACGACATCGGCATCGGCATGCCGCCGGGCCAGATCGAGGACATCAACCGCCAGCTCTCCGAGTCCGGCGAAGCGATCGACCTCGCGTCCTCGCGCATGATGGGCCTGGTCGTGGTCGCCCGCCTCGCCAAGCGGCACGACGTCCGCGTCGAGCTGCGCCCCGGCGAGCAGCGCGGCACCGTCGCCGAGGTCATCCTGGGCGAAGCGGTCCTCACCGACCCGAAGCTGCCCGAGCGCGGCCTCCGCAGCGGCGTCCCGCTCGAGGGCACCGGCTTCGACAACGCCGGCTTCGACAACGGCGACAGCACGTTCGCCCTGCAAGGCCGCGACGACGGCCCGCGCGGCGCGCTCGGCATGAACTCCGGCGCGCTCCCGCAGGTCCCCGAGAGCCCGGCCGGGCTGTTCGACACCGTCGGACCGCAGTCGCCGCCCCCGCCGCAGCCGCAGCAGCCGATGTGGCAGCCCAGCGCGCCGCAGCAGCCCTCGCGCCCGCCGGTCGTCCCGCCGCAGCCCGCCGAACCGCTCACCGGCGAGCACGCGCTGCACCGCAACCAGGGCCGTCCGGCCCAGCCGTTCGCGCCCGCGGCCGAAGAGGAGCCGGGCTTCATGTTCCGGCCCGGCGGCCTCGCCGAGGACCGCCGCCCCGGCGGCAAGGTCATGGAAGTGACCGGCGAGATCGTCTCCTCCGAGCACGTCGCGCTGCCGAAGATCCAGCTCGAGGCGTTCACGCCCGAACCGGAGCCGGTCCCGCCGTCGTGGCCCGACGCCGCCGCCGCGCCCTCGGGCACGGAGGCCCCGCGCGCCGCCAAGAAGGACCGCGTGTCCGCCTTGGACGCCACCACCGAGCTCCCGATCTTCCGCGAGGTCGAGTCGGCCTGGTTCAAGGCCGTCACTCCCGCCCCCAAGAAGGTCGAAGAGGACGCGCCGACGCTCGGCGCCGCCGCCGAGGCCCCCGTCCAGGAGGGCGGCGTGTCGTCCTTCCGTGCGACGGAGGCGCCTCCCGCGGAGGTGGCGGAGGCAACCTCGCCGCGCTACGCTGACCAGTCAGAAGCGGCCGAGTCCCCCGCCCCGGCTTGGGAGGCGGCACCGCCCGCCCCTCCGCAGCCCACGGAAGGCTCGACGCCCATGCAGAGCAAGCCCGCCGACGAGCACTCGTCCGCCCCGGGCCTGGAACGACGCCGCCTCACCTCCCCCGAAGCCGAGTCGGGCTCCTACGCCTGGCGCACGGCCGCCGACGACGGCTGGTCGCGGGTGGACAACGCCTTCGCCGAGACCGTCTCCGCCGAGACGACCTCGGTGGGACTTCCCAAGCGCCGCCCCATGGAACGCCTGGTTCCCGGGGCCGTGGAGGAATCACAGGAGACCGTCAGCGCGCAGAAGCGCAACCCGGAGGGCATTCGGGGCCTGCTGTCGGCCTATCACCGTGGGGTGCAGCGAGGACGTGGCAATGACGGTAACTGAGTCGCTGAACCGCAACACGGAAGACGCTACTAAGGAGCGCAAACGATGAGCACTGGTGGAACCTCGGTCCAGGACCTGGGCTGGCTGCTGGCCGGCTTCGCCGAACGCGTGCCGGGCGTGGCCCACGCCGTCGCGGTCAGCGCCGACGGTCTGCTGCTGGCCTCCTCGCGGGACCTGCCGCGGGACCGGGCCGACCAGCTGTCGGCCGTGACCTCGGGTCTGGTGAGCCTCACCCAGGGCGCCTCCCGCTGCTTCGAAGGCGGCGCCGTCCTCCAGACGGTGGTCGAGATGGACCGCGGCTTCCTGTTCCTCATGTCCATCAGCGACGGCTCCTCCTTCGCGGTCCTGGCCTCGAAGAACTGCGACGTCGGCCAGGTCGGCTACGAGATGGCCCTGCTGGTCGACCGCGTCGGCCAGGCCCTGACGCCGTCCGCCCGCAGCTAGTCATGCCCGTACAGGCGCGATTGGCGAATGCACGTGCGGCACGGTAGGCTCCTCTCGAGCGGCAGCCTCGGCGATCGCTTGCGGAGCCGTACATGCGCACCAGCACGAGTGGGACGAACTGAACAATCGAACCCCTCCGTCGCATCCCCAGGCGACGGGCCGGTGCCTCCCCTGGCACGCGGTACACGGATAACTGACATGACTGCGGCACAAGGATTGTGGGATCCGCGCGCTGCGGTTGGAGGTAGTAATGGTCCTCGGTGGTGATGAGCCGACCGGCTCACTCGTCAGACCGTACGCGGTCACTCGCGGCCGTACGCGGCCCCAATTGGAGATCGCCCTGGAAGCGCTGGTGGAGACCACTGCGCGCGGCCGGTCCGGGCAGTTCCTCGGCGGCCGGGAGCAGAAGGTGATCGTCGACCTGTGCGGCGGGCGCCTCCAGTCCCTCGCCGAGATCGCCGCGCGCATGGAGGTGCCCCTGGGCGTCGCGCGCGTCCTGGTCGCCGACATGGCGGCCGATGGTTTGCTGGCAGTGCACGAACCCACCGGATTCGACGCGGACGGCGGCGACGGATCGGTCGGAACCGAGCTCCTTGAGCGTGTCCTCAGTGGACTCAGGAGGCTATAGACCCACATGAACTCATCCGCAGACACCTCTCGTGTGACCTCTGCCAAGATCGTCATCGCCGGCGGCTTCGGCGTCGGCAAGACGACCTTGGTCGGATCGGTCTCCGAGATCACTCCGTTGACGACCGAGGCGATCATGACCTCCGCCTCGGAGGGCGTCGACGACAACAACCTGGTGCCCGACAAGCAGACCACCACGGTGGCGATGGACTTCGGCCGTATCACCATCGACCAGGACCTCATCCTGTACCTGTTCGGCACGCCCGGCCAGACCCGGTTCTGGTTCATGTGGGACGAGCTCGTGCGCGGTGCGATCGGTGCGATCGTCCTGGTCGACACCCGCCGCCTCGCCGACTGCTTCTCGGTGATCGACTTCTTCGAGCACCGCAAGCTGCCCTACCTGGTCGCCGTGAACTGCTTCGACGGGAAGCAGCTCCACGACCTCAACGACATCCGCGACGCCCTGCAGATCTCGCACGACGTCCCCGTGATGTACACGGACGCCCGCAACCGGGAGTCCACCAAGCAGGTGCTGATCAAGCTCGTCGAGTACGTCCTCTCGATGCGCCGCACCCGCACCGTCGGCGTCCACTAGCCGCCCACAGGCGGACGCAGACCCGCGGCGAAGCTTGCGAGCCGTGAATGAACACAGCGGCGAAGCTTGCGAGCCGTGATTGAGAACTGTCGTCTAGGCTGACCCATCTCCCTGGACCATGCTTCGAAGGGGCCTGAGGCTTACCGCCTCGGGCCCCTTCGGCATGTCCGGGCGGACGCCGGGCCGCGCCCGGTGACCGCCTCGAGGTCCCGATGCGCCAGCGGGTCGCTCCGCGCCCCGGACGAGGGCGATCGCGATTGGAAACGCGACCTTCACGGCGGTGTCACGGCTCCGGGTCGCCGCCGCGCGGTGTCGGGGACGGGTCGAACGGCCGCCGTCCAGGTGTCACGAAGCCCGGTTCGCCTGCGGTGCGGTGTTGGTGACAAGTCGAACGTCCGCAGTTCATGCGCTTGAAACCCGAATTCGGGAGACTCCACCCGGTCCGAGCCCGACCCCGGCACCACCGGCCCGATCCCCGAGGAGCGCCCATGTCCTATGTGAAACCAGCGGAGTTCACCGCGCGAATGATCGACGCCGGCGAGGCGAAGGTCTTCATGTCGACCCGCGACACCGTGCTCCGCGCCTTCATGGCAGGTGCGATCCTGGCCCTGGGCGCCGCGTTCGCGGTCACGATCACGGTGAACACCGGTCAGCCGCTCCTCGGCGCGCTCCTGTTCCCGGTCGGCTTCTGCATGCTCTACCTGCTCGGCTTCGACCTGCTCACGGGCGTGTTCACGCTCGTGCCCCTGGCGCTCATCGACAAGCGCCCCGGCGTGCGGCCGCGCTCGGTGCTGCGCAACTGGGGCCTGGTGTTCGTCGGGAACTTCGCGGGCGCGTTCACCGTCGCCCTCATGATGTCGATCATCGTCACCTACGGGTTCTCCGTGGAGCCCAACGAGATCGGCCAGGCGCTCGGCACCATCGGCGAGAGCCGCACCGTCGGCTACGCCGAGCACGGCGCGGCCGGGATGCTCACCCTCTTCATCCGCGGCGTGCTCTGCAACTGGATGGTCTCCACCGGCGTGGTCGCCGCGATGATGTCGACCTCCGTGCCGGGCAAGGTCATCGGCATGTGGATGCCGGTGCTCGTGTTCTTCTACATGGGCTTCGAGCACTCGATCGTCAACATGTTCCTGTTCCCCGCGGGCCTCATGCTCGGCGGCGACTTCTCGGTCGGCGACTACCTGATCTGGAACGAGATCCCCACCGTCGTGGGCAACCTCGTCGGCGGCCTCACCTTCGTGGGCCTCACCCTCTACGCCACCCACGCCCGCACCGGCACGACCCGCACCCGCACGGTCACCCTGCCGGCCCCGCGCGAGAAGGTCGGCGCGAGCAGCTGACCCGCACACGGAACGGGCCCCGAGGCATCGCCTCGGGGCCCGTTCCGCTTGCCTTACACGACTTTAGGGATGGAGCCCGTGTTCGTCAGGGCCTCGTTGAGCAGCGGCCCGACCTGCATCGTGAACTGCCCGAGCTCGTACCCGAGCTGCTCGCGGTCGCACTGCGAGACGGCGAGCAGGGTCAGGCAGATCTGCGGACCGACCGGGGCGGCGAGGAGCACGCCCTCGGCCATCTCGACGATGACCTGCTGGGTGGGGCCGTGGTCCATGGACCGGCCGGCGCCCTCGCCCATGGAGAGCAGGCCCGATCCGATGCCCGCCAACTGGTCCGCGCGCTCCTTGGGGAGCCCGGCGGAGACCGCGAGCGGGAGGCCGTCGACGCTCACCAGCACGGCGTGCGAGAGCCCGGGGGTGCGGGCCACGAGCGAGCCGAGCAGCATGCTCAGGGAGCGCTCGTAGACGCCGAGATTGGCGCTCATCGGGTCGCCATCCTCTCCGTCCTGGCGCCCGCACCGGGGCGGCCGCCCCGGGCGCGGCCCCAGCCCTTGAAGTAGCCGGCGGTGTTCTGCGCCAGCAGTTCTGGGTCGCGGTCGATCGGCTCGTCGAAGCGGGGGTTCTCGTCGGCGACGACCGCGCCGGGCACCAGGTTCGCCTGCGGCTTGCGGCGCGGCAGCCCGGCGGGCGTGATCGGCTCCTCGGTCTCGGGGGCCTCGGTGACGTGGCGGGCGGTGCGCCAGCCGTCGTCGCCGGGGAGGTTCCACGACTCCGGTTCGGGCTCTTCGCTCTCGGGCCGCTTGAACCAGGCGCTGCGGGCCTGGCCGAGGATCATGAGGCCGTCGTCGTCGGCCATGAGGCTGGCGACGTCGACGATGTGCACGTCGTCCTTCGGCTGCCACGGGTGGCGGCGCGGCTCAGGCTCGGGCTGGCGCATGCTCTCGGACTGGAACGCGTCGGCGAGCGCCGAACGGGTGACCGTCCGCTCGGTCGGCGCGGGCAGGTCCGACTGCGGCAGTTCGGCGGGCTGGGCCCGGCGGCGCCGGCGGATCGAGCGGGTGTGGCTCTCGCCGTCCACGGGCATCTGCGACTCGGGGATCACCTGCGTCGCTTCGAGGTCGACGACCGAGTGCAGCTGCGAGGCCGGGTCCAGGGCGCGCAGGCTCTGGCGGTCCGGCAGGTCGCCGGGGAGGCGGACGGTGGTGTGCGTGTCGTGGCCGTGGCGGCGCGAGGGCCGGTCCTCGTCGTCGTACACGACGGGAGTCACGGCGGGGGGCATGGCGTCGAGGCGCGGGCGCTTGGCCTGGAGCAGGCCGATGAGGCCTTCGAGCGAGCGGTCCCAGGCGGAGACGGCGTCGGCGGTCGCGGAGACGGAGGGCGCGACCGAAGGGTCGTCGCCGCCGCCGATCTCGCGGATCGCCTCGGTCAGGGCCCCGGCCATCGCCGCGACCTGGCCGGGGTCGGCCACGGTGGCGAGGTCCGCGGCGAGCTCTTCGGTCGAGATCGACTGGAGCGCACCGGGTTGGGGGAGCCGGGTGAGGATGGCGACGGCGTTGGCCTCGCTCGGGTCGTCCCAGGCGGCGAGCGCCGCCGGGAAGACCGCGCGCAGGAGGCACGTGAGCGCCTCTGCCGCGTCGTGACGGGCCCTGGCGGCCGAGGCCACGGTGTCCAGGATCGGGCGCAGAGCGTTGATCTCAGGGCGCGCGGCGAAGGGCTGGCCGCTCACTTCGCCGGTGGCCAGGCCGCGGGCCATGGCGATGGCGTCGTCGAGGGCGTCCTTGGAGCGCGAGGTCTTGGCGGCGCGGATGACGAGCTGCCCGGCGGCTGCGGCGAACTCGGCCAGCTGGACGACTTCGCCGTCGACGGCCACTGAGACCGACTGGCCGGGCGCCGAACGCGCGAGGAGGCTGTTGAGGCGGACCCAACCGCGGGGGTCGTCGCCGAAGGTGTCGGTGGCGATGAGGCTGCCGCCGGCCGCGACGAGCGCGACGGCGCAGGCGGTGTCGCCTTGTCCGGCTCCTGCTACCTGCTGGTCGATGGTGATGCCGCAGAACACTTGCACCCGCGGGGCTCCTCTCGTAGGGCGCACCCGGACGGGCGCCGGCCCCTGACGGCGGGCCGCAGCCCTGCCTGTATTTACCAGTCCGTTATCAGTTTTCCGCAGAATACTCGGTTCTGCAAGCGGACAGACAGTGCGGGTTCATGAAGGGCGGGAAGTGCATAGCACACATTTCCGTCAATTCCTTGACGCTGCCGACCAGGGGATTCCCCAGTGGAATAACAATGTGCGACGCGGCCGCGCCGCCGCGTGCGCTCGCGGCGGCGCCGGGATTCGGACTCCGAGTATGAGTCCGCATGGGCTGTTCGGATGATGCCGGTACGCCGCTAACCGCGCCATTCCACGTGGTCGTTGATCTTGGCGATGACGCCGCGCCAGGCGATGGCCGCCTGCTGCGAGTCGTTCTTCTTCAAGCGGCGCTTGGCGAGTTTGCCGCGCAGGCCGCCGTCGACGACGATGCGGAAGGTCTCGTCGAGGTCGTCGAGGGGCGAGCCGGGGGCGAGCGAGTTGACGACGGAGTCGTTCTTCAGCGCGTACCCGAGGTCGCGCCCGACCTCGGCGGCCTTGATGAGCAGCTCGGGCTCCCAGGCCTCCTGGCCGCCGCGGAGGTTGGCGACCACCAGGTCCAGCTCGTAGGTGTCGTCTTCGTCACACACGATGTCGTCGGCGCTGAGGCGCTCCTGCAGCTCGGCGTACTCCTCGATCGCGGCGAGGTCGTGGTCGTCGTTGCCCTTGACGTACTCGACGAGCGCGCCGGGCTCGCGGAAGACCAGCAGCTTCCCCTTGCGGGTCAAGAAGACCGGGACTTCCTCGGGGGTGGCGTCGAGGGCGTCCTCGTCCTCCTCGGCGGCGTCGTCCTCGTCGTCGGCGAAGTCGGCCGCGTCGGGCTCGAGGGCGTCCTCGTCCTCGGGGGCCGCGTCGTCGTCAGCGGCGTGCTTGCCGCCGGGCTTCACGTCTTCGTCGGTCTCCTCGACCTCGGCCTTGTCCTCGGCGGGCGCGGCTGCGGCTTTCGCGCCGGGGAGGGTGTCCGACATCCGGTACGCGCGCAGGGTGAAACCGGAGTCCTTGCCCAGGTGGAGTTCCACCGGGTCGACGCTCATCTCGTTCCAGAGCTTGTCCGTCTCGGCGCTGCGCACCGGCCCGTCCGAATCGGCCGCCATGTCGCGTCCCTCCCGTAGTGATCTAGCTGGGGAACAGCGTACGACGACGCGACACGCCCGGTCGTACCCGGTAGGTCGGTTCGCAGTGGAATAGGCGAATGGGGCCTCGAGATCTGAATCTCGAGGCCCCATCGGGTGTCGCTAGTAGCCGCCTCCGGCGGTCGCGGCCATCCCGGCCGGGTGCCACACGGTCTTGTACTCGGTCCACTGCCGCAGCAGGTCGAGCGAGGTGCCGGTGCGCCCGGGGCGTCGCACGACCTTGAGGGTCTCGGCGGCGGCGGCCTCCAGGCTCGCGGCCAGCCCGGCGTCGGCGACGCCGCCGAGGTCGAGCCCGTTGACGTCGGCGTGCGCGGCCAGGTGCGGTGCGACCTCGGCGGCCTTGCCGCTGAGGAGGTTCACGACCCCGCCGGGCAGGTCCGAGGTGGCGAGCACTTCACCGAAGCTCAACGCGGGCAAGGGCTTCGCCTCGCTCGCGAGCACCACGACGGTGTTCCCGGTGGCGATCGCGGGGGCGACGGCGTCGATCAGTCCGAGGAGCGGGTCGTCCTGCGGGGCGACGATCGCGATGACGCCGAGCGGTTCGGGGGTCGTGTGGTTGAAGTACGGGCCCGCGACGGGGTTGGCCCCGCCGAGCACGGACGTGTACTTGTCGGTCCAGCCCGCGTAGTGCACGAGCCGGTCGATCGCGGCTTCGACGGTGCCGAGGGCCTCGTGGGCCTCGGCGCCGGTGGCGTCGGCGAGCTCCTCGGCGAACTGGCCGGCGCGGCCTTCGAGCATCTCGGCGGCGCGGTAGAGGATCTGGCCGCGCAGGTACGCGGTCTGGCCCGCCCACGGCCGCTGGGCCTTGCGGGCGGCGGCCACGGCGTCGCGGCCGTCCTTGCGGCTGGCGAGCGCGGCGTTGGCCAGCTCGGCGCCGTCCGGGCTGCTCACGGGGTAGCTCCTTCCGGACTCCGAGCGGGGGAACTTCCCGCCCACGTACAGCTTGTAGGTCTTCTTGACCCGCAGGCGATCAGCGTGCTCAGACATCGAGGTAGGCCTCCAGCCCCTGGCGGCCGCCCTCGCGGCCGTAACCGGACTCCTTCAGGCCGCCGAACGGGCTGGCGGCGTCGAACTGGTTGAACGTGTTGGCCCACACCACGCCCGCGCGCAGCCGCTCGGCCGCCCACAGGATCTTGGAGCCCTTCTCTGTCCACACCCCGGCCGAGAGGCCGTAGGGGGTGTTGTTGGCCTTGGCGATCGCCTCGTCCGGGGTGCGGAACGTGAGGACGCTGAGGACCGGGCCGAAGATCTCCTCCTTGGCGATCCGCATGGACTGCTGGACGCCGGTGAACACGGTGGGGCGGAACCAGAACCCGCGCTCGGGCAGCTCGCAGGCGGGCTGCCAGACCTCGGCGCCCTCGTCACCGCCCGTGGCGGCGAGCGCCTGGATGCGCGAGAGCTGCTCGGCGGAGTTGATGGCGCCGATGTCGGTGTTCTTGTCAAGCGGGTCGCCCACGCGGAGCGTCTCGACGCGGGCCTTCAACCGCTCCAGCACGTCGTCGGCCACGGACTCCTGCACGAGGAGGCGGGAACCGGCGCAGCACACGTGCCCCTGGTTGAAGAAGATGCCGTTGACGATGCCCTCGACGGCCTGGTCGATGGGGGCGTCGTCGAACACGATGTTCGCGGCCTTCCCGCCGAGCTCGAGGGTGAGCTTCTTCTTGGAGCCGGCGATGGACTTCGCGATGGCCCGGCCGACCGCGGTCGATCCGGTGAACGCGACCTTGTCCACGGCACTGTCCACAAGGGCCGCGCCGGTGGCGCCGGCGCCGGGGAGGATGTTGACGACGCCGGGCGGCAGCTCGGCCTCCTGGCAGAGCTCGGCGAACATGAGCGCGGTCAGCGGCGTGGTCTCGGCGGGCTTGAGGACCACCGTGTTCCCGCACGCGAGCGCGGGGGCGATCTTCCACGAGAGCATGAGCAGCGGGAAGTTCCAGGGGATGACCTGGCCGATGACACCGAGCGGCCTCGGGTCCGCACCCAGGCCCGCGTAGGCGAGCTTGTCGGCCCAGCCGGCGTGGTAGAAGAAGTGCTGCGCCGCGGTCGGGACGTCGAAGTCGCGGGTCTCCTTGATGGGCTTGCCGTTGTCGAGGGACTCGGCGACGGCGAACTCGCGGGCGCGCTCCTGCAGGAGCCGGGCGATGCGGAACAGGTACTTGCCGCGTTCGGCGCCGCTCATGGGGCCCCACACGGACTCCTGGGCGCGGCGGGCGGCGGCGACGGCTGCCTGGACGTCGGCCTCGCCGGCCTCGGCCACGGTGAACAGGGCCTCCTCGGTGGAGGGGTTCACGGACTTGAAGACGGCGCCGTCGGCGGCGTCGGTGAACTCGCCGTCGATGAACAGCCCGTAGTGCTCTTTGATCTGGGGCCGCACCGACTCGGGTGCGGGCGCGTACTCGAACATCGCTTAGTCCACCGTCACGTAGTCGGGGCCGGAGTAGTGGCCGGTCTTGAGCTTCTGGCGCTGCATGAGCAGGTCGTTGAGGAGGCTGGAGGCGCCGAAGCGGAACCACTCGTTGGAGAGCCAGTCGTCTCCGAGGATCTCGTTGACGCACACCAGGTACTTGATGGCGTCCTTGGTGTTGCGGATGCCCCCGGCGGGCTTGACGCCGACCTGGACGCCGGTGAGGGCGCGGTAGTCGCGCACAGCCTGCATCATCAGGAGCGTCACCGGGAGGGTGGCGTTGACGCCGACCTTGCCGGTGGAGGTCTTGATGAAGTCGGCCCCGGCGTACATGGCGAGCCAGGAGGCGCGGCGCACGTCGTCGTAGGTGACGAGCTCGCCGGTCTCGAGGATGACCTTGAGGCGGGCCTCGCCGCTGGCGGCCTTGACGGCCTTGATCTCGTGGAAGACCCGTTCGAGGTCGCCGGCGAGGAACGCGCCGCGGCTGATGACCATGTCGATCTCGTCGGCCCCGGCGCGCACGGCGGCCTCGGTGTCGGCGAGGCGCACGTCGAGCGGCACCTGCCCGGCGGGGAAGCCGGTGGCGACGGAGGCGACCTTCACGGAGGAGCCCTTGACGGCTTCGGCGGCGACGGCGACCATCGACGGGTAGACGCAGACCGCGGCGGTGGCGGGGGCGTCGCCGTCGGGGCGCACGGCCTTGGACGCGAGCGACCGGACCTTGCCGGGCGTGTCGGCGCCTTCGAGGGTGGTGAGGTCGATCATGCTGATGGCGAGGTCGATGGCCTTGGCCTTCGCGTCCGCTTTGACGGAGCGGGTGGCAAGCCCCGCCGCGCGCGCTTCGAGGCCTACCGCGTCGACGCCGGGGAGGGCGCGGACGAGGGCGGCGGCCTCAGCGCCGCTCAAAATTGATCCCATGACTGGATGATATCCGTATCCTGGCTGTACGCAAGCGCGGCTCGCAAGCCTCGCCGCGTGTTCGATTCAGACTGTGGTGACCAGCTCACATTAGCTCGGCGAGCTGGGCGTTAAGGTTGGGAACCGTGGATGTCAAGATCGTCGAACACCCGCTCGCCGCAGAACGGCTTACCGCCATGCGGGACGAGCGCTCGGACTCGCCAAGGTTCCGGGCTGCCCTGCACGAGCTCACTACGATGCTCGTCTACGAGGCCACGCGCGACGTGGCCGTGACCGAATACGAGATCAGGACGCCCGTGGCCCCGGCCAAGGGCTACCGGCTCGGGAACCCGCCGCTGCTCGTCCCGGTGCTGCGCGCCGGGCTGGGCATGGCGGACGCGGCCCAGGCGATGATCCCGGACGCCTCGATGGGGTTCGTGGGCCTGGCCCGCGACGAGGAGACCCATGAGCCGTACGCCTACATGGAGTCCCTGCCCGACGACCTGGCCGGGCGCCACGTCATCGTGCTGGACCCGATGGTCGCCACCGGCGGCTCGCTCCTGCGCTGCTGCGAGATGATCGCCGCGCGCGGCTGCACCGACATCGACCTGATCTCGGTCCTGTGCGCGCCCGACGGGATCGCGAAGCTCGACGCCTCGGGCCTCAGCCTCCGCATGACCACCGCCGCGGTCGACCCGGAGCTCAACGACGCCGCTTACATCATTCCCGGCCTCGGCGACGCCGGCGACCGCCAATTCGGCGCCTACCGCCGCTTCTAGCAGCAACGAGTGAGGGGGGGGGGGGGCCCCCGCCCCCCCCCCCCCCCGGCCCGGGGGGGGGGGGGGCCCCCCCCGGCGGGGGGGCGGGGGGGCGGGGGGG
>NZ_JAPZVR010000004.1:370209-462582 GCF_027622855.1 Glycomyces algeriensis | reverse complement strand
GCCCGCCCCCCCCCCCCCCCCCCCCCCCCCGCCGCCGCCGCGCCCCCCCCCCCCCCCCCCCCCCCCCCTCACTCGTGCTCGTTGCTAGTGGGGCACGCCCAGGACTGCGGCGATCTCGGCCTTGAGGGCTTCGACGCTGGCGCGGGCGCGTTCGCGGGCGCCGGGGAGGTCGCCGCCGACGTCCTCGCGGACCTCGAGGTACGCCTTGAGCTTCGGCTCGGTGCCGCTGGGGCGGCAGACGACCCGGGCGTTCGCGGTGGTGACGGTGACGACGTCCGCGTCGGGCAGCCGGTCGAGGTACTCGGTGACCGGCTCGTCCAGGAGCGAGGTGGGCGGGTGGGCGCGCAGGCGCTTCATGCACGCGCCGATCTCGCTGAGGTCCTCGACGCGGACGGAGAGCTGCCCGGTCTCGTATACGCCGAACTCCTCGGCGAGCTCGTCGAGGCGGTCCTGCAGGGTCGCCATGCGGGCGGCCTGGCCGGCCGCGATCTCGCTGACGATCAGGGACGCGGAGATGCCGTCCTTGTCGCGCAGGAACTCCGGCGCGACGCAGTAGCCGAGGGCCTCCTCGAACGCGAACGCCAGGTCGGCGCTGGTGCGGGCCAGCCACTTGAAGCCGGTGAGGGTCTCCATGTAGCCGAAGCCGCGCTTCTCGCACATCGCCTTGAGCTGCGTGGTGGACACGATCGTGGTCGCGTAGGTGCCCTTGCGGCCCTTGCGCATCCAGTGGTCGGCGAGGAGCACGCCCACTTCGTTGCCGCTGAGCTGGCGCCAGGTGCCGTCGCCGACCGGGACGGCGACCGAGCAGCGGTCGGCGTCCGGGTCGAGGGCGAGCGCCACGTCGGCGCCCTCCTCGATCGCGAGGGCCGTGAGCAGGTCGATCGCGCCGGGCTCCTCCGGGTTGGGGAACGCCACCGTGGGGAAGTCCGCGTCGGGGTCGGCCTGGCGGGCGACCAGGGTGGGGGCCGGGAACCCGGCGCGTTCCATGGCGCGGACCAAGGTGGCGCCGCCGACGCCGTGCATCGGGGTGGCGACGGACGCGAGCCGCTTGGGGTCGTCGGGGTCGACGACGGAGGCGACGGCGCTAAGGTAGTCGTCCACGATGGTCTCGTCGAGGGTCTCGCCCTCGTCGCCGAGGGGGATCTCCGAGAGCGGGCCGAGCGCTTCGATCGCGGCCTCGATCTCGGTGTCGGCCGGCGGGACGATCTGGGCACCCGCGCCGAGGTCTCCGCCGAGCTCGCGGCCGAGGTACACCTTGTAGCCGTTGTCCTGCGGCGGGTTGTGGCTGGCGGTGACCTGCACGGCCGCAGCCGCGCCGAGCTTGGTGACGGCGTAGGCGGTCACGGGGGTCGGGAGCGGCCCGGGCATGACGAGGGCGCGGCGGCCGGAGCCGGTGACGACGCGCGCGGTCTCGGCGGCGAAGTCGCGGCTGCCGTGGCGGGCGTCGTACCCGATCACGACGGGCCCGCTGGCGCCCTTACCGTCGAGCCAGTTCGCGAGGCCGGCGGCGGCGGCGCGCACGACGGCGAGGTTCATGCCGTTCGGCCCGGCGCGCAGCGGCCCGCGCAGGCCCGCGGTGCCGAACTTGAGGCGCCCGGCGAAGCGGTCGGCGAGTTCGGGGCCCGCCGAGGGGAGGCCGTCGAGCAGCCGGTACAGCTCGTCGCGGGAGGTCTTGTCAGGGTCGTCGGTGATCCACTGCAGCACGTCGGCGCGCAGCGCATCCAGGTTGGTCGTCTCCTCCGTCATGCGGAAATCGTCGCATATCCGCATGACGGGAGGCCGCTGTTGTGGACGGTGTGGCCTCAGCCGGTCGCGAACGACGCCACAGCCTCGTCGTACACCTGCTGTGATAGGTCCCATGCGGCGGCGTCGCCGGAGATGAACACCCCGTAGGAGGTGCCGTCGCCGGCGTCGACGAGCGCCCAGATCGAGTGCCGGTCGGCGCCGTCGTCGAGGTTCGTACCGGTGTACTCCAGGACGGTGCCGTCCATGCCGCCGAACGAGGCCGCCTCGAGCTGCACCTGGTCGAGGTCCTCCATGGAGTCGGGCAGCCCCTCCCAGTAGTCGGTGAGGTACGCCTCGGTGCTGTCGGCCCCGTGGTCGAAACCGGAGTAGAACCGCACCCACTGGGTCTCGTCGTCGGGGTTGTAGTACACCGCGTAGTGCTCGCCCGCTTCACCTTCGGCCCAGGTCGCGGGGTAGTTCGCGGTGAACCCCTCGCCTTCGTGCGCCGCGGTCTCGAACGCGGGACCCTCGCCGCCCTCGGACTCGCCGCCTTCGCTAGCGGGGTCCTCGGCGGCGCTGTCGGAAGCGCCCGGCTCCTCGCCGCCGCTGCTGGTGTCACCCAGGAGCAGCTTGTAACCGCCCCACACGAGGACGAGCGCCAGCAGCACGCACACGGCGATGACCGAAGTGGACTTCCACACGTTCCCGGTCGGCTCCGGCTCAGGATCCCGCTCCCGGACGTTCGGGCGCGCGCCGGTGCGCGGCGGCGAGACGTCCTGGTAAGCCCCCTGCCGCTGGAGCGGCGGCGACTGCTGCGGAATCCCGCCGGTGCCCAGCGGCCCGGCGAGCAGCGCCTGCAGCTCCTGGCGGACCTGCGGCAGCGGCGCCCGCTGCTGCGGGTCCTTCGCGAGCATCCCGCCGATGAGCGGCGTGAGCGGCCCCGCGTGGCGCGGGTTCTCCGGCGGCTCCTGCACGACCGCGCGCATGGTCGAGACGGCGTCCCCCCGGTCGAACGGCGGCCGCCCCTCGACGGCCGCGTACAAGGTCACGCCGAGACTGAACACGTCGCTCGCCGGCTCGGCCGGATGCCCGACCGCCCGCTCCGGCGCGATGTAATGCGCCGAACCCAGCACCTTCCCCGGCGTCGTCCCACCCGACACCTGGTGCTGCTGGGCCGCACCGAAGTCCGAGAGCACGCACCGGCCGTCGGTGGAGATGAGGACGTTCCCGGGCTTGATGTCGCGGTGGATGATCCCCGCGTCGTGCGCGGCCTGGAGCGCCCCGACGAGCGCGAGCCCGATCTTCGCGGCGACACGCGGCGCGAGCGGCCCGTCCTGCGTGAGGATCTCCGCGAGACTGCGCGCCTGCAGCAGCTCCATGACGATCCACGGCAGGCCAGCGTGCTCGACCACGTCGAAGATGCGGATGATCGACGGATGCGACAGCGCCGCCGCGATCTGCGCCTCGCGCCGGGACCGTTCGATGAGCTGCACGCGCTCGGGCGCGGGCAGGTCCGGCGGCAGGAACACCTCTTTCAGCGCCACCTCGCGGCGCAGCACCATGTCCTGGGCGCGCCACACGGACCCGTTGCCGCCCTTGCCGACAAGGTCCACCAGCTGGTAGCGGTCGGCCACGAGGTCCCCGGGCCCGGCCCGGTTCCCCGTCCCCGTGGGAGGGACGCGGGGGCGCTGGCCCTGGCCGCCGACGGCGAAGCTCTGGCCGAGGTTCCCGTAGTTGCCGTACGAGGAGCTGTGCCGGGAGGTGGAGTCCCCGTACGAGTCGCCGCCGTACGCGTCCCGGTTGAACCCCGGGTTCGACTGGCCGTAGCCCGGCTCCGACGGCCCGAGGCCCGGGTTCGACTGGCCGTACGGCTCCCGTCCCGGGTCCGGGCGGGAGCCCTGCGCCGGGCGGTACGGGTCGGGCCCGGCGCCGCGCGGGCCGGCCGCGCCGAAGGAGGGACGCGGATCACCCCCGCCGCGCCCGGAACCGTAGGATGCACCGGAGAACCCCTGTGACTCTTGGGGTTCGGGGGAGTACCGAGGGGACGGTACCGCGCCGGGGCGGGGGTCCTCATATGCGCCGGGACCACCGCGACCGTAGTCAGATGAGTACGTCATTCGGCCACTCCTCGCGAGGGATCCCCACTAGTCTGCCGTGTCGGGGCCGACCGGTCGGTACCGGGTTTCCGTAACCGGTCGCGAACGGCGTCGTAAGGGGCGGGCGGCCCCGGAAGCGGCATTACAAAATTACGGCTCGCAAGCGTCGCCGGGACCGTGCCGCCGGGACCGGGGCGGACCTTCCCGAAGACGCAGTTCAACCCCTAGGATGGCAGCCATGCAGTCGTCACCGCAAGGCCGCGACGGGATCGAGATCCGGCCCGTCTACGGACCCGACGACGCCGCGAAGGACCTCCCGGAGCGACTCGGCGAACCCGGGTCCTTCCCCTACACGCGCGGCGTCCACCCCTCCATGTACACCTCCAAGCCCTGGACCATGCGCCAGTACGCGGGCTTCGCCACCGCCGCGGAGTCCAACCGCCGCTACCGCGACCTCCTCGAAGCCGGCACCACCGGCCTCTCCGTCGCCTTCGACCTGCCCACCCAGATGGGCTACGACTCCGACGCCCCCGAAGCGGCCGGCGAGGTCGGCAAAGTCGGCGTCGCCGTCGACTCCCTCGCCGACATGCGCGTCCTCTTCGGCGGCATCCCCCTCGACGAGGTCTCCACCTCGATGACCATCAACGCCCCCGCCGCGGTCCTCCTCCTGCTCTACCAGCTCGTCGCCGAAGAGCAGGGCGCCGACCCCGCGAAACTGCGCGGCACCATCCAGAACGACATCCTCAAGGAGTACATCGCGCGCGGCACCTACATCTTCCCGCCCGCGCCCTCGCTCCGCCTCGTCGCCGACACCTTCGCCTACTGCGCCGCCGAACTCCCCGCCTGGAACACCATCTCCATCTCCGGCTACCACATGGCCGAAGCCGGAGCCACCCCCGCGCAGGAGCTCGCCTTCACCCTCGCCGACGGCATCGAGTACGTCAACTGCGCCATCGACGCCGGCCTCGACGTCGACGCCGTCGCCCCCCGCCTCTCCTTCTTCTTCGTCGCCCGCTCCACCCTCCTCACCGAGGTCGCCAAGTTCCGCGCCGCCCGCCGCATGTGGGCCCACATCATGCGCGACCGCTTCGGCGCCAAGGACCCCCGCTCCATGAAGCTCCGCTTCCACACCCAGACCGCCGGCGTCGAACTCACCGCCCAGCAGCCCGAAGTGAACCTCGCCCGCGTCACCGTGCAGGCCCTCGCCGCCGTCCTCGGCGGCACCCAGTCCCTCCACACCAACGCCTACGACGAGGCCATCGCCCTCCCCACCGACGCCTCCGCCCGCCTCGCCCTGCGCACCCAGCAGGTCATCGCCGGCGAGACCGACCTCACCGACACCGTCGACCCCTTCGCCGGCTCCTACGCCGTCGAAGCCCTCACCGACGCCGTCGAAGCCGAGGCCCTGCGCCTCATCGACGCCGTCTTCGCCCACGGCTCCGCCGTCGAGGCCATCGAAGCGGGCTTCCAGAAGAGCGAGATCGAACGCAGCGCCTACGAGACCGCCAAACGCATCGACTCCGGCGAGCAGACCGTCGTCGGCGTCAACGCCTACACCCTCACCGGCGCCGAAGCCCCCTACCAGCCGCTCCGCGTCGACCCCGCGATCGAGGCCGCCCAAGTCGCCCGCCTCGCCGCCCACCGCGCCTCCCGCGACGCCGCCGCCCTCGACGCCGCCCTCACCGCCGTCAAGGACGCCGCCGCCGGCACCGCCAACGTCCTCTACCCCCTCAAGACCGCACTCGCCGCCGGCGCCACCGTCGGCGAAGTCTGCACCGCGCTCGCCGCCGAATGGGGACGGTACGTACCGACCGACAATTGGTGACCGCTTCGTCACTTTCGGGGAAGCGCACAATGGGTCTGTCGCCGAAAACGGGGCACGGGGAAACACTTGCGCGCGGACGCGTCATACCGGCTTGCGCGTCCCTGTTCCGAATGAAAACCGGATCTCGGCCGTAACTTATCGGCCCGGCAAGCGTTATGCCTCATGACAGCGGGTACGGCTCTAGAGGCGTGACCGTTCGTCGCGCAACCGTCACCACTGGCGCGGGGACCAGCAGGACGATGGCCGGATGTCGCAAATCACGGCGCTGGCCGCAACGGAGCGCGATCGGATTAAGCTTGCCCGATCGCCCTCCATTGGCTGTGATCCTCGAACGCGAATTGCGAGGCGCGAAGGAATGTTTACGCTCACTGCGGAGAAAGTCGTCGAGATGGGTATCGCCACAAAGTCCAATGAGCCGCTGCCGGGTGCGATCGCGCCCGAATCGTGTCTCGTGGTGCCCGGCGCCCTCCCCTCGTTCGACAGTTCCGGCAACGCCGCTGAGGAGCAGGCCATGTCCATGTCGCTGCCCGAGTTCCTGGACGGCTGGCTGGCCGCCCACGCGGGCGAGGTCATCGCGGCCCGCCGCCACATCCACGCGAACCCGCGCCTCTCCCGCCAGGAGCACGACACCGCGAACTACGTGGCCGCCGCGCTCGCCGACGCCGGCCTCGACCCGCAGATCATCCCCGACGGCACCGGTCTCACCTGCGACATCGGCACGGGCGACCGCGTGATCGCCATCCGCGCCGACATGGACGCGCTGCCGATCCACGACCCGAAGCAGGTCCCGTACCGCTCCACGGTCCCCGGGGTCTGCCACGCGTGCGGGCACGACGCCCACACCGCGATGCTCATGGGCCTGGGCCGCGTCCTCGCCGAGATCGACCGCCTCGAAGGGCTGCCCGGGCGGTTCCGGCTGGTGTTCCAGCCGTCCGAGGAGCAGTTCCCGTCGGGCGCGCCGACCATGATCAAGTACGGGGCGCTGCAGGACGTCGCCGCGATCTTCGCGTTCCACTGCGACCCGCAGTTCCAGTCCGGGAAGATCGCCGTCCGGAACGGGCCCCTGACCGCGGCGTGCGACGTCATGGAGGTCCGCATGTCCGGCCGCGGCGGCCACACTTCCCGCCCGCACCTGACCTCGGATCTCGTCAACGCGATCGGGCGTGTCGTGGTCGACGTGCCCGCGCTCGTCAACCGCCGCCTCGACCCGCGGCAGTCCGTCGCGATCGTGTTCGGCGCGGTGCAGGCGGGCGAGGCCGCGAACGCGATCCCGCAGGAGGCCCTCGCGCGCGCCACCGTCAGGGTGCACGGCCGCGAGACCTGGGACATGATCCCCGACCTCGTGCAGGAGGTGACCCGCTCGGTCGCCCGCGCCTCCGGGGTCGAGTGCGAGATCGACTACCGCCGCGGGGTCCCGCCGGTCGTCAACGACCGCATCGCCTCCGCGATGTTCGCCGGCGCCACCGCCGCCGCGCTCGGCGACGAGGCCGTCGCCGAAGCCCCGATGTCCATGGGCGGCGAGGACTTCGCGTACTACCTCGAGCAGGTCCCCGGCGCGATGGCCCGCCTCGGCGTCGGCCGGCCCGGCGAGCGGCTCGACATCCACCAGGGCAACTTCGACATCGACGAGACCGCTCTCGCCCACGGCATCCGCGTCATGACCCACACCGTCCTCGCCGCCGCCGCGAGCCCGGCCTTCTAAAGCAGCACAGCACGATCGGGGAGTCGCGAAGCGACTCCCCGATCGTCATCTCCAAGAATGTGAACGGAGTGTCCAGGCAAATCGGACACCCAGGGAACCCCCGATATCAACGCTACGCGCAGGGTCCGACACGCGGCCCGTCCCGCGAAACGTGAACGGAGCGTCCCGGCAAATCGGACATCCGCAGCGCCCCCGAATCCGAGACTACGGGCAAGGTACGACACACCGCTCGACCAGCGGTGCAGCCCGAAGCAGACCGCAGATGCAGCAGTCGGACTGGTGGACCACCTGCTAGGCAGTCGAATCGGACCGAACCTGCCGGGCCCGGTCACCCAGCGCAGTTCGAGCAGGCCGCGGGTCGAACGATCCTCGGCCGGATCAGCGGGCGAGGTCCGTCTCGGCGGTCGGTCACGGTCGAGCCGGGCCGCGTGAGCAGCCGTCGAACCGGTCGCCGAACGGGCCGGCGCCGAACTGCTCGACGGCCGTGGGCGATGAGGTGCACGCCGTCGACCGGCCGGCCCTCCTGGGCCAGCTGCTCGCCGGACCGGACCTCGGCCGCCTGCGCAGCCGTCAGACCCGATCGCTCATTCGGCGGTGGGCCGCTTCCGGAGGGTCTCGACGTAGTCCTGCGGGGCGCCTGCGGCCTCGGCCGCCTGCATGATCTCGTCGAGGTACCACTGGCTCGGCAGCCCGCCCTCGAAGCCCTCGAAGACGTACAGCCACACCTGGCGGTTCGCCTCCAGCGTCGCCGCCTGGGTGTGCATCTTCCGGTACAGCCCCGAGTTCAGCCCCTCGAGCTCGTCCAGGACCTGCCGGTCCGCCGGGTCGAGGTCGTAGAGCGCCACGAACACCCGCTCGCCCGGCGACTCCACCACCGTCGCGACGGCGGTCTCCGAGCCCAGGTCGGCGTTGCCGAACGTCAGGCGCCAGCCTTCCAGCCAGCCGGTACCCACCAGCGGCGACCGCGGGCACGTGGCGCGCATTCGGGCAGGGTCGAGATTCGAGCCATACGCGGCATAGAGATGCACGACTCGAAGATACCCTTAAACCTGCCCGCACTGAAGCATCCCGAACACCGAAAGGCGCACCGTGGCACGAGTAGCGATCATCGGCGGAGGCCCGGCCGGGTATGAAGCCGCCCTCGTGGCGGCCCAACTCGGCGCCGACGTCACCCTCATCGAGGCCACCGGACCGGGCGGCGCCTGCGTCCTCTCCGACTGCGTCCCTTCCAAGACCTTCATCGCCGCCTCCTCCGTCCTCACCGAGATCCACGAGTCGAGCGAGCTCGGCGTCGCCACCCTCGAGGCCACCGCCGACCCCGTCGCCGTCAACGGCCGCGTCCGGCGGCTCGCCGCCCAGCAGTCCGCCGACATCGCCCAGAAGCTCGCCGGCGTCGGTGTCGACATCGTCCACGGCCGCGGCGCGCTGCGGGTCGACAAGGGCTACAACTACGTCCACGAGCTCCACATCGTCCCCACCGAGGGCGAGCCGTACGAGGCCGACGCCGATGTCGTCCTCATCGCCACCGGCGCCACCCCGCGCACCCTCACCTCCGCCCCCGTGGACGGCGAGCGCATCCTCACCTGGCGCCAGCTGTACGACCTGAAGGAACTCCCCGAGCACCTCATCGTCGTCGGCTCCGGTGTGACCGGCGCCGAGTTCGCCTCCGCCTACCTCGCGATGGGCTCGCACGTCACCCTCATCTCCTCCCGCGACCGCGTCATGCCCCACGAGGACGCCGAGGCCGCCGAGACCGTCGGGCGCGTCTTCGTCCGCCGCGGCATGGACGTCCGCAACCACTCCCGCGCCGCCGCGGCCCGCCGCACCGACGACGGCGTCGAGGTCGAACTCGACGACGGCACCGTCATCGAAGGCACCCACGCGCTCATCTGCGTCGGCTCCATCCCCAACTCCGACAACCTCGGCCTCCACGCCTACGGCATCACCGTCGACGAGCGCGGCTTCATCCCCGTCGACAAGGTCTCCCGCACCAACGTCCCCGGCGTGTACGCGGCCGGCGACGTGACCGGCGTCCACGCCCTCGCCTCGGTCGCCGCCATGCAGGGCCGCATCGCCATCTGGCACGCCCTCGGCGAAGCCGTGCGCCCCATCAAACTCGCCCACGTCGCCGCCAACGTCTTCACCGACCCCGAACTCGCCTCGGTCGGCGTCACCCAGGCCGACGTCGACTCCGGCAAGGTCGACTGCCGCGGCGTCCTCCTCCCGTTCGCGTCCAACCCGCGCGCCAAGATGGTCGACCGCACCGAAGGCTTCGTGAAGCTCTTCGCCTGGAACTCCTCCGGGATCGTCGCTGGCGGCGTCGTCGTCGGCTCCCGCGCCTCCGAACTCATCACCCCGATCGCCCTGGCCGTCGAGCAGCGGCTCACCGTCGAGCAGGTCGCCCGGACGTTCACGATCTACCCGTCGCTGTCGGGCTCGGTCGCCGAGGCCGCCCGCCAGCTCATGGAGTTCTGACGCAGCAGCGAAGGAGGGCCCGCGGCGCGATGCCGCGGGCCCTCCCTCGTCGTGTGTGCGCTACTTGAAGGCCTCGACCCGCAGGTGGCGGATCAGGTGCACGTCGGTAGAGGCGCCAGTGGAGGAGGAGAGCCCGAACTTGAAGGTCTCGGGCAGCGCGTCGGGGACCTCGGCCTCCAGGACCCGGGTCCAGCCGCCGCCGTTCTGGAAGTCGATGTCCACGGTGACCGAAGCGTGGTCGCCCTCGGGCACGACCTTGAGCTTCACCGTGCGCTTGGCGTCGGCGAGCGTCTCGGCGCGCAGGCTCGCGGGGAAGTCGGTGCCGAAGATGTCCCCGCCCGGGTAGGAGCCGATCTTCTCGTCGGTGGCCGTCGTGGCGAGCAGGCAGTACCCGTCGTGGCCCTGGCCGGGACCGCGGAGCGCGACGTTGTCCGGGGCGCGGTTGGTCTCGATCCGCAGGTGCGCGGGGGCCTCGTCGCCGCCCTCGCAGCCGTCGCCGCGGCCCTCGGTGTCGGCCGAGAAGTTGCCCCAGGCGTCGAGGCCGAGACCCAGGTAGCCGCCGTCGACGCCTTCGTCGGACATCCCGTTCGCCTCGATCTGGGCGTAGCCGAGGCTGCCGCCGAACGCGCCGGTCTCGGCCAGGTTCGTGTCGCCGTCCACGAGGAAGAACGCGATGCCGTCGGCGGCCGAGCCGCCGTACTGGTACTGCGAGAACGTCACCTCGATGCCGTGCTTCGACGGCAGCGCCTTGTTGTAGACGACGCCGCCGGTGTCGTACTCGCCGGCGTCGGTCAACTGCAGGTAGCCGGGCTGCTTCCCCGAGGCCGGGACGGGGCCCGTGGCCTGGTCGGAGCAGGCGTCGAACGCGTCCTCCCCGACGAGTTCGGTCGCCGCCGTCAGGCAGGCGTTGAGCGAGGCGAAGTTCTCGTCGGCCACCTCGGCGCCGGTGAAGTCCTCGCTCACCAGGAGGACCTTCGCCTCCGGGGCCTGGGAGTGCGCGGCGCCGGGGGCCGCGGCGAGCGTAGCGGCGATCATCATCGAACCCGCTCCGAACATGGCAGTGCGTTTCACAGGTGCTCCTTCGATACCGATGCGGAGCGCCGGCCCGCTCGGCCGCGCCCACGTGGTCAGCGGCCCCGTTCACCGCGACCGACTACAGAGCGAAGCTATATGAGAACCCCCATCGCGGTCCGCCATTCCCGGCAACTGTGGACGGTCCACAAGCGCAGATAAAGGGCGGCCGATGACCCAACCGCCCTACTCACATTCCGCTCCCGCCTCCGACTCCCGGCTCCTGGCTCCTGGCTTCCGGTTCTCGCTCAGGCGTCCCTGCGGCGCATCACCAGCCAGGCCGCGACCAGCGCCGCCACCGTCCACAACACCAAGATCAGGATCCCCTCCCAGGGCCCGTAATCCCGCCCGAACTGCGGATCGCCCGGCCGCGTCAAATGCATGACCACCAGCCCCACCTGATCGGGCAGGTATTGCGCCACCGGCTTGATCGCCTCGATGTTCCCCAAACCCTGCCCCGAGAGGAACAAGATCGGCAGCAGCACCGAAAGCGTGACCACCGTGCTGCGCAGCATCACCGCGAGCGCCGCCGTGAAGACGCTCAGCAGCGTCAGGTGGATCCAACCGCCCAGCAGGGACTCGATCGTCCACCACGCCGTCAACGGCGCCGCCCCGTCACCGATCACCACCCTCACCAGCCCGAACACCGCCAGCTCCACCACCAGCGCCACCGCGGCCACCGTGAGACCCACCGCCGTCATCTTCGCCGCGAACAGCCGGCCCCGCGACGGCACCGCCGCCAGCGACGCCCGGATCGTCCCCGTCGAGAACTCCGCGCCCACCGTCGCCACCGCGAACGTCACGAGCACCAGCTGCGCCGTCAGCAGCCCGAAGAACACCGGCAGCAGCGCATCGGTCCTCGGACCGCCCGCATTGAACCCGTTCGCGACCACCCAGCCCAACCCGAGCGCCACGAACGCGAACAGCCCCAACGACACCACCGTCGACCGCACCGAACGGATCTTCACCCACTCCGCCGAGGCCGCCCGCACGAAACCGCTCACCGCACACCCTCCGAACCGCTCCGGAACTCCACCGACGCACCCGTCAACCGCATGAACGCCTCCTCCAGGCTCGCCCCGCTCCCGTCCGACCCCGAATGCGCGGCGATGAACGCCTCCGTGGACGTGTCCGCCAGCAGCCGGCCCCGCCCGATCACCACCAGGTGCTCCGCCGTCAACGCCATCTCCGACATGAGATGACTCGACACCAGCACCGTCCGGCCCTCCGCCGCCAGCCCCTTCATCAGACGCCGGATCCACACCACCCCTTCAGGATCGAGCCCGTTCACCGGCTCGTCCAGAATGAGCACCCCCGGATCGCCCAGCAGCGCCGCCGCCACACCGAGACGCTGCTTCATCCCCAGCGACAGCGTCTTCGCGCGCTTCCGCGCCACCCCCGCCATCCCGGTGGCCTCCAAGACCTCCCCGATCCGCCGCTCCCCGATCCCGTTCGTCCGCGCCAGCCACCGCAGATGCTCGCGCACACTCCGCGTCGGATGCAGGTCCCCGGCGTCCATCAGCGCCCCGACCGCCGTGAGCGGCCGCTCGAAGGACGCGTACGGCCGCCCGTTCACCGTCGCCTGCCCGCCCGTAGGCCGGTCGAGGCCGAGGATGAGCCGGATCGTCGTGGACTTCCCCGCGCCGTTCGGCCCCAGGAAACCGGTGACGCGGCCCGGCTCCACCGTGAATGACAGGTCGTCGACGGCCACGCCGCCGCGATACCGCTTCGTCAGATTTCGTACTTCGATCACATTGCCACCGTAAGAAACCGGGCACGCCGCCGACAGTCCCCGAAGGTCGCTCCCCCTCGCGACGAAAGTGAACCGGCACCCCGCGGCACCGATGCGTACCCTGGCCGTATGAAAGGTCTGCTCACGGCCATCGCCATCGTCCTGGCCGAGTTCACCCTGCTCGCCGCCCTCCCCGCCGGCCCGATCCCCGCCGGCATCCTCGCGATCCTCGCCGCCGCCGTCGTCGTCGCCCTCTGGCAGCGCCACCGCAGCTCCATGCGCGAACAAGAGGTCGCGGTCGAACGCGAACGGCTCCGCCTCGCCCGCGACATGCACGACCGCATCGGCCGCCGCCTCGGCCTCGCCGCCGTTCAAGTCGCCGCCCTCGAAGTCCGCGAGACCGACATCGAACGACGCGCCGAAGCCCGCCAGGTCGGCGACACCGTGCGCGCCGCCGTCGAAGACCTCCACGGCCTCGTATCGCTTCTGCGCACCGGCGCCGAAACCGAGACCCGCTTCGACGCCGCCGAAGCCGCCACCCTCGCTGCCGCCTTCATGGAAGCGGGCGTCCCCGTCGAACTCCGCCACGAAGGCGAACCCGGCCCGCTCCCCGCCATCGCCGCCCGAGCCGCCTACGCGGTACTCGAAGAAGGCCTCGCCAACGCCGCCAAACACGCCCCCGGCGCACCCGTCCGCGCCACCGTCACCTGGGAGACCGACGCCCTCCTCGTCGCGGTCGAAAACCCGCTCCCCGCCACCCCGACCCCCGGCCTCCCCGGTGGACACGGCCTCGCTGGCCTGCGCGAACGCATCGATGCCGCCGGCGGACTCCTCGACCACCGCACCCACGCCGACCGCTTCAGACTCAGCGCCATGCTCCCGCTCCCCACCACCCGCCCCCGACTCCCGCGAACCGCCCGCGCCGCCGCCGTCGGCACCGTCGTCCTGCTCCTCGTCCTCCTCCCGCTCACCTCGATCGCCGGGGTGCAGGGCGCATGACGCGCGTCGTGATCGCCGACGACGAACCGCTCGTCGTCGAAGGCGTGCGAACGGTCCTGGAAGCGGCGGGCATCGCGATCGCCGGCACCGCCCACAACGGACGCGACGCATTGGCGGCCATCGAGCGCTGCCGCCCGGAGGTCGCACTGGTGGACCTGCACATGCCGGGCCTGGGCGGCCTCGCGGTGGTCGAGCGGCTGGACGCGGTGTCGCCGGGCACGCGGGCGCTGGTGCTGACCTCGTTCGGGGATCAGGAGAACGTGCTCGCGGCGGTGGAGCGGGGCGCGGCGGGATTCGTGCTGAAGACCTGCGCGCCTGAGGAACTGGTGACGGCGGTGCGCGCGGTCGCGGCGGGGGAGGCGTACCTGTCGCCGGTGGTGACGCGGATGGTGCTGGGCCTGGTGGCCCCGGAATCGGTTCCGCGGCGGCGCGACGCGGTGGAGCGCGTCGCGCGCCTGGCCGCGCGTGAGCGCGAGGTCCTGGACGCGGTGGCCGAGGGCCTATCGAACGCGGAGATCGCGGGCCGTGTCCACATGAGCGAAGCGACCGTGAAGACCTATGTGAGCCGAGTGCTCGCCAAACTCGGCTGCACCAACCGGGTCCAGGCCGCAATGCTGGCGAGGGACGCAAGAACCTGACCCCTACTCACCCTGCCCGCCGCCAAGTTATCCACAGGCACTGAACAGCGGATACGCAGCAAATATCACGACTTATCCACAGGCAGGAAAATGCTCCTTGGCAGGCCTTGCCCGACATGTGATTGTTGATAGATAAAAAACGGTTGCTCCGCCGGTGGTGGTGGAAGTGCGGAGTGGCGATCCGGTCCTGGCAGGACTGGCGGCGAATGTGGGAACCCCGGGGGCCGCCCCCGAAGACCGCGCGGGAGTGCACTCCCGCGCGGCTCCTGCCAGGAGACCTCGCGAGGCATACGCGGGCGCATCGGCAAAGACGCCGATGCGCCCGCACCACAACCTCACCCACACACGAGAACAAAAGAGCCGCCCGACGCCGAAGACCACCGCAGGCGCCCGCCAACCGGCGGACGCCCACGGCATCGCTATCAGGGCTGAAAACGCCCCAGGCTTGGCTATCCGATACTTACCAGCTGCTCGGGACCGGCGCGCCTTCCGTGTAGCCGGCGGCGGACTGCACGCCCACGGCCGCGCGCTCGTGGAACTCAGCGAGGTTCGTCGCGCCGGCATAGGTCGCGGCGGACCGCACGCCCGCCACGATCGAGTCGAGGAGGTCCTCCACGCCGGGGCGCTTCTGGTCCAAGTACATCCGGCCGGTCGAGATGCCCTCTTCGAACAGGGCCTTGCGTGCCTGGTCGAACGAGGAGTCGCTCGCGCTGCGGGCCTTGACGGCCCGCGCCGAGGCCATGCCGAAGGACTCCTTGAAGGCCCGGCCGTCGGCGTCGTAGTGCATGTCGCCGGGGGACTCGTGGGTCCCGGCGAACCAGGAGCCGATCATGACGTTCGACGCGCCCGCGGCGAGTGCGAGGGCGACGTCGCGCGGGTGGCGCACGCCGCCGTCGGCCCACACGTGCTTGCCGTGGCGGTGCGCGGTGGCGGAGCATTCGAGGACCGCGGAGAACTGGGGCCGACCGACGCCGGTCATCATGCGGGTCGTGCACATCGCGCCGGGGCCGACGCCGACCTTGATGATGTCGGCGCCCGCGTTGATGAGGTCGGTCGCGCCTTCGGCGGTGACGACGTTGCCCGCGGCGATCGGCAGGTTCGGGGCGGCGTCGCGCACGAGCTTGAGCGCGTCGAGCATCTTCTCCTGGTGGCCGTGGGCGGTGTCGACGACGATCACGTCGGCGCCGGCTTCGACGAGCGCGGTGGCCTTGCCGGTGACGTCGCCGTTGATGCCGATGGCGACGGCGACGCGGAGCTTCCCGTTCGCGTCCGTGTTGGGCCGGTAGATGGTGTTGCGCAGCGCGCCGGCCCGGGTGAGCACGCCGTGCAGGCGGCCTTCGCCGTCGAGCACGGGCGCGAGCTTGATGTTGGCGTCTTCGAGGATCTTGAACGCCTCGGCGTCGGAGATCCCCATGGGCAGGGTGACGAGCCGGTCGGAGGCGACCTGCTCGAGCTGCGTGAACCGGTCGACGCCGCGGCAGTCGGCCTCGGTGACGACGCCGAGCGGGCGGCGCTCGGAGTCGGTGACGATGACGGCGCCGTGCGCGCGCTTGGGGAAGAGGGCGATCGCCTCGGCCACCGTGGCGGTGGGCGGGAGGGTCAGGGCCGCGTCGCAGTCGAGCGGGCGGGACTTGACGCGGGCGATGACATCGGCGACGACGTCGACGGGGATGTCCTGGGGGATCACCGCGAGGGCGCCGCGGCGGGCGAGGGTCTCGGCCATGCGCCGGCCCGAGACCGCGGTCATGTTGGCCGCGATGATGGGGATGGAGTTCCCGGTGCCGTCGGCGGTCGACAGGTCGACGTCGAGGCGCGAGGCCACGCTCGACCGGTTCGGGACCATGAACACGTCCGCGTAGGTGAGGTCGTGGCCGGGTTGTCCGTCGATGAAGCGCATGGCTGTCCCCCTGTAGGGAGTGGTCGGGTTCCGGACGGAGGATTTCCGCCGCCGGGAACCGTAACCCGATTTCGGTCGGTGAGAGCAGTGCTTGTGGTGTTACGCACAGCACTGACTATTGTCCCTCCGCGAACCGCCGGTTGTAAGTCTGCGATCTGACAGATCCGTTACGAGCCTCAATCGGAGATCTGGCAGATCGGGGCCCCGGCGGCCACGACGTCGCCGATGCCCACCTCGAGCCCTGAGACGGTCCCGGACTTGTGCGCTTCGATGGGCTGCTCCATCTTCATGGCCTCCAGGACCACGATGGTGTCGCCCTTGACGACGGACTGGCCGTCGGTCACGGCGACCTTGACGATGGTGCCCTGCATCGGGGAGGGCAGGCCGTCGCCGCCGATGGCGGGGCCGGAGTCGGCCTTCTTCTTGGGGCCGCGCTTCTTCGGCTTGTTGGAGGCGACGGGGTTGAGGAGCCCGGCGGGAATCGACACTTCGAGGCGCTTGCCGCCGACCTCGACGACGAGGCTGGTGCGCTCCTCGCTGTCCCCGCCCCCCGCGGGGGCCGCTGCGTACGGTTCGAGCGTGTTGTCCCACTCGGTCTCGATCCAGCGGGTGTGGACGGTGAAGTCCTCGGCGAACGCCGGGTCCTCGATCACGGCCCGGTGGAACGGCAGCACGGTGGCGAGGCCTTCGACCTCCATCTCCGCGAGGGCCCGGCGGGAGCGGCGCAGCGCTTCCTCGCGGGTCGAGGCGGTGACGATGACCTTGGCGAGCAGCGAGTCGAAGTTCCCGTCGATGACGGTGCCCTCTTCGATGCCGGTGTCGACGCGGACGCCGGGCCCGGCGGGGAGCCGCAGCTTGGTGACGGCGCCGGGAGCGGGCAGGAACCCGCGGCCGGGGTCTTCGCCGTTGATGCGGAACTCGATGGAGTGGCCGCGCGGCTCGGGGTCCTCGGTGAGCGGGACGGCTTCGCCGGAGGCGATGCGGAACTGCTCGCGCACGAGGTCGAGGCCGCTGGTCTCCTCGGAGACGGGGTGCTCGACCTGGAGGCGCGTGTTCACCTCGAGGAAGGAGATGGTGCCGTCTACGGCGACGAGGAACTCGACGGTGCCGGCGCCGTGGTAGTCGGCTTCCTTGCAGATGGCCTTGGCGGCGCTGTGGATGGTGGCGCGCTGCTCGTCCGTAAGGAAGGGCGCGGGCGCCTCTTCGACGAGTTTCTGGTGGCGGCGCTGGAGGGAGCAGTCGCGGGTGCCGACGACGATGACGTTGCCGTGCGTGTCCGCGAGGACCTGGGCTTCGACGTGGCGGGGCCGGTCGAGGTAGCGCTCGACGAAGCACTCGCCGCGCCCGAAGGCGGCTTCGGCTTCGCGCACGGCGGACTCGAACAGGTCGGGGATCTCGTCGCGGTCGCGGGCGACCTTGAGGCCGCGGCCGCCGCCGCCGAAGGCGGCCTTGATCGCGACGGGGAGGCCGTGTTCGTCGGCGAAGGCGAGGATCTCGCTCGCGTCCTTCACGGGGTCCTTGGTGCCGGGCACCAGGGGCACGTTCGCCTTCATGGCGAGATGGCGGGCGGTGACCTTGTCGCCGAGGTCGCGGATGGACTGCGGGGTGGGGCCGATCCAGGTGAGTCCGGCGTCGATCACGGCCTGCGCGAACTCGGCGTTCTCGGAGAGGAACCCGTACCCGGGGTGGACGGCGTCCGCCTCGGACCGCTGCGCGATCTTCAGCAGCTTGTCGATCCGCAGGTAGGTGTCGGCGGCCGTGAGGCCGTCGAGGGCGAAGGCCTCGTCGGCCAGAAGTGTGTGGGGTGCATCGCGATCGCCGTCGGCGTAGACGGCGACGGACTCGTACCCGGCGTCCCGGCAGGCCCGGATGACTCTCACTGCGATCTCGCCGCGGTTGGCGATCAAAACCTTGCGCACGTTCCGCAGTGTAATGGCCGCATATCGGAGACCGGGGCGACGCCGTCGCCTGGAGCACGGACGAAACGATATAAAGCGCTCAAAGTTTGGAGGGTCTCCATAAGGAGGGTTGTCGATTTTTTCGCATGATCTCCTAAACGGCCGTTCAGGTCGTGTTGAAGCGCAGCGAAGGTTTCAGGAGCGCTGCGTTGACTTCAGCGGATGTTTCAGCGCGCACCGAAGATTGCAGCTGACACGGTGTGTCTGATCGGAGATGGCACCTGGAAGTGCCGAAATCTTGGAGTGACACCTCCGCGCGGCTCCCCCCGCCGTCCCGCCGCCGACTGCTGACGCCGCCAGATCGGATCATTGCCTGCGACAGCACGCACGGCAGCCGCCATCAGCGCAGTGAGCGGCCCTTTTGGACGGCTCCAGCAGCAAGCCGCCAGTGACCTGCGCCATTCCAGTTTGCGTTCGAGCGCGCTCGAAGCCATAGCGTTCCCCGCATGGCACAAACCTGGATCATCACCGGAGCCTCCCGCGGACTCGGCCGCTCGATCGCCGTCGCCGCGCTCGCCGCAGGGGGCAACGTCGTCGCGGCCGCCCGCCGCCCCGACCGCCTCGCCGATCTCACCGCCGCTCACCCCGACCGCCTCGCCGCCGTCACACATGACGCCGCCGACACCACTGCCGCGCCCGCGCTCGCCCAGACCGCACTCGACCGCTTCGGCCGCATCGACGTCCTCGTCAACAACGCCGGCCGCGCCGTCGTCGGCGCCGTCGAAGAGGTCGGCGACCGGCAGCTGCGCGACCTCATGGACCTCCACCTGTTCGGCCCCGCCGCCCTCGTCCGCGCCGCACTCCCGGCCATGCGGGCGCAGCGCTCGGGCACGATCGTCCAGATGAGCAGCCAGGGCGGCCGCATGTCCTTCCCCGGAGTCGCGGCCTACTCCGCGTCCAAATTCGCCCTCGAAGGCTGGTCCGAGTCCCTCGCCGGCGACGTCGCGCCCTTCGGCGTCCGCGTCATGATCGTCGAACCGAGCCGCTTCCGCACCGGCTTCCACGCCGCCCTCGAGTTCGCCGACGGCGCCGACGCCTACATCGACTCCCTCGCTGCCGTCCGCGCCGACATGGCTGGCGTCGACGGCCGCCAGGAAGGCGACCCCGACCGTGCCGCCCGCATCATCGTCGACCTCGCCAGCGGCGACGACGTCCCGCTCCGACTCCCACTGGGCGCCGAGGCCGTCACCCGCCTCTACGCGACCTACCAGCGCGACCTCGACAACATCGAACGCCTCGCGAACCTCGCCCGCAGCGCCGACTTCGACGGCATGGCGCCCTCGGTCCGGCCGGTCTAGATTTGCGCCATGGCCACCGACGAACTGCTGACGAGGGCGCTCGAGTCGCTCGGTGACGACGACCCGGTCTCGGTCGAGGCGATCCTGCGCCTCACCGGCCCGGCCGACGTGCCCGAGTCCTTGACGATCGCCCAGGCCGCCGACCTCCTCGACGTCTCAGCCCACACGCTCCGCTACTACGAACGCGCGGGCCTCGTCGCGGTCTCCCGCGACACCCTCGGCCACCGCGTCTACGACGCCGGCGCCGTCCGCCGCCTGGTCTTCCTCACCCGGATGCGCCTGTCCGGCATGCCGATGCGCGACCTCCAGCACTACATCGCCCTCGTCGACGCGGGCGAGGACACCGTCCCCGAACGCCTCGACATGCTCCTCGAGCACCGCGACACCGTCCGCCGCCGGATCCGCGAACTCACGCTGTCCCTCGCGGCCACCGAGTTCAAGATCGCCACCTACGGCGGCGAGGCGGGCCCCGACGCGATCGAATGAACACGAGCGGGTGAGGGTGTAGTCGCCGTCGCGCAGCACCTCGGCGAGCCGAGCCTCTTGAAGCTCGGTGAGCCGCTGCTGCAGGGCGCTCGACGACATGTCGTCGCAGCGCCGCTGCAGGAGCCGGAAGCCGAGCGGCTCCTTCCCCCAGCTCCCCGATGATGCGCAGCGTCCAGCCGCGCCCGACCAGGCCAAGTGCCGCCGTCAACGATCGTCCCGTGGTGGAACCGCGGACCGGAATTCGAGCCACTCAACCCCACACTGGAGGTCCCATGCCCAAGGGCTACTGGGTCAGCGTCTATCCCCACATCGATGACCCCGAAACGTTTGACGTCTACAACGAACTGGCAGGTCGAGCCGTCAGGGCCGCGGGTGGGCGGGTGCTGGCCGGCATCGGCGGCCGGGTCAACGCACACGAAGCCGGAATCGCCGAGCGCGTCGTCCTGATCGAGTTCGACAGCTTCGAACAGGCGGTCGCGGCACGCGCGAGCGCGGCTTACCAGGAGGCGCTGGCCGAACTCCCCGTGGGCTTCGAGCGCGACTTCCGCATCGTCGAAGGCCTCGACTGACGATCGAGGCTGCGTCGAAGGTTTCAAACCGCGGGTCAGCCTTCACCCCGCTGAATTCTTCAGCGCTCTTCAACCGTCGTCGCCGTTCCTGTCCGCTCCGGTGAGTTCGTCGATGAGGGCCTGGCGGTCCCTGGCGTTGTCGAGGAACCGGTCGCCCTTGATCGCCTCGCGCCAGTAGGCGGCATGCTCGGCGTCGAGTTCGGGGCCGATGACGAGGTCACCGGTCTCCATCCGGGCGGCCGTCTCCTCGCACCATTCGGCGTCGGTGATCCACAGGTCGATCTGGCGCTTCATCATGGCGCGCGCGTGGGCCGGCACGAACGCGCCCTCGTCGCCAGGGACGAAGTCGGGGGTGGTCGCCGCCAGCAGCGCGGTCACCTGCTCGATGCGGGAGAACAGCACTTCGGCGCGCTGGTGCAGGAGCGCGATGTTCTCGGCGGGGGTGAGGACCTGCGCGAAGGACCAGGCGGTGCTGAACGGGTCCTCACCGCCGGCGACGTCCCACAGCTTCTCCCGCAGGGTCCGCTGGAACTCGGCCTCGCCCCTGGCGGTGATCTGGTAGGTCGTGCGCGCCGGGCGCGCGTCCACCGATTCGGTCGCGACGACCTCGAGCTGGCCGTCGGCCGTGAGCTTCTTGAGCGCGTGGTAGATCGAGCCGGCGCCGATCTCGGCCTTGCCGGGCATTCGCCACGTGTCCAGCTCCCGGCGCACCAGGTAGCCGTGGACGGGACCGAGCCACCGGACGAGGCCGAGGACGAGAAGACGCGTACTCCACATGCCTGAATATTATACCTTTGACTAATCTCACGATTTCACTTATACCTGGTTGTGCCCTTCGCAACCCCATGGTTATAGTCAACTTTGAACAAGGAACAGGAACATCGTTCAACCCACCCGTGAGGTACCCATGCTCATCGAGACCAAGGGGCTGAAGAAGACCTTCAAGTCCCGCGGCAAGGAGGTCGAGGCCGTCCGCGGCGTCGACCTCGCCGTCAAGGAAGGCGAGGTCTTCGGCCTCCTCGGCCCCAACGGCGCCGGCAAGACCACCACGATGCGGATGCTCAGCACCCTCATCGAACCCACTGACGGCCACGCCGTCGTCTGCGGCCACGACCTGGCCAAGCAGTCAGCGGCAGTGCGCCGCGACATCGGCTACGTCGGCCAGGAAGGCGGCACCTGGGGCGAGGTCACCGCCCGCGAGGAACTGGTCATGCAGGGCCGCCTCTACGGCATGTCGAAGAAGACCGCGCTGGCCCGCGCCGTCGAGGTCCTCGAGGCGTTCCAGCTCGGCGAGTACGCCGACCGCAACGTCAAGACGTACTCGGGCGGCCAGAAGCGCCGCCTTGACATCGCGCTCGGCATCATGCACCAGCCGAAGCTGCTCTTCCTCGACGAGCCCACCACCGGCCTCGACCCGCAGTCGCGCGCCCACATGTGGGACGAGGTGCGGGGCCTGCGCGAGCGCGGCACCGCGATCTTCCTGACCACGCACTACCTCGATGAGGCCGACGCCCTGTGCGACCGGCTCGCGATCATCGACCACGGCGAGATCGTCGCCGAGGGCACGCCGCTGGAGCTCAAGAAGGAGGTCGCCGGCGACGTCGTCCTCATCGGCGTGGCCGACCAGGCCGCCGAGGCCCGGACTCTCCTGGGCGACAAGGCCTTCGTGCGCGAGGCCGAGGCGGGCGCCCCCGACCCGGCCACCGGCGTCGCGCTCCTGCGCCTCTACGTGGACGACGGCGCGGCGGCCCTCCCCGAGCTGCTGCGCGCCCTCGACACCGCGCACATCGCCCCCGCGTCCATCGAGCTGCACCGGCCCAGCCTCGACGACGTGTTCTTGAAGCAGACCGGCCGCTCGCTGCGGGAGGAGCACTGACATGAAGACCCTGCTCGACACCTGGCTCGTGTACTCGCGCGCCATGAAGCTCAACCTGAAGCAGCCGGTGTGGCTGGTGGTCATGCTGATCCAGCCGCTGTACTTCCTGATCTTCTTCGCGCCGCTGCTCAACGGCCTCGACGGGGCCCCGGGCTTCGAGGCCGGCGCCATGGAGACGTTCGTGCCCGGCCTCATCATCATGATGGCGCTGTTCGGTTCCACGTTCGTCGGCTTCAGCCTCATCGCGGAGCTGCGTGCGGGCGTCATCGAACGCATGCGCGTGACCCCGGTCAGCCGCGCGGCGCTCCTCATCGGGCGGACGTTCGCCACGGTGACGACCACGCTCTTCCAGGCGCTCCTCCTGGTGGTCCTGGCCGCCCCGATCGGCGGCCTGACGATCTACTGGCCGGGCGTGTTCCTCATGCTCGGGATCATCGTCCTGACCTCGTTCATGCTCGGCGCGCTCTCCTACGGCGTGGCGATCGTCCTGAAGAGCGAGGACACGCTCGCGCCGGTCCTCAACACGTTCGTGCAGCCGATCATGCTGCTCTCGGGCATCATGCTGCCGATGGCGCTGGCTCCGGCCTGGCTCCAGAACGTGGCGGATTTCAACCCGTTCTACTACGCGGTCGAGGCGGCCCGGTCCCTGTTCGAAGGGGACATGGGCGCCAATGCCATCTGGCAGGCCGCCGTCTACATCGGCGGGCTCGCGATCGTGCTGGTGTGGTGGGCGACCAGGAAGTTCGCCCGCGCCGTCGCTTAGACCCTGAAGGAAACCAGGGAAACCGGAACCGCCGCGGGCCGTGAGCCCGCGGCGGTTTACTCACTCTTTCGAGTGAAACTTTTCCTTACGACGGTAAGACGGGGCAGTTTTTGTCGGACCCCCGCGAGAAGATTGAACCGGGGACGCCCCCCTGGGAGGGCGGGGGACTGCCCAGGGGCGTTACAGGGCCTCGACGCCCTCGGCCCCCCGCAGCGCGCCCCGCGTGTCCAGGACCGGTACTCCTGCCGGCAGTGCCTCGGGCAGGTACTCGGCGTGGTTGGTGAGCAGCACGATCAGGTCGGCCTTGGCCGTCTCGAGATCGTGGACCCGCTCGACCTGCGTCGCGCCCACACTCCACGCCGGCACGTGCGGGTCGTGGTACGCCAGCTCCGCCCCCGCCGCGAGGAGCTTGCGCGCCACCGGGGTCGACGGCGACTCGCGCTGGTCGGCGATGTCCGGCTTGTACGTCACCCCGAGCAGCAGCACCCGGGCCCGCGAGAGCGCCAGCCCGTCCGCGTTCAGCTTCGCCATCGCCCGCTGCACAACGTACTCGGGCATCCGGTTGTTGATCTCCTGCGCCAGCTCCACGAACCGGAACGGGTACCCGAGCGTGCGCACCTTGTACGACAGGTAGTTCGGGTCGATCGGGATGCAGTGCCCCCCGACCCCCGGCCCCGGGTAGAACGCCTGGTACCCGAACGGCTTCGTCTTGGCGAGGTTGATCGCGTCCCAGAGGTCCACGCCGAGCTCCTGGCAGAACACCGCCATCTCGTTGACGAGCGCGATGTTCACGTGCCGGTACGTGTTCTCCAGCAGCTTCGCCATCTCCGCCTCGCGCGGCCCCTTGGCCTCCACGGTCTGGTCGATGAACCGCGAGTACATCGCCTTCGCGACGGCGGTGCACGCGGGGGTGAGGCCGCCGACCACCTTGGGGGTGTTGACGATCCCGTACACCGGGTTGCCCGGGTCGACGCGCTCGGGCGAGAACGCCAGGTGGAAGTCGACGCCCGGCTCGAGCCCGGACTCCTCACGCAGGATCGGCGCGACGACGTCCTCGGTCGTGCCCGGGTACGTCGTGGACTCCAGGACCACGAGCGCGCCGCGCTGCAGATGCCGCCCGGCCGCGTGCGACGCGCCGATGACCGCGGCGAGATCCGGACCGCCCGCCTCGCCGAGCGGCGTCGGCACGCAGATGACGATCGCCTCGGCCCGCGCCTGCACCGCGGCGTCAGTGGAAGCCGTGTAGCCGGCGGCGAGCATCGCTGCGAGCTCGGCGTCCGAGACGTCGTCGATGTGGCTGGATCCGGCGTTGAGCGCGTCCACCACCGACTGGGAGCGGTCGAGGCCGACCACGTTGAGCCCCTTGGTGATCGCCGCTTGAGCGAGCGGCAGGCCCACGTACCCTTGGCCGACCACGACCAGGTCGATCGGGCGCGCGGCGTCAACAATTGGCACAGTGGAGTCCTTTGCGATCAGAAGCGTCTCGGGGATGCTGCGATCAACTTTAGCAATGGCGAACGGCACTCCTCTGACCAGGGGAGACGCATATCCCTGTAGGCCATTCGTTCATTTCGGCGACACCTTGAATCAAACCTTTCTTCGCATTGCCCGGTTGTTCACCTGGTGATGGAAAAGAGTTCACCATTCTCGGCGTGGCGGCGCCGAATGCGGAATGGCTTCGCAATAGCCCTGGAAATCCGCCGTTTACATGCGCCGACGTCCTTTCTGCGGCGTGATCCGGGTCCTATTCGTTGGTCAATCCGGGTGTGCCGTTGGGGCTAGTATCGATCCATGCCCGCTCTGAGCATTGTCATCCCCGTATTCGAGGCCGAGGAGTACCTCCCCGGTTGCCTCGACACCGTCGTCGACGGCGGCACCGGTGCGTACGGCGCAGACGAGCTCGAGATCGTCGTCGTCGACGACTGCTCGCCCGACGGCTCCCGCGCCGTCGCCGAGCGCTACGCCGCCCGCGACGAGCGCATCAAGGTCGTCACCACCCCCGTGAACGCCGGCTCCGGCCCGGCCCGCAACCACGGTCTGGCCCAGGCGAACGGCGACTACGTGTGGTTCGTCGACGCCGACGACGAGCTCAAGCCCGGCGCGGTCGAACGGGTCCTGGCGGCGATCGTGGTCCCCGACCCGCCGGACGTCGTCCTCGTCCAGCACGAGAAGCGCCGCGACACCGGGTTCATCGAGACCGGCGAACTCCCCGAGCTCGCCGCGCACTGCCCGGCCGATCCCAGCGGCTTCACCCTCGCCGAGTGGCCGCGCATCGTCGACTACACCCACACCCCGTGGACGAAGGTCTCGCGCCGCGAGTTCCTCACCGGCACCGGGCTCGGCTTCCCCACCGGCTGGTACACCGACATCCCCTGGACCTACGCGCTGCTGCGCCGCGCCGCGCGCATCGCGGTCGTCGTCGAATGCTGCTACCAGTGGCGCCAGCGCGCCGGGTCCTCGATCACCCGCACCCGGGACGACCGCCACTTCGACGTGTTCACGCAGTGGCAGCGCACCTGGGACGATTTCGAGGACGTGGACGACGCGGGCGTGCGCGTGGCCCTGTTCAACCACATGGTCTGGCATCTGCTGCTCGTCATCGGGAACACCGAGCGGGTGGAGCCGAAGAAGCGCCGGGAGTTCTTCCGCCGCACTTCGGAGCTGTACCGCCGCTACCACCCGGGGCCGGACGCGTGGCAGCCCGCGGCGGGGGTCACGGGTCTGAAGCAGCGGCTGCTGGCGGCCCGGGCCTATGTGGGTTATGAGGCGTTCCGGCAGGTGTACCGGATCGCGAAGCGTGTCAACCGGAACGGTTCGCAGGGTGCCGCGCCGGTGCCGGAGGCGACCGCTTCGGAGGTCGAGGCGTCTTCCGCGAACAGTTCTGTCGGTGCTTCAGCGGTCCAGCATGCGGCGGAGGAGGCCCCGGGCCTGCCGTCGCAGTCCTCGCTGCCCGCTCCGCGCGTCTCGGGTTCCTGACTCGCCGAGTACGGCGTCGAGAGGTCCGGCGAGTCGGGCGCTGCCCCAGACGGCGTCGATGCCCACGCCGAGGTGTGTCGCCCTGGCGGCGGCGGCGGTGCGTTCCAGGCGGATCTCGCCTTCCGGGGCGGCCACTTCGACGAGGCCGAGTCGGTGCCGGTTGGCGTAGTCGACGAGTGCGGTGACCGCGTCCGGGCCGGGGCGTGCTGCGGCGGGCATGCGGATCACGTAGGGCACGTTGGGGTCGGGTGTGTATTCGGTGGCGAGGTGTACGCGGGGTTCGCCGCGGAATGACTCGATGAGGAGTCGCGCGTCGAGGTCGGGGTCGTCGAGCATGGCGTGGCGGTGTTCGTGCGGTGCGGGCCAGTCGCCGACGAGCGTCACGCGTACGTCGGGTGCGGTGCCGGCGAGGAGATTGTCCACAGTCGACTCGATGTCGGGGGCGGGGGTGTCTCCGGTGTCGATGACGATGTCGGCGAGCGGGGTCTCCCAGTTGCGGGCGGCCCTGGGGCGCTTGAGGTCGAGTTCCGGTACGCGGTTGGCGATGCGCGGGCGCCGGTAGGCCTTGGCGAGTTCGCCGCGGGCGGCGATCTGGCGCGGTCCGAGGTGCCAGGCGGAGGAGGTGTCGTCGGGTACGAACACCGCTCCGGCCTGGTGGAGCCGGTATCCGAACACGGTGTCGGAGCCGAGGAGCACGTCGGCGTCCATGCCGCCTGCGGCGGTGAACAGGTTGCGGTGCACGGAGAACGATGCGCCCACGAGGATCCGGAACGCGCGGTGGTCGGCTTGGCGGAGTCCGCCCGTGGTGTCGATGATCTGCTCGATCCACTGCGGCTCGGAGTGTTCGACGTCGAACAGCTCGCCGGCCTTCCCGGCCTGCGCGGCGTCGAAGACGGCTGCCGGGTCCAGTTCGCCCGCCTGGTAGTCGACGAACCGCTTGTGGCCCAGCACTGCCAGGTAGTCGGCGGTGTGGTGCCAGCGCAGTTGCGATGCGACGTGGTCGGGGAACGCGAGCATGTCCGCGTCCAGGCGCAGTACTACGTCGCCGTCGCTTTGGGCGACACCGGAGTTGGTGGCGTGGGCCGAGGCCCACCCGCCGGGCAGCGGTGCGACGATCCGGGTCGATTCGGGCCGCACGTCGGGCAGCCGCAGGGGCGGGTCGGAGCCGTCGTCGACGACGACGACTTCGAGTAGCCCGGCCGGGTAGGTCTGGGCCGCGAGGGAGGCGAGGGTGACGTCGAGTTTGTCCTGCTGGCCGTGGGCGGGGATGACGACGCTGACGCTGAGGTGGGGCTCCCATTCGTCGCCGGGGCGCACGAGCGGGCTGTAGTCGTTGCCGCGCAGGGCGGGTTTGGCCATGGCGGTCACCGCCGCAGGAGGGCGCGGAGGCGCGCGCGCTGGCGGGCGTCGAAGAGGCGGCGGGCGAGGCGCCTGGCCGCGTCGGGTGGTCCGGGTTCGTACACCGTGGCTTCGGCTTCGCGGGCGGCGAACCCGTCGTACTGGGCGGCGCCCCAGATGCCGGCGACCGTCTGGTCGAGGCCGGTGCCGCCGGTGATGTGGCGGGCGCGGGCGAAGGCGGCGGTGCGTTCGAGGCGCGCGGGCGGGGCGTCCGGCAGTGCCGCGAGGACGAGGCCGGCGTCGGCCCGTTCCATGGCGGCGAGGAGCCTGCCGACGCTGTTGGCCCGCAACGGGACGGCCCGGGGCAGGACGAGCCGGTAGGGGACGGCGGGGTCGGGTGCGGGGGCTTCGGTGTGGACTCGGACGCGTGCTTCGGCGTCGTAGGCCTCTTCGATGAGGCGCAGTTGCGCGCCTTCGCCGGCGAGGATCGAGGCGCGGTCCTGCGGGGCGGGGTCCTGGCCGGTGACGAGGGTGATCCGCACGTCCCCGTCCGGCCCGGAGAGGACCGGTGCGACGCAGGCGTCGACGTCCGCGGCGGAGGCGTCGGCGACGTCGATCACCATGTCCACCAGGGGGACGCGCCAGGCGCGCGGGGGCGCGGTGCGGCGCATGCCGTGCAGCGGGACGCGCTGCGCGATGTAGGGCACGCGCTGGTGGCGGCCCTCGTCCCATTTCTGCACCATCTGCGGCATCCCCAGATGCCAGGCGGAGGAGGTGGTCTCGGGGACGAACACGGCCCCGGCCTGGGCGAGCCGGTACGCGAACTCGGTGTCCGAGCCGAGCCGCAGGGCGGTGTCGAGTCCGCCCGCGGTCTTGAAGAAGTCGCGGTGCACCGAGTTGGTGGCGCCCACGAGGACGCGGAAGATCCCGGGGTGGTGCTGGACGAGGCCGGCGGTGTCGGCGATGACGTTCTCGATCCAGTGGGGTTTGGCGTCCTCGACGGCGAACAGCGCCCCGGCCTCGCCCGCGAGGACCTTCTCGTGGACCTGCTCGGGCGTGTACCGGCCCGGTTCCCATTCGACGAACCGCTTGTGGCCCAGGACCGCCAGGTAGTCGGCGGCGTGGTGCCAGCGCATCTGCGCTTCGACGTGGTCGCGGTAGGCGACCATGTCGGCGTCCAGGCGGAGGACGACCTGCCCGTCCGCGTGGTTCACGCCGGTGTTGACCGCGTGTGCCGAACCCCACGACTCGCCGGTGGTGACGACGAGGCGGGTGTGCTCGGGGCGCAGCTGGGGCAGTCGCAGCGGAGGTGAGGAATTGTCGTCGACGACGACCACTTCCATGAGGTCCGACGGATAGGACTGGGCGGCGAGGGCCGCCAATACCAGGTCCAGTTCGGCCTGGCCCCCATAGGCCGGGACGACGACGCTCACCGCGAGACTCGGCTGCCGATCACCCTGGGTCGGCGGGTGCAGAGCCCTATAGTCGTTGCGGACGATGCGCGGGCGTTTCGGTGAGTCGCTCATTTCGCGCCCACGATATCCCGCCACCATTCATGAGGATTGACCGGCTTCCCAGTTCAGCATCTGTTTACGCGACTGAGGACAATTGTTCGCATTCAATTCAGCATTATTGCCATTGGACACGCGAAGATCTGGGCGGAATGCAACCTGGAGATGAACGGACGAGATGCACAGAGCTGATGAGACCGCGCGTTATCCGGGGCGACTCCTCGACGACCTCCTGGTGCGCGCCGGGGAGCGGGCTCCCGGGACGCTGAGTGCGACCGCGCTGCGGACCCGCTCGCCCGGGGCCCAGCACCTGCTCGCGCGTGCCGCGACACGCCGGGTCGACCTCCCCGGGCTCATTGCCGCCGCCCACCGCCGCGACGCTGCCGCGGTGCGGGATCTGGAGGTGGACGCGTCGGCGCTGGCGTCGCTCGCGCGGGTCGTGGGCCTCCAGACGGGGGGCGGGCAGGACCGGCGGGATGCGTTGGCGCTGTTCGATCTCGCGCTCGACGCCGGCGGGGTCCGCCGGGTGAGCCCCCGTGAGGCCGCCGTCCATGTGCAGCTCGCGTACGTCCTCGGGGACCTGGGGAAGACCCGGGTCCTGCTGCGCCGCTACGGGAGGCACCTGCCGGCGCTGGAGCGGGGCGCGCTGGTCGCGGACCTCGCGCATCCGGACGCGGGTGGCGACGAGCCGGCGTGGATCAAGCGGCTCGGCGCGCTCGCGGGCCGCCGTGAGCTGCGGCTGGGCCCGGCCTCGGTCGACGGGGAGCTGTTGCCGTGGTTCGACCGGCTGCGCGCCGTGCCGATGGCGAAGGTCCAGGCCGGGCCGCGGATCTCGGTGGTGATGACGGCGTACCGGCCCGGCCGGGCCCTGCTCACCGCGGTCCGGTCGCTGCTGGACGGGGCGTGGACGAACCTGGAGGTGCTCGTCGTCGACGACGCCTCGGGGCCGGAGTTCGACGCGGTCCTGGACGCGGTCGCGGCGCTGGACGACCGGGTGCGGGTGATCCGCCGCGAGTCGAACGGCGGCACGTTCGCGGCCCGCAACACCGCGTTCGACGCGCTCACCGGCGACTTCGTGACGGGCCTGGACTCGGACGACTGGGCCGCGCCCGGGCGGCTGGCGCGGTCGGTCGCGCCGCTGCTGGCCGACCCGGCCCTGCAGTTGACGTATGGGGAGGCGTTCCTGTGCAACGAGGACCTCACCGTGACCCGCCCGGGGCGGGTCCTCACCACGGTCTCGACCGCTTCGATGATGTTCCGCCGCAGCGTGCTCGACCGGATCGGCTACTACGACGAGGTCCGCAAGGGGGCCGACACGGAGTTCCTGCACCGGGTCTCGGCCGCGTTCGGCGACGGCGCGGTGCGCCGCCTCCACGGCGTGCGGGACACGGTCATGCGCCAGGCGCCGGGCTCGCTCTCGCGCGAGGAGTTCGGGCCGGGCTGGAAGCACCCGGCGCGCCGCGCCTACCAGTCCGCGTACCCGCTGTGGCACGACGAGATCCGGGCCGGCGCCGACCCGTACCTGCCGCGGGCCCCGGCCCGGCGCCCGTTCTGGGCGCCCCGGCACGCCGCAGTGGCCCGCGGTGAGCAGCGGCAGCGCCGCTTCGACGTCGTGTTCTGCCTCGACTGGCGGCCCTTCGGCGGCCCGCAGAAGTCCATGATCGAAGAGGTCAAGGCCCTTACCGCCGCAGGCAAGAGCGTCGCCCTCATGCACCTGGAGTCGTGGCGGCACATGACCGTCGAGGACCGGCCGATGTGCGCGCCGTTCCAGCGGCTCGTCAACGACGGGTTCGCCGAGCAGGTCCTGGTCACCGACGACGTCGTGTGCGACCTGCTGGTGCTGCGCTACCCGCCGATCCTCCAGTTCCGGTCGGGGGAGCGCTCGAACGTGCGCCCCCGGCGGATGGTGGTGCTCGCCAACCAGGCCCCGCACGAGCGCGACGGCTCCGACACCCGGTACGTCCCGGACGCCTGCCACGCCAACGCGGTCGACATGTTCGGCGTCGAACCCCTCTGGGTCCCGCAGGGCCCGCAGGTCCGCGAGGCGCTCACCCCCGCCGGACCGTCCCACGAGGGCCTGACCGCGACCGTCCTGGCCGACTTCGACATGCCCGGCATCCTCGACACCGCCGGCATCGCCCCGGCCCGCACCGGCTTCCGCTCGGTGCTGCCGGTGGTCGGGCGGCACTCCCGCGACGACCGCACGAAGTGGCCCGCCGCCGCCGACCTGCCCTTGATCTACCCCGGGGACGGGCGCTGGGACGTGCGGATCATGGGCGGCGCCGGGTCCGTCGCGGCGATCACCGGCGAGGACCCGCCCGCGGCCTGGACCTGCTACGGCTTCAACGAGACCGACGTCGAATCGTTCCTGTACCAACTCGACTTCTGGATCTACTTCCCGCACCCGCAGCAGTACGAGGCCTTCGGCAGGGCCGTCCTCGAAGCGCTCGCCGCCGGATGCGTCGCGATCCTCCCGCCCCGGTTCGAACCGACCTTCGGCGACGCCGCGCTCTACTGCGAACCGTCCGAAGTGGTCGGTCTGGTGGACGGGCTGTACGCCGACCCCGAGCGGTTCCTCGCCCGCAGCGCCCTCGCCCAGCAGCGGGTCCGCGAGCGGTTCAGCCACGACGCCTACCGCCGCCTCGTCGCAGGCCTCCTCGACGGCCCGCACGCGGCCAGTGCGACCACCAGCGCCCCGGCGCGCCCGCGCCCCGCCCCCGAAGACCGGCCCGAGACCCCGGCCGTCCCCAGTCCCGTCGCCACATGAGAGTGCCTCCGATGAAGCAGCAGCTCAAAGCCGTCTACAACCGGGTCGGCCGGCCCTCGCCCCTGCGGGTCGCCGCCGTCGCCGGCGTCCTCGCGGTCCTCGGCCTGCTCGCCGTCGCCGTCTTCGGCGATCAGCGCCTGGTGTGGGTCGTCTCATCGCTGATGAGCCTGGTCACCCTGGGGGCGCTGGGCCTGGTGTGGAACGAGAGCCGCCAGACGCGCCTGGAGGCGCGCGCGTCAGCCGAGCGCGCCGAGGTCACCCTCCGCCGCATCCTCGCCGCGTTCGAGGTCGAACGCCTGGCAGCGGAGCGTCGCCGCGCCCTCGACGGCGACCGCGCGGCCTGACCGCGCCCCGCGCGGCGGGCATGAGGAAGCTCTCGGATCTGCCGCGAGCTGCCGAAAACGACCGGGCGGTACTATTGGCGCGCTGTGTCAACCACCTGTCCGGGAGGGCCGCCCCCATGGAAGAGCCGATCATTCAGGCTCGTGACCTCGGGATCTGCTTCGCGAAAGGCAAGCAGAAGAAAGGCCGGGTCAAAGACCTGTTCGTCAGGCGCTCGGCCAACCAGAAGGGCGCCTCGGCGCAGGACTTCTGGCCCCTGCGCCACGTCAACTTCGACATCTTCCCCGGCGACGCCGTCGGCATCATCGGCCGCAACGGCACCGGCAAGTCCACGCTGCTGCGCCTGATCACCGGCGTCCTCATCCCCGACGAGGGGTACGTGCGCCGCGAAGGCCGCGTGGCCCCGCTCATCGCGCTCTCCGCCGGCTTCTCGGGCGACCTCACCGGCCGCGAGAACGTCAACCTCGTGGGCGCGCTCCACGGCATGACCAACAAGGAGATCAAGGCCAAGTACGACGAGATCGTCGACTTCTCCGAGCTCGAGGACTTCATGGACACGCCCCTGAAGCACTACTCCTCGGGCATGAAGGTGCGCCTCGGCTTCGGCGTCATCACCCAGCTGCCGCACCCGATCCTCCTGGTCGACGAGGCGCTCGCCGTCGGCGACGCCGCGTTCAAGCGCAAGTGCCAGGCCGTCATCGCCGGCCTCCTCGAGCAGGGGCGCACCCTCGTGTTCGTCTCCCACTCCGAAGGCGACCTGAAGAAGTACTGCAAGCGCGGCATCTTCCTCGACGCCGGCACCCTCGAGACCGACGGCACCGTCGAAGAGGCCCTCGACGCCTACAAGGCCGCCGAGAAGCGCGACGCCGACGCCAAGGCCGAGAAGAAGAAGCGCGAGGAGGCGGCGAAGGCCGCCGCAGCACAGGCCGCCGCTCCGGCCCTCGTCCCGGGAGCGGTCGAGGCCGCCAGGTGAGCCGAGCCGTCATCCTGCCGGCTCCGGGCGGCCACGCCGACATCACCGACGACACGACGGTCCTGGACCGGCTCATCGCGCAGATCCGCGAAGCCGGATGCGACGACATCACCGTGCTCACCCGGCCCGGGACGGACCGGCCCGTGAAGGCCGCCCAGATCGAGTCGGCCGACGCGGACGCGGACCTGCGCCACCTCGCCGAACTCGCGTTCGGCCCCGAGAACGGCGGCGCGCTCTACCTCGCCTGCGCCGACCTCGTGGCCTCCCAGACCACCGTCGCCGCCGTCCTGTCCGACTCCTCGCGCCGCTCCGGCGTGCTCGTCGGCGGCGACGACCCCGCCGCCGCCCCCGTCACCTGCGAACGCGGCCTGGTCACCGGCCCCGGCCCCGGGCCGAACCGCCTCGGCGGCCTCGCCAAGGTCTCCGCCCCCCACCTGGCCCGCCTCAGACGGCACTGGCCCCGCCGGGCCGGCGCCCCGAACGACGCCGGCGACGCGTTCGCCACGGTCCTCGCCGCCCTCCACGCCCGCGCCGTCCCCGTCAACGCCTACCGCACCGGCGGCCTCGAGCACCGCCAGGTCGGCAACACCGACGAGGCCCTCGCGACCATCGCCGCGTTCGAAGCGGTCGACATGGACGCCTGGCGGATGAAGAACGCCATCAAGCACGACGACGACTTCTTCGCCACCTACGCCGTCTCCACCTGGACGCCCCGCCTCGTCAGGCTCTCCGCCCGCCTCGGCTGGACCCCCACCCCCATCACCTGGGTGTCCATCGCCCTCGCCGTCGGCGCCGCCGCGATCTTCGCCACCGGCTGGACGCAGACCCCCGGCGTCGACGAACGGCTGTGGTACCTCGCCGCGGCCGCCCTCATGTACTTCAGCTTCGTCTTCGACTGCGTCGACGGCCAGCTCGCCCGCTACACCCAGAACTTCTCCTCCTTCGGCGGCTGGCTCGACATGATGGCCGACCGCTCCAAGGAGTTCCTCATCTACGCCGGCCTCGCCGCCGGCGCCACCGCGAGCGGCGTCGACGCGCCCGCCGCGTGGGGCCTCGCCATCGCCGCCATGGCCACCCAGACCATCCGGCACACCGCCGACACCTGGTACGCCGTCCTCCTCGACACCGCCGTCGTCCGCCAGGCCCGGAAGCGCGAATCCGCGCCGCCCGTCGGCCGCGCCGCCCACCTCGGCCAGCGCCTCGGCTCCGCCTCCGAGCAGGTCATGGGCGCCCACCGCACCCCCCTGTACTGGATCAAGCGGACCATCGTCGCCCCCGTCGGCGAACGCTGGCTCCTCCTCGCCGTCGCGGCCGTCGCCTTCGGGCCGCAGACCGCGCTCGCCGCGCTCCTCGTCTGGCAGCTCTTCGCCCTCGGCTACACGACCGCCGGACGCACCCTCCGCTCCCTCGCCGCCCGCACCGCCGCACTGCGCCGCCCCGACCGGTCCGCCCACCGCGACGACGGGCCCCTCGGCAAGCTCGTGCCCCGCAGCCCCGTCGGCGGCGACATGACGCCGTTCGCGGCGACCGCCGCCGCCGTCGCCGCCTCCGGCGCCGCCGTGCTCGCCGCCGCGTTCGACGCGCCGCCGTGGGCGACGTTCGGGCTCGCCGCACTGGCGCTGGTCCTCGCGGCCTCCGTGGCCCGCACCGACCACGAGGGCCTGCTCGACTGGTTCATCCCCGCGGGGCTCCGGGCGGTCGAGCTCGGCGCGATCTGCGCGGCCGGGATGGCTGCCGGCGTCGCCTGGCCGGTGCTCTACGTGCTGCTCACGGTGATCGCGCTGTACTTCTACGACCTCGCCGCGGGGCTCGACAAGGCCGCCTCGCCGGTGGCCCGCCGCGACCTCGGTCTCGGCTGGCCCGCGCGGAGCCTCATCGCGATCGCGGCCGCCGCCATCGCTGTGGCGACCGTTCCGGCAGTGGCCACTGTGGTCTACGGGGCGCTCGCGGTGTACGTCGCCGCGGTCTTCGTCGGCGCGGTCGTCGCGGGCACGCTCCGCGCGTCGCGCGAAGCCGCCGCCTGACCCCCGAAACCTGCGCCGCCGCAGCGAGATCGGGTCCGTTCGTGCCGTCATGCTTGACCGCCAAGCGAACTCGTTCGGGTTACATGCCCCGACAGGCGCGCATCGCTGGTCTCCCACGACTAAGGTGTACCTGTGCGCAAGTTCCGGCTCTCGCGTCTGGTGCTCGCCGCGACCGTGATCGGGGTGGCGGGCCTCTTCTCGCTGCCCGCGATTCTCGGGAGCCTGACCGCGACCGGGGCGGCCACTGAAAGCCATTCCGCTATTTCCCATGTGGACTGGTCGAACGTCGACGAGACCTACCCGTTCCCGTCCGGCACGCCGACCCCCGGCCCCAGCTACGACGGCGACGGCACCTCGGACACCGACGGCGGGGACGCGGACGGGGACGGCACCCCCGACCCGCCCACCGACGGCGGCGCCTCACCTGAGACCCGGCCGATCGACGGCGGCAGCTCGGGAAGCGGCGGCGGGCTCCTCGGGCTCGACCTTCCGGTCCAGGCGGCCATGAGCGTCGGCCTGCTCGCCCTCGCGTTCCTCGCGCTCCTGCCGGGCCGCAAGATGCCCGCCGACCTGCGCTGATCTTCGGCCGACCCGTAAACGACCGCGCGTCTCGCGCTGCCGCTGATGCCGGCTGCGATGCCGTTCCATGCGTGCTGGGCGATCGCACGCAGGCGTGGGACCACCGAGGTCCACTGGATCCACGAGCCCGGGCCGGCGATGCGCATCGCATCGCCATCCGCGTCCGCGAGGCGTGCGGGCGGGACCGCAGTCCCGTACCGAGATCGTTGCGCGGGATCGGCCTACAGCGCGGTGTACACGTAGCCGCGCCGTGAGAACTCCTTGAAGATCGCGGTCAAGGCGCCGCACATGTCCGCCTGGTTCGAGGCGCCGTCGTGCAGGAGCACGATGGCGCCCGGGGCGCTGCGGTCGAGCACGTGCTCGCGGATCTGCGTCTCGGTCACCGCGTTGTCCCAGTCGGAGGGGTCCACCGTCCAGTGGAGCGACTCCATGCCCAGGTCCGCGGCGATGGCGATGGCCCGGTCCGTCCACTGCCCGCCCGCGTGCCGGAAGTACCGCACCTCGGCGCCCGGCGCGGCCTTCGTGATCGCGTCGTTGGTGCGCTGCAGGTTGGCCCGGATCTCCGCTTCGCTCCACTTGCCCAGGTCGAACTCGTGGAACCACGAGTGGTTGCACAGCGTGTGGCCCTCGCGGACGATGTCCGCGACCAGCTCCGGGTACGCCTCCGCGTAGGCCCCGATCAGGCAGAACGTCGCCTTGACGCCCTGCTCGCGCAGCATGTCGAGCACTTTCGGCGTCCACTCCGGCGACGGCCCGTCGTCGAAGGTCAGCGCCACCCGGTCGTCCCCGGTGTGGTTGCGCGTCCCCAGCGGCCCGTCGTACATGTTCGCGGCGGGCTCGGCCGCCGGCGGCGACGGTGCGGCGGGCGGCGAGGACGACGCGGGCTCTGTACCCGGCGCGGGCGTACCGCTCGGCGCCGGTTCCTGCTCTGACGAGGCGGGCGCCTCGGGCGAACCGGTGTCCTCGGCCTCGCTCTCGCCCTCGCTCGCAGTCGAAGAGGAGGCCGACGCAGTAGGCTCGGTCGCGGTCGTCGCGCTCGCGGGCGGTTCACCGCCCTCGGGCCAGACCCAGGCGAGCGCGAGCAGCAGCGCGGCGGCCGCGGCTGCAATGCCCAGTTTGTGACGAACCATGTCGTGATTGTAAGTGCCGTGGGCCACATTTCGAGGAAAGCTGGAGGGGACATGCGACTCGTCGTCGGCATCACCGGAGCGACCGGCGCGATCTTCGGCGTCCGGCTCCTCGAAGCGCTCCGCGATCTCGACGGCGTCGAGACCCACCTCGTCATGAGCCGCTGGGCCCGCACCACGCTCCGCCTCGAGACCCCGTACACGCCCGCCGAGGTCGTCGCGCTCGCCGACCACGCCTGGGGCCCGGGGGAGCAGGCCGCGCCGATCTCCTCGGGGTCGTTCCGCACCGACGGGATGATCATCGCGCCGTGCTCGATGAAGACCGTCGCCGCGGTCCGCACCGGCTACACCGAGGGGCTGATCGGGCGGGCCGCCGACGTGACGCTCAAGGAGCGGCGCCGGCTCGTGCTGCTGGCCCGCGAGAGCCCGCTCTCGGAGATCCACCTGGAGAACCTGCTGGTGCTCTCGCGCATGGGCGCGGTCGTGCTGCCGCCGGTGCCGGCCTTCTACAACCGGCCTGAGACGATCGACGACATCGTGGACCACGTGGTGGCGCGGACGCTCGACCAGTTCGGACTCGAGCACCCCCGCGCCCGCCGCTGGGACGGCCTGAAAGGCACTGAGGCAGTAGAGGAGTAGCGGTGGACACGCTGATGTGGGAGGCCAAGGCCGCCGAAGGGCGCGGGGCCGAGCTGCTCCGCTGGGTGCTCGACGAGGGCGTGCACGCCGTCGCCGACCCCGAGGTGCGCACCGAGGTGTTCATCGCCGGCGACCGGGTCGTCGTGATCGCCGTCGGCCCGCAGCCGCCGCGCCGCCTCCCCGACCCGCCCGAAGCGCTCGTCGACCGCGCCCCGCACGCCTGGCCGTTCACGCGAGTGAACCTCGCGCCCTGACCCTGGGACGCCTCGCGACGCTCCGATCGAGGCGTCGATGTCACGCCCCTGCGGCAGGGTTGTTGTCGGGGGTCCTGCGAATGTCCGTTTTGAAGGCTGATGCCTGGAAACGCCGTAGCAGCGCCGCCTAGCAGTTCCGCCCAACAACGCCGCCTGAAAACCCTGCAGACGAGCGAACCGCCCGGCGCGTCGTGCGCGCCGGGCGGTTCGGGGATTTCGCGTCTTCGAGTCTAGCGGCCGATGCCCTGGTACGACCAGCCGTGCTTGCGCCACTGCACCGGGTCGAACGCGTTCATGCCGTCCAGGATGCGCCGCTCGGCGACCTGCTGGCCCAGCGCCTCCGGGTCGAGCGTGCGGAACTCCTCCCACGGCACCATCGCGCACACCACGTCGGCGCCCGCCACCGCCTCGGGGAGCGTCTTCACGAAGCTCAGCTCCGGCGCGTACGCCTTCGCGTTCTCCAGCCCCTCCGGGTCGTACACGACCACGTCGGCGCGCGCGGACCGCAGCCGCCGCGCGATGTCGAGCGCGGGCGAGTCGCGGATGTCGTCGGTGTCGGGCTTGAACGTCGCGCCCAGGTAGGCGATGCGCACGCCCGACAGGTCCGGACCGTTCGGCCCCGAGGGCCGCCCGGCCAGGGCCGCGACGGCGCGCACGGTGTGCGTGCGGCGGCGCGTGTTGACGGCGTCGACCTCGTCGAGGAACCGGAACGACTCGCCCACGCCGAGCTCACCGGCGCGAGCCGAGAGCGCCCGGATGTCCTTGGGCAGGCAGCCCCCGCCGAAGCCGATGCCGGCGCGCAGGAACTTGTTGCCGATGCGCTGGTCGTAGCCGATCGCGCGGGCCAGGTCGACCACGTCGGCCCCGGCGGCCTCGCTCAGGTCGGCCATGGCGTTGATGAAGGAGATCTTGGTGGCCAGGAACGCGTTCGCCGCGACCTTCACCAGCTCGGCCGTCGCCAGGTCGGTCTCGACGACGGGGACCTCGCGGTCCTCGACCGCGGCGAGCTCGAGGATGCCGCGGTGCACGTCCTTGAGCAGCTGGGAGGCCCACTCGGACTGGGCCGCGTACACGATCCTGTTGGGGCGCAGGACGTCGTGCATCGCGTTCGACTCCTGGAGGAACTCCGGGCTCCAGCCGACCTCCACGCCGAGCCCCGCGGGGGCGTGGCGGTCGACGAGCTCCTGGACCCAGGTGGCGGTGCCCACGGGCACCGTGGACTTGCCGACGATGAGGACCTTGCGGCTCAAGTGCTTCGAGAGGTCGACGACCGACTCCTCGATGTAGGAGAGGTCCGCGCCGTGCTCGCCCTTGCGCTGCGGGGTGCCGACGCAGATGAAGTGGACGTCGGCGAAGTCGGCCACGGCCTGGACGTCGGTGGTGAACCGCAGGCGCCCGGTGTCGAGGTTCTTCTTGAGCAGTTCGGGCAGGCCCGGCTCGTGGATGGGGAGCACCCCGGTGTTGAGGGATTCGATCTTGCCGGCGTCGACGTCGTATCCGATCACCTCGTAGCCGAGCTCCGCGAAGCAGACCGCGTAGGTCGTCCCGAGGTAGCCGCATCCGATGAAGGAGATGCGGGGCCGGGTCGTGGTGTTCGGCGAGGGAGTCTGGATCGCGTTGGCCATCTGGTGCCCTGTCTGTTCGTTCGGCGGGCGCGCCCGGTGGGGGCGGCGCCCGTGCGTACGTGCGTTGGAATCGTGCGCGGCGACCTCGAATTGTACGTGAATGCGACTATGGCCTGCGCAGTCGTATATTCAGCTTCACGCATGAACTTCGCCCCAAGTTGCGGCGAAGCAGTGGAAAACTCACCGTGGCGGGCATCACCGGCCTCGGTCGCGGTGGGTTACACTCGGCCTGACGTACTGACGAGTAACAAACGCGGGAGCCACTGATGTCCACCGGGTTCACCCCCTACCAGCTGCCAGAAGAGTACGCCGACATCCGGGCGGCGACCCGGGGAGTCTGCGACGCCGGGGTCGCCCCGCACGCCGCCGAGGCCGACGCGACCGCGTCCTTCCCGAAGCGCTCCTACGAGGCGCTCAAGTCCGCCGACCTCCACGCCCCGCACATCCCGGCCGAGTACGGCGGGGCGGGCATCGACGCGCTCGGCACCGCCATCGTCATCGAAGAGGTCGCCCGCGCCTGCGCCTCCTCCTCGCTCATCCCCGCGGTCAACAAGCTCGGCTCGCTGCCGCTCCTCCTCGACGCCTCCGAGGAGCTCAAGCGCCGCTACCTGCCGCCCGTGGCCGCCGGCGACGCGATGTTCTCCTACTGCCTCTCCGAGCCCGAAGCCGGCTCGGACGCCGCGTCGATGACCACCCGCGCCGTCCGCGACGGCGACCACTGGGTCCTCGACGGCGTCAAGCGCTGGATCACCAACGCGGGCGTGAGCGAGTTCTACACCGTCTTCGCCGTCACCGACCCCGGCGCCGGCTCCAAGGGCATCTCCGCGTTCGTCGTCGAGAAGGGCGACGCCGGCGTCTCCTTCGGCAAGCCCGAGAAGAAGCTCGGCATCAAGGGCTCCCCGACCGCCGAGGTCTACCTCGACTCGGTGCGCCTCCCCGCCGACCGCCTCATCGGCGAAGCGGGCCAAGGATTCTCGCTCGCCATGCGCACCCTCGACCACACCCGCGTCACCATCGCCGCGCAGGCCCTCGGCATCGCCCAGGGCGCGCTCGACGCCGCGACCGCCTACGCCGCCGAACGCGAGCAGTTCGGCAAGCCGATCGCCGCGTTCCAGGGCGTCCAGTTCCTCCTCGCCGACGCGGCCATGAAGATCAGCGCCGCCCGCGAACTCACCTACGCGGCCGCCGCCCGCTCCGAGAGGGGCGACGCCGACCTCACCTACTTCGGCGCCGCCGCCAAGTGCTTCGCCTCCGACGCGGCCATGCAGATCACCGTCGACATGGTCCAGATCCTCGGCGGCTACGGCTACACCCAGGACTTCCCGCTCGAGCGCATGATGCGCGACGCCAAGATCACCCAGATCTACGAGGGCACCAACCAGGTGCAGCGCATCGTCATCGCCCGGGAGCTCCAGCGCGGCAAGGCGTTCTAGCCGGCCGCGAGTGCTCGGCCCGGACCCTCACCGGTCCGGGCCTTTGCTGTCGCCTTGGGGGACTTACGAACTCGACGCTCACTCGCTAAGATCCGGTCATGAGTGAACCTCTGCACCACGCCCCCCGCAAGCGCGCGCTGGCCGCCGCATCATCGGCGCTCATGGCCCTCGCCGCCATCGTCGCGTTCGCGCCCGGCACCGCCCAGGCCGCGCCCGCCGCCGACCACTGCGTCGTCAACCTCAGCACCCACGAGACGACGTGCGCCGCCACCCAGGACGCCGCCTTCGCCGCCGACGCGGCCGCCGCCGAGGAGGTCGGCATCCAGTCGGTCACCCTCATCACGCTGTACGACCGCACCAACTACGACCCCGCCGGCGGCACCCGCTCCTTCGTGGGCGACGGCAGCTACACCTGCTCCGCCGCGTACTCGCCCGTCGAGTTCAGCGTCGACTACCTCGACGCGGCCGGCTGGAGCAACCGCGCCAGCTCCGTCCACACGTACCGCTCGTGCGACATCAAGCTCTGGGACTCGGTGACCCTCTCCGGGGCCTCCTCCACCTGGATCGACAACCTCGCCAACCTCGGCACCATCGGCTGGAGCAACCGCGCCGGCTCCTACCAGATCAGCTAGGACGCGGCAGGGCCCGGACCGTCGCCGGTCCGGGCCCTCGCCATGTCATTGCGCCGGGCGCTACGCCTCGGCCTCGACCGGGGCCGGCTCGGCCGCCGCCTCGCGGGTCGCGCGCCGCTTCGGCGCCACCAGCACGAGCGCCCAGACCGCCGCGAGCGCCAGGTACAGGCCCGTCACGACAGGCCACGGCACCGCGAAGCCCGCGAGCAGGGTGCGCAGGTTCAGGGCCACCACGAGCATCCCGATCGTCGAGCCCAGTTTCGCCGTGGGGATCTTGCGCGTCAGCCACGCCGCCAGCGGCGCCGCGGCCATGCCGCCCACCGCCATGCCGACCACGACCGGCCACAGCACCGTCAGCGTGTCCGGCACCGCCATCCAGAAGCCGAGCACGGCCGCCGCCGACGCGAACACCTGCGCCGTCGACACCGAGCCGACGACCCGGTGCGGCTCCAGCCGCGACGTCGTCAAGGTGATCGGCATCGTCACCGGCCCCCAGCCGCCCCCGCCGACCGCGGCGAGGAAGCCGCCCACCAGGCCCGTGGGGATCGCGAACCCCGACCGGACCGGGCCGTGGCCCGCACCGCGGCCTTTCACGAAGCGCCACACGATGACCACGCCGAGCGCGATGAGGATCGCGCTCGTCACCGGCGTGGCCGCGTCGAGCCGCGTCAGCGACGCCAGCGCCCAGGCCCCGGCGAAGCCGCCGACGGCCCCGGGGATGCCGAGCTTCAAGGTGGTGGGCCAGTGGACGTTCTGGAGCCGGTGGTGCGAGGCCGCGCTCACCGCGCCGGTGGCGATCGTCGCGACGTTCACGGACGCGGACGCGACGGCCGGGGCGATGCCCAGGCCGAGCAGGAACGTCATCGTTATGGTGCCGAAGCCCATGCCGAGGCTGCCGTCGACGAGCTGGGCTACGAAGCCCGCGGCGACGGAGGAGAGGATGGTGGTCGCGAACAGCACGCGCGGCTCCCTCGGGTACGGATGGCTTCTGAATAGTCCACTAAATCAGTAGGACAAGTCAACGGGTGCCCACGCTTCGGGACGTCGAAGCGGGACGGATGCGCGACACCCCGCTGACGCCGATCCGTCCCCACATCATCCCCCGTCGCGTCCACCGCGACACCCGCCGCGGGAGCGGAGCGGCCCGGATGCGGGAGCCGCTCACACCCGCGGCGATCGCATTTGGAGGCCTCCGCCACCCGGTCAGGGGCCGGATGCGCCCCTCGAGACGAGCGTCATAGCGTGGACGTACAAGCCTGGTTACTCTCGTGTAGCCCGCCATTCACCTGGCGCATACGGCGACGCACGCGCCGCCGCACCACCCGAGGGCCTGCGAACCGCACAGGCAGTCTCAATGCAGAGGAGCATTCGATGGGTAAGAAAGTCACGGTCGTCGGCGCCGGATTCTACGGCTCCACCACCGCCCAGCGCCTGGCCGAGTACGACGTCTTCGAAGAGGTCGTCCTCACCGACATCGTCGAGGGCAAGCCCGAGGGCATCGCCCTCGACATGAACCAGTCCCGCACCATCGAGGGCTTCGAGACCAAGGTCGTCGGCGCCACCACCGACAACGACGGCAACGGGTACGAGAAGACCGCCGGCTCCGACGTCATCGTCATCACCGCCGGCCTCCCGCGCAAGCCCGGCATGAGCCGCATGGACCTGCTCGAGGTCAACGCCAAGATCGTCCGCGGCGTCACCGAGAACCTGGTCAAGCACTCCCCGAACGCCGTCATCATCGTCGTCTCCAACCCCCTCGACGAGATGACCGCGCTCGCGCAGCTCGCCTCGGGCTTCCCCAAGAACCGGGTCCTCGGCCAGGCGGGCATGCTCGACACCGCGCGCTTCACGAACTTCGTGGCCGAGGAGCTCCAGGTCCCGGTCAAGTCCGTGACCACGCTGACGCTCGGCTCGCACGGCGACACCATGGTGCCCGTCCCCAGCCAGTCCTCGGTCGACGGCAAGCCGCTCGCGGACCTCCTGCCCGCCGACAAGGTCGAGGAGCTCGTCACCAAGACCCGCAACGGCGGCGCCGAGATCGTGGCGCTCCTCAAGACCGGCTCGGCGTACTACGCGCCGTCCGCCGCCGCCGCGCGCATGGCCAAGGCCGTCGCGGAGGACTCCGGCGCGGTCATGCCCGTCTGCGCCTGGGTCGACGGCGAGTACGGCATCTCCGGCGTCTACCTGGGCGTGAACGCCCAGATCGGCGCCGAGGGCGTCAAGAAGGTCGTCGAGACCCCGCTCCACGACGACGAGCTCGCGAACCTCAAGGAGGCCGCCGAGGCCGTCCGCGCGAAGCAGGCCGACGTCGCCGGCCTGTAGCCCGCGATCACGACACCGTTCAGGGGCGCCCGTCCGCGGGCGCCCCTGCGGCGTCTGCGCCCGCAGTCCCGTATCGGATTCGCGGAGCGGACCCCGGTCGCTAGGCTTACGCCCGTGACCGCCGCAGACCAGCGCCGCACCAAAGCCGACATCCAGGCCTGGCGGCCCTACGTCCCGAGACGACCGCGCTCATGGCTGCCGGAGATCGCCATGGCCGTCGCGTTCGCGGCCATCACCATTCCCCTCACCTGGGCCAGTCCCCTCGTTGACCTCGACATCTGGATCCGGGACGTGGCCGACGCGAACCGTCCGGAGTGGGCGAACTTCATCGCGATCCAGACCAACCGGCTCGGCCAGGGCGGCCTCCTCGGCGGCATCGCCCTCGGCATCGCGGCGATCATCGCGTGGCGGGGGCGCAACGTCCGGCCGCTCATCGCGTTCCTCGCGGCCTACGGGATGGCCGGGGCGGTCCTGGTCCTCAAGTACGCGCTGCCGCGGGTCTACCCGCACTGGCCGCGGCCCGAGCCGGGCCCGTACGCCGATGCCGCGCAGGCGGTCCTGTACACCGGGCTCGAGCCGTTCGGCGCGTATCCGTCGGGGCACGTCCTCAACACGATCGTCTGGTACGGCTTCATCGTGGTGCTCGTCGGCGCGCGCTGGAACCCGCTGCTGCGGCGGCTGTTCCTGGTCCTGCCGCCGGTGATCGTGGCGTTCTCCACCACGTACATCGGCTTCCACTGGGCCACCGACGCCCTCGCGGCCCTGCCCATCGCGGCGGTCATCCTCCGCACGGCGCAGCGCGTCCCGTGGGACACGGTCGCGCTCCCGCTCTGGCTCGAGCCCGACCGGCGCTTCCGCTAGCCGGATCCGCAAGGCCCGCACGGTATCTTCGAGGCATGCCCGCACCGCCGCGCGAGCGGCCGCACCTCGAGCGCCGCCTGGGGCTCCCCTCGGCGATCGCCATCGGACTCGCCTCCATGCTCGGCGCCGGCGTCTTCGCCGTCTGGGCCCCCGCGGCCGGGGCCGCCGGATCCGGTCCCGGACTCCTCGCCGCCCTCGCCATCGCGGGGTTCATCGCGTACTGCAACGCCCGTTCCAGTGCCCGCCTCGCCGCCCTCCACCCGCAGGCCGGCGGGGCGTACGTCTACGGGACGCGCCGCCTGCATCCCGCCGCCGGGTTCGCCGCCGGCTGGGCCTTCCTCGTCGGCAAGACCGCTTCGGCCGCCGCGATGGCGCTGACGCTCGGGGCCTACCTCCTGCCCGACCATCCGCGGGCGCTCGCGGCGGCGGCGGTCGTCGCGTTCTGCGCCGTCAACCTCCTTGGCGTGAAGCGCACGGCGCTGGCCTCGGCGGTGTTCGCCGCCGTCACGCTCGCCGTGCTCGCGGCGGTCGTCATCGCGGGTGCCACGGGTCCTGTTGCGGCCCAACCGCTCGACGGCACGCACCCCTGGGGCGTGCTCACCGCGGCCGGGTTCCTGTTCTTCGCCTTCGCCGGCTACGCCCGGATCGCGACGCTCGGCGAGGAGGTCAAGCGGCCCGAATGGACGATCCCCCGCGCGATCCCGATCGCCCTCGGGATCACCTTCGCCGTGTACCTGCTCGTCGCGCTCACGGTGCTCAAGGTGCTCGGCGCGGGCACGCTCGCGGACTCGACCGCGCCGCTCGCCGATCTCGCCGGGGCGAGCGCACCGGCGTTGAAGCCGGTCGTCGCGATCGGTGCCGGCATCGCCGTCGCGGGGGTCCTGCTCAGCCTGCTCGCGGGGATCGGGCGGACCGCGCTCGCGATGGCGCGCGACCGGCGGCTCCCGGGCGGCCTGGCGGCGGTGTCGGAGCGGTTCGGGGTGCCGTGGGCGGCCGAGCTCGCCGCGAGCGGCCTCGTGCTCATTCTTGTGTCCACACTGGACTTGGCGGGTGCGATCGGGTTCTCGAGCTTCTGCGTGCTGGTCTACTACGGGGTCGCGAACGCCGCCGCGGTCACCCTCGACCGGCGCGCCCCGCTCCCGTGGCTGGGGCTCGCCGGCTGCCTGCTCGTGGCCGCGAGCCTCCCGCTGTCATCGGTGCTCGGCGGCCTGGCCGTGTTCGCGGTCGGCGCGGGCTGGTACGCCTTCACCGCATCTAGGGCGCGGCGCGCGAACCCCTGATCCGTCTGGGCTGCAGTTGCATCGCTGTCGCACCCGCGGCCTGACCGGCTGGGCCGCAGACCCGGCCGCATGCATGCCCTGACCGGCTGGGCCGCAGGCCGGTCGCACGCCTTGATTCGGTCTGGGCCGCAGTTGCATCGCTGTCGCACCGACGGCCTGACCGGCCGGGCCGCAGACCCGGCCGCATGCACCCTGACCTGCCTGCGCCGCAGGCCGGTCGCACGCCTTGATTCGGTCTGGGCCGCTCGCTCATCAAGTGCCGCCCGCTGCGTGCCGGCATCGGCCCGGGCGCGCAGCGTCGGCGAACTCGACCGTCGAGGATCGCTGCCGCTGCCGCTGCCGCCTTCGGCCTCACGGACCTGTCACCGCTCCGCGCGGCGCTGGTCCCGGGCGGCCCTGAGCCGCCGCACGACCGCGGGCTGCTCGGCGGCCGCCTCCGGGTGGTCGATGAGCCGTGCCAGGTGCTGGTAGTACCGCTCGGGGGTGAGCTCCAGCTCGTCGCTGATGGCCTGCGTCTTCGCACCCGACGCCCGCCACCAGCGGGCCTCGAACGCCAGGAGGCGGGAGTCCGCCGAACTCAGCTTCGACGCATCCCGCGACCCTGGCTTCGGTGCCGCCAGCTTCCCCGGCGTCGACTGCGACATCGGTTCCGCCTGCGGCCCTGGACGAAGCGGTTCCCGCTGCGGCGTGAGCTGCTTCGGGGGCGCCTCCCGTGCCTGACGGGAGGCCTCCTGCGGACCTCGCCCGGGCCGCGGTGAGGGGACGAATTCCTCGTCACCGCCTTGGCGCGCACGCGAAGCGGGCTTGGCGGGGCGTTGGCCGGGAGGCATGGGGCGACTCCTTCTCGCTTGACGGCGCCGCGAGGGCGAACGCCGTGACTGCGGTCTCGGCTCCCGCGAAGCGGTCGCCGCTGCTACTCGATCCAGTCGATGAGGTCCGCCACCGAGTCCTTGACGTGGTTCGGCCGGAAGGGGTAGCGCTCGACTTCTTCCATAGTGTCAGTGACCCCCGACAGAACGAGGACCGTCTCGAGCCCGGCCTCCAGGCCCGACAGCACGTCGGTGTCCATGCGGTCGCCGATCATCACCGTCGTCTCCGAGTGGGCCCCGATGCGGCGCAACGCGTTCCGCATCATCAGGGGGTTCGGCTTCCCCGGGAAGTACGCCTCCGAACCCGTCGCCGCAGTGATCATCGCCGCAACCGCGCCCACGCCGAGCATGAGCCCTTCCGGGCTCGGACCGGTCGTGTCCGGGTTGGTGCAGATCAACCGCGAGCCGGACTTGACCAGCCGCACCGCCGTGGTGAGCGCCCCGAAGTCGTACCGCCGGGTCTCTCCGAGTACCACGTAGTCCGGGCGGTAATCGGTGAGGACGTACCCGATCTCGTGCAGTGCCGTGGTCAGGCCCGCCTCGCCGATGACGTAGGCCGAGCCCTTGGGCCGCTGCGACTGCAGGAAGTCCGCGGTCGCCATCGCCGAGGTGTAGATCGACTCGACCGGCACCTGCAACCCGGAGTTCTTCAGCCGCACATGCAGGTCGCGCGGGGTGTAGATCGAGTTGTTCGTGAGGACGAGGAACCGCTTCCCCGCCGTCTGCAGCTTCTCGATGAGCTTGTTGGCGCCGGGGACCGGCACGCCCTCGTGGACGAGCACGCCGTCCATGTCCGAGAGCCAGCTGTCGAAGGGTCCAGGTGTAGTCATGCTCAACATCTTGCCATCGCATCGGGAAAACGACGAGGACCGGACGTAAAGTGGTGCCCGTGGAGACGGCATTGACGGCCGTGCTCGTCATCGCCGCAGGCGCCATGGCGGGCGCAATCGGCTACTGGACCATTCGAACCGCGAGGAACAAATGAGCGAGCGCGAAGTACCCGAGGAGTTCGCCTCGACCTTCCAGAAGGTCGAGCCCTACCCCTTCGAGGAGACCGACGACCTGCGTCGCGGACCCAACCTGCACGACGACCTCCTGCCCCTGCTGCCCCTCGTCGGCCGCTGGCGCGGCCGCGGCCAGGGCGGCTACCCCGGCACCGAGGACTTCCTGTACGCCCAGGAGATCAGCTTCCTCCACGACGGCCGGCCGTTCCTGCGCTACCACGCCCGCTCCTGGATCATCGACGCCGACGGCAAGCCCGTGCGCCCCGCCGCCCAGGAGACCGGCTGGTGGCGCGTCGTCCAGGGGAACGACCCCAAGCGCCCCGAGATCGAGGTGCTCCTCTCGCACCCCACCGGCATCCTCGACCTGTACTACGGGCACGTGGACGGCACGCGGATCGAGATCGCCACGGACGCGGTCGTGCGCAGCCCGCAGGCCAAGGAGGTCACCGCGGGCAAGCGCCTGTACGGCCTCGTCGAAGGCGCCCTCATGTACGCCCAGGAGCTGGCCGCCGAAGGCAAGCCCCTGAGCCCCCACCTGAGCGCCAGCCTCAGCCGCGTCGCCGGCTGACCCGCCGAGAGGCCCCGGGGCGGCTAGGGGGTGCTTGAGAAGCCCCGCTGGCCGCTATCCGGCCCATTCGCCCGCTCGCTGCGTTGTCGGGGCCTTCGCATACAACACCGGTATGCGAAGACCCCTCCGCCTTGCGACCGAACGAATGGACTCGGATACCGACTCACCGGGACTTCTCAAACACCCCCTAGAAGTCCCCGGGCCAGAGGTCCGCTTCCGGACTCGGAGCGGGCGTCGCGGCATGGACCGTGGCGGTGACCGGCCCCCCGCCCGCTTTGAGGAGGAGCTCCAGGACCGCGATCGAGCCCTTCTTATGCAGCGGCTCATTGCCGTTGCCGCACTTGGGGCTCTGGATGCAGCTCGGGCACCCGTAGCGGCACTCGCAGCTCGCGATCGCCTCCTTCGTGGCGCCCAGCCAGTCCGTCCACTTCCGGAAGGCCTGCTCGGCGAAGCCCGCGCCGCCCGGGTGGCCGTCGTAGACGAACACCGTCGGCAGCTCCGTGTCCATGTGCGCCGGCGTCGAGAGCCCGCCGATGTCCCACCGGTCGCACGTCGCGATCAGCGGCAGCAGGCCGATCGAGGCGTGCTCGGCCGCGTGCAGCGAACCCGCCAGGTCCGGGACGCCTTCCAGCGCTTCGGGTTCCACCGTCCACCACACCGCGACGGTCCGCAGCGTCTGCGGCGGCAGGTCGAGCGGTTGCGTGTCGATCACCTCGCCCGAAGGCAGCCTGCGGCGCTGGTAGGAGATCACGTTCGACGTCACCTCCACCTCCCCGAGGCACAGGGTCACGTCGCCCATCTCCAGCCGCTCGCGCTCCGACAGGACCTCCAGGTGCGTGATCTCCTGCGCGGTCGTCGTCCACGGCGGCTTCGCCGCGTGCACCAGGGCCAGGCCGTCCTCCAGGTCGAGGTCGTCCACAATGAACGACTCGCCCTGGTGCAGGTACAGGGCGCCGTTGTGCACCAGCCGGTGCGAGGCCGCCGCGTCGATCGTGCCGATCAGCCGCCCCGTCGTCGTCTCCGCGATGTCCACGCCCATCGGGCCCGAACCGCGCAGCGTCACCTCGGGCCGCTCCGAGCCGATCCAGTAGTACCGGCCGCCCGGCCGCCGGCGCAGCAGCTTCTGCTCGCAGAGCTGCTGCGCCACCTCCCGGCTCCCCGGGATCGCGTCCAGGTCCGCGTCCTTGAGCGGCAGCTCCTCAGCCGCCAGGCACAGGTGCCCGGCCAGGACGTACGGGTTGGACGGGTCGCAGACGCTCGCCTCCACCGGCCGCTCGAAGATCGCCTCCGGATGGTGCACCAGGAACGTGTCCAGCGGATCGTCCTTCGCGAGCATCACCGCGAGCGCCTCCGTGTCGCCCCGGCCCGCCCTGCCGATCTGCTGCCAGAAGCTCGCCAGCCGCCCGGGGTACCCGCACAGGAGCACCGCGTCCAGGCCCGTCACGTCGATGCCGAGCTCCAGCGCGTTCGTCGTCGCCACGCCCAGCAGCTTCCCGTCCCGCAGGTCCGCCTCGAGCTCCCGGCGGTGCTCCCGCAGGTAGCCGGCCCGGTACGCCGCGATGCGGTCCGCCGCCGGATCCGCGCCCAGCCGCGACTTCGCTTCCGCCGCAACGATCTCCGCGCCCCGCCGAGACGGGACGAACGCCAGCGTGCGCACCCCCCGGCGCGTCAGCAGCGCCAGCATCCGCGCCGTCTCGCTCAGCGTCGACGCCTGCTGCGGCTCGCCGTTGAACTCGTACGTCACCGGCTCCCACAGCGCCACCGTCGCCCCCGGGTGCGGCGAGAGGTCCTGCGTCACCGCCACCGCCGGGCGCCCGGTGAGGACCGACAGGGACGCGGCCGGGTCCGCCGCCGTCGCGCTGGCCGCGATCACCGTCGGGCTCGCCCCGTAGTGCTCGGCGAGGCGCAGGAGCCGCCGCAGCGTGAGGGCGACGTGGGCGCCGAAGACGCCCCGGTAGACGTGGCACTCGTCGACCACGACGTACTTCAGGTTCTTGAGCAGCGAGCGCCACATGCGGTGGCGGGGGAGCAGCGAGTGGTGCAGCAGGTCCGGGTTCGAGAGGACCAGGTTCGCGAACCGCTGCGCCCACTGGCGGTGCTCGAATGGCGTGTCGCCGTCGACGATCGCCGGTATGAGCCCCGGCACCTCGAACTCGCCCACGGCCCGCGCCTGGTCGGCGGCCAGCGCCTTCGTGGGCGCGAGGTAGAGCGTGCGGCCTTCGCCGTCAGCGGCGGACTCGGTCAGCAGGGGGAGCAGGTACGCGAGGCTCTTGCCCGAGGCGGTGCCGGTCGAGATCACCACGTCCCGGCCCTCGAACGCGTGCGTGGCGGCCTCGGCCTGGTGCGGCCAGGGACGGGTGATCCCGATGTCCCCCAAGGCGTCTCGCACCGCTTCGGGCACCCACTCGGGCCACTCGGTGCGCACCGAGGCGCGCGGCGGGAGCCGGCGCAGGTGGCGCAGGCCGCCGCCCGGCGGGGCCCCTGAGGCGGACGCGCGCGCGAACTCCGGATCGAGGGCGGCGATGAGCTGGTCGACGGACACCGTCCAATGATGCCGCAGCCCACCGACACCACCCCGCGGCGATGAAGTGGCGCGCCCGCAATTCGGTCATACGCTCCCGGCTCCACTCCACTGGGAACGCAGTACGCTTATGGGCCAAGACACAGTGTTCACAGGCACGGCTGCACCGCTGCGGGCCCATCCGCACATCGCGCGCCGTGCCTGGCCCACAGGTCGAGGCGCGCGGGCGGCCCATCGAGGCCCGCGGGCCCCGCCCCGCGGTCCTGGAAGGTCGGCAGGGCATCGATCGGCTCGCAGCACGAACGAGGGGAGAGACGGCGTGAGGGGAACATCAGGCGACGGCGCGGCCGAGCCCGAACTGGGGCTCAGCCTCTCCGATGTCGGCGAGTACGCGGTCATCAGCGTGACCGGCGAGATCGACATGTACACCGCGCCGAAGCTGCGCGAGGCCGTCCGCCAACTCTCCTCCGAGGGGCGCATGCGTGTCGCCATCGACCTGACGCCCACCGAGTTCTGCGACTCGACCGGCCTCGGCGTGCTCATCGGGGCCCGCCGCCGCCTCTCCGACTCCGGCGGCAGCCTCGTCGTGGTCTGTGCCAACCCGCGCATCCGGAAGCTCCTGGACCTCACCGGCCTCGACAAGGTGCTCGATGTCCGGGAAACGGTGCCCGGCGAGTGAACGGCTCCAGGCACGACCGCACTGGGGGACGGACCGAGGCGGTGACCGTCCAGTTCGCGTTCACCCCCGCCGCCGCCTACGTCCGCGCCGCCCGGCTCGTGGCCGCCGACGTGGCCGCGCACGCGGGCGTCGCCACGGGCCTCCTCGACGAGGTGCGCCAAGCGGTCGGCGAAGCGTGCACGCGCGCCGTCCTGCGCCACCGCGACCGCGGCATCGACGACCTCGTGCGCGTAGAATTTTCGATCGGTGATCGTTTTGTTGCGAAAATCACCGACAATGCGCAAGATCTGCGCGCGCGCCCGAGCGGCCGGATCGGCGCGAGCATCGGCGGCGGCGAGTCGCGCACCGGTGACCGCGACACCCTGGAAGAGGACACCCTCTCCGAGGAGATCACCCTCATCGTCCTGGGCGGACTGGTCGAAGACCTGGTCGTGACCGGTCCCGACGCGAACGGCGGGACCACCGTCAGCATGTCCTGGCCCCTCCCCGGCTCCGGTTCCGCGGCCGATCACTGAGTGATGGGCCACCCCGCCCGGGCGGCGTGACCATCCCCACTCGCAAAGCCCTCACATCGTTACACTCCGCACGTTAAGTCCGGCCGGGCCGCAGGCCCGGCCACGGCCGCGCCGTCCTACCCGTCACGCGGCCCCCGACGTGATTGCGACACCGGTCCCGCGGTGCCCCGCGGGCCGCATGGCGAAGCTTGCGAGCCATGGATCTGCACAGCATATGGAGGAACTACATGCATACGTTGCTCGCCAACGGCGACGAGGGCGTAGGTCAGCTCACGGGCTCGAACCTGAGTCTCGTCGTGGTCGCCGCCGCGCTCGCGCTGGTGGCCCTCGGCGGTGCCGCCGCGCTCGTCAAGAGCATCCTCGCGGCAGGCACCGGCACTGACAAGATGCGCGAGATCTCCGGGGCGGTCCAAGAGGGCGCCTCGGCCTACCTGCGCCGCCAGTTCCGCGCGCTCGGGATCTTCGTCGTCATCGCCGTGGTCCTGCTGTTCCTGCTCCCCGCCGAAGGAGGCACGGACGTCCGCGTCGGACGCAGCGTGTTCTTCATCGTCGGCGCGCTGTTCAGCTCGTTCATCGGCTGGGCCGGCATGAACATGGCCACCCGCGCGAACGTGCGCGTGGCCGCCGCCGCCCGCGACGGACAGCCCACCACCGCGATGCACCTGGCCTTCCGCACCGGCGGCGTGGTCGGGTTCCTCACCGTCGGCCTCGGCCTCCTCGGCGCCTCGGTCGTCGTGTTCGTCTACAACGGCGACGCGCCCGTGGTCCTGGAGGGCTTCGGCTTCGGCGCCGCGCTGCTCGCGATGTTCATGCGCGTCGGCGGCGGCATCTTCACCAAGGCCGCCGACGTCGGCGCCGACCTCGTCGGCAAGGTCGAGCAGGGCATCCCCGAAGACGACCCCCGCAACCCGGCGACCATCGCCGACAACGTGGGCGACAACGTCGGCGACTGCGCCGGCATGGCCGCCGACCTCTTCGAGTCCTACGCCGTCGTCCTCGTCGCGAGCCTCATCCTCGGCCGCGCCGCCTTCGGCGAGACCGGCCTGGTCCTGCCGCTCCTGGTCGCCTCGGTCGGCATCGTCTGCGCGATCATCGGCGTCATCATCACCCGCATGCGGGCCTCCGACGCCTCCGGCCTCACCGCCATCAACCGGGCGTTCTACCTCTCCGCGCTCATCTCCGCGCTCCTCACCGTCGTCGCGGTCCTCTGGTACGTGCCCTCCTCGTGGTCCGAGCTGAGCACCACCGTCGACACCGCCGACGTCCCCGTGAACCCGCAGGTCTTCGCGATCGTCGCGGTCGTCATCGGCATCGCGCTGGCCGCGGTCATCATGGCGCTCACGGGCTACTACACCGACACCCGCTACAAGCCCACCAAGGCCGTCTCGGCCTCGACGCGCACCGGCGCGGCCACCAACATCCTGTCGGGCTTCTCGCTCGGCCTGGAGTCGGCCGTCTACACCGCGCTGTGCATCGCGGCCGCCGTCCTCGGCGCGTACCTGCTCGGCGGCGGCGAGATCCTCGTCAGCCTCTTCGCGGTCGCGCTCGCCGGCTGCGGCCTGCTCACCACCGTCGGCGTCATCGTCGCCATGGACACCTTCGGGCCCATCAGCGACAACGCCCAGGGCATCGCCGAGATGTCCGGCGACGTCGAAGGGGACGCCGCGCGCACCCTCACCGACCTCGACGCGGTCGGCAACACCACCAAGGCCATCACCAAGGGCATCGCGATCGCGACCGCCGTCCTGGCCGCGACCGCCCTGTTCGGCTCCTACACCGACGCCGTGGCCGCCGAAGGGCTCATGGGCGAGGCGCTCCTGGGCGCGCTCAACATCGCCGACCCGGCGAACATCGTCGGCTTCATCATCGGCGCCTCCGTCGTGTTCCTCTTCTCCGGCCTCGCCATCAACGCCGTCGCCCGCTCCGCGGGTGCCGTCGTCAACGAGGTCCGCGACCAGTTCGCGCGCTTCCCCGGGATCATGGAGGGCACGCAGCGGCCCGAGTACGGCCGCGTCGTCGACATCTGCACCCGGGACGCCCAGCGCGAGCTGGTCACCCCGGGCCTGCTCGCCATCACCGCGCCCATCGCCGTCGGCTTCGGCCTCGGCGTCGGCCCGCTCGCCGCGTACCTCGCGGGCGCGATCGCGACGGGCGTCCTCATGGCCGTCATGCTCGCGAACTCGGGCGGCGCCTGGGACAACGCGAAGAAGGACGTCGAGGACGGCTCGCACGGCGGCAAGGGCTCCGAGGCTCACGCCGCGGCCGTGATCGGCGACACCGTCGGCGACCCGTTCAAGGACACCGCCGGCCCGGCCATCAACCCGCTCCTCAAGGTCATGAACCTGGTGAGCCTCATCATCGCGCCGGTCGTGGTGGTCTACACGGTCGAGGGTGTCGGCGAGCACGCCGACGGCCCCGTCCGCTGGATCATCACGGGCATCGCCGTCGCGATCCTCGTCGGCGCGATCCTCATCTCCAAGCGCCGTTCCGCGGTGGTGGAGGCGGGGGAAGCCCGCGCCCCGGAGCAGCGTGAGTCGGTCAAGGTCGGCTAGCCACTGCGCTCATTGCCGGCTCGCAGGCTTCACTTAATTCGGGACGAGTTCCGCGTGTGCCCCCGGTCGACAGGCCGGGGGCACACTTGTGCCAGTTCCGTGGAATCGTCATATCTGTCGGCTACGGTGTGTTCATGCGGTTGCGGCATCGTTATCGGATTTACCCCACACCTGCACAGGCGAACTCGCTCGCAAGGGCGTTCGGCTGCTGCCGGGTGGTGTTCAACGATGTGATCGCACTGCGGGATGCGGCCCTCGCCGAAGGCAGGCCCTGGGTGTCGGACGCCGAGGTATCGCGTGTGGTGGTCACCGAGGCGAAGCGGCGGCCCGAGCGAGCGTGGCTGGCCGACGCTTCGGCGGTCGCACTGCAGCAGGCGGTCCGCGACGCCAATCGCGCCTACAAGCACTATTTCGACTCGCGGAGCGGACGCAGGCGCGGGGGGCCCGTGGGCAAGCCGCGGTTCAAATCCCGGCGCGACCGGCGGCAGGCGGTGCGATTCACCCGCAACGCGAGGTTCAAGATCACCCCTGATGGTCGCCTGCACCTGCCGAGCATCGGCGAAATGGCGGTCACCTGGTCTCGCGACCTGCCTGGCGAGCCGTCGAGCGTCACGGTCATCCGCGACGCGGCTGGGCGGTACTTCGCGTCGTTCGTGTGCGAGGTCGCCGTGCGGCCGACGCCGGACAACGGCAAGGCCGTCGGACTTGACCTAGGCCTCGACTCGTTCGTGGCCGATTCCGACGGTGCCAAGGTCGAGGCGCCGCGGCTGCTCCGCGCCGCGGCGCGGAGGCTGGAGCGGGCGCACCGGGCGCTGGCCCGCAAGCGTCCCGGGTCCGCCAACAGGGAGAAGGCGCGATCGGCAGTCGCGGCCTTGCATGCCGCAGTCGCGGACCGGCGCGCCGATTTCCTGCACAAGTTGTCCTCCCGGATCATCAGCGAGAACCAAGTGGTGGTCATCGAGGACCTGTGCGTGAAAGGGCTGGCGCGAACCCGACTGGCGAAGAGCGTCCATGACGCCGCGTGGAACAGGTTCACCCGGATGCTCGAATACAAAGCGGCCCTCTATGGTCGGGAAGTCGTCAAGATCGACCGGTTCCTGCCTTCGACGCGGACATGCTCGTCCTGCTGGGTGGTCGGAGCTCCTAAACCGTTGCAGGTCCGCTCGTGGACGTGCCAACATTGCGGCGTTCTCCATGACCGGGACGTCAATGCAGCCAAGGTCATTCTCGCGGCGGGGCTCGCCGAGAGGAAAAACGCCTGTGGAGCGGTAGAAGACCTGGTCGCGCACCCGCGTGCACAGGCATCCGCGTAAACCCAAGCCCGGCATCCGGCCGGGGACTGGAATGAAGCAGGAATCACCGCTGCCGTGAGGCAAGCGGCCACAGTATGGTGGAATCCGCTCTGTAGAGGGGCGGAGAAGGTCAACGTAACGAATCGAGTGCGAATTCCGAGGGAATGGTGGGAGCAGTGGCCGATCTTAAGCGCCTGGTCATCGTGGAGTCCCCGGCGAAGGCCAAGACGATCGCCTCCTATCTCGGCCCCGGCTACATCGTCGACTCCTCGCTCGGGCACATCCGGGACCTTCCGCGCAGCGCGAAGGAGATCCCGGCCAAATACAAGGACAAGGCCTGGTCGCGACTAGGGGTGGACGTCGACAACGACTTCGCGCCGCTGTACATCGTGAACCCGGACCGGTCCGCGCACGTGAAGAAGCTGAAGGCCTACCTCGCGGAGGTCGACGAGCTCTTCCTCGCCACCGATGAGGACCGCGAGGGGGAGGCCATCGCCTGGCACCTGCTCGAGACCCTGAAGCCCAAGGTCCCGGTCAAGCGGATGGTCTTCCACGAGATCACGCCGCAGGCCATCGCCGAGGCCGCCGCGAACCCGCGTGAGCTCAACCAGGACCTCGTTGACGCCCAGGAGGGCCGGCGCATCCTCGACCGGCTGTACGGGTACGAGGTCAGCCCGGTCCTGTGGAAGAAAGTGATGCCGCGCCTGTCCGCCGGGCGCGTCCAGTCGGTCGCGACGCGGCTGGTCGTCGAGCGCGAGCGGGCCCGCATGGCGTTCCGCACCGCCGACTACTGGGACGTCAGCGCCAACCTCGCCACCGACGACGATCAGCAGTTCAAGGCCACCCTGATCGCCGTCGACGGCGACCGGGTCGCCACCGGCAAGGACTTCGACGCCGCCACCGGGCGCGTCAAGGGCAACGTCGTCCACCTCGACGAGGCCGGGGCGCGCGGGCTCGCCCGCCGCCTCGAGGGCCGCGACTTCACCGTCCTCAAAGTGGAGAAGAAGCCGTACCGGCGCAAGCCGTACGCGCCGTTCATCACCTCGACGCTGCAGCAGGAGGCCGGGCGCAAGCTCCGCCTCTCGAGCGCGCAGGTCATGCGGGTCGCCCAGCGGCTCTACGAGAACGGCCACATCACCTATATGCGAACGGACTCGACGAACCTGTCGAACACCGCGATCAACGCCGCGCGCGCCCAGGCCGCCGAGCTCTACGGCGCCCAGTACGTGCCCTCGGAGCCGCGCCGGTACGCCCGGAAGGTGAAGAACGCGCAGGAGGCGCACGAGGCCATCAGGCCCTCGGGCGACCGCTTCAAGACCCCGAACCAGCTCAAGGGCCAGCTCTCGGCCGAGGAGTACCGGCTGTACGAGCTGATCTGGCGGCGCACGCTCGCGTCCCAGATGGTCGACGCCACCGGGAACTCCACGTCGGTGCGCACCCGCGCCACCACGGCCGACGGCGAGCAGGCCGACTTCGGGGCCTCCGGCAAGACCATCACGAACCCGGGCTTCCTCCTCGCCTACGTCGAGTCCATCGAGGACGGCGACGCGGACGACGCCGAGAAGCGCCTCCCCGAGCTGGCCGAGCGCCAGCACCTCTCCGAGCGCGGCCTCGAGGCCGCCGGGCACACCACGCAGCCGCCGGCGCGCTATACCGAGGCGAGCCTCGTGAAGGCCCTGGAGGAGCGGGGGATCGGGCGCCCGTCGACGTACGCGTCGATCATGCAGACCATCCAGGACCGCGAGTACGTGTTCAAGAAGGGCCAGGCGCTCGTGCCGGCCTTCCGCGCGTTCGCCGTCATCGGCCTCATGGAGCGGCACTTCCCGCGCCTGGTCGACTACGACTTCACCGCGGGCATGGAGAACGAGCTCGACGAGGTCGCCGCCGGGCAGGAGTCGCGCGAGGAGTTCCTCCGCAAGTTCTACTTCGGCGGCAAGGACAAAGAGGGCACCGTCGCCGCCTCGGGCGGCCTGCGGCACATGATCGAGGAGGAGCTCGCGAAGATCGACGCCCGCGAGGTCAACTCGATCCCCCTGTACACCGACGACCAGGGGCGCAAGGTCGTCGCCCGCGTCGGCCGCTATGGGCCGTACCTGGAGCGCACGAGCACCGGGCCGGACGAGGGGGCCGAGCCGGGCAAGCGCCCCTCGATCCCCGAGTCGATGGCGCCCGACGAGCTCACCCCCGAGAAGGGCCAGGAGCTGTTCGAGCTGGCCGAGAACGAGGGCGAGCTGGGCACGCACCCCGAGACCGGGGAGCCGGTGCTCGCCAAGACCGGCCGCTACGGGCCGTACGTGACCAGCGGTGAGAAGTCCTCGTCGCTGCTCACCGGGCAGAAGCTCTCCGAGATCACCCTCGACGAGGCGGTGAAGCTCCTGACGCTGCCCCGCCTGGTCGGCAAAGACGCCGAGGGCGAGGAGATCCGCACCGGCCTGGGCCCGCACGGCCCCTACGTCAAGAAGAACCGCGACTTCCGCTCGCTCGAGAACGAGGAGCAGCTCTTCACGCTCACGCTCGACGAGGCGGAGAAGCTGCTCGCGCAGCCGAAGACCCGCGGCCGCCAGCAGCGCGCCCAGACCCTCCTCAAGGAGCTCGGCCCCGACCCGGTGACGGGCAAGGAGGTCACGCTCAAGGACGGCCGGTTCGGCCCGTACGTGACCGACGGCGAGACGAACGCGTCGATCCGCAAGACCGACTCGATCGAGGACCTCACCATCGACCGCGCCGCCGAGCTCCTCGCCGAGCGCCGCGAGAAGGTCTCCTCGGGCGCCGCGCCCGCCAAGAAGACGGCGAAGAAGGCCGCCAAGAAGACCACGGCCAAGAAAGCGGTGAAGAAGACCGCCGCGAAGAAGACCACCGCGAAGAAGACCACCGCGAAGAAGACCACCGCGAAGGCCGCCAAGAAGACCGCGGCGAAGCCCTCCGCCGACGAGGCCTGAGGCTCGCGCCCCGCGCCCGGCGGACCGCACCAGGCGGTGCGCCCGGCGACGGCGGGCCCGTACAGTGGGCCGGGCGGGACGCCCCTGGTAGCGTGAGGGCGATTCGTGACCATTGAGGCCCAAGTGACTGCAACGGATGAGGACGGCGTGTCGACCAACATCGTGATCCTGGCGGCCGGCGTCGGCTCCCGCCTGGGCAAGCCGCACCCGAAGCCGCTGACGCCCCTGGCCTCCGGCGAGACCATCCTCGGCCGGTCGCTGCGCCTGCTCACCTCCCGCTTCAGCCGCCACTCGATCCACCTCGTGGTCGGCTTCAAGAAAGAGGTCATCATGGAGGAGGTGCCCGACGTCGGCTTCATCTACAACCAGGCCTACGGCGACACCAACACCTCCAAGAGCCTCCTCAAGGCCCTCACGATCCTCGGCCCCGGCGGCGTGCTCTGGCTCAACGGCGACGTCGTGTTCGACCCGCGGGTCCTCGACGCGCTCCTGCCGCACATCGCGATGGACCGGTCCTTCATCTCCGTGAACACCGCCTCGGTCGCCGAAGAGGAGATCAAGTACACCCTCGGCCCCGACGGCTACATCCGCCGCCTGTCCAAAGAGGTCAGCGACGGCGCGCTCGGCGAGGCCGTCGGCGTCAACTACGTCTCCTCCGGCGACCGGGCGATCCTCGCCAAGCGCCTCGCCGAGGTCGGCGACCAGGACTACTTCGAGCGCGGCATCGAGCTGGCCATCGAGAAGGACGGCGTCCACTTCGAGGCCATCGACATCTCCGCGCACGACGTCATCGAGATCGACTTCGCCGAGGACCTCACCGAGGCCAACCGCCGCTTCAGGTGAACAACCGGTGCCACCGGTCCGTCCCGCGGGCCGTGACCGAATATCATCGTCGCAGCCGGTCGACTGCTCGCTCGCACTGGAGCGAGGCCCCAGAGCAGTCCGCCTGGAACCGTCGGCCCCCGCGGCCCTGATCCTGACGCGAGGTCAACCTCGACATGACGATCAAAGTCTCCGTAATCGTCCCCGTCTACAACACGGGCGCGAACCTCCAGGACAACGTCGACGCGCTGCTGCGGCAGAGCCTCGCGCCGGACGAGTTCGAGGCCGTGTTCGTCGACGACGGCTCCACCGACGGCACCGGCGAGGTCCTCGACCGCCTCGCCGCCGAGCACCCCCATTTCCACGTGGTCCACCAGGAGAACTCCGGCTGGCCCGGCAAGCCGCGCAACACCGGCATCGAGCGGGCCCGCGGCGAATACGTCATGTTCGTCGACGACGACGACTACCTCGGCGACGAGGCCCTGGAGCGGATGCACCGCTACGGGACCGCCAACGGCGCCGACGTCGTCATCGGCAGGATGGCCGGCAGGGGCCGCGCGGTCCCCAAGGAGCTGTTCCGCCGCAACCGACCCAAATGCACCGTCCACAATGCTCCTTTGATGGACAGCCTCACCTGCCACAAGATGATCCGTCGCGCATTCCTCAATGAGACCAGCATCCGCTTCCCCGTCGGAAAGCACCGCCTCGAGGACCACCTCTTCGTCTCCGAGGTGTACCTCCGCGCCCGCAGCGTCGCCGTCCTCGCCGACTACACCTGCTACTACCACGTCCGCCGCGACGACGGCGTCAACATCAGCCAGCAGCGCCTCGACCCCGACGACTACTTCGCCAAACTCGGCAAGTCCATCGACGTCGTCGAGAAGTACACCGAGCCCGGCCCCGCCCGCGACAAGGTCCTGCGCCGCTGGCTGCGCGTCGAGATGGTCGAACCCCTGCGCGGGCGCCGCTTCCTCGACCAGCCCGCCGACTACCGGGCCCAGATGTTCGCCGCCGTCCGCCGCACCTCCGCCCGCCTCGGCCCCGGCGTCGCCGCCGGCCTCCAACCCATCCAGCGGATCGTCGCCGGCCTGACCCTCGCCGACCGGCTGGCCGACCTCGAAGCCCTCGCCGCCTGGGAGCCCAGACTCAAACCGGCCGCGTCCCTCGAAGGACTCGCCTGGCACAACGGCTCCCTCTGGCTCGACTTCCAAGCCTGGTACGAAGCCAACGGCAAACCCCTGGTCTTCCGCGACGGCCCCTCCGGGCCCCGCCCCGACCTGCCACTCTCGCCCGAAGCCCGCCAGGCCCTCGACGACCTCGGCCTCGTCGACGCCGGATTCGACACCGCCAAAGTCGACCTCGTCGTCCGCGAACGATCCACCGGCGCCGACTTCTTCCAGAAAGTCGAGATTCAGCGCGAAGCCGTCGCCGACGGCACTGAGACCCGGTTGGTGCTGCGCTGCAACGCCCCCATCGACCCCGAGACGGCCGCGGGCGGCAAACCCCTGGGTCGGGGCCTCTGGGACCTCCTCGTGCGCCTCAGCCTCTCCGGGTGGACCAAGGAGGTCCGGCTCGGCTCCCTGCGGGCCACCGCCGTCGAAGGCCACCGCGCCGCCGGCGTCGTCGCCGGGCGCCTGGCCGTGCCCTACTGGACCCACCCGTACGGGAACCTCTCCCTCGACGTCGCCGCCGCCACCTCCCAGCCCGCCAGGTACTTCGCGAAACTGCGGCCCGAAGCGGCCCGCATCGAGTCCGGCGCCCTCCACATCGGTCTCCCCAGCTACGCGTCCGGGCCCAGCGAAGCCGTCGTCGCGTTCACGCACGACACCGACGGGCGCCGCGTCGAATCCCCAGCACTCGTGCAGCCCGTCAGAGGCATCGGCGAACTGCAGGTGAAACTCCCCACGGACGGCCTCGAACCGGGCCGGTGGAAGGTCGCCGCCGGCTTCGCCGGGGGCCCCGAGATCCCCCTCCCGCTCGCCCTGGAGCAGCGTCACGGCCGGGAGCCGGCCGTCGTCCACGCGAAGTCGGACTTCGGGAAGGACGAGACCGCCGAACCCCGCCGGCCCTCGCTCGCGCGCCGGGCCGCGCGCAAGGCCAAGCGGATGCTCAAGCGCCGCTAGCGAAACGACACCGTCGACGAAGACGGGAACGGGGGGGGGGGGGGCGGCGGGCCGGGGCCGGGGCCAGGGGGGGAGCGGGAGGGGCGGGTGTTGCCACCCCCCCCCCCCCCCCACCCCGCCACCGCCCCCGCATTCCCCCGCGCCCGTTCCCGTCTCATGCGTTAACCGAGGATGCGCCGTTTCATCGCGCCCAGGGTGCGCCGCAGGGACGGCGGGCCGTAGACCCGCACCGCGAGCCGCTTCGCGCCCTCCGTGAAGTACTGCTTCGCGACCGCCGGAGCCCGCAGCCGCCCGTGCTCGCGCAGCGTGTGCACCAAGCGCCCGCGAGCCTGCATCGGCTTGCCCAGCGAGGACCCGAACTTGGCCCGGCGCTCGAACTCGTCGATCGAGGCGACGATCTCGAAGTCCCACACCCCGGCCGCCGCCTTCGGCTCGCCCAGGTCGCGGGCCACGTCGATCACGGCGGTGAACACCCCGTCCTCGTGCTCGAGCGGGAACTCGCGGACCTCCTTGGTGCCGCGCCGGCGCAATGCCAGCCGCAGCCCCAGCCGCTCGGCAGGGACCCGCGAGAGCCGCCCCGTCCCGGACACGCGCAGCACCGTGCCGTCCACGGCCACGCCGTCGAGCCAGTGCTTGAGCGACACCGCGTCCGTGATGTCGACCCACGGGCCCGGGGCGATCCCCGCCGTCGCTTCGCTGCCGGGCAGGACCGCGTACACACGGTCGCCGCGCCCGGCCAGGCTGATGTTGTCCTTCTGCTTGCGCGACTGCAGCACCTCATCGGTGGTGCCGTGCTGCACGAGGTGGTAGGACAGCCGCAGGTCGGGTCGCAGGCGCCGCGCCGTCTCCGGCGTGTACCAGCGGTCCAGCAGCGCCCTCGTCAGCGCGACCTGCTCGTCGCGGACCTCCGCAGTCGGAATCCGCATCACCCGGTTGAGGACGCCCACGCCCTCGACCTCCCAGTGGCGGTGCATGAGGTGGTCCTGCTTCGGGCCTGCCGGGACGTTCTTGCCGACCAGGTCCACCATCGTCGTCAAGGTCCGGGTGTCCGAGTGCTCCCAGCGGCGCGGGTCCAGCCCGGCCCCGGAGGTGATGTTGCCGCCGTCCTCGCGGCGGATCACGTGCACGCAGTCGTAGTCGGCGACCACCGAGATGTTCGACGCGTGGAAATACGCCCAGAACCCGAACGGCTGGTCCTCGCCGATCCGCACTCCCGTGGGGAAGCGCAGCTGGTGCCGCTCGATGAGGGAGCGCCGGTACAGCTTCCACGGGGCCAGCGTCCAGTACACGCGGGACGAGTACAGGTCCGCGCGCGGCTGGTTCGCCTTGAACATCGACATGGGCGGGACCCGCCCGCCCTCGCCCACGCCCTTGCCCAGCACCACATCGGAGTCGTTCTCGTTCGCGGCCTTCACGAGGCGTTCCAGGGCCTCGGGGCCGAAGTAGTCGTCGGCGTCGAGGAAGAACACGAACTCACCGCGGGCCAGGTCCATGCCGCGGTTGCGCGGGGCGCTGGGGCCGCCGGAAGCCTCCTGGTGCACGACCCGCACGATGCCGGGCTCCGCGGCGGCGAACTCGTCGAGCGCCTCACCGCTCCCGTCGGTCGACCCGTCGTCGATCGCGATGACCTCGAGCCGGTCCTTGCCGATCGTCTGCTCCAGCACGGAGTTGACGGTCTTGAGCAGGTACGGCATCGCGTTGTGCACGGGAATGACGACGCTGACGGTGGGTGCAGGTGCGGACATCGGCCCTCGAGAAGTTCATGTGTTGGATATACGGAAGGTCCACTATCGTAACCCGTCCGGTAGGTGCCGCAATTCTGCTCACCGCTTGCATCCCGCCCGCCGCAAGGCCCCGCCGCCTCGGGCGGAACGCGGGTTCAGCGGCGCAGGAGCCGCCGTTTGACCTTGCCGAGGCGCTGGCGCAGCTTCAGGCGGGCGCCGATCTCCTGCCGCAGCCGTGAGTGCCCGCCGGCGCCCTGCCGCACCCGCTTCCCGCCCACCTGCAGGGCCAGGTGGCTCTTCACCGCGGTGAAGTACTGCGTGGCCGGGATCGTGCGCGGCGGCTGGTGGGGGATGTCGAGCCGGTGCAGGGGCACCGGCTTGCCGCGCATCGGGGCGCCCAGGGAACTGCCGAACGGGACGCGCCGCTCGAAGTCGCCCACGGCGGCGACCAGCTCGATGTCCCACGTGCCCTTGGCCCGGTCGATCGGGCCGAGGTCGCGGCACAGGTCCAGTTCGGTGCCGAACCGCCCGTTCTCGTGCTCGAGCGGAAACGGCTTGACCTGGCCGTTGCGGCGATGGCGCAGTTCCAGGCGCAGCTCCACCCGGTCGTTGGGGATCTTCCGGAACCAGCAGCTGCCGTTGAGGCGCAGCGCGGTGCCTTCGGCCTCCACGCCGTCGAGCCAGTGCTCGGGCCGGGAGATGTCGGTGACGTCGACCCAGGGGCCCGGGCCCGGTCCGGCCTGGTCCTCGTGGCCGGGCAGGACCGCGTAGAGGCGGCCGGCACGTCCGACGAGCGGGACGCTGTCGCGGTGCCGATGGGCGAGCAGGACCTCGTCGAGCGTCGCGGTCCGCACCAGGTGGTAGAGCAGGTGCATATGGGCCTTGAGGTGCTTCGTGCCGCGCGGCGAGTACCACTCCTCCAGCAGGGCCCGCAGTTGCTGCAGGCGGGCCTCCTGTCGTTCGCGGGAGCGGTCGTTCGCGATGATGCGGAACTCGATCTCGCCTTCGACCTCCCAGTGCCGGAACAGGAGGTGGTCGCGGCCGAGTCCGGCGGGGACGGTGGCGCCGACGAGCGGGACCATCATCTCCAGAGGGCTCTCGTTGTTGAAGCTGCGGTCCTTGGGGGCGCCCATCCCGCCGAGGGTGAGGTTGCCGCCGTCGTCGCGCTGCACCATGTAGTAGCAGTCGTATTCGGCGACCACGGAGATGTTGCGGGCGTGGAAGTACGACAGGAACACGAACGGGCGGTCCTCACCGGTCCGGCGGTCCGTTCGGAAGCGCAGGCCGTGCCGGTCGAGCAGCTCGCGGCGATACAGCTTCCAAGCGCCCAATGACCAGTACACGCGGGAGGAGTAGAGGTCGGCGCGCGGCTGGTCGCGGTCGAACATCGAACCCGCGACGCGGCGGCCGCCGACGCTGACGAGCTTCCCCAGGACGACGTCCGAGCCCTGGGCCTCGGCAACGGCGACCATCCGCTCCAGGGCCTCCGCGCCGAGGTAGTCGTCGGCGTCGAGGAACTGGATGTAGCGGCCGCGGGCCATGTCCATCGCCAGGTTGCGCGGGGCGCTCGGCGTCCCGGAGGCCTCCTGGTGCACGACCCTGAGGAGGTCGCGGTGGTCGAGGGCGAACTTGTCGAGGGCCTCGCCGCTGCCGTCGGTCGACCCGTCGTCGACCGCGATGATCTCGAGGTTCTCGACCCCGATCGTCTGGTCCACGACGGACTGCAGGCCCTTGAGCAGGTAGGGCATGGCATTGTGGACGGGGATGACGACCGACACGAGAGGCGTTGTCATTCTGAATCCTGATCCTGATTGTGAGCACGGCTCGAGGCCCCCTGGCGGGCAGGCCTACTGAAGGTACGCCGCGGCAATCGGAAAAGTTGCATTCATGTGCCGTTTCACTGGCGTTTTCGCCATTGGGCAATGAGGAGTGACAACCCTCACGGACATCATTAAGAATGCGTTTCCATCAAGTGATGATTCAGGTCTCCACAGTGCAGTCGGGCATTGTCAGTCGCGATATGCCGCGCGAGCCGCGTGCACGAACACTTCCACGCTCTCCTCGCCCGAAGCGGTGCCGAGGAAGTATTCGCGGGTCTCCTTGCGCTGCGCCGCTTTCGAATCGGTGTCGAGCAGTTCGCGGAAGACCGACTCCAGGTTGGAGCCGTCCCGATCGATCCGATACGCGCCCTTGGCGATCCAGGCCTCGTCGGCGAAGTGCTCGCCGAGGCCGCCCATGTCGGTGACCGCGAACGGGCGGTCGGCGGCGATCCAGTCGGTGGCGACGCCGCTGACGTCGCACACCGCGATGTCGGCCGCGTTGACGCAGTCGACGAGCGACACCGAGCCGGTCGCCTGCGCGCCCCACAGGTGCGCCCGTCCGGACTTCTCGGCGTCCTCGGCGAGGATCCGCTCGATCTCGTCGAGCCGCCTTGCGGCGGCCAGGTTGAACCGCGTGTACGGGTGCGCCCGCATGATGACCGCGAGGTCGCGCCGCAGCGCCTCCTCCACGATCAGCCGCCCGATCGCCAGCGACGAGTAGTCGAACTCGCTCGTCAGGCCGGTCCACGTCGGCGCGTACAGCAGCACCGGCCTGGGGCCCGAGGCGGTGCGCGGACCGGCCGCGATCGAAGCGAGCTGCGGTCGGCCGACCTCCCGGAAGTCCAGGTCCAGGCCGTGCGCCCGGTAGCGGTCGACGGCGGCCTGCCCGGCCACGAACACGGTGTCGTATATCGCGGTGACCTTGTTGAAGCTCGAGGCCTTGTCGGATTCGCCGTGGAACAGCTGCAGGTGCTTCAGCTGCCCGAACCGCACCAGGTGCGTGTTCAGCGCGGACCCGTTGACGTAGAAGGCGGCCTTGACGCTCGGGACGAGCAGCCGCTCCAGCTCCGACATCGACGGGGCCACCACGATCGGCGCGCCGGTGGAGCCGCGCAGCTCGTCCAGGTGGACCTTCTCACGGGCGACCACCACATAGGGGTCGCCGAGCCGGTCGAGGTAGGGCAGCCACATCTCCAGCTGGTACGCCGAGGCCGGCGGGCCCGAGAAATGCACGATGAAGACGGGTTCGAGCGCTTCCAGCGCCTGGATGACGGCCGCGTCGCCGGCGTGGGCCGAACGGCGCCGCCGCAGCAGCGCCCCGAGCGCTCCGGCAGCTGCTGCGCCCACCGTGGCGGCCGCGGCGACCGCGGCGATCCACAGCGGCAGGCTCGTGTCCGCCGTCAGCGCGAGCGCGCCCGCAGCGGCGAACACGCCGCCGCCGGCGCTGAGGGCCTCGCCCATGACCCGCGGCGTGAACCACGCGCGCTCCCGAGTCACCGCGAGGTTCGCACTGTCCATGTGCCCGGTGGCGACGGCGACCGCGAGCAGCGGCTCGAAGCCGACCACCGCGATGAGCGCGCCTCCGGCCAGGGCGGCCGGGATCGGGCCCTGCTGCGCCGCGACGACGCTGATCGCCGCGATGGCGACGCCTCGGGCGAACCGGTCCCGTTCGGGTCCGAGCTCGCGGTGGGCCCGCCAGGCCAGGAGCAGTGCCGTGGTGGCGAGTGCCCATGCGGCCCAGGCGGACCAGGTCCACGGGAGGACCGCGGAGGCCAGGGCGGCGGCGGCGAGTCCAGTGGTCGCGGTGCGGGACAGGAGCTTGCGGAGCAGGTGCACGGTCGTCCTCAGTCGACGCTGTTCGAGGCGGCCCGGGGGCCCGGAGCCTCGGCTTCGGCGGTGCCGGCCTCCAGGACGCTCGTCTCCGAGGCCTCGACGGTGCCCGGGTCCGGCGCGGTGATCTCCGTGGGTTCGACGGGTTCGATCCCGTCCTCGACCGTGCCGTCATCCGCAGTGGCCGTCTCGACGGTCACCGCCTCGACTGTGCCGTACTCGATCGCGCCGTTCCCGACCGTGCCGTCGACTGCGACGGTCTCGGCGAGGTCGTTCGCCGCTTCCGCGCTGAGCTGGGCCCGGTTGCGTTCCTCGGCCCGCTTGGCCAGTTCCTGAACGGCCTGGTCGAACCGCTTCTGCGCGGAAGGCTCGTCGGGCCCGAGCAGGTAGGTCTTGAGTTCTTTGCGGGCCGCTTTGAGCGGGTCGTGCTCGGGGTCGCGGACGGCGGCGAGCAGGTCCTGGAGCCCGTGGGCCTTCGGGTCGAGGATGACCGCGGCGCGCACGGCGGTGTTGGCGGCCTTGAAGGCCTCCTCGCCGACGCCGGCCGAGTCGACGACCGCGTACGGCTTGCCGCTGGCGATGAAGTCGGAGACGACGCTGGAGATGTCCGAGACCAGGCCGTCGGCCCGGTTGAAGCAGTCGTAGACGTTCGGAAGGGCGCCGGTGACCACCAGGTGCCGGTTCGCGGGCTGCGCCGCCCAGAACGCCGCGTTCCATTCGGAGGCGGCCTGCCGTTCGGCGGCGACCTCGGCGCGCGTGGTGACGGCGTTGCGGGACGTGGCCGCGTCGCCCCATTGGAGCTTCGCGGTCTCGTCGTCGACCAGCCCGGGCGGGGGAGGGACGACCGCGGTCGGGGCCGCGCCCGAGCGCTGGTTGGCGTCCTCGATGAGTGCGCGGATGCGGCGGTCGGCGGCCTTCGCCTTGGCGGAGCGGGTCCCGGTGAACGGGTGCGGCTTGTAGACCACCCGCACCGGCGGCTCGGCCGCCAGGAGCGCCTTGACGATGATCTCGCCCTGCACGGTCACCGAAGTGGTGCCCGGGTCGTCGGTCCAGTTCTCCCACGTGGGCGCGTACAGCACGGTGGGGATCTCACCGCCGACGGGCGCGGTGTCGATGACGTCGAGCTGGGGCCTGCCGACCTCGACGATGTCCTCGTCGCGGACGCCGATGTCGGCCCGGGCCCAGCGGTCCCGCCCGGCTTTGCCGGCGGTCCACAGTTCGTCGTAGGCCTTGCCGAAGGGGTTGATGCTGGCGACCTTGTCGCTGTCGCCGTGGCCGATGAAGGCGTGCTTCATGGTCGGCACGCGCAGCAGGTGCAGGTTCTTGCCCACGTGCGCCGGGTAGACGGCCACGCGCACGCTGGACAGGTCCATGTTCATGATGTCGACGGCGCTCGGCACGCACAGGACCGGGACGTCGGTGCGGGCCAGGTCGGGCATCGAGTGCATCTCGCGCAGGATCACCAGCGGTCGTTCGCCCTCCATGCGCTCCAGGGTCTCCAGCCACATGTTGACCTGGTAGGTGGCCTCTTTGGAGCCGGAGAAGGACAGCACGACCGTGGGCTGGTGGGCGGCGAGCCATCGGTTGAGCCAGGCGAGGGCTTTGCCGTTGCTCGGCACCCGGTGCCCCGGGCCGGACCACACGCCGAGGACCAGCAGGTAGCCGACGGCGAGCGCGAACGTGACCGTGACGCCGATGTACCCGGGCGTGTTGGTGAGCGTGAAGGAGGAGACCAGCAGGCCGGCGACGAGCGGCACGTCGGTGTGGAGGATCTTCTCGCCCGCGCGGTTCTCCAGCCACGCCGGCGGCGCGTCCGAGATGGCCAGAGGGGAGAGGTCGATGTTGCGGGAGGCGAACGGAAGGGTCCGGGACTTGCGGACCATCGCGGTCAGGCCGCCGTGGAGGACCTGCACGGCCACGAGCGCCACGAAGGCGAGCGTGGCGAGCAGGACCGCCCGGTAGCTGAGGCCGTGGCTCCCGACCAAGCGCGTGACGAGCAGGATGACGAGCAGTTCGCGGACGAGGAACCGGTTCGAGATGCCGAAGCGCAGCTGGCGGAGGCGGGCGATGAGGTCCTGGTAGCGCCCGTGCAGGATGATGTCGGTCGCGTAGCTGGCGACGAGCGCGGCGGTGAAGGCGGCGGGGGAGGGGACGAGGGCGGCCACCAGCATCGCCGGGTAGGTGGCCAGCATGAGCCCCGTCAGCGCGAGCCCAGCGGGGCCGGCCTCCTGGATAGCCGTGCTCCTCAGCAGAGCGCGCATGGACATGACGTCGGTTTCCTATCTCGTCTGGTTGCGGCCGGACCGGTCGTGGAGCGAGTCCGGGCCTATTCGATGCCGGTGTCGAGGACGCGGGCGATGGCCTGCTCGAAGCCCCCGGTGGTGGGGTCGTCCCGGCGCACGTCGATCACCGCGCCGTTGAGGGCGGACAGCAGCACGTCCAGGGAGGTCCGGGCCACCGCCTCGGAGGCGAGGAGGGTTTCGGGATTCTCCGAGCCGAACGCCTTGGTGCGCATGGGGGTGGCGGTGCGTTCCGGGTTGACGCAGTTGACCTGCACCCCTTCGTCGCTCCATTCCTCGGCGAGGGCCTGGGTGAGGTTCACCATGGCCGCCTTGGTGGAGGAGTAGAGGCTGTAGTCGCGTCGGCCCCGGGTGTAGCTGGAGGACGTGTAGAGCAGGAGCTGTCCCTGGGTCCGGGCCAGGTACGGGTAGGCGGCGCGGGCGATCTGGACGGGCGCGAGGTAGTTGACCTTGAAGGTGTTGTCGATGTCGGCTTGGGTGGTCTCGTTGAGCCTCCCGATCTGGAGGATGCCGGCGGTGTTGACGACGTAGTCGACGCGGCCGGTCTTGCCGTGGGCCTCGGTGAGCGCGGCGGCGACCTCGTCGGGGTTCTCGACGTGGGTGCCGGTGGTGGAGCGCCCGAAGCGGAAGACGTCGGCGCCGTAGGACTCGGCGAGGTCGGCGAGGTCGGCGCCGATGCCGTAGGAGCCGCCGAAGACCACGAGGGTCTTGCCGGTGAGGCGGGCGCGGTACTGCTCGTCGGTGAGCGTGGGGGTCGCGGTCGAGGCGAGCTGGAACAGCTTGTCGGCGATGTAGAGGTCGACGGGCTGCGTGACCTTCATGTTCCATTCGTCGCCGGCGACGACGTGGATCGGGACGCTGGGGAGGTACTTGAGTACGACGGAGCAGTCGTCGGTGGCCTCGAAGTGGGGGTCCTTGTCGGCTTCGACGTAGGCGGCGCGGATGGTGCGGAGCTTGAACGCCTGGGGGGTCTGGCCGCGACGCAGGCGGGCGCGATCGGGCACGTCGGTGATGAACTCGCCGTCCTCGCCGTGGGTGCGCGTGACGATGACGGTGTCGGCGGAGGGGATCGCGACGTCGACGGCGTCGTAGCGTTCCAGGGCCGCGACGGTCTCGGTGATGACGCGGCGGGAGATGAGGGGGCGGACGGCGTCGTGGAAGATCAGCCGGTGCTCTTCGGAGGCGTGTTCGCGGCCCTCGATGTGGCTGATGGCGGCCTTGGTGCTGTCGGAGCGGGTGGCGCCGCCGGGGATGACGTCGGTGACCTTGGTGAGACCGGCCTTGGCGACGATGGCTTTGACGTCGTCGATGTAGCCTTCGGCCATGAGGACGAGGATGTCGTCGATCTCGTCGGCGGCCTCGAAGGCTTCGAGGGTGTGCTGGATCACTGGCTTGCCTGCGATCTTGATGAGCTGCTTGGGGATGCTCAGTCCGACTCGCTGGCCGGTGCCGCCCGCCAGGACCACCGCGGTGATGCCCGGACGCGACTCGGCTCCGTGGTTCGACAAGATCCGGTCCTCCTCGTTTTCGTTGCCCGTAAAAGTAAGGGGACGACCCGCCCTGCGCTCGGATTGGTCGCCGTGCGGTCGGCCGCGGCGGTGGGCGTGATGCGGCGGCCGGTGCGCCTGCTGCCTATGGCCGGACTCGCTGGAGGGATTTTAGCATCGGGCCCACTTCCGTCCCCCTGGCTGTTGCCGCACGTTCATCCGTATGATCCCGGTCTCCGCCAGGTGTGCGGACGGTCGCGCTCGGCGTCGCGCCTGCACCCGCGCAGGCGTGCCCGGACCGTTGCCGACCCGCGTATCCGGGCTCCGCGGCGTCCGGGAGTATGCTGTTTACCTTCGTGTCGCACCGCTGAAACCGCGATGTTCTCGGCTCGGCTATGGCGCATTCATTTCCTTCACGTTCCCCCTTGGAGGCTGCAGTGTCCCATGGACCGTCCGCCGACGACGCTGCTTCGGTGCCCGACGTCAGCGTCATCGTGGCCGTGTACAACACCATGCCTTACCTGGTGAAGTGCCTGGAGTCGCTCGTGACGCAGAGCATCGGGGCCGACCGGCTCGAGGTCGTCGCGGTCGACGACGGGTCCACGGACGGCAGCGGCGAGGAGCTCGACCGCTTCGCCGAGCGGCACCCCGGCGTCGTGCGCGTGCTCCACCAGGCCAACTCCGGCGGCCCCGCGGCCCCGAGCAACCTCGGCCTGGACCACGCCCGCGGCCGGTACGTGTTCTTCATCGGCGCCGACGACTGCCTCGGCCATGAGGCCCTGGAGCGGATGGTCGCCGCCGCCGACGCCAACGAGGCGGACGTGGTCGCCGGGAAGATGGTCGGCGTCAACGGCAAGGGGGTCTCCAAGCAGGCGTTCGCGCAGACCGGCCCCGACATCGACTTCTACGACTCGAAGCTCCCCTGGGCGGTCTCCAACACCAAGCTCTTCCGCCGCGAGCTCGTCGAGAAGTACTCGCTGCGCTACCCCGTCGACATGCGCTTCGGCTCCGACCAGCCGTTCACCATCGAGGCGATGATCCGCGCCCGCCGCATCACCGTCCTCGGCGACTACGACTACTACTACGCGATCCGCCGCGACGACGACAGCAACATCACCTACAGCATCGACCACCTCCAGCGGCTCGCCTGCATGGCCCGCATCATGCACTTCACCGCCGGGCTCCTCGAGCCCGGACCCAAGCGCGACGCGGTCCTCATGCGCCACTTTCACGTCGAACTGTTCAACCTGCTCCAGGCCGACTTCCTCGATCTCGACGAGGCCGACCAGGCCAAGGTGTGCGAAGGCCTCGCCGAACTCGCCGACGCCTACTTCACCGACGCGATCCGCGACCGCCTCGCCCTCGCCAAGCGCCTCCGGGTGGTCCTCGCCCGACCCGAGCGCCTGCCGCTGCTGCGGCGGTTCATCGCCGGACCCGACCGGCCCTCGTTCCACTTCGATGCGGACCGCGCCTGGTGCGACTACCCCGGCTACCGCGACCGCCTCGCCGGACTCGACGACCGGAACTACGAGATCACCGAGGAGACCGTGACCGGCCGCCTCGCCGCCGCGCTCAGACCCGCCGCCGTCAAGCTGAGGCCCGAAGGGGAGCTGACCTTCACCTTTCCGATCAGCGCCACCGCTCCCTTCACCGGCACGGACTCCTTCGCCGGATTCGCCGCCGCCGCGGTCCGCCTCTCCGGCCCGGTCCCCGGCCCCGCCTGCGATCCGGCCGATGCAGCCGCGGCCCCGCAGCACGCTTCCGTCGTGTTCGAACCGCTCGACGGCACACGCTCGACCGCCCGCGTCACCGTCGATTACCGCGCCCTCGCCGCAGCCGTCGACGGCGCCGAATGGACGCTCCGCCTCCGCATCGACCTTCGCGGCCACACGTACGACCTGCCGTTGGCCGTCCCGGCCGGTGCCTGGACCCACGGCGTCCGCAGAGGCCTGCGCGGCTGGAAGCTCCACGTCCGGGCCGACAAGCGCGGCCGCGCGGTCCTCAAGGTCCAGCGCGTCTCCACCGCCGGACTGGTGCGGGGCCGCCTCAAGCGGGTACTCGGACGCTGACCGCCATGCCCCGGATCGCCCGGAGAATCATGCGCACGATCCCGTCCCGCAATTCAAGTCATGTTCACAGGCCATTCACCGGTTGATTCCCGGCACTTATCCGGAAAGTCCGCAAAACGGGGATCAGCCCCTCGGGTAGCAGATGAACGTGTGCGGTTTAGACAATTCGACACCCCCGTCGCAGGCCATCTCCCTAGATCGGCCTATATTCATCGCGTTCATGCCGAGTCGCAGAGCAATTGGAGCTGAGGAATTGAGCAGCCAGAGTCACGAACCGATCCCCGGCGCCGCACCGGTCATCGGTGAAGCCGAGATCGAAGCGGCCGTCGCGGTCCTGCGCAGCGGCATGGTCGTCCAAGGCCCTGAAGTGGCGGCCTTCGAAGACGAGTTCACCAAGGTCTCCGGGACCGCCCACGCCGTCGCCGTCAACTCCGGCACCTCCGCGCTCCAGCTGGCGCTCCTCGCCATGGGCATCGGCCCCGGCGATGAGGTGGTCGTGCCCTCCTTCTCCTTCGCCGCCACCGCGAACGCCGTGCGCCTCGTCGGCGCCGACCCCGTCTTCGCCGACATCGAGCCCGGCTCGTTCAACCTCGACCCCGAGGCCGCCGCGGCCGCGATCGGCCCCCGGACCGCCGCGATCATGCCCGTCCACCTCTACGGGAACCCCGCCGACATGCGGGCGCTCACCGCGCTGGCCGAACGCCACGGCCTCGCCATCCTCGAGGACGCCTGCCAGGCCCACGCCGCCGCTCTGGACGACACCCCCGTCGGCTCCTTCGGCAAGGCCGGCACCTTCAGCTTCTACCCCACCAAGAACATGCACGCCCTCGAAGGCGGCATGGTCACCACCGACGACCCGCAGCTCGCCCGCACCCTGCGCCTGCTGCGCAACCAGGGCATGGAGCAGCGGTACGCCAACGAGATCGTCGGCGCCAACATGCGCATGACGGACGTGTCCGCCGCGATCGGCCGGGTCCAGCTCGGCCGCCTCGAGGAGTGGACCGAGACCCGCCGCGCCAACGCCTCCCGCTTCGACGCCGCCTTCAAGGGCCTGGACGCCGTCACCGCCCCGCCGGTCGCCGCCGGAGCCCGCCACGTGTACCACCAGTACACGATCCGCGTCGCCGGCGACCGCGACCGCGCCCAGGCGCTCCTCGCCGAGGACGGCATCGGCTCGGCCGTCTACTACCCGACCCCGATCCACCGCCTCCTGCCCTACCAGGACATCGGCGCCGATCTGCCGGAGACCGACCGGGCCGCCGCCGAGGTCCTCTCGATCCCGGTGCACCCCTCGCTCTCGGGCGAGGACCTCGACCGCATCGCGGCGGCCGTGACCGGACTGGAGGGACGACTGTGACCACCGAGCCCCTGCTGCGCGCCGGCCTCATCGGCCTCGGGGCCATGGGCCGCAACCACGCCCGCGTCCTCAACTCCCTCGACGGCGTCGCCCTCGTCGCCGTCGCCGACCCGGTCGCCGACGCCTCCGCCGTCCCCTCCGGGGCCGCGCTCGTCGCCACCGTGGAGGAGCTGATCGCCGTCGGCGTCGACTACGCCGTCGTCGCCTGCCCCACCGCCTACCACGAGCCCGTCGGCCTGGCCCTCGCCGAAGCCGGGATCCACGCGCTCATCGAGAAGCCGCTCGCGCACACCACCGCGGCCGCGTCCCTCCTCGCCGAGGCCTTCGGCTCCCGCGGCCTCGTCGCCGGCGTGGGCCACATCGAGCGCTACAACCCCGCGATCATGAGCCTGCGCGAGCGCCTCGAAGCCGGCGAGCTCGGCGAGGTCCTCCAGGTCGTCACCCGCCGCCAGGGCCCCTTCCCGCACCGCATCGCCGATGTCGGCGTGGTCAAGGACCTCGCCACCCACGACATCGACCTCACCTCGTGGGTCACCGGCCAGTCCTACCGGTCGATCACCGCGAACACCGTGTCCCGCTCGGGACGCGAGCACGAGGACATGCTCTCCGCCGTCGGCCGCCTCTCCGGCGGCGCGATCGTCAACCACTCCGTGAACTGGCTGAGCCCGCTCAAGGAGCGCACCGCCGTCGTCACCGGCGACCGCGGCTGCTTCATCGCGGACACCCTCACCGGAGACCTCACCTTCTACGCCAACGGCGTGCAGGACAACGAGTGGGAGGCCCTCAGGGCCTTCCGCGGCGTGTCCGAAGGCGACATGATCAGGTACGCCATCCGCAAGCGCGAGCCGCTCCTGGTCGAGCACGAGCAGTTCCGCGACGCCGTCCTCGGCAAGGACGCGGGCATCGTGGACCTGCGCCAGGGCCTCGCCACCGTGGTCGTCTCCGAGCAGATGCTGCGGTCGGCCGCCACCGGCCGCACCGTCGACCTCGATCCTGCCGCCACCGAAACCGCCGACGTGCCGGCCACCGGCCGCTGAACCTCCTCGGGAGAACACCTGTGAACATCTGCGTCGTCGCCCTGGGGAAGATCGGGCTGCCGCTGGCCGTCCAGTTCTCGTCCAAGGGCCACAAGGTCATCGGGGCGGACGTCAACGCCGCCACGGTCGACCTCGTCAACGCCGGGACCGAGCCGTTCCCCGGCGAGCACCTGCTCGGCGAGAAGCTCGCGGCCGCCGTCGCGGCCGGGACCCTGGAGGCCACCACCGACACCGCCGCCGCAGTCGCGGCCTCGGAGGCCGTGGTCATCGTGGTGCCGCTGTTCGTAGACGCCGACGGCACCCCCGACTTCGGCTGGATGGACTCGGCGACGAAGGCGGTCGCGAAAGGGCTCAAGCCCGGCACGCTCGTCTCGTACGAGACGACACTGCCCGTCGGCACCACCCGCGAGCGGTGGGCGCCGATGCTGGAGGCCGGTTCGGGCCTGCGCGCCGGCCACGACTTCCACCTCGTGTTCAGCCCCGAGCGGGTCCTGACCGGCCGGGTCTTCGAGGACCTGCGCCGCTATCCCAAGCTCGTCGGCGGCGTCGACGAGGCCTCCGCGAAGGCCGGGGTCGCGTTCTACGAGTCGGTCCTCGACTTCGACGAGCGCGACGACCTGCCGCGCCCCAACGGGGTGTGGGACCTGGGTTCCGCCGAGGCCTCCGAGATGGCGAAGCTCGCCGAGACGACCTACCGGGACGTCAACATCGGTCTCGCGAACCAGTTCGCGCGCTTCGCCGACAAGCAGGGCCTGGACGTCATGAAGGTCATCGAGGCCTGCAACTCCCAGCCCTACAGCCACATCCACCGACCCGGCATCGCCGTCGGCGGCCACTGCATTCCGATCTACCCGCAGATGTACCTGTGGAACGACCCCGAGGCCACCGTGGTCCGCGCGGCCCGCGAGGCCAACGCGGCGATGCCGTCGTACGCGGTCGACCTCCTCGCGGCCGCCGCGGGCGACCTCGCGGGCGTACCGGTGCTGATCCTCGGCGCGGCCTACCGCGGCGGTGTCAAGGAGACCGCGTTCTCCGGTGTGTTCCCGCTCGTGGCGTCACTGCGCGAGAAAGGCGCGGTCCCGTACGTGACCGACCCGATGTACACCGTCGAGGAGCTTGAGCACGAGGGTCTGCCGGCGCATCGGGGAGAGACCGTCACCGCGGCCGTCCTGCAGGCCGACCACGCCGAATACCGGAAGCTGTCGTCGGCGGACCTGCCTGACGTGACGGTGTTCCTGGACGGGCGGCGCACCACGGACCCGGCGCGCTGGGCGGGCGTGCGCCACATCGTGATCGGCGAATAGCCGTTGCACTGCGGACCCGGCCCATCGGGCCGGGTCCGCAGTCGTTCACGAGCGCTGGCGGCGGGCGGGCAGGCCCAGCGGCACCGCGGCGGTGGCCGGGTGCGGGGCGATCATCCCGCGCTTCTGGCGTTCGGCGCACAGGTCGGCGAGCTTCTCGTAGGCCAACGGGCCGAGCAGCTCGGTCAGCTCGACCGCGTACGACAGGTACACCGGTTCGGCGGCGGTGTGCGCCAAGGGCGACCCGGTGCACCACCAGTCGAAGTCGTGCCCGCCCGGGCCCCACGAGGCCCGGTCGAACTCGGTGATGAGCGTGACCGACACCTCGGTGCCGTCGGCGCGGTGCTCGGTCTTGAAGTCGCGCTTCACCGGCAGCTGCCAGCACACCTCGGGCTTGTACTCCATGGGGTGGACGCCGTCGCGCATCGCCTGCTGGTGGAGGGCGCAGCCCGCGCCGGTGGGGAAGCCCTCGCGGTTGTGGAAGACGCACGCGCCGTCGACGACCGCGGTCTTCTTCGCCGGCTCCTCTTCGCCCTCGTCGTTCTCGAGGGTGTCGTCGACGATGGTGTCCTTCCACCGCCGGTGCAGCTGCCAGGTCTCGGGTGTGAGCTTCTTGACGATCCGCTTGGTCCGGGCGATGTCGGCCTCGTCGGTGTAGAACGCGCCGTGCAGGCAGCAGCCGTCGGCCGGCTGGTCCGCATCGATCCCCGGGCACCCGCCCTCGTCCGGATGCTTTCCGAAGATGCAGCCCCACCTGGAGACCAGCCAGGTCAAATCGGCCCGCACCATCGTGTCGGCGTCGGCGGGATCGAGGAACTCCACCCATTCGCGGTCGAAGCCCGCGGCCACCTCGTCGGTCATCCGTCAACGGTACCCGCCCCCATACGGTCCGCCCGGCACCGACGGCCCGGCGTATCCTGGTGTCCGTGACCCAGTCCGTCCCGGTTCTGCTGTCGACCACCTCCGTGTATCCGGAGCCCACCGCGGTGGGCTTCGAGCTCGCCGCTGAACTCGGCTACGACGGCGTGGAGCTGATGGTCTTCACCGACCGAGTCTCCCAGGACCCGTCCGCCGCGGCCAGCCTCGCCAAGCACTACGGCGTCAAGATCGGCGCCGTCCACGCCCCATGCCTGCTGGTCACCCAGCGGGTGTGGAGCGCCGACCCGTGGACACGGCTGCGCCGCTCGGTGCAGGCCGCCGAGTACCTCGAGTCGCCCACCGTGGTCATCCACCCGCCCTTCTCCTGGCAGAAGGAGTACGCGTCGAAGTTCTCGACGGTCCTGGAGGGGCTCCGGGCCCGCTACCCGCACGTGACCATCGCGGTGGAGAACATGTTCCCCCTCAAGCTCGGCAAGCGGAACCTCGTGCCCTACCGCCCCCATTGGGACCCGACCCGGCACGGCTACGACTCGTACACGCTCGACCTGTCGCACTGCGCGGCCTCAGGGGCCGACGCGCTCGCGATGGCCGAGCGCATGGGCAAGGGCCTCAGGCACATCCATTTGTGCGACGGCACCGAGCCGGGGTCGGACCAGCACCTCGTCCCAGGCCGCGGCACCCAGCCGTGCGCGGAGCTGCTGGGTTCCCTGGGCTCGTCCGACTGGGACGGGTCGATCACCGTGGAGGTCTCGACCCGCAAGTCCGGCAACCGGATCCGCCGGGCCGAGGACCTGCACGAGTCCTTGAAGTTCGCACGCGACGCGCTCGACTCCCGCCCATAGCAGTGAGATCGCCGCGCGCCGCTCTCCACCGCGACCCCGGCCCGTACATGGGCAGAGCCCCCGGACACCGTCCGAGGGCTCTCGCTTTCCGTCGCTCTAACCCAGGAAGAACCGGTCGTAGTCGGCGCTGACCACCGACCAGTCCCAGGTGGACAGGGCGTGCTCTGCGGCGAGCTTGGCACTGTGGCGCCAGCTCTCCTCGGTGGCGTTGATCCGCAGGATCCGTTCGGCGGCCGCCTCCGGCGTGTCCGCGACCCAGCTGTCCGGGTACACCGTGCGGGCGCTGTGGACCTTGCCGGCGAAGAACGGCCAGTCCCGCACCACCGGGACGGCGCCGCTGGCGGCGCCCTCCATGAGGCCCAGGTGCGCGCTTTCACGCACTGACGAGCTGAGCATGAACCCGACCTCGGTGAGCTTGCCCGCGACGTCGTCGGTCGGGCCGAGCCGCAGCACCGCACCGGCCTTGGCGAGCGGGGCCAGCTCCTTCTCCATCTTGCTCCGGTACTTCGCGGTGGCGCGACTGGACTTGGGGTCCATGTCGCCTCCCACCAGCACGAGGCGGTAGCGCTCGTCCTCTTCGCGGAGCAGGCGCAGCACCGCCACGGCCCAGAGCGGGTCCTTCACGACCTGCCCGACGCCGATGAGGCCGAGGCTGAAGCGGGCCTCGTCGGTCTTAGCGCGGGGGAACTCGCTGAGCTCGACCGCGTTGTACAGCACCTGCGTCCGCGGCGCCTGCGGACCGCGCAGCTGCGGCACCAGGGCGGTGGTCAGGTCCAGGACGTGGTCGCCGACGAAGACGAGGTCGTCGACGCGGGAGAAGTCGACCAGGTGCGGCCAGCGGGTGAACGCCTCGTAGCTGTGCAGCCGGACGACGATCCGGGTGTCGCCCGGGTCGACAGTGGTCAGCATGGCGGCGGGGCCCACGCACCAGTCGAGGAACACGGTGTCGGCCCAGTCGAGGTGGGGGCGCAGCAGGTCTTCGACCAGCTCGGCGTATTCGTCGTCGCCGCCCATGCGCTCCATGATCATCCGCTTGTCGGCCCACGAGATCCGTTTGAGCGAGGGCTGCGTCGCCACGTCCAGGTAGCGGACCTCGACGCCGTGGTGGTTGCGGTAGCGGTCGAGGATGTGGTGCAGGAAGTTGTCGTTCGCGCTGGTCGCGACCAGCAGCCGCAGTGGCCGGTCGGTCGGGGCCGGTGCGGCCGGGCGGACGCGTCCGCGCGGTGTCATGACCGTGCGCATCGCGTTCGACCCGTGGAAGCGCTTGACGAAGGCCTCGGGGTCGTCGGCGAGCGGCGAAGTGAGCTGGTCGATGTGGACGACCCGGTGGAAGCCGAGGAAGAGGGCGCGCTGGAGTGCCTGGGCGGCCTCCTCGTACCGCTCGGCGGCCTGGAGGCCGTCCGCGTGCGCGAGGAGCGCCTGCACCGCCGCTGCCATGTGCTTGGGGTTGGTGCCCCGGTTGATCTCCTGCGTCACGGCCTTGTCGAGGAGCTCAGCCTTGATCGCCGGGTCCTTGATCTTGGAAGCGGTCAACGCGAGGGCGTAGGCCCCGCCGCTGTGGCGGCCGGCCCAGTTCATGGCCTCGTTCACCCGGAGCCCGGTCTTGACGCGGATCGAGGCGGGCACGCCCGGAACGCGCAGCGGCAGGCGCCACAGGCGCGCGCCGATGGACGAGCGCATGATGGGCTTGGCGGTGAGGGTGCGTGCCGTGGAGGCCGGCAGCCGCTGCATGGTCTTGGCGAAGTCGCGCGCGATGACGGACGGCGGGGGCGCGAAGGCGCCGCGGGGGCGGGCGGGGCCGTCCTCGCGCTGGTTGAGGTCGCGCACGGCGTCGATCGCGGGGGCCAGGCCGTAGACGGCCTTCGCGGCGCGGTTGCGGTGGGCGAGCTGCCAGACGGTGTAGACCGCACCCTCGTCGAGGGCGACGAGGACGTGGGCTTGGCGGGCATGGTCGCGCAGCCACGGGTCCTTGCGGCTGCGCAGCCAGACCCGCTCCCCGAAGGGGAGTTCCACGTTGCGCCGCCGGTTGTAGGTCGAGAGCCGGTGCGTGTCGGTGAAGTCGATGTCGACCAGCTGCCCGGAGATCCAGGCGGCCGGGACCGAGGCGGCGTAGGAGACGCGGGCGCCTTCGGCGCCGAGCGTCCGCACCGCGTCGGCGAGGACGCTGATCGGTGCGGTCTTGCCGCTGATGAACAGCACGTCGATCACTGGGAGTCGCCTTTCCTGGCGGGCATCTCGCTGACCAGCTTCTTCACGGCCGCGGACATGATGATCTCACGCGTGAACCGGTCGGCGTGGGTCATCGCCTTCGCGTGCTGCTCAGGGGTGGACTCGACGGCCAGGTGAGCGGCCTCGACGAACGCGTCGGCCAGGGCCTCCCAGTCGATGCCGCGCGGTCCGGTCCAGAGCGGGTGCCCCTTGAGGACGTTCGAAGCGTCGTGGTCGATGGCGTGCGCGGACACGATCGGCAGGCCCGTCGCCATGTACTCGTAGACCTTGCCGGAGGTCACGTAGCGGCCGCCGATGAGGATGAGCACCAGGGCGTCCCACCGGGCGTAGGTGGCGGCGACGTCGGCTTTGGCGACCGGGCCGCCGTAGGTGACCCCGTCCGCCTCGGCGTCGCGCAGCAGTTCGACCTGCGGGCTGGCGCCGCGGACGGAGCCGTGGCCGATGTGGCCGCGGACCTCGAAGCGGGCGTTGGCCAGCAGCGGTTCGCGTTTGCGGGCCGCCCGCCAGCCGTCGAGGACGGCGCCCAGGTGCTCGGTGGAGAAGTTGACCGTGCCGAGATAGCCGAAGACCAGGCCCGACTCGGGGTCGGGGCTGTGCGCCCGGCCGGGGGCGCTGTCCACGTCGTAGCCGTTGCGGACGACGTGCACGCGGTCGGCCAGCTCCGGGTAGCGGGCGCGGTAGTGCTCGGCGATCGGGTCGTTGACCACCCACAGGCTGGTCGCGGAGCCGAGGACGCGCTCCTCCCAGCGGCCGTTCTCGGAGTCGCGGGTGAAGGCTTCGCGACCGTCGATCACGTCGATCGACCAGCCGTCCCGGAAGTCGACGGCGTAGGGGACGTGCGCCTCTTCCCACAGCCGCCAGGCCGCGGCGAGGTTGGTGTACGGGACGCAGGTGGCGAGCACCAGGTCGGCCGGCTTGTCCTTGTGGATGCGCAGGACCGCGTCCTCGAGCGCGCCGCGCCAATCGCCGAAGTTCATCTCGGGGAAGGTCTCCTGCTGGCGGTCGCGCAGCGACCTGACCCACTTCGCGGGGGTGAGGGCCCGCCGCTCGCCGTAGCGGCGGATGTCGGTCTCCAGGTCTTCGCGCCGCAGCGGGAGCTTGACGATCGCGATTCTCGGGTCGACCTTCTCGGAGAGGGTGTGGTCGAGGCCCGACTCCAGTTTCCAGGACTCGTCCTCGATGGTGACGACCGTGACGTCCCAGCCCTGGGCGGCGAACTGGTTGGCGGTCTCACGCATCCGATAGGCGCAGCTCTTCGCGGCCGGGGGGAACCCGATCGCGAGATAGATCAGATGGGGGCGCTGCTCACCGCGCCCCGGTCCGGGTGCCCTGTCGTGCCGAGCGGGCCCGGATGTTGCGAAGGCTGACATGGTAGTGGACGTTAGCATGGTGCGAAAGGGCTCTGAGCTGTCTGGATGAAGAACGTTAAGTGGACCTCCCGGTCTGGTAAGCCGCCGGGGGACGGCCTTGACGACTGCGAATGCGGTCCGGGCGGTGCCGCAGGAGCTCGGGCCGGGGCCTACCGGGCCGGGTCTCGGACGACCACGCCTGCGTCGAATGCGGACGGACCCCGCATAGGGCGATCCGCAATTGCAATTGCGGCTTCAATGGGAATCGAAATGAATCGCGAATTTCCCCATGCTGCATTCGAGGACAACTGCGGGACAACGAAAGGTGAATGACCTCGTTCCGTACTATGCAGTCTCGAGCAGCGGCCGTTTTCGCCGGCCGACGGGAATCTGGAAGGACCGTCCCCGATATGAACGCAGCCTCCGCCCCTGGGCGCGTGGTCATGGTCGTCGCCAACCGCATCGACGGCGACTCCCGGGTGCAGAAGTCGGCCCAGTCGATGAGCGAGGCCGGCTGGGACGTCCACCTCGTCGGCCTTTCCGTGTCCGGCAGGCAGGAGCACTACCGGCACGGCGACGCGACTTATCACAAGATCCCCGTCCCCAAGATGGACCCGCCCAAGAACCTCCGCCGCCGCCTCGCCGCGCTCCGCTACCCGCTCGCCTACGGCGACACCGCCCGCATCAAGCACGGCGACACCCGGATCAAGGCCGAGCGCATCGAACTCGAGGCGATCGACGACGAGCGCGGCCAGGGCCGCGACGGGCTGCTGCGCCCGCCCCGGCACGTGCGCCGCCTCGCCCGGAAGGTCCAGCGGTTCTGGATCGGCCGCCGCATCGGCCAGACCAGGGCCCGCGACTCCTATGCCGCCCGCGACGACGGCCGCATCGACCGCTTCGAACGCGGCTGGTGGACCCTGCTGCTCGGCGACCGGGTGTGGCGCCGCCTCGACATCGACGCCGTCCGCATCGAACTCGCCCTGCAGCCGGAGATCATCCGGCTCGAGCCGGACCTCATCCACGCCCACGACATGCACCCGATCGGGATCTGCGCCCGCGCCGCCGCCCGCATCCGCCGCTCCGGCCGCACCGTCAAGCTGCTGTACGACGCGCACGAGTTCGTGCCCGGGTGCGACACCCTCCCGGCCGACCGCTTCGAGTCCCTGGTCCGCTACGAACGCCGCTACCTGCCCGGCGCGGACGCGATCGTCACGGTGTCCGAGCCGCTCGCGGAGCTGCTGCGCGAGCACCACGGCCTCGACCGAACGCCCGCGGTCGTGCTCAACGCACCGCTGACCCCGGACTACTCGCGCCCGGACCCCGGCGACATCCGCAGCGCCTGCGGACTCGGTGCCGACACGCCGCTCGGCGTCTACTCCGGCTGGGCCGCACCGGAACGCAAGATCGAATGGATCATCGAGGCCGCGGCCCGCATCCCCGGCTTCCATGTCGCGTTCCTGGTCAACCGCCCCAACCATCCGTACGTGAAGTCGCTCATCAGCCTGGGAACGGCGCTCGGCGTCGCCGACCGCCTGCACTTTCGCGGGTACGTCGACTACGCGGACCTGCCGCGGTTCCTCTCGACCGCCGACGTCGGGATCCACCCGATGCAGTCCGGTCCGATCAACCACGAGATCGCGCTGCCGAACAAGTTCTTCGAGTACAGCCACGCACGGCTGCCGCTCGTCGTCTCCGACGTGAAGACCCTGTCCGAGGAGGTGCGGCGCATCGGCAACGGCGAGGTGTTCGCCTCGGGCGACATAGGCGGCCTCGTCGTCGCGATCGAGAAGGTCCTCGCGAATCCGGACGCCTACCGCAGCGCCTACCGCGACCCGGACGTCCTCGCCGAATACACGTGGGAACGCCAGGTCCACACCTACGTGGAGCTGTACGAGGAGCTGATCGGCCCCGCCCCGGTCCCGGTTTCCGAAGGAGCCCTGGGCGTCTGACGCACGCGAACGCGGCGCCCGTCTTGACGGGCGCCGCGTTCGGATGTTCGTTCGTGCTGAGGAGTGCCGCATGGGACGGCGGGTTCGCCGTCCCACCTCGCGGCCCGATGCGGCGGGTCGACCGGTCGCTACCGGCGGGGGAGGTGCGCCTCAAGGGTCGCGACGACCGCCTGGCCGGCCTTCCCGTCGCCGTACGGGGCGCCGGGGCGCTGCGCCGGGGCGGGCCGGGTCGCCGTGGCGTGCCAGTCCTCGACCGAGAGTCGGTCGGGGCGCGGCACGAGGACGTTCCAGCCCTCCTCGATGGTCTCGACCCACTCGGTCTCCGTACGCAGCGTGGTGCAGACGCGGCCGAGCAGGTACGCCTCCTTCTGGAGCCCGCCCGAGTCGGTCACGACTCCCGACGAGGCCAGCACGGCCGCCACGAGGTCGCGGTACGGCAGCGGCTTGGCCGCGAACAGCGAGCCCTGGGTCAGCTTGAGCCCGTACTGGTCCGCCTTCGCCTGCAGGCGCGGGTGCGCCAGCAGCACCACCGGGATCGGCAGGCCCGTCATCGACTCCACGAGCGCGGCCAGCAGCTCGGGGTCGTCGGTGTTCTCGGCGCGGTGGAGCGTGGCGACGAGGAACGGCGCGGCCGGGTCGACCTCGGCCGGCAGCTGCGGTCGGGTCCCGTCCGCGAGCACGCTGTCGCGGGTCTGGAAGCACACGTCGACCATGACGTCGCCGACATTGACGGCGCGGGCGCCCAGGCCCTCGTTCGTCAAGTGCCGCAAGGCTTCCTCGGTCGGGGCGAGCAGCAGGTCGGCGCAGTGGTCGGTGAGGACGCGGTTGTGCTCTTCGGGCATCCGCCGGTTGAAGGAGCGCAACCCGGCTTCCAGGTGAGCGACGGGGAGGTGCTGCTTCACGGCCGAGAGCGCGCCGGCGATGGTCGAGTTCGTGTCGCCGTAGACCAGCACCCAGTCGGGCTGCTCGGCGTCGAGGATCGGATCGATCGCGGCGAGCATCGCACCCGTCTGGGCCCCGTGGCTGCCCGAACCGATGCCGAGGTGGAAGTCGGGCTCGGGGATGCCGAACTCGGTGAAGAACACGTCTGACAGCTCCGGGTCGTAGTGCTGTCCAGTGTGGACCACCACATGCCGGTGATCGGTGCCCGCGAAGGCCTTTGCGACCGCTCCGAGCTTCACCAGTTGCGGGCGGGCGCCGACGATGCTGACGACCTTCATGCGGACTCCTCGTTACTTGCTGACAGATTGCTCTCGGACAGTTCGCCGTCCGCTTCCACGTACTGTTCACCGGTCTCGGGGCAGCGCCACAGGCCGGCCCCGGCGTTCTCCAAACGGGCGCCGGCGCGCCCGACCCATCCGGCCTGCCGGGCCGGCACGCCCATGACGAGCGCGAAAGCGGGCACGTCCTTGGTCACCACGGCTCCGGCGGCGACCATGGCCCACCGGCCGATGCGCACCGGCGCGACGCAGACGGCGCGCGCCCCGATCGAGGCGCCCTCGGCGACCTCGACGCCCACCGCGTCCCAGTCGGCGGCCTTCTTCTGACTGCCGTCCGCCGAGACCGCCCGCGGGTTGTGGTCGTTGGTGAACACCGCGGCGGGTCCGACGAACACGCCGTCGGCAAGGGTCGCCGGCTCGTACACCAAGGCGTAGTTCTGGATCTTGACGTTGTCGCCGATGCGCACGCCGGTACCGATGTAGGCGCCGCGGCCGACGACGCACGATTCGCCGAGGACCGCGCGCTCGCGGATCTGCGCCAGCTCCCAGACCGCGGAGCCGTCGCCGACGCTCGCCGTCGGGTCGACCTGAGCGGATTCCTGAATCCTGTAAGGCATGTGCTGCTTTCGATAGAGAAATGGCGCGGCCGGCGGCCGGCGCCCGCTGGGCGAATTATACGGGCCGCCGATTCGGACTCGACCCAACCGAATTCGAGCGAACGCCACTGGGACGCGGCCTGCCCGGGCGGCCAACTGCGGGCAAACCGAAGGTGAAAGGAGAACGCCGTTCGGATGCCAACTGCATAGGCGGCCAACTGCGGGAAAACGAAAGGTGAAGGAAGGGACTCCGTATCATCTGCGCTTGAACGACGGACGGATCGACTCCGGCCGGAACCCTCGGAGGAAACATGGCGCAGCGCCCAGGTCGCATCGTGATGCTGGTCCAGAACGGCGTCGTCGGCGATTCCCGTGTGCAGAAGGAGGCGGCTTCGGCCGCCGCCGCGGGTTGGGAGGTGTTCCTCTTGGGCCGTACCGACAAGCGCGCCGAGACCTGGGACCTCGGCGGCGCGACGGTGCGGCTGGTGCCGACCGGGCGGGACTTCGACAAGCGCCGCCACGAGGTGCGCCGCCCGTGGCTGCGCAGCCCGTTCGCGTACCCGCCCGGCCCGCTCGAGTCGTACCGGCGCAAGCAGGTGCAGGCGTGGAATGCGGACCTCGCGTACGAGCGGGCCCGCCTCGCGGCGAAACCGAATGCGGTCGCCTCGCTCGGTCTCGGCTGCAGGACCGCCGCGGTCAAGGCCGCGAGCCTGTGGATCCGCGGCCGCACCCGCCTCAGCCGCCGGGTGCGCGAGCGCCGCGAACGCGCGGGCGGCGCGGTCGACCGGGCCGCGTTCCGCTTCTGGAAGGGCGTCCTCGGCGACCGGGCCTGGCGCCGGCTCGACCCGGCCCTGTGGGACCTGGAGCTCGCGTTCGGCCCCGTGATCGACGAGCTGGCCCCTGACCTGATCCACGCCAACGACTTCCAGATGCTCGGCGTCGGCGCCCGCGCGAAGCTGCGGGCCGCCGCGAAGGGCCGCGACGTGAAGCTGGTGTGGGACGCGCACGAGTTCCTGCCGGGCATGAAGCCCTGGAAGGACCACCCGTGGTGGCACGCGGCGCAGGTCGGGCACGAGCGCGAGTTCGCTCCGTATGCGGACGCGGTCGTCACCGTCTCCGAGCCCCTCGCCGACCTCCTCGTCGCCGAGCACGGCCTCGCTGAACGGCCGGTGATCGTCATGAACACCCCCGACATCGGCGACCATACCGACGATGACGTACCCGACCTGCGTGAACGGTGCGGGATCGAGAAGGACACGCCGTTGATGATCTACAGCGGCGTCCCGCTCGTCCAGCGCGGGCTCACGATCATGGTCGACGCGCTGCCCTCGCTTCCGGAGGTCCACACGGCATTCGTGGTCTCGAAGCACCACTGGGCGTACGTCCGCGGACTGGCCGCCCGCGCCGAGGAGCTCGGCGTGGCCGACCGCGTCCACATCCTCCCGCACGTCGAGCACCACCAGGTGGTCCGCCACGTCGCGGCCGCCGACATCGGGGTCAGCCCCAACCACCACCACCAGAATCACGAGATCTCCTTGAACACCAAGTTCTTCGACTACTCCCACGCGCGGCTGCCGATGGTCGTCTCGGACGTGAAGACCATCGCCGAGACCGTCCGCCGCACCGGTCAGGGCGAGGTCTTCCGCGCGGAGGACACCGCCGACTTCGTGCGCGCCGTCAGGCAGGTGCTCGCCGACCCCGAGCGCTACCGCAGGGCCTACCTGGACCAGGTGCCGCTCCAGGAGTGGACGTGGCAGCGCCAGGCCGAGCACCTCGCCGGGGTCTATGAGAGCCTCATCGGAAGCCCGCCAAGGAGGACCGCGCAGTGAGCATCGAACGCAACGTCGCCGTCGTCACCCCCTGGTACCCGGACGCGCAGCGGCCCTACCGCGGCTCGTTCGTGCAGGCCATGGCCGCGGCCGTCGCCCCCGGGCTCGACCGGCTCGACATCTACCACCTCGACGGCTGGGCGGTCAGTCCTGAACCCGCACGGCTCCGACGCGTCAGGGACCTCCACACGCAGTTGCTGCCGAGGGCGATGAAGGCCGCCGAGGCCGTCGGCGGCGCGTCCCTGTACCGCTTTCCGGCCATCGTCGAACGCAGCCGCGACCACGCCGTGCACGCCCGCCGGTACGCCGAATGGCTCGGGGTCGCGTTGGACGGCAGGAGGATCGAGGCCGACGTCATCCACGCGCACGTCCCCATGCTCGGCGGCTACGCCGCGCTGGAGCACTGCCGCTCCGGCGCGAAGGTCTACACCACCGAGCACTCCTCGTTCCTGCCGGAAGTCCTGTCGCAGGCCTCCTCCCGAGAGCTGTACGACGAGATACTGCACCGCAGCGCGGGCAGCTTCGTCGTCGGCGCACCGCTGCACGACCTGATCGCCGAGGTCTTCCCGCATCACGCGGCCAAGATCCAGTACATCGCCAATCCGATCGACTTCACCGCCGGTCGCGAGCAGGCGCCTCGGGACCTGCGCCGCTGGCTGTCCGTGGCAGGCCTCGTCGAACGCAAGCGCATCGACTACCTCCTCCAGGCCTTCGCCGAATGCCATGCCGAGGACGGCACGCTCACTCTGACGCTCGCGGGCGAAGGCGTACTCCGCGCAGCACTCGTCAAGCTCGCCGAGGAGCTCGGCATCAGCGAAGCGGTCTCGTTCATCGGCTCGGTCGACCCTGGCGACATTCCCGCGCTCATGGCCGACCACGACCTCCTCGTCCACACCAGCCGCCACGAGACCTTCGGCGTCGTCGTGGTCGAGGCGATCGCCGCCGGCATCCCCGTGCTCGTCACCCGCTCCGGCGGCTCCGACCAGGTCCTGGCCGGCATCGAAGAGGACGCCGGACGACTCGTCGACGTCGTCGACGACCCCGGGGCGTTCGCCGACGCCTTCAGGGACCTGCGCGAACGCCACCCCGGCAAGACCGACCTCGGCCGGGCCCGGGAGCACCTGCGCGCCAAGTACTCCTACGAGGCCGTCGCGGACCACCACCACCGCATCTGGTTCGGAGCCGCCGCATGAACCTCCTGTTCCTCGCCCCGGCGGCCAGCCGCAAACGGGCCGTCGCCGTCGAGACCCGCCGCGCCGTCGAGGACGGCCACCGCGTCGTCCTCATCGCCGAAGCCGGCATCCGCCGGCAAGGCTGGGAGGACCTCGACCCCCGCGTCGAAGTCGACTGGCTCGACGCCAACACCCTGAGCGCCACCGAATCTCCCGCGCTCGCGGTCCTCGCCCGCCGCCTCCCGCTCGGGCTCCTGCGCCGCCTCGGCCGCGGCCCGCTGCGCCGCCCCGCGGACAAGGTCGCCCGCCGTTGGGAACGGTGGGTCGTGCAGCCCCTGGACCGGCGACTGCGCGCCGGCACCACCGCACTGCGCGAAGCCCGCCAACTCGAGCGCATCCGCGCCCGTCTCGAGTACGAGACCCCTGACTGGCTGGTCGTCTGCGAGCCCAAGGCCCTGGAACTCGGCATCGAGTTCCTGCCCGCCCTCCTCGCCGAGCGACCCGGAACCATCACCACCTACGCCTACGAGCCCGCCCGGGGAGGCGACGATGCGCGATGAGGCCCCGGCCCGACCGAGGGTGCTGTATCTGGCGTTCTACTTCCCGCCCTCGCGCGCCAGCGGCGTCTTCCGCGCCCGCGCCACCGCCAACTACTTCGCCGAGGCCGGCTGGGACGTCACGGTCGCCCGCGTTCCGCAGTGGTTCCTCACCGACGTCGTCGGCTCCACCGACGAGGGCCTCGCCGCCACCGTCGACCCGCGCATCGCCACTGTCAGCCCCGCGCTCGACGACTTCGCCTGGGAGACCGACATCCGGGAGTTCGGGCGCTTCCGCGGGAACTTCCCGTTCCTCGCCTCGAGGTGGCACCGGTGGCGCCAGCGTTTCAAGTTCCCCGACCGGTACGCCTCCTGGGGGGAGTCCGCAGTCGAGGAGGGCCTGCGGCTTCACGTCGAACGCCCCTTCGATCTGGTGATCGCCACCGGGAACCCGTTCTCGGCGTTCGGGGCCGCTTACGAGCTGTGGCGGCGCACCGGGGTGCCGTACATCGTGGACTACCGCGACTCGTGGACGCTCGACCTGTTCACCAACGAGGACGCGTTCCCCAAGGGCGACAAGGCCTGGCGGTGGGAGCGGCGGATCCTCGACAACGCGGCCGAGGCGCTGTTCGTCAACGAGGCGCTGCGGTCCTGGCACGCCGAGCGCTACCCCAAGGCCGCCGAGCGGATGCACGTGGTGCTCAACGGCTGGGACCCCGACGTCCTCCCCGAGATCCCCGCCTCCACGGCGGACGAGAGCCGACCGCTGTCGTTCGCTTACATCGGGACGCTCACGGCGAACCAGCCCGCCGGCGCCATGCTGGACGGCTTCCGGCATATGGCGGAGACGGGACGGCACCCCGGCGCGCGGCTCGACCTTTACGGGCACCTCGGGTTCTTCGCGAAGTACGAGTCGCGCATGCGCGGTGAGCTCGGCCTCGAAGAGGAGCAGGAGCAGGTGCACCACCACGGCCCGGTCTCCAAGTCCGAGATCGGCGAGGCCTATGCCGCCAGTGACGTGCTGGTCTTCCTTGTCGGCGGTTCCAAGTACGTGACCTCTGGAAAGATCTTCGAGTACATGGCCACCGGCAAGCCCATCGTCTCGGTGCACGAACCCGGCTCGGCCGCGGAGGAACTGCTCCGCGACTACCCGCTCTGGTTCAACCCCGGCGCCCTGGAGCCGGCCGCGGTCGCCGCCGCGATGGCCGACGCCGGGGATGCGGCCCGCAAAGCCGACCCGGAACTGGCCGAAAGCGCCCGCACCTACGGGGCGGGCTTCACCCGGTACCGCGCCCTCGAGGCATTCGAGCGGCGCGCCCGCACCATCGCAGCGGACAGGAGCCCTCGATGACCGCCGATCTGCAGCCCCTGCCCGAACGCGTCGTGATCCTCCTGTTCGGCAACGGCGCCATCAAGCGCACCAACGACTACGCCTGGCAGATGGCCCGCCGCGGCGTGCGCGTCCAAGCGGTCGTCGCGGACGGACAGGGCTGGCGCCGCGCGCCCTTCCTCCATCCCAGCGTCGAGGTGTACTCGCTGGCGAAGCCCGAGAACCGCCAGCCGCTCCTGTGGCTGTACGAGGCGCTCGTCGAGCGCGCCCCCGCCGCTGTGCTCCGCCGGCTCGAGGGCAGGCTCCCCGGCGCGGGCTTCGCCCGCCGCGCCCACCGCAAGGCCGCGGGCTTCTGCCGCCGCAACGTCTTCTGGAAGGTCTACCGGCCCTTTCGCCACCAGGCGCTCCGCGCGATCGCCCTGCGCCGCCTCGGGCGCCTCGATCTCGGCGCCGCCGACCACGTGGTCTGCCCCGACCCGGCGGCCGTTCCGCTGGCCTGGTCGATCGCCAGGCGCCACCCCCGCCCCGTCGTCACCCGCGCGCTGCACTACGGCCCGTACAAGCCCTACCCGGTCGTGAACCCGATCGAGCCCTGGGACCCTGACGCGGCGGAGGCGCCGCACCGAGAGCCCTACACCCCGCTGTAACGCGAAACCCGGCTAAACAGCCTAAATCGCCCACCAATTCGGAGCGAACAGAGGCCACAGCCCCGCCTGACCTTGGAATGAGACGATCCTTCTCGTCTTGAGGCGCTGTTTCCAATGTTGCGGCGCACGTGTTATGCCACCGTGACCTGCGGCCGGGACGCGGGCGGCTACGCTGCAGACATGCTGCGTTCTGTCATTCTCGCCGCCGCGAGGTCATCGAAGATCGAGCGGCTCGTCGGCACCGCACCGGTGACGCGATCGCTCGTCCGACGCTACGTCGCGGGCGAGACCACGGCCCACGCCGTCGCCACCACGAGGACCCTCGCGGCCGACGGACTGCTCGCCACGCTCGACTACCTCGGCGAGGACACGGTCGTCGTCGAGCAGGCCGACGCCACCCGCGACGAGTACCTCGGCCTCCTCGCCGCCCTCAAGGGCGAGGGCCTCGCCGGCTCCACCGAGGTCAGCGTCAAGCTCTCCGCCCTCGGCCAGCGCATCGACCCCGAGCTCGCCTACGACCGGGCCCGCGAGATCTGCGCCGCCGCCGCCGACGCCGGCACCACGGTCACCATCGACATGGAGGACCACACCGTCACCGACTCCACTCTGGAGATCGTGCAGCGCCTCCGCGAGGACCACCCGGCCACCGGCGCCGTCCTCCAGGCCTACCTGCGCCGCACCGAGGACGACTGCAAGACCCACGCCGTGCCCGACTCGCGCATCCGGCTCTGCAAGGGCGCCTACAAGGAGCCCGAGTCCGTCGCCTACCAGCGCAGCCTCGACGTCGACCGGTCCTATGTGCGCTGCATCAACGCGCTCATGGCCGGCGAGGGCTACCCCATGCTCGCGACCCACGACCCGCGCCTGATCGAGATCGGCATCGACCGGGCCCGCTGGTACGACCGCGGCAAGGAGTCGTTCGAGTTCCAGATGCTGTACGGCATCCGCCCCACCGAGCAGCTGCGCCTGGCCGCCGAGGGGTACCGGATGCGCGTCTACGTGCCGTACGGCGACCAGTGGTACGGGTACCTCATGCGCCGCATGGCCGAGCGCCCCGCGAACCTGGCCGTCTTCGCGCGGTCACTGTGGACGAAGTCTTAGAGAGTTCTCAGGAACCGGGCCGGGGGGGGCCTGCGCCGCCCCGCCCGGGGGCGGGTGACGGCGGTGGGCGCCCCGGGCCCCCCACCCAACCA
>NZ_JAPZVR010000004.1:349737-370199 GCF_027622855.1 Glycomyces algeriensis | reverse complement strand
GCGGCGCGGGTGCCCGGGGCCCGGCGCCCCCGCGGCGCCCCCCCCCCGGGGGGGGGGGCCCCCCCCCCCCCCCGCCCCGGTTCCTGCTCACGGCGTTGGACGCCCAGTGCACACCACACATCGAGGGCTCGCACGGGTAGCGGTCGGCGACTACAGTTGCGAACGTGACTCAAGCCCCCGAGGACTTCACCCCGGACTCCCCCGAGCGCGACCACCCCGGCGAATCCCGCCCCGGGCAGGCCGCCTCGTCCCCGCTCGTCCCCGGCCAGCGGTCCGGGGCCGAAGCGCCGCGCAGCACCTCGCCCGAACCGGTGCTGCCGCAAGCGGGCAACGGCGATGCGGCGATCCCGCAGGCCGCACCCATGCCGCCCATGCCGGAGCCGACCGCCCCGCCCTCGACGCTGCCGGTCGACATGCTCCCGCCCGGGGCGATGCCGCAGGGCCCCATGCCGGGCCGACCGCAGGGCCCGTACGCGAACGCCCCGTACCCCACCGCCCCTTACCCGGGCGCGCCCCACCAGATCCCGCCCGGCCCGATCCCGGTCACCGCGATGCCACCGTGGCCCGGCGGCCCCGTCTACTACCAGCCGCGTCCCGACCGGAAACCCTCCCGGTTCGGGACGATCCTCGTCGTCCTCCTCCTCATCACGGGCTCCGTCTTCGGCGGGGCCCTCGTCAACGGCTGGCGCCCGGGCATGCCCGCCGCCGAGACCGGCACGATCGAGGGGCTCGCGGTCCAGCCCGGCGAGGGCACCGTCCCCAGCCCGGGCCCGAACGCCTCCGAGGCGGAGATCCTCGCCTACCTCAAGGAGCAGGCGCAGCTCGTCCTCGACGCCCAGAGCGAATCGCTCCTCAACAACAGCGTCGAGGGCTGGCTGGCCGCGTACGACCCGTCGCTGCACGACCAGATGACCCGCCGCTTCGACACGCTCACCTCGATGCAGGTCTCCCGCTTCGACTACCGGATCGCCTCGGGCCCGCTCGAGGACGCGGCCGGCGCGGTCCCGCTCTACGACATCTCGATCGCGCTCTCCTACTGCTTCGTCGAGCCGGCCGACACCTGCAAGGCCGCCGACATCGTCTTCGACACGCGCTGGCGCGCGGGCGACGACGGCCTGGTCATGGTCGAGGTCTCGAACTCCGAGGCCGACGGCCCGCACCCGTGGGAGATCACCGACCTCGTTGCGGCCGTGGGCGAGCGCACCGTCACGGCGGTGCCGCTGTCGATGGCCGACCGCCTCGACGAGGCCCTGGAGGTCTCCGAGGCCGCCGCGGTGAACGCGGACAAGTGGGCGTACTGGGAGAAGCCCGACCGGTACGTCATCTACATCGCCAGCGACGACGAGTTCGAGTCGTGGTTCGGGGGCTTCTGGGACTCCGAGGACGTCCTCGGGTTCGCGCTGCCGCTCTCGGGCACGGTCGACGGCGAGCGCCAGCCCTCCACGTACGCCACGGTCATGGGCGTCGACCGCACCGGCTGGGGCTACGGCCTCACCTCGGTGATCCGGCACGAGCTCGGCCACGCCGTGACCCTGTGGGCCGCGCCGTCCGAGCGGTACGCCGACGACACCTGGTGGATGGTCGAGGGCGTCGCCGAGTACATCGACGAGGGCGAGCTCACCTTCGAGGAGTACTCCCGCGCGCGCGACGTGCGCGACTACGTCGCCCAGGGCGGCTGCGAGACGGACATCCTCCCGCCGGACGGGGACGATGACACGCTCGCCGGCTCCGGCAAGTACGGGTGCGGGTTCCTCGGCGTGACGTACCTGATCGACGAGTACGGGGTCGAGCAGTTCACCGAGCTCTTCGGCGCGACGGCCCGCGAGGGGCAGCCCGCAGTGGACGCGGTGCAGGAGATCTACGGGAAGAGCTATGCAGAGCTGATGCAGGAGATTACGGCCTTCATTGCCCAGACCGTGTGAGATCGGGTGTTGCCGGGTGGCCCGGACTGCCGTAACATGAGCCTCATCCCAATCGAAAGACATCAACGTCACAGTCTGTGACGACCGACTTGTTTCGGTTCATATGGGCATTCGCGTCCGCCGCACCTCAACACACATCACACACCCCACGTCCTTGCATTAGTGCTCGCAACAGCCCTCGACAGAACGGTGAGACACATGAGCGAACCCGGGGACCTCCTCGACGAGGTCAAGTTCTTGACGGTGACGGAGGTGGCCGAGCTGATGCGCGTCTCGAAGATGACGGTGTACCGGCTCGTCCACAACGGCGAGATCGCGGCGGTGCGGGTCGGGCGCTCCTTCCGCGTTCCCGAGAGCGCCGTCAAGACCTACCTCTCCGAAGCGCTCCAGACCGACGACTGATCTCCTCGGCCCGGCAGGTCCCGCCACGCGCGAGCTGTGACGGGGCCTGCGGTTCCGCTCGCCCGGCGCGGGGGCCGCCGGGCACGCGCGTTAGGCTGGTCGGGCTCGAAAAATTGTCTAGTGAACATCTGTGAGGAAGCTCTATGGGCTCGGTCATCAAGAAGCGGCGCAAGCGCATGGCGAAGAAGAAGCACCGCAAGCTGCTCCGCAAGACCCGCGTGCAGCGTCGCAAGCTCGGCAAGTAGCCGAGCCGACCGGTTCCCGAGTACCTGCGGGTAGGCTGGGCGCATGCCAGAGTTCGCAGCAGTGTTCGCCTTCGACGTGCGCTCTTACGTCTTTCTGATCATCACGCTCGGCGCCGCCCTGCTCTCGGTCATCGCTCTCACCCACTGCGCGGTGCAGAAGCCCGACGCGTTCAACGCGGTCGGCACCCTTTCCAAGGGCGCGTGGCTCGGCATCCTGGCCGTCAGCCTGGCTTTGACGCTGCTGTTCGTGCAGCGTCCCGGGTCGGGGCTCATCTTCACCCTGGTGACGATCGCCGCGGCGCTGGTGTACCTCCTGGACGTGCGGACCGGGTTCAAAGAACTTCGTGGCGGCGGTTCGTCGTACTGAGCGGCTCCGCTCGAACACGTGAGAAAGCCGCGTCGGCCTGTGTCGACGCGGCTTTCGGCATGCCCTGAACGCGTCAGCGGACGACGCCGCGGGCCATCTCCCGCAGGCGCCGCACCCGGTCCGCCGTGGGCGGGTGGGTGGAGAACAGGCTCGCGAGCCCGCCGCCGCGCAGCGGCGACTCGATCATGAGGTGCGACTGCTCCGCGATGCGGCTGTCCGACCGCGCCGGCATCCGGTCGACCCCGGCCGAGATCTTCTCCAGCGCGCTCGCGAGCGCGAGCGGGTCCCCGGTGAGGCGCGCGCCGTCGGCGTCGGCCTCGTACTCGCGCGAACGCGACACGGCCATCTGGATGAGGCCCGCGGCCAGCGGGCCGAGGATCATCGTCAGGAGCAGGACCAGCGGGTTCGGCCGGTCCTCGTCGTCCGAGGCGAAGAACGGCAGGAACATGGCCAGGTTCGCGAGCATCGTGATGATGCTGGCCAGCGCCCCGGCGACCGAGGAGATGAGGATGTCGCGGTTGTAGACGTGCGACAGCTCGTGCCCGATCACCGCCCGCAGCTCGGCGGGGGTGAGCAGCTGCAGGATGCCCTCGGTGACCGCGACCGCCGCGTTCTCGGGATTGCGGCCGGTCGCGAACGCGTTGGGCTGCATCGTGGGGGAGACGTACAGGCGCGGCATCGGCTGGTTCGCGCGGTGCGCGAGCTCGCGCACCATCGCGTACAGCTGCGGGGCCTGGGCCTCCGACACCGGCTGCGCCCGCATGGAGCGCAGGGCGATCTTGTCGGAGTTGAAGTAGGCGTAGGCGTTCATGCCGACGGCGATGACCGCTGCGATGAGGATGCCCGTGGAGCCGCCGAGCACGTAGCCGATGGCGATCACGAGCGCCGACATCGCGCCGAGCAGCACCGCCGTCTTGAGGCCGTTGTGGTGCTTCATGGTGCTTGGTTTCCCTTCTTATGGGAAATGCAACGTCTTGGTGACGGCCAGTATTTCTCCGTGAGCTGGGAGCTCACCGGGAAACGGTCGTGAAATCCAACACGAGCTGCGGCGCGAGCGTCACGGCGAGCAGTGCGAGGCCGATCGCGGCCAGGGCGATCGCGAAGCGGCCCTTGCCCGTCACGCGCTCGGGCCCGCGGCCGAGGAGCACCGCTCGCGCGAGCGGCAGGTAGTAGGCGAGCCCGAGCACGGCCCCTGCGGCGACGATCACGGCGAGCCACACGGCCGAGGACGCCAGCACCTCGAGCACGGCGACCTTCGCGAAGGTCCCGGCGAGCGCGGGCGGCAGCCCGGCGAGGCCGACCACGGAGAAGAGGAAGAGTGCGGCGGGCAGGGGAGCGGTGCGCCAGAGCCCGGAGAGATCGGCGATGGCGCCGCCCTCGCCGCCACTGTGAATCCCCGTAACTCCGGCACCAGCCTTCAAATCGGACCCCTGGGGACCCCCCGATTTCAATGCTCCCAGAAGGGTACGACGCTCCGAATCCGCAAGCTGCGCTCGCGTTTCCGGCCCGGCCGGGTCGCGAACCGCATCGGACCCGGAAGCCGCTGTTTCGGCCGACCCGCCTGCGGCGAGCGCGATTCCGGATCGGACGGCGGTGAGCGCCGCGAACGCCCCCGCCTCCAGGAGCACGAAGAACACCGCGTACGCCAGGGCCGCCGAAGCGGCCGCAGTCGCGTCCGCCTGGCCGGCGGCCGTCGCGATCACCGCGAGCGGGGCCAGCGCGTAGCCCGCGTGGGCGATCCCGGACCAGGCCAGCAGCGGGACCGTGCGGCGCTGCACCAGCGCCCCGAGGTTCCCGACCACGATCGAGGCGACGCTGAGCGCCGCCACCGCGACTCCGGTGCTCGTCCCCGCGCCCGTCCCGAGCGCGAAGTGCACGACCCAGATGATCGCGACCGCGCCGCCGAGCTTGGAGGCGCTCGCGAGGTAGGTTGCGATCGGCAGCGGGGCCCGTTCGAGGACGAGCGGGGCCCAGGCGTGGAGCGGCGCGGCCGCGAGCTTGAACGCGAGCCCGCCGAGCAGCAGCGCCGCACCAGACGCCACGAGCTTGGTGTCAGCCCCGGTCAGGGCGGTCGCGAGTCCTTCGAAGTGGACGGTTCCCGCGGCCGAGTAGACGAGCGCCGCGCCCATGAGCGCGGTCGCCGAGGACGCGATGGAGGCGATCAGGAACGTCACGCCAGCCTCGGCGCCGTCGCGGCCGGGCTCCCTCGGCGAAGCTTGCGAGCCGCGAATCGGCCCCTTCGGCGACGTTTGCGAGCCGTCAGTTGGCCCCTTCGGCGACGCTTGCGAGCCGTCAATTGGCCCCTTCGGCGACGCTTGCGAGCCGTAAATTGGCCACGTGACCAGCACGTACAGCGGCACCGTGAGCGTCTCGAGCGCCACGATGAGCGTGATCAGGTCGCGCGAGCTCGCGAGGGTGATGCCGCCCGCCGCCGAGACCGCCAGCAGGAACCAGTACTCGTTCGTCTGCCGGCCGCTCACTGCGGCCACGAGGACGCTCAACCCGGCGAACAGGACCGCCGCGCCCATCGCGGCGTCGTCGGCCACGTACGAGTGCCATTCGCCGACCGCGAACGTGGCGCGGTCCTCGCCGCCGCCGACCCAGGCGGCCGCGACCGCCGCTGCGCTGAGCCCGATCATCATGCAGGCCTTCGCGAACCGGCCCCCGAAGAGTGCGAGGACCGCCGCGCCCGCCGCGAGGTAGAGCGGCAGCAGCGCCGCGTGGTCGATCGCCTGTACCCGCATCTACAGCAGCCCCTCACCGAACAGGTCCAGCAGCGGGCCCGGGATCAGGCCGAGCAGCAGCGTGCCCGCCACGAGCGGCGACCAGACGATGAGCTCCGCAGCGGTGACGTCGCCGACGCCGGCGACCGCGGGCGCTACGGGGCCGTGGCTGACCCGCCGCAGCATCCGCAGCAGGTACGCCGCGGCCAGGAACGCCCCGAACGCCGCGGCCGCGGCGAGCGCGAGCCAGGCGCCGCCGCGTTCGGTCGCCGCGTAGACCGTGAAGGCCTCGCCCCAGAACCCGGCGAGGCCCGGCAGGCCGAGCGATGCGAACGCCGCGAAGCAGAGCAGCCCGGCGAGCGTCGGCGCGGCGAGCCGGAGTCCGCCGAGTGAGCCGAGGAGCCCGGTGTGCGTGCGGGCCTTGAGCGCTCCGGCGAGGAAGAAGAGGAGGGGGGTGATGAGGCCGTGCGCGAGGTTCCCGAAGAGCGCGGCGTTGACGCCCGCTTCGGTGCCGGTGGCGAAGGCGAGGACCACGAAGCCCATGTGGCCCACGGAGGAGTACGCGATGAGGCGCTTGAGTTCGGGGAGGCTGAGGCACACCAGGCCCGCGACGATGATGCCGATCGCGGCGAGCACGGCGAGGACCGGTGCGGCGTCGGCCGCGCCTTGCGGGGCGATGCCGCCGGCGATGCGGATGAGGCCGTACGTGCCGAGTTTGAGGAGCACGCCCGCGAGGAGGACCGAGCCCACGGTCGGGGCGGCGGTGTGCGCGTCGGGCAGCCAGGAGTGCAGCGGCCAGAGCGGGGCTTTGACCGCGAACCCGATGGCCAGCAGGGCGAACACGAGGAGTGAGATCTCGGGGCTGACGCCGCCGAGGACGATGAGCGCCCCGAGGTCGGCGGTGCCGGTGTCGGCGATCGCGACGAACAGGCCCGTGGCCATGAGCAGCGACCCGGCGACGGTGAACAGCGCGAACTTCGCGGCGGCGTGGCGCCGCGCGGCCGGGTCGCCGTAGCGGTGGATGATCGCCCACATCGGAAGCAGGACCGATTCGAAAGCGATGAAGAAGAGGACCAGGTTGTCCGCGAAGAACACGAGCGTCGAAGCGAACTGCACCGCCAAGAGCAGGGCGGTGAGCGTTGCCGACGGCCCCGCCGCGGCATCAGCCGTACCGGTCGCTCCGCCGGATTCGCCGAGCGCCGCCTCGGCTGTCCCGCTCAGCGGCGCTCCGCCGGATACACCGGATGCCGGTTCGCCGGGCACCCCGGTAACACCACCCGCGGCTGGGCTCTGCACATTGACGGCTCGCAAGCTTCGCCGAGTCTGGCCCCCGGTTGCAACCGTAGCGAGTGGAACCTGAAGCGCAGCTGAAGAGCGCCCTTCGGCACCCGCGCCGATCGCTCCGCCGTCCTCGCCAAGCGCCGGCTCACCCGGCTCACCGAGCCCAGATTCGCCGGGCACCCCGGTAACACCACCCGCATCTCGGGAAGGGCCCCCGGTTGCAACCGTAGCCAGCGGCACCTGAAGCGCAGCTGAAGTGTGACGCTCCGCACCAAGCGCATTGTGGAGGCAGCACAGCAGGCCCAGGAGCGCGGTGAGTGTCGCGAGCGGCCACGAGATGCCGTCGACCGCCAGCGAGAAGTCCAGGTAGATCGAAGGCGCCCAAGCGAACTCGACCTCGTGCCACCAGCCGCCGGTCATGCTCCCGCCCATGGTGGACCAGTTGCCGTCGCCGCGACCGAGCGGCAGCAGCGCGACCACGACCAGCCCCAGCGCCGCCGCTGCCACCCCGATCCAGTGCGCGAACGCCCGGTCGCGCCAAGCCCACACGAGCACTGCCCCGAAGAACGGCACCGCTACCGCGGGCACCAGCATCAGCTCCACAGGCTCACCCCGATCGCCACCGCAGTGACCAGCAGCGTCCCCGCCGCACTCAACCGCAGGTACCGCACCAGCCCGCCCCGGTGCCCGGCCGCGGTGTCCTCGGCCGCCGCGAGCGTCGCCCGCGCCGAGCCCTCCACCGCCGTCCGGTCGACCAGCCGCTCATCGAGCACCCGCGCGGCACCGCTGGCCGTCCGGGCGATCGCGCGGAACCCCTTGCCCGCCAACCGCTCCGCGTAGAACCCGGCGGCCATCGCGGGCCGGGCCCGGCCGAGGACGCCCGCCGGATCGCGCTCGCCGTCCATCGCGGGCACCCCTTTGCGGTGCCCGCGCCACCAGGCGTCGGCGACCACGGCGAATCCGCCGAGGGTCGCGAGGAGCAGGAGCGACATCAGGTCCAGGTGCAGTTCCGGGAGCAGGAACGGGCCCGCGAAGTACAGGCCGCCGAAGGCGAGGATCACGATCATCAACGCCCACAGGCTGAACGCCTCGCCGCTCGGCACCACCGCCCGTTCGTCCCGTGCGGGCGCGCCGCGCCAGAACAGGAGCAGCCACAGCCGCGCCGCGTACGCCGCCGTCAGGATGCTCGCGACGATCCCGGCCCAGAACACGACGACCCCGGCCGGGGTCGCGGCCTCATAGGCCGCGCCGAGCACCGCCTCTTTGCTGTAGAAGCCGCCCAGCGGCGGCAGGCCCGCCATCGAGGCGAGTCCGATCGTCATGGCCCAGAACGCCAGCGGCGAGTCGCCGGGCCGCAGCCGGGTGGTGCGCAGGGAGCCGTTCGTGCCCGCGATCGCGATCACGACGCCCGCGGTGAGGAACAGCAGCGCCTTGAAGCCCGCGTGCGAGACGAGGTGGAACAGGGCCGCGTCGCCGGCCGCGACCGCGACGGCCGCGAACATGAACCCGACCTGGCTGACCGTGGACCACGCGAGCACGCCCTTGAGGTCCCTCGCCGCGAGGGCGCACAGGCCCGCGCCGATCATGGTCACCGCCGCCACGATCGCGACGATGAGGAGCAGATGCGCAGGCCAGACGGGGATGAGCCGTGTCAGCACGTACGCGCCCGCCGCGACCATCGTGGCCGCGTGGATGAGCGCGCTCACCGGGGTCGGGCCGGCCATGGCCGGGGGGAGCCAGATCTGGAGCGGGAACTGCGCGGATTTGCCGATGCAGCCGAAGAGGATCAGCAGCATGCCCGCCGCGGCGGGCCCGTCCGGCACCTCGGCGAGCTCGCCGATGCGGAAGCTTCCGGCGGCGGCGCCGAGGATCATGACGCCGAGGACGAACGCGACGTCGCCGAAGCGCGTCACCAGGAACGCCTTGGCCGCGGCGCCGGGCGCTTCGGGCAGCTTCGCGTAGTGGGCGATGAGGAGGTAGGAGCAGGCGCCCATGACCTCCCAGCCGATGAGGAGGAACACGAGGTCGTCGGCGGTCACGACGAGGAGCATCGCGGCGCAGAACAGGTTGACCTGCGCGGCGAACGCCGGGTAGTGCGGGTCGTCGCGCAGGTAGGGGACCGAGTAGGCCTGCACGAGGAGGGTCACGAACGCGGTCGCGATCGCCACGGCCGCGGCAGTGCCGGAGACCTCGAGCGCGAGGTCGACCCGGATCGGGCCGAAGTCCGCGAGCGTCAGCGCGAACTTCGGGTTCATGATGGCGCACATGGCCGCCATGTACAGCCCGACCACGGGTGCGGCGAGGGCGAAGTACCTCGCGAGGCCGCGGTGCCGGAACACCAGCCCGGCCAGGCCCGTCGCCGCGGGGAAGCCGATGAGGAGCAGCCCGGTGGTCATCGGCCGCTCCGGGCGTCGGCCGGCGGTTCCTCGGGGAGGTCGTCGGTGTCGATCGTGGCGCGCTCGCGCCACAGGTTGAGGATGAGCGCGAGGCCCACCCCGACCTCGGCGGCGGCGATGACCACGATGAAGAGTGCGAAGCTCTGGCCGGTATAAGCATTGTGGACGAGGTCGGCGCTGACGAGGACCAGGTGCACGCCGCCGAGCATGAGTTCCGCGGCGGCCAGCTGGAGCACGGCGTTGCGGCGCGTCAGCACCCCGTAGAGGCCGATCGCGAACAGCCCCACGGCGATCAGGAACCCGATCAGCGGGTGCACGGCACCCTCCCCGGAGGGGTGAGATGGGTCGATCGGGGCCACATGGCCTCATCTTGGACTACCGGGCACCCTGAAGTCCAGCGTCGAGACCGTGTTGATACTCGTCGATCCATTTGGGCCGCGGCATGGAAACCGCGTGCTCGGACCCGCGAGCCCGCAGCCGTCAGCGCCAGGTGTCGCGGCGCTGCTCGAGGCCGTCGAGGATGAGGTCGAGGCCGGTCCAGAACTCGTCGCCGTAGTCGTAGCCGGGCTTCATGGCGTGCCCGACGGCCATCTCGGTCAGGTGCGGGAACTCCTCGGCCGGGGCGAGCGCGAGGACCGACTCGGCGGACTGCTGGATCTCCTCGGGCGAGCCGAGCGGGAGCGCCAGCTCCTGGATCACGAAGCCGTAGACGTAGCTGTCGAGCAGCGCGAACGAGTGCGCCGCGCCGGCGATGGTGAACCCGCCGGCGCGCAGGCAGCCGATCACCGCGTCGTGGTGGCGGAGCGTGGCGATGCCGGGGTTCGCGCGGGAGTCCATGATCGCGATCGCCCACGGATGGCGGACGAGCGCCTCCCGCATCGAGGCCGCGCGACGGCGCATGGCCGGCTTCCAGTCGGCGTCCGCGGCCGGGAGCTCGACTTCGGCGAAGACGAAGTCGACCATGCCGTCGAGCAGGGCGTCCTTGTTGCGGAAGTGGTGGTAGAGCGCCATGGCCTGCACGCCGAGGCTTTCGGCCAGCTTGCGCGTGCTCGGGACCTTGCCGTCCGAGGCGTCCGCCATCGCCACGGCGGCGGCCACGACCTTCTCCCTGCTGAGCGTGTTGCGCCGCGTCGCAGGCGGTTCGCCAGTCTCGGTGCTCACCCGTCGCCTCCCGTCCCTGGGCCGATTCCCGCAGGGGACTTTACACTGTACGGTTTTACTGTACAGTGTAAAGGTAGAACCACCCTTCGAGCGAGGAGCAAGCCATGGAACCGTCGAACCCGATCGTCCCGCAGACCGGCGTGGGCAAGCGGATCTGCATCGTCGGCGCGTCAGGGAAGCTGGGCCGGTACATGGTCCGGCACGCCCTCGACCGCGGCTACGAGGTCGTGGGCGTCTGCCGCGAGCAGAGCGTCCCCAAGCTCGCGGCCTTCGCCGACCGGATCACCGTGGTCGGCGGCGACACGAACGACCGCGAGGTGATCGCGAAAGCGGTCGAAGGCTGCGACGCCGTCCTCACCGTGCTCGTGCCCTGGGGCGTGCACGACTACGCCTCGGGCACCGCGCGCGCCGTGATCGACCACGCGAAACCCGGTGCGCGCCTGGTCTTCTCGTGCGGCTGGCACATCACCCGGGACGGCGAGGACGTCTACTCCTGGAAGATCAGGGCCGCGGTGGCCTTCGCCCGGCTCATCCGGTTCACGCGCCTCGTCGACATGGACGACCAGTACCGTGCCACCGACCTCATCTTCAAGAGCGGCACCCGCTGGACGGTGGTGCGGGGATCCGACCTCGAAGAGGGCCCGAGCGAGGGCCTCCCGGTGTGGGCCCGCCACGTGGGCGACCCGCTCCTCGCGAGCAACATGACCCGCCGCATCGACTTCGCGCTCTTCATGGTCGAAGCCGTCACCGACGACGCCCTCGTCCAGGAGGCCCCCGCCATAGTCGGCTGCAAGACCCCCTCAGCCCTCGCCGCTCACCAGTCCTGAACGAGCCCGGCGCGCCTGGGCTTACGGCCTGCCCGGGAGGGCGCGAGCCCGGGCTTCGACTCGGCCTTTCCGGTGACTACCGGTAGAGGTCGTCAAGCCCGATCAAGTGGATCCGCGAGTCCCCGGCCGCAGCCGCGACGAGGTCGTCGCTGAACCCCGCTGCGCTGAAGCACGCCAGCGCCGCACCGGACACGTCGTACTTGCTCGCCAACAGCTCGCGCACTCGGGCGAGTCTGGACAGGTGGTACAAATCCATGCGGGTGCCCCACTTGGCCTCACCGAGGCAGAGGATCCGCTTCGGTCTGTCGGACTCGGCCGCCGCGGTCGCGACCACATCGACTTCGATGGGGGTTCTGGATACCTGGTCAGTGATGGTTCCGGAGGACACTTCAGACGGAAATGCGCCGAACCGGTCGTTTGTTGCCGTGTAGGAGCGACATAGCCCTTCGAAATGCGGGCCCATGACCTGGCTGCCGAACCGGGATCGACTCTCGCTCCACACCGCCTCAGCCTGGCCGAGTTCGAGCCGGGACCAGGCAGGGCGCATGATCGCCTCGTAGAACACGATGAGCGGTTCATTGATGCGGAACAAGTGCCGGTTGGCCTTGAACGCGTCCGGTTCAATGCGGATCAGGCCGCAGTCTTCCAGTACCGACAATGCGTGGGTGAGGTCTGAAGCCTGGCGGCCGCAGTGCGCGGCGATGCCGCTGCGGGTGTGCTTCCCGGCGGCGATCGCGCCGAGCACGGCGTGATAGAGCGACGCGTTCCGGATGTTGCCTTCGCTGGCGATGAGGTAGCGCCCCTCATGGTAAAGCGGCGATTCCTTGTTGAGGACCCGGTCGATTACCCACTGGTCGAAGCGCTCGAGACCTTCTGGGACCTGATGACCGACGAACCGGGTCTTGTATGCGGGGGTACCGCCGGTGATCGAATGCAGCAGCGTTGCCAGACGGGGCTCGTCGGCGTTCCAGAAGCCGGCGGCGGTCCGGTAGTCGAAGGGCTTGACGATCAGCTCCAATGAGGCCCGGCCTCGCAGAGGCGCGGTGCCGCCGAGGAGGCCGCCCATGACCGACATGGCCGACCCGCAGAGAATGAGCCGGGCTCGGCCGCCGTCCTTCCATGGCTGCTCGCGCGAGTCGACCTGATGTTGGATGACCGAGGCCAGCGGTGGTGAGGCGTTCAGGAGGTAGGGGAACTCGTCGATTACGACGGTGCGGCCATGGCAGCGCTCGAGGACCTGGTCGAAGGCCTGCCTCCATGAGGTGAATTCGAAAGTGCCCGGAACTTCGAGGTAGTCCGCCAGCGCTTGCCCGAATCGGCTTAGCGATTCGCTTTCGGTCGCCTCCTCGGCCGCGAAATAGAAGCCGCCAGTGGCTTTGACCAGCGTCTGGAGGAGGAACGTCTTGCCCTGCCGGCGGCGACCGCTGACGATGCCCAGGCTCAGATCCGGTACGGGATTGTTCACGAACTGGTCGAGGGCACGCCATTCCCTGTCCCGAGCGAAGAGAGAGGAAGGTTTGTCCACTAGCACCTCGTTTCATGTAACTATGGTTCATGCAAGTATACTTGCATGAACCATAGTTGCATCTCGAGAGCGAACCTCGTCAGCGAAGGAGCAGGTCTGCCAGGGCGAAGGCGAACAGGGCGACGGCGACGAAGCCGTTCGCGGTGAAGAACGCGCGGTTGACCTTCGAGAGGTCGTCCGGGCGCACCACCCGGTGCTCGTAGGCCAGGGCGACCGCGACGACCGCGAGGCCGGTCCAGTAGAGCCAGCTGTAGCCGGTCATCGTGCCGAACCAGGCGAAGGCCGCCCAGGCGAGCACGTGGGTGACCGTGGAGGCGTGCAGTGCCGCCTTCACGCCCCAGCGGGCCGGGGTCGAGTGGACGCCGATCTCGCGGTCGACCTCAGTGTCCTGGCAGGCGTAGATGAGGTCGAAGCCGCCGATCCAGAGGCCCACGGCCGCACCGAGGACGATGGCCGGCGCCGAGCCCTCGAAGGTGCCGGTGACCGCGAGCCACGCGCCCACGGGTGCGACCATCTGGGCCAGGCCGAGGATCGCGTGCGGGTAGTTCGTGAAGCGCTTCGCATACGGGTAGACGACGAGCGGGGCCACGGCCAGGGGGCTGAGCCACAGGCAGAGCGGGTTGAGCAGCCCGGCCGAGACCAGCAGGGCGGCGAGGCTCACCGCGCAGCCGATGTAAGCGGTGTTGAGGGAGACCCGGCCCGTGACGAGCTCGCGCTTGGCGGTACGGGGGTTCAGGGCGTCGATCTTGCGGTCGATGATCCGGTTCGCGGCCATCGCGAGGGTGCGGGCGCTGACCATGGCGATCGTGACGAGGACCAGGACCCACCAGGAGAAGGCGTCCTCGAGGGTCATCACCGTGAGGGTGGAGAGGTACGCGAAGGGCAGCGCGAACACCGAGTGCTCGAACGCGACGAGTTTCAGGAAGTCCTTGACGTGGTTGGGCTTCGGGGTGACGGTGTCAGTCAAGTCCGTACTCTTTCCATCGGCGGTCGACCGTGGCCTGCACCGCCGAGCTCATGCGCATCGCTTCGGGCCAGCCGCGCGTGTAGCCCTCCTCGGGCCATTTCGCGGTGGCGTCGATGCCGGCCTTGCCTCCCCAGAACTGGTGGTAGGAGGCGTGGTCGAGGTGGTCGACGGGGCCCTCGGTGAGGAGCAGGTCCCGGGAGTAGTCCACATTGCCCAGCGCGCGCCAGGCGACCTCGCGGTAGTCGTGCACGTCGCAGTCGGCGTCGACCACGACGATGAGCTTGGTGTGGCTCATCTGCTGGAGGCCCCAGATGGCGCTCATGACCTTCTGCGCCTGCTTCGGGTACTTCTTGTCGATCGAGACGATCACGCAGTTGTGGAAGACCCCGGCCGCCGGCATGTCGTAGTCGATGATCTCGGGGACCATGATCCTGATGAGCGGCAGGAAGATCCGCTCGGTCGCCTTGCCGAGCCCGTGGTCCTCCTGGGGCGGGGCCGACGTGACGATCGTGTGGTAGATCGGCTGCTGCCGCATGGTCATCGCCTCGATGTGCATGACCGGGAACGGCTCCACCGGGGTGTAGAACCCGGTGTGGTCGCCGAAGGGCCCCTCGGCGGCGCGCTCGCCGGGCTCGGCCCAGCCTTCGAGCACGATCTGCGAGTTCGCCGGGACCTGGAGCGGGACGGTGAGGCAGTCGACCATCTCGACGCGTTCGCCGCGGAGGAACCCCGCGAACAGGTATTCGTCGATGTCCGGGGGGAGCGGGGCGGTCGCGGCGTAGGCCATCACCGGGTCGGGGCCGATCGCGATCGCGACGGGCAGCCGCTCGCCGCGCTTCTCGGCCTCGGCGTAGTGGGACGTCGAGTTCTTGTGGATCTGCCAGTGGAGGCCGATCGACCGCTCGGTGTGCTGCTGGAGGCGGTAGAGGCCGACGTTGCGCTTGCCGGTCTCGGGGTGCTTGGTGTGGGTGAGCCCGAAGTTGTGGAAGACGCCGCCGTCGCCGGGCCAGACCTGGAGGCCCGGGAGCATGTTCAGGTCGACGTCGTCCCCGGTGAAGACCACTTCCTGGCAGGGGGCCTTGCGCACCTTCTTGGGCGGCACGGACTTGAGCTGCATGAGTTTGCCGAGGCCGTCGCGGATCCCGGACCAGCCGACGGGCAGCTCGGGCTTGGCGAGGGCGCCGATGCGGTCGCCGATCTCGTTGAGCGAGTCCACGCCGAGGGCCTTGGCCATGCGCGCTTCGGTGCCGAAGAGGTTGATCGCCACCGGCATGGTGCTCCCGGACGGGTTCTCGAAGAGCAGCGCGGGGCCGTCCTCGCGGATCACCCGCTGGGTGACCTCGGAGATCTCCAGGTGCGGGTCGACTTCGGCGGTGATGCGCCTGAGGTCGCCGTCCGCCTCGAGGGCGGCCAGGAACGCCTGCAGGTCTTCGTACGGGAACTTGGGTGCCACGGCGTTCATTCAACCACCCTGCCGCGGTCACATTTCCGGGCTCTACTTCGTCCTGAGAGCAGGAGGGCTTGCGCCTGTGAGGTGTATTACGATACGCTACCGTATCGTTTCGTATAGGCGTAGGCTTCGAACCGACACCACGATACGACCGGGGTACGACAACCCCGGGCATCGAACACCCACGCGCCCCGGGCCCAGCGGCCCGCGCGCACCAGCCGCGGTCGGCGCCGCGGCCCACATCACTCAGATGCGCGAACCCGCTGCACTGCACAGAAACGGAAACCCTGTGAGCGACACCCGTTCCGAACCGACCCCCGCGGAGGTCGAGGACCAAGGCCACCCGCGCCGGTGGGCCATCCTCGGCGTCCTGGTCATCAGCCTCATCGTCGTCGTCCTGGACAACACCGTCCTGAACGTCGCCATGAAGACCCTGGCCGCGCCCGCGCCCGAAGGCGTCGGCGCCAGCCAGAGCGACCTGGCCTGGATGATCAACTCCTACACGCTCGTCTTCGCGGGCCTCCTCTTCGCCTCCGGCATCATCGGCGACCGCCTCGGACGCAAGCGGATGCTCCTCGCGGGCCTCGCCGTCTTCGGCGTCGCCTCGCTGCTCTCCGCCTACTCGACCACGCCCGACCAGCTGATCTGGTACCGCGCCCTCATGGGCGCCGGCGCGGCCATCATGATGCCCTCCACCCTCTCGCTGCTGCGCAACATCTTCTCCGCCAAGGAGTTCCCGAAGGCCCTCGGCATCTGGACCGGCGCCGTCGGCATCGGCGGGGCCATCGGCCCCATCGTCGGCGGCTCCCTGCTCGAGCACTTCTGGTGGGGCTCGGTCTTCCTCATCAACGTGCCGATCGTCATCTTCGGCATCATCGCGGTCGCCGTCCTCGCCCCCGAGTCGAAGGGCAGCCAGGCCAAGGCCGACTTCATCGGCATGGCCCTGTCCATGATCGGCCTCGTCAGCCTCACCTACGGCATCATCGAGGCCGGCGACGCCGGCTCGTGGTCCGGCATCGCGGTCTGGGGCACCATCGGGCTCGGCGTGCTCGTGCTCGTCGCGTTCGTCCTGTGGGAGAAGCGCATCCCGCACGCCTCGCTCGACATGAAGCTGTTCAAGAACACCCGCTTCTCGGCGTCCTCGGCCATCATCACCCTGACCTTCTTCGGGATGATGGGCCTGATGTTCTTCATGACCTTCTACCTGCAGATCCTCAAGGGCTACTCGCCGCTGGAGACCGGCCTGCTCTTCCTGCCGTTCGGCGCCTCGATGCTGATCTTCGCGCCGCTGTCGAACACGCTCGTCCAGAAGTTCGGCGCCAAGACCGTCGGCATCGTCGCCATGCTCCTGGTGATCACCAACTTCACGGTGACCGCGACGGTCTTCGAGGCCGACACCTCGGTCTGGGTCGTCATCGTCCTGTTCCTCATCACCGGCGCCGGCATGGCCAACCTCATGCCGCCGGCGATGAACACGCTCATGTCCTCGGTCCCCAGGGAGAAGGCCGGCGTCGGTTCGGCCCTGGCCAACACCTTGCGCCAGGTCGGCGGCGCGCTCGGCGTCGCCGTGCTCGGCACCGTCATGGCCCAGTCCTACCAGTCCCTGATGGGCGACGCCGTCCCGCAGCTCGACGCGGACGCCAGCGAGTCCTACGCGGCGACGTACGGCGTGCTCGAGAGCGGCGCCCTCCCGCCGGAGGCGGCCGGCGCCGTCCAGAGCGCGGCCGACGCCTCGTTCATCGACGCGCTGCACACCACCGCCTTCGTGGCGATCGGCGTGGCCCTCGTCGGCCTCATCATCATCGCGCTGTTCTTCCCCGGCAGGCAGCGCCGCGAGACCGAGACCCCGGAGCGGGCGGCCGAGCCCGCCCTCGTCGAGGCCTGAGGGAGAATCGCGCCATGCCTCCCGAGCTCAGCGAGACGCCGACCGTCCCGGACCGTGCCGACCGAGACGGCGCCCAGCACCTGGGCGCCGCCGCGGACGGCGCCCCCGACGGCCCTGCGACCCCGGCCCCCGCCAAGGGCCGGCCCCGCAGCGAGGCGGTCAGCCAGGCCATCCTGGAAGCCGTCCTCGACCTCATCGCCGAGCACGAGAGCATCAACGACGTGAGCATCGAGGCCGTCGCGGAGCGCTCCGGCGTCTCCAAGGCCTCGATCTACCGGCGCTGGTCCTCCAAGGAGGAGATCGTCGCCGCGGCGATCGAGTGCATCAAGGCCCCCCTCCCGGCCGAGATGCCGCGCACCTCGCTGCGCGACGACCTCGTCCACTTGGGGCACAGCATGATCCGCACCTATGACGACCGCGAGACCAAGGTCCTCAAGTGCATGATGCTCGCCATGAAGGACCCGGAGTACAAGCGCCACCACGACCGCCTGGTCGAGCGGCGGCGCAAGTTCGTGCGCGACACCTTCGCGTACTGGGCCGAACGCGGCCAGGTGCGTCCCGACCTGGACCTGCACCTGGCGGTGGCGATGGTCGTCAGCCCGATGCTGACGATCTACGTCTACGGCCAGTACGCGGAGCTCCGGTCGCCCGACACGGTCGAGCGCATCGTCGACTCGCTGCTGGCCGGCATCGGCGCGGGTCACTCGCCCGCAGCCGCCGAATAACCGGAAACGCCTCGCGGCCTTCACGATCCGCCGATCGTGAAGGCCGCGTCCGTTCCCCCGGACCGGATATGACCGGGCCCCGCCGTCCCGCGGGGCCCGGTCACCGGAAGGAACCGAGGATGTGGTCTGGAGGTCCGGCCCACCGCCTCCCGGTGGGCCGGACCAGTACTGCGCTACCGCTCAGTCGACCGGCGTGTCGCCTTCGGCGACAGGAGCTCCGCGCTGTGCTTCTCGGATCGCGGAGCCCCCGTGCCGATTAGTTGACCGGCGGGTACGCGTTCTCGAGGAGCTCCGCGAACTGCTCGGAGGACCAGTGGCCCGAGAGCGGCATGTTGTCGCGGGCGCCCGAGGGGTTGTTGCCGTTCCGGATGTTGCCGCCGTAGTCGGGGTCGCACATCTCGTCGAAGCCCTTGCCCTCGTTGTTCGGGATCTCCTCAGAGGCGCCGTCGGACTCGCCCGGGGGCTTGATCCAGACGTAGGCGTCGATCCAGGGCTCGGGGTCGGCCTGCGGCCGCTCGCCGAGGCCGGCACCGGCCTGGTTGCACCAGTTGCCCTTCTGGAAGCGCTGGTCGATGCGGGACTCGTCGACGAAGGTCACCGGGTTGGTGGAGGTCGACGTGGCGGTCGGACGGTAGTCGCCGCCCCAGCCGTTGCGGCTGGTGTCGATCAGCATGCCGATGTCGTCGTTGAAGCCGTTCGCGATGAGTTCCTCGCGCATGGCCTCGGTGAAGTCCTTCTCGTTGTTGAAGTCGTTCCAGTCGACCCAGGGAAGGTTCGGGTTCTGGTTGAGCGCCTGGCCGCCGACGTTCTGGTTCACGGCCCAGTAGGGCTCCTCCAGCGCCGAGTAGTTGGCGGTGTTGGAGATGAAGCCGTGCACGTCGTCAGCGGTCATCCCGTTCTCGCCGATGAGCGAGCCGAAGAGCTCGGCCGCGGCGAAGAAGTTGTCGTACTGCGGGTTCGTGTCGCCCCAGCCGATCCAGCCGTGGTGGCCGGCGTCGATGTAGTTGTACGTGTTCGGCAGGGCGCCGAGCTCGGACACGGCGTACGAGACGCCGTCGACGTAGTTGCCGTTGTTCTTCATGACGTCGCAGTTGGGGACCGCGGTCGCCCTCGGCGTCACGTTGGTGACCAGGTTCGGCAGCGAGTCGATCTCGACGACGTTGACGATCCTGAGGTCGGCGTACTTGGCCTGCCCCTGGATCTCGACGATCGGGTCGATGTACTCGCTCTTGTACTCGGCGATCTCGGTCTGGCCCAGCTCGCCGTTGGAGGCGAGCGCGGCGCAGTCGCGGCCGGGCAGGTTGTAGATGACGATCTGGACGACGTCGGCACCTTGCTCGAGGGCCTCGTCGAGGTGGTCCTCCAGGCCCATCGAGCCCGTGGTGGGGGAGCTGTTGCCGTAGATCGCGCTGGTGCGGTCGAGCCACACGCCCGTGGGCTGGTCGGCGATCGCGTCGCCGCCCGGCTCCGCCGCGGCCCGTGCGGACCACTGCGGGTTCACGTAGACCTGGGCGTCCCGGTACGGGTTGTCGACCTTGTCGCCGCCGCCGCCCGGGTCACCGGTGGTGGGGCCGTCGGTCGGCGTCGTCGAGGTGGGGGGGTCGACCGGACCGTTGCAGACGTCGCCGTTCACCGTGAACTGGCCCGGAGTCGCAGAGGACCCGCTCCCGATGAATCCGAAGACCTCGCGGCTCTGGCCGGAGCCGATGCTGGCGTTCCAGCCGACGTCCTTGCCGGTGAAGCCGGTGCCGCTCTGGGACCATCCGACGTTCCACGCGTTGGAGACGGTGGTCCCGGACGGGAAGTTCCACTTCACCTCCCAGCCGTTGATCGCTTCGTCGGCGGTGATGACGACGTTGGCCTGGAAACCGCCGCCCCACGTGCTGACGATGTTGTAGTCGACTTCGCAGCCTTCTTCGGCGAGTGCCTGGTTCGCCGACGCAAAGGTCAGACCGGTGGCCGCGAGCGCACCCACGGCCACGCTCGTGAGCGCGAGTCTTCTTCTCCTTCGAGATACTTGCATGTGTCGATGTCCTTCGGGGTTGATCGGCCACGTGAAGCGGCCCGGAACGGGTGACCATCCAGGGAAGCGCTCCCAAGATGTGCATTGATAATCTCCGATATATTGATGGACTGTCAAGAGGTCCACCAGGAAAATTCACGCATCCGGCCGGATTGGCCAACGCTTTCGAAGGCGTTCCGGGGAACGGCAAGCGCTTGACTCAGTGAAAACGCTCCCGCGAGATCAGTACGGGCCCTTTAGAAAAACTTTGTCGCGCAGCATGTCGCACCCGGGCGCCATCATTGATTCGGGGGCGCTGCGAATGTCCGTTTTGCTGGCGACCGCCCGGCTCGACCCGTTTCACATTCGGCAACCGCGCCATGGCAACAGCGCAGCGGCGCTCACGGAAGCGGCCCATCCGAAAGCAGCACTCTCGGAAGCAGCACAGCCGAAAGCGGCGGGGCCGCGCGATGCGCGGCCCCGCCGTCTTCATGCGGGCGAAGTGCCGGTTCGCCCGCTCCCTGCCCGGGATCGGCTCTCGGTGGCGGCGGCTCGGCGCCATGCCTCGGGGGCGCCGAGCCGCT
>NZ_JAPZVR010000004.1:327920-349727 GCF_027622855.1 Glycomyces algeriensis | reverse complement strand
CCCCCCCCCCCCCGGGGCCCGCCTCGCGGGGGGGGCCGGCGGGCCCCCCGGCCGGGGGCCCCCCCCCCCGCTCCAGTCCGGTTAGCCGACCGGCGGGTAGGCGTTCGCGAGGAGCTCAGCGAACTGCTCGCTCGACCAGTGGCCCGAGAGCGGCATCTCGCCGCGCGCCCCGCTCATGTTGAACCCGTTGCGGATGTTGCCCTCGTAGGCCGGGTCGCACATCTCGTCGAAGCCCTTGCCCTCGTCGTTGTCGATCGGCTCCGAAGCGCCGTCCGACTCCCCCGGGGGCTTGATCCACACGTAGGCGTCGATCCCCGCCTCAGGCGAGGCCTGCGGCCGCTCGCCGAGGCCGGCGCCGGCCTGGTTGCACCAGTTGCCCTTCTGGAACCGCTGGTCGATGCGCGACTCGTCCACGAACGTGGCCGGATCGGTCGAGGTCGAAGGACCGGCGGGCCGGTCGGCGCCGCCCCAGCCGTTGCGGCTGGTGTCGATGAGCATGCCGATGTCCGAGTTGTAGCCGTTGGCGATCAGCTCGTCGCGGAACGCGGTCGAGAAGTCGATCTCGCCGTTGAAGTCGTTCCAGTCCACCCACTTGATGTTCGGGTTCTGGTTGATCGCCTGGCCGCCCACGACCTGGTCGACCTCCCAGTGCGGCTCCTCGAGCGCCGAGTAGTTCGCGGTGTTCGTGATGAAGCCGTGCACGTGGTCGGCGGTCATGCCGTTCTCGCCGATGAGCGAGCCGAACAGCGCCGCGGACGCGTTGAAGTTGTCGTACTGCGGGTTCGCGTCGGCCCAGCCGATCCAGCCGTGGTGGCCGGCGTCCAGGTAGTTGTACGTGTTCGGCAGCGCGCCGAGCTCGGCGGCGGCGTAGGAGACGCCGTCGACGTAGTTCCCGTTCGCCTTCATCGTGTCGCAGTTCGCTGTCGCGGTCTCGCGCGGCGAGACGTTCGTGACCAGGTTCGGCAGCGAGTCGATCTCGATGACGTTGACGATCCGCAGGCCGGCGTAGGCCGGGTCGCTCTGGATCGCGACGATCGGGTCGATGTACTCGCTCTTGTACCGGCTGATCTCGTCGGCCTTGAGCTCGCCGTTGGAGGCGAGCGCCGCGCAGTCGCGGCCCGGCAGGTTGTAGATCACGAACTGGATGACGTCCGCGCCCTGCGCCACGGCCTCGTCAAGGTGGTCCTTGAGGCCCATCGTGCCGGTGGTGGGGGAGTCGTTGCCCTCGATGGCGCTGATCCGGTCGAGCCACACGCCGGTGGCCTGGTCGGCGACGGCCTCGCCGCCCGGCTCGGCCGCGGCGTTCGCGGCCCACTGCGGGTTGACGTAGACCTGCGCGCCCTCGTACGGGTTGTCGACCTTCGCCTGGGCGATGTCGCCGTCCTGCTCCTGCGCGCCGGCGCTGGTCAGGGCCACGGTGCTCACGGTGGCGGCGGCGAGCGCCGCCGCGGCCATGGCGCCTAGGCGCTGCTTCCTTCGACTGAGTGTCATGTGCCTTCCCTCGATTGATAGTCGGGCTTGACGGCGGCTGGCGAGCACGTGTCGCGTGCTCGATCGGCCGCCCGGTCGGGAGCGGCTCCGCGGGTACCGGGTGGACACGGAAGCGCTCCCAAACTTCACATCGAAGTTTGCCTATGTCTCACTGTGATGTCAAGGGTCTCGATCCCGGAGAATCCAGAATTTTCCCATTGGCGGCAAGTATGGCGACTCAGTGTATTCGCCCGACTTCAAAAAGTGAACAAATGCCCTTTATGGAACAAAAGGACTCCACTTTGGAATTACAAGATCTTCAGGCAGCGAAAAACCCGCGCCGCCGCTTGCTGCTGCAAGCGGCGGCGCGGGTTTGATGCTCCGCGGCGCTTCGGCCCCGAACATGCGAAAAGCCGGTACCGGGCGCGTCCTTCCTCGGCCGTGTGCGGACGTGGGGCGCTGCGCGGGACCGGCTTGTGCCGGACGGTCGTTCAGTTCACGGATTCGCGGCCGCTGAGGCGTCCGCGGTGCGGCTGGGCCTGCTGCTACTGGGCGTTACCGGTATCAAAGGTGGTCTGGGCTCCGGCATCGCCCTCGAGCAGTGCCCGCACTTCCGACTCGCGGAACCGACGGTGTCCGCCCGGTGTGCGTATGCTCCCGATCCGGCCTGCGGCGGCCCAGCGCGTCACGGTCTTGGGATCGACGCGGAACAGCGTGGCCACTTCGCCAGGTGTGAGTAGGCGGTCCTCGGTCTCCATGATTTCTTCCTCCCCGTGATGAAGACTCACTTCGTGCGTTAAACCCATTACACCACTATTCAGTCAAACCTGCCATGAGTTCTTGGACATACTTTCGGCTGGTAGGTATTGCCTGAAAGTACCACGCGTATGTCAACGGCGCTCTGGGCTGAATCTGACGCTCTAGGAGTACGCGGGTATGAGGTAGGCAGAGGGCGCAAGTGGCAACTCTGGTTATCCTCGACAAGTGGACGAGATCGACCAGACCATCGTGAACCTCTTGCGCACCGACGGGCGTACCTCCTACGCCGAACTGGCGCGGCGGGTCGGTCTCACCGCGCCCTCCGTGCAGGACCGCGTGACCAAACTCGAGAAGAACGGCGTCATCACCGGCTACAAGGCCGTGATCGACTCCGAGGCCATCGGGCTCGGGATCACCGCGCTCATCGGCATCATCCCCGACAACGCGGCCGACCACCGCGACATCTGCGAACGGCTGCGCGCCATTCCGCAGATCGAATCGTGTTATTTCCTGGCCGGCGTCGAGTGCTATCAACTCAAGGTCCGGGTGCCCAAGATGGGCGATCTCGAACAGCTCATCCATCGCGTGGGCGCGATTCCCGGTGTGGCGCAGACGCGCACCACCATCACGCTCTCGACCAAGTGGGAGGACCGGCCGCAGCCGGTCCCGTTCGAGCAGGCGGACTGAAATGCGCATCGTCGACCGGGCGCGGCCGCGCCGCTGGACCGACTGGGCGATCACCACAGTGGAGGCCGACGCGAACCGCTCGGCCGACACCCACCTGCTGCCGTTCCCGCTGCCGGGCGACTGGGGCGTGGACCTGTACCTCAAGGACGAGTCGACGCATCCGACAGGCTCGCTCAAGCACCGGCTCGCGCGCTCGCTGTTCCTGTACGCGATCTGCAACGGCTGGATCGGCGAGGGCACGCCCGTCATCGAGGCCTCGAGCGGCTCGACCGCGGTCAGCGAGGCGTACTTCGCGCGGATGCTCGGGCTCCCCTTCACGGCCGTGATGCCGCAGTCGACGAGCGCCTCGAAGATCGCCCTCATCGAGTCCTACGGCGGCAAGGCGCACCTGGTGCGCGAGGCCGGCCAGGTGTGCGCCGAGGCCGAGCGGCTCGCCGCCGAGAGCGGCGGCCACTTCATGGACCAGTTCACCTTCGCGGAGCGGGCCACCGACTGGCGCGGCAACAACAACATCGCCGAGAGCATCTTCGAGCAGATGCGGCTCGAGCGGCACCCGGTGCCGGCCTGGATCGTGGTCGGCGCGGGCACGGGCGGGACCTCGGCGACCATCGGCCGCTACGTGCGGTTCCGCAAGCACGCCACGAACCTGTGCGTGGTCGACCCCGAGCACTCGGCGTTCTTCGACGGCTGGCGCGAGGGCGACCCGGACGCGACCGCCGAGCGCGGTTCGCGGATCGAGGGGATCGGGCGGCCCGCCGTGGAGCCGTCGTTCATCCCCGACCTCGTCGACCGCATGGTGAAAGTGGACGACGCCGAGTCGATCGCCTGCGTGCGCTGGGCCTCCGAGCGGCTGGGGCGGCGCCTCGGCGGCTCGACCGGGACGAACCTCGTCGCGGCGCTCGCGATCATCGCGGAGATGCGCGAGGCGGGCCGAGGCGGCAGCATCGTGACGCTGCTGTGCGACTCCGGGCAGCGCTACGGCGGCACCTATTTCGACGACGACTGGGTCGCGGCCCAGGGCATGGACCTGGAGGCGGCCAAGGCGAAGCTCGCCCCGCTGCTGCCCGCCTGACCGCTCGCCCGGCGGATCCGACCGCTCGCCGTGCCGCACCGACCGCTCGTCGGCCCGCGGCCGCCGCGCCACTTGTGGCGAAAACCCGCAGAGGGTTACGATTCCCGCCAAGCAAATCGAGGATTGCGAGTATATGGATTCCCTCGCGCGCCCGGCACCGCTTGGGGAACCGCATCCGACCGATCCGCCGCAGCTTTGAATCGTTTCAGGAAAGAATCCTGCCCGAAGCCCCCGCACACTCCGACCGGTCCCTCCTCGCCCGGGCCGCGGCACGGCCCGACCTCCCACACTGGAGCGCACACATGACCAACGCACACGGCAATCCGTTCAGCGCCAAGCTCTCCCGCCGCAACCTCGGCCTCCTCGCCGGGATCGGCGCCGGCGCCGCGGCGGGCGGCTTCCTCGGTGCGGGCGCCGCCAATGCGGCCTTCACCCCCGGCACCTGGTACGTCCTGCAGTCCCGCCTCTCCGGCCTCGTCTTCGACCTCTCGGCCTCGACCGCCAACGGGGCCAAGCTCGTCCAGCAGGCCCGCAACGACGCCAACCAGCAGCAGTTCCGCTTCGTCGACGCGGGCGGCGGCTACTACAAGATCCAGGCCCGCCACTCCAACCTGGTGCTCGACGTCTACGCGAAGTCCAAGGCCAACGGCGCCGACATCGTCCAGTGGACCGACAACGGCGGCGTCAACCAGCAGTGGCAGATCCTCGACGACGGCACCTACCTGCGGTTCGTGAACCGCGACTCCGGCAAGGCCCTCGACGTCTGGGAGCGTTCAACGGCGGCGGGCTCGCGCATCTCGCAGTACGACTCGAACGGCGGCACGAACCAGCAGTTCAGAGCCCTTCCGGCCGGCACGCCGAGCCAAGGCAACCCGACGATCTACGTCGCCTCCGACTCCACCGCCCAGACCTACAACGCCTCGGTCCACCCGATGACCGGCTGGGGCCAGAAGCTCGGCGGCTACTTCGACACGAGCACCACGATCGCCAACCACGCGATCGGCGGGCGCTCCTCCCGCTCGTTCATCGAGCAGGGCCGCCTCACCACGATCCTCAACGCGATCAAGCCCGGCGACTACCTCTTCGTCCAGTTCGGACACAACGACGCCTCGACCGGCAACCCCGAGCGGTACACCTCGCCCGCGGACTACAAGATGTACCTGCGCGACCACTACATGGCCGGGGCCACCGCCAGGGGCGCTACCCCGGTGCTCCTCACGCCGGTCAACCGCCTCGACTACAACTCGTCCACCGGCAGGTTCAACGAGTCGTTCGCGACCTACGCCGCCAAGGTGCACGAGCTGGTGAACGAGACCGGCGTGGCCATGATCGACCTGGGGGCGCGCTCGCGCACCTACCTGAACTCGATCGGCTACGACCGGGCGCGCTGGGAGGTCTTCATGCACCTGCGGGCCGGGCAGTACCCGAACTACCCGGACGGCCTCGCCGACTCGACCCACTTCCAGGACAACGGCGCGAACCAGATGGCCCGCCTGGTCGCCGAGGGCACCAGGGCGCTCCCGCTGCCGATCGCCGGCCACGTCCGCTAGCCCAGCCGCAGGCTCCGGCCTGCGCCTCGGACCCCTGGGAAACCCTCCCGGGGGTCCGCCGCCCCCGCCCGATCGAACGGAAGTTCTCGAATATCGACATGTATTGACTTTTCAAGGACCGCTCGGTACCGTCCCTCCATAGAAACCGCTTGCCCGGCAATCGTCCTCGGAATTGAAACGATTCATATCCGAATGCCCGGCTCGCCCCCTCCCTCCTCACTACGGAAGTGAACATGAGGCCCATGACTCCTCCCCCTCCCCGATGGCGCCGCGCCCTCGCGGTCGTCGCCGCCGGGGCCACCGCGCTCGCGGGCGTCCTCGCCGCGGGCGCGCCCTCGCAGGCCCAGGACGACGAGATCACCGTCTACCTGGCCTCCGACTCCACCGTCCAGACCTACGACCCCTACTGGGAGCCGCAGGCCGGGTGGGGCCAGGTGATCGACCGCTACTTCGACGAGAACGTCACGATCGCCAACCACGCGATCGGCGGGCGCTCATCGCGCTCGTTCATCGAGCAGGGCCGCCTCGACGCGATCCTGAACGAGATCCAGCCGGGCGACTACCTGTTCGTCCAGTTCGGACACAACGACGCGACCGCCTCGGTCCCCGAGCGGTACACCTCGCCGGACGACTACAAGATGTACCTGCGGGACCACTACATCGCGGGCGCGATCGAGAAGGGCGCCGTCCCGGTGCTCGTCACCCCGGTCTCGCGACGCAGCTTCAACGCCGAGACCGGCGAGTTCAACGTGTCCTTCGGCGACTACGTGAACAAGGTCCACGAGCTCCACGAGGAGACCGGCGTCGCGATGGTCGACCTCTCGGCCTCCTCGCGCGCCTACCTCAACGAGATCGGCCCTGAGGAAGCGAAGTCGGTGTTCCTGCACGTCCCGGCCGGGGTCTACCCGAACCGGCCGAACGGCACCGCCGACGACACCCACTTCCAGGAGTACGGCGCCATCCAGATGGCCCGCCTGGTCGCCGAGGAGACCGCCACCCTGGGCCTCCCGCTCGCCGAGCACGTCGTGGACGTCGCGCCGCCGGCGAACGCGCCTGCCGCGCCGACCGGCCTCAAAGCCGCCACTGTGGCCAACGCGAGCGTGACCCTCAACTGGGACACCGCCGACGACGCCGACATCTACCGCGTGTTCGTGCGCGAGCCCGGCGCGGAATGGCGCCTCGGCTCCACCGCCACCGTGGGCGTCGGCCGCGTCTCCGGCCTCGAAGAGGACACGGCCTACGAGTTCGCCGTCGCGGGCGTCAACGGTAAGGGCGAGGGCGAGAAGTCCTCCACTTTGACCGTCACCACCGCGACCGCCGGGTTCAAGTACGACTTCGGCCCCGCCTCGCAGACCGTCGCGCCCGGGTACACCGAGGTCAACCGCGGCACCGCCTACACCGCGGAGCTCGGCTACGGCTTCACCACCGACATGGCGAGCGCGATCGACCGCGACCGCGGCGTCACCGCCGACCCGCTCGGCTCCGACTTCGTGGCCTGGTTCGGCGGTTCGTACGACTTCGCCGTCGATGTGGCGGACGGCCTCTACACCGCCCGCGTCATCACCGGCGACTACGTGGGCTCGGCCCGCGCGAACGTGAAGTTCGAGGGCGTCGACTTCGGCGCGGCCAACGCCGCCTCGAAGGCGATCCTCACCAAGGACTTCGAGGGCATCACCGTCGAGGACGGCCAGCTCAACGTCACCGTCTCCGGCCAGACCGGCCACCTCAACGGCCTCGAGCTCACCCGCATCGGGGACGTCCCCGGCGGCGGCGGGGAGGGCCCCGACGAGCCGTGCACCGAGTGCGCCGAGCAGATCGAGAGCCTCGACCGCGCCCCGGTCGCCGTCAGCGTCGAAGGCGGGAACTTCCTGAGCTGGCGCAGCCTCGCGCTGGACCCGGAGGGCCTCGCGTTCAACGTCTACCGCGACGGCCGGCTCATCACGCCCGAGCCGACGCAGCTGACCAACCTCACTGACCAGGGCGGCACCGCGAACGCGACCTACTGGATCGCCACGGTGTCCGAGGGCGTCGAGACCGGTTACACCAAGGCCTTCGAGGTCTGGGACGACCAGTACATCGACATCGACATGGACCGCCCCGCAGGCGGCACCACCCCCGACGGCGTCGCGTACACGTACGCGCCCAACGACGCCACGGTCGCCGATGTGGACGGCGACGGCGTCTACGAGCTCATCCAGAAGTGGGACCCGTCGAACGCGAAGGACAACTCCAAGAGCGGCTACACCGGGAACGTCTACGTCGACGCGTACACGCTCAGCGGTGAGCGCCTGTGGCGCATCGACCTCGGCCGCAACATCCGGGCCGGGGCGCACTACACGCAGCTCGTCGCCTACGACCTCGACTCCGACGGCAAGGCCGAGGTGGCCCTCAAGACCGCCGACGGCACCGTGGACGGCGAAGGGACCGTGATCGGCGACGCCGCCGCGGACTACCGCGGCACCGACGGCCGCATCCTGCAGGGCCCGGAGTTCCTCACGGTCTTCAACGGCCAGACCGGCGCCGCGATGGAGACCGCCGACTGGGCGCCCGCGCGCGGCGACATGTGCTCGTGGGGCGACTGCTACGGCAACCGCGGCGACCGCCTCATGCTGGCCGTGGCCTACCTCGACGGCGTGCACCCCTCGCTGATCACCAACCGCGGCATCTACGCCAAGAGCGAGATCACCGCCTGGAACTGGGACGGCGACAACCTGCCGCAGCTGTGGACCTTCAGCTCCGACCGCTGGGGCGGCAAGTACGCGGGCCAGGGCAACCACCAGATGTCCATCGCCGATGTGGACGCGGACGGGCGCGACGAGATCGTGTTCGGCGCGATGACCATCAACGACGACGGGACGCCGCTGTACTCGACGGGCCTCGGCCACGGCGACGCGCTGCACGTCTCGGACTTCGACCCTTCAAATGAGGGCCTGGAGATCTTCAGCCCCTTCGAGTGCATGAGCTGCTCGGGCAACAAGGCCGGCGCGTTCCGCGACGCCGACACCGCCGAGGTACTCTGGTCGATCCCGGGCACCCGGGACACCGGCCGCGGCACCTGCGGCGACATCGACCCGAACTACGCGGGCGCCGAATGCTGGGCCGCGAGCACCACGGGCGCCTGGAACTCGCGCGAAGGCGAGCTCCACGCGGCCGACGGGACCCTGATCGGGAACGCCATCCCGTCCGCGAACTCCATGGTCTGGTGGGACGGCGACCTCGGCCGCGAGGTCTTCGACCACGAGTTCAACGAGCCGGACTACGTCCCGGTCTACCCGTACATCGCCGAGTGGGACTACGAGACGGGCACGCAGTCGGAGATCTTCACTCCCGAAGGCGTGGACACCAACAACGGCACCAAGGGCAACGCGGTGCTCACCGGCGACCTGCTCGGGGACTGGCGCGAGGAGGTGGTCCTGCGCAAGGAGTCGAACGACGGCGTGCGCCTGTTCACCACCACGATCGCCTCGGACCACGCGCTGCCGACGCTGATGAACGACCCGCAGTACCGCCTCGCGGTGTCGTGGCAGAACGTCTCGTACAACCAGCCGCCGTGGCCGAGCTTCTTCCTCGGCTTCGACATGCCCGCCCCCGAATGGGAGACGGTCACCTCGGGCCCGGTCCGCGACAGCGCCGCGGCGCCGTACGCGGCCGCGTCCTGCGAGGTCGAGTACCGCGTGGCGGCCGACTGGGGCGACGGCTTCGTCGTCCAGCTCAAGGTCACCAACACCGGTGACGCCGCGATCGACGAGTTCGACCTCGCCTGGAAGTCCGGCGGCGTCACCTCGGTCGAGCACGACTGGGGCGGCACCATCGCGATCGACGGCGACGCCATGGCGGCCGACCCGGCCTTCTGGAACTTCCCCCTGAAGCCGGGCCAGACCAAGCAGATCGGCTACCAGGGCACCGGCGACCCGCACGACCCGGGCATGTTCCTCATGAACGGCCAGGTCTGCACCACCGCATAACCGAACGAGACCGACGGCCCGGGCGCATCGCGCCCGGGCCGTCAGTCTTTTGCCTCGGGGTTGTGGAGGCGGCCGGTCTCGTAGGGGATGGGGGTGCGTTCGTACAGGTCGATGGCCTTGCCGTGCAGGGAGGTCGCCGTCCAGGAGGCGGCGAGGAGCATCATGACGTTGAAGAGGTAGAGGAAGACGAGGAGGCCGACCGCGGTGGTCACCGCCTGGTAGGCGGGGCGGTCGGAGACGTGGAGGACGTAGATGCGGCCCAGGGTCTTCAGGAGCTCCATGCCGACCGAGACCGCCACCGAGGCCCAGACGACCCGCCGCAGGGGCATGACCACGCGCGGGAGGGCCTGGAGCAGGACCAGCGCGAGCAGGGCGTTCGCGATGAGGCCCACGAGGACCGAGATGCCGCGGACCACCAGCGCGAGGTTCCCGGTGGCCTCGTCGAGCTCGAACCAGGCGAGCACCCATTCGGCGCCGGCCGTCGCGCCGATCGTGATGAGCAGCAGCGTCGAGATGCCGATGAGGATCAGGAAGTCGATCGCCCACCGCAGGAACGGGTTCCCCGGCTGCGCGTCGAGCCCCCAGATGAGCCGGATCGCGGCCCGCACCGACTGCACCCAGGCGACCCCGGCGACGACGAGGGCGACGGCCGCGAAGATGGTGACCGACTGGCGGGAGTCCTCGAGGACGCCGATGTCGATCACCGGCAGGTTCGTGGAGAGCCATTCCTCGACGGACTGGTAGATCTCGGGGGAGTTGAGCAGGTACCCGAAGATCGCCAGTGCCAGCAGCGAGAGCGAGAACGCCGCGAAGAACGCGTAGTACGAGATGGCCGCGGCCAGCTGGCCGCCGTGGACCTCGCCGTACCGCTCGCCCGCGCGCCACGAGTGGTCCACCAGATTGGACCGCTGCCGAGCCCCGAGGAGGACGCGGTCCCACCAGGCCCCCAAGTCAGGGAATTTCACGTGCCGATTCTGCCAAAGCCGGACCCGCCGCGGCGGCCCGACGCGTCAGTCGCGGATGACCCAGGCGTCGGGGTCCTCGAGGAGCTTGGTGACGGAGGTGGGGAGGTCGTCGTTCGCGACGGCGGCGAGCGAGACGGATTCGAGGATGTTGCGCTCGGAGACGCGCAGTGCGATCCACACGTTCGTCATGGCGGTGGCGGTGCCGGAGTAGGGGACCGCTTCGGGGCGTTCGCCGCGGACGCCGACGAGCGGGCCGTCGACGGCGCGGATGACGTCGGCGAGGCTGATCTCGCCGCCGGGGCGGGCCAGCTGGTGGCCGCCTTCGGAGCCGCGCTTGGAGGTGGCGATGCCGCCGCGGCGCAGCTGGAGCAGGATCGATTCGAGGAACTTGCGGGGGATGCCCTGGTCCTCGGCGATCTGCTCGGCGGAGACCCACCGCTCGCCGTACCCGGCCAGGGCCACGGCGGCCCGCAGTGCGTAGTCGACGCGGGCGGACAGGCGCATGGGGACTCCTTCGTACTCAGAGGCGAACAGTTCCGACTCTATCTCCCGGAAGCGGTTCCTCCGGCGGCCGACGGGCGGTCTGTGAGGCGCCCGGTGCCTCTGCGGTCAGTCAATCGTCGATGAGCAGCCGCAGGTACGCGGCGGTTTCGGCGGCGGCGAGGTCGGCGTCGCCGGCGATGATGGCCTCGATGGCGCGCGAGTGGTCTATGTGCGGTTCCTCGGCGAGGTTGGGGCCGAGTCCGGCGCGCACGGTCTCGCGGAGCGATTCGGCGAGTTCGGAGTACAGCTCGGCGAGGAGCTTGTTGTGGCTGGCCTCGGCGACGGCCTGGTGGAGGGCGATGTCGGCGGCCACGAAGGACTCGGTGTCGTTGACCTCGTGGGTGGCTTCGCGTTCGGAGAGGAGGATGCGGAGCCGGGTGATGTCGGCTTCGTCGCGGCGGTGGGCGGCGAGGCGGGCGGCCTCGACTTCGAGGCCGCGGCGGACCTCCATGGCGTCGGAGGCGGGGCTGGCGGCGATGCGGCGGCGGACGGCGGCGGTGACCTCGCTGCGGCCGACGACGAAGGTGCCGGCGCCTTGGCGGATCTCGAGGAGGCCTGCGTGGGCGAGGGCCCGGACGCCTTCGCGGATGGTGTTGCGGCCGACGCCGAGGAGTTCCGCGAGTTCGCTCTCGGTGGGGATGCGCGAGCCGATGCCCCACTCGCCGTCGCTGATCTGCTGGCGCAGCTGTTCGATCACCTGATCGACGAGGGCGGACTTGCGTGTCGACTGCAATGCCACTGACGGACCTGACCTCTCCGGAGCGTCCACGGCCGACGGGGGCCCGCCGTGGGAGGGTGCGTGTTTCCCAACACTAGAAGGATTAAAGCAGACAGCCCTCGCGATACCGTTGACAGGCCGTCAATTCATCCTACGAATTGACTCCATCATATCTCGGCAGCTCGGCGAAGCTTGCGAGCCGTAAATGAGCACAGCAGGGCGGACCACCAAGTACGCGACGACTGCCGGAGAGCGGTTACCACCCCACCGGACCACCGCCCGCCTCCCGTCCCCGGAAGGAGCCGTCCGCGTGACGACGACCGACGCGCCCGCGACCGATGTCGAGCACCCCGCCCCCACCCCGCACGCCGAGATCAGCGACCCGCCGATCCCGCCGAAGCAGGCCGTGGCCGCCGCGAGCTGGCTCCTGGTCGCCGGGGTCGTCCTCGCCGCGTTCAACTTCCGCACCGCCGTCACCAGCGTCGGCGCCATCCTCGCCGAACTGCGCACCGGCCTCGGCATGTCAGAGGCCCTTGCCGGGCTCCTCACCACCCTCCCGGTCCTCGCCTTCGCCGGCCTCGGCGCCCTCGCCCCGCGCCTCGCCCGCCGCTACGGCCCCCGCGCCCTGCTCACCGGCGCACTCCTGTGCATGAGCATCGGCATGATCGCCCGCGCCTGGGCCCCCAACGCCGCGCTCTTCCTCCTCTTCAGCCTCTTCGCGCTCGCCGCCGGCGCCGTCGGCAACGTCGCGGTGCCCGTGATCGTCAAGCGCTACTTCCCGAACCGCATCGGGCTCATGACCACCGCCTACTCCACGACCCTCGCGGTCGGCACCGCCGTCGCGGCCGCCGCCACCGCCCCCATCGACCACCTCGCGGGCGACTGGCGCATCGCGCTGGCGGTCTGGGCGCTCCCGGCGCTCATCGCGATCGTGCCGTGGCTGCTGTGGCGGCCCGCGCCCGCCGCGGCCGGGGTCGCGCCGATGGGCCGCCTCGACGGCGTCCGCCGCTCGCGCCTGGCCTGGACGATGCTGCTGCTGTTCGGCTGCCAGTCGGCCATCGCCTACATCCTGATGGGCTGGACGACCACGATCCTGGTCGCGGACGGCATGTCGGCGGCCGCCGCCGGGTCGATGCTGGGCCTGCTCACGATCGTGCAGATCCCCGTCTCGGTGGTCGTCCCGATCCTCACCGTCCGCTGGGGCCCGCGCCCGGTCTTCTTCATCCTCATGAGCTGCTACCCGCCCGCGGTCGCCGGCCTGTGGATCGACGGCGGCGGCGCGCTCACCTGGCTGTGGATGGCGCTGTTCGGCATCGGCACCTCGGTGTTCCCGCTGGTCCTGACCCTGTTCGGGCTGCGGGCCCGCACGCCGGCCGGGACGAGCGCCCTGTCCTCCTTCGCCCAGTCGGGCGGCTACCTCATCGCCGGGGTCGGGCCGCTGGCCGTGGGCTGGGTGTACGGCCTCACCGGCTCGTGGTCGGTCCCGTTCGGCTTCGTCGCCGCGCTCACCGTCGTCCTCTTCTGCGCCGGGCTCTACGTGATCCGCGAGCGCTACATCGAGGACGAACTCGCGCCCGCGCAGTAGGCGCCCCGGACTTGTCGCGACATGTCCGCCTTTGCCGCCGAGCTCGATCGAGTCATTCACTGAATAGGGGACGAAACCACCGAAACGGGCGGCCCCGGAGACGGCCCGAAGCATCCTCGTGACACGATAGTGCCGTGGACCACAACTTCAATTCACGGCCGGCACGCGGGCGCCGTGAAGGTTGTGGAATCGGGGAGGCGAACGTGACCAACGAGGTGCTGTGGCTGCCGCGGCCTGACGCGGTGGAGACGACGAACATCGGGCGGTTCGGCCAGTGGCTGTCCCGCCGGGAGGAGCGCGACCTCACCGGCTATCCGGCCCTGTGGCAGTACTCCGTCGAGCACCTGCGCCCGTTCTGGGGCGCGGTCTGGGAGTACTTCGGCCTCGGCAAGACCGTGCCGGAGCACCGCGTCCTCGCCGACGAGACCATGCCCGACACCGTGTGGTTCCCCGACGAGACCTTCAACTACGCCCGCGCGGTGCTCACCGCGCCCGGCGTGGACGAGGACGACGTGCTCGTGCGCGCCTACTCCGACACCCGCGACACCGTCGAGTGGACCCTCGGCGACCTGCGCGAGGCCGTGGCCCGCGCCCGCGCGGGGCTCATCGCCCACGGCGTCCACCGCGGCGACCGCGTCGCGGCCTGGATGCCGAACATCCCCGAGACCTACGCGCTCATGCTCGCCACCGCGAGCCTCGGCGCGGTCTTCTCGAGCTGCGCCCCCGAGTTCGGGGCCAAGGCCGTGCTCGACCGCTTCGCGCAGATCGAGCCGAAGGTCCTCGTAGCCGTCGACGGCTACAAGTACGGTCCCAAGACCATCGACCGCACCGCCGACCTGCGCCGCGTCGTGCGCGGCCTCGAAGGCCTCGGCTCGGTCGTCACCCTCCCCTACATCGGCGGAGAGGTCGAGGGTGAGACCTGGGACCGCTTCTGCGCGTACGACGAAGGGGTCGCGTTCGAGCCGCTGACCTTCGACCACCCGCTGTACATCCTGTACTCCTCGGGCACCACGGGCCTGCCGAAGGCGATCGTGCACTCCCACGGCGGCATGGCGATCGAGCACGCCAAGATGCACTCGCTGCACCACGACCTGGGCGTGGGCGACCGCTTCTTCTGGTACTCCACCACCGGCTGGATGATGTGGAACTACCTGATGTCCGCGCCGATCGTGGGCGCGGGGATTGTCATGTTCGACGGGGCGCCGGACCCGGCCGGGATGTGGCGCCTCGCCGCCGAGTCCGGCACCACCTACTTCGGCACGAGTGCGCCGTTCCTCATGGCCTGCCGCTCGCGCGGCATCAAGCCCATGGACGAGGCCGACCTGTCCCTCATCCGCGGCATCGGCTCGACCGGCGCGCCGCTCCCCGCGGTGGGCTTCGACTACGTCTACGAGTCCATCAGCGAGACCGCGCAGCTCCAGTCCCTCTCGGGCGGCACCGACCTGTGCACCGGGTTCATCGGCGGCGCGCCCACGGTCCCCGTCTGGCGCGGCGAGCTCTCGTGCCGGTGCCTCGGCGCGGACGTGCAGTCCTTCGACCCCGAAGGCCGCCCGGGGATCGAACGCGAGGGCGAGCTCGTGATCGCCTCCCCGATGCCCTCCATGCCGGTGGGCCTGTGGGGCGACCCGCTCAAGCACCGCTACCGCGACACCTACCTCACCGACTTCCCCGGGATCTGGCGCCACGGCGACTGGATCACCATCACCGACCGCGGATCCGCGGTGATCTCGGGCCGCAGCGACGCCACGCTCAACCGCGGCGGCGTCCGCATGGGCACCGCCGAGTTCTACGCGGTCGTCGAGGCCATCGACGGCGTGGCCGACTCCCTGGTCGTGCACCTGGACGACCCGGGCCAGGACCGGCTCCTGCTCTACATCGCCTGCACCGAGGGGACCGAGCTCGACGACGAGCTGCGCCGCCGCATCGCCGGCGCCCTGCGCGAGCAGCTCTCGCCCCGCCACCTCCCCGACGAGGTGCGCCAGGTGCCCGCGATCCCGCGCACGCTCAGCGGCAAGAAGGTGGAGGTCCCGGTGAAGAAGATCCTCAAGGGCGTGCCGCCCGAGGAGGCGATCGCACGCGACGCCCTCGCCGACCCGGACGCCCTCAAGCCCTTCATGCGGGCATGACCGAGACCTGAGTGACAAGGGACGTTCAATAGCCCGATTTCCTTACGCGGCAAGGGAATTCAGTGAGGTGTGTGCCCGATCGCAGGCGTCCGGCCGCTACTATGCAACGCGTCGCCCCGGTAGGTTTCCCCCGTAGCCGCCGGGGCGGCGCTATGCCTCCCGCGAGCGCCCGCCGCGGCCTCCGCGGCGGGCGCTTGTGCTCCAATAGGCGGCGTGACTGACCAGACCGGCCCCGCCGGGCCCGAACCCCAGCCGGACGCCGCCGCCGAGGACCAGGCTCCGGACGCGGTCGGCGTCGGCCCCTGGGAGGGACCGCTCCCCACGGGTGAGCGGTACGACCCGGAGCTGCTGCGCCTGGGGGACCGGCGCAACGTCGTCGACGAGTACCGGTACTGGCGCCGCGAGGCGATCGTGGCCGACCTGGACGAGCGACGCCACGACTTCCACGTGGCCATCGAGAACTGGCAGCACGACTTCAACATCGGCACCGTCGTGCGCAACGCCAACGCGTTCCTCGCCAAGACCGTCCACATCGTCGGCAAGCGCCGCTGGAACCGGCGCGGGGCCATGGTCACCGACCGCTACCAGCACGTCGAGCACCATGCCACGGTCGAGGCGTTCGTCGACTGGGCCGCCGCCGAGGGCTTGGCGGTCGTGGGCATCGACAACCTGCCCGGCTCCGTCCCCATCGAGACGACCGCGCTGCCGCGCCATGCCGTCCTGGTCTTCGGCCAGGAGGGGCCCGGCCTTTCCGAGCCGGTGCGCGAGGCCTGCTCGATGGTCTGCTCGATCTCCCAGTTCGGCTCCACCCGCTCCATCAACGCCGGTGTCGCCAGCGGCATCGCCATGCACGCCTGGGTGAGGGAGCACAGGTTCGGGCAGAGCCCGACAGAAAACGCAGCCGGGCAGCGCCCGACTGGATGACGCTGCCAGGCAGCGCCCGACAGGGTAGTGCGGCCGGGCAGCGCAGCTGGGCAGCGCCCGACTGGGTAACACCGCCAGGAAACGCGCCTGGCGGCGTTCCGGTACCTGAGAGGCGTTCGTCAGGAATCCGACCGCTCCGGGGTCACCAGATGTCGCCTCGAGGTGGCACTCTGGAATGGAGCACCGCTGTGCTCGGAGCTCCGATGGCGACGAAGCCCCAGGACTCCAGGTGACCGCGCCACTCCTCGTTGGGGGCGTAAGCGAACGGCTCGTGTCGGATACCTGACGCTTCCATAGGGCGGAGGGGGCCGATGCGCCTACATTGAGCCAATGGCGGGTTACTTGGGGTAAGCTCCCGGTCGTACAAGCGAATAGGTTGAATCCGCAGGTAGACGGGCGGAGTCGGGTGAAAGTGGAACCATCGCGTTACGCTGATCCCGGCATCGGGCCGCACGGTTCACACCGTTGTGGCCCAGAAGAAAACTGAAAGCCGAGTCCTGCTCGTACGGTAGACTCGTGCCAGCCTGCGCCAGACGAACGATCGGCCAGGACCCTTGACGGGAGGGGTGAGGAAGTTGAAGAAGTTTCTGACTTGGGGCGGACTTGCGTTCCTGGTGTTCTTTGTGGCCTTCAGGCCGGGCGAAGCCAGTGACGTGGTCGGGAACCTCGCAGGCGGAATCCTCGATGCCGCAAACGGTTTCTCGACGTTCTTCACGAACCTCGTGACCTGATAGCGACGGCACTATGACCGATTCCGGTGCAGGCGGCTCGGGGGACACCAAGGACACCGAGCCGCTGGAACCCCCCAGCCCCCGCGCCCCCGCAGACAGTCCCGTCCCGGGCGCGGACACCCCCACGCGCGAATTCGGCTTCCCTCCGGGAGCGGCCGGGTCCGCGCCGGCGACCGCCGCGAGCGACATCGACGGCGTCCGCTTCGACGACGGCCTCAACAACGGACTGAGCGGCGGCCTCCTCGGCGGCGTGCGCGCGCCGTCCGTGCCGGACGTCCCCTCCCCGATCTCCGCCCGCTACCTCTTCCCGACCGAGAAGTACCGCGGCGAATGGCGGCGGCACTGGGTGCACCTCATGCCCTGGTACGTCGTGGGCACGCTCGCGACCTTCATCATGGGCCTCATCTCCGGGATGCTCACCAAGTCGGGCGTCGACAACACCGCGCTCAGCGTCACCGTCCTCGTCTGGCTGCTCATCCTCGGCTTCGTGGGCTGGAAGATCCTCGACTGGTACATGGACCGGTTCATCCTGACGAACAAGCGGATCATGCTGATCCAAGGGGTCATCACCCGCTCGGTCGCCATGATGCCGCTCGGCCGCGTCACCGACATGAAGTACTCCCAGACGCCGATGGGCCGCATGCTCAACTACGGCGAGTTCATCATCGAGTCCGCCGGCCAGGACCAGGCGCTGCGCAACGTCCCGCACCTGCCGAACCCCAACGAGCTCTACCTCCAGATGTGCGAGGAGATGTACGAGCCCGAGGCCGTCGACGAGCGCGAGGCCGAGCCTGAAGAGGACCTGATCCCCGAAGGCGAGCCCGCCCCGAAGTCCGCCGGAGCTTAAACCGGCGTTCACCGTCCGCACACCCGCCGACACTGTCGGCGGGTGTGCTTCGTCCTGGTCATGACCCACATCGCGGCATCCGATGCCGGGCCCCAAGGGGTTGCACCTACTTCGTATACTCAGTTTGCATCCGACCCTCGGTTGCCAGGAACACCCATCTCTTGGCAGAATTCCGGCCTACGGGGCAACCGTCCGCCGAGGGTAAGTCGTCTGTTCTTCGACCCCCCCAGGGAGACTCGTGAGCGAGACCAAATCGTCCCAGGACGAGGAGTTCCGCGAGTACGTGGCGGCTCGCTCCGCCGCGCTGCACCGAGCGGCGTATCTCCTCACGGGGAACTGGGCAACAGCGGAGGACCTGGTGCAGACGACCTTGACGAAGACCTACCTGGCGTGGAGCCGGATCAGGACTACTGATTCGGTCGACGCCTACGCCCGCCGCATCCTCTACAACACCAACGCCTCCTGGTGGCGCAAGCGGTCCAACCGCGAGAAGCCCACCGAGGTGTTCGAGGACAAGGTCGACCACTCCCGCGACTTCACCGAGCACTCGGCGGTGCGCGACGCCATGTGGCGCCACATCGCGGTCCTCCCCAAGCGCCAGCGCGCGGTCCTCGTCCTCCGCTACTACGAGAACCGCACCGACCAGCAGATCGCCGACATCCTCGGCATCTCCGTCGGCACGGTGAAGAGCCAGGCCTCCCGCGCGCTCGCGGGCATGCGCAAGCGACTCGGCACGCCCTCGGCCGCGCTCGGCCTGGCGATGGAACCGAGGAAGGCGGCATGAGCGAGGACATCGAGGCCCTCCTGCGCAGCGGGCTGGCCGAACGGGCCGACGCCGCGCCCGTCTTCGACGACCCCGGTCTGGCCGACCTCGCGATCGCCGGCGCCGGCCGCCTCCGCCGCCGCAGGCGCGTCGCCGCCGCCGCGGGGGGCGCGGGCCTGCTCGTGCTCGGCGCCGCGGTCGTGTGGAACCCGCTGATCGCGCCCCACGACGGCAAGGGCGACGGCGACATCGCCGCCGCCGACACCAGCACGGTCGAAGTGCAGAGCGAGTTCGGCATGGAGTTCCTCGTCCAGGACGGGGACGGCCGGTACAGCGTGCTCAACGAGGACGGGGAGTCCTTCGCGTTCGACATCGAGGAGCCGAACGCGAACGTCTACAAGCTCACCACCCAGTACATGGCGGAGTCCTCGTCCGACGTGTGGACGATCGGCCTGGACGGCGACGAGCTCGTCAGCGAGCAGAAGCCCTCGATCGACACCTACACGAAGATCAACAGCGCCGGCGACCGCTACGCGATGATCACGCCGAACGCGGAGTACACCGAAGAGGAGTACTCGCTGGTCGACGTCTCCCTCCACGAGCAGTCCGAGACGGTCGGGTTCACGACCAACTCACTCCTCACCCTGGACGACTGGAACGCGAGCACCGCCGTCTTCACGACCGACCTGTACTCCACGACCGGGGGCGAGGCTTCGAGGTACTGGTTCAACGATCAGTTCAACTTCGGCTTCGAGTCGGTGAGCGCCGCCGGCCTGGAGGCCGCGGTCCTCGTCGACCAGACCGATCCGAGCTACGTCTGCGTCGCGGACCTCGACGCCCGGGGCACGGCCAGCACCCAGGAGGAGTGCGGGCCCCTCTCCAGCGTGGTGGTCCAGGAGACGCTCGCCGACGCGGCGGGTGAAGAGGGCGCAGAGGACGCTGCCTCCATCACCGAAGGCGTCGTGTCGATGTACCAGCCCGACGCGATGCTCTTTCCCGACGAGGGAGAAGTGGACTACGGGGAGTACCAGGAGCTGTACGACGACGCGGGCGAGCAATGGGTCGACCCGGCCGGGCGCTGGGTCGTCTGGGCCGACCGCGGCGACGACACCTGGCTGCTCATCGACCACACCGGCGACGAACCGGCAGTGTCCGAACTCCAGCCGCCCGACGGCGCCGTGATGCCCATCGTGAGCTACACCTAACACGCCTGCTCGAATGCGGGGCTGTGACCTGGCGGACTTGACATACTCGCAGCGTGGAATATTTGCTGACGGTCATGGTGACGCTCTTCGTCATCATGGACCCGCCGGGGATCGTGCCGATCTACCTGGCCCTCACGGGGACCATGGATCAGCGCGAGCGCAATCGCGCCGCGCTCCAGGCGACCCTCCTGTCCCTGGGCGTGATCTCGCTGTTCGCGCTGCTCGGCCAGCAGATCATCAGCTACCTCCACATCGACCTGGAGGCGCTGCAGGGCGCGGGCGGGCTGCTGCTGCTCCTCGTCGCCCTCCAGCTCCTCACCGGCCAGGCCGACGAGCCCTCGCAGACCGCCACCTCGAACATCGCGCTCGTGCCGCTGGGCACGCCCCTGCTGGCCGGGCCGGGCGCGATCGTCGCGGTGATCCTGTTCGTGCAGCAGGCCCCGTCGCGCACGGACTACCTGTGGATCGCGCTGGCGATCGTCGTCATCCACATCTCGATCTACCTGGTCATGCGGTTCTCGGGCTTCCTGGTGAAGATCCTGCGGCGCGGGGGCATCGAGGTGCTGACGCGGATCGCGGGCGTGCTGCTGGCCGCCATCGCGGTGCAGCTCATAGCGGATGCCGTGATGGGGTACGTCCAGCTCTTCGAGAGCTCCGCCGGGGCATCGGCCTGGTAGTCGTCCCCGGGTTCATGAACGCTCTGTGATCACAATTTGAGTTCGGTCCACTCACTGTGATTACTTTAGGGTTCAATCAACTCTATGAGTACGATCCTCGATCTCCCACTCCACCCGCTAGCCGTGCACGCACCGATCGTCCTGGTCGGTCTCCTCGTGCTCGGCGGCCTCGTCTACCTGCTGATCCCGCCGCTGCGCCAGCGCATCGGCTGGGCCGTCGCGGCCCTGGTGCTCCTCGCACCCCTGTCGGTCTTCGCCGGGATCTACACCGGGCGCCAGCTCGCCGACTACAAGAAGCCGGACGGCTGGTCCGATGCGATCACGCAGCACCACGATTACGCGTTCCTGCTCTTGTGGACGCTCGTGGCGCTCGTCCCGGTGTGGCTCCTCTTCGCCGGGCTCGACCGCGGCCGCCGCACCGCCCGCGCCCGGGACGTAGAGGCGCCCGCCCCTGCCGAGGACGGCGAGTCCGGTTCGGCGGGCTCGTCCGACCCGGCGGCGACCGGACGCAAGGTCGTCATGTTCATCGTCGGGCTGCTGGCGCTGGCGCTCCTGCTGCTGGCGGCCTGGTGGCTGTTCAAGACCGGGGACGCCGGCGCGCAGATGACCTGGGGAGGCGTCGTCCGCTAGCGGCGGAGTCGAACGACGCGGCCCCGGCCGGGCGAATGCCCGGCCGGGGCCGCTGCGTTTGGGGCACCGGCCCGGCCGCTGCGCCCGGTCAGCCGTTGAGGAGCCCGATGATGAGCACGGTGAACATGAGCGCCACGCTGACGAGGGTGATCCAGTGGGTCACGAGCCGGGCGCGCTGCTCGGCTGCGTCGATGGCGGCGTGGTCCTGGCGCGGCAGCGGCCGGGGCTCGCTCGGCAGCGCCACGGACTCGACCCGCCAGCCGGGCGGCGGCGGCACGTTGACGGGCGGGCCGTCGTACTCGTTGCGGTCGCTCATGCGGGAAGCCTAGCGCCGACGCGCCGAACCGGTTCCAGGGTCGCCGGAGGCGACGCGGGAGTCGGCGGCGTATCCGGCCCCCGGGGTCGGGTGTGGCGGGATCGGAACGCCCCCGGTTTCAATGATCGCGCGCAGGTACGACATGACCGGCCGTACCCGAGTGGCCTGCGGCTGCGGCTGCGCGGCGGCCCCGGACGCGAAAACGGTTCGGCCCGTTGGATCCCTAAGGATCCAACGGGGCCACCCCGGGGTGGGGGGGGTACGCGGGGGGGGC
>NZ_JAPZVR010000004.1:66020-327910 GCF_027622855.1 Glycomyces algeriensis | reverse complement strand
TCCCCGCCCCCCCCCGCCCCGAAATCGGTGCGCCCTGTGGTTCCCACAAGCACCCACCGGCCCGAACCGTGTTGCTGTGCCTTACTCGGCGCTGCCCTGGCGGTCGCTGTCGCCCGTGGGGCGGCGACGGCGGCGTCGCCGGCGGGCCGGGGCGTCGCCCTCACCGGTGGCTTCGGCGCGCGGGGCGCTATCGCCTTCGGCCTTGGCCTGGCGCGGGGCGCTCGCCGCCGCGCCGGACTCGGCGCCTTCGGTGCGGATGCGGCGGCGCTGGCGGCTGCGCGGGGCCGGGGCCTCGCCGCCGTCGGCGGTGCCGTTCACGACCGAGCCGTTGTCGTCCACGGTGATGCGCTCGCTCGGAGCCGCGGGGCGCTCGCTGCGCTCACCGCGTCCGCCCGAGCGTCCGCCGCCGCGGCGTTCGCTGCCGCCCCGGCCGCGGTCGCGGTCACCGCGCCCCCGGCCGGACTTGCGGCTGTCGCCCTCGACGTTCTCCTCGCGCTCGGCGCTGAGGCCGTCGCGCTTGCGCTGGTCGCTGGGGAGCGACGACGGCGCGCCTTCGGGGATGTCGAGGTCCGTGTACAGGTGGTCGGACGTGTGGTACGTCTCGACCGGCTCGCCGATGTCGAGGTTGTTGGCCTTGACGATGATCTTCCAGCGGGGCAGGTCCTCCCAGGTGAGGAAGGTGACCGCGATGCCGGTGGCGCCCGCGCGGCCGGTGCGGCCGATGCGGTGCACGTACGTGTCGGCCTCTTCGGGCGCGTCGTAGTTGATCACGTGCGTGATGTCGGGGACGTCGATGCCGCGGGCGGCCACGTCGGTCGCCACGAGCACGTCGATCTTCCCGGCGCGGAAGGCCCGCAGGGCCCGCTCGCGCGCGTTCTGGCCGAGGTCGCCGTGGACCGAGCCGACCGCGAAGCCGCGGAAGTCGAGTTCGTCGGCGACCTTCTGCGCGGCGCGCTTGGTGCGGCAGAAGAGGATCGTCAGGCCGCGCTCGCGGGCCTGGAGGATCCGGGCCGTGACCTCGACCTTGTTGAGGGCGTGGGTCATGTAGACCAGCTGGCGGGTGCGCTTGGCCGCCTCCTGGTCGGGGCCGGTCACGTCGGCGGCGACGGTCATGGGCCGGTGCATGTGGCGGCGCGACAGCGACATGATCGTGTCGGGCATCGTCGCCGAGAACAGCATCGTCTGGCGCTCCTCGGGGAGGAGCTTGAGGATCTTCTCGACGTCCTCGGAGAAGCCGAGGTCGAGCATGCGGTCGGCCTCGTCGAGCACGCAGTGCGCGATCGCGTCGAGTTTGATGTGCTTGGACTTGTACAGGTCCAGGAGCCGTCCGGGGGTGCCGACGATGATGTCGACGCCCGCCTTGAGCGCCTCGACCTGGGGCTCGTAGGCCCGTCCGCCGTAGATCGGGAGGACCCGGATGCCGCGGGTCTTGCCCGCGTCTTCGAGGTCGCGTGCGACCTGGAGGCCCAGTTCGCGGGTCGGGACCAGGATCAGCGCCTGCGGCTTGCCGCTGGCTCCCTCCTCGGCGGAGGAGATCCGGTCGATGATCGGCAGGCCGAACCCGAAGGTCTTGCCGGTGCCGGTGGGGGCGCGGCCGATGATGTCCGAGCCGCGGAGCGCGATGGGAATCGCGTACTCCTGGATGGCGAAGGCCCGCTCGATACCAAGCGCTGCAAGCGCTTCGACGGTCTCTTCCCTTACGCCCAGCTGGGCGAAGGTCGGCCCCTCGTTCTTGAGCCGGTCGTTGTTCACTTCGTTCACTCTGTTCACCTCGTGGCGGAGGACGTCACCAGATCCGGGGAACTCGGCGCCACATTCAGTCTCGTCATACAGCGGCGACGACCGCCGGATTCGGGAAGTCGCCGCTTCGCAGGAGCGGTTCGGCGCCTGGCGCCGGTACCGCTTGTGAGGACCGCTCTCGCATCGCCGAACTCGTGTGCCGAACCGATGGTCCGCGAGCTTCGTCGAGGGGACTGCCACCAGATGGCCGCGGTCGCTCCCGTCCATCGTACGCCCCGGGCGCACCGACGTCGCGGTGCGACGCTGCGAGCAGGCCCGCAACGTGGGCCGACTCACCCGTTCGGGGCCCTGCAGGGGCCCTGCCGACCTGCGAAGACGCGTGCATCGGTCCGCTTTCCGACAACCTGCGAAGGCGAAGGCCGCTCTGGGCCAGTGGTAACCTGCCCCCGTGTCCGAGACAACTGATCCCGCCGCGCAAAACGACGGTCCGGCCCCCGCTCCCAGCCGTGAAGCCGTCATCGATCTCCTTGGGCTGCTTGCCCTCGGCGAACTGCTCGCGTTCGAACGGATGGTCTACGACGCGAGGCTGGCCCCCGACCTCGGGCGCCGGGCCGCCCTCTCCGAAGCCGCGGTGGGTGAGATTCGCAACTACCGGCTCCTCGCCGACCGCCTGCAGGAGCTCGGCGCCGACCCGGGCGAGGCCATGGCCCCGTTCAAGGAGGCCTTCCGCTCCTTCGACGCCTCCACCTCGCCGCGCGACTGGCTCGAGGCGCTCGTGAAGGTCTACCTCGGCGACGCCGTGGCCGACGACTTCTTCCGCGTCGTCTCCGCCGGGCTCGAAGAGCGCGACCGCACCCTCATCGAGACCGTCCTCGCCGAGACCGGCGCCTCCGACCTGGCCGCCGAGGAGATCCGCGCCGCCGTCGAGGCCGACGCCACGGTCACCGGCCGCCTCTCGCTGTGGGCCCGCCGCCTCGTCGGCGAGGGCATCAACCGCGCCCAGGGCGTGGCCGCCGCCAACGAGCGCCTCACCGGGATCATCGTGGGCGACGGCGGGACCCTCGACGCCCTGCTGCGCCGCCTCACCCGCGCGCACCAGGACCGCATGAAGTCCGTCGGATTGAACAACTGAGTCGCCGCAGTTCGCGGTTCGCAAGCACCGCCGAGGCCGCCCCCGCAAGGGGCGTTACCGAATCGAGATGATTCGGCCGCAACTGGACCCTTCCTTCCGCGCGTCTTGGCGGTGGAGGAGGACACAAACATGCGGCTCAAGAAAAGCCATGTCGTCAGCGGGGTGCTCGCCTTGGCCCTGCTCGGCGCCACCGGCACCGCCTGGTACTTCGCGCTGCAGGCGCGCACCCCGGCGCAGCGCGCCGAGGAGACGGCCCAACCTGAGGACAGTGTGATCACCGTCCGGGTGGACCAGGACCAGTTGATCGACACGCTCGATTTCGACGCGGAACTCAACCGCACCGGAGACTTCGAAGTACCCGCCCCGACGGAGGCCCCCGAGGGGGCCGCCGCCGCCCTGGCCTCGAAGCTCCCACTCGAGGTGGGCGACGAGGTGAAGGCCGGCACCGTCCTCTTGGAGGTCTCAGGCCGCCCGATGATCGCCCTCGAAGGAGCCGTGCCCGCCTACCGGGACCTCCAGGAGGGCGACACCGGGCCCGACGTGGAGCAGCTGCAACTGGCGCTCCAGCAGCTCTACGGCACGCCCAAGACCGGGACGTTCGACGCCCGCACCGTCTCGGACGTCAAGAAGCTCTACGACAACATCGGCTACGACCACCCGACCACCTCCGAAGAGGTCGTCGACGAGAACGCCGAGGGCGAAGGTGACACGCCTCCTGACGGCGAAGGCGAAGGCAACGAGGACGCCGAGAACACCGGCGGCGGCCAGACCACCACAGTGGAGCGCGTAACCGTGCCCGCCGCGGAAGTCGTGTTCCTGCCTGAGCTGCCCATGCAGGTCAGCAAGATCAACGCCCAGCAGTCCGCGCCCGTCACCGGCCTCGAAGGCCCGCTCATGGTCCTCGCCTCCGGCGACTGGAAGCTCGAGGCCAAGCTCGACGAGGAGACCGCCTCGGCCCTCATGGACGCCGGTGAGGACGCCGAGCTCGAGTTCGGCAACGGCCCCCTGGAGGGCCAGGAGGTCGGCGCGTTCGAGCTCGAAGAACGCGAAGAGGCCGCTGAAGGCGACGAAGGCATGTACCCGGGCGAAGAGGGCGAGGAGCAGACCGTCGACGTCGTCTACGCCGTCTTCGAGTTCGACGCCTCCGCCGTCGAGGGCATCGACGACCTCGCCCCCGGCGAGGAGCAGGAGGTCACCCTCATCCGCGCCCGCTCTGCCGAAGACGCGCTCATCATCCCGCTCTCGGCCCTGTGGACGGACAGCGAGGACCGCACCATGCTCACCGTCGTCGACGACGACGGCAAGGAGCGACACGTCGAGGTCGCGGTGGCCCTGCGCCACGAAGGCCGCGGCGTGATCGAGGTCGTCGACGGGGAGCTCGCCGCAGGCGACGAGGTCGTGATCGCCTGGCGCGACCGAGAGAACGCCTGATGGCCAGGGGGCGCCGCAAGCCCGAGACCGACACCGAGCTCCTGGAGTTCGTCACTCCGGGCGAGGAGCCGGTCGAGGCCGAACCGCGCGGGCGCAAAGCACGCCGGGCCGCCAAGAAGGAGGCCAAGGCGGACCAGAAGGCGCAGCGCGAAGCCGCCAAGGCCGCAGTACCGAAACGCCAGGGCCGCTTCGGCGTCCGCAGCATGGGCATCGCCTACGAGGCGCTCCAGTCCCTGCGCGGCCGCTCCATGCGCACCTGGATGACCGCGATCGGCATCGCCCTGGGCATCGCCGCCACCGTCGCCACCGTGGGCCTCTCGTCCACTTCGGCCAACGCCATCGCCGAGCGCTTCGACGCCACCGAGGCCACCCAGGTCACCGTCTCGTTCTCCAACAACATGCGCGACGCCGGCTTCGCGCCCTCACTGGACGCCAGCGAACGCGTGCGCGCCATCAACGGCGTCGAGAACGCCGGGATCCTCTGCACCTCGAGCGAGGAGCGCCAGGCCTCCCGCACCGAGGCCCGGGACTACACCCGCGACGTGCCCGTCCTCGGCATGGAGCCCGGCGCGATGGAGGCCTACGGCTTCACCTTCGTGCAGGGCGCCGCCTTCGACACCGGGCACGTCGAGCGCGACGACAAGGTCGCCGTCATCGACGAGTCCGCCGCCCGCGACCTCGGCTACGCCTCGCTCGAAGGCGGCCCGATGATCTACCTCAACGGCGAGGAGTACGCCCTCGTCGGCGTCTACACCGCGCCCGAGGGCGAAGCCAAGCTCACCGGCGCCGTGATCATCCCGCCCACCCCCTGCACCACAGGGGACCCCGAGTACGCCGCCGCGGAGGTCTTCATCCGCACCGACCTCGGCGCCGCCGACAAGGTCGCCCAGACCGCCCCGACCGCCGTCTTCCCCGAAGGGGCCGAGAACCTCTCGGTCACCAAACCCTCGGACCTGCGGAACTTCCGCAAGGGCGTGCAGAACGAGATGCAGGCGCTCCTGCTCGGCCTCGCCGGCGTCTCGCTCGTCATCGGCGCCGTCTCGGTCTCCAACACCGCGCTCGTCGCGGTCATGGAGCGCCGCAGCGAGATCGGCCTGCGCCGCGCCGTCGGCGCCGCACGGCGGGCCGTCGCCATGCAGTTCGTGTGGGAATCCACCCTCATCGGACTCGTCGGCGGCATCTTCGGCACCGTGCTCGGTGTCAACGTCACCGCGATCGTCTCGCTCTACCGCGACTGGCAGATCGTGTTCGACCCGATGCTGTTCGCCGCCGGACCGGTCATCGGCGCGGTGGTGGGCGTCGTCGCCGGTGTCTACCCCGCCTGGCGCGCCAGCCGCATCCCGCCCGCGGTGACCCTCCGCGCCTGACGCTCGTTAGTCCCCGGTGAGACTCACCGAGGACGCACGGGACCTGTTCCTGCCCGCCGCCTGCGCCTCCTGCCGGAGCACGCCGGCGGCGGGCACTGGTCTGTGCGCCGACTGCGCCGCCGACCTGCTCGCCCTCCGCCCCGTCCTCGCGACCCCCGCCCGGCGCACCGCGCCGCCCGTGGTCGCGGGCGGGCCCTACGCCGGAGCGCTCGCCGAAGCCCTCAACGAGTACAAGGAACGCGGCCGCCGCGAACTCGCCCCCGCGCTCGGCGCGCTCCTGGGCCGCGCGCTGGCGGTCGTCGCCGCCGAGGTCCCGGACGCCGTGCTCGTCCCGGTCCCCGCCACCCGGGCCGCCCGCCGCGCCCGCGGCTTCGACCACGTCGACCACGCCTGCGCGGGACTGGGGGAGCTGCACCGGGTGCTGCGGGCGCGCGCCCGTCCCGACTCGGTCGGCCTGACACCCGAGCAGCGCGCCGCCGCGGCCCGCGCGAGCCTCCACGCCGCACCCCGCCGGCTCGCGGCCCTCGCCGCTTCGGGGCGGCCCGCGATCCTCGTGGACGACATCGTGACGACCGGGGCGACGCTCGACGCCGCGGCCGCGGTGCTCAGGCGTGCGGGCGTCGCGGTTCCGGCCGCGGTGGTCGTCGCCGCCGCTTTAGTGGGGCGGAAGGGGTTCATGTGGCGGTACCGGCGGGTACCCCTCCGGGTGTCGGCAATTCGACAAGCCCCGAAACGCCACTTCGGCCGCTAATGCGAAGAGTTATCTCCAGTCCGCCGAAATTCGCGCGGACGTACCCATTGGCATTGGAGAATTCCGGTAGCCGAAGGGTCGACTTTCGGTGAGCGAGGGGATAGTCTCGAAATCTCGGATCGGTAACGAGACGACAGAGGCCAGATGGCCCAAAGGTGAACGCCCCCAATCCAGAGGCGCGGAATCCCAGGTCGTTTGCACCCGTGAGAGGAGGTCGCTCTTACGCCGTACCGGACCATCGGCTCCGGACCCAGCACGCACAACTTCGTCAGCATCACCGCCATCGCAGAGCGGGATGCACCTGGGAGGTTCAGAGGTGGACATCGTCGTCAAGGGTCGCAACGTGGAGGTTCCCGACCACTACCGCGAGCTCGTCGAGGAGAAGATCGAATCGAAGATCGCCAAATACCTCGCCCGTTACGACGGGGAGGCGATCGATATCGACGTCGAGCTCTATCACGAGCCCAATCCCCGCCAAGCCGACCACGCCCAGCGAGTGGAGATCACCTGCCGTCCTAAAGGGACGGTTATGCGCGCCGAGGCCTGCGCCGAGGACTTCCGTTCCGCGTTCGAACTCGCCGTCACCAAGCTCGGGCACCAGCTCCGCAAGAACACCGACCGCAAGCGCGTCTCGCGCAGCGGCGCCAAGACCCCGATGTCGGTCTCCAAGGCGACCTCGAACGGCAACGGCGGCCTGAACGGGACCCTCCTGGCCGAACCCGCGAAGGACGCCTCCGCGGCGCACTTCATCTCCGAGGACATCGACCACTTCGACGGCCTCGTCGAAGAGCACCTTCCCGGCCGGATCGTGCGCGAGAAGATCCACCCCGGCGAACCGATGACCGTCGACGACGCGCTGGCGAACATGGAGCTCGTCGGCCACGACTTCTACCTGTTCCACGACAAGGAGAGCGGCCGCCCGACGGTCGTCTACCGCCGCCGGGCCTTCGACTACGGCCTGCTGCGGCTCGACCTCTAGCCAGACCGCGGCGCCCTTGCCGGCGCCGGCGAAGAGGGGGGACTTTCCTCTTCGGTCCGGATGTTGTTGAGGGGTGGCATCCGGACCGGACGAGGCCCCGGGCGCAAGCCCGGGGCCTCGATCCATGTTCGCTTGCGGTGGTGCTCCGCCCTAGAGGGCCGAGCCTTCCTTCCACTCGTCGAAGGACATGATCCAGTAGCCCCAGCCGTTGTCCCACGGCATCGGGCGCGGCGAGGACTCGCCCACGACCTCGACCGGGTCGCCGCGCTGGGCGATGTTGAAGAACCACTCGGCGTCGGCTTCGCTGGCGTTGAGGCAGCCGTGCGAGAGGTTCGCCTCGCCCAGGCTGCCGTTCCACGGGGCGCCGTGGACGAACTCGCCGGTGGCGTTGATGCGGGTGGCCCAGTTGACGGGCGTCGAGTAGTAGCCCTCGTCGCCCTCCTCCTTGCCGGGGGAGACCATCGTCTTCTCGGCCATCTTCTCCATCACCAGGTGCGTGCCGGTCGCGGTGTAGTACTCGTACTCCTCGCCGGAGCCGCCGCTGATCGGGATCTCTTTGGCGACCTCGCCGTCGATCTCGACGGTCATGGTGTGGGAGTCCAGGTCGGCGACAGAGATGTTCGCCTCGCCGATGACCATCTCGGCGGTGTAGTCCGCGCCGCCCCAGGTGTCGTCGCCGAGGAACTCGCCTTCGAAGTTCGCGGTGAAGGTCACGGTCTGGTGGCCGTCCCAGTACTCCGCGGTCCGGTAGATCACCGTGTCGTCGTCGATCCAGCGCCAGGCGCCCTCGTGGCCCTTCTCGGACTCGACGACGAGCAGGCTCTCGACGGCGGCCCGGTCCGGGGCGTCCTCAGTGAACGTGACGATGATCGGCGCGCCCACGCCGACCTCCTCGCCCTCGGCCACCGGGGTGACGTCGGCGACCTCGAAGCCCGAGCTCTCGCGCGCTTCAGTGGTGAACTGCTGCTCGAACTCGGTGACGGTGCCGTCCGAGCTGACGGCCTTCGCGACCACGGTGTGGGTGGACCCGGCGTCGAGGATGCCCTCGGAGGTCCAGGTGGTGAGGTCTTCGGAGAACGCGCCCTCGATGGTCTCGGAGCGGTCGGAGGTGACGTTGACCTCTTCGAGGATGCCGTCCACCACCGAAAGGGTGAACGGCGCGGTCGGGTCCTGCTCCTCGACGGCGTCCATCGACACCGCCGGGACGATCGGCGCAGGCGTGAACGTCCCCGTCTGGGGCGCGGCGCAGGCACTCATGACGAGCACCAGGGACAGCACCGCCAAGGCGCGCGCGGGCATGAGCTTCAAAGGGGGTTCCTCCACAAAGCGAAGTGACTGGATCACTATAGCTTCGACGCTCGGCCCCACCTGTTGGGTTGCACGTCAATCACTACTTAGCGAAGCCCACAGCAACGTGTCCCGCCGGCGCCCCGCGATCGTCGGCAGCCCGCCCCGCTCGACCCCCTCGAGCCGGAACCCCGCGCGCCTCAGGACGGCCTGCGACGCGGTGTTGTGGACGTCGGTCCCGGCCCACACGCGGTCGAGCCCGACCTCTTTGAACGCCCACTTGCGCACCAGCATCACCGCCCGCGTCGCGTACCCCCGGCCGCGCGTCTCCGGGCGCAGGTCGTAGCCGATCATGCCGGTGCCCGCGACGCGCGCCACGTCGTAGAGCCCGATCGTGCCCTGGTAGCCGGCGCCGTCGTCGATCACCATGAGGGCGCTGCGCCCGCGCAGCCACTCGAGGGCCGCCCGCCACTCGCAGACCTCGCGGGCCTCCACCCGGCTCGGCGGCAGGGGCAGGACCGCGCCGGAGTACACCTCCGGCCGCGACCGGTGCCGCAGATGCTCCTCGTAGTCCCCGGGCACCAAGGGCCGCAGGGCGATCACGCCGTCCCGGAGGCTCCCGCCCGGCAGGTCCGGCAGCACGCGCGGGAACGGCCCCGGCCCGTCCTCCGGCAGCAGCCCGAGCGTCAGGGCCTCGGTGCCGTCCCAGGCCGCGCCGCGGGCCACACCGCTGTCGGGCCGGAACCCGGCCCGCATGGCCGCCCGGATCGCGGCCTGGTCCCGCACAGGGGGCCGCACCTCCAGGCGCCTCACACCGCGGGCGAACACGCCCGGCGCCGCGGCCCGCAGCATCGCCGCCGCGAGGTGCTTGCCGCGCCGCTCGGGCGCGACCCAGTACCGCGCGGCCACGGTGCTCGCGAACGCGGCGAAGCCCAGCGCGCCCCAGACGGCGCCTTCGGGGCCGTACGCGAGCGTGTCAGGGCTGAACCCGCAGTCGACCTTGACGTCCTCGGGCGCTGGGCGCAGCGAGAACGCGGGCGACTCGACGGGCTCGAAGTCATACACGCCCTCAGCCAAGCAGGGGCGGGACCGTTCCGTCAACAATTCCCGGAACGAAATTCATGTTCTTGGCTCGAGTCTCGCAACTCAGGCGACGTCCTCGGGCAGCAGGCTCCCGAACCACGAGTCGAGCCGGCCGTCGCCGCCGTGCCGCACGCGCCTGCGCACGCCCTCCACGGTGAAGCCCGCCTTCTCGGCGACCCGCCGCGAGGCCTCGTTCCCGACCACCGCGCGCCAGTTCACGCGCTCCAGGCCCAGCTCCTCGAAGCCGAGCCGGCTCAGGCGCCGCACCGCCGCCGTCATCCAGCCCTGCCCGCGCGCCCACGGCGAGCAGAAGTAGCCGATCTCGGCCTCGCCGCCCGCCGCGAGCGCCAGCTCCACCGAGCCGCAGTACCGGTCCTCGGCGTCCGCGAGCGCGAACAGCACGCGCTCGCCCCGCTCCCAGGCGCCGCCGGAGAACGCGAGCCAGTCGTCGGCCATCGCCCTCGTGTAATCGCGGGGCACGGTCGTCCACCGCTGCACGTCCTCGTCCGCGCAGGTCGCGGCCAGGTCGTCCAGGTCGCTCTCGCGCAGCGGGCGCAGCCGCAGCCCCGCCGCCCCGGTCTCGAGCTCCTGGCGCTCGGCCAGGAAGAACCCGGCCTGGCGCTTCAGGATCTCGTAGTCCGCGGGCGGATCGTCGGGCCCGCGCACCTCGCCGGGCAGCACGCCGCCGACCCAGCAGTCGCGCGAGACGCCGCGCTGGTACACCCCGCTGCGGGCGATGCCCTCCACGGTGAAGCCGGTGCGGACCGCCGCGAGCCGCGACGCGTGGTTCCCCACGATCGCGTCCCACGCGATGCGCTTGGCCCCCAGGTTCTCGAATCCGAACTTGACGGCCGCCCGGATCGCCCGCTGCGCCACCCCGCGGCCCCGGGCCCACGGCGCGGTCACGTACGTGATCGTCAACTCGTACGGGAACGACTTCGTGAGCGCCATCGAGCCGACCAGCGATCCGACCTCGTCGACCACGGCCCAGCGAGGGTTCCCGCTCTGCCAGTGCCGCTCCTGCAGCCACACGAACCGCTCGCGCGCGGTGCCCGCCCATGGGAGGGGCATGACGAGGAAGCGCTCGATGAGCGGGTCGGCGTAGATCTTCGCGAGATCGGCCATGTGCCGCTGCTCCCACGTGACGAGTCGCAGGCCGTCGGCGGTGAGGGTGACGGGTTCCATAGGCACTGATTGTGCCCCACCGGCGGCCATCGGGACCAGCCGCCGAGTACGCGTACTATTGACCTCGAAATCCACCCGATTTGGCCGAGACGTTGCTGTGGGAGCTGATCTTCCGTGTCGTTGTTCGAGAAGGTACTGCGAGCCGGCGAGGGCCGTGCGCTCAAGCGACTCAATGCGATCGCCGATGCGATCGACTCCTTGGAGGACGAGTACGAGTCGATGACCGACGCGGAGCTCCGCGCGCTCACCGACGAGTACAAGGAGCGCCTGAAGGACGGCGAGACCACCGACGACCTGCTGCCGGAGGCGTTCGCCACCGTGCGCGAGGCCGCCAAGCGGGTCCGCGGGATGCGGCACTACCACGTGCAGCTCATGGGCGGCGCCGCGCTGCACCAGGGCAACATCGCCGAGATGAAGACCGGTGAGGGCAAGACCCTCGTGTCGACGCTCCCGGTCTACCTCAACGGCCTCACCGGCAAAGGCGTGCACCAGGTCACGGTCAACGACTACCTGGTGCGACGCGACGCCGAGTGGATGGGCGAGATCCACCGGTTCCTCGGCCTCACCGTGGGCGTCGTGCTCCCGGGCGAGGGCGCCGAGAAGCACCGCGAGGCCTACAACTGCGACATCACGTACTCGACGAACAACGAGCTGGCGTTCGACTACCTGCGCGACAACATGACCAGCTCGGCGGACAGCCTCGTGCAGCGCGGCCACCACTTCGCGCTCGTCGACGAAGTCGACTCGATCCTCATCGACGAGGCCCGCACCCCGATCATCATCTCCGGCCCCGCGGACCACACGCCGCGCTGGTACAAGGAGTTCGCGGAGATCGTGCGCTCGATGAAGCGCGACGAGCACTACGAGGTCGACGAGGGCAAGCGCACCATCGCGATCACCGAGTCCGGCGTCGCCCGGGTCGAGGACCGCCTGGGCATCGAGAACCTCTACGACTCGGTGAACACCCCGCTGGTCGGCTACCTGAACAACGCGATCAAGGCCCACGAGCTGTTCGAGCGCAACCGCGAGTACATCGTCTCCGACGACAAGGAAGTCCTCATCGTCGACGAGTTCACCGGCCGCGTGCTGCCGGGCCGTCGCTTCAACGAGGGCATCCACCAGGCCATCGAGGCCAAGGAGAAGGTGGACATCAAGCAGGAGAACCAGACGTTCGCCACCACCACCCTGCAGAACTACTTCCGCATGTACGACAAGATCGGTGGCATCACCGGTACCGCGCAGACCGAGGCCGCCGAGTTCAACAACGTCTACGGCATGGGCGTCATCCCGATCCCCACGAACAAGCCGATGGTCCGCAAGGACCAGTCCGACGTCATCTACAAGACCGAAGAGGCCAAGTTCCAGGCGGTCGTCGACGACATCGCCGAGCGCCACGAGTCCGGCCAGCCGATCCTCGTGGGCACCACCTCGGTCGAGAAGTCGGAGATGCTCGGCCACTTCCTGAAGAAGCGCGGCATCCCGCACCACGTGCTCAACGCGAAGAACCACGCCAAGGAAGCGGACATCATCGCCCAGGCGGGCCAGCGCGGCGCGGTCACCGTGGCCACGAACATGGCCGGCCGCGGTACGGACATCATGCTCGGCGGCAACCCCGAGTACCTGGCCGCCGCCGACCTGCGCGCGCGCGGGATCGACGAGGCGGACGAGGAGACCTACGCGGCGGCTTGGGAGGAGGCCCTCGAGAAGTTCGAGGAGACCACCAAGGCCGAGGCGGAGGACGTGAAGGACGCGGGCGGCCTGTACGTGCTGGGCACCGAGCGCCACGAGTCGCGGCGCATCGACAACCAGCTGCGCGGTCGCGCCGGGCGCCAGGGCGACCCGGGCGAGTCGCGGTTCTACCTCTCGCTCTCCGACGACCTGATGAAGCGGTTCAACGCCGAAGCGGTGCGCGCCATGATGAACCGGCTGCGCGTCCCGGACGACGTGCCGATCATCTCGAAGATGGTGTCGCGCCAGATCGAGTCGGCGCAGTCGCAGATCGAGGGCCACAACGGCGAGATCCGCAAGAACGTCCTCAAGTACGACGAGGTCATGAACCGCCAGCGCACGGTCATCTACGACGAGCGGCGCAAGGTGCTCAACGGCGAGGACGTCTCCGAGCAGGTCGGGCACTTCATCGACGACACGCTCGAGGCGTACGTCGCGGGTGCGACGAGCGACGGGTACGCGGAGGACTGGGACCTGGACGAGCTGTGGAGCGCGTTCAAGCAGCTCTATCCGATCCAGATCTCGCACAAGGACCTGGTGAAGAAGGCCGGCGGGCTCTCCGAGCTCGACGCCGAGACGCTCCTGGCGGCCGTGAAGGACGACGCGCACGAGTTCTACGCCACGCGCGAGGAGGAGTTCGGCGAGGAGATCCTGCGCAAGCTGGAGCGCCGGGTCCTGCTGCAGACGATCGACCGGAAGTGGCGCGAGCACCTGTACGAGGTGGACTACCTCAAGCAGGGCATCAGCCTGCGGGCGTACGCGCAGCGCGACCCGGTGATCGAGTACCAGCGTGAAGCCTTCGACATGTTCCAGACGATGCTCGACGGCATCAAGGAGGAGTCGGTCCGGTTCCTCATGAACGCCGAGCTGAAGCAGAAGACCGAGGGGTCCTCTGCCGAGCCGGAGGCCCAGATCCGGGGCCTGGAGCCGCTGAAGAAGCCGGAGATGCTGACGCAGTCGGCGCCGTCGATGGACAGCGCCTCGGGCGTCGAGGAGCAGACCACGACCGAGGACGGTGCGGTGTTCAAGCGCCCGCCGAAGCCGGTCCCCGGCCAGAAGCGGGCTGTGAAGCGCACGCCCGGGGCGGGTTCGAAGGGTGCGGCGAAGGTTGCGCCGAAGTCGGCCCGTTCGGCCGGTCCGCGCAAGGCGTCGACCGCGCCTCCGGCGAAGCAGGCGAATCCGCAGCAGCGCCAGTCCGAGAAGGTCGGGCCGAACGAGCCCTGCCCGTGCGGTTCGGGCAAGAAGTACAAGCGCTGCCACGGAGCCCCTGGCGGGGCTGCAGACTAGGGGCATGCAGAACTCAAGTCACGGCTCGAAGGGCGCGCCGAGGCGCGTCTACGTGCCCGCGAACGTGGAGATGCTGGCGCACCTCGCCGCCCACGGCGAGGTGAAGCCGGCGCTGGACGTGCACACGGTGACGGCCTGGCTCAAGGGCGAGGCGCCGGGTGCGGACGTCGAGGACCTGGAGTACACGGCGTTCGCCGATGCGGCGCTGTCCTCAGTGGCGCTCCTGGTGAACCAGGCGCCGCGGCGGGTGGTGATCTCCGTTGACGTCCCGGGTGATCTGGTCGAGGACCGGCCGGGCGGCACGGCGGCGGGGTTCGAGGGGATCGTGAGCCTGAAGAAGGTGGCGGCGATCCACATGGACGACGCTGTGGCGGCGGTGCAGATCGCGGCCGAGCTCGACTCGGGCGAGCCGGACCTGGAGCTGATCGAGTCGAACGTGCTCGACTGGTACGCACCGGAGGAGCTTCAGGAGTTGCTGGCGGCCTTGGCCTTAGGGCGCTTGGGGAGCAGCAGGCCGAAGGCGAGCACGGCGCAGAACGCGCCGGCGAACATCGCGGTCATCGAGCCGTTGTACTGGGACTGGAAGCTCAGGGTCAGGTAGGCGCTGTCGAGGGGGGAGACCTCGTCCGCGCCGACGGCGAGGACCGATTCGACGCCGAACTGGGCGATGATCGTGGAGAGCATCCAGATCGCGCCGGGGATGGCGCCGGCGAACAGGTGGCCGATGAGCTTGACGTTCGCCTTGCGCGCCCGCAGGTACAGGAACGCGCAGATGCCGCAGGCGAGTCCGACCAGGAACGGGGCGGCGGTGCCGAGGGCGTTGTACTCGTCGAGCGGGTCGGAGAAGAGGCTCAGTGACGAGGCGGCCTCGTAGATGCCGCGCGCGTACATGAAGACCAGCAGCACGAGGGTCGCGATGAGTCCGGCGGCGGTGGCGGCGGCGTGCTTCGACAGGGCGATGAGCCCGCCGACCAGGCCGGAGCCGACGAGGGTCAGGCCGATCGCGAGGGCGATCGAGGCGTCGACGCTGAACAGCGCGTAGCCCGCTGCGCCGGCGACGAGCCCGGCGAGGAGTGCGCCGACGATCGCGGTGATCTTCTGGTGGCCTTTGACGAGGCGCGGGGCGACCAGTGCGGCGACCGCGCCGGCGAAGACGGTGACGATGATGGGGCTGAACAGGCTGAGGGCCAGGAGGATGACGCCGGTCTGGTCGAGTCCGTCGGCCATGCCGGTGACCCGGTAGAGCGAGAAGAGCACGCCGCCCACGGAGAGCAGGGCGGCGGCGCCGAGCACCCAGAGTGCGACCCGTCCGGGCCGGGCCGCGGGCGGGGCCTCCGCGTGCTGCTCGGTCTCCTGCTCCTGCGCCTGTGCTTCCTGCGTTTCAGTCACCCGCCCAGAGTACGGACCGGGTGCCGGGGGCATCCGTGCGGAGCCGCGAGTGTGGGCTGGGCGAACCGGACCCGTTTTCTTCGCATCGCAGCAGGTCGCGGGCCTTGAACTGTGCGAGGATGGCGGCAGCACCAAGAGTCTTGTAGCCTGGTTATCAAAGACATCAGACCGCAGTAGCCATCGATTCGACGGGAGGGCGCGATGGACGCCTTGTTTACGGTTCCCACTCCGGAGAATGAACCGGTCAATTCGTACGCACCGGGCACTCCTGAGCGCGAAAGCCTCCAGAAGCGGCTCGCCGAGCTCGCCGGCACCGAGCTGGACCTCGACCTCAACATCTCCGGCGAATGGCGCCGCGGCGCCGGTGCCGAGATCAAGGTCGTCCAGCCCCACAACCGCGCCCACGTCCTCGGCACCACCCGCGAGGCCACCGCCGCCGAATGGGGCGCAGCGGTCGCCGCCGCCAAGGCCGCCCGCCACGACTGGATCCGCACCGACTTTGCCGACCGCGCCGCGATCTTCCTGCGCGCCGCCGAGCTCATCGCCGGCCCCTACCGCGACGTCCTCAACGGCGCCACCATGCTCGGCCAGTCCAAGACCGCCGTGCAGGCCGAGATCGACGCCGCGTGCGAGCTCATCGACTTCCTGCGCTTCAACGTCAGCTTCGCCGAGTGGCTCTACCGGCAGCAGCCGAACTCCTCCAGGGGCCTGTGGAACCGCACCGACCACCGGCCGCTCGACGGGTTCGTCCTCGCCATCACCCCGTTCAACTTCACGGCCATCGCCGGCAACCTCCCCACCGCCCCGGCCCTCATGGGCAACACGGTGGTGTGGAAGCCCTCGCCGACCCAGCAGTTCGCGGCGCACTTCGTCATGAAGGTGCTCCTCGAGGCGGGCCTGCCGCCGGGCGTGATCAACATGGTCACCGGCGTCGGCACGAGCAGCGAGACGGCGCTCCTGGACCCCGACCTCGGCGGCATCCACTTCACCGGCTCCACCAAGACCTTCCAGCACCTGTGGTCCACGGTCGGCCAGAACATCGCCGGGTACCGCACCTACCCGCGGCTCGTCGGCGAGACCGGCGGCAAGGACTTCATCGTCGCCCACCCGAGCGCCGACCTCCAGTCCCTCGCCGTCGCCATGGTCCGCGGCGCCTACGAGTACCAGGGCCAGAAGTGCTCGGCCCTCTCGCGCACCTATGTGCCGGCGTCCCTGTGGAAGCACGGCCTGCGCGATGCCGTGGTGGGCATGACCGAGGACATCACCTACGGCGACGTCACCGACTTCGCGAACTTCGGCGGCGCCGTCATCGACGACCGCGCCTTCGCCAAGCACACCGCGCTCTTCGAACGCCTGCAAGGCGACCCGAAGGCCACCGTGGTCACCGGCGGCTCCGCCGACGACTCGCAGGGCTATTTCGTGCAGCCCACGCTCGTCGAGTCCACCGACCCGACCCACGAGCTGTTCAGTGACGAGTACTTCGGGCCGATCAACGGCGTCTACGTCTACGACGACAACGACTTCGACACGGTCGTCCGCCAGGCCGCCGACATCGCGCCGTACGCGCTCACCGGCGCGGTCTTCGCGAACGACCGGGCCGCGATCGCCCGTGCCAGCGAGGAGCTGCGGTTCGCCGCCGGCAACTACTACATCAACGACAAGCCCACCGGCGCCGTCGTCGGCCAGCAGCCCTTCGGCGGCGCTCGCGGCTCGGGCACCAACGACAAGGCCGGCTCCTGGCAGAACCTCGTCCGCTGGGTCAGCCCGCGCTCGATCAAGGAGAACTTCCTGCCGCCCACGGAGTACCGCTACCCGCACCAGGGGTGACGCCGGTGCTCGTCACGACCGCTGCCGCCTGATCCGCGGCGGCCCCGCACGGCCTGAGGGGGCCCGGACCGCGAGGTCCGGGCCCTTTTATGCTGGGGCCATGACGAAGCGTGAGCATCCCCTCAAGGGCGAGTTCGACACTGCCACCGCCCGTTGGGAACGCACCACCCACGAGGACGGCACGCCCGCCGCGCTCGAGATCGGCTACGCCGACAACGGCCTGGTCGCCCTCCGCATGGCGGAGGACCCCGAAGGCGACGTCCTCATCTACACCCCGGCCGAGTGGGAGGCCTTCGTCGAAGGCGTCCGCGACGGCGAGTTCGACATCGAGACCTGGGACGACGAGCCCATCGTCGAGATCATCGAAGACGACGAGGATGAGGCGGGAGCGGGAGCCCGGGCCGGAGCCGGGACGGGAACGGGAGCCGAGGCCGTAGCCGGTCCCGCAGCAGCGAGCGGGCGCGCGGGCGACGACGCGAATGCGAAAGCCGACGCAGGCGAGGCGAGGCCCGCCTCTTAGCAAGCCCCGCAAGGACTCACGGCCGCGCCGACGGGAAACCGCCGGCGCGGCCGTTCACGTATCCGGACCTTCTGCGCATCGCCGGAACGTGCCAACCTGAATTTCTCGGGAAGCGCTTGTATCCGAACGGACTCGACGGTCTCTTCCCTGGTGAATGACGCGATACCCGCCCAGCAAGTGGTGTTCGCGGCATTCCGGGCCTGACTGCCTCCCTACCTATCGGCGCCATGCGTGGCCCCCACGAATGGCGGCAGGCGGGGAGAATGGATCTTGATGGATCCCCCTCCTCACCGAACAACCGCATAGACCCCCGAGAACAGCAGAGGAGCTCCCATGCGATTGGTGTTCGCCGATCACGAACCCCATCTGAAGCCCAACCCCCGCCGCGACCACATGAGCGGCGTGCCCGAGCTTTCGTACTCCACTCTGGACCGCCACGGCGGCCGCGTCCTGGCGCCCGGCCAGGTCGTGCGCACCGCCGGGCAATCCGCCCCGGTGGGCACGATCTACCGGTACGACCGCCTGCTCGTCGACGAGTCGGTCATCCACGACACCGAGACCCGCGAACAGCTCGAAGAGGCGATCCGCCCGACCGGCATGCTGATGGAGAGCCAGGCCGCGAGCTCGATCGTCGCAGGTCAGGGCTCGTATCGCGTCCCGGTCCTGAGCACCCACGGCGACCAGGCCGCAGTCGACGCTTGGTCACTGCTGCAACGGCTGCGGACAGTGAACGACGAATCCAGCCTTCCTGGTGACCTCCTCGACAAGGTTCGCCTCGAGCACCTGATGATCTGCTCCAAGGTCACGCCGGGTGTCGGTAGCGGCGAACCCCCGATCGGCGACAGTCGGTCGTACGGGCTCGGACGAATCCCGGTCGACATGGTCAATCCGATGCCGGACCGCAAGCAGGTCGGTCGCCGGCTTCGAGTGGCCATTCTCGACACCGGGGTGCCGACCAAGCACCCGGCCTTCGACGTCTCCGACCGCACCGAGGGTGAGGACACCTTCGTCGTCGTCGACCACGCGTTCCAGGCAAAGCTCGGCGAACATTCCGATTCCCCCGCGATTCCCCTCGACGATCCGTGGGAGGGTCCGGTTCACGAACCCACCCTCGTCGGAGAGGTCGCCAGCCACTACGGGCACGGCACGTTCATGACCGGGCTCCTCCGCCAGATGTCACCGGACGTCCAGGTCTACTCGCTCAAGGTCGTCCACAACGACGGGCTTGCCTACGAGCACGAGGTGATCGGTGCACTCCATCATGTGGCCGATCAGGTCGAGGCCGCTCGCGGTGGCGACACTGAGGCCTTGATCGTCGACGCTGTGGTGCTGGCGATGGGCTATGTGGATGAGAGTCCGGACGATGAACCGGGTGGCTGGATCGGCGACGCTGTGCACCGCCTCGCCGAACTGGGCATCCCGGTGGTAGCCGCCGCAGGCAACCAGTCCTCGGATCGGCCCTTCTATCCGGCGGCCTTCGCCGCGTATCCGCAATCGGAGACTGCCGCGCCGATCCTGAGCGTCGGGGCGCTGAACCCCAACCGGCACATCGCGATGTTCTCGAACGAGGGCCCGTGGGTCTCTTGCTACGCCACCGGGGCCGGGTTGGTGAGCACGTACCCGTGCGAGGCCAAGGGTTCCCGGATGCCCGACCGCCGAGCGAAGTCCTCGATTCTCAACCGCCACCGCGAAAGCCACGACCCCGATGACTTCTCGTCCGGATTCGCGGTCTGGAGCGGCACTTCATTCGCCGCACCGCTGGCCGCCGCGTTCTTGATGAACGCCTTGGCCGAGAGCGAGATCGGAACGGTGAACGGCGCTGCCGAGGCGTCAGCACGCGCACACGAGGCGTTGAAGCGGCTGAAGAAGCAGCTAGCCTGAAGCCATGAACGCGACTTCGGCTCATTCGGTGGCCGCCGTGGATTACGACCGGCGCGCGCAGCTTTATCTTGCGGCGCGCGCCGGAGACGGCACTGCGCAGCAGGCTCTCGTCAGGGAGCTCAATGAGCTCCTCTGGCGAGCGGCCCGCCGCACAGGCCTTGATCGGGAGAGCGCCTCGGACGTTGTGCAGACGGCGTGGCTTCGCCTGTGGCACATCGAGAAAGAGCTGGAGCAACCTCGTGCGCTGACCAAGTGGCTGCTCACCACCGTCAGCCGCGAGGCCTGGAAGCAGATCGGTCATATGCGACGCGAAGTAGTCGCCGACCCGATCGACCTTCGGGAAGAGGTGACGATCGAAGGCATCGAGGACGGTCTCGTCCGCGATGTCGAGCGAGAAGCCGTGCGCCGTGCCTTCCTCGCCCAAACTGAGCGGTGTCGGCGATTGCTCGCCTTCGTGGCGACGGTCGCCCGGCCCGACTATGACGTCATCGCCGAGGCACTCGGGATGAAAAGGGGGAGCATCGGCCCGACCCGGGGTCGCTGCTTGGACAAACTGAGGAGGACGCTCCTGGACGATCCGTCCTGGAGCGGAGGTGAGGAGCGGGATGAACATGCGACCTGAAAACGAGCGTCAGGGTGAATTCGAGACGTTGGACTCCTGCGACGAACGGATTCTTTCGGTGATCAACGAGTTGCATCATCGTGATGATCCAATGCCGGAGGACCTCAATGAGCGCGTGCAGTTCGTTCTCGAACTGGAGGCTGAACTCGATGCCCGAGTCGCCCGCGTCTCTCGCTCCAATGAGCTGGTCCTGACCCGGGGTGAAGCTGAATTGGCGGTGGGCCAGGGTGATCCGGCGTCGGTCACCTTCGACTGCGAATCGGTCACGGTGATGGTCACACCGCGACCGTCCGCGCTCAGAGAGCTGCGATTGGACGGATGGATAGGCCCCGAAGGGACTTATGAGGTCGAACTCCGCAGCACTGAGGGATCGAAGCGAGCCTCGACCGATGAGAGCGGCCGGTTCGTGTTGGAAGGCCTGCCTGATGGACAGATGTTCCAACTGGTGATCCGACCCGATGAAGCGCTGCAGCGAGACGGGCTACCGGCGGTTGTCGTAACGCCCGCGGTGCGGCTGTAACATGTGAAGAATGCTTCATCGCGCCTGGCGTCTGTTCTCACGTGGGCACCGACTTCAAGGCAGATGGCAAATTGCCGATGCCGCCGAAGTGTTCGACCAAGCGCTGCGCCTGCTGCAATGGGACTCGGAAAACCCACCCGATCCTGGCACGGCGAGAGCGAGACTCACTGCCCGCATTCTCATTTCGAGGGCACTGACCTGGACGTATTCGGGTGATGCTCCGGCCGGGCTGGCACTGCTGGACCAAGTTGACCAGTTCGTGGATGATCGCGACCGTGGGCTGCTGCTCCACCAGCGGGCGATCATTCTTCATCAGAACGGCCGACCGATCGATGCGCTGTCGTACTTCGACCTGGCTGAGCCGATCCTTGCAGAGCACGGACCGGACTGGACATATGCCGCGCTATTTCTCAACCGTGCGGGCACTTTGAGAGATTTGGGCGAACTCGGCAAGGGCCTGGACAACGCAAGACGAGCCCGGGAACTGTTTGCGAAACTCGGCAGACGCCTCAATCAGGTGAAGGCGCAGCATGTTGAAGCGTTGCTGCTGCTCGACCTCGGCGAGGTAGCCAAGGCGCTTGCAGAGTTCGAGGAAATTCGAGTCGAGTATCGCGAACACGCTCCCGAATTGGAAGCGTTGGTGCAAGGTTCGAATGCGGAGGCACTGCTGTCTGTCGGTATGTACAGGCAGGCTGCCGAGCATTGGACCGAGGTGATCGCCACGCTGCGCCTCTCCGGAGACCACCGAGCCGCGGCGCTGTACGAGTACTGGCGTGCGGTCGCGGGTTTTGAGGACAACCGCTTCCAGCAGACACCCGACTGGGCGCAGCGTGCCATGAACTCACTGTACGAGCAGGGCAACGAGCCCATGGCATTCCTCGCGCGCCTACTCATTCTGCAAGGCCAGTTTGACTCGCGGAGCGAGGGACCGGACTTCGCGGACAAAGTGTCCCGCCTTTGCGACGCTCTGGAACAGCGCGGCTGGACCATGAGGCTCAGTCAGGCTCGGATCCTGGCCGCCCGTGCCCGAATCAGGACCGGCGATCTCGAGGCCGCTGCGGCCACCCTCGACGATGAGCAACGCGGCACAGGCTTCGAAGCCATGGCTGAGGACCTCGCCCGGCACCTGGCCAAGGCCGAGCTCGCCATCGCTCTCGGCAACGACCCGATGCCCGAGTTGCAGGCCGGGCTCGACCAACTCGACGAATACCGCATGGCTTTCGGTTCGGTCGAGTTCCAGGCGGGAGTATCCGCCCTGGGCGTGCAGTTGTCGAGCAAGGGCCTGACGCACACGACCAACAACGGCTCTCCAGCGGACATGCTCCAGTGGGCTGAACGCAGCCGCGCTCAGGCGCTCCGCATCCCACCCGTGAAATCCTCCGCGGACCCCGACGCCCGCGAGGCCCTCGGCCGGCTTCGGCAAGCACGCCAGGAATTGTGGGACCTCCAGGTCGAGGGCAAGGATGCGACTGAGGCGCTGGTTCGCGTCCATGAGCTTGAAGATGCGATCCGCAATTACGACCGCACCAAACCCGGTCCTGGGCAACAGGCCGAACGCATCACTCCCGAGGACATTCAGGAGTTGGCCGAAGCCCGCGAGACCGTCCTGGTCAGCCTGTACGAGGTCGGCGGGGACCTCCGCGTCATCCTCGCGGGCGGAGACGGCCTCAAGCACGTCCGCTTGATGCCTCTGGACGCCGCCGCCGAGCTCGAGCGCCGCATGGGTGCGGACCTCGACGCACTCGGCAAGCCCTTCCGGCTTCCTCCCCGCCTGCAGACGAGTGTCGAGGGCTCGTTGCGCCGCAACGCCACCGCGCTCGCCGAAGGGATCTGGGACCCGATCGCGGACTATGTCGGGGACCGCCAGGTGGTGATCGTCCCGCACAGCCGACTCGCTTGGGTCCCTTGGTCTTTGCTGCCGCAACTGCGCGGCCGTCCGATGACCGTCTCGCCCTCCGCCGAGGCCTGGTGGCGGGCGGTGCACCGGGAGCGCGCGACCGGTCCGGCCCTGGTCGCGGCAGGTCCGGCGCTGTCTCGGGCCGGCGGGGAGATCGAAACGATCGCGGGGCTCTACCCAGGTGCAAACCTGATCACCGCCGACGCATCCGACCCCGAACTGGTCCTGAAGGCGCTCGACGGCGCGTCAGTGGCTCACATTGCAGCGCATGGGCATCATGAACCTGACAACGTCCTCTTCTCCCGCCTCGACTTCGGCCTCGGGCCTCTCAACGCGTATGAACTCCTCGGCCTCGACCAGCCGCCGGGTCACGTCGTGCTCTCCTCCTGCGACCTCGGCCGGTCCACCGTCGCGGTCGGGAACGAGACACTCGGCTTCACCGCCGCGCTCCTGCACGCCGGGACCTCCACAGTGGTGTCCAGCCTCGGCCGCGTCCCCGACGACATGGCCGCCGAGATGATGATCGAGTACCACCAGCGCTGCGCCGCAGGCGCGTCCCCGGCTGAAGCCCTTGCGGCCGTGGGGGAGCACCGCCCCTGGCATCCCTTCGTCGCGTTCGGCGCCTAGCCCGTCCACCTACCTCCGTCCCCCAACTTCTCCCCATCGACCCCGACGCCTCGAAAAGGTCCCCCCCGATGACAGAAGCCCCGGCAAAGCCCGTTTCGATGTTCCGCAACGCCGACTACCGACGGATCTTCACCTCGGTCGGAGCGAGCCAGATCGGCCTGCAGGTCGCGTACTTCTCGATCTCGATCATCGCGGTGGTCGTGCTGGACCTCAGCGAGTCCCAGATCGGCGTCCTGTACGCGATGGACCAGATCGCACTGGTGATGTTCGGCCTGCTGGTCGGCGTTTGGGTCGACCGGTTGCGGGACAAGCCGATCATCGTCGTGAGCGAGATCCTCCGCGGCGTGGTGATGCTGAGCGTCCCAGTCGCGTGGGCGCTCGACGCGCTGACCGCGTGGCACATGTTCGCGGCGATGTTCCTGCTCGGCCTGACCTCGGTGTTCTTCGACATCGGGCAGGCGAGCTACGTGCCGAGGCTGATCGACAACAGGCACCTGGCGAGCGGCAACTCGCGCATCCAGGGAATCAGGTCGGCCTCAGACACCGGCGGGCCACTGGCCGCCGGGCCGCTGGTCTCGCTGCTCACCGCGCCGGTGGCGATCGTCGTGGCGGTCGTGTCGTTCGCGGTGTCGGCGTTCTCTGTCGCCCGGATCGAATACCGCGAAGAGGAACCGGAGAAGCCCGAGAAACCGCACCTCGGCGTCGAGATCGTCCAAGGCGTCAAGTTCATCTTCGGCGACAAGACCTTGCGGGGCATCGTGCTCGTGAGCGCCTGGTGCAACCTCTCGATCGGCGCGTTCCAGGCCATGCTCATGGTGTTCCTCATCCGGGAGGCCGGACAGTCGAGCGAGGTCGCCGGGTTCGTCCTCGCCGGCTCCGGCGTCGGCGGCGTACTCGGGGCGATGCTGGTCGGACGGATCTCGAAGAAGGCCGGTGTCGGCCCGACTGCGATTGCGGCGCTGGCGCTCTCGGGGCCGGGCATGGCGATCGTGGCCGCCTCCGGTCCCGGCTGGGGCGCGGCGGTCGCGTTCGTCGGGCAGGTGGTGTTCGTAGCGGCGATCGTCGTGTTCAACGTGAACGTCATCAGCTACCGGCAGGCGGTCACCCCGGACGACATGCAGGGCCGCGTCGGCGCGACGCAGCGCGTGATCTGCTGGTCGGGACTCGCGGTCGGTTCGATCGTCGGCGGCTTCACCGGCGACCTGTTCAGCGCCCGGACCGCGCTCCTGATCGCGGCCGCGATGCTCTTCGCCGGATTCCTGCCGCTGCTGCGCACGCCGCTGCGGAAGCTCCGGGAGATCCCCGAGGAAGGCGCGCTAGCGTCCTGAGCGACCGCATTCAGCCCCGGCAGCGCACCGCCCGCTCGGCACGCTGCCCCCGATAACCCACCGCACCATTGCCGCACCGCGGCCGATGCCCTGATGAACTCGCCGCGCCTTTCCTCAACACGGCCCATGCCCGATGAACCCACCGCACCTTTCCTCAACTCGGCCGATGCCTGATGAACCCACCGCTCTCTTCTCGTAACGTTCCCGATGCCCGAGTCGTTGGCACGCAGTAGATTCCAGAGGATGAAGGAAACCTGGGACCCCGCCGCCCCCGGCGTCATGCGCCTGCCGTCCGGCCGCCTCGTCCGCGGCCGCGGGCTCGCCAAGCCCCTACCGGAAGGCCCGACGCCGGAGTTCGCGCTCTACCTCCTAGGCAAGGAACCGCCCGTCGTCGCGTGGGAGTCCGAGTGGGTCCGCTGGCCCGACTTCCGCCTCCCCAGCGACAAGCCGGCGTTCGCCACCGCCCTCCGCGCCGCCTGGGCACGCACCGAGACCGAACGCGTCGAGTTCGCCTGCCACGGCGGACACGGTCGCACCGGCACCGCCCTCGCCTGCCTCGCCGTCCTCGACGGCGTCCCCGCCTCCGAGGCGGTCGCCTACGTCCGCGCCAACTACGCCCCGAGAGCCGTCGAGACCCCCTGGCAGAGCCGCTTCGTCACCCGCTTCTCCTGAACCGGAGCTGGGCGCACAGGAACCGCTTCAGCTGAGGCGGAGCGCCGCGGCGGCTTCAATCAGGCCTGAATGCTCGAGCGCGTCGATCAAGGGCTCGTAGCCGTTTACGAGGCAGTCGCGCACAGAGCCGACCATGAGTTCGCGAAGTCGCAGCAGTTTGCGCGGCGCGATGTCCGGCCGATTCCGTGTGAGTGCACCCTGCATCTCGTCGAGGATCTTCTCTGTCCAACGCGCCTGTGCGAGACCTTCCTGCGCGACACGAATGAGAATGTCGCGCAGCGTGTTCGGGTAGAGGATGTTCGCGTCATATATCGCTCGCAGCGGCAAGGTCAGGTCCCCAGCTCCTGGCCCAGCTCGCCGAGCTCGTCAACTGTCTTGCGGCGGTGTTCGTCGTCGCGTCGCTGGTAGGTCAGGATCTCCGCCAGTGGTACCCGCCGATGCTTTCCGACTTTGCGGTGCGGGATCTTCTCTTCTTCGAGCAGGCGAATCATGTAGGGCCTCGAGACGCCGAGCAGGTCTGCGGCTTGCTGTGTCGTCAGCTCGGCCTCTGAGGGAATGACCGATACACCCCGACCTTCCGCCAATTGAGCGAGGATCTGAGCGAACAGCGTCACCGTCGGCCGCGGCAGCACCAGCGAAGTCTGCCCGTGCTCAACGAGAACCTCGACCAACTCGGTCTCATGCTGCTTTACCAGGAAGTCCTTGATGCGCCGAAGGGCGCGCTGGACCGTCTCGGCATCGACCTCTTCCGGCTGTACGGAGCTGACTATCAGGGGTCTAGTCATGTTGCACCTCCTAATCGAATTATACGAAGTAATCGCAATAAACGCAACGCTACATCGCTGCATTCCTTGCATGAGGAATTTGCGGGTGTGGACACGTACGGCGATCTGGGGTGGTAGGCGGTTGCAGCGGGGCTGGCATAAGGTGGGCGCGTAAACCCCGGAAGACGAGCACCCCTTGAGGTCCCGTATGGCGCACCCCGAAACGCAGCGGTGGCGAACCGCGCTCAGGCGCTGGACGCCCGTGCTCGTGGTGGTCGCCGCGCTGCTGGTCGTCGGCTTGGCCGCGCAAGGGGCCGGGCTGCAGTGGAACGAGGCCGAGGTGCCGTCGGCGACCGGCGGGCAGGACTCGCTCCCGCCGGACCGGCTGGAGACGCAAGAGCTGCCCACCGCGACGGACGCGGCCCTGCCACCCGAATCGGTCTCGCTTCCCGCCTGGGTCTCCTGGGTGGTCCTCGGCATCCTCGTGGGCGTCCCGCTCTTCTTCGTACTGCTTTTCCTGACGCGCAAGCTCATCGACTGGCTCACCGACGCGCCGCCCAGCAGCGGCATCGCGGACCCCGAACCCGAGTACCTGCACCGGGACTTCAACCTCGTCGAAGAGGCCGTCAACGCCGCGCTCGCCGAGATGGACCTCGGCGACGACCCCCGCGCCGCCATCATGGCCTGCTGGCTGCACTTCGAGCGGGCCTCCGAAGCCGTCGGGATCGAACGCGAATCCTCCGACACCCCCGCGGACCTCGTCCGCAAACTCCTGGTCCGCCACGAACTCGACGGCGCCGCGCTCCGCCGCCTCTCCGAGGCCTACCTCCGCGCCCGCTACTCGCCGCACCAAGTCGTCGAAGCCGACCGCGACCAGGCCCGCGACGCGCTCATCGCACTCCAGGCCCAGCTCGGACTCAGGGTGAGCCGATGAAGGAGTTCCTCGCCCCCTTCGGGCGCCTCAAACTGTGGCCCGCCGTCGGCGCCGTCGCGCTGGCCGTCGTCTTCTGGGGCGCCGCCCGCCTCAGCGGCGTCGACTTCGCGATCTGGCAGCTCGTCCTGCTCGCCCTCGCCGCACTGCTCGCCAACTCCGTCGTGAACGGGATGCGCGCCGACAACCAGCCCGCCCCGCCGCTCGCCACCACCACGGTGAACGAACCCAGCTGGCGCCCCTTCACCGAGGTCAACCGCTGGGAGGACCGGCTCATCTTCGCCGAGGCCAAGCCCGGCCGCTTCGAAGGCACGAACGCGAAGCAGCAGCTCGTCGAGGTCGCCTCCGAACGCCTCCGGCTCCGCCGCGGCCTCTCCCTCGCCGACCAGCCCGACCAGTGCCGCGAACTCCTCGGGGAGCGCACGTTCCTGTTCCTGACCCAACCTGCGCCCGACTGCCCGACCCCTCGGCAGCTCGGCGAACACCTGCAAGCCATCGAGGAGATCTCATGACAGACACCCCGAACATCAGCCTCGACCAGGTCGCCGACCACGCGAGCGCGGTCCTCAAGTCCGTCCAATCGGTCATCGTCGGCAAGGAGGAGCCGCTGAAGCTGGTCCTCGCCGGGATCCTCGCCGGCGGCCACATCCTCCTCGAAGACCTCCCCGGCCTCGGCAAGACGCTGACCGCCCGCTGCTTCGCCCAGAGCCTCGGACTCGACTTCCGGCGCCTCCAGTTCACCCCCGACCTGCTGCCCGCCGACGTCACCGGCTCCCTCCTCTACAACCAGAAGAGCGGTGAGTTCGTCTACCGCAAGGGACCCGTCCACACCAACCTCCTGCTCGCCGACGAGATCAACCGGACGCCCCCGAAGACCCAGTCGGCGCTCCTCGAGGCCATGCAGGAGCGCCAGGTCTCGGTCGAGGGCGACACGCACCTGCTGCCCGAGCCCTTCACAGTCCTCGCCACCTCCAACCCCGTCGAGTTCGAGGGCACCTACCAGCTCCCCGAAGCGCAGCTCGACCGCTTCCTGCTGCGCGTCTCCTTCGGCTACCCCACCCCCGACGAGGAGTGGGAGGTCCTGCAGCGCCGCCTCTCCCGCCGCGCCGAGACCGTCGACCTCGCGCCCGTCATCGACGCCCCGACGCTCGTCGGCATGCAGCGCGCCCTCGAGAACGTCACCGTCGAGGACTCGGTCGGCCGCTACATGGTCGCCATCACCACCGCGACCCGCGGCCACGCCCAGGTCCAGGTCGGCGCCTCGCCGCGCGGATCCCTCGCGCTGCTGCTGGCCTCCCGCGCGCTGGCGGTCCTCGCTGGGCGCGACTTCGTGACCCCTGACGACGTCAAGGGCGTCGCGGGCGCGGCCCTCGCCCACCGCATCACCCTCAAGCCCGAGCTCTGGATGCGCCGCATCGACCCGGCCTCCGTGGTCGCCGACATCTGCCTCGGCGTCGAAGCGCCCCAGACCGCCCAGGCCCCCACGTACTCAGCTCAGCAATGACAGCGATCGGCGATCCCGCGCTCAGCCTGCGCACTGACAGCGCGCAGCCCGTCGGCCGGGCGCTGCATACCGAGCCTCCGGTGACGTGGCGCCGCACGCCGGCCCTGACGCGCGCCGTTGTGCTGGTCGCGGTGTGCCTGCTCGTCTCGGTCGCGTTCGGCCGGATCGACCTGGTGCTCATTGCTGCGCCCTTCGCGATCGGCACCGCGATGCTGCTCCAGCAGCGGCCCACGCGCCCGCCCGAGGCCCGGCTCGTCCCCTTGGACGACGCCACGACGGCCGAGGGCGCGACCGCCGCCGCGGCCCTGACCGTCGTCAATCCCGAGCCGATCGCGGTCACCACGCTGGTCACCGCGGCCGCCGACTCCTGGATCGACCTGCACACCGGCAAGGGCGACTTCGCCGAGCGCCTCGGCCCCGCCTCAGGCCGCGAGATGGTCGTGGCCGGGCGGGCCCGCCGCTGGGGCGGCCACCACCTCGGCCCGATCCACGTCCGCTCGATCGCGTGCGGCGGCCTGCTCGAGACCACGGTGCAGCGCCTGCACGGCGCGACCGTGTGGGTCCTGCCGGTCCCCGACTGGTTCGACTCGGCCGAGTCCCTGCCGTTCGCCGACGGCGTGACGGGCGTGCACCGCTCCCGGCGCGGCGGCGACTCCGGCGAGCTCGCCGAGGTCCGGCTCTACCAGCCGGGCGACCGCCTCCGCCGCATCGACTGGCGCACCTCGATGCGCACCCAGGACCTGTACGTCAACGCCACGCTCTCCGAACGCGACACCGACGTGACCCTGATCCTCGACCTCCAGGTCGAGGCCGGTATCTCCGGTGGCCTGGACGGCGCGCCCTCGATCGCGGACCTCACCGTGCGCGCCGCCGGGGCCGTGGCCTCGCACTACGCGCTCCAAGGCGACCGCGTGGCCTGCATCGAGTTCGGCGCCCGCGGGCGCCGGATGCGGGCCGGGGCCGGTCGCCGCCACGCGGCCGCGACGCTCCGCTGGCTCGCCTCGGTCGACATGCCGGCAGACCCGCTGCCGCCCTCGCCCGAGATGCTGCGCCGCCAGCTCGCCGGGCAGCGCAGCCTGAACGTGGTGTTCACGCCGCTGCTCACCGACCGCTCGCTGGCCCTGATCGCCGCGATCGCCCGCGCCGGGCGGCCGGTGCTCTGCGTCGACACGCTCCCGCCGCACGTCTCGCCGCCGGAACGTACATATTGGACGCCGTATGCGGAGCGGCTGTGGCGGCTCTCGCGGGCCAACACCGTGATGGAGCTGCGCGACCTCGGCGTCGCCGTCGAGCCCTGGCAGGGTTCGGCATCGCTCGACAACGTGCTCGCCGAACTGAACCGGAGGCGCTACCGATGAGCACTCTTGACGAGGTGCGCGAGTCAGGAACGAGCCCCGATGTCGATACCTGCGGGGCATGGCCGAACCTCCTCGACGAAGCTTGCGAGGCATGGATGAGCCGCTTGACGAAGCTTGCGAGTCATAAATGAGCGATGTCCGCCGCGGCCTCGTCCAGGCCCTCGCCGACGGCGCCCGCGAGCGCCTCAAAGCCGGTAAGGCCGGCAGCGTCTCCTGGGCCCGGCGGGTCGCGCCCGCCGGGGTCCTCCTGCGGCTCGCGATCGCGCTGCCGCTGTTCATCGCCGCCGAGATCGCCGTCCCGTTCGAATGGGCCGCCGCCGGCTTCTACGTGGGCGCCGCCGCGCTCTTCGCCCTGGTCGCGGCCCTGCTGCCGGGAGGGATCGCGACCACGTTCGCGATCCTGTTCGTGCTCGCCTCGTGGCTCGTCAGCGGCGCCCTGAACGACGGCGACCCGTCATTGTGGACGGCCACCGCCATCGCCTGCCTGCTGTACACCGCCCACGCCACGGCGGCCGTCACCCAGCGCTTCCGAACAACTACCGCAATGGACGGTGAGATCATCCTCACCTGGGCCCGCCACCTGGGGCTCGTCATTGCGTCGACAGTGGCCGTGGCCGGTACCCTGGCCCTGTTCACCGCGTATTTCACCGGGCTCGCCGCCGGTCTCGTCATCGCGGCCGGGATCGGGGCAGCGGTAACAGTGATCTACGTCCTCGCGCGTTCCCTACACAAGAACCCCTGAGTAAGGACAGAATTGAACCCGTGAAACGTATTGTCGTGATAGGTGCCGGTCACGTCGGTTTCTACGTTGCCGAACGCTTGAGCAAGCTCTTGAAGAGCGACATCAAGCGCGGTCAAGTTGAACTGATGGTCATCGACCCCAACCAGCACATGACCTACCAGCCGTTCCTGCCCGAGGCGGCCGCTGGCTCCATCTCCCCGCGTCACGGTGTTGTGCCGCTCCGACAGGCCCTCAAGCTCTGCACCATCCTCACCGGTGCGGTCACCGAGATCGACCACGCCGAGCGCAAGCTCGTCGTGCAGCCGTTCGTCGGCCCCACCCGCGAGGTCGAGTACGACGAGGTCATCGTCGCCCCCGGCTCTGTCACCCGCCCGCTGCCCATCCCGGGCCTGGCGGACGTCGCCATCGGCATCAAGTCGATGGGCGAGGCCATCTGGCTGCGCAACCACGTGCTCCAGCGCTTCGACATCGCCGCCACCACCGAGGACCCGGACGTGCGCCGCAAGGCCCTCACGTTCGTGACCGTCGGCGGCGGCTTCGCCGGTGCGGAGACCCTCGGCGAGCTCGAGGACCTCACGGCGAACATCGTGAAGAACTACCCGATGCTCGACGCCGACGAGATCAAGTGGTACCTCGTCGAGTACGCGAACAAGATCCTCCCCGAGGTCGGCCCCGAGATGGGCGCCTACGCGGCCCGCGAGCTCACCAAGCGCGGCGTCGACATCCGGCTCGGCACGACGCTCAAGTCGTGCATCGACGGCCACGTCGTCCTGACCGACGGCGAGGAGTTCGACACCGACACCATCATCTGGACCGCCGGCGTCATGCCGCACCCGATGCTGAAGAAGTCGGACCTGCCGATCGGCCCGCGCGGCCACCTCGAGTGCAACACGCGCCTCCAGGTCGCCACCGGCGTCGAGGCCGGCCAGCACACCATCGGCGAGGTCGTCGAGGGCGCCTGGGGCGCCGGCGACTCCACGCAGGTGCCGGACACCTCGGACTTCCCGATGGACTGGTGCACGCCTTCGGCGCAGCACGCCGTCCGCCAGGCCGCGATCCTCGCCGACAACGTGTACGCCAAGCACGTCGGCCGCGAACTCAAGCCGTACGAGCACAAGTACATCGGCTCGGTCGCCGGCCTCGGCCTGTACAAGGGCGTCGCGAACACCTACGGCTTCAAGGCCAAGGGCCTGCTCGCCTGGCTCATGCACCGCGGCTACCACCTGTCGCGCGTGCCCGGGACCGGCCGCAAGGGCCGCGTCCTCGCGGACTGGATCGTCGGCTTCTTCACGAAGCGCGAAATGGTCCAACTCGGTGAAATCCAGGCCGGCCGCGAGCCGTTCGAGGCCATCGCCGCAGGCACTGACCCCGCACGGGCCGCCAAGTCCGTCGGTTAGTCGTTACAGTTGGAGCACCACGGGTAAACAGACCCGTGGTGCTTCAGCCTTTAGCGAGGTGGAAAACTGGTGTCCATGAGAGCACGTGTACTCGTCGTCGACGACGATCCGGCCCTGGCGGAGATGCTCGGCATCATCCTCCGGACCGAAGGCTTCACCCCCACGTTCGTCACCGACGGCGAAAAGGCACTCGCCGCGTTCAAGGAGCACCGCCCCGACATCGTCCTGCTCGACCTCATGCTCCCGGGCATGAGCGGCATCGACGTCGCCAAGGCGATCCGCGGCGAGTCCGGCGTGCCGATCGTGATGCTGACCGCGAAGTCGGACACCGTGGACATCGTCCTGGGCCTCGAATCGGGCGCCGACGACTACATAGTGAAGCCCTTCAAGCCCAAGGAGCTGGTCGCGCGCATCCGCGCCCGCCTGCGCCGCGGCGACGACGTCACCCCTGAGCGCCTCGAGATCGGCAAGCCCGGCCTCCAGGTCCAGATCGACGTGCCCGCCCACCAGGTCACCCTCAACGGCGCCGAGGTCAAGCTGACGCCGCTCGAGTTCGACCTGCTCGTGGCGCTCGCCCGCAAGCCCCGCCAGGTCTTCACCCGCCAGGTCCTCCTGGAGCAGGTGTGGGGCTACCGGCACTCGGCCGACACCCGCCTGGTGAACGTCCACGTGCAGCGGCTGCGCGCGAAGATCGAGCCCGACCCCGAGCGCCCCCAGCTCATCCAGACCGTGCGCGGCGTCGGGTACAAAGCCGGATTGGGTTAATGACGCGCGATCAGGGCCGGACTCGCGAGAGGCCGGCATGGCTGCGGCGCCTCGCCCAGGGGGCCGCCCGCTACGCGGGCCGCGTCTCGCGTCCGCTGGTCGATCGCTTCCGCGCCTCGCTCCAGCTGCGCGTGGTCTCGTCCACCCTGATCGCCTCCACGATCCTCGTCCTCATCTTCAGCTTCGTCGTGGCCGGATCGGTGACCTCGGGGCTCCTCGACGAACGCCAGGACACGGCCGTCGAGGAGACCGAGAACGCCGCCGAGCGCGCCGCCGAGCAGCTGGGCACCTTCTCCACCGCGTCGGACACGGCGCTGCCCGCGACCATGCAGCGGATCGTGAACGAGCTCGCCGAGGACCCGGTGTACGCGCCGTACATCATGCTGCGCACCGCAGACGGCGAGGTCGCCAAGACCCATCCGATCTCGGGCAGCGCCGAGCCGAGCGACGAGCTCATGGAGACCGTGGCGGGCGGCAAGGTCGCGACCCAGTACGCGGAGTTCGACATCGACGGGGAGGGGCCGCAGCCCTACCTCGTCGTCGGCTCCTTCATCGACCTGCCCATCGGGTACGAGATCTACGCGTTCTACCCGCTCGAGTCCCAGCAGGACGCCATCGGCCTGCTGCGCACCAACCTGGCCCTCGCCGGGGTCGCGCTGGTGCTGCTCCTCGGCGTCATCGCCGCGCTCGTCACCCGCCTCGTCGTCACCCCGGTGCGCGAGGCCGCCCGCACCTCGCAGCGGCTTGCCGCCGGGCTCCTCCACGAGCGCATGGAGGTGCGCGGGTCCGACGACCTGGCGCGCCTGGCCGGGTCCTTCAACCTCATGGCCGAGAACCTGCAGAACCAGATCCGCAGGCTCGAGGAGATGTCGATGATGCAGCGGCGGTTCACTTCGGACGTCTCGCACGAGCTGCGCACCCCGCTCGCGACCATCCGCATGGCCGCCGACCTGCTGTACGACAACCGCGACGAGTTCGACCCGCTCACCAAGCGCTCCACGGAACTCCTCCAGCACGAGATCGACCGCTTCGAGGACCTGCTCCAGGAGCTGCTGGAGATCTCCCGCTTCGACTCCGGGTTCGCCTCGCTCGAGGTGGAGGCCGTGGACGTCGGCCGCATCGCCGAGGACGTCGTCGAGGGCCTGTCCCGGCTCGCCGACGAGTGCGGCGTCGCGATCACGATCGACAAGCCCTCCCGCCGCGTCATCGCCGAGGTGGACCAGCGCCGCGTGCACCGCATCCTGCGCAACCTCGTCTCGAACGCGATCGAGCACGCCGAGGCCCGGCCCGTGGAGATCACGATCGCCGAGAGCGAGACGGCCGTGGCCGTGGCCGTGCGCGACCACGGCGTGGGCCTCAAACCCGGCCACGCCGACCGCGTCTTCGACCGGTTCTGGCGGGCCGACCCCTCGCGCAACCGCAAGACCGGCGGGACCGGTCTGGGCCTGGCCATCAGCCTGGAGGATGCGAAGCTGCACTCCGGCACGCTCCAGGCCGCCGGCGCTCCCGGGGAGGGCACCCTGTTCGTGCTCACCCTTCCGCTGCAGTCGGGGAACCGGGTCATCAACTCGCCGATCCCCCTGCGGCTCGAGCAGAGGAAGGAGGCCCCTCGTGCGACGCAGGACTAGCCTCGCCGCCGCGGCCGCCCTGGGCACCGCCTGGGCGCTGACCGCCTGCGGCATCCCCACGAACAACGCGCCGGAGGTCGTGAGCGACGCCCCCACGGACTTCGACTCGTCCTCGGGGGCCAACCCGACGGAGTACAAGCCGACCACGGTCGCCGAGGAGACCGTCGAGAACTTCCTCATGGCCGCCTCGGGCGACCCCGACAGCCGCGACGACCGGCTCAACAACTTCACGGTGAGCGGCGACTCGCGGTTCTCCGAGCCCTCGGAGGGCATCCGGCTCGTCGCCGCCCTCGACGTCACGGTGAGCGACACGAGCGACATCCACGCGGTGATGGTGCAGGTGACCGGCGCGGTCGTCGGCAACTACCTCGAGGACGGCTCGGTCCGCATGAACTCGACCCCGGGCGAGTACGACGAGACCTTCACGCTCCAGCGCGAGGACATCTCCGAGGTCTGGAAGATGAACACGCTGCCGGTGCAGGTCGCCCTCGACTACGACCACTTCACGGGCACCTATGAGCAGGCCCCCATGTACTTCCAGGCCGGGCCGGCCGAGCTGCTCGTCCCCGACCTGCGCTGGATCTACAAGGAGCTCGACGCCGAGACCCGCCAGCGGCTGCTCTTCGAGTGGCTCTTCCAGCGCCCCGGCGACTTCGCGAGCGTCTCGGCGCGCAACGCGATCCCGACCGACACGGTCGGCAGGATCAGCGAGGACGACGGCTTCGAGGTCGACCTCTCGCCGAGCGAGTCCATCGACGACGACACCGCTCAGGCCATCGCGGCGCAGATCGTGTGGACCCTCAGCATCAGCGGCCGCTTCACGCTCACGACCGACGGCGACGTGCGCGTCGAGGGCGACGCGGCCCACTGGCGGAACTGGAACGCCATCCCGCAGGACCTGCCCGAGACCGCGTACTTCATCGCGGAGGACACGGTATGGGAGTACTCGGCCGACCAGCTGGTCACGCAGGACTCCGACGAGCACCCATGGGTGGGCTACCAGGTCGACGGCCTCCGGCAGGTCGCGGTCGGCCGGACGGGCAACGTCGCGGCCGTTGTGGCCGCCTCGGGCGGCGACACGCTGCTGACCGGCGCGAACACCTCGACCATGCGCGAGGTCGCCGGGCTCGGCGGGACCCTCGCCGACCCGCAGTGGCTCGAAGCGGGCACCGTGCTCGTGATCGACGACGGCGTGCCCACCCTCGTCACCCCGTCCTCCGGCGCCACGCAGCCGCTGGGCATGGGGGAGGACGTGACCGCGATGGCGCTCGCGGCCGACGGGCGGCGCCTGGCCTACGTCGAGGGCGGTTTCGCCTGGGTGGCCCCGCTGGGCCTGGACGCCGACCAGAACCTGACCGTGGGCACGCCGCGCCGGATCGGCCCGGACATCGAGAACGTGGCCGACGTGGCCTGGAGCTCCGAGAACTACCTGTGGGTGGCGGGCGAGCGCGCCGACGAGCAGCTGTTCCGGGTCGCGATCGACAACTCGCGGACCGTGCCGCAGGAGGGGACGGGCACGTTCCTGCCGATCACGCAGATCGCGGCGAACCCGGCCGAGCCGACGCGGGAGAACGCCGACCGCGGCGAGCCGGTGATCATCGTGGCGAACTCGACCCTGTGGCGCGTCTACACGAGCGGCCCGGACGAGATCAGGAACGGCGACCAGCCGGTCGGCGGCACGGCCCCGTTCACGGTGCTGTCGATCCTGTAACGGCGTACCGAAGCAACGCGAAAGGCCCGGAGCGAAAGCTCCGGGCCTTTGCAGTCCGACTACGCGTCAACCGCGCTGGGCTTCTTGCTCAGGCATCGACCGTGCTGGGCTCAGGCGTCGTGCGTGCTGTGCTTTTCGTTCACGGCCCGAGCCTTCGCGAGCTCAGGCGTCGTGCGTGAAGCCGACCGACCGCACGTTGGTCGCGGCGACCTCGACGTAAGCGATCTTCTCTGCGGGGATGTACACCTGCCGGCCCTTTTCGTCTTCGAGACGGAGGACGCCGCCGTTCGTCACGGCCTGCTCGATCGTCTCGGACAGGTCCTTCGGCGACAGTTTGCTCTCCAACACCACTTCGCGCGGGGCGTATTGGACACCGATCTTGACCTCCACGGGCCCTCCTCAATCGAAATACTGCGACGTCTCTACGGTTGCAAGACTACTAGCGGGCCCCGCCCGTGACGGCCGCGGCGCAGTGCGCCGAGAGCGAACGAAATCGCGCGGGGGAAGTGGCCGGGTTCACGAAGAACACTCCGAAAACTCTGCGAAATCCTTCCGGCTGCCTGCGCCCGGCCTTGCCCTCGCGCGGGCTGGGCCGCTTTCCACCCTTGCTCGGCTTCGCCTTCGCGCGGGCTGTGCCGCTTTCTACCCTTGCTCGGCTTCGCCTTCGCGCGGGCTGTGCTGCCTTCTACCCTTGCTCGGCTTCGCCTTCGCGCGGGAAGTGTGAAATGCCCCGCCAGGCCAGGGTGCTCATGAGCTGCACGGCCTCGTCCTTGGGGATGGCGCGGCCGGAGGCGATCCATTTGCGGGCCGAGATCTCGGCGATGCCGAGGAGGCCGGTCGCGAGGAGTTCGGCGCGGGCCTTGTCGACGTGCGTGTCGCCCATGATGGTCTCGGCCATGGCGGCGACGCAGTCGGCCTCCATCTTCAGCACCCGCTCGGAGACCTCGGGGTCGTTGCGCTGGTCGGACTCGAAGACGAGCCGGAACGCCTCGCCCTGCGCGTCCACGAACTCGAAGTAGGCCCGCATCGCGCGGTTGACCCGCTCCTTGTTGTCCTCAGTGGAATCGAGGGCATGGCGGACCTGGCCGACGAGCTCGGCCGCGCGCCCGTCGAGCAGCGCCAGGTACAGCTCCAGCTTCGAGGTGAAGTGCTGGTACAGCACGGGTTTGGAAACGCCGGCGTTCTCGGCGATGTCGTCCATGGAGGTGCTGTGGTACCCCTTGGACACGAAGACGTCCTGGGCGGCTCGCAGCAGCTGCGCCCGGCGTTCGCTTCTGGGCAGTCGGACCCGGCCCTCACCTGCGCTGTTCACCAGGGCACCTCTCCTCGGCACATGTCGGTCATCCGTCAGTGGCCCGCTCTTGCGACCTGAATGAAGTTTACGGAAACCTGAATACAGTCTCCCAGCGTACGGGGGCGACAAACGCGGGTTCGAGTCACTGGGCACGCCACGGTACCTTGAGGGCGGGAATATGAAGGAGTTGTCTAGTGGTGTATGACCAGAACCGACCGGATGAGCCGCAGCGTCCGAGCGGGGAGGAACGACCCGCCCGCAGGCGCATCGGCAGGTCTTGGGGACCGCCCGCCGAGGAGGCTCCCGAGCCCGCCGAGGAGGCGCGGCAGGGGTTGGGCCAGTCGCCTGAGCAGTACCGGTTCGATCCGGACCGCGGGCGCCGCCACCGCTACAGCGAGGACCCCACCGGTCAGGTGCCGAACGTGCCGGTCGAGATCGCCGAGACCGGCCCGATGGTCCCGGCCACCCGCCGCCCCTCGCCCGGCGAGCAGTTCGAGCCGATCCCGCCGGCCCCGCAGCATTCCCAACCTCCCCAGAACTTCCAAGGCGAGCAGCAGCAGTCGCCGTTCGCGCCGCCAGGCGCGAACCATGAGCACAGTGCGCCACCAGGCGCGAACCATGAGCTCAATGCGCCGCCAGGAATGAACCAGGAGTACAGCGCGCCGCCGCCCGGTGCGAACCAGGAATACGGTGCACCTCCCGGCGTGAACCAGGAGTACGGCCCGCAGTCCGGTGGCGCCCAGGAATACAGTGCGCCGGGCCAGAACCAGGAGTACAGCCCGCCCGGTCAGGACCACGGCGCTCCGCAGCAGCACCCCGGCTACAGCGCCCCGCCGATGTCCGGCGACTACGCGGCCCAGCAGCAGCACCCGAACCAGGGCCCGCCGCAGCCGAACCAGGAGTTCGCCCCGCCCGGTGCGAACCAGGAGTACGGCGCGAACCAGGAGTTCCCGCCGCCCAGCGCGAACGGCTCCGCCCCCGCCAACCAGCAGGAGTACGGCGCCGTGCAGGACCAGAACGCCCAGGCGCAGCAGTTCTACAGCGCCCCGCGCCAGGCCATGCCGAGCGCGCCGCCCGCGAACCCCCAGTTCGGCCCGCCCGCGAACCAGGACTTCAACGCGCAGCACCAGCACCAGCAGGAGTACAGCGGCCCGCAGCGGCAGAACCAGGAGTTCGCGGCCCCTCCGGGCATGAACCAGGAGTACGTGCCGGGCGCGAACCGCGAGTACGGCGCGACGCCGAGCGCGAACGGTTCGGCCCCGGCCCAGGAGTACAGCCCGCAGCCGGCCACCCCGCAGCGCCCCGAGGCGCACGAAACGCCGCAGGACCAGACCGCGCCCCCGCCGCTCCAGCCGCCCGGGCCGCAGCAGCACACCGGCCCGATCGAGGTCCCGCACCAGGCCGTGCCGCAGACGCCGAGCGCGCCGGGCCCGATCCCGCGTCCGATCTCCAACGCGGAGCAGCAGACCGAGCAGTTCCCGATCGTGCAGCCCCAGCCGCCGGTCACCGAGGTCTCGCCCGCGGCGGTCCCGAGCCCGCCCGTCACCGAGCAGGCCCCGCTGCGCTCGCTGCCGGCGAACCGCCCGCCGTTCGCCGAGCCCACACCCCCCGCGACAGTAGAGAAAGACGTGAACGACCCCGAATCCGCGCGCCTCGTCGACGCCGTGCGCCAGGTCCCCGGCGTCCGCGACGCCTTCCATGTGACGGCCCCCGACGGCAACTCCAGTCTCCGCCTCGAGCTCGAGGACGGCGTCGACCCCGACGAGGTCCACGCGGTCGTCTCGGCCGTGGTCGCCGAGCAGCGCGCCGTCGAGCCCGGCCCGCAGACGGCCGACGAGCCCGAGGTCCACGACCAGGTCGAGTCCCCGTCCGCCGAGGTCGAGATCGCGAAGGTCGGCCCGGTCGAGCTGCGCCGCGTCGAGATCGAGTCCGCCGGTCTCGAAGCCGAGGTCAGCGTGACGCTCGCGCTGGGCGACGCCGAGTCGACCGGGAAGGTCGCGGTGCCGCCGATCGACTGGCACATCCAGCACGCGGCCGCGGCGGCCACGGTCGAGGCCCTGCGTCCGCGCCTGGGCGCGAACGACGTGCGCGTCGAGGTCGAGCACGCCTCGATCGTCCCCACTGGACCGGTGAAGACCGCCGTCGTGGTCATCCTCTGGTTGGACGGCCGCTCCGTCCGCCGCCTCTCGGGCGCCTCGGTGGTCACCGCCGAACGCTCCCGCGCGGTGGTTTCGGCTACCTTGGGCGCGCTGGCCGGTGAAGTGACACACTAGGTCCCATGAAACGGGCACGGCTGGCCGAGGCGGGCGGGGTTCGCAATCCGACCCGCCCCCACCCGCCGTTCCCTGGGGTGGAACACCAGCTCAGCCGCCGTCGCCTGTTCATCAGACACACGCCGCCGACCGGTCCGAACGCCGAGCCGGCCGTGTTCGTGCACGGCCTCGGCGGGTCCGCCCAGAACTGGACGGACCTCGCGGACGCGCTCTCGGACCACCTGGCGGTCGACGCGATCGACCTGCCCGGTTTCGGGCACTCGGCCCCGGCCCCGCGGGTCACGGTGCCGCTCCTGGCGCAGGACGTGGCGGCGTGGATCGTCGAGTCCGGCCGCGCCCCGGTGCACCTCGCGGGCCATTCGCTCGGCGGGGCCGTCTCGGTCTACCTGGCCGCGACCCGCCCGAACCTCGTGCGCACGCTGACGCTGATCTCGCCCGCGATGCCGTTCGCGAACCCGCGCCGCTCGCACCAGTCGCGGTTCGTGCCGATGCTCGTCCTTCCGCGCATGGCCTGGTTCGCCGACCGCGCCATGAAGGCGCGCACGCCCGAGCAGGTCGTGGACGACATATTCCTCGGCACCTGGGCCGACCCGTCCACGGTCCACCCGCAGCGCCGCCGCGAGGCCCTCGCCGAGGCCCGCCGCCGCCTCGCCACGCCGTGGAACTCGCGCGCGTACATCCAGACGTACCGGGGCCTCATGGCCTCGTTCTTCCAGGCCTTCGTGCCAGGAACGCACTCGCTGTGGCGGCTCGCCCGCACGATCGAGTGCCCGACCCTGGTCGTCTGGGGCAAGCAGGACCGGGTGATCGACGTGCGCCAGGCGCCGCCCGCCGCGCTGGCGATCCCGGACTCGCGGCTGCTCATCCTCGACCGGACGGGGCACGTCGCGATGATGGAGCGCCCGCAGGCGGTGGCCCGCGCGATGGCCGCGATGTTCGACGAGGCCCGACAGGCATTGGACCCGAACGATAATGCTTTGTCCGTATTGTGAACAGGAACCGGGCCACAGGAACCTCAGGTGTCGGCCCCGCGCGGCTCCGTCTGCCTTAGACTCGGCGGGTGACTGAGGGACGGCTGGCACGGCTCAAACGCATCCGCAGGCTCCGCAGGCGGCGACGTTTCGTCTTCCTCGCCATCCTCGTCCTCACGGCGGGCGCGGGGCTGTACTTCGCCCTCGGCGCCACCGACTCCGAGAAGCCGCAGGCCCTCGACGAGGAGGAGCGGATCGCGCCGACCACGGTCGCCGACCCCGCCTCGCCCTCGCCCGGAGCCGCTTCGCCTTCGCCTGAAACGGAAGTCGCGGTCACGCCGCCGCTGTACTTCTCCGGCACCGGCACCTGGAGCTACGCCGAGCCCGTGAACGACGCGGTGGTCGGCGACGCCGGGACCCTCCTTCAGTACGACGTGGCCGTCGAGAACGGCCTGGAGCTCGACGCGGCCGAGTTCGGCGCGTTCGTCAACGCGACCCTCGCCGACGACCGCTCCTGGACCGCCGGCGGCGCCTGGCGCTTCCAGCAGGTCGCCGAGGGCGCGGGCGCCGACTTCACGGTCTACCTCGCCAGCCCCGAGCAGCGCGCGTACCTGTGCGGCTCCCAGAACACGACGGTCTCCTGCCGCAACGGCGACAACGTCGTCATCAACTCGGCCCGCTGGATCACCGGCGTCGACCACTGGGACGGCACCCTCGACACCTACCGCCAGTACGCCGTGAACCACGAAGTGGGACACCGGCTCGGCCACGGCCACGAGGTCTGCCCCGCCGACGGCGAGACCTCACCGGTGATGGCCCAGCAGACCTACCAGCTCGCGGGCTGCGTCGGCAACGCCTGGCCCTTCCCCGACGGCACGACCTACGTCTCCGGGCCCGTGGGCGACTACAACGGCCCCGACCTCCCGCCGGACGACTTCGTCGACCAGTAGGACCGTCGACCCCTGGCGCGATCGCGTTCCAACATGCGGGACCATGCGTCCCACGCGCGTGAAGAACCGCACACCGGGCTTCCCAGTGGAATATCCAGCCCGTGGACATGCATTATTGACCATATGAGTTTGCCGCCGCTGGTCGAACCAGCCTCAGAGCTGTCGGTCGACGAGGTGCGCCGCTATTCGCGCCACCTCATCATCCCCGACGTCGCCATGGACGGTCAGAAACGACTCAAGAACGCCAAGGTGCTCTGTGTGGGCGCGGGCGGCCTCGGGTCCCCCGCCCTGATGTACCTGGCCGCGGCCGGAGTCGGCACGATCGGCATCGCCGAGTTCGACACCGTCGACGAGTCGAACCTGCAGCGCCAGATCATCCACGGCCAGTCCGACATCGGCCGCCCCAAGTCCGAGTCGGCCGCCGCCTCGATCCGCGAGATCAACCCGTACGTCAACGTCGTCATCCACAACACGGTGCTCGACAACGACAACGTGTTCGAGATCTTCGGGCAGTACGACCTCATCATCGACGGCACGGACAACTTCGCCACCCGCTACATGGTGAACGACGCGGCCGTGCTGCTCGGCAAGCCCTACGTGTGGGGCTCGATCTACCGCTTCGACGGCCAGGCGTCGGTCTTCTGGGCCGACCAGGGCCCGTGCTACCGCTGCCTCTACCCCGAGCCCCCGCCGCCCGGCATGGTCCCGAGCTGCGCCGAGGGCGGCGTGCTCGGCGTCCTCTGCGCCTCGATCGGCTCGATCCAGGTCACCGAGGCCATCAAGCTCCTCACCGGCATCGGCGACCCGCTCGTCGGCTCGCTCATGGTCTACGACGCGCTCGAGATGACCTACCGCAAGATCAAGGTCCGCAAGGACCCGAACTGCGCGGTCTGCGGCCCGAACGCCACGGTCACCGAGCTCATCGACTACGAAGACTTCTGCGGTTCCGTGACCGACGAAGCAGCGGAGGCAGTCATCGGTTCCACCATCACCGCGCGCGAGCTCGAGACCTGGATCAAGGAAGGCCGCGACATCGACCTCATCGACGTCCGCGAGCCCGCCGAGTACGAGATCGTGCGCATCCCCGGCTCCCGGCTGATCCCCAAGGGCGACATCATCTCCGGTGCCGCGCTCGCCGATCTGCCGACCGAGCGCCAGGCGGTGTTCTACTGCAAGGCGGGCGTCCGCTCCGCTGAGGCGCTGGCCGCGGCCAAGGCCGCCGGCCTGAAGAACGCCGTCCACGTCCAGGGCGGCGTGCTCAGCTGGATCAACCAGGTCGACCCGAGCCTGCCCACCTACTAAGGGACGCAGGCGAAGCGACAGGATCGAAGGGCGTGCGGCCACTGGCCGCACGCCCTTTCCCGTGCCCGCCACCGCGCCGTTTGGTTGCCTCGGCCTGGTATGAGATATCGAACCCCTGCCGCTCAGCGAATTCCGATGTAGGGCATTGACTCTCGCTTGACCGGTTCCGTACCCTCGCAAGGATGATCCGCCAAAGCGAACCATTCTCCCGTCGCCTCACCCCCACCCGCCGCAACCTGCTGCGGATCGGGGTGCCCGCCGCGGCCGTCCTGGTGGGCGGCGGCGCCGTCGCCACGGCCGCCGCGAACGCAACGGAGGACGGGACCGGCATCTTCGGCCCGTCCCGCGAGGACCTCGAAGCCGACCTCACGACCCGGATCGACGAATACCTGGCGGGCACCGGCACCGCCGTCGAGGCCTCCGTCGCCGTCGAACGCGGCGAGCTGCGCCTCGACTACAACGCCGAGCAGACCCACATCACCGCCTCCATCGTCAAGGTCGAGATCCTCGCGATGGTCCAGCAGTACTGGGGCTCGGTCGACGCCATCCCCGCCGACCAGCGCGAAGCGCTGCAGCTCATGATCACCGAGTCCGACAACGACTCGGCGACCACCCTCTACAACTACCTCGGCGGCGCCGCGGCCCTCGAGGCCGCGCACGAGCGCTACGGCCTCCAGGACACCACTGTGGACTCTCAGGGCCGCTGGGGCGTCGGCTGGTCCAGCGCCCCCGACCAGCTCAGGATCACCGACCTCAACCTCTTCGCCGACTCCGGCGTCCTCAACGAGGAGCAGGTCGACCTCGGCCGCGAACTCATGGGCGCCGTGATCGAGGAGCAGGCCTGGGGGATCTCGGCCGCCGCCAAGGAAGGCGAGACCGTCTGGCTCAAGAACGGCTGGGACGTCGAATCGCAGCTCGACGGCCTCTGGGTCGTCAACTCCATCGGCGTCCTCGGTGGCGACGGCGACGAACCAGTGAAGATCGCAGTCCTCACCAGTGGCGCCGTCGACGACGTCGAAGGCATCCCGGTCGTCGAGGAGATCGCCAAGATCGCCCGCGACGTCATTGAGAGCGTCTGACCCGGCACCATCGGAAGCACTGCCGCCCAAGCGGAACCAACGGGCGCCCGGCCGAGGCCGGGCGCCCGTGGTGCGTTCCTGATTCCCCAGAAGCAGCAGAGGGCGGTGGCCGACTGACTCCGGTCGGCTCGCCACCGTACGTTCGGAAAGGCGGCACCGGCCGACACCGGCCGGCTCCTCGCGCCGGACACGAAAAGAACCGGCCGATTCCGGCCGGCTCCCCGCCCCAGACACGAAAAAGTGGCACCGGCCGACACTGGTCGCGAGACCGTTTCGTAATCTTGCGCAATGACGCGAGCCCCCGAACGACACCCCTTCATCCCCTCCCGGCGCACGTTCCTCCGCGCCGGCATCCCCGCCGCCGTCGCCATCGCCGGCGGGTCCGCCCTCTTCGGCGCGGCCACCGCCTCCGCCGCCGGACCCACCGACACCGAGCTCTCGGCCGAACTCGCCACCCGCATCAAGACGTACCTGGCCACCACCGGCACCAAAACCGAAGCCTCCGTGGCGGTCTCGCGCGGCTCCCGGCTCGTGACCGCCAACAAGGCCAAGATCCACGACACCGCCTCCATCGTGAAGATGGAGATCCTCCTGATGCTCTTGGAGAAGTACAACGGCATCGCCGCGATCCCCACCTCCATCAAGGAGCACGCGCGGCAGATGATCATCTGGTCCAACAACGACTCGACCACCAAGGTGTACAACCACCTCGGCGGCTGCAGCGCCCTCTCCGCGGCCCACACCCGCTACGGCCTGCAGTACACGAAGTCCGCCTCGGACTGCCGCTGGGGACTGACCACGACCAACGCCACCGACCAGCTGAAGATCATCAACCACCTGCTCTACAAGGGACGGTTGACGCAGGCCGAGGTCGACCACGCGCGCTGGCTCATGGGCGGCGTCGCCTCCTCGCAGGCGTGGGGCATCAGCGCCGCGGCGAAGACGGGTGAGAAGGTCTGGATCAAGAACGGCTGGGACTCGCGCTCCTCGCTGGGCGGCCTGTGGGTCGTGAACTCCTGCGGGGTCATCAACGTGCCGAACCAGACCGCGATTCGCATGGCGATCCTGACCAGCAAGGCCCCCGACCACACCAAGGGCGTCGCCATCGTCAAGGAGATCGCCAAGATCACCCGCACGGTCATCAACAAGGCCGTGCTCTAGGCAGAGCGAAGCGGCCCGCGCACTCAGCCCGGGCCGCTCACCTAAAATCGTATAGGATATATCCTATAGGGTTTTGCTAGTAGCGGTAGTGGTCCGGCTTGTAAGGCCCTTCGACCGGCACGCCGATGTAGTCGGCCTGCTTCTTCGACAGGGTCGTGAGCTTGACGCCGAGCGCGTCGAGGTGCAGGCGGGCCACTTCCTCGTCGAGGTGCTTGGGCAGCGTGTAGACGCCGACCGGGTACTCGGCGAGGCGGGTGTGCAGCTCGATCTGGGCGAGCACCTGGTTCGTGAAGCTGTTGCTCATCACGAAGCTGGGGTGGCCGGTCGCGTTGCCCAGGTTGAGGAGCCGGCCCTCGCTGAGCACGATGATCGAGTGCCCGTCCGCGAACTGCCACTCGTGGACCTGCGGCTTGACCTCGAGCTTCTTCACGCCCGGTTCGGCGGCGAGGCCGGCCATGTCGATCTCGTTGTCGAAGTGGCCGATGTTGCCGACGATCGCCTGGTGCTTCATGCGGCGCATGTGGTCGATCGTGATGATGTCGCGGTTGCCGGTGGTGGTGATGAAGAGGTCGGCGTACTCGACCGCGTCCTCGATGGTCAGCACCTCGTACCCGTCCATCGCCGCCTGCAGCGCGCAGATCGGGTCGACCTCGGTGACGAGGACGCGCGCGCCCTGCCCGCGCAGCGACTCCGCCGAGCCCTTGCCCACGTCGCCGTAGCCGCAGACCAGGGCGACCTTGCCGCCGATGAGCACGTCGGTCGCGCGGTTGATGCCGTCGATCAGCGAGTGGCGCACGCCGTACTTGTTGTCGAACTTCGACTTGGTCACCGAGTCGTTCACGTTGATCGCTGGGAACGGGAGGCGGCCGTCTCGCTCCAGCTCGTAGAGGCGGTGCACGCCGGTCGTGGTCTCCTCGGTGACGCCCTTGACCGCGGCGGACTTCCGCGAGTAGCGCTGCGGGTCCTCCTTGATGGAGCGGGCGAGCAGCGCCAGCACGACGCCCTCCTCTTCGCTCTCGGCGGTCGACAGGTCGGGCACGACCCCGTCGGTCTCGTACCGGGCGCCGTTGACCACGAGCATCGTGGCGTCGCCGCCGTCGTCGAGGATCAGGTTCGGCTCCTCAGTGCCCCAGTCGAGGGCGCGCTCGGTGCACCACCAGTACTCCTCGAGCGTCTCGCCCTTCCACGCGAACACCGGAACGCCCTGCGGCGCTTCGACGGTGCCCTCCGGGCCGACCGCGATCGCGGCGGCGGCGTGGTCCTGAGTGGAGAAGATGTTGCACGAGGCCCAGCGGACCTCGGCGCCGAGCGCCGTGAGCGTCTCGATGAGCACGGCGGTCTGGATCGTCATGTGTAGGGACCCGGTGATGCGGGCACCCTCCAGCGGGCGGGACGCGCCGTAACGCTCGCGCAGGGCCATCAGGCCGGGCATCTCGTGTTCGGCCAGGCGGATCTCGTGCCGGCCGAAGTCGGCCAGCTTGAGGTCGGCAACCTTGTAGTCGTCGGCACGCAGCGTGTTCGTCATGGCAGAAATGCTACGCGCCGCGCCCGGAAGACCTGAAGAACGCCACTGCAGGGGCTGCGTGGAGCACTGCAGTTCGCGGGCTCACCGGCCGAAGGAGCTGTCGTCTGGAGCACTGCGTCAGGCGCCGCGGAAAAAAATTTTCCAGCAACGCGTGTTTCTGCTTGACACTGCCGAGGCTGTGGGTAATATTGCAGATACACAGCGTCACGGAGATGCGGGAGGGCCCACAGGGTCCAGAACCTTCACCGAGGCGCCGGGGAATACCAAACCGGGGGGAGTGCCGGGCGGTCTGGGGTGGCCGCCCGGCACATTTTTGTCTCGAATGGCAAGCGGTGTCATGAAATTCGATTGCGAGCCTTCCCGATCTGCGGGAAAGTCAGTGCGTGAGCAACCCTGACCTTCGCATCGTCCCGATCGACCCGTTGAACCGCGACCTGGTCAACGGCTGGATCCGCGCCCAGCGCGCCGCCGTCGAGCACGACCAGCCCGGCGAGCCCCTGCCGAGCCCCGCCTTCCAGCGCCTGCGGCTCCTGCTGTGGCCCGACTCGCTCGACGTCGAGCGCTATGTAGCCGTCCAGGACGGCGAAGTCCTCGGCTCGATCCAGTACTCGATGCCGAACCAGGACAACCAGCACCTCCTGGAGCTGGAGCTCGACGTCCGGCCTGACCGCCGCCGCGAGGGCATCGGCACCGCCCTCATCGAGTTCACCGAGCAGCGGGCCGCCGAACTCGGCCGTGACACGATCCTCGCCTTCGCCGTCGACTCCCTCGACGGCGGGCCGCAGTTCGACCATGCCGGCCAGCATTTCGCGAAGGCCCGCGGCTACAAGACCGTCGACCAGGAGATCCACCGCCGCAACGACCTCACCGTCGTCGGCGACGACGAACTCGGGAAGCTCTACGCCGACGCGTGGCGGAAGGCCGCCGGATACGAGCTGGTGCAGTGGACCGACCGCTGCCCCGACGAGGTCATCGACGGCTACGCCGCGCTCAATGAGCGCATGTACACCGACCCGCCCATGGGCGAAGAGCTCGACATCCGGCCCGCGGTGTACGACGCCGCGCGCATCCGCAACCTCGAGTGGACGACCGCCGAGCGCGGCCAGGCCCGGTTCATCACCGCGGTGGTCCACGTCGAGTCCGGCGAGGTCGCCGGCATGTCAGGCCTCGGCACCGTCCCCGGCGAGGAGCTGCACGCCTGGCAGGAGGACACGATCGTCGAGGAGAAGCACCGCGGCCACCGCCTCGGCGTGATCCTCAAGATCGCCAACCAGCGCCTGCTGCGCAGGTACCGCCCGCAGATCCGCTACATCCACACGTGGAACGCCGAGGTCAACGACCACATGATCGCGATCAACGAGGCCATGGGCTACCGGGCCCTGTGCCGCGACCTGGACGTCCAGAAGAAGCTCTAGTACGCGAGATTCCCGCGTTGCACAAGGGAAACGGCCCCGGCACTCTCTGCTCATTCATGGCTCGCAAGCTTCGCCAAGAGTGCTCATTTATGGCTCGCAAGCTTCGCCAAGAGTGCTCATTTATGGCTCGCAAGCTACGCCAAGAGTGCCGGGGCCGATCTTTCGTCTTGGGCGCCTAGGCGCTCGCGATGAACAGCTCGCCTTCGCCGCTGGCCACGACCGGACCGGCCGTGCCCGGCGAGAAGGCCGCGCGGCCGGGGGAGAGGGCGACCTCGCCCTGGTCGTCCGCGACGGTGACGCTCCCGCCCGTGCTCAGGCAGATCCGGGGGCCGTCGACGTCGATGCGGACCGGCTCGCCCGTGAGCTCGACGCGCCGCAGCGCGAAGTCCGCGATCGGGACCGGCCACGAGCGCACCGGCCCGGCGTCCTCGACGAGCGCGCGCGGTTCGTCGATCGCGTTGAAGTCGAGGACCCGCAGCAGCTCCGGCACGTCCACGCGCTTGTTCGTGAGGCCGCCGCGCAGCACGTTGTCGCTCGCGGCCATGATCTCCACGCCGAACCCCTTGAGGTACGCGTGCAGGTTCCCCGCGGGCATGTACACGCCCTCGCCGGGCTGGAGCGTGATGTGGTTGAGCAGGAGGCTCACCAGGACGCCCGGGTCGTCGGGGTAGGAGCGGGCCAGGTTCACCAGGTCCGCCGCGTCGGCGGTCTCCAGCTCGGCGGCGGCCTTCGCGGCGGCGTCGATGATGCCCCGGCACTCCTCGCGGCCGAGCCCGAGCAGGTCCGGGACGGCGCGGCGCAGGCCGGCCTTCGGGTCGCGCAGGGTCGCGCACAGCGCCGCGAGCTCGGGGACGCCGAGCGCCTCGATGTCGGCGGCGGCCGCGAGCGGGTCGCGGAAGCCGCACATCGCGCGGAACTCGGTGAGCGCCACCAGGAGTTCGGGCTTGTGGTTGTCGTCCACGTAGTTGCGGTAGGCCGCGTCGATGCCGATGCGCATCTCGCGCTGGTGGCCCGAGTTGGCCTGGCGGAGGTTCGGGTGCGCCTGGAGCGACAGGGGCTTGCCGGCCGCGAGCAGCTTCAGCAGGAACGGCAGCTTGGGGCCGAAGCGGTCGAGCGCGCGCCGGCCGAGCATCTCGGCGGGCGCGGACGCGATGGCGTCGTCCAGCGGGCGGCCGTCGTGGAGGGTCGAGGGGGCGCTGTGGTGGGCGCCGAGCCATTCCTCGGCTTCGGGGAGGTCGGCGGGCACCTCCCGGCCTTGCAGCTGGGCGATGTCGACTTGCGATCCCCACGCGTAGTTGCGGATGACACCGTAGAGCCCCTGCACCGCCGCTCCTCACTGTTCGGGTTGAAGGCCTCAACTCTAACGGTTCGGCCCGCGCGGCCCGCCACCCCGGCCCGTCCGAGCGCCGTACGCGGAAGGCCGCGGACGGCATCGCCGTCCGCGGCCCTGCAAGCGTTGCGGCCCTTGCTGACCCGCTAATCCGACCCGAGGGTGGCGTCCTTCATCTCGGAGACGGCCGGCACCCGCATGGGGTCGAGGCCGTGGGCGAGCGCCAGGTACACCGACGCGAAGTCGGGGACGGCGATGAGGGAGGCGAGCCGCTCGAGCGAGCAGCCGCCCTCGGCGGGGAGCACGTCGCAGCGGACGCCGCGGCGCGAGGCCAGGTCGGCGACGGCTTCGGCTCGGCGCACGTCCGGCATGGGGCCGGTGTCGTCGCCGTCGAGGCCGTCGTCGCGCATGAGCACGATCCGCAGGCGGGTGAGCTCGTCGTCCTCGGGATCGGCGAAGATGTCCGTCTGGCCTTCGGCGAGCGAGCCGAACACGCCGTCGAGGAGGCCCACGCGGCCGCGGCCGACCTCGCCGAGCTCACCGGAGACCACCGGGTAGCGGGAGTTCGCGGCGAGCATGTCGCCGAAGCGGCGGGCCGCGACGCCCGCGAGCGGGCTCGAACCCCACACGACCGGGATCGAACCGGCGAGGTTCATCGCGAGCTCCTTCGCCGGGTTGACGTACGCGTCGGCGTCGGGGCGGCAGCGCTCGGCGTCCTCGTCGAGCCGCCGCGCGGTCTCGGCGATGTCGGCCTCCACGAGGTTCACGAGCCCGAGTTCCCTGGCGGCCATGAGCACCGGGACGGTGAGCGCCCACAGGCTCAGGCGCGCCGGGGCGCGGCGCGGGACGGCCACGAACGAGGCGCGGGCGCGCTCGGCGAGGGCTTGCAGCTCCGAGTCGGGGGCGCCGATGGCGACCAGGCGCGCGCCGCGGCGGGCGGCGGCCTCGGCGGCGGCGAGCGCCTCCGGGCTGCGTCCCGAAGCGGAGACGGCGATGACCACGTCGGCCGCGCCGACCCAGCCGGGGACGCCGGCGGACCGGTGACCGAGGATCGGCACGGGGCAGCGGGGGCCCGCGACGGTGGCGAGGATGTCGCCGGTGCGCGCGGCGGTGCCGACGCCCGCGACGACGACCGCCCGGGGGCGGCCCTCCTCGGCGAGCGCGGTGAGGCCGGCGTCGGCGGCGAGCGCGGCCGATTCGCGCAGCTGCGGTCCGGCCGAGGCGAGCGCCCAGAGGGCGCCGCCGGGCCGGATGGACTCGCTGAGGTCGCCTTCGATGCGACGCTCGTCGGGGAGCCGGTCGCCGGTGATCCCGGCGAGGCCGTCGTCCTCAAGACCCATGGTGTACTCCTCCTTGGCCGGTGCGGCCTCGACGGTTCACTTCATTGCCGGGCGGTACAGATTCACGTTCACGGGCTTCGCCGAGCAGGCGCTCGCCGGGCCGCGAGCCTCGCGGAGGCGGCCCGCAGGCGCCGCCTGCGGTCCTCGCCGCCGCCTGCATTCCTCGGTCCGGGAGCCGAGCGGGGCGGGCTACTCCGGGCCGTCGAGGAGCATCACGGGGATGCCGTCCTCGACCCGGAAGACCTTGGCGCACTCGGAGCAGGTGAGCGCGTTCGCCTCGCGGTCGTACGAGAGCGGGGCGTGGTGGGGCTCAGGGCAGCGCAGCAGTTCGAGGAGCACTGGCTTGGGCGCGGTGGCGGGCATGGGCTAGTTCCTTACGGTGCGGAGGATGTCGTCCCGCAGCCGCTCCATTGACGCCTGGTCGGGGCCCTCGGCGTTGAGGCGCAGCAGCGGTTCGGTGTTGGACGGGCGCAGGTTGGCCCACGAGCCGTCGTCGAGCGTGACGGTGAGGCCGTCCAGGCGGTCGGTCGAGACCCCTTCGCGTGCAGCGTACTGCGCGGCGACCTCTTCGATCTTCGCGTGCGGGTCGGCGACCTTCGAGTTGATCTCGCCCGAGGGCGCGTAGCGCACGAACTCGTTGCCGAGGTCCGCGGCGCTGCGGTCGCCTTCGCCGACGGCGGCGAGGACGTGCATCGCGGCGAGCATGCCGGTGTCGGCGAACCAGAAGTCGCGGAAGTAGTAGTGCGCGGAGTGCTCGCCGCCGAAGACGGCGTTCTCCTCGGCCATGACGGCCTTGATGTAGGAGTGGCCGACGCGGGTGCGCAGCGGGCGGCCGCCGTGCTCACTGATGATCTCGGGGACGGCCTTGGAGGTGATCAGGTTGTGGCACACGGCGGAGCCGGGGTGCTTCACGAGCTCGCGGGTGGCGATGAGCGCGGTGATCGCCGATGGCGTGACGGGCTCGCCGTCGGCGTCCACGACGAAGCAGCGGTCGGCGTCGCCGTCGAAGGCCAGGCCGAGGTCGGCGCCGGCCTCGCGGACACGGGCCTGCAGGTCGACGATGTTCGCCGGCTCGAGCGGGTTCGCCTCGTGGTTGGGGAAGGAGCCGTCGAGGTCGAAGTAGAGCTCGTCGATCTCGAGCGGGAGCCCGGCCAGGAGCTGGTCGCCGAGAACGGCGGGAACGGTGTACCCGCCCATGCCGTTGCCGGCGTCCACGACGATCTTGAGCGGGCGGATCTTCGAGAGGTCCACGAGCCCGCGCAGGTGCTCGGCGTAAGCGGCGAGGAAGTCCTCGCTCGTGGCGGTTCCGGGGGTTGCCGCTTCGGGGGCCGGTTCGCCGTCGAGGATCGCCTGGGCCTTGTCGCGGATGTCGGCCAGACCGGTGTCGAGGCCGATCGGGCGCGCGCCCGGGAGGCACAGCTTCAGGCCGTTGTACTCGGCGGGGTTGTGGCTGGCGGTGAGCATCCCGCCGGCGACGTTGCGCTGGCCGGCGATGAAGTAGAGCATGTCGGTCGAGCAGAGCCCGGCCTCGATGACGTCGGCGCCGGCGCGGGTCGCGCCGCGCGCGAAGGCCGCGGCGAAGCCGGGGCCGGAGTCGCGCATGTCGTGCCCGACGGCCCAGGTCTTCTCACCGGTGACGGCCACGGCGGCCGCTCCGATCGCTTCCATGACCTCGGGTGTGAGCTGCGAACCGACGAGTCCGCGCACGTCGTAGGCCTTCACGAAATCGCTGAGTCTGGGTGCCACTCAGTTGCCGCCTTTCCGGTGTTGCGGGTCCGGTGGGGAGACGCCCGGCACTCTCGGCGATGCTCATCTACGGCTCGCAAGCTTCGCCGAGCCTGCTTGCGAGCCATGAACGAGCTTCGCCAAGGCTGCTTGCGAGCCGTGCATTGGCACCGTCGCAGGAGGCCGCCCCGTGACGAGACTAGCGCTGTAGGTCCTCGTCGCCGGACACCACCCGGAGGTGACGCCGGGCACCGATCTGGGGCGCGGCGGGGCGGAGCCCTTGGCGCGTAGACGCATCGGCCTCGTTGTACCGGCCCCCTGCCATGGGGGCCGCTTCGGGCGGCTCGAGTTCGTGCCTGTCGCCCACGGCGGCTTCCCGCACGGCGTTGGCCAGGGCGACCAGGTCGTCGTCGGTGGGCATGGGCACCGTGTAATCGCCTTGATGGCGGACCAGTTCCCAACCATGGGGCACGGTGAGGCGCCGGGCGTGCGCATCACACAGGTCATAGCTGTGGGGTTCCCGCGTCGTGGAGAGCGGGCCGACCACAGCCGTCGAATCCGAGTAGATATATGTCAAAGTGGCCACCGCAGGCTGGCGGCAGCCGTTCCGGGAGCAACGCCGATCCGACCTCACCCCACGAAACTACCACTCGCGGTGGCGAAGTCAGCGGCGCTGAACTGTGGTCCGATGCGGAATTGTCCGGATCGCGATCGCGGGGCCCGAATTCGTCGGGCGCGAACGCTATGGTTTCCCCATGCGCAGAGATCGACACGGACGGGGGATGCGGGGGCCGCTGGCGCCCCGCGCCCTGCCGCTGCGTCGCACGCACGTCGAGCAGTTCGACGCGCTGGTGATGGATTCGGTGGTCGAGATCGAGCGCCGTCTGGCGGAGTCCCTGGGTTCGAAGTTCACCGACCTGCGGCACATCGAGTTCGCCGTGGACGAGGTGCCGCCGGAGTCCCAGAACTACGACGCGGACATCGTGGAGGACCGCGGGGTGCCGCTCTCGAAGCTGTACCCGGCGCAGCCCGGCACGGTGGCGGCCTCGCCGCGGATCGTGCTGTACCGCAGGCCGATCGAGCTGCGGGCCGAGGGCAAGGCCGAGATGGAGGGGCTGGTGCGGTCGGTGCTCGCCGAGCAGCTCGCGTCCCTGCTGAACCTGCCGCCCGAGGACCTGGAGTTCTGAGGTGGGCTCGCTTCTTGTTCGAAGCAGATCGTGTCGTACCCGGGACGTAGTGTTAGATCAGGGGTCCCCTAAGGGGACAAATCGGGAATATCCTGTTTCATGTTTCGCCGCTGCCGGCCTGAGCGGCGGCGCAGGGGCGGGACATCGACGTCCCGCCCCCACCGCTCGCTCGTAGGGATGTGCTTATGCGGCGACCGGAATGCGCTCCTGCACGACCGGTTCCTCCGCGAGTTCGCCTACCGGCGCGGGCATGCGGGCGCCGACCAGCTCCTCCAGCAGGCCCACCTGGGCGCCGATGCCGCCGCCGACCAGGACGGGTTCGGCATGGCGCTGCTCGGCCGCGAAGACGACCTCCGACGCCAGCGCGGGGTTGATCATCGGGCTCGGGAAACACACCACCACCGGCAGGCGCTCGGTGCGCCGCCGTGCCGCTTCGCGCGCCTGGCGCTTGATCTTGCGGCGCTCCCGTTCGGAGAGCCCGCCCCAGATGCCGAAGCGCTCATCGTGGTCGAGTGCGTACTGCAGACAGTTCTCTTTGACCTCGCACCGCGCGCAGATGCGTTTCGCATCCCGCGTGGACCCCCCTTTTTCGGGGAAGAACGCCTCCGGATCGGTCTGCGCGCACAATGCGCGAGCCTGCCACTCCGGAACGTTACCCAACAGGTCGGCCAAGTAGTCACGGCCGTCCATATGCGTCCGCCTCCTCGTTCGCGCACCGGCAGAACCGGTGCTCCCCCCTTGCAATCACTTGCGCTGCACCGGGATGCGGATGGCGGGCTGGACGCGTCCCCTCCCCTGAAACGCGTACGGCCCTACTGCGGACGAGCCGGTCGTCCGCTGGTGCCTGTCCTGCATTGGTTGTGCTTCTTGGTGAAGCCCGGTGCCCGCGGGCGGCCTGTAGATGGGGCCGCACCGCCATTACTCGTCGCTATGGACGATGAGTGCTCATCGCTTTTCGGTCACGGTTCGATATCAGACGATAGCGCACAGTGAACTGAATGATGGAAGGACCCCTCAGACTCACGCTTGTGGGGGACTTGTCTTGACAGGTCCAGGAGTGGAGGATCGCTCGCGAGTTCCCTTCCATCGCACTGCGACGAGGCCGATGACGGCCAGCGTCAGCCACACCGTGTCGAGCAGTAGGCGCTCCACGGCGGCGCGGGTGTCGATGAAGACCTGTCCTTCCTCAATCAGCTGCCTGGCATCGTCGAATCCGTACCGGGCTGCCGACAGTGCCAGCAGTACACCGATAACGAGGTAGGCGACATAAACGAGACGGGTAAGGCGGACTGTCACCCGTCCGGGTCGCGTGTCGGGGGCGACGAACGCCGCGAGCGCGGGAAGGGCGACCGGGAGGATCGAGAAGAGCGTGCTGCGGGCCGCGTCGTTGTAGCCGATTCCGGCGGCGCGGCGGAGGGTGTCGTCGCGCGGGTCGAGGCCGACCCCGAACAGCCACTGCGACAGGGCGACCGCGATGACGACGATCGCGAGGGCGAGGAGCAGGCCGGCGAGGACCGACCGTTGGCGTGACCCGAGCTTCATGCGGGTCATTACACCAGATCGGTTCGGTTGGCCTGCTTGAGTTCCTCGACCAGGCCTTTGACCTCCTGCGCCCTGTCCCTGGGACACACCAGGAGTGCGTCCGGCGTGTCGACGATGATGAGGTCGTCCACGCCGACGGTGGCGATGAGCCGCCCGGCGGCCGGGACGACCACGTTCCGCTTCGACTCGGTCAGGAGCGTCTGGCCGGAGCCGCGGGGCTCGACGATGACGTTGCCGACCTTGTCGTTGGCCTTGAGCACCTGGCCGAGGGTGTTGTAGTCGCCCACGTCGTGCCATTCGAAGTCGCCGGGGACGACGCCGACCTTGCCCGCGGCGGCCGCGGGCTCCATGACGGCGTAGTCGATCGAGATCTTCTCGAGGGTCGGCCACAGCTGCGCGAACAGGGCCTCGCGGCGGTTGGAGTCCCAGGCGGCGGCGAGGGTGCGCACCGCGTCGTGCAGCGCGGGACGGTGCCGCTTGAGCTCGGCGAGGTAGACGTCCACCCGCCACACGAACATGCCGGCGTTCCACAGGTAGTTCCCGGCCGAGACGTACTCGACCGCCGAGACCTGGTCGGGCTTCTCGACGTACGCCCCGAGCTGGTAGCCGGGGCCGACGGGCGGGCCGAGGCGCAGGTAGCCGAAGCCGGTGTCGGGGCCGGTGGGGGTGATGCCGATGGTCATGAGGAGGCCCGTGGAGGCGAGCTCCATGGCCTTGGCGACGGTTTTGGCGAAGGCCTCGCCGTCGAGCACGAGGTGGTCGGCGGCGAACGCGCCCATGATCGCGGTCGGGTCGCGTTCGGCGATGACGGCGGCGGCGAGGCTGATCGCGGCGGCCGAGTCGCGCGGCGAGGGCTCGACGAGGATGTTGTCGCCGGGGACCTCGGGCAGCTGGCGGGCCACGTCGACGGCGTGGGCCGCCCCCGTGACTACGTAGACGTGGTCGGGGTCGGACAGCAGCCGTGCCCGCTCGACGGTCGATTGCAGCAACGACGAGTCCGTGCCCGTGAGTGGGAGCAGGAACTTGGGTCGTTGCGCGCGAGACAGGGGCCAGAGCCGAGTTCCGGAACCGCCCGCGGGGACCACCGCGTGAAGCATGCCAATAGTCTTGCACGCCGCTCCCACATGCCCGTTCACCACCTGCGGCGGGCCCTTCCGGGTGACGCGGCGGTTGCGGCGGCGTGAAGATCGGGGCAACTCGGACGCACGCCGGGGAATGACAACGGTTTCCACGCGGACCCTCGCTCTCGCGCGGACGAGTCCACGAATTCGGGGCCGGCCGCGGGCGCTGGAGCGGCCTGAAGGACCGCGGCGGATCCGCGCCGACCGGACGAGAACCGGATTGACTCCACTAGCGAGACACTAAGCGTGTTCGAGCGGCCACAGTTCTCGAACGAGACCCATTTCGATGCGGCTATCCCGATGTCGCGCAGAGTGGAACATCGATCTCGTTCGGTAATAACCACGCTGAGTGATTGCGCTGGTCCGAATGGTGAAAGTGGGCAGTATTCCGGCTATTTACCCGTTGGCCACCGTTATGCGACTTGCGTCGCTGCCCTAGACTCCACGCTGTTCCGCCCGAACCTCCGATCATTCCAAATCGCTAGGAGAAATCCCGTGGCTTACCCGCCCGCCCCGGCCCCCATGCAGCAGCCCACCCCCGTCAAGCAGGGCAACGGCTTCGGCGTGACCGCTCTCGTGCTCGGCCTCGTCGGCCTGATCATCTTCTCGTGGATCCCGGGCGTGAACCTCTTCACCGCCCTCCCGATCGCCATCCTCGCCGTCATCTTCGGCATCGTCGCGCTGGCCAAGGCCGGCAGCCGCGGTGGCAAGGGCAAGGGCACCGGCGGCACGGGCCTGGTGACGGGCCTGCTCGCCATCGTCGTCGCGATCGCGGTCAACGTTTGGATCGTCAACTTCTTCGAAGAGGAAGCCGACACGATCGAGCAGGAGACCGTCCAGGACTGCGTCGACTCCGGCGCCGGCACCCAGGAAGAGTGCCAGCAGATCTGGGACGACGCCGAGGACTCCGTCTACGGCGGGTAGTCCCCCCAAGAACATGAAAGGGCCGCAGCGGTATCGCTGCGGCCCTTCGTCGTTCGCCTAGAACAGCCTGGGCTGGCTCTCGTCGATGGCGCCACGCAAGTCGTCGTAGTCGAGGACCACGCAGCGGATGCCCCGGTCCTCGGCCAGGACCCGCGCCTGGGGCTTGATGGTCTGGGCGGCGAAGACGCCGTCGACCGGGGCGAGGAGCGGGTCGCGGTTGAGCAGCTCGAGGTACCGGGTCAACTGCTCGACCCCGTCAATGCCACCTTGCCGTTTGATCTCGACGGCGACGTGCTTCCCGTCCGAGTCGCGGCACATGAGGTCCACCGGCCCGATCGCGGTCGGGTACTCGCGCCTGATGAGCGACCAGCCCTTCCCGAGCGGCCCGGTGTCGGCGGCCAGCAGCTCCTGGAGGTGCGCCTCGACGCCGTCCTTCTGCAGCCCCGGGTCGACGCCGAGCTCATGGCTCGAGTCGTGGAAGACCTCTTCGATCGTGATCTTCAGCTGGTCACCGGTCTTCTTCGAGGTCACCGTCCACTCGGTGGCGCCCTCGACGACCGTGCACGGCGGCGTCATCCAGTTGAGCGGCTTGTACGACCCCCCATCGGCGTGCACCAGCACGCTCCCGTCCGCCTTCCATATGAGCAGACGGGTGGCCATGGGCAAATGGGCCGAAAGCCGCCCCGTGTAATCAACCTGGCACCGTGCCACCAACAAACGCATGCCGAAGACCCTACCTTTCGGGCCCGATGAGGCTGGGTGTGCCGTGGGTGAGCTGAGACTTGCGCGTGCGGGGGGTGGCGGGTTGTTCTGTGGCGACTGCGGTGGTGGCGAGGAGGGTTGCTGTGGTGAGGGAGGCCCATAGGGCGGTGGGGCCGTGGGCGGCGAGGGTGGTGATGACTGCGGGGGAGATGGCGAGGCCGAAGCCGGTGGAGATCTGGAAGCGGGAGAGGGCGCGGCCGAGGAGGTGGGTCGGGGCGAGGGCGGTGATGAGTGGGGTGGCGCTGCCGGCGTAGAGGATTTCGCCGAGGGTGCAGGCGATGGAGATGAGGGCGATGGCCGGGGCGGCCCAGCTGTGGCCCAGGAGGGTTGCGGCGAGGAAGCCGAGGTAGGACGCGGCCAGGACGACGCCGGCGAGTACCAGTGCGGCGCGTCGGGAGTAGCGGGACATCAGGATGGTGACCGGCACCTGAAGGGTGACCACGAGGACCGTGTTGGCCACGAAGATCGCCGCCGACCACATCGGGGACGCGTCCACATGGGTCACCAGGATCAGCGGGAGCGCGATCTCGGGGATGTTGAGGCAGAAGACGTAGACCACGTTGGCGATCAGGAGTGTTCGCATACGTGGAACCGGTCCGGTGGCGCTGGTCTCGGATGGGGCCGCGGTCTGGTCGGTTCGAATCTTGACCGACCAGGCGAGTGCTGCGGCGGTGAGGTAGGCGAGTCCGGTTGCGGCCGCGAGCATTTGGAGCGCGGTGGCGCCGCCCGCCAGGCAGGCCGCGGCGAGGAGGCCGCCCGCTCCCATGCCGGCGTTGCGCAGTGCGCGGCCCGCCGCGAGGGCGGTGTCGCGTTCGCGGCCGTGGGCGACCGTGGCCACCAGGGCCGCGTGCGCGGCGGGCCAGGCCTGGTTGCCGATGCCGAGGAAGAGCGCCGCCGCCGCGAACAGCTCGACGTGCCCCGCCGGGGCGGCCAGCAGCAGCGCCACGCCCAGCACCCGGATGAGCATCGACGCCGCCACCACGGTGCTCCGCGCGCCGCGGTCCAGCCAGCGCCCCACCAAGGGCATGCACGCCAGGCCAGCGACGATGCCCGCGGTCATCGCGACGCCGGTGACCGGCGCGGACAGCTCCAGGACCAGCATCCCGTAAAGCAGCAGGAAAGGTCGCAGCAAGCCGGTGCCGATCGCGTCCACGGCGAGCGCGAGGGCGTAGCGGGGGCCGCCGGAAGCGCGGACGAGCGGCTGCAGTTTGGTGGTCGCCATGGCGACAACGGTGCGTTCGGCCGCGGGTTCGGTCGTGGGGGGGGGGGGGGGTGGGGGACCGACGCGGCCGCGGCGCCGGGCGGGCGGGGGGGGTGGGGGGGGGGGCGGGGGGGGGGGGGGGCCGGCCCCCCCCCCCCCCCCGCGGCCGCGGCGCGGACGGTCCGTGATGATGGGGGCGTGACGTTGAAGATCGACATCGGCGGGCTGGCGCCCGGGCAGCTGCGGTTCGCCGCCTCGCCGTTGGCCGAACTGACCGCGATGCTGCACGTGCTCGCCGAGCCCGCGCACCACCCGCAGTTCGCCGGCTGGGCCGCGGACGTCTGGGCGGGGCTCCCGCCGGAGTTGGCCGAGCGGCTGCGGGAGGCCGAGTTCCTCTGGCGCTCTTCACGGGCCGGATTCCTGGTCCCCGCCCGGCCGCGGCTGACCCTCGCCGAAGAGCTGGACGACGTGGACCGGATCGACGACGAGTCGTACGTGACCGCCGCGCTCATCACCACATGCGGCAACAACCGGGTGCGGTTCGGCGCGCCGTCGCCCCTCGTGGACGAGGCGGCCCGCGACCGGGCCTTGGACCTCGCCCAGGCCCGCGGCGCCCTTCAGGAGGCCTTCGCCGAACGGCTCCTCGCCGACCCCGCCGCCGTGCGGGCGCGGGTGCGGCGCACCCTCGAGCTGTGCGCGGAGGCGTTCTTCGACGACGCCTGGGCCAACGCGGCCGTGCCCCTCGCCACCGACCTGCGCCTGAAGCACAACCTGCTGCAGCGCCAAGGCATCGGGGCGGCACTCGCCTCGATCTCCAGCGCCGTCGCGCTGTCGGCGGACGGCGGCCACATCATCGTGGACAAGCTGCAGGACAAGGCGGTCTCCGCCCAGGGCACTGGAGTCACCTTCCTCCCCAGCGTCTTCGGCCGCCCGCACCTGGTGGTGATCACCGTGACCGGGTGGCAGCCGGTCGTCCAGTACCCCGTCGCCGAGGAGCACCCGTCGGCGCCGGTCCCTCTGGAAACCGTCACCCTCCGCCTGGAAGCGCTCGCGCACCCGGTGCGGCTGCGGCTCCTGCGCACCTTGGCGCGCGGCCCGCACACCACCGGGGAACTCGCCCACGCCTGGGAGCTCTCGTCCCCGGAGGTCTCCCGCCATCTCGCCGTCCTGCGCCGGGCGGGGCTGCTGAGCTCCCGGCGGCACGGCCGGTACGTCCGCTACAGCCTCAACCTGCCCGATCTGACGGCGCTGGGGGCCGATGTGCTGGCGGCCGTGCTCCGCTGAGCCGCTGCCGGTCTCACCCGGCGAGGTGCAGGCCGAACCCGCTGGTGCCAGGCGTTTCGAGGCCGGGGGCGAGTTCGGAGCCGCCTGGCTGGGTGAGGGCGGTGTAGTCGCCGCCGCTCTCGGATCGGTAGGGGAGCGGGTCGGTGGTGAAGGCCGTGGTGAGGCGCTGCCGGAACTGTGCGGCGATGTCGGCGTAGGCCTCGGGGGCGAGGTGGACGGCGCTGTGGGCGACGAAGGGCGGGAGGACGTCGAAGCCGGTGAAGTGGAGGAGGCCGTGGTTGAGGGGGAAGAGGAGGTCCTCGATGGGGCCGTTGACGCCGCGCGGGGTGTAGTGGCCGGCGCGGCCGCCGGTGAGGGTGGCGAGCATGGCGCGCTTGCCGGCGAGGGGGCCGTCGCCGTAGCGGGGGATCGCGGCGCCGTACGCGAAGTTGTAGGTGAAGACCCGGTCGATCCATCCTTTGAGGATGGCGGGAACGGTGAACCACCAGAGCGGGAAGAGCAGGACGACGAGGTCGGCGTCGAGCAGTTTCTGCTGCTCGGCCCGGATCTCCGGGGCGAGCCGACCGGTCTCGTAGGCGGTGCCGGACGCGTGCATGAAGTCGGTCCCGGTGATGCCGTCGAAGTCCGTGAAGTCGGCCGCCGACTGCCACTTCATGGCGTACAGGTCGGAGACGACGACCTCGTGGCCGCCCGCCTCCAGGGTGCGGACGGCGAGGTCCTTCAACGCGGCGGTCAGGGAGTTGGCGTCGGGGTGCGCGGCGACGATCAGTGCTTTCATGCCGGTAAGCCTGGCCCGGAACGCGGGGGCGCACCAGAGTCCGCTTTTCCTGGGTCCACCAGGGCCACCCTGCGGCCCCGCCCTGCGGCGGGGCCGCAGGTGCTCAGGCGGCGGTGCGGTGGCGGCGGACGGTCCGGGTGGCGAGCCAGGCGGTGAGGGCGAGGAGGAGGACCCCGACGGCGTAGGCGATCCCGCGTTCTTGGAGCCGGACCCCGAGGTCGAGTGGACGCCCGCGAGGACCGCCGAGGTGGAGGAGGCGCTGCGGCGCATGGAGGCCGAGATCGGGGATTGAGGGAACCGCAGGGCCGCAAGAGGATGCGAAACTGTGACCGACCGCACCCATTGAACGGGTTCGATTCCACCCAATAGACTCATCCGCATGCAACCCTCACCCCGAGCAGTCGCCGTGGGGGTCGACCTCGGGTCCTCGTCCACGACCGTGTCGACCCGCCGCCTCGATCACCGGGCCGAGGGCGGGGAGGCCCGATCGGAGGAGTCGCCGGCCACGACCCGCTTCGGGACCGTGCGGGCGGACGATCCGGCATTGGCCGAGTTCTCGGGGGACGACCCCTCGGTCGTCGTGCTGGCCGTCCCCGCGACCTGGACGTCGACCCGCCGCCGGGCGCACGCCGAGGCGGCCGCGAACGCCGGGTTCGACCCGTCCTTCCTCGTGTCCGAGCCCGAGGCCGCCGCCCGCCAGTACGCGGAGGTCCGAGGGGACGAAGCGGCTTCGCAGGCGCCGATCGTGGTCTGCAACATCGGCGCGGGCTCGTGCCACGTCGGCGTGGTGAGTCGCGAGAGCGACCACTACACCGTCGAGGCCGCGAAGAGCGCCGACGACATCGGCGGGCGCGAGTTCGACCGGCTGCTGCTCGAGCACCTGGCGAGCCGCCACCGCCAAGCCGACCCCGAGTTCTGGGCGCGCGCGGGGGACCCGGCCGAGACTGCGCTGCGCGCCGAGGTGCTCGACGAGGTCAGGCGCGCCCGCGAGCACCTGACCGACCATCCTTCTGTCGCGGTCTCGCTGCCGGGCCTCGCCCGCGACCTGCGCTTGACCCGCGAGGACGCCGAGCTTTGCCTGACCCCCGCGCTCCTGCGCACGGTCGACCTGGTCGAGGAGGCGATGCGGGACTCGGGCGTCGAGGCGGACCAGCTCGCGGGCGTGCTGCTGGTCGGCGGGGTGAGCCGGATGCCGCTGGTCGCCGCGGTCCTCGGCCATCACCTCGGCGTCGAGCCGGTGCGCCCCGACCTGCCTGACCTGGTGATCGCGGAGGGCGCGGCGCTCGCGGGGCTCGCCCGGATCCGCAGCGAGGGCGGCGAACCGGCCGATGCGCCCGCGGGGTTCGCCCGGCTGCGCACGAGCCCTGACGTGCTGGTGACCGTGATGGTCATTGTCATCGCCGTCGCCTCGTTCGCCGGCGTCGCGCTCCTCAACCGCGGCGGCGGTCCCGACGTCGACGAGATCGACGGCGACCCCGGCCTCGCGCCCACGCTGGGGGTGGCCGGGGAGACCACGGTCGCCGAGACCGAGCCCGCCCCTTCGGATGCGGAGGGCTCCGCCGAGCCGGTCGCGACCGAGCAGGACGAGTCCACAGGGGAGGTTGCTCCTTCGGCGGGCGGGACGACCGCGTCGCCTTCGGCCGCTGCGTCGAGCGCGAGTCCGACCCCGTTCGCGCCGCCCTCCTCCGCACAGGCGGAGACGGTCGCCGTGCCCGATGTGGTCGGTGCGAGCCTCACCGACGCGAAGCGGATGCTCGCCGAGGCCGGGTTCACCAATGTTGCGGCCCAAGGCGGCCGCCGCGACACCGGGACCCCTGAGCATGACGACTGCGAGGTCACCGCCCAGACGCCGAGCGGCGGTTCGCAGGCCGCGGCCGATGCGACGGTCACGCTGCAGTACGTCTATGTCGGCGGCGACTCCTGCTGAACGGCGCAGCGGCCCCCTCCGGAATCGGAGAGGGCCGAAAGTGCTTGCGCCGCTTAGGAGCGGACGAACTTGAGGAGCGCCTCGTTCACTTCCTCGGCGTGCGTCCACAGCAGACCGTGCGGCGCGCCCGCGACCTCCACGTACTCGGCCTCGGGGAACGCGGCGTGGAAGCGGCGGCCCGTGGCGTCGATCGGCAGGATGTTGTCCTTGTCCCCGTGGAGGATCAGGGAGGGCTTGCCCGCGGCGCGGACGGCGGTCACGTCGTCGCGGAAGTCCTCGATCCAGGCGGGCACCACGGCGTACGCGGCGACGGGCGCCGAGGTGGTGGCGGTGTTCCAGTTCGCGGTGACGACCTCCTGGCTGATACGGCTGCCCAGGTTCTCGTCCAGGTTGTAGAAGTCCTGGTAGAACTGGGTGAACCAGGCGTACCGGTCGCCCTTGGCGGCCTCGGCGATTCCGTCGAAGACGGACTGCGGGACGCCCTCGGGGTTGTCGTCGCGCTGGACCAGGAACGGCTCGAGCGAAGCGAGGAAGGCGAGCTTGGCGACCCGCTCGTGCCCGTGGTTCTTGACGTAGCGGGCGAGTTCGCCGGTGCCCATGGAGAAGCCGACGAGGATGACGTCGCGCAGGTCGAGGGTCTCGAGGACCTGGTTCAGGTCCGCGGCGAAGGTGTCGTAGTCGTATCCGGCGCCGACCTTGCTCGACTGGCCGAAGCCCCTGCGGTCGTAGGTGATGACGCGGTACCCGGCGGCGAGGAGCTCGCGGGTCTGGCGCTCCCAGCTGTGGCCGTTGAGCGGGTAGCCGTGGATGAGCACGACGGGCCGGCCGGAGCCTTGGTCCTCGTAGTAGAGCTCGACGGGGGTGCTGTTCTCGGTGCCTACGGTGATGGTGCCCATGGCAGCAGTCCTTTCGTAAAGGAGAACGGTCGTTCTCCGCTGATGTAGACTATGATAGAGAACGGTCGTTCTCAAGGCAAGGGGAGTTTCTATGATCGACGCCACAGTCGCCAGGAACCAGGTGGTGGAAGCCGCCGACCGGCTGTTCTACGCCCAAGGCGTGCAGGCGGTGGGCATGGACGCGGTCCGCGCGGCCGCCGGCGTCTCACTCAAGCGCATCTACGCCCTCTTCCCCTCCAAGGACGCGCTCGTCGCGGCCGTGCTCGAACACCGCCGCGCCCAGTGGAACGCCGGGATCGCCGCCGGAACCGCGGGCGCCGACACCGCGCGCGGCAAGATCCTCGCCGTCTTCGACTTCCTCGACGGCTGGTTCCGCGAACCCGGCTTCAACGGCTGCGCCTTCATCAACGCCTACGGCGAACTGCACGGCGGCAGCCCCGCCGTCGCCCGCACCGTGCGCGAACAGAAGGACGCCTTCCAGCGGTACATCGCCGACCTCGTGCGCGAAGCCGGCGGCCCCGAAATCCTTGCCGCGCAGATCGCGATCCTCGCCGAAGGCGCGCAGACGACCGCCGCGATCGCGGGCACCCCCGATGCCGCCGCACAGGCCCGCGCCGCCGCCGAGGTGCTGCTCGACGCCGCCCTCGCCTGAGCGCGGAGCCGGTGTCGTACCGGTTTCCTATGCTCATGGGCGTGACTGAAACTGATCCCTCAATCCCGGTGCCCGTCGACGAAGACCGAGTGGACTTCCCCGACGAGTGGCACGAGTTCATCCTCGACCGGCGCGGGCGCGGCACCCCCCGCGCCGTCACCATCGAACCCGATGCGCCGCAGCGGATGAAGGCGCTCTTCGCCGAGCGCGCCGAGCGCCTCGACAAGCTCATCGACGGGCTCGACGTCCCCGCCTACGCGCCGACGATCCGGGCCGGGATCGCCGGCGAGGCGGACCCGCAGGGCGCAGCCCTCGCCCTTTTGATGTTCGCCCAGGTGGCCCCCGGCTCCCATCAGGACTTCGAGGACCTCGGCAGGGACGCCTGGATCGTCACGCACGGCTTCGCCTTCGCGTGCCGCGCCGCGGTCGAGATGCTCGGATACGAGGTCTACTACTGGAACCGCAGCGGCGGCGCATACGGGCGCGTGAGCGTCGTGGAGCCCGACGCCCACCGGGTCGCGCTCCTCAACGCGCACCTCCACCGGATCGCCCGGCTGCGCTCCCTCCTCGCCGCTCTCCCCGAAGACGAGTACCTGGCCGTCCGCGACGCGATCGCGGCGCACCGCACCACCGACGCGAAGAAGTTCGGCGCGGCGATGCTCATGCCCGACCAGGAGGACTGGGTCCGCGAAGCCCTCGACCTCCACAAGGGATCAAAGCGGCGGCGGTACGGCGGCCAGGAGCTGGTCTGGACCATCGTCTCGACGCCCGAGCACGCCGAGCGCGCGGGCGCCACCGCGATCGGCGTCTACGGCGACGTGCCCGAGCGGATCGCCCTGGTCGTCGACGCCCTCGGCACCGACGCGCTCCCGATCCTCGTGAACACCATCGAAGGCGAGGACCGGCCGAGCACCGAAGTGCGCGACCTCCTCTTCGACGCCATCGGCCGCCTGCCCACCGACGCGGCCCTCGCCTACCTCCTCGGCGACCTCACCAACCCGCACGCCATGGCCGCCGCCGTCCAGGCCGCCCGCCGCTTCCCCGTCCGGACCCTGCGCGCGGTCCTCACGATCGCCGCGAACGCCCACGCCGCCACGAAGATCCGCCTCGCCGGCTTCGCCCGCGCGAACGGCCTGCTCGACGTCGCCGAGGCCCTGAACGACGCCGACCGCGACCGCCTCGCCGAGCTGGTGACCCGGCGCCACCCCGTCGCCGAGACCGTTCCCGAGGTCTTCACCACGCCCCCTTGGACCCCCTACACGAAGCCCGCCTCCAAGCGGGCCGCCCTCGCGCTCACACCCCCGGACCTCGACGAACTCCGCTGGGCCCCAGGGCAGCAGGACAAGTGGCGCGAACTCTCCGGCTACGCGGCCGGCTACTGGGCGGACCCCGCCCGCTGGAGCCACACCAGGGACGCCCAGGACCCGAAGGACTGGGCGTTCAACCACCTCATCGCCTACGCCCCCGACGACCGCACCCGGCCCCTGCTCGCGAAATGGGACGGCACCTCGGAATCCCTCACCACGGCGACGCTCAAACCGATCCTCGCCCGCTACGGGGACGAGGTCAAAGCGCACGTGATGGCGCTGCTCAAGCGCAAGACCTCGTTCCGGGAGGCCCTGCAGCCCTTCGTGAACCTCGACGCCGCACGGCTCGCCGCGGGCTGGCTCTCCCGTTCCCGCAACGAGCGCGCCGCCGCCAGGGCGTGGCTCGACCAGTACCCGGACGACGCCGCCGCGTTCCTGATCCCGGACGCCGTGGGCAAGGACGCGAAGCTCCGCAAGGCCGCCATGGACGCACTGCGGCACCTCGACCGGTCCGTTGTGGACGAACGCGCCGCGGCCTACGGCGAAGAGGCCGCCGAGGCCGTCGCCGCCCTGCTGGACGCCGACCCGTTCGACCCCCAGCTGCCGCGCATCCCCAAGCCCGGCGCGTGGGCCGACCCGGGCGCCCTCCCGCAGGTACTGCTCGCGGACCGCTCTGCGGCCCTGCCGGATGCGGCCGTCCGCACCCTGATGACCGCGCTGGCGATGGACCAGACCGAGCGCCCGTACCCGGGCGTCGACGCGCTGGCCGCCGAGTGCGAGCCGGAGTCGCTCGCGGCGTTCTCGTGGGGCCTGTTCGAGCTGTGGCTCTCGTCGGGTTCGCCGTCGAAGGACGCGTGGGCGATGGACCAGCTGCAGCGGTTCGCCGACGACTACGCGGTGCGCCACCTGACCGAGCGCATCCGCGAATGGCCGGGCCAGAGCCAGAACCGCAAGGCCGTGCGCGGCCTCGAGGTGCTGGGCGGGGTGGGGTCGGAGGCGGCGCTGCGCGCCGTGCACGGCATTGCGCAGAAGGCGAAGTTCAAGGCGCTCAAGAAGACCGCGACCGAGCAGATCGAGGTGATCGCCGAGCGGCTCGAGCTCACGCTCGATCAATTGGGGGACCGGCTCGTGCCGGACTTCGGGCTGGCCGAGGAGTCGCTGGTGCTCGACTACGGGCCGCGCTCTTTCACGATCAAGTTCGACGAGGCGCTGAAGCCGTACGTGATCGACGACCAGGGGAAGCGGAAGGCGAGCGCGCCGAAGCCGAACGCGAAGGACGACCCGGAGCTCGCCGGGCCCGCGTACGAACGGTTCGCAGCGCTTCGCAAGGAGCTCAAGGCCACTGCGGCCGAGCAGGTCAAGCGCCTTGAAGGGGCGATGGGCACCGGCCGCACCTGGACCGCCGCCGAGTTCCAGGAGTTCCTGATCGACCACCCGCTCATGTGGCAGCTCTCGAGCCGCCTGGTGTGGCAGGCGGGCGACGTTGCGTTCCGGCTCGCCGAGGACCGGACCTTGGCCGACGCCGAGGACGAGCCGTTCGAGCTGCCCGAGGACGCGGTGGTGCGCTTGGCGCACCCGCTGACTTTGGGCGATGAGGTCGAGGTGTGGGCCTCGGTGTTCGCCGACTACGAGATCCTGCAGCCGTTCGACCAGCTCGCCCGGCCCGCGTTCGCGCTGACCGAAGAGGAGCGCTCGACCGGGGTCCTCAAGCGGTTCATGGGTGCGAAGGCCGGCGGCGGGCCGCTCATCGGCCTGATCAAGCGCGGTTGGAAGTACGGCGGCCCGCCCGGGCGCGGCGGCTACGGCCTGTACCTCGAGTTCGCGGGCGGCGGCTACCTGTACCTCGACTCGAAGCCCGGCGTGCACCCCGGCTACGGGTACGACAACGCCGAGGAGCAGACCTTGGAGATAGTGGAGCTCTCGATCCCCGAGGGCGCCAACGTCGACCCGGTCGCGATCTCGGAGGCTATCAACGTGATCGCGAAGCTGATCAGGTCCGCGTAAGGGCGCGCCCGGAAGGGCCTTCCCCGGGGGCGTGTTCCGCCCGGGGGCGTGTTCCGCCCGGGGGCGTGTTCCGCCCGGGGGCGTGTTCCGCCCGGGGGCGTGTTCCGCCCGGGGGCGTGTTCCGCCCGAAGGCGTGTTCCGCCCGAAGGCGTGTTCCGCCCGAAGGCGCGTTCCGCCCGAAGGCGCGTTCCGCCCGAAGGCGCGTTCCGCCCGGATCCTATACTATATATCCTATAGGATCCGGGCGGCGGGGCTTAGATTCGCGCGTCGGGGGCGAGCGCTTCCAGTTCCTGCCACAGGGATTCGGGGATCTCGACGTCGAGGAGCGCGATCGTCTCGGCGGCGCGCTCGGGGCGGGAGATGCCGACCACTGTGGAGTCGACCAGCGGGGAACGGGTTGAGAACTGCAGGGCCGCCGCGATGAGCGGCACGCCGGCCCGCTCGCAGGCCTCGGCCATCGCGAAGGCCGCCGCGGCGATCGCCTCGTCGCGTTCGCCGTAGCAGTACTTCGGCTGCTGCGCAGGGCCCTTGGCGAGCATGCCGCCGCCGTACGGGGCGGCGTTGAGGACGCCGAGACCGCCGGCGCGGGCCTTCGTGAACAGCTCCTCGGCCTCGCGGTTGAGCAGCGTGTACCGGTTGTGGTTGAGCACGATGTCGAACTCGCCGGTGTCCAGGTACCGCTGGCTCAGCTGCACGTCGCCCGAAGCGACCGCGAGGTGGTCGGCCACCCCGGACTCGCGGATCTCCACGAGCGCCTCGAGGGCGCCGCCGGGGGCGAAGCCGTCCTGCTTCATGAACTCGGGGTCGTGGAGCGCGAGGATCGGCAGGTGGTCGACCCCCAAGCGCTCCAGGCTCTCCTCGAGCGAGCGCCGCACCCGGTCGCCCGAGTAGTCGCCCGTCTCCGGGTCGGCGTCCACTTTGGTCTGCAGGACGAACCCCTCGGGCAGGCCGCCGCGGCGGCGGATGGCCTCGCCGATGCGCCGCTCCGACAAGCCGTCCTTGCCGTAGTTGTTGCCGGTGTCGAGGTAGTTGACCTCGCTGTCGAAGACCGCGAGGATCGTCTGGACCGCCCGCTCGTCGTCCACTTCGTACCCGTACACCGAGTCGAAACCGGCGAGCGTGCTGGTGCCGATGCACAGCGGGGTGACTTCGAGGCCCGTTCGGCCGAGGGTGTTGCGCTGCATGTTCATCCGTTCGTCTTGATTTCAGTGCTTGCGTCGAGCCGGGCGGGGTCGAGCGCGTGCTCGATGACCATGACCCCCGCGCCGATCGCGCCGCTGCTCTCGCCGGTGCGGGCGGCCGCGATGCGCAGGTGCCTGGTGGCCAGCGGAAGCGAGCGCTGGTAGATCACTTCGCGGACGCCCGCGATGAGGTGGTCGCCGGCCAGCGCGAGGGAGCCGCCGATGACGATGATCGACGGGTTGAAGAAGTTGACGGCCCCGGCGAGTACCTCGCCGATGTCCCTGCCGGCCTGGCGGACGAGGCGCAGGGCCGGGACGGAGCCGGAGCGGGCGAGTTCGACGACGTCGAGCGAGCCGCCCGCGTCGACTCCTTGCGCGGTGAGGTTCCGGGCGATGGCGGCGCCGCTGGCGACGGCTTCGAGGCAGCCGGTGTTGCCGCAGCGGCAGTGGACGTCGTCGGCGCCGGCGACGCGGATGTGCCCCATGTCGCCGGCGGCGCCTTGCGCGCCGCGGTAGACCTGGCCGGCGGCGATGATGCCGCAGCCGATGCCGGTGGCGGCCTTGATGAAGAGCAGGTGCTCGTATTCGGGCCAGGCGGTGAAGTGCTCGCCGAGGGCCATGATGTTCACGTCGTTGTCGACCATGACGGGCACGGGGATGCGTTCGCGCACGTAGGCGGGGACGTCGAAGCCGTCCCAGCCGGGCATGATCGGCGGGTTGACGGCGCGGCCGGTGTCGTGTTCGACGGGGCCGGGGAGGCCGATGCCGATGCCGAGGAGATCTGAGGCGGGGCGGTCGACCTCGGTGAGGAGGGCGAGGCCATGTTCGACGGTCCAGTCGAGGACCGCTTTGGGGCCCTGGGCGATGTCGAGGTCGGCGGTGGTGACGGCGAGGACGTTCCCGGCGAGGTCGGTGACGGCGAGGCGGGCGTGGGTGGCGCCGAGGTCGGCGCCGAGGACGATGCGCGCGGCGGGGTTGAACGCGAAGGTGGCGGGGGGCCGGCCGCCGGTGGAGGCGGTCTCGCCGGTGGGGGCGATGAGCCCGGCGGCGAGGAGGGCGTCGATGCGGCCGGTGACGGTGGAGCGGGCGAGGCCGGTGAGCGCGGAGAGTTCGGAGCGGGTTCGCGGGGTGCCGTCGCGCAGGAGCTGGAGCAGCGCTCCGGCGCCGACCGAGGCGCCGGGGGTGCCACGGCGGGGCGCGGTTGAAGCGGGCACGGCTGAGCCGGGCGCCGTCGAACCATCTGTCACACGACTAGTGAACCACACGGGTTTGGACGGAGGCATGACGTAACTGTTTCATAACGCCGACAACTTTTGCTTGTGCGCTGTCATAAGTCTGCCCTACGGTCGTCATATGGTTCACGTCACGATCACCCGGCAGGACTACCGGGCAGCGGTCATCGGCACCGGCTTCATGGGGCGCGTCCACGCCCGCGCCATCGCCGTGGCCGGCGGTTCGCTCGCCGGGATCGCGGGGTCCACTCCGGAGCGGGCCCGCGAGGCCGCCGCGGACCTCCGCGCCGAGACGGTGTTCGACGACCTCGACGCGGCGCTGGACGCCGCGAACGTCGTGCACGTCTGCGTCCCCAACCACCTCCATGCCCCGATCGCCTTGGCCGCCATCGCGGCCGGGAAGCACGTCGTCTGCGAGAAGCCCCTCGCGACCGACGCCGAGACCGCCCGCGCGATGACCGAGGCCGCGCGGGACGCGGGCGTGGTCGCCACCGTGCCGTTCGTCTACCGATTCCACCCGATGGTCCGCGAGGCCCGCGCCAGAGTCGCAAGTGGACGGATCGGGCGCCTCACCCTCGCGCACGGCTCCTACCTCCAGGACTGGCTCCTCCGCCCCGGCGACGACAACTGGCGGGTGGACGCCGACAAAGGCGGCGCGCTGCGCGCCTTCGGCGACATCGGGTCCCACTGGTGCGACCTCCTCGAGTTCGTCTCGGGCGACCGCATCACCGCCGTCAACGCCCAGCTCGCCACCGCCAACCGCCAGCGCTCCGGCCGCGACGTCTCCACAGAGGACATCGTGACGCTGCAGTTCGCCACCGCCGGGGGCATGGTCGGCTCCACGGTGATCAGCCAGGTCTCCGCCGGGCGCAAGAACCGGCTGCTCCTGGAGATCTCCGGCACCGAGTCGACCATCGCGTTCGACCAGGAGCAGCCCGAGACGCTCTGGCTCGGCGGGCGCGACCAGAACGCGATCCTCATGCGCGACCCCGAGCACCTCAGCCCCGACGCCGCCCGCCTGACCCGCGTCCCAGCGGGTCACGCGCAGGGCTACCAGGACTGCTTCGACGCCTTCGTGACCGACACCCGCGCCGCCATCGAAGGCGACGCCCCGGACGGGCTGCCCACCTTCGCCGACGGCCTGCGCGCCGCGCGCATCGCCGAAGCCGTGTTCGCCTCGGGCCGCAGCCGCGACTGGGCGGAGGTGCCGCGATGAGCGCGCTCCTGGCCATGCGCGGCATCGGCAAAGCGTTCCTCGGCGTCCAGGTGCTCTCCGCGGTGAACCTCACCGTGAGCAGGGGCGAGGTCCACGCCCTGGTGGGGGAGAACGGCGCCGGCAAGTCCACGCTGATGAAGATCCTCGCGGGCGTCCACACCGCTGACGCCGGCACTGTCGAGCTGGACGGCCGCGCCGTCGCCTTCACCCACCCCGCCGCCGCCCAGAAGGCCGGGGTCGCCTCGGTCTTCCAGGAGTTCAACCTCCTGCCCGAGCTCACCGTCGCCGAGAACGTCCACCTCGGACACGAGCCGCGCCGCCGCGGCGGCATCGACCGCAAGGCCATGAACGAGGCCACGGCCGCGGCGCTCGCCGATCTCGGGGTCGACGACCTCGCCCCGACCGCGAAGGTCGGCACGCTCTCCGTAGCCCACCAGCAGATCACCGAGATCGCGAAGGCCCTCTCCCAGGGCGCGGACCTCATCTGCATGGACGAGCCGACCGCCGCCCTGGCGGACGCGGAGGTCGCGCTGCTGTACCGGCTCGTGGTGCGCCTGCGCGAGCGCGGTGTCGCGGTCCTCTATGTCTCCCACCGGCTCCGGGAGATCTTCGACCTGTGCGACCGAATCACGATCCTCAAGGACGGCCGGCTCGTCGACAGCGTCGCCACGGCCGACATCACGCCGGACGAGCTCGTCACCCGCATGGTCGGGCGCCGCATCGAGGCCCAGTTCCCGCCCCGCCTGCCGGGCACGGAGACCGGCGATGTCCGGCTCAGGATCGAGGGCGGTGGCAACGACTATGTGGACGGTATCGACCTGGAGGTGCGCGCGGGCGAGATCGTGGGCCTGGCCGGGCTCCAGGGCTCGGGCCGCACCGAGATCGCCGAGGCGGTCTTCGGGATCACCCCGTTCACGCGCGGCACGGTCGCGGTCGACGGCCGGCCGGTGCGGCTCTCCCGCCCCCGCAAGGCCATCGCCGCCGGGATCGCGCTCGTCACCGAGGACCGCAAGGCCCAGGGGCTCGCGCTCCACCAGTCGGTGAAGGCCAACGCCCGCATGGTGCTCGACGCGAACGCCCGCGTCCACTCCCGCCAGCGACTGGGCCGCATCGAAGGGCTTCTCTCCAGCCTCGACCTCGTCGCCCGCGGCGACGACCAGGAGGTCCAGTTCCTCTCGGGCGGCAACCAGCAGAAAGTGGTGGTCGCCAAGTGGCTCGCGGCCGAGCCCGGCGTGATCGTGCTCGACGAGCCGACGCGCGGGATCGACGTGGGCGCCAAGCACAAGCTGTACTCCGTGATCCGCTCCCTCGCGGCCGAAGGCCTCGCGGTGCTGCTCATCGCCTCCGAGCTCATCGAGGTCATCGGCCTCGCCGACAGGATCGCGGTCCTCCACGACGGCCGCATCGCCGGGGAGCTGCCCGGCGGCTCGACCGAGCAGGAGGTCATGGCCTACGCCACCGGCCGCCGCTCCGGCCCGTCCGATGCCGAAGGGAGCGAACCGGAATGACCGCCCAGACCCCTCGCCCCCGCCTGGGCACCACCGCCCTCATCTACCTGGCCCTCGCGGGCGTCCTCGTGCTCGGCGCCGCCGCCGTGGCGATGGACGGCGGGAACCTCTTCGCGACCGCGAACCTCGTCGACATGCTCACCCGCACCAGCCTCACCGGGTTCCTCGCCATCGGCATGACCCTGGTGATCCTGTGCCGCTCCCTGGACCTCTCGGTCGGGTACACGGCGGCGCTCTCGAGCCTCGTGGCGGCGACCACCATGGACGGACAGGCCGCGAACGTTCCGCTCGCGGTGGCCCTGGTGCTCCTCGTCTCCGGCCTCATCGGCTCCGCGAACGGCGCGATCATCGCGTTCCTCAAGGTGAACCCGTTCATCGCGACGCTCGGCACCGGCCTGATCCTCAAGGGCTACTTGGACACCCAGTACAAGGGCCCGGCCGGCGACGTGCCGTCCGTGTTCCAGCAGTTCGGGTACACGCGGATCGGGTTCGTCCCGGTCTCGGCGCTGGTGATGCTCGCGGTAGCCGCCGCGGCGGTCTGGTACCTCAGGTCGACGCGCACCGGCCACCACATGTACGCGGTGGGCGGGGACGTCGAGGTCGCCCGCATGTCCGGCATCCGCACCACCCGCGTGCTGCTCACCGCCCACGTCCTGTGCGGGATGTGTGCGGGGATCGCCGGGCTGCTGCTCGCGGCCCGGTTCGGCACCGGCTCGGCCGAGGCCTACACGAACCTGTACGAGCTGGACGCGATCGCCGCGGTCGTGCTCGGCGGCACCCTCCTCCTCGGCGGCAAGGGCGGCGTGGCGGGAACCGTTGCGGGCGTGGCGATCCTGGCCGTGCTCGACACCGTGTTCAACGTGATGCAGATCGACCCGTTCGCGAAGGACGTGCTGCGCGGCGCCGTGATCATCACGGCCGTCGCCCTGTACGCCCGCCGCCAGCTCGACCGCACCGCCCGCAGACCCCGCTTCGCCGCGACGCAAGGGAGGCAGTCATGACCCGCGCCCGCAGGCTCGGCGCCGCGCTCCTGGGCGGCGGCACCGGCACGGTGTTCCTCCTGCTCGTGCTGATCTTCGCCGGCATCCTCGCGCTCAACCCGGGGTTCTTCGAGGGCCCTTCACTCATGGCGTTCCTGAAGCAGGCCGCGCCGCTGGTGATCCTGGCGGCCGGGCAGTACTTCGTGATCGTCTCGGGGAACTTCGACCTCTCCGTGGGCGCGCTCGTGGGCGCGCAGGTGGTGATCGCCGCAAGGCTCATCGACGGCGAGGAGTCCCGCACGGTCCCCGTCATGCTCGTGATGCTGGCGTTCGGCATCGGTGTGGGCCTGGTGAACGGGCTCATCACCACCGTCCTCAAGGTCCAGTCGTTCATCACGACGCTCGGGATGCTCCTGGTCCTGTACGGCGCGATCCGGCTCTGGACCGGCGGCGCCCCCACGGGCAGCCTCTCGGAGGCGTTCCGCACGCCGGGGCGGCTCGGCATCACCGATGTGCCGCTGGTGGGCCAGATCCCGTGGGCGCTGCTCATCATGCTCGCCCTCGGCGCCGGCGCGATCCTCTTGATGCGCACCAGGTTCGGGCGCATCCTCATGGCCTCGGGCGACAACGAGCTCGCCGCGAAGCTCTCCGGCGCCCGCGTCGACGCGGCCCGCACGGCCGCGTTCGTCCTCTCCGGGGTCTCCGCGACCGTGGCCGGCATCCTCATCGGCGGGTTCGCGGGCGTGAGCGCCCAGGTCGGCGAGGGCCTGGAGTTCACCGTGATCACCGCGGTGGTCCTCGGCGGCGTCGCGCTCGGCGGCGGCCGCGGCACGGCCCTCGCGGCCATGGCCGGGGCGCTCGCCATCGAGGCCCTGTTCACCCTCTTCAACCAGATGGCGCTGCCCGCGACGCTCCGGCCCGCGGTGCAGGGCGCCATCATCATCGCCGCCGTGGCCTACGCCGCCCGGCGGCGCACCCGACCCGCCTTGCAAACCACTGCCAGTCCCTCATGAAAAGAAGGTCCGCATCATGCAGACGACACGCCTAGCCTTCGCCGCGGCGGCCGCCCTCGGGCTGCTCCTCGCGACAGGCTGCACCACCGACGCCCCCGCCGACGACGCCGCCACCGACGAGTCCGCCCCCGCGGCCGACTCCGGCGAGTGGTTCGTCCAGGCCGAGTACGACGAGCAGCTCGCCCAGCGCGACATCGAACCCGAAGGCGACCCGAACACGCCCTGGCTGCAGGCGATCGAGCCCGAATGGGTCGACACGAGCGCGTTCACCCGCGAAGGCGGCGACGCCACCGTGTGCTTCTCGAACGCCTCGGTCTCCAACCCGTGGCGCGTGACCGGCTGGATCACCATGCAGGAGCAGGTGAAGGTCCTCCAGGAGGCGGGCGAGATCGGCGAGTTCCGCACCTCGGACGCCGGTGACGACGACGACCAGCAGATCTCCGACATCCAGGCGTTCGTCGACTCCGGCGAGTGCGACGCGCTCATCATCTCGCCCTCGACCACCGCGACCCTCACGCCCGCGGTCGAGACCGCTTGCGCCTCAGGCATTCCGGTGATCGTGTTCGACCGCGGCGTGAACACCGACTGCGCGACCACGTTCATCCACCCGATCGGCGGCTACGCCTACGGCGCGGACGCCGCCGAGTTCCTGGTCGAGAACCTCGAGCCGGGCTCGAAGGTGCTGGCGCTGCGCATCCTCCCGGGTGTGGACGTGCTCGAGCACCGCTGGGCCGCGGCGCAGCAGATCTTCGGCGACTCCGAGCTCGAAGTGCTCGGCAACGAGTTCACCGGCGGCGACGCCGCCGAGATCAAGAACATCGTCACCCAGTACCTGCAGCGCGGCGACGTGGACGGCATCTGGATGGACGCCGGCGACGGCGCGGTGGCCGCGATCGAGGCGTTCGAGGACGCCGGGAAGCCCTACCCGGTCATGGCCGGCGAGGACGAGCTCTCCTTCATGCGCAAGTGGGAGGAGACCGGGATGACCGCGATCGCCCCGGTGTACTCGAACTTCCAGTGGCGCACCCCGGTGCTCGCTGCCACGATGATCCTGAACGGCGAGCAGGTGCCGGCCGAGTGGGTGCTCCCGCAGGAGCCGATCACCGAAGCCGACCGCGACGAGTACCTGGAACGGAACGCCGAGATGCCCTCACTGCACTACGCGAAGTTCGGCGGCGAGGACCTGCCGGGCTTCCCCGACGCCTGGCGCGACCGTTGACCCGAAAGATCGGCGTCAACACCTGGGTCTGGGCCTCGCCGCTCGATGACGAGGCCCTGGCCCGGCTCGCCGTGCGCGTGCGCGACTGGGGGTTCGACACGATCGAGCTCCCGGTCGAGTCGCCCGGCGACTGGGACCCGCAGCGCGCCAATGAGCTCCTCAAAGGACTCGGCCTCGACGCCACCGTGGTGCTCGTGATGGGCCCGGGCCGCGAACTCGTGGACGCCCCGCGGGCCGTGGTCGCCGAGACCCAGGCCTACCTCCGCCGCGTCGTCGACGCGGCGGTCGCGGTGGGCTCCAAGGTGATCGCCGGCCCGGCGTACGCCTCGGTCGGCCGCACCTGGCGCATCGCGGACCGGCCCGCGGCCTACCGCGAACTGCGCGAGCACCTCGCCCCCGTCGCCGACTACGCGGCCGAGTGCGGCGTCCACATCGCCGTAGAACCGTTGAACCGCTACGAGACCAGCCTGGTCAACACCGTCGACCAGGCACTGGAATCACTTGATGGTCTGCCCGGCACCGCACTGGCCCTCGACGTCTACCACATGAACATCGAGGAGACCGACATCCCGGCGGCGATCGTGCGCGCGGGGGACCGCATCGGACACGTCCAGGTGAGCGCGAACGACCGGGGCTCGCCCGGCCGCGACCACCTCCCATGGGCTGGGATCCTGCACGCGCTCGACCTGGCCGGGTACACCGGACCACTTGTCATCGAGTCGTTCACCGCGCACAATGCCACTATCGCGACGGCCGCCTCCATCTGGCGGGCGCTCGCGCCGACCCAAGACGCCCTCGCCGTCGACGGACTGACCTATCTGAGGAGTCTCACCGATGCCTAGACCGATCACCCTGTTCACTGGCCAGTGGGCCGACCTGCCGTTCGAGGAGGTGTGCCGGCTCGCCGCGGGCTGGGGCTACGACGGGCTGGAGGTGGCCTGCTGGGGCGACCACCTCGACGTGGTGCGGGCCGCCGAGGACGACGACTACGTGGCCGAGCGCAAGGGGATCCTGGAGTCCCACGGCCTGGGGCTGTGGACGATCTCCAACCATCTTGTGGGCCAAGCGGTCTGCGACGACCCGATCGACGACCGCCACCAGGCGATCCTCCCCTCCCGCGTGTGGGGCGACGGCGAGCCCGAAGGGGTGCGCAAGCGCGCCGCCGAGGAGATGAAGGCGACCGCGAAGGCCGCCGCGAAGCTCGGCGTCGACACGGTCGTTGGCTTCACCGGCTCCGCGGTCTGGAAGTACGTGGCGATGTTCCCGCCCGTCTCCGAAGCGGTGATCGAGGCCGGCTACGACGACTTCGCGGACCGCTGGAACCCGATCCTCGACGTCTTCGACGAAGTGGGCGTCCGCTTCGCGCACGAGGTGCACCCCTCCGAGATCGCCTACGACTACTGGTCGACCCACCGCGCGCTCGAGGCGGTCGGCCACCGGACCGCGTTCGGGCTCAACTGGGACCCGAGCCACATGGTGTGGCAGGACATCGACCCGGCCGCGTTCCTGTGGGACTTCCGCGAGCGGATCTACCACGTGGACTGCAAGGACACCCGCAAGCGCCTCGACGGCCGCAACGGCCGCCTCGGCTCGCACCTGGCCTGGGGCGACCCGCGGCGCGGCTGGGACTTCGTGTCCACCGGCCACGGCGACGTGCCCTGGGAGGACTGCTTCAGGGTGCTCAACGCCATCGGCTACGCGGGCCCGATCTCCATCGAGTGGGAGGACGCCGGCATGGACCGCCTCCGCGGCGCCCCCGAAGCCCTCGAGTACGTGCGGAACCTGAACTTCGACAAGCCGACGGCCTCCTTCGACGCCGCGTTCAGCTCCGACTAGACCGATCCGCAAAGGATGAGACCCCGGGCCGCGCGAGCGGCCCGGGGTCGTCTCGCCCCTAGGCGAACGCGAACAGCGGCGGGAAGGCCAGCACCACGATCCACGCCCACGCCGCGTACACCGGCACGTAGTCCGTCTGCCACCGCTCCAGCAGTGCGAACCGCTTGCGGCCCTTCACGATCCCCCAGTACAGCCACGCCGTCCAGGCGAGGTTCACGAACAGGATCAGGTTCTCGCCGAGCGCCGCGCTCTTGTTCGGCGTGAACCCGAACTCGGTGATCCGGCCCAGGATCGCGATGAGCACGAGCACGTCGATGAGCAGGGCGCTCACCACGAGCGCGAGCTGCATCCAGTCGAAGACCCCCGGGGGAGCGCCCGGGTCGCGCGCCGAGATCGAGTACAGGACCAGGGCGAGCACGACCACCAGCAGCAGGTCGAAGAGGATGAGCATGTCCCGCTCGACGTCGATCGCGTTGGTGGTCACCGCGATCGCCACGAGCACGGCCACCAGCGTCACCGCGAACAGCGGCGTGAACACGCGGGTGAGCACCGGCGCCATGTTCTCGATGACGCTCTGCTTCGCCTCCACGAGCCAGGCCGCGACGACCACGGCGGCCGCGCCGCCGCAGGGGATGAGCCATTCGCTGATGAACGTCTCGGCGTCGATCCCGATGGCGCTGAACGTGCCGATGGTGATCCCGGTGAGCACGCCGCCGCCGAGGCCGATGAGCACGAGGTAGATGAACCACTCGCCGCTGAAGCGGATGAAGTCCATGCGCCGCTGCCCCGAGCGCCAGTCGCCTTCGGCGTACGCGACGCCGACGACCAGCCACAGCGCCAGCGGCAGATGGATCGCACTGAGCACTATGGACTGCGAATCGTCCGCCACCGGGTACACGTTGGCACCCAAGGCACCGAGCGCGAACAGGCCGGCCAGTGCGAGCACGGTGTTGCGGGAGACCCTGCGGCGCCACGCGAAGTACACCGTGAGCGGCGCGAGGATGAGCAGGCCCATGTTGCGCCCGTAGAACTCGGCGCTGTCGTCGAACCCGAAGCCGAACAGCGCCGGGAGCTTCACCGCCAGCACGCCGAGGGCCGCGCAGACGACCATGACGAGCAGGCCGCGGCGCCGCTCGGCCTCGGCGGGCGCGTCCTCGTCGGTGAGCACGAGCTGCTTCCACAGCCGGTCGGAGTGCTCGCGGGCGAACTCGCGGGAGAGCTCGTCCATGCGGCCCATGCGCTTCACCGCGATGAGGAACGCCTCGTCGGGGCGCAGGCCCGTCTCGGTGAGGTCGGCGACCCGCTCGCGGAGGTGGTCCTCGAGCTCGTCGACGTCGGCGCTGGCGACGGCGCGGCGGCGCAGCATGTAGGAGCGCCATTCGGCGATCTGCGTTTCGAGCTCGGTGTCGTTCTCGGGTCTCATCTCAGCCCTCCAGTACCGGGCCAGGGGCCGGGACGATCGACCGCGTGGCTTTCCAGATGTCTTGCAGCGCTTCGGAGACGGCGTCCCACTGCTTGCGCTGCTCGGCCAGTTCCTTGAGGCCCGAGGGGGTGATGGCGTAGTACTTGCGGCGCCGCCCGCCGTCGGGGGTGCGCCAGTGGGCCTCGACGTGGCCGAGCCGCTCGAGGCGGTGGAGCAGGGGGTAGAGCAGGCCTTCGGTCCATTCGAGGCGGCCGCCGGAGCGTTCGCTGATCTCCTTGAGGATCGCGTAGCCGTAGCTCTCCTCTTCGGCGAGGATGCCGAGGACCAGGGGTGTCGCCGAGGCGGCGACGAGGTCTTTGGCGATGTGCATGAGAGGGTGCCTCCTAACCCTAGTAGTTCTATGCCTTGAGGTTCTATGCATCGTAGCGCTAGGGTACGAGTTCCGCAAGACACCAGGTCAGGACACGACGAAGGGCCGGGCACACGCCCGGCCCCCTGTGTACCGGTCAGCCGTTCGGCACGATCACCGCGCGCCCGTCGATCGTCCCGGCGTGCAGCCGCTCGTACGCCTCCGGCGCCTCGTCGAGCGAGAACCGCTCCACGTGCACGTCCACCAAACCCTCGCGGGCCAGGTCGAACACCTCGACCAGCTCATCGCGCGAACCCCAGTACGGGGCCTTCACCGACACCTCGAACGGCAGCGCCCCGAACCCCACCGGCAGCGTCCCGCCGCCGATCCCCACGATCACCACGTCAGCCTCCACCGCCGCGCACGCGCCCGCCGTCGCCACGGTCGGCGCCACGCCCACGAAGTCGAACACCGCCTGCGCCCCGATCCCGCCGGTCAGCTCCTTCACCTTCCCGGCCGCCTCCGCATCCGAGAGCACCGTCTCGTGCGCCCCCACCCGGCGCGCGAGCGCCAGCTTCTCCTCCGAGACGTCGAGCGCGATGACCCGCGCGGTCGTGAGCGCCCGCAGCAGCTGCACCGCCACATGCCCGAGCCCGCCCGTGCCGATGACCACGGCCGTCGAACCGGGCATCAGCTTCGGCAGTGCACCCTTGATCGCGTGGTACGGCGTGAGCCCCGCGTCGGTGAGCGGCACGGTCTGCACCGGGTCCAGGTCGCCGAGCGGCACGAGATGCCGCGCGTCGTCCACGATCATGAACTCGGCGATCGCGCCGGGCGCGCCGAGACCGGGCGGGTTGATCCCCAGCTCGGCGGCGCGCTGGCAGTAGTTCTCCTTGCCCGCGGCGCACTTCACGCAGCGCCCGCAGCCCCACGGGCCGTAGACGGCCACGGACTCGCCGACCTCGAGACCGTGCACGCCGTCGCCGACCGCCGCCACGGTCCCCGCGCCCTCGTGGCCGAGCGTCAGCGGCAGCGCGTACGGGAACCCCTCGGCGGGCCAGGACATGACGGCGATGTCGGAGTGGCACACCCCGGCGGCCGTGACCTCCAGGAGCACCTCCCCGGGCCCGGGCTCGGGCGTGGGGACTTCGACGACCTCCGGGGCCGCGCCGATCTCGCGGTACTGCAGGGCTCTCATGGACTCCTCCGGATCTTGCGTGAACGGCCGACCCGCCGCGAAACCGCTGCTGGCAGGCCCGGTTGACCCGGTCACCGTAACCCGGGGCGGGCCGCGGGAGGCCCGAATCCGGACCGCCGGGGACCCGCGCGGGCGGGCCGTCGGCTAGGTTCGGCGCGTGGACATCGCAGACGACCCCCAGGCGCTGTTGGACCGCGCGAAGGCCCTCACCGCGCCGGGCCGCGTGCTCATCGGCATCGCCGGCTGCCCCGGCGCGGGCAAATCGACCGCCGCCGCATGGCTCGCGCACGCGCTCGAACAGGACGGCCGCCGGGCCGTGCAGGTCCCGATGGACGGGTTCCACCTGGCGAACGCCGAACTCGTGCGCCTCGGCCGCCGCGAACGCAAGGGCGCGATCGACACCTTCGACGGCCACGGCTACCGGGCCCTGCTCGAACGCGTTGCGGCCGAACGGGAAGCGACGATCTACGCCCCCGAGTTCGACCGCCGCGTCGGCGAACCCGTCGCCGGCTCGATCGCCGTCCCGCCCGAGGCCGGCATCGTGGTCACCGAAGGGAACTACCTCCTCGACGAGGACGGCCCCTGGCCCCGTGTGCGGGCCGCCCTCACCGAGGTCTGGTACTGCGAGACGCCCGAGCCGCTGCGGCTGGCGCGGCTCGTGGCCCGCCATGAGCGGTTCGGGAAGTCGCCCGAACGCGCCCGCTCCTGGGTCGCCGACGTCGACGAGCGCAACGCCGAACGCATCCGCGCCTCCAGGCATCGCGCCGATCTCGTGATCGACTTCGAGGCCTTGGGCATCGGCCGGCCTGACGCGTAGGCCGAGACGGGCCCGGTCGCGGACCCGCTACGCCCTCCCGGAGGCGTGGCTGCGTCTCGTCGTAGCGCTCGCACACGCGACCCCCGGTTCACCAGTACCGAGAACGCTTGCACTGCAATGATCCACGCGGTGCGCACCGGCTGGGGCGTACGCCTGACCGTGTTCAGCCGGGCCGACGACGAGACCGCCGAGAAGTATGAGCGCCTCCGGCGCCTCGCGGGCTGAGCGCTCAGGCCTCCGTGAACGGCGTTGCAGTGGGCGGCACGGCGGTGAACGGTGCGGTCAGGTGCGAGGTGGCGAGGTACCGGGTCGCCCCCGGCTCAGTCGCCAGCAGTCGTTCCCTTGAGCGCCTTGCCTCTTCGGGGTCGATCTCGAACATGTAGGCGAGTTCCGGATAGAGCGCCTGGATCGCGTGGACGAGCAGGTCGCCGGTGATGAGCACCGACTCGCGGCCGTCGGCGACGAGCACGCTCTGGTGCCCGGGGGTGTGCCCCGGCGTCGCGACGACCCGGCCCGCGTCGCGCAGCGGGGCGTCCCCGTCGAGCAGCCGGAGCTGGTCGGACGCCTGGAGCGGGTCGATCAGCGACGCGCGCAGCTGCGGGTTGAGGGTGTCGACGGCGTCGAACTCGGCCCGCTGGATCAGATAGGCGGCGTTGGGGAAGAAGGCGCCGAGGCCGGTGCTCGGCCCGTCCCCGCTCGTGGTCGCGGCCTCCTCGGCCACGACGGCCCAGCCGATGTGGTCGGTGTGGAGGTGCGTGAGCACCACGGTGTCTACTTCAGACGGACTGATGCCCGCCGCCGCCAGCGACTCCGGGAGCTTGCCGGGGAGGGGCGCCCAGGTCGCGGCGGCGTCGGCCGGGCCGATCCCGGCGTCCACCACGGTGACGCCTTCGGGGCCGCGGATCGCGAACGCCCGGAAGTTGAGGGACCAGCGGCCCTTCGCATCGACCGCGCCGGGGTCGAACCTGTCGACGGCCGCCCACTGCTCGGCGGTGGCCTCCGGGAAGGCGGCTTCGCGGGACGTGAAAGGGAAGGGCCCCACGCCATCGGCGAGGGCGATGATCTCGGTCGACCCGACGCGGAGGCGTGGTGTGTGGAGCGGCATGGCCGCGATCCTGCCACGTCCGGCCCCGGCCCGCCCGCCGAGTCCGGACCCGGCCGCGCCCGTTCGGTCGATCGTCGGGACGGATCCGTGATGAGGCGTGCTTCAGTAGCCTTGACTCGGCTCGCCCCGGAGCGCCGCGACTGGATCTCGCACCATCGGAGGACCCATGCAACCCCTGCCCCCCAACGACATCGAACGGATCGGCCCCTACCGGATCCTCGCGGAACTCGGACGAGGCGCGATGGGGCGGGTGTTGCTGGGCGCCGGACTCGACGGGCGACTGGTGGCCGTCAAGATGATCCGCGAATGGCTGGTCGAGGACGAGGAGTTCCGGGCCCGGTTTCGCGAGGAGGTCCAGAAGTCGCGCCAGGTCTCCGGTCACTACACGGCCGCCGTCGTCAAGGCCGGCCCGGACGATCCGATCCCGTGGCTCGCCACCGACTACCTGCGCGGCCCCACCCTGGGCGAAGCGGTCGAGGCGGCCGGGCCCCTCCCCGAAGCGGTGGTGCTCCGCTTGGCGGCCGGACTCGCCTCGGCCCTGGAGTCCATCCACGAGGCCGGCGTGATCCACCGCGACCTCAAGCCGAGCAACGTCATCCTGGAGGCGAGCGGCCCCCGGGTGATCGACTTCGGCATCGCCCGCACCGTCGAGGGCGCCGACCTCACCCGGACCGGCGCCGTGGTGGGCACCCCCGGCTTCATGTCGCCCGAACAGGCCCGGTCGCAGCCGCTCACCCCCGCGTCGGACGTCTTCTCGCTCGGCTCGGTGCTCGTCATGGCCTGCACCGGATCCAGCCCGTTCGCGGCCGCCTCCACCTTCGACGTGATGAACAACGTGGTCCGCGCCGAACCCGACCTCGGCCCCGTACCAGGGCGCCTGCGCGAGATCGCCGCGCGGTGCCTCGCCGCCGACCCGGCCGACCGGCCCGACCCGGCGAGCCTGCTCGCGCTCATCGGCACCGTCCCGCCGGCCACCCGACCCTGGCCCGACGCCGTCTCGGCTCTGGCCGAGGAGCAGCACCGCGAACTCGTGCGCCTCCTCGGCAACGCGGGCGAGGACGCCACCCTCGTCGACAACGGCCCCACCCTGATCACCGACCCGAACCGCCCCACCTGGGTCGGCCGGCCGCAGCACTACGAGCTGGAGCCGTCGCCTCCCGGGCCGCAGTCCTCCGAGCCGCAGCCCTCGCCTCCCGGGCCGCAGCGCTCCAAGCCGCAGCCCTCGCCCTACCGGCCGGTCCCGCCGCCCGTCCACGTCACCGCCTCCCCGCCGCCGGTCCCGCCCGCCGCCGCACCGTCGCAGGGCAACACCGTCATGGGCGTGTTCCTCGCGCTCCTCATCGTCGTGTTCCTCGCCGTCGTCCTCTGGCGCGTCTACGGCGATGGCGACGACTCCTACACCCCCTCCAGCGACCGTGTGGACTACGTCGAGGACTGCGAGAGCGACGGGTACTCCGAATCGGAGTGCGAGGAGTCATGGACGAACGACACCGGCTACACGTGGACGGGGGAGCTGTACTCCGACGACGTGACCGACGAGTCGACCTACTACGAGGAGACGGCCGCGGCCGAGACCGCGGGCTCCCGCGAGGTGTACATCGCGGACTGCGAGTACGACGGGCACTCGACCTCCGACTGCGAGGCGTCCTGGGCCGACGACCCCTCCTACACCTGGACCGGGGAGCTGTTCACGGACGACGAGGACGACACTTCGGAGGAGCGCGAGGCCTACCTCGCCGAATGCGAGTACGACGGCTACTCCACATCCGAATGCGAGACCTCCTGGTACAACGACCCCTCCTACACCTGGACGGGGGAGCTGTTCACCGAGAGCGAGGAGGAGCCGCTGACCCAGTACGAGCTGTACGTGGAGGAATGCGAGTACGACGGGTATTCGAGCTCCGACTGCGAGGCGTCCTGGGCCAACGACCCCTCCTACACCTGGACCGGGGTGCTCTACTGAGCCGCCGGCCTCCCCTGGGTGGGTGGGGCTAGGGATGGTCGCTAAGCGCAAGCACCCCAATAAGCAGGCCGTTTGGGTTGGAGTGCGCTCCAGGTCGTAGGCTGCGGGCTGATGTACCGATCAACACATGGGGGAAAAGCATGGCACGCGTGGCGGTGACCGGCGGCAGCGGCAAACTCGGACGAGCCTGCGTCCGCGACCTGGTGGAGCACGGGTACGAGGTCGTCAACCTCGACCGCGCCCCCTCGCCGGACGGCCTCGCGCCGTTCCTGCAGATCGACCTCACCGATTTCGGCCAGGTCGTCTCCGCGCTCACCGGCGTCGACGACCGGTACGACCGCCTCGACGCCGTCGTGCACCTCGCCGCGATCCCCGCCCCGGGGCTGCGCCCCAATTCGGCGGTCTTCCACAACAACATGCTCAGCACCTACAACGTCTTCGCCGCCGCCAAGACCGCCGGCATCGACAACGTCGTCTGGGCCTCGAGCGAGACCGTGCTCGGCCTCCCCTTCGAGACCCCGCCCCCGTACCTGCCGGTCGACGAGGAGTACGAGCCCCGGCCCGAGTCCACCTACTCGCTCGTCAAGACCCTCGAAGAGGCCATGGTCGGCCAGCTCTGCCGCTGGAACCCCGCCCTCAAGGCCACCGGCCTGCGCTTCTCGAACGTCATGTACGTCGAGGACTACGCCGCCTTCCCCGCCTTCGAAGCGGACCCGAAGCTCCGCGACTGGAACCTCTGGTCCTACATCGACGCCCGCGACGGCGCGCTCGCGATCCGCCTCGGGCTCGAACGCGAAGGCACCGGCAAGGAGGTCTTCGTGATCGCCTCGCCTGACACCGTGATGTCCACGCCCACACCGGAACTCGTCGCCGCCTACTACCCGGACCTCGAGCTCGAGCGGCCCGTCGCCGGCCACGAGACGCTCCTGTCGATCGACAAGGCCCGCCGGATCCTCGGCTTCGACCCGAAGCACACCTGGCGCGACCACGTCTGAGGCGAAGCGAAGGGCGGGACCGCGCGGTACCGCCCTTTGTCATGTCCTGCAAGGGCGCTCAGACCGCGATCCCGTTACCGCTGGGCCTCGCTCAGACCGCGATTCCGTTACCGCAGGGCCTGGCGCCGGTGGCTACGGTCCAAATCCTATAGGATCTATCCTATAGGATCCGGTCTCCCGAGTCGGGATCGTAGATCCTATTTCCTATAGGACCTACTGCAGGCGTTTGCGCCACTCCAGGTCCGTGATCCTGATCCGGGTGCGCTCCGAACCGTCCCAAGCGGTCTGGAACCCGTGCGCCTGCAGGGTCTTGACCACGTCGTGCCCCACCGCGAGGGTCTCCTCCACCAGGTCCGACCGCGATCCGTAGGCGAGGTACAGCACGCCGTCATGCGCGGACTCGGTGTCCTGCATATGGAAGAACACGTACCCGCGGTGCTCGGGGTCGGCCTCGTCCCAGATCTCGGTGGTGCCGCACCGCTGGCAGCACGCGAAGTGCTCCCGCGCGACGATCCCGCCCCGGTCGAGCTCCGCGAACGCCTCGGTCAGCCGGTCGCAGTCCGTGACGCCCCAGCCCGCCTGCTCCGCGACCCGCTCGCGCCACATCGGGGCGAGGATCTCGCGCGCCTGGGCCCGCGTGATCGGCGGGTCCGCCTCGGACATCTCCTCGAGGTCCTGCACCATTCGGTCGAACGACAGGTACCCCATCTCGAGATACTTGGCGGCCAGGACCGTGGTCTCCGCGGCCGCCTCGGGGGAGGGCGCGGGCACCGGCTCCTCGTCCCACCACTCCGCCGGCTCCCACGGATGCGCTCCCTCCCAACCGGGTTCGTTGCGCGCCCAGGCCACGAAGACCGCGGCCGCCGCCTCCACCGGAAGCGACGCCTCAAGCCACGGCTCGTCGCCGACCCGGTACGACACGTCGACGCGCCCGGAACCGGACCCGCCCCCGGCCTGGATCGTGTCGTACGGCAGGTCCGGGACCCGCTGCACGACGATCCACTCCAGGGACCCGTCATCGAGCCCGCGCACACGCTCGCCGAGCGCGTCCGCGCTGAGGTGCGCGAACGTCCGGTTCCGGTCGTCGTAGCCGCGGATCGCCAGCGGTTCGTCAGGGGTCTCGCTCATCCGGCCACCCTACGACGCCGCCTCCAGGGGTCAGACCTCGTACCAGATGTGGAAGTCGTCGTACTTGTGCACGCCAGGAGCGCCGCCGATCTCCCGCACGGCCGCCTGCAGCGCCCGAAGCTGTGCCACTCGCATCGGCAGCGCGGCCTCGTCCGGCTGGTACGTCGTGCCGCGCGGGTAGTCGAGGCCCGGAGCCACTGACATCTCGACGTGGCAGCCCAGCAGGTGCGACACCGGATGCTCATCGCACCACGCCACCATTCGGTCCACAGTGGCCTCAAATGCGTTCCAGTCCTGCACGTACAGCCGGCCCGGGTAGAACGTGTCGCCGGTGAGCAGCAGGCTCGTCCACCGGTCGTAGAACACCGTCGCCGACGCGTGGTGCCCCGGCCCCGGCACGACGTCGACGATCCGGCCGCCCAGGTCGAGCTCGCGCGGCGTCTGCGGCCAGTCCTCGAACCCGTAGAACGCCCGCACCGCATCGAGACCCGGACCGACCACAGTGGTGTCCGGCCGGTCCGCGAACTGCGCGTCAGCGGCCTTGTGGTCGCCGTGGCCGTGCGTGTGCACGACGATCAGCCGGTACTCCTCGCGCCGGTGGCGGCGCAGCCACGCCTCGATGTGCGCATCCACGACCTCGCGCAGCGGGAAGTACGCCGGCTCCGGCGTCGCGCCGGTGTCGATCAGCAGCGCCGCGTCATTGCCGAACAGCAGGAACATGAACGGCGCCTCATAGTGCACGGACTTGTTCTGCCGCATGATGACAGTGTGCTCGTCGGCGGCGTGCGACTGGATCTCCGGCGCCGGATCGTGCTTCGGCGACGGCCAGCCCGCGTGCCAGTCCACCTCCAGGTCGGGCGTGCACCCGCCCGGACGGAACCGCACAGGGCGGCCCGAACCCCCTGTCTCCTCGGCACCCGCCGGACGCTGTTTGAAAGCCATGGCACCCACGGTAAGGGTGCCCAATGCGCCGGCGGCCAACAGGCTGCGGCGGCGTGTCGCGGTCATGCGGACTCCTTGAGGTCGAAGGGACTGACACCACCAGTCTCACCACCCCCGCGAGCCCGCACCTCGTGTCAGCGGATGAACTGCGCCCCAAGCGCTCCCGACCAAAGGTGCAACCGGACGCGCGACTTCGGTCGTACACCTTTCGAACGATTCGCTACAGTGGCGCGACAGTCCCGCCCCTGCCTGAACCCCCTGGAAGGCGGTCGCCGAGATGCGCCGTGCCGCGATCACCCTGCTCGCCGGAGCCTTCGCCGTCGCCGGATGCTCAGATCCGAAAACCGAGGTCACCGCCGAGGACATCACCGCCATCGAGGCCAGCATCGTGAACGGCTCCGCGCTGGCCTGGGAACTCAGCCAGGCCGAGGCCCGCGTCGCGAGCATATGCATGCAGGACGAGGGTTTCACCGTCCACAATTCGAGCGCGCTGCACGGCAACACGTACCCCAACCGCTTCGAGGGCTTCGACGCCCCGTACTCGCGCATCCCCACGGTCGAGCAGGCGCAGGAGTTCGGTTTCGGCATCTGGGTTTGGGCCTCCGAATCCGAAGAGGCCCTTGCCATGCGCGAAGACCTGGACTTCCTCGCCTTCACCGCCGAGGAGCAGGGTTGGAGCGATCCCGCCGAGAACGCCGCGTACGCGGAGTGGGACGCGACGGACGAGGAGTACAAGGATGCCTGGACCGTGGCGTTCGTCGGCCCGGAGCGAGCCGCGTACGAGAAGGCCATGTCAGAGGCCTACGAAGGGGCCGACACCCCGGAGGAGGTCGAGGCGGTCGACACCGAGGCGCTGGGCCCGCAGCCGCCCTTCGGTGGCTGCGAACTGAAGACCATCGAGACCGTCTACGGCGAAGTGCTCCACCGGGAGATCGACGGCGAGGACTACTGGAGCCGGCCGGACCTGGAGAGCCCGCTCACCTGGATCGGCGACGGTGAGCTTTACGCCGAGCTCTCGAACGACTATGCCGACCAGGAGGAGGACTTCCTGATCTGCGTCGAGGATCGCGGTTACGGCGAATGGGACTTCGACGACCTGGGGTGGCTGCCCACCTGGCAGTACCTCGGCCAGGTCGAGGGCAGTGGCGTCGACGACCAAGGCGAGGAGCTGCCGCCGCTCCCCGATGACGCCGAGGACGCTGACCCGGTGGCGTTCGAGCTCGCGATGGCCCTCGACTTCGCCGAATGCGCTGAGGAGAGCGGTCTGCGCGAGGGCTCGGACGAGGCCTGGGCCCGCATGAGCGTCGAGAGGGTCATCGACCGCGAATCCGAGGTCTACGCCTGGGAGCAGGAGATCGAGGAGTACCTCGCCAACGCGCAGGACTACCTCGCCGGGAAGTAGCGGCCGTCCCCGAACCGGGCACCTGGGTCCGCCTGCTCGCCGCACCGAGCAGTGAGGGACTCGAGGGCCACCCGAATCCAACGCGCTGAGCGGACGCCGCTGACCGAACGGCTCACGCGGACGATCGCCGAACCGCAAGTGGAGCAGTTCGGCGATCGTCCGCGCTCTCGATCCGAGTCAGGCGGTCCTGACCGAGACGCCGAGTGCGTTGGGGAAGTAGGCGACCGGCGTGAAGACACTGTCTCCGGAGCAGTGGCCCACATGGCCTCCGTATGCCCGGTTGCCGTGGGACCAGCCGCCACCGGAGTCGCCGTCGGTGGTGACGTGCTTGTTCATCTGGACCAGACGGTCGGTGCTGACGCCGTCGATCGTGCATCTGATGCTGGGGCGCAACAACAGCGCCGAGCAGTCACGCTCATTGGTGCTCCGGCCGTAGACGCAGATCGATTCGCCGGTGGTGAGTCCGGAGGCCGGTTCGATGGAGGACGTGGTGCGACGCGTGCTCGCATTGGCGTAGAACCGGGCAGGAGTGGACTGGCCGGGCACGCTGTGCCATTCGACGTCGCCCCACTGGCCGCGATGCTGCGCCCGGTAGTCCATCGCGTGCCAGCCGGTGCCGTCTTCGTAGATGCGGGTCATGCCATCGCAGTGGCCGGCGGTGGTCACGCCTTGGGCACCCCTTGGAGTGATGACGGTCCAGCCGCTGGTGCACGATCCGTCGCCGTTGACCCTGGCGCCCCCGAAGGCGTATTCGAGCCCGGCGTCCAGCGAGTCGATGAAGTTCAGTTCGACGCCCTCGTCGAACTCCTCGGACAGGGCGGCTCGAACGCTCGTCCTGCTGGACGAGAGCTCCGTCGTGGTCTCGATCTCGGCTTCGACGGTGCCGCTGGTGATGTCGACGGCCGTCATGAGGGTGTCGTAGCCCATGCCGATGAGCTCGGCGTGCAGCTTGGCACTGCGCGCTTCCAGTTCGACGAACGAATACGGCTGGTCGTCGGCGATGCGGACGGCGACCTCGGCCGACGCGGCGAGTGCATTGATCGCCGGGGCGGCGGTGCCCTTGATGTAGAGCGTGGGGGTTCCACCGGGCTCTGTGGACAGTGCGGACCCGACGAAAGCGTCAGGGTACGCCGCCGCGACCTCGACTGCCAGGTCCCCGATCGCTTCGGCCGCCTTGTGCTGGGCGAGTGCTTCGGCGTAGGTCCAGCCTTGGGCCGCGGCGATGAGGGTGAGGTCTTGGGCGAGGGCTTCGTCGGCGGTCTGGAGGTAGGGACCTGCTTCGGGCGCTTCGGCATTCGCGGCCGCTGCGGGGGCGAGGAGGAGTGCGGATGATGCGAGCGCGATGAGCGCACGTGTCTTCGTCATGTTCCGTCCAGTCTCTCGGAGGGGAGTCGTCTCGGCGGCGACCTGTCCGATGGACAAGGGTCGAAAGCCGTGACTGGGACCGTGGCCGCCGAGTTGGAAACCCGGACGCGACCAGGCCTTGAAGCCATTCTTTCGGCGGAGGGAGGGGAAAGCGAGGCGGAACACCGGCGGATGACCGGCAGCTGTTGCATGCATGACGGCGGGCCGGGCCTTCGCGGTCGATGGAATCGGTGCCGGTTGCCCACCACTCCGAACGCTCCCGCATCACCCAGTGTCACGCGTGACTTGCGCGGGAACTCTCAGTGCACCTCTGGCAGCTGCGGCAGTTCCGATGCGCCGCTTATGGGTTCGACCGTGCCGAGGATCGTGATCGCGCCGTCGTCGAGCTGGTCGTCGTCAAGGAGGACCCTGCCGTGGCTGCCGTCGGCGGCGACGAGGGTCCAGCGGTAGTCCTCGGCGCTCTCCGGTCCGAAGACCACCCGGTGCTTCAGCCTCGTGGCGAGTTCAACGGCCACATCGAGGAGTTCGGGATCGCCCGCATGCGAAGCGAACGCGTCGAAGCCGACGAACTCCGCGTACGCGCCCGGCCCCGAACCGGCGGCGACCTGGGCGATGACCGGATCGGCCACGGGAGCGGCGAAGGCCTTGCCGTCCCAGACCTCGATCTGCTCGCGGGGAATCGCGAAGGCATCGGCGGCTTCGGCCGCAAGGAGGCCGAGGTCCACCGGCTCTATGAACACGATCGTGTAGTCGCGCATCAGGCCCGCTCCTGTCCCTGATTGAACACGTTTCGGGCAGTTTCCCATGTTTTATCCGTCATGTGGCGGCTGAACCGGGCGATTTGCGGGTCGCGTTCGGCCGCCGCCCGGTCGCCCTTGTAGACCTTCAGGCCCTTGAGTGCGGTGTACTCGAGCTTGTCCAGCTCCACGAAGCCGTTGCCGCGCACGGGATACACGGTCCCCGTGGGCTTGACGCCGTAGGTCCGATCGTTGACCTTGTAGAGGTTGTCGCGCACGTACGCGGCCCGGCCGGTCTTGATCGCGGCGATGTCGGCATCGGTGTCGACGCCGGGCAGCACGACCGTGTTCCGCTCTTTGGCCGGGCTCTTCATCTGGAGCTTCCCGAGGAAGTGCCGCTTGCTGATGCCGGTTGGGGTGACCGAGGCGACCGGTCCTTTGAGTGGCAGCGGCTCTTGACCGGCGCCGCTTCCCGACGCTGAAGCCGGACGCGATGCGCGACCCCGATTCGCATTTCCGGCGCCGCTTCGGAGGGCGCCCGCAAGTAAACCCTTGAGCGCATCGACTTGCTGCCGAAGGGAATCGAGGGCATCGGCCAACGCATTGGCATGGCCGGCGAGTTCTTCGGCCCGGTCTCCGGCGACTTGCGTCTGCCGCGCTGTGGTCTCCACTCCGATGGCGTCGAGTCGCGCCGCCAATGAGTCGAGGAGGTCTTTCGAGGACGTGATGCTTCCGGCGAGTTCGCGCGCGCTGTCGGCGTTCGTGGCGACTGAGCCAGAAGCTTCTTCGATACTCGACACCGGAGCTCCTTCCGGAAGGGGGTCTAGTCAGTATGGAGGCGCGACGATGTGATCACAACCACGCGTGTCGTTGCACGGCATGCCAACTTTCAAAGATGGGCCGGCCGATCCCCACCAGATCGACCGGCCCTGCCGGGAGAATTAAGTCTTGAGTTCGTATGAGCCTCGAGGACCCTGGAGCGACGCTCATCCGTCGCAGTACCGGCTGTCCCACGGGCGCGTGGTGACCTTGTAGAAGACCTTGAACGCCGTGTCCTCGAGCCAGACCTTCCACTCGGGGGAGTAGGTGCGCCAGACTTCGCCCCAGGTCGCGTGCAGGTAGCCGGTGTTGATGCCGGAGACGATCATGACGATGTCCACGCGTTCGCCCGGCACAAAGACCTGGAACGAGTCGGGCGCGTCGATACTCGAGGCGCGGACGCAGAACTCGTTGCGGCCATCGGTGAATCGTCCGCGCAGCAGCGGATCGGAAGGTTCAGCGATCTTCATTGCACTCACTCCACTTCGGATGTTGTCGGATATCCGACAGGTCCCACGCGTACTGCCGAGGCGGGACCTCTTCAACCTACGGAGCGCGCAAGCCACTGAACAGGCAATTCATATCGTGAGTCGAGAGTACTTAGCCTTCGACCCCTTGCAATCAGGGCCTGTTTTCTATAGGTGTATTTGGATGGCGTGCTTAAGGAGTGCTGTCTGTGACAGGTGTCCACCTTGTCGCAACGCAATGTCATCATTGGAGGCCAGCACGAATTCCGCTGAGGCAGGAGGCAACCCACCGTGCCATCATCGAAGCTCGCAAAGTGGCTCCCGGGCAGGGAAATCCGAATCCGCCGACTTGAAAGGAAGCTCAGCCAGTCAGCTGTTGGAAGGTTCGTTAAGCGAAGCGACCAGACCGTCGCCAAGTGGGAACGTGGCGAGAAGTGCCCTGATCTCGGTCAGATGTGGCCACTCGCCGAATACCTCGGCATGGACGATGAGCTCCGCGCGTACATGATCCAGATCGCTCGGAATGAGCACGAGGAGAACTTCCAGGCCGACCGCAGGTTCAACGCCCTGTGCCTCAGCATGGCTGAGCGGTCGAACGGCCTCATCCTGAAGTGGGAGACCTACTTCATCCCGGGCATCGCCCAAACTCGTGCCTACCATTTCGACTTCGTGAAGGTCGGCTCAAACGGCACCGATGAGCAGGCCAACCGAGGCTGGGCCTTCAATAAGGAGCGGCAGCAGGCGCTCTTGAGGCGCACCGATAACCCGCAGGTCAAGCTGCTCATCTCGGCAACCGCGACCGAAAGCCTCCGGCACCTCAGCGAAGAAGCCCGTGAAGAGCAGATCGATAGGCTGGTAGAACTCGAGGCGCTCCCGAACTGGGAGATCCGGATCCTCGACACGATGTACCCGGAGGGTGCGCACGCCTTTTCGGTCTACAAGCCGGATGGGGCCGAGTTCGGCAGCCCGCCCTTCGTCTATGCAGAGGTGTGGGATGCCAGTTGGTGCATCGAGGAGAAGGACAGGATCGCGCGTTACGATGAACTCTGGCAGCTTCTGTGGGGCAAATCGATACCGTTGAGGGAGTTCCTGAATGAATGACGTGACCGCCTGGCGCAAGAGCAGCCGAAGCGGGCCAGGCAACGACTCGAACTGCGTGGAACTTCGGCGGACTTGGCGCAAGAGCACTCGCAGTGGCGTTGACAACAACTCTGATTGCGTCGAACTGGCTGCCTGCCCCGAAGGCGACGGCTTCCACGTTCGCGACTCCAAGCTCGGCGACGCCTCCCCGGTCTTCGACCTCTCGGCCAGCGACCTGATGAGCCTCCTGAGCCACAACCGCTAAGGGCAAGGGCTACAAGCAAAGAGCCCGGCCGCGATGTGTCGCGGCCGGGCTCAGGCTTGCTTACGAGGCGGCAGACCGGCGGGACCGGCACTGCGGCAGCGCGATCGAGTGATTCGTTGCGTCTCAGGCGGCCAGGAGGTCGCCGCAGAAGGATGCGATGGCGCGGTTGACGATCTCGGGCCGCTCCCATGGCATGAAGTGCCCGGCGCCCTTGACCCAGAACGGGCCGACCGCGGCGGGGAAGGCGATGGCGCACTTCTCCTCGATGTGCTCGCCGAGGGTCACTTGGTCGGCGCCGACGAGGACCAGCGTCCGGTGCGGGACAGGGCGGTCGGTCATCTCCGGCGCGGAGAGTTTCCTGGCGCCCATGACGACCTCGTAGTCGGCGAAGGACGCGCGCAGCCGGGCCGCGTCGCCATAGGGCTCGGTCAGATAGGCCAGGTCGTCCTCGCCGAACGCGTCGGGTGGGCACCACATGCGGTGGCCGAAGAACTCGCCGATGTACCGGCGACGGCGCTCGGGCGTGTCCAGCTCGGCGACCAAGGCATCGGCGTGGAGTCCTTGGCGGCGTTGGTAGTCGTACACAGCGGGCTTGGGCCGTCCGGCCGGGATGCCGGCGGCGGTGAACGCCTCGTCGAGTTCGGGCATGGAGTCGTCGAGGATGACCAGGCGTTCGACCCGGTCGGGGTGGCGGGTCGCCATGTCGATGGCGATCATCGCGCCGAGGTCGTGTCCGGCCACGACGGCCTTGTCCCACCCGAGGGCGTCGAGCAGCCCGGTCAGGTCGGTGTTGAACGCGTTGAAGTCGTAGAAGCCGTCGGGCGCGAAATCGGAGTCGCCGTAGCCGCGCAGGTCCGCGGCGACGACGTCGAATCCCGCTTCGGCCAAGGGAATGAGATTGTGCGACCAGATCCGGCCGGTGCACGGGAACCCGTGGACGAGCAGCAGCGGCACTCCGCCGTCCCCGCGTCGACGCACCGCCAGGCGGTGCCCTCGACCGACTTCGACCATCACGGGCGCGACCACTTCAGCAGGAAGAACCATGCCCCATGGGTACACCACACCCGCACCAGGCGAACATCGCAGCCGCGGAACCAGTGAAGACCGCCCGAGGATCCGGTGAGCGCGCCGTACCGTGGTCAGGGTTCTGGCACGTCAGGACGTGAGTCGGCCCAGCTCCTCGCTGATCGCCCCGCGCAGTGCACTGTGCTGCGGGCCGAGCGCGTACCGCTCATCGCTCCAGTGCTCCCTCGGGTACAACCACACCGGCCTGCCGACGAGCTCGGCCGGCTCCCAGTCGTATCGCGGCCACACGTGCGCGTGAAGGTAGGGATCGGTGTTCCCCAGGATCTCCAGGTTGACCCGTCGGAAGGCGGGGTCGAGCCGCCGGCAGGCGCGCTCCACCGCCTCGCCCAATTTGTCCATACCAGACAGGAACTCCATGCGCCTAGCTGCTGAGAGGTCCGAAAGTCGTTGCACCGCAGGATCATCCACGAGAAGCACCGAGTATCCCGGCAGGAACTGGACGTCCCCGATCACCGCGAATCCGGCTCCCAGCCTCCGGAGCACCATGGGGTTCTCGCCTCGCAGTGCGCTGCCGATGCGGTCCTGCCGCCAGTCCTCGCTCATATCGGCGACTCTACGCAGCGGCGATCGGCCGTCCCGGCCTCATGCATCGGGCCCGCTGCCTCACTCGGGGGTGTAGACCGGCCACTTGCCGGGGTTGCGCTGGTAGGTGACCAGTGCGTTCGCGTGGCCGTGGCCCATGCCGTGCTCGGTCTTGAGCCAGTCGACGAGGGCCTTGTGGCCGTCAAGGTCGCTCGCGGCGATGTCGGCGAGCCAGTCGGCGATCGGGCGGCCGTACTTCTGCTCGATCGAGGGGAAGTACGAGTGCGGGCCATTGGGCTTCGGCGCGGTCATGCGAATCCTCCAGGTGTGGTCGGTACACCCATGCAGACGAGGGTCCCGGCGCGGATTCATCGCACCGGGACCGTTCGTGTCGGCCGTCACGCGGGCGGGCCGGACGTCCGCGGGCATGGAAACAGCCCGGCCCCGCGTGGTGCGGGGCCGGGCTCGGGTGTTTTGAGTTGGCTTGCGGCGCTTAGCGCTTGTTGAACTTCTTCTTCGAGATGGTGTAGCCCAGCAGTGCGAAGGCGAGCGACCAGGCGATGGTCAGGCCCAGGTCCAGGCCGTCGACCGCGTTGCCGAACAGGAGCGCCCGGACGACCTCGATGAACGGGGTGAAGGGCTGGTACTCGGCGAAGTACTGGACCACGGTGGGCATCGAGTCGGTGGGGACGAAGGCCGAGCCGAAGAAGGGCAGGAGCATCAGCGGCATCGGGGTGTTCGACGCTTCTTCGACGGTCTTGGCGGCCATGCCGAGTCCGACGGTGAGCCAGGTCAGGCCGAAGGAGATCAGCAGCAGGACACCGGCGAGGCCGACCCAGCCGAGCGCGTCCGTCTCGGGGCGGAAGCCGATCGCGATGGCGACGCCGAGCGTGACGGCGATGCAGAGGAACGACTGGATGACCGAGGCGATCACGTGTCCGGTGAGGACGGAGACCCGGGCGATCGACATGGTGCGGAAGCGGTCGATGATGCCTTCGGTCATGTCCATGGCGACGGCGATCGCGGTGCCCTGCACGGCGGCGACGATCGCCATCAGGAGCATGCCTGGCGTCAGGTAGGTCAGGTACGCCTCGCGGCCGCCGGTCGGGCCGCCGAGGCCGTCGCCGATCGTCCCGCCGAAGACGTAGACGAACAGGAGGAGGAAGACCACCGGCATGCCGACGAGCATGAGGGTCAGCGACGGGTATCGCAGCATGTGCTTGAACTGGCGGCGCAGCATCGTGGAGGTGTCGGAAACGGTGTAGGCGAGGGTGCTCATCGGAATGCTCCTTGTGGGCGTTGGTGAAAGGTTCAGGGGGGGCGGGTTACGCGGAGACCGCGGCTTCGATGTTCGTGGTGTGGCCGGTGAGGGTCAGGAAGACGTCGTCGAGGTCCGGCGTGTGCACGGTGAGCTCGTCGACCTCGATGCCCTCGCGGTCGATGGTGTCGAGGATCTTGCGCAGCGATTCGACCGAGCCGTCAGCGGCGACCTGGACGCCGAGCGGGTCCGTGTCGGAGACGGTGGCGGCGAGGATCTGGACGGCCTTCTGGACCTGGTCGGCGCGGTGCAGGCGGAGCTTGACGTGGCCGCCGGGGACGAGCCGCTTGAGCTCCTCGGGGGTGCCTTCCGCGACGATCTTGCCGCCGTTGAGGACCGCGATCTTGTCGGCCAGCTCGTCGGCCTCCTCGAGGTACTGCGTGGTCAGGAAGATCGTGGTGCCGCCCTTGACGAGTTCGCGGATGATCGACCAGACGACGCGGCGGCCGGCCGGGTCGAGGCCGGTGGTCGGCTCGTCCAGGAAGATCACCTTCGGGTCGCCCATGAGGCACATCGCGATGTCGAGGCGGCGCTTCATGCCGCCGGAGTAGGTGGCCGGGGCGCGCTTCGCGGCGTCCAGGAGGTCGAACCGCTCCAGCAGGTCCTCGGTGCGGCGCTTGGTCTCCGCCTTGCCCAGGTGGTGCAGGCGGCCCATGAGGTGGAGGTTCTCGCGGCCGGTGAGCAGGCCGTCGACGGCCGCGAACTGGCCGGTGACGCCGATGCTCTTGCGCACCGCGTCGGCGTCGCCCACGACGTTGTTGCCGTTGATGAACGCCTCGCCGCCGCTGGCGGGGATCAAGGTGGTGAGGATGTTGACCGTCGTGGTCTTGCCGGCGCCGTTGGGACCGAGCAGGGAGAAGATGGTGCCTTCGGGGACCGAGATGTCGACGCCGCCGAGGACGGACTTCTCGCCGTAGGACTTGGTGAGGTTGCGGGCTTCGATGGCGTTCGGCTTGGTGGTCATGATTCCTGCTTTCGGGGGTCTTCTTGTTCTGCGTCGTTCAGAGGATCGGCCGGTTCGGTGTTCCTCGCCGGGCATGTGAGTACTTTGGCCGGGGCCGCTGACACGGCGCTGACATCGACCTGACATGGCGTCAGGTCCGGTGAAAGCCGCTGCGGCGGCGGGTAGAGCGTGAGCACCATTCCAAGGTCGAACACGGTTTCACCTCGATGTTCAGGCACCATGACAGTGCAATGTGGACTGTCGGCGGGCAGGGCTCCGCCCCGGGTCGGCCATGGGTCGAAAGGCGCGGCCGGCCACCGGGACGGGACCGGGACGACGGGTGTCAGTGCGCTTGGGCGCGAGCCGCTCTAGATGTCGAGGTCCTGCACGGGCGGAGCCTCGGCCGTGGCGGCGACCATCTGGTACAGCTCGGCAGGGATCTTCGCCTTGAGGTCGTCGAGGGTCTCGACCACTTCGAGCGTGGCGTCCCCGTAGTTCATGGCGTAGCTCTGCTCGCCGAAGCCGAGGAGCTTGCGCCAGCCCGTCTCGTTGGTCTCGTGCACGAAGTCGGGCGTCTTCTCGGTGTGGATTACGAACTTGCCCGAGCGCGAGCGGTAGACCCGGTAGATCTCGGCCTTGTTGTTGTCCGAGCGGACCCACTCGCCGAGCTTGACCCCGGTGAACCGTTGGCGCTGGCGCTTGCGGCCGGAGCCCGGGCCGACCGGGACGGTGATCTCCTCGTAGCCCTCGAGGCGGCCCTCCTCGGCGTCGACGTAGCGCTTGAGCGCCGTCGAGATCGCCTTGGAGAGGTTGCCTCCCGCGAGTTCCTGCGCTCGGGTGTAGAGCGGCAGGTCCTTGTCGGCGACGTAGATCGTCTTGTTGGGCATGACGGCATCTTAACCTCCTTCTAGGGGCTGTCCTTCGTATACGTAGAGACTATACGTATACGTAGAACATGCGCAAGTCCGGTCCCTGGTTTTCTCGGCACCACGGCGACCGCTTGCGGAGCCGTAAATGTGCACAGTCGCAGAAGGGCGGCCCCGCGATGACCCGCGGAACCGCCCTCCAAAGCGTCTAGCTGGGCTTATGCGCCCTTCTGCGCCAGCAGCTGCGTCAGCTGCGCCTTCACGGTCTCCGTCACATCGCCCGGCTCGGCCGTCGGCAGCGAGAACCGGATCGTCGAGTTCAGGTCCGGCGCCAGCAGCTCCGCCGAGTTGTCCGCAGCGAACACCACATCCGTGCTCGCCTCGCCGGAAACGAACACGACCTCCAGCTCGCGCACCCGCCCGTGGAACTCGCCCTCGGTCGCCCAGAACTCGACCTCCTGGTAGAACGGCACCGTCGAACCCTGGATCGTGCCCAACTCCAGGTCGGTCTCCTGGAACGCGAAGCCCAAGGCCTCCAGCGCCTCCCAGACCGCCCGGTGCACCGGCAGCGCCTCCACCGTCAGCCAGTCCAGGTCGCCCTTGTCCAGGGCCTGGTCCAGCGACAGGTGCGTCGAGACGCCCAGCTTCATGCCGCCCACGAGCGGGCGCTCCGCCACGTTGTTGAACGGCGTCTCCCAAGGCACCTGCACCTCGAACGCGATCGGGTGGGCAGTGCCCTTCGCGAGGTCGAACTTGCCCGAGATCTCGGCCCGGAAGTAGTCGTGCACGACGCCGGCCGCGTCCTCGCCCTTGCTGTCGTCCTCGACCAGGGCCGTGAACTCGATCTCGACGCTCTCCACCGCGGCGTCGACCTCCGCACCGGAGATCCGCACCTCGCCCTTGAGGACACCGCCGGGGACGACGTGCTTCTCATGCAGGAGCGTGTCGACTTGGATGCCACTACCGAGAATGGCCTTGAGCTTGCTGAACACCATTGGGGCGGTTCCTTTCGGGGAGGATCGCAGGTACTACGAAGGCACAGGGGGTGGAACGCGGACAGGGGCGCGTCGATCGTATCCCGAAAGTGCCGCCGCTATTCGCCCCCATGCAGCTGGACCACGGGAATCGCCGGATCGCCGGGGGAGAGTTTCAGCCCCTCCCAAGGGATCGAGATGAGCCGCTGGCGCAGCAGTTCGCGCGATTCCTCAAGCGACGCCTGCTGCACGAGTTCGCCCCCGCGGAACAAAGGCGTCTGCAGCAACTTGTCGCCCGGCATCGACTCCGGCACCCCTTGCGAGACGATCACTTCCTCCGTAGCGGTGCCCGTCGGCTTGTGCCGGCGCACCGCCACTTTGCGACCTCCGTTGGTGCCCTTGTGCTCCGAGCGCTTCGCGACCGGACGACCCTCCACTTCGACCAGTTTGTAGACCAGTTGCGCCGTGGGCGCGCCCGAGCCGACCACGACCGCCGTGCCCGCCCCGTAGATGTCCACAGGGGCCGCCGCGAGCGCCGCGATCGAGAACTCGTCCAGGTCGCCGGAGACCACGATCTTCGTGTCGTGCGCGCCGAGCTCGTCGAGGAGCTCCCGCGCGCCCGTGGCCATCACGTCGAGGTCGCCCGAGTCGATGCGGATCGCGCGCAGGCGCGGCCCGGCCACCGCGATCGCGTTGCGGATGCCCTGCGTGATGTCGTACGTGTCCACCAGCAGCGTCGTGTCAGTGCCGAACGCGTCGATCTGCGCCTGGAACGCCTCCACCTCGGACTTGTGCAGGAGCGTGAACGCGTGGGCGCTGGTGCCCGACGTCGGCACGTCGTACCGCCGCCCGGCCTCCAGGTTCGACGTGGCCACGAACCCGGAGAGGTACGCCGCGCGCGAGGCCGCGATCGCCGCCGCCTCGTGCGTGCGCCGCGAGCCCATCTCCAGGATCGGCCGGCCGCGCGCGGCCGTGACCATGCGGGCGGCGGCGCTGGCGATCGCGCTGTCGTGGTTGAGGATCGAGAGAGTCAGGGTCTCCAGGAGCACGCACTCGGCGAACGTCCCGGTGAGGGTGACGATGGGGGAGCCGGGGAAGTAGAGCTCGCCCTCGGCGTAGATGTCGATGTCGCCCTTGAAGCGGTAGTCGGCGAGCCATTCGGCCGTGGACTGCTTGACGACGCCGCGGGAGGTGAGGTCCTCGAGGTCGCTGTCCTCGAAGCGGAAGCGCTCGATGGCCTCGGAGAGGCGGCCGATCCCGGCGACCACGCCGTAGCGGCGGCCGGTGGGCAGGCGGCGGCCGAAGACCTCGAAGACGCACGGCAGCTCGGCGGTGCCGTCGCGGAGGGCCGCTTCGAGCATCGTGTACTCGTAGTGGTCGGTGTACAGGGGCGTGCGCGGCAGCGTGACGGACATAGTGGTGAGCGTAATGCACCTGTGGAACGTGCGGGCCCCGTGAGCGAGCGGTGTTCACACCAGCCCGTTTATTCCCTCCCCTCGCAGGTCGCGAGGCTTGTCTCACGCTCTGAGCGAGGGCTTCTGGCCCCGTCGCGCCGCGTGTACGCTTGCTTGCGTGTTGCGGATCGCGCATGAACTGGTCGAGGCGATGGTCGCGCACGCCCGGGCTGACCACCCCGACGAGGCGTGCGGTCTCATCGCGGGCCCCGAGGGCACGGGAGCGCCGAAGAGGCACATCCCGATGATCAACGCTGCCCGCTCCGCCACCTTCTACGAGTTCGACTCAGAAGAGTGGAAGCAGGTCTACGACCAGATGTGGGACAACGACGAGGAAGTCGTCGTGGCCTACCACTCCCACACCCACACCGAGGCCTACCCTTCGCGCTCCGACGCGGGGATCGCCTCGCAGCTGGGACTGCCGGGCGCGCACTACGTGCTGGTGACGACGAAGGACCCGGACATCGCCGAGGTCCGCTCGTTCCGCATCGCCGACGAGGTGATCACCGAGGAGCCCATCGAGGTCACCGGTGCGCCGGAGGCGGTGCAGAGCTACAAGTTCGCCCACACCCCCGACTCGACGGTCTACGACTGTTCCTGAGTTCCCGCCGGGCTCGACCGGCGTTCGCCATGCAGTACCCGCTGCGCGTCAGACACACCGACGGCCCCTGCCGGGCTGTTCAGAGAATCGAAGGAAAATCCATCATGTCCGTTGAAGTCCGCGTCCCCACCATCCTCCGCACCCACACCGGCGGCAAGAAGCTCGTCTCCGGCGAGGGCGACACCCTCGCGAAGCTGTTCGACAGCCTCGACTCCGAGCACGCCGGCCTCAAGGGCCGCATCGTGACCGACGAGGGCACCCTGCACCGCTTCGTGAACGTCTACATCAACGACGAGGACGTGCGGTTCATCGGCGGCCTCGACGCGGCGCTCGCCGACGGCGACCAGGTGACCATCCTCCCCGCCGTCGCGGGCGGCATGTAGTTCGGGAAGGGACCGGCCGTGGCACGCTTCACGGACATCACCGCGACGCTCGGCGACACGCCGCTCGTCGGACTCCCGCGGCTCTCGCCCTCGCCGGACATCCGGCTGTGGGTGAAGCTCGAGGGCGCGAACCCGACAGGCTCGGTCAAGGACCGGGTGGCCGCCAAGATGATCGAGGCGGCCGAAGACGACGGCCTCTTGAAACCGGGCGCGACGATCCTCGAACCGACCTCGGGCAACACCGGCATCGCCGTGGCGATGCTGGCGCGGCGCAAGGGCTACAAGCTGATCGCCGTCATGCCCGAGAACACCTCGCTGGAGCGGCGGCAGCTGCTGACCGCGTTCGGCGCGGAGATCGTGTTCTCGCCGGCCGCGGGCGGCTCGAACGCGGCCGTCGCGAAGGCCCGGCAGATGGCGGCCGAACGCCCTGACCTGGTGATGCTCAACCAGTACGCGAACCCGGCGAACGCGGCCGCGCACTACGAGGGCACCGGGCCCGAGCTGCTGCGCGACCTGCCCGAGATCACGCACTTCGTGGCCGGGCTGGGCACGACGGCGACGCTCATGGGCGTCGGCCGGTACCTGCGCGAGCAGGCGCCGGGCACGCAGATCGTGGCGGCCGAGCCGCGGTACGGCGAGCTCGTGTACGGCCTGCGGAACCTCGACGAGGGGTTCGTGCCGGAGCTGTACGACGAGAAGGTGCTCGACCGGCGGCTGTCGGTCGGCACCGAGGACGCGCTGCGCCGGACCCGCGAGATCCTGAGCGAAGAGGGCCTGTTCGTGGGGCTCTCGACGGGCGCGGTCCTGCACGCGGGGCTCGCGCTGGCGCGCGAGGCCGCGAAGGCGGGGCGGACCGCGGACATCGCGATGCTCGTGGCCGACGGCGGCTGGAAGTACCTGTCGACCGGCGCGTACTCGGACGGGCTGGACGACGCGGCGAACGCGCTCGACGGCCAGGTCTGGGCCTAGCGGACGAAGTACCAGGGTCCGGGCCCGCGCGGAAGCGCGGGCCCGGCCCTTTGTTCGCGCCGGTCCGGCCCCCGGGGTCGGGTGTGTCGAGTGCGAACGCCCCCAAGCACAAGGGTCTCGTGCGGGTACGACATTTCGGCTTTGGCCGCTCCCCGGATTCCGGGATCACCAGGCCCGCCGAGCGTGGGGTCGACCGGTCCGGCACCGTTTCCCTGCGGCCAGGACATTGCGGCCCCGGCCGATCCCCGGATTCCGGGAGCATCGGGCCCGCCGGGCGCGGGGTCGACCGGTCCGGCACCGTTTCCCTGCGGCCAGGACATTGCGGCTCCGGCCGCTCCTCGGATCCGGGGAGCACCGGGGCGCGGGACCTACCGGTCCGGCACGGTTTCCGTTTTGCGAGGTCTGCGCCGCACTGCCGCGGTGCGATCCTGAGGCGTCCTCAGTGGCTTTGCTAGCCTGGCCGTATGAGTCCCGCCGGCAAGCTCAAGCTGCGTTCCGTCTCGCTCCGCAAGCCGAGCGGTCCGCCGCGGCAGGGCACGGCCCCGGAGGGTACGGCCCCGGAAAGCGCGGCCGCCGCTCCGGACAACGCCTGGGGGAGCACCCCGGTGCCGCGCGTGCAGGCGTCCGCGCTCGGCAGCATCCAAGGCGGCATCACGGCCGCGAAGGACCCCGCGCCGCTGCGCCCCGAGAAGCCCGCAGTGCGTCTGCGCCGCCTCGCCGGCGTCGCCTCGTGGGCGCTCGTGCTGGTCCTCGCGGGGGTCGCGACCGCGGTCGTGGGCCTCTTCCGCGTCTTCGGCGAGAGCCCCGCCTGGTTCACGCCCGCATTCATCACCTGCGGCGTGATCGGGATGCTCCTGACGATGATGGCCTTCGCGACGCTGCGCTTCAAGGGCGTGCCGTGGATGTTCATGGCCGCCGCCACGATCACCCTCTTCGCCGCGTTCGTGATGCTGCGCGCCTAGCGCCTCCCCGAATCGACCGAGAACCCCTAGCACCCGGCGGCCCGTTACGCGTTCGAACACGGGTCTTGTGGTGATCGCCACCCTGTCATTTTGGCGACATTCCCGTGACGAGCAGGGGCGTTCCAGGCCGGTTTGGACGTACGCTCGGAGCCCATGAACGACGCGCCCATCGGGATCTTCGACTCCGGTGTCGGAGGCCTGACCGTCGCCCGATCGATCAGCGAACTGCTGCCCGCCGAGCAACTGGTCTACGTCGGCGACACCGCCCACGTCCCGTACGGTCCCAGGCCCATCGCCGAGGTCCGCAAGCTTTCGCTCGACGTCTGCGACCACCTGGTCGAACAGGAGGTCAAGGCGCTCGTGATCGCCTGCAACTCCGCTTCGGCCGCGAGCCTGGCCGACATCCGCGACCGCTACGACATTCCCGTCGTCGAGGTCATCAGGCCCGCCGTCCGCCGCGCCGTCGCCACGACGCGCACCGGCCGGGTCGGGGTCATCGGGACGGTCTCGACGATCTCATCGGGTGCGTACCTGGACGCGTTCAACGCCGTCCCGGACGTCAAGGCGACCGCTGTGGCCTGCCCGGCGTTCGTGGATTTCGTGGAACGCGGTGTGACAACCGGCCGACAGCTCCTGGGCCTCGCCCAGGGGTACCTTGAGCCGCTACAGCAGTCGGACGTCGACACGGTCGTGTTGGGCTGCACCCACTATCCGCTGCTGTCGGGACTCATAGGACTGGTGATGGGAGAGGACGTGACACTGGTGAACTCCGCGAGCGAGAGCGCGCGCGAACTCTACCGCGTGCTCACCGACCACGACCTGCTGGCCGCCCGCACCGACACCCCCGAGCACCGGTTCCTCGCGACCGGCGACCCGGAGGCCTTCACCAGGACCGCGCGGCGGTTCCTGGGAAACCTGTTCCCGAACGCGGCGGCGGCCGTAATGGACAAGGTGTGATCTGCCATGAAACTGACGGTCATCGGATGCGCCGGCTCGTTCCCGGCACCCGACACGCCCTGCTCGGCCTACCTGGTCGAAGCGGGCGGCTACCGGCTGCTCATCGACTTCGGCACCGGTTCACTCGGTGAGCTGCAGAAGCACCTCGACCCGCACCTGATCGACGCGGTCATCGTCACCCACCTGCACGCCGACCACTTCTTCGACGCCTGCGCGTACGCCGTGATGCGCCGCTACGCCTCGAACGCGCCGAAGCACCCGCTGCCGCTCTACGGCCCCACCGGCGTCGCCGACCGCATCGTCGCCGCGTACGGCGGCCAGGGCGAGCTGTGCAGCCCGAACATGCGCGACGTCTACGACTTCCGCGAGCTCCAGTCCGGCACGTTCGACCTCGGCCCGCTCACCGTCACCGTCGACCGCGTCGCGCACCCGGTCGAGACCTACGGCCTGCGCGTCGAGCACGCCGGGTCCTCCCTGGCGTACACCTCGGACTCCGGGCCGTGTCAGGCGCTCGAGGCGCTCGCGACCCATTGCGACGTGCTCCTCGCCGAAGCCTCCTACCTGGAGGGCCGCGACAACCCGAAGGACGTGCACCTCACCGGCAAGGAGGCGGGGGAGTACGCCACCAAGTCGGGGGCCGCCCGCCTGCTCCTGACGCACCTCGTCGAGCCCTGGAACTCCAAGGCCCAGACCCTCGCCGAGGCCCGCGCCGCCTACACCGGACCCGTCGAGGTCGTCCGCCCTGGCCAGGTCTACGAGTTCTGACCGCCCGCCGCGGCGCATTTGGCACGTTCCCGGGATTCGGTTGTTGCACAAGGGCCGTAGCGTCGAAGGATGTCGAGCGATCCCAGCCCCCAGCCGTACCCCGGCGACCCCAACCAGCCGCCTCCGGGCGGCTACGGGCCGCCGCCGGGCGCGTACCAGCCGCCGCCGGGGGCCTACCAGGCCCAGCCGGGCGCTTACCAGCCGCAGCCCCAGCCCTATGTGGAGCAGGGCGTGCCGCAGCAGCCCGCCGGGGCCTACGTCCCGCCCGGCGCGTACAGCCCGGTTCCCATGCAGGCGCCCCGGAAGGGCCGCGGGCCCAAGGTCGCCGTCGCCGCGATCCTCTCCGTCGTGCTCCTCGCCGCCGTGGGCGCCGTCGTCCTCTTCAAGTTCGTCCTGAACCAGGGCCCCGACCCCGCCGAGAGCTTCCCCGCGACCGCGAGCATGTACGTCGAGCTCAACCTCGACCCCTCGTTCGACCAGACCCCGAAGCTCCTCGACCACCTCCAGAAGTTCGAGGACCTCGAGGACTACGACGACACGAACGAGCTCATCGACGGCTTCATCGAGGAGTCCGGCATCGACGGCGTCGACGCCGACGAGGACATCAACTCCTGGCTCGGGCGCCGCCACGGCCTCGCCACCTGGGAGCACGACGGCCAGACCTTCGCCGTCCTGAGCCTCGCCAGCACCGACGCGGGCGCCGCCGAGGACGGCATGGCCCAGATCCGCAGCGCCGCCGGCGCCGAAGAGGAGCAGCTCGCCTACACCGTCGAGGACGACCACGTCCTCGTCGTCATCGGCGAAGAGGGCGCAGCCGACGCGCTCGCCGCGGCCGAGACCGAGGCCGCCGACCAGCCCCTCGCCGAATCCGACCAATACAGCGAGGCCCGCGCCTGGCTCGACGAGGACCAGCTCCTCGTCCACTGGGTCGACATGGAGGCCGTCGGCGACATCGCCGAGATGACCACCGGCGCCGAGGGCGACGCCGTCAAGGACCTCTACTCCGGACACCTCATCTACGGCTTCTCCGCCTTCGACGACGGCTTCCAGCTGACCTACCGGATGTTCGGCGACGCCGACCACCTGTGGACCGGCACTGACGGCCTCGTCGAGTCCGCGGGCGCCCTGCCCGCGTCCGACGTCGCCCTCGCCGCCTACGTCCCCGAGAACATCGACGAGGTCACCCAGGGCTGGCTCGGCTTCTTCGAGGAGTTCTACGGCGTCGACGCCGCCGAGTCCGAACCGGTCGAAGCCCCGCTCACCGCCGAGGAGTACGCCGAGTACACCGAGCTCGACACCCAGTACTGGTCCGACACCCTCGCCCCCGAGGACGAGGCGCGCTACTGGGAGCTCGACTCCCGCTACTGGTCCGCCGGCACCGAGGAGGACCCCTGGGTCGAGGAGACCTACGGCCCCGACTTCGGCGAGGTCGAGTCCACCGTGAACGACCTCACCGGCCTCCTCGCCGGCGCCACCCTCACCGGCGGCGGCAGCTTCGGCGGCGACGAGTTCGACCCCGACTCGCTCCACTTCGCCGCGAACCTCGCCGAGGACCGCGCCCAGGAGCTCCAGGACTACATCGAGACCTGGAGCGAGGGCGAGCCCCTCCCCGAAGGCATCGAAGTGGACGGTTCCGAGCTCAGCTACACCGGACCCGCCACCGCCGACGGCACCCTCGCCGACGACGACCGCTTCTCGAGCTTCGCCGCCAACACGCCCGGCCAGTGCTCCGTCGTCGCCTGGGTCGACCTGTCCCGCGCCGCCGAGGAGTTCCCCGACGAGTTCGACGGGCTCGAACCGCTCTCGGCCTTCGCCTGGGCCCACGGCGCCGAAGACGGCGACGGCACCGGCGTCATGCGCCTCTACCTGAAGGATTAGCACCTGTTGGACGGGATCGGCCGCGCTACGCTCGATGGCGTGACCGATCCCGTTCTCCGTACCCTCCAGGCGCGCTGGCCCGCCGAGGAGCGGCTGGTCGCGGAGCCGGACTCGGCCCGCACCCCGTTCCAGCGCGACCGCGCCCGCATCCTCCACTCTGCCGGGTTCCGGCGGCTCGCCGACAAGACGCAGGTCCACACCGCCGGCACGGACGACTTCCTGCGCACCCGGCTCACCCACTCCCTCGAGGTCGCCCAGATCTCCCGCGAGATGGGCCAGGCCCTCGGCTGCGACCCCGACGTCGTCGACGTCGCCGGGCTCGCCCACGACCTCGGCCACCCGCCCTTCGGCCACAACGGCGAAGACGCCCTCCACGAGGTTGCCGGGCCCTGCGGCGGTTTCGAGGGCAACGCCCAGACCCTCCGCGTCCTCGCCCGGCTCGAGGCGAAGGTGCTCGACGGCGACGGCCGCTCGGTCGGCCTCAACCTCACCCGCGCCTCGCTCGACGCGACCTGCAAGTACCCGTGGACGGCCCGCGAGGGCGTGCGGAAGTTCGGCGTCTACGAGGACGACCGGCGCGTCTTCGAATGGCTCCGCGGCGGCGCGCCCGAAGGCGTCAAATGCCTTGAGGCCCAGGTCATGGACTGGTCCGACGACGTCGCGTACTCCGTGCACGACGTCGAGGACGGCCTCCACGGCGGCTACATCAACCTCGCGAAGCTCATGCACGACGCCGACGAGCAGGCCCGGGTCTGCGAGGCCGTCACGGGCCGCTACTCGGACGAGTCCCCGGCGGCCCTCGGCGAGGCGCTCCGCGAGCTCCTGGCGGACCCGGTCCTGGCCGGCATCCACGACTACGACGGCTCGTTCGACGCGATGGTGGGGGTCAAGAACTTCACCTCGACCATGGTGGGCCGCTTCGTGAACGCCGCCGCGAAGGGCACCACCGCGCAGTTCGGCGACGGGCGCCTCGAGCGCTACGACGCCGACCTCGTCGTCCCCGAACACGAGCGCGTCCAATGCGCCCTGCTCAAAGGCATCGCCTGGTGCTACGTGATGCAGCCCCGCAGCGACGAGGCCTGGTACACCCGCCAGCGCGAGATCCTCCAGGACCTCGTGGCCCTGCTCTGCGACCGCGGCGCGGACGCCATGGAGCCGATGTTCGCCGAACTCTGGACCCGCGCCGCCGACGACGCCGCGAAACTCCGCGTCGCCATCGACCAGGTCGCCTCCCTCACCGACGCCTCAGCAGCAGCCTGGCACCAGCGCCTTACGGCCTGACCGCGAGAAAAATTGTTCGTCCTGGCGTGTCCTCCCAGCCGACGGCTACCCTGGTATGTACATTCCGAGGCATGGCTTATACAAAGGGAGGTGCCGTCATGACGCGCACCATGATCGATCTCGATGACGAACTGGTCGCCGAAGTGAGCAAGGCGCTCGGCACCAAGACCAAGAAGGAAACCGTCAATTCCGCTATGCGCGAGGTATTGGAGACTCGTCGCCGTGCAATGGCGCTGACCCGGCTCCGCGCGATGGTGGAAGACGGTGCCATCGACTCGGAGCTCTTCGAAGACAAGAAGAACTACCGGAGATGAGTCCAGCTCGATACCTCATCGACACGAGCGCGCTCGCAAAGCTGCTTCGCGGCAACGGCGATAAGCATGGCTGGGACAGGGCGGCCGAGGCGGGGCTCATCGCGCTCTGCGACACCGTGGAGCTGGAATATCTATGGGGCGCCCGGTCCTGGGACGACCGGAACTCGATCATGGCCGTCTTCAACGGGATGTTCGGTTGGGTGTCGACCGATGATCGAATGTTCCGCCGAGCGCACGAAGTCCAGCGGGAATTGACTCGTCGCGGCGAACATCGGAGCGCCGGTGCGGCAGATCTGCTCATCGCCGCGGCAGCGGAACTCCACGACCTCACTTTGATTCACCGGGATCATGACTTCGAATGCGTTGCCGCCGTGACCGGCCAACCGCTCGAATGGTTCGGCCCCAAAACGGAGTAGTCGAGCACTAGATCCCCATTCGATCGGCGGCGCGGTGGACCCGCGCCGCTTCGTCGTTCCCGGTTCAGCGCTTGGTGAAGATCAGGTCGAAGATCTCGCGGTCGGCCTTCACGCCGCGGCGCTCGAACTTCGTGACCGGGCGGTGGTCGGGCCGCGGGGCGTAGCCCTCCGCAGTGTTCTCGTACGCCGCGTCGGCGGTGAGGACCTCGAGCATCTGCTCGGCGTAGTCCGCGATGTCCGTGGCGCAGTGGAGGACCCCGCCCGGGCGCAGGAGTCCGGCCATGGTCGTGACGTGCTCGGCTTGGATGATGCGGCGCTTGTGGTGGCGCTTCTTCGGCCACGGGTCGGGGAAGTACACCCGGATCTCGTCGAGCGAGCCGGGCGCGATGCCCTTCCACAGCAGCGGCAGGGCGTCGCCCTGGTAGATCCGCAGGTTCGTGAGGCCGCGCGCCTCGGCGCGGTCCATGAGGTCGGCGATGCCCTGCGGGTAGACCTCGACGGCGAGGAGGTCGCGGTCCCGGTCGGCGTCGCCCATCGCGGCGGCGGCCTCGCCGTTGCCCGAGCCGATCTCCAGGATCACGGGCGCGGTGCGGCCGAAGAGCTTCGCGAAGTCGATGCGGCCCTCGTCGGGCTCCCAGTCCAGGCCGTAGCGCGGCCACAGGCGCGCGAAGGCCTCGTCGTGGCGGGGCTTGTTGCGTCCTTGACGGAAGTTGAACGTCAGGATGTGGCGGTGCTGCGGTTCCTCATCAGGCATAACCGCGCCAGTTTAGCCGGGACCCCGGTGTGCGCTGCTTCATGAGCGGCGCGGCGTCAGCGCTCGAGCTTCGCCGGCGCCTCGTAGGAGCGGCCGCGCACGCCCGCGGGGCCGTCGGGACGGCGCGGGTCCGGACGCGGCGCCGGCGCGGCCTCCTCGCCGAGCGAGCCGTTCTCGAACAGGAACGACTCGCGGGGGCCGAGGTCCTCGTCGTCCTCGTCGCCGTCGGGCTGCTCGGGCACGTAGGTCGGCGGGCCGACCTCCTCGTGCTCGGGCTCGGCGGCGATCATGGCCTTGGGCCGGCGGCCCGCGCGGCGCTGGCGCTTGGCGCGCTCGCGCAGGAAGTAGACGTAGCCGCCGAGGGCGGCCGCGGAGAGGCCCGCGCCGATCCAGAAGCCCGGTCCGGCGATGGCGACGCCGGCGAGTTCGAGCAGCGTGAGCACGATGAGCACGTAGAGGATGCGGCGGTGGCGCCGCCGCCACCATTCGGCGCGCATCCGCCGAAGCCTGGCCTGCTCGTGCATCTCGGGGTCCTCGCCGGGGTACGACTCGTCGGCCTTCAACCGTACCGAGTCGCCGCGGCGCGTGCCGCGCCGCTCCCACCCGCGTGAGTTCGATTGCGCCGGAAGGCCTTGCCCGTCGAGGAGCTCGTCGAGGGAGTCGTCCTGCTCAGGCGCGTCGCCGGAGCGCTCCAGCGCGAGCTCTGCGGTGTCGTGGGAAGTCGGCCGGGCGGGCCGGTGGCCTTCGCGGTCGAGGACGCGGGCGTCGGACGAGGCCCGGTCGGCGATCATCCGCTCGTCGGGGTCGTAGCGGCGCACCAGCGCAGGAGTCAGGGCCAGGAGGGCGGTGGCGGCGAGGAGTGCGAGTAGGACCGATGCGGGCATCGTTCACCTCCCTTGCGTCGAAGTCGGCCGGGAATGCGTTAGCAAACTGTACGCAATGGCCTGACGTAATTCCGACAGTTACCTGGAACCAGGATGGGAAGTCCCAATACGATCACGCCTGGTCACAATCACATCACAAAACATGGTTATGCCGGGTTTTTGCCCTAAACTCTCTGCAATGTCCAGTTCGCCGGAAGCCTGCCCGAACGGCTGAACGGGCGCAACTCGCGACGTGCTCGATCGTTAAGTCAAGGAAGGCTCGTAAAGGGGGCAGCACCGCTGCCCGGCAGCGCCGTCCCCGCCCGCGAGCGAACACCCGAGCCCCCCGATCGTACGAGCTCGGCGCAACCTGGAAGGAGCACCGGCGACGATGCCCGAGACCGTCCCCGCCGGCGATTCCCGCCACCTGGACCCGGACCCCGGCGAAACCCCCGAGACCCGCTCCGACCCCGAACTCATCGCCGCCACCCGCGGCGGCGACACCACGGCCTACGCCGTGCTCTACGAGCGCCACGTCCACTCCGCGCGCCGCCTCGCCCGCATCCTCTCCCGCGACCCCGCCGGCGCCGACGACCTCGTCTCCGAGGCTTTCGCGAAGCTCCTCCACACCTTCCGCGAAGGCGGCGGCCCCGACCTCGCCTTCCGGCCCTACATGCTCCAGACCCTCCGCAACACCTTCTACGACCGGGTCCGCCGCGACAAGAAGGTCGAGTTCACCGACGACCTCACCGAGCACGACTCCGGCGAGATCTACGTCGACCCCGCCGTCGAGGGCCAGGAGCGCCGCTACGCCGCGCTCGCCTTCGGCAAGCTCCCCGAGCGCTGGCGGATGGTCTTGTGGCACACCGAGGTCGAGGAGGACTCCCCGGCCAAGATCGCCACCATGCTCGGCATGACCCCGAACGGGGTCTCCGCGCTCGCGTACCGCGCGCGCGAGAAGCTGCGCCAGAACTACTTGAGCGAGCACGCGGCCGACTCCCCGCGCGAGGAGTGCCGCTGGACCGTCGACCGGATCGGCGCGCGCGTGCGCGGCAAGCTCGGCGAGCGCGAAGCCTCCAAAGTGGACGACCATTTGGACTCGTGCGTCACCTGCAACCTGCTGTTCGCCGAGCTCACCGAGTTGAACTCGGGCCTGCGCGGCGTCATCGCCGTGATCTTTCTTGGCGGCGCGGCTTCGCCGTACCTGGCGGCGGGCGCGGTCTCGGCCGCGGGGATCGCGTTCGGCGGGGCGCTCGCGTACCTGTTCATGCCGTTCAAGGCGGTCGCGAACTGGATCCGCCGGATCGTGCAGCAGCTCGGCACCAAAGGCACCGTCGCCACCGGCACCGCCGCTGCGGTGGTCGCCGTCGTGGCGATCGTCGCGCTCGGCGGCGAGGAGGAGCAGCCGCCGCAGGCCGCCCCCGAGGAGCCGGTCGTCCAGGCGGACGACCCGGAGGACGAGCCCGCGCCGCCCGCTCCGCCCTCGCCCGACGACGTGCCCGAACCCGACCCGGAGGACCCGGCCGATCCGCCCGCACCCGAGGACGAGTCGGAGCCTCCCGCGGCCGAACCGGCCGCGTACGGGATCGCGCACGGCCTCGGCTCGAGCGGCCTCGTGGCCGGCGGCGAAGCGATCCTCCCGATCCGACTCGCCCCGCCCGGCGGCAGCGGCGGCGGCTACGCGCCGGTGACCGAGCGGTCCCAGGACGGGTCCGGCCCGGACGAGCGCTTGGCCGAAGCGGCTGGCGCGCAAGCGGACACGGATGGTGAGGAGCGACGCGGCGGCGGCTATGCGGCCCCCGTCGAGCGAAGCGTAGACGACGAAGTGCTGGCCGAGCGCAGCGAAGACGACGAGACGGTTCTGGCCGAGCGCAGCGGAGACGGCCAAGCGGCTCTGCTCGAGCGCAGTGCAGCGGTTCCGTTCATGCGCAGCAGCGACAGCGAAGCGGCGCCGGTTCAGCGGCAAGGGCAGGCCGCTTCGGACGGCATCAGGCTCGACATCACGATGCCTGCGGGCATCACGCTCGCCTCCGAGACCGCCGATCCCGGTTGGACGTGCGCCGAAGACGGCTCGGTCGTCCACTGCACGATCGCGAGGATGCCCGACCCGGCCGAAGCCAACGTGCGCATCCTCATCGGCGAGGACGTGAGCGGCTACCAGACGTTCGGGGTCTCGGTCGAGGGCCCGGGGATCAGCGGCACGACTTCGCTGCAGGTGCCGATCGCGCCCGCCGGGAGCGAGGTCGGGTTCGCGAGCGTGGACGCCACGGGCGTCACCGCGGCCGGGAACACCTGGCTGACCTGCTCGGTCCCCGGCTGCAAGGAGCTCGTGCGCGTCGGCGGCGGCGAGCAGTGGCCGATGAAGCCGTACAAGGACACGACCGCGCCCGCGGGGCGCGAAGGCGAGGCCGTCTCCGGGGCGGTGCTCGAAGTGCCGGACGGCGCCGAGGTCGAGTGGGCGGGCCTGTACTGGGCCGGCGTCGAGGAAGGCCTGCCGACGGCGGTCTCGCTCGCGGGGCCGGGCGGGTCCTGGACCGACCTCAGTGCGGAGGCGGTGCGGGACACGGACCCCGGGCGGCAGGCGTTCGTCGAGGTCACGGACCTCGTGCCGGGCGGCGGCGAGTACTGGGTCGCGACCGACAACCACCAGCTGCCGGCCACCGAATGCGACCACTGGCCGATCGACCTCGGTGCCGAGTGCGTCGAGCGGCGCTGGGCCGGCTGGTCGCTGACCGTGGTCTACACGGAGCCGGGGGCGCCCGTCACGGAGGTCGCGGTCTACGACGGGCCGCGCGCGGCGGACACCGAGATCGAGGTCGAGGACGGCGGCGAGGTCCAGGTCGCGGCGACGCTGTGGGGCGGCTCGGGCTACCGCCGCGGCGACAGCCTGAGCGCGGGCGGGCAGGGGCTCGGCGAGCCCGCGACCTGCCGCGCGCACGGGGCCGTGGAGAACCCGGACTGGTACGCGTTCGGCGTCGACGTGAACGTGTACCGGGTCGCCACGGGCGAGGAGGCGGTGATCCGCTTCGAGCGCGGCGACGACCCGTTCATCGTGGGAGTGGTGGCAGTGGCAGCGCCGACGGGCGACGACGCGGCGGAGTAAGGCCGCGCGGTGGGGCGATGGAGTAAGGCCCGCTGCGGGCCTGCGGGCCTGCGGGCCTGTGGGCCTGTGGTGCTGGGGGACTGCGGGGGTGAGCCGAGGAAAGCTCGGGCGGGCGCCATGCGGCCGCGGCCGCATCGCAGCATAGGGCATGCCCCTTCCCACCCGCATCCGCCTCCGACCAACCGAAAAAGACCACACTCCCACGTGGGTCCGACATTTCAGCGTTCTCGCAGTTCACGGCTTTGCCCGGATCTCGGCGGTACCGCTCCCGCGCGTGCCCGGGTAGGCTGTGCATTGATGTCGACCTCCATTGAGACTCCGCCGCCCCCGGCCGCTCGTCGCGGTCTCGCGGGTCTGTTCACGCGCGCGATCGGCCTGTTGAGACGCCACGCGGCCGAGCTGCTCCGCTTCGCCGGCGTCGGCGGTGTCGCCTACGTGGTCGACATCGGGCTGTTCAACCTGATGTTCCTCGGCCTGGACTGGTCCGAGCTGTACGCCAAGATCATCTCGGCCGTCATCGCGATGACCGTGGCCTTCTTCGGGAACCGCCAGTGGACCTGGCGCGAGCGCCGCGGCAGCGCCGCCGCCCACCGCCAGTACGCCCTCTACTTCTTCTTCAACGGCATCGGCCTGCTCATCGCGCTCGCCTGCCTGTGGGCCAACTCCGGCCTGGCCCAGATCTGGCCGCAGTACTTCGACACCGACCTCGCGGTGAACATCGCCGCCAACGTCGTCGGCGTCGGCCTCGGCTCGATCTTCCGGTTCATCGCCTACCGCACCTGGGTCTTCCCGCACAGCCCCGAACTCGCCGAGGCCTCGGCGAAGTAACGCGCGCCGCCGAGAAGGCCGAGCAGCGGCTGACTCGTATCCCCGAAGGCGCCGCTCAACGCAGAAGGCCCGCGCCGCAACGGCACGGGCCTCTTGTCACGCCTTAGGAACTCAGGTGCCGTCGGCCGCGCCGGCACGACGCGAGCGGTCGTCCTCGGCCAGCTGGTACAGCAGCGCCTTGGTCTTGTCGACCTTCGGGACGTCGATCAGGTTGATCTCGCCGTCGTCGGAGGCCGAGTCGATGTTCATGTCGCCGAACCCGAAGATCCGCTCCCAGACGTTCTGGGTGTACGACACGGTGTTCACGCGCGCCAGCGGGATATGGCGGCTCTCGCGGGTCACGAGGCCTTCGCGCCACATGATGCGCTGGTCGGTGATGACGTAGTGGGTGGAGCGCCAGCGGATCCACGGCAGCACCGAGAGCCAGATGAGCAGCGCCAGGAAGAGCACGACTTCGGCGAGGATCAGCCACAAGGACCAGCTCTCGTCGATCTTCGCGGTGTACGTGATCGCGATGGCCCCGATGGCGAGGAAGACCACGAACCACAGGACGGGGCCGACACCTTCCTTCCAGTGCGGGCGGGTGTGCAGCTTGACCACTTCACCGCGGGCGAGTTGATCGTCGGGATATCCCACTGCGGACCTCCAGGAGTGAGAACGGGCGGGGGCAGGACGCATTCACGGCCCGCAGTTCACCGAGGCTGCCAGTCCGCGGCTCGCAAGTCGTGCCATGGGTACAAATACCAAAAGCACAGTACAACACCCAGGCATTGCGGTTCGTCCCCCGATTCAGGCGAAGTCCCTGAATCCGCGGGTCGCTCGCTTTCGCTAAGGCACCCAACCGTTCTTCGCGGCGTGCCAGCCCAGTTGGATCCGGGTGTCCACGTCGGCCAGATCCATGAGCTCGCGCACGCGCCGCTGCACGGTCCGCAGGCCGATGCCGAGCTTGGACGCGATCGACTGGTCGGTGAGCCCGGCGATCAAGAGCCCCAGCAGGACCGCGTCGTCCTCGTCGAGGCGCTGCGCGCTGCTCGCCTCCGTCGTCGCCGGGATGCCCGCCGACCACAACTGGTCGAACAGGGCGCCCGCGAGCTCCACGATGGAGCGGTTGCTCGTGACGATCGCCTTCGGGCGCCCGCCGCCCTCCTCCATGAGGGTCGTCTTGTCGTCCACAATGAGGAGCTTGAGCGGCAGCCGCTTCGCGAACCGCACCTCGTCGCCCGAGGCGAGCGCGTGGCGCAGGTAGTCCGAGTACGGGTCGATGTCGAGCACGGCCCGGTCGAAGAGGATGCGGTGGCAGACCCCGCGGGCCTGCAGGTCCTCGTGCAGCGCGGATTCGGGCACGGGCAGGACCATCGGCGGGCGCACGAACGTGCGCAGCCGCTTCTCGGCGCCGGCCTTGAGCTGCCGCAGGCGGGAGCGGATCGCGACGGGGCCGCTCACGACCTCCCAGCTGCCCTGCTCGCGGCCGCCCGGGCCGGGTCCGGCGCGGTGGATCTCGAGCAGTTCGCGCAGGGCCTCGTACTCGTCGAGGACGTCGCCGAGCTGCGAGGCGATGCGTCCGCCGAGGACGGTGTCGGGTCCGACGGCGCGGAAGCGGGAGTCGGCGACCATGGTGGCGAAGCCGTCGTCGACGAGGCGCATGAGGACGTCCCTGGTGCGGCCGGGCGCGAGGCCCGCGTCGGCCGCGAGCTGCGAGACCGAACCGTCCGACTTGGACAGCAGGAGCCGGTAGAGCCCTTCGGCCTCGGGGTCGAGGCCGGTCGGCCCCGGAGGCTGCGGGGCCTCGGAGGGTTCGTCGCCGTGCGCCTGGCCGGCCAATCGCCTCTCCTTCGCTGCTGTGCTTCGCGGCGCCGCGCCGCCTGGGTTCCCCGGGCCCTAACCCTGGGGCCGCAGGTGGACGATGTCGCCGGCGGCGATGGTCTCCACGGTGCCGTCGGGGGCGGCGATCCGCAGGCAGCCGTCGTCGTCGATGCCAGCGGCGCGGCCGGTGAGCTTGCGGCCGTTGGGGAACGATACCGCGACGTGGCGTCCGAGGGTCGCCGAATTGCGGCGCCACCGCTCGATCACGGACGCGGGCCCGCGCTCGTTCCAGGTTTGATAGACGGCCGCGGCGTGGGCGAGGAAGCCCGCCGCGATCTCGGTGCGGTCGAGCGTGGAGGCCCCGGCGATGTGCAGCGAGGTGGCCTCGGGGACCGGCAGCTCCTCCTCGGTGAGGGAGACGTTGAGCCCGGCGCCGACGATCACGGCGTTCCCCTCGACCTGGGCGAGGATCCCGCAGACCTTGCGGCCGTCGATGAGGACGTCGTTGGGCCACTTGAGCTTCGCGCTGACGCCGCACACGGCCTTGAGCGACTCCTCGAGGGCGACGGCCGTGAGGAGGCTCAGCGTGCCCCACTGCTCGCGCGGCACGGTGGGCCGCAGGAGGAACGACATGGTCAGTCCGGCGCGGGCCGGGCTCACCCACTGCCGGTCGAGGCGGCCGCGGCCGCTCGACTGCTCCTCCGCGATGAGGACCTTCCCTTGCGGTGCGCCGTGCTTGGCGGCCTCCGCCAGGTCCGCATTCGTCGATCCGGTGACTTGCACCACATCCAGCTCGGCCCAGAAGTCGGACTTCTCCGACAACAGCGACCAGAGCTGGTGACGGTCCAGTGGCTTTCTCGTCGGTGTGCTCACGCACATAGCGTAGCCACAGGGAAGGCCGATACGATCCGAGTCGTGACCGACATCGACTTCCACACGACCGCCGGGCGGCTCACCGACCTGGCCGAGCGCCTCTCCGAAGCGGCCACCGGGAACCCCCGGGCGATCGAGAAGCAGCACGAGAAGGGCAAGCGCACTGCCCGCGAACGCCTCGAGCAGCTGCTCGACGAAGGGTCGTTCGTCGAACTGGACTCCCTGCGCAAGCACCACTCCACCAGCTTCGGCATGGAGGCCAACCGGCCGTACGGCGACGGCGTCGTCACCGGCTACGGCACCATCGAAGGCCGCGAGGTCTGCGTGTTCGCGCAGGACTTCACCGTCCTCGGCGGCTCGCTCGGGCAGGTCTCGGGCGAGAAGATCACCAAGATCCAGGATCTCGCGCTGCGCACCGGCCGCCCGATCATCGGCATCTCCGACTCCGGCGGCGCCCGCATCCAGGAGGGCGTGGCCTCCCTCGGCGGCTACTCCGAGATCTTCTTCCGCAACGTGCGCGCCTCCGGCGTCATCCCGCAGATCTCGCTCATCATGGGCCCCTGCGCGGGCGGCGCCGTCTACTCCCCGGCGATCACCGACTTCACCGTGATGGTCGACCAGACCAGCCACATGTTCATCACCGGTCCCGACGTGGTCCGCGCGGTGACCGGCGAGGACGTCGGCATGGAGGAGCTCGGCGGCGCCCGCACCCACAATGCGGTCGCGGGCAACGCCCACTACCTGGCCTCGGACGAGACGGACGCGCTCGAGTACGTCAAGCACCTCCTCTCGTACCTGCCGTCGAACAACCTCGACGAGCCGCCCGCGTACGAGTCCAAGGACGTCGAGCTCGACCTCACCGCCACGGACCTCGAACTCGACACCGTCATCCCCGACTCGGCGAACCAGCCGTACGACATGCACAAGGTCCTCGAATCGGTGCTCGACGACGGCGAGTTCCTGGAGACCCAGGCGCTCTTCGCGAAGAACATCATCACCGGGTTCGGCCGCCTCGACGGCAAGCCCGTCGGCGTCGTCGCCAACCAGCCCATGCACTTCGCGGGCTGCCTCGACATCGACGCCTCGGAGAAGGCCGCGCGGTTCATCCGCTTCTGCGACGCCTTCAACATCCCGATCATCTCCTTCGTGGACGTCCCGGGCTTCCTGCCGGGCACCTCGCAGGAGCACGACGGCATCATCCGCCGCGGCGCGAAGCTCATCTACGCGTACGCCGAGGCCACCGTCCCCAAGCTCACCGTCGTCACCCGCAAGGACTACGGCGGCGCGTACTGCGTCATGGGCTCCAAGGGCGTCGGCGCCGACCTCAACCTGGCCTGGCCGACCGCCGAGATCGCGGTCATGGGCTCCCAGGGCGCGGTCAACATCCTCTACCGGCGCGAACTCGCCAAGGCCGACGACGAGCAGGCCAAGCGCGCCGAGCTCATGTCCGAGTACGAGGAGAAGCTGAACAACCCGTACGTCGCGGCCGAGCTCGGCTACATCGACGCGGTCATCCAGCCGCGCGAGACCCGCGCGATGCTCGTGCGCGGCCTGCGCATGAACGCCTCCAAGCGCGACGAGCTGCCCGCCAAGAAGCACGGCAACATCCCGCTGTAGCGGACAACCAGGAGGGCGGCGAGGCACCTGCCTCGCCGCCCTTTGTCGTTTCCTCTCACCCGATCCGGTGAGACCCCCACGCGTCCGCCGCGCCGACCGCGCCCACTACCGGGCGAAACCGCTTTGCCACGAGAAGCGTCGCGCACCACTCCCATCCCTGGAGCCCGATCCGGGTACCGTCTTATACAGCTGGGGGAAGCGGGACAATTCGTCCCGCCCGACGATTGGGAGTGGGCCATGACACCTTTCGGAGGGATGCTGCCAGGGCTGCCGTCCCGGCGGTACGCCATATTGATCGACGTCGGCTACCTCTACGCGGCGGCGGCCGAGCTCCTGCTCGACGCCACCTCCCGCCGCGACTACCGCGTCGACGCCGAGAAGCTCATCAAATCCCTCATTGAACGCGCCGCCCACCACCTCTCCGACGGCGAACTGCTGCGCCTCTACTGGTTCGACGCCGCCCGCGACCGCGTGCCCACGGTCGACCAGCGGGTCATCGCCAACATGGAGTTCGTCAAAGTCCGCCTCGGGAACCTCAACTCGCGCGGCCAACAGAAGGGCGTCGACGCCCAGATCCGCTCCGACCTGGAACTGCTCGCCCGCCACCACGCCGTCCATGAGGCGATCCTCCTCGCCGGCGACGAGGACATGGTCCCCGCCGTCGAGGTCGCCCAGGCCTACGGCGTGCGCGTCCACCTCTGGGGCGTCGAACCGCCCTACGGCACCAACCAGGCCGAGCGCCTGGTGTGGGAGTCCGACACCGTCGCCACCATCGAGGCCGAGGACCTGCGGGCCTACTTCACCAAGAGCGGCACCGCCGCCGCCGCCACGTACAGCATGGTCGGCGCCCCCCTGGCGCAGCCCGAACCGCGCGTCCCCAGCCCGGCCGCGGTCTTCGGCCAGCGCCAGTCCGTGGCCGTGACCATGAATGCCGCCGAGGCGCTGGCGCAAGCCGAGTCGGCGCGGCCGAAGTTCGTGCGCACCACGCAGACCGGCGAGAAGCTCGACCCCGAGACGGTGCGCCAGATCGGGGAGTACGTGGGCCACAAGTGGCTCCTGACCAGGGGCGCGGACAACATAGCGGATCTGCTCCCCGGCCCCCAGCTGCCGACGGTCATCGACAAGGAGCTGCTGGTGGAAGCCGAGAAGGAACTCGGATACTCTCTACGCGACCACCCGGAAGCGCGGATCTGGGTCCGCGACGGCTTCTGGGAGCGGGTGCACCGCGAATTCGATATCGACGAGGAGTAGTTCTCGATGAGTCTGGAACTCAAGGTCGTCCGTGGCAACCCCACAGATGAAGAGCTCGCCGCGCTGGTCGGGCTGATCACGGCCCTGCCGCGCCCGGTCGAGGAGTCCGAGGCCCCGAGCCGCCGGGCCGCCTGGTCGAACCCCGGCCTGAAGCTGCGGGTGCGCCGGGCCTGGCGCGACACCTCCGTGCCGGCCCGCAGGGGCATGGACCGTTGAGCCGACCCTTCGACAGCGCTTCAGGGCACGAAGCGGCGCGGCCGTTCGTCCTCGCCTCGCAATCGCCCGCGCGGCGCGAACTGCTGAAGGCGGCCGGGATCGAGCCGCAGGTGATCGTCTCCGGCGTCGACGAGAGCCAGGTGATGGGCCACGACCCGGCCGAGCTGGCGGCGACGCTCGCGGAGATGAAGGCGAACGCGGTCCTCAACCTGGTGGGCCCGGACTCGCTGGTGCTGGGGTGCGATTCGGTGCTGCACTTCGGGCACGAGATCCTCGGCAAGCCCGGCGGGCCTGAAGAGGCGACGTCGCGGTGGAAGCGGATGCGCGGGAACTCGGGCACGCTCTACACGGGGCACTGCCTGATCGACGTGGCCGCGGACCGGCAGATCGTGCGCTCGGCGGGCACCGTCGTGCACTTCGCAGAGGTCTCCGACGAGGAGATCGCGGCGTATGTAGCGACGGGTGAGCCGCTGCACGTGGCCGGCTCGTTCACGCTCGACGGCTACGGATCGGCGTTCATCGACCGCATCGACGGCGACCCGGGCACGGTCATCGGCCTCTCGATGCCGCTGCTGCGCAACATGTTGGGTGAGCTGGAGATCGCGCTGCACAGTCTGTGGCGGTAGGCGGAGGCGTGAACGGTAAGCGATGAGCGGCGAGGCCGCGAGCGCCGGCGCGCTTCGCGGCGCGTAGGGCATGCCCCTTCCCACCCGCATCCGCCTCCGACCAACCGAAAAGGACCACACTCCCACACGGGTCCGACAATTCAGCGTATTCGCAGTTCAAGGCTGCTGTGGCCGGTCGCGCCGTCCGGCGATCCGAACCGGGGCGGGGCCCGTCGGGCGCTGTCGTCGATGAGGCACAGCGTTCTCAAGCATGTCGTTCTGAAGCGCTGATGCGCCGTCGGCGCGTCTTCGTCGCCTCGTTGGCGTCCACTGCTTCGAGCCGCCAGCGCCGGGTCGCCTCCAGGGTCGGGCCGCGCCCGTCCTCGATGTGCGCCAAGGCGATCGCGGCGGCCCGGTCGGGGTCGGCCGCTTCGAGCGCTTCGAGGAGCTCGGCGTGTTCGAGGCGCTGGCGGTCGGGGTCGCGTTCCACGGAGAGGTGGAAGAGCCAGCGCATTCGCGCTTCGAGGGGCTCCATGATCTGGGCGAGGAGCGGGTTGTTCGCGGCGGCGGTGATCTCGCGGTGGAAGGCCGCGTTGGCCTCGGTGAGGGCCTCGGGGTCGTCTTGGGGGCGGACGCAGGCGCGGAGGCGGGCGAGGGCTTCGGGTCCGGCTCCGGCGGCGGCGAGGCGGGCGGCGAGCGGTTCGAGGCCGGCGCGCACGTCGAGGAGGTCTTCGATGTCCTTGGGGGTGGGCACGGTGACGATGCTGCCCTGGCCGGGGACGGTGGTGACGAGGCCGTCGGCGGCGAGGCGCTGGAGTGCTTCGCGCAGTGGGATGCGGGAGACCTCGAACTCGGCGGCGAGGTCGCGTTCGATGAGTCGCGCGCCGGGCTCGAGGGCGACGGTGACGATGCGCTCGCGCAGGGCCTGGTAGACCTGTTCGGCTCGGGTCATGACGCTTCTCTCTCCGCTGGACCGGCCGGTGGCCGGGGGTCGGGTCAACGGTATACGGTCGCGGCTAGTGGTATACCGCTATGGGCGGGAACTGAGGCGAGAGGATCTGCACATGACCGACCTGCTACTGCGCAACGTCAGGCTCTGGGGCCGCGAGGGGCGCACGGACCTCCTGATCCGCGACGGCAGGATCGCCGCCGTCGAGGACTCGTTGAACGGTGACGGCGCGGTCGTCGAGGACCTGGGCGGCGCCGTCGTCATCCCCGGCCTCGTCGATGCGCACGCCCACGTCGACAAGACCCTGTGGGGCGGCCCCTGGGTGCCCCGGACCGCCGGACCGGGCCTCGCCGCCGCGATCGCGTACGGCGCCGGGCGCCGCGCCGAGTTCGGCGTCCCCAACCCCGACTTCATCACCGCGCTCCTCACCAACATGGTCGTCTCCGGCACCACCCACGCCCGCTCGCACGTGGACATCGACCCGGGCATCGGCATCGGGGCCGTCCACGCGGTGCGCGAGGCCGTCGCACGCCTCGCCGGGCGCATCGACGTCGAGCTCGTCGCCTTCCCGCAGACCGGCATCCTCGCCAGCCCCGGTACGGCCGAGCTGATGGACGAGGCCCTCAAGGCCGGCGTCAAGTCGATCGGCGGCATCGACCCCGAGGGCTTCGACGGCGACGCCGCGCAGCACCTCGACCTCGTCTTCGCCCTCGCCGAGAAGCACGGCGCCGAGATCGACATCCACCTCCACGACGGCGGCGACCTCGGCGTCCGCGAGTTCGACATGATCATCGAGCGGACCCGCGCCCTCGGCTACGCCGGCAAGGTCGTCATCAGCCACGCGTTCGCCCTCTGCGACGCCGACGACGCCACCCGCGCCCGCCTCATCGCCGACCTCGCCGAGCTCAAGATCGGCCTGACCTCCGTGGCGCCCAAGAAGATCCTGCCGCTGCGCGAACTCGACGAAGCCGGCGTCACCATGGGCATCGGCAACGACGGCGTGCGCGACCTGTGGAGCCCGTACGGCACCGGCGACAACCTGCAGCGCACCCAGTGGTTCGCCCGCAACGCCGGCTTCAGCAAGGACGCCGACATCGAACTGGCCCTGGAGGCCTCCACTTACGGCGGCGCGCGCCTGCTCAAGCTCGACGGCTACGGCCTCGCCGTCGGCGACAACGCCGACCTCGTCGCCGTCGCCGGTCGCAACCCGTCCGAGGCCGTGCTCGAGCACCGCACGCGCAAGCTCGTCCTCAAGAACGGCAACGTGGTCGCCCGCGACGGCGCGCTCGTCTGAACCGCCGACCGGCTACGACCGCCACTTGATGCCGCAGCCCGTCGACGGGTAGTGCGGCTCGGGGACCGGCTCGCCCCGGCGGACCAGCTCGATCGCGCCCGCCAGGTACTCCCCGGTGACGGGCACGCCGTTGCCGGGGGTCGAGCCGTCGAACGCGCCCCGGTAGGCGAGCGCGCGGTCGGGGCCGTAGAGGAAGAAGTCCGGGGTGCAGACCGCGCTGTAGGCGCGCGCGGTCTCCTGCGACTCGTCGACCAGGTACGGGAACGTCCAGTTCGCACGCGCCACCTGGTCGGCGAGGCCCGCGGGCGCGTCGTCGGGGTAGTTCTCGGCGTCGTTGGAGCAGACCGCCACCACGTCCAGGTCCGCCTGACCGGCGGCGAAGGACCCGAAGGCCTGCTCGATGTGGCGCACATAAGGGCAGTGGTTGCACAGGAACGCCACGAGCAGCATCGGCGAGTCGAACCCCGCGAGCGAGCGCACTTCGCCCTCGAGGTCCGGCAGCGAGAAATCGGGAGCGGGCGTGCCGAGCGGCACCATGTTCGAGTTGAGGGCCAAGGGAATCGCACTCCTCACAAGTCGGACGCAACCCCCACCGTGGCGGCGGGCGTCAGTGGGGGGGGGGGGCCCCTGGCCGGGTCGTGGGCCCCCCGCCGCCGGCCGTCTCGACTACCCCACTTCGTCGGACGGCCTCCTGGTGATGGCGGCAAAGTCTCTTGTCGAGCAGGCTTGGCCTCTGCCGCCGCGCCATCAGGTGCGTGGATTCAGCGTAGAACCGCCCATTCGACTTGCACAGTCCGAAACCCGACAAGTGCAGACATTGCTATTTGCGCATGGACGCATGACCCCACCGGCGCGGACGGCCCGGCATCAGCGTCCCTTGTGGATAAGCAATCCTCGTGTTCGGTCCGGTTCGCATCGGGCCCTTTGATGTCGCGCCCGGATATCTCGACCTGGGCGATGCGGCGGAGGGTCGTGAAGAGCGCGTCGCCGAGCACCGTCCCCACGATCATCGTCTCAAGAATTTCGTCGCGGTCCTCGCGCTGCATGAGGAGCCGGATGTCGGCCTCGGCCACCTGCTCGGCTGCAAGCGCGTACCGGTCCTCCTGCTCGACCAGGTCGGCGAGGCCCAGGAGGCGCAGGCGCCCGATGACGTCGGCGAGGGCCTTCAGGTACTCGTGGTCGAGGGGGATCCGGTGCCAGCCGCGGCGGCGCACGATCCCGCGGGCCGTCTCGAGGTCGGCCTGGTCGGGCTCCTCGGCGGGCGCGCGGTGGCTCGAGAGGGCCCGGCTGGCGACGCCGAGGGCGCTGTCGAGGTCGCGGCGCGGGTCCTCGACCTCGGCGAGGACCTCGCGGACCTTGGCGATCGGGAGCGCGCCGGTCTCGACCATGGAGCGCACCAGCCGCAGTCGACGCACGTGCTCCTCGCCGTAGCGGACCTGGTTGTGGCCGGTCCGCTCGCCGCCGGAGACGAGGCCTTCGCGCACGTAGTACTTGATCGTGGCCACCGGGACCCCGGTCCTGGCGCTGAGCTCACCGATTCGCATGCGTCCTTCATACCCGAACGGCGGTGGTGACCCGTCCGATTTAGTGATAGCGTTACTATCGATAGTTTAGCTCACGACTTAGGAGCACCCCCTCATGAGCGCCACTCTCACCGTCCCGAAGCAGACACCGCCCAGACGCGGCCGGATCGCGGTCGTCGTGGTCGCGATCGCCAGCGTCGCGATCGTCCTCAGCGCCGTGCCGCCCTACCTCGCGGGGGTGGAGCCGCGCGTCGACATCCGCGAGAACGTGCCGGTCCACCTGCCGCTCCTCATCGCGCACGCCGCCGCCGGCGGCATCGCGCTCCTGGTGGGCCCGTTCCAGTTCTTCGGCTCGATCCGCCGCAACCACCCGAAGGTCCACCGCACTCTCGGCCGGGTCTACCTGCTCGGCGGCATCCTCCCGGGCGCGCTCACCGGCATCGTCGTCGCCGTGCTGACCACGGCCGGGCCGATCGCGCTCGTCTCGTTCGTGCTCCTCGACGTGTTCTGGCTCTACTCCGCCTGGCGCGCCTACCGGGCCGTGCGGTCGCGCGACTTCGCCGCGCACGAGCGGTGGATGCTGCGCTCCATGGCCGCGACGTTCGCCGCCGTCATGCTGCGGGTCTACCTGGGCCTGTTCATCGCCGTGCAGCTGCCGCTGCTCGAGGGGTTCTACGACGGCGACTTCGAGGCGCTCTTCAGCGTCGCCTACACGGGCGCGATCGTCGGCTCGATCGTCCTCAACCTGCTGTTCATCGAGATCTACCTGCGCCGCAAGGCGAACCGCCGGATTTCCGCTGGCGCGCCCTGATCGGCGGGCATAGGTTGGAGCGATGAGCGACGCGTACACGATCTCCTCCGACCCCGACCGCCTCGACCGCGCGTGGATCCACCAGGTCATCTCCACCGACACGTACTGGGCGACAGGGCGCACCCGCGAACGCAGCGACCTCGCCATCGACCACTCGCTCCCGTTCGGGCTCTACGACGCGGACGGCCGCCAGCTCGCGTTCGCGCGGCTGGTCACCGACCACGCCTACTTCGGATGGCTCAGCGACGTGTACGTCGACCGCGAGGCGCGCGGCAAGGGATTGAGCAAGCGGCTCGTCGCGCACATCCTTGACGAGGCCGAGCGGATGGGCCTGAAACGGGTCCTCCTGGCGACCGCCGACGCGCAGGGCCTCTACCGCCAGTTCGGGTTCGAGGAGATCGACGACGACTTCTCCTGGATGTACCGCGTGCGGCCGGCGCAGCCGTAGGGGAGGAGCGCGGGGGACCCGCCGTCCCCGTCCAGCGTGCGCAAGCACTCCCTCGTCCATGATCGGCGGACGGGTCTCGCCGCGACGCGCTAGGCTGGTGCGTTCCCGAATTCGAGCGAGGAGCGCAGTGTCCCAGGAACCAGGCCCCGCCGACGCCCAGCACGACCAGGACGTCGACACGACGCATGCCGTCCCCGTCCCCGATCCGGCCAGCACCCCCGAGCAGGAGATCGCGATCGAGCAGGGCTTCGTCGACCGCGTGTACGCGCGCGTCGACGTGCTCCGCGGCGAAGCCGAGGGCAACCGCGACTCCGGCTACGCCCACCTCGCCGCCACTGTGCCCGGTGCGCGGTACGAACGCGACGTGTTCGTCTTCCAAGCCGCCCGCCGCATCGCCGACCTCGACTCCCAGCACGAGGGACTCGTGTTCGGGCGCCTCGACTTCGACGACGGCAAGGTCCGCCACGTCGGCCGCCTCGGCGTCCGCGACGAGGAGTACCGCACCCTCCTGGTCGACTGGCGCGCCCCCGCCGCCGCCCCGTTCTACCGCGCCACCGCCCTCGAACGGCAGGACGTCGCGCGCCGCCGCGTCATCCGCTCCTTCGGCCGCACCGTCGAGGAGATCAGCGACGACCTGCTCAATGAGGACGCCGCCGAACGCCTCCCCGTGATCGGCGACGGCGCGCTCATGGCCGCCTTGGGCCGCAAGCGGACCGGGCGCATGCGCGACATCGTCGCCACGATCCAGGCCGAGCAGGACGCCGCCATCCGCGCGCCCGGCCGCGGCGCCACCATCATCACCGGCGGGCCCGGCACCGGCAAGACCGTCGTGGCCCTGCACCGCGCCGCGTTCCTGCTCTACCAGGACCGCAGCCGCTACGAGGCCGCCGGCATCCTCGTCGTCGGCCCCTCGGCCGTGTTCATGAAGTACATCGGGCGGGTCCTCCCCAGCCTCGGCGAGGAGACCGCCGCCCTGTACTCCCTCGGCGAGCTGTACGCCGGCGTCGAGGCCGTCCGCCAGGACCGGCCCGAGGTCGCGGCCGTCAAGGGCGGCACCGTGATGCTCCCGATCCTGCGCCGCCTCGTCCGCCAGACGCCCCCCGGCGCCCCGGACGAGCTGCGGATCGTCTACCGCGGCGACGTGTTCAAGCTCGACGCCGCCGAGCTCGCGGCCGCCCGCGCCCGCGTCTTCGAGAAGGAGCCGCGCCCCAACCTCGCCAAGACCGAGGCCGGACGCGCGCTCCTGGTCGCCTTGTGGCGCAAGATCAAACCGGTCGTCGAAGAGGCCGAGCCCGCGAAGTTCTCCCGCGACGTCGGCTCGCGCGGCGAGTTCCTCACCTTCCTCGACCACTGGTGGCCCGACCTCGACCCGTCCGACGTGCTCGCCTGGGGCGGCGACGTGCGCCGCCTCGCCTCCGCCGCCGAAGGGCACATGAAGAAGGAGGCGATCGAGAACGTCGCCGCCTCGCTGCGCGAGACCGACTTCTCCATCCCCGACGTGGCGCTCCTCGACGAGCTGCGCATCCTCCTCGGCGTCAAGCCCCAGCCGCGGGGCCGCGACCGCATCCGCTCGTGGGACGGCATCCAGGAGGTCTCCACCGTCCAGGACCGCTACTACGACCGGCCCGAACGGCAGGCGCGCGACGCGTTCTACGAGGACTACGCGCACGTCATCGTCGACGAGGCCCAGGACCTCTCGCCCATGCAGTGGCGCATGCTCGGCCGCCGCGGTCGCGGCGCCGGGTGGACCATCGTCGGCGACGAGGCCCAGTCCAGTTGGCCGCGCCCGAGGGAGAGCGCCGACGCCCGCCGCCGCGCCGTCCCCAGCGGCCGCCTCCACGAGTTCCACCTGACCAAGAACTACCGGAACTCCAAAGAGGTCTTCGAGTACGCCGCCGACTGGGCGAAGCCGCGCCTGCGCAACATCGACCTCCCCGAGGCCGTGCGCGAGACCGGCGTTTCCGTCGTCGAGAAGACGGTCGCCGCCGATGCCCTCCTCCCGGAGGTCGCCGGCGCGGTCGTCCAGGCCCTCGGCGCCGTCGAAGGCACCGTCGGCATCATCGCCCCGTACCGCCGCCACGCCGAACTGGCCGACATCGTCCACGACGGCCGCGTGACCCTGGTGGGGCCCTTGGAGTCCAAGGGCCTCGAATGGGACGCGGTCATCGCCGTGGACCTCGAAGCCGTCGCCAAGGCGCACGGCGCGGGCGTCGCCTACGTGGTCCTCACCCGGGCCACGCAGCGCCTCACCAGGATCGACCTGGCCTGAACGGTCAGCCCTCGGGAGTGCTCCGGCCGCGCCGCCGGTCGGACCTCCTGAGGGCGTACACGAAGAGGGCGGCCACGAGGATCCCCGGTCCCATGTGGACCAGCAGGACGCCGAAGAGGCTCGGGCCGCCCCAGTCGTCCTCGTAGCTCGACGGGTCGCCGAAGTCGATCACGAACGGCTCGAGCACGGCCCGGACGATGAAGAAGCCGCCGATCACGAAGGCCAGCAGCCACAAGACGCGTTTCATGACCCGACTGTAGTGCCGCCCGACACCCGGCGCGGGTACCGCTTGAGCAGCGCCGCGGACAGCGCGGTCGCAGCAATGAGCGTCGCCGTCGGCAGCCACACCAGGTTCGGGCGGTCCTCAGCGGACACCGGCTGCCAGCGGGAGCCGCCGGAGCCGAGGAGCGCGAAGTCGGTCCATCCGGAGGACGAGTAATGGGCGATCCGATCCCCGGGTTCGACGGCCTCGCCCGTGACGACCTCGATCGCCTCCGACCACGGCGCGGGGCCCTGTTCCCATGCGGTGTATTGGTACTCGGTCACCTCGCATGAGCGGACGACACCGAAACCGAGCGGGCCGCGCTCGCAGTCGCCGACCCCGACCACCTCCACCACGGGATAGGCGCGCTCGCCGAACGGGGCGCCGTACGCGAGCCGGACCTCGACCGCCAACTGCACCAGGGCGATGACGGCCAGCACGCCGACGAGGTCGACGAGCATCCGGCGCCGAGTGCGCGACCGGTTCGGGCGCTCGGGCCGGTACGGCTCAGCGGGGATCAGGAAACGCAGCGCCACCATCACGCCGCCGAAGACCAGGAACGCGAACACGAGGATCGCGGCGATGTTGACCAGCGAGCTCATGCGGCGGCGTTACGGGGGAGGGCCTTGATGGTGCCGAGGACCAGGAGCAGTTGCGCCGCAGCGTACGTCGCCATCACCGCTTGCGACTGCAGCGGGAAGTCCACACCGGCCACGCCCAGGCCGAGGATCAGGTCCGAGACCACGAACAGCGCGCCGCCGAGCGCGGCCTTGCGGTTCAGCCCGGCCGCTTCCGCCGCCATCGCCACCAGCAGCAGGCTGTACACCGCGACCGGAATCGCGAGATCCCCGAGCCGCGGCCACAGAACGATGTTGGCACCCAACCAGACCGCGAGATAGCAGGCGGGCGCGAGGAAGCGCCGCCGCAGCGGCAGCGCCGCCAGACGCACGAACACCGCGAAGTACGTGATCTGCATGAGCCCGAACAGGCCCATGCCGACCAGGAACGCCGGCTCGCCCTCCACCAGCAGCGCGATGTCGGCAGCGCACGCCAGGAGCAGGCCGAGGCCGAACAGGCGGGCCGGGCGCATGCCGGGCGGGGTCGAGACGATGAGGTGGGCGAGCAGCAGGAGCGCCAGCGCGGGCTTGGACGCCCAGCGGAGCGCGCCGAGGTCGAAACCGACACCGGCGAGGCTGATCGCGGCGAGATCCACCGCGATGGCGACCGCGAAGGCCCACAACCAGAAGCGCGCCGGGAAGCGCACCAGGAGCGAGCGGATCAACAGGAGGGGAGGGTTCATGGGTGCCGGAGCTTATCAGAACGCCCGCCCGCCGGGGGTCGGTCGAGGCCCTGTCTGCACGCGTCGGCGCGCTGCGAATCGATCACGGATCGCCGGAAAAGCGCCGGCGCCGTGCTCGCGAAGCTGCACTTACCTCGGACCGAGAACCGGCTACGGAACGTCGCGAACCGGCCGCGAGCCCTCGGCTCCGGGCGCGGAAACGGATCGCCGGGAGACCACTGGCGCCCCGCAACTCGACCACTGCACCTTCGCTCGCTGGCGACCTGTCGGGCACCGCCGGAACGCGGATCGCCGGAAAAGCGCTGGCGCTCTCGGGGCCGATCGGCGATGCTGCGCCGATGAGAAACAGGAGCCGTTCCGATGACCGCTGACGCCTGGGAATGGGACGAGACCCTCTTCGCCGGCAGCGCCGCCCACTACAGCGTCGGTCGGATGCCGTATCCGTCCGGCCTCGCCGCCGCCGTGCGCGATGCGCTGGGGCTCGACGGCACCGGCCGGCTGCTCGACGTCGGCTGCGGCCCGGGCTCGCTGACGCTGCTGCTCGCCCCGCTTTTCGCCTCCACTGTGGGCGTCGACCCGGACGCGGGCATGCTCGCCGAAGCCGCCAGGCGGGCCGAGGAAGCCGGGCTCGCCGACGTCGAATGGCGGCGGCTGCGCGCCGAAGCACTGCCAGATGACCTGGGCGCCTTCAAGGTCGTCGCCTTCGCGCAGTCCTTCCACTGGATGGACCGTCCCCTCGTGGCCCGCCGCGTCCGCGACCTGCTCGAACCCGACGGGTTCTGGATCCACGTCGGCGCCACCACGCACCGCGGCGCCGAGGTCGATTCGCTGCCCCACCCGGCACCGCCCTGGGACCGCATCGGCGAACTGGTCGCCGCCTACCTCGGGCCGGTCCGCCGCGCCGGACAGGGCTACCTGCCGGGCGGCACCGCGGGCGGCGAAGAGGAGGTCATGCGGGGAGCCGGGTACACCAAGGTCACCCGCATCCAGGTCGACGACGGCCGGGTCTTCGACCGCAGTGTCGACGCGGTGGTCTCGGCGGTGTTCTCACTGTCGAGTTCGGCCCCGCACCTGTTCGGGGAGCGCCTGCCCGCCTTCGAGACCGAGCTGCGGGCCCTCCTGGACGACGCCGCGCCCGACGGCCGGTTCTCCGAGCGCGAAGTGTCCACCGGCGTCGTCATCTGGCGGCCCTGACCGACTGCGGTCGTCACCTCGAACCCTGACGCGCTCACCCGAAAGCCGGCGTCGGCGCGGGACGCGACCAGGCGGGCGCCGGCGTTCCGGGTGAACTTCACCGCGGCCGCACTCCTTGGGTACCGGCGATTCGCGCATCCGGCTCACCCAGGCGGGGAGCTGCGAGCCGTTTGACCGAACCCCTTGGGGGACAGCGTCATTTAGGCGGTGTCACCACTCGCCGGTCGCGGCCGCCGGCGTGAGGTTCCACAGTGTGATCGCGTGGTGCCCGTGCTCGTAGCCGAGCGCGGCGATCGAGGCGGTGTCGATCTTGAACTCGCGGCCGTCGCGGGCCGGCCTGCCGAGCCAGCGGGCCGCGGCGACGCGGAGGCTGTGGCCGTGGGCGATGAACGCGACGTCGCCGTGCTCGAGGAGCGCTTCCGCTTCGGCGAGGGCGCGGTCGAGGCGGGCGGAGACCTCCTCGGCCGTCTCGCCGCCGGAGCCCTTGCCGCCGTCGGTCCAGAGCGACCAGTCGGGGTTCTCGGCCTGGATGTCCTCGCTGGTGCGCCCCTCGTAGTCGCCGTAGCCCCATTCGGCGAGGTCGGGGATGACGGCGGTGACCGCGAGGCCCGCCAGGTCGGCGGTGACGAGCGCCCGTTTGCGCGGGCTCGACCAGACCGCGGTGAACTCGCGTCCGGCGAGCAGCGGTGCGAGTGCTTTCGCTTGGGCCACACCGTTCTCGGTGAGGTCGAGGTCGGTGACGGACGTATGCTGGCCCGACGCGGACCAGGTGGTCTCGCCGTGGCGGATGAGCACGATCTCTCCCATGCCGACCACCTTAATCCGGCCCGGCCCCGAAGACCCCTAGATCGCGCGGGCGAGGAACACGCCCATGTAGCCGTGCTCGTCGGTCCAGCAGCGGGTCGTCTCGAATCCGCTGGCCTGGAGCTGGTTCTGGAGCTCGCCGGGCTGGAACTTGGTGGAGATGCCGGTGTGGATCTCCTCGCCGACGCTGAACGCGATGTCGATCGCGAGCGCCGCGACGTCCACTTTCATCGGCTTCATGGCGCGCAGGCGCATGTCGATGGTCGCGGTGTCGTTGTCCCACAGGGCGATGTGCTCGAAGTTGTCGGGTTCGAAATCGGCGTCGAGGCGGTGGTTGAGGACGTACAGGACGTGCCGGTTGAACTCGGCGGTGACACCCGCGGCGTCGTTGTAGGCCGCGAGGATCACCTCGGGGTCCTTGACGAGGTCCGCGCCGAGCAGGAACCAGTCGCCGGGGCGCAGGGACTCGCGCAGGTCGCCCAGGAACTCGCTGCGCTCCATGGCGGTGAAGTTCCCGAAGGTGCCGCCGAGGAACGCGACGAGCCGCATGTCGTGGTGGTCGGGCAGGTGCGCGAGGTGGCGGGTGAAGTCGCCGATGATGCCGCCGAGGTGCGCGTTCGGGTAGGCGGTGGCCAGTTCGAGGAGCACGTCCCGGACCTCGCCCTCGGCCACGTCGAACGGCCAGAACGCGTCGAGGCGGCCGGCCGACGCGAGCGCGCCGAGGAGCGGCCGGATCTTCTCGGCCCGGCCCGCGCCGAGCTCGATCACGGAGACCGGTTCGGGGCCGAGCGCGTCCGCGATCTCCGCGGCCCGGTCGTGGAGGACCGCCCGCTCGCTGCGCGTCTGGTAGTACTCGGGCTGGCGGGTGAGCTCGCCGAAGAGCGTCGAACCGCGGCCGTCGTAGTGCAGGCGCATGGGCAGGTGCTTGGGGTGCGCGGTGAGGCCCCGCCGGACGTCGCTCTGCAGCGACGCGTCGAGGTCGGACACGTCGAGGCAGATGCGCAGTTCGGGTGCGGGCACACCACGATCTTATGTCGACTGGAGGCGTGTTTCGCCTCAGTGAACGCAGGGCGTCACGGCGCGCCGGGGACAGTGCACGCCTGAGCGGCGACCTGGCTCGCGTAGCGCAGGGCCGCGGCGACCACGGCCTGGTTGCCCCAGGCGGGGAGCCGGTCACGGCGCATCCAGCCCGCCGAGGTGAGCCAGCCGATGAGCCCGGAGGTGAACGCGTCGCCCGCGCCGATCGAGTCCACGACGTCGACCGGCGGGGCCGTCATCTCGGTGGTGTGGTTGCGGTGGAACGCCACTGAGCCGGCGTCGCCGAGTGTCACGACCACGAGTTCGGGGCCCTCCCCGAGCCATTTGCGGGCGATCTCCTCGACGGCGGTGCCCGGGTAGAGCTGGGCGAGGTCGCGTTCCGAGACGCGCACTAGGGTCGCGAGGCCGACCAGGCGCTCGGTGCGTTCGAGGACTTTGGCGTGCTCGCCCATGGCGCTGAGGCGGATGTTCGGATCGAAGGAAATCGGGACGGCGCGCCGCGCGCGGTTCACCCAGTGCTCGATGGCGCGGGCGGAGGGCTCGAGGTAGGCGGCGAGGGAGCCGAAGTGGATGAGGTCGACGCGGGCCGGGTCCGGTTTGGGGAGGGGGCGGCCGTCCCAGGCGAAGTCGGCGGTGCCGGTCGTCCAGTAGTCGTAGTCGGCGCTGCCGTCCTCGTGGACGATCGCGAGGCCGAGGGTGGAGGGCAGGTCGGTGCGGAGCAGCCAGTCGCGGCGCACGCCCGCCGCGATGTGGCGACGCCAGGCCTGGCGGCCGAAGTGGTCGCCGCCGACGGCGCCGACGAGCGCGGTCGGGATCCCGCGCCGGGCGAGCGAGACGGCGGTGTTGGCGGGTCCGCCGCCGCAGGTCGGGCGGAGCTGGCCGCCGGGAGCTGGGACGAGGTCGATGATGTTCTCGCCTGCCACGAGGATCAATGGTGGCTCCTTCCGTCGGGCGCGCGGGTGCCGCTGCGGAGAGGGTATTGCAGGGCGCCGACGGCCTGGAAGTCGGATTCGCGTCGGGGTGGGCGGGCGCGTCCGGGTTGCGAGGGCTTGGAGGTCTCGTCGCGCCGGATTGGGGTGTGGGATTCGTGGGCCACGCCGGGACGGGGCGGTGCGGCGGGCGGCAGGGCGGTCGTTCAGGATGGAGTCATGTCCACCGAAGAGGTCAAGGTCGAAGCCGGGGTCGCGGGCGGCGCTGTCGACGGCAGTGCTGTTGAAGGCGGCACTGTTGAAAGCGGCACTGCTGAGGGCGGTTCCGCTGAAGGCACTGCCGAGGCACCGGCTCCGGGTGTCGAGCGCGACGAGGTCGAGAACGAGGCCGTCGCGAACGCCACCGCGGCCAAGTCCGCGCGCCCGAAGCAGCGGCGGATGCGCGACATGGCGATGTCGATGGCGGTGCTGCTGGTGCCGATCGGCCTGTTCTACGTCGGCTGGCAGTGGCTCGCCGCGGACCGGCAGGTCAGCGTGGTCGACACGAGCGCGAACTACTCCACGGCGGCGAGCCTCGGCCTCGCGGTGATCGAGCCGGAGCTCGGCGGCGAGTGGAAGGCGATCTCGACCGACCTCGCGGTCGAGGGCGAGACCGTCACGCTCCGCACCGGCTACTACTCGCCGGAGGGCAACGGCCTGCAGCTCTCGGAGACCAACGGCACGGCCCTCGACGTGAACGAGAACCTCTCCGGCGCTGGCAGCTCGGTCGAGTCGGCCGGGATCCAATGGGCCGCATACGAGTCGGACAACGGCGAGACCTGGGTGGCCGAGATCGGCGGCGAGACCGTCGTCCTCAGCGCCGAACCCGACGGCGTCGGCGACCTCCCCGAACTGGCGGAAGGCGTGGCCGAGGCCGCGGGCGCTTAGCGAAGCGTTACCCGCGACGGTGTCGTACCCCCGAGCCAGCATGGAATCGGGGGACCCCAGCGTGTCCGTTTTGAAGGCTGATGCCGAAAATGCGGCGTTAACGGCGGGGCATTGCGGCGCCCCGGCGTACGCCGTCCGCGAGGGACCCGAGGCCGATTCCCGCGGCCTTCGGCGCGGCGCCCCGTTCGGCTCAGTCCTCGTCGGCTTCCGGCTCCGTGCGGGCCTTCAGCCGCTCCCGTGCGCCCTCGAGGTGCGACTGGCACAGGTCGGCGAGCTTCTCGCCTCGCTCCCACAGCGCGAGCGACTCCTCCAGGGTGGCGCCGCCGGCCTCAAGCCGTTCGACCGTGGCCACCAGTTCCGCCCGGGCCTCTTCGTAACTCAACTTGTCGCTCACTGCTCGTCCTCCCTCGTGTGCACGACAGCGGCCCGCAGCGATCCCGCCGCCAGCCGCACTTCGATCGCTTCGCCCGCATCGGCCGCTTCCCGCAGCACCGCACCGGTCTCGGTGTCGGTGACGATCGCGTAGCCGCGGTCGAGCGTCGACTGCGGCGACAACGACCGCAGGCGCGCCCGCAGATGCTCCAGCTCGTCCGTCGACCGCTCGAGCCGCGAGTCGACGCGGGCGCGCATGCGGTGGGTCAGGTTCGCGACCACTTCGCCGCGCGCCTCCAGCATCGTCTCCGGCCGCGCCAGCACCGGGCGGGCGCGCATCGCCGCGAGCCCGTCCGTCTCGCGGGTCAGCATCGCATTGAGCGCCTGGCGCAGCCGGGTGCGGCTGATGTTCAGGCCGCGCTGCTCCTCGGCGAGGTCGGGGACCACTTTCTTGCCGGCCTCGGTGGGGGTCGAAGCGCGCCAGTCGGCCACGTAGTCGAGGATCGGCGTGTCCGGTTCGTGCCCGATCGCGGAGACCACGGGCGTCACCGCCTCGGCGACCGCACGGCACAGGGTCTCGTCCGAGAACGGCAGCAGGTCCTCCATCGAGCCGCCGCCGCGGGCGATCACGATGACCTCCACGTCAGGGTCCCGGTCGAGCTCGGCCAGCGCCGCGCACACCTCAGTGACCGCGCGCGGCCCCTGGACGGCGACCTCGCGGACCTCGAAGTCGGCGGACGGCAGGCGGGCCTTGGCATTCTTCAGGACGTCGCGCATCGCATCGGAGGCGCGGCCGGTGATGAGCCCGATCCGGTAGGGCAGGAAGGGAAGCGGCTTCTTGCGCTCGGCCGCGAACAGGCCTTCTGCGGCGAGCAGCTTCTTGAGGCGTTCGAGGCGGGCGAGGAGCTCGCCGAGGCCGACCTGGCGGATCTCGCGCACATGCAGCGAGAGGGAGCCGTTCTTGTCCCACCACTGGGCCTGGGCGCGGATGACGACCTGCGCGCCGTCGCGCAGCGGCGGGTCGCAGGCGGCGACGGCGCCGGTGAAGTCGACGACCCGCATCGAGACCTCGGCGGACGGGTCGCGGAGCGTCAGGTAGACGGTGCGGCCGCGGTGGCTGATCTCGGTGATCTGGCCTTCGGTCCACACCTCGCCGAGGCGGGCGAGCCAGTCGCCGATCTTCTTCGAGACGACCCGCAGCGGCCACGGGTTCTCGGCGCTCATCGGCACGCCCGGCCCGGTGGCGCCCGGTTTCGCCGCGCCCTGCCCCGCGGCGGGGCCGGACCGGTCCGAGGCGCCCGGCTGCTCCGGGGTGCCGGGACGTTCCGAGGTGCTGTCGGTGGCGCTGCTCGCTGCGTCGGTCACGTGGCCAGACTAACTGCAGGGTGTGACGAAACCGGGCGGCCGGATACCATCGAGGCGTGGCAGACCCGAAGCGAGTGTTGTTGGCCAAGCCGCGCGGGTACTGCGCGGGCGTGGACCGGGCCGTGGTGACCGTCGAGAAGGCGCTGGAGCTGTACGGCGCTCCCGTGTACGTGCGCAAGGAGATCGTGCACAACCGGCATGTGGTGGAGACCCTCGCCGGCAAGGGCGCGGTGTTTGTCGAGGAGAACGAGGAGGTGCCGCCGGGTTCGGTGGTGGTCTTCTCGGCGCACGGCGTGGCGCCCGAGGTCCACGACCAGGCGGCCGAGCGCGGCCTGAAGGCGATCGACGCGACGTGCCCCCTGGTGACGAAGGTGCACAAGGAGGCCGTGCGGTACGCCGAGGAGGACTTCGACATCCTGCTCATCGGCCACGAGGGCCACGAGGAGGTCATCGGGACCTCCGGCGAGGCGCCCGAGCACATCCAGCTCGTGGACGGCCCCGACTCGGTCGACCAGGTCGTGGTGCGCGACCCCGCGAAGGTCGTGTGGCTCTCGCAGACGACGCTCTCGGTCGACGAGACCATGGAGACCGTGGACCGGCTCAAGAAGCGCCTGCCGATGCTCCAGAGCCCGCCGAGCGACGACATCTGTTACGCGACGCAGAACCGCCAGCAGGTGGTCAAGGACATCGCGGACGAGTGCGACGTGATGCTCGTGGTCGGCTCGAAGAACTCCTCGAACTCGGTGCGGCTGGTCGAGGTCGCGGTGCAGCACGGCGCCAGGGCCGGGCACCTCATCGACTTCGCGCACGAGATCGACGAGGCCTGGCTGGAGGGAGCGTCCACTGTGGGCCTGTCTTCGGGGGCCTCGGTGCCCGACAACCTGGTGCAGGACGTGCTCGCGCACCTGGCCGAACGCGGATTCACGAACGTGGAGGAGTTCGAGCCGGTGACGGAGAAGATCTCGTTCTCCCTCCCGCGCGAACTCGCCAAGGACCTCAAGGCCGCCGGCCGCGCCTGAGACCCGATCTTTGCCCCGGTTCCCTCTTTCGAGTGACAAATTCGTTTACGACGGTAAGAACGGCCGTTTCTTGTCGGACCCGGGCAGGAGACTTGAACCGGGGACGCCCCCCTGGGAGGGCGGGGGACTGCCCGGAGCCGTGAGCTGGGGCTAAGGCCGCAAATCCTCGGCCGCGTCCCAGGTTGGCCTGCGCGTCGGCGTGATCACCGGCGCCGGGGACTCCGGCGCCTCGCCCGCGACCTCCAGCTCGGTGAACCGCCGCGCCGTCACCAGCAGCCGCGACTCCACACTCGCGACCGCCGCGTTGTACGACCCGACCGCCGCCTCCAGCGACGACCCCAGCCGCGAGAAATGCCCCGCCACCGCACCGAGCCGCTCATGCAGCTCCCGCCCCAGCTTGTGCACCTCCTTCGCATGCTGCGCCAGCGCCTCCTGCCGCCACGTGTGCGCCACCGTCCGCAGCAGCGCCATCAGCGTCGCCGGCGACGCGATCACCACACCCCGCCCGAACGAGTCCTCCAGCAGCGCCGGATCCCCCCGCAGCGCCGCATCCAAGAACGCGTCCGCCGGCACGAACAGCACCACCATCTCCGGCGTGTCCTCGAACGCCCGCCAGTATTCCTTGCCCGCCAACGACTCCACATGCCGCCGCAGATGCTTCGCGTGCATCCGCAGCAACTGCTCCCGCCCTGCCTCGTCCTCCGACTCCAGCGCCTGCAGATACGACTGCAGCGGCGCCTTCGCGTCCACCACGAGCGTCCGCCCGCCAGACAACCGCACCACCAGGTCAGGCCGCACCCCGCGCCCGTCCACCAGACCGGAATGCTGCTCGGAGAAATCGCAGTGCTCGACCATCCCCGCGGCCTCCACGATCCGCCGCAACTGCACCTCGCCCCACTGCCCGCGCACCTGCGGCGACCGCAGCGCCCCCAGCAGCCGCCCCGTCTGCTCCCGCAGATCCTCCGAGGTCTCCGCGACCCCCGACAGCTGAATCCGCAACTGCGCGTACGCGTCCACCCGCGCCCGCTCCACATCCCCGAGCCGCGTCTCATACCGCGCCAACGTCTCCGCGATCGGCGCGAGCACCTGCCCCACCGCCTGCCGCGAATGGTCCGTCGCCTCGTACGCGACCGCCTTCAACGTCGACTCGAGCCGCCGCTCGTTGTCCGCCGCGGCCTCCAGCCGCGCCGTCGCCGCCGCCAACTCCGCGCTCTGGCGCGACCGCCCCGCGAACCAGCCGCCGAAACCGCCCGCCGCCAGGCACACCACCGCCAATAGGACCCACGTCATACGGGCCAGTCTAGAAGGGTGACCACGGGTACAGTCGGTACATGGAGCTGTGGTTGACCCTGCTGGTGGTCGCGGTACTCGTCATCTTCTTCGTGGTGCAATCCAATAAGAAGCGGGCGCAGGCAGAACTCGCCGACGCCGAAGCCGAGGCCCGGCGCCTCTACGAGCGCCTCGGCGGCCAGACCATGAACCTCGTCGCCCCCGGCGACAACCTCCCCGCAGGCCAGGCCCTCGCCGACGCCGGCGAGCGCTACACCGCCGCGGGCTCCCAACTCGAATCGGCGCGCACGATCAACCAGTACCGGCTCGTCGCCGAGACCTCCATCGAAGGCCTGCTCTACGTGCGGGCCGCCCGCACCGCGATGGACATCGACCCCGGCCCCGAGGTCCCCTCGCTGGTCGGCAAGCGCCGCACCGGCGCGCTCACCGAACCGGTCAGCGCCGAAGTCGAGGGCCGCACCTACACCGGCTCGCCGGACCCCAGCGACGAGAACCGCCACTACTACCCGGGCGGCCGCGTCGACGGCCGTCCCGTGCCCGCGGGCTGGTACAACACGCCGTGGTGGCAGCCCGCGCTGGCGGGTGCGGCGGGCGTGTTCGTCGGCATGATGGTGTTCGACGCGATGATCGCCCCCGCTTACGCGATGGGCGCGGTCGAGGGCGCCGACAGCGGCTCCGGCGGCGATTCTGGTGGCGACGGCGGCGATGCCGGTTCGGACGGCGGCGGGGACGCGGGCGGCGACGCCGGCGGCGGCGGCGATTTCGGTGGCGGGGACTTCGGCGGCGGTGGCGATTTCGGCGGGTTCTAGCACCTCCTGACCAGGCTTTACCGGCCCCGGACCGCTGTGCGGTCCGGGGCTTTTTCGTGCCCTGCAACAGGCTCGGCGAATATTTTCCTGTGCCTAAAACGTGACGGATGCAACCGTCCCGGTCCTTCGGGGCGTACCGATTTTGGGGTCGCCAATGTGGAGCTACCCCAGCGAATCTGTCCATAGTCACCAATTTCCCGCCTCTCGGAGACCACCCCCGGTCTCGCGGCCGGCACCGCGGGGCCACCCCCAGCAAGGAGAGTCCGTGACAGTTGCACAGCGGCGTTCACGCCGCATCCTCGCCGCCGCCTTCGCCGGCGCGCTCGTCCCGGCCGCGGTCGCCACCGGCGCCGCCGCCCAGGAATCGGAGACCGAGGTCCTCATCGAGGAGAAGGTCGCCCCCGAACTGCTCGAGGAGATCGACGACCAGGGCGACGCGGAGCTGTGGCTCCTCTTCGCCGGCTCGCCCGACTACAGCACCGCGCTCGCCGCGGACACCAAGGAGGCCAAGGGCACCGCTGCCGTCGAGGCCGCCAAGGAGTACGCCGAGACCTCGCAGGCGGGCGTGATCGCCGCACTCGACGAGGCCGGCGCCGACTACGAGTCCTATTGGGGCGCTTCCACGGTGAAGGTGGTCGGCGACGCCGACCTGCTCGCCGAGCTGGTCGCGTTCGACGAGGTCGAGGCGGTCGTGGCCGCCCCCGACTACTCGATGATCGAGCCGATCGCCCCCGACGACAAGCCCGAGAACGACTTCCAGACCTGGGACGCCGTCAAAGAGGCGGCCGTGGAGTGGGGTGTCGAGGACGTGGGCGCGCCCGACGTGTGGGAGCAGGGCTTCACCGGCGAGGGCATCGTCGTGGCCAGCATCGACTCCGGCGTGCAGTACGACCACCCGGCGCTCGTGGACAAGTACCGCGGCAACAACGGCGACGGGTCCTTCACGCACGACTACAACTTCTACGACATCCAGGACGTCTGCCCGGGCGACGCGCCCTGCGACGACGACGGCCACGGCACCCACACGATGGGCACCATGGTCGGCTCCGAGGGGATCGGCGTCGCGCCCGGCGCGGAGTGGATCGCCGTCAACGGCTGCTGCCCCAGCATCGAGACGCTGATCCTGGCCGGGCAGTGGCTCGCCGCCCCCACCGACTCGGAGGGTCGCAACCCCGACCCGCTGAAGGCCCCGCACGTGGTCAACAACTCGTGGGGCTCGACCATCCCGGGCTACGACCCGATCTACGCCGAGGTCGTGGACCTGTGGCACGCCTCGGGCATCATCCCGGTGTTCGCGGCGGGCAACAACGGCCCGGCGTGCCTGACGATGAGCACCCCGGGCGTGTACGAGAACGTGATCGCCGTGGGCGCCTACGACGAGGCCCACGAGATCGCCGACTTCTCCTCGCGCGGACACGGCCTGAACGGGGTCCTGAAACCGGACCTCTCGGCCCCGGGCGTGAACATCCGCTCCTCCCTCCCGGGCGACGAGTACGGCCTCGGCGACGGGACCTCAATGGCCACACCGCATGTGGTGGGCACGATCGCACTGCTCATGTCGGCCTCGCCGACGCTGGAAGGCGATTACGAGGCGGTCTACGAGACCCTCACGGGCACTGCCGTCGACACCGCCGACAGCCAGTGCACGGGCGACAAGGAGGCCAACAACGTCTACGGGCACGGCCGCGTCAACGTCGAGGACGCCGTCGACGAAGCGCCCACGGGCAAGTTCGGGGCGCTCTCGGGCCAGGTCACCGACCAGGACGGCGAACCCGTCGCGGGCGTCCGGCTCGTGTTCGAGGGCGCGGTGGTCCGCGAGGCCACCACGAACGCCGACGGCGCTTACGAGTTCACGCGCATCCCGGCCGGGCGCTACCACGTGACGGCCTCGAAGTTCCTGTACGGCACCGTCACCGGGTCCGTGCGGATCAAGAACAACGGCGAGGCCGTCTTCGACGCCGAGCTCGAGAAGGAGGCGACGGAGGTCGTCGAGGGCACCGTGGTCGACGGCGGCGGACACGGGTGGGCGCTCGACGCGACCGTGTCGACCGCGGGCGACGAGGCGGTCGCGCAGACCGACCCGTTCACCGGCGCGTTCAGCCTGGAGGTCCCGGCCGAGGGCGAATGGCCCCTCACCGTCGAGTCCGCCTACCCCGGTTATGAAGTGGTCCAAGTCGATCCGGCCGACGCGGCCCTGGTCGAAGTGCCGGTCCTGCCCGGATGCCTGGCGCCCGGCTACGGTTCCGACGTGCTCGACGAGGGCTTCGAGTCGAGGGCGCTGCCCGCCGGCTGGGAGGTCGTGGACCGCGGCGAGACCGCCGGGTGGGTCTTCGACGACCCGTTCGAGTACGGCAACCAGACGCCGGGCTCGGGCGGCTTCGCGGAGGCGAACTCCGATGCGGCCGACCCGGACCACCAGGTCGACACCGACCTGATCACCCCGGCGTTCGACCTGAGCGCGGCCGAGGACCCGACCCTGTCGTTCGCGAGCTTCTTCGTGGACGGCCTGATCGGCTCCGAAGCGGAGGTGCTCCTCTCGGTCGACGGCGGAGCGACCTGGGAGCAGGTCTGGTACTCCAATGAGGACCTGGAGGCCACGGTCGAATCGGTCGACCTCGCGGCCTGGGCCGACCAGACCGCCGTGCAGCTGAAGTTCCACTTCAACGACAACGACACGTGGGCCTACTGGTGGATGCTCGACAACGTCCGCATCGGCTGCGGCGAACTCGAGGGCGGCCTCGTGCGCGGCACCGTGACCGACGCGGCCACAGGCGACCCGATCGAGGGCGCGGTCATCACCGACCCCGCCACCGGCAGGGCCGCCACGACCGGCGCGGACGGCGCGTACGTCCTCTTCACCGACGCCGGACCGGCGAGCCTCGAAGCGGGCCTTGACGGTTGGGTCACCGGCACCGCCGAGACCGAAGTGGAGGCCGACGCCGTGGTCGCCGCCGACTTCGAGCTGGAGGCCGACGCCTGACCCGAGTGAGCGGCAAGGGGGGCTCCCGTCGAACGACGGGAGCCCCTTCGCTTGCGTTCCAAGACCATTCGCGCGGTGATCCGATCGGGCGCCCGGCATGGCCGGACCCGGCTATCGTGGGCGTCGCCGCTCAGCCCCTCGCCATGCCGCTGCTCGCCACGCTGCGAAGCAGCCGTCGTTCAACCGCCGAGTCTCGATGCCGCTCGGCCGCGTCACCGACATGAAGTACGCGTCGTCGACGACCGCGGTCTTCTTCGCCGGCTCCTCCTCGCCCTCGTCGTTCTCGAGGGTGTCGTCGACGATAGTGTCGCGCCGGCGGTGCTTCGTGCAGTGCTGCTCGACTTCAGGCCTGCATCAGCCCCTGCGGCCACGGTCCCCGGCCCCGCCCGGTGGTTCGCCGGACCGGGAGCCGGGGTCAGGACCTCGGTCCGCCGCCCTTCGGCGCGTACTGCGCCATGATCGCGTCGATGTCGAACTTGTCGCCGATCATCCGGCGGGCCATCTCGGCCTGCCGCTGCGTGTGCTCCATGCGGGCCTGGGCGATCAAGGCCACCATGGCGTACCCGAGCGTCTGGCGGCCGCGCATGGCCGCCTCGTTGATGCCGATCTCGTCCACAATGCCGTTCGCGTCCAGCTTGACGCGGAGGAGGCCGTCCTCGGAGTGGACCTCGACGCCGCCGCCGAGCTCGGCGTCCATGTCCTGGAACCGTCGGACGGTGGCCTCCGCCTGCGCCTTCAGCTGCTCGAACTCGGCCATGATCTCCTGCGGTGTGGGCCGCCTGGCGTTGTCGCTCATCGGTTCGCCTCCCGTTCGGCCTCGAAGACGTCGCTCATGAGGCCGCGGACGCGCGCGGCGAGCTCGCGGTCGGCGGCCGACGTGGCGGTCTTGACCGCGGCGGCGGTGACCTCGCCGAGTTCGACGCCGCTGAGCTCGAACGCGCTGAGCCGCAGGTCGATCTGCTTGACTTCGCCGGCGGGGCCGGCGACGACGCGCACGGCGCCGTCCGGGGACACCGCTTCGGCCGTCAACTCGGCCGCCATTCGCTGGACTTCAGCGATCCTGTGGTGCATGTCGCCTTGCATTGGACGACGCTCCTTCCGTTGTGCGTGGGCCTCCGCGGCGGGTCACCGCTCAGCCCCAGTACTCAAGGCGCTTGGCGGGGTCGCCCATCCATTCGCCTTGGAACGCTTCGGGTTCGAAGTAGAGGAGGCTCTCCTCCGCCGCGATGCGGCCGTCCTCGCCCCGATGGGTGAAGACGTGCGCCCGGGCGCGGGCCGCCGTCGCCTCGCCGGCGCGGACCTCGATCGCGATCCGCTCGCTCACCCGGGCGGTGCCGCCCGTCGGGCCGGCGACCGCGATCTCGACCGTATGCGGACCGGGCTGCAGCGGGTACCACCAGTTGCCCCAGGTGGCGGGCTGCTCGTGCCCGTCGATGCGGACGCGCGGGGCGTCGACCCGCAGGCTCGCGAGTTCGGTGTCACGCCCGGTCACCCCGTCGCCGTCCTTCCACAAGTGGCGGTGAGCCCTGGTGCGGAGCAGCAGAGCGCCCTGGCCGGGCGCGAACTCGGGGAGCGCTTCGGGGCGTTCGCCGAGGAGCGCGGGCCGGTCGGCGAGTGCCGGTCCGTCCCACGGGTAGTGGGCGACGGGCGGCTGTCCGGGCCGCTCCCGCTCGGCCATGACCGCCGTGATCCGGGCGCGTTCGCGCCGGCGCCACGGCACGAACGGGACCAGGGCCGCGCCGATGACCGCGACCGCGATCACGGTGGCCCGGCTGGCGGTCTCGCCCCAGCTGAAGAGGTTCACCGTCGCCAGCGGCAGGCCGCACAGGATGAAGACGGCCACCGCCCACTGGTACAGGTGCACCGGCGACGCGGGCGGCATCGCGTCCACGACCTCCGGTCCGAATCGGACGGTGGCCCGGTCGGCCTCCTCCCGCCACACCAGTGTGGACGTCCGGCGTCCGGTGATCTCGACGACGACCGGGCTGGCGGCGGCCCCTCCCTGCACGTCCACGACGTGCCGTCCGGTCGGGAGGACCACGAAGACGGTGCCGTCGCCGATCGCCACGGGCTCCCCGTCCACGGCGGCGACCGGCATGGTCGCGGCCGCGTCCAGGGTCAGCCGGAGCACGCCCGCGTCGTCGTCGAGGACGACCGGTTCGGTCAGGGACGCCGGGAACCGCGAGGCCACCGCTTCGATCGCGCCGTCGCGGTGGAGCAGGGGCTTCGACCGCAGGAGCCGACCCCGAAGGTCCTTGTAATTGCCCGCGCTGCGCCGGTAGGAGAGCGCGAGGTCCTTCGGGATCGCCTTGCGGTCGAAGCCGGGCACTACTTGCCCCCGGCCACTTTGATGTCCTCGGAGGCCTGGATGTCCGCGTCCTCGTAGGCCGCCGCGACCTCGTTGAACCGCTGCGCGTTGCCCTCGAGGGCGGGCGAGATGAGGGCGACGTCCTCGGAGAGCTGGACCCGCTGCTCGTTGTAGCCTTCGACCCAGCCCTGGCAGGCGAGGCCCCAGGTCATGAAGTCGGTCTCGGTGTCGTTGTTGACGGCGGCGGACAGCGAGTCAGCGTTGGTCTTCAGGCGGCTCAGCTCGGTCGCGCCGACCTTGAACTCCTCGGGGTCCACGTCGATGTACGCCGCCATGCCCGCGGAGGGGTTCTTCGAGGCGGGGCCGGGGAGGCCCTTGCCGGGGACGCCGGTGCCCTGGATGCCGCCGGCCCAGTTCGAGACCACGCCGCCGGCCCACTGGAGCATTTCGGCCGAGGACTGGAGGAACGTCGAGCGGAGCACCTCGCCGCCGATGTGCGCGAGCTGGCTGCCGGTGAACTGGGCGATCGACACGCGCAGGCACATGGCGGCGGTGTCGACGGCGGTCTGGCGGGTGGCCCACATCAGGAACGTCATGATGGAGCCGCCTGCGGACGCCCACGAGGACGCGAGCGCGATGAGGCCGTAGATGATGCACTGCTCGACGAGCGCGGAGAGCAGGGCCTTGATGAGCTCGTAGATGGCCTTGGCCAGCATCTGGGCCATGCCGATGTGCGATTCGACCTGCGAGATCGCCGAGGCGACGCCGGCGATCGCGGCGGCCATGCCGCTGACCTTGTCCTTGGCGGCGTCGGTGGTCGGCGACACAGAGGTCGCGAGCGCGGACTCCCACGCCGTGTCGACCTCTTCGCGCAGGACGACGAGGGCGTCCTTGCACTGGCGCCACCGCTCCTGGAGGTCGCCCATCGCGTCGGGGTCGCCGGAAAGCCAGGTGAGGAGCTTGTTCGCGGGTTCGAAGAGGTTCAGGACGAAGTCGAGGCCGACGTTGACGAGCATGCCGAGGGGGTTCTTGAACGCGCCGAAGGCCTCGAGGCCGAGGCTCGCGATGTCCGCGCCGACGGTGGCGGCCGCGTTGCTGAAGGTCACCTCGTCGGACTCGATCGCGTCCTCGATGACCTTCTTGCTGTTCAGGAACTGCTTGACCCCGGGGATGGAGTTGCCGACCTTCTCCGCAGTGGTGTCGCCCGGCATTTCGTCATTGGTGATGTCTGAGTCGTCGGCCATGCGGCTCTCCGGTGTACTTCGAGGGAACAGTTCGCGAACTGAAGATAACCGACGACCACAAGTTCAGTGCCGGGCGCCGCCGCGTCGGAGGGCGCGGCCGGCGCGGGCTCCGGTCCGGTTGCCGCCCTCGATCGCGACCTGTCCGTTCACCAGCACCCAGGGGATGCCGGCGGCCTGCCGGCGGGGGTCGTCGAAGGTCGCCTTCGCGTCCACCGTCTCTGGATCGAAGAGGACCAGGTCGGCCGCGTGGCCTTCTTTGACCAGGCCCCGGTCGGTCAGGCCCAAGACTGCCGCGGGGCGGCCGCTCAGGTGCGCCACGCATTCCTCGACGGAGAACAGGCCGAGCTCGCGCGTGTAGTGGCCGAGGTAGCGGGCGAACGAGCCCCAGGCGCGCGGGTGGATCTTGTCGCCCGCGAGCACGCCGTCGGTCGATCCGGTGTGGACGCCGTGGCGCATGATCGCGCGGACGTTCTCCTCGTTGCCCACGTGCATGAGGCAGGCGGTCCCGAACTCGTCGCGCTCGATGAGGTCGAGGAAGAACGCCGAAGCGGGCCGGTCCCCGGCGGCCTCGCTCACCCGGAGGCCGACCAGGTCGCGCAGTTCGGGGTCCGCGACCCCGGCGATCTCGATCTTCGACCAGTCGACCGGGACGCCGTTGGCGCCGTCGGTGCCCTCGACGTCGAGCTCGCGGACGATCCGCGCCCGCAGCTCGTCGCTGCGGAGCCGCTCGGCCAGCGCCCCGTAGCCCCCGGCGACCGACCAGCTCGGCAGCAGGGCCGCGAGCATGGTCATGCCCGGCAGGTACGGGTACGTGTCGAGGCTGATCGGCAGGCCCTCGTCGAGCCCTTCGTCGACGAGTTTGAGGAGCTCGGCGGCCCGGCCCTCGTTGACGCCGTAGTTCAGGGTGGCGTGGGCGAGGTGCAGGGCGCAGGCCGCGCCGCGGCCGATTTCGATCATCTCGGCGTAGCCCTCCATCGCGCCCGCGCCGTAACTGCGCTGGTGGGGGCCGAAGTAGCCGCCGTACCCGGCGACCACTTTGCACAATTCGACCAGCTCATCGGTCTTGGCGTACATGCCGGGCGCGTAGCTGAGGCCGGCCGAGAGGCCGAACGCGCCCTCTTCCATGCCTTGGGCGACATGGGCTTTCATGACTTCGAGTTCGGCGGGCGTGGGCTCGCGGTTCTCCCAGCCCATGGCGAGCATGCGCACTGTTCCGTGGGGGACGAGGTAGGCGGCGTTAGCGGGGATGCCGTCTCGGTCGAGGCGGTCGAGGTAGTCGCCGACGGTGCGCCAGTCGTAGTCGACGTCGAGGCGGCCGTTCCATGCGGCGATGGCCTCCCACATCTGCGGGGCGGTCTCGTCGTCGACCGGCGCGTAGGAGAGGCCGTCCTGGCCGAGGACTTCGAGGGTGCAGCCTTGGCCGAGTTTGGCGAGGTGGTCGTGGTCGGTGAGGACGGCGAGCTCGGAGTGGGCGTGCATGTCGATGAACCCGGGGGCGAGGACGAGGCCGCCGGCGTCGATGACGCGGGCGCCGTCGATTCGGGCGGTGCCGATGGCCGCGATGCGGCCGTCCTTGATGCCGACTTCAGTGCGGAACCGGGGCGAACCGGTGCCGTCGGCGACTTCGGCTCCCCGGATCACGATGTCCATTGCGGCCACTCGGCGCCCTCCCTCGTTCGGCACGAAGCGTCAGTCTATGCAGGCCAGGGCGTCGATCTCCACCAGCATCTCGGCCCTCGGGAGGGTGCAGACGACGGTGGTCCGGGTCGGGAACGGCACGCCCGCGGGGGTCTTCTCGGTGAGGAACGCCTCGTAGACCTCGTTCATCGCGGCGAAGTCGGCGCGGTCGGCGAGGTACACGCGGAGGGTCATGACGTCGCCGATGGTGGCGCCGCCGGCTTCGAGGATCGCGGCGACGTTCTCCAGGGTGCGGCGGGTCTGGGCCCGTACGTCGCCGGGGTGGAGGTACGCGCCGGTGGCCGGATCGACGGGGCCCTGGCCGGAGACGGTGAGCAGCGGGCCCTTGCGGACGCCCTGCGGGAAGGCGTGGGCGGGGGCCGGGGCGGCGGCGGTGCGGATCGCGATCTTCTCGGTCATATAGTAAAGATACATTCCTATTAAGGGCGGTGAACCATGGACGAGACCCGGCTGCGCGGCCTCCACGACGACGTCCTCGACTGGCGCCACAAGGGCATTCCGGCCTCGGCTCACGGCCTGACGATCCGCGAGTGGATCGCTTCGGGGCCCCCCGCCCCCACCCTCCCCACCCCCGTTGTCACGCTCTCGGCGCAGGCGCTCGAGCACAACCTGCGCGCCATGGCCGCCTGGTGCGCTGAGCGGGGCCTTGCGCTCGCCCCTCACGGCAAGGCCACGATGGCCCCGCAGCTGTGGCGGCGCCAGCTCGATGCCGGCGCTGCCGCTATCACTGTCGCCAACCCCTTCCAGGCGGGTGTGGCTCACCGGTTCGGCGTGCCCCGCATCCTCATCGCCAACCAGATCGCCGATCCTGCCGCGGCCGTCCAACTAAGCGTATGGGCCGAGGAAGGGGCCCGCATGTGTCTTTTTTCCGATTCCGAGGTGCCGAAAGTCAGGGTTTCGGAAGCCGCGTCTACGACCATCGACGTACTCGTGGAGCTCGGCGCCGTGGGCGGGCGGGCCGGGGCGCGGAGCATCGAGGCCGCGCTCAAGGTCGCGGCCGGCCTCGAGGCCGCCCCGAATCTGCGGCTCGCGGGTGTCGCCGGATACGAGGGCGCGGTGGCCTCGGCGACCGGCGCGGCCGACCTGGCGGCCGTCGACGACTACCTCGGCGACCTCGCGACCCTGTTCGGGGCCTTGGACTTCGAGACCGACCGGCCCGTGGTCAGCGCCGGCGGCAGCGCCTACTTCGACCGCGTCGCCGTCGTGCTCGGCCCGCTCGCCCCCAGGGCCGAGGTGCTCCTGCGCTCGGGCTCCTACCTCGTCCACGACCACGGCTGCTACGCCCGCACGACCCCCGCGGCCCGCGGCGGCGACGGGCCGGAACTGCTCCCCGCGCTGCGAGGGCGGGCGACCGTCCTCTCCCGACCGGAGCCCGACCTGGCGATCCTCGACGCCGGCCGCCGCGACCTCCCGTTCGACCAGGACCTCCCGATACCCTTGGGCCACAATGGAAAAGGGGATTGGGATGCGGCCGCGGCGCAGTGCCCAGAGATCAGCGACCAGCACCTGTTCCTCACCGGCGCTGCGGGACTGGCCGTCGGCGACGTGGTCGAGCTCGGCCTCTCCCACCCCTGCACGGCATTCGACAAGTGGCGCCTCATCCCGGTCGTCGACGACGAGACCGGCCTGGTGGTCGACGCGGTGCACACCTTCTTCTAAGCGCGGCTGCTAGGTCGGCTCAGCAGAGCAGCTCCCGGAGGGCGTCGACCGCCGGGCGGTTGCCCGGGAGCCACGGCACGGAGTCGAGTTCGGCGGGGGCGAGCCAGCGCAGTTCGGCATGCTCCTCGGCGCGCGGTTCGCCCTCGGCGAGGTCCGCGAAGTAGACCCGCAGCAGGTAGCTGCCGTTGCCGGTCAGGAGGTCGCCGCCGACACGGTCGCCGACCTCGATCTCGACGCCGAGCTCCTCGCGGCATTCGCGCACCAGCGCCTCGGCCTCGGTCTCGCCGGGTTCGACCTTGCCGCCGGGGAACTCCCAGAGCCCGGCGAGTTCGGGCGGGTAGGCGCGGGCGGCGGCGAGGATGCGGTGCCCGGCGCGGATCGCGGCGCCCACGACGATCTTCGGGGACTCCTGACGCGGTTCGTTCACCGCAAGAGCTTATCGGCGGCGGCGTGTCGGCCAGGCTTCGCGGCTGTTGCCGGTTTGAGGGCGTTTCGTTATCGTTCACGCGTCAGATAACGAACTGTGATCACTAGTGAGCAACCTGTTGTTCATACGTTCGGTTGATGTGGCGTCGACCCTACGGTCAGGAATCGTGTCCACCAGCACAAAACCAGACAAGAACTGTCCCGCGGAGACCGCAATTACCGATTAATCCCATTTGCCGGTCTGGACAGAAACTGGGAGACGCGCAAGACTCGGTTCAGAAACGATAAAGATCCGGCGACAATTCAGACACGAAGCCCCCGTGTCCGTCGGAGCCGAATCAGACCACCTTACTGATCGGTCGCCGCCCTGCCCAGGCAGGGCACGGCTTTTGCCGGTCGCGGCCAGGACGAAATGGCGACGGTGCCATATGGGGAGAACGGAGCAAGACGACAACGTGCTGCTGGATGCACTGCGGGAGCTCAATGGTTGGGTAGCGGATGACGACGGCCGCTTGTCGCGGTCGCTGCCGCTCGACGATTCCCAGCACGCGGAGCTCGCCGAACACATCAAGATCTTCGCCGACACGCTCGGGGTCAGGCCCGACGTGTCGCGCACGGATGAAGCCACGCTCATCGTGCTCGCCAGCGAAGGCGGATTCAGTCTCACCGACGTGACCTTCGCCGGCCGCGTCGAGACCGCCTACATCACCATCGCCGGAGAGCTCGCCGCCCAGCAGGACCCGAGCTCCAAGGGCCGCTTCCGCTGGCTCAGACGCGGCGAATGACCCGAACCGCACGGCGGATCGCCGGGGACCCCACCTCCCCGCCGGTCCGCCGCTTCCGTGTCCGGGCACTCCACTGACGCAAATGGCGCGGCACGCTCTCGAGCGCGGCCGCGCCATGGCTTTTCGGCCCCTCAGGAGGGCGTCACGGCCTCCGGGTCGTGGCCCTGGGCCGAGCGGCCGCCGTCGACCGGCAGCACCGCGCCGCTGATGAAGGACGACTGCTCCGAGAGCAGGAACGCGACCGCGTCGGCGACCTCGGCCGCCTCGCCCGCCCGGCCGAGCGGATGCAGCTCCTGCATGGCCGCCTCGACCTGCGCGTACACGGCCGCCCCGGAGTCCTCCAGGGCGCGCAGCCGCTCGGTCGCTATCGACCCGAGGGCGAGCGCGTTCACCCGCACGCCCCACGGGCCGTAATCGACCGCCAGCGCCCGCGTGAGGCCCTCGATCGCGGCCTTGGCGGTCGCATAGGGCAGCGCGCCGCGCACGGCCCGCTGCGCCTGATGGGACGAGACGTTGACGATGCTCCCGGCGACGCCCTGGACGCGGAACGCGGCCACTGCGGCGGCCGACCCCGCCAGGCACGGCTGGAGGTTGCGCCGGACCAGCTCCGCGACGGCCGCGCCGCCCGCCTCGTGGAGCCAGGCGTCGCGGAACACCGCGGCGTTGTTGACCCAGCCGGTGAGCATGCCGAGCGACTCGGCCGCGGCGACGGCACGCGCGGCGACGGCGTCCTCGCCCGCGTCGCCCACGACCACCCAGGCCCGGCTCTCGCTGATCGCCTCGTCGAGCCACTCAAGGGCTTCGTCGCGTAGTTCCACGACGACGACCGCGCGGTCGTCGCCGAGGAGTCGTTCGACGATCGCCCTGCCGATGCCCTGCCCGCCGCCGGTCACGACCGCGACTTCCCGCTGCCTCGGCTCACGCTGCATGGCCCACCTCCAGGATCGAAGACGCCGCGACCGAACGTCGCGGCGTCAGATTCCTTAGTGCTCAAGGAAAGGCGTGTTTAAACCCTTACGTCGCCTAAGCTCTTGCCGAAGCGCTGGTAAGCGTTCTGTCTCGTGGTGTCGAGCGCGGCACCGATCACCGTCCAGGAGTCGCCGGCGTCACGGGCGGCCTGGACGGCTTCGCGCAGCTCGGCCTCAGCGGCGGCGATCCGCTTGCGCGCAGCGATGATGTTGCGGAAGTGGGTCGCGTCCCGAGCGGGCGATACGGCGGGGTCGAGCTGGTCGAGGCCCGTCGAATCGACGCGGTGCTTGGTAGTCATTTGGATCACCCTCCTCAGCGGAGATAGTCGTAGAATTTCGGACGGAGTCGGTCGGCATGGATGATGCGCGTGGGCTCGTCGGCGGGAACAGCGACCAGTTCGAGCAGGTTTCCCGACTCGTCTGCGCCGATGACGAGCAACCGCTCCTCACCGTCGTACTCGTACTCGACGGTGCGAAGCGCGTTCTCCCATGCGTGGATGATCGAGTGGTCAGCGATGTGGTGCTTGCGGGCTGACTGCCTTATCTCCACGGCTGTAAACCTAACATTTACGGGTGATTCTGTCAACCGAGAGTTTACAGAAGGCGATGATCGCCGCTGCGGTGCTCAGACGTTGAAGCGGAACTCGACCACGTCGCCGTCGGCCATGACGTAGTCCTTGCCCTCCATGCGGACCTTGCCGGCGGCCTTGGCGGCCTGCATGGTGCCGGCTTCCATGAGGTCGTCGTAGGAGACGATCTCGGCCTTGATGAAGCCGCGCTGGAAGTCGGTGTGGATCTCGCCGGCGGCCTCGGGGGCGGTCGCGCCGCGCGGGATCGTCCACGCCCGGGTCTCCTTCGGGCCCGCGGTCAGGTAGGTCTGGAGGCCCAGCGTGTGGAAGCCGACGCTCGCGAGGCGGTCCAGGCCCGGCTCGCTCTGGCCGGTGGACTCCAGCATCTCGCGCGCCTCGTCGGGCTCCAGGTCGACCAGTTCGGACTCGAACTTGGCGTCCAGGAGCACCGCGTCGGCGGGCGCGACCAGGGCGCGCAGCTTGGCGGCCAGCGCCTCGTCGCCGACCTGGCCCTCGTCGACGTTGAACACGTAGATGAACGGCTTGGCCGTCAGGAGGTGCAGGTCGTAGAGGTGCTCGGTGTCGAGGCCGGCGGCGAACACGGTCTTGCCGCCGTCGAGGACCTCCTGGGCCTGTTTGACCGCGGCCACCTTCGGGGCCTTGGTCTTGTCCATGCGCGCTTCCTTCTCGAGGCGCGGCAGGACGTTCTCGATGGTCTGGAGGTCCGCGAGGATCAGCTCGGTGTTGATGGTCTCGATGTCGTCGATCGGCGAGACGCGGCCGTCGACGTGGGTCACGTTGCCGTCCTCGAAGACCCGCACGACCTGCGCGATGGCCGAGCATTCGCGGATGTTGGACAGGAACTTGTTGCCCTTGCCCGCGCCTTCGGACGCGCCCTTGACCAGGCCCGCGATGTCGACGAACGTGACCGTGGCCGGGAGGATCTTCTCCGAGTCGTAGACCTCGGCCAGCTTCGGGAGCCGGGCGTCCGGGACGGCGACGACGCCGACGTTCGGCTCGATGGTCGCGAACGGGTAGTTCGCCGCGAGGATCTCCGAGCGGGTCAGCGCGTTGAACAGCGTGCTCTTGCCGACGTTGGGCAGGCCGACGATACCGATGCTGAGTTTCACGAGGATCAAGTCTAGGCGGGCCCGTGCCGCCGCTGCACGGCGCGCGCGAGGATGGAGTGGGGGCCCACGCCCCGGCCGGGGGCCGGGCGGCTGGTTCGGCTTCGCCGAGGCGCGGGACCCGGCTCGGTCAGGCGACCAGCAGGCCGATGCCGAGGGTCACGACGCCGAGTGCGAGGCTCGCGGCGCCGACGACGATCACGGCGACGGCCTTGTTCGGCGCGGTGCGGCCCGCCCCGGCCATGGCGGCGAAGAACCCGCCTGACATGAGGACGGCCGCCGCGGGGATCGCGACGCGGGCGGTCCAGCCCCAGAAGCCGTCGAGGCCGGTCGCGTCGGCGAGGATCAGGGCGACGAGGCTGAGGATGACGAGGACGCCGGCGTGGGCGTGCCCGGCGCGGGAGAAGGACTTCTGGAACTCGGTGAGCGGGACCTTGCCTGCGGCGATCTTGAGCAGGAACATGCCGCCGAACTCGATGGTGACGATGGTGAGCAGGCCGATCCCGGCGATGATGCGGGAGGCGTCGCTGAGGGCGAGAGTGGACTCGAACATCGGGGCTTCCAATCGTGAGTGGTGGTGGAACCCAACGTACGCCCCGGTCTTGACAGTGTCAAGTTAGCGGCCTAGGCGGCCGCAGTGGTGTTTGACACTGTCAAGATCCGCGCTACAGTGGCTCTCGTGACCGATCGCTACCACCACGGCGACCTGCGCCGGGCCCTCATCGACGCCGCCGTCGCGTCCATCGCCGAATCCGGGCCGAGCGCCCTGAGCCTGCGCGCCGTCGCCAAGCTCGCCGGCGTCTCGCACGCGGCTCCGGCCCACCACTTCGGCGACAAGGCCGGGCTCCTGACCGCCGTCGCGGCCGAGGGGTACGACCGGTTCGCGGACGCACTGGAACGCGCGTGGAAGGCGACCGGCGACTTCGTCGAGGTCGGCATCGCCTACGTGCGCTTCGCCATCGACAACAAGGCGTACTTCGAGACGATGTTCCGGCCTGAGCTGCTCCACGAGGACGACCCCGACCTGCAGCGCGCCGAGGCGCGCTCGAACGCGGCGCTGGTGCGCGGGGCGGGGGAGCAGCGGGCCGACGCCGAGTTCAACCCCGAGGCGCTCGGCGCCTGGTCGCTCGTGCACGGCTTCGCGGGCCTGCTCATGGGCGGCAACTTCCCGCCCGCGGTCGTCGCGGACCCCGAAGGCGCACTGCGCGAGATCGCCAAGCGCGTCCGCTTCGGCAAGCCGGAATAGATCACACACAACTTGATTGCGCACAACTAAGTTGTGCACTATCGTCGTGCTCATGGACAAGACACCCCGGCTCCGGGAGCAGGCCTGCTTCGCGCTGTACACCGCCTCGCGGGCGGTCATCGGCCTGTACCGGCCGATGCTCGACAAGCTCGGGCTGACCTACCCGCAGTTCCTGGTCCTCATGGCGCTGTGGGAGACCGACGGCCTCACCGTGACCGCCCTCGGCGACACGCTCCAGCTCGACTCCGGCACCGTCTCCCCGCTGCTCAAGCGGCTCGAGGCCGCCGGGTTCGTCGAGCGCCGCCGCGGGGACGGCTCCGGGGACGAGCGCCGCGTGACCGTCCACCTCACCGAGGCCGGGGCCGCGCTCGAGAGCCGCGGCTGCGAGGTCACCCAGGTGGTCGGCGGCGCCTCCGGGATGTCTTACGAGGACCTGGTCGCCTTGCGCGACAAGCTCACCGAGTTCACCGAGTCCATCCGCACCCGCGAGACCAACGACTGAGAAGGAGACACCATGAAGGCGCTCTACACTGCCCATGCCGTTTCGACCGGCGAAGGCCGCAACGGCCACGTCGCCGGCGGCGACGGGCTCATCGACTTCGACGTCCGCATGCCGCCCGAGCTCGGCGGCCCCGGCGGCGCCCCCAACCCCGAGCTGCTGTTCGCCGCGGGGTACGCGGCCTGCTTCCACAGCGCGCTCCAGAGCATCGCCCGCACGGCGAAGGTCGACCTCGGCGCGTCCGAGGTCCAGGCCAGCGTCGGCATCGGCAAGCTGGACGGCGGCGACGGCTTCGGCCTGAACGCCATCCTCGAGGTCTCCATCCCCGGCCAGCCCCGCAGTCGTGAACGCGGGTGAGCCCGGCGCTCGCCTTCAGAACGGACAGTCGCAGCGCCCCCGACGACGACCCTGACACGGGGGCCGGTGAACAAGGTCGCGCCTATTCGGCCTTCGCCGCCTTGTCCTTCCTGAAGATCTTGCGGCCCAGCCACACCAGCGGGTCGTAGCGGTCCCCGGCGACGCGCTCCTTCATCGGGATGATCGCGTTGTCGGTGATCTTGATGTGCTCGGGGCACACCTCGGTGCAGCACTTCGTGATGTTGCACAGGCCCAGGCCCTGGTCGTCCTGCGCCTGCTCGCGGCGGTCGGCGCGCGCGTCCAGCGGGTGCATGTCGAGCTCGGCGGCGCGGATGAACAGGCGCGGGCCCGAGAACGGCGGCTTGTTCTCCTCGTGGTCGCGCACCACATGGCAGGTGTTCTGGCACAGGAAGCACTCGATGCACTTGCGGAACTCCTGGCTGCGCTCCACGTCGACCTGCTGCATCCGGTACTCGCCCGGCTGCAGGCCCTCCGGCGGCGCGAACGCCGGCATGCTCCTGGCCTTCTCGTAGTTGAACGACACGTCCGTGACGAGGTCGCGCACCACCGGGAAGGTCCGCAGCGGCGTGATGGTCACCGTCTGGCCCTCCTCGAAGAGGTTCATGCGGGTCATGCACATCAGCCGCGGCATGCCGTTCACCTCGGCCGAGCACGAGCCGCACTTGCCGGCCTTGCAGTTCCACCGCACCGCGAGGTCGGGCGCCTGCTCGGCCTGGATGCGGTGCACCACGTCAAGGATCACCTCACCCTCGTTGACCGCGACGTCGAACTCGGCGAACTCGCCGCCGTCGGCGTCGCCCCGCCACACCCGGAAGGTCCTCTCGCTCATCGGCTTTCCTCCTCTGTCGGCGAGGACTGGTACTCCTCGGGGGTCATGTACTTCGAGAGCTCCGTCTGCTCGAACAGGCCCAGCAGCTCCGGCGTCATCGCCGGCACCGCCTTGCGCTCCAGGCGCACCGCGCCGTCCTCGAGCGAGGCCACCAGGTTCACCTTGCGCCACTGCGGGTCCATGCCCGGCGCGTCCTCGCGGGTGTGCCCGCCGCGCGACTCGTCGCGCTCCAGCGCGGCCATCGCGGTCGCGACCGAGCAGACGTACATGTTCCGCAGGTCCAGCGCCAGGTGCCAGCCGGGGTTGTAGGCCCGGCCGCCGATCGCGGTGACGTTCGCGATGCGCTCCTCCAGGGCCGCCAGTTCCGTCAGCGCCTCCTCCAGCTCGCCCGCGCGGCGGATGATCCCCACGAGGCGGCCATTGATCTGCTGCATCGCGTCCTGCAGTGCGTACGGGTTCTCGCCGTCGTTCCCGAAGGGCCGCAAGGCGTCCTCTACGGCCGCCGCGATCTCGGCCTCACTGAGCTTCGGCGATTCGGCCGCCGAGGCGTGCGCGGCGGCGTACTCGCCCGCGCGCTTGCCGAACACCAAAAGGTCCGAGAGGGAGTTCCCGCCGAGCCGGTTCGAGCCGTGCATGCCGCCCGAGACCTCCCCGGCCGCGAACAGGCCCGCCACCGCCGACGCGGTCGTGTCGGCGTCGACCTCGATGCCGCCCATGATGTAGTGGCAGGTCGGACCCACCTCCATCGGCGCCGCCGTGATGTCCACATCGGCCAGTTCCTTGAACTGGTGGTGCATCGACGGGAGCCGCTCCCGGATGTACTCGGCGCTGCGCCGGGACGCGATGTCCAGGTACACGCCGCCGTGCTCGGTCCCCCTGCCCGCCTTCACCTCCGCGTTGATCGCCCGCGCGACCTCGTCGCGCGGCAGCAGCTCAGGGGGACGGCGGTTGTGGTCGGGGTCGGTGTACCAGCGGTCGGCCTCGTCCGGGTTGTCGGCGTACTGCGCCTTGAACACCTCGGGGATGTAGCCGAACATGAACCGCTCGCCGTCGGAGTTCTTCAGGACCCCGCCGTCGCCGCGCACCGACTCGGTGACGAGGATGCCGCGAACCGAAGGGGGCCAGACCATCCCGGTCGGGTGGAACTGGATGAACTCCATGTTGATCAGCTTCGCCCCGGCCCGCAGGGCCAGCGCGTGGCCGTCGCCGGTGTACTCCCACGAGTTCGACGTGACCTTGAAGGACCGCCCGATCCCGCCCGTGGCGAGCACGATCGCGGGGGCCGCGATGGCCATGAACCGGCCCGTGCCGCGCCGGTACCCGAAGGCGCCCTTGACGGCGCCTCCCGCGGTGAACAGCTCGGTGATGGTGGTCTCGTCGATGACCTGGAGCCGGTCGCGGCTCTCGCCCGCCGCCTCGTCGTCCTGCTGGAGCGAGACGAGCTTCTGCTGGAGCGTGCGGATCAGCTCGAGCCCGGTGCGGTCGCCCACGTGCGCCAGGCGCGGGTACTCGTGGCCGCCGAAGTTGCGCTGGGAGATCCTGCCGTCGGCGGTCCGGTCGAACAGGGCCCCGTAGGTCTCGAGCTCCCAGATCCGGTCCGGCGCCTCCTGGGCGTGCAGCTCGGCCATCCGGTAGTTGTTGAGGAACTTGCCGCCGCGCATCGTGTCGCGGAAGTGGACCTGCCAGTTGTCGTTCGCGTTCACGTTCCCCATGGCGGCGGCCGCGCCGCCCTCGGCCATGACGGTGTGCGCCTTGCCGAACAGGGACTTGGAGATGACGATGACGCTCTTGCCCGCGAGCCGCGCCTCGACGGCGGCCCGCAGGCCCGCCCCGCCCGCGCCGATCACGAGGACGTCGCAGGAGAGGTGCTCGACCTCGTTGATGTCGTTGTCGCTCATATGCTTCGTTCCCCTCAACCGACGAATCGGAGGTCGGTGATCCAGCCGGCGGCGACGGCCATGACGTAGAAGTCCGTGAGCGCCAGGGACGCCAGGGTGATCCAGGCCCACATCATATGGCGGGCGTTCAGCGCGCTGGAGAACGTCCACAGGCGGTACCGGACCGGGTGCTTCGAGAAGTGCTTGAGCCGCCCGCCCATCACGTGGCGGCAGGAGTGACAGCCGAGGGTGTAGCACCACAGCAGCACCACGTTCGCCCACAGGATGACGTTCCCCAGGCCGAGGCCGAAGCCGTCGGGGGAGTGGAAGGCCAGGACCGCGTCCCAGGTGTTCACCAGGGAGATCGCGACCGCCACGTAGAAGAAGTACCGGTGGAAGTTCTGCAGCAGCAGCGGGAACCGCGTCTCGCCGGTGTAGCGCGGGTGCCCGTCCGGGACGGCGCACGCGGGCGGGGAGAGCCAGAACGACCGGTAGTAGGCCTTGCGGTAGTAGTAGCAGGTGAGCCGGAACGCCAGCAGGAACGGCAGGCTCAGCGCCGCGTAGGGGATGAGCGGGCTGTCGGGCAGGAACCGTCCGAAGTGGGCGGATTCGGGGACGCAGCCCTCGGAGACGCACGGGGAGTAGAACGGCGTCAGGTAGTGGTAGTCCGCGACCCAGTAGTCGCCTTGGTAGAAGACCCGGAACGTCGCGTATGCGACCCAGGCGGTAATGCCGAGCACCGTCAGGATCGGGCCCCGCCGCCAGTTGTCGATCCGGAGGTTCCGCGCGGCTATCGCGGCCCGGGGCGACGAGACGGCACTGTCTTCGGTCGTGGTCATCAGCGCAGGATATCCCTGAACCTGTGACGTAAGTCCATGGGGTACATCACAATCGCGAGCATTCTTCCGACTGGGACTGTAGATTGCGAAGTTTCATTTGAGTCCCTGTCATGTCTCCTGCGGCGCAAGTGAACCGAGTGCCGCCCCGCGCTGGCTAGGCTTGGCCGCATGAGCGCACGCGGCATCTTCTTCGTCCACGCCCACCCCGACGACGAGACCGTGGGCACCGGCGCCACCGTCGCCCACTACGCCGCCCGCCCCGACGCGCACGTCACCATCGTCACCTGCACCCTCGGCGAAGAGGGCGAAGTCCGCATCCCCCACCTCGCCGGGCTCGCCGCCGGTGAGGCCGACCAGCTCGGCGGCTACCGCTACTGGGAGTACCGCCAGGCCACCGCCGCACTCGGCGTCGAGGACACCCACTTCCTCGGCGGCGTCGCCCGCTACCGCGACTCCGGCATGATGGGCCTGCCCTCCAACCGCCACCCGCGCGCGTTCTGGGGCGCTGACGTCGACGAGGCCGCCGCCGACCTCGTGGCGCTCATCCGCGACCGCGCCCCCGAAGTCCTCGTTACCTACGACCCCGACGGCTTCTACGGCCACCCCGACCACATCCAGGCTCACCGCGTCGCCATGCGCGCCGCCGGACTCGCCGCCGACCCCGCCTGGCGGCCCGACCTCGGCCCCGCCCACGACATCCGCAAGGTCTACTGGACCACCATGCCCCGCAGCATCATCGAAGCCCAGTTCGAGGCCTTCACCGGCGCCACCGACAACCCCTTCGCCGACGCCGCCACCGTCGACGACCTCCCCTTCGGCGTCCCCGACGACCAGATCCACGCCTGCATCACCGGCGACACCGCCCGCAAGCGCGAGGCCATGGCCGCCTACGCCACCCAGATCGCCCCCGGCGACTGGCTCGACGTCCTCGGCGACAAGCTCGGCGACGACGCCCTCGGCGCCGAGCACTACCGCCTCGTCAAAGGCGAGCGGGGCCCCGGCGCGGGCGAATACGGCTGGGAAACCGACCTCCTGGCCTGACCTGGGATTCCGCGCGCCCCGAAACGGGTACGCTGCGCGGTTATGGACCCTTTGACATATCTCGGCCCCCTCGGACTCGCACTGCTGCTCGGCCTCGCGGTCGGCGCCGAACGCGAATGGCAGGGCAAACCCGCCGGTATGCGCACGCACGCCCTCATCGCCGTCGGCACCTGCCTGTTCGTCCTCGCCGGCCGCTACGGCTTCCCCGAGACCGTGCCCGGCACCCCCGGCGTCGACCCCGCCCGCATCGCCGCACAGGTCGTCACCGGCATCGGCTTCCTCGGCGCGGGCGTCATCTTCTTCAACAAGAACATCGTCCACGGCATGACCACCGCCGCCTCGATCTGGTCCACCACCGCCATGGCCCTCGCCTGCGGCGCCGGCCTCTACTGGGCGGCCGTCGCCGTCGCCGTCGTGCAGCTCGCCGTCGTCGCCGGTCTCGCCCCCGTCGAGAACGCGCTCGCCCACCACGTGCGCCACGCCGGCCGGCTCCAGATCCGGTACACCAGCTCCGGCGCGCTGGCCGCAGCGCTCAAGAAATGCACCGAAGAGGGGTACAAGGTCACCGAGATGCAGGGCGAGGACGGCGACGGCTACGAGCGCACCACCGACTTCGTCCTCTCCGGACGCGGCCAGGTCGGCGACCTCACGGTGAAGCTCAGGACCATCGACGGCATCGAAGGCGTCAAGTACCACGAGGAGCAGTCGGACATCGTCTGAGCGGAGCGCGGCGCACCGCGGGCACGGCCGGACTACCCTCCGGCGCAAAGGCCCGGGGTGCACCGCCCGGGGCGCCGACTTTCCGAGCGACCCCAGGAGAGACACGACATTGCGACCGCACCACTGCACCGCTCTGGCCGCCGCGGTCCTCGCGCTCGCGGCGTGCAGCGCCGAACCCGAACCCGAGCCCGAACTCACGGCCACGGCCGACCAGGTCGCCGACTTCGTCGCCCGGGTGCTCGAATCGGAGTCCGGCGAACCGACCCAGGTCGACTGCGGGGACGACGAGCACATCGTCGTCGAGTCGGGGCTGGAGATCGCCTGCACCGTGGTCGACCCCGCCACCGGTGCCGAACTCGACGCCACCGCCACGCTGGAGATCATCGGACGCAGCGAGGGATGGCGGGCCCGAGTCGAAATGCCCGAGGAGCCCGGCACCGCGAGCCCGACCGACCGCGAAGGCGGATCCGGCTAGACGGCGCTTCAGAAGGCGTCTGCTACGGGAGGTGCTACTGATGCCCCTGAAAAGGGGAGCGCACTGTCGGCGGCTGATTTAGCGGGTCGTCTGCCTGCCGGTTTGGCGCGCCCGGCAGGATTCGAACCTGCGACCATTGGATTAGAAGTCCAGTGCTCTATCCAGCTGAGCTACGGGCGCCTGGCGGGGCCGCACAGGGCGCCGCGCCAGCGCAAGAATACCTGGGCACCGGCTCGCGAGGGGACCGGGGAGTCCAGAAGAGGGCATGGATACGGGGCGTCGCAAGAACACCCCAAACGATTCTCCACGACGCCCCGGAATTGCTGACCCACATCAATGAGTAGTCCCTGCGGGCCGGAGTGTCAAGCGCCGCACGGCGTGTTGACGCCGATTCGTTATCTCGCCCCCTTGTGGGCGGCAATGCCCGCTATGCGTCCCGACCACTTGGGCCCCTTGCGGACTCCCCGGGCGCAATCCGGCACCGGCCGGCGCCGGTCCAGGCCCGGAGTGCGGATCGGCCTGGGGCCCTGCCGTTCGCGCGCGGCCGCCGCCGCTGGCACCGCCGTGCCACACTTGCACCAGAGCCAACCGTGAGGGGCGAGCATGAGCGACGACCAGACACCGGCCGAAGGCGGTCCGGTCGAGATCAGGGACCCGGCTCGCGGGCCGGTCCTCCTGCGCGGCATATCGACCCGGGCCTGGGAGCACCCCGCCGACCGGGGCGCGCTCGTCGCACTGCGGGAGCTGCGCGGCTTCGACGTCGTCCTCCGCAAGGTCTCCGGGATGCTCTCCGAGCGGGCCCTGCGGCTGAGCCTCATGGGCTCCTCGATCCGCGTCGACCGCCACCAGTACGCGCGCGTGTACGAGGCCTACCAGCAGGTCGGCGCCGTGCTCGACGCCGTGGAACTGCCGGAGCTGTACATCACCCGCGACCCCGACCTGGGCGGGATGTGCATCGGCATCGACAAGCCGGTGATCGTGATCAACTCCGGCTCGGTCGAACTGCTCGACGACGCCGAACTGAAGTTCCTGCTCGCACACGAGCTGGGGCACGCCCTCTCCGGGCACGGGCTGTACCGGACCCTGCTGATGGTGCTGGTGCGGCTGACCACCTCGGTCGCCTGGATCCCCGTCGGCGTGGTGGGCCTGCGGGTCATCACCGCCGCGCTCTACGAATGGAGCCGCAAGGCCGAGCTCTCAGCCGACCGGGCCGGGGCGCTGGCGGTGCAGGACCCGGCCGCGGCCATCCGCGTCATGGCGAAGCTCGCCGGGGGCGGCGATCTGCACGATGTGGACACTGCGGCGTTCCTGGAGCAGGCCAAGGAGTTCGAGACGGGCGGGGACCTGCGCGACAGCTTCCTCAAGCTCATGCTGCTCGAGCAGCGCAGCCACGACTTCGCCGTGGCCCGCGCGGCCGCGGTCAAGTCCTGGATCGACGACGGCGAGTACCGCGAGTACCTCGCGGGCGACTACCCGAAGCGCGAGGACGACAAGGACGCGTCGATCGCCGCCGAGGCCAAGGCCGCCGCGAACTCCTACCGCCAGGTCTTCCAGACCTCGGAGGACCCGCTCGCGAAGGTGCTGCGCAAGGTCCGCGAACGGTAATCCTATAGGATAGATCCTATAGGAAACGGGGCCCGGACGGTTGTCCGAGCCCCGTTCCGCACTGTCGCTACCGCTTGAGCTTCTCCAGCAGGAGCGCCTCGGCCACGCAGACCCGCTCGAACATCGCGATGTCGAGCGACTCGTTGGGGCCGTGCGGGTTCGAGTACTGGTCCTCGACACCCGTGACCAGGATCGCGGCCTCCGGGAACAGCTCCTGGAAGGTCGCGATCATCGGGATCGAGCCGCCGACGCCGATCTCCACGGGCTCGGTGCCGTCCCAGGCCTCCGCGAACGCGGCGCGCGCGGCGTCGTAGGACGGCCCGGTCGCGTCGATCGCGCACGGGTCGCCAAGGCCGCCTTCAGGAGTCACCGTGACCTCCGCGCCCCACGGCGCGTTCGCCAGCAGGTGCTCCTCGACGGCCTTGAGCGCGTTCGCGGCCGAGTCGCCCGCGGCGAGCCGGAACGAGACCTTCGCGCGCGCCCGCGGCTGCAGCGCGTTCGCCGACTCCGCGGCGCCCGGCGCGTCGATGCCCAGCACCGTCGCGGTCGGCTTCGACCACAGCCGCTCGGTCAGCCGCCCGGTGCCGATGAACTCGGCGCCCGGGAGCATCCCCGCCTCGTGCCGCAGCGCCGCCTCGTCGTAGTCGAGGTCCGAGCTGCGACCCGAGACCAGGCCCGCGACGGCCACGTCGCCGGCGTCGTCGTGCAGGGTCGCGACGAGCCGCGCGAGCGCGGTCAGCGCGTCGGGCACCGGCCCGCCGAACAGCCCCGAGTGCACCGCGCCCTTGAGGACCGCGACCTCCACGTACACGTTGATGACCCCGCGCAGCGTGGTCGTCAGGGCCGGGACCTCCGTGCGCCAGTTCTGCGAGTCGGCGATGACCACCACGTCGGCGGCCAAGAGGTCCTGGTGCTCGCGCAGCAGCCCCTCGAGCGTGGGGGAGCCGAACTCCTCCTCGCCCTCGATGAGGAGCTTCACGCCCACCGGCGGCTTCCCGCCGTAGGCGCGCAGCGCGGCGACGTGCGCCATCACCCCGGCCTTGTCGTCGGCGACGCCGCGGCCGTACAGCCGCCCGTCCTTCTCGACCACGGTGAACGGGTCGGGCTGCTCCCACTTCGCGAGGTCGCCGACCGGCTGCACGTCCTGGTGGGCGTACAGCAGCACCGTCGGCTGGCCCGCGGGCGCGGGGAAGTGCGCGTACACGCTCGGCTGCCCGCCGCCGTGGGAGAGCTGGCGCGCCTCGGCCGCGCCGGCCTCCTCGAGGAGGCGCTGGACGGCGTTCGCGCCCTGGCGGACCGGCTCGTGGTCGAGTCCTTCGAAGGCGATCGCCGGGATCTTGACGAGGGCCTCCAGATCGGCGCGCACCGCGGGCATGGCGGCGCGCACCGCATTCACTACATCGCTCATGAGGCGCAAGTGTAGAGCGGGTCTAGGGGGTGGGCGAGGCCCCTGGGCGAGCCGGTATCCGAGTCCGTTGGTTCGCTCGCATCGTCGATTGACGGCTCGCAAGCTTCGCCGAGACCGCGGAAGGGCCTCCGCATACCGGTGTTGTATGCGGAGGCCCGACAACGCAGTGAGCGGGCCAACGGGCCGGATAGCGGCCGTCAGGGGGCCTCGCCCACCCCCTAAACTTTGCGGCGTGATGCAGCGGTACCGATTCGTCCTCGCACCTCGCTGGCTCCTGCTGACGCTGGCGGGCCTGGTCGTGATGGTCGTGTGCGTGCTGCTCTCCCAGTGGCAGTGGGGCCGGGCGGTCGAGCGCGCGGCCGCGAACGACGTCATCGAGCACAGCCGCGAGGCCGCGCCGCTCGACGCGACCCTGCCCCCCGGGGAGGGCCTGGACGACGACGTGCGCTGGACCCTCGTGGAGGCCACCGGCGTCTACGACACCGAGAACGAGATCGTGCTGCGCGCCCAGACGAACAACAGCCTCAACGGCTTCGAGATCGTCACGCCGCTCGTCCTGGCGGACGGCACCGCCATCCTCGTCGACCGCGGCTTCGTCGCCTCCGAGAACACCGGCAGCGTGCCCGACTACCCGGCGGCGCCGGCCGGCGAGGTCACTGTCACCGGCCGCGTCTACGAGTACGAGGAGTCCAGCGGCGCTGTCAGCGAGGCCGACGGCCACCTCGAATCGCGCCGCCTGAGCATCGACATGCTCGGCCCGCACCTCGACTACGAACTGCGCTCCGCGTGGATCGCCGACATCGAGCCGGCCGAGGGCTTCACCGCCCTGGAGACGCCCTCGTTCAAGGACTGGCAGAACTACTCGTACGCGGTCCAGTGGGCGCTGTTCGCGGCCATGGTCCCCGTAGGGTGGGTCGTCCTCGCGCGCCGCGAGCGCCGCGACATGGACGACGAAGGCGCGGCCGAGAACGGCGAAGCGGCCCCCGGCGAGGAGCCGGAGGCCGCTGCCACGTCCGAGGCGGTCAATCCCCGTACATGATGTCGCGCGACGGGGGTTTGAACTTGACCTCCTCCACGCCCTTCAACGCGTCCCTGAAGATCTTCCCCGCCGTCTCCTTCGACTTGGTCGTGTTCGACTTGCCCACCGGGTTGAAGATGTAGTCCGGGTCGGCCATGAACGCGCCCACCGTCAGCTGCGGCGTGTAGCCCAGGAACCACGAGGCCCGGTCGCCGTCAGTCGTACCGGACTTGCCGGCCACGGGCCGCCCGGCCAGCGCGCCGACGATCTTCGAGGTGCCCCAGGGCCCGCACTGCGCGCCCTTGCGCTGGGTCTCGGTGACGCACCGGGCGGCGTCCGTCGCGGCCCGCGCCACGTCCTCGTCCAGTTCCTGGTGGCAGCGCGGCGTGGCCGCGTCGAGCTCCTGGCCCTCGGGATCGATGATCCGCAGCGCCGGTATCGGCTCGCAGTAGAGGCCCTCGGCGGCGAGCGTGTTGAAGACGTTCGTCATCTCGATCGGCTGCACGTCGGAGACGCCCAGCGTGAACGGCCCCCAGCCCGAGCGCCGCTCCTCGGAGGCGTAGTACGCGTCCCCTTCGGAGCGCCACTGCAGGCCCATCCGCTCGGCCATCTCCACGGTCTTGTCCGCGCCCACCCGGTCGATGAGCTGCGCGAAGTACGTGTTCACCGACATCCCGAACCCGGACCACATGTCGCGGTTGCCGGCCATCGCGGCCGAGCCGTTCTTCGGGCACCATCTGCCGCCGCACGCCGTGGTCGCCGAGACGAAGCTCGTGGCGACCCGGTTGGGGGAGCTGATGTTGTAGTCCAGCGGGTAGCCCGCGTCGAGCGCCGCGAGCATCGTGAAGACCTTGAACGTCGATCCGGCCTGGTAGCCGCCTTCGGCGCCGCCGCCGAGCACCGGGTTCACCGTGTTCGGGTAGTTGCCCTTGCGGTCGAAGGACGGGTTCGAGTGCGGGCCGTTGTGCTTCTGGTCGTACGAGAAGGTCCGGTTCAGGCCCATCGCCTTGATCCGGCCGGTGCCCGGCTCCATCACCACCGCGCCGTGCGCGAGCCTCGAATCCTCGCTCTGGGCGTCGTTGACGTGCTTGTTCGCCATCTTCTGGATGTCGGGGTCGAGCGTGGTGATGATCGTGTACCCGCCTTGGCGCAGCTCGCGCTCGCGCTCGGCCGGGGTCGCCCCGAAGGCGTCCTGCTCGCGCCACCAGCGACGGAAGTAGTCGCAGAAGAACCCGAACTCGGTGGGCGTGCCCTGGATGCCGATGCACGAGTTCGGCGGGTCCGAGACCTGCAGCTCGATCGGCAGGCCGCGCACCTCGGAGGCGTCGCCGCGCGAGAGGTAGTCGATGTCGACCATCCGGTCGAGCACCCAGTTGCGGCGCCCGAGCGCCTGCGTCTGGTCCGAGGTGATCGGGTCGTACGCCGAGGGCGCCTGCACGAGCCCGGCGAGCGTCGCCGACTCCTGCAGGTTCAGCTCGGACGGGTGCTTGGAGAAGTACACCTGCGCGGCGGCGAAGATCCCGTACGCGTTGTGCCCGAAGTACGCCTGGTTGAGGTAGCGCTCGAGGATCTGGTCCTTCGTGAGCTGCTCCTCGACGGCCATCGCGAGGCGGGCCTCAGTGAGCTTGCGGGTGGCGGTCTGCTCGGTGGCGGCGATGACCTCGTCGATCGTCTCGGCGTTGAGCTGGAGCGCGCCACGCACGTACTGCATGGTGATCGTGGAGGCGCCCTGCTCGACCCCGCCGGAGGAGTTGTTGGCGACCATGGCGCGCACGATGCCCCGGTAGTCGACCCCGTTGTGCGTGTAGAACCGGGAGTCCTCGGCGGAGACCATGGCCTGCTGCATGACGGGCGCGACCTCGTCGAGCGCGACGTGGCGGCGGAACTCGTCGTAGAACAGGCTCACGAGCGTCTCGCCGTCGGCCGCGTACACGTACGAGGTCAGCGGCGGGTCGGTCTCGGTGACCTCCACGGAGAGCGTGTCGATCGAGTCGAACCCCGCTTTCGCGCTCAAGCCGGCCATCGCGGCGAGCGGGAACACCAGGGCCGCGATCGCGAGCCCGGCGAGCAGGCTCGTGCGCAGCAGCGCGTACACGCCTTCGGCGGATGGTCCGGGTTCGTCGCTCCCATGTGCGGACAGTCCGGGCACACGGTGCTGGCGGGGTCGATCACGCATATATCCAGCCTAGGGCACATGGAGGGGGCCAAGGTGAAAAAACTCACGAGCACTGGCACTGCTTTCCCAAAGGCCCTGAACGCAATGGGAGCTCGCATAACACTGGCCGTTTCGCGCCTCGCGGGTTTCGCGTAACAGGCTCGCAATCCGCCGGATAGATGAACGCGACGAAACCCGCATACGCTTGTCGAGTCTTAACGGGGAGTGCTGGAGGAGGCACACGTGTCGGTCTATGAGATCGGGCTGCGGTTGCAGGGCAAGTCGGTGCTCGTCGTCGGCGGCGGTTCCATCGCCGGCCGCCGGGTGCCGCGACTCCTGGCCGCCGGCGCCCGCGTCCTGCTGGTCGCCCCCGAGGCGACCACCACCCTCTCCGACTACGCCGCCGCCGGCGAGATCCAGTGGGAGGCGCGCGAGTGGCGCTCGGGCGACGGCGACGACGCCTGGTTCGTGCTCGCCGCCACCGACTCGCCCGAGGTCAACGCGGCCGTCGCCGCCGAGGCCGAGGCCCGCCGCACCTGGTGCGTGCGTGCCGACGACGCTGCGGCCTCCGACGCCTGGACGCTCGCGCAGACCGAGTTCGACGGCATCTCCGTGGCGGTCTCCGCCTCCGGCGACCCCCGCCGCGCCGCCTCGGTCCGCGACGCGATCGCCGCGGGCCTGCGCACCGGCGACATCGACGCGCCCCGCAGCCGCCACGCCCGCCCGGCGGGCGTGGCCCTCGTGGGGGCCGGACCCGGCGACGCCGACCTCATCACCCTCCGCGGCCTCGAGCTGCTGCGCCAGGCCGAAGTGGTCGTCTCCGACCGGCTCGCCCCGCAGGAGCTGCTCGACATGCTCGGCGAGGACGTCGAGATCGTCGACGCCGCGAAGCTCCCGTACGGGCGGCACACCACGCAGGAGCAGATCAACGCCGTCATGGTCGAACGCGCCCTCGAAGGCAAGTTCGTGGTGCGCCTCAAGGGCGGCGACGGGTTCGTCTTCGGCCGCGGCGCCGAAGAGCTCGACGCCTGCCTCGAAGCCGGAGTGCCCGTCGAGGTCGTCCCCGGCCTCTCCTCCTCCATCGCCGGACCGGCCGCCGCCGGCATCCCCGTGACCGAGCGGGGCGTCGTGCACGACTTCACCGTCGCCACCGGCCACGTCCCGCCCGGCCCCCAGAGCAAGGTCAACTGGGCCGCGCTCGGCGCCGGGAACGGCACGGTCGTGTTGCTCATGGCCGTCAAGAACCGCGCCGCGATCGCCGCCGCGCTCATCGAGGGCGGGCGCTCGCCGCAGACCCCCGTGCGCATCGTCGAGAACGCGACCACGAAGAACCAGACCGTCCGCAATTGCGCGCTCGCCGACCTCGGTGTCACCGAAGCGCACCACCCGTCCGTCATCGTCATCGGAGACGTCGCCGGGAGGGCCCGCGAACTGTGAGTTCCCGCAGGTAGAAGCTGGAATTGGGGGGGGGGGGGGGGGGGGGGGGGGGGCGGGGGGGGCGGGGGGGGGGGGGGGGGGGATCTAAAACACGCCCCGACCGGGGTGCCCCCTCGTCTCCTTGGGCGTGGGGCGGGGCCGGGGCGCTCCCCCCCCCCCCCCGCCGCAGTTTTACCTGATCCACTCTTTACAAGGCCGACCACAGGCCGTAATATTCGTCCATCAACAGCGCAGCGATCGTTGCGCTAAACCACCGTGGTCACGTTCTGCACCACCGGTGTACTTCCATTCAAGCGGGAGATCCCGCTGACCCTTTCTGTCCTTTTTGGAGTGTGCATGCGCATTCGTGAGTTCTCCGCTGAGCTCGCTTCGCGGCTCAAAGTCGCCTACGCGGTCCGGAATGTCGACCTGACATCACCCGGGCTGACCCTGGTCGACGGATGCGCGCCCCGACCCGGCCACATCCTGGCCGCGCGGGTCGACGCGATCGGGCACCACAACTGGCTCGAGCTCGGCAACGGCCGCAAGGCCGCCATCTACCCGGGGGACGAGATCCTCCTGGCCTTCGGCGAGCGCTACGCGCCTGACCAGTACGAGTCCCGCGTGCCCGAGGTCCTCGGCAGCTCCGTGGACCTCGTCGCCGCCGGCGGCGTCGCGGGCGAGGTCCTCTCGCGCCACGGCGACATGCGCCCGCCGACCCGCCTGGAGCCGCTCGGCATCCTCGCCGACCGCGAAGGCGTGCCGATCGACCTGCGGCGCTACAACGTCCTCGCGCCGTTCGGCCTCGGCGACCACCCGCCCGTGGTGTGCGTCGTCGGCACCTCCATGAACGCCGGCAAGTCCACCACCGCCGCCAGCGTGATCCGCGGCCTGTCGCGCGGCGGCCGCCGCGTCGCCGGCATCAAGATCACCGGGACCGGCGCCGGGGGCGACCCCTGGATGTTCCGCGACTCCGGCGCGGTCGTCGCCGCCGACTTCACCGACGGCGGCTACCCGACCACCGCGGGCATCCCGGTGCCCGAACTCGCCGACCTCGCCCAGACGCTCTACCACCACGCCGCCGCGCACGACGTCGACGCCGTGGTCATGGAGATCGCCGACGGCATCCTCCAGGCCGAGACCTCCGCGCTCCTCGAGCACCCGCTCGTGCGCGAACTCGTCGACGGCGTCGTCCTCGCCGCGGCCGACGCCGCCGGTGCCCGCTACGGCGCGCTGCACCTGCGGAGCCTGGGCCTCCCGGTGATCGCCGCCTCCGGCAAGCTCACCCAGTCGCACCTGGCGATCCGCGAGGCCATGGCGGGCATGGAGGCTCCGGTCTACACTCCCGGCGAACTCGCCGAGGCGCACGTGGCCCAGGAGATCCTGGCGCTCGCGGGCGTCGCCCGCGCCCGCCGCGCAGGCGTCCTCGAGCTCGGCGAGGCCGCCTAGCGAAGACCCGATGCGAAGACGAACATCGGCGGCGTGCACAGCGTCGCCGAGCGAGAACAGGCAGATGGAAGACCGAGGCGGTGCGCACAACGCACCGCCCCTTTGTGTTATCAGGACACTTTCATACCTGCCGGTACGTGTCGGTAACCTGACCCGCTCATGCCACTTCGGCCCACCCCGGACCGATACCTTTTCGTGACAATGGCAGCCTAGTCCTAGTTGCGCTGACGAATTAGGCTCGGATTCGCGTGCCGCCCCCACGGCACCAGGGGCCCTTCTGGCGCTCGCGCCCCACAACCGGCATAGCTGACCCCGCAGAGGATTTCCCCCTTATGACCACTCGCAACGTCGATGCCAGACGCCTCAACGTCAAGGGCCTGCTCATCGCGATAGGCCTGCCGGTGGTGCTCGTGGGCGCGCTGGTCGCGACCCTGCTGGGCACGGGCGCGTTCAGCCGCGACAGCGAGCTGGAGGACGAGAGCCTGTGGCTGTGGACGACCCCGGCCGGCGAGATCGCCCGGGTCAACGGCCTCACCGCCGCCACCGACGTGCGGTTCCCCCTCACCGACGCGGCGGGTAATGAGGTGCAGATCGTCCAGACCGACTCGCACCTCCTGCTGCGCGAGATCGCCTCGGGCAAGGTCTCGGCGATTGACCTGTCCACCCTCGAACTGACCGGCGAGGCCGCGACGGCCCCCGGCGAAGGCGTGCGCCTGGCGCTCGCCGATGAGGGCGCGTTCATCATCGACCAGACGCAGGGCCTGGTGAACCAGGTCGACCCGAGCACGCTCACGGCGATCGGCGACCCGCTGCAGTTCCCCGCCGGTCTCACCGGCGGCGCGTTCGACCGGGGGGGCAAGCTGTGGGTCGGCGTCCCCCGCGAGGGCACGATCGTGCAGATCGAGCCGAAGGACGAGGGCGCGAAGACCATCGCGACCGAGGTCGTGGCCGAGCCGCGCCAGGAACTGGCGCTCACCGTCCTGGGCGACGGTGTGGCCGTGCTGAACTCGACCGCGAAGCAGATGACGACGATCCGCTCCGATGGGCGCAAGTCGGTCACCGACGTCGAGCTGGCCGGTCCGGCCGAGACTGCCGATACGAGCCCGGGCACGATCGCCTCGGTGACCGTGACGGACCCGCCGTCGGTCATCACCGTGAACGATGAGGAGTCGAAGCACTTCGCCATCGACGCCGCCCCGTCGAACCTGCTCGGCGCGTCGGTCGAGTTCCACCAGCGGATCTACGTCCCCGACGGCACCTCCGGCCTGGTGTGGGTCTACGACCTGGACGGCAAGGAGCTGGACCGGATCGAGATCGACGCGGGCGGCGGCCCGGTCGAGATGTACCACACCGGCGACACGCTCTTCGCCAACGCGGTGAACACCAATGCCGCCGTGGTCGTCTCCTCGGACGGCAACGCCCGTCAGGCGGAGAAGGACCGCGACGACATCCTCGGCGGCAACGCCCCGCCCGAGGACGAGGAAGAAGCGGGCGACGAAGGCGACGAGGAGGGCGACGAGGAGTCCGCTCCCCAGATCGGCCCGCCCGGCGCGGTCACCAACCTGCGCGGCACCGTCGGCGACGGCCTCATCAACCTCTCTTGGGACGCCGCGCCGAACAACGGCTCCGCGCTCACCAAGTACACGATCGAAGGCGCCGGCGAGACCTGGGAGATCGCCCCGGACCAGCGGGTCCTGGAGATCGGCGACCTCACCAACGGCACGCCGTACACCTTCACCGTGACCGCGCACAACGCCGAGGGCCAGGGCGAATCGGCCACCTCGCCGTCGATCACGCCTTCGGCCGACGTGCCCGACCCGGTCGGCAGTGTCGAGGCAACGGCCAACAACGACGGCACCGTCACCGTGAAGTGGGACGAGGCCAACGGCCAGGGCAACGATGTCACCGGCTACCAGGTCGAGGCCATCGCTTCCGGGACGCAGCTCGTGGTCGGCCAGTCCGACTCGACCACGTTCACCGTTCCCGCAGGGACTCTGGACTACGGCAACCAGTACGTGTTCCAGGTGACGACCCTCGCCGGTGCGGCGGCCTCGTCGCCCTCGGCGCCGTCGAACACCGTGACGCCGTTCAACGTGCCCGACGCGCCGAGCAACCTCCTCGCGGAGACCGCGAGCGACGCTGCCGGATCGATCGACGTGACCTGGCAGCAGCCGTCCAACAACGGCCGCGACATCACCAAGTACATCGTCAAGGCGGGGACGCAGACCGTCGAGGTCGCCGGGAACACCACCACCGCCCGCGTCTCGGGCATCGAGAACGGCGCCACGGTGCCCGTCTCGGTCGTCGCGGTCAACGAGGCCGGCGAATCCGCGCCGGCGGAGACCACCTCGAACACCATGAGCGCGCCGACGATCCAGATCTCGAGCCACGACTCCACGGCCACCCAGATCAACCTGCATCTGACCTTCGACGACGGGGGCGGGAACGCGACCTGCGAACTGCTCATGGACGGCGTTCCTCAGAGTTCCGCGGACTGCCCCGGCACTTACGCCGTCACCAACCTCAATGCCTCGACCGAGTACTCGATGCAGGTGCGGATCTCGAACCCCGCCGGGAACTCGACATCGAGCACCTACACGGCATCGACTGCGACCGTCACGGGCAAGGTCTACTTCCGGTGCGACGAGGGCTACAACACCGACTACTGCGACTCCGTCAACGGTGTCGGCGTCTACCCGCAGGCCAGCCAATCCGGCAGCAGTCTCGGGACCACCAACACGCCGACGAGCTACAAGGCGTACTGCTGGACCACGGGCGACACGACCATCAGCCCGCGCGGCACCGAGGGCGGCCAGGCCGTCGACTACCACCCCGGCAAAGACGCCTCGAACAAGTGGGTCAAGATCGACTACGCTGCCAACGCGTACATCCCATTCGTGTGGTTCAACATCGACGGAGTCGGTAAGAACTCCACCGGGGATCTTCCCCAGTGCTAGCAGGAGAAACGAATGCACGACACCTCGCAGACCCACCCGCTGCAAGTGCCTAAGCGCCTGCAGCAGCCGGTCCAGCTTGGCGCCGCGCATGCCGAGCAGTTCGCGGCGACCTTCGAAGCCCTCGCCGCGGCCGTCGACACCGTCCTCCTCGGCAAGCAGGAGGTCGTGCGGCTGGCGCTGACGGCGATGTTCTCCCAGGGGCACATCCTGCTCGAGGACGTGCCCGGGACCGGCAAGACCACGCTCGCCCGGACGATCGCCGCCGCGGTCTCCGGGCAGTGGCGGCGCATCCAGTTCACGCCGGACCTCCTGCCCTCCGACGTGTCGGGCGTGACGATCTTCAACCAGGCCAGCGGCGCCTTCGAGTTCCACCCCGGCCCGGTCTTCGCGAACATCGTGATCGCCGACGAGATCAACCGGGCCAGCCCGAAGACCCAGTCCGCGCTCCTGGAGGTCATGGAGGAGGGCCGCGTGACCGTGGACGGCAACCCGCACCAGGTGCCGCAGCCGTTCCTCGTCGTCGCCACCCAGAACCCCGTCGAGATGGACGGCACCTACCGCCTCCCCGAGGCCCAGCTCGACCGCTTCCTCGTGAAGCTCTCCGTCGGCTACCCCGTGGAGGCCGCCGAGATCGAGGTCCTGCGCGGCACCCACCAGCGCAGCCCCGAGCACCTCGCCCCGGTCGTCGACACCGAGACCGTGGCGCAGATGGCGGACATGGCCAAGAACGTCTACATCGCCGAGCCGCTGTACGCGTACCTCGTGCAGCTCGCGAACGCGACCCGGAACCACCCGCAGGTGGCCGTCGGCGTCAGCCCGCGCGGTCTCATCGCGCTGACCAGGGCCGCGAGCGTGTTCGCGCTCTCGCAGGGCCGCACCTACATCATTCCCGAAGACGTGAAGGCCCTCGCCGGACCGGTGTTCTCGCACCGCATCCAGACGGCCCCCGACGCAGCGATGCGCGGCATCACCGGTGCCCAGATCGTCGCGGACGCCTTCGACCAGGTCCCCGTGCCACTGCCGGCCTCGGCGGCATGAGCGAGACCGGTCGGGCCGCCGGAGCCGGACCGGGCGAGGCCGACAAGTCCATTTTGTCCCGTGGTAGGGGCGGGCGCCGCGCCGCAGCCGGTCCGGGGTCCGTGTCGCGCCTGCAGAACCTCGCGCTCGCCGTCCCGGTCACCGGACGCGGCGTCGCCCTCGCCCTCGCCGCGGCCGGACTGCTGCTCGCCGGCTGGATCTGGGGCTACCCGGAGTTCGCGACGCTCGGCGCCGCCGCCGCGCTCGCCTGCGTCGCCGCCGGTTCGGTGATCGCCGCGAGGCCGCGCCTCGAAGTCGAGCGGTCCGTCACCCCCGACCGGATCTCGGTGGGCCACACCGCCACCGTCCAGCTCAACGTGCGCAACGCCGGCCGCTGGCGCGCCGTGAACGCCCGCGCCGTCGACGCCTACGGAGGGCCGGGCCTCGAGACCCGCCGCGTCGCCGTCCCCCTCGCGCGACTGCGTCCGGGCCGCAGCGCCGGAGCGAGCTACGCGATCCAGGCCGAGCGTCGCGGCGTGGTCGACGCCGGGCCGCTGGGCATCGGCAAACGCGACCTCCTGGGTCTCGCTGCGACCGCCGGGAACTTCGGCCCCACCGCGCGCCTGTGGATCCACCCGCGCCTCCACCAGCTCGCCCGCACCCCCGACGGCCTCGCCCGCTCCCTCGAAGGCACCGCCGACAAGGTCGAGCAGGGATCGCTCACGTTCCACGCCCTGCGCGAGTACGTGATCGGCGACGAGCTGCGGCACGTCCACTGGCGCACCTCCGCGCGCATCGGCAAGCTCATGGTCAAGGAGCACCTCGACACCTCGCTGCCCACCGTCGCGATCGCGATCGACGACCGCGCCGAAGCCTGGGCCGCCGCAGGCGCGCCCGCCGGGCAGCCCTGGGCCGCGCCCTTCGAGGCCGCCTGCGAAGCCGCCTACTCGGTCCTCACCGCCTGCTTCCGCGCCGAGTACCACGCCGCGCTCGTGCCCGCCTCCGGCGCGGTCGTCTCCGGCGCCGGCCGCGACTCCTACGGCGACCTCCTCGCCGAGCTCAACCCGGACGCGAAGGACTCGCTGAGCGCCTACGTCTCCCGCCTCACCGCCGCCCGCTACGGCGACACGCTCGTGTGGATCACCGGCACCGAACCCCCCACGGACCGCCTCGCGACCCTCAAGCGCGCCTACCCCACCGTGATCGCCGTCCACCTCGCGGCCGGACTCCCCACCTCCGCCTCGCTCGCCGGAGGCGTGCCCACCATCCGAGCCGCCGACGGCGAGCAGTTCGCCGCGGCCTGGAACAACGGCGGGACCCGGCTGTGAGCGGCGCGAACCCGGACCAGCGGCGGCAGCGCCGCGCCCGCTACCGCCTGCGCATCGCCGCCGTCGCCGCCTGCCTCACCCTCATGTGCCTGGTCGCCGGCACCGTCGCGGCCCGCGTCTACCACGGCCGGATGCTCCTGCTGCTGGTCGCCGGGGCCGCGTTCGCGGCGTTCGCGATCGGCTTCGCCCTCCGCAACAAGCCCTCGTTCCTCGCACCGGGCGCCTCAGCCACCGGCCTGGCCGCCTACCTCCTCGGCGCCATCGCCCTCACCAGCGACGGCACCGACCCGCTCGGCGCCACCGCGGTCGACGCGCTCGTCAACGCCGTGCCCCGCACCCTCACCGCGCTCATCCCCGTCGAGCCCATGCCGGACACCGTGGTCGTGCCCGTCTTCCTGACCTGGCTCGCCGCCACCCTCTCGTGCGAGTTCGCGATCCGCTACGGCCGCACGCTCCTGGGCTGCCTGCCGCCGACCCTCCTGTACGGCGCGGGCCTCTACCTCGTCGGCCCGAACGCCGACGCCGGGCCGCTCTACGCCATCGTCTACTGCGTGCTCGCCGCCGTCGCGCTGGCGGTGACGGCCGCGCCGCCCGAGCGGCGGCCCGACCGCGACGCCACTGTGGACGGCGAGACGCCGTCGCGCACCCCCGCACTCATGGGCGCGGTCGTCACGACCACGGTGCTGGTCGCGGCGGTCGCGGTCCTCGGCCCGGCGGCGGCCCGGCTGGTCACGACCAGCCCCGGCGACCCGCGCGAGTACGTGGAGCCGCCGCAGCTCACGGACATCGACCTCAACCCGCTCGTGCGCATCGCCGAATGGGCGAAATTCCCCGAGCAGGAGCTGTTCAAGGCGGACACGAGCGACGACGCCTGGATGCGCCTCGCCGTGCTCACCGAGTACGACGGCACCACCTGGCAGTCCACCGGCGACTTCCGCACCGCGGGCACCGTGGTGCCGGGCGCGGGCGAGGCCACCTACTCGGCGGACGTCGAGATCATCGAGCTCGGGGGCAAGCTCGTGCCCGCCCCCGCCGACCCCGCGGGCGTCACCGATCTGCCGATCGCCGTGAACCTCTACACGAAGTGCCTGCTCACCCCGGACGGCCTCGCGACCGGCACGAGCTTCCACGTCGACTCCGCGCTCGTGGGCAACGACCCGGCAGGCGCCGAGTCGGCCCGCCCGGACCTCTCGGACGCGACGACAGTCGCCATCACGCCCGGGACCCCCGAGATCATGGTCCAGATCGCCGAGTACATCACCGCCACCTACGAAACGCCTTACGAACGGGCCCAAGGGCTCGCGGACTTCCTCTCCCAGCACTACTCCTTCGACGCCGAGGCGCCGTCGGGCCACGACCTGCCCGCCCTCGGGTTCTTCCTCGGCAGCCCCGTGACCGCCGGCGGCCAGCGCGGCACCTCGGAGCATTTCGCCTCCGCGTACGCCGTGATCGCGCGCCTGGTGGGCCTGCCGAGCCGGGTGGTCGTCGGCTTCGACGTGCCGTCGGGTGCGAGCACCGTGACGGCCGCGCAGGGCCAGGCCTGGCCTGAGATCGCGTTCGACGGGCCCGGGTGGGTCCGGTTCGACCCGATGCCGGCCGCGGGGGTCGCCCCGATCCCGCCGGAGGACACGCTGGAGCAGATGGAGGAGGAGACGCCGAGCCCGGAGGAGGCCGAGGGCGGCGGCGGTGAGGCCGAGGACTTCAACGACGAGGCGCTGGAGCAGGACGGCGACTTCAACGAGGAGGCCGGGAGCGAGGACGCGGGGATCCCGCGCTGGGTCTGGTACGCGTTGGCCGCGCTGCTGCTGGCCTGCGTCCCGTTGGCGCTCAAGGCGAGGCGGGCGCTGCGGCGGCGGCGCCGGCTCCGGAAGGGCACGCCTGCGGAGCGCATCGCGGGGGCCTGGGCGGAGGTGCTGGCGGAGGCCGGCCGGGCGGGCGTGAAGGTGCCCGCCCATGCGAACGCGGAGGAGGCCGCGGTGCGGCTCGGCGCGCTGGAGGCGGATGTGGGGGCGCTGCCGCGGCTGGTGAACGCCGCGGCGTTCGCGCCCGGTGCGGTCTCGAAGGCGGACGCGGATGCGGCGACGGCACTGGTCGCACCCTTTTCGCGGACAATCCGGCATCAAGTGAATTGGGTGCGACGTTTCCTCACTTAACTTGTGGCCGTTACGAGTTGTTATGACCGTCGAAAATTCATCAAGGGCAGGGCGATCCCACTCAGTGGTGCAGACCTGGCAGACTGTGACGTATGGAGAACCCCTTCTTCTCTGTCCGTTTCCGCGGATACGACCGAGCCCAAGTCGACCGTGCCGTGGCCCGCATCAGGCAAGCCACCGACGCCGGCGCGCCCCCGCACCCCGACTCCCTCAAGAACCTCGGCTTCCAGCTGACCATGCGCGGGTACGACACCAAGGAGGTGGACGAGTACTTCACCGAGGTCGCGAGAACCCTTCGCGGCGGCTAGTCTGGTGGCGTGACCGCGCAGGATCCGTACCAACCTCACATGCAGCCGCCGCCCCCAGCGCCGCCCGCACCACCGGTCTACGGCTACGCGCAGCCGCAGTACCAGCACCCTTACCCGTACCCCTATCCCATGCAGCCGGTCTGGCAGCCGATGGCAGTCCCCGCACCTGTCCTCGTCGACGGCTTCCCCCTCTTCTTTCCGCGGCTCAAGCCGATCCCGTCGGGTCCGGCCATCGGTTCGCTGGTGGCCGGGATCGCAGGGATAGGCGGTGCGGTCCCCGGCCTGATCGGCGCGGTCTTCAGCCCGTGGGCGGGCCTCACGTTCTTCATGTCCGCAGCGCTCTTCGGCATCGGCTCGGTCGCCCTCGCGGTGTACGCGAAGCGCCAGATCCGGAACGCGCGGGGCGGTGTCTCGGGCAGGGGTCTGGCCACGACGGGCCTGATCCTGGGCCTGGTGGCCTGCGGGCTCGCGCTCCTGGTCGGACTGATCTCACTGGTGAACGCTTAAGCGAAGACGCAGACGGCGGCCCGCTCATCCGAGCGGGCCGCCGTTTCGCGCGTCTAGCAGTAGGTGTTGAAGTGCGACTGGATCGCGCTCTTCTCGGCGGCGTTCACGGTGAGGTCGTACAGGTACTTCACGTGCGTCCAGGCCTTGACGTAGTCGCAGCGCACCGAGGTGTTCGGCGGCATCCACTCGGCCGGGTCCTTGTCGCCCTTGGTCGAGTTGATGGAGGTCGTGGCGATCCACAGCTGCGGCGAGCTGATGTCGTTGGCGAAGGCCTGGCGCTCGGCGGTGCTCCACTGGCTCGCGCCGGAGGCCCAGGCCTCGGAGAGCGCGACGACGTGGTCGACGGTGGCGTTGGAGACCGTGGAGGTCCAGACGTTGTCGAAGTCGGACTGCCAGGAGCCGGAGTCGGGCTGGCAGTCGGAGCCGGTCTGGACGTTGGACCCGTCGCGCTTGAGCACGTACTGGCGGGCGGTGCAGCCGCCGCCGACCGAGGACCAGTGCGGGAAGAGGTCGCGGTCGTAGGAGTCGCCGTTGGACTCGTTCGCGACGGTGAGCTGGTTGAGCTCGGATTGCGCGGTGGCGAGCGAGGGGATGCCCGGGGGCCGCACGGCCTCGGCGGGGGCGGCGTCGAGCACGATCACGGTGAGGACGGCGAGCGAGGCGGCCGCCGCGAGGGCGAGGGCGCGCTTCGAGACGCGTTGGACTGCATGCATGGAGGCTCCTGTGGGGGAGTGACCGGCGGATTCAGGGGGACGGGGGGAACGCCGCACGCGAATGCGATGTTCACTCGTGAATCATCGAATCATGGGATGTCAGCGCCGCGCAAGGGGCGAAGGCAATCTTTTACCCACAGGACATTGCAAACTTACGAAATCATCCCGATGTGGACATTCAGGCCTGCGGCGCGGACGCGCCGGCAAGTGCGGTTTCGCGGGCGGACGAATGGGTACGATCGCGGCATGACGATCAGCGGCACCGAATCGCGCCTCGATGGCCTGGCCCTCACCTACCTGCCCGAAGACCTCGGCACCGCTTCGGATTTCGTGTCCGAGTGGGAGGGCGTCGACTGCACCCAGCGCGTGTGGGAGACCGAGGTCGAGCCCGGGAAGTGGCGCGTGGACCTCCAGGTGCAGGTCATGCGCGCGCCGCGGCTCAAGGACGCCCAGGCCCTCAAGGACTTCCTCGTCGAGTACCACGAGCGCGGCGACGACTGGGCCCCGAGCGCCTTCGGCGACGACGGCTTCGCGAGCGAGCGCGAGATCGCCCGCCTCATCGAGCCGGGCCTCGCCGTCGAGGTGCGTGACCCCTTCGAGCGCAAGGGCTTCGACGCGGTCAAGGCCGTCGCCGAGGGCATCCGCTACCCCGAATGACCTGATCGAGCAGGGCGCGCCCCCGCAGGGAGCGCGGCGGCGACGCGGCGTCGAGGTGACGGCCGCGGCCGTCACCGTCCCTTATGCTGACTGGACCGACCGGACAAATGCGACTTTCAAGCTCGCTCGTGTCGGTATCTCCAGTTTCTCCAGCGATCACGCAGGGACATGCACACAGTGAAGACTTTTGCCAGACTGGCGACGGCTGCGGCCGTGGTCGCCGCCGGCGCCCTCGTGGGCACGCCCGCGTCGGCGCAGACCACCGGATGCGGGTACGGGTCGGGCGGCGAGTTCGCCGGCACGATCTGCTGGATCGACATGAGCGGCTTCGACCAGGCCCTGGCGATGGAGGCGGACGGGCAGCCCATGTCGATCGAGCTGACCCCCGACTACACGATGACGTTCACCTTCAGGGTCGCGCCCGGCACGAACGGTTTCCGCGTACTCAACGAGACGGCGTTCCCCACCTACAACAAGGCCCCGATCGGGAGCACCGTCTACCGCGACACCCCGGGCAAGCCCGCGCTGTACCAGGGCGTCGACGGCGGATCGGGTGCCTCCGGCGACCTCGGCACGCTTACGATCGACGACCTCGTCGTCACCGGCCCGGACGGCACGGCCGTCGACGGCTACGGCATCGTGATGGCCGACGCCGAGACCACCAACCGCGGCGAGGGCCTGACCTTCTCCTCGGACAAGCCCATCGAGGAGCTGACCCGCGCGACCATGCCCGGCGCCCAGCCCGCGTGCGGGGAGGAGCTCTCGGGGATCGGCACGACCTCGGTGACCTGCAAGGGCAACACCGCGGGCGGGCTCGCGGTCGACGAGATCGTCCTCTACTCGGTCGCCCCCACCACCGCGACCATCGGCTTCCTCGACCGCACCGCGAACGCCGTGCAGGGCGTCGCGTTCGGCATCCTCACCGCGAAGGTCGGGATGGACAAGGCCGTGGTCGACAAGACCGCGGAGTCCGACTCGTTCGCCATGACGATCGAGGACGAGGACGGCGACCTCGTCGGCGAGGGCTCCACTGCGGGCGGCGACTCCGGGACCATCGAGTCCCAGACGGTCCTCGCGGCCGTCGGCGGCCACGACTACACGCTCGCGGAGACCGCCGAGGGGAGCACGGACCTCGCCACGTACACCCAGGACTGGACGTGCACCAACAACGGCGCCGACGACCCGTCCCTGCCCTCGGGCGACGGCACGACGCAGGTCGTGAAGGTGAAAGTGGGCGACGACATCCGCTGCACCGTCACCAACACCGGCACGCCGCCGGACCCGTCGCCGAGCCCCAGCATCAGCCCGGACCCGAGTCCGAGCGGCTCCGAAGGCCCGACCGATCCCGCCACTTCGGACGATGCCACTGACGGGGCGCTGCCGGTGACCGGCGGCTCCGCGATGCTCTACGGCTCGCTGGCCGCGCTCGCCCTCGCCGCGGCCGTCGCCGGCTGGCTCATGATCCGCCGCGCCCGCCGCGCCTCGGACGAGTGGCCGAGCATCTGATCCCTTGAGCGGCAAGCAAAGGGGAGGCCGGACCCGCAGGCCCGGCCTCCCCTTTCGCGCGTCTCCGTCAGCGCAGCGGCTCGGTCTCCTCGCGGTTCCTGGCCCGCGCCGCCGCGACCATCACCGCGCCCGCCCCGAGCAGGAACACGGCCGCGGCCACGATCCCGATGTACAGGGTCGCGCCGGTGCGCGGCAGGTCGTCGTCCTGCGCGGCGGCGGCCGGAGCGTCGTCCGGGCTCCCGCCGGGCACCTCGCTCGGGACGTCCCCTGTGTCGCCGTCCCCTGCATCGCCAGAACCGGGATCGCCGGGCCCGGGCTTGCCGGGACCGGGCACCGCCGATTCGACCAGCGCGAAGTCGGCGACCGCGTCGCCGCAGGCGCCGGTGTTGGCGACGGACTGCTCGTCGTCGCCGTCGACCTCGTACCCGGCCGGGGCGGTGATCGTCACCGTGTGGGTCCCGGACGGCAGGTCGCCGACGCTGTATGTGCCGTCGTCGCCGGTGGTCGCCTGCTGGGGCGCCCCGCCCTCGGGCGTGACGGTGAGCTCGACGCCGGCCACCGGTGCGCCGCCGGGCCCGCTCACCGTCCCCACGACCGCTGCGGGCCTGGCGTACGTGAAGTCGATCCCGTCCACATCGGTGCCCGCCACCCTGGTGTCCCGCGTCGTCGGGCCGGCCGCGGTGTGGCCTTCGGGGACGTCGACCTCGACGGTGTAGTCGCCGGCGGCGAGGCCCGCGAACGCGTAGGCGCCCTCGGCGTCGGTCACCGTGGACCGGGTCGAGCCGCCGGGTCCGGTGAGCGTCACGGTCACGCCGGAGACGGGCTCGCCGCATGCGGCGGCCGCGCCGGTGAGCTTCGGCAGCGCCGTCAGCATGAAGTCCTGGTCGGTGATGGGCGTGGTCTGTCCGGGCGACACCGTGATGTCGCGCCGATCGGCGCCGTCGTAGTCGTACCGCTCGGGTTTGTCGATGGTGACGGTGTGGTCGCCGGCGGGGACCTCGTCGAACAGGTAGTCGCCGTTCGAGTCGGTGACGGTGGTCCTGGTGGTGCCGTCCTCTAAGGTCACGGTCACCGTGACGCCGCCGAGGTGCTCGCCTTCGGTGGTGGAGACGGTGCCGCTCACCGAGGTCGGCACGATGTCCCGCAGCTGGAAGTCGGCCGGCGCCGCGGGGCAGGCGCTCAGGTCGACCTGCTGCCGGTTGGCGCCGTCCGCGATCTTCCCGGCGGGTGCGATGACCTCCACGGTGTACTCCGGCCCGACCATGTAGTCCGGGAACGAGTACGTGCCGTCGTCGCCGGTCTCGGTCGAGTCGACCACGTGGCCGTCGGCGTCGACGACGTTGACCGCGACCCCGGCGGACGGCTGGCCGGAGTCGGTGACCGTCCCTGCGATGTCGCAGCCCAGGGAGGCGAACCAGGCCTGGTAGACCGGGAATCCGGCGCGGCGGGTGAAGACGAAGGTGAGCGATGCGACCGGTGCGGTCGGCTCGAACCAGCCGCTCGCACCGTCGGTGTCGGCGGCCGTGTCGTTGCCGGTCAGCGTCTGCGTCGCGGCGTCCCAGGTCGGCTGGTCGGTGTCCTCGCCGGGGCAGGCCGGGCCGCCGGGGGAGGTGTCGCTGCAGTAGTTGAATCCGCCCTGGAACCCGAGCTCGGCGGCCGTCAGGGTCGATCCGTCCGGCCCCTTGGCGATCACCTTGACCTGGTCGGCGTCGATGTCGCCCAGCGCGAAGGCCCAGCCGCCGGGCGGCACGGGCTCGTCGAAGGCGTAGTCGGTGTACGAGGGCGAGTCGGGCCGGTCCGCCTGCGGCCGCAGGTTGAGGTACGGCTGGTCCTTCGACGTCCCGTACTTCGCGCCGATCGGCGTCCCGGCGGACAGCCAGTTCGACTGGCCGCTCATGACCCCGACCCCGCCGCCGCGCGAGTTCGACTCCACCTCGGCACTGAGCGCTGGACCGGTCGCGAACGACATGCCGGTGTGGTAGTCGCCCGAGGAGCCCTCGAAGGCCCCCCACGAGCCCCACGCTCCGCTCGCCTGCGCCTGCGCGGGCCGCTCGAGGACGAGACCGCCCGAGACCAGCGCAAGCATCACCGCGAGCAGGAGAACGAGAACCCTTGTGGACACTTGCCTGGCGTACATGCTGGCAGCCTATGGGCAAAACCGGCACCGTACTCGGCAACATTCCATTGTGCCAGAAAAACGATGAACCGCCCGAACCACGCGGCGGTCCGCCAGTGGACGCAAAAACAGGGACCGACCGAAGTCGATCCCTGCATTTACTACTGGTACTCCCGAGCGGATTCGAACCGCCGTTTCCGCCTTGAGAGGGCAGCGTCCTAGGCCCCTAGACGACGGGAGCTTGGCCTGTGTTTTCGCGGCTTGCCGCGGCAACGACGACAACTATACATGGAATGCCCGGGGGGTCCGCAAGCGGGATGCCGCATGTGATGCGGCCTACCTCCCCGGCCCTTCATCGAAGAGCGCGGGCCGGGCCGGCGCCGACACCTTTTCAGGTGAACCCCCGTTGCGCCGGGCCCCGGCCCGCCGGGCGACTGTAACGCGATCCGCCGCCGCGCGGCGGCCGATCCTACTGGTTGGCGGTCTCGGCCTGGCCCGTGATCTCGTCGATCCAGGCGGCGTCGACGCCGTCGTGGTAGTTCACGAGCTTCGCGGTGTACGCGGTGTCGCCGACCTTCGCGGAGACGCTGGCGATGACGCCCACGGTGGTCACGCAGACCTCGTACGCGCCCACGGGCGAATCCGCCGCGCCCTGCACCTCGACGCAGTCGGCCAGCTCGCCGGCGAGCGTGGTGTTGGAGAACACGGTCGAGGCCGACGGGTCGGCGGCGGTCTCGGAGAGCCAGGCGGCCACGGTCTCCTCGTCGGGCAGGATGCCGTCGAGCTCCTGGCCCAGCCATACGGCGAGGTCGGCCGCGTCCTCGCCGGCCCACAGGCGGGGCCTGTCGCCGACGATGACGGCCGCGGTCCCGGCCTCCGGGTCCACCGCGACCAGGACCGACTCCTCCGAGCCCTCGATGAGGTACTCGGCGGTGTAGGCGGGCTGGTCGCCCTCGACGAGGCGGCCGCTCAGCTCGGTGAGAGCGGCCTGGTCCTCCGTGGCCGCCTCACCGCCTTCGGCCTTGTCCGAGCAGCCGGCGAGGGCGAGGAGCGCCGCCGCGCTCAGGACAGCGCAGCGCCGCAGGGGCTTCTGCAGGATCATGGGGCTCCACTTCCATTGCGCGGGGCGAGGGGGATTGCCGAAGCGCGGCGACATCCGGGGGGCACGCCCGGCACAGGTGTCCGATCTGAGGTAGGACTCCACCATATAGCGGCGCGTCCAGGCCCCATGTAACACGAGCGCCCGCGTCGCGGGCAACACTTATTCCCGGCGCGCGGAAGCCGCAGGACGCGCCCTTTTAGCGGCTCGGAGGCATCGCCGAGCAGCCTAGGGCGTATCCTCGGGAGCTGTGGCCGACGCAGTGTCGGGTCGGCCGAAATCCTTCGGACACGGCCCGGTAATGGGGCCGATCGTCAGATTCGGCTATTTCAGGAGTGACAGTGGCTGCAATTGAAGACATCCGGGCAAGGGAGATCCTCGACTCCCGCGGCAACCCCACCGTCGAAGTGGAGATCCTGCTCGACGACGACACGCTGCAGCGGGCGGCCGTCCCGTCCGGCGCCTCCACCGGCGCCTTCGAAGCCATCGAGCTGCGCGACGGCGACAAGGGCCGCTACCTCGGCAAGGGCGTCGAGAAGGCCGTCGACAACGTCAACGGCCCGATCCGCGAGGCCCTGATCGACATCGAAGCCTCCGAGCAGCGCCTGGTCGACCAGGCCCTCCTCGACGCCGACGGCACCCCGGACAAGTCCAACCTCGGCGCGAACGCCATCCTCGGCGCCTCGCTCGCCGCGGCCAAGGCCGCCGCCGACTCCGCCGAGCTCCCGCTCTACCGCTACCTGGGCGGCCCGAACGCGCACCTGCTCCCGGTGCCGATGATGAACATCCTCAACGGCGGATCCCACGCGGACTCCAACGTCGACGTGCAGGAGTTCATGATCGCCCCGATCGGCGCCCCCACCTTCAAGGAGGCCCTGCGCTGGGGCGCGGAGACCTACCACGCGCTCAAGTCGGTCCTCAAGGAGCGCGGCCTCTCCACCGGCCTCGGCGACGAGGGCGGCTTCGCCCCGAACCTCGACTCGAACCGCGCCGCGCTCGACCTGATCGCGGTCGCCGTCGAGAAGGCCGGCTACAAGCTGGGCACCGACATCGCCTTCGCGATGGACGTCGCCGCCACCGAGTTCTTCACCGACGGCGCCTACCTCTTCGAGGGCCAGAAGAAGACCGGCGAGGAGATGAGCGCCTACTACGAGGAGCTCATCGGCGCCTACCCGTTCGTGTCCATCGAGGACCCGCTCTCCGAGGACGACTGGGCCGGCTGGTCCGCGCTCACCGCCAAGGTCGGCGACCGCCTGCAGATCGTCGGCGACGACCTGTTCGTCACCAACCCCGAGCGCATCCGCCGCGGCATCGACGAGAAGGCCGCCAACGGCCTCCTCGTCAAGGTCAACCAGATCGGCACGCTCACCGAGACCACCGACGCCGTCGAGATGGCCCACCGCGCGGGCTTCGGCTGCATGATGAGCCACCGCTCCGGTGAGACCGAGGACACCACGATCGCCGACCTCGCCGTCGCGATGTCCTGCGGCCAGATCAAGACCGGCGCCCCGGCCCGCTCGGACCGCGTCGCCAAGTACAACCAGCTGCTGCGCATCGAGGAGGACCTCGGCGACGCCGCCCGCTACGCCGGCGCCTCCGCCTTCCCCAAGTTCGGGAAGTAACACAGCACCGCAGCGAACCGAAAGGCCCTCGCGCCCAACCGAACTGACGCCTCGCGGGCGTCGGCGAGACCGCCGGGCCGACGCTTCACCAGCGTCGGCGAAGCAGTCGAACCGACGCGTCACGAAGCGACGGCGAAGCTGGCGCGGGGGCCTTCGGGCTTCCCCGATCGACTAGGCTGGGCCCGTGAACGCGAGCCGCCGACCCAGCCATCCGGGAGGACGATCCACCGGACCCGGCCGCACCCGTGCCGCCCGCCGCCCCGCCCCCGGGACCGGCCGCGCCGAGGTCAAGCGGGTCCGCTACCGGCCCGGCCGCAAGGTCTCCCGCCGCGCCGCGATCGTCGCCCTCGTCCTCTCCGCGCTGGCCCTCGCCTACGCCTACCCCCTGCGGACCTACGTCGAGCAGCGCATCGAGATCAACCGGCTCGAAGCCGAGCAGTCGGCCCAGTCCGAGCGCATCGAGGAGCTCGCCGCCGAACGCGTCAAGTGGGACGACCCCGAGTACGTCAAGGCCCAGATCCGCTCCAGCCTCCTCCTCGTCCCGCCCGGTGAGGACCTCGTCATCGTCATCGACGAGGACGACCCGAAGCACACCGGTGGCGCAGACGACGAAGCGGCCGAGGAGCAGCCCTGGTACGACGAGCTGGCCGATACCTTTGCAGACGCCGACCGGCTCGAACCAGATGAAACAGAGGAACCAGCAGAGTGAAGGCTGTGCAACCGAAGGACGCCGCAGTGACGACGGCACCGAACGGCGGGACGCCGTGAAGCCCGCCGACTGGCCCCAGCAGCCCGAACCCGTCTCCGAGGCCGACGCCGCCGCCGTCCGCAAGCAGCTCGGCCGCCCGATCCGCGGCGCCCACGCCGTCGCCTGGCGCTGCCCGTGCGGCCAGCCCGCCGTCGTCGAGACCGAACCGCGCCTGCCCGACGGCACGCCCTTCCCGACCACGTACTACCTGACCTGCCCGAAGGCCGCCTCGGCCATCGGCCGGCTCGAAGGCGGCGGGGTCATGAAGGACATGAACGCCGCCCTGGGCGACGACCCCGAGCTCGCCGCCCAGCACCGCCGCGCGCACGAGGACTACCTCGCCCGACGCGCCCGGCTCGGCGACGTGCCCGAGATCGCCGGCATCTCCGCCGGCGGGCTGCCCGACCGCGTCAAGTGCCTGCACGCCCTCGTCGGCCACGCGCTCGCCGCCGGACCCGGCGTCAGCCCCATGGGCGACCAGGCCCTCGAGATGCTCCCCGAATGGTGGCTGCACCACAGCTGCGCCACCGGCACCCAGGAGGACGACCAATGACCCGCCGCGTGGCCGGCATCGACTGCGGCACCAACTCGATCCGACTCCTCATCGCCGACGTCGACGACGCCGGGCGCCTCCACGACGTGGTGCGCCGCATGGAGGTCGTGCGCCTCGGCGAAGGCGTCGACCGCACCGGCCGCCTCTCCGACGCCGCGCTCGAACGCACCCGCGTCGCACTGGCCGACTACACCGCCCAGATCCGCGAGCACGGGGTCGAGGCGGTCCGCATGGTCGCGACCTCCGCGAGCCGCGACGCCGCGAACGCCGCCGACTTCAAGGCCATGGTCGCGGCCGAACTCGGCCAGGACCCCGAGGTCATCACTGGGGACGAGGAGGCCCGCCTCTCCTTCACCGGTGCGGTCGCGACCCTCCCGGTCCATGAAGGACAGCGCCTCCTCATCGACATCGGCGGCGGCTCGACCGAGTTCGTACGCGGCACCGGATCCGTTGTGGCCGCGGCGATCTCCGTGAACGTCGGCTGCGTGCGCATGACCGAGCGGCACCTGCGGTCCGACCCGCCGCGCGAAGACGAGATCGACGGCGCCGTCACCGACATCACCGGCACCGCCGACGGCGCGCTGGCCGTCGCCGACGCGAACCGCGAGGCGACCGAGCTCGTCGCCGTGGCCGGGACCGCGACCACGATCGCCGCGATCGCCTTGGGGCTCAAGGCCTACGACGCCGATGCGATCGACGGGACGCGACTCTCCTACGAGCAGGTCGCACAGGTGACCGCCGACCTGGCCGCCGCGGACCACGAAGCGCGCCTGGCGATCCCGGTGATGCACCCGGGCCGCGCCGACGTCATCGTCGGCGGCGCGCTCGTGCTCCGCACGATCATGGAGCGCAGCGGCATCGAATCGGTGCTCATCAGCGAGCACGACATCCTCGACGGCATCGCCCTGTCGGCGTAGGCGAAACGAGACCCGCGACCGAATCGCGGCCGAGCGCGAACGGTACCCGCGACGAGCTCCTCGCCGAGTACACCGGCGCGTGTTCACCACCGCCACCTCGCCACCGGACGCGAAGGCGGCCCCGCAACTGCGGGGCCGCCTTTGATTTGTGATGCGCGCTCGCCTTCGGGTGTTGTCGGACCCTTGGAGGAGCATTGATTTGGGGGCACCCAGGGTGTCCGATTTGAAGGCTAGGGCCGGAAATATTAGCTTTTAGGCATCCTGGAGTTCCCGCTCCGGGGCCTTCGCCGGGGCCCGCCACATCTCGGCCGCGAGCCACAGGGCCGCCACCAGGACCAGTGCGCCCCAGGCGATCCGGCCGGCGTGCGGCAGGAAGTACTGCGGGAGCATCGTGACCAGCAGGGCCGCGAGCGGCACCGCGCTCCACTTGTTCAGGGTGCCCGAGCGCCACACCGCCACCGCCGCCAGCACCGCGGCGACCGCGATCAGTACGAGGCCGATCGCGAAGACGCTCATAGCGGTCGGGTCGTACCGGAACGCGTCGCCGACCTCGGTCATGCTCGCGTCGCCGTCCTCGACGGCCCGCTGGCCGATCGCCTTGAGGCCGTAGACCTCGGCGCCGTAGTACGAGATCGTCAGGGCCGAGCCGATGTAGCCGATCGTCGCGGCCTTCATGGCGGTCTGCTCGTTCCGGGTGCCGCCGAGGTGGGCGCGCAGCGCGCCGTACCCGAGCGGGAAGAGGATGAGGCCCACGATCGCGGCGATGTGCGCGATCGACCAGCCGGCGCTGGTCCAGGACTCGGCGCCTTCGAGGGTGGTCTGGTCGGCGCGCGGGGCGGCGGCCTCGTAGATGAGGAAGAGGACGCCGGCGAGCGCGAACGCCAAGGCGCCCATGCGGGCTCGGGGATCGGTCGGGGGCTTGGGCATGGCTGCTCCTTGGGGGTTCAGTGCTCATAATAGAGAGCACCGCTCTCTGTTAAGAGCAATGATTGCACACGCCCGTCGACAATGCAAGAGCAGTGCTCTTGTGTCGGTACAATGGTCCGATGAACGCGCCGAGAACCGCCAGAGAGCGCGCCCGCGCCGAACTGACCGCCGAGATCCTCGCCGCGGCAAGGCGTCAGCTCGCCGAGGAAGGCTCCGCGATGCTCTCCCTGCGCTCCATCGCCCGGGAGCTCGGCATGGCCTCCTCGGCCGTCTACCGCTACTTCGCCAGCCGCGACGAGCTCCTGACCGCCCTGATAGTGCAGTCCTACACCGAGATCGGCGAAGCCGCCGAGAACGCGGACCTCCCCGGCGCCGCGCCGCAGGAGCGCTGGCTCGCCGTCTGGCGCGCGGTGCGGGAGTGGGCCCTGGCCAACCGCCACGAGTACGCGCTCATCTTCGGCACGCCCGTCCCCGGCTACATCGCCCCGCACATCACCATCGAGGTCGCCGGCCGCATGCCGCTCACCCTCGCGCGGATCGTCGCCGACACCCGGAAGGACGGGAACCTCACGCCCGCAACGGGTCCGGTCTGCCCGCCCGAGGCGATCAACCCGGACATGACGCTGCTCTTGGAGGGCGAGCGGTTCTCCGCGGACGAGGTCGCGCGGCTCGTCTTCTGCTGGAACCGGCTCGTCGGCATCATCGGCTACGAGCTGCACGGCCACCTCGCGAACGTCACCGCCGACGACTCTCTGTTCTTCGACCACACCGCCCGCACCGAAGGCGCGTACATCGGCCTGCCGTTCCGCTGAGACCACTGGCACGATCCGGGGATACGGACCCCGGCCGCGCCGCTCGTCTACGTAGGCAAGTACACCTACAAGACGAAGGGATCGCCATCATGCGCATCTCACTGCTCACCGCCGCCGCCGTCATCGTCCTCGCGGGGCTCGCCGCGTGCGACGCCGGGAACCAGGCGGGCGCCGACCCGACTGAAGCGACCGCCACTGCCACCGCGACCGCAAGCGCCCCTGAGGAAGAGGCCCCGGCGGAGACCCCGACCGGCATCGACCCGCGCCTGGAGGTCCTCGTCGATACCTGGGAGGCCGACACCGATGAGACCGGGCCGCACGGCTCCACGCTCCAGATCGAGGAGGACGGCACCGCGACGCTCTCGTCCTTCGCGAACCAGCACGGGGACTACGAAGGCGCGGTCACCCTCAGCGACGGAGACCCGCACGTCTTCACGGGCACCGAGCCCGAGACGGAGGAGGCGATCACCGTCGGGCTCGAGTACGACGCCGAAGCGGACACGCTGACGCTCGAATACCCGGGCGAGGGCGGCACGTACGCGCACACCCGCGCGTGAGGTGCTAGCCCCGCAGGGCCAGCGCCACGACGATCGCCGCGATCACCAGCACCACGCCGATCGCGGCGACCGCCCACGGCCAGCGTCGCGGCGGCTTGTGCTCGGCGACGTCGCCGACGACCACGGTGACGTTGTCGGGCCCGCCGCCCTCGAGGGCGAGGCGCACGAGTTCGTCCGCGGCGGCCTGGGGGTCGGTGAAGTCGCGGAGGACGTTCTCGATGACGGCGTCGCCGACCACGTCGCTGAGCCCGTCGGAGCACAGCATGTACCGGTCGCCGACGAGCGCCGGGCGGGTCTCGAAGTGCGCGGGCGCGGGGTTGGCCTGGAGCACGCGGGTGACGACCGACTTGTACGGGTGGTCCTGGGCTTCGGCGGGCGTGATGGCGCCTTCGTCGACGAGGTGCTGGACGTACGAGTCGTCCACCGTCACCTGCACGAAGTCCTCGCCGCGCACCTGGTAGGCCCGGGAGTCTCCGATATGGACGATGTCGACCGCGCTGTCGCCCAGCCACAACCCGGTGAGGGTCGTCGCCATGCCCTCGGACTCGGGGTTCTCGGCGACGGCCGCGCGGATGCGGTCGCGGGCGGCCTCGACGACGGCGCCCAGCTCGGCGGTGGCCTCGACGGGGGAGCGGCGGGCGAGCCGTGTCACCTCGGCGATGGTCACGCCGCTGGCGACCTCGCCGGCGGCCGCGCCGCCCACGCCGTCGGCGACCGCCAGGAGCCGGCGCGAGGCGAGGTGGGAGTCCTCATTCAGGTCGCGGACTTTGCCCACGTCGGTCGCGGCGCCGTAGCGCCAACGCAATTCGGTCACAGGCGATCACCACTGATTCCGCACCGGGATTCGGCTGTCTGTTCAAAGCTTGGCCGTTCGAGGGACATGGCCGCAAGTGTAGTGTCCCGCCACTCACTGCATGCGACCGTTGATCCCAGTGCGCCCGCACTTGCCCGCGCTGCGGTGTATCCCCCGTTCGTGCCACCCTGCGACTCCGGTGCTGAGCTGCGAGGACGCCACCTTTACAGTGGATTCAGCCCGCCTTGCCAGCCCTCGAGGAGCACCCATGCAGACGGTTCTGGCCGACCGGTACGTCCTGGAGCGCGAGATCGCGCGCGGTTCGGTCGGCGTCGTGTGGCGCGGCCTGGACCAGGTCACCGGCGACCTCGTGGCCGTGAAGATCCTCCGCCCGGAGCTGCGGGGCGAGGAGGAGATCTTCGAGAGCTTCCGCGCCGAGGCCGGCATCCTGCGCACCCTCGACCACCCGGGCGTGGTGTCCGTGAAGGACTTCATCGTCACCGACGCGGTGTGCGCGGTCGTGCTCGAGTTCATCGAGGGGCTCGACCTCCGCGAGCACCTGCGCCTCCACGGGCCGCTCTCGGCCGCTGAGGCCGCGCGCCGCTGCGCGGGCGCCGCCGAGACCCTGGCGTCGATCCACCGGACCGGGTACCGGCACGGGGACGTCAAGCCCGGCAACCTGATGCTGGCCGGCACCGAGGGCCTGAAGTTCATCGACTTCGGGATCGCGCGCGCCGCCGCGTCGAAGACCGCGCCCTCCCACGGCACGCCCGAGTACATCGCGCCCGAGGTCGCCTCGGGCGACTCCGCCAGCCCCGGCGTGGACAACTACGCGCTCGGCCTGGTCCTCTACGAGGCGCTCACCGCGCACAGCGCCTACCGCGGCGGCTCGATCACCGATGTGGTCGAGCGCCACCTGACGCAGATCCCGGTGAAGCCCGCCGCCGTGGACGCCGACCTGTGGCGGATCGTCGAGATGCTCCTGGCGCTCGACCCGCGCGCCCGAGGCGACCTCGACGCGGTCGCCGCCGACCTGCGCCGGCTCGCCCCGCGCCTGTCGAACCAGCCGACCGCGCCGATCGCGCCGAAGCTCAAGGAGCGGGACGCGACCGCCACGTTCAAGTACGAGCCCGTGACGCCCCACGCGTCCGAGATCGAGGCGGGCGCGCTCGGCGCGATGCTCACCGCGCCCGAAGGGGGCCGGTCCGACGGGGACGGCCGGGGTGCCGTGTACGGCAAGGACTCCGAGAAGCTCGGCCGCGGCTGGCTCATCGGGCTCGCGGCGGCCGGATGCTTCGTCGTGATCGCCGTGATCTGGGCCTTTCTGGTGGTTACCCGCCCGGATCTGCCGGATGAGGACGATGTGGCCGATCCGTCCGAAAGCACGAGCGAGTCCGCGTCCGTCGAGGACGACTCCTCCGCCGGGTCAACGGAACCGAGCCCCGAGGCGAGCGCCACGCCCAGTGAGGAAACGACCACTCCTCAAGGGCCGGACGTCGAGAGCGTGTCACCTGACCAGAATTCGGATGAAATGTCCGAATCAGAAGGCGGCGGCAATGATTCCACAGAGGGCGGTTCCGACGACGACTCGCCCGGATCGGATCTCATCGGATCACCGATGCCCCGCAACTGAAAGCGATCACGACAGTCGATAATGATCCGTGACCGCCGAGCAACGCCGAGTCATCGCAACCCAAGGGGGCGATCGGGATCACATGATTGGAATTCTCGAAACAGGCGTTGCAATCCAGCGGACCACTCCGACCGTTTCACAAGGCTTGCAGCGTAATCCGTGAACCCATCCAATCAAGTATCGGTAACGGTCTATCGACACATTGGAGCTGTCCACTTGTCATGACGCCATCCACATGGCATCCTGTCGGGCATGGCAGGAAAAGAACTCAACGCAACCTCAGCAGCATTGCTGGGCTTGCTTCACGAAGGACCGATGACCGGCGGACAACTCATGGCGGAGGCGACCCGTCGCCTCGGTCCGTACTGGACCATGACGCGTTCGCAGGTCTACCGCGAACTCCCGGCGCTGGCCGAAGGCGGACTCGTCCGCGTCGGGAAGCCCGGGCCCCGAGCCTCGGTGCCCTACACGATCAGCGCCAACGGCAAGCGGGCGTTCACCCGCTGGCTCAATGAGCCGGCCCGGATCGGCCAGCTGCGCGACCCCGTCGCGCTGCGCACGGCCTTCCTCGACTACCTCTCCAAGGACACCGCCGAGGAGATGTTCGCCGACGCGACCGAGCAGCACCAGGAGGCCTTGGCAGAGGCCCGCGCCGCTGCGAAGGACTACTCGGACGAGGACCCGAACGCGGCCATCGCGATGGAGTTCGCGATCGGCTACCACCGTTCGGCGCTCAGCTGGCTGAAGAAGCGATAGCGATAGGAAGCACGCCCGGGTAGCGACCCGGGGTACGACGATCAAGCACGAACGGGACGCGGCCCCACCGGGGGCTCGCGTCCCGTTTCGTATGAGCCCGAATACAGGCGTAGTCTGATCTGTTGTGACCAGTGTCGATGTTTCCGCCGATCTCCGTGAACTGAAGGCGACGCTCAGCAGCGTCGAGGCCGTCCTCGACCTCCCCGCGCTCCGGCGCGAGCTGGCCGAACTCGAGGCCGCGGCCGCCGACCCCGGGTTGTGGGACGACACCACGCAGGCCCAGAAGATCACTTCACGCCTCTCCTACGTGCAGGCCGAGCTCAAGAAGCTCGCGAGCCTGCACGAGCGCATGGACGACGTCGCCATCATGTTCGAGCTGGCCGACGACGAGTCCGACCCGGGCGCCGCCGCCGAGGCGGCCACCGAGCTCGACTCGATCCGCAAGGCCGTCGACGAACTCGAGGTGCGCACCCTCCTCTCCGGCGAGTACGACGAGCGCGACTCCGTCGTGACCGTGCGCTCCGGCGCGGGCGGCGCCGACGCCTGCGACTTCGCCGAGCAGCTCATGCGCATGTACCTGCGGTGGTCCGAGGCCCACCACTTCGGCACGGAGGTCTACGACATCTCCTACGCCGAAGAGGCAGGCATCCGCTCCGCCACGTTCGCCGTCAAGGGCCCGTACTCGTATGGGCACCTCTCGGTCGAGCAGGGCACGCACCGCGTGGTGCGCATCAGCAAGTACGACAACCAGGGGCGCCGCCAGACCGGCTTCGCGGCCGTCGAGGTCGTGCCGGCCCTGGAGCAGACCGACGAGATCGAGGACATCCCCGAGGACGAGATCCGCGTGGACGTCTACCGCTCCTCGGGCCCCGGCGGCCAGGGCGTCAACACCACCGACTCGGCGGTGCGCCTGACCCACCTGCCGACGGGCATCGTCGTCTCCTGCCAGAACGAGCGCTCGCAGCTGCAGAACAAGGCCACCGCCATGGGCGTCCTCAAGGCCAAGCTCCTCCAGCGCAAGCGCGACGAGGAGCGGGCGAAGGTCGACGAGCTGCGCGGCTCGGCCACGGCCTCGTGGGGCGACCAGATGCGCTCCTACGTGGAGCACCCGTACCAGATGGTCAAGGACCTGCGCACCGGCTTCGAGACGGCCGACGTCAAGGGCGTCTACGACGGCGCCATCGACGGCTTCCTGGAGGCCGGCATCCGCTGGCGCAAGAGCGGCGAGAAGACCGCCGCCGAGTAGCGCCGCACGCGATCGTAGATCCTATAGGAAATAGGATCTACGATCGGTCCGCGGCCCTTCGTGGCCGCCCGGTGACGCTCCGGCGGGCCTCCATGGGCCGCCTGACCATGCGGGCTTCCACCGTTCGGATGAAATCGCGTCGTAACCCTTGCACGGCCGTGACATATGGGGCTGAAACTGCGGAATATGCCACGCTTGTACTGGAGCCGCCCGACCGGCCCTGCGGTTCGGCGGTTAGACTCCGCCTCGTGATTCAGCTTGAGGGTGTAACCAAGCACTACCCCCGGTCGAACCGCCCTTCGGTCGAGGACGTGAACGTCTTCATCGACAAGGGAGAGTTCGTCTTCTTCATCGGTCCGACCGGTGCGGGTAAGTCCACGATGATCAAGCTCCTGCTGCGCGAAGAAGTTCCGGACAAGGGCAAGATCTCCGTCGGGGACACCGACGTGACGAAGCTCCGCCGGTGGAAGGTCCCCGCCTACCGGCGCAGCATCGGCTGCGTGTTCCAGGACTTCCGGCTGCTGCCGAACCGCACGGCCGCCGAGAACGTGGCGTTCGCGCTGGAGGTCATCGGCAAGCCGCGTTCGGTCGCCCGCCGGGTCGTCCCCGAGGTCCTCGAACTGGTGGGCCTCGGCGGCAAGGAGCACCGCTACCCGCACGAGCTCTCCGGCGGCGAGCAGCAGCGCGTCGCGGTCGCCCGCGCCTTCGTCAACCGGCCGCTCCTGCTGCTGGCCGACGAGCCCACCGGTAACCTCGACCCGGACACCTCGATCGAGATCATGCGGCTCCTCGACCGGATCAGCCGCACCGGCACCACCATCCTGATGGTCACCCACGACTCCAACATCGTGAACCAGATGCGCCGTCGCGTCATCGAGATCGAGAACGGCCAGATCGTCCGCGACCAGGCTCGCGGCGTCTACGGCTAAGCGGAAGGCAGATTCAGAGCACATGCGCGCGAAGTACGTGATGTCCGAGGTCTTCCTCGGACTGTGGCGCAACATCTCCATGACCGTCGCCATGATCATCACCATGGCCGTCTCGTTGTCGATGCTCGGCGCGGGCCTGCTGCTGTACAACCAGGTCGACGTGATCGAGGAGTACTACCAGACGAACCTCGAAGTGGTCGTCTACCTCGAGCGCGACATCGACCAGGCGATGACCGACCAGATCAACGCCGAGCTCAAGGACAACGACCTCGTCGCCGAGGTCGTGTACGAGTCCAAGGAGAAGGCGCTCGAGCGCTTCCAGGAGACCTTCGAGGACTCCCCGGACCTCGTGAAGTCGGTCGACGCCGACGTCCTGCCCTCGGCGTTCCGCGTCAAGATGAAGGACATCGCCGACGCCCCCGAGCTCATCAAGCAGTTCGAGGAGCGCGAGGGCGTCTACCAGGTCACCAACCAGCGCGAGATCCTCCAGCAGGTGTTCGACATCCTCGGCGGGGCCCAGCGCCTCACCCTGGTCATCGCGCTCGTGCAGGGTGTGGCCGCGCTCATGCTGGTGGCCAACACGATCCAGGTGGCCGCGTACTCGCGTCGCCGCGAGGTCGCGATCATGAAGCTCGTGGGCGCGCCGAACTGGTTCGTCCAGGCGCCGTTCGTCCTCGAGGCGGTCTTCGCCGCGGTGATCGGCTCGGTCTTCGCCTTCGGCACGCTCGTCGCCGCGAAGTTCCTGGTGATCGACGGCCAGTTCGAGGACCTGTTCAAGCTGATGCCGCAGATCAAGATGCAGGCGATCCTCGTCCTGCTGCCGATCCTGGTCGGCGTCTCGGCGGTGATCAGCGCGATCACGGCGTGGATCACCTTGCGCTTCAACATCAAGGTCTGATCCAATACAGAGGGTAGTGTTCCGAATACCCTGAATGTCCGTCGCAGATGGACTAAATTCGGGCCCTATGAGGCGAATCGGCTGGCTGCTCGCGGCCCTGCTCCTGGCAGGGTCCGCGAGCAGTCCCGCGTTCGGGGTCTCGCAGTCCGAGCTGGACCGGGTCGAGCGCGAGAAGGCCGAGATGGCCGCGCAGCTCGAGGACGCCTCGGACGAGGTCCGCCAGGCCGGCCAGGTGCTCGCCGAGACCGAGGCCGAGCTGCCCGTCGCCGAGCACGCCGTCGCCGTCGCGCACGGCCGCGTCGCCGCCGCCGAAGCCGAAGCGGCCCAAGCGCAGCGCGAGGCCGACGCCGCGCGCGAGGCGCTCGAGGCCGCCGAGGCCGAGTACGAGGCCGCCCGCGAGGCCGTCGAGGCCGCCCGCGAGGCCCGCGCCTCCCTGTTCGCCGCCACGGCCCGCGGTTCCGAACTGCTCGCCTTGGACGCCGTGCTCGCCTCCGGCGAGCCCCAGGCCGCCGTCGACGGCCTCACCTACCTCGAGTTCATGATGGACGGCAAGAACCGCGCGGTCGAGGAGGTCACCCTCGCCCGTCGCGAGGCCGCCAACGCCGAGAACGCCGCGTCCCTCGCCGAGACCGAGGCGGAGGCCGCCGAGGCGGTCGCGGCCGATGCGCTCGCCGCCGCCGAGACCCGCTTCAACGAGGCCGAGTCCGCCCGGCTCGCCGTGGAGGCGCTCGTCGGGGCGCACGAGGCGGCCCTCACGGTCGCCGAGGACGCCAGGGACGACGCCCAGTCCGAGTACGACGAGCTCGAGGCCGAGTCCGAGCGGCTGGCCGACCAGCTGCGCCAGGCCGACGAGGACGACGACGACGACCGCGGGAACTCCGGCGGCGGATCCTCCGGTGGCGGCGGCGGCGGCGGCTTCGTCGTGCCGGTCGACGGCTGGAAGTCCTCCGATTACGGCTGGCGGCGCCACCCGATCTACGGCACCACCCGCCTGCACGGCGGCACCGACTTCGCCGCCGGCACGGGCGCGACCATCCACGCCGCGGACTCCGGGAAGGTCGTCTACGCGGGCTGGAGTTCCGGCTACGGCCAGCTGACCTGCATCAGCCACGGCGGCGGCGTGTCGACCTGCTACGCGCACCAGTCCGAGATCTGGGTGAACGACGGCGAGTACGTCGACCGCGACGAGCGGATCGGCGCCGTCGGCAGCACCGGCGACAGCACCGGCCCGCACCTGCACTTCGAGGTCCGCGTGCACGGCGACCGCGTCAACCCGGTGGGCTACCTGCCCAGCTGTCTATGCCGGTAGCGAATAGCTTTCGACAGACACCTGTTCGATCGTTAAGCTTGCTGCGTGTCCAAGAAGCAAACGCAGGAGAAGGTCAAGCACTCGGGTCCCGAGCGCTCGGTCGTGACGACCAACCGCAAGGCCCGGCACGACTACGAGATCCTGGACACCTACGAGGCCGGCATGGTCCTCTCGGGGACCGAGGTCAAGGCCCTGCGCCAGGGCAAGGGGAACATCGTCGACGCGTACGCCGAGATCTACAACGGCGAGGCGCGCGTCCACAACCTCCACATCCCGGAGTACGACTTCGGGACGTGGACGAACCACCCGCCCCGGCGCATCCGCAAGCTCCTGCTGCACCGCGGCGAGATCGCCAAGCTGGCGCACAAGCTCGACGAGCCGGGCCTGACGCTCGTGCCGCTCTCGGTGTACTTCCTGAACGGCTACGCCAAAATGGAGCTCGGGCTCGCCCGGGGCCGGAAGAACTACGACAAGCGCCAGGCCATCGCCAAGCGCGAGTCGGACCGGGAGATCGAGAAGGCCATGGGCCGCGCCGCCAAGCGCGGCGGGAAGTGAGCCGGGGAATATCGGTTCGACGTCCGCCGTTGGACTGGGTTAGAATTCCACAGCACGTCTGAAAGATCTACAACTGAACAGGGTGAAGTACTCACTCACCAAGTCTCGGGGCTGATCGGTTTCGACTCCGTATGTTGAGGTGAGGGAAGCGGGTCGAGGAAGCCAACGCTGTCTCGTAAACCAACGTTGGAAACCAATAAGTGCCAACGCAAAACGCACTGACTTCGCTCTCGCTGCTTAAGCGACTGTGAAGTTGCCGCTCCAGGGGCGCATCCGCTCTGGGTTCGCGGCATCATTTAAGGATGCTGGGCCGACGTCTTGATCGCTGGGACGGAAGGCCGAGATTATCGGCGATTAGAGCCCGCCACACCGTCTCGTCCGCGTGATCGGTGGGGCTCGATAAAAGGCACAGCGGACTGCACCCGGAGAAGTCTCACAGATGCAGCGGAGGACCAGGGTTCGATTCCCTGCAGCTCCACGGCCATACGGGCCGGGCCCGGACGCGAAGGCGTCCGGGCCCGGCCCTTTTTCGCGCCCGGCTTCGAACGCCCTCGGGTCCGGCGGTCTTGTTGGGTGATTTGTCCGTAAGATCACAATATGCACACTCTGTTGTCGGTTCTGCACGTGCTGCTGGCCGTCGCGTTCGTCGGCCCGGCCATGCTGACGCCGTGGCTGGGGGAGCGGGCGTTGCGGGAGCGGGACGGCGACCGGGTGCACCGCGCGGGGCGGCGCTGCATGGCCTTCAATGCGCTCACACTGGTGGCCGCACTGCTGGGCGTCCTGACGATGACGACGAGCGAGCGGTACTCGTTCGCCGACCCGTGGGTCATCATCGCCTCGACGCTCTACGCGGTGGCGGTGGTCAACGGCTCGGCCGTGATCCCGGGCGTGCTCGCGCGCATCGGCAAGGACCTCCAGGACGCGCACGGCACCATGGACGGGGAACTGCTGGAACAGCATCGGGGGCGGCTGCTGGCGCTCTCGGGGCTGAACATCGTCTTCTACAGCGTGGTCGTGATCCTCATGGCCTGGCGGCCCGGGGCTTGATTCACCGCTCCGCAAGCGTTCGCCGTGAGTGCGGCCCGGAGCTTGGTTCACGGCTCCGCAAGCGTTCGCCGTGAGTGCGGCCTGGTGCTTGTTCTTCGGCGATCTCAGTGAACCCTGCGAACCGCGCTTCTCGGTCGGGGGTCAGTTCATGACGGGGTCGGCGGGGAACTGCGCCACCGCGGAGAGCATGCCGCCCTGGCGCTTCCACACCATGGCCCACAGCTCTTCGGGGTTGGTGGAGAACGGGTCTGCGGGCAGGGCGTCGAAGACCATCCAGGCGCCAGCGTCGATCTCGTCCTCGAGCTGCCCCGGCGCCCAGCCGGCGTAGCCGGTGAAGACCCGCATGCCTTCCAGGAGCGGTGCGACCTCGTCGGGGTCCCGCGCCAGGTCGAGCGTGCCCAGCCGTCCGAGCACGGGCCGGAACGCGTCGTTGAAGGGCGCGTCGGCCTTCCGCCAGCCCAGCCCGATCGCCGCGTCCGGCTGCACCGGACCGCCTTCGAAGAGGACGGCGGGGTGCCCGGCCAGGTCCGCCCACTGGTCGAGGTAGTGGACGACCTTCCGCTCGGTGGCCCGGTTGAGCACCACTCCCAGCACCCCGTCGGACTCGTGCCCGACGCCGATGACGACCGTGCGGTCGAAGTTGGGGTCCTGCAGCGTGGGTGTGGCGACGAGGAGACTGCCGACGAACGACTTGGTGCGCGCCGGTGTTGTTTCGCGACTGACCATGGGGCCACCTCCGTTCTGCGCCCGCCTCCGCGAATACGTCCCAGACTCGGGTTCGCCCCGGTCTCCCGGCACGGTATCCCGCGGGGGCGCGCTTGCAGCAAGGTTCTCGCACTTTCCGAGGAATTACACCGTGGTGTCGGGAGCCCGACAGTTGTTTCCTCACTGAGGGTGCACAGGACCCGACGATCCGGGGTCCAGGTCGTAACGGAAGGTGGCGCAGTAGTCGAAAGTGGAGAAAACGGCCCCGGGGAGTTCCCTGGGGCCGTTGTGAAGCAGTGGTGCAGAACCGGTGCTAACGGAGTCCGGAGAAGAGGTCGTCCTCCGGCAGCCGCGACTCGATGCGCGACTCGACGAGTTCGTAGTCCTCGGTGGGCCACGCCTTCTGCTGGAGCTCGCGCGGCACCGCGAACCAGAACCCGTCCGGGTCGACCTGGGTCGCGTGGGCCTTCAGGGCCTCGTCGCGGATGTCGAAGTACTCGGCGCACTCGACCCGCGTGGTGACCCGCTCGCTCTTGTCGCGCGTCCAGTCGCCCGCGTCCATCCAGTCCTTGTACGGCGACTCGAGACCGGCGTCGAGCATCGCGTAGTGCAGGGCCTCGATGCGCGCCTTGCCGAACGAGTGGTTGTAGTAGAGCTTGAGCGGCTGCCACGGCTCGCCCAGGCCCGGGTACCGCTCGGGGTCGCCCGCGGCGGCGAAAGCCGCGACGGAGACCTCGTGGGTCTTCACATGGTCGGGGTGCGGGTAGCCGCCCTCTTCGTCGTAAGTGGTGACCACGTGCGGCTTGAACGAGCGCATGATCTCCACGAGCGGCGCGGCGGCCTCCTCGGTGGGCACCAGGTAGAAGGCGTCCTCGGGCAGCTCGGTGCCGGAGTTGGGAAGCCAGCCCTCCGGGAGCCCGGAGTCGATGAAGCCCAGCCAGTGCTGCTCGACGCCGAGGATCTCGCGGGCGCGGGCCATCTCCTCGTTGCGGATGCGCGGCAGGTTCTCCTGCACTTCGGGGCGGTCCATCTTCGGGTTGAGCACATCGCCGCGTTCACCGCCCGTGCACGTCACGACGAGGACTTCGATGCCCTCGCGCACGTAGCGGGCCATCATGCCGGCGCCCTTGCTCGACTCGTCGTCGGGGTGGGCGTGCACGCACATGAGGCGCAGCTTGCTCTGGTTCGTCACGTCGGTCAACCTCACTGGCGGGTGCTTCTAGTGGTAAGGCTCGGCGCACGGAACCGACTCGCGCACTGCGGTGGTTGTCGGCTCTGGCATTCTGTGCAACGATACTCGATAATCATTACTTCCCGGTTCTGCCAGGAACCGCGGCTCCGGCGGTGAAACCGCTGATCGCGAAGGAAAGCGACGCAATGACTGAGATGCAGACCACGGATGGGCGCGTGCCGGAAACGGCTCACGTGACCTTTCCCGAGGGTCGCTACGGTCGCCGCCGCGAATCCAAGCGCCGCCGCCCCGCGGTGACCGCGGCCCTCACCGTGGGCGTCGTCCTGGCCGGCCTCTTCGCCGCCTGGCGCCTCTCGGAGGTCTACGGCCAGAACGAGGTCTCCGAGCGCCTGCGCGGCTTCGACGACTCCGTCCCCGGACAGGTCACCGTCGAGTTCGAGGTTTACAAGCCGGCCGGCGAGGGCGCCACGTGCGCCGTCAGGTCCCGCGACCTCGCGGGCGCCGAGATCGGCTACGCCGAGGTCGACATCCCGGCGGACGATGCCACCCATGTGGTGATGTCGTACCCCCTCGCAGTGGAGGGCGTGCCCAACACAGGCGAGGTCCTGAGGTGTTGGCAGACGGACTGACTATTGACTTTCGGCCCGTCGCACCGCGTTTCGGTCGGCGGGCCTTTCGCTATCCGGGGTTCACCCCGGGTGGCGAGGACGTTCAGGCAGAGGCAGGACCTCGCAGTACGGATCGCACTATTCGGAGGATATGGATCACATGGCTACCGACGCTAACCAGGGCACTTGGCTCACACAAGAGGCCTTCGACCGCCTTCAGGGCGAACTGGACGAGCTCATCGCGAACCGTCCCGCCATGGCCGCCGAGATCAACGCCCGCCGCGAAGAAGGCGACCTCAAGGAGAACGGCGGCTACCACGCGGCCCGCGACGAGCAGGGCAAGCAGGAGGGCCGCATCCGCCAGCTCCAGGACCTGCTGCGCAACGCGAAGGTGGGCGAGGCGAAGGACAGCGACGAGATCCAGATCGGCACCGTCGTGACCATCGCCTTCGACGGCGACCCCGACGACACCGAGAAGTTCCTCCTGGGCTCCCGCGAGATCGCGGCCACCACCGACCTCACGGTGTACAGCCCCGACTCCGCATTGGGTGCGGCCATCCTCGGCCACAAGGTCGGCGACACCGTCTCCTACAAGACCCCCAGGGACACTGAGATCTCGGTGAAGATCATCGACGCCGAGAAGTTCCTCGGCTAAAGCGCGCCGAGCGCACTGACACGAACGCCGCGGGCCCCCGAACGGGGACCCGCGGCGTCGTCTTGTCCGGAAGTGTTGCGCGCCTAAGCCCGCGCCGACCAGCCGACGTCGATCCGCTTGCCGTACTTGTCGAAGTAGTGCAGCGCGTCCATGTGCACCGCCACCGTGATCGGCTGCCCGGCCGAGACCGGGATGTGCGGAGGGAGCCGGAACACCAGGTCCGCGGGCTTGCGGATCGGACCCGTGTCGGTCTCGCGCCGCTCCACCGGGGCCTGCCCGAACCCGGAGAACAGGCCGCTGAGGCGCCGGCGCGGCTTCGAGCCGTCCCGCGCCAGGTCCGGCTTGTCGCCGATGCCGTCGGGCACCACCGCGGTCGCGCCGATGTCGAGGAACACGAGCGTCTCGTGGCCGTGGTGCTCGTAGAAGCGCACGCGGCCCGCGATCGACTGGCCCGGGTGGCCGTCGGCGACCGGCGCCAGCGCCTCGGCCCGCATCCCGACCACGATGTTCTCCCCGTGGTAGCGGGCCACGGCCCGCCCGCGCAGGTCGTGCCACGGCAGCCGCAGCTCCTGCTCGCCGAAGTCAAGGGCCACATAACGGTCGAGGTACACATTGACGCGCGCCTCGAGGAGGTTCATGCGCGGCGTGCCCAGGAACGCGGCAACGTACATCGTCGCCGGGCGCTCGTACACCTCGTCCGGGGTGCCCACGTCCTGCAGGACCCCCTTGCGCATCACCGCGACCCGGTCGGCCATCGTGAGCGCCTCGGTCTGGTCGTGCGTGACGTAGAGCGTCGTCGCGTCATGGCGGCGCACCAGCGAGGAGATCTCGGTGCGCAGCTCGGCGCGCAGGCCCACGTCGAGGTTCGAGAGCGGCTCGTCCATGAGGAAGAGCTTGGGGCGGCGCACGAGCGCGCGGCCCATGGCGACGCGCTGCTGCTGGCCGCCGGACAGCTGGTTCGGCTTGCGGTCCTTGAGGTCCGAGATGCCGAGGGCGCTGGCCATGTCGCCCACGGCGTCGGGCACGGACTGGGCGTTGTTCTGCTTGCCGAGCTTGAGGGGGAAGCCGATGTTGTCGGCGACCGACATGTGCGGGTAGAGCGCGAACGTCTGGAAGATCATGGCCGCGTTGCGGTCCCGCGGCGGCAGCTCGTTGGCGTACTCGCCGTCGAGGAGGATCTCGCCGTCCGAGGGCGTCTCGAGGCCGGCGACCATGCGGAGCACAGTGGACTTCCCGCAACCGGACGGGCCGAGCAGCACGAGGAATTCGCCGTGGTTGACTTCCATGCTCAGGGAGTCCACGGCCAGGGTATCGCCGGGGAACACCTTCGAGACGTTCTTCAGCGTGACAGCAGTCACCGTTGACTCCAGGGGTTCTAAAGGGGATGGACTTGTCGCCAATCTCGGCGAAGCCCGCGTGCCGGTGATCCGCGTGCCTCGGTGAAGTCTTCGAGCCGAGAATCTGCCTGGTGAGTCGCTCGGTCGGGCGGGCGCTCGGCGAAGCGTGACTCGGAGGCTTCTTCCCGGTTAAAGATTGACGCTTAGTAGCTTAAGCCTTCCTTATCCGATGGGTAACGGCGGTCACCCGCGATCGCAGGAGGTGAACACCGGTTCACACTAGGTGCGACCTGCGGTTTCAATTGGTCGATGCATCGCCCATGCGGGTCCAAGGTCCGCATATCGGTATACAGTAACCGCTTTCTCGCTTGTGGGGGGCTTCGCCGGGAACCGCTCTCAGGCGGGTTCCCGGGGTCTCCCGGGGCGGCGCACTACGATCGAGGCGTGACGCAACTCGTGACACTCAACGACGTCCGCGCCGCGGCGGCCGAACTCGCCGGGATCGTGCGACGCACCCCCCTCGAACCCTCCCGCGACCCCGTCCTCGACGGGGTCCACCTCAAATGCGAGAACCTGCAGCGCGCCGGATCCTTCAAGATCCGCGGCGCGTACATGCGGGTCTCTCGCCTCGACCCGGCCGAACGCGCCCTCGGCGTCGTCGCGGCCTCCGCGGGCAACCACGCCCAAGGGGTCGCCCTCGCCGCCTCCACGCTGGGTATCCGCTCCACCGTGTTCATGCCCGAATCGGCCCCGCTCCCGAAAGTGGCCGCCACCAAGGGCTACGGCGCCGAGGTGATCCTCGGCGGCCTGACCGTCGACGACGCCCTCGAATCGGCCCACAAGTTCGCCGCCGAAACGGGCGCCACCCTCATCCACCCCTTCGACCACCGCGACATCGTCGCCGGGCAGGGCACCATCGCCCTCGAGATCCTCGAGCAGCTGCCCGAGACCGGCACCATCGTCACCTCGGTCGGCGGCGGCGGGCTCATCGCCGGCATCGCGGCCGCCGCGAAGGAGCTCAAGCCCGGCATCCGCATCATCGGCGTCCAGGCCGAAGGCGCCGCCGCGTACCCGCACTCCCTCGCCGTCGGCAGGCCCGTGCGGCTCGAGAAGATGCACACCATTGCGGACGGCATCAAAGTCGGCCGCCCCGGCGACGTCCCCTTCGCCCACGTAGCCTCCCTTGTGGACGAGATAGTCACCGTCACCGAAGAGGACATCAGCCGCGCGCTCCTCTCACTCCTCGAACGCAACAAGCTCGTCGTCGAGCCCGCCGGCGCTACCGCCTACGCCGCGCTCCTCAACTACTCGGTCGATTACGACGCCCCCACCGTCGCCGTCATCTCCGGCGGCAACATCGACCCGCTCCTGCTCATGCGCCTCATCGAACACGGTCTCGGCGCCTCCGGGCGGTTCATGCGCGCCAACCTGCGCTGCCCCGACCGGCCCGGCGCGCTCGCCTCGATCCTGCAGCTCGTGGGCGCCTACGGCGGCAACATCGTCGACGTCTACCACCAGCGCAGCGACCCGCGCCTGTCCGTCGGGGAAGTCGCCGTGGACCTCTCGATCGAGACCCGCGGTTCCGAACACGCGACTGAAATCGTTGCGGCCCTGCGCGACGCGGGGTATTTCGTGTCGGTGGAGGGTCCTAGCATCTGAGTCATGAACAAAACGCTTGAAGAACTGATGGAGCCCGGCTGGGCCAAGGCCCTCGCCCCCGTGGCCGACGACGTCGCCAAGATGGGCGAGTTCCTGCGCGCCGAAGTCGCCGCCGGACGCCGCTACCTGCCCGCCGCCGAGCACATCCTGCGCGCCTTCCAGCAGCCGTTCGACGACGTCAAGGTCATCATCGTCGGCCAGGACCCCTACCCCACCCCGGGCCACGCCATCGGCCTCTCCTTCGCCGTCGCCCCCGACGTGCGCCCGATCCCCAAGAGCCTGGTCAACATCTTCAACGAGTACCGCGACGACCTCGGCTTCCCCCTCCCCGCCAACGGCGACCTCACCCCCTGGGCCGAGCAGGGCGTCCTGCTGCTCAACCGCTCGCTCAGCGTCGCCCCCGGCACGCCCGCCTCGCACCGAGGCAAAGGCTGGGAATCGGTCACCGAGCAGGCCATCCGCGCCCTCGCCGAACGCGGCGGCGCCTCCGTCGCCATCCTCTGGGGCAACGACGCGCGCAAGCTCAAGGACCTCCTCGGCTCGGTCCCGGCCATCGAATCGGCCCACCCGTCGCCGCTGAGCGCCCGCCGCGGCTTCTTCGGCTCCAAGCCGTTCAGCCGCGCCAACGCCCTCCTCGTCGAGCAGGGCGGTGAGCCGGTCGACTGGCGGCTTCCGGCGCTGCAGGAGTCCTGAGGCCCGCGGGATACGGTTGACCCGTGATCGAGATCCTGGCGCAGCAAGAGTTCGGGCCGGAGCGCGACCAGGCGATGGCCGGGCCGCTCGGGCTGTTCGTGACCGTGTTCCTCGTCGTCGTGACGATCCTCCTCATCCGGGGGATGAACAAGCACGTCCGCCGGCTGAACGAGCGGGTCGCGCGCGAAGCCGCCGAGGCGGAGGCCGCCTCGGCGACCGACGCCGGGCGAGACGACCCCGCGCACGCATAAGGGCGCACCATGCCGCGCAAGAACCGCCGCCAGAGCGAAGCCCGGCGGCCGACATCGGGCGCCCAGGACCCGAGCCTGATCGACGGCCCGGACGGACCCGTCCGGGTCCGCCGCATCCCCGGCGCCGGGGCCGAGAAGACCTACCGGTGCCCCGGCTGCGACCTCGAGATCCAGCCGGGCACGCCCCACGTCGTCGCCTGGGCCGACGACGGCGACGGCGGCGACCGCCGCCACTGGCACACCGGCTGCTGGAACGCCAGGAGCCGCCGCCGGCCCGGACGCTGGCGCTGAACCAGAACTGAACGCAACGAAGGGCGGGGCCGCAGGCCCCGCCCTTCGGCACGTCCGGGTCGGCACGCTTGCGACACGTTCGGGTGACACGATCGCCGCGGGCCCCGGTTCTTGTCGTACCCGGGCGGGAAGCTGGCCGTACGGTCCCCGGGCGGGTGGGGGCTAGGGATGGCAACGGCTACCTCTTGCCCGCGCTGCGCCTCCGGCACCCGCCGCTCGAGCCGCCCATGCCAGGTGCGCCACACGCGGTGGTGCCGATCCCCTTCCAGCGGGGATAATTCCGGCGTGGCTGTCATCAGATCCGCGAGCATGCTCCCCGCCCACCGCGAGGCGCTCACGCTCCAAACCGCCGACGGGCTCGAACTCGTCGGCGAACTCGCCCTGCCCGCCGACCGCGCGCCCGAGGCGACCATCATCTGCGTCCACCCGCTGCCCACCCATGGCGGCATGATGGATTCGCACATCTACCGCAAGGCCGCCTGGCGGCTCCCCGCGCTGGCGAACATGGCGGTGCTGCGGTTCAACACCCGCGGCACCGAGTCCCAGCAGGGCACGAGCCAGGGCGCGTTCGACCACGGCGTGGGCGAGCGCTTCGACGTCGCCGCCGCGGTCGAGTACGCGGAATTCCACGAGCTGCCGCGGGTGTGGCTCGTCGGCTGGTCCTTCGGCACCGACCTCACCCTCAAGTACGGCCTGGAGCCGGGGGTCGAAGGGGCCGTGCTGCTCTCGCCGCCGCTCCGGTACTCCAAAGAGGACGATCTGGCGCGGTGGGCCGAGGACGGCCGCCCGCTGCTGGCGCTCATCCCCGAGCAGGACGACTACCTCCAGTACCCGGAGGCGAAGCAGCGCTTCGCGGCCGTGCCGCAGGCGGAGGTCGTGGAGATCGCCGGCGGCGGCCACCTATGGGTCGGCAAGGCCGAGGAGGCCCTGGACCGCATCGTGGGCCGCATCCTCCCCGAGCACGCGCCGCTGCCGACCACTTGGGAGGGACCCATGGAGCGCGGCGACACCTCCGCCTACGCGAACAAGAGTGTGGCCGCTTTCGGCGGATTCCTGCCGAAGCCGGAGCGCGACTGAGCTTCGGGCAGGACCCGCCGCTCGGCCGCGTCTGCATCCGGTTTCCTGAAGCCGGCTTCGGAGGCTTCCTTCCGAAGCCCGAACGCGACTGAGCCGACACGACCGCGCCGAACTCGACCGGCCCCAATCCGAACGCACCGAGCACGACCTGACCGGCAGGCTCGTACCTGAAGCCGCCTTCAGGCGGCTTCAGCGTGGCTTCAGGTTCGACCTCTCATCATGGAGTCACGCCGGAAGGACCGGCGCAGCACACCGGCACCGGCACGGCAGACCGGAGCCGCAGAGGCGGCGCAGATCGGCTCGGACGAGGAGTCAGCATGACGACGAAGCAAGCGGTGGCGCGAACCATGGGCGGACGGGTCCTGAGGCCTGCGACGGCGGCGACGCCCGGACACCGCGACCCGGTCGGTATCGCACCGGCTGCGGTTCCCGGGGTGCCGTGCGGTCAGGCGCACTCGAGGAAGTCGGCGATGGCGGTGGGCAGCGCCGCGTCGGCGCAGTCGGTGACGGCCACGAGGTTCTCGCCCTCGATGCGCCACACCCTGCGCTCGGTCGCGCCTTCGCCGTCGCCCCCGGAGCCGCCCGGGTAGTCCACGGTGGCGGCCACGTAGTCGCCTTCCTCGGCGCACCAGCTGTCGACGATCCGGCCGTCCTCCAACTGCTCGTCGATGCGCCCGCCCAAGAGGCTCGGGTCTGAGCAGAACGTCTCGGTGCTCTCGGGGTTGGTGGCCGCGTAGGTGGCCAGTGCGGCGCCGCCGAGGAGCGCTCCCGTGAGGGCGACGCCGGCGGTGGCCGTGGCGATGGAGCGCAGCCGCGGGCGCAGGCCGACGCGTTCCCGGCCGGGCCGGTAGGGCGCGAGTTCGGTCGAGACCGCGACGGTGACGGGGCGCAGGCCGCGGCGGGGGAGGAGGCCGTTGGCGACGGTGTCGGGCCGGGGGCCCTGGGCCTTGGGCCCGGAGAGCTGAAGGCGGGTGAGCTGCTCGCGGAAGGAGTCGGCGGTCGGGCGGCGGCGCGGGTCGGGGCTGAGGGCCGCGCCGATCATGTCGGTGAGTTCGGCGTCCACGCCGGGGATGTGCGGCACGGGGGCGGCGCGCAGCAGCGGGTCGGCGGCGTCCTCGCGGGCGTGCCGCACCCACGGGAGCCGACCGCCGAGGGCGGCGTAGAGGGCCGTGGCGAGGGCGTACACGTCTCCGGAGGGGCTGGCTGCCACCTCTCCCGCGACCGCGGCGTCGAGGTGCTCTGGGGCGGTGTAGGGGGTGGGGGGGAGGGGGGCGGCCAGGACGGGGGCGGTGACGTCGTAGGCGGTGAGCTGGAGGTGGCGGGCGGTCCCGACGAGGATGTGGGACGGCTGGATGGCACCGTGGATGAGCCCGGCGCGGTGGTAGACGGCGACGGCGTCGCTCAGGGCCACGCCGAGGGCGCGGACCTGCCCGGCGGGCATGGGCCCCTGCTCGGCGAGGAGGTCGGCGAGGCTGCGCCGGGCGGTGCCGACCGCGAGGTAGGGGCGGCCGTTCTCGGTGAGCCCGACGGCGGTGCAGGGGGACAGGTGGGGGTGGGCAGGGAGGCCGGTGAGTTTCGCGGCCCATTCGAGGAACACCTCGCGCCGGGAGCCGTCGACGCGCTCATGGGCGACGGTGACGCACAGCAGATCGGTGGGGCCTGTCGCGACGGTGCCGCTGAAGACGCTGCACACCGCGTCCCGGTGCAGTAAACGGTGTACGGCGGCGGGTCCGATGGTCTGGGTGGTCGACATCCTCACCTCCTCCGGGGGGTCAGCTGTTCGGTGTCGTGATTTGGCACTAAATGTGAGGCTAACCCATCCGATCGGTCGAGTGGTAGTCGGCCGTAGGGATGTGGGACGATCGGGTGAGCAAGAGGATACCCACAGTCATTTTCATTGAGGCGTCACGGGTTCGATGTGCCGCGAGGGAGCCGAGTGTCGGAATTCGTCGAAACTGGAAAGCAACGATTCGGACACGAGACGCATCCGCTGTTGACGGTTGTGGAAAAACGTTGAACTATCGAATCCGTCTTGACCCCAGGGCGTCGTCGGTCGTGCACCGGCACCGCCCGGTACGAAGGAGTACTAAGCAGATGAACGTCAACCGACGACACCTGATGACCGGAACCATCGGCGCGGCCGCAGTCGCCATGGTCGCTTCCGCCTGCGCCTCTGAAGACGGCGGCGGCGACGGCTCGGGCGGCAAGAAGGTCGGCATCGCGATGCCGACCAAGACCTCCGAGCGCTGGATCCTTGACGGTGACAACCTGAAGGCCGCATTCGAGGACGAGGGCTACGAAGTCACCCTCCAGTACTCGAACGACGTCGCCGCCGACCAGGTCAGCGCCATCGAGACCATGGTCGGCCAGAACGTGGACGTCCTCGTCATCGCCGCGATCGACAACAAGTCGCTCAGCGGCGTCCTCGCCCAGGCCAAGGGCCAGGACATCACGGTCATCGCTTACGACCGCCTCATCCTTGACACGCCGGACGTCGACTACTACGCGTCGTTCGACAACACCAAGGTCGGCACGCTGCAGGGCACCTACATCGTCGAGGCCCTCGACCTCGCCAACCAGCCCGGCCCGTTCAACATCGAGCTCTTCGCTGGGGCGTTGACCGATAACAACACCAAGTACTTCTTCGGCGGCGCCTGGGAGGTCCTCGAGCCCTACGTCACCGGCGGCCAGCTCGTGGTGAAGTCCGGCCAGACCACGCTCGAGCAGATCGCCACCGAGAACTGGGACGGCGCCGTCGCGCAGGAGCGCATGGACAACATCCTGTCCAACTTCTACAACGACGGCTCCCAGGTCGACGCGGTGCTCTCGCCCTACGACGGCATCAGCCGCGGCATCATCGCCTCGCTCCAGGGCAACGGCTACACCACGATGCCCGTCATCACCGGCCAGGACGCCGAGGTCGAGTCCGTGAAGTACATCATCGACGGCCTGCAGTCGATGACCGTCTACAAGGACACCCGCGAGCTCGCGGCCACCACGGTCGACATGGTCGTCGCGGTCCTCGACGGCAAGGACCCCGAGGTCAACGACACCGACACCTACGACAACGGCAACAAGGTCGTCCCGGCCTACCTGCTGGAGCCGGTCAGCGTGGACGTGAACAACTACCAGGAGATCGTCGTCGACTCCGGCTACATCGAGGCCGAAGAGCTGGCCTAACGGTCACCGCCAGACCTTTCTCTCAGGGACGCCCTGCCCGCCATGGGCGTCCCTGAACCTCTCCCCAGAGCAGTCCAATCTTTCAAAATGGGACGAAGCAATGTCTGAAGACATCCTCCGAATGCGGGGGATCACCAAGCGGTTCCCGGGCGTGCTCGCACTGTCCGGGGTCGCATTGGGGGTCAAGCGGGCCACGATCCACGCACTCGTCGGCGAGAACGGCGCCGGCAAGTCGACGCTGATGAAGATCCTGTCGGGCGTATACGCCTACGGGGACTTCGACGGCGAGATCGAGTTCGACGGCGAGCCCGCCCAGTTCAAGAACATCCGCGACTCCGAAGCCGCCGGCGTCGTCATCATCCACCAGGAGCTCGCCCTCGTCGGGGAGCTCTCCATCGCCGAGAACATCTTCCTCGGCAACGAGCGCAAGCGCGGCGGCGTCATCTCCTGGGACCGCACCAACACCGAGGCCGCCCGCCTCATGCAGAAGGTCGGCCTCCACGACAACCCGGCCACGCTGGTCGAGAAGATCGGCGTGGGCAAGCAGCAGCTCGTCGAGATCGCCAAGGCCCTGTCCAAGGACGTCAAGCTCCTGATCCTGGACGAGCCGACCGCCGCGCTCAACGACTCCGACTCCGAGAACCTCCTGGAGCTGCTCCGCCAGCTCCGCGAGGAGGGCGTCACCAGCATCATCATCTCCCACAAGCTGGGAGAGGTCTTGTCGGTCGCCGACCGGATCACCGTGCTGCGCGACGGCCAGTCGATCGAGACCATGGAGACCGACGCCGGCGCCGTCACCGAGGACCGGCTCATCAAGTCCATGGTCGGCCGCGACCTCGAGCACCTGTACCCGCCGCACGAACCGAAGATCGGCAAGGTCTTCTTCGAGGTCAACGACTGGACGGTGTACCACCCGGAGCAGCGCGACAGGGTGATCGTCAACAAGGCGTCGCTCAACGTCGCCCGCGGCGAGATCGTCGGCCTGGCAGGGCTCATGGGCGCCGGCCGCACCGAGTTCGCGATGAGCGTCTTCGGCCGCAGCTGGGGCTCGAACATCACCGGCGAGGCCACGATGGACGGCAAGCGGCTCCACGCCCGCAACGTCCCCGAGGCCATCGAGGCCGGCCTGGCCTACGCCACCGAGGACCGCAAGCACTACGGCCTGCACCTCGACTACGACCTGCGGGAGAACTTCACCCTCCCCGGGCTCGACCGGCTCTCCACGCGCGGCGTCGTCGACCAGGACAAGGTCAACGCGGTCTCCGAACGCCTGCGCGTCGAGTTCGGCGTCAAAGCGCCGTCGGTCTACTCGCTCGCCGGCAACCTGTCCGGCGGCAACCAGCAGAAGGTCGTGCTCGGGAAGTGGGTCTTCACCGAACCCGAGCTGCTCATCCTCGACGAGCCGACGCGAGGCATCGACGTCGGCGCCAAGTACGAGATCTACGAGCTGATCCACAAGCTGGTCGACCAGGGCAAGGGAGTTCTCATGATCTCCTCCGAACTGCCAGAGCTGCTCGGCATGTGCGACCGCATCTATGCGATGAGCGCCGGCCACATCACCGGTCAGGTCGACCGGGCCAACGCCACACAGGAAGAGCTGATGCGTCTCATGACCCTTGAGACCGCCAGCGGGGGAGAAGAGCAACGCCAATGACCACCGTCCCGACCAAGACCCGGCCGAGCTTCCTCTCGGCAGTGCGCAACATCAACCTGCGCGCCTACGGCATGATCATCGCCCTGGTGCTGATCATGATCCTGTTCCAGGTCCTCAACGTGACCCTGCAGAACGAAAACTTCATCACGCCGCTGAACATCACGAACGTGATCCTGCAGAACTCGTACATCCTGATCCTCGCGATCGGGATGATGCTGGTCATCGTCAACGGCCACATCGACCTGTCGGTCGGCTCCGTGCTGGCGTTCTGCGGCGCCATGTCGGCGATCGCGCTCTCCGACTGGGGCTGGCCCTGGTACGTCGCGGTGCTCTTCGCCGTGGCCCTCGGCGCCGCGATCGGCGTCTGGCAGGCGTTCTGGATCGCGTACGTGCGCATCCCCGCGTTCATCGTGACCCTCGCGGGCATGCTCATCTTCCGCGGCCTGACCCTCAAGGCCCTGGACGCGGAGACCAAGGGCACCACCGGCACCTTCAACGAGCTCGCCTCCGGCTACCAGTTCATGGGCGTCGACCTCCGGGTGCCGACCCTCGTGGTGGGCGTCGTGGGCGCGGCTCTGTTCGTGTACTTCTCGGTGCGCAGCCGCAGCCGCCAGGTGAAGGCCGGCATCGCCGCCTCCTCCTCGACGACCTGGGTGATCAAGACCGCGGCGATCGCCGCCGTCATGCTCGCCGCCGCGTACACGTTCTACTCGTACAAGGGCCTGCCGATCATCGGCTGGATCCTGCTGGGCCTGGTCCTGCTGTTCACGTTCATCGCGAACCGCACCGTGTTCGGCCGCCACGTCTACGCGGGCGGCGGGAACGAGAAGGCCGCGATGCTCTCGGGCGTCAAGACCAAGCAGACGACGTTCTTCGTCTTCGTGATCATGGGCGCGCTGGCGGGCCTCGCGGGCGTCATCGTGACCGCCCGCCTGCACGCGGCGACGCCGGGCGCGGGCAACGCGTTCGAGCTCGACGCCATCGCGGCCTCGTTCATCGGCGGCGCCTCGGTCACCGGCGGCGTCGGCACCATCATCGGTGCGGTCATCGGTGGTCTCGTGATGGGCGTCCTGCGCCAGGGCATGCAGGTCCTCGGCATCGCGACCGACACGGTCCAGATCATCCTGGGCCTGGTCGTCCTCGCGGCGGTCCTGTTCGACGTCTGGAACAAGAAGCGCGCCACCGGCGGCGGCCTGATGCCGCCGATCGTCGGCACCACCGCGGGCGGTTCGGGCGACGCGAAGCGCAGGGCCAAGGAGGGCACCGACAAGGAGCCCACCAAGGCCGGCACGCTCGACGCGACCACGAGTGACAAGGACATCTCGTAGCCGCTCCAAGGCGACACTGAGGGGCCCGCAGCGCGTATGCGCCGCGGGCCCCTTCGCGTTCGGCCGCCGGCGGGCGTACGGGTGGCCCCGGGTACCCGCCCAGTCCCACCTTCACCACTACCAGTGAAAAGGACACCCTCCCATACGGGTCCGACAAGATGCCGCTGTCGAACAAGACGTGAGCGATACTCGTTGCCGGGAGCCGGGAGCCGGGAGCCGGGAGCCGGGAGCCGGGAGCCGGGAGCCGGGAGCCGGGAGCCGGGAGCCGGGAGCCGGGAGCCGGGAGCCGGGAGCCGGGAGCCGGGAGCCGGGAGCCGGGAGCCGACGGTAAACGAAAGGGCCCGGTGCGGATGTCCGCACCGGGCCCTTTCGTTCGCTTCAGCGGCTTAGGAGGACGAGACCCTCTCGGCCGCTTCGCTGGTCTGCTTGCCGCCGCCCTGGGGCCGCTTGCGGCCGTTGGTCGGCTTGTTCACTGCGGTCTCCGCGACGGGCGCCTCCGGCACGACCGGCTCGGCCGCCTTCGGGGGCTCCTCGGAGCGGGCCGCGCGGGCCTCTTCGATGAGCTTCCTCGCCTGCGCGCGGGCCGTGGCCAGGATCGCCTCGGAGTCGCGCCGCGCGGTCTGCTTGGCGCTCTTGGAGAGCTCCTCGGCGCGGCGCTTCGCGTTCTCGGCCTTCTTCTCGGCCTCGGTCACGTAGTGGTCGCGCTCGGAGCGGATCTGCTCGGCCTCCCGGCCGGCCGCTTCGAGGATGAGCTCGGCCTCAGCCCTGGCCTCGGCGAGCAGCCGCTCGCGCTCGGCCTCGATCTCGGCCAGCTGGGTGCGGGCGCGCTCCACTTCGGACTCTGCCGCGATCCTCGCCCGGTCGGCGTTCTCGCGCAGCTTCGCGGCCTCCGCGGCGGCTTCGGCGGTGACCCGCTCGGCCTCGGCGGCGGCCTGCTCGCGCAGGCGGGCCGTCTCGGCCGCGGTCTCCTCGTTGAGCTTGCGGGCCGCGACCTCGGCGGCTTTGCGCTCCTTGCGGGACGCGTCGGCCGCCTCCTCGCGCAGGCGCTGGGTCTCGCGCTCGGTCTCCTCGGCCAGCCGCAGCGCGCTCGCCTCGGCGGCCTCGCGCTCCATGCGGGCGGCCTCTGCGGCCTCGGCGGTGAGCTTGGCGACCTTCTCCTCGGTCTCGGTGTTGAGCCGCAGCGCTTCGGCCTCGGCCTCCTCCAGGCGACGCTGGGCGTCGAGGCGGAGCCGCTTGGCCTCGTCGGCGGCCTCGGTGCGGCTCAGGGTCGCGTTGTCGGCGGCCTCGGCCCGTACGCGCATGGCCTCGTTCTCGGCTTCGGTGCGGACGGCCTGCGCGAACGTCTCGGTCTCCTGCTTGAACTTCTCGAGGTTCTCGACGGCCTCGGTGCGCAGGTCCCGCAGCTCGGCCTCGTGCTCGGCGCGCTTGCGCTCGGCCTCGGCCTCCGCTTCGGCGGAGATCCGGTCGGCCTTCTCGCGGGCCTCGGTGATGGCCTGCTCGGACGCGAGGGCGGCGTCGTCCTTGAGCTGCTGGGCCTCGGCGCGGAGGCGCTCGACGTGAGCGACCAGCTGCCGGGTCTGCTCGTCAGCCGCGGCGCGCTTGTTCTCGGCGTCCTGCTCGGCCTCGGCCACCAGTGCCGCGGCGCGCTCCTTGGCCTGGTCCACCATGGCCTGCGCTTCGCGGGCGCGCTTGTTGATCTCGGCGTCGATGATCGCGCGCCGGTCGGCCTCGGCCTTCTCGGCGGCGGCCCGGCGCGCCTTCAGCGTGGTCTCGAAGTCCTTGCGGGCCTGCTCGATCTGCGCCTCGGCCTCGCGGAGGCGATTGTCCGCGTGGTGGTGCAGATGCTGGGTCTGCGCGTGGGCGTTGGCCTTGATCTCCTCGGCCTGCTCCTCCGCGAGGGTGAGCATGTGCTCGATCCGCACGCCCAGGTGCCGGTACGAGGCCTTGTCGCCCGCGGCACTGCGGCGCCTGAGCTCCTGGATCTGGGCCTGGAGCTGCTGGATCTGGATGACCAGCCGGTCGATCTGCGCGACCGCTTCCGCCCGTTCACCGGCGAGGGTGTCCATCTGGAGCTGCATCTGCTGCAGGAACCGCTTGACCTGTCCCTTGTCGTATCCGCGCAAGGCGGTCTCGAACTCGTACTCGACGGGTCCACCCTCGTTGAATCCGGTCAGCAGTTCCGAGTCGTCCAGTCTGTCTTCACGCGCCATACCCTCATCCTCACGTAAGCCGCGTCCCGCCACGTCCGGCAAGGGACCGGATGTGACGGGACGCGGCCGAAGCTGTGGTTCCTCCACCGTCGACCTACGCCTGCGATCATTCTTCACTGTCGCAGACTTCGACGGTAACGCGGATTCGCCAGGTTTACTTGTCGTCCTGTTTTTCTACTTGTCGTCGCCCTGCTGCCCAAGGGCGCCACCAAGGGCGCCGCTGACCAGACCGCTGAGGTTGCGCAGGGTCTCCTGCACCTGGTCCCGCTTCGCGGTGAGCTCGGCCACCTTGGTCTCGGCGTCCGTCGTGACGCGTTCGGCGTCCGACTTGGCGTCCGCCAGCAGCCGCTCGGCCTCGGACTTCGCGTCGGCGACGAGCTTCTGGGCGTCCTTCTTGGCCTTGCCGGTGGTCTCGCTGGCGTAGTTGTCGGCCTCGGAGCGCTTCTCCTCGCCGCGGGTCTCCGCGGCCTTGGCGCGCTCTTCGGCGTCGCGGGCGCGGTTCTCGGCGTCGGACACGAGCTTCTGGGTCTCGGCGACCGCGCGGGTGTGGCGGTCGGACTCCTCGCGCTCGGCCTTCTCCTTGCGCTCGGCCAGTTCGAGGTCGAGGGCCTGGAGGTCCTTGTCGCGCTTCTCCTTCGCCTCGGCGAAGAGCTTCGCGGCCTCGGCGCGCTTCTCCTCGGCCTCGCGGGCGGCCTTGGCGCGCAGCTGGGTGATCTCGCGGTCCGCCGTGGCACGGAGGGTCGCGACCTCGCGCTCGACGGAGGCCTTGAGCTCGGCCACTTCGTGTCCGGTGGCGGTGCGCAGCTGCTTGGTCTCGCGCTCGGCGTCGGCGCGGAGGGTCTCGCACTCGCGGCGGGCGTTGGTCCGCAGCTCCGCGACCTCGCGCTCCACCTGCGTGCGGAGGGTGTTGGCCTCGCGCTCGGCGTTCTGCTTCAGGGAGCCGGCCTCGCCGCGGGCGGCGTCGGTGATCTCGCGGGACTCGAGGCGGGCGGCCGAGAGGATGCCCTCGGTCTCGCGCTTGGCCTCGGCGCGGTGCTCGTTCGCCTGCTCCTCGGCCAGCCGCAGGATCTGCTCGACCCGGGTGCCGAGCCCGGAGAGCGTCGGGCGGGTGTTCTCCTCGAGCTGCTTCTGCTGCTCGGCGAGGCGCTGCTCGAGACCCTGGATGCGCTGCTCGGCCTGGCGCAGACGACGCTGGGCGTCCGTCATCCGCTGCTCGGCCTCGGTCCGCTGCGACTCGGTCTGCTTCAGCTTGCCGAGGTTCTTCTGGATGAACTCATCCACCTGGTGCCGGTCGTAACCCCGCAACTGCACGGGGAATTCCGGCACCGATTGGTCGTTGTCGAAAAAGGTACTGCTGGAGGGCTGCTGCGACATGGACCAATACTTGCAGACGCGAATGCGAATGTCGACAGCAAGGTCAGGGGTTTGTGGAGGGCGAACCACCCGCAACACTAGCCGCAAAACGGTCGAAATCCTTGAAACGACACGGAAGTCGACGGCAGTGAAGTTTCGGTGTCCGGCGGGTGTCACCCGAACGACGTCATCTATCCGACAGTGCGCGTGGCACTACGGTCGCCCTCCGACAGCGGACCTGCAAGGGCCCTATGCCGGTTCGACCAGTTCGACCAGGACGCCCCCGGCGTCCCGCGGGTGCACGAAGTTGATCTTGGAGCCCGCGGTGCCCTGGCGGGCCTCCTCATAAAGGAGCCGGCACCCGCGCGCCCGCAGTGCGGCCGCCGCCGCCTCGACGTCCGCGACGGTGAACGCCAGCTGCTGCAGTCCCGGCCCCTTCGACCCGATGAACTTCGCGATCGGCGAGGCGTCACCGAGCGGCGCGAGCAGCTGCACCTGCGCGCCGCCCTCAGGCCACGCGACCATCGCCTCGACCACCCCCTGCGCCTCGTTGACCTCCCGGTGCACCTCGGTCCCGCCGAGCGCGCCCGCATACCACTCCAGGGCCGCATCCAGGTCCGGGACCGCGATCCCGACGTGATCGATGCGCCGCAGTCCGATTCCCTCTGTGAACGTCATACGATCGAGGGTATCGACCAACGGAGGTCTCCATGAACGACGACAACGCCGTCATCCTCGCCAGTGCCCGGACACCCATCGGGCGCTTCAACGGCGCGCTCAGCGACATCCCCGCCACCGATCTGGCCGGGACCGCGATCAGAGCCGCACTCGAGCGCGCCGGGGTCGCCCCCGAACGCGTCGACCAGGTCATCCTCGGGCAGGTGCTGCCCGCCGGATGCGGTCAGAACCCCGCCCGCCAGGCCGCCGTCGCGGCCGGGCTGCCCATGAGCATCCCGTCCCTGTCCGTCAACAAGGTCTGCCTCTCGGGGCTCACCGCCGTCGGCCTGGCCGACCAGCTCCTGCGCGGCGGCGCCGCCGACGTCATCGTCGCCGGGGGCATGGAGTCGATGAGCCGCGCCCCGCACCTGCTGCCCGGCTCGCGCCGCGGCTTCAAGTACGGCGAGGCCGTGCTCCTGGACCACCTCGCGCACGACGGCCTCACCGACGCCTACGACGGCATCTCCATGGGCGAGTCCACCGAGCGCCACCTCAAGGGCCGCTCGATCACCCGCGAGGACCAGGACGCCTTCGCCGCCTACTCGCACCAGCGCGCCGCCAAGGCCGCCGAGCACCTCGCCGAGGAGATCACCGCCGTCGAGACCCGCAAGGGGCTCGTGGACGCCGACGAGGGCGTCCGGCCCGACTCCACCGCGGAAGGCCTCGCCCAGCTGCGCCCGGCGTTCATGGAGAACGGCACCATCACCGCCGCCACGGCCTCGCAGATCTCCGACGGCGCCTCCGCGCTCGTCCTGGCCAGGAAGTCCACCGCCGTCGCGAACGGCTGGACCTGGACCGCCGAGATCCTCGCGTACGCCACCGTGGCCGGGCCCGACAACTCGCTGCTCGACCAGCCCGCCAATGCGATCGCCAAAGCCCTGGCGATGGCCGGCGTCGCGGCCGCGGACCTCGACGTGGTCGAGATGAACGAGGCCTTCGCCGCCGTCGTCCTGGCCTCGGCCGAGACCCTCGGCGTCGACCTCGAACGCGTGAACCCCGAGGGCGGCGCGATCGCGCTCGGCCACCCGATCGGGGCCTCCGGGGCGCGCCTCGCCCAGACCCTCGCCCGCCAGCTCGGCCCCGGCCGGCTCGGTGCGGCAGGCCTGTGCGGCGGCGGCGGCCAGGGCGACGCGATCGTCCTCAAGGGAGCCTGATGCAGGTCAGCGACCTGGTGGCGGCGGCCCGCGCGGGAGACCGCCGGGCCACCGCCCGTCTCATCACCGCCGTAGAGAACAGCACTGCCGACGCCCCTGACGTCGCGCGCCTCGCCACCGGCGGCGACGCGCTCATCATCGGCGTCACCGGCTCGCCCGGCGTCGGCAAGTCCACGCTCGTCTCGGCGCTCATCACCGCCTGGCGCGAGACGGGCCTGCGCGTCGGCGTCCTCGCCGTCGACCCCTCCAGCCCCTTCAGCGGCGGGGCGATCCTCGGCGACCGCGTCCGCATGGCCGACCACGCCCTCGACGACGGGGTCTACATCCGCTCCGTCGCCACCCGCGGCCACCTCGGCGGCCTCGCCGCCACCACCGGCGCGGCCGTGCGGCTCCTCGAAGGCGTCGGCTTCGACGTCGTCATCGTCGAGACCGTGGGCGTCGGCCAGGCCGAGGTCGAGATCGCGGCCCTCGCCGACACGACACTGCTCCTCCTCGCGCCCGGCATGGGCGACGGCATCCAGGCCGTCAAGGCCGGGGTCGTGGAGATCGCGGACGTCTACGTCGTCAACAAGGCCGACCGGCCCGGCGCCGACGGGACCGTGCGCGACCTCCGGGCCCTCATGAGCCTCGTCCGCCGCGAACCCGGCGAGTGGCGCCAGCCGATCTGCTCCACCGTCGCCTCCGAGGCCAAGGGCATCGACGACCTGGTCGCGGCCATCACCAAGCACCGCGACTGGCTCGCCGGCGGGGACCACCTCGCCGACAAGCGCCGCCGCCGCGCCGAAGCCGAGATCCGCGCCCGCGTCGACGCCGAGCTCCGCCGCCGCTACACCGTCCCCGAGGCGCTGGCCGAACAGGTCGCGAACGGCGAGACGGACGTGGCGACGGCGGTGGGAAGGGTTCTGGGCGACACCGCGTAAACCGCTTCGCATCCCTGCATGCGTGCTCCTTACACTTGACTGGTGACAGACGCAGCGAAGAAGACACCGGACATGGAAACCCAGCTCCCGAAGACGTACGCGCCCGTAGAGGTAGAGGCGCGACGCTACGCGAAGTGGGTAGCCGACGGTCGCTTCAAGGCTGACGACGCCTCGGACCGCGAGCCCTACGCCATCGTGATCCCGCCGCCGAACGTGACCGGCCAGCTGCACCTCGGGCACGCGCTCGACCACACCATCATCGACACCCTCGTGCGCCGCGAGCGCATGCGCGGCAAGGAGGCCCTGTTCCTGCCGGGCACCGACCACGCCGGGATCTCGACGCAGAACGTGGTGGAGCGCCAGCTCGCCGACAAGGAGGGCCTGTCCCGCCACGACCTCGGCCGCGAGGGGTTCATCGAGCGCGTGTGGGAGTGGAAGGACGTCTACCACGAGCGCATCACCTCGCAGATGAAGAAGATCGGCGACGGCGTCGACTGGGACCGCGAGCGGTTCACGCTCGACGACGGGCTCTCCAGCGCCGTGCAGACGATGTTCAAGCGCATGTACGACGACGGCATGATCTACCGCGCCGAGCGCATCATCAACTGGTGCCCGCGCTGCATGACCGCGCTCTCCGACGCCGAAGTGGAGCACCAGGACGACGCGGGCGAGCTCGTGTCCATGCGCTACGGCGACGGCGAGGACTCGATCGTGGTCGCCACGACCCGCCTGGAGACGATGCTCGGCGACACCGCCGTGGCCGTCCACCCCGACGACGAGCGCTACCGGCACCTGCTCGGCACCACCGTCGAGGTCCCGTTCACGGGCCGGCGCATCCCGATCGTGGCCGACGCGCACGTCGACCCCGAGTTCGGGACCGGCGCGGTCAAGGTGACCCCGGCGCACGACCCGAACGACTTCGCGATCGGCCAGCGCCACGACCTGGACTCGATCCTCATCATGGACGAGCGCGGCGTGATCACCGCGCACGGCCCGTTCCAGGGGCTCGACCGGTTCGAGGCCCGCTCGGCGATCGCCTCGGCGCTGCGCGCCGAAGGCCGCATCATCGCCGAGAAGCGCCCGTACGTGCACGCGGTCGGCCACTGCGAGCGCTGCGACACCACGGTGGAGCCGCGCCTGTCGCTCCAGTGGTTCGTGAAGGTGGAGCGCCTCGCGAAGATGGCCGGTGACGCGGTGCGCACCGGTGAGACGAAGATCCACCCGCCGGAGATGGAGAAGCGCTACTTCGCGTGGGTGGACAACCTGCTCGACTGGTGCATCTCGCGTCAGCTGTGGTGGGGCCACCGGATCCCGATCTGGTACGGCCCCAATGGGGAAGAGGTGTGCGTGGGCCCGGGCGAGACCGCGCCCGAGGGGTACGTGCAGGACTCCGACGTGCTCGACACGTGGTTCTCCTCGGGGTTGTGGCCGTTCTCCACGCTCGGCTGGCCGGAGGAGACGCCCGCGCTGGCGAAGTTCTATCCGACGGCCGCGCTCGTGACCGGCTGGGACATCATCTTCTTCTGGGTGGTGCGGATGATGATGTTCGGCACCTACGCGATGGGCGAGGCGCCCTTCAAAGAGGTGTACCTGCACGGGCTCATCCGCGACAAGGACGGCAAGAAGATGTCCAAGTCCTCCGGGAACGGCATCGACCCGCTCGAGGTGGTGGACCAGTACGGCGCGGACGCGCTGCGGTTCATGCTCGCGCGGGACGCGAACCCGGGCGCCGACTCGATCGCGTCGATCGAGCTCGCCGAGGTCGCGCGGAACTTCTGCAACAAGCTGTGGAACGGCACCCGGTTCGCGCTCATGAGCGGCGCCACGGTGGAGGGCGACCTCCCCGCGGACCTGTCGCTGATCGACCGGTGGGTCCTGTCGCGGCTCTCGAAGACCGTGGAGAGCGTCGACGGCCACCTCGAGCAGTACGAGTTCGCGAAGGCCATGGACGCGCTCTACCACTTCGCGTGGGACGACGTGTTCGACGTGTACCTCGAGCTCACCAAGCCGGTGCTGGGCGCGGGCGGCCGGGCCGCCGACGACACGCGCCGGGTGCTCGGGCACGTCTTCGACCAGCTGCTGCGCCTGCTGCACCCGGTGATCCCGTTCGTCACCGAGGAGCTGTGGCTGACACTCACCGGCACCGAGGAGCAGGGCGACTCGCTGACCGTGGCCGCGTGGCCGGTCCCGTCCGGTGTGGACGAGGAGGCTGAGCGGCTCGTGGCGGCCATGCAGCACGTGGTCGTGGAGGTGCGCCGCTTCCGCTCGGACCAGGGCGTGAAGCCCAGCCAGCGGGTGGCCGCGCGCATCACCGGCCTGGACGCGGCCGGCCTGGCCGACCAGGAGTGGCTCATCCGCTCGTTCGTGAAGCTCGACGCCGAGTCCGAGGGCTTCGCGCCGACCGCCGAACTCGCGGTGTCCGACCAGGTCACCGTCGCGCTCGACACGTCGGGGACGATTGACGTCGCCGCCGAGCGGGCCCGTCTCGACAAGGCGCTGAAGGCCGCGGAGAAGGAGCTGGCGGGCACCTTGGGCAAGCTCGGCAACGAGGCGTTCCTGTCGAAGGCGCCCGATGCCGTGGTCGACAAGATCAAGGCGCGCAAGGCGACCGCCGAGGCCGACATCGCGCGCATCACGGCGCAGCTCGAACGACTGGCGTAACCGGGGCCGGGGGGGGGGGGGGGCGGGCGGCCGCGCCCCCTCCCCCCCACCCCGGGCCCCCCGCAACCGCCGGGCGCCCGGGGGCCCGGGGCCCCCCCCCGGGGCCCCCGCGGCCTTCACAACACGAATTTATGGCTCGCAAGCGTCGCCATGAGTGGGGGACAATTACATTGAACGCCGAACTGGCGCAAGTCGAGGCGCTCCTGGAAGCCCGCGGTTTCTCCCGCTGGGACTTCACGCTCGACCGCATCAAGCAGCTGCTCGACATGATGGGCGACCCGCAGCGGGCCTTCCGTTCGATCCACATCACCGGCACCAACGGCAAGACCTCGACCTCGCGCATGATCGAGCGGCTCCTGCGCGGCCACGGCCTGCGCACCGGCATGTTCACGTCGCCGCACCTCAACAGCGTCAACGAGCGCATCGCGATCGACGGCGAGCCGATCAGCCCCGACAAGCTCGCCGCCCAGTACTACGAGATCGCGCCGCTCGCCGAGCTCGTCGACCGCGAGGCCTCCGAAGCGCTCACCTACTTCGAGATGACCGTGGCGCTCGCCATGGGCGCGTTCGCCGACACCCCGATCGACGTCGGCGTCATCGAGGTGGGCCTGGGCGGTGAGACCGACTCGACGAACGTCCTGAACGCCGAGGTCGCGGTCATCACCCCCATCGGGATCGACCACACCAAGTGGCTCGGCGAGACCCTCGCCGAGATCGCGACGATGAAGGCCGGGATCGTCCACGAGGGCTCGACGCTCGTCACCGCGACGCAGGAGCGCTCCGCGATGGAGCCGCTGCTGCGCCGCGCCGACGCCGTGGGCGCGAAGCTCGTGCCCGAGGGCCGCGGCTTCGAGGTCACCGCGCGCGAAGTGGCCGTGGGCGGGCAGCTCATCACGATCGAGACCCGGGCCGCCCGCTACCAGGACCTGTTCCTGCCGCTCCACGGCGAGTACCAGGCCCACAATGCGGCGCTGGCGCTGGCGGCCGTCGAGGTCCTGCTCGGCGCGGGCGAGCCGAAGGCGCTCGACGCGGAGGTCGTGGGCGAGGCGTTCGCGGAGTTCTCCTCGCCGGGCCGCCTGGAGGTGGTGCGGACGGCGCCGACGGTGATCCTCGACGCCGCGCACAACCCGGCGGGCATGGAGGCCATGGTGCAGGCCGTGGAGGAGGAGTTCAACTTCCGCAAGCTGGTCGGCGTCGTGGGCATGCTGGGGGACAAGGAGACCGACCACATGCTCGAGCTCCTGGAGCCGCTGCTCGACGAGATCGTGATCACGAAGTCCTCTTCGGACCGGGCGATGCCGGCGGCGACGCTGGCGAAGATCGCCAAAGAGGTCTTCGGCGAGGAGCGCGTCACGGTGCTCCCGCACATGGCGGACGCGATCGCGCGCGGGATCGAGCTGGCCGAAGAGGCCGACGACATCTACGAGTCGGGCGGCGGCGTCCTCGTCACCGGTTCGGTGTTCACCGTTGCGGACGCCCGCCAGCTCCTGGTCGGTCGTCGTGGCTGAGCACGACGAGCAGGTGACCCCCGAACAGGCGGAGGAGCCCTGGAGCGAGCCCGACGAGGGCCGCTCGGGCCTGCGCGACCCGGCCCGGGCCGCGCGCAGCCTCGCCGCCATGGCGATGAGCTTCGAGGCGCTGGCGCTGCTGCTGGCGATCGTGCCGATGCGGATGATCCTGGACGACCCGACGCTCGCGATCACCGTGGTCCTCATTCTCACCGTGGTGTGCATCGTGCTGGCGGGCATGGCGAAGCGCCCCTGGGTCTGGCAGGCGGGCGCGGTGGTGCAGCTCGCGCTGATCGCGTGCTGGCCGATCCACTGGGCGCTCGGCGTGGCCGGGATCGTGTTCGCCCTCGTATGGGCCTACTGCTGGTATGTGAAGATCTCGCTGGGAAGGCCGCCGAAGCGATGACCCTGGAACTGAAGACCGAGCGGCTCGTGCTGCGGCCGATGCAGGCCGACGACGCCGCGGCGATGCAGGTCATGAATGCCGACCCAGAGGTCATGCGGTACATCGGCCGCGGCGTTCCGCTCTCCCTGGAGGAGACCGAGGCCCGCACCGCGAAAGCGGCGGCGCACTGGGACGCGCACGGTTGGGGCGTCTTCGCCGCCGTCGAACGCGACACCGGCACGCTGGTGGGTTGGGCGGCGCTGGCGACCCCGTCGTTCCTGCCGGAGATCCTGCCGGTCACCGAGCTCGGCTGGCGGATGCGCAGTGACCGCTGGGGCCGTGGCTATGCGCCCGAGGCCGCCCGTGCGGCGATGGGGTTCGCGTTCGGTGAGCTCGGCCTCGACCGCGTCGTCTCGTGCATCCACAGCGAGAACACGGCTTCGATCCGCGTGGCGGAGAAGCTGGGGATGCGGTTGGAACGCGTGACCTTGATCCCCGGCTACGAGGTCCCTTGCAGCGTCTACGAGCGCAGAGCGGGGCTTTAGCAGCTCGAGCCTCCTCCGTCGCCACCGCCTCCGCCGGAGTCGCCCCCGCCGCTGAAGCCCCCGCCGGAGTCGCCGCCGAAGAAGCCGCCGCCGCTCGAGTTGTCGCTGTAGCTGGGGCCGCAGTCGTTGCCGCCGGTGGCACCGCCGCTGTCGGAGCCGCCGGTCCACCCGTAGTGGTGTGTGCCGCCGCTGTAGCTGCCGCCGCCGTAGCCGCCGTGGTCGCGGTGCGCGCGCGTCACGGATCTGAAGACCGCTGAGAGGAGGGCGACGACCGCGGCGGTGCCGAGGATGACGACGAGGATGATGACGATGGCGCCCATCGGGACTCCTGCGGAGTAGAGGTTCGGAGACTCAGCGTACTGTCGCCGCGCCAGCGGCGGGGTCCGTGCGGTCGCCGCCCTGCCCGCCGCCGTGCGCGGTCCAGCCGCTCGGGATCGGTTCGCCGCCGGGCTCGCGGTCGGCGTCGGGCCGGACGGCGGTGCGCCGCCGGTCGCGGACGCCGGTGACGACGGCCGCGGCGCAGACGGCGCTGATGATCACGCCCGCGAGGATCAGTTCGACCATCTCGACTCCTTGCGCCTGAAGGGTACCGGTACGCCCGGTTTGCCGACCCTACTCATAGGACGCTCGCAGGCCCCGTCGCGGACGCCTCCGTTCTGTCGGGTAAGCGACTCAAAGCATTCTGTGCGTCCGTTCGTGTCACATGCGCGTGCGATAGTGGACCTGTCCGATTCGACCCGGTGAGCGCTCGGCGGTGATCCCCTGTGAAGATGCAGCCTCGGCAGCAGCTCCTCGACATCTGGCGGGCCCAGGTGGCCTACAGCTGGCGCGCTCCTGAAGCGGGCGGCAAGCGGAAGGCCTGGCACTGGGGCGGCCGCAACCAGTCCGACGCGGTGGGCGACGCCCAGCAGCTGCTGTGCCTGCTGTACCCCGCGCAGGAACTGCCCGAGCTCAACTACGCCGACCCCGACGCCACGAGCGACGCCGTCCTCGAGGCGTTCTCGGGGCTCGGCGACGCGGTCGAGATCCCGATCCGCATCATGCGGCTGGTCAGGGACTACATGGAGCGGCACGTCGACGACGAGGGCGTGCCCGTCTACTCCGGCGGCTCCAACATGCACCGCAAGGACCGCACCCAGCAGGCCCAGCCCGAGCAGCGCGCCATCGACGTCACGGAGGGCTTCGCGCTCGCGATCCCGCTGTGCCTCACCTCCCTGGCGTTCCTGCAGGACTTCCAGCCCACGGTCGACCGCATGGGCCGCGCCGACCTCGGCCGCGAGGTCGACCAGGTGCAGACGGCCATCCACCGGCGCCTCCTCGGCGCGATCACGGGCCTGCTGCGCTCGTTCGCGGTGTCCACGTTCGACGCCGACGACGACTTCGGCCGCCAGCTCATCGCCCTCATCAACGTCGACGGCCAGGCGGACCGCAAGATCGTGCGGCGCTTCCGGGAGAACGCGGACGACATCATCGCCACCCTGCGCACCATCACCGTGGGCTCGGGCGGCACGGCGGGCGTCGAGGCCCCCACGAAGCTCTTCGAGATCGGCTGGTCCTGGTCGGTCGTGGAGAAGGCCCCGGACATCCCGGACCTCTCGGACACGTCGACGCAGCGCCCCGGCCGCGCCGAGGACGCCCCGTACCTGTACTTCACCGTGGTGGCCCTCGAGGCGATCCAGGCCCTGTTCTCGCCCACGGTGATGCGCCGCAACCTCCTCTCCGAGGAGGAGCAGCGCCTCGCCCAGTCCCTGCAGCTGCGCATGGACGTCACCCGCCGCTACTGGGCCATGGTCGCGTCCTTCGGCGGCGGCTCGAAGTGGCCGCTCGAGGACGTCCCCTGGCGCACCACCGACGGCCTGGAGTACGACTACTACTCGCTCCTGGTGTGCGCGGTCGCGACCGACACCTTCGGCGCCTCCCGCGGCGGCGACGACGACCTCATCCGCCTCGGCGACGTCCTCGTCGAACTCGCCAACCGGGGCCGCATCACCCGCCGCGCCCTCGCGGGGGACCGCGCCGTCGAGACCCACTTCCCCGGCGTGAAGGCCGAACTCGCCGGCATCGAGAAGCTCGACGGCCCGTCCATGGTCTGGAACATGGTCGACTTCGCGCCGCTGCTGCTCAAGCGCCTCTACCACGCCGCGGGCCTGCTCGTGACCATCGAGGCCCGCGCCGAACTGCTCGAAGTGGCCGACCTCGTGTGGGACCACCTGGCGCGCAGGCGCATCCGCGAAGGCGCGGCCTCGCGCCTGTGGGACCAGCCCAAGCAGGTCTACGGCGAACTCGGCCACTGGTTCGAGGACCCCTCCTGGCACTTCACGATCCGCGTAGTCGAGGCCATGGTGCTCGCCGCCCAGTTCGCGAGCTCCGAACCGGCCCGCTCCCGCAGCCTCGAGGACCTGGCGCACGAACTCCTCGTCGAGGCCGAGCACGTCTTCGACCAGGAGCTGCTGCGCGGCTCCGGCCACGCCGGACCCGCGCTCGCGCAGGAGATCCGCTCGGTCGGCCTGACGATCCGCCACGCCAAGGAGGTCGTCGACGAGCGCCCCGGCACCGCGTTCGCCCTGGGCGTCAAGGCGCTCATCGACCTCGACCGGCTCATCGCCGCCGGGCGCGACGCCGCGACCGGAGTGTGACGATGCTGCTGTTCGCGACCTCGGACAAGGGCGGCACGGGACGCTCCGTGTCCTCGTCCAACCTGGCCTACCGGCGCGCCCTCCAGGGCGCCAACGTGTGCTATGTGGACTTCGACTTCGGATCGCCCACGGCCGGCGCGATCTTCGCCATCGACGACCTCGACCACGGCACCACCGGCAACGGCGTCCACGAGTACCTCCAGGACCTCGCCTCCGAACCCGAGCGCCACTCCGTGTGGTCGGCGACCGACCGGGCCGAACTCCAGGCCAGGCCCGACGGCGCGGGCGAACTCGTGCTCTGCCCCGGCGACGCCGACGGCTCCGAGTTCCCCGGCGACGACACCACAGTGGACCGCTGTGTGAAGCTCCTCCAGGAGCTCTCGCGCGAATTCGACCTCGTCATCGTCGACCTCTCCGCGGGCCGCTCCCACGCCACCGAGATGGTCATGGCCGCCACCGCCCGCCCCGAACTCGCCAACCTCCCCTGGCGGTGGATCGTCTACCACCGCTGGACCAAGCAGCACGTCATCGCCGCCCACTCCCTCGTCTACGGCGAACGCGGCCTCATCGAGACCAGCAAGGGCCTCGGCGATGACTACCAGCGCAAGCTCCTCGCCTCCATCCGCTACGTGCGCACGGCCGTCGTCGACCCCGACGGCGCCGACCTCTCCGGCCTCAAACCCACCCAGGTGCGCTGGCTGCGCAAGATCGACGCCGACCTCCACCAGATGGCCGCCCGCCTCAAACTGGGCCGCATGAACCTCCTCGGGTCGGTCCCGCTCGACCCGGTCCTGCAGTGGCGCGAGCAGATCATCACCGACGCCGACACCATCACGCTCGACATCGCCAACCAGGAGACCGTCAAGGCCTTCTCCGAGCTGGCCGTGCGCTCCGCCGAGGAGCTGTTCGCGCCCGGCCTCGAGGCCATCGCCCGCGGCATCGATTGAGTGGACCACGCCCATGACGTACGAAGAGACCAGCGCGAAGCAGCGGACCGAACGCTTCGGCATGTCGCACCTGTCGATCGAGGTCGGCCACCTCTACGCCGACGACCTCGCCCGGCCCGACACCCTCAAGGCCGAGATGGCCTCGGCCGCGGCCTGGGTCCACGGCACCACTGAGGCCCTCTCCAAGCGCCTCGGCGGGCGCCGCCCGCGCGTGAGCACCTGCTACCTCGTCGACGACTACAGCCAGCAGGGCATGCCGGCCCCCGAGGAGCTCATCAGCGTCATCAGCGAGGCCGCGGCCGACGCCGGGCTGCGCATCGACTACCTCGCCCGCGAATCCGCGTGCGCCCGCATGGGGCCCTTGCAGCTCGCCGGGCTCGTGGCCGACCGGATCGTGTTCGAGCCGCCGCCGGGCGCGAACGGCTCCCGCCCCACGGTGTCGCGCTCCGGCTGGTTGTGCAACGGCGTGCCCAGCCCCAGGCCCAAGGGCATCGCGATGGGCGCGCCAGACCAGTGGCGCCCGCCCAGCCAGAACGCCAAACGCGACCACTCGGTGTTCCTCGACGTCGAGCTCTGGAGCGACACCGACCAGGGCCGGCGCTGGTCCTGCCCGATGCTCGCCGCCGTCTGGCAGCTGCTGCGACTCGGCGTGCTGCGCAACCAGGGCCGGCGCATCGGCGTGCCCGAATCGGTGGCCGAGGTCGTCCCGGATGAGCACGGCCACGACCCGGGCCGCCCGGCGCGCGCCCGCTTCCCCGAGACGTGGGAGGCCATGCCGCCGATCCTGCAGCTGGAGCCCGAGGCGTTCCCGTTCCCCGCCTACCGCACGGTCTCGATCCTCTCGGTGAACTACCTGGAGGTCGAGCACGCGGTGCGGGTCATCTGCGGGTCCGTGCGGCCCGAGGCGAGCGCGGTCGAGATCATCCGCAAGTCCGCCGAGCGGGAGGGCCTGGTCCTCCCCGACGAGCTCGTGGACCGCCTCAGCTACATCTTCCAGGGCCCGCTCTAACGGTGGAACACGCCGCCGGGCCCGCCGGCCTGGCGCTGGCGCTGCTCCATCAGGTCGAGGATCTGCGCGGCGAGATCGGCCGCGCCGTAGTCGATCTGGGACCGCACGCGCTCGGTCATCGTCGTCCACTGCCGGGTCAGGCCGGGTCGCCGTTCCAGTGCGTCCCACATGAACTCGAGGTCGGCTGCGGTGCGGGCGCCGGCCGACCACAGGTGCAGGAGGTGGTCGACGACGGGCCGGAGGGTGCGCAGCGTGTGCCGCGAGTCCTCGCCGATCTTCGCGAGCGCGACGCGGGCGGCGACGGCGGTGAGCAGCCAGTCGTGGACCGCGAGGTCCTCGGCGGCGGCGGCCACCTGCTCGGGGTCGACGGGTCCGGTGACCATGTGCAGGCGGCGCCTGTCGTTGCCCGCCAGGCGGAATGCGACCGAGGCGGGCCTGCCGGGGTCGGTGATCGCGACCCAGCGCAGCCGCGTGGAGCCGGTCTTGATGGGCGGGCGCTGGTCGAACATGGGTCGGGCGAGGACGTCGTGGATGGAGTGGCGGGCGACTGCGGCGGTGTCGAGGAGTTTCGCGCGGTCGGCGCGGCGTTCGGCGATGAGGTAGCCCTCGGCGAGGCGGTGGGGTTCGAACCTGCCGATGGCCTCGAGGGTGCCGGGCCTGGCGAGGTAGTGCGACCACGGCCGGCGCCGCGGATGCTCGGAGTCGGATATCGCGGCCCACGCGGATCCCTGGAGGAGCTGCCCGCCGGTGAGGACCGCGCGGGAGGAGACGGAGCCGACGGCCCGGAGGGACCCGTTGCGGTCGTCCTCGTCGGTGTGGTGGCTGTCGGGCTTGGGCCCCAAGGGGAGTCGGCAGTCGACGCCGTGCAGGAGCACGGGCGAGGCCGTGTGCGGGACCGGGCGCGCCCACTGGACCACCGCCTCGCCGACCGCGAGCGAGAGCGCCGCGCGGGCCTCCTCGGGGGTGAGGGGGCGCGAGTGCGGCAGCAGCGCGGTGTGGATCTCGCCGACGATGAGCATGGCGCTCGCTCCTGTTCGCTCGGGCGGGAAGGCTTCGGCTAGTCGCGCTCCCGGTGCTCGGTGATGGCCAGGCCGTGGCCGTCGGGGTCGCGGAAGGCCGCGGCCCGCATCTCGTAGTTCTGGCCGAGCAGCGCGGTGCGCGGCAGGTGCAGGAACTCGACGCCGGCCTGGTTCATCTCCGCGAAGGTGGCGTCGATGTCGCCGACCTCGAAGGTCAGGTGCATGACGCCGGTCTCGCCGGGCGGCGCGTCCGGGCGCTCCCAGAGGAGGATCTTGCCGAACCCGGCGTCGAGGATCGCGGCCTCGTCGGTGCGGTCGGCGATGTGGAGTCCCAGTGCGTCGGTGTAGAACTCGACCGAGCGCTGGAGGTCCGCGACGATGAGGGTGGCGGCCACGTCCGTGACGTCGGTGGCGTTGAGGCGCTGCTCGGAGAGGAGCAGTTCGGCGAGGTCGTCGGCGAGGCTGCTGCCTTCGGCGGAGGTCCGCTGCCGGGGCGGCGACGGGGCCTTGAGCTTGGTCACGGCCTCGGCGATCGGCCCTTTCGTCGGCGCCCCTTGCGAACCTGGCGGGTCCGCCGGCGGCGCGGGTGCGGCCGTCTCGGCGGCGCTCCCGTGCGTGCCGGGCGCGTCGCCGCCGACCTGGTCGGTCGGGAGCGTGAACGCCCCGGGCGGCACGCGGTCGGGCGGCGGGTCGTTCGGCAGGGGCGCGGACTCGGCGACGGGCGCCGGCGGTGCGGGCTCGTCGTCCTCGTCGTCGATGAGTTCGGCGTCGATCGGCTCGGTGATGAGCGTGCGCCCCGGCGGGGGCACGACGGCGGTCGCGACCGCTTCCGGTTCGGCCGCAGCGGGTTCGACGATCACGACGGCGGGCGCGGTGGCGTACACCGGCGCGGGCGCCGCCGCCGCTGCGGCCGGGGCCTCGGCCTTGGCGGGCTCAGGGCGCGCGGGCGGCTCGAACAGGTCGTCGAGCGAGCTCGCGGCGGGTTCCCGCACCGCGGCGGGGCGCGGCGGGTCGTCCTCGACGATGAGGTCCTCGAGCCGGTGCTGCCCGATGAGCGGCGGGGCCGGGACGGGCTGCGGGAAGCGGCGCGCGGAGTGCTCGACGGTGACGAACGCGATGCACCCGGCGAAGCAGGCGAACGCGGTGATGGCGATGCCGACGCTCTGCGCGCCGACCGCCATGGAGGCCAGGAAGAAGGAGAGGATCAGTAAAGTGATGGCGCCGACCGCGTGGGAGGTGCGCCACCGCATCCGCCTGTCGCCGTTGAGGGTCGTGCCGATCGCCTCGCCGCCCGCCGAGTGGTGCTGCCGCGAGTGCAGGTCCTTCAGGGCGTGCTGGTTGATCGCCCACCAGCGGGCTTCGCGCGAGCGGCGCTGCTGGTCGAGCATGAGCCGCTGCTGGCGCAGCTGCTCGGCGGTCGCGCCCCGGCCCGCCGCCTGGCGTGCGGTGCGGGGCATCGGCTTGCCGGGCGCGGCCTTGCGGACGCCGGGCTGCGCCTTCTTCGGGGCGCCGCCCTTCGCGCCGCCTTTCGCGCCTCCGCGTGCGGCCCCGCTTTTCGCGCCGCCCCTGCTGGGCGCCTTGGAAGGCCGTGGGGCCGGCCTCGGCGGTTGACTGCCACGTGCCATCGGGGACACCTCATCCACAACTGGGAGAACCGGGTTGCACGTGAATCGTACGTGGGTGAGGCAACGGACACAACATCCCTTACGATGGCAGCCAGAATCCGACTGACACTTTCGAGGAGTCCTCCCGTGGCCGAACAGCGCACGCTCGTCCTGATCAAACCCGACGCGGTCCGGCGCGGGCTCATCGGCGAGGTCCTGTCCCGCTTGGAGCGCAAGGGGCTGCGCGTCGAGCAGATGCGCCTGCGGACGATGGACGGGGCGCTCTCGGACGCGCATTACGCCGAGCACGTGGGCCGCGAGTACTACGACGGGCTGAAGACGTTCATGACGTCGGGGCCCCTGGTGAGCCTGGTGGTCTCGGGCGACGAGGCGATCCCGGTGGTGCGCAAGCTGGCCGGGGCGACGGACGGCCGCAAGGCCGAGCCGGGCACGATCCGCGGCGACTTCTCGGTGTCGAACCAGCAGAACCTCATCCACGCCTCGGACTCGGAGGAGTCCGCGAAGCGCGAGATCGACCTCTGGTTCGCCGCTTAGCACCTGGTGACCGCACCACTGACGACGCTGGCAGCGGCACGGGGCTCTTGAGGCGGTCTAGCTCGGTATGAGGTGGGGCCCGCCGGCGGGCCGCGTCAGCGCCTCCAGGTCGGCCTGCGTGTCGATGTCGAGCGGGTCGCCGGGGCACTCGACCTCCCGCACCAGGTGCGGGTTGGCGGCGAGGAAGTCCCGCGCGCCCCGGTCGCCCACGGCGCCGGCGGCGATCGCGTCGAGGTGCTCGCGCGCGAAGTACATCGGGTGGCCGCGCCGGCCCGCGTAGACGGCGACCGCGACCGCGGCGCCCTCCTCGGCGGCGCCGATGACGCGCCTGACCGCTTCGGGGACGATCCGCGGCTGGTCGACCAGGGTCACGACGACCCCGTCGTAGCGCTGCGGGACGGCCGCGAGCCCCGCTTTGAGCGAGGTCGAGAGCCCCTGCCCCCAGCGCCGGTTCATGACGGGAGTGAACGCCTCCGTGGCGGCGGCGAGCGCCTGCTCGGCTCCCGCGCCGAGCACGGCCAGCACCTGGCGGCACCCCCCGTTGTGCAGGGTGGCGACGGCCCGGTCGAGCAGGCTGCGGCCGTCGAACTCGGCCAGGGCCTTCGGTCCGCCGAAGCGCCGTCCGGCGCCGGCGGCGAGCACCAGGCCCGCGGTGTTCTTCATGTGTTCCCCCCTTTTGCGCGGCCCCGGGCGGGGCCGCGTTCACTCCAGGCTCACCGCGAGGGCGAGGTCCATCCGGTCGAGGGGGTTGCGCAGGTCGCGGCCGGTCAGCTCTTCGACGCGCCGCATGCGGTACCGGACGGTGTTGACGTGCAGGTGGAGGCTCGCGGCGCACTGGCGCCAGGAGCCGTCGCATTCGAGGAACCGCCGGAGGGTCGGCAGCAGGTCGGAGCGGTGGCGGGCGTCGTATTCGAGCAGCGGGTCGAGGACGCGGGTGCGGAACGCCTTGCTGACGTCGGCCGGGACGGCGGCCAGCAGCATCCGGTGCGAGACGAGGTGGTCGGGTTCGGCGATGTCGACGCCGCCGGGGCGCGGCTGCGCGAGCGCGGCCGTGTGCCGGGCCTGCTCGAGGGCGCCGCACAGGCCCGCGGGCGAGCGCACGGGGTCGGCGAGGCCGATGCTCACGGCCCCGTTCCCGCCCAGGCCCGAGAGGACCTTCGCGCACTGCCGGGACCAGTCCAACAGCTTGGGCCGCTCTTCGGCCGAGCCGGCGGGGCCCGCGAGCACCGCGACCGTCTCGTCCCCGATCGTGGCCCAGGCGGCGACGGGCGGCTCCAGCGGATCGCCCGCCTGGCCGGCGACCGCTTCCGCGACCGCGACCTCCCGCAGGGCGGCCGGTTCGCCGACGGCGGCGATGACCGTGACCGTGCCGCCGACCGGCAGGCCCGCCGAGCGCATCAGGTGCTCGTCGATCCGGCCCTCCCGCAGCGCGGCGACCAGTTCGACGTGCGGGGCGGGCCGCACGGCGGGGTCGTCGAGTTCGAGCATGAGGAGGGCCGCGAGCTGCTCGGCGACGAGCCGCCGCTCGGGCGCCCAGTGCGTGTGGTCGTCGTCGATGACGAGGAACCGGCCGGTGTGGAGGGTCGAGCCGATGCCGAACACCGAGTAGGCGCGGTGCCGGTCGAGGGTCACCTTCTGCGGCAGGCGCTCCGAGGCGTGCGCGCGGGCCACGACCGCGGCCCGGTCGGTCTCGCCGAGCTCCAGGCCGCCGCGCAGCGCCCGCCCGGTGGGGGAGAGCACCTGGCACTCCATGCCGAGTTCGGCGCGGATGAGTTCGAGGATCTGCCCGATCCCGTCGGCGGCGATGAGCCGCCGGTGCCGGTCCAGCAGGGAGGCGAGGTCCCCGGAGCGGCCCACGGAGAGCCGCTGCACGATCCGCTCGGTGATCTCGGCGAACGCGACCGCCGCGTCCACGGCGAACAGGGGCAGGTCGTGGCGGGCGCACGCGTCGACCAGGTCGACCGGGACCGAGTGGAACTCGGGGTGGTCGCCCGCGCCGAGGGCCGTCACACCCGCCGCGATCAGGTTGCGCACGTACGCGTCCGAGTCGTCCTCGGCCCGGCGCCACATCAGCCCGGTGAGGACCAGTTCGCCGCCCGAGAGGTACCGGCGCGGGTCGTGCATGTCGGTCGGCACGACCCAGCGGATCTCGCGGTCGAGATGGTGGCGGCCCGAGACCAGGGTCAAGCCCAGCTCGGGCATCTGCAGCAGAGAACGGAGTCGCATGGTGTGGCCCCCAGGGGTCCGGCCTTTCACAGGCGCGTCGGGACGCGGTAGGCAACTCCACCATAGCGCCGCGGAACTGGGGTCTTTAGACGATCCTCCAGCATTTAACGGCGGGGAAACCAAGGTTTCATAGCCGAACACAGTGCCCCCGGCCTCGGGTTTCGGCTTCACTTATCCCACACGGCGAGTTCGTGGGACGGTGAGGGCATCGAGCCGTCTATCAAGAGTGGACCAGGAGGCGCCGATGTGGACTCTCGGAGCGTTCGACACCGCCGATCCCGAGGACGCGGTCGCGGTGCTCACGACCTGCTGCGCGTCCCGGGCCTGGGCCGAGAAGGTCGCCTCCGGCCGCCCGTACCGGACCGTGGCCGCCTTGCGGGCCGCCGCGCTGGCCGGGTTCGACGAGCTCCCAGAGTCCGAACTCGCCGTGGCGCACGCCGCGCACGCCCCCATCGGGAAGCCGAAACCCGCAGGTGAGGACCAGTGGTCGCGGGGCGAGCAGTCCCGTGCCCTCGCCGCGGGCGCCACGGTCCATGACGAGCTCGCGGCGGCGAACGCCGCTTACGAGCGCCGTTTCGGGCGGGTCTTCCTCATCTGCGCCACGGGCCTCACCGGCGAGGAGATCCTCGCCGAAGCCCGGCGCCGGCTGGGGAACGACGACGCGACCGAGCACCGGGAGGCGGTCGCCGAACTGCGCAAGATCGTGGCCCTGCGCCTGGAGAAGGCGGTGCGGCCGTGAACGAGACCTGCACCGTGTCCTCCCACGTCCTCGACGCCGTCACGGGCCGCCCCGCCGCGGGCCTCCTCATCACCCTCCTCAGGCAGGACCGGGACGGGTACACCGCGCTCGCCTCGGCCCCCACCGACGCGGACGGCCGCGTCACCGGCTGGCGCACCGCGCCCGGCCCGCACCGGCTCCGCTTCGAGACCGGCGCCTGGTTCGCGCTCCGCGACACCCCCACCTTCTACCCGGAGGTAGAGATCGCCTTCACCGCCGGCGCGGGCCACAGCCACGTGCCGCTCCTGCTCAGCCCGTTCGCCTACTCCACGTACCGGGGGAGCTAGCCATGCCGTTCACGATGGGCCCCAACAACTACGGCAAGTCCGGGATCCGCCTGGTCCGCGTCGGCCGCGACACGCCGCGCCACGTGCTCCGCGACCTCACGGTCCACACCGCGCTCTCCGGCGACCTCGACGCCACGCACTACACCGGCGACAACACCGGCGTCCTGCCCACCGACACGCAGAAGAACACCGTGTACGCGTTCGCGCGGGACGGCATCGGCCCCGTCGAGGCCTTCGCCGAGCGGCTCGCCCGCCACTTCGTCGACGCGACCCCCGCGATCACCGGCGCCCGCGTCCAGATCGAGGAGCACGCGTGGACGCGCATCGGCGACCACTCCTTCACCCGCGGCGAAGGCGGCGAACTGCGCACCACCGAGGTCGCCTACGACGGCACCGCCGTCCGCACCGCCTCCGGGGTCCGCGACCTCCTGCTCCTCAACACCACCGACTCCGAGTTCAACGGCTTCCTCGCGGACGAGTACACGACCCTCCCCGAGACCGACGACCGCATCCTCGCGACCGCCGTGACCGCGACCTGGGCCTATGCGACCGCACCCGATTACGACCTGGCCTTCTCCGCGGCGCGCGGGGCGCTCCTCGCCGCGTTCGCGGACACGTACTCGCTCTCGCTGCAACAGACCCTCCACGCCGTCGGCGAGCGCATACTGAAGGCGGTCCCCGAGGTCGCCGAGGTGCGCCTGACGATGCCGAACCGGCACCACTACCTGTTCGACCTCGGCCGGTTCGGCCTCGACAACCCCGGCACGGTCTTCCAGGCCGGCGACCTGCCGTACGGGCTGATCGAGGGCACGGTCCGAAGGGAGGAGGCATGACAGCACCCCTCCGAGCAGCGCTCTTCCACCGCCCCGCGGAGCTCGACGAGGCGCTGCGGCTCCTCGCCGCGCACCCCGAGGCCGTCCCCGTCGCGGGCGGCACCGACCTCATGGTCGCCGTCAACTACCGCCACACCCGGCCCGCCGCGATGCTCGACCTCACCCGCCTCGCCGAACTGCGCGAATGGTCCGACGAAGGCGATGCGATCCGCATCGGCTCCGGCGTCCCCTACACGCGGATCATCGCCGAACTCGCCACGGTCCTGCCCGGCCTCGCCGCCGCCGCCCGCACCGTCGGCTCACCCCAGATCCGCAACCGCGGCACCCTCGGCGGCAACCTCGCCACGGCCTCCCCGGCCGGCGACGGCCACCCGCCGCTCCTGGCCACGGGCGCCGACATCGAGATCGCCTCCACGGCGGGCACCCGCACCGTCCCGGTCACGGCCTTCTTCACCGGCCCCAAACGCAGCGTCCTCGCCCCCGGCGAGCTCATCACCGCCGTCACCGTGCCGAAAGCCGCCGGACCGCAGCAGTTCCTGAAAGTGGGCACGCGCAACGCCATGGTCATCGCCGTCTGCTCGCTCGCCGTCGCCCTCGACCGCGACGCGCGCCGCCTCGGCACCGGCATCGGCTCCGCCGGGCCAACCCCGCTCACCGCGCCCGACGCGGACCTGATCGAACTGCCCTGGAACCGCCCGGACCTGTTCAACGACGCCCTCGCGGCGGAGTTCGGCCGCCGCGTCGCCGCCGCCGCGCGCCCCATCGACGACGTGCGCGGCACCGCCGCGTACCGGCGCCACGCACTGGCGGTGTGCGCCGCGCGGGCGCTGCGGCGGGTCTGGACCGCCGCCCACGGAACGGAGAGCACCCGATGAGAGTGGAGATGCGCGTCGACGGCGAGCCCGCGGCCGCCGAGATCGACCGGCCGGGGGAGAGCCTCCTCACGACCCTGCGTGACCGGCTCGGCCGCTACGGCACCAAGAACGCCTGCGAACAGGGCGAATGCGGGTCCTGCACCGTGCTCCTGGACGGCGACCCGGTGTGCGCGTGCCTCGTCGCCACCGCGCAATGCGAAGGGCGCGAAGTGAAGACGGTGGTGGGGGCGGTGCCCCGGCCGGTGCGCGACGCGTTCATCGCGTGCGGCGCCGTGCAATGCGGGTTCTGCACCCCCGGCCTCCTCGTCTCGGTGGCCGACCTCCTGGCCCGCGACGGCGACCCGAACGACGTCCAGATCCGCGAGGCGCTGGCGGGCAACCTGTGCCGGTGCACCGGGTACGAGAAGATCATCGACGCCGTGCACGCGGCGGCCGAACTGATGTCGGACGGGACGCCCGCCCCCACCCGCGCCCACTGGATCACGACCCCCGTGGTGCCTAGTGCCGCAAACGATGCGACGGAGGCCGCGCCATGACCGCACTGGTGATCGAGCACGCCGCGATCGCGGTGGTGGACCCCGCCGGGACCGAGCACCGGCGCGGCCACATCATCGCCGAGCACGGCGTCATCACCGCAGTCGGCGAGGGTCCGGCCCCGCGCCACGAAGGCGCGCAGTACATCGACGGCACCGGGTGCCTCGCCACCCCGGGCCTGGTGAACACCCACCACCACCTGTACCAGTGGGCCACACGGGGATACGCGACCGACCACACCCTCTTCGAGTGGCTCGTGGACCTCTACCCGGTCTGGGCCCGCATCGGGCCCGCGCACGTCGCCGCCGCCAACACCGCCGGCCTGGCCTGGCTCGCCCTCTCCGGCTGCACCACCGCGGCCGACCACCACTACGTCTACCCGGACGGCCACGCCGCCGACCTCGTCGACGTCCAGATCGCCGCCGCCGCGAAGATCGGCGTCCGCCTGCACCTCGCCCGCGGCTCCATGGACCGCGGCGTGAGCGACGGCGGCCTCCCGCCCGACCACATCGTCGAGGACATCGACGCCGCGCTCGCCGCGACGGCCGACGCGATCGACCGCCACCACGACCCGGCCCCCGGTTCGATGCTGCGCATCGCCGTCGCGCCCTGCTCCCCGTTCTCGGTCTCCACCGAGCTGCTGCGCGAGTCCGCCGCGCTCGCCCGCGACAAGCGCGTCCGCCTCCACACCCACCTGTGCGAGACGCTGGACGAAGCCGAGTTCTGCCAGAGCGTCCACGGCTGCGACCCGGTCGAGTACATGGACAAGGTCGGCTGGATCGACGACGACGCCTGGCTCGCCCACGCCGTCCACCTCGACGCGAACGCGCAGCGCCGCCTCGGCGCGGCCGGCACCGGGGTCGCCCACTGCCCGTCCTCCAACGCCCGCTTGGGAACCGGCCTCGCCGACGTCCCGGCCATGCTCGACGCCGGCATCCCGGTCGGCCTCGGCGTCGACGGCGCCGCCAGCCAGGAGGCCGGGCACCTCGGCGAGGAACTGCGCCAGGCCCTCTACACCGCAAGGCAACTGAAGGGTCCACAAGCGATGGACGTGCGCACCGCCCTGCGCCTCGGCACGATCGGCGGCGCCCGCGTCCTCGGGCGTGACACCGAGATCGGCTCCCTCGAACCCGGCAAGCAGGCCGACATCGCCCTGTGGGACCTCACCGGCCTCGGCCACGCCGGCATCGCCGATCCCGTTGCGGCCCTGGTACTCGGCCCGCCCGCGCCGCTGCGGCTCCTCACCGTCGCCGGGAACCCGGTCGTCGCAGACGGCGAACTGCGCACCGCCGACACCGCGACGCTCGCCCGCGACCTCGCCACCGCCAGCGCGAACCTCAGGGAGGCCCGCGATGCCTGACGCACTGAACGAGCCGACCGGCCGCGCCGCGACCACCGCGAGCACGCCGGGCGAGCGCACGCCCGACGAGCGCACGTCGCCCTCGCCTGCGCCGACCGGACCGGTACCCGTAGCGCCCGCGGCCTCCGCCGGACTCGAAACCGCTGTGCCCGCCGGGCCGGTACCCGCCGCGCCCGCCGCATCCCATGCGGCCCCAGAGTTTCCGACCCCGCCGACAAGGGCAGCCGGCGGGGTCGGAACCCCACACCTCCCCGGCGGCGTCGGGTCCAGCCCCACCCGTCCCGACGCCGAAGCGAAGGTCAACGGCACCTTCGACTACGCCTCCGACCTCGACTTCCCTGGCATGCTGTGGGGCCACACCCTCCGCAGCCCCCACCCCAGCGCCCGCCTCCGCGCGATCGACACGACCACCGCACGCGCGATGCCCGGCGTCGCCGCCGTCCTCACTGCCGCCGACGTCCCCGGAAAGCTCCACTACGGACTCATCGAGGCCGACCAGCCTGTACTCGCCCTCGACCAGGTCAACTACGAGGGCGAACCCGTCGCGATCATCGCCGCCGAGACCCTCGACCTCGCCCGCCGCGCCGCCGAACTCATCGACGTCGACTACGACATCCTCGAACCCGCCTGCGACCCAGAGGAAGCCGTCGCGGCCGGCAACTGGTTCCGGTGCCAGCCCGTACGCCTTGGCGACCCCGACGCGCAGACCCCGGCGGCCGTCGTCACCCGCGACTACGTGGTCGGCATGCAGGACCAGGCGCCGCTCGGCCCCGAATCCGGCGCGGCCCTCCCCACCGGCGACGGCGGCATCGAGCTCTACGTCGCGACTCAATGGGTCCACTCGGACCTCGAGCAGATCGCGCCCTGCCTCGGCCTCGAACCGGACCGCATCCACATGGCGATCGCCGGGATCGGCGGCGCGTTCGGCGCCCGCGAGGACCTGTCCGTGCAGGTCCACATGGCGATGCTCGCACTCGCGACCGGCCGCCCGGTGAAGATGATGTACGACCGGGCCGAATCGTTCGTCGGTCATGTGCACCGGCACCCGGCCCGGATGCGGTACGAGCACGCCGCGGACGCCGACGGGAAGCTCCTGTACGTCAAGGCCCGCATCGTCCTCGACGGCGGCGCGTACGCCTCCACGACCGAGGCCGTGGTCGGCAACGCCGCCTCACTGGCCGTGGGGCCCTACGAGGTCGAGCACGTGAGCATCGACGCGTGGGGCGCGCGCACCAACAACCCGCCGTGCGGGGCGATGCGCGGCTTCGGCGGCGTCCAGACCTGCTTCGCCTACGAGTCCCAAATGGACGCGCTCGCGGAAGTGCTCGGCCTCGACCCCCTCGAGTTCCGGCGCCGCAACGCGGTCGCCCAGGGCTCCAAGCTCATCACCGGCCAGATCGTCGACGCCTACGATCCGGCCCGCGCGGACGGCGGCACGCCGTTCTCACCGCTCGCGGACATGCTCGGCCGCTTCAAGGACATGCCGGTCCCGGCCGTGCCCACCGGCCGCGACATCGTCGAACTGCCCGGCGGCACCGGCAACACCACCCACGGCGAAGGCGTGCGCCGCGGCGTCGGCTACGGCGTCGGCCTCAAGAACGTCTGCTACTCCGAAGGGTTCGACGACTACTCGACCGCGGGGATCCGCCTCGAACTCGTCGACGGGCAGACCGTCGCCTACGTCCGCACCGCTGCCGCCGAAGTGGGCCAAGGGCATTGGAGCCTGCAGGCGCAGATCGTCCGCACCGAGCTCGGCGCCGACCGCGTCGAACTCCTCCCCAACGACACCAAGGCCGGCTCCGCCGGATCCTCCTCCGCCTCCCGCCAGTCGTACATGACCGGCGGCGCCGTCAAGGCCGCCTGCGAGGCCGTCCGGGAACTCATGCGCGGCCACGACCTCGCCGACGGCCCGATCGAGGCCACGCGGGTCTTCCGCCACCGCGCCACCAAGCCCATGGACCCCGTCACCGGCCAAGGCGAGTCGCACGTCCAACTCGCCCTCTGCGTCCACCGCGCCACAGTCGACGTCGACGTGGAACTGGGACTCGTCAAGGTCGTCGACCTGACCTGCGTCCAAGACGTCGGCAAGATCATGAACCCGGTCGCCCTCGAAGGCCAGATCCACGGCGGCTCCGCGCAGGGCCTCGGCCTCGCCGTCATGGAGGAGATGATCACCGCCCAGGGGCGGGTCAAGAACGCCTCCTTCACGGACTACCTCATCCCCACCATCCTCGACATGCCGCCGATGCGGCTGCGCATCGTCGAGAACGCCGACCCCGAAGCGCCCTACGGACTCCGCGGCGCGGGCGAACCGCCCACGCTCTCCTCCACACCCGCGATCGTCGCCGCCATCCGCGACGCGACGGGCCTCGCACTCACTCAGATCCCGGTCAGGCCCGAACACCTGACCGCCCACTTCGGGAGGCAGCCATGAGGGACATCGCCGCGACACTCCGCGCCTGGATGGACGAGGGGAAACCCTTCGCGCTGGCCTCCGTGGTCGACATCGTGGGCGCCTCGCCGCGCCCGCTCGGCACCGCACTCGCCGTGGACGAGGACGGCATCGCCGTGGGCGGCGTCTCGGGCGGGTGCGTGGAGGCCGCCGTGTACGGGCGCTGCCAGGAGGTCCTCGAGACCGGTACGGCCGCGGTCGACACGTACGGCGCGACCGAGGAGGAGCGGTTCTTCCTCGGCATCACCTGCGACGGCACGATGGACGTCCTGGTCGTGCGGGTCGAGCCCGACGATCCGGCCATCAACGCCACCCTTGACGCGGTGCTCGCGGGCGAGTCCGCCTCGCTGGTGCGCGTCGTCGAGGGCCCGGATCTCGGTGCGTCGGTCGCCATCAGCGCCAACGGGTTCGCGGGCCGCCTCGAGCTCGGCGCGATCGACCTGCCGTCCGCCTCGGGCCGGGTTGGCCGGTTCGCCGTCGAGGACTACTCGCCGCCGCCGGAGCTCTACGTGTATGGCGCCGTCGACTTCGCCGCGCCGATCGTGCGGATCGCCAGAACCGTCGGATTCAAGGTGACCGTGTGCGACGCGAGGCCCGTGTTCGCCACTGAGATCCGCTTCCCTGACGCCGATGCGATCGTCGTGGACTGGCCGCACCGCCACTTCGCCGCGGCCGAGGTCGATGCGACCACGGCCGTCGTCGTCCTCACCCACGACGAGAAGTTCGACCTCCCGCTCCTCGAACTCGCCCTCGTCTCCGAGGCCGGGTACGTCGGCGCGCTGGGATCCCGCGCCACCCACCGCGACCGGCTCGAACGGCTCCGCGAGGCCGGACTGAGCGAGGAGGCGCTCGCCCGCCTCCGCTCACCCATCGGCCTCGACCTCAACGGACGCACCGCGGATGAGACCGCTCTGTCGATAGTCGCTGAGATCGTCGCGGTCAGAAACGATGCGCGCGCAGGGTTCCTCACGGGGGCCGAGGGCCCGATCCACCATTGAGCGGCAGTATGTGGACATCCTGCCGCAGCCGCAGCCGCAGCCGCAGCCGCAGCCGCAGCCGCAGCCGCAGCCGATCCGACCGGTCCCGACCCAGAACTCGAGCCGGGCTAGGGCATCAAACGGCGAGACCAAGGACCAAGGTTCGGCACCGGCCACCGGCCACCGGCCACCGGCCACCGGCCACCGGCCACCGGCCACCGGCCACCAGCCACCAGCCACCAGCCACCAGCCACCGGCCACCGGCCACCAGCCACCAGCCACCAGCCACCAGCCACCAGCCACCAGCCACCAGCCACCAGCCACCAGCCACCAGCCACCAGCCACCAGCCACCAGCCACCAGCCACCAGCCACCAGCCACCAGCCACCAGCCACCACCAAGCCTTACCACTGAACCGCAAGCCCAGCAACCGAACACCGAGAACCGAAGGAGCCGAGGATGGTCCACATGTTCCTCAACGGAGGCGGCATGAAAGGTGGAAACCTCCACCACCTCATCGGCGGCGCGCCGTTCGTCGGCCCTGCCACGACGCTGCCGATCTACCGGCTGCACTCCGTGGGCGACGACCATCCGGCCCTCCAACTCGCACCCGAAGGGCAGGGCGCGGCCATCGACGGCGAGCTCTACGACATCGACCTCACCGTCTTGCGCACCTCCCTCCTGCCGGCCGAACCGGCCGACCTCGAACTCGGCGTCGTCGGCATGGCAGACGGCTCCGAAGCGCTCGGCATGCGCCTGCGCGACAACTGCGCCGACCTGCCCGAACTCATCGACATCACCGCCCACGGCTCCTGGCGCGCCTACCGCGCCACGAAAGCCGAGGCCCCATGAGCCTTCAGCGGCACCTCCGTTCCGAGAAACCGGACCCGATCGCCGCTGCACAGGGACAAGCACCGTCGAGACCGTCGAAGCACCTGCGCCGCAATGGCACCGGTCGGACTGCCCGGGGTGGCGGCCGTGACCGCGGCGGTACCAGCCTCGGCCTCGGTCGCGAACCGGGTCTCGGCTCCCACGGCCGTCCCGGTCCTGGCTGCGACTTCGACCGCGGCTCGGCCTTCGCGTCGGTCCCGGTCTCGTTCGCCGCTCTGCGATGGCCTGGGAGCCGAACGCCGGCGGGCCGTCTAAGCGCCTGCGCAACATCGGCACCGATCGGCCCGTCCCTGGCGGCCGCCGTGACCGCAGTGGTTCCATCCCCGGCTCCGCTCGCGGCTCCGGTCCCAATTGCGGCACCGGAACCGGCACCAGCCTTGGCCGCGGCCCAGGCCGCAGCAGCATCCTCGGCCGCGTTCCCGACCAGATCGCCCGAACCGTCGCGCCTGTCCATCGCACCTCCACCGTCGTCGTCAACGGCCCCGCCGCAACACGAGCCTTCTCGTAACCAAGCGAGCACCTGGAGTCACCATGATGACCGACCCCTACGACATTTCCGCTCCCGTCATCTACGACCTGGTGCTCCGCTCCCGCCGAACCGTCCTCCCCGACGGCGAACGGCCCGCCGCCGTCGCCATCGCGGGCGAGCGCATCGCCGTCATCGGCGACTACGACGAGCCCATCCCCGCCCACCGCACCGAAGACCTCCGCGACCTCGCCCTCCTACCCGGCCTCGTCGACACCCACGTACACGTCAACGAACCCGGCCGCACCGAATGGGAAGGGTTCGCCACCGCCACCCGCGCCGCCGCCGCGGGAGGCGTCACCACGATCATCGACATGCCGCTCAACAGCCTCCCGCCCACCGTCGACACCGCCGCGCTGGCCGCCAAGCGCGCCGCCGCCCGCGGAAAGACCTGGGTCGACACCGGTTTCTGGGGCGGCGCGATCCCCGGCAACGACACCGAACTCAAGGGCCTCCACGACGCCGGCGTGTTCGGCTTCAAATGCTTCACGGCCCCTTCGGGAGTCGACGAGTTCCCCCCGCTCGACACCGCCGGGCTCCACCGCGCGTGCACCACCGTCGCCGCCCTCGACGCGCTCCTCCTCGTCCACGCCGAAGACCCCGCCCACCTCCACGACGCCGACTCCGCCCCCGACTTCGACCGATTCCTCGCCACCCGGCCGCCCGAGGCCGAGACCAGCGCTGTCCGCGAGATCATCGCCGCCGCGCGCGCCACCGGCGCCCGCGTCCACCTCCTCCACCTCGCCGCAGCCGAAGCCCTCGCCGACCTCGACGCCGCCCGGCGGGACGGCGTCCGCATCACCGTCGAGACCTGCCCCCACTACCTCCACCTCGCGGCCGAGCGCATCCCCGACGGCGCCACCGCCTTCAAGTGCTGCCCGCCGATCCGCGGCGAAGCCAACCGCGAAGCGCTCTGGGACGGGCTCGCCGAAGGCCGCATCGACATCGTCGTCTCCGACCACTCGCCCAGCCCGCCCGGCCTGAAGACCGGCGACTTCGCCACCTCCTGGGGCGGCATCGCCTCACTGCAACTCGGGCTCCCCGTCATGTGGACGGAAGCGCGCCGCCGCGGTCTCGCCCTGTCCGACCTGGCCCGGTGGATGAGCACCGGCCCCGCCGACCTCGTGGGCCTCGACCGCAAGGGCCGCATCGCGACCGGAGCCGACGCCGACCTCGTCGCGTTCGACCCGGAACGGGAATGGACCGTGCGCGCCGAAGACCTCCTGCACCGCCACCCCGTGACCCCCTACGACCGCGAGACACTGACGGGCAGGGTCGCCACGACCTGGCTGCGCGGCACGCCCGTCGACACCGACGCCGCCCCGCGCGGCCGCCAACTGCGAAGGAGCCCCCGATGACCCAGACGCTCGAACCCGGCGACCACCTGGTGGACCCCGGCCACTGGCGGACCCTGCCCGACCTCGCCGCCCGCGCCCTCGGCGGGGCCGTGCTCGCCGCCAACGACGAGTCCTTCGCCGAGAAGGAGAGCCTGATCCGGCCCTACCCGGTCGTCCACCAGCCGCACACCTTCGGCCACAAAGGACAGCTCTACGACGGCTGGGAGACCCGCCGCCGCCGCGAGAGCGGCCACGACTGGGCGATCGTGCGCCTCGGCATCCCCGGCACCGTGAGCGGCGTCGTCGTCGACACCGCCTACTTCACCGGCAACTTCCCGCCCCGGATCTCCGTCGACGCCTGCCGCCTCGACGGCCACCCCGACCTCACCGAGATCCTGGAAGCCGACTGGCGGCCTCTCGTCCCTGTCGCCGAAGCCAAGGGCGACAGCGTGAACGAGTACGCGGTCCGCGACACGGGCCGCTGCACCCATGTGCGCCTCAACATGCACCCGGACGGCGGCATCGCGCGCCTTCGCGTCCACGGCACGCCCGTGCCCGACCCGTCCGGCTTCGCCGACCTGCCCCTCGACCTCGCCGCGCTCGCCAACGGCGCCACGGTCACGGGCGCCTCGAACGCCTTCTACTCCAACCCGGTCGGCGCGATCACACCCGGCCTGCCCGCCAGCCAGGCCGACGGCTGGGAGACCGCCCGCCGTCGCGAACCCGGCCACGAATGGCTCGACGTGCGCCTCGCCGGCCGCGGCACCGTCCGCGTCGCCGAGCTCGACACCACCCACCTCAAGCACAACGCCCCCGGCTGGGCCTCGCTCGAAGCGCACGACGGCGAAACCGCGTTCACGCTCCTGCCGCGCACGAAACTCCAGCCGGACACCCCGCACCGCTTCGTCCTCGACAACGACAGGCCCGCCACCTCGGTGCGGCTGCACATCTATCCGGACGGCGGCATGGCCCGGCTCCGCCTCTACGGCCGCCTCACCGACGACGCCCTCGCCGAAATGCGGCGGCGCTTCGACGCCCCCTAGCGCTATTCTGCGGCCATGACCGAACCCGCCCAGAACCCCGAGCACAGCTCCGCCGAAGACTTCTTCCGCACTGAGATCCGCGCCGGACGCGTCGTCAAGACCGAGGTCAACGCCAAAGCCCACGTCCCCGCGTACAAGCTGTGGATCGACTTCGGCGAGCACGGCGTCAAGCAGTCGAGCGCCCAGATCACCGCCTGCTACAGCGCCGAAGAACTGGTGGGGCGCATGGTGGTCGCCGTGACCAACTTCCCGCCGCGCCGCATCGCCGGCTTCAAATCCGAGGTGCTGGTCCTCGGCGTCCCCGTCGAGGGCACTGATGGTGAAAGCACCGACGAAGTGGTCCTCCTGGCCCCCGACGCGGACGTCCCGCTCGGCGCTCGCGTCTCCTGACGCTAGGCCCGGATCGCCGTGTACACGGTGTTCGAGGAGCGCCCCTGGGTGTACGGGTTGTCGAACCAGACCCGCTTGGCCTGCACACCGGTGAAGACCTCCATCAGGACGGTCATGAACTCCGGCTCCGGCGGGTCGTCCGACCAGATCGCGAACACCCCTTCGGGCTTCAAGTGCGCGGCCATGGCCCGCATGCCCGCCGCGGTGTAGAACTCCGCGTGCGGCGAGTGCAGGACCCGGCTGGGGGAGTGGTCGATGTCGAGCAGGATCGCATCGAACGCCCGGCCGTGCCGCTCGGGGTCGAACCCCTCGTCGCTCATCGCCGCGGCGAAGAAGTCCGCGCACGCCAAGTGCACCCGCTCGTCCGCCGCGAGACCGACCGTGTCGGGCAGCAGGTCCCGCTCATGCCAGTCGATGACCGCCTCCGAGTACTCGATCACCGTCAAGTCCCGCACCCGCGGATCCTCAAGGGCCGCAAGGGCCGTGTACCCCAAGCCGAGACCGCCGACGATCACCTCGAGGTCCCCGCCGCTCGCCACGCGGGCCAGGCCCAGGTGCGAGAGCTCCCGTTCGGCCACGGTGAACAGGCTCGACATGAGGAAGTCCTCGTCCAGCTTCACCTCGTAGACCTCGGCCCGCACCTCAGGGTCGTACCGCCGCCGCAGACTGATCTCGCCCATCGGCGAATTACGCCAGCCCAGTTCCTCGAATCGCGTCATCACCGCACCATCGAACCATCAAAGCTCCAGCATGCGGCGACCCGCACCGCTAATAGCCGTTCTCCACCACGTTCTGGAGCGGCTCACCCGCTGCGAAGCGCCGGATCTGCTCGCCCACCCGCGGGTACACCCGCTCGATGAACCCGAGGACCGCGCCTCCCACGTGCGGCGTCACGATCGCGCCCTCCAGGCCCCACAGCTCGTGGTCGGCGGGCAGCGGCTCCGGCTCCGTCACATCGAGCGCGCATCGCAGCCGCCCGGACGCGATCTCCGCGGTCAGCGCCGCAGTGTCGACGATCTTCCCGCGGGCCGCGTTCACCAGCAGCGCGCCGTCGCGCATCCGCGCCAGGAACGTCGCATCCACCAGACCCTCGGTCTCCGGCGTCAACGGCACCATGACCACCACGACATCGGCCTCGGGCAGCAGCCCGGGCAGGTCCGCGAGCGTCCCGACCCCCGGCCGCGCCGTCCGCGCCACCATCCGCACGTCGAGCCCGGAGGCCTCGAACCGGCGCGCCACCGCCTCGCCGATCGAACCGGCGCCGATGATCACCGCGCGCTTCCCCGAGAGGGTCGTGCCCCAGGCGAGCTTCCACTTGCCTTCGGACTGGTTGCGGGCGAACACGTCGAGCCGACGCACCGACGCGAGCGTCGCGGCCATCACCCACTCGGCCGTCACCTCTGTGTGCGCCCCGCGGTTGTTGCACAGCAGCACGCCGTCAGGCACATACGGCACCCAGTTCTCGACACCCGCACTGAGCAGCTGCACGACCTTCAGGTTCGGCATGTCCGCCAGCACCGGCGGTGTCGAGTACGACATGCCCGGCAGCGTCGCCTTGGGAGCCGCGGGCGGCACCAGGAACTCGACGCCACCGGGGTCCGAGGGGTAGTCGCCGCCGTCGTACACCTCGACGGACACGCCGTCAGGAACCGGACCGAGCTGGTCGAGTCCGGCCTCGTGGGGGATCCAAGCCTTCATGCGGCCATCGTAAGGACCGCCCGCCGCGAACGGACAGGGCCGACCCGAAGCCGAGAACCCGTCACAACGGCGGCCGACCCAAAGCGCCGTATGCGCCCCAAACACATACGCCAACAGGGCCGGAGCAACCCCGCCCGCATCGACATGCTGCCCGCGAGGTCCCTACCCGTTGACGGCTGAAGTGGACTGCGGCCGGACCCAGCGCCGCTCACCATTTCCGTGCTGTTCAGAACCCTCTCTCCGTGCGGCGCAACGCCAGACGGAACAACGCGCCCCCTTCGGGCGCGTCGAGCACGTAGACCATGCCGTGGTGCTCCAGTGCCACGTCCTGCACGATCGCCAGTCCCAAGCCCGCGCCGCCCTCGTCGCGGCTGCGGGACTCGTCGAGCCGCACGAACCGGTCGAAGATCCGCCGCCGCTGGCCTTTGGGCACGCCGTTGCCGTCGTCCGCGACGTCGAGTCGCAGCCAGTCGTCGTCCTCGGCGGCCAGCCGCACCGAGACCTGCCCGGCGGCGTGGCGCTGCGCGTTCGCGAGCAGGTTCCCGACCGCCCGCGCCAGATGCCCGCGCACGCCCCACACCGACAGGTCCTCCTCGACCTCCAGCCGCACCGGCACCCGGTCGGTGGCGGCCCGGCGGGCCACCTCCTCGCGCACCAGCTCGGTGAACGGCACCGCCACGTGCGGCGGCCGCTCCCCGGCGTCGAGGCGCGCGAGCAGCAGCAGGTCGGTCGCGAGGTCCTGCAGCCGCGTCACATCGCCCAGCGTGGCGTCCAGGTCGAGCAGTTCCGGGTGCTCCTTGGCGATCTCCAACTGCGTGCGCAGGATCGCGAGCGGGCTCCGCAGCTCGTGCGATGCGTCGGCGACGAACCGGCGCTGCTGGTCGACGGCCGTGTCGAGCGCTTCGAGGGTCATATTCGTCGTTCTGGCGAGGCTGTGGATCTCGTCGCGGCTCGCCGGCACGGGCACCCGCCGGCTCAGGTCGCCGCCGGTGATCTCGATGAGCTCCTTCTGGATCGCCCGCACCGGCCGCAGCGCACGCCGGACCACCAGCCAGGTCACCACGGCGACCACGAGCAGCAGCGGCAGCAGCGCCCACGCCATGGTGGCCCCGACACTGGCGACCGCCTCTTCTTGGGTCTCAAGGGAGGCACCGGAGTACACGGCGTACACGGTGCCGTCCGGGGCCCTGGCGGTGATAGCCGCGAACCGGTAGGAGGGCTCGTCGCCGGGCAGGTTCACCGTCTCGTAGTTGATCCGCGAGCCGACGGCGCCGCCTGCGGCCGTGGTGCTCGGGGCGTCGCTCGAAGGGGTCGCGGAGTCGTCGTCATCCGCGTCGTCATCCTGGTCGTCGCCGTCATCGTCGTCATCGTCGGTCTGGGTCTCCGCCTGCGCGGTCTCGGTCGGCTCGGTCCGAGTCGGATCGGGCTCGGGGGCGAAGGCGCCCACCGCTTCCGCGCCCGCGAGGTCCTCGCTGGCCGCGACCACGGTCCCGTTCGCGTCCACGATCTGCACGAGCTCGTCGTCGTCGGGCAGCTCGATCGCCGAAGGCGCCGTGCCCGAGGCGAGCTGGCCGGCGACGGACCGCGCGCTGACCTCCGCGGTGAGTTCCGCGCGGCCGTACAGGTTGTCGCGCAGCAGGGTCACGACCAGGAGCCCGGCGGCGACGAGGGCCACCGCGACGACGAGGGTCGCGCCCACGGTGGCGCGCGCCCGCACCGAATCGGGCCGCCAGAACGGCTTCTTGCCTTCGGCGCGTTTCATGGCCCGCCGGATCTCGGCCCGCTGCGCCTTGCTCACCTCGGGCCTATCCACCGTCGGCCGCCAGTCGGTAGCCAGCGCCGCGGACGGTCGCGATCGAGGTGCGCCGGTAGGGGGCGTCGATCTTGCGGCGCAGGTTGGAGACGTACACCTCGACGATGTTCACGTCGCCGTCGTAGGCGAAGTCCCACACGTGGTGGAGGATCTCGGATTTGGACACGACTTCGCCCGCGCGGCTCGCGAGGTACTCCAGGACCGAGAACTCCTTGGAGGTGAGTTCGACGGGCTCGCCGCCGCGCCGGCAGGTGCGGGTGGCCGGGTCGACGGTGAGGTCGCCGAAGCGCCACACGGTCGGAGCGGCGGACGCGGACCGGCCGCGGCGCATCATGGCGCGGATGCGCGCCTGGAGGACCACGAAGGAGAACGGTTTGGTGAGGTAGTCGTCCGCGCCGGTGTCGAGGCCTTCGGCCTCGTCGTATTCGCCGTCTTTGGCGGTGAGCATGAGGATCGGTGTGGCGACGCCTTCCTGGCGGAGGGCCGCGCAGACCTGGTAGCCGTTCATGACCGGCAGCATGATGTCGAGGATGATCGCGTCGTAGTCGCCGATGCGGGCCATCGACAGGCCGGTCCGGCCGTCATGGGCGAGGTCGACGGCGTACCCCTCGGCCGCCAGCCCGGCGGCGACCATCTTGGCCAGCCGCTGCTCGTCTTCCACCATCAGCAATCGCATGTCCCGAAGCTTGACACAGCGAACCTGAAGCCAGCCTGAAGAAGCTCGCGGACACGCAGAACGGGCCGCTGCCAGGCAGAACACCCGAACCAACCGCCCGTCGAACCGCTCCACCCGAGTTTCCTGAAGACGGCTTCAGGCGACTTCAGCTTGGCTTCAGGTTCGGGCGCGCATCGTTGCCGACATCAGATCCGCACAGCAACGAGAGGAAACGACATGAACGCTCCGACCGACACCCAGCAGGCCTCGACCCCCGACCAGCCCGAGGCGACCGGGCGCCGCCGCTTCCGCGGCCGCCAGCGCACCCTCGTGATCGCCGGCGCCGCAGGCGTCCTGCTCCTCGGCGGCGGCACCGCCGCCGCGTTCGCGGCGGACGAGATCGACGACCGTGACGACCGCGCCGAGCAGGCGGCCGACGACGCGAACGGGTCGGACGACCGCTACGACGACGACCGCGACGGCGCCGATGACGACGACTTCGTGCTGCCGGACGAGGCCATCGGCGAGGACGCGGCCGTCGAGGCCGCGCTCGCGGAGGTCCCGGGGGAGGTCTACGACGTCGACCTCGAAGGCACCGCCGAGGCTCCGGTCTGGGTGGTCGAGGTGACGGACGCCGGCGGCGCCGACTGGGACGTAGCTGTCAACGCCCTCGACGGCACGGTCACCGATGTGTTCGCCGACGACGACGCGAACGACGATGACGGTGACGACGACGGCACCGATGACGACGGCGACGACAACGACGCCGACGACCGCGACGACGACCGGGACGACAACGACAACGACTAGTACGAGCCCCGCCCGGCCCGCAAGGGCCGGGCGGCCACCAGAGCGGCGCGACGGCCGCAACCGCGTCATCGACCCCCGATGGCTAGCGCGGCCGAACACCGTCGCCTGACCCGCACCGCGGGTCCACAGACCAGAACGGGCCGGACCGACCGGACCTGAGCGTATGCCGGCCGTTCGGCTCCGGCCCGACACATCAGGGCGGGTGGGGTGGGGGGAGGGGAGGGGCCCTCCCCCCTTTCGCATTCGCAACCGAACCGAGGGTCTCTCGCGTTACTTCACCTTGTAAGTGAGGCAGGCGAACTGGCCCACGCTCTTGGCCTCGGTCAGTTCGAGGTGGTGGGAGAGGATCCGGCGCGGCAGGATCGGTGCGCCGTCGCCGAGGAAGACCGGCGCGAGCGAGGCGCGGACCTCGTCGAGGAGGCCGGCGTCGAAGAACTGGCCGACGAGGTCGCCGCCGCCGACGATCCACCGGTCCTTATCGCCTGCCGCCGCGACCATCTCGGCGTGGATCGCCGCGACGTCGCCGGACACGAACCGGATGTCCTTGCCCGGCACCGCCGGCAGGTCCCGGCTCGTGAACACCCACATAGGCGCCTCGTACTCCCACTTGTCCGGGTTCTCGAGGAGGTTCTCGTGCTCGAGGATCCACTCGTACGTGGTGGACCCCATGCAGATCGCGCCGACCCCGGCGAGGAACTCGCCGAACTCGTCGAGCGGGGTCTCCGCGTCCTCGCCCGCCTCCTCGGGATGGCCTCCCGGCACGGTGAAGAGCCACTCGAGCGAGTTCTCGGGGTCCGCGAGGTAGCCGTCGATGCTGGTCGCTGTGTTGTACACGGTTTTCGCCATCCCGCCAGCAAATCACGTCCCACCGACACGCGCCGACGAACCCGTTCGAACAGTCCGCTCAGCCCGAAATCCGTTGGCTCCCATGGCACGCGCGCTGCCGCTCCGCCTACCGGACGCGGCCGGAACCGGGACGCCGGGAAGTCGCATCACCACGGCCGCTGCCCGATCGGCTCGACCGCGCCCGCCCTGAGACGTCGCCGAAACGACCGCCCCGCGGGGCCTCCGCAGGGCTGCACCATGCGGGCGAACTTTTTGTCGGCTTCCTGACATTACCCGTTTTGTGCAGTAACGCGCTCTTCATCGTAATTAGGTTGAGATCACGTCATAAGGCGTAAGCATGAACAAGTTCACCAAAGGGGTGATCCTGGTAATGAAGAAGTTCTTCACTGCCATCGGCGTCATTGCGGCCGCGCTCGCGCTGTCGTTCTCTGCCATGTCATCGGCCACCGCGGCTCCGCGCGTACCCGTCGACATGCCGACGCCCGTGAAATCGCGGATCGAGAGCACGGCCGTAGTTCCGGCCACCGCCACGGAGCAGCGGACCTGCCGGGCCCGCTTCACCGAGGGCGTCAACCACCGCCGTCTCGCCGAGGTCGGCTCGGCGATCCTCGAGGTCATCCCGGCCGACACCTGGGTACCGGTCTCCTGCGAACGCGGCTCCGGCGGCCAGTACAGCGCCTGCGGCCTCACCAGCGACTACTGGATGGAGGTCTTCTGGAACGGCGCCTGGGGCTACAGCGCCTGGTCCTGCGTCCAAGACTGGGAGTACACCTCGTAACGAGAACCGAACGCCCGCACCGCAAAGGGCCGGGAAGCGCCTCCGCGCCCCCCGGCCCTTCAACGTCATCTCGGCAGGCTCAAGCGGTCAGCCGCAGCACGTTCCCGATGATCCGGTGCCCGTGCGCCCCAGCCGCAGTCAGGATCGACTCGGGGTGGAACTGCACGCCGAACCAGCGCTTCCCGGGCGCCTCGATCGCCATGACGACCTCGTCGATCGCCGCGGTCGCCGCGAAATCGCCCTTCACCTGGTCGGGAGTGGCGTACAGCGAGTGGTAGCGCGCCGCGACGACCTCGGCCGGCAGGCCGTCGAACAGGCCCCCGCCGGTCACCTTCACGTTGCCGGGCTTGCCGTGGCTCGGCTGGTCCAGCAGCGACAGCGAACCGCCCGCGTGCTCGACCATCGCCTGCAGCCCCAGGCAGACCCCGAACACCGGCACGCCCCGCTCCTCGAGCTCGTCGAGCAGCCCGGCCGTGCCGAAGTCCTGCGGCCGGCCCGGCCCGGGCGAGAGCACCACCAGGTCAGGGGCGGTCTCGGCCAGCACCTCCGCGGCGTCGAACCCGAACCGCAGCGTCGTGACCTCGCAGCCGTGCTGGCGGAAGTAGTCGCCGAGGGTGTTCACGAACGAGTCCTCGTGGTCCACCAGCAGCACCTTGCGGCCGTTGCCCGCCGGCCCGCCCGCGACCTCGATCGGCTCGGGCACCACCGCGGCCGCGCCGATCCCGCCCGCAGCGGTCTCCAGGAGTGCCCGCGCCTTCAAGTGCGTCTCGGCCTCTTCGGCGTCCGGGTCGGAGTCGTACAGGAGGGTCGCGCCCGCGCGCACGCACGCGACGCCGTCGCGGATCTGCGCCGTGCGCAGCGTCAGGCCCGTGTTCATCGAACCGTCGAACCCGACGAACCCGACCGCACCGCCGTACCAGCGCCGCGGCGTCGTCTCCTGCTCCTCGATGAACCGCATCGCCCAGGTCTTCGGCGCGCCCGTCACCGTCACCGCCCACATGTGGGTCAGGAACGCGTCCAGCGCGTCCATCTCCGGCCGCAGCCGCCCCTCGATGTGGTCCACGGTGTGGATCAGCCGCGAGTACATCTCGATCTGCCTGCGCCCCAGCACCTTCACCGAACCCGGCACGCACACGCGGGCCTTGTCGTTGCGGTCCACGTCGGTGCACATAGTCAGCTCCGACTCCTCCTTCGAGGAGCCGATGAGCAGGGCGATCTGCGAGGCGTCGTGCATCGGGTCGTCCCCGCGCGCGATCGTCCCCGAGATCGGGCACGTCTCCACCCGGTCGCCCGTGACCCGCACGAACATCTCCGGCGAGGCCCCCACCAGGTACTCGCGGTCGCCGAGGTTGAACAGGAACTCGTACGGCGCCGGGTTCGCGGTCCGCAGCCGCTCGTAGAACGCGGTCGGCGAGTCGCACGCCGCGTACATCTCGTGGCCCGGCACGACCTCGAACAGGTTGCCCGCCTTGAACTCCTGCCGCGCGCGGCGCACCGTGTCGGCGTACACGCCGGGCACCGGCCCCTCGGGGACCGACTCGGCCTGCACGTAGTCCAGCGACTCGGTCTCGCGCGAGAGGCCCTTCGTGGAGCGCCCGCCGAACGAGAAGTCGTAGCGGCGCACCTGCGCGGTCTCGCGCTTGCGGTCGACCACGTAGATCTCGTCGGCCAGGTGCAGCACCAGGTCGCGGGCGTCGTCGGGCCGCTCCTTCGCGAACGGGATCGGCTCGAACTGGTAGGCCAGGTCGTACCCGAACGCGCCCCACAGCCCCAGGTACGGGTCGTCGCAGCGCAGCGCCTCGAGGATCACCCGCAGCGCGGAGAACGCCGTCGGCAGCTTCGAGCGCAGCTCCTCGGGGACCCGCTCGGTCGGCATCGGCACCTGGACGTGGACCTCGCGGTCGCACCTGGTGACCTCGCCGACCCCGGCCTCCGTGAGCGCGTCCGCGAGCACGTCGACGAGCAGGAACCCGCGGGCGTTCAGCTGCCGCACGGTCACCTCGCGCCCGCGCGCCACGACCTCGAGGGACGGGTCGACATAGGCTAGGTGGTAGCGCGAGTACCGGCCCGGATACTCCATGCCGCTCGACAGGACCCCGCCGCGGCGGGTCTCCACCTGCGCGACGATCGGCGTCAAGTCCGGGTCGTCGAGCTCGCTGACGTGGCGTTCGACCGTCACGCCGGCGGGTGTCAGAAACTTGGTCATCGGCCCTCTCAATGGGTCTCAGGTCCCGACTCGAGGCGGCCGACCCCGGATACGACGAAGCGACCGCCTTCGAGACGGTCGCTTACTGCTTGCACGCAAGAGCAGGGACGCCGCCTTAGCGACGCCACCACCAGTTGCGGGCGTGGATTCTCACAGGCCGAATACTACATGCCCACTGAGTGGGACCGCCGTCGGTGCGCTGCAGAGACGTGCCCGAGCCGCGCCGCAAATCACTCGCGGACCGCCCCGGGGGCGGCGCTACACTTGGCGACAACAGCGTCGACCCGGCCATCACCGGCGAGCTTCCGGAAGAACCGGCCCCACCGCGGCAGCGAAGAACCCAGCCGCACCCGTGGAGCCCCAGTAGAACCGGACGGACGCGGCCCGTCACCGCCGCCGAATCAAGCGGGCGCACCGGCTTCACCAGGAGCAGGGGCGCCAAGCGAGGTGGTACCGCGGGTCAGGCCCTCAACAGCCCCGACTCGTCCTCGCACACCGTAAGTCCGCAAGGCGTGTGTGTGAGGAGACACCGGTCCCATGGCCTATCCACTCGACGACCCCGCACGGGGCGTACCCGCGAGCCCGAACCTCCCGGAGGTCGAGCGCCGCGTCCTCGACTTCTGGACCAAGGACGACACCTTCGCCGCCTCCATCGAGACCCGCGAAGCGGGCGAGAACGGCGCGAACGAGTTCGTCTTCTACGACGGCCCCCCCTTCGCCAACGGCCTGCCCCACTACGGGCACCTCCTCACCGGCTACGTCAAGGACATCGTCCCCCGCTACCAGACCATGCGCGGCAAGCGCGTCGAACGCCGCTTCGGCTGGGACACCCACGGCATGCCCGCCGAGGTCACCACCGAGAAGGAGCTCGGCCTCAAGTCGAAGGCCGACATCGAGGCGTACGGCGTCGACCGCTTCAACGCCGCCGCCAAGGCCTCCGTGCTCCAGTACACCGGCGAATGGGTCGACTACGTCACCCGCCAGGCCCGCTGGGTCGACTTCGAGAACGACTACAAGACCCTCGACCTCTCCTACATGGAGAGCGTCATGTGGGCCTTCAAGACCCTCCACGACAAGGGCCTCATCTACGAGGGCTACCGCGTCCTCTGGTACTGCTGGCGCTGCGAGACGCCCCTGGCCGCCACCGAGACGAAGATGGACGACACCTACCGGGACCGCCAGGACCCGGCCGTCACCGTCGGCCTCGACGTCACCACCGAGGGCCCGCTCGACGGCGTGAAGCTCCTCGTCTGGACCACCACGCCCTGGACCCTCCCGTCCAACCTCGCCGCCGCCGTCCACCCCGACGTCGACTACGCCGTCGTCGAATCCGAAGGCTCGCGCTACCTCCTCGCCGAGGCCCGCCTCGCCGCCTACGCCCGCGAACTCGGCGAGCACCCCGAAGTCCTCGCCCGCTACAAGGGCGCCGACCTCGTCGGCCTGCGCTACAACCCGCCCTTCGACTTCTTCACCGGCCGCGAGAACGCCCACCAGGTGCTCACCGCCGACTACGTGACCACCGAAGACGGCACCGGCGTCGTCCACATCGCCCCCGCCTTCGGTGAAGAGGACAAGCTCGTCACCGACGCCGCCGGCATCGAACCGGTCGTCCCCGTCGACGACTCCGGCAAGTTCACCGACGAAGTGCCCCCCTACGCGGGCGTCCACGTCTTCGAGGCCAACAAGCTCATCATCAAGGACCTCAAGGACACCCAGCGCCTCCTGCGCCACGACACCTACAACCACAACTACCCGCACTGCTGGCGCTGCGGCTCCCCGCTGATCCAGCGCGCCCTCTCCGCGTGGTTCGTCGCCGTCACCACCTTCCGCGACCGCATGGTCGAGCTCAACCAGCAGATCGACTGGACCCCCGGCCACATCCAGGACGGCCAGTTCGGCAAATGGCTCGCCAACGCCCGCGACTGGAACATCAGCCGCAACCGGTACTGGGGCGCCCCCATCCCCGTATGGGTCTCCGACGACCCCGCCTACCCGCGCGTCGACGTCTACGGCTCCCTGGCCGACCTCGAACGCGACTTCGGCGTGCCCGTCACCGACCTGCACCGGCCCGGCATCGACAACCTCGTGCGCCCCAACCCGGACGACCCCACCGGGAAGTCCGTGATGCGCCGCGTCCCCGAGGTCCTCGACTGCTGGTTCGAATCCGGGTCCATGCCGTTCGCCCAGGTCCACTACCCGTTCGAGAACGCCGACTGGTTCGAGCACCACTACCCGGGCGACTTCATCGTCGAGTACACCGCCCAGACCCGCGGCTGGTTCTACACGCTCCACGTCCTCGCCACCGCCCTGTTCGACCGGCCCGCGTTCCGCACCGCCGTCGTCCACGGCACCCTGCTGGGCGAGGACGGGCAGAAGATGTCCAAGTCGCTCAACAACTACCCGGATGTGCGCGAGTCCTTCGAAAGCTACGGCTCCGACGCGGTGCGCTGGTTCCTCATGTCCTCGCCCGTGCTGCGCGGCGGCGACATGCCCGTCACCGAGAACGGGTTCCGCGACGCCGTCCGCCAGGTCGTCCTCCCCTTGTGGAACGTGTGGTACTTCTACACGCTCTACGCGGGCGCGGCCGGCTACGAGGCGACGCCCGAGCAGGCGCGGGCGACCGCGCTGGCGAGCGAGCACCGGCTCGACCGGTACCTGCTGGCGAAGACGCGGGAGCTCGTGGAGTCCATGACCGCGATGATGGACGCCTACGACCTCGCGGGCGCGACCGCCGCGTTCCGCTCCTATCTGGAGAGCCTCACCAACTGGTACGTGCGCCGCTCGCGCGACCGGTTCTGGGAGGGCGACGAGGACGGGTTCGCCACGCTCGCAACGGCGTTGAAGACCGCGTGCGAGGTGGCGGCGCCGCTGCTGCCGCTCATCGGCGAGGACATCTGGCGGGGCCTGACCGGCGGCCGCTCGGTGCACCTGGCCGACTGGCCCTCCGCCGAGGACCTGCCCGCCGACCACGCCCTGGTCGAGGCGATGGACGCCGTGCGCGAGATCGCCTCGGTCGGCCTGTTCATGCGCAAGGCCCGCAAGCTCCGCGTGCGCCTGCCGCTGGCGAAGCTCACCGTCGCGACCGGGCACGCCGAGCGGCTCGCGCCGTTCGCGGACCTGCTCAAGGACGAGCTGAACGTCAAGGCCGTCGAGTTCGACTCCGACGTGAGCGCCTACTCGAAGTCCGACCTGAAGCTGGTCCCGCGCGTGCTCGGGCCCCGGCTCGGCAAGGACGTGCAGCGGGTCATCAAGGCCGTCAAGTCCGGCGACTGGACCGTCGAGGACGGCACGGTCACCGCGGGCGGCGTGGTCCTGGAGGACGGCGAGTTCGAGCTGACCATGGTCGCGGTCGACGCCGACCACACCGAGGCCCTGCCGAACGACGCCGGCGTCATCGTCCTCGACACCGAGGTCACCCCGGAACTCGCCGCCGAGGGCCTCGCCCGCGACGTCGTCCGGGTCATCCAGCAGGCCCGCAAGGACGCCGACCTGAACGTCAGCGACCGCATCGCGGCCGTCCTCGACGCCCCCGCCGAAGTGCAGGCGGCGATCGAGACGCACCGCGAGTTCGTCCAGGCCGAGACCCTCGCCCTCGAACTGACCTTCAGCGAGCTCCCCGACACCGCCACCAGCGGCGAAGCCGGAGAGGCGACCGTCAAGGCAGCGGTGACGAAGCAGTAAGCACCACCGAGCGAGAGGGGCCCGGACGCCGTCAGGTGTCCGGGCCCCGTCGTTCTACGCGTATCGCCGAATCGCTCCTTGGTGTGCTGCATCGGCAATGACGCTGAGCGATGCGTGTGCGGTGTTCCGAGCGGGGGGGGGGGGGGGGGGGGGGGGCGGGCCCCGGGGGGGGGGGGGGGCGGGGGGGTGGGGGGGGGGGGGCGGGGGGGGGG
>NZ_JAPZVR010000004.1:40748-66010 GCF_027622855.1 Glycomyces algeriensis | reverse complement strand
GCTGGGGGGGGGGGGGGGCCCGCCGGGCCGCGTGGGGGGGGGCCCCCCGCCCCCGCGCTTTCTCTTTCCTCGCGAGGTGTTCCGACAGGAGCCGCGCGGGAGTGCACTCCCGCGCGGTCTTCGGGGGCGGCCCCCGGGGTTCCCACTTTGCCGCCAGTCCTGCCAGAACCGGTTCCACCTCCCTCGTCCTCCAACCACCGGAGGAAGGTGTTTTTGCCTACCAACTCTCACAGGTCGGGCAAGAGTTGCCAAGGGGCAGTTTTGAGGCTGTGGATAACTCGCGGAACCGCAGTTCACAGTCGCTTTTGGAAGATTCGCCCGACTAACTCGACATTCGGGTCGCTCGGTCCTGATGCAAGGCGCCGCATCAGCTCGTGGTGCTCGCGTACCGCTTTCGCCGCGAGCGCCTCCATTGCGACTGATCGCTCGTATGCGTCGCGCATTATTTCCACCACCAGATCTTGGCGGGAGCTCCGCCGTGTCGCCGCGCTGTCGGCGAGCCATGCGGCGAGATCGTCCGGGAGTTCGACTGTCAGCTTCACCATTCGGAGATGATCCGTCTGGAGCGACGGGCGAGCAACCGCAAAACGCGGCGAGGACTTGGCGCTCATCGGGGTCGGGCCGCCGGGAGCGACTGCCGGAACGGCGGTTGTCAAGTGAGGAACCACGGGGCCCGGCGAGCACTGCTCGCCGGGCCCCGTTTCGGGCGTGGTGTCGCTTAGGCGAATTGGCCGCAGATCTTCCAGGCGTCGTCTTCCTTGACCAGGTCGAAGGTCTCCTCGGTGTCCTCGCCGTCCTCGGTCATAGTGACCTCGACGGACGCGGTGTCGCCGTCCTCGGTGACCTCGCCGATCTCGTAGGACCAGTCCTCGGGGACGAGGGCCTCGTCGCCCATGGCGTCCTTGATCTCGTCCTCGCTCATGCCTTCGAACATGGCCCCGGCTTCTTTGAGGCCGTCGGCGTCCTCGGCGCAGAGGTACTCCTCGGCGTCGTTCGCGGCGCCCTCGAAGTCGCCTGCCGCCATGGAGTTGGCGAGGTCCTCGATGCCGTTGTCGAGGAAGTTCTCGACCGCGCCCTCGGGCGTGTCGGAGTTGCCGCCGCAGGCGGCGAGGGCGAGGACCGCGGCGAAGGTGCCGCCGATGAGGGCGGTGGCCCGGCGGGCGCGGCGGGGGGTCGTCTCAGTGTTCATGGGTTCCAATCAGAGAGGGTCCCGCTGCGGCCCTGTGGGTGGCAGGACCGAAGGCCGGTATGGGCCCGGCCCCGGGACAGCATCCACATTAACGGCGCACTGCAAACCGGCGGCGACCTCGCTGCGAACGCCGGAGGGCCGGCACGCTAATCGAGGTCGGGCCACCAGGTGTGGTCGGAGCCGATGTAGTGGAACGCGGTGCGGACCTCGGACTCGTCGATGCCCTTGAGGCGGGCCCAGGCCTTCCGGTAGACCTTGAGCTGCAGGGCCGCATGGCGGGCGGCCTCGCCCTTCGGGGGCCGGCCCGTCTTCCAGTCGACGATGTCGTAGCCGCCGGTCTCGCCGAGGCTGTGCTCTCTGAAAAACACCGCGTCGATGCGGCCGCGCACGATCACGCCTTCGAAGTCGATGACGAACGGCACCTCCTGCGCCGCGATGCGCCGCTTGGACCAAGCCGAGTTCCGGAAGGCCTGCTTGAGCCGCTCGAGGTCGGCGTCCGGGCCGACCGGGTCGGCCGCGCCCGGCAGGTCGGCCGGGTCGAAGAGGGTACCGCCGCCGAAGAACTCCTCCACCCACGAGTGGAACTCCGTGCCGCGCTGGGTCGCCGGGCGCGGCGGGACCGGCATCGGGCGGCGCTGCTCGGCCGCGAACCGCTCCTCGTCCGCGCGCATCGCCATGAGCTGGGACGTCGAGAGCCGCTTCGGGCGCGGCAGCTTCACGACTCCCGATTCGCGCTCCTCGCGCTCGGCGAGCAGCAGTTCGGCCTCCTCGCGCCAGGCCCGCGCCTGCGGGCCCTCCGACACGGTCTCCTCGGCGACGGCCAGCACCAGGTCGGCCGCGTCCGCGAACGCCTCCTGCCGGGAACCCAAGGGCGCCTTGCTCGGCCACTCCGCCGTGCGCGCGTCCTCCTCGAGCGGGTTCGACGGGCCCGAATCGGCCCACACGGTCGCCTCCGCGCCCGCCGCCACCGCCTCGGTCAAGTACGGGGCCGGCTTGCGCGGCTGCCGCCGCTCGGCCTCCCACCAGTACCCGCTCGCCAGCAGGGCCTGGCGCGCGCGGGTCAGCGCCACGTACGCGAGGCGCCGCTCCTCCTCCAGGCGCGCCTCCTCGTCGTCCCGTTTGAACTCCTCAACGGCCCCTTTGACTTCCGCGGGCACCGTGGCGTCGTCCAGGTACAAAGCCGGGAGGTTCTCGGCGTCGCCGCGCAGCGGGTACGGCAGCCGCGCCGCATCGCTCACCCACGTCTGGTCGCCCTTCACCTTGCCCGGGAGGATGCCCTCGCACAAGCCCGGCACCGCCACCACGTCCCATTCCAGGCCTTTCGCGGCATGCACCGTGAGCAGCTGCACTACCCCGCCCGCCGGGGACGCGCCCTCCACGGTCAGCCCGCGCTCGCGCTCCGCCGCTGTCTCCAGATAGGACAGGAACCCCGGAATGCTCGCCCCGCTCGTGTCGTTCTCATACGCCGCCGCGATGTCCACGAACTCGTCCAGATTCGACAAGTCCCCGTGGTGCAGCATCACCTCGACGTCCAGCCCCGAATGCGCGATCACATCGCCCACTACGTCAGGCAGGCTCTGCCCCAGCCGCCCGCGCACCCACGCCAGCTCCTCGTGCAGCTGCGCGAACCGCAGGTACCCCAGCGCCGAGTACCGCTCGGCCGGACCCGGATCGGCCAGCGCATCCGCCAGGGACGCCTCGGCCTCACGCCCCGCGTCCGGTTCGAACCCGCGCGTGTCGGGCGCGAGCTCGCGGGCGCGCGCCCACAGGCCCGCGATGTCGCGCGGCCCGATCCGCCACCGGTTCCCGGCGAGCAGCCGCATCAGCGAGGGCCCGTCCGTCGGGTCCGCGGCGGCCCTGAGCATCGCGACCGCTTCGGCCACTTCAGGATGGAACAGCAGGCCGAGCGAGCCGACCACTTCCACGGGCAGCCCGGCGGCCGTCAGGGCCCGGTGCAGGGCCGGGATCTGGCGTCGCTTGCGCACGAGGACGGCGGCCTCGACGGGCTTCGCGGCGTCGCCGTGCTCGGCCCGCCGGTGGTCCTCGATGGAATCCCTGATCACGGCGAGGTTCGCGGCGAGCCAGTCCGCTTCGTCGGCGACGGTGAGATGCATGGCGGCCCGCACCATGCCGGGGCCGTCGACACCGGCTTCGAGGGGCCGGATGTCGCCCGCGCGCAGCGGCTCGGAGACCTGGTTGGCGACGGCGAGGATCTCGGCGCGGTTGCGCCACGACTTCGTGAGCTCGACGCGCGACGCGGGCCTCCCCGCGGGCGTGGGGAAGTCGGTGGGAAAACGCAGGAGGGTGCCGGCGGAGGCCCCGCGCCAGGAGTAGATCGACTGGTTCGGGTCGCCCACGGCCGTCACCGGATGGCCGCCGCCGAACAGGTCCCGCAGGAGCGACACCTGCGAGAACGACGTGTCCTGGTACTCGTCGAGGAGCACGACGCGCCAGCGTTCGCGCTCGCTCTTGATGATCTCCGGCGCGCCCGCGACCAGCTGCGCGGCGAGCGACAGCTGGTCGGCGAAGTCCATGACGCCGAGCTCGCGCTTGCGCCGGTCCCAGGACTCCACGAGCGGCAGGAGCTGCTCCCGCTTGCGCCGCAAGGACATCAACGCCCGGAACTGGTCGTTCGACTGCCGCGAGCCCTGGCGCTCCGCGAGCATCTCGGCGAGCTCGCGGTCGAACGCGCGCAGGTCGTCGCCGTCGCGCAGGTGCTCGGCGAGCTGCCCCGCCAACTGCAGCACCTGCTCGGTGACCTTGTCGACGCCCACGTCGAACTCGCTCATCGGGCCGTCCCACGCGCACACCAGGTCCCGCGCGATCTGCCAGCGCCCCGTGTCGGTGATGACCCGCGTCCCCGGCTCGATCCCGATCCGCAGACCGTGCTCGGCGACCAGGCCCCCGGCGTACGCGTTGTACGTCGACACCGTGGGCTCGCCGTGGAGGTCGGCGAGCTCGGGGATCGACTCGGTGAGCCGCCGCAGCTTGTCGCGCACGCGCGCGGCGAGTTCGGCCGCGGCCTTGCGGGTGAAGGTGAGGCCGAGGATGTGCTCGGGCCGGGCGACCCGGTTGGCGATGAGCCACACGACCCGGTCGGCCATCGTCGTGGTCTTGCCCGAGCCGGCGCCCGCGACGACGAGCATCGGGTCGGGCCCGGCCTCGATCACGGTGGCCTGCTCGGCCGTGGGAGTCGGCGTGCCGAGCCGGTTGGCCAGGCCCACCGCCGTGTAGCGGGGTGCGGGGCGCTCACTCATCGGTCACCTGTCGTCCCTCGTCGGCGATCGGGCAGCACCGCTTGACCGAGCAGGTCTCGCATCTGCTGGTGTTGCGGGCCTCGAACACCGACCCGGCCATGCGCACCGCCGTGTCCTCGGCCATCTCGCGCGCCCAGTCCGGGTTCTCATGCTCCCCGAGCGGCCCCTGCTCGCGGGCGACGGCCGTGGCGCCCTTCGCGTTCGGGTACACGAGCTCGGCCCCGCCCGGCTCCGAGCCCTCTTCGAACGCGCCCTCGCTGATGGCCAGCTGGTAGATCCCCAGCTGCGGGTTCGTCTGCGCCTCGGCCTTGCTGACCGCGCTCTTCCCGGTCTTGAGGTCGACCACGTAGAGGCGGCCGTCGCCGTCGCGTTCGAGCCGGTCGATCTGGCCGGACATGACCACCTCGACCCCGGGCGGGCCGACCTCGAGCTTGATCCGGAACGACCGCTCGGCGCCCACGAGCTCCCTGCGGTTGGCGCTGAGCCACTTCGCGAACCGCTCGACGGCGCCGGAGACGCGCTGGCGCTGCTGCTCGGCGTGCCAGGGGGCTTCGAACGGGAGCCGGTCGAAGTGCTCGCCCACGACCTGCTCCATCACCGTCTTGGGGTCGGCGGTGGGGTCGACGGTGACGGCTTCGGCGGCGGCGTGGAGGAGGGTGCCGAGGTGGCGGGGGAGGAGGTCGCCGGAGTCGCCGCCGTGGGCTTCGAGGACCCACCGCAGCCCGCACTGCTGGGTTTTCTCCACTTGGGACGGTGAGATGCGGATGGTCTCGCCCGCGAGGGCGAGGGCCCGTTCGTCGGAGACCTCCGCGAGGCCCCACCATTTGGCCGGGTCCGCTCCCGGGACGCCGGATTCGGCGAGCCGCCGCAGGGCCGCGGCGGCGGCGTCGCGTTCGGCGTGGCCCGAGTCGACCACGGCCTCGCGCAGCCGCGCGGTGAGCGCGGCGAGGCTCAGGGGCCGGCCCCGGCGGGGCGCGGCGACGGGCTCGACGCCGAGTTCGGCGCTGAACCGGCTCGGTTGCGCCTCTTCGGAGTCCACGGCGGTGACGAGCAGCCGCACCCGCGCGCGGGTGCACGCGCTGTAGAAGAGGCGCCGCTCCTCGTCGAGGAGCTGCGCCACCTGGTCCACGTCGGCGCGGCCGTCGATCACGTCGACGAGCGCTTCGGCCCCGAGGAGGGACCCGCGCGGTCGCAGGTTGGGCCACGCGCCCTCCTGCGCGCCGGCGACGACCACGAACTCCCAGCGGCGCCCGTGCGCGGCGTGCGCGGTCGCGAGGGTCACCGCGTCGCCCAGTTCCGCTCGCGCGGAGAGGAAGTCGCCGGGGAGCTGCTGGTGGAGCACGTGCTCGCAGAAGACCTCGACGCCCGCGCCGGGCTGCTTCATCTCGTAGTCGGCGGCCAGGTCGAACAGGGCGATCACGGCGTCCAGTTCGGCGTCGGCGCGCTGCGCCCGCCGGTCGCCCGAGAGCGCGCGGCGCCGCAGGCGCTCGCTCATCGAAGAGGCCTCCCAGACCGCCCACAGGGTGCCGCTGAGGCCGGTGCCCTCCTTGGCGGCCTTGAAGAGCGCGCCGAGCCGCCGTGCGGGTTCGGCCCAGTCCTCGTCGGGCAGTTCGGCCGTGCGCTCGGGGTCGCGCAGGGTCTCCACGAGGAGGTCCGCGCCGGGGGAGAAGTTGTCGGCGGCGACCGCGAGGCGCCGCAACTCCTGGCGCAGGCGCCGCTCCTCGAACGGGTCCGCGCCGCCGAACGAGGAGTGCAGGAGTCCGGCCGCGTTGGACTCGTCGAGCCGTTCGCGCCCGCGCCCGACCAGGACGAGGTGCAGGAGGTTGCGCACGGTGGGGTGCGCGGGCAGCGGCACGTCGTCGGCGGCCTGGCGGGTGGGCACGCCCGCGTGCTGCATGGCCCGGCGCAGGCGCGGTATCTCCGACGCCGATTTGACGACGACCGCCATGTCCCCGTAGGGGATCCCGTCGAGCAGGTGCGCGCGGCGCGCGACGTCGGCGAGGTACACGGCCTCGCGGGTCGGCGACGGCAGGTAGACGACGTCGACGCGGCCCTGCTCTTCGGAGGCGGTGCCGCGCTTGCGGTCCCGGTCGTGGCCGCGCAGCCGCCGCGAGAGCACGGTGGTGGCGTTGAGCGGTGCGAGCGCGACGTCGTGCGTGTCGTCCAGCTGCACCGTCGGCGCCTCGGCGCCGCCCTGCCCGGTGAAGCGGAACGGGAAGTCCCGCACCGATTCGGGGTCGCCGCCCTGGTAGCCGAACACGGCCGCGTCCGGCGTGCCGGCGGCGACGAGGTTCGCGCCGTCCCCGGCGAGGAGCTCGAGGAGCCGCAGGTGCGCGGGGGTGGCGTCCTGGATGTCGTCCACGAACACCCAAGCGGGCCTGGGGAAGAGGGTCGGGTCGCGGCGCAGCGCGGCCCCGGCGGCGCGCACGATCTCGGCCGAGTCGTACAGGGCGCTCGACATCGACTGCAGTGCGAGGGTGGTGACGTACCGGTCGTAGAATCGCGCCGCCGAGATCCATTCAGGACGGTCATGCTCGCCGCCGAGCCGGGTCAGCTCGGGCGCGGACAGGCCGCGCTCGCCGCAGCGGAGCACGAGGTCGCGCAGCTGCTGAGCGAACGCATAGGTGCGCACGGCCTCGTCGAAGCCGGGGGGCCAGGCGAAGTCCTCGCCTTCGAGCATGGAGCGGATGAGCGCGTCGGCTTCGGGGCCGGTGAGCAGGCGCGGCTCGTCCCGGCCGGCGGCGACCGCCGAGGCGCGCAGCAGCGCGAACGCGAACGCCGCGAACGTGTAGACGCCGACTTCGGCGGCCGAGAGCCCGGCCGTCGCGGCGTTGAGGCGGGACCGGAGGTAGGCGGTGTCCTGGCGGCGCAGGCCGAACACGAGGATCGAGGCCGGGTCGACCCCGGCCTCGACTTTCGCGGTGACCGCGCGCAGCAGCGCCTCGGTCTTGCCGGTGCCGGGTCCGCCGCGCACGAGCAGCGGGCCGGAGGCGTGCTCGACCACCGCCTGCTGCCGGGCGTCGAGGTCGAAACCTGTCTCAGCCGCGGCGGGCGGATCGGTGAGTTCATACCGAAGGTCGGACACGCACCCTATGGAACCACGGCCCCACGACAATTCCGATCGGCACGGCGCGTCGAGTGCCCCGAGGCGGCTCCGCCACGCTCGACAGTGCCGTTCCGTGGTGCCGTTCCGTGGTGCCGTTTCGCGGCGCCGTCTCGCAGTGCCGTCTCGCGGTGCCGCTCCGGTCCCGGAACGCTGCCGCGCCGGCCCGGCCGCGCCCGGCGTTCACGCCTTCGGGTGAACATCGGCGGCGTGACGACTCGTTACCCGTTTTCCTGTCGGACCCCGCGGCGACGATTGAGAGGCAGGCTGGTCGGCCCCCGGGTGGGTGGGGTGGGTGCACAGGGCCGCGATTCGCGAATGCGCGCACAGGGCCCCGGTTAGCGGACGCGCGCAGCGCCGCCGGGGCCCGAACGGGCCCCGGCGGCGCTTGGTTTCCTTTGGTGTCGAAGCTAACTGAACTGGAGGTCCCGGCGTCGCGCTCCCGCGTAGCCGAGTGCCGTCAAGAGCCCGGCAGCCGCGGTCACCAGGGCCGTCGCGAGCCAGTCGACGTCGGTCGCCGGGTACTTCGCGAGGTGCTCGAACGGCGAGACCGCCCGCGCCCACTCCGGGAGGTCCAGCAGGTTCGCGAAGTACAGCACCACGAACAGCCATACCCACGCGACCCAGCGCAGCCAGCCCAGCCGCGGGAGCCACGTGTACGCCGCGAACGCGAACGCCGTGAGGGCCCACACCGCCGGCAGCTGCAGGAGCGAGGCCCACAGGCCCGTCGAGAAGTACGACCAGTCGCCGAGCGAGGCGGAACCGGACAGGCCCAGGAACACTCCGGCCGTCACGGTCGCGATCGTCACGGCCCACAAAGCCGCGAGCAGGTACGAGCCCGGCCAGCCCGAGCGCGGCACTGCGGCGGCGGCGATGAGCTCGCCGCGCCCCTGCGTCTCCTCCTTGCCGGCGCGGCCCACGACGAGCAGCCCGAACAGGCCCGCGAACAGGCCGTTCAACGCCACGAACGTCGCGGTGATGTTCTCCTGGATGCTCGAGCCGCCCTGGTCGAGCACGGCCCGCTCGGTCTCCGAGAGGCCTTCGAGCATCTCGTCGGCCCCGCCCATGAGCGAGCCGTACGCGGCGCCCAGCAGCAGCATCGTGATCACCCCGGCCAGGGTCATGCCGCGCGTCAACCGGAACGTGAGGGCCGTGGCGCTGTCGAGGCCCGGCTTCGCCTCGCCGCGCCCGAGCCGCCCGGCGAGCATCCCGATCCCGAAGTCGCGGCGCGTGACCAGCGCGAACGCGAGCCCGACCGCGAGGACCGCGACGACCGCGCTCAGTGCGAGCGGCCACCACCGCTGCTCCGGGGTGTACACGAAGGTCAGCTGCGCCCAGCCGATCGGCGAGAGCCAGGTCGCCCAGTTCTCCTGGGCGTTGCCGATCCCGGCGGTGAGCGCCGACCAGCCCAGCACCATGAACGCGAGCCCGTTCGCACTCGAGGCGTACCCCGCGAGCTGGGCCGTCACCGCCGCGACGGCGGCGAAGACCACGGCGATCGCGGTGTGCGCGAGTCCGAAGAGGAGCGCGCTCGCGCCCTGGTCACCGGGGAGCGCGGCGACCGCGGCCGCCATGAGCGCGCCGAGCGCCACCGCCGCGATCCCGGCCAGCGCCAGCGCCGCGGCGAGGTCGGCGCGGCGGCCGATCGGGTTCGAGCGGAACACCTCCGACCGGGAGGTCTCCTCGTCGGCTCGGGTGAGCCGCACGATGAGCAGGAGGAACATGACGGCGGTGAGCGCCCCGGTCCACAGGATCATCTGGTGGGCGAACATCGCGCCGGTGCTCTCGCCGTACGCCTCGATGTACTCCACGGGCCCGGTCATCGAGCGCATCGCGGGCGTGTTCACGGTGACGCCGTAGGCGACGCGGCCCTCGGCGTCCGGGTACAGGCCGGGGAAGGAGGCCGCGGTCATCCAGGTGCCTCCGGCGAGGCCCGCGAGCCAGCCCAGGAGGTACAGGCGCGAGCGCCGCAGCTGGAAGCGCAGGAGCTTGCCGGTCCCGGCCAGCGTGCCCAGGCCGTCTTCGAGTTCGGCGACCGCGGCGGTCATTTCGGCTCCCCGTTCGGCACGCCCGAGGCCGCCAGTTCGTCGCCGTAGAAGCGCAGGAAGATCTCTTCGAGCGACGGCGGCTCGCAGGTGAGCGCGGCGATGCCGGCGACGGCGAGCTGGGCCAGCACCTCGTCGAGCGCGGCGGTGTCGATGCTGCACTCGATGTCGAGGCCGTCGGTGCTGAGGTCGTGGACGCCTGCGTGGTCTTCGAGGCCGCGCACGGGGTTCTTGAGGGTGGCGCGCAGGCGCGAGCGGGAGAAGTGCCGCATCTCGGCGAGGGTGCCGGTCTCGACGATGACGCCCTTGCGGATGATGCTCACCCGCTCGCACAACGCCTCGACCTCGCTCATGATGTGGCTGGAGAGGAGCACGGTGCGCCCGGCGGCCGAGGCCTCCTTGACGCATTCGTTGAAGACGGCGCCCATGAGGGGGTCGAGGCCGGAGGTGGGCTCGTCGAGGAGGAGCAGGTCGACGTCGGCGGCGAACGCGGCGACGAGGGCGACCTTCTGCCGGTTGCCCTTGGAGTAGGAGCGGCCCTTCTTGCGGGGGTCGAGGTCGAAGCGCTCGAGCAGCTCGTCGCGCTTGGCCTTGTCGACGCCGCCGCGCAGGCGGCCGAGGAGGTCGATGGTCTCGCCGCCGGTGAGGCCGGGCCAGAGCGCGACGTCGCCGGGGACGTAGGCGAGGCGCTTGTGGAGGGTGGCGGCGTCCTTCCAGGGGTCGGCGCCGAAGAGTTCGGCGCGGCCCTCGTCGGAGCGGAGCATCCCGAGGAGGACGCGGATGGTGGTGGACTTCCCGGCGCCGTTCGGGCCGAGGAATCCATGCGTCTCCCCTTGGGCCACTTCGAGGTCGAGGCGGTCGAGGGCGGTCACGTGGCCGAAGCGCTTGACCAGTCCTTCAGTGCGGATCACTGCGTTCATGCCCACAAATTATCATGATTTTCATGAATTTGTAAAATGTATGGCGTGTCAAGATAGCATCAAGATCCGACCGGCGGACCGCGAAGGGGAACGATGGAAGAGCACACCGGGGCGCGCAAGGCCCTGCTGGAGTACGTGGAGCAGTTCGCCGGGCTCCTCATCGACAGCGGACTCCAGCGCATGTCCGCGCGGGTGTTCTCCTACGTCCTCGTCGACGACGCCGACACCTACACCGCCGCGGAGATCGCCGAGGGCCTGGGCATCAGCCTCGCCGCCGTCTCCGGGGCCGTGCGCGAGCTGGCCACCGCCGGCCTCCTCATCAAAGGCCGCCGCCCCTCCACCCGCGCCGACGTCTACCGCCTCAACGACGACGACATCTGGGGCTCGATCATGCTCGACCGCAGTCCGATCATCAACCGCTACCGCGAACTCGCGGTCCTCGGCATCGAGACCCTGCCCGAGGGTCCCGGCCGCGACCGCCTCGTCCAGACCGCCGCGTTCATGGAGTTCGTCGACCACGAGATGGCGCTCATGCGCGAGCGCTGGAACGAGCGCCGCGACGAGCTGTGCACCACCTACGTCGAGCGCCGCCGAAGCACCCCGCCGCGATAGTGACGAGCCGTACCGTTCCGGTATGCTGCTAGCCTGACCGCCCCGATCAGAAGAACCCTGGAGGAAGCCGACGTGGCCGACGACACCAGCAGCTCCGATGCGGATGCGACCGCTGAAAAGGGTCGTCCCACTCGCAAGCAGGGCGAGAAGACCGCTTCGCGCAACCCCGCCAAGCGCCTCGGCCGCTTCCTCAAGGAGGTCGTCGAGCAGCTGCGCAAGGTCGTCTACCCGACCCGCCGCCAGCTCATCACCTACTCCGTCGTGGTCCTGGTCTTCGTCGGCATCATGATGGCCTACATCGGCGGCCTCGACCTGCTCTTCGGCGACCTCGTCCGCCGGGCCTTCGGCGCCGAGTCCTAGCGCCGCGCTCCGTTCGCCCCGCCCTCGGCGGCACCGGGCGGATTGCGTGACCTGCGCCGGTTCGCCGGTGCCTGAGGCGCGCCGCCGTGCCGAGCGGCTACCCTAGTGGGTATGACGCGCGCCGGTTCCGCCGGCGCGCGACTTCACAGGCGGGGATCGCCGCATCCGAGAAGCCGGTCGCGAACCGGTCCGGAGCGCGCACCATCGCAGAGAATCAGTCGCAGTACCTCGCCGTTGCGAGGTCGAGTCGGAATGAGAGTTGAGCGTGTCTGAGTTCGACGAGGCCCTGAAGAACGAGGTCGCGGCGCAGGCTGCCGCGGCGCAGGTCGCGGACGTCGAAGCGGAGCCGGAGATCGACGAGGACGCCGTCCCCGGCGAGCCCGAGGTCGACCCGGCGGAGGCGCTCCGCGCCAAGCTGCGCTTCGCCCCCGGCGAGTGGTACGTCCTGCACTCCTACGCCGGCTTCGAGAACCGCGTGCGCTCCAACCTGGAGAACCGGATCCAGTCCTTCGACATGGAGGACTTCATCTACCAGATCGAGGTCCCCACCCACACCGAGGTGGAGATCAAGAACGGCAAGCGCTCGAAGGTGGAGGCCAAGGTCTTCCCCAGCTACGTGCTCGTCCGCATGGAGATGACCCCCGAGTCCTACTCGGTCGTGCGCAACACGCCCGGCGTGACCGGCTTCGTCGGCGTCGTCGACCGCACCGACCGCCCCAGCCCGCTCCCGCTCGACGAGGTCATCCAGTGGCTGCTCCCTCCAGAGCAGAAGCCCAAGGACGAGACCCAGTCCGAGTCCGGCGGCGGCGACCTCGACATCAAGGTCGACTTCACCGAGGGCGAGTCCGTCACCGTCGTCGACGGCGCGTTCGCCTCCATGCCGGCCACCATCGCCGAGATCAACGCCGAGCAGCAGAAGCTCAAGGTGCTCGTGTCGATCTTCGGCCGCGAGACCCCGGTCGAGCTCAACTTCAACCAGGTCTCGAAGCTGTAGCACGAGCTACAGCTCACATACCTCCTGCAGAGTGCCCGCCACCTGGGCGAGTACCCTGGATGAGTTGCGCGCAGGCCGCTGGCGTGCGCGTATGTAAGGCAGGGGAGATCCCTGCACAGCCCAGGATCAAGAGAAGGACACGATGGCTCCCAACAAGAAGGCCGTTGTGACGTTCAAGCTGGAGCTCGCGGGTGGCCAGGCCACCCCGGCCCCGCCGGTGGGTCCCGCCCTCGGCCAGCACGGCGTCAACATCATGGAGTTCTGCAAGGCCTACAACGCGGCCACCGAATCCCAGCGCGGCGAAGTCCTCCCCGCTGAGATCACGGTGTACGAGGACCGTTCGTTCACGTTCGTCCTCAAGACCCCGCCGGCCGCCAAGCTCCTGCTCAAGGCCGCCGGTGTCGCGAAGGGCTCTGGCGAGCCCCACCGCGTCAAGGTCGGCAAGGTGACCCAGGCCCAGGTGCGCGAGATCGCGGAGAAGAAGCTCCCCGACCTCAACGCCAACGACCTCGACGCCGCGTCGCTCATCGTCGCGGGCACCGCCCGCTCCATGGGCATCACGGTCGAATAAGCGCCGACGAATAGTCACTCGGCCGCCGAGCGTTCGGCAGTCACCAGACCACCCAGTGGAGGGGCGCGCGCCCGCCCTCACCACGACATCCGAAGGATGGAACATGAAGCGCAGCAAGAAGTACACCGACCTCGCCAAGAAGGTCGACCGCAACCAGCTCTACGCGCCCGCCGAGGCGACCGGGCTGGCGAAGGAGACCTCGCCGACCACGTTCGACGCCACCGTCGAGGTGTCGATCCGACTCGGCGTCGACCCGCGTCAGGCCGACCAGCTGGTCCGCGGCACCGTCGCCCTGCCCCACGGCACGGGCAAGACCGTCCGCGTCATCGTCTTCGCCGAGGGTGACAAGGCCGAGGCCGCCGTCAACGCCGGCGCCGACGAGGTCGGCTCCGACGAGCTCGTCAAGCGCATCTCCGAAGGCTGGCTCGACTTCGACGCCGCCGTCGCCACGCCCGACCAGATGGCCAAGATCGGCCGGATCGCGCGCATCCTGGGCCCGCGCGGTCTCATGCCGAACCCGAAGACCGGCACCGTCACGCCGGACGTCGCCAAGGCCGTCACGGAGATCAAGGCCGGCAAGATCTCGTTCCGCGTCGACAAGCACGCGAACCTGAACCTGCCGATCGGCAAGACCAGCTTCACCGCTGAGCAGCTCACCGAGAACTACAACGCCGCCCTCGAAGAGGTGCAGCGCTTGAAGCCCGCCAGCTCCAAGGGCGTGTACCTCAAGAAGACGGTCATCTCCACCACGATGGGCCCCGGTATCCCGGTCGACCCGTCGGCGGTCAAGATCAAGTAAGCACCGCGAAGTGTGACGTGGCCCCAGTGCAGGCTCCTGCGCTGGGGCCACGTTCATGCCCCGTGCTAATTTAGAGGCCACAACCCATAGACCGTTCGGTTACCGCCTTGTGCGGTTGTAAACCACCCGGAACCGACGTAGGGCGACTACTCGAAGCGACCATGGTGTGGGCCAACTCAGTTGGCCTCAGGTCCCAGTGATGAGGCGTCCCGCAGGGGCGCCTTTTTTGTTTGTCGCCTCCGCGAACGGTTGAGGATTGATCAGCCGAGGAAAGGAGGGAATTATGGCTGAACGGGAATACCCGGCGGGTAAGCAGACCGCCATCGCCGAACTCGCCCAGGACTTCTCCAACGCGAACGCCACGGTGCTCACCGAGTACCGCGGCCTCACTGTTGCGGAAATGCGCGAGCTGCGGCGTTCCCTCGGCGAGGGGACGCACTACCGCGTCGCGAAGAACACCCTTGCCAAGCGCGCTGCCAACCAGGCCGGCGTCAGCGGCCTGGACGAGCTGTTCGTCGGCCCCACCGCGATCACCTTCATCGAAGGCGACCCGGTGGAAGCCGCGAAGAGCCTCCGCGCCTTCGCCAAGACGCACGAAGCCCTGGTGATCAAGGGCGGATACATGGAGGGCAAGCCCCTCTCCGTCGAAGAGATCACCAAGCTCGCCGACCTCGAGTCGCGCGAAGTGCTCCTGGCCAAGCTGGCCGGCGCGATGAAGGCCACCGCGCAGAAGACCGCCTCCGTGCTCGCCGCCCCTGCCTCGCAGGTGGCCCGGCTCGGTGCGGCGCTGCAGGACAAGAAGGCGGCCAGTGGGGAGTAACCCCACTAGCCCGAGACTTTAAAGAAAGGACACACCATGGCTAAGCTTTCCACCACTGAACTGCTCGACGCGTTCAAGGAGATGACCCTCCTCGAGGTCTCCGAGTTCGTCAAGGCGTTCGAGGAAGAGTTCGACGTCACCGCCGCCGCTCCGGTCGCCGTTGCCGCCGCTGCCGGCCCGGCCGCCGAAGCCGCTGTCGAGAAGGACACGTTCGACGTCGTTCTCGAGTCTGCCGGCGAGTCGAAGATCAAGGTCATCAAGGAAGTTCGCGGCCTCACCGGCCTCGGCCTCAAGGAAGCCAAGGAGCTCGTCGAGAGCGCCCCCAAGGCTGTCGTTGAAGGCGCGAAGAAGGAAGACGCGGAGAAGGCCAAGGAGGCCCTCGAGGGCGCCGGCGCCACCGTCACCCTGAAGTAATCGCGACTTCCGTGATTTGAAAAGGGGCCTCCCAGCCCTTGTACGTGGACCGGGTCCGCACCGCCTTACGGCGGCGCGGACCCGGTCTTCTTTCTTCCCGGGGAAATTCTTAGAAGAATTCGCACCGGGCGCAACGAAACCCGCCCACCGCTACGTCTTTGCGAGTAGACACACCCACGCACTCAAGGAGATGGACGATGTCCGCAAGGAGATGGGCGGCCGGACTCGGCGGGGCGACAGTGCTCGCGCTGACCGCCGGCTGCGGGATGCTCGGTATCGGCGGCGGCGAGGACGATCAGTCCGATGAGGACCGCTTGCTCTCGATCCTCAACGAGAGCAACCGCATCGAGTCCGAGCTGGTGACCGCCGAGCACCGCATCGTCCAGAACTGCCTGGAAGAGGCCGGCTTCACCGTCCACGAGCCCTATTCCTTCCAGGCCTGGGAGGCGTACGAGCAGGAGTCGCTGTCCGGGGGCTACCCGCACGAGGAGTTCCTGGTCGACGCCGAGGAGGCCGCGGAGTTCGGCTTCGGCGCCTGGGCGGACAGCGCCGAGGCCCAGGAGAACGGCGAGGCCGAGGAGTACTGGACCCTCCAGGAGGAGAAGTGGGCGGAGGAGGAGGGCGAGGACGCGTGGGTCGAGCCCGACACCACCGAGTGGGACGCCCTCGACCCCGGTGACCAGTACGACTGGTACGTCGCCTACCAGGGCGTCGAGTACACCGAGGACATGAACGGCACCCGCGACCAGTACATCTCGATGATGTCCGAGGAGGAGCTCACCGAGGAGGAGTACGAAGCCCTCGAGGAGGGCGCCGCCGAGGAAGAGGTCGTCGAGGACGAGGGCGAGATCATCGTCGAGGAGGAGGAGTACGTCGAGCCCAAGCCCGACGGCTGCCAGCTCGAGATGATCGAGGCCCTCTACGGCGAGCCCACCCTGGTCGAGGAGACCTACGAGGAGGAGGGCGGCGGCGGCAGCTACTCCTACTGGACCTACCGTCCCGAGAACCCGACGTACGGCTCGGGTGAAGAAGACACGATGTACGACGACATCTCCGCCGACTACGCCGCCGCCATCGGCGACCTCCAGGGCGAGTACCTCGACTGCATCACCGAGCGCGGCTACGCCGACTTCGAGTTCGACGAGTACGGCAGCCTGCCGGTCCGTATGTGGCTCAACGAGATCTACTACGACGGCGTGCCCGAGGACGAGCGGATGATGTCCTACGGCGACGACGGCACGGAGCTCCCCGCGCTTCCCGACGACATGCCCGCGGACTACGAGGCCAAGAAGGCCTTCGAGATCCAGATGGCCGTCGACTTCGGCGAGTGCGGCGAGGAGACCGGCTACGCCGCCGCCTCCGAGAAGGCCTACGACGAAGCGAACGTCAAGGCCTACACCGCCGTCGAGGACGACCTCTACGCCTGGCAGCAGGACATGCAAGACGCCCTGACCAAGGCCCAGGAGATGCTCGACCAGTAACAAGCCACTTCTCTATCGGGGAAGAAAAGGCCCGGGCTGCGCAGATGGGGCGCGGCCCGGGCCGCCCTGCGTCCAGGGAGGGCGGGACAGCGGCGCCGGCGGTGAGCGCAACCGGATGAACGCCGCCGACCCTCCTGCTCGATCGCGACGACCCGGCGTTCGCCACGCTGTCCCCGCCGTGGGCGACGACGGCTCGATCGTGATCGACCCCGACATCCAGGAGGCCGCGACATCGCGGGCCGACCGCTCCGCCACCGCATTGAGCCCGCGTCACCTTTGCGGCGCGGGCTCGTTGTACACGTCGAGGCGGCCGGTCCGTTCGGACCTGCCGCCCCGAAGGTGCGAGGCCGGGACGCCGCATTGCGGCCGGGCGCCGGGACGCGCGAGCGGTCCGGCACCGGCGGCAGGCGACGCAAAGGCGTCCCGGGCCCGCACCGCATCCGAGACCTCCCTGACCGGCCCCCAGGCGCCGCGCTGCGCCGGGCGGGTCCGCGCGGGCGCGACACGCCCGGGCTCCGAAGCTTGTGCGGCCCTTCGCAACGGCCGCGCCCCGTCGCCGCGCCCCGCCCCGGCACCCCCGCTGCGCTGGGAATCACCCGCCCGCTCCGCCCCACCGGAGCGCCGGTTCAGGCGCTGGGGCCGAAGGGGCGCATCCGGGCGAATTAGACGCCTGACTTGACGAAGTGTGACTTGATCCTGCAAACTAGTTCCTCAAGCGCCACTGCGTGGCGCGCGCTACGTTCGCCCCCACCGGGCCGGTCCCGGCAACGCGGACGGAGCGCCAGGGCCGCCGCGGGGCGGCCCCGGAGGCAGGACTGAACCGGCGAGCGTGCGAACCGGACTCGGAGCGATGTACGGAAGGAACTTCGGCAGCGGGAGAGATTGTCGTCACCCCTTACCCCACCACCCGGTGGGGAAGTTGACAGTTGCCGGAGCGTACATTAAGCTATTAATTTGCGCTGCCTCCTTCACGCCTTCTTGACGCGGTGAGGGTCGTGGACGGTGGGGATTCCAGGCAATCGACCGACGTAGGACGCCGAGCTTTCGGCTGCTCCGCCTCGATCTGGTGCCCGACTCCGGCTGTCCTCGTCTATCCCGCATCGGTGCGGTGACTGCGGCATGCGCCGGCCGTCGTAACAATCAGGTCCTCGGAAGGACGAATCTTGGCAGCTTCCCGCACTGGCAAGACCAGCTCCAGCAAGAGCAAGCACGCACCTCGCCGTATCTCGTTCGGCAGGATCGAAGAGAAACTCGAAGTCCCGAACCTTCTGGCGCTCCAGACCGACTCGTTCGACTGGCTCGTCGGCAACGAGGCGTACCGCGCCCGCGTGGGCGAGGAGGCGGTCAGCGGCCTCGACGAGATCCTCGAGGAGATCAGCCCGATCGAGGACTTCTCGGGCACCATGAGCCTGTCCTTCTCCAATCCTCGCTTCGACGAGGTCAAGGCCCCCATCGAGGAGTGCCGCGAGAAGGACCTCACCTACTGCGCCCCGCTGTTCGTCACGGCGGAGTTCATCAACCACACCACCGGTGAGATCAAGAGCCAGACGGTCTTCATGGGCGACTTCCCCATGATGACCCCGAAGGGCACCTTCATCATCAACGGCACCGAGCGCGTGGTCGTCTCGCAGCTCGTCCGTTCGCCGGGCGTGTACTTCGACAAGCAGCCCGACAAGACCTCCGACCGGGACCTCACCAGCGCCAAGGTGATCCCGGGCCGCGGTGCGTGGCTCGAGTTCGACATCGACAAGCGCGAGACCGTCGGCGTCCGCGTCGACCGCAAGCGCCGCCAGGCCGTCACCGTGCTGCTGAAGGCCATCGGCTGGGACAACGACCGCATCCGCGAGCGCTTCGGCTGGTCCGAGCTCATGATGACGACCTTGGAAAAGGACACCATCAACTCGCAGGACGAGGCGCTGCTCGACATCTACCGCAAGCTCCGCCCGGGCGAGCCGCCGACGAAGGACAACGCGCAGTCGCTGCTGGAGAACCTGTTCTTCAACAAGAAGCGCTACGACCTCGCCAAGGTCGGCCGGTACAAGGTCAACAAGAAGTTCGGCCTCGACTCGCCGATCTCCACGGGCGTGCTCACCGAGGACGACCTGGCCGCGACGATCGAGTTCATGCTGCGCTTGCACTCGGCCGAGCCGGGTTACGGCCCCGACGACATCGACCACTTCGGCAACCGCCGCCTGCGCACCGTCGGCGAGCTCATCCAGAACCAGATCCGGGTGGGCCTCTCCCGCATGGAGCGCGTCGTGCGCGAGCGGATGACGACCCAGGACGTCGAGGCGATCACGCCGCAGACCCTGATCAACATCCGCCCCGTCGTGGCCGCGATCAAGGAGTTCTTCGGGACTTCGCAGCTGTCGCAGTTCATGGACCAGGTCAACCCGATCACGGGCCTCACCCACCGCCGTCGCCTCTCGGCGCTCGGTCCGGGTGGTCTGTCCCGCGACCGCGCCGCCATGGACGTGCGCGACGTTCACCCGTCGCACTACGGCCGCATGTGCCCGATCGAGACGCCGGAAGGCCCGAACATCGGCCTCATCGGCGCCATGTCGACCTTCGCCCGCGTCAACCCGTTCGGCTTCATCGAGACGCCGTACCGGAAGGTCGTCGACGGCAAGGTCACCGACGAGATCCAGTACCTGACGGCCGACGAGGAGGACCGCGTCGCCATCGCGCAGGCGAACCAGCTGCTCAACGATGACGGCTCGTTCATCGACGCGCAGATTCTGGCCCGCGGCCGCGACGGCGGCGAGGCCGAGCTGCTCACCGCCGACGAGATCGACTTCATGGACGTCTCGCCGCGCCAGATGACCTCGGTCGCCACCGCGCTGGTGCCGTTCCTCGAGCACGACGACGCCAACCGCGCCCTCATGGGCGCGAACATGCAGCGTCAGGCCGTCCCGCTCATCAAGACGGACTCGCCGCTCGTGGGCACCGGCATGGAGTACCGCGCCGCGGTCGACGCCGGCGACGTCGTCGTCGCCGAGGCCGACGGCACCGTCGAGGACTCCAGCGCCGACTACATCACCATCGCGCAGGACAACGGCATGCGCCGCACCTACCTGCTGCACAAGTTCCGCCGCTCCAACGCGGGCTCGTGCATCAACCAGGTGCCCCTCGTCACCGAGGGCCAGCGCGTCGAGGCCGGCCAGCCGATCGCCGACGGTCCGTCCACGGACAAGGGCGAGATGGCGCTGGGCAAGAACCTGCTCGTCGCGTTCACCACCTGGGAGGGCCAGAACTTCGAGGACGCCATCGTGCTGTCCTCGCGGCTGGTCGAAGAGGACGTGCTCACCTCGATCCACATCGACGAGCACGAAGTCGACGCCCGCGACACCAAGCTGGGCCCGGAGGAGATCACCCGCGACATCCCGAACGTCGGCGAGGAGATGCTCTCCGACCTGGACGACCGCGGCATCATCCGCATCGGTGCCGAGGTCGAGGACGGCGACATCCTCGTCGGCAAGGTCACGCCGAAGGGCGAGACCGAGCTGACCCCGGAGGAGCGCCTGCTCCGCGCGATCTTCGGTGAGAAGGCCCGCGAGGTCCGCGACACGTCGCTGAAGGTCCCGCACGGCGAGGCCGGCACGGTCATCGGCGTCCGCACCTTCTCGCGCGAGGACGGCGACGAGCTGTCCCCGGGCGTGAACGAGATGGTCCGCGTCTACATCGCCCAGAAGCGCAAGATCGGCGTCGGCGACAAGCTCGCCGGCCGCCACGGCAACAAGGGCGTCATCTCGAAGGTCGTGCCGCAGGAGGACATGCCGTTCCTCCCCGACGGGACGCCGGTCGACATCCTGCTCAACCCGCTGGGTGTGCCGGGCCGTATGAACATCGGCCAGGTACTGGAGGTCCACCTCGGGTGGGCGGCCAAGACCGGCTGGAAGCTGGAGGGCTTCGACGAGGCCTGGCAGCAGGCGCTCAGGGCCATCGGCGCCGACGAGGCCCCGGCCGACTCCAAGGTGGGCACGCCGGTGTTCGACGGTGCGCACCCGGACGAGGTCCAGGGCGTCCTGGCGAACACGCTCCCCAACCGCGACGGCCAGCGCATGGTCGCTCCGACGGGCAAGGCGCAGCTGTTCGACGGCCGCTCCGGCGAGCCGTTCCCGGACCCGATCTCGGTCGGCTACATGTACATCCTGAAGCTGAACCACATGGTCGACGACAAGATCCACGCGCGTTCGACCGGTCCGTACTCGATGATCACCCAGCAGCCGCTCGGCGGTAAGGCCCAGTTCGGCGGCCAGCGCTTCGGTGAGATGGAGTGCTGGGCCATGCAGGCCTACGGCGCCGCTTACGCGCTGCAGGAGCTGCTGACGATCAAGTCCGACGACGTGGTGGGCCGCGTGAAGGTCTACGAGGCCATCGTCAAGGGCGAGAATGTGCCCGAGCCGGGCATTCCGGAATCGTTCAAGGTGCTGCTCAAGGAGCTCCAGTCGCTCTGCCTCAATGTGGAGGTGCTGTCCGCCGATGGGCAGGCCATCCAGATGACGGAGAGCGACGACGAGGTCTTCCGCGCAGCTGAGGAGCTGGGGATCGACCTGTCCCACGAAGAGCCCTCGAGCGTGGACTTCGAGAGCGCCTGACGTCGAGAGAGAGCGGGCGGAGCAAGATCTGCGAGAGCCGCCCGCTCTCCCCAACGTCTCATCCAATCCTTAAGAACCATCAAGGGGAAGAGTTCAGTGCTCGACGTCAACTTCTTCGACAAGTTGAAGATCGGCCTCGCCACCGCCGAGGACATTCGGCAGTGGTCCCACGGCGAGGTCAAGAAGCCCGAGACCATCAACTACCGCACGCTGAAGCCTGAGAAGGACGGTCTTTTCTGCGAGAAGATCTTCGGTCCGACCCGGGACTGGGAGTGCTACTGCGGCAAGTACAAGCGGATCCGCTTCAAGGGCATCATCTGTGAGCGCTGTGGCGTCGAGGTGACCCGTTCGAAGGTCCGCCGCGAGCGCATGGGCCACATCGAGCTCGCCGCTCCCGTGACCCACATCTGGTACTTCAAGGGCGTTCCCTCGCGCTTGGGCTACCTGCTGGACCTGGCGCCGAAGGACCTGGAGAAGGTCATCTACTTCGCGGCGTACGTGATCACCGCGGTCGACGACGAGGCCCGCCAGCGGGACGTCCCGACCCTGGAGAACGAGATCGTCGCCGAGAAGCGCCACCTCGAGCAGCAGCGCGACGCTGCGATCGAGGAGCGCGCCTCGAAGCTCGAGGGCGACCTGGCCGAGCTTGAGGCCGAAGGCGCCCGCGCCGACGTCCGCCGCAAGGTCAAAGACGGCGGCGAGCGCGAGATGCGCCAGATCCGCGACAAGGCGCAGCGTGAGATCGACCGTCTCGACGAGGTCATGGACACGTTCCGCAAGCTCGAGGTGCGCCAGCTCATCGGCGACGAGATGCTCTACCGCGAGCTGCAGCAGCGCTTCGGGGAGTACTTCACCGGCGGCATGGGCGCGGAGTCCATCAAGAACCTGCTGGAGAACCTGGACCTGGACGCCGAGGCGATCAGCCTGCGCGAGACGATCGCGACCGGCAAGGGCCAGAAGAAGCTGCGTGCGCTCAAGCGCCTGAAGGTCGTGGCCGCGTTCCAGGCCACGGGCAACTCGCCGCTGGGCATGGTCCTCGACTGCGTGCCGGTGATCCCGCCGGAGCTGCGCCCGATGGTGCAGCTCGACGGCGGCCGGTTCGCGACCTCGGACCTGAACGACCTGTACCGCCGCGTCATCAACCGCAACAACCGCCTGAAGCGCCTGATGGACCTCGGTGCGCCCGAGATCATCGTGGCGAACGAGAAGCGGATGCTGCAGGAGTCGGTGGACGCGCTGTTCGACAACGGCCGCCGCGGCCGCCCGGTGACGGGCCCCGGCAACCGTCCGCTCAAGTCGCTGTCCGACATGCTCAAGGGCAAGCAGGGCCGGTTCCGCCAGAACCTGCTCGGCAAGCGCGTCGACTACTCGGGCCGTTCGGTCATCGTGGTCGGCCCGCGCCTGAAGCTGCACCAGTGCGGTCTGCCCAAGCAGATGGCGCTGGAGCTGTTCAAGCCGTTCGTGATGAAGCGCCTGGTGGACCTGAACCACGCGCAGAACATCAAGTCGGCCAAGCGCATGGTCGAGCGCGCCCGTCCGGTCGTGTGGGACGTGCTCGAAGAGGTCATCTCCGAGCACCCGGTCCTGCTCAACCGTGCGCCCACGCTGCACCGCCTGGGTATCCAGGCCTTCGAGCCGCAGCTGGTCGAGGGCAAGGCCATCCAGCTCCACCCGCTGGTGTGCACCGCCTTCAACGCCGACTTCGACGGCGACCAGATGGCCGTGCACGTGCCGCTGTCCGCCGAGGCCCAGGCCGAGGCCCGCATCCTGATGCTGGCGTCGAACAACATCCTGAAGCCGTCGGACGGCAAGCCGGTGGCCCTGCCCACGCAGGACCAGATCATCGGCCTGTACTACCTGACGCACCTCTCGGAAGGCCGTCCCGGTGAGGGGCGCGCGTTCGCGAACGAGGGCGAAGCGCAGATGGCGAAGGACCGCGGCGAGCTGGACCTCCAGGCGCCCATCCGGATCCGCCTCGAGGACATCGAGACCATCAACAACGGTCCCGGTGCCGAGCCGTGGACGGCCCCTGAGGGCTGGACCCCGGGCGAGCCGCTGCTGGTCGAGACGACGCTGGGCCGGGTGTTCTTCAACGAGTGCCTGCCGCCGGACTTCGAGTTCGTGAACTACGAGGTCCGCAAGGGCCAGCTCTCGGAGATCATCCACGACCTGTCCGAGCACTACTCCAAGGTGCAGCTGGGCGCCTGCCTGGACGCTTTGAAGTCCGCGGGCTTCAAGTGGGCGGGCTGGTCCGGCGTGACCATCGGCATCGAGGATGTCGTGGAGCCGGAGCACAAGGCCGAGATCCTGGAGAAGTACGAAGCGGACTCCGCCAAGATCGACAAGCAGTACGTGCGCGGTCTCATGACCGCTGAAGAGCGTCGCGGCGAGCTGACGGAGATCTGGACCAAGGCCACGGCCGAGGTGCTGGACGACCTGAACCAGACGCTGCAGCCGGAGAACCCGCTGTGGCAGATGATCAACTCGGGCGCGCGAGGCAACATGCTGCAGCTGCGCCAGATCGCCGGCATGCGCGGCCTGGTGGCGAACCCGAAGGGCGAGATCATCCCGCGCCCGATCAAGTCCTCGCTGCGCGAGGGCCTGACGGTGCTGGAGTACTTCATCTCCACCCACGGTTCCCGCAAGGGCCTCGCCGACACCGCGCTGCGCACCGCCGACTCGGGTTACCTGACCCGTCGTCTGGTGGACGTCTCGCAGGACGTCATCATCCGCGAGGACGACTGCGGCACCGACCGCGGCCTGGAGTTCCAGGTCTCGGTCGAGGTCGACGGCCGCCGCATCGAGTCCGACCTGGTCGACTCCTCGATCGACGCCCGCAACCTCGCGGACGACGTCGAGGTCGACGGCAAGGTCATCCTCGAGCGGAACACGCCGCTGAACTCGGACCACATCGCCACCCTGGTCGCCGCCGGCGTCCAGGACGTGAAGATCCGTTCGGTGCTCACGTGCGAGTCCCGCCAGGGCGTCTGCGCGGCCTGCTACGGCCGGTCGATGCCGACGGGCGAGAAGGTGGACCTCGGCGAGGCCGTGGGCATCATCGCGGCCCAGTCGATCGGTGAGCCGGGCACGCAGCTGACCATGCGTACCTTCCACACCGGTGGTGCGGCGACCGCGAACGACATCACGCAGGGCCTGCCCCGTGTGCAGGAGGTCTTCGAGGCCCGTGTCCCGAAGGGCAAGGCGCCGATCGCTGAAGCGAGCGGCACCGTGCGCATCGAGGACGCCGAGAAGAGCCGGAAGATCATCATCACCCCGGACGACGGTTCCGAGGAGATCGTGGTCGAGAAGGTGCCGCGCCGTCTGCGCCTGCGCTTCGGCGACGGCGAGCACTGCGAGGTCGGCGAGAAGCTCGTCGAGGGCACCATCGACCCGCACGAGCTGCTGCGCGTGCTCGGTCCGCGGAAGGTCCAGCGCCACCTGGTGGAGCAGGTCCAGGACGTGTACCGCTCGCAGGGCGTGATGATCCACGACAAGCACATCGAGATCATCGTGCGCCAGATGCTCAAGCGCGTGACGATCATCGACTCGGGCACCCTGGAGTTCCTGCCGGGCTCCCTGGTCGACCGCCTGGAGTTCGAGGAGCAGAACCGCAAGGTGCTGGCCGACGGCGGCGAGCCGGCCTCCGGCCGCCCGCAGCTCATGGGCATCACCAAGGCCTCGCTGGCGACGGAGTCGTGGCTGTCCGCGGCCTCGTTCCAGGAGACCACCCGCGTGCTCACCGAGGCCGCGATCTCCGGCAAGTCCGACTCGCTGGTCGGCCTGAAGGAGAACGTGATCCTGGGCAAGCTGATCCCGGCCGGTACCGGCATCGCCAAGTACCGGAACGTGTCGGTCGAGCCCACCGAGGAAGCCAAGGCCGCGGTCTACTCCCTCGGCGGCTACGAGGACACGACCGCCAACGCCTTCGCCTACGGCGGCGGCCCGGCGGTCAGCCTCGAGGACTCGTACGACCTGGGGTCCTTCTAGCGATAACCTGCCGATTCCCGACGGCATGCAAGAAACCGGTGGGGGGGGGGGGGGGGCGCGGCCCCCGGCCCCCCGCGGGTGGCGCCCCGCGGGGGGCGGGGGGCCCCAGGGG
>NZ_JAPZVR010000004.1:0-40738 GCF_027622855.1 Glycomyces algeriensis | reverse complement strand
ATCCCCCCACCCCCCCCGCCCCCCCCCCCCGCCCCCCCCCCGGGGGGGGGGGGGCCCCCCCCCCCCCCCCGCCCCACCGGCGTTTCCAGCACGATGTTCAGCTGCGGAAACATGTAGAACTTGGGCATGGTGAACATCGAGATTCGTGATGTGCCGCAGGAAGTCTGGGATGTACTCGTGGCAGATGCCGAGGCGCGCGGGCTTTCCATGCAGGACTACCTCCTCGGAATCTTGGTGGAGGAGGCGCAGCGCATACGGAGCGGGGCGAAGCGGGAGCGGCGGGACGCTCAGTAGAGGTCGAGGTGCATCCGCAGGCCTTCATCGACATGAGCGAGCAGTTCGGCGTTCAGCCCGCCGATCCGGTGGATGAACCGTTCGACGCTGAGCGCTCGGACGAGTTCGGTCTGGACTTTCGAGTCGAAGGACAGGCCCGTGTCCGCGGCCCGCAGTAGCGTCTGGAACTGCAAGACGCGCTTGGTGTTCGAAGTCAGGGGCACCACGGTGATGACGCCGTATCCAAGTTCGTCGACCGCCTCGTTGAGGGCGTTGTTGCTGACGATGACGGCGGGGCGGGCCTTGTTCGCCTCGGCGCCTCGTGCGGGTTCGAAGTCGACCTGGTAGATGTCGCCCCTACGCATCGGTGATGCCGTCTCCGGCCGTTCGCTCCCAGAGCTCAGCGTCAGGGGAGTCGCGCCACTCCTGCATCGCGAGCTTGTACTGCTCCTTGAGCTCCACTTCACGAAGCATCGCAATGCTCCGCTGCACCGCAGCGGAGCGAGAGGCGATGCCATGCTCACGCGCGAAGTTGTCGAGGAAGCGGATGTCCTCGTCGGGGATGCTCAGGCTGACTTTCATACTAGTCATCATACCCAAAATTCCTACCTTAAGGTGAGGCTCGAAAGAGGGATATCCGAGGGTGTGTCGCGGGTGGGCGGAGGTTCGGGGCGGCGGCGAATGCCGGCGGTCCTGAACCGGCGGGTAGCGCGCCGCGCGATGCGGCCCGATGGCCAATAGGATGGGCGGGTGGTTGAGGTGCGGGGGGTCTTCGGGGTTCGGCATCCGGACGATCCGGAGCCGGTGGAGTCGACGAAGGTGGTGGCGGCGCGGCTGCTCGCGGCCGTCGGGGTCGCCTTGTCGCCCTTTGTGGGCGGTGCGGTTCCGGCGCTCATCGCGCTGATGCTGGCACGCCAGGCCGAGGCCGATATCCGTGCGTCCGAAGGGTTCCTGCTCGGCGCCTCGCGGCTGCCGCTGATCCGGCGGCTCGCCTGGATCGCCCTCGGCATCGCAACCGCGGTCGTCGTGGCGGGCCTGCTGCTCTGGGTCCTCTCGCTCGCCCGCGCCGCGGGCGATCCGAGCTACGACGGGGGCGTCGCGGTTTCAGGTTGACGCCTCAGGGAACTGCTGGTGAACAGCGCCTCTAGTAGGGCATCCCGCGCGGGCCCGTCCCGCTTAGCGAGCTAATATAGGCCACGGTGTGTCTACCGCACCGAACGTACAGGTCAACGCCCCAGCCTCGGCAAAGCTTGCGAGCCGCGAACGGCGTCATCCCGGTATCCGTGACACTGAACACGGATGCCTTGCGGAGCGAAAACGGCTTTGACCTTGTTCGTTAGGCTAGGTAGGCTTCTCCCTTGCGCCTGGACACCGCTTTGAGCGGCATGGTGGCCCTGTCAACTCCGGCAGCTCGGTCCCCGTGAGAGCCAGGCCAGGTTGCGTGCCTGCAAGACGGTGGGATCTGATCCCTCCGGCTGGCGTCACCGGCACGCATCCCTCGCACTGGGGGCTTCGTGAACACGGTCGTGATGGCCGGCCCTATCGGGTCCGTTCGCGAACGCGTCTGAATCTGCACGACGGTTCGACCCGGGTTTCGGCCCTGGCCTGCCGGTTGGGCGGATATGGGTCCGGAGAGACGCGACACGCCCGAACGCGGGGGACGGAAACCCACGCCAGCTGAGCTGGGCCTGTACGGCCTCGGGGAAGCGCGCGGGTGAACAGGTGACGCCGCAGAGTCAGGAATACGCAACCGTCGACTGTTGAGAGGGGTTCGCCTCAGTGCCAACCATCCAGCAGCTGGTCCGCAACGGCCGCAAGGCCAAGACCAGCAAAACCAAGACGCCCGCGCTGAAGGGCAGCCCGCAGGCTCGCGGTGTGTGCACGCGTGTGTACACCACGACGCCGAAGAAGCCGAACTCGGCCATGCGCAAGGTCGCCCGCGTGCGCCTCATGAACGGCACCGAGGTCACCGCCTACATCCCGGGTGTGGGCCACAACCTGCAGGAGCACTCCATCGTGCTCGTCCGCGGCGGTCGTGTCCGCGACCTCCCCGGTGTCCGTTACAAGATCATCCGCGGCGCGCTCGACACCCAGGGTGTCCGCGACCGCAAGCAGGCCCGCAGCCGCTACGGCGCGAAGAAGGAGAAGTAAGCCATGCCGCGTAAAGGTCCCGCGCCGCGCCGGCCGCTTACCGCCGACCCGGTCTACAACTCGGTGCTCGTCACCCAGCTGATCAACAAGGTCCTCAAGGACGGCAAGCGCCGTCTCGCCGAGCGCATCGTCTACGAAGCCCTCGAGAACTGCCGCAAGAAGGCCGACTCGGACCCCGTGGTGATCCTCAAGCGCGCGCTCGACAACGTCAAGCCCACGCTCGAGGTCCGCTCCCGCCGCGTCGGCGGCGCGACCTACCAGGTCCCGGTCGACGTTCGTCCGCAGCGCGCCACCACCCTCGGTCTCCGCTGGCTCGTGGGGTATTCCCGCGACCGCCGCGAGAAGAGCATGGTCGAGCGCCTCACGAACGAGATCCTGGACGCTTCGAACGGCCTCGGTGCCGCGGTCAAGAAGCGTGAAGACACGCACAAGATGGCCGATTCCAACAAGGCATTCGCGCACTACCGCTGGTAGTCGCAGAGAGACTGAGAGATCGTGGCTAACAAAGCTAATGCGGCGCTCGCCAAGCTCCGCAACATCGGCATCATGGCCCACATCGACGCGGGCAAGACGACCACCACCGAGCGCATCCTGTACTACACGGGCGTGTCGCACAAGATCGGTGAGGTCCACGACGGCGCCGCGACGATGGACTGGATGGAGCAGGAGCAGGAGCGTGGTATCACCATCACCTCCGCCGCTACCAAGTGCGAGTGGGACGACCACATCATCCAGATCATCGACACGCCCGGCCACGTCGATTTCACCGTCGAGGTGGAGCGCTCGCTCCGCGTGCTCGACTCCGCCATCGCCGTCTACGACGGTGTCGCGGGCGTCGAGCCGCAGACCGAGAACGTCTGGCGCCAGGCGAACAAGTACGACGTTCCGCGCATGTGCTTCGTCAACAAGCTCGACCGCACCGGTGCGAACTTCTTCCGCTGCGTCGAGATGATGCAGGACCGCCTCAACTCCAACACCGCGGTGATCCAGCTGCCGATCGGGAACGAGGCCGACTTCATCGGCGTCGTCGACCTGGTCGAGATGCACGCCAAGGTGTGGCGCGGCGAGACCGGTCTGGGCGAGGAGTACACGGTCGAGGAGATCCCCGCGGACCTGGCCGACCAGGCCGAGGAGTACCGCGAGAAGCTCCTGGAGACCCTCTCGGACGTCGACGACGAGTTCGCCGAGAAGTTCCTCTCCGGCGAGGAGATCACGACCGTCGAGATCAAGGCCGCGATCCGCAAGGCCACGATCGCCAACCAGATCAACCCGGTGCTCTGCGGCACCGCGTTCAAGAACAAGGGCGTGCAGCCCCTGCTCGACGCGGTCGTGGACTACCTGCCGAGCCCGCTCGACATCCCGGCGATCGAGGGCACGCTCACCGACAACGAGACCCCGGCGCAGCGTCACGCGGACGTCGAGGAGCCCTTCTCCGGTCTGGCCTTCAAGATCCAGACGGACAAGCACCTCGGCCGCCTGACCTACGTCCGGATCTACTCGGGCACGGTCACCACCGGCACCCAGGTCGTGAACTCGACCAAGGGCCGCAAGGAGCGCGTCGGCAAGATCTACCAGATGCACGCCAACAAGCGCGAAGAGCGCTCGGAGGCGCAGGCCGGCGACATCATCGCGGTGCAGGGCCTCAAGGCCACCACCACCGGTGACACGCTGTCGGACTCCAGCGACCAGGTGATCCTGGAATCGATGATCTTCCCCGAGCCGGTCATCGACGTGGCCATCGAGCCCAAGTCGAAGGCCGACCAGGACAAGCTGGCCACCGCGATCCAGCGCCTCGCCGAAGAGGACCCGACCTTCCGGGTCAAGACCGACGAGGACTCCGGCCAGACGATCATCTCCGGCATGGGCGAGCTCCACCTCGACATCCTGGTCGACCGCATGAAGCGGGAGTTCAACGTCGAGGCCAACATCGGCAAGCCGCAGGTGGCCTACCGCGAGACGGTCACCCAGCGGATCGAGAAGGTCGAGTACCTGCACAAGAAGCAGACCGGTGGTTCCGGTCAGTTCGCGCGCGTGCTCGTCAACCTCGAGCCGCTGGAGATGAAGTCGAACGAGGACGAGATCTTCGCCTTCGAGGACAAGATCACCGGTGGCCGCATCCCGCGCGAGTACATCCCGTCGGTCAAGGCCGGCGCGGAGTCCGCGCTCGAAGACGGCGTCCTGGCGGGCTACCCGCTGGTGGGCGTCAAGATGGAACTGATCGACGGTCAGTACCACGAGGTCGACTCCTCGGAGATGGCCTTCAAGATCGCCGGCCGCATGGCGCTCAAGGAAGCGGCCAAGCGGGCGCGTCCGGTGATCCTCGAGCCGATGATGTCCGTGGAGGTCATCTGCCCCGAGGACAACATGGGCGACGTCATCGGCGACATCAACTCCCGTCGCGGCATGATCCAGGAGATGGGTGAGCGCGGCAACGACCGTACGGTCAAGGCCGTCGTTCCGCTGTCGGAGATGTTCGGTTACGTCGGCGACCTGCGGTCGAAGACGGCCGGGCGTGCGAACTACTCGATGCAGTTCGACACCTACGCCGAAGTCCCGGCGAACGTCGCCAAGGAGATCATCGCCAAGGCGACAGGCGAGTAAGCGTTTCGGGCGCCCAAGCCTGGGCGCCCGGCGCTGACCACCTGTTGCCAGCAGAGGCGCTGAGTTCCAAAGCGACGCAATAGGTCAGATAAGTCAAACCAGATTTAACCAGTCCACAGGAGGACGAAGTGGCAAAGGCAAAGTTCGAGCGGACCAAGCCGCACGTCAACATCGGCACGCTGGGTCACGTCGACCACGGCAAGACCACGCTCACCGCGGCGATCACCAAGGTCCTGCACGACAAGTTCCCGGACCTGAACCCGTACACGCCGTTCGACGAGATCGACAACGCTCCCGAGGAGCGCCAGCGCGGTATCACGATCTCGATCTCGCACGTCGAGTACCAGACCGAGGCCCGTCACTACGCGCACGTCGACTGCCCCGGCCACGCCGACTACATCAAGAACATGATCACCGGTGCCGCCCAGATGGACGGTGCGATCCTGGTCGTGTCCGCCGCTGACGGCCCCATGCCGCAGACCCGCGAGCACGTCCTGCTCGCCCGCCAGGTCGGCGTTCCCTACGTCGTGGTGGCGCTCAACAAGTCCGACATGGTCGACGACGAGGAGATCCTCGAGCTCGTCGAGATGGAGGTCCGCGAGCTGCTGTCCGACCAGGGCTTCCCGGGCGACGACGCTCCGGTGGTCCAGGTCTCCGCTCTGGGCGCCCTCGAGGGCGAGCAGAAGTGGGTCGACGCCGTCGCCGAGCTCATGCAGGCCGTCGACGACTCGGTCCCGGAGCCGGAGCGCGCGACCGACCTGCCGTTCCTCATGCCGATCGAGGACGTCTTCACCATCACGGGCCGCGGCACCGTGGTCACCGGTCGTGTGGAGCGCGGTGTGCTCCTCCCCAACGAGGAAGTCGAGATCGTCGGCATCCGCGAGGGCGCGATCCAGACCAAGGTCACCGCGATCGAGATGTTCCGCAAGACCCTCGACGACGCGCGCGCCGGTGAGAACGTGGGGCTCCTGCTCCGCGGCACCAAGCGCGAAGAGGTCGAGCGCGGCATGGTCGTCGTCAAGCCGAAGACGACCACCCCGCACACCGACTTCGAGGCCGCGGTCTACATCCTTTCCAAGGACGAAGGCGGTCGTCACACGCCGTTCTTCAACAACTACCGTCCGCAGTTCTACTTCCGGACCACCGACGTGACCGGCGTCGTGACCCTCCCCGAGGGCACCGAGATGGTCATGCCGGGTGACAACACCGACATGAAGGTGGAGCTCATCCAGCCCATCGCCATGGACGAGGGCCTGCTCTTCGCGATCCGCGAGGGTGGCCGCACGGTCGGTTCCGGCCGAGTCACCAAGGTGCTCAAGTAAGACCGCACACCGGGGCGGTCCGACGCCCGAGGCGAAGCTCACCAGCCGAGCCGAAAGCGAAGGGCCGCCCCGGTTCACTTGCGCCTCACAGCGAACGCTGCGTGGCCGGAGACGCTCTCCGGTCCGGCGCTTGAGGCGCGCACGAACCGCATACGCGTAACCTGTCCCACTGTTGCCCGACCCCAGCTTGCTGGGCGAATGGGGGAGCAGGCATAATATTCAGGTTGCGTACGCTCCGGCGTTCCCAGTGCTGTGCACTGCGAAGGACACCGGTGCTCACGCCCGGCCCGCGGGCCCGAGTAGGCACTTAGCCGTGCTGAGAGGGACCGTTTCATGACGGGCAGGCGGGCGAGCCAAACAGACCGGCAAGGGGCACAACTGTGCCCCAGGTCAATCTGAAACTCGCGACACGCCCGACCGCGTGGAGCGGTCTGAACAGCCAATTTACGTTAGGTTAGGAATCATGGCGGGACAGAAGATCCGCATTAGGCTGAAAGCCTACGACCACGAGGTCGTGGACTCCTCGGCCCGCAAGATCGTGGAGACGGTCACCCGTACCGGTGCTGCCATCTCCGGGCCGGTGCCGCTGCCGACTGAGATCAACCGCTTCTGCGTGATCCGGTCGCCGCACAAGTACAAGGACTCGCGCGAGCACTTCGAGATGCGCACGCACAAGCGCCTCATCGACATTCTCGACCCGACCCCGAAGACGGTCGACTCGTTGATGCGCCTTGACCTCCCGGCCGGCGTCGACATCGAGATCAAGCTGTAGGGGACCAATGGACAGGCAGATCAAGGGAATCCTGGGCACCAAGCTCGGCATGACCCAGGTTTGGGACGAGAACGGCCGCGCCGTTCCGGTCACTGTGGTGCAGGCCGGCCCGAACGTGGTCACCCAGGTTCGCAAGCCCGACGTCGACGGCTACGCGGCCGTCCAGCTGGGCTTCGGCGACATCAAACTCAAGAACGTGACCAAGCCGCTCCAGGGCCACTTCGAGAAGGCAGGCGTCGCTCCGCGTCGCCACCTCGTCGAACTGCGCACTGCGGACGCCGCCGACTACGACCTCGGACAGACCGTCGAAGCCACCATCTTCGAAACCGGTCAGCTCGTGGACGTGACCGGCACGACCAAGGGCAAGGGCTTCGCCGGTGTGATGAAGCGCCACGGCTTCGGGGGTCTCCCCGCCAGCCACGGCGCGCACAAGGTCCACCGCGCCCCCGGTTCGATCGGTGGCTGCGCCACCCCGGGCCGCGTCTTCAAGGGCATGCGCATGGCCGGCCGGATGGGTCACTCCCGACACACGACGCAGAACCTGCGCATCCAGGCGGTCGACGCCGAGCGCGGTCTGCTGCTCATCGTGGGCGCCATCCCCGGGCCGAAGAACGGCCTGGTGCTCGTCCGCACGGCAGTCAAGCAGGTGGCATAACCATGAGCCTCGAAATCAACGTGAAGAACGCCTCTGGTGAGGCGACGGGTAAGACCATCGCGCTTCCGGCGTCGATCTTCGACGTCGAGCCGAACATCCCGCTCATGCACCAGGTCGTCACGGCGCAGCTGGCCGCCGCCCGCACGGGCTCGGCCAAGACCAAGACCCGCGGCGAAGTCCGCGGTGGTGGCAAGAAGCCGTACCGCCAGAAGGGCACCGGTCGCGCCCGTCAGGGCTCGATCCGCGCGCCGCAGTTCAACGGCGGCGGCGTCGTCCACGGCCCGCAGCCGCGTTCGTTCGCCGAGCGGACCCCCAAGAAGATGAAGGCAGCCGCTCTCGCGGGTGCCCTCACCGACCGGGTGCGCGGCGAGAACGTGCACGTCATCGACGCCTTCGTCGAGGGCGAGTCGCCCAAGACGAAGTCCGCGCAGGCCGCACTGGCCACGATCACCGAGTCCTCCAAGGTCCTGGTGGTCCTCACGCGCGACGAGCAGACCGCGGCCCTGAGCCTGCGGAACCTGCCCGAGGTGCACCTGCTCGACTGGGGCCAGGTCAACACCTACGACGTGCTCAACAACGAGGACATCGTGTTCAGCGAGGCCGCCATCGAGGCGTTCATCGCTGACCGGACTGAGCAGGAGGTCGCGGCGTGAGCGAAGTGACCGTCGCCGACCCGCGCGACATCATCATCAAGCCGGTCATCTCGGAGAAGACCTACACCCTCCTCGGCGAGGGCAAGTACACCTTCGAGGTCGACCCGCGCGCCAACAAGAGCCACATCAAGATCGCCATCAAGCAGATCTTCAACGTGGACGTCAAGAGCGTCAACACCTTGAACCGGTCGGGCAAGCGCAAGCGCACCCGCACCGGCTGGGGTCAGCGCAAGAGTGTCAAGCACGCGATCGTCACCGTGGAAGGCGACCCCGGTCGCCTGGGTGAGATCTTCGGCGGACAGATCTCGTAGGAGCAAGAAGCATGGCTATTCGCAAGTACAAGCCGACGACGCCCGGGCGTCGTGGCTCGAGCGTCTCCGACTTCGCCGAGATCACCCGTTCGACTCCCGAGAAGTCGCTGCTCCGCCCGATCTCCAAGACCGGCGGGCGCAACAACTCGGGCAAGATCTCGACGCGTCACCGCGGCGGCGGCCACAAGCGCCGTTACCGCGTGATCGACTTCCGTCGCCACGACAAGGACGGCGTGCCGGCGAAGGTCGCTCACATCGAGTACGACCCCAACCGCACCGCCAACATCGCGCTGCTGCACTACGCGGACGGCGAGAAGCGCTACATCCTGGCCCCCAAGGGCATCAAGCAGGGTGACGTGATCGAGAACGGCCCGGAGGCCGACATCAAGCCCGGCAACTCGCTGGAGCTGCGTCACATTCCGGTCGGTACCACGATCCACGCGGTGGAGCTCAAGCCCGGCGGCGGCGCCGCTCTGGGCCGTTCCGCCGGCGCCTCGATCCAGCTCCTCGCCCGTGAAGGCAAGTACGCGCACCTGCGCATGCCTTCCGGTGAGATCCGCCTGGTCCAGGTCACCTGCCGCGGCACCGTCGGTGAAGTCGGCAACGCCGAGCAGGGCAACATCAACTGGGGCAAGGCCGGCCGCATGCGCTGGAAGGGCTGGCGCCCGACCGTCCGCGGTGTCGTCATGAACCCGGTCGACCACCCGCACGGTGGTGGTGAAGGCCGTACGTCCGGTGGTCGCCACCCGGTGAACCCGCAGGGCAAGCCCGAGGGCCGCACCCGCAAGCGCAACCACCCGAACGACCGGCTCATCGTCCGTCGTCGCAACGTCAACCGGAAGCGAGGGAAGTAGTCCATGGCTCGCAGCCTCAAGAAGGGCCCGTTCATCGACGACCACCTGCAGAAGAAGGTGGACGTTGCGATCGAGACCAAGAGCAAGAACGTCATCAAGACGTGGTCGCGCCGTTCGACGATCACCCCGGACTTCATCGGGCTGACCTTCGGCGTGCACGACGGTCGCAAGCACGTTCCGGTCTACGTCACGGAGAACATGGTCGGGCACAAGCTCGGCGAGTTCGCTCCCACCCGCACGTTCCGCGGGCACGAGAAGGACGACCGGAAGAGCCGTCGCCGCTAGGCCACGGGCTATGAGAAACGAACGAAGGATTTAAAACGATGGCAACAGTGGAGCAGGAGGCTCCGAAGGCGCGCGCGGTGGCGCGGTACGTCCGCGTAGCACCTCGCAAGGCGCGCCGCGTCGTCGACCTCGTGCGTGGTCTGCCCGTGGACGAGGCCTTGACGACTCTCGAGTTCGCGCCTTTCAGCGCGGCCGAGATTGTGTACAAGGTCATCGCGTCGGCTCAGGCGAACGCCGAGAACAACCTCGGTCTCGACCCGGAATCGCTTCTGGTGTCCGAGATCAAGGTCGACGAGGGCCCGACCATGCGTCGGTACCGCCCGCGCGCCCACGGTCGCGCCTACCGGATCAACAAGCGCACCAGCCACATCACCGTGGTGGTCGAGTCGGTCCAGGCCAAGCAGTCCGCCGCTCCCTCGGTTCGCCGGCCCAAGGCCGCCGCTCCGAAGCCGGTCGAGGCTGACGTGAAGTCCGAGAACGCTGAGAAGGAGGAGACCGCCTAATGGGTCAGAAAATCCACCCGCACGGGTACCGCCTCGGCATCAGCGCCGACTGGACCTCGCGTTGGTACGCCGACAAGGAGTACGCCGACTACATCGGCGAGGACGTCAAGATCCGCCAGCTCATGACCAAGGGTCTCGAGCGCGCCGGCATCTCCAAGGTGGAGATCGAACGCACCCGCGAGCGGGTCCGCGTCGACATCCACACCGCCCGCCCGGGCATCGTCATCGGCCGCAAAGGCGCCGAGGCCGATCGTCTGCGCGGCAACCTGGAGAAGCTGACGGGCAAGCAGGTCCAGCTGAACATCATCGAGGTCAAGAACCCCGACATCGATGCGCAGCTCGTCGCCCAGGGCGTCGCGGAGCAGCTGTCCAGCCGTGTCAACTTCCGTCGCGCGATGCGCAAGGCCATTCAGTCGGCCATGCGCAACCCGACCGTGAAGGGCATCAAGGTTCAGTGCTCCGGCCGCCTCGGCGGTGCCGAGATGAGCCGTTCCGAGCAGTACCGCGAGGGCCAGGTCCCTCTGCACACGCTGCGCGCGAACATCGACTACGGCCTGTTCGAGGCCGCCACGACCTTCGGCCGCATCGGCGTGAAGGTCTGGATCTACAAGGGTGAGGCCACGCTCAAGGAGCAGGCCGAGCAGGTGCAGCGTCGCCGGGACTCCGGTCCCGACCGCGGCGGCCGTGGTGGCCGCGGCGGAGCCGGCGCCGCCCGTGGCGGACGCGGCCGTGGTGGCCGCGGCACCGCCGCTCAGCCTGCGGAGGCCGCTGCCGCCGCGCCCGCCGAGTCTGAGAAGCAGGAGGGCTAAGCGACATGCTCATGCCACGGAAACCGCCGCGCGGTTACCGGAAGCCTCACGCTCCGAAGCGCAAGGGCAAGGCCACTCGCGGCACGAAGGTCTCCTTCGGCGAGTACGGCATCCAGGCGCTGGAGCACAGCTATGTGACCAACCGCCAGATCGAGTCCGCTCGTATCGCCATGACCCGCCACATCAAGCGTGGTGGCAAGGTCTGGATCACGATCTTCCCGGACCGTGCGATCACGAAGAAGCCCGCCGAGACCCGTCAGGGTTCCGGTAAGGGTTCACCCGAGTTCTGGGTGGCGAACGTCAAGCCGGGCCGCGTCATGTTCGAGCTCTCGTATCCGACCGAGGAGATCGCCCACGAGGCGCTCCAGCGGGCGATCCACAAGCTCCCGATGAAGTGCCGCATCGTCTCTCGTGAAGGGGCAGGTGAGTAGCAATGGCTACTGGTATCGACACCGGTGAGCTGCGCGAGCTCAACGACAAGGAACTCCAGGCGAAGCTCGTGGAGAAGAAGGAAGAGCTGTTCAACCTGCGGGTCCGTAACGCTACGGGCCAGCTGGAGAACAACCACGAGCTCGGTCTGGTCCGCAAGGAGATCGCGCGGATCTACACCGTGATGAACGAGCGCCGGTTGGGCCTCAGCGCCGCGCCGGAGGAGGTTGAGAAGTGAGCGAGGAAACTCAGACTCGCGGTCGGCGCAAGGTCCTTGAGGGCTTCGTGACCGGCGACAAGATGGACAAGACCGCTGTCGTCGAGGTCGAAGACCGCAAGAAGCACCCGCTGTACGGCAAGGTCATCAGGTCCAACAAGAAGTACAAGGCTCACGACGAGAACAACGAGGCCGGCATCGGCGACCGCGTCACCATCATGGAGACCCGTCCGCTGTCGAAGACCAAGCGTTGGCGCATCGTCGAGATCCTCGAGAAGGCGAAGTAGGGGGATCGGGACGTGATTCAGCAAGAGTCGCGGCTCAAGGTCGCCGACAACACCGGTGCGCGGGAGATCCTGTGCATCCGTGTTCTCGGCGGCTCCGGCCGACGCTACGCCGGTATCGGCGACACGATCGTGGCGACCGTCAAGGACGCCAACCCCGGAGCCGGGGTGAAGAAGGGTGACGTCGTCAAGGCCGTCATCGTTCGCACGGTCAAGGAGACGCGCCGTCCCGACGGCACGTACATCAAGTTCGACGAGAACGCCGCCGTCCTCGTCAAGGACGGCGAACCGCGAGGGACCCGTATCTTCGGGCCGGTCGCCCGCGAACTGCGCGACAAGCAGTTCATGAAGATCATCTCCCTCGCACCGGAGGTGCTGTAAGAGATGAAGATCAAGAAGGGCGACCGAGTCCGCGTCATCGCTGGCAAGGACAAGGGTGCCGAGGGACTGGTGCTGGAGTCGTACCCCGACCGCGAGCGCGTGCTCGTCGAGGGCGTCAACCGCATCACCAAGCACACCAAGGCCGGACAGACCGCCCGCGGTTCGAAGACCGGTGGCATCGTGGTGCAGGAAGCCGCGATCCACATCTCGAACGTGCAGGTTCTGGACGCCGACAACCAGCCCACTCGCGTGGGTTACCGGTTCGGCGACGACGGCCGCAAGGTCCGCGTTTCGAAGCGGACGGGTAAGGACCTGTAATGACTGACGTTGCAGAGAAGGTCCAGCCGCGCCTGAAGGAGACTTACCGCTCCGACATCAGGCCCGCGCTGCAGGACCAGTTCAAGTACACCAACATCCACCAGATCCCCGGTCTGACGAAGATCGTGGTCAACATGGGTGTCGGCGAGGCCGCTCGCGACTCGAAGCTCATCAACGGCGCGCTGGAGGACCTGACCACCATCACCGGTCAGAAGCCCCTCGTCCGTCGGGCCAAGAAGTCGATCGCGCAGTTCAAGCTGCGCGAGGGCCAGGCGATCGGCGCGAAGGTGACCCTTCGCGGCGACCGCATGTGGGAGTTCCTCGACCGCCTTCTGGCGATCGCGCTGCCGCGCATCCGCGACTTCCGCGGTCTCTCGGACCAGCAGTTCGACGGCAACGGGAACTACACCTTCGGTCTCACCGAGCAGAGCGTGTTCCCCGAGATCGACCAGGACAAGATCGACCGGGTTCGCGGTATGGACATCACGCTGGTGACCACCGCGAAGACCGACGACGAAGGCCGGGCGTTCCTGAAGCTGCTCGGCTTCCCGTTCAAGGAGAACGACAATGGCTAAGAAAGCCCTCATCGCGAAGGCCAAGCGGAAGCCGAAGTTCGCCGTGCGCGCCTACACCCGCTGCCAGAAGTGCGGCCGGCCGAAGGCCGTCTACCGCAAGTTCGGCCTGTGCCGCGTCTGCGTGCGCGACATGGCCCACGCGGGTGAACTCCCGGGCGTCCACAAGGCTTCCTGGTAACTCCAGGGCCCATAGCTCCGATCGCTACAGGCCCCGCCAGTCTCCATAAGGCGGGGAACCGGAGTGAGAAAGGTAAACAACGCTAATGACAATGACCGACCCGATCGCAGACATGCTGACCCGTCTGCGTAACGCCAACCAGGCGTACCACGACGAGCTCAAGATGCCGCACTCCAAGATGAAGGCCTCCATCGCGGAGGTCCTCAAGCAGGAGGGCTACATCGCCGAGTGGAAGGTCGTGGACCCTGAAGAGGGCAAAGTCGGCAAGACCTTGGTGATCGACCTGAAGTTCGGCGAGCGCCGCGAGCGGTCCCTTGCGGGCCTGCGCCGCGTCTCCAAGCCGGGCCTGCGGGTCTACGCCAAGTCCACTGAGCTTCCGCGCGTCCTCGGCGGTCTGGGTGTGGCCATCGTGTCCACGTCCCAGGGCCTGCTGACGGACCGCCAGGCTCGCAAGCGCGGCGTTGGCGGCGAAGTCATCGCCTACGTCTGGTAGCAGGAGGGTATAAGCATGTCCCGCATTGGGAAGCAGCCGATTCTGGTGCCCTCCGGCGTCGAGCTCAAGATCGATGGCGCGACGGTGACCGTGAAGGGCCCCAAGGGCCAGCTCAGCACTGAGCTGCCCGAGCCGATCGCCATCGAGAAGGAAGAGGACGGGACCTTCGCGGTCACCCGTCCGAACGACGAGCGCAAGTCCCGGGCCCTGCACGGCCTGGCCCGCAGCCTCGTCAACAACATGGTCGTCGGCGTCTCGGAGGGCTACAAGAAGTCCCTCGAGATCAACGGCACCGGTTACCGGGCCGTCGCCAAGGGCAAGGGCGTGGAGATGAGCCTCGGCTTCTCCCACACCATCCAGGTCGACGCGCCGGAAGGCATCTCGTTCAAGGTCGAAAAGCCGACCCTGCTGCACGTCGAGGGCATCGACAAGCAGCTCGTCGGCCAGGTCGCGGCGAACATCCGCCGTCTGCGTCCGCCGGAGCCCTACAAGGGCAAGGGCGTCAAGTACGTCGACGAGCGCATCCGCCGCAAGGCCGGAAAGGCTGGTAAGTAATGGCGAGCAAACTCGAAAACCGCCGCCCCTCCGGGACCATCTCGGAGCGTCGCCGGATCGGCAAGAACCGCCGTCACTTCCGTGGCCGCAAGAAGATCACGGGTACGGCCGCTCAGCCGCGCCTCGCGGTCTTCCGGTCCTCGAAGCACATCGTGGCCCAGGTCATCGACGACGTCACCGGCCGCACGCTGGCCGCCGCGTCGACGGTGGAAGCCGGCCTCCGTGCGTTCGAGGGCGACAAGACCGCTAAGGCCAAGGAAGTCGGCAAGCTGGTCGCCGAGCGCGCCAAGGAAGCCGGCGTCGAAGCGGTCGTGTTCGACCGCGGTGGCGTCAAGTACCACGGCCGCGTTGCGGCCCTGGCCGACGCCGCCCGTGACAACGGCCTGAAGTTCTAGGACTTCGGAACGGTTTCGAAGCCGGGGAGGAGCTGATGCTCCTTCCCGGCTTTCGTCGTGTTCGGTGTGATTTGCGTCGGGCCCGCCGCGGGTCGCGGTGGCGCCGGGCGCGGGTCTGGGCCAGGATGGGCGGGTGCCTTCCCCGAAGCTCTCCCGCAAGACCGTGCTCGTCTCGAGCGTCGCCGGGGCCTTCGCGGTCATCGGCGGCGGCGCCGTGATCGCCGAGGCCGCGGCCCGGCGAGGCGACGAGGAGGAGCCCGCGGGGGACGAGGCGGCGGCGCCGACCCCGGACTGGGTCGAGTCGCAGCTGGCCGGGATGTCCCTGGAGGACAAGGTCGGGCAGTTGTTCATGGTCTACGTGCACGGCGAGTCGGCCGACACCGGCCAGTCGGACGCGGTGGCCTCGAACATGGAGCGGCTCGGCGCGGCCAACGGCGCGGCGTTCATCGCCGCCTTCAAGCCCGGCGGGATCATCTATTTCGACTGGTCCAACGGACTGTCGGACCCCGCCCAGGTCGCGGCGCTCTCGAACGGCCTCCAGGAGGCCTCCGAGATCCCCCTGCTCATCGCCACCGACCAGGAGTACGGCTCGGTCGTGCGGATCGGCGAGCCCGCCACGCAGTTCCCCGGGGCGATGCCCCTTGGCGCGACCCGCGACACCGAGGCGGCGCGCCGGGCGGCCGAGGCGGCCGGCGCGGAATTGCGCGCGATGGGCCTCAACCTCAACTTCGCGCCGGACGCGGACGTGAACGTGGACCCGCGGAACCCGGTGATCGGGGTGCGGTCCTTCAGCTCGGACCCGGCGCTCGTCGCCGAGTTCACCACGGCGCAGGCCGGCGGCTACCAGGCCGGCGGCGTCGCGGTCGCCGCCAAGCACTTCCCCGGGCACGGGGACACCGGCACGGACAGCCACGTGGGCCTGCCCGTGATCACGCACTCCGCCGAGGAGTGGGAGCGGATCGACGCCCCGCCGTTCACGGCCGCGATCGCGGCCGGGACCGACATGGTCATGTCAGGCCACCTCCAGTTCCCGGCGCTCGACGACTCGCTCAAACCCGCGACGCTCTCGGCGCCGATCCTCACCGGGCTGCTGCGCGAGCGGCTCGGCTTCGAAGGCGTGGTCGTCACCGACTCCCTCGAGATGGAGGGGGTCCGGGCCGAGTTCGGCGACGAGCGGGTGCCGGTGATGGCCCTGCAGGCCGGGGTCGACCTCCTGCTCATGCCGCCGGACTTCCAGCTGGCCTTCGAGGCGGTGCTCGCGGCCGTCGAGTCGGGGGAGCTGACCGAGGAGCGCATCGACGCCTCCGTGCGGCGCCTGCTCGCGCTCAAGGTCGCCCGCGGGATCATCGCCGAGCCCGCGACCGACCCCGCCGGTACTGACGTGGTCGGCTCGGACGAGCACCGGCAGGTGGCCGCCGACATCGCCGACCGCTCGATCACGCTGCTCGCCAACGACGGCACCCTGCCGTTCGCGGGTGGCAGCGTTCTGGTCACCGGCTGGGGCGAGAACACCACCGCGCGCCTGACCGAATCCCTGAATGCCGAAGGGCTGCAAGCGGAAGCGCTCGTCACCGGTGAGGAGCCGAGCGCGGAGCAGGTCAAGGCCGCCGTCACCGCCGCCGCGGGCCGCGACCTCGTGATCGTCACGACCTTCGGTGCGGAAGCCGGTGGGGCGCAGGCGGACCTGGTGGCCGAACTGCTGAAGACCGGCGTCCCGGTCGTGCACGCCGCGGTCGGCACCCCGTACGACGCCGCGCACGTCGGCGCGGTCAACGCGAGCCTGGCGACCTACTCGTACACGGCCGCTTCCCTTGGGGCTCTGGCGAAGGTCGTGACCGGCGCGGTCGACCCGAGCGGGACGCTCCCGGTGGACGTGCCAGGAGCGGACGGCGCGGTCGCCTTCGCGTTCGGCCACGGCCTGCGCTACACGTAGCCGTTCACCCGCGCGTAGCAGAAAGTTATTTTCACACGCTTGACTCCTTGTGGAACTTCTCTTCATACTGGGTTCCGGGTGCAAACCGTGCACTCCTCCCATTCCACTGATCTCCTCACAAGCAGGGAGTAATAGTGCCGCGTCTCTCAAACCTCAGCTTCACCACCCATCGAGAAGCCCCCCGAAACCCCCGCCGCGGACTGCGGGCCGCCGTCGTGCTCCTCACGGCCACCGTCCTCACCATCGCCGGGCTGACCCTCGCGAGCCCGGCCCAGGCGCAGACCCGCGTCGCCGGCATCGACGTCTCCAACTACCAGGGCTCGATCAACTGGACCTCCGTCAGGAACTCCGGCGTCCAGTGGGCCTACATCAAGGCCACCGAGGGCACCACCTACAAGGACCCCCGGTTCAACACCAACTACGTGGCGGCCTACAACGCGGGCGTCATCCGCGGGGCGTACCACTTCGCCCGGCCCGGCAGCTCCAGCGGCACCGCGCAGGCGGACTACTTCGCGAGCAACGGCGGCGGCTGGTCGGCCGACAACCTCACCCTGCCCGGCGCGGTCGACCTCGAGGCCCCGCCCTCGGGCGCGGCCTGCTACGGCCTGAGCACCACCCAGATGCGCACCTGGATCACCGACTTCTACAACCGGTACAAGGCGCGCACCGGCCGCGACGTGGTCATCTACACGACCGCCTCGTGGTGGAACTCCTGCACCGGATCGTGGACCGGCATGGCCTCCAAGAGCCCCTTGTGGATCGCGCACTGGGGCGCGACGAGCCCGGCCCTCCCGGCCGGCTGGAGCAGCACGACCTGGACGTTCTGGCAGTACACCGCCACCGGCTCGGTCTCCGGCATCGCCGGCAACGTCGACCGCGACCACTTCAACGGGTCGAGGGACCGACTCCTGGCCCTCGCCAACAACACCTGATCCGATCGACCGGATAGGCGGGGGCCCTGGCGGTCCCCGCCTTCGTCGCGCTCAGGCCCGTTGGCGCCCTGAGACCGCCGCCGCCGTGGCGGCGAGGGCCTTGGCGGTGCGCTTGCGCTGCTTGGCCGCCACGCCGACGAAGAGGCAGTCGACGACCATGAGCTGGGCGATGCGGCTCACGGTGGCTCCCGAGCGGAACGTGGTCTCGCGGGCCGCGGTGGTGAGGACCAGGTCGGCGGCCTTCGCCAGGGGCGAGCGCGCGTGGTTGGTGATCGCGATCGTGGTCGCCTCGCGGTCGCGGGCGGACTCCAGGAACTCGACGGTCTCGGTGGTGGCCCCGGAGTGGGAGATCGCGACCGCGACGTCCTTCGGGCTGGCGAGCGCGGTCGCGACGAGCGCGGCGTGCACGTCAGGCCAGGAGAACGCGGTGCAGCCGATGCGGTGGAGCTTCTTGACGAGGTCCGCGGCGACGATCCCGGAGGCCTCGACGCCGAAGACGTCGATGCGGCCCGCGGCCGCGAGCGCGGCGACGGCGGCTTCGCAGGCGGCCGTGTCGAGGGCGTTCGCGGTGTCGGTGATCGCGCCGACGTCCGCGTAGGAGACGGTCGCGATGATGCGGGACATGTCGGCGCCCGTGGGGATGTCGCCGCCCGCGATCTCGCGGTCCGGACCCTCGCCGGTGCCGATGACGGCCTGCGCGGCGCGCATGCGAAGCTCGCGGTGCCCGGCGAGGCCGAGCGAGCGGCAGAACCGCACCACGGTGGCCTCGGAGGTGCCCGCGGCGCGGGCGAGCTCGGTGATCGTCCGGGTCGAGGCGGCCTCGGGCTCGCGGATGATCTCTTGGGCGACCTTGGTCTCCGCCTTCGAGAGCGAGGGCAGGACGGACTTGATGAGCACCAGGAGGTTGGGCGTGTCGGTGCGGCTGGCAGGCATGACGACACCGTACACCTGCAGGGGCGCTGCCACGGTACGGCGCGATTCTTCATTTCCATACGTTGGGATGAAAATTCACTTCATTGCGCTAGGCTCGCAACTGTGAGTGAGACGACCGAGCGCCTGCGGGCGCGCACGCAGCTGGCCGCCCTGGCAACGGAGCAGGCCGACCCCCGCTACGCCGGGATCGAGGCGCTCGCGACGCTCGACCTGGCGCGCACCATGAACGAGGCCGACGCGAGCGTCCCGGCCGCCGTCGCCGCGGTGCTGCCCGACGTGGCCGCCGCGATCGACGCCGTGGCCGCGCGGCTCGCCAAGGGCGGGCGCCTGCGGTACGTCGGGGCCGGGACGGCCGGGCGGATGGCGGTCATGGACGCCGCCGAGTGCCCGCCGACGTTCTCGACCGACCCCGAGCTCGTGAAGGCGATCCTCGCGGGCGGCAGGGCCGCCGAAGGCGGCGCGGTGGAGGGCACCGAGGACGACGCCGCGGCGGGGATCGCCGCGATGGCCGCCGAGGACATCGGCCCCGCCGACGCGGTGGTCGGCCTGGCCGCGAGCGGCCGGACCCCGTTCGTGGTCGCAGCGGTCGAGGAGGCCCGGCGGCGCGGGGCGCTCACCGTGGGGCTGTCGTGCAATGCCGACACGCTCCTGTCGGCGGTTGCGGAGCACCGCATCGAGGTCGAGGTCGGGCCCGAGGTCGTGGCCGGTTCGACGCGCTTGAAATCCGGTACGGCGCAGAAGTTCGTGCTCAACATGATCTCGACGATCACGATGGTGCGCTTGGGGAAGGTCTACCGCAACTACATGGTGGACATGCGGGTCGCCAACTCGAAGCTCGCGGCGCGGGCGGTGCGGATGATCCGCGAGATCACCGGCGCCGACGCGGAGGCCGCAGAGGCGGCCCTGGCGGCCTCGGGCGACCACGTGAAGACCGCGGTGGTCATGCTCGAACTCGGCATCGGCGCACCGGAGGCCAAGGCGAGGCTGGAGGCGGCCGAGGGCCGCCTCTCAGGAGCGCTCAGGGCGGCGTGAGGGCGAGATGAGCACGGCCCGCTCCGCTCAGGGCACGGGTGAGCATGGCTCGCATGGTGTTCGATGTCGGACCCGTGTGGGAGAGTCGTCGCATTTATTCGGTTGGTCGGAGGTGGATGCGGGTGGGAAGGGGCATGCCCTACGGCCGCCGGCGGCCCAGCGGGCCGCCGAACGGCTCAAGCCGGGCGGGCTGACGGTGGACCCGGGAATGACCGCTGCACGCGAGCCGACCGCGCGCCGCGAGCGCTGAGCGGCTAACGCCAGGGAGCCGGCGGCGAGGGCGTTTGCCGCCGCACGGCAGCGGCGGCCCAGCGGGCCGCCGAACGGCTAGCGCCAGGCGAGCTGGCGGTGAAGGCGGACGCGGGCTTCGGGGTCGGTGACGAAGGCGCTGGCGGCCATCCAGGCCGCGCCGATCGCGGGGTCGGTGGCCTTGCTGATGCCGGCCTTCGGGTACACGAGCCGGAACCGCTCCTGGAGCAGCGCGGCGATCGGGGTCGGGCGCGTCAGGAGGCTCCCGGCCATGACGATCGGCAGTTCGCGGTCGACCACGTACGAGACCGATTCCGCCAGGTGACCGACCGCCCTGGCGACGATCGACTCGGCGACCGGGTCGCCGCCGTCGGCCGCCTCGCACACGAGCGCTGAGAAGCGCGAGAGCCGCACGGGCGGGTCCGCCATGCACTTGGCGACCAGCGCGCCCGAGCGGCGCTTGTCGGGCGAGATCGCGGCGATGATGGCCTCCACGAGCCGGCCGCCGGGGCCGTTGCCGTCGATGTGCCGCAGCGCGGCGCGCACGGCCTCGCGGCCGAGCCAGAAGCCCGAGCCGGCGTCGCCGAAGAGCCAGCCGTAGCCGTCCGAGCGCAGAGCCGGGGCGCGGTCGCGGATCGCGAACGCCACCGCGCCGGTGCCCGAGACCACGACCGTGCCGTCCGATGCGGACGATCCGGCCGCGAAGGCGATCACCGCGTCGGAGACGACCCGGACCTCGCACTGGGTCGCGAAGCGCCGCTTGAGGTCCGCGGAGAGCTCGCGCACCTCCTCGGTGAGGGAGAGCGCACCGGCGGTGCCGACGCAGACCGAGCCGACCTCGGACGGGTCGATGCCGCCGAGGGCCCGCTGGAACGCGAGGGCCATGTTGGACAGCGCGATCTCCCGGTCGCCGCCGACCGGATTGGCCGGTCCGGAGGCGCCGGTGCCGAGCAGTGCGCCGGTCTCGTCGATGAGAACGGCACGGCTGCTGGTCCCGCCGGCGTCGAGGCCGACGGCGAGTCTTGCGTGCATGTTGGGGTCCCCGCTCCTTGCGATACCAGCAGTATCCGCCTTCGGTGCAAACCAGTAAAAATAATTCTCATGAACTTGACACGAGTGTGGCACAGGTAATAGTTTTTCTTGCATCCACCTCCCGAAGGGGATGCCAATGGAGCGAACCAGCCCAGATGCGCCCAACGCACCCGCCGCGGCCGGAGTCCTCGAACGGATCCGCCACGGCGCCAGTGAACTGTCCGAAGCCATGTCCAAAGTGGCCGACCAAGTGCTCGCCGACCCCGAAGCGGCGGCGCGGGCCACGATCATGGACCTCGCCGAACTCTCCGGTACCTCCCCAGGAACCATCACCCGATTCTGCCGTCATCTCGGATATGACGGTTACGCAGCCCTCAGGGTTGCAATCGCAACCGAAACGGGACGCGCCTCGGCCCGCCGCGAGACCGGCTGGGACGTCAACATCGGCCAGGAGATCGCCCCCTCCGACCCCCTCGACCGGGTCCTCAAGCAGCTCATCACCATCGACGCCGCGATGCTCCGCGACACCGTGGACACCCTGGACCTCGGCGCCGTCGAGCGCGTGGCGGCCCGCGTCTGCGACGCCCGCCGCGTCGACGTCTACGGCGTCGGCACGAGCGCCACGGTCGCCCGCGAGCTCCAGATGGGCTTCTACCGCACCGGTGTCGCCGCCTGGGTCTGGACCGAGGTCCACGACGCCCTCGCCAGCGCCGCCCTCCTCGGCAAGGGCGACGTCGCGTTCGCGGTCTCCCTCTCCGGTTCCACCGCCGAGGTCATCGAGATGCTCTCGGAGGCCGACAGCCGCGGCGCGCTCACGGTGGCGCTCACCGGGGACGGCGATTCGGCGCTCGCCGAGATCGCCGACATCTGCCTGACCTCGGCCACCACCCGCACCGGCCACCGCGCCGACCTGCTCGCGTCCCGGCACTCGGCGCTGCTCGTGGCCGACCTCGTGCACATCGCCGTCGCGCAGCAGCGCTTCCCCGCAGCCCTCGAGGCCCTGGAGTCCCGGGCCCGAGCCGTGGTCGGCCACCGGCCGTCACGCCAACGGAACGGCGCGAGCTGACCCGCTCGCCGTCCACCGCGGTCTTGCCCAACCTCATACCCCTTGAAGGAGCGACCATGACGAACACGCCAGCCGACAAGCACCTGATGTTCAACCGCCGCAACCTGTTCGGCGCCACCGCTGCCGGCCTCGCGGTCTCCTCGCTGGCGGCGTGCGCCACCAGCGGCGGGGACGACGAGGCCGGCGAGGTCGAGGTGGGGGAGGACGCGGAGAACCCGTTCGGCGTCGACCCCGCGGCGCCCTTGGACGTCGTCATCTTCGACGGCGGCTTCGGCAACGAGTACGCCGTCGCGCATCAGGAGATCTACAAGCGGGCCTTCCCTGACGCGGAGGTCAACCACCTCGCCACGCAGGCGATCGCGGAGACGCAGCAGCCGCGGTTCGCCGAGGGCAAGCCGGCCGACGTCCTCGACAACTCGGGCGCGCAGCAGATCCCGATGGACGCGCTCGTGAGCGACGGCGAGCTCGCCGAGCTCACCCCGCTGCTCGAGGCGCCGTCCTACGACGACCCCGAGGTCACGGTGCGGGACACGCTCCGCGAGGGCGTGCTCGAGGCGGGCACCTTCAACGGCAAGGTCTACGCCCTCAACTACGTGTTCAACGCGTGGACGATCTGGTACGACGCCAAGCTCTTCCGCGACCAGGGCTGGACGCCGCCGACCACGTGGGACGAGATGATCGCGCTCTGCCCGACCATCAAGGCCGCCGGGATCGCGCCGTGGACCTACGCGGGGCAGCACCCGGTGTACCTCTACGACATGTTCCTCATGCTCGCGGGGCGCCACGGCGGCGTGCAGGTCCTCAAGGACATCGACAACCTGAAGGAAGGCGCCTGGAACCACGAGTCGGTGGTGCTGGCGGCGCAGGCGATGCACAGCCTCGGGGAGTCCGGGTTCCTGCTCGACGGCAGCGCGGGCATCGACCACATCCAGTCGCAGACGGCCTTCAACAACAACGAGGCGGCGTTCCTGCCGTGCGGCTCCTGGCTTCCCAACGAGCAGAAGGCGATCGCCCCGGCGGACTTCGAGTACGCGCCGATGGGCGTGCCCTACCTCGAGGGCAGCGCGCAGCCGGGGCTCATCAGCGCCGGCGGCGACGAGCCGTTCGTGGTGCCGAAGAACGCGACGAACCTCTCGGGCGCGTACGAGTACCTGCGGATCATGCTCTCGCAGGAGGGCTCGCAGATCTTCGGCGACACGGTGCAGGCCACCACCGTCGTCAAGGGGGTGGCGCTCGACAACGAGGCCGCGAAGATGACCGACGCGCTGGTGTCCAATCCGGACGACATGTTCCAGCCGCAGTTCCGTTACTGGTACACGAAGATGAACGAGGAGGTGCGACCCGCGCTCGGCCAGCTCATCAACGCCGAGTCGACGCCCGAGGAGTTCATCGCGCGGATGCAGACGGTCGCGGACGAGACCGCCGCGGACGACACGATCGAGAAGTTCACCCACGAGGACTAGGCGCGACGAGACGAGAGGAGGGCCTGGGCTGTGAAGCACGGCAGGTACCCGTTCATCCTGAGCTTCCTGGCGCTGCCGGTGGGGCTGTACGCCTGGCTGGTGATCCTGCCGTTCGCCCAGGCCTTCCAGATCTCCCTGACCGACTGGTCGGGGTCGTCGAACTCGTTCGAGTACATCGGGTTCGACAACTACGTGAACCTCTTCAAGGACGAGCGGCTGGTCCTGCCGGCCTTGCGGCACACCGGGATCATCCTGGTGGTGCTGCCGGTCGTGACGATCGCGCTGGGGCTGTTCTTCGCGTTCATGCTCAACCTCGGCGGGCGGGTCCGCCGGGGCCGCATCGAGGGCGTGCGCGGGGCCCGGTTCCACAAGATCGTGTACTTCTTCCCGCAGGTCTTGTCGGTGGCGATCATCGGGATCCTGTGGAAGCAGGTGTACGCGCCCGAGAACTTCGGCGGGCTCATCACGGGCGCGCTCACGGCGGTCGGGCTGCCGGCCCCGGTCAACGGGTTCCTCGCCGACACGCGGTTCGTGCTGGCGGCGGTGATCGGCGTGCTCGTGTGGAGCGCGGTCGGTTTCTACCTGGTGTTCTTCTCATCGGCGATGGCCTCGATCCCGCGCGACCTGTACGAGGCGGCGGTGATCGACGGTGCCGGGCGCGGCCCGATGTTCTTCCGGATCACGCTGCCGCTGCTGTGGGACTCGGTGCAGACCGCGTGGATCTACCTCTCGATCGTGGCCCTGGACGTGTTCGTCCTCATCTACATGATGACGCCCGAGCGCGGCGGCCCCGACGCGGCGAGCGAAGTGGTCGGCGGCGTCATCTGGAAGTACGCGTTCAACCACGGCGAGCAGGCGTTCGCGTCGGCGCTCGGCGTGGTCCTGTTCTTCGCCGCCCTGTCCTTGGCGGTCGTGTCGCTGCGGTTCGGCCGCCGCGAGCGGATCGAGTTCTGAGGAGCGACATGGCAACCGACACCGCCCCCGAGGCCGCGCCCGCGACGGACGAGACCGCCCCCGCCCGGGCCCGGCAGCAGGCGCCGAAGCCCGAAGGCAACGTGCTCAACGTGTTCTCGCAGGGCTTCCTGTGGCTGTGGGCGCTCATGGTCATCATCCCTGTGGCCTGGATCGTCTTGTCCTCGTTCAAGACCACGCGGGAGATCGCGTCGAACCCGCTCGCCCTGCCCGAGGCGATGCACTGGGCGAACTACGTGAACGCCTGGACGAACGGCAACATCGGCGGCTACTTCCTCAACACCGTGCAGGTCATGGTCTTCAGCGTCGCGGGTACCATGCTGCTGGGCGCGATGGCCGCGTACGTGCTCGCGCGCTACGAGTTCCCGGGCAACCGGGTCATCTACTTCGGGTTCGCCGCGGGGATGATGTTCCCGGTGTTCCTGGCCCTGTTCCCGCTGTTCAAGACTTTGCAGAACGTGTCGCTGCTGAACACCTACACGGGGCTGGTGATCGTCTACATCGCCTACTCGCTGCCGTTCACGGTGTTCTTCCTGACGGCGTTCTTCCGCACGCTCCCGACCGGGGTCGCCGAGGCCGCAGTCGTGGACGGCGCCGGGCACTACCGGTTGTTCTTCCAGGTCATGCTGCCCATGGCCAAGCCCGGGCTCATCGCCATCACGATCTTCAACGTCATCGGCCAGTGGAACCAGTTCCTGCTGCCGCTGGTGCTCCTGGGCCGCAACCCCGAGGACGCGATGATCTCCCAGGGCCTGGCGAACCTCGCGCTGCGCCAGGGCTACGAAGGCGACTCGGGCGCGCTCTTCGCCGGCACCGTGCTCGCCATGATCCCGATCTTCATCGCCTACATCCTCTTCCAACGCCAGATCCAGGCGGGTTTGACGGCTGGGGCCATCAAGTAACGAGGTCTCGTACCTTTCGGGTCGGGTTTTCCCGGTTTCTGGTTGGAACGGGTCGGGGTTCAGGCTGGCAGCGACAAAGGGGTGGCCTCCTCGCGGGGCTGGTGCTCGGCTTCGAGGTCTGGAGTGCCTTGCGGTTCAATCGGGCGGCGACAAAGAGGTGAGTGGCGGGCCGGGCCCCCTTGTCGGCTTTGCGGTGTGCGGGCCTTCCCGGGCCGGTTGCCGGGCCTGGGCATGCCGGAGGGCCCGATCCCTTTCGGGTTTCGGGCTGCGCTGCACTGGTGGTGTTGCGGCGCTTCCCCCAGCGGTCGCCCGCTGGGGCAGCCTAAGACCGGCACCGGTGGCGATGCCCCGAACCGCTCTCGGCATTTGGCCTTGGCTTCCTTGATGGCCGCCAGGCATCGTTCCTTATCAATGGCTTCGGCCCTGGCATCGAGGTCGGGCTTCAGCGCTTCGGACCATTCCGACCGGTAGAGGCCGGTAGGGAACACGTCCCAGTCTGAGCCTTGGTGCTCGGTGTCGATGTCCTGGTCGGTGCGCCAATCGGAGCAGCCGCACCCAGTGCTGTCACTGGGGGCGCTCTGGTCGTGGCCCTCGTGGTCGTGGTGGGTGATGACCGCCTGTCCCGGACCAGTCTTCTCCACGCTCCAACCAGTCGTATGGATGCGGCCGTGGTGGAACCTGCACAGCAGGATCAGGTTCTCGGCGGCAGTCGCGCCGCCGTCGGCCCACTCCAAGTTGTGATGTACTCATATATCGCTATGTATCAATTGATGCTATCTGTTGTCGTGTGATCCGAGAGGTGTTGCGAGTGAAGGGCTGGCGCGCTTTAGTTGCTGCCGGGACTCGCTTCATCTGGGCGTCTTCGTGCCTCCGTGGGCCTGCGGGATGTCGGGGCGGGGGGCACGCTCGTCGGGCCTGGGTATCGCGGCTCGATTCCGCCCCGGGATGTGGTCGTTGCAGAATCGTGATATTTTCCCAGGGTTCTCGTCGCTGCGAGCGCAGAGGCAAGCGCTCACCTGCGGTTGTCGCACTGTGGACCGCACGGCGGGCGGGTCTCGATACCGCTGCCGGTCGGTGGTCTTCTATGAAATGTCCTTTATTGAGGGATGACTTGAGATGGGTTGGGCTTGACGGAGTTGGGCTCTGATCGGTAACTTTCCGTATCGTCTCAGTCGGTGTCCGGCTGTCCGTACGACCCACAACTGGAGAGCGACCCCTCGTGAAACCCCATCTCCCTGCTGCGGCGCAGCCCAGTGCCGTGTGCACTCCTTTTGCTGCCGCTGTTCAGGTTTCGTTCAAGCGTCCCTTGACTTTTCGTCGCTGTACGCGCCCGCTGGTTCTCGGTGTGCTTGCCGCGCTCGGCCTGTCGGGTCTGGCGGTGCCGGCCTTGGCGCAGGACGAGATGCCTGAGCCGTGCCCGATCATGGCGGGCGCGCCCACCGAAGTTGAAGGCGAACTCGCGGCTGTCGAGGCCGCCGGTGCATGCGGCGTCGAGGTTGAGGTGACCGATCAGCGCAACGAGTTCGGGACCGTGGTAGCGCTGCCTTCCGGTGAACTCAAGGCCGAGATCGGTGTTGAGCCGATTCAAGCATTGGACGACTCAGGTGTATGGGCGCCGATCGACACCACGCTCGAGATCACGGGAGACGGGTCAGTCCGGCCGGTGAACATCACCGAGGACGTGGCCTTCTCCGGTGGCGGGACTAGTCCTTTGGCGGCTGTGGGTTATGGCGCGGAGGGTTCGTTCTCACTGTCGTGGCCAGGGGAGTTGCCCGCACCGGTGCTCGATGGCCCGCAGGCGGTCTACACCGAGGTGATGACCGGTGTGGACCTGGTGGTTGAGGCGACCGCTCAGGGCTTCCGCTACGACCTGGTCGTAGCCGATGCCGAGGCTGCTCAGAATCCGGATCTTGAGGCGATCATCTTCCCGGTCGAGGCAACGGGTGTCGAGTTGACGGCGCCTGAGACCGGGGCAGTCGAGGTCACGGTCGCTGGTCAGGCCGAGATGGCCTCAGGCGAAGCACTCATGTGGGAGGCGCCAGCCGATCACGACGGGACTGAGACTGTCCCGGAACTGACCGCGATCACTGACACACCGAGCGACCCCGACCAGGAAGTCGCCGCTGTCGAAGTGGCGTTGGAGTTCGAGGACCTCGTGCTGCGCCCCGACCTGGAGCTGCTGCGCGGTGAGGGCACGCGCTATCCGGTGGTGATCGACCCGCAGTGGAACGGCGGCATTCAGGACAACATCTGGGGCCTGGTGAACACCAAATACCCCGACGATGTCTTCTACCGCGGGAAGAACGCCTCGGGCAATGACTTCATGTCGAACACGGGGACTTACGGGAACGCCGGTGCTGGGCAGACCTGCGACTCTTGGACGCAACTTGACTGCCATGGCAGCACTTACGACATGCGTTCGATCTTCCGGATGGACACTGACACAGTCACCCAGAATGCCTACCGGATCCCTCACGCGGCTTACTTCAAGATCGTGCAGCGGCACTCGGCGTCGTGTTCGAACGGGGCTGCCAGGATTTGGCGGACCGGCAGCTACAACTCGAACGACACCTGGGACTCCCAGCCGGCGTGGTATGAGTCGGTGACGATCTCCTCGGCAAACAACGGGGCGAACTGCGATGGTTGGGCGTGGACGTCGTTCGACGTTACCTCGATGGTGAAGATGGCCCACGATGCCGGTTGGGCGAACCTCCATCTGGGGTTGCGGGCACCGGATGAGTCGCCGTCGCCGGATCTGCTGCAGTGGAACCGGTTCGACGCCGACACTGCGGTCTTGGAGATCTTCTACGACATCCGGCCGTATACGGTGAAACTACCCCAAACCAATGGCATCGGCTGCACCTCGACGGCGTCGAGCGCGCCGTGGATCACCGACCGGACTCCCACACTGTCGGCGCAGTACGGCTCCCAAGACTCGAAGATCAAGTACCACGTGCGGGTCCGCAACTCCACTACCGACGCGATCCTCCACGAGTACACCTCGGCCCCTGTCACCGCCGATACCCGCCACCCCTACACCGTGCCCGGAGCCAACCAGCTTGGTGACGGCCTGTATCACTGGCATGCCAGAAGCATCAGCACCACCAACAACGCCATCGCTTCCGATTGGACGACGGCATGTCGGATCAAGGTGGACGGCACCAAACCGTCGCCCCCGACTGTCACACCGGGGACGGACGCGCCGTACGCGGTCCGTGACACCGTGACCTTCACCCTGTCCTCGACCGACCCTACCGTCAACTCGATCTCGTCCGGTGTCGTCCGATTCGAATACTCCTGGGGTACCAGTACCCTCAATGAAGACCTCACTTCGACTGGAACAGCGACACTGACTCGTGCGAATCTGACCGCGGGCAGGCACGTGCTGTACGTCCGCTCAATGGATGCGGCCGGCAACCCCTCGAGTACGACGACCTACACATTCTTCGCCGGCACCGACATCCCCGCCACTCCCATGGCGACCTGGCGGTTCGAAGGCGACACGGCCGATGACACCGGCGAAGGCCACCATCTCACCCAGTTGGCAGGCGACACGGTCACGTACACCACCGACCGTGACGGCCGCCCGGCCTCGGCGCTTGCCTTGGACGGGTCCACGTGCCTGCACACCGGTGATGGCGTGATCTTCACCAGCGGGGCATACTCGCTGGCCGCATGGGTCCGACTTGACGAAGTGGACAACACGACTGAGCGGCCTCTGGCTCAGATCGGCGATACCGGCGCGGGCTTCCAAATGTGGTACTCCGCAGGTGACAACCGATGGTACTTCTCGGTCCTGGACGCGAACCAGAATTGGTACAGTATCGGAGCAGCACCCACCGCAGCACTAGGCGAATGGGAGCACATCGCCGCTACGTACGATCCCGATGCGGCCTTGATCCGCCTCTACTTGGGCGGGAACCTGGTCGGTGAACGGGCTGTCAGCTTCACGCCGTGGAACGCCGATAGCGATTTCGGGGTTGGCTGCAAGCCCGACGCGGCCGCCTCGACTGCGGTGAATGGCGCGATCGATCAGGTCGGGGTCTGGCAGGGCCTGCTTTCCCAGTCCCAGATCCAGGCGGCCATGATCGACTTGCCAGGCGCGACCATCCAGGCGGACTGGACCTTTAAAGACGACGGCACTGACGACTCGGTGTATGGGCGGCACCTGAACACCGACAACGTGGTCGTCGGAACCGACCCGTTCAACCGGCCTTCCGGCGAACTGGAACTGGACAACTTCACCTGTCTGGAATATCCCGGGCCCATCGTCGCCACCGACCGGTCGGTCACCATCGCCTCCTGGGTCAAGTTCAACAGGTCGGGAGAATCCGACACCATAGTCGCGCTCGCAGGCGCGAACAACAGCGCGCTCTTGCTGCGCAAACTCACCAGCGATCAAATCCAGTTCCGCATCACTTCCAGCGATGCCCTTGAAGACGGTTCAGCGACAGCGCCTGTCGTGTGGTCGCGGACGACACCCGTCGAGACTCCGCTCGCAGCGGACAAGTGGTACCACGTCACCGGTGTCTACGACAGCGCTGCGGGAACGATGAGCCTGTATCTGAATGGTGAACTTTCCAGCACTCGGACGGTGCCACAAGGCCTGTGGAAAGCTGAAGGACCGACCCTCGTCGGATGCTCCGGTCGGACCTCGGACAACTACCGCACGGCACACCTGGACGGATCGCTCCACGGCGTGAGCCTATGGCGCGGCGCCGTGGACGCCACCCAGATCGCCGGCATGATGGGGAATCCACCCGCTGACGGTGTGGCTTGGTGGGACCTTGACTCCAATGGGGATGAATGGACTGACAACGGCCACGGCCTGACGTTGGTGGACAATTACTCCTGGGTCCGAGGTGAGGACGGGACACGTGGCGGTGCGCTTGCGATCGCGCTCGACGGCGGCGGCTATGCCCACACTGCCGGGCCTGTAGTCGAAACGGATGAGTCGTTCACGATCGCTGCTTGGGTCAACCTCGATAGCCTCGCTGCTGATCAGGTCGCGGTGAGTATTGCCGGCGCCAGTCGCGGGGTCATCGATCTGAAGTACTCGCATGCGAGCGGCTCCTGGGAGTTTGCCGCACCACCTGACGGCACTTACGGGTGGCGCGTTGCCGAAGGCGCGCCGACACCGGTGGCCGGTGTCTGGACGCGTCTGGTCGGTGTCTATGACTTGCGCGCAGGCGAGTTGCGCCTCTACGTCGATGGTGTCCTTGCCGGGACTGCCACTGGTGTGGTCATGCCTGCCTCGGCCGGTCCCGTGGTGATCGGTGCCGAGCTCAATGCCGACGGCACCATCCGCGATGGACTGGTCGGTGCGGTCGACCGGGTGCAGATCTGGCTGGGCGCCCTCCCCTCCGAGACCATCGCCGCCACTCACCCGACCACCGAGGTGTAGTGGCCGTGCACACCCTGAATTCACGTCCTCAGCTGCGCTCGACATTCCGGAGCAACCCTATGAGCCTGCCGCGCTTGATTTCGACGATCCGTAGGGGGCTCGTCCTAGCGGTGGCTGCGACGATCACGTTGTCGTTGATGACTGCTGGTCCTGCCCTCGCGAGTGAGTTCCAGCGCGGGGCGCAGTCGACCTCGTCCACCCCGGTCGGTGGAATCGGCGCCGCTGAATCTTCGTTCAACGACGCGGCCGCCGACTGGGCGGGGTCGACCGAGACCGCGGCGAATGGGGGGGACTGGTCGGCGACCGACCTGGCCTCGGCCGGGTCGTGGTCGCAGGGCGGCTCCTCCGGCGGCTACTCCTACTCGTACGGGATGCGGGTGCCCCCTGCCACGGGTCCCGCACCCAGTCTGTCGTTGTCGTACTCTTCGGCGACCCATGACGGCCTGACCTCGGGCACGAACAACCAGGCCTCATGGATCGGCGACGGGTGGGGGTACTCGCCGGGGTTCATCGAACGGACCTACGCTGCCTGCGGATCGGAGGCGGAGCAAGACGGCAACAACGGTGAGGACCCCACCGGTGACCTGTGCTGGGATGGGGATTCTCCGTCGATCACGATGTCGCTGAACGGAACGAACACGCCACTGGTGCTCGACGATGCGACCGGTGAGTGGCGGGCGGCATCAGACGCCAATTGGCGGATCGAGAAGCTCGGCGCGGCAGCGAACGGCTCGAATGCCACCACCGAGCGGTGGAAGATCACCACGACCGACGGCACTCAGTACCTCTTCGCCGCCGACCCCACCACCACAGCCTCGCGGTGGACGGTGCCGGTGTTCGGCAACCACTCCGGGGAGCCCTGCTACACCGCAAACGACTTTGACGCATCGCGCTGCGCGCAGGCCTACCGGTGGATGCTCGACCAGGTCATCGATGTGCGCGGCAACATGACCCGGTACGTCTACGGGACCGAGACCGGCTACTACTCCCCGAATGTCGACAGCGAAGCGGCCGCGGTCGCCTATACCCGGGCGGGCTGGTTGAAGCGGATCGAGTATGGGCTGCGCTCTGGCGAACCCACTGTCAAACCCACCGGGCGCGTGCAGTTGATCGCTGCCGACCGGTGCCTGAGCAACTGCTACAACACCTCCGGTAGCCCGAAGGAATCGAGCTGGCCCGACATCCCCTGGGACCTGCAATGCGATTCAGGGACCGGCTGTGAGCAGTACGCGCCGGCATTCTTCTCCACCAAACGCCTCTCGAAGATCACCACCGAAGTCTGGAACACCGCCGGCGGCGTGTTCGACACCGTCGATTCCTGGACCCTCGCCCACAAGTTCAAGGCCTACGGCGACAAGTCACAAGTGGTGCTGTGGCTGTCCTCGATCCAGCACACCGGTCACGTCGGCGGCACCGCTACCTTGCCGGCCGTCGAGTTCGGCGGCACGTTCATGCCCAACCGCGTCGACGACGGGTCGGCGAACCCCTCGATCCAGCGACCGCGCCTGACATCGATCAAGAACGAATCCGGTGGCGTGACCACCGTTAACTACTCCGAGCCTGACTGCGGGCAAGGGAACCTGCCTACCCAGGCCGAGAACAACACCAAACGCTGCTACCCGGCATCGTATGTCCCCGAGGGCACGATGAACTCGGTCGAAGCCTACTTCCACAAGTACGTCGTCACCCAAGTGGCAGAAACCGACACCACCGGCGAATCCGCAACGGTCTGGACGAGCTACCAGTACTCCACTGCCGGTGGTGGCACCAGTGCGCTGTGGGCCTGGGACGACTCCGAGTTCACCGAGGACGAGGACCGCACCTACAACCAGTGGCGCGGGTACAGCCAGGTCACCACCCTGATCGGCGACCCCGCCGGATCCGAACCGCATTTGCGATCTGCGGCCCGCTACTACCGCGGCATGAACGGCCAGCCGCTCCCTGACGGGAGCGAACGTTCGGTGACACTCGCCAGCACCCGCGGCGACACCATCGCCGACCATGAGGCCCTCGCGGGGCAGGTCTGGGAGCAAATCGTCTACGACGGCTCCACCATCATCGGCTCGACCACAACCCAGTACTGGACCCGGAACACCGGCACTCGAACCCACGACGGCGGCGATCTCAAAGCCTGGATGAGCGCCCCCCGCCAAGTCGAAGCCGATACAAAACTATCGACCACCGCTTGGCGCACCACTCGCACGACCACAACGGAATTCGACGACTACGGCCGCGCGACCGAAGTCAGCACCCTCGGCGACACCGCGACCAGCGGCGATGAACGCTGCCAGCACACCACCTTCGCCGACAACACCGCGAAGTGGATCCTCCAGGCACCTTCACGGATCGAGACCGTCTCAGTCCCCTGCAGTACAGAGAACCCCTCCCGCCCGGGCGATATCGTCGGTGACGTCCGCGCCTACTACGACGGGAAAGCCTTCGGCGCAGCACCGACCTACGGAGAGATGACCAAGGCCGAGACGCTCGACCACTGGGATGCGGACCCGGTCTACGCGACCCTTGCATCCTCAACGTTTGACGCGCTCGGGCGGCAGATCACCACTACCGATGCACTCGGCGCCACCACCAGCATCGTCTACACCCCTGCCGGTGCGGGGCCCGTCACCAAGATGACCACCACGAATCCTCTCGGGCATATCGAGATCGGCGTGCTCGCGCCCGCGTGGGGTAGCGTGCTGTCGGCGACCGGTGTCAACGGGGAGGTCACGAGCGCCACTTATGACGCGCTCGGGCGCCGCACGGCGGTCTGGCTCCCGGGCCAGTCCCAGACCGGTGGCGCAGTGCCCAACCTGAAGTTCGCCTACACGGTGTCCGACATCGCCCCCAGTACCACCACCACCGAGACGATGATCTGGGACCAGTCCTACCTCACTGAGGTCCAGATATTCGACGCTCTCATGCGTCCCCGCCAGACCCAGGCCGAAACCTATGGTGGACGCCTGATCACCCAGACCGAGTACGACTCCCGCGGCCAAGTCATCTACGAATCCGGTGCGAGCTTCAACAACGACTCCGGGCCCACCGCGGACCTGGTGCGCATCTCTCGCTCCAACGACGTCTCGCGCACCGAATACGTCTACGACGGAGCCGGGCGCATCACCGACCAGATCTTCGTCGTCAAAGACGACGAGCAGTGGCGCATCACCACTGCATACGGCGGCAACGACGACTACTGGCAAGAAACGACCACACCGCCTGACGGTGCGTCGGCGACCGGCACCCTCACCGACGCCTTGGGGCGGACTGTGGAGGTCCACCGCTACCTAGGCAACACACCGACCGGCACCCCTGATACGACCAGCTACGACTACACCGCCGCCGGACTGCTTGAGACCGTGACCGACCCGGCCCAGAACATATGGACGTTCACCTACGACCTGCGCGGACGAAAGATCGCCGCCGACGACCCCGACAGCGGCCACACTGACCTCACGTACAACGCGGCGGACCAGGTCATCTCCACCACGACCACGAGGACGACCGAAGAAGACACGACCCTCGCCTATGTATACGACGAGCTCGGGCGCAAGACCGAGCTGTGGGAGGGAGCCGTCGGCACCGGTGGCACGCTCTTGTCGGAATGGACCTACGACACCGCGGTCAACGGCCTCGGCCTGCCCCATACCTCCACCAACTGGATCGGCGGCAAAGCCTGGACCGACGAGGTCTACGAATACGACGACGCCGGGCGGCCGATCGAAATCGTCAACTACCTGCCCTCCACCGCGGGGGCGCTCGCCGGGGAGTACTGGCAGGTCTACTCCTACCATCCTGATGGCAGCTTGCGGACCTCCCGCGCCAACGGCGTCGGCTCTCTGCGTCCCGAAACCATGCGCTACCACTACAACGCGATGGGCCAACCCACCCGCGTGATCGGCGAAAGCCCCGATTTCGGTGCCGCGAAGGTCTACGTCGACGCAGCGACCTACTCCCCGTACGGGCAGCTGCTCCAGCGCCGCCTCGGCGACCCCGCCGATGTCGGCGGGACCTCCGGGCAGGCCTGGCAGACCTGGATCTTCGAAGAAGGCACCGGGCGCCTGTCCGAGTTCTACTTCGACAAGGACACCGCCGGGGAATATGACGGCACCAACTACGGCATCGCCGCTCTCTCCTACGAATACGACGACGCCGGCAACGTCCTTTCCATCACCGATGAACCGGTCCACACCTCCGAAGCCCTCGCCCCTGAGACCCAGTGCTTCCAATACGACCACCACCGGCGACTCACCGAAGCCTGGTCACAAGCCGGCACCGGCGATTGCGCCACCACCCCCAGCGCCAGCGTCATCGGCGGCCCCGCCGACTACTGGTCCTCCTACGAGTACGACCTCACCGGCAACCGCACCAGCGAAAACCGGTGGAACGGCAGCAGCCAGACCACCTACGACTACACCTTCCCCGCCGCACGCGGCGACCACCCGCACGCCCTCAGCGAGGTCACCTCCACCGCCAATGGCGGCGAGCGCACCGCGTTCACCTATGACAAAGCTGGCTACACCACCTCCATCGACCGCGGCGGCGACCTCGCCCTCCTCGACTGGACCGCCACAGGGCGCCTCGACACCATCAAGCAGGGTGAAGACGCCACTACCCAGTTCTTCGACGACGCCCAGGGCAAGCGCATCGCCCGCATCGACCCCAACGGCGACATCACCGCCTGGGTCGCCGGATACGAACTGCACTACAACGCCACCACCGGCGTCAAACAGGCCACCCGCTACTACACCCACGGCGGATCCGCAATCGCCGTGAGAGTCGGCAAGGGCGACATCCAGTTCCTCTCCGGCGACCACCACGGCACCGGCCAATGGATCGTCAACGGCAACACCCTCACCACCAAAGTCCGCCGCTTCGACCCGTTCGGCAACGACCGCTCCGCCACCGCATGGGTCGAACGCGACGGCACCTACGGTTCCGACACCTGGCCTGACGAACGCGGATTCATCGGCGGCATCGACAACAAGAACCTCGGCCTGACCACCATCGGCGCCAGAGAATACGACCCGATCTACGGCCGATTCATCTCCGTCGACCCCATCGCCGACTACGCCGACGCCCAACAACTCAACGGCTACGCTTACGCCCTCAACAACCCACTCGTCTTCTCCGACCCCACCGGTCTAAGCGCCGAAGCCCCAATCCCGGGCATGGTCCCCACCTATTGCGGAGGCACACCATTCGGATGCACCGGCTGGCACTGGCCCGACAACGACGACGAGGGTACAAGCCCCACCCCCGATGCTCCGGATGCTCCAGACTCGCCGTCATCGCCAGGGAACAACACTTCCGCTTGCGTCCCTTCATCACCAACATTCGACGGTGAAGGGCCCATCAGCGCAGGCTGCGGCACCTCCGGGAGCATCCTAGATTTCGGAGCATTCCTACTCAGTGGGATCGTCCAGGCTGTCTATACGTTGACTGTTGAGGATGCAGTCAATTGCGCGAATGACCCGAATTGGACTGATTGCATCTTTGCTGTAGTCGGATTCGTGCCTGGTGCGGGAAAATTGGCAGGTTTCATCGGCGACCTGATCCTCAAGTATGCGGATGAACTCCTCCCCTACGGCGATGACGTAGCAGCAGGGGCGACGAAGGCCTGCAACAGCTTCGTCGCAGGGACCCTCGTCGTCATGGCCGACGGCACCGTCAAACCCATTGAAGAGGTCAAGGCAGGCGAGGAAGTCCTTGCGCAAGATGTAACCACCGGCGAAGTTGTCACCGCGGTCGTCTCCGACACGATGACTACCCCGGAACAACTCCGCAACCTGGTCACCATCGAAGTCGACACTGACGGCGACGGTAAAGGCGACGCCCAAATCACCGCTACTGCCGGACACGCATTCTGGGAGATTGAGCTAAGCGGCTCCCAGGAGTCGTGGTCCCATGCAAGTGACTTGCAAGTGGGATCGTGGCTGAAAAGCATTGATGGTACTTGGGTAGAAATCATCAAAACCAGCCATTTCGCGGTTGATGTTGACACCTTCAATCTTAGTGTCAAAGGTCTTCATACCTACTTCATTACGGCAAATGATGATTCTATCCTGGTGCACAATCAGGCAACAAAATGTACGGTCTCAGATGGCGCCTTTAACCATGCTTGGGATGATCACAAGGCAGGCGGAACTTATCATCAGAGTGGCGATATGGGGAATGTGCTCGCAGATGACATAACGGAGTCAGAATTTAGAAAGATGATCGATGAAGCGATTAAAAATGGAACCAGAACTCCGCGATCCTCATCTGATCCCCGTGAGGGATTCCTGATTCGATATGAGTTTGACGACAATATCGGATACAATGGGCAATATACGATCGAACTCGCATTCGACGCGAATGGAAACCTATCCACCGCATATCCAACGTGGAACTCGGCAGGGTGATCGATTATATACTTGGAGGAAATTGATGTGGCTGATGATCACCCCGGTGGGATCGGATTCTTCGTGGGATGCCGACTGGGTCCCTCGCAATAATCCTTGGGGCGAAATAGTTGGATGGAATGAATTGAGTGATGCTGGATTTCTCTGGCACCATTTCACCATCAATTATGAGCTCATCCTTGGGGGAGTAGACTTTTCGCGAAGAGGAATTGGAGTCTCGCTATTCGATTTCGCGTTCATGTTGTCCTGGGTGGAGATAGAACTTAACCGAACAGGGAAATGTTTGACTAGTTTGTCGAACATGGATCTGTGGTTCTCCTTTGAACTCCGAAATGAGCTGGTGTACATCCAGGCGAGCTACGTGGAAGAAGTAGCCGTTTGCTCACTTGGCGAGATTGCGGAACTGTCGTCGAGCGCGGTTTTTGATTCATTTAGATTGATTGGAAAATTTCACCCTGAATGCCGAAATAGTCACTACTTGAAAAATAAACTTCAGGGATTTCTACGACTGTAATTTTATTTGTGCGCGATTTCAGTTCAATGGAGCAACTTCAAAGCACAGCGGCTTTGGTTCTTGGAGTCTTTAGTACTGCTGCGGCACTTGGCGGTTCAGGTCAGGAGACCGAGGTCGAGGGTCGCGTTCCGGGCAGAAGTACTCCGGTGTACTCGGCAAGTTCGAATGCTTTGGTCTCATCGCCCGGATTCATCCGGACTTCGAAGTCCGATCCGTCTTCGAAGGTGAGTCGGAAGAAGACCGGGTCAATGGCGCAGAGCAGCTCCCATCCTTTGACCGCTTGCGGATCGCCGAGTTCCTCGACTGAGAGCACGCCCGTGGCGATCAGTCCCGAGGGGCGCTCGTGGCGTTGTGCGACCGCTGACCAATGCCTTGTTAATGAGCTCCGAGATCGATATGCGGTAGTTATCGAAGTCTGGCGTAGCGCAAACGATATATTCTTAGCGGTCATCATCGCTTGGATGAACTCGTTAATAGGATCCGAAGCGGGGATATCGATTCCGAAACACCGGTCAACTTCGAGGTATTGGAGAGGTACTGAACCGATGTCCAGGATTCATTTGACAGACTTGGACTTCCGGGTGTGCCAGATCAGTTTCGACACACTGCTCGAACTCCAGTTGGAGGCTGAGGGCCGAAGCTGGTCGACTCGATGGAGCTCTGTCGAGAGCCTTCGCAGTCAGGTTAAGGAAGACTTCGTCATCCTTCAGTCGCTGCTTCGCGAAAAGAGGGATGGGGCCGTGCGGGCATACCGATGCCTTGTCCTCTTCTCAGATGCTGTCGGCAGGGGTTCTGGCGGGGTCGCCACGATCGATATCGATCCGCAGAGGTACGCATCGCTGGAACGACTCGATAGGGACCCAGATGTCCGGCTCGCGTTCGCCCGAATGTTCTCACTCGCGGTGGGTGGGATATCGATCGTGCCAAACAAGTAGGGATTGGTATCAGCTTGGCCATCCTGGGGTGGAAGAGATACGCCCCCGGCATGTTGGGATCCCAGTGGCGCGTGTCCAGGCGGCCCGCTTCTCGACATCCGCCATTCATACTGTATGAATTCCTGCAGATGGCTGCTCATTTTGGTGGTGCGCATCACAATTATCGGGGAGTTTGGGCGATGATAGGCTTTGACCAGGGCAAACGTAGGGCGTAAATCCGTAACCTTTGACCAGTGCTGGATGTGGTGGGCTTCAGTCCAGGCGACCGGGCGGGAACAGCCGGTCCAGGCGCAGCCTTCGGGTTGCTCGAGTTCAAGCTTGCGGCGCAGTGCGGTGTTGGGGAGTCGCAGGGCTCGGCCCAGTTCGACTGCTTCACCGGTGGCGTAGTTGAAGACCGAGGGGATGACTCCGGCTTCGCAGGCGAGGAGGCGGGCGCGGGCGACGCTGATCGGGGCGCCTTCCAGGAGGGGGAGGCGGCCGGTGTCCTTGCCCTGCAACGTCTCGATGTCGACGGTCAGGTCCAGGGTCGCGGTGTGGCCGTGCCGGGTCGCGGCCTGCGGGGAGGACCCGTAACCGGCGAGCAACTGGTGGAGGGCTTCGGCATGCCGGTTGGCGGCCGGTGGCAGGAGCCCGGTCTCGTCGGCCTCATCGGCGCGCGGGGGAGGGCAGGAGGTCTGCAGGTACTTCTCCAGGAGCCTGCCGGTTGCCTCGGAGAGGTCGGCGTCCAGGTGCCACATGCCGTTGCCGGTCTCGGTCAGCTCCAAGCGCTGCAACGACTGCGCACCCAGCTCGTCGAACAGTTCGGCTTCTTCGGCGATCGAGGCCCACAGCTCATCGAGGTGGCGGCGCAGTTCGTTGAAGGAGGCGTGGGCGCAGTACTGGGCGATCATCGCCTCAGGGGTGGCGCACTGGACCGCGGGGTCGAAGGGCGAGGCCACCGGAGTGCGGAAGGGGGTGCGGGCGAACAGGCGCATTGAAGGGGTCTGGTCGAGCTGGCGGACGGCGAAGGCGACCTGGTCGATCCGGGCCGCCCCAGAGGTGGCGGCCTCGGCAAGCAGGGAGAACTTCCTGGAGAGGCGGGCGATCGCGGCGATGTCAGCGGCCGTGCGGTTGTGGAAGTCGAACTGGGACACCAGGAGGTCGCGGAGGGCGGAGAAGCCGAACTCGGAGCGGTGGAGGTTCTCCTCTTTCATGGAGATGACCGCAGTGAGGACCTGGGCGTGCTGGGCGTTGATCGCAGCGGCGGCGGTATCGAGGGCCGAGCGGAGGGCGGCAGCTCGGGAGTGCCGCTCGACGGGGTGGGCTGGAGTGGTCATCGGTCTCGCCTCCCTTCCGCTTTTCTCGAATAAACTGCTGGTTTTCGATTCCTTGTTCGTATTTCAATGATGACACATTGGTGTTGTGGTGTCATCACTCAATGGGGTGAATATTCCATTGAGGAGCATCGATGTCTGCCCCAGTTGTGCCACGTACCGCCTTGGGCCGCAACAGGAAGCTCTCACGACGCTGCCCGACGGCCGCACTGCACACCCGCCCCGACTCAGTCCTCTTTGTCGCCGCCCGATTGAACGCCGCATTGATCGAATCCGGCAGCCGCAGCGAGCCTTTCGCCGCTCGCGACCTTTTCGTCGCTGCCCGCTTGAACCGCTACCGGATTCGGCGGCAAAGTGAGCCGCCCGGAACACCCCCTTCGCGTCCCGGGCGGCGGATGGCACCGGCGGCCTAGATGGTTGATTCCTTGGGGTCAGTGGTCGTAGGCGGTCAAGGAGCGTAGGACTGGTTGGCGTTGTTGGTCGTTGTGCCAGATGGCGGCGGTCAGGGCGAGGATCCGTTGGGTGACTCGGGCGCATACTCCTTGGGGTGTGCGCCCGTTGTGGCGTTCGAGGTCGAGCTGGGCTTTGAAGGTCTGGTTGATCGATTCGATGACCTGGCGCAGGGGCCGGAACAGGGTGGTGC
>NZ_JAPZVR010000034.1 GCF_027622855.1 Glycomyces algeriensis | reverse complement strand
GCGATACGGCCGAGGAGCTGTCCTGCGCCGCAGATGCCCAGGACCCATGCGGCGGTGGCGGTGTCCGTGCCGCGTCCGGTCATGAGCGGGACGAGGTACAGGTTCGAGGTGCTCATCGTGAAGGCGGCCAGCGCGATCGCTGCGGCCAGGGCGATGAACGTCGGCGAGGTGATGATCGTGCGGCGGTCGAGTGCGGTGGCCGCGTCGCCGCCGGTTTCGGCCGGGGCCTGGGGCCATGGCGGGTCGAGGGCTATGGCGTGGGCGGGGATCGTGAGGGCGGCGAGGATCGCCGCGAGCACGAGATAGACGCCGCGCCAGTCGAAGTGCGTCGTGAGGTAGGCGGTGAACGGCGCGTAGACGGTGCTGGCCAGGCCTCCGGCGAGGGTGAGGACGGTCAGGGCCTGGACGCGTTTGGGGCCGTACCAGGCGGTGATGGCGGCGAACGCGGGCTTGTAGAGGACGGCGGCCTGGGCGACGCCGGCGAGGATCCAGGCGGCGGTGAACGTCCACAGGTTCGGCGCGGTGGCGACGCCGACGAGCGCGACCGCGGCGAGTGCGGAGCCCGCGGTCATGACGAGACGAGGCCCCCGGCGGTCCAGGAGGTGCCCGACGACGATGCCGGCGAGTGCTGATGCGGCGAGCCCGGCGGAGAAGGCGCCCATGACGGCGGCGGTCGACCAGCCGGTGTCGGCGGTGATGTCGCCGAGCAGGACCGGGAGGGCGTAGAAGAGCACGCCCCAGCTGGTGATCTGGGTGGCGCACAAGGCGACGAGCACGCGCCGCGGCACCGGTGGGTGCG
>NZ_JAPZVR010000033.1 GCF_027622855.1 Glycomyces algeriensis | reverse complement strand
CATGAAAGCGAGGGAGTCCAGACTCGTTGTGTGGCAACAAGTTTGAATAACCTGGACTCCCTCGCTACCGCACTCTACGTGACGGTCGACGACCTGATCAAGGAACACCCGCACCTGGCGCCCTGGAGGCCCAGGATCGGGTTCAAGCCCGCGCTGACCGACGCCGAGCTGGTCACCCTCGCGGTCATGCAGGGCCTGCTCGGCTTCACCTCCGAGCATCGCTGGATCCGCTACGCCCGCGCCCACCTACGCTCCATGTTCCCCTACCTGCCCCGCCAAAGCGGCTACAACAAGCGGCTGCGCGCCGCGACCGGTCTGATGAGGACCCTTGCCCGGCTCCTCGCGGAGCGGACCTCGACCTGGGCCGACGATGTATGGGTCGTCGACTCCACCCCGGTCGAATGCGCCCGCTCCCGCGAGACCACGAAACGCTCCGACCTGGCCGGATGGGCACAATACGGCTACTGCGCCTCCCACTCGCGGTTCTTCTGGGGCCTGCGCCTCCACCTGGTCTGCACCCTGTCGGGCCTGCCAGTGGCCTGGGCACTGACCGGAGCGAAAGCCGACGAACGCGAGACGTTGATCGACCTGCTCGCCGCCGCACCCGACCTACGAGCGGCCCGAGCCGGCCAAACGATCATCGCCGACCGCAACTACTACCCCAAACACTTCCAGTCACAACTGCGCGAACAAGGATTCCACCTCCTGCGACCACGCCGCAAAGGCGAGCCCGCCACACCCGGCACCACCCTGTTCCGGCCCCTGCGCCAGGTCATCGAATCGATCAACCAGACCTTCAAAGCCCAGCTCGACCTCGAACGCCACAACGGGCGCACACCCCAAGGAGTATGCGCCCGAGTCACCCAACG
>NZ_JAPZVR010000032.1 GCF_027622855.1 Glycomyces algeriensis | reverse complement strand
AGCTCTCCCGCGATGGCCAGGGCGGGCGGCAAGCCCGCGAGGTCCGCGTGCTTCAAGGGGGACACCAGGTCCGCGTCGAAGCCCGGCGGCACGGCGAACCTGCGGGCCAGGCGCAGCTCACCGGCCGAGAGGCCGGGCTGGCCGACGTTGCGCCCGACCGACGGATGGTCGGTCATGGTCGCGGTCCAGTCCAGGGCCGGGTAGACCAGGACCTGCGCGCTCAGGGCCGGCCCGGTCTCGCGGGAGCGCAGGGCGAGCAGTGCGGCCAGGGTGCCGCCGGCGCTCTCGCCGACGACGGCGATCCTGGCGGGGTCGACGCCCCAGCCGAACGGGTCCGCCGCGAGCCGGTCGAGCGCGTCGCAGGCGTCCTCGACAGGCGCGGGCAGCGGGTGCTCGGGCGCGAGGCGGTACTCGACCGCGGCGACGACGGCGGGGAGCCGCGCCGCCAAACGGCTGTTGAGCCAGTCGTTCTGGGCGGCGGTGCCGGTGATGAAGCCGCCGCCGTGGAAGGAGAGCACCAGCGGCAGCCGGTCATGTCGGCCCTTAGGCCGGTGGACCCGCAGCGTCAGGTTCCGACCGGGAAGCTCCAGGGTGCGCTCCTCGATGCCCGCGCCGCGATCGGGGAGGCCGGCGACGACCCGCATGGCCGGCGAGCGCAGGAGGCGGACGAGCTTCGCGCGCCCGGCGACGACCTCGTCCGCGGTGACGGCATCCCAGTCGGGCCGGTCCTTGAGGAGCAGTCGCGCGCCGAGCGGGGCTTTGGTGGTCATGGTGTCCTCCCGGTCAAATTACGCTACTTCCGGTAGCGTAATTGACAGGATAGCCTGTCCCCGTGCAGGCATCCACTTCCCCGGCCGCCGGGCGTCCCCGCTCGGACCTCAACGCCGACGTGTTCGCCGCGACCCTGCGCTCGGTCGACGAGTTCGGGTACGCGGGCGCGACGATGGACCGGATCGCGGTCGCGGCGGGCGTGGCCAAGACGACCCTGTACCGGCGCTGGCCCTCGAAGGGCGCGCTCATCACCGCGTGCCTCGTGGAGGCGTTCGGCCCCGCACCCGTCGTGAGCGAGGACCGCGACGAGCTGCTGACCACCGCGATCCGCTGGGGCGCGGCGAAGGTCGCCGAGCCCGGCGTGGGCGCGGCGTTCGCGGGCGTGTTCACCGACGCGGTCAGCGACCCCGCGCTGCGCGAGATCCTTTCGACGGAGCTGCAGGCCCCTTACCTGCGGGTGCTGCAGGACGCGCTCGGCGAGTCCGAGCAGCGCGTCCGGTTCGCCATCGACGTCATCATGGGCACGCTGCTCCACCGAATGGGGATCTCGGGCGAGCCGATGGCCGAGGACGACGTGGAAGCGCTCATCGCGATGGTCCTCGGCGTCTTCCGCTGAGCCCGGACCTAGGGCCTGCCCTGTGGGTCCGGAAGGCCGCTATCCGGCCCATTCGCCCGCTCGCTGCGTTGTCGGGGCGGCTGCATGCAACACCGGTATGCAGTCGCCCTTCCGTCTTGCGACCGAACCAATGGACTCGGATATCGCCTCACCCGGACCCACAGGGCAGGCCCTAGACTGACCTCGCCGCGTGCACACCGCCGTGCCGGACGTGAATGGAGCCGCCTGAGATGACCGAGCTTCCCGCCGAGGTCCGCGACCGGTTCGCCGGTGCGGGCATGGACCTCGACAAGCTGTTCTCCGCCGGCGAACTGGGCGACCGCATGGGGATCGAGGTCCTGGAGGCCGCCCCGGAGCGGGTGGTCGCGCGCATGGCGGTCGAGGGGAACCGGCAGCCGTACGGCCTGCTGCACGGCGGGGCCTCCGCGGTCCTGGCCGAGACACTGGGGTCGGTCGGGGCGATGCTCCACGGCGGCCCCGAGAAGATCGCGGTCGGCGTGGACCTCAACGTCACCCACCACCGGGCGGTCCGTTCGGGCGCGGTCACGGCGGTCGCCACCCCGGTCCACCTCGGACGGTCGACGGCGACGTACGAGATCGTCGTCAGCGACGAGGAAGGCCGGCGCGTCTGCACCGGCCGCCTCACCTGCCTGATCCGGGACGCGCCCCAGGCCTGACCGTGCTTTACCGCTGCCGCTCCATGAATTCGGCGATGAGCGGTGCGATCTCCCCCAGGTGCGTCTCCAGGGCGAAGTGCCCGGCGTCGAAGAGGTGGAGTTCGGCCTCCGGCAGGTCGCGGAGGTAGGCGCGGGCGCCCGCTTCGGTGAAGAACGGGTCGCCGGTGCCCCAGACGATCAGGGTCGGCGGCGTGTGCTTGCGCAGCCACGCCTGCCACCCGTCGTACCGCTCCTCATTCGACTTGTAGTCGAAGGCGAGCGCGACCTGGGCCTCCTTGCGGCCGGGCAGGTCGAGGTAGTGCTGGTCGAGGGTCCAGTTGTCGGGCGAGAGCCGCTCGGGCTGCTGCGCGCCGGTCTCGTACTGGAACCGGGTGCCCTCGAGCGTGAGCAGGTCGCGGATCTGCCCTTCGGCGCCGGCCTGCTCGGGGGCGAGCGCGATGAAGCCGCGGGCGGCGTCGGAGAGGCCGTCGGTGTAGGCGTTGCCGTTCTGGACGACGAGCCCGGTGACGAGTTCGGGCCGGCGCTCGGCGAGGCGCAGGCCGACGGGGGCGCCGAAGTCGAAGAGGTACATGGCGAACCGCTGCAGGCCGAGCCGGTCGACGAAGCCTTCGACGATGTCGGCGAGGCGGTCGAAGGAGTAGGTGAACCCGGCGGGCGCGGTGGTCTGGCCGAAGCCGGGGTAGTCGGGGGCGATGAGCCGGTGGTCGGCACCGAGGGCGTCGATGAGGCGCGCGAACTGGTGCGAGGCGGTGGGGAAGCCGTGCAGGAGGAGCAGGATCGGGGCGTCGGCGCGGTCGGGCACGGATTCGCGGTAGTGGACTTCGACGCCGTCGATGTCGATGCTGGCGTGGCGGACCAAGGGGAGGCGGTTCATGATTCACATGCTTTCTTGCGTCGATGATGCATTAGCTTCGATGCACCACACTAACGCATAGATCAGCCGATGTAGCATTAGGGTCATGAATGCGATGACACCGCTGGTCGGCGAGCCCCTGGCCATCGATCTGGTGAACACCCTGACCGCGGAAGGCGACCTGCTCGAGGACCCGGCGGCATTGAACGCATGGCTCGCCCTCGAGGCGGACCGACTGCCAGACTTCGGTGCAGCGGCGAGCGCAAAGAACGCCGCGACCGCCGCCGACCGCGCCGCGCTCAAAGCGGTCCGGTCAGTGCGCGAGCACGCGGCCGCCGCGTTCAGCGCGCTGGCCGATGAGCGGCGGCCGCCGGAGTCGAGCCTGCGAGCTCTCGCAGCGGCGGTGAACGCGGCGCCGAACAGCACCCGACTCGCCTGGGACGGCAAGGCCGTGACCGCAACGGTGCAGCGCGGTGGCGGCGCGACCGAACGGCTCACCGCGGCACTCGCTCAGGCTGCGATCGACCTGCTCACCGACCCGGCCGTGGCGAAGCTGCGGCGGTGCGGCGCCGAGGACTGCGTGATGCTGTTCGTGCCCGCACACCCGCGCCGCCAATGGTGCTCCCCCGAACGCTGCGGCAACCGCGTCCGCGTGGCCCGCTACTACGAGCGCCGCAAAGCAGGCCGCTAAAGCAAGCACCCATCGCCCAGCTCACCCGCACCCGCACCCGCACCCGCACCCGCACCCGCACCCGCACCCGCACCCGCACCCGCACCCGCACCAAGAAATCGTCCACGGCCACAGGACCAGCGCGACCGCACCGCCCGACGCTGAGGCGTGGGGCCTGGTCTCGGCCGCGGTCTATGAAGAGCATCTTGACGAGGTCACCGCCGGCCTGGTCAGGCGCCGCAAGCCGGCGCAGTAAACCCCAATGGACAAGCCCTGCACGCCGAGTTATCCACAGGCAGAAACTTCCTGTTGCGACTCGACTACAACACGTGTCAGCCTTGATACAAAAAAGCCATCCGGCTCCTGCGGGATGGCGGCGACCAATGGGGATTCGCGAACGTCGCCATACCGAGACCGCGCGCGGGAACCCACCCGCGCGCGGTCCCCGCCGGGGCCGCCGCCTCCATGGCGACGCGGGTGGCCCGGCCCAGGCCCGGCCACCCGCACGAACCGCAACATCCGAAACACCCACGGCTCGCACGGCCCCGCGCACCCGCGCACCCGCGCACCCGCAAGTGATACTCGCCCAAGCCGCCGCCGGGTAGAGCGCCGCAGTTCCCGAGCCGCAGCCCAGCAGCCCGGCGATCGCGACAAACGCCGACATTGCACTGCGAATCGCGGACCGCAGCCCGACCAGACCGGCGTTGTCGACTCGCGCTACGGCCTACCGGCCCGACCGCACAAGCCGAGCGCTCACGACACCTTCAGGTTTCACGCTTCGGAACTCGGGCCGCAGCCGAGCGGACCGACCCTAGCGACCCCTCGCGACTCGCGCGGGCAACGTCAGTCCAGCGCATCGCGAAACTCGGCCCGTCGCACCCTCGCGACTCGCGCGTGGGCAACGCACGTTGCTCGACCCGAGCTCAGGCGAGGAGCTCGTTCAGGGTGCCGTAGGCGATGCCGTCCGCAATCGCGTCATAGGAGTCCGCCTCGAGGAAGCCGACCGTGGCCTTGCGGGCAAGTTCGTATGCGGCAGTTGCAAGCCCCGGGCCCAGGCTGATGCGGGCCACGCCCAGGCGTTCGAGCTCGGAGGGCGCCAGCGCACCCGGCCCGGCCATCACATTGAGCGGCAAGCGGATCGCCTGCAGAAGCGCGGTGATCGTAGCCGGGTCGGTCACTCCCGGCACGAAGATGCCGTCAGCTCCGGCCTCCGCGTATGCCTGGGCGCGAGCGATCGTCGCGTCGAGGCGCTCGGACTCCTCGCCGATGCCGGCCAGGTACATGTCGATGCGCGCGTTGATGAACAGGTCCGGCCCGGCGCCCTCGCGGGCGGCCTCGAGCCGCTCCACCTGGTCGGCTAGATCGCGCAGGGACCCGGGGGTCACCGCGGTGGTGTCCTCGATGTTCACACCGACTGCGCCCGCCTCGGTCACCGCCGCGAGCGTCGCGGCGACGTCCTTCGGCGTGGCCCCGAAACCGGACTCGATGTCGGCGGTGACCGGGACGTCCACGACCCGCACGATCCGCGCGATCGCCTCGATGGCCGCGTCGCGGTCGAGCGCGTCGCCGTCGGGCCGGCCGAGGCTCCAAGCGATGCCGGCGCTCGTCGTGGCGATCGCGGGAGCGCCCGCGGCGGCGATGACCGCCGCGCTGGCGGCGTCCCAGCAGTTCGGGAGGCGCAGGGCCGGGGTGGTGTGGAGGGCGCGGAAGCGGGCGGCGGTCTGATTCGTCATGTGCTCAATGAAAGCAGCGATGTCGCTTCGCGGCTGGCCATGAAACGACATCACCGTCGGGCGTGGTCAGGCGCGGCCGACCGCCGAGACGAGCGCGTCGGCGAGTTCGGCGGGCTTGGTGAGCTGCGGCCAGTGCCCGGTCGGCAGGTCGATGTACGAGATGTCCTTGACCGCGGCGATCTCCTTCACGAACGGCACGCCCTGCTCGATCCAGGCGAGGACCATGGCGCTGCCGAACTCGCAGCAGATGAGAGTGATCGGCACGTCGAAGCGGCGCTCGTCGCCGAGCTCCTGCTTGTCGTACGCGACGCCCTTCGGGGTCGGGATCGCCATGGCGCGGAAGGCTTCGCGGAGTTCGTCGTCGAGGTCGACCAGGTCTTCGTCCTCGAACACGTTCCAGTCGGGCAGCGGGATCTCGCCGTCCACGACCGGCAGCTCGTCGTTGATGACGCCGCCGGGGCCGAGGGGCGCCGAGTCCACGTAGACGACCCGCGCGATGCGGTCGGGCCGGGCGTCGGCGACCGCGTGCGCGACCGCGCCGCCGCCGGAGTGGCCCACGAGCACAACCGGAGCCTCGAGCGCGTCGACGGCGGCGACCACCGCGTCGACGTGGTCGCGCAGGCCGATGCCGCTGCGGTCGGCGTCGCGGGATTCCATGCCGGGCAGGGTGATCGGGTGCGTGCGGTGACCGGCCTTCTCGAGTGCGGGCGTGATTTCGCTCCATGAGGAGGCGTCGAGCCAGAAACCGGGAATGAGGATGATGTCCATCGCCTGACCATAACGGTTCCCACCGACAGCCTCTCGGCGTTCAGCCGGGTGGCGGGCGGCGGGCGGCGGGTGGCG
>NZ_JAPZVR010000031.1 GCF_027622855.1 Glycomyces algeriensis | reverse complement strand
CGGTGGTCTGCATGAGCGCGCCGCCGAACTGGAAGCCCTCGAACACGAGCGGGTGCAGATCGGCGCGGGCGGTGTACAGCGCGGCGGTGTAGCCGGCGGGGCCCGAGCCGATGATGATGACGTCGCGAATGTCCTTGGTGCTCATGCCTGCATCTCGTCTTCGGGGAAGAGTTCGGCGATCAGGCCCTCGATGCGGGTCTTGATCTCGTCGCGGATCGGGCGCACCGCTTCGACACCCTGTCCGGCGGGGTCGTCGAGTTTCCAGTCGAGGTAGCGCTTCCCGGGGAATACCGGGCAGACGTCGCCGCAGCCCATGGTGATGCACACGTCGGAGGCTTCGACCGCGTCCACCGTGAGGATCTTCGGCGACTGGTTCGCGATGTCGATGCCGACCTCCTTCATGGCCTCGACTGCGGCGGGGTTGACCTGGTCGGCAGGGGCGGATCCGGCGGAGCGGACTTCGACGCGGTCGCCTGCGAGGTGTGTGAGCCATCCGGCGGCCATCTGGGAGCGGCCGGCGTTGTGGACGCAGACGAAGAGGACGGAAGGCTTCGCGGACATAGCGGTGTTCCTTTGCTGTGCAGGGCTTGACGGTTCGGTGGTCATGATCGGACTGCTTGCAGTTCGGGGGCGTTGAAGAAGCGGCGGGCCCACAGGCTCACGTAGACGAGGCCCACGAGCACCGGGACCTCGATGAGCGGGCCCACCACCCCGGCCAGGGCCTGGCCGGAGGCGGCGCCGAAGGTCGCGATGGCGACGGCGATGGCGAGTTCGAAGTTGTTGCCTGCGGCGGTGAACGCGAGAGTCGTGGTCCGCTCGTAGCCCAGTCCGACGGCCTTCCCGAAGAGGAAGGACCCGGCCCACATGATCGCGAAGTACACCAGCAGCGGGAGCGCGATCCGCACGACGTCCATCGGCTGCGCGATGATCGCTTCGCCCTGGAGGGCGAAGAGGACCACGATGGTGAAGAGCAGGCCGTAGAGCGCGAACGGGCCGATCTTAGGGAGGAACTTCGACTCGTACCAGTCGCGGCCCTTGCGGCGCTCGCCGATCCGGCGGGTCAGATAGCCCGCGGCGAGCGGTACGCCGAGGAAGACTGCCACGTTGAGCGCGATCTCCCAACCCGATACCTCCAGGCCGGTCGAGTCGAGGCCCAGCCAGCGCGGGAGGGCGTCGAGGTAGAGCCAGCCGAGTGCGCCGAAGGCGATGACCTGGAAGACCGAGTTCAGTGTCACTAGAACCGCGGCGGCTTCCCTGTCGCCGCAGGCGAGGTCGTTCCAGATGATGACCATGGCGATGCAGCGGGCGAGCCCGACGATGATCAGCCCCGTCCGGAAGGCCGGGAGATCGGGCAGGAAGATCCACGCGAGCGCGAACATCAACGCCGGACCGATCAGCCAGTTCAGGACGATCGAGGAGACGAGGAGCCGCTTGTCGGCGGTGACCGAGTCGAGCTTGTCGTAGCGGACCTTCGCCAAGACGGGGTACATCATGATGAGCAGGCCGGCGGCGATCGGGAGGCTGATGTCGCCGATCTGGACCGCGTTCAGCGCCTCGCCGACTGCGGGGACGAACTGGCCGAGGGCGATGCCCGCGAGCATGGCGGCGCCGATCCAGACGGGCAGGTACTTGTCGAGGGTGGAGAGCCGTCCGCCCATGGCGGTGGTGTTCTCGGTGGCTACGGGCGCGGTCATGCGTTCACTCCCTGCGGGACCGAGAGGACCGTGGAGAGCAGGTCCAGGGCCGACTGCTCGGCGCGGTAGTACACCCAGGTACCGCGCCGTTCCGAGGAGACCAGGCCGATCTCGCGGAGGACTTTGAGGTGGTGGGAGATGGTCGGCGCGGAGACGTCGAACCCGTCGGTCAGGTCGCACACGCACGCCTCGCCGCCCTGGTGCGAGGCGATCAGCGACAGGAGCCGCAACCGGATCGGGTCGCCCAGGGCCTTGAAGGAGGGTGCGAGCCGTTCGGCCTGATCGGCGTTGAGCGGCTCGTTGACGAGGGGGACGCGACAGTCGTCCATCCCGACAGGGGTCAGCGGACCCACAGGTTGCTTCGACATGCGTTTATCTTGACCGATATCTAAGCAGTCCGCCAATCGGGCAAGTCGCTACCGCAGACCCCATACCCCGCCGACTCGGGCGCCGATCAGGGCGCCGATGCCAGGGGTTCGCCCGGCGTACGTCCAGACGCCCGCGAACGTTCACCTTGAAGCCCGATTCGATCTCTACTTAATTAGATATCCATCAAGTCAATGATGGTCTGGATCGAAGGGACCCCTCTCATGACCGACACCGGTGAGTTCACCATTCCGCCCGCTGTGGCGACGCTGCTCGACACCTCTGCTACCCGCCTGGCCGCCCGGTTCGCCGCGACCTTCTCGCCTGAGACCGTGCGCGAGTGTCTGGACGATTCCTACATCGTGCTTGCCGCGACCGCCCGCGTCCACACCCACCTGTACGTCCTCGCCGAGCGGTTCGCCGCAGAGCGCTTGAGCGCGACGATCACCGCGAACAGCGAGGCCGCGACCGGCAAGCCCGAGATCCTGTTCGTGTGCGTCCACAACGCCGGCCGCTCCCAGATGGCCGCCGCCCTCCTCGACCACCACGGTGCCGGACGGGTCGTGGTGCGCTCGGCCGGATCGGCCCCCGTCGACAGCGTCAACCCGGCCGTGGTCGCCGCGCTCGCCGAGCTCGACCTGGACGTCTCGAAGGAGTTCCCCAAACCCCTCACCGACGAGGTCGTGCGCGCCTCGGACGTGGTCATCACGATGGGCTGCGGCGACGCCTGCCCGATCTACCCGGGGAAGCGGTACCTGAACTGGGAACTCGACGACCCCGCAGGGAAAGACCTCGAAGCCGCCCGCCGCATCCGCGACGACATCGACGCCCGCGTCAAGAGCTTGCTTGAGGAACTGCTCGGCTGAGCCGGGCTGGCCACTGTCGCGAGTTTGAGCTATCACGACTCGGAACGACCATTCGACATCATCGAACTTCAGCGATATCATCGCTGAATGACGATGAATGATGAGCGGGGCGTCTGCCTCTCCGACGAGATCAAGGCCGGCCTGCCCCCGGCGGCGGCCCTGTTCCACTCGCTGTCCGACCCGACCAGGCTGGCGATCGTGCGCCGCCTTGCCGATCACGAGGCGCGTGTCGAGCTGCGCGTGGCCGATCTCGTCGCCGAGCTCGGCCTGGCCCAGTCGACAGTGTCGGCGCACGTGGCCTGCCTGCGGGACTGCGGCCTGGTGGCCGGGCGGAACGAGGGCCGCCAGGTGTACTACAGCCTCGCCCGCACCGAACTGCTCGACCTGCTCGAAGCCGCCGACAGCATGCTCGCCGCGACCGGCCACGCCGCCGTCCTCCACCCCGCCGGAGCCGCAGCATGAGCGCACCCGCAACGCTCACGCCCGAGCGGCGCATCGTCCTCAACGCCCGCTCCCGCCACCTCGCCTACGCCACGGCCGGCTACAACACGCTCGAGGGCATCGTGGCCCTCGCCGCGGGGGCCGCGGCCTCCTCGACCGCACTGATCGGCTTCGGCCTCGACTCGTTCATCGAGGTCTCCAGTGCGCTGATCGTGATCTGGCAGTTCCGCTCCCGTGTCCCCGAAGAACGGGAGCGGCTGGCGCTCAAGCTCATCGCGGTCTCGTTCTTCGCGCTGGCCGCCTGGGTCGCCTTCGACGCCGTCCGCTCGCTCCTGGGCCAGGGTGAGGCCGAGCCTTCCCCGGTCGGGATCGGCATCGCCGCCGTCTCGGTCGTGGTCATGCCGCTGCTGGTGTGGGCTAAGCGCCGCACCGGCCGCGAGCTGGGCTCGGCGACCGTCGTCGCCGACTCGATGCAGACCCTGCTGTGCACGTACCTGTCCGCGATCCTGCTCGTCGGCCTGGTCCTCAACGCCACGCTCGGCTGGTCCTGGGCCGACCCCGTCGCGGCCCTCATCATCGCCGCCGTCGCCGTCCGCGAAGGCGTCGAAGCATGGAAGGGCGAACATTGCGACGATTGCGCCCCCGCCGCCGGCACCACCGGCGAGGGCGGCGCCTGCTGTGATGATGACTCCTGCAAGGACTAACGCCCTCAAGTGAAGAAGTTGGCCTGTCCTTGGAGTGTCGGTCGACCTCGCGTCGGTGCATGCTGAACAGAGGAGGTGCTGTGCTCCTTCAAGTTGTCATCGTCGCGCATATCGCCGCCGGTATCACTGCTGTCGTAGCCGGAGCGGTCGCGATGCTCAGCCCGAAGCGCCCGGTCCGCCACCCCACGGCAGGGCGGATCTATCTGTTCGCCGTGATCGGGCTCTTCGCGACCGCGTGTCTCATCGTCGTCGCCCGACCGCACACCGCGTATCTGCTCCTCCTAGGCGGCGTCGCCCTGGCTTTGGCGGGCACAGGCTTCATGGCCCGCCGAGTCCGCTGGCGGCACTGGCTGCCCCACCACATCATCGCCATGGGCAGCTCCTACGTCCTGGCGCTCACCGCGTTCTATGTCGACAACGGACCGCGGCTGCCTGTCTGGCGGCTGCTGTCCCCGCTCTCGTTCTGGTTCCTGCCCGCCGCCGTCGGCATCCCGCTGATCCTATGGGCGCTGCACCGTCACACCGGCCGCCGCTCGGCCCGACGTCTGCAATAACGGCGCATACGCAGCACAGCGGAGGAGCCGGGGCAGTTGCCCCGGCTCCTCCGCTGTCTCACTAGTGACTAGCCGCAGCAGCTGCCGCCGGTCTGCTTGAGTTCGATCCGCTCACCGGAGTAACCGTGCAGGACACCGGTGGCGAGCCCGCGGGCACCGACCGCGACCGGCTCGGGCTGGGCGGTGCCGCAACCGGACCCGCCGTCCGCGCTCGTCCCGCAACCGGAGTCCGCGGTCTCAGCGGCCGCGGGGCCGCAGCAGCCCGAGGCCTCGGCGGCGTCGGCGATGCTGGTGGCCTCCAGGGACCTGCTTGAGGAGCAGACGCCGGTCTCGGGCAGGTCGAGTTCGACCTTGTCGGCGGCCTCCCGGTCGCCGGCAAGTGCGGCGGCGATGGAGCGGACCTGCTCGTAGCCGGTGGCGAGCAGGAAGGTCGGGGCGCGGCCGTAGGACTTCATGCCGACGAGGTAGAAGCCCTCGTCGGGCTGGGCGAGGTCGGCTTCGCCGTGCGGGGGGACGGTGCCGCAGGAGTGGAAGTTCGGGTCAATCAGCGGCGCGAGCTTCGCCGGGGCCTCCACGGTGGCGTCGATCTCGAGCCGGACTTCGCGGAGCATGTCGAGGTCGGGCCGGAAGCCGGTCGCGGCGGCGACATGGTCGGTCTCGATGATCTGCTCGACACCGCCGATGTTCCCGACGACTGCGACCGAGCCGTTGCCGCGGTCCTCGAAGTGGTCGATGGTGAACCCGGTGACCAGTTCGATCGCGCCTGATTCGACCAGTTCGCGGAGGCGGGCGCCGATGGTGCCGCGCGCGGGGAGCGCGTCCGCTGAGCCGCCGCCGTACAGGCGTGCCGGGCTCTGGCCGCGGATCGCCCAGACCACCGTGGTCTCCGGCTCGGCTTCCTTGAGGGTCGCGAGGTTCAGCAGCGTGTTCGCGGCCGAGTGGCCCATGCCGACCACGAGGGTCCGCTTGCCCGCGAACCGTTCGCGCTCGATACCGAGGACGTCCGGGAGCGGTCCGGCGGCCCAGGCGGCGCCCGGGTCTTCGCCGGGTGCGGCGAGGCCGTGGGCGCCGAGGGGGTTGCGCTGGGTCCAGGTGCCGGAGGCGTCGATGACCGCGTCGACGATCAGGTCCGCCCACTCCCCCGCGGTGGTGCGGGTGCGGACGAGGTAGGGGCGGCCTTCGCGGTCGATGGTGCGGGTCTTGTCGACGCCGACGCGGGAGACGGCGACGACGCGCGTCCCGTAGCGGAGGTGCGGGGCGAGTTCGGGGGTCTTGGCGAGCGGGGCGAGGTAGGCGTCGATGAGCTCGGCGCCGGTGGGCAGGCCGTCCGGGTCGGGGGCGGTCCAGCCCTGGGCTTCGAGCAGTCGCCTTGCGGCGCTGTCGATGTCGAAGCGCCACGGGGAGAACAGCCGCACGTGCCCCCACTGGCTGATCGCGTCGGCCGGGCCTTCGCCGGCTTCGAGGACGATCGGGGTCAGGCCGCGCTCGACCAGGTGCGCGGCGGCGGCCAGGCCGACCGGCCCTGCGCCGATCACAGCGACCGTGGACACCGGGCGGGTGGTGGGGTTCGACATGGCGGACTCCTGGAATCTCGGCTCATGGTGACCGCGCCGATCGCGGTCACATCAACTTCAATAATTAATACCAGTGATTGCTGTTGATAGCAAGTTCTGTGGTTTACTTGACTCATGAGCCGCACGATCGAACTCACCTTGACCGACGTGAGCGCCGCCGAGCACTCGGACGCGTCGCTGCTCGAGCACGCCAAGGACCTCGCACCCCAGTTCAAGGCTCTCGCCGACGAGAACCGGCTGGCCATCGTGCTGCTGCTGTCCGAGCACTCCCGCACCGTCAGGGAGCTGACCGAGGCCACCGGCCTCGCGCAGACCCTCGTCTCCCACCACCTCGCGCCCCTGCGCGACCTCGGCCTGGTCAGCGTGGTTCCCAAGGGCCGCAGCAACGTCTACTCCCTGTGCTGCGACGCCTTTTCCGCGCCGCTGCGCGCGCTCGCCGGCCTCTCGAACCCGGTCGAGCACAACGGCTGCTGCTAGAGGGACGCGAACGGGCCGACAGGCCGCTATTGTCACGTCCGTCGCGCTGATCGCGCTGGTCGTTTCGGCATGATGCCATGCACCCCAACGACTTCCGCGAGTTCGGACCTTCCTCGCCATGTCGCAGCAGGGGGGTCAGGTCCGACCCGTCTGGATAGGCTGGCGCAGTGAACGACACCCCTCAACCTCAACTTGAGCCCCTGACCGGCGGCGCGGCCCGGTCGCTGCCGTGGGTCTTCGTCGCAGGCGCCGCTGTCGGTGTGCTCGGCGGGATGATCGGCCTTGGCGGGGCCGAGTTCCGGCTTCCTCTCCTGATCGGCGTCTTCGGCTTCGCGGCCCTCGCCGCCGTCGTGGTCAACAAGGCGATCAGCCTGATCGTCGTGGCCGCGGCCCTCCCCGCCCGGCTGATCGCCGTCCCCTGGCCCGAGCTCGCCCCGCATTGGCCCGTGGCGGTGAACCTCCTGGCCGGGACCCTCGTCGGCGCCTGGCTCGGCGCGTCCTGGGCGGTGCGAATGCGCACGGCCGTGCTCTACCGGGTGCTCGCGGCCCTGATGGTCGTCATGGCCGCGGCACTGCTCGCCACGCATCTGCTGCCGGTGGCTTCGCTGCACCTCTCCGGCTGGCTCCAAGTGGTGGCCGGTGTCGCCGCCGGGCTCGTGATCGGGGTCGTCGCCGCGATCATGGGCGTTGCGGGCGGCGAGCTGCTGATACCGACCATCGTGCTGCTGTTCGCCATCGACATCAAGACCGCGGGGAGCCTTTCGCTGATGGTCGCCCTGCCGACCATGCTGGTCGCCTTCGCGAGGTACAGCAGGGACGGCAGCTTCGCCGTCCTCGGACGCAACCGCCGCTTCGTCCTCACCATGGCCGCCGGATCGATCGCCGGAGTGCTCCTGGGCGGACTGCTCCTCGGCGTCGTCCCCGACCTCGTCCTGATCCCGGCCCTGGCCCTCATCCTGCTCATCTCAGCGGCCAAACTCGCCCGACACCACTGACGGCCGAACACTAGACCGCGCTCAGCAGCAGCCGTCGAGGAAGGCACGGAGGCGGTCGAGCGCGGCACCGATCCGCTCCTTGTCCGCCCGATAGAAGACCGTCTTAGCCTCGCGGCGGCTGGTCAGCAGCCCGCCGTCCTTGAGTTGCGCGAGTTGCTGCGAGGCAGTGGACTGCCCGATGCCCAGCCGCTCGGCCACTTCACCGACGCTCAACTCGGCGCCACCGGCGAACAGCAACATCACCTGCTGCCGCGCCTCGCTCGCCAGGGCCTTCAAGAACCGGCCCGTCACCTCGTCCGGCACGGGCACAGCAGGGTCGGTGGTCATGCTAGCCATGCATTCCAGACTAACCTCATATCGTCATTTCGTAAAATCACGGAATGACGATATGATGCGGGCATGGACCTTATCGACACCCTCGTCATCGGCGCCGGCCAATCCGGCCTCGCCACCGCTCACACCCTCCGCAAGCACGGAATCGACCCGATCGTCCTCGAAGCCGGCGACGCACCGACCGGTGCTTGGCCGAAGTACTACCAGTCGCTCACCCTGTTCTCCCCAGCCCGCTACTCCGCCCTGCCCGGGATGCCCTTCCCCGGCGATCCCGACCGCTACCCCCACCGCGACGAAGTCATCGACTACCTCGCCGCATACGCCAAGGAACTCGACGCCGACATCCGCACCGGCCACCACGTCCGCGACCTCGAACACGCAAACGGGATCTTCACCGCCCGCCTCGCCGACGGCCGAGCGTTTCACGCCCGCACCGTCGTCGCCGCGACCGGCGGCTTCACCAACCCCTACCGCCCCGCCCTGCCCGGCCTCGAAGGATTCAACGGAAGGGTCATGCATGCCGCCGACTACCAGCGGCCCGAGCCGTTCGCAGGGCAACGGGTCCTGGTTATCGGGGGCGGCAACTCCGCAGTCCAGATCGCCACCGAACTCGCCGAACACGCCCACGTCACCGTCACCACCCGCGGGCGACTCCGCTTCGCGCCCCAACGGCCATTCGGTCGGGACCTGCACTTTTGGTACACCGTGACCGGTCTCGACGCCGCTCCGGTCGGAAGGTTCCTGGCCCACCCGCCGACGGTCCCGGTCCTGGACACCGGCCGCTACCGCGAGGCCCTTGCCGCCGGGCGGCCTGAACACCGGCCCATGTTCACCACTCTCGAAGCCGACCAGGTGATCTGGAGCGACGGCACGAGCGAGCATGTCGACGCGCTGATCCTCGCCACCGGCTACCGGCCCGCCCTCGACTACCTCACCGCACTCGACGTCGTTGACGCCGAAGGCCACCCCCGCCACCGGGGCGGACTCTCCACCGACGTGCCCGGCCTCGGATTCGTCGGCCTCGAATGGCAGCGCAGCCTCTCCTCGGCCAGCATCCGGGGCGTCGGCCGCGACGCCGCCCGCGTCGTCCGTTCCTTGGCGTCATTGGTGTTGAACTCTCGCAAGGAAATCGGATAGACCTGACCCCATGGCCACCCGAACCGCACCCCTCGAGACCGCCGGCACGCACCCACCGGTGCCGCGGCGCGTGCTCGTCGCCTTGTGCGCCACCCAGATCACCAGCTGGGGCGTGCTCTTCTACGCCCTCCCGGTCCTGCTCGGCGACATCACCGCCGACACCGGCTGGTCGAC
>NZ_JAPZVR010000030.1 GCF_027622855.1 Glycomyces algeriensis | reverse complement strand
GCACCACCCTGTTCCGGCCCCTGCGCCAGGTCATCGAATCGATCAACCAGACCTTCAAAGCCCAGCTCGACCTCGAACGCCACAACGGGCGCACACCCCAAGGAGTATGCGCCCGAGTCACCCAACGGATCCTCGCCCTGACCGCCGCCATCTGGCACAACGACCAACAACGCCAACCAGTCCTACGCTCCTTGACCGCCTACGACCACTGACCCCAAGGAATCAACCATCTAGAGGGGAAGATACCGTCCAGCGTCGCGCGGGGGTCCGACAAAAACCGCCCCTCCCGCCGCCCTTGTCACCCGAACGTGTTCCCGTGCGGGCGCAGTACGATGCACCTATGCCCACCGAAGCCGAGGCCGAGACCGAACTGGCCGCGGTGCTGCGCTCCAAGGGCCTGCGCATGACCGCGCAGCGCCAGCTCGTGCTGGAAGCGGTCCGCACACTCGGACACGCCACCCCCGAGCGGATCCACGAGCGCATCCGCGACCAGGTCGAAGGCGTGAACATCACCACCGTCTACCGCACCCTCGACCTGCTCGAAGAGCTCCAGCTCGTCTCGCACACCCACCTCTCCCACGGCGCGCCGACGTACCATCTGTCAGGCGACCGCGGCCACGCGCACCTGGTGTGCCACCGCTGCGGCCGGATCACCGAGGTCGACCCCTCCCTGTTCGCGAACGCGCGCGAGGAAGTCGCCGACACCTGCGGGTTCGTCATGGACATCGGCCACGTCGCCGTGTTCGGGACCTGCGCCGAATGCCTGGAGAAGGAACGATGACCGAGACCACCGCGTCCCCCCTGCTCGACCTTCCCGGCGCCGTCGCCACGCAGTCCGGCGCGACGGCGGGCCGCACCGCCTGGCACTACGGCGGGCCGCTCCCCGAGCAGCGCAAGGCGATGGCCACCGGCGCGCTCTTCGACCGCTCCGACCGCGACCTCATCACCGTGACCGGCGCCGCCCGCCTGGGATGGCTGCACTCGCTCACCACCCAGCACCTCGAGTCCCTGAAGCCGCACGAGGGCACCGAGGCGCTCGTCCTCTCCCCCACCGGCCGCGTCGAGCACCACATGAACGTCTTCGACGACGGCACCAGCACCTGGCTCGACACCGAGCCCGGCCGCGGCGAGGCGCTCCTGAAGTACCTGGAGCTCATGAAGTTCCGCACCGAGGTCGACATCCGCGACGAGAGCGGCGCGCGGGCCCTGTTCACCTACACGTTCAAGGACGTCGACGAAGCGGCTCCGGCCGTGCAGCCGGTCCCGGCCGCGAAGTTCGTGCAGCGCGAGATCCCGCTCACCCCCACCGCGGTCTACCCGGGCGACGCGCTCGACTCGACGGACGGATGGACTCGCCGCACCGACGCCCTCGGCGTCCCCACCTTCGACCTGTGCGTGCGCCGCGAGGACATCCCCGCGGCCGTGCTCGGCGGCGACGCCGTGCCGGCCGGCACCTGGGCCTGGGACGCCCTCCGCGTCGCGGCCGGCCTGCCCGCCTTCGGGATCGACACCGACGAGAAGACCGTCCCGCACGAGGTCCACCACTGGCTCGAGCGCGCCGTCCACTTCAACAAGGGCTGCTACCGGGGCCAGGAGACCGTCGCCAAGGTCCACCACCTCGGGCAGCCGCCGCGCCGCCTCGTCATGCTCCACCTCGACGGCTCCGACGAGCACCCGCCCGTCTCCGGCACCCCGATCACCTTGGGCGACAAGCAAGTCGGCATCGTCGGCACCGCCGTGCAGCACTACGAGCTCGGCCAGATCGCGCTCGCTCTGCTCAAGCGGAGCACCGCCGACGACACTGACGCGCGTCTCATCGTGGGCGATCAGGCAGCGCGCCAGTAGCACTGGGGTTAGCCTCGCGGTATGAGTGCTTCCTACCGCGGCGGCCAACCCGTCGCCGAGATCGTCCGGTCCGGATTCGCCGAGAGCCTCCACCGGGGCAGCGTCGCCGTGACCGACCCGTCCGGGAACCTCCTCGCCTCGATCGGCGACACCGGTTCCGCGGTCTTCCCGCGTTCCTCCAACAAGCCCATGCAGGCCCTCGCCATGCTCCGCGCCGGCTGGGCGCCCGGCACCGAGGCCGACCTCGCCATCGCCTCCGCGAGCCACCGCGGCGAGCCGTTCCACCTCGCCCAGGTCGCCTCCGTGCTCGGCGGCGCCGGCCTCGGCGAGGAGCACCTCCAGTGCCCGGCCGACCTGCCGAGCGACCCCGACGCCCGCAGTGCGGCCATCCGCGAGGGCGGCGAGCCCCGCCGCGTCTACATGAACTGCTCCGGCAAGCACGCCGGCATGCTCGCGGCCTGCGCCGCGAACGGCTGGGACCTCGCCACCTACCGCGACCCCGAACACCCGTTCCAGCGGCTGGTCATCGCCACCGTCGAGGAGCTCACCGGCGACACCGTCGAGTCCATCGGCGTCGACGGCTGCGGCGCCCCCGTCCTGGCCGTCTCCCTCGCCGGGATCGCCCGCGCCTTCTCGCGCCTCGTCGAAGCCCCCGCCGGCTCGAACGAGCGCCGCGTCGCGGACGCCATGCGCGCCAACCCGAAGCTCATCGACGGCACCCGCGGTCCCGACCACCGCATGATGACCGCCCTCCCCGGCCTGCTCGCCAAGGGCGGCGCCGAAGGCGTCCACGTGCTCGCCGCACCCGGCGTCGGCGCGGTCGCCGTCAAGATCGACGACGGCGCCGGCCGGGCCTCCACGCCCGTCGCCCTGCGCGCCCTCACCCACCTCGCCGGGTTCGCCGTCCCCGAGGACGCCAAGCCCGAGGTGGACGCGCTCATGTGGCCCGAGGTCCACGGCGGCGACCAGCCCGTCGGGCGCCTGCGCACCCTCTTGTGAGTGGCCCGTACCTCAAAGGGGCCAATACCCCGTTGAACCACCAGGTCCCCGCAAGGTAATATCGTCGCGTCGCAAGTACTGACACTCGCGCGAGTGGCGGAATGGCAGACGCGCTGGCTTCAGGTGCCAGTGTCCGTAAGGACGTGGGGGTTCAAGTCCCCCCTCGCGCACCGATACGGCCCGGAGGTTCCGACCTCCGGGCCTTTCGCTTTCTCAGCGGCCCGATCCAAGGGCCTGCCGCGAGCGGGAACACCCCGCGAACCCCGCGCGTTAGGCTCGGGGAGAGGAACCGGACCAGCATCGAGACGAGTGGGGCCACACCGAACCATGAGTGAAGCGAACAGCAAGCCGGAACAGGAACGCGAGTCCGAGGACCAGCCGTTCATCGTCGACGCCTACGGCAACCCGGTGACCGCCGAGTCCGAGACCGCCGAGGTCAGTGCCGAGGACCGGTACGAGTCCGACCCGACCAAGCTCGTTCCCGAGCCGGCCAAGGTCATGCGCGTCGGTTCGATGATCAAGCAGCTCCTCGAGGAGGTCCGCGCCGCCGACCTCGACGCGAAGGGCCGCCAGCGCCTGCGCGACATACACGCCCGCTCCATCGCCGAGCTCGAGTCGGGCCTGGCCCCGGAGCTGCGCGACGAGCTGGAGCGCCTGTCGCTGCCGTTCAGCGCGGACGAGATTCCGACCGAGGCGGAGCTGCGGATCGCGCAGGCCCAGCTCGTGGGCTGGCTGGAGGGCCTGTTCCACGGCATCCAGGCGGCGCTGGTGGCGCAGCAGATGGCCGCGCGGCTGCAGTTGGACCAGATGCGTTCGGGCGAGTTGAAGGCCCTGCCCGCGGGTGAGGACCTTCCGCCGCAGCTCCGGGCCGTGATGGCCGAGCGGGCTGCGCGCGGTGACGACCGCGACCACCATCCCGGGCAGTACCTGTAGGCGCACGTCATGCCTTAGACTCGGGCCTGCCTTCCCGGCGGGGCCCGGCCGCGCCCGCGGCGGGGGCCAGAGTGGCTCGAGGGTTTCGCCAGGTGCGGTTCGCGAGCCATAATTGGACCCGACCCGACCTTCCCGCAGCCGGGGTGAGACCACTGGAGAGCTGAACACGGTGCTGTACAAGACGTTGCAATGGACGGCCGCGCCGACCATCAAGCTCATCTACAGGCCTTGGATCGACGGGAAGGAGAACATCCCGGAGGACGGCCCGGTCATCCTGGCGTCCAACCACCTCTCCGTCGCCGACCACTACTTCCTGGGCCTCACCACCAAGCGGCACATCGCGACGATGGCGAAGATCGAGTACTTCACGGGTGCGGGCCTGAAGGGCAAGCTGATCTCGTCGACGGTGAAGGCCCTCGGCCAGGTGGCCGTGGACCGCTCGGGCGGGCGCAAGAGCGCCGCGTCCCTGGAGCCGTCGCTGGAGGTGCTCGAGGAGGGCCGCGTGTTCGCGATCTTCCCCGAGGGGACGCGTTCGCCCGACGGGCGGCTGTACCGGGGCAAGCCGGGTGTGGCGCGGTTGGCGCTCACTTCGGGGGCGCCGGTGATCCCGGTGGGGCTGATCGGCACGGAGAAGGTGCTGCCGATCGGGGAATCGCGGCCGCGTGTGGCGCCTGTGGGCGTGCGCGTGGGCAAGCCGCTGGACTTCACACGGTACAAGGGCATGGAGAACGACCGGGTGGTGATCCGGGCCGTCACCGACGAGGTGATGGACGCGATCCGCCGGTTGACCGGCCAGGAGTACGTGGACAAGTACGCCAAGCGCCACGGCGGCGGCAAGAGTGAAGGCGAAGACTAAGGACTAAGGCCCCGTCGGGCTGGCGGTGCCTGTGGGCGTCGCCGTCCCGGTGGGCGTCGCGGTTCCCGGTGCGGTGCCCGTGGGGGTGCCGCTCGGGGACGCGGCGGGCGTCGTCGGTGTGGCGGTGCCCGGCGGCGGGGTCGCGGTTCCCGTCGGGAGTGTCGCGGTCTCGATCGGCAGGCCTTCGACGCCGCTGATCAGCACGCCCCAGATCTCGACCGGTACGGGCGGCGCGCCGTCGGACTCCACGGTCTCGGGGAGGGCCGCGATCTGGTCGAGCACTTCGTAGCCGTCGACGATGCCGCCGATGACGCTGACGCCGGCGGTCGGGACGGCCGCGCCGCGGATGAGCGCGAAGGACCCTCCCGCCCGGCCCTTGTCGTCGGTGATGAGGGCGAGCACGTCGGCCATGTCGTTCCCGGCCATGCCGGTCTCGGCCTGGAAGCGCCAGCCCGGACCGTACGTGTCCTCACTGTCTTCAGCGGCACCGGCGAGGCCGGGGCTGCCGCAGCGCAGGATCGCGGTCGGGTCGATCGCCTGCGTGGTGAGCCGGTCGCATTCGTGCGAGGCGTAGAACTGGGTCTCGGAGAGGTGCGTGAAGGCCTGGACGCCGCACGGCGCGAGGTCGCCCCACAGGAGCACGACGATCTCGCCGTAGTTGGTCTGGACCGTGGCGAGGGAGCGTTCGGCGGGGGCGCCCGGCTCCATCGGGTCCGCGCCCTGGCCGGCGTCGTCCGCTTCGGTGACGGTGCACTGCTCGGCGATGAGCTCGCCCGTGGCGGCTTCACCGCCGCCGTCGTCCCGGAAGGCCAGCCAGGTGACCGCGGCGATCGAACCGGCGGTGAGCGCCACCGCGCCGAGCCCGGCGAGTCCGCGCTTCCAGCTGCCGGTGCCCTCGCGCTGCCACGGGGCCGTGCCCCGGTACGGGTTCGACGCTACTGGCTCGTGGTCGGTCTCGCTTCGGTCGCGGCGGGGCTCCATGTCTGTGCATCGTACGGTGCCTCGTCTCGCGCGAGATAGGCGTATCCGACGCAGATCAGACCGTAGGAGAGCGCTACGCCGACGAGCGTGCCGGGCGCGTAGCCGTTCTCAGGGACCACGAACGCGGCCGCGAACAGGCCCGCGAGGTACCCGACGTTGTAGATCGTGTCGTTGACGCTGAACACCCGCCCGCGGTAGGCGTCCTCGACGCCCCGCTGGATGCTCGTGTCCACGGTGATCTTCAAACCCTGGGACGCGATGTTCACCAGCAGCACCGCGACCGCGAACATGACCGGCTTCATCGTGCCCGAGAGCGCGGCCACGACCACCGCGCACAGCGCCATCAGCACCACGATCCAGTTCTTCGGGCCCCACACGCGCGTCGCCCGCGGCGTCGCGATCGCCGCCGCCAGCACCCCCACGTTCCCGAGTATCGCCAGCACCAGCAGCCACGAGATCGTCGTGGTGCGGGTCGGATCCGACTCGACGTCCCAGAAGAACCCCATGAACAGCGCGATCGCGATGATGAACACGATCCCGTACAGGAACCGGTGCAGCCCCTGCACCGCCATCACCAGTGCCGGGCCCTTCCGCCTGCCGAGGTGCTTGAACCCCTCCCACATGCCCGAACTCGTCTGGGCGATCCCCCGCCACAGGCCCGTCGCCGCCTCGTCGTCCACGGGCGGGCCGAGGTCCGCGCGGCGGAACGACGCCCCGACGATGAACGCCGACGCCAGGTAGCCGCAGCCCGCGGCCAGCGCCAGCATCGAGTACGAGACCCCCGAGTCGAGGAGCTTCGCGATCCCCGTCGTCGCCAGGCCGAGCCCGTAGGCCAGCGCACCAAGGGTCGACGCGAGCGAGTTCGCGGTCACGAGGTCCTTCGCCGGGACGACCTGCGGGTGGGCGGCGCCGAGCCCGGCGAGCACGAAGCGGTTCGCGGCCAGCACGACCATCGCGCACAGCACCCACGACCAGTTGAAACCGCCGGGGAGCGTCAGGCAGATGACGATCATGAGCGCGGCCCGCGCCAGGTTCGCGCCACCGATGAGATTGCGCCGGCTGAACCGGTCGAGGACCGTGCCGACATAGGGCCCGAGCAGCGAGTACGGGCCGAGGAGGATCGCGACCGCCGCTGCGTACCGGAACGGGTCGCTGGCTTCGCCGAGCGCCGGATTGAAGAAGACTGAGAGGGCGAGCGAGGCCTGGAACATGCCGTCGGCCGCCTGGGACGTGAGGCGCACCGCCAGCAGGTGCCGAAAACGGCGGTTGCTCGCGAGGTTCCGAACGTGCCCGTCGGTGCGCATTGTCCGAGGATAACTCCGGTGCATGCCAAGGGGGACCCATCAGAGCGAAGCGTGCGGGCCGGATGCGCGGTCCTTGCTTCACGTCAGGGTCCCCCTTGAGGGATTGCGGTGCCTTACAGGCCCGCGATGAAGTTCTCGACGGAGATGCGGGCTTCCTCGTCGGAGAACTGCTTCGCCGGCGACTTCATGAAGTAGCTGGAGGCCGACTCCACCGGGCCGCCGTGGCCGCGGTCGAGGGCGATCTTCGCCGCGCGGACCGCGTCGATGATGACGCCCGCCGAGTTCGGCGAGTCCCACACCTCGAGCTTGAGCTCCGCGTTGAGCGGCACGTCGCCGAAGGTGGTGCCCTCCAGGCGGATGTACGCCCACTTGCGGTCGGTCAGCCACGGGACGTGGTCCGACGGGCCGATGTGCACGTCCGCACCGAGCATCTCGTGGGGGATCTGCGAGGTCACGGCCTGCGTCTTGGAGATCTTCTTGCTCTTGAGGCGGGTGCGCTCGAGCATGTTCATGAAGTCCATGTTGCCGCCGAAGTTCAGCTGGTACGTGCGGTCCAGCCGCACGCCGCGGTCCTCGAACAGCTTCGCCAGCACGCGGTGCACGATGGTGGCGCCGACCTGCGACTTGATGTCGTCACCCACGATCGGGATACCGGCATCGGTGAACTTCTTGGCCCATTCGGGGTCGGAGGCGATGAACACGGGGAGGGCGTTCACGAACGCGGCGCCCGCGTCGATCGCGGCCTGCGCGTAGAACTTCGCCGCCTGCTCGCTGCCCACCGGCAGGTAGCAGACCACGACGTCGACCTTCGCCGCCTTGAGCGCGGCCACGACGTCGACCGGCTCCTCGGAGGACTCGGTGACCATCTCGGTGTAGTACTCGCCCAAGCCGTCGTGCGTCGGACCGCGCAGCACCTGCACGCCCGTGGGAGGCACGTCGGCGAATTTGACAGTGTTGTTCTCCGAGGCGAAGATAGCGCTGGCCAGGTCTTGGCCGACCTTCTTGGCGTCGACGTCGAACGCGGCGACGAACTCGATGTCGCTGATGTGGTAGTCGCCGAACTGGACGTGCATGAGGCCGGGCACCCGGTCCTCGGGCTTGGCGTCGCGGTAGTACTCGACACCTTGGACCAGTGAGTTGGCGCAGTTGCCCACGCCGACAATGGCTACGCGGAGCTTACCCATCGCGCATGCCTCCTTTGCCTTGTTTATTTGGGTCACCGGCACTGGAGGCCGGATCGGGTGTTCCCTGTTCCGCGACGGCCTGGTGCCGTCCCGGTCCGGCGAATGGCTCGCCGAAGTCGATGTGCTGCTCGGGGCGGCGGCTCTCCTCGGAGGCGATGAGCTCGTTGAGCCAGCGCACCTCCCGCTCGGCGGTCTCCAGCCCGTGCCGCTGGAGCTCGAGCCCGTAGGCGTCGAGCCGCTCGGCGGTGCGGCTGAGGGCCTCGCGCATCCGTTCGCGCCGCTCCTCGACGCGGCGGCGGCGGGCCTCGAGGATCCGCAGTCGCGTGGCCGGGTCGGTACGGGAGAAGAACGCGAAGTGCACGCCGAAGAGGGCCTCGTCGGCCGATTCGGGGCCGGCGTCGGCCATGAGCTGAGCGAAGTGCTCCTTGCCCTCGGGTGTGAGCCGGTAGACCTTGCGGGCCCGGCGCCCGGTGAGCAGCGGGGTCTCTGCCGCACCCTCTCGTGGGGTCTCCTCGGCGATGAGTCCGCGCTGACGCATGCGCTTGAGGGTGGGGTAGAGCGAGCCGTAGCTGAACGCGGCCCTGATGGCCCCGAGCAGGGCCAGCAGGCGTTTGCGCAGCTCGTAACCGTGCATGGGGGTTTCGTGCAGGAGTCCCAGAATGGCCAGCTCGAGCATCTCGTCCCTCCTCTCACACGGCGATCTAACGCTGTGATGTATCGGCTCGATACATCAGCGTTAACCATAGCGGCAGGCGCAAATCACGTCAAGGCGCGCGTCCGCGCCCTGTTCAGAGGGGCTGTGTTCCAGTAGGCTGGCCCACCAAGCGATCTAGCAGAGTTCTCGCAATTTCAATGTGCGAAACTGCGAGGCGACCGGCCACCCCCATGCCGGGAGTAGACCTTTGCGACCGCCGGTCCGCCGGGCGCGTCCCCCTCGGGATGCCGCGCGCCGGGTGCACCGGGCCGACCGGCAAAACCCGGATTATGCCCGGGTTACACAGCACGTGGATGGTTGAGCATGAGCGACTACGGTTATCGTCCCGCCCCGCCCCCAGAGGACGGCAGGCCCCAGCAGGGCCGCGGCGGACGACCGGACGGCCGCGCCTACGGCAGTGCCAACGGCAACGGCGGATCCGGGGACCGCCAGGGCGACTACGGCTGGGGCGGCCAGCCGCAAGGCGGCGGCCAGGGCCAGTCCCCGCGTCCGCGCCAGCAGCCGTACGGCACCCCCGCCTCGGGCAGCGCCTCGGTCGGAGGCGGCAACACCGGCCGCGGCGCCGTCCCGCCGCGCGGCTCCGCTTCGGTCGGCCGGCCCACCGGCTCGGCCTCCGTGGGCGGCGCCTCCGGCAGCGCCTCGGTCGGCGGTCAGCCCGGCACGGGCCGCACCGGCCGCGCCAGCGTCGGATCCGCCTCTGTCGGCTCCGCCTCGGTGGGATCGGCCTCCGTCGGCTCGGCCTCCGTCCGGCCCGTGAGCCCCGCCGGCCCCGGCGAGCGCACCGGCCGCGCCAGCGTCGTCGGCACCCGCCGCGCCGGCAAGGGCCCGAAGGACAAGAGCGACCTCGAAGGCGGCAAGAAGAAGCGCAAGCGCCTCGGCCGCAAGATGCTCGCCGCGATGATCGCCCTCGGCGTCCTCGGCATCGCGTCCATCACCATCGTCGGCGCCTACTTCTGGCGCGACACGCCGAACCTCGAATACCTGGCCCGCGACGGCGAGTCCTCCTCGTTCTACCTCGCCGACGGTACGACCCAGGTCGGCGCGTACGGAAAGACCCTCCGCCTGCAGGCCAACGAGGAGGACATCCCCGAGACGGTCACCGACGCCTTGGTGGCGCTGGAGGACCGCAAGTTCTGGGACCACGGCGGCGTCGACATCACCCGCACCGCCGGCGCGCTCGTCAACAACCTCACCGGCGGCGACATGCAGGGCGCCTCGACGATCACCCAGCAGTACGCGGGCATCTACCTCGACGCGCGCGACGAGATCTCCTACGACCGCAAGGCCCGCGAGGCGGCCCTGGCGATCAAGATGGAGAACAAGTACAGCAAGAAGCAGATCATCACCGCCTACCTCAACACGGCCTACTTCGGCCGCGGTGCCTACGGCATCGAGGCGGCGGCGAAGAACTACTTCGACGTGCCCCTCCCCGACCTCACCTACGACCAGGCCGCGTTCATCGTGATGCAGGTCAAGTCGCCCAACGGGTACTACGACCCGTACTTCGGCCCCGACAACGGCGACTACTTCGACGAAGAGGCCTCGAAGGGCCGCTGGAACTTCACGATGGGCGCCCTCGTCGAGACCGGCCAGATATCGCAGGCCGAGCGTGACGAGTTCGAGTACCCGACGCCCATCGACGACTTCAACGCCAGCGGCTCTTGGGGCGGCAACACGCCGCTCGGCTTCCTCATCAACGAGCAGGACGGCTACGTCTTCAAGGAGCTCGAGGAGCGCTACGAGATCAGCCCGGAGGAGCTGGGCGGTGCGAACGGCGAGAACGGCGGCTACAAGGTCGAGCTGACGATCGACGGCGACATCCAGAACGCCCTGGTCTCCACCGGCTCGCGCGGCAAGATCGTGAAGCAGCAGGACAGCGAAGGCCGCTGGATCGACGCCGACGGCAACCCGGTCGACACCGAGGACGAGGCCGCACCCGAGGAAGACGAGAACGGGTACGCCGTCTTCGAGGACAGCAACGATGACGCCGCTCTCGCCGAGTATGCGCGATACATGATGACGGCGATGGTCGCCATCGACCCCGCCACCGGCGCGGTCCGCGGCTACTACGGCGGCGACAACGGCTTCGGCGTCGACAAGGCCGGCGCCGAGTCCCCGCACCCGCCCTCTTCGACGATGAAGATGATCACCGCGGCCACGGCCATCGAGAACGACGACTCCGTCGAGTCCTGGTTCAACGCCGGCTCGCCCCGCGCCTTCGAGAGCCTGAAGCTCGACGACATCGAGCAGTGCATCGGTGGCGGCGACTACCCCGACTGCACGCTGCGCAACGGCGGCCAGACCGACACCGAGCTCGAGCTCGACCTCACCGATTCGGTGCGCAAGTCCAAGAACACGCCGATGTACGCGATCGCCGAGCAGTACGGCGCCGACCAGATCCTCCAGAACGCCGCCAACATGGGCCTCACCCAGATGAGCCAGACCCGGTCGATCGCCGACGACAACGGCGAGATGCACGACGTCATGATCAACTACTCGATCAGCCCCGAGCCGGACCTGACGTACACGCTGCACGGCAAGGCCGTCGATCCCGCCACCGGTGAGCCCGTCACCAACGCCTCGGGCAACTGGGACGACTGGGCGCTCATCGAGGTCGACGAGAACTGCCAGCCCTCGATCAACCTCGAGGGCGCGTTCATCGAGGACGCCGACGGCGAGCCGACCTCCTGCAAGATCGGCAACAACGGCGAGACCGACCCGTTCTACTACCAGCTCTCCTTCGGCCAGTACCCGACCAGCGTCCGCGACATGGCGGCTATGTACGCCACCATCGCGAACAACGGCTACTACCACGAGACGCACTACATCGCGAAGGTCACCGACAACAACGGCGAGGAGATCAAGCCGAAGCGCGACCTCAACGAGGGCCAGTACATCGAGCCCGAGACCGCGCGCGACCTCCAGTGGATCGGCTCGGAGATCGTCGGCGAGAGCACCGTCGGCGATGACATCGAAGACCGCGACATCTTCGGCAAGACCGGTACCTGGGAGGCCGCGGGCGAGGACGAGGACGGCAACAAGTACGAATCCGGCTGGAACGCCCACGCCTGGTACGTCGGGGCGATCAAGCAGCTGGCCATCGCCACCTGGGTCGGCAACGCCACCTCCGAGTCCGACCCGATCTCCGGACCGGACGGCAGTTTCGACGGCGTGGTCGGCGGTACCACCGCTTATCCGGTGTGGCTCAGCGCGATGCACCGCGTCCTCGACGCCAAGGAGGGTGAGGAGCCCTGGGAACCGATCGACTGGGAGGGGCCGTCGAAGAACGGCAACGACAGTACCTGGGACATCGAGAACGCCGGGATCAACCCGGCCGGCGCGTTCTGCAAGGCCAACCCCGACGACCTGTTGTGCGGCACGCCTGAGGAAGAGGAAGACGAGAACGCCTGCGAGGACGACGGCAACAACGGCGGCGGGAACGACCAGGAGTGCGAGACGCCGCCGGACGAGGAGCAGACGACCTCGGAGACGCCCACCGATGAGGCCACCACGACCGAAGAGCCCTGCATGCCGTGGGAGAACTGCGACGGCGAGGAGACCCCGACGGAAGAAGGGTCCACGACTCCGGAGGACGGCGAGAACGGCAACGGCAACGGTTGACCTCGTCGCGTGAAAGCGACGAACCACCGATAGCGCCAGGACGGCGGCATGGGCCACAATAGGGCCCATGCCGCCGTCTTTCACTGAGCAACCGCGTTCGAACGAGCGCCCCTCGGTCGCCCCCACCCTCACCGACCGCCTCGCCCGCTTCGCCTCCGGCCTGATCGGCGGGCCCTTCGGCGACCACGCCGTCGACCCGCCGCGGCGCCGGTACTGGACGCCCCTGCGGGTCATCCTCCTCACCGGACTCATCGCCTTCGCCGTCAGCTGGATGCAGAAGTACCCCTGCGCATCGGGCGGCTGGACCGACTGGGCCCAGTACACGAACGCCTGCTACACCGACATCCGCGCGCTCTGGGGTGCCGAACGGCTCAACGAAGGCGCGATCCCCTACCGTGACCACCCGGTCGAATACCCGGTACTGACCGGTTGGTTCATGGGCATCCTGGGGCAGATCGCCTTCCGCGTCGGCAACGTCTTCGGCACCGACGGCGGCCCGATCTTCTACCACCTCAACGCGATCGTGCTCTTCATCTGCGGCGCCGCCGCCATCGCGATCCTCCACAAGATCCGCGATGACAACCGCCGCACCGACCTCCCCGGCCCCAACCCCGACCCGGCGCTCGTCTACTCCCGGCCCAAGCGGCCCTGGGACGCGATGATGCTCGCCGCCGCGCCGATCGTGCTCGTCACCGCCACCGTCAACTGGGACCTGTTCGCCATCGCCCTGTCGATGCCGTTCTTCCTGTACTGGCAGCGCAGCCGCCCGATCATGGCCGGGCTGTTCCTCGGCCTCGCCGTCGCCGCGAAGTTCTACGCGCTCCTGTTCATCGGCCCGCTGCTCATCCTCGCGCTGCGCCAGCGCAAGCTCCTGCCCGCGCTGCAGGCCACCGCGACCGCCGCCGTCGTGTGGGCCGTGATCAACGCGCCCGTCGCCTACTTCTGGCGCGACTCGTGGATGCGGTTCTTCGAGCTCAACTCCGAGCGCCCCGTCGACTGGGGCACCGGCTGGTACGTCCTGCGCGGCATCACCGGCTGGGAGAAACTCTGGGACTCCGAGTACGTCAACGACCTGTACCTGGTGCTGTTCGCCCTGTCCTGCATCGGGATCGCCCTGCTCGGGCTGTTCGCGGGCCGCCGGCCGGGCATCCCCGGCCTGCGGGGCATCGCGACCGCCGACGACCTCATGCCGCGCCTCGCGCAGCTGTGTTTCCTCGTCGTGGCCGCGTTCCTGCTCTTCGGCAAGGTCTGGTCCCAGCAGTACGTGCTGTGGCTCCTGCCGCTCGCGGTCCTCGCCCGCCCGAAGTGGGGCGCGTTCCTGCTCTGGCAGGCCGCCGAGCTGTTCTACTTCTTCTCGTTCTACGGGAAGATGCTGCAGGTCTCCGCCGAGGGCGAGGACCGGGGCATCCCCGAGTTCCTGTTCCTCACCGCCGCGGCCTCACGCTGGATCATGGTCGCCGTGATGTGCGCCCTCATCGTGCAGGAGGTGCTCATTCCGCGTCTGGACTCGGTGCGAGGCCTTCGGCTGCGGCCCAGGCCCGCAGCTGCGACTCCGCCTCCTGGCGAGGCATCGGACCCCGCTCCAGCCGCAGCTCCTTGAGGTAGGCCCACGCCCGGCCCACCTGCGGGCCGGGCTCCAGGCCCAGGAGCTCCATGATCGCGTTGCCGTCGAGGTCCGGGCGCACCGCGCGCAGGTCCTCGTCGGCGCGGATGCGCGCGATCCGGTCCTCGAACGCGTCGTAGTCGCGGCGCAGCCGCTCCGCCTTGCGGCGGTTGCGGGTCGTGCAGTCCGAGCGCACCAGCAGGTGCAGCCGGTCGAGCTGCGCGCCGGCATCGTGGACGTACCGGCGCACGGCCGAGTCGGTCCAGCCGGCGTCGCCGTAGCCGTAGAAGCGCAGGTGCAGCGAGATGAGGAGCGAGACGGCCTGGACGTCGGCCTTCGGGAACTTGAGGTCCCGCATGCGCCGGCGCGCCAAGCGGGCCCCGGCCACGTCGTGGTGGTGGAAGGTGACGCCGCCACCGTCAACGACGTCCTTGGTCTCGGGCTTCCCGATGTCGTGCAGAAGCGCGGCGAGACGCAGCAGCAGGTCGGGGCCGTCCTGCTCGAGCGCGATCGCGTTGCGCAGCACCTGCAGTGAGTGCTCGTAGACGTCCTTGTGCTGGGCGTGCTCGTCGATCTCCATGCGGAGCGCGGGCAGCTCGGGCAGGAACTGCTCCGCCAGGCCGGTGTCGACCAGGATGCGCAGGCCCACCACCGGGTCGGGCGCGGTCAGGAGCTTCACGAACTCGTCGCGGATGCGCTCGGCGGTGATCCGGCCGAGTTCGGGCGCCATGCGCCGCATCGCGTCGAGCGTCTCGGGGTCGATGCCGAATCCGAGCTGCGCGGCGAACCGGGCCGCCCGCAGCATTCGCAGCGGGTCGTCGGCGAACGAGGACTCCGGCGACGCCGGCGTCCGGATCGTCTGCCGCGCGATGTCGGCCAGTCCCCCGAACGGGTCCGTGAACTCGTGGCCCGGCACCGAGACCGCCATCGCGTTCACGGTGAAGTCGCGCCGCTCCAGGTCGTCGACGAGGTTGTCCCCGTACCGGACGATCGGATTGCGGCTCACACGGTCGTAGGCGTCCGCGCGGAAGGTCGTCACCTCGACCTGCTCGCCCCGGAACAGGCCCCCGATGGTCCCGAAGTCCGCGCCCGTGGTCCACACCGTCGAGCAGTTCGCCCGCAGGATCGCCTCGGTCGACTCCGGGCGCGCGTCCGTCGTGAAATCGAGGTCGCTCACACTCCGGCGCAGCACCGCATCCCGGACCGGGCCGCCGACCAGGTGCAGCTCGAAGCCGCCGTCCGCGAACACCCGACCCAGTTCATCGGCTATGGGCGGGACCGTGATTTCCTTACCGCTACTGTTGTCAGACATCGCCGGGCAAGCTTAGCGGAGAGTGCGAGAATGGCCGAACCTAGCGCGAGACCGGGCCCCGGGCACTCGCCGACTGGGCCCGTCCGAGGACCCCATGGCAACCCTCACGCCAGCCCCTCGAACGCGTACCCCCCGCCGGGCCCCCAGACCGGCAACGGCTACACCCCCATCGGCGCCCCGGTCCCCCCGCCGGCCGCACCGCGGCCCCAAGGCAAGAACGTGGTCCGCTCCAGCCTCCTCATGGGCGCGGGCTCCCTCGTCTCGCGCGTGACCGGGTTCGGCCGCACCGTCGTCATCTCCGCCGCGATCGGCGCCGGACTCCTCGGCAACTCGTACACGACCGCGCAGTACTTCCCGCAGATGATCTACGAGCTCGTCCTCGGCGGCGTGTTCGCGAGCATCATCATGCCGCTGTTCGTCAAGGCCCACAAGAACGACGCCGACGGCGGCGACGCCTTCGCCCAGCGCCTCCTCACCCTCGCCGCCCTCGTCCTCGGCGGCGCCGCGATCCTCGTCACCCTCTGCGCGCCGCTCATCTCCCTGTTCATGGCGAGCCCGGACCAGCGCGACCTCGTCACCGAGTTCTCCTACTACATGCTGCCCGCGCTGCTCCTCTACGGGCTGTTCGCGATCCTCTCCGGCGTCCTCAACTCCCGCGAGCACTTCGGCGCCCCCATGTGGGTGCCGATCATCAACAACCTCGTGGTCATCACCGTCGGCGCCGTCTTCTACATGGTCTACACGCGCGACGCCGTGCCCGACGCGAACGGCGACCTCTTCAACAGCGCCGACCAGGTCACCAGCGGCATGATCGTGCTCCTCGGCGCCGGCACCACCGCCGGCGTCGTCATCCAGGTGCTGTGCCTCGCCCCCGCCCTGCGCAAGGCCGGGTTCCGCTGGCGCCTGCGCTTCGACTTCAAGCGGCTCCCGCTCCGCGACATCCGCCGCCTCGCCGCCTGGACGCTCCTGTTCGTGGCCGCCAACCAGATCGCGGTCATGGCCGTGATCAAGGTCGCCAACCTCGCGAGCGATCCCGATCGCCTGGCCGACGACTCCGTGTTCGTGCCCGGCGTCACGGTCTACAACAACGCGTACCTGATGATGATGATGGCCCACGGCATCGTCGCGGTGTCCGTCATCACCGCGCTCATGCCGCGCATGACCCGCGCCGCCGACGACCGCCGCTGGCCCGAGTTGGCCGACCACCTCTCCAGCGGCATCCGCCTCGCGTCGTTCCTGCTGGTGCCCATCGCGGCCGCGTTCATCGCGCTCCACGAACCGATCGGCCTGATGATCTTCCAGTGGGGCGCGTACACGCCCGCCGAGGCCCTCGCCACCGGGCAGGTGCTGCTCATGGCCGGGATCGTGCTGCTGCCGTTCTCGATCAGCCAGCTGCAGATCTACGCGTTCTATGCGCAGACCGACACCCGGACCGTGGCCATGTTCAACCTGCCGGTGATCGCGATCCGCATCGGCGGGTACCTCCTCGCCTTCGCGTTCCTGCCCGCCCAGTGGGTCGTGGTCGGACTGTTCGCCTCCAACGGCGTCTCGTACCTCGTGAGCCTGCTCCTCTCGATGAGCTTGCTGCGCAAGCGGATCGGCCTGCTCGACATGCGAAAGACCGCAAACGGCCTGGTCCGCACGGGTGCGGCGGCCGTCATCGCGGGCGCCGTCGCGTACGGCGGGTGGGTGCTGTGGCCCGATCTGCCGGCCGAGGGCGGCCTCGCGAAGGTGGGCCAGTTCGCCTCCTCGATCGTGCTCGGACTGCTCCTGCTCGGCGTCTACTTCGCGGCCTGCCTGGTATTCCGCGTCACTGAGACGGCGTCGCTCCAGGCAACGGTGCGCGCAAAGCTGCGACGATGAGGCAAGTACGATCCATACGTGCACTCTGGCCGGATCCCGCAGAGCCACTTGGACCGCACCATGACCGAACCGGCCCACAAAGGCCCCGGCCGGGACCCCCTTGCGGGGTCGCGTTGAGAGGGGAGGACCCCGCATCATGACCACCGCCGAAGTGCCGTCCGTGGGCGACCTGCTCGCCGAGCGGTACCGCCTCGAAGAGCACGTCGGAGGCGCGAACGGCTACCGCCAGCTGTGGCGGGGCGTCGACGTCCTGCTCCACCGCTCCGTAGCGGTCGTGCTCCGCTCCCCCGGCGGCGAAGACGCCGCCCCCACCATGACCGCCGCCGTAGCCGCCTCCCGCGCGCACGTCGACTCGATGGTCGACGTGTACGACGCCGTCGACGAAGGCCGTTTCGCCTACGTCGTGCGCGAATGGGTCAACGGCTCCTCCCTGCGCGGCGTCCTGGAGAAGCAGACCCTCGAGAGCGCCCACGCGCTCGAACTGGTCGCCTCCGTCGCCGACGCCGTCGCCGCCCTCCACGAAGGCGGCGTCACCCACGCCGACCTGCACCCGGGCACGATCCTCCTCTCCGAGGACGACCGCGTCATGGTCACCGAGCCGCGCAACGAACCCGGCAACACCCAGGTGGAGGACGTGCGCGCCCTCGGCGCGACGCTCTACGCCTGCCTGACCGGGACCTGGCCGCGCGTCGTCCCCGCCGAGAACACCGGGCTCGCCGACGCCGCGACCGACGAATGGGGTCGCGTCCTCGACGTCGACAAGGTCGTCCCCGGCCTGCCCGCCGCGCTCGCCAAGCTCACCGCCGACCTGCTCGACCACTCCCAGACGCCGCCGTCCGCGGCCGAACTCGCGGTCGACCTGCGCCGCCTCGCCGAGACCGGCGGGGCCGCACCGGCCGCCGCGGCCGCGACGCCCACGAGCGTCCTCGGCTCGATCAACCTCGGCCGCCGCAGCAGCAGCAGCGGCTCGGCCGACGCGCCTCCCGCCGGCATGAAGCGCCTCGCCATGGTCGCGGCCGTCATCGCCGCGGTCATCTTCGCGGGCGTGGTCACCAGCGCCGTCGTCTTCGGCGGCGACAACGACGACCCCGTCGGGGCCGAGGACCAGGTCACCGGTGAGGACACCGGGGCCGACACGACCGACGCCGAAGGCGAGAGCCCGGCGACCGCCGCGCCCACCGAGGTCGCGCTCACCGGCGACTCCGTCCGCGTGGTCGACCCGCCGACCGGGGACCGCGACCAGACCGAGGGCGTCGAGAACGTCATCGACGACAACGCCTCCACCGGCTGGACCACCAACACGTACCGCGGCGACGCCAACTTCGGGAACCTCAAGCCGGGCATGGGCATCCTCATCGACCTCGGCGAGGAGCAGGAGGTCGCGTCCGTGCGGGTCCAGATGACCAGCGCCGGCGCCACCGTGGGCCTGCTCGGCGGCGCCGAGGACCCCGGCGACTCCAGCGACGGCGACCAGGCCATCGTGGACGACTTCTCCGTACTGGCCGAGCAGGTTCCCGACGCGGACACCAACATCGAGCTGAAGGCCAGCGGCGAGAAGGTCCGCTACATCGTCGTGTGGGTGACCGAGCTGCCGCAGGTCTCCGACGGCTACAAGATCACCATCAGCGACATCAACGTCTTCGTCCGGTAGCGGGACCGGTCATGCCCGCCCCTCTCCCGTCCGGCTCGGGCCCGGTCGGACCGGGTCCCGACCCCGGCCTGGCCGGCGCGACCGACGCCGACCTGCTGCGCCGCCACGTGGGCGGCGAACGGGAGGCCTTCGGGGAGCTGTTCCGCCGCCACCGCGGACGGCTGTGGGCGGTGGCGGTGCGCACCTTGGGCGATCCGGAGGACGCCGCCGAGGCGGTGCAGGACGCGATGATCAAGGCCTACCAGGGCGCCGGGGGCTTCCGCGGCGGCGCCGCGGTGACCACCTGGCTGCACCGCATCGTGGTGAACGCCTGCCTCGACCGCATCCGCGCTTCGGGGCGGCGCCCCACGGTCCCGCTCGCCGACGACGACGCGCTCGCGCTGCCCTCTACCGACGCGGCCCAGGACCCGGCGCAGGCCGGGCTCCGACTGGCCGTGCACCGGGCGCTCGCGGAGCTGCCGTTCGACCAGCGGGCGGTGCTCGTCTACGTCGACATGCTCGGCTACCCCGTTGAAGAGGTCGCCGCGATCCTCAAGGTGCGCCCCGGCACGGTGAAGTCGCGGGCCTCGCGGGCGCGCAAGCGCCTGGCCGCGCGGCTCCCCGAGTTCGATCCCGCCGTCGATCGCGGCGGCGTGCGCGACGACACGCCGCTGGGAGGCGGTGCCGCCGCTGCAGCGGGGAACCCGCCGCGGCAGCAGGGCGTCGAACCAGGAGCGACGTACCAGACCGGTCGAGAGGAGGGGAACCCATGAGCCCGCAGCGCCCGCACGACGCCGACAACGCCGAGGCCGACGTCAGCCGCATCCTGTGGCAGGCGTCCAGCGGCTACGGCGACCTTCCCGACGAGGTCGGGGACCGCCTCGACCGCGTCCTCGACTCCCTCCCCGCGGCCGACACGCTGCACGCCGGCGGGCCCGCGAGTACGCGCGAGACCTGGGCCGACCGCTGGGCGGAACGCCTGCGGCCCAAGCGGATCCGGTACGCGATCGCCAGTGCCGCCGTGGCCGTGCTGGTCACCGTCGGCGGCGTCGCCACCGCGATCCAGCTGACCACCGGCGCGGCCGACCAGGAGAGCGGCGCGTCCTCCGACCAGGTCCTCGCCGAGGACCAGCACGACCGGAACGACGAAGAGGGCGCGCCCGGCGCGGCGGAGACGCCGCTCGAGACCGAGGCGACCCAGAACGAGTCCGGTGAGGACGAGGCCGGCGTCGACGCCCTCGGCGAGATCGCGACCTACGCGAGCGGCAGCGACTACGACGAGGGCACCGACCTCATCGCGGTCATGTACGAGCTCCCCACCAGCAGTTACATGGGCGAGGTCCCGTCCGAGCTGGCCGCGCTGGCCGAGGGCGGCGACTTCTGGGACAACTGCGAACGGGCCATCGCGGCCCGCTACCCGGGGCTCCTCGTCGCGGTCGACTTCGCCCGCTACGACTCGAAGCCGGCGATCATGGCGCTCGTGTCCGGCGACGACGGCGACATCGCGGTGGCCCTGACCCCTGCTTGCGCGGACGGCGTCATCGAACCGCTCGCCGAGCAGCCCTGACGTCCCGTTCGGCGGCGCCGCGGCCCTGTTCGCGGCCGGCGGACGGGTGAGGTTCCCCACGATCGGGATATTCGCCTGTCACAAGCCCGCCACAGCTCCCGGGGGCGGAATTTCGGGTCAATAAGATGGCGTTGAAGCAGTCAGTTCAGGGAGCCGTCCCTGGAGCGCCGAACCATCCACAGGAGCGAACCCGGTGAGCGAAATCCGCGACGTCATCATCATCGGCTCGGGCCCCGCCGGCTACACCGCCGCGCTGTACACCGCCCGCGCCGATCTGCACCCGCTCGTGTTCGAGGGCTTCCAGTTCGGCGGCGCGCTCATGCAGACCACCG
>NZ_JAPZVR010000003.1:335147-526873 GCF_027622855.1 Glycomyces algeriensis | reverse complement strand
GGGCGCGGGGGGGGTCGACCTCGATGGACACGCGGCCGTCCTGGCCCCCGGTGGTCTCGAAGACCGGGGCCAGGACGTCCGCCGCCCAGCGGATGTCGAAGGTGGTGATGGCGCGAGCGGCCTCGTCGACGCTCACTCCGCGGACCGCGAGGTCGGCGATCTGCTCGTCGTAGGCGCTGCCCTTGGCCAGGGCCGCCGCGAAAATGGACGGGTTCGAGGTGACGCCCGAGACGGACGACCCGGCGATGAGGTCCTTCAGGTTGCCCGTCTCCAGGCGTTCACGCGAGATGTCGTCCAACCAGACGGACACCCCCGCCGCCGACAGTCCGGCAAGGTTCTCGTTCGCGCTCATCGGTGCTCCTCCAGCTTTCCAGCTAGTTCTTCGACGTTGCTACTGCTGTGCCTTCTTGATGGAGGAGCGGGCCGCGTCCGCCACGGCGGCGGCGGTGATGCCGAACTCCTCGTACAGCTTCTCGAACGGCGCGGAGGCACCGAAGTGTTCCAGGGAGACGCTGACTCCTGCGTCACCCACGAGGTCCCTCCAGGACAGGCCGATGCCCGCCTCGACGGACACGCGGGCCTTGACCGCCTTGGGCAGCACCGATTCCCGGTAGTCCTCGTCCTGCTCGTCGAACCACTCGATCGACGGCACGGACACGACGCGGGCCTTGACGCCCTCGCCCGCGAGGGCCTCGGCGGCCTGGACCGCGAGCTGCACCTCGGAGCCGGAGCCCATGAGGATGACGTCGGGGGTGCCCTCGGTGTCGAGGAGCGTGTACGCGCCCTTCGCGGCGCCCTCGGCCGAAGCGAACTTCGTGCGGTCCCACACCGGGATGTTCTGGCGGGTCAGCGCCAGCGCGGCCGGGCGGTCGGTCTTGCCGAGCAGGGTCTTCCAGACCACGGCGGTCTCGTTCGCGTCGCCGGGGCGGATGACGTCCAGGCCCGGGATGGCGCGCAGGGAGGCCAGGTGCTCCACCGGCTGGTGGGTCGGGCCGTCCTCGCCGAGGCCGATCGAGTCGTGCGTCCACACGTAGACCACGGGGGTCTTCATGAGGGCCGCGAGGCGGACCGCGCCACGCATGTAGTCGGAGAACACGAGGAACGTGCCGCCGTACGGGCGGGTCGGGCCGTGGAGCTTGATGCCGTTGAGGATCGTGCCCATCGCGAACTCGCGGATGCCGAAGTGGAGGGTGCGGCCGTAAGGATTGCCCGGGTAGGCCTTCGTCTGGCGCGAGAGCGGCAGGAACGACGGCTCGCCGTCCATCGTGGTGTTGTTCGAGCCGGCGAGGTCGGCCGAGCCGCCCCACAGCTCGGGCAGGACCGGCGCGAGCGCCGAGAGGACCTTGCCGGAGGCGGAACGGGTCGCGACGCCCTTGGCGGACGGCTCGAACACCGGGAACGCGTCCTCGAAGCCCTCGGGGAACTCGCCCGCCCACAGGCGGGTGTGCAGGGCGTGGTTCGCGGGGTTCTCGGCGGCCCAGTTGTTGAAGTCGGTCTCCCACGCGGAGCGCAGGTCCTGGCCGCGCTGGATCGAGCCGCGGGTGTACTCGAGCACGTCGTCGGGGACGTTGAACGACACGGCCGGGTCGAAGCCGAGCAGCTCCTTGGTCGCGGCGATCTCCTCGGCGCCCAGGGCGGAGCCGTGCGCGGCGTAGGAGTTCTGCTTCTTCGGCGCGGGCCAGCCGATGATGGTCTTCAGGCGGATGAGCGAGGGCTTGTCGGTGACCTTCTTGGCCTTCTCGATCGCCTCGAAGAGGGCCTTGGGGTCCTCGTCGTACTCGTCGCCGGACTTCCAGTCAACGGTCTGGACGTGCCAGCCGTACGCCTCGTAGCGCTTGGCGACGTCCTCGCCGAGGGCGATCTTGGTGTCGTCCTCGATGGAGATCTCGTTGTCGTCGTAGACGACGACGAGGTTGCCCAGCTCCTGCACGCCCGCGATCGCGGAGGCCTCGTGGGTCACGCCCTCCTCGATGTCGCCGTCCGACGCGATCACGTACACGTGGTGGTCGAACAGGCTCTCGCCGACGGCCGGCTCGGGGTCGAACAGGCCGCGCTCGCGGCGGGCGGCCATCGCCATGCCCACGGCGGTCGCCAGGCCCTGGCCGAGCGGCCCGGTGGTGGTCTCAACGCCGGCGGTGTGGCCCACCTCGGGGTGCCCCGGGGTCAGCGAGCCCCACTGGCGCAGGTTCTGCAGGTCCTCAAGCTCCAGGCCGTAGCCCTGGAGGTACAGCTGCACGTACAGCGTCAGGCTGGAGTGGCCGCACGAGAGCACGAAGCGGTCGCGGCCTTCCCAGTCGGGGGCGCTCGGGTCGTGGCGCATGACCTTCTGGAACAAGGTGTGCGCGACCGGGGCGAGGCTCATGGCGGTACCGGGGTGGCCGTTGCCGGCCTTCTCCACCGCGTCGGCGGCGAGCAGCCGCGCCGTGTCGACCGCCTTCTGGTCGAGTACGGTCCACTCGAACTGTGCCACTGGGATACTCCTAGATACTCGTCGTATTTGGGCCATTGACGTGTGCCTTCTGACCCTACCTACACAGGCTGAACTTTATGCGCGGTCTCTCGGAGGTCGGAATTCCGCGGCTTGTGAGCCCGCCCACGAGCAAGTCTCCCATCAGGAACGCCCTGGTAGGGGCCCTAGACCCAGGCCCAGGTCACCTCCTCACGGCCCGTATGGTGGGCGGTGATGAACGAGGACCCGACCCGCGCCCTGGCCGACCGCCCCCGGCCCCAGGCCCGCAAGCGAATCGAACTGCCCGCGCCCGGAGGCGAGAGCCCGGCCAAGCCGTCCCTCAGGACGCTCGTCGGCGCCTACGTCTCGCTGACGAAGCCGCGCATCGTCGAACTGCTCCTCATCACCACCATCCCGGCGATGCTCGTCGCCGCGCGCATGGAGTACGGCGGCCTGCCGTCGCTGAAGGCGGTCCTCGCGACCCTCATCGGCGGCGCCCTCGCGGCCGGCTCCGCGAACGCGATCAACTGCTACATCGACCGCGACATCGACCAGCTCATGGCCCGCACCTCGCGCCGCCCGCTGGCCAAGCACCAGATCCCGCCGCGCAACGCGCTCGTCTTCGGCCTCGTCATCGGCGCCGTCGCGGTCCTCGGCATGGGCCTGCTCGTCAACTGGCTCGCCGCGCTCCTCACCTTCGGCGCCATCGTCTACTACGACGTGGTCTACACGATCTGGCTCAAGCGCACCACGCCGTACAACACGGTCTGGGGCGGCGCGTGCGGCGCGGCCCCCGTGCTCATCGGCTGGGCGGCCGTCACCGGCCACATGTCCTGGATGGCCTGGGTCCTCTTCGCGGTCGTCTTCCTCTGGCAGCCCCCGCACTTCTACGTGCTCGCCATGAAGTTCAAGGACGACTACGCCGCCGCGGGCATCCCGATGCTCCCCGTCGTCGCCCCCGCCAAGCGCGTCGCGATCGAGTCCGTGGTCTACGGCTGGGCCATGCTCGCCGTCTCCGTCGTGCCCATGTTCCTCCAGCCCGGCACGACCTGGCTCTACGGCCTCGTCGCGGTGGTCGCCGGCGGCCTCTTCGTCCTGGAGTGCCACAAGCTCCTCGGCCGCGTCAACCGCGGCGAGGACCCCAAGCCGATGCGCCTCTTCCACTGGTCGACCAGCTACCTGACGCTGCTGTTCCTCGCGCTGGCGATCGACTCCTTCCTCATGTAGACGTCTGTTCGAAGGCCCGGCCGTCGGCCGGGCCTTCGGCGTCTCCGGGGATGTCGCACCGCGGGCCTATCGTCGTGGACGACACTCCCGACGAAGGACATCAATGACGGATCACGTTGCACCCCAAGAAGACCAGATCCAGCTCCCGGCCGCGTGGGCCGCGAGGCTCCTGCCCTGGCGCGGCCGGCGCACCGGGAAGCCGTTCACGCCCGCCGACCCCGCCACGTTCACGGCCCAGCGCCAGAAGATCGCCGCCCGCCACGAGAAGATCCAGGCCGCGCTCGCGCTGCCCGGGAACGAGGGCTACGCCGCGGACGCCCAGGCGTACCTCGACGGGGAGCCGAACCCGCGCGGCGCCGCCGCCGTCGCGGCCCTGATCCTCGACTACCAGGGGCGCTCCCGCGACTCGTTCCTGCGACCGGAGTTCGACCGCTGGCTGCACGAGCACGGCCTGCCGTTCGCGACGGCCGCCGCCGTCGAGCGCCTCGCGATCTGCCCGACGACCAGCGGCCACTACGGCGGCGAGGCCATCGCGAAGCGCACGATCTTCGAGCACGACGTCGCGCACCCCGACACGGCCGTGCACGAACTCCACCACGGCGACCTCGCCGCCGTGCGCTCGCTCCTCGCGTCCGTCTCGGACGAGGCGTACGCCGAGGTCGTCGCGGCCGTCGCCGGCCACCGCGACTCCGGGGCCAAGCGCTCGGCCGCCATGGTCCTGCTCCCGACCGAGACCGACTGGGTCCTGGAGGCCTGCATCGAGTTCAGCAAGAACCGGGCCTACGCCGGCCAGGCCGACCTCCTCTTCTGGCACTCCGCCAGCGACCCCGTGCACCCGCGCGCGGCGGGCATGCCCACGCTCCTGAGCTACTACCGGATGGAGATCGACGTCATGGCCGCCGCCCTCGGCGGCCTCGGCACCGACGCACTGCCCGTGATGCTCGAGACCGACAAGGCCGCGCACCACTACAACGACGACTTCCGCAAGCTCCTGTACCGGGCGATCGCGATGGTCCCGAGCGACGAGGCCACCGCGTTCATCTTCGCGCGCCTCACCTGGCCGAACGTGTGGGAGGCCGCGACCGAGGCCGCCTCCCGCTACCCCGTGCGCGCCCTGCGCACCGCCGCCCGCCTCGCCCCCGACGCGTCCGACGACCTGCGCACCTGGCTCACCGCCATCGCCGGAATGATCGCCCCCGCCCACCGGGCCCACCTCGACGACGCCGACCGGGCGGCCCTCGCCGACCTGCTCGACACCTCCGGCCGCGTCCCCGACGCCGCCCCCGAGGACCTGCCGCCGCTGCTCGTCGCCCCGCCCTGGACCCGCAAGCGGCCCAAGGTGAAACCCGTGGTCATCGAAGGCCTCGAAGCGCCCGCCGCCGCCCACTTGACCTGGGAACCGGGCGAACGCGAGGCCTGGAGCCGCGTCACCGGCATGTACGAACCCGACGAGGAGTACTGGCACGACATCAAGACCATCGAACTCGACCACTGGCTCCTGGTCTCCTTCCTCGGGCACGGCCGGGCCGAGCACGCCGAGAAGCTCCTCGATCACTGGGATCCCGACGTCCTCCCCGGCAGCCAGATCCAGCTCCAGCGCGTCCTGGCCCGCTTCGGCGAGCGCGTGATCGACCGCGTGCTCGTCCTCCCCGCGACCGAGCACACCTGCCTCGAACTCCCCGGTCCGATCCTCAACCAGGCCGCCGCGCGCATCGCGGCCGAACGGCTGGCCCGCTTGAAGGGCGCCCGGTCCAGCGCCGTCCGCTGGTTCGGCCGGCACGGGCTCGCCGCCGTCCCCTACCTCGTGCCGGACGCGCTCGGCGCGGACAAGAAGCGCCGCGAATACGCGGCGACCGCGCTGGCCCTCCTCGCCACGCGCCACGGCCGCGACGCCGTCGCGGCCGAGGCCGAGGCGTTCGGCCCCGAAGCGGCGCAAGCGGTCACGGCGCTGCTCGACATCGACCCGCTGGACTCGCCCGTCAAAGTCTCGAAGCCCGGCAGCTGGGCCTCGCCGGCGATCCTGCCGCAGGTGCTCCTCAAGGGCGGCGAGCGGGCGCTCCCGGCCGAGTCCGTCGTGCACCTGCTGACTGTGCTGGCCCTGGGCACCCCCGACTACGAGTACCGCGGCGTCGACGTGGTCGCCGAGGCCTGCGACCGCGCCTCCCTCACCCGGTTCAGCCGGGCCGTGTTCGACCGGTGGCTCACGGTCGGCGCGCCCTCGAAGGACTCCTGGGCGTTCACGCAGCTCATGCACTTCGCCGACGACGCGACCGTGTGGGACCTCGCCCCGCGCATCCGCGAATGGCCCGGCCAGAGCCAGCACAAGCGCGCCGTCACCGGGCTGGAGGTGCTGGGCGCGATCGGCTCCGAGACGGCGCTGCGCGCCATCCAGACCATCGCTGAGAAGGTGAAGTTCAAGGCGCTCAAGGAGGAGGCGGGCCGCCAGATCACCCGCATCGCCGAAGGCCTCGGGCTGAGCCGCGAGCAGCTCGCCGACCGCCTCGTGCCCGACTTCGGGCTCGGCGAGGCGGCCGCGCTCGTCCTCGACTACGGGCCGCGGCAGTTCACCGTCGCCTTCGACGAGCAGCTCAAGCCGTTCGTCCGCGACGGCGACGGCAAGCCCCGCAAGGCGCTCCCCAAACCCGGAGCGAAGGACGACCCCGAGATCGCCGCCGAGTCGTACCAGCGGTTCAGTGCGTTGAAGAAGGAGCTGCGCAGCGTCGCCGCCGACCAGGTGCGCCGGTTCGAGGCGGCCATGGTCTCCGGCCGCGACTGGTCCGTGGACGAGTTCCGCCGCCACTTCGTCGAGCACCCGCTCACCGGGCACCTGACCCGCCGCCTCGTCTGGCTCGCCGACACCGGCGGTTCCCGGTTCGGGTTCCGCATCGCCGAGGACGGCACCTTCAGCGACATCGAGGACGACACCGTCGACCTCGACGCGACCGCCCGCATCCGCCTCGCGCACCCCGTCCACCTCGGCGCCGAGACCGCGGCCTGGGCCGAGGTCCTCGCCGACTACGAGGTGCTGCAGCCCTTCGAGCAGCTCGGCCGCCCGGTGCTGGCCTTCCACGACGACGAGCTCGCCACCGGCGGCCTCAAGCGCTTCGAAGGCGCCAAAGTCGACGTGGGCCGCGTGCTCGGCCTGACCCAGCGCGGCTGGAACCGGGCCAGCCCCGAGGACGGCGGCGTCGCCCCCGGCATCGCCTACCCGCTGCCCGGCGGCGGCTCCGTCGTCGTGTCGCTCGACCCCGGCATCTGGATCGGCGATGTGGGCGAAGCCCCCGAGCAGACCATCGTGAGCGCCAGACTCGAGCGGGACGAGCGCTACCGGTGGACGGCCACCGACACCCCCGCCCGCGAAGTGCCCCAAGGCATCGACCCGGTCATCGCCTCGGAGGTCCTGGCGGCGCTGACCCGTCTCACCGGCGCCGCCTAGTGCCCGGTTCGTGACGGAACGGGAGTGTCGCACCGCATCGCTATCCTCGGCCGCGACACTCCCGGCCCCACGAAGGACGCAGATGACGGCATCGGTTGCACCCCAAGAAGACCAGGCCCACTTCCCGAAAGCCTGGGAACGGCACGTGAAGCCGACCCGCACCACTGGGAAGGCCCGCAAGGTCACCGCGGACGCCGACGCGGGCGGGCTCCTGTTCGCCGAACACGAGACCTGGGCCCGCGCCGCCCTCGACCTCGCCCCCCACGAGCTGTTGCGACCGGTCGGCACCGCCTTCCTCGACGGGACCGCCGACCCCGCCGGCGCGGCCGTCGCCACCGCCGTCATCTGCCACCACCTGGGCGGTGACCCGGCCACCACCGACTTCATCGAGCAGAAGACCGCCGCGTCCCGCGCCATGCTCGCCCGCCTCGCCGCCGACCACGGCCTGCCGTTCGCCGCCGAGACCGCCGCGCTGCTCTTCACCTTCGACACCGGCCGGGACCCCGGCCGGATCCGCCTGCGACAGCTGCGCCTCGACGACACCGCCTGGTACCGCACCGTCCCGGACGGCCTCCTCGCCGACCTCCGCCACCGCATCGCCGCCGCCTCCGGCACCGAGTACGCCCCCGTCCGCGACGCGCTCGCCCGCCGCCGCACCACCCCGGCCGAACGGCTCGCGGTCACCCTCCTCGTCCCCGACGAGCGCGCCTGGGCCGACGAAGTGTGCGACGAGCACCTCGACGGCACCCCGTCATCGCACCTCACCCAACTCCTGGCGACCCAGGCCGCCACCACCGCCGGCCAGCTCGACGCCCTCGGCCCGCTCCGCATCCCGGCCTACCACCTCGAGACCCCCGCGCTCGCGAACCTCGTCAAGCGACTCGGCGCCGCCGCCGCGCCGATCGTGATCGACAGCGTCAAGGACACCCACCCCGTGGGCTGGCGCCGACGGCTCCACAAGGCACTGGCCGGGCTCCCCTCCGACGCCGCCGCGGCCTACCTCGTCGACCGGCTCTACGAACCGGACGTCATGGGCGTCGCGAACGAGTTCGCGGAGCACTACCCGCTGCGGACCCTCCGGGCCGCCGCCGCCCGCCTTCCCGGAGCCGGTGCCGCCGCACAGCAGCGGCTCACGCTGCTGCTGCGCGCCGACCCCGGGATCGAAGCGGCCGTGCCGCACCTCGACCCCGAGACCCGGGCGGTCGTCGCGCCGCTGTTCGACGCCCTCGACCGGACGCCCTACGCCGACGAAGCCGACCTGCCCCGCCTCCTCGCGGCCCCGCCGTGGACCCTCAAGCGCGCCAAGCCGAAAGCCGTCGCCCTCGAAGGGCTCGAGCCGCCCCGGATCAACCGGGTCGTCTGGGCCGCAGGCGAGCAGGAGGCCTTCTCGCGGGCCGTCTACGACGTCAGCGACCGGGGCGACGACCGCTGGCACGAGGACGCCCGCCGGCTCGAACTGCGCAAACTGCCGCCCGAACAGGGCCTGCGCCTGCTGTCGCACGGGCCGCTCGCGATCGCCGCGCCCGTCGCCGACCGCTGGCGTGCCCGAGACTCCCTCGGCTACTGGGCGCACTACGAGCTCAAACGGGCCCTCGCCCGCTTCGAGACGACCGTGTCCCACGAGATCGCCAGGGCCGCGGGCCTCGACCGCAACAGCCGCGACTGCGCCCTGCCCATCGCGAACCTGCCCGCCGCCCGGGACATGGCCGACGCTCTCGTGCGGCTGAAGTCCCTGCGCGCCACCGCCGTCGAATGGTTCGACCGCCACGCCGCCGACGCCGCGGTCCTCCTCGTCCCGGACGCGCTCGGCGCCGACAAGGCCCTGCGCAAGAACGCCGCGACCGCGCTGGCGTTCCTCGTGGCCCGGCACGGCTCGGATCTGGTGCGTGAGGCCGTGAAGCACTACGGCGACGACGCCGTCGCGGCGCTCGAGCCGCTGGTGGACGCCGACCCGCTCGACCCGGTGGGCGTGACGATCCCGAAGCCGGTCGCCTGGGCGGCCCCGCCGCTGCTCCCGCAGGTGCTCCTGGCCGGCGGGGAGCGGGCCCTGCCGCCGAGCGCCGTCGAGCACCTGATCACCGTCCTCGCCCTCGCGACCCCCGAATACCCTTACGCCGGTGTCGAAGTCGTGGCCGAGGCCTGCGACCGCGCCTCACTGGGCCGCTTCTCGCTCGCGCTCTTCGAGCAGTGGCGCAGCGCGGGCGCGCCGAGCACCGAGACCTGGGCGCTGACGCAGCTCGCCCACTTCGCCGACGACCACACCGTGCGCGCCCTCGCCCCGCTCGTCGCGGCCTGGCCGGGGGAGAACCAGCACCAGCGGGCCGTCAAGGGCCTCAAGGTGCTCGGCGCGATCGGCACCGAGACCGCGATGCGCGCCGTCCAGGCCATCGCCGACAAGGCGAAGTTCGACGCGATCCGCTGGGAGGCGACCGAGCAGATCAACGCCATCGCCGCGAACCTCGGCCTGACCGCAGAGCAGCTCGCCGACCGGCTCCTGCCCGACTTCGGGCTCGGCGACGAGGCCGCGCTCGTCGTCGACTACGGGCCCCGGCGGTTCACCGTGCGTTTCGACGAGCAGCTGCGGCCCTTCGTCCACGACGGCGACGGCAAGCCGCGCAAGACCCTCCCCAAGCCCGGCAAGCACGACGCCGAGACCGCCGAGGACGCCTACCGGCGGTTCACCGCGCTGAAGAAGGACCTGCGCACCGTCGCCGCCGACCTCGTGAAGCGGCTCGAAGCGGCCATGATCGACGGCCGCCGCTGGGCGCTGGAGGAATTCCGCGAGCACTACGTCGAGCACGCGCTCAGCGGCCACCTCGCGCGGCGGCTCGTGTGGCTCGCCGAGCACGAGGGCGCCCGCACGGGCTTCCGCGTCGCCGAGGACGGCACCTACTCCGATGTGGACGACGAGACCTTCACGCCCGCAACCGAATCCACGGTCCGCCTCGCCCACCCGGCCCTCCTCGGGCCCGAGGCGGTCCAGGCCTGGTCGACGCTGCTGGCCGACTACGAGATCCTGCAGCCGTTCGAGCAGCTGAACCGGCCGGTGCTCGCCTTCTCCGAAGACGAGCTCGCCACCGGCCGCCTCACCCGCTTCGAAGGCGCCGCCGTGGCGGTGGGCCCGATCCTCGGCCTCGTCAACCGCGGCTGGATGCGCGCCCAACCCGAGGGCGGCGGCGTCGAACCGGGCCTCCTCTACGCCCTCCCCGGCAGCGGCTACCTCACCGTGATGCTCCAGCCGGGCATCTACACCGGCTCCGTGAGCGCCCTCCCGGACCAGGAGCTCACCGCCGTCTGCCTCTCCCGCAACGGCGACTTCGGCACGCCGCTCGCCCCGGACGGCAAACCGCTCGACGACATCGACCCCGTCCGCGCCTCCGAAGCGCTGAGCGGCCTCGCCCGAATCACTCGATCCACTGCCCCGCAAGGGGACCGGTGACCGTGCGTGGCTCCGGGAGCACCGTGTCGTACCCGGTTCCTAAGCTGTCGCCCATGACCGAAACCGAGACGCCCGCGGCGCTGCCCGACGAAGACCGCATCGCCTTCCCCGACTCCTGGAGGCGCTTCGTGCAGCCCCGGCGCGGCGCCGCCAAGCCGCGCAAGGCCAAACTCGACCCCGAGACCGGTCGCGCCCTCGTCGAACTGAACCGCGACCGGCTCCGGGCCCTGATCCTCAACGACCCCGGGAACGAGCTCGCGGAGGCCCTCGCGGCCTACCTCGACGGCGAGGCCGACCTGCGGGGCGCGGCGGTCGCATTGCGGCTCACCAAGCTCGAGTACCGCGTCGCCTGCTACCGCCCGATGTTCGACCTGCTGGCGGCCGACCACGGGCTCCCGTTCGCCGCGGCCGCGCTCGCCGAGGCCTGCACCTTCGACCACCAGTGGAACAGCGGCAAGATCGGGCTCGAGCAGCGTCAGATCGACAACTACGCCTGGTCGCACCTCCACGACAACAAGGAGATCCGCCAGATCCGGGCGCTCATCGCCACCGCCGCCGAATACGAGGAGGTCGTGGCCGCGCTCGCCGAACGCCGCACCAGCCCTGAAATGCGCCTCGCGGTGAGCGTCCTCGTCCCCGACGAGGAGGCCTGGCTGAACGAGGTCTGCGAGGAGCACCGGGCGATCGTGCCGAAGGCGGGCTACAAGGCGGTGTTCCTCGCGCTGGTCGCCACCGCGGACCAGCTGGACACCGTCGGTTTCGACGCGTCGTCCTACTACTGGCTGTCGGCCGTCGAGTTGGCCGACCTCGTCCACCGGCTCGGGGCGGCCGCACTGCCCGTCGTCGAAGGTCGCCTCCGCGGCTACACCGACGCGAACGACCGGAAGGTCCTCTACCGGGCCCTCGCGGCCCTCCCCGGCGACCAGGCCATGACGCTGCTCCTCGACCGGATCGAACAGGCCGACGCCATGGCCTTCGCCATGGAGGCCGCCGCGAACTTCCCCAGGCGCGCACTGCGGCTCATCGCCGGCCGCCTCCCGGCCGCTGACGCGGGCGAACGCAAGCAGCTCGTGACCCTCCTCCACGCCGCCCCGGTCCTGCTCGACACCGCGCTCCCGCTCGCGGACGAGGCGACCCGGGCGGTCGTCGAGCCCCTCACCGCCGAACGGCGGCGCGTCCCCGAGGCACCCGCCGACGCAGTGCCCGCACTGCTCGCCGCACCGCCCTGGACCACCGGCGCCGCCGAGCGCGGACCGGTCGTCCTCAAGGGCCTGGAACCGGCGCCGATCAACCGGATGCACTGGGCCGCAGGCGAACGCGAAGCCTGGGAGTCCACGGAGCACTACCTGTTCGCCGGCTTCGGCGACACCGCCGACTGGAGCCGCACCCGCTGGGAGTACGCGACCCGGGAGTTCGACACCAAGGACGGCCAGGGCCAGGCCGCCATGCTCGCCCTCGCGCACCCGGAGGTCGCCGCCGAACTCCTGCCGCGCTGGAAGGCCGCCAACACCTTCTTCACCGTCGAGATCCTCCAGCGCATCCTGGTGAACCTCGGAGCCGAAGCGACGCAGCACCTCTTCACCGCCACCTCGTACGACTTCGAGTTCCGGCGCCTCCTGCTGCTGCCGATCGCGAACCTCACCGTCGCCCGGTACGCCGCCGACGCCCTCGTGCGCCTGAAGAGCATGCGCTCCTTCGCGGTCGAGTGGTTCGAGCGGCACGGCGCGGACGCCGCGGCACTGCTCGTCCCGGACGCCCTCGGCAAGACCAAGAAGCCCCGCGCCGCCGCCGAGGCCGCACTGCGCTACCTCGCCGCGACCCACGGCGCGGACGTCGTGCGCGAAGCCGCCGTCCAGTACGGCGACGAGGCCGCCGCCGCGATCGGCGGCCTCGTGGACATCGACCCGCTCATGCCGATCGGCATCCAGGTCCCCAAGACCGGCGCGTGGGCGTCCCCGGCGGCGCTGCCGCAGGTGCTCCTCGCCGGGCGCGAGCACGCGCTCCCGGACGCCGCCGTCCGCAACCTCCTCACCGTGCTCGCCATCGGCACGCCCGAGTACGACTACCCGGGCGTCGCGGTCGTCGCCGAGGCCTGCGACCGGCTCTCACTGGCGCGCTTCTCGGTGGCGCTCTTCGAGCGGTGGCTCACCGCCGGAGCGCCCTCCGAGGACGGCTGGGCCCTGACGCAGCTCGCGCACTTCGCGGACGACGAGGCCGTGCGCCTCCTCGCCCCGCTCGTCGCCAAGTGGCCGGGGGAGAGCCAGCACCAGCGGGCCGTCAAGGGCCTCAAGGTGCTCGGCGCGATCGGCACCGAGGCCGCGCTGCGCGCGATCAACCAGATCGCTGAGAAAGCCAAGTTCGCCGCGATCAAAGCCGAAGCGGGCGAGCAGATCGACGCCATCGCCGCGAACCTCGGCCTCACCGCCGACCAGCTCGCCGACCGCCTCGTGCCCGACTTCGGGCTGCGCGACGAGGCCGCGCTCCTCCTCGACTACGGGCCCCGGCAGTTCACCGTGGGCTTCGACGAGGCGCTCAAGCCGTTCGTGCGCGACGGCGACGGGAAGCCGCGCAAGAGCCTGCCCAAGCCGGGCGCCAAGGACGACGAGCTCCTCGCCACCGCCGCGTACCAGCGGTTCGCCGGACTGCGCAAGGACCTCCGCACGGTCGCGGCCGACCAGGTGAAGCGGCTCGAGCGGGCCATGGTGCAGGGCCGGACGTGGACGCCCGCCGAGTTCGACGAGCACTTCGTGCAGCACCCGCTCGTGTGGCACCTCGCCCGCCGCCTGGTGTGGACGGCCGAGTCAGACGGGCCGCGGACCTCGTTCCGCCTCGCGGAGGACAAGGGCTGCACCGACGTCGAAGAGGAGGCGTTCACGCTCCCCGCGGACGCCGCGATCCGCCTCGCGCACCCCGCGCTCATCGGCGGCGAGGTCGACGCCTGGGGCGAGATCCTCGCCGACTACGAGATCCTGCAGCCCTTCCCGCAGCTGGAGCGCCCGGTGATGGCCTTCACTGATGAGGAGCTGCAGACGGGCCGCCTGACGCGGTTCGAGGGGGTCACCGTCCCGGTCGGCAAGCTGCTCGGCCTCACGAGTAAGGGCTGGGAGCGGGCCGCGCCGCAGGACGCCGGGATCGAACCGGGCATGTCCTGCGAGGTGCACGGCGCGGGCTACCTCGTGCTCAGCCTCGACCCGGGCATCTGGGTCGGCTCGATCGAGCACTGCCCCGACCAGACCCTCCGGGCCGTCGTCCTCGCCGACCGCGACGTGCGCGGCTGGGACGTGCCCGCGCCGAAGGCCGGCTTCGGGCCGGTCGACCCCGTGGTCGCCTCCGAGGTGCTCGCGGCGCTGTCGAAGGCCACCGGCCTCGCCTGACCCGCGCGTCTCCGGGCCATCGCGTCAGTGCCTCTCCAGTGCAACCGAAAGGCCGGGGCCTCTGCACACCCGACGGGCGTGCAGAGGCCCCTTCGCGGTTCCGGTGAGGATTGCGAGCCGTCCACCGGCAAGGCGACCGAACGAATGGACTCGGGTTCCGCCCCAACCGGATCCGCCGGCCCGGCCTTTGTTCGAACGCGGTGGGCCGCAGCCGTGTCGCACCGTCCTCCTATGCTCTCCATGACACCACCGCCTCCCGAAAGCCGGTCATGACCGATCTCCTTGCGCCCCAAGACAAGCGATCCGACGCTGCCGACGAGTCGGCGCCGTCCGGCCTCCCGGTCGCGGCGCTTGCGGACCTGCCGAAGGTGCTCGTCAGCCCGCCCTGGGCCGAACCGCGCAGGAGCCGGCCGCCCCGCGAGATCCCCGGCCTCAAGGTCCCCGCGCCGCAGCTCGTCGGCCGCCCCGGCGAGTTCGAGCGCGCCATGGCCCTCGAACCGGACGCCGTCGAATGGGACCCCGAGACCTACTGGGACGACTCGGTGGGGGACCGCCTCTTGAGCTACCGTCCCGAATGGAGATTCGAGCACGGCCTCCTCTCCCAACTCGCCCGCGGCGGGCCGCGCTTCGCGGACGAGGCCGTCGCGAGCATCAAGAACTCCCCAGGGCTCGGCCGCGCCCTCCTCGCGATCCGCAGCACTCCGGCCGCCGCGGCCGCCGCGCACTGGTGCCTCCGCCTCGACGCCGGGCGCGGCCCCGGCCTCGACTGGTTCGACCGCCACGGCCTCCACGCGGTGCCGCTCCTCGTGCCGGAAGCCTTCGGCGCCAAGGGCTACCAGCGCACCACCGCCCGCGGCGCGCTCCGGCTCCTCGCCTGGCGGTACGGCCCCGAGGCCGTCATCCGCCGCGCCGAGTCCCACGGCCCCGAAGCGGTCGAAGGCGTCACCGCCGTGCTCGCGGACTACCCCGACCGGCCGCTGCTGAACAACCCGACCGCCGGCTCGATTTACGCCCAGGACCTGCTCCCGCGCGTCCTCACCGCCGACCGGGCGGCGGTCCTGCCGGCCAGCGCCGTCTCGCACCTCATCGCGGTCCTCTCGCAGTGGTCCCCGCGCACCCCGTACCCCGCGGTCGACGCCGTCGCCGAAGCCTGCGACGCCGCGTCGCTCACGCGCTTCTCACTCGCCATGGCGCAGCGGTACCGGTTCACGGACTGGACCGTCGGCCAGCTCGCGCGCTTCGGCGGTCCCGAGGCCGCCGTACTGCTCGAGGCCCAGGTCAAGAAGTCAGGGGCGCGGAACCTCGCGCAGACCGGACTCGGGCTCGAGACCCTCGCGGCCTTCCCGGCCGACACGGCTTTCCCTGCGCTGTACCGCCTCTCGCGCGGCAAGCTCCACGCCTCGGTCCGGAAGCTCGCGGCAGCGCACGCCGCCGCCTTGGCGGACCGCGCCGGATTCGACGTGGAACCGTTCGCCGACGGCGTCGCCCCCACGCTGGGCCTCGACGACCCGGCCGGGCTCACGCTCGACTTCGGACCGCGCGTCTTCCATGTCAAGGCGGACGACCGGCTCAACCTCCGCGTCGCCGACGCCGACGGCAGGATCCGCGCCCGCCCGCCGCGCCCCGGCGTCCGCGACGACGCCGAGACCGCCGCGGCGTCCCTCGCCCGCTTCCGCACGCTCACCAAGGACCTCGCCGCCGAACGCGAGTTCCAGAGCGGGCGCCTCAAGGACGCGATGCTGACCAGCCGCATCTGGCAGCCCGACGAGTTCGCGCACCTCACCGCCCACCCCGTCCTCGCCGCGCTCGCCCGCGGCCTCCTCTGGATCGGTGAGACCGCCACGGGGACCCGCGCGTTCCGCCTCGCCGAGGACGGCAGCTTCGCGGACGTGGACGACAAGCCGCTCGACCTCCTCGACGGCGCCCGCGTCCGCCTCGCGCACCCCGTGCTGCTCGGCGACGACGTGCCGCAGTGGACCGAGGTCTTCGCCGACTACGAGATCCTGCAGCCGTTCGACCAGCTCGCCCGCCCGGCGCTGACGCTCACCCCCGAGGAGGCGCACACCGGCATCCTCGAACGCTTCTCGGGTGCGACCGCGACCTTCGGCGCGCTGAGCGAGGTGCTCGATTGGAAGCGGCTGCACTGGACCGGCGACTCCGAGTCCGAATGGGACGGCGGCCGGACCTACCTCTTCGACCGCGAACTCCCGCTCGAGGCCCTGAACGACGCCAGCCGCGAGGTCGTCCAGAACGCGCACCTCCTCGCCGAGATCGATCCGAGCCCCGACTACCGTGAACCCGACCCCGAAGGCCGCCACCGCGTCCTCTGGGTCTGGTTCGCACCCACCAGGAACCGCCGCCGCGGCGTCCCCACGCTGCGCGGCGACGCCCTCGACCCCGTCCTCGTCGCCGAGATCCTCGCCGGCCTCGGCCGCGCCACCGGCCTCCACCACTGAGCAGAAAGCCGCCATGACCAACGATCTTGTGAGCACCGCCGCCGCGCCGAAAGTCCAGCGCCCGCCCGCCGAGCAACGCTATGCGACCGAGCTCGCGAAGCTCGCCGCCGAGGACGAGTCACCCCGCCCGCCCGGGTGGGCCCTGAGCCTCCAGGCCGCCCGCACGTTCATCGTGGGCGACGAGTCGCGCGGCATCAGCCGCAAGTTCGTGGGCGACCCCTCGCTCATCGACCGCGCGCTCGTCACGCTCGCCACCAACCGCGGCCTCATGCTCGTCGGCGAGCCCGGCACGGCGAAGTCGCTGCTGTCCGAGCTCATCGCGGCCGCCGTCTCCGGCGACTCGACCCTCACGATCCAGGGCGGCGCCTCCACCACGGAGGACCAGATCGCCTACTCCTGGAACTACTCGCTGCTCGTCTCGGAGGGCCCCACCGAGCGCGCCCTCGTGCCCGCGCCGCTGCTGCGGGGCATGGCCGAGGGCCGGGTCGTGCGCTTCGAGGAGATCACCCGCTGCCCGCTCGAGGTGCAGGACTCGCTGCTCTCGCCCCTGTCCGACCGCGTGCTCGCCATCCCCGAGCTCGAAGGCGACTCGATGGTCTTCGCCCGCGAGGGCTTCAACATCATCGCGACCGCCAACACCCGCGACCGCGGCGTGAACGAGATGAGCGCGGCCCTCAAGCGCCGCTTCAACTTCGAGACGGTCTTCCCGATCGCCGACTTCAAGACCGAGCTCGACCTGGTCGAGGCCGAGTCCTCGGCGGCCCTGGCGCGCTCGGGCGTGCCCGCGCCGCCGTCGCGAGACGTGCTCGAAGTGCTCGTGCGGGTCTTCCGCGACCTGCGCACCGGGGACGCGAACTCGGGCCGCCCGCAGGCGGTCATGTCCACCGCCGAGGCCGTCTCGGTCGCGCACGCCGTGGGCATCAAGGCCTGGTACCTGCGCGGCGGCACCGCCGTCGCCGGGGACATCGTGGACTGCATGGCCGGGGCCGCGGCGAAGGACAACGCCGAGGACCTCGCGCGCCTGCGCCGCTACCTCGAGCAGAAGGCCCCCAAACGCAAAGGCCCGCACTGGGAGTCGCTCTACCAGGCGCGGAACCTGCTGCCGGGATGATCGAGCGCCTCCACGTCCAGGGCGTGCGGCACCACTCGCCCGCCTGCGCCCGCCTCGTCGCCGCGCGCATCGCGGAGCTGCGGCCCGCCGCCGTGCTCATCGAGGGCCCGGCGGACTTCAACCATCGCCTCGGCGAGCTCGCCCTGGAGCACGAACTGCCCGTGGCGATCTACTCGTACGCGAGCACCGACCTGTCGGTGCGGCGCACGTGGGCGCCGATGTGCGACTACTCGCCCGAGTGGGTCGCCCTCACCGAGGGCCGCCGCTCGGGCGCCGAGGTGCGGTTCATCGACCTCCCCGCCTGGCACCGGGCCTTCGACGGCGTCGAGAACCGCTACTCGGACGCCGAGCGCCGGTACACCGACGCGACCGACCTGCTCTGCCGCGAGTTCGCGGTGGACAATGTGGACGCCCTGTGGGACCACCTCGTCGAGGTCGCCGAGACCGAAGGACTGGCCGAGCGGCTCGACCACTACTTCGACCTCGTGCGCGGCGAGGCCGACGCGGACGGTCACGACAACGCGCGCGAAGCGTATATGGCCCAATGGATCCGGTCCACCCTCGCCGAGACCGACGGACCGGTGCTCGTGGTCTGCGGCGGCTTCCACGCCCCCGCGCTGCGCCGCCTCGCCGAGTCGGGCGACGCCGCGCCCCCGGCCCTCCCCGAGCCGCCCGAAAACACCGAGACCGGCGGCTACCTCGTGCCCTACTCGTTCAAACGCCTCGACGCGTTCGCCGGGTACCAGTCCGGGATGCCCTCGCCCGAGTACTACCAGCGCCTCTGGGAGGCCGGGCCCGAGGAGGCCGCGGCCACGCTCGTGCAGCGGATCACCCTCCGCCTGCGCGAACGCGGCCTCCACGTCTCCACTTCGGACCTCATCGGCGCGCGGAGCCTCACCGAGGGCCTGGCGCGCCTGCGCGGCCACGGGCGGCCCGGCCGCACCGACCTCCTCGACGGCCTCGCCAGCGCCCTCATCAGCGACGACCTCGAGCAGCCCCTGCCGTGGACGCGCCGCGGCTCCCTCACGGCCGGAACGCATCCCGTGGTCGTCGAGATGACCGCGGCCCTCACCGGCGAGCGCGTGGGCCGCCTCCACCCGGACACGCCCCGGCCGCCGCTCGTGGACGACGCCGAAGCCGAGATGGCCCGCCTGGGCCTCGACGGCGAAGGCGCACTCCGCCTCGACCTGGCCAAACCGAAGGACCTCGAGCGCAGCCGCGCCCTGCACTGCATGCGGCTGCTGCGCCTCCCGGGGGTCCGCCGCGACAGCGGCCCCACGGCCGGCGCGGACGTCACGGCCGAGGAGCACTGGTCGCTCAGGCCGAGCGCCGACCGCCTGCCGGTGCTCATCGAGTCCGGCGCGCTCGGCGCGACGCTCGGCGACGCCGCCCAGACCGTGCTCGAGCAGCGCGCCGACGCCGAAGGGGCGCTCGACGCCCTGGCCGCCCTGCTCTTCGACGCCGCCCTGTGCGGCCGGGCGCACCTGACCGACCGGCTCGGCGCGTCCGTCGAAGCGGCCGTGGACGACAGCGGCGACCTCGGCGAGGTCGGCCCCGCGCTGGCGACCGTGCTCGCGCTGTGGCGCCACGACCACCTCTTCGGCACGGCCGGCAGCGACCTGTACGCCGCCGTCGTCACCGCGTGCGCGCACCGCATCCTGTGGCTCGCCGAAGGCCTCCACGCCGGGCCCGGCCCGGCCGACCTCGGCCGCCTCAGCGCGATGCGCGCCTTGCGCGACGCCGTGCGCCACGCGCCAGGGCTCACACCGCCGGCGAGGTCCGTCGCCGCTGCCGCCCAGCGCATCGCGACCGACGGCCTCGCCCCGCCCGACCTGCGCGGCGCGGCCCTCGGCCTCGCCTGGGCGCTCGGCGCGCCCGCGAACGCGGCCGAAGCCGCCGAGGGCGTGGCCGACCCGGTCCGACTCGGCGACTGGCTCGCCGGGCTCTTCGCCGTCGCCCGCGAAGAGGTCCTCGCAGAGGAGCAGGGCGTGGTGTCCGCAGTGGACGAACTCGTGGCGGACCTCAACGAGGACGAGTTCCTCATCGCGCTGCCCGCACTGCGCCAGGCCTTCGCGATGTTCCCGCCCCGCGAGCGGGGCCTCATCGCCGAACGCCTCGTCGCCGCCCGAGGCGGCGGCGACGCCCGCGACCTCACCAGGAAGCTCGCGGTGAACCCGGTGGTCATGGCGTCCGCCATGGCCCTCGAAGCCCGCGTCGAGACCGCCCTCGCCCGCGAAGACCTCGTATTCGGAGGAGAGTCCTGATGGGGGACCAGCACAGCAGCGCCCAGCAGCAAGGTGCCCAGCCGAGCGGTGCCGACCTCGAACGGTGGCGGCTCATCCTCGGGCCCGCCGCCGAGAGCTGCACCGGCGGCCTCAGCGCCGAGAACGCCCAGCGCGACGCCGCCCTCGACTGGCTCTACAGCCGCGACGACGACCTCGGCAAGCGCGGCGTGCGCCGCGGCGGCGCCCGCAGCGACGGCCAGCGCGGCGCGGACGACTCGCCCTCGCAGCTCACCACTGTGGACTGGCTCGACGGCATCCACCGGCTCTTCCCGAAGGAGACCATCGAGCGGCTCGAACGCGACGCGATCGAACGCTACAAGATCAACGACGTCCTCACCAACCCGGACGTGCTGGAGCGCATCGAGCCCAGCCCGTCGCTCCTCAAAGCCGTCCTGCGCACCAAGCACCTCATGAACCCGCAGGTGCTCGCCGCGGCCCGCCGCATCGTCGAGGAGGTCGTGCAGCGCCTCGTCGAGAAGCTCTCGGTGCAGGTGCGCACCGTCTTCACCGGCAGCCGCACCCGCAAGCCCAGCTGGCACCGGCGCGCCCGCGACTTCGACCTCAAGCGCACGCTGCGCGCCAACCTCAAGCACTACCAGCCCGAGGAGCGCCGCGTCGCCATCGAGCGCCCGCAGTTCCATTCGCGCACCTCGAAACGGCTCGAGCAGTGGCAGCTCGTGCTCCTGGTCGACCAGTCGGGGTCCATGACCGGCTCGGTGATCCACTCGGCCGTCACCGCCGCCTGCCTGCACGCCCTCCCGGGCCTGAAGACCCACCTCATCGCGTTCGACACCTCGGTGGTCGACATGACCTCCGATGTGGACGACCCGGTGGAACTGCTCATGAAGGTGCAGCTCGGCGGCGGCACCGACATCGCCCGCGCCGTCGAGTACGGCGCCGGGCTCATCGACAACCCGCGCCGCTCCATCGTGGCCCTCATCAGCGACTTCTACGAGGGCGGCAGCGAAGCCCGGCTCGTGCACCTCGTCAAGCAGCTGTGCGAGCAGGGCACCCAGGTGCTCGGCCTCGCCGCCCTCGACGAGGACGCGAACCCGATCTACGACCACCAGATGGCCGCCCGCCTCTCCGGCGTCGGCGCCCATGTGGGCGCCATGACCCCCTCCCACCTGGTCGAATTCGTTGCGGAAAGGCTCGGCACGTGACCGCGGAACCCAGGCACGACCTCCTCGCCCTCACCACGGACGCCCTGGCGGCCCTGGCCAACCGGGGCCTCGTCAAACGCGCCGCCAAGGACCTCGACGCCGGGGCCGTCCCCGAAGTCGCGCTCGCCGACGACGGCACCCTCACCGCCGTCTTCCCCGACGGCGCCGAAACCGCCCTCCCGGCCGCCGGCGGCCTCGAAGCCGCCACCTGCACCTGCGGCGCCACCGGCAAATGCCGCCACCGCGTCGGCGCCGTCCTGGCCTACCAGCGTGTACAGGCCGCATCCGCAACCGAACCGGTCGAAGCTGAAGCGGACGCCGCCCCCGACCCGGCCCCCGAGCCGATCGCGAACCCGGCCGCCATCACCGACGAGGCGCTCCGCGAAGTCCTCGGCCACTACGCCCTCAAAGCCGCCGAGCAGACCCGCCGCGCCGGCTACACCGCCCGCCTCACCTGGCCCGGACCCGACCGCCCCGCCGCCGCCGAACTCCCCGCGGCCACCGTCACGTTCCTCGTCCCCGGCCTCGGCTACGTCCACACCGACGCCACCGGCCCCGCCCGCGACACCGCGATCGTCCTCGCCGTCTGGGCCTTCCGCGCCGCCCTCGACAGTGCCGCCCTCAACAGTGCCGCCCTAGACAGTGCCGCGCCAGACAGCGCCTCCGCCGACAGCGCATCAACCGACAGCGACGCACCCGAACCCCCGACCACCGTCAGCGTCGGCGGCGGCACCGCCACCGACGGCCTCGACGACACCCTCGCCCTCGCCGAACGGGTCCTCCTCGACGGCGCGGTCGGCGCCGACGGCGTCCTGCGCGCCGCCCTCCAACGCGAATCCAAGACCCTCACCCGCCGCCGCGCCCACTGGCCCGCCGGCGCCGTCGACGACCTCATCGAGCAGCTCGAACGCTACGAAGACCGCTCCGCCGCCTACGACCCCCTGCGCTTCGCCGCCCTCCTCGCCGAACTCCCCGCCCGCGCCCGCGCCGCCCGCCACGCGGGCGGCACCCCGACCGCCCAGGTCCTCGGCAGCGAGGAGGCCGCCGCCACCCCGCTCACGCTGGTACGCCTCACCGGCCTCGGCGCCCGCGTCGCCGCCGCGGGCGACACCCGCACCCTCGAGATCTACCTGGCCCAGCCCGAGACCGGCATGGTCCTCGCGGTCCAGCGCGACTGGCCCGTCCCGCAGGACGGCACCCTCACCGGCGCCGAGATCGCCGCGAAGCGCCTCGCCGGATGCAAGATCGGCGCGCTGGCCGGGGGCAACACGGTCACCGAGGCCGCCTCCCGCACGGCCGCCCGCGCGCTCAAGCTCGGCACCGGCCGCCTCGCGAAGACCCAGGTCCTACCGCTCGGCCTGGCCTGGAACGACCTCCCGGACTCGCTGCGCGCCACCGACCTCGACGCGCTCGCCGAAACCCTCGCGGCCCGTCCGCCGGTGCTGGTGCGCCCGCGCGTGGCCGCCGAGTCCCTGCGCGTGATCGCCGTGGAGGAAGCCGAGCTCCTCGGCTACGACCCCGCCTCGCAATGCCTCGAAGCCCGCATCGCCGCCCCGAAGGGCGGCTCGGCGATCCTGCGAGTCGCCCACAGCGGCGCCGCGCCCGGCGCGCTCGAAGCCGCCGAGAAGGCCCTGCTCAAAGGCGTCACCTCCGTGGCCGGGCACGTCCACCGCCACCGCGGCGTGCTCATCGTCGAGCCCACCGCGCTCCTCACCGAGGACGGCCCCGTGGTCCCCGACTTCGCGCCCGGCGACGACACCGCCGAGCTGGCCGCCGCCGGCGCGACGGCCGCGACCGACCCGGTCGCCGCCGCCGTCGACGACGCGCTCACCGTGTGCGCCGACCTCGCGCACCAGGGCCTGCGCGGCGCCCGCGAACCGTCCCGCCGCCGCGTCGAGGCCGCCGCCGGTGACCTCAAACGGGTCGGACTCCAAAGGGCCGCAAGCGATTTCGTGCACCTGTCCAAAGCGTTGGCCGCGGAGGACGACACCGCGAAATGCGCCGCATGGACCGCCGCTGCTGTCCGAATGCTGGTCACCGCTGAGCTACACTGACGGCCTTGGGTAATCCCCAATTCGCAACTGCAGCCACTCAAATCTCAGCCGGATCCATCCGTTCGGCGTACGCAGAGTCGGCGATCATCATCGAAGCAATGAGGCTTGACCAATGATCGACCTGCAAGATCCGATCTTCGTCGCCCACGAGGGCGGCAAACTGCGCACCTCCACCACCGTCCCCCTCGCCAGCCGCGAGGACCTCTCGATCGCCTACACGCCCGGCGTGGCCCGCGTCTGCGAGGCCATCGCCGCCGACGAGTCCCTGGCGCGGACCCACACCTGGCGCTCGAACGTGGTCGCCGTCGTCACCGACGGCACCGCCGTGCTCGGCCTCGGCGACATCGGCCCCGCCGCCTCGCTGCCCGTGATGGAGGGCAAGGCCGCCCTGTTCCGCCAGTTCGCGGACGTCGACGCCGTCCCGATCTGCTTGAGCACCAAGGACCCCGACGAAATCGTGGCCGCCGTCGCGGCCATCGCGCCGTCCTTCGGCGGCATCAACCTCGAGGACATCTCGGCCCCGCGCTGCTTCGATATCGAGGACCGCCTCAAGGCGCTGCTCGACATCCCGGTCTTCCACGACGACCAGCACGGCACCGCCGTGGTCGTCCTCGCCGCGCTCACCAACGCGCTGCGGGTCCAGGACCGCCGCGCCGAGGACCTCACGGTCGCGGTCGTCGGCGCGGGCGCCGCCGGTGTGGCGATCACCAAGATCCTGAACGAGGCCGGCGTCGGCGACCTCATCGTCTGCGACTCGACCGGGATCATCCACGAGGGCCGCGACCGCCTCAATCCGGTCAAGGAGCGGCTCGCGTCGGCCACGAACCGCAACGGCCGCAGCGGCGGCGTCGCTGAAGCGCTCAAGGGGGCCGACGTGCTCGTGGGCGTCTCCGGCGGCACCGTCCCGGAATCGGCGCTCGAAGGCATGGCGGACGGCGCGATCGTGTTCGCCCTCGCCAACCCGACGCCGGAGGTCTCTCCCGAGATCGCGGCGAAGCACGCGGCGATCATCGCGACCGGCCGCAGCGACTACCCGAACCAGATCAACAACGTCCTGGCGTTCCCCGGGATCTTCCGCGGCGCGTTCGACGCCGGCGCGCCGCAGATCACCGAGGCGATGAAGCTCGCCGCGGCGCGGGCGATCGCCGACATCGCGGCCGAGGACCTCGCCGCCGACCGCATCGTGCCGTCCGCGCTCGACCCGCGGGTCGCCCCGGCGGTCGCCGCGGCGGTGCGGGCCGCCGCCTAGCACGCATGGCACGACCCGGCCGGGACGCTTCGTCCTGGCCGGGTCGTTTCGCGTGCTCTAGCCGGCGATCAGCCGCTCAGGCCCATCTGCCGCATGAAATCCGATTCGTCGAAGTAGACGTGGTGCTCGGTGATCCTGCCGTCCTCGACGGCCGCGATGTCGCAGCTGCGGAGCTTGACCTGCTTGCCGGTCGCCTCGATCCGCTCGCCCGACGGCGTCGTCATCGCCTCGGTGTTCGTGCCGATGAAGTAGCCCTCGTCGACGGCTCTGCCGTCCGATTCGAGCTTCGCGACCGTCTCGTAGTGGCCGTCCGGGAACGCGTCGATGAACTGGTGCCAGTACTCGGCGATCTTGTCGCGACCTCGCACCGTCCCCGCATCGGGCGTCATCAAGACGGCGTCGTCGGTGTAGAGCGCGGCCGCCGCGTCGACATCGTGCCGGTCTACCGCGGTATCGGTGAGCTTGTCCAGGACCTCTCTTGCCTGGCCCATGGTCATCACCTCCTCAATTACGATTATTGTTCGCATTCGAGTCGGCCGGTCCCGTTCCCGCAATTCGATCGGGTCCAGAGCGCCCGCCTACGCCGGTTGCGGATCGGCGGCGAGCCGCTCCGCCAGCGTCGTCATCACCACCCGTCCCTCCACTTGGGAGGACCATTCTCCCGGCAGCGCGGCATGGCCGTACGCGGCGCCGTAGAGGTTGCCGAGGATCGCGCCGGTCGAGTCGGAGTCGCCGCTGTGGCTCACCGAGGCGGTGAGGCCCTTGCGCACGTCGTCGGTCCCGAGGAAGCAGTAGACGGCGATCGCGAGCGCCTCTTCGGCGACCCACCCCTCGCCCAGGGACGCGCAGGTGTTGGGGCCCGGCGGGACGCTTCCGGCCAGCCGGTAGGCGTGCTGGAGCGCATCGGCGGTCTCGGAGCGGTGGAGGCCGTGCCGCAGGTGCAGCATCGCCGCGGAGACCGCGCGCTGCGGCGTCTCGCCGTTCATCAAGTGCGCCACGATCATCGCGAACGCGCCCGCGGAGGCCCCGGCGGTCGGGTGGCCGTGGGTGAGGGCCGAGCACTGCTCGGCGACCGCGTAGGCCTCGTCGGGGTCGAAGCGGAGGCCGAACGGGGCCGAGCGCATGACGGTGCCGCAGCCCTTCGAGTCCATGTTCACGCCGGGGCCGCCGCCGGCCCGCAGGCCGGAGAGGCAGGCGTTGCCGGGGGCGCGGCGCTCGTACAGCCACGGCTCGGCGGCCAGCCCCCGCGAGCCGCCCGGCGGCAGGTACTCCTGCTGCGTGGCGTACCAGCGCATGTAGGCGCTGCGGACCGACGCGAACGCCTCCCCGGGCGCGGCCTCCAGGAGCCCTTCCACGGTGAACAGGGTCATCTGGGTGTCGTCGGAGATGTGGTTGCTGCGGAGTTCCGTGACCCCTCCGGGCCCGAAGTCCTCCCTGATGGTGTCCCAGTGGTCGAACTCGACCTGGTAGCCGAGGGCGTCGCCGACCGCCCCGCCGATGAGGCATCCGAGGACGCGGTCGTGCCGCGTGAGCGCTTGAGTCACGCCGGGATTCTATGGCGTCCAAGCCGCTCCGGGATGCGACGCCCGCGGCGACGCGAAGTCCTTGACACGAGTGACCGTTAACATTCACAATACATCGAAATGTTTCGACCCTCCCTCACATCAGGACGGAAGACGATGAAGCCTCCGACCAGAACGAGAACGACGACCGCCGTCGCAGCGACGGCCGTCGTGCTCGCCACCCTCACCGCCTCGAACGCGTCGGCGCAGGAGGCCGACGCGAGCATCCGCGTCGACCTCGACGATGCCACCGCGATCTCCGACGAGCTCTACGGCCTCTTTTACGAGGACATCAACCACGCCGCCGACGGCGGCCTCTACGCCGAGCTCGTCCAGAACCGCTCCTTCGAGTTCAGCCCCGCCGACGAGGGCTCCTACCACCCCCTGACCTCGTGGACCCTGGAAGGCGAGGCGGCCGTGGCCGACTCCGGCGGCCTGCACGAGAACAACGTCCACTACCTCGCCGCCGAAGCGGGCGCCACGATCCGCAACGCCGGCTACAACTCCGGCATGGCGATCGAGGCCGGCGAGCCCTACGACTTCAGCGTCTGGGCGCGCGCCGAGCACAACGCCAACATCACCGTGCAGCTCGTGGACGCCGACGGCACCCCGGTCAGCGGCACGGCCACCGTCAACACCGGCGCCGGGACCTGGACCGAGCTCTCGACCGTGCTCAACGCCGGCGCCTCCACCGTCAACGGCCGGCTCGCGGTCACCACCGACGCCGCGGTCGACCTCGACATGGTCTCCCTCTTCCCCCGCGACACCTTCAAAGGCCGCGACAACGGCCTGCGTGCGGACCTCGCCGAGCTCATCGCGGACCTCGACCCGAGCTTCCTGCGCTTCCCCGGCGGCTGCATCGTCAACACCGGGAACTTCGACCGCGAGGGCCGCGAGCGCGCCTACAACTGGAAGGACACCGTCGGTCCAGTCGAGGAGCGCCTGACCAACCAGAACTTCTGGGGCTACAACCAGACCTACGGCCTCGGCTATTACGAGTACTTCCAGTTCGCCGAGGACATCGGCGCGCAGCCGCTGCCGGTCGTCCCGGTCGGCGTGACCGGCTGCGGCGACTCCGCCGAGATCACCGACCCCGCCGAGCTCCAGACCTGGGTCCAGGACACGCTCGACCTGATCGAGTTCGCCAACGGCCCGGCCGACTCCGAGTGGGGCTCGCTCCGCGCCGAGATGGGCCACCCGGAGCCCTTCGGCCTCACCAAGATCGGCCTGGGCAACGAGGAGTACAAGGACCAGTTCTACGCGAACTTCCCCGCGTTCAAGGACGCCGTCCGCGCGGCCTACCCGGACATCGAGATCGTCGGCAACTCCGGTGTGGACGACGCCGGCGCGGTCTTCGACCGCAGCTGGGAGTTCATGCGCGAACAGCAGGTCGACCTCGTCGACGAGCACTACTACAACTCCCCGGAGTGGTTCTTCGCCAACAACGCGCGGTACGACACCTACGACCGGACGGGTCCCCACGTCTTCGTCGGCGAGTACGCCTCCCGCTCGAACACCTGGTGGAGCGCCCTCTCCGAGGCCTCCTACCTGACGGGCATCGAACGCAACGGCGACGTGGTCGACATGGCCTCCTACGCCCCGCTGCTGTCCAACATCGACTACGTCGACTGGGCGCCGGACATGATCTGGTACGACAACCACCAGACGGTCAAGTCCGCCAGCTACGAGGTGCAGAAGCTCTTCGCCACCAACGCCGGCGACGAGGTGCTCGCCTCCACCCTGGACGCCTCCCCGATCGCGCAGCCCGACATTGCGGGCGGCATCGGCCTCGCCACCTGGAACACCGCCGCCACCTACGACGACGTGCGGGTGACCGGAGCCGACGGCACCGAGCTCTTCGCCGACGACTTCGCGACGGGCGCCGACGGCTGGACCGTCGGCGGCAACACCGCCGGGGCCTGGTCCGCCGCCGACGGCGCCTACAGCCAGACCGCGCTCGTCGAGGACGCCCGCACCACTGCGGGCTCAGCGGACTGGTCGAACTACACCTACGAGGTCAAGGCCACCAAGACCGCCGGCAGCGAGGGCTTCCTCGTCATGTTCGGCGTCGAGGGCTCCGACGACTACTACTGGTGGAACCTCGGCGGCTGGAACAACACCACCAGCGCCGTCGAGAAGTCCAGCAACGGTGCCAAGTCCACGCTCCTCAACCACGACACGGTGATCGAGACCGGCCGCACCTACGACCTCAAGATCGAGGTCGAGGGCCGCACCATCACCGGCTACGTGGACGGCGAGCAGGCCTTCACCGTCGAGGACAGGGAGGCGATCGAACCGCTCTACCAGGTCGTCACCCGCAATGAGGACACCGGCGAGGTCACCCTCAAGGTCGTCAACGCCCAGAGCGAGGCGGTCACCACCGGCGTCGCCCTCGAAGGCCAGCGCCTCAAGTCCAAGGGCGAGGTCACCACCATCGCCTGCGAGCCCGGCTGCGACAACATGCTCGGCCAGGATCAGGTGGTCTACCCCGAGACCGAGACGGTGAAGGGCCTTGGCAACGAGTTCACCTACGAGTTCGCGCCCTACTCCGTCACCTTCATCACCCTGAGACCACAAGGGCGCCATTAAGCACGAACGCGGCCCCGGGCGAAAGCCCGGGGCCGCGCCGATGCGGTCTCAGTCCCGTGAGCGCTGCGTGAGCACCGCGAGGACGACCGATCCGGCGAACAGCGCCACGAGGCCGACGAACCCGACCAGGCCGATCCAGCCCACCGGGTTCATGTCGCCGAGACTGCCGAAGAACACCCCCGGTGCGGAGGTGCGCGGACCGAACCCCGATTCGCCGAAGCCGAAGGACCAGAACACGTAAGCCGCGAACAGGCCCGTCCCGGCCGCGCTCGCATAAGCCAGTGAGTTCACCGCCCGCCGCGCGCGGTCCTCACCCGTGCGCAGCCCTTCGAGCCGCTTCGCGCCCGCGGCGATCAGCAGGACCGCCACGACCAGCGGCAGCAGCAGCGGCGCCGCGAGGAGCGCCCACTCCCACGCTTCCAGGTCCCACGGGTTCCCCTCGTTGGGGTCGTCCATGTCGTAGGCCATCGCGATCGCGTAGCGGACGGAGGCGAGCACGATGGTGACCGCCCCCAGGGCCATGAGCCCGCGCAGCCAACGCGCCGCGCTCGCTTCCCGGCCGCCCGCGGCCTCGAATTCGATTGCTGCCATAGGAGTCTCGACCTTTCCTCGGTTCGGTGTGCCCCGAAGACGCCCATTCGCCCCGATCCGGTTGCTCCCGCAGCCCGGTAACTTCCCGAACCCGAACCGCCACGCCGTTTCAGGTGAACGCCTCGCCGCGCGCTGCGCCTAGGATCGGCGTGTGAACGGCGATGTCGAACTCACCGATGTTCCCGAGGCGGTATTGCAGGTGCTGCGCTGGCGTGCCGCGGCGGAGCGTATGAGCCTCGAGGAGTACTTGCGCCGCATGGTCGTCGAAGCGGCCGCGAAACCCCCGAACGCACAGTGAACGGCATGAGGCCGCCGGGCGGACCCGTCCGAGCGCAAGGCACCCGATCGTGGCTAGGCGACGGGCTCGGGTTCGATGATGCGGTCGCCTTCGCGGTCGCCGTGGATCTCGTAGTGCAGCGGGACGGCCACTTCGCTCGGTTCGCGCTTGCGGAGGCTGAAGGGGACCAGGACCGCCGCGACCCAGAGGACGCCGGCGCCGAGCATGTGGAGGCCGACCAGGACCACCGGCAGGTCCAGGTAGTACTGCGTGTAGCCGATGACCCCCTGCAGGAGCTCGACCGCGAGCAGCGTGTACGCCGTGCGCTTCGCCGCGTCGGGGGCCTTCACCGCGTGCAGCGCGGCGATGAGCGCGACGGTCATGCCGAGCAGGAGCCACACCAGGTCCGCGTGGAGCTGGGACATCAAGGCCGGGTCGAGGCCGTTCCGGGGCGTCTCCGCATCGCCCGCGTGCGGGCCGGAGCCGGTGACGACCACGCCGAGCACGATCACCGCGAACGCCACCCCCACGAGGCCGCGTGCGAGGAGCCGCACCGCGCGGGGGACCAGCGGCACCACTTCGCCGTCCGGCTCGCCCGAGCGCACGTACAGCGCCACCGAGAGGGCCACCAGCGGGATCGAGGCCAGGAAGTGCAGGCCCACGACCCACGGGTTCAGACCCGTCCACACGGTGATGCCGCCCAGGACCGCCTGGACCGGGACGTACAGGCACGCGCCGAACGCCAGCTTCACCAGCGACGACCGCCGCGGGACCCGCCGCCACGCCGCCGCGAGCGCGCCGATCGCGATCGCCACGAGCACCCAGGTCAGCACCCGGTTCCCGAATTCGATCGCCCCGTAGATCCCCATCTCAGGGGTCGCCACCAGCGAGTCGACGGTGCACTTGGGCCACTCGGGGCAGCCCAGGCCCGACTCGGTCAGCCGCACCGCCCCGCCGGTCACGATGATGCCGACGTTCGCGATGACGCTCGCGAGCGCCCACCGGCGCACCGCGCCCGGGCTGCCAAACCACCGATGCAACAGGTTCACAGCGAGGATTTTGCCCCCGGGCCGCGCCCCGGCCCCCGGCCGGGTACCGGAATGTGGGCTGGCACGACCCGTGGGAAGTGTGAGGTTAGGCAAACCTGCGTGCCCCGTCTCACCGATGGCCGTCTCGACGCGCCGCGCCGAATTAAGTAAGCTTTGTGTTGTGGAAATGGTGACGAGGGCGACCAGCCACTCGACGGACGGGGACACCCGCCGCCGAGTGACCCGGCTGCTGCTCGAACGCGGCCAAGCCACGGCCGCCGACCTCGCGCACGACCTCGGCATCACCGCCACCGCCACCCGCCGCCATCTGGACGCGATGGAGGCCGAAGGCCAGGTCGAGACCCGCGTGGTCAAGACCTCCGGACGCGGAAGGCCGGCCAAGAGCTACCAGCTCACGACCGCCGCCCGCACCAACTTCGGCCACACCTACGACGACCTCGCGATGGAGGCCCTGCGCTGGATCCGCCGCTTCGAGGGCGAGGACGCCGTCGGCGGCTTCGCCGCCGAGCAGGTCGCACGCCTGGAGGCCCGCTGCCGGGCCGCCATGGACGCGGTCGACTCGGACGACTCGATGGCCCGCGCGCAGGCGCTGGCGACCGCCATGTCCGGTGAGGGCTACGCCGCCACGGCGTCGGTCATCGCCTCGGGCGGTCAGATCTGCCAGCACCACTGCCCGGTGGCGGGCGTGGCCGCGGAGTTCCCGCAGCTGTGCGAGGCGGAGACGCGGGTGATCAGCCGCCTGCTGGGCGTTCACGTCCAGCGCCTGGCGACGATCGCCAACGGGGACGGGGTGTGCACCACCCACGTGCCCGGCACGAACCGCGGCCAGCGGGCCGCGGGTGCGAGCGGTGGAAGCGGCCCGGTGCCGCTGCCCGACCCCGAACGCGCAGACCGATAACCCGACAGGTCAAAGGTGAGACTTGAGATGACCGACACGCAGAAGCCCGAGCCGCTCAGCCAGGAAGAGGCCCTTGCCTCCCTGGAGCGTTACGAGTACGGCTGGGCCGACTCCGACGCCGCCGGCGCGAACGCGCGCCGCGGTCTGACCGAAGAGGTCGTCCGCGACATCTCCGCGCGCAAGGACGAACCCGAGTGGATGCTCGAGCTGCGCATGAAGGGCCTCAAGCTCTTCGGCCGCAAGCCGATGCCCAACTGGGGCGCCGACCTGTCCGGCATCGACTTCGACAACATCAAGTACTACGTCGAGGCGTCCGAGCGGCAGGCCGAGTCCTGGGAGGACCTGCCCGAGGACATCAAGAAGACCTACGACAAGCTGGGCATCCCCGAGGCCGAGCGCCAGCAGCTCGTCTCCGGCGTCGCCGCCCAGTACGAGTCGACGGTGCTCTACCACTCCATCCGCGAGGACCTGGAGCAGCAGGGCGTCATCTTCATGGACACCGACACGGGCCTGCGCGAGCACCCGGAGATCTTCAAGGAGTACTTCGGCTCCGTGATCCCGGTGGGCGACAACAAGTTCGCCGCGCTCAACACCGCGACCTGGTCGGGCGGCTCGTTCATCTACGTGCCCAAGGGCGTCCACGTCGACATCCCGCTCCAGGCCTACTTCCGGATCAACACCGAGAACATGGGCCAGTTCGAGCGCACGCTCATCATCGCCGACGAGGGCTCGTTCGTGCACTACATCGAGGGCTGCACCGCCCCGGTGTACTCCTCGGACTCGCTGCACTCCGCGGTCGTGGAGATCATCGTCAAGAAGGACGCCCGCGTCCGCTACACGACCATCCAGAACTGGTCGTCGAACGTCTACAACCTGGTCACCAAGCGCGCGATCGCCGAGCAGGGCGCGACCATGGAATGGGTCGACGGCAACCTCGGCTCCAAGGTCACCATGAAGTACCCGGCCGTGGTCATGGTCGGCGAGCACGCCAAGGGCGAGGTCCTCTCGGTCGCGATGGCCGGCGCCGGCCAGCACCAGGACACCGGCGCGAAGATGACGCACGCCGCGCCGCACACCTCCTCGACGATCGTCTCCAAGTCGATCTCGCGGGGCGGCGGCCGCACCTCGTACCGCGGCCTGGTCAAGGTTGACGAGGGCTCGCACCACTCGAAGTCCACCGTGAAGTGCGACGCGCTGCTGGTCGACACGATCTCGCGCTCCGACACGTACCCGTACGTCGACATCCGCGAGGACGACGTCGACATGGGCCACGAGGCGACGGTCTCCAAGATCGGCGAGGACCAGATGTTCTACCTCATGAGCCGCGGCCTCACCGAGGACGAGGCCGCCGCCATGATCGTGCGCGGCTTCATCGAGCCCATCGCCAAGGAGCTCCCGATGGAGTACGCCCTCGAACTCAACCGCCTGATCGAGCTGCAAATGGAAGGCGCGGTCGGTTAAGCGACCGGGCTAGGACTAGGAACCAGAGATTTCATGAGCATCGAATTGGCAGTCGCCAAGCCGCACACCCACGGCCCGTCCGAGGCGCCGCCGAAGACCAAGTCGCAGCTGCTGCGCTCGTACGAGCCCGCGGACTTCCCGGCCCTCACCGGCCGGGAGGAGGACTGGCGCTTCACGCCCGTCAAGCGCCTCGCCGGCCTCGACAGCCCCGAGACCGCCCTGGCGGTCAAGGCCGCCGAGTACGCGATCCGCAGCCTGCCCGCAGGGGTCACCGCCGAAGCCGTCGGCAAGGACGACGAGCGCCTGGGCTCCATCCTCAAGCCCTTCGACCGGCCCAGCGCCGTCGCGTGGGCGAAGAGCGAGAAGGCCCTGCTCGTCGCGGTCGCGCCCGAAGCGCAGGTCACCGAGCCGGTCTGGGTCGACGTCACCGGGGGCGGCCTCGACGGCGCCACCTGGGCCCACACGTTCATCGAGGTCGGCCACCACGCCGACGTCACCCTGATCGTGCGGCACACCGGCCTCGCCCGCCTGGGCGACAACGTGGAGATCTCCGTCGGCGACGGCGCGCACCTGCGCCTGGTCGTCGTCGCCGAGTGGGACCGCGAGTCCACCCACGTCGAGCACCAGAAGGCCCGCCTCGGCCGCGACGCCAAGCTCGACCACATCGCCGTCACGCTCGGCGGCGACCTGGTCCGCCAGTACCTGTCGGTCGACTTCGCCGCCCAGGGCGGCTCCGTGGACGCGTTCGGCCTCTACTTCGCCGACGCCGGCCAGCACTTGGAGCAGCGCCAGCTCGTGGACCACTCGGTCCCCGACTGCCGCTCCAACGTGAACTACCGCGGCGCCCTCCAGGGCCAGGACGCGCACACCGTGTGGATCGGCGACGTCCTCATCCAGGACGCGGCCACCGGCACGGACACCTACGAGATCAACCGGAACCTCGTGCTCTCCGACGGCGCCCGCGCCGACTCGGTGCCGAACCTCGAGATCGAGACCGGCGAGATCATCAGCGCCGGCCACGCCTCGACCACCGGCCGCTTCGACGAGGAGCACCTGTTCTACCTCCAGTCGCGCGGGATCCCCGAGGCCGAGGCCCGCCGCCTGGTCGTCAAGGGCTTCTTCAACGAGATCGTCCAGAAGATCCCCGACGAGGGCCTGCGCGAAGAGCTCACCGAGCTCGTCGTCGCGCGCCTCGATGCAGGTGAATTCCTCGCCCCGGCCGACATCGCCGCAGACGACGCCGAGGCCGGTGTCTAGATGACCGACAACGACTTCCTGCGCGTCTGCGCGCTCGACGAACTGCCCGAGGGGGAGGCCGTCGCGGCCGACATCCACGGCACGTCGATCGTGCTCGTGCGCAAAGGAGGCGAGGCCTTCGCCCTCTACGACGAGTGCTCCCACGCCGCCGTGGCGCTCTCCGAGGGCGACATCGAGGACTGCTCGATCGAATGCTGGCTCCACGGGTCGACCTTCGACCTGCGCACCGGCAAGCCGTCCGGCCCGCCCGCCACGACCGCGGTGCCGACCTACCCGATCGAGATCCGCGACGGCGACGTCTACCTCAGCCTGAAGCCCAAGACCACCGAAAACGCCTGAAGGAAAAAGTCATGAGCAAGCTCGAGATCCGCGACCTGCACGTCTCGGTCAACACCGACGAGGGCGCCAAGCCGATCCTGCACGGCGTCGACCTCACCATCAGCTCCGGCGAGACGCACGCCATCATGGGCCCGAACGGCTCCGGCAAGTCGACCCTCGCCTACTCGCTGGCCGGCCACCCGAAGTACGAGATCACCTCCGGCGAGGTCCTCCTCGACGGCGAGGACGTGCTCGAGATGAGCGTCGACGAGCGCGCCCGCGCCGGCCTGTTCCTCGCCATGCAGTACCCGGTCGAGGTCCCCGGCGTCTCGGTCTCCAACTTCCTGCGCACCGCCAAGACCGCGGTCGACGGCGAGGCCCCCAAGATCCGCACCTGGATGAAGGACCTCAAAGGCGCCATGGCCGAGCTGAAGATGGACGAGGCGTTCATCAACCGCAACGTCAACGAGGGATTCTCCGGCGGCGAGAAGAAGCGGCATGAGATTCTGCAGATGGAGCTGCTCAAGCCCAAGATGGCGATCCTCGACGAGACCGACTCCGGCCTCGACGTCGACGCCCTCCGGATCGTCTCCGAGGGCATCAACCACGCCAAGGCCACGAGCAACCCGGGCGTCCTGCTCATCACGCACTACACGCGCATCCTGCGGTACGTGAAGCCCGACTTCGTCCACGTCTTCGTCGACGGCAAGATCGCCGAAGAGGGCGGGCCCGAACTCGCCGACAAGCTCGAAGCCGAAGGCTACGAGTCCTACGTCGGTGCGAAGGCCGCCTAGCCAACAGGAAGAAGGAGCCGTGGAGGCTGCCAGCAAGCTCGACGTCGAGGCCGTCAGGGCCGACTTCCCGATCCTGCAGCGCAGGATCGGGGACAAGACCCTGGCCTACCTCGACTCGGCCGCGACCTCGCAGAAGCCCGTGCAGGTCGTCGAGGCCATGCGCCGCTTCACCGAACACTCGAACGCGAACATCTCGCGCTCGGTCCACACGCTCGGCGCCGAGGCCACCGTGGCGTACGAGGGCGCCCGCGCCCGCGTCGCCGAGTTCATCGGGGCCGGGAACCCCAGCGAGGTGGTGTTCACCAAGAACTCCACCGAGGCGATCAACCTGATGGCCTACGCGTTCCAGAACGCGGTCTTCGACCCGTCCGCCGACTCGCGCTTCAAGCTCGGCCCGGGCGACGAGGTCGTGGTGACCGAGATGGAGCACCACGCCAACCTCATCCCCTGGCAACAGCTCTGCCTGCGGACCGGCGCGACGCTCAAGTGGATCGGCATCACCGACGCCGGCCGCCTCGAGCTCGAGAACCTCAACGAGGTCATCACCGAGCGCACGAAGGTCATCTCGTTCGTGCACGTGGCGAACCTGCTGGGCACGGTCAACCCGACCTCGCAGATCACCGCCCGCGCCCGCGAGGTCGGCGCCCTGGTGGGCCTCGACGCCTCCCAGTCCGTCCCGCACATGCCCGTGGACGTGACCGAGCTCGGCGTCGACTTCATCGCCTTCACCGGCCACAAGATGCTCGGCCCGACCGGCATCGGCGTCCTGTGGGCGAAGGCGGACCTGCTCGACGCGATGCCGCCGTTCCTCACCGGCGGCTCGATGATCGAGACCGTCAGCATGGAGCGCACCACCTTCGCCAAGGCCCCGGCCAAGTTCGAGGCCGGCACGCCGCCGATCGCCGAGGCCGTGGGCCTCGCCGCCGCGATCGACTACCTCGACAAGCTCGGCATGGAGAACATCCGCGCCCACGAGAAGGACCTCGCCGCCTACATGCTCGAGCAGCTGGAGAGCGTCGACGGCCTCGAGATCATCGGCCCGCGCGTCCCGATCGGGCGCAGCGCCACCGTCTCGTTCACGTTCGCGGACATCCACCCGCACGACGTCGGGCAGATCCTCGACGCCGAGGGCATCGCGGTCAGGGTCGGCCACCACTGCGCCAAACCCACCTGCGAGCGCTTCGGCGTCAACGCCACCACGCGCGCCTCCGGGTACGTCTACAACACCCACGAGGAAATAGACCGGCTCGTGGAGGCGTTGGGCCAGGTGCGAAAGGTGTTCGGCTGATGAATCTCGACGAGCTCTACCAGGAAGTCATCCTGGACCACTACAAGCGCCCGCGCGGCGCCGGCCTTCGCGAACCCTACGAGGGCGAGTCGCACCAGGTCAACCCGACCTGCGGCGACGAGATCACCCTCCGGGTCCACGTGGAGGACGGCAAGGTCGCCGACGTCTCCTACGACAACGTCGGCTGCTCGATCTCGAAGGCCTCCGCCTCCGTGATGTACGAGCTCATCAACGGCACCACGGTCAACGACGCGCTGGCGAAGCTGGCCGAGTTCACCGAGCTGATGAACTCCAAGGGCCAGAGCGAAGGCGACGAGGACTCGCTCGAGGACGCCGTCGCGTTCGCGGGCGTCTCGAAATACCCGATGCGCGTCAAATGCGCGCTGCTGGGCTGGATGGCGTTCAAGGACGCCCTGGTAAGAGCTGAAGCCTCGATCCCCGGAAGGACCGACGCATGACCGACACCGTGAAGGCCAAAGAGGACGACATCCTCGAAGCCATGAAAGACGTGGTCGACCCCGAGTTGGGCATCAACGTCGTCGACCTGGGCCTGATCTACGGCGTCCACGTGGACGAGTCGAACGTGGTCACCCTCGACATGACCCTGACCTCGGCGGCCTGCCCGCTGACGGACGTCATCGAGGACCAGTCCCGCTCGGCCCTGACCAGCGGCCCCGAGGGCGGCCTCGCCGCCGACCTCAAGATCAACTGGGTGTGGATCCCGCCGTGGGGCCCGGACAAGATCACCGACGACGGCCGCGACCAGCTTCGCGCGCTCGGGTTCAACGTCTGACGAAGTCGGACTTGAAGGATGCGGCGCGGTAGCGTCTGACAATGGTGAAAATCAGCCCCGCCTCAGGCGGCGGCAAGATCGTCGAGGTCGAACCCGAACGGCTCCCGCGATGGGTCGCGAACTTCGCCGCCCGCAACGGCGGCATCGCGGCCCACCACGCCGAGGGCGACGCCTGGACGATCGAATCGAACGAGGGAACGCCGGCCAGTGTCGTCTGGACACTGGCCGGCGGCCTGCCCGCGGGCTGGCTCCTCGACGACGACCCCGTCAAAGCCGCCGAGCACCTGCGCGACTACGCCCTCGAACCGCGCCGCATCGCGGTCCTCCTCGCCCGCAAGGGCGCGTACTCGGTCGGCATCCTCGAAGACGGCCGCATCACCGCCTCCAAGACCGACACCGCCTACGTCCAGGGCAAGACCAAGGCCGGCGGCCAGTCCCAGCAGCGCTTCGCGCGCCGCCGCGAAGGCCAGGCCCACGCCGCGGAGAAGCGCGCCCGCGACGCGGCCTTCGCCGTCCTCGGCAACGCCGAGTTCGACGCACTCGTCACCGGCGGCCCCGTCGAAGGCGTGCTCGAAGACCCCCGCCTCGCCAAACTCCAAGCCGCGGTCCACTTCGGCGACATCGCCGAACCCAAGCAGGCCCTCCTGACCGCGACCGCCTACCGCGCCATCGGCTTCCGCATCACCCTCCCCAACTGAGCGGCTCGCGCCGCGCAGCGCTTGACTACACTGAGGCTTCTTTCCCGTTCTGCCCTTTGAAACCCCCGAAGGACGCCGCGTGGCCGACACCCTCATCGCAGGCCGCTACCTCCTGGACCGCTGTATCGGCGCCGGAGGCATGGGGGAGGTCTGGCACGCCCACGACCAGGTCCTCAAACGCGACGTGGCCGTCAAGATCCTGTACGAACGGGGCCACGAGACGCCCGTCCTCGCCCGCGCCCGATTCCTGCGCGAAGCCCAGTCGCTGGCGCAGCTCAAGAGCCCCGCCATTGTGGCCGTCCACGACCACGGCGAGGCCGAATACCGCGACGAGACCGCCGCCTTCCTGGTGATGGAGCTCGTCGAAGGCCAGTCCCTGTCGGCGCTGCTCGACGCCGAGCAGCGGCTTCCGCCGGACCGGACCATGGCGATCGTCGCCGCGGTCGCCGACGGACTCGCGGCCGCCCACAAAGCGGGCATCATCCACCGGGACATCAAGCCCGCGAACATCGTGACGACCGCCGACGGCGGCGTCAAACTCATCGACTTCGGCATCGCCCAGGTCGAAGGGGCGACGACACTCACCGGCAGCGGCGTCTCGCTCGGCACCCTGCTCAACGCCTCGCCCGAGCAGGTCGGCTTCGCCGAGGTCGTGCCCGCCTCCGACATCTACTCGCTCGGCACGGTCGCCTACGAGTGCCTGACGGGACGTCCGGTGTTCGAGTACCCGGACGCCAAGTCGATGGTCGTCGCGCATATGACCGCGGCACCCCCGCCGCTCGGCGACGGCATTCCGCTCGGCGTCGAGGAGGTCGTCCTCAAGGCACTGGAGAAGGACCCGGAGGACCGGTGGCCTTCGGCCGAAGCCTTCGCGCAGGCCTGCCGCGAGGCTCTCACCGCTGACACCACGGTCGTCGTCCGACGCAGCGACCCGCCGCCGCAACAGGAACCGCCCCGCCCGGTGCGCGCGGGACAGGGCATGTGGCCCTGGCGGTTCGGCGTGGTCACCGCGATGGTGGTGGCGATGCTGCTCCTCACCGGGCTGTTCGCCTGGTCCCCTTGGTCCGAGGATCGGGGCCCGCAAGCCGGGGAGGACACCGCGACAGGCGACACCCCGACAGGCGGGGAGCCGGCGGCGACCGCCACGGCGGTCGAGAGTCCCGAGCCGGGGCAGACCACCGCGACTGGGGACTCGGCGCCCTCCGACGACGAGGTGCCCGAGCAGCCCGAGGATGCCCGTGGGGCGCAGGGGGACCGGACGCAGGGGGTGTCAGCGCCGCCGGCACCTTCCGAAGAGGAGGAGCCTGCGGGCACGGTGCCCGACGTCGTCGGGTTGGAGACGGACGAGGCGATAGAGGAGCTCGCGGCCGCCGGATTCGACAACGTCGCAGGCAGACTCACCGACTACTACGACACCAGCCACTGCATCGTCCTCGCCCAGGACCCGCCGGGGAACGAGGAGGCCGACCTCGACACCCAGATCGTCCTGACCTACATGGTGCAGAGCGAGGACGACTGCGGCCTGGCAGCGGCCTGAGGCCGCACGAGCCTACGGCGCGAGGGGCGGTGCGGAGCCGCCGCTGCGGTACCGGCCGGGTGCCGTGCCGTGGGTCCGCTTGAACGCCTTGGCGAACGCGTACTCCGAGCTGTAGCCGACCTGTCGGGCGATGGCCGCGAGCGGCTCTGAGCCCCCGCGCAGGCGCCGCGCGGCCACGACCATCCGCCACCGCGTGAGGTACGCCAGCGGCGACTCGCCCACGTCGGCGGCGAACCGGCGGGCGAACGTCGCCCGTGACATGCCCGCGTGCGCGGCCAGCTCCTCGACCGTCCACTGGCGTCCCGGGTCCCGATGCATCTCGCCGAGCGTGGCGACCAGATCGGGATCGCTCAGCGCCGCGGCCCAACCCGCGCCGCCCTGGTGCTGCTCGGACAACCACGCCCGCAGCACGTAGACCAGGAGCGCATCGAGCAGCGCCGGCGCGACCACGTCGCCGCCCGGCCGGCCATGGTCGAGTTCGGCGGTGAGCAGGTCGACGATCGCGCGGAGCTGCGGATGGCGGCCCAGCTGCGCGGGCACGTGGACCACCTCCGGCAGGCTGTCCAGCATCGGATGCGACCAGTCCCGCTCGAACTCGTACACCCCGCACAGCAGCGCCGTCCGCGCCCCGGGGCCCTCGACGACCTGCGGCTCGCCCGGTCCCGCGATCTCGGTCAGCGGCGTCCCGGGGCTGTCGGCCAGGCCGTGTCCCATGTCCCCGTAGAGGAACACCACGTCGCCGACCGAGAGCGGTATCGGATCCCCTTGGCGCGGAAGGAGCCAGCACGACCCCTGCAGGATCATGTGGAACCCGGCCCCCGACAGCTGCTTCGGGTAGGACCGGCCCCACGGCGCATGCCGCACGGTCGTCCCGAACCCGGGCCGGCCCACGCGGGTCGCGGCGATCAAGTCGCTGAGCACGTCCATCCGCATATCCTATCCACCGCAACGATGAGAGCTTGGGACATGAAACAGCGCGTAATGATCATTGTTGCTCTCACCGAGGTTCCGTAATGTCGGTCGAGAGCGAACCGTTGCGATCGATTAGGAGCCAAGGTAATGAACGAGAAGATCGCGATCGGTGTCATCGGAGCCCACGCGCAGCGAGGCTGGGCCCGCGCGGTGCACCTTGCGGCCCTGAACGATTCGCCTGACTTCGCGATCGCGGCGGTCGCGTCCACCGACGCGGACCAGGCCGCCGAGGCGGCGCAGGTGTGGGGCGCCGAGCGCGCCTACGGCGACGCGCACGAACTGCTGGCGGATCCGGCGGTCGAGGCGGTGCTCATCGCGGTGCAGCTGCCCAAGCGCGGCGACCTGGTCGAGGCGGCGATCAAGGCGGGCAAGCACGTCTACGTGGAATGGCCCCTCGCGCTGGACGCCGCGACGGCCGAACGCCACCGCGACTCGGCCGCTGCGCACGGCGTGCAGCACGCGGTCGGCCTGCAGACCCGCCACCACCCGGCGATCCGGCATCTGCGCCAACTCATCGCGGAAGGCACTATCGGCGAGGTGCTGTCGGCCTCGCTCCACTATTCGATCGGGGCCGCCGAGGCCTGGTCGGAGCGGTACGCCGACCTGTTCGACGAGACCAAGGGCGTCAACCACCTGGCGGTCGTCGGCGGGCACGCGATGGACCAGTTCGCGCACGCGGTCGGCCGCTTCACCGCCGTGTCGGGCCGGCTCGCGACCCGCATTCCCGAGGTCGAGATCATCGAGACCGGCGAGCGGCTGAAGGTCACCTCGCCCGACCAGATCCTGGCGCACGGCGTGCTCGAATCGGGGGCACCCGCGTCGGTGCACATCATGACCGGCGGGCCCGCGGGCGCCGGGTACCGCATCGAGGTGCAGGGCCGCAGCGGCCGCCTGGTCCTGGCATCGGCTGACGACTCGCTCGTCGCGCCCCGCTACCGCCTGACGCGGGAGGACGCGGGCGGCGCCGCAGTGGTGCCGGTGCCGGAGCGGTTCTGGACCGGCGGCTCGGACAACCCGTCGCCTTCGGCGAACGCGGGCGAGACCTACCGCGGTTTCGCCGCCGCGATCCGCACCGGTGCGCCGCAGGAGCCGAACTTCGACACTGCCATCGCCGTGCACCGCGTCCAGGACGCGATCCGCCGCTCGAACGCGAGCGGCGCGAACGAACTCGTATAGCGAACGCGACCGGGGCGGCGGCCCCGGTCGTGTGATGCCGCTGCGCTTCAGGGCGCGAAGGCCAGGGCGGTGGCCCAGTTGCCCTCGATCTCGCCTTGGACCTTCATGTGCAGCAGCTGCATGGCCTCGAGTGTCGCGGCGTGCTTGAGGCCGCCGACGTCGATGGGGCGGAGGTCGGCGTCGGTGCAGAGCCCGGCGACGGTCTTGCGGGCGTCGCCGTCGTCGCCGGCGATGAAGACGTCGAGCCTGCCGGTGGTGGCGAGGCGGCTGGCGAAGGTGGTGTTGAACGCCTTGACGACCCGCGCTCCGGGCGCCGCCTCGGCGATCTCGTCGGACGCGGACTTCCCGGGCGGGGTGATCAGCGCGTCGAAGGTCTCGTAGTCGACGGGATTGCTGATGTCGATGACGATCTTGCCCGCGAGCTGGTCGGCCCACACCTCGGCGATCTCCCTGCTGCCCTCGTAGGGCAGGGCGAGCACGATCACCTCGGCGCCGGCGGCGCTGTCGAGGGCTTCGCCGGAGGCGTTGGCGCCCAATGCCTCCGCGAGGTCGGCGGCCTTGTCGGGTTCGCGGTGGGCGATGCGCACCTGGTGGCCGCCGCGCACGAGACGCAGGCCGATGCCGCGGGCCATGCCGCCCGCGCCGATGATCAGTACTTCCATTGCTCCTCCTTGGTCGGGCCGGTCGGCTAGGGCAGGGTGTCGGCGCGGATCTCGTGCGCCGCGGTGTCGGGGTCGTCGCGGCGCTGCTCGGTGCCGCCGCGCAGCACCAGGTCCGGTAGGACCAGCGTGAGGACGATCGTGGTGGCCGTGATGCAGGCGGCCACGAGGAAGACCTGGTCGAGGCCGTCGGTGAAGGCCATCTGCACGACCGACTTGATCGGGTCGGGGAGGGCCGCGATCGCGGTGGGCGATTCGGTGATCGCCGAGAGGTCGCCGGTGTCGAAGCCCGCGGCCTCCGCCGGACTGAGCTGACTCAACGCGGCGGGCAGGTTCGCGTCGAGTTCGGAGTCGAGGGTGGCGTTCATGACCGCGCCGAGGACGCTGGTGCCGATCGCCCCGCCGAGGGTGCGCGCGAAGGTGTTGGTGCTGGTGGCCACGCCGAGGTCGTCCATCGTCACGATGTTCTGCATCGCGAGGACCAAGGGCTGCATGAACATCCCGAGGCCGAGGCCGAGCACCAGCATGTAGAGGGCGCTGAGCCACAGCGGCGTGTCGAGGTGCAGCTGGGTGAACAGCGCCAGGCCGACGGTGGTGACGATCGAGCCGCCGACGAGGAACCACTTGTATCGCCCGGCCTTCGAGATGGCGAAGCCCGAGAGGATGGAGGTGAGGACGATGCCGCCCATCATCGGGAGCATGAGCAGACCCGATTCGGTGGGGGAGTAGCCGCGCACCATCTGGAAGAACAGCGGGATGTAGACGATCCCGGCGAACATCGCGATGCCGAAGACGAGCGCGATCACCGTGGCCAGGCTGAAGGTGCCCTGCTTGAACATCCGCAGCGGCAGGATCGGCTCCTCCGCGCGCGTCTCGGCCCACACGAACAGCACGGTGAGCACCGCCGCGGCGGCGAGCAGCGCGATGATGACCGGCGAGGACCAGGCGTAGTCCTGGCCGCCCCAGGTGATCGCCAGGAGCAGGCAGACGACCGCGGGGACGAGCAGCCCGGCGCCGAGGTAGTCGATCTTGTGCCGGCGGGTCGGGATCGGGTGCCTGCGCAGGACCGTGTTCACCGCGACGAGGGCGACGAGGCCGGTGGGCAGGTTGATGTAGAAGATCCACCGCCAGTCCACTTCGGCCAGCCAGCCGCCGAGGACGGGCCCGGCCACCGAGGAGATGGCGAAGACCGCGCCGAACAGGCCCTGGTACTTGCCGCGCTCGCGGGGCGGGAGCACGTCGGAGACGATGGTGAACGCGAGGGTCATGAGGCCGCCCGCGCCGAGGCCCTGGAGGCCGCGGAAGAGGATGAGCTGCAGCATGGTCTGCGAGAGCCCGGCGAGCGCGGAGGCGACGAGGAAGATCGCGATGGCGAGCAGGATGATCGGGCGGCGGCCGTAGAGGTCGGAGAGCTTGCCGTACAGCGGTGTCGAGGCGGCGGTGGCGATGAGGTACGCGGTGACGACCCACGTGTACTCGTCCATGCCGTTGAGGTCGCCCACGATGGTGGGCAGGGCGGTGCCGACGATCGTCTGGTCCAGAGCCGCCAGGAACACCGTCAGCATGAGGGCCCCGAACAGGGTGAACAGCTCGCCCCTGGGCAGGCGCTGCCCGGTCCACGTCGTGTCGTCGCTCATGCCGCTGAGCGTATGGCCCGCCTCCGCGGAGGCGGGCCGAAACCGCCTATTCGGGCCTCATGCCGACGCCCTGATCAGTGCTGTTGTCAGCCCTTCCTGTCAGCGCTTCTTGTCCACGGCCCAGGAGCCGGCGGGGACGATCACGTTCCCGACCTGCTCCTCCTTCTCGGTGTGGTTGATGATGAACCGCCAGGGCCCGCGGTCGACGACGTCGAGACCGGGGCGGCCCGGGCCGCTGAGCTTCAGCTCCTCGAAGAGCCGGTCCCAGGCCTCGTCGACGAGCTTGCACGAGACGTACCAGGCCTCGCCCTCGCCGAACGGGTTGACGGTGACGGCGGGCTGGTTCTCGATGACGTCCCCGCTGGCGTACTGGGTGACGCACTGGGCGCCGCGCAGTTCCACGAGTTCGCAGAAGCGCTCGGCGGCCCCGAAGTTCCACAGCGCGCGCGGTTCGCCGGCGGGCTGGGGGAGGTGCTCGGTGACGCGGATGCCGAACAGGTCGGTCATGCCGCCGAGGTAGCCGTCGAGCCACACCTGGCAGTTCTCGTCGACCGCGCCGGTGAGGTAGGAGGCGACGAGCCGCCCGCCGCCGGCGGTGAACCAGCGGAGGTTCTCGGCCCCGGCCTGACTCAGGACGTACGTGGTCGGGGCGATGACCGTGGTGTATTTGGAGAGGTCGCCTTCGGGGGCGACGAAGTCGGCGATGACGCCGCGGTCGCGCAGGACCCGGTGGATCTGGGCGACGTTCTCGAGGTAGTCGACGGGCGCGGGCAGGTGCTTGCCCGCGGTGGCCCACCAGGAGTCGGGGCTCCACAGGATCGCGACGTCGGTCTCGACCGGGTCGGCGACGGTGTGCGCGATGCCGGGGAGGGTGTTCCCGAACTCGGCGACCTCGCGGAACATGCGGGTGTGCTTGCCCGCGTGGGGGAGGAGCGCGGAGTGCCACTGCTCGGCCCCGCCGCGGCCGGCGCGCCACTGGAAGAACATGGCGCCCTTGGAGCCGCGGCTGATGTGGATCATCGAGTGGCGGGCCATGCGGCCGGGGGCCTTCGCGATGGCGCCGTCGTGGGAGTGGAGGGACGCGGCGGCCTGCTCCATGAGGAGCCAGTCGCCGCCGCCCGCCCACGAGCGGGAGAGGTCGGCGTGGAGGGCGCTCTGCTGCTCGGCGCGTTCGTCGGGCGCCGAGGGGTACGAGTCGAACGCCACGAGGTCTACTTCGGACGCCCACTTCCAGGGGTCGACCGGGACCCACTGGCCGAACACGAAGTTGGTGGTGATCGGCACGTCGGGGTTCGCGGCGCGCAGGAGGTCGCGCTGCTCCTTGTAGTGCTCGAGCATCGCGTCGGAGGTGAAGCGCTTGAAGTCGAGCTCGTGCGCGGGGTTCGCCAGGTACTGGGTGGCGCGCGGCGCGAGGATCTGCTCCCATTCGCTGTAGTGCTGGCTCCAGAAGGAGCCCCACCAGGCGTCGTTGAGCGCGTCGATCGTCTCGTACTTCGCCTGCAGCCAGAGGCGGAACGCCTGCTCGGCGTGCGCGGAGTAGGTGGCCGAGCCGTACTCGTTGTGCACGTGCCACATCGCGAGCGCGGGGTGGTCGGCGTACCGCTCGGCGAGTGTCGCGGCGATGGCGCGGGAGGCCTCGCGGTACGCGGGGGCGCAGACGTCGTACGTGTCGCGCGAGCCGTGGACCTGCCGGACCCCGTCGGGGCGGGTGTTGAGCGCGTCCGGGTGGGCGAGGGTGAACCACGGCGGCGGCGAGGCGGTCGGGGTGGCGAGGTTGACGCCGATGCCGCCGGCGTGGAGCTTGCCGAGGACCGTGTCGAGCCAGCCGAAGTCGTACTCGCCGGGGCGGGGCTCGAGCCTGGCCCAGGAGAAGACGCCGACGCTGACGAGGTTCACGCCCGCCTCGCGCATGAGCATGACGTCGTCGTCCCAGGTCTCTTCGGGCCACTGCTCGGGGTTGTAGTCGCCGCCGTAGCTCAAGCCGTCGACGCCTTTGGGCCAGTGCATGGGGTTCTCCTTGCGCGCATCGCACAGGCACGGCTGGGGGACCGTGCCGGGGGCAGTTAGTTGTCTGACAAAACTAACCGCATCTGGGTGGTTTCGCCAGCCTAATGCGCGCGCGCGACCGGCCCTACTGCGCGGTCGACAGCGCCTGGAACCGCTCCGTGCGCAGCCGCTCCGGCCACGTGTCGTCGATCGGCGGGAGGTGCGACGGGTCCGCCCCGATCGCCCACGCCAGCAGCAGGTCCGCCAGGCGCGGGTTCCGCGCCAGGCCCGGGCCGTGCATGTACGTGCCGATCACGTGCCCCGCCCAGGCGCCCTCGGTCGCGCCGTCGTTGCCGATGCCGGCCGTCACGCGCGCGAGCGGCTGCACCGCCTCGCCCAGGTGCGTGCGCCCGCCGTGGTTCTCGAAGCCGGTGATCTTCCCGATGCCCAGCTGCGGCGCCGCGTCGCCCGCGATCTCGCCCACGGCCCGCGACGGGCCCCGGTCCGAACGCAGGTCCAGGATGTTCAGGCCCTCGTAGGCGCGCCCGTTCGCATAGAACGACGAGCCCAGCAGCTGGTAGCCGGCGCAGATCGCGAGGATCGGCTTCCCGGCCTCCGCGGCCCGGTTCAGCGCGCCGTCCTGCAGCAGCCGGTCGGCGGCCACGGCCTGCGGGCCGTCCTCGCCGCCGCCGATGAGGTACATGTCGGCGGTGTGCGGGACCCGCTGGTCGCTGCGGACCTGCATCGGCTCCACGTCGATGCCCCGGGCGCGGGCCCGGTGGGCCAGCACCAGCAGGTTCCCGCGGTCGCCGTACGTCGACAGCAGATCGGGGTAGAGCCAGACGATGCGCAAGGTGCTCATAGCCACGGTGGGACGCTCTCTCTCGCTAGTTGACCCGGTTGAATTCGGCGCGGATGTCCTGGAACGCCGTGTAGTTCGCGACGACCTCCACCGGGCCCGGGGGCACCGCCGCGATCGCCGCCCTGATGTCGTCCACCACGATGAAGTCGACGCCGTCGACCTCCAGCCGCACGGCCAGGTCGGTGCGCCGGTCGCCCGTCACCACCACCTTGCGGCCCGCCAGCGACGTGAAGTCCACGTCGTAGATCCACGACGTGTCGAAGCCGTCCACCTCGCGCGCGTTCAGCGACAGCACCACCGGCGGGTTCGGCTCGATCATGTCGAACGACTCCAGCCAGCCCGCCGGGTTCTTCGCCAGCAGCAGCCGCAGCTGGCGGCCCTCGCGCTCGACCTTCGCGTACCGCCCGGCCACCGAGGCGACCTCGGACAGCCGCGGCGCGGCCTGGCCCGGGTCGACCCCGAACAGGCTCGCGATGGCCAGCGCGGTGGCGGCGTTCGCGCGGTTCACCCGCCCCGGCAGCTGCAGGTTCAGCTCGTACCGGCGCCCGTCCGGGCCCACCACGGCCTCGCCCTCCTGCGCCACCGACCACTGCGGGCTCGGCCGGTTCAGGCCGCAGTTCGTGCAGCGCCAGAACTCGCCGAACCGGTCCAGGTGCGCGCCGCAGTTCGGGCAGATCGCCGAGTCCGCCGTCCACGACTGGCCCGCCGCGACCCACACCACGCGCTGGCACACCGAAGCGGCCCACACGATCAGCGGGTCGTCCGCGTTCGCCACGATCGTCGACTGCCCCGCCGAGGTCTGCAGGGTCTGGCGCCACTTCGCCGCCAGCGCCGTGACCTCCATCGCCCGGTCCAGCTGGTCGCGCGAGAGGTTGAGCAGGGCCACGACCTTCGGGCTCGCCGCGTCCAGCAGCTGCCCCAGGTAGTGCTCGTCGCATTCGAGCGCGGCGTACTCCGCCTTGGGCGCCTTGGCGAGCGCGGTCGTGTGGCCCGTCGGCATGTTCGCGCCGAACGAGTTCGTGGCGACCTTCCCGATCGCCTCGATCGCCGCGGTCGTGAACCGGGTCGTCGTCGTCTTGCCGTTGGTGCCCGAGATGAGCACGACATGGCGCCCTTCGGCCAGCAGCTCCAGCAGCCGCGGCTCGACGATCAACCCGACGCGCCCGCCGATCACCGAGCCGTCGCCGCGGCCCGTCGCCCGCGAGAGCGCCGCCGCCGTCCTGAGGAGCGTGGTGGCGAATTTCGCGCGTGGGGTCAGATTCGCGCTCATGCAGGCTCGCTTTCGGCTTGATCGGAACCGGTGACTATGCAGAAGAGTTTGTCACATGCGCACCGGAACCCGTGATGAGTGGCGGCAGGGCGTGAGGTGGGTCAGGCCCGGCGACCGAAGGCAGCGACGAACGCCGATGCGCCCCCGGTTCCGGGCAGCGCCGACACCCCCGCGGCCCCCTCCACCCCCCGCCACTTCCCACTCCACAGTGACCGAACCGGCGCGCACCGTGCCCGTGCTCGTCGCCCTCCGTGCGCGAAGCGTCGCCGCCACGCGGGTCCCGTTGGGCCCCAAGCCACCCCCAAGAGTGAAGAATGAAGGAAATTCACCTGCTGCGACCCGTGTTGCGCACTCGTCACTCCACTGTCCTCCACCAACCGTGACCAGCCCTTTCGCCATGCCCACCATGAATGCCACGCGGAAACAACCCCCAAGGGTGGGGAGGAGTGGAGTAAGGTGGGGCGCAATGGTGGGGCCATTGCCCTGTCAACGCGGTCGGAGCGGCCGCGCAGCCTGAGAGTCACGGGGGGTGGCGCCGATGTTCCTCGGCACCCACAACCCGCGCCTGGACGACAAGGGCCGCGTCATCCTCCCCGCGAAGTTCAGGGAAGGACTGGCGGAAGGAGTCGTGATCACCAAGGGCCAGGAACGCTGCCTGTACGTGTTCCCCGAAGCGGAGTTCACGCGCATCGCCGAAGCGCTCCAACTCGCCCCCATGTCGAGCAAGACCGCCCGCGCCTACAGCCGGGTGTTCTTCGCCTCCGCCCACGACGAGGTCCCCGACAAGCAGGGACGCGTCACCATCCCCCCGCGGCTCCGCGAATACGCCGGCCTCGACCGCGACCTCGCGGTCATCGGCGCCTCCAACCGCGTGGAGATCTGGAACACCCGGACCTGGGACGACTACCTGGAGGCCTCGGAAGAGGCCTTCGCCGACATCGAAGAGGGCGACCTGCCCGAAGGACTGTAGAGAAGGAGGTGAGCGGAATGAACGCACCGCACATCCCGGTGATGCTCGACGAAGTGCTGGACTACCTCGCACCCGCCGCCTCGCGCCCCGGGGCGCTGGCCGTCGACGCGACCCTCGGCGCCGGAGGGCACACCGAGGCCCTCCTGACCGCCCACCCCGGCCTCACCGTCATCGGCATCGACCGCGACCCCACCGCACTCGAGCTCGCCTCCAAGCGCCTCGCCGACTTCGGCGACCGCTTCATCCCGGCCCGCGCCGTCTACGACGCGATCCCGGAAGTCCTGGAGGACAACGGCTTCGAGAGGCTCGACGCCGTCCTGTTCGACCTCGGCGTCTCCTCGATGCAGCTCGACCAGGCCGACCGCGGCTTCGCCTACAGCCAGGACGCGCGCCTCGACATGCGCATGAACCCCGACGACCGGCTCACCGCCGAGATCGTCGTGAACACCTACGAGCCGGGCGACCTGGTGCGCATCCTGCGCACCTACGGCGAGGAGAAGTTCGCGACCCGCGTCGTCTCCAGCATCGTCAAGGCCCGTGCCAAGGCCCCGATCACCTCCAGCAGCGCGCTGGCGGAGCTCGTCAAGGAGGCGATCCCGCAGGCGGGCCGCCGCACCGGCGGCAACCCCGCCAAGCGGACCTTCCAGGCCCTGCGCATCGAGGTCAACGGCGAGCTCGAGACCTGGGAGCGCGCGCTGCCCGCCGCGCTCGACGTGACGGCCCCCGGCGGCCGCGTCGTCGTGCTCTCCTACCACTCGCTCGAAGACCGCATCACCAAGCAGGAGCTCTCCCGCAGAGCCACCTCCACCAGCCCGGCCGGCCTCCCCGTCGACCTCCCCGGAACCGAACCCACCTTTCGACTCCTCACGAAGAAGGCCCAGCAACCGACACAGACCGAACTCGACCGCAATCCGCGCTCGGCGCCCGCCCGGCTCCGCGCAGCAGAACGCATCGCACCGTCCACAGGAGCAGGAGGCGCAACATGAGCGACCAGTACCGTCGCGCGCAAGCCGACCCCGACGAGATCATCAAGGCCGCCCGTCGGCGGGCCCGCGCCGCGTCCTCGCGACGCCGCGGCCTCGTCGGCGACGCCGATGAATCCGCGCCTGTGTTCGACGGCAACCTCGCCGTCCAGCCTGCGACCGTCCCGGTCGAGGCGCCTCCCGAGGCGCCCGCCGAGACGCCGGCCGCGCCGCAGCGCGAGACCGTGGTCCTGCCGCGCACCCGCACCGAGACGAAGGCCAAGCCCGCGCCCGAGCCCGTGGAGGTGCCGCGCCCGGCGTTCGTCGGCGGCATCCTCGCGCTGGTCGTCGCCGGCATCTTCGGCCTGCTGGTCCTGAACACGGTCATCAACGAGGACGCCTACCGGCTGCAGGAGCTGCGGACCCAGGCGGGCGAGCTCGACCAGACCGAGCAGACGCTCGCCGACGAGCTCTCGCAGTTCGACACGCCCGGGTACCTCCAGTCCCAGGCGCAGCTGTACGGCATGGAGCGCCCGGAGAAGGTGACCTACCTGTACCTTCCCGGCGGCGAGACCGTCGAGATGCCCTGGAACGAAGAGTAAGGACGTCGATGACCGAATCCGACCCCCGTCGACGGCGCGACCCCAGCTCGATGAGTCGAGCACGCCGTTACACGCCTCGCGGGCGGACCGTCCGCGAGGCGGCGGAGGGGGCCGAGGACAACCGGGCCCGGGAGAACGGGGCGCGCGACCGCGAGGCCGCGCGCCGCGAGCGCAACCGGACCGCACAGCAGGACGAGGCCGACGACCTCGCGGCGCGCAGGCGCCGCGAGGCCGCGGCCCGCTCCCGCGAGCGCCGCCAGCGCGAGACCGGCGTGATCACCGAACCGCGCAAGCCCGAACCGGAGCCGAAGCGCGCCCCCGCGCGCTCAGAGCCGTTGCGCCGCACCGGGACCGTGCGTCCCACGCCGACCCGCCGGACGGGGCCGATCAACCCGCCGCGGCGCGGCGGCCCGCGCGGCACGGTCCGGACCACCGGTCCGATCGAGGTCCGGCCGCTCGCGAGCCTGCCGCGCATCGGCAACCCGCGGCGGCGCCTGCGCATGGCCGCGGCCTTCGTCATGATCCTGCTGCTCATCTCCGGCGCCCGCCTGGTGCAGCTCCAGGTCACCGACTCGGCCGCGTACGCCGCGGAGGCGCTGAACCAGCGCCTCACCACCGAGCCGCTCCCCGCCGAGCGCGGCGCGATCCTGGACCGCAACGGCAACCGCCTCGCGTACTCGGTCGAGGCCAACTACATCGCGGTCGACCCCGCCATGGTCAAGGGCGAACCGGCCGAGGTGGCCGCGAGCCTGACGGAGCTCCTGGGCCGGCGCGCGTCCGACCTCGAGGCGATCATCGCCGCGAAGGAGACCGCGCAGGGCGAGCCGATCCGCTTCGCCTACCTGCAGCGCGGCGTCGACCTCGCCATCGGCGACAAGATCCGCGAGATGGAGAACCCGGGCCTCATCATCGGCGAGGACGAGCGCCGGGTGGTGCCCGGACACGACTTGGCCGCCAACGTCATCGGCTTCACCGGCGGCGAGGGCGACGGCCTCGGCGGCCTCGAGGCCGCCTACGACGACTGGCTCTCCGGCGAGGACGGCGAGGTCTCCTACGAGCGCAGCCAGCAGTCGGGCCTGCCGATCCCCGGCGCGTTCTACCGCGAGGAGGAGGCGGTGCCGGGCAACGACCTCCAGCTCACGCTCGACGACAAGCTCCAGTTCCAGGTGCAGAACATCCTGGAGGAGACCGTGAAGGAGCACGACGCCGAGTTCGGCTCCGCGCTGGTGATGGAGGTCGGCTCCGGCGAGATGCTGGCGATGGCCTCGACCCCGACCTACGACGCGGCCAACCCGTTCAAGGTGGACGACCCCGAGGTGTACCGCGACTACGCGACGCAGGCCACTGTGGACCCCGGCTCGATCCACAAGGCGATCGTGTTCGCCGCCGCCCTCGAGGAGGGGTGCATCGAGCCGGACGGCACGATGGCCCTCGAGCAGACGATCACCAAGGGCGGCCAGGTCTACCGGGACGGCTACGAGCACGGCGACGCGGTGCTGAGCCTGGCCGGGATCATCGCGCAGTCCTCGAACGTGGGCACGATCGAGCTCGCCGACTGCATCGGCCCGGAGAAGCTGTACGAGTACCAGCTGGCCTTCGGTCTCGGGCAGCCCACGGGCGTGGGCATCGAGGGCGAGGCCTCGGGCATCCTCCAGGAGCCGCAGAACTGGTCCGGCACCTCCCCGGGCTCGGTCCCGATCGGCCACGAGGGCACCGCCACGATCATGCAGATGGCCGCGCTCTACGGCGCCATCGCGAACGACGGCGTGTACGTGCAGCCCACGCTCATCGACCAGAAGGTCGAGGCGGACGGCACGGTCGTGGAGCAGCCCGAGCCCGCGACGCACCGCGTCGTCTCGCAGCAGACCGCCGAGGACCTGCAGTACCTGCTGCAGGCGCCGATCGCGGCCGAGACCGGTACGGGCCGCAACGCGCAGCTGGAGAACTACCACCTGGCCGGCAAGACCGGCACCGGCGGCCTCGTCGTCGACGGCGAGTACGCCCCCGGCAACGTGACCTCGTTCGTGGGGTTCGCCCCGGCCGAGGACCCGCAGTACGTGGTGGCCGTGAGCGTCTACGTCCCCGGGGGCGGGGGCGGCGGCTCGACCACCGGTGAGGCGTTCAAGGAGATCAACGAGTTCGCCTTGGGCTACTTCGGAGTTCGCCCCGCGACCGAACCCGCGCCGGAGTTCGACGTCTGGGGGTGACGCTTCTCCGAACTTCTCCACGAGGGGGAATCGGGGATCGGCCCCGGGCGTTAGCATCGAAGGCGTCAAGGAAGAAGGAGCCGATTGTTTTGAACGTTGACCCTTGGGCACTGTGCGAGGTCCTGGCGGAACCGGCCGACGCGCGGGGAGCGGTGCTGCTGCACTTCCTCGACGGGTTCATGGACGCAGGCCAAGCGGGTCGCGGGGTGGTGGACCACCTGTTCAAGACCTGCGAGCACACCCCGGTCGCGTCGTTCGACGTGGACCAGCTCATCGACTACCGGTCCCGGAGGCCCAATCTCACGTTCTCGATCGACCGCTGGTCCGACTTCGAGGCCCCCCAGTTGGTCGTGTACCTGATGCGGGACGCCTCGGACAAGCCGTTCCTGCTCATGACCGGCCCTGAGCCCGACTTCGCGTGGGAACGCTTCGTCGACTCCGTGGAGGACCTGGTCGAGCACTGGCACGTGCCGCTCACGCTGGGCTTCCAGGGCATCCCGATGGGGGTGCCGCACACCCGGCCGCTCGGCATGACCGTGCACGCGACCCGGCCGGAGCTCGTCTTCGACAACCGCCCGGTGTTCAACGAGGTCACGGTCCCCGGCAACGCCGCGGGCCTCCTCGAGTACCGCCTGGGCGAGTCCGGTCGCGACGCGATCGGCCTCTCGGTGCACGTGCCGCACTACGTCATGCAGATGACCTACCCGGCCGCCACGCTCCGCCTCCTGGAGGGCATCCGCGAGGCCACCGGCCTCGACCTGCCCTCCGACGAGGACTTGGAGATCGAACGCGCCCAAGTGGATTCGGACATCGCCGAGCAGGTCGCCGAGTCCGACGAGGTGGCCGACGTGGTGAAGACCCTCGAGGAGCAGTACGACTCGTTCACCGAGGCCGCCGAGGCCGACGAGATGCTCCAGGACGGCCGGATGCCGACCGCCGACGAGCTCGGCGCGGCCTTCGAGACGTTCCTCGCCGAGCGCCAGCGCGGCGAGGACGACAAGTAGCTCCTGAACGACGAGAGCGGGCCCGACCATCGGTCGGGCCCGCTCTCGTTCAGCGCTTACTTGTTGTGCTTGGCCTTCGAAGCGCTGCGGCCGCGCTCCTTCTGGTCGAGCACGACCTTGCGGATGCGGACGGTCTCGGGGGTGACCTCCACGCACTCGTCGTCGCGGCAGAACTCCAGCGACTGCTCCAGCGACAGGAGGCGCGGCGGCACCACGTTCTCGGTGGAGTCGGCCGCGGCCGCGCGCATGTTGGTGAGCTTCTTCTCCTTGGTGATGTTCACGTCCATGTCGTCGGAGCGCGAGTTCTCGCCGACGATCATGCCCTCGTACACCTCGGTGGTCGGCCCGTAGAACAGGACGCCGCGCTCTTGGAGGTTGATCATCGCGAACGCGGTGATGGCCCCGGCCCGGTCGGCCACGAGCGACCCGTTGTTGCGGGTGCGCAGCTCGCCGAACCACGGCTCGTGCTTCTCGTAGATCGAGTGCGCGATGCCGGTGCCGCGGGTCTGCGTCAGGAACTCGGTGCGGAAGCCGATGAGGCCGCGGGAGGGCACGAGCCACTCCATGCGGACCCAGCCCGAACCGTGGTTCGTCATGGTCTCCATGCGGCCCTTGCGGGTCGCCATGAGCTGCGTGATCGCGCCCAGGTGCTCCTCGGGGGAGTCGATGGTCATGCGCTCGACCGGCTCGTGGGTCTTGCCGTCGATCTGCTTCGTGACCACCTCGGGCTTGCCGACGGTGAGCTCGAAGCCCTCGCGGCGCATCTGCTCGACCAGGATCGCGAGGGCCAGCTCGCCGCGGCCCTGCACCTCCCAGGCGTCCGGGCGCTCGGTCGGGAGCACGCGCAGCGAGACGTTGCCGACCAGTTCGCGGTCGAGACGGTCCTTGACCTGGCGAGCCGTGACCTTGTGGCCCTTGCCGCCCTTGCCGACCAGCGGGGAGGTGTTGGTGCCGATGGTCATCGAGATCGCCGGCTCGTCAACGGTGATCAGCGGCAGCGCGACCGGGTTCTCCGGGTCGGCGAGGGTCTCGCCGATCATGATGTCAGGGATGCCCGCGATGGCGCAGATGTCGCCGGGGCCGGCCTTCTCGGCGGGCTTGCGGGTGAGCGCCTCGGTCATGAGCAGCTCGGTGATGCGGACGTTCTGCTGCGAGCCGTCGCGCTTGATCCAGGTGACGGTCTGGCCCTTGCGCAGCTCGCCCTCCTCGACGCGGCACAGGGCGATGCGGCCGAGGAAGTTGTCGGCGTCGAGGTTCGTGACGTGGGCCTGGAGCGACGCGCCGGGCGTGTACTCGGGCGCGGGCACGTGCTCGATGATGGTGTCGAAGAACGGCTTGAGGCTGTCGGAGTCCTCGGGGACGGTGCCGTCCTTGGGCTTGTTCAGCGAGGCGACGCCGTCGCGGGCGCAGGCGTAGACGATCGGGAACTCGATCTGGTCCTCGTCGGCGTCCAGGTCCAGGAAGAGGTCGTAGGTCTCGTTGACGACCTCGTCGATGCGGGCGTCCGGGCGGTCGGTCTTGTTGATGCACAAGATGACCGGCAGGCGCGCGGTGAGCGCCTTGCGGAGCACGAAGCGGGTCTGCGGGAGCGGACCCTCCGAGGCGTCGACCAGGAGCACCACGGCGTCCACCATCGACAGGCCGCGCTCGACCTCGCCGCCGAAGTCGGCGTGGCCGGGCGTGTCGATGATGTTGATGATCATCTGGGACCCGTCGGCCGGGTTGGAGTAGTGGACCGCGGTGTTCTTCGCGAGGATCGTGATGCCCTTCTCGCGTTCAAGGTCACCGGAGTCCATGACGCGGTCGTCGACGGCGGCACCTTCGCGGAAGGCGCCCGCCTGCTTCAGCATGGCGTCGACGAGCGTGGTCTTGCCGTGGTCGACGTGGGCGACGATGGCGATGTTGCGCAGATCAGAGCGTGTAGACACGACGACCATTGTCGCTTAAGCACGAGACGGACCTGGCGTCAACCCAGGTGATCGCGGACACCAGATTTCCCGGCCCTCAGCCGAGGGTTGTTCACATTGACGCTTCCAATGACAGAAAATCCCTCATTACCTACACTGCCGTTTATGGGCGTATTCCATATATCCATCCGATTCGTTATGGTTCTGGCGCTCGCCGCCGGGGCCGTTCTCGTCGGCGCGGCCCCCGGTCAGGCCAAGATCACCGGTGCGATCATCGCCACCGACGGCGGCACGCTCAACGTCCGCTCAGGCCCGGCCACCGACCAGCAGAGCGCCGGCACGCTCGCCAAGGGCGCGAACCCCGAGGTGTTCTGCAAGGCACGCGGCGAGGAGATCAGCGGCCACGTGCGCACCACCGCCACCTGGCTGCGGATCGGCAAGGACCGCTGGATCTCGGACGCCTACGTGACCTGGTCGCCCGCGCAGGCCGTGCCGTGGTGCTCGGCCGCCACCAAGGCCGCCACCGACGCCACCGTGAGCACCAAGGGCGGCGAGCTCAACATCCGCGCCGCCGCGAACTCCTCGGCCGGGCGGCAGGGCACCTACGCCAACGGCGCCGGTGTCGGCGTCGAGTGCCAGGCCTGGGGCCAGGAGGTCGACGGCCCCGTCCGCACCACCGGCGCCTGGTACAAGATCGGCGACAAGCGCTACGTCTCCGCCGCCTACATCAAGTGGAGCGCCGGCGAGCCGTGGCTGCCCTGGTGCGGCCAGGACCCGCCCGCGGTCCCGCGCGGCGGCACCGCGGGCTTCATCAGCTCGCACGCGCCCGCAGCGCAGGCAAGCGACCGCGCCACCGGCGTGCCCGCCTCGGTGACCCTCGCGCAGGCGATCCTCGAGTCCGGCTGGGGCAAGGGCGCCCTGGCCCGCGAGGACCACAACCTGTTCGGCATGAAGTGCTTCGGCTCGCCCGGCGACCACGCCATCGGCTGCCGCGACTACGCCACCTTCGAGTGCAGCCCCACCGGCGGCTGCTTCGACATGAACGCCACGTTCCGCGCCTACGCGGACGTCGCCGACTCCTACCGCGACCACGGCGACCTGCTCGCCAACTGGTCCCGCTACGCCACGGCCATGGACCACGCGGACGACCCGAAGCGCTTCGCGCGGGAGATCCACAAGGCCGGCTACGCGACCGACCCGGAGTACGCCGCGAAGCTCATCGGGATCATGGACGACTACGACCTGTACCAGTTCGACTGAACCGGACGGCTCACCCACAAGGCTCGATTCCTGCCGGCGGGGGCGGGTCCGGCCGAAGCGAGCGCATACGCGCCCGCCCGGCCGGGCCCGCTGTCGCATGCCCCTCAGCTGAGGCAAAGGTCACATCGGCGCGTGAAACGCCACGGTGCGGGGGAGTAGCCTCGTAGGTCGGCCCTTGTTCGAACAGCGGGCCTCCCAGAACTGTCGGACCCGAACGTTAGATTCCCACCGTGGCCAACGAGCACCTTCAGATCGATTCCAAAACGCACACTCCCGCCGGAACGCATGGAGCCGGCACCATCGTCGTGCGCGGCGCACGCGAGCACAACCTCAAGGACGTCGACCTCGACCTCCCGCGGGACTCGCTCATCGTCTTCACCGGCCTGTCCGGGTCCGGCAAGTCCTCCCTGGCGTTCGACACGATCTTCGCCGAGGGCCAGCGCCGCTACGTCGAATCGCTCTCGGCCTACGCCCGCCAGTTCCTCGGCCAGATGGACAAGCCCGACGTCGACTTCATCGAGGGCCTGTCGCCGGCGGTGTCGATCGACCAGAAGTCCACCTCCCGCAACCCGCGGTCGACGGTGGGCACCATCACCGAGATCTACGACTACCTGCGCCTCCTGTACGCCCGCGTCGGCGTCCCGCACTGCCCGCAGTGCGGCGAGGCCATCGTCAGCCAGTCGCCGCAGCAGATCACCGACCAGATCATGGCGATGCCCGAGGGCACCCGCTTCCAGGTCCTGGCCCCGGTCGTGCGCAAGCGCAAGGGCGAGTTCGTGGACCTCTTCGGCGACCTCCAGCAGCAGGGCTACGCCCGCGCGCGGGTCGACGGCGAGGTGTACGCCCTCACCGACGTGCCGAAGCTGAAGAAGCAGGAGAAGCACGACATCGACGTGGTCATCGACCGCCTCGCGGTCAAGGCCTCCTCGATCCAGCGCGTCACCGACTCGGTGGAGTCCGCGCTCGGCCTCGCCGACGGGGTCGTGGTGCTCGACTTCGTCGACGTCCCCGAGGACGACCCGAACCGGACCCGCCGCTTCTCCGAGAAACTCGCCTGCCCCAACGACCACCCGCTCTCGCTCGACGAGCTCGAGCCGCGCACGTTCTCCTTCAACGCGCCCTTCGGCGCCTGCCCGGTGTGCCACGGCCTCGGCGTGCGCAAGGAGGTCGACCCGGAGCTCGTCATCCGCGACCAGGAGGCGAGCATCCGCGACGGCGCGCTCGCGCCCTGGTCCTCGGTCGGCATGGGCGACTACTTCCTGTTCCAGATCGTCGCCCTCGGCGAGGCGGTCGGCTTCGACGTCGACACCCCGTGGGCCGACCTCCCGAGCCAGGCGCAGAAGGCCGTGCTCTACGGCTACGGCGAGACCCTGCAGGTCTCCTACCGCAACAAGCGCGGCCAGCGCCGCTCCTACGAGACGCGCTTCGAGGGCGTCGTGCCGTGGGTCGAGCGCCGCCACCACGAGACCGACTCCGAGTGGACCCGCGAGAAGTACGAGCAGTTCATGCGGGAGATCCCGTGCTCGACCTGCGAGGGGACCCGGCTCAAGCCCGAGGTCCTGGCCGTCACCGTGGAGGGCCTGTCCATCCACGAGGTCTGCACGCTCTCGGTCGCGGACTGCTCGGTGTTCTTCGACGCGCTCAAGCTCTCCAACCGCGACTCCATCATCGCCGCGCCGATCGTCAAGGAGGTCAAGGCCCGCCTGCAGTTCCTGCTCGACGTCGGCCTCGACTACCTGACCCTCGCCCGCGCCGCCGGGAGCCTCTCGGGCGGCGAGGCCCAGCGCATCCGGCTCGCCACCCAGATCGGCGCCGGCCTCGTGGGCGTCCTCTACGTGCTGGACGAGCCGTCGATCGGCCTCCACCAGCGCGACAACAACCGGCTCATCGCGACCCTGGAACGCCTGCGGGACCTGGGGAACACGCTGATCGTGGTCGAGCACGACGAGGACACGATCCGCGTCGCCGACCACATCGTCGACATCGGCCCCGGCGCGGGCGAGCACGGCGGGCACGTCATCTACTCCGGTCCGGTCGCCGGCCTCACCGAGGCCGAGGGCTCGATCACCGGCGACTACGTCTCCGGCCGCAAGCACATCCCGGTGCCCGAGCAGCGCCGCCCGGCCGACCACGGCCGCGAGCTGGTCGTCAAGGGCGCCAGGGAGAACAACCTCAAGGGCATCGACGCGTCGTTCCCCATGGGCTGCCTCGTGTCGGTCACCGGCGTCTCCGGCTCCGGCAAGTCCACGCTCGTGAACGAGATCCTCTACAACACGCTCGCGGCGGAGGTCAACGGCGCGAAAATCGTCGCCGGTAGGCACCGCACCATCACCGGCATCGACCAGGTCGACAAGGTCGTGGGCGTCGACCAGTCCCCGATCGGGCGCACCCCGCGCTCGAACCCGGCGACCTACACCGGCGTGTTCGACAAGGTCCGCAAGCTCTTCTCGGGCACGCCCGAGGCGAAGGTGCGCGGCTGGGGCCCGGGCCGGTTCTCGTTCAACGTCAAGGGCGGGCGCTGCGAGGCGTGCAGCGGCGACGGCACCCTGAAGATCGAGATGAACTTCCTGCCGGACGTGTACGTGCCGTGCGAGGAGTGCGGCGGGGCCCGCTACAACCGCGACACGCTCAAGGTCCACTACCGCGGCAAGACCATCTCCGATGTGCTCGACATGCCCATCGAGGAGGCCGCGGACTTCTTCGAGCCGATCCAGACGATCCACCGGCACCTGAAGACGCTCAACGACGTCGGCCTCGGCTACGTGCGCCTCGGCCAGCCCGCCCCGACCCTGTCGGGCGGCGAGGCCCAGCGCGTCAAGCTCGCCTCGGAGCTGCAGAAGCGCTCGACCGGCAAGACCGTGTACATCCTGGACGAGCCGACCACCGGCCTGCACTTCGAGGACGTGCGCAAGCTCCTCGGCGTGCTCGACGGACTGGTCGACAAGGGCAACACCGTGATCACCATCGAGCACAACCTCGAAGTGATCAAGTGCTCGGACTGGGTCATCGACCTCGGACCCGAAGGCGGCGACAAGGGCGGCACGCTCGTCGCGGCCGGCACGCCGGAGGAGGTGGCCGCGATCGGCGCGAGCCACACCGGCGCGTACCTGCGCCCGCTGCTCGGCCTCGACGGCAAGGGCAAGGGCGACGGCGCCGCCGCGCGAAGGGCCAAGGCGGGCAACGGCCGCAAGACCGCCGCCAAGCGCTGAGGCGGGCCCGTAGCGGCACAACCGGATACGTACGGAACGAGCGACGCGGCCGACCACGGCCGCGTCGCTCCCGCATTCGGCCCCAACGGAATGCGAGCATCGCAGCGTGCTCTTCCCCGGTGCTCTCTATATCGGCGCGGCCACGGCCGCCCTCCTCGCGGGTCCAGGCCTCGGCCGCTGCGTCGCCCTCGCCACCGACCGCCATCCCGACCCGCGCCTCATCAAGATTGCGAGCCTCACCGCGGCGCTCCTGATCGCTTGGCGCGCTGACGGACTGCTCCACGGCTTCGCCCTCGGCACCGTCGCCGCCGTCGGCATCGCGGCCGGCTGGATCGACGTCTACCAGCGGCGCCTGCCCGACGTGCTGATCCTCCCCGCCTACCCGCTCGCGGGCGCGCTGCTCATCGCCACGGGCGATCCCGACACGCTGCTGCGCGCCGCCGCGTGCGCCGCGATCGCCTTGGCGCTGTACGGCATCGGCGCCGCGACAGGCCAGGTCGGCTTCGGCGACGTGAAGCTCGCCGGGCTGCTCGGGCTCGTGACCGGTTGGGCCGCTTGGGAGGCCGCGGCGCTGGCGCTCGTGGCCACGGTCGTCGCGGGCGGCGTGCAGGCCGCGGCGGTGGTGGCGATGGGCCGGAGGGACTTCCCGTACGGCCCGGCGATGCTCGCGGGAACCGCGGCGGGGGTCGCCATGGCGCCGTTGCTCTCGCAGTGACGGAGTGCAAATGTGCACAACACTTGCAAATCATTGTGAAAGTGTTTTTTCCAACGAAACACCGTGAAATATCACGAACTCGTCGCAGCAGCCTCTAAAGTTTCCAGCAGTCCCGACAATCAGGACTGTCCAATCACTGCTAAACAAGGAGCCTTCATGCTTCGCAAAGCACTCAAGGGCGCAGCGGCCGCGGGGGCCGCTACCCTCATCGCTGTCGGCGCCGCTTCGCCCGCGATGGCGCACTCGTCGAGCGACTACGACTTCGACCAGAACGACTTCGGCGGCGTCAACGTGCTGTCGAACTTCTGCGTCAACGTCAGCGACGTCAACGTGATCCAGCTCATCGACCTGCTCACGAACGGCAACGCCTCGTGCGAGTTCAACGACTCGCACGTGTGGGTCGATGGCAAGGGCCACCACCACGACGACTAAGACGCTGCATGGTGCGGTCTGCGCGGCACCTCATGCGCGGGCCGGGCTGCCGCCGGTCTGAGCACCGAGGGCGCCGACCACTGAGCACCTAGTGCGAGCAACATCAAGGGGCGGTCCACTGACACCGTGGACCGCCCCTTCGCCGTGTCCGGGCACGGCCCCTTGCCGCTAACCCGCGGAGCAGCTCACCGATGCGGGGGCGACCGCGGTGCGGGCGTCCTTGCTCCCGATGAGTCCGAACGAGTAAGTCCGGCCCGGCTTGAGGTCGTAGCCGCCGCCCAGTTCGGTGGCGGTCACGGTGTGGCCGTCCTGGACCAGGGCCACGCTCCACGAGTGGACGATCGACTGGCCGGTCGGCAGGGCCCACGTGAGCGTGAGGTCCTGCAGCGGCTCGGCACCGGTGTTGGTGACGAGGATCTGCGCGTTGAACCCGCCCGGCCACTGGCCGTTGATCCGGTACTCCACCTTGCACGACGGCGACGTCGACACGGTGCCGGCCTGCTCGGCCGCGAAGTTCGCGATCTGCGCGAGCGGGGCGTTCCAGTTGATCGTCAGCTCGTTCGTCGCCCATGAGCCGATGTCGTCGATGTAGCACCGCTGCGGCGCGCAGCCGTTGAGCCAGCGCTGCGCGATCGGGTCCCAGGTCGCGGTGACGCTGTTCGGGCCGCCCGCGAGCGTCCCGGCGGGCGGGTTCGGCAGGCTCGGGTCGAGCTGGTTGGCGTACCAGCGGCTGTGCATGTTGTGCGAGTCGTGCGAGCCGTACCCGGTCACATAGGAGTTCCCGAGCGCGTTGCGGCCCAGGAGGTAGTCCAGGCCGCCGAGCACGCCGTCGCGGTACTGCGCCTCGCCGGTGAGGTCGAAGGCGGTGGCCACGACCACGAGCTCGTTGAGCACGGCGCTGTTGGAGCCCCAGTCGAAGGTCCCGCTGGAGCCGTAGGACAGGCCCCACGGGCTCGCGGCCTGCAGCTCGAGGTAGTTGTCCGCACCGGCCACGACCTGCGCGACCACGTCGTCGCGGCCTGGCAGGGCGTTGGGGACGAGGGCCAGGTCGAGCTTGGCGATCGCCGCCACGCTGGCCCAGGAGAAGGCGCCGGGGCCGAACACGTCGTCCTCGTGCAGCTTCGAGTCGAGGACGTGCTCCTCGTAGGTCTTCTTGCCGGTGGTCAGGAACAGTTCGGCTGCTGCCCAGTAGAACTCGTCGCTCACGTTGGAGTCGCCGTAGGGGCCGCCGCCGGCCGGGCTGGTGTCGGGCGCGTACACGTCCGGGTGCGCCAGTGCGGCCGCCCAGGCGGTCTCGGCCGCCTCGAGGCACTCGGCCGCGAACTCGGCGTCGTAGGGCGCGAACAGGCGCGCGGCCTGGGCCGCGGCCGCGGCCAGGTTCAGGGTCGCCGCGGTCGACGGCGGGTAGAGGTAGCGCGGCTGCGGGTCGTCGGCCGGCAGGAGCGGCAGGCCGGTCCAGTTCTCGTCGTGGATCTTGTGGTGGGCCATGCCCGCCAGTTCCTCGCCCGCGGGCACCTGCATGGAGAGCAGGAACTCGACCTCCCAGCGGGCCTCGTCGAGCACGTCGGGGACGCCGTCGCCGTGTTCGGGGATGCGCAGGCTGCCGTCCTCGAGGAGGCTCGCGTCGCCGGTGGGGGCGTGGAGCGCCCGCTCGTACACGGACATGAGCTGGGCGACGGAGATGCCGCCGTTGACGACGTACTTGCCGTGGTCGCCCGCGTCGTACCAGCCGCCGGCCACGTCCAGGGTGTAGTCGCACGCCTCGGCGTAGCAGGGCACGGCGCTGTCGCCCTGGTTCGGCGCGACGTCGACGTGCCCGGCCTCGCGGCCGTACCCGGGTGCGATCGTGTCGTCGATCGCGATCCCCGAGCGCTGCGGGTAGAAGAAGGACATCGCGTCGACCGCCATGTCCCGGTAGGGGTTCCCGCCGATCGCAAACGGGTAGGAGGTCTCGCCGTCGGCGGTGAGGGTGAAGCCCTCGCCGGTCGCGGAGCCCCCGGAGAAGTCGATCACGTGCACCGATTCGCCGGAGGTGGCCTCAGGGCCGTGCGGCGTCGAGTCGCCTTCGGCGACCAGGGCGCCCTCGGCATTGCGGAGCTGCCACGGGACCGGATCGGTCGCCTCGGTGACGAGTGTGGCCTGCTTGGGTCCGTCGGGGAGGTAGCCGACCTGGTTCACGCGTACGCGCGGCCCCGTATCGGGCTCGTAGACGGGGGGTTCGGCTCCGGTGAGCAACTGGACCTCCGATAGGCAGAACTGCCATGGCTCGGCATTGCGGCCGATCTGGAACGCGAGTTGCGCGTCCGACCAGTCGGCGCTGGCGGTGAAGGCGTAGCTGAAGTCCTGCGCCTCGCTCGTGAGCAGGGGGAACTCCTCGACCGCGGTCGGCCAGGGGTCGACCGGGCGCTGCACGAGGGCGCGGACGCTCACGTCGGTGGAGGCGCGCGCGGTGAAGCGCAGCTCGTACGACTCGCCGGTGACGAGCGGCAGGCCGTCCTGGCCGACGATGGCGTCCCAGGCGTTCGCCGTGCCGCCGGGCACGTCGATGCACCATTCGCCGTCGGCGACCGCGCCGGTGAGGTTGGCGGTGGTCCACCAGCCGTTGGTGCCGGCGGCGAAGTCGCCGTTGGTGATGAGGTCGGTGGGCTCCTCGTCCTGGGCCTGAGCGGCCGGCGCCGCGGCGGCGGCGCCGAGGGCCAGAGCGGTGAGTACGGCGACGCCGAGGCGTCTCCGGCGGACTGCGGTTCGCGGCATGGGGGAGCCCTCCGAAAGGATTGGGAGCGATACCACACGCCATCTTGTCATTCATATATGTAAATGTCAATCACTGCGAGGCGGGCGGCCCGCTCGTCCCGCGGACGACCAGCTTGGACTCCAGCTTCAGGTACACGCCCGGTTCCCTTGCGCCCCTGAGTTGCTCGTCGGCCGCCTCGACGGCGAGCTGCGCGAGGCGCGGCACGTCCTGGCGCACCGTCGTCAGGTCGATGTGGCTGAGGCCGGCGATGTGGCTGTCGTCGTAGCCCACGATCGAGACCTGCTCGGGGATCTTCACACCGGCGCGGGTGAACACGTCGAGCAGCCCGATCGCGCACTGGTCGTTCGCCGCGAACACCGCCGTGGGCAGCGGCGCGTCCTTCTCCAGCAGCAGGAGCCGCGCCGCCTCCGAGCCGCCCTCCTGGGAGTGGTTCCCGGGGATGACCCGGATGCGGTCGGTCAGGCCGTGCGCGCGCATCGCGTCCCGGTAGGCGCGCCGCCGCTCCGGCCCGCCGGGCCGGTTGCCCGCGTCCACGTGCACGATGTCGCGGTGCCCCAGGCCCACCAGGTAGTCGACCACCTCGCGGGCGCCGGGCCGGTCGTACGAGGTCACCACGTCGACCCGCGCGCCCTTGATGTGGCGGCCGAGCACCACTGTGGGCACCCGCGAGCCCAGTTCGCTGACGTCCTCGTCGGGGATCGTGGGCCCGCACAGCAGCAGCGCCTCGCTGCGGTGCCCGATGAGGGCCTCGATCGCGTTGTGCTCGTTGCGGGTCGGCACCGTGGCGCTGAGCACCAGGTCGTAGCCGAGCTCCTCGGCCGCCGGATAGATCGCCTCCACGAGGTCGATGTGGTACGGGTTGCGGGCGGTGAAGAGCACGCCGAGGACCTTGCTGCGGCCGCGGGCGAGCAGCCGCGCGGCCATGTCGGGCTTGTAGCCGAGCTTCGCGGCGGCGGCGAAGACCCGCTCCCGGGTGTCGGGGCTCGCGCCGGGCTGGCCGCGGAACACCAGCGACACCAGCGCCCGCGAGACGCCGACCTCCGCGGCGACGTCCGCCATCGTGGGCTTGCGAGACCGCGGTGCCGGGGAGCGGTCTGGGGATTTCCGCGCGTGCTGGGGGCTCATCGCACCGTCGTCCTTCCTTATGCAGCTTTGTTGAAAGTTCCAGTATCGAGGGGGTGACCTGGGAACGAAGTGACCAGTGTAACCACCCGGCTCCAGGAAGGCCGGTTTCGGCAACCCCTTGCACATATCCGGGGCGATGAATATGAACATCCCTCTCAATGCGGGCATAGACTCATATCCAGGGGGGCGAGAACCATGAGTCAACTCGCGATCAAGAACTTCAACCAGCCGGACGAGTCCGTGAACCTGAGCGGCCACGGACAGAAGGACACGGTGATGATCGACGGCATGCCCGTCGAACGCGCCGAATTCACGAAGGGCTGGCGCTGGTCCAACGACGTCAAGCCCATGGCGGGCACCGACAGCTGCGAAGTCCACCACCTCGGGTACTGCCTCGAAGGGCACCTGATGGTCCACATGAACGACGGCACCGACAAGGACATCAGCGCCGGGGACGCGTTCGACATCCCGCCGGGCCACGACGCGGAGGTCATGGGCGACGACAAGGTCGTCCTCATCGACTTCGGCAAGGCCCACTACAGCAAGTAGCCGCGAACCGGCCGCACCGCCCCCGCGCGCCGGGGGCGGACACCGCCGCGCCCAGCACCTGAGACACGCTTTCCACCAGGTGCCTGATCACATCCGGCCGGGTGGCAGACTTGACGGCGTGTTGCGATGGATGACAGCTGGAGAATCTCACGGACCCGAACTCGTGGTCACGCTCGACGGCCTGCCCGCCGGCATCGAACTGACCACCGGCGCGGTAGCGGCCGAACTCGCCCGCCGCCGCCTCGGTTACGGCCGCGGCGCCCGCATGAAGTTCGAGGCCGACGCCGTCAGCTTCATCGGCGGCGTCCGCCACGGCCGCACCCTCGGCTCGCCGGTCGCCATCCGCGTCGGCAACTCCGAGTGGCCCAAGTGGGAGACCGTCATGGCCGCCGACCCGGTCGACCCGGCCGAACTCGCCGGGATCGCCCGCAACGCCCCGCTCACCCGCCCGCGCCCCGGCCACGCCGACCTCGCCGGCATGCAGAAGTACGACCACGACGACGCCCGCCCGATCCTCGAGCGCGCCTCCGCCCGCGAGACCGCCGCCCGCGTCGCCGGTGGCACCGCCGCGAAGGCCTTCCTCAAGCAGGCCTTCGGCATCGAGATCGTCTCCCACGTCAAGGCCCTCGGCCCGGTGCGCGCCAAGGAAGGCCTCGTGCCGACCCCGGACGACTTCGACGCCGTCGACGCCGACCCGCTGCGCTGCATGGACCCCGAGGCCTCCGCCCGCATGGTCGCCGAGGTCGACGCCGCCAAGAAGGACGCCGACACCCTCGGCGGCGTCGTCGAGGTCCTCGCCTACAACCTCCCGCCCGGCCTCGGCTCCCACGTCCAGTGGGACCGCAAGCTCGACGCCCGCCTCGCCACCGCGCTCATGTCGATCCAGTCGGTCAAGGCCGTCGAGATCGGCGACGGCCTCATGCAGGCCTCAGTCCGCGGCTCCTCCGCGCACGACGAGATCGTGCCCGGCCCCGACGGCGTCCAGCGCCTCACCGACCGCGCCGGCGGCCTCGAAGGCGGCATCACCACCGGCCAGCCGCTCCGCGTCTCCGCGATGCTCAAGCCGATCTCCTCGCTCACGCGCCCGCTGCGCACCATCGACACCGTCACCGGCGAAGCGGCCGAGGCCATCAACCAGCGCTCCGACGTCTGCGCGGTCCCCGCTGGGGCCGTCGTCGCCGAGCACATGGTCGCCTACGTCCTCGCCGAAGCGGCCCTGGAGAAGTTCGGCGGCGACTCGGTCGCCGAATCCCGACGCAACTTCGAGCAGTACATCGAACACCTGCGGGTGAAGTAGTGGCGCTCGTCGTCATTGTCGGACCCCCGGGCTCGGGCAAGACCACCATCGGCCGGGCGCTGGCCGCCGCGCTCGACGCGCCGTTCCGCGACGCCGACGCCGACATCGCCGACGCCGCCGGCAAGCCGATCCCGGACATCTTCATCGACGAGGGCGAGGAGCACTTCCGCGCGCTCGAACGCGAAGCCGTGCGCCGGGCCGTGGCCGAGCACGACGGCGTCCTCGCGCTCGGCGGCGGCGCCGTCCTCGCCGAGGCCACCCGCAAGCTCCTCGCCGACGCCACCGTCGTCCACCTCGAAGTGGGCCTCGGCGAAGCCGTGAAGCGCACCGAGATAGACAAGGGCCGCCCGCTCCTGCAGGTGAACCCGCGCGCCACGCTCCGGCGCCTCATGGACGAGCGCCTGCCGCTCTACCGCGAGGTCGAGACCTTCGCGATCGACACCACCGGAAGGGACGTGGACGACCTGACCGCCGAGATCGTCGCGAAGCTCGCCGTCGCCACGGTCACCGTGAACGACGCCGAGCAGCCCTACCCGGTCCTCATCGGACGCGGCACCACCGACAGGCTCCCCGAGTTCCTCGGCAGGGCCGCCCGGGTCGCCGTGCTCCACACCGCGAGCACCGCCGAGCTCGCCGAACGCGTCGGCGCCCTGTGTCCCGACGGCGTCGAGGCCACCCTCATGGAACTGCCCGACGCCGAGGACGGCAAGACCGTCAGCGTCGCCGAGCAGGTCTGGGAGGCCCTCGGGGCCGAAGGCTTCACCCGCACCGACCTCGTCGTCGGCGTCGGCGGAGGCGCGGTCACCGACCTCGCCGGATTCGTCGCCGCCTGCTGGCTGCGCGGCGTCGCCGTCGTCCACGTCCCCACCTCGCTGCTCGGCGCGGTCGACGCCGCCGTGGGCGGCAAGACCGGCGTCAACACCGCCGCAGGCAAGAACCTCGTCGGCGCCTTCCACCCGCCCCGCGCGGTCCTGGTCGACCTCGACCACTTCACCACCTTGCCTCGCCGCGACCTCGCGGCCGGACTCGCCGAGGTCGTCAAGGCCGGGTTCATCAGCGACCCGGTGATCCTCGACCTCGTCGAAGCCGACCCCGAAGCGGCCCTCGACGCCGCGAACCCGGTCGTCGCCGAACTCGTCGAGCGCGCCATCGCCGTCAAGGCCGACGTCGTCGGCTCCGACCTCAAAGAGGGGGGCCTGCGCGCCATCCTCAACTACGGGCACACCTTCGCCCACGCGATCGAGAAGCTCGAGCACTACCGCTGGCGCCACGGCGACGCCGTCGCCGTCGGCATGGTCTACACCGCGCACCTGAACGCCCTCACCGGCCGCGTCGACCTCGTCGAACGCACGAAGACGGTGCTCGCCTCGCTCGGACTGCCGACCACGTACGAGCCCGGACGCTGGGACGACCTCCTCAAGGTCATGAAGATCGACAAGAAGAACGTCGGCGCCACCCAGCGGTTCGTGCTCCTCGACGCGCTGGCCGAACCGGTCGTGGTGGACGACGTGACCGCCGACCAGCAGCGCGAGGCCTATGAGAGGCTGACCGCATGAAGACCTTGGTGCTCAACGGCCCCAACCTCAACCGGCTCGGCAAGCGGGAGCCCGCCGTCTACGGCTCCCAGACGCTCGCCGACCTCGAAGCGCTGTGCGTGACGACCGGCAAGGAACTGGGCCTGGAGGTCGACTTCCGCCAGACCAACCACGAGGGCGAACTCCTGGAGTGGCTGCACGAGGCGGCCGACAACGAGTACCCGGTCGTGCTCAACGCCGCCGCCTGGACGCACACCTCGGTCGCGGTCGGCGACGCCTGCGCGCAGCTGACCGCCCCGCTCGTCGAGGTCCACCTCTCCAACGTGCACAAGCGCGAACCGTTCCGCCACCACTCGTACGTGTCGGCCCACGCCGCCGGCGTCATCGCGGGTCTCGGCCCGAGCGGCTACACCGCCGCGCTCCGCTTCATCGCGGCATGAAACCGCTGCGCCGCCCACCACAGCCGGAGCGGCCGCAGCCCTGACCAGCCGGGCCGCCCGCTACCATTGACGGTCGGCCCAGACAGAACCTCAACCGAAAGAGACGAACGCCCGTGGCATCCACGAACGACCTCAAGAACGGCCTGGTGCTCAACCTGGAGGGCCAGCTCTGGCAGGTGCAGGAATTCCAGCACGTCAAGCCCGGCAAGGGCCCGGCGTTCGTGCGCACCACGCTCAAGCAGATCCCCTCGGGCAAGATCGTCGACAAGACCTTCAACGCCGGCACCAAGGTCGAGACCGCGAACGTCGACCGCCGCAACATGACCTTCCTGTACAAGGAAGGCGACGACTTCGTCTTCATGGACACCGACACCTACGACCAGATCCCGGTCGGCCCCGGTGTCGTCGGCGACGCCGCCAAGTTCCTCCTCGAGAACTCCGACGCCACGGTCGCGCAGCACGAGGGCAAGGTCCTCTACGTCGAGCTCCCCGCCTCGGTCGAGCTCACCATCACCTACACCGAGCCGGGCCTCCAGGGCGACCGCTCCTCCGGCGGCACCAAGCCCGCCACCGTCGAGACGGGCGCGCAGGTCCTCGTGCCGCTGTTCATCGACAACGGCGAGAAGATCAAGGTCGACACCCGCGACGGCAAGTACCTCTCCCGGGCATAGGCGTGGGGACCCAGAGCAGCAGCAACCCCGACCGGCTGACCGCCCGCACCAAGTGGCGGATGCGGGCCGTCGAGATCCTGTACGAAGCCGAGAGCCGCGACACCGAGCCCTCCAAGGTCCTCGCCGAGCGCGCCGACCGGGCCTTCAAGGACCCGGAGGCGCCGCGCCTCCCGGCGTACGCCGAGCAGCTCGTGCGCGGCGTCGCCCAGCACCTGGACGAACTGGACGCCGTGCTCGGCAAGGCCTCCACCAGCTGGTCCGTCGAGCGCATGCCCGCCGTCGACCGGAACGTCCTGCGCGTGGCCCTCTACGAGATCCGCCACGTCGACGACGTCGACACCGCCGTGGCCATCAAGGAGGCCATGCGCGTGGCGCTGCAGATCGGCTCCTCGGACGACACCTCGTTCGTGAACGCCGTCCTCGACGCCGCCGCCCGGGACCGCTAGCCGGACACAGCGCGAAAGCCGGGTCTCCCTCTTGGGGAGGCCCGGCTTCATCCGTACTCCGGAGGAACCTATTCGGCTTCCGAGGCGAAGAACGCCTGGAGGTCGTGCACGAGAACGCCGAAGTCCTCGAGCTTCTCGATCAGGCCCGAAGGCGTGGTCGAGTAGACCACGGCCAGGGTGTAGAGGTCGTCGGCGCGGATCGAGAGGATCCGGCCGTTGTAGTCGCCGCGGCGCTGCTGGATGGAGCGCGCGAGCTTGGCGACGTGCTCCAGCTCGGAGTCCGGGTGGTCGTACAGCGCCTCGAGGTTGAGGACGATCTTCTCGGCCTGCTCGACCGGGAGCGGCACGCCCTCGGGAAGCAGCTCCGACACGGGGATCCGGTAGAAGTCGGCCAGTTCGGCAAGACGGCTCACGGTGATCGACCGGTCGCCTCGCTCGTAGGAACCGATGACGACGGCCTTCCACTTGCCGCCGGACTTGTCCTCGACGCCTTGCAGCGACAGCCCCTGCTGCATGCGGATGTCACGCAGCCGGTTGCCGAGCGCCTTGGCGTAGTCAGATGTCGCCATGCTGGGATCAACTCCAATTTTCGGTACGAGAGGAATCCTATTGTTGACTACGGTCGGTGACCATCGGCCGGTGGGGTGCCCCCAAACAGTGTTCTTCGTCGCGTGAACCCCTCGCAACCGCCCGGCAAACCATATATAACCCGACATCAATGCCGCTACCGACCCTGCCGTTTTGGGATCACCCTTTACGCTCCGTCACCGGCGGCGTAGCATGAGGCGCGACGAAACCGTTCTTTAACAGACCGTCCAGTGAGGCGGAGAAGGAGGTTCGCGTGGTTTCCCCTGCCCTCAGGCAGTCAGAGGAAGACCCGTCGGGCAAGCAGATCCTCTCGGCCGATGACATCGGCCGCATCCTCGACCGCATCGCCCACCAGATCCTCGAGAAGACCAAGGGCGCCCCGGACACGATGCTCCTGGGCATCCCCACCCGCGGCGTGGCGCTGGCCGGCCGGCTCGCCGACCGCATCCGCCGCTTCGCCGACCTGGACGTCCCCGCCGGGACCCTCGACATCACGCTCTACCGCGACGACCTGCGCCGCAACGCGCTCCGGGCCCTCGGCCCGACCGAGCTGCCGCCGGGCGGGGTCGACGACCAGCGCATCATCCTCGTCGACGACGTCCTCTACTCCGGGCGCACGGTGCGCGCCGCGCTCAACGCGCTCTACGACCTCGGCCGCCCCGCGAGCGTCCAGCTCGCCATCCTGGTCGACCGCGGCCACCGCGAGCTGCCGATCCGCGCCGACTACGTCGGCAAGAACATCCCCACCGCGCGCGACGAGTCCGTCTCAGTGCGCCTGACCGAGTACGACGATCTCGACGCGGTAATCCTGACCGGAGGCCGCGAACGATGAAGCACCTGCTCACCACCAAGGAACTCACCCGCGAGGACGCCGAGCTCATCCTCGACGTCACGCAGCAGATGGCCGACGCGGTCACCGGCCGCGAGGTCCCGAAGCTCCCGGCGCTGCGCGGGCGCACCGTCGTGAACCTCTTCTACGAGGACTCCACGCGCACCCGCACCTCCTTCGAGACCGCCGCCAAGCGGCTCTCCGCCGACGTCGTGAACTTCGCGGCCAAGACCTCGAGCGTCAACAAAGGCGAGAGCCTGCGCGACACGGCGCTCACCCTGCAGGCCATGGGCGCCGACGCGGTGGTCATCCGCCACCCGGCCGCCGGGGCCCCGCAGCGGCTCACCGAATGGCTCGACGGCGCGGTGCTCAACGCCGGGGACGGCACGCACGCCCACCCGACGCAGGCCCTGCTCGACGCGTACACGATGAAGAAGCGCCTCGGCGGCATCGAGGGGCGCACCGTGGCGATCGTGGGGGACATCCTCCACTCGCGCGTGGCCCGCTCCAACATCTGGCTGCTCGCCAAGCTCGGCGCGAACGTGCGCCTCGTGGGCCCGCCCACGCTGCTGCCCAAGGACATCGACGACTGGCCCGTCGAGATCGGCTACGACCTCGACGCCAGCCTCAAGGGCGTGGACGCGGTCATGATGCTCCGCGTCCAGCACGAGCGCCAGAACGCCGCGTTCTTCCCGACCGCGAACGAGTACTCGCGCCTCTACGGGCTCGACGAGCGCCGCCTGGCGCTCATGCCCGACCACGCGATCGTCATGCACCCCGGGCCGATGAACCGCGGCATGGAGATCGCCGCCGCCGTCGCCGACTCGCCCCGCGCCACCATCACCGAGCAGGTGACCAACGGCGTGTGGGTCCGCATGGCCGTCCTCTACCTCCTGCTGACGAACGGAGAGAGCAAGTGAGCGACCCGCTGAACCGTGCCACCCTGATCAAGGGCGCCGACATCGTCGGCAAGGGACGACAGGACGTCCTGGTCCGCGACGGCCGCGTGGCCGAAGTCGGTGCCGTGTCCGTAAAGGACGCCGACGTGGTCGACGCCGACGGCCTGGTGCTCCTGCCCGGCCTCGTCGACCTCCACACCCACCTGCGCGAGCCCGGCCGCGAGGACGCCGAAACCGTCCTCTCCGGCACCCGCGCCGCCGCCAAGGGCGGCTACACCGCGGTGTGCGCCATGGCGAACTCCTACCCCGTGGCCGACACGGCCGGGGTCGTCGAGCAGGTCGCCGCGCTCGGCCGCGCCGCCGGCTACGCCGACGTGCAGCCCATCGGCGCCGTCTCGGTCGGCCTCGAAGGCAAGCGGCTCGCCGAGATCGGCGCGATGGCCCAGTCCGCCGCGCAGGTCCGCATGTTCTCCGACGACGGCCACTGCGTGCACGACCCGGTGCTCATGCGCCGCGCCCTCGAGTACGTGAAGACCTTCGGCGGGCTCATCGCCCAGCACGCCGAGGAGCCGCGGCTCACCGAAGGCGCCCAGATGAACGAGGGCGCCGTCTCGGCCGAGCTCGGCCTGCCCGGCTGGCCCTCGGTCGCCGAAGAGGCCATCATCGCCCGCGACGTGCTCCTCGCCGAGTACACCGGCGCGCGCGTCCACTTCTGCCACGTCTCCACCGCCCGCTCGGTGGACATCATCCGCGAGGCGAAGGCCCGCGGCGCGAAGGTGACCGCCGAGGTCTGCCCGCACCACCTCCTCCTCACCGACGAGGCCGCGCGCTCCTACGACCCGGTGTACAAGGTCAACCCGCCGCTGCGCCGCGGCGCCGACGTCGAGGTGCTGCGGGCCGCGCTCGCCGAGGGCGTCATCGACGCCGTCGCGACCGACCACGCCCCGCACGCCCCGCAGGACAAGGAGTGCGAGTGGGCCGCCGCCCGCCCCGGGATGCTCGGGCTCGAGACCGCGCTCTCGATCAGCGTCCTCGCCCTCGGCGGGCCCTCTGACGTGGACTGGGATGTGCTCGCCGAGCGCACCTCGCGCACGCCCGCGCGCATCGCGGGCCTCGAGGCCCACGGCCGCGACCCGCAGCCGGGGGCCGAAGCGAACTTCACCCTCGTGGACCCCGCCGCGACCTGGACCGTCGTCCCCGAAGGCCTCGCGTCCCTGTCGCGCAACACCCCCTACGCCGGGATGGAGCTCCCGGTCACCGTCCAGGCGACGTTCCTTCGCGGACGCGCCACCGTGCTGAACGGCAAAATTGCAGAGGAGACGTCCGAATGAGCAGCAGAGCACCAGCGATCCTCGTACTCGAGGACGGCCGCGTCTTCCGCGGCGAGGCCTACGGCTCGGTCGGCGAGACCTTCGGTGAAGCGGTCTTCTCCACCGGCATGACCGGCTACCAGGAGACCCTCACCGACCCGTCCTACTACGGCCAGGTCGTCGCCCAGACCGCCCCGCAGATCGGCAACACCGGCTGGAACGACGAGGACGACGAGTCCCGCCGCATCTGGGTCGCCGGGTACGTCGTGCGCGACCCCGCCCGCACCGCCTCCAACTGGCGCTCCAAGCGCGGCCTCGAGGACGAGCTCGCGTCCCAGGGCATCGTGGGCATCAGCGGCGTCGACACCCGCGCGCTCACCCGCCACCTGCGCGAGGCCGGGGCCATGCGCGTCGGCATCTCCTCGCGCAGCACCGACGTGCCCGCGCTCCTGGAGAAAGTCCGCGCCACCCCGCACATGGCCGGCGCCAACCACGTCGGCGCCGTGACCACCGCCGAGCCCTACACGTACGAGGCCAAGGAGCCGCGGTACAAGGTCGCGGCCCTCGACCTGGGCATCAAGCGGAACACGCCGCGCCGCCTCGCCGAGCGCGGGATCACCACCACGGTCTTCCCCGCCACCGCCGAGATCGAGCAGGTGCTTTCGGGGAACCCCGACGCGGTGTTCCTCTCCAACGGCCCCGGCGACCCCGCCACCGCCGACCACCAGATCGCGCTCACCCGCGAACTCCTGCGGCGCAAGGTCCCGGTCTTCGGCATCTGCTTCGGCAACCAGATCCTGGGCCGCGCCCTGGGCCTGGAGACCTACAAGCTCAAGTTCGGCCACCGCGGCATCAACCAGCCGGTGCTCGACCGCCACACCAACAAGATCGAGATCACCGCCCACAACCACGGCTTCGCCCTGAAGGCCCCGCCGGTTTTGGAGGGAGAGAGCGGCGAGTTCTTCGCGACCGAGTTCGGCCGCGTCCAGGTGAGCCACGTCTGCCTCAACGACGACGTCGTCGAAGGCCTCACCTGCCTCGACGCGCCCGCCTACTCCGTGCAGTACCACCCCGAGGCCGCCGGCGGGCCGCACGACGCCGACTACCTGTTCGACCGCCTGATCGAACTCATTCAGCAGCAAGAAGGGGCTCCGACCCATGCCTAAGCGCACCGACCTCAAGCACGTCCTGGTCATCGGGTCCGGACCCATCCAGATCGGCCAGGCCTGCGAATTCGACTACTCCGGCACGCAGGCCTGCCGCGTGCTCCGCGAGGAGGGCCTGCGGGTCACCCTCGTCAACTCCAACCCGGCCACGATCATGACCGACCCCGAGTTCGCCGACGCCACCTACGTCGAGCCGATCACCACCGAGGTCATCGAGCAGATCATCGCCAAGGAGAAGCCGGACGCGCTGCTGCCGACCCTGGGCGGCCAGACCGCGCTCAACGCCGCCGTCGGCCTCCACGAGGCAGGCATCCTCGAGAAGTACGGCGTCGAGCTCATCGGCGCCGACATGGACGCCATCCAGCGCGGCGAGGACCGCCAGCAGTTCAAGGACATCGTCCTCAAGGTCGGCGGCGAGGTCCCGCGCTCCGCGGTCTGCCGCACCATGGACGAGGTCAAGGCCACCATCGACGACCTCGGCCTGCCCGTCGTCATCCGCCCCTCCTTCACCATGGGCGGCCTCGGCTCCGGCATGGCCTACGACTGGGACGACGTCGACCGCATCGCCGGCAACGGCCTCGCCGAGTCGCCCACCACCGAGGTCCTCATCGAGGAGTCCGTGCTCGGCTGGAAGGAGTACGAGCTCGAGCTCATGCGCGACCGCAACGACAACGTCGTGGTCGTCTGCTCCATCGAGAACATCGACCCCATGGGCGTCCACACCGGCGACTCCGTCACCGTCGCCCCCTCGATGACCCTCACCGACCGCGAGTACCAGCACATGCGCGACATCGGCATCGCGGTGCTCCGCGAGGTCGGCGTCGACACCGGCGGCTGCAACATCCAGTTCGCGATCGACCCGGCCGACGGCCGCATGATCGTCATCGAGATGAACCCGCGCGTCTCCCGCTCCTCCGCGCTCGCCTCGAAGGCCACCGGGTTCCCGATCGCGAAGATCGCCGCGAAGCTCGCCATCGGCTACACGCTCGACGAGATCCCGAACGACATCACCAAGGCCACCCCGGCCGCGTTCGAGCCGACCCTCGACTACGTCGTCGTCAAGGTCCCGCGCTTCACCTTCGAGAAGTTCCCCGGCGCGGACCCGACCCTGACCACCACCATGAAGTCCGTCGGCGAGGCCATGAGCCTCGGCCGGACCTTCCAGCAGGCCCTCCAGAAGGCCCTGCGGTCCACCGGGACCAAGCAGGCCGGGTTCTGGACCCGCCCCGACCCCGCGGGCGCGACCCTCGAGAACACCATGGAGGCGCTGCGGACCGCCCACGACGGCACCCTCTACACCGCCGAGCGCGCCCTGCGCTTCGGCGCCACCGTCGCCGAAGTCCACGAAGCCTGCAAGATCGACCCGTGGTTCCTCGACCAGGTCGCCCAGCTCATCGACCTGCGCGGCGAGATCGAGAACGCCGCCGTCGTAGACGAGGCCCTGCTCCGCAAGGCCAAGCGCGCCGGGTTCTCCGACGCCCAGGTCGCGGCCCTGCGCCCCGAGCTCGCCGGCGAGGACGGCGTGCGCCGCCTGCGCCACCGGCTCGGCCTGCGCCCGGTCTACAAGACCGTCGACACCTGCGCCGCCGAGTTCGAGGCCCACACGCCCTACCACTACTCGACGTACGAGGACGAGACCGAGGTCGCGCCCTCCTCACGGCCGAAGGTCATGATCCTCGGCTCCGGCCCCAACCGCATCGGCCAGGGCATCGAGTTCGACTACTCGTGCGTCCACGCCGTGCAGGCCCTGCGCGAGGTCGGCTACGAGACCATCATGGTCAACTGCAACCCCGAGACCGTCTCGACCGACTACGACACCGCCGACCGGCTCTACTTCGAGCCGCTCACCTTCGAGGACGTCACCGAGGTCTACCACGCCGAGAACGAGTCCGGCCGCACCGCGGGCGGCCCCGGCGTCATCGGCGTCGTCGTCCAGCTCGGCGGCCAGACCCCCCTCGGCCTCGCCGAGCGCCTCGAGCAGGCCGGCCTCCCGATCGTCGGCACCAGCCCCAAGGCCATCGACAACGCCGAGGACCGCGGCGTCTTCGGCAAGCTCCTCGGCGAACTCGGACTCGTCGCCCCCGACGGCGGCACCGCGTTCTCCTACGAGGAGGCCCGCGAGGTCGCCGCCCAGATCGGCTACCCCGTGCTCGTGCGCCCGTCGTACGTCCTCGGCGGCCGCGGCATGGAGATCGTCTACGACGAGGACACCCTCGCCGGCTACATCTCCCGCGCCACCGAGGCCAGCCCCGAGCACCCGATCCTCATCGACCGGTTCCTCGACGACGCCATCGAGATCGACGTCGACTGCCTCTGCGACGGCACCGACTTCTACCTCGGCGGCATCATGGAGCACATCGAGGAGGCCGGCGTCCACTCCGGCGACTCCTCCTGCGCGCTCCCGCCCATCACCCTGGGCGCCACGGTCATCGAGCAGATCCGCGACTACACCGCGAAGCTCGCCTTCGGCATCGGCGTGCGCGGCCTCATGAACGTCCAGTACGCCCTCAAGGACGAGCAGCTCTACGTCCTCGAAGCGAACCCGCGGGCCTCGCGCACCGTCCCGTTCGTCTCCAAGGCCACCGCCGTGCCGCTCGCCAAGGCCGCCGCCCGCATCGCCCTCGGCGCCACCATCCCGCAGCTCCGCGCCGAAGGCCTGCTGCTGCCCGAAGGCGACGGCTCCGACGCCGGCCCCGAGACCCCCATCGCGGTCAAAGAGGTCCTCCTGCCCTTCAAGCGGTTCCGCACCGTCGAAGGCGCCGGACTCGACGCCGTGCTCGGCCCGGAGATGAAGTCCACCGGCGAGGTCATGGGCATCGACTCGTCCTTCGGCCTCGCGTTCGCCAAGGCCACGCTCGCCGTCTACGGCAAGCTGCCCACCTCCGGGAAGGTCTTCGTCTCCGTCGCCGACCGCGACAAGCGCTCGATCGTCTTCCCGGTGCGCCGCCTCGTCGACCTCGGCTTCGAGGTCTACGCCACCGAAGGCACCGGCCTGGTCCTCAAGCGCCACGGCATCGACTTCACCGCCGTCGCCCGGCACAGCTCGGGCGAGGCCGTCGACGCCGTCAGCCTCATCGCCTCCGGCGAGATCGACCTGGTCATCACCACGCCCTCGGCCTCCTCGGGCCCCCGCACCGACGGCTGGGAGATCCGCTCGGCCGCCGTCGTCGCCGACGTCAGCTGCGTCACGACCATCCAGGGCGCGGCCGCCGCGACCATGGCCATCGAATCCGCCTCCCGCGGCGAGATCCGCGTCGCCTCCCTCCAGGAGCTGCACCAGCGCCTGCGCGGCAGCGAAGCCACCGTCTAATAACCTTCGCCGGGTGAGCGACCGCACGGCGTAGCCGAGTCGCTCACCCGGCGAATTGACGTATACAGGAATGAGCATGCTGTACCAGAAACTGGCCCGCCCCGTCCTGTTCCGGACCGGAGGCGGCGACGCCGAGCGAGCGCACGAATTCACCCTGCGCTGGCTCACCCGCCTGTCCACCCAGCGACAGGCCCGGAACGCGCTCATCAAGATCAACCAGCTCAACGCCCCCGTCACCGTCTGCGGAATCCCCTTCCCCAACCCCATCGGCCTCGCCGCGGGCATGGACAAGAACGGCGTCGCCACCGGCGCCTGGCCCGCCCTCGGCTTCGGGTTCGCCGAGATCGGCACCGTGACCGCCCAGCCCCAGCCCGGCAACCCCCAGCCCCGCATGTTCCGCATGCGCCGCTCCGAGGGCATCGTCAACCGCATGGGCTTCAACAACCTCGGCGCGCAGGCGCTGGCCGCGCAGCTCACCTCCGCGCCGGCCGTGAACTGCCCGCTGGGGATCAGCATCGGCAAGTCCAAGGCCGTGCCGCTCGAGGGCGCGATCGAGGACTACCTCATCTCGCTGCGGTTCCTCTATCCCTTCGCGGACTACATCGCCATCAACGTCTCCTCGCCCAACACGCCGGGGCTGCGCCAGCTCCAGGACGCGGGCGCCCTGCGCGCCCTGCTCGGCGCGCTGCGCACCGAGGGCGCGCGCCTGGCGGCCGGGCGCCCGGCGCGGCCGCTCATGGTCAAGATCGCGCCCGACCTCACCGAGCCCGCCATGGCCGAACTCCTGGAGGTCTGCCTCGAGACCGGGGTCGCGGGCGTGATCGCCACGAACACGACCCTCGGCCGCGACGGCGTGGACCCGAGCGACGACGCGATCGCGGCCGAGCCCGGCGGCATGTCCGGCAAGCCGCTGACGCAGGTCTCGCGCGAGATCGTGCGGTTCGTGCACCGCGAGACGAACGGGGCGCTGCCGATCATCGGCTCGGGCGGGATCATGACCGCCGACGACGCGCAGGCGATGTTCGACGCGGGCGCGAGCCTCGTGCAGCTCTACTCGGGCCTGGTGTACAACGGTCCCGGCCTGGTGCGCAGCAGTGTGCGCCGCTACCGATCCTCCGCCCGCAAGGGCGCCCGCACCCCGCAGTCCAGCCGACGACGAGCCTGACCTCTCAAGCCTGAACCTTTTAAGGAATGCCATGCCTACCAACAAGGATTTCGGCTCCCGGGCCCACCACCTCTCGCAGGTACGCGGCCCCCTGTGCGCCGGGATCGACCCGCACGGCGCGCTCCTGCAGCACTGGGGGCTCGACGACGACCTGGCCGGGGCCGAGCGCTTCGCGATGACGCTCGTGGAGGCCGCGGCCGAGTCGTGCGCGTTCATCAAGCCGCAGTCGGCGTTCTACGAGCGGTTCGGCTCGGGCGGCATCGCCCTCCTCGAACGGGTGATCGCGGAGTCCCGCCGGGCGGGGGCGCTCGTCATCCTCGACGTCAAGCGCGGCGACATCGGCTCCACGATGGCCGCTTACGCCCAGGCCTACCTCGACCCGGCCTCGCCGCTCGCGGTCGACGCGATCACGGTGAGCCCGTTCCTCGGCACCGGCTCGCTCCAGCCCGCGTTCGACCTCGCCGGCGCGCACGGCAAGGGCCTGTTCGTGCTGGCCCGCACCTCGAACCCCGAGGGCAAGCAGGTGCAGATGGCCAAGCGCCGCGACGGCAAGTCCGTGGCCCAGGGGATCATCGACGAGGTGAACGAGCAGAACGGCGACGCCGAGCCCATGGGCTCCTTCGGCATCGTCATGGGCGCCACCATCGGGGCCTGCGCCTCCGAAGGCGAGGCGCGCCTGCGTGAGTCGACTTACGGAATCACGCACACCACCGTGCGGCAACGTGACACCGCTCACGACCTGTCCCAGTTCAACGGCCCCATCCTGGTCCCGGGCATGGGCGCCCAAGGCGGGCGTCCGAGTGATCTTCCGCGCGTCCTCGGCGCGGCAACGAACTTCGCAATCCCGTCCTATTCCCGACAAATCGCACAGCCGGGGCCAGCCGTGGCGAGCATTCGCACCGCCGTCGAGGCGCTGCAGGAGGAATGCCGCGCCGCGATGGGGGAATAAACCCGCGTTTTAGGGGCCCGAAATTTGCCCCACCCCCGGTCGCAGGCGTGTCGGACGCTGGGGTTACCGTTCCCGAGCTGGGTATGCTTCAGCGATACCCGCACGTCAAGGTCCACAGGGACAGAAACCATCGACTGCAAGGAGACCCCGTGCCGCTCCCTAAACTGACTCCGGAACAGCGCGCTGCAGCCCTCGAGAAGGCCGCCGCGGCCCGCAAGGCCCGCGCCGAGCTCAAGGAGAAGCTGAAGTCGGGCGAGACCACCCTGGAAGCGGTCCTCAAGTCCGCTGCCACCGACGACATCTCGGGCAAGATGAAGGTCTCGGCCGTGCTCAAGGCCCTCCCCGGCATCGGCGACAAGCGCGCCACCCAGATCATGGAGAAGCTCAAGATCGCCGACTCCCGTCGGCTGCGCGGCCTCGGCGAGCACCAGCGCGCCGCGCTTCTGGATGAATTCAAGGGCGACCAGGCCTAAGTTCGGGTAGTAGTAGTCGCGTGAACATCGATCGTCACCACGCAGCCCTGGCCCAGCGCCTCACGGTGCTGTCGGGCCCTTCCGGGGTCGGCAAGGGCAGCGTCAAGGCCCTCATCCAGGAGTACTACCCGTGGGTCTGGCTCTCCGTGAGCTGCACTACCCGCAAGCCTCGCCCGGGTGAGGCCGATGGCGCCGACTACCACTTCGTGTCGACCGAGCAGTTCGAGTCGATGATCGCCGCGGGGGAGTTCCTTGAGTGGGCCTCCTACGCGGGGAACCTCTACGGAACCCCCCGCGGCCCGGTCGAGGAGCGCCTGCGCGCCGGACTCCCGGCGCTGCTGGAGATCGAACTGCAGGGCGCCCGCCAGGTCCGCCGGGCCATGCACGACGCCCAACTGGTGTTCCTGGCGCCGCCGTCGTGGGACGAACTCGTCCGCCGCCTCACCGGGCGCGGAACCGAGGACGAGGCCACGATCGCGCGCCGCCTGGACGCCGCCCGCCAAGAGCTCGCCGCGGAGGCCGAGTTCGATCACACAGTCACGAATGTGTCGATCGAGCAGGCGGCCGCCGAGCTGGTAGAGTTGCTCAGTTCCCCCGCTTACGCTTCGGCGAAGCTGGCGAGCCACAACTGAGGTCCGGCACACCGGGCCTCTGAGCAACACGAGTCGCACACGAAGGATTACACGTGTCAGGGACTGTCGCCGACCCGGTCGGCATCACCAATCCGCCGATCGACGACCTGCTCGAGAAGAGCCAGTCGAAGTACCAGCTGGTCATCTACTCGGCAAAGCGCGCGCGCCAGATCAACGCGTACTACTCGCAGCTGGGCGAAGGCCTGCTCGAGTACGTCGGCCCGCTCGTCGAGACCACTCCCGAGGAGAAGCCGCTGTCGATCGCCATGCGCGAGCTCGACAAGGGCCTGCTCGAGACGAAGGCGTTCGACGACCCCGACGCTTAGGCGTCGGACGGCACCGCGGCGTAGGATTCGCGCGTGAACATCGTCCTGGGCGTGTCGGGCGGCATCGCCGCCTACAAGGCCTGCATACTGCTCCGCCTCCTCAAGGAATCCGGACACGACGTCCATGTGGTTCCCACTGAAGCGGCGCTCAAGTTCGTCGGTGAAGCCACCTGGGAGGCCCTTTCGGGCCACCGGGTGGCTTCCGGCGTCTTCTCCGACGTGTCCGAGGTGAAGCACGTCAGGCTCGGCCGCCAGGCCGACCTCGTGGTGGTCGCCCCGGCGACCGCCGACCTGCTCGCGCGGGCCGCGCACGGCCGCGCGGACGACCTCCTCACCACCACGCTGCTGACCGCGACCTGCCCCGTCGTGTTCGCCCCGGCGATGCACACGGAGATGTGGGAGCACGCGGCCACGCGCGCCAACGTCGCGATCCTGCGCGAGCGCGGGAACCATGTCGTCGAGCCCGATTCGGGCCGCCTCACGGGCGCCGACACGGGCCCCGGGCGCCTGCCCGAGCCCGAGTCGCTCTTCGCGCTGATCAAGGGCTTCCTGACGTCTCCGGCGCGGGACCTGGTGGGCCGCAAGGTCCTCGTGACCGCCGGCGGGACCCGCGAGCCGATCGACCCGGTGCGGTTCATCGGCAACCACTCTTCAGGCAGGCAGGGCATCGCCCTCGCCGCGGCCGCCGCCGCGCGCGGCGCCGAGGTGCACCTCATCGCCGCCCACATCGACGCGCCGCTGCCGGCGGGGATCAGCGTCGAGCGCGTCTCCACGACCGGCGAGCTGTACGACGCCACCGTGAAGGCCGCCGCCGAGGCCGACGCCGCGGTGCTCGCCGCCGCGCCCGCCGACTTCACGCCGAAGGCGGCCTCGGACCGCAAGCTCAAGCGCAAGGGCGACCTCGACCTGGCCCTGACCAGCACAGCGGACATCGCCGCGGCGGTCGGCCGCGAGAAGCGCGCCGACCAGGTGCTCGTCGTGTTCGCGGCCGAGACCCACGACGGCCCGGAGCACGCTATGCGCAAGCGCGAGGCCAAAGGCGCCGACCTGGTGGTCCTCAACGACGTCTCAGGCGGGGCCGTGTTCGGCGCGGCCGAGAACTCGGTCACCGTGTTCGACGAACGTGGCGAAGTCGACGTCCGCGAGCACGCCTCGAAGGAGGTCGTGGCCGACGCCATCTGGGACGCCGTGTCAGCGCGACTCCCGCTCAGTGGACGCGATTGACACCGCGTGACCGACGCGTGCCGACTTGGTGGGAAGATCTTCAGCGCATAGACTTGTGAGCTGCGAAGTCAGTCGAATGAGCGCCGCTTGGCGGTGTGGAAGTGTTGAGGAGTGCCGTGGCACGTCGCCTGTTCACCTCCGAGTCGGTCACCGAGGGCCACCCGGACAAGATCGCCGACCAGATCTCCGATGGGATCCTGGACGCGCTGCTCACGGAGGACCCCTCCAGTCGGGTCGCGGTCGAAACCCTCATCACCACCGGTCAGGTGCATGTGGCGGGCGAGGTCACGACCCGCGCGTACGCGGACATCCCCCGGATCGTGCGCGACACGATCCTGGCGATCGGGTACGACTCCTCCAAGAAGGGCTTCGACGGCGCCTCGTGCGGCGTGAACGTCTCGATCGGCGGCCAGAGCCCCGACATCGCCCAGGGCGTCGACAAGGCCTGGGAGTCCCGCATCGACTCCGGCGACATCGACGAGATGGACCTGCAGGGCGCGGGCGACCAGGGCCTCATGTTCGGCTTCGCGTGCCGTGAGACCCCTGAGCTCATGCCGCTGCCGATCGCCTTGGCGCACCGGCTCTCCCAGCGCCTCACCGAGGTCCGCAAGGACGGCACCGTGCCGTACCTGCGCCCGGACGGCAAGACCCAGGTCACCATCGAATACGAGGGCAACAAGCCGGTGCGCCTGGACACCGTGGTCGTCTCGAGCCAGCACGCGCCCGACATCTCGCTCGACTCGCTGCTGTCGCCCGACGTCGCCGAGCACGTGATCGCGCCGGTCGTCGCCGGGCTCGACCTCGATACCGAGGGCTACCACCTGCTGGTGAACCCCACCGGCCGCTTCGAGATCGGCGGTCCGATGGGCGACGCCGGCCTCACCGGCCGCAAGATCATCGTCGACACCTACGGCGGCTACGCCCGCCACGGCGGCGGCGCGTTCTCCGGCAAGGACCCGTCGAAGGTCGACCGCTCGGCCGCGTACGCCGCGCGCTGGGTGGCGAAGAACGTCGTGGCCGCCGGGCTCGCCGAGCGCTGCGAGGTCCAGGTCGCGTACGCGATCGGCAAGGCCAAGCCGGTCAGTGTCGCGGTCGACGCGCAGGGCACCGAGACCGTCGACCCCGCGCGCATCGAGCGCGCCGTGCTCGAGGTCTTCGACCTGCGCCCGGCCGCGATCATCCGCGACCTCAACCTGATCCGGCCGATCTACTCCAGGACCGCCGCATACGGCCACTTCGGCCGCGAGCTCCCCGAGTTCACCTGGGAAGCCACCGACCGCGCCGCGGCACTGAAAGAGGCCGTGAACTAGATCGAGCCCGGGCGGCACGCCAGGAACGAATCTGGACTGCGGCTCGCTCGTCGCAAGTACCGCTCCGCTTCGCTGCGCTGTCGTACTAGCTCCTCACGAGCCTTGCCAGATCCGCCCCTGACGCGCCGCCCGGACCCGATCCGGGCGTCGGGGGCTACGGGTATAACTGACGGATGGACGAGTCCCCGGCACGATACGCAGCGGTCTGCGTAGACCACCCGTTGCCGCAGCTCAACCAGCTTTTCGACTACCGTGTGCCGGTCGAACTCCTCGACGAGGTGCAGCCCGGCTGCCGTGTCGCGGTGCGCTTCAGCGGCCGCAAGCTCAAGGCCACCGTGATGGAGCTGCGGGACCGCACGGACTTCACCGGGAAGGTCCTGCCGGTCCTCGAAGTGGTGCCCCCGGGCCCGGTCCTCACCGCCGAGGTGGCGGCCGCCGCGCGCCGCGTCGCGGACCGCTACGCGGGCAACCTGGCGGACGTGCTGCGCCTCGCCCTGCCCGAGCGCAGGCTCCGGGTCGAGAAGGAGGCGCCGGCCGAACCGCAGCCGGTGGACGCGCCGAATACGACTCACTGGAATAGATATATCGCTGGCGAGGCATTCCTGCGCGCGGTGCGCGAAGGCAAACCGCCCCGCATCGTCTGGAGCGCGATCCCCGGCGAGGACTGGCCGACCCGGCTCGCCGAGGCCGCCGCGACCGCTGCCGCCGCCGGGCGCGGGGCCGTACTGGTCGTGCCCGACCAGTACGACCTGGAACGGCTCGATGCGGCGCTGGCCGCCGTGCTCGGCCCGGACCGGCACGTGACGCTCTCGAACGCCATGGGCCCGACGCCGCGCTACCGGTCCTTCCTCAAGGCCCTGCGCGGCGAGGTCCGCGTCGTCGCGGGCACGCAGGTCGCGATGCTCGCACCGGTGGCGGACCTCGGACTCGTGGCGGTGTGGGACGACGGCGACAAGAACCTGACGAGCCTCCACGCGCCGCAGCCGCACGCCCGCGACGTGCTGCTGACCCGCGCCGAACTGGCCGGGGCCGCCTGCGTGGTCGGCGGCTTCTCGCGCACACCGCAGGCGCAGCTGCTGGTCGAGACCGGGTGGGCGATCTCCGCTGTAGGCGAGCGCGACGCGCTCCGCGCCGCAGCGCCGAGGGTCGTGCCGATCGGCGACGACGCCGACCTCGCGGCGGACCCGTCGAGCTCGACGGCGCGATTGCCAACGGTCGCTTGGGAAGCCGCGCGGACCGCGCTGAACGCCGACCTGCCCGTACTGCTGCAGGTGCCGCGCCGGGGCTACGTTCCGGCCGTGTCCTGCCAGCGCTGCCGCACGCGCGCGCTGTGCCCGGAATGCACTGGGCCGCTGCGGCTCACGGGGCCGCGCAGGCCGCCGGTGTGCACGTGGTGCGGCCGGGTCGACGAGCAGTACCGGTGCAAGGAGTGCGGGTCGACGCAGATCAGGGCGGTCGTGATCGGTGCGGCGCGGACCGCGGAGGAGCTGGCGAGCGCCTTTCCGGGGGTCGAGGTGGTCGAGTCGAACGCTTCGGAGCGGCTCGGCGTGATCCCGGAGGGTCGGCGCATCGTCGTGTCCACGCCGGGGGTGGAGCCGACGGCGCCGCATGGCTACGGTGCGGTGCTGCTGCTGGACACGTGGGCGCAGTTGACCCGGGCGGAGTTGACGGCTTCTGAAGAGGCGCTGCGGATCTGGATGAACGCGGTGTCGCTGTGCGCCCCTACGGGCACCGCCGTGGTGACGGCCGATGGCGGCCTGCCGGTGGTGCAGGCGCTGATCCGTTGGGACCCTGCGTGGTTCGCGCGTGTGGAGCTGGACGAGCGGGCCGAGCTCGGTTTCCCGCCGGTGATGAAGTTCGCGGCGTTGACGGGGCCGAACGGCGAGGCGGAGAAGATCGCCGCGAACCTGCCCGCAGACCTCGGCGCTGAGGTCATCGGGCCGATTCCGGTCGATGAGCAGACGGAGCGGCTGCTGCTGCGGGTGCGTCGCCGCGACGGGGCCGCCCTCGCGAGCGTGCTCGCGAAGGCGACCGCCGAGCGTTCGAGTGCGAAGGCCGAGCAGGTGAAGGTCCAGATCGATCCTCGTGAGATCGCCTGAGCCCCAGCAGGTCCGGGCGGTCAGTAGCCGAACGAGGTCGAGGTGGATCCCGTGCTGGCGATGACGATGATTCGGAGCAGGACCCAGGCGACGGCGATCCAGCCGAGGACGATGCCGGCGGTGGCCATACCGGCGCCGGCTTCGCCGGTCGCGTCGATCTGCCGCTTCGCGATGTTGCCGAAGATGATGGCCAGGAACCCGAAGCAGAAGCAGAGGCCGACGATGCCGACGACCAGGGCGGCGACTGCGAACCCGTTGGTGCGGGGGCGCGGCGGCTGCCAGTACGGCGCCGCGGCCGGGTACGGCGGCGGCGGCTGAGCGGGGGAGCCTGGCGCGGTGGTGGTCGACGGTGCAGGGGCGGCGGTGTTCGCGGGTTCCGCGGCGCCCGATGCCTCGTCCTCTTGCGCGGCTGCGGGGTTCGCCTCCAACGCAGTGTTCTCGGGTGACGGGGAGGGCGTCGGATCGGCGGCCGGCGCTGCGGTGAAAGCGGATGCGGGGGCTGCAGGGGGCTCGGTTTCGTGCGGGGCCGCTGCGGCGTTGGCTTCGGGGTCCGGAGCGGATGCGGGGTCCGGTTCGGGGGTGAAGACGGATGCGGGTGGCTCGGGTGGAGCCGGGGCGCGCTGCTCCGGAGCGGTGGGGGGCGTCGGGGCCGCTTCCGGTTCGGGGAGGGCCGCGGTGGGCTCGGGTACCGGATCCGGCCCGGCTTCGGGGCGGGGTTCGTTCTGGGGCATGGCAAGTCCTTCATGTCAGGGGGAACTCGATTGTCGCAGGAACCCGCCGCGAAGGGTCCCTCAGATGCGGTGAGCGCGGTGCTCGCCCCGGGGACCGCGGGGGCGATGGCCGCGTACCGGGGCGCAGGCGTCGGATGACTGCTCAGGGTCCGAGTGGACGGACCCTCGGCCGCCCGGACGCCGCCGCTACTCGGCCTCGCCGCGCCGGGGTCGGAGTCGGAGTCGGAGTCGGGCGCGAGCACCGGCCCACAGGCCGCGCAGGCGCTGGCGGCAGAGGTAGGCGAGTCCGAGGGCGATGAGCACGAACGGGATCGCGATCGGCAGGACCGTGGTGAAGCCGAGGAGGACGACGAGCGCTTCGACGCCGATGAAGGACGCGACGCCCATGTAGCCGACCACGGTGAACGCCTGCATGCGGTACATGAGCGCTGCGAGGGCGTTGCGGAGGCGGCCGGGCCGCTCGTCGGTCACGGCTCATGTATACCAGCCGGGACTGGTCGCGGCGGCCGGGCGGCGTTCGCCCATGTCCTGGACGCATCGGGACGGGCGGCGGCCTTGCGACCGAGTCCGTCCAGTGCTGCACTGGGGACACCCCCGAGTCCTTCGTTGCGCCCTCCGGGCCGAGAATGGCGGTGCCGCATGAGCGACAGCCTGAAGTTCCCCGAATCCGGCCACGCCGCGGTGATCGAGCAGCACATGGGCGAGTTCAGGAAGATGCTGATCCGTCGCTGGCAGATCGACACCGCCGTGCGCTATTACAACAACCAGGCGGTCTCCACGTTCATCTTGAACAGCGCCAAGCCCGACTGCTCGCTCAACATCTGGCGCCAGAAGCCGACACCGACGCAGGAACGGCAGACCCTGGCCCACAAGTCCGAGTGCGACTACGTCCAATGGGCGCGGAAAGGCAAGCGGGCGATGGCGACCGCGCCCCCCGGCTGCTGCGGCAACAAGGTCGCGGAGGCCCAGCGGAACACCACGAGGGAGTTCCGAGGCGAGTGGATCACAATCGGCGAGAGCGTGCCCTGCCCCCTGAACTCCGTGTTCAACCAGGAGATTCCGCAGTGGGCGACCGCTGAATGCAATGAGCTGGTCAAGCACATGGCGGTCTTCGACCCCCAGGACCTCAACGAGCTCGAAGTCGCGCACAAAGCGCTGTCGGACATCCGGAACGGCCTGGCGATCGTCGGCGCTAACGAGGGCCGGATCGACCTCACGGACGCCGAAGACCTGCCGACGGTCGTCAGCGCGCTCCCGACGGGATCGACGCACATGGACACCTGGTGGCCGGAATGGACCGGACTGGCCGCGGACAGCGCCGCCGAAGGCTTCCTGTCCACCCCGCAGCCCACGTTGAAGAACCATCAGAACATCGCCGGGTACCTGGCCAACATGGTCAACATGCGCACCTGCAACATCGGCAGCGCCCGCAGCAACACCATCAAGGCGATCAGCGACGCGACCGGCGTGCTGGGCCTGGGCGCGGAGTCCAAGAAGGAGCAGGTCGGGCACTGGAAGGTGGTGCAGGGCATCGGCGCTTTCATCGGCGCGGTCGGCGGGGGCCCGGGGGCGGTCGCGGGCGGCCTCATCGCGCTGGCCGGTTTCGTCGGGGAGAACCTGTTCGCCGCGGAGCAGACCGCGTTCAGCTTCGGGAGCGAGTTCAAGGAGGTCGTCCACCGGCTCGCAACCAGGCTCGACCAGGCGACGCGCGAGGCGGCGACGGCCGAGGCCGCGTACAAGGGCGGCGTCGAGGACCTCCGCTCCCGCCTCAACGGCGTCTCCAGCCGCATGCTCGAGCTGTACGACATGTCGGGGAACGACAAGGGCGGCAGCGGGTCCAAGCGGTACCACTCCGGTGACTCCGGGACGGGCGTCACGGTCGTGGTCGAGCACGTCATGAAGATCGCGAAGTACTGCGGCCAGGCGGGCAAAGGGTACGAGGAGCTGCTGGCGCACTTCGGGAGCGGCGTCTTCAAAGCCGAAGGCAACCTGGCGGGGAAGGACGGGAACGCGATTCCCGCCGACAAGGACCTCATGGCGCTCTGCCGGGAGTTCCAGGAGTACATGGCGACCACCGCCTCCCGGTACTTCGTGGCGCGCGACCAGATCGCGGCGGCCGCGAAGGACTACGACGACGCCGACGGCCTCACCAAGGACGACTTCGAGCGGGTCATGGCGAACATGGAGACCAAGACCGCCGTCGACTACAAGCCGACGCTCGCGTACACGGCCGAGGCCGATGACACGGTCCGCCCGAAGGGCGCCAAACCCTAGGTCGACGTGCCCAGGAGCTCGGCGACCTCGGCCCTGCCATAGGTGCCGATCGAGTCGTGCAGGCGCAGGGCCCGCGCCCAGTGGGTGCGGGCCTCCCGGTCGCCGCCCTGGGCCGCGAGGGCGTTGCCGAGGCCGTGGTTGGCGCGGGCCTCCTCGTACGGGTCGGGGGCGGCTTCGACGAGGTCGAGGGCTTCGCGGTGGAGGCGTTCGGCGGTCGAGTGGTCGCCGACGACGCTGTAGGTGAACCCGGTGTTGTTGAGGATCTCGAGGCGCAGCTCGATGCTGCTGGCGGCAGCCGTCGCGTCGAGCGCGTGCTCGGCGAGCGCCTTGGCCTCGTCGTGGCGGCCCTGGTGGGCGCGGGCGTAGGCGAAACGGCTGCGGATGAACGCCTGGCCGTACTCGTCGCCGGAGTCGCCGTAGGCGACGAGGGCCTTCTCGAGGAGTTCGGCGGCGGCGTCGGGGTCGTGGTCGCGCAGGCGCAGGCGGGCGAGGCCCGCGAGGGCGGCGCCGAGGTTCTGGTTCCATCCGCGCTCGGCGAAGGTCTTGACGGACCGCTCGAACCCGGCCTGGGCGTTCTCGTTGTCGCCGATGAGGAGGTCGAGGTGGGCGAGGTCGTCGAGGGCGTTGGCCTCGCGCACGGCGTCGCCGAGGTCGCGGAAGCCCTCGGCGACCTCGACGGCGCATCGGCGGGCTTCGGCGAGGCGCCAGCGCTGGCTGTGGCACCAGCCGAGTCCGGCGATCGCGATGAGTTCGGCGTTGCGGTCGCCGAGTCCGGCGGCGAGGGCCCGGGAGGCGTCGAGGTGGTGCTCGGCGTCGTCGAGGGCGCCGATGGCGCGGTGGGTGCTGCCGATCTGGTAGCGGACGGCGGCCTCGTGCCGCCGGTCGCCCGCGGCGCGGTCGGCGTCGAGGGCGATCGCGAGGCAGTCGAGGGCTTCGGTGCGCAGGCCGCGCAGGTACTGGTAGCGCCACAGTGCGGAGGCGAGGCGGCTCGCGTGCCAGTGGTGGCCGCCGGCGGCGGCGTGGCGGATGGTCTCGATGAGCGCGCTGTGGCGGGCGTCGAGCCAGGCGAGGGCGTCTTCGGGGCTCGCGAATCGCGTTGCGGGGACGTCGGTCTCGGGGACCGCCTCGGGGTCGAGTCCGAACAGGACGGGCCAGGAGCCGGCGACGGAGGCGAGGTGCCAGTCGTAGAGACGGCGCAGGGCGTCGTCGCCGTCGGACCGTTCGGCGGCCTGTTCGCGGGCGTAGGCGCGGACGAGGTCGTGGATGCTCCAGCGGTCGTCGCCGTGGTCGGTGAGGTGGACTTCGGCGAGCCGGCGGAGTGCGGCGGACGCCTCGGCGGTGGTGGTCGCGGTGAGGGCGGCGATGCCGGCGGGTTCGAACTCGGTGGCGGGGTGGAGGCCGATCGCGGTGAGGGCCCGGCGTTCGGCGGGGGCGAGGCGGTCGCGGGTGAGGTCGAGGCAGGAGCGGAGTCCGGCGGCCTCGTCGCCGGGGAGGTCGAGGTTCGCGAGGGGCGCGCTGGCGATGCGGTCGCGGAGGTCGCCGAGGGCCTGCTCGGGGTGGGCCAGGCTCTGGCAGGCGGCGAGGCGCAGGGCGAGGGGGAGGTCGCCGCAGGCGGCGGCGAGGCCGCGGGCCGCTTGCGGGTCGGTGGCGATGCGGTCGCGGCCGACCATGGCGCCGAGGAGGTCCATGGACTCCTCGCGGGCGAGCGGGGCGAGGCGCAGGTGCGGGACGCCGTGCGTCGCGGTGAGTCCGAAGAGGGCGGTGCGGGCGGTGATGAGCGCGGCGGAGCCCCCGGTGCCGGGGAGGAGGTCGCGCAGCTGCTCGGGGCTGCGGGCGTTGTCGAGGACGACGAGGACGCGGCGGTGGCTCAGGAGCGAGCGGTACATCGCGGCGCGCTCGTCCGCGTCCGCCGGGATCTCCTCGGCGTCGGTGCCGAGCGCGGTGAGGAACCGTTGCAGGACTGGGGAGGGCGCGAGCGGGTCGGTGCCGGAGAAGCCGCGGAGGTCGACGTACAGCTGCCCGTCGGGGTAGTCGTCGAGGGCGCGGTGGGCCCAGTGGAGGACGAGCGCGGTCTTGCCGACCCCGGCGGACCCGGCGACGACGACGGACCGGGGCGCGGACTCGCGCGTGTGGTCGCCGATGAGCCGCAGCTCGCGCTCGCGGCCGGTGAACGCGTGGGGCGCGGGCGGCAGCTGGCGGGGGACCTGCCCGGCGTCGGCGACGTCGGCTGCGGCGATCCGGGAGCACTGCGCGAGCCAGGTGTCGACGGCCGCTTCGTCGCCGCCGCAGGCGCGCACCAGCGCGGCGACCACTTCGGAGCGGGGGAGCGTGTCGCGGTTGAGGACGGCGGCGAGCGTCGAGGTCGGGAGCCAGTCGCCGTGGTCGCGGGCGCGGCGGCTGACCTCGCGGATGCTCAGCCCCGAAGCGGCTCGGAGCTCGCGGAGCAGGGCCACCATCTGGGGGGCCGAACCGGCGGACGAGGGGTCCAGGCCATTGAGGGAATGACGCACATCACTGAGTCTACCGAGGACCGGTCTCGCCCGTCCGCCCCCGTCCGGGACGTACTGGGACACCGCAACCGTTGCGGCCCATGGCGATGCGATGGTGCACTGGAGACAGGCCGAATCGCCGCCTCGCGCGAGGACCGCCCTTCAGGAAACCCGGGCCGGCCAGTGCTGTCGCCGGTCCGGCACCCCCGGCCGCTCCCCGCCACCCCAGAGGGAGCGGCCGGGAGTCTTTCTCTGAGGTCTAGGGGGTGTTTGCGAAACCCCGCCGGCAGCTATCCGGCCCATTCGCCCCCTCGCTGCGTTGTCAGGACCCCTGCATACAACACCGGTATGCAGTGGCCCCTCCGCGGTCTCGGCGAAGCTTGCGAGCCGTCAATCGGCATTGCGAGCGAACGAATGGACTCGGATACCGACTCGCCGGGACTTCTCAAACACCCTAGACCGGGCCGGGCATGGCCGCCGTGGCCCGGGCGATGTCCCGGATGAGGTCGAGGTCGACCTTCCTCGGGGAGGAGAACCTGAGGCAGACCTTGCCCATGTCGTGGTCCGCGAGCCGCTCGGCGAGGGCGTCGCGCACGCCGACGGGCAGGTAGAACGAGATGTACCGCTTCTGGGACGCGAACGCGACGCCGTCGCCGCCGCGCGTGAACCCCGGCATCCCGTACGCCATGACCTCGGTGAACCCGGGCAGCTCCGCCCGGCAGACGTCCCGGATCGCGGTCATCACCGCCCGGCGCTCCTCGGGGAGTTCCGCCAGGTACTCGTCCACGGTCGCCGCCTCGCTCTGCACCATCCCCGAAACGTAGCCCCGAACGCGCCCCGAGCGATGAGTTTCGCCCCGCCGCCTCGTCTCAACTGGTGCAATCGCCTTATCAAGGCAGCCCAGTTCGGCTCCGCTCGGAAGGACGAACCGCCATGCAGAAGATCGTCACCAACATCTGGTACACGGACAACGCCGCCGAGGCGGCCGTGGAGTGGTACCTGACCCTCTTCGACGACGCCAAGGTGACCAGCACGATCCCGTACGTCGAGGACGAGCACGGGACCGTCGGGAACGCGATGGTCGTGAACTTCGACCTCGCCGGGCAGTCGTTCACCGCCATCAACGGCGACGACTCCGCCAAGCACGACCACGCCATGTCCCTGCTCATCAACTGCGACACCCAGGACGAGGTCGACCGCCTCTGGGACGCGTTCCTCGCCAACGGCGGCAGCGAGATCCAGTGCGGCTGGATCGCCGACAAGTGGGGCGTCAACTGGCAGGTCTGGCCCACCGAGGCCGACCAGTACGTGGGCGGCCCTGACAAGGAGTCGGCCGTGCGCGCCGTCAAGGCCATGTACGCGATGAAGAAGATCGACCTCCAGGCGCTCAAGACCGCCTACGAAGGCGGATAGTCCGCCCGGGCACGCCCGGTCCCCCGCGCGGGGGACCGGGGCCCCGCCGTGGAGGGAGGCCGCAGGCGTCGGCGCCTGCGAAGCTGGACCGATGCACCGCCGCTGGCACAATGGCCCCATGCGCCTCCTCGCCCCGCTCTGGTCCCGGGCCACCTACCGCGGCTGGGTCTGGATCATCCTCGGCGGCGCGCTCATGATGCCGTTCATGATGGTCGGCGCGATCGGCCGCAACGCCGTCGACCCCGACGCCGGATTCGACGGCATCATCGAACCCGCCGTCTTCGCCGCCGTCCTTCCGCTCGTCGCCGCCGCCTCCCTGCTCCTGCCCGACCGCGAGGTCGAGCGCACGGCCGCCCGCCGCCTCCTCGGCGCCGAGTTCGCCTCGCCCGCCGACGACGAGTCCTGGAACTCCCGCTGGCGCACCGGATGCTGGTTCACCCTCCACGTCGCGATCGGCGGCGTCCTCAGCGGCATCACCCTCGCCCTCGTCCCGTACGTCTGCTACCTGCTCTACCACGGTGCCCGCGCCACCTTCACGAACCTCGGCCCCGAGCCCGGCCCCTTCGGCGGGCCCGTCGCCACCTGGGGCCTGCTCACCGGCCCGCTGTTCCTGGCGGCCCTCATCGCGTTCGTCGCGGCCACCACCGCCGGCATGCGGGCCCTCGCGCCCCGCCTCCTCGGCCAGGGCGCGAGCGACCGCCTCGCCGCCTCCCGCGCCGAGGCCGCCCGCCTGGCCGCCCGCAACCGCATCGCCCGCGAACTCCACGACTCCGTGGGCCACGCCCTGTCGGTGGTCGTCGTCCAGTCCGAGGCCGCCTCGCGGCTCATCGCCCACGACCCGGCGTTCGCCTCCCAGGCCATGGCCGCCGTCGGCGAGACCGCCCGCGGCGCGCTGGCCGAACTCGACGCCGTCATCGGGGCCCTGCGGGAGGACCGCGACGACGCGCGCGCCCCGCAGCGCGACCTCGCCGACCTCGCGCAGCTCGCCGCCGAGTCCGGCGTCGCCGTCGACCTGCGCGTCACCGGCGACCCCGAGACGCTGGGCCGCCTGGCCTCCCGCGAGATCTACCGGATCGTCCAGGAGGCGCTCACGAACGTGCTGCGCCACGCCGACGAACCGCGCGCCGCCGTGACCGTGGAGCTCGACACCGAAGCCTCCGTGACGGTGACCAGCCCGGCCGCGCGGCGGCCGCGCGGACGCCCCGCCGGGCGGGGCCTCATCGGCATGGCCGAGCGCGCCGCCGTCCTCGGCGGCACCGCCGCAGCCGACTGGCACGCGGGCGAATGGACCGTCCGCGCCGCCGTACCGATCGAGACGAAGGGCCGGGAATGACCGCAACACTGCGCATCGCGCTGATCGACGACGAGGCGCTGATCCGCACCGGGTTCGCCGCGATCATCGGGGCCGAACCGGACCTGGAGGTCGTCGCCCAGGGCGCCGACGGCGTCGACGCCCTCACCATCGCCCGCTCCGGCAAGGCCGACGTGCTCCTCATGGACGTCCGCATGCCCACAGTGGACGGCATCCAGGCGACGGAGCGGATCGTCGCCGAACTCGACGCGCCGCCGAAGATCCTCGTCGTCACCACCTTCGACAACGACGACTACGTGTGGCAGGCCCTGCGCGCCGGGGCCGACGGGTTCCTGCTCAAGCGCACCCGCGTCGAAGACCTCCTCGCGGCCGTCAGGCTCGTCGCCCGCACGGACGCGCTCCTGTTCCCCGAGGCGGTGCGCCGCCTCGCCGCCGCGGCCCCGACCCGCAAGGCCCCCAAAGGCATCGGCGACCTCAGCGACCGCGAGCGCGAAGTCCTGGTGCTCGCCGCCAAAGGCCTCTCCAACCAGGAGATCGCGGGGACGCTCTTCCTCGGCCGCGAGACCGTCAAGACCCATCTCAGCGGCGTCTACGCCAAACTCGGCGTCCGCGACCGCACCCAGGCCGTGATCGCCGCCTACGAAGGCGGACTCGTCTAAGGCCCCGGATCCGGAAGGCCGCCAAACCTTTGCAGGGGACACCGGTTCGCCGAGGCCGCTCCGCGGTCGCGGCGACGATCGCGAGCCGCCGAACGGAGCGCGCCCGGTCCCGAGTGCGCGGGACCGGGCGCTCCTATGCGGTGAACACCGTCGCCCCACCGGGATCGGTGCCTTCAACGGTGAAGCCCTCGGTCATGTGGACCGCGCCGGCCGTGCTCTGGTCGGCCGTCGGCTCCGCGGTCGGCGCGGCCAGATCGGACTCGGTGGACGCGAGGCCCACCGTCGCCTCCTTTTCGGCCTCGCCGCCGCTCGCCGCGACCACGGTCAGCGCGGACTCCATGCCGTGCAGCGTCCCCCGCAGGTACTGGAGGTTCCGCCAGGTGGCGGCGTGGAACTCCAGGTACTGGACCGCGGCGTTCTCGGCCGCGCCCGGCGCGGTCCCGAACGCCGGGGCCCGGCTCAGGGTCCCGGTGCCCAGCACCGGGATCACCTGGTTCTCGAGCGCGTCGAGCAGCTCCAGCAGGAACAGCCGGTACTCCTCGATCGCTTCGGGGTCGAACACCCGCTCCTGTCCCATCGCGCCACTCCTCGCTAGTTGTAAGGGTCGTCGCCGGGCCTGATGTAGCCCCAGGCGAAGTCGGTCTCGCGGAAGGTCAGGTCCTCTTCCTCCGCCTCTTCGTCCTCTTCGGACTTCCCCTGCTTCTTGCGGGCCTCGGCCGCCTGCTGCTGTTGCTGCGGCGCGCCGCCGACCATCGCGGTCCTGGACCCGCCCGCGCCGCCGCCCGCGCCCCCGGCGGGGGCCGCGCCGGGCGCCCCCGGAGCGGTGAACGCGCCCGGCATCGTGCTCCCGAACGCGCCCCCGCCGACGGAACCGCCGGCCGGCGCGCCCGCACCGCCCGGGACCGAGCCGAAGCCGCCGCCCATGCCGCCGAACCCGCCGCCACCGCCGCTCGCGAGACCGCCGGCTACCTCGCCGCCCTCGCCCGCGGGCGTCGACTCCCAAGGGTTCGCGGGGGTCTCGGCCCCGGTCTCGGTCGCCGCGACCGAACCGTCGCCGCCCGGCGGTACCGGCGTCGGGTCCTGCGTCGTCTGCGGCGGCACCGGAGGCGCCGGCTGCTCCATGGCCGGGGGCTCGAGGTCCATGTAGGACGCGTCCGCGCTCTCCGGGTAGGACCGGTCCGACCCGGCCGTGCGCAACGCGGAGAGCTGCTCGCTCTGGCCCGCGCGCTTCTCGCCGATCGACTCGTCGATCGCCGCCTGCCGCTCGGTGTACGCCGCCAGCTCCGCGTTGATGCGCGAACCGAAGCTCGCCTTCGCCTCCTCGCCCGCCGCGACCCTCGCCTCCGAGACCACCGTGCCGACCACAGTGGAGGCTGCCTCGCCCGCCTTCTGCTCGATGAACGTCCGCACCTCCGCCGCCAGCGCCGGATCGGCACCGCCGAGCTCCAGTGCCTTCTCGGCCTCTTCGCAGGTCATCTGGATGCAGTCGCCGTGCCACCACGCGGGCCGCACGTGGACCGCCACCAGGTTCGTCCACTCGCCGTCCGCGCCGACCAGCGGTGCGGGGTAGGGGATCTCGCCGGAGTCGCCGCCCTGAAGCGTGTAGACCGCCTCCTCGCGGTGCTTGAGCTCCTGCGCGGCCGCCTCGATGTCGTCGAGGATGCCCTCCAGGAGGGTGCGGGCCTGGTCGGTCTGGTCGGCGAACGCGTCGAAGTCCGTTCCGGCCCAACCGGTCGAGAGTGCCGTCAGCTTCGTCTTGAGCTGGGCGGGCCAGTCGCCGATGACCGCGGCGACCTCTTCGTTCCAGCCGGTGCGCAAGCGCTGCAGCGAGAACGAGTCCGGGTCGATCGGGCGGACCGCGCTCACCGCCGCCCGGAAGTCGTCCTCCGTCGGGTACGACATGCCCTCGCAGAACGGCTTGAACCGGCCTAGCTGGCCCTCGACCGGGACCGCCGAAGCCAGCTGCTCCCAGTCGGTCTCGGCCGGGTGCGCGACCGGGTGCGGGCAGGCGCCCGCCGTGCAGCCCGCGCGCTCGGTCCCGGTCTCGAGGCCGGCGGTGTCGCCGAACGCGATGGCGGCACTCGCGGTCGCCGTCTCCATCTCGGTGTAGGCCGTGCCGTCGTAGGTGGCGAACGCCGTGTCGTCGTAGTCGAGAGTCCCCTCCCCATAGGTGATCGCGGTGTCCGTTCCCGAATCGGCCTCGAAGACCGTCACGAACTCGGACCCCGCATCGCCGCTGGGGGCCGAGCCCTCGATGAATCCGCCGTCGCTCATGCCGTGCACCTCCCTGGTTCGCTTCGCCCCCATGGAAGACCGGCCCGCACTGGAATCGCCACGACTTCGCTCTAGCCGCGGCGGGACGGGTCCGTGGCGGCGGGAGGCACATTGCAGGGGCAGCGCCGAACGGAGGGAGACCAGCGTGGACGAGGTGTACATGGAAGTGGAGCAGGTGCGCGGCGGCGGCGGCGACCTGCAGGCGCTGGCGCCGAAGGCCAAGCTGGCCTCCGACCGCGTGCAGGCCCCCGCGCAGACGGCCGCGTCGAGCAACAGCGGCTTCTTCACCGGCGACGCCGGCGTGCAGTGGCACGGGAAGTTCGACACGGTCACGGCCGGTGTCGAGCGCCGCGTCGACTGGCAGGGCGCGCAGGTGGCCTCGAGCGCCGACGAGCTCGAATCCTGCGACCAGGAGGTGCGCGGCCGGTTCCGCGCCATCGAGCGCCGCATTCCGATCCGCCGCGAGCAGTAGGAGGAGCCATGCCCGCATACGAGGAGGCGCTGGCCGCCGACCCCACCGCGTTCGTCGACTGCGCAACCGAGATGAGTGCCGCCGGGAACGACCTGACCGACCACCGGGCCGCGTACGACACGACGGTCACGACGATCAACGACGGCTGGCAGGACCAGGCGAACGCCGCGTTCAACGAGGACGTGGACCTGGTGGACGAGCACGTGGACGGGGTCGCCTCGCAGGTCGGCGAGGCCGCCGAGGTGCTGAGCACCGGCGGTTCGGCGATGGCCTCGCAGGTGGAGCAGTTGAAGGCCACCGATGCGGCCTACAAGGGGGCGGGGTTCGTGGTGCAGCCCGCGCCGAAGGTAGAGCTGGGGCCTGTGCACTGGGCGGCGATCGCGGCCGCCGGGCCGTTCGGGCCCGTGCTGCAGGCCGTGTTCCAGGCGCGCGCCGACGAGGGCACGATGCAGCTCACGACCGGGCTGGCCGTGCTGACGGCGGCCGATGTGGCGACCGGGACTGCCCTGACCGCCGCCGGTGAGGCGCTGGAGCCCTTGGAGGACAAGGGGCCTGCTGCCACCGACTGCCTGACCGTGAAGGACGACGGCGAGGACGGCAACATCGAAAAGGTCGAGCAGCGTGCGGACGTCAAGGACGAGACGGACACCGGCAAGGACACGGGCAAGGACGACAAGGGCAAGGAAGACGAGAAGGAGGACGACGACGAGAAGGACAAGGACGGCAAGGACAAAGAAGACGAGGACAAAGAGGACGAAGACCAGGATCAGGACGAGAAGGACCAGGACAAGGACGAGGACCAGCCGGGGGAGCAGCAGCCCCAGCCTGAGGTCCCGCAGCCCGACCGCGAGCAGCCCGAGAACGAGATCCCCGGGTTCGAGCCTCCGGACCCGGGCCCCGAGGTGCCCGACTTCACGGCCGACCCGTTCGTGCCCGGCGGCCCCGACCTGGGCGACCCTTGGAAGCCCAGCGAACTCGAGGAGTCTGAGGTGCCCGCGGGCGGCCTCGCCTCCGGCGGAGGCGGCGGTCTCGGCGGCGGGGGCCTCGGCTCGACCGACGTCCCCTCCGGTACTACGGGCACCGGCTCAGGCGGCGCGATGGGCCTCGTCGGCACGCCCGCAGGCGGCGGTCCGGCGGGCGTGCCGGGCGGCCGGCCCGGCGTCGGCGGCGGCATGCTCGGCGCACCCGGTGCGCGCGGGCCGCTGAACCCCGACGAGGAGTACGAGCGCGAGTCCTTCCTGACCGAGGACCCGGAGGACGACGTGTGGGGCATCGGCACGGACGAGGGCAACCCCTACGTCGACTACCAGGAGGAGCCGGCGATGCAGTCCGACCTGCCGCCGCTCCCGCCGGTGGAGGAGCTGCCGCCGTTCACCTTCCCGGACTTCGACCTGCCCGAACCCGGGAAGCCCTGAGATCCCGCGAGGGAGTCGGCCGCCACCGATCTTCGGCGTTCCCGCCCGGAGCAGGGGCTGCCGACGACGCAGAACGGCCCCTATCCTGAAAGGACAGGGGCCGTTCTCGCATCTACTCGGCTTCGAGGACCAGGAACAGGAAGCACAGGAACGCCGAGTCGGGCGTCTTGACCTCATCCGGGAACCGCTCGTGAGCGCCGGGCGCCGGCGGCGGCTCACTGAGGACCGCGATGCGGAATCCGGCTTCGACGAATGCCGCGATGAGCGCGGGCATCGGCCGGTGCCATTGCGACAGTAGGACGCTCTGACCGTTGAAATCGCTCTCCACGCCGTATTCATGGGTCGAGAAGTAGTCGCGGTCGGGGTTGAAGGCCTTGTAGACGTAGGGGTGGTTGACGGCCACGATGAGCCGGCCGCCCCGCACCAGCACCCGCCGCAGTTCCGCGAGCGGCGCCGCCCAGATCGCGGGCCGTGCGTAGTAGCCGTTGAGGAGGCTGGATTCGGTCTCGGCGGCGTACGCCTCGGCGAAGCCGTCGTAGTCGGCGGTCGGAGCCCGGTCGGAGAGCCCGGCGGGATTCTCGTGATCAGAAGACATCGGCCCATCCTGGCACGGCTCTCCGATGGCTTCTGGCGCAGCATGATCCATGTAGGACGGTTCCTTTCTCAGCGAGCGGTGGCATGGAACAGTGCGGTGAGGCGGTCGGAGGCGCGCCGCTGCGCGAGCGCGATCGCGGCCGAGACCGCGGCGGAGAGCTCCTCGTGGTCGGCGTCGACCGTGGCGTTCGGGACCAGGAACCGGAACGCGGTCAGCCGCCCCGCGAACGTCACCTCGGCCTCGCACAGGTCGTCGTCTGTGGCCTCGCTGGTGAACCGCTCGGGGGAGCGGTCGATCCACTCGCGCAGGTCCGCCGAACGCGCATCGGGCTGGGACCGCGCCAGCAGGTCCGCGGCCGTGCGCTCGGCGCGCATCACGTGCTCGGCACGGGCCGCTTCGGCCGCGTCCCAAGCAGTCTGGACGGCCTTGGCCACGGCCCGGCCGCTCATCCGGTCCACCGTGGGGCTCAGCGCGAGCGACCCGAGACGCCCGGTGTAGTCCAACCGCAGCCAGACCACGCGGCCCGGGTCGGTGCCGTCGAACCCGGCGCTCATCAGCTGCGCGGCGAGCGCGCCCGCCTTGGCGGCGGCCCGCGCGGCGTCCGCGAACCGCTCGCGCGTCGGCGCGCCCTCCAAGGCCCGCAGTGCGTTGTCGCGCACCGGCCCCTCGGGCAGCCAGCCGGCGGCGGTGTACGCCGCCCGCAGGCGGTCCTCGTAGTCGTCAGGGATGGCGATCCGGTCCATGGTGGACTCCTCCTCGGCTCGTTCGGCGCTTCGTCCCCAGATCCTCGCCCCGGCCGCCACGGATCCGCCCTCGAATCGCCATGCCTCAGGGCCGCATCGGCGTCGCACCGCTGTGGGACAATGGAATTCCCTCGAACCGCGGTGCTGAAAGCGACGACCATGACCCTCGACGTGCGCCTGCTCGGACCCCTCGAAGTCCGCGTCGACGGGCGTCCCGTCTCCTTCCCGCGAGGCAACGCCACCACGATCCTGGCGCTGCTGCTCGACGACGCGGGCCGCGTGATCTCCATGGGCGGCCTCGTCTCCGGCGTCTACGGCGACGAGCTCCCGCTCGATCCCGAGGCTCAGATCCAGAACACCGTCGGCGTGCTGCGCCGCCAGCTCGGCTCCGCCCGCGGCCGCATCGAGACCGTCGGCCGCGCCTACCGCTTCCGCATCGCCGAGACCGAACTGGACACGCTGCGCTGCAAGGCGAAGGAGTCCCAGGCCCGCACGCACCGCCGCGAAGGCCGCAGCGACGAGGCCGCCGCGGTCCTGCGCGAAGCGCTGGCCGAATGGCGCGGCCCCGCGCTCGCCGACCTGCCCGGGCGCGCCGCCGGCGCCATCGGCCGCCGCCTCGACGAGTACCGGCTCATCCTGCTCGAGCAGCGCATCGACGCCGACATCGACTCCGGCCGCGCCCCGGCCGCCGTCGAGGAGCTGCGGCAGGTCCTCGCCGTCCACGACTCCCGCCAGCGCCTCGTCGCCCTCCTCATGCGGGCCCTCCACGCCTGCGGGCGCACCGCCGAGGCCCTCGACGCCTTCGCCGCCTTGAAGGAGCGGCTCGCGGACGCCCTCGGCGCCGACCCCAACCGCGAACTCGTCGAGCTGCACACCGCGATCCTGCGCGACCAGCCCGCAGAACCCGCCCCGGCCGAACCGCCGGAGGCGATCGCGACCGCCGCGGTCCCGGCGATGCTGCCGCGCACCACGCGCCGCTTCACCGGCCGCGAGAACGAGATCCTGGCGCTGGACCGGTTCCTCACGGACGCCGGCGCCGAGTCCGGGCTCGCCGCCGTCACCGGGATGGGCGGGGTCGGCAAGACCGCGCTCGCCGTCTCCTGGGCCCACCGGGTCGCGCACCGCTTCCCGGACGGGCAGCTGTACTTCAACCTGCGCGGCTTCGACCCGTCCGCGCCCGGCGCCCGCCCCGAAGACGTGCTCGGCGAAGCCCTCGCCGCACTCGGCGTCCCCGCCGAACGACTCCCCGCCGGGCTCGACGAACGGGCCGGCCTCTACCGCACGATCCTCGCCCAGCGGCGGGTCCTCATCGTCCTCGACAACGCCCGCGACGCCGCGCATGTGCGCCCGCTGTTGACCACCGCGCCCGGCTCGTTCACGATCGTGACCAGCCGCGACCGGCTCACCGGCCTCGACATGAGCGAAGGCGCCGAGGTCGTGCACCTCGGGCTGCTCTCCGAGGCCGACGCCGAAGCGCTGCTGGCGCGGCGGCTCGGCCCCGAGCGCGCCGCGGACGACCAGGCGGCCGTCCACCGCATCGCCGCCGCCTGCGGGCGGCTCCCGCTGGCGCTCACCCTGGTCGGCTCCTGGTCCGCCGCCGACCCCGCGCTCACCCTCAACTCGCTGGCCGACCGGCTCGCCAGCACCGGCAACCTCCTCAACGTGCTCGTCACCACCGACCACGCCTCCGATCCGCGCGCGGTCTTCGACAGCTCCTACCAGCTGCTGGGGGAGCGCGACGCCCTCGCGTTCTGCCTCTTCGGCCTCCACCCCGGCCCCTCGCTCACCCCCGCCGCGCTCGCCAGCCTGATGGGCGCCCCGCTCGCCGAGGCCCGCGCCGCCCTGGCCGCGCTCGCCCAGATCAACCTCGTGGACCGCTTCCCCGGCGGCCGGTACGGGGTCCACGGGCTCATGCGCGACTACGCCGCCGAGTGCTTCGCGGACGAGGTGCTCGAAGCGGAGCGCCGCGCCGCGGCCCTGCGGATGCTCGAGCACTACCTGGTCGCCGCCCACCGGGCCGACCGGCGCGCCACCCACCGCTTCGACCCCGGACCCCCGGCCCCGGGCGTCTTCACCGAGCTCGTCGTGGACGCCCCGACCTGGTTCTCGGCCGAGCACGCGGTCCTCCGAGGGCTGCTGCACGTCGACGCCGGCTTCGGAACCGACCTGCGGGTCTGGCAACTCGGCTGGCTCCTCGCCGAACGCTCGCTCGACCGGCCGGAGGCGCTCCTCGCGGTCCAGACGCCCGCGCTGGCCGCGGCGCAGCGGCGCGGCGACGCGTTCGAGCAGGCGGTCTCCTTGGGCTACTTGGGGATCGCCCAGCACGCTCTCGGCGATGCGGACGCCGCCCGCGCCAGCGTCGAGGGCGCCGCGCGGTTCGCCGAACGCGACGGCCGCACCTGGACCCGCGGCTTCGCCACGTACGCCGCGGCCGCCGCCTCCGGGCGCGAGCGCGAGGCCCAGACCCTGCGCACCCGTCTCGCCGCCCTCCCCGTCGACCACCGCGACGCCCCCCGCCTCGCCTAAGGATCGCTCAAAACCCAAGCGCCGCAACACCATTCAGTCCACGGGCCCGACCATCGCGGTCGGGCCCGCGATGCCGCGCGCCCTCGCGGGTTGACACCTGTCGGCGCCTACGTGCTATGGTTCATTAGTCAAGTAATGAACCTATGGACCAACGAACCATTCGCTCTACACCGAAGGAGGCGAGATGTTCGATGACGGCACGCCGATCTACCGGCAGATCGCCGATCAGATCAAGGCCGAGATCATGAACGGCTCGCTCGAACCGGGAGGCAAGGTCATGTCGACCAACCAGTACGCCGCCTTCTACCAGATCAACCCCGCCACCGCGCAGAAGGCGTTCCGGGAGCTGGTCGACGAAGGCGTCCTCTACAAGCAGCGCGGCGTCGGCATGTTCGTCGCCGACGACGCCCGCGAGCGGCTCGCCGCCGACTTCCGCGAGCGGTTCTTCGAGCGCGTGCTCGCCCCCCTCGTCCAAGAGGCCCGCCAGGCCGGCATCCCCCTCACCGCCATCATCGACTACCTCCAGAACCAGGAAGGCGCCCGCAAATGAGCTTCTCCGCCACCCTCCGCGACGTCACGCTGAAGTACCGCGACACCGACGCGCTCGCCGACGTCAACCTCGACCTCGAAGCCGGCAAGATCTACGGCCTGCTCGGCCGCAACGGCGCCGGCAAGACCAGCCTCCTCAGCCTCCTGGCCGCCTTCCGCAAGCCCACCGGCGGCGAGGTCCTCGTCGGCGGCGAGCCCGTCTGGGAGAACGCCGGGATCGTCTCCCGCGTCGCCCTCATCCGCGAAGGCGGCGACTTCGACGACTCCGACTCGGTCAAGTCCACCATCGAGACCGGCCAGATCCGGCCCGCCTTCGACACCGCCTACGCGCTCAAGCTCGCCGACCGGTTCGAGCTGCCGCTCAAGAAGAAGGTCCGCGAGCTCTCCCGCGGCAAGCGCTCCATCCTCGCCGCGATCTGCGGCCTCGCCGCCCGCGCCGAGCTCACCATGTTCGACGAGGTCCACCTCGGCATGGACGCCCCCACCCGGGACGCGTTCTACAAGGAGCTCCTCGCCGAGTACATGGACCGGCCCCACACCGTCATCCTCTCCACCCACCTCATCGACGAGGTCGCCAACTACCTCGAAGAGGTCGTCATCGTCGACAAGGGACGCATCCTGCGCCACGAGGAGGTCGAGGTCTTCCAGAACATGGGCGCCACCCTCACCGGCCCGGCCGCCGCCGTCGACGCGATCGCCGCCGGCCTCGAGGTCCTCGCCGAGCAGCAGCTCGGCGGCACCAAGAGCGCCACCGTCGCCGCCCTCGAGCCCGGCACCCGCGAGCGCGCCGCCGCAGCCGGACTCGAGATCGGCCCCGTCGGCCTCCAGGACCTCTTCATCCACCTCACCGAACCGAACCGGAACGGAGCCTGACGATGTCGTCCCTCGCGAACCTCTCGCTGCCCAACCGCCGCTTCGCCCTCGGCCTCGGCCTCGCCGGAGAGGGCCTGAAGTACTTCAGATACTGGATCGCCGCGGCCGTCGTGCTCGCCTTCCTCGGGCCGCTCGCGCTCTCGCTCTCCACTGAGATCGAGCTCTCGACCTGGTTCTACACCGCGAACGTCGGCAAGTGGTTCACCGCGTTCGTCGCCGGCGGCTTCCTCTACGCGCTGGTGCCCAACATGATCGCCGCGGGGTTGACCCGCCGCGAACTCAGCGCCGCCATGGGCGTCTTCGGCCTACTGTGGTCGATCGCGATCGGCGTGCTCGTCTTCGCCGGGCTTCTCGTCGAACGCGTCTTCTACGACGCCATGGGCTGGACCCAGGGGATCCAGCTCAACGACACCATCACGACCCTCGGCTCCTGGGGTGAGACCGCCGCCTTCGCCGCGGTCTACCCGCTGATGTACCTCGCGTACTTCGCCGCCGGGGCCGCGATCGGCGCCGCCGCCTACCGCTGGGAGGGCAGCGGCTGGCTGCTCCTGGTCCCCGTCCTCCCGGTCGTCTTCAGCCTCGACAACGCGCTCTACGACACCGAGCCGTTCGGTCCGGGCTGGATGGGCTTCCTCGGCCGGTTCATGGACGACTGGGGCCGCGCCGCGGTCCTCGCCGCGATCGTCGCCGTCGCACTCGTCCTCGCGGTCGCCGCCCGCCGGATCCTCATCGACATCCCGCTGCGCTCCAAGAAGGCCTGATCATGGAAACCCGACTCGCCCAGCGCCGCTACCGGTTCGGCTGGCGCCTCTTCACCGGCGCCACCACCTGGCTCAAGTGGTGGCTGCTCACCGGGATCGTGCTGATCCCCGTCCTCTCCGCACTGCTCGCCGACGTCTTCGAACTCGGGCTGTGGTCCATCACCGCCGCAGTCCTCCAGTGGTTCGCCGCCGGCACCGCCGGGATGCTGCTCTTCGGCAACCTCGCCGTCTGGGTCTCCCGCGGCTGCACCCGCCGCGAGATCACCGTCGCCTTCATGCTCTTCGGCGTCCTCGCCTCCGTCGCCCTCGCGGCCTACCTGACCTTGGGCTTCATCGCCGAGCACGCCCTCATGGCGCTCGTGGACGAACCCCCGACGAGCTTCGGCGCCGCCCTCGCCTCCGGCGTCCGCTACCTCGCCATCACGCCCGTCTACTGCTTCGCCGGCGTCCTCGTCGCCGCGCTCGCCACCCGCTACGGCGGCAGCGGCGGATTCACCACAGCGGTCCTCTTCGGCACCGGCGCGCTCTACGCCGCGACCCTCTACCTCGAGTTCAACGACGCGTGGTTCGACCCGGGCCGCTCCACCGCCCTCTCAGCCATCGCCGCCATCGTCCTCGCCGCGGCCCTGGCCGCCGGATGCGCCGCCGCACTCCGCTCGATCCCGGTCCGGGGAAAGCAGGCCTGACATGAACACCGCACTCGCCCAACGCAAGTACCGCCTCGGCCTGCAATGGTCCGCCGAGGTCGGCAGGACCGTCGGCCTCGGGGCCCTGATCGCCTTCGCGGCACTGCAGCTCGTCCAGCTCGGATTCCGCCTCGCTATCGGCTTCGAAGGCGACTACAGCGTCTACCTCCTCCGCTACGCGCCGTTCGTCCTCACCGCCATCGGCTGGGCCTACCTCTTCAAGGCTTTCCCGCGCGCGATAGCCACCGGCATGACCCGCAAGGAGCTCTTCGTCGCGTTCGCCGTCTTCAGCGCGGTCGTCCTCGCCGGAAGCGTCGCCTTCATCGAACTGGTCAAGCTCTGCCACAACCTCGTCGGTGCCGGAGACCTCGGCCGACTCGACCTCGGCGGCGCGGCCCTGCTCGAAACCCTGATCCGCACAGCCGTCTACTTCACCGCCGGGGCCGCCGCCGGCGCGGTCATGGCCCGCTTCAACGGCCGAACCCTCGGTGCGGTGCTCGCCGGGGTCGTCATCGCGGTGCTGATCTTCCGACCGATCCCGTTCCAACTGCTGTTCACGGAGTTCGCCGAAGGCAAGGTCTTCGAAGTCGAGTTCCCCGGCAGCGAGGAGTTGCTGGCTCCGATGGACGCCGTCCTCACCGTCGTGTTCGTCCTGATCGTCTGGCTCACGCTCGCCCGGGCGCCGATGTCCCACAGAAAAGCCTGAACCATGGGACTCCTCGACCTCGCCGTGCCGTTCCCCGTGGTCGTCCTGCTCGTGTGCGCCACCGCCTGCCTCGTCGCCGGGCTCATGCGCGCCGCCGACCGGGCCGCCGAGGCGGGCGCGGCCGCGGGCCCGGCGCGGCGGCCCGGATCCGCACCACACCGGGCGCCGACCCCTCACGCAGCGCGTCCGGCGGGTGGGACACTGGTAGACGGCCAGTACACGCATCGGAAGGTCAGCACATTGTCGATCCAGCCCATCCGCATCTTCGGCGACCCGGTCCTGCGCACCGCCGCCGAGGACGTCGACACCTTCGACAAGGAACTGCGGGGCCTCGTGAAGGACCTGCTCGACACCATGCGCGACGAAGGCGGCGCCGGGCTCGCCGCGCCGCAGCTCGGCGTCAGCAAGCGCGTGTTCTCCTTCGACGTCGACGACGTCATCGGCCACATCGTCAACCCCGTGCTCGAGTTCCCCGACGAAGAGGAGCAGGACGGCCCCGAAGGCTGCCTCTCCCTCCCCGGCCTCTACTTCGACACGGTCCGCCGCCAGAACGTCGTCGCCAAGGGCTTCAACGAGTACGGCGACCCCCTCCAGATCGTCGGCACCGGCCTCATGGCCCGCTGCCTCCAACACGAGACCGACCACCTCGACGGCATCATCTTCATCGACCGCCTCGACTCCGACCGCCGCAAGGCCGCAATGGCGGAGATCCAGTCCCAGGACTGGTACAACGAAGACGTCAAAGTGAAAGTCACCCCCCACGACTCCAAGGGTGTGTTCTTCAAGCGATGAGGATCGTCTTCGCCGGGACCCCGGAGGTCGCACTGCCGACCCTCGAGGCCCTCCACGCGTCCGACCACGAAGTGGCGGCGGTCCTGACCCGCCCTGACGCGCGCGTCGGCCGCGGCCGCAAGGTCTCCCGCTCGCCCGTCGCCGCCTGGGCCGACGAGCACGGCGTCGAAGTGCTCACCCCCGCCAAACCGCGCGAACCCGAGTTCCTCGCGCGCCTGCGCGAACTCGACGCCGACATCGTGCCCGTCGTCGCCTACGGCGCCCTCGTGCCGCCCGCCGCCCTCGCGATCCCGCGCCTGGGCTGGATCAACCTGCACTTCTCGCTCCTGCCCGCATGGCGCGGCGCCGCCCCCGTGCAGCACGCCGTCCTCAACGGCGACGAGATGACCGGCGCCTGCGTCTTCCAGCTCGAGGAAGGCCTCGACACCGGACCCGTCTACGGCCGCCTCACCGAGCCCATCGCCGCCACCGACACCTCAGGCGACCTCCTCGACCGCCTCGCCGTCGCCGGCGCCCGCCTCACCGTCGACGTCGTCGACGCCCTCGAGGCCGGCATCATCACCGGCGAACCGCAGCCCGACGACGGCGTCTCCTACGCCCCCAAGATCGCCGTCGACGACGCCCGCGTCCGCTGGACCGACCCGGCCTTCGCCGTCGACCGCCGCATCCGCGCCGTCACCCCCGCCCCCGGGGCCTGGACCGAGTTCGAAGGCCAGCGGCTGCGCCTCGGCCCCGTCCGCCCCGACCCCGAAGGCCCGCGCCTCGCCCCCGGCGCGATCAGCCTCGCCAAGCACCACGTCCATGTCGGCACCGCCACCGACCCGGTCCTCCTCGACCAGGTCCAGCCCGCCGGGAAGAAACCCATGGACGCCGCCGCATGGGGCCGCGGCCTCCAGACCGAGAGCCCGGTGTTCACATGAGCGACAAGCGAAACCGCAAACGAGCGCCCGAGAACGACCGTCCGAAGGTGAACCCGCGCCGCGTCGCGTTCGACGCGATCAACGCCGTCACCGCCGACAACGCCTACGCCAACCTCGTGCTGCCGCGGATGCTCGCCGAGACCGACAACTCCGGCCGCGACGCCGCCCTCGCCACCGAGCTCACCTACGGCACGCTCCGCAGCCTCGGCACCCTCGAAGCGATCCTCGCCGCCGCCTCCGGCCGCGAGATCCGCCAGCTCCAGCAGGACCTCGTCGACGCCCTCTGCCTGGGCGCCTACCAGCTCCTGTACATGCGCATCCCCGCCCACGCGGCCGTCGCCACCACCGTCAGCCTCGTCAAGGCGGCCGTCTCCCCGCGCGTCTCCGGACTCGCGAACGCCGTGCTGCGCAAGGTCGCCGCGAAGGACCTCGAGCAGTGGACCGAGGAGCTCGCCACCGGCGACCGCCTCCACGACCTCTCCCTGCGCTACGCGCACCCGCAGTGGATCTCGAGCGAGTTCGAGTCGGTGCTCGGCCCCGAGGAGCTGCCGGCCGCGCTGGCGGCGGACAACGTGGCCCCCCCGGTGCACCTGTGCGCCAAGCCCGGCCGCATCACCAAGGGCGACCTGTCGCGCGAGTCGCGCGGCGGCGGGCACGGCCAGTGGTCGCCGTACGCGGTCTACATGCCGAGCGGCGACCCCGGTCGCCTCCCGGCCGTGGCCACCGGCCTCGCCCACGTCCAGGACGAGGGCAGCCAACTGGTCGCCCTGCAGCTCGCCGAAGCCTCGCTGGAGGGCTCGGACAAGCGGTGGATCGACCTGTGCGCCGGGCCCGGCGGCAAGACCGGCCTGCTCGGAGCGGTTGCAGCCCAACGGGGCGCGGCGATCGACGCGGTCGAGATCCAGTCGCACCGCGCCGAACTCGTCTCCAAGGCCTCGCGCGGCCTGCCCGTCACCGTCCACACCGGCGACGGCCGCACCTTCGGCAAGGCGGGTTCCGCCGACCGGGTGCTCGTCGACGCCCCGTGCTCGGGGCTCGGCGCGCTGCGCCGCCGCCCGGAGGCGCGGTGGCGCAAGCAGCGCAGCGACATCGACGACCTGGTGCCGCTGCAGCGCGAGCTGCTCGTCTCGGGCCTGCGGCTGGCGCGGCCGGGCGGCATCGTCGCGTACGTGACCTGCTCGCCGGTGATCGCCGAGACCGAAGCGGTGGTCGAGTCGGTGCTCAAGGACGGGGGAGCGGAGCTCGTCCGTCCCGAGTGGCTCCTCAAGCGCGTGCCCGGTGCCGAGCGCGGCGAGTTCGTGCAGTTGTGGCCGCACCGCCACGGCACGGACGCCATGTTCCTCGCGCTGCTGCGCAAGACCGGCAACCGATAACACTCCAGCTGCAGGGCCCCTTCCCGCGTCACGGTGCGAACCGGTCGCAGGAAGGGGCCCTGTTTTTTCGGGCGGGGCACCGAAAGCCCCACATTTTGGAAGCGCTACCATTCATAGACAGGGGTGAATATATCCCCGGGTTACCGGCACAACTGACCCAAGGAGCACCTGATGAACCGACGAAAGCGCCTCGCGGCGATCGTCGCGGGAATGGCGACCGCGGTCGCCACCGCGCTCAGCGCGGGCTTCCTCCTCAGCCCCAACGCGGGCGCACAGGAGGACGTCTCGGCGCAGGCCCAAGCACTATGGACGAACCCGAACACGGGGGCGGCCCGCTGGGTGAACCAGAACCCCAACGACTGGCGCACGAGCATGATCCGCGACCGGATCGCCGAGACCCCGGCGGGCAACTGGTTCACCCAGTACCAGCCCACCGGCGGCATCGCGGCCCAGGTCGCGGCCGTGGTCGACGGCGCCGCCGCTTCCGGGGCGGCCCCGATCATGGTCGTCTACGGCATCCCCAACCGCGACTGCGGCGGCCACTCCGGCGGCGGCGCCCCGAACCACGACGCCTACCGCGGCTGGATCGACGCCATCGCCGGCGAGATCGACGGGCCCGCATACATCGTGATCGAGCCCGACGTGATCGCGCACGACTGCCACAGCTCCACTGAGCGGGCCCAGATCAACGCCTCGCTCTCCTACGCGGCGCAGAAGCTCAACGCCGCCGACCCGGCGGCCAAGGTCTACCTCGACGCCGGCAACTCGGCCTGGCTCACCGCGTCCGCGGCCGCCAGCCGCCTCCAGGCCGCCGGTCTCCAGTACGCCGACGGCTTCTCCCTCAACGTCTCCAACTACCGCACCACCGACGAGACCACCGCCTACGCGCAGCAGGTCCGCAACATCGTCGGCACGAGCAAGGGCGTCGTCATCGACACCAGCCGCAACGGCAACGGGCCGCTGAACCCGCCCAACCCGAACGACTGGTGCGACCCCGCGGGCCGCGCGGTCGGCAAGTTCCCGACCACGTCCACCGGCGTCACCGGCATCGACGCGTACCTGTGGGTCAAGCTCCCCGGCGAGGCCGACGGCTGCGCCGGCTCGGCCGGCCAGTTCATCCCCGACCTGGCCTACCAGCTCGCCAACAACGCCGGCAGCGGCTGGCCCGGGCAGGTCGAGCCGACCGACCCGGTGACCTCCCCGACCGACGACCCGACCAGCGACGACCCCACCACCGGCGGGCCCGGCGAGACCGACTGCACCATCCACATCGACGCCGTCAGCACCTGGAACGGCGGCTGGCAGGGCAAGGTCTCCATGACCGCGGACCAGGCCGTCAACGGCTGGACGATCTCGTGGACGTGGCCCGGCACCCAAGCGGTCACGAGCAGCTGGAACACGCAGCTCACGACCTCCGGGAAGACGGTGACCGCCAAGGACGTGGGCTGGAACGGCTCCGTCGCGGCGGGCCAGACGAAGGAGCTGTTCGGCTTCGTCGCCTCCGGCTCGCCGGCCGATATGGACGTCCCCTGCTGACCTGACATCACAACCGACACCTAGGACGCGGTCGGTGAGCCAGAACGGGCTGCTCCCGGCCCATTCGCCCGCTCGCTGCGCTGTCGGGCCTCCGAATACGACACCGGTATTCGGAGGCCCTTTCGCAGTCTCGGCGAAGCTTGCGAGCCGTCAATCGGCATGGCGAGCAACGAATGGTCTCGGGCGCAGCTCCGCCCTGACTCACAGACCGGGCCCGTGTCCGACCCGCGCCGCGGCTCTGCGACCTACACTGTCCCTGTGGCACAGTTCCGAACGGCGCAGGCCGACACCGTCATCGCCCCGAGCCTCCTGGCGGCGGACTTCGCCCGCCTCGCCGAGGCGGCCGACGCGGTCGAGGGGAGCGTCGACTGGCTCCATGTCGACGTCATGGACAACCACTTCGTCCCCAACCTCACGCTCGGCCCGCCGATCGTGAAGTCCCTCAAGGCCGCCACGGACATCCCGCTGGACTGCCACCTCATGATCGAGGACCCGAAGCGCTGGGCCCCCGGCTACGCCGAGCTCGGCGCCTACAACGTCACCTTCCACGCTGAAGCCGCCGACGACCCCGTCAGGCTCGCGAAGGACCTGCGCGCCGCGGGCTCCAAGGCCGGGCTCGCGATCGACCGCGACACGCCGGTGGAGGACTACCTCGAGATCCTCCCGGCCTTCGACACGCTCCTCATCATGACCATCAAGGCCGGCTTCGGCGGCCAGAAGTTCATGCCCGAGCTGCTCGCGAAGGTCCGCACCGCCCGCGCCCACGCCGACTCCGGCCACCTGGAGCTGCGCATCGAAGTCGACGGCGGCATCGCCGACGACACCATCGCCGCCGCCGCGGAGGCCGGGGCCGACGCGTTCGTCGCCGGCACCGCGGTCTACGGCGCGGCCGACCCCGCCGATGCGGCCCGGCGCCTGCGCGCCCGCGCCGACGCGGCGCGATCATCGGGATGACGCGCCATGCGCCCGCCCGTCCCCCACCCCCGCCCGACAGCGAGTAAACGCTGTGGCTAATACCCCCACCGAACTGGTCCTCATCGCCGACAACGACGCCGAGATCGCCGAGTTCCTCGCCGCCCGGCTGAGGGCCGACGGGTTCGACACCGCGCTCGCCCGCGACGGCTACCAGGCCCTCGCCGGGATCGCGCTGCGCCGGCCCGGCATCGTCCTGCTCGAGGCCGACCTGCCGTTCATCGACGGCCTCGCCCTCACCCGCCAGCTCCGCGCCGACCCGGCCACCGCCAGCCTGCCGCTCATCCTCCTCGGCGCCGGGCCCTCCTCGGCCGACAAGATCGCCGGCCTCAAGGCCGGGGCCGACGACTTCATCGCCAAGCCCTTCGACCCCGCCGAGGTCTCCGCCCGCATCGACTCCGCGATCCGCCGCCACCGCGAGGTCCGCGAGTCCTCCCCGCTCACCGGCATGCCCGGCAACGACCGGATCCTGCGCGAGCTCCAGTCCTGGATCAAGCGCGGGGACCCGTTCGCCTTGTGCTACATCGACATCGACCAGTTCAAAGCGGTGAACGACGTGTACGGGTTCGTGCGCGGCGACGAGTTCATCCGGGCCCTCGCCGAGTGCGTCTACGCCGCCGCCGGGGACGCCGGGGCCGCCCCGGTCTTCCTCGGCCACGTGGGCGGCGACGACTTCACGATCCTGTGCCTGCCCGAGCACGCCGAGGCCGTCACCGGCTTCCTCAACGACCACTTCGCGCGCCGCGTCCGCCAGCTCTGCGAACCCCGCGACGTCGAGCGCGGCTACATCGAGCACGCCGACCGCACCTCCCGGCGCCTCACCCGCTCGCGCCTGCCCACGCTCTCCACCGGCGTCGCCCTCTCCACGGTGCGCCGCTTCGCCGACGCCTACGAGGCCGTCGCCGAGGCCACCACCCTCAAGAGCGTCGCCAAATCCCACCCCGGGAACTACGTGGCGTTCCCCGAGGGCCGTGCTCCGGGGCGCACCAACCGCCGCCCCGTCTTCTGGACGAACGAGCGCTGAGCACGCCCGGCGATCAGTAGGGTGCGTCACAGTGGGGACCGCGGCGGAATATCCCCGTGGCACAATTCCTTGTAGCAAACGCGCGTCAGCGGGGTCGGTGCAATTCCGAGCCGGCGGTGAGCGGCGAAAGCCGCAAGTCCGCGACCCGTCCGCAACCAGCGGACGGTTGACCTGGTGAGAATCCAGGACCGACGGTTAAAGTCCGGATGGGAGCAGACGCAACGGAGGTGGCCACTGGTGGCCCCTGCGAGCTTTTCTCCTGCCCCCGCCTGCGTACCCGAAGGTAGTTCGCAGCAGGTAGGGAGTTCCAACCGTGTTCACCGGAATCGTCGAAGAACTCGGCGAAGTCGTCAAGGCCAGTGAAGCGTTCCTGGCCGTCCGCGGGCCCGTCGTCAGCTCTGACGCCGCCCTCGGCGACTCCATCAGCGTCAACGGGGTCTGCCTCACCGTCGTGAGCGTCGAAGGCGATGTGTTCACCGCCGACGTCATGGAGGAGACGTACCGCCGCTCGGTCATCGGGAAGCTCGAACCGGGCGACAAGGTGAACCTCGAACGCGCCGCCACCCTCACCACCCGCCTCGGCGGGCACCTCGTGCAGGGCCACGTCGACGGCGTCGCCGAGATCACCGCGCGCACTCCCGCCGCCGAATGGGAGGAAGTCACCTTCCGCCTCCCCGAAGGCCTCGCCAAGTACGTGGTCGAGAAGGGCTCCATCACCATCGACGGCACCTCGCTCACCGTGGCGGCCATCGACGGCGACGAGTTCACCGTCGGCCTCATCCCCACCACGCTCGAAGCGACCACCTTGGGCCGCAAGCAGGTCGGCGACCCCGTCCACATCGAGACCGACGTCGTGGCAAAGCACGTCGAGAAACTCCTCCTCTCCGCAGGGAGCATCTGATGAACGACATCCGCATGGACACCGTCGAAGCCGCGATCGCCGCGATCGCCGCCGGACGGGCCGTCATCGTCGCCGACGACGAAGGCCGCGAGAACGAGGGCGACATCATCTTCGCCGCCCAGGACGCGACCCCCGAGCTCGTCGCCTTCACCATCCGCCACACCGGCGGCTACCTGTGCGTGCCGATGCTCCCCGACCGTGCCGACCTCCTCCAGCTGCCGCCGCAGGCGGCCGAGAACCAGGACCCGCGAGGCACCGCCTACACGGTCACCGTCGACGCCCGCCGCGGCATCGCCACCGGCATCTCCGCCGCCGACCGCGCCCACACCATCGGCGTGCTCGCCGACCCGGGCACGGTCGCAGGCGACCTGAGCCGCCCCGGCCACGTGGTCCCGCTGCGCGCCAAGGAAGGCGGCGTGCTCGTCCGCACCGGCCACACCGAGGCCGCCGTGGACCTGGCCCGACTCGCGGGCAAAGAACCCGTCGGCGTCCTCAGCGAGATGATGAACGACGACGGCACCATGATGCGACTGCCCGAGCTCCGCGAGTTCGCCGACGAACACGGCCTCGCACTCATCACCGTCGCCCAGCTCGTCGAATGGCGCCAGCGCAACGAGGTGCACGTCAAGCGACTCGCCGAGGCCCGCCTCCCGCTCGAGTCCGGCCAGTTCACCGCGATCGGCTACCGCGCCGTCTTCGACGGCAACGAGCACGTCGCACTCGTCAAGGGCGACATCGGCGACGGCCGGGACGTGCTCGTGCGCGTCCACTCCGAATGCCTCACCGGCGACGCCTTCGGCTCGCTGCGCTGCGACTGCGGCCCCCAGCTGCAGGCCGCGCTGCGCGCCGTCGAGGCCGAGGGCCGCGGCGTCGTGCTCTACATGCGAGGCCACGAGGGCCGCGGCATCGGCCTGGTCCACAAGCTCCAGGCCTACCAGCTGCAGGACCAGGGCCGCGACACCGTGGACGCGAACCTCGAGCTGGGCCTGCCCGCCGACGCCCGCGACTGGGCCATCGGCGCGCAGATCCTCGACGACCTCGGCATCAAGTCGATGCGCCTGCTGACCAACAACCCGGAGAAGCGCGCCGGGATCGAAGGCCACGGCCTCGAGGTCCTCGACCGGGTCGCCCTGCCGACCTACGCCACGCCCGACAACCTGGCGTACCTGACGACCAAGCGCGACCGCATGGGCCACCTGCTGGCCGACCTCCCCGCGCCCGTCCTCGCAGGGAAAGAGGCCGCATAACATGGCCGGACACGGAGCACCCGCCGTCAACGTCCCCGACGCCGCCGGGCTCACCCTCGGCATCGTCGCCACGGACTGGAATACCGAGATCGTCGGCCAGCTGCTCAAGCGGGCCCTCGAGGCCGCCGCCGACGCGAAGGTCGCCGACGTCAAGGTCCTGCACGTGGCCGGCGCCGTCGAGCTGCCGATCGCCGCGCAGGCGCTCGCCCGCAAGTACGACGCCGTGGTCGCCCTCGGCACCGTCATCCGCGGCGGCACCGCCCACTTCGACTACGTGTGCAAGTCCGTCACCGAAGGGCTGACCCGGGTCGCGCTCGACGAGTCGACCCCCGTCGCCCACGGCGTGCTCACCGTCGACAACCAGGAGCAGGCCCTCGCCCGCGCCGGCTACCCCGACTCCACTGAGGACAAGGGCTACGAGGCGGTCGTCGCCGCCCTCGGCGCCGCGCTGGCGATCCGCTCGCTCGACTAGAACGAAGCAGACAGGCCCGGACCACGAGGTCCGGGCCTGTCTGCTCGTGTCCCAACGGTATTCAGGCCCGCAGGCCGTCGAGCAGCCGGTCCAGGGCCCGCTCGGTGGCCGCGAGCGCGTCCGGGTCCTTCGAGCGCGCGAGCCACAGCGCCGCCTCGTTCATCGCGCCCGAGAGCAGCCGCGCGAGCGGCTCGACCGGCTGCGGTGCGATGGTCCCCGTTGCGATGAGGCCTTCGAGCGCCTCGGCGAGGTGCCGGGCCGAGGCGTCCTCGTCCATCGACCGCCACTCGTCCCACCCGAGCACGGTCGGCGCGTCCACCAGCAGGATGCGGCGCACGGCCGGGTCGGCGCCGGCGGCCAGGAACGCCCGGCATCCGGCGCGCAGCTGCTCCCAGGGGTCCTCGACGCGGTCGGCCTCGCGGGCGACGCGCTCGCCCAGCTCCGCCTGCACCTCGGCGACCACGGCCCGGAAGAGCCCGAGCTTGCTGCCGAAGTGGTGGTAGGCCGCTCCCTTGGTGGACCCGATGGCCTGCGCGACGTCGGCGAGCACGACCTCGTGGTACCCGTCAGCGGCGAAGCGGCGCCGCCCTTCCTCCAGCAGCGCCCGGCGCGTCGCCTCCCGCTGCTCGATCCGCGTTCCCGCCATGCCCGCTCCGATCCGAATTCACATACCCGGGGTATGTTAACATTCATTTCACATACCCGAGGTATGTGAAACCGACCCTCCAGGAGACCGCCATGGGCACCCGACTCAGCAGCTTCTACCCGGTGATCGCCACTGCCGACGTCGCCGCCGCGCACGACTTCTACGTGCGCCACTTCGGCTTCGCGGCCACCTTCACCGCCGACTGGTACGTCAGCCTGCACCGGCCCGACGCCCCGCAATATGAACTGGCGCTGCTCGACGCCGCCCACCCGACGGTCCCCGAAGGGCACCGGACGCCGCTCAAGGGCGGCCTGATCCTCAACTTCGAGGTCGACGACGTGGACGCCGAGCACGCGCGACTGGTCGGCGAGGCCGGCCTGCGGGAGCTCCTGCCGCTGCGCACCGAGGCGTTCGGCCAGCGCCACTTCATCGTCGAGGCCCCTGACGGCGTCATGGTCGACGTCATCACCGTGGTCCCCGCCGAGGGCGAGTTCGCCGAGCAGTACGCGCCCGGCCACGAGCCGGGGGAGTAGCCGCTCAGCTGTAGTGCTGGAACTGCGGCCAGAGCTCGTCCCATGCCATGACCGGGCCGCGGCAGACTCCGATCACCTCGCCCTGCTCCTCGTTGTCGATCCCCAGGCCGTTGTCGAGTTCGGCTGCTCGCTCGCACGAGTCGAAGAAGCGGCTCACCGCGGCGAGGTCCACGCCCACGGTGACCACGGTGCGGGTCGCCGCCGGGGGCGGGCCGTACTCGTGGAGCTGGTTGTGGCCGCTGACGATCGGCGGCAGGCCCTCGCCGTACCGCTCGAGCGCGCCGGCCTCGCCGTAGTTCGCGGTCAGGACGGCCGCGTTCGCGGCGTCCTCGGCGGGCAGGGCGGCGACCACGGCCGCGACCTGGTCCGTGTACGCCTGCCAGCCGACGCCGTCAGGGACTGAGCTGTTCATCGCCGAGATCGGGGTGCCGCCCACGTCGGCCACCGGGAGCAGCGGCAGCGCGACGAGCGCGGAGATCGCGCTGTTGAGCGCCACACCGGCGACGAGGAGCCCGCGGCGGCGGCGCGTGGCCGCCCAGGCCGCGACGGGGATGCATCCGGCCGCGTACAGGGCGATGACCAGCCCCATCGAGTAGTAGAACTGCCCGCCGCTCACCAGCGTGATCACGAGCAGGATCGGATAGGCGACCGCCAGCGCCCGGACCGGCCGCCAGTCGGGCCTGCGCAGCAGCGCGACGATGCCGGTGATCCAGACCGGCACTAGGAACAGCCCGATCAGCAGCAGTTGGAAGGGCAGCAGCAGGATCCGGTTCTCGGTCCCGTCGGTCTCGTTGATCGCCGCGGCCATCTCGAACTGCGGCCAGTCGTGCAGCGCCTGGTAGACCAGGTTCGGCGAGCCGATCACCAGCGCCAGGGCCGCGCCGGCCCACAGCCATTTCGAGGCGAGCGCCTTGCGCGGCCCGACCGCGAGCAGCGCCAAGCCGATGCTCAACAGCAGCAGCACGATCAGGTGCTTGTTGTACAGGCCGACACCGGCGACGGCCCCGACCGCGAGCCACCACCTCGGCTCGTCCCGCAGCAGGGCCTTCACGGTGAACAGGAGCGCGGCCGTCCACACCACCAGGTCGACCGAGTTCGTCGAGAGCTGGTGTCCGAAGGCCAGCGCGACCCCGGCGAACGCCAGGCCCCACACGCAGAGCGCCTGCGCGGCCCTGCCGCCGCCGAACTCGCGCGTCAGCAGCGCGGCGATCCACAGCAGCCCGACCATGCACAGGATCGAAGGGAACCGGAACGCCCACAGCGAATCGCCCAGCAGCGCGATCGAGGCCTGCCCCAGCAGCGGGGTGAGCGGCGGCTGGTCGACATACCCCCATGCGGGCTCGAGCATCCGGAAGTACAGCTCGTCGCGGTGGTAGTCGTAGCGGCCGTTGAGGATCGCGAGGACCGCGGCGAGCGCCGCGCTCGCCAGGACCGGGTGCACGCGGAAGAGTGGGCGCATCGGCAGGGGCCTTTCGAGGGGTCGAGGGGGATCGCTCCTGTCCACAGAGCATCCCGCACGGCCCCCCGCCGTGCAAGGTCAGCGGGTGTCCCGGATCGTCTCGATCGCCTCGTGGAAGGCGGGGGTGGCGCGTTCGAAGTGCTCGGTGAGCACGGCGATCTCGGCGGGGGAGCAGTCGGCGAAGACCGCGCCGAGCTGCTCGCGGGCCGGCGCCAGCGCGGCGTCGAGCTCGATGTCGTTGTCCTCCACGGCCTCCACGAGGACGCGGCGGCGGTCGGCCGGGTCGGTCACGCGGCGGACGAGGCCGTGCTCCTCCAGCCGGTCGATGAGCCGCGTGGTGGCCCCGGTGGTCAGCCCGGTCTTGGCGGCGAGTTCGCCGGAAGTCATGCGGCCGTTGAAGGCGAGCGTGCCGACGGCGTACAGGTCGGTCGGACCGAGGCCGACGGCCTGCGCCGTGGCCAGGCCGTGGAGCACGATCGCGTTCAGGTACGGCGCGTAGACCGCACCGAGCTTCGCGAGGTCCGGCCTTGACATGACAGATTCCCTTCCTTAAGCTGATATCTGCATCAACGCAGATAATGAATCAGCGCAGCAGATGCAGCATCAAACTACCAGAGGGAACGCCCGTGAGCACCGAGCAGATCACCGCACTCATCGACGCCACAGTCGCCGCCTGGGCCTCCGGGGACGGTGAGGCCTACGGCTCGCACTTCACCGCCGACGCCACCTACGTCACCTTCGTCGGCACCTGCTACACCGGCCGCGAGGAGATCGCCCGCGCCCACCAGGCCCTGTTCGACAAGTTCCTCCAGGGCAGCGTGCTCGCCGACGAGATCCTCGGCATCCGCTTCCTGAGCCCGGAAACGGCGGTCGTCACCAGCCGCGGCGACGTCGGCAAGCACGGCTCGCGCCCCGCGAAGCTCACCAAGGTCCAGACCTACACGGTCGTGCGCGAGGCCGACGGGCAGTGGCGCATCGCCGCCTTTCAGAACACCAAGCGCAAGGCCCTCATGGAGAAGATCTCGTTCGCCTTCGCGCCCGAGACCGCCCCCGCCGTGCGTTGAACCCCGGCCGCCCGCGTCACCTGACCCGGCGGCTCACTTGGCGTCGATCCGCGCGAAGTACGCGTCGACCAGCGGCTTGCCGATGCCGGTCATCCACTGCTCGAGGGTGAGCAGGGCCGGGTGGATCCGCCGCAGCGCCTCGATGTCGACGGGGATGCGGTGCCGGTTGAGGATGCCCAGCATCTTCGCGGTCGAAGGGCTGTCATCGGAGACCTGCTCGGCCGTGATGCCGACGTAGGGCACCTCGCGCCCCACGACGCGGCCGATGAGCGCGGCCTTCTCGGTCTGCGTGAGGTCGTCGCCGGCCAGCTCGTACACCTTCCCGGCGTGCGCTTCGGGGTCGGCGAACGCGATCGCGGCGAACGCGGCGATGTCGTCGGCCGCGATGTGCGGTTCGAACGTGTCGGCGTCGAGCATCGAGACGAGCACGCCGTCCTGGAGCTCGCGGAAGGAGTCGAACGTGTTCTCCATGAACGAGGTCGGGCGCAGGATCGTGTGCGGCACGCCGCTCGCCCCGATCGCGCGCTCGGCCTCGGCCTTGCGCTGGAGCATGTCCATGTGCGGCTCCAGCGGTCCGCCGACGCCGACCGACGAGGAGTGGACGAGGTGCACGACCCCGGCGGCCTTCGCCGCCGCGCCGAGTTTCGCGGCGCTGCGCTCCTCGTGCCCGAGGTCGTCGCCGTACGGCCCGCCCTCGTAGGCCCCGGCGTGGACGCTGAAGACGCCGAAGGCGCCCGCGGCCGCCGCGTCCAGGGAGGCCCGGTCGTCGAGGTCGCCGGCGACGACTTCCGCCCCGGCCTCCTTGAGCGCCTTGGCCTTCGGGCTCTCGGGGTTGCGGGTGAGGGCCCGCACGTGCCAGCCGTCGGCCAGCAGGCGGGCGGCCACGGCCCCACCTTGGCGGCCCGTGGCGCCAGTGACGAGGATGGCCTTGTCGTGGGTCTTCTCTGCAGCAGGCATGGGTGTTCCTTTCCGTAACGGGCTCCGCGGACTAGTATCGGGAGCGGCAACCCGGTTGATGAAACGGAACACTACACCCGTTTAAGCGAGTCCGCGAGAGGGGGACCCATGGTCCGACAAGCACAGGAAAGGCCCGCGGCCCAGCGGGCCGAACGCGCCGACGCCCAGCGCAACCGCCAGAACGTCCTCGAGACCGCCGACCGCCTCTTCGCCGAACGCGGCGCCGCGGTCTCCCTCACCGAGATCGCCACCGCCGCAGGGGTCGGCGCCGGCACCGTCTACCGCCACTTCCCGACCAAGGACGCCCTCCTCGCCACGGTGCTGGACCAGCGGCTCGGCCACATGGGCGAGTTCGGCGAGCAGGCCCTCGCCATGGACGACCCCGAAGCGGCCTTCTTCGCCTACCTGCGGTTCATCACCGAGCAGGCCCTCGCGAACCGCGCGATCTGCGAGGCGCTGGCCGCGCGCGGGGACTGGATGGAGCCCTCCAAGAGCGAGGGTCGGTGCGTCATCGACAACCCGCTGTCGCTCCTGCTCGGGCGGGCACAGCAGGCCGGGGTCGTACGGCGGGACATCGACTCCCAGGACGTGCGGGCGCTGCTCTCGGGCTGCACCGCCATGGCCGACAACCCCGAGCGCGCCGGTCGCCTCACGGCGGTCTTCTGGGACGGCCTCCGGACGCAACGAAACGCCGAGACGCGTAACGAAACATCAATGCATCCCGAGTTCCGTAACGAAACGAAACGAAACTGCCCGGTCTGCGGCGACCCCCTCCCGGAGGCCGCGACCGGCCGTCCCGCGAAGTACTGCTCGGCGGCCTGCCGCCAGAAGGCGTTCCGGGAGCAGCGCAAGACTGCGTAGTCACACGGCCTTCCCCTCTGGCAACCGGTCGCCTAGGATCGGTCCCGCACCTGCCGCGCCCACCCAGAGGAGGCCGCCTTGGCCCGCCGATTCCCCCAGCACCTGATCCGACCGGTCACCTCCCTCGATGGCACCTGGGACTTCGCGTTCCTCGGCGAAGCCGACACCGACCAGGTCGACCCCACCGGCATCGACTTCAGCGACGTCATGGCCGTCCCCGGCTGCTACGACGCCACCCCGAAGTACGCGGGGCGGCGCGGCCTCGCCGCCTACCGCACCAAGGTCCGCACCTCGGCGGGGCTCCAGCGCCTCGTCTTCGACGGCGTCCAGCACTGGTGCCGCGTCTACTGGGACGGCGAGCTCATCCGCGAGCACGCCGGCGGCTTCACCCGCTTCTTCGCCGAGACCGAGAGCGCCGGCGGCGACGCCGAAATCGTGGTGCTCGCGGACAACCGCTTCGACGAGCGCTCGCCGCTCCACATGGAGCACTTCGACTGGTACGCCTACGGTGGCATCTCCCGCAGCGTCGAACTCCACCGCCTCGAGCCGCTCCACATCGACGGCCTGAAGATCGACACCCTCTCCGTCGCCGAGCGCCGCGTCCAGGTCCGCATCGACTACACCGGCGCGGCGCCCGGTTCGGCCGCACTCGGCATCGAGTGCGACGGCCGCGTCGTCGTCTCCGAACCGGTCGACCTCGACGCCTCCGGCTCGATCACCCGCACCCTCGAGATCCCTTGGCTCGCAGCATGGTCGCCCGAGGCCCCGCGCCTCTCGACCCTCACCGTCACCCTCGGCGTTGACGACATGAGCGAGCGCTTCGGCCTGCGCGAGGTCGCGACCGCGAACGGCCGCATCACCGTCAACGGCGAACCGGTGCGGCTCCTCGGCGTCAACCGCCACGAGGCCCACCCGCAGTTCGGCCACGCCCAGCCCGAAGCGCTGCTCGTCAACGACGTGCAGCAGCTCCAGGACCTCGGCGCGAACTTCGTGCGCGGCAGCCACTACCCGCTCGACCCGCTGTTCCTCGACCTGTGCGACGAGGCCGGCATCATGGTGTGGTGCGAGTCGATCGGCTGGCAGTACCCGGTCGAGCACCTCACCGAGCCCGCGTTCGTCGAAGCGCAGCTCGCGCACATCGGCGAGATGGTCGCCGCCTCGCAGAACCACCCGTCGATCATCCTGTGGGGCATCCTCAACGAGTGCCCGAGCTGGTCGGAGGAGGGGCACCCGGTCTACGCGACGCTGCTGGGGCGCCTGCGCGAGCTCGACCCGCACCGCCCGGTCACCTACGCGGCCATCAACGCCCACGACGACAAGTGCTTCGACCTGGTCGACGTCGTCAGCGCGAACACCTACCCCGGCTGGTACTTCGGCGACGTGCCCGGCGTCCCGGCCGAGATCGACCGCATCAGCGCCCGCGTGGACGCACTCGGGTTCGCCGACAAGCCGCTCATCATCTCCGAGATCGGCGCCGGGGCCGTGCCCGGCTGGAACGACTCGCACGGTTCACTGTGGACCGAGGACTACCAGGCCGAGCTCCTGACCACCGTGGTGGACCACATCATGGACGGGCAGGACCGGATCTCCGGGCTCGCCATCTGGGTGCTGGGGGACTTCAAGACCACCGAACTGCGCCGCATGGCCCTGACCCGCCCGCGCGGCGTCAACGACAAGGGCATCGTCGACGAGTACCGCCGGCCCAAGCAGGCCTTCCGCGCCGTGCGCGAGCGCTTCCGGCGCAAGGGCTGAGACGCCGAACCGCCGGGCCCGCGTCCGGGCCCGGCGGTGGCAGTCCCGGCTAGAACTGCGTCGAGTAGCTGTTGACGTTGAAGTTCTTGCCGCCGTTCGCAGAGGTGATCTCCCAGCCGAACTGGACCTGGTCGATCCGCACGTTCGGCATCCGGCCCTGGTTCACCAGCCACTGGCAGATCGGCGTGATCTGCACCGTGCCGCTCGTGAACTGGCTCGTCGCCATGAAGCTGTAGACCGGGTTGCCGCCGTTGTGGCCCTGGTAGTAGTTCCAGTTGCGGCCGCCGAGGTTGACGTTGGTGACGTACGAGCCGATCGGGCCGACGTTGCTGGTCCACTGGGTCCAGATCATGATCTCGTGGGCGTGGCCGTTGCCCCACACGTCGTAGGTGGTGTTGTACGCCAGGCCCGAGCCCGTGGGGTTGGTGACGTTGAAGGAGCTGGAGACGTTCCCCATACTGGAGACCTGGCGGCCCAGCGTGCGGGAGACGTTCGGGTAGGACTTGATGCCGCCCGTGTTCGGGTGGTTCGCCCACACGCCCCAGTTGCTGGGGGAGTTGGCCCAGATCGACTGCGGGCCGTAGCCGCCGCCCCAGACGTTGTTGTAGAGCGTGTAGGAGCCGCTCTGCCAGGTCCCCCAACGGTCGGAGGAGGACCAGGTCGCGGCCTGGGCCGGGGACTGGAGGGCGCCGACGGCGCCCGCCGTGGCGAGGGGAGCGGCGAGGGCGGCGGTGAGAATCGATCTGCGACGCATGAAGGGCACGCCTTTCTGAGCGGGACGGGAATCTCGGCGACGATCCTTCGAAAGAAGCATTCGATGAATGTCGATACGTTAATTAGATCATGCGACCCAATTAAAGTCCATACCCGCGCAGGACCACTCAAATCCGCTGGAGGCGGGCCGTAGCGCGCGCGAGCCGCGAGCAGCGGCGGAGCCCCGCCGCGGAGCCGTCGTCGCGCACGCCGAACGGGCGCCGGGGGCCGTTCCGGGGGTGCGACCTGAGTCTCACCGTCCCGGCCAGTGGTGCGCCCGGGCGGTTCGCGGTCGCCCCTGCCAGGCCCGCCACGTAGAATTCCGCCCGTGAAGACCTTCGAGCAGCTCTACGCCGAACTCGCCGACAAAGCCGCCACCCGTCCCGAGGGATCGGGCACCGTCGCCCAACTCGACGCCGGCGTCCATGCCATCGGCAAGAAGATCGTCGAAGAGGCGGCCGAGGTCTGGATGGCCGCCGAATACGAGTCGGACGAGGCCGCGGCCGAGGAGATCTCCCAGCTCCTCTACCACCTCCAGGTGATGATGGTCGCCCGCGGCATCAGCCTCGACGACGTGTACCGGTACCTCTAAACAGCTTCCGAAAGGCCCATCCGCATGCTCCGCATCGCCGTGCCCAACAAGGGTTCGCTCTCCCAGGGCGCCACCGACATGCTCACCGAGGCGGGCTACCGCCAGCGCGGCTCCAGCCGCGACCTCCAGTCCCTCGACACCGTCAACGGCGTCGAGTTCTTCTACCTGCGCCCCAGCGACATCGCCACCTACGTCGCCTCCGGCGACCTCGACCTCGGCATCACCGGCCAGGACCTCGCCGTCAACTCCGGCGAGCAGGTCGAAGAGGTGCTCGCGCTCGGCTTCGGCCGCTCCACGTTCCGCTACGCCGCCCGCCCGGGCACCGTCGACACCGTGAAGGGCCTCGACGGCAAGCGCATCGCGACCTCCTTCCCGGGCGTGGTCAAGAGCGACCTCGAGAAGCACGGGGTGCAGGCCGGGATCGTCAAGCTCGCCGGCGCGGTCGAGAACGCCATCGCCCTCGGCGTCGCCGACGCGATCGCCGACGTGGTCGAGACCGGCACCACCCTCAAGCAGGCCGGGCTCGCCGTCTTCGGCGATCCGATCATGCAGTCCGAGGCGGTCCTGGTCCGCAAGGCCGGCAACGGCCAGGCCCCGGCCGTCGAGCAGCTCCTGCGCCGCCTGCGCGGCGTGCTCGTGGCCCGCTCGTACGTCATGCTCGCCTACGACGTGCGCGCCGAGCTCCTCGAAGCCGCCGTCGAGCTGACGCCCGGCATCGAATCGCCCACGGTCTCGCCGCTGCATCGGGAAGGCTGGGTCGCGGTCCAGTCGATGACCGAGCGCGCCGACCTCCACCGGGTCATGGACGCCCTCTACGAGATCGGCGCCCGCGGCATCCTGGCCTCGAACATCGACGCCTGCCGGCTCTAGGCAAGGTACTGGCGCCTGCCGGCGCTAGGCAGAGGGCAGGCGCCTGTCGGTTTGAAGCATGGGGCCGGCGCCTGTCGGCTCCGGCTCGCACGCCTGCTCAGCTGAGCCGCGGTGCCTCCAGCGCCGCGGCCGCGTCGGCCCGCCTCCGCAGTTCGGCGGCCATCGCGACGGCCTCTTCGACGTCGCGGTGCGCCGCCTTCGCGGTGTGCCCGACGCTTCCGGCGGACATCGCGTGGACCGTCGCGAGCCCCTGGAGCCGCTGGATCCGCCCCTGCACGACCTGCACCGACTGGATCCGCGCATACGGCAGCGCCACATATGTGTTCACCCACCAGCCATGCCGCACGACGAACGCCTTCTCGTCGAGCAGCGCGCCGGTCCGCTTCCAGCGCAAGGGCATCCGCCAGCGCGCGCGGCGCGGCGGGCGTTGCACCGCGAAGGTCGCCGGGAGTTCCGGCAGGGCTTCGGCGGCCACTTTGGCGACCTCCGCGGGGCCGCCGACCGGCAGCGCCGTCGTCGACTTGAGGACGCTGATCTGCTGCGACACCGCGGCCGTCCAGACCTCGACGCGCCGCCAGTTCTTGCGGCGCCAGAGGATCGGCTCGTCGAAGCACACGGCCGTGACCCGGTCCACGGGCACCGTCTCGTGGCTCGTGTCCGTCAGGCCCCGCTCAATGAGCAGGTTCCCGCCGTCGCGGGTGATCCGGAACCGGCAGTTGCGCAGGAACCGGTTCACCGTCGAGACCGTGCTCTGGAGGTAGCCGAAGAGCGCGGGGGCGAAGAAGCCGAACCACAGCGCCGTCGCGACCTTCGTGAACCCGAAGATCGAGCCGGTCACCGCGAACGCGGTCCCGAAGAGCAGCAGCGCCGTCAGCTGCACCGGCAGCGCCTCGAGCAGCGACGCCAAGGCGAGCTTGCGCACGGTCACCGTGGGCACGAGCGGTTCCGGTCCGGCAGGAACGTCCTCAGTGGAGTCCTCTGCCGTCTCGGTCCGCGGCTGCGCCCCGGGCCTGCCCGCGATCGACAGCAGCTCGGCGCGTAGCTCGACCGCCCGGTCGTGCTTGAGGTACGCGAGCTTCGCGTCGGTCCCGTCGCCGCCGGCGACCTCGATGTTCAACTGCGCCAAGCCGAACACCCGTGCCTGCAACGGCCGCACGAGGTCCACCGACTGGAGGCGGTCGAGCGGCACCGTGCGGTGGCTGCGCGTGAACACGCCGCCGTAGATGTGCAGCTCCCGGCCCCAGATCACGAAGCCCCGGTACTGCAGCGCGATCAGGCTCGCGATGCCGCCCACGACCGCGGCCGCCAGCGCCGCGTAGATGGCGAAGAGGAAGTTCCGCGACGTGAACATCTGGATGCCCACCGCGGCCGCGACCGCGGTGAGGAACCGCACGCTCTCCAGGAGCGGTGTGAGCGGGTGCAGGCGCTGGCGCTGCATGCCCTCGGGCGGTGCGCTCGGGGCGTGCGGCATGGGGCCGTACGGCTCGGGCGCCAGCGGGGGAGCGGGCTCGTCGCCGTGGACCGGCCCGGCCTCAGCGCTCACAGGCCCTCCCGGACCTCGGCGGCGCGGACGGCGAGCCGGTCGCGCAGCGCGGCGGCCACCAGCGGGTCGAGGCCCGGCACTTCGGTGGTCGAGGCCAGCGCCGCGGTGCGCACCTGCACCGTGGTGAGGCCGAACATCCGCTCGACTGGCCCGGCCGAGAGGTCGATGAGCTGGATGCGGCCGTAGGGGACGATGCTCAGGCGGCGCGTGAGCAGTCCGTGCCGCACCAGCAGGTCCTGCTCGCGTTCGGCGTAGCCCCAGGTCTTCACGGTGCGCGCGACGGCCAGCGAGCGGAGGCCGGCGAGCACGACGTACCCGCCGAGGGCCCACAGCGGGCCCTCCCAGCCGAGCCAGATGGTGAGCGGGACCGCGGCGATCACGGCCAGGATGAGGACGTTGAGCAGGCTCCGCAGGACCCACACCGTGCGCAGCTGCGGCGACATGGGCTGCCATTCGATCCCGTCGGGCCACAGGTCCCACACGGGGACCGCTCTCGCGTTCATCGCTCGATCATCCCACTCTCTCGGTCTGGCAAGGGAATCCGCGTGCCGTGAGGAACTCGCGCAGTGTCGGCTCGTGCTCGTCGCAGGCGGCCCACCGCTTGACGCGGTCGGTGCCGTGGATGCGGGGGTTGCGCCACAGCAGCATCCAGGTCGCCGTGTTGCGGCAGCCGCGCGAGGAGCAGACGGGCGCCTCGGAGGGCGCTTCTGGATCTGGAGTCACACCGCGATTGTCCGCCAAGTGCCGCAACGGCGAAGCTTGCGAGCCGTTAAATGTGCACAGATTCATCCGGTGCGGGGCCACACCGCTGTGTCGATGAACGCCTCCACGGCCTCGATCACGTCGGCCATCGCGTGCGCCGATTCGACCAGCGGCCGGCCCCGGATGAACATGCCGTGGTCGGCCCCGTGCACCTCGCAGACCTCCCCGGGCAGCTCGCGGGCCAGCGCGGTGTTCCACGCCGGGTCGGCGGTGCCGCCCACGAGCAGGTACGGCGCCGTCGAGCGGCGCAGGGCCTGCACGATCGGGTAATGCTGGAGGAACGGCGTGAACCAGATCGCGGGGAGCCCGTGGTGGGCGGCGAGGATCGCGGCGGCGGTGCCGAGGGACTTGCCGACCAGGAGCGGCGGGTCGTCGTTGTGCACCCGGTCGAGCACGACCTCGGTCTGCTCGCACACGCCGTCGATCATGGCCTGCTCGTCGGCGGCGAGCCGGTCGACGCCGCGCCACACGAGCGGATAGGTATGGGCGCCACGGGACTGCAGGGCCACGTGCGTGTACATCAGCAGCGGCCCTTGCACGCTGTAGTTGCGTCCGGGGAGCAGCAGGGCCTGGCGGCGGCGGGGCATGAGGGGAATTCTAGTGCCGGCGGGGCCTGTGCGCCTCCCCCGGAAAGCCCGCGCGGCGTTCCCCCGGCCCGCGGACGAGGGCAGCAAAAGACCCGCACGACCACGGGGGAAGTCGTGCGGGTTGGTGAAAGCATAGCGCTCCGACATTTCGCAGCAACGGATTGAATACGCGCGGCGTGTCACGCTCCTGGGCAAATACCGCCTTACCGTTTGCCGCTCCAGCGTTGCGGCAGTGTAGACCCCCTGCGCCGCAAGGGGTTCGGCGCGAACTGTCGGGTTCCCGACAAATTGCGGTGCAGCCGTACTCAGTGCCGGCTCGCAAGCTTCGCCGGGCTGCCGGACGAGTCTGTGCGGCCCCCTGCCATCCTCGAACGGGCGAATTAGTATCGACAGGACCAGATCGCACTCACGTGAAGGAGCCGACATGGGTTCAGCCGAGGCCGACCGCTCAGACCGCGCCGCCGGGAACTCCACCCCGGCGGAGAACGCCGCCCTCCTCGAGAAGGCGCTGTTCGAGATCAAGAAGGTCATCGTCGGCCAGGACGCCCTCGTCGAGCGCATGTTCGCCGCGCTGCTGGCCCGCGGCCACTGCCTCATCGAAGGCGTGCCCGGGGTCGCCAAGACCCTCGCGGTCGAGACCATGGCCCGCGTCGTGGGAGCGGACTTCCAGCGCATCCAGTTCACGCCCGACCTCGTCCCCGCCGACATCGTGGGCACCCGCATCTACCGCCAGTCCAGCGAGACGTTCGACGTCGAGCTCGGTCCGGTCTACACCAACTTCGTGCTCGCCGACGAGATCAACCGCGCCCCCGCGAAGGTCCAGTCCGCGATGCTCGAGGTCATGGCCGAGGGCCGCATCTCCATCGGCGGCCAGACCCACGTGCTGCCCAAGCCGTTCCTGGTCATGGCCACCCAGAACCCGATCGAGCAGGAAGGCGTCTACCCGCTGCCCGAGGCGCAGCGCGACCGCTTCCTCTTCAAGGTCAACGTCGGCTACCCCACGGACGCCGAGGAGCGCGAGATCGTCTTCCGCATGGGCGTCGACTCGCCCGTGCCCGAGCGCATCCTCGACACCGACGACCTCCTGCGCCTCCAGCAGGCCTCCGACGGCGTGTTCATCCACAACGCCCTCGTCGACTACGCGGTGCGCATCGTCATGGCCACCCGCAATCCCGCCGCGGCCGGACTCGGCGGCATCGCCCGCCACATCCAGTACGGGGCCAGCCCCCGCGCCTCCCTCGGCCTCATCCGCGCCACCCGCGCCATCGCGCTCCTGCGCGGCCGCGACTACGCCCTGCCGCAGGACCTCGACGACATCGCACCGGACGTGCTGCGCCACCGCCTCGTCCTCTCGTACGACGCCATGGCCGACGGCGTGGTCACCGACCAGCTCGTGGCCCAGCTCCTCGCGGCCGTCCCCGCCCCCACGGTGAGCCCCCGCCAGGACGCCGCGCCGCGGACCGCGGAGCCGTACCGGCCGGGCGAGTCGTACCAGCCGCAGCAGCCGGGCGCCTGGTGATCCCCACGGCACCCGCGGAACACGACCTGCGCGCCCTCGACCGGCTGCAGCTCAACGTCACCCGCCGCCTCGACGGCCTCCTGCACGGCGACTACCTGGGCCTGCTGCCCGGCGCCGGCTCCGAACCCGGCGAGGCCCGCGAGTACCGCGCCGGGGACGACGTGCGCCGCATGGACTGGCCCGTCACCGCCCGCACCACCGTCCCGCACGTGCGCACCACCATCGCCGACCGCGAACTCGAGACCTGGCTCGCCGTCGACCTCTCGCCCAGCCTCGACTTCGGCACCGTCGGCATGCTCAAGCGCGAACTCGCCGAAGGCGCCGTCGCCGCCTTCGCCTACCTCGCCGGACGCGGCGGCAACCGCATCGGCGCCGTCGTCACCGAAGGCGGCCCCGCGAAGGCCATCCCGCCGCGCCCCGGCCGCGGCGGCGCCCGCTCGCTCCTGCGCACCGTCACCGCCCTCCCGCGCGGCGAAGGCGCCGGCGACCTGGCCGAACTCATCGACAAGACCCGCCGCCACGCCCGCCGCCGCGGCCTCGCCATCGTCATCTCCGATTTCCTGGAGGACGAAGACGATCCGAGCGACTGGCCCCGCGAACTGCGCCGCCTCGCCGTCCGCCAGCAGGTCCTCTGCGTCGAAGTCCTCGACCCCGCCGAGCTCGCCCTCCCCGACGTCGGCGTCCTCGACCTGATGGACCCCGAGACCGGCGCCACGGTCGAGGTCCAGACCGGCAACGCCCGCTTCCGCGCCCGCTACGCCGAGGCCGCCGCCGAGCAACGCCGCCGCATCGCCGCGGGCATCCGCTCCGGCGGCGCGTCCCACCTGCGCCTCTCGACCGGCTCGGACTGGCTGCGCGACATCGCCGCGTTCATCGCCCAGCGCCGCCACCTCGCCGCCTACCGCTAGCACTCCCGAGCTGCCGAACACTGCGCTTTCCAACGACACCAAGGAGAACCGTTGATCCGCCTGCTCGAACCGATGTGGCTCCTGGCGCTCATCCCCGTCGCCGCGCTCGCCGCGGTCTACGTCTGGGCCCAGTTCGCCCGCAAGCGGGTCGCCGTCAGGTTCGCCAACGCCTCGCTCCTGGCCAAGCTCGTACCGAAGGTCCCCGGCTGGCGCCGCCACTTCCCGGCCGGGCTCCTCGTCATCGCGCTGGCCGTGCTCGTGGGCGGCATGACCCGCCCCGCGGTCGACGTCGACGAGCCGCAGGAGCGGGCCACGATCATCCTCGCCATCGACGTCTCACTGTCCATGATGGCCGAAGACGTGTCGCCGACCCGGATCGAGGCCGCGAAGGAGGCCGCCGCCGGGTTCGTGAACGACCTCCCCGAGGAGTACAACGTCGGCCTCGTCTCCTTCGCCGGGTTCGCCTCGGTCAACGTGCCGCCGACCAAGGACCACGCGAGTGTCGCCTCCGCGATCCTCGGCCTCACCCTCGCTGAGGCCACCGCGACCGGCGAGGCGGTCTTCGCCTCGCTGCAGGCCGTGCAGCAGGTGCCCGCCGACGAGTCCGGCACGCTCCCGCCCGCCCGCGTCCTGCTCATGTCCGACGGCTACCGCACGGCCGGGCGCACCGTCGAGGAGGCCACCGAGGCCGCCGCCGCCGCGAATATCCCCGTCTCCACGGTCGCGTTCGGCACCGACGAGGGCGTGATCGAACTCGACCAGGAGCTCGTCTCGGTCCCCGTCGACCGCGAGGCCCTCGCCCAGCTCGCCGAAGGCACCGGCGGCACCTTCTACGAGGCGTTCAGCGCCGAGCAGCTCCGGTCGGTCTACGAAGACATGGAGTCCTCGCTCGCCCACCAGACCATCGCCCGCGACATCTCCCAGTGGTTCATCGGCACCGCCATGATCCTGCTGTTCGCAGCCGCCGGCCTGAGCCTCGCCTGGACCTCCCGCCTCACCTGACCCTGAGGCGAGTGCCACACGGTGTGTGAAGGCCCCTTCGCACCAGTAGGGGTCCGTCGCTACGATCGTCGGTGGCTTCGTACAAAGAAACTTGAGGAGTTCGAACAATGGCGCGCACCGTCCTCGTCACCGGAGGCAATCGCGGGATCGGTCTCGCTATCGCCCAGGCCTTCGCGGCCCAGGGCGACAACGTCGCCGTCACCCACCGCGGCACCGGCGCCCCCGACGGCCTCTACGGCGTCCAGTGCGACATCACCGACACCGCCTCCGTCGACGCAGCGTTCACCGACGTCGAAGGCAAGTTCGGCCCCGTCGAGATCCTCGTCGCCAACGCCGGCATCACCGACGACACCCTCCTGCTCCGCATGAGCGACGAGCAGTTCGAGCGGGTCGTCGACACGAACCTCAAGGGCGCGTGGCGGGTCGCCAAGCGCGCCTCCTCGAAGATGCTGCGCGCCAAGTTCGGCCGCATGATCTTCATCTCCTCGGTCGTCGGCCTCTACGGCAACGCCGGGCAGACCAACTACGCCGCGTCCAAGGCCGGCCTGGTCGGCCTCAGCCGCTCGATCACCCGCGAGCTCGGCTCCCGCAACATCACCGCGAACGTCGTCGCGCCCGGCTTCGTCCAGACCGACATGACCGACGCGCTCCCCGAGGCCCAGCGCAAGGCCTACCTCGACTCCATCCCCGCCAAGCGCTTCGCCACCGCCGAGGAGATCGCCGGAGCCGTCACCTGGCTCGCGGGCGACAACGCCGGATACGTCAACGGCGCGGTCATCCCCGTCGACGGCGGCCTCGGCATGGGCCACTAGCCCCCACACGGGCCCCAGTATTTGCAAGCACGAATAACGACGGAGGAACAGATGTCTGGATTCTTGGACGGCAAACGACTGCTCATCACCGGGGTGATCACCGAGCAGTCCCTCGGCTTCGGCGTGGCCAAGTACGCGCAGGAGCAGGGCGCCGAAGTGATCCTCACCGGCTTCGGGCGCATGTCCCTGGTCGAGCGGATCGCCAAGAAGCTCCCCACCCCCGCCCCCGTCATCGAACTCGACGCCACCGACCCCGAGCAGCTCGCCGGGCTCGAGGCGAAGGTCCGCGAGCACGTGGACGGCATCGACGGCGTCCTGCACGCCATCGCCTACGCCCCGCCGTCGGCGCTCGGCGGGAACTTCCTCAACACCCCGTGGGAGGACGTCGCGACCGCGCTGCAGGTCTCGACCTTCTCGTACAAGGCCCTCGCCACGGCCTGCCTGCCGCTGATGGGGAACGGAGGCTCCATCGTCGGCCTCACCTTCGACGCCAGCCAGGCCTGGCCCGTCTACGACTGGATGGGCGTCGCCAAGGCCGGCCTCGAGTCCGCCAACCGCTACCTCGCGCGCGACCTGGGCCCCAAGGGCATCCGCGTCAACCTCGTGTCCGCGGGCCCGCAGCGCACCATGGCCGCCAAGTCCATCCCCGGCTTCGAGGCCTTCGAAGAGGCCTGGACCAAGCGCGCCCCGCTCGGCTGGTCCCTGACGGACTCCGAGCCGGTCGCCAAGGCCTGCGCGGCGCTCCTGTCCGACCTCTTCCCGGCCACCAGCGGCGAGATCCTGCACGTCGACGGCGGCTTCCACGCCGTCGGGGTCGAGCGCACCGAACAGTAGCGGAGCCGCCATGACAATGAACGGTTACGACGCCGTCCTGCTCGTCTCGTTCGGCGGCCCCGAGGGCCCCGGAGACGTGCTGCCGTTCCTGCGCAACGTCACCCGCGGCCGCGGCATCCCCGACGAGCGCCTCGCCGAGGTCGCCGAGCACTACTACCACTTCGGCGGGATCTCGCCGATCAACCAGTGGTGCCGCGAAGTCCTCGAGGCGATCCGCAAGGAGTTCCGCATCAGCGGCATCGACCTGCCGATCTACTGGGGCAACCGGAACTGGCCGCCGATGCTCGTCGACGCGGTCACCCAGATGACCGGCGACGGCGTCAAGCGCGCCCTCGCCCTGTGCACCAGCGCCTATGGCTCGTACTCCTCGTGCCGCCAGTACGTGGAGGACATCAACGCCGCCCGCGCCGCCGTCGGCGACACCGCGCCGGCGATCGACAAGGTCCGGCACTTCTTCGACCACCCGGGCTTCGTCGGCGGCTTCGCCGAGCAGCTCAAGCGGAGCCTCGGCCAGATCGAGGACCAGTCGAGGACCCGCGTGGTCTTCACCGCCCACTCGATCCCCAGCGTCGCCGAAGAGTGCTCGGGCCCCGAAGGCGCCCGCTACTCCGACCAGGTCAACGAGGCCGCCGCGCTCGTCGCCGGGCAGGCGGGCTGGGCCGGGCCGATCGACGTCGTCTGGCAGTCCCGCTCGGGCCCGCCGTCGATGCCCTGGCTCGCGCCCGACATCAACGACCACCTCAAGGTCCTCGCCGGCGAAGGCGTCGACACCGTCGTGGTCAGCCCCGTCGGCTTCCTCTCCGACCACATCGAAGTGCTGTGGGACCTCGACAACGAGGCCAAGGACACCGCCGCCGAGCTGGGCCTGCGCTACCTCCGGGCGGGCACGCCCGAGGTCGCCGACATCGTCGGCATGTTCCGCGACCTCGTCGCCGAACGCGTCCAGGGCGCGCCCCTGCAGCGCCTCGGCAAGCTCCCGGTCTGGGACCCCACGGTCGAGGGCTGCTGCCCCGCCCGCAGGCCCCCGGCCCCGGAGAAGCACCGGAGCCGCTGAACACGCACCGGGCCCGCGTCCCCACCAGGACGCGGGCCCGGCCCGTAATCACCGCGAGACGCCTCCGCATGACATGCTTGAGCTGTGGAACCCGTCTTCTATTGGATCATCGCCGCTGTGGTCCTCGGCGCCATCGAACTCTTCACCGGCACCCTGGTCCTGGCCATGGTCGGCGTCGGCGCCGTGCTCGCCGGCATCGGCGCCTCCCTCGGCGCCCCCTTCTGGCTCCAGGCCGTGCTCTTCGGGGCCGGCTCCGTCGCCTCCATCTTCGGCCTGCGCCCCTTCCTCAAGCAGGCCCTCGAAAGCGACACCGGCGCCGACAAGACCCCCCGCTCGTTCGGCACCCGCGCCATCGAAGGCGCCGAAGCACGCGTCATCGAGAAGGTCGACCACTCCGGCGGCCTCGTCGAGATCGCCGGCGACAACTGGACCGCCTACCCCCTCGAGCCCGACCAGCTGCTGGAACCCGGCGACCGCGTGACAGTGGTAGAAATCAAGGGAGCCACCGTCATCGTCTGGAAGCAGAGCTGACCGGCAGAGCCCACTGGACGTGCCCGTATAGCCTTGCCGCATCGTCTGGAAGCAGACGAGCACCGAGCCAAGTGAATGCCCGCCGATCCCACACCACTGGAGGCTGAAACACCATGGATCCCGTTGGCGTACTGCTGCTGATAGTCGCGTTCTTCTTCATCATCGTGCTCTTCCGATCGATCAAGATCGTTCCCCAGCAGTGGAACTACATCATCGAACGCCTCGGCAAGTACCGTCGCACCCTGGAACCCGGGCCCCGGCTCCTGGTGCCGTTCGTCGACAATGTCCGCGCCAAAGTGGACCTCCGCGAGCGCGTCGTCAACTTCCCGCCCTCCAGCGTGATCACCGCCGACAACCTCGGCGTCCAGATCGACACGGTCCTGTACTACATCATCACGCAGCCCACCGCGGCCGTGTACAACATCGACGACTACCTCGCGGGCGTCGAGCAGCTCACCACCACCACCCTCCGCAACGTCGTCGGCTCCCTCGACCTCGAGAAGGCGCTCACCAGCCGCGAGGAGATCAACGCCCGCCTCGCCGCCGAGCTCGACAAGGCCACCGACAAGTGGGGCCTCAAGGTCACCCGCGTCGAACTGCGCTCCATCGAACCGCCGCTGAGCATCCGCGACGCCATGGAGAAGCAGATGCGCGCCGAGCGCGACCGCCGCGCCGCGATCCTCAACGCCGAAGGCACCAAGCGCGCCGCGATCCTCAACGCCGAAGGCGAGCAGCAGTCCCAGGTCCTGCGCGCCAAGGGCGCCCGCGACGCCGAGGTCCTGCGCGCCGACGGCCAGGCCAAGGCCATCCAGACCGTGTTCGCGGCCATCCACAAGGCCAAGCCCACCGACCGGCTCCTGGCCTACCAGTACCTCCAGACCCTCCCCAAGATCGCCCAGGGCGACGCCAACAAGGTCTGGGTCGTCCCGGCCGAACTCACCAAGGCCCTCGGCGGGATCGGCAACGCGCTCGGCGGCATCACCGAGAGCACGGACTCGGACGAAGAGGTCGAGATCGACGCCAGCGCGCTCGAGCTCGACGACTCCGCCGCCCAGGCCCTTGAGGCGGCACAGCAGGCCGCCCGCGAGGTCCAGGACATCGGCGAAGGCAAGAAGCGAGACGAGCTCCCGCCCGCGCCGGCTTAGGGTCCGGCCCAGTACGACGTGACGCCCCCGGGAGGCCTGACGGCCGCCCGGGGGCGTTTCACGTGCGATAAGGCAGAATCACCGGGTGCCCGACGCCATCCACATCCACGACCCCGAGGACGAGCGCCTCAGCGACTACCGCGCCCTCACCGACCTCGCCCTCCGGACCCGCTTCGAGCAGCCCCACGGCCTGTTCATCGCCGAAGGCCACCAGGTCATCGGCCGGGCCCTGCGCGCCGGCTACCGGATGCGCTCGATGCTCATCGACGCCAAACGCGCCGACCAGCTCGCGCACCTCGCCGAGGACGCCCCCTGCTACACCGCCGGGCCCGACCTCCTCGAATCGGTCACGGGCTTCCACGTCCACCGCGGCGCGCTGGCCTCGTTCCACCGCAAGGAGCTCCCCGCGCCGGCCGAGCTCCTGCAGGGCGTCAACCGCCTCGTCGTCCTCGAAGGCCTCAACAACCATACGAATATCGGCGCCATCTTCAGAGTCGCCGCAGGTCTCGGCTTCGACGGCGTCCTGCTCGCCCCCGACTGCGCCGACCCGCTGTACCGCCGGAGCGTGCGCGTGAGCATGGGGGAGGTGTTCGCGGTGCCGTACGCCTACCTCGAGCCCTGGCCCAGCGGCCTCGCCCAGGTCCGCGACGCCGGGTTCACGCTCCACGGCCTGAGCCCCTCGCGCGGTGCGATCGACATCGGCCAGGTCAGCGCCGAGGAGCGCAAGCGCCCGGCCCTGATGTTCGGCGCCGAAGGCCCCGGCCTGACGGCCGCCGCGCTCGACGCGTGCGACCGCACGGTCGTCATCCCCATGCACGCGGGCGTCGACTCGCTCAACGTCGCCGCTGCGACGGCGGTGGCCTGCTGGGAGCTGTCCCAGGCGACGCCTCGCTAGGGGGTGTTCGAGTAGCCCTGCCGGCCGCTATCCGGCCCATGCGCCCGCTCGCTGCGTTGTCGGGGTCTTCGCATACAACACCGGTATGCGAAGGCCCCTCCGCCTTGCGAGCGAACGAATGGACTCGGATACCGACTCGCCGGGACTTCTCAAACACCCCCTAGAGACTCACCGTCGCGAACTCCGATTCGCAGGGCGGGCCCCACGTGTAGGAGAACCGCTTCGCGTCGAGCTCCAGGTGCGCGGCGAGCGCCGTGTGCGTCTGCAGCTCAACGGGATCGGTCGCAACGGGATGCCGGCACAGGCCCAGCGGCCCGCCCTCGTGGTCCCGCATCGCGGCGTGCAGCCGCTCCGCCGACACCGGCGACTCTTTGGCGAGCAGCGTCTCCATCCGGTCGCACCGGTGATACGTGGAGACCCGGCCGGTCTCGAGCCAGCTCTGGTGGACCCCGAGCGCTTCAGGATCCCGGAAGTGGTTGGCGTGCACCAAGGGAGCAGTGCCCTCCTGGTAGATGACCCGCGAACCCACCGGAGACGCCTCCACCGTGAGCACCCCCTCTGCGGCGCTGCCGATGAAGAAGTTGGACGAGCAGGCCGGCCGCGGTGCCACCGCATGGCCAACGGCCTCAGCGAGACTCGTGGACTGCAGGACCCGCATCGTCCGGAGGTGGAACGGCACCGTGTCGAGGCGCCAGTCGTCGATAGAAGCGCCGAGCCCGTTGATGCACAAGCCGATCCCGGCGCTGTTGAGCCCGATCTTCGCCCCGGCGACGCCGGCCTCGGTGAACCCGATCACCGTCGTGTCGCCGTGCTCCCACTGCAGCAGGGCCCCTTCAACACCGGTGAACCAGTCCCAGTTCTGCCCGATCTGCGTCCCCGATGCGACGAACGCACCGTCGGCGCCGCCGAACGAGGTGCACTCGGACCGGATCCCGTCGGCCGTGGGGCGCCCGAACTCGCTCCAGGCGCTGTACAGCAGCTCGTACCGGGCGTTCAAGAGCGTGATGTCCAGGAGGTCCTGCCCCGAGCCCTCCGCGATGCCGTCCATGGTCTCGCGGTACGACGCGTCGTACCGGGTGAACTGCTCCAGGAACCGCTGCGATCGCGAGGCGAGCTCGTTCTCCGGGACTCCCGATGTCAGCATCCGGGAGCGGTAGACCGCGACGTTGGCGGCGATCGCCTCCCGCAGTTCCTCGCCGTGCTGCAGACCCCGGTGGTGCGGGCTGCCCTGAAGGTGCAGAAGCGGAAGTGAAGTCATGAAACCCATTGTGACAAAGGCGATAGCGTTAAGCCAGTGACTTCTCAGCGGCCCATCAGGGCCTGCTCCACCTGCGAGTAGTGGATGGTCCACCACTTCACCAGCCCGGTCTGGCCCGGCAGCAGGTGGTCGCACGCGGAGTTGTGCCGTACGTAGTGCCACTCGATGACCCAGTTGTCGGTCAGCCGGTCCCACCACAACTGGTGCGTGGCCAGCCCGATCTCGGGCTCCCCGACATCGAAGACCGACCGGTACCCGCCGGCGAACGCCCGGATCCGGTCGCAGTCCAACCCGCGCTCGTCGCCGTACGTGAAGTAGAACACCGCGGCCCTGGCCATCTCCCGCGCATACGACGAGACCACCAATCGGTCCCAGTCGAGAATCGCCGAGATCCGGTCGTCGGGCCCGTGCAGGACGTTGTGCGGGTGCAGGTCCCCGTGCGTGTAACCCGTGTACTGCGGCAGCAGGTCCGGCGGCCTGCGGTCCCCGAGCCGAACCAGCAGGCCCCGCTTCAACCGCAGCGTCTGCTCGGCGATGGCCTCGAACCCGGTCTTGTCGCCCCGTCCGGCGGCGACGAGCTCCAGCAGCCGGTCGACCTTCTGCAGCGCCGCTTCAGTAGTCGGCGGATTCTCGGGCTTCGGCGCCCGGTCCGCGGGGATCGAGGCATGCAGTGTCCGGTGCAGCCGCCCGATGACCGACCCGAGGTCGCGGCAGGCGTCACGCGACATCGACAGCCCCGACCGGTGGCGCCCCCCGACCCACGGAAAGACCCCGAACTCCTCGCCTTCCAGGAAGATCGTGGTCCGCCCGTCGCGGCTGAGCACCGGCAGCACCACTGGCACTCCCGAGCCACCCAGGGTCTGGAGCACGTGGAACTGGAACTGCAGCTCAGGTCCGGTGACGTCACGGAACAACTTGAGCAGATACGACCCGGACGAGGTGTCGACCCGCCACGACCGGTTCATCAGCCCGGTCTGGACCCGCTGCATCTGGAAGATCTGTCCCAGATCCCAATGCGTCAACGCCGCGTCAGGCAGTCGAGGCGCGGTCACGGTCATGCCCCCAAGCCTAGCCGCCGCCGGCCCGCCCGGCCTACCGCGAACCCCCCTTGCGCCCACCGCCGAACCATCGTGTAAAGTTTCGTCTCGTGCCACGGAGGGCGGGAAAGCCCCCCCTGGCAGGCAAAACAAACTACATATACAATTCTCTGTGCACGCGCGAGTGGCGGAATGGCAGACGCGCTAGCTTGAGGTGCTAGTGTCCTATTATGGACGTGGGGGTTCAAGTCCCCCCTCGCGCACAGAATCGAAGGCCCTGGGAAACCAGGGCCTTCTTTTTCATCGTCAGGCTGGGCTTTTGCCCTTGTCGCTTGCTACCTGGGAGCCATTCTTGGAGCCAAGTCGGCTCCTTGTCTCTCCTTTATGGTCAGTTGCATGTTGCTCGGTTGCCTTGTCCAGGAGTTCAGCTCCCGTGGCCTGCCGAGTTGGCCGCGCGGGGCGTCGACGAGCGCGGCGACATTCCGGCTCGCGCTTGACCGATCCCGAGCCCGGGCCATGGCATCAAGCCAGGCATCCACCCTCGTCAGCCTTGAGTTCTCTCAGTTTTGCGTGGCCCAATTGGGGGAAGATCCACTTCCCTACGATCCTGCGGGGCTCGTCCGCGGTGCCTTTGGTCAGGTGATGCATGCCGTGCACGAGGAAGTCTTCGCAGGCGTCAGCGACGGCGTAGTCGCTCCCCAGATCGGTTCCACGGTCGAAGTCCTCGCGCAGGACATCCAGCCTCGCCCGCACCTCGTCGATGCTGTGCCCGGTGGCCTTAGGGCGGATCCTGCGGTTGTCCGGTTCTCGGCCGAGCGAGAGCAGCCCGACAAATCGGCCCGTCGAGTTATCCCAGAAGATCGAACCCGACCCGTTCAGCGCACGCCTCCGTTGGGCCTGCCGGGATTGCTGCGCAGCCACGAAACCGCCTCCAACGGAGGCCCTACCCCCGTCGTACGGGCTTGAGGATGGTCCGACGAAAATGCGTTCCTCGTTGAGCCGGGCTTCGGAACAGCCACGGGTTCGACTCCCGCTAACTCCTACTTCCCGGACTGGATCCGCATCGTCGACTTCCCCAACAGCGCCGGCGGCCAGTCAGCAGCGATCCTGTGCGAGGACGAAGCCTCCCTGATCTACCTGGTGAGCCATGCCGCGATCGAGTTCCACATTCGACCGACGACCATCGACCGCATCGACTTTCCCGACCGGATCGTGGTCGACCTCGACCCGCCCGAAAGCATCCCAGTCACGGAGCTACGCCGGATCGCACGCCTGACGTGTACGCCGCGATCGGCCTCGGCTGGACCGAACGTGACACCGCAGTGTCATCGTTCAGCGCCGCTAGTAGTTCGCTTCGTCGGCGACCAGCCATCCAACCACGGCCGCGAGGGCGGAGGCAATGACGTACCAGGTGACCCACCCCGGATCGACGGCGCCGACGATGAAGCCGAAGTACACGGCGATCGTAGCCAGCAGCACGACTCCTACCGCGTCGAAGAAGCGTCGCGTACCGAAATTCCAGTAGGCGTCGGCGACGAGTACGCCAGAGGTCAGGGCGAACGTCGTCAGGATGACAACACTGATGAACGCGAGTAGCCAGGTGTCGAAGAAGCCTTCACCAGTGTCGATCAGCCAATCGCTGATGGCGGCGATGCGGTCAAGTGCGTTCTCCTGATGGTCGGCCCCGGCGGCAGGATCGTCGGTTGGCCCGGAGGTGGTGACGGCGGCCGTTGGGTCGCTGGTCGCAGTTTCCTCGCCTCCGGTCGCTTCGTCAGCTTCAGCGGAAGGGGTCTCGGTGGTCTGCTGGACAGCTTGGACGTTCGGGTTGAGCGTCCAGCCGTTCGCTTCCAGCCACTGCTGGCCTCCGAAGAGGGCGAAGATGGTCACGATGCCGGACAGGAGCGAAACGAGCCAGGCGAATCCGATGGCGAGGGTCTTCACGGGGGCAGTTCCTTCATGTCACGCGCTCATTCCAAGTGGGCGAAAGGGAAGGTGAGTAGCGCTGCGGGCCGGCAGGTCGACCTGAGTGTAATGCGACAGGCCCACCGAGGCTGAGCTACGGATCGCCATCAAGGTGGCCCCCTGCAGCGTCCGGCACGGGAACCGTCACGCTGTCGCTTAGGATCGTTTCGACGACTTCGGCGACGCCGCCATCCGTGTTGGCGGCGCACCGGTGCGCCGCGGCCTCGGCAGCAATCGGGTGGGCGTTGGCGACGGAGTATGAGCGGCCAGTCCAAGCGAGCTTCGGAGCGTCCGCAGGTGCGTCACCGAATGCAACCACAGCTGCAGGTTCGATCCCGTGGGACCGGCGCCATGCGGCGAGTCCCGTCGCCTTGTCCACCCGGGAAGGCCCGAACTCGATCTGGTCCGGGCTGCCGGCCTGCGACCCGACCCTCGAACCCGAGCAGTATCAGACCATCTCGCTCCCCGCGGTCACGATCTCGGCGGCAGACGTCCATGGTGGATGGACAATCGAACGTGAATACGAGGTCGCCCTCGACCTAACGACCGAATCGACGGCGGCCGACGAAGCCGGGCGCGGAACCGACGACGGCATGGGCTGACCTCGCCGAAGGCGAATCTCCTGTGTCACAGGATGACTGCGACACGCTCTAAAGTCAATCCATGGAAGCAAATCTCGACACGGGCTTGCAAGTGATCGGTGTTGCCGCGGCCGTGGCCGGGACCTATTTCGCCTACCGGCAGTACCGCCTCTCGCGACACGCCAGGCCGGTCAGAGGAACGGTCGGGGAGGACGGCGATGTCGAGCACTTCGCATGCCTCCCTTACCCGCAGGTCGGCGACGTGGTCTTCGGGTACCTCATGGGGGCGTTCGGTTGCGGCATAGCGTTGTTGGCAGTCTTCGACCGCGATCTCGACGGCACTCCGGAATTCTACTTCTGGATCTTGCTCGGGCTCGGTTTCGTGCTGGCAGCGGTCGGACTGCTCGAAGGAGACAAGGCACCCTTCAGGATCGAGCTCACCGAGCGGGAGTTCACTGTGCGTCGACGGTTCCCGAACACCCATTTCGTCGCAGTGCCCTGGGCGAATGTCGACCACATAGCCGTCGTCACCTCACCGGAGGGCCACCGCCAGGTGGTCGTCCGGCTACCGAAGGGCGGCGGCTTCGCCCCCGGGATGCCAGGGGACTTCTACTCCACACAGGTCGGCGGGTACATCATGTGCGAGATGAAGGGAGCCGAGCCCACCGAAGCCGCGTTCCTGGCCGCGTTGCGACGCTACACCGGGACCGACGTGCGGGTTTGAACAACAACCTCGCCCACCTCCGCGTAACTCCCGAACAGGATTCGGAAACTCCAGGCGCGGGTCGCGGCGATCAGACTGACTGACCTGGCCTGGATAGCCGGGGCCCGATGGAAGATCGAGGAGTGCTTCCCTTCCCGCGAACTGTAGGGATGGTCCGGATGGGATCAGGCCGGAGCCCGGTGGTTCGGACTCCGGCTCGGAGTGGGCTACCAGACGAGCAAGGGGCATTCGCCGCGGTGGGAACCGTCGCCGGCGCTTCTGTACCCGCTGGACTCGCTTTGAGTGATGATCACGTCGCGCTCGGTCGCTGTGGCCACGAAACAGATCAGGACGTTTTCGGCGAGCGACAGGTCCCAGTCGAGCACCGATCCGGCGCCGCCGTTGTTCTCAGCACGGACCCAGTCGTCGTCGTCCCAGTCGTTGAAGGTGTAGAACGCCGTCGCGGCCATGCCGTCAGCGGCGGTGTCGTAGACGTACAGGTGCTCGCCGTCCGGGTTGAAGCAGACCTTCGCCCCGGTTGAAGCGACGCAAGGGGTCGCGGCCTGCGCCGGTGCTGCGATCGCGCCCGAGAGCCCGATCATGGCAACAATCGCGACGAGCACCGCGATGAGCCGGGCCCGGTTGCGGCCGTGAGTGAGTGATCGCATGGAACCTCCTAGTTGACGATCTGCAAGAAGGATGGGCGAGCGCGGCATGAATTCGGCATGGAATTTGCACGCGAGACGCCCGGCGACCACAAGAGGGCGCAAACACCTTACGTCGCTTGGCCACTTTCTTCCGGTCGGCATGTACAGCGCCGGGCAAGTGGGAGTCTCGCTGGTTCGGCGCTGCTCGTACTCGGCGTCGTCGAGCAGTCCGATGTCGCGTGAGAAGGTCGCCGCCTCGTTCCACAACCGTCGGGCTTCAGCGGGCCTACCGCGACGGCAAGTGCTGAGCTCGTGAGCAGCCGCCCGTTGGCAACGGGCGGCTGAGCCGCGCGGTCTGTGGCCGCATTACGGGTGGGAGAGTCCGTTGATCATCGACCGGATTCTGGCTGCGCTGAAGGGCTCGCTGGGCTCCAGGATTTCGATGGCCCGCTCCCAGGCGGCTCTCGCTTCGGCGGCCTGACCGAGTTCGGCGTGGACGCGCCCGAGGCCCACTGAGGTCTCGGCTTCGTTCATGACGGCGTTCAGAGAGCGGGCGATCGCAATGGCCTTGCCGAAGGAGGCGAACGCTTCGGCGGTGCGTCCGGACCGGTGGTGGATGAACGCGATGTTGTCCCAGACCGGGATCTGAGCGCACAGGTTGTCGAGCTTCTCCAGGAGTGCAAGGGCCTCTTGGCAACTGGTGAGCGCTTCGTCGAGGCGTCCGGGCACGCCGAGGTGAGCCAGGAGCCGTCCGATGGAGCTGAGCGCCTCAGCCTGCCCGAATTCGCTGCCGGCCTCCTGGAATGCCGTGAACGCGGTACGTTCGTATGCCAGTGCTCTCGAAGCGTCGTCTTTGACGGTGGCGAGGAACAGTGCGAAGTGGTGGTGTACGAACCCCCGGTCGAGGACATCGGCAGCTTCGCAGAGCTGCAGCGCTCGCTGCAGGTGCTTCTCGGAGACGTGCGCGTTGTCGGTGAAGATCGACTGGTTGGCGATGATCCGGTGCGAGTAGAGCTGCTTCGTGACGTCGGAGAGCTGTTCAGCCGCGGCGAGCGCGGCGATCTGAGTACGGATGATCTCGCTGCGCCGTCCGAGGTCGTTGAGCCATGTGACCGGGACCCATGCGAGGTTCCAGGCGGTTTCGGGGTCGGTGGTCTGGTCGATGAGGTTGAGCAGCACCGGGTACTCGGCGGCGAACCATGCGAGCGCGGCGGAGCGGTCGGCGATCGGCTGGCAGTGCACGCCTGGCCGTGGATCACCGGCGACGGGAACGCGTGGTCGCGGCGCGATCAGTTCTGCTGCGGTGCAACCGTGATAGAGGTAGTGGTCGATCAACCGCGCGGTCGCTTCCGCCGATACGGCAGGAGCTTCGGCGGCGAGCTCTCTTGCATATGCGCGCAGCAGGTCGTGGATGTGGAATTCGTTGGGAAGCGGCTCGCTGATCAAGCTCGCACCGTGTAGTTCCGCGAACAGCGCGCGAACAGCGCTGAGCGGACGCCCTGCGAGGCTGGCAGCCGCAGCAGGCGTGCAGTACGGGCCCGGGTGAAGCCCGAGCAGTCGGAACAGCCTTGCGGCCTCGTCGCTGAGGGCGCCGATCGACCATGAGAAGACCGTCGTGACGTCCGTGAGCGGATCGTCTTCGGCGAACGCACTCAAGCCGCTCTCGACACCGCGCAGCTGTTCGACGAAATGCGCGAGCGGGAACTCCGATTGGACCGCCGCGCGGGTGGCGAGGACTGCCAGGGCCAGTGGCAGTCCCCCGCACATGTCGATGATCGACTCGACTGCAATGGGTTCGGCGTTGACCCGTCGCGCGCCGAGTCGTCGTTCCAGTATCTCCTTCGCCTGCTGACGATCGAGCGCTTCGACCTGTACGAGGTCGGCTCCCTCGGTGGTGATCAGGCCCGTCATGCGGTTGCGGCTCGTGGCGAGCGTGAATGTGCCGGTGCCGCCGGGCAGGAGCGGGCGCACTTGCGCCGCGTCCTTGGCGTTGTCGAGAATGACCAGGACTTGCCGATTGGCGAGTGTGCTGCGGTAGAGGTCGGTTCGGGCGTCGCATGCGTCAGGGATGCGTTCGGCGGGGATGCCGAGCGCTTCGAGGAAACGGCGGATCACGCTTTCTGGGCGGTCCGCGGTTCCGGCGGGGTCGAAGCCGTGAAGGTCGGCGTACAGCTGCCCGTCAGGGAACCGGTGGGCGATCGCCCTCGCCCAGTGGAGCGCCAGCGTGGTCTTGCCGACCCCGCCGGACCCGGCCACGATCGCCAGGCGTGCACCGTCGTCGACGAGTGCACTGAGGCGGTCGAGTTCGCTCTCCCGGCCGGTGAAGCCAGGTATCGCGCCAGGAAGCAGCGATGGCGCGCTTGACGCGTCATGCCGCATCGACGACGGGACGGGGTCGGGGGCGAGTGTGAGCGCGGGATCTTCACGGAGGATCGCGGTGTGCAGATCGCGCACCGTCCGGTCGGGGTCGATGCCGAGCTCCTCAGCGAGCCGGCCCCGCAGCGTTTCAAAGGCCCGCAACGCCGCTGCCCGGTCACCGCAGCGGTACAAAGCGAGCATGAGCTGACCCGTGAGACGTTGACGGTCGGGATGGGATACGACGGCCGTGCGAAGCTCATCGACCGACTCGCCATGACGGCCGAGTTCAAGTAGCGCCGCGAACCGCGCTTCGAGCGCGTCCAGCCGGCGTTCCTCGAGTCCGGCGCTTATGGACTTGATCAGGTTGCCGCCGTGCCCGCCGAGGACCGGCCCGCGCCAGCGGCGCAATGCGGCAGCGAGCAGCCGTTCCGTCGCAGCCGGATCGCTTTCGCGTTTCGCCTGTGCGACTTCGGTGGTGAACGCTGCCAGGTCGGATCGGTGCTGGCGGAGCCGGTAGCCATCACCTGCATGCTCGATCGGGTCTGCCGCCGCGAGCAGTCGTCGCAGTGCCGCGATGGTGTTCTGCACCTGACGACGCGCAGTGGTCGGAGGTTCGTCGTCCCACATGGCCGCGATCATCCGATGCATCGGCACAGGCGACTCAGCGTCGAGAAGCAGCACCGCCAGCGCCCTGCATTGCAGCGGGCTTCGCACAGGCACCGCTACGTCGTCATGCAGTACTTCGAGCGGACCCAGGATCCGAAATTCCACGGGATTACCTCCAGAAGTACTGCTGCTCAAGAGACTCCAGGGTATCGAGAACCGCTTCCATCCACAGTCCGCGCACCCGCAGCCTCAGGTTGCTTCGCCTTCGATCTCAGCCAACGGATGCTGACTCATAACCGACAACGACTTGACAGCCGGTTCGGTCATCGCTCTAGCGGGCGCGGAAGCATCGCTGTTCACCATGCCCGAGCTGATCGTCTGACCAGCCGCCCTTTGCGAACCTGAGTCAGATCGACGGCTACCAGTCCCGGCGCTCTTCGCACGACCGGACGTCCCCACGTGCGCTGTTGCCGCTGAAAGAAGGCCGTGCACGATCCGTGCAGGTTCCGTGCATCCGGGCGACATGGTTGGTGCAGATCGCCGGCTTCGGCGACATCAGCATCGGACACGAACTGGAGATTCCATGCACCGCAAGCGTAGAAACCCTCGAACTGAGAGGAACGTGATGCTCAAGAAACGCCTCACCGCTCTGGCCGCCGTGGCTGCCGTCTTCGTCGGTCTGGTCGTCTTCCCTGCGTCCCCCGCGTCCGCCGGAGACGACCTGGAGAAATGCAAGTCCGGATATGTGTGCCTCTACAGAGGGTCGCTGGCCGACGCGAATTTCCAGTACGGTACGCCTGGCCTGCTCCCTAACTTTGTTCTGCCCAAGAACAGCACGTTCTACGTCGTGAACAACGGCAACTTCGAAGCCTACGCCGACCATTACTACTTCTCGACGTACAGGAACGACGTCAAAGTCGGCAGCTACTGCATCACCTACCACCGCGGAGCCCCTCCGGTCGATTCAGGCGCGTGGCAAAAAATCACCACGGGCAGCAGCTCCCTCAAGCTGGGCAGCCAACATTGGGGCGGCGCGTGCTAGGGCTTGTCCTGTGAATCGTTGAGCCAGATCATGCTCGCGGCGATGACCAAGCTCGCGCGGTAGATGGCCGCCCGTCTCGCGTGACGGGCGGGCATCTACCGCCGCTGCTTGAGTCGGTTGAAACACCGCTCGACGACGTTGCGTCCGGATGCAGCGCCGCCGCAGCCGAGCACAGGTCAAATCTTGTGCGGCTGAGGACCGGCGTCCGCCGCCCGCGCCGATATTCTGGGCGGACCCCCATCCCCCGAGGAGTCCTCGATGTCCGAACCCACACCCCCCGGCGACCCCGGTCTCGCCGAGGAGTCCGCAGCCGTGGAGACGAACGAACCCGCGTCTTCGCCGATGCCGCCCGAGGGGAACCTCACCACCGCCGCGATGTGGCTCATCGGCACCGCGCTCTGCACCGGATTCTTCATCTCCGCGCTCTTCCTGCTCTTCGACCTCGCCGCCGCGGGAGTCCCGACGGCTCAGGTCACCCGCGAAGCGGCGTACTGTGCCGTGCTCGGCGCGCTCACGGTCCTCCATGTCGTGCTCGCAGTGCAGCTTCGGTGGGGGAAGGGCTGGGCGCGAAGAGGAGTGATGGCCGTCGAGGCCGGGGCGATCATTTTCTGCGCGTATGTGGTCGTTAGCCCGTTCACCGCCGTCCCGGAGGTCCCGGTCCTGGGCGTGGTCCATGGCCTCCTTGGGATCGTTCTGCACCTGTGCGTGCTCGTGGCCGTGAGCACTGAGGCCATGCGGCACTGGTGCACCCAGCATCGAGCAGCGGAATGATGAGAAGGTGCGACGCGGGGACCGCCGGTTTGGATGGCGCGTAATACGATGGGTGCTCCCTTCGCTTCGAGAGTGAGCAGGATGCGCACCCCAGACCTCACCCCGTCACGCCCGCGGCGTTCAGGCAGAACCACCCTGTTCTTAGCGATCGCAGTCGTGCTCGTCCTCATCGTCGTGGTAACCGCCGTCATCGGCGCGATCGGACAGGAGGACGACCGCCCCGAAGCGTCGGGCTCCAGCCTCGCCAACACCTCGACCGGAGCCGAGTCGCCCACCACGGAAGAGGATGTGCTGCTCGCGACGGTCACCCAACTGGGGAACGGCGATGATTGTCGGAACTTCGTGTTCGACGACAGCTCCGCCGACGCCGCCGACGCGATCCTGGAAGACCTCTCCTACTACGCCAGCGACCCGGAATTCGTCTCGAGCCTGCTGACGGCGGGTGCGTATCTCGTCGGCTCCGTGAGCATCTACTTCACACTGCAGACCGACCTCCCACAGCAAGTGACCGTCACCGGCATCCGGGCCGAGATCGTCACCGAGATCGAGGCGATCGACGACGGCACGTTCATCGAACCGATGCCGTGCGGAGCCCATCCGATCGACCAGATGCACCTGCTGCTCAACGCTCCGAATCCCGGACCGTACGCGGTCGAGGAGGAGACCGGGGAACGAACCGACCACGAGTTCTTCCAGGATCAGGTCATCAATGTCGCGCCCGGAGACAAGCAGAGCGTCATGGTCAAGGTCTACCTGGATCCGCAAATCGTCGGAGGCGCATATGAATACCGGCTGGTGGTCGATTACGAGGTGGACGGCGTCTTGGGATCGGTCACTATCGACCACGCCGGCGCGCCGTTTCGTATGAGCGAGTTGTCGTGCGACCAGGACCGGTTCTTCGGGCAGTCAAGCGGCGAGATGGTGGGGGAGGGAGACCCGGGGTATGTCGAGATACCGATGGCGATGAGATGCGAGTACCTGGATTGAGCAGTTCGACCATCGGTTGCCTCGGAGGGCAGTCATGAACCCGTTCGTCACACGCGGTCAGGTGCGGTCACTGCAGGATGAGCTTCGTGCCCTGGCGCGCGAGCAGCAGCAAACGAACAGGCTCCTCGCTGTACTCATCGAGCAGCAGCGGCGCGAGTTCGAGCGTCAGCGCCGATCGGCGGACGGTTCGGAACGGATGAGCGCGTACCTCGCCACCATCGCCCTGTCGGTGGCAATGGTGAGTTTGGTGATCGGTTTGCTGGCCGTGTTCCCCGCATTGCCGGATTCACCGACCAAGATCGTCGGCATCGTCGCGGCGGGCATGACGATACTGCTGTTCCTCGGTGTCGCCGTGCGGCAGGCCATCGCCGCCGTTCGTATGCAGCACGAAGTCGAAGATGCAGACGATCGACCCGTAACTGGCGACAACGGGACCGCAACTACACCGATGTCCCAGTCCGCGAAGCGGCAGCAGCCATAAGAACATGTCAATCGTCCAGGCATGCGGAGACCTCCTGGTCCTGAGCCCTACCTAGCCACTCATACCGGAAGCTAGGAAGCAAGCCCACCATTTTGAGTCACACCCTCTCTGACCAGATGAAACAAGTTCAGGCTTAATTCACAAACGGACATACGACACCTGAGAGATCATCAAGTTGATGGTCTCTATTTCTTTGTCCTTCAAGTCTGAAACAGGACCTCTGTCGGGTCGCTGTCATCCTCAACTCTGTCGATTCCTCAAGGACGCCTTCGCCATTCGTTCCGTTCAATGTTGGTGGGCGGGCGGCTGGAGCTGCCCGCCACCTCGTCCGGTCGCGTTTTGCCTTCCGCGTTGGGCGGGAGGGTTACTGATGGTCCTTCGGTGGTTTGCGGGCGTGGAGGGATTCGCCGCGGGCGAGCATGCCGATATACTCGGTCAGTTTGCGGTCCCGGGTGGCCTGGCGTTTGACGGCGTTGAGCCGGTAGACGATCGAGTACCGGTTGGCGGCGTCCAACCCTTCGAACGTCGCGGCCGCAGCTGCATTGGCCGCCAGCGCCTCGGCGAGATCGGGTGGGATCTGCATGTCGGCCTGCCCGCGATAGGCCGCTTGCCATCTTCCCTGGGCTTTTGCGGCGTCGACGGCGGCGATCCCGGCCGGCTGCATCCGTCCAGTCTCGGTGAGGCGTGCGACGTACTCGACGTTCCTGGCCGACCAGGGGCTGTTCGGTCGGCGGGGGGTGAAGCGCTGGCGGTAGCTGTCGTCGTCGCGTCGGGCGATCTGCCCGTCGATCCAGCCGAAGCACAGCGCTTCGTCGAGCGCTTGGGCGTAGGTCAGGGTCGTGGTGTGCCCGCCTTTCTTGTGCAGTACCAGCCAGACTCCGGGGTGGTCGGCATGGTGGCTGTTGAGCCAGGCCCGCCACGCTTCGGAGTCGGGGACGAGCAGTTCCTCGAGTTCGGTCACGGCGCTATGGTGCGTCCGCGGGGCGGGGGCTCAGGCAGAACGGTTGCCCGTCGGGGTCGAGCAGCACGCGCCAGCGGTCGGCGCCGGGTTGGAAGTCCGGTCGGCTGGCGCCGATCGCGCATAGGCTCGCGGTTGCTTCGTCGAGGTCGTGTACTTGCAGGTCGAGGTGGAAGCGTTTAGTGCCGGTCTTGTCGGGCCACTGCGTGGGGCGGAATGCCTCGATCCTGCCGAAGCCGATCTTCCCGCCGTCGCCTTCGATCATCCCGTAGTTGTCGTCGCTGTAGGTGACTTCCCAGCCGAGTGCGTCCGCGTAGAAGCGCGCGAGGCGGGCCGGGTCGGCGCTGTCGATGTGACCATGGACAGTGCTGCGGAAGTCTTGCTCGTGCTTGACTGTGTATGACTCATACATATATCTTAGGGCGGTGACATCAACTCCGTCAAGCCGCCGGCACGCGGCCAACGTCCTCGGCGCGCTGAGCCTCGTGGTCGCCGACCGGATGAACACCGCTGTCGAAGCGATCGCCGGGCTCGGCCCTTCGGCCCCGGCCGCGCTCGCGGCCATGCACGAATTCGCCGATGGGGGATCGGTGACGCAGCTGAGCTCCGTTCTGGGCCTGACGCATTCGGGTACCGTCCGGCTCGTCGACCGTCTCGCCGCCGAAGGCCTGGTCGAGCGCGTGGGGGCCGAGGACGGACGGGCGGTCTCGGTGGTGCTGACCGAACGCGGCCGGGACATGGCTGCGCAGGTGCTCGCGGCGCGCGAGCGGACGCTGGCGAGCGCACTTGCCGAATTGCCCCCGGGCCAGGTCGAGTATCTTGCAGCGGCGCTGGACACGATGCTGACCACGGTGACCCGCGCCAGGGTCGAGGAGCGTGCCGCCCTCACTGCTGGCCGCCCGAGCCCTTGGCTGTGCCGCCTCTGCGACTTCGAAGCGTGCGGCCGAAGTGAAGGCAACTGCCCGGTCAACAACACGGCCACGAGCAGCAGAAAGAACGATTGAGCCGAGGACGGCATCGAGACCACCTTCGCCGCTAACGTCATCGCCCCGTACACCTTGACCCGGCTCCTGCAACCGGCGCTCACCCGCGCGAGAGCGGCCCGGGTCGTCAACATCACCGGCGGCGTGCCGCGCGGGCGGATCGACCTGGACAACCTCCAAGGCGAGCGGTCCTTCGTAGGCCTATCGCACTACAACCAACCAAACTGGCGCTCATGACCATGAGTTTCACCTTTGCCGAGCGCCTGACCGGGACCGGTGTGACCCTGAACGTCGCCTACCCCGGCCACGCGTACACCGCGATGAACCAGAACCTGACCACCGACACCTACCCGGTGGCGGCACGGCCGATCGTGCCGTTCCTGCGACTCGCCATGCCCGTCCTATACGGACACCGGGCCCTCGTCAAGGCATCCCGTTCCAGCGTCCACCTCGCCGCCACTCCACAACTCGAGGGCGTCAACCAGACCTACTTCAACACCCGGTCCCAGCCCCCTACATGGCCTGACGCCGTGCTCGACGAACACACCCGAGACACCATCTGGGCAATGTGCGAACAACTCGCCGGCTGAAGGACCCGGCCATGACCCGCTCTGCAAGGCCTCTCGGGACTCGTGCTGCGCTGGCGGAGAACGCCGGGGTACGACCGGAACGACGCGCCGGACCACCTCACCACCTGCGGATCCCTGCGGCAAGCCGTTCGGGCATGACAGGTGCGGCCTCGGCGCGAAGCAGCCGGATGCCGAGGGGTGCGAGCACAGCGCAGGCGGCTGCGGCGGAGAGCACGTCGAGCAGGTGCGACTCCTTGAGGACGCCGACCCACATCGATCCGGCCCAGAGCAGCACCGCGCAACGGGCGATCCCGAGGACCTGCGAGCGGTAGGCGGCGAGGACCAGCATGACGATCCCAGGATAGTGGAGCGCCGAGCACCAGACCACGATCCGCCAAGGCCCGTACGACAGTTCGGGGTAGGCGCCCAAGACGAAGTCGGCGGCGGCTTCGGCGCCGTCCCGTTCCGCCATTGCGAAGGCGGCTTGCTCGACGCCGCCCCAGTACAGCCGGGCGAACAGTCCCAGGACGACCAGCGAGGCGCCCCACCAGGCCAGCCGCGGGGACGCGGCCGCTGCGAGCCGGGCCAGGGCCGGGTAGGCGAAGGCCAGGGCGAGCGCGCCGAGCATGAACACCGCGAAGCCGGCGAGCACGAATCCGGGGCCCGCCTCGTACATCGCCAGTTCCATCGGCGCGGCGAACGGGCGGTCGCGCAGGTCCTCCCACTGGTCGGGTGCGAGGAGGTCGGAGTGGGCCGGGAGGTAGCGCAGCAGCAGCCCCAGACACCACAGGGCCGGGCCGGCGATGAGCGCGGCGCCGCCGATCAGCGGCCCGGGGAACCAGGCGTCGGTGTGGCGGCGGGTAGGAGTCGACCAGGTTTGCAGGCGTTGGAATCTTGTCACGGGACCAGGATCGGCGCCCCGGGCCGCGGGGGCGTCGGCCGATCGAACCGGAGACATGTCGCTTTCGTAGGGGGTCGAACTCGTCCTTTGGGCCGAGTTCGTCGGGTACGGCCGCGGCTAGGCTCGCCGCATGACGACGGTTCGGGCGCGGCGTGCGGTACTGGCCGCGGCGGCCGGGGTGCTGGTGCTGGGCGCGTCCATCCTGCCCGGTGAGCCCGGTCCCGCCGGGCACCTCGCGGAACTGACGGGCGCGGCCCGGACGGACTGGGCGGCGCCCTTCCTCGCGATCGCCGCGGGGCTCGCCCTCTGGTGGTCTCCGGCCGTCTTCTGGCCCCTGCCGGCAGTCGCCGTCACGGCGGCGTTGGTCGATCCCACGGGCGCGGACGCGTGCCTGCTGCTGGCCTCATTCGTCGCGGGCCGGCACCTGCGGCGCACGGCGACCCGGGCCGGGTTTGCGCTGGCGGCGACGGCGTGGACGGCACTACTGGTGGGAGTCGGTACGGCTGCCGACGACACGGGGACGGTCGAGTCGGCACTGCGGGGCTGGTTCGGTGCGGCGGCGCTGTTCGTGTGGGCGCCGTTCGCGCTGGGCCTGTGGACGGCCGCCCGCCGCGCGGTGCTCGACCAGGCCCGCGAGCGCGCCGAGCGGCTCGAACGCGAGCAGCACGACGCCGCCGTCCTCGCCCGGGACCGCGAACGGGCCCGCATCGCGCACGACATGCACGATGTCATCGCCCACCGCGTCTCACTGATGGTCCTGCACGCGGGGGCGCTGGAGGTCAACGCGGCCGACCCGGAGACCGCCGATGCTGCGGAGCTGATCCGCGCCACCGGGGTCGAAGCGCTCGAGCAGCTGCGGGAGGTGCTCGGGGTCCTGCGAACCTCTGCCCGTGACCCCGCACCGGCCGCCGTCGCCGACCTGGACGGCCTCGTCGCCGACTCGATCCGCGCCGGGGTCCCGGTGTCGCTGCGCCGCAGCGGCGATTCGGAGCGCCTGCCTTCCCCTGCAGCCCGCACCCTGTGGCGGGCCGCCCGCGAAGCGCTCACGAACGTCCACAAGCACGCGGGTACGGTGCCGACCGTCGTCGATCTCGACTGCACCCCAAGGCGGGCCGTCCTGCGCGTCCGCAACACCGCGCCGCCGGAGCCGATCCGCGCGATCGCGGGCAGCGGCCTCGGACTGGTCGCCATCCGCGAGTCGGTGACAGTGCTGGAGGGCACCATGGACGCCGGGCCCACGCCGGACGGCGGCTACGAACTGCGCATCGCGCTCCCGCTCGGCGGATCGGACGGGCCGCCGTGACGATCCGAGTGGTCGTGGCCGACGACGAGCCGCTGGTCCGCGCGGGCCTGCGCATGGTGCTACGCCCGGCCGCCGACATAGAGGTGGTCGCCGAGGCCGGAGACGGACGTGAAGCGCTCGACGCCGTCGCGGCGTACCGCCCCGACGTCGCCCTGATCGACATCCGCATGCCCTGCATGGACGGCCTAGGCGTCCTCCGCGAGCTCAAGCGGCGCAACCTGGCCGTCGCCGCGGTCATGCTGACCACGTTCGACCTCGACGACTACCTCCACACCGCGCTCGCCGAAGGCGCCGTAGGCTTCCTGCTCAAGGACACCCCGCCCCGGAAACTCGCCGACGCGGTGCGGGCCGCCGCCGCGGGCGAGGCCATGCTCAGCCCCGCCGTCACCCGCCGCCTCGTCGACGCCTACATCCGGCAGCCGCCCGCGGCCGCGCGCGCGGCGACCGGCCGCCTGTCGGCGCTAACCGCACGCGAGCGGACCGTCGCCGCCGAAGTGGCCCGAGGCCGCTCCAACGCGCAGATCGCACGCGCGCTGGGCATCACCGAGACCAGCGTCAAAGCCCACGTCAGCCGCATCCTCACCAAGCTTGGACTCGAGAACCGCGTGCAGGTCGCCCTACTGGTACGGGACGCCGGAGACTGAGAAGCGCCCACACTCGATCCTCGACCTGCTCCCAAAGGCCGCCCTCGCGGCCATGGTCGTCACTGCGGTCTTCGGCCTGATCTCCCCGCGCGAGTTCACACGCCTGGCCCGCCTCGACAAGGTCGAGTTCTGGCTCGCCGCCACCACCGCCGCAGTCGGTCTCACCGCGGGGCTCCTCGCGGCGGTCAGCGTCGGCACCACCCTCGTCCTGGTCCTGCGCGAACTCGACCGCATCCGCGTCATCGAAGTCCGCCGCGGCCCCGACGGCCACCCCGCCCGATGCTGTGTTCCTGTTGCGCCTAACTGAGGCTGACGCGCATGCCGGCGCTTTGGCTGACCCACTGAGTCAATTGTGGACGAATTTTAGAGCCGTTTTACGAGCCGTTCTGCTCGGAGAATCAAGCCCAGCGATGACCAAAGGTACGCAAGGCTTATCACCTTTGCCGCAGCTATCTGCGGAGATGTCCTGGAAATCGGACAATTCGGGGCGTGAAATAGTCTTGAGGTGCTAGTGCCCTATTATGGACGTGGGGGGTTCAAGTCCCTCGCGCACAGATTAAAGGCACTGGTAACAGGGCCTTTTTCGTGTCTTTCGCGCGGTCCCGCGGCCCCGAGTGACGCCTTTGTAGAGGGCCTCGGGGAGCCATTGGCGCCTTTTTCGGAGCCGTTCGCGAAGGCGCCGTTGCTGTTCGACAGTTGTTGGTCATTGCCGGTTGTTAGCCAATGATGGCAGGTGGTTGTTGGCATCGAGGCTCTGATCTGGGAGTTCGCTCGTTCCGGGGTTGCTGGTTGGTGAGCCAATCGGACGGGGCGGTCGTGTCTTTTTCGTGGGGTAGCGGGATGAGTGCCAGGACTTGATCAAGTTCCCTGAGGGTCTGGTTGGCCTGATGCCCTGGGTACGCCTGGAGGACGGCGAAGCGCTCGGTGGTATTGACCTGTACTGCTCCCGGCACGGCCTCATCGGGGGCGCTGACGGCATCGCGGTCCCCGCCGGCGGGGACCGAGCGCTTTGAGCTCGTCGCGGCCGAGCCATCACCCACGCTGACCTTGCCGCTGACGTCGGCCTGCGCGAAGCGGTCCGGGAGCTGTTCGCGACCACTGCAGTCAGCGATGGGCTCTCGGCCGCGGACATCGTCGCTACACGAGCATGCTCAAGGTGATCGGCGCTCACCGCGGCCCGCGTGCACGGCGTGGCCACGATCGCGGTCACCCCGCGCCCGCATCGGGCTTTCGAAGTGTGGACGTGGGCCGCTGACGTGTTCGACGCCGTCATCTGCGCCGGTGGGACGACCGTATGGGAGCCAGCGACCGGGGCCGTCACCGTCGAGCACACTATCGACCGGGCTGCGGCCGCGCCCGCGGCAGCCCGGTTGCGAGCCGCCGTGCCGCACTTCCGGTTCGCTATCGAGACCGGTCACGACATAGTGGCTGAACTCGGGTACACGAAGAAAGACTCGGTGCTTGACCGGCGCCGCATCTGCAGTCCGCTTGAGGACGTCTTCGCCGCTGACGGGCCGCCCCTGAAACTGTGTGCGCATGTGCCCGGCGGCCGCGTTATGAGCTCGTTGCAGCAGCAGCCGCACTCGAGCTTGCGGGCGTGCGCCTGTGGGAGGCTGGCAGCCGCGACCAGATCGAACTCGGCCCGGACGGCGTTGACAAAGGCTCGAGCCTGGCCGCGTGGTGCAGCAGTCGCGGCATCGACGCCGAGCATGTGGTCGCGTTCGGCGACGCCCCCACGGACGTGCCGATGCTCGCGTGGGCAGGGCGTTCGTGGGCGGTCGCAAACGCGCACTCGGCCGCGACCGCCGCGGCGACCGACCAGTGCCCTGCCAACTTCGATGACGGCGGCGACGCCGTCATCGAAGTGCTCGTATCCGCGGCTTCCTGATCCCACCGCCTACCGGAATCCCATGATCTGGCGAGCGGTGACCGGGCCTTGAGAGGCCCGGGCAGGTAGGGGATCGCGATTGCGCCTAGCAGGATTTCAAAGCGCCGTACCCAGTGAGGAACTCGTCCTTGATCCAGCCGCTGACACCGGTGGTGTAGTTGAAGACGTGCGACCAGGTGCCGCCAGTGCCGCCCGTATAGCAGTCGAATCGAAGCGAGTGAGACGGCTGGGCCTGGCCGACGATCGTGCAGGAGGGGCTGGCGTTGTGAGGGCCGCTGCGGATGTTCACGTCGGTGGCCGTGGTGGAACCGGTGCGGCCGTCGGCGAAGTGCCAAAAATGCTCGCAGCTGCTCTGGATGCTGACGTCACCGGCGGCACTGGCCTCTTGAGCGTTGGCCTGCACGGCGGAGAAGCCGAGCATGGCGATGACCATCATCGCGGTCCCGGCGACTCCTGCGAGCTTGCTGGTGAAGGGTTTCACTGCATGTCCTCCTGGTGATGAGCAAGAATCCTCGTCCGGATTCCATCACTTGTCAGAATGATGAGGTCTGTCCTCTTGAAACGGTGATGTATCAACTCTATCCAGGGATGCGCGTCGCGGCCTCCCTCGCGCGGGGGAGCGGTGTCCTTCTGTCCGGGGGGAACGCCGGTTCGCACTGTGCCACTTGGGCTGGACCTTAGGTGCGCACTCCCGGTGAACCGGTCCCAGTCGAGCTGGCTCATGAGTCGATGCGCCGGCGTAAACGGCCACCGGGGGCAGAACTCGTTGCCTTCGGGGTCGGCGAGCACGGCCCAGCCGATGCCGCTCGCTTGCCTGCGGTCGGCACCGGGCTTGTCCGTGACCACCCCTGACTCCCCGAAGCGCGCGGCGGGGACGCCTCTGCTTCCGGTGTTCGCATCGCTGAACCCACCAGAGCGGCGACTTCTGCGATACTCGACGGCATGAACCCCTCGGCCCCTGCCGCGAGACGCATCCGCTTTAACCCCTGGTGGATCGGCATATTCTGCGCAGCGGGCATCATCTTCGGCTCCGCGGGCACTTTCATGAGAGGGCCCGAGCTATTCGACCTGCTCTTCCTCAGTAGCTGGCTCACTTTGAACACACTCCTGGCCGTCGGCGTTCTGAGCTACATGCGCGTTTCCTCCGAATCGGTCGCCATCTTCCGCAACAATCGGGGCTGGGAAAAGTTCACGCTGCGCCCGGGTGACCAGATCGTCGCCACTCACGAGAACGTATTCATCTGGCGGCGTGAAGGCTACTACGAGGATCTCCGGGCGAACCCCATCTGGACCGGGCAGCGCCAATGGACCCGGTTGCAGGAGTGGACGGCAGAGCACTGGCCGCAACCAGCCGATGCACCAACCCGATGGCCGAGCCCGCAGGACACTTCACAGCTTCAATAGCCTTCGACGCCCTGATGTCGGGCCTCCGCCGCTATGTGACTATGTCGTCCGCCATTGTTGAGCGGCGCTGTTAGTGCAGGTCCATTGGCGTACCTCGGCACCGGGAGTGGTGGCCCAGTTGTAGTCGTCCAGACAGAGGCCACTGTGGCCGTTGCTGATCGAGTGGTAGCCGTTGCCCAGATCGGTCAGGTGCCAGTCCTGGTTGGCCTGCCCGTTGCAGGTCCACTGGCGTACTTCGGCACCTGGAGTCGTGATCCAGTTGAAGTCGTCCAGACAGAGGTTGCTGTGTCGGTTGCGGATCTGCCGGCCTCCGGCCGGTTCGGCGCCGATCTGGTCGATGTCCATGGTTCCGTAGGCGTCCTCCAGATGTGCGAGCGGTTCGGCGTGGGCGACGGAGTTCCATGGCAGCCAGAGGTTCACGCCGCCGTAGCGCAGGTCCGCCAAGCCGATGGCCTCCTCTAGGAGGCCGTCGCGGGCGTAGCCGAGCGGGTTGCCCGGCCACTGGGTAGTCAGCTTGGACTCGTTCGCGATGAGTCGGGCGTGCTCGAGGTAGTGGTCGTCGCCGGTGGCCTCGTAGAGGCGGTAGTAGTCGTACAGGGAACCCGACTGCCAGGTGTCGATCGCCGAGTGGCCGGTGGCGATGAGGCTCTGGCCCCGCACCCCGTACTGCGCGTAGGCGGGACGGGTGGATTCCACCGGATAGTTCCAGGCGTAGGACCAGGTCTCGCCGAAGTCGGCGGCCTGCTGGGCGGCGTCGAGCCAGCGCTGTTCACCGGTGTGGTCGTACAGAGCCATGAAGGAGCGCAGTGCGAGCAGGGCGGCTTCCTTGTCGGTGACGTTGTCGTTGTCGGGCGTGCCGCCGACGTAGGCGGCGGGGAGGTGGACATTCTGGAAGGCGTACTCGCCCGCTCGCAGTGCGGTGTCCCGGTAGCGGGTGTCGCCGGTGTACTCGGCCAGCTCGAGCAGGAACGGGACGGCGTTGTGGGTGTTGTACTTGCCTTGGTGCTGCGGGGCGGTGCCTTCGAGGTTGTAGGCGCGGTAATAGGAGCCGTCCGAGTTCTGGTTGGCGACGAGCCAGTCGCCGAAGCGCTTGGTGTAGGTGTCCCATTGGGCGACGGGCGTGCCGCGGTCGCGCATCAGGTCGGCGGCGCGGAGCATGCCCTCCATGCCGTCCGTCGCGATGCGCAGATAGGTCGGGTAGAACGAGCGCCACTGCCCGGGGGTCACGTCCCACCAGGTCCGCGGCAGTCCTGAGGGTGCGGCCGAGTTCTGGGCCCAGAAGTCGAGGATCCTCCGGCCCTTGTCGATGTAGTCGGTGTTGCCGCTGTCGTAGCCTTCGCGCAGGAGCAGGTACCCGGCCGGGATCTGCTGGCCGACGAAGCCCATCTGGAAGCTGACCTCGTTGACCTCGCCGTTCGGCAGCCAGACGCTGAACGGCAGTCCGGGGACGCCGTTGTAGTCCTGGACATACGAGGCGAGCACCGCGATCGAGGCGTCGTAGACCGTCTGGACGGGCACCTTCTGGACTTGGGGGGCCGCCATGTTCCAGTGGTAGCGCCACGACTCGTGCACTGCGGCGGCGAAGGAGCCGGTGCTGTCGACGTTGATCCGGAACTCGTAGTGCTGGGTGTAGCCCGGTGTCACCGGGCTGGAGCGGCGCACCCAGTCGGCGCCGCGGTTGACGTAGTTCTTCTCCCCTTCCATAGCGGGGTAGACGATCGCGACCTTGGTCGAAGGGATCTTCTGGGCACCGAGGGCGGCGTGGGTGGTGTCGCCGTCGACCAGCCATGCGCTCGAGCTCTCATCCACATCGGAATCGGTCTGCGGGTGCTCGTGCGCGATGCTGACGTCCAGGCCCGAGGCGGTGTCGTGCATCATCACGAACGGCAGCGGCATCCGCATCTCGCGGAAGTAGAAGTAGTCGTCGCCGTAGTCGCTCGCGAGGGCGCCGGGCGGAACGTTTGCGTTGCGGTCGTACCAGACGCCGGGGGCGAGGAACTGGTAGTCGGCGAGTGGGCGCGGGTTGGTCGGTCCGATGGTGAAGCGGGAGTTGAAGCCCTGGTCGGCTGGATTGGCGCTGATGACGGTCACGGACCGGTCGACGGCAAAGCCGCCTTCAGGGGCGGCCTCGTACCGGTCTTCGAACCGGAAGACACTCCCTGCGGGACTGCGCACTTCCCCGGTGGCAATGAGCGCACCGCTTTCGGAGCGGACCGCGCTGTACTTCGCTCCGGCGTCGACCGGGCTGCTGCCGTTCTTGAGGATCAGCTGCAGCGGCTGCGCCTCTGCGAGCACGGTGGCGCCGCTTGCGATATCGCGCACTGCTACAGGGCGGGAGACGTTCCCGTCGGTGAGGACGAGTTCGTAGCCGCCGGACCGCAAGGCGACCTCGGCGGCCCCCGCTTCGGTCATGTGGATGGTCGACAGTGTCGCCGCGGTGAGGACGGCGAGGCCCGCGGCGAGGATTCCTTTCCTTCTTCGTACCTGCATTCTCAGGCTCCTTTGCCAGGCAGAGGCGGAGCGGTGCGTCTTCTTGCGGCTGTCGGCGGCGCTGGCCGATCAGGGCCCGATCCAGGACCGAATCTCGTGCACGCGCCGCCGCTGCCGGATCATCACGCGATCGAAGGGCGGCTCAGGCGACCCGCCATTGCTGGGCGGCGTTGTTCAGGCAGGTCCACTGGCTGACTTCGGCCCCGGCTGCGGTGCCGAAGTTGTAGTTGTCGAGGCACAGGCCGCTGTGGCGGTTGACGAGGTTGACGTAGCCGCCGCCGGCGTCGACGATCCGCCATTGCTGCACGTTCTGGTCGTTGCAGGTCCACTGGCGGACTTCGGCTCCTGGTTGCGTCCCGAACTCGTAGTCGTCGAGGCACATGCCGCTGTAGAGGTTGAGGATCGCGACGTAGCCGTTGCCGAGGTCGTTCACGTACCAGTCCTGGACCGGGTAGTCGTTGCAGGTCCACTGCCGCACCTCGGCGCCGGGTTCGGTGCCCCAGTTGTAGTCGTCGAGGCAGAGGTTGCTGTGCCGGTTGCGGATCGCCACAGGGGCGATGTTCTGCTCCCCAGAAGGGCCCTGGAGAACAGTCGTCGTGGCCACCGGGACGCCGAGGTTCGGGGTGCCGTCGGCGTTCCAGGAGATCTTCTGCACCCGGGTCGTCCGCGTCGTGCCGCAGCCGTCCGAGGCGGAGTCGTTGGCGTGGTAGGCGATCCAGGTCTCCGTGCCGTCCGGCGAGGTGAAGAACGAGTGGTGGGCCGGCCCGTAGACGCCGGCGGCGTCATTGCGCTGGAAGATCGGGTTCGAGTACTTCGTCCACGAGCTCATCTGGAGCGGGTCGCTCCCGGTGTACTCGAGCATTCCGATCTTGTAGTTCGGCCCGGAGCAGTGGCTGGCCGCGTAGGTCAGGAAGGTGCGCCCGCCCCGCTGGATGGCGAAGGAGCCCTCGTTGACGGCGCCGTTCTGGGTCTCCCAGGACAGGGTCGGCGCCGAGATGCGGGTGCCGTGCGCGGAGGCGGTCCAGGGGTTCGACATCGGCGCGATGTAGAGCGACTGCAGGCCGTCGCCGGGCGCGAAGGCCGAGAAGGTCATGTAGAGCTTGCCGCCCAGGTGCATCGGTGCGGCGTCGATCGCCCAGCCGCTGTTCGGCATGAGGTCGAGGATGCCGAGCTTCGTATAGGGCCCCATGGGATCGGCGCCCGCGCTCTGGGCGACGTGGGTGCGGCGGGCGGCGCAGCACTGCTCGACCGAGTAGTACAGGTACCACCGGCCGTCGATCAACTCGAGGTGCGGCGCCCACATGGTGTCGCCGCCGGTCTCCACCACCACCTGCTCCGGTGCGGTCTTGAGCCCGGCGATGGTCGCGGACTTGCGCATGACGACCTGGGAGGACCAGGTGGTCGCCACGTAGTAGTAGAAGCCGTTGTGCTGGACGAGGGTCGGGTCGGCGCTGTTGGGAACGTCCACCACCGGGTTGGTGAACGAGGAGCCGGGTGCCGCCTCGGCACGGTCGGCGTCGGCGAAGAGCAGGACGGACATGGCGAGAACCGCTGCGGCGATGAACGCCGCGGCCTTGCTGCAAACGGTCCGCAAACGGACTGTGGACATGGCATCTCCTGGTGTGGTGTGAGGGACCGCGCTTGCGCACGGCAGGAGGTACTTGGTGGCCACCAGGTGATGTTCACGGTAACCAACGTCGAACCATTAAGTCAATACATTCGCAACCTTCGATTCGAATGGACGAAAAGGTACATATTCGGGCCACGGCGGGAGTGATCGGGGCGGGCCCAGGAGTGTTGCAGGAGGAAGGCCCCGTGGTGACGCCGATCCATCCGAGCCAAACAGGCGCTGTGACGCAAGCTTCGACGTTATTGATTCGTTACCTTCTCGAGTTCGTATCGCATCCGTCGGGCTGTAGGTTCAGTTAATCGTTTAACGGCCGTCGCATAGTCTGTAACGGTTCTAGTTAATCGATTGACCGATTGGAGCTTGTCGATGGCGACCAGACCTCCCCGCCTGACCGACGTGGCCAGGGCCGCCGGCGTTTCTACGGCTACGGCCTCTATGGCGCTCAATGGGACCGGCGGCAACCGCATCGGTTCGGAAACCCGCGACCGGGTCCTCGCCGCCGCCGCCGAGCTCGGCTATCGTCCGAACACGGTCGCCAGGGGCCTGCGTACCCGGCGCACCCACATGCTCGGATTCGTCGGGGACAACGTGGCGACCACTCCGTTCGCCGGCCAGATGATCCGTGGAGCCCACGACGCGGCCCGTGAGGCCGGGTTCCTGCTGCTCATGGTCGACACCACGGGCGATCCCGACGAGACCGGTGAGGCAATCGCCGCCCTACAGGAGCGCCAGATCGACGGCATCCTCCTGGCGACCATGTACCACCAGGTGATCGACGTGCCGGCCGAGATCAAGTCGACGCCGGTCGTCCTCTTGGATTCGCGCACCGCCGACGGCTCCGTCACGTCAGTGGTACCCGACGAGCGCGGCGGCGCGCTCGGCGTCCTCGCCGAACTCGCCGCTGCCGGCCACCGACGGATCGGCCACGTCACCACCGCCGAAGACGTCGAAGCGCGCCACATCCGCCTGACCACCTGGCGCGAACACGTCACCGCCTACGGTCTCGATGCCGACGAGCTGTTCGCCGAGTCCCCGGAAGGGCGGACCCACGGCGGCTACGACGCGGCCATGCGACTGCTCCGCCGTCCCGAGCGGCCCACGGCGATCTTCTGCTTCAACGACCGGATGGCCATGGGCGTCTACCGCGCCGCCGCCGAGCTCGGACTGTCCATTCCCGGCGACCTCTCCGTCGTCTCCTACGACGACCAGGAACTCATCGCCCCGGAGCTCGCTCCCGGGCTGACCTCGGCAGCCCTGCCCCACTACGAAATGGGCAGCTGGGCCGCCAAAGAGCTGCTGCGCAGGCTCGACGAACCCGACGCCGAACCCGTACAGCACCTCATGCCCTGCCCGATCGCCCGGCGCGACTCCGTCGCCCCGGCGTAACCCTTCGACCGATCCCAATGGAGTGAACCGCGATGCAACGCCGCGATCTGATGAAACTTGCCGCCGCCTCAGGCGGCGCCGCCCTGGCGGGCAGTGCACTGACCGCCTGCTCCTCGGGCGGCGGCAACGCCGCCGACGGCACGCTGCTGCTGTGGACCCACAGCGCCGGCAACGACACCGAGCTGGCAGTCACCGACCAGATCCTCGACTCCTTCAACGGCGACCAGGACGACTACACCGTCGAACGCGAGTCGTTCCCGCAGGACGCCTACAACGACACCGTCAGCGCGGCCGCACTCTCGGGCGACCTGCCCGACCTGCTCACCGTTGACGGCCCCAACGTGCCCAACTGGGCCTGGGCCGGGCACCTCCAACCCCTCGACCTGCCTGCCGAGGTGACCGACAAGTTCCTGCCGTCCACGCTCGGGATCTTCCAGGACCAGCTGTACTCGATCGGCCACTGGGAGGCGGCCTGCTCGATCTTCGCCCGCGAATCGGTCCTCGAGGCCGCGAAGATCCGCATCCCGACCCTCGACGCGCCGTGGACGGGGGAGGAGTTCGACGAAGCACTCCAGCGCATCGCCGCCGACACCGACTACCAGTGGGCGATCGACTTCGCCACCGCCGACATCGGCGAGTGGTACCCCTACGCGTACTCGCCGTTCCTGCAGAGCTTCGGCGGCGACCTAATCGACCGCTCCACCTACCTGACCGCCGGGGGCGCCCTCAACGGGCCCGAAGCCCTCGCGTGGGGGCAGTGGTTCCAGAGCCTGTTCACCGGGGAACTCGCGAACATCGAGTCGCCGATCGGCGGCGAGGACTTCAACCAGGGCAAGGCCGCCATGTCGTTCAACGGCAACTGGAACGCCCTGGCCGCCATGGACCTCTACGACGACGTGCTGTTCCTGCCGCCGCCCGACTTCGGCAACGGCCCCAAGATCGGCGGCGGCTCCTGGCAGTGGGCGGTCACCAGCGCCGCCGACCCGGCCGGGGCCAACACCTTCCTGCAGGCGGCGGTGTCAGACGAGTTCGTGGCCGAGTTCGCCAACGCCACCGGCCTCATCCCCGCCACCGAAGCGGCCGCGGCGCTCACCGAGAACTACGCGCCGGACGGCGCCCTCCGGATGATGGTCGACTACTCGCGCAACTTCGCGGTCCTGCGTCCGGAGACGCCGGCCTACACCGTCATCGCGAGCGTCTTCACCCAGTACACCGGCGACATCATCCACGGCGGCGATGTCCAGGAGGCCCTCGACTCGGCGGTGGCCGAAATCGATGCCGACATCGAGTCGAACTCCGGTTACGGGTTCTAAGAAAGGCGATCATATGACCATCGCCAGCACCGACCGAGTCGCCGCCGCAGCAGCAGCCGCCGACCGCGTACCGACACCGCAGCGGCACAACCGTCGCCGCGGCAACTTCAGCCGCTCCGAGCAGCGAGCCGGGACCGTCTTCGCCATTCCGGCCATAGTGCTGCTGCTGCTGTTCGTAATCGGTCCGGCAGTGGTGTCACTGGCCATGAGCTTCACCAACGCCCGGCTCATCTCGCCGGTCGCGCCGGAGTTCGTGGGCCTGGACAACTTTCGGCGCGCTTTCACCGAGGACCCGGTGTTCACCCGCTCCATGCTGAACACGTTCGTGTTCGCGGCGCTCGTCGTGCCGCTGCAGGGGGGACTCGGTCTGGTGCTGGCGCTCCTGGTCAACCAGAAGATCGCGGGGCGGAACTTCTTCCGCACCGTCTACTTCCTGCCGGTGATCACCTCCATGGTGGTCATCAGCCTCCTGTGGCGCTTCCTCTACCAGGAAGACGGTCTCATCAACTCGACGCTGTCGATGCTCACCGGGGGCGTCTGGGCCGGCCAGGCCTGGCTGTCGGACCCATCGACGGCCATGGGCGCCATCGTCGTGATGAGCGTCTGGCAGGGGGTGGGCTTCCACATGATCATCTGGCTCGCGGGCCTGCAGACCATCCCCGAAGAGATCTACGAGGCGGCCGCACTCGACGGCACCACGAGATGGGAGCAGTTCCGGCACATCACGCTGCCGCTCCTCAAGCCCACCTTCGTGTTCGTGCTCATCACCATCACGATCGCCGCGATGAGCCTGTTCATCCAGGTCGACATCATGACCGGCGGCGGACCGCTGAACTCGACCAGCTCCATCGTCTATCAGATCGTCCAGAAGGGATTCCAGCAGCAGCAGATCGGTTACGCCGCATCCCTGTCACTGGTGTTCTTCTGCATCGTGCTCACCCTGGCGCTCATCCAGCGCCGCCTGACCCGCGACAAGGACTGAATCGCCATGACCGCAATGACGCTGCGGCCGCGCCGCCGCCGGTGGGTGTACCTGCCCATGGCGCTCCTGGCCGTGTTCTTCCTGTTCCCGATCATGTTCATGCTGGCCGCCAGCTTCAAGAGCGACCACCAGATCTTCGCCGACATGGACTCCTTCCGGGCCTTCCTACCGGTCGGGGAGGTCTCCTTCGCGAACTACTCGGCCGTGTTCGACCGGGTCCCGTTCTGGCGCTTCCTGGGCAACACGCTGTTCATCACGTTCATGGTCACGGCCCTCGGTCTCGTCGTGAACTCCATGTGCGGCTACGCCCTCGCCCGGATGCGCTGGAAGGGCCGGGCGGTGGTCTTCGGCTTCATCATCGCGACCCTCATCCTGCCGTTCGACACCACGATCGTGCCGATGGTCTACCTGGTCGCGAACCTGCCCTGGATCGGCTTCGAGGGCCTCCGGCCGGTCATGGAGATCGGCTGGCTGAACACCTATCACGTGCAGATCGTCCCGTTCATCGTGAACGCCTTCTCGATCTTCCTGTTCGCCCAGTACTTCAAGAGCCTCCCCAAAGGCCTCGAAGAGGCCGCCGCGATGGACGGGGCCGGCTGGCTGCACACCTACTGGCGGATCATCGTCCCGCTGTCGAAGCCGGTGTTCGCCACCGTCACCATCCTGACCGTGGTCACCTCACCGGCCACCTGGAACGCGTACCTGTGGCCGCTCATGACCGTGCAGAGCGAGGAGCTGCGCCCCGTCATGGTCGGCGTCCAGTACTTCTTCCAGCTCGACACGTCCTGGGGCGAGGTCATGGCCTACATCTCGATGATCACCATCCCGATGGTCGCCGTCTTCATCGCGTTCCAGCGTGCCTTCATCCAGTCCATCGCCAGCGCGGGCATGAAGGACTGAACGGCCCCTCCCCCCAGCACCCCTGAACTGCAATCAATGAAGGAAACCGATGCTGAAACTCGCCGACCACTGGGTCTGGGACTCGTGGTACGCCACCGACGACGACGGCCGCCACCACGCGTTCTTCCTGCGGGCGTCCCGCGCGCTCCAGGAGGAGGGCCGCCGCCACCAGCGGGCGTCCATCGGCCACGCCGTCTCCGCGGACCTGAAGGACTGGACGCTGCTGCCGGACGCGCTGGTGTGCGCCGACGCGCCGGCCTGGGACGACCAAGCGACGTGGACCGGATCGGTCGTACGCGACGGTCAGGGCCGGTGGCGAATGTTCTACACCGGCGTCTCCCGCGCCGAGAACGGCCTGATCCAGCGAATCGGCTCCGCCGTCTCCGATGACCTGATCACCTGGACGCGGCTACCCGGACCGCAGGTCGAGGCCGATCCGAGGTTCTACGAGAAGTTCGGGCCCGACTCCGGCTGGTTCGACGAGGCCTGCCGCGACCCCTGGGTCTTCCCCGACCCCGGCGGCGAGGGCTGGCGGATGCTGTTCACCGCGCGCGTCTCCGGCTCCGAGCCGGCCCGCGAACGCGGCGTCGTCGGGCACGCCCGCTCGACGGACCTGGAGACCTGGGAGGTGCTGCCGCCGCTGAGCCGCCCGGACGCGCTCGGCTTCGGCCAGATCGAGGTGTGCCAACTGCACCAGGTGGACGGTCAATGGCTGCTGCTGTTCTGCTGCGGTGAGAAGGAAGCCGCCGATGCCCGCCGCGCGCTTGGCGAGACCGGCGACAACTACGTGGTGCCCGTCGACGACCCGCTCGGCGGACTCGACGGCGCGCTCTTCGACATCGCGAAGGCCCGCCCGTTCGAGCACGAGAGCCTGTACGCCGCCCGCCTGCACGATCTCGAAAGCAGGGCGCACCTCATCGGATTCCGGAATACCGAGAACGGGGCGTTCGTCGGCGAACTGACTGATCCCATTCCGGTGCAGTGGGACGGAGAGCGGCTCGTGCGAATCGATCGATACTGAGAGATCAGCGCACTTATCGCAATCAGAACGCTAAGGCAGGCCGATTCCGTGATCGCGGAACGGCCTGCCTTAGGTTTAACCGAAATTAACCTGTCGGCGGCCATTGATTTAACCTCGTTTAACCAAATACATTTGCCTATGTCAATTCCACACTCACAATGCAGATTTGGAGCGATGATGCTGCAAACCTCGAGACGGGCGCTGTTCCGCGCCGCCGGTGTCGGCGGTGCCGCCTGCCTGATCGGTGTTCCAATGGCGAGCCCAGCGGCTGCACAATCCCTGTCGCGGCGCCCCTACTACCACTATTCCGTGCCCAAGGGCTGGAAGAACGACCCGCAGCGCCCGATCTACGTCAATGGACAGACGTACTACTACTACCTGTACAACAAGGACTTCCCATCGGCGGTCGGAACCTCATGGCGACTGGTCGCCTCTGACGACAATGTCGCATTCCGCGACCTCGGCGACGCCATTGCCAAGGAGACCAATCCGAACGGGTCGATCTGGTCCGGATGCCTCGTCGTCGACGAGCGCAATACGGCCGGCTACGGTGCGGGCGCCATCATCGCCCTCGCGACGCAAGAGGACCGATTCGCGCCGGCTCCCCATAAGCAGGCGCAATTCCTGTTCTACTCGACCGACGGTGGTCGCACCTTCAACCGGCGCGACCAGGTCGCCCTGGCCAACCCCGGCGTCGTGGACTTCCGCGACCCCAAGATCATCTGGGACGAGGCCCGCAGCCGGTGGGTGATGGCCCTCGCCGAGAACGACAAGGTCGGGTTCTACCACTCCAACGACCTCAAGAGCTGGACGTACGTCGACGGGTTCATCAGGGGCGGCCTGGGCGTCTTCGAATGCCCCGACCTGTTCTGGATGGACTCCGACACCGGCCCCGGCAAGTGGGTGCTGGGCGTCAGCGTCAACGCCAAACACCTGGGACTGCCGGCGAACTACGCGTACTGGACCGGGAACTTCAACGGCTCCAACTTCATCCCCGACCACCAGGAGCCGAAGTGGCTCGACTACGGCTGGGACTGGTACGCCGCCGTCACCTGGGAACGCAGGGTGAACGGTCAGATCGACCCCAAGACCCGCTACGCCATCGGCTGGATGAACTTCTGGGACTACGCGAACAACACCCCCACCTGGGGGTCGGACGGGTTCAACGGGACCGACTCGATCGTCCGCGAAGTCTCGCTCAAGTGGTACGGGTCAGAGTCAGCGCTGGTCTCCACCCCGGTCCGGACCTTGGAAGCGCGCGCCTCGAGGCGAATCAACCTCGGCGACATCACCGTCGACGGCAGGACCGTGCTCGACTACCGAGGACGGGCCTACCAGATCCAGACCCGCGTCACCTGGAACCAGCTCCAGAATCTTGGGCTGCAGCTGCGACTGTCGAACGACGACTCCAGGCACATCGACGCCGGCGTCTACCACGACTTCGCCTACGTCAACAGGGAGTTCACCGGCAACCCTGACAGCCGCTGGCTCGAGAGCCACACGCCCTTCGACCCGGCGCGGCGCGAGGTGAACCTGCGGATCCTGGTCGACAACCTCTCAGTCGAGATGTTCGTCGACGACGGCCGGTACGTCCACTCCAGCCTGACGTACCCCGAGAACGCCGACGACCGGATCGCGCTGTACACCGACGGCGGCCCCGCGGTCTTCCACGACGTCACGATCACCGAGTTCAACCCGGCAGTCGCGACCGCTTATGCGCGGATCAAGAACCGCGCGACCGGCCTGTACCTCGACGGCATGGGCCGCACCACCAACGGCACCGACACCGGGCAGTGGGCCTCCAGCTCTGGCAGCAACAACCAGCAGTGGGTCGTGGAGAACACCGGCTCGTACGTGCGGATCAAGAATCGCGCGACCGGCCTGTACCTCGACGGCATGGGCCGCACCACCAACGGCTCCAACGCCGGCCAATGGGCCAGCAGCGTCAACTACAACCAGCAGTGGGTCGTGGAGAACACCGGCTCGTACGTGCGGATCAAGAATCGCGCGACCGGCCTGTACCTCGACAGCATGGGCCGCACCACCAACGGCTCGAGCGCCGGTCAATGGGCCCTCAGCAGTAGCAACAACCAGCAGTGGACCATCGAAGCCGCCTGAGCGGCGCGGCACGAGCGGGCTGCTTCGCATGATCGCTGATCACGCGGAGCAGCCCGCGCCGCAATACCTTTGGGACGAGGGCTCGATCCGAGGACGAGCTCGGGCGGCAGGTGTCGCCACGCGATGGCGTGGCGAGGATGAACAGGATGCCTTGCAGGCATATCACGCCCGGCCACGCCGCTGATCGGACGCGAAGCTCCTCCGGGTCCGACTCGACAGGATTCGGCTGTAGAAACCTGATTCCCCCGGTACTCGACCACCAGGCGTGCTGTTCCTCACCCCTTTCATTGTCTATCACCCCGAGTGCGAAACCACTGCCACCGGGGACCGGATATGGGTGCTGACCTGGTGCAGAATGAGCGGCCGGAACCAAAACGCTCCAATCGAGGAGACATGGAATGCGCGTACTGCTCGCCTCCCGCGGGTCCCGCGGGGACATCGAACCGCTCGCCGGGCTCGCCGCCCGCCTGACCGCCAAGAACGCGGAGGTCACGATCGCCGCGCCGCCGGACCCGGAGTTCACCGATCTGGCCGCCCGCGCCGACGCACGGCATCTGCCGGTCGACGCGCCGATCCGCCAGATGGTCCAGTCCATCGCCAAAGGGACCGGCCCGAGCATGCACCAGCACATCCGCGAGATCCTCGCTTCCCACGGCCCGGCCTTCACCGCCGTCGCCGAGGAGGGCTGCGACGCGTTCGTCGCGACCGGGCTCTTCCCAGTGGTCGCCACCGCCCAGGCCGTCGCCGAACGGTACGGGATCCCGTTCGCCAGCGCCGCTCTGCAACCGACGACCCTGCCCTCGCATACGCAGCGGCCGTTCCCGATGCCCGGCTGGCCCCTCCCCGAGGACCTCGACAATCGCGCGCTCTGGGAGTGGGACAAGCAGAAGATGCAGGCGATCTTCGGCGAGCCGGTCAACGCCTACCGCGAATCGATCGGACTGCCGCCGACCGAGGACGTGCGCACCCGTACCCTGACCGACCATCGCTGGCTCGCCACCGACCCGGTGCTCAGCCCGTGGGAGCCGACCGACCTCATCGACGTCGTCCAGACCGGCGCGTGGATCCTCCCTGACGAGCGCCCGCTCCCGGCCGACCTGGAGGCCTTCCTCGATGCGGGCGAACCGCCGGTCTACATCGGATTCGGCAGCATCCCGGTCCGCGATGCCGAGGACGCGGCCCGCGCGGTCGTTGAGTCGGTGCGCGCACACGGGCGCCGCGCAGTGCTCTCGCGCGGCTGGGCTCGGCTCGCTCCGATCGACGACCGCGACGACTGCTTCGTGATCGACGAGGTCAACCAGCAGGCGCTGTTCCCACGGGTGGCCGCGATCGTCCACCACGGCGGCGCCGGGACCACGCACACGGCGACCCGTTCGGGCACACCGCAGGTGGTCGTGCCGCAGATCGTGGACCAGCCCTACTGGGCCGGCCGTGTCGCCGAACTCGGCATCGGCGCCCGCCACGACGGTCCCGTGCCGACAACCGAGACCCTCACGGCCGCACTGGCAACCGCACTCGATCCCGAGACCGGCCGCCGCGCCGCTGAACTCGGCCCGAAGATCCGCACCGACGGCGCCGACACTGCGGCGGACCTCGTCCTCAACATGACCGCGTAGCCAGGTCGACCCGTCGGATATAGCCGTGGCTCCGGAGGACAGGCGGCGATATCCGCGGCGGTGCTGCCGACGCGGGCGATGCGTATGACCTCGCGCTCGCGGGCGGTGAGCGGGCCCTCCCTGGTGGCGAGCGACTCGGCGGCGAGCGCCGCGTCGACCACCCGTAGTCCGCTGTGGACGCGGCGGACGGCTTCGACGAGCTGTTCCGGCGGGGCGTCCTTGACGATGAAGCCGACGGCTCCGGCCGTCATCGCCCGGGCGAGGTAGCCGGGCCGCCCGAACGTGGTGCAGATGATGATCCGGCAGCCGGGGCGGGCGCGGTGGAGTTCGGCGGCGACTCGGAGGCCGTCCTTGCCCGGCATCTGGATGTCGAGGAGCGCACGTCGGGCTGCGTGCGGGACGCTGCGTGTCGCCCTGGCCATCTGGAGCGCGCTCGCCTTCGGCGCCACTGTCAGCATCGACAACGACTCGGCACCCCTGAAGAGGGTCGCGGTGGTCCCTGGTGGAAAGTAAGGGCATGTCTGCCTACGAACCGATGTCCTTCCACCTGGCGAGCGACCGGCTGATCCTCCAGCCGTGGGCCGAGACGGACGCGGAGGCGCTGTGCGCCTTGCACGCCGAGCGCGGCGATGGGAAACCGACGGTCGAAGAAGCCCGGAAAATCATCGCGGACGGTCTCGCTTTCACCGCGGCCTCCGGGATCGCCACGCTGCCCATACGCCGCCGCGTCGAGAACGATTTCATCGGCTACTGCGGCTTGATCGTCGGCCGCGCCACGATCGACGAGCCCGAGATCGCCTATGAACTGTTCCAGCGCGTCCACGGCAACGGCTACGCGACCGAAGCTGCCCGCGCAGTCCTCGACGCCGCGACCGCGACTGGCAGGAGGCGCCTGTGGTCGACCGTTCGCACCTGGAATACGGCCTCGTTCCGGGTCCTCGACAAACTTGGTTTCGAGCGCGACCACACCACCACCGACGACCGAGGCGAACTCGTCTGGCTCACCCGAACACTGCCCTGACACACCGGTCCACGCCGCAGCAGTACGGCAAACGCGAAGTCATCAGGTCGACCCACCGACGCCGCTAGTCGCTGGGGGGTCGGCGGGCGTGTTCCCGTGCCGGCGAAGGGCGCCCAGGTAGACGCCCAGGAGGACCAGCGGGCCTCCGATGAGGAGCGACCAGGTGAGCGGTTCGTCGTCGAGCCAGGCCGAGAGCATGATCGTCACGACCGGGATCACCACGAACGCATACGAGGACCGGGACGGTCCCCACCGGTCGATGAGCTGCACGTACAGGATGAACAGCAGGACCGACCCGGCCAGCACGAGATAGGCGATCGCCCACCAGGTCTCGGCGCGTTCGGGTAGGACCCACTGGTCGCCGGCAGCGAGCGAGCCCGCTAGCAGTGCAGCCGCCGCCGTCGCCATGCCGACCGCGTTCACCGTCACCGGGTGCAGTGTCGGCAGGCGGTGCACCAGGATGCTCGCCTGCGAGAACGACAGCACCGCGCCCAGGACGGCCAGCAGCGCCGGGACCGGCACCTCACCGCGGATTGGGGCCTGCGCGATCACGGCGACACCGGTCACCGCCAGTACGGTGCCGATCAGCAGTTGCGCCTGGAACCGCTCTTGGTGCTCCGATACCGAGAGCAGCAGTGTCACCAAGGGGACCAGCGACAGCAGCGTCTGTGCGAGTCCGGCGTGGACGTGGACCAGCGCGTAGTAGGCCAGCGCGAACGGGATGCCGAAGTTGAGCATGCCGAACGCGGCGGCCCCGGCGAGGGCCTTGCCGCGGGGCATCGGGAGGCGGCGGGCGGCCATGATCGCCAGCAGGAGGACGGCGGCGGCGCCGAAGCGCAGGCCCGCGCCCCAAAGCGGGTCGAGTTCGCGGTTGGAGAAGCGGATGCCGACCGAGTTGGCGCCGGCGAGCAGCGAGGCGGCGGTGAAGAGGACGAGTCCGGTCCGGTCGGTGACATGCCGCATGCGTCCACCCTAGGTCGCTGCGGCGGTGTGCGGCGTGACCTGGCGATCTCGGTCGGCTCAAGGACAGAGGCCGCCCCTGATGAGCGCGTTCAAGCCGGTGTCGAACTCGAGGTGCTGACCAGCCGCACCAAATTCCATCATCAGTACAGTTTTCGCCGCTCAGGGCGAGCAGGCTTCTTGTGGCCGAGCTCGACGCCCGTGGAGAGACCGGCTTGCGCACGGCGCTTCTTGTCGGCCCGCTGGAGGAACATCGTGATGACGACCATCGCGACCTCGAGCAGGACGGAAAGCAGCGCGAGCCAGCCGATGTCGGCCGTGATCGCGATGGCGATGACGAAGGCGTTGATCACGATGAGCGGCATCATGAGCAGGGCCGCCCGGTTGCGCCGGAAATTCGACTCGGAGGCGTCCATCATGTTCTCCTCCAACGCCTGGCGGGGACGCAGGAGGATCTGCAGCGGCCACAGGACCACGACGAAGAACGCCAGGGCGAGCAGTAGTCCGGCGACATAACCCAGGATGCCGAACATGAACGACGGGAACGGCGGGCCGTCCTCGGCGAACCAGTAGTGGTACGGGTCCCGGGCCTGCGCGGCGGCGACGGCGCCCGAGACGCGCATGACGATCTCGGTGACGACCATGGCGACAATGGCACCGAGCGCACCGAAGAGCGGGAAGATGAACCAGCGCGACTTCACCGTCGACATCGAAAGGTCATGGTCCCGGCGCCAAGCCAGCTCGAGCGTCGGGAACGCGCCCGCCAAGGCGGGGCCCGCGAACATCAACCAGGCGATCGGATTCTCGCCCTCCGTGTCGCCCACCGCGACGGCAAGCCCCCAGGCGCTGGCGATCGTACCGAGCACAGCGACGATTCTCGCTGGGACACTGTAATTCTCTGCGATCCATGCTCGAATGGTCTTCGGTTGACCGGTACGAGGTTTATAGGTGGACATCGGCCGATCGTATCAACGCGTGTCCACCACTCATCGTGTCGCGGAACGAACCGCAGATCGACACTGCTTCGGTTCTGGCACAACGTCATTCGATCGGTTCTTGGCATTGGATCTCGATTTGGTCGTACAGACGCAGCCCTGGCGTTCGCCGCCATGGGCTCCCGTTTTCACCGAGACTAGGTCGACGCTATCGAAAGTCCAAGGGGGATGAGTGCGGCCCCCGGCGGTGGTTTCGCCGGGGCCGCTGCAGCGCTATTCGACGGGGCTAGGACTCGGTGTCCTCCTCGGGCTCGTCGAGGAGGCCTTTGGCGATGACGGCCCGGAACTGGTCGGGGAAGACCGCGGCCCGGCGGCGCGCGGTCCTAACGGTTCAACGGGGTCTCATCCACCACGGCTTCGAAGTTGAAGGTGCCGGCCTCGACGTCGATGCTGGTGACCGTGATGGTGATGGCGTACTCCGCGTCTGTTGAGACGTCGATCAGCACGCAGGAGTGGATCGCACCCTCATACAGGGTCCTCGTGGCGGCGTCGCCGCAGTCGATGTCGTTGCCCTCCCCCCATTCGGCCGCCACCGCGTCCGCGACCGCCGCGGCGAAGTCTGGGGCGGGAACCACGATGCTGTTCGCGTCGGCGGCCGGTGCCGAGGTTTCGGCCTCGGCGGGATCAGAGGTCGGGGCCTCGCTGGGGGCGTTGTTGGGCTCGGAGGCCACTTCCACGCTGATCTCGTAGTCCCTGCCTTCGACGCTGGTGAAGGTGATGGTGGCGTCGTATTCGGCGCCGGTCTCAGTGGAGGTCGCCACGCAGTCGACCTCCTTGCCTTCACTGACGATGATCGAGTCGTCGTCGCCGCAGTCGAGGTCGGGACGCGATCCGGTCTGCTCCTCCAGGGCGTCCGCGGCCAGGTCGGCGAGTTCTCCGCCGGAAACCGTGGGTCCGGCTTCGGCAGTGCACGCCGCGAGTCCGACGAGGGCGAGGACAAAGGGCAGGGCCGCTAGTTTTCGGCTGGGCACAATGGGGCCTTTCATTCGCTGGGTGAGGATTGCAGTCTTCTGGCGTGCTTGACGCCTTCCGGAGAAACGGCGAGCCCGGCGAGCGTCCTGCTTGCGGCGGTACCTCGCCTCGGCCTGCCGGCCGTAAGCGATGCCGACTTGATCCGACAACTAGGCAATTTTTCCAGCGGGTTGAATGACATACAAGGCGGGACACCGGCGGGACTCCGGCAGGAAAGGATGCCGCTGGCGGCAGCATCGCACGTCAGCGCCCCGTTCAAGCCACTGCCAGCGCGCCTTCGTCGAGGTGCGCGACCACGACCAGCGAGCGGCGGCCCCACCTGGTCCGGGTCGCAGTCCAGCCGCCAGCCCCTGCCCTCCGTGTCCAGATGCGCACGGTCCGAATCGCGAAAAGCCTTGGCGCACTGGCAAGCCCCGGACTTGCGCGACGCGATCCAGCTGCGTCCACAATAGATTCTCGCGGACCCGTCATGGCTCCAGGTCGGCCACGCCCTTGCCGCTGGCGACGTCGAACGGCACGGAGACCTGGTCGTGGACGATGCGCCAGTCGCCGTCGGTCTGCTCGAGGCAGAAGGTGGCGCGGACCCACATGCCGCTCGTCGCCGTGCCGTTCACCAGGGTGCCGCTGAGTCTGCCGAAGCCGTGGGCGAACGCCACGTCCTCGCCGGCGGTGACCCGCAGGTCGCGGATCTCGTAGTCCAGGTCCTTGAAGACGGTGAAGACCTTCTCCCAGTTCTGCAGTTTCGCGGGGAGGCCGACGTGTTGCAGGGGCGGCTCGACGTCGAAGGAGACGACGTCCGGCGCGTAGATCGCTGCCAGGCGGTCGAGGTCCTTGGCGCGGAGTGCCTCGACTATCGCATCGATCTTCCCGGCGATCGCGGCTGCATTCGGTGCGTTCATGGTTGTGACTGCTTTCGTAGTTCTCGCCGCGGGTTCCGCGGATGGTCGTCGGGATTTCGATCGCAGCGCGCGGGTCGCGCTGCAGTCGCATTTGTCGGCTGTTGAACGGTGATGCGCTTGCCGAGGTTGATAAAGCACAGGGCCAGGCCCGCGGTGATGTGCCCCGGCCCTGTGCTGCCGGCTATCGCCTCGCCGCCGGGGCGGCCGGCCACTCAGCCCTGCGCGGCGGTGGAGAGGTCCTGCCACTCGTCCCAGTTTTTGCGGCGGTTGTCGTAGGCCTGCTGGATCATCGGGTAGAAGCCGGTGCCGAACAGGATCCGCACGGGCGGGTCGTCGTGGTCGGCGAGCTCGAGGAGGACCCGGGCGGCGGCGGCCGGGTCGCCGGCGGGCTGCTTGCCCGCGAACCCGGCCAGGCGTTCGCGAAGGCCGTCATAGACCGGGAGCTTCTCGGCCATGAAGCCGTTGTTGAGCGGGTCGGGGTTCTCGCCCTTGCGGGTGGCGAATCCGCCGGGCTCGATGATGGTGACCTTGACGCCGAACTCGGCGACCTCTCCGGCGAGGGCCTCGTTCAGACCCTCCAAGGCCCATTTCGAGGCGCTGTAGGCACCGCCGAGCGGGACCGCGATGAGCCCGGCGGCGGAGGAGAGCTGGAAGATGCGCCCTCCGCGCTGCTCCCGCAGGTGCGGGAGAACGGCTTGGACGACCCAGACGGCGCCGAAGAGGTTGGTCTCCATCTGGTTTCGCAGTTCGGCTTCAGTGAGTTCCTCGACGGCGCCGATCTGGGCGTAGCCGGCGTTGTTGACGACGACGTCAATCCGTCCGAAGTGGCCGATGGTGTGTTCGACCGCCGCGAACACCGCGGACCGGTCGGTCACGTCCATGACGAGCGGCAGGACAGCGTCACCGTAGGTCGCGACGAGGTCGTCGAAGCCGACGGTGCTTCGTGCCGTGGCGGCGACCTTGTCGCCGCGAGACAGGGCGGCCTCCACGAACTGGCGGCCCAGGCCGCGGGAGGAACCGGTGATGAACCAGACCTTGCTCATGTCTGTGTTCCCTTCTGCATCAGTGGGTATCGGGCTGTTCGCAACTTGAACCGGACAGGCCCCGGATTCCTGACGGCTCGCTGACGTGAAGCACCTCACATGAGAAGCGCAACGGGGAAGTCGGACGTCCGCTGCGCCAGCGGCGGTGGAGAGCGCCGGTGCAGCGGAGTGCTCGGGATTCGGTGGTCATCCGTTGCGCTCGTCGATCAGGGAGTGGGGTGTCCGGTCGCCAACCGGGGCGCCGCCGGCCCCTGGAGGACCCGGGCCACAGCAGCACCCGCATGCGGGGGAACGTCTCGGCGGCTCGAGTTCCCATCGGACGACGATGCGCGCCACGGCCTGAGAGCAAGGCGCTTTCTTCCATGACGTGCTGTTCCGGCTTGATGGCGGATGATCAGCGGGAAGGCTGAGGTCGAACCTCAGGTCAGATCGGGTACTGGGGGAGTGCCGCGATCACGCGGGCCATGTCGGCTTTGCGGCCCGGCCAGGTCTTCACCGCTTTCTGGTCGCCGTTGGGGAGGGCACGGACCAGGTCGCGGCCGTTGAAGTACACGCGTTCGCCGACCGGTCCGCCGTAGACGCGGTCCTTGACGCCGAAGACGTCGAGCATGCGGAGTTCGTTGTTCGCGGGGTCGTAGGCGAGGTACGGCTTCACGAATTCGAGGGCGCCGAGGACGATTTGGAAGGCCCCCAGGAACAGGAACCCTATCCCGCCCACGTTGTCCAGGACGAACGTCAGGGTGGCGCCCCCGGCCATCATGAGCAGGGCGCATCCGACCACGATCAAGGGGAAGACCGGGCGCCGTCTTACCGCGATCCGGGACTGCTGGGGGCCGGGATGCATCTCGGTTCCATTCGATGCTGTGGGGTGGAGTGAATGCGGGCCGAGAGTACTACGCCCAGGCCCGTCGAGAAGTCGGGTTCGCGGTCGCGCCTTGCAGCGCGGAGGAGGCTGGTGAAGTCGGTCGGCTCCACCGCCCAAGGTCTTCCTGCCGGTCTCCCGCCGGTCTTCCGCCTCGAATATCGCGCTCCTTGTTGGCAGAATGGCCCAAGCGGCGGGCCAGCAGCGCGAGCATCTTTGCCGCAGAATGACACTGCCTTGACCCGTTGGAGACCCGTGACCTACCCGCCGCCCCCGTTCATGCCGGAACGCGCACCCAAGACGACCACTGCGGCCGTGGTGCTCCTGTGGGTCATGCTCGGCATCGGCGCCTGCGGCAGCCTCTCCTTCCCGGTATTCGGCTACCTGGTGGAGGCGTGGACCGACGACGGCCTGCAGCCCGGGCTCGGCACCGCGATCGGCGTGATCGCAGCGGCATTGATCCTCTGGAGTGCGCTGCGGGGCGTGTTCGCCGTCAGGATCAAGCGCCGCCGCCGCAGCGCGAGGATCGGCGCCATCGTCCTCGAAGCGACCGGCCTGGCCTTCACGGTGCTGGCATGGTTCTGGACCACCGCGCTCATCGGCCCAGTCACCAGGACCGTCGCCACCGACTCCGGCATGGAGACGACGACGTCGAACGGGCTGGATCCCACCAGCCTCATGGTCAGCCTTCCCGGGATCGTCCCCTCGATCCTCATCACCGTCTTCCTGTCCCAACAGGACTCAAAACGATGGTGCGATCGATAAGGTCCAGCCGACCGATTGCACCCCTTCTCAATCCGGAGTGGACATGTCCCTTTCAACGGCGGACGCATCAGTCCTGGAAGTCTGGTCACGCGGGGTAGCGCTCCTGGGCAGAGGCGATCTCGTGCGTGCGTCGGACTGCTTCGAGCACGTCCTCGAATACGATCCCCGCGCCGCGGACGCCTGGCTCGGCGTCCACGCCTGCGGGCAGGAGCAACTGGACGAAGCGGTGCTCGGCATGCTCGAACACCGGGCCAGCCTGGGCAGGTTGCGAAATGCCACGGGACTCACCCTCAAGTCGTCCTTCAAGATCGGGATGTTCGTCAGCCACCCCCTCAGCAATGCCTACGACGCCTGGCTGGCGTACGTGGCCGGGCTGATCGACTCCGGAAAGCTCGAACGCGCCGTCGAAGCGCTGGCCACTGCCGACAGCCAGGACCACGACCGAGACGACAGGGTCAGGTTGCTGCGGACCCGCTGCTCCTTCGAGAAAGGCGAGTGGGAAGACGTGCTCAGCGAGCCGCACGGCATCAAGGACGCATCACTCAACGACGAGGCCCAGTTCTACGTCGCCGCGTCCCTTGTGCAGCTCAAGACGCATCATGAGGCACTGAACGCCACCAAGGACCTGCCGACGGCCATCAGCAATCCCGTCTACGACGCCCACGTCTTCTTCATCCGGGGCGCGGCGCTGGAAGCCCTGGGGGAGGATGACCAGGCGACCCGTGCATTCCAGCGCGCCTACCGGCTCGCCCCCGACCACGAAGTGTTCGCCGAGCGCGCCAAGGCCGCTCGCCCGGCCGGGACGACGCAGTCGACCGCCAGGTCGCCGCTGAGGACGCTCTCCGGAAACAAGCAGGGGGAGGACGACCGCGCGAAACAGCTCGCCGACGCCGGACGGAAACTGGACGCCATGATCGGACTCCAACCGGTCAAGGACCAGATCAACATCCTCAAAGCCCAGTTCCGCATGGCGGCCCTGAAGCAGCAACGCGGACTGCAGCACTCGAGTCGGCCGCAGCACTTCGTGTTCACCGGACCTCCCGGAACCGGGAAGACCACGGTCGCCCGCATCATGGGCGAGATCCTCGCAGGGTTGGGTCTGCTCGAGCACGGCAGAGTCGTGGAGACCCAGCGCGGCGACCTCGTGGGCCAGTACCTGGGGTCCACCGCGCTGAAGACCCGCGAGACGATCGAGGAGGCCACCGGCGGCGTCCTGTTCATCGACGAGGCGTACTCGCTGGCCAACCAGGGCTACGACGGCGACGCTGACGCCTTCGGTGATGAGGCGATGCAGGAAATCCTGACGGCGGCCGAGAACCGGAGAGACCGACTCGTCATCGTCCTGGCCGGCTACACCGACGAGATCCTCGAACTGCTTGCCACCAACCCGGGTCTGAAATCGCGCTTCTCCACAGTGATCGAGTTCCCGTCGTACTCGGCCGAAGAACTCACCGCCATCGGCACCTCGATCCTGACCGCCGCAGGCGAGACGCTCTCGGCCGACGCCGAGCGTGCTCTGCATGCCGAATGCGCGACCGCCGTGAACTCGGGGCAGATCGACGCGCTCGGCAACGGCCGGTTCGCCCGCGAGCTCTGCCATAAAGCCACCGCTCAGCGCGACCTCCGGCTCCTTGGCGACTACGGCGACACAGGCACACCGAGCACAGCGGAGATGACCACGATCGAGGCCCTCGACATCGCCAAGGCCTACAAGGAACTCGTCACCTGACTCCAAGCCCTCGCCGCTGAAACCGAACTGCAGGGAACGGGCCTATTTGGTCGAGGCGGGGTCGCTGTCGCCGATGTGGCCGGGGGCGTTGGCGGCCAGGACCCGTTGGACGAAGGCGCAGTACTCCTCCATGTAGTGGCGCAGGAATTTGGCGGTGCTCTCGTTCGTCACCGACCCGTTCTCGCCGAAGTCTTCTGGCGTGTAGGTGATGTACGCCTCGGGGGCGTTGAGCTGGGGCGCGTCGAGGAAGCTCAGCACACTGCGCATCGACGACTGCATCACCGCCGTTCCGACGCCGCCCGGCGAGGCGCCGATGATGCCGGTGGGTTTGCGGGCGAAGGAGTTCTGACCCCACGGACGCGAGCCCCAGTCGATGGCGTTCTTCAGCGCCCCGGGGATCGACCGGTTGTACTCCGGGGAGACGAACAGCAGTCCGTCCGAGGACTCGATGCCCTCCTTGAACTGCCTGCCCTCCGGTGGGAAGTCGGCGTCGTAGTCCCAGCTGTAGAGCGGAAGATTGCCGATGGGGATCTCGGTGAACTCGAGGTCGTCGGGCGCCGAAGCGATGAGCGCCTTCGACAGCGTGCGGTTGATCGAGCCCGTGGCGAGGCTGCCGACGAGGTAGCCGATCTGGTAGGTCATGGTGTCTCCGGTACTTCGATCCGGGCGTCGACGGGCCCGTCGACGCCGAGATCGATTGTCGTGGAGAACCGCTGCGATTACCGGCGGTTGGTGAAAGTGCCGGTCAATCGCAGTTCGCTGACGATGGCAGACCTACCCTTGGCGGCGATGCGCCCGGGTACTTCGAGACCAGCGGAAAGCGGCATGAATCGCGCCGGAGCCCGCCTCAAACAGCACCGCGCTGGCGCGACCCGATACAGACTCGCCGTCGGCTACGACGCCACGTCCATGCCGCCATCGTCAGCTACTGGCTCCGCGACATCTAGCGGCCGATCTGATCCAGTTCGGCGAGATCCTCGCTGGAAAGCGCGAGCCCTGCCCCGGCGGCGTTCTGCCGCAAGTGCGCGACCGACGAGGTGCCCGGGATCAAGAGGATGTTCGCCGATCGCTGCAGCAGCCAGGCCAGCGCGACCGCCATGGGCGTGGCTTCCAGGCGGGCCGCCACCGCGGAGAGCGCTGACGACTGGAGCGGGCTGAAACCGCCCAGAGGGAAGAACGGCACATAGGCGATGCCTTGCGCCGCAAGCCTGTCGATCAGGTCGTCGTCGTAGCGGTGCGCGAGGTTGTACATGTTCTGCACGCACACGATCGGCGCGATCGCCTGCGCCTCGGCCACCTGCTGCGCCGTCGCGTTGCTCACCCCGAGATGGCGGATGAGGCCCTCGCGTTGGAGCTCGACGAGCGTCCCGAAGGCTTCGGCCAGCGGCTCGGGTTGCGGTCCTGTGGCATCGCCGAGGCGGAGGTTCACCACGTCGAGCGCGTCCACGCCGAGCGATTCGAGGTTGTCCCGCACGGCGCGACGCAGGTCCTCAGGGCGCCGAGCCGGTGGCCACGCGCCCTGTGCGTCGCGGGTCGCGCCCACTTTTGTGACGATGCGGAGCGCGTCGGGGTAGGGGTGCAGGGCCTTGTGGATCAGCTGGTTGGTGATCCGGGGCCCGTAGGCGTCGCTGGTGTCGATGTGGGTGATGCCCAACTCGACGGCCTCGCGGAGCACGGCGAGCGCCTCGTCCTGGTCGGCGGGCGGACCCATCACGCCCGGTCCTGCCAGCTGCATCGCGCCGTAGCCGAAGCGGGTCACCGGCAGGTCTCCCAGGTTCCAGGTGCCGCCGGGAAGGGGGGTTGAAGCGGTGTTCATTCGCGCTGCCTCTCATCGTTCGATCGTGGTGGCGCCCCGTGGCGCCCTGCACCAGTATCGGGAGGTAGCTTTCTCTTGGGAAGTAGGCACCTTGAAGTGCGTAAGTCACCTGGAGCGAGGAGTGGGCGATGGCGACGAAGACCGCGGCGCAGCGGCGGGCTGAGGAGAAGGCGCAATACGACGCGTTCTTGGCCGTCTGTCCCAGCCGGCAGCTGCTCGACCGCGTCTCCGACAAGTGGGTCACGTTGATCCTGTGCGCGCTCGGCGGCGACGGCCCACCGCGCAGCGAGACGGAGGAGCCCGGCCGGCCGCGGCCGATGCGCTTCTCGGAGCTGGCTCGCATGATCGTCGGCGTCAGCCAGAAGATGCTGACCCAGACGCTGCGGTCACTGGAACGCGACGGGCTCCTCACCCGCACGGTGACCCCGACCGTGCCGGTCACGGTCACCTACGAGCTGACCGAACTCGGGCTTTCCTTGCACCGCATGACACGTGGCCTCCGCGCCTGGGCTGAGGCGCACATGGACGAGGTCCTCGCGCATCGCTCGGCGCACGAAATGCCCGACAGCTGAGTAGCGGCCTCGCGCGGCGGGAGTGACGACGGCATGGCCAGGTCCGAGCACCGACCGACCTGAACGACCCCGATGTCCAGCCCCGCATCCGGACCGTGAGCGGCAGCGGCCCGCCGATTTCGACCGGTTTTTGCCGGACCCCATGGGGGCCTTCGCATCGATACGATCGAAACCATGCCCCAGGCGATCGAGCAGTTGAACAAGGAACTGGCTGAAGCGCGAGAGCTGCTGCACCGCAAACGGCACCATGAGCAGGTGCTGGTCCGGACCGAGCAGCAGGTGGCGTCCGCCGAAGCGGCGCTGCGGCTCGCCGAAGAGCGAGCGGCCGTCGAGCAGAAAGATGTCGACCAGCTGGAGCGAGTGTCGTTCAAAGCATTGTGGGCCATGGTGATCGGCTCCCGGGAGGAGCGGCTCGACATCGAGCGGGCGGAGGCGGCGGCCGCGCAGATTCGAGTGCAGCAGGAGCGAGCCCGAGTCCGCTTGCTGGTCCAGGACCGAGCGTCGCTCGAGACCGCCGGAGCCGAATTCGAGACCGCGGAGGAGCGGTTCCGCGAACTGCTGGCGGAAAAGGAACGGACCGTGGTCATGCTGGGTCTGCCCGCAGGCGGTGAGCTGGAGGAGATCGCGGACCAGGCGGCTGACGTGCGCGCCGAGCGGCGCGAACTCAAGGAGGCGTGCGATGCCGGCCTGCAGGCGCTGGGATGGATCGACGAGATCGGGCGCCTGCTCGGCAGCGCCCGCACCGCCTCCGGCTGGGACCTGGTCGGCGGCGGCGAGTTGGTCAGCCAGTTCAAGTACGACAAACTCGACTCGGCGGGCCGCGCCGTGGCCTACGCGCAGTGGGCGCTCGACGCGTTCAGCCGCCAGCTGGTCGACGTCGGCATCGAGCAGCACTACCGCGCCCCCGCGATCCCGAACAACTGGCTGACCGATGTGCTGTTCGACAACATTTTCACTGACGCGGTGCGCAACGGGCAGATCCGCGATGCCACCGAGCATTTCAGGGCGATTCGAGGTGCGGTCCACACGACGATCCAGTCGCTGCGGAAACGGGACGCGGAGGCCGAGCGCAGTCTTGCCCGGATGCAGACCCGCAGGGAAGCGCTGCTCGTAGAGAGCTGACGCGTTCGGCGCACGCCTCCGCCAGGGGTGCCGAGGTGGCTGCGGAGCCACGAAACCGCCTCCAACGGAGGCCTGGATTTCATTGATCGGGGCTTGAGGACGGCCCGGCGAGGAACACGTTCCTCGCCGGGCCGCGCTTTGGAACTGCCACGGGTTCGACGCCCGCTAACTCCACCTCGGGACCGGGCGTTGAGCGACACGGACCCGGGTCGGCGGAGTCCGTGTCGCTCAGGTCAGCGGATGAGTTGCCACTGTTGGTTGGTGCCGTTCCAGTCGCTGTACTGGACGACGGTGGCGCCGTCGTCGGTGGCGGCGTTCTGGACTTCGATCGCCTTGTTGCTGTTGCGGTTGATCAGGCGCGTGTAGCCGCTGCCGGAGTCGGCCAGGCGGAACTGCTGGTTGGCGCCGTTGTGGTCGGTCCACTGGTGGATCGCGGCGCCGTCGGCGGTGGACCAGCTGGACACGTCGAGGACCTTGCCCGAGTGGCGGGCTTTGATCCGGTAGTAGCCGCCGCCGGCGTCCACGAACTGGAATTGCTGGTTGGCCGCGTTCGTACGGCTCCACTGATGCAGCTGGGCGCCGTCGGCGGTGGAAACACCGCTGACGTCCAGGACCTTGCCACTGCCGCGATTCACCAGCACATACCAGGCGGTGGGGTCCGGCCCCTTCAGTGTTTTCAGCGTTCCGAGGTGAGCGAGCTGATAGCTGAGCGCTCGCTCGGGGGCGTCGATCTGGTTCTGCGTGCCGACCGCACCTGTTGCCACTGTTCGCGCTTCGGCGAGCGCGGTGAGCATCGCCGCCCACGCTTCGGCGGGATAGTCGCCCGAGTCCAGCGATTCGGCGTAGGCGATCGCTGCTTCCAGATCGCCTTTGTCGAGCGGCTGGTTCTGCGAGGTGAGAGTGTCGCTCAGCAGGAAGTGGTCGAAGTCGGCGTGGCCGCCGGTCTGCTGGGTCGCGTAGTTGAACAGTGCGACCCGGTGCCCCATGAAGTGGATCGTTCCGCCGAACTCGAGCGGTCCGACGGCGTTGCCGAGCCGGGTCCAATCGATCCCGTCCAGACTGTAATAGAAGGTGGTGAAGAGCTGCCCCTCGTTCCGGGTGAAGTCAAGGTCCGCCTTGAGGTGCACCTCCGTGGCGTCCCCGAGTTCCGCAGTGGCTCCGGGCAGGAAACGCTCGACCGCCGCCTGGTCGACCGGGGCAGGGAAGGGCCGGCCGCGATGGACGACTCCCACCGTGTTCACCCCGTTCACGCGCTGGACCGCGATGTACGAGAAGTCCTGGCCGAACGCCGCGAGACCGGCGACGTCGCCGTCGTTCATGGCTGAGAAGTCGAGCTTCGTCTCGGCCGACTGCCGAGGTCCGAAGGAGCGCTGCGAGAGCGTGTTGCGCGCTTCCTCGAGCCAGGTGAGCTCGCCACCGGAGTCGCGGTGCGTGTACGCACCGGTCACGACCTTGCCGGCCGTCAACCGCAACCACCCCTCGCGGTCGGTGAGCGACCAGTACCGGTTGTCGGGCGTGTGGTTCCACTCCCAGGCCAGGTCGAGGTTCGATCCGTTCGGGGCGATCTCATCGGGATGCGGCAGCTCGACGACGGAGCGCCGTCCGACGAGTGACACGTCGTCGACCTTGTAGTCCATGAGGTGCGTGTCAGGGTCTGTCGACGGATCGCTCACCCAGGGCGTCTCGATGAAGATGCGGACATCGGAGAGGGCCTGCGTCGCAGGAATCGTGAACGACCCGGACACCTTGCCCCAGCTCCCGCGGGTCACGGCCGTAGCGGGGGTGAGGTTCGTGTAGGTCGTGCTGCCGCCGCCGTACCGGGCAGTGATGAGGAACTGCTTGGTCGCCGGGCTCGCAGGGTTGTCGTACTTGACCCATGCCGAGACGTCGTACGTGACGCTGTGCTGCACCTTGCCGGTGACGTCCTGCGCCGGCCCCGATCCCGTGGTGCTCCTCCCGGTGACCGCGAGAGCCGTCGAGCCGGCGTGCGCGTCCGTCGTCGCCGAGAGCGTCGCGCCGTCGTTGGCGATCCAGCCCTCGGTGTTCCCCGACTCGACGCCGGGATTGCCGAAGAGTTCGACTCCGACCAGCGTCTCGTCGATGTCGGGCGGTGTCGGCAGCGTCCACTGCTCGTCCTGGTAGGGACGGTGCGGTGCATCGTTGTCGAAGTCGTCGGACACGACGACGCTCTTGAGCCGCTCGAAGCGCTCCTGCTCGGGGGTGAGCATGATCGGCTTCTCGAAGACGCCGTCGACCGGCACGACGCCGTTGTCGCCGAAGGTCGGCCACCCGTCGCTCCAGGTCGCCGGGATCAGCGCCGGAATGCGACCGACCGGATACGAGTCGCGGAAGAAGAAGCCGTACCAGTCGTCGTCGCCCGCGTCGTTCGCGATGGGCACGAGGCTGCCCTGGGCGAATCCGTTCGAGTTGAGCGCTCCATAGGACTCGTAGGGCGCAGCGGTGTCCGCGAGACGCCCGAGCAGTTCGGTCGAGCGGAACATGACGACCTGCCGACCGTCGCCGGGCCAGGTGATCATCACGACGTAGTAGTAACCGTCGATGAAGGACACCTGGGCGCCCTCGAAGATCGTATCGGTGCCGATGTACGGCTTGTCCGCGTAGTCGCTGCGCCGGATGACGTCCGGATAGTCCTGCTCGACCGCCGTCAGCGTCGAGTTCAGTCGAACCACGCTGGCGCCGCCGCCACCATAGAAGATGTACGGCGTTCCGCCGTTGGCGTCGTCGAAGAAGAGCGACGGGTCGTGGAACCCTCGACCGAACGCCGTCTTCGTCCACGCTCCGTTCTCGATGTCGTCGGTGCGGTAGAGGAAGGCGCCGCCGAGGTTGAGCGAATTGATGAGCACGTAGAAGGTGCCTTCGTGGAAGCGGATCGACGACGCCCACTGCCCCTGGCCGTAGGAGTTCGAGGCGTTCCGCAAGGACGCGGCGTCACTGATGTCGAGGCGGTCGAACGCGTAGTTCACGATCTCCCAGTTGACGAGGTCGTACGACTTCATGATCGGCGCGCCCGGGCTGAGATGCATCGTCGTGCTGACCATGTAGTAGATGTCGCGCCCTTCGCCGTTCTGCGACGCGGGGACGCGCTCGACACTGACATCCGGCACGTCGGAGTTCAGCATGGGAACCGTGTAGGAGCCGTCGCCTTTGTCCGTCGTCGTATACGACGAATCGGGATTCCATGCTTCGGCGGCCTGGGCGGCGCCCGTCGTCGCGAACACGCTGACACTCATCTGCTGGGCTTGGGCTGCGGTGAAAGGGTCGAGTGCGGTCGCGGCGGCGGCCCCGGCGAACACGCCGGCTCCGCCGATGAGCATTCGCCTGCGGCTCTTGGGGATTTCCATCCAGGCCATAGTGGTCTTGCCTTTCAAGTAGAGCTGGTTTCGGGTCGTTCGGACGATCGGGACACTCAGTGGCTCGGGTTCGGCTACGGGCGGGCTCGGTCTCGCACCGAGCCCGCCCGCTGCCTCAGGAACACCCGAGCCGGACCTGCGTCGTGCCGCTAGCGCTGCAGGGTCAGCACACCCGGCCGGTAGGGCAGGCGGCCGTAGTCCATGCCGTCAGAGCTGGGGTCGCGCCCCTGGTAGAGGAACTGCAGATTGCAGGGGTCGATGGTCTTGGTCTGGTCGGGGTTGGTGCGCACCAGATCGCCGTGGCTGATGTCGTTGGTCCAGGTGACGCCAGTGTTGGCCTTGCCGGCGAACGGGCTGCTCTGGGTCTCGGCCCCGGGCTGCGGTGTCCACGTGCCGTCGAGGCTGGTGGCCGTGAACGAGCGGAAGAAGCGACCGTTCGACCCCATGGCCTCGACGATCATGAGGTACTGGTTCTGCCCCTGGACCTTGTAGACCTCGACCGCCTCGAACAGGTTCTCTCTCGTGTCGGTCATGATCCTGGTGTAGTTCGAGCCGAAGCTGCTCGGGAAGTCCCCGAGGGGCATGCTGGACCGGTAGATGTTGCCTTCGTCGTCTGCGAAGAACATGTACATGTTCTTGTCGTCGGCGATGAGGGTCTGGTCGATGGGGGCCCCGACGGGAAGGGTCGCGGTGAAGAGCTCCTGGTGCGGGCCCCAGCCGTTGGGGTCGGTGGGGTCGCTCGACGTGCGGTAGGAGAAGCTGTACGGCCAGCCCCACTGGTAGGCGAGCACCCAGGTGTTCTTCGGGGCGAGGTAGAGCAGCGTCGGCGCGATGGCGTTGAAGGGCAGCTTGGTCTGGGTGGCGGTGGCCATGTCGGACCAGTTCGTGAAGGGGCTGAAGACCGTCGAGGCCCAGCTGCCGTCGGGAGGCGCAGCCGAATTGTGCGTGGTCCCGTAGACGAGGTACTGGCCGTTGTGGCGGACCGCGGTGAAGTCCTTGAGGGCGACCTCCCCGTTCTGCGGTTGCGCCAGCGGGCCGGTGGAGGTCCAGTTGTACGTCGCCGGAAGCGCGCAGGCGACGCCGCCGCTGTCGACACGGACGAGCTGCCACTGTTGGTTGGTGCCGTTCCAGTCGCTGTACTGGACGACGGTGGCGCCGTCGTCGGTCGCGGCGTTCTGGACCTCGATCGCCTTGTTGCTGTTGCGGTTGATCAGGCGCGTGTAGCCGCTGCCGGAGTCGGCGAGGCGGAACTGCTGGTTGGCGCCGTTGTGGTCGGTCCATTGGTGGATGGCGGCGCCGTCGGCGGTCGACCAGCTGGACACGTCGAGGACCTTGCCCGAGTGGCGGGCTTTGATCCGGTAGTAGCCGCCGCCGGCGTCCACGAACTGGAACTGCTGGTTCGCGGCGTTCGTGCGGGTCCACTGGTGGAGTTGGGCGCCGTCGGCGGTGGACACGCCGCTGACGTCCAGGACCTTGCCACTGCTGCGGTTCACCAGCACGTACCAGGCAGCGGGGTCGGTCGACTGCTGGGCTTGCGCCGCGGTGAACGGGCTGAGCGCGGTCGCGGCGGCGGCCCCGGCGAGCACACCGGCCCCGCCGATGAGCATCCGCCTGCGGCTCTTAGGGGTTTCCATCCAGGCCATGGGTCTCCTTAATCGAGGTTTCGAGTGCGGCCGATGTCATCGGGTGATTCTCAGCGAAGGCGGGCACGAGGAATGGCTGTTATCGCTCACATGCCGCAACCGAGCTCCGAAACATCTGATGATTTTTCCGGCGATTCGAACTATAGAGAGATCTCGATGTGTAGTCAACGGCTCGACGGAAGTTTGTTGCTACACCTAGCGTTAAACTGCCGCGTCGCGTCTCGGACCGGTCGAGCTCGTCATCTTCGGTGACGGCCGGTTACCTTGGCGCCTTCGGGCCCGTCAATCCTTTGACGGAGTTCGAACAGGGAAGGTAACGACATGACCGAATCAGGTACGCCCGAAGCGCTGGCGGGGGCTTTCGAACAGCAGCGCGAGCGCTTGGTGGCGGTCGCCCACCGGATGCTGGGGTCGCGGGCGGATGCCGAGGACGCGGTGCAGGAGGCGTGGATCCGACTGGCGCGACAGGACCAGGCCTCGATCGACAACCTGGCCGGCTGGCTGACCACCGTGGTCGGCCGGGTCTGCCTCGACGTGCTTCGCTCGCGGAAGACCCGGGCCGAGCAGTCATACGAGGATCGGCTGCCCGAGCTGGTCGTGGCCGTGGACGGCGCGCTTTCGCCCGAGGACGACGCGATGCTCGCCGAATCGGTCGGCCTGGCACTGCTGGTCGTGCTCGAGACCCTCACGCCCACTGAGCGGTTGGCGTTCGTCCTGCACGACATGTTCGCGGTGTCGTTCGCCGAGATCGGCGAGATCATCGGCCGGTCGACCGACGCGAGCAAGATGCTCGCCAGTCGGGCCCGGCGGAAGGTGCGGGCCGCTTCGCTGCCTCCCGAGGAGCGGGGCCGGCAGCGCGCCGTGGTCGACGCATTTCTCGCCGCGGCGCGCGACGGTGACTTCGAAGCGCTCGTGCGGCTCATGGACCCTCAGGTGACCTGGAGGACCTTGCACCCGCAGGGCCTGCTGACCACGGTCGGGGCGGCCGAGGTGGCCGGCCCGGTCCTGCGCGGCATGAAGGCGATGACCACGGCACTGCCGGTCATGGTCAACGGCGAGCCCGGATTCGTGGCCTGGGGCGCGAACGGCAAGGTACTCGGCGTTGCGGCGTGCACCGTCGTCGACGGCCGGATCGTGGAGCTGCTGACCGTCAGCGACCGCAAGCGCCTCGACGCCATGGGGCTGCCCGCGCGACCCGACTAGGTCCGCCGCATGGGGCTGTTACGTCTCGGTGAGCTGCTTCGTCGTAGTGGTGCAAGCATCCGAAGACGAAGGAGACCCGAAAATGGAACACCGGATGAACCCCATGGGGAACGAGCTCGGGGCCAAGTGGGCGAAGCACATCATCTCGTCCAACAAGGTCATCGCCGACTCGACGCTGCCGAAGGCGGTGCAGGAGCTGGTGAAGATCCGCGCCAGCCAGATCAACGGCTGCGGCGGCTGCCTTGACCATGCACACCAAGGACGCCGCGGCCGCCGGTGAGAGCGCGGTGCGGGTCAACCTGGTCGGCGCCTGGCGCGAGACGAGCGTCTACACCGAGGCCGAGCGGGCGGCGCTGGAATTGACCGACCAGGGCACCCGCCTGGCCGACTCCAGCGGCGTCACCGACGAGGCGTGGGCGAACGCGGCGAAGCACTTCGACGAGGACCAGCTGATGGCCCTGGTCGCCCTGATCTGCCTGATCAACGCCTTCAACCGGCTGAACGTGATCACCCGGACGCCCGGCGGCGGGTACCAGCCCGGCCAGTACGCCTGACGATTTCCCGTTCAAGCCCGCGGGCGGAACCGCATCCCGGATCCGCCCGCGGGCCCCAGACACGCTGCACAGGAGCAGACTCATGAACCTCGCACTGTGGATCACCGCCGGCCTCATGGCGGCCGTATACCTGCTCTCCGGCTTCGGAAAGCTGTTCGTCCCAAGGGAGAAGATGGCCGCGATGGGCGACGCCTCTCGCTGGGTCCTCGACTTCCAGCCCGGGACGCTCAAGACCATCGGCGTGCTCGAGATCCTCGGCGCCACGGGCCTGATCCTGCCCGCTGTACTCGACATCGCTCCGATCCTCGTCCCAGTGGCGGCGAGCGGCCTGACCCTGATCATGACCGGCGCCGTGATCGTGCGGATCCGCCGCGGCGAAACCAAAGCCGCGCTGGTGGACGGGGCCTACCTCGCCGTGACCGCTTTCGTGGCGATCGGCCGCTTCGCTCTGGAGCCCTTCACCGGCTGACCCGCCGCACATCAGGCGAGCTGTCCCGGGGGGGGGGCGCGGGCGGGGCGGGGGGGGGGGGGGCCCGGCGCGCGGGGGGGGGGGGGGGGCCGGGGGGGGGGGGGGGGCGGGGGG
>NZ_JAPZVR010000003.1:272173-335137 GCF_027622855.1 Glycomyces algeriensis | reverse complement strand
CGCTCTGCCCCCCTCCCCCCCCCCCCCCGCCGCCCCGCCGGGCCGCCCCCCCCCCCCGCCCCCCCCCCGGGGCCGGGGGAGTAGGAGCACCGGCGATCGCGTTCGAGGAGGCGGACCGGTGTCGGATTGGATTCCCGATCGCGCAGCGCTGCGGACCAGGCCGTCGCACGGTTCGTCGCCGGGGTTTGCAGCCTTTCCCAGCGAGTTCTAGTGGTGCGCGGAGCGGTTCGTCTCGACGACTGCTTCCAGGCTCGGCATGGAAGTGAGGGCGCTGAAGTGCTCGATCAGGCGGTCGCGCGTCCGGGGCGCTTCGGACCGGTCGGCGGCGGCCAAGGCGGATGTCAGCGTCTCGGTGGTCAGTTCGGTGCAGTAGGCGGGTGTGCCCGGCTGCTGGCGCCAGGAGTCGACGATTGCGCCGGCGTCGACGGAATCGAAGCCGGAATCGTCCACCAGCTGCATGGCCGTGCGCCGTGCCCGGTCGGAGTCGGCGGCGACCGGAACCGCGATGCGGCCCGGGGTTCCCGGCTTGAGCGCCTTGGCCTGCAGAGTGCCGGCCAGAACCGCGTTCCATGCTTTGGCGACCGGCCGTCCCAGTTGCTCGGCGACCCACTGGCTCTCCACCTGCCCGTGCTCCACGGCCTCGATGTGGCCGTTGAGATGGGGGTAGTAGTTGGCGGTGTCGATGACCACGGTCTCGTCGGCGACGCCGGCGAACAGGTCCCTCAGGTCCGGAACGCGGTGGAACGGGACGGACACGATGACCGCGTCCCTGTTGCGAACGGCGTCGGCGAGGCTCGCGGCTTGAGCACCGGTGTCGAGTACCTCGGCCGGCACGGCTGCGGGTCCCCGGGAGTTCGCGGCCAGAACGTCGTGACCGGCGGCGGCGAGTCCGCGCGCCAGTGTGCCTCCGATGGCCCCGGTGCCGATGACGCTGATTCTCATGATTGGTCCCTAACGCTGTAGTCGGCCCGGTCGGGCCGGGTGCGGTCCATTGCGGTGAGTCATCCGGCGGGCTGCGTCTGGCCGGTCCGCCGGCGGTAGCCGGTATGGAGGAGCGAGCGGAGCCGGTCCAGCGACTCCGCATCGGCGGCGCCGGTGCCCTTGAGCCAGGCGACGGAGACGGCTGCGAGGAACAGGTCGTATCCACGCACTGATGTGCGCACGTGTCCGGCCCGCTGCGCGGACTGCACGTACTCGTCGGTTGCTGTGATGAGGAGGTCGCACGGCAGCGTGAGCGGGTTGTCCGGCCGGTGCTCTCTGGCGGCGGCCATGAGCGGTTCGGGGAGCCCGCTGAAGGCGCTGAAGTAGTCCTCCATCGCCCGCAGCCACTGCTCCAGCGCCTCGGCCGCGTCGTCGAGGCGCGCGATCGCCGTCCGGCGGGCCACGAGTTCGTCGGCGCGCGTCTGCAGCACGGCCGCCAGCAGCGCCTCCCTGGAGGGGAAGTGCCGGTAGAGCGTGGCGGGTCCGACGCCGGCTTCCTTGGCTATCGCCTCCAGGGAGGCGCCGACGCCGCTCATGAGGAAATGGCGTTGCGCCGCTGCCAGGAGGGCTGCGCGGTTGCGCTGCACGTCGGCGCGCGGACCGCGCCGTTGCCGCTCGGCTGCGCGTTCGACTTCGCTCACGCGTCCCGCCTTCCGAGGATGACACAAAAACGGAGGCCGCCTCCGATACGGACAAGTGTAAAACGGAGGCGGCCTCCTGTCGACTCGGCGCCGTCGTGTCAGTCGTCACCGGGTAGCCGCGCACGGTCACCACGAATTGGTCGCGCAGCCCCGTGCCGGAGGCGATCGCGTTCACCTGCGACCGCGACCACCGGGCGGGCATGGCTGCCGGCGCCCCGCCCTTTCTCAGCCCGAGTCCGGCCATGGGTCAGCTCGCTTTGCAGCACGAGGGCCGCCGCGCCGATCGCTGCTGCGTCGGGGCCGTTGACCGACGGCATCACCCGCACCGGGTGCGTCCGCCAGTGGACGGTGCGGCGGTCCACTTCCTCCTGGATCACGGTCTGGTAGATGGAGCCCGCTTCCGTGAAGCTCGGACCGGCCAGGACGATCGCGTCCACATCGAAGAGGATGGTCATGGTGACGGCGGCGGCGCCGAGATAGCGGGCCGACCGCTCGATGAGGTCGCGGGCGGCCGGATCGCCGGCGTTGGCGGCAGCCGCGATCCGCGCGAACTCCGTGAGGAAGTCGGCGGTGTCGGGGTCGGGCGCCAGTCGCTCGGCCAGCGCGGGCGTGGCCGCGGCCTGCCGGACCAGGGCTGACGGGCCGGCGTAGTTCTCCAGGCAGCCGACGTTGCCGCACGGGCACTGGTCGCCGTTGACGTCGATCGACATATGGCCGAGTTCAACGCTGTTGGAGGAGCTGCCCCGGTACACCTCGCCGGCGACCACGATCCCGCCGCCGATCCCGCTGGCCATGTAGATGCAGCCGTAGGTGCTTCGCCGGTCGACCGCGCCCAGCCAGTATTCGCCGATCGCGGCGGCCGCGGCGTCGTTGTCGAGTAGCACGGGCAGGCCGAGGGTCTGCGCGAGCCGCTCCGCGACCGGGTATTCGAGCCACGGCTCGGAGGGCTGCGGGCTCAGCAGCACGCCCGCGCGGCGGTCCTGCGGGCCGTAGCTGACCAGGCCGACCCCCAGCACCCGGGCGCGGTCCACGGCGGCCGTGGTCAGCAGGGCGTCCACCTGCGAGGCGATCATCGGCAGTGCCTGGTCCGGCGGCATCGCCGCCACACCCTGGAACGAGGTTCGGGCCACCGGCCGGCCGGCCAGGTCGACGATGACGATGACGCAGGCGTTGCGCTCCATCAGGACTCCGACGCTGTACCGGGCCCGGGGGTCGAGCTGCACCAGCGTGCGCGGCTTGCCGCCGGTCGGCGCACCTCGGCCGGCCTCGACGACCAATCCGTCGTCGATGAGCTCTCGCACGAGGTCGGAGATCGTGGCGCCGGTAAGACCTGTCGCCGCCGCGAGCTCCACCCGGCTGATCGTGCGGGCCGCACGGATGGCGTCCAGGATCAGGCCCCTGGTCCTCGATTTGCTCGTCCACGTCGGGCTGAGCGCCACGTGTGCCTCCTTCGCAGTGCTTTGTCAGGCTGCCTTGCTTACCCGCCTGCTTGCTCTTTCGCCCTCGCCCGATCGGCTGCACGACGCTTACCAAGCATAGATCCATGTGAATGCTTGACTTTATTCGGGTGCCTAACTAAGGTGAGTTCGGAAGCGCTCCCATCAATCCCTCACGAGAATCAAGGAGCTGAGATGCGACATCGTCAATCACTGTTGGTCGCCGGCGCCGTCGGCGCACTGGTACTGGGTGCCTTGGCAACCACGACCCTTCCCGCATCGGCGGCCACCTCGGGCTGCGCGGTCACCTATACCGTGCAGAGCGAGTGGCAGGGCGGGTTCCGCGCGGACGTGGAGGTCACCAACCTCGGCGACGCGGTGTCCGACTGGACATTGACCTTCGACTTCCCGAACGCAGGCCAGAAGGTCACGCAGGGTTGGAGCGCCGCCTGGACCCAGTCCGGCACCAGCGTCTCCGCCGACAGCATGAGCTGGAACGGGTCACTGGCCACCGACGCCTCCACCTCGATCGGGTTCGTCGGTGCATGGCGCGACGCCAACCCCGAACCGGCGTCCTTCGCGCTCAACGGCACGACCTGCACCGGTTCGACGACGCCTACCGGGGGCCCGACCACCCCCACCGAGGACCCGACCACACCCCCGCCGGACGGATCGGCGCCGGAGCTCAGCGTCTCCGGCAACCAGATCGTCACCGAGGACGGCGAGCCGTACCGGCTGCTGGGTGTGAGCCGGTCCTCCACTGAGTTCGCGTGCGTGCAGGGCAAGGGCCTGTTCGACTCCGGCCCGGTCGACCAGGCGTCCGTCGACGCCATGAAGGACTGGAACATCCACACCGTGCGCCTCCCGCTCAATGAGGAGTGCTGGCTCGGCCTCAACGGCTCACCCAGCGGCGCCGCCTACCAGCAAGGCGTCAAGGACTACGTCGATCTCCTGGTCGCCAACGGCCTCAACGTGATCCTCGACCTGCACTGGACCTGGGGCGCCTACACCACAGGACCGGACTGGCATTGCACCGATGTGCACGCCACCTGTCAGAAGCCGATGCCCGACGCGCAGTACGCCCCGCAGTTCTGGTCCGGCGTCGCCGAGACCTTCAAGGGCAACGACGCCGTCGTCTTCGACCTGTTCAACGAGCCGTACCCGGACATGGCCAGCGACTGGGACAAGACGTTGGGCTGGCAGTGCCTGCGCGACGGCGGCACCTGCGCCGGCATCGGGTACGAGGTGGCCGGTATGCAGGACCTCGTCGACGCGGTCCGCGACACCGGTGCCACGAACATCCTCATGATCAGCGGGCTTGAGTGGACCAACGACATGCGGGAATGGCTGGCCTACATGCCGGAGGACCCGCTGGACAACATCGCCGCCTCCTGGCATGCGTACAGCTTCAACCGGTGCGTTACCGAGTCCTGCTGGGACGCTGAGATCGCCCCGCTGATGCAGGAGGTGCCGGTCGTGCTCGGCGAGTTCGGACAGGACGACTGCGAGTTCGGCTACATGCAGGAGCTGGTCAACTGGGCCGACGCGAACGGTATGAGCTACCTCGCGTGGACCTGGAACCCGTGGGGCTGCACCGGCGGCGCGGTCCTCATCAAGGACTGGGCCGGCACTCCGGAGCCCGGTGTCGGCGAAGGCTTCCGGAACCACCTGCTCACCCAGAGTCCTTACCTGTAAGCCGACGAGCGCTCAGGCAGCGTTCGCGAACTGAAATAGTCTCCGGTTGAGTTCCGTTGTGCCACAGAGGAACTCAACCGGAGTTTTTTGTTTTCGCACCGGCTGCGGCCGGGCGCGGAATTCTCCTCCACTGAGCTCTATCCGAATGCGGCGATCGCTGCCATACTCACTGGTATCGATACCATCGGACGGAGGACAGTCTTGAGAAGACTTCCGATCGCTTGCGCTACAGCGGTATTCGTCAGCATGCTGGTCATCCAGCCCACCCAGGCCGCCCCACCGGAATCGGCCACTAAGACCACCTCCCATGCCGAGGTGGAGACCGAGGAGCTCCAGCAGCAGGGCGTCCCCGAACCCCAACCGTTCGACCAGGCCGCCTTCGACGCTTTCACCGACGACGGCGACGCCGAGTTCGGCCCGTACGAGGCGAGCTCGGCGCGGGCCGCCGAGAGCAGCGCCGTGCGCCAGGAGATCACCGCCGAGTCGCTCGACATGGAGCCGTTCGCCATGGAGGACGCCGCCACCGCGGCCGCCGACGACTGCGCCTCCTCCTACAACTACAACTTCCACGACTACGAGTGCCAGGCGTTCGCCGGCGACTTCGTGTTCCTCTACGACGTCAAGGACAACCCGGGCGACACCCGCGGCGTCCCCGCCGCCGCCGGCCCCAACGGCCGCGCGACCGCCGTGGTCGACATGATCAACGCCATCGACGAGGCCCAGTCGGCCTACCGCTCGATGGGCTACGAGGTCGACCCCGGCAGCGGGCCGTGGGCGGTCATCGTGGGGCTCAACGACACCCAGGAGGGCTGGTTCAACGGCGGCGCGTTCACGCTCCCGTTCGGCGCCAACAACCAGCCGATGATCATCCTGCCCTCCGACCCGGGCCTGAACGACGCGGACAACTTCGACTACCTGCCCCGCCACGAGTTCTTCCACATCGTCCAGTACCAGTACTGGGACGACACCGGCGACATCGGCTGGGCGTACGTGCAGGACTGGTTCGGCGGCAGCGACTTCAAGACCATGAACTGGTGGATGGAGTCGACCGCCGAATGGGCGACGCTCATGTCCTACCGGCTCCAGCCGTACGACCCGCGCAACCCCACCGCCGCGATGATGTACGCCCACGCGATCCCCGAGCACCTCGGCGATCCGGGGCGCGCCCTCAACGCCGCCGAAGCACTCGGCAGTTCGCGCCAGTACAGCACCTTCACGCTCGCGTTCTACCTCAACGAGACGACCGGGAGCGCCACGGCGGTCCGCAAGACCTGGGAGCACATCAGAGACCACGACTCGACGCCGATCACCGCGATCAAGGCCGTGCTCACCGCGTACGGCATCGACATCCCCTCCACCCTCCTGGGCTACTCCGTGGCGAACTACCGCCTCGCGGCCGAGCAGGGCGGCGCCCCGCCCAACCCCATGGCCGGATACGGCTACAACGACACCGAGCGCGACCTGTGGCGCGACTACCTCATGGGCGACTCGCGCACTGACGACCACCTGCTCGGCGAGTACCGCCCCGCGCGCACCACCCGCGCCGTCCCCATGGGCACCCAGGAGACCTACACGGCCGACATCGAACCGGGCGGCTCCGCCTACTTCGACTTCTCGGCCGTCCAGAACTCCGGCGACCCCACGGACGGCTACCAGTCCAAGCTCACCATCTCGGCCGAGGACCGCGACGACCTCGAGTACGTGGCCATGGTCTGGTCCCCGCAGGGCAGCCCGACCAGCCTCTCGGAGTACCCCACCGCCGCACGCGCGGTCTACCCCGACGTCAACAACGTCATCACCGTGACCGACTACGCCTACCCGATGGTCGTCACCCTCATCGCCACCCGCACCGACCTCCAGACCAACTCGGTCGAGGCCGACGGCGACGGTCGCGAGTACCGCTTCCGCGTCAGGGCCCTCGTCCCGCTCGACACCCCGTCGTGCAACCTCTCCAACCTGAACGTCAGCAACCTCCAGGACGACGGCGTCGCACCCGAGCAGCAGTTCCTCGACTATGCCGAGGACACCCCGAACGGCTGGACCGGCGGCGACTCCACCTATTCGGTGCGCCTGCCCGACGGCGACCTGCTGTGGCTGTTCTCCGACACGTTCCTGGGGCCGCTCAACGACGACGGCACCAGACCGGTCACCGCGCCGCTCATCAACAGCACCTTCGTCAGACAGGACGGCGGCGGCTTCTCGACCATCCAGGGCGGCACCACCGGCAACCCCGAGGCGATCATGCCGCCGCCCGAGGCCAACCACTGGTACTGGCTCGGCGACGGCATGATCTCCCGCCAGAACGGCACCGACTACCTCCAGGTGGTGTTCCAGGAGTACCTGCGGTTCGGCACCGGCGACTGGGACTGGCGGTTCGACCAGAACGTCGTCGCGACCTTCTCCCTGTCGAACCTGAGCGACCCGATCAGCGTCGAGGCCCTGCCCTCGCAGGCGGGCGCCTGGGGCTCGGCGCTGCTCCCGGCCAGCCAGTCCGGGGACGGCTACACCTACATCTACGGGCTCGCCGACGCGCCCACGAACAAGAAGCAGCGCATCGCCCGCGTCCACGGCTCCGACCTCGGGGCGACCGCGAAGTGGCAGTACTGGACCGACGACGGCTGGACCGCCTACGAATCGGACACCGGCATCGGCCTCAACGGCATCGCCAACGAGTACTCGGTGACCAAGTGGAACGGCCAGTACCTCCTGGTCAGCCAGGACTCCACGGTCGGGTTCAGCAACAAGGTCTACGCGTACACCTCGTGCTCGCCGGCCGGGCCCTTCACCAACCAGAGCCTGGTCTACCAGATGCCGGAGACCGGGATGTTCGGCGTCCCGTACAACGACGAGCGGATCTTCGCCTACAACCCGCACCTCCACGCCACGCTCAGTTCAGGCAACCGGTTCGTCATGTCCTACAACGTCAACACCTTCGACAGCCGCATGACCGCCGAAGGATCGCACTACACGGACCCGAGCATCTACAAGCCGCGGTTCATCAGCTTCACCCTGAATTAGGAGGTCGCAGGGCGAACAGCCGGACCGCTCGGTTCGGGCCGAACCGGCCCGAACTGAGCGGTCCGGCGGTGCGGAACCGCCGGACCGGTGACCGGCTTCCCGCGGCGACCGGGAACTCAGGGGCGCGGGCGACAATGTCCCTGAACAGCTTGCGGATGACCTGCGCGAACACGCTGCAGGACCTCACCAGAGCGACATCAAGACCGCCCGGTCGCCCTGCTGGGGCGGATGACTTCGCGTTTGCCGTGGACGCGCTCGTCGACGATCTCGACCTGCGGCGCGTACGTCGCGACGGCTTCGGCGAGGTGCTTGAAAGCGACCGGGCCGAGCCGGATGCTCCGCGCGTTGAGCATGGCGCCCAAGCGGATCGGGGAACCATCCTTGCGGTGGCCGCGGCTCTTGCGCTCCTGCTCGGTCGGTTCGCGTCGGCTGACCTCGTACCAGTCGTCGGGCTTCTCGACACCGACCTGCGCGGTCCAGCCCGGGATGAGCCATAGCCAGCGGGTGCGCTTGCGCCACAGGACGATCCGCTGCACCTCGTCCCACCCGAGGTTGACCTTCTTGCCGTTGTCGCGTGCGTACAGGCCGCCGACCTCGCGGTACAGGCGGATGCCGCCCGGGCCGAGGGTCGCCGCGGCGGGCTTCCTGATGAGGTTCCAGGCCTTCATCGCGGGCCATACCAGGAACGGGATGACGAACCAGAGGACGCCGGCCCAGGCGGGGACGGTCGTTTCGCTGCCCGTGCGCTGGTCGCGGTACTCGACGGGTTCGCTGCCGGCGCTCATCAGCATCCACGGCAGGGCGACGACGAGCGCCAGCGCGACGACGAAGAGCGCCAGGTCGTGGGGGCGCAGCCGGTCGTGGACGGCGGTCTGGGATCGGGATCCTGGTCGCATGTGGTGAGTCCGGGGTTCGGGGGCAGGTGTGGCGGCCATGTTGGCGTCAGGCCCGGCCGCCGTCGCGCCGGGCGCTGCCGGGCATGGTGTCGAAGGGCGCGTCGTCATACCCGTGGAAGTCCTTGTACGCCACGATGTTCCGGGACCGCAGGATCTTCAGCGTCCGCCGGCGGACCTTCCGCAGGACCTCGATGTCGCTCGGCGTCAGCGAGGCGACGTCCACCGCCGGGGGCTTCTCGGTGACCCGCAGCCGGACGTGGGCGACGATGACGCCGACCGCGAAGGCCGCCAACAGGAGGAACGGTACGGCAAGTACGGCGTTCGAGGCGGCCTCCCACCGCCGGACGAGCGCCGCCCCGAGTGCGAGCGTCGCGATCACGAGGACCATCACCGCGATGCCGTTCAGGGTCCGGTCCCACTGCCGGTAGGGCGTGAGCGCCCACGGGACGAAGAACCCGAGGATCGCGCAGGCGGACAGGCCGGCACCGATCCATGCCACCGGGAGCAGCGCCTCGTTGTCGATGCCGCCGGTGAGCATGATGAGGCCCAGCGCCACGGCCGCGCACAGGGAGAAGATCGTGAAGGCGAACCCGAGCCCGGCGACCGTCTTCCCCAGTGCCGTGCGCCGGTACCAGCGCTTCGCGAGGGTCAGCTCGACGTGCGCGTAGTCGAGCACGACCCGGTTCAGCGCCCCGATCTCGAACGGGGTGAAGTTGTCGTGGATCGTCGCCCATTCGTTGGGCTGGATGGCGGCGGCCTTGGGCATCAGACTTCCTCGATCTCGGTGGCAATGGGCAAGGGTCTCAACCTTTCGCGTCGAATTCGCGCCAGCCGATGTGGCGCCGTTCGAGCACCCGCCGCGGCTTCGGCCTCGCCCCGACTGAACGGCCGCGAGAACTCGAAATCCCGGGCCCAGGAGTCGACCGCGTCGCGCGCCCATGCGCCTTCGGCGGCGTCGGTCTTGCGCGCCCAGTTCTCGACCGGCTTCGGAAGCGTCATCGCTGCTCCTGTTCGAGGCCGTGACCGCTGGTGGATCGCCGGCGACCGTTCGTTCCGCCTTCGCCCGCCCCTTAAGCGCGACGGACCGATTGCACGTATCGCGCCGCCGCAAATTCTACGGAACCCGCGCAAGACCGCCGTCCTGCCCGCCCGATGAGCGCGCGGGAAGGTCGGCGGCCACCTTGCGAACGGCACAGTTCGGCACGCCGCCTTCCGAATCCGCGTCAGGTGCGGGGCGGGGCGACCGACTCGCGCCAGATGACCTGCTGCAGATGCGTTTCCGGTTCGGGCGCGCCGTCGCCGCGGATCGCGGCGACGAGTCGGCGCATCGCATAGGCCCCGAGGCGCTGCCGGTCCTGGGAGACCGTCGTGATGGACGGCAGGAAGTGCAGGCTCAGCGGCAGGTCGTCCCAGCCCGTCACGCTCACGTCCTCCGGCACGGACCAGCCGCGCTGCACCGCGGCCCGGATCGCGCCGGCCGCGAGGACGTCGTTCGCGGCGATGATCGCGAGCGGGGGCAGGTCGTCAGGCAGTTCGCGGACGCAGTTCCCCGCGTGGATGCCGCTCCAGTTGCCGCCCACGACGCCGACGGACTCCAGCCCGAGCCGGTCGACCGTGGCGAGGTAGGCGTCGCGGCGCGCGACGGCCGCCGGGTAGTCGGAAGGACCCGCGATGTGCAGGAACCGACGGTGCCCGAGGCCGACGAGGTGCTCCATCATCTCCACGAGCGGGTGCGCGTCGCTGAACGCCCCCGTGGCGTGCATCTCCTCGTCGAACTCGGAGAGCGCGAGGAACGCGGGGGCGGACGCCGCTGAGGAGCTTCGCGGCGTCGGTATCGGGGAGAAGGAGAGGACGCCTTCGTACTCGAACGAGCTGAGGACCGCGTCGACCTCCTGCGCGAGCGCTTCGGCGTCCTGCGAGAGGTTGACGAGCTCGACCGTGTAGCCGGCTTCGCGGGCGGTGGTCACCGCTCCTTCGAGGAGCGATCCGAGGCTCAGGCCCGGGAAGGGGATGACGATCGCGAGACGCCCGGTCCGCTGCGTGCGCATCGAGCGCGCGGCGAGGTTGGGGCGGTAGTTGAGCGCTTCGGCCGACCGCAGGACCTTCTCGCGGGTCGCGGTCGAGATGCCCGCGCGCCCCGTGAACACGAACGACACGGTCGACTGCGAGACCCCCGCGTGCCGTGCGACGTCGTGGCTGGTCGGCCGTTTCCCCATGCCTGCATCCTCCATATCGGGAATCCCGCGCTGAGACCTTGACCTGGCGGGCGTGCCGTGCTCATACTACCTACTACGTCTTAGTAATACGTAGTAGAAACGGCGAGGAAGCATGCTCAGGATCGGAATCATCGGGACCGGCGGGATCGCCGGCGCCCATATCGGCGGGTACCTCGCGTTCCCGGAGGAGTGCGAGATCGTCGCGCTCGCCGATGTCATGCCCGGCAAGGCCGCGGAGAAGGCCGCCGCCTTCGGGCTGGCGAACGCGGTCGGGTACGACGACCCCGTGCGGATGATCGCGGAGGCCCGCCTCGACCTGGTGAGCATCGCGACGCCGCCGTCGACGCACGCGGCGCTGGCGGTCGCGGCCCTCGACGCGGGCGTGAACGTGCTGGTGGAGAAGCCCATGGCGCCGTCGCTGGAAGAGTGCGACGCGATGCTCGCGGCGCAGGAGCGCTCGGGCCGGCTGCTCTCGGTGGTGGCGCAGAACCGCTTCCGCGACGACCTCGCCGCCCTCAAGACCGTGCTCGACTCGGGCCTGCTCGGGTCCGTCTCGCATGTGCGGGTCGACTCGGCGTGGTGGCGCGGCATGCCGTACTACGACCTGTGGTGGCGCGGCACCTGGGAGAAGGAGGGCGGCGGCTGCACGCTCAACCACGCGATCCACCACATCGACCTCCTGCTGTGGCTGCTCGGGAGCCCCACGGAGATCACGGCGATGCTCGCGAACGCGCAGCACGACAACAGCGAGGTCGAGGACCTCTCGGTCGCGGTGCTCCGGTACGAGCGGGGCCTGGCCCAGCTGACGAGCTCGGTGGTGCACCACGGCGAGGAGCAGGAGATCGTCATCCAAGGCGAGCGGGCCCGGGTGTCCCAGCCGTGGAAGGTGATCGCCGAGCGCTCCGGTGAGGGCGGATTCCCCGAGCGGGGCGGCGACCCCGAGCTGGTCGCGGCCATCGAAGCCGTTGTCGCCCAACGCGAGCCGTTGGCCCACCACGGCCATGAAGGGCAGATCGGCGACCTCCTCGGCGCGATCCGCGACCGGCGCGCCCCGATCGCGGACGGGCGGGACGGACGGGCCGCGATCGAGGTCGTCACGGCGATCTACAAGGCCGGCATCGAGCGGGCGTTCGTCGCGCTGCCGCTGCAGGCCGACGACCCCTACTACCGGGCCGGCCGGCTCGTGGAGCACGCCCCGCACTTCTACGAGAAGCAGCGCTCGCTCGCCGAGGCGGCGACGTCATGACCGAGTCCTCCTTCCCCGGCGGGACCTCGCTGTCGCACCTCGACGTCTACGAAGGCGCGGCGCCCGACGGCGTCTGCGGCGGCAGCCCCCACATGCACCTCGTCTCGACCGAGGCGTACGTCGTCGCCGAAGGCCACGGCGCGCTCCAGACGATCGACGGCGACGGCTTCCGGGAGACCGAGCTCGCGGCCGGATCGGTCGTGTGGTTCACGCCCGGCACGATCCACCGCGCCGTGAACCGCGGCGGACTGAAGGTCGTCGTGCTGATGAGCAACGCGGGCCTGCCCGAAGCCGGGGACGCGGTCATGACGTTCCCCGCCGCGATCGTCGCCGACCCTGCCGCGTACGCGAAGGCGTCCTCGCTCGGCGACTCGTACGGCCGGAGCGAGCGCGCGGCAGCGCGTCGCGATCTCGCCGTCGCCGGTTTCGAGACGCTGCGCGACGCGCTCCTCGCAGGGGACCGCGGACCGCTCGAGGCATTCCGCGCGGCGGCGGGCGCGCTCGTCCGGGACCGCGCCGCCGCCTGGGGCCGACTCGTGCGCGAACGCCCCCTCGCGCAGGCCGAGCAGTCGATCGCGCTGACCGAGGCGGTCGCACGCGGCGACATCGCCCACCTGGCCGAGGCCCGTGTGCAGCAGGCGATGCCGTCCACCGGCGAACGCGGGTTCGGCATGTGCGGCCGCCTGCGCACTTACGACGTCACCGATTACAAGGAGATCCTGCAGTGAACCACCCCTACGTCTTCGACCCCCTCCCCGAGCCCGTCGTCGAACCCGGCGAGTTCGCGTTCGCGGCCGTCGGCCTCGACCACGCCCACATCTACGGGATGACCGACGGCCTCACCGGCGCCGGCGCGACCGTCACCTGGGTGTTCGACAGCGACCCCGAGCGGGCCGCGGCGTTCGCCGAGCGGTATCCGACCGCGCGCGTCGCCTCCTCGGAGCAGGAGGTGCTCGACGACCCCGACGTGCGCCTCGTCGCGACCGCGGCGATCCCCTCCGAGCGGGCCCCGATCGGCCTGCGCGCCATCGAAGCGGGCAAGGACGCGTTCGTCGACAAAGCACCGATGACCTCGATCGCGCAGCTCGAGGCCGTGCGCGAGGCGACCGCGCGCACGGGCCGCAAGTACGCGGTCTACTACGGCGAGCGGCTCCACTCCGAGGCCGCGATCCTCGCGGGCCAGCTCATCGAGCGCGACGCGATCGGCAAGGTCGTGCAGGTCGTGTGCTTCGGCCCGCACCGCATCGGCGGCGGCCGGCCGGACTGGTTCTACGACCTCGAGCAGTACGGCGGCATCCTCTGCGACATCGGCAGCCACAACTTCGAGCAGATGCTGTATTACACGGGCGCGGCCGACGGCCGCGTCTCGACCTCCACGGTCGCGAACTACGCCCACCCCGCCACCCCCGGCCTGCAGGACTTCGGCGACGCCCACGTCGTGCTCGACAACGGCGCCACCGGGTACGTGCGGGTGGACTGGTTCACCCCCGATGGCCTCGGCGTCTTCGGTGACGGCCGCACGCTCCTGCTCGGCACCGACGGCTACATCGAGCTGCGCAAGTACATCGACATCGGCACCGACAACGGCGGCGGGCAGGTCTTCCTGGTGAACCAGAAGGGCCAGTACCGGTTCAACGCGAACGGCATGACCGGCTTCCCGTACTTCGGCCGGCTCATCCGCGACTGCATCGACCGCACCGAGACCGCCATGACCCAGGCGCACGCGCTGAAGGCCGCCGAACTCAGCCTCCGGGCGCAGGGCGACGCCACCGTGCTCGCCCCGCAGCCGGCGGCGTAGGCGTCGAGACCACAACGATGTGGAGTTCTGAATGACGCATTCCCTTGAAGCGCGCGGGAGCGAGGTGCGGGTGCCGACCCCGCGGGCGGGGCGGCCCCCGTCCCGCCGCGACCCGAGACCGCGCGCGAAGCAGACGTGGCGCCGCGCCATCGCCCGCGACTGGCGCCTCTACACGTTCCTGATCGTGCCGCTCGTGTTCCTGCTGGTGTTCAAGTACATCCCGATGCTCGGGAACATCATCGCGTTCCGGCGGTTCCGCCCCGGCGGGTCGATCTTCGGCGACGAGTGGGTGGGCCTGTACTACTTCCAGGCCTTCGCCACGAACCAGCAGTTCTGGAAGGTCTTCGGGAACACCGTGGTCCTCGGCGGACTCACGCTCCTGGTCACCTTCCCGCTGCCGATCGTGCTCGCGCTCATGCTCAACGAGCTGCGGTCGCGCCGGTTCAAGCGGATCGTGCAGACCATCTCGTACCTGCCCCACTTCATGTCGATCGTGATCGTCGCGGGGCTCGTGCTGCAGCTGACCGCGCTGAACGGCACGGTGAACCAGGTCGTTGAGGCCATGGGCGCCGATCCCGTGCCGTTCATGCAGCGGCCGGAGTGGTTCCGCACGATCTACGTGTCGTCGGAGGTCTGGCAGACGGTCGGCTGGGGCACCATCCTGTACCTCGCCGCGCTCACCACGATCGACGACCAGCTCTACGAGGCGGCGCGCGTCGACGGCGCCAACCGCTGGAAGCAGACGTGGCACATCACGCTGCCGGGCATCCGTCCGACGATGATGGTGCTCCTCATCCTGAACATCGGCTCGTTCATGGCCGTGGGCTTCGAGAAGGTGCTGCTCCTGCAGAACCCGCTCGTCTACTCGACGGGCGACGTCATCGCGACCTACCTCTACCGCGTCGGCATCCAGTCCGCCCAGTTCTCGTACGGGACGGCGATCGGGCTCTTCGAGGCCGCCATCGGCCTCGTCCTGGTGCTGCTCGCGAACGGCCTCTCCCGTCGAATGGTTGGAACCTCGCTATGGTGACCGAGAACCTCCCCCGGAAGCCCGACATCGCCCACGTCCGCAAGGAGACCGGCGTCATCCGGGAGTCGCCCGGCTACCGGGTCTTCCGCGTCGCCAACGCGATCGTGCTCCTGCTGGTGTGCGCCGTGACCCTGTACCCGTTCGTGAACCTCGTCGCGAAGGCGTTCTCGTCGGAGGGGTACATCGCGGCCGGCGAGGTGAACCTCCTTCCGCGCGGGTTCAACCTCGACACCTTCCGGGTCGTGCTCGGCGACGATCTCTTCTGGACGAACTACGCGAACACGTTCCTCTACACCGTCGTCGGCACCGTCATCGCCATGGCGTTGACCGCGACCTACGCCTACGCGCTCAGCAAGCCGCATCTGAAGGGCCGCAAGTTCTTCGTCGGCATCGCCGTGTTCACGATGTTCTTCGGCGGCGGCCTCATCCCGAACTACATCCTCATCGCGAACACCCTCGGCTGGCGCAACAGCATGTGGGCGGTGGTCGTGCCGGGTGCGCTGAGCGTCTTCAACCTGCTCGTCATGAAGGCGTTCTTCGAGAACTTCCCGGCCGAGCTCGAAGAGGCCGCCGCGATCGACGGGCTCACCACCTACGGCGTCTTCCTCCGGATCGTGCTGCCGCTGTCCAAAGCGGTGCTCGCGACCATGACGCTGTTCTACGCGGTCGGCCTCTGGAACTCGTGGTTCAGCGCGTTCCTCTACATGGACGACAAGTCGCTCTTCCCGGTCACGGTCTATCTGCGCAACCTCATCGCCGCGGCGACGGGGACGCAGGAGATCGCCGACGCGGGCCAGGCCGCTCAGGTGGCTTCCAACATCCAGGCCGTGACGATGCTCCTCACCGTCCTGCCGATCATCTGCCTCTATCCGTTCATCCAGCGCTACTTCGTCTCGGGCGTGATGCTCGGGTCGGTGAAGGGCTGACCAACCCCTCTCACGAATCCCATCCCGTCCGCGTCGAACAACGACGTTCACGAACAGGAGAGAACATGTCCATCACCCGCAGAGCCCTCGTGGGGCTCACCGGCCTCGCTGCGTGCGAAGTCGCCCTGGCCGGCTGCTCCGGCGGCCCGAGCGACGGGTCCGGCGGCGACGCCGAGGCCACCATCGGCGAGGCGCAGTCCGTCGGCGCCATGGAGGACTTCGGCGTCGGCACCACCTTCAAGGCGACCGAGCCGGTCGACTTCTCCCTCATGTACCGCGACCACACGAACTACCCGGTCCAGGACGACTGGTCGGTCTTCCGGCACCTCAAGGACGACCACAACGTCACGTTCACCCGCACCGACATCCCGATGGCCGACTACGACCAGAAGAAGTCCCTCCTCATCGGCAGCGGCGAGGCCACCGACATCATCTCGGTCACCTACGGGGGCACCGAGACCCAGTTCATCACGGGCGGCACGATCCTGCCGGTCTCCAGGTACTTCCAGTACATGCCGAACTTCCAGCAGAAGATCAAGGACTGGGGACTCCAGGAGGACCTCGACAACAAGCGCCAGGCCGACGGCCGGATCTACCACCTCCCCGGCCTGCGCGAAGCGCCCGACGTGCAGTACTCCGTGGTCATCCGGGAGGACCTGTGGGAGCGGGCCGGCCTCACCGAGGACCCCGCCACCTGGGACGAGTTCCAGGAGCAGCTCCTGCAGGTGAAGGAGGCGAACCCCGAGATCGACTACGCGATGTCGGACCGCTGGACCGACGCCACGACCCTCGGCTCCCTGCTCAGCGTGATCGCCGTGAACTACGGCACGCTCGCCGGATGGGGCTACGCGAACACGTACTACGACGAGGGCGCCGGGAAGTTCGTGTTCAACGGCACCACCGACCAGTACCGGGAGGTCGTCTCCTATGCCGCGGGGCTCATCGCGGCCGGCGCCCTCGACCCGGAGATCACCCAGACCGATGACCAGGCGACCCAGAAGTTCATCTCGGGCAAATCCGCGGCGATCTCCGGGAACACCCAGACGCTGGTGGAGTACCGCACCAAGTTCGCCGACGCCGGCAAGGGCGACGTCCCGATCCGCTTGATCTCGCTCCCCAGCGGCCCCAGCGGCTCGAACCTCCCGAGCGGGCGGTTCACCTCCGGCCTGCTCATCAGCGCCAAGGCGTCCGAGCAGCCCTACTTCAAAGCGCTCCTGCAGTTCGTCGACTGGCTGTACTACTCCGACGAGGGCCTGGAGTTCGCCCAGTGGGGCGTCGAGGGCGAGACGTTCACGCGCGCGGCCGACGGCACCCGCGTCCTGAACGAGGACATCTCGTGGAGCTCGATCAACGCGGGCGCGCCGAAGCTCCTGAACGCCGACTTCGGCTACAGCAACGGCGTCTTCCTCGTCGCGAACGGCTCCTCGAAGGACCTCGTCTTCTCGATGATGACGGACGAGATCGCGGAATGGACCGAGCTGCAGCTCGCCGCCAACGAGCAGCTGCCGGTCGCACCCGCGGCCCAGCTGGACGAGATCGAGCTGGAGCAGACCTCGCTGCTCCAGACCCAGTTGACCGACGCCGTCCAGGCGGCGACGGCCGCGTTCATCACGGGCCAGCGGTCCATCGACGACGAGTGGTCCGCGTACGTCACCGAGACCGAAGGCCTCGGCGCCACGCAGCTCATCGACACCATCAACGCGGCGCTCGAGCGCGCGTAATCCGACGAAACCCGGTGGGCCGGTCGCTCTCTCACCGTCGGCCCACCGTCTCCGGCGCCCGCGCCTCCGCGGGCTCCGCATACCGCTCCCCTCAGGAAAGTGAGAAATAGACATGACAGAGTCGCCATCCGGCGTCCCCCTCAACCGCCGCGCGATCCTCGCGGGCGGCGCCGCCCTGCCGGTCGCACTCGGCCTGGCCGCGACGCCCGCCCATGCCGGCACCGACGCGGCCCGACCGCGAGCCGTCGTCGTCGAGCCGAGGCGGTGCCGCCAGGTCGTCCGCGGCTTCGGCGGCATGACCCACGCGGCCTGGATCGGAGAGCTGACACCGTCGCAATGCGACACCGTCTTCGACAACAGCGGCACCGACGACCTCGGCTTCACCGTCCTGCGCATCCCCGTCCCCGAGGACCGGGCGAACTGGTTCGTCGACCTCGCCACCGCACAGGCGGCCTTCGCCAAGGGGGCGCTCGTCTTCGCCTCGCCCTGGGATCCGCCGGAGGAGCTCGTCGAGCTGTTCGAGCGGGTCGACGAGGCTCCGGCGGGCAGCCAGTACGAGGCCGAGACCGCCGCACTCGTGAACGCGCACATCGCGACCGACACCCCCGGCCATCAAGGCGAGGGGTACGCGCACTTCGAAGCCGCCGCGGATGCGAGCGTCGAGTTCACCGGCGTCTTCATCGGATCGACGGGCACCAAGAACCTCGCGTTCCGGTACTCGGCGCCCTCGGACGTGCACGTCGACGTCCACGTCGGCGGCGTCCTCGTCGCCGAGAACGCGCTGTTCCCGAGCACCGCGGGCGCGTGGGCGTGGAAGTCGGTCCAAGCCGCGATGACGCCCGGCCAGTGGGCCGTGAAGGTCAGCGCGACCGGCGAGGGCGGCCCGGACCTCGACTACCTCATGGCCGCGCCGTACACCCCGCCCGCCGAGGCCCGGCGCCTGCGCCACGACGCCTACGGCGCCTATGCGGAGCACCTGAACGACTTCGTCCTCCACATGCGCGACAACGGCGTCGAGCTGTACGGGATCTCGGTCCAGAACGAGCCCGACTACGCGCACGACTGGACGTGGTGGACCACAGCGGAGATGAACCGCTTCCTTCGCGACTTCGCGGGGCGGATCGACTGCCGCGTCATCGCCCCGGAGTCCTTCCAGTACGTCAAGTCGGTCTCCGACCCGATCCTCGACGACCCCGCCGCGTTCGCGAACGTCGACATCCTCGGCGCGCACCTCTACGGCACGGCGGTCGAGGACTTCCCTTACCCGCGCTTCGAGGACGAGGGCGCGGGCAAGGAGCTGTGGATGACGGAGGTGTACCACCCCAACAGCTCGAGCTCCGCGAACCTCTGGCCCGAGGCGCTGAAGGTCGCCGAGCACGTCCACCACGCGATGGCCGACGCCGGGTTCCAGGCGTACGTCTGGTGGTATCTCCGCCGCTACTACGGGCCGCTCCAGGAGGACGGCACGATCAGCAAGCGCGGCCGGATGCTGGCGCACTTCGCGAAGTTCGTGCGCCCCGGCCACGTGCGCGTCGAGGCCCAGAAGGAGCCGCAGGCCGGGGTCCTCACCTCGGCGTACACCGGCGACGACGGCTCGCTCACGGTCGTTGCCGTGAACACGACGACCGCTGCGGCGAGCCAGTCCTTCGTGGTCAAAGGCCGCCGGGTCCGCAGCGTGCAGTCGTGGCTCACCGACGCGACCCGCGACCTCGAGCAGCAGCCCCGCATCACGGGCAGGGGCGACGGCTTCACCGCATCACTCCCGCCCGAGAGCGTGACGACCTTCGTCATCGCTGCGTGAGCAACGGCGCCCTGTCGAGCGGCGAAGGGGCGGAACCGCGAGGTCCCGCCCCTTCGCCGTGTCATATCGCCGAGTCGGCGGCGTCGCGCGTAGTGGTCGGCAAGGGGTTCCTTGCCGTCCTGGACCTCGCGGATGCGCTCGTCACTCCTCTGAGCGGGCGAAGCGCTCGATCACGTCGTGTCGGGCGCCGCTCAGCACCAGCCCTTCGATCGTGCCGATCGCCGGAGGTCCGAGCGTGCGCTCAATCCGGTCAGGTGAAGAGGGCCCGGCCCCACCAGTCGTCCTCATCGCGGACGCCCGGCGGGCAGGCGAAGATCGCCGAGGAGGTGTGCTCGATGTACTCGTTGAGGACGTCGTTCTCGGAGAGGCTGCGTTGCACGGGGATGAACCCGGCCTCCGGGTCCCGCTGGTAGGCGATGAAGAACAGGCCCGCGTCGAGGCGGCCGAGGTTGTCGCTGCCATCCACAAAGGAGTAGCCGCGCCGGAGCATGCGGGCGTCGCCGTTCATCGTGGGATGGGCCAGGCGGATGTGGGCCTTGGCGGCGATGACCGGCACGCCGTCGGCCTCGGCTTCGAAGTCGGGTTCGTCGAACTCGCCGGTGGCGCCGAGCGGCGCGCCCTCGGACTTGTCGCGGCCGAAGATCTCCTCCTGCTCGGCCAGGGTGGTGCGGTCCCAGGTCTCGACCCGCATGCGGATGCGGCGGGTGACCAGGTACGAGCCTCCGGTCAGCCAGTCGGCGCCATCGTCGGCGCCGACCCACAGGTGCTTCTCGAGCAGGTCCCCGTCCTCGGCTTTGAGGTTGGCGGTGCCGTCTTTGAAACCCATGAGGTTGCGCGGCGTGGACTGCGCGGTGGAGGTCGAGGAGGTGCGGCCGAAGCCGAGCTGGGACCAGCGCTGGCTGACCGTGCCGAACCCGATCCTGGCCAGGTTGCGGATGGCGTGCACGGCCACCTGCGGGTCGTTCGCGCAGGCTTGGACGCACAGGTCCCCGCCGGAGACGGCGGGGTCGAGGGCGTCCAGCGCGAACGGCGGGAGCTCCCGCAGCGCCTCGGGGAGGCGGTCGGCGATGCCGAACCGGTCGACGCCGTCGGCGTCGGTGAACAGGGTCGGACCGAACCCGATGGTGAGCGTCAGGCCGGAGGCCGGGAGCCCTTGGGCCTCACCGGTGTCGTCCGGCGGCGCGTAGTAGTCGCCGCCCGCGGCGCCGCCGGGCCCGGCGTAGTCGCCGCCGCACATGCGCGCGGCGGCGACCGTCCATGCCTGGAGGAGTGCGATGAGCTCGTCGCGGTCGGCGGTGATGACCTCGAAGGCCGCGAAGTGGAGCCGGTCCTGTGCGGGCGTGAGGATCCCGGCCTGGTGGGCCCCGTAGAACGCGATCGCCTCGGCGTTCGGGTCCAGTGCGGCCGCTTCGGACGTGGCCGGCCAGAATCTGCCTGCGGCGAATCCGGCTCCCGCCGCGGCGATGCCTGCGGTGCCGAGCCCGATGGCGTTGCGTCGCTTCACCTGATCACTCCTCCTGCGCCCCGGGCCGCTATTCGGCGACCACTGCGGCGACCTTGCTGACCTGCTCGCCGAGCGCGTTGATGGCGTCGGAGAGCTCTTGCAGCTCTTCAGGGGTCAGCTCGTCGTGGAGGCGCCAGCCGTCGCCCTCGCGGTGCTGTTCCAATGCGGCCCAGGCGTTCGCGAACTCCTCGTCGAGGGCGGCCACGAGGTCGGGGTCGCGCTCATCGAGGACCGGGCGCATCGAAGCGATGGCGCCTTCTGAGCCTTCGAGGTTCGCGGCGAAGTCCCACAGGTCGGTGTGGGAGTAGCGGTCCTCCTCCCCGGTGATCTTGAACGAGGCGATCTCGTCGAGGAGGGCCTTGGCGCCGTTGGCGAGCTGGAGCGGGGACAGCTCCTCGGCCGCGGCGAGCGCGACGATCTCGTTGACGTCGGCGACGAGCTGGTCGGCGATCGGTCCCGACTCGCTGAGGTCGCCGGTGATCCACAGGTCGTACTCGAGTTTGTGGAACCCGGTGAAGGCCGGGTCCGTCGGGCCTTCGGGGTAGTCGTCCTCGCGGGCGTCGATGCGCGGGTCGAGGTCGCCGAAGATCTCGGCGACCGGCTCGATCCGCTCCCAGTAGGTGCGGGCGACGGGGAACAGGGCCTTGGCGCCTTCGATGTCGCCGGCGCGGACGGCCTCGGCGAACAGCTCGGTCTGCTCGACCAGGCCCGCCGATTGGCTTTCCACGTACCGCTTGTAGGAGTCGACGGCGTCTTGGAGCGCCTGGTCCTCGGAGAGGCTGGCGGCCTCACCGGTGACGGTGAAGTCGGCGCGGATGCCGTCGCCGATCATGCCGGGCTTGCACGCGGTCTCATAAGCGTCGGCGGGCAGCTCGACGATGAGCTCGCGCGTCAGGCCCGGCGTGATGTTCTCGACCTCGCCCATGACGCGGTTGCCCTCGGCGTACACGTAGAACTCGTTGACCTTGGTGCCCTCGTTCTTGATCGTGAACGTCACGGTCCCGGCTTCGGCTTCACTGACGGCGACTTCGCAGGCGTCGTCGGTGGCGAGGACACCGATCGCGCCGTCGTCCGACTCGGCGGGCTTCTCCGAGCAGGCGGCGAGCAGGGCGAGCGCGGCTGCCGCCGCGGCGGCAGGGGCGAGGTGGCGCATGGTTCTCCTCATTGGATTTCGGCGGGGGCCGGTTCGGACCGGGACGCCGACTGGGGGCGGGACTGCCTGCGGGGCAGCAGGAACAGGACGAGCACGGGCACGACGTAGGCCGCCCAGGCGGCGCATTCGAGCATGGTCGGGGCGGCGGTCAGGTTGAACATGCCGGTGAGCAGCTCGGCGTACCAGGTGCCGGGGGTGAGCGTGGCCGAGATGTCGAACGCGATCGTGTTCAGGCCGGGCAGGTCGCCGGCCTCTTGGAAGTCGTGGACGGCGTACTTGAGCATGCCCGCGGCCACGAGGATGAGCAGGGCGCCGGTCCACGTGAAGAACCGGGTGAGGTTGACGCGCACGGCACCGTGGTACAGGCCGACCCCGATGGCGGCGGCCGCGGCGATGCCTCCGCCGGCGGCACCGAGCGACGCCGCCGGGTTCTCGGCGAAGTCGATCATGGCGTAGAGGATGAGCGCGGTCTCGAGCCCTTCGCGGATGACGGCGAGGAAGGCGATGGCCGTGACCGCGATCGGTCCGATGGCGATCGCACCGGTGAGCCGATCGCGCAGGTCGCCGCCGATCTTCCTGGCGGCCACGCGCATCCAGAAGATCATCCAGGTCACGAACGCGACGGCCAGCAGCGAGGTGATCGCCTCGAACCGCTCCTGTCCGGCCAGGGACAGGTAGGCGCTGCCGTAGTTGAGCGCTGCCCCCGCGCCGATGGAGATGAGCACGGCCGCGGCCGCGCCGATCCACACGTGCGGCAGGTAGCGGCGCTGATCGGACTTCACCAGGTACGCCACGAGGATGCTCACGACCAGCGCGGCCTCAAGGCCTTCGCGCAGGCCGACGAGGAATGTCGCGAACATGGGGCTCCTAGGGGCAAGGGGTGGTAAGGCGATGCTAAACCAGATTAGGCCGACCTTACAAATCGCCTGGTAGCCGTCCGGATACTGACTGGGGTCCGGTGATGCAGCCGCTGGCACCGGAATCGGCACGGTCGTAGTATTCGACCGACGACCGGCACAGGCGGGACCCGGAGGCACTGCCGGCCGGGCCTCTTCCATGCGGTTCGCTCGGCGGGGTTACCGTGGGGCGCATGTCTACGAGCGTTCCCACCCCCGCCGAGATCGCTGCGTTGCCGAAGTCCGAGTTCGCGTTTCCCGGCCCGCTGCGGGACCAGTTGGTGGCGGCGATTCTCACCGGGGCCAAGACCTCCACCACCGGTCTGGTGGTCGACTACGAGCACGAGGGCGAGGCCCTGCCCAAGGTGGGCGAGCGCGCGGTCGTCGTCGACTCCGACGAACGGCCCGTCGCGGTCATCGAGACCACCGAGGTGCGGGTCGTGCCGCTCTCGGCGGTCGACCTCGAGCACGTGATCGATGAGGGCGAAGGCGACCGCAGCATCGCCGCATGGCGCGCGAACCACGAGTCGTTCTGGCACAGCGAGGAGATGCGGGAGGCGCTGGACGATCCGGAGTTCACCGTCGATGACGCGACCTTGACAGTGCTGCAACGGTTCCGCCTGGTGTCAGACCTGCGCTAGATGCAGCTGCCCCGGATCCTCCTGCGGCCGCGCGGGTGACCGTCACCTTCGAGGTCACGCGTTCTGACGCTCGCTCTCAGACCAGCTCGCGCAGCAGGGCGCTCAGGATGCGGACGGTCTGCTCCGGCTGCGTGTAGATCGCCAGGTGGTCGGCGGGGAGTTCGGTGACGGGCCAGCCTTTCGCGACGGCCTCGGCGGCCTGGGCGCGGTAGGCCTCGCTCAGGCGCAGGTACGCGCACGGGCCGGGCGGCCACGCCGGGGCGTGCGGGGCCGTCTCCTCGAAGTACGCCAACGGAATCCGCGGCAGGGCCGCGGTGAACGCCTCGCGCTGGTCGACGTCGGGGAGGAGCTCCTCGATCGCCTCGGGCGGGAACCAGTCGCTCCACTTCGGCAGCCGCCCGCCCGCGGCCACCTGGCGCAGGTGGTCGCCCAGTTCCTTCGGGGCGGAATCGAACCAGGACTGCCCGGGATGGGGCAGCAGGGCGTCGACGAACACGGCGGCCGCGGTGCGGGGCACCGCCTCGGCGATGGCCGGGAGCAGTGCTCCGGCGCCGCTGTGGGCGATGAGGACGGCCGACTCGTGCATCGCGTACTCGCGCAGGCCCGCGGCGGCGAGTGCGGCCGCGGCCGGGAAGTACGGGCCGTCACCGGCGAAGGCCGGTCCGAGGTCGAGGGTCGCGACCACGTGCCCCAGCGACCGCAGCGCTTCGGCGGCGGGCCCCCAGGCCTGCGCGCCGGTGAGCGGGCTGTGCACCAGAACCAGAAGCGGATCGTCCATGTTTCGATTGTTCTGCCCCGAAGCGTGAAACGCAAGGGCTCCACGGCCCGGAAGCCGTGGAGCGCAATCCGGCTCGTCAGCGGGGGAGTGATCGGGGCAGGGCGAATCGTGGGAGTACGCCGCTGTCGAACCTGACGAGGGCGCTGATGCGGTCGCCGGCGAGGGTGACGACGGTGAGGCCGGCGGCCAGGCGCGGTCTTCCGGGGGCCGGGTCGAGGTACGCGGCGAACGCCGGCTGGCCGTTGGCGCGGGTGGGAACGAGGGCGAGCGACCAGCCCTCGCCCATGATCGCGGCGAAGAAGCCGGCGGCGACCTCGCGGCCCTCGTATTCGAGCGGGATCGGCGGCATGGAGACGCGGACGTCCTCGGCGAAGAGCGCGACCAGACCGTCGACATCGCCTGCGGCGTAAGCGCGGACGAACTTGTCGATGAGGGCCTGCTCGGCGGCCGAGCCGGGCGCGGGGGCCGGTTCGTGGCCGTCCGGCAGCCGCCGTTCGAGTCCAGCGCGGGCCCGCTTGAGGGCACTGTGGACGGATTCGGTGGTCGAGTCGAGCATGTCGGCCACCTCGTCGGCGCGGTAGCCGAGCACGTCGCGCAGGATGAGCACGGCGCGCTGGCGGGCGGGCAGCAGCTGCACCGCTGTCGTGAACGCGAGCGAGATCGCCTCGGTCTGCTCGTAGCGGGCCTCGGGGCCCGGCACGACGGTGAGCGCGCCTTCGAGCGGCGCGTCCGGGTAGGGCTCGAGCCAGGTGACCTCGCCGATCCGGGTCGGTTCCGGCGGTTGGACGCCGGGGTTGCCCCAAGCCCGCGCCGGACGGCGGCGCGTCGAGCGCAGCGCGTTGAGGCACCGGTTGGTGGCGACCCGGTAGAGCCAGGTCCGGATCGACGAGCGGCCCGCGAACCCGCCGAGGCCGCGCCAGGCGTCGAGGAGCGTGTCCTGCAGTGCGTCCTCGGCGTCCTGCACCGAACCGAGCATTCGGTAGCAGTGGACCTGGAGTTCGCGCCGGTACGGCTCGGTCAAGCGCCTGAACGCCTCGCCGTCGCCCGCTCGCGCCTCGGTGAGCAGTTCGGTCGCAGTCATCTCGTCACTCCGCTCCGGATTGAAGGTCCTCATTCATGTGCTGACACCGGCCGGGCCGCGAAATGGTCGCTTCGGGACCGACCAATCCGGCGCGTCCGCGGTGCCTACCCCTTCGAAGCCACTCAAGGCGACAACCGGTCCTTCGGACCGCGTACCGATTCTCGGAGGAACCATGACATTCGCGGACAAGACCGTTCTCATCACAGGAGCCAATCGCGGTGTGGGGAAGGCGCTGGTCGCCGAGGCCCTGGACCGGGGCGCGAAGCGCGTGTACGCGGGGACCCGCGGCCCGCTGGCCCACCCGGACGGGCGGGTCGCGCCGATCCGGCTCGACGTGACCGACCCCGACGATATCCGGGCGGCCGCCGAGGAGATCGGCGCACTCGACGTCCTCGTCAACAATGCCGGGATCGCGCTCCCGGACGCGCTCGACGACAGGGACGCGCTCGAACGGCACTTCGCCGTCAACTGCTTCGGCCCCTTTGCGGTGACGCAGGCGTTCCTGCCGGCGCTCCGAAGTTCCCGCGGCCGGATCGTCAACATCCTCTCGCTGTCGGGGGTGGCGGCGATGCCGCTCCAGCCGACGTACTCGATGTCGAAGGCGGCGGCGTTCTCGATGACCCAGTCGCTGCGGATGCTCACGGCAGGCGACGGCATCGGCGTGCACGCCGTGCTGCTCGGCCCCACGGACACCGACATGACCCGCGGCTTCGACATCCCGAAGGCCGCGCCGGAGGCGGTCGCGCGCCGGGTCTTCGACGGCGTGGAGAAGGGCGAGGAGGAACTCTTCCCGGACCCGTTGTCGGCGTCCGCGACCGCGGGCTGGGACGGCGGGCCGACCAAGGCGCTCGAACGCCACATGGCGACCTACCTGGCGGACGGCGACCGTGACTGACCTCAATGGAACGACCGTGCTCGTCGTGGGCGGCGGCCGGGGCCTCGGGCGCGGGATCGCGCTCGCGTTCGCCGACGCGAAGGCCTCGGTGGTCGCGGTGGCCCGGACCGGCAGGGACCTCGACGATCTGGCCGCCGCGAGCGGCCAGATCCGGGCCGAGACGGCCGACGCGGCCGATCCGGAGGTCGCGTGGCGGCTGCTGGACCGGTACGAACCCGAGGTCCTCGTCCTGGTCGCGGGTGCCAATCCGGTGATGCGCCCGCTCCAGCACCAGACCTGGGAGACGTTCTCCGCCAACTGGAACGCCGACGTCAAGATCGCGTTCACGTGGCTGCGCGAGGCGCTCTTGCAGCCGCTGCCGCCCGCCGGCCGGATCGTGGTGGTCAGCAGCGGCGCGGCCATCGGCGGGTCGCCTGCCAGCGGCGGCTACGCCGGGGCCAAGGCGGCCCAGCGGTTCATCGCCGGGTACGCCCAGGACGAGTCGGACCGGGCCGGTCTCGGCCTCACCGTGACCGCCGTACTGCCCAAGATCACGCCGTTCGGCGATGTGGGCAGGCGCGGCATCCGCGCGTACGCCGCCCGGAACGGCGAGACCGAGGACGCCTTCCTGAAGCGCCTCGGCGACCCGCTGACACCGGAGCAGGCGGGATCGGCGCTGGTGGGCCTCGTCCGCACCGACCCGGCGGACCTGGCCGCCGGCTACATGCTCACCGCGACCGGACTGACCGAACTGCCGTGACCGCACCCGAGTTCAAAGGAGCTTCGACCCTGGAAGCATTCGCCGAAGCGGCCACGTTCCCGGCCTCCGACCGTTCCGCTGCTATCACGGGGACGGTGGCCGACCTGAACGGCGGCCTCATCGTCGACTAGCCGGTCCGGCAGGTGCCTGGCGACCGTGAGCGCAGAGAAGCCGCGGAGGGTGGTCCTCCGCGGCTTCTCTGCGCGTCAGAGCGGATTTAGCCGAACTGGCAGCAGATGTTGTAGCCCCTGGCGGTCCAGAAGCTCGTCGGGTTCGGGTTGCTCAGCGTGGGGTCGCCGACGCTCGGGGCCGCGGCGGTCTGACGGCCGTTGCGCATCTCGACGTGCGTGTGGGCGCCGCCGGACGAGCTGACGCCGCGCCAGTCCTCGACGCCGATCCTCTCGCCCACGGAGATGGTCGCGCCGACGCCGACCGTCGGGTCCAGGTGCAGGTAGACGACGGTCTTGTTGAGGCTCGAGTTGTAGACGGCGAGCGTCGACAGGCCGCCGGAGCCCCGGGAGCCCTCGGTCATGCGGACCACGGTGCCGGAGACCGGCGCGTACACCGAGGCGCCGACGGTGTGCGCGATGTCGACGCCTTCGTGGCGGCCCGAGGTGGTGGTGTAGCCGTCGAAGTACGCGGTGATGTTCGCCGACGACGAGTGGTAGACGGCGTACTCGAGGTTGTCGGCGGCGGCGCCGCTGACGCCGATGAGGTGGGCGGCGTTCTCGTTCTTCAGATAGGCGCGGAGGTTGGCCTCCGACCCCGGGCTGAAGTTGTCGATCGGGCCGCTGTAGCCGCTGTTGTAGAACACCGTGACGTACCGGCTGGTCCGGTTCCAGGCCGAGGCGGCGTTGTTCTTGACGCACTGGCCCTGGCCGGCGCCCGCGCTGACGAACTTGTAGCAGCCGGTGCCCGAGCCGTAGTCGCTGACGGACCCGGCGAAGTCGCTCACCGAGCCGGAGGTGTCGCTGTTGTAGTAGAGGCAGAACTCTCCGGACTCGCACACGCCGTTGCGGGCCGTTGCGGCCTGCGCGGGCACAGCTCCGGCGACGGCCGCCGCAACGCCCATCACCGCCGCCGCGAACAGCGCGAGCAGGGCGCGCCGCTTCGATCTGATCCAACTCATGACTGCTCCTTGTTGCAGGGGGTGGGAAAGGAGGTCGGGCGTTTCTCATCATGGGGTCGAACGATGTCCGGTGGCATGGACTCGAATTGAAGCGATTGTGACGCTTGGGAATACGGCCTGAGACGACCGGACTCCCTCCAGGATCTGACAGGAATCTCCACAAGTCAAGCAATCCATGAAGGAATTCTTCACGGCTGGACCGGTGCGCCAGACCGTGATCGCGCGCCTTGGACCGATCGACGGAGGTCCGGGTCGAGAGGCGTCTTACGACCGTGCTCGGTTGTGGATCGGTAAAGGACTCGGGTTAAGGTGTGCGCGTGGAGCTGCATGTCGCGAAGTCCGGGTCCGATACCGCCGTCGGAACCGTTGAGGATCCTCTGCTCAGCATCGGTGCGGCCGCGGCGCTGGCGCAACCAGGCGACACGGTCGTCGTGCATGAGGGCGTATACCGGGAGTGGGTGAACCCGCCCCGCGGCGGCACGGCCGCCGCGCCGATCACCTACCAGGCCGCGCAGGGCGCGGACGGTTCCTATGAGCCGGTCACGATCTCCGGCGCCGAGGCCGTCGCCGACTGGCGTCCCCACCCCGGCGCCGCGGGGGTCTGGACCGCGACGGTGCCGAACACCCTGTTCGGGGAGCGCAACCCGTACGCGGAGCGCATCGGCGGCGACTGGTTCTTCGACCGGGTCAACACCTGGCACACCGGCGAGGTGTACCTCGACGGCAAGTCGATGTACGAATCGCTGACCCTGGACGGCGTCGAACACCCCGCGGCCACCGAGGAGTCGTTCGACCAGGCCGGCTCGCTGCTGACCTGGTTCTGCGAGGTGGGCGACGACGCCACCACGATCTGGGCGAACTTCGGGGGCGCCGACCCGGCCGACCACGAGATCGAGATCAACGCCCGCAAGTTCGTCTTCTGGCCCGAGGCGACGGGCATCGACCACATCACGGTGCGCGGCTTCACCCTGACCAAGGCCGCCACGCAGTGGGCACCGCCCACCGCGCTGCAGGAGGGCCTGATCGGCCCGCACTGGTCCAAGGGCTGGGTGATCGAGGACAACACGATCACCGACTCGAAGAACGTCGGCGTCTCCCTGGGCAAGGAGGCCGGCACGGGCCAGAACGAGTGGACCGCGGGATCGAAGGGTGACAAGGGCGGCACCCAGCGCGAACGCGAGGTCATCCAGCGGGCGCTCGCCCTGCGCGGACCCGACGCCGGCGAGCCGCACCCGTGGGACCGGGCACACGTCGGCTCCCACACGGTGCGCCGCAACACGATCCAGGACTGCGAGCAGGCGGGCATCGTCGGCCATCTCGGCGCGGCGTTCTCGCACATCGTCGACAACCACATCGCCCGCATCCACGTGAAGCGGCAATGGCACGGCGCCGAGGTGGCCGGCATCAAACTGCACGCCGCCATCGACACCGTGATCAGCGGCAACACCATCCACCACACGCATCGGGCCCTGTGGCTCGACTGGCAGGCGCAAGGCACCCTGGTGCGGCGCAACGTCTTCTACGCCTCCACCGCCGAGGACTTCATGGTCGAGGTCTGCCACGGCCCGTACCTCGTGGACTCGAACCTGTTCCTCTCGCCGTGGTCGGTCAAGGACATGTCCACCGGCGGCGCCTATGTGCACAACTACTTCGCGGGCCGCATCGCGAACTGCACCGAGCACCAGCGGTACACCCCGTACCACCTGCCGCACTCCACGGCCGTCTACGGCGTCTCGAACATCCTCGGCGGCGACAACCGGTTCTACAACAACATCTTCGTCGGCGACGGGGAAAGCACCCGGCCGCAGGCGGAACCGGCGCTCGCGAGCTTCTGGAACGGCGCGATCGACATCGACGGCGTGCCCGGCCAGGCCACGTTCGTGCCCACCCCGGTGGGAACCTCGCAGTACGACGCCTGCCCGACCCCGGAGGAGTATCCGCACGAGGACGGCAGCGCGCTGGCCGGGCCGCGCCTCCCGGTGTGGGTCGAAGGCAACCTGTACGCGGAGGGCGCCGAGCCGTTTCGCGCGGAACCGGCGCCCCTGGTCATCGGCACGTCGCCGGTGCGCGTCGAGGTGCACGACGCCGCGGCCGGCACCGTCCGCGTCGAGGTGAACGGCGCCATCGACGCCGTCGCCCCGGTGACGACCGAGCGCCTCGGCACGAGCTACCAGGCCGAGATGGGCTACTCCAACCCCGACGGGTCTGATCTGGACCTGAGCTCGGACATCACCGGCCTCCCGCGCGACACGGTCGTGCCCGGTCCGTTCGCGGCGTCGGCGCCCGGCACTAGTTTGCTCACCGCGCCGGCCCCGAACCGCCGGGGCTGAGGAGGAGACGCCCGGTCTACTGCCGCATCACGCTCACTCCGATCGCGTTCTGAAAATTGCCCGCCTTCGTGAAGACGCTCTGCCCGTAGCAGAGGCCGACGTGCGAGCCGTAGGCCCGGTTGATCCAGGACCAGCCGGCACCGGAGTCGCCTCCCTCGGTGACCTTCGAGTCCATCCGAACCAGGTCCTCGGTGAGGATGCCGTCGAGCGTGCAGGACCACGAGGGTCCGTCCACATCGGCGCCGCATTCGCGGGTCTTCGTGAACTGCCCGAACACGCAGATCGATTCGCCCACAGTGAAGCCGTACCACGGCTCCACCGACAAGGTGTCGCGTCTGGCCCAGGGATCGACGTAGAACTCCGCCAACTCGGCCTGCCCCGGGGTGGCGTGCCATTCGACATCGCCGAAGGCCCCGCGGTGCTGGTTCCGCCAGTTCAGGTTGATGAGGCCATGACCGGGCGCCCATGCCTGGTCGACGCCGTCGCAGTGCCCGGCAGTGGTCACGCCCGTGGCGCCGAACGGGCTCTCGACCGTCCAGCCCATGGTGCACCAGGGCGTCCCGTCCTTGTAGCCCGCCATGCCGCCGTAGGAGTGCTGAGTGGTGTTGCCGAGTCCGTCGACGACCGCCAGCGCCACGTCCCGGTGGAACTCCTCGGCGAGCCGCTCGCGGATCTCACCGGGGTCGGAGGACAGGCCGGGCTGGGCGGCCAGATGCGCCGTTATCGTGCCGTCGGTGATGTCGAAGCCGCTGGAGAGGTCTTCGTAGCCGAGTGCGATCAGCTCGCGAGTGAGCCGCTCGTTGCGGCCCTTGAGCTCCAGGTAGGAGAACGGCTGGTGATCGGCGATGATCACGTCCTGGCCGCTCGCCCTGACCACGCGCTGGACGAACTCGTCGGCACCGCCCTTGATGTAGAGCGTCGGCGTGCCGCCGGGCGCGTCGGACACGGCGGTGCCGACGAACACCTCCGGACGCTCGGAGGCGATCGCGGCCGCGATGTCGCCGATGGCCTCGGTCACCCGGTACTGGGCCTCAGCCTGCTCGAAGGTCCAGCCGTGCGCTTCGGCGGTCTTGCCGAGGTCGTATCTGAGGCTTTCCGCGGGGGTCTGGTAGCCCTCTTCGGGCTCGTGGTCGTCTTCCTGGGCGGCGCCGGCCGCGGGCGATGCCAGCAGCAGGAGCGGTGCCACGAACGCGATGAGCACGCGTCTCGCGATGGGATGCTTCACGGGGAGGTCCGATCTTCTCTTCGAGAGGAGGGGTGCGGGTGGGGGAGCCGGGCTCGACTCCATGCCCTGGGCAAAAACTCACGCTACCAACGCGGAGCGGTCGACCGGGTCCCTTGTAGCGCAGAATCGGACGCGGATCGCGTGTTCACGCTGGTCAGCACCCAGGAAACTGTCGTACCCGCATGACAACATAGGTGCATGACAACGATCCCCGCGGCACCTGCCGTCACCATCGACACTGAAGCCGACTACCTCGCCGCGGTCGCCGCAGCCCGGGCCGCAGCGGAGGCCTACTACGGTTCCGGCGAGTCGGGTATGGACGACGACGCGTACGACCGGCTCTTGCGCGGCATCACCGCTTGGGAGGTCGAGAACCCTGACGCGATCGCCGCAGACTCGCCCACGCGCGAAGTCGCCGCCGGTGTCACGACCGGGGATGTGCCGCACCTGGTGCGGATGCTGTCGCTCGGGAACGTGTTCTCGGCCGAGCAGCTGACCGATTGGGCCGCATCGCTGCAGCGCCGCATCGGCGGCCGGGACGTGGCCGGATGGGTCGTCGAACCCAAGCTCGACGGCGTCGCGCTGGCGGCCCGCTACCGCGACGGCCGCCTGATGCAGCTCGTGACCCGCGGCGACGGGTCCACCGGCGAGGACGTCTCACACGCGATCGGCCACGTCGCCGGGTTGCCCCTCGAACTCGCCGAACCGATCACCGTCGAGATCCGCGGCGAAGTGCTCATGACCGAAGCGCAGTTCGCGGCCGGGAACGAAGCGCGCGTCGCCCACGGCGGCCAGCTGTTCGCCAACCGCCGCAACGCCTCCTCGGGGTCGCTGCGCGCCAAGGACCGCGCCTACCAGGTGCAGCAGACGTTCATCGCCTACGACGCCCTCACCGACCCCGCGCACACCAGCGACCCCGCGCTCGCGAACCTCACCCACATCGACCTCATCACCCGGCTGCACCGGCTCGGTGTCGGCACCACCATCGGCACCCGCATCGCCGCGCTCGAATGCGCCACGCTCGAAGAAGTCCGAGCGCGCATCGACCACATCGGAGCGATCCGCCCCGACCTCGACATCGAACTCGACGGCGCGGTCATCAAAGCGAACACGCCCGCCGACCGCGCCGACGCCGGCACCGGCTCGCGCACCCCGCACTGGGCGACCGCCTACAAGTTCCCCGCGGACAAGAAGATCACGGTTCTCCTCGACGTGGAATGGAACGTCGGCCGGACCGGCGTCATCGCCCCTCGCGGCATCCTCGAACCCGTCGAAGTCGGCGGCACCACCATCACCTATGCGACGCTGCACAACCCCGACGACATCCTTCGCAAAGACCTCCGCCCCGGCGACCGCGTCTACGTCCTCCGCGCCGGAGAGGTCATCCCTCGCATCGAGGGCGCGATCGTGTCCCAGCGGACCGGCGACGAGCAGCCGATCGTCTTCCCTGACGACTGCCCGCGGTGCGGTGCGGCGATCGACAAGTCCGAAGTGCGCTGGCGGTGCGTTCGGGGCCGCGCGTGCGGGCAGGTGGCGGGCCTCAAGTACGCCGTCGCTCGCGACTGCCTCGACATCGAAGGCCTCGGTGAAGCCGTCGTCGTCCAACTGGTCGAACGGGGCCTGGTCGGCGATGTCGCCGACCTGTTCACGGTGACCCGTGACCAGCTGATGTCGCTGGACCGCATGGGCGACAAGTGCGCCGACAACCTCATGGCCGCAATCGAGACCGCGAAGGCCCAGCCGCTCAACCGCGTATTCTGCGCCCTCGGCATCCGCAAGACCGGGCGCAGCCTCTCACTGCGGATCGCCGCGCACTTCGGGAGCATGGAGGCCGTCCAGGCCGCGGACGCCGACGCGTTCGAAGCGGTCGACGGCATCGGGGCCGACAAAGCGGCCGTGATCGTCGAAGGTGTCGCTGAACTGTCCGACGTGATCAAGAAGCTGCAGGCCGCCGGAGTGAACATGACCCAGCCCGGATGGGTCCCGCCCGCTGCGGCAGGCGAGGAGCCGGGCCGGGCCGCAGCAGGCGGCCTCCCGCTCGCGGGCATGGCCGTCGTCGTGACCGGCGGCATGAGCGGACCGCTCACGGACTACTCCCGGACGCAGATGAACGAGCTGATCGCCCGTGCGGGCGGCAAGTCGTCGTCGAGCGTGTCCGCGAAGACGAACCTGGTCGTCGCGGGGGAGAAGGCCGGCAGCAAGCTGGCGAAGGCCGAATCGCTCGGCGTCGAGGTCATCAGCCCGGAGGAGTTCGCCCAGCGGATCGCCGCCTACCTCGACTGACGCTCCATACGATGACGGGCGGGCCAAGAGCTTTCCCCTCGTGGCCCGCTCGCTCCGCGGTTCGTTGGACGCGGCGGACGCCTGGGTGCCCTCCGGGGGAACGATCCGGCAGCGTTCTCCCGGGCGTTGCGTGAGATGATCGGGAACGATGGCTGAACCCGCAGAAAACTCACTGGCCGCCGCCGAAGCCGAACTGCAGCGCGCCCAATTGGCGGGCGATGTCGTTGCGCTGGAGGCATTGCTGCATCCCGACGTCGTCTACGTCGCGCCCGACGGCGCCGAGTTCGGCAAGGCGCAGGACCTGGAGTCGCACGCCTCCGGACAACTTCGGTTGACGAGCCTGGAGCAGATCCAGAGCACCGCCCGCCAGTTCGGTCCGACGGGGGCCACCCGGGCACGGCTCAGGCTCGCCGGCCTTGCGGGCGGCGAGCCGTTCGAAGCGGAGATGGTCTACACGCGCACCTGGCTGTTCGACCACGGCAGATGGCAGGTCGTCCAAGCACATGGCGCGAGCCTGCCGCGCGAGGCGTGAATCTCCCGGCGCGCTCGAACGTGCGCCGGAAACGCGTGCAAGGCCGTTCGCTCGGCGGGTCTTTTAGAATGCTGCGATGGAGATCATCGACATCGAGCCCGGCGACGCCCGGCTCACCACCGAACTGCTGCCCGTCCTCCGGGAACTGCGTCCGGATCTGAGTGCCGATGACTACCTTGCCGTGTACGACGAAGGACACGGCCAGGGACTTCGATTCACTGCGGCGTACTTGGAAGGCCGCTGCGCGGGGGTGGCGGGCTGGCGCACCGTGGCGAACACCAACCGGCGTCGGATGCTGTACGTCGACGACCTGGTCACGGCTTCCGAAGCGCGCTCAACCGGAGTCGGCCACGCCCTGCTGGAGTACCTGGAGCGGCGAGGTCGTGAGCTCGGTTGCACTGCGATCCATCTGGACTCCGGAACGCACCGGCGCGACGCCCACCGCTTCTACATGCGGGAGCGGTTGACCATTATGGCCTTCCACTTCGCACGCGAACTCGACTAGTTCTCGCGCTGCGGCCGTTCCTCGGGAACCGGAACGGTCTCAGGCGATCTGCGTGATGTCGACGAAGGTGGTGCTGCCTTCCTGGCGCTTGTCCGTGATCTTGAAGAGCGCGCCTCGGTCGAAGAGGACCTCGTCCTGGTGCTTGAAGCTTGAATTCCGCCCGACGTCCCGTCCGGTCGCCCCGTCGACCTTGAACATGGCGCCGGGCCGGTGGTCGCCGGTGAAGCCCCCCATGGCGATGGTCTGGAATCGCTCCGCGACCCGCTTGTTCGTGGAGGTGCTCATGAACGCGGGATCGGAGTAGAGGTCGCCCTTCTTGTACTTGTCGAGCCATTCCCCTCCCGGCAGTCCGCGCCAGGTCGTCCGCTCATCGGGCACTGGGCGGTCCCTCAGCGCCTTCGAGATGTCGTCCGCCTGCTTGTCGAGCCTCGCCCGGTCTTCCGGGCTGTACTTCGACTTGTCCGTCGCACGCAGATACTTGTTCAGCTCGTCGCTGTCGTCCGTGTAGATGCGGATCGGATCGTTGTCGTCGCTGCCGTCGCCGTCATTGCGGCTGCTGCCGCCCGCTCGGTCGCGGTTCTTGGGCGCCGGCGGGGTGAAGGCGCCGTCGTCGAGGACCTTGCTGAGAATTCCGGCGCCGCCCTCGGGGGACCGGTCCCCGCTGTTTCGTCTGCTACCCATTGAGCACCCTGTTCGTGGCCATGCCCATCAGCTGGTCGATGATGAACCCGGTGATCTGCTTGAAGATCGGGATCTGCGCGAGCGAGACGCCGAACGTGACCGGTGCCGTCGCGATCGCCCATACGATCTGGGCCGCCAGGATCACCAACTGCACGATCACTTGGACCTTGAGGGCCAGGACGATGCCGGCCATCGCAATCAGTCCGATGTTGAGGATGTACGCCGGATCCGCGGACTCCGCCAAGGCCGCGGGGGACGACTCCTCCGCCTCCCACTCCCGCTGGAACGCGTCGATGTGCGCGCCCGAGTTGCTCTCCAGGAGCGTCCGCGCCGCCGACTGGAGCGACTCAACCCGCTCGGTGATCTTGTCGGCCATGCCGGTCCATTCCCCTGCGAGGTTGAACAGGGATTCCTCATCGGACTCGGGCCATTCGTAGCCGAGCATGCCCAGGAGGCCGATGAGTTCTCCTGGCAGGTCCATTCCCATGGTCGGTGCTCCTCGCGGGGTGGTGGTCGATGGCGGCCGGTCGGCCGGTTACGGTGTGAGGTCCTTGTGCAGCAAGGTGAACGATCCGGCGATCTCGTCTTCGTCGGCCTGGTGGTCGTCCGCCATGTCGCGCAGCGCCTGAGACAGGCCGCCCAGGTCCTCGACGATACCGGTGAAGCAGGCTGTGACCGCTCCCATGCATGCCTCGTGCGCGATGCCGCCCGCAGTGCCGATGGTGTCGCCGCCGAAGGCGTCCGCGTACTGCCCGACCGCCGCGGTGAACTCGTCCAGCAGCGACTGCACGTCGGCCGAGGCCGAATCGAGCTCGTCAGCGGACTTCCGGATCGTCTCGGGGTCGACGTCGAAGCCGGGCATGGTCATCGGCCCCTGAGCTGGTCGACGAGGCCAACGAAGACCATTTTGGACTGAGTAATATGGACTGCTCCGAGCATTCGGACCTCCCCTTCGTGCCGTACCTGAAGTAGGCTACCTGGCCCGCTCGCGTCGCGACTACCTGCCGCCGTTGCGCTTTGCCGCTTCGTATCGCTGGACGGCCGAGGGTTCTCGACCGGCCTTTACGGGCGCGAGCGCGTGTCGGCGGCGACGACCTGCGCCGCGCTAGGCGCGCTGTCGGGGTCGGCGAGCCACTGGGCGGCCACGCCGACGAGGAGCGAGTAGTAGTGCGAGCCCACGGCCAAGACCGTCCCGGAGGCGGCGGTATCGGGGTCGAGGCCCGCGAACGCGCGGGCCAGCGAGACCCTGGACTGCCGCTGCCCCTCGACGATCATCGTCCTGATCTCCTCGTCGTGGCGCGCGGCAGAGACCGCCTCGAAGTTCACGAACCAGAGCGAGCGATGCTCCTGAATGGAGTCGATGATGCGCGCCCAGCGCGCCTCGTGCTCTTCCGGGGCGCCCTGCCGCTCCGGGCCCCCGAGCGCGGCGAACAGGACCTCGCCCCACTCGCGGTTGAGCTCCTGCAAGGCGCCGGTGAGCAGCCGCTCCTTGGAGCCGAAGTGGTAGTTGATCGACGCCTGGTTCGCGCCCGAGGCCTTCACCAGCTCGCGCACCGTGGTGTTCGTGTACCCGAGTGACAGCAGGCACTCCCTTGCCGCGGAAAGAAGCTTGTCTTTGTTGCCCATGCCCCCTACATTAGTATGTAAACGTTCGTTTAAAACAATCGTTTACCTCTTGAGGAGAAGCATGACCCGCATTCCGGCCGCACCGCCGGTGCTCCGCGTCCGCGACCTGCGCTGCGAATACCCGGGCGAGAGCGGACCGGTCCACGCGCTCCGCGGGGTCGGCCTCGACATCGCCGCCGCGTCCTTCACCGCGATCATGGGGCCCTCGGGCTCCGGCAAGACCACGCTCCTGCACTGCGCCGCCGGGCTGCAGACGCCCACCTCCGGCACCGTCGAACTCGACGGCCGCCGGATCGCCGCACTCGACCAGGACGAACTCGCCCGCCTGCGGCGGCGCCGGATCGGCTTCGTGTTCCAGTCCTTCAACCTGCTGCCCGCGCTCTCCACCGTGGAGAACGTCGAACTCACGCTCCGCCTTGACGGACGCCGGCCCGACCGCGCCCGCACTAACGCTCTGCTCGCCCGCGTCGGCCTGGGCGAGCGGGCCGGGAACCGGCCCGATCAGCTCTCCGGCGGCCAGAAGCAGCGCGTCGCGATCGCCCGCGCCCTGATCACCGACCCCGGGATCGTCTTCGCCGACGAACCGACCGGCGCCCTCGACATCCGCAGCGCCCGCGAAGTGCTCACTCTCATGCGCTCGCTCGCGGACAACGGCCAGACGATCATCATGGTCACCCACGACCCCGTCGCCGCCTCGTTCTCCGACGAGGTGCTGTTCCTCGCCGACGGCTCGATCGTCGACCGCGTCGCCCGCCCCACCGCGCGGGACGTCGCGAGCCGCATGGCCACCCTCGTCGAATCCGCCGAGCGGGCCTCGAACCTGCCTGCGGGGCAGCGATGATCGCCCTCGCACTGCGCTCCTTCGCCCATCACCGCACCGCCGCGGTCGCCACCGGGCTCGTCGCGATGGCGGGCACCGTCCTGGTGACCGCCATGGCGGGCCTGCTCGGGACCGGCCTCGCCGACCGCACCGCCGCGGCCGACCGCGACTTCCTGGTGCAGTTCCCGATCATCATGGGCGGATGGATCTGCGCCATCGTCCTGTTCGCCATGGTCTCCACGATCGGCGTGGCGCTCCAGGGCCGCGCCGGCGAGATCGCGGGCATCCGCCTGGTCGGCGCGACCCCGACACAGGTGCGGCGCATGGTCGCCGCCGAGACCGCGGCCGTCGCGGTCATCGCCGCGGTCCCGGGCCTCGGCCTCGGGTACCTCCTCGGCCGGATGCTGCTGGCGCTCCTGCACCGCGCGGGCCTGACGGCCGACGGGACGGTCTTCGCCCCGGGCGCGCTCCTCCCGCTGGGCGGTGCGGCCCTGGTCCTGGCCGCTGGTGTCGCCGCGGCCTGGCTCGGCAGCCGCACGATCGCCGCCCGCAGCCCCGTCGCCGACGTCTCGCCCGCCCCGGGCGCCGCGCGCCGCAGATCGGGCCGGGCCCGCCGTACCGCCGCCTTGATCGTGATCGGCGCGGGGCTCGCCTCCTCGGTCACCGTGCTGTGGATCGACCCTGACGACATCCTGACCACCGCGCTCACCGGACCCGGCTGCGTCCTCGTGGCCGCCGGCCTCTGTGTGCTCGCGCCCGAGCTCACCGCCGTCGCGGACGCCGCCTTCCGGCGGTTCCCCGGCCTGCGGCGCACCGCCCCCGGGCACCTGGCCGCCCTCAACCTCGCCGCCGCCCCCGAGCGCGTCCGTCCCACGGTCACGTTCCTGACGCTGTTCGTCGGTGTCGCCGCGGGAACACTCGGCATGCAGGGCATCGAGAACCAGTACGGAGCGGACGACAGCACCGGCCAGGTGATGGCCGCGATCAACTACCTGGTGGTGGTCCTGATCGCAGCGTTCATGGCGATCGCCCTGTCCAACAACCTCATCGCCTCGATCGCGCGCCGCAAGACCGAGTTCGCGTCGATGTCACTGATCGGGTCCACCGGGCGCCAGTCCCGGCGGATGCTCATCGGCGAAGCGGCGGCCGCCACGACCGTCAGCGTCGTCGCCGGCAGCGCTGGCGCCCTCCTGAGCATCCTCCCGTTCGCGATCGTGAAGACCGGCGACGCGTGGTCCGCGATGGCCCCGCTGCCGTACCTCCTCGCGATCCTCGTCGGAGCCGGAGTGACGCTCGGCGTGACCGCGGTGGCGGGCCGCCGCGCCATCCGCACCGCTTGAGCCCGCGCGGGCGCCGCTCGATCGGGCGGCGCCCGTCGGGGCCGCGATACGTAGACCTGGGGGTTGGAGTCCCTCGGGACCGGGGGGCAGCGTCCCTGCGGATGCGGGGGCGTGCATGACTGCGCCGCGCCTCCGTCCTCAGCAGAATCAACACTGTCGACACCCCGCGGCTACTGCCGCTGACAGTGGAGGAAACCCATGTCCCGCTTGAAAGACACCGCCCTGACTCGGCGAGCCGTGATCGGCGCGGCGACTGCCGCAGCTGTAGCCGCCTCCGACCCGGCCCAGGCCGCGGCCGCCGACGCCACCGGTTCGGTTCTGCTCCAGCGCCTGATCGACACGACCGCGGCCCGCTTCGAAGCCGACCTCGTCGCACTCCGCCGCGACCTCCACGCCCATCCCGAAGCGGCGGGCGAAGAGACCCGCACCGGTGCGCGCGTGGCCGAGATCCTGACCGCGGCCGGGCTGACCGTCACCACCGGTGTGGGCGGCAACGGCGTCATCGGCATCCTCAAAGGACGACTCCCGGGCCGCACGGTGGCCTACCGCGCCGACATGGACGCCGTGCCGGCGCAGGACCAGATCGGCGGCGGGGTCGACACTGCCCACCTGTGCGGGCACGACCTGCACACGGCCATCGGCGTCGGCGTCGCGCAAATCCTCGCGCGACTGCGCCACCGGCTGAGCGGTACCGTCGTCTTCGTCTTCCAGCCCGCCGAGGAGAACTTGACCGGCGCCCGCGCGATGCTCGCCGACGGCGTTCTGAACACCGGTCCTGAGGAGATCCACGCCCTCCACTGCGCCGCGATGCCGGTCGGCACCTTCGGCATCAACCCCGGCGTCGGACTGCCCGGTCAAGACCGCGGCACCATCGTCCTCACCGGCCCGGGCGCGAGCGAGCGCGCGGCCCGGTTGGCCGGTGACGTCAAGGGGCTCAGCACGGTGCCGCTGCCGGCCGGTTCAGAGGACCTGGAGGCGCTGACCGAGGCGCTGCAGACCGAAGACGGTCCCCTGGCGCGGTTCATCACCGCGCAAGCCTGGGTCGAAAGCGAGACCGCGGACGGCGCCGAAGTGGGCCTGGCCTACCGCTGCTGGCCCGAGGAGCGCTATATCGAGATCCGCGAGGATATCGCGGCACTCGCGGCCGCCCATGGCGAAGCGGTCGTCGACTTCCCGACCGACCCCTTCCCCGCCATGATCGGCCCTGAAACGGAGGCCCACGAACTCAAGCGCCATCTGCGCCGGGCGATGGGCCCCGACTCGGCGGTGGTGCTCCACGCTTCAGTGCCCTTCAACGGCGAGGACTTCGCGCTGTTCCTCCAGCAGATCCCCGGCACCTACACGTATCTCGGCGTCCGCGCCCCTGACGCCGACATCGCCACGTCCTTCCCTCACTTCGGCACCTTCGAACCCGACGAGTCCGCCATCGGCATCGGCGTCCGCGCCATGTCCGGCTGGCTCGCCGAACGCACCCGCTGCTGACCACCCGGGGTCGGGCTAGTGGTTCGAGGGACTGGGGCGCCGGGTCAGCCGACGAGGCCGCCCAGGGAGGTTCCGACGCAGCCTGTGAGCTTCGTTGCGAGCGTCTCGAACTCGTCGGCCGCTTCTTCCCGAACGCGGACAGGATCAGACCTGGTTCACGGCGACCATGGCCTCGTCAACCAGTACGCGAAAGGACCAGCGATGACCGCAATGCCTCCCGTCCCGGCCGGGTCGAACACCGTGAACCCGTTCATCATCGCCGACGGCGCCGTCGACCTCATCGGCTTCCTCATCGAGGTGTTCGAGGCCGAGGAGGTCGCCGAAGCCCGCACACTCGACACCGACGGCCTCCTCCTGCACGCCGAGCTGCGCATCGGCGATTCACTGCTCACCGTCGCCGACCGCAAGCCCGACTGGCCGTTCACGCCCGCGCTCACCCGCATCTACGTGGACGATGTCGACGCGGTGCTCGCCCGCGCCGAGCAGCGCGGCGGCCGCGTCCTCACCCGCCCCACCGACTTCTTCGGCGACACCCTCGCCCGGTTCCAGGACCCCGCGGCGAACCTGTGGTGGGTCTACCGGCACCGCCCGGAAGCCGCCCAGGACTGGTCGAGCGACGCGGTGGGGGAGTGGCCGGCCGACGACGCCGCGCCCGCGGAGGACTGGAGCAGTTTCACCACACCGGAACTCGAGTACATCAACGCCACCCTGCACGAGTCGATGAACGCGCTCACCGACCCGCGGACCGCGAGCTGAGACAGCGGCGCTGGACCGGCGGCCGGCGTCACCGGTCCAGCGCCGCGAGCATGCGCTGCAACGACTCCCGCAGCGCCTCCCGATCCGCGTCGGCGAGCTCGACTCGGTAGGGCGTCCCCTCCGGCAGCCACGAGAGGCCGTAGGCGATGTCGCGGGCGCTCGATCCGCCCACCGGCCAACGGGTCCGCTCCGGTCCGTCGGCCGTCGCGCCCCGCGCCCACCCGCCCAAGGCGGCGGTGAACCGCTCGACCGGCATGTCCACCACCGCCACCGCGTCCAGTGTTCGCGGCCCCCAGGTCCGCACGACCGCGATGAGCTCGTCCACCCGCTCGGGCGGCAGCGTGCGCGGCGCGAACCCCACCCGCAGGGGCTCGACGGCGGCCAGGCGGTCGACCCGGAACGTCCGCCAGTCGCCGCGTGCGAGGTCCCAGCACCCCAGGTACCAGTCCCCGCCGACCGGAACGAGCGAATGAGGCTCGACGCGCCGCTCCTGTCGCGCGCCGCCTGCGGGCTGGTAGGCGAGGCGAACGCGCTCGCGGTCGCGGCATGCCAGCGCCAGATCGGTGAGCACCGCTGAGGAGACCCCGCCGTCCCCGGGCACGCCGTGCAGCGCCGGTGTCAGGGCGCCCACGCGACGGCGCAGCCTCGCCGGAAGCACCTGCTCGAGCTTGGCGAGCACCGACAGCGCGAACTCGGCGCCGCGGTGAAGTCGCCCGGCGGCGACCAGGCGCAGGCCGATCGCGATGGTGACCGCTTCCTCGTCGGAGAGCAGCAGCGGCGGCAGGGACGCACCCGCCTCGAGGCGGTAGCCGCCGTGCACCCCTGCCGTGGACCCGATCCGATATCCCAGCCCGCGCAGCCGCCCTACGTCCCGGCGCACAGTCCGGACGGTGACGCCGAGGCGCTCGGCGAGCTCGGGAGCGGGCCAATGGCGATGCGACTGCAGCAGATTGAGCAGCGCGAGCGCGCGGCCGGTCGAGTCGTGCATGGTGCGATTGTGCCCCGCAACGAGGACAGATCCCGACCTGGTCCGCCAAGGCCCGCGCTCGTCCGGGCCGAGCCATCGGCGTTCGCCCGGCCTTGCGCACCGTGAGCACCGTTCCGGCGGCGCCGAAAGCTGATGCACCGTCCGTCTTACGCTGAATCGCGCACGCAGTCGGACTTGATCCACAGCGCGGTGGTGTGGTCGGAGACCTGGAACTCGATGGCCACGCCGTCCTCGCGCTCGCCGCGGATGACGTACCCGGCCGGGGGCGGCTCGCTCGCCTCGAACTCCTGGTCCCAGACGACGTCCCAGCCCTCGGCGTTCAGGCGTTCGCGCATCGCGTCGACCGCGTCCTGGGTGAGTGGGTCGGCGGCGGCATTGGGTTCCTCGTACGTGTAGGCGAGCGTGAACTCGGTCCAGCCGGGGGCCTCGTCGCACGGCGACTCGATCAGCTCCTGGCCGGTGGGGGCGGGGAATCCCTCGACGTTCTCGAGCACGTCCACCGGCATGACGGCCACCCCTTCGAGGACCGCCGGGGCCTCGTCGGCGTCGAAGGGGCGCGGCGGGTGCCACTGGTCGACGCCGTTGACCTGGTGGTTCCAGACGAGGAGGGCGACGGCCACCGCTGCCGCGGCCGGGAGGACGACGGCTTCGGGCAGCAGGGGGCGCCGCGGGTCGGAGCCGTTGCGGACGCGCTCACGGGTCTCCTTGTGCGCCAGCAACACCCACTGGGAGGCGGCTACGACGAGCAGCGGTGTCGCGAGCGTGAAGAAGGCGCCGAGCATCACCGCCTGGAAGACCGCGGCCGCCGCGTTGAGGCCCAGGAGCGTGAGGCCCCAGCGGGACCTGCCGACCTGCACGACTGCGACCGCGAGCACCGCGACCTGCGGCACCACGATCCAGATGACGGACTGGTTGAACGCGAACTGCTCGGCGGTGAACCAGTGGTCCCCGCCGTATCCTTCCAAGTCGTAGACCGCGTCGAAGACCCACCATGTCCCGGTGAGGAGCATGGCCAGTTGGAGCGCGACGACGGCGCGGAGCCAGTTGAGGCGGCCCGCGGGCCTGGCCTCTGTCGGTGGGGTGCCTTCGACGGCGATGCCGTCCGATTCGAGCGATGCCATGGGAGTGCCTTTCACGAGGGGTGATGACTACTCCACGGTAACTTCGGGGGGTCGGTCCGTGACTCCCCGAAAGGTGCCGCATCGCCGAAAGGGACGCCCGCGGGCCGGGCCGGAACCCGTACGCGGCAAAGGCTTCCGGCCCGGCGACTGCGAAGTCCCCTTCGGCGTCATCGGCGCTGGTGGATGACGAGCGACCAGGCGAGGCTGCCGAAGGCCGTCAGTGCCGCCAGGGCCCGCACGGTGTTCCACGCCGTCCAACGTGCTTCGTCCAAGAGTGCCCGCGCCGCTGCGAAATCGGCATCGCTCGCGGCTTCGGTGACGGACCGCAGCTGCTGGTTGAGGGGTTCGTTCACGCCCATGGTGATCACGACCGACACGAGGTAGGCCGCCAGCGCCACGGACAGCCAGAGCAGGGCGGCGCGCTGGCCGGAGCGGATGTGGAGGACCAGGGCCAGCGCGATGAGCAGGAGCGAGCCGGTGAACTCCAGGCCGAGGAACAGCGGGTTCATGATGGCCGCGTCGAGCGCTTGGAAGGCCGCCACGAACGTGCGGTCGTCGACGTCGCCGAGGCCCGGCATGATCGTGTTCGACCAGTCCACATAGACGCCGGCGGTCAGGCCGGTCGTGATGGTGGCGAGGAGGAGCGTCCCGGTGCGGAGGGGGCGGCGGGTCGGGCGGGCGAGGGCGTTCGTTGCTGTCATGGCTCTATCGAAGCCCATCCCGATGAGATCATCCATAGTCGGAAGGCGCTGTTTCATTCGAATTCGTCTACGATCGTCGCATGGACCCGATCACCGCTCTGCTCGATGCCCCTCGCGCGCAGGGCGCGTTCCTGTTGCGGGTGACGATGACGCCGCCGTGGTCGGTGCGGATCGAGGACGGGGCGCCGCTCACGGTCGTCGCCGTGACGTCGGGGTCGGCCTGCTACGCGCCCGATGCGGGCGATCCGGTGCGGCTGCTCCCGGGCGACCTGCTGCTGATCGCCAGGCCCGACCCGTACCTGTTCGCCGACGCGCCCGACCGGCCGCCGCAGGCGGTCATCCACCCCGGCGGCCGATGCGAGACGCCGACCGGCGCGAGCCTGGAACTCCCTATGCGGCAAGGGGTCCGCACCTGGGGCAACGCGGCGCAGGGCCGTGACACGCTGCTCGTGGGCACCTACCCCAGCGTGGGCGAGGCGGGGACGCGGCTGCTGAGCGTGCTGCCGCCCACGATCCTGCTGCGCGAGAACGACCACCGGACCGGGCTCATCGCGGTGCTCGCCGAGGAGATCCAGGGCGAGGGCATCGGCCAGGCCAGCCTGCTGGACCGGCTCTTGGACGGCCTCACGGTCAGCGCGATCCGCCACTGGGTCGAATCCCCGGACCGGCGCGCGGCGGGGTGGCTCGGGGCGGGCGCGGACCCGGTCGTCGCCTCGGCGCTGGACCTCATGCACGACGAGACCGCCCGGCCCTGGACCGTTGCCTCCCTGGCCCGGCGGGTCGGCCTGTCGCGGGCCGGGTTCGCGCGGCGGTTCACCGCCGCGGTCGGCGAACCGCCGATGTCCTACCTGACCTCGTGGCGGCTGGCGCTCGCCGCCGACCGGCTGCGCCGGGACGACGCGCCGGTGTTCCGCGTCGCCGCCGAGGTCGGCTACCGCAGCCAGTTCACCTTCAGCACCGCTTTCAAGCGCCACTACGGTGACAGCCCGCTCGCCTACCGCCAACGGGCCGACTCCTGAGCGTCCATCCTCGACACCGCGTCGTCGCATGCGCAGCGGCGTTGCCACCTGGAACGCGTTTGAGCATTGCCGCCATCGGTAACTCCAATGGCATGTCCTCCACCCTCAATGTACGCAGCACCGCCTCGCGCGCGGCCAACAGCAGACCGCTGGAACTCCTCGCCCGCGGCGGCTTCATCGGATACGGCGTCATCCACCTCCTGTTCGCCTGGCTGGCACTGCAGGTCGCCTTCGGCGGCTCGTCCGGTGAGACCGACCAGTCCGGCGCGCTGACGGCCCTCGCCCAGCAGCCGGCCGGCGAGTTCCTGGTCATCGCCATCAGCATCGGCCTGGTCGCGATGGCCGTCTGGCAGGCCTTCGAGGCGGTGATCGGGGAGTGCGGCTCGCGCGAAGCGATCGCCGAGCGCGTCGTCTCCGGCTGCCGCGCGGTCCTCTACCTCTACTTCGCCTACCTCGGTTACAAGGTGGTCAGCGGCGCGAACGCGTCGCAGTCGCAGAGCCAGCAGTCGTCGGCCGCGTCCATGATGGACTCCGGTGGCGGCCGCTTCCTGGTCGGCCTGGCCGGTGTCGTCGTGGCCGGTATCGGCATCGGCCTGGTGGTCTACGGGCTGAAGAAGAAGTTCCAGAAGCACCTGAACACCGGGCAGATGAACCCGTCGGTGCGCCGGACCATGCTGCGGCTGGGCATGGCGGGGTACACGACCAAGGGCGTCGCGTACGGCATCGCCGGCGCGCTGATCGTCTCCGCGGCGGTCAACTACGACCCGAAGCAGGCCGGCGGCCTCGACGCCGCACTCAAGACGCTGGCCGGGACACCCTGGGGCCCATGGCTTCTCGGGCTGGTCGCCCTCGGCATCGCATGCTTCGGCGTCTACTGCTTCTTCCAGGTCAAGTACCGCAAGGTCTGACTCCGCTCAGACCGGGTCGGCAGCGGTCGTGACCTGGTCCGCGGTCTGGCTGATGCGCTGCCATGCGGCCTTGAGGCTTTCGCTGGTGGTGGCGGTGCCGCCGGCGGCGATGCGGAGCAGGAAGCGGCCGTCGCTTTCGGTACTGGTCAGGAAGAGGCGGCGGTCGGCGTTGACGCGGGCGAGAAGCTCGCGTCCGGCTCCGTCTCCTGCCCGATGGCGGAAGCAGACCAGGCCGAACGGGTGGGGCGCGGCCAGTTCGAAGCGTTCGTCGGCCTCGATCCAGGAGGCGAGCTCCTCGGCGCAGGCGATCCCTTCGCGCAGATGCCGTTGCAGTCCCTCTCTGCCATAGGCCCGCAGGACGAACCAGAGTTTGAGCGCGCGGAAGCGCTTCCCGAGCGGGATCTGCCAGTCCTGGTAGTCGATGCGGGCCTCGCCGCGGTCGTGAAGGTACGCGGCCGTGACGCGCATGGCCTGGTGGAGCGGCGCGGGGTCGGCGAAGTAGGTGAGGCTGCATTCGAGGCCGGTGAGCAGCCACTTGTGCGGATTCGTGCTGTAGGAGTCGGCCTGGTCGAGGCCGCGGTGGATCCACCGCATCTCCGGGCAGATGGCCGCGACCCCGGCGTAGGCGGCGTCCACATGCAACCAGACGCCCTGCTCCCGGCAGATCACGCCGATCGCGTCGAGCGGGTCGACGGCGGTGGTGGCGGTCGTGCCGACGGTGGCGACGACGGCCAGCGGGGTCAGCCCGGCGGCGCGGTCGGCGCCGATGCGCGCGGCGAGGTCGGCGGGGTCCATGGCGCGGGTCCAGGCGGCGACCGGGACGCGGCGCAGGTGCGCATCGGGGATCCCGAGGACGCGGGCCGCCTTGGTGATGCAGGCGTTGCCGTCCTCGGAGGTGTAGACGACGTACGGCCCCGCGCCATCGCGTTCGGCCCGCGTGCGGGCGGCGATGAGGGCGAGCAGCACGCCGGTGGAGGCGGTGTCCTGGATGACGCCGTTGCCGCGGAAGGACTCGGGCAGGTCCATGAGTTCGGCGAGCCAGTCGCTCACGCGCGCCTCGATCTCGGCCGCCGCGGGGGAGGTCGACCACAGCATCCCCTGGGTGTTCAGGCCCGCGGCGAGGAGTTCGGCCAGGACGGCGGGGCCCGAGGTGGTCATGGGGAAGTAGCCGAGGAAGCCGGGGTGCTGCCAGTGGACGGTCCCGGGGACGACGACGCGGTCCATGTCGGCCAGGAGGTCGTCGAACGGCTCGCCCGTCTCGGGCGCGGTGTCGGGCAGGAGGGCGGCGGTCGCGCCCGGTTCCCGCCCGGGGGTGACCGGCAGGTGCTGGAGACCTTCCCAGTAGTCGGCGATCCAGTCGACGACGGCGCGGCCGTGGCGGCGGAACTCGTCAGGGCTCATGTGGTGCAACGGCGTCTGCTCTCAGGGAAGCGGGTGCGGTAGGCGGCGCGGTGGCCCGGGTCGTCTTCGAGGAACGGGCGGTCGGCGGCGACCATGCGCCGGACGGCCAGCAGCGGGACCGGCGCGTACAGCGGCCGGAAGTCGGGATTGCGGATGCCCGGGGCCGCGGGCGGCCCGGGATGGAACTCGCCGATCATGAGGCCCTCATCGACGAAGTCGCTCTTCAGACGCCGCTGGGTCGCCTCGATGACCGGCTCGTAGTCGCCCGCGGCCAGTCCGGGCAGGGCCACGAGCAGCGCGCGATCCGGGTCCGGAGGGCCGGCGGCCATCCAGCGCCGGTACCGGTGCATGCGGGCCGCGAGCCGGGGCGCGGTGGCGTCCGGCCCTGTGACGAGCGCCAGGTAGACGCTCTCCAGCCGCATCGCGCGCGGCATATACGGGCAGACCGGGCCCGGCCTGCCGAGGTCGGCGTGCGGGCGGCACAGGTAGTCCCTCGCCCAGGAGGCGAGGGACTGCCCGATGCCGTCGCGGCAGCGCGTCAGCGCGACCGGATCCATCGCTTCGCGAAGCGCTTACGCGCTCGCGAAGGAGTCGCGGGACCGCTCACGGGTGTAGAACTCGAGCGCGCTCTCGATGACCTCGTCGAGCGAGACCCGGCCGTCGCGGTCGCGGTCGATCGCCTTCAGGTCACGCTTGATCCCCGCCTCGGTGGCGCCCATGGCGCGCAGCGCCCGGCCCCACTCCTCGACCGAGACCTCGCCGTCGCCGTCCACGTCGGCGATCGCGATGACGCTCTGGGCCCAGGGCCGCACGATCGCGTCGAAGCCCTCCGGGTTGTCCCGCAGGCGCCGCTCGGCGCCGGCGATGAACTCGCTCTCGGTGATCGACCCGGACTCGTCCGAGTCGGTGGCCTTGGCGAGGCCGACGAAGAACCGGCGCGCCCCTTCCCGGATCGCCGACGCCTGGGGCGTGCCCTCCCGGACCTCGAACTCGTCGATGACGCGGCGGGCCATCGCCTCGAAGTCGTCGGCCGTCACCTGCCCGTCGCCATCGACGTCGAACGTGGTGAACCGGTCGCGCATCTTCGCGCGGTAGTCGTTCTCGCTCATGAAAGCTCCTCTGCAGTGCGGTGTTCGCTTGCCACGAGACAGTCTGCGATCCACCGCGCCGACTCCGCAGGAGTACGAGCCGGTAACCTCTGCCGCCGCTTCGTCGAGCGGCTGCCCGGAAGCCGGCGGCGCACCCCGGCGACCGGCGGCGACGCAGGTCGGATCCACTCCACGGCACACCACCCGGCGGACCCCGCCGGTCACGACACGGATGTGGTTCGCGCCCGGGCAGCACCGACCTGCGCGCCGGTGTCAGTCCTCTGCGGTGTCCGCGAAGACCTTCTTGGCGATGGCCATCGCCGACATCGCCTTGGGCCAGCCGGTGTAGAACGCCAGGTGGGTGATGGCCTCGACGAGCTCCTGCTCGGTGACGCCGTTGTCGCGGGCGAACGGCAGGTGGAAGTTGAGCTGGTCGACATTGCCCGAGGCGATGAGCGCGGACACGGTCGCGAGGCTGCGGTCGCGTTTGGAGAGCTGCGGCCGCTCCCAGACCTCGTCGAACAGGACCTGGTCGGTGTAGTGGACGAGTCCGGGGCGAAATCGCCGAATGCCTGCTGGCCACCGGTCCAGCCGGTGCTCGATGCTGCCATTGCTTGGTTCCCCCTGTCGGTTCGGGCGCGGAAGGCGCCTGAAGGTCAGTGCTCCTGGTCGACGGTCGCGGTCTGGTCGACGCCGGCCCAGCTGGCGAGGAGTCGGAGGCGCTCGCTCGAGGGCGAGGCCGGTTCGGCGGTGTAGACCAGGACCGTGAGGCCCGGTTCGGCGGTGAGCTCGAGTTCCTCGTAGACGAGGTCGAGCTCACCGACCACCGAGTGGTGGACGCGCTTGCGGCCGCTGCCGTGAATGCGTACATTGCGTGCGCCCCAGCGGATCCGGAACTCCTCGGACCTCGTGGACAGCTCGCCGATGAGGTCCTGGAGGCCCTTGTCGTGCGGGTCGCGGCCGGCCTCGGCGCGCAGCATGGCCACGATGATGTCGGCCGCCCGCTCCCAGTCCACATAGAAGCGTTGGGACCGCTCGGTGTCGAGGAAGCAGAAGCGCGCCAGGTTTGCGGGCCGCTCGGCCGACGCGAAGGCGTCCGCGTAGAACGCGCGGCCGATCCGGTTGGCGGCGAGGAGGTCGAGGCGGCCGTTGCGGACGACCGCCGGGGCGTCGATCGCGTCGAGCAGCCGGGTCAGGCTCTCCCGCGGGCTCCACCGCCCGGTGCCGCGGCGGCGCGGGCGCGCCGGCGGCGTGCGCCCGGCGGCCCGGGCGAGGTCGAACAGGTAGGCCCGTTCGGCCTCGTCCAGTTCGAGCGCCCGGGCCAGCGCGTCGAGGACCGCTTCGGAGGCGCCGGCGATGCCGCCGCGTTCGAGCCGCGCGTAGTACTCGACGCTGACGTTCGCCAGCACCGCCACCTCGGCGCGGCGCAGCCCCGGCACGCGGCGGTTCGAGCCCGCGGGCAGGCCCGCCTGCTCGGGCGTGATCTTGGCGCGGCGCGAGGTCAGGAACTCGCGCACTTCGTCCCGGTGGTCCACACCGACGACGCTACGCGGTTCGACCGGGCTGAGGGGTGCCCTGCCAGTACACCCCCCAACAGTGCGTTCCACAGGGCGCGCGGGCGCGCTTTGATCGATGATGAACCGGGCGGGACCGACCTGTCCGAGACCGTTCGCGGTCACGGCGCCCTCGGGCGCGAGAGAGAGGGGACCTTCATGCGCGGCACCGTAATTCACGCCCCGGGCGACATCCGCCTCGAGGAGCGGCCGGACGCGGCGATGACCGCGCCCACCGACGCGGTCGTCCGGCTCAGCGCGACCTGCATCTGCGGATCGGACCTGTGGGCCTACCGCGGCGTCGAACCGGTCGAGGAGCCGCACCCGATCGGCCACGAGTACGTGGGCGTCGTCGAGCAGGTCGGCGCCGACGTGCGGAACGTCGAGGTCGGCCAGTTCGTGGTCGGCTCCTTCGCGACCTCGGACAACACCTGCGAGATCTGCCGGGCCGGGTACCAGTCGCACTGCGTGCACCGCGAGTTCGTGGGCGCCGCCCAGGCCGAGCTGCTGCGCGTCCCCAACGCCGACGGCACGCTCGTCGCCACTCCGGGCATGCCCGATGCGGACCTGATCCCGCACCTGCTCGCCGCCTCCGACGTACTCGGCACCGGCTGGTACGCCGCCGACGCCGCACAGGCCGGGCCCGGCAAGACCGTGGCCGTCGTGGGCGACGGCGCGGTCGGCCTGCTCGGCGTCCTCTCCGCGAAGCAGCTGGGCGCCGAGCGGATCATCGCCATGTCGCGCCACGAGGACCGCCAGCGGCTCGCCCTCGAGTTCGGCGCCACCGACATCGTCACCGAACGCGGCGACGAGGGCGTCGCGAAGATCAAGGCGCTCACCGGCGGCCTCGGCGCCCACTCGGTGATCGAAGCGGTCGGCACGCAGGAGTCGATGATGCAGGCCATCCGCGCCACCCGCGCGGGCGGGCACATCGGCTACGTCGGCGTCTCCCACGACGTCGAACTGCCCGGCGAGGAGCTGTTCTTCACCGGCGTCCACCTCCACGGCGGCCCGGCCCCGGTCCGCCGCTTCCTGCCCGAGCTCATCGACCTGATCTGGCGCCGCGAGATCGCGCCGGGCAAGGTCTTCGACCTGACCCTGCCGCTCGACCGGGTCGCCGAGGGCTACCGGGCCATGGACGAGCGCCGCGCCGTCAAAGTCCTGCTCCAACCGTAAACACGACACTGAGGAGTACTCCCGATGGCACGCATCGCGATCATCGGCGCGGGAGGGCGCATCGCCCGCCTCGTCACCGAACGACTGCTCGCCGACACCGATCACGAACTGACGCTGTACCTGCGCGACCCCGACCGGCTCGGCCGCATCGACCCCGACCGCGCCACCGCCGTCGCCGGGGACGTCAACGACACGGCCACGCTGGCCGCGGCCGTTAAAGGGGCCGACGCGGTCTTCTCCGGCGTCGGCGGCACCGACCTGGACGCCCAGACCGACAGCCTCATCGAGGCCATGGCCCGCAGCGGCGCGCGCCGCCTGGTGTTCATCTCGATGATCGGCGTCCACGACGAGGTCCCCGGCGAGTTCGGCCGCTGGAACGCGTCGATGATCGGCCCGTACCTGGCCGCGGCGAAGCCCTCGGCCGAGCGCATCGAGGCCTCCGGCCTCGACTACACGATCCTGCGCCCGACCTGGCTGAGCGACGAGGACGAGGTCGACTACGAGACCCTCGGGAGGGACGAGCCGGTCCTGGGAACCGAGGTCTCCCGCACGAGCGTCGCCGACCTCGCCGTGCGGCTCCTCACCGACCCGGCGCTCATGGCGCGCCAGAGCATCGGCGTCGTCAAGCCCGGCACCGAAGGCGACAAGCCCGCCTGGCACTAGGGCCCGCCCGGAAGCGACCACCACTGAGAGGAACCCACCACGATGGAACACCGCGAACTCGGCGACGGCCTCCGCGTCTCGGCGATCGGCTTCGGCTGCATGGGCATGAGCCAGAGCTACGGGCCGTCGCTCGGCACCCGCGACGACCACGTCGCCCTCATCCGCTCCGCCGTCGACCGGGGCGTCACGTTCTTCGACACCGCCGAGGTCTACGGCCCGTACGTCAACGAGGAGCTGGTCGGCGAGGCGCTCGCCCCGGTCCGCGACCGGGTCGTCATCGCCACCAAGTTCGGGTTCGACCTGCCCGGCGAAGGCGCGTCGAAGACGAACAGCGGGCCCGCGCACATCCGCGAAGCCGTCGAAGGCTCCCTGCGCCGCCTGGGCACCGACCGGATCGACCTGTACTACCAGCACCGCGTCGACCCCGACGTGCCGATCGAGGAGGTCGCCGCCACGGTCAAGGACCTCATCGCCGAAGGCAAGGTCAAGCACTTCGGGCTCTCCGAGGCATCGGCGGCGACGATCCGCCGCGCCCACGCCGTCCAGCCCGTCGCGGCCCTCCAGAACGAGTACTCGCTCTGGTGGCGGCGCCCCGAGGACGAGGTCCTGCCGCTCCTGGACGAACTCGGCATCGGCCTGGTGCCGTTCAGCCCCTTGGGGAAGGGGTTCCTGACCGGCACGATCGACGCCGGCACCGAGTTCACCGCGGGGGACCTCCGCAACTCGATCCCTCGGTTCGAGGCCGAAGCGCGCGAAGCCAACCGGGCGCTCGTCGACCGCATCGCCGGCATCGCCGCCGCGAAGGGCGCGACCACCGCCCAGATCGCCCTCGCCTGGCTCCTCGCCCAGGGACCGCGGATCGTCCCGATCCCCGGCACCCGCCGGCCCGAGCGCCTCGCCGAGAACCTCGGCGCCGCCGACGTCCAGCTGACCGCGGCCGACCTCGACGGCATCGAGCGCGCCGCATCGCAGGTCCGCATCCAAGGCGAGCGCTACCCCGAAGCGCTCGAGAAGATGACCGGCCTGTGAGACCGGGCTCGGCGGCCACCGCGTTCCAGCAGCCGCCGAGCCCGCCCCGCCGTCCACCGCCACAGCCCATCGACGCTCGTTAAGGAGCCACCGGGATGCACGCTCTCGAACTCGTCGTCCTCCTGGGCGCGGCCCTCCTGGTCGGCCACGTCCTGGCGCGGCGGTCCGGGATCGCCCCGCCGCTCGTCCTCCTCGCCGTCGGCGCCCTGGTCGGCCTCATCCCCGCGGTCCGGCAGATGCAGCTGCCGCCCGAAGTGGTCCTGCTGCTGTTCCTGCCGGTCCTGCTCTACTGGGAGAGCCTGACGACCTCGATGCGGGAGATCCGCAACAACCTGCGCGGCATCGTCCTCATGAGCACCCTCCTGGTGATCGCCACCGCCGGGACCGTCGCGGTCGCCGCCCACGCGCTCGGCCTCCCGTGGGGACCGGCCTGGGTGCTCGGCGCCGCCGTCGCGCCCACCGACGCGACCGCGGTCGGCGCCTTCGCGAAGTCGCTGCCCCGCAGGCAGGTCACCGTGCTGCGCGGCGAGAGCCTCATCAACGACGGCACGGCACTGGTCGTCTTCGGCCTGGCCGTCGGCATCACCGTGGGCGAGGAGCACTTCAGCGTCCCGCACGTCAGCGCCCTGTTCCTCCTGGCGTACGGCGGCGGCGCCGCGGTCGGGGCCCTCGTCGCCTGGGTGAACATGAACCTGCGCCGCCGCCTCGACGACCCGCTCCTGGGCAACCTCGTCATGATCCTCGCCCCGTTCACCGCATACCTCCTCGCGGAGTTCATCCACGCCTCCGGCGTCGTCGCGGTCGTCGTGAGCGGCCTGATCATGGCCTACGTCGCCCCGCGCATCATCCGCGCCGAGCACCGGCGACAGGCCATGGCCGTCTGGCCGCTGGCCACGTTCATCATCAACGGCATCCTGTTCCTGCTGGTCGGCGTCGAGATCCAATACGCCCTGCGGCACCTCAGCCGATCGGACCTCGGCACCGCCCTCATCGCGATCGGCCTGATCAGCGTCCTCTTGGTCGCGGTCCGCTTCGCGTTCCTGTTCGCCTCGGCCTACCTGATCCGCCTGATCGACCGCCGCCCGAAGCAGCGCCTCCTGCGGATCGACAACCGGACCCGCACCGTCAGCGGCGTCGCCGGATTCCGCGGCGCGGTCTCACTCGCCGTCGCGCTCTCGGTGCCCGTGCTGCTCGACTCCGGCGCGCCGTTCCCCGACCGCGACTTCATCGTCTTCGTGACCTCCGGGGTCATCGTCGTGACCCTCGTCGTCCAGGGCCTCCTCCTGCCGCGGATCGTGCGCTGGGCCCGCATCCCCCGCGACACCTCCGTAGACGAGGAACGCTCGCTCGCCGAGACCCTCGCGACCGAGGAGGCCATGGCGGCGCTCCCCGAAATCGCCGCCGACCTCGGCTCCGACCCCGAAGTCGTCGACTGGGCGCGCCAAGAGTACGAAGCGAACCTCGCCGCCGTCCGGGCCGAAGGCGCCGGCACCGCCGACGACCCCGCCGTGCGCCGCAGCCGCGACCACGCCGCACTGCGCCTCGCACTCATCGACCACAAGCGGGCCACCGTCGTGCGCCTGCGCGACGAACGCCGCATCGACGACACCGTGCTGCGCCGGCTCCAGGCCTCCCTGGACGACGAAGAAGTGCGCCTGACCGCCCGCGAAGTCGAATAGGAGCCGACCATGCACGCCGAGACCATGAGGAGCGCCAACGCCATGGACACCGGACTCATCGACGTCCACGCCCACCTCCTGCCCGGCTTCTACGTCCAGGAGGCGACCGCCGCCGGGCACGCGCACCCCGACGGCGTGGGCGACTGGCCGGCCTGGTCCGTCCAGACCCACCTCGACCTGATGGACCGCAACGGCATCCGCACCGCGATGCTCTCCATGTCGTCCCCCGGCGTCCACTTCGGCGATGACGCCGCGGCGCGGACCCTCGCGCGAAGCGTCAACGACTACACCGCGCAGCTCGTGCACGACCACCCCGGCCGCTTCGGCAGCTTCGCCTCACTCCCACTGCCCGATGTGGACGGATCGCTCGCCGAGATCGACCACGCCTTCGACGAACTCCGCGCCGACGGCGTCGCCCTCCTCACGAACGCCCGGGGCGTCTACCTCGGCGACCCGCGCCTCGAACCGGTCTTCGCCGAACTCGACCGCCGCCGCGCCGTCGTCTTCCTCCACCCGACCTCGCCGCCCGGATGGGAGCAGACCACCCTCGGCAGGCCCCGGCCCATGATCGAATACCTCTTCGACACCACCCGAACTGTGACCGACATGCTCATGGCCGGCGTCCTGGCCCGCCACCCGAACCTCAAAGTGATCGTGCCCCACTGCGGCGGCGCCCTCCCCGTCCTCGCCGACCGCATCGAGGAGTTCAGGCACCTGTTCCTGCCCGAAGGCACTGGCTCCGCGCCCGGCGCGCTTGAGCAGCTGCGCGCCCTCTACTACGACCTCGCCGGAACCGCGTTCCCGCGCCAAGCCCCGGCCCTCCTCCAACTCGCCGACCCCGGCCGCGTGCTCTTCGGCAGCGACTACTGCTGGACCCCGCCCGCGCTGGCCGACGCCCACATCGCCGCAGTCGACGCCGCCGAGCCGCCGGCGCCGGGAACGACCTGGCGCACGCTCACGACCGCCAATGCGCAACGCCTGCTTGCGAACGCGGCGCAGTGACCAGCCTCAGGACTGGGGTTCGCGGACCGTCTCCATCACCGCGTCGAGGAGCGCGACGAGCTGGTCGGCGGATTCGGCGCCGAGCCGCTCGGTGATGCGCTGCTCCATGGCGGCGATCTCCGCGTCGGCATCCTCGAGCGCTTTGCGGCCCTCATCGGTGAGGTGCAGTTCCTGCACGTGCTGATGCCGGGAGTGCGAGCGGCGTTCGAGCCAGCCGCGTTCGGCCAGCTTTGCGACCAGCGACGCCACCGCCTGCGGGGTGACGTGCAGCCTCCGGGCCAGCTCGGCTCCGGTCAGGCCGGGTGCGCCATGCACGGTCATGAGCAGCGCGTAGTGCGAGGGGGCGATGCCGAGCGGCCGCAGCCGCTGCTCCTTGACCGACTGCAGCGCCATCTCGGCGCGCCGCAGCGCCCAGATCACGGGGTGCGCCTGCACCTCGGCACTCGGTTCCACCTCTGCTGATCCCATGCCAACATCCTACAGGCGGTTTCACGCTATCAAGCGCTTGATATCAATCCACTGCTTGATGTAGTGTCGAGTCATGACTAGAACACTTGCACTCATCACGGGCGCCTCTTCAGGCATCGGCGCCGCCTACGCCCAGGCCCTGGCCGCCGACCACGACCTCGTCCTCGTCGCCCGACGGGCCGACCGGCTCTCCGAAGCCGCCGAGAAGCTGCGCGCCGCCGGTGCCGCCGTCGAAGTGCTCCCGGCCGACCTCGGCACTCTCGGCGGCGTGTCGATCGTCGCCGACCGCCTCGCGGCCGGGGACGTCCGACTCCTGGTCAACAATGCCGGAGCGGGCGGCTACGCCCCGCTCGGCGACGTCGAGCCCTCGGAGGTCGACCGCCTGCTGCGCCTCAACGGCACCGCGCCGATCGAACTGGCGCGCGCCGCGCTGCCCGGGATGCTCGCCGCAGGCGCGGGCACCATCGTCAACGTCGCCTCGCTCCTGGCCTTCAGCGCCGGCCTCGAACTGCGGCGTCCTGAAGCGGCCGAGGCAGGGTCGCGGCCGAAGCCGCCGGCCCGCACGCTCTACGCGGCGTCGAAGGCCGGCATCGTCGCCTTCTCCCGCCTCCTCGCCGCCGAACTCGCCGACACCGGCGTCCGGGTCCAGGTCGTCTGCCCCGGCATTGTGGCGACCGAGTTCAACGGGGGTCGCGGGCAGACGATCCCGTCGGCCATGTCGGCCGAAGGCGTCGTCCAGGCCAGCCTTGCGGGCCTCCGCCTGGGCGAGGCCGTCTGCGTCCCCGGCCTCGAAGACCAGGTCGCCGCACTCGACGCCCTCGCCGCCGCCGAGGGCGCGCTCCTTGCCGGGAGCACCCGCCCCGAACCCGCGTCGCGCTACCGCGAGGCCGCCTGACCGGTCGGCGTTACATTGCGGCGTGGCTTCGCCACGGGGGCAACGGCAATCAGATTCCTTGGCGGCCTTGGGGTCGCGCAGGGGCCATATGATGGCCGAAAGCCCCCTACGTCAGGCGGAGAGGCAACATGCACGCGCGCAACAGCTTCGAAGACGCAGCGAACGAGCCGCAGCACGAGCACCCGAACACGATCGTCCTCGACTTCGCGAAGCGGTTCCCGGACCGTCTGCAGCTGCTCGTCGACCACTGGCGCGACGCACCGGGGCAGGTCGTCGACGGCTATGCGTTCTTCCTGCTGTACTGCTGGCATGGCAAGCACCGCGACCCGGCCACGTTCGAACGGTGGAAGCAGCCCGGTCAGGAGCGTTCCCCGTTCGCGGACGCTCCGGAGATTCGCGACCTCGTCGCCGCGTCGCTAGCTGCGATCGGCGGCCAAGCCGGATGGGTCCGGATGCTGGGCCGGCGCGACTACTGCGAATGCGGCCAGACCTCCAAGCTCGAGAACCTCTCGGTCTGCGTCGACTGCGGCAGGCATTGGTGCTGGGAGTGCAGTGGAACGCGCTGCCGCGGCCATGAGGTCGTCGGCTGACCTGCTAGGCGGACCCGCCCTGTCTCTGTGCACCCGACTCAGTCGGTGGTCGCTCTGGCTCGGTGGACCGTGGCCGTGATGCCTGCGACCGCGACGAGAACGGAAGCGGCGAAGGCGATGAGGGTGGCGTTGTCCGGGGCGGTGAAGGCTTGGCCGCGGACCGCCTGCCAGACCGTGGTCGCGAAGATCCCGAGGTAGCCGAGTGCGGCCCATCGGATGATCGCGGCCCGGACCCGGTCGTCGCGGAGCCAGGCGCGGCGGAGGGCGAGGAGGCTCAAGAGCACGGCGAGGCCGATGAGGACCTGCATGCCGTGCAGGCCGATGAAGTGGGAGACGCGGAGGTCGCCGCCGGTGGTGGACCAGCCGGTGAGGAGCATGCCGTTGCCGTCGGGATCGCCCACGCCGTGGCCGCCGCTGAGCGGGATCGCGTCGCCGTCGGCGTCCGAACGGACCCGGTCGCTCTGCTCGGCGACGGACAGGATGAAGAACGCCGCCGCCATGCCGAGGCTCGACAGCGCCAGGCCCCAGCGGATCACGGCGGTCACGGCGCGGTCGCCGATGCGTTGGAACAGGGTCAGGACCCCGATCGCGGCGGTCGTGAGGAACAGGAGGGGCACGAAGTCGAACGCGAACTGGACGGCCTGGTTCAGCGGTGTGTCGGCGGTGTTGAAGTGGCTGTAGGTGCCCGCCGCGGCCGCGGCGACGACCACGGTGAAGTCGACGAGGCCCACGACGGCGAAGACGGTGCCGATGGCCCAGCCGGTGCGGCGCCGGCGCGTCATGTGCGCCAGGAGCCATGCGAGGCTCAGCGCGTACGCGAAGAACGCGAATCCGAACTTGAACGGCTTCAGCCAGACGCTGTCGCCGAGGAGCGTGCGGTCGTCGAAGGGTATGGCGGCGAGCGAGAACAGTGCGACCGCGCCGCCTGCGATGCCGAGGGCGACGAGCGGACGGTGCCACCGTCGGCCGCCTTGCGTGAGCATCAAGCCCGCAGCGCGGTCGACGGTGCCGGCGGAGGGGGTTTCGGCCATATTCCCGACGCTACGGAGGTTCCCGTCGCGGCGCACTGAGGCAGGCCACCGCTCCCGCGGTAGGGCCCGCCTCACCCAGGCCGCACCTTCAGGGCCGTGGCGACTGTGGAGTCGACGCGAAGCCGGTGAAGAACCGCCGCATGTCCTGGACGAGGATCCGGGGGACCTGGTGCGCCGGGTGGTGCCCGCCGGTCCGATGGCGGTTCCACGCAACGATGTTGGCGTGGTCCCGCTCGGCCAGCGGGCGGACGGACTGGAACATGTCGCCGTCGAAGACGGACACGCCGAGGGGGACGGTTGTCGGCTCTGCCGGGCGGTTCGCCTGCCGCGGCTCAAAGTAGCCGGTCAGCGCGGACGATCCGGCGGTGCTGGTCAGCCAGTAGATCATCGTGTTGGTGAGGAGGTAGTCGTCGCCGACGCTCTCATCGAACAGCTGGAGGCCCCACGCGAGCTGCCCGGCGGGGGAGTCGCTCAGAGCATGGGCGAGCGTCTGCGGCCGCGTGCCCTGGAGCGCGAGGTACGCGCCGGATTCCCGGAGGTAGCGCTCGGAGCGGTCGAGCCTCGCGCGGTCCGCCTCCGAAAGCCCGGCGAGTTCGCTGCGATCGGCTGAAGGCAGCGAGAACGTCTGCGTCACATGGACTGCGGCGACGTGGTCGGGATCGGCGCGGCCGAGTTCGAGGGCGATCATCCCCCCGACGTCGTTGCCGTGCGCGCCGTATCGCCGATACCCGAGCCGGTGCATGAGTGCCGCCCACGCGCGGGCGATCCGCTGCCGGTCCCAGCCGGGTTCGCGGATCGGGCCGGAGAACCCGAATCCGGGTATCGAGGGAATGACCAGGTCGAAGCCGGTTCCCTCATCCGGCTCGTTCGCGGTCAGCAGGTCGATGACGTCGAGGTATTCCACAACGGACATCGGCCAGCCGTGGGTGAGGATCAGCGGGAACGCGCGCGGGGCGGGGGAGCGGACGTGGATGAAGTGGACATCGATGCCGTCGATGCGGATGAGGAACTGCGGGAAGGCGTTGAGGGCCGCTTCATGCCGCCGCCAGTCATAGGAGCCGCGCCAATGGTCGACGAGCGCGCGCACTCGCGCGGCCGGCACCCCGCAGTCGCGAGCGGGCAGGTCGGGCGCGAAGCGAGTGCGCCGCAGGCGCTCTCCGAGATCGTCGAGGACGGACTGGTCGACGTCGAGGCGCCACGGGCGCGGGTCCCCGCCGAGCTCGGCCTTCACGTGCCGTCCTCGCCCGAATCCAAGGCCTCCAGCGCATCGGAGAGCTCCCGCAGCCGGCGGTAGATGCCGGCAGCCTGCTCGTCGCCCAATGCCTCGCACATCCGGTCGGCGAACGCGGCGTGGGCGGGGCCGATCTGCTGCACTGCCGCAAGGCCCTGCTCGGTCGGCGCGACCAGTTTGGCCCGTCGGTGCGCGGGGTTGGGCAGGTACTCCACCATCCCGTTCTCGGCCAGGATGTCGGCGATGCGCTGGACGCTCTGGCGCGTAATGCCCATCTCGCGCGCGATGCCGGCCACCGGCAGCGGTGTCTTCAAAACGGCGCCGAGCACCTGCCAGTGCGCCGCGGTCAGGCCGACCGGGCGGGCCAGTCCCTCGGCGATCTCGAGGAACTGGCCGTTCAGCTTGAACACCGCCAGCGCCATGCCCGAGAGCAGTTCCGGGCGACTGGGGGTCATGCCGCCTCGCCCATCAGCTCGAAGTAACCGGCCGGGTCGCCGAGGCCGTACAGCTTGTACCAGGAGGCGAGCACCTCCGGCGTGTACAGCTCGAGGGCCCCCAGCACTTCGCGCGCGAAGTCCACCGGGGCCGTGCCCGAGGCGGTGATGAGTCCCCGGTCGGTGACCGCCGGGAGGTCGCAGTAGAGCGCCGCGCCCTTGGACCCGAAGGCCTCCAGGAACTCGGGGGCGTTGCTGGTGTGGCGGCGGTCGTCGAGCAGGCCTTCGGCGGCGAGTCCCGCGGTCGCCCCGCAGATCGCCGCGACGGGAACCTCGGCCTCCAGGAACTGCCGCGCCTTCTTGGCGAAGGCGCCGTTGCCTCCCGCGAGCCACGTGTCCGCGCCGGGCAGGATCAGCATGGCGCTCGCCTCGGCTCCGAGTTCGTCGAGTGCGATGTCGGGCGTGATCGACATGCCGCCCATGGTCCGGACCGGCTCCCGGCTCGCACCGACCGTGACCACCTGGTACCGCCCGGGCTCGCGCTGCCAGTTCCCGTTGTTGATGTGGGCGGTCGCGTAGCCGACCTCCCAGTCGGCCAGGGTGTCGTAGACGGCCATGTGCACGTGCTCTGCCATTGTCGGGCTCCTTCTCGTTGTATGACAACAGTCTGTCATATTGACAGCATGTTGTCAAGTGGCGTTCCCGCCTGCCCCGCCCAATGGAAAGAGCGGCGTGGGATTGCGACCGTTTGCAGAAAGATGAGCGTATTGCCTCGACTACAGCGGGCGCTTATGCTCAACGGGTTCTCTCACCCCCGATTGTCTTGCCGCCGTGCAGGAACAAGCAGAAGGAGATCCGCGTGGGACACGCGACCCTCACCGTCAAGACCGTCAACGCCCTGCTCACCCCCACGGTCCGCGGTCGCCGCGGCAAGGTCGACGGGGAGATCGCGAGGATGGTCGCCGCCGCCGAGGCGGCGACCGGTGCTTCAGCCGCGCCGCACCGCGAGTACATCGAGGACTGCCGGTTCATCCTCGGCTGCTACGCCGACGAGGAGCAGGCCTCGTTCCTGGGCTGGACCGCGATCCGCGGAGACGTGCAGCGCCGCATCACCAACCGCCTCAAGGTCGCGAAGATCATCGCCGACCGCCCCGAGATCGAGTACGAGCCGATCCACGCCCCGATCGTCGTGACCGGACTGCCCCGCACCGCCACCACGTTGGCGCACAACCTGCTCGCCGGTCCGGAGGGCAACCGCGCGCCGCTGTTCTGGGAGCTGTTCGACACGATGCCCGGCGATGCCGACGAGGCCGCGCGGGAGGCCTCGATCGCCGCGACCCGGCAGTGGGTCGCCTCGATGAACAAGGCCGTGCCGGTCTTCCCCGACATTCACCTCATGGACGCGCTCAAGCCTGAGGAGTGCGTGTTCCTGCTTCCCTTCCACAGCTTCCTGTGGAACATGACCGGACCGCTCAAGCGCTACCGCGAGTGGTGCGCGCAGCGCGACTACACCGAGGACTACCGGTACTTCAAGCAGGCGCTGCAGATCCTCCAGTTCGGGCAGGAGCGCAAGCGGTGGGTGCTGAAGAGCCCGTGCCACCTGTGGTCGCTCGACGCCCTCGTCAAGATCTTCCCCGACGCGAAGGTGGTGTGGACGCACCGCGACCCGGTGACCGTGATGGGCTCCTACTGCTCCCTTGTAGAGGTCGGGTGGTCGGTGTACCAGCGCCGCCTCGACCCCGAGGTGCTCGGCGAGACCTGCCTCTCGATGCTGACCGAGGCGATCGCGTCGGCGCGCGCGTCGCGGCTGCGCCTGGGGAACGAGAACGTGATCGACGTCGGCTACCCGCACCTCGCCGGCGACGCCCGCAACCAGGTGCCGCCCCTGTTCGACCGGCTCGGCCTGCCTTGGGGCCGCGCCGAATCCGAGAACCTCGAGTACCTGCTCGACCTGCCGACGCGGCGGCGCAAGCACGAGTACACGCTGTCGCGGTACGGGCTCTCCCAGACCGCGGTCGAGACGGCGTTCGGCGACTACACGAGCCTGGTCGCGAACCTTCCGGCACTGCCGAAGCGCTACTGAACCCCGAGTCGCCGCGCTGAAGGCGACTGCCCGGCCGTGGGGGGCGGGGCGGGGGGGCCCACCCCCCCCCCCCGCGGCCGCCCGGGCGGGGACGCCGCGGGGC
>NZ_JAPZVR010000003.1:103091-272163 GCF_027622855.1 Glycomyces algeriensis | reverse complement strand
CCCCGCCTCCCCCGCCCTCACGCGCCCGCCCCGCCGGGGCCGCCGTCCCCCCGGCCCCCCCCGGCCACTGCCTTCGGCAGCCGTTCAGGCGACGTCGAGGACCGTCTTCAGCCAGCCGTCCTCGCGGCGGTCGAACGTCTCGTACGCCTCGATGGCGTCGACGGGCGGCTCGTGCCGCGTGATGAACGCGGTCGGATCGACCGTGCCCTCGACGACCAGGTCGAGCAGGCCGGGCAAATACCGGCGGTGGTTGCAGTTGCCCATCTTGACGGTGAGGTTCTTGTTCATCGCCGCGCCGATCGGGAAGCTGCGGAAGCCCGCCGGGTAGACCCCGATGACGCCGATGCTGCCCGCCTTTGCCGCCGCGTCGACGGCCCACTGCAGCGCGAGGCTCGGCGCGTCGCCGGGCACCCACTGCCCGCCCCCGGGATCGCCGCTCGGCGCGGCTGCGGTCCGCTCCTGCTCGAACCGCTCGGCGTCCTGCTCGATCGCCTCGACGGCCGGGCCGGCCTTGGGCCGCTCGGCGTCCACGCCGACCGCTTCGATGACGCGGTCGACGCCGATCCCGCCGGTGAGCTCCTTGACCACGGCGACCGGGTCTTCGCGGTTGAAGTCGATCGTCTCGGCGTTCTGCTCGCGCGCCTTGTCGAGCCTGGAGGCGATGCCGTCCACGACCAGCACGCGTCCGGCGCCCTGCCGCTTGGCCGCGGCGACGGCGAACTGGCCCACCGCCCCCGCGCCCAGCACCAGGACGCTGTCGCCGGGCCCGACTTCGGCGAGTTCCGCACCGAACCAGGCGGTGGGGAACATGTCGGACAAGAGGATCGCCTGGTCGTCGCTCACCGCGTCCGGGATGCGGACCAGGCTCGTCGCCGCATACGGCACGCGCGCGTACTCGGCCTGCAGCCCGTCCACCGGCCCGGTGGACTTCGGACCCCCGAAGAAGCACGTGCCCGCCGAAGGGCCGTTCGGGTTGGCGGTGTCGCACTGGGCGTAGTAGCCGGCCCTGCAGTAGGAACAGGTGCCGCACCCGATCGTGGAGGTCACCACGACCCGGTCACCGGGGCTGAAACCGCGCACGTCGGGCCCGGTCTCCTCAACCACGCCGACGGCTTCGTGCCCGAGAACGGTGCCCTCGGCCATGTCCGGGATCGTTCCGCGGACCATGTGCAGGTCCGTGCCGCAGATCGCGCTGCGGGTGATTCGGACGGTCGCGTCGGTCGGTTCCTGAATGCTGGGATCGGGCACCTCGTCGAGCCGGATGTCACCGGTCCCGTGCCATACCACGGCCTTCATCGCGTTCCCCCTCGCGGAATTGCGCCGCATCGCCAAGGCCCGGCTAGGTGCAGCCGGACCGTGCGGCAAGCGGCTTTGATCAGTGGCCAGGGGGAGTACCCGCCGCCTCCGGCGCGACACGTCGCGTGAGGCGGCGGCTCGGCAAGAGACCGCGAGAGGCCTGCACCGGCCTCGCGGTCTCACGCCGGTCGCCGTCGGCGCCGTAACCGCAGGTCTGCAGTCCTCTGTGTCCCGTCTGGTGGACGGCGCCGAGAATCTGAGCCGCTCGGGCGCGCCGGTGATAGCATCCTCTCCACGGCGGATCGGCCCGCGCCCCGCAAGGGTCCGACCTCGGATGGAATCTGTTTTGATCGACCTCATCACTGCTTCGCGAGAGGTGGACCATGTGGCGAGCGCGGAGCGGCGGCTCCCGTGAGATGCACCGGTTTGCAATGACCCCTTGGGAGGTGTCGTGACGGCGGAACCTGCGGATGGCAAGTCCGCCGAGTCGCATTCCTCGCCGAAGGCGAATCCGCGTGCACCGCTTACCGATCAGGACGATTCGTCCGGACAGCTCCAGATCGCCGACTGCGACTGCCACGAGGTCGGACTGCTGGTGGCCGGTGAGATAGATTTGAACGGGCACGACGACTGGGAAAAGGCGCTGCGTCGGGCCACGGGCGAGGGCGCTGAGGTCCATGTGCACCTCGCCGGACTCCGATTCATCGACGTCCGAGGAGTCACCTTGCTCGTGAACATCGCAGACGGCCTTGACGACGGACAGCTGATCGTCGCCCACGGAGCACCCCCTGGCTTCGACCGCGTCATGCGGGTGCTGTGGCCGGACTGCGCGGCCGGGATACTGATCGAGGGAGATCAATGACCGTCGCGACAACCCCAGACGCCCGCGATCAGGAGAACCCGGACGGGTTCGAGCACCCCGTCTTCTTCTACTCCTCGCCCGACGAGTTCCTCGCCGGCACCGTCCCGTTCATCGAAGCCGCCCTGAGCGCCGACGAACCCGCGGCCGCCGCCGTCCCCAGGCACAACCTGGACTCGCTCAGGAAGGCGCTGGGGGCCTCCGCCGAGCGCGTCATGCTCATCGACATGACCGACGCCGGCGCCAACCCCGGCCGGATCATCCCCGGCGTGCTGCGCTCGTTCGTCGACGCCCACAAGGGCCGCAACCGGGTGCGCATCATCGGCGAGCCGATCTGGCCCGGCCGCAGCGAACTGGAGTACCCGGCCTGCGTCCAGCACGAGGCGCTGCTCAACCTGGCCTTCAACGGCCGCCCGGTCACCAAGCTCTGCCCTTACGACGCCGAAGGGCTCAGCCCGCAGGCCATCGCGGACGCGCGCGCCACCCACCCGCTGGTCATCGACAGCACCGGCCGGCACCCGAGCGAGCATTACGATCCGGGCCGCATCCTGACCGACTACAACCAGCCGCTGGCCCCCGCCCCGCGGACGGCCATCGAGCGCGTCGCCGACAAGCCGACGCTCGACAACGCGCGCTGGTTCGTCACCTCGTTCGGGCGCTCGGCCGGCCTGTCCAGCATGCAGCTCGTCGACCTCGAGATCGCCGTCACCGAACTGCTGACCAACAGCATCCAGCACGGCGGCGGCACCGGCACCTTCCGCGTCTGGACCGAGGGCGCGCACTTCGTCTGCGAGGTCAGCGACGTCGGGCACATCACCGACCCCCTCGCCGGACGCATGCCGAAGGACGAGTCCCAGGCGCACGGACGGGGACTGGTGCTCGTCAACCAGGTCGTCGACCTGTTCCTCGCGCACACCAGTCCCCGCGGGACGACCATCCGGATCTACCTTCGCCTGCCCGGCGCGTAGACCCGGGGCACCGGCTCAGGCGAGTTCCTCGCGGAGCTCGTTGAGCGTGCGGTTGAGCAGCCGGGAGACGTGCATCTGGGAGATGCCCACCTCCTCGGCGATCTGCGTCTGCGTCATGTCGCCGAAGTAGCGCAGGCCGAGGATCTTGCGCTCGCGCTCCGGCAGCTCCTGGAGCAGCGGGGCGAGCGTCTCGTGGTTCTCGACGAGCTCGAGCGCGCCGTCCTCGCCGCCGATCGTCTCGACCAGGGAGAGCCGGTTCTCGTCCTCGAACGGCGGCTCGTCGAGCGAGACCGCCCGGAAGGCCTGGCGGGCCTCGTAGCCCTCCTGGACCTCGCGCACGGTGATGCCGAGGTGCTCGGCGAGTTCTTCCTCGGTCGGCGGGCGGCCGAGGTCCTGGGCGAGCTCGGCGCCGGCCCGGTTGAGGGAGAGGCGCAGCTCCTGGAGCCGGCGGGGCACCCGCATCGGCCAGGTGGTGTCGCGGAAGTGGCGCCGCACCTCGCCCATGACGGTCGGGACGGCGAAGGAGAGGAAGTCCGCGCCCTTGCTGGAGTCGAACCGGTCGACCGCGTGGATCAGGCCGACCGAGGCGACCTGGACCAGGTCGTCCTTTGCGATGCCCTTGCCGGAGAACCGCTGCGCGATGTGCTCTGCCAGCGGCAGGTAGCCGGTGACCAGGCGGTCCCTGACCTCGGACCACTGGGGATCGTCCGGATCGAGCCGCTCCAGCTCGTCGAACAGCGGCTCGAGGTGGCCGTACTCGTCCGACTTGCGTCGCTGCTGCTGTCGTGTGTCGGTCATGATTGTCGCCTCCAGTCTCGGTTCAGGGGGGTGGTGCCTGGAGTTCCAGCGATTCCGCTCGTAGCAAGGCCATGGATGGCGGCCATCCGACCATTCTGGTCGGGAGTGGCAATGTCCTTGCGAGACATCATCGCTATGAACTCCCATCGACTGCTACGTTTTCATCAGCATACGAGAATGCCGTTGCGATGTCACCAGGAGACTCCCGCCGCAATTATTAAACGCGATTGCGATGGAGATCACAGGTTTCCGGCGACCTGATCATTTGGGCGGATAACCAGCAAATCAGCCGCCGCAGTCGCTGCGCACCTGCCCCTGCGGTGCACTCGCACCTCCCTGGAATCAGCGGTCGACCCGTTTCCCCTGCTTCTGGCGAACGAACGGCAGGCCATTGCGCGCACCGATCTGCGCAATTACGTTTGGTCGCTTCACGTATACTCAAGCGCAACTCGGCGAAAACATATCGGCGACCGTCTGCAGCGTTCGGCAGCACAGGCGCCGTTCCGGTCGAAGGAGGCGAGCGATGAGCTCAGTGCCCGAACACCGGGCCGAAGAGCCGTTCGAACATCCCGCCCTGCACTACCGCGGTCCCCAGGAGTACCTGGAGGGCACGATGCCGTTCATCGACGGGGCGCTCACCGCCGGCGAACCCGTCGCCGTCGCCGTGCCGCCCCGCAACCTGGATCTCCTGCAGGACGCGTTGGGCGCCTCGGCGGCACGCGTGCAGATGCTCGACATGACCCGGGCCGGCGCCAACCCCGGCCGCATCATCCCCGGCGTCCTGCGCGAGTTCGCGGACAGGCATCCCGACCGCCGCGTCAAGATCATCGGGGAGCCGATCTGGCCCGACCGCAGCGACCTGGAGTACCCGGCCTGCGCCCAGCACGAGGCACTGATCAACCCCGCCTTCGCGGGCAGGGACGTCGCGATCCTGTGCCCGTACGACATCGACGGCCTCGACCGGCGGGCGATCGCGGACTCGCTTGCGACGCATCCGGTCATCATCGACGGCAAGGGGCGCCGCACCAGCGCCGCGTTCGACCACGAGGACGTCGTCGCCCGCTACAACCGGCCGCTCCCGCCGCCGCCCAGGACGGCCATCGAACGCTCGGTCGACCGCGGCACCATCGACAACGCCCGCTGGTTCGTGACCTCCTTCGGGCGCAAGGTCGGCCTCCCCGCCGACCGGCTCATCGACCTCGAGATCGCCGTCACCGAACTGGCCACCAACAGCATCCGCCACGGCGGAGGGACGGGCACGCTGCGCGTCTGGACCGAGGGCGACCTGCTCGTCTGCGAACTGGCCGACGCCGGGCACCTCACCGATCCGCTCGCGGGCCGCCGCCCGAGCGACGGTGGCGAGGAGGGCCACGGCCTGCTGCTGGTCAACCATGTCGTGGACCTGCTCCGCACCCACACCGAACCGGCCGGCACCACCATGAGGATCTACATAGGACTGGATTAGGCCCGGGGCCGCGGTCGGAGCGATCGCTCCGGATCGGCTCAGCCGACCCAGAGGAGGAGCACGGCGAGACTCGCGGCGGCTCCTGCGAAGCAGGCCACCGCGGCCTTCGGGCTCGGCCCGGCGGTTCCAGAGGAGTGGCTGCTCAGCATCGATTGGAGCTGCTCGCGCAGCTTCTCGTTGAACGCGAGGCCGGCTGCGAGGATCAGTGCCGAAGGCAGCGCGTAGACCAGGGTGTAGCCGATCAGGACGACGACCGCCGTCGGGGACGCGACGTCGGCGTCGATGAGGCGTTCGACGGCCAGGACCATCGGGAACGCGTTGGGGAGGTCCCCGATGGTGGCGAGCACCCCGAACGGCAGCGCGCTCCAGGCGTTCACCCACGGCGGCAGCGTGTAACCCTTGCGCTCGCGGGGCTTGAGCCTGCGCACGCCCATCACGACCAGCGCCAGCGCGAGGCCGGCGAACAGCAGGCGGCGAAGCCACAGTGTGAACCCCTCCAGCACCGAGTCCGCGAATGTCAGTCCGAAGTAGAACATCAGGGCGAAGGCCAGGAACGACACCGCGACGCCGAGCATGAACGCCCAGCCGGTCGGCGCGGGGCGCTTGGCGCCCAGCAGGATCACGATGACGAGCCACGTCGTGGCGGCGTTGATCGAGTCGAGCAGTGCCAGCCCCGTCAGGCTCCACAGCAGTCCACCTGTCAACGGACACACTCCATTTCGCGGCTCACCCGACTAGGGCCCCTGGTTGTGGACCGTGCGTGATCCCGCTCGGCCCGCGGCACGACACGCGGGCCGCCCGACCGCACAGTACCCGCCCGGTCAGCCCTGACGACCCGGCGATCGGGCCTCGAGCGTCAGGCAGGGGTCTTCTGGCTGAAGGCGCACTTCCAGGTGTCGCCGCTGCGGATCCAGAGGTCGGTGATCCACTCGTCGGCCGTGTACGGGTCGCCTTCCCAGGCGCCGGTGCTCGTGCGCCGACAAGTCACCAGGAGGGCGTCTCGCGTGGTGACGGTGTGCTCGGGTCCGGGCGCCTCCATGGCGTGGTGGGCGAGGCGGCCCGTGGCGATCCATTCGATCAGGTCGGCCTTGGCGACCATGCCGTCGGGGCCGACGTACACCCAGTCGTCGGTGAAGTGCTCGGCGATCCGGGCCGCGTCGTTGGCGAGCAGCGCCCGGGTGAAGACCTCGGCCACGGCCTGGACTTCGCTTTGGATCGACATGCCGCCTCCAGCGGGTCGGGGACCACCCGAGTCTTGCACTGCCATGTGACAGCCGATGAACACCGGCGAGCGCCGGGCCGAGGGGCCGGTGAGCCCCAACCGTGCCCTGGTTCAGGTTCGCGATGCTCGAATGCGGCGGTTCGCCGCACGGCGCCGGCGGCTTCGGGAGGCATGGCCGATACGTGGTCGGCGGGCACGGGTTCGACTACGGTGGACCCCGACCAAGGGAGTCGCGGTGTTCGGTCTCGAGTTCGTGGTGGTGCTCGGCATCACGGTCGTGGCCTGCGGCGCCGCCTCCGGCCGGCTCCGCGTCGCCGCGCCGGTGCTGCTGCTGGCCGCGGGCCTCCTGCTCGGATTCGTGCCGGTCCTGCGCGAGGTGGAACTGCCCTCCGAGGTCATGCTCCTGCTGTTCCTGCCGCCACTGCTGTACTGGGAGAGCCTGACGACCTCGCTGCGGCAGATCCGCCGCGACTTCCGCAGCGTCATGCTCAACAGCACCGTCCTGGTCGTGGCGACCGCGGGCGCCGTCGCGGTCACCGCGCACTGGCTCGGCATGCCGTGGGGGCCGGCCTGGGTGCTCGGTGCGGCCGTCGCCCCGACCGACGCGACCGCTGTTGCGGCCCTGGCGAAGTCGCTGCCGCGCCGCACCATGACGATGCTGCGCGCGGAGAGCCTGATCAACGACGGCACCGCACTGGTGGTCTACGGTATCGCCGTCGCAGTCACCGTGGGCGAGCTCAATCTGAGCTTCGCCGCCGTCTCCGGACGCTTCCTGCTGTCCTATCTCGGCGGCGCCGCCGCCGGGGCCCTGGTCGCCTGGCTCGGTGTCCTGGTGCGCCGCCGCATCGACGACCCCGTCCTGGGAAACGTCGCCGCGCTCGTCATCCCCTTCACCGCATACCTGCTCGCCGAATTCATGGAGGCCTCGGGCGTGCTGGCGGTGGTCGTCTGCGGGCTCATCATGAGCCAGGTGTCGATCCGCCGGTCGAGCCCGACCGCCCGGATCCAGGGCGCCGCGTTCTGGACGATCGCCACGTTCGTGCTCAACAGCGCCCTGTTCGTCCTGGTCGGCATCCAGGCGCAGGACGCGGTCCGGTCTCTCGACGCCGGCGAGCTCGCCGTCTCGCTCTGGCGCGCATTGGTGGTGACCGGGGTCGTGGTGGCTGCGCGTTTCGCGTTCTTCTTCACCATGCCGTACCTGATCCGGCTGCTCGACCGTCGGCCCGAGCAGCGGGCGCGGCGCGTCGGCGCCCGGCCGCGGGTCCTTTCCTCGCTGTGCGGCTTCCGCGGCGCGGTCTCGATCGCCGCGGCTCTGGGCGTGCCGCTTCTCCTCGACAGCGGCGAGCCGTTCCCCGTCCGCGACCAGATCGTGTTCACGACCGCGGTCGTCGTCGTGCTGACCGTGGTCGTCCAGGGCCTCATGCTCCCCGGGGTGCTGCGCTGGGCGCGGCTGCCCGCCGACGCCGACGTGGAGGCCGAGCGCCGCCTGGCCCTGGTGACCACGACCGAGGCGGCGCTCGGTGTCCTCGACGCGACCGCCGAGCGGCTCGGCACCGATCCCGACGTCGCCGACCGGATGCGCCGCGACTACGAGCAGCACCTGGAAGTCCTGCTCGCCGAGCAGTCCGAGGCCGACGAGGAGCACCCGGCCCGTCGCTACGACCGGCACGACACGGAACTGCGCCTCGAACTCCTGGCGGTGAAGCGGACCGCAGTAGTGCGCCTGCGCGACGAGCAGCGCATCGACGACAACGTCCTGCGCTACATGCAGGGCCGCATCGACATTGAAGAGATCCGACTCACCGGACGCGACGACATGCCCGAATAGGCGGCCAACGCGGGCGCATCGGCGGCGCGGGTCGATGCAGACCGAGCCGGTGGACCATTCGACCGGCCGATGGCCGCTTGCCGGTGCGCTCCACGGCGTCCGCCTCGCTCAGGCTTCGGGGATGTCGCGGCCGAAGTCCTCGAGCGTGACGTCCGCCGGATCGGGCCCGCCGCGCACGCCCGTGTCCAGGCCGTCGATGGCCGCGGTCTGCTCGGCGGTGAGCGCGAAGTCGAAGACGTCGAAGTTCTCGGCGATCCGGTGCGGTTTGACGGACTTCGGGATCGCTGAGCGCCCGGCCTCGAGGTGCCAGCGGAGCATGACCTGCGCCGGGCTCTTGCCGTGCGCTTCGGCGATCTCGACGATGACCGGGTCCTCGAACACCGACCCGGTGCCGGTGTCGCGGTAGGCGGTGATGCCGCCGATCGGCGACCACGCCTGGGTGAGGATGGCGCGGTCGGCGTTCGCCCGCTGGACTTCGGGCTGGGCGAAGTAGGGGTGGACCTCGACCTGGTTCACGGCCGGCACGACGCTCGCGCGCTCCATGAGCCGGGCGAGGTGGTCGGGCATGAAGTTGGAGACGCCGATCGCGCGGACCTTCCCGTCCTCGAGCAACGTCTCCAGGGCCCGGTACGCGTCGATGGTCCGGGCGAAGGCGCTCGGCAGGGCCTGGTGGAGGATGAACAGGTCGATCACCTCGACGCCGAGCTTGCCGGCGGACTTGTCGAAGGCGTGGAGGGTGTCGTCGTACCCGTAGTCGGAGATCCAGACCTTCGTCTCGATGAACACCTCGTCCCGGCCGAGCCCGGAGCTCGCGAGGGCCTGGCCGACTTCGCGTTCGTTGCCGTACGCGGCGGCGGTGTCGATGAGCCGGTAGCCCGTCTCCAGTGCCTCGGTGACCGAGTCGCGGGTCTCCTCCGGCGGTGTCTGGAAGACGCCGAAGCCCAGCAGGGGCATCTTCACGCCGTTGTTCAACGCGGTATGCGTGTCGATCTCGCTCATGGCCTCGACGCTACGGGCGAATCGAGGCGTGCGGAAGGGACATGCGCGAATGGAGGCGCCGGCATTACCGGAAGCGCGCTCGCCGCCGCTGCCGAACTGTTTGAATTCCTCTTGTGACTGAACGCGACGACGGGGCCCTGTTCGGCAACCGGTTCTTGACCACGCCCGCTCCCTCGGAGAAATTCCCTGAGCGGGGCATGGCCGCGACCGACGCCATGCGGCTGCTGGACGTGGACCTCGCCATGGAGGGCGATCCGCAGCGCAACCTCGCCACGTTCGTCACCACGTGGATGGAGCCGGAGGCGCAGCGGATCATCGCCGAGAACCTCCACCGCAACTTCATCGACCACGCGGAGTACCCGATCTCCGCCGAGATCGAGCAGCGCTGCGTGCGCATGCTCGCCGACCTCTTCAACGCGCCGGGCAAGACGACCGGCTGCCGGACCCAGGGCTCGTCCGAGGCGATCATGCTCGGGGCGCTGTCGCTGAAGTGGAAGTGGCGCGAGCGCCGCCAGGCGGCCGGCCTGTCGGTCGAACGGCCCAACCTGGTCTTCGGCGGGGACGTCCACGTCGTCTGGGAGAAGTTCTGCCGCTATTTCGACGTCGAACCGCGGATCGTGCCGCTCGCCGAGGGCAAGTACACGATCGGCCCCGAGGACGTCGAACCCCACCTCGACGAGCACACGATCGGCGTCGTCGCCGTTCTCGGCACCACGTTCACCGGCCACAAGGACGACGTGGTCGGCATCGACGAGCTCCTGCGGGACATCCGCAAGAAGCGGGACCTCGACATCCCGATCCACGTTGACGGCGCCAGCGGCGCGTTCGTGTGGCCCTTCCTCTACCCGGACTCGAAGTGGGACTTCCGGCTCGAGCAGGTCCGCTCGATCAACGTCTCCGGGCACAAGTACGGCCTGGTCTACCCGGGCATCGGCTGGCTGGTCTTCCGCGAGGAGTCGGACCTGCCCGAGGACCTCGTGTTCTACGAGAACTACCTGGGCAAGACCGACGCGACGTTCACGCTGAACTTCTCCACCGGCGCCTCGATGGTGCTCGCGCAGTACTACAACTTCGTGCGGCTGGGCCGCCAGGGCTACACCTACGTCATGAAGATGATGCAGGAGAACGCGCGCGTGCTGGCGGACAACCTGCGCAGCGGCGGCCGCTTCGAGGTGATCGGGGGCGACGCCGAGCAGCTGCCGCTGGTCGCGTTCCGCCTCACCGGCGAGCAGGACTACGACGAGTCCGACGTCGCCTGGCAGCTCTCTGCCGAGCGCGGCTGGATGGTGCCCGCGTACACGCTCCCGCCCGACGCTCAGGGGATCAAGATCATGCGCGCCCTGGTCAAGGAGACCCTGAGCCGCGAGCAGATCGACCGCCTGAGCGAGGACATCGCCGACGCGTGCCGCACCCTGGACGCCAAGGGCGCGGCCCACGATGTCGAACGGGCCCAGGTCAAGCGCGGCACCGGCTACTGACGAGCCGCGGCCCGGTGCCGAGCCCGCCGGGGTCGGTCAGCCGAAGAGGTCGTCCCTGATGTGGACCGCGTGGCCGACGACGTCGGCGCCGAGCGTCAGGGCGTCCTTCCCGGCCGTGCGGAAGTGGATGCCGGTCAGCACGCGCGCCGAGACGGCCTCGGGCCCCAGCGCGGTCCAACCCGCGTAGGAGCGCGGCGTGTCGGGGAAGTCGGGGCTCGTGAGCCGGAATCCGCGGCCGGGCCCCTGCGGCACGAGCTCATGCAGCACCGCCTGGCCCACACCGGCATAGAGACTGGTCCCGCTGATGTAGTCGGGGTGGCTCGGGGTCGTCTCGAACGGCGTCCAGCCCGGCTCGGGGGCTTCCGGGTCCTCCCGGACGGCGCTGACCGGCCTCCAGTGCCAGTAGTGGTACTTCGTCTCGGCGCCGGCGATCTGGGAGTCGACCTGTCCGATGTAGAAGAGGGCGACGAGTTCCACGCGGTCGGCGAGGGCGTCCGTCCGCTCGAGGCCCCGCCGCAGCGACTGCTGGAGCAGCGGGACCGCCGAGGTGAACCAGAACTGCGCGATGAACGACTGCTCTGCGGTGCGTGCGGTGGAGTCGATCCGGCCCAGGGACCTGACCTCGTCGAGTTCGGCGCGGTAGGCCTCGCTGCCGACGGGGGGCGGGCCCGCGGGGCGGAACTGCTCGGCCGATTCGAGCGCGAACGGCCGGGCGTAGGCGATCCCGGCGGTCGTCGGGCGCGCAAGGGCCGGCGGGGTGGGCCGCCAGATTCCGGGTGCCGGTGCGGGCACTTCGATCTGGGGGCTGATCGAGGCCGGGTCGAGGCCGTCGCCCTCGCGATCGGCGAGCAGGGCCTGGGCCTCTCGGGTACCGGCGGCGACGCCGTCGGTCCTGGTTCTGCCCTTGGGGATCCGGGCGAGCGCGTCTGCCAGCGCTGCGTCGAGCGCCTCCTGCTGACCGCTGGTGAGCGCCGACAGGCCGGTGTGGAGCGCCGAAGCGAGGGCGGCTCGGGAGAACTGCTCGCGGCCTTTGCGCGGCGCCGTCCGCAGGGCCCGCGCGGCGGCGGTCCAGGAGATCGCCCAGGAGCGGTCGTTGATGACCCGGACGGACGAGCCGCCGGCGGCGGTGGCGGCGACCGTGGTGTCGAACCAGGTCAGGGCGTCGTCTGCGCTGCAGTCCGGTCTGGCCCCGGAGGCGGGGTCGGCGAGTCCCGCGCCGACGCCCGCGGCGACCGAGGCCGCGGCGATGGCGGCGAGGAGACTGCGGCGGCGGGGGTGCGAGAACTTGAAGTCGTGGTCGGGCCGGCTGAGCATGTGGCGTTCACTCTCCTGAGAAGGATGGTCCGATGGGGGATCGGGCGTGATGCTCGTGGTGGGGCGGTGAAGGGGCGACAAGGTCGCTTCTCGTTGCAGTGCAACGGGGTCGCTCGCATAGAGGCGACGGTTGTGGCGTCGCGGGCGGGGTGCTCCCCGCCTTCGGCGTTGCGGCGCTCGCTCGCGCCCATGGGTCCATGATGGCCCCTCGCGCGGCGCCGCACCTCCACTGAACGGCTGAGTTCTCGGGCGTCGCCAATTCACCGCCCTTGCGGTTAGGGTGGGCGCCATGGGTTCATGGGGAGTCAAGGCACTTCAGAGCGACGAGGGTCTTGAGGTGCTCGCGATGGTGGAGGCGATCGTTCGCGGTCGGGACCGGGTGACGGCCGATGAGCTGGTGAACGCCGCCCGTGATGAGGGCCTGCTTGGCGACGACCCCGCCGCTGACGAGTACTTGTACGACATGACCGCATTGGCGCTCGCCGAGATCATCACCGGTGACACCGCGCAGCTTGCGGACCCGGGCTTCGGCGGGACGGTCTTCGTTGCGACTCCCGAGGGCACCGCCGCGCTCCTCGCATGGGTGGCGCAGCTGCGCGACGGCGATCCGGACCGTGAGTTCCGGGACCTGCGGATGGATGATCCGCGTCAGGTCGAACACGTGACCTCAGTGCTCGAGATGTTGAGCCGCATGCAACTCGGCTCGTAGCGGTAGCGACCCTCCAGTAGTCGGCGAGATCCAGTGCGGACGTTCCTCAGCCTGCCGGCGGGATGTTCTGGTTGGCGTGGAAGAAGTTCTCGGGATCGTAGGCCTGCTTGACCGAAGTGAGCCGGTCGTAGTTGCCGCGGTACGTCGATTGGACGCGTTCCGGCCCTTCCTTGGCGCCCAGGAAGTTGACATAGGAACCGCCCATGGAGTGCGGGTGCAGGTCCGTGGAGTAGTCGACGCACCATTGGCGGATGAGATCGGCGTTGGCGGGGTCGGCGTCGATGCCGCCGATCACCGCGGACCATACGGCGTCCCGGTACGCCCAGGCGGTCTCGTCCGCGCCCACCCGGTGGGCGGCCCCGTCCACGGGGTAGAGGTGCATGGTCGACGACTCGGTCGGCAGGGCCTGGCCGTACCGCTCGTGCACTTCGATCGCCGCGTCGGAGATCGCGTCGAAGAAGGCGCCGCGCCAGTACCATTGCAGCCCTTTTGGAATCAGCCCGTCGAACATGCTCTGCAGCGCGGGGTACGGCATCGGCGCGGTGAAGTGGAACGCCGGCGGCGCCGGGTCGTTCGCGACGGCGAGGACCTCTTCGAGGCGGCCCTCTTCCAGGTCGCCGGTGTAGCACCAGACCACCGCGCACATCTTCTGGCCGTGGATCGGCTCGGGGAACGGCGGGCCGGGCGGCACCGTGAGGAGGGCGAAGAACCCGTTGAGGTCTTCCGGTGCGGAGGGGAGGAACTCCCGGTACCACCGCAGGATCTCGCCGGTGCGGTCGATGGGCCAGACGGTCAGGCCGACGCCGACGTTGCTGACCTTGTTCATCCGGAAGGTGAACGACGTGACGACGCCGAAGTTCCCGCCGCCGCCTCGCAGTGCCCAGAACAGGTCCGGATGGTCCTGCTCTGACGCCGTGACGAAGGTGCCGTCGGCGAGGACGACGTCGGCGGAGACCAGGCTGTCGATGGTGAGGCCGTACTTGCGGGTCAGGTGGCCGTGCCCGCCGCCCAGGGTGAGGCCGCCGATGCCGGTCGTGGACATGATGCCGGCGGGTATGCCGAGGCCGAAGGTGTGGGCGGCGTGGTCGAGAGCGCCGAGCTGCGCGCCACCGCCGACCTGCGCGATGCCCGCGCCGGGGTCCACCCGCACCCAGTCCATGGGGGAGAGGTCCAGCGTGAGCCCGTCGTCCACCAGGCACAGGCCCGGTCCGCTGTGGCCGCCGCCGCGGACTGCGAGTTCGATCCCGACCTCCTGCGCGAAGGCGATGGTGGCCCGCACGTCGGCGACGTCGGCGCACTGCGCGAACGCGGCAGGGTGCCGGTCGATCATGGCGTTGTAGATGCTGCGGGTGTCGTCGTAGCCGGGATCCCCTGGGGCGACGACAGGTCCGCGCAGACCCTCGCGCAGTTTCTCGAGATTCGTTCCGCTGATGCTGCCCATGGTCGAACGCCTCCATTGGGAGTCCAGATGACGAACGGCGGTCCGATTGCGCCGCGTACGCCTTGACTCAGGGCGGGGCGGGAACGTATTCGCTCCTCGAATGCGGGACCTGAACAGGTCGAGGCCCCCGGCCTGGCAATCTTGACGCTACTTCACGTTCGTGGGTCCGGTCGCGTTTCTGCGCAATGCGCAACCCGCGGGCACGCGATCGCGCACTCCGGGCTCGCTCGACGACAATCGAGGCCCGCGCCTGTCGGCGCGGGCCCTGGCTTCGATTCAGGCTTTTCTGGCGATACCGGCCATCTGGGTCCGCTCATACGGTTGCAGGTCCTCCGCCGCAGCGACCTCAGTGCGGCTTGGACTCCCGACATTTCGCGGGCGACTCGACGCAAGCGGGTCGGTGTCGGCGATGGTGACCTCGGCCCCGAACCCGCCCGGCGTTGCGCTCCCGTCCGGCGCCCCACGGGGCGGTGATCGGCCTCACGGCTGCGGATCGGCGTTCCGGCTTGACCCTCACGCGGCGTGAGGCCCGACGATCGGGACATGACCGAGTACATCAGCCCAGTGCCCATGCCGTCCCCGACCGCCGTCGCGCCCGAGATCTACAAGGGCGTCTACGGCATGCCCATGTTCGCCTCGATCCCCACGAACGACTTCGAGGCCTCGAAGCACTTCTGGACCGAGGGGCTCGGCTTCATCGACTTCTTCACGACCCCGGGCCAGGTGACCCACCTGCGGCGCTGGGCGTTCCAGGACGTCCTGCTCCTGCCGGGGGAGCCGGACGAGCAGACGCCCGGGATGACCGTCACCTTCACGTGCGTGCTCAGCCAGTTCGACGAGATCAAGGAGCGCTGCGAGGCGATCGTCCCCGGCTGCACGGAGGGGCCGATCGAGCGTCCCTGGAACATGGTCGACCTCATCGTCACCACGCCCGAGAACGTCAAGGTCGTCATGGCCAGCGGCAAGCCCCTCGACTTGAACGGACCGATCGCCGATTACCTGCGGGAGAGCGGATGGGACCTGCCGACCGAGTGATACTGGGTCGGTGAACGACCGACAACACCACCCGCACCGCGCCCCCGGCGGCCTCACCGTCGGGGGCGCGGCCGCGCTCGTCGGGGTCAGCGTGCGGACGCTGCACCACTGGGACGAGATCGGCCTGGCGCGCCCGAGCCACCGCACCGGCGCCGGGTACCGCCTCTACACCGACGACGACATCGCCCGGGTCCACCGCGTCCTGGTCTACCGCGAGATCGGCATGGCGCTGAGCGAGATCAAGCGGCTCCTCGACGACCCCGCCGTCGACGCCCGCGAGCACCTGCGCAGGCAGAAGGCGCAGCTCCAGGACGGCATCGCCCGCATGGAGCGCATGGCCGGCGCGGTCGATCGGATGCTCGACGCCCTGAGCGAAGGCATCCGGCTCACGGCCGAGGAGCAGGTGGCGATCTTCGGCGAATCCTGGGACCCCGACTGGCAGGCAGGGGCCGAGAAGCGTTGGGGCGACACACCGCAATGGCGGCAGTACGCCGAACGCGCCGCGCACCTGGATGCGGAGGGCTGGAAGGCGATCGCGGCGCGCACCGAGGCATTGAACGCCGATCTCGTCGACGCGAAGCGCGCGGGCGCCGTGCCCGGTTCGGCCGCGGCGAACGCGCTGGCGGAGCGGCACCGGGAGCTCATGTCCACATACTTCGACTGCTCCCACGCGATGCACGTGTGCATCGGCCGCACCTTCGTGGACGACGCCGCGTTCACCGCGAACGTGGACGCCGCCGAGCCGGGACTTGCGGCGTGGCTGCGCGAGGTCATCGACGCGAACGCCGAGGCGAACGGCACCGACCCCGAGACGGCGACCTGGAACTGATCTGCAAGGCCTGGGCGTCGGGCGGGGAAGGGGCGCGCGCAGGACCGGGCCGGTCGCGCGGGGTCGCCGCGTGACCGGCCCGGTCATTCTGGGTGGCAAGGCTCAGGAGAGGTAGGGCCCGTCGGCGCCGATCTGGCCGGGCGCGTCGGTGAGGGCGGTGTCGAGGACCCACACGGCCATGTCGCCCTTCCCGGAGACGGTGGCGGTCAGCGTCCCGTTCGTGACGGTCCTGACCTCGCCGGTGACGGCGTCCGTGTAGGTGCCGTTGGGGATCGAGGTGAACGTCGCCGAACTCGTGATCGCGACCAGGGCGAAGCTGTCGGTCGTGGCGTCGGTGTAGCGGCGTTTGAAGGCGATGCCGCCGCTGATGCCCTCGGTCGAGTACTGGCCCATGGTGAGTGCGGGGACGGCGCGGCGGATCTCGTTGAGGCGCTGGAGGTGCTGGACCAGCGGCTGCTCCATGGTGGTGGCGATGGCGCCGGTGGCGGATTCGACCTGGCTGAAATCGCTCACCTCCAGGGTGCCTTCGAGGTTGTCGCCGTAGTAGGCGCGGCCGGTCTCCGCGAGCGGGCAGGTGGGGCCGCAGTCGATCTTCACGCCGGCCTGGAACTCGACCTCCGATCCGTAGTAGAGGGTGGGAATGCCGCGGAAGGTCCACATGAGGTTCATGTTCTCGGCCCAGGCGTCGGTGCCGCCGGCGTAGCGGGTGCTCGACTTGTTGGGGCCGTAGTCGTGCGAGTCGACGTAGACGGCGTTGTACGTGGCGTCGTTCACCCACGCGTCGGAGTCCTTGCCGTTGTAGAACGCGTTGCCCGCCTCCCCGAAGTTCATGTGCATGCGCATGTCGATGATGTTCATGCCGGAGAACCGCGAGTGGTCGGGCTCGTGGTAGGCGTTGCCGTCGAGGAACGCGTTGTCGCTGGTGGGCTGGTTCTCGGTGCCCTGGGCGTTCTCCCAGTCGTACTGCTCGAGGGCGGCGGCGACGTCGTCCGCGGCGTATTCGCGGCGCTCCTGCCAGGTGTAGAACTGGGCGGAGTGGTTGACCGAGCCGCGGTTCCAGCGGTCGTGGACGAACGCGGCGACCTCGCCGAAGATGTAGAAGTCCTGCGCCTTCTCCTCGCCGTACTTGGCCACCAGGTGCTCCTGGAGGGCGGGCAGGAAGACGCGGTTCCAGGTGACGCGGGGGATGTGGACGGCGGTGTCGACGCGGAAGCCGTCAACGCCCATGTCGATGTACTGCTCGTACGCGCCGATCAGGTACTCCTGGACCGCTTCGTTCTCGGTGTTGAAGTCGGCGAGGTCCTCGTGGATCCAGCAGGAGCGGGCGTCCTCGCCCTCCCAGTTGCCGATCCAGCACTGGTGGAAGTGCTCGGCGGAGAACATGCCGGAGGTCGGACTGGGCCACTGGCAGTGGTAGACCTTCCAGCCCTCGGCGCTGTAGTTGCCGGTGAACCGGCCCCAGTTGCGGCAGGTGTTGCCGGCGGGCTCGGAAGTGGACCACAGGTCGCCGTTGTAGTGGGAGCGCCCGGAGTTCGGTTCGACCGCGAGGCCGTCGTAGGTGAAACCGGGGTTCGGCGTGTCGTAGAAGTCGCCCCACTGCGCGTCCTGGACGCCGTAGACCTTCGGGGTCTCCAGGCCGACCGCGCCCCAGCGGGAGGAGTGGTTGAGGACGACGTCCTGGTAGATCTTCATGCCCTTGGCGTGCGCGGTGTCGATGAGGTCCTGATAGGACGCGCCCTCGGACTCCAGGCGCGCGTCGATCTCGTAGAAGTCGTATCCGTGGTAACCGTGGTAGTCGTAGTCCGAGCGGTTGAGCACGACCGGGGTGATCCACACGGCCGAGAAGCCGAGGCCCTTGATGTAGTCGAGCCGCTCGATGAGCCCGGAGAAGTCGCCGCGGAACATCGGGTCGTCGTATTCGGCGTTCCCGGAGGTCTCGTGCTTGGCGCCGCCGCGGTTGTTCGACTCGTCGCCGTCGTAGAAGCGGGCGGTCATGGCGAAGTAGATCGGGTCCTGGCGGGGGTCGCCGCCGAGCATCTCGCCGCCGGCCGAGGTCGGCGGGGCCTCGCCGGTGGTGGCCGCGACCGAGGCGGAGGCCGCCGAGACGTTCCCGACCGCGTCGTAGGCCGTGACGGCGTAGGTGTACTCGGTCTCGGGGTCGAGGTTCGCGTCGGCGAACTGGGTGGCGGTCGTGGTGCGGGTGACGGTGCCTTCAGCGGAGGTGCGGGTCAGGCGGTACCCGGCGACGCCGACGTCGTCAGTGGACGCGGTCCAGCCCAGGATCACGGTGGTGGCGTTGACCGTTGCGGTCAGGTCCCGCGGCGCGGTCGGGGCGGCGGTGTCGGGTTCGGCGCTCGCGCATGGGTCGGGCGCGTTCGCCGTCGCCTCGCTGTCGGACACGACGGTGACGCCCGAGCCGATGGCGTAGTCGGCGGCGCCGTTGTTGTCCCAGATGCCGCCGCCGTTGTTGAACGCGGCGGTGAGACCGGTGGCGGTGCCGAGGTCGATGGTGCGGGCGTACCAGCCGGGGCAGGCGGCGGTCATGGGGACCCCGGGCACGGTGGTCCACGCGCCGCCGGTCAGTGCGTAGTGGATGTTGACGCTGCTCCAGGCCGAGGCGGCGCGGTAGTAGATCGTGGCGGTGCCGGCGGCCGCGGCGGAGGCGGGCACGGCCAGCAGCGCCAAGAGCACTGCCGCCGTGGCGAGGACGGCGGCGAGCAGCCGGGAACGGGGGCGGGGTCCGCGTGTCATGTTGAAGCTCCTGCGAGGGCATGGTGATTGATCGCGTTGCACCTTGCCGTTGCCCAGACTGTTCTTGCAGGTCTTGCAAGAAACAGTCAGACCATAGCACAGTATCCGTACATATAGCCATGTCTGGATGTCGCTTGACTGCGGCGCAGGAGAAGCTGACACCGGGTTTCCCTCGTTGGACCCAGGTCCGCGCCCCGCGAACCCGGGCAATGAATTGCCAAGATGTTGTAAGGAAATTTCATCAGTGGTATGTTCTTGCGCACACGGGGTGCGCGTCCCGCCACCGGACACGCCGCGCCCCGTACCCCCGTTCAACCCCGGAGGAAGAAGCGCAATGCCGCGTACCGCCCGCATCGCGGCGGGAGTGCTGGGCTCCGCCCTGGTACTGACCGCCTGCACCACCCCCGACCGGCCGCCCGGCGACGGCTCGTGGAGCGACGAGCCCACCGATGCCCAGCTGGCCGCGCTGGCCCAGGCCGGCTTCGACGACGCCGCCGAGCACGCCGAGCAGTTCTACTTCGTCATGACCGACCGCTTCGCCGACGGCGACCCGTCGAACAACACCGGCGGGCTCGAGGGCGACGCCCCCGCCCACGGCTACGACCCCACGAAGCGCATGTTCTACCAGGGCGGCGACCTCGCCGGGGTCGAGCAGCGGCTCGACTACATCGAAGGGCTCGGCACCACCGCGATCTGGCTGACCCCGGTCGTCGTGAACCAGCCCGTGCAGGTCACCGACAACTGGACCGGCGCCGGATACCACGGCTACTGGGGCACCGACTTCACCGCCGTGGACCCGCATCTGGGCGACGACGCCGAACTCCAGAGCCTCATCGGCGCCGCCCACGACCGCGGCATCGAGGTCTACCTGGACATCGTCGTGAACCACACCGCCGACGCGGTGGAGTACGCCGAGGGCTCGAACGCCTATGTGGAGAAGGCCGACTCGCCTTACGCCGACGCCGATGGGCGACCGTTCGAGGATGCCGACTACGCCGAGTCCGACGAGTTCCCCGCGGTCACGGCCGACTCCTCGGCCTACACCCCGGTGCTCGAGGACGACGAGGCCGAGCTGAAATCCCCGGCCTGGCTGAACGACCCGACGATGTACCACAACCGGGGCGACTCGACCTACACCGGCGAGTCCTCGACGTACGGCGACTTCTCGGGCCTGGACGACCTGTGGACCGAGCGCCCGGAGGTCGTGGACGGCTGGATCGACGTCTACTCGGACTGGATCGCCGAGTCCGGGGTCGACGGGTTCCGGCTCGACACCGTGAAGCACGTGAACCTCGAGTTCTGGCCGCAGTTCCTCACGGGGATCCGCGAGGCGGCCGACGCGAAGGGGATCGACTTCTTCGCGTTCGGCGAGGTCTACTCCGGCGACCCGAACCTGGCCAGCTCCTATGTGCGCCAAGGCGGGCTGGACGCCGTGCTCGACTTCGGGTTCCACGGCGCCGCAGGCGGTTTCGCGACCGGAGCCGCCGGGGCCGAAGGGCTCTCCCAGCTGTACGCCTCCGACGCGCTGTTCACTTCGGACGGCACTGACGCGCTGGCGATGCCCACGTTCGTCTCGAACCACGACATCGGCCGGGTCGGCCGCACCATCGTGGAGTCGACGGACGAGGCCACCTGGACCGACCGCGCGATCCTCGCGCAGCAGCTCATGTTCCTCACCCGCGGCCAGCCGGTCGTCTACTACGGCGACGAGCAGGGCTTCACCGGATCGGGCGGCGACGACTACTCGCGCCAGACCATGTTCGCCTCCCAGGTCGAGGAGTACCTGGACGACGAGCTCATCGGCACCGACGCGACCCACGCCGTCGACAACTTCGACACCGGGCACCCGATCTACCAGGCCATCGCGGAACTCTCCCAGCTGCGCGAAGCGCACCCGGCCCTCGCGAGCGGCGTCCAGGTGACCCGCGCGGCCGAGAACGGCGTCTTCGCCTTCTCGCGCATCGCCTCCGGCGCGGGCACCGAGTACCTGGTGGCCGTGTCGAACTCGACCGAAGCGCAGACCGTCGCGCTCGAAACCTACTCCGACACGTTCACTCCGGTGTACGGCGACGGCTCGATCGAGGCCGCCGACGGCGCCGCCCAGATCACCGTGCCGCCGCTCTCGGCCGTGGTCTTCAAGGCGGACAGCACGATCGACACCGGTGACGCGCCCTCGGTGAGCCTCACCGTGGAGGCCGAATCGGCCACCACCGCTTACGTCTCCGCAGGCGTCTCGGGCGATCCGCTCGCTCGCGTCGCCTTCGCGGCCTCCGTGGACGGCGGCGACTGGGTCTACGCCGGCACCTCGCCCGGCCCCGACCACCGCATCGCCTACGACCTCGCGGGCCTCGCCGGCGGCGCGTCAGTCGAGTTCAAGGCCGTGATCCTCGACCGCGAGGGCCGCACCGCCTCCGCCGAGGCGGCCACGACCGTCGCCACGCCCGAGCAGGCGGGCGGTTCGCTGAGCTGGGCCAACGTCCACTATGACGGCGACCCGGCCCAGTGGGGCCTGTACGCCTGGGGCGACATCGCCGAGGAGTCGCAGACCACCTGGCCCGAGTCGAACGCCTTCGCCGGCGAGGACTCCTACGGGTCGTTCGCGCCGCTCAAGCTCGCCGAGGACGCCGGCTCCGTCGGCTACCTCGTCATCGACGGGGCCGGCAACAAGGACTACGCCTCGGACCGGACCTTCGATCCGAGCGCCACGCCCGAGATCTGGCTCAGCGCCGGGTCCGGCGACGTCGCGCACTCGCTCGCCGAGGCCAACGGGTACGTCACCGTCCATGCTCCGGAGGACGGCACCGACTGGGGCCTGCACCTGTGGGGCGACGCGCTCGCCGACGGCGTTGCGACCGAATGGGACGCACCGCGCCCGCCCGACGGGACCGACGACTGGGGCCGCTACTGGCACGTGCCCGTCGACGACGTCGGCGCCGACCTCGGCATGATCGTCCACTCAGGGGACACGAAGCTCTACGGCTCCGACATCGTGCTGCGGCCCTCCGCGCTCGGCGAGACCTGGGTGACCGCGGCCGGGGCGCACGCCTCGCAGGCCGCCGCCGACGGCAAGGCCGTCATCCACTACCAGCGCCCCGATGGCGACCTCGACGGCTGGACCCTCCACACCTGGGAGGGCGCGGCCGACCCGACCGACTGGAACGCCGGGATCGAACCCGCGCGCATCGACTCGTTCGGTGCCGTGTACGAAGTGGACCTCGCCGAGGGCGCCGAGGCGCTCTCCTACATCCTCCACCGCGGCGACGAGAAGGACCTCCCCGCCGACCAGCGGCTCGACTTCGCCGAGTACGGCCAGGAAGTGTGGGTCACCGCCGCCACGGACGGATACGTCCGTCCGGCCGGTGCCTCGACCGGTCGTTCCCAGGACCTCGATCTCGCTGCGGAGCAGGCGATCTGGCTCGACGCCGACACGGTCGCGATGAACGTGGAGGCCACCGACGGCAGGATCTTCGAACTGCTGTCGAGCGCCGACGGCTCCATCGCGGCCGCGGACGGGGCGCTGACCGGGAACTTCGACACCCTCCCGCTCACCGCAGCGGGCGGCCTGACCGAGGCGCAGCGGCGGGCCTGGCCGCAGTACTGGGACTACCGGGCGTTCAAGGTCGACGCCGACGGCGACGCGATCCGGGAGGCCCTGCGGGGGCAGCTCGTCGCGGTCGAACGCGACCACACCGGGACGCCCTGGTACGCCACGGCGGTGCAGACCGCCGGAGCGATCGACGCGGTCTACGACGACGCGCTGAACGCCGACCTCGGCGTGAACTGGAAGGGCAAGAAGCCGACCCTCTCGCTCTGGGCCCCTTCGGCGCAGTCGGTCTCGCTCGAGCTGTTCGACTCGCCCGAGGACACCGAGCCGAGCGTGCACGAGATGGACTTCTCCGAGCGCACCGGGGTCTGGTCCGTCAAGGGCGCCAAGGGATGGGACCGCAAGTACTACCGGTTCGCCGTCGAGGTCTGGCACCCTGCGAGCCAGGCGGTCGAGTCGTACTCGGTGACCGACCCGTACTCGCTCTCGCTCGCGGCGGACTCGACGCACAGCCAGATCGTCGACCTCGACGCCGCGGACCTGCGGCCCGACGGCTGGAAGCAGGAGGAGGCGCCCGCCGAGGTCGACCCGACCGCGGCGCAGGTGTGGGAGCTGCACGTCAGGGACTTCTCGATCGCCGACGAGTCGATGGACGAGGAGGTGCGCGGCACTTATGCGGCGTTCACACAGGAGGATTCGACCTCGGTCCGGCACCTCGCCGAGCTGGCCGAGGCCGGGCTCACCCACGTGCACCTGCTGCCCACGTTCGACATCGCCTCGATCCCCGAGACGAACCAGGCCACTGCGGACTGCGACCTGGACCTGATGGCCGCGAACTCGACCGAGCAGCAGGCCTGCATCGGCGCCGTGCGCTCCGAGGACGCGTTCAACTGGGGCTACGACCCGCTGCACTTCAACACGCCCGAAGGCTCGTACGCGACCGAAGCCGATGGGGCGCAGCGGATCCTGGAGTACCGGGAGATGGTGCAGGCCATGCACGAGCTCGGTCTGCGCGTGGTGAACGACGTGGTCTACAACCACACGGCCGCCTCGGGCACCGCCGACAAGTCGGTGCTCGACCGGATCGTGCCCGGCTACTACCACCGGCTCGACGCGAACGGCGACGTGCAGACCTCGACGTGCTGCGCGAACACCGCCACCGAGCGGCCGATGTTCGACAAGTTCATCGTGGAGTCGACCGAGCTCTGGCAGGACGCCTACCATGTGGACGGCTTCCGCTTCGACCTCATGGGCCACCACCCGAAGTCGAACCTCCTCGCGGTGCAGGCCGCCCTGGACGACGACCTGCTCTTGTACGGCGAGGGGTGGAACTTCGGCGAGGTCGCGAACGACGCCCTCTTCGAGCAGGCCACGCAGGTCAACATGGCGGGCACCGGGATCGGCACGTTCAACGACCGGATGCGCGACGCCGTGCGCGGCGGCGGCCCGTTCGACGAGGACCCGACCACTCAGGGCTTCGGCTCCGGCGCCTGGACCGACGACAACGACGGCCAGGCCACGGACGAGGAGCTGGCGGCGCTCATGCACGCCCAGGACCTCACGAAGCTCGGCCTGGTCGGCAACCTCGCCGACTACGCGTTCACCGCCTCGGACGGCACCGCGACCACCGGCGCCGAACTCGACTACAACGGCACCGGTGCCGGGTACACCGCCCAGCCCGGCGAAGCGGTGAACTATGTGGACGCCCACGACAACGAGATCCTGTTCGACGCCTTGGCCTACAAGCTCGACGAGGTGACCGGGACCGAGCGGGCGCAGATGCAGGTCCTCTCGATGGCCGCGGCGGTGCTCAGCCAGGGCACCGGGTTCTCCACGGCCGGTTCGGAACTGCTCCGCTCGAAATCCCTCGACCGGGACTCGTACGACTCCGGCGACTGGTTCAACGTCATCCGCTGGAACTGCGAGGGCACCGCGGGCTTCGGTCCCACCAGCAACGGGTTCGGGGCGGGCCTGCCGCCGCAGTGGACCTCGGAGGCCAAGTGGCCGTACGCCGAGGACGCCATCGCATCGGTCCCGCAGCCGACCTGCGCCGACATCGAGCTCGCGAACCAGCGGTACCTCGAGCTGCTCCAGATCTCGGCCTCCACCAGCGCGTTCAACCTCGGTGACGCGGCCACGGTAGGCGAGCGGGTCTCCTTCCCGCTCTCGGGAACCGAGGCCGAGGCGCCCGGCGTGATCACCATGCGCATCGACCTCGACGGCCTCGACGACGCCTTCGACGCGGTCACCGTGGTGTTCAACGCCGGTCCTGAGGCGGTCACCCAGACCGTCGCGGACGCGGCAGGTTCCGGCTCGGCGCTCCACCCCGTCCTCCAGGACTCGGCGGACCCGGCCATGGCCGAAGCCGGATTCGACGACACGACCGGCACGTTCACCGTGCCGGGCCGAACCGTCGCGGTGTTCACGAGCTGAGGCATGACGGTGTGCCGCCGGGCAGCGCCCGGCGGCACACCGCCGTTCGATCAGGACTTCGCCGCCGCTTCTTCGGAGGCGCGTCGGGCCTTCAGGTGGTCGAGGCGTTCGGCCGCCAGAAAGGCGCGGGAGAGCTCGGTGCGCACGCGGGGCGCGTCGGAGCCGGCGCTCTTGAAGTAGTAGATCGACAGGTTGATCGCGGTCACGAAGCACGCGTAGACGAGGACGTCCTGCACCAGGCCGAGCATGATCAGCGTCCCCATGCCGAGCGCCCCGACGCAGTAGAGGATCAGCGTCGGCCGCCACCGCGCCAGCCGCCCCGGGGGGAACTCGAGCTCCGGCACCGTCGAGAGCCCTTCGGCCCTGGCTCTGCGGTGCGTGTCCCGTTCGAACGCGATGAAGACGCTGAACACGACCGCCGTCCAGATCAGCGACAGCTGCGTGGAGATCGTCCACCAGTCCCCTTGGAACAGCGTCGGCACGATGACGCTCAACGACGGCAGCACCGCCATGGACCGCAGGCCGACCTCGGTCGCGATCGTCAGGAGCCGCTGCCGGCCGGCCCTCGGCAGCTGCGAGAGCGGTGAGAGCTCCGCGAAGAGGTTCAAGTACAGCCGGGCGTTCACCAGCGCGAACGAGGCGCCGACGATCCGCGCGGGGAGGTTCCCCATCGGGTCCGGCATGTCGTAGCCGTGCAGGCGCATCGCCGTGAACGGCTTGACGTCCGTCCCGGCCTTGGCGAGCACGTTGTTGACCATCTCGATCCACTTCGCCTGCCAGCTGATGCCCAGGTCCTCGGCCCACCAGGTCACGACGAGCGCCGCGGTCGCCCACACCAGGACCGCGGCCACCCAGGCCCACCGCTGGAGGCGCTGGGCCTGGCGCAGATGCGGGGAGTCGCCGGACTGGCGCTTGCGCACCCGCATGATGCGGCCCTGGCGCGACACCGTCCCGGCGCCGGGGGAGTGGCTGCGGAGCTTCTCGAGCGCGCCCTCCGGCGCGAGGCGCGCCGACTCCCGGATGAGTTCCATCTCCCGGCGGAAGACCTCTGAGACCTGGTCGAGGCGGCTGCGGCCGGGGTCGATCGGGGTGACCAGGAGGCGGTAGCCGGGACGGGCGTCCACCAGGTCCTCGATCAGGCGCGCCATGCCGATCGAGAGCACGTAGGTGTGGTTGGGCAGGCTGCCGTCGGGCTGGAGCTCGGCGCCGCTGATCGCCAGCAGCAGCCGGCCCAGCGAGTACAGGTCCGCTTCGCCGTTGCCCCGGCCGACGCGGCGCACCTCGGGCGCCGCGTACTTCGCCTCGCCGAGCGGCTCCCCGGGCAGCGTCCTGGTGTAGAGGTGGTTCACGCCCAGGTCGATGAAGCGGATCTGGACGCGGTCGCCGCGGTCCTGGACGATGATGTTCGACGGCGCCAGGTCCTGGTGGCGGCAGCCCAGCTTCTCCATTTCGGACAGGGCGTACAGGAGCGCGCCGCCGAGCCGGTCGAGCTCTTCGATGTCGATCTGCCTGATGGTGACCTTGCGGGCCGAGGGCGGGACCTTCGGGCGGGACCGGAGGCGCTCGGCCAGCGTCTGCCCGGGGAGGAACGACATCAGGATCCAGCTCTCATGGCTGGCCCACACGCCGGCCATCGGCGAGTCGTCGGCGGTGAAGGCACTGTAATCGCTCGCGTAGGACCTGGTGGCCATGGCGATCGGTGCCTGCCGCTGGTACGGGTAGATGAGGCACTTGAACGCGATCTCGAGGCTCGGGCTGTCCTCGGGCCGCGCACTCCTCCCGCGCAGGATGATCGAGGTCGTGCCGTGCCGGTGGAACCGGAGCGAGCCGAAATCGATCTTCTGCCAGCCCTTGCGGGCCTGCTTGGCCTCGGAGCCGTCGCCGCTGCGCGCACGGCCGAATTTCGGGTCGTAGAGCTGCTCGATCGCGCGCCGCACCCAGTCGTCCTCGACGAGCTCGGCCGAGATCGCCGCCGCGGGGACCGGCCGGCCGCCGACGTCGACGACCACGTCCGAGTCGCCGTGGAACCGCGCCCGCTCGGAGCAGTGGATCGCGACCACCATGAGCAGGTAGAAGCCGAAGCAGCCCACAGTCTCCGGGCGCAACCGCGGGTCGTCCTCGCGCGCCTTGCCCCACCAGTCCCACAGTCGGGCTATCGCCGCGCGGTGGTCCACTTCGAACCGCTCGTAGTAGCCGCGTTCGTCGAGCGGCAGGTCCAGGAGCGCCCTCCGCCAGTCGACGGGCTTCCAGCCGTCGATCGCGGCCAGCGCGTCATCGGCTTCGGTTTCGGTGGCGAGGGCGGAGAGGGCGGCGGTGAGGAGTTCGGTCGGCTTGGGCACAAAGAACCTCCGAGGGGTGGACGGAGCCGAATCTTGCAACGAGGCTACGCACGCGGGCACAGATCCGTCATTCATGCGTCACGGCTCCGCGGTCCGGCGGCGTTTCAGAGGCCGGTGCGTCGCTGACATGCGAGGCTTGAGCGGGAACGTGACCGGAGCGGGACTTCAGCAGGGCGAAGGCAGAGGGCGGGCATGGGCGATTCGCGATCGGACGTGACGGCGCCGAGCGGCGCCGAGCCGCTCTATCGCCGGTCGCCGGACCGGGCCCCCGCCCCGCTCGTGCTGCTCCTCGGCGCCACCGGGTACATCGGCGGGCGCCTGCTGCCGCGGCTCCTGAACGCCGGGTACCGGGTGCGCGTGCTCACCAGGAGCCCGGAACGGGCACGCGGCTTCGCGAGGACGGACACCGTCGAGGTGGTGCAGGGCGACGCCGCCGACCCGGAGGCGATGCGCCGGGCGATGGACGGCGTCCAGTACGTGTACCACCTGGTCCACTCGATGACCGGCCACAGCGACTTCCAGCGCCTCGACCGCGCGATCGCCCGCAACGTCGCCCGCACCGCCAAGGCCGCCGGCGTACGGCGCCTGGTCTACCTCGGCGGCCTCTCCCCGCGATCGGGCGCCCTCTCCGCCCACCTGGCGTCGCGCCGCGAAGTGGGCGAGATCCTCGAGCGGTCCGGTGTGCCCGCAGTGGTCTTCCAGGCGGGAGTCGTCATCGGATCGGGGTCGGCGTCGTTCGAGATGATCCGGCACCTCACCGAGGTGCTGCCGGTCATGACCGCACCCCGCTGGGTCCGCAACCGCATCCAGCCCATAGCCATTCGCGACGTCCTTCACTACCTGCTGCGCGCACTGCAACTCGACGAGGACGTCACCGGCGCCTTCGACATCGGCGGACCCGACGTGCTGCGCTACGACGAGATGATGAACCGCTACGCCCGCATCGCCGGTCTGCCGCGCCGCCGGATCTGGGCCCTGCCGGTGCTCACCCCGCGCCTCGCGTCGCACTGGGTCGGCCTCGTGACCCCGGTGCCGAGCAGCCTCGCGCGCCCGCTCGTCGAGTCCCTCCAGCACGACTGCGTGATGCACGACCACCGCGTCGACGCGTTCATCCCGCCGCCGCCCGGCGGCCTCACCCCGTACGACGAGGCGCTGCGGCTCGCGCTCAGCAGAATCGAGCTCGACCGGGTCGAGACGAGCTGGGCCGATGCCACCGTGGCGCAGGCGCCGAGCGACCCGCTGCCCAGCGACCCCGAATGGGCCGGGCGGGTCGTCTACACGGATGCGCGCACCATCGAGACGACCGCGAGCCCCGAAGCCCTGTGGCGGGTCATCGCGGGCATCGGCGGCGAGAACGGCTGGTACTCGACGCCGGTCCTGTGGTCGCTCCGCGGCTGGGCCGACCGCGCGTTCGGCGGCGTCGGCCTCAGACGCGGGCGCCGCAGCCGCTCGGAGCCGCGGGTCGGCGACGCGATCGACTTCTGGCGGGTGGAAGTGTGCGACCCCGGCCGGCTGCTGCGCCTGCGGGCCGAGATGCGCCTGCCCGGCCTGGCCTGGCTCGACCTCTCCTGCGAAGCGAACGCCCGCACCCGGTACCGCCAGCGGGCCGTGTACTTCCCGCGCGGCCTCTCCGGACGCCTCTACTGGCTCGCGGTGCTGCCGTTCCACGGCCTGGTCTTCTCCGGCATGGCCCGGCGGATCGTCGCCCTGGCCGAGAGCGAGCGCGGCGGGCCCCCGCCCGCCGGGCGCTGACCGACCGACGCTCGGGCGGCGCTGTCGGTGGCTCCCAGTACCCTCACGGGCATGTCAGAACCATCCGAATTCACGCGCTTCCCCAACGTCACGTTCGTCGAGGGCGAGACCAGCGACTCGGTGATCTACAGCCCCGGCGGTCCGGCCGACACCCACCTGCGGGAAGTGTTCACCGCCCACGGCCTCGAGGGCTCCGGGTACGACTGGCAGTCGGCGGTGCACGCCGCGCTGCTCGAACGCGCCTCGCTCCTGGAGCGCTTCTCGTTCGACTGCGAGGCGGGCATGTTCTGCGCCTACGGCACCGACCGCGAGGCCCTCGGCGAGGTCGCGACCACCCTCGAATCACTGATCGAGCGCCCGGTGCAACTGGTCGAGGCGCTGGCCGTCGCCGCCGAGCACGACCTCTTCGACTGAGCCACTAGACGACTGAGCCATTGAACGACTGAGCTACTAAACGACTGAGCCATTGAACGACTGAGCCACTACACGACTGAGCTTTTGAAGAACTGAGCCACTTGAACGACCGAGCCATTGAACGTCTGAACCTTTGACCGTCTGAACGCAGTGCACCCCGGGGCCGCGGCCCCGGGGTGCACCTTGCGCTCTGCAGTGACTACCAGGCGTAGGCCTCGGGGGCCGCGCCGCCGGGGCCGGGGAACAGTTCGTCCAGGGTCTTCAGTTCGGTCTCGCTCAGTTCGACTTCGAGGGCCGCGACGGCGTCCTCGAGCTGCGAGAGGGTGCGCGGGCCGATGATCGGGCCGGTCACCCCCGGCTGGTGCAGGATCCAGGCCAGGCCGAGGATCGCCGGGGCGATGCCCTTCGACGCGGCGAGGGCCTCGTACTGCTCGAGTTCCGAGCGGTGCTTCTCGATCGCGGCGGCCATGTGCGGGCCCGCCCGGCGGCCGGATTCGGCGGCCTTGCCGAGAACGCCGCCGAGGAGTCCGCCCGCGAGCGGCGACCAGGGGATGACGCCGAGGCCGTAGTGCTGGGCCGCCGGGATCACCTCGAGCTCGATGTGGCGGTTGACGAGGCTGTAGATGGACTGCTCCGAGACCAGTCCGAGCCCGCCGCGCTTCGCCGCCTGCTCGTTGGCCTGCGCGATCGTCCAGCCCGCGAAGTTCGACGAGCCGGTGTAGACGACCTTGCCCTGGGCGACCAGGACGTCGATCGCCTGCCAGATCTCCTCCCACTGGACCGTGCGGTCGATGTGGTGGAACTGGTACAGGTCGATCCGGTCGGTCTGGAGGCGCCGCAGGGAGGCCTCGATCTGGGCGCGGATGTGGTACGCCGAGAGCCCGCGGGCGTTCGGGTCGTCCTTGAGCATCTCGCCGTAGACCTTGGTGGCCAGCACGATCCGGTCGCGGGCCTCGGGGCGGGCGGCGAGCCAGCGGCCGATGATCTCCTCGGTCCAGCCCTGGTTCGGCTTGTGGCCGTAGACGTTCGCGGTGTCGAAGAAGTTGACGCCGAGCTCGAGCGCCCGGTCCATGATCCGGTGCGCTTCGTCCTCGTCGGTGGCGGGGCCGAAGTTCATGGTGCCGAGGACGATCCTCGAGACCTTGACGCCGGCGCGGCCCAGCTGGGTGTACTCCATGCTTCCTCCAGGCGGTTCGGGCCTCATCCTAACGCCGCGCTGATGGCGCTTTCCGAGGGCGGCTCACGCTCCGGCCGCGGTGTCCGCCTACGAGTTCCCGCTCGCCTGAGGCCGCTCCGCCATGGCACCGCCCACGACCGACGCGACCGCGTTCCGCAGGGCCTCCCGGGTCGGGGGCGCCCCCGTGCGGTCGGCGAACAGCAGGTGCGCGGTGCCCACGAGCATCGGGGCAAGCCCTTCGGGTACGGCATCGGGTGCCAGGCGGCCCAGTTCACGCTCGGCCGCAAGGTAATCCGCGATCATCTCGACCGCGTCGGTCAGCACCGGCACGCCCGCGGGCCAGGTCTCCCGCAGTCGCGAGCGCAGGCCGTCCCGGAACGTCACGAGCGCGACGATCCCGACCGCGACCGACCCGAACAGGGCCGACAGGGTCTCGGTGAGGTTGTCGACGACGGTCCCGCCCCCGGCCGACTCCCGCAACGCCGCGGCGCGCTCGTCCATGCGGTGCGCCCGGTCGAGCACGAACTCCGCGAGGAAGTCGTCGAAGTCCGCGAAGTGCCGGTGCAGCACGCCTTTCGCGGTGCCTGCTTCGTCGGTGACGGCGCGGCTGGTCAGCGCACTCGGCCCGCCTTGGAGCAAAAGCCGGTCGGCGGCGTCGAAGAGCCGCTGCCGCGCATCGCCCATGGGCACTCCGGTGGGCATGGCGGTCCCGTCCTTTTCGCAGCGGTGGAACATTGACTAGTGGGCAAGCGCCCATTTATAGTGGGCGCATGGTCACTATACCGCCGCAGGGCGACGGGACTCCAGTCTCCGCCCGCACCAAGGCCTCCTCCTCCGACGACGAACGACGCTTCCGCGAGACCGAGCGCCAGCTCCGCGGCGCGGCAGGCTCCTTCGGGGCCGACGCCGAGCGCTACGACCGCGCGCGGCCCACGTACCCCGACGCGATGGTCGAGGCGATCGTCGCCGCCAGTCCCGGAACGGACGTGCTCGACGTCGGCATCGGCACCGGTATCGCCGCCCGGCTGTTCAAGGCCCGCGGATGCGACGTGCTCGGCGTCGACGTCGACGACCGGATGGCCCAGATCGCCCGCCGCAACGGCATCGACGTCGAGATCGCGAAGTTCGAGGACTGGAACCCCCGGGGCCGCGTCTTCGACACGGTCGTCGCCGCCCAGACCTGGCACTGGATCGACCCGGTGGCGGGGGCCGTGAAAGCGGCCGAAGTCTTGGCCGCGAACGGCCGGATCGCCCTGTGCTGGAACGTGTTCCAGCCGCCGCCCGCGATCGCGGCGATGTTCTCAGAAGTGTCCCGCGGGATCCTCCCGGACTCGATCCCCGATGTCTGGAAGCGCCCCGCGATGGAGGGCTACGGGATGCTCGCCCGGCGCGCCGAGGACGGCATCCGCGAATCGGGTGCCTTCACTGAGCCGGAGCAGTGGAGGTTCGACTGGCAGCGGACGTACACCACCGCCGGATGGCTCGACCAGCTCCCGACCTCCGGCGGCTTCGCCCGGATCCCGCCGGACCAGGTGGACCGTCTCCTCGCGAAGACCGGCGCCGCGATCGACGCGCTCGGCGGCGCATTCGTGATGGAATACTCCACAATGGTCGTCACGGCGGCGAAGGCGGCGGTCTAGGTTGCGTCAAGAGCATCGGTAGAAATCGTTATCTGTAGCGCGGCAGCCTGGTTCGAGCGAAGGACGTCGAGGCAAAGTCCAGGTTGCAGGCATATTGATGACAGACATCTGATGAATATCAGCGCAGGTATTGAAATGTGTGAGTATCTTGAGATACCGTTCTCTAAGCTGGACGACGCGAGAACGCGCCGCCCGGACTAGAGAACGCGGTGGCGTTTCCCCGGCGTCGCACACCGCATGGCGCAAAGGAGCACCATGCCCGACCAGCACCAGACCGATCCACGCCGCGGCCCGAACCTCGGGCGGCGGAACCTCCTCCGAGGGGCGCTCGTCGCGGGCGGCCTCGCCGCCGCCGGAGCCACCGGTCTCGGCACCGCCCAGGCCCAGTCCTTCTCGCACCCGGGGCTGCTGATCCAGGCGGACGACTTCGACCGGATGCGGACCGCCGTCCAGGGGAACCGGGAGCCGTGGCTCGCCGGCTGGAACCGGCTCGTCGCGAACTCGCACTCCGCCTCGACCTGGAACCCACGTCCGGTCGAGCGGATCATCCGCGGCGACAACGGCACCGACCCCGAGAACTACGCGCTGCTCATGAACGACATGCACGCGGCCTACCAGAACGGGCTGCGCTGGAAAATCGGCGGCGACACCGCCCACCGCGACGCGGCGGTCAGGATCCTCAACGCCTGGTCCGGGACCCTGAAGGAGATCGGCGGATGGACCGAGGCCTCCCTGGCGGCCGGGATCTACGGCTACCAGGCGGCCAACGCCGCCGAGCTCGTGCGCGGCGAATCCGGATTCGACCGGGCCCGGTTCCAGTCGATGCTCGCCAACGTCTTCTACCCGTTGAACAACGACTTCCTCGTCCGCCGCCACGGGACCTGCGACGGCCACTACTGGGCCAACTGGGACCTGTGCAACATGGCGGCGATCCTCGCCATCGGCATCTTCAACGACGACCGCGCCAAGGTCGACGAGGCGATCGAGTACTTCTGGAACGGCAAGGGCCAGGGCTCGATCGAGCACGTCATCCCCTTCATCCACGGCGACCTCGCCCAGTGGCAGGAGTCCGGCCGCGACCAGGCGCACACGATGATGGGCGTCGGCTTGATGGCCGAGTTCATGGAGATGGCCTGGAACCAAGGCGTCGACCTCTACTCCGCCCGCGACCACGCCTTCGCGAAGGCTGCCGAGTACGTGGCCCGGTACAACAACGGGCACAGTGTGCCCTACACGAAGTTCACCTGGTACAACGGCCACAACTGCGCCTACAACGAGCAGGCCGTGATCAGCGAGGGCGGCCGGGGCCAGGCGCGGCCGGTGTGGGAGCTGGTCTACTCCCACTACTACGGCAGGTTCGGCCGCGCGATGCCGAACGTGCGGGAGATGCTCGGCAAGATCCGGCCCGAAGGCGGCGGAGGCGACTACGGCCCCAACTCCGGGGGCTTCGACTCGCTCGGCTGGGGCACCCTCGCCTACGTCCAGGACCGGAAGCCGGTCGCGCTCAACCGGCTCCAGACCTACAACGCCACCGACCGGTACGTGCGGCACGTCAACTACGACGTCCGCCTGGACGCCTCGATCAGCCCGGCCGCGGACGCGCAGTTCCGGCTCGTGCCCGGCCTGGCCGACTCGGCCGGCGTCTCGTTCGAGGCGGCGAACGTCCCCGGCTACTACCTGCGCCACTACGACTACGACTTCCGGCTGGACCCGAACCACGGCTCCTCGAGGTTCGCCGCCGACGCCACCTTCCACCGGGTGGCCGGCCTGGCCGACGGCTCGTTGGCCTCGTTCCGGTCCCACAGCCACCCCGACCGGTACCTCCGCCACCACGACTACCTGCTGCGGCTCGACCCGATCGGCGACGCGACCGCCCGCGCCGACGCGACCTTCCGCATCACGAGCTGAACCGGCCGCGGTCGGGCCCGGTGAATTCGGGCCCGACCGCAGTGACATAGAAACCGTTATCTGCTAGCTTGGTTCCCGTTCGCACACCCTCACCCAATGCGGAGTAGACCAGTGACACCGACCGACACGCGGCAGGCCGAAACCGTCATCGAATGGACGGAAGGCGCGCTTCACCTGCGGTTCGACCACGGCGACGATCACCCCGTCCGGCTCGTCCACTGGGGAAGCGGCCCGGAAGCCGCATCGGTGGTGGCGCCCATGCCGATCGTGGACGTGAGCAGCGCCGGGGAGCGCCGCGCCCGCCACGACCAGAGCCTGCTCCACTGGGGCGCCGGACTGCGCCTGCGGTACACCGGCCACCATGTGGAGGGCGATGAACTGCTGATTCACCAGCGCGAACCCGAGAGCCGCCTCGAAGTGACCAGTGTCTTCCGAGCGGCCGGACCGGGCCTGCAGATCCGCCACACGGTTCGCAACAGCGCAGAAACCGATATCATGCTGCTCAACGTGAGCTCCGCGCTCATCGCGGTCCCCGAAGGCGCGCACGACCTCCTGTGGGGCGAAAGCGAATGGCTCGCCGAGGGGCGCTGGCACCAGCGGCCGCTCAAGGAGCTGCTGCCGAACGTCAACCCTGAGTTCCACCACCGCCGCAACCGCGGGAACTTCGGCGTGACCAGCCACGGCTCGTTCTCCAGCGGCGCGTTCCTGCCGACCGGAGTCCTCGCGCTCGAGGACGGGCCCTCGATCGCGTGGCAGGTGGAGACGAGCGCCGGCTGGCACTGGGAGGCCTCGCAGCACGAGGGCACCGTGACCGTGGGCGTGTACGGCCCGACCGACCTCTACCACCAGTTCGCCGCGCGCCTGGCGCCCGGCGAGGCGTTCACCACGGTGCCTGCGGGCTTCTGCATCGCCGAGGGCGGACGGGACGCGGCGTTCGGGGCGCTCACGGACTACCGCCGCGCCATCCGCGAGTCGCGACCGATCGATGCGCGACTTCCCTTGGTGTACAACGACTTCATGAACACCCTCATGGCCGGTCCCTCCACGGAGAAGGAGCTTCCGCTCATCGAGGCCGCCGCCGCGGCGGGCGCGGAGTACTACTGCATCGACGCCGGCTGGTACGGCACCGGGAACTGGTGGGCCGACTCGGGCGACTGGCACGAGGTCCCCGGCCTGTTCACCGGCGGGCTGGTCTCGGTCATCGAGGCGATCCGCGCCAAGGGGATGCGGCCGGGCATCTGGCTCGAACCCGAAGCGGTCGGCGAGCGCGCCGCGGCGGGCCGCGACCTCCCCGACGAGGCGTTCTTCCAGCGGTTCGGCCGGCGCGTCAGCGAGACCGGGCACTACCAGCTCGACTTCCGCCACCCGGCGGCACGCGCGCACCTGGACGAGGCGGTGGACCGGCTCGTCGCCGAGTTCGGCATCGAGTTCTTCAAGCTCGACTACAACGTGAACTCCGGCGTCGGGACCGATGTGGACGCCGCGGGGCCCGGGGCCGGGCTCCTGGGGCACACGATCGCGTTCCGGCAGTGGCTGAGCGACGCGCAGGCGCGGCACCCGGAGGTGCTGTTCGAGAACTGCGGTTCGGGCGGGATGCGCATGGACTACCACCTGCTCTCCGTGGCGCACCTCCAATCGACCTCGGACCAGCAGGACTTCCGGCTGTACGCGGCGATCGCGGCGGCGGCGCCCGCGAGCGTGACCCCGGAGCAGGCCGGGAACTGGGCCTACCCGGACAAGTCGATGAGCTTGGAGGAGACGGCGTTCGCGATGACGGCGGGCGTCATGGGCCGGCTCTACCTCTCAGGGTTCCTCGGCGGGCTCGGCGCCGAGCAGTTCGCGCTGGTGCGCGAGGCGATCGCGCTGCACAAGGACTGGCGGCAGCGGATCGCGCGGTCGCACCCGGTGTGGCCGCTCGGCCTGCCCGGCTGGGACGACGACGTGCTCGCGCTGCAGCTCGACGCCGGTGCGGAGTCGCTGCTGGCGGTCTGGTCGAGGGGCGGGGCCGCTGAGGTCGCGCTGCCGACGCTGCGCGGGCGGACGCTCCAACAGGTCTACCCGGTCGCACTGCCCGAGTGGAAGATCCGCACGGTCGAGGGCGCGACGCGCATCGAGGTGCAGGCGGGCCCCGCCGCCCGGATCTACACCATCCGGTAGCGGACGGCCCGCCCTCCTCCGACCAACCCGACGAAACCGAGGAAATCCATGCCCACCAAACCCGCATACGCCGGCTACCTCTACGTCCACTTCAAACGCGAGGACGAAGACGGCGAGCAGATCTACTTCGCCCTCAGCGACGGCGACGACCCCTTGCGCTTCGACGACCTCAACGGCGGCAGGCCGGTCCTGCGCGCCGCGCTGGGCGAGCGCGGGGTGCGCGACCCGCACATCGTCCGCTCGGTCGGAGGCGACCGGTTCTACCTGGTCGCCACCGACCTCTGCCTCTTCAAGAGCCTCGACTGGGACCGGCACCAGCGCTGGGGGAGCCGCTCGATCATGGTCTGGGAGTCCGAGGACCTCGTGGACTGGGGCGAGGGCCGACTCGTGGAGGTGGCGCCCCCGACCGCCGGCAACACGTGGGCGCCCGAGTCGGTGTGGGACCCCGAGCAGGAGGCCTACCTCGTGCACTGGTCCTCCAAGCTCTACGACGGCCCGGAGCACGAGGGCGAGAGCTACAACCGGATCATGTACGCGACCACCCGCGACTTCCGCGAGTTCTCCGAGCCGCAGGTGTGGATCGACCGGGGCTGGAACACGATCGACGCCACCGTCATCGAGCATGAGGGCGTCTACTACCGCTACTTGAAGGACGAGCGCAGCCGCACGTCGGGCGCGCCGCTGGGCAAGAGCATCTTCGCCGAGACCGCGACTTCCCTGACGGGCGAATGGAAGCCGCTGACCGAGGGCATCGGGTTGGGGCCGATAAGCCAGGGGGAGGGGCCGCTCGTGTACCGGTCGAACACCGAGGACCGGTGGTTCCTGTGGATCGACGAGTTCACCGCCGAGCGCCGCTACGTGCCCTTCGAGACCCGCGATCTCGCGGGCGGCAAGTGGACGCCTTCCGAGGGCTTCCGCCTCCCGAGCGACCCGTGCCACGGCGTCGTCCTCCCGGTGACCGCCGAAGAGTACGAGCGGCTCAGGGCCGCTTGGGGTTAGGCCGACCGATGCGGCACTGTGCTAGCTTCGATGGCCGCATCCCACCCCTGGAGGACGGCACGCATGGAAGCTGACCTGGACGGCCCGCTCGTCTTCGCCGTCTGCCTGCTCGGCCTGGCCGCGATCGTCATCTGGATCGCCGTCGCGGCGGTCAAGAGGGCCGAGCGCTCCCGGCGGCGCCGGAAACGGTCGGGCGGTGCCGGTCGCGGCCCGAGCCGCGCCACTTCGGTCCGACCGGGCCGCGCCGGACCTGCGGCGACCGCCTCAAGGCCAGCGCTCACCAGGCCGCCCACGGGCGGCCCGCAGCCGCGCGAGCGCTGGTGGGCCGATTTCCCGCACCAGGACGACCCGACCGCCTCCAAGGCCAGGCCCTGCCTGATCCTCGGCTACACCGGGAAGGGCTACTGGGTCCTCAAGTGCACCACCCAGGCGCCCAAGCAGGCCGAGTGGCGCGTCCGTGCCGACGCGGCCCGGTGGGCGCCCGCCTCCGACAAGGACGGCTACATCGACCTCGTCCCCTTCCACCTCCCGAAGAGGTCCCTCAAGCGCAAGCTCGGCGTCCTCGACAGCGCGAAGGTCGCCAGGGACGTCGAGCGCCGCGTCCGCTGGGAACGCGCCTGGGACTTCATCGGCTGACCGCACCGCACCTCGACAGCCCCGCAGGCCGAGGTTCGGGCCGCGGGCGCCCAAGAGGAGTGCCGATCGGCCGTTGCGCCCGGAACCGTCGGTGTCGTCGGGCAGAATCGAGGGGAGCCGAGGAGGAGCGCGCATGAACGTCAATGTGGACCGATCGAGCGTCGCCATGGGCGACGACGCCTACCCGCACGCCGAGACGATCGACCTGCCGGAGTCGAGCACGATCGCCGAGGCGGTCGCCTACCTGCGGCAGCGGCGGTTCCTCGCCACGATCGCCAGCGGGCGCGCGACCTGGCTCCTCGAGGTGAACGGCAGCCCCGTGGCAGTGATCGCCCAGCAGTGGGCGGAGCCGAAGTTCGTCACCGACCCTTCGGACACGCTGGGCTCCTTCGGGACCGAGGTCTCGCTCATGTTCCGCTACCGCGCGCAGATCGACCCCGACGACCTGTACGACACCCTTGAAGAGGGAGAGGCCTCGCACTCCGCATGACCGCCTAGGTCTTGACGGCCTGCGGCCACGTGCTCCGGGCAACGCGCGAGCGCCCCGGCTGTTCGCCTGTGCGGCCTTCTCGTTTCGCCTCCGGTCGCATGAACGTTCGCCTTCCGGCGCAGAAGTTGCGTCGGCGACGCAGCGTTGCGCCGATCGGTGCAATTCGCTCCGTGACGCTTGTGCCACGCAACGGTTGCTGCGACATTGGTGCGGGCCGGCCGTCGCGCGAGCGACGCCGCCGGACCAGGTCATCAGCCCCGGTCGCGAATGGGAGCCACGACATTGCAACGCCTCGTTGAAGACCATGCGGCACCCCCCGGTGCGGCGGACGCCGAGATCCTGGCGGTCCTCGAGCACCGGCGGGCCTGTGAGGGCCCGCCATGGGCGCACGCCGCGGACATGTCCTCTTTGACTTCCCGTGAATGCGAGATCATGCTCGCCCTCGGCGACTGCCTCTCGAACGCGAAGATCGCGTCGACCTTCTTCATCACCGAGCGCACGGCGCGAAAGCACATTGCGAGCATCTTCGCGAAGCTCGGCATCTCATCGCGTTCGGAAGCCGCCGTCATCGCTTCGCACCGCCAAGGCGCGCTCCGCTTGAAGAGTGGCGTTTCCGACACTTTCGAAGTCCTCTCGGATCCGCAATCATTAATAACGAGTTCGACACTCGAAAGGAGGAAGAAAATGTCTATCTCAACTATGGCGATCAAGCCGGTCGTCAAAGCCCAGGTCGGTGCCGCGCAGGCAGTCGAGACCATGAAGGAGAAGCTCGACAGCGCTCTCGTTCGGTACGACGCCTGGTACGTGGTGTTCCTCGCCGTGATCCTCGCCCTTGGTGTCACGATTCTCGCAGGTCTCTCGATCTGGTGCGTCGTCTACAAGGGGAAGCGATTCACCGGCAGCTGGAACTGGAGCTGGACCGGCGTCTCGATCAATGTCCAGTGTGTTTAATCGTTAAAGAAGCGACATCACCGGCAATGTGAACAGCGACGATCATGGTGGCCCGGGATGCCGCGTGCATTCCCGGGCCACCGTGCCATAGGGCACCGGTATCAAGGCGTCCATACAAAGGCACCGGGCAATAGGACACGCAGCGGGAAGGACACCATGGCGCTCCTGGAAATCGAGAGTCTCTCCTACTCATACGACAGCGTCGTCAAAGCCGTGGCGGACGTGTCGTTCGAAGTGGAGGCCGGGTCGATCGTCGGCCTCATCGGCCCGAACGGCTCCGGCAAGTCGACACTGATCAAGAACGTCTTCGACCTGCTGCGCCTGCAGTCGGGCCGCGTGCGCATCGGCGGGTACCGGCACGACCACCCGCACGCGCGGGCCCACGGCATGTACCTCTCCAGCAACGACTACCTCCCCGAGTTCCTCACCGCGCGCGAGTACGTCGCCATGACGGCGTCGCTCTACGGGGTCGCCGTCGACCACGAAGAGGCCGCCGACCTGTTCCGGCGGTTCGCCATGGCCGAGCGGTACGACCACCTCATCGAGGACTTCTCCCACGGCATGCGCAAGAAGACCCAGCTGGTCTCGGCCCTCGTCATGCGGCGCCCCCTCACCGTCATCGACGAGACGCTGAACGGCATCGACCTCGAGGCGCTGCGGCTCGCGGAGGCCGAGTTCGAGCGCGCCCGCGACGCCGGGCGGTCCATCCTGCTCTGCACCCACGACTTCGCCGTCCTGGAGCGACTGGCCGACCGGATCGTCCTCCTGGACTTCGGGCAGGTCATCTACGACGCCCCCGCCGGCGACCTCGTCGAGGAGCACGGTTCGCTGGCCGCGATGGTCTTCGACTACCTCGAGTCGGAAGCGCGGTAGCGATGCGCCTGCGACAATCACTCGTCCTCGCGAGGATGCTGCTGGTGTTCTTCCGGCGCCGCGTCCTCTCGGTCGGGGTCCTCAAATCCGTGCCGGTGCGCATCGGCGCGCTCGCCGCGGGCGTGCTCTTCGTCGCCGTCCTCACCGTCGCCGCCCACTTCTTCCTCAAGCAGCTGACCGAGCGGCGCGAGGTGTGGGACCTGCTGTTCGACACCACGACGGTCTCCGTGCTCCTCTGGGTCCAGATCGCGTTCCTCACCGTGAAGGTGCTCTTCGTGAACGCCGACGGGATGCTGCAGTTGAGCTTCCAGATGCCGGTGACCAACCGCGAGCGGTCGCTGGCGTTCCTCCTCTACGAGGCCGCCATGACGAGCGTCGTCGCTGCCGCGGGCGTGTTCGCGCTGGTGGCCAACGCGATCATGCTCCTGGGGCCGGCCTCGTTCGGCCCTATCACGGTCTCGGTCGTCCTGCCCGCGATCCTCGCCTACCTGGCGCTCTCGGTGCTTCACCAGCTCCTCACTCGAGTGTGGACGCTCGCGCGGCTCGAACGGGTCGCGAGCATCCTCAACATCCTGGTGCTCTTCGTGCTCGTGGCGGTCTACGCCTCCATGTCGGGCGCGATGATCACCCGCATCACCGGCGCGTTCCTCGACGAGGAGCCGTCCCGCCTGTGGGCCACGGTGATCGCGGGCGCGGCGGACGACTACGGCATCCTGCCGGTGCTCGCCGCCTCGACGGCCGCGGCGGCGGTCCTCGCCTTCCTCGCCGTCGCGCTCTCCCCGAACCGCCACATCAGGCAGTCGCGATACCTGAACGTGCGGGCCGGCTCGTGGGCCCGCAGGTTCCTCTCGCCCTACGACTGGTGCCTGATCCGCAGCTCCCACACCGCCACCGCCGCGGTCCTCGCCGTCGCACTCTTCATCTACCTGCTGCTCAGCGGTACCGCCAACCCGATCTGGGCACTCTCCCTGCTCACCGTCGGCGGCCTCTACCAGTTCACCGCCACCGCGGTACTGCGATCGATCCCCGGCACCCGAATCCCGGCCCGGCGGGTCTTCGCGCGACTGCTGCGCGCCCAATGCATCCTCATCGCCGCCTTCGCGGTCCCGTTCACGCTCATCGCGGCCGCCGTCGACCTCGACTGGGCCGCCGACGCATGGCAGACGGCGGCTGCCGCCGCCGCGAGCGCGGTCATCACCACCGGCATCGGCGTGATCTTCCCGGCGGAGAAGGACAACCCGCTCTCGGTGTTCCTCGGCCTCTCGGCCGTCGCCGTCGTCGCGGGCCTCGTCGTCATCGGCCTGGGCGTGCTCAGCCTCTCCCCGTGGACGACGGGCGCCGTCCTCGCCGGCGCCACCGCGCTCTTCGCCGCCTACGCAATCCAAGGCATCCACCTCGACGAATCAAGGAGGCGCAATGAAAAAGGCGCTGCTGGTCATCAACTCCGTAGCCGGAGCGGGACTGCTCACACTGGTGATAACGGCCGGCGCCATGCTGGTGCTGATGTTCACCGGTGACAACAGCGGCGACGTCCACCGGACCGGACTGTTCGGGGCCCTGGAGTTCGACGCCGTCGAACGCCCCGACGGGGTCGTCGACATCACCGCCGGCGTGGGGAACCCCGTCCCGATCCTCGTCATCTTCGCGATCCTGGTCCTCCAGTTCGCCCTGATCCAGATCGTGTTCCGGCGGCTGAAGCAGCGGCGCGAACACCTGCTCCAAGGCATGCGCGACCGTGGCGCGGACAACGTACCCGCCCGGTGAGCTGCGGATCCTCCGCGTCGCCTGGACCGTGGCCGCCTCGGTCTGGCCGCTCGCCGCGTTCCTCGGGCTGCTCACCCTCGCCGCGCTGGCATGGTGGGCGCGCTCGGGGGACTCCGGTCTCGTCCTGCTGGCACTCCTCTGCGGCAAGACCGGGATGCTCGGGCTGGTCGCCTCGTTCGCACTGCACGAGTCCGCCCACGCCGCGGTGCTCAAGACCCGCCCCGGCATCACCGCGATCACCGTGGAGGCCACCGCCTGGCGGATCTCGCTCATTCCAGAGGGGACGCTCACCCGCGGCGAGAACGCCCTCGTCGCCCTGGCGGGCCCGCTCGCCTGCGCGGCGGTCGGCGCCGGCCTCTGGCTGACCGGGATCGACCGCCTGCTGGCCTGGTGGTACCTGCTCCACCTGGCGTTCCTCCTCCCCGTCTTCGGTGACGGGCAGGCGCTCTGGCGCAGCTTCCGCGGCGCCCGCGCGGCACCGCACCCGCACCCCTGAAACCGACAGCGCCCCGCCGGGCGTGATCGCATCACGTCCGGCGGGGCTTCGCGCGTCCCCGGGCCGCCCACCTTCGGCCCGTCCGCGCCAGGAGCGGTTCAGATCCGCAGTGGACTCGCCTCGGCCGCGCCTCCGAACGACTCGCCTCCGAAGGAGTCGTCCCCGAAGCGCTCGCCTCCGAAGTGCCCGCGACCGAAGTGCTCCTCCACCAGGACCCCCGCGCGGTACGCGAGGGCGCCCAGCTCCTCGGGGGACGAGGCCCCGAGCGTGCGGATCATGACGCGGATGTCCCGGTTGACGGTGCTCCTGGAGAGGTAGAGGTCGTTGGCGATGCACTCTCTGGTCTTGCCGCGCAACAGGTGTATGAGGATCTGGCGCTGGCGCGGGGTGATGTGGTCGATCGGCTCGAGGTCGGGGTAGCGGCTGCCGGGCATAGAGTTACCCTCCCACCCCCCCGGCCCGCGTGGGGCGGGTGCCGCGGCGCCCGCGACGCCGAGGCCGGCGCGCGGACGCCGCGGCGGCGGGGAGCCTGGCGTGCCGTCCGGGACCGTGGACGGCGCGCCGGCGGGCCGGAGCTTTGACCCACTCATGATGCCGAAACCCGCTTACAGCTGCCTTACATGCGGCCTACACCCGGAAATATCAGCATTTTTGTCGCGGTAGCGCCAGTGCGGCTCCGTACTATCCTGTCCGAGACACGCACTCCTTGCGAGGCTGGTGAATCGTGCAGGCAATGTCGGATGCGCTCCAATTCAAAGTCCTCGGTCCCATGTCGATCGCCCGCGACGGCGATCCGTTACTCGTCCGCGCCCCGCTGCAGCGCCGGCTCCTCGCGGCGCTGCTGGCCAGCTCGGGCCGGGTGGTGACGCTCGAGGCACTGGCCGAAGAGGTCTGGGACGAGGCCGTACCCGACAACGCCCGCAACGCCCTCATGGTCTACCTGCACCGGTTGCGACGGGCCCTCGGATCGGACCGCCGCATCATCCGCGAATCGACCGGCTACCGCATGCTCGTGACCGCGGACGACTTCGACGCCAAGGCATTCGAGCAATGGTCGGCCGCCGCGAGGACCGCATGGAAGGACGGCCGCCTCGAACATGCCGCCGAGGAGTACTCGCGCGCCCTGGCGCTCTGGCACGGCGAACCGTACGCGGACGTGCCGTCGCCCGGCATGGTCGCCGCCGAAGCCCTCCGGTTGAGCGAGCGGCGTTCGCTCGTGCACCAGGAATCGCTCGAACTGCGGCTCGACCTCGGGTTGCACGCCACCGTGATCGGCGAGTTCGAGGCCCTCGCGCGCGACCACCCGTTCCGTGAGCGGCTCACCGCCCTGCGGGCCGTGGCGCTGTACCGGGCCGGACGCCAGGCCGAAGCGCTGCAGGTGTTCCGCGAGAGCCGCAAGGCGCTGCGCGAGGAGATGGGCATCGACCCCGGGCTGCTGCTCCAGCGCGTGCACGACGCGATCCTGCACGGCGACGAGCGGCTCGACACCGTCTCGACCGACAGCATCGAGGGCGAATGGGCCCCGCCCGCCGAAGCGCGGATCGAGGTCCGGCCGGCGGCCGCGGTGACACCCAGGGAACTGCCCGCCGACGTCGCCGCGTTCACGGGCCGGGCGAGCGAGCTGCGCGAACTCGAGGCCGCGCGCCTCGGCGACGAGGCCGAGGGCATCCCGCCCTCGCCGATCGTCGTGCTCTCCGGCATGGCAGGCGTCGGCAAGACCGCCTCCGCGGTGCACTGGTCGCGCCAGGTCGCGCCCGACTACCCCGACGGCCAGCTGTTCCTGGACCTCCGCGGCTACTCCGCGGTGCCGGCGCTCCGCCCGATCGAGGCGCTCGCGGCGATGCTGCGCTCGCTCGGACTCGCCGACGACCAGGTCCCGGTGGACGTGGACCAGGCGGCCGCGCGGCTGCGCACCGAGACCGCGGACCGCCGCATGCTCGTGCTCCTCGACAACGCGCGGTCCGCCGAGCAGGTCGCGCCGCTGCTGCCCGGCGGCCCCGGCTCCCTCGTGATCGTGACGAGCCGCAACCGCCTCGGCGACCTGCTCGCGCGCCACGGCGGCGTCAACCTCGCCCTCGCGCCGCTCGCGTCGGAAGAGGCGGTCTCACTGCTCAAGTCCCTGCTGCGGCTGCCGCGTTCGGCACTCGACCGCGACATCGACCAGCTCGCCCGGCGGTGCGGCTACCTGCCGCTCGCGCTGCGGATCGCGGCCGCGAACCTCGCGGACCGCCCGCACGGCGTCGGCGAGTACACCGACCGGCACTCGACCGGCGACTTCCTTGCGGCCCTGCAGATCGGCGACGGCCCCGAGACCGCGGTCAAGGCCACGTTCGAGCGCTCGTACGCCGCGCAGCCCGAGGAGGCCCGCCTCGTGTTCCGCATGTTCGGCCTCGCGCCGGTCGGCTCCCTCTCCGTCGATGCGCTCGCCGCGGTCGCGGGCACCGACTGGGCGGCGGCCGACCGCGCCGCCGCGCAACTCGTGAACGCCAACATGGCCAACCGGGACGAGCGCGGCCGACTCTCCCTGCACGACCTGGTGCGCGACTTCGCGAACGGCCTTGTCGGCGCCGACGACCCCCTGCGCGCCGAAGCCCTGGAACGGCTCTTCGCGTGGTACCTCGAGACCGCGGACGCGGCCAGCGCCAGCCGCTACCCGGCCAACGCCCGGCTGCTGGATCCCGTTCCGCCCCAAGGCCGGCCGCGGTTCGAGACCCCGGAGGCGGCCACGCGCTGGCTCGAGGAGGAGCGCGAGCAGCTCATCGCCATCGCCCGCTTCGCCGCCGAGCACGGCCACGGCTCGGTGGCCTGGCGGCTCGCGGACGCCCTCAGGGCCCACGCCTGGGCGTCGATGGACCGCGTCGACTTCCTGGCGCTCGCGGACGCGGCCCTCGACGGCGCCCGCCAGGAGCGGAGCGTTCCGGGCGAGGCGGTGGCCGAGCTGTGCCTCTCGACCGCGTACGCCAAGGCCCGCGAGTTCGGGAAGGTGGTCGAGCACGCCGGGAACGCCGCCGAGCTCTCGACCCGCATCGGCTGGGTCGCGGGCCAGGCTTCGGCGCACCACAACATGACGCTCGCGTGCTGGCTGATCGGGCGGCCCCGGGTCGCGCTCGAGCACGGGCAGGCGGCGCTCGCGATCAACCGGGCGCACGGGCGGCTGCGCGGCCAGAGCGTCAACCTCGGCGCCCTCAGCGCGGTCTACGGCATGCTCGGAGACCTGCGACGGAAGGTGCGGCTGCGCACCGAGGGGCTGCGCATCGCCGAGGAGATCGGCGACGTGCGGCTGCGCGAGTCGCACCTGTGCGGGCTCGTGTCCGCATCGGTCGAGTTGGGCGACATGGCGACTGCCGAGCGCCACATGGACGAGGTCATGAAGATCGAGACGGCGTCGGGGAGCGGCGAGCTCACGCCGCTGGCGACGGGCAGCCTCGCGGAGCTCTACTCAGGACTGGGCAAGCACGAGGACGCGCTGCCGTACGCCGAGGCGGTGGCGCGGGCCGGGATGATGGTCTGCGACCGGCGGCACGAGTCCGACGGGCTGGTGGCGGTCGCCTTCTCGCTCAACCGGCTCGAACGCCATGCGGAGGCGGTCGACGCCGCGGACCGGGCCCTGCGCTCGGTGAAGACCGACCTCAAGGGCACCGAGATGCTCGCGCTGATCGAACGCGCCATCGGCCGCCTCGGACTGCGGCAGACCGAGGCCGCGCGGCAGGACGCGGCGGCGGCGCTGGGCATGGCCCTTGAAGTGGGGGACCGCATCCGGGAGGGACTGGCCCTCAACGTCCTGGCGGAGGCGGCGCTGAGCCTGGGGGAGGCCGGCCCCGCCCGCGAACGCGCCGAGCGTGCCGGAGACCTCCTGGGTGCGATCGGCCACTTCGCCGGGGAGACCTGGTCGCTGTGGCTGCGGGGGGCGATCGCCCGCGCCGAGGGCGACGATGCCGGCGCGCGCCGGTTCCAGGTCAGAGTGGAGGACGCCTTCGCGAAGGCCGGGGTGCCCGTGCCGACCCGGTTCGACTTCGGACCGCAATGAGATCCTCCGCGACCGGGTTTCACTGCCGGGGCGGTGGCGAGGGGATGTCGTAGTCGTAGCAGAAGGTGTCGTCTTTGTTGTGGCGGTTGGGTTCGCAGCTCCGTTCGATCTCCGCGCCCAGTCCTTTGACGCCCCCGACGACGATCCAGGCCACGAGCGCGGCACCGACGAGGAGCAGCAGCAACGCCGAGAGCAGCACCACGAGAGAACGCATCCCGCAAGCGTAGGCGAGCATCGTTCGTGAACCGCTCCAGTGGGGGAGCGCGATGCCGGCACGAGCATGCGAGGAGCGGTCGGCGATAGTGGGAGGGTGACCGGTGCCTTCCTCCACCCCGATTTCGAGTCCGCCGTTGAGCGCGCCCTCGCCGATGAGACCGGCGGGCGGCTGACCGGCCTCTACGTGCCCGACGACCGGACGCTCACCGAGCTCTGGGCGATCGGCCGCGCTCCCGACGGCAGGGCCAGGGTCAACCCGTACCGCGACGTCGCCCGCCATCTTCGCCTCAAAGGCGAACGCGCGGTCTACACCGCGGCGGACGGCACGCGGACGCGACTGGCCGTGCCGCACGAGGGCATCGCCGCGCACCGCGAGCCGCTGGCGTCACGGTCGCTCGCGCCCGGCGTCTGGTCGCACTTCCCGGCGGCGGACACCCGCGTCTACGTGCCGGTCTCGGGCACCTTCGACCTCGGCGGGATGGCCGACATGGCCGTGGTCTCGGGCGGGGTCGTCTACCGGGTGACGGTCGACGCCGGACCCCGGATTCTCCGATCGTTCATTCCCGATGTCTCCCAAGGCTTCAGCGCCGGCCCACGCTGACCCCGCGAATCCGGCCGGATTTCGGGGCCGCTGACCGTGCGCGTTGATCCGCTCCCGGCGGAGTCTTTGCGCGGGGCGTCCGCGATGGTAGGGTCTCCACATACCGACCAGACGGTTTGGAGTCGTGCATGCAGAGGTTCGAGGGCAGCGTCGCCCTGATCACCGGGGCGAGCAGGGGCATCGGCCTCGCCATCGCCCACCGGCTCGTCAGCGAAGGCGCATCGGTGGTCATCACCGGCCGGGACGAGGACGCGCTGAAAGCCGCGGTCGCCGAACTCGGCGAGGAACGCGCCTCGGGCGTCGCCGGCAAGGCCGACGACCCCGACCACCAGGCCGCAGCGGTCGCGCACGCCGCCGAGCGCTTCGGCGGCCTCGACCACCTCGTCAACAACGCCGGCGTCAACCCCGCCTACGGGCCCCTCACCGGCATCGACCTCGACGCGGCCCGCAAGATCCTCGAAGTCAACGTGATCGCCGCACTGGGCTGGACCCGCCGGGCCGCCGCCGCGGGCCGCCTCAAGGCGGTCGTCAACATGGCCTCCATCGCCGGCACGGCCTCCAGCCCCGGCATCGGCTTCTACGGGGTCTCCAAGGCCGCCTTGATCAACCTGACCGAGCAGCTCGCGGAGGAGCTCGCCCCGGCCGTCCGCGTGAACGCGCTGGCGCCCGCGGTGATCAAGTCCCGCTTCTCGAAGGCGCTGTACGAGGGCCGCGAGGCGGAGGCCGCGGGCGCGTACCCGCTCGCCCGCCTCGGCGCCCCCGACGACGTGGCCGGGCCGGCCGCGTTCCTGCTCTCCGAGGACGCCGCCTGGGTCACCGGGCAGACGATCCTCGTGGACGGCGGCGCGAGCGCGCGCCGCTCCTGGTGAAGGATGGGATCCATGAAGACCAAGAACGTGGCCGACGAGGTCCTCAGAGCCGCATTGGAACTGTTCGCCGAGCAGGGGTACGCCAACACCAGCGTCCAGCAGATCGTGCAGGCCGCAGGCGTCACCAAGGGCGCGATGTACCACTACTTCACGTCGAAGGACGACCTGCTCTTCGCGATCTACGAGCGGATGCTCTCGCTCCAGAAGCGACGCCTCGACGAGATCACCGCCAAGGGCGGCGAGACCGAGGCGGTCCTGCGGGCGGTGTGCGAAGACGTGGTGGTGACCTCGATCGACTTCCTGCCCGAGGGCACGGTGTTCTTCCGCAGCCAGCACATGCTCACCCCCGAGCGGCAGGCGGAGGTGAAGCGCCGCAGGCGCGAGTACCACGACAAGTTCGCCGAGCTCATCGTGCGCGGCCAGGAGGAGGGGCGGTTCCGCGACGACGTGCCGGTCTCGGTGCTCATCGCGCACTTCTTCTCCGACATCCACTACCTGCCCCACTGGTACTCCCACGAGGGCCCCGAGAACGAGGCCGAACTGGCCGCCCAGATCACCGAGCTGTTCCTGCGAAGCCTGCGGAGGACCGATGGCTGAACCCATGATCGCGTGGCGGGTCGCCGCCCACGGCGAGCCCGCCGACGTCATGTCGGTCGAGGAGGTGCCGGTCCCCGAACCGGGCCCCGGCGAGGTCCTGGTGCGCAACCGGGCCGTGGCCGTGAACTTCCCCGACGTGCTGCTGGCCCGCGGCATGTACCAGGAGCGGCCGCCGCTGCCGTTCACGCCCGGCATCGAGCTGTGCGGCGAGGTCGCCGCGCTCGGGCCCGGCGTCGATGCGGTCACCGTGGGGCAGCGGGTGGTCGCGACCGCGATCGGCGTGATGGCCGAGTACGCGGTCGTCCCCGCCTTCTCGGTGCATCCGGCTCCCGAGTCGCTCGACGACGCGGCCGCTGCGGCCTTCCTCATCGCGTACCAGACCGCCTGGTTCGGGCTCCACCAGCGCGCTCGGCTCCAGAGTGGAGAGACGCTGCTCGTCCACGCCGCCGCGGGCGGCGTAGGCACGGCCGCGTGCCAGCTCGGTGCGGCCGCCGGGGCGAACGTGGTCGGCATCGTCGGCGACAAGGCCAAGATTCCGGTCGCCGAGGACTCCGGAGCCGCGCGGGTCCTGCTGCGCGGCGACGACTGGATCGGCGCGGTCAAGGCCGAGGGCGGCGTCGACGTCGTCTTCGACCCCGTGGGCGGCAAGGCGTTCGCGGGCTCGACGAAGGTGGTCGGCTTCGAGGGCCGCATCGTCGTGGTCGGTTTCGCCTCGGGCGAGGTCCCGCCCGTGCGCGCGGACCACGCCCTGGTCAAGAACTACAGCGTGCTCGGCCTCCACTGGGCCCTGTACCAGCGCAAGCGGCCGGACCTCGTGGCCGGGGCGCACGCCGCGCTGACCAGGCTCGCCGACGAGGGCGCGGTGCGCCCGGTCGTGTCCGAGACCGTTCCCTTCGAGGACGCGGCCGCGGCGGTCCAGCGGCTCGCCGACGGCACCACCACCGGGCGGCTGGTCGTGGCGGTGGGGGAGTGAGCGGGCTCGAGGGGCGCGTCGCGATCGTCACGGGCGGCGCGCGCGGCATCGGCGCGACCTACGTGCGCGCGCTCCACGCCGAGGGCGCGCACGTCGTGATCACCGACATCCTTGCGGACCAAGGGGAAGCGCTCGCGGAGGAACTCGGCGCGGACGCCGCGCCCGGTGCCGGGCGGGCCTCCTTCTGCGAACTCGACGTCACCGACGAGGAGGCCTGGGACCGTGCGGTGGCCGAGACGCTCGAGCGCTTCGGCGCGGTCGACGTGCTCGTCAACAACGCCGGGATGGCGAACGCGGCCCCGATCGAGCACTTCACCCTCGCGAAGTGGAACACGGTCCTGGCCGTGAACCTCACCGGGACCTTCCTCGGCTGCCGCGCGGTCGTGCCGGCCATGAAGGCCGCCGGGCGCGGTTCGATCGTCAACGTGTCCTCAGTTGAGGGACTGCGGGGGAGCGAGCGCCTCCACGGCTACACCGCGACCAAGTTCGGCGTCCGGGGCCTCACGAAGTCGCTCGCCGTCGAGCTCGGCCGCGACGGCATCCGCGTCAACTCGATCCACCCCGGCTTCATCGAGACCGAGATGACCACCCGCATCGACCCCGCGCGGCTCCTCATCCCGCTCGGGCGCCCCGGCGCCCCAGCGGATCTCGCGGGGGCCCTCGTGTTCCTCGCGGGGGACGCCTCCGCGTACGTCACCGGCGCCGAGATCGTGGTCGACGGCGGTATGACCACCGGCATCCCCCACACCTGACCGGCCGCAAGACCCGCAACATATCGAAATGGATTCACTGTCCACAGCACATACCGTCCGGTCGGTATCTGCGGTATGGTGAACGCACTCCGACACGAAGAGGTGCGAGTACGACGATGAACACCCCTCCCCCTCCCCGGCTCTCAGTGAGCGGCCTCGAGGTCGCCTTCGGCGGCCTCACCGCCCTCGACGGCGTCTCCTTCGAGGTGCGCGACGGCGAGACCGTCGCGCTCATCGGCCCCAACGGCGCCGGCAAGACGACGGTCTTCAACGCCGTCTGCGGACTCGTCAAGCCCCGCAAGGGGACCGTGCGCATCGGCGGGCGGCCCGCCCCTTCCAGGCCCACCGGCCTCCTCAAGGCCGGCGTCGCCCGGACCCTCCAGGGCCTCGGCCTGTTCGAGCGCATGACCGTCCTCGAAAACGTGCTCGTCCCGCTCACGGCCTTGCGCGTCCCCGACGCGGTCGCCAAGGCGCACAGCACCCTCGCGGAGCTCGGGCTCGCGGACCTCGCCGCCCGGCCCGCCGGGACCCTCCCGTACCCCGAGCGCAAGCGCGTCGCGCTCGCCCGAGCCCTCGCCGCCGACCCGAAGCTGCTCCTCCTCGACGAGCCCGCGGGCGGCCTGGGCACCGCCGACATCGACGCCCTCGCCGAGACCGTCGGCCGCGTGGCCGGCTCCGGCCGCGCCGTGCTCCTCGTCGAGCACCACGTCGACTTCGTCATGCGGGTCGCCGACCGGATCGTCGTGCTCGACTTCGGTCAGGTCATCGCCTCCGGCACTCCCGAAGCGGTGCAGGGCGACCCGGCGGTCGAGGCCGCCTACCTCGGACTGGAGGCCGCCGCATGAGCGCGCTCGCCTGCGAAGGCCTCACGGTCGGGTACGGCGACGGCGCGCCCGTCATCGACGGCCTCGACCTCGGCATCGCCGAAGGCGCGGTCGTCGCCCTCCTCGGAGCGAACGGCGCCGGCAAGACCACGCTGCTGCGGGCGCTCGCCGGACTCGAACCCGTCCGCACCGGACGGATCAGGCTCGGCGGCCGCGAGCTCACCGCACTGTCGACTGAGGACCGGGTCCGGTCGGGGCTCGCGCTCGTCCCCGAAGGGCGCAGCGTCGTCGTCGAGCTCACGGTGGACGAGAACCTCCACCTCGGCGGCCTCTGGCGCCACAAGCCGAAGGCCCGCAAGGCCGCCGTCGAGGAGATGTACGCCCTGTTCCCGCCGCTGGACCGGCGCCGCCGCGCGGCCGGGCACACCCTCTCGGGCGGGGAGCGGCAGATGCTGGCCCTCGCCCGCGCACTCCTCGCCCGGCCCGAGGTGCTGCTGCTGGACGAGCCCTCGCTCGGCCTGGCGCCCAAGGCGACCGCGCAGCTCCTCGGGGTGCTCCGCGAGACCGCGGCGCGCACCGGCCTCACGGTGCTCCTCGCCGAGCAGAACGTCACCGGCGCATTGTCGGTGGCCCAACGCGGCGTCGTGCTCTCCCTCGGCACGGTCGTCGCCGACCGCCCGGCGGCCGAGCTCGCCGCCGACCCCGCCCTCCGCCACGCCTACCTGGGGTTCTGATGGACCGACTCCTCGCCTTGCCCGCTCCCCGCCGAACCGGGGCACGACGCCGGCGGGCCTCCGGCACCGCAACGGCGCCTCGTGCGACGGCGGACTTCCCGTCGCACGCCCTCCTGAGCTCCGGCGCGGTCCCGCATAGCCGATCCGCGAACGTGTCGTGCTGGTGCGGCGCGTCCGCGACGCTGCGGATCGGAGCGGTGGTGCGCTTCCTGTCGCACGCCTCTCCGCCGCGCCTCTCCTCCGCCTGCGCCGCGGTGTCGCCGGATGGCCGATTCGCGGACCTGTCGCGCGGCGCGTCCGTGTCGCCGGAGCTCGAAGCGGTGGCGCGCTTCCTCTCGCACGCCTCGCTGGGCCGCGGCCCCGCGTCGCCGCCGCGCCCGTCCATCTCTTGCGCCGGGGCTTCACCGCACGACCGATCCGCGGACGTGTCGTGCCGGCTCGGAGCGGCGGTCCTCTCCGCACCCGGCCGCCCCGACCAGGGTCCGACGCCGATGCGTGCAGGCCGAGCCGCAAGCGGATCGGGGTCGTACTGATGGACCGGTTCGTCTTCCTCCTCTCCGCCGGGCTCGCCCGCGGGGCCGTGCTCGCGCTCTTCGCGCTGTCGCTGGTCATCGTGTGGCGCACCGCGCGGGTCGTGAACTTCGCGCAGGCCGCCATGGCCGTCGCGGCCGTCTACGCGGCCTTCGCCGTCACCGCCGCGACCGGCTCCTACTGGGCCGGCCTGCTCACCGGACTCGCCGCGGGCGCCCTCCTCGGCGCGATCGTGGAACGCGGCCTCATGCGCCGCCTCCCCGCGCACGCGCCCCTGCCGGGCATCATCGTCGCGATCGGGCTCGTCATGGTCCTTCAGGCCGGGCTCGCGATCGCGTTCGGCCCCGAGCACCGCCCGATGCAGCCGCCGTTCTCGCAGCGGCCCTTCATCATCGGCGGCATCCCCGTGCTCTCGCCTTACGACCTGTTCACCCTCGGGGCCGCCGCCGCGGTCATGGCCGCCCTCGCGCTCCTGTTCAACCGCTCCTCCCTCGGCCTCCGGCTGCGGGCCGCCGCGTTCGCCCCCGAGACCGCCCGGCTCCTCGGGGTCCGGGTGCCGCGCATGATCACCCTCGGCTGGGCGCTCTCGTGCGCCGCCGCCTCACTCGCCGCGCTCCTGCTGGTGCCCACCGAACTCGGGCTCAACCCGCACGCCGTCGACCTCCTCTTCGTGAACGCCTTCGCCGTCGCGGTCATCGGCGGCCTCGACTCGCCCGCCGGGGCGCTCGTCGCCGGGATCGGCGTCGGCCTGCTCGTCAGCCTCGTCACCGGGTACGCCTCGGCCTCGGCCGCGCCGCTCGCGGTACTCGCGCTCATGACCCTCGTCCTGCTCGTCCGACCCGGCGGCCTGTTCGCCCCGAAGGAGGCCAGGACCGCATGAAGACCCTCCTGCGCGCCTTGCTCATCACGCTCCTCGCCATCGGCGGGACGTTCGCCCTCGACCCGTTCCGCAACTACCAGCTCGCGCTCGCGGCGGCGTGCTTCGCCGCCGTCGCCGGACTCACCGTCCTGGTCGGACTCACCGGGCAGCTCTCGCTCGGCCACGCCGTGCTCATGGCCGCGGGCGGCTACGGCTTCGCCTTCGCAGCCTCGGCCGTCGACGGCCCGTGGCCGCTGGCCCTGCTCGCAGGCCTCGCCGCCGCAGCCGTCGTCTCGGGACTCCTCGGGCTGCTCCTCGGCGCGGCCGCGGCCCGGCTGCGCGGCCCCTACCTCGCCGGGCTCACGCTCGCACTCGTCATCGCCCTCCCCGCGGCCGCGAACACGCTGCCGCTCGGCGGCGACCAAGGCGCCCCCGCCCCGTTCTTCCCTGTGCCCGAAGCACTCGCGGCCCTCATCGCGGTCGAGCAGTGGCACGCCTGGCTCGCCATCGTCGTCGCCGCGATCGCCGTGACGCCCCTGGTGGTCCTGCGCTCGGGGAGCGCCGGACTGCGAATGCGGGCGGTCCTCGACGACGAGACCGCCTCCCGCCTGTCCGCAGTGGACCCGGGCGCGGTGAAGACCGGCGCGTTCGTCGCCAGCGCCGTCCCCGCCGGGCTCGGCGGCGCGGTCCTGGCGATCGCCACGCAGCAGGTCACGCCCGGCGGCTACGGCCTGGCGTTCTCGCTCCTGCTCGTCGTCGCCGCCGTCATCGGCGGCCTCGGCAGCATCGGAGGCGCGGCCATCGGATCCGTCCTCGTGACCGTCCTTCCCTGGCTCATCGACGAACTCGCGGCCCTCGCCCCCGACGACCTCGGCCGGCGCCTGGACGGCAACCTCGCCCTGCTCCTCTTCGGCGCGGGTCTCATCGCCTTGACCACCGCCTGGCCGGGCGGCGCCGCCCGCCTGCTCGACCGGCTCCGCGCCGCCCGGCCCCTCCGCTTCGCAACCCCTTCCACGACCACAGAGAGGTGATCGTCATGCGAACCCAGAAACCCTTCAAGAGCGCGGCCGCACTGGCCGCAGCGGCGGCACTCGGCCTCGCCGCGTGCAGCACGCCCGACAGCGACGAATCCGTACCGGGCGTCACCGACGACACGGTCACGATCGGCACCCACCAACCGCTGACGGGCCCGGCCGCGGCCGGCTACGCGACCATCTCGGCCGCCACGGCCGCCTACTTCGAGTACGTGAACGCCAACGGCGGCATCAACGGCCGCGAGATCGAGTACCTCGTCAAGGACGACGGCTACGACCCGTCCGCGACCCAGTCCGCGGTGCGCGAACTGGTGACCGAGGAGAAGGTCTTCGCGATCGTCAACGGGCTCGGCACGCCGACCCACTCGGCGGTCCTGGACTATCTCGACCAGCAGAGCGTCCCCGACCTGTTCGTCTCCTCCGGATCGCTCACCTGGAACCAGCCGGACGTCTACGAGAACACCTTCGCGTTCAACGCCGACTACGTGACCGAGGGCGCGGCCCTCGCGCAGTACGCCGTCGATCAGCAGCCCGACGCGAAGATCTGCGTGCTCGGCCAGGACGACGACTACGGCGACGGCATCATCGAGGGCGTCGAGACCGTCCTGGGCTCCAACGCGGTCACCGACGTCCAGGTCTACTCGACCTCGGCCGAGGACCTGACCGCGCAGATGGGCGCGATGATGGCCGCCGGCTGCGAGGTGAACGTCCTCGGCACCATCAACGGCTTCACGGCGATGGCCGTGGGCACCGCCGCGCAGATGGAGTGGTTCCCGAAGTGGTACGTCTCGTCCTCGGGCGCCGACTACCCGACCCTCGCGGGCTACCTCGGCGCGGACCTCGCCCCCCAGCTCCTGCAGGGCATGGTGAGCGTCAACTACCTGCCGTTCAGCCCTGACGGCGAGTGGGTGGCGCTGTTCGAGGAGATCAACGCCGAGTACAACGACGGCGCGCCGTTCACCGGGAACACGGTGTTCGGCATGAGCGTCGGCTACCTGTTCGCCGAGGCGCTGGCCGCGGCCGGGGACGACCCGACCCGCGAGTCCCTGGTGGCGGCGATCGAATCCGGCGACCTGGTCGGCAACGGGATCGTGCCGCTCTCCTTCGCGGAGGGCGACCACGCGGCCTACCGGTCCGTGGGGATCACCGTGGTGAACGAGGGCGTCCAGGACTACGTGGGCACCACGTACGAGGTCGGCGCGGGCAGCGTGTCCGCGGTCGAACCGAACCCCGTTCCGCTGGCGAACGAGGGCATCCCGGGCAGTTAGCCCGATTACGAGGCGAAGGAGACCGATGACCGACGTGGACGTGCCGGGGCTCGACACCGCGGGGCTGGCCCGCTGGCTGGCCCGGGAGCACCCCGGGCTGGCCGGGGAGGGCCCGCTGCGGGCCGCGCTCATCGACGGCGGCCGCTCGAACCTGACGTACCGGGTCGAGGGCGCGAAGACGCCGCTGGTGGTGCGCCGGCCCCCGCTGGGCCACGCGCTGCCGACCGCGCACGACATGCGGCGCGAGCACCGGGTGATCTCGGCGCTGCGCGGCACGGTCCCCGTGCCGGCCACAGTGGACGTAGTGGACGACACCGGGGCCGGCGAGGTCACCGGCACGGTCTTCTTCGTCATGGAGTTCGTCGACGGCGCCGTCCTGAACCATCCGCGGCGCAACGCGGACTGGACTCCCGAAGGGCTGCACCGCCTCGGCATCGAGGTCGCCGAGATCCTCGCCGACCTGCACGCCGCCGAGCCCGAGCCGCTCGGGCTCGGCGGCTTCGGCCGGCCGGACGGGTACCTCGGCCGGCAGATGCGCACCTGGCGGCGGCAGCTCGACGCGTCCCGCTCCCGCGAGGTGCCGGCGCTGGACTCGCTCGGCGAGCGCCTCGCGGCCGCCGTGCCGGACTCGGGCCGGTCGGGGATCGTGCACGGCGACTACCGGCTCGACAACATGCTCGTGGCCGGGGCGCCGGACGCGCCGCGCGTCGCGGCGGTCCTCGACTGGGAGATGGCCACACTGGGCGATCCGCTCGTGGACCTCGGAATGCTCGGCATGTACTGGCACATCAGGGAGCTGCCCGGCGGGGAGCGGGCCGCCGGCCCGATCGTCGCCGGCGCCGGCTACCCCACGTTCGACGAAGTCGCGGACGCGTACGCCGCCCGCGCCGGGACGCCCGTCCCGGACCTGCGCTGGTACCGGGCCTTCGCCTGCTACAAGCTCGCCGTCATCCTCGAAGGCGTCCACTACCGGTTCACCAAGGGGCAGACCGTCGGCGAGGGATTCGATGCGATCGGCGCGCTCGTCGCGCCGCTGGCCGAGGAGGGCCTGTGGATTTCCGACCGGACGAGATGACCGTCGCCTTCGCGGACGAGGCGCGCGCGTTCCTGGACGAGCACGTGCTGCCCGCCGAACCCGTGCTCGCGAAGCAGATCGAGGACGGGCCCGGCGACTGGACCGTGCGCCCCGTCGTGCGCGCCCTCCAGGAGACCGCGCAGGAGCGCGGCCTGTGGAACCTGTTCCTGCCGCCCGGCCCGCACGGCTACGGCGGCGGCCTCTCGAACCTGCGCTACGCGCCGGTCGCCGAGCTCACCGGCCGCAGCCCCCGGCTCGCTCCGGCCGCCATGAACTGCGCCGCGCCCGACACCGGCAACATGGAGCTCCTCGCGCACTTCGGCACCGCCGAGCAGCGGGAGGCCTGGCTCGAACCGCTCCTGGAGGCGCGCCTGCGCTCGGCGTTCTGCATGACCGAGCCCGGCACCGCCTCCTCCGACGCCTCCCAGATCGGCACCCGCATCCACCGGGACGGCGGGGAATGGGTGGTCAACGGCCGCAAGTGGTTCGCCACCGGCGCGATGAACCCCGACTGCAAGCTGCTGATCGTCATGGGCAAGACGGACCCGAACGGGCCGCGGCACCGCCAGCAGTCCATGCTCCTCGTCCCGCGCGACACCCCCGGCGTCCACATCATCCGGCCGCTCACCGTGTTCGGCTACGACGACCGCGACCACGGCGGCCACGCCGAGATCCTCTTCGAGGACGTGCGCGTGCCCGCCGCGAACCTCCTCGGCGGCGAGGGCGACGGCTTCGCCATCGCTCAGGCCCGCCTCGGCCCCGGCCGCATCCACCACTGCATGCGGGCGCTCGGCATGGCCGAACGCGCCCTCGACCTGATGCGCGGCAGGGCGAACGACCGCGTCGCCTTCGGCGGCCCGCTCGTCCGGCAGGGGGTCGTGCGCGAATGGGCGGCCGACGCCCGCGTCGAGATCGAGGCCCTGCGGCTCCTGGTCCTCAAGACCGCCTGGCTCATGGACACCGCCGGGAACCGCGCCGCCATGAAGGAGATCCAGGCGATCAAGGTCGCCGTCCCCCGTGCGGTGCAGCGGATCCTCGATCATGCGATCCAGCTGTTCGGGGCCGCCGGGCTCACCGGCGACCACCCGCTCGCCGAGATGTTCGCCGCCGCGCGGTCCCTGCGCCTCGCCGACGGCCCCGACGAGGTCCACGCGGCCGCGCTCGGGAAGACCGAACTGGCGCTCGAACCATTGGAAGGAGTGGCGCGATGACGCACCGCAACGACCCCGCCGTCGACGGCCCCGGACACGGGACCCTCTCGATCGCGGCCATCCTCGCCGAGAGCGCCCGCCGCCGGCCCGACGCCCCCGCCCTGCACTTCATGGGCCGCACCGTCAAGTACGGCGAGCTGTGGGACCAGACCCGCGCCTACGCCGGGGCGCTCGCCGCCCGCGGCATCGGGCGCGGCTCCCGGGTCGCCATGCTCGTGCCCAACGTCCCCGACTTCCCGCGCGTCTACTACGCCGCGCTCGCGCTCGGGGCCGTGATCGTCCCCATCCACCTCCTGTTCAAGGCCGACGAGATCGCGTTCGTCCTCGAGGACGCCGAGGCCGACCTCCTGGTCGCCGCCGCACCGCTCCTGGTCGAAGCCGCCCCGGCCGCCGCCCGCGCCGGCGTCCCCCTCGTCTCGGTGCTCGCCCCGGAGGGCCTCGAGATCGGCGGCCATCCGCTGCCGCGCTTGGAAGCCGAAGCGGCGCAAGCCGAACCGATCCAGCGGTACACCTCCGTCAACCCGCTTGACGCCGCCACGATCCTGTACACCTCCGGCACGACCGGGACCCCGAAGGGCGCGGTCGGCTCGCACCTGGCCATGGTCGAGCAGGTCCACGTCTCGCTCATCGACTCGTTCCCGCTGCGCAGCGACGACGTGGTCTACGGCGGCCTGCCGTTCTTCCACTCCTTCGGGCAGATGGCCGTGCTCAACATCGCGTTCCGGCGCGGGGCGGCGATCATCCTGCTCCCGAAGTTCGACCCGGACGAGGCGCTGGCGCTGCTCAACCAGTACGGGGCGACGGTGTTCACGGCGGTGCCGACGAACTTCGCCGGGATGGTCGAGGCCGCCGGGCGCACCGCGTACCGGCCGCCGCTGCGGTACGCCGTCTCCGGCGGCGCGGCCCTGCCGGTGGCGCTCCTGGAGGCGTTCGAGCGGGCCTTCGGCGCGCAGGTCCACGAGGGCTACGGGCTCACCGAGACCGCGCCGTCGTGCACGTTCAACAAAGTGGACGAGCCGATCCGGCCCGGCACGGTGGGCACCCCGATCTGGGGCGTGGACGTCGCGGTCGCCGACCCCGACACCGAGGACCGGATCGACCTCCTCGGCCCCGGGGAGCTCGGCGAGATCGTCGTGCGCGGCCACAACCTCATGAAGGGCTACCTCGGGCGGCCCGACGCGACCGCGCAGACCATCGTGGACGGCTGGTTCCGCACCGGCGACCTCGGCACCGTCGACGCGGAGCATGTGGTCACCATTGTGGACCGAAAAAAGGACATGATCATCCGCAACGGCTACAACGTGTACCCCACGGAGGTCGAGGCGGTCCTCGCCCGTCACCCGCACGTCTCGATCGCGGCCGTCTTCGGCGTCCCGCACGAGACGCACGGGCAGGAGGTGCACGCCGCGGTCGTCCCCGCCCACGGCGCCGCCGTCGACGCGGCGGAGGTCGTGGCCTACATGAAGGAGAAGGTCGCGGCGTACAAGTACCCCCGGGTCGTGCACGTGGTCGAGGAGCTCCCGCTCGGGGCGAGCGGGAAGGTCCTCAAGCGCGCGCTCGTCGAGGAGTACGGATCCTAAGGAGCCGCTACCTCGCCGATCCGCAGTTCCGCTTCGACGGCGGTGCGGATCGGCGGGGGCACCGGCACCGGGCGCCGCCCGGCGCGGTCCACGAACACGTGCGTGAACCGCCCCAGCGCGATCGGGGCGCCCCGATCGGGGGCGCCCTCGCGCAGGATCGCCAGGTCCCAGGTGATCGAGGTGGACCCGAGGCGGGCCACCGCGATGTCGACCTCCAGGACCTCCGGGAACGAGGCGGGCGCCAGGAACTCGCACGACGACGCCCGGGCCAGCCCGATCACGTCCCCGGCGGGGTCCAGGGCGGCGCGGTGCACCATCCAGGTGTTCACCGCCGAATCCATCGCCTCGTAGTACACGGTGTTGTTCATATGGCCGTACTGGTCGTTGTCGTTCCAGCGCAGCGGGAATCGGTGGCGATTGTTGTGCATGGTCGCTCCTCGGAGTGGACTGGACACCTATACTAGTTACATACCGACCGGTCGGTTTAAGCGGCTCGGTCCGAACCCGACAGGAGATGCCATGACCACCGCGCCCACCGGCCTCGACGCCGACTTCTACCACTTCCAAGACCTCCTCACCCCCGTCGAACAGGAAGCCGCCCTCCGCATCCGCGACTTCATGGAACGCGAGGTCCGCCCCATCGCCGACGACTACTGGGAACGCGCCGAGTTCCCCCACCACCTCATCCCCGGCATCGCCGCCACCGGCGTCATCGGCACCATGTGGCCCGAATCCCGCACCTTCGAGAACAGCGCCCTCTTCCGCGGCTGGGCCGCCGTCGAGATCGCCCGCGTCGACGCCTCCTTCGCCACCTTCGTCGGCGTCACCTCCGGACTCGCCATGGGCGCCATCGGCGTCGGCGGCTCCGACGCCCAACGCGCCCAATGGCTCCCTGCCATGGGCCGCGGCGAGGTCATCGGCGCCTTCGGCCTCACCGAACCCCTCGCCGGCTCCGACACCGCCCGCGGCCTGCGCACCACCGCCACCCGCCGCGGCGACACCTGGATCCTCGACGGCGCCAAACGCTGGATCGGCAACGCCACCTTCGCCGACATCACCCTCATCTGGGCCAAGGACATCGACGACGGCCAGGTCAAAGGCTTCGTCGTCCGCAAAGACACCCCCGGCTTCACGCCTGCGAAGATCGAACGCAAGCAGTCCCTGCGCGGCGTCCAGAACGCCGACATCACCCTCGAAGGCGTCGAAGTCCCCGAGACCGACCGCCTCCAGCGCATCGACTCCTTCAAAGACCTCGCCGGCGTCCTCGGCCCCACCCGCATCGGCGTCGCCTGGGAGGCCATGGGCATCGCCGTCGGCGCCTACGAGGCCGCCGTCCGCTACGCCAAGGAACGCGAGCAGTTCGGCCGCCCCATCGCCAGCTACCAGCTCGTCCAGCAGAAACTCGCCGAATCCCTCGCCGACGTCACCGCCGGCCTCGCCGTCTGCGTCCGCGTCTCCCAGATGGACGACGCCGGCACCCGCCGCGACGAGCACGCCGCCATGGCCAAGGCCTTCTGCACCGCCCGCATGCGCGAGACCGTCGCCCGCTGCCGCGAAGTCCTCGGCGGCAACGGCATCCAACTCGACCACGGCGTCGCCCGCTTCTTCGCCGACGCCGAGGCCGTCTACTCCTACGAAGGCACCTACGACATGAACACCCTGATCGTCGGCCGGGCGATCACCGGACACCAGGCATTCGTCTGAAAGGAACCGACATGACCGAGGCCTACATCGTCGCCACCGCCCGCTCGCCCATCGGGCGCGCCCACAAAGGCTCACTCAAGGACACCCGCGCCGACGACCTCGCCGCGCAGATGGTCCGCGCCGCCGTCGACAAGGTCCCCGGGCTCGACCCGGCCCGCATCGACGACCTCCTCCTCGGCTGCGGCCTGCCCGGCGGCCGCCAGGGCATGAACATGGCGCGCATCGTCGCCGTCATGCTCGGCTGGGACACCGTCCCCGGCGCCACCGTCACCCGCTACTGCTCCTCCAGCCTCCAGACCACCCGCATGGCCTTCCACGCCATCAAGGCCGGCGAAGGCGACGTCTTCGTCTCCGCCGGCGTCGAATCCGTCTCCGGCATGGACATCGGCTCCGCCGACGCCATCCCCGGCGCCGACCTCGAGAACCCCCGCTTCGCCGACGCCCTGCAGCGCACGGCGCTGCGCTCTTCAACGACGTGCGCCGGAGGCGGCGACCCCGCCTGGACCGACCCGCGCGACGAGGGCCTCCTCCCGGACCCCTACATCGCCATGGGCCAGACCGCCGAGAACGTCGCCGCCATTCGCGGCATCACCCGCGACGAGCAGGACGCCTTCGCCGCCCGCAGCCAGCAGCGCGCCGCCCGCGCCATCGCCGAAGGCTTCTGGGCCAAGGACATCACCCCCGTGACCCTCGCCGACGGCACCGTCGTCAGCGCCGACGACGGCCCCCGCCCCGGCACCACCATCGCCAAACTCGCCGGCCTAGACCCGGTGTTCCGTCCGAACGGGACGGTCACCGCCGGGAACGCCTGCCCGCTCAACGACGGCGCCGCCGCGCTTGTCATCGTCTCCGACCGCGTCGTCGCCGAACTCGGCCTCCAGCCGCTCGCCCGGATCGTCGCCACCGGCGTCAGCGGCATCTCCCCGGAGGTCATGGGGCTCGGACCCGTCGAGGCCTCGCGGCGCGCACTCGCGCTGGCGGGCATGGGGATCGAGGACATCGACCTGGTCGAGATCAACGAGGCGTTCGCCGCGCAGGTGATCCCCTCGGCGCGCGACCTCGGCATCGACGAGGACCGCCTCAACGTCAAGGGCGGCGCGATCGCCGTCGGCCACCCGTTCGGGATGACCGGCGCGCGGATCACCTCGACGCTCCTGAACGCCCTGGAGGACACCGGCGGACGCTACGGCCTGGAGGCCATGTGCGTCGGCGGCGGGCAGGGCATGGCGATGGTGCTCGAACGCCTCTGAGGCCGACGCCCCCAAAACCATATAGGATATATCCTATAGGATCTTGATTCCACACGAAAGCGGCGCAGGCCCACAAGGCCTGCGCCGCTTCGGCGTCGCTATTCGGGGACGTACAGCGTGATGGTCCTGGCGACGAGCGCGGGCTTCTCGGCGCCCTCGATCTCCACGGTCACGTCGTACCCGGCGCGCACGCCGCGCCCGGTGGCCTCGGCGGACGCGAGCACCACGACCGCCCGCACCCGAGCCCCGGCCGGGACCGGCTGGAGGAACCGGAGCCGGTCGAGCCCGTAGTTGACGGACATGGCGAGCCCGTCGATCGCGATGAGACCCTGGAGGAGCCGGGGGAGGAGCGACAGCGTGAGGTACCCGTGGGCGATCGGGCCGCCGAAGGGCCCGGCGGCGGCGCGCTCGGGGTCGATGTGGATCCACTGGTGGTCGCCGGTGGCGTCGGCGAACGCGTCGATGCGGTCCTGCTCGACCGCGAGCCACTCGCCGGTCGCCTTGGCGCCCAGGATATTCGCAAGATCCGCGGGTGAGGCCGCGGTGATCGGGCCGCTCATGCCTTCGGCCCTCCCGCCACGTACAGGACCTGGCCGGAGACGAACCCGGCGTCTTCGGAGCAGAAGTAGGCGACCGCGGCGGCGACGTCCTCGGGCTGCCCGACACGGCCGACCGGCGCCTCCTTGGCGGCGTGGGCGAGGAAGTCGGCGAACGGCACGCCGATGCGCTCGGCGGTGGCCTTCGTCATCTCGGTCTCGATGAACCCGGGCGCGACGGCGTTCGCGGTGACCCCGAAGCGGCCCAGCTCGATCGCGAGGGTCTTCGTGAGGCCCTGCATGCCGGCCTTCGCGGCGGCGTAGTTCGCCTGGCCGCGGTTGCCCAGCGCGGAAGTGCTGGAGAGGTTGACGATCCGGCCCCATCCGGCGTCCACCATGGACGACTGGACGGCGCGGCTCATGAGGAACGCGCCCCGCAGGTGGACGCTGAGGACGGCGTCCCAGTCCGAAGCGCTCATCTTGAACAGCAGGTTGTCGCGGAGGATCCCGGCGTTGTTGACGAGGATCTGCGGCGGGCCCAGTTCGGCGGCGACGCGCTCGACCGCAGCCGCGGCGGCGGCCTCGTCGGCGACGTCCGCGCCGACGCCGATGGCCTTGCCGCCCTTGGCGTTGATCGCTTCGGCGGTCGCTACCGCCTGCTCCTCGGCGAGGTCGAGCACGGCGACGGCGTGCCCGTCGGCGGCGAGCCGCCGGGCGGTGGCGGCCCCGATGCCGCGCGCGGCACCGGTGACGATGGCGGTCCTAGAGGTCATTGAGCACCTTTTCCATAAGAGGGTCAGTAGGTCAGAACACGATGAGCTGGCGCAGCGCCTCTCCCGAGGCGAGGCGGTCCAGTGCGGCCGGGAGGCCGTCAAGGCCGATCCTGTCGGAGACGAGCCGGTCGAGCGGGAGGCGCCCGGCGCGCCACAGCTCGGCGTAGCGGGGGACGTCGTCGCCGGGCACGGCCGAGCCGAGGTAGGAGCCGACGACGGTGCGGGCCTCGGCGGTCAGGAGCAGCGGGGAGATCGCGGCGCGCGCGTCGGGATGCGGCAGGCCCACGGTGACCGTGGTGCCGCCGGGCGCGGTGAGCGCGAACGCGGTCTCGAACGCCCGCGCCGAGCCGGCGGCCTCGACGACCACGGGCGCCCGCAGGCCCCCGACCTCGCCTGGGGCGCGGGCCTCGGCGCCGAGCGAGCGGGCCAGGTCGAGCTTGGCCGGCACGGTGTCCACGCCGACCACTGTGTGGCCCAACGCCTGTGCCACGAGGAGCGCCGCCATGCCGACGCCGCCGAGGCCGACCACGACCACCGTCTCGCCCGCGTTCGGCCTGCCCGCGTTGACGACCGCGCCGCCGCCGGTGAGCACCGCGCAGCCCAGGAGGGCGGCGATGTCCGGCGGCACCTCGTCGTCGACCGCCACCACCGAGCTCTCGCTGACCACGGCGTGCGTGGCGAAGGCGCTCACGCCGAGGTGGTGGCTCACGCGCTCGCCGTCGCGGCTGATTCTGACGGCGCCGCCGACCAGGGTCCCGGCGGCGTTCGCGGCGCTGCCCACCGAGCAGGGGAGCCGCCCGCCGGTGCCGCACGCCGCGCAGCTTCCGCAGCGCGGCAGGAAGGTGAGCACGACTCTTCGTCCGACCGCGGTCGCGGTGCCGGGCCCGGCCGCCTCGACGATCCCGGCGGCCTCATGGCCCAGGAGCATCGGCACCGGCCGCACCCGGCTGCCGTCCACGACGGACAGGTCGGAGTGGCACAGCCCGGCCGCCTCCACCCGCACCAGCAGCTCGCCGGGCCCGGGCTCGTCGAGCTCCAAGGGCCCCACAGTGATCGGCCTCGACTCGGCGTAGGGCGCGGGCGCGCCGCACCGCTCCAGCACGGCTCCGGTGATCCGCACGGCGACCTCCTCGTCGTCACGTCCGCTGAGACCAAGTCAGCATACCGACTGGACGGTTTGTAGCGCTACCCCCTCGCCCGGACTTCGGGCGCGGGCGGCGCACCGGATCGGATGGCGGGACCACGATGCACCCCGGCAGCGACCGCTGGGCCGAGCCGGGCCAAGTCGAGGTGGCGGCTTGCCCGGGATCCGAAGGGCCTCAGAGCCAGGCCCAGCAGACCGTGTAGGCGTGGTCGGGGAAGGCGGTGCTCCGCCAGGTCGCCCAGCCGTAGCCGTCGCAGAAGTCGTAGGCCTCGTAGTCCGAGGTGCGGCCGGTGACGTAGACGTTCGACTGCGAGCAGTCGGCGAACGCGAAATGCATGTCGTCGTCGGATCCGCTTGCGTACAGGCAGGTGTCGACCCCGGCGAAGCCGATGTCGTCGGGGTACACGATCCGCATGCAAAGCAGCAGGTCCTGCTCGTCGATATAACCGGGGAAGTCGACCGAGCCGTTGTAGTACTCCCATTCGGAGCACTCGTACGTGCCCTCCTCGCCCCAGAACCGCTCCAGCACCTGGTAGTCGCCCGGTTCGCAGTCGGTGATCGCATAGGTGCCGTCGTCGAGGAGGGTGACGCACTCGCCGGGCTCGGCGTAGTAGGCGTCGCCCCACGGGTGGAGGTAGCTGAGGCAGAGGATCGCGCCGCCGTCGCCGGGGTCGTGGCTGAACAGCGAGCGGGGGACGCCCTCGCAGTCGTCCGTGTCGCCGCCGTCGTAGACGTCGACCACTTCGAACGCGCCCGGGTCGCAGCCGGTGGACTCCAGCTCGAAGACGTCGGTCGAGCCCTCGTTCGTGAAGCATTCGCCCACTTCAGGGACGGCGACGGCGTCGGTCGTCGTCTCCTCGGCCTCCGGTTCGATGGGGAACGGGGACTGCGACGGCTCCTCATCGGGCAGCGCTTGGTCGTATGCCGACTCCGATGGGGCGGGCGGTTCGTAGATCGGCTTGTCATCGCCGCCGAGGGCCAGGAATCCGATCACGAGCCCGGCCAGCACCTCGATCACGATCGCCATGCCCACCTTGCCGAACAGGCGGGAACCGGGTGAATCGTCGGCCTGGTCCGGGCCGTCGGGCGCATTCGTCACGCTCTCCTCCTCTCCGCGGCGGGGGAGCTAACGCGGCGCGGCGATGTGGGTCGCCGCGCCGCCTCGGTGGTGGGTCAGGGGTGCTCGAGACCGGTCATGATCAGCGAGACGAAGTGGTCCATGTCGGCCTGGAGGCACGCCTGCTGCGAGTGCTTGCCGGTGCAGCCGGGCGCCCACGAGCTGCCGTCGCCGTAGTCGAGGAAGTCGTGCGCGATGCCCGCGGCGTCGAGGTAGTCCGAGGTCACGACGGCCGTCTGGCGGGCGCGGTGCTCCACGATCGCCTGGACCGGGTCGACGGTGAGATCGCCGCCGTTCCCCGCGTACAGTGCGATCCCCATGCCGCGCAGGGGTTCGACGTGCTGCGCCGGGCTCAGCCGGTTCCAGCCGCCGTCGAGCGGCCAGAACGGCGGGCCGAAGATCGCGTCCGGTGCCACGGTCGGTGTCCCGAAGGCCGCCAGCTGGGTCGAGCCGAGCACGGCGGCGCGCATCTCCTGGTTCAGCAGGTCGAGCCCGCCGGAGAACGACCCGACGTAACTGAACAGGTCGGGGCGCCGCTCGGCGTATCCGAGGGCGCCGAAGCCGCCCATGGAGTGGCCGGAGACGGCCCGCCCCTCCTTCCCGGCGATGGTCGAGAGGTTCGCGTCGATGAACGGGATGAGCTGCTCGAGGTGGAAGTCCTCCCAGTCCTGCAGGCCGAGCCCGCCCGGGTATTGCCAGTTCGTGTACCAGCCGCGCCCGCTGCCGTTGGGCGACACGGTGATCACGGGTTCGTCCGCAGTGGACGACTCGACGATCGTCCGGAGCCGCGCGCTGTTCGGGTAGTCGCCGCCGCCGTGGAGCGTGTAGTGCACCGGGTACTCGATGCTCTCGTCGTAGCCCTCCGGCAGCGTCACCATCACGACGTGCTCGCCGGAGACCTGGCCGGGCATCACCGAGTACGCCGGGACCTCCGCCGTCGCCACCGTGAAGGTGAAGGTGCGGTCGCTGCCCCCGGCCCATTCGGGCTGCTCGAGGACGGTGAGCCCGTGCTCGTCGCTGAACTGCGGCAGCGCGGTCGCCGCGTGCGCCGCAGGGGCGGCGAGCCCGCCCGCCGCAGCGGCCGCTACTGCGGTGACGAGGCCGAGTGCTCGCGTCAGGCGCTTCATGCGGACTCCCCTTCGCACAGTGCGGCGTCGAGGACCGCGACGCGGGTCGGGGCGGGCGGGTCCTTGATGAACGTGTTCGTGACGAGCGAGGCGAAGCGGCCGTCGTCGGTGACCATCGTGATCGACGAGGTGCCGGTGAGGATGTTCCCGGCATGGCCCCATGCCTGGCCGCCGCACGAGAGGTCCCAGCTCATGAGGCCGAGCCCGTAGTCCGCGCCGTACGCGGTGGAGGGCACGGCCGTGCGCATCTCGGCGAGAGCGTCCGCGGAGACCACGGATCCGGCCGCGAGCGCCCGGTAGAACGCGACCAGGTCCTCCATCGTGGAGGTCATGGCGCCGGCGGTGGTGTTCACGGACATGTCCTGGTTGAACGTGGTGTCGAACCAGTAGAAGAACGGGCCGAGCCGCCCGCCCGAGTACCCGGGGAGGTACGGGCTCGGCAGCGTCCCGTTGTCGGGCACCGGGAACGAGGTGCCGGTCAGGCCCAGCGGCTCGATGATGCGCGCGGTGATCGCCTCGGCGACGGTCGTGCCGGTGAGCTCCTCGATGAGCATCCCCGCGATGAAGTAGTTGACGTTGGAGTAGCCCCAGCCGGTCCCGGGCGCGAACTGCGGCGGCTGGGCCAGGCCCGCCCGCACGAGCTCGGTGAGGGTGTAGGTGCCGTCGGCCCCGGGCGCGGCGTCGAGCGCGTCGCGGGCGATCCCGCTGGTGTGCTGGAGCATCTGCCGGACCGAGATCGCGTTCCCGTCGTAGTCGCCGGTCAGCAGGCCCGGCAGGTACTGCTCGATCGGCGCGTCCAGGTCCACCAGGCCCTCGTCGACCAGCTGCAGCACCACCGAGGCGGTGAACGTCTTGGTCTGGCTGGCGATGCGGAAGTGGTCCTCGGCCGTGATCGGCCGGTTCGCGAAGATGGTCGCGGTACCGCTGGTGAGCGTCCACGATTCGGTGCCGTCGCCGGCATGCAGGCCCGCGCCCGGGCCCGCCTGCGACTGGTACTGGTTCAGCAGCGTCTGCGCCGCGGCGTGGTCGGCCGCCTGCGCCTGCACCGGCGCGGCGGGCAGCACCGCGGCGATCGCGAACGCGATCACCGGGAGCCACTGCCTGATCGTTCTCGTCATGGTCTGCCCCTCGCTCATGACAGCGGGGCGCCGGGGTGGTCGTGCCTCCCGGGGTGCCGCTGTCTCCTTGCCGCCGACCGGAAGTCGGCGGCATCGACTCTTTCGATGATTCAAGGAGCGGCGGCGGATCGGAAGGACATCGACCCGGACAAAATCAGGACATCAGCGCTGACCTGCTGATCGGTACGATGCGGCGAGGTGGTCCTGGAGCCGCGCGTGCCGGAACTGGTAGACCACACCGGACCGGCGCAGGACGCCGAGGCGGTACGCGTCGTCCAGGAACTCGGGCACCGCCCACGGCAGCCGGCCCGTCAGCGGCAGCCAGAACCGGCCGAAGACGGCCCACTGACCCCACGCCGACAGGCCGAGCACGTAGCCGAGGGAGCCGAATCCGGCGGCATACAGGCCCAGGACCATGCCTTCGGCAGGGCTCCAGTGCCATTCGCCGAACCGGGGCGGGAGCAGCTGGAGGAGTTCGACCAGCGCCCAGACGGTGCCGGGGACGACGAGCGCGAGCGCGGGGGCGAACAGCAGCGCCTGCACGACGACCGTTCTGCGGCTGGAGCGGATGAGCCCGGCCGGGCTCTGCACGGACGCCAGGTCGAGCGGGCGCTCCCAGATCGACATGAGCGCGTAGGTGGTCCCCGCGCCGAACCCGAAGACGAGGGCGAGCAGCACCGAGTTCACCAGGACGAGGCTGAGGACGGTGCGCGGGTCGAGGCCGAGGATGAGGCCGCGCGCGACCTCGCGCGTGACGCCGTAGGCGAGGCCGAGCAGGACTCCGGCCGCGAATCCGATCCCGAACCGGCGGGCGAGGCTCCTCCGCGGGGCGGACCGCTTGCCGCGCAGCCGGATCTGGATCCCCGACGGTTCGAAGGCGGCGCCCCGGTACTTGGCCAGGAGGCCGTGCGCGATCCCGATCGCAGCTCCGGCGGCGAGGTCGACGACGACGCCCGCGGTGAACTGGATCGGGTCGAAGCCCAGCAGCAGGCCGAGCAGGACCGAGTCGACAAGGGCGAAGGCCAGGCTGAGCGCCAGCGACATGGCGAGGACGCGCGCGGGCCGGCGCATCGAGGTGCCCAACCGCCACCAGGCGAGGTCGTGCTCGCCGAGCCGGTTCAGGTGGTGGGCGAGGTAGCCGAGCCAGCGCTCCGCCCGCTCGGGCTCGAAGCGCCGCTGCTCGGTCCGGAACCGGTAGACGGTGGGGACGAGGTTCCCCAGGAGGTGCGCCTCGACGGCTGCGGGAGCGGGGAACCGTTCCTCGTCCAGGAGTTCGGCCGGGTTGTGGGTCGGCGCGTCGCTGTAGATGGTGCGGGCCAGGGCGACCATGAGCGGGGTGGTGAAGACCGCGGCGAGCGTCTCGCCGGCCGCAGTGCGCTCCTCCCTGCGGAGCTCGTCGAGGACCGGCTGCCAGAGCGGGGCGCCGTCGCCGGACGTGCGGACCGTGGTGAGCGGCAGGTAGTCGGCCAGGTCGTCGACGGTGAGGTCGGTCAGTTCGATGCAGGCCGCCGCCGTCAGCACGTCCGATTCGGCCACGGCCTCGCGGTACTCCGCGGCCCGGCTGGTCAGGACCAGCGGCATGCGGGCGGTGCGGTTCAGCTTCTCGAGCGGGTCGCGGACGAGGCCGCCGGCGATCTCGTCGAAGCCGTCCATGACCGGCAGGATGCAGTCGTTCTCGACGAGCGCGGCGGCGAGCGTCGACCCGTCGGGCAGCACCTGCCCCAAGCCGGGGTGGTCGCGCAGGAGCTGCGCGGCGAGCCAGGCGCGCAGGTCGACCGCGGGGTCCCACGAGCCCAAGCTGAAGATCACCGGCACGGGCTCGCCGGACCGGCGGGTCTCCAGCAGGTCCGTCACCAGCCGGAGGGCGAGCACGGTCTTGCCCGACCCGGCCTTGCCGAGCAGCACCAGCCGCCCGGAGGGGACGCGCCGGTAGACGTCCGCGATCTGCTCGAGCTTCCCAGACAGGTCTGGAACATCCTGCGCGCCAAGGGATTTCGACCCGAGTACGACCTCCCAGTGGTCGCTGAGCCCGGTTTCGGCCTGCCACCGGACGGCCAGCGGATCCGGGTCGAGGACCTGGCGGTGCTCCACTTCGCGCTTCCAGTGGACGCGGACCGCGGCCGCGAGCTTGTCGGCGGCCTCGACCAGCCGGCTCTGGAACAGCGGTTCGGCCCGCGGCGGGGCGTGTTCGCGGGCCGTTCCGGGGGGCGGGTCCGGGCGGTACCCGGCGGCGGCCAGGAGATCGGCCTGCTCGTCCGGTGCCAGGTCCAGCGCCTTGGCGAGCCGTTCCGCGGTTTCGCGCTTGGGGAGGAGCTCGATGTTCTCGTATCTGCTGATCATGCGGACCGACACGCCGGACCGCTCCGTCAGCCGGTCCTGCGAGAGCCCTGCGCGTGACCGGAGGTCTCGGAGCTTCTTGCCGAAGGGGGTGGGCATCGGTCGATTCTAATCGCCGCGCCCGATTCCGAACTCCCGCAAGGAGGTCCGGAACGCTCCACTAGGCCGGGACCCTCGCCGGCAGCGCTTCAGGAGGCGGGAGGCGCGGTGCTCTCGCGCACGACGAGCTCGACCGGGACGGTCTCATGCACGTCCTCGAGCCGTTCGCCGTTGCGGATCTGCCGCAGCAGCAGTTCGAGGAGGCGCTCGCCGATCTGGGCGAAGTCCTGGCGCACCGTGGTGAGCGGGGGCCAGACGTCGGCCGCGAGGGCGATGTCGTCGAAGCCCGCCACCGAGACGTCGGCGGGGATCCGGCGGCCGGCCTCGTGGAGGGCGTGCATGACGCCGATCGCCGTCTCGTCGTTGGCGCAGAACACCGCCGTCGCATCCGTGTCGCGGGCGATATGCTTCCCGGCCTCGTAGCCGGACCGGCCCGTCCAGTCGCCCCGGAAGATCGGCGGCGCCGGGCGCTCAGCCTGGTCGAGCGCGGCGCGCCACCCGTCGATGCGCAGCTGCGACGGGCCGGAGCTGTCGGGGCCCGCGACATGGTGGACCGTGCGGTGCCCGAGCCCGAGCAGGTGCTCGACGGCCCGCCGCGAGCCCTCGAGCTGGTCGGCGCCCACGGCCGGGTGGTGGCCGACGAAGCGGGAGTCGGAGACGACGACCGGGAGCCCGGCCGGGATGGAGAGCATCGCCGGCGTCACCGACTCGGCCCGGATGATCACCAGCCCGTCGATCGACTGGTTGGAGAGCCGGGTGACGGCGTCGGAGACCTCCGTCGACACCGGACTCTCGACGTCGACCAGGGTCACGGTGTACTGCGCGCTCCGTGCCGCCTCGACGATCGCCTCGACGGTCCGGGACTCGCCGGTGCGGCTGAACTTGTGGGTGATGACCCCGATGGTCTGGAACGTGCCGTAGCGCAGCGCCCGGGCGGCCGAGTTCGGGGAGTACCCGAGCTCGGACATGGCGGCGAGGACCTTGTCGCGCGTCGCGGGGCGCACATTGGTCGCGCCCATCGACACCCGCGAGACGGTCTGGGCGGAGACGCCCGCGCGGACCGCCACGTCGAACATCGAAGGCTTCGACTTGGATCGCGTGCGCTTCCCCGAAGCCTCACCGCCCGAAGCCTCACCGTCGTCCATGAAAACGCTCTCGTTCGCTGTCGCCGTCCATCGGATCCTTGAGGATACAACCGCCCGGGCCCTGCTAGGCGCTCACACCTGCAGGGACCCGGTCAGACCGCCGTGACCCCGAGGTCGGGGGCTTCGACGAAGCTTGCCTTCCGGGACGCCGCGCCGTGCAGCTCGAGGAGCACCAGCTCATTGCCGCGTTCGCGCAGGAGCGGGCCGGGCACGTACAGCGTGCCGGTCGGCCCCGCGCTCCAGTAGCGGCCGAGGAGTTCGCCGTTGATCCAAGCGAGCCCCTTCGTCCAGCCCGCGAGCCGCAGGTGGTGGTCCGCTCCGGCGACGGTGTCGAAGACCCCGCGCGCGAGCACCGGCCCCGCCAGCGGTCCCAGGCCGGACCCGTCCCGCCAGGGACGCGAGGCCAGGAACTCAGGGGCCCGGTCGAGCGCGACCGGCGCCGCCTCCCACTCGGTGAGCTCGCGCGTAGCCGTGCGCGCAGTGCCGATGAGGCCCTTCGGTTCCCCGATGCGCGGACCGTAGTTGACCCGGCCCTGGTCCTCCACGAGCAGTTCCAGCAGGCCGTCGCGCTGCGGCAGTGCGATCGCGCGGGTGTGCGTGCCGCGGTCCAGGACCCCGACGGGCTCGCCGTCGAGCATCACGACGGCGCGGTCCCGGATCTCATCGACCACGAGCACCGCGTCGTCGGCGCGCACACGGGTCCGGTACAGCGCGAACCCGGACCACTGCCGCATCGCGTCCATGGTCGGGGCCCGGTCGTAGGAGCGCATTGGCGCCGGCAGCTCGGCCGCCTCGCCGAGCGGCAGGTACTCGGTGAGCGCCACGTCGAACGCCGGGGCCGGCGCGGGAGGCTCGGGGAGCTCGTCGGGCACCGGGGCGTGCTTGTCGATCACTGCCCGCATCGCGTGGTACTTCTCGGTGACGGCCCCGTGCTCGGCCAGCGGCGCGTCGTAGTCGTACGACGTCGCGATCGGACGGTAGAGGCCCTTGTCGTTGGCGCCGTTGGTCAATCCGAAGTTCGTGCCGCCGTGGAACATGTACAGGTTCACCGACCCGCCCGCGGCGAGCAGCTCGTCGAGGTCGCGCGCGTTCGCCTCGGAGGGCGCGAGGTGGTGCTCCATGCCCCAGGAGTCGAACCAGCCGTTCCAGAACTCCATGCACATCAGCGGCCCGGTGGGCTGGTGCCGGCGCAGCGTCGCCAAGCGCTCGGTGCTCCGGGAGCCGAAGGTCGCGGTCTTGTGCAGCTCGGGGAGGCCGCCGCGGGAGAGCATCGCGTCGTCGGCCTGGTCGCAGGTGAACAGCGGGACCTCGATGCCCTGGGCGCGGGTGAGGTCGACCAGGGCGCGGAGGTAGCGCTCCCGGTCGGGCGCCGGGTCGTCGCCGTACGCGCCGTACTCGTTCTCGATCTGCACCATCAGGACCGGCCCGCCGCGGGTGACCTGGCGTTCGGCGACCACGGGCAGCAGCCGCTCGAAGTAGTACCCGACCGCCGCCATGAACCGCGGCTCGTACCGCCGCATGCCCACGCCCTCGACGGCCGAGAGCCACGCCGGCAGTCCGCCGCCGTCCCACTCCGCGCAGATGTACGGGCCCGGCCGCACGATCGCGTGCATGCCCGCGTCCGCGACGAGGTCGAGGAACCGGCCGAGGTCGCGCCGGCCGGACAGGTCGAACACCTCGGGCTCGGGGGAGTGGAAGTTCCACGGGACGTAGGTCTCGATCGTGTTGAGGCCCATCAGCTTCGCCTTGCGGAGGCGGTCGGCCCAGAGGTCGGGGTGGACCCGGAAGTAGTGCAGGGCGCCGCTGATCACCTGGTGCGGGCGGTCGTCGAGCAGGAAGTCCCGCTCGCCGATCTCGAAGGTCGGCATGGAGGTCTCCAAACGGTGGTGGGAGGGTCGGACTCGGTCGGCACGGCTCCGCCCGGCCTCCCCGGTCTCGCGAGGGGGTCGGGCGGAGCCTGGGTTCGTCTGGCGGGGGCTAGCCCATGGTGAAGCCCTGGTCGGAGCCGTACGTGATGCACTGCTCCTGCCAGGCGGCCAGGCCTTCGTCGAGGGTCGTGCCGCTGACGTACGCCTGCCCGACCGTGTCGTTGAAGACCGAGTTGGCGTATACCTGGAACGGCAGGTACTGCCAGCCCTCGACGACGTTAGCGGCCGAGTCGGCGAGGATCTCGTTGACCTTCTGCCCGCCGAAGTACTCGAACTCCTTGCCGCGGAAGTCGGCCGACTCCAGCTGCTCGGTGGTCGCCGGGAAGGCGCCGCCGTCGACGCGGGTCTGCGCGCCCTCGCCGGTGGTGGCGTACTCGGTGAACGCGTAGGCCAGGGCGCTGTTCGCGCTGGCGGCCGGGACCGCGAGCGAGGAGCCGCCGTTCTCGGAGGTGGCGTGCGCACCGGCCTCCCACTGCGGCATCTCGGCCACACGCCAGGCGCCGGAGCCCTGCGGCACACCGGATTCGAGGTTCGCGGGCATCCAGGCGCCGATGGTGAGCGAGGCGATCGTGCCGCTGCCCAGGCCCTGGTACCACTCGTCGCTCCAGGAGCCGACGGGGGCGAGGAGCTCTTCGTCGATCAGCTGCTGCCACATCGCGGTGAAGGCCTTCGTGCCCTCGTCGGTGAAGTCGACGCCCACATCGGTGCCGTCCACCTGGTACGGCCGGCCGCCGGCCTGCCAGATCATGCTGGTGGCGAAGCCCGCGTCGCCGATGTCGTTGGCGATGTAGGCGTTCGGGTCGGCGGCGTGGATCGCCCGCGCGGCCGCGAGGTACTCGTCCCAGGTGGTCGGCACGGCGACGCCGAGGCGGTCGAAGACCTCCTGGTTGTAGAACAGCGCCATCGGTCCGGAGTCCATCGGCAGGCCGTACAGGCCCTCGCCGCTGTGGACGGAGTCCCACGGGCCGGTGCTGAAGGTGCCTTCCAGGTCGGACGCGCCGAGCGGGCCGAGGTCGGCGAGCGACTCGGAGATGGCGAACTGCGGCACGGCGTAGTACTCGATCTGCGCGACGTCGGGCACGCCGTCGCCGGCGGAGATCGCGTTCTGCAGCGCCGTGTACTGGTCGTTACCGGTGCCGACGTTCTCGAGGTTCACCGTGACGTTCGGGTACTTCGCCTCGAAGTCGGCGACGACGGCCTCGAGGGTGGGCTCCCAGGCCCAGACGGTGATCTCCCCGCCCTCCTCGAGGGCCGAGGCGGTGTCGACGGGCCCTTGGTCCTCGGCTCCGCCGCAGGCGGTCAGGCCCAGGGCCAGCAGCCCGGCGACGGCGGTGCCGGCCAGGGCGCGGCGCGGTCGTGTGCTCATTGGTCTCTCACTTCATCGTGTGAACGGTTTCGGGCGGTGCCGGCGGCCTCGCCTGTGGACAGTGGGTGGCGGTGGCTCACTCCTTCACGCTCCCGAGCGTCAGGCCCGACTGCCAGTAGCGCTGGAGCAGGAGGAAGGCCGCGAGGAGCGGCAGGATCGTCAGCAGCGAGCCGGTGATCACGAGGTTGAAGATCGCCTCGCCGCCGGCGGTCGAGGCCTGCGCGTTCCAGGCGTTGAGCCCCAGCGTGAGCGGGTACCAGTCCGCGTCGCGCAGCATGATCAGCGGCAGGAAGTAGTTGTTCCAGGTCGCGACCGTGGTGAACAGCAGCACGGTCACGGTCCCGGGCGCCAGGAGCGGCAGGCTGATCTGGAAGAACGTGCGGAACTCCCCGGCGCCGTCCATGCGGGCGGCCTCGAGCAGTTCGGCGGGGATCGACTCGGCGGCGAAGACCCACATGAGGTAGAGCCCGAACGGCGAGATCAGGGACGGGATGATCACGGCCCACGGCGTGTTCGTCAGGCCCATCTGGCTGAACATGAGGAACGTCGGCACGGCCAGCGCCGTGCCCGGCACGGCCACGGCCCCGATGACGAGGGCGAACACGCCGCGCCTGCCCGGGAAGTCGAACTTCGCCAGGGCGTAGCCGCCGAGGACGGCCAGGAACGTGGCGCCGCCCGCGCCGGCCACCACGTACAGCACGGTGTTGGCGAACCAGCGCCCGAAGACGCCGTCGTCGTACGCGAGGGTCTGCTGGATGTTGTCCCACAGCGCGAAGTCACCGCCGAACCACAGTCCGAACGAGTCGAACAGGTCCGCCTGGGTCTTGGTGGCGTTGATGAACAGCCAGACCAGCGGGGCGAGCGAGTACACGAGCACGATCAAGGTGAGGGCCGTCAGCAGCGGGCTGCGCCGGGGCCGGGTGAGGGAGCGGTGCTGGGCGCGCAGGCGCGGCAGGCGCTGCTTCGTGGAGGTCGTCATGGTCACTGCTCCTTGCGCATGCCGCGCAGCTGGACCGCGTAGGCGACCACCATGGTGACCAGGCCCATGATGATGGCGACCGTCGCGGAGTAGTTGTACTGCTGCCCGGAGAACGAGAGCGAGTAGGCGTACAGGTTGGGCGTGAACGCGGTCGTGATGGCGTTGGGCGCCAGCGACTGCAGGATGGTCGGCTCGTTGAACAGCTGGTAGCTGCCGATGATGGAGAAGATGAGGGCGACGACCAGTGCGCCGCGGATCGCGGGCAGCTTGATCGCGGTGATGACCCGCCACTCCCCGGCGCCGTCGATCGCCGCCGCCTCGTAGAGCGAGTGCGGGACGACGCGCAGGGCGGCGTAGAAGATGAGCATGTTGTAGCCCACGAACTCCCAGGTCACGATGTTGCCGATGGAGGCGAGCACGAGTCCGGGGGAGAGGGGGTCGGGCAGGTCGATGCCGAAGGCGTCGTTGAGGTTGGCCACGAGGCCGAACCGGGTGCCGTACATGAAGCCCCACATGAGGGTCGCGACGACGGCCGGGACCGCGTAGGGCATGAACACGGCGACTCTGAAGAAGCTGCGGCCCCACAGGCGTCCGCTGTCGATCGCGAGCGCCACGAGCAGGGCGATGCCGAGCATGATCGGCACCTGCACGACGAGGAAGAGGCTGACCCGGCCGAGGCCGTCCCAGAACTGGGCGTCCTGGAGCGCCCGGGAGTAGTTCTCGAGGCCGACGAACTTCGTGCCGCCCACCATCTGGGTGCGGAACACGGAGAGGTAGACCGAGTAGGCGATCGGCGCGAGGAAGACCAGCGCGAACACGGCGATGAACGGACCGACGAACAGCCATCCGGTCCAGCGCCGTCCCCGGCGGCGCCGGCGCGGGAGGGCGCTCGCCTCCGGTGGCGCGGGCGTCTCGGCGATTGCGGTCACGGGAGCACTCCTTCGGCCGATACCAAAATGTTTACGTAAACAATCAACACGAACCATAGTGCTTCGGCGTGAAGGCGGTTGTCAAGCAGATCCCGAGCGGGAAGGATTCCAGTTCGGTCACGAAGCGGCGGCACGGTTCGCGCACGCACGCGGCCGCACGGCCCGCTCGCGTGAGCCGTTTCGGGGAGGTTCGATCGGGGTCGCGGGCGAGGCGTCAGGCCTCGAGCGGTTTCGCCATCTGCCAGGTTCCGTGCGCGTCCTGTGATCCCGGAACGTCGTAGAACCCGTTGCGCCGGTACATCGCCGCCGCGGCGGCGTTTTCCGCGGCGACGGAGAGCCGCAGTGTTCCGGCGCCTGATCGCCGCGCCCACTGCTCGACCGCGGTGATCAGGGCGTCGCCGACGCCGCGCCCGCGGGCCTCGGGCGCGACCCACATGGAGATGAGATCGACCGTGCCCGGGTCCTCGGTCTCGATGCCGCTCGCCATGCCGACCGGGCTGTCCCCGTCCTCGGCGACGAGGTCGTGCGTGTTCGTGCCGGCCAGGCGTGCGCGCCACCGCTCCTCGGTGTCCGACGGCCCCTGCCAGTCGGCGAGCCGGGACATGAACGCATACGGGGCCTCTTCGAGCGCGGCCAATCGCAGGCGCCGCCAGATCTGCCAGTCGTCGGCGCCGAGCTCCCGAATTTCGATCACGTCGAACATTCTGCCGCCGCCCCGGCGCTCCGATCCAGCGAGTTTCATGCCCGGCCGGGGCCGCTCGAGCGGCTCACACCGCGGTTTCCTTGACAATATTTCTGAGTCGAGTCATATTTGAGTTCACTCATAAAAATGAGCGGTAGGACAAACGAGAACGGAGCAAGCACGTGAAAGCGTTCGTCGTCAGCAAGTACAAGGCCCCGCTGCAGCTCGAGGAGGTCGCGGAACCGCGAGTCGGCGACAGCGACGTGCTCGTCGAAGTGCAGGCCGCCGGCCTCAACCTCCTCGACGAGAAGATCCGGCTCGGGGAGTTCAAGCAGCTCCTGCCGTACCGGACGCCGTTCGTCCTGGGCCACGATGTCGCCGGCACCGTCATCGAGACCGGCGCGAACGTGCGCGGGTTCAAACCCGGCGACGAGGTGTACGCCCGCCCCGGCGACCACCGCATCGGCACCTTCGCCGAGCGCATCGCCGTCGCCGAGGCCGACCTGGCCCTCAAGCCCGCTTCGATCAGCATGGAGGAGGCGGCCTCGCTGCCGCTCGTCGCACTGACCGCATGGCAGGCCCTCGTCGAGAAGGGGCGCGTCCGCCCCGGCCGGCGCGTCCTCATCCACGGCGGATCGGGCGGCGTGGGATCGATCGCGGTCCAGCTCGCCAAGCACCTCGGTGCATCGGTCGCCACCACGGCGAGCGCCGACTTCGTGCGCGAGCTCGGCGCCGACACCGTCATCGACTACCGCACGCAGGACTTCGAGCAGCTGCTCGACGGCTACGACCTGGTGCTGGACAGCCTCGGCGGGGAGAACCTCGAGAAGTCCCTGCGGGTGCTCAAGCCCGGCGGCAAGGCCATCGGCATCGCCGGGCCCCCGGACCCGGCCTTCGCGCGCGAGATCGGCGCGAGCGCGGCGATCCGGCTGGCGATGACCGGACTCAGCGCCGGCATCCGCCGCAAGGCCCGCGGGCTCGGCGTCACCTACGAGTTCCTCTTCATGCGCGCGAGCGGCGACCAGCTCCGCGAGATCACCGCTCTGGTCGACGGCGGCGCGCTGCGCCCGATCGTGGGCAGGACGGTGTCCTTCGATCAGCTTCCCGAGGCGCTCGAGGCGCTCGGCCGGGGAGGCATCCGAGGCAAGGCCGTCGCAACCGCCTGACCTGGCGCTCGGCCGCCAGTAGGCTCGATCATCTACGGGGAGCAACCATGAACATGCAGGATAAACCGGTCACGTCGTACGTCGATGCGCCCACGAGCACCGTCACTGCGAACGGCGCCACCTTCGTCTACCGCGAGCTGGGGCCGCAGGGCGGCATCCCGGTCGTCTTCTTCGTCCATCTCGCCGCGACCCTCGACTACTGGGACCCGCGGATCGTCGACGCGATCGCGAAGGACCGCCACGTCATCACCTTCGACCAGCGCGGCGTCGGCGCCACCACCGGCGACGTGCCGGACAGCATCGAACTGATGGCCGACGACGCCTACGCCTTCATCAAGGCGCTCGGCTTCGACCTGGTCGACGTCTTCTCCTTCTCACTGGGCGGCTTCATCGCCCAGGCGCTCATCGCCGAACACCCCGAGCTGGTCCGCAGACTGGTCCTCACCGGGACCGGCCCCAAGGGCGGCAAGGACATCGACAAGGTCGCCGGCGTGACCTACCGCGACATCCTGCGTTCGACGCTGACGCGCTCGGACGCCCGGGAGTTCCTGTTCTTCGCCCGCGACGACGAGGGCAAGCGCGCCGCGAAGGCGTACGTCGAGCGGACCACCGGAGCGCGCACCGAAGCACTCGACGCGCCGATGAAGCTGAAGGGGTTCCAGACCCAGCTGAAGGCCATCAAGCGGTACGGGCGCGGGAAGCCGCACGACCTGTCGAAGCTCACCCAGCCGACGCTGATCGCCAACGGGGACCACGACCGGATGGTGCCCTCGGTCCTCTCCGAGGACCTGCACCGCCGCATCAAAGGCTCTGAACTGGTCATCTACCCGGACTCCGGGCACGGCGGCGTCTTCCAGCACCACCGGGAGTTCGCGCCGGTCGCCGCCGAGTTCCTGAACCGCTGAGGTCGGACCATGACACACATGCCGCGTTACACCAGGAAACCGCTGGTCTCGTCCATCCCGCTGTGGATGCGCGACGACCGGCCCCGCCGGCAGGGCATGGACCGCTGGAAGGGCCCGCACTCCCAGATCATCAGCGCCACACCGGGACTCGAGGAGTACCGCCAGATCCACCTGGCCGAGTCCAACCCGGGTCTGTGGCCCGCGATCGACGGCGTCGAGACGGCCGCTCCCACCGACCGCAGGATCGACGGGGTCGCCGAGGTCACCATGAAGTCGCTGCTCTCGCCGCTGCTGGGCCGCGAGCAGACCAAGCTCGCCCACCTCGACGAGGTGAACCTGTTCCGGCGCACCGTGCTCTACGCGGGACCGCCGTACTCGGCCCGCTGGTACGACGTCGGGACCGGCGAGCGGCCCGGGGCCCGGGCGCTGGTCTACCTCAGGAGAAGGGCGAGCGTCGGCACCGGCGCCTTCCGGAAGGTCGTCACGGACCGGCTCGTCCCCGCGCTCGCCCGCGCCGCCGCGCTCAAAGAGCTGCGGACCCAGATGTTCATGCAATGGCGCAGGGGCCTCTGGGACTCGCCGAACGTCGCCCACGACAACCCGGTCGAGAGCCGGTTCCACGCCTCGCTGATCCTGGGGTTCACCGACGCGGACGCACTCCGGGCGTTCTTCGCCGGCAGCGCGGTCGCCGAGGTGTCGTCCCGGCTCCCCGCGTTCGCCTCGGCGGTACACGCCTATGAAGTCGAGGAGACACTGACCTTCGTGGAGCACGGGCGGGCACTGACGAGCGCTCACAGCTGAGCGGTCACGACCGCCCGACCTCGGGCCGGCGTGGGAGAATGCTGCACGGCACTCCCGGGCCCGCCCGGCAGCGACACCAGCAACGACCGGCCAGATCCCAGTCCCGAAGGATGCACCCATGCCAGCCGCCCCGCAGCGGGTCGGGCGGCGTGAGCGGAACAAGCAGGAAAAGCTCGACCGCATCACCGCCGCCGCCAGCGAGCTCTTCGCCGAGCACGGCGTCGACGAGGTGACCACCCAGCAGGTCGCCGAGAAGGCCGACATCGGCACCGGCACCCTGTTCCTCTACGCCAAGAACAAGGGCGAGCTGCTCCTGCTCGTGCAGAACTCCACCTACGCCGAAGCGCTCGTCGAAGGCCGGGCCGCCGCCGAGCACCTCGCCGACGTCCTCGACGCGGTCATGGCCGTCATCGCGCCGGTCGTGGCGTGCAACCGCAAGCAGATCGACAACGGCCGCACCTACCTGCGCGAGATGGTCTTCGGCGACCCCGCCGAGCCCCACCACCGCGAAGCCCTCTCCCTCACCGCGCAGACCGAGGGCGCGGTCGCCGAGGTGCTGCAGCGGGACCCGCGCATCGACGCCGGCACCGCGGCCACCCTGGCGCACATCGTCTCCGCCATCATGTTCGTCAGCATGGCCGCCACCGTCAACATCGACCACTCCGTCGACGAACTCCTCGGCGAGATCCGACACCAGGTGCAGGCCCTCCTGCCGCGCTGAACCCCCGGGCTGGAACACGAAGGGCCCCTGAGCCTCACGAGGCCACAGTGCTCATCTGATGTATGTCCGCTGTCCACCCTCCAAAGGCGCGAATCTCGCCCTTGCCATGGGAGATACCGCCATGAAATGATGACGTCTGCTCGTGTATACGTCTGACCTTTGGTCGCCGAGCGGCGGCCCGCGGTCAGGAGGAGGCAGCGTTGCCCATGCGTCGTCCACCCCGATCCGACCGGCCGGACACGGCCGCGACCGGCATCGAGCCCGCCCTCGGAACACGCGACCGGCTGCACGCCCGGCTGCAGGAGCACCTCGCCTCCGCCGTCTCCGAGTTCACGGCCGCAACCGCACTCGTCGTGCTCGTCATCGCCCTCAGCTTCGCCAGCCCCAACTTCCTCACCGCCGACAACCTGTTCAACATCGGATCCCAGACGGCCGTCATCGCGATCATCGCCGTGGCCCAGACGATGGTCATCATCACCAAGGGGATCGACCTGTCAGTCGGCTCAGTCGCCGCGCTGGCGGGCGTCGTCGGCGCCATCGTCGTGCGCGACCTCGGCTTCTCCGTATGGGAGGCCACCGTCGTCGCGATCGCCGTGGGCGCGGCGGCGGGCCTCGCCAACGGCCTGCTCGTCGCGGGCGCGCGGCTCCCGCCCTTCATCGCCACCCTCGGCATGATGTCCGCCGGGCGCGGCCTGGTCTTCATCATCACCGGGGCCGTGGGCGTCTACAGCCTTCCGGAGTCGTTCCAGCTCCTCGGCAACGGCCAGATCGCCGGCATCCCCTTCGCGATCGTCATCACGGCGATCGTCGCCGTATCCGCGGCGTTCATGCTCTCGCAGTCCCGCTTCGGCCAGTACGTCTACGCCATGGGCTCCAACATGGAGGCCGCTCGCCGCTCGGGGATCGCCGTGCGCCGCAACCTCACCGCCGTCTACGTGCTCGCCGGCGCCCTCGTCGGCCTCGGCGGCATGGTCGCGGCCTCCCGCGTGAACTCGGGCCAGCCGAACTACGGCATCGGCCTCGAACTCGACGTCATCGCCGCGGCCGTCATCGGCGGCGCCAGCCTCTTCGGCGGCCAGGGCCGCATCGCCGGCACCCTCATCGGCGCGTTCCTCATCGCCGTGGTGCGCAACGGCTCCGTGCTCCTCGGCATCAACATCCACTACCAGCAGGTCATCGTCGGCCTCATCATCTGGGCCGCCGTCTACTTCGACCAGTACCGGCGGCGCCGCCTCGAAGCCCGCGGGTGACGCGCCCACCGCTCACGACGGAAGGACCAGCCATGTCCAGCAACACGAGAACCCGCAGAGGACTCGCCGCACTCGCGGCCCTGGCGGCCATGACCGCCGGCGCGTGCGGCGGCGTCGAGGTCCGCGACGACTCCGGCGACGGCGGCGCCGCGACCACCGACGGCCCCCTCGAGCTCGCCGTCGTCCCCAAAGCGGTCGGCCACGAGTTCTGGAGCACCGTCCAGGCCGGCGCCGAATGCGCCGCCGAACTCGACGGCGACGTCACCGTCAACTGGGACGGCGTCAGCGCGGAGACCGATGTGGAGGGCCAGGTCAACCTCATCCAGAACTTCGTCACCCAGGACGTCGACGGCATCATCTACGCCGCAACGGATTCCGCGGCCCTGGCCCCCGCGACCCAGCAGGCCCTCGACGCGGGCGTCCCCGTCGCCATGATCGACTCCGGCACCGACCCGCAGCCCGACGAGGTCCCGCTCTACGCCACCGACAACCGCGCCGGGGCCGCCGAGGCCGCGAACCTCCTCGCCGAGGCGCTCGGCGAAGGCGACCACCAGGTGGCCCTCATCGAGTTCCAGCCCGGCTCGCAGACGAACACCGAGCGGGTCGAGGGCTTCACCGACGGGCTCGCCCAGCACGCCAACCTGACCCTGGTGGGCCAGCAGCCCAGCCACAGCGATGTGAACGAGGCCCGTCGCGTCACCGAGGACCTCCTCATCGCCAACCCGGACCTCGCCGGGATCTTCGCCGCCAACGAGCCCAGCGTCCTCGGCGCCGTCCAGGCCGTCGAGGCCGCCGGCCGGACCGGCGAGGTCGTCATCATCGGCTGGGACGCCGCCCCGGACGAGATCGCGGGCCTGCGCGCGGGCCAGATCTCGGCGCTGGTGGTGCAGAACCCGTTCCGGATGGGCTTCTTCGGGGTCCAGAACATGGTCGAGCACCTGCGCGAAGGCACGCCGATGGCGTCCGCCGACACGGGCGTCACCTTCGTGACCCCGGAGAACATCGACACCGAGGAGGTCAAGGCCGTGCTCGAGCCCAGCTGCGACAACCCGCCGGTGGACCAGTGAGCACGGTCGAGGGCGCCGACCCGCCGGTGCTGGAGGCGCGTGGGATCGTCAAGCGCTTCGGCCACGTCGAAGCGCTCCGCGGCGCCGACTTCGCCGTCCACCGCGGCGAGGTGGTCGCGCTGATCGGCGACAACGGCGCCGGCAAGAGCACCTTGATCAAGGTGCTCTCCGGGGCGCAGCCGCACGACGAGGGGGAGATCCTCATCGGTGGGCGCCCCGAGCGCTTCAGCTCCCCAGTGGACGCCCGAAGGGCGGGCGTGGAAACGGTGTACCAGGACCTCGCCGTCGCCGACGACCTCAGTGTCGCGGCCAACCTCTACCTCGGCCGCGAGATCATGCTCGGCGGGCTCGGGGGACTGCTCGGCCTGCTCGACAAGCGCGCGATGCGGCGCGGCGCGGCCGAAGCCCTCGAGCAGCTCGGGGTCCGGATTCCGCGCGTCACGACGCCGATCGCCATGCTCTCGGGCGGCCAGCGCCAGAGCGTCGCCGTCGCCCGCGCGGTCATCTGGGCGACGAGCGTGGTGATCCTCGACGAGCCGACCGCGGCGCTCGGCGTGGTCCAGACCCAGCGCGTCCTGGAGGTCGTGGACCGGGCCCGCGACGCTGGTATGTCGGTGGTCCTGGTCAGCCACAACATGCCGCAGGTCCTGGAGATCGCCGACCGGGTCGAGGTCATGCGGCTGGGGCGGCGCACGGCCCGCTTCAGAGCGGCGGACGCCACCACCGACGACCTGGTCGCGGCCATGACCGGGGCGCTCGTCACCGAGCCGGAGGACGCGGACCTGCGTTGAGGGCCGGCGCGCCGATGGCGCGCCGGCCCTCAGCGTCACATGCGCTGGAGGTTGAACCGCTGGTTCGCGCCGCCGCCGGTGTTCCACTGCGAAATGCGGGAACCGTCCGCAGTGGACGCGCTCCAGACGTCCATCGCGAGGCCGCTGGCGCGGTTGACGAACCCGACCGTGCCGCCGCCGTGGTCGACGACCTGCCACTGCTGGGTCGTCGCACCCGAAGACGCCTGCTGGGTGATGTCGGCGCCCGTGCCGGTGCCGGACACCTGGAGCACCAGCCCGGAGTGGCGCGCCCTGATCCGCCAGTACCCGCCCCCGGCGTCCACGAAGTCGAACTGCTGGTTGGCGCCGCTGTTCGCGGTCCACTGCACGAGCGCGGCACCGGCGGCGGTGGAGGCACCGGTGATGTCGGCGGCCTTCCCGCTGTGCTGCGCCACCAGGCGGTAGTGCACGCCCGGCTGCACGGGTCCGCCGCTGCCGCCGCCGGTCTCGGTGGGCTTGCGGGACAAGGCGAACGCCTGGCCCACGGCGGGCAGCGGCTTGAGCCGGTAGGTGAACGAGTACTCGCGGGTGGGGAACAGCTTGTACTGGTCGAGCGGCTGCGCGCCCCAGCTGTTGTCGCCGCCGACGCCGGTCTGCCGGTGGTTCAGTCGCAGCACGACCTCCTGGCGCGGGGTCAGCTGGTAGTCATGGCGGACGCCGCCCGAGAGGTCCTCGGGCGTGTAGTGGGAGGCGTTCACCTCCAGCGGCGCGTCGCCGGTCGCGAGCAGGCCGCGCCCTGAGCCGTCGACCAGGGCGGCCCAGCGGACGTCGGTCTTGTTGCCGTTCTCCTGCGGCCGGATGTAGCCGGTCCACTGTCCAGACACAGTGGACGAGTAGCGGCCGATGTCGGTGCCGGTGCGGCGGTCCCAGTGGTTCTCCTCCGGGCCGCGCCCGTAGTAGTGCAACTGCTCCAGCGCCCCGGGCAGCATCAGGATCGTGCCGACCTCCGGGATGTAGGGCAGGCTCGACGAGCCGGGGCGCAGCGTGCTGTCCACTTTGATCTCACCGTTGCCGTACACGGTGTACGCCAGGGTGAACGACGACGGTGTGCTCGTCGGCAGGGTCCCGGTCACGACGATCCTCCGGGACCGGTCGGAGGGCCGCGTGATCGCCGTCCCGGTCACCGTGCGGTTGCGTCCGGCCGCCCGCCAGGTGCCGTTGCGGTTCGGGTGGCCGTTGCCGCGGTCGTTGTCGGTGGGTGCGCGCCAGAAGTTGGGGACCGGGCCGGAGTTGACCAGCCGCATGCCCATGGCGTCGTACGCGGTGATCTCGCCGGTCGCCTTCGAGACGGTGAGCGAGAAGCCGCTGCCGGTGATCGTGATCCGGTCGCTGGTCTCGGCGTCGGTCAGCGTCGGGACCTCGCCCAGCGGCACCGGGACGACCGGCGGGCTGCCGAAGTCGACCGGGAGCTGCTGCGCGGCCACCTCGTGCCCCGCGTCGGCCCAGAGGTTCGCGGCCTTGAGCTTGAACGAGAACTCCAGGAAGTGCTCGGTCCCCGGCGCGACGGCGGTCGGACGCTGGACCGGCACTTGGATCGATTTGCCGGTCAGCGGAGCGACGTCGAGCTGCGCGGCCGTCAGGTCGCCGCTCTGGACCACCGCGCCGTCGGCGACCAGCGTCCAGGAGCCGGCGAACTCGTTCACGTTCGCGAAGGCGAACTCGTTGGTGATGCGCACCTCCCCGGCGGCGAGGTTGCTCCCAGCGGACACATTGATCGCCTGGTAGACCCGTTTGACTTCGGCGGCCTTGCCCGCCGCCTTCCGCTCGGCGGACACGATGCCGTTGGCGCAGAAGTTGCCGTCGTTGGGGTTGTCGCCCCAGTCGCCGCCGTAGGCGAGGTAGGTCGCCCCGCCGCCGAGCGGGATCGGCCAGCGCAGCCCCTCGTCGGCGAAGTCCCAGATGTAGCCGCCCTGCAGGACCGGGTACTGGCGGATGACGTCCCAGTACTCCTTGAAGCCGCCGTTGGAGTTGCCCATCGCGTGGGAGTACTCGACGAGGATGTAGGGCCTGGTGTCGCCGGTGTCGTTGGCGCGGTCGCGGATGCCGGCGGCGGTGTTGTACATCTGGGAGCGGATGTCGCTGACGGAGGACCGGTTGTCGCCCTCGTACTGGACGATCCGGGTCGGGTCGGCGGCCTTGATCCAGTCGCGCATGGCGACGAAGTTGGAGCCGCCGCCGGCCTCGTTGCCGAGGGACCACATGACGACCGACGGGTGGTTCTTGTCGCGGTGGACCATCTGGGCGGCGCGGTCGATGACGGCCGCGGTCCACGCCGAGTTGGAGGCCGGGTAGGTGTCGCGGACGCCGTGGGTCTCCAGGTTGGCCTCGTCCATGACGTACATGCCGTACTCGTCGGCGAGGTCGTACCAGACGGGGTTGTTGGGGTAGTGCGAGGTGCGCATCGCGTTGATGTTGAGCCGCTTCATGACCTCGATGTCGCGGACCATGTCCTCGCGGGTGAGGGCCGCGCCGTGGTCGGGGTCCATCTCGTGCCGGTTGACGCCGCGCAGCGAGACCGGCTTGCCGTTGATCCGCATGAGTCCGCTGCGGATCGCGAACTCGCGGAACCCGATCCGCGCCGAGACGGTCTGGGTGACCGCTCCGGAGGGGTCGCGCAGGCGCAGCACCGCCGTGTAGAGGTGCGGGTGCTCGGCCGACCAGAGCTTCGGGGCCGCGACGGCCTTGGTGCCGCGCGCGGTCGCGTCCTGTCCCACCGGGACCGAGCCGATGGCGACCTGCGTCGCCAGCGGGGCGGGCCAGAGCGGCTGGTCGTTGTCGTCGTAGAGCTGGGTCTCGACCGTGTAGGTCCCGGACTGCTGGGCGCCGCGGTTGCGGACGGCGACCGCGACGGCCAGGTCGGCGTTGGTGTAGTTGTCGCGCAGCGGCGTGTCGATCTTGAAGTCGCGCAGGTGGACCGCGGGGAGGGAGTAGAGGAAGACCGGGCGGAAGATCCCGGAGAGGCGGATCATGTCCTGGTCTTCGAGCCAGTCGCCGTCGGGGAAGCGGTAGACCTCGACCGCGATGAGGTTGGTGCCGGTGCGGACGTGGTCGGTGATGTCGAACTCAGCGGGCGTGTAGGAGCCTTCGCGGTAGCCGACCTTGGTGCCGTTGACCCACAGGTAGAAGCCGGATTTGACGCCTTCGAAGTGGAGGTGGACGCGCCGGCCCTGCCAGGCGGTCGGCAGGTCGAAGGTGCGGCGGTACTGGCCGACCGGGTTGAACCTGGTGGGCGCGTAGGGCGGTTGGGCGTTCTCGTTCTGGCCGTTGGCGCCCCACCACGGGTAGGTGAAGTTGAGGTAGATCGGGAAGTCGTATCCGGCGAGCTGCCAGTTGGCGGGCACCGGCATGGTGTCCCACTCGCTGTCGTCGCGGTCGGTGCGCCAGAACTCGGTGTCGCGGTCGGCGGGCCGGCCGGCGTGCTGGAACCGCCAGTCGCCGTCGAGGCCGAGCCGGTAGGGGGAGTCGGTGCGGTCGGCCCGCAACGCCTGCTGGAGGTCGGCGTACGGCATGTACGTGGCGTGGGCGGGCTCGGAGCCGACCTGGAAGATCCCGATGTTGTTGTTCCACTCGGGGTAGCCGTTGGGCGGGTCGGTCCACGCCGCCGCGGTCACGTCGGGAACGTCGTCCTGGGCGGCGACGGGGTTGGCCCCCAGAGGAATAGAAGCGCTCCCAAGCGCGGCGAGGCCGCCCCCGAGGAGGGTGCGGCGCCGCGCTTGGGCGCGCTTGACGGGTTCTTCGGACATGGTCGGTCTCCTTGGGGGCTTAAGCGCGCCGGAGTTCGAAGCGCTGGTTGCTGCTGCCGGTGTAGTTCCATTGGGAGAGGCGGGCGCCGTCCGCAGTGGAGGCGCTCCAGACGTCGAGTGCCAGGCCGCTGGCGCGGTTGACGAGGCTGACGATGCCGCCGCCGTGGTCGGTGACCTGCCACTGCTGGGTCGTCGCACCCGAAGACGCCTGCTGGGTGATGTCGGCGCCGGTCCCGATGCCGGACACCTGGAGCACCAGCCCGGAGTGCCGGGCCCTGATGCGCCAGTACCCGCCTCCGGCGTCAACGAAGTCGAACTGCTGGTTGGCGCCGCTGTGGATCGCCCACTGGATCGCCGTCGCACCGGCCGCGGTGGACGCGCCGTTGACATCGGCGGCCTTCCCGCTGTGCTGCGCCACCAGGCGGTAGTTCACGCCGGGCTCGACCGCTGATCCGCCGCCGAGCGCGGTCGCCCGGTAGGTGCGGCCGGCCTGGGCGTCGAACTCGATCACGTCGCCCTCGGGCTCGCGCGGCACGATCACCGCGCCGTTCGACTCGTCGACAAGCTCGTAGTCGCCGGTGAACATGCGGCTGCGGACCTTGACGGCGCCGGTGCGGTCGGGCCTGACGGTCAGGTCGTCGATCGTGCCGCCGCTCCAGGTGGCGCCGATGGTGTGCCCGCCGCGCCCGCGCAGGCCGGACACGGACCCGGCGGGCCAGGCGGCCGGCAGCGCGGGCAGCAGGTGCAGTTCGCCGTTGTGGCTCTGGAGCAGCATCTCGGCGATCCCCGAGGTCGCGCCGAAGTTCCCGTCGATCTGGAACGGCGGATGGAGGTCGAACATGTTGGGCGCGAGCCGTTCCGGCGTCACGAGCTGGCGGATCAGGTCGTGCGCCCGCGTTCCCTCCTCCAGGCGCGCCCAGTAGTTGATCTTCCAGGCGAGGGACCAGCCGGTGCCCGCGTCGCCGCGCAGCTCCAGGGTCCGGCGGGCGGCCGTGAACAGCTGCGGGGTGCCGCGCTTGGTGATCTGGTTGCTCGGGTGCAGGCCGTAGAGGTGCGAGACGTGCCGGTGCTGCGGGTCGGTCTCGATCCAGTCGTGCAGGTACTCCATGATGTTGCCGCGCGAGCCGACCCGCATGGGGGCCAGCCGGTCGCGCGCCGCCCGGACCTGGGTCCGGAAGTCCGCGTCGATGCCGAGGACCTCACTGGCGCTCGCGCACCCGTTGAAGAGGTCCCGCAAGATCTGATTGTCCATGGTGGGCCCGGCGCAGACCGTGGCGTCGTTGTGGTGCAGCATCTCCGGCGAGTTCGACGGGTTGGTCACCAGCCAGCCCAGGCTCGGGTGCTCGACCAGGGTCTCCAGGAAGAACTGCGCCGCGCCCTTCATGGCCGGGTAGTTCGCCTCGAGGAAACCGCGGTCGCCGGTGAACCGGTAGTGGTCCCAGATCATGGTCGCCAGCCAGGCGCCGCCGGTGGGCCACATGCCCCAGCGGGCGTCGTCGACCACTGAGGACCCGCGCCAGCCGTCGGTGTTGTGGTGCGCGACCCAGCCGCCCGCGCCGTACTGGACGTCGGCGGTGCGGGCGCCGGTCTCCGTGAGGTCCTCGATCATGTCGAAGACCGGCTCGAAGCACTCGGCCAGGTTGGTGGAGTCGGCCGGCCAGTAGTTCATCGGCAGGTTGGCGTTGAGCGTGTACTTCGACTCCCATGACGGGGTCAGCGAGTCGTTCCAGATGCCCTGCAGGTTCGCCGGCTGGGTGCCGGGCCGCGAGGAGGAGATGAGCAGGTAGCGGCCGTACTGGAACAGCAGGGCCGAGAACTGGGGATCGGTGCCCGAACCGTGCTGGGAGATGCGGGTGTCGGTCGTCTGGTCGGCGGCCGCGGTGCGGCCGAGGTCGATCACGGTGCGGTCGAACAGCTCCCGGTAGTCGGCCGCGTGCCGGGCCCGGAGGTCGGCGTACGAGCGGTTCCCGGCGGCGTTGAGGCGGTTCCAGGCGGCTCCCTGGTAGTCGCCGTTCGCGTTCTGGTAGTCCACATAGCTCGTGCCGATCGAGACCAGCAGTGTCACGGCGTTCGCGTTCGTCACCTGGAGGCTGCCGCCGGAGGAAGAGGTACTGCCCCCTTCGGCGACGGCCCGCGCCAGCGCGAGGAATCTGACCGCGCCCGGGATGCCCCGCTGGTCGCCCGATCTCCCGTCGAGGGCGATGGTCCGGGAGTCGGGGCTGGACTTGGTCGCGCGCTGCGGGGTGTTGAACGAGGCGGTGAACGAGATCCGGCCCGCGGTGCCCGCAGTGAGGCGGACGGCGATGACCTGGTCGGGGGCCGTGGCGATGACCTCGCGCTGGTAGCGCACGCCGTTCGCGAGGTAGCTGACGCCGGTGGCGGCGGTGGTGAGGTCGAGCCACCGCTCGTACTCGGAGGTCCCGCCGATGCCGGGGAAGGCGAGATTGAGGTCGCCTACGGGCTGGTAGGCGAGCTGCCCGGCGGGTTTGCCGAGCATGGTCTGGTTGATGAGGTCCTGCGCCTGGCCCCACTGGTCGGCGAAGACCAGCTGCCGGATCTGCTGGAGGGAGTTCGCCCCCGCGGTGTTGCTGTAGTCGTGCGGGCCGCCCGCCCAGACGGTGTCCTCGTTGAGCTGCAGGCGTTCCGTACCGCTGTTGCCGAACACCATCGCGCCGAGGCGGCCGTTGCCCACGGGGAGGGCGCGCAGCCAGTCGGTGCCCGCCTGCTCGTCGTACCACAGGGACAGGTCGCCAGCGGGTCGCGCGGCCGCCGAGGCGGTGCCGGGGGCGGCCCACTGCAGCGGGGCCGCTAGAGCGCTTGCCGCTCCGTACTTCATCACCTGTCGTCGCCGCAGCGCTGCCATGTCGATCCTCCGAGGGGTGGTCGCGAGCGCGGCCAAAGGCTGAATATCGAAGACAGTCTATATAGGTTGGATCTTTGTAGTCAAGTATGTACATATAGAGCCGTATGGGGTCGGATGTGAAGGCGGTGCGGGAGGGAATCATCCGATCAATGAGCCTCGGACCTGCATGGACACGGCGAACGGCCGCCGCCTGCTTCCCTAGGAAGCGGGCGGCGGCCGGGTCGCTCATCGCGTCATCACGCGTGCTTTCAGGCGCGCTGTCAGACCCCGGTCATCTCGTTGGCCGGCTTCGGCAGGTCCGCTTCGGCGGTGACCTCGCCGGTCGCGATGTCCACCGAGTAGATCTTCGAGGCGGTCGGGTCGTTCACGTAAGCGGTGCCGCCGCGGACGAACACGGACGGGCGGGCCTCCTGCCATTCGAGCGGCTCCTCCCAGGCGTCGACCACCGGGAAGGACTCGACGACCGCGGCGTTCGCCATGTCGATGACGTGGAGCGCCCCGTCGGTGCCCAGCAGCAGGCCCTCGCCCTCCGGCCCGCGGGCCAGCGAGCGGAAGCTGTAGCTGGTCCCCACGTCGAGCAGCCTGAGCTCGCCGGTCTCGGTGTCGATGATCGAGACCCGTTCGGGGCGTTCGAGTTCGGCCTCGGGGTCGACCTTGTAGTCGCCGAGGATGAACGGGGACTCCTCGTGCCCGCGCGAATTGCCGATGCGGCCGTAGGCGTCAGGGCTGGAGACCTTGGTGATGACCCCGTCGCGGTAGATGAGGACGCCGTTCTCGCAGCCGACGACGACCGCCTCGTTCAGCCCGGCGGACTCGCCGTGCACGCCGGGGCAGTCCTCGCTGCGGGTGATCTCGTTGCGGTCGGCGTCGAGGACCTTGATGCCGGAGCGGGTCTCCGCGTCGCCGAGGGTCACGAGGAGTTCGCCGTTCTCGAGCTGCACGGCGACGCCGTGGTGCGGCTGCTCGGCCGTGTAGGTCTCGGCCTCCGGCAGGCCGTCGCCCAGGTCGTCAGGATCGAAGACGGTGACTTCACCGGCGCCGTCCGAGAACAGCGCGGTGACGCCGGCGTGGTTGACCGCGTGGCCGGGTTCGGGGGCGGCGAACTCGTCGTCGGTCAGTTCGGCCGCCACCGCGTCCATGATGCGGAACCCGTCAGCGGTCGAGACGAGGACGTGGCGGTCGTCGCCGGCGGGGTTGAGGCGGTTGAAGCCCTCCAGGGGGAGGTCCGCCTTCACTTCGAGGGTCGTGCCGTCGAGGACGTAGATGCCGCCGTCGTAGGTGACGACGACCGGGTCGGCGACTTCGACGGGCGCCTCTTCGGAGGCCTCTTCGGCGGGGGCGGAGCAGCCGGCGAGCAGCAGCCCGGTGGCCAGGAAGGACGGTACCGCCAGGGTACGGATTCTCATGCGCATTGCTTTCTGTTGACGGGAACGGGGTCTTGCGCGGCGCGGAGTCGCTACTCCGCGCCGAGTCCTGCGGCGATGGCCTCGGCGTTGCTCCGGGTCATCTCCAGGTAGGTCCCGGCGCCTTCGCCGGGTTCGGTGAGCGATTCGGTGAACAGCGGCACGACCTCGATGTCCACACCGGCCTCCTCGGCCATGGCCTGGACGAGCCGGTCGGGCTGCGAGGAGTCTGCGAACACCACGGGGACGCCCGATTCGGCGACGGCGTCGGCGAGGTCCTTCAGGTCGGAGCCGCTGGGCGAGGCGAGCGTGGTGCCGCTGGGGATGACCGCGCCGATGATCGCGAAGTCGTAGCGCTGCGCCAGGTATCCGAAGACGTGGTGGTTGGTGACGAGCTTGCGGTGCTCCGGCGGGATCCGGGCGAACAGCTCGGTGGCGTCCGCGTGCAGGTCGTCGACCTGCGCCCGGTACGCGTCGGCGTTGGCGCGGACCTGCTCGGCGTCGACCCCGGGGACCTGCTCGATCACCTTGTCCGCGATGACGTCCACGGCGTCGCTGACGCGCACGGGGTCGGTCCAGAAGTGCGGATCGGGCTCTCCGGCGCTCTCGTCGGCGGTGTAGTCGATCGGGTCGACGTGCTCGCCCACGGCCAGGTCGGGCACGCCGCTCGCCACGGCCGCCTCGACATGGCCGAGGACGCCCTCTTCCAATCCCAGTCCATTGTGTACCAGCAGTTCGGCCTGCTCGAGCGAGGCGGCCTGCTGCGCGGAGACGCCGAAGGAGTGCGGGTCGGCGTTCGCCCCCATCAGCACCGTCACCTCGGCCTCGTCGCCCACGATGCTGCGGGTGATGTCGCCCAGGAGGTTGGTGGTGACGACGATGCCGGACCGCTCGGATTCGAATGCGGCGCAACCTGACAGTGCGGCGGCGGCGACCAGGGTCAAGGCCGCGAGGGCGCGCCCGGTGGGGCCTACCATCCCGTCTCCACCATGAAATCGGGCTGGAAGTCCAGGTCGAAGGTGCGTGCCAGGCGCAGGTCGTCCCGGTAGTCGATCTCGTGGACGGCCGTACCGCCCGGATCGTTGACGTAGGCGCGGGCGGTGTCGACCTGGATCGTCGGCACAGTGCCGTCAACGGCCTGCGTCAACGCGACCCGGGCGAGTTCACCGCCGGTGGCGGGGTCGAAGGAGTGCAGCACGCCGTCCTCGGTGAGCACCAGGACGGGGGAGTCCTCGCCGGTCGCGCTCACGGCGACCGCATCGGGGACGTCGAGCTCCCGCCACTGCCGCTCTTTGAGATCCAGCACCAGCACCGCGCCGGTCCGGCTGCGGGCGGCCAGCAGGGCGGTGCCGGGGCGCTGGTGGAAGCCGCCGTCGATGCCGCCGCTGTTGAGAGTGCTGTCGGGGAACGGGATCTTCTCCGCGGTCAGCTCCGCCTCGCCGCTGACCAGCAGGGCCCCGTCCTCGCAGGCGAAGACGGCGCCGCGCCGGGTGACCGTGGGCGCCTGCGGTTCCGGGCAGGGCTCGGCCAGTTCGGCCTCGAGCGCGCCGTCGCGGCCCAGCACCTGGACCGTGCCGTCGACGACCGCGAGCAGCCGCTGGTCGTAGGTGAGGGCGGCCTGCGCCTGCAGGTCGAAGGCCGGTGCGATCTCGCCGGCCTCGAGCGCCTCGCGGTCGAGCGGCAGCACCTGCTCGGCGGCGTTCAGGACCGTGACGGCCGGGTCGCCGACCGGCGTGAACCCGGTGCCGTCGACCGCTCCGACCATTCCGGGCTCGGTCTTGTAGTAGTGCACGTGGTCGCCGTGGTCGACGGTCCAGACCCCGCTGTCGACGACCTGGGTGCCCGATGCGCCGGTGATGTAGGCGAAGCGCCCGTCCGTGCTCGCGGCCTGCGCGCCGTCGACCGAGGCGATCTCGGTGGACTCCTCGGTCACCGGGTCCAGGAGGTGGACCGCGCCCGTGCCGGCCTCGGCGATGACCAGGCGCCATTGCGCTTCGGCGGTCTCCTCGGCGCCCTCGACGTACCCGTGCGGGGTGGCCTCGGCTTCGGCGGGCGGAGTGCCGGAGCCGCTGGAGCAGCTCGCCAGCAAGGCGCATCCGGCGGCGGCGGCGACCATCCGGGCCCTCGTTCCGATCGGCATTCAGTGTCCTTTCAGCGGTGTTGCGGTGAACCGGAGTCGATCGCGCACCAGGGTGGCCAGTACGGAGACGAAGAAGCAGGCGACGGCGAACGCGGCGATGGTCGCCCCGGCGGCCGTCCCGAGATGCCAGGAGATGAGCAGCCCGCCGACGGTGGCGGCGCCGCCGATCAGCGCGGCGCCGATCATGATCGCCGGGATCCGGTTGGCCCACAGGGCCATTGCCGCGGGCGGCGCGATCAGCAGGCCGAAGACGAGCAGCGTGCCCACGACGTGGAAGGACGCCACGATCGCCAGGGTCAGCAGCGACACCATGAGCCCGTGGGCCAGTCCGGGCCGCAGCCCGAGGGTCGCGGCCTTGCGCCGGTCGAACGCCAGCGCCACGAAGGAGCGGTGGAAGGCGACGGTGAGCAGCAGCGCCAACGCCAGCGCCCCGGCCAGCATCAGGAGGTCGGTCTCGCGGACCGCCAGCACGTCGCCGAACAGGAACCCGGTGAGGTCCACGGCGAAGGACTGGGAGTGGGACACGATGATGACGCCCGTCGAGAGCATGCCGACGAACAGCAGTCCGATGCCGGTGTCCTGGGAGAGCCGGGAGGTGCGCGAAAGCGCCGTCACGCCGAGGGTCATCGCGACCGTGCTGAGGGCGGCGCCCAGCAGGAGGCTGCCGCCGAGTAGGGAGGCGATCGCGACGCCGGGGAGCATGCCGTGCGCCATCGCGTCGCTCATGAAGGCCATGCCGCGCAGCACGACCCAGGTGCCCGCCAGTCCGCAGATCACGGAGACGAGCAGCCCGCCCCACAGCGCCCGCGCTACGAAGCCGACCTCGAAGGGATCGGTCAACCATTCCATGGCGGGAACTATAATGATAATCGTTTTCGTTTATCAACCGTCTTGAGAGTGATCCCCGACATGTCGAACGCCATCGAGCTGACCGAGGTGAGCGCCCGCCACGGCGCCACTACCGTGCTGTACGACCTCACCGTTTCCATTCCGGCGCAACAGGTCACCGCGGTGACCGGGCACAACGGCTCAGGGAAGTCGACGCTGCTCGGCCTCCTCGCCGGCGCCCATCCGGCGGCGGCGGGGTCGCTCCTGCGGGCGCACCAGCACAACGCCGCCCTCGTGGTCCAGCGCAGCGAGGTCCCGGACGCACTGCCCATCACCGTCCGGCAGGTCGTGACCATGGGCCGCTGGGCCCACCGGGGCGCATGGCGGCGCCTCACCCGCGAGGACCGCGCCGTCGCCGACCGGTGCATGGAACGCCTCGGCGTCGCCGCCCTCGCCGCTCGGCGACTGAGCACCCTCTCAGGCGGACAGCGCCAGCGAGTCCTGCTGGCCCAAGGGCTCGCGCAGCAGTCCGACCTCCTGCTGCTCGACGAGCCCGCCACCGGTCTGGACGCCGAGGCCAAGGAGCAGATCGCCGCCCTGCTCACTGAGGAGAGCGCCCGAGGCGTCACGGTCGTACACGCCACCCACGACCTCGAAGACGCCGCGAACGCCGATCACCGCATCGTCTTGGCGAACGGCCGGCTCGTGACCGAACAAGGGCCACATGGGGAAGGGCGCGGCGGTCAGGCCTCCGTGTCGCCTTCGGGGGAGCGGCCGGTGCCGACCAGTCCGGTTTCGTAGGCGGTGATGACGAGTTGGGCGCGGTCGCGGGCGTGGAGCTTGGCGAGGAGGCGGCTGATGTGGGTCTTGACCGTCGCCATGCTGACGTAGAGCTCGGCGGCGAGCTCGGTGTTGCTGAGCCCGCGGGCGATGAGGACGAGCACTTCGCGTTCGCGCTCGGTGAGGGCGTCGAGGCGGCGGCCCGGGGCGGGCCCGGGCTCGGGGCGGAGGCTGAAGGATGCGATGAGCCGGCGGGTGATCGTGGGCGCGAGCATGCCCTCGCCGGAGGCGACCGTGCGGATGCCGGTGAGCAGCGCCGCCGGCGAGGTGTCCTTGAGCAGGAAGCCGCTCGCGCCCGCGCGCAGGGCCGCGTAGACGTACTCGTCGAGGTCGAACGTGGTCAGCATCAGCACGCGCACTTGCGAAAGCGCGGGGTCGGCGCCGATGCGGCGGGTGGCCTCGATACCGTCCATGCCCGGCATCCGCACGTCCATGACGATCACGTCCGGCCGCGCGGTGGAGGCGAGGGCCAGCGCCTCGCCGCCCGAGCCGGCCTCGCCGACCACGGTGAGGTCGTCGGCGGATTCGATGAGCAGACGGAAGCTGGCGCGCACGAGTTCCTGGTCGTCGGCGATGAGCACGCGGATGGTCATCGGACGGCCGCGCTCTCGACCGGCATGACCGCCCGGACGGTGAACCCGCCGCCGTCGCCGGGCCCGGCGGTGAACGTGCCGCCGTACATCAGGACGCGTTCGCGGATGCCGATGAGGCCGTGTCCGCCGTGGCGCTGCCGGGGTTCGCGGCCGCCGTCGTCGGTGACCGTGACGTGCACGCGCCCGTCCTCGGCGCGCACTTCGACCTCGCAGCGGCCCCGCCCCGCGTGTTTGACCACATTGGTCAGTGACTCCTGGACGATGCGGTACACCGCGAGGGCGATGCCCGGCGGCAGCGGCCGCCGCACGTCGACGCGGAGGCCGACAGCGACGCCGGCGGCGCGGGTCTGCTCGGCCAGGGCCTCGAGCTCGGCGAGTCCGGGCGCCGGTTCGGGCACGGTGTCCTCCACGGGGCCGGAGCGCAGCACGGTGAGGACGCTGCGCATCTCGGCCAGTGCGCCTTTGCTCGTGGATTCGATGGAGCGCAGCGCTTCCCGCGCGCGCTCGGGCTGCTCGTCGGCGAGGTGGTTGGCGACCCCGGCCTGCACCGCGATGAGGCTGAGGTTGTGGGAGACGATGTCGTGCAGCTCGCGGGCGATGCGCAACCGCTCCTCGGCGATCACCCGCGACCGGTCCCTGGCCTGCTCCGCCAATTGCGTCTCACGGCGGCGCCGCATGGCGACGCCCGCCGCCCAGCCGCCGCCGGCGCTCAGCCAGACCGCCCCGGTCAACCCCAGTGCTCCCAGCAGCGACTCGGATGGCGTGTGCGCGTAGACGCCGATGAACAGGCTCGCAGTCAGGATCGCGAGCGCGGCCGCGAGGACGACACGTGACAGCCGGGGCGCGACCGCAGTGCCGACCGCGTACAGCACCAGGCCCGCCGGGACGAACGGCTCGCGGGCGAAGTCGAGGAGCGCGGCCGCGGCGCAACCCGCGAGCGTGACCGCCGCGGACGGCACCGGCCACCGGCGCCGCGTCGCGATCGGCAGGCCGATGGCCGCGGAGACCAGCCACCCCAACCAGGCCGGGCCCGTGAAGACCGGCGTGCCGTCACCGCCGCCGTACGCGGCGAACGACAGGTAGACGGCGACGACCGCGAGCGCGACGACGGCGTCGACCAGGACGAGGCTGCGGCGAGAGGACACCGGCAAACGATAACCCCGCGTTCCCGAACAGTCGTCATACCTGGGTCTGACGACCGATCCCAGGCTCCGGGCTGACGCGGCGGACCCCTCCCCGGACCCATCCTTGGGGCATGACCGAAACACGCTTCCCCGGCCGCTGGCTCGGCGGCACCGCCCTCGTCCTCGGCCCACTCCTCCTGCTCACCGGCGTCCTCCTCCGAGCGGGGACGCCGTTCTTCTTCCCCGACCAGCTCCGCGCCTACGCTGAGCATCCGATGCTCATGACCGCCGCTTACAGCTGCTTCCTCGCCGGCATCGTCCTGCTCTGGCCCGCGGTCCTCGTACTCGCCCAACGCATCGGGCAGCACCGTCCGAAGTGGGCGCTGTGGGGCGGGGCCATGGCGGTCTTCGGCCTGTTCGCCCGGGCGTTCCACGCCGGAGCCGACCACCTCGCCTTCCAGCTCGCCGCCGACCGTGGCCCCGACGAGGCGACGCGCGCGGTCGCCGACGCCTACGGCGCCTGGCACCTCATGTCCGCCTTCTCGGTCGCGATCATGGCCGGCTGGATCGTCCTCGCCATCGGCGCCTTCCGCGCGAAGACCTTCGGCTGGATCCGCGCCGCACTCCTCGCCTCGGCCGCTTTGCTGCCTCTCGGCGTCCTCAAGGGCACCACGCCACTCTCGGTCGTCGCGGCACTCGGACTCGCCATCGCGCTGGTGCCCTTGGGGATCGCCGTGCTGCGGGAAGGCCCCGTCCCGCGTCCGCGGACCCTCATCGGCAGGACCGCCGGGATGCTCGCACTGATCGCGGCGATGGCCCTCGCCGGGACGCTCGGATAGGCTGGTGCACCGGCGTCCGCGACTGAGAGGTTCACGATGGTGAAGGCGTTCGTGCTCTTCGACCACGACGGCGTCCTGGTGGACACCGAGGCCTGGTACTACCGGGCCGGCGAGCGTGCGCTGGCTGACGTCGGTGTGGCCCTTGACAAGGACCGGTACCTCCGCGACATGGCACAGGGCCTGGGCACCTGGACCCAGGCCCGGGCGGCGGGCGTCGACGAGCCGACCATCGACCGGCTGCGGGCGGCCCGCGACGCGTACTACCAGGGGTACCTGCGGACCGAGGCCATCGAGATCGAAGGCGTCACCGAAGTGCTCGCCGACCTCTCGAAGCACGTGCGCATGGCGATCGTGACGACCGCGAAGCGCGCGGACTTCGACCTCATCCACGAGCACCGCAGCATCCGGTCGTTCATGGAGTTCGTCCTCGTCCGGGACGACTACGAGCGCTCCAAGCCGCACCCGGAGCCGTACCTGACCGGCCTGCGACGCTTCGGCGCGACCAAGGAGGCGGCCCTGGTCGTGGAGGACTCGGCCCGGGGCCTGCAGTCGGCCGTGGCGGCCGGCATCGACTGCGCGGTGGTCCACAACGACTTCACGAAGGACCAGGACTTCGCGCAGGCCCGCCACCGGATCGCCACACTGGCCGAGCTGCGGGACCTCGTGCTCGCCGACTGACGGCTGTCAGCCGGTCTCCTTGCTGATCCGCTCGCCCACGGTGTGCACCACGGTGACCGTGGGGTCCGTCGGCAGGATCGCGTCGACCGCGTCCTGCAGTTCGGCGATGTCGGGCAGCTCCTCCGGACTCCGCACCTCGACGACCAGGCCGTGTGCGTGCCACGAGACGTCGCTGACCTCGGCCTCGGCGGTGTCGCTGAGCCAGTCCTCGGCGAGCGTCCGCACCTCCTTCGCCCAGACGGCGGTGATCGAGTTGAGCGTCATGGGGATGCCGACGGCGAGCAGCATGACGGCGAGCGCCGCATAGGCGCGACCGCGCCACTTCGCGTTCGGCGACTCGGCGGACTCGCGCGCGTACCCCGCGGCCATGAGCACCACCACCGCGGCGATGATGAGGACCACCATGTTGGACGCGAACAGCACCAGCGCCCCGAGCGCCAGCTCCGGCTCGCCCGACCCCAGGCACACGCCGACGACGGCGAGCGGCGGCACCAGGGAGATCGCGATGGCCACGCCGGGCAGCACGTCGCCGACGTCCCGCCGCGCGATCGCGATCGATCCGGCGAAGCCCGTGGCGATGGCCGCGGCCAGGTCGGTGAGCGTGGGGGAGACGCGGCCGACCACCTGGGAATTGGTGAGGACGTTCGTGGGGTTCGGCAGGACCAGGGCGATGAGGAAGCCGATCGCGACCACGGCCGCCACGCTCACCAGCACATAGAGCAGTGAACGCCCGACCAGCGAGAGGCGCCCGGTCACGATCCCGAGCCCGATCGCCAGGATCGGCGTCGACAGCGGCGCCACGATCATCGCGCCGATCACGGTCGCCGTCGAGTCCCCGATGACGCCGGCGGTCGCGATCACCCCGGACAGCAGCAGCATCGTCCAGTACGCGGAGCGCTTGGCGGACCGGTCGCCGTCGCTGAGATCGATCCGGTCGTACAACTCCGACAGCGTCCGCCGCTGACTCGAGGGAATCAGAATGCCCATAATCGCCTCCGCGTCCATTATGGGCGCCATCGCACGGCCGGGACCGGTTTCGGGAGCCGTGCCGCCGGGACTCGCCACCGGTCACTGAAATAGCACACGTTCCTCACTGTGAGTGATAGCGTGCCGGGAGCTGTGCCCGCGACCCGGCGGCCACAGTGGTCGGTACCGACGCGGAAGGTGTCCCCATGCGGTCGATCGGACGAAAGGCGGCGACCGCCATGGTCGCCCTCACGGTGGCCTTGTGCTCCACGCTCATGCCGGCCACTCCGGCGGCGGCGCAGGAACCGGCGACGCTGAGCCTCTCCAAGACCGCCTCCGCCACCACGGTCCAACCCGGAGAGACCTTCACCTACACCCTCACTGTGGGGTGCACGACCTTCGGCTCCGGCTGCATCGACGCCGAGATCACCGACGTCGTCCCCTCCGAGTTCATCGTCCAGGGCACCCCGCAGGTCAGCGGCGCCTCCGCCGACGCCGCCGCGGACGGCCAGACCGTCACGGTCACCTTCACCGACGCGCTGGCGAGCCCCGCCGGAGCCCAGGGCCTGCCCGCGGCCACCACCGCCCAGGTCCAGATCCAGGTCCGCGCCGACCCGGACCTGCCCCACTCGGCCGACGGCATCCCGGTCAGGAACACCGCGACCTTCGACGCCTCCAACGCCGATGAGGTCCCCGACTACGTCGACGTCACCCCGGAAGTGCCGCTCCAACTGGCCGTCGAGGCCTCGAAGTCCTTCGACCCGGACCAGGCCGTGGCCCGCCCGGGCACCGCGACGACCATGACCATCGGCGGCACCAGCGGCTCGAACGGCGAAGTGGACTCCCTCGTCCTCACCGACCCGACCGACCCCGCCGCCGACCCCAACCCGTTCGACTCCCTCGCCTTCGCCGGCTTCGGCACCGTGACCTTCCCCGAAGGCGCCGACCAGGTCCAGGTCGACGTCTGGAACGGCACCGCCTGGGTCGACGGCACGCCGGGAGCCGCGCCGGCCCTCCCCGCGGGCGTCACCGACGACCAGGTCAAGGGCCTGCGGTTCACCTTCACGGACTCCGCAGGGGACCCGCTTCCCGCCGACGCCTCCGCCGAGGTCGAAGTGGACCTCGTCCACACCGACGCCGTCGCGGACATCACCGCGCGGACCGCCGTGAACAACACGGTCACCGCCGAGGTCACCGCCGAAGGCGAGACCGCCACCGACGAGGCCGACGCCGACTACACCCTCATCCCGCTCCAGATCGCCGCCGGCGCCGCGAAATCCTTCGACCCCGACCCGGTCGCCGCGGGCGATCCGAGCACGGTGACGCTCACCGGCACCAACGCCGGCACCGCGGTCGACACCATGACCATCACCGAACCCGACCCGTCCACAACGAACCCGTTCGCGAACGGGCTCACCTTCACCGGCTTCACCGACGACGTCGCCTGGCCCGCCGGCGCCACCGCCGCCTCGGTCACCTACCAGTACGACGACGAGACCTCCGAAACGCTCGACACCACTGAGACGGACACGCTCCCCGCACCCGCGGACGGCAAGACGGTCATCGGCTTCACTGTCGTCTACACCGGCGACATCATCGCCGGAGCCGAGGCCACCGTCCCGTTCACCGTGGACACCGACCCCGACCAGACCGAAGAGGAGGTCGTGCACGGCAACCAGGTCCTCGTCGAGGTCGCCGACGGCGACGACACCGGCTCCGCGACCGCCGCCGACACGCTCACCACCCTCGCCGCCCGCCTCGCGGTCGACGCGGACAAGCGCATCAGCCCCAGCGAGATCAACTCCGTGCCGGGCGAGAAGATCATCGTCGAACTCCCCGCGCGGATCGAGCCGTTCCCGGCCTCCACCACCGACGCCACGCACCTCATCGTCCAGGACCCGACCGCGGTCCCGCCGAACCCCGATCCCGACCCGTTCTGGAACAGCTTCAACGCCACCGCGATCACCCAGACCGCGATCCCCGCGGGCGCGACCCTCACCGTCTCCTACTGGGACGGCACGCAGTGGGTGGTCCTGCCCGGCGCCGAAGCCCTGCAGGGCGCGGCCGTCGTGAACATCCCGATCCCGGCCGACCTCCAGGACGACATCCAGGGCCTCAAGTTCGACTACTACGACCCCGACGGCTTCGCGCCCGGCACCGGCGTGCAGCCGAACTTCCAAGCCGCGCTCCGCGACCAGAACCGCGACGGCTCCGGTGGCGCGGCGGGCTCCGACGGGCCCGTCACCGACTGCGCCTCCTCGGCCGCCTCCGCCGGCGACGTCACCGCCACCAGCGACGACGCCTGCGCCACCGTCGACCTCGTCCCGGTCACGCCCGGCGAGGGCGACCTGATCGAGAAGACCTTCCTCGAACCCGAACCCGGCGCGGGCAAGACCATCACGGCCCGCTCCGGCGACCGGATCGACGCCGAACTCGACTGGTCCACCGGCGGCTACTCCGGCCTCGACGAGGTCGTGGTGTCCGATGTGGCCGACCCGACGGTCCCCGTGGGCGACACCTTCTTCAACGCGTTCGACCTGGTCGACATCGACCCGATCATCGCCGCCGACGACCCGTGGCTCACCTACGACGCCGTCGACCGCGTCGAACTGTGGAACGGCACCGCCTGGGTCCGCGCCGCCGACGACCCCTGCCCGGACGCCTGCGACGGCACCTTCCCGGGCTACACGCTCACCAGCGATGAACGCGCCTCCACCACCGGCGTGCGGCTCGTCTTCACCGAGAGCCCCACCCGCGCCGACCGCATCGGCACCGACCCGACCCTCCCGCAGGTCGGCGACGGCGTCGCCCGCTCCAGCGGCGACGACCGCGCCGTCCGGCTCACCTTCCAGATCCGCGACGAGGTGCGCGACCCGCAGGCCGACCCGGACCCGGTCCTCGGCAGCCGCGAGTACAACGTGCCCGGATCGCCCGGCCAGGTCCACGACACCGCCAGCGCCACCGGCTACACGAACGGCAACCAGGTCGTGCGCGACGAGGACGGCGACGACGTCATCATTATCGACGTCCCGCTCAACGTCGGCATCGCCAAGGACTGGACCGGTGGACCGCTCGGCATCCCGCCCACCGGCACCGACCCCGCCGACTACCCGTCCGGGCGGGTCGCGATCACCGCGACGAACCGCACCGCGGCCGACGTCGACTCGCTGACGATCACCGACCCGCTGAACGACGCGCCGTTCGACGTCTTCGACCTCAAGGAGATCGTCGCGATCACCGTGCCCGAAGGCGCGACCGGCACGACCGTGACCATCACGGCCGCGGGCGGCGGCACCGCTGTGTACACCGTCGAGGAGGCCTTGGCGCTCAGCGAGTCCGACCTGGCCGACGCCGTCGGCATCAGCGTGGTCCACACCGGCCGGATCGAGTCCGATGCGCAGGCCGAGCTGGTCATGGACCTGCGGCTGCGGGCCGTGCACCGCGACGGCGGCGCGGCGGTGACCACCGCCGACTCGCCGGTCGCGAACGACGCCCAGGCCTCGGTCGCCGACCTCGGCGGCACCGGCACCGATACGCCGACCGCCGTCGACGACGCCTCGATCGAGCTGACCGACACGGACATCTCGGTCACCGCCGGGAAGTCCTTCGACCCGGCCACCATCACCGAGCCGTCGGACGGCCCGGTCACCATGACGATCACCGGGCAGCCCGGCGGGCCGACCCGCACGAACCTGATGACGCTCACCGACGACGAACCGCTGCTGTGGAACCAGTACGACTTCGCCGGCTTCGGCGACTTCGCGTTCGCCGCGCCGATCGACCGGGTGCAGGTCGACGCCTTCACCGGCGGCACTTTCAGCGGCACTGGCTCCGGGGTCGCCGTGACCGGTGGCTCCTGGACCGAGGGTGAACCGGGGACGGGCCTCGCCCTGCCCGACGGCGTGGCCGCGGCCGACGTGCAGGGCCTGCGGTTCACCTTCACCCGCGCCGACGGCGCGATCTGGGAGAACCCGGCCAACCCGCTGCAGGCCGTTCCGATCGAGCTGACCCGCCGCGACGCACTGCGCACGAGCGGGCCGGTCCTCACCGACCTCGCGGGGAACGACCCCGCGCCGGGCGAGACCGCCGCGGGGGTCGCCACGAACAATGTGGACGTCCTCGTCGAAGGAGCCGTCCTGGTCGGCGGTTCGCCGGTGAGCGCCACCGACACCGCTCAGGCCACCGTCCTCTACAAGCACGCGGTGAACGGCGTCGCGATCGTCAAACTCGCGGACGGCGCGGTCGACGGCGGCATCAAGCCGCCCGCGACCTCGTTCCCTTACTCGATCGAGGTCACCAACACCGGCGACCGGGCCATTGTGGACCCGGTGATCACCGATGTGATGCCGACCGATGCGAACGGCGCGCAGCTGACCTTCGACCCGGTGGACCATCCGGGCGGCGAGGGCGCGTTCGCTTACGCGCTCGCGGGCGCGGCGCCCGACCCGGCGAGCGGTCCGGCCCTGCCGACCGACGCCGCGGACGTCACCACCGACATCACCGTGGACGTCGAGCAGATTGTGTTCACCTTCCCCGAAGGCTCGGTTCTCGAAGTGGGCCAGACGTACACGATCACCATCCAGCTGATGGTCCGGCCGGGCGTCGCCGGCGGCACGGTCGTGGCGAACACCGCGGGCGTCACCGGCGACCGGCCCTGGGACGAGTGCACCGGCACCCTCGAAGCCCCCACCGGCGAGTGCCGGGCCAGCGCCTCGATCACGGTCTCCACGACCGCGTCGATGCGTTCGGCCAAGTCGGTCCGCGCCGTGGACGACGAGCTCGGCGAGCTCTCGGTCGACTCCAGTGTGGATCCGGAGGACTGCGCGCCGAACGCGGACGGATTCTTCGTCTCGCCGTGCATCCCGATCCTCAAGCCCGGCGGCGACCACTTCTGGCGCTTCGAGGCCATGAACACCGGCAACCAGGGCATCGACACCGTGGTCGGCTTCGACCAGCTCCCGGCGGTCGGGGACACGGGCGCGATCAACGACAACCCGCGCGGTTCCGAGTGGCGCCCGCTGTTCGAGGGCACCGCGCGGCTGACCACGGCGGTCCCGGCCGGGACCGCGACCAGGATCTTCTGGACCGACGACGCCGCGCAGTGCACCGAAGTCCAGCGCATGGTCTGCCCGACCGGCTCGTGGACGCCGTTCCCGCAGTCCGGCGGCCCGGCGTTCACCGAGGAGATCCTCCGCAGCATCACCGCGCTGCGCTACGAGGCGGACTTCCCCGACGGCGACCCGTTCGAGCCGCTCGAGAAGATCGGATTCGAGTTCATCATGACCGCGCCGGCGGATTCGCCCGCCGAGGGCCCGGACTCGATTGCCTGGAACTCAGCCTCGGTCGGCGGTGAGACCGCCACGACCGAACGGGCCGAGCAGCTCTCGCAGCAGCTGCCGCTGACCGAGGGCGAGCGCGTCGGCGTGGCCCTCGCGACCGGGCACCTGCGGATCACGAAGGAGGTCGCCGGCGAAGGCGCGGCCTACGCGCCCGACGAGTTCACGCTGCATCTGGCCTGCCGCTCGGCGATCGGCACCCGGGTCGAGGACGATGTGGACCTCGGCGACGACGCCGTGCAGACGGTGAAGGCCGGGGAGACCGTCACCGTGACCGACCTGCCGTACGGCGCCGAGTGCACCGTCACCGAGGACGACGCGAACGGGGCGACCTCGTTCGAGGCCACCACGGTCACCGCGGTCCGCGAGGACGAGGACCCGCAGACGATCGTCGCCGTCAACACGTACGAGCTGGCCGGCCTGACCGTGGGGAAGACCGTCGACTCTGCGGCAGTCGACCAGGACGGCAACCCGATCACATACGGGCCCTTCGGCATCGAAGTGGACTGCACGTTCCTCGGCGAAGCCGTCTACGCGGACGGGTACGGCCCCGACGACCCGATGACCGCCGAGCTCGCCGATGGCGAGACGGCCGAGTTCACCGGGCTCCCGTCCGGATCCGAGTGCACCGTGACCGAGACCGAAGCCAAGGGCGCGGCGACGACCACCGTCACCACCGTCGCCGGCGACGGCGACCCGGCCACGACCGACGGGAACGCCGCCGCAGTCGTCCTCGCACCGGACGACCCCGGGACCGCCAACACGGCCGACGTCACGAACACGTTCGACACCGGGAAGCTGGTGCTGCGCAAGCACGTCTTCGGCGGGGGCACGGGCCCGGTGACCCCGGGGCCGTTCACGGTCCAGGTGCTCTGCACCCTCGACGACGCCTCCGGCACCCGCACCGTCTGGCAGGGCGAAGTGGTCCTCGGCGGCACGCAGCCGATGGAGGCCGAGATCGACGATCTGCCCGCCGGGGCCGCCTGCTCCGCGATGGAGACCGGCACGGGTGGCGCGACCTTCGCGATCGTCCTGCCCCGCCAGGTGACCGTCGGGGCCGACGCGCCGGTGACGCTGCACGCGGTGAACGTGCTCTCCGCCGGCTCGCTCCGGGTGGTCAAGGAGGTCACCGGCGACGGTGCCGACCAGTACGGCGCCGGGCCGTTCGCGGTCACGCTCGACTGCCTGTTCGACACCGGTGAGGGCGTCGTCGAGGTCCCGGTCCCCGGCGGTGCGACCCGCGAGTTCGCAGTGGACGAACCCGCGGTCTACGAAGGCCTGCCGACCGGAGCGGTCTGCACCGCGACCGAGTCGCAGACCGGCGGCGCCACCGAGGTGACCGTGACCGGCGGACTCGACGGCGGCGACACCGCGGCCATCCCGATCCGCGACACGGCCGAGCTCACGGTGACAAACCGGTTCGACAGCGGCGGCCTCCTGGTCCGCAAGGAACTCGCCGGTGCCGGTGCGGCCGACCACGAAGGCGAGACCTTCGAGGTCGAGCTCGCCTGCGTCCGCGACGCCGACGGCGCGACCGTCCCGGTCGACATCCCGGGCGGGGCCGCCCGCGAGATCGAGGCCGGCGGCGAGGCCGCCTACACCGGCCTGCCGGCCGGGGCCTCGTGCACGCTCACCGAACCCGGTGACGGCGGCGCCGGCTCGACCGCGATCGCGGTCAACGGCACCGACGGCGCCGAGTTCACCGTGACCGCCTGCGACGCGGACACCTGCGACGCGGCCGTGGTCACCAACACCTGGTCCGCGACCGGGCTGATCGTCACCGGCCCGGCCGTCCACCACCTGCTGCAGGCGGCGGCGGTCCTCGCGGCGCTCGGCGCCGCGGCGATCATGCTCACCCGCCGCCGCGACCGCGGCCTCCGCATCTGAACCGGCCCGGGGGCGGCCGGCCCCGCCCGCCGGGCCCCCGCCCCCCGCCGCGGCGGGGTGGGGGGGGCCAGGCCCCCCCCCCCCCCCCCGCCCCCGCCGCCGCCCCACTCACCCGGGCGGGGGCCCGCCCCCCCCCCCCGCCGGCCCCCGCGCCGCGCTCATCGTCGCTTTCGGGTGACACAGCCGCCAGGGGCCCGGTTCTCATCGGACCCGGGCGGGATGTTCGCGGCGGACCCTGCTTCCCCTCCAGCGGTGGGAGGGGGTTCGCGGATGCCCCGAGCGAAGCCGGGGAAACTGCGGAAACGCAGGCCCGGCCCCGCGTCTGGACCGTACGATCTGGAGGTTCGCGCCCCCCGGCGAGCGCCCGCGGCGACGCCGCGGCCGACCGAAGGAGCGAGACCATGGCCGACGCAGCGCTGAACCGGGCCGAACGCGCCGAACTGGAGCGCCTGCGGGCGCAGACCGCCCCGGGCAGGGGCAAGCGCGCCGCCCGCTGGGCCGGATCGGTCGCGCTGCTCGTCCTCGCCGCGATCGTCCTCGTGCTCGCCTCCGTGACCGTGTTCGCGCGCAATGAAATCCTCAACACCGACCGGTTCGCCGCCACCATGGCGCCGCTCTACAAGGACGAAGAGGTTCGCGCCGCGATCGCCGTCCGCGTCAACGGCGCCGTGAACAAGGCGCTCGACACTGAGAAGCTCGTCGCCGAGGCCATCGACGCCGTCCAGACCAAGGGCGGCCCCGACGTCCTCGACCGCCTTGCCGTGCCCCTTGCCTCCGGCATCGACTCCTTCATCGACAAGCAGGTCACCGCCGTCGTCTACTCCGACCAGTTCACGGAGCTCTGGCGCGAGGCCACCCTCCGCGCCCACACCTCCCTCGTCGCCCTGTTGAACGGCGACAGCGGCGGCGCGCTCGAACTCAAGGGCCAGGACCTCGTCCTCGACCTCGGGCCGCTCGTCGAACGCGTCAAGAACCGCATGGTCGAGGCCGGGTTCGGACTGGCCGAACGCATCCCGGCGGTGTCGGTGAACTTCACCATCGCCCAGTCCGAGGCCTTCCCGAAGCTCCGGGTCGCCGCGTCCCTCCTGGACGCCGCCTCCTGGATCCTGCCGATCGCCGGACTCGCGCTCTTGGCCGCCGGGATCGCCGTCGCCCCTAACCGCCGCCGCGGCCTGCTCATCGGCGCGCTCTGCCTGGCGGTCGGGATGCTCCTGCTCTCCGCGGGACTCACGATCGGACGCGGCGCGTTCCTGGCCGGCCTCGGCGACGGCGTCCAGTCGCAGCAGGCCGCCGTCAACGTCTACGACACCCTCACCCGGTTCCTCAAGGGCGCCGCCGAGACCATCACCGTGCTCGCGGTCATCGTCGCCCTGGCCTGCTGGGTCACCGGTCCCGGAAGGGCCCCGACCGCCCTGCGGCGGCTCGGCGGCGGCGGCCGGAACGCCATCGCCCGCGGGCTCGCCGGAGCGGGCGTCACCTTCGGCCGCTTCGGCACCGGCGTCCACCGCAACCGCCGCGCCATCGAGATCGCACTCGTGGTGGCGGGTCTGCTGTGGCTCGTGCTCTGGCGCCACCCCGGCGTCTCCGGCGTCGTCACGGTCGCGATCGTCGTGGCCGTGCTGGTGCTGATCGTCGAACTCATCGGCCGCGCCGCGGTCGAGGCCGGGAGCGGCACGGACGCACCGGCGCCGTACTCGGTCTAGCCGACGCTGACCGACTTCCGCCGGGCCGGTGCCCGCTCGTCGCACGCGCTGGTCGCGCCGTTCGCGGGCCAGTGCGTGTGCAGCGCATCGATGACGAAGTTGTGCGAGTGGGTCCAGCCGTGCGCCGCCGCGTGGGCGCCGGCCAGGTGCGGGTCGGCCGGGTCGAGCCGGGTGTGGACGTGGGGGAGGACCGCGGTGTCGCGCCGGGGCCAGACGAGGAGCCCGGCGACGGCCGCGGTCGTGGCGCAGGCGGCGAGCGCTCCCGCTGCGACGGCCGGGTTTGCTTGGGCGGCAAGCCATCCGGCGACCGGGTAGGCGATGAGGAACCAGCCGTGGGAGAGCGAGAACTGGGCGGCGAAGGCCGCGGGCCGGTCCGCAGGGGTCGCCGACGCGGCGACCAGGCGGCCGGTCGGGGTCAGGATCGCGCCGGTGGCCGCACCGAGCACCGCCCAGAGCGCGAGCAGGCCGGCCCAGGCGAGTGCGCCGCCCGCCAGCGCGGCGGTGAGGACCGCCAGACCTGCGGCGAGGACGCATGCGGCGGGGAGCATGACCTGCCGGTCGGTGCGGCGCTTGAGGAGCCCCGGCAGCAGCAGTGCGGCGGTCATCGAGCCGATGCCGAACGCGCCCAAGGCGACCGCGACATCACCGGTGCCGCGACCGAGCACGTCCTGGACGAGGACGACCGTGTTGACGATGACCATCGCGGTGGCGGCGGCGACGGCCAGGTGCATCAGCAGCAGGCCGCGCAGCCGGGGCGTGGCGAGGTAGAGGCGGAACCCGCGCGTGGTCTCCGCCCAGCGCCCGCCGCGCCGCGCGGGAGCTGGTTTCGGCAGCGCCACCGATGCGACGAGCACCGCCGAGGCGAGGAAACCGATGGTGGTGCCGGTGAACAGCCATTGGTAGCCGGCCAGGGCCAGGAGCACGGCCGCGAGCGCGGGGCTGAACAGGCTCTCGAGGTCGTAGGCGAGGCGCGAGAGGGACAGCGCCTTCGTGTAGTCCGCTTCGCGGGGCAGGATTTCGGGGATGACCGCCTGGAAGGTCGGGGTGAAGGCCGCCGACGCGGCCTGCAGGACCAGGACGAGTACGTAGACCTGCCAGACTTCGGTGACGAACGGCAGGGCCAGTGCGACGGCGGCGCGCGCGATGTCCATGGCGCACAGGAGGGTCCGCCGGGGCACCCGTTCGGCGAGCGCCGTGGCGACCGGCCCGATGAGCAGGTACGCGAGCATCTTGATCGCCAGCGCGGTCCCGAGCACGGCGCCCGCGCGGGCCCCGGCGAGGTCGTAGGCGAGGAGGCTGAGCGCGACCGTGGCGAGGCCGGTGCCGGCCAAGGCGATGGCCTGGGCGGCGAACAGGTGGCGGTAGGTGCGGTGTCGCAGCACGGAGAGCACGGCGCGGTCCTCGGCTCGGAGACGGTGACGCCCCGACCGTACCATACGTGTGCGCATGTGCGCACATATCGAAAATGTGTGGTGTCAGGCGTGCCAAGGCTTGCCGGTGACCTGGTGGTCGGCCCGGCTGAGCGCTTCGAGGACGAGGCGGCGCAGGTGCCCGTCCGTCAGGGAGTAGACCGCGCGGCGGCCCTCGCGGCGGGGCTGGACGAGACCGGCGAGGCGCAGCTTCGCCAGATGCTGGCTGACCGCCGTGCGGGCGGCCCCGGTGGTGGCGGCGAGGGCGGTGACGTCGGCTTCGCCTTCGGCCAGCACCCACAGGAGGTGGAGGCGGGTCTGGTCGGCCAGGAGCGCGAACACGCTTGCGGCGGCGGCGAACTGCTCACCGGAGGGCGGGTCGTGGTGCAAACCGTTTGCAGGAGCCGGTCGTTCGCGTTCGGGCATGGTCCCATCCTACGTGCGGTGCGGCTCGCGCCAGTGCCGCGCGAAGACGCGCGGAGGCTGCGGTTCACTGAGCCGGCCTCGCGCGCGCCCGGGTGGGGCAGGATCGCTCTGGTGCCGCGAGGGTGCGGTCTGCCGCGCTCGACACTGCGCCGGCCCGGGTCATGCATGGGGTTGCCGCGCCCTCTCTGCCGGTGCCGCGCGACGGCCGCGGCTAGGGCTGCGGCCTTCCGTGCTTCGCCGGCCCAGATGACGCAGGGAGCTACCGCGGCTCGTCCCTGCCGGTGCCGCGCGATGGCTGCGGTTCGCTCCCCCCGGCGCCGCGATCGCCCCGGAAGGTTCAGTGCCTCCGGGCGTAGCGCGGCGGCGCGTCGTCGGGTTGGATCGCACTATGGCCCTCCACTCGTTCCACCTCGCCCGCGTGCCGCTGCGCGACTCCCTCGGCGCGCTGCTGCGGCCGCCTTCCGCGCCCGGACTCCAGCACATCGAAGTCCTCGTCGGCATGAAACTGGGCGCGCCCGTGGTGTCGCCGAGCCGGATGCGGCTGCGGCACCTCGCCGTGTTCGCCGAATGGGCCGACGAAGCGGCGCTCGAGGCGTTCCTCGCGCAGCAGCCGTTCGGCCGGACGCTCAGCGCCGGTTGGCATGTGCGGCTCGCATACCTGCGCCGCTGGGGCTCGGTCCGGGAGCTGGCACACCTGCCCGCCGAAACGGGGCGCACCGATCCCGGCGAACCCGTGGTCGCCGTGACCGTCGCGCGGATGCGCCTGCCCGAGCTGCCGCGCTTCATCCGGTGGGGCCGACCGGTCGAACGCCAGGTCCGGGACCACCCCGAGACCACGCTGGCGCTCGCGGCGATGCGGCCGAACCGCACCGTCTGCACCTTCTCGGTCTGGACCAGCGCCCGCGCCATGACCGGCATGGTCTTCGGACGCGACGCCGGCGCCGCCGCCCGCCTCCACAACGAGGCGATGGCGGAACGCGACCGGAGGGACTTCCACCACGAGTTCACCACGCTGCGGTTCCGGCCGCTCTCCGAACACGGCACCTGGGAAGGGCGGTCGAACATCGTCCCGGCGGCCGGGCACGGGCGGCCCGCTTCCGACGAAGACCGCGGCCCCAACCGGTGACGCGTCGGCTCGCCGCCTCGGCATAACCCCTCCCCGCCCTGGGTAACCGGTCCGCGTGAACCGACAGCGACACCCCGCCCGGCGCTCGGGCAGCAAGCTCGAACGGCCCTCGGGTGCCGTGTCGGAGGGCAAGTGGCGCTGGCGGACCATGCGCGCGAAGTACGCGGTGGCGACCCGCGCGCCCGAGGCGGACGGCGACTTCGAGAGCCGCTGGGCGACCGTGCGCGGCCTGCGCCTCCACTACCGGGCGACCAGGGACGACCCGCCCGGCGAGGCGCCGGTGGTTCTGGTGCACGGGCTGGCGGTGTCGCACCGCTACCTGATGCCGCTCGCCGCGCAGCTCGCGTCCGAGTACCCCGTGCGCGCGGTGGACCTGCCCGGGTTCGGGCTCAGCGAGGGTCCCCGCACCGTGCTGGACGTGCCCGCACTCGCGGACTGGCTCGCCGAGTGGATGCGGGCCACCGGCAACGCTCCGGCCGTGCTCATCGCCAACTCCTTCGGCACGCAGATCGTGGTCGACCTCGCGTACCGCCACCCCGACCTGGTGCACAGCCTGGTCCTGGTGGGCCCGACCATGGACCCCCGCGCGCGCAGCATGGCGCGGCAGGCGTTGCGGTGGCTTCGCGGCGCCCCGCACGAGGACCCGCTCCAGCTGCCGATCCTCCTGCGCGATCTGGTCGACGCCGGGCTGTTCCGCGCCGTGCGGACGCTCCGCCTGGCACTGCGCGACCGGGTCGAGGACAAGCTGCCGGGCGTGCGGGCGCCGACTCTCGTGACGCGCGGCGAGCGCGAGGCGGTCACCCCGCAGGCGTGGGCGGAGGAGGTCACGCGGCTGCTGCCGTGCGGCGAACTCGCGGTCGTCCCGTCGAGCCCGCACGACGCCGTCTACACTTCCGCAGCTCAGCTCGCCGACATCGCGGTGCCGTTCCTCGAGCGCACGGCGGCCGGGCGCACCGGCGTCTGACCGGCGGGTGCATGGCAGGCCCCCGGGCGGGGTACTTCCCCGTCCCTAGAAGGGGGAAGCCATGACGGATCGGAACCAGACTTACGACGCCGCCGAGCACGAGACCTTCGGGTTCGTGGACGACGAGCAGCCGAACGAGGAGGGGCTCACGGACGCCATCCTCGACGCGGAGGGGTACCAGGAGGCCGACAAGCCCGGTATGACGCCGGAGGAGGAGCGCCGGGGCGCATCGCTCGAGCAGCAGCTGGCCGCCGAGGTCCCCGAGGACACGGGCGAGGCGCGCGAGCGCGACCCGGGCGAGCCGGTCCCCGACGAGGCCGATCCGCTGCTGCCGGTCCCGGACGACGGCGAGCCGAGCGAGCCCGCGCCGGGCGAGTCGGACCCGCTCCAGCCGATCCCGGGCGACCCGAACGACCCGGACCCGGTGCCGCCGGAACCGGAGGAGGCCTACGACCCGAACGCGCCCGATCCGACGCGCCCTGAGAGCGGCGTGCCGTACGGCGTCGACCCGAACCGGCCGCTTCCCGACGAGCCGGTCCCGCCCCGGCCCTGACCGGAGGCCAGGACCGGTGCGGTCAGGTCCTAGCCCTGGCCCCAGAAGGCGTCTTCGGCGTCCTGGTCGGCGGAGAACAGCCAGGCTTCGGCGACCTTGCCGTCCTTGACGCGCAGCAGGTCGACGCCGTCCATCGCCATCTCGGCCCCGTCGCGGCTGCCGGAGAAGCGGATCGGCAGCGCGGCGAGGTCGCCGTTCACCATGGGCGCGCCGGTGGACTGCAGGGCGAACGTGCCGCCGCTGACGGCCATCATGGCGCCGATCATCGCGCCCACGGCGGCGCCGCCGTGCTTGACGCCGGAGAATTGGTTCGCGCCCGGCTGGTGCCAGACGATGTCCTCGGCGAACAGCGCGGGCAGTGCGGTGGGCTCGTCGGAGGCCATGGCGTCGATGTACAGCTGGGCTACGTTCGCGGTGGACTCGGTCATCGTGTGCTCCCTGGATCGTGGTGGGCCGGCTCGTTCATCCTCACCGGCGTTGCCGCTTGACCCAGCTATACTCACTTTTTGTAACCAGTTACTTCAAGGTGACCAATGGGATCGGGTGCCGCATGTCACAGGAACCGGACTGGAATGTGCTCACGGCGACCTGCCCTTCGCGCACGTCCCTCGTCCGCATCGCCAACAAGTGGACGGCGATGATCGTCATCGTGCTCGGCCGGGGCCGCACCCGCTTCCGCGACCTGCGCGCCGCCGTCGAGGGCATCAGCGGCAAGGTCCTCACCGACACCCTGCGGGACCTCGAACGCGACGGACTGGTCTCGCGCCACGTCTACGCGGAGGTCCCGCCCCGCGTCGAGTACGAGCTCACCGACCTGGGCCGCACCCTGCACGGCCCGCTCCTGGCCCTCGGCGACTGGGCCGAGGCGCACATCGGCGAAGTCCTGGAGGCCCGCGACCGCTACGACACGCGCTGAGTCATCTCCCGGCGCTCCTTGCGGAGCAGGGCGCCGGTCTTGTACGCGAGGAAGATGAGGGCCAGGCCGTTGAGGGCGTGGAACAGGAACAGCGACTGGCCCCAGAGCGTCCCGGGCACGTTCACGATGGCCATGCCGTGCTGGAGCAGCACGAGGAATGTCCCCAGTGCGGTCAGCCATACGATCCGGGCTCCGGCCCGGGCCGCGAGGGCGATCAGGACCGCGGCCGCGTAGAGGTACAGCAGGGCGTTGCCGTTGCGGAAGTGCATCTCGAAGCCGTCGTCGATCGCGCCGCTGTAGCCGACGCCGAAACCGGCCAGGGCGAACTGGACGACCAGCAGCGCCAGCAGCAGCGTCATCCAGATCCGCAGGACCGTGGCGAAGGGGCTCATGCCGGGACTCCTTCCGCTTTTAGGGCGCGCTTGGCGTCGACCGCACGCTTGGCGCGGCGGGCGACGACCACTTGCAGAGTGAGGATGGCGAGGCCGTTGAGCGCGTGGAGGGCGATGCCGACGCCGCCGCCCACGCCTTCGGTGCCGAACCCGTACGCGAACGCGCCCTGCAGGAAGATCATGAAGGCCGACAACGCGGTCAGCAGCACGGTCTTCCATCCCGGCCTGGCGATGAGGGCGAAGACGACCGAGAGCATCAGCCAGAGGAACAGCATGCCGCCGTTGCCGGCGTGGGCGATGAACCGCATCACCCGCTCGCCGCCTCCCGAGACGGCGCCCCAGCCGGCGAGGCCGACCTGGAGCACGAGGAGGACGACGACGAACCGCGTCCACCCCAGGAAGAACAGCTTCAACGTGAACGCTCCTAACATCGGACCGCGGCGGGCCGCCGCATGCGGTGGAGTCTGCAGCCCGCCGCCGCACCCGGGCATCGGCCCCGGGTTGTCAATCGGGCTACACCGCGGGAGGTAGTGCCCCGGCTCCGCGTACCCCGTTGGGGCCGAACGCCAAGGGAACGGGGACCTCGTCCCGTGCGGGACTGGGCGACACGAGGTTTCCGATGGCCGCAAGAGGGAACCCCCGGAGGCCGACCCGTGGGAGGATCTGACCATGAAATCGCAGCAGGATTCGCAGAAGTCGAACGCCGAACCGGGAGTCGAGACCGACGCCCTGCGCCTGTCGGACATCGCCGGGCGCGACAGCGTCGAGTTCCCCGAGAACGAGCCCTACGACGACGAAGAGGCGCTGGTGACCGAGTCGGGCAGCCGGACCGGCCGGATCGTCATGATCCTCGCGGTGGCCGGCATCGCCGCGGTCGCCGTGGTCGGCGCCAAGATCGCCTACGACCGGCACAAGTCCGCCACCGGGTACCGCCGGGCCGTCGAGCACATCGAGGACGCCAGGGACGCCATCATGTCCGCGGCGGGCGAGCTTCCCGAGCGCAGCCGCGCCGTCCTCCACAAGGTCACGCACCGCTGAGCGAAGCGGCTCTGAGGCGCCGGGCCGCAACGTCCCGTCCTCTTGCGAGCGCCGCCGGCCGCTTCCGCGGTCCGGCGGCGCCGGCGTGCCCGGAACCCGAGCGCCCCAGCCGGAACCGAGGAGAAGGAGTGACCACGTGAGCATCGGAGTGATGACACCCGAAAGGCCACGTCGGCGCACACGTGCTGCGCCTGCTCGTCCAGGCCGGCGTCCGCCCGCGCGCGCTATTGCGCGACCCGGGCACCCTCGATCCCGGCATCGCCGCGCACGTCGACACCGCACCGCTCGACGCGTGGGACGCGGACTCCGTTGTGGACGCGACGACCGGTCTCGACGCCCTCTACTGGGTCAGCCCGACCGCCACGGACCGCGACCCGGTCGAAGCGCACGTGAACGCGGCTGGGAACCTCCGTGCCGCCGTCCAGGCCAACCGCATCCCGCGCGTGGTGTTCCAGTCCAGCGGCGGCGCGGAGAAGCGCCACGGCGTCGGTGAGATCGACGGCCTCGCCGCCACGGAGCTCGCCCTCGAAGCCAGCGGCGCCTCCGTCACGCACCTGCGCTGCGGCTACTTCTTCACCAACCTCTTCATGGACCTCGAGTCGATCAAGGACGGCACGCTGGCGACCGCGATGGACCTCGACCGGCCGCTGCCGTGGGTCGCGCCCGAGGACGTCGCCGCGGTCGCCGCGGTCCGCCTGCTCTCCCGGTCGTGGGCCGGGCGCAGCGTCCAAGGCGTGCACGGACCCGAGGACCTCACCTTCAGGCAGGTCGCCGGGATCCTGACCGAGGCCCTCGGCCATGCGGTGGAGCCCCGGCAGATCAGCGACGCCGAGCTCCGTTCGACGCTGGCCTCCTTCGGGATGCCGGCGGCGCAGGTCGACGCGATCGTGATGATGACCGTGGGGATCAGGGACGACTACACCCCCGAGAACCCCCGCACGATCGCGACCACCACGCCGACCGCCCTGCAGGGCTGGGCCGCAACGCATCTCCACTGATGGCGCCTCAACCGGCGAGGTCCGCCCGCTCCTTGGCGAGCGCGACCGTGCCGTCAGGGGCCTCGTCCGAGGACCGCGCATACCCTTCGCGCTCATAGAAGTCGATGTTCCGCCGGCTCTTCGCGCCGGTGAACAGCACGAAGCGGCGGCACTCCGGTCCGGCCGCGGCCTCGGCGGTCCGCAGCAGCCACCTGCCCAGGCCCCGCCCGCGCTGGTCGGGGGCGACGGCGAGCCGCCCGATGTCCCAGGCGTCACCCACTCGGCGGGTCCGCACGATGCCGAGCAGCCGCCCGTCGAGCCAGAGGCCCGTGGTGCTCCACTCGCCGAGCCAGGCGCGCACCTCCTCCACCGACTCGTGCAGCGCCGGAATGTCGATGGTGTCGTTGACGATCGCCTCCTCCACCCAGCAGCACCGCTGCAGCACGGTGACCTCCGCGGCGTCGTCGGGCGTGAGCGCCCGCGCGTACGACCCCGCCACCGGACCGGGCCGCGCGTCGGACCGGGCGGCTTCGCGCATGGGACGCAAGGCACTGGCGACCCGCGCGAGCTCGTCGAGCAGTCCGACGGCCGCCGCGTCGCGGGCCGGGTCCGGCCGCAGCGCCCCCGCCTCGACCGCCTCGCCGATGCGGAGGGCGACCGTGGCACCCAGCGGCATCATGCGCAGCGTGGTCACCACCTGCTTGGCGTGCTGCACCGCGCGGGTGCCCGCCGAGGTGTGGCCGTAGCTGACGAAGCCGATCGGCTTCCAGGCCCATTCGGCGCTCAGGTAGTCCAACGCGTTCTTCAAAGTCGCCGGCATGCCGTAGTTGTACTCGGGCGTGACCGCGATGAACCCGTCTGCGGCGTCGGCGATCGCACTCCACTTGCGAGTGTGCTCGTGCCGGTAGGCGCCCGAGGACGGGTGCTCCTCCTCGTCGAGGAACGGCAGGTCCAAGTCGCCCAGGGCGGCCGGCACCAGTTCGGCGCCGAGCTCGGCGGCCCGGTCGGCGACCGCGTCGAGGAGCCACCGGTTCACAACGGGGCCGAGCGCGCCGGGGCGGGTGCTGCACATGAGGACGAGGACGCGAAGTTTTTTCGTTGACATGGAAACGAAGTCTACGTGCTAGGTTGATTACATGTCAACGACTTTTTCGGCGGGGGACGTGCGCTGGCTCGAACCTGAGGAAGAGCGGGCCTGGCGGGCCTTCCGGCGGGTCATGGTCGCCGTCCGCCACGGCACCGCCCGCGACCTCGCCGCGATCGGGCTCTCCGAACCCGACTACGAGGTCCTGAGCACCCTGTCCGAGCGTCCCGGCCGCACCAGCACCCTGGGGGAGCAGGCCGACAAGATGGGCTGGTCCCGCAGCCGGCTCTCCCGCCATGCCAGCCGCATGGAGTCGCGCGGGCTCCTGCGCCGCGACCCCGACCCGGCCGACGGCAGGGGCTGCCTGCTCGTGCTCACCCCCGAAGGCCTGCGCGTCCTCGAGGAGGCCGCGCCCGCCCACGTCGAGTCGGTGCGCCGCCACTTCATCGACCGGCTCGAACCGGACGACCTCGCCGCGCTCGAGCGCATCGCCGCGCGCCTGGGAGAGCACCCCCGGGAATGACCGAGCGGCCCAACGCGAAGCGCTGGGCCGCAAGATGATCACACCGTCAGCGTCCTAATGGACAGTCGACGCGGGGTCCCCGGAGGTTGGGGTTCCGAGGACCCCGCCGCCGGCTCAACCGCACGCGACGGTCGGCCAGTTCCAGTTGCCGTTGGCCTGGATGGTCAGCCCGAACGTGTTGCCGCTCCCGTTCGGCGTGGCGACGAGCTGCTGCGCGGTCGGGTAGGACGCGCTGCAGTTCCAGGTCGAGAGGACCTTCGCGGGCGACGGGATGTTCAGCGTCGTCCGCCAGTCGCTCTTGCCCGAGACCGTGACGTTGAGGTTGTAGCGGTCGCTCCAGCGCTGGCCGGCCGAGAGCACCGCGGAGCAGGTGCCGCCGCCCCCGCCACCGCCGCCGCCCGTGCTGCCGACGGTGATGTTGGAGTTGCCGGAGGACTGGTAGCCCTCGGTCGCCATGATCATGTAGTAGCTGAACGCGCCGAGGTTCATCCCGGCCCGGGCCCAGGCGTCGAAGTGCGCGCCGGTGTCGATGGAGCCGGAGGTGCGCTTGGACTGGCGGACGCTCCAGTACTGCTGGAAGGTCTTGGTGCCCTCCACGGACGGGGCGTTGTACCGCGTGGTCTGGAGGATGTTGTAGGTGCCGCCGTTGATGTTGGCCGTGCCGCGGCTGGTGGCGCCGCTGCTGGGGTTGTACGGGCCGTGGGATTCGACGATGTAGTACTCGACCAGCGGGTTCGAGGTCCAGCCGTAGAGCGCGAGGTAGCCGTTGCTGCCGTGGTTGACCGAGCCGTTGTAGTCCACGACGCGGCGTCCGCCGTTGGCCCAGCCCTTGCCGCCGACCCAGTTGTTGGCGCCGTTCCACTGGGAGCTGTAGTTCCCGCCGGCGCCGAGGGTCATGGAGGCCTTGCCCTGCGTGTCGGTCCAGAAGGAGTAGTAGTACCCGTTGTGGGTGCCCTCCTGGTTGGTGGTGATGACCTGCTGGGCGTGGGCAGTGCCGGGCATGATCAGCCCCGAGGCGCCGAGCGCGAGTGCTCCCGTGCCGCCGAGGAGGAGGTTCCGGCGGCTGAAGAGGCTGGGGGGCGGGTTGTCGGATGACATCCTGACTCCTTGGAACGTTGCGTCCGGTCTGCGGGAATCGCCGACCGCATCGAGAGGCATCTATCTATCGATGATGACCATCGTGGACTGCGCATCGGAACGTGTCAATGACTTTCGGAAAAGTATCGGAACTTTTCAAGGCAATTTCCTGGCAACCGATGAGCATCAGTCCTGTTCAAGGGCGAATCCCAACGAGAACCTTCGGAATCCGCCACTTTGCACAGCATCTCGAAGAATCAGTGAATCCGAAAGTTTCGGAAATTATCAGCACGCGTCACCTTGCCGCTACGCAGGCCGACGATCGGTCGCGGCCGCGACCGGCACCTGCGGCGAGGCCCTGAAAACCGACCACAAGTGGGTGAATATCGACCAGTCCTGGGCGCTGGAGGTTTCCTAACCTCGCACAAGGACGCCTGCGCTCGGGACGGGCGGCCGGGGTTTCGAGAGGATGGACTGAGGATGAGTCGAACCGATATGACCTATGTGGAGAGTCTCAGTCCCGGGAGCGGCCGGTGCGCCCCGCGGTCGGCGCCGGCCTCCGACGCCGCCGCACTCAGCCTCGACGGCGAGTGGCGCTTCAACCTGGCCGCCGGCCTCCACGACCTCACCGAGGGCTTCGAAGCCCCCGCGTTCGACGCGGGAGGCTGGGACACCCTCGCCGTCCCCTCGATCTGGCAGATGCACGACCTCGACGGCGAGGCGCCGTACGGCAGGCCGCAGTACGTCAACATCCACTACCCGTTCCCGGTCGACCCGCCGCGGGTTCCCGACGCGAACCCCACGGGCGAGTACCGGCGCACCTTCACCCTGCCCGCCGATTGGCCCGCGACCGGACGCACCCTGCTGCGCTTCGAGGGGGTCGACTCCGCGTTCGCCGTGTGGGTCAACGGCGTCCGCCTCGGCGACGGGAAGGGCTCGCGCCTGCCCACCGAGTTCGACGCGACCGATCACCTCGTCCCCGGCGAGAACACCGTCGCCGTCCGCGTCCACCAGTGGTCGGCGGGCTCCTATCTGGAGGACCAGGACACGTGGCGGGTCTCGGGGATCTTCCGTCCGGTCTCCCTGGTCCACCGTCCCGCAGGCGGCATCGACGACGTCTTCGCGCACGCCGACTACGACCACGCCACCGGCCTCGGCACCCTTCGCGTGGAGGCCTCCGCCGATGCCCGGCTCACGGTGCCCGAACTGGGCATCGACACCGCGACCGGTGCGACGGTGACCGTGCCCGTGGAGCCCTGGACGGCGGAGACGCCGCGGCTCTACGACGCCGTCGTCGCCACCGACTCCGAACGCGTGCCACTGCGGATCGGCTTCCGCACGGTGACCGTGGAAGGCGGCGTCCTCAAGGTCAACGGCACGCCGATCCTGCTCCGCGGCGTCAACCGCCACGAATGGGACCCCGACACCGGACGAACGCTGACCCTGGAGACGATGCGCCGCGACCTCGAGCTCATGAAGCGGCACAACGTGAACGCCGTCCGCACCAGCCACTACCCGCCGGACCGCCGGTTCCTGGACCTCTGCGACGAACTCGGCATGTGGGTCATCGACGAGTGCGACCTCGAGACGCACGGCTTCTACTTCTATGGATGGCGGAACAACCCCGCCGACGACCCGCAGTGGCGCGAGGCCTGCCTCGACCGGATGGCCCGCATGGTCGAGCGCGACAAGAACCACGCCTCGGTTGTCATGTGGTCCCTCGGGAACGAATGCAAGGCCGGCGTGAACCTGGAGGCCATGGCCGCGTGGGCGAAGCGGCGCGACCCCGGCCGCCTCGTCCACTCCGAGAGCGACTACGACTCCGGGTACGTCGACGTCTACAGCATGATGTACGTGCCGCACGACGAGCTCGAGCGCATCGGACGCCGCGAAGAGGAGCCGACCAGCGACCCCGCGCTCGACGAGCACCGCCGCGGCCTGCCGTTCATCCTCTGCGAGTACGCGCACGCCATGGGCAACGGCCCCGGCGGCCTCGCCGACTACCAGCGCCTGTTCGAGCAGCACGAGCGCATCGCGGGCGGGTTCGTCTGGGAGTGGATCGACCAGGGGATCCGGCGCCGCACCGGGGACGGCCGCGAGTGGTTCGCCTACGGCGGCGACTTCGGCGAGACGCTGCACGACGCCAACTTCATCACCGACGGGCTGGTCTTCTCCGACCGCACCCCCTCGCCGGCGCTGGTCGAGTACAAAAAGGTGATCGAGCCGGTCAGGATCGGCATCGACCCGGCGGACCGGACCATCACGGTCGCCAACGGCCACGACTTCGCCGACACCGGGCACTTGCGCTTCACCTGGCGGATGGACGACGACGGTGCGGCGATCGCGCAGGGCGACCTGGAGGCACCCGCGGTGGCGGCCGGGGCGTCGGTCCAGGTCCCGTGGACTGAGGCGCTCGCCAAGGCCTTCGACGCGGCGAACGGTGAGCGCGCGGTGAGCGTGCACGCCGTGCTCGCGCGCGACGCGGCCTGGGCGGAGGCCGGCCATGAGATCGCGTGGGGCCAGGTAGTGCTGCCGTACACCGCGGCACCGGTAGTCGGGCCGGTGGCGAGCCCGGTCGCGGTCGCGGGCGGGTACCGCCTCGGCGGGGCCGAGTTCGACGCCCTCGGGCGCCTGCGCGTGCTCGACGGCGTCGAAGTGGCAGGGCCGCAACTGGACCTGTGGCGGGCGCCGGTCGACAACGACCGGATCGCCTGGGGCGGCACGTCTCTCGCGGAGCGGTGGCGCCACCGGAACGCGGGCCTGGACCGCTTGGAGCACAAGGTCCTCGGCATCACCGCCGACGACCGCGGCCTCACGGTCGCCACCAGGGTCGGCGCCGCCGGTGCCGAGATCGGGATGCTCGCCGAGTACGAGTGGACGTATCGGCCCGAGTCCGGGGTGCTGTGGTTGCACGTGGCCGTGAACCCGTTGGGGGAGTGGGACTTCCCGCTGCCGCGCCTGGGCGTGCGGCTGGCCGTGCCGAGGGAGTACGACGCCGTCGCCTGGTTCGGCGGCGGCCCCGAGGAGGCCTATGCCGACTCCCGCACCGCCGCGCGGCTCGGCCGTTACGAGGCTCCGGTCGCCCGGATGCAGACCCCGTACGCCCTCCCGCAGGAGAACGGCTCGCGCACCGACGTGCGGTGGGCGCGCCTGGCGAACCCGGACGGGGCGGCTTTGCGATTCCTGGGCGCGCCGCACTTCGCGTTCACGGTGCGGCCCTGGACGACCGAGGGCCTTGAGGCGGCGACGCACACCCACGAGCTGGTCGAGCGCGACCGGCTCTACGTGAACCTCGACGCGGCCCTGCACGGCCTGGGCTCGGCGTCCTGCGGGCCCGGCGTCCTGCCCCAGTACCAGCTGCGGGCCGAGCCCACCGCCTTCAGCATCGGGTTCGGCACCGAGCGCGGCTGATCGGACCGCGGCTCACCGGCCCCAGGTGAGCCGCGGTTTCTCCGCCGACTACCGGCGCCTGGAAGCGGTGAGCCACGCCCACAACCGCAGGGTCGCCCGGTCGCGCGCCCCGGTGGCCTCCAAGGCGATCGACAGGGCGATGGCCCCTGCCCCGGGGAGCGCCCACACGCCCACCAGCGTGATCATCCAGACGATCGGCACCGCGATGATGAGAACCGGGATCAGCCGCAGGTACCACCGCTGCTGCAGGGCGCAGAGCGCCAGCGGCAGCCCCACGGTCACCGAATACGCGATCGCGGAGGCGACCCCGACGAGGAGCCAGCCGATCGGGCTGCCGACGCCGGCGTCGAGGACGATGACGGCCGCGAGGAACGTGGCGGTGATGACGGCCGCGAAGACCGTGGGCCAGAACAGGAAGCATGCGGCGAGCAGGAACCAGGTGCTGGCACCCCGCGCGAGGTTCCGGGGCGGAGCCGCCGTGCGGCCGGGCGTTTCGAAGCCGGTGTACATGAGGGGCCGTCCTTCAAATTGAACGTGTTCAGGTTAAATTGGAGGCTACTAGAGCAAAGTGAACGGTCGGCGCGTCCGGCGTTGTGGCGTGCGCCGCTTTCCGCCATGCCCCACCGGGCTCCCCACAGCGGAGATCATGTGGCATGCCGCAGGATTCGCCTGTGCGGCATGCCTACTCGGGCCGGATCGCCGCGTACAGGAGCATGTCCCGGCGGACGCCGCCGATCTCCTGGTGGCTGCGCAGCAGCCCTTCTCGGGCATATCCCGCACGCTCGGCGGTCCGCACCGAACCCGCATTCCACGGCTCGATGTACAGCGCGACCCGGAACAGGCCCGGCACCGTCCAGGCGAAGGCGGTGAGCGCCGCCAGTGCGTCGGCGGCGAACCCGCGACCGCGGGCGGACGGCGCGATCGAGTACCCGGCCGTGGCCCGTCCCTCGCCGAGCTCGCTGAGCCAGAGGCCGCACTGCCCCACCGCTGCATCGGTTCGCGCATCGGCGACCGCGAAGGAGAAGCCGGTGCCCTCGTCATAGCGCGCGTGCTGGCGGCGGATCCACGCCAGCGCCTGCGCGCCGTCCGCATGCGGCGGCAGCGTGCCGATCGTCGGAATGTAGGCGTCGGTCGCGAGCTCACGCGCCATGGCGACGTCGTCCTCGCGAGGTCGGCGGAGCACGACGCCGCCGTGCGCGGGCGGGGTGCTCGGCCAGGGCGGCAGCGGCGTCGCGGTCATGGCGCCATTATGCGGGACGGCATTCGGCCACATGGCTGAAGCGGCGGGTGCCCTGCCGCGCACAGGATTGGGGCATGGACACACCTCGCCTCCACTTGCAGCCCCGCCTCGAACCCCGCCCCCGCCGCGAATGGCCGATCGCGGCCGGACTCCTGCTCCTCGCGCTCGTGCCCTCGATCGCCGGAGCGTTCCGCATCGGCGAGATCGCCTCGGGCGCACCCGAGACCGCCGCCAACGCCCGCTTCCTGCAGATGCCGCTGCCGGTGCTCCTGCACATCGCCGGCGCGCTCGTCTACGCCATGGTGGGCGCGTTCCAGTTCCTGCCGCGCCTGCGCCGCAGTCGCAACGGCTGGCACCGGTTCGCCGGCCGGTACCTCCTGCTGCCCGCCGGGTTCATCGTCGCCCTCACCGGCCTGTGGATGACCGCGTTCTACGACACGCCCGCGATCGACGACCGGGCGGTCGCCGTCTCCCGGTACCTCGTGGGCGGCTTCATGCTCGCCTGCCTCGTGCTCGGCATCGCCGCTGTCAGGCGGCACGACTACGCCGCCCACGGGGCGTGGATGATCCGGGCCTACGCGCTGGCGCTCGGCGCGGGCACGCAGGTCCTCACCGCCGGGCCGCCGCTGCTTCTGTTCGGTGAGCCGAGCGAGCTCGCGCGGCTCCTGCAGATGGACGCCGGCTGGCTCATCAACCTTCTGGTGGCCGAGTGGATCATCGCCCGCAGGCGAGCGGCCTCGCGCCGGCCTGCGACGATGACCGCGTGATGGACATGAGCACCGCTCAGCGGGCGATGAGCAGCGCGTGGTCGCGACCCCGCGCCGCCGGCGCGGAGGGGCCCCGGCCCCGGGACGCAGCGCTCGCCGCCGTGTTCGCGGCCGTCAGCGTCGTCGAAGGCGCGCTGCTGCGCGCCGACCTCGAATGGCGGGCCGCGACGGTGATCGTCACGATCGCGATCCTGCCCGTGCTGCTGTGGCGGCGGACCCGGCCGCTGGCGAGCGCGGTGCTCCTCACCGGTCCGACCGCAGCGTTCGCGCTCGCCCACGCCGTCGCCGGGATCGAGCCGAACGCGCTGGTCGCCACGTTCGTGTTCCTCACCGTGCCCTATGCGCTGTTCCGTTGGGGCTCAGGGCGGGACCGGTTCGTCGGCGGCGCCGTGATCGCGGCCGGGCTGGTGTGCTCGAGCGTCCTGGGGAGCGATCCGATCGCCGACATCGCCGCCGGGGTCGCGTTCATGGGCGGGGCCTGCCTGATCGGCGCGCTGCGCCGCGAACGCCGGGAGTCGCGGGCGCGGCTGCTCGACTCGGTGCGGGCGCGCGAGCGGGAGGCGCTGGCCCGCGACCTGCACGACACGGTCGCGCACCATGTGTCGGCGATCGTCATCCGCGCGCAAGTGGCGGGCGCGGATCCGGCGCGGGTGGCGGAGTCGCTCGGTGTCATCGAGCGCGAGGCGCAGGCGGCGCTGGGGGAGATGCGGTCGCTGGTGCGGACGCTCCGCGCGCCCGCCGATTTCGCGCCGACCGCGGGCCTGCCCGAGATCGCCCGCCTCGCCGATCCCGGGCCGCCGACGGTGACCGTGAGCATCACGGCCGGGGAGGACCTGCCGGTCGTCGTCGCCTCGACGCTGTTCCGGATCGCGCAGGAGGGCGTCACGAACGCCCGGCGCCACGCCCGCGAAGCGTCCACTGTCGACATCACCGTGACCGTGGAGGCGACCGCCGCGAGCATCGTCGTCCACGATGACGGCGCACCCGTCCGCTCGGCGTCCGGCGGCGGCCACGGCCTGCAGGGCATGGCGGAGCGGGTGGCGCTGCTCGGCGGCGACGTGTCCGCCGGACCGGACCCGGCCGGGGGCTGGACCCTCCGGTCCTCAATGCCGTTGGGGGAGCGATGATCCGGGTGATCGTGGCCGACGACCAGGAGCCGGTGCGCACCGGCCTGCGCCTGCTGCTCGGCTCGCAGCCGGGCATCGAGGTCGTGGGCGAGGCCGCCGACGGCGTGGAGGCGGTCAGGCTCGCCCAGCGGGTGAGGCCCGATGTGGCCTTGGTGGACATCCGGATGCCGGGCCTCAACGGGATCGAGGTGACCGCGCTGCTCGCGGGCGACCGGGTCGCCGATCCGATCGCGGTCGTCGTGATCACGACGTTCGACCTGGACGAGTACGTGCACGGCGCGCTGCGGGCCGGCGCGAGGGGATTCCTGCTGAAGGAGGCGGGCCCGCACCTGATCGGCGAGGCGGTCCGCGCGGCGGCGAACGGCGACGCGCTCATCGCGCCGCAGGTCACGCTGCGGCTCCTGGACGAGTTCTCGCGCCCGACGAGGGCGGTGCGGCAGCCGTCGTCGCCGCTGACCGCCCGCGAGGAGGACGTACTCGCACTGCTGGCCCTGGGCTTGACGAACACCGAGATCGGCGAGCGGCTGTTCCTCTCGCTGGGCACGGTCAAGACCCATATCGCCGGGGTGCTCGCGAAGCTCGGCCTCCGCAACCGGGTCGAGGCCGCGATGTGGGCGTACGAGTCGGGGCGCGTCGACCGCTCGGACGGGGACGGCGTCAGCCCTCGCTGACCGGGCCGGCCTGCGGCCGGTAGAGGGCGACGAGCGCGCCGTACCGCTCCTCACCGTCCTCATCGGAGAGTTCCTTGGCCAGCTCCTCCAAGGTCTCGCGCAGGCGCCGGGCCTTCGCTTCGCTCAGGCGGACGCTGCGGAGGATGAAGAGCGGGTCGTCGTCGGTCTGCATCTGGTCGGCGACGGCCGCGAGGGCCGCCTTCGTGGCCTCCTCGCCGTCGAAGCGCAGCCGCGCGGCGGTGCGCTTGAACCGCTGCTCGGTGCCGCCCCTGACCTGCCGGGTGCTGTCGAGCCGGACCAGGCCGGCCTCGCGCAGGACCTTCAGGTGGTGGGCGACGCTGCCCTTGCTGACGCCGAGGTCGGCCGCGAGCCCGCTGAGCGTCGCGGACTCCTGGCCGAGGGCGAAGAGCAGTCGGTGCCGCACCGGGTGCCCGAGGGCCCGGTACTGCTGCGGGGTCGAGAGGGTCAGCTCGTCGTCGGGTGCGTCCATGAATTAAGTGTCCAAAAAACTGGACGCTTTGTCAAATCGGTGGTTCACTTCTAAACATCACCCGCCCCTTCTGGAGGTTCCGATGCCCGCTGCCACCGTCGTTTCGCAGATCGCGAAGCTGCTGCTCGAGCGCTACGTCTTCCCCGAGGTCGCCGCCGAAGTCGCCGCGATCCTGACCGCCGCGGCCGCCGAAGGCCGCTACGAGGGCGCCGACCAGGCCCGCCTCGCCGAGCTCGTCACCGCCGACCTGCAGTCGGTCAACGGCGACCTCCACCTGCGGGTCATCCACAGCCCCACCGAACTGAGCGACACCCACGACGACGAGGCCACCCAGCTGCGCCAGATGGCCGAATGGAGCGACCTGACCTGCGGCGGCATCGCGAACGCCCAGCGGCTCCCCGGCAACGTCGGCCTGCTGGCCATCGCCCCGCTGCTCTTCCCGCCCGCCGTCGCCGCCGAACGCGTCACCGCCGCGATGAACCTGCTCGCCGCCACCGACGCCCTCATCCTCGACCTGCGCGCATGCCTCGGCGGCGACCCGAACATGGTCGCCTGGGTCTACAGCTTCCTCACCGACGCCGAGCCCGTGCAGCTCTCGGGCATGGCCCACCGCGACCCCGCCGACCTCAAGCAGCTGTGGACCTCGCACGTCCCCGGCACCAAGTTCGGCGGCACCAAACCCGTCTGGGTCCTGACCAGCGCGAAGACCTTCTCCGGCGGCGAGGCCCTGAGCTTCGACCTCCAAGAGCACCAGCGCGCCACCGTGGTCGGCGAGCGCACGCGCGGCGGCGCGCACCCCCGCGACGGCATCAAAGTGGACACACACCTCGAACTCGCACTCCCCGTCGCCCGCGCCGTCAGCCCGATCTCCGGCGGCAACTGGGAGGGCACCGGCGTCGCCCCGGACGTGCCGACCGCCGCCGCCGAAGCCCTCACCGAAGCCCACCGCCGCGCCCTCGAAACCGTCCTCACCCTCGGCGACGACGGCTTCCGCCGGGGCGTCGCAGACGAGGCCGCCCGCGCCCTCGAAAACCTGGCGGAGACCGCCTGACCTCGGCGTCCACCGGCTGGCCGGCCCCGGTAGGGTCGGACGATGAACGCCTCGGAAGCCCTTGCACGCGTACCGAAAGCCGACCTCCACGTCCACCAGGAGGCGACCCGCTACCTCGACCTGGTCCTGGCCGAACGCGAAGGCCGCGAGCCCTACGACTGGGCGGCCTGGCGCCGGGAACTGGCCGCCGCGGTCCCGCCCGGCAAGGAACGCCTGCAGCGGATCGGGTCGATGCAGCCGGTCCCGCTCGACCACGACGCGGACGAGGAGCTGTTCGTCGCGAGGTTCGCGGCGCTGATGCGCGACCATGCCGCCGCCGGGGCCCATTACGTCGAGATCCGCTGCGGCGGCGAGATCGTCACCCGCGACGGCTTCATGACCCTGTTCCGGCGGGCCGAGGCGCAGGTGCGCACCGAGTTCCCGCTCCTGCACGCCGAAGCGCTGGCGATCGTCATCCAGGCCGGGCAGGACCCCGCACGCGCGGACGGGTTCGCCGACGACTGCGTCCGCGCGGCCGCCGAAGGCCTCGCGGGCATCGACTTCCTCTACGCGCCCTACGACACCGAGGCCGACTGGACCCACATGTACCGGCTGGCGGAGCGGTTCGCGGACGCCGGCCTCGGGATCACCGCGCACGCGGGGGAGCTGTCCACAGCCAACATCGCGGCCGCCGCGCGCATGCCGGGCCTGACCCGGATCGGGCACGGCGTGCACGCCGCGACCGACCCGGACCTGATGCGCCTGCTCGTCGACCGGGGCGTGACCCTCGAATGCGCGCTGACGTGCAACGACTTCTTCGGCGTCCTGCCCGAGCTCGACGAGCACCCGCTGCTGCGGCTGGTCGAGGCGGGCGTCGCGGTCACGCTCGCCACCGACAACCCCGTCCAGCTCGGCACGACGATCGAACGGGAGTACGCCTTCGCGGCGTCGCTCGGCCTGAGCATCGACCAACTGACCGGCGTCACCCGCAACGCGGTCCGGGCCGCGTTCACCTCGCCCGAACGCAAAGCCGCGATCCTCGCCGGCCTCGACGCATGAGGATCAGGCCCGGTTCGAGGACCACCAGGTCGACGGGGCCGCCACGGCGAAGCCGAGCTTCTCGTACAGGGGCACGCCGAGTTTCGAGGCGGTGAGCGTGACCGGGACCTGCGCGAGGGGCCCGAGCGAGCCGAGCATGACGGCGCGGCCGATGCCGCGCGAGCGGGCGGCCTCGGTGGTGCCGACCCAGTAGTGGCTGCCGAACCCGTTGGCGGCCACGGTGACGCACGCACCGGCGACCTCGCCGTCAACCCAGGCGACGAAGAGCGCGACCCCCGGCTCCTCGAGCAGCGCCGCCGGGAACATCTCGCCGGGCCGGTAGGGCTCGAAGCGGTCCAGGCCGAAGCTCTCGATGACGGCCCGCTCCGCACCGCGCAGATCCGCCTCGGTGCGCACCCGCTGCACCGGCACGGCCGGGGCCTCGACGTCACCGGGCGGGCGCAGCATGACCGGCATCTGCCACGAGCCCATGCCCAAGTGCCCGAGCGGCGTGGCGCTGAACGGGTCCTCCATGTCGACTGGGCCCGCGGCCCCGCGTGCGAGGTCGGCCAGCTCCGCCAACTCCTCTGACGTGAGGTCCGGTTCCTGGATGAGCACGCGCAGGCCGGCGCGCTGGTCGCCCGCGACGGCGAGGAAGCCGCGGCGCCGGATCACCTCGTGCCCGCGCGAGCGGCCGGTCGCGGCCCAGAACGCGGCGGAGTTGCGGGCCTGGAGCCGGGGCGCGTCGGCCGGCAGGACAGGAATGTCGGTCGGGTTCGTCATGCCCGCAACGATTCCCCATGCGCCGCCTGTCCGCCACCCCGGCACCCGCGACAGGTCCGTGCAAGGCCGGCGCAAGACCCGCCGCCCATAGTTGCCGACATGAACGAGCACCGCACCTCCGCAGCCCAGTCCGCCACCGCGCCGCTCGGCGGCTACCAGGAGATCGACGGCCGCCGCCTCTTCGTGCACCGCGCCGGCAGCGGCGGCCCCGCCGTCGTGTTCCTGCCCGGCGCCAGCGCGATCGGGCTCGACTACTACGGCCTCCAGCAGGCGGCCGCCGAGTTCACCACCGCCGTCGTCTACGACCGCGGCGGCTCGGGCTTCAGCGACCCGATGCCGCTGCCCCGCACCGCCGAAGCGGTCGCCGTCGAACTCCGGGAACTCCTGCGCGCCCAGGGGATCCCCGGCCCGTACGTCCTCGTGCCGCACTCCCTGGGCGGCGCGTACGCCTACCGGTTCGCGCAGCTCTTCCCCGACGAGGTGGCCGGGCTGGTCTGGCTCGACGCGTTCCACCGCAACTGGGACGAGTTCATGCCCGCCGGTTCCGACCTCGCCGCCGGCGAGGCGATCGCGCCGACGCGCGAGCAGCTCGAGGGCGCGCTGCCCTTCATGCGGGACATGGTGTCCGCGATGTTCGCCGACTTCCCCGCGGACGTCCGGGAGGCGGTCGTCGACTACCACGTGAGCGACACGTGGATCGACGTCGGCATGGCCGAGCGCGGCGCCCTGGTGCCCCTCGCCGAGGAGCTGCTGGCCGGGCCGGGCCTGCCGGACGTGCCGGTGATCGCGCTGACCCCGCTCGGCGTCGACCCGGGCCAGCAGGCGCTCATGTCCGAGGAGGCGCTGCAGGAGATCCACGACGGCAAGACCCGCCTCGACGCGCACCTCGCCGCCTCGGTCTCGAACGGCGAGCAGCGACTCCTCACCGACACCGACCACTCCCGCCTGATCGCCGAACGCGCCGACGCCGTGGTCCAGCGATCCGCGACGTCTGCGACCGCGCCGCCGCATAGCGAAGGGACGCAACGGGAACGCCGCGCCGCCGAATCGTTCGGCGGCACGGCGTTCCGCTGCTATCCGGGGACCACCAGGTGGAGGTGGCGGTCCGCCAGGCCGATCGTGATCTGCTGGCCCCACGTGACCGTGAGGTGGTCGGACTCGACGCCGTCAGCGAAGACCACGAGCCGCTCGCTCTCGCACACCAGCCGCAGCTCCTCGCCCACGTTCAAGCGGCCCGCGGTCAGGGTCGCGCCGGTCGCGGGCGACGGCCAGGCCTCCCTGACGAACCACGACAGCGACCGCGCCTCAGGCTCGGGGAGCGCCCCGCTGAGGCCCCGGTCGGCCGCGATCGACGCGGACCAGCCGGTCGCCCCGGTGCCCGTGCCGATGAGCACGCCCGACGAGGACTGGCGCTCGCCGCGCCCGTCCGCCCCGATCAGCCGGTACCGCGCCGACTGGTGCGTGCCGTGGCCCGCGTACACCTCGTTGAGCCCGGCCAGCTCCTGGCCGTCGTCGAGCCGCGCGGCGACCATCGTGAGCCGCCGGATCGGCGCCGCCTCGGCGGCCACGGCCTTGAGTGCCGCACCGATCGCCTTGGCGTGGAACCGGATCAGTACCCCCGGGTTCCTCCCCGGCTCCGGGTCGACGCCCACCACCGGCTGGCCCGCCAGGTACTTCGCGAGGTTCGCGACGAGCCCGTCCTGCCCGACGGCCACCACGATGTCCTCGGGTCCGAACAGGAACCGCGGCAGGTCCTCCCGGTCCACCCGGCCCCGGCGCCAGTCGGCCGGGACCGCCGCGTCGACGGCCGTGAGCGCCGCCTCCAGCGCCTCGTGCCTTGCCGCGACCTCGTCCAGGTCTCGGCCGCGCTGGCGCAGGAAGTGCTCGGCCGCGGCTCGCGTGCCGTGCCGGACGAGCAGTTCGTCCAGCTCGCTGCGGCGGCTCACGACCACCACCCGGGGTGCGAGGGTCGCGCTCATCGCGAACCGTCGGCGAGCCGCGAAATGGCGCCGGTCAGCAGATCCGGAGTGATCGTGATCTGGCCGATCTCCGGCAGCTGACCCGCGAGTTCGCGCAGTGCGAGCCCTTGCATGACCGAGGGCGGCAGGTCGCGGTACGCGGCCAGGCGGGCCGTCTCGGCTTCGGCCTCGGCCGCGCCCACGACCCGGATCTTGTCGGCGTGGGCCGCCGCGAGGGTGCGTTCGCGCTCCGCCTCGCCCTGGGCCGCGGCGAGGGCGGCCGACGCGGCCAGCTCGGCCTGGCGCTGGTTGTTGGCGCCCTTCTGCTCGACCAGTTGTTGTTCGCGCCGGGCGAGCTCGATCTTGTTCTGCAGCTCGTTCTCGGCGATGGCCCGCTCGCGCTCGACGGCCTGGGCCCGCCGCGAGTACGTGGCCTTGTCCGCGTCCTGTTGCACCGCTTCGCGAGTGGGGGTCTGCAGCGAGCGCTCCAGTTCCGGCTCGGGCCGGACCGAGACGACACGGGCGCTGACGACGGCCACACCGATGTCCGCGAGCCGCGCCTCCTCGGCGAGCGCCGCAGCGACGTCCTCGCGCAGCTGCGGGACCGCGCTGGTGAGGGCCTCGGCCAGCGGCAAGCGGGCGAGCAGGTCGATCGCGGGCTGCTGGGCGAGCTCGGTGAGGAGGGTCGCGACCTGGTCGAGCGGCCGGGCGCGGGCCTTGCCGCGGTACGGGTCGATCGAGAAGTCGAGGCGCGTGGCCGCGAGGGCGGGGTCGTCGATCCGGTAGGTGACCGTGGCCTGCACGGTGACGTCGGCGAAGTCGGCGGTGCGGGCGTGGAACATCAGGGGCAGCTCGCGGTCGTCGACCGGCACTTCCGAGAGCACGGCGACCAGCGGGCGGTACCAGAAGGACTGGCTGGTGCCCTGGCCGACAGTGCGGCCGCGCTTCTGGAACCGGGTCCAGACGGTGGGGGTGCCGCGCAGGTGGCGCAGGAACAGGAGTTTGCTGACATCGGCCATCGGGAGGGCCTCCTTTTTTCTCGTCACCATGACGATAATCGATGTGCTAGGTTATCGTCAAGGTGGTGATAATGAGTTATCCGGTGTTCGCCGTCACTGTCGACCTCGTGGTCCTCACAGTCCGCGAAGGCGAGTTGCACGCGCTCCTCGTACAGCGGGGCCTCGAGCCCCACCTCGGCCGCTGGGCCCTGCCCGGCGGCTTCGTCCTCGCCGACGAGGACCTGACCGCCGCGGCCCGCCGCGAACTGGGGGAGGAGACCGGCCTCGACGGCCCGGGCGGCCACCTCGAGCAGCTCGGCAGCTACGGGGCGCCCGACCGCGACCCGCGCGGCCGCGTCGTCACGGTCGCCTACCTCGCGCTCCTGCCCGACCTGCCCACGCCCACAGCGGGAACCGACGCGGCCGAGGCCGCCTGGCTCCCGGTCGGCCGCCACGGCCTCGCGTTCGACCACGACCGCATCCTCGCCGACGGCGTTGAACGCGCCCGTTCCAAACTGGAGTACACCCCCCTCGCCACGGCCTTCTGCCCGCCCGAGTTCACCATCGCCGCCCTCCGCCAGGTCTACGAAGCGGTCTGGGGCGAGCAGCTCGACCCCCGCAACTTCCACCGCAAAGCCACCACCACGCCCGGCTTCGTCGAACCCACCGGCCGCTCGACAGAGGGAGAACCGGGCCGCCCCGCCCGCCTCTACCGCCGCGGCGACGCCACCCTCCTCAACCCCCCGATCCTCCGCCGGAATTCAAGCAGCTGAGACCGTCACGTCAGGCTCCCGAGGCCTGCGGTACGTTCCGTTGGATGAGTACGACTTCCGCCACCGAGGTGGCCCGCTGGTTCGGTGAGGCCTCCTCGATCACGGTCCTCACCGGCGCCGGCGTCTCGACCGACTCCGGGATCCCGGACTTCCGGGGCCCGCAAGGGGTGTGGACCAAGAACCCCGCCGCCGAGAAGATGTTCACCATCGACAACTACCTCGCCGACCCCGAAGTGCGGCGCCAGGCATGGGCCGCCCGGCGGGTCAGTCCGCTGTGGACCGCGCAGCCGAACACCGCGCACCGGGCCCTGGCCGAGTTCGAGCGGACCGGCCGGTTGCGGGCCGTCATCACCCAGAACACCGACGGCCTCCACCAGGCCGCCGGCTCCGACCCCGCCAGTGTCATCGAGATCCACGGGACCGCCCGCGACGCCGCCTGCCTCGCTTGCGGCGACCGGATGCCCATGACCGACGTCCTGCCCCGACTCGAAGCGGGCGAGACCGATCCGCCCTGCCCCGCCTGCGGCGGCATCCTCAAATCTGCCACCGTCTCGTTCGGCCAGCAGCTCGACGGCGACGTCCTCGAAGCCGCCGCCGACGCCACGCGCGAAGCCGACCTGTTCGCCGCCGTCGGCACCTCGCTCGGGGTCTACCCGGCCGCCGGGCTCTGCGACTACGCGCTGGCCCACGGCGCCCGGCTCGTCATCCTCAACGCCGAACCGACCCCGTACGACGAGGTCGCCGACGCGGTCCTGCGGGAGCCCATCGGCGAGGCCCTGCCCCTGCTGCTCGGCGTGTCCGCCTGAGGCTCAGCGCGGTTCGAGCAGACCGCGCACGTACGCGGCCTGGCCCGTGTGCTGCTGGTTGTCGTTGACGACGCTCACCAGCCGCACCCCGAGCGTCACCTCCGGGTCCCAGCGCTTGTCCACGACCCGGTCGAGATCGGCGGCCGAGAGCGTCTCGACGTACCCGAGGGTCGCCTCGTGCACCGCGTCGTAGTACGCCCGCAGCTCGGTCGCCTTGACGCCGGTGACCCGCTCCGCCTGTTCGCGCGAGTGCCCGTACCCGACGTCGCGCGGCTCGAGCTCCAGCCCGAACCGGGCGTGCCAGCCGTCGGCGATCCAGGTCTGCTCGCGCCCGGCCGCGTCAGCGACGTGGTCGTCCTGGATCCGCGCGATGTGCCACACGAGCCACCCGATCGAGTTCGCACCGGGACGCGGCCGCGCGTCCAGATCCTCCTGCGAGAGGTCGTGCAGGACCGCATGCACCTCCTCCTGCACCCGAGAGAACGCGTCAGCGAAGACTCCGTTGACTTCCATGAGCACTCCTGTCTTCATCAGTAGCCGTTGGTCTCCGATCCATACTCGCACCGGCGCTGCGCCGCGTCGCCCGAACGCGTCAGGCCGTCGGCGGCGGCGCGCACCCGCGCCGCCTGCTCGAGCGCGGCCGACCACGGCTGGGGGACGGCGGCCTCACCGCAGTGCGCCCCGCAGATCGCGGCGGCCATCGCGGCGATGGTGTCGGTGTCGCCGCCGAGCCCGATCGCCTCCTTGACGAGCGCCACCGGGTCGTCCGGGTGGCGCAGGAACACCGCGATCGCGGGCGGGACTGCACCCAGCGCGGTCGCATCGCACCGGTAGCGGTCGCTGATGGCCGCAGCCGGTCCGGCGAGGAGCGCCGGGACCGCCCGCAGCTCGGCGGCGAACACTGCCCCGGTTCGCGCGGCGATCGCCTCGATCACCTCGTTCACTTGGAGGCCTTGGTCTTTGGGAGTGCGGGCGGCGATGGCGACCGCGAGGGCCTGCGCTACCGCGCCGTCAATGCCTTCCGGGTGGACGTGCGAGACGCCGGCCGATGCGGTCGCCGCAACGGCCACCTCGTCGAGGCTGCAGCCCGGGACGAGGCCGACCGGCGCAGCGCGCATGGCCGCGCCGTTGCCGAGGGAACCGGAGCCGCCGAAGGCCGACTGCGCGGCCTCCCGCCACGGCGTGCCGTCGTTGATCTGCGCGAGCATCTGCACTGCACCGTGTCCGTAGCCGCGCCAGGGCTCGGCCGACCACGCATCGGCGAAGCCGGCGGCGAGCGCGTCGGATTCGATCCGGCCGCCGTGGGCGGCGAGGTGCTCGGCGAGGACGAGCGTCTGCGCGGTGTCGTCCGTCCAGCACAGCGAGGAGGCGACATGGTCGACCGCCTCGGCGACGCGCTCGGGGTCGAGGCCGCGCTGGCCCTCGAAGACGGATCCGAGCGCGTCAGCGCAGGCGGCGAGGAGCAGGGATCCGCGTGCGCGGGTCTGCCATGAGTTCGGTGCCGCCATGTCGATCTCCGTCCGCCGCGATGCGCCCGACTGTATCGCGGCGGCGCCCGGTCAGCCGCGCTTGAGAACGGCCGCGCCCGTGGCCCAGAGGGCTACGGCGGAACCGAATCCGGCGACCGCGCCGCCGACGACGGCGTCGGCGAGGCCCGCACCGATGCCCGCGAGTCCGGCGACGATCATGGCGTACCCGGTCCAGCGGTACTTCGGTTCGTCGAAGGCGGGCGCGAGCGGCAGGAAGTGCGCGCCGACGATCACTGCGATGGTGCCCGGCAGGAAGTCGGTGAGGTCGAGGGCATTGAACACCGCGATCGCCGCGACGATGAGCACGACCTCGAAGGCGATCCAGATGCCGTAGCGGCGGCCCCAGTCCTTCGGCAGTTCGCGCGGGCGTCCGCGCTCCGTGGCGATGCGGGGGACCGCGACGACGAGGCCGACGCTGATGGCGACGGCCAGGGCGAGGCCGATCCAGTAGGGGGCGCCGGCGCCGAGGACGCCGGCGCCGCCGATGAACCAGCCGAGACCGAAGAACGCGCAGATCGTGACGCCGTTGCGGCGCATGTCGGCGCTCATCTTGTCGGGGGCGGTGAAGGTTTCCATGGTTCTATTGTGACCGAACGTGATTTCTGGTCGCATTGAGTAGTGCCCGGAGCGCGCCGGCGAACTGCGTCGGCCGCTCGACCGACCCGAGGTGCCCGCTGGGCAGTTCGGCGAGCGGGAGGCCGAGGTGCGAGGCCAGGGCCGCCGTGGTCTGGAACGGCAAGTCAGCGCGGGAGTCGACGCCCACGGCGAGGACAAGCCGCTCGGACTGAGCCGCCAGCGCGGTCAGGTCGGGCTCGTAGCCGGTGAACTGGACCAGCATGTGCTCCAGGAACAGCGGCTGCAGGTCGCCGAGGCGGCCGAAGAGCTCGAGCAGTTCCGGCGTCGGCGGCTCCGGCGCGGTGCCGGCGTACCCCTCGGGCCAGGAACCGAAGCGCCGCAAGGCAGGAGCCGCGAACCTGACGTCCGTGTCGATCATCATCGCGGTCATGGCCGCCCCTGCGGCGGCGAAGTCCCCGGCGCGGGCCGACTCCCGAACCGAGGCCATTTCGGCGCGCAGCCGCGCCGCCTCGGGCAGCTGGCCCACGAGCGGCGGTTCGTGGACGACGGCGAGGCGCACCCGCTCGGGGTGGTGCGCGAGCAGTTCGAGCGTGGTGACGGCGCCGGAGCTGAAGCCGACCACGATCGGCGCTTCGTCGAAGAGCGCGTCGATCACGGCGGCGGCGTCCTCGGCGTGGACCTTCGGGTGCTGGTCGCCGAGGACGGTGCCCGGCCGCTGCCGCGAGGCGACGCGGCTGTTCATGACGGCGACCGCGTAGTGCTCGGCGAGCCCTTCCGCGAGCCGTTCGAGGACGCCGCCGTGGCCCGACCCGCCGGGGACGAGCAGCAGCGGCGGTCCTTCGCCGCGGCGGGTGTACTCCACTGCGGTGCCGTTGATGTCGATGGTGCCTTGCTGCATGGGGTTGCTCCTGTCTGGTTCAGACCCGCGACCACTCGGTCAGGGTGTGGTGCAGGGCGTCGACCGCACGCCGCCACGAGGCGTCCAGGGACCGGTCGGCGGTGAAGCCGCCCGTGGCCTCCAGGTCGCTGAAGCCGTGGAAGGTGCTGCGCAGCAGCCGGACCGCGTCGGTGGCGTCCGGTTCGGGCAGGTCGTAGCCGCGCAGGAGTGCGTAGCAGGCCTCGATGATGCGCGCGACCCCGGTGGAGGCAGCGAGCCGCTCGGGCGCGATCGGGTGGCGGGTGGCGGCGTACCGGCCCGGGTGCCCGGTCGCGAACGTGCGGTACGCGTCAGCGAACGCGGTCAGGGCCTCGTGCCCGGAGCGCCCGGCCACCGCCTCGCCCAGGACCTCGGCCCACTCGTCGTGGGCGAGCAGGGCGACGCCCTCCATGAGGTCGGCGAGCCCGCGCACATGGGTGTACAGGCTCGCGTCGCGCACGCCGAACCGCTTGGCCAGCACCGCGAGTGTGAGGTGCTCGAATCCGATCTCGTCGGCGACGTCCGCGGCGGCGCCGATCAGGGCGTCCCGGGTGAGTCCTACTCGCGGCATGGTTTCCTAACCTTCCTAGGTTAAATCCTAATATACCTAGGATAAGTGGCGCCGCCAACCCGGTTTCAGTCCTGCTCCTCCAAGGCCGCCTGCAGCAGCCGCGCCGCCTCGGGGAACCGGTCCGGGGCGGGGCCGGCGAAGTTCACCCGCACGTACGGGCCCGCCGGCTCGGCCGGGAACCACTCCGTGCCGGGCGCGATGAGCAGCCCGCGCGACTCGCAGTCGCGAACCAGCCGTTCGACATCGGTCCCCTCGGGCAGCCGCAGCCAGAGGTTGAGCCCGCCCGCCGGAACGCGTTCGAGCGCCGCTCCCGGCGCGTGCTCGCGCAACGCGTCGACCAGGAGATCCCGCCGCAGCCGCACCTGGTTCCTGAAGGCGCGCAGATGGTTCCGCCAGCCCGGTTGCGTCACCACGTCGAGCGCCGCCGCCTGCAGCACCCCGCTCACGTACATCGCCTCCGAGCCCTGGTCGGCCGCGATCCGGTCCCGCACCGGGCCGCGCGCCACCACGGCCGCCACGCGCAGCGCCGGGGACGCGCTCTTCGTCAACGAGCGCAGGTAGATCACGTGCCCGCTGTCGTCAAGGGCCGCAAGGGGTGCCGGGTCCGCGTCGATCGCCAGGTCGTGCGCCCAGTCGTCCTCGATGAGGAACGCCCCGTGCCCGCGCACGACCTCCAGGAGCTCGCGCCCGCGGCTCGGCGTCCACTGCACCCCGGTCGGGTTCGCGAACGTCGGCTGCGCGTAGAACGCCCGCGCCCCCGTCTGGCGGAACGCCCGGTCCAACTCCTCCGGGTCCGGGCCCTCGGGCCCGCTCGGCACGGGCACCAGCTCCAGCCCGGCCTGCTCCGCGCCGAGGATCGCGCCCCAGTACGTGGGGGACTCGATGAGCAGCGGCCGCCCCCGGCCCACCACCGCGCGGAACACCGAACCGAGCCCGCTCTGGCTGCCCGACACGATCATCACGTCACGAGCCGTCGGCGCCGCGGCCCCCGCCGGAGCGGTCTCTCCCAGCTCCGCCGCGAACCACGCCTGCAGCTCCGGCGTCCCGCGCACCGGCGAGCGCGTCAGCGCCGCCTCGGACTTCGCCGCCCGCGCCAGCGCCGCCCGCACCATCCGCCCCGGCAGCAGGTCCCGGTCCGGGTAACCGGAATGGAGGCTGATTGCGTCCGGCGCCGCCGACCGCTGCGTCGACGACACCGCCGGCAGCCGCGCCTGCGGCGAGCCCAAAGCGGCCGTCTGCCAACCGAAGTCCACTGCCCGGGGCGCGCGCACCGCCCGCACGAACGTGCCCACGCCGGGCCGGGTCTCCACCAGCCCAAGGGCATTGAGCGCGTGCATCGCCTTCTGCACGGTCACCGGGCTCGCCCCGTACTGCGCCATGAGCTCCCGGCTCGAGGGGACCTTCGCACCGGGCGGCGCGGTCGCGATCCACGCGCGCAGGCCTTCGACGATCCGCTGAGTGCTACCATTCGACATGAAACGAGAGAGTAGCACTATCGTAAACTTGCGGCCCGTGCTATCGCAGCGCGCGGGCCTGTGGTGGGGCCTCCTCGGCGTCCTCGCGTTCTCCTTCACCCTCCCGTTCACCCGCATCGCGGTCGAGGGCCTCTCGCCGCTGTTCATCGGGTCCGGCCGCGCCGTCATCGCCGCGGCGCTGGCCGCGGTCGCGCTGGCCGCGACCGGCCAGCGCCTTCCCACTGCGGCTCAATGGGGTCGGCTCGCGCTCGTCGCGGGCGGTGTGGTGGTCGGCTTCCCGCTGCTCACCTCCTACGCGCTCACCACATCGTCGGCCGGGCACGGTGCGGTCGTGATCGCGCTGCTGCCCGCGGCGACGGCGATCATGGCCGTGCTGCGGGTAAAGGAGCGGCCGGCGGTCTCGTTCTGGGCGTTCGCGGGCCTCGGCGCGGTCGCCGCGGTGTGCTTCGCGGCCTTGCAGGGCGGCGGGTTCGGGTCGCTGGACGCGGCGGACCTGCTCTTTTTCGGTGCGGTGCTGGCCGCGGCGGTCGGGTACGCCGAGGGCGGCCTGCTCGCGCGCGAGCTCGGCTCGTGGCAGACCGTGTCGTGGGCGCTCGTGCTCGCCGCCCCGGTGATGATCGCGGCGGCGGGCGTCGCGGTGGCGCAGGAGCCGCCGACGGCGACGCCGGTGCAGTGGCTCGCGTTCGTTTACCTTGCGGCCGTGAGCATGTACCTCGGGTTCTTCGCCTGGTACCGCGGCCTCGCGATCGGGCCGATGGCGCAGGTGAGCCAGGTGCAGCTCACGCAGCCGGTGATGACCATCGGGTGGGCCGCGCTGCTCCTCGGTGAGCCGGTCGGCTGGTCCACGATCAGCGGCGGGCTCGCCGTGGTCGCCTGCGCGGGCCTCGCGGTGCGCGCCCGCCTCAGGGCCTCAGCTCGCGGCCCGGCCCGCTCGCCCGCGCGACCCGTTGCCCGCCTTTCCGATACGGTTTCGGTGCCGGGAACGTCGGAACCGGCGCCGCGAGTGCGCAGGTGGACTCGCTCAACGTCGTAGTGGACAGGCGAGCGGTTCGAGCAGTTCTGTCGAGCCGTTCCGCCGAGGCCCCGGGAAGATCGAAGCCAGCGCCGCGAGTGCACCGGCGGACCCGCTCCACGATGTAGCGGACAGGCGCTAGGAGAGGTTCGAGCAGTTGCTTCGAGCCGGTTCGCCGGGCGCCGCGAGTGGGCGACGGGCCGGTGCACCTAGGCCGAGGCCGGCCTGCCGTACGCCTCGAGCAGCCGCAGCCAGATCTCGCTGACCGTGGGGTAGGACGGCACGGCGTGCCAGAGCCGGTCGACGGGCACCTCGCCGACGACCGCCGTGGTCGCCGCGTGCACGAGCTCGGCCACGTCGGGGCCCACGAAGGTCGCCCCGATCATGACCCCGCGATCCTCGTCGACGATCATCCGCGCGGCGCCCTGGTACCCGTCGCGGGAGAGGCTCGCCCCGGCGACCCCGCCGAGGTCGTAGTCCACGACCCGGATCGACTTGCCTTGGGCGCGAGCCTCTTCGGCGGTCGGGCCGACGGCGGCGATCTCGGGTTCGGTGAACACGACCTGCGGGACCGCGTGATGGTCGGCGGTCGCCGCGTGCGCGCCCCAAGGCGCGTCGTCGACCGGGCGGCCCTTCGCGCGGGCCGCGATCACGTCGCCTGCCGCGCGCGCCTGGTACTTGCCCTGGTGGGTCAGGAGGACCCGGCCGTTCACGTCGCCCACCGCGTACAGCCAGTCGAAGCCGTCGACGCGCAGCGTGTCGTCGGTGTCGAGCGGCTTGCCGGGGTCGAGGCCGATCCGCTCGAGCCCGAGGTCCGCCGTGGCGGGCCTGCGCCCGGTCGCGACGAGCAGTTCGGCGGCCGTGACGGTGCCGCCGCTCGTCTCGATCCGCACACCGTCAGCGGTGCGTTCGACGCGCAGAGTCTCGGTGTCCGTGAGGATCTCGACGCCCTGCGACCGCAGCGCGTCGGTCACCCGCTCGCCCGCGAAGGCCTCGACGCTGCCGAGCACGCCGCCTCTGACGATGACCTTGACGTCGGCGCCGAGCGCCGCGTACGCGGTCGCCATCTCCATCGCGACCACCCCGCCGCCGATGATCGCGAGGCTCTCGGGCACGGACTTCGCGCTCGTGGCCTCGCGGCTCGACCACGGGTTCGCTTCGCGCAGACCGGGAATCTCCGGCAGGCTCGGGACCGAGCCGGTCGCCACGGCGACCGCGTGGCGGGCCCGGAGCACGGTGGTGGTGCCGTCCTCGGCGGTCACGGTGACCTCGCGTTCGCCGCTGAGTCGGCCGCGCCCGCGCAGCAGGTCGATGCCCGCGCTCTCGAGCCATTCGACCTGGCCGTCGTCCGACCAGTCGCTGGTGAAGGAGTCGCGCCGGCGGAGCACCGCGGCGACGTCGAGGCCGCCGGTCACGGCCTCGGCCGCGCCGGGAAGCGCGCGGGCTGCGCTGAGCACCTGCACCGGGCGCAGCAGCGCCTTGGACGGCATGCACGCCCAGTAGGAGCATTCGCCGCCCACGAGTTCGCTTTCGACGATCACGGTCTCCAGGCCGCCCTTGACCGCCCGGTCGGCGACGTTCTCGCCCACCGGTCCGGCCCCGATCACGACCAGGTCGACTTCGCGTTCCGCAGATGCCATTGCAGCTCCCGTCCTTCCTCATGCGTCCCAAGGACAGAGCCTACGCGCCCGCGCGGAGGGGCGAAGGCGTTCCCGATCACCGATGCGCACTCGCGCGAGTGGGCACCGCCGGGCGCACTGCCCGGCGGTGCCCGAACCAGTTTCCGCTAGTAGACGCTCGAGCCGATCCAGTCGTCGTGGCCGTACCCGGCCGGATCGGTGTAGTCGCGGTCGGCGAACGCGAGTGCGCTTGCGCCGCATTGGATGAGCACCAGCGCCGCCCCGGTGCCGGTCCCGTTGAAGCCCAGGCACAGGTCCGAGTGGCCGACCGGGTGGAGGCCGGTGCCCGTGACGGTGAACTCCTGGTTGAGGCCGCCGTGGCAGTCCCACAGGACGAGCGGGGTCCCGGCCCGCATGCGGCCGCCCTCGACGTCCACGCAGCGGTCGTGGCTCAGCTCGACATGGAGCGATCCGCGCGCCTCGTCGAACCAGAAGCCCTGGTTGCGGGCGCCGTTGCAGTTCCAGGCGATCAGGTCGGTGCCGTTGCGGGAGTCGTAGCCCTTCGCGTCGGCGCACAGGCCGCCCGCCTTGAGGTCCTGGAACTCGAGCAGCCCTTCGTAGAGGACGGCGCTGTCGGTGCTCGCCGGGTCGACGCAGGTGGCGGTGGCCCATTCGGGATGCGCGTGGAAATCGGTGATGCACTGCGCGAACGCCCCGTGGCCGAGGTAGTTGGGGTGCAGGGACTGCCGGAACGCGTGCTCGGAGGGCAGCTCGCCCACCTCGACGTAGACGCCGCGCGCCCAGGGCTCCTCCTCGCACACGCCGTGCCCGTCGAAAAGCCGCTGCGCGTCGAGGTAGCGGGCGCCCTTGCCAAGAGCCGCTTCGCGAATGCCCCGCTCGAACAGGGGCACGGCCTTGTTGCGGGCGAAGGCCGCGTCGGCGAGGTAGAGGAGGCAGCCGCCGGCGTACCAGCCGGGGAAGTCCGGGTTGTCCTCCACATCGGGCCCGCCGGGGCTGGGGTAGGACATGACGACGAGGTCGTAGTCGGTCGCGAGGTACCCGGCGTCGCCCATGGTCCGGCGGACGCCGTCGATCGCGTCCTCGACGCCGTCCTGGCTCACCTCGACGCGGGCCGCCCAGTCGTCGGTGTGGCTGTCCCAGCAGGGTCCGAGGAACAGGATGCGGTTGGTCGCGCACTCGGTGGCGACGGGGCCGAACTCGATGCCGCCGGTGTCGTTGGCGCCCACCACGATCCACACGAGTTCGACCTTCGTGTTGCGGGCCTTGATCGCGAGCTGGTCGCCCTGGTTGAGCTCGTTCCACTGCTGCTGGCCGGTGCTCTGGACGAGGTGCGGGGAGGCCGCGCCGGAGCAGGCGAGGTTGTACTGCTCGTCGCTCTCGATGCCGGTGCGGAACAGGGCCTGGTCGAGCGAGCGGTCGCACCAGTTCCCGTCGGTGTGGGTGCCGGGCTCGTAGTTGCCGACCCCTTCGCCGGAGATCTCGCTGTCGCCCATGGAGACCAGGGAGGTGCGGCGTTCTTCGAGGGGGCGGATGCCGGGGCTGCCGTACAGTTCGGTCGCTTCGGCGGCGCGGAGGGCTTCGAGGTGGTCGGGGAGGGGCACGGGATCGGGCCGCGCCGCCGCCTGGGCCGATGAGGCCATTGTGGAGAGTGAGAGGGCAGTGATCACCGCTGCGGCCAGCGCAGCGGTGATCCTGTTCCGGGGAGTGGACATGGCAGTCTCCTGTTCGGAAACATCGCTGTCGACGGATCGTAGTAGGGAGACTACCGTTACTCCGCGGTAATGTGAAGATTGTCGGATTGATCAATTTGAATATCTTATGCGACGGTCCAGTCCGCGTGAGCCGTGAACGGCACCAGCGCCGGGCGCTCGACCGTGGTCTGCATGTCAAGGCGCGCACCGGTCTCCGCCGAGCGCAGCAGCCCGGTCATCACCTCGAGCACGTGGAGCGCCATCGCCCCGTCGGCCCGCGGGGCCCGGTCCGCCTGCGCGCGGGCCATGTCGATGAGGCCGACGCCCCGGCCCGACTCGGCGAATCCGGCGCTGGGCGCGATGACGCCGCGCTCGCGGTCGTGGCGGTCCAGCGTCACGTCGCCCGAGAAGTGGTTCGGGTCGGGCACGGTGACAGTGCCCTCCGTGCCGTGGACCTCGATGTTCGGAGCCGAGGTGGCGTACCCGTCGAAGCTCATCACGAGGGTGCTCAGCGCGCCGCCGGCGTGGTGCAGGATGCCGGTGACGTGGGTGTCGATCGAGACCGGGACCTGTTCGCCCGCACGGGCACCGGAGCCGATCACGCGCTGGTCGCGCGAGCGGCTGGAGGCGCCGGTGACCGAGACGACCGGGCCGAGCAGGTGCACGAGCGAGGTCACGTAGTACGGCCCCATGTCGAGCAGCGGCCCGCCGCCCTCGGTGTAGTAGAAGTCCGGGTTCGGGTGCCAGACCTCGTGGCCGCGCGCGATCATCGTGGCGGTCGCGAACGTCGGGACCCCGATCTCGCCCTTGTCGATCGCGTCCCGCGCGGTCTGGACGCCGGTGCCGAGCACCGTGTCCGGCGCGCAGCCGACCCGCACGCCCGCGGCCTCGCCGGCCGCGACCACGCGCTGGGCGTCCGCGAACGCGGCGGCGAGCGGCTTCTCGCCGTACACGTGCTTCCCGGCGGCGATGGCCTTGAGGGCGATGTCCGCGTGGGCGGCGGGGATCGTGAGGTTGAGGACGGTGTCCACTTCGGGGTGCGCGACGAGCTCGTCGACGCTGAGCGCGGCGGCCCCGGTCGCCTCGGCGACCTCGGCGGCGCGCGCGGCGTTGAGGTCCGCGACGGCCGCGATGCGGATGCCCGGGCAGGCCGCGAAGGTGTTGAGGTACTGGCCGGAGATGGCTCCGAGGCCGATGATGCCTACGCCGTGCGGGTCGCCCACAGCATGCCCCTTTCGATGATGGTGCGGACGTTGGCGTCCTTGAGGATGTCGACGCTGTGGCCGGGGGTGGCGACCATGATGCGGCCCTCGCCCCACTGGCGGGTCCACACGGCCGGGGAGGTGATCGGCCGGTGCCACGGGTGCCACGGCCGCACGGGGTGCGTGGTCGTGGCGAGGACGTCGATGAGGTCGTCGTGGAGCACCCAGTACTGCTCGGTGTCGAGCTCGAAGTCCGCGAGGCCCGCCGTGATCGGGTGCTCGCGGCCGAGGTCGGTGAGCTCGACCGTGTGGGGCAGGTAGTTGTCCTCCTGGCTCCCCTTGCACGCGCCCGGCTCCTTGGAGGGGTGGGTCGCGAACTGGCCGCCGATGAGCTGCAGGTAGTCCGAGGAGTTGCGGTAGGAGTCGGCGATGCCGCCGTGCCAGCCCGCCATGCCGGTGCCCGCCGCGACGGCGGCGCGGAGGCCCTTCAGCTGGTCGTGGCTGATCTCGGACATCGTCACGCTCTGGACGATGAGGTCGGTCGCGGCGAGGGCGTCGGCGTCCGCGTACACCTCGGGGGACTCCTCGACGCGGACCTCGAACCCGTTCTCCCGCAGGAAAGGCAGAAACAGTTCAGTCGCCTCGACCGGTGCGTGCCCCTCCCATCCGCCTCGGACGACCAGGGCTTTTCGCTCGCTCATGTGGTTCCTTCACCGGTGCTCTGACACCGCTTGTCGAATCGTTTGCATACCTCGCCGATCGACCGTAGCCGATGCCGGGACTGACCGCAACGGTCTTCCCGACCGCTGTCGGTTTACCGGGACATATAAAAAGTTTCCAGCCGCTGACGCAGCATCGGATCGACCTCGGCCCGCTTGAGCAGCGCGTCCGCCTCGATCAAGGTCATCGCGTTCGCCCAGTACCCCCGGAACAGGTGCGCCTCGATCGACCGGTGCCGCCCGCAGAAATGCGCGAGGTTCCGCGTCAACTGCGCCTTCATGATCCGCCCGGCGGCCACCGGATCGGGATCGGCCAGCGGGTGCACCTGGTGGTAGTTCACCGCCGCCGCGTCCACCGAGAACCGCAGGCCCGCCCGGGCCAGCCGGTAGCTCAGATCCGTGTCCTCCATGCCCCACCCCGTGAACGCCTCGTCGAAGCCGCCGGCCTCATCCAAAGCCTCGCGCGGCACCGAGAGGTTCGCGGTCGTGGCCAGGCCCCAGCCGAACCGGAAGCCCTCCAGGCCCGGCCCGAACGCGTCCACGACCTGCCGGTAGTTGTCCCGCTCCTCGCCCAGGTCGACGCGGGCCAGCGCGCCCTCCGCGTCCGCGGTCAGCTCGCCCGGCTCCAGCAGCCGCAGCGGCTCACGCAGCCGCGCGGTGCCGCCCAGCCGGAACGCCAGCCGCACCAGGTCCGCTTCGCCGATCGGCAACATCCCCGGCCGCCACCACGTGAGCGCCCGGCGCTTCCAGCCGATCACCCCGCCGCCGTCCGCGGCGTCCGCGTGCGCGGCCACGAAACCGGGCGCGGCCAACCGGTCGTCGTCGATGAAGACCACCAGGTCGCCTCGCACCCGTTCGAGCGCCGCGTTCCGCGCCGCCGCCCGGCCCCGGTTCTCCTGCACCACCAGCTGCAGCTCGAGCCGGTCCTTGAAGGGCGCCACCACGTCCGCGACACCGCCCCGCGTCCCGTCGTCGCACAGCACCACCTCGAACCGCGACTCGGTCTGCGCGAGCAGCGATTCAAGCGTCAGCGCGAGGTACTCGCGCTTGTCGCAGGTCGCCATGACGAGGCTGACCGAGGGCCGATTCGCCATCGAGGGCTCCAGGGGAGAGGAGGGGAACGCGCGGCGCGCTCACCTTAACACCGCGAGGCCCGAACGACGGGGTCTCGAACCGAGTGCGCGGCCCGAGGCCCCGAGCCCTACACGGCCCCCGCACGCGGGTCCGCGATCGTCCAGGCGTGCTCGCCCGAACCGACCTCCTCCGGCGCCCGATCCGGCAGCACCACCCGCGCACTCGTGTTGGGCGGCACCGTGGCCCGCACGACCAGGCCGCCGTCGGCCGCCTCCCACCGCACCGCCGCCCGGCCGTACGGCGTCTCATGCGCCGCCGCCGCCCAGTCCAGCCCCGCGAGCGGCACCGGCGCGACCAGCAGCCGCCGGTACCCGGGCTCCAGCGGTGCCAGCCCCGCCGCCGTCCGGTGCAGCCAGTCCGCGATCGCCCCGAACGCGTAGTGGTTGAACGAGGTCATCTCGCCCGGATTGATCGTGCCGTCCTCCAGCATGGAGTCCCAGCGCTCCCACACGGTCGTCGCGCCCATCGTCACCGGGTACAGCCACGACGGCACCCCCGTCTGCATGAGCAGCGCCTCCGCCGTGTCCGCGTGACCCGTGCGCACCAGCGCGTCCTGGATGAGCGGCGTCCCCACGAACCCGGTCCCGATCCGGTGGCCCGCCCGCTCCACCAGCGCCGCCAACCGCGCCCCGAACCGCCCGATCAGCTCAGGGTCCGCGGACAGCCCGAACATGATCGCCAGCGCGTACGCCGTCTGCGTGTCCGAGACGATCCGGCCCGCCGGCGTCACGTACTCCCGCAGCCACGCCGCCCGCACCTCCCGCGCGTACGCCTCGTACCGCGCGGCGTCCCCGTCCAGGCCGAGCAGCCGCGCCGCCTCGGCGACCAGGCGGGAGGAGCGGAACAGGTAGGCGCTGGCGACGAGGTCGTGTTCGGTCCGGGCCTGGAACGGGTCGTGCGGCGGGGCGTTCGGGTCGAGCCAGTCGCCGAACTGGAAGTCGCCCTCCCAGAGCCGCCGCTCGCCCGCGAGCGCCGCTACCTGGTCCACCCAGCCCCGCATGCTCGGGTACTGCCGCTGCAGCACGGCCCGGTCGCCGTACCGCTCGAAGAGGACGGTGGGCACGACCGTGGCGGCGTCGGCCCAGGCCGCGGCCGGGGTCTTCGCCCACTCGAGCACGTTCGGCACGATGAACGTGACCCCGCCGTTCGCCTCCTGCTCGAGCGCGAGGTCCTCCAGCCACGAGGCGAGGAACCCGTCCGCGTCGAACAGGTAGGACGCGGTGGGCGCGAAGACCTGGATGTCGCCGGTCCAGCCGAGGCGCTCGTCGCGCTGCGGGCAGTCGGTGGGGATCGACAGGAAGTTGCCGCGCATGCCCCAGACCACGTTCTCGTGCAGCCGGTTCAGCTGCTCGTGCGAGGACTCGAACCAGCCGGTGCGGTCCATGTCGGAGTGCACGACGACTGCCGTGACGTCGGCCGGGTCGAACGTCCCGGGCCAGTTGTCGACCTCGGCGTACCGGAACCCGTGGAAGGTGAACACGGGCTCCCAGGTCTCGATCGCGTTGCCCGCCAACGTGTACCGGTCGGTGGCGGCGGCGTGGCGCAGCGGGCGCACGCCGAGCTCGCCGTGCTCGAGGACCTCGGCGTGGCGGAGCACGACGGTGTCGCCCGCGCGGCCGGAGACGCGCAGGCGCAGGTGCCCCACGAGGTTCTGCCCGAAGTCGAGCACGGTCCGTCCACTGGGGGTGGTGATGACCTCGGCGACCGGGAGCTCCTGGGTGGCCCGCACGGGCGGCGCGGTGCGCGGCACGGGCACGATCGCCGCTGCGGTGTCCGTCTCGGCGTCCAACCAGGTCCCGTCGTCGAAGCCGGGGGAGGACCAGCCGGGCATCGCTCGCCGCGCGTCGTACGACTCGCCCGCGTAGATCCCGCTCGCGGTCAGCGGCCCTTCAGTGGTCGCCCGCCATCCGTCGTCGCCGGTGGCGACCAGTTCCGTTGCGCCGTCCTCGTATTCGAGCACGAGCTGCGCCGCGAAGGCGGGGTGCGTGCCGTAGAACGGCTCGGCGTCGCCGTGGAAGCCGAACCGCTCGGTGTACCAGCCGCCCGCGAGCACCGCCCCGATCGCGTTCGGGCCCGGTGCGAGCAGCGCGGTGACGTCGTCGGTCTCGTGCACGAGCCGCTGCCGGTACGCCGTCCACCCGGGCTTGAACCGCTCGTCGTCGACCGCGGTGCCGCCGATCTCGACCTGGAACAGTCCGCGCGCGGTGCTGTACAAGGTGGCCGCCCGGAGTTCTTCGCGCACTGCGAACTCGCGGCGCAGCAGCACGGGCTGAGCGGGTCCGGCTCCGGGCGCCGAGACGAACCGGGCCCGCCATTCGCCTTCGGCGAGGAACCCGGCGCGGATCTCCAGCGGCGCGCTCCAGTCCGAGGCGGCGCCGTCGGCGCCGCGGACCCGCACGCGCAGGGCCCCGCGTTCGCGGGCGCGCAGCGGCGCGAACGGCCAGGCGACGAACACCGACTCGGCGTCCTCAACGCGGGCCGTCTCGGTGGTGTCGCCTCGCCGCCATTCGATCTCGGCGCTCGCCTGCGTCCAATTCGTGGCGGTCGTCGCGGTCTTCCAGGACAGGCGCGGTCGGCTCGTGCCGACGAACGGGGCGTCGGTGCGGTACTCGGCGCGGAGGCCGTGGACTGATGGGTGGGGAGGGTTCATGCGGTGCTTCCTGTTGGGTACCAGAGGGTTTGAACGATTCAATGAGGAGGGTCGGAGCGCGGCGGGACCCGCGCGGTGGTCAGCGGCCGCGCGGCGGCCGGGTGCTGGAGCGGACGACGAGTTCGGGCGCGACCACTTCGCGCCGCGGTTCGGTGCGCCCGGCGATGCGTTCGAGGAGCAGTTCCACGGCGAGCCGGCCCATCCGCTCGCCGTCCTGGGCCACCGTGGTGAGCGCGATGCCCGGGTGCCCGGCGATCGCGATGCCGTCGTAGCCGGCGACCGAGACGTCGTCGGCGGTGAGCCCCGCATCGGCGACGGCCCGCAGCACGCCGAGTGCCGGTTCGTCGTGGCAGGCGAAGATCGCCGTCGGCCGCTCAGCGCCGCGGAGCAACTGGAGCGCGGCCCGATGCGCGTTGGCGGTCACGGCAGGGGTGCTCGCGATGCTGACCCGGTCGCCGAACCCGGCCTCCCGCATCGCAGATCGATAGGCCCGCAACCGGATCGCCTGCGGAATCCCGGAGCCGGGATCGGGGTCGGCCGACTCCCCGGTGAGGTGGGCGATGTCGCGGTGCCCCAGCTCGAGGAGGTGCCGCATCACCAGGAGGGCGCCGGCCTCGTCGTCGCTCACCACGGTGTCGTACCCCTCCGCGCGGTCATGGCGGCCGAGCATCACCACCGGCACGGTGGCCGAGAGCTCGCCCAGCCAGGCCGGGTCCACCAGCGGCGAGACCGCGATGACCCCGTCGACCTGCCGGTCCACGAGCGCCTGGATCGCCCGGTAGCCCTCGTGGTGGGCGGGGTCGGCCGGGGCGATGACGAGCTGGTAGGGCGAGCCGGAGAGCGCCGCGGTCGCCCCGGCGAGCAGCAGCGGGAAGAACGGGTTCGACAGCTCGGGGATCTCGATGCCGAGCGTGAACGTCTTGCCGCGCATGCCCCTCGCCGAAACGCGGGGGCGGTAGCCGAGCTGCTCGATCGCGGCCGTCACCCGTTCGCGCATCGCCGGGCTCACCCCGTAGGCGTCGCGGATGACCTTGGAGACCGCGGCGCGCGAGACGCCCGCTGCGCGCGCGACGTCCTCGATGGTGGCCGAGCCGGCCCGCGCTGGCGCCATGGCGACCTCCCCGTTGCACGATGACGAGGAATCTACACGTCGTGTAGACCGATCTACAACCCGTGGGTCGAACGGTTCCCGAACGCCGAGCGGGGCCGCCCGCCGAGACGGGCGACCCCGCATGGGTCGTGTTGCGCCGCTAGGGGGTGTTGACGAACCCCCGGCGAGGCGATGTCCGAGTCCATTGGTTTGCTCGCTCCACCGATTGACGGCTCGCAAGCGTCGCCGAAACTGCGGAAGGCCCTCCGAATACCGGTGTTGTATTCGGAGGGCCGACAACGCAGCGAGCGGGCCAATGGGCCGGACAGCGACCGTCAGGGGTTCGTCAACACCCCCTAGGTCACTCGGCGGTCAGGTGCACCATGATCGCCTGCACCGGCCACAGGCCCGGCAGCTGGAGGCCGATCTCGGTGAGCACGCGGCCGGAGACGGTGACCGGGTCCTTGCCGAGCCACGGCGGGGTCGTCCAGCCGTGCTGCGACGCGCCGATCTCGTCCCGCACGCGCAGCGTGTAGCGGCGCTCGGGGTCGAGGCCGTCGAGCCGGATCCGCTCGGGCAGCGCGTCCTCGATCGCGGCGACCGTGGCGACGGTGAAGACCGCCTCGGAGCGGTCGGCCGCGACGACGCCGCGCACTCGCAGCGCCGGGTCCACGACGTCCGGGTGCACCACGGAGCCGGTGTGCAGCAGCCCGCGCAGTTCCTTGTAGAGCGACCCGAACGCCGTGATCTGCTCGGTCTCCGCCTCGGTGCAGGTCAGGATGTCCCATTCGAAGCCGGCCGAGCCCTGCAGCGAGGTCGCGATCCGGTAGGCGAGGGCGGTGGCCCGCCCGGAGGAGTGGGCGGGGGAGGGGCCCACGTGCGCGCCGATCATCTCGGGCGGCAGCACGAGCTCGGTCCAGCGCTGGATGTCCTGGCGCTCGACCGGGTCGTTCGAGTCGGAGGCCCACACCCGCTCGGTGCGGGCGAGGATGCCCAGGTCGGTGCGGGCGCCGCCGGAGGAGCAGGACTCGATCTCCAGGCCGGGGTGGTCGGCCTTGAGCCGGTCGATGAGCCGGTAGGCCGCGAGGGTCTGCACGTGCGTGCCCGGAAGCCCCTCGTGGACCGCCTCGACGAGGTCGCGGTTGTGGTCCCACTTGATGAAGGCGATGCCGAGGCGCTCGACGAGGGTCGACATCTGCGAGCGGAGGTGCTCGAACGCTTCAGGGTTCGCGAGGTCGAGCACGTACTGGGTGCGGAACGATATCCCTTCCGGCGCGGGCACCGACGCCGGGTTGGCGAGCAGCCAGTCCGGGTGGGCGCGCGCGAGGTTGGAATCGAGGTTGACCATCTCGGGCTCGAACCACAGCCCGAACTGCATGCCGAGCGACCGCACGAGCTCGGCGAGCGGTTCGAGGCCCTCGGGCCAGACCGCGGGGTCGACCTCCCAGTCGCCGAGACCGGCCCGGTCGTGGCGGCGGGCGAGGAACCAGCCGTCGTCGAGCACGAACCGCTCGACGCCGACGGAGGCGGCCTTGCGCGCCAGCGCTTTCAGGCGAACGGGGTCGTGGTCGAAGTACACGGCTTCCCAGACGTTGAGCACGAGCGGCCGCGCGGTCTGCGGGTGCTGCGGGCGGGCGCGCATCCAAGTGTGGAAGCGGTCCGCGATACCGTCGAGACCGGTGCCGGACCACGAGAAGTACGCGGTCGGCGCGCGGTACGACTGGCCTTTCTCGAGGCGGATCTCGCTGGGGCGCAGCAGTTCTCCGGCGCCGATGAGCGTCACGTGGTCGGTGGGGCGGTCGGTGCGGTGGCGCACGTCGGCGCTCCAGCCGAGGTGCACGGCCCAGACCTCGCCGGTGCGGTTGCGCGGGGTCCCGTTGGAGGCCAAGGTGACCCACGGGGAGTCGTGCCCGCCGCGCCCGCGCCGCGACTCGCGCACGGTGGAGCCGCGCGGGATCGCACTGGTCGCCGGGACCTTCTCGCGCGCCCAGCGGCCGGTGAAGGAGGTGAGGTGGTCGGCGGTCTTGGGGACGGGCAGCGTCGCCTCCAGCCAGGCCACGTCCACCGTCCCGTCACCGTCGTTCTGCAGCTCGTGGTCGACCAGGACGAGCCCGCCCGCGCCGATCTCCAGGCGGGTCCGCAGCGTCAGCCCGGCCGCGGCGTCAACGGCCGTGACCTCCACTGCGGCTTCGCCCTGCTGCTCCAGCGTGGCCTCCCAGCGCGGGAAGAGCGGCAGGCCGTCGCGCGTGGCGAGCAGTGCCGGGCGGCCCGGCCAGCCCTCGGACTCCTGCGGCGCCAGCGAGAGCCGCCAGGCGGCGTCGAGGGTCGCGGGCGCGGTCTGGCGGCCGGTCGTGCGGTCGAGCCCGTCGAGGTCCGCGGCTTCGAGGGGGCCGAGGTCGGCGCCCCAGTGGAGCACGGCGGGCAGGCCAGACTCGGGCGCGGCGAGGATGAGGGCCACGCCGTCGCGGCGCAGGAGGGTCCAGGTTCCGTTGTTCACGATGTTCCTTCGAGTGTGCGGATAGGGCTTGCGGCGCTCGGATCTGTGGCGCCGCGGCTCGTTTCGGCATGTCGAAGGGCACGGTACAGGGCTTAACCGGGTTTAGGAAATCGGAATCCCACTCCATTCCAATGGTATGTGATATGTGATATGTTACTGCGAATCCGAGGCCCCGAGGCCTTCGGTCAGAGGGTTCCAACGACGCGCACCCCCACCCGCTGATGCGGCCCACGGACGCGAACTAGCGATAGGAAATCCCCCATGATCAGAAAAGCGACCCGCGCGGCGGCGGCGCTCGCAGCCGCGGCGCTGCTGCTCACCGCCTGTTCCGGAGGCGGCCAGGAAGCCGCCGGAGGCGACGGCTCGGGCGGCACGCCCCAGACCGGCGGCACCGTCCACATGCTCCAGAACGCCGACTTCTCCTACCTCGACCCGGCGCGGGGCTGGGACGGCGGCGTCAACGCCTTCTACCGCCTCATCTACCGCGGCCTCACCATGCAGGCCGCCGGCGACGCCGAAGACCCGAACGCCGTCGTCCCCGACATGGCCGAAGGCCTCGGCACGCCCTCGCCAGACGGACTCACCTGGACCTACACCCTCAAAGAGGGCCTGAAGTTCGACAACGGCGACCCCATCACCTCCACCGAGCTCGAGTTCGGCATCTCCCGCGCCTGGGACCCCGAGATCGGCATCGGCTCGCCCTGGCTCAAGAACACGGTCGAGGCCCCCGCGGACTACAAGGGGCCCTACCAGACCGGCGACCACCCGGGCATCGAGACGCCCGACGCGCAGACCATCGTCTTCCACCTCAAGGCCCCGTTCCCCGAGTTCGACAACGTCGTCTCCCAGGTGAACGCCGTGCCCTTCCCCGTCGGCACCGGCGCGGGCGACGAGTTCATCAAGGACGTCATCGCCTCCGGCCCTTACACGCTCGACTCGTACACCCCCGGCAGCTCCATCAAGCTGGTGCGCAACGAGCACTGGGACGCGGCCACCGACGAGGTGCGCAAGGCCTACCCGGACGCGTGGGAGTTCGAGATCGGCCTCGAAGGCGCCACCATCGACGAGCGCCTCCTCGCCGGCCAGGGCACCGACGTGAACGCCATCGCTGGCAAGATCCAGCCGGCCACCCTGGCGCGCATCCAGTCCCCGGAACTCCAGGAGCGCGCGATCAGCGCCGAGGCCTACTGCGTCACCTACATGGGCATGGACACCACCCAGGCCCCGTTCGACAAGGTCGAGGTGCGCCAGGCGATGAACTACGCCGTCGACCGCACTTCGCTCCAGACGGCCTCAGGCGGCAACCAGCTCGCCCTCCCGGCCACCACGATCATCCCCAACGCGGTGAACGGTCACAAGGACTTCGACCTCTACCCGAGCGAAGGCGACAGCGGCGACCCGGCGAAGGCCCAGGAGCTGCTCGAGTCGGTCGGCCTCGGCGACGGCTTCTCGTTCACCCTCGACATCCGCTCCAACCCGATCATGCAGGCGCAGGCCGAGTCCATCCAGCAGGCCCTCGCGAAGATCAATGTGGACGTGCAGCTCAACGTCATCGACACCTCCACCTTCTACGAGACCATCGGCACGCCCTCGCAGATGCACGACGCCGCGATCACCGGCTGGTGCCCCGACTGGGCCTCCAGCTCCAGCACCATGGTCCCGCCGCTGGTCGACGGCCGCGTCATCACCGAGAAGGGCAACACCAACATCGCGCAGATCAACGACCCGGGCATCAACGCCCGCATCGACGAGATCCGCGCGATGACCGACCTCGACGCCGCGAACGTCGAGTGGGGCGAGTTCGACGAGGAGGTCATGGCGCTGGCCCCGCTGGTGCCGCTGCTGCAGGAGCCGAGCGTGTTCCTGCCGGGCGAGAACATCGCCGGGTACATCCCGAACACGAGCATGACCGACCTGACGATCATCGGCCTGAGCGATCCGTCGGCGGGCTGATCACCGATGTCCTTTACTCCGACCGAGCTCGAAGTCGAAGGCGCGGCGGGCGGCGGGACGGTGCCTGGCGCACCGGCCTCGCCGCCCGCCGGGCGGGGCGCGCCGGACCGGCCCGCGACCGAGTGGCGGGGCGTCTCCCGCGCCTTCCTCCGCGACCGCGCGGCCGTTGCCTGCGGCGTCTACATCGTCCTGATCATCCTGATGGCGGTCGCGGCCCCGCTGCTGGTGAAGATCAGCGGCTACGGCCCCCTGGAGTTCGACCAGGACGCGGTCGACCCGAACCTGGGCGGCATCCCGCTCGGGGCGGCGGGCGGCATGGGCGCCGACCACTGGTTCGGGGTCGAGCCGGGCAACGGGCGCGACATCTTCGCCCGGATCGTCTACGGCGCCAGGGTCTCGATGCTCATCGCGATCTCGGCGACCCTGCTCACGACGTTCCTCGGCGTGGTCTTCGGGCTCGTCGCCGGGTACTTCGGCGGGCGGGTCGACATGGTCGTCTCCCGCGTCATGGAGTTCCTCATGGCGTTCCCGGCGCTCATCTTCATGATCGCCGTCCTCTCGGCGCTGCCCGCCGAGAACCGCCAGTTCCTGCTGGTGCTGGTGATCTCGTTCTTCGGCTGGCCGTACCTCGCGCGCATCGTGCGCGGGCAGACCATGTCGCTCAAGGAGCGGGAGTTCGTGGAGGCCGCGAAGGCCTCGGGCGCCACGAGCGCGCAGATCATCTTCAAGGAGATCCTGCCGAACCTCGCCTCCACGATCATCGTCATGACCACCCTCGCCGTGCCCGGCTACGTGGGCACCGAGGCGGGGCTGTCGTTCCTCGGCGTCGGGGTCGTCCCGCCGACGCCCTCGTGGGGCCAGATGATCGCGAGCTCGGTGCCCTGGTACGCCGTCGATCCCGCCTACTTCCTCATCCCGGGGGCCTTCCTGTTCCTCCTCGTGCTCTCGTTCACCGTGCTCGGCGACCGCATCCGCAGACTCCTAGGGGAGGGGGCCGCATGATCCGCTTCGTCGCCAACCGGCTCCTCGGCATGCTCGTCGTGCTGTTCCTGGTGTGCCTGTTCACCTTCGTGATCTTCTTCGTCCTCTCGCCCGACCCGGCGGTGCAGATCTGCGGCAAGAACTGCACGCCCGAGGCGATCGACCAGATCCGCGCCAACCTCGGCATCGACCAGCCGTTCTGGACCCAGTTCTGGACGTTCCTCACCGGCCTCTTCGCCGGCCGCACCTACGGCACGGGTCCGAACGCGATCGACTGCGCCGCACCGTGCCTCGGCTACTCGTTCCAGTCGAGCCAGGCCGTGACGGACATGATCGTGCAGCGGCTCCCCGTCTCCGCCACCGTCGCCGTCGGGGCCGCCGTGCTCTGGCTGCTCGCCGGTGTCGCCGGAGGCCTGCTCAGCGCCGTGCGCGAAGGGAGGTTCGCGGACCGCTTCATCGCCGGGCTGACCCTCACGGGCATGTCCATCCCGAACTACGTGCTGGCGCTCTCGCTCCAGTTCCTGCTCGTGGTCACCCTCGGGTGGCTGCCGTTCCCGCAGGCGGTGGCGTTCTCGGACGACCCGGTGCGGTGGTTCCAGAACTTCCTCATGCCCTGGATCGTGCTCGCCGTGGGCATGGCGGCCGTCTACACCAGACTCACCCGCGCGAACGTGATCGAGACCCTGCAGGAGAACTACGTGCGCACCGCCCGTGCCAAAGGGCTCAGCCCCGGCCTGGTGTGGCGGCGGCACGCGCTGCGGCCGGCGCTCACGCCGATCGTCACGATCTTCGGCATGGACTTCGCCGGGCTCCTCGGCGGGGCCCTCATCACCGAGACCGTGTTCGGGCTCAACGGCATCGGCAAGATGGCCGCCGACTCGATCACGAAGAACGACCAGCCGGTCATCATGGGCGTCACCCTGCTCGCGGCCTTCCTGGTCGTCGTCGGCAACATGGTGGTCGACCTCCTGTACACGGCCATCGACCCGCGAGTGCGAGTGGGGAGCTCGGCATGACGGACACGCTGCTGCAGGTACGGGGGCTCACCGTCGGCTTCCCGAATGCCAACGGCCCCAACACGGTCGTGAACTCGCTCGACTTCGACCTGGCGCGCGGCGGCGCGCTCGGCATCGTCGGCGAGTCCGGCTCCGGCAAGTCCATGACGAGCCTCGCGATCATGGGCCTGCTGCCCAAGGGCGCCGAACGCACCGGCTCCATCGCGTTCGACGGCACCGAGCTGACCGCCCTGCCCGAGCGCGCGATGCGTTCCTACCGGGGCGACCGGATCGCGATGATCTTCCAGGACCCGCTCTCGTCCCTCAACCCGTACTACACGGTGGGCACCCAGATCATGGAGGCGTACCGGTCGCACCGCACCGGCGTGACCCGCCGCCAGGCCCGCGCCGTCGCCATCGAGGCGATGGAACGCGTCCACATCGGCGACGCCGCCAGGCGGGTCGACCACTACCCGCACCAGTTCTCCGGCGGCATGCGCCAGCGCGTCATGATCGCCATGACCCTCAGCATGGAGCCCGAGCTCATCATCGCCGACGAGCCCACCACGGCCCTCGACGTGACGGTGCAGGCCCAGATCCTCGACCTCCTGGCCGAGATCCGGGCCGACACCGGGGCCGGGCTCGTCCTCATCACCCACGACCTCGCGGTCGTCAGCGAGGTCACCGACCACATCGTCGTCATGCGCGACGGCGACCTCGTCGAGCAGGGCCCGGCCGAGCGGATCTTCACCGACCCGCAGGCGCCCTACACGCGCATGCTCCTCGACGCGGTGCCCCGCATCGACGACGAGATCGGGCTGCTACGCACCATGCACACCGAGGAGGGCCGATGACCGCCGGCGACAGCATTCCGCGCCAGCCCGGGCCGCCCGAACCCGCGCCCCTGCTGCGCGCCGAGAACCTCGTCAAGGAGTTCACCGTCTCCGGCGGCGGCCTCCTCGGCCGCGCGGGCCGGTTCCGCGCCGTGGACGACGTCTCGCTCGAAGTGCGCAAGGGCGAGACCCTCGCGCTCGTGGGCGAGTCGGGCTCCGGCAAGTCCACCACCGCCCGCCTGATCGCGCGGCTCATCGACGCCACGAGCGGCACGATCGAGTTCGACGGCCGGGAGGTCCACGCGCTCACCGGAAAGGCTTTGCACGCGTTCCGCAGCGAAGTGCAGATGGTGTTCCAGGACCCGTACTCGTCGCTGAACCCGAAGCACACCGTCGAGCGGATCGTCACCGCCCCGCTCGCCTACCAGCGCCGCCCGATCCCCGGCGGCGCCCGGGCCTTCGCCGCCGCGCTCCTGGAGCGCGTCGGCCTCAACCCCGACCACGCCGCGCGCTACCCCGCCCAGTTCTCGGGCGGGCAGGCGCAGCGCATCGGGATCGCCCGCGCGCTCGCCGTCTCGCCCAAGCTCATCATCGCGGACGAAGCGGTCTCGGCCCTCGACGTGTCCGTGCAGGCGCAGGTCATCAACCTGCTGCGCCGCCTCCAGGACGAAGAGGGGTTCAGCTACCTGTTCATCGCCCACGACCTCGCCGTGGTCCGCCAGATCGCCACCCGCGTGGCCGTGATGAACGGCGGGCGCATCGTCGAGACCGGCGACCGCGACACCGTGTTCGGCTCGCCGCAGGACCCGTACACGCGCAAACTCCTCGCCGCCGTCCCGCGCATCAGACCGGAATGGGACGCTGCCCGGAGGCGGAACGAGCAGGCCCGCCGCGAACGAGAGGAAGCCGAACTGTGAAGGACCCCAAGGCGGAGTACGCGCTGCCCGGCATCTGGACGCGCGAGCGGCACGTCCCAGTCCCGCTCGACTGGCGGCATCCCGAAGCCGGTGCGATCGAGGTCTTCGTGCGCGAACTCGCCGACCCCGACAAGCGCGGCGACGACCTCCCGCTCCTCACCTACCTCCAGGGCGGACCCGGCGGCGCGAACCCGCGCCCGCTCGAGCCCGGCGGCTGGATCAAGGAGGCGCTCAAGCACTACCGGATCGTCCTGGTCGACCAGCGCGGCACCGGCCGCAGCACCCCGCTCGACGCCGAGATCCTCGCCGCAATGGACGCCGAGGCGGGCGCCGACCACCTCGCGCACTTCCGCGCCGACTCGATAGTGCGCGACCTCGAGCACGTCCGCACCACCGTCTACAACGGACGGAAGTGGGCGACGCTCGCGCAGAGCTACGGCGGCTGGCTCACCCTCGCCTACCTCTCCCACGCCCCCGAGGCGCTGGCCGCCGCGTACGTGTGCGGCGGCATCCCCGGCAATCCGATGAGCGCCGAGGAGGTCTACCGCCGCACCTTCGACCGCGTCGCGTCCAAGACCGCCGAGTACTACCGCCGCTACCCGCAGGACGTCCAAGCGGTCGCCGCGATCGCCGACCGCCTCGCGGCCGAACCGGTCCTGCTCCCCGACGGGGACGTGCTCACGGTGCGCCGCTTCCAGTCCCTCGGCATCGACTTCGGCATGAAACCCGGCTTCGAACGCATGCACTGGCTCGTCGAGGACGCCTTCATCAGGGGCGACCGCCTCTCCGAGGGCTTCCTCGCCGGCGCCCTCGCCCGCACCTCCTCCGCCGCCAACCCGCTCTTCTGGACCCTCCAGGAGTCCATCTACGGCGACGGCCCCAACGGCCCCACCGCCTGGGCCGCCCAGCGCGAGCGCGACCGCCGCCCGGAGTTCGGCGAGGCGGTCCGCCCGCTCCCGTTCACCGGCGAGATGGCCTTCCCCTGGATGTTCGAAGAGGTCAGACTCCTGCGCGGCTTCGCCCCGGCCGTCCACGCCCTCGCCGCCCGCGAGGAATGGAGCCCGATCCTCGACCCCGAACGCCTGGCCGCCAACGAGGTCCCGCTCGCCGCCGCCGTCTACTTCGACGACATGTTCGTCGACTCCGGACTGCAACTCGACACCCTGCGCGGGCTCGGCGGCGCCCAGGCGTGGGTCACCAACGAATACGAGCACGACGGCATCGGCGCCGAGCGGGTCTTCGCCCGCCTCCGCGAACTGGTGCGCGACCGAGGAGGAGAACGGCGATGACCGACGCCAGGCCGCCCTACGCGGGCACCCGCTACCCCAGGATCAAGGACATCAAGGGGTTCACCGACTTCATCGCCACCGGCTGGAGCGGCGAACCCGTCCCCGCGAACCCGGTCCCAGGCGCCGCGCAGGCCGCCGCCGACCACCGCCGCCGCCTCAGCGAGCGGCTGCCCGGCGCCACCGTCGTCGTCGCCTCCGGCTCCGCGCCCACCCGCAACGACGACAACACGTACCTCTTCCGGCCCGACAGCGACTTCGTGTGGCTCACCGGCTGCCAGGCCGAGGACGCCGTCCTCGTCATGACCCCCCGCCCCGGCGGCCACGACGCCCGCCTCCACCTCCCGCCGCCGTTCCGCCCCGGCGAGACCGGCTTCTTCGGCGACGCGAACCACGGCGAACTCTGGGTCGGCGCCTCACCGGGCCTCCCCGAATGGGCCGACGCCCTCCAGATCGACGTCGCGCCTCTCGACCGCCTCGGCGACCAGGCCCTCAAGGGCGCCCTCACGATCCAGTCCGCGGACCCGGCCCTCGCCGCCGCGCACGACCTCGTGCCCTCCGCGCTCCTCGACCGCCACCTCTCGGTCCTCCGCATGGTCAAGGACGCCTGGGAGATCGAGCAGATGCGCCTCGCCGTCGACGCCACCACTGAGGGCTTCGCCGCCGTCGCCCGCGAGATCCCGCGCGCCATCGGCGAAGGCCTCGGCGAGCGCTGGCTCCAAGGGACCTTCGACCGCCACGCCCGCACCCACGGCAACGGCACCGGCTACACCACCATCGTCGGCTCCGGCCCCCACGCGCCCGTCCTCCACTGGGTCCGCTGCGACGGCCCCGTCCTCCCCGACGCCGCACTCCTGCTCGACATGGGCGTCGAGGCCAAGAGCCTCTACACCGCCGACGTCACCCGCACCCTCCCCGCGAGCGGCACCTTCAGCCCGCAGCAGCGCACGGTCCACGACCTCGTCGAACGGGCCCACCGCGCCGGCATGGCCCAAGTCCGGCCCGGCACGAAATACCTCGACTTCCACTTCGCCGCCATGGAGGTCGTCGCCCAAGGCCTCCACGACTGGGGCCTCCTCCCCGTCTCCGTCGACGAGGCCCTCTCCCCGCGCGGCCAGCAGCACCGCCGCTACCTCGCCTGCGGCATCGGCCACCACCTCGGCCTCGACACCCACGACTGCGGCCACGCCGAGTACGAGGAGTACATGGGCGCCGACCTCGAACCCGGCGTCGTCATGACCGTCGAACCCGGCCTCTACTTCCACGCCAACGACCTCACGGTCCCGCCCGAACTGCGCGGCATCGGCGTCCGCCTCGAAGACGACCTCCTCGTCACCGAGGACGGCGCCGAAGTCCTCTCCGACGCCCTGCCGATCGACACGGCCGGCGTCGAAGCCTGGACCCAGGCCCGCCTCAAGGAGGCCGCATGACCCCGCGCCTGCGGCCCTTCCCGCTCGGCGCGGTCCGCATCGACGACGCGAGCCCCTTCGCCCGCGCCCGCGACGCCATGCTCCACCTCGCCCGCGCCTACCCCGTGGACCGCCTGCTCGCCGTCTTCCGCCGCAACGCCGGCCTCGACACGCGCGGCGCCACCCCGCCGGGCAACTGGGAGGACTTCGGTCACCCCGCAGAGCAGCCCTGGAGCGAACACGACTACCCCGGCCGCGAGCACGCCCCCACCGCCAACCTCCTGCGCGGCCACTACGCCGGGCACTTCCTCTCCATGCTCGCCCACGCCGCGGCGGGGGAGCGCGACCCCGCCCTCCAGGCCAAAGTGGACGAGTTCGTGGCGGGCCTCGGCGAGGTCCAGGCCGCGCTGGCGGCCACGGGCCGCTACTCGCACCCGGGATTCCTTGCGGCCTACGGCGAATGGCAGTTCTCCCGCCTCGAGGACTTCGCCCCGTACGGCGAGATCTGGGCGCCCTACTACACCTGCCACAAGCTCATGGCCGGCCTGCTCGACGCCCACGAGCTGACCGGCAGCACCGAGGCGCTCCCGATCGCCACCGCGATGGGCCACTGGGTCCACCAGCGCCTCTCCCGGCTGGACCCCGAACACCGCCAGCGCATGTGGTCGCTGTACATCGCGGGGGAGTTCGGCGGCATGAACGAGACCCTGGCCCGACTCAGCAAAGCGGCGGGCGACCCGCTGCTTTTGGAGACGGCCGCGTTCTTCGGCCAGGAGACCGTGCTCGAGGCGGGTGCGAGCGGCACCGACGTCCTCACGGACATGCACGCCAACCAGCACCTGCCGCAGCTCATCGGCTACGTCGATCAGTTCGAGCTCACCGGCGAGGCCCGCTACCTCGCAGCGGCGCAGGGCATCTGGGCCCAGGTCGTGCCCGGTCGCATGTACGCCCACGGCGGCACCGGCGAGAGCGAGCTGTGGGGCCCGCCGGGCACCGTGGCCGGGGACGTGGGCCACCGCAACGCCGAGACCTGCGCCGCCTACAACCTGCTGAAACTCGCGCGAAGGCTGTTCGCGCACACCCTCGATCCGGCCTATATGGACTACTACGAGCGCACGGTCCTCAACCACGTCCTCGGCTCGCGCCGCGCCGTCCGATCGGACACCAGCCCCGAGGTCACGTACATGTTCCCGGTGCACCCGGGCGCGTACCGGGAGTACGGCAACACGGGCACCTGCTGCGGCGGCACCGGCCTGGAGAACCACGTCAAGTACCAGGACACCGTCTTCCTCCGGGGCGACTACGGCCTCTATGTGAACCTGCCGATCGACGCCGAACTGGACTGGGAGGAGGCCGGGCTCCACGTCAGGCTCCGCTCGGGCTTCCCGCTGGGCGAAGGGATCACGCTCGCCTTCGACGGATCGTCGACGCGGGAGCGCACGATCCACCTGCGCGTTCCATCATGGGCAACAGGCGATCTCGAGCTGCGCCTCAACGGCGGACCCACGGGCGTTAACCCGGTGCCGGGCCAGTACGCGTCCCTCACCCGGGCCTGGAAATCGGGCGACGAACTGCACCTCACCACCCCGGTCAGGCTCCGCGCCGAACCCGCGATCGACGACGAGCGCCAGTGCGCGATCTTCCTCGGCCCGACCCTGCTCCTCGCCCGCTCCGAACTGACGACCTCGCTCCCGTTCCCGCTCGCGGGCCGCTCGGACGCCGGAGCGCTCATCACGGACGCGACCGGGACCGAACTCCTCGCCGAGCTCGCGGCGAACGGGACGGTGGTGCTCGACGGCGTCGAGTTCGAGCCCTGCTGGTCGGGTCTGGACACGAGGTACCACATGTACGTGCGCAGCCGCGACGCCGAGATCGCCTTCGGCGGCGCGGTGGCCGGCATGCCCGCCGTGGCCGTCGAGATCCTCGAGGAACCGGCCCCTTCAGGCTGGTACACGACCGCGCCCACGATCCGCCTCCACGCCCTCGCCGCCGACACGACCGACCCGGACGACCTGCGCCTCGAATGGCGGCTCAACGACGGCGACTGGCGGCCGTACACCGATCCCGTGAAGATCGAAACCGAAGGCGTGCAGCGCATCGAAGCCCGCGCCACCGACGCCCGCGGACTTGAGGCGACCACCGGCCGGGAACTCAGTGTCGACACGGCCCCGCCGCGCTCGCGGGCCGTCGTCAAAGAGCTCGGTTCGAGCTGGGAGATCACCCTCCACGCCGAGGACGGGGTCTCCGGCGTCGAGCGCATCCAGTGGGAGGGGCCCGGCACGTTCTGGGGGACCTTCCAAGAGGCGTTCGTGCGCGCGATCGGGCCCGAACCGCAGGTCATCGAGTACGCCGCGACCGACCGCGCGGGCAACGAGGAGCCGCGCCGCCGCCTGGTGATCCCCGGGAAGGGCGACCCGCGGTGAGCGACCGGCGCCTGGAGCCCGGTGAGAGCCTGCGCGTGCGCGTGGGCCGGATGCTCTCGCTCGCGATCATCTCCGGCGAGCTCGCCCCCGGCACGCTGCTCACCGTCCCGCGCGTGGCCGGGCAGTTCGCGGTCTCGGCCACCCCGGTCCGCGAGGCGATGCTCGACCTCGAGAAGCGCGGCTTCGTGGAGACCGTGCGCAACAAGGGGTTCCGGGTCACCGCCGTGAGCGACGAGCTCCTCCAGGACCTCGTGGAGATCCGGCTGCTCCTCGAACCGCCCGCGATGGCCCGGGTCGCCGGGGCCTTCCCGGCCGAGCGCCTGGCGGACTTCCGGGCCCAGGCCGACGCGATCGTCGCCGGGGCCGGCGCGGGCGACCTCCCCGCGTACCTCCTCGCCGACCAGCGCTTGCACCTCGAACTCACCGCGCTGCTCGGCAACCACGTGCTCGTGGAGACCATCGCGGACCTGCGCGAGCGCACCCGCCTGGTCGGGCTCGTCTCGATGGTCGAGTCGAGCCGCCTGCGTACCTCGGCCGACGAGCACCACCGGCTCCTCGACCACCTCGCCGCGGGCGACGCGGACGCCGCCGAAGCCCTGATGCGCCAGCACATCCGCCACGCGATCGGCTGGTGGGCGGGCAGGGCCGAGGAGCCGCGCCCCCGCTCCTGAAGATCTCGGCGACTTCCTGTCACAAAACCGGGTGCTGTGCTGTCCTAGCTCGTACCGGGGCGGCGGACCGCCCCGCCGAACAGGAGGAAAGCCATGAAGATCGCTGTCATCGGCGGCACCGGACGCATCGGATCGCAGGTCGTCGACATCTTGAACGGCCGCGGGCACGAGGCGGTGCCGCACTCGCCGTCCACCGGGCTCGACGTGCTGAGCGGCCAGGGCATGCCGGAGGCGATGGAGGGCGCTGACGTCGTGGTCAACCTGACGAACTCGCCGACCTTCGACGAGGCGTCGTTCGCGTTCTTCCAGCAGAGCATGGACACCATGCTCCAGGCGGCGGACGCCGCCGGGGTCGGCCACGCGGTGATCCTCTCGATCGTGGGCGTGGACCTGGTGCCGGAGCTCGACTACTACCGCGCCAAGACGCTCCAGGAGGACCTGCTCAAGGCCGGGCCGGTGCCTTACACGATCGTGCGGTCCACGCAGTTCTTCGAGTTCGTGGATGCGGTGATGTCCTGGACCTCGGACGACAGCACGGTGCGCCTGCCCGCGACGCCCGTCCAGCCGATCGCGGCGGCGGACATCGCGGCGGCGGTCGCGGACGCCGCCGCGGGCGCGCCGCTGCAGGGCACGCGCGACGTGGCCGGACCGGAGGTGTTCGCGCTCGACGAGCTCGGCCGGATCACCCTCGAGGCCCGCGGCGACGCGCGCACCGTCGTCACCGACCCGACCGCCGGGATGTTCGCCGCGGTTCAGGGCGACGCCCTGGTTCCCAAGGGGGACGCCGTGATCGCGAAGACCTCGTACCGGGAGTGGCTGGCGCGCTAGCGGATCCGGGCCCGCGCCCGGCGCGGGCCCGCTTCAGCCCCGCTGCGGCAGGGCCGTCAGCTTCTCGGGGTTCACCATCCACAGGACCTGGTCGATGCCCTCGTCCGAGGCGCTGACGGTGATCACGCCGTACAGCTCCCCGTCGCGGCGCAGCACCGCGCCGGTCTGGCCGTTCAGGTCGACCAGTTCGATGTCGACGCCCGCCCAGAACCAGGCCGCGATGGCCTGGAGGAAGTTCGCGACCCGCGCCGCGCCCACGACCGGGCGCCGCGAGACCTGGTGCGCGCCATTGCCGTCGGAGAGGCTCGTGACGTCGGCGGCGAACAACTGCTCGAGCCCGGCCATGTCGCCCGACTCGGCGGCCGCGAGGAACGCGGCGAGCAGGGTGCGCTGCGCCTCGGGCCGCACCCGCTTGCGCCGGCCCTCGGCCATGCGCTTGCGGGCCCGGCTCACCAGTTGCCGCACGGCGGCCTCGCTCGCCTGCAGGATCTCGGCGATCTGCGCGTACGGGTAGTCGAAGGCCTCGCGCAGCACGTACGCGGCGCGCTCGCTGGGGGAGAGGCGCTCCATGAGCAGCAGCGCCGCGATCTCCAGGGCCTCGCCGCGCTCGGCGCCCAGGTAGGGGTCGGCCGCGGTGTCGACGGGTTCGGGCAGCCACGGCCCGATGTAGGTCTCGCGCCGCGCCCGGGCGGACTTGAGCGCGTTGACGGCGAGCCGCGTGGTCGTGGTCGCGAGGAACGCCGCGGGGTGCTCGACCCGGGTGCGGTCGTACGCCTGCCAGCGCAGCCAGACCTCCTGCACCAGGTCCTCGGCTTCGGCGGCGCTGCCGAGCATGCGGTAGGCGATGCCGAACAGGCGCGGCCGCACGCTGGTGAAGACCGCGGCGGCCTCGTCCAGGCCGGTCCCGTCCAGTGCGTCTCCCGAGACGCGTTCCGCACCGGTCGCCACGCGAAGCTCCTTCCGCTCGTCCGTTCCGGAGCGTACTCCGCGGCCCCGAAAGCGGGCTCCGCGAGAGCGGCACATTCATATACTTGACTACCTAAATTAAAGGCCGCTACGATCTCCGGGAGCGCTCCCGAAAGGACGTTGCGATATGCGAAGCAAACGAAGCAGGCGGCTGGCCCTCACCACCGCCGCGGTCGCGGCCCTCAGCGCGGGGGCGCTGTCGATCGCCACCGCGAACCAAGCCCAGGCCGAAGACGGCTGCGAGGTGGAGTACAAGGTCGTGAGCAGCTGGGGCGGCGGGTTCCAGGCGAACGTCTCGATCACCGCCGCCGAGCCCATCAACGGCTGGGACCTCACCTGGGACTTCCCGGCAGGCACCCAGGTCTCCAGCGCGTGGAACGTCGACTGGGACCAGAACGGCACGGCGTTCACCGGCGCCGACGTCGGCTGGAACGCCGCCATCGGCTCCGGCCAGACCCGCGAGGTCTTCGGTTTCATCGGGTCCGGCAGCACCGCCGCCCCGCAGTCGATCTCGGTCAACGGCGACCTGTGCGACGGCCAGGTCGACCCGACCGGCGGTCCCACCGACCCGACCGGGACGCCCACCGAGGAGCCGCCGGGCGGGGCCGTGAAGATCATGCCCCTCGGCGACTCGATCACCGGCAGCCCCGGCTGCTGGCGCGGCAACCTGTGGGACCTCCTCGACGAGGCCGGGCACGAGGTCGACTTCGTCGGCTCCCTCTCCCAGGCCTGCAACCCGGCCGGCTCCGACCCCGACCACGAGGGGCACGGCGGCTTCCAGGTCACTCAGTCCGTCGCGAACGGCAGCGTCCGCGGCTGGCTCGAGCAGAACACCCCCGATGTGCTGATGATGCACTTCGCGACCAACGACGTCTGGTCGAACCTCCCGCCCTCCCAGATCCTCGCCGCCTACACCCAGATCGTCGCGGACCTGCGCGAACTCAATCCTGACGCGGTCATCCTGGTCGCCCAGATCATCCCGCTCCAACCGGACGCGTCCTTCGGCTGCACCGACTGCCCGCAGCGCGCGATCAACTTCAACGCCGCGATCCCGGCCTGGGCCGCCGGGCTGACCACAGCCGAGTCCCCGATCGTCGTGGTCGACCAGTGGACCGGCTTCTACCCCGCCGTCGACACCTACGACGGCGTCCACCCCGACGAGGACGGCTACGTCAAACTCGCCGCCAACTGGTTCGAGGCCCTCGACCCGATCCTGTCCTGAGCAGTGGCCGCCGGGCGCCTGACACAGGCGCCCGGCGGCCCGGGTTCGGGCCAATATTCGGCATTCGACCTGGATAGGGGCTGTTTCGGGCTTACCGTGAGGGTATTTCCTTTACCTGAGGGGGGTCCGAGATGGACGGGGAATCCAAGGCTGCCTGGGCCGCCGGGGGCATGGTCTTCGCCGCGGTCAGCATGATCATGATGGGCGTCTGGCAGGCGATCGAGGGGATCTTCGGCATCGCCACCGACAACTTCTACGCCGAGGTCCAGGACTACGTGGTCAGCATCGACACGACCGCCTGGGGCTGGATCCACCTCATCCTCGGCGTGGTCACCGCGCTCGTGGGCTGCGCGCTCTTCGGCGGGGCCACCTGGGCCCGCGTCCTGGGCGTCGTGCTGGCGTGCCTGGTGCTCATCAACAACTTCCTGTACCTGCCGTACTACCCGTTCTGGTCGCTGCTGATCATCGCGCTCGCGATCTTCAGCATCTGGGCCATGACGGTGGCCCCGAAGCCCACGGGGCCCGACTACCGGTAAGGCGGTTCGCTGCGACGGGACGGCCGTTTCGGCCGTCCCGTTCGGCGTTCCTCGGAGGCGAGGGGGCGGCCCCGCCGGGGGGGGGGGGGGGCCGGGGGGCGGGCGGGGGGGGGGGGGGGCGGGGCGCCCCGGCGCGGGGC
>NZ_JAPZVR010000003.1:0-103081 GCF_027622855.1 Glycomyces algeriensis | reverse complement strand
GTTCGCTGCGCGGGGACGGCCGTTTCGGCCGCCCCGTTCGGCGTTCCTCGGAGGCGCCGGGCCGCCCGCGCCTGGTGCGCGGGCGGCCCGCATTGCTCGCATCGTTCACGGCTGCCGTCTCACTCGTCCTCGGGAACCTGCGCGGCTCCGAAATCCTCGCAGGCGACACCGTCGTTGTCAGCGTCCAGGTGCGGTGCGTACCCGGGCTCGCCTTCCTTGATGGATTCCTGCCCGGCGTCGCGAGCGGCGTCGCAGTTCTGGTACAGGGAGTCCTCCGGAGCCTCCGGAGCCTCCGGAGCTCTGAAGTATTCCTCGCATCCGACGCCGTCACTGTCGCGGTCGAGGTGCGGGCCGAACCCGTACTCTTCCGGTGTCACCGGCGCCGCCCCGGCGTCGCGGGCCGCGTCGCAGTTCTCGTATTCGAACGCCTGATCCGCCGCGGCCGACTGCTCGCCGGTGTCCTCCATCGGCGGATCGGCTGCGGTGCCGTCCTGGTCGTCCGACTCCTGCATCGGCGGATCGGCTGCGGTGCCGTTCTGGTCGTCCGACTCCTGCATCGGCGGATCGACTGCGGTGCCGTTCTGGTCGTCCGACTCCTGCATCGGCGGATCGACTGCAGTGCCGCCTCGGTCGCCCGACTCCTCCGTCATGGATTCGTCGCCCGCGTCGAGCGGTTGGAAGTCGACCAGTTCGACGTGGTGGGTGACTTCCCGGTCTTGCGTTCCTCCTGCGGTGGCGGGCGTGATCGCGATGACTCCCAGGACGAGCGTCATCACCCCCGCTGCTTCGAGCAGCGCCCGAGGCAATGGGCGTCTGCGGTGAGAGAGCTCTTTCTGTCGTCCGTTGTGGACTGACGATGAGGACGGTGAATGCATCACTACCTCCAATAGCATCGCTTTCGTGCTATTCGACGACCCCTTCGGGATCCTCCTTAGACAGGATATCGGCGGCTCGGCCCGGGCACTCGAGATCTGCATTCGCCGACCCGGCCCCTGGTCGCGAAGGGGAATCGGCGCGTTCCGATCGCTTCCGGCACAGGACGATCGTGCCGAAAACCACCAAACAACGCGCCGATCAGCAGCGAATCTAGAGGACCACGCCCTCGATCTCGAAGGTCTGCACCGTGTTCGCCGGGAACGACCGGGCGAAGCGCTTGGACGCGACCTGCGTGTCCGTGTACCGCGCGTACCGCTCGGAGCCGCCGGTCTGGGTCGACCAGCGCGTGACCGTCCCGTTGGGGACCGTGGCGAACCGCGAGAGGTCGTAGGTGATCGTCTGCGCCGTGCCGTAGTTGGTGGTGACGAGCACGAGGCGCCGCGCGCCCGCATCGTAGGCGGCGACGGTGTTGGCCTCGCCGCCGTCGATGATCCGCATGCCGGGCCGGATGTGGCGGGCGTACTGGGCGTACACGAAGTACTAGGCGTTCGCGGAGCCGAGCGAGCCGGTCTCGTTGTTCGCCTCGATGAGGCCCCAGCCGCCGCCGTCGAGGACCTGCCAGTAGCACCAGGCTGTCGGGTGGAGCCAGCGGAAGTCGAGGTTGAGGTTGCGCGCCAGGCGCATTCCGGTGGCGTCGTTCTCGCCGTACTCGGAGTTCCAGAGCTTCTTCCCGGCGGCGCTGACGGCGCTGTACACGGAGTCGCGCCGGCCGTTCTCATACTGGTAGCCGTGGACGTTGACCTTCGCGATCTTGCCCTTGGCGGAGCTCGTGAGCCCGTTCCAGGTGCTCACGGCCTGGTCGTACAGGGACTCGTCGGAGGCGGTGATGGGCATCCACGAGAGCCCGCGGTTGTTCAGCTCCGTCCGCAGGTGGTCGATGACGATCGACTGGGTGGCCACGGAGAAGTGGCAGCCCTCCTGGGTGCCGGTGGCCGTCCACCAGTTCGCGATGGGCTCGTTGAAGGGATCCACGTAGTCGAAGTCGACGCCCCAGTTGTCGTGCGCGTACTTCGCGACGGTGGCCATGTAGACGGCGTGCTGCTGCCGGTTCCACGACTGGAGGTTGTCGGCGTTGCCGTCCGCGCCGCCGGAGGGGTTGTGGTTCGCGCACATCCACCACATCGGCGAGTTCGAGAACAGCTCGAAGATGTTCGCGCCGCGGTCGCGGGCCTTCCACATGAGGTTGCGCTGGGCGCTGTCGACGTTCCAGTTCCAGCTCGCGGAGGCGGGGTCGCTGGAGTTCCAGTCGGTCCAGTAGCCCTCGATCTGGCGCGAGCGCATCATGTTCGGCGAGACGACCATGCTCTCGCCGCCGATGGCGTTCCACGAGCACGCGCCCGCGTTGTAGCGCACGATGTTCATGCCCAGGCCGGGCAGGGTGGCGCCGCCGAAGGCGACGCTACCCCGGGTGAACATGATGTCCGCGAGGTCGTTGCGGTTGCCGAAGGCCTTGCCCCACCAGGCGAGCGAGGTGCCCCAGCCTTCCCAGGTGCCCCAGTTCACGCTGGGGTTGACGGTGGTCGAGTAGTCGGCCTGCGCCGCGCCGGGCGCGGCGAGGGCGCCGAGCGAGCCGGCGCCGGCGGCGGAGATGAGGGTGCGTCGTCGCATGAGGGCCTCCAGAGGGTCGCGATGCCTCCGATGATGGCACCGGGCATCGAGAAAGTCAACTCCTTCGATAAAGGATGAGAATAAGCCCGCCACCCCCTGTTCGTCACTTTCCGTGACAACTCGCGGACTCCTGTGCGACGGTGGAGGGCGGATCGCGACAAGGGAGGTCAGTGATGACGGAGAAACGCGCTGCGGCCGAGTTCAAAGACGACGGCCCGCTCGCCAGCGACCAGGGCAAGACCGTGATCGCCGACCAGGTGGTCGCCAAGATCGCCGGGATCGCCACCCGCGAGGTCGAGGGCGTCCACCAGCTCGGCGGCTCCGGCAGCCGCGCCGTCGGCGCCCTCCGCGAACGCATCCCCGGCTCCCGCACCAACTACGGCCAGGGCGTCTCCGTCGAAGTCGGCGAACGCCAGGCCGCCGTCGACCTCGACGTCGTCGCCGAGTACGGGGTCGCCATCGCCGACCTCGCCGCCGGCGTGCGCCGCAACGTCATCGCCTCGGTCGAGCGCATGACCGGCCTCGAAGTCACCGAAGTCAACCTCACCGTCCACGACGTGCACCTGCCCGACGAGTCCGACGGCGAACCCGAGGGCGAACCGCGGGTCGAATAGCCCGGTCGCGACAGCACCGGGCCCGAGCACGCAGCCGAGGAGCAGGGCCGAGGAGATGCCGAACGACGACTTCGCCGCCGACGCGGACGCCATCGCCGCCGCCGTCCGCGACGCCCCCGGCGTGAGCGGCCTGCACGGCGGCGTGCAGGGCGAGATCGCCGTGCTGCTGCCCGGCCGCCGCATTCCGGGCCTGCGCCTGGGCGACACCGCCTGCGAGGTCCACGTCGCCGTCGAATGGGACGCCGACATCCCGCGGACCGCCGCCGCGATCCGCACGGCGGTCGCACCGCTCGCCGGCGGGCGGCCCGTCATCGTCACCGTCGAAGACGTGGACGAACCGAGGAAAGAGGACAGACCATGAAGGCTTCCTTCGCCGGCCTGGTGGCCGGCCTGCTGCTGGCGCTGGCCGTCATCGGCGGCGGCTTCACCGGGTTCCTGCTCGCCGTCGTCCTCGGCGCGATCGGCTTCGCCGTCGCCGGGAAGCTCAGCGGCGAGGTCGACGTCCTCGAGCGCTTCCGAGGCCGCCGTGACTGAGGACGCCTTCAGCCTCGCCGACCTCCCCGGCACCGGAGCGGACCGGTCCCCCGAATCACGCGGCGAACTGCGCCTGGCCGACGCCGCGGTCGCCCACATCCTCGAAGGGGCCGCGCTCGCCTGCGCGGGCACCGCCGCCTCGCGCCGCCCGCGCGCCCGCGCCACCGTCAAGCACGGCCGGATCTGGGCCCACCTGGACGTGGGCGTCGTCTGGCCCGGCCCGGTCGGCGCCGTCTCCCGCGACCTCACCGCCCGCGTGCGCGCCGAGACCGCCCGCATCACCGGTTACGACATGGCCGCCCTCGACGTCGTGGTCCATCTCGTCGACGCCCCCAGGCAGGCCGAGCGGAGGGTTCTATGAAGGTCCGCGATCCCCGCCGCACGCCCGCCGCCGCCTGGCCCGCGGTCATCGCCGCGCTCCTGCTCGGCGGTTTCGCCGTGGTCCTCGGCCAGCACGCCGCGGCCGAGCTGGGCTGGATCGGCGCCGACTCGTGGCTGCGCACTGCCTTTGCGTCCCTTGACGACGCGCAGCCCTCGGTCTGGGTCCTCATCGCCGGGATCGCCGCCGCCCTCATCGGCCTGTGGTTCCTCATCGCCGCGTTCCTGCCCGCCCGCCGCAGCCACCTGCCCGCCGACGGGCCCGGCGACCTCTGGGTCTCGCCGCGCGTCGTGGAGGCGCTCGCCTCGGACGCCGCAGGGCGCGCCCCCGGCGTCCTCCACGCCCACAGCGAGCTGCGCCGCCGCCGCCTCAAGGTCAAGGCCCTGCTCGCGCCCGGCAACGAAGCGGCCGTCGCCGACATCATGGAAGCCGTGGGCGACCGCCTGGACGGGCTCGCCGAACTCGAAGTCGCCGTGCAGGCCAAGGAGGCGAGCCGATGAGGAGACCCGTGGCCGACCGCCCCGCTTCCGCCGTCATCGGCCTGCTGCTCCTGGCCGCGGGCGCGGCCGTGATCGACTGGCGCTTCGACCTCGCCGGCGTGTGGAACCGGATCGAGACCGACGAAGTGAACACCACTGTGGAGGCCGACTGGTTCGCCTGGGCCGCACTCGCAGCCGCAGTGGTGCTCGCGGTCCTCGCGCTCTGGTGGCTCATCGCGCGGCTCCCGCGCCCCACCGAAGGCCGGGTAGCCCTGGCCGCCACCGGCTCCGACCGGATCGACTTGGACGTGCGCTCCGTCGCGCCCCGCCTGCGCACCGACCTCGAACGGAACGCGCCCGTCGACCGCGTCACCAGCCGCCGCTTCGAAATCCGCGGCGGCCAGCTCGTGTCCCTCCACGCCCACGTCGACCCGCGCGCCGACGGCGCCTCGCTCATCAACGCCGCCAACGCCATCACCGAATCGGTCGCGACCGCCTTCCCCGACGGCGAGGTCACCGTCCGCGTCATCGTCGACGGCCCGAAGCGCGCCAAGGCCCGCCGCACGCCCCGCGTCCACTAGCACGATTCACCGCCCCCAGCCCGGGTACCCACAGTGGATCGGACCGCCCCCTTCGCGGTCCCCTGACACCGAGGAGGCGCCATGAGCGCGTCGTACACGGGACTGCTGGCCGGGATGCTCCTGGCCCTCGCGATCGTCGTCGGACAGGCCATGGGCGTCCTGCTCGTGCTGGTCCTCGGCGGGCTCGGGTTCGTCGCCGGCGCCCTGCTCAGCGGCGAGAGCCGCTCGTTCCGCCGCTACCGGCGCGGACGCCGCTGACACGGGTAGGGTGGGGCCGTCATCGACCGAAAAAGGGGTTTCACGTGAGCGTCAGCGTGCTGTTCATCGGCGGTACCGGCCGCATCTCCACCTCCTGCGTCCGCGAGGCCGTGCGCCGCGGCATGGACGTCACCGTCCTCAACCGCGGGCGGACCTCCGAGCGGACCCTCCCGCCCGAGGTCGCCCTCCTCACCGGCGACGCCAACGACCCGCAGTCCGTGCGCGAGGCCCTCGCCGACCGCACCTTCGACGCCGTCGTCAACTGGGTCAACTTCACCCCCGAGCAGGTCCAGCGCGACATCGACCTGTACGCCGACCGCACCGGCCAGTACCTGTTCATCAGCTCCGCGAGCGCCTACCAGACCCCGCCCGCGCGCCTGCCCGTCACCGAGTCCACCCCGCTGCGCAACCCGTTCTGGCAGTACTCGCGCGACAAGATCGCCTGCGAGGACCTCCTCGTCAAGGCCTACCGCGACAACGGCTTCCCCGCCACCATCATCCGGCCCTCGCACACCTACGACGAGACCATGCTGCCCTTCGACGGCGGCTACACCGTGCTCGACCGGATGCGCTCGGGCAAGCCCGTCGTCGTGCACGGCGACGGCACATCACTGTGGACCATCACGCACGCCCGCGACTTCGCCGTCGGCTTCGCCGGCCTCCTCGGCCGGGACGACGCCATCGGCGAGGCCTTCCACATCACCGGCGACGAGGCCCCCACCTGGAACCAGATCTTCGGCTGGGTCGCCGAAGCCGCAGGCGTGGAACCGAACCTCGTCCACGTCCCCAGCGACGCCATCGCCGCCGCCGACCCCCGCTGGGGCGCCGGCCTCCTCGGCGACAAGGCCCACTCGATGGTCTTCGACAACGCGAAGCTCAAGCGCCTCGTCCCCGAGTTCGGGCTCGGTGCGACCCCGTACAGGCTCGGCGCCCGCGAGGTCGTCGCCTGGTACGACGCCCACCCCGAGCACCAGACCGTCGACGCCGACATCGACAAGACCATGGACCGGCTGGCCGAGGCCTACGCGCCCCGGCCGATCGACTAGTCGCCCACCAGCTCCCAGCCGTCGGGCTCGAGGTCCGCGTCCTCGCACAGCAGGGCGCGGCCCTCGCGCACCCGGACCTTCTCGACGTACACGCCGCGGCCCTGGTAGTTCGGGTCGCTCGTGTACCGCCACCGCACCCGCGACGTCCCTTGCGGCAGCACCGCTTCCGCGTCGATCCACTGCCGTCCCGCGAAACCCGAGAACACGCCCTCGACACGCCAGCAGTGGTCCTCCGTGCGCAGGTCCAGCGGCACCGCCGTCCACACCGCACCGTCCGGGCTCGCCTCGAGCACGCCCACATCGGTCGCCTCGGTGTCGTACCAGAGCTTGAACGAGGCCTTCGCCCCCGAGACCGCCCGCGGCAGCATGCCCGTCAGCGTCGCGGTCGCGGCGTCGGCCTGACCCGCGTACCAGGCCCGGTCCTTGATCCGCACCGGCACGGCCCGGCCCATCGGGCGGCTCGCCGCCCGCCGGTACGCGCTCGCCGTGCCCCGGTTCCGCGTCGGGTGCACCCGGTTCGTCAAGAGCACGAGCAGCGTCCCGGCGAGCGGGTCGAGCACGAGCGACGTCCCGGTGTACCCGGTGTGGCCCACCGTGACCGGCGAGCTCATCGCGTCCATGTACCAGCGCTGGCCGAGCTGCCAGCCGAGGCCGCGCGCGGCGCTCTCGCCCATGCCGGCGTTCATGTCGGTGAAGACGAGCCGCGCGGTGTTCTCGGTGAGGACCTCGGTGCCGTCGTGCCGGCCGCCGTTGAGGATCATCTGGCCGAAGACCGCGAGGTCCCAGGCGGTGGCGAAGACCCCGGCGTGCCCGGCGACGCCGCCGAAGGCCCACGCGTTCTCGTCGTGCACCTGGCCGTGGACGACGCTCCGGCCGGTCCACGGCTGGAACTCGGTGGCGGCGGTCCGGGCCCGGTCGACCGGGTTGTACCCGGTGTCCCTGAGCCCCAGCGGTTCGCAGATGATCTCGTCCACGAGCACGTCGAGGGGCTTCTCGGCGACGATCTCGAGGATCTTGCCGAGCACGATCAGGTTGAGGTCGGAGTACTCGTACCCGCTGCCGGGCGGTCTGCGCAGGGGGCGGGCGTAGATCGCCTCCATGCGCGACTGCTCGTCGGGGAGGTCGTACAGGTTGATGAACGCGATCATCCCGGAGGTGTGGGACAGCAGGTGCCCCAAGGTGATCGGGGTCTTCTGCGGGTCGAGCGCGTCGAAGTCGGGCAGGTAGTCGACCACGGGCAGTTTGAGGTCGATGCGGCCCTCGTCCATGAGCGCGCCGGTGACGGTGGCGGTGAAGAGCTTCGAGATGGAGGCCAGGTCGTAGACGGTGTCGCGGGCGGCGGGCAGCAACTCCTCCCGGGGCAGTTCGACCGCGGTCTTCGTCGCCTCGTCCCAACCTGAGTAGCGCAGCCGGTGGCCGCCGGCGGCGTGTTCGACGACGACGCCGTCACGCGCCGCGAGCACGGTGTAGCCGGGGAACGCGGGGGCCGGCCCCTCCATGAAGGCGTCGAGGCCGGGGGCGATGCGGGCGATGTGGGCGGGCGTGAGCCGGGCTTCGCGGCAGGATCCGTACCGCAGTCGTGCAGGGGTTTCAGGGAAGGTCACGTCGTAGGGGCCGGCCGTTGGCGGGCCGGTGAGTTCGGGCATTGAGGGGATCTCCTCGGCGTTGGCGCGGGAGGCGAACGCGAGCGCCAGCGCCGCCCCCGCCGCGCCCCCGAGCATGGTTCGACGCTGCATTCGTGTCTCCTGGTTATCGTGCCATCACTAAGCGGTGCCGCGATAGAGCAAGTACGATTCTCTTTGCTCGGAAAACGCATCCAATTCGTCGGCCCAGAGCGTCGTCACCTCGTCGACGTCGGCGTCCGCCTCGATGGCGAGGCGAACGGCCTGGTTGCCGGTGAGCTTGTCCAGCCAGAACGAGGTCGTGTCCTGCGAGCGCCACCCGTACTGCGGGTAGGCGCGGCGCTGGGCGATGATCATCGCGAGCGCCGTCCGGATCGGGTCGAAGTCCCGCCGCGAGGTGACCTGGAGTTCGACGCCGCCGCAGACCTTGCCGGCCCATTTCGAGAACGTCGGCGTGAAGTAGGCCTCGCGGAAGCGGGTCCCGGGCAGCCCTTGCACGGCCTCGGCCCACGCGTGGTCGATGCCGGGAGCCCCGAGCAGTTCGAACGGCTTGGTCGTGCCGCGCCCCTCCGAGAGCGCGGTGGCCTCGAACAGGCAGGTTCCGGGGTAGGCGGCGGCGGTGGCGACGGTGGGCATGTTCGGGGAGGGCGCGACCCACGGCAGGCCGGTCTCCTCGAAGTGCATGCCCCGCTTCCAGCCGCGCATCTTGACGACGTGGAGGTCGGCCGGGGCGGGCACGAACTCGCCGTTGAACAGGGACGCGAGTTCGCCCACGGTCATGCCGTGGCGCTGCGCGATCGGCTTGAGGCCGACGAACGTGGCGTGCTCGGGGTGGAGTACGGGCCCGCTCGCCTCGCGGCCGGTGATCGGGTTCGGGCGGTCGAGCACGACGAACCGCAGGCCGAGCTGCCCGGCCGCCTCCAGGGCGAGGTACATGGTCCAGATGTAGGTGTAGAACCGCGAACCCACGTCCTGGATGTCGAAGACGAGGGTCTCGACGCCGGTGTCGGCGAGGAGCGCGGCCATCTGGTCCTTGTTGTTGTACGCGTTGTACACCGGGAGGCCGGTCTTCGGGTCGAGGAAGAAGTCCTCGCCCTCGCCGGCCTGCGAGACGCCGCGGAAGCCGTGCTCGGGGCCGAACACGGCCGCGATGTCGACCTTGCCGCCGGCGTGCATGCGGTCGACCTCGTGGCTCAGGTCGGGGAGCACGCTCGTGGGGTTGGCGATGATCCCGACCTTCTGGCCGGCGAGTTCGGCGAAGTCGTCGTCGGCGAGGACTTCGATGCCGGTGCGGACCCTGCGGCCTCCGGCCCGGGCCGGGACGGCGGCGGTGGTCGCGAGTGCGGCCCCGGCGAGGGCGCTCCCGAGGAGTCGTCTGCGCTGCATGGAATCCGCCCCTTCACTCGTACGAGAGGCCGTGGCCGAAGGCGTACAGGACCGATTCGGGGTCGTCGGCCCGCGGGATGTCCACGGGCAGCCGCCCCTGCGGGTCGAGGTGCCCGAGGACGGCGGCGACGGCCGATTCGAGGGCGTCGGCGGAGTACGAGTAGGTCGCCAGGTAAGCGTTGACGTCCTCGGTGAGGTGCGCGATGTCGTAGGGGTTCCTGACGCCGAGCGCGACCACGGGCACGCCGGTGGCGGCGAGCGCCTTGACGAGTGCCGCCTGGGAGGGGTTGTCGGCGACGCCGTTGGTGCTGACCACGATGAAGCTCTTACCGTTCGCGGCGGCGACGGCGGCGTTGATCTGCGCCTGCGTCGGGGCGATGCCGGTGACGACCCGGGTCGGGGTGAAGCCGCGCTTCGTGAACTCGGCGGTGAGAAGGTTCGTGGTGGTCTCGCCCCAGCCGGTGACCAGCAGCGGGCCGCCGTCGTGGGGGACCGGCAGGATCCCGTCGTTGTGGACGAGGGTGGTAGTGCGGTCCGAGAGTGCTTGGGCCGCTTCGAGATTCGCGGTGGTGCCGACGATCGCGGCCACCTCGTCAGGGTCGGCGTACGGGTTGTCGTACAGCCCGAGCCGGTACTTGAGTCCGAGGATGCGCGTCACGGACTGGTCGATGCGCCGCTCGGTGAGCTCGCCGTCGGCGACGGCGTTGAGGACCGCGTTGTATGCGAGGTCGAGGTCGACGGGCATGAGCAGCATGTCGATCCCGGCCTGCAGCGCGAGCACGGGGATGCGGTCGTCGCCGTAGCCTTCGCGCACGCCCTCCATGGCGAGGGAGTCGGTGACGATGACGCCCTCGTAGCCGAGCTCTTCGCGCAGCAGCCCGGTGAGGATGGGCTTGGAGAGCGTGGCGGGGGTGAGGGTCGGGTCGAGGGCCGGGAACTGGATGTGGGCGCTCATGATCGCGCCGACCCCGGCGTCGATCGCGGCGCGGAACGGCGGCGCGTCGACCTCCTGCCACTCCTCGTAGGTGTGGTCGATCTGCGGGAGGTCGGTGTGGCTGTCGTCCTCGGTGTCGCCGTGGCCGGGGAAGTGCTTCACCGTGGCCGCGAGGTCGCCGCGGGCCTGGTAGCCCTCGACCTGGGCGGCGGCGAAGCCGGCGACGTGGGCGGCGTCGGACCCGAAGGAGCGCACGCCGATCACCGGGTTGGCCGGGTTGACGTTGACGTCCGCGTCCGGCGCGAAGTTCAGGTTCAGGCCCATCGCGCGCAGCTCGGTGCCGCTGATGACGGCCGCGTCGTAGGCGGCGCCGGTGTCGTGGGTGGCGCCGAGCGCCATCGCGCCGGGCAGCTGCGTGGCGGGCGCGGTGATGCGCACGACGAGGCCGTGCTCCTGGTCGGTGGCGATGAGCAGCGGCTCGCCGCCGTCCGCTGTGGACGCCGCCTGGAGGCCGTTGGAGAGGCCGGTGATCTGGTCGGGGTTCGCGACGTTGTTGGACCACGCGAAGTAGATGATGCCGCCCACTTTGTACGTGGCGATGAGCTCGGCGGCGTTGTCCACGCCGTGGGTCTCCTGGTTCTTCGCCACGTCGGCGGCGTCGGTGGTGTCGGCGGTGCGCCCGTACGCGTAGACGGTGAAGAGCTGGCCCACCTTCTCCTGCAGGCTCATGGCCTTCAAGCGGCGCTTGACGAACCGCTTCTCGCTCTGGCCGCCGCCTGCTGCGGCGGTTCCGGTGGTGGCGGCAGCGGCGGCGGCGCCGAGGGCGGCGGCGAGCACGGTCCGGCGGGGATGCGTCATGGGCTCCTCCAGGGTGGGGCGGCCGGGATCGACGCGGCCCTATATGAGCCGGTTATCCCGATCGGCTCATCCTGGCAGAAAACTTCAAGTCAAGGCAAGACTACGGAGAATATTTTCAAGAGAGGATCAGTCGAGCGCCGGGACCGCGAAGTGGAGGGTCCCGGCGTCCGCGTCGAGGCGGGCCTCGACGCCCAGCGGGATCGTGAGCGATCCGGCGCAGTGCCCGAACCCGAACTCCTCCACCACGGGCACGCCGATGCCGGCGAACTGGTCGTACAGAACCGCTCTGACCCCCTCATAGGGGCCGCAGTCGGCCCAGGACCCGAGCACGACACCGGCGAGCCCGTCGAAGTACCCGGCCCGCCGCAGCTGCGTCAGGGCCCGGTCGATGCGGTAGGGCTCCTCGCCGATGTCCTCCAGGAGCAGCAGCCCGCCCGCGACGTCCCGCCGGTGGTGGACCGTGCCGGCCTCGGCGGCCAGGAGCGTCAGCGTGCCGCCGAAGGTGACCCCGGTGGCGGCGCCGCCCCGCAGCGGCGCGGCGGTGGGGGAGTCGATGCGCTGCACCCGTTCGGGTTCGAGGAGGTGGAGCCGCAGGTGCTCCTGCATCCCGGGGCCGCCGGTGAACTGCGTCCAGGTCGGCATGGGGCCGTGGACCGAGGCGACGCCCAGTTCCAGCGCGATCGCCTCGTGCACGGCCGTCATGTCGCTGAACCCGATGAACGCCTTCGGTTCGGCCCCGCGCAGGGCCTCCCAGTCGACGAGCTCGATCATCCGCTGCGAGCCGTACCCGCCGCGCGAGGCGATGACGGCCGCGATCGACGGGTCGAGCCAGGCCTTCGCGAAGTCGGCCGCCCGCGCCTCGTCGTGCCCGGCGAGGAACCCCGTGGTCGCGGCGGCGCTCGGCATCACGACCGGTTCTAGGCCCCAGCCGCGCAGCACCGCGAGCCCGGCGTCCAGGCCGCCCTGGGGGAACGGGCTCGCGGGGGAGACGACCGCGATGCGGTCGCCGGGGACGAGCCGCCTCGGGCGGCGCAGCGGTGCGAGGCTCAAGGCCGCAGCTCCAGGTCGAAGTCGGGGCCGGGGAATGCGAAGACCTCCGCGTACAGGGCGTGCTCGGCGAGCACCGCGTCCACGATCGTCGCGTCGCGGCGGAAGCCGTGCTGCTCGCCCTCGTAGGTGCGGTAGGCGTGCGGCACGCCCCGGCCCGCCACGGCCTGCAGCAGCTTCTCGGCCTGCGCGGGCGGGCACACCTCGTCCTCCAGGCCCTGGAGCAGGATGAACGGCACCTCGATGCGGTCGGCGTGGTGCACGGGCGAGCGCTCGGCCGACCGCTCCTCGAGGACCTCGGGCGGGCCCACGAGCGAGTACACGTACTGCGATTCGAAGTCGTGCGTGTCGTTCCCGGTCCAGCCCGAGAGGTCCAGGATCGGGTACTTCACCACCGCGCACGCATAGACCCCTTGGGACGCAGGCGAAGTGAGCGAGGCGGCGGCGGTCCAGCCGCCGGCGCTGCCGCCCCGGATCGCGATGCGCGCCGGATCGGCCGTGCCCTCGGCGGCCAGCGCCCGGGCCACGGCCGCGCAGTCCTCCACGTCCACCTCGCCCCAGCGTTCGCGCAGCCGCTCCCGGTACTCGCGCCCGTATCCGGTGGACCCGCCGTAGTTCACCTCGACCACGCCGATGCCGCGGGAGGTGAAGTAGGCCAGCTCCATGTCGAGCACCGCCCGCACGTGGCTCGTGGGCCCGCCGTGGACCCACACCGCGTACGGCGGCAGTTCCCCCTCGGACCCTTCGTACTCGGGGTTCCGGGGCGGGTAGACGTGCGCGTGGATCTCGCGGCCGCCGACGCCCGTGAACGTGCGGTGCTCCGGCACCGGGTAGTAAGTCGGGTCCACAGTGTCCTTGTGCTCGGCGGCGACGACCCGGGTCGTGCCCGCCATGGTGTCGACCTCGACCACCTCGTAGCCGGTGGCGGCGCTCGCGGCCAGGCCGTACACCCGGTCGCCGACCGCGGCGATCCCCGGCGCCCACTCGGTCCAAGGCCCTTCCACGAGGTTCATGGTGCGGTCCCACGCGTCGAAGACGCCGAGCCGCCCTTCGCCCCTGCCGTGCACGGCCGCGATGTCCCCGCTGGCGAGGATGCCGAACCAGGCCTTGCCGAGGTCCCACATCGGCCCGGCGAACTCGGCCTCGGCCTCGTGCACCGCGCCGGACTCCAACGTGAGCGGGTCGATCCAGTGCAGGTTCCACCAGCCGGTGCGGTCCGAGGCGAAGACCAGCGTGTTGTCGCGGGACCACTCGACCTGCGCGATCGACTCCCCGCCGCCCCCGGCGACCGTGCGGGTCTCGATGAGCTTCCCGTCCCCGGTGACCTCGGCGACCCGCAGTTCCGTCTCGTCCCAAGGCATGTGCGGGTGGTTCCAGGCGATCCACGCGACCGAGCCGCCGTCGGCGCTCACTTTCGGTCCGGTGAGGAACCGGTACGAGTCGTCGGTCAGCTCGCGCACCCGCGCGTCCTCCCCGTAACTGGTGAGGTCGACCGAGGCGAGCACCCGGCGGACGTCCGTGGGGTGCGGCCCGGTGTGCTCCTCCATGACCGCCCAGGCCTCAAACCGCTCCATGTCGACCACCGGGTCGGACCAGCGCAGCCCCCCGGGCGCCCGCGGCGCGGGGGAGACCGGCAGCGGATCGCGCCACCGGTCCGGCTCGAACACGTACAGGCGCTGGTCGTCGAAGTTCGTGAAGACGATGACCGGGCTGCCGTCCTCCCCGATCGCGCCCGCCCAGGGCCGCCCGCCATACTCGTGGACCCGGTTGCGCACGTTCCAAGGCGCCGGCAGGACCGACTCGACGGTCCCGTCGGCCTTCAGGCGCATGAGCGCCCGCCGCCCGCCCTCATCGGGACGCGGCTCGGTCCACCACAGCTCCGAACCGACCGCGCCGAGGTACCCCGGCCGCCCGTCGGCGGCCGCGACCATGTCGACGGTGATGGGCGATTCCCAAGCACCGTAAGGGGACTGCTGCACCATTGCGGTGTTCTCCTCTATGCGTTCCGCAGGAAGTCGTCCAAGACCCGCAACCCGAACCCGAGCCCGTCCACCGGCACCCGCTCGTCGACGCCGTGCGCGAGCCGCCCGTACCCCAGCTCGGGCGTCTGCCCGAGCGGGGAGAAGCCGTAGCCGGTGATGCCGAGCCGCGCGAACTGCTTCGCGTCCGTGCCGCCGGACATGCAGAACGGCACCGGGTGGCCTTCGGGATCGAACTTCTGGATCGCCGCGCGCATCGCCGCGAACGCGGGGGAGTCCACCGGGGCGGCCAGCGGCTGCGTCCGGTGCTGGTACTCCCAGGCCACGTCAGGGCCGCACAGCTCGTCCATCGTCGCAGCGAACTCGGCCTCGCCGCCGGGCAGCACCCGGCCGTCCACTTCGGCATAGGCGTGCTCGGGGATCACGTTCACCTTGTACCCGGCCCGCAGCACCGTGGGGTTCGCGCTGCTGCGCAGCGTCGACTCCACCAGCTGCGCCGCCGGACCGAGCTTCGCCACGAGGCCGTCCACGTCGTCCAGATCCGGCTCCACGCCGTAGACCCCGGCGAGCTCCGTCAGCGCCGCCCGCACCGTGGGCGTCAACCGCAGCGGCCACTCGTGCGCGCCGATCCGCGCGACCGCCGCCGCCAGCCTGCTCACCGCATTGTCCGGATTCGCCCGCGAACCGTGCCCGGCCGTACCGCGCGCCGAGAGCCGCAGCCACGCCGTGCCCCGCTCGCCCGCCCCGATCGGATAGATCCGCAACCCGTTCCCGCCGTGGAAGGTGAAACCGCCCGACTCCGAGACGCCCTCCGTGCAGTCCGCGAACAGGTCCGCGTGGGCGTCGGCGAGGTACTCCGAGCCGAACTCGGCGCTGGCCTCCTCGTCGGCGGTGAACGCGATGACGATCGGCCGCCGCGGCTTGACACCGGCCCGCGCCCAGGACCGCACCGCCGCCAGGACCATGGCGTCCATGCTCTTCATATCGATGGCGCCGCGGCCCCACAGCATGCCGTCGCGGATCTCCCCGCCGAACGGATCGACGCTCCAGTCCGCGGCCTCGGCCGGGACCACGTCGAGATGCCCGTGCACCAGCAGCGCCGGCGCGTCAGCCTCGGCCCCCTCGATCCGGGCGACCACATTGGAGCGGTTCGGCGCCTTCTCCAGGATCTGCGCCGCGACCCCGACCTCGGCGAGCCTGGCGACCACGTACTCGGCGGCCCCGCGCTCGTTCCCGTCCCCGCCGCCGTAGTTGGTCGTGTCGATGCGGATCAGCTCCGCCGTGAACCGCACGACCTCCTCAAGCGCTTGCGCGTCAACCATACTGTTCCTCCATCGCCGCGGAGGCGATCGTCGTGACAGCTTTGAAACACCGGATGGCCTCGTACATCGTCGGGAGCTCGAACCCGATCCGCCGCTCCGCGACGCGCTCCACGCCCGGGATCACCGTGACCGCCCCGGCCAGGTGCTCGGCGTCGAACTCGACCTCGATCCGGTGCGGCTCGACCACCGGCTCGCGCCGCCCGGCCAGCGCCACCGCCTCGGCCGCGCCCTTGCGGATCGCGCGCACCGCCCACTTCGGCGTCCGGCACGCGGCCGAGTACCGCGAGACGTAGTCCTTCACCGCGATGCCGACCGCCTTGGGCGCGTACGCATGCGCGTCTTCGATCGTCTTGTCGTCACCGGTCACCATGATCACCGGCACCCCGAACTCCGCCGCGACCGCCGCGTTCAAACGGCCCTCGCTCGCGCGCACGCTGTCGAGCCACACGCCCGTGATCGTGTTCGCCAGATAGGTGTGCGCGAGCACGCCCTCCAGGCCCGCCCCCGCGTGGTAGCCCAGGAAGACCACCGCGTCCACACCCTGCACGCCCTGCATCATGGACAGGTCCTTGTGCCGCCCGCTGACCACCGTCACCGGCCACTCGAACCGCTCGGGCATGAGGTTCCGCATCGACCAGTGCGCGTCGTTCACCACGACCTCCCGCGCCCCGCCGCGGTGCAGGCCCTCCACGGCCGCGTTCACCTCATCGGTGAACAACGGCCGCATCCGTTCCCAACCGGGGCCTCCCGGCAGCACGTCGTCGGGGCAGGTGACGCCCGTGGCGCCCTCCATGTCGGCACTGATCAGGATCTTCACGCGGCCATCTTCGCATCCCCGTGCAAGGCGCGGTCGAGATGGCACGCGACCAGGTGCGGTTCCGCCTCGGGCCCAAGCACATGCAGATCCTCACCGCTGCACTGGTGCAGCACCGCGGCCGCATTTCCGGAGGCCACCTCCTGGCAGCGCGGCCGGAACCGGCACCCGCCCGGGATCTTCGACGCGTCCGGCAGCTCGCCGGCCAGCACGATCGGCTCCGCCACCGCCGCCTTCACCGCCGGAGCGGCCGGCAGCACCGACACCAGCGCCCGCGTGTACGGATGCCGCGGCGCCGTGAGCACCTGCTCCACCGGCCCCTGCTCCACGATCCGCCCCAAGTACATGATCGCGATCCGGTCCGCGATGCTCCACGCCAGACCCAGGTCGTGCGTGATCACCAGCGCCCCCAGACCCTGCTCCTCCTTCAGCCGCAGCAGCAGCGACAAGATCTCGCCGCGCACCGACGCGTCCAGCGACGCCACCGGCTCGTCCGCGACGAGCAGGCTCGGCTGCAGCACGAGCGCCCCCGCGATCACCACGCGCTGGCGCTGCCCGCCCGAGAGCTCGTGCGGGTACGCCAGGAAGAACTGCTCCGGCGGCCGCAGGCCCGCCCGCGACAGCGCCTCGGCCACCCGGCCCGGCTCGTCGTCGTGGATCTTGTGGATCCGCAGCCCCTCGGCCACCGCGTCGTACACCGTGTGCCGCGGATTCAGCGCCCCCGTCGGGTCCTGCAGCACCAGCTGCACCTGCCGCCGGTACGCCTTCAGCGCCCGCGTCGAGTACCGCAGCGGCACGCCGTCGAACGCCACCGTCCCGCCCGTCGCGCGCTCCAGCCCGAGCAGCGTCCGCGCCAGCGTCGTCTTCCCGCAACCGGACTCGCCCGCCAGCGCCACGATCTCGCCCGGCGCCACGTCCAGGTCCACCCCGTCCACGGCCCGCGCGACCCGCCCGCCCGGCAGCCCGAACTCGACCCGCAGGTCCCTGGCGGTGAGCGTCTTCTCCTCAGAGGACAACGGGCATCCCTTCCTGTGCGACGAAACAAGCACTCACCCGCGCCGCGTCGGCGACGCCCGCGGAACCGCGCACGGGCACCGCGAGCAGCTCCGGCGACTCCGCGCCGCACCGCTCCACCGCCACCGCGCACCGCGGCCGGAAGGAGCAGCCCTCCGGCAGCCGCACCGGATCCGGCGGATCGCCCGCCAGCCCGCCCGGGCTCATCCGCGCGGCCGGGTCCCCGATCACCGGGAACGCCGCGCTCAACGCCGCCGAGTACGGGTGCCGGGCGTTCGCGAACACCTCGCCCGCCGGACCCTGCTCCACGATCCGGCCCGCGTACATCACCGCCGCCCGGTCGCACACCGCCGACAGCACCGACAGGTCGTGGCTGATCATCATCAGCCCCACGCCCCGCTCGGTCACCAGCTCCGCGATCAGCTGCAGCACCTGGGCCTGCACCATCACGTCCAGCGCCGTCGTCGCCTCGTCCGCGATCACCAGGTCCGGGTCGCACGCCAGCGCCATCGCGATCATCACGCGCTGCCGCTGCCCACCCGAGAGCTCGTGCGGGTAGCTGCGCGCCCGCGACGCCGGCAGCCCGACCCGCTCCAGCAGCGCCTCCGCCCGCCTCGCCGCCGCGGCCGGCGTCGTCTTCGCCTCGTGCACCAGGATCGGCTCGGCGATCTGCCTTCCGATGCGCTGCACCGCGTTCAGTGAGTGCATCGCCCCCTGGAACACGATCGACGCACCCGTCCACCGCACCGCCCGCAGCCGCCCCCACCCCATCTGGAGCAGGTCCTCGCCGTCGAGCAGGATCTCCCCGCTCACCTCGGCGCTCTTGGGCAGCAGCCGGAGCACCGCCATCGCCAGCGTCGACTTCCCGCACCCCGACTCCCCGGCGATGCCCAGCGTCTCCCCGGCGTCCACCGCCAGGTCGACGCCCCGCACGGCCGGGAGCCGCCCGCGCGAGCCCCGGTAGGTGACCCGCAGGTCCTTGAACTCCAGGAGCACTACGACTCACCCCGCAGCCTCGGATTGAACACGGCCTCCAGGGCCCGGCCGCACAGCATGAACGCCAGCACCACCAGCAGGATCGCCAGGCCCGGCGGCAGCAGGTACCACCACGCGTGCGCCGAGACCGCCCCGTTCTCGGAGGCGCGGTTGAGGATCGAGCCCCATGACACCACGCCCGGGTCGCCCAGGCCCAGCCACGCCAGCGAGGACTCCATGAGGATCGCCGAGGGCACCAGCAGCGTGGCGCTGGCGAGCACCAGCGGCAGCACGTTGGGGAGGATGTGCTTGGTCATCTGGTGCCAGTGGCCCGCGCCGAGCGCCTTCGCGCGCTCCAGGTACGGGCGCGACTGCACGGTGAGCGTCTGGGCCCGCACGAGCCGGGTCGTGCCGGGCCAGGAGACGAGGGCGATCACGGTGATGGTGGTGGCCATGCTGCGGCCGAGGACGGCGAGCAGCGCGATGGCCACGACCAGGCTGGGCAGCACCATGAACCAGTCGGAGAGGCGCAGCGCGATCCAGCCGTACCAGCCGCCGATGTGGCCGCTCGTGACGCCGACGGCGGTGCCGATGACGATGGCGACGACGGTGGCGGTCAGTCCGATCACGAGCGACAGGCGCGAGCCCCAGAGGGTGAGCGCGAGGACGGAGCGGCCGGTCTCGTCGGTGCCGAGCGGGTATTCGGCGCTCGGCGGGGCCATGCGCCCGCCGGTGGCCTGCGTGACGCTGAGCGCGGACGCGTCGATGAGGACCGGGGTGGCGATCGCGAGGACCACGATGGCGCCCAGGAGGACCAGGCCCCACATGCCGGTCTTCTGGCTGCGGTAGGCGGCCCAGGACCGGGAGAGGGACTGCCGCCGCCGCGCCCGTCTGAGGGCGCGCGGGGAGAGTGCGTTCGTTGCCGTCATGACCTGCGGATTCTGGGATCGATGAACCAGTAGAGGATCTCGGCGCACAGCACGGCGAGGATGGTGGAGCTGGAGAAGAGCACGAACAGCGCCTGCAGCACGGGCCGGTCGGGGTAGAAGATCGAGTTCACGAACAGCGTTCCGAGGCCGGGCCAGCTGAATACGGTCTCGGTGACGATGGAGCCGTTGACGACCGAGCCGAGCGCGAGGAACACGAGGGTCACGGTGGGCAGCAGCGCGTTCGGCACGGCGTGCTTCTGGCGCACCTCGTCGTCGCGCAGCCCCTTGGCGCGGGCGGTGGTGAGGTAGTCGCTCCCGATCTCGTCCAGAATGGACGAGCGCATGATCATGAGGTACCCGGCGTAGACCACGGCCGTGTAGGTGAGCACCGGCAGCACGAGGTGGTAGCCGATGTCCACGGCCTGCGACCAGAAGTCCGGCGGGGTGCTCGGCGAGCGCATCCCGTTGACGGGGAACAGCCCCAGGTACCGGGCGAAGACGAGGATGACGATCATCCCGAGCCAGAACGTGGGGGCCGAGTAGAGCACCAGGCCCGTGGCGACGTGCCCGCGGTCGAACCGGCTGCCCTGCTTCCAGCCCGAGCGGGTGCCGATCCAGAAGCCGAGGACCACGGCGAGGACCATGCCGGTGCCCGAGAGCAGGAGCGTGGCCGGGAGCCGCTCGACGATGAGGTCGAAGATCGGCCGCCGGTACTGGAACGACTCGCCGAGGTCCATGGTGAGGGTCCCGGCGATGTAGTCCCAGAACTGCTGCCATAGGGGCTGGTCGAGGCCGAGCTCGGCCCGCATGGCCGCGCGCTGCTCGGGCGAGACCGGCCGCTCCTTGGTGAGCTGGTCGATCGGGTCGCCGGCGATGAGCCGGAAGATGAAGAACGAGGAGAACAGCACCAGCAGCAGCGAGACGGCCGCGCCGCCCGCGTGCTTGAGCAGGTACCGCCCGAAGCCGCTGGAGACGCGCCGTTCACCGTGCTCATTGACGTCTCGCGGGCTTCGACGAGACTGGGCGCGCCCCGCGGACGGAGCCTCGGTCGAGGCCCCGTCCGCGGGTGGAGGAGCGTCCGTCATTCGCGCTCGTCGGCCGTCTTCTTGCGGCGCATCACGAAGACCACCGCGGCCGCCGCGATGGCGACGGCGCCCGCCGCGACCGCGATCCACACGCCCGCGGGCACGCCGCCGGTCTCTTCAGCGTCGGCGGGCTGCGCCGTGTAGTACGCCCACGTGAAGCCCTGCTGGCCGGTGTACATGCCGCCGGTCGGCTGCGCGGCCATCCCGGTGACCCGGTCGTGGTTGTAGGCCTCCATGACGTTCTGGTAGTACAGCCAGATCACGGGGGCGTCGGTGTACAGCATCTCCTGCTGCCGCTTGACGAGCTCGGCGCGCGCGGCCGGGTCGGACTCGACCTTCTGCTGCTCGTGCAGGGCGTCGTACTCGGGGTTGCAGTAGGAGTTCTCGCTCGAGCGCTCCGAGCCGTCGGTGAGGGTCGGCAGCACCGCGCAGGTGTGCATGCCCAGCTGCTCGGTCGGGTTGGGGCCGACGCCCCAGCCGGAGAACGCGATGTCGAACTCGCCGAGGTAGGCGAGGTCGTTCAGCGTGCCCTGCTCGATCGCCTGCGCCTCGACCTGGATCCCCAGCTCGGCCCACCACTCGGTCACGAACTCCACGATCGTGGCGTACGCGGTGTTGTCGGCGTGGTGGTAGAACCGGAAGTTCAGCGGCTCGCCGCCGCCGGGCATGGTCCGGATCCCGTCATCGCCGCGCGCGTAGCCGGCGTCGTCGAGCAGCCGGTTCGCCTCGGCCAGGTCGAACTGGACCAGGGCGTCGCCGCCATCCCAGTGCCACTGCTCGAAGATGGAGGGCATCAGCGAGGTCGCCGGGCTGCCGCTGCCGTCGAGCACGGTGTCCACGAGGGCCTGCTTGTCGATCGCGGTGTGCAGCGCCTGGCGCACCACCGGGTCCTTGAGCGCGGGGTGGCCGTCGCCGAACTCGGTGCCGTCCTGCGTGACCGTGCCGTGGTTGATCGTGAGGGAGACGTACCGGCGGCCCTGCACGTCGTTGGTGGTCACATGCTCCTGCGAGGCGAGCGCCCCGATCTGGGCCGGGTTGAGCCCGCCCTGCATGCCGCTGCCGACGATGTCGACCTCGCCGGCCTCGAGCGCGGCCACGGCGGCGTCAGTCTCGAGGTAGTAGGTGTAGACGACCTCGTCGAAGCCCGGCGCGCCCTCCCAGTACTCCTCGTTGGCGTCGAGCCGGATGAACTCGTCGGTCTTGTACTCGGCCACCTGGAACGGGCCGGAGCCCACGAGCGGCAGCTGGTTCGCGTCGTCCGCGGACGGGTCCGGGTACTGCGACCAGATGTGCTCGGGGACGATGTAGACCTCGCGGCTGAGCACCTCGGCGGGCGCGGGCTCGGCGAGGGTGAGCACGAACGTCGAGTCGTCGGGCGCCTCGGCGCTCACCAGGTTGGCCGCGAAGTCGATGTTCCAGTCGTGGATCGCCTGGTTCTCGATGAGCAGGCCGTACGTGTAGGCCACGTCCTTCGCGGTGAGCGGCTCGCCGTCGGACCAGGTCGCGCCCTCGCGGATCTGGAACGTCCACGTCAGACCGTCCGGGGACTCCTCCCACTCGGTCGCCAGGCCGGGCACCGGCTCGTAGTTCTCGGCGCTCATCCGCACGAGCGTCTCGTACGTCATCATGCTGGTCTCGTAGGTGATGACGAACCGCCGCTTGAACGGGTTGAAGGTGTCGACCTCCTGGTTGGTGGCGATGCGGAGGCTGTCGGTGTCGTCCTCCTGGGCGGTGGCGCCGGGCGCGGCCACCGCGAGCGCGCCGGCCGAGAGGGCCAGCGCGGCGACGGCGGAGAGGCACCGTCGCATCAGGGCGTGGGGATTCATGGGGTGCATGTCCTCGCATTCGGTTCCAGGATTCGGGCGCCCCGGCGGGCACGCCACCGGTCCTCGATGTACCGACCAGAATGACGGAACACTTCTTGAGTTGTCAATGAAGTGAAGAAAGTTTTCATTGCTGCAACATGATCCGGTTCGTCGCGGCGAACCCGCTGAGCGATCCGGCGGTTTCGACTAGATTCATGACACTACCGAGAGTCACGTGGAGGTCGCAGTGTGGGATTGGCTGTCCGACGCGCTCGTCGCACACCCCGAGATCGCGATCTTCCTGGCCCTCGGACTCGGCTTCTTCGTCGGCAAGTTCAAGATCAAGGGCATCGCCCTCGGGCCCGTCACCGGGACCCTCCTCGCGGGCGTCCTGGTCGGCATCCTCTTCGCTGGGCTCGACATCCCCGACCTCGTCAAGACCGTCGCCTTCGTGGCGTTCCTGTTCGCCCTCGGCTACAACGTCGGGCCCCAGTTCTTCGCCGGGCTCCGCGGCGACGGCGTAAAGCAGGTGGTCCTCGCCGTCATCAACTGCGTCTTCGGCCTGGTCGTCGTCATCGTCCTCGCAAAGCTGCTCGGCTACGGTCCCGGTTGGGGCGCAGGGCTCCTCGCCGGCGGCCTCACCCAGTCCGCCGTCATCGGCGTCGCCGACTCCGCCATCAGCGCCCTCCCCGGCCTCAGCGCCGACGAGGTCAAGGAGCTGGAGTCGCAAGTGGCCGTCGGCTACGCCGTCTGCTATCTCTTCGGCACCGCCGCCGCCGCGTTCTTCCTCTCCACCATCGCCCCGAAGATGCTCGGCTCCAAGGACCTCGCCGCGGACGCCCACGAGATGGAGCAGCGCCTCGGCGTCGCCAAGGAGCCCGGCATCGGCAAGGCCTACTACTCGGTCGTGCGCCGCGCCTACCGCATCCACGACGACGCCGCCACCGGCCGCACGGTGGGCGAACTCGAGGCCCGCGCGCTCGAACTCGGCCACCGCGTCATGTTCCACGACCTGCGCCGCGACGGCCGGGTCCTGCCCGTCCAGCGCTCGACCGCGCTGGAGCCCGGCGACGTGGTCACCCTCGCGGCCCGCCGCCCCGACCTCGTGGCCCTGGACCTCGACCGCTGGACCGAAGAGGTCGACGACGAGGAGCTCCTGTCCTACTCGATCGAGACCCTCGCCATCGTCATCACCAAGAAGGCGCTCGTCGGCATGTCGATCGGCGACGCCTTCGCCGCGCACGCCCCGCGCCTGTTCGTGACCAAAGTGGTGCGCGGCGGCCAGGAGCTGCCCTGGAGCGACGCCACCGAGATCCACCGCGGCGACGAGATCACCGTCCAGGGCGGCAAAGAGGAGGTCGAGGCCGTCATCGGCGACCTCGGCTACCCCAACCGCTCCAGCGACGCCACCGACATGAGCTACGTCGGCATGGGCATCGTCCTCGGCTGCCTCATCGGCGTCCCCACCATCGCCGTCGCAGGCGCGGACATCGGCCTCACCACCTCCGGCGGCGCGCTCATCATGGGCCTGGTCTTCGGCTGGCTGCGCGCCAAGACGCCCACCTTCGGGCAGTTCCCGCCCGCCGCGAACTGGATGCTCTCCACCGGCGGCCTCTGCATGTTCGTCGGCATCGTCGGCATCATGGCCGGCCCCGACTTCGTCTCCGGCGTCAGGGAGGAAGGCCTCAGCCTCGTCTTCGCCGGGCTCGTCGTCACCCTCCTGCCGATGCTCCTCACCATGTTCCTCGGCAAGTGGCTCTTCAAGATCCCGGTGCCGGTGAACCTCGGCATCACCGCCGGCGCCAACACCACGACCGCGTCCATCGGCGCGATCACCGACACCGCGAAGAGCCAGATCCCGGTGCTCGGCTACACGATCCCCTATGCCATCGGCAACGTCCTGCTCACGATCTGGGGCGCGGTCATCGTGGCCGTGCTCGCCTGAACCGCACCAGAAGGCCCGAACCACAGAAAGGCAGCGACATGTCCAAGGTCGACCGCGACGAAGAGCAGCGCCTCGAAGGGCTGAGCCCCTTCGAGCTGAAGAACCGGCTGATCGAGCTCGCAGGCGAGAACGAGCGCGCCAACGCGCTCGCGATGGTCAACGCCGGACGCGGCAACCCCAACTGGACCGCCACCGCCCCGCGCGAGGCCTTCTTCCTCCTCGGCCAGTTCGCGGTCACCGAGACCCGGCGCGACTGGGACGAGTTCGAGGGCCTCGGCGGCATGCCGCAGGCCGACGGCATCGCCGAACGCCTCGACACCTTTCTCAAGGCCAACGCGAACGCCCCCGGCGCCTCCGCCCTCGCCTCCTATGTGGCCCATGGTGTCGAGCGGCTCGGCTTCCAGCCCGACGCGTGGGTCGGCGAACTCGCCGACGCGATCATCGGCGACCACTACCCGGTGCCCGACCGGATGCTCACCCACATCGAGCAGGTCGTCCACGCCTACCTCGACGCCGAGATGGGCGGCGCGCCCGACGGCGGCTGGGACCTCTACGCGGTGGAGGGCGGCACCGCCGCCATGTGCTACCTGTTCGACTCCGCGCAGGTCAACGGGCTCCTGAACCAGGGCGACCGGATCGCGCTCATGGTCCCGATCTTCACCCCCTACCTGGAGATCCCGCTCCTGGAGCGGTACGCCTTCGACATCGTGGAGTTGGAGGCCTCCCGCACCACCGAGGAGGGCCTCCACACCTGGCAGTATCCGGACGAGGAGATCGACAAGCTCAAGGACCCTTCGATCAAGGCGCTGTTCCTCGTCAACCCGTCCAACCCGCCCTCGGTGAAGCTCGCCGAGGCCACGCTGGAGCGCATCCGCGGGATCGTCGCCAACGACAACCCGGGCCTGACGATCATCACCGACGACGTCTACGGCACCTTCACGAACGGCTTCACCTCGCTCATGTCGAGCCAGGCCGCCAACACCATCGGCGTGTACTCCTTCTCCAAGTACTTCGGCTGCACCGGCTGGCGCCTCGGCGTCATCGCCGTGGCCCGCAAGAACGTCTTCGACCAGCGCATCGCGGCACTGCCCGCGGAGAAGACCGCCGCGCTCAACGAGCGGTACTCGACGATCACGCTGGAGCCGTGGAAGGTCAAGTTCATCGACCGGATCGTGGCCGACTCGCGGGACGTGGCGCTCAACCACACCGCGGGCCTCTCGACCCCGCAGCAGGTCCAGATGGCGCTGTTCTCCCTGCACTGCCTCACCGACGCCGAGGACGCGTACAAGCGCGACTGCCAGGCGATCATCGCCCGCCGCCTCAAGGCCCTCGTCGAGGGCCTCGACGTGCCCTACCCGGCCGACCCGGAGGCCGCGAACTACTACGTCGAGCTCGACCTGCTCAGCTGGGCCCAGCGCAACTGGGGGCCCGAGTTCGCCGACTGGATGCAGGCCAACTTCGAGCCCGTCGACCCGATCTTCCGCCTCGCGGAGGAGGAGTCGGTGGTCCTGCTCAACGGCGGCGGCTTCGACGGTCCCGAGTGGTCGGTGCGGGTGAGCCTGGCGAACCTGCGCATGGACGCCTACAAGCGGATCGGGTCGGCACTGCGCGCGATCGGCGAGGAGTACCACTCGCAGTTCCAGAACCAGCGGCGTTAGCGGACGGAGAGAAGATGGACTGGGTCAAGGAGACGCTCTCGGACACCCCCGAGATCGCGCTGTTCCTCTGCCTCGCACTGGGGTTCGCGCTCGGCAAGGTGCGGATCTGGAAGATCTCCCTGGGCGGCGTCGCGGGCACGCTCGTGGTGGCGATCCTCCTGGGGATGTTCGCGGACATCGAACTGAACGACCAGGTCAAGCAGATCGCCTTCGCCCTGTTCATCTTCACGCTCGGCTACGTCTCGGGGCCGACGTTCTTCGCCAGCCTCAACCGCAAGAGCCTCAAGTACGCCACGTTCACCGGGATCGAGGTCGTCTCGGTCCTGCTGATCACGGCCGCCGCGGTGCTCATCATGAACCTGGACGAGGGCACCGCCGCCGGGCTGCTCGCCGGCGGCGCCACCGAGTCCGCCGCGGTCGGCACCGCGACGGACGCGATCGGCCGCCTCGACCTGCCCGCCGACCAGATCGCCACGCTGCAGGCCAACGTCGGCACCGCGTACTCGATCTCCTACATCTGCGGCCTCATCACGATCGTGCTGCTCTCGAGCCAGTTCTTCCCGCTCATCATGCGGATCGACCTGCGGGAGGAGGCCGCGAAGCTGTGGGCGAAGCTCGGCGGCACCGCCGACGAGGACACCGCCGCACCGGCGGCCCCGGCGGTCGTCGGCCGCGAGTACCGGATCACCACCGCGGCCGGGCGCACCGTCGCAGAAGTCCAGGCGGACCTCGGCGACGCCACGATCGAGGAGGTCCAGCGGGACGGCGAGAAGGTCGCCCTCACCCCCGACCTGCCACTCGACCAAGGCGACCGCGTCCTCGTCGTCGGCCGCCGCGAGGCCCTCGTGGGCTCGGCGAACCGCATCGGCGAGGAGGTCGCGCTCGACGAGTCGATGGCGATGAGCCTCGACCTCGCCGACGTCGTCGTCACCCGCAAGGGCTACAAGGCGACCACGCTGGGCGAGATCCGCCGCGACTTCGCGGACGAGCGACAGGGCGTCTACCTCCAGAAGGTCACCCGCGGCGACCACGAGCTGCCGGTCAAGCCCTCCACGCTGATCCAGCACGGCGACACGGTGCGCCTCTCCGGATCGGGGCGCGACCTGAGTCGCGTGATCCCGATGGTCGGGTTCCGGCTCGACCCCGCGGTGCGGTTCGACATGGTGTTCATCGCGATCGGCGTCGTGCTCGGCTTCCTCATCGGCATGCTGGTGTGGACCGTCGGCACGATCCCGCTGACGCTCGGCACCGGCGGCGGCTGCCTCCTCGCGGGCCTCCTGTTCGGCTGGATCCGCTCCAAGCGGCCCACGTTCGGCCAGTACGACTCGGGCGCGGCGGACGTCATCAAGACGCTCGGCCTGGCGGTGTTCATCTGCGCCGTGGGGCTCTCCTCGGGCCCGCAGGCGGTCGAGCTCGTCGAGGAGTTCGGCTGGGGCCTGCCGATCGCGGGCGTCGCCATGACCGCGATCCCGGCGTTCGTCTCGTTCTTCGTGGCCTGGAAGCTCATGAAGCTCCCGGCCCCGCTCGTGCTCGGATCGGTGACCGGGCAGCAGTGCTCGACGCCGGGCGTGACGGCCGTGCAGGCCGCCGCGGGCAACGCGACGCCGCTCATGGCCTACACGATCGTCTACGCCTTCTCGAACGTCGTGCTGCCGCTGCTGGGCCCGATCGTCGTCGCCATGGCCCACGCCCTCGGCTAGGTCAGAGCCGCCAGGTCCCGTTGGTGTTCAGCATGATCGAGTACACCGAGTCGGTGGCGGTGATGAACAGGCGGTTCCGCTTGGGGCCGCCGAAGACCAGGTTCGACACCGAGGGCTGCGGGACCGGCAGCGTCGCCAGGTGCGTGCCGTCGGGGTGGAAGCAGTACACGTCCGCCGCGGCGGCCCACACGCGGCCCTCGACATCGACCCGCAGGCCGTCGAAGCCCCCGCCCGGACTCTCGGCGAACACCTCGCCGCCGGTCAGCTTCCCGCCGTCTACATCGAACCGCCGGAGGTGGCCGCCCATGGTGTCGGCGATGTAGAGCACCGACTCGTCGGGGGAGAAGGCGAGCCCGTTGGGCCGCTGGAAGTCGTCGGCCACGCGCTCGACCGCGCCCGAGGCCGGGTCGACCCGGTACACGTGGCAGCCGTCGATCTCCGGGTCGGAGCGGTGGCCTTCGTAGTCGCTCGTGATGCCGTAGGGCGGGTCGGTGAACCAGACCGCGCCGTCGGCGGACACCACGACGTCGTTGGGGCTGTTGAACCGCTTGCCCTCCCAGCGGTCGGCGACGACGGTGACCGAACCGTCCAGTTCGGTGCGTTCGACGCGCCGCGCGCCGTGCGAGCACGACACGAGCCGCCCCTGGCGGTCGAGGGTGTGCCCGTTCGTGTAGCCGGCGGGGGAGCGGAAGACGCTGACCGAACCGTCGGTCTCGTCCCACCGCATGATCCGGTCGTTCGGGATGTCGCTGAACAGCAGGTACTTCCCGGAGGGCACGTACACCGGGCCCTCGGTCCAGCGTCCGCCGGAGAACAGGCACTCGAGGTAGTCGTCGCCGGCGACGGTGAAGCGGTCGTCGAGTTTTCGGAAACCCACCGGAGCATTGTGCATCGAAACTCCTCGATATAGCCTGTTCGTGTGATCGTGCACAATCTCGACACGACCACTGCATGCGGCGCAAAGCCGCACTCACGTTAGCGCAATCCGAGGTCGGCCGGGACATGCCCGGCCGCCGCTATGAGACGGGAAACGAACATGGGACCGGCACTCCCCAAGAGGCGCCTGCGCGCCGCGATCGCCGCGTTGGCGGTGGGCGTGGTCGGCGCGGCCGCCACGGCCTTCACAGTGGTGACGGCCGAGGCCGCCACCACCGGCTGCGAGGTCGACTACCAGGTCACGGCCGCGTGGCCCGGCGGCTTCAACGCCAATGTGGACATCACGAACCTCGGCGACACCGCGGTCGACCCGTGGAGGCTCGAATGGGACTTCCCCGGCACGCAGCAGGTCGCCAACGCCTGGAACACCACTGCGACCCAGTCGGGCCGGCACGTCACCGCCGGGGGCGTGGAATACAACAAGCGGATCGCCGCGGGCTCGACCGCGAGCTTCGGCTTCTCGGGCACGTTCACCAGTACGAACGCAGTCCCTGAAACGTTCAAACTCAACGGGGTCGCGTGCACCGGCGACACCGGCCCCTCGCCCACGAACCCGCCCACGAACGTGACCGCCTCGCCCACCGCAGTGCCCACGGGCGGCCCCGGTCAGGACGAGTGGAACCCGCCCTCGAACCTGGTCCAGCCGCTCAACGAAGTCTGGTCGCATGTGGAGGACACCTACAACCTGAACTTCCGCAACTTCGGCTGGGACCAGGTGATGGCCACCGGCGGCACGATCAACTACTGCGTCCGCTGGGACTCGCAGAACGCCGTGACGGCGCAGACCCGCGACGCGATCGAGGCGAAGCTCCAGCAGCAGTACGACCTCTGGTTCGCGCCGATGAAGGGCTGGAGCGAGTGGCCGTTCGACCGGATCGACGTGAACGTCGTCGGCTGGGCCGCTTACGACCGCGCCGACCTCCAGTGGAGCGACAGCTCCGTCGACGTCTACATCGGGGACATCCGCGAGGACGCGCCGCAGTGCTCCGAGGACTGCGGGCGGTTCTTCCACCAGGACGGCAATTACTCCCGCTGCCCGGGCGGCGCTGCGCACCACTACGACCAGAGCCTGTGGCTGACGCAGGGCATGGGCGGCGGCGCGGGCGGCGACTGGGGCCAGCGCATGGGCCAGGAGTACTTCGTCAACTCGCTGAACTCCAGCCAGATCACGATCTACCTGCACGAGCTCGGCCACACCTTCGGCCTCGACGATTTCTACGACTGGTCGCCGACGGGCCAGTGCTGCTTCATCATGAAGGCCGGCTCCTCCTCGACGATCACCACGTTCGACCAGTGGATGCTGCGCGACTGGTGGCGCCACCTCAAGAGCCGCTACGGCTACTAGCGCTCAATGACGGCGGCGGGCCGACGGCCCGCCGCCGTCCGCGTGCCCTCGAAGCTCCGAAAGGCGGACACGGTTGGTCGGCAAGAGCCGATAGCGTTTAGCATTGTCGAACGAGGCACTGCCGAGCGCGGCATTGCCGATCCGGCCCGGCCGGATGCGGACGACGGAGGAACGGGGGCGCTCGGATGGCCAAGAACATCCAGTCGCTGGAGCGGGCGGCGGCCATGCTGCGGCTGCTCGCGGGCGGCGAGCGGCGCCTCGGCCTGTCCGACATCGCCTCCTCGCTCGGCCTGGCGAAGGCCACGGCCCACGGCATACTGCGGACCCTCCAGCACGAGGGCTTCGTCGAGCAGGACCCCGGCTCGGGCCGGTACCAGCTCGGCGCCGAGCTGCTGCGCCTGGGCACGACCTACCTCGACGTGCACGAGCTGCGGGCCCGCGCCCTGGTGTGGACGGACGACCTGGCGCGCTCCTCGGGCGAGGCGGTGTACCTCGGGGTGCTGCACCAGCACGGCGTGCTCATCGTCCACCACGTGTTCCGCCCCGACGACAGCCGCCAGGTGCTCGAGGTGGGCGCGATGCAGCCGCTGCACTCCACGGCCCTCGGCAAGGTCCTCGCGGCGACGGACCCGGTGGCGCACGCGGAGCTGGTGGACGCCAAGCGCGAGCCGTTCACGGCCCGCACGGTCACCGAGCTCGACGAGATCGAGCGGACGCTGGACCTGACGCGCGCCCAGGGGTACGCCACGGACAACGAGGAGACCCTCGAAGGGGTGGCCGCGGTGGCCGCCCCGATCTACGACCGGCGTCGCCTCGCGGTCGGCGCGGTCGGCATTACCGGCGCCGTCGAGCGGGTCTGCCGCGACGGCGAGCTGCGTCCGGAGCTCATCGCCGCCGTGCGCGACACGGCCCGCTCCGTCTCACGCGATCTCGGGGCCAAGCCCTTTTAGGGCCTGTTCTGTGGATCAGACCGGTCGTTACCCGGCCCATTCGCCCGCTCGCTGCGTTGTCGGGGTTTTCGAAGACCCCTCCGCGGTCTCGGCGAAACTCGCGAGCCGTCAATTGGCACTGCGACCGAACGAATGGACTCGGATGCCGCCGCTCCCTGATCCGCAGAACAGCCCCTAACCTTTCGTCCGATTCCGCCACATTCGCACGCCCTTCGTGTGACCCTGGTATGCCTGTCTTGCAGGCGTTTCTAGTGGTTCATGAATGGAGATGTGATGGCCGTCACATAAGACTTGACGCACCGGTACGGAAGGAGAACACTTTCGTACATCGGTCGGCATTGTCGAACGCCTAACGGCTTCGGGGTTCGCTCTGCCTTCCGTGTCGAACAAGCCCTTCCAACGAGGTCGAAGCCCCCGGTGACGGCCTCGGACGCAGACAAAGGAGTCGGTGTGTCCAACTCAGACATCATCCTCGGCGAGGTCCTCGGCACCGCGGTGCTGATCCTCCTCGGCGCGGGCGTGTGCGCCGCCGTCACGCTCAAGAAGTCCAAGGCCCAGAACGCGGGCTGGCTCGCCATCGCCTTCGGGTGGGGCTTCGCGGTCCTGACCGCCGCCTACATCTCGGCCGGCATCTCGGGCGCCCACCTCAACCCGGCCGTCACCCTCGGCCTCGCCGTCCAGGGCAACGTCCCGTGGGACCAGGTCCCGCTCTACATCGCCTCCCAGATGGTCGGCGCCCTCCTCGGCGCGATCCTCGCCTGGGCCGCCTACTACGGCCAGTTCCAGGCCCACATGGCCGACGTCGCCAACCAGCCCGAAGCCGTCGAAGGCCCCGAGGACGCCAAGGCCGGCCCGGTGCTCGGCATCTTCTCGACCGGCCCCGAGGTCCGCAACGCCGCCCAGAACCTCGTCACCGAGATCATCGCGACCTTCGTGCTCGTCTTCGCGATCCTCACCCAGGGCCTCAACGACGCGGGCAACGGCCTCGGCACGCTCGGCGTGCTCATCACCGCGCTCGTCGTCGTCAGCATCGGCCTCTCGCTCGGCGGTCCCACCGGCTACGCCATCAACCCCGCCCGCGACCTCGGCCCGCGCATCGCCCACGCGATCCTGCCCATCAAGGGCAAGGGCCGCTCCGACTGGGGCTACGCCTGGATCCCCGTCGTCGGCCCGGTCGTCGGCGGCGTCCTCGCCGGACTCCTCTACAACGTTGCCCTCGGGTAGCGATGAGGACACAATCGACGTATCCGTCGCCGACTCCCACCACGACAACGACGTTCTGGAGCGAACCATGACCGACACGCACACCGGCCCGTTCATCGCGGCCATCGACCAGGGCACCACCTCCTCGCGGTGCATCATCTTCGACCGCGACGGCCGCATCGTCGCCGTCGACCAGAAGGAGCACCAGCAGATCTTCCCCAAGCCCGGCTGGGTCGAGCACGACGCCGCCGAGATCTGGAAGAACGTGCAGGACGTCGTGGCCGGGGCCATGGTCAAGGCCGGCGCCTCCCGCGAGGACATCCTCTCCATCGGCATCACCAACCAGCGCGAGACCACCATGCTGTGGGACAAGCGCACCGGCAAGCCCGTCCACAACGCCATCGTCTGGCAGGACACCCGCACCGACGTCCTCTGCAAGAAGCTCGGCGGGGACGCCGGCCAGGACCGCTGGCGACGCGAGACCGGCCTGCCGCTCGCCGCCTACTTCGCCGGCCCCAAGATCGCCTGGCTCCTCGACAACGTCGCCGGCCTGCGCGAGCGCGCCGAAGCCGGCGAACTCCTCTTCGGCACCATGGACTCCTGGGTCATCTGGAACCTCACGGGCGGCGTCAACGGCGGCGTGCACGTCACCGACGTCACCAACGCCTCCCGCACCCTCCTGATGAACCTCGACGACCTCAAGTGGAACGAGGAGATCGCGGCCGAGATGGGCGTGCCCATGCAGGTGCTCCCCGAGATCCGCTCCTCCTCCGAGGTCTACGGCCACGTCACCGGCGGCCCCCTCGGCGGGCTGCTCGCGGGCGTCCCGGTCGCCTCGGCCCTCGGCGACCAGCAGGCCGCCCTCTTCGGGCAGACCTGCTTCGGCGTCGGCGAGGCCAAGTCCACCTACGGCACCGGCACGTTCATGCTCATGAACACCGGCGAGAAGCTCATCCACTCCGAGTCCGGGCTGCTCACCACCGTCGGCTACCGCATCGGCGAGCAGGACGCGGTCTACGCCCTCGAAGGCTCGATCGCCGTCACCGGCTCGCTCGTCCAGTGGATGCGCGACCAGATGGGGCTCATCAAGACCGCCGCCGAGATCGAGACGCTCGCCATGAGCGTCGAGGACAACGGCGGCGCCTACTTCGTACCGGCGTTCTCCGGGCTCTTCGCCCCCTACTGGCGCTCCGACGCGCGCGGCGTCATCGCCGGGCTCACCCGGTACGTCACCAAGGCGCACATCGCCCGCGCGGTCCTGGAGGCCACCGCCTGGCAGACCCGCGAGATCTCCGACGCCATGGTCAAGGACTCCGGCGACGAGCTCGTGGCGCTCAAGGTCGACGGCGGCATGACCTCCAACAACCTCCTCATGCAGTTCCTCGCGGACGTGCTCGACGCACCCGTCGTGCGCCCCATGGTCGCCGAGACCACGTGCCTCGGCGCGGCCTACGCCGCGGGCCTCGCGGTCGGCTTCTGGGAGAACGTCGAAGACCTGCGCGCGAACTGGCGCCGCGCCGCCGAATGGACCCCCGACATGGACCCCGAGGTCCGCGACCGGGAATACAAGAACTGGCTCAAGGCCGTCGAGCGGACCATGGGCTGGATCGATGACTAGGCGCATCGACTTCAGCAAGACAGGCGAATAGAGGGAGCATCGCGATGACCACCTTGCAGCACGTCTCCGGACCGGAGGCGAACCCGACCGGCCCCATCCGCTTCAACCAGCAGGTGGGCCGCGCCGAAGCACGCGAGCAGTTGGGGAACGCCACCTTCGACCTGCTCGTCATCGGCGGCGGCATCCTGGGCATCTCCACCGCCTGGCACGCCGCCCAGTCGGGGCTGCGGGTGGCCCTCGTGGACGCCGGCGACTTCGCCGGCGCCACCTCCTCCGCCTCCTCCAAGCTCCTCCACGGCGGCCTGCGCTACCTGCAGACCGGCGCGGTGAAGCTGGTGGCGGAGAACCACTTCGAACGGCGCGCCGTCACCCGCCAGGTGGCGCCGCACCTCTCCCGCCCGCTCAAGTTCTACCTCCCCGTCTACAAGGGAGGGCCGCACGGCGCGGCCAAGCTCGGCGCGGGCGTCTTCGCCTACTCCGCGCTCTCCGGCTTCGGCGACGGCGTCGGCCACCTGCTCAGCCCCGCCAAGGCCCGCGCGGCCGTGCCGGAGCTGCGCGTCAAGGACCTCAAGGCCGTAGCCGTCTACGGCGACAGCCAGATGAACGACGCCCGCATGGCCCTCATGACCACCCGCGCGGCGGTCGAGGCCGGCGCGTCCGTCCTCAACTACGCCGAAGTCACCGGCCTGCGCTTCACCGACGGCCGCGTCTCCGGCGCCGACCTGCGCGACAAGGTCGACGGCACCGAGTTCGGCGTGAACGCCCACGTCGTCCTCAACGCCACCGGCCCGTGGGTCGACCACCTGCGCCGCATGGAGAACCCGGCCGCCGACCCGTCGATCCGGCTCTCCAAGGGCGCGCACCTGGTCCTCAAGCGCACCGCCGACTGGGGTGCCGCGCTGGCCACTCCCGTGGACAAGTACCGCATCACGTTCGCGCTGCCGTGGGAGGACATGCTCCTGCTCGGCACCACGGACGAGGTGTACGAGGGCGACCCGGGCCAGGTCTCGCCCACGAAGGCCGACTTCAAGCAGATCCTCGACGAGGCGAGCCTCTCGGTGCGCTCGGCGCAGCTGAAGCCCGAGCTCATCACGTACGCGTTCGCCGGACTCCGGGTCCTGCCGGGCGGGCCGGGCGCGACCTCGAAGGCCAAGCGGGAGACCGTGGTGACCGAGGGTCGCGGCGGGATGCTCTCGGTGGCGGGCGGCAAGTGGACCACGTTCCGCCACATCGGGCGGACCGTGATGAAGAAACTCGCGGCCCTGCCGGGCTACTCGCTCGGCGCGGAGATGGAGCCGATGGCGAACCTGCCGCACCGCCTGCCGCTGCCGGGCATCGCGAACCCGCACGCGGTGGCGCACCGGCTGCTCTCGGACGGCGGCGCGCCGCTGCCGAGCCTCGGCGAGGACACCGCGAAGCACCTTGCGACGCACTACGGTTCGCTCGCGTTCGACATCACCCGCCTGGCGGGGGAGCACCCGGAGCTCGCCGAGCGCGTCCACCCGGACGCGCCGGAGATCATGGCCCAGGTCGTCTACGCGCGCGACGTCGAATGGGCCGAGACCGCAGACGACGTCCTGCGCCGCCGCACCACCCTGATGATCCGCGGCCTCGACACCCCCGAGGTGCGGGCCAAGGTCCAGGGGCTGCTAGACCGCAAGTGATGAGGGAGCGGCGAGGCCGCCGCGCGGATTCGGTTCGCGCGGCGGCCTCGCCATTTTGCTGCAGCCCATCGCCTCTGCGCCACCAGACGCGAGCAGCGCGGCTGCGGTGACCGCGCTGGTAGCTGTCCTCGGGTCGAGCCGCTCACACGGCGCGCTCCATGCACACCAGCCGGTCCCGCTCCTCCCACGACGCGGCGGCGGAGAAACCGAGCCGCTCGTACAGGGCGATGGCGCCCGTCCGCCACTGCCACACCGACAGCCGCACCGTGCCGATCCCGCTCGCCGCCGCATGCGCGAGCGCGGCGCCCACCAGGCCGGACGCGATGCCGCGGCCCCGGAACACCGGGTCCGTCCACAGTCGCTTGACCTCTGCGCGGCCCTCGACCGGGGCGGTCAGCACCAGGCAGCCCACGGGGGTGTCGCCGCTCAGCGCCATCAGCACGACATCGGCGGCGAATGCCGCCCGCGGGTCGCGGATCTCCGCTCGGTAGCGGCCCGGCAATCCGTCCACATCGGTTACGGCTACGCCCTTCTCCGCCTCCGTCCGCAGGTGGTAGGAGGTCAGCAGCGCGGCCAAGCGCTCCACCGAAGGGTCATGACCCGGCCGGCGGACGAAGACGACTTCACGTCGACCGCTCATAGCGCCGAATCCTTTCCCGCAACGGACACCGAACGAGCCCGCCCTAGTCCCGGCCCGCGTCCGGGTGGATCGCCATGAACAGCGAGTACGGCAGCGCCCCCGGTCCCGGCTCCATCTCGGCGAGCTCGTCGAAGAGGAGTTTGAACCGGCGGCCGACCTCTTCGTACTGCTCCTCGTTGAGCCGCAGGCCGAGCCGTCCCGAGTTCACCTGCTTCGGGTCGGGGACCTGCGCGACCTCGGTGCGGAAGGCTTCGAGCATCGCCGTGGAGAGGTCCGACTTGAACTCCTCGCCGAGGCGCAGCGCCCACGACTTCCGGGTCGCCAGGTAGGGGATCTCCCGCGAGCCCCGCGCGCCGGTGCGCTCTTCTTGCGGCGTGAGGAACCCGGTGTCCACAAGCTTGCGAACGTGGTGCAGCACCGTCGCCGGGTTCGCGTCCAGACGCTGGGCGATCTCCTTGTTGGTGAGCGCGCGGTCGAGGCACAGCCGCAGGATCCGCAGCCGCACCGCGGAGGCCACCGCCTTGGCCTCGGCCTCCGAAGCGAGGGGCCGGTCGTCCTTGAAGCCTTCTGAGCTGCGCTTGTCTGACACCACCTCATCCTAGCGGGAAGAGTGATTGACTTTTCCCAACTGATTGGAAATACTCAATCGCATGATCTCCATCGGCGCCCCCGCCCCCGACGCCCCCGCGAAACGCGACCGACTGGGGCTCCTGCGCGAACCCGACTTCCGCGGCCTCTTCCTCTCGACCACCGTGGCGCAGTTCGGCTACCAGATCACCACCCTGGCCCTGCCCCTCGCCGCGGTCATCGCGCTCGACGCCGGCGAGTTCCAGGTCGGCCTGCTCTCCTCGATGACGATGGCCGCGTTCCTGCTCATCGGCCTCCCCGCCGGCGCCTGGGTCGACCGCATGCGCCGCCGCCGCGTCCTCATCGTCAGCGACGTCGTGCGCGCCGCCGTACTCATGACCGTGCCGATCGCCTGGTGGGCCGACGTGCTCACCATCTGGCAGCTCTACGCCGTCGCGTTCGTCATCGGGGTCTTCACCGTCTTCTTCGACGTCTCGTACCAGAGCTACCTGCCGCACCTCGTCGGCCGCGACCGCCTCGTCGAGGGGAACGCGAAACTCGAAGTCGTCCGCTCGACCGCCCAGCTCGGCGGCCCGGTGCTCGCGGGTCAGCTCATCGGCTGGCTCACCGCGCCCGTGGCCCTCGCGTTCGACGCCGTCGCGATGGGCGCCTCCGCGCTCTTCCTCGTCCGCATCCGCCGCCGCGAGGCCAAACCGCGAGTCGCCCACGACGCCCGGATCGCGACGGAGATCAAAGAGGGCCTGAGCTTCGTCTTCCGCAACCGCATCCTGGCGTCCATCGTGGCCGCGACCAGCTGGTGGAACCTCTGGATGGGCGCGTACATGGCGATGGTCATCGTGTTCCTGCCGCGCGACATGGGCATGACGCCCGGCGAGATCGGCCTGCTGTTCGCCGTCTTCGGCATCGGCGGCCTCGTCGGCGCGTTCGCGACCGGCCCCGTGACGGCCCGGCTCGGCGAAGGCCGGGCCATCTGGATCTCGACCCTCGTCACCTCACCGGGCCTGCTCCTGCTGCCCGCCGCCGAGCCCGGCTGGCGGATCTGGATCGCCGCGGCAGGCATGGGCCTGGTCGGCGTCGGCTCGGTCGTGTACAACGTCAACCAGGTGAGCTTCCGCCAGCGCCTCACCCCCGACCGGCTGCTCGGCCGCATGAACGCCACGGTGCGCTTCCTCGCCTGGGGGCTCAGCGCGGTCGGCGCGCTCATCGGCGGGGTCCTCGGCGAGTTCGCCGGTGCGCGGGAGACGCTCTGGATCGGCGCGATCGGCGTCTGCCTGGCCTTCCTGCCGGTCTTCTTCTCGCCCTTGCGGAACCTGCGCGAACTCCCGAAGCCGGAGCCCGAACCGGAACCGGTCCGGGCTGCCTGACCCGGTCAGTTCTGCGCGTCGAAGCCGGGGGAGTAGACGTACCGTCCGCGGAGGTCCTCGCGCCAAGCGGCGAGCCTGCGGACCTGGAACGCGGACTCCCATGCGGGCTCCTGCGGTTCGATCCCGTACCGCGAGGCTGGTTCGAACCCGAAGCGGCCGTAGTAGTTCGGGTCGCCCAGGAGCATGATCATCGGTTCGTCCATCGCGTCCGCGGCGCCGATCGAGGCGTGCATGAGGGCCGATCCGATCCCCTTGCCGTGCAGGGGCGGTTCGACGCCGATCGGGCCGAGGCCGAGGACCCGGGTCACGCCGAGCCGCCCGTACGAGCAGACGGCGTGACCGACCGGTTTCCCGTCGACCTCGGCCACGAAGGACAGCTGCGGCACCCAGTCCTCGCCGGCGCGCAGCGCGTCCACGATCGCGGCCTCCGTTCCGGAGGAGTAGGGGCGGCCGGCGAAGGCCGCGTCGTGGAGGGCGTGGATGAGGGGCGCGTCGCCCTCGGTCTCGCGTCGAATCAGGGTCACGGGCCGAGTATTGCAGCCCGTGCCTACGCCTGCAACGGATTTGGGCAGGTCAGGGACGGCGCGCGACCTGGAGCTGGAGCACCCCTGCGACGATCACCAGTGCAGCGGTGGCGTAGTGGATGCCGAACGCGGCGGCGGGGTTGCCGCCGTGCAGGAGGATGAGCGTGCCGTCGCCGAGCGGGATGAGGGCCTCGCACAGCAGGACCCAGCCGAGCGCCGCGCGCTGCCGGAGGGCCAGGAGTGTCAGCGGGATGATGCCGGTGACGATGTCGCGTACGCCTTTGACAGTGAGGAAGTCGGCTTCGATGCCGGTGGGCCACACCGAGAATCCGAAGCCCGAGGCGGTGGCCTCGGGTGCGACGAGGTACGAGACGCCGACGTACGCGATGCCGAGGGCGACGATGAAGGTGAGGACGTTGGCGGTGATGCGACGGGCCATGGGGAAAGCTCCTTAACGAGGGTAGAAAATCTAGCGTTGCTAGGTTCTGGCAGAACAGTAGCATGCGTTCGCTCGAAGATCTAGCGCCGCTAGGGGTTTTGGATCGGTGGGCTAGCTCACCGCTGCTGACCTCCGCTTTCGCCCGGGCTTGTCACGTTTCCCATGCCGTGCGGGTCAGTAGAGTGGTGGCCCGAGCGGAGGTTGGGATGAACGAGGGCGTCGATTTCGAGCAGGTGCAGCGCTTCGAGGAGCATCGCGATCATGTGCGGGCCGTGGCGTTCCGCATGCTCGGCAGCACGGGTGAGGCCGACGATGCGGTGCAGGAGGCGTGGATGCGCTTCGCCCGCACCGACACCGCCGACGTCGAGAACCTGCGCGGCTGGCTCACCACGGTGGTCTCGCGGATCTGCCTGAACCTGCTGCGCTCGCGGCGCCACCGCCAGGAGGACGCCTTGGACGGCGACCTCCCGCTGGCCGCGGGACCGGGCGCGGGCGGCGACCCCGAACTGGACGCGGTCATGGCCGACTCGGTCGGCCTCGCACTCCAGGTGGTCCTCGATGCGCTCGGCCCGGCCGAGCGCGTGGCGTTCGTGCTGCACGACCTGTTCGGCGTGCCCTTCGACCGCATCGCCCCGGTGCTCGACCGCACCACGGAGGCGACGCGCCAGCTCGCGAGCCGCGCCCGCCGGCGCGTTCGGGAGGGTCGGGCGCGCGCCGAGGCCGATCGCGATGCGCGGCAGCGGAAGTCGGTGGTCGAGGCGTTCCTGGCCGCCGCCCATGAGGGCCGCTTCGAGGACCTGCTCGCCGTGCTCGACCCGAACATCCTGGTGGTCGCGGACGCGGAGGCCGTCGCGACCGGTTTCGCCGGGCGCGAGGTCATCGGCGCGTCCGCGGTGGCCGCGATCTTCAACGGCCAGGCGAAGGACGCGGTCACCGTCCTGGTCGACGGCCTCGCCGGGGCGATGTGGGCTCCGGGCGGCGCGCCCCGGTCGGTCCTGTCGTTCGCCGTGGTCGACGGCCGAGTGGTGAGCATCGAGATCATGAACGCCCCCGACACGATCGCGGCCCTCGAACTGGCGGCGTTCGAGGACTGACGGCGATCGGCACGAAGCCTCGGACCGATTGCGGCCGTTGCATTCGAGGCCCGACGGAGTTCGGCGGGCAAGGCTAAAGCCGAAGGCGCCCGGGAAGCGGTCCCCTGATACAACGATCGCCGAGCGGTACGACCATCCAGGCGGCCTGCGGACGAGCGGAAGCCGGTGGCCCCGCTCAAAGAGCTCGACCACCGGCCTCCTGCTGCCGTCCTTTTACTACTGCTCGATGAGGACCTTCACGTCCCACGGCCCGAGGGGCAGCGACGCGCCCGCCTCGTACGCGGTGTCGTCGATCGCGTCGGTCGCCGCCGCGGGGAGCGGGAAGCCGACCTCGTCCCACGACCAGTTGTGCACGAACCGCACGGTGCGGCCGTCACCGGTGACGCCGCTGGTCACGGTCAGGCTCGGGTGCTCGGGCCGCCACGCGCCCGCGGGGACGATCCACTGGAACAGCGACTTCCCGAAGGCGGCGTTGGGGATCGCGCCCACGTAAGTGACCCGGCCTTCGCCATGCGCCCTCGTCGCCGCCGCGGCGAACCGGCCGTAGTGCGGGTGCACGTACTCGGCGAGGGTCTCGGCGCCTTCCACGTAGAGGCCATCGGCCCACTTCACCGCCGCCGCACCGGCTTCCAGCTCCAAGGGCGAACCCTTCGGGGCCTGCACGGCCACTTCGCCGGTGAGGTTCGCGAACTCCTCGTACCAGACTCCGGCGGCGTCGCGGAGCCTCGCGGGCTGCACCTCCTGGCGCGCCCGCGCCTCCTCGTCGGCGTAGCCCGTGCGCGGGCCCACCAGGAGGTGGCCGCCCGCCGCCGCGTAGGCGGTGAGCCAGTCGAGCATGTCGTCGTCCTCGGCGTACAGGCCCGCGGCCACCAGGACCGGGTACTCGGCCACCGCCTCCTCGGGCGAGCCCAGCTGACTCGTGTGGACGATCCGCGCCTGGAGCCCGGCATCGAACGCGCCCCGGTAGAACGGGCCGTGGATGACCTCGAACGAGCGGTGCTCGGGGCCGCCCTCGTCGTTCTGGATCTGCGGCTCGGCCGCCAGCGCCCATTCGCTGCGCTTGGAGTACAGGACCGCCACGTCGGCGCCCGGCACCATGCCCTGCAGGGCCCCGCCGGTCTTGCGCAGCTCCTTGCCGAGCCGCGCCAGCTCGCGGTAGGTCCGCCCGGGCCTGCCGCTGTGGGGGAGGACCCCGCCCCAGTACGTCTCTGCTCCGAAGTGGAGGGTCTGCCACTGCCAGTACTCGATCATGGCCGCGCCGCGCGCGACCAGCGCCCAGGCGGCCTGGCGCCACTGCCCGTCGTAGGCCGGCTCGTTCCACCACGGCATGCCGATGGCCTGCGCGTTGGTCTCGGTGACCAGGTACGGCGCCTGCTTCGAGGCGTACATGCGGTCGGCGGAGTGGTAGAGCGCCCAGGCGCCCTTGGTGTTCCAGTCGATGGCGCTGCTGCCGCCCTTGGCGGGCATCTCGAGGCCGTCCTGCATCGCGTAGTACGGGTTGCCGGCGGTGACGTCGAGGCCCTCGGTGAGCGAGGTGTCGTCGATGCCCGGGCGCGAGTAGGAGATGCACGTGGTGACGAACTGGTCCTCGCGCGCGTACTCGCGGGCGATGTCCGCCTGCCACCCGATGAACTCGGTGGTGAGGTCGGCCTGGAACCTGCGCCACGCGAGCTTGTACTGCGGCTGGGCGTTCCCGTCCGGGCGCCACAGGTCGGCCCAGGTGGTGAGGCGGTGGGACCAGTAGACCAGGCCCCATTCGCGGTTGAGGGTCTCCACGTCGCCGTACTGGTGGCGCAGGCGGTCGACGAACTGCTGGAAGACGCCCTCGTTGTGGAAGATCCGGAGGCCGGGCTCGTTGTCGACCTGGTAGCCGATGACGGCCGGGTGGTCGGCGTAGCGGGCGAGGATCTTGCGGCTGACCCGCTCGGCGTGGAACTTGAACGCGGCGTGGGTGTAGTCGACCTCCTGGCGCTCGCCCCATCCGATGCGCTGGCCCGTGCGGTGCTCACCGGCGATCTCGGGGTAGAGGCGCACGAGCCACGGCGGGACGGCGTACGTGGGGGTGCCGAGGATGACGGCGATGCCGCGCTCGTGAGCGCCGTCGAGCACCGGCTGGAGCCAGTCGAGCTCGAACCGCCCGTTCTCGGGCTCCCACGTGCTCCATACGGATTCGCCGACGCGGATCACGGAGAACCCGGCTTCGGCCATGAGGTCGAGGTCGTGGATGAGCCGCGCGCGGGCGGCCTCGGTCTCGAACCCTTCGGCGGCGTCGGGCTGGTACTCGAAGTAGTAAGCGGCCCCGAAGAGGATCGGGTTCGGCCAGTTGCTCATCTCGGCTCCTTATGACTACGTAGTCAGTCGTACCGTACGCAGCCTCGGGACCGTATGTCAAGCCCTATTCCGCCCGCGGGGATTCAGCGCGCAGCGCGCCAATGCGAGGAGCGCGACAGTGCGGCAATGCGAACAGTCGCTCGCAGTGCGGGCACTGCGAAGCGCCGCGCGCAGCTCAGGGAACGCGAAGAGCCGCCCGCGAACGCGGACGGCTCCTGCGGCCAGTGCTCCTAGTACTCGACGCCCAACGCCCGGCCCGACTCCTCGGCATCGATCGGCGACTCCACCGGCTCCTCTTCGGCCAGCTCCGACAACCTGATCGGCGACGCGATCGGCCGCTTCGCGAACCCGGTCCCGTCGACATCCGCCAGCTCGGCCACGTTCCGGCCGCACACCCGGCCCTGGCACAGGCCCAGCCCGGCCCCGCTCACGAGCTTGAGCGAGCGCGCCGCGCCCACGTCCCGCTCGTCGACGGCGCGGTAGAGCGCCGCCCTCGTGACCTCTTCGCACCGGCACACGATCGTGTCGTCGCGCAGCCAGCCCTGCCAGCCCGGCCGCACCGGGTACGCCGCGTTCAACGCCTCGGCGAACCGCCGGCCCGACCGCACCCGCGCCATCGCCCGCAGCGGCGGCTCGACCGCCGCGCCCACGAACTTCGCCGCCGCCGCACCCGCGACCGCGCCCTCGGACGCCGCCAGATCCGCCCCGCCGATGCCCGTCAGCTCCCCGGCCGCGAACACGCCCGGAGCCGAAGTCCCTTGCGCCGCGTCCACGACGACGAACCCGTCCTCGACCCGGCACCGCGCCGCCAGCGCGAGCTCCAACTGCGGCGTGAACCCGAACCCGACCGCCACCGCGTCCGCCTCGACCCGCCGCTCCGAACCCGGCACCGGATTCCACAGGGCGTCGAGCCGCGCCACGGTCACCGACTCCACGCACTCGCTGCCGTGCGCCTCGACCACCGCGGTCCGCGACCGGTACGGCACCCGGTGCCGCGCCAGCATCCCCGCGTACCGCGCCAGCTCACCCGATTTCGACCATCCCGCGAGCGCCCCCGCGGGCTTCGACAGCCACCCGGTCACCGCGGCGTTCGCCTCCGCGACCTCCACGACCCGCGCGCCCGCGCCGATCAGCGAGGCCGCCACCGGCAGCAGGAACGGCCCGGTCCCGCCGACCACGACCCGGTCGCCGACCGCCACGCCCTGGCCCTTCGCGAGCGCCTGCGCCGCACCGGCGGTGAACACCCCCGGCAGGTCCCAGCCCGGGAACGGCAGCGCCCGGTCGTACGCGCCGGTGGCGAGCACGAGCGCCCGCGCCTCCACGGCCCGGCCGCGCCGGTCCAGGCCGTCGGCCGGACCCACCCGCAGGTGCGCGCGGTGCCCGCCGTCGACCGGCTCGATCGCCCACACCGCCGCGTTCGCGACATGCTCCACGTTCGGCGGCAGTTCGTATCTGCGGCTCGCAAGTTTCACCGAGGGGGCGAACCGGTCGCCGGGCGCCAGCGCGTCCTGCCGGTGGTACTGCCCGCCGAGTTTCGCGCCCGCGTCGATCAGGACCACGTCGACCCCGTGCAGCGCAGCGGCACTCGCCGCCGCCATGCCCGCCGGGCCCGCGCCGATCACCACGATGCGCCTCATGACGGCAGCTCCGCCCCGGCCTGGGTGCGGATGTCGTCGCCGTCGGCGACCACCCGCTGGCACGCCCGCACATCGGGCACCCCGTTCACCTTCACCAGGCAGTCGAAGCACACCCCGATGCCGCAGAACAGTCCACGCGGCCGGCCTGCGCCCCGAGTGGTCCGCCACGAGCGGACGCCCTTCGCCAGCAGGACCCCCGCGACGGTCTGGCCCTCCTGGACCTCGACCTCTTCGCCGTCGAACCGCACTCTCACGTCCGCACCTCCGCGATCACCGCTGGTCTGTCCACTTTGAACCGCAGTGGGTCCACTTCCGATTCGCGCCCGCACATCAGGTCCGCGAGCAGCCGCCCGGTCGCCGGGGCAAGCCCGATCCCCGCGCCCTCGTGCCCGGACGCGTGCCACAGGCCCGGGAACCGCGGGTCCTCGCCGATCACCGGCAGGTGGTCGGGGGTGTACGGCCGGAACCCGCCGTACGTGCGCATCACCGGAACGCCCGCCAGGACCGGGAACAGCTTCACGGCACTGCGCGCCAACCGCCGCAGCACCTCCACCTGCAGGGCCTCGTCGAAACCGACGCGCTGGCGGCTCGAACCGATGAGCACGGTGCCCGTCGCGGTCGACTCGACGACTGCGGAGACCTGCAGGTCCACGTTCGAACTCGCCACGGCCGCGACATAGTCGGCGGCGTAGACCTTGCGGCCCACGACATGGGGGAGCGGGCCGGTCACCAGGACCATGCCCCGGCGCGGCAGCACTTCGATCGGCGCGCCCACGGCGACGCTGAAATGCCCCGCCCACGGCCCGCAGGCGTTCACGACCGCGTCGCACGCGATCGTCTCCCGGCCCACGTGCACGCCGGCGACCTTGCCCCAGGCGTCGAAGACCAGGCCGTGCGCCTCGGCCCCGCCGCGCACCTCGCCGCCGCGCGCGCGCACGGCCGCGAGCATCGCGGTCGCGGCGAGCACGGGCTGCAGCTGCGCGTCCCCGGGGTAGTGCACGGCACCGGCGACCTGCTCGGTCAGGTGCGGCTCCATCGCGCGGGCCTCGTCGGGGGTCAGCTCGACCGCCTCGACGCCGACTTCGCGCTGGGCTTCGGCGAGGATCGCGAGCGGCCCCACGGCGTCCTGGTCGGTGGCGACCACCAACCCGCCCTTGGGCTCCCATTCGACCCGCGCGGCCTCGTCCCCGAGCTCGGCGCGCAGCGCCTCGATCAGTTCGGGCCACAGGCGCCGCGACAGGACGGCCAGGTCCAGTTCCGGCCCGGGGGCCTTGTCGGACAGCAGCACATTGCCCTCGCCCCCGGCCGTAGTGCCCCCGGCGGGGGCGCCACGGTCGACCACGAGGACCCGCAGGCCCGAGGCACTGAGCGCCTCGGCGCACGCGGCACCGATGATTCCGGCCCCGATCACGACAACGTCAGCGGTCTCGATCCGACTCACCCGCCCCTCAGAACTCGCACGATCAGAGAGTATGCCCGCGTCTTACCCTGCCTACACGGTGGTCCAAGGACCGGCGCGGACCTCCCGCATCGTGGAAACCCGGCGGCCTCCCGCGCGCGTTCCCCCTACCCTTTCGGGCAGCGACGACGAAGGACTGGAGCCCATGGAACCCCTGCTCGAAGGCCCCGTGCTGCAAGGCGAGCGCGTGCGGCTCGAACCCCTCGCCCACCACCACGCTGCGGACCTCGCCGAGGCCGCCGAGGAGGGCCGCGACCGGTACGGGTTCACCTGGGTCCCGCGCGCCCACGAGGTCGGCGGGTACATCGACCAGCACCTCGAACGCAGCGCCCAGGGGACGCTCGCCCCGTACGCCCAGATCGACCTCGGCACCGGCCGCGCGGTCGGCGCGACCGCCTTCTGGGACCCGCGCTCGCTCCCCGGCCGCGGCCTCTACGCGGTCGAGGTCGGCTTCACCTGGCTCGCCGCCTCCGCTCAGGGCACCGGCCTCAACGCCGAGGCTAAGCTCCTGCTCTTCCGGCACGCCTTCACCGTGTTCGGCGTCGAGCGCGTCGACCTGAAGACCGACGCCCGCAACGCCCGCTCCCGCGCCGCCATCGAAGCCGCGGGCGCGCGGTTCGAAGGGGTGCTGCGCAACTGGTCCCGCTCCTGGGCGCCCGGCGAGGACGGCCTCCTGCGCGACTCCGCGATCTTCTCCATCACCCGCACGGAATGGCCCGAAGTCGAAGCGGCCCTGGAGAAGCGGGTCGCCCGCCTCGGCGAGGAAGACGCGTGAGCGCCTTTGCGGCTCAGCGGCGATATCGTTGCGACCATGCTCGTGAACGGACCGCCCCCGCACCCTGAGCCCGGTTCCGGCCCGGTGTGGCCTTCGCGGCTGGGACTGGCCCTCGTCATGACCGTGTCGCAGATGGTGGCGGCGACCGCCGTGTTCGCGCTGTCCTGGATTCCGGCCCTGAACATCGCCTCCGAGGGCCTCGACGACCGGTCCGGTTCTGAGTACCTGATCTACGGCGCCGTCGCCGCCCTGATCATGGCGGCCATCGTCGGTCTGGCTACGGCCGTGCGTATGCGCATGCCCATGTTCGGTCTCTACGCTCTGCCGGTGCCGCTGGCGGTCCTCGTCCTGTGGCAGCTCCAGTCCCACCCGGACGCCCCGTGGTTCGGCCTGCTCGTCTGTCTCGCAGGCAACTCCGTGATCGCCCTCGCCACGACCGGCCTTCCGCACCGCCCGCGAAAGCCGCGCCGCAGCGACCGCGGCATCCCCTCCTGACCCCGCGGCCGAGCGATGGCGATGGGACGGGCCCGACCGGGCCCGCCCTGATCCGCTCACATGCCTGCGAGCGCTTCGTCGAGCGAAGACGCCTTGAGCCCGAACGCCTCCCGGAAATCGCCGTCGTCCACGACGAACGGCCTGTCGCCCATGTAGGCCATCTCGCGGAACTCGTTCCAGATCGGCGCGGAGAACCCGAGCAGCGTCAGGTCCCGCTCGGTCAGCGCCTCCAGCCTCGGCCGCGGCGCCCCCTTGAGCTCGGCGAGGCGGTCGGCGGCCTGCCGCAGCGTGACCGTGAGGACCGGGGCGTTCCAGGCCCGGCCCCAGGCCGTCCCGCTCCCGGCGGCGGCCACGAGTGCGGCCGCCGCGTCCTCGGTGAACGTGAACGAGTGCGCCGCATCGGGGTTGCCGAGGACCAGCGCCAGCTCACCGGCCGCCACGTGCGCGGGCACCAGGAGGCTGAAGGCCGAGACCGCGCCGCGGCCGAGGTACTGGCCCGCCCGGATCTCGGTAACCCGCAGCCGCCCGGCCTCGTGCGCGGCCAGGGCCTGCCGCCAGAGTTCGGCGCGCACCTTCCCTTTGCGGGTGTGCGGCTCCAGCGGCGTGCGCTCGCTGACCGCGCCGCTCGTCTCCTGGTAGGCGTAGAGGTTGCCGAGCATCACGTAGTCCGCGCCGACCCGTTCGGTCGCGGCGAGGATCGAGTCGTACAGGGGCGGCATGGTCTCGGGCCAGGTGTCGTAGGCCGTCATGGACGCGTTGACCACGGTCGCCGCGCCCGCCATCGCCGCTGCGAGCTCGTCGGTCCTAGTCGCGTCGAGCGCGATCCGCTCGATCCCGGCCGCCTCGGGGCCGCTGCCGCTGCGGGTGATCACGCGGACCCGGTCGCCGTTCGCGGCGAACCGCCGCGCTGCCGCGGCTCCCGTGGCGCCGGCTCCGATCACGATGCGTTCGGCCATGGCTGTGCTCCTTCGATGTGCTTGCCTCAGTTGGTGCTCCGTGCTGCGGCGGGGCCGCGGGACCAATCCTGCGCGCGATCGGGGGCGTAGCCTAGTGGCCTGAACGCCATGCTTCCAAAGGATCCCGCCATGCGTGAAATCGCCGTCCTGGCCGTGCCGCCGGTCAAGCCCTTCGACCTGTCGATGCCGTCCACGCTGCTGGAGGACGTGCGGGTGGAGGGCAAGCCCGGTTACCGGGTCGCCGTCTGCACCGCCGAGCCGGGCGTCGTCGCCTCCTCGAGCGGGTTCGACCTGGTGATCGCGAACGGCCTAGAGGCGCTGGACGCGGCGGACACGGTGATCGTGCCCTCCACCGGTCGCCGCCACGACGCCGACGAGGCCACCTTGGACGCGCTGCGCCGGGCCGCCGCCGCGGGCAAGCGCGTCGCGTCGATCTGCACCGGCGCATTCGTCCTCGCCCAGGCAGGCCTCCTCGACGGCCGCCCCGCGACCACCCATTGGGCGCTCGCGGAAGAGCTGCGGCGGGCGCATCCGGCGGTGTCGGTCGATCCGAACGTGCTGTTCGTCGACGACGGCCCCGTGCTCACCGGCGCGGGCTCGGCCGCCGGGATCGACCTGTGCCTGCACCTGATCCGCTCCGACTACGGTGCGGCCGTGGCGAACGAGGCCGCCCGCGCGGCGGTCGTCACGCCGGTCCGCCAGGGCGGCCAGGCGCAGTTCGTGGCGACCCCGCTGCCGCCGGAGTCCGGTTCGCCGCTGGCCGAGACGCGCGTGTGGGCGCTCGGCCGCCTCGACCAGGCGATCTCCCTTGAGGACCTGGCGCGCGAGGCGAAGGTGAGCGTGCGGACGCTCGCCCGCCGCTTCACCGCCGAGACGGGAATGACCCCGTTCCAGTGGCTGCTCCAGCAGCGGGTCCACCGGGCCCGTGAACTGCTCGAGTCGACCGACTTCAGCGTCGACCAGGTCGCCCGCCGCAGCGGCTTCGGCACCGCCGAGTCCCTGCGCCAGCACCTCTCCCGCCACATCGGACTGACGCCGACCGCCTACCGGGCCGCGTTCCGCGCGGCCGCCTGAGCGTCCCGCAGTGCCCCCACTCGTCCATCCGCAATCCGGTCCGAACGCCGCCACTCACGGATGCCGGACGAGCTCGACCGTACCGCCGATGATCGTGCCGCCCGCCTTCTCCAGCAGCGCTTTCGATCCCATGTTCGCCGAGTCGCATTCGGTGACGACCTTCGTGTGCCCGCGCTCGCGCAGCACCCGGAACGCCACGCCCAGCAGCGCCGCCGCCACCCCGCGCCCCCGGTACGGCCGCGCCGCGCAGACCAGTCCGAGGCGCGGCCCGGACTCCACCATCCAGACCCGCACCATTCCCGCGAAGCGCCCTGCCACAGGGTCCCACGCCACCGGATAGACCGCCGGATCGTACACGGCCGCATGCTCATCCGCCCAGAACTCGGCGCTCGAGCGCCAGCCCCGCAGGCCCGGAATGTCGGCGCGCACCGCATCGTCGAAGCGCCGCACCACGTCCATGCCGAACCGCTCCGGCGGACCGACCACGAACCCGGCCAGCGCGGCCTCGTCCCAGCCTGCCGCCGTCGCCACCGGCAGGGTCCAATCGTGCTCGTACCGCTCGCCCACGAATCCAGCCGCCGCGAGCCGCCGCTGCAGACCGGTCTCGTGGACGTCGGCCAGCGTGTGTACCGGCCGATGTGCACTGATCCGAGCGCACAGCGCGGCGATCAGTTCCGCGTCGACGGGATCGAACCAGGCGAACCGCTTGCCGTCCGGGCGGTCCCACACGTGCGCCGTCCCGACCAGGCCCGTGCTGTCGCGGGCCTCCCAGCGGTCCTCGATCTGCTTGATCTCCAAGGGTTTTTTCAACCTCTCCTGGGCGGGGTGCCGTACACCGGGCGGTACTCGGCGAACTCGGTGGTGAACAGGGCCAGGCCCTCGGTGATGCCCGGCAGGCGCCGCTCGACGCCGTGGACGGCCTCGGTCGGCATGAACCCCGAGACGTACCCCGTGGTCTCGGTCGAGAACTGGCCCTTGATGTTCGACCGCGCCTCGCCGAGGACCTTCAGGACCGCGTTCCCGGTACCGGCCGGGAACTCCACATGGAAGCTGTTGACGGGCTCGCAGACCTCGGTGCCCGCCTCCTTGAGCATCACGTCGAGGAGGAACGCCGTCACCTCCCGGAAGTCGTTCGCCGTGCTCGCCCTGCCGATGTACCCGGTGGCCGTCAGCAGCACCCGGCAGTCGGTGACCGCCCAGCCGTACAGGCCCCGCTTCAAGATCTTGTGGACGGTCTCCTCGACCGCGTTGCGCAGCGCCCGCGTCAGCGAGCCCCGCTCGACCTCGAGACCGTAGTGCAGGCCCGAACCCGGCTCGCCCGGCTCGAGCCGCAGGCCCACCGTCGCGATGTGCGGCGTCTGCTGCCACGGGCCCATCTCGTGCAGCGCCTCCACGGTGCGCACCGGGCGCTCGATGTGGATCGCCCGCGTCTCCTCGAACTCGACGGCGATGCCGAACTCCTCGTCGAGCAGCGAGGCCACGACCTCCTTCTGCACCTCGCCGTAGAGGCGCACCGCCATCTCCTCGGACAGCTCGTCCAAGTGCGGGTCCACGAGCGGGTCGCGCTCGGCCAGGCTCAGCAGCGCCCGGTTCAGCGGAATGCGGTCCTTGGGATCGACCGGCCGCACCACCGTCTCCAGCGTCGGCGGCGTGAAGAACCCGCCGCTGCCCAGCGCCTCCTCCGAACCGATCGCATCGCCGATACGGACCTCCGTGAGCCCCTTGACCTTCGCGATGCTCCCCGGCTCGGCCACGGCCATCACGGTCGCAGTGCCCGTGGCGAACACCTCGACGCCGGTCACCTTGCCCTCGAACGACTCAATGGCTCCGTCGACCCTGCGGTAGGTCGTGAGCTGCTCGCGCGGCGCGATCCGCCCGCGGTGCAACCGGATGTACGCGACCTTCTGGCCCGCCGCGCCGTGCTCGACCTTGAACACCGTCCCGACCGGCGCCCCCTCCGGGTCGCGACTCGGCACCGGCAGGAACCGCCGCACCCCCTCGGTCAAAGCGGCCACCCCCGCACCCGTGACGGCCGACCCGAAGTACACCGGGTGCGCCTTCCCCGACCGCACCTGCGCGGCCAGCTCCGCCTCGCAGTCGAGGGCATCGGGGTCGTCGAGGTACGCGGCCAGGAACTCGTCCGAGCCCGCGGTCAGCATCTCCACCGCCCGATCGGTGAACGCCGGATCGCCGAACGCGAACGGCGCCACCGAAGCCGCACCGGTGCCGATCTCGCGCACCGTGCCCATCGGCAGCAGCCGCGGACTGAGCATCGCGGCCAGGTCGTCCAGCAGGTCCGCCTCGCGCGCACCGCGGCGGTCGACCTTGTTGACGAACAGGAGCGTCGGCACCCCGAGCCGCTCCAAGGTGCGGAACAGGACGCGCGTCTGCGCCTGCACGCCTTCGACAGCCGACACCACGAGCACCGCGCCGTCGAGCACGCGAAGCGCCCGCTCCACCTCGGCGATGAAGTCGGTGTGGCCGGGAGTGTCGATGAGGTTGACGGTGAGGTCGTCCAAGCGGAACGCCACGACCGCCGACTGGATGGTGATCCCGCGGCGGCGCTCCAAGTCCATGGAGTCGGTCTGGGTACTGCCGGAGTCGACGCTGCCGACGCGGTCGATGATGCCCGCGTTGAACAGCAGCCGCTCGGTCAGGCTGGTCTTACCGGCGTCGACGTGGGCGAGAATCCCCAGGTTCAGAAAGCTCGGGCTGAGATACGACAATGCAAGTCCTCGAGAGTGGGATCGACTGGAAGCTGATGGAGCACTCCGAGTTTTGGCGCATTGCGATCTCCCTCTATGGCGAGGACCGACACGTCAGGACCGACGATCTGCCGAGGGTAGAACCCCTGCGGAGGCCGCGCAAGCGAATTAGCGCAGCGGGCGGCTAGCATTCCGGGGCATGGAGCAGACCACCCTGGAAGACGCGCTCAGCGCCGACGAGATCACGGCCGCCAACGAACTCACCCGCCGCTGGCTCACCGCCCGCGCCGAGGTCCCCGCGGTCGCCTCCGGACTCGGCATCTGGCCCCTGCTGGCCGTCCTCGCCACCGGCGCCGTCGAAGCCACACTCGAGGAGCTGCTGGAAGCGGCCGGCATCGACATCGGCCAGGCCGCCGCCGTCCCGGCCGCGCTCCTGGACGCCGTCCGATCGGCCCCCGCCCTCAGCCTCGCGCTGGCGGCCTGGGCCGGGCCCGAGGTCACCCTCGACCCGGATTGGATCGCGGGCCTGCCCGGCGACGCCGTCGGCGCCCTCACCGGCGACCCGTCCATCGACAAGCCCGTGCTCGACGAGTGGGCCTCCCGCAACACCGGCGGCCTGATCGACAGGATGCCGGTCGACCTCAACGCGCCGATCGAACTGCTCCTCGCCAGCGCCCTCTCCGTGCGCACCAAGTGGCGCACGCCGTTCCAGGAGGACTACGGGCCCTTCCAAAGCGGCCCTTGGAAAGGCCGCGGCAAGGTCCTGCGCGCCTCGTACCGCGAAGAGGTCCTGCGGGTCGGCCCGGACGCGGCCGTCCTCACCGTGCCCGGCGACGACGACATCGACGTCCTGCTCGCCACCGGCCGCGAAGACGCCGCGCCCCAGGAGGTCATGTCCGCCCTCATCGACGCCGCCGCCGACGCCCGGTGGGGCAGCCCGGCGAGCGCCCCCGCGCCATCGCTCGGCGTCACCTTCCACGAATACCAGGCCAGTACCCCGCAGACCGCACCCGAGACCAACGCCGTGGTCCCCGCCTTCAGACTCGACACCGATCTCGACCTCCTCGAAGACGCGGCCGTACTCGGCCTCGAACTCGCCTCCGACGACGAGTTCGCCCAGTTCGACCGCCTTGCGGCCCAACGCCTCTACATCAGCCAGGCGAAGCAGGCCTGCACAGCCGTGTTCAGCGCCACCGGCTTCGAAGCCGCGGCCGTCACCGCCTTCGGCATGGCCTTCCTGGGTGCCGCACCGCCGCAGCTGATCCACAAGCACCGCTGCGCAGAGGTCACCTTCAACCGCCCCTTCGCCTACCTCGCCCGCCACCGCCCCTCGGGCCTCATCCTCATCGCAGGATGGGTCAACGACCCGGTGGAGTAACCGACCGGCCTAATCAAAGGCCCCAAGACGAGGTGAGAGACCCCCGGGGCCGCTGCCTCGGGGCCCGGCCCGGCGAAGACGCGGGAGGTCGGCTAGACGAGGGTGCCCTCGTAGTACACGTGCCAGACGGTGCCCATGGCGTTCCCTTGCAGACACCAGGCGTCGGTGATGCTCTCGAACTTTCGAAGCCATTGGGCCACCTCCACGCACCGAGTGGAGGAACGCCAGGTGCCGTAAAGCTTGCCCCGGGTCGCCGCGTATTCGCCGGTGACGGTGGAAGCCGCCTCGGCCTGGGCGACGGCCGGTGCCGCCGCAGCAGTGCCGGCGACGGTGACTCCGGCAAGGGTCGCCGCCATCGCGAGTCCGGCGAGCATCGCCGAGGCCCTTCGCATGTGCTTCTTGAGGGCACTGTTCATGGATATCGTGTTCCTTTCGCTGCACTGGGTCGCGCCGAATGCCGACGCAAGGGTGAGTCTGTGTTCGAAGCTCGGCCGACCGTCCAGTGCGGATCGATCAGGCGCGGCTGCGATCAGTCTCCTGCCGGGAACCGGACCCGCACAAGGCGGAACTCCGGCGGGAAATGGGCAGGAATAGAGCGGCTGACCTCCTCAATGCAGTCCTGGTCTCACCGGCTTCGATCGGAGCCAGCGCTCGCACGACCGGCACCGCACCCGGTCCGGTCGTCTCACCTGGCCGGCTCATCCACCATCGGGACCTCGACTCAGGCAATGGCACAAGGGAGGAAGCGGTCGCTGCTCCGCGCTTCTGCAGCGCGGTCGACTAGGGCTTCTACGGAGTGGTCGGAGTATCTGGCCAGAGGCTGTCTTAGTCTGCTTTCACCAGACTTTCGTCCACCGACTCGGATTTCGCATCCTTGTACGTAAGTTCAATTATCCGACTCCGAGGCTCCTCCGCATCACCCACGGGATGCGAAAACACTCGCATTCGCCCGCCCCGACGCGGCCGGATCGCCTGCGCCCCAACCCGAATCATGCCCGCCACCCGAAAGCCGACCCCGCCCGCCGACCGCCTCGTCGCTGCCAGGTTTGACCCTGAACCCCACCGCCGAACGATGAACAGTCAGCCCAAACCGCTCCAAGCCCCGAGGCACTAGCATCCAAAGCATGGGCACCGAGACGACGATCCAGGACGCACTGACCAAGGGCGAGACCAAAGCCGCCAACGAACTCACACGGCGGTGGCTCACCTCGCGGGCGACGCTCCCGGCCGTCTCGTCCGGCCTCGGCATTTGGCCGCTGCTCGCGGCGCTGGCGACCGGTGCGGTCGGAGCGACCCGCGACGAGCTCCTGACCGCCGCGGGCATCGACGCTGAACAATCCGCCAAACTGCCCGCCGCGCTCCTCGAAGCGGCCCGCTCGACCCCGGCGATCAGGCTCGCCCTCGCGGTCTGGGCCGGGTCCCGGGTCACGCTCGATCCAGAATGGACCGCGAACCTGCCCGTGGACGCGGTCGGCTCGCTCACCGGCGACGCCGCCGCGGACAAGGCCGCCCTCGACGAGTGGGCCTCCCGCAACACCGGTGGGCTCATCGAGCGGATGCCGCTCGATTTCGGTCAGCCGATCGACCTCGTCCTCGCCAGCGCCCTCTCAGTACGCACGACCTGGACCACCCCGTTCGCCGATGCCGCCCGCGCCTTCAAGCAGGGCCCGTGGGCCGGACTCGGGCGCTGCCGAGCCCTCACCGCGACCCTCCGCGACGACCTGCTGCGCGTCGCCGCCGACGCCTCGGTGCTCACCGTCCCCGGCGACGGCGACATCGACGTGCTCCTGGGCCTCGGTCGTGACGGCCTCGCTCCGCAGGCGGTCATGAACGCCCTCATCGACGCGGCCACCGATCTCGCCTGGGGCCGCTCGTCGACGGGGCTCGCGGTGGGGGAGTGGGCCGTCGGCGTCGAAGTGACCGAGTACCAGGCCGTGCGGCCGCAGACCGGCCCGGAGGTCGAGGTCCAGACCGTCCGCTTCAAACTCGACGCCGACCTCGACCTCAGCGAGGACGCGGCCGCGCTCGGCCTCGTCACCGCTTCCGACGAGGACCGTGCGCAGTTCGACCGCCTTGCGGCCGAACCGGTCTACGTCACCCAGGCCAAGCAGACCGCCACCTCGATATTCAGTGCCACCGGTTTCGAGGCCGCCGCGGTGACCGCGATCGCCATGACCCGCGCCGCCGGTTTCGTGAAACCGAAGCACCGCCACGTCCGCGCCTCGATCAGCTTCGACCGTCCCTTCGCCTACCTGGCCAGGCACCGGCCGTCCGGCCTGATCCTCATCGCGGGCTGGGTCGAGGAGCCCGAGCGCGCCTAGCCCGGAAGGCGGTGTGGGCGCTGCGAAATCAATTGTGCAACCGGTTGCATGTGGAGGTCGACACCGATAGCATATCGATACCTACCAATATCCTCACGAGAGGTCATCCCATGCGAAGACGACCCCGTACCCGCGCAGCCATCGTCACCGGCATGGCCGCGATCGCAGCGGTAGCGACGATGAGCGCGCTGCCGACCGCGCAGGCCGCCGAAACCGATGGCACCCGGAACGCCATCGACCAAGCGCTCCTGCAGACCGGAACGCCGACCGGGTTCGCCTCGGTCAACGCGCTCGGCCAGAACGGCACCACCGGCGGCGCCGGCGGCACCACCGTCACCGTCGACACCACCGACGAGCTGCTCGAGGCCATCGACACCGTGGGCGCCATGACCATCCTGGTCGACGGCACCATCGACATCACCAGCAAGCAGGGCGTCCGTCCGAACAAGACGATCCTCGGCCTCGGCGACGACGCCGTGATCAACGGCGGCGGCTTCGAGTTCTACCGGTCCTACAACGTCATCATCCAGAACCTCACCTTCACGAACGCCGAGGACGACGCCGTCGGCATCGGCCAGCAGTCGCACCACATCTGGGTCGACCACAACACCTTCGTGAACCCGGCCGACGGCTCGATCGACATCGCGCGCCAGGCGGACTACATCACCGTCTCCTGGAACCACTTCGACGGCACCGACAAGAGCATGCTCCTCGGCCACTCCGACGGCGCGTCCGGCGACGCCGGGCACCTCAAGACGAGCATCCACCACAACTACTTCGACGGCTCGACCCAGCGGCACCCGCGCGTGCGGTTCGGCGAGCCGGTCCACGTCTACAACAACTACTTCCGCGCCAACCAGCTCTATGCCGCCGCCTCCACCATGAACGCCGGCGTACTCGTGGAGGGCAACTACTTCCAGAACGTGCCCTTCCCGTGCTTCTCCGCCAGCGGCTACGCCGACAGCGACCCGGGGCGGCTCGTCCAGCGCGGCAACATCTTCACCGCCTCCGGCTCGTGCGAGACGGCCGGAACGGTCGAAGAACCCGGCGACTACTACGACTACACGCTCGACGACCCGGCGACCCTGCCGACGACGGTTCCCGCCGGAGCGGGCGCCGGAAACCTGTAGGCAAACGGCACAACAGCACACGCTCTCGGCGCTCGCAGCAGCGCCGAGAGCGCTAGTCCCCGTCCAGCGGCGCGGAATGCCAGGTCCAATCAGGTCCACGCGATGCGCGGCCCTCGAGTTCCCCTCGCCCCGTGGCCCACAGCAGCGTCGGCCACGGATCGGTGTCCGCAGGCGCCTCGGGGAACAGGCGCGCCAGCGCCGGCGCCACCAGGTCCGCCGGCGCCTCGAAGCCCAGGCCGAGGCCCTGCGTGAGGTCGAAGGCGTGCGCGAGCGTCTCGACCACGCCCATCGCCGCGTAGCCCTCGGGGTCGGCGGTGCCCCAGATGTGCCACGCCCGCGCCGTCGCCGGGCGGGTGTCCACCACGGCCGCGACCAGGCCGCCGACCATGAGCAGCGCCTCGATGGCCGCCTCCGGCCCGGCCTCGCGGTCGGTGACGAGCGGCAGTGACGGCGTGCCCGGACGCTTCCAGAAGATCGTGGGCCGCGCCTGCACGGACGGGACCGGCGGCACGAGCCGCGTCGCGTACGAGAACACACCGTTGTTCAAGTGGTCCATGGCCTCCCAGCAGGAGCAGTCCATCGGCCCGGCCTGGGCGTCCCAGGCCCCGGCGGGCGCGGGGCGCAGCGCCTCGGCGGTGAGGGCAACGGCCCGTTCGACATCGGCACCGGACACACGAGTTCTCGACATCCTCGGACCCTAACTGCCGGCACCGCCCCGGGCAACCCGGATCAGTCGCCCTGCCACGCGTGCCAGAGCCCGGCGTACACCCCGCCCGCCGCGAGGAGCGCGCTGTGCGTACCCTCCTCGGCGATCCGGCCGTCCTCGACCACCGCGATCCGGTCGGCCGAGGCCGCCGCCTGCAACTGGTGCGCGATCGCGATGACCGTGCGGCCCGCGAGCGCCGCCGCCAGCGCGACCTCCACATTGCCCGCGCTGGCGGGGTCGATCCCGGCCGTGGCCTCGTCGAGGATCACGATCGGCGGGTCGGCGATGACGACGCGCGCGAGCGCGATCTGCTGCGCCTCGGCCGTGGTCAGCGCGCGGTGCTCGGGGCCGAGCACCGTGTCGAGCCCGGCCGCTACGGCCCACCCGGCGTCGACCCGCCGCAGCGCCGCGACCAGCCGCGCATCGTCCGCATCAGGCGCGGCCAGTATCAGGTTCTCCCGCAGGGTCGCGGTGAACACGTAGTGCTCCTGGGTCACGAGCACGACCCGGCGGCGCAGCTCCTCGACCGCGATGTCGCACACCGGGACGCCGCCGAGCAGCGCGGTCCCGGTCCGGGGCCGGTCGATCCCGGCGAGGAGCCGCGCGATGGTCGACTTCCCGGCTCCCGAAGGGCCGACGACGACGAGCCGCTCGCCCTGCCGCGGATGGAGGCTGAGACCGTGCAGCACGTCGGGGCCGTCGCCGTACCCGAACGTCACGGTGTCGAGGACCAGGTCGTTCCCGTCCGGCTCCGCCTCGCGCGGTGCCGCCTCGATGAGCCCGACGCCCGCGATCCGCGCGAGCGCGGCCGAGCCCTGCTGGAACTCGCTGAGGTGGATCATGACCCCATTGGTGGGGTTGGCGATCCGCACGACGACGGTGATCGCCGCGATCGCCGTGCCGAGGCTCAAGCCGCCCTCGAGGAACCAGAGCCCCGCGGCGACGACCGTGATCAGGAGCTGCATCCGGTTGAGCCACAGCAGCAGGAAGAAGAACTCGACCTGCAGCCGGATGAGCCGCAGGAACCGCTCGAGCAGGGTCGCGCCCCGCTCGTACCCGAGCGCGCGCCGCTCCTCCTGCATCGCCAGCGCCGCCACCGTCCGGGCCCCGCTGCCCGACGCGGACAGGGTCTCGGCCGCCTCGCTCATGGCCGCGCGCTGCGCGGTGAACACCACGTTCGCCTGGCGCAGGTACCGGCGCGCCGCGAGCACCAGGGGCGGCAGCGTCAGCAGCGAGACCAGGCCCAGCAGCGGGTCGACCACGAACAGCGCCAGGTACAGCACGAGCACCTCGATCAGCGAGGTCACGATCGTGGGCCCGTTGTCGCGCAGCAGGTCCGCGACCGTGTTGACGTCGGACGCCGTGCGGGTGCCGAGGTCGCCGCGACCGGCCTGCTCGACCCGGTCGAGCGGCAGCCCGAGCACCCGGGCCACGACGTCCTCGCGCAGCCGCGCGGCCGCCCGCTCGCCGAACCGGTAGCCCGCGCGCCGGCCCAGGCGGCTGAACACGAACTGGACGGCCACGCACGCGAGGATGACCCCGCACCACAGGTTGACGTCGCCCGCGCCCCAGCCCGCGCCGATGCCGTCGACGACCCGGCCGAGCAGGACCGGCACGGCGACGCTGAACGCGGCCGCGAGCGTGTACATGACCAGGACCTGCACTGCCGGCCCCTTGTCGGCGGCGAGGAGATCCAGGAACGCCCGTCGCACCTGCGCCGGGCTCGCGATCGGCAGGCGCGCTCGTGTGTCGTTGGCGCTCATGCGGGCTCCTCGTGTGATGTGAGACGGCGGTACTCGGGGTCGGCCAGCAGCCCGGCGTGCGGGCCGGTGGCGCGGACCTTGCCCTCGACCATCCACACCACCCGGTCGGCGTGGGCGAGCCACAGCGGCGAGGCCGTCACCACGAGCGTTGCCTGCGCCGCGCGGGCGGCGGTGACGCGGGCGGCGATGAGCGACTCGGTGTGCGAGTCCACCGCCGAGGTCGGCTCGACCGCCAGCAGGGCCCGCGGCCCGGCCGCGAGCGCGCGGGCGAGTCGCAGCCGCTGGCGCTGGCCGCCCGAGAGGTTCCGTCCTCCTTCGGCGATGCGGCCGTCGAAGGACCCGCCGAGGGCGGTGAACACGTCGCCCGCGCAGGCGGTCGCGATCGCGTCCGACGCCGCGTCGGGGCCGACCCGCAGGGTCTCGGCGAGTGTCGCCTCGAAGAGGTAGTCCTCATCGGTGAGCAGCATGATCTGCTCGCGCACGTCCGCGAGTGCATACGCCTCCAACGGATGCGCGCCCCACATCGCTTCGGAGTCGCGGTAGCGGGCCAGCCGCTCGCAGGCTTCCATCGCCGGGGCGGTCTCGGCGGTGACGAGCACGGTGAGCCCGGTGTCCGGGACGGTGAGGCCCGAATCGGGGTCGCGCAGCTCGCCGCCTTCGCCGCGCAGCGATCCTTGATCGTCCACATCGGTCGAAATGGCGAGGAAGCGGGTGAGGCGGCCCGCGGCGACCCAGCTCGCCACCAGGTAGTTCGCGGAGATGATGAAGTTGCCGGAGACGGCGATGAAGATCGTGGCGAAGCTGAACGCCGAGGCGAGGCCGCCGATGGTGAGCGCGCCGCCGACGGCCAGGAGCGCGCCGGCCCAGGTGATGACCGCGACGAACACGATGGGCATCGAGCTGCGCAGGGCGTGGATCCACGAGCTGGAGTTCGCGACGTCGTAGCCGCGGTCGCGCAGCGCGGTCGACCGCTCCCGGTACCGGGCGGTGAACATCAGGTCGCCGCCGATGCCGCGGAGCACCCGGAGGCCGCCGACGATGTCGGCCGCCTGCGCGGTGAGGCCGCCGATCATGTCGCGGTAGTCGGCCTGGCGGCGCTGGAGGCGCTTGAGGAGCGGCCCGGCGACGAGGGCGGTGACGACGCTGCCGGCGATCACGATGCCGCCCAGCAGGGGGTGGATCGACCACACCAGCGCGGAGCCGATGGTGAACATGGCGAGGTTGTTGGTGAGGAACCCGATCTCGGTGACCGAGTGGGCCGCCTTCCGCATGTCCTCGCTGGGCAGGTTGACCAGCTCGCCCGCCGAGACCCGCCCGCGCACACCGGTTCCGGCGGTGTTCAGGTGGTCGGTGAGGCGCTCGACGATGACCCGCTGGTTCGCGGCGTCCGCGCTGTTGAACTGCCGGTACCCCAGGACCCAGAACGTCGGCTGCGCCGTGACGGCGATCGCCATGAGCGCCAACCAGAATGCGAAGTCGCCGCCGTCGCGGGCGATGAGGCCGTCGTCGACCACCCGGCCGAGCATCCACAGCTGCGACATCGAGGCGCCGCCCGCGAGGAGGAAATACAACGCGCCCAATGCGATTCGGCCGGAATGGGGCCGGGCGAGGCCGGTGAGGAGGCGCAGCGGGGTGAGCGGCCGTTCCAGGGGCGGGGCCCCTGTCCCGGAGCGAGGTCTGGAAGGCATGGGACCCAAGCTTACCGGTCGGCCGGTATTCCGAAAAGCGCATAAACGGGCACCCCGACCTCGCGGAACTCGTCTTTCCCGTTTGCGCTGCACCTCAGCGGGATACCCCTCAGTCCAAGAGCGACAGATCATCGACCCGAATGGAATCGCCATGCCTTACGTCGCCACACGCCACAACCCAGTAGTCGTGCACATCATCTCGGCGGTCTTCTATTTCATTGCCCTGATCATCGTGCTGCACCTCGCCTTCATCCTCCTGGAGGCCAACCCCCACAACCCGCTGGTGGACTTCGTCGGCGACCTCGCCAACTGGTTCGCCTGGCTGTTCAAGGACATGTTCACCCAGATCGAGGATCCGAAGGTGCGAGCCGTCGTCAACTACGGCATCGCAGCCCTGGTCTACATCGCGATCGGCGGGATCCTCTCCGGGGTCGGTCGTAGCCGCTGGCGCCGCGACTGACCGCAGCCCCTCCGATCCACTGGTTCGCCGACTGCAGGGCCCGACCGCTTCCCGCGGCCGGGCCCTAGCACGTCGACCAGCGATCGGCGGGCACATGAGGGTATTTCTGAAAACCGGACAGGGACTCTCGAGCGCGGTGTGATGAGGGCGTCGCCCGGTGCGGGGGCCGCCCAACGCGCGGTCCACCGGTGCGGCCGCCAGGAGGATGAGTGCCATGAGAGTCTGCCTGAAAGTACAGATCCCGGTCGAAGCGGGAAACAAGGCGATCACGGACGGGGACATGCAGCCGAAGCTGAAGACGCTCATGGACCAGCTGAACCCCGAGGCGGCCTATTTCTTTCCGCAGGACGGCATGCGGACCATGATGCTGTTCTTCGACCTGAAGGAGACGTCGATGATCCCGCCGATCACCGAACCCCTGTTCGAGGGCCTCAACGCGCAGGTGGACTTCTCGCCCGTCATGAACCTCGACGACCTGATGGCGGGTCTCAGGAAGATCGAGAGCAGCCGCTAGCAGCGTCCGCAGGCCACGAAAAGGCCCGGCCGTCGCGGCCGGGCCTTTCGCCGTGCTCATCAGTCCGCGGTCCGCCAGCCCAGGTCGGACAGGCGCACGACCTCGCCGAAGCGGGGCAGGTTGAGGCCGGTCGCGGCCTCATGCTCGGCACCGCTCAGCGCGCTCATCGCGTCCTCGACGAAGACCAGCTCGTAGCCGTGGTCGGCGGCCGCCCTCGCGGTCGACTCCACCCCGAGGTTCGACATGATCCCGGCCATCACCAGCGTCTCGGCCCCGTGCCGCTTCAGCACCGCGTCGAGGTCGGTGCCGTAGAAGCCGCCGATGCTGCGCTTCACCACGACCGCATCGGCGGTCTTCGCGACCGCTCCTGCAAGTCCGCTTCCCGGCGGCTGCTCGTCGACGTTCGGGCGCTCCACCCGGATCGCCACGACCGGGGCGCCCGCTTTGCGGGCGCCCTCGGCCAAGGCGAGCGAGGCTTCGAGCACGGCGGCTCCCGGGCGCGGTTCGAGGTCCAGTTCGAGGAGCCTCGGCATGGTCCACGAGGACGACCGCAGTGCGTTGGGGGTCAAGGACAGTCATGCGTCCACACTAATCAGTCGGCGTCGCGCGTCCGCAGGAGCTTTCTGGCCTCGACCGTCGAGATCGCCGGCCGCTGGGCCAGCGCCGCTGCTGCGGCCGCCCGCTCGACCAGCTGGTCGTTGCCGGTGACCGCCTGCCGCCTCGCGAACGAGACCGTGTCCTCCATGCCCACCCGCAGGTGCCCGCCGTGGGCCAGCGAGGCGAACATGACCGGCAGCGTCGTCCGGCCGATGCCCGTGGCCGAGAACGTGGTTCCCTCGGGGAGGTAGCGGCGCACCCCCTCGGCGAACGCGGTCACCGTGGCGGCGTCGCCGGCCGCGCCGCCGGGCACGCCCAGTACGAAGTCCACGTGCACGTGCCCGCCGAACGGCAGCCCCTCCTTGTCCAGCAGCCGCTCGAGCGCAGGCAGGTGCCCCAGGTCGAACAGCTCGTACTCGGGTACGACCGCCTTCTCCTGCATGCGCCGGTGCAGTTCGGCGATGAACGCCCACCGGTTCATGAAGACGTCGTCGCCGAAGTTCACCGTCCCCATCGTGCAGGAGGCCATGTCCGGTTCGGCGTCCAGCACCGCGAGGCGGGCCGCCTCGCCGTCGCGCACCGAGCCGCCCGTGGAGAGCTGCACGATCAGGTCGGTCGTGTCCCGAAGGGCCGCAACGGCATCGCGCAGCCGCACCGGGTCGAGGGTCGGCCGGGCGTCGTCGTCGCGCAGGTGCACGTGGATGATCGAGGCCCCGGCCTGCTCGCACCGCTTCGCGGTGTCGACCAGCTCGTCCAGCGTCACCGGCAGCGCGGGGACCTCGGCCTTGTCGACCTCGGCCCCGGTGGGCGCCACCGTGATGAGGGTGCCGGTCATGCGACCTCCGCGTCCTGGCGGGCCGCGGCCCGCCGCGACCGCGCCGCGGCCGCGTCGCCGTCCTCCTTCGCGCGCACCGGTGCGTGCATGTTGGCCCACCACTGCTGGCCCGCCTTGGGCAGCGTGTCGATCGGGTCGTAGAACGGGTACCGGCGGGTGAGCGCGTCCGGGTCGTCGGCCTCGATCGAGGTCCGGTAGTTCTTCGTCCAGTAGGAGATGCCCAGCTCCCGGTCGTACTCGGAGAGCTGGTGGACCCAGCGCTTGCCGACCATCGGCACGTCGCAGATGATCCGCGGCGTCGCGTACCCGGGCAGGTAGCCCATGATCGCCGTCTGCAGCTCCTGCGCCTGCGCGACCGAGGTGCGCCAGTGCTCGGCGTTGGGGATCATGTCGCACATGTAGAAGTAGTACGGGAGGATGTTCGCCTCGCCCTGCAGCGCGAAGCACAGGTCGAGCAGGTCCGCCTGGGTGTCGTTGACACCGCGCATGAGCACGCCCTGGTTGCGCACGTCCCGCACGCCCGCGTCGAGCATCGCCGCCGCCGCCTTCGCCACCGCCGGGGTCACCGAGTTGACGTGGTTGATGTGCGTGTGGATCGCGAGGTTGACGCCCTGCCCGGCCGCGCGCTTGGCGACGCGGGCCATGCCCTCGACGATCTCGTCCTGCAGCCAGTGCTGCGGCAGGCCCATGAGCGCCTTCGTGGCCAGGCGGATGTCGCGGATCGTCTCCACGTCGAGGAGCCGGTCGAGGAACCGCTCCAGCTGCTTCCACGGCAGGTTCGCCACGTCGCCGCCCGAGACGACCACGTCCCGCACGCCCGGGTGCGCCGTGAGGTAGTCGAGGATCGCCGTCTGCCGGTCGACCGGCTTGAGCGCCAACCGCCGCTTGTCCACTGTGGGCGTGGAGTTGCCGACGAGGTCCATGCGGGTGCAGTGCCCGCAGTACTGCGGGCAGGTCGAGAGCAGCTCGGCGAGCACCTTCGTCGGGTACCGGTGGGTGAGGCCTTCGACGGCCCACATGTCGTGCTCGTGCAGCGAGTCGCGGGCTGCGAACGGGTGCGACGGCCAGTCGGGGTGCCGGTCCGAGGCGACCGGGAGCATGTAGCGGCGCACCGGGTCGGCGTAGAACGCATCGGTCCACGAACCCGGACCGGTCTCCTCGACCTGCGGCGCCATCGTGTTGAGCATCTGCGGCGGCAGCAGCATCGACATGGTCGCCGAGCGCTCCATGTCCGCGGCGAGGTCCTCGTAGAACGACTCGTGGAGCCGGTCGCCGATGAGGTCGCGAAGCTGCTTGACGTTCTTGACGCAGTGCACGCGCTGCCACTGCGCCGAGGCCCAGTCGGCCTCGGTCACGTCCGCCCAGCCGGGGAACCGCGTCCAGTCCGGCTCCTCCAGCTCGCGACGCCGGTACTGGTACGGCTGCTCGATCACGGGCGCACTCGGCGACGCTTGCGAGCCGTAAACGGGCACAGTGTCTCCCGCAGGTCGATCCGACACCTTCTCACCTCCATGTCCGGGCTGTTGGCCCGGGAAACCTCGCAGACGGGGATGACCGTCCTTGTGACGAGGATAACCTTCCGTTACTGTAGTGCGCTAGGTCCCGCATATTGAGACTCCATAAACTCCCTGCTACAAGAAGGGCGGCAACGATGTCGAAAGGCTCACCGGTCGGATCGCACCGGGTCGTCAGCCCCGCCGGAGCGCTGCCACAAGCGGCCGACCGGCTCGACCCCGACCCCGAGATCGCCGACGACGAGGTCCGCATCAGCGTCCAGCGCCTCAACCTCGACGCGGCCTCCTACCGGCAGCTCCACACCGCCCACGGCGGCGACGGCGAGGCCATCCGCGACGACGTGCGCGCCATCATCGAGCGGCGCGGCAAGATGCACAACCCCGTCACCGGCTCCGGCGGCATGCTCATCGGCACCGTCGACGCCGTCGGCCCCCGCTCCCCGCTGGGCCTCAAACCAGGACAAAAGGTCGCCACTCTCGTCTCGCTGACCCTCACCCCGCTGCGCATCGATGACCGATTGATGCTCTGGGACGGCCTGTCCGAGCAGGTTCCGACCAGCGGCCACGCGATCCTCTTCGCCCGCTCCATCGCCGCCGTCCTCCCCGAGGACCTCCCCGAGCACCTCGCGCTCGCCGTCCTCGACGTGTGCGGCGCCCCCGCGCTCGTGCGCCGCATCGTGGCCCGCCGGCCCCACGCGACCACCACCGTCGCCGTCCTCGGCGCCGCCGGGAAGTCCGGCTCGCTCTCGCTCGCCGCCGCCCGCGACGCCCACGCCGCGAAGGTCGTCGCCGTCGTCCGCGACGAGATCGAGGACGCCCAGCTGCGCGGCTCCGCCCTCGCCGACGAGATCGTCATCGCCGACGCCACCGACCCGCTCCGCCTCGCCAAGAAGGTCCACGACGCCCTCGACGGCCGCGGCGCGGACGTCACCGTCGTCTGCGTCGACGTCCCCGGCTGCGAGCACGGCGCCATCCTCGCCACCGCCACCGGCGGCACCGTCGTCTTCTTCTCCATGGCCACCTCCTTCCCGGCCGCCGCGCTCGGCGCCGAAGGCCTCGCCGCCGACGTCGAGATGCTCATCGGCAACGGCTACGTCCCCGGCCACGCCGACTACGCCGTCCACCTCATCAGGGCGAACCCGCACCTCAAGGACCTCTTCATCGGCCGCGTCGGCACTCCCGAAGGCGAGGCGTAGATGCCCGCCGAACTCCCGCTCGACCCCGCCGTCGTCGCCCAGGCCCGCCGCCTCGCCGCGAAAGCCGCGCAGCCCGTCGTCGACCTGGCCCGCAGCCACACCACCGTCTCCGTCGAACGCGCCACCCTGCGCCTCGCCGGACTCACCGGCGCCGACCCCGACGGCATCCCGTGGGTCAACCGCCTCGCCGACGCCGTCCAAGCGCAGGTCGGCATCGAACACGGCATCGCCCTCCCGGTCTTCCACGCGCTCAAGGACTTCCCCGACCTCGACCGACTCGCCCACGCCGCCGCCGCGGACGGCGTCCGCTTCGCCCTCCCCACCGGGAACGACGCCCGAGCAGCCCGCGAACGCGCCCAAGCCGCCGTCCAGCAGGGCTTCGACCGCATCGACCGATCCCGCGGCCGCCGAGACCAACTCGTCGCCGAGATCGGCGACCCGTCCCAGCGCCCCTGGATCTACCTCATCGTCGCCACCGGCGACATCTACGAGGACATCCCGCAGGCCCAGGCCGCCGCCAAAGCCGGAGCGGACGTCATCGCCGTCATCCGCTCCACCGGGCAGTCCCTCCTGGACTACGTCCCCGAAGGCGCCACCCGCGAGGGCTTCGCCGGCACCTACGCCACCGGCGAGAACTTCCGGCTCATGCGCGCCGCCCTCGACGAGACCTCCCGCGAGGTCGGCCGCTACATCCGCCTCACCAACTACGCGTCCGGGCTCTGCATGCCCGAGATCGCGGCGCTGGCGGGGATGCACCGGCTCGACATGATGCTCAACGACTCGATGTACGGCATCCTGTTCCGCGACATCAACCCGATCCGCACCTTCGTGGACCAGCGGTTCTCGCGGCAGGTGCACGCCCGCGCCGGGATCATCATCAACACCGGCGAGGACAACTACCTGACCACGGCGGACGCGGTCGAGGCCGCCCACACCGTGACCGTCTCGCAGCTGCTCAACGAGCGGTTCGCACACGAGGCCGGGCTCCCGGACCCGCTGCTGGGCCTCGGGCACGCCTTCGAGATCAACCCCGAAGTGCCCGAGTCGTTCCGGCTCGAGCTCGCCCACGCGCTCCTGGCCCGGCAGCTGTTCCCGGACGCGCCGCTGAAGTGGATGCCGCCCACGAAGCACATGACCGGCGACGTGTTCCGCGGCAACCTCCTCGACGGGTTCTTCAATCTCGCCGGGGTCATGACGGGGCAGTCGATCCTCTTGGTGGGCATGATGACCGAAGCGGTCGTCACCCCCTGGCTCTCCGACCGCGACATCGCGCTCCAGAACGTCCGCTACGTGCTCAGCGCCTGCGCCGGCCTCGCCGAGGACTTCCACCCGCCCAAGGACGGCTTCATCGCCAACCGCGCGAACCAGGTGCTCGGCGAAGCCGTCGAGCTGCTCGGGAAGATCGTGGACGACGGCCTGCTCAACGCCATCGCCGACGGCACCTTCGGCATCATGAAGCGCCCCGCCGACGGCGGCCGCGGCCTCGACGGCGTCGCCCAGCGCGCCCCAGACTATTGGAACCCGGCGGCGGAGGAGTTGGACAGGACCAGCCCCGACCAGGACGCCGCGCCGAAGGAGGCCGCCCGATGAGCCGCATCGTCAGGCCCTACGGGGACACCACCGGCGACGGCATGGTGCAGCTCTCCTTCACCCTGCCCGTCCCGCACGACAAGCGCGCCGAGGGCGCGGCCCTCCAGCTCGCCGCCAAGATGGGCCTCGACGGCGCGATGCTGGTGCACGCCAAGCCCATCGGCGACGGCTACACGTTCTTCGTCGTCTACGGGGCGTCCACGCACCTCGTCAACCTCGACGAGGTCAAAGTGGTCGAGAAGGACTACCCGCACCTGAGCCCCAAGGAGGTCAACGACGCCATCCGCGAGCGGCTCGGCCGCAAGCTCTGCGTCGTGGGCGCCTGCATCGGCACGGACGCGCACACCGTGGGCATCGACGCGATCCTCAACATCAAGGGCGTCGCGGGGGAGAAGGGCCTGGAGTACTACCGGGAGCTGCGGGTCGTGAACCTCGGCGCCCAGGTCGCCGTGCCCGACCTCGTCAACCGCGCGGTCGACGAGGAGGCCGACGCGGTGCTGGTGAGCCAGGTCGTGACCCAGAAGGACGCGCACCTGCACAACACCCGCGAGATGGCCGCGGCCTTCCGCGAGGCCCTGCCGCCCGGCCGGCGCCCGCTGCTCGTCGTCGGCGGGCCGCGCTTCGACGAGGGCGCCGCGAACGACCTCGGCGTCGACCGGATCTTCACCCGCGGCACCACGCCCTCCGACGTGGCCTCCTACCTCGTCCACCGCCTCGTCACCAGCAGGGAGACCGCAGCATGACCGACCACGACGGCACCACTGTCACCCACCGCCGGTACATCCCGTACAGCCACGCCCACTACGGCGGGAACCTCGTCGACGGCGCCTACAGCCTCGGCATGTTCGGCGACGTGGCCACCGAGCTGTGCATCATCACCGACGGCGACGAGGGCCTGTTCGCCTCCTATGCGGACGTCCAGTTCAAGGCGCCGGTGAAGGCCGGCGACGTCGTCGAGGCCACCGCCACGGTGGTGCGCACGGGCCGTCGCAGCCGCACCGTCGAGTTCACGCTCAGCGTCGTCTGCCGCGCCGACCCCGCACGGGGCGACTCGGCGGCGGCCGTGCTCGACGAGCCGATCATCGCCACCACCGCCACGGGCACCGTGGTCGTGCCGTGAGCACAGCCGTCGTCTGCGTCGACGTCGGATCGACCTACACCAAGGCCGCCGCCGTCGACGCGGACTCCGGCGACCTCCTCGGCACGGCCTCGCGCCCGACCACGATCGGGACCGATGTGATGGACGGCCTCCGCGCCGCCGCCGCGGAGGCGACGCCCAAGGGCGCCAAGGTCGTCGACACCCTCGTCTGCTCCTCAGCAGGCGGGGGCCTGCGTCTCGCCGTGATCGGCAACGAGCCGCTCGTGACCGCGCGCGCCGCCTACCGGGCCGGGCTCAGCGCCGGGGCCCGGGTCGTGGACGTGCGCGCGGGGGACCTCGCGGCGGGCGACTTCGTCGAGCTCGCCGCCTCCCGGCCGGACGTGATCCTCCTGGCCGGAGGCACCGACGGCGGCGACGACACCGCCCTGCGCGCCCACGCGGAGGCGCTGGCCGAGTCCGGACTGCGCACACCGGTCGTCCTGGCGGGCAACGCGGACGCCGCCGCCGACCTCGCCCGGCTCCTCACCGGTGCCGGCATCGACACCACTGGCGTCGCGAACGTCCTGCCGCGCATCGGCGTCCTCAACCCCGTGCCCGCCCGCACCGCGCTCCGCGAGGTGTTCCTGCGGCATGTGATCAGCGGGAAGCACCTCTCCGCCAGCGCGGAATTCACCCGGATGGTCAAGGCCGCCACCCCCGACGCCGTGCTCACCGGGGTGGAGCTCCTCGCCGAGACCACGGGCGCTGACCTCCTCGTGGTCGACGTGGGCGGTGCTACCACCGACGTGTACTCGGTGCTCACCCCCGACGCCGAACGGGAGGGCCCGCGCGCCGACGTGGCCGGGACCGCTTGGCGCTCAAGGACCGTCGAAGGCGACCTCGGCGTCCGCCACACCGCCGTGGGCATCACCGAAGCCGCCGACGACGAGGACCTCGCGACGAGCTGGGGCCTCCCGGAGGCCGCGCGGCTGCGCGCCGCGAACCCGGCGTTCCGGGCCTCCGACCCGGCAGACGACGCCGAGCTGAGCGCGCTCGCCGCCCGCATCGCGGTGCGGCGGCACGCCCGCGGCGAGCGGATCGGCGGCCCCCACGAACCGCTGCGCGGCGGCAAGGACCTCGCGGCCGTGAGCCTCGTGGTCGGCTCCGGGGGGATCCTGCGCCGCGATCCGGGCGCCGCCGACTGGCTGCGCGAAGCGGTCGGCGCCGACACCTCCGGCGGCGTGAGGCCGCCCAAGGACGCGCGCTACGCGATCGACGCGGACTACCGGCTCGCCCCGGCCGGGCTCCTCAGCGCGAACGGCCACCGGGCCGCCGCGATCGGACTCCTCGAGTCCACTTCGTTCTGATCGGAGACAACCCCTCGGGCCCCTTCGCGCGTACCAATGGTGGACATCCCTCAACACCCTTGCAAGACAACGAAAGGCGACCATGGAACGACGCGATGTAATCAAGCTCGGTGCCGCAGTGACCGCAGGCGGGGCCGTCCTCGGCGCCTCCTCGAGCGCGCACGCGGAGCAGGCGACGGCGCAGGCCGCCTCAACGATCGCCTCCCAGATCCGGTCGGTCTACACCACCGAGACCACCAAGGCCGGGGGCACCTGGCAGGGCTATGTGACCCTGCTGAACGGCACGGCCGCACCGGTCGTGGCCGTCGACCACAGCTCGAGGAGCGTCCAGACCGCCGCGAGCATCAACAAGCTCGGCATCGCGCTCGGCGTGCTCGACAAGATCGACCGCGGCGAACTCGCGCTGGACGACCGGATCACGCTCACGCCGGACATCATCCTCACCGGCTCGGGCTTCTACTTCCACCAGACCGCGTACGGCGACGAGATCACCGTCGCGAACGTCCTGGTCGCGATGCTCCTGACCTCGGACAACACCTCGGTGCGGCTGTGCGGCCTGGTCTGCCCGCCCGCCGAGATCAACGAGACGCTGGCGGCGAAGGGCTTCACCGCCACCCGCGTCGAGCCCAACCCGGCCAACCCGGCCCGCATGTGGCTCGGCGACACCACCACCTACGAGACCAACGACCTGCTCACGCGCCTCGCCAAGGGCGAGCTGCTCTCGGCGGGGAGCACGAGCTTCTTCCTGAACGTCCTGAAGGGGCTCAGCGGCTACCACGACGGGTTCCGCCGCAACATGTCCTCGGTCGAGCGCGCCCGCATCGCCATGAAGTACGGCGCGGACGACGCCACCCGCAGCGAGTCGGGCGTGGTCTACAGCGCCTCGGGCGCCCCGGCGCTCGTCTACTCGTTCATGGCCCAGTACACCAACCACTGGGGCAACTACGGCGCGACCCACCCGGCCGTGCAGGCCCACGCCGTCATGGGCCGCAAGATGTTCGACATCGTGAACGCCGCGGGCCTGGCCGCCACCGACGCGGTCACGCTCGAAGTGGAGCAGGAAGCCCTCAACGGCGGCCTGACCCAGTAGCAGCGAGTGCGAAGTCCCGGCCGCGGTGCGGCCGGGACTTCGCCGTCTCGAGCAACCGTTAGCCATCGTGCAACCCGTGCTCACCGGCCCGCTACGATCCGTTCACCGCGCGGGGCGAGAGTGATGCTCGCAATCAGCTCCCGCGGCGCCCCCCGAGTCCGCGAGGCTTGGCCCACCGCACCGAAACGAGCACAACATGCCAGGACTACAGCACACGATCGGCCGCCGCACCCTCCTCGCCGGCTCCGCCGGCATCGTCGCCGCCACGGTCGTGTCCGAAGCCGCAGCCGCAGCTGAACCCGCCGCCGCAGCCGAGACCACTAGAGCGCTCCAGTCCACAGTAGAATCAACGGGCGCGCAGTGGGCCCAGTACGACGGCCCCGCCTTCGTCGACACCTACGCCACCAACATCAACGCGAACACCACCCCCGAGACCAACGCCGCCGTCCGCCTCCTCAGTGGCATGCAGGACCTCTGGCAGACCGGCCCCGCCTGGGACAACGGCACCGTCCTCGACGAGGACACCCTCCGCGCCAACATGGACCACTGCGCCGAGACCACCGCCGGCCGCACCGACGCCGAAGCCAAGCAGTCGTTCATCTTCGACCGCCAGCACCAGAGCTACAGCGCCATCGGCGGCCTCGGCCCCCTCGAGACCGCGTACAAGACCGGCGCCAAGGCCGTCACCGCCATCACCAGCGCCCCCGACGGCATCCCCGCCGCCAAGATCGACGACAAGGTCCCCGCCGGAGCCCCCGCCGGATCGGCCGTCGGCTCCGGCGCCACCGACTCCGACCTCGGCAAGGTCGCCCAGCTCGTCAACGCCGTCCGCGGCGAGTTCACCTCCTCCAACCCCAGCAAGTTCGCCTACCTCTACCCCCGGCCCTGGCGCATGAACCGCGACAGCGAAGTCGAAGCGACCGGCGGCATCCCCGTCCTCGGCGTCCCCGCCTACGACTCCGAAGTCCGAGCCGCCCCGCAACTCCTGCGCCAGCGCTCCGACAAGCCCGCCGAAGACGGCGGCTTCCCCTCCGGCCACACCAACGCCGCCTGGATGGCCGCCTTCGCCTACGCCTACGCGGTCCCCGAGCGCTTCCAGGAACTCCTCACCCGCGCCGCCGAGATCGGCGACTCCCGCATCGTCGCCGGCATGCACTCCCCGCTCGACGTCATCGGCGGCCGCGTCCTCGGCACCGCGCTGGCGGCCGCGACCCTCGGCAACCCGATCAACGCCGAGCTCAAAGCCGCCGCCCGCGAGCAGGCGCTCGCGTACTTCACGGCGGTCACGGGCGTCTCGGCCGACGAGCTGCCCGCCTTCGCCCACCGCGAAGGCACCGACACCGACCGGTACGCCGACCGCGAGGCCAACCGCGCCGCCTACCTGCCGCGCCTGACCTACATCCTCGAGCGCGACCGCTCCGACACGGCCATGACCGTCCCCAAGGGCGCCGAGGTCCTCCTGGAAACGCGCCTGCCCTACCTGGACGCCGCGCAGCGCCGCGAAGTCCTGCGCACCACCGCCCTCAAGGCCGGCTACCCGATCCTCAACGGCCCCGAGCAGTGGGGACGCCTCGACTACTTCGCCGCCGCGGACGGCTACGGCCGCTTCGACGTCGACCTCACGGTCACCATGGACGCCGCGAAGGGCGGCTTCCACGCCGCCGACACCTGGCGCGGCGACATCGGCGGCACCGGCAAGCTCACCAAGGCCGGCACCGGATCCCTGGCCCTCACCGGCGACAACGCCTACTCCGGCGGCACGGCCCTGCAGGCCGGCACCCTCCGCGCCGCCTCCGAGAGCGCCCTCGGCAAAGGCGGCGTCACCGTCACCGGCGGCACGCTCGCAGTCGACACCGGGCAGCTCGAAGTGCGCGCCCTCGCCCTGTCCGACGCGACCCTGCAGGTGGTGCTGAACGACGGCGACGAACCCGCCCTGGACGTCGCGAAGCAGTGCACCCTCGACGCGGGCGCGGTCCTGCGGATCACCCTCGACCCGCAGCGCCCGCCGACCCCGGGCGTCGACCTCCCTGTCATCAAGGCCCAAGAGGTCAAGGGCGAGTTCGCCGAGATCGTGCTCGACCTCCCCGGCTACACCGCCACCGCCGTGTACGAGAAGAAGCGCGTCAAGGTCCGCATCGACGCGGCCTGATCCTGTAGGGCCCGGCCGGCCCTGCGGCCGGCCGGGCCAAATCCCTACAATTCAAAGCCCGTACATTTGTACGATTGAATTTGGTCAAAGGGCCCTTAACCTCCATACGCTTCATGGCACCTCCCACGAAAGGAACCCCATGAGCGCCAAAGCAGTCCTCGACTACTACACCCAGGCCGGCCCGCTCACCGACGCCGGCGCCCACCGCGACGCCCTGCTCGATCTCCCCGCCGACGTCCCCGGCATCCTCGCCGCCGTCCAAGGCAACCTCGTGCACCAGGCGCTGACCGGCCTCTACGGCTTCGAACTCCCCGAAGACCGCAAGGACACCGCCCACGTCCGCCCCACCACCGGCATCCTCGACCGCATCCTCGGCGACGACCGACGGCCCCTGACCGAAGCGCGCGAACCCGAACACCGCTTCGCCTGCACCTGCCGCACCTTCACCCTCGTCACCGTTGCCGCCCTGCGTGCCCACGGCGTCCCCGCCCGCGCCCGCTGCGGCTTCGGCAACTACTTCCCGGTCGCCGACTGGCACATCGACCACTGGGTCGCCGAGCGCTGGGACGGCGAACGCTGGATCCTCACCGACGCCCAGATGGACCCGGTCCAGGTGAAGGAGTTCGGACTCGACTTCGACCCCGCCGACGTCCCGCGCGACAAGTTCGTCGTCGCCGGCCAGGCCTGGACCGCCTACCGCGCCGGCGAACTCGACGCCGAGAAGTGCGGGCTCCCCGGCATCCCCGGCGAGTCCGGCCCCTGGTGGATCGCCGCCAACCTCATCCGCGACGTCGCCGCCCTGTCCAACATGGAACTGCTGCCCTGGGACCTGTGGGGTGCGATCCCCGAACCCGAGGACGAGATCGGACCCGACCTCACCGCCCTCTTCGACGAACTCGCGGCCGCCACCGCCGACCCCGCGACCGCCGCCGAGGTCCGCGCACGCTACGCGAGCGACGCGCGGCTCCGCGTCCCCGACCAGGTGCGCAACGCGCTCCGCCAGGCGGCCGAACCGGTCATCGCGGCCTCCTGACCCACCGGTGCTGTACGGTTCGGTGCGTATCCCACACATAAGGAGTGAACCAGTGGACGTGGAGCGCACCGAGCTGCCCGGAATCGGCGTGCGGTTCGAATTCGAGACCAAACGCCATGTGCGCCTAGGCATCGTCGCCCACCGCGAAGGCCGCCGCGACTTCATCATCTACGACCCCGACGACCCGGACTCGATGCTCGACTGCATCGTGTTCTCCGCCGACGAGTCCGCCGCGATCGGCGAACTCCTCGGCGGCGCCCGCATCGTCGAGAAGCTCAACCGGCTCCACCACGAGATCGACAACCTCGTCTCCCGCCAGTTGAAGGTCGACGCCACCAGCCCCTACGCCGAGCGGCCCCTCGGCGACACCCGCGCCCGCACCCGCACCGGCGCCTCCATCGTCGCCATCGTCCGCGCGGACGGCGTCGAGACCGGCCCGCCCCCCTCAGCGATCCTGCACGTAGGCGACCGCCTCGTGACCATCGGGACGCAAGAGGCCGTCGACGCCGTCGACCGGATCCTGCGCGGTCTCGAATAATGCACGGGACCGTCGAGCTCCTCCTTGAACTCGGCCTCCTCATCGGAGCCCTCGGTCTGCTCGGAGCATTCGCCGGCAAGTTCGGCATCTCCGCCATCCCGCTCTACCTTCTCGCCGGCCTCGCCTTCGGCCACGGCGGCATCTACGAGATGCACGCGATCACCGGTTTCCTCGACGTCGGCGCCGAAGTGGGCGTCGTCCTCCTCCTGTTCACCCTCGGCCTGGAGTACACGCCGCGCGAACTGCTCGGCACCATGAAGACCTCCTGGCTCGGCGCCGTCGTCGACCTCGTCCTCAACGCCACCCCCGGGGTGGTCTGCGCGCTCCTGCTCGGCTGGGGGCCCGTCGCCGCCGTCGTCTTCGGCGGCGTCACCTACGTGTCCTCCTCTGGCATCATCGCGAAGGTCCTCTCCGACCTCGGCTGGCTCGGCAACCGCGAAACCCCCACGATCCTCGCGCTGCTCGTCGCCGAAGACCTGGTCATGGCGCTCTACCTGCCGATCCTCACCACCATCCTCGCCGGGCTCGCGTTCGCGCAGGCCGCCGTCGGCCTCGGCGTCGCCCTCCTGGCCGTCGCCGCCGCCTTCCTGATCGCCTCCCGCTTCGGCGGGCTGCTCTCCAGGTTCCTCGCCTCGCCGAACGACGAGATCCTCATGCTCAAGGTCATGGGCATCGTCCTCGTCGTCGCCGGACTCGCGGAGAAGGTGCACGTCTCGGCCGCCGTCGGCGCGTTCATCGTCGGCATGGCCCTCTCCGGCGAGGTCTCGCGCCAAGCCGAGGAGACCCTGGAACCGCTCAAGAACCTGTTCGCGGCGGTCTTCTTCGTCAACTTCGGGCTCGAGACCGACCCGACCGCGCTGCCACCGGTGCTCCCGGTCGCCATCGCGCTGGCGGTCTGCACGATCGCGACGAAGTTCGCCACCGGCTGGTGGGCGGCCGGCCGCTCCGGCTCCGCCTTCACCGGCAAGCTCCGCGCCGGACTCGTGCTCCTGCCGCGCGGCGAGTTCTCGATCGTCATCGCCGGGCTCGGCGTCACGGCGGGCCTCGACCCCGCGCTCGGCTCGGTCGCCGCGGCGTACGTGCTGATCCTGGCCGCCGTCGGCCCGCTCGCACCGCGCCTCGCGGGCCCGATCGTCGCCAAGCGCCGCAAGAAGAACCGCGCGAGGCGGCTCGCGCAGGCGGCCTCGTAGCCGCACGGTGGCGGGGGTGCCGGTTCCAGCGGCTGAGTCGCATCCTTCACTCCCGCCACCGCACACGCCGAACGGTCATCCCGGCTTGATAGAACTCAGGGATGGCTGAAACCGCGAAAGAGCCCCGCCCGCAGGACGAGGTCGTCGACATCGCCCGCGATCTGATCCGCATCGACACCACGAACACCGGCGACAACGCGACCGCGAAGGGCGAGCGCGCCGCCGCCGAGTACGTCGCCACGATGCTCGCCGAGGTCGGCCTCGAACCGAAGATCTACGAGTCCGCGCCCGGCCGCGCCTCGGTCGCCTGCCGCTACCCCGGCGCCGACTCCTCCCGCGGGGCCCTCCTCCTCCACGGCCACCTCGACGTCGTCCCCGCCGAACCCGACGAGTGGACCGTCCACCCCTTCTCCGGCGAGATCAAGGACGGGTACCTCTTCGGCCGCGGCGCGGTCGACATGAAGGACTTCGACGCCATGCTCATCGCGCTCGTGCGCGACTGGAAGCGCCGCGGCAAGGTCCCCCCGCGCGACCTCGTCCTCCTCTTCACCGCCGATGAAGAGGCCGGCTCCGACTACGGCGCCCGCTTCATGGTCGAGGAGCACCCCGAGGTCTTCGAGGGCGTCACCGAAGCGGTCGGCGAGGTCGGCGGGTTCTCCATGACCCTCCCCAACGACCTGCGCGTCTACGTGGTCCAGACCGCCGAGAAGGGCCTCGACTGGCTCCGCCTGCGCGCCACCGGCCGCCCCGGCCACGGCTCGATGCTCCACGACGACAACGCCGTCACCCGCCTCACGCGCGCCGTCGCGAACATCGGCCAGCACGAGTTCCCGGTCGAGATGACCCCCACGGTGCGCCAGTTCCTCGAATCGGTCTCCGAGCTCACCGGCATCGCGTTCGACCCGAACAACCCCGATGAGACCGTGGCCAAGCTCGGCCCGGTCGCCCGCCTCATCGGCGCGACCCTGCGCAACACGGCCAACCCCACCCGCCTCAACGCCGGCTACAAGACCAACGTCATCCCCTCGACCGCCGACGCCGTCATCGACTGCCGCTCGCTGCCGGGCCGCAACGACGAGCTCGAGGCGATCCTGCGCGAGCTCGCCGGCCCGGGCATCGACTTCGAGTACGAGATCCGCCAGCCCGGCTACGAGACCTCCTTCGACGGCGTGCTGGTCGACGCGATGGCCGAGGCGATCCGCCAGGCCGACCCCGGCGCCCGCACCGTCCCGTACATGCTCTCGGGCGGCACCGACGCCAAGGCCTTCGCCACCCTCGGCATCCGCTGCTTCGGCTTCGCGCCGCTCAAGCTCCCCGCCGACCTCGACTTCACCGCCCTCTTCCACGGCATCGACGAGCGCGTCCCGCTCGACGGCCTCAAGTTCGGCGTCGACGTCATGGACCGCTTCATCTCCCAGTCCTAGTCGCGAGAACCCAACGGGCCCTAGCGCGGTGAGCACCCTCACCGCGCCAGGGCCCGTCAGATTCTGGACACGCACTCCGATTCACCGCTATAATCGAGCACGATGTTGATTTTCCTTTAGAAAGCAGCCAGGCCTTCGCGTAGAGCAGTGCTCCGCGGCGGCCGCCGAGGCACGCATCGCATTCCACGAAGCCCTGAACGCTTCCCGCGTGCCGTCGACCATCTCCCTCGCGAACGACTGCTTTCTGGAGGCGCGCATGTTCCGCCATGCCCAACTGACCCTTGTAGACATCACCAAGCGCTACGCCGACCACCTCGTCCTCGACCGCGTCAGCTTCACCGTCAAGCCGGGGGAGAAGCTCGGGATCATCGGCGACAACGGCTCCGGCAAGTCCACCCTGCTCAGGCTCATCGCCGCGGCCGCAAGGCCTGACAGCGCGGGCGAGGCGCCCGACAACGGCGAACTGACGATCGCCTCCCCTGGAGGCATCGGCTACCTGCCGCAGCAGCTCGACCTGCCCGAGCACGACACGGTCGCCGACGCCATCGACCTCGCCCTCGCGGACCTCCGCGAGATCGAGCGGCAGATGCGCGAGACCGAACGGGAGCTCGCCGACGACAACGAAGCCGCGGGCGAGCGGTACGCCGATCTCCTGGCGCACTTCGAAGCCCGCGAAGGCTGGGACGCCGACCTCCGCGTCGATCGGGCACTGGAGGTCCTCGGACTGCCAGGCCTCGACCGGGGCCGTCCCTTGGGGACGCTCTCGGGCGGCGAGCGGTCGCGGCTCATGCTGGCCGCGACCCTCGCGGCCAGGCCCGCGCTCCTGCTGCTCGACGAACCGTCGAACGACCTCGACGACAACGCCGTGACCTGGCTGGAAGCGCAACTGCGCGACTGGCCCGGCACCGTGGTCGCCGTGACCCACGACCGGGCGTTCCTGGAGGCCATCACCACCACCATGCTCGAAGTGGCCGACCGCAGCGCCCGGCGCTACGGCAACGGGTACGCCGGGTACCTCGTCGCAAAGGAGACCGAACGCCAGCAGGCGCAGGAGGCCTACGAACGCTGGACCGCCGAAGTCGAACGCCAGGAAGGCATCGTGGACCACAACGCGGGCCGCATGGCCGCGATCCCGCGCAAGCTCCCGATGGCCAACATGTCCACCGGCGCGTTCCGGGCCCGCAACCGCGACCACGGCGCGGGCAGCCGCATCAGGGTCGCGAAGCAGATGCTCGAACGGCTCCGGGAGCACCCGGTCCCGAGGCCGCCCGAGCCGATGCGGTTCGAGTCGGGCCTGGAGACCACCGGCGCGGACACCAAGGCCACCGCCTTGGCGCTGAAGGACATCCGCGTGGCCGACCGGCTCAAGGTGGACGAGCTGACGATCGCCCGGGGCGAGCGGATCCTCATCACCGGTCCGAACGGCGCGGGCAAGACCACGTTGATGCGGGTCCTCGCCGGTGAACTCGAGCCCGACCAAGGCGAGGTCGAACGCACTGGTGCGATCGGCCACCTGCGCCAGCTCGCCGGCCCGGGCTCGGGCCGCCAGTCGGTCCTGCGGGCCTTCGCCGCAGGCCGCGTCGGCACGCTCGAAGAGCACGCCGAGGCGCTCGACCGGCTGGGCCTGTTCGGCCACGACCAGTTCGGCACCCAGGTGTCGGCGCTCTCGGTCGGCCAGCGCCGCCGCCTCGAACTCGCCAGGCTCGTGTCGCGGCCGGTCGACGTCCTGCTCTTGGACGAGCCGACCAACCACCTGTCGCCGCTGCTGGCCGAGCAGTTGCAGGAGGCGCTGCGGGGCTATGCGGGAACGGTGGTCCTGGTCAGCCACGACCGCCGCCTCCGCGAGTCCTTCCAAGGCCGCCACCTGGAGATGGACGCCGGCACGATCCTCGCCTGAGGGGCCGGATCGCCGCACCGCGATCCGGCCCTCGGGCCAGACCCGGCCGGTCGGCGCACCGGTCCGATCGGGCGTTCGCGGCCTCAGACCGGCTGCCGGGGCGATGATGGAGGCAGGCCCTCGCGATCCGAGGAGGCACGACAATGCCGAAGACATCGAAGGCGACAGCCGAGGACACCATCCGGCTCGAAGGCTATGAAGGCCGCACCACCGAGCTGGACACCGGTTACACGGTGGTGTTCGAGTCCTACACCGCCGACGCCGATCTCACCGAGTACTTCAAAGGGCTGCCGGACGACCGCTGCCAGTGCCCGCACTGGGGCTACGTGTTCAGCGGCAAGGTCACGTTCAAGACCGCCGACGGCGACGAGACGTTCGAGACCGGGGACGCGTACCACGTCGGCCCCGGGCACACGCCGGTCCTGTACGCCGGGACCGACCTCGTCGAGTTCAGCCCCACCGCCGAGCTCACCCGCACGATCGAGGTGGTCTCGAAGAACATGGAGTCGATGGGCTGACCGTCTAGCGGTCACCGGTGCGCCATGACCAGCTCCCTCCCGGCCGTCGCGCACTGCGCGGCGTACTCGGAGGGCGGGTAGCCGATGAGGTTCTTGAAGTCGTGGGTGAAGTGGGCGTGGTCGGACCAGCCGAGCTCGGCCGCGAGGCGGGCCAGGTCCGCCTGCGGGTCCTCGGCGAGGCGGTCGGCCGCGTCGTGGAGGCGGTACCGCTGGATCAAGGTCTTCGGGCCGAGCCCCAGGAAGTCCTGGAAGAGCCGCTGGAGTGTCTTGGGGGACATGGCGAAGCGGGCTGCCACCTCGTCAACGCGCGTGATCGAGCGGTCCTCGAGCATCGCTCGCACCACCGCGAGCACCCGCCCGTAGCGGGGGTCGGGCCGCTCCGGGACGCGCTCGGCGAGGAACCGGGACACCACCTGGATGGCGTCGATGTCCCCGCCGCTCATCACGATCGCGTTCAACTCGTCGGCCTCGGGGCCGAACACGGTGGCCGCGCCCGCCGACCAGTCCGCCAGCGCCGCACCCGCCACGCCGCTGAACGCCGTGAACCCGCCCGGCCGGAACTTCACGCCGAACACGCGGCCGCGGCCGGTGAGCGGGTGCCGCGAGACCGCGATGCCGGGCCCGTGCAGCTCGGCGCCGATCACCGGCATGAAGCTCAGGTTCACGCACGGGTGCGGGATCACCACCGACTCGTACGAAGCGCCCTCCGGCAGGTCCCAGTGGACCGACCAGTACCGCTCGACGTACTGCCCGAGCAGGCCCGTCTCGCGGTATCGCCGCAGGTCGATGAAGTGCACGGCCTCCTGCGGTCGCAGCAGGCCCTTGTCGCTCGCCGTAGCTCCGTTCACGTCCCGAAAACTACCCCGGGGGTACGTCGTTTTTTTACAAGCGAGCCCGGCCGCACCGGGCGAGACTGGGGCCATGAGTGAGAACAAGGTGAACCCGATCCCGGACGGCTACCACAGCATCACGCCGTTCATCGTCGTCAACGACGGCGCCAAGGCCGTCGAGTTCTACAAAGAGGTCTTCGGCGCGGAAGTCCTGACCCGCAACGACATGCCCGACGGCACCATCGCGCACTGCGAGATCAGGATCGGGAATTCGATCCTGCAGCTCGGCGACGCGAACCCGGCCTGGGGCATGGCCTCGCCCGACCCGGAACAGATCACCGCGAGCCTCGTCCTCTACGTCGAGGACTGCGATGCGGTGTACGCCAAGGCCGTCGAGGCCGGCGCCACCGTGCGCGAGGAGCCCGCGGTGTTCCTCACCGGCGACCGGTACGCGTCCATCGCCGACCCGTTCGGCCGCCGCTGGTCGATCATGACCCGCGTCGAGGACGTCTCGCGCGAAGAGGGCGAGCGCCGCGTCGACGAATGGATCGCAGGCATGGCGAACTAGTGAGCCTGCAATGGGCGCTGCTGGGCGACGGCAAATAGCGGCAAGGAAACCAAGGGGCGGGCCCGCCGGGCCCGCCCTTCAGTAGCTCTCCGGGTACCCCACGGTCGGTGCGGAGACGTCGTCCAGCGCCAGGCGGATCTCCGGCGGCAGGAACAGCTGCTCGGCCGCGAGCGACGCCCGCAGCTGCGTCGCGTTCCGGGCGCCCACGATCGCCGAGGCCACCCCCGGCTGGTCGCGCACCCACGCCAGCGCCACCTCCAGCGGGCTCACCCCGAGCCCTTCGGCCGCGGTCGCGCACGCCTCGACGATCCCCGCCGAGCGCTCGTCCAGGTACACCCCGGCGAACCGCGACCACTGCGCCGAGACCGCCCGCGAATCGGCGGGCCGCCCGAACCGGTACTTGCCTGTCAGCACGCCGCGCCCCAGCGGCGACCACGCGAGCACGCCCATCTCCAAGGCGAGGCAGGCCGGCAGGACCTCCCGCTCGACCCCGCGCTGCAGCAGCGAGTACTCGACCTGGTTCGCCACGATCGGGGTCCGCCCCGGCCACGCCGACTGCCACGCGAACGCCCGCGCGGTCTGCCAGCCGGTGTGGTTCGAGAGTCCCACGTAGCGGACCTTGCCGCTCGACACGGCCGCGTCGAGCACCGACATGGTCTCCTCCAGCGGTGTGTCCGGGTCGTACACGTGCAGGATCCACAGGTCGATGTAATCGGTCCCGAGCCGCCGCAGCGAGCCCTCGAGCGACCGCATCAGCCACCCGCGCGACGTGTCGCGCTTGCGCGGCGCCCCGTCCGTGCGCACCCCGGCCTTGGTCGCGATGTGCAGCTGCGACCGGGCCGCGATCTTGCCGATGAGCTGCCCGATCACCGCTTCGGACGCGCCCTGCCCGAACACGTCGGCGGTGTCCACGAGCGTGCCGCCGGCCTCCACGAACGTCTGCAGCTGCGCCGCGGCGTCCTCGAGGCCGGCCTCGTCGGTGGTCCACGTCATCGTCCCCAGGCCGAGCGAGGAGACTTCGATGCCGCTGCGTCCAAGTGGTCGGCGTTCCATGACCACACAAGTTACATCGAGCAACCTTCGCATGAAAGCCTCAGGTGCGCTTAGAAGGACAACGAGTGCGCATCGGACGCCGACGCCCGGCACTGGCCGGTCGGCCGGTATTCGAAATATGATCGCGGGCATGGAATCCTGGACCGCCCCGCACCTGCCCGCCCTCCCCGGCCACGGACCGGCCCTGTGCCTGCACGACACCGCGTCGGCGGGCCTGCGCGAGACGGTCAAGCCCGGCGCCGAGCGCGCCTCGATGTACGTCTGCGGCATCACCCCCTACGACGCCACCCACCTCGGCCACGCCGCCACGATGATCACCTTCGACCTCGTGCACCGGTACTGGCTCGACCAGGGCATCGACGTCCACTACGCCCAGAACGTCACCGACGTCGACGAACCGCTCTTCGAACGCGCCGAGCGCGACGGCACCGACTGGCAGGTGCTGGGCCTGCGCGAGACCGCCCTCTACCGCGAGGATATGGAGGCCCTCCAGGTCCTCCCGCCCCGCCACTACATCGGCGCCGTCGAGTCCATCCCCTCCGTCGGCCAGGCCATCGCCCGCCTCCTCGAGTCCGGCGCCGCCTACCGCCACGAATCCGGCGACGTCTACTACGCCGTAGCCGCCCACCCCGCCTTCGGCGGCGAGTCGAACTACGACCGCGAGACCATGCTCCGCTACTCCCGCGAACGCGGCGGCGACCCCGATCGCGAAGGCAAGCGCGACCCGCTCGACGCGGTCCTCTGGAACGCCCCCCGCCCGGGTGAACCCTTCTGGGACTCGCCCGTCGGCCCCGGCCGCCCCGGCTGGCACATCGAATGCGCCTGCATCGCCCTCGACCACCTCGGCGAGAGCATCGACGTGCAGGGCGGCGGCAACGACCTCATCTACCCCCACCACGAGTTCTCCGCGGCCCACGCCGAATCCCTCACCGGCACCAGCCCCTTCGCGCGCAACTACGTCCACACCGGCATGATCGGCCTCGACGGCCAGAAGATGTCGAAATCCCTCGGCAACCTCGTGTTCGTCTCCAAACTCCGCGCCGAAGGCGTCGACCCCGCCGCCGTCCGCCTCGCCCTCCTCGCCGACCACTACCGCGCCGACCGCCAGTGGAGCGCCGCCGCGCTGGCCGAGGCCGAACTGCGCCTGGGCCGCTGGCGCGAGGCCGCCGCCCGCGAACTCGCCGTCCCCGCCGGCGCGATGCTGAAGGCCGTTCGGGAGCGGCTGGCCGACGATCTGGACACCGCCGGGGCGCTCGCCGCGGTCGACACCTGGGCGAACGAAACCTTGACGAATGGGGGCGAAGACCCCTCGGCCCCGACGCTCGCCCGCGACACGATGCGAGGACTGCTCGGAATAGACTGCACGCGCTGATTGTGCGAAATGCCGAGTATCGGTACGCTCGAAGTTGAGCGTGGCCGACTCCCCGTCCTCCTGGAGTCGAATTGAAGATCCTGCTGCTGGTGTCCGCATTCAACGGACTCACCCAGCGCGTCTGGTGCACCCTGCGCGAGCAGGGGCACGAGGTCGGCGTGGAACTCGCCCCGGCCCACAAGGACCCCGAGACGCTGGTCCGCGCGGTCGAGCGCATCGACCCCGACCTCATCCTGTGCCCGTTCCTCAAGCACCGTGTGCCCGAAGCGGTCTGGCGCCGCTGGACGACCGTGATCGTCCACCCCGGACCGGTCGGCGACCGCGGACCCTCCTCACTCGACCACACCCTGCTCGGCCAGGGTCCCCGCTGGGGCGTCACCGCGCTCTCCGCGGTGGAGGAGATGGACGCCGGCCCCGTCTGGGCCTGCTCCACATTCGACGTCCCTGAGGGCATCACGAAATCGGCGCTCTACAACAGCCGCGTGGCCGACGCCGCCATGGAGTGCGTCGCCACCGTCATCCGCAAGGTCCAGGGCGGCGACCGCCCGGTCCCCGCCGAGGAGCTGCCCCTGCCGGTTCCGGGCACCGGCGAGCTCCCGCTGCTGCGCCGCAGCGCCTTCGAACTCGACTGGCGCGCCTCCGCGACCGAGCTCGCCCGCCGCATCGCCGCCGCCGACGGCGCACCCGGCGCGCCCGCAATCCTGGACGGCCGCACCTACTGCCTCTTCGACGCCGCCGCCGTCAGCGAGGACACCGGCGCCGAACCCGGCACCATCGTCGGCCGCGACTGCGAATCCATCGCCTTCGCCACCGGCCGCGGCACCCTCTGGGTCGGCTACGCCGCCCTGCTCGAAAAGAAGCGGGGCCCGAAACTCCCGGCCGCCATGGTCATCGACGCCGCCCACGCGCCCTTCAAGCCCGCGCCCGACGCGATCGCCGAGACCGTCTACCGCCGCGAAGGCGACATCGGCTACCTCACCATCCGCTCCTACAACGGCGCCATGCACACCGAGCAGTGCCGCCGCCTCACCGGAGCGGTCGAGAAGGCCCTCACCGAGGACACCCGCATCCTCGTCCTCACCGGCACCGAGCACGCCTTCTCCAACGGCATCCACCTCGGCGTCATCGACGCCGCCGCGGACCCCGCCGCCGAGGCCTGGGACAACATCAACGCCATCGACGACCTGTGCCTCGCGATCGCCGAGGCCGAGCAGCTCACCGTCGCCGCCTTCTCCGCGAACGCGGGCGCGGGCGGGGTCATGGCCGCCCTCTGCGCCGACGTCACCGTCGCCCGCGACGGCACCGTCCTGAACCCGTACTACGACATGGGCATCTACGGCTCCGAGCTGCACACCTGGTCGGTCGCCAACCGCGTCGGCGAGCAGGCCGCCGCCCGCCTCCTGGGGGAGAAGCTGCCGGTCTCCGCCACCGAGGCCAAGCAGATGGGCCTCATCGGCGCGGTCGGCCCGCGCGACTGGGACGAGTTCCAGCGCTGGCTGCGCGCCGTCGCGATCGGCTACAACGACCCGGTCACGCGCGGGCGCATGTTCGCCGCGAAGGGCCGCCGCCGCGCCGAGTCCAAGCCCCTGTCGTACTACCGGACGATCGAGCTGGCCGAGATGGCCCGCGACATGTTCGACGACCGGCACGGCTTCCACGGGAAGCGCCGCGCGTTCCTCGGCAAGTCGGCCCCGACCGAGACCCCGGAGAAGCTCCGCTTCAAGTGAGGAGAGCAGCTCCGCTTCAAATGAGGAGGGAGGCCCCGCTTCACGCGAGGCGGGGCCGGAGAGGGTTTGCCAGTCTCGCCAGTGCGTTGACAGGGGCCGTCCCACCTGATGGACTGTTCACATGTTCGAAGAAGGACAGTACTTCGCGCCGGTCAACACCGACGCCGACGGCACGGTCGTCGTGGAACTGGGTGAGAACCACCCGGGCTTCGCCGACCCCGAGTACCGCGACCGGCGCAACGCCATCGCGGCCCTCGCACTGGACTGGAAGCCCGGCCTACCCATGCCGACCGTTTCCTACTCCGACACCGAGCACGAGATCTGGCGGCTGGTCAGCGCCGAACTCTCCGTGAAGCACCAGGCCCTGGCCGCACACGAGTACCTGGAGGGCGCCGAGCGCCTCAAACTCCCCGCCGACCACATCCCGCAGCTCCACGAGGTCTCCGAGGCCCTGGAGCCGCTCACCGGCTTCAGCTACCTGCCCGCGGCAGGCCTGGTGCCCCTGCGCGAGTTCTACGGGGTGCTCTCGGACGGGAGGTTCCACGCGACCCAGTACATCCGCCACCACTCGGTGCCGCTGTACACGCCGGAGCCGGACGTCATCCACGAGGTCATCGGCCACGCCAACGCCCTCGCCTCGCCGCGCTTCGCCGCCCTGTACCGGGCCGCGGGCGAGGCGGCCCGCCGCGTCCACTCCGAGGACGCGCTCGAGTTCGTCTCCCGCGTCTTCTGGTTCACCCTCGAGTTCGGGGTCATGAGCGAGAAGGACGGCCTGAAGGCCTACGGCGCGGGCATCCTGTCCTCGTACGGGGAGATCGACGAGTTCCGGGGCATGGAGATCATGCCGCTCGACCTGGTCACGATGGGCACCATCGACTACGACATCACGAAGTACCAGGACCACCTCTTCGACGCCGGCTCGATGGAGCAGCTGGAGGACGTGGTGGGGGAGTTCTGGACGACCTGCGACGACGAGTCGATCGAGCGCCTGAAGGCGGACGCCCGCTAGCCGGCACAGCGAAGCGGCCGGGCGCCCCGCCCGGCCGCTCGCACCTCGTCCCGCGGTTCAACCGCCGCTCTTGAGCGCGGCCATGCGCGCCTCGATCTCGGCGTCGTCGGCGAGTCCGTCGAGGCTCTCGAACTGCTGGTCCAGCGAGGACATCGCGAGCTCGGACTGGCCCCGGACCTTGGCCTCCTCGCGGCGCACCTTCTCCTCGAAGCGGTTGACCTCGCTGAGCGGGTCCATGATGTCGACGCTGCCGATCGCCTCGTTCACCTGCTTCTGCGCCTGCGCGGTCTTCGCGCGCGCGGCCAGGCTGCTGCGCTTGGACTGCAGCTCGGTGAGTTTGGTCTTCATCTGGTTGAGCGCGCTCTTGAGCTTGTCGACGACCTCCTGCTGGCTCTGGATGGTCGGCGCGGAGGCCTTGATCTCCTTCTCCGCCTGGAGCTGCTTGCCCAGGGCCACCTTGACGAGGTTGTCGAACTTGTCGGCCTCGGCGGTGTTGCCCGCCGCCCGCAGCTCGTCGGCCTTGCGGCTGGCGTTGCGGGCCTTGTTCTCCCACTCCTGGGCCGCCTCCTTGTCGGCGGCGGCGTCCTCCTCCATCATCCGGAGGTTGCCGATGGTCTCGGCGATGGAGCTCTCGGCGTCGGCGATGCTGTTCTTGTAGTCGCGCTCCATCTGGGCGAGCATCTTCTCCGGGTCCTCCGCGGAGTCGATGGCGTCGTTGATGTTCGCTTTCAGCAGCTGGCCGATGCGGCCGAAGATCGACTGCTTCTTGGTCATTGGTCCCCACACCTTTCGGATCGGTTGTCAGTGGTCGCTGTGCTCGCGGTCGTCAGAATCGGCCACCGCCGCCCCTGCGGGTGCCCGCGCCGCCGAAGGATCCCGGCGAGGGCCCGCGGCGCCGTGAGGAGCTCGGCGCGCCGAACCCGCCGCCGAACCCGCCGCCGCGGCCGCCTCCGGAGCCGCCCAGGAGCCCGCCGAGGAGGATGCCGCCGAGCATCGCGCCCGCGTTGCCGCCCCCGCCACCGCCCAAGCCGCCGCCCATGCCGCCGCCCGGCCCCGACGGGCTTCGGTAGGCGCTCACGTCCTGCTGGGCGAGCCGCGAGGCGGCCGCGGCGAGCTGGTCGGCCCGCTGCGCCCCCGCCAGGGCCTGCACCGGATCGGAGGGGGCGAGCGCGCGGGCGGCGTCGAGCTGCTGGTTCGCCTCGTTCAGACGGGTGCGTGCCTCGGTGCCGACGCCGCCGCGGTTGGTGTTGATGTAGTCCTCCACCGCGGCGGCCGTGGCCGAGGCGTTCGCGATCGTATGCGCCAGTTGGGCTTTCGCGCTCTCGCGCTGCTCCTGCTCGTCGCGCACGGCCTGCAGCTCCCCGCCGACGGCGGCCTGGGCCTGCTCGAGGCGGCGGGTGCTCTCGAGCGGGTCGAGGGGCCCGGCGGCCTTGGCCGCGTCGATGGCGGCGGTGACGGCCCGCGCGTCGGCGGCGGCGCGACGCAGCCGCTCCCCGCCGGGGGAGCCGTCGGCCTTGCGCTCGGCCTCGCCGATGTCCTGCTGGAGCGAGGCGAGCAGCCCGGGCAGCCCTTGGGCGGCCCCGGCGAGTTCGGCCTGACGTCCGGTCACCGCGTCGAGCAGTTGCTTCGCCTGGGCGAGACCGCCTTCGGCGGCGCGCACGCCACCCGCGGCCCGGCCGCTCTCGTTCTTCGCGAGCGCGTCGCGGGCCTCGGTGAGGCTCCGGTCGGCGAACGCCAGCCGGTCCTCGGCGTCGTCGGCGTTCGCGGCGACGGTGTCGTAGGCCGAGGCGGGGTAGGCCGCCGCGAGTGCCGCCAGCGCCTCCCTCGCGGGGCCGGTGCGCCCGGCGAGCGCTTTCGCATCGGCGGTGAGCTTCTCGATGGCCTCGGGTGCGCGGCGGCCGAGGTCGCGCAGCTCCTCGAACTCGGCGGCGGCCCCGTCGAGCTCCGCGTCGGCCTTGGTGAGCCGGTCGACGATCTCGCTCAGCAGCGCGCGGCGCTGCTCCTCGGTCTCGGGCACGTCGTCGTCGAGGGTCTGGCGCAGCCGGAAGGCCTCGGCGAGTTCGCTCTTGGCGGTGTCGAGGGCGGCGGAGAACCGGGCGGTGCTCTCCTGCCCGAACTCGGCGACGGCGAATCCGAGGTCCTGGTCGCTGGTGCGGACCGCGTCGTCGCCCTCCACGAGGAGCCGGCTCGCCTCGCGGTCGAGGTCCTGCGTCGACATGCGCTGGATCTGCTTGCCGGTCGGCGTGCCGCGCTTGCCGCGGCGCTTGCGCCAGATGAGGAAGGCGACGATCGCGATCACGATGAGGACCAGGAGGAGCACGAGCCAGCCCGCGCCGCTGCCGCCCGCTCCGCCGTCGGCCTGCTCCCGGTAGCCGTCGGCGGCGGCGATCGCCGCGCCGGCCCAGTCGTCCTCGGCGAGTTCGGGTTCGATCGCCGATGCGGCGACCTCGTTCAGCTGCTCGTCCGAGAGCGGGAACCCGGCCTCGACCGACCACGAGTAGCGGCGGTCGCCGGTGGCGATCGCGAGCAGGATGTCGTTGGTGCCCAGGCCGCTCCGCACGGCGGTCTCGTTCGCCCACTCCTGCGGCGCATTGCCCGAGAACGAGTCCACATAGGCCACGTAGAGGCCGATCGCGGCGTCGGCGCGGAGCCGGTCGATCGCCGCGTCCACCTCTGGGCCGCGGTCGCCGACCGCGCCGACCTGGTCGGTGACCGCGCCGGAATCCAGATCGATCGGCGGCACGGCGAAGGCGGCGCTGCCGGAGAGGACGAGCCAGAACGCGGCCAGCGCGGCCGCCGCGTACTTCACTGTCGCCGCCATCCGCGCCCCTGCCTTCCCGGGTCTGAGCTGCGATTACCGCGATCTCAGATTAGGGAACAAAATTCGGGGCTTGCACGATTCGGTGAAAGAGCCCGCCGTGTCCGGATCGGCGGGTAAGGGGCCGCTAGTACAGCTCCGCTTCGTACTTCGGGCCGTACTTGTCCACGAGCTGCTCCAGGGTCGCGTCGACGACCTGGGTCTCCTTGACCAGCTGCGCGTGGCGGGGCAGCGTGTCCGAGGTCCAGGTCTCGGGCTTCCAGATGCCCGACCGCATGGAGGCCTTGCCGCAGTGGAAGTAGATGGTGTCGATCTCGACGACGAGCGCCAGGACCGGCTGGTGGCCCTTGACGACCATGTCCGCGAAGAACGGCGCGTCCGCGACGACCCGGGCGCGCCCGTTGATGCGGAGCGTCTCGCGCCGGCCGGGGATGAGCGAGAGCAGGCCGACGTGCGGGTTCGCGAGCACGTTGTGGTAGCCGTCGACGCGGTGGTTGCCGCGGCGCTCGGGGATCGCGAGCGTCGAGTCGTCGAGGACGTGCACGAGGCTGCCGGCCGGGTCGCCCTTGGGGGAGGCGTCGCAGTTGCCTGCCGCGTCGGCGGTCGCGACCACGCAGTAGGGGGAGGCGGCGAGCCATTCGCGGTCGCGCTGGTGGAGCCTGTCGCGCTCCTTGGTGGCCGCCTGGGGCATCACCTCGCCCACGATCTCGCGGAGCTTGGCGGGGTCGGTCACTTCGGTCCACAGGTGACTGTCGAGCGAGTCCATCTGGTTCCCTTCGGGGGAGGGCCATTACGACCCGATGCTACGCCTGGCTCAGTCCTCAGGGCCAGCGTGATCTCGGCGCTCGTCGGCGTCGGCGATGCCGTCGCGCACCCCCAGCCGCACGGCCCAGTACACGGCGCCGGCGGCGATCAGGAGGAAGGGGAAGAAGAGGAGGAGTTCCATACCGCGCATCCTATTCGTCCGACTGTGATCTTCAACCGACCCAGTGCCCATCCAGTGAAACCGAGTTCCCACACAGCGGCACTCCCAAGTACCCTTGACCGCGTGTCTGCGAACAGTCTTTTCCTTGATGTCCTGAGCCGCCGCGTCGTGATCGCCGACGGCGGCATGGGCACCATGCTGCAGACCTTCGACCCCACGATGGAGGATTACGACGGCCACGAGGGCCTCTCCGACATCCTGTGCCTGACCCGGCCCGACATCGTCCTCGGCATTCACGACGCCTACCTGGCCGCCGGCGCCGACTGCGTCGAGACCAACAGCTTCAACGCCAACTACGGCGGCCTCGTCGAGTACGACATCGTCGACCGCGCCCGCGAGATCGCCCACGCCGCCGCGAGCCTGGCCCGCCAGAAGGCCGACGAGTACGCGACCCCCGAGTGGCCGCGCTTCGTCCTCGGCTCCATGGGCGGCGGCACCCGCCTGCCCACCCTCGGCCACGCCCCGTTCGCGGTCCTGCGCGACCACTACGAGGAGTGCGTCCTCGGCCTCATCGAAGGCGGCGCCGACGCCATCCTCGTCGAGACCGCCCAGGACCTCCTCCAGGCCAAGGCCGCCGTCATCGGCGCCAAGCGCGCCAACGCCGCCCTCGGCACCGAGGTCCCGATCATCGCCCAGGTCACCGTCGAGACCACCGGCACCATGCTCGTCGGCGGCGAGATCGGCGCGGCCCTGACCAGCCTCGCCGCCCTCGGCATCGACCTCATCGGCCTCAACTGCGCCACCGGCCCGGAGGAGATGAGCGAGCACATCCGCTACCTCTCCCGCCACTCGCCGGTCCCGATCTCGGTCATGCCCAACGCCGGCCTCCCCACCCTCGGCCCGAACGGCGCGGTCTACCCGCTCACCCCCGAGGAGCTCGCCGACGCCCACGAGGAGTTCGTCAAGAACTTCGGCGTCAACCTCGTCGGCGGCTGCTGCGGCACCACCCCCGACCACATCAGGGCCGTCCGCGCGCGCCTCGGCGGCGCCCCCGAGAACCTGATCAAGCCGAAGGAGCGCACCCCGGTCATCGAAGCGGGCGTCTCCTCCTCCTACCACCACGTCCCGTACCTGCAGGACGCCTCGATCCTCAACATCGGCGAGCGCACGAACGCCAACGGCTCCAAGGCCTTCCGCGACGCCATGCTCGCCGCCGACTACGACCGCTGCGTCGAGATCGCCCGCGAGCAGGCCGGCGGCGGCTCCCACGTCCTCGACCTCTGCGTCGACTACGTCGGCCGCGACGGCGCCGTGGACATGAACGTCCTCGCCGCCCGCTTCGCCACCGCCTCCACGCTCCCGATCATGCTCGACTCCACCGAGCCGAACGTGGTCGAAGCCGGCCTCGACGCCCTCGGCGGCAAATGCATCGTCAACTCCGTGAACTTCGAGGACGGCGACGGCCCCACCTCCCGCTACCAGCGGATGATGCCGCTCGTCGCCGAGCACGGCGCCGGCGTCGTCGCGCTGTGCATCGACGAGGAGGGCCAGGCCCGCGACCGCGACTGGAAGGTCCGCGTCGCCGCCCGCCTCATCGACGACCTCACCGGCACGTGGGGCATGAAGATCGAGGACATCTTCGTCGACGCCCTCACCTTCCCCATCTCCACCGGCCAGGAGGAGACCCGCAAGGACGGCATCGAGACGATCGCGGCCATCCGCGAGATCGCCCGCCTCTACCCGGGCGTCAACTTCACGCTCGGCGTCTCCAACATCTCGTTCGGCCTCAACCCGGCCGCCCGCCAGGTCCTCAACTCCGTGTTCCTCCACGAATGCGTCGAAGCGGGCATGACCAGCGCGATCGTCCACTCCTCCAAGATCCTGCCGATGGCCTCGATCCCCGAGGAGCAGAAGCAGGTCGCCCTCGACATGGTCTACGACCGCCGCGCCGAGGACTACGACCCGCTGCAGAAGCTCATCGAGATCTTCGACGGCGTCAGCCTCGCCGGCACCAAGGAGGCCCGCGCCGAGGCCCTCGCCGCCCTCCCGCTGGACGAGCGCCTCGCCCAGCGCATCATCGACGGCGACAAGAACGGCCTCGACACCGACCTCGACGAGGCCCTCGCCAACGGCAAGCGGCCCCTCGACATCATCAACGACCACCTCCTCGAGGGCATGAAGGTCGTCGGCGACCGCTTCGGCTCCGGCCAGATGCAGCTGCCGTTCGTCCTCCAGTCCGCCGAGGCCATGAAGTTCGCCGTCGCCCACCTCGAACCCCACATGGACAAGGCCGACGCCGCCGACAAGGGCACCATCGTGCTCGCCACCGTCCGCGGCGACGTGCACGACATCGGCAAGAACCTCGTCGACATCATCCTGTCCAACAACGGCTACACCGTCGTCAACCTCGGCATCAAGCAGCCCATCAACGCCATCCTCGACGCCGCCGAGGAGCACTCGGCGGACGTCATCGGCATGAGCGGCCTGCTCGTCAAATCGACGGTCATCATGAAGGACAACCTCGCCGAGATGATGGCCCGCTCGATGCACACGCGCTGGCCGGTCCTCCTCGGCGGCGCCGCGCTCACCCGCGCGTACGTCGAGGACGACCTCCGCGAGATGTTCGAAGGCGGCCAGGTCCACTACGCGCGCGACGCGTTCGAGGGCCTCGACCTCATGAACAAGGTCATGACCGCCCGCCGCACCGGCGTGCCCATCGTCGACGCCGAGAAGGAGGCGAAGATCGCCCTGCGGCGCGAACGCCGCGCCAAGCAGGCCACGATGGTCGCCGACACCCTCCCGGACCTGGACGACACGTCGGTGCGCTCCAACGTCGCCACCGACGTCGAGATCCCGGTCCCGCCGTTCTACGGCTCGCGCGTCGTCAAGGGCATCCAGACCTCCGAGTACGCCGCGCTGCTCGACGAGCGCGCCACCTTCCTCGGCCAGTGGGGCCTCAAGCCCGCCCGCGGCGACGGCCCCTCCTACGAGGAGCTGGTCGAGACCGAGGGCCGCCCGCGCCTGCGCTACTGGCTCGACCGGCTCGCCACGGACAACGTCCTCGAAGCGAAGGTCGTGTACGCCTACTTCCCGGCGTACTCCGAGGGCAACACCCTCGTCGTCCTCGACGAGAACGGCCACTCCGAGCGCACCCGCTTCACCTTCCCCCGCCAGCGGCAGGGCCGGCGGCTGTGCCTGGCGGACTTCTTCCGCGCCAAGGACGGCGACCGGCTCGACGTCCTCGGCATGCAGCTGGTCACCTTGGGCTCCAAGGTCTCCGAGTACACCAACGAGCTGTTCCAGGCCAACGCGTACCGCGACTACCTCGAGGTGCACGGCCTCACCGTGCAGCTCACCGAGTCGCTCGCCGAGTACTGGCACCGGCGCATGCGCCGCGAATGGGTCCTCCCCTCGGGCGGCACCGTCGCCGACGCCGACCCCGGCGACCTCAAGGGCTACTTCGACGTCGACTTCCGCGGCTGCCGCTACTCGTTCGGCTACCCGGCCTGCCCCGAGCTCGCCGACCGAGCGACCCTCGTCGACCTCCTCGGCGCCGAGCGCATCGGCGTCGAACTGTCCGAAGGGGACCAGCTCCACCCGGAGCAGTCCACCGACGCGATCGTCCTGCACCACCCCGAGGCGAGCTACTTCAACGCCAAATGACCCCGGTAGGTGCCCGGTCCCGTTAGGGCGCCGGGCACCGTACCCGCGGCCGCGTTCACCCCCGCTCCACCCGCCCGGCACCATAGAGCCATGTCGCACGAACTCGTCGCCTACCTCGGAGTCATGGACGCAGGCAAGTCCACCCTCGCGCTCCAATACCACCACTCCCTCGGCGGCAAGGGCGTCGTCTACACCTCCATGGACCGCGGCGGCGAAGGCGTCGTCTCCAGCCGCATCGGCCTCAGCCACGAAGCCCGCGAGGTCAAGCCCGGCTTCGACATCTACGACGACCTCGCCGCCACCCGGCCCCCGTACGTCATCGTCGACGAGGTCCAGTTCCTCGAAGCGCCCAAGCAGATCAACCACCTCGCCGACGCCGTCGACGGCCTCGAACTCGACGTCTACGCCTTCGGCCTCAAGACCGACTTCCTCGGCCGCCTCTTCCCGGCCACCCAGCGGCTCATCGAGCTCGCCGACCGCGTCGAAGAGCTCCCCGTCCGCGTCAACTGCTGGTGCGGCGAGCGCGGCACCCACAACGCCCGCCTCCGCGACGGCGTCATGGTCTTCTCCGGCGACCTCGTCGAAGTCGGCGACATGGACTCCTACACCGTCCTGTGCCGCCGCCACCACCGCGCCGGCCTCGCCTGACGCAGGCGCGGCCCGCCGGCACCGCCTCCATCCCGGCCGGACAGCATGGGCCGGCCCGGGACCCGGCGGCACCGTGCAGGCCCCCCGTGGCCCCGCCGCGCAGTGTGAGCCCCCTCGCGGGCCCGCCTCGACGCGCACCGGCCCACCAGCCCCGCCCGTACTGTTGACACCGTGACCGACCAAGCGAAAGCGTTCCCGCAAGCCGTGCTCTTCGACATGGACGGCACACTCGTCGACAGCGAGATCATCTGGGACACCGGCGTCGAAGAACTCGCCGCCCTCCTCGGCGGCGCCCTCGACCCCGAGGTCCGCGCCCGCATGGTCGGCACCAACGAGGACGCCTCGGTCGTCATGCTCCTCGACAGCCTCGGCATCCCCCTCACCGAAGCCCCCCACCGCCAGACCTGGCTGCGCACCCGCATGAAAGAGCTCTTCGCCGCAGGCGTCGAGTGGAAGCCCGGCGCCCGCGAACTCCTCCTCGAATGCCGCGCCGCCGGCATCCCGACCGCCCTGGTCACCTCCACCCCGCGCGAACTCGCGGACATCATCATCGGCCACGTCGGCGCCGAGAACTTCGACCTCACCGTCTGCGGCGACGAGGTCGAGAAGCCCAAGCCCGACCCCCGGCCCTACCTCAGCGCCGCCGCGACACTCGGCGTCGACATCGAACGCTGCGTCGTCGTGGAGGACTCCGTCTCCGGCGTCGGCTCCGCGCTGGCCGCCGGCGCGGTCACCCTGGCCGTCCCGGGCGACGTCGAGCTCCCGGTCGACCTCGACGTCAAGCGCCTCGACTCACTCCGCGGCATCGACCTGGCGTACCTGCGCAGCCTCGGCTAACCGATAACGCGTTGACGGGCGCGGCGGTCCGCACCAGTCTGTCCCGATGGAGCCAAGCCACCTGATCGTCAAAGCCCTGGCCGACCCCGAACGCCTGCGCGTGTTCGCCGACATCGTCCTCACCGACTCCGGCACGACCGTCACCGACCTGAGAGCGCGCCATCCGCGCGCCGAGAAGGCCCTCGTCCGCCTCTTCGAGGCCGGACTCGTCACCCGCGAGGACGGCAAGGTCCGCGCCGCACCCGACGCCTTCAAGGACGCCGCCGCGGCCGCCCGCGCCGCGGCCCCCGCCGCCCCGCCCGGCGTCAGTCCCGAAGTGGCCCAGTTGTACTCGAACGGCCGGGTCAGCGTCATGCCGGTGAACCGCCGCACCCGGGTCGCGCTCCTGCGCGATATCGCGGGCCGCCGCTTCGCGTTCGACCGCGTCTACACCGAAGCCGAGGTCACCGAGACGCTCGCCGCCGAGTACCATGACCCGCTCCAGCTGCGCCGCGACATGGTCGACGAGCTGCTGCTCGAACGCACCCTGGGCGGCAGGGAGTACCGCCGCCGCGAGGCCCCGCCGATCTGACCCGGCCCCGAAACGACGACGTCCCGCCCTCCGGACCGGAAGGCGGGACGACTGCGTTCAGGGCTACAACCGCTCGGCCAGCTCCTCGCGGTTCAGGTCGCCCCAGACCTCCAGCGGCGCCAGCGCCCGGTTCAGCGACTCGCCGAGCGCCGTCAGCGAGTACTCCACGCGCGGCGGCACCTCCGCGTACAGCTCCCGGTGCACGATCCCGCTCGCCTCCAGCTGCCGCAGGTTCTCGGCCAGCACCTTCTCGCTCACGCCGTCGAGCTTGCGGCGGATCTGCCCGAACCGCACGGGCCCTTCGGCCAGCACCCACATCAGGTGCATCTTCCACTTGCCGCCGACCACGTCGATCGCGAGCGACATCCCGCAGATTTGATCTGCGTCACTCTGCGTCTCCATCGGACCCCTCCCGGCCATATTTCGAACCTCGAAGTAAGTAGCCCCACCCGAAAGTGCGGTCTTGCAGAGCCTATCCGGCCCGGCGAACATAGATCCCGTCAGCAACACCCAGGGAACATCACTTCGCAAGGGGCACAACATGACTGCGTACAACAAGAAGTCCGTCACCGTCATCGGGCTGGGCCCCATGGGCCAGGCCACCGTCAAGGTCCTCCTCGACGCCGGCTACGACGTCACCGCCTGGAACCGCACCCGCCCCAAACTCGACGCGATCGCCGAGCTCGGCGCGAAACCCGCCGACACCGTCGCCGAGGCCATCGCCGCGAACGACGTCGTCCTGCTCTCCCTCATCCACTACGACGCCATGTACGGCGTCCTCGAGCAGGGCCCCGCCGACCTCGCCGGCAAGACCATCGTCAACCTCTCCTCCGACTCCCCGGAGAAGACCCGCAAGGGCGCCGCATGGGTCACCGAGCGCGGCGCCGCGTTCGTCACCGGCGCCTACATGACCCAGAGCGACGACCTCAAGCACGCCTCGTCCCGCCTCTACGTCAGCGGCCCCGAGACCGACTACGAGGCCCACCGCGAGCTCCTCGAGACCCTCGTCCCCGGCGTCGAGTACCTCGGCGACGACTACGGCCTCGCCCAGCTCTACTACCAGGCCGGCCTCGCCCAGTTCCACGCGTTCCTCACCTCCCTGGAGCAGGCCGTCGCGATCATCGACGCCGGCGGCGGCGACGTCGACAAGTTCATCGAGTTCGCCAGCAACGGCACCGAGAGCAACCGCGACTTCACCCTCTTCTTCGGTGCCGCCGCCAAGCAGGGCGGCTGGGGCGACATCGCGAACCTCAAGATGATGCACGCCGGCGCCCAGCACGTCATCGACGCCGCCGAGGAAGTCGGCGTCGACGCCTCCCTCACCCGCGCCGTCCAGGACCACTACCAGCGCGCCCTGGACGCCAGCGAAAAGGCCGGGCACCCCGTCCCCGTCTACCAGATCCTCCGCAACGCCGCCTGAACACGGCACGAGCCGGGGTCGGTCCACCAGCCCGACCCCGGCTCTACCGAAAGGAGTAGCCACATGGGCTCGCGCACAACCATCCTCGGCCTCGGCGCCATGGGCTCGGCCATCACCGCCCGCCTCCGCGACACCGGACACGACACCACCGTCTGGAACCGCACCGCCGCCAAGACCGCGCCGCACGCCGCAGCCGGCTCCAAGACCGCCGCCACGATCAGCGAGGCGATCCACGACGCCGACACCGTCCTCGTCGTCCTCCTCGACCACGCCAGCGTCCAAGAGCAGCTCACCCCGCACGCCGCCGAACTCACCGGCAAGACCGTCGTCAACCTGGTCACCACCACACCGAACCAGGCCCGCGAAACCGCCGCATGGGCCGCCGACAACGGCATCGCCTACGTCGACGGCGCCGTCATGGCCGTCCCGTCCATGATCGGCGAGCACCACGCCCGCCTCCTCTACTCAGGAGACGAGCACGCCTACGACACCGTCCGCCCGATCCTCGAAACCCTCGGCACCGCCGAGTACGCGGGGGAGGACCCCGGCCTCGCCTCACTCAAGGACATGGCCCTGCTCGCCGCCATGGACCTCATGCTCCTCGGCTACGTCCAGGCCATCGCCATGATGCGCACCACCGGAACCCCGGCCGCCGACACCGCCGCCGAAGTCGAGGCCTGGCTCGCCGCCATGCTGCCCCAAGGCAGGGAACTCGCCGCGATCGTCGACGGCGGCACCTACGACACCGGCGGCCAGAGCGTCGACTTCGACCGCTTCGGCATCCAGTCCCTCATCACCGCCAGCCGCGAACAGGGCGTCAGCGCCCAGCTCCTCGAACCCCACCGCAAACTCCTCGAAGAGCTCGCCGCCACCGGCCGCGGCGACAGCGACTGGATCCGCATCATCGAACGCCTCACCATTCAATGACCGCCACCGCAACACCCACGCACACAAAGGAAACCACCATGCCAAAGGGCACCATCAGCATCCTCGGCCTCGGCGCCATGGGCTCGGCCATCGCCGCCCGCCTCCGCGACACCGGCTACACCACCACCGTCTGGAACCGCACCACCGCCAAGACCGCACCGCACGCCGCAGCCGGCTCCACCGCCGCCGCCACCATCACCGAAGCCGTCCAGGCAAGCGACATCATCGTCGCCGTCCTCCTCGACCACGCCAGCATTCACGCGAACCTCGAACCCGCCGCCGCGGACCTCAAAGGCAAAGTCCTCGTCAACCTCACCACCACCACGCCCAACGAAGCCAAGACCACCGCGACCTGGGCCGCCGAACACGGCATCACCTACCTCGACGGCGCCATCATGGCCATCCCCGAAATGATCGGCGGACCAGCGGCGAGACTGCTCTACTCCGGTGACGAGAACGCCTACGCGATCGCCAGACCCGCCCTCGAGACCCTCGGCACCGCCGAGTACGAAGGCACGGACCCCGGCCGCGCCTCGCTCAAGGACATGGCGCTGCTGACCGCCATGTACTCGATGTTCAACGGCTACTTCCAGGCCGCCGCCATGATGCGCACCGTCGGCGTCTCCGCCGAGGCCACCGCCCAAGAGGTCATCGCCTACAACGGCGCGCTCCTCCCGCACATCGCCCACTACGCCGCCCTCATCGAACACCGCGACTACAGCGCCGGCCAAAGCGTCGACTTCACCCGAACCGCCGTCGGCTCGCTCATCACCGCCGCCCGCGAACAGGGCGTCAGCGCCGACGCCCTCGAGCCGCTCGCCAGGCGCCTCGACGAACTCACCGCCACCGGCCGCAGCACCGCCGACTGGATCAGCGTCATCGAGCAGCTCACCATCAAATAAGCACCGCCAGGGGCGGACCGGCTACCGGTCCGCCCCTAGGGGGTACTGGGCGATCCCGGGATCACCCAGCACCCCCGAGCAGCGCCAACTTGTCGTAATCGTCAGTACCCGGCGACGCCGTCAACGTCACCAGCATCTGCCCCGAACCGTCCGCCACCCGGAACTGGTCCTTGTACAGCTCGAGCAGCCCCACCATCGGATGGTCGAACCGCACCGACCCGATATTGCAGTCCTTCACCTCGGCCCGCGCCCACAACTCCGCGAAGAACCGGTGCCGCACCGACAACTCGCCGATCAGCCCCGTCATCGCCGTGTCATCCGGGAACAGCGCCGCCATCTTCCGCAACTGCGCCACCGTCTCCCACGAGCACACCGACTCCCAATCAGGGAAGAACTCCCGCGAATCATCGTCGAACAGCAGCCGCACGAAGTTCGGATTCGCCTCCAGATCCCACCCGAACCCGCCGTACAGCAAGCGCGCCAAGCGATTCGACGCCAACACGTCCTGCCGGTGGTTCATGATCAGCGCCGGGAACCCGTCGATCGCCGCGAGCATCGTCTGCAGCGACGGCCGCACCCCCGCGCTGGCCTGCATGGGGCTCAACCGGGAGTTCCCGGCCAGCCGGTGCAGGTGCGCCCGCGTCGTCTCGTCCAGGCGCAGCGCCCGCGCCACGGCGTCCAGCACCTGGTCCGACGGGTGCTTCGCCCGGCCCTGCTCCAGGCGCGTGTAGTAGTCCACGCTCACCCCGGCCAGCAGCGCCAGCTCCTCCCGCCGCAGGCCGGGCACGCGCCGCCGCGCGTCCTCCCGCAGCCCCACGTCGCCGGGGTTCACGCGTGCACGCCGCGCTTGCAGGAACTTCCCCAGGTCGACCACGTCCTCGAGCTTGTGGATCTCGGTCTTCCGGGTCTCTGTCGCATCAGGCGTCATCACGCAAACCTCCGCGGCAAGTATCGCCGGGAACTCCGACGAGTGCCTAGGTCTGTCAGTCCTAGGGTCGAACGACCCCAGGTCGAACAGACGTCTGGCAGCCCCTGCGAAACCGCAGCAGCATGGTCCGCATGAGAACCCACCTGGTTTACGCCCACCCGCACAACGGCTCGTTCAACGCCTCGCTCCGCGACGAGGCCGTCCAGACCCTCGAAGGCCTCGGCCACACCGTCACCGTCTCCGACCTGTACGCCATGAACTGGAAGGCCGTCGCCGACTACGACGACTTCGGCCCCACCGAGAACGAGCACTTCATGGCCGCCGCCGGCGAAGCCTGGGCGAAGGGCACGATTGCTCCGGACATCAAGGCCGAGCAGGCGAAGCTCCTGGAAGCCGACCTCGTCCTCTTCCAGTTCCCCCTCTGGTGGTACACCGTTCCGGCGATCATGAAGGGCTGGTTCGACCGGGTGTTCACCAACGGCTTCGGCTACAGCCCCTCCCGCGACTGGCCGCGCTTCGGCGACGGCGTCCTGAAGGGCAAGCGCGCCATGGTCGTCGTGACCACCGGCGCCGCCGAGTCGCACCTCTCGGACCGGGGCGTGAACGGCGACATCAACGACCTGCTCTTCCCGATCCAGCACGGCATCCTCTTCTACACGGGAATGGAGGTCCTCCCGCCCGTGGTCGTCACCGGCGCCGGCTGGCAGGCCGAGTACGCCGACGTGACCAAGCACCTGCGCGAGCGCCTCGAAGCCGTCGCCGAGACCGAGCCGATCGCCTACCGCAAGCAGTCCGAGGACTACGACGAGCACAAGCGCCTCATCCCCGGCCGCGAAGCCGAGGGCACCACCGGCTTCGCTCTGCACATCGCGGGCTAGCCGCACCCGAAAGGGCCGGAGCGGCGACGCCGCTCCGGCCCTGACTTTCGCTTCCTACCGCACTACTCGAACGGGAACTTGTCGGCGAACGCCGGCTTCAGGTCGTCCACCCACACCGCGTTCTCATCGAACTTCGCATAGAACGGACGGCCCACGAGGTCGGGATCCCTGGCCTGGAGCATCCGCAGCGCGAACACCTTCTCCCCGCCGATCTCCACGACCCCGTCCACCGCGACCTTGCCCGGCGTGGCCGACATCGACGGACCCCGCACGGTCCGGCACAACCCCGACACCTGGCTGAACGCGTCGCGGAAGATCTCCCACGCCCGCACCAGCGGCACCGAGAAGTAGTCCTGCGGCCCGGTGTCGCGCTCGACGAACATGTAGTACGGGATCATCCCCAGCTTGTGCTGGGTCCTCCACATCCCCGCCCACTGCTCCGCGTCGTCGTTGATCGTCCTGATCAGCGGCGCCTGCGTCCGGATCACCGCACCGGTGGCGCGGATGCGGCGCACCGCCTCCCGCACGATCTCGGAGTCCAGCTCCTTCTGGTGCGAGAAGTGCGCCATGAACGCCAGGTTCTTGCCCGAAGCCACCACCCGCTCGAACAGCCGCAGCGTGTCGTCCGCGTCGGGGTCCGACACGAACCGCTGCGGCCAGTAGGCCAGCGCCTTCGAACCGATCCGCACCGACTCCACGTGCTCCATCTCGAGCAGCGGTTCGATGTACCGCCGCAGCACCGGCTCGCCCATGATCATCGGGTCCCCGCCCGTGAGCAGCACACTGCTCACCTCGGGGTGGTCCCGCACGTAGCCCGTCAACTGCTCGACGTCGTTGTTCGCCATCTTCAGGTCGGCGATGCCCACGAACTGCGCCCAGCGGAAGCAGTAGGTGCAGTACGCGTGGCAGGTCTGGCCCTGCTGCGGGAAGAACAGCACCGTCTCGCGGTACTTGTGCTGCAGACCCGGGATCGGCTCCTCGCCGGCCTTCGGGATGTTCAGCGCGAGCTGCCCGGCCGGATGCGGATTGAGCTTGAACCGGATCTGGTTGGCCGCGGCGGTCACCTCCTGCTTGGAGGCGTCGTTCTGGAGCAGGCCCGCAATGTGGTCGACGTCCTCGACGGGAAGCATGTCCTCCTGCGGGAAGACCAGCCTGAACATCGGGTCCCCGAACGGGTCGTCCCAGTCGATGAGCTCGTCGACGACATAGGCGTTCGTCCGGAACGGCAATACGGACGCCACGGCCCGGGTCCGGAGCCGCTGCTCCTCGGTCAGCGGCGCTCTCTGGAGCAACTCGTCCAGGTGGCGGATGGTGTAGGCGTGGAACCGCCTACCGGTGTTTTCAGGAGCAGTCACGAGAACCCCCTCCTCTGCGATGTCGGTTTGCAACTGGGCAGGCGGGCCTGGTTACAAACAAGTGCGCGAAACCAACGACCACCGTGCCGCTCCGCAGGCGAAGCCCGCGTTCGGCTCCGTGGCGTTTCGACCACGGATGGTGCACCCGATGCTTTCGCGCACACTGTGCGTGGATATGAAATTTTCAGTCGTTTGTGACGACCCTAACCCAGCGTCGCCTCAATGGAAATCGGGACCGCCTTCAGTGCCTGGCTCACCGGGCAGTTCTCCTTGGCGCCCTGCGCGATCTTCTGGAACTCGTCGTTGTCGATCCCGGGGATCGAGGCGCGGACGGTCAGGACGATGTCCGTGATCCCCGTGCCCGGCTTAAAGGTGACGGCGGCTTCGGTGTTGATCTCGTCGGCGGTGTACCCGGCCTTCGACAGGGCGCCTGAGAACGCCATGGAGAAGCAGGAGGTGTGCGCCGCCGCGATGAGCTCCTCCGGGCTGGTCTTGCCCTCGGGGTTGTTCGCGCGCGCCGCCCAGGTCACCGGCGTGTCCGGCAGGCCCGACGACAGGAAGCTGGTGACGCCGTTGCCTTCCTGGAGGTCGCCGGTCCAACGAGTGCTTGCATTGCGAGTGGCTGACATGCCTTCTCCTATACGAGTCGGAGTTCCTTCGCTCGCAGGCTAACAGCAGAAGCGGTGCCGAGGAGACGGTCCGCGTCGGCGGCCGGGCGCACCACGCCGCCGCCGACTTTCCGGAAGATCTTGATGTCTCCGCTGGTCAAGCGTATCGTTGAACGCGAGGTGACCCCCCTGGTTTCGGCCCCTTCGAGGGTGTGTATATTTGTCTTTGCCCGCGGGGGAACGGAACAGCCGAGGAAAACGAGGCCGGTCCGGAGATCACGGAGGCACGCGACAAGCTCTGAAGAGCGCTGGCGCGGTCCGAGATCGAGACGCGGGGATCACCTGAGACTCCATAGAGGCTCAATCGCATGTGACGAGGGTCAATGACCCCCAGTTAGACAGTGCGGATTGAGACTAGTAATGTTGTTCGGGTTGCTCCGGCTGAGGCCGAATCCTTATGAGGATCGTTCTGGGTTGGCGTGTTGTTTGAGAACTCAACAGGGTGTTTGGATGGTCAGCGTGCGGGCTGATTGAGTGTGCTGGACAAGGTTTCAGCGCTGCTTGATCGGTACTGTTTTTGACTGTCTTTTCCTTGGGACACTTGCTTGGTGTCCCGTTGAAAATCGGTCAGGACATGCTTCGACACCTACCAAGTCGCCATTCTCGCGAGAGGGTGGTGCGCAACAGGTTTTTGTTGGAGAGTTTGATCCTGGCTCAGGACGAACGCTGGCGGCGTGCTTCACACATGCAAGTCGAACGGA
>NZ_JAPZVR010000029.1 GCF_027622855.1 Glycomyces algeriensis | reverse complement strand
GGGGGGGGCCACGGCGCTCAGGCGCTGACAGGTCAGGCGGCGTTCAGGGCCTGGTCGATCTTGCGGGTCATCTCGGCCATCACCGGGCTCGGCGCGCCCTTGTGCGCGCGGGTGGCGGCCTCCACGGCGATGCGGATCGTCGAGCGGAAGTTCTCCGCCTCGGCCGGTTCCTGGGCCTCCAGCAGCCGCACCGACTCGGTGATCGCGGGCAGCACCTGCTCGGCGATCGCCGCAGCGGACTTGCCCGGGAACTTCAGCTCCTTCGCCTTCGCACCGGCGAGGACGTGCCCCACGGTGCCGGTGGCGGCGGCGAACGCCAGCGAGCCGTCGGTGGCGATCTTGTGGGCCGAACCGGCGATGCCCGCGATGGACATCAGCGTCACCGTGCCGTAGGCGGCGGTGCGGATGGTGGCCTGGTCCTGGGTGGAGAGGGTGGTGGTCATGTCGTGCTCCTCGGTGATCCGGTAGTGCGTTCCTCGTTGATGAAGCAACTATCGGACCCGCGGCTTGCACCGCCCTGACACCGACCTGACACGGCCCCTTACGCGCGCTGGCGCTCCAGCCGGGCCTCGGTGGCGTCCTTCAACCCGGCCAGGCGCTCGCGCCGGTGCACGAGCGCCGCGATCTGCGCGTCCATCTCCATCAGGTTGGCGTTCAGCGGTTCCAGGCTCCGCGAGCACGGGATGAAACCGGGCTCGGCGTCGGGCGCGCACGGCAGCAGGCCCCGGATGGTCTCGGTGTTCAGCCCCGCCGCGAGCAGCTCGCGGATGCGGCCGACCAGCGCCACCTGCTCCCCGGTGTAGACCCGGTAGCCGCTGGAGTCGCGTTCGGGGTGGAGGAGGCCCTGCTCCTCGTAGTAGCGCAGCAGCCGCCGCGGCACGCCGGTCAGGCGCTCGAGTTCGCCGATCCTCATCGTGTGCTCCGTCACTAACGCTGGACTGTCACATCGGTGTCATCCCGCAGGGTTGCGGACATGAATGAAATTGTACTGACCACCAAGGTCCAGGGCTCCGGTCAAGGCATCGTCCTCGCCCACGGCGCGGGCGGCGGCATCGAGGGGAACTTCGCCTCCCTCATCCCCGCGCTCGCCGAGAACCACACCGTCGTCGGCTCCGACTACCCCGCGGACGACACCGAACTCACCCTCGACACGCTCGCGGACGCCCTGGTGGCGGACGCCGTCGCCGCCGGGGTCGAGGCCTTCACCGTCATCGGCTTCTCGCTCGGCACCACGGTCGCGGTGCGGGCCGCCGTGCGCCACCCCGAGCGGGTGCGCGGCCTGGTCCTCGCCGCCGGGTTCGCCAAGGCGGACAACCGGCTCGCGCTCGGCATGCGCATCTGGGAGGACACCGCCCGGAGCGACCGCGAGTCCTTCGCCCGGTACGTGCTCGACACCGGGTTCGGCGCCCGCTTCATCAACGGCCTGCCCGCCGAGCAGGTCGAGCAGCTCACCGCCGACCTCGCGGCGAACGTCCCCGGCGGCGTCGTCGGCCAGGCCCGCCTGGTGCGGGCGGCCGACACGACCGGCGACCTCGCGAACGTCGCCGTCCCCACCTTGGTGGTCAACGCGACCGCCGACCTCCTGGTCGACCCCGCGAACTCCCGCGTCCTCGCCGAGGGCATCCCGGGCGCCGAGTACACCGAGATCGACGCCGGGCACGTGCTCATGGCCGAGCAGTCGAAGCTGTGGGAGGAGACCGTCACCGGCTTCCTCGCGAAGCACGGCCTGTGACAGCACGCCGAAGGGCGCCGGCCTCAGGCCGACGCCCTTCGCTTCGCTTGTCGCCCTTAGATCATCGGGTGGCGAATGATGTTCTCTTCGCGGCCCGGGCCGACGCCGACGACGCTCACCTGGGCGCCGCACAGCTCTTCGAGCCGCTCGATGTAGCTCTGGGCGTTCGCCGGGAGCTCGTCGAACTTGCGGCAGTGGGAGATGTCCTCGAACCAGCCGTCGTGGTACTCGTAGATCGGCTTCGCGTGGTGCACATCGGTCTGCGTCATCGGCATCTCCTCGACGCGCTCGCCGTCGACCTCGTACGCGACGCAGATCGGGACGCGCTCCAGTTCGGAGAGGACGTCGAGCTTCGTCACGAACAGGTCCGTGATGCCGTTGACCCGCACCGCGTACCGGCCGAGGACCGCGTCGAACCAGCCGCAGCGGCGGCGGCGGCCGGTGGTGACGCCGTACTCGCCGCCCTTCTTGAGCAGGAACTCGCCGAACTGGTCGAACAGCTCCGTCGGGAACGGGCCCGAGCCCACGCGGGTCGTGTACGCCTTGATGATGCCGATCGCGGTCGTGATCTTGTTCGGCGCGATGCCGGTGCCGACGCAGGCGCCGCCCGTGGTCGGGTTCGAGGAGGTCACGAACGGGTAGGTGCCGTGGTCCACGTCGAGCATGGTCGCCTGGGCGCCTTCGAGGAGCACGTTCTTGCCCGCGTCGAGGGCCTGGTTGAGCAGCAGGCGGGTGTCCGCGATGTACGGCTTGAGCCGCTCGGCGTACCCGAGGTACTCCTCGACCACGGCCTGCGGGTCGATCGCCTTGCGGTTGTAGACCTTCACGAGGATCTGGTTCTTCTCGCGGAGGATCTGCTCGAGCTTGATCGAGAGGATCTTCGGGTCGAGGAGGTCCTGCACGCGGATGCCCTGGCGGGCGACCTTGTCGGCGTAGGCCGGGCCGATGCCGCGGCCGGTGGTGCCGATGCGCGCCCCGCCGAGGTACCGCTCGACCACGCGGTCGAGGGCCCGGTGGTGCGGCATGATGAGGTGCGCGTCCGAGGAGAGCTTCAGGTTGGAGACGTCGACGCCGCCTCCGATGAGCTCGTCGAGCTCGGAGATGAGGAACTTCGGGTCGACGACCACGCCGTTCCCGATGACCGGGACGACGCCCGGGGTCAGGATGCCCACGGGCACCAGGTGGATGGCGTACTTCGTGCCGTCAGGGGTCACGACGGTGTGCCCGGCGTTGTTGCCGCCCTGGTAGCGCACGACGTAGTCCATCTCGGCGCCGAGCAGGTCGGTGACCTTGCCCTTGCCCTCGTCGCCCCACTGCGTTCCGACGACCGCGATCGCTGGCATCTGCCCATCCTCCCGGGAAGTTGATCACCCGATTACTTGGTAAGCCTACTTGCATTCATTTATGCGGGGTCTCACCAGGCCTAAGCACTATGAATCGGGTCCCCGTCACACCGTAAGGTGGCGGTCGTGAACGTCGTCGTGTTGACACTCGTGGAAGCCAACTGCGCGAACCCCGGACCGCGTACTCAGGCCCTGCACCTGGTGGACGAGCTGAAGGCGCGGGGCGCGGTCGTGCGCACCGCCGAGGCCGACAAACCCGAGGAAGTCGACGCGGCGCTCGCCGACCCGGACGAGCGGATCGTACTCGCCGCGGATACGGACGAGCAGGTCAACGCGGTACTGGCCCGCCTGGTGCGGCAAGCGATCCCGGCCCCGAGCAAGCGGCCCGAGGGGCTGCCGGACGGGCGCACGATCCCCGACCTCCCCCCGATCGCGATCCTCCCCTTGGCGACGGCGCCCGGTATCGTCGCGCGGTTCGGCCTGCCCGGGACTCCCGCGGAGGTCGCCGCGGCTGTCACCGAGGGAGTGGTGAAACGCACTGATCTGCTGCGCCACGACGGCGGCGGCGTCGCGATCGACGGCGTGCGGCTCGGCGGCGGGGACCGGCCCTGGCGCGGGGTCGTGAACCTCGACGACGTGGTGCTGGCGGACGGCTCCGAGCAGATCCTGGCGTGCGTGGTCGCAAACGCCGACGGGTACGCGGCGACCGACGACATGGTGCTGGCCGAGCCTGACCCGGCCGACGGGAAGATCGACGTCGCGGTCGCCGTGCCGGTGACCGTGGGGCGCTTCCGCAAGCGGCTGCGCATCGAGGTGCGGCGGGCGCGCGGGCGGGCCGTGGCGGTCCACCCGGAGGACTCCGTGACGTACATCCAGGACGGGCTCGTGGGCGAGCTCGGCCGCAAGCGCACCTGGTGGATCGAGCCGGGCGCTGCCGGTTGGTACGCCGCGGAGGCGTAGACCGTACGAAGTAGATCGGGCGTTTTCGGCGCTAGCCTTCAAAACGGACATTCGGAGAACCCGGTCTCGGCGAAGCTCGCGAGCCGTAAATGTGCAGAGCGACAACCCTGACGGCAAAGTGTGACAGTGCACAGCCACGAGGCCGGTTTCGCCTGCTCACGAGCTTCCGATTGAAACGTTTCGAGACCTCGGCCACTGCTTGCCACGACTTATTCAAACGGGGTGAAAAAGCTGGTCAAGGGGGTTGATGCGTGCTTCGGCTTCCCGTAGCCTGGAGTGCGCACCCGTACCTCCCCCAGTGAAGGAGCACCCTGCATGGCGATCGTCTACGGCGGTGACTACAACCCCGAACAGTGGCCCCGCGAGACCTGGGCCGAGGACATGCGCCTCATGCGCGAGGCGGGCGTGAACCGCGTCAGCGTCGGCATCTTCTCCTGGGCCCTCTTCGAGCCCGAAGAAGGCCGCTACGAGTTCGAGTGGTTCGACGAGGTCATGGACCTCCTCGCCGCCAACGGCATCGAAGCCTGCCTCGCCACCCCCACCGCGTCCCCGCCGCCGTGGTTCGCCGCGACCTACCCCGAAGCGGTCATGGTCGACGCCGAGGGCCGCCAGCTCACGCACGGCTCCCGCCAGGGCTTCGACCCCTCCTCGGACGTGTACCTCGCCAAGGCCCTCGCGATCGCCGAGAAGCTCGCCGAGCGGTACGCGAACCACCCCGCGCTCGCCCTGTGGCATATCCACAACGAGTACGGCTGCCACAACGCCCGCTCGTACACGAAGGCCGCGACCGCGAAGTTCCGCGTGTGGCTGCGCGAGCGCTACGGCGACCTCGACGGGCTCAACGCCGCGTGGGGCACCGCGTTCTGGTCACAGGCGTACTCGTCCTGGGACCAGGTCTACGCCCCGCTCCCGACCCCCACGATCGCGAACCCGGGCCAGGTGCTCGACTGGAAGCGGTACTCGTCCTGGCGGCTCAAGCAGAACTACCTCGCCGAGGCCGCTGTCATCGGCAAGTACTCCGACAAGCCGATGACCACGAACTTCATGGCCGGCGGGCACCCCGACATCGACCTCTGGGAGTTCAGCGACGTCGTGGACGTCGTCACCACCGACCACTACCTGGTCGGCGAGAACGCACACGTCAAGTTGGGCTTCGGCGCCGACTACGCGCGCTCGCTCGGCAGCGGCAGGCCGTGGATCCTCATGGAGCACTCCACTTCCGCCGTCAACTGGCAGGGCCGCAACCGCGCCAAGGCCCCCCGCGAGATGCTCCGCAACTCCTTCCAGCACTTCGCGCGCGGCGCGGACGGCATCATGTTCTTCCAGTGGCGCGCTTCGAAGCAGGGCGCCGAGAAGTGGCACTCTGGGATGGTCCCGCACGCGGGCACCGACTCCAAGATCTGGCGCGAGGTCTGCGAACTGGGCGCGCGCCTCGGCGAGCTCGCCGAGGTCGAGGGCTCGCGCGTGGACGCCGAGACCGCGATCCTGTGGGACTTCCCGAACGCGTGGGCGCAGGAGCACGAGGCGCGCCCCACGAACGAGCTGACCGCCCAGGGCGTCTTCGACGTCTACTACGCGGCGCTGTGGCGGGCGGGCATCACCGCCGACGTCGCCGAGCCCGAAGGCGACCTGTCGAAGTACCGGTTCGTGGTCGTCCCCGCGGTCTACCTGCTCTCGCGCAAGGGCGCGGAGAACCTGCGGCAGTTCGTGAACGGCGGCGGCACGGTCCTCGTGACGCCGTACTCGGGGATCGCGGACGAGACCGACACGGTCTACCTCGGCGGCTACCCGGGCGCGATCCGCGACGTGCTCGGCGTGCGCAGCGAGGAGTTCTACCCGCTGATCGGCGGGAAGGTCGAGCTCGCCTCGGGCGGACACGGCACGATCTGGAGCGAGGCGGCGGCTTCGACAGGGGCGGAAGTCCGCGACACGTACGCGGACGGGTCCCCGGCGTGGCTGGTCAACCGCTTCGGTGAGGGCACCGCGCACTACCTGACGACGTTCCCGGACGACGCCACCCTCGACCGCATCGTCGCCGCCGCGGCCCAGGACGCGGGCGTCGAGCCCCCGGCCGAGACCCCGGTCGGCGTCGAGGTCGTACGCCGCGCGCACGAGGACGGCCGCAGCTGGCTCTTCTGCATCAACCACACGGCGACGGACGCGCAGGTCAAGGCGGCCGACGCGGTGATCGACGTGCCCGCGGGCGAGGTCGTGGTGCACCGAGAGCACGCGTAACTCCGGCGCACGCAGCACGCCCGGCCTGACCGGGCGGAATGCCGCGGCGGGAAGCCGACGGCCAGTCTCGGTGCCGGAGGCTTCCCGCCGCTTTCCGTTTCCGCGAGCGACCCCGCGAAGCCGCGCGACCGGCCCTGGTCGGCAGGGCATGTCGGACCCGTTGCGTAGTGTTGAAATGGGGGGTCCCAGGGTGTCCGATTTGCCCGGACCCTCCGTTCACATTCGCTCGCGAGACCGCAAGGGGCCGAACGGCACTCGCCCTCCGATCGCCGCCGTTCCCGCTCCCCGCTGAGACGGCTGTGGCCGTGCTCGCCACCTGATCGAAATCCGATCGTTATCTAGGTGAGGCATGCTGGTCAGCGCCCGCGCCGTCACCGCGGCTGGGCGGTGTTCAGCGGAACGGCTCAGACGGAGGTGGAGTGCAATGGCAGCGGAGTACTCGAGTTTCGTGGCCATCGGCGACAGTTTCACCGAAGGCGTCGGCGACCCCGACCCGAGCGGCGGCGACCGCCACCGCGGCTGGGCCGACCTGTTCGCCCACCGCGCCGCCGAGCAGTGGCCCGGCCTGGAATACGCCAACCTCGCGATCCGCGGGCGGCTCTTCGACCGCATCGTCGACGAGCAGGTGGTGCCCGCCATCAAGCAGAGCCCCGACCTCGTCTCGTTCGCCGCCGGCGGCAACGACGCCCTGCGCCCCGGCTTCAACCCCGTGCAGCTCTCCACCCGCGCCCACGAAGTGGTCCGCCTCCTCAAGGCCTCCGGCGCCGAGGTCGTGCTCTTCACCTGCGCGGACATCACCCCGCACATCCCCGGCATCGCGGTCCTGCGCAAGCGCTTCGTCGCCACCAACGACGCCTACAAGCGCGTCGCCAAGCGCCACAACGCGGTCCTCGTCGACCTGTGGAGCGACAAGGCGTTCGAGGACCCGCGCCTGTGGTCGGAGGACCGGCTCCACCTCAGCACGTTCGGGCACATGCGCGTCGCCTACGACGTGTGCGAGGCCCTCGGCGTCGACCCCGACCCGTCCTGGTCCGAGCCGCTCCCGAACCTGCCCCGCCCGCGCCGGGAGATGAACGGCGTCCAGTGGGCGGGCAAGCACTTCGCCCCCTGGGTGAAGCGCCGCCTCACCGGCAAGTCGAGCGGCGACGCCGTCGATCCCAAGCGCCCTGAACTCACCAAGGTGAAATGATGCGACGCCCGAACCGAACCGAGGAACGCTGATGGGCCTGCTCTTCAAACTCCTGGCGGTCATGGTCATCATCATGACCTGCGCCTTCTTCTTCGGAATCCTGTTCCGCAAGGGCCGCGGCAAGTAGCCGTCCCCGATCGTCCTTCGCGTTCCTCCTCCGCCGCTTCGGGGGTGGGCGTGGCGCTCCGGGCCGCGACAGGGCATCATGGAGAACTGTGGGACTCCTCCAGCGTCTGTTGGGGCGCCGGGACACACCTGATTCAGTGCCAGATCCCGCCGCCCAACCTGAACCTGCCTCCGAGCCCGAGGCCGCGCCCGAACCGGTCGCCTCCTCTGGCGCCCTAGACGATGCCGCCCCCGAGAGCAGCCCGGCCCCTTCGCCGGACGCTGCGGAGGAGGACAGCATCGCTACCCAGGCGCCAGTCACCGGCCTGCGTCTCGTACCCGCGCTCGAGCCCGAGTACGAGCCTGGACCGGAGCCCGCGGGCCCGGTCCTCACGGCCGTGCCGGACCTCGAGCCCGATGAGGAACTGCAACTCGTCCAGGACTTCGAGCCGGACGAGGAAACGAAGCCCGTCGAGGACGTCGAGCCGGGCACCGCACCGGATCGCGAACCGGACGAGGCACCCGCGGGCGCCCTAGCGCCCGAACCGGAACCAGAGGCGGCGATCTTCGTGCCCGAGCGGCCCCGCCGCGAACTGCTCACATTGGACAAGCCCGTCCCGCCCCGCGCGCCGACCACCGGCCGCGACGAGATGATGCCGCGCATCGAGGACGACGAGTCCCTCGACATCGTGGGCTCCCCCCGCGGGGAGCTGCGCGCCGCCGGGCTCGCCGTGCCGAAGATGCACCAGCTGGTGCGCCGCGGCGACACCGCCATGTGGGCCTTCGCCGTCCGGCCCTCCGAGGCCCTGGGCTGGTGGCTCGACATCCGCCAGTCGGCCGAGCAGACCGGCTGGATGCCGGTCCTCCTCGGCGCGGCCGAGGAGTGGCGCGACAACGGTGAGTCGATCATCCACGAGGGCGACGACGAGCTCACCCGCGCCGACGAGATCGACGCCGCCGAGCTCCTCCACGACAAGGCCGCCGAGGCCGGCGAGCCCGCCCGCGGCGTCCCGATCCTGCCGCGCCGCGGCGACACCGACTTCGCCACACCGCATGAGCCGCACGGCCTTCTCGGCCTGGTCAGGACCGACGCGGGCTGGAAGATCCCGGCCATGTTCCCGTGGAAGGGCTCCACGAACTGGGAGCTGTACGGCGCCGAGCACGCGGCCGTGCTGCACAGCTGGCACCGCCGCTTCGAGGCCGAGCTGGTCGCGATGACCTACGACGTGGTCGAGCTGTACGTGCCGCACCCGCCGAATGCCGAAGAGGCCCTTGCGATCGCGGGCGAGGTGTACGCGTACTGCCCGGACCTGCTCGACTCGGGCGTGCCGACCCTCGAGGACCTCGCCGAGCACATGATCAGGTCGAAGGCCTGGTACTTCCGCTGGTCGTAAACGCATCAGCGTAGAGGCGCAGCCGCCGGACCGTCTTTCGGCGGCTGCGCCTTCGCTTGTGCCACGCACGTTCACCGCGTGAACGTTCCGGGCCCGAAGTTGACCGGGTTAACTCTGGCCTGTCGCCGTCGCCGTCGCCGTCGCCTCGGCCCAGGCGGCTCCGGGAGTCGGGGCGGCAGCGCGAGTGACCGCTGCGGGTCTCGCTGGTCCGCCGTGTCGTTCACGGGGTGCACGTTGCGCGGTGGGCGTAGTCCAGGTGCGCCGGGGCACAAGCGCGCCTGCGGGTCCCCGCCGGTCCGCGGCGTCGTTCACGCGGTGAACGTTCTCCGGGTGGCACTGCCGTCTGCCGAGGCCGCTCTGACTGGCCGAAGCGGCAGCGCGACCTCGAGGACCCACCGGCCCTCCGCATCCCGGCCCGCTTCGAGGGTGCCGCCGAGGAGGCGCACGCGCTCGGCCATGCCCTCCAGGCCGCGGCCGTAGCCGGATCCGCCGCCGCCCGTCACCGGGTTGGCGACGCGCAGGCCCAGCAGGGCCTCGCCGACTTCCGCCGCCACCTCGACGGCGGCCCCGGGCGCGTGCCTGAGGGCGTTCGTGATCCCTTCCTGCGCAATCCGGTACGCCTCGCGGGACACCGCCTGAGGCACCGACTCCGGCGCGCCCTTCACCCGCACCGAGATCGCCGCACCAGCCGCCGCGGCCCGTTCGCACAGCCGAGCCAGGTCGGCGAGCGTGGGCGCGGCGGTGACCGGGGCGGGCTCCTCCCGGAGCGCGCCCAGTGCGCGGTCGAGGTCGTCCAGAGCCGACCGTGACGACTCCTCGATCGCCGCGAGGGCGAGCCGGGCCGAGTCGGGGTCGGTTTCGAGGACCTGGCGGGCCACCGCCGCCTGGATGGTCGAGGTCGTGAGGGTGTGCCCGATGGCGTCGTGCAGTTCTCGCGCGAGCCGGTTGCGCGACGCGACCCGGCGGGCCTCCTCCTCGGCAGCGGCGAGGCGTTCGGCGAGTCCCGGCCCGAGGAGGCGCGCGGCTAGTCGGCGCATGAGCGCCGCATACCCTGCAGCGCAATAGATCAGCGCGACCAAAAGCCCGCCAGTGACCGCGGGGGTCCAGGCCCCGGCCGCGCCGGCGCGGACCTCGACGGGGACCAGGACAGTGACGGTCTCGCCGCCGTCGAGCCACACCGCCGGGAGCGCCATCCCGACCAGGGCGACGGCCGTGGCGAGCATGAGCGCCGCGCCTGCGAAGGCCCACAACAGGAACCAGGCCGCGGTCGAGAATCGCCGCGGAGCAACGGGTTCGGGCAGGTTCATGCGCAGGAAGCGGTTCGCCGCGCGCACCGCCACGCGCCGTGAAGCCTTGGGTAGCCCGATGGCTGCGATGGCGGCACACCCGGCCGCTGCGAGGACAGGTCCGGGAACGGGACCGGGCCAGACCAACGCGAGCACGGCCGCGACCGGGACGCCGACGAAGGACGCCCCCGCCACGGCGAGGAACGCGTGCGTCCACCCCAGCGGGGCGGCCGGGCCGCGGAAGGGGCGCAAGAGCTGTCGCATGCAGCCGAGTCTGGCATCCGAAGTGAGCAGGTGACTCCCTCCAGAGGGGGAGAAGGGCCGCCGACGGCAGAGCCCCGCACCGGGAAGCGATCGAGCCGAAAGCACCGATGTCGCCCCGAGCCGGGGCTGAGGCCGCTCGTGGAGAGCGCGGGCGGTCGGGTGACGGGGCTCCACCGAGTCGGCTTGCGGCGCAGCGTGTGAGCAGTGCCTTCCGGAGCGAAGTTCGCGGGGCGCCCGCCGGGGTGCCCGGGATTCCGGGGCGTGATGCGCGTGGAGTCTTCCGGAGGCGGATGACGACGCGGTCGCCGCCGCGATCGTCCCTGGACATCGGCGGCGATGCCGAGGCGGTGGACGGCGCCGAGGAGCTCGAGCGCCGATTCGGTTCGCGGGGTGCGGCATACGGGGTGCCTTCCGGAGGGCCGAAACGCGGAGGCGCGGTGCGCGGCCGGTTGCTCTCCGGAGGAGCCAGTTCTCGAAGGCGCGTCGTTCGGCCCCTCCCTCCTCCGGGGGAGCCCGGTTTCCCCACTCCTCGGGAGGCACGGACGCACTCCTGCGACGAGCTTTGGGGGACATCGTTTCGAGAGAGGACCCACCCCGTGGAGTCGAGAACCAAGGGCGTCATCGCCTTCATCGCCCTATCGTTCGGCCTGGCCTGGGCCGGCATGTTCGCCGCAGTGCTGCTGTTCGGCCTGTCGCTGGTCAACCCGCTCGTCCAGATCGCGGGCATCGCGTTCGCCCCCGCGATCGCCGCGTTCGTCGTCCGCAAATGGATCACCCGCGAGGGCTTCGCCGACGCCGGGATGCGGCCGCGCCTGCGCGAGCAGTGGCGGCTGTACCTGGCCGCCTGGCTCGGCCCGCTCGGGTTCGCCGCCGCCGCGCTGGCGGTCGCCGTCGCACTCGGCCTGTGGGACTTCGACCCCGCCGCGTTCGAGCTCCTGCCCGGCCTCCCCGCGTGGGCGTCGATCGCGATCCTCCTGGTCGTCGTCATCGTGCTGACCCCGATCTACTGGGGCGAGGAGTTCGGCTGGACGAGCTACCTGCGACTGCGCCTCTTCCCCGAGCGACCCCTCATGTCCACTGTGCTCACCGGTCTGATCTGGGCCGTCTGGCACTACCCGCTCGCGTTCCTCGGCTACATCGAGTTCGCGAACATCACCCTGGGCCTCGCGATCTGGACCGTCTCGTTCCTCTTCCAGGAGGTCATCCTCAGCTGGCTGCGCATGAGCAGCGGCTCCGTATGGACCGCCAGCCTCGCCCACGCGGGCAACAACATGGTGCTCGCCCTGCTCGTCGGCATCGCGGTCGGCGAAGACCGCGTGAACACCGGCGCGCTCCTCGGCCTCGTGCCGATGGTCGCCGTCGCCGCCTGGCTCCTGCTCACCGGCCGCCTCGCGGCCGACCGGCCCGCCGACGCCGCGCCGCTGGAACGCGAACCGGTCGCGGCCCTGCGCTGATCTCGCTCCCGAGAGGGAGGCGGGCCCTGCGGCGGGGTGGCATCATCGACCGGTGACCACCCCGCCCATCACCATCCTCATCGCCGACGACGACCCCTTGGTGCGCACCGGACTCCGCACCCTCCTCGCCGCCCAGCCCGGCATCGAGCCCGTCGCCGAGGCCTCCGACGGCGCCCGAGTGCTGCCCCTGGTGCGTCAGTTCCGGCCGGATGTGGTGCTCATGGACGTGCGGATGCCGGACCTCGACGGGATCGCCGCGACCAGGCTCCTGCGCGAGTCGCTGCCCGACCCGCCGCACGTCCTGGTCATCACCACCTTCGAGAACGACGATTACGTCTACGAGGCATTGCGAAGCGGCGCAGGCGGTTTCGTGCTCAAGCGCGCGGACATCGGCCAGATCGCGCTGGCCGTCCGGGTGGTCGCGAGCGGCGCGCTCCTGTTCCCCGAGGCGATCCGGGCGCTCGCGGCCGCGCACGCCCCGCCGCCGGGGAACGCGCACGGCCCGGTCGCGCTGACCCCGCGCGAGGCGGAGGTGCTGCGGCTGGTCGCCGAGGGCCTGTCGAACCAGGCGATCGCGACGCGCCTGTTCCTCGGCCTGGAGACGGTGAAGACCCACGTGGGCAGCGTGCTCACGAAACTGGGGGCCCGCAACCGGACCGAGGCGGTCATCATGGCGTACGAGTCGGGCTTCGTGCGCCCGGGCGAACGACGCTTACCGGGACCTGACGCGGCTAGTCCGCTGTGCGGCTCGCCTCCATGCGGGGCGCGAGGCCGTCGAGGAAGCGGTCGACGCCGTACCGCATCGCGTCGTGGCCGGTGAGGTCCCACGCCTGCTCGTCGGAGAACCGCAGGAGGTGCTTGTACCGCCCCGAGGCGATCGCGCGCTCGAGATACGGGCCCTGGTGGCTCCACCATTCGGCCTCGCCGGTCTCGGGGCCTTCGTCGTCGCTGTCGCGGAGCAGGTACTGGCGGGCCGTGCCCGTCACGACGTTCATCAGGGCCGTCACGATCAGGTTGATCTCGCGGTCGGGCAGGTCGTGGCCTTCGAAGGCGCCGAGCACGAAGTCGTAGCCGTGCAGCGAGTCCGGGCCGAGGACCGGCCGCCGCTGGTTGATCTCCAGGAGCCAGGGGTGGTCGCCGTAGACCTGCCACGTGCTCTCGGCGAACAGCTCCAGGGCCTCGCGCCAGTGGATCTGCGCGAGTTCGGGGGCATCGTCGCCGACCCGCGAGAGCCGGTCGACCATGAGGTCGACGAGTTCGCGCTTGCCGGGCACGTACCGGTAGATCGTCATGGCGCCCACGCCGAGCTCCGCTGAGACGCTGCGCATCCCGAAGCAGCTGCCTTCGCGGTCGGCCACCGCGATGGCGGCCTCGACGATGCGGTCGATGGAGAGCTTCGGCTTCGGCCCGGGCTTGCTGGGCTGCGGTCCGAACTCGCGCCAGAGCAGCTCCAGGCTTCGTTGGGGGTCGCCCGCCCCCGTTTGTGGTGTCGCCATAGGGGCCTCATGATATCGCGCTTGCTAATCGGGTACGTTGTATGCTATTACTGGGTACAGCGTACCCGATTGAAGGGGAACATTCAATGCCCACCACCACTGTCGAGGCGTCCAACCTCGGCAAACGATTCAAGGACACCGCCGCGCTCGACGGCTTCAGCATCACCGCCGAAGCCGGCACGGTGCTCGGCCTGCTCGGCCCGAACGGCGCGGGCAAGACCACCACCGTCCGCATCCTCAGCACCCTGCTGCGGTTCGACACCGGCAGCGCCTCCGTCGCCGGCTTCGACGTCTCCCGCGACGCCCGCCAGGTGCGCCGCCGCATCGGCCTCACCGGCCAGCAGACCGCCGTCGACGAGGTCCTCACCGCCCGTCAGAACCTCATCCTCTTCGGCAAGCTCTTCCGCCTCAACAAGTCCCGTGCCGGCGAGCGCGCCGACCAGCTCCTCACCCAGTTCGGCCTCACCGAGGCCGCGAACCGCCAGGCCAAGGGCTTCTCGGGCGGCATGAAGCGCCGCCTCGACCTCGCGGCCAGCATGATCCTCGCCCCGCAGGTGCTCTTCCTCGACGAGCCCACGACGGGCCTGGACCCGGCCGGGCGCCGCGAGGTCTGGGACGCCGTCGAGGGCCTCGCCGCCGACGGCACCACCGTCGTGCTCACCACCCACTACCTCGACGAGGCCGACCGCCTCTGCGACCGCATCGCCGTGATCGACCACGGCCGCAACCTCGTCGACGACACCCCCGCCGGGCTCAAGCGCCGCATGGGCGCCGACCGGCTCGAGATCATCGCCGCCGACCCGGCCGACCTCCCCGCGCTCCGGGAGATCATCGCCTCGGTCGCGGACGGCGACACCGTCCTCGACGAGGGCGCCTCCTCCGTGTCCGCGCCCGTCAAGGACCCCGTCCCGGCCCTCACCGCCGCCGCGACCGCGGTGCAGGACAAGCGCCTCACGGTCGCGGACATCGGCCTGCGCCGCCCCACCCTCGACGAGGCCTTCCTCGAACTCATCGCCAAGGAGGACCAGTGACCACACTCGCCCCGCTCCCCGACGAGACCCTCGCCGGGCGTCTTAAATGGACACTGCACGACTATCGCGCGATCGTCGGCCAGGAGTTCACCCACCTGGTGCGCCAGCCGGTGAACTTCGCCTGGCAGCTCGGCTTCCCGATCGTGATGGTGCTGCTGTTCGTGTACGTCTTCGGCTCCGCCATGGACGTCACGGGCGAGGGTGCCGGCGTCGACTACGTCGCCTACGCCATGCCCGGCATGTTCGCCATGACCATGGCGTTCGGCTTCACCAACACCGCCTGGGCGGTCGCCGAGGCCAAGCAGAAGGGGTTCATCGACCGGGTGCGCTCGATGCCGATGGCCTCCTCCGCGGTCGTGGTCGGGCGCAACATCGCGGACACGATCCACGCCGCCGTCGACCTCTTCGTGCTGTTCGTGATCGCCCTGGTCATCGGCTGGCGCTCGGAGGGCACCTTCTGGGAGACCCTGGGCGCCTTCGCGCTCCTGCTCTGGCTGCGCTTCGCCCTCATCTGGGTCGGCGTCTGGCTCGGGCTCCTGGTCAAGAGCGTCGACCAGGCCGGGAACCTCTTCGCGATCGCGTTCCCGTTCGGCATGGTCTCCTCGGTCTTCACCCCGCCCGAGCTCATGCCGGGCTGGCTGGGCGCCATCGCCGCCTGGAACCCGGTGTCCGCCACGGCCACCGCGATCCGGGAGCTCTTCGGCAACCCGGCCGCGGTCGGCTCCTCCTGGCCGGAGCAGCACGCGCTGACGGCCGCGATCCTCTGGCCGGTGATCATCACCGCGATCTTCCTGCCGCTCGGGGTCCGGAAGTTCCAGAACCTCGGCCGCTAGGGCCGCAGACCTGAGGGAAACAGGAAGGGGCCCGCGCCGCTCTCGGCGCGGGCCCCGCTCCCATTCGGACTCTTCGGCGTAATTTTCGCGTAACACCGAACATCGAGAGTGTCGCCTGTCTCAATTTCATATCGAAGTGGCGTGACGTGGGGGAGCGATTCCACCGCTGTGCGCGTTTTCTGCCTTTTGCATGGGCGCCTTGCCCGGTCATGCCGGATTTCGGTGTTCTGTAAACCCCGGCGACCTGCGATAGCTTGAAGGGATCGCGAGGCCGCGCTTCCCGCGCGGCGACCCCGCACGTGCTCGCGTCCTCGCGCACCGGCATCCGGAGCGTTCTCGTGGGAAGGCTCCTCACGGTCTGTGGTCGGAACCCGACATTCGCGGACCGGCCTAGATATGACCGCGCCTCCTCAGCGTCGCTGATCGGACGTGAATGCCGCCCCTCCCGGTGTTCGATCCCCGCTCCAGTCTTCGACGAGGCGCGTCATCCCTCGAATCGAAAGCAGCACAGAAACATGACCAAGAGGCGACACCTTCCCGCACTCTTCGCCACGGCTGCCCTGGCCACCGCCGCGGGCTGCACCGACGATGAGAGCCCGGCGGACGACGGCGGCGAGTTCCCGCGCAGCAAGACCCTGTACTCGACCGGCACGGCCTGGGGTCCGCCCGGCGACTTCAACCCGATCTCGGCCGGCGGCGTCACCGGCCTCAACGGCCTCGGCTACGAGTACCTCTTCATGTTCGACACCGTCGAGCAGCGGCTCAGTCCCTGGCTCGCCGAATCCGGCGAATGGACCTCCGAGCGCGAGTTCGAGCTGCGCCTGCGCGGCGGTGTCACCTGGAGCGACGGCAAGCCCCTCACGGCCGACGACGTGGTTTTCACCTTCGATCTCGGCAAGATCGAGGGCGTGCCGTACGGCGGCGTCTGGGACTGGCTGGACGAGGCCCAGGTCGTCGACGAGCGCACCGTGAAGTTCCGCTTCTCCGATGCGCGCCAGCAGGAGTGGGACAACTTCCTGTACACCCACGTGATCGTCCCCAAGCACGTCTTCGAGGCGTACACCGCCGAGGAGCTGCTCACCGGCCCGCTCGACCCGAACCCGGTGGTCACCGGCCCGTACGGGGTGCACAGCTTCGACGAGACGCGGATCGTCTGGGTCAAGCGCGAGAGCTGGTGGGCCACCGAGGCGCTCGGCCTCGAAGTCAAGCCGCAGTACATTGTGGATCTTGTGACGCTCGGTAACGAGGACATCCTCAACATGCTCATCGAAGGCCGCCTCGACCTCGCCAACAACTTCATGGCGGGCATCGCGGACTTTCTCCAGGGCGATCCCGAGCTCACCACCTACTACGACAAGCCGCCGTTCATGGCGCCGGTCAACACCGCCATGCTCATCCCGAACACCACGCGCCAACCGCTCGACGACCCGAAGTTCCGCCGGGCCATGGCCTACGCGATCAGCCCGGGCGAGATCGTGGACGCCGTCTACGGCGGCATGGTGAGCGAAGCCCATCCCACGGGACTCCTCCCGATCTGGGAGCGCTACTACGATTCGGATGCGGTGAGTGAGCACGGCTTCGTGTTCGAGCCCTCCAGCGCGGTCGAGATGCTGGCCGCGGCCGGGTACAAGGACGAGGACGGCGACGGGTTCGTCGAGACCCTCGACGGCGAGAAGATCGAGCTGCAGCTGGTCGTCCCGGCCGGTTGGACCGACTGGGAGGACGCGGCCGTCTCGCTTGCTCGCGATCTCAGCGACGTGGGCATCAGGGTTCAGGCCGTCTTCATCGACGCCGCCGAGGTCGACGCCACCCGCGAAAGCGGCGACTTCGACCTCCAGATCAACAACCGCAGCGGGCTCACCAACTCGCCCTGGAGCCACTTCCGGCACCTGTTCGAGCTGCCGGTCCGCGACATCCAGTCCCTCTCGAACTTCTCTCGCTGGGAGGACGAGACCGCTTGGGAGCTCACGCAGGAGCTCGCGACGCTCGCCACGGACGACCCGCACTACCCGGAGGTCATCGCGGAGCTGCAGGCGATCGCGATGCGCGACCTGCCTGCGATTCCGATCTGGTACAACGGCGCCTGGTCGCAGGCGTGCAACGAGGTCTGGACGGGTTGGCCGACGGGCAACGAGGGCGATGCCGGGGTCTACGCGAGCTTCTGGAACGAGATGTGGGGCCTCGGAGGGGTCCGCCTGCTCACCGAGATCCGGAGGGTCGATTAGCAACCCGTCGATGCGGATGCGGATGCGGATGCGGATGCGGATGCGGATGCGGACACCGCGGCCGCGGGTCGGGTTCGCCCGACCCGCGGCCGAAAAGCCGCATGGAATTCGGGGACACCACTGCGTCGAGCTGCGCGTTAGCATCAATCAATAGTCCTGATAAGACTCCCCCTCCCCTCAAGGACGCCGCGATGCATGACTTCGACAACGACGGAGTACAGGACGACTCACCGCAAGTCTTCATGGGTCCGCATGCGCTGGAACGGCAACGAACGCACGGAAGCGTGGACGAGCCCGGGCTCGTGGTCGCGCGGAACTCGCCGGTCCTCCACGGCTTCGTGGCCGCGGTGACCCTCGCGGTCGCCGTGCTCCTGTTCCTCGGGGCGATGCCCGGCGAGGAGCGCAAGCTTGTCTACCAGGGGGAGATCGTCAGCACCACCGACCTCTGCGAGGCGACCGGCACTGACGGCGAGACGGTCACGCGAGCGTGCTCCGAACTGGGGACCTGGGAGGTCTACCCGACAGGGTGGAGCACTGTCCCGGTGGTCGTCGCCTTGGCGCTCGCCGCGGGCGCCGGCTTCGAGGTCTACCAGCTTCCGAAGTTGATCAGCAGCCGCAGGCAGCGGCGACAGGACGCGGTCGGCCGCATGGTGGAACGGGACTTCAAGCGGATGTAGGCGACGGATTGGCGTCCGGCTCAATCGGGCACGTCCTGATCGGCACGGGCTGCGGCAGCTCGAGGGCCGCTGCCAGCCACTTCAGGTTGATCGATGCGAGGGTGATGAACACGCGGCGGAGCCAGTCCGGCTGGTCGCTCACACAGGCGCGCTGCAGCGACGGACCTGCGAGCCTCGCGATGAGGGGTGCGGGTTCGGTGCACACCTGCCACGGCGGCGGACCACCTTCCAGGTGCAGCGTGGGGAGCAGCTGCACGAGGTCGTGCAATTCGTGGCCGGCGCCGGCGTGCGACCAGTCGACGAGGCGAGCTTCGCGCTCGTCGGGGTCGCCGACGATGCACACGTTGTCACTGCGGACGTCGCCGTGCACCAGGTGGGCACCGAGCTTGAGAGCGGTGTCCGCCTCCGCATCGACCGCGATCAGTGTCGCGGCATGCGCCTCGAGCCAGTCGCGGTCGACGACACCGGCATCGACGAGCCGGTCGGCCAGTTCGATGATGCGCGGCCACTGCGGTCCCGGCCAGCTGGCAGTCCGCGGCAGTCCGGCAGGGAGCGGCGTTCGGCGCAAACGGTCGAGCGTGCGGGTGAGAACGTCGATGTCGCCGGGGCGCCACACCGTCGAGGTGCCGCCGTTCGGGTTCTCGGCACCGGCCGCAGGCCAGTACGCGGTGGACAGGTCCTCCGTCACCAGCAGCGGCCGTCCGGCGCCGTCGTCCCGCCAGCCGAGAACCTCGGGTGAGAGGCCGGTGCCGCGCAGGTGATCGAGGATTCGGTGCTCGTTGCGCAGCCAGCCCGCGGTGTCTTCGGTGGTCGCCCCTTTGACGAACGCGGCGCTGCCATCGCTGAACGTGACGACGAGCCGGTCCGCATCCGACAGCCCGAACTCGGGTGCACGCCAAGCCGCCGCCGTCTTGCCGAGCATCAATCCGGCCGTCCCGGCGATCACAGGCGTTTCGGCAGCTGTCATGCCCTAGGTATAGCAGGCGTCTCCGTTATGCAAGCGCCGGTCGCAAGCCCTGGTTGAGATCCGAGTGGTCGCCGGGCTCGCGGCTCCGCTGGAGCGCGCCGCGCTCCCGACCGTGCCGAGCGCGCCGGCCTGATCGCGGATTCGAGGGCACGCATCAGCTCCGGTTCTGGACGGAGTGGGGGCGGCATCGAGGCTATCGGAAATCCGCCGGGCCTGGGGATCGAGCGCGATCGGCCCGGCGTCGCTGCGAGTCTGCCGAATCTCGGTCAGATCGAGGCGAGGAACGCCGTTACTCGTTCCATGAGCAGCGCGGCCGCTTCCGGGTCATACGCATCGAGTGACGAGTCGGCGAAGAGGTGCTGGTCGCCGGGGTAGACGAACAGCTCGGCGTCGCTCGTGGCGGCGGCGAGTTCGCGTGCGGCGGGCAGGTCCTCGTCGAAGAACTCGTCGCCCTCCTTGCCGTGGATCTGGACCGGCACACCTGCCGGCCAGACCTCCCCGAACTCCGCGACCGGTATGCAGGAGTAGATGAGCAGCGCCCCGCGGGCGCCGGGCCGTGTCTGCGCGAGCCGCTGGGCGATCGTCACTCCGAAGGACAACCCGACGTAGACGAGTTCGGGGCCGAGCTCGTCCACTGCGGCGGCGCCGCGCTTGCGGATCGCGTCGAACCCCGTGTCGCGGGCGAATGCGAACCCCTCTTCGATGCTGCCGAACGTGCGGCCGTCGAACAGGTCGGGCGTGTGCACGGTGTGCCCGGACTGCCGCAGGTCTTCGGCGAAGGCCCGCACGCCTTCCGTCAAGCCTTGGATGTGGTGGTACAGCAGCACTTCAGCCATGTCGGCGCCCTCCTCCGTCGAATGATCCAGTATTCCGGATCATTCCGCGATGCTAGTCTGTTCTGTCATGACGGACAAGCCCCCTGGCTACGAGCTCGCCGATCGGATGGCCTTGACCGAGCCGGCGCAGGTGAAGGCCATCGGCCACCCGCTCCGCACCACGATCCTGCAGCTCCTTCACGAGCGGGCCGCCACGGTCACCGAACTCGCGGCCGCCGTCGAACGTCCTAAGAGCACGGTCGCCCACCACGTGGACGTGCTGGCCCGCAACGGCCTCCTCCAGGTAGTGCGCACCCGGAAGGTGCGGGCGATCGAGGAGCGTTTCTACGGGCGCACTGCGCGCATGTTCTTCGTGTCCGCCGAGCGGACGAGTGACGGCGCGGCGATGCCGGGGGACTTCAACGACTTCGAAGTGGCCGCAAGCGAGTCCGCGCCGGCGTTCGAAGAGGGAAAACTCTGGGGCTTCATCCGGCACGCGCGCATCCCGGAAGAGGCGGCCTCGGCGTTCTGGGGCCGCATGGCCAAACTGGTCGAGGAGTTCGACCGCCTGCCGAGGTCCGGCGAGACCACTTACGGGTTCGCGATCGGGATCTACCCCACCGCCCACCCGACCCTGCCGCCCGCCGAGCGCCCGCAGGAGACATAGGTGCTCAGCACCTCGGCGCGTGCGTTCGGTCAGTGCCCGGAGCCGGCCTCGCAAAGCGCAAATCGGAAAGTATCAGGTGGGTGGCGTCGGGATCGAAGTTTCCTCGGCCTGCGGTCGCCGCCCCGCGTGGAACGCGGCTCGACAGGGTGGACCAGCGCTGAGTGGGCCCGCACCGCTACCCGAATGAGCGGTGCGGGCCCGTTTTCCTCCCGGCTCCGGAGGAAAGTCGTGCTACCAGCCGATCCAGGCGGTGTACTCGTAGTCGCCGCCCAGGCGGTTGGACTGGAGGCCGGCGTTGGAGAGCGTCCATAGCTGTGAGCCGATCACGATGGTGCGCATGATCTGCGTGTTGTACGGGTCGACGTCGGCGGCGCTGTGGTCGATCCAGGTCTCCTCGGTGAGCGAGTCCGCGCCGATCCCGAGCACCACCACTCCGGACTGGTACTCCATGTCCCAGTCCTGCACCGGAATCACCGCGATCGAGGCCTCGTCCCAGTACAGGAACGCATGGGGGTCGTACAGCACCGTCGAGTCGGAGCCCTCGCGGTAGTACTGGTCGAGGACCGCCGCTTCGTCTGCGGCCGTGTCGAACAGGCTCACCTGAAGGCCCGTGGTCTGGCCTTCGGCGGTGGCCTCCTGGCCGACGCCGAGCAGCCGGTCCGGGCCGACCGGGTGGAGGTACCCGGAGTAGCCGGTGATCTTGAGTTCGCCCGTCACGACCGGGTTCGCCGGGTCCGAGAGATCCACTGTGTACAGCGGGTCGGTCTGGCGGAAGGTCACCACGTAGCCGGTGTCGCCGAGGAAGCGGACCGCGTAGATCTGCTCGTCCACACCGAGATCGGTCACCGAACCGGTCTCCTCCAACGAGTCGTCGCCGACCGCGAAGACCGTCACCGTCGACTTCGACGGCTCGCCCGACTCCTCGGTCTCGCCGCCCCAGATGCAGTCCATCCACGGGCCGCAGCCGCCGCCGGCGGGCATCTCGGTCGTCGCCACCCGCAGGTGGCCGTCGTACTCGCTCAGCGAGTACTGGTTGAGCAGCGTTCCCGGCACGGCCGCCTCGCCGACCAGGCGGGCCTGGCCGTCCGCGAACGTGAACCGGTAGATCTCGCTCTCGGCCTTTGTCTCCTCCTCGCCCCACGCGTAGTCGTAGTGGGCCAGGTAGAGACTCTCGCTGGTGCCGTGCACCATCGAGCCGTCGACCATCACGGTGTGCGGCGCGGCCTCGGTCCAGGCGCCGTCGGCGGGCAGCGCGAGCACGCTCACCGAGGAACCGGTGAACCGCTCGGGGTGCGCGATCTCCGCGCAGTCGACCTCTTGCGCCGAGCCGTTGACCTCATAGGACGGCAGCCAGTCCGCGAGTTCGGTGTCGCGCACGGCCTCGGCGAGGTCCTCGTCCGAGGCGTCGCCGCTGTAGAGCTGGTCCCACACGGGCTGGATCTGCGGCTCGGTGCCGATCGCCAGGCGCACTTCGCCGTCCACGAGGCGGGCGTCCACCATGGAGCCCTCCATCGTGAAGGAGTCGAGCACGTCCAGCGAGGTCGGGTCCAGGCGCTCCAGCCGGAACTCGCTCAGGTACACGCCGTCGTCCTCAGTGCTCAACGCGGACATCAGGAGCAGTTCGTCGTCGCCGAGGAACAGCTGGTGGCCCCAGGCCTCGCTCTCGGTCGGGCGCTCGGCCACGACCTCGCCCGAGCGGGTGTCGGTCACGCGCACGGCGTCGTAGTCGGCGACGGTGTAGATGAAGGTGCCGTCGGTCTTCACGATGTCCGGTTCATCAACGCCCGCAACGGCATTGTTCGTGCCGGAGTGCGAGTCGTCCCCTGCTCGCTGGGTGGGCGACTCGGCGGTCGTGCCCGCCGCGGAGTCGCCCGCGGCGAACTCCTCTTCGAGGGGGATGGACTCGTTGAAGTCGAAGTTCTCGAACGCGGTGATCGCCGCGTCCTGGATGCCCTCGAGCGCGTCGTCGCACGAGTCGAACGCGGCGAGCTGGGCGGAGACGGGAACCCAGGGGACGGGCGCCACTTCGTTGTCAGGGGACTGCGAGGTGCACGCGCCCGCGGCGGCGACGACCGCCGCCGAAGCGCATGCGATGAGGAGTCTGGGCTTCATGCTCTTCGGACGCCGCGCCCCGCGAAACGGTTCCCACCGGAAGCGACGACGAGTCGCAGATGCCTCGAACACTCGGCTCCGCCGGAGACGACGACCGGCCCGCCGGTGTCCCGAACACCCCGGGCCCACCGGAAACGACGACGGGCCCCAGGTGCCTCAAACACCCGGGGCCCGTCTGGAACCGGTCCGGTCACCCCTTGGTGCCGCCTGCGGTCAGACCGCTGATGAGATGCCGCTCCGCGAAGGCGTAGAACACCAGCGCCGGCAGCATCGCGAGCATGACGAACGCCAGCACCTTCGCGGTGTCCGAAGCGAACTGCCCGCTGAACTGCGTGACACCCAGCGGCAGCGTCCACCAGGTCGACTTCTGCAGCACCACCAGCGGCAGCAGGAACGAGTTCCACGAGCCGACGAGCGCGAGCACCGACACCGTCGCCAGCACCGGCCGCGACATCGGCAGCAGGATCCGGGTGAAGAACAGCCACGGACCCGCCCCGTCGATCGTCGCCGCCTCCTCGACCTCGGCGGGAATCTGCCGGAAGAACGTGCGCAGGATGATGATCGTCAGCGGCAGGCCGAACGCCGCCTGCGGCAGGATCACCCCGAACGGGCTGTTCAGCAGCTCGAACGTCCGCAGGATGATGAACAGCGGCAGCACCGCCACCGCGAACGGGAACATCATCCCGGCCGCGAACAGCGTGAACAGCCCCTCCCGGCCGCGGAACGCGAAGCGCGCGAACGCGAACGCGATCATCGCCGAGCAGATCACCACGATGAACGTCGTCACGAGCGCGATGAACACCGAGCTGAACAGCTGCTGCCAGAACGTGCCCGAGGCGAGCACGTCCGTGTAGTTCGCGGTGTTCCACGGCGCCGGCAGGCCGAGCGCGTTCTCGCGCAGCTGCTGGTTGTCCTTGAAACCGCCGAGCAGCGCGAACAGGATCGGCGTCGCCACGAACGCCGTCGTCAGGAACGCGGCGATGTAGAAACCGGTGTGGCGCAGGATTCGCGCGTTGCGCATGGTGAGCGTCATGAGCGGGTCCCCCCGGAGGCGGTGATCGACCCCTGGAGGTCGCGGTTGAGGACATACCGCTGGTACAGCAGCGCGAACACCAGGCTGATCAGGAACATCGCGATCGACAGCGCCGACGCGTACCCGATCTGGTTGCGCTGGAAGCCTTGCTCGTACATGGTGATCGCCAGCGTCTCGGAGGCGTGGAACGGTCCGCCGCCCGTGAGCACGTACACCAGGTCGAACAGCTGCACGGCGCCGATGACGGAGAGGAACACGATCATCCGCGCGGTCGGGCCCATGAGCGGCAGCGTGATGTTCCGGAACGCCTGACCCCTGGTCGCGCCGTCGATGGCCGCGGCCTCGTACAGCTCGTCAGGGATGTTTTGGCGCCCGGCCAGGAACAGGATCATGTGGAAGCCGAAGAACTTCCAGGTGAGGATGCCGAAGACCACGAACATGATGATGTTCCGGTCCGACAGCCAGCCGATCTGGGCGTCGATGCCCAGACTCCCTAGCAGCGAGTCGGCGAACCCGCGGCGCGGCGAGAACACCAGCCGGAACAGCACGGCCGTGACCGCCTCGGTGAGGACGTACGGCACGAAGAACAGCAGCCGGAACGCCGTGCGCCCCGGGAACCGCTGGTGCAGCAGCATCGCCAGGCCGAACGAGAGCGGGAGCTGCACCAGCAGGGACAGCACCACGATCAGGCCCAGGCGCCACAGGTCGCCCAGGAAGACCTCGTCCTTGAGCAGGGCCTGGAAGTTCTCCAGCCCCACGAACTCGGTCGGGACGCCGCCGAGGCCGTTCCAGCGGAAGAACGAGACGTACGCGGCGAACAGCACCGGCAGGATCACGAACAGCAGGAACAGCATCAGGCCGGGCACGATGAACGTCGAGAGCGTCCCCGCTACCGGGGAGTCCCGAAGGGGCTCCTTGAGTGTCACCCTTCGGCCGCCCAGGCCTCGTTGACCATCGCCACGAAGTCCTCGGGCGTGAGCTGGCCCAGGAGCAGTCCCTCAGTGGCGTCGTTGATGACGCCGCCGATGGCCGGCGGGTACGCCTGGTCGAGGTACAGCTGGGTGCCGGTGGCGCTGGCGAGCGCGTCGACGACCTTCTGCGTGTCCTCGTTCATCTCCGGGGCGACCGACGCGGGGTCGGCGGCGACCGGGGTCAGGTTGCCCTCGGTGATGGCGCGGGAGTAGTTCTCGGGCTCCATGAAGTTGCAGAGGAAGTCCAGGGCCTCGTCGGGCGCGTCAGCGGCGACCGCGTAGCCGTTGCCGCCGCCGAGGAACTCGGTGGCGGTGCCGGTGCCGCCCTCGACCGTGGGGAAGGGGAAGAACCCGAGGTTCTCGGGCCCCTCGGTGCCGGAGTTGTCGCGCTGGGCCTGCGGGGCCCACTGGCCCATGAGCTCCATCGCGGCGAGGCCTTCGCCCATGATCGCGGACTGGCCGTCGGCTTCGCCGTAGACGGCGGATTCGAAGCCGGGCTGGAAGGGCTCGAGCGCGGCGAGGTCGGCGACCATCTGGCCGGCCTGGACGAAGCCGTCGCCGGAGAAGTCCCCGGCCTCGGCCGCGGCGGCGAGGCCGTCGAGGCCGACGGTGCGCATCGCCAGGTAGGTCCAGTAGTAGTGGCCGGGCCACTTGTCGGCGCCGGCGAGGGCGATCGGCGTGATGTCGGCGGCCTTCAGGGCTTCGACGGCGGCCAGGAACTCGGTCCACGTGGCCGGCGGCTGGGTGATCCCGGCCTCGGCGAAGAGGTCCATGTTGTACCAGAATCCGACGACCCCGGCGTCGAACGGCATGCCGTAGAGCTTGCCGTCGATCGTGTAGGGCTCCAAGGCGATCGGGTTGATCTGGTCGATGCAGTCGAGCTTGCCGGTGAGGTCCTGCACGAGGCCGGCCTCGACCTGCTCGGCGAGGACGCCGCCGCCCCAGGTGTGGAAGATGTCCGGCACGTCGCCGGACTGCGCGGCCGTGCCCATACGGTCCTTGAACGCCTGGTTCTCGATGGGCTGGACGTCGATGGTGAGGTCGTTCGCGGCCTCGAAGTCGTCGGCGAACTCCTGCCAGGTCGACATGAGCGGGTCCTGGTTCTGGATGTGCCACCAGGTGAGATCGGCGTCGCTCTCGCCGCTGTCGCCGCACGCGGCGGCACTCAGCGCGAGCAGGGCGGCCGTACCGGCCGCCACCAGCGCTCGCGGCCTGAGTAGGGGATTTCGCATCGTTGCTCGTCCTCTCGATGGAACTGAAGGGTGCCCGAAACTTTCGGAGAAAGTATCGGAAATTATCGATGCGGTCATACTACCCGTGAGCATTCAGAATGTGAAGAGGGTCTCTGTTACCGTGCGCCGTGCTGCATCAGACGGCATCGACGCAGGTCAATGGCGGGGTTTGTCGGGAAGGAAGGCGAAATGCCGAGCGGAGGCGGGCGAAACGCCGAACGGCCGCCCCGGTGAACCGGGACGGCCGTCGAAATCTGAGCGGGTGACGAGAATCGAACTCGCCTCTCAACCTTGGGAAGGTCGCATTCTACCAATGAACTACACCCGCGAACTCTGGCGAACAGAGCCGATCGAAGTATACAAGGCCGCGGAGGGAGGGCCGAAACGCCCCGCGGCGGCGGCCCGGGTGTCGCGGACTCGCGGCGGCGGGTCGGGGGCGGCGCAGCGGGGCGGGCCGAAGCGGCCGCGGCGGTGCGCGTCGCGCATTCGAGGCGGTGGTGGAGTGAAGCGACTGACGGCCGCGACTCACTGCGTCGGGGCGGCGCAGCGGAGGGCCGGACGGCCGCGACTTGCGCGGACCGACCGGCCCTCCTGTTGCGTCATCAGGCCGCCTGCCATGCGGCCCTAAGGAATTGCGCGGGTGCTACTCCCAGCCCGCCAGGACCTCGGCGATGGCCTCGTCGAAGTCGGCGACCTCGCCGTACACGCCCGGGTTGCCCGCCTCGGCGCAGCCGTAGCCCCAGCTGACGATGCCGACCAGGACCTGGTCCTCACCGGCCGGGCTCATGATCGGGCCGCCCGAGTCGCCCTGGCACGAGTCGACGCCGCCGTTCTCGAGGTCGCCGGCGCACAGCATCGAGGGCGCGTCGACCTCGTCCGGGTAGGCCGCCTCGCAGTCGGCGTCGCTCACGAACGGCACCTCCACCCACTGCGCGGTGGTCGGGAAGCCCTCGCCGGTGTCGCCCCAGCCCGCGGTCTCGAGGACGTCGAACTCCCCGGCCTCGGTGCCGAGCGCGATCGGCTCGACGTCGACCGGCTCGGCGAGCTTGAGCAGCGCCCAGTCGTTCGACATCGCGATCGGATCGTTGTAGTCCTCCGCGACGTGGAGGTCCGCGACCGCGGTCTCCACGACGTCGGCGGACTCGAGGTCGATCGCGCCGGAGAAGACGACGAGGTCCGCGGCGGCGGACTCCTCGACGCAGTGCGCGGCGGTGAGGACCACGTCCGCGGCGATCACGGTGCCGCCGCAGAACTGGCGCTCGTAGGCGGTGCCCTCGCCGGGGGCGCCGAGCCCGACCAGCCAGGGGTACTGGCCCTCGGCGACGTCGCCGCCGCCGATGATCTGGGCTTCGAAGTCGCCGCTGGGGGCGGCGGGCTCCGCGTTCGCGGCGAAGCCGGTCCACGCGATGGCGGCGGCGCCGAGACCTGCGGCGACGCCCGCGCCGAGACGGATCAGATGCTTCCTCTTTCTGTCCACTGTGAATCCTTTCGGGGTGGATGTGAGGGTTGGGCCGTTTGGCCGTCCTAGACCGAAAGACGTAATGAGAGAGATTCACGGTTGCATGCGGCTTAAAGAAGTTATTTCAGTGAATAGTCGTAATAGTCGCTCATGGCAACGGAAACGGCCGGACAGGC
>NZ_JAPZVR010000028.1 GCF_027622855.1 Glycomyces algeriensis | reverse complement strand
CCGCCTTCACGATGAGCACCTCGAACCTGTACCTCGTCCCGCTCATGACCGGACGCGGCACGGACACCGCCACCGCCGCATGGGTCCTGGGCATCTGCGGCGCAGGACAGCTCCTCGGCCGTATCGCTCACGCGCCCATCGCGATCCGCACCGGACCAACCGTCCGCGCGGTCGCCATCCTCGCCATCGGCGCCGCGACCACCCTCGCCACCGCGCTCATCGCGGGCCCCCTCGGCCTGGTCTTCGCCACGGTCGTCCTCCTCGGCGCCGCACGCGGCGCCTTCACCCTGCTCGACGCCACCGCCATCACCGACCGCTGGGGCCCCAACGGCTACGGCACCCTCCACGGCATCCTCTCCGCCCCGGCCACCATCGCCATCGCCCTCAGCCCCTGGGCAGGAGCCCACCTCACCGCCTGGACCGGCGGCACCCCGCAGATGTTCACCCTCCTCGCCGCCATCACCGCCCTCGCAGCGGCGATCATCCTGGCGGAGCGCCTCGCGAAGCGGCCCTTGGGGGTTCGTGCCGCAGCGAAGTGACGGCTCGGCGCGGTCGCCGAGTCCGGGTCAGGGCGCCACGGTCGTTCGCGGCGGCGTCCAGCGTCCGCGCCGGTGCGGCACGCCGAACTCCGGCTTCAGCTCCGCCGGGATGGCGTAGTGCATGACCCGGCCCCGGGTCAGCACACTGAGCTGGAACACGGTGGTGAGGTGGCCCAGCCGGTCGATGCCCCACTCCCCGAACGGCGATCGCTCCTCGACCGACTCGACCACCCGCAGGAGCGACGGCGCGACCTTCGCGACCGCGTCCCAATTGGAGCGCGGCACCTCGAGCCAGTCGGCGCAGGTGTCGCCGATGAGGTGGCGGATCATCGCGCTCACGATCGGGTCGAAGAACGTCCCGGGCACGACCTCCTCGTACATCTCGATGAGCTGGCGGGTGAGGTCGGCGCCTTCGAGGACGAGTCCTGGGTACGGCGCAACTTCCTGGTCGCAGCAAACGAGATCATCAACGAGTTCCGGGCTGAGTCCGCAGTTCCACCGGGACGTTGGACGACTGCAGTACGGGGTCGTCCAACAGTCCTACACGGCGTGGAAGCTCCTGGCATGCATGGCCGCGGAGCGCCGGGACTTCGAGACCGGAGAGCTAGCATCGGTGCCCGAATCTTCGGCCTCGCACGACCTGTGGCAACGGATGGCTGCGCCGCTATGGCCCGCGTTCGTCGACGAACTCGCTGCAGTGCGGCCCGGTTCAGAACGGGTTGATCGCGCCGAGCTCGTTTCACAGGCATCGGATCTGGCAGATGTGCTCGAACACTGGTTGGGACTGCTCGGGTTTCAGTGGGTGGATCTGGACGAGGGATTCTCGTTCAAGGTCGCGTCCTGGGACTTTCAGCGGCCGGAGGCCCCTGGTCATAAACGCGCTGCTTAGATTTGGCACTTCCAGTCCATTCAGTGACACGCATCACTTCATTTCGAACTGGCGTTTACAGCCGTGCCGAGGAATCATGGTTCATCCGAGCAACGAACGAGCAACAGGCATGGAAAAACCCGGCTCCCTCTTTCGAGGAAACCGGGTTTCTACCTGGTATTTCTATCGTAGCGGGAGGCGGATTTGAACCACCGACCTCCAGGTTATGAGCCTGGCGAGCTACCGAGCTGCTCTATCCCGCGTCGGTAGTTAAAGAGTACATGACTCCATTCAGCCTCTGCCACAGCGGGGTCCGTGAGCGCAGTCACCGCGCATTCACCTGGCATTTCACTGCAATGCGGAATGTTAACGGCCCGGCCTCCCGCAATCGGGGGGCCGGGTCGGTAAAGCGACGGATCAGAAGCCGAGGCGTTCGAGCATCTTCGGGTCGCGCTGCCAGTCCTTGGCGACGCGCACGTGGAGGTCGAGGTAGACGCGGCTGTCGATGAGCTGGGCGATGCCCTTGCGGGCCTTGGTGCCGACGCGCTTGAGGCGCTCACCGCCCTTGCCGATGATGATGCCCTTCTGGCTGTCGCGCTCGACGTAGATCTCGGCCCAGATCTTCTTGCGCGGGCCGCCGTCGGAGTCCTCGTCCTCGACGTCCTCGATGACGACGGCGAGGGAGTGCGGGAGCTCGTCGCGGACGCCTTCGAGGGCGGCCTCGCGGATGAGCTCGGCCATCATGACCCGCTCCGGCTCCTCGGTGATCATCCCGTCCGGGTAGAGCTGCGGCGATTCGGGGAGTTTGTCCGAGAGGACCTTGACGAGCTCGTCGAGGTTCTCGCCCGTCTTCGCCGAGACCGGCACGATGTCCGCGAAGTCCGCCAGCGCGGCCACGTTGGTCAGGTGCCGCACGAGGGCGTCCTTGGAGACGAGGTCGATCTTGGTGACGACCGCGACGACCTTGGCGCTGAGGTTGGCGATCTCGCCGGCGATGAACTTGTCGCCGGGACCGGGCTTCTCGTTCGCCGGCAGGCACAGCCCGATGACGTCCACCTCGGACCAGGTCTGGCGGACGAGGTCGTTCAGCCGCTCGCCCAGGAGCGTGCGGGGGCGGTGGAGGCCGGGCGTGTCGACCAGGATGAGCTGGGAGTCCGGGCGGTGGAGGATCGCGCGGACCACGTGGCGGGTGGTCTGCGGCCGCTTCGAGGTGATCGCGATCTTCTGGCCCATGATCGCGTTCGTCAGGGTGGACTTGCCCGCGTTCGGACGGCCCACGAAGCAGGCGAAGCCTGCACGGAAGTCATTGCTAGGCAAGACGGGTCACCTCTTTGCGAATGACCGACCAAACGGTGAGGTCGGCGCTGATCTCCCGGGCGGCCTGGAGGCCGTCGTCGTCGGACGCGGTGCCGAAGAGCACCGCGGCCTCAAGCTTGTCGGCCCCGGCCGCGAAGGCCTGGGCCACGGCCGCCTGGAGGGCCGTGAGCTGCAGTGAGGGGAGGTCGACGGCCGCCGAGGCGTAGGTGCGGCCGATGCCGTCGCGCACGGCCGCGCCGGTGGTCTGCTGGACTCGGCCGGCGGCCCCGCGGGCCAGCGTGGCGAGTTTCGCGTCCTCGGCGTCGAGGGCGTCGACGTGCAGGTCAGACATTGATCTTGTGCCTCTCATCGTTCGCGGCGGACGCGGGGGCGTCGCCGTTCTCGGGCAGGCGCGCGACGCGCACCGTCTCGATGCGGTTGCGGCGGCCAACGGTACCCTCAGCGGTCAGTTCGAGCCCGCCCAGCCGGGCCCGGTCGCCCGCGAGCGGGACCTTCCCGAGCTCGGCGGCGAGCAGCCCGGCGACGGTGTCCACGTCGAGGTCGGGCAGGTCGACACCGAACAGCTCCTCCAGGTCCTGCACGGAGAGCCGGGCGGTGACGCGTGCGGTCCGCTCGTCGATCCACGCGACCGGCGGCAGTTCGTTGTCGTACTCGTCGGTGATCTCGCCGACGATCTCCTCGAGGATGTCCTCGATGGTGATGAGCCCGGCGGTACCGCCGTACTCGTCGACGACGGCGGCGATGTGGATGCGGGCGGTCTGCATCTCCCGCAGCAGGTCGTCCACGGGCTTCGAGTCGGGGACGAACGAGACCGCGCGCATCACCTCGCTGACGTGCGGGTTCACGCGGTCGTCGAGGCGCACGAGGTCCTTGAGGTAGACCACGCCGCGCACGTCGTCGAGGTCCTCCCCCACGACCGGGATGCGCGAGAAGCCGGAGCGGAGCGCGACCTGCTCGGCCTCGTCCGCGTGCATGTCCGCGGGCACCCACACCATGGCGGTGCGCGGGACCATGACCTCGCGGGCCACGGTGTCGCCCAGGGCGAACACGGAGGCGATCATGTCGCGCTCCTCGTGGTCCACGGTGCCCTGGGCCTCGGCGGCGTCGACCATCTCGCGGATCTCGATCTCCGAGGTCGCGAACGGGCCCTCGCGGAAGCCCTTGCCGGGCGTGACCGCGTTGCCGAGGAGGATGAGCAGCTTCGCGAACGGGCCGAGCGCGGCGCTGAGCAGGGCGACGGGCCCGGAGACGGCGAGCGCGATCGGGTAGGCGTGCTGGCGGCCCAGGGTGCGCGGGCCGACGCCGATGGCGACGAACGACACGACGGTCATGATCGCGGCGGAGATGCCGACGGCGAGCCACGAGTCGTGCCAGGAGTCGAAGGCCACGACGGCGACTATCGCGATCGCGGCGGCCTCGCAGGCCAGGCGCAGGAGGATGAGCAGGTTCAGGTGGCGCGGCAGGTCCCCGATGATCTTCACGAGGGACTCGGCGCCGCGCTCGCGCTGCTCGGCGAGCTCGGCGGCGCGGGCGGGCGAGACGGCCGTGAGGGCCGAGTCGACCATGGCCGCGGCCCCGGCGACGGCGGTCAGTGCGACCGCCGTCGCCAGGAGCGAGTACGGGATCATGCGGGCCTAACTCTCCGCTGCGGCGTCGCGTTTCGCCCGCCATGCATCGAGCAGCCGGTTCTGCAGGCCGAACATCTCTTTGGCCTGCTCGGGTTCGGCGTGGTCGTAGCCGAGGATGTGGAGCACGCCGTGGACAGTGAGCATGTGCAGCTCATCGGCGGTGGAGTGCCCGGCGTCCTTGGCCTGGGCCTCGGCCACCTCGGGCGAGAGCACGAGGTCGCCGAGGATCGGCGTGCCCGGCTCGGAGGAGTCGGGGCGGCCGGGCATCGCGTCGTCCATCGGGAACGAGAGGACGTCGGTGGGTCCCGTGCCGCCCATCCAGCGCTTGTTGAGCTCGGTCATGTGCTCGATGTCGACGACGAGGATCGAGAGTTCGGCGAGCGGGTTCACGCCCATCTCGTTGAGGGCGAAGTCGGAGACGGCACGGATGCCCGACTCGTCGACTGCTCGCCCGGACTCATTGATGATCTCGATGCCCACGGTTTCCTCGTTGCCCCTTCTTCGGGTCGCCCATGCGGGCGTCCCACTTCTCGTAGGCGTTCACGATATCGCTGACCAGCTGGTGCCTGACGACATCTTCGGCCCGGAGGGTGGCGAAGTGCACGTCCTCGACGCCTTCGAGGATGTCGCGGACGACGCGCAGCCCAGAGGTGGCGTTGTTCGGCAGGTCGACCTGGGTGATGTCGCCGGTGACGACGATCTTCGACCCGAACCCGAGCCGCGTCAGGAACATCTTCATCTGCTCGGGCGTGGTGTTCTGCGCCTCGTCGAGGATGATGAACGAGTCGTTCAAGGTCCTTCCACGCATGAACGCCAGCGGCGCGACCTCGATCGTGCCCGCTTCCATGAGCTTCGGGATCGAGGTGGGGTCGATCATGTCGTGGAGCGCGTCGTAGAGCGGGCGCAGGTACGGGTCGATCTTCTCGAACAGCGTGCCCGGCAGGAAGCCGAGCTTCTCCCCGGCCTCGACGGCGGGGCGGGTCAGGATGATCCGGGTGATCTCCTTGGCCTGCAGCGCCTGCACGGCCTTGGCCATGGCGAGGTAGGTCTTGCCGGTGCCGGCGGGCCCGATGCCGAAGACGATCGTGTTGTTGTCGATGGCCTCCACATAGTGCTTCTGGCCGAGCGTCTTGGGGCGGATGGCCTTGCCGCGCTTGGAGACGATGTTCTGCGAGAGGACATCGACGGGTCGCTCGCCGGGAGCGGCCTTGAGCATGTTCTCGGTGCGCCGGATCATGTCCGGGTCGACGCTCTCACCGTTCTCGACCAAGGCGAGCAGCTCCTTCACGAGTCGTTCGGCGGCGTGCAGCGCGCCGTTGAGTCCGGTGAGGGTGATGGTGTCCCCGCGTACGTGCAGGTCGACGCCGGGATTGCGGCGTTCGATGTAGCGGAGGTTCTCGTCGGCGCGGCCCAGCAGTGCCATGAGCGAGCTCTGGTCGCCGACGGTGATCGTGGACGTGATCGTCGATGTGTGCTGGCCGTTGTCAGAGCTGTCGGTCATAGGCTTCGCCCGCTGAGGGCTGTTCGCCACCTGCTTCCCAAGTGAGACTTCCAGCGGCCTCCGGGCCGCTGTTCTACATGCCTCAATGGTAGTTGGCGCCTGCGACAGGCGACAACGAGTAATCGCAGAGGCGGTGTGATTTCAGGCCGAAAGCATACGTCCGAGCGGTTTTCCGCCCGCAACGTGGAAGTGGACGTGAAAGACGTCCTGGCCCCCGTCCGACCCCGTGTTGGCGAACAGGCGCCAACCGGAGTCGGCCACGCCTTCGGCGGCCGCGACCTCACTGGTCGCCCGCAGCACCTCGCCGGCGAGCGCCGGGTCGGCCGCCGCGAGCTCGGCGACGTTCGCGTAGTGGTCCTTCGGGATGACGAGGACGTGCGTGGGGGCCTTCGGGTACAGGTCCCGGAACGCCAGCACGCGGTCGGTCTCGAGGACTTTCGTGGACGGGATCTCCCCGGCCACGATCTTGCAGAAGATGCAGTCGGCGTCGGTCATGGTGGGCATCTTAGTCACCAGCGGCCGAGGCGGGCCTGCAGCACCGCCAGCGCGGCGGGGCCGGCCGTGGAGGTGCGCAGGACGGTGTCGCCGAGCCGGATCGGCTCGCCGAACTCCTTGAGGGCGGCCAGTTCGTCGGGGCTGATGGAGCCCTCGGGGCCGATGACGACCGCGATCTCGCCGGACTCGGGGAGCGCGACCTGTGAGAGCGGCAGGTCGGCCTCCTCGTGGAGGACGAGGACCTGGCTCGCGTCGCGCAGGCGCGCGACGAGCTGCTTCGTGGTGTGGAGCTCGGCGACGTGCGCGAAGCGGGCTCGGCGGGCCTGCTTGGAGGCCTCGCGGGCGGTCGCGGTCCACTTGGCGCGGGCCTTGTCGCCGCGCGGGCCCTTCCACTGGACGATGGAGCGCGATGCGGCCCACGGGATGACCTCGTCGACGCCGATCTCGGTGAGCATCTGGACGGCGCGTTCACCGCGGTCGCCCTTGGGGAGGGCCTGGACGACGGTGAGCTTCGGGTCGGGCGCCGGGACGGTGCGCCGGTCGACGATCTGGACGCGCACGGAGCCGCGCTCGGCGTGGGTCACGCGGGCGGTGGCCATGCCGCTGGCGCCGTCGCTGAGGAGGAGGGTCTCGCCGGGCTGGAGCCGCTGCACGTCGGCGGCGTGGTGCCCTTCGGGCCCGTCGAGGGTGTAGTCGTCGTCGGCCGGGACGGCGTCGACGAGGAAGACCGGTGCGCTCACCGGGACAGCTTAGTCCGGGCCCGGCCGATGCGGCCCCGGGCGCGGTCACCGGGTGGGAGCCGGGCGCGGCGGCTAGGCGTGCCCGGCGGTGCCGGTGTATTCGCGTCAGGGCTGCCTGCCGTGGTCTGGGTCGCGGGGCTTCAATGCCGAACGGCGCCACGCGTTTCCGCGTGGCGCCGTTGACAAGTCTTGCTATGCGTGACCGTCACTGCGCCTCGGGTTCACCGGATCCCGCTATGCGTGACCGTCACTGGGCCTCCGGTTCACCGGATCCCGCTACGCGTGACCGTCACTGGGCCTCCGGTTCACCGGATCCCGCTACGCGTGACCGTTACTGCGCTTCAGGTTCACCGGATCCCGCTACGCGTGACCGTTGAACGCGTCACGCATACGGCTAAAAAACCCGCTGCCGCCTTTGACCTCTTTGATCTCCTCGTCGCGGAGGCTCGCGAGCTTCTTCAGGAGCTCTTCCTGCTCGGCGTCGATCTTGGTCGGGGTGCGGACGTCGAGCTCGATGAAGAGGTCGCCGCGGGTGCCGCCGCCGCGCAGGCGCGGGACGCCGTGGCCGCGGACCTTCTTGATCGTGCCCGGCTGCGTGCCGGGGACGACCTCGACCTCGACCTGGTCGTCGAGGGTGTGGATGTTGAGCTTGGTACCCAGGGCGGCCTGGGTCATGGGGACGCGGACGCGGCAGCGCAGGTCCGATCCCTCGCGGGTGAAGACCTCGTGGGGCTTCTCGTGGACCTCGACGTACAGGTCGCCGGCGGGGCCGCCGCCGGGGCCGACCTCGCCCTCGCCGGAGAGGCGGATGCGCATGCCGTCCTCGACGCCCGCGGGCACCTTCACGGTGATGCGCCGGCGCGAGCGGACGCGGCCTTCGCCGCCGCACTTGCGGCACGGGTCCGTGATGATCGTGCCGTAGCCGGAGCAGGCCGAGCAGGGGCGCGCGGTGCGGACCTGGCCGAGGATCGTGCGCTGCACGACCTGGACCTCGCCGGAGCCGCTGCAGGTGGAGCAGGTCTGCGGTTCGGCGTCGCCTTCGGTGCAGGCGCCGTTGCAGGAGTCGCAGAGGATCGCGGTGTCCACGGTCAGAGTCGACTCGGTGCCGAACGCGACCTCTTCGAGGTCGAGGTCCAGGCGCAGCAGCGCGTCGTTGCCGGGCCGGGTGCGCGAGCGCGGGCCGCGGCGGCCGAAGCCGCCCATGGAGCCGCCGAAGAAGGCGTCCATGATGTCCTCGAAGCCCATGAACGGCGCGCCGGAGCCGGCGCCCGCACTGCGGGAGAACGGGTCCCCGCCGGCGTCGACGATCGCGCGCTTCTGCGGGTCCATGAGGACCTCGAAGGCCGCGTTGATCTCCTGCAGGCGCTCCTGCGCGTCCGGCTCGTCGCTGACGTCGGGGTGGTACTTGCGCGCCAGCTTCCGGTACGCCTTCTTGAGTTCGTCGTCGGTGGCGGCCCGGTCGACGCCGAGAATGCCGTAGTAGTCCTTAGCCACGTGCGCTCTGTCCTGTCAGCGGTTCTGTTCCAAAATCTCGGACACGTACCGGGCGACGGCGCGGACGGCCGCGATCGTGCCCGGGTAGTCCATGCGGGTGGGTCCGAGGACGCCCATGTGGCCGACCACCGAACCCGGTCCGTATCCGGCGGTGACCACGGTGGTCTCGCGGAAGTCGTCGAGGTTGTTCTCGTCGCCGATGCGCACGGTGAGGAGCGCGTTCGAGTCGGCGCGGCCCAGCAGCTGCATGAGCACGACCTCCTCCTCGAGGGCTTCGAGGATGGGCCGCAGGGACCCGGCGAAGAAGTTCCCGGGGCGCGTCAGGTTCGCGGCGCCCGCGACGGCGACGCGCTCCTCGGTCCGCGCGATCACGGTGTCGAGCAGCACGCGCGCCAGCGCGGAGGCGCTGGGGTGCAGCTCGGGGCGGGCGAGGCCCGCGAGGTCGGCGATGATGCGCGGGGCGTCCGCGAGCGGCTTGCCCTGCAGCTGCTCGTTGACGAGGCGGCGCAGGTCGAGGACGTCGTCCTCGCTGAGCTCGGCGGGCATCTCGACGTAGCGCTGCTCGACGCGGCCGGTGTCGGTGATCATGACGACCATGAGCCGGGTCGGGGTGAGCGAGACGAGTTCGAGGTGGCGCACCGAGGAGCGGTTGAGGCTCGGGTACTGGACGACCGCGACCTGGTGCGTGAGCTGGGCGAGCAGGCGCACGGTGCGGGTCACGACGTCGTCGAGGTCGATGGCCTCGGAGAGGAAGCGGTGCACGGCGCGGCGCTCGGCGGCCGAGAGCGGCTTGATCTTGCCGAGGCGGTCGACGAAGAGGCGGTAGCCCTTGGCGGTAGGGATGCGCCCGGCGGAGGTGTGGGGCTGTTGGATGTACCCGGCGTCTTCGAGGTAGGCCATGTCGTTGCGCACGGTCGCGGCCGAGACGCCGAGGGCGTGGCGCTGGGAGACCGCCTTGGATCCGACGGGTTCCTGGGTGGCCACGTAGTCCTCGACGATGGCGCGCAGTACTTCGAGTTTGCGATCGTCCATCGCCGCCACGCCCTCTCTGCCTTGAATCCGCTCTATGTCTTGGCCGTGCTGCCCGCCGGTCCTGCGACCGCCGGCGTCCGCGACCGAACCGGGGTTCAGTCTGCCGGACTCAAGTCTGGCACTCCCGGTCCGGGAGTGCCAGTCTACGTGTGCGGTCAGGCGGAGGGGAGGACGAGCGTGCCATCGTCGGCGACGGTGGCCGCGGCGTCCCCGAAGTCCTCGGCGAGTTCGTTGAGGTCCTCGAACGCGCCGTTGTTGGCGTCCAGCTGGGGGTAGCCGTCGTCGTCCATGCGGGTGGCGGTCATCTTCGCGGCGACGATGGTGCCGTCCTCGCGCATGGTGACGGAGAGCACGGCGGAGCGGCCGAGGGGGCCGTCGGTGGCGAACAGGTTCTGGCCGCCGCCGAAGTTCCCGAGCGAGTAGCAGATGAGCTTGCCGTTGTAGACCTCCATGCCGCGCAGGACGTGGGGGCCGTGGCCGACGACGAGGTCGGCGCCGTTGTCGATGCAGGTGTGGGCGAACCCGCGGGTGTCGCCGCGGTCCTCGCCGAGGTAGGTCTCGACGCCTTCGGGCACGTGCCGGTGGTCGGTGCCCTCGGCGCCGAGGTGGGCGGTGGCGATGACGATGTCGGCCTGCTCCTTCGCGGAGGCGACGAGGGCGGCGACGGCGTCGAGGTCGCGGTTGTCCGTGTAGAACGTGTACGGCGCGAAGCCGACCAAGCCGACGGTGAGGCCGCTCTCGGTCTCGACCAGGCACACCTCGTCCTTGATGCCGCAGACGTCCATGCCGGCCTCGCGGACGGCCTCCTGGGTGTCGGTGGCGCCGTCGGGCCCGGCGTCCCAGCCGTGGTTGTTGGCCTGGTTGAGCACGTGGAAGCCCGCGTCGGCGAAGACCTGCGCGTACTCACCGGGGAGCCGGAAGTAGGTGCACTCGCCGCCGCCGCACTTGTCGAACTCGTACGTGGCAAGGGCGCCTTCGAGGTTGGCGATCACGACGTCGCCGGTGAGGGCGGACTTGACGCCCTCGAAGAAGCTCGCGCCCTCGTCGGAGGCCATCTGGTTCGGGTACGAGCCGGGCATCGTGTCGCCGACGTGCGTGATGGTGATCTCGCGGGGCGGCTCGGGCGAGGGGGACTCGGAGGTGGGCTCCTCCTGAGCGGCCTGGCCGCCTTCGTCCTCGGCCGGGGGCGGTTCCTCTTCGCTGCAGGCGGCGGCGAGTGCGAGGCCCGCGGCGGAGGCGACGAGCAGGCCTCTGCGGCCAAGAGTGGGCATTGCAGTGCGCATGGGTGGCGGGCTCCGGGTGGTTTCGTATGGGGGTCCGTGCGCGAACGTCGCCTGGGGGGCGCCGCGGCCTCTAGGGAGAGGACGCGCGGAGCGCGCACGGTAGGCGAATGCGGTTCGCCTTCACGAATCTAACGTTGACCGGCCCGAACGCCGTCAGGAGGTGAGGTCTCTCACGACCGCGTCAGCGAGGAGTCGACCGCGTAGCGTGAGTTCGAGCCGGTCGCCCGCTATGACGACGAGCCCGTCGCCGACGGCGCGATCGGCCGCGGCCCGGCCCGCCGGGCGCAGCAGCGCGAGCGGCAGGCCGCTCGCCAGGCGCGTGCGCAGCAGGATCTGCTCGAGGTACCGGTCGTCCTCGGTGAGCAGCTCGTGCCCGGCCGCGGGCAGGCCCTGGGCCAGCGCCGCACCGTAGGTCGAGGGGTGCTTGTGGTTCCACCAGCGCACGCCCGGCAGATGCGAATGCGCGCCCGGCCCGGCGCCCCACCAGTGGCCGCCCTCCCAGTACAGGAGGTTGTGACGGCATTGGGCCGCTTCGGTTCTGGCCCAGTTGGAGACCTCGTACCAGTGGAAGCCCGCCTCGGAGAGCACGGCCTCGGCGGCGAGGTAGCGGTCGGCGGCCACGTCGTCGGAGGGCTGCGGCACCTGGCCGGAGCGGATGCGGCGGGCCAGCGCGGTCCCGTCCTCGACGATGAGCGCGTACGCCGAGACGTGGTCGACTCCGGCGTCAACGGCCGCGTGGAGGCTCGCGGCGAAGTCGGCGGCGGTCTCGCCGGGCGTGCCGTAGATCAGGTCGAGGCTCACGTGCTCGAACCCGGCCTTGTGGGCGTACTCGACGGCGTTGAGGGCCTTCTGCGGCGAGTGCTCGCGGTCGAGGATCTTGAGCACGTGGGAGGCCGTGGACTGCATGCCGACCGAGAGGCGGGTGAAGCCGCCGTCGTGGAGCTCGGCGAGGTAGTCGGCGTCCACGGACTCGGGGTTGGCCTCGGTGGTGGCCTCGTAGCCGGGAGCGAGGCCGAACGCGTCGTCGATCTCGGCGAGGATCGAGGCGAGGTCGGCGGCCGAGAGCAGCGTGGGCGTGCCGCCGCCGAAGAACACGGTGTCCACCTTGGGGCGCTTGACGCTGTGCCCATCGTTCGCTCCGCTGCGCTCCCCGAACCGCACCGCGGCGTCGCGGATCTCAGCGCGAACGATCGACGCATAGGTGTCCCGCGAGACCCCGGCGCCCAGTTCAGCGGCCGTGTACGTGTTGAAGTCGCAGTAGCCGCACCGGGAGACGCAGAACGGCACGTGCACGTAGAACCCGAACCCGGCCTCCCCGACCGCGGGGTCGGCGGCGGCCGCCGCAATGGACGCGGCGGGCGAATTCGGGTCGGCTACTGGCGAAACGGTGGGCACGCCCACTACGGTACTGGCGTGGAACGCAATGACGCACCGATCGCCTACCGCGCCCAAGAGGCAGTGGCGACCATTACCCTCAACGCGCCCGAACGGCGCAACGCCCTCTCGATCCAGCTCATCGCCGAGCTGCGCACCGCGCTCGCCCGCGCCGTCGCCGACCGCGACGTGCGGGTGGTCGTGATCGACCACGCCGGCCCGGTGTTCTGCGCCGGCGCCGACCTCAAGGAGTCCGCTGCGGCCCACAGCCTCGCGGCCCTCCCGGCCGCGCACCTGGCCGAGGCGCTGGCGGACATCGCGGAGGCCCCGAAGCCGGTGGTCGCGGTCGTGCGCGGGGCCGCGCGCGGCGGCGGGCTCGGGCTCATCGCGGCCGCGGACTTCACGGTGGCGCACTTCGAGGCCGAGATGGCGTTCAGCGAGGTCCGGCTCGGGGTCGTCCCGGCCGTGATCGGCCCCGTGGTGGCGCGCAGGATCACACCGGCGCGGATGCGGGAGCTGTTCCTCGTCGGCGGCGGGCTCGTCGTCGAGGGGGACGCGGACGTCTTCACCGCCGAGGACGCCGAGGCGTGGGGCCTGGTCTCGGCCGCGGTCTATGAGGAGCATCTCGACGAGGTCACCGCCGACCTGGTCAGGCGTCTCAAACTGGGCGGTCCTTCGGCGCAGGCCGGGATCAAAGTGCTCACCGCCACACCGGATCTGCGCGGGGAGTTGCGCAAGGCGGCTGCCGTGACGGCCGAGTACTTCTTCTCCGAAGAGGGCCGGGAAGGCATCCGTTCGTTCATTGAGAAGCGTCCCTCTTCTTGGGTAGGCTGATCAGCCGCCGACCGACCTGATCGGAGTCAATGTTGCGCGCGCTCCCCGCTCTGACCTCCCTGTTCCTCCTCGCGGCCCTCACCGCCTGCACCGAGGACGCCCGGGACGCCTTGCGCCCCAGCAAGACCGGCTGCTACGTGGGCAGCGCCTCCGAGGTGCACCTCAGCGCCGAGCAGGCGTCGAACGCGGCCACGATCGCGGCGGTCGGGATGCGCGACGGCATGGACGAGCACGCCGTGGCCGTGGCGATCACCACGGCCATGCAGGAGTCCGAGCTCATCAACGTCGATTACGGGCACGACGACTCGCTGGGGCTGTTCCAGCAGCGCCCGAGCATGGGCTGGGGCTCCGAGGAGGAGCTCATGGACCCGGTGTACGCCTCGTTCAAGTTCTACGAGAAGCTCCAGCGCACCGACGGCTGGCAGGACATGCGGCTCGCCGAGGCGGCCCAGGCCGTGCAGATCAGCGCTTACCCGGAGCTGTACGAGCAGTGGGAGAGCGACGCCGAGGTGATCGCGGACGCGTTCGCCGGCGGCGAGGAGGCCGGGCTGGTGTGCGTCTCCGGGAGCGCCGATGAGAAGGCGGCCGACCCGGCCGCGCTCGCCGAGGCGTACGAGTACCACTGGGGCACGTCGGTGTCCGATGTGGAGGAAACCCGGCTGGTCATCGAGACCGGCGGCGCCGCCGAGGGCTGGAACCGGGCCGCATGGGCCGTCGCGAGGGCCTACGACCACCACATCGCCACGGTTTCCTTCAACGGGATGGTCTGGACCGCAGGCGAAGAGGAGTGGTCCGAGCCGGCCGCCGAGGTTGACGGCGATGCCGACGGCGAGGCACAGGTCGTCGAAGTCGCCGACTCCACGGCCGTGCTCGTCACTTTCGCCGCTCCCGAATAGGCGGACCCGTTTCGCGGTAGTGTTCGGCACCGGTTCACCGGCGCGACCATCAGAATCCTTGGCGCATCCACGCTCACTTGTTGGGCTGTACGGGTCACAAACCCGCGCAACTCCCCCGAAGCGAGGTCCATATGCGCCTGTCGCGCCGAATCCTGCTCGCCTCCTCCGCCGCCGGTGCCGCCGCAGCGGTCCCGGCCACCGGTTGGGCACAATCGAACACGCACCCCACGCTCGCCACCGACCCGTTCACCCTCGGCGTCGCCTCCGGCGACCCGGAGCCCGGCGGCGTGGTCCTCTGGACCCGCCTGGCCGTCGACCCGCTCGCCGAAGACGGCATGGGCGGCATGCCGAACGCGGCCTTCGACGTCAAGTGGGAGGTCGCCCGCGACGAGCGCTTCCGCCACCGCGTCGCCCACGGCGAGGTCCAGACCGCCGCCGAGATCGGCCACAGCGTCCACATCGAGGTCGAGGGCCTGCGCGCCGGCCACGAGTACTACTACCGGTTCAAGACCGGCAAGTGGATCTCGCCGATCGGCCGCACCGTCACCGCCCCGCCTCGCAACTCGATGCCCGACGAGCTGCGCATGGCCTTCGCCTCCTGCTCCCAGTACGAGCACGGCTACTTCACCGCCTACCGCCACATGGCCGAGTCCCGCCCCGACCTCATCCTCCACCTGGGCGACTACCAGTACGAGTACAAGGCCAAGGTGTACAACTCCCCCGACGGGAACGTGCGCGACCACGAAGGGCCCGAGACGGTCTCGCTCGCGACCTACCGCCAGCGCCACGCCCAGTACAAGGCCGACCCGGACCTGCAGCTCGCCCACGCGGCCGCGCCGTGGCTGGTCGTCTGGGACGACCACGAGACCGAGAACAACTGGGCGGACGAGTTCCCCGAGGCCGGCTCGGACACGCCGGCCCCGGCGGACTTCCTCGCCCGGCGGGCCGCCGCGTTCCAGGCGTACTGGGAGAACATGCCCCTGCGCCGCAGCTCGGTCCCCGAGGGCATCGACATGCAGCTGTACCGGCGCGTCCGCTGGGGCCGCCTCGCGAACTTCCACATGATGGACACCCGCCAGTACCGCGACGACCAGGCCTGCGGCGACGGCACCCAGAGCAACTGCGCGGACGCCTGGGACGAGTCCCGCACCATCACCGGTGAGGCGCAGGAGGAGTGGCTCATCGACGGCTTCCACGCCTCGCGCGCCCGCTGGGACATCCTGGGCCAGCAGGTGTTCTTCACGCAGCGCGACAACACCGCCGCCGCCGACGTCCTGCGCACCAGCATGGACGGCTGGGACGGGTACGCGGCCTCGCGCCAGCGCCTCATCGACGGCTGGGTCGAGGCCGGGGTCCGCAACCCGGTCGTGCTCACCGGCGACGTGCACACCCACTGGGCCGGCGAGATCAAGACCGGCTTCCCCGACATCGACGGCGAGTCGGTCGGCGTCGAGCTGGTGGCCACCTCGATCACCTCGGGCGGCAACGGCGTCGACTCGGTGCCCGAGGACAACGCGGCGCTGAAGATCAACCCGCACATCAAGTTCCGCAACGCCCAGCGCGGCTACGTCGAAACGGTGATCACCCCCGACCAGATGGACGTGGACTTCAAGGTCGTCCCGCAGGTCACGGTGCCGGACGCGCCCGTGTACACGCGCCGGTCCTACACGATCGCCGACCGCGAGCGGGCCCTCCACCAGACCTACGACCGCCCGGTGGACGTCGCCACCATGTCGACGAACACCAGCCCGTTCGCCGGCTCGGACGAGAACGCCGACGATTACCTGAACTAGCGCTGTCCCGAGCAGGGCGGTCCCGGCGATCCCGGGGCCGCCCTTTCGCGCCACCGTGATCGATTCGGGTTCTTTCGAATGGCGTTCGAAATTGCACGGTATTGCCATATCCCCCACTGAATTGCGCGAAAACTCCGTCCCCCGGAACGAGCGGGGAAAGGCTACAGTGAGCAGTGAAAGCACGCCCTTCTCTTTGCCCGGAGCAGCGACCATGACCTATCCGCCGCAACCGCCCGAATCGAATCCGTACGGCGCCGCCCCAGGTGGGGGCCCCGCCGGACCGCCGCCCCAGTACGGCGGCGCGCCCCAGGGGCAGGGCGACTTCGCCTCCGAATGGGGCATCAAGGAAAACCCTTCCCGCCCGAAGAAGGTCAATCAGCTGACCCAATTGCTGTGGCTCTACGCCGCGGCGACGGTGCTGCTGTTCCTGTTCTCGCTCATCGCTTCTGCCACCGCGCCTTGGTGGTACGGCACCGGGTTCATCGTCGGCGGCGCCGTCTTCGGCATGGTCATCGGCGCACTGGCGGTCGCGGTCGCCTACTTCATCACCAAGGACAAGCTCGGCGTGTTCGGCGCCACCGACCCGCGCACGCCGCTGTACATCGGGCTGGGCATCCTGGCGCTCTTCTCGCTCGGCGGTTTCCTCGGCGGCTGGGTCCTGGGCTGGTACGCGGCGCTCGGCGCGCTGCTGGCCCTCGGGAAGCTCGCCGCCATCGGCGCGGCGTTCTACCTCGTCATGCAGCCTGAGGTCGAGCAGTACCTGAAGTCGCGGCCGGGCAACCTGCCGAAGCCGCCGCACCAGGGCCCGCCGCACGGCTACCCGCCGCAGCCCCCGCCGCCGTCGCAGACGCAGACCCACCCGAACGGCTACCCGCCGGAGATGTAAAGCAATAGAGTTTCAAAGCAGCACAACAAGAAAAGGGGCGGAGCCATGATGGCCCCGCCCCTTTTGCCGTTCTCGTCTAGTCCTCGTCGGTCCGCAGTGCGGCGATGAACGCCTCCTGGGGGACCTCGACGCGGCCGATGTTCTTCATCCGCTTCTTGCCCTCCTTCTGCTTCTCGAGGAGCTTGCGCTTGCGGGAGATGTCGCCGCCGTAGCACTTGGCGAGCACGTCCTTGCGCAGGGCGCGGATGGTCTCGCGGGCGATGATGCGCGAGCCGATCGCGGCCTGGATCGGCACCTCGAACTGCTGGCGCGGGATGAGCTTCTTGAGCCGCTCGGAGAGGCGCACCCCGTACGCGTAGGCCTGGTCCTTGTGCACGATCGCCGCGAAGGCGTCCACGCGCTCGCCCTGGAGCAGGATGTCGACCTTGACCAGGTCGGACTCCTGAGAGCCGTCGATGTCGTAGTCGAGGGAGGCGTAGCCCTTGGTGCGCGACTTGAGCTGGTCGAAGAAGTCGAAGACGATCTCGGCCAGCGGCAGCGTGTACCGGATCTCGACCCGGTCGGTCGAGAGGTAGTCCATGCCGGTCTGGACGCCGCGCTTGGTCTGGCACAGCTCCATCACGGTCCCGATGTACTCCTTCGGGGCCAGGATGGTGGCCTTGGCGATCGGCTCGGTGATCGAGTGGATCTTGCCCTCGGGGAACTCGGACGGGTTGGTGACCTCGACCTCCTCGCCGTCCTCCTTCACGACCTGGTAGACCACGTTGGGCGCGGTCGAGATCAGGTCGAGGTTGAACTCGCGCTCGAGCCGCTCCTGGATGATCTCCAGGTGCAGCAGGCCGAGGAAGCCGACGCGGAAGCCGAAGCCGAGCGCGGCCGACGTCTCGGGCTCGTACTGGAGCGCGGCGTCGTTGAGCTGCAGCTTGTCGAGGGCCTCGCGGAGGTTGCCGTAGTCGGAGCCGTCGATCGGGTAGAGCCCGGAGTAGACCATCGGCTTGGCCTCGGTGTACCCGGCCAGCGCCTCGGTCGCCGGGCGCCTGTCGAGGGTGACGGTGTCGCCCACTTTGGACTGGCGGACGTCCTTCACACCCGTGATGAGGTACCCGACCTCGCCGACGCCCAGGGCTTTGGAGACCACCGGTTCGGGGCTGATGACGCCGATCTCGAGGAGCTCGTGGTCGGCGCGGGTCGACATCATGCGGATCTTGTCGCGGGCGCTGAGCTTGCCGTCGATCACGCGGATGTAGGTGATCACGCCGCGGTAGACGTCGTAGACGGAGTCGAAGATCATCGCGCGGGGCGGCGCGTCGGCGTCGCCGGTGGGCGCCGGGATCTGCCTGACGACCTCGTCCAGCAGCTCGGCCACGCCGGCGCCGGTCTTGCCGGAGACGCGGAAGACGTCCTCGGGCTCGCAGCCGATGAGGTGGGCGAGTTCCTCGGCGTACCGGTCGGGGTCGGCCGAGGGGAGGTCGATCTTGTTGAGCACCGGGATGATCGTGAGGTCGTTGCTCATCGCCAGGTAGAGGTTCGCGAGTGTCTGCGCCTCGATGCCCTGCGCGGCGTCCACGAGGAGGATCGCGCCCTCGCAGGCCGCGAGCGACCGGGAGACCTCGTAGGTGAAGTCGACGTGCCCGGGGGTGTCGATCATGTTGAGCACGAAGCCCTGGCCCTCGGCCTCGCCGGAGCGGGCGGTCCAGGGCATGCGGACGGCCTGGGACTTCACGGTGATGCCGCGTTCCCGCTCGATGTCCATCCGGTCGAGGTACTGCGCGCGCATCTGGCGGGCGTCGACGACCTCGGTGATCTGCAGCATGCGGTCGGCCAGCGTGGACTTGCCGTGGTCGATGTGCGCGATGATGCAGAAGTTCCGGATCGACTCCGGAGCGGTCGAGCCTGGCGCGTTGGTCACGGTGGCCTTCCTTATCGGCGACGCTGGCGAGCCGTGATCTGGCTCGAGCGGGGTGGCTAGCCAATTCTGCCTTACCCTCCCGGGAACCCCCGCCCACCCAGGGAGAAAAGGCTCCCGCTCACCCACCGGGCGGCGGCGAAGGCCCTGAACCACCGCCGCGCGGGCCCCGACCCGCCGCCGCACGGGCCCCGACCCGCCGCTGCACGGGCCGACACCCCCGAAATGTCACACCCGCCCGCCATTATCGAAACCGGGGGCGGCTCCGAATCGCCGCCCTATTAGCCACCTCCTGCCCTGAGACACGTGCGGCGGCCCCGACCCGCGCTGTCGCGGGCCGAAGCCGCCGATCGCTCCGGAACCTGCTCCGCTACACCGCGGCCTTGGCGGGCTCGGTCGTCTCCACGCTCATGCTCTTGGCTCTGGTTCTCACGGCTCCGATGGTGAAGAGCAGCACACCGACGACGATCCACACGGCGAGCGTCCAGACCGCGGCCTCGCCGCCGTTGCCGTCGAAGTAGGCCGTCGAGCGCACCAGCGTGCCGCCGGCGCCCGGCGACAGGAACTGGCCGAACGCGCCCCACGGCGCGGGCAGCAGCTCCGGCGCGCCGGTCATGCCCGACAGCGGGTTGCCCACGAGCATCACGATGACCGCGCCCAGCACGAACCCGGCCCGGCCCAGGAGCTTCGCCAGGCCGAGGAGGCCCCACGCGGTCGCCGCCATCGTGAGCGCCAGCGCCCCCGCGATGGCCGTGTAGTCGCCGTCGACGGATTCGAGCACGTACATCAGGATCGCGGCGACGCCCGCGCCCACCGCGAGCGGCGCGAGGACCGCGGCGGCGGCCTGACGGCCCGAGCCGCGCACGTTGAACGAGATGAGCGCGGCGATCACGATGCCGCCCATGGCCATCGGGAAGGCCGAGGCGGCGAGGCCGGCGCCGTTCGGGTCGTCGGCGGGCAGCGGCACCAGGTCATGGGTGGTGACCTCGACCTGCTGGCCGGAGGCCTCGCCCAGGTGCGCGGCCATCTGCTCGGCGATGCCCGTGATGAGGCGGGTCACCGTGGGAGAGGCGGCCGAGGCGGTGAAGAGGTCCACGGATTCGGGGGTGACCGCGAGGGCGGCGTAGACCTCGCGGTTCTTGATGAGGGCCTCTGCTTCGGCCGGGTCGGCGACGGCGGTGACGTCGAAGCCGTCGGGCTGAGCCTCGTCGAGCTGGGCCTGGACCTGGTCGGCGGCCTGGTCGGGGCCGATGACGGCGATGGGGACCTCGTTGGGTCCCATGCCCGCCGAGGGCCAGGCGAAGGCGAGGGTGAGGACGCCGACGATGAGTGCGAGGCCGGCGCTGATCGCGATCACCCGGCCGATCGGCGTGGGCTTGGGGGTGGCTTCCATGATGGTTTCCATTCATCCGCAAGATACGGTCCGTATCTTGATAGCCTCAAGCTAACATAAGAAACGGCGAGTATCTAGAGGAGGTCGGGTTGGAGCGCAAGGTGACGTCCAGACGTCGTGGCGAGGAGCTTGAGCAGGCGATCCTCGAGGCCGCGTTCGAGGAGTTCCGCGTGGCCGGCTACGCGGGATTCACGATGGAAGGCGTCGCGAGACGGGCCGGGACCAGCAAGCCGGTCGTGTATCGGCGCTGGTCGAGCAAGGTGGAGATCCTGATCGCGTGCGTCGCGAGCCGGCTTCCCGAGGCCGAGACGGTGCCCGACACCGGGTCCCTGCGCGGCGACACCGTTGCGTTGGTCACGCTGGCGCACCGGCGCATGCGCATGATCGGCCAGACCGCGATGCTCGGCATGCTCGCCGACGTCAGCGCCGACCCCGAAGCCCGCCAGATCCTGGTCTCCACGCTCGTGAGCGAGCTGACCACCCTGCTGGAGAAGGCCGTGTGGACACGCGCGGTCGCACGCGGCGAGCTCGAGTGGGGGCACCTCACCGAGCGCCTGCGCCGGCTCCCGATCGACTTGGTGCGCAACGAGTTCATCATCTACGGCGCGGTGCCCGCCGAGACGGTGGAGAGCATCGTCGACGAGGTGGTCCTCCCCGCGCTGCGAGCCCGCGGCGCCGCGGTCTGAGCACCGCCGGGAACGCTGCGGCCGCATGCGCGAAAGACCGCGCGCCCGGCCTCCGGGTATCGCGGGTAACAGCCGGGCACCGGGATTCAGGCCATGCCTTCGACCTCGTGTAATCTGGTCCGCGGTCATGCTCCCAGGGCGTGTGCGATGCTCGGCTCCTGGTAACGTTGACAGGCGCTCGGAGTGCCCTCTGCCTCTGACGCGATCAATTAAGGAACCAAGCAATCACGAAACTGAGGCTTCACGCGTGGCGAACATCAAGTCCAAAGAAAAGCGCATTCTGACGAACGAGAAGCGCCGGATGCGCAACAAGGCAGTGAAGTCGTCGCTGAAGACGTCCGTCCGGAAGTTCCGTGAGGCGTCTGCCACCGGCGACGTCGCCGCCGCTGAGACCCACCTGCGCGCCGCCAGCCGCGAGCTGGACAAGGCTGCCACCAAGGGTGTCATCCACAAGAACCAGGCCGCCCAGCGCAAGTCCAAGCTGGCCGCGTCCTTCAACAAGCTCTCCGCCGCCGCCTAAGCGAGCGAACGAGCAGCGACAAAGCTTCGCAAGGCCCAGGGGCACGCCCCCTGGGCCTTCGGCATTTCTGGACGCTGTCACGTCTCGAACACCAGGCACCTCAGGGTCCTGTCACACCCTTCCGGCATCATTGAAAACCGGGGGCCCAACCCACCAGGCCCCGCGAACGGTCGGCGTGCCCGACCTTCGGCGACCCCGCTCCACGACCTCGCCCGACGATCCCGCTCAGCGATCCGGTTCAACGATCCAGTTCAGCGATCCAGTTCAGCGATCCACTTCAACCATGCTCGAGCTCCGCTCGGCCGTGAGGATCTCAGCCTTGCGTGATCTCAGCCGTGGCGCTCGAGCGTCCCCGCGATGAGGTCGTTGAGCTTCACCATGCCCGCCACCGCCAGCGGCAGCAGCAGGACGACCCACCACGACACCAGCTCGGTCAGCGCCATCAGCACCGCCAGCGCGATCGAGCCCTCGAAGAGCACTACGCACCAGACGTTCGACAGGTACAGGTGCTTGAGGTGCAGCACCCGCGCATACCAGGGCCGGCGCGGCCGGGACACTCGTCCGTGACGGTACTCAGACACGACTGGCCTTCCCTGCGGCGCTCAGACGGGTGATCTCCAGGATCGCGTGCTCGAGCGCCCACCCCCGGTCGTCGGCCCCGCCCTTGACCTCGCCGTTCAAGCGCGCGCACACCCGCATCGCCTCGGCGAGGGCGTCCGCCGTCCAGTTCCGGGCCTGCTTGCGCGCCTTCTCGATCTGCCACGGCGCCATGCCGAGCTGGCCGGCCAGCTGCGCCGCCCCGCCGCGCTCGGCGGCCACTCGCGAGAGGTTGCGCACGGCCATCGCCAGCGCGTCGGCGATCGGCACCGCGTCGACCCCGACCTGCATGGCCCAGCGCAGCGCACCGAGCGCCTCGGCCGCGTCCCCGGCGATCGTCGCGTCGGCGACGGTGAAGCCCGAGACCTCGGCGCGCCCGGAGTAGTACTGGGCGACGCTCTCCTGCGTGATCTTGCCGTCGGTGTCGGCCACGAGCTGCGCGCACGCCGAGGCGAGCTCGCGCAGGTCGGAGCCGACCGCCTGGATGATGGTGTCCGCGATCTCCGCCGAGGCGGACCGCGGCGAGGCGCCCGCGTCGCGCAGCTCCCCGCGCACGAAGGCCACCCGGTCGGGCAGGCGCTTGATCTTGGAGACGCGCACGACCTCGACGTTGAGCTTCTTCAGCCCTTCGGCAAGGCCCTTGCCCTTGTTCCCGCCGTTGTGGCACACCGCGAGGTAGATGTCCGGGGCCGGCTGCTTGGCGAACGCGAGCACTGCGGCGGCGAGGTCCTTGTCGATGTCCTGGCCGGACTCGATGATGCCGACGACCGCGCCGCCGAACAGGGTCGGACTGGTCAGCTCGGCGAAGGCGCCCGCGGTGAGGTCGCCGCCGCTGATGCGGTTGACGGCGGGCGCGGTCTCCCCTTCGGGGAGCTCGGCGCGCACCGCCTTCACGAAGTCGGCGGCGGCCCGCTCGGCGAGGAATTCGTCGTCGCCCTGGATCAGGCGGATGGGTTCGAGTGCAGCCACCGCACCATCCTCCCATGCCGCCCGTGAACCCCGGGGTTTCGACCGGGCCATCGTCTCCCGCGCAACCCCACTTCACTGCCCGACCATGCCGGACCGCGACAGTGCATCCGCTCCCCGCTTTCACCCGAAAGGCGACTTTTCTTAACCAGCCCAGGAGAACCATCACCCGCTGGACGAACGACACACCCGAACTTCGCCGAGCGCTCGCTCCCTCCGCCCTCCAGATCTTCACCGCGGCCTCAGTTCACCGTCGTCACCTCGAACACATTGCCATTGCGCACCACCGTGATCCGTCCAGCCTCATCCGTGCGGAACACCAGTGCCCCGCCCTCCTCGAGCACTCCCAGCGGCCCCGGGTCCGGGTGGCCGTACTCGTTGCCTGCCCCGACCCCGACCAGCGCCACCGCCGGGTCGGCCGCCTCCAGGAACTCCCGCACCTGGAACGAGGACCCGTGGTGCGGCACCTTCAACACGTCCACCCCGAGCGCCGCTCCACCGGAGAGCAGCGCGCGCTGTCCTTCCAGCTCGACATCGCCGGTCAGCAGCACGCTCGTCCCGGCCACCTCCGCCCGCACCGCCACCGAGTTGTTGTTCGGGTCCGACCGCGTGCCGCTCAGCGGCTCCGCCGGCGGCCCCAGCACCTCCAGCCGCGTCGCCCCGAACTCGAACACCTCCCCCGGCACCGCCTCCAGCACGGGCACCGCGCCGGCCCGCTCCTCCACCAGCTCGTACCCGTACTGCGCCTCGCCGGGCGGCGGCGCGAGGATCGCGTCGACCGCACGGCCCTCCATCGCCCCGGCGATCCCGGCCGTATGGTCGATATGGAAGTGCGACAACACGAGCAGCGCGATCCGGTCCACCTCCAACTCGTCCAGGCACGCGTCCACCGCCGCGGGCTCCGGCCCCACATCGACCACCACCACCGCGTCCCCCGCAGGCAGCACGAGCGCATCTCCCTGGCCCACATCGCACATGGTCACGACCCATCCCGAAGGCGGGCCGCCGGTCATCAGGCACGCCGGGACCGTCCCCAGGCCCGCCGCCACGAGCACCGCCAGTACCGGCACCCGCACCCGGCGCATCTGCAGCAGCAGCACCAACACCGCCATCGCCGCGGCCGAGCCCAGTCCCCACCACACTCCTCCCGGGACCGGCACCAGCGCACCGGGGATCTCCGCCCCGTTGCGCGCCAGCCAGATCAGCCACCGGGCCGGCACGGCCGCCAACTGCGCCGCGAAAGCGCCCGCCGGGAGCCACACGGCCGCCACCGCCGCAGCACCCACCGAAAGTACGACCACCGGCGCGGCCACCAACGCCGCCAGCACGTTCACCGGAACCGACACCAGGCTCACCCCGCTCCCGAGCCCGATCAGCAACGGCGTCACGGCAACCTGCGTCGCCAGCGGAATCGTCACCGCCAGCGCCACCGGCTGCGGCCAACCGCGGTGCTCGAGCGGCCGCGCCCAGCGGAACGCCAGGAAGAGGAGCCCGACACACGCTGCCACCGACAGCGCGAACCCAGCCTGTGCCGCCATATCCGGATCGGCCAGAACCACCACAAGCACCGCCGTCGCCAACCCGGGCATCGCCGCCCGAGGTCTGCCCGCAGCGAGCGCCAGCAGCGTCATTCCCGCCATCACCGCGGCCCGCAGCACACTCGGCTGCGGCCCGGCCACCACCACAATCGCCGCGATCGCGACCGACCCCGCAGCGACCCGCCCCCGCGGACCGGCCCGGCACGCCAGCGCCACCGCCAGGACCGCCCCGACCACCAGACTCAAGTGATAGCCAGAGACGACGACAAGGTGCACCAGCCCGGTCGTCCTGAAATCGGCCGCCAGTTCCGGATCCATCATGGAGGTGTCCCCGACCGCGAGCGCTGGGATCAGTCCCGCTTCCGGTTGCGGCACCGCTCCGACCGCGATCGCCAAGCGCTCCCGGACATGGGCCGCGATCCGGTGCGGAAACGACAGCGCCCCAACCGTTTCCGGAGGCCCACGTGCACTGACGATCGCAGCAGTCAACCGGCCCGCATCGGGTTCGCGAAGCACGGCCGGAACGGTTAGCCGCTGACCCGCATTCACCTCCAGCCACTCCTCGCCACTGGCGACCAGCAGCACCTGCCAATGACCCTCAAGCACAACACCATCAGCGTCGAACGATCGCAGACGCGCGGTCGCGGTGACGAGCTCCGGGCGGCGAGTCGACGGCTTCGGCGCGGTATGCAGCACCAGCTCGGCCACACCGTGCGCTTCAGAGCCGGTCAGTGCCGCAAGCCCGGCGTGGTCCCGCACGGCGACATGCACCGTAGTGACACCCGCGCTCAACAACCCGCCGAACGCAACCGTGGCGACAGCCGCTGGGAATCCGCGCTTCCATCTGCGCCCCAATACGACCAGGACCAAGCAACCGGCCGCGATGACGATCCCACTGGCGACGGTCCCGTACAGGCCCGCCAGCGCCGCCGCCCACACGCCGGCCGCGACGAGCGGCAGCCGCCAGTCCCGCCGCACCACCTCCGAAGGCGCGGGCCGAAGGGCGAACTCATAGCTCAACGCAGCCCTCCCCCGTAGAACCCGCTGCGCCGCCGCGAAGCCCCGACCGAGCCCTCCACCGGCCTGCCCACAACCCGAAAGGCCACCTCAAAGCGTCACCTGGTCACGCAGTTGCTCAAGCAGCGCAGCGCCAATCCCCGAGACCTCGGACAACTCGTCGAGCGACTGGAAACTCCCGTTGGTCTCGCGGTACTCGATGATCCGCTCGGCGAGGACCGGGCCGATGCCGTTGAGCGCGTCCAGTTCCGCGACGCCGGCGACGTTGATGTTCACGAGCCCGCCGCCGCTAGCGCCACCCGCACCGCCGCCGGGCACCGGAGCGGCGGCCCCCGAAGCGCCCGCATCGGGAACCGCAACGAGATCACCATCGGCAACGACCCGGGCAAGGTTGAGGAACCCAGGATCCGCGCCTTCGGCGAGACCCCCCGCCGCCTCGATGGCATCGGCGACCCGCGCCCCGGCCTCCAACTCCACGATCCCGGGTTCGTTGACCGCCCCGGCGACCGAGACGATGATCGTCTCCGGTTCGGCCGCACTCGCCTCGACCGGTACGGCAGGCGCCGTTGCGGCGGGTTCGGCATCGGGCCATGACAAGAGGGTCACCGCGAGCCCAACGACGGCGACCAGCAGCGCGACGGTCACCAGGACCCAGCGGTTGAGGTGCGAGAGGCCGAGGCGATTCTGGAGCCGCTCGAGCCGCTGTTCGAAGCGCCGCCCCGGCGGCGGTTCGATGACAGGCTCCGGTTCGGCTTCCCCGGACCCGGCGTCGACGGTCTCCTTGCAGACGCCCGGCTCATCCGCGGAGTCTTTGAGCCGCATCCGGAGCCTCGCGGCGAGAGCGGCGGAATCAGGTGGCAGTTCGCGTTCCATACCCGGCTCAACGAGCGAAGGATACGGTCGTGACTGCAGACTTTTCGCCCTGTGGATAACCCGAACCGACCCTGTGGATAACCCCAACAAGTGTGGACGCAGCCCCATCCACAAGCCATAATGCCGACACCAACGCTTCAACGAATTGTCGGACCCCTGTGGGAGAGTCGTCTCTTTTAACCGGTTGGTCGGAGGTGGATGCGGGTGGGAAGGGGCATGCCCTACACCCAAACGCGAGCACGGCTCGCGTGCCGCGCCCGCGGCCGACACCCTCAACCTCGAAGATCGATCCCGATCCCGATCCCGATCCCGATCCCGATCCCGATCCCGATCCCGATCCCGATCCCGATCCCGATCCCGATCCCGATCCCCGAAAGCATGAGACCAGCCGCTCGATTCAAAAACCTGCCGATTAACAGTCGGCTGCTCTGCGAATTGAGCTACCCGTCAGGGAAGGCGCCTAGTAATCACGCCCACCAGGCCCGGCCCGCAGTGAGCACCCACGGCCGCACCGACTTCCGTCACGTCGATCCGCCGCAGCCGGCCCTCGAACCGCTCACCCAGCCAGCCCGCCAAAGCCTCGGCCCGGCGCTCCGCAGCCAAGTGGTGCACCGTCATCTCGACCTCGGCCTCACCCGCGTCGGCCACCGCGAGCGCCGCCAACCGCTGGAGCCCGCGCGTCGGCGTGCGCACCTTCTCCACCACGTCGATGCGCCCGTCCTCGACACCCAGGATCGGCTTCACCGACAGCGCCGTCCCCACGATCGCCCGCGCCGCACTGATCCGGCCGCCGCGCCGCAGGTACTCCAATGTGTCCAGGTAAAAGTAAGTCGAGGTCCGCCCGATCGCCGTCTGCGCCGCAGCGGCGGCGATCAGCAGCTCGGCGCCCTGTTCCGCGGCGTCGAGCGCGGCGAGCGCCGGATAGCCGACCCCCATGCCCGCACCGAGCGAGTCGACCACCGCGACCCGGCCGCCGAACCCGGCCGCCGCGGCCTCCGCCGCGGCCACAGTCCCCGACAGCCGCCCGGACAGATGCACAGAGACGATCCCGCTCGCGCCCTCGTCGAGCAGCCGCGTGTACGTCGCCCGCAGCTCCTCCGGCGGCAGCCCCGAAGTGGTCACCTCGCGGCCCTCCCGGATCGCCCGCACGATCACCTCGCCGCCGATGTCCTCGCCCTCGCGGTACTCGACGCCGTCGATCAGCACCGGTATCCCGAGCACCGTCAAACCGCCGCGCGCAGTGCGCAGCGGCTCAGGCAAAGCCGAAGTGGAATCGGTAACGACGACGACGGTCACGCCGCCACAGTACCTAATCCGAAGGTCGGGCATCCTCCACCACGAAAGGGGTGCCCTGCTGGCATGTCGACATCATGCCGTCGTCGACATTGCCCTGCAGCGTGACCGTGGCGCCCGCGTACACGACCGACGCGTCGAAGTTCCCGAAGATGCCGTACACGGTCCCCTCGAACTCGAGCACCAGGCAACCGGATTCGACGCCGGCCTCGATCGTGCCGCTGATCGTCATCGACGATCCGGGCTTGGACGAGTCGCCGAGCGACGGGTCCAGGTACGGGGTGGTCTCCTCGGGCACGGTGCTCTCCTCGGTGGTTTCGGGGGCGCTGGTCGGTTCGGCCGAGGTCACGGGCGTCGACGTCTCGCCGTCGGAACCGCCGCCGCCCGAACCGCACGCGGCGAGCACGGCCATCATGAGCACGCCGACGAGCGGACCGGTCAGGCCCGCGATCCGTCGAACGCGCGAAGTCTGCGTATTCATGCCGGTTTGACGCCTCCGAGCCCGGCGCGGTTGCACCTTGGTCGAAGCCTACGACGGCAAAGCGAGGACAGTCCAGGTTTCGAGGGGTCCTGGACCGTCGTCAACGGGCCGCTTGCTGGCCTTTCGCGAGCAGGCCCTGCCCGATCGTGTGCGGCGCCGGAACGCCCAGGTTGTACCCGAACAGGCGCCACTTGCCCGACCGCATCCGCCGCAGCTCGGCCCAGTGCGCGTTGTCCATGCCCGAAAGACTGCTCGCCGACGCCTCGTCGAACCCCAGCACACCGCCGACGATCTGCCGGGCCGAACCGCCGTGACAGACCACGATCGCGGTCCCCTCGACCTCCGACTCGACGATGTCCCGCACGGCTTCGCCGGTCCGGCGGTGCAGGTCGCCCCACGTCTCGATCTCAGGGTGCTGCAGCGGCTCCTGAGCGCGCCAACGCCGGTGCTCCTCCGGGAACTGCTCGGCGATCTCGCGCTGCGTCAGGCCCTCCCAGGGGCCGTACGCACGCTCACGCAGCCGCTTGTCCAGCTCGATCTCGATCCCGGTCAGGTCGGCGATCGGCCGCGCAGTGTCGACCGCCCGCCGCAGGTCCGAGGAGATGATCCGCACCGGCTCGTAAGCGGCCAGTTCAGGAGCGGCCTCGGCCGCCTGGTCCACGCCGGTCGCATCCAGGTCGATATCGGTCGAGCCCTGGATGCGCCCCTCGATGTTCCACCGCGTCTGCCCGTGGCGGACGACCAGCAGCCTGTTCACTCGCCGTCCTCGCCGTCACCCTCGGCGGCCGCGGCACGACGGGCCCGCTCAGCGTCGGTCTCATCGACGAACTCGATCTCGGGGCAGTCCTTCCAGAGGCCGTCGAGACCGTAGTAGTCGCGGGCCTCCTTGTGGAAGACGTGCACCACGATGTCGTTGTAGTCCAGCAGCACCCACTGCTCGCCGCCCTTGCCCTCACGGCGCAGCGGGCGAGTGTCGTGCTCCTTGATGAGCTTCTCCTCGACCGCGTCGACGACCGCGTGGACCTGCCGCTCGTTCGAGGCCGAAACGATCACGAAGACGTCCGTGAGGGCGATCTTCGAAGTGACGTCCCGAAGGTTGATGGCAAAGGCCTTCTTGTCGGCAGCCGCCTGGGCTGCGGCGAAGGCCAGCGTCTTTGCGGTTTCACTTGCGGTCACGAACGCTCCTGACAATGGGAATCCCACCGGCACTTCACCGGCGCAGCTCTAGTCTGACACGTGGGGTACGACGACGACTTCCCTGTTTCACGCCAGTCGCTGTGCGAAGCGTCCCAACCGTCAATCGCGGTACAACCCGTGCTCCCGCACGTACGCCTCGACCGCATCGGCCACCAGGTACCGGATCGGCTGCCCGGCTCGCACCCGCTGGCGGCATTCCGTCGAGGAGAGGTCCACCGCCGGCATGTCGATGAACTCGACCTGCGCCCCGAACGACGTGTCGACCTCCCGCCGCGAGTGCCCCGGACGGTTCAGCGCGATGAACTTCACTGCCTTGCAAAGCTCTTCGACCCGGTGCCAGGTGTGCAGGTTCTCCAGCGAGTCGGCACCGATGACGAAGAACAACTCCACTTCCCCGTCGTACTCCCCGCGCACATCGGCGACGGTGTCCACTGCGTACGTGGCGCCCTCCCGCTCGATGTCGCAGGTGCTGACCCGGAACAACGGATCGGACTCGACCGCCAACCGCGTCATCGCCAACCGCGCAGCCGCATCGGTCACCCTCAGGTGGTGCTTCTGCCACGGATCACCCGTCGGGACGAACACCACCTCATCGAGCGCGCAGCGGAACGCCGCCTCACTCGCGGCCACAAGGTGCCCCAGATGCGGGGGATCGAAAGTGCCCCCGAAAACTCCGACGCGACGAACTGGCAGGTCAACCACAGCCGAATCCTATCGTGCCCACTCGAAACAAGGACACGCAAAAGGGCCCCACCAAAACGGTGGAGCCCTGAAAACGGCAAAAAGAAAAGGCCCGACGCATAAGCGTCGAGCCTTTTCTATTAAGTAAATGTTTGGCGGTGTCCTGCTCTCCCACACCCTCTCGAGTGCAGTACCATCGGCGCTGGAAGCCGTAACGACCGGGTTCGGAATGGGACCGGGTGTGTCACTTCCGCTCTCACCACCAAACAAA
>NZ_JAPZVR010000027.1 GCF_027622855.1 Glycomyces algeriensis | reverse complement strand
CCCCCGCAACACAGCACCGCAAGCCCACCGGAACACCGAGAGCTCTACCGGGCCCGATCGTTCAGCCGGTCACTCCCAGGCCCGGAACGATTGAATGCCCACGATCGTGCCGGTCGGGGTCGCGATGCCCGCGATCCGCAGGCCGGGCACGTCCATCGGCTCGGCCGCGACCGAGCCGCCCAGTTCGACCGCCCGCTCGCACATCCGGTCGGCGTCCTCGACGGCGACCATCACGTTCCACTGCGACGGGAGGTCCAGCTCCCAGCCCTCGGCCGCATGGCAGCCGCCGAACTCGCGCTCCTGGCCCGCCGCGCTCACCGCCGCGTACGGCTTCGGGTTCGACGCGTCCTCCCACGGTGGCGTGTTCACGTTCCACCCCAAGAGGTCCGCATAGAACCGCATCGCCTCGGCGGGCACGCCGTCGACGCGGTACTCGACCCACGAGACGCTGTTCGGCTCGCCCCACGCACCGAAGCCCGTACCCGTCTCCTTCGCCTCGACCAGGCCGAACGAGGCGCCGTTCGGGTCGTTCAGCATCGCGAACCGGAGCATGCCGCCCACATCCTGCGGCTCCGCCACGACCGTGCCGCCCAGGCCCCGGGCCTGCTCGGTCGCCGCGTCGCAGTCGGCGACCCGGAACTGCAGGTTCCAGATCCGTGACGGCTCCATCCCCGGCGGGCACGGCATGACGCCCGTGACCGGGCGGCCCGGCCCCGCGGAGCCGTCCGGGATGCCGAAGGTCGTGTAGTGGCCGAAGTCCTCGCCCGCGTCCATCGACGCCCAACCGAACAGTTGCTCATAGAACGGGACGTCAGCGGCGAGATCCGAAGTCAGGGCATCGGACCAGATGGGCGCGCCGATCGGGATCGAGGTCATGGCGGCATGCTCCTTACGCAAGTGCGGAAACCGGCCCCCTCACCGTGCCACGCGCCCCCGACACGCGCAGGGCTTTCCCGCTGCGGCGTCAGTCCAGCTTCTTGCTCTCCATGATCGTGAAATGCGCGCCCGTGGGCGACACCAGCACCGCCATGCGCCCGCCCGGGTCGTCCACGGGCGCCACCGCCACCCGCCCGCCCAGGTCGACCGCCTTCGCGGCCGTCAGGTCCACCGAAGCGGTCCCGAAGCACACCAGCCAGTGCGGCTTCATCCGCATTTCCGGGCCGAGCGCCATCCGCGCCCCGCCGAACTCCACCGCGCCGCCCGTCAGATGCCCGTGCGTCCACAGCCCGACGTACGGCGCGTCGTGCGACGGCTCGTCCTCGCCAGGCGTCTTCACCGACCAGTTCAGCAGCTCCGAGTAGAACTGCATCGCCTCCACCGGCGCCCCGTCGTACACGTACTCGAACCACACCGCCGCGCCCGGCTCGCCGTACGCCGTGAACCCCACATGCTCGTTCATCGGCTCGAACAGGCCGAACGCCCCGCCGTCAGGGTCCTTCAACGCCGCGTACACCAGGTCGTCGCCCACCCGCACCGGATGGCTCACGATCTGCGCGCCCAGCTTCTCCGCCGAAGCCGCCGCCTCGAAGCAGTCCGCCACATGGAACGCGACCCCCCACGCGGACACCGCATCCGGGTCACCCGGCGGGTTCGGCGCGAGGCCCCCCACGGCCCGCGCCACCGACACCGTCGACCCCAGGCACAACTCCGTGTAATGCCCGAACTCCTCCCCGGTGCCGAAGCTCGACCACTTGAACAAGCGCATATAGAAGTCCAGGTCACGAGCCAGATCAGGGGTGTTCGCATCGGCCCAGATCGGGGCCCCGGGCGGGATCTCGGTAGTCATGCGGCAGTCCTCCAACGATCGGTCGGCTCACCCCACCGTCCCACGGGGGTACGACGCAGGCAAGGGCCTCGGGTGCGCACAGACCCGGCGGTTACCCGCCGGTACCGGCCCGGAAACGCCGAGGCCCGCCGACGCGCAGCGCCGACGGGCCGTCACCCGAACCGCACTACCTCCGGCTCTGCTCCCGCAGCAGATCCCGGATCTCCTGCAGCACTTCGATCTCCGCCACGGCGTGCACCTCGTCGACCTCCTCGACCACCGGCGCGAACCGCTCGCGCAGCTTGTTCATCGGCATCACGATCACGAAGTACACCGCGAGCGCCGTCAAGAAGAACACCAGGATGCCGTTCAGGAACACGCCGTACGGGAACACGACCCCGTTCACCGTGAACTCGCCGCCGACCTCGGCCCCGCCAGTGGCCAGCGTGATGAGCGGATTGAGGAACGCCGCGCTGAACGAGGCCACGAGCGCCGTCATCGCCGCACCCATGACCACCGCGACGGCCAGCTCCACCACATTGCCGCGCATCAGAAAATCTTTGAACCCTTTGATCATGCCCAAGAGTCTCGCATCCCCGTGCATCGGAACATCAGTCGCGAAACCCCGTGTCGCCGTGGCGCACGAGACATCACCCGGACGGGAACAATCCGGCCGGCCGAGCGGTTGCACCCGAACGTGGCCGGCCCGACCGGCCGACCCGTACCGAAGCACAGCTTGAAAGGCATTTCCCATGAGCGACATCGTGATCGGCGGCGACCTCCGCGTCGACCGGCTCGGCTACGGCGCGATGCGCCTCTCCGGCGACCCGGGCATCTTCACCCCGCCGAAGGACCGCGCGAGCGCCGTCGCGGTACTGCGCCGCGCCGTCGAACTCGGCGTGAACTTCATCGACACCGCCGACGCCTACGCCCTCGGCGACAACGAGCAGCTCATCGCCGAAGCCCTGCGCCCCTACGCGGACGGCGTCGTCATCGCCACCAAGGGCGGCAACACCCGCCCCGCCCCCGGCGAGTGGATCGCGGTCGGCAACCCCGGCTACATCCGCCAGCAGGTCGAACTCAGCCTGCGCCGCCTCGGCGTCGAGACCATCGACCTCTACCAGATCCACCGCCTCGACCTGAGCCTGCCGATCGCCGACCAGATCGAGACGCTCGCCGAACTCCAGCGCCAGGGCAAGATCCGCCACATCGGCCTCTCCGAGGTCACCGTGGACCAGCTCAAGGAGGCCCAGGCGGTCGCGCCGATCGCGAGCGTCCAGAACCTCTACAACCTCATCAACCGCCAGAGCGAGGCCGTGCTCGACTACACCGCCGAACAGGGCATCGCGTTCATCCCGTGGTTCCCCATCGCCGCGGGCGAGCACGCCGGCCCCGACGGACCGGTCGGCAAGATCGCCGCCGAGATCGGCGCGACCCCGGCCCAGACCGCGCTGGCGTGGCTGCTGCGCCGATCGGACAACATCGTGCCGATTCCGGGTACGAGCTCGATCGCGCACCTGGAGGAGAACGTGGGCGCGCGCGACGTGGTGCTCACGGACGACCAGTACGCGGCCTTGAACGGTCTCGCCTCGGCGTAAACGAGGCGAAGGGCCCGCGCCGTACGGCGCGGGCCTTTTCGCTTGCGCCTCAAGGGTTGAGCGGGGCGATGCGGAAGTGCTCGAACTCGGCGGTCGGGCCGTCGGGGTTGGCGAAGACGATCGTGTTGGGCCCGTCATCGAGGTCGAGGATGACCGGGTAGGTCCAGAAGTCGTTCCAGGTCCAGGTGCCGCGCATGGGGTACCGGCCCGCTTCCTTGCCGTTGACGGTGATGTCGCAGTGCCGCGTCACGACGTCCACATTGTACTCGTGTCCGTCGGCGCGCTCGTCGTTCGCGTAGCTGACGAGCAGCATGTGCGGGCCCTGGACGGCGTCGACCTCGATGGCGGCGGTGGCGCCGCGCCCGTTCCAGCCGATGACGTGCCCGCGGGTCGCGAAGTCGTTGACGACGAGGCAGGAGCCGCCCGTGCGGGCCACCTCGGCGGCGTCGACCTCGACCGGTTCGGGGCCCGAGGCGCAGGTGACGACGACCGGCCCGGCGATCATCTCGGTGCGCAGGCGGTTGACGCCGGCGTGGAGGAACACGGGCCGGGCGAGGTCGACGAGGACGTCCTGGTTCTGCGGTCCGGCGAGGATGCCGGTGTCCGCGCCCTCGATCCGGTGGTAGCCCGCCTCGGCCGCGTACAGGTCGAAGACGAGCCCGCCGCCGTGCACGCGCGCGAACGCGGCGTCGTAGCAGGAGGGGCAGCCGCGCCGCTCGGTCAGCTCGATCTTGTCGAGGGCCACCTCGCCGCGCGCGGTGCCGATCGCGCCGGATTTGGAGAGCTCGACGGTGTTCGCGCCGGCCCGCAGGGTGAGCGGCACGCGCACGATCGAGCGGTGCCCCCAGTTCATGGTGCTCGGGTAGTCGAGGAACCGCTCCGCGCCGTTCACGGTGAGGACCTGCTGCGCCGGTTGAGGTTCGGTGGCCTCGGCGCCGCGCCCGTACGAGTGGGAGTAGAACACCGCGAGGTCGTACTCGCCGGCTTCGGGGACCTCGACCTGGAAGACCACGGCCGAGTCGCTGAGCCCGAGGCCGCACACGTCGTGCTCCCCTGAGGCGGCGAACGCGTTGCCGTCGTCGGTGTGGCCGTGGCGGGTGATCTCGCCGGAGGTGATGTCGGCGGCCTCGGCGTCCCACTGGCCCTTCCACGGCGGCGGTCCGGGCATGGCGGCCTCGCCGGCGGTGACGGTGATCCAGTACGCGGACATCCGGTCGGGCCCGTAGATCGGGATCTCAAGGCGCGCAGGGTCGCTCACGACCTGCGCGACCGGCAGGGGCGGGCCCGCGGCGCCCTCGTACCCGGTCCAGTCGATGCGGTGCACGGTGGCGGTGACGCGCTCGCCCCAGAACGCCGGGTCGAGTCCCGTCGCGACGACGAGGAAGTCCTCGACGGTGCCGCCGGCGAGGATCTGCGCGGTCCGCCGCTCGGCGTCGATGCTCGCGATGCCCTGCAACGTGTCCACAGTGTTCGGATGGGGCGGTTCCACGCGCACCGTCTGGCCGGTCATCCCCGAGTACGCCTTGAGGAACCACCACGCGCCGTTCGGCAGGTTCGGCTGCGGGGCCGCGCCCGAGTAGCCGCCGGCGGCGGTCCAGTAGGCCATGTCCGCGTGGACCTTCGCCTCCTCGAACATCGCCGCCCACTGCACGAGCTGGCCGGGCACGGAGAGGTCGCGGTTGTTCCCGTACTCGTCGATGTTCACCCGCCGCGGCGCGATGCCGAGCGAGCGCTCCAGGCCCCGGTAGGCGGCGTAGTGCCCGCGGAACTCTGCGAGCGAGCGCGGCGAGAGCTCGTGCCAGGTCGTCCACTCCGGGAGGGTCCCGGTGTCGCGGGCGCGCTTGAGGAAGTGCGGCAGGAACTCGGGGTGGTAGTACGACTCGTTGGGCCCGGCGATCGGCACGCCGGGTGCGAGGCCGCGCAGGAGCTGCACGGTGGTGATCCAGTCCGCCAGGAACCGGTCGAACTTCGCGGGGGCGTTCTCCCTGAGCGAGTACCAGATCGAGTCGGGCTCGTTGAACGGCACCCACACGAGCCGCCCGGCGTTCTCGGGCGTGAGCATCGGCGGCACGACCGCGCACAGCCGCTCGTGGTACACGTCGATGCCCACGTCCTCGTAGGGCCACTTGGCGAACAGGTCCTGCAGGTACACGAAGGCCAGGCCGTCGCCGTTGCGGCGCAGCGCGTTCACCACGCTCGAGGCGTCGCCGCCGGGGTGCTGCGCGCCGCCGTCAGGCTTCACCGCGAGGGTGGTGATGTCGAGCGCGTCCAGCAGCTCGTCGCCGGGCACGCCGTCCTCCGAGACGCCGTACAGCGACCCGGCCGCGCCGTGCAGCACCGGTCCGGTCGGGGCGGCGAAGTCCGCGGTGAGGCGGGCCGCCCCCTGAGGGAGGGGGGTGAGGGCCATTGCCGGGCCTTTCGCTCAGGATCGGGGGCGGGGCGGACCCGAGGTCTCTCGGACGATGAGCTCGGGTTCGGGCCAGCTCGGCTTCGGCCGCGGGTTCGCGCCGTCGACGCGGTGGCGCAGCAGCTCGAAGGCGCCGCGGCCCACGCTCTCGAAGTCCTGGTTCACGGTGGTCAGCGCAGGGGTGGTGTACGCCGAGAACGGCGTGTTGTCGAAGCCCACGATGGAGAGGTCGCCCGGGACCGAGCGCCCGGCGAGGTGCGCGGCGCGCATGGTCGCGAGCGCGAGGTTGTCGTTGCCGCAGAGGATCGCGGTCACCGAGGGGTCGGCGACGAGCGGCTGCACGGCCTTGAACGCCTCGGCGATGGTCCACCCGGACGGGACCGGGTCCGGTACCTCGCGCCCGGCGTCGCGCAGCACCCGCGCCCAGCCGTCGGCGCGGTGGGCCTTGCCGCCGCCGAAGGTCCCGGTGGAGGTGGGGATAGCCAGGTGGTGCACCGTTTCGTGGCCGAGGTCGAGGAGGTACTTGGTGGCCTCGGCGGCGGCCTTGCCGTCGTCCATGCCCACGAGCCAGGGAGAGGCGGCGAGCTCTTCGGCGGTGTAGGGGCCGATCGCGACCATCGCCTGCGGCTGAGTGTCGAGCAGGACCTGCTTGGCCCGCATGCCCGGTTCGTCGTGGGCCATGATGATCGTCGGCTCGCCGGCGCGGGGGAGGCGCGCGACGATGTCGGCGTCCGAGTGGGTGTCGGCGGGGTCGAGCACGGAGATCTGGACGCTCCAGTCGAGCGACCTGGCGGCCTTCTCGATACCGCGGAGGGCCGCTTCGGGCCCGTAGAGGGAGGTGTCGGCGGTCAGCACGGTGACGGACTCGACCGCGCCGCCCGCGAGGCTTCGGGCCAGCCGGTTGGGCCGGTAGCCCAGCTCGGCGATGGCCTCCAGGACCTTGTCCCGCGTGGCCGCGGCGACCCGCGGCGATCCGTTGACGACGCGGGAGACGGTCTGGTGGGAGACCCCTGCCAGTCTCGCCACATCCCAGATACTGGCTGCCTTCTTCGGTTGCGCCATCGCTATTGGTCTCTTTCTCATTCGTCGCAGGCCGTCCCAGGGGACCGGGCCGTCCCGGTCCCAGTGTGGCCGCAGTCCCATACGACGATACGCCGAGTGATGTTAACGCTCACTTCGGTTATGCATCAAGAATAGTAGAGCACAGTTCCGTAACGGAGGGGTCATGCCGAGGTAACGGTTCCGAAGGGTCCCGCAAACACCCCAAACGGCACAACCGACGCTCCCGCTCCTCCGGTAGCGCTTGCAGAGCGGCTTGTGAGGCGGAGTTCACACACTCGAAATCTTTGGCGACAACTTCTTAACACGCAGGCCCGGGTCGCGTAACACGTCTTCGTGAAGCTGGCTTCACTCCGGTAGGTAGGAGCATCACGCGCCGGTCGGCTCGTCCGGCCGGCGCGTGACACCTATCCCGAGCACCGTCGCTCCCCTCACGCCGGAACAGCCTTAATGCCCGCAGTAACTCACGTACCTCCTGAGAGGAGGCGGCCATGCCCGAGCTCGACACCGGCAGCAATGCCTGGATCTTGACCTCCGCCGCCCTTGTTCTGCTCATGACCCCCGGTCTGGCCCTGTTCTACGGCGGTCTCACCCGGGCCTCGAGCGTCCTCAACATGATGATGAAGTGCCTGGTCGCGATCGGCGTCGTGTCCATCGCCTGGGTCCTCGTCGGCGAGTCGATCGCGATCGGCAGCACCGACCCCGAGAACCTGAGCGCCGACAACAACGCGTTCTTCGGCGACCTGAGCAGCTCGTTCGGCCTGGATTACGTCAAGGACCTCGCCGGTGTCACCGGCGGCGTCTCCAACGGCGCCCTGTCGGCGTTCGGCATGATGTTCGCCATCATCACCGTCGCCCTGATCGCCGGTGCCGTCGCCGACCGCATGAAGTTCTTCTCCTGGGTCATCTTCGCGACCGTCTGGGTCGTCGTGGTCTACGCTCCCGTCGCCTTCTGGGTCTGGGGCGGCGGCTGGATCGAGGACTGGGGCGTGCTCGACTTCGCCGGCGGTTCCGCGGTCCACGCCAACGCCGGTGCCGCGGGCCTCGCCCTCGCACTGGTCGTCGGCCGCCGCATCGGCTGGAAGGACGGCAACTTCGCGCCGCACAACCTGCCGCTCGTCGTCATCGGCACCGGGCTCCTCTGGTTCGGCTGGTTCGGCTTCAACGCCGGCTCCGCCTTCGCCTCCAACGGCACCGCGGGCCTCGCCCTGCTGAACACGCAGGTCGCCACCGCCGCCGCCATCCTCGCCTGGCTCATCGTCGACCGCATCCGTGGCATCAAGCCCTCGGTGCTCGGCGCCTGCTCCGGCGTCATCGCCGGCCTGGTCGCCATCACCCCGGCCGCCGGGTACGTCGCCCCGATCGGCGCGATCGCCATCGGCGCCATCGCCGGCGTCATCTGCCCCTTCGCCATCGGCCTCAAGCACAAGCTCGGCTACGACGACGCGCTCGACGTGGTCGGCCTGCACATGGTCGCCGGCATCTGGGGCTCGATCTCCGTGGGCCTGTTCGCCATCTCCGAGGTCACCGTGATCGCCGGGGTCTACGACGAGGGCGTCGACGGCCTCTTCTACGGCGGCGACATCAGCTTCGTGGGCAAGCAGGCCGCCGCGGTCCTCGCCGTGGTCGCCTTCTCCTTCGTCGCCTCGCTCATCATCGCCCTCGTCCTGAAGTTCACCGTCGGGGTGCGCATCAGCGAGGAAGAGGAGCTGGCGGGCATCGACGCCGGTCAGCACGGCGAGGCCGGCTACGACCTCCCGGTCAACGGCAACACCGGGACGGGCGTGCCCGAGACCAACGCCGACACCGCCGAGAAGGTCAACGTGTAACACGACCTCGCGTCGCGTTCGCAATACGACTTCACGTCACCGCACTCTTGGCGAAGCTTGCGAGCCATAAATGTGCACAGATATGGAACGGCCGCCCTCCCCCCGGGGGCGGCCGTTCCGCTTTCCCGGGGAACGTCACGCCCGGGCGGGCATCACCGGGCGGCGGCCGCGCCGCCACCCCCGTTAAGCTCGTAGGGGTCCTGCGCGCCGGCCTGGCGCCCGCCCGCAGGCACATTCGCACCGCACCACCGAGAGGTTCGCCCGTGTTCGACGCTCTGTCAGATCGACTGTCCGGGATCTTCGAGTCGATCCGCGGCAAAGGCCGCCTGACCGATGCCGACATCGACGCCACCGCCCGCGAGATCCGCCTCGCCCTGCTCGAGGCCGACGTCGCCCTCCCGGTGGTGAAGACCTTCATCAACCAGATCAAGGAGCGGTGCAAGGGCGCCGAGGTCTCCAAGGCCCTCAACCCCGCCCAGCAGATCATCAAGGTCGTCAACGAGGAGCTCATCGCGATCCTCGGCGGCGAGACGCGCCGCCTCAACTACGCGAAGCAGGCGCCCACCGTCATCATGCTCGCGGGCCTCCAGGGCGCGGGCAAGACCACGCTCGCCGGGAAGCTCGCCAAGTGGCTCAAGGGCGACGAGCACTCTCCGCTCCTGGTCGCCGCGGACCTCCAGCGCCCCAACGCGGTCGGGCAGCTGCAGGTGCTCGCCGAACGCGCCGGCGTGGCCGTCTACGCGCCCGAGCCCGGCTCCGGCGTCGGCGACCCCGTCAAGGTCGCCACGGACTCGATCGAGGAGGCCCGCCGCAAGGGCCACGACGTGGTCATCGTCGACACCGCCGGCCGCCTCGGCATCGACGAGGAGATGATGCAGCAGGCCCGCGAGATCCGGGCCGCCGTCAACCCCGACGAGGTCCTCTTCGTCATCGACGCCATGATCGGCCAGGACGCGGTCAACACTGCCGAGGCCTTCCGCGACGGCGTCGGCATCACCGGCGTCGTCCTCTCCAAGCTCGACGGCGACGCCCGCGGCGGCGCCGCGCTCTCCGTGCGGCACGTGACCGGCCAGCCGATCATGTTCGCCTCCACCGGTGAGAAGCTCGAGGACTTCGACGTCTTCCACCCCGACCGGATGGCCTCGCGGATCCTCGGCATGGGCGACATGCTGACCCTCATCGAGCAGGCCGAGGCCGTGTTCGAGGAGGACCAGAAGGAGGAGATGACCCAGAAGCTCCTCAAGGGCGAGGACTTCACGCTCGAGGACTTCCTGGAGCAGATGCAGGCCATCCGCAAGATGGGCCCGATCGGCAACGTGCTCAAGATGATGCCGGGCATGGGCCAGATGAAGCAGCAGATCGACGCCATCGACGACAAGCAGATCGACCGCACCTCCGCGATCATCCGCTCCATGACCCCGGCCGAGCGCCGCGACTCCGCGCTCATCAACGGCTCGCGCCGCCTGCGCATCGCCAACGGCTCCGGCGTCACGGTCTCCGAGGTCAACCAGCTCCTGTCGCGGTTCAAGGACGCGCAGAAGATGATGCGCGGCATGACCGGCGCGATGGGCCTGGGCGGGGGCACCAAGGCCACCAAGTCGCCGTACAACAAGCGCAAGGGCAAGAAGGCCAAGAAGAAGCCCGTGGTCCGCCGCGGCGGCCAGGCGCAGAACGCGGCCCCGCAGCTCCCCGCCGGGATGCAGCTGCCCCCCGGCATGCCGGACCTCTCGCAATTCAACGCCGGCGACCTGCCCGACATCGACTTCGAGCAGTTCCTCAAGGACCAGAACAAGAAGAACAAGTAAGCGACCAACCCGGTCGGCGACCGGGAACCGCAGGCCGGGCCGCGCGCAGCGCAGCCCGGCCTCGCGTGTTCTGCGCCACAGCGATCGCGGAGCAAGCGCGATCTTGTCGGACCGGGCGCGGAGAGTGGCAGGAGGACTTACCCACCCTGGGTGGGAGAACCCTGCCGCCAGCCAGTGCCACCCGCGGCGATCGCGCCCCATTCGGCCAGCTGCGGCTTCCAGTTGATGAACAGGTCCGCGGGCGCAGCGGGTCCCCCTCGGATCGAGCCGCGCCGCCGCCTGTGCCCGCATCGCACGGCCCGAGGCCGCGTCGAGCCCCTCTCCACGCCACCGCCTGTACTCTCCCGAAGCCGCTTCCCGCCGCTTCGCGCGCCCCCGTTGCGACTCCTCCTCCGCTCGGGCGATACTGCGAGGCGATGAACGCACTCGCACCGCTTGAGCCGCTCCACCTCCGCGTCGTCTGGCTCCCGGACGACACCGTCCGCGACGTGTACGTGGACGGCGACCGGATCTCCTTCGCGCCCGTGCCCGGCGCGCGCACCGTCGCCACCGCCGGATTCGCCCTTCCCGGGCTCGTGGACGCCCACTGCCACATCGGCATTCGCCGCGGCCCCAGGGCCATCGAGAGCGTCGAGGAGGCCCGCACGCTCGCGCACACCGACCGCGACGCGGGCGTCCTCGCCATCCGCGACGCCGGTTCCCCTTACCCCTACCCCGAACTGGTGGGGGAGGACGGCATGCCGCGCCTCATCCGCGCCGGGCACCACATCGCCGCCTCCCGCCGCTACCTGCGCGGCATCGGCCTCGAATGCGAGCCCCACGAGGCCGTCGCCGCCCTCGCCCGCCAGGCGAAACTCGGCGACGGCTGGGTCAAGCTCGTCGGCGACTGGATCGACCGAGGCAAGGGCGACCTCGCGCCGTCCTTCGAACCGGAGATCCTCACCGCCGCAATCCATGCCGCCCAAGCCGAAGGCGCGAAAGTCGCGGTCCACACCTTCTCCGAAGAGGCCGTCGCCTGCGTCGTCGAAGCGGGCGCCGACTCCATCGAGCACGGCACCGGTCTCGCCACCGACCTCCTCGACCGCATGGCCGCGCGCGGCATCGCCCTGGTGCCCACCATGATCAACATCGAGACGTTCGACGACATCGCCGCCGGGGCCGACGCCAAGTTCCCCCGCTACGCCGACCACATGCGACGACTCAAGCGGAACTTCCCCGAGGTCGTGCGCGCCGCTTGGGAAGCGGGCGTGCCCGTCTACCTGGGCACCGACGCGGGCGGCGGCATCGACCACGGCCTCGCCGCCGAGGAGATGCGCCTGCTCCACGAGCGGGCCGGCATCCCGGCCGCAGACGTGCTCGCCGCCGCGTCCTGGCGTGCCCGCGAATGGCTCGGCATCCCCGCGGACCTGGGCGACCTCGTCGTCTACGAGCGCGACCCGCGGGCCGATATCGCCGCCGTACGGGAGCCCTCGCTCGTCGTCCTGCGCGGCCGGCTCCTCAAGGCCCCCAAGTAAAACGCGGTGACCTGCACGTTATGCGGCATTCCTGAACGGCCACGTCGGCGACTGTGGCGGCGGTCGGCTATCGTGAACGTCCCGTGCCGTTCCGCCCGAGCAGAGAGTAATAGCGATGACGTATCCTCCGCCGCCTCCTCCGGACCAGTCCGGTCAGGGCGGTTTCCAGTACGACCCGTACGGCAACCAGTCCGGTTCGCAGCCCCAGAACCCGTCGCAGCCCCCGCCCCAGCAGCCCGGCTACGGCCCGTCGCAGCCGCAGCAGCCCGGTTACGGCCCCGCACCGCAGCTTCCGCCCCAGGCGCCCGGCTACCCGCCGGCGTACGGCGCGCCCGGCTACGGCCCGCAACTGCCCAAGGGCCAGGCCATCGCGTCCATGGTCACCGGCATCATCAGCGTCGCGGGCCTGTGCATCCCGTACGTCAACTTCGCCAGCCTGGTCCTCGGCATCATCGCCGCGATCCTCGGCGGCGTGGCCCTGAAGAAGATCAACGCGGGTCAGGCCGCGGGCAAGGGCCAGGCGATCACCGGGCTCGTGCTCGGCATCATCGTCTGCGCGCTCGCCGTCATCGGCATCATCATGTTCGCGAGCGGCATGGCCATGCTGGGCGGCTCGGCCAGCATGATGTAAGGCCGCGAAGCGGCATCGTGAAGCGGCGCGGGCTCCGGCCCGCGCCGTTCTCGTGTGTCCGGGCTACATCGTGACGAGGCAGAACGGGTGCCCGGCGGGGTCGGCGTAGACCCGGAAGGTCTCGCCGCCGCCTTCGAGCCGCCGCGCCCCGAGCTTCAGGACCGCCGCCTCGGCGGTGTCGAAGTCGTCGACCCTGATGTCGAGGTGCATCTGCTGCGGGATCGAGGGGTCGGGCCAGGTCGAGGGCGTGTACACCTCGGCCTGCTGGAACGCGATCCCCGGGCGGTCGGGGGCGTCGCCGATGACGACCCAGTCGCCGTCGTCCTGTACTTCGACCATGCCCAGGACCTCGCGATAGAACGCGGAGAGCGCCTGCGGGTTCGGGCAGTCCATGATGAGTCCGTGCCAAGTTCCGATCATCGACCCAGGGTCGCAGACGGGGCCGACAATTTCCAGCGGGTCAGGCGACGCCGCAGGTCAGGGCCGTTGAGGTCTTGGAACTCAGGTGACGTCGTCGAAGGTGGCGGCCCGGTCGCGCCGCTCGGCGGCGGCCGGTTCGGCCGCGGCGTCGGCGGAGCCGTTGGCACCGTTGGTGCCGTTCGCCTTGCGGGTGATGCTGCCGCGGTTGACGCTGCGGCGGGTGCTCTCGATGTCCCGCGTGGTGTCCGTGAGGCCCTCCTTGAGCGGCTTGGTGCCGTCCTGGAGGTCGCGCATCGTGGACTTGAGGGGGCTCGTCAGCATTTCCTGGTCCTCTTCGGTCAGGATGTGCTTGCGGACGAAGGTCTTGGGGTTGAGGTCCTCGGGCCTGATGTCGGTGCCGATCTCGCGGCTGAGGTCCGCGGCGGCGTTGGACGCCATGTTGCGGGCCTTCGAGATGAACCGGCGGAGGTTGGCGAGCGCCTTCGGCAGCTTGTCCGGGCCCCACAGGAAGATGGCGATGAGGATGATGACCAGGAACTCGGTTCCGCCAAAGCCTCCGAACACGCTGATCTCCTCATGACTGCCTGTGTCTGCTGATACCTGAAAAACCTCCGCCTAGCGTACTCCCACTCAGTCGCTGGCCGCCTCCAGCGTGACCTGGGCACTGTGTTCCTCGCCATCGCGTTCGTAGACGACGGTCACCACCGTGCCCGGAGCGAGCTTGCGGATGAGCGCGATCAGCTCGGTGTTCTCGGCGACCATGTTGCCGTTGAAGCTGGTCAGGACGTCGCCGTCGCGGAGTCCGGCGTCGTCGGCGGGGGAGCCGGCCACGACTTTGCTGAGGGTCACGCCGACGCCCAATTCGGATTCTCCGAGCTCGGCGCCGAGCACGGTGTGGCTGGCGGAGCCGGTCGCGATGATCTCGTCGGCGATGCGCTTGGCCTGGTTGATCGGGATGGCGAAGCCGATGCCGATGTTCCCCGCCTCGCCCTCGGCGGCGGTGGAGGCGATGGCGGTGTTGATGCCGATGACCTGCCCGGCGATGTCGGTGAGGGGCCCGCCGGAGTTGCCGGGGTTGATGGCGGCGTCGGTCTGGATCGCGGCCATCACCGATTCGACCTCGCCGTTGTTGTTCTGGGTGAGCACGGGCCGGTCGATGGCCGAGACGATGCCCTCGGTGACCGTGGAGGAGAGGCCGAGGGGCGCCCCGACGGCGAGCACGGGATCGCCGACGGCGACCTGGTCGGAGTCGGCGAGGACCATCGCGGGGTGCTCGTCGCCTTCGATGCGCAGTACGGCGACGTCGGAGTCGGGGTCGGAGCCGATGACTTCGGCGGTGGTCAGGCTGCCGTCGCTGAAGAGCACTTGGAGGCTGTCGGCGGGCTCGGTGCCGCCGCCGACGACCACGTGGTGGTTGGTCATGACGTAGCCGTCGTCGGAGACGATGAAGCCCGAGCCGTTGCCGCCGTCGGCGGTGAGGACGGTGACGACGGACGGCATGATCTGCTCGACGACGCCGGCGACGGAGCTGACGTCGCGTTCGGTCTGCGGTTCGGCGCCGAGGAGGCTGCCGGTGCCCGTGCCGGAGCGGGTGGCCCAGATGCCGATGGCCGCGCCGAGGGTCCCGGCGATGAGCGCGGTGACGGCGGAGACGGCGATGACGATGCCGAGTGCGGGCCTGGCCGGCGTCGTGCGGGCCGGGAGCGGTTCGGGTGCGGGCGCGTGGGGGACCGGCCGGGTCTCGATGACGGCCCGGCTCCCCGGGTCGCGCCACGGGTCGGCGGCCGCGGCCGGGTGCCACCAGGCGGACTGGTCCGGCTGCGGGGCGGCCTGCTGCTGGTACGGGGCCGGAGCGGCCATGGCGGGCGCGCCGGGAGGCGCCGCCGGGTCCTGTGAAGCCTGGTAGGCGCCCTGCTGCGGTTGCTGGTAGCCCGGCTGGGGGGCGGCGGGCTGGTGGGTCGAGGCCGGCTCGTGCGGCCCGGGCCGGTGCGCCCCGGGAGAGGGCTGTCCGGAGGGCGCGGGCGACTGCATCTCGGGCCGCGGCGACGCGGCCTCGTACGGTCCGTTCACCTGCGGCGCGCGTTCGGCCGTTTCAGGGTGTTGCGGATTGCCCGGATCTGCCTGGGGCGGCTGGGTGCCGGAAGTCATGACTGAAAGTCTATGCCGGAATTGCCGCTCGTTCATCTGCCCTGCCATTCCGCTCCATGCCGGACGGTCCGCTCAGCGGGTGTGCGGCTGGACGCGGGCAGCAGAGGGTGAAGGACCCGCTCCGCGCAGGGAGCGGGTCCTCAGGTCCGATCGGCAGCGGGGTGACCGCCGGGATGGGGGCTTGGTGGAGCAGGGACTACTCCAGGGCGCCCTGGAGCTCCTTGTTCAAGGTCGCAGCCTCTTCCGGGGTCATCTCCACGACCAGCCGCCCACCGCCTTCGAGCGGAACCCGCATGATGATGCCGCGGCCCTCCTGAGTAACTTCCAGTGGGCCGTCGCCAGTCCGCGGTTTCATGGCCGCCATTTTGGTCTCCCCTCGATCCAATGCCGCAGGTTGCGACTCGACGTTGCTAGATCAAGTTTCCCTGATGAAGGGCGCAGGGGCCAACTCGCCCCTCCGGGTATGTGACAAGGTTGCGTAGGAATCTACCGAAAAGTGGCTTTTGCGACTTGCGTGATTTTTCTTAACGGGGTATGACCCCCGTCACTTACTCTTCCGGGTCCTGCTCGTGCTCGACGCCCAAAAGGAACGAAGTGCCCTCAAGTTCCCTTCCGTACGGCGCGACGAACGTGGGCAGTTCCTTCGGTCCGAGCGACCGGATGTACGACCAGAACTGCCGCACGGCCTCGGCCTTGTCGACCGCCTCGATGGGCATCGAGAGCGTCACGAGCCAGTCGCTGCGCCGCTCGGGGGTCGGCAGGGTCCGGACCAGGTCCTCCCACGCGTCCGGGTTGAGCTCGGTCCAGCCCTCCCGGGCACCGCCCTCGGCGAAGCCGTAGACCTCGTCCTCGGCGGAGCCTGCGGAGCCGTGAATCTGGACAGTCTCGACGGTCTTGGCGGGCTCTTCGAGGCGGCGGCGGTACGCGATGGCCGGGCCGTCGACCTCGCCGAGCGCGAAGACGCCCTCCGGACCGGCCAGGGCCACCTCGTCGCCGTCCGCGACGCGCTCGGGGCGCGACGCGGGCTCGAAGGCCTCGACCTCGTAGGCCTGTTGCTCGGTGTACTCGTCCTCGTTCAACGCCAGCAGCCAATAACGCATGGGGATATCCCATCACGCCTCGCCGCGCGGCGCCGTCTCACTGTCGTCCTCGCGCCCTGCCTCACTCCCGGGGGCGTCGGGCTCCTCGCGGGTGTCGGCCGCGGGGTCCAGCGGCGCGGCCCCGTCCTCGTTCGCGAGGTCGAGCGCGGCGTCCTCATCGGACTCGGGGGCGGCGATCTCCGCGGTCTCCGCGGTGCCGTCGAGCCGCGACTGCATCTCGGCGAGCAGCTCGTCGCGGCGGCCGATCTCCCACGCGAGCCGGTTCAGCGCCGCGTCGACCTGGTCGGTGCGGTAGCCGCGCAGGCCGGTGTCGAACCTGACGGAGGCGACGGCGGACTCGTCGACCGCCTCGCCCTCGCCGAGGCCGAGCGGCGCGCCCGCGCCGACGGTGTCCAAGAGCGTGTCGCGGCCGGTGGCCCACACGACGATCGAGAAGGCGATCCACACGCCGATGACGGCGACGATGACCGGCAGCACGAAGTCCACAGGAGGCTCCTCCTACTAGAAGAACGCGAAATAGGCGAACAGCGCCATTGTGCAGACTGCGAGGGTCACTCCCAGACGCGGGTTGTGGGGGACGACCGCTTTGATGGGCTTGCCGCTGCGGTCCAGCAGCGGCAGCCGCGGCCGGTTGGCCATCCCCACCAGCACATACCCCACGATCGTGGCCATCACCGGCAGCAGGAACGCGACCCAGAACGTGGACTCGCCGTCGCCGCCCGTGGCCGCGAAGTAGCCGAACTGGACCGCGAGGCACGCGACCATGCACGAACCGTAGACCAGGAGCTCGCGCAGCACGTGGTGCGCCTTCGGCAGCAGGGTCGGCCGCTGCGCGGTCCGCACGGTCGCGGTCCGGGCGAGCTCGGCCTCGCGCAGGGCCGTCTTCGCCCGTTCCAGGACCCGGTCGGGATTCTCGTCGTCCCGCTCCTCCGCCGAGCCGTCCGCGGGCGCGGGGACTTGCGCCGGCGTCAGGTCGGGCGCGGTGTGCCGCAGGCGCGCGCACAGCTCCGCCAGCGCCATCATCTGGTCGTCCAGTTCGGACCGGACCTCGCGCAGCGCCTCGCGGCGGCGTTCGAGCCGGCGGGTGGCCTGGGCGGTGCTGGCGTTCGTGTCGGCGTCCAGGCGCGTCAGTTCGTGCACCAGGTCCTCGTAGGCGCTGAGGCTCATCGCGACTCCACTTTTCCGGGGGTGTCCTGGACGGGGAGGCCGTCGAGGCGGCCGGGGCGCACGTACGGCACGGCGAGGGTCTCGGTGCCGGCGTGCCGGTCGATGACCAGGCACCGGTTGGTGCGGGCCTCCCAGTTGCGTTCGAAGCCGCCGGTGATGGCGGCGAGGTCGTTCCCGGCGATGTTGAGGGCGACGACGCCGGCGCAGTGCTCGCGGCCGGCGGAGCCGCCGATGTCGTCGAGGAAGCGGCGGGCGCCGCGCCACCAGCCGAGGAGGTGCACGCCGGCGGCCGGGCCGTGGAGGAGCAGGTCGCGCAGTGCGGCGCCCTGTCCGTCGGCGCCGTCGGCGCCGAACCACACCAGGTAGGTCGGTTTGTCGCGCCGTTCGCTGAGGATCGAGCCGGGTGCGAGCTGGCGGCATTCGTGCCCGCCCGCTTGGAGTTCGCCCAGCACCTGCCGGGCGGTGTCCTCGACGCCGACGGCGGTCGCGGCGATCTCGAAGGCGACGCTGCCGGGTTCGTGCTGGCGGCCGAGGGAGACGGCGGCGGCGGCGAGGACGTCGGCGGCGACGGCGGAGGTGCCGAGTACGGCCAGGTGGCGGCCGGGGCTGCGGTCGAACTGGTAGCCGACCGAGGACATGTGCACGTCGACGGCCCTGCCGAGGAGCGCGACGGGCGCGTGGTTCGGGGCGAGCTCGGCGAACCGCGGGTCGTCTTCGAGGTGCTGCTCGTCGAATCCGCGGAAGACGATCGGCTCGACGTCCGATTCCCGCCGCTCCCAGAGCTGCCGGCGCAGGCCGGTGAGGAGGTCTTCGGCGCTGGACGCGTCGGGGAAGCGGCAGGTGCGGTTGCGGCCCTTGATGCCACCGGCGTCGTTGATCACGGCTTGGCCGACGCTGATGCCGTCGGCCGCGTCGTTGCCTTCGTCGAGGAGGTGCTTCGCGCCCGGCAGGGCCACACGCAGCGGGAACTGCCCGAAGATCGAGTCCTTCTTGGAGTACAGGGCCTCGATGCCGGAGATGGTCTGGCTCGCGAGCACGAGGTGCACGCCGTAGGAGCGGCCTTTGCGCGCCAGCTCCTCCAGGTGCGCGACGGCCTCGCTCGCGAGGCGGTCGTTCCCGGCGAACAGGACGTGGAACTCGTCGACGACGGCCACGATCCTCGGCAGCGCCATCTCGGGCCGCAGCTCGCGCAGCCGCGCGAGCCTGGTCGCCCCGGCTCGCTTCATGAGTCCGGCGCGCCTTGAGAGCTCGGCGCGGAGTGCGCCGAGCACGGCGACGCCGTACTCGCGGTCGGACTCGACGCCCACGGCCCGCACGTGCGGGATCCAGGACGGGTCGAGGTGCGAGGGCGTGAACTCGGTGAAGGAGACGCCCTCCTTGAAGTCGAGCAGGTACAGCTCGAGTTCGGTGGGGGAGTAGCGGGTCGCGAGGCCGTAGAGGACGTCGAGGAGGAACACGGTCTTGCCGCCGCCGGTGCGCCCGCCGATGAGCCAGTGCGGGGTCGCGTCGTCGAACGCGACCTCCACGTCGCCGCCCTGGGAGCTCCCGGCCTGGTCGCGGCCGATGACCGTCGACAGGCCGTCCCGGCTCGAGGCGGACCACAGGACCTCCGGCACGAGGTCGCCGACGCTCAGCTCCCCGGCCTCCTTGCGCTGCTGCGCCCGCGAGCCGTAGACGGTGCGGGCGAGGCTCGGCGGCGGCGCGGCGTCGAGGCGGACCGGCAGCGGCAGGCTCCCGAGCCGCACGTCCTTCTCGTTGCAGTACAGGTAGGTCGCGTGCTCGATCGCGGGGAGCGACTCCCGGTGCGGGAGCTGCCGCCACCCGCACACGACGAGGTGGCAGCGGGCCGAGGGCCCTGCGTGCGCCAGCGCGGCCAGGCGCTCGCGCATCGAATTGCCTACTTCCGGAGGGAGCCCGGCGATCACGATGAGGTGGTAGGGCCGGTCGTTGATCGATTGGCCTCGCGCGGCGATGTCGCGGAGCTCCGTGAGCCGCTTCTCCGCGGCCGTGAGGACCCGTCCGAGCGCGAGGTGGTCCGTGGCCACGGGACCGGCGATGCCGGCGTCTACGAGCGCTGTGGCGGGCGCGAAGACCTGTCCGAGGGTGACGCCGTCGACGAGGCTGAGTTCGAGGTTGGGGTGGGCCGCGCAGATCCGCAGCAGCAGCGACTGGAGCATCCCGGCGACGCGCGGGTCGGCGGCGTCCCTGTCGCACACCAAGTGGCCCTTGCCGAGCAGTCCGGCGAGCGCCGGGAACGCGGGGGCGTCGTCGATCTCGGCGGTGCCGATCCTGACCGCCTCAGTGGACGGCGCTTCGGTCCACACCGGCGTGTTCGGGCCGATCGCGGCGAGGTCTTCGCCGAGCCAGCCCGTCGCGGTCCGGGCGGCGACGGCGCGCAGCTGTTCGGCGAGTTCGCTGCGGCGCTGCTCGATTCCCGTTGCGGCCAGACGTGAGGCATCGTCCCGCAACAGGTCGTCGGCCTGATCGGCGGCACCCGCGGCCTCGCGCACGCGCGCGGCCGCCCGCTCCAATTCGGTCCGCCAGGTCAAAGCCGCCTCCTTGCTCAATTACGGCTCGCAAGCTTCGCCGAGAGTGCTCATCCACGGCGGTCAAGCTTCGCCGAGGGCGCCGGTCCACGGTCGTCAAGCGCCGCCGAAGGTGCTCGTGCGACGGCTCGAGGCCGGGTGTGTCGACGAGACCACCATACCGGGACCGGGGCCCCCGAGCGCGACGCGAAAGCCCTGCACCCCAACGTGCCGTCACCCCACCGGCCACACCAGACCCGCAGGCGTCAACGCGGTCGCCACCCGAGCGCACGAAACGACGCGAGCGCAGCGGAACGCTCAGCCTTCCGCGCCGGACACTCGTGAAAGCCCTGCACCCCAACGTGCGATCACCGCACTAGCCACACCAGGCCGGTGTCAACTCAACCGCGATGCCCCGCCCCGAGTGCCGTACCGCAAGGGTGACCCGCATGACCAGAGTCGTCGCGTTCGGCGGCGGACGGGGCCTCTCGGCCGCGCTCCGCGCCCTCTCCAGGCTCGAGCTCGACCCGAGCTCACGGACCGCCGCCAGCGCGGCGGCACGCTCGAACCCGCGCCGGACACTCGTGAAAAGCCCTGCACCCCAACGTGCGATCACCCCACCGGCCGCAGCAGACCGGTGTCAACCCAACCTCGACCCGAGCTCACGGACCGCCGCCAGCGCGGCGGCACGCTCGAACCCGCGCCGGACACTCGTGAAAAGCCCTGCACCCCAAGGTGCGATCACCCCACCGGCCGCAGCAGACCGGTGTCAACGCAGCCGCGACCCGAGCTCACGGACCGCCGCCAGCGCGGCGGCACGCTCGAGCCCACCGCGCCGGACCCGCTCCTCGCGGTCCGGGCCGTTCCCCGCGAGCGTCCACTGACAGGCCACCACCGAGACGTCCATGCCCATCTCCTCGCCCAGCACCAGCTCGAGCACGGGCGTGGCCAGGTCGCGCCCTTCGTTCGGCGCACCCGGCCCGTAATCGCCGCCCCGCGTCGCCACCAACACCGCGGGCCGCCCCGCAAGCGGCGACCCCGCCGACGGGGCGGTCCGCCCCGGCACGTGCACGTGGTCGATCCAGGCCTTGAGGCTCGACGGCAGCGAATAGTTGTACAGCGGATACCCCACGACCAGCACGTCCGCGGCCAAGAGCTCCGCGATGAGCGCCTCCTGCAGCGCCTCGCCGGCAGCCGCGGGCGCGCTGCCGCTCCGCAGCGGTGCAGCCCAATGCAACTGCGGATGCGGCAGATGCGGGACCGGCTCGGCGTGCAGATCCCGGCGCACGACCGCGTTCCCCGGCACCGCCGCGAACGCGGCGGCGAACGCCGCCGTCAGCGACCGCGACGTCGAACCCTCCACGGCAGCCGACGCGTCCAGCTGCAGCAGCCTCGCCATCCGCGCGCTCCTAGTGCGTGAACAGGCCGAGCGCCAGGTCCGCGAGCAGCCCCGGGTCCTCGGCGCCGCACAGCTCGCGCGCGGAGTGCATCGAGAGGATCGGCAGGCCCACGTCCACGGTGAGCATCCCCAGCTGCGTGCCCGAGATCGGGCCGATCGTCGTCCCGCCCGGGATGTCGTTGCGGTTCACGTACGTCTGCCACGGGATCCCCGCGGCCTCGGCCGAGCGCCGGAACAGCGCCTGCTCCTCCGCGCCGCTTGCGTACCGCTGGTTCGCGCTCACCTTGATCATCGGGCCTTTGCCCGGGATCGGGCGGTGCCCCGGCTCGTGCTTCTCCTGGTAGTTCGGGTGGATCGCGTTCCCGGTGTCGGAGGACATCATGGCGCTGGCGGCGATCGCCCGCGCGTACGTCTCGAAGTCGTCGCCCATGAGCCGGTGGAGGACCGATTCGAGGAAGGGGCTCTGCGCGCCCGAGTAGGTCATCGAGCCGATCTCCTCGTAGTTGAACGAGGCGAGCACGGGCACGCGGGTGCCGGTGTCCTCGGCGGCGATGAGCGCGGCGAGGCCGGCGTGGGTGCTGGTGAGGTTGTCGAGGCGCCAGGCGGCGAACAGCTCCTCGTCCTTGCCGAGGTATGCGGGCTCGTCGAGGGCGACGGTGAAGAGGTCGTGGCCGAACACGTCGGCGGCGTCCACGCCGGCCTCGGCGGCGATGAACTCGATGAACTCGCCCTCGTAGGGCTCGCCGAGCCCCCAGATCGGGGTGAGCTGCGACTGGGCGTTGAGCTTCTGGCCTTCGTTGGCGCCGCGGTCGAGGTGGATCGCGAGGCGCGGCACGCGCAGGAGCGGCCGGTCGACGTGCACGAGGACCTCGGTGCCGTCGCGCATGACGAGCCGCCCGGCCACCGAGAGGTCGCGGTCGAGCCAGGTCTGGTGCGGCACGCCGCCGTAGACCTCGACGGCGACCTGCTTCCACCCGGCCGAGCCGGTGTCGGGGCGCGGCTTGACCTTGAACGTGGGGGTGTCGGTGTGGGCGCCGAAGATCCGGAACGCGTCGTACGCGTCGTCGTTGATCCTCCAGGCGATGATCGAGCCGTCCCGCACGGTGTAGTAGCCGCCGGGGTCGGCCGGCCATTCGTCGGCTTCCCCGAGCCGCACGAACCCGGCGGTCTCGAGCCTGCGGCCGGCCTCGGCGCACGCGTGGTACGGGGTCGGGCTGGCTTTGATGTACGCGGCGAGGTCGTCGGTGTGCGACCGGTCGAAGCGAGGCATCGATGCTCCTTCTAGTGGCGGGTGGCCGTGGCGGCTGTCAGCATAGACGGATGCGAGCGTTGAAACTTGGCCGACGGGTGTTCGATGAGGGCGACTACGCGGTGATGGCGATCGTCAACCGCACTCCCGACTCCTTCTACGACTCGGGGGCGACCTTCGCGTTCGAGGCCGCGGTCGCCGCGGTCGACAACGCGGTGGCGCACGGCGCGGACATCGTCGACATCGGCGGCGTGAAGGCCGGCGACGGCCCGGAGGTCTCGGTCGCCGAGGAGATCGACCGCGTGGTGCCGTTCATCGCCGCGGTGCACGACAAGCACCCTGACCTGGTGATCTCGGTGGACACGTGGCGCGGCGAGGTGGCCCGCGAGGCGGTCGCGGCCGGGGCCGAGCTCATCAACGACACCTGGGCGGGCTGGGACCCCACGGTGATCGAGGTCGCCGCGGACACCGGCGCGGGGTTCGTCGTCTCCCACACCGGGGGCCTGGAGCCGCGCACGGTGGCGGCGAAGGCGGTCTACGAGGACGTGGTCGCCGAGGTCCGCGCCGAGCTCGTGGAGCGTGCCGAGGCGGCGGTCGCGGCCGGAGTGCGCGCCGACGGCATCCTCATCGACCCGACGCACGACTTCGGCAAGACCACGTACCACTCCCTCGACCTCACCCGCCGCCTCGACGAGCTCGCCGGGACCGGCTGGCCGGTGCTGGTCGCCTTGTCCCGCAAGGACTTCGTGGGCGAGACGCTGGACCTGCCGGTCGATCGCCGCCTCAACGGGACGCTCGCGGCGACCGCGGTCTCGGCATGGAACGGCGCGCGCGTCTTCCGCGCCCACGACGTCGCCGCCACCCGCGAGGTGCTCGACATGATCGCGGCCATCAAGGGCGACAAGCCCCCGAAGGCCCCGCACCGCAGCCTCTGAGCGCGCGAATGCCTCTGAACGCAGAACGGCCGCCGTACAGCGTACGGCGGCCGTGATTGGTACGCCCTACGAAGCTGCGGCTTATTCCGTACGGCGCACATTGTATGTCGTATTCTGTACATGTTACGTCGTACGTTGTATGGCGATGTTGGGTCTCATGTACTGGGCGACTCAACGCCGTACGACGCACAATGTACGACGTACGTAATACGCGGTACGGTGTACGGTGTACGGTGCGTCCGGCGACCGAATCGTCGCGCTTATTTGCGACCGCTCTTCATGTGTTCTACGGCCTCGTCCAGGTCATCGGTGACGAGCAGCAGATTCACATCGTCGGGGCCGATCTTGCCTTCGCGGACCATCACGTCGCGCAGCCAGTCGACCAGGCCGCCCCAGAAGTCGGTGCCGATGAGCGCGATCGGGAACTTGCCGACCTTCTCGGTCTGCACGAGGGTCAGGGACTCGAAGAGCTCGTCCATGGTCCCGTAGCCGCCCGGGAGGGCGCAGAACCCGCAGGAGTACTTGAGGAACATGACCTTGCGGACGAAGAAGTAGTGGAAGTCCAGCTGGATGTCCACGTACGGGTTGATGCCCTGCTCGAACGGCAGCTCGATGCCCAGGCCCACCGACTTGACGCCCGCGTCGGCCGCGCCCCGGTTGGCCGCCTCCATCGCGCCGGGTCCGCCGCCGGTGATGACCGAGAAGCCGGCCTCGCCGAGCTTGCGGCCGAGCTCGATACCGAGCTTGTACTCGTCGCCGTCGACGTTGGTGCGCGCGGAGCCGTAGACGCCGATGGCGTCGCCGAGTTCGGCGGCCTCGAGGGTGTCGAAGCCCTCGACGAACTCGGCCTGGATCTTCATGACCCGCCACGCGGCCTTCTGCTTCCACTCCTCGCTGTGCGCGGTGTCGAGCAGGTGCTCGTCGGCGGTGACGCGGCGCTTCAGGGTCATGTTTCCTCCACATAGGCTCGCAGCGCGTCCGCGCAAGCGCGGATGCGCGGGATCTCGACGCGTTCGTCCTGCTTGTGGGCGAGGTTCGGGTCGCCCGGCCCGAAGTTCACCGCGGGGATACCCAGGGTCGCGAACCGCGCCACATCGGTCCAGCCGAGTTTCGCACGGAACTCGCCTCCGGCGGCGGCGACGAACTCGGCCGCTTCGGGCCGATCCAGTCCGGGCCGGCACGAGGGGGCGGTGTCGGAGACGTGCACGTCGAAGCCGGCGAAGACCTCGCGCACGTGGGCCTCGGCGGCGGCCTCGTCGCGGTCGGGCGCGAAGCGGAAGTTGACGTCGACCCAGGCCTGGTCGGGGATGACGTTCCCGGCCACGCCGCCGCCGATGAAGACCGCGTTCAGGCCCTCCCGGTAGGTGCAGCGGTCGACCTCGACCTCGCGGGCCTCGTACGCGTTGAGCCGCTCGAGGACGGGTGCGATCTTATGGATCGCGTTCTCGCCCTTCCAGGACCGCGCCGAGTGCGCCCGCTTCCCGCTGGTGGTCACGCGGACCCGCATGGTGCCCTGGCAGCCGGCCTCCACGAGCCCGTAGGTCGGCTCGAGGAGAATCGCGAAGTCGGCGGCGAGGAGTTCGGGGCGGGTCTTGGAGAGCTTGTTGAGCCCGTTGTGCTCGGCCTCGATCTCCTCGCAGTCGTAGAACGCGAAGCTCAGGTCGAACTTCGGCTCGGGGACGGTGGCGGCGATCCACAGCGCGAGCGCGGTGCCCGACTTCATGTCGGAGGTGCCGAGGCCCCAGAGGACGTCGCCGTCCAGGCGGGTGGGGAAGTTGTCGTTCACGGGCACCGTGTCGAGGTGCCCGGCGAGCATGACGCGCCGGCCCCGGCCCAGGTCGGTGCGGGCGATGAGGGTGTTCCCGACCCGCTCGGTCGTCAAGTGCCCCAGGCGTTTGAGGGCCGCCTCGACCTCGTCGCAGATCTCGGCCTCGTTCCAGGACACGGACGGGATGTCGCACAGGGCCCTGGTCAGCGCGACCGGGTCGGCGAGGACTGCCTCACTCAAAACTGTCACATCCGCAGACGATACTCGCCGCGTGGATAGGCTTTTCGCATGAGTGATTTCCTGACTGACGGAGCATGGGGTGTCGGCGTGGCCACGGTCGCCGCCGACGGCACGGTCCTCGACGTGTGGTTCACCCGCCTGGGCCTGGGCGAGGCACCCGCGGACGCGGCCGCGCCGGAGCTCGACCGGGTGAACCCGACGGGCACGACCTCGAAGGGCGTGTCGATCCTCGTCAAGTCCCTCGCGGAGGAGCCGATCGACACCGCGGACGTGTACCTGCGGCTGCACCTGCTCTCGCACCGGTTCGTGATCCCGCACTCCGTCAACCTCTCCGGCATCTTCGGTCTGCTGCCGAACAACGCCTGGACCAACTTCGGGCCGGTCCCGGCCGACGCCGTCAACGAGGCCCGCCTCAAGCTCCGCGGCGAGGGGCAGCTGCTCGAGGTGAAGTCCCTCGACAAGTTCCCGCCGATGGCCGACTACGTGACCCCGACGGGCGTGCGCATCGCGGACGCGTCCCGGGTGCGCCTGGGCGCGCACCTCGCCGAGGGCACGACGGTCATGCACGAGGGCTTCGTGAACTTCAACGCTGGGACGCTCGGCAACTCGATGGTCGAGGGCCGGATCTCCGCGGGCGTGCTCGTGGGCGACGGCTCGGACATCGGCGGCGGCTCCTCGATCATGGGGACGCTCTCGGGCGGCGGCAAGGAGGTCATCTCGATCGGCGAGCGCTGCCTGCTCGGCGCGAACGCCGGCATCGGGATCTCCTTGGGCGACAACTGCGTCGTGGCCGCCGGCTGCTACGTGACCGCCGGTTCGAAGGTCACCACCCCGGACGGCACGGTCGTCAAGGCCGCGACCCTCTCGGGCAAGGACGACCTCCAGTTCTGGACGAACACGCAGACCGGCGTCCTCGAGGTGCGGCCGCGCAAGGGCACGTGGGGCGAGCTGAACGCGGCCCTGCACAGCGCGCAGTAACCGCTCAGCACTCCGAAACCGTATAGGATATATCCTATAGGATTTGGCCCAAGGCCTCGGCAAACGCCGGGGCCTTCGGCGTTCCCCAAGCGGATGTCGGTGCCTCAGGGGATCCTTGAACCGGGGGTGGCTCTCGGCGCCCGATTTGTCACGGACGCGCCGAAACGCCCCCGTTTCCCCGCCTCCGCTCGTAGTAGTACCCGGGTGCTACTCGCGTTCGGGCAGTTCATCCCGGAGATCGAGGTGCGGGCCCCGAATCCTGCATAGCCTGGTCGACATGGACAGAGTTGGAGAGTTCGGCGGCGCCAACCCCACCACTTCGGGGTTCGTGGTCGTCACCACCGAGAGCGTCCCGGGCTACGAGGTCCTGGACACCCACGGCGAGGTCTTCGGCCTCACCGTTCGTTCACGGAACTTCTTCTCTGACGTCGGCTCGGGCTTCAAGTCCCTGCTCGGCGGCGAGCTCAAAGGCCTCACCAAAGCCCTCGCGACCTCCCGCGAGGAGGCGCTCACCCGCATGGTCGACCAGGCGAAGTCCTTGGGCGCCAACGGGGTCGTGATGATGCGCTTCGACGTCTCCGACGCCCGCGACATGGGCACCGAGGTCTGCGCCTACGGCACCGCCGTCACCGTCCGCAAGCTTTAATCGGGAAACTGGGGAAAGGAGCGGCGGCCCTCAAGGGCACAAGAGGGCCGCCGCTCAAAAACTTCCCAGACCGGGCTCAGGCCCGGCCGCAGGACACTTAGACCGGGCTCAGGCCCGGCCGCAAAACTCCTAGACCGGGCTCAGACCCAGCTGCTTGCCCGCCAGCGACACCTTCCGCACCGCCAGCTGGTCCGCGATCGCGCGGATCGCCCGCGACGCCTCGCAGTCGGGGTCCGAGAGGACCAGCGGCACCCCGGCGTCGCCGCCTTCGCGCAGCTTCGGGTCGAGCGGGATCTGGCCGAGCAGCGGCACGTCGGATCCGATGTCCCGCGTCAGCGCCTCAGCGACCTTCTTGCCGCCGCCGGAGCCGAATGGCTCGATGTGCGACCCGTCCGGCAGCGCCATCCACGACATGTTCTCGACCACACCGGCGAGCTTCTGGTGCGTCTGCGTGACGATCGCCCCGGCCCGCTCGGCCACTTCGGCGGCCGCCTGCTGCGGCGTCGTGACGACCACGAGCTCCGCGGTCGGGAGCAGCTGCGCGACCGAGATCGCGATGTCGCCGGTCCCGGGCGGCAGGTCGAGCAGGAGCACGTCCAGCTCGCCCCAGTACACGTCGGCGAGGAACTGCTGGAGCGCGCGGTGCAGCATCGGCCCGCGCCACACGACCGCGGTGTTCCCGGGCGTGAACATCCCGATCGAGATGACCTTCATCCCATGCGCCTGCGGCGGCATGATCATGTCCTCGACCTGCGTCGGGGCGCCTTCGACGCCGAGCATGCGGGGGATCGAGTGCCCGTAGATGTCGGCGTCCGCGACGCCGACCGACAGGCCCTTCTGCGCCATGGCCGCGGCCAGGTTCACCGTCATCGACGACTTGCCGACGCCGCCCTTGCCGGACGCGATCGCGAACACGCGGGTGCGCGACTCGGGCAGGTTGAACGGGATCACCGGCTCGGCGCCCGGACGGCCGCCGCGCAGCTTCGTCTGCAGGTCGGCGCGCTGCTGCTCGCTCATGACGCCGAACTCGAGGGCGAGCTCGCGGACGCCGTCGACGCCGTCCACGGCGCCGGCGATGTCGCGTTGCAGCGTGTCGCGCATCGGGCAGCCCGCGACGGTGAGGAGGATCTTCAGAGACAGGCGACCGCCGTCGACCTCGACGGTGTCGACCATGCCGAGTTCGGTGATCGGGCGGCGGATCTCGGGGTCGTTGACGTGCGAGAGCGCTTCGTGCACGGCCTCGACGACGGCAGCGTTGTCAGACATGACCCAATCGTAACCACGCAATTCGGTTCGCCAATGTGAGCGTAGCCTTACCGCAGCCGAGGCCACTGCCCGCGCGCGCCGGCCGCGCTATAACTGGCCCATGCTTCCCTTTGCGATCTATGACGTGTTCTCCGACCGAGCCTATGCGGGCAACCAGCTCGCCGTCGTCTTCGACGGCCAGGACCTCACCACCGCGCAGATGCAGGCGATCGCCCTGGAGTTCAACTTCTCCGAGACCGTGTTCGTGCTCCCGGCCGCCGCGCCGGGCGCCGACTATCTCGCGCGGATCTTCACCCCTGCGGAGGAACTCCCGTTCGCCGGGCACCCCACGATCGGCGCGGCGATCGCCGCCGTCGCGTCCGGCCGGGTCGCGTCGAAGAGCGGCACGGTCGTCCAGGAGTGCGGCGCGGGTCTCATGACCGTGGCCGTCGCCGAAGGGACCGCGAAGCTCACCTCCACGACGATCAGCGTCGGCCCCGAACTCGATCCGGCGCTGGCCGCCGCCGCGATCGGCCTCGACGCCGCCAAGATCATCGGCACCCCCAAGAACGCCAGCGCCGGCCTCGACCACAACTTCGTGCGCCTCGCCGACGCTGACGTGCCCGACGCGGTCGACGTGCCGGGCCACCTGGAGAAGGTCTACCTGTTCAGCTTCGACGAGAACACGCGCGCGGTCCACGCCCGCCTGTTCCACCGCGGCGTCGGCGAGGACCCGGCGACCGGTTCGGCGGCGGTGGCGCTCGGCGTGCACCTGGTCGACCAGGGCCTCATCAGCGGCGACGGCGTGCACTCGTACGAGATCGCGCAGGGCGCCGAGATCGACCGGCCTTCGACCCTGCACGGCGAGGTCGTGGTCGAGAACGGTGCGGCCGTCTCGGTCTCGGTCTCCGGCGCGGCGGTCAAGGTCGCCGAGGGCACGCTGCTGACGCTCCCCGAGTAGTCAGCTCGAGAATTCGCGGGCGCCGTAGCGTTCGGCCGCAAGGCTTTCGGGCCAGGCGGCCGAACGCAGCTCCGCGGCCCAGAGGCCGCGCGGCCAGCGGCCCTTGCGCAGCAGTGCGGCCACGAACCGCTCGGGTTCGGGCAGGCTCGCCCACACCGCCGGCAGGAAGGTCGCGCGGCGTCCGCCGTCCTTGAGGGTCAGGCCGTCCTGGCCGGGGCGCAGGTGGTCGAGCAGGGACGTGAAGGCCCGCACGGCGAGCGGCTCCGGCGGGGACAGGACCGTGACGGTGACCTGCAGTGCTCCCGCCTCGGACTCCTCGACGGGCGGGAGGCGCGGGTCGCAGGCGGCCAGGCGGGCGTTGCGGACCACGTCGACTCCCAAGGGCCGCAAAGCGGTCAGGGTGCCGATGCAGCCGCGCAGGCGGCCGTCCCGTGCGAGGGTCACGAAGGTCGCCTCGCGCTTGGCGAGGTCGGCGGCGTGCGCGGCGGCCTCTGGTGCGGCGCTCTGGAAGAGGGTGTTGACGAGTGCGGCCGCGCCGGGCGGCCTGGGCGCGAACGAGGTCGCGACCGCGCTGCGCGCCAGTGCGGTCAGCACCGGACCGAGGCCGGACTCGGGGAGCGGGTCCATCCTCCGATGGTGCCACGTGTCAGGGCGCCGGGACGGACGGAGCGTGAGATCGCCTCGCGCCCGTTCCCGATTTCGGGTGACACTTTCGCTGCGGGGCCCGGTTCTTGTCGGACCCGGGCGGGATATTTGCGGCGGACTCTATTTTCCCCTCTAGATGGTTGATTCCTTGGGGTCAGTGGTCGTAGGCGGTCAAGGAGCGTAGGACTGGTTGGCGTTGTTGGTCGTTGTGCCAGATGGCGGCGGTCAGGGCGAGGATCCGTTGGGTGACTCGGGCGCATACTCCTTGGGGTGTGCGCCCGTTGTGGCGTTCGAGGTCGAGCTGGGCTTTGAAGGTCTGGTTGATCGATTCGATGACCTGGCGCAGGGGCCGGAACAGGGTGGTGC
>NZ_JAPZVR010000026.1 GCF_027622855.1 Glycomyces algeriensis | reverse complement strand
CCCGGCCCGGCCCTCTTTTGCTCAGTCCTGTCCGAGGACCGCGGTCACCCGGATCTCGACGCGCATCTTCGGCGCGCCGAGCGCGGCCACCCCGAGCTGCGTCCAGATCGGCGCGCGGTCGCCCATGCGCTTGCGGAACTGCTCGGCCATGACGCGGGTCGGCCGCTCCCCGATCTGGTCCGGGGCGTCGGGCAGGTGGTAGGAGTTGACGTGCACGACGTCCCGCCACGTGGCCCCGGCCAGTGCGAGCGTCCGCTCCACGTTGTCGAAGGCGCGCACGATCTCCTCCTCGAGGTCTTCGGGGAAGGCGAGGTCGTCGTCCCAGCCGCCCTGCCCCGAGATCTCGACGCGGTCGCCGATCCGCAGCGCCTGCCGGTAGTGCAGCATCGCCTCCAGTTTCTCGCCCGCGCCGGGGGTGACGAAGAATTCGGGCCTGCTCATGATGGTCTCCCTCGATTGACTTCAAGCGTGAAGTAAACCTAGCACGTTTGACTTCACGCTTGAAGTGAACATCGGTGGGTATATTGCTGCCATGACCGCCGCCGCGAATCCCGACCCCGACGAGGCGCTGTGGCTCGGTCCCGAGGAGAAGGCGGCCTGGACCGGCGTCGCGTCCCTGGTCTGGCTCCTCCCGGGACGGCTCGAGGCGCCCCTCCAGAAGGCGTTCGGCCTCAGCCTCTTCGACTACCTGACCCTCAGCCACATCTCCGAGGCGCCCGACCGCCGCCTGCGCATGAGCGAGCTCGCCTACCTCGCCAACGGCTCCCTGTCGCGCCTGTCGAACGTCGTCAAGCGCTTCGAGCAGCGCGGCTGGGTCGAGCGCTCGCCCGACCCCGAGGACGGCCGCTACACGATCGCCGCGCTCACCGACGCCGGCTTCGACGTGGTCGTCGCCGCCGCCCCGGTCCACGTCCGCACCGTGCGCGAGTCCGTCCTCGACCCCCTCGACGCAGAGGATCAGCGCGCGCTCGCCCGCATCGCCGCCAAGCTCGCCATCCGCCCCGAAGACCTCGCCTGAGGCAACGCGAAAGCCGCCGACCGGCAGCGCCGGTCGGCGGCTTCACATGTCGTCGACTCGCTAGATGCTCTGGACGTTCTCGTAGACGCCGTCGCTGTTGTTGTCCTCGGCGGACGTGTCGTAGAAGCCGTCCCCGTCCGTGTCGGACTCGACGGTGTTGACGAAGCCGTCGCCGTCGGTGTCCGTGCCGGTGGTGTCGAGGAACGTGTCGCCGTCGGTGTCGACCAGGATCGTCTCGGAGTACCCGTCGGCGTCCGCGTCGGTGGTGACGGTGTCGACCCAGCCGTCGCCGTCCATGTCGGACTCGATGGTCTCGTTGTACCCGTCGCCGTCGTAGTCGAAGGCGGTCGACTCGTTCACGCCGTCACCGTCGACGTCGGTGTCCGCGACCGAGGTGTAGACGTCGTCCGAGGAGGTGTCGTCGGCGTAGGCGTCCTCGGTGTACGAGTCGTCCGTGTAGCTCGTGGAGTCCTCAGTGGAAAAGTCATCGGCCGAGTCGGCTCCATAACCATCCGTGGTGAAGTCGTCTCCGCTGTCGAATTCGCTCATCGTCTCCCTGCCTCGGGTTGGGGATGTGTTCGGTGCTGTCGTTGAGAACCATAGAACCCGCTCGCAAGCCCCGTCCTCCCAGGATCGTGCCACTACGGCCGATTTCATCCGCCCCCGCTCCACCGGCCGTGAATCGCGCGATGGCGCCGCGCTCGTATGCTCGGACCATGGACCACCCCCTCGGATTCGCGCTCACCGACGAGTCCGGCACCCGCGCCGCAGCCGGGCGCACGCTCCGCCTCATCGGGCACGTGCACTCCCCGGCGGAGTTCCTGATCGGGGAGGACACTGCGGACGCGACCGTGTGGGTCCTCGACGTCGCCCGAGGCGAACTGCACCCGCTCAACCGCGACCGCGAACGTACCGAGCGCTTCCTCGCGGCGTTCGGCGCGTACCTGCACGACGGACCGCCCGCGCCGGCGCCCATGGTGCTCGACGCGCGGCAGGCCGCGGAGCGCCTGGCCCTGCTCCGCGCGGGCAAGGTGGCGCCGCGGGCCCCGGCGCGTCCCGCCGTGCCCCACCGAAAGCGCCTGCGCCGCCTGCTCGAAGCGCTCGAACGGGCCGACCCCGACGCGCTGGCCGCGTCGTGGTGGTGCGGCTCGATCGAGCAGGCGAAGGACGACCTGCTCTGATTTTCCGCGACCGACCCTTGGAGGCGCACATGGCCGCAGTACGCGGCAAGCCCGTGAAGCCGCACCCCGCGGTGACCGCGCTGCTCCTGCTGCTGGTCGTCGGCGTGCTCTCGCTGTTCCCGATCGCGTTGTACGCCAACGCGATGGAGATGGCGGACGGCTACCGGGCCTCGCACGGGCAGGCCGGGACGCCGGGTAACGCCATGATCGACAGCGCGGTCGACGGCAAGGGCGGGCAGGTCTGCCGCGGCGTGTTCACGCCCGACGGCGGCGCCGCGGTCGAGGTCCGCATCGAGGTCGACGGCGAGTGCGAGGAGGGCCAGGAGGTCGAGGCGCGCCTCATGGAGGGCCGGTCCTCGATGTTCACCGGGTACGGCGAGCCGAGGGCCTGGGCGGCCGGGGCGGACGACTGGGCCGGGTACCTGCCCCTGGTGGTCCTGTTCGGCCTGCTGAGCCTGCCGCTGGTCCTGCTGGCGGTCGCGGTCGTCGTCAAACTCGCGAAACTGGTCTTCCTGCCGCGTGAGGCGCCGAAGGCGTGACGGGCCCGATTCGGGCTTGACAATCGGCTGCGAACCCCTAGGCTCTTTATCGATAAAGTCTTCGATCTAAGGAAGTTCGCCTCGTGAGCCGGAAACTCGTCCGTCACGCGCCCATCGCCAAGGGCGTCCCCCACCTGCTGCACGGCGGGGACTACAACCCCGACCAGTGGCTGGCGTCCAAGGACGCCACCTGGAAGGAGGACATGCGCCTCGCCCGGCTGGCCGGGGTCAACACGCTCTCGGTGGGCATCTTCGCCTGGGCCGCACTCGAGCCCGAGGAGGGCCGCTACGAGTTCGGGTGGCTCGACGAGATCATGGACCTCATGGCCGAGAACGGCATCACCGCCGTGCTCGCGACCCCCTCCGGCGCGCGCCCCGGCTGGATGAGCCACCGGTACCCCGAGGTCCTGCGCGTGAACGGCGACCGCACCAGGAACCGCCACGGCGGCCGCCACAACCACTGCCTCACCTCCCCGGTGTACCGCGAGAAGACGCTCGCGATCAACACCGCCCTCGCCGAGCGCTACGGCGAGCACCCCGCGCTCGGCGTCTGGCACCTCTCGAACGAGTACGGCGGCGAGTGCCACTGCGACCTCTGCCAGGAGCGGTTCCGCGCGTACCTGCAGGTCAATTACGGCTCGCTCGACGAGCTCAACCAGTCGTGGTGGACCGCGTTCTGGGCCAAGACCTACACCGACTGGTCCCACATCGAGTCGCCCAGCCCCCACGGGCGCGGCGAGCAGGACATCCACGGCCTGCACTTGGACTGGATGCGGTTCACCACCGAGCAGTTCGCCGACTTCTACCGCCACGAGGCCGCGCCGTTGAAGGCGCTCACCCCCGAGATCCCGTGCACCACCAACCTCATGGGCACCTACCCGGGCATCGACTACTACCGGCTCGCCCAGGAGCTCGACGTGGTCTCGTGGGACTCCTACCCGCAGTGGAGCGGCACCGACAGCGATGTGCGCACCGGCGTCGAGGCCTCCTTCCACCACGACCTGACGCGCAGCCTCAAGGGCAAGCCGTTCATGCTCATGGAGTCCTCGCCCTCGGCCACCAACTGGCGGCCGGTCGCCAAGCTCCACCGCCCCGGCGTCCACATGCTCCAGTCGATGCAGGCCGTCGCCCACGGCGCGGACACCGTGCAGTACTTCCAGTTCCGCAAGGGCCGCGGCGGCTCGGAGAAGTTCCACGGCGCGATCGTCGACCACGAGGGCACCGAGCGCACGCGCGTCTTCCGCGACGTCGCCGAGGTCGGCGAGCGCCTCGCCGGGCTCGACGCGGTCGTCGGCACCACGACGCCGGCCGACGTCGCCCTCGTCTACGACTGGCCGACCCGCTGGGCCCTGGACGACATGAAGGGCATGCTGCAGGACCGGACCGGCTACGCCCGCACCGTGATCGACCACTACCAGGCCTTCTGGCAGCAGGGCGTGCCCGTCGACGTCATCGACGGCTCGCTCATCGCCGCGCCCGGCGAGCTCGACCAGTACCGCGTGCTCGTCGCGCCGATGATGTACATGCTCCGGCCCGGCGTCGCCGAAGCGGTGGACGCCTTCGTGGAGCGCGGCGGCACCTTCGTCGCGACCTACGCCTCGGGCTATGTGGACGAGAACGACCGCACCTTCCTCGGCGGCTTCCCCGGGCCGCTGCGGGAGACCCTCGGCGTCTGGGCCGAGGAGATCGACGCGCTCAACCCGGGCGACCGCAACGCGATCGAATGGGACGGCAGGGCCTACGAGGCCTTCGACCTGTGCGAGCTGGTCCACGCCGAAGGGGCCGAGGTCCTGGGCGCGTACGGATCGGACTTCTACGCGGGCCGCCCGGCGCTCACCGTCAACCGCCGCGGCGAGGGCAGGGCGTACTTCATCGCCGCCCGCACCGGCGCGGACTTCCTCGCCGACTTCTACCGCGCGGTGGTCGAGGAGACCGGCGTCGAGCGGGCGCTCGACGCGGACCTCCCCGCGGGCGTCACCGCCCAGGTCCGCAGCGACGGCGAGAACGACCACGTGTTCGTGCTGAACTGCAACCCCCACGGCGCCGTCGTCGACCTCGCCGGCAACCCGCTGGAGCTCGACCCGCACGCGGTCGCGCTCTTCGAGCGGCCCCGCAAGGGCGCTGCCTGAGTGACGAACCGGCCCCGGACCCGCTCGGGTCCGGGGCCGGTCTGCGCCTGTCGCGGCCCGGGCCCGAGCGCAATGGCCCTCCGGTAGTCGTTCGGTGACCGATCGGCCCACGGGTGGTCGGTCGATCGGGAGCCGACCCCGGAGTGCGACCATTTAAGAACCGAGTGCTATTGGCGCCCAATGGAACCGACAATCCGACCGTAGTGCTCGCCAGTGCCCAGGAGCATCAACGACCTCGGATACCCGTATCCAGAGACGAGTCACCATGGCAAAGCCCCCTCGAAAGCGCCTGTTCACCATCGACCGCGTCCGCCTGGTCTTCGAGGCGATCCTCACCGTGACCGCGGTCGTCTCGATCTTCCTGGCCATCAGCAAGGACAAGCAGCTCGAGGAGCAGGGCCAGGAGCTCACCCAGTCGCAGGAGCAGGAGCAGAGCCTGTCCGTGGAGATCACCAACCTGGTCGAGCAGGTCGACGAGCGCGACGCCGAGGCCGATGCGCTGCAGGCCCGCATCGACGAACTCGAAGCCGACACCGCGCCGACGGACGGGGCGGGCTCGGAGAACGAGAGCGGCTACGTCACCCTCGAGACGAACGTGGACAGCGAGAGCTGCGACAACTTCGGCTACGGCGACTGGACCGCCGCCTCGGTGCAATACGCGGGAGGCTCCTACAGCCGCGGCTTCAACTGCGGCATGGCCAAGGGCAGCTCGACCGACACCGCGGGCGGCTACATCGACTTCCTGGTCCCCACCGGCGCGACGACCCTGACCGGCGCCGCCGGGATCGACGAGAACTCGGACGCGAGCGACATGCGCCTGACGTTCGCGATCTACGCGATCCCCGACGAGACCGACCCGATCTGGAGCACCGAGCTCGAGTACGGCGGCCTGGAGGAGTTCACAGTGGACGTCACCGGTGTCTCGCGCGTGCGGTTCGAGGTGACGATGCTCGACGCCGAAGTGGGCACGGGGGCCCCGGCCGGGTCCCCCCACGTCGCCTCCCCCCCCTCCCCCGCGGCGCCCGCCGGCCCCGCGGCCGCGGCCGCGGGACCGGCTTCAGGTGCTAGACGCGCGTCCACTTCTGGTTGGCGCCGGTCCAGCAGGAGTAGAGCTGGACGGCGGCGCCGTTCGCGCTGCCGTAGACGTCCAGGCAGGTGCCGGTCCCGGTGTTGCGCACCGTGCCGTCCGATCCGAACGTCCACTTCTGGCTGCTCCCGCTGGAGCAGCTGCCGATCTGCGCGAGCGCCCCGTTCCCGCTCGCGGAGGGTTCGAGGCACTTGCCGAGGACGCGCAGCTCCTGCGCGGCCGTGTAGGTGAACTGCTGGTTCGCGCCCTCGTAGCAGGTGTAGAGCTGGACGCGGGTGCCGTTGGCGGTGCTGCCGCTCGGCACGTCGATGCACTTGCCGGCGGACTCGGAGCGGAGCAGGTCGGTGCCGGTGCCGCCACCGCCGCCTCCTCCGCCGCCGCCGGTCGTCGGGGCGACGGCCCGGCCGGTGGACGGGGAGATCATCCCCGCGCACAGGTTCCGGGAGCGCAGGTTGGCCGCGATCTGCGGGATCGCGTTGATGGTGTTCTGGTAGGCGTCGTGCATGAGGATGACGCCGCCGTTCTGGAGGTTGTTCGCCGCCGACACGATCTGGGCGGTGCTGGCGCCGTTCCAGTCCTGGGAGTCGACGCTCCACAGGACCTCGGTGAGGCCGTACTGGGCCTCGACCGACTTCAGGGTCGCGTTGGTCTCGCCGTAAGGCGGCCGGAACAGCACCGGGGTGCCGCCGCCGGCCTGCTGGATCGCCTGCTGGGTGCTGGAGATCTCCTGCGCCATCTGCGAGGACGACAGCTGCGTCATGTGCCCGTGCGAGTAGGAGTGGTTGCCCACCCACATGCCGGCGTTGACCTGGGCCGCGACCAGCGAGGGGTTGCTCGCCGCCCGCTGGCCGGTGTTGAACATGGTGGCGCGCAGGCCGTTCGCCGTGAGCGTGTTGAGCAGGCTGCTGGTGGTCCCGGGGTTGGGGCCGTCGTCGTAGGTGAGGGCGACGTAGCCGTTGCAGGTCTGGGCCTGCGCGGGGGTCGCGGCGAGGAGCACCGCGGCGGTCGCGGCGGTGAAGACGAGTGCGGACAGGGTGGCGATGAGCGGTCGGATGCGGCGGCGGATGCCGTGCATGCTGCCCTCCTTGGGATGCGATGCGGCGCATCAGTCCGCGTCGACGGTTCCCGGGGTGAGGGCCGTGATCGTCATGAGGGGGACGATGGAGCGATGCAGTAGACATTGAGAATTATCGATGTACATGAAGGACTTGGACAAGACGCCTGCGCCGGAAGGCGGTCGCGCTGCGCCGAACGTGCTGCGAACGGTCGCCCTGCGGTCAGGTCCCGATCGCCGCCGCCTTCTTGCGGAGGTAGCGCTGCTCCGGGGTGCTCGTGGCGAGCCGGGCCGCCTCGCCGAAGGCGTCGCGGGCCTCCGGGAGCCGGCCGGCCTGCTCGAGGAGGTGGGCCCTGACCGCGTGGAGGCGGTGGACCCGGCGCAGGGCGGGATCATCCAGCAGCGGGTCGAGCATCGCCAGACCGGCGTCCGGCCCTTCGGTTATCGCGACCGCCACGGCGCGGTTCATGGCGACGACCGGACCGGGCGCGGCGGCCTCCAGCATCCGGTACAGCTCGGCGATCTGGGGCCAGTCGGTGTCCGCATAGGCCGCGGCCTCGTCGTGGACGGCGGCGATCGCGGCCTGCAACTGGAAGGGCCCCACCGGACCCGACGGGAGGGCCGCCTCGACCAGCCGCACGCCCTCGGCGATGAGCGATCGGTCCCAGCGGGACCGGTCCTGGTCCGCGAGTGGGACCAGGTCTCCGCGCTCATCGGTGCGGGCGGCCCGGCGGGCCTCGGTCAGCAGCATGAGGGCGAGGAGCCCGGCGGTCTCGGCGTCGCTGGGCAGGCGCCGGTGCAGTTCGCGGGCGAGGCGGATCGCCTCGGCGGTGAGCGGGACGTCGAGGAGCTCCGCGCCGCCGGTGGCCGCGTAGCCCTCGTTGAAGATCAGGTACAGGACCTGGCGGGCCGATTCGACGCGCGCGGGCAGGTCGGCCCTGGTGACGTCGCCGAGCCGCGCCCCCGCCGCCGCGAGCCGGGCTTTGGCGCGGCTGACGCGCTGGCCCGTCGTGGCCACCGGCACGAGGAACGCCGCGGCGATCTGCTCGGTGGTGAGGCCGCCGACGGCCCGGAGGGTCAGGGCCACTTGCGAAGCGGGGGTCAGCGACGGGTGGCAGCAGAGGAGGAGGACGTGCAGCGAGTCGTCGCCGCCGGGCACCGGCGCCTCGCTCGGTTCGAGCAGGCCCGCGGTGGTCTCGCGGTCGAAGCGGGCGCGATCCGACCGCAGGGCGTCGACGAGCCGGCGTGAGGCGGCCCGGATCAGCCAGCCGCGGGGGTTGGCGGGCGCGCCCTCGCGCGGCCAGTGGACCGCCGCGGAGAGCAGGGCCTCCTGCACGGCGTCCTCGCAGGCGTCGAAGTGGCCGTAGCGGCGCACCAGCGCCCCGAGGACGTGCGGCGACTCCCGCCTCCACACGTCCTCGAGTTCGCGGTCCATCAGTGCTCCTCGCCGCCCGGCCACATCGCCGGGCGCAGTTCCACGGTCTCGCCGGGCCCGGAGAAGGCGTGCGCGATCTCCTGCGCGCGTTCGGGTCCGGCGACGTCGATGAGGAAGAACCCGGCCAGGTGCTCCTTCGACTCCGAGTACGGGCCGTCCGTCGCGAGCGGCACGCCGCCGCTCCAGCGGTAGAGCGTCGACGTGCTCGGGTCGGCCAGGGCCTCCCCGTGGACGAGTTCGCCGTTCGCGCTCATCTCGGTGAGCAGCCGCTCGAACTCCGCGTTCAGCCGCTCGCGCTCCTCCGCGGGAAGCGCCTGGTGCTCGGGGACGAACTCCCCGGTCGGGTGGCCCCACGGCTGCGGGTTGGAGTGGATGAGGATGACGTACTTCATGATGACCTCCAGGTCGCGGCTCCGGCGCTTCCGGATCCTCACCCGGGACGACGGACCCGGCCCGCGGTTTTCGACATCCGGACCGGACCGGTCCTGAATTTTTTCATCGAGGAGCGGGGCGGGCGTACGGGCCCGGGTCGATCATCACTGCTGGGCGACGACCCGGACGGCCATGTACTCGCGGCCGGGGAGGGTGACGCGGATGGTGCCCTCGGCGTCGTCGGCGACGCGTTCCACGGTCATGTTCCAGGTGTCGATCACGTCGACCCTGCAGCGCTTGCCTTCGGGGAGTGGGAGTTCGCGGAAGCGGGGGCGGCTGAACCCGAAGTAGGTGACCTCGTACGCGCCGGCGACCCCGCCGGTCCGCGCGTCCCAGTTGGAGGGGAGCGGGTCGAGGACCCCGGTCGGGGACGCGGCGACGACCTCGCGCAGGAAGCCCATGCGGGCCGGGCTGGTGCCGACGAGCTCGCCGCCTTTGGACCACCAGAGTTCCTCGGCCTCGTTGACGTAGGTCTCGCCGTGCGCGACGTAGCCGCCCCGCACCGCGCCCTCCCAGCAGCGCCGGGTCATCTCCTCGCCGGAGATGTTCCCCCAGCCCTGGTCGATGTCGCCCTCGTAGGCGCACTCGTCGACCACGACCGGCTTGCCCCAGCGCTCGCGCCACTCGTCGGTGAACTCGGCGGTCCGGTAGGCGTCCTGGCGCTGGACGCTGGCGTGGGTGATCCACGGTCGGGCGTAGTCGTAGAACGGGCCGCAGTTGTGGATCGAGTTGAGGTGCCCGTGCGGGTCCTCTTCGGACACTACGGCGGCCAGGCGCTCCCAGTCGTCCTCGCTCTTGGCGCCCATCATGTCGTACTCGTTGGCCATGGACCACCACACGTTCGCGTAGGCGGCGAGGCGCCGGACGGCGTAGCGGACCAGCCGGTCGTCGGCTTCGGCGCCGAGGTCGGCGAATCCCCACCGGTCGTAGGGGTGGAGGAGGATGACGTCCGCTTCGATCCCCATGTCCTGCAAGGCGGCCACCTCCTGCTCGAAGCGGCGGAAGAACGCCGGGTCGAACCGGGTCGTGTCCCAGCCCTCCTCGGCCGAGCCGGGGAACGGGTAGTACTCGGGCTCGACGTGGTTGTACTGGTACCACTTGGGCAGCAAGCACATCCGCACCTTGTTGAACGGCCCGGCGGCCAAGGTCCGGCGGGTCCGGTCCCGCAGCCCCTCGGCCTGATGTGTCCACGCGTAGGCGGTCGTGCCGACCGGGAGGTAGCGGGTCCCGTCGCCGTGCGCGAAGTGGAAGCCGTCGGCCCGGACGGGGCCGTGAGCGCCCGGTGCCGCTGCGGTGCAGGCGAACTCGCCGGTCACGCCGTCGAGAACGGGGGCGTTCGAGGCCGTCGTGAAGGTCCAAAGCCCTTCGGCGTCGGGCATGAAGCGGATCCGGTAGGTCCCGTCCCCGTCGTAGAACCCTCCCGCCCGCATCTCGCGCTCGCCGTCGCTGAAGACCGCGGTCAGGTCGACGTCGGTGAACGGGTTGCCGTCGGCGGGTCCATGGAGTTCGACTTCGTACACGCCCCAGCGGGCGCAGCGCTCGGGTGTTGCGGGCTGGTTCATCGGGTCCTCCCGGAGGACGTCGCGGCCTAGTTCTTACGCATGACCCAACTTACTACGCGGAACGCGGTCGCCTGGTGCCGGACTGTTCGAGCCCGCGGCCGCGCCCGGGCGTTCCGGGTTTCGCGTCGTCAGCGCTTGGCTGCGGTCGCGCAGGCATGGGTTGCGAAGGCCTCGACCGCGTTGACGACGGCCTCGAAGCGGGGCGAGTGGAACAGGTCGAACCCGTGCTGCGCGCCCGGCAGCTCGGCGTAGACGACGGGCTGAGCCGAGACCGCCTGCAGCCCTTCGGCGAAGCGTCGGGCACCTTCGACCGGGACCACGGTGTCGTGGCCGCCGTGCACGATCAGGAACGGCGGGGCGTCGGCGTGCGCGTGGGTGAGCGGGTCGCCGTCCGGCCCGCCGTCGAAGTACGCGCCGTAGTAGCCGCCCAGGCCCACCACCGCGGACACGGACGTGTCGGCGTCCTCGAAGCCCGGTTGGAAGCGCGGCTGCCCGGATGTGAGCGCCGCCAGCGCCGACATGTGCGCGCCCGCAGAGGAACCGGAGAGGACGATCCGGTCGGGGTCCATGCCCCATTCGCGGCCGTGGGCGCGGACCCAGGCGACGACCCGCTTGGCGTCCTGGAGGTGCGCCTCGAAGCCGCCCGCGTGCCCGAGCCGGTAGTTGGCGCTGATGCCGACCCAGCCCTGCTCGGCGAGGCGGTGGAGCAGCGGCAGGGACTGCGAGTTCTTGTGGCCGGTCGTGTAGTAGCCGCCGTGGAAGTGGATCAGGACCGGAGCGTTCGCGGGTGCGGAGCGGTGGCGGTAGAGGTCGAGCAGGTTGCGCTTGCCGTGCGGGCCGTAGGACAGGTTCGCGATGCGCTCGATCGAGCGCGGGCGGATCGCGAAGGGGCGCAGCAGGATGCGGCTCCAGGGCAGGCGGGGCGAGAGGCAGAGGCCGCCCATGGCGCGCATCAGGATCGGCATGGCGCGCATGCCGCGCCACGTCGTCAGCGTCAGGCAGGCCCCTGCGAGTGCGGCGGCGGTGATCGTCACGGGCGAGTCGAGGTCGCCTTCGGCGGCCGCGAGGGCGGTGCTGGCCGCGAAGGCGGCCGAGGCGAGGAACGGCAGTTCGAGGACGGCGATGCCGGCGAAGAAGCACGCCGTGCCGGGTCCGATCGGCATGCGCGGCAGGCGCACCGCGGGGAGCACGAGGACGAGCAGGCCGATGAGGTAGCCCCAGGGGAGGTTCATCGCCGCACCAGCCCCGCGATCAGGACGCCGCCGGTGACGACGTGCATGCCCATGAGGACGAGCATCGCCGCGGTGGTCGCGGCGGCGAGCGGGCCGGTGAGGGAGACCGCGAGCACGACCGCGGCGATGATCGACCAGATCAGTGCCGCGCGGGCGGCGAACCGCTCGAGCACCGCCAGGAGCCCCCAGGCGGCGAATCCGACCGCGAGGCCGGCGAAGGCGATCAGCGCGGGCCCCACCGTGAGCGGGGTGCCCGCTTGGTCGACCGTGAGGTCGACGCGGGCGAGCGGTACGGCTGCGGCCCAGAGGAGGAGGGCGCCGGCGGTGGCGGCGAGGACGGCGGCGAGGCGCCGGGTTCGTGTGGTCATGCGGCCAGTCTCGTCGGGACCGAGGGGTCGCCGCATCGGTCGCGGAGCCGCCGCGTCCCCTGCCGGGGGAGGGGGCGTCTCCTACTTTCGGAGGTGATCGGACTGCGGTCGCCGCGGCTAGCATCGTCCCGGTGACCGAGCCGCGAAGACCCCGCCCCGCCGACGTGACCGCCCTCGTCGGCGTCGTGGCCGTGCTGACCGCCCTGTCGCTCTGGGGGCGGACCGACCCGGGGCCGCTCGACTTCGCCGTCGCGGCGCTGTGCCTCGGCGCGGCGTTCGTACAGGTCTGGCGTCCCGTCGCCGGAGCCTTGGGGGCGACGGTGCTCGCCGTCCTCTCGCCGGTCGCGACCCCGGCGGCCACGGTCGGCGCGCTCCAGTCGGCGTGGCGGGGCCGCTTCCGCACCGCCGCGCTCGTGGCGGTCGCGGGGATCGCCGCGCATCTCCTGCAATGGATCCGGCATCCGAACCCGGCGCTCGGGTTCGGATGGTGGACCCTCCTCGTCGTCGTCTCCTACGGCGCGCTGCTCGGCTGGGGCGCCCTGGCCAACGCCCGCCGCAGGCTGCTCATCTCCCTGCATGAACGGGCCGAGCGCGCCGAGGCCGAGCAGGGCCGCCGCGTGGCCGAGGCCCGCGCCGCCGAACGCCGCGCCCTGGCCCGGGACATGCACGACGTGCTCGCCAACCGGCTCTCGCTGGTCGCCACCCACGCGGGCGCGCTCGAGTTCCGGCCCGACGCCCCGCCTGAGAAGGTGGCGATGGCCGCCGGGGTCGTCCGCGCCGGCGTGCACCAGGCGCTCGAGGAACTGCGGCAGGTGATCGGCCTGCTCAGGGAGGACGACGAGACCGCAGCGGGCGGTCCCGTGACCGCGGCCGACTTCGCGAGGCTCATCGATGAATCAAGGGCCGCAGGGCAACCGGTCGACGTGAGCATCGACCTGGCCGTCGCGGTGCTGCCGCCCGCGCTCGGCCGCACCGCCTACCGGGTGCTGCAGGAGGGGCTGACGAACGCCCGCAAGCACGCCGCCGGAAGGCCCGTCGAACTCGCCCTGAGCGGGGAGCCCGGCGCCGAACTGGCCATCGACCTCACCAATCCGCTTCCCGCGCAAGACGATACGGCCACGGTGCCCGGCAGCGGCCTGGGCCTGGTCGGCCTCACCGAACGGGTCCGCCTGGCGGGCGGGCGGCTCGACCACGTCCGCGGCGACGGCCGGTTCCGCCTGCGGGCCCGGCTACCATGGCCGACGTGATCCGAGTGCTCCTGGTCGACGACGACGCCCTGGTCCGGGCCGGGCTGTCCATGATGCTCGACGGGACCGGCGACATCGTCGTGGTCGCGGAGGCGGGCGACGGCCGCGAGGCCCTGACGGCCGCCTCCGCCCATGCCCCCGACCTGGTCCTCATGGACCTCCAGATGCCGCACGTCGACGGCATCACCGCCACGAAGCGGCTCCGGGCCCGGCCGAACCCGCCCGAGGTCATCGTCCTGACGACCTTCGACACCGACGAGCACATCGTCCACGCCCTCCGCGCCGGCGCCGGCGGCTTCCTCCTCAAGGACACCCCGCCCGCCGAGATCGCCGACGCCGTCGCCCGCGTCGCCGCCGGCACCCCGATCCTCTCTCCCAGCGTCATCCGGCGCCTCATGGACCGCACCGTCACCCAGACCGGCGCCTACGAACGCGCCCGCACCGCCCTCGCCGCGCTCACCCCTCGCGAGCACGAGGTCGCGGTGGCGATCGCCAACGGCCACTCCAACGCCGAGATCGCCCGCGCCCTCCTGATGAGCGTCACCACCGTGAAGTCGCACGTCTCGAGCATCCTCACCAAGCTCGACCTCGACAACCGCACCCAGATCGCCCTCCTCGCCCACGACGCCGACCTCGTCTAGCGGACGCGACGGTATTTCGCTAGGACCGGCTTTTGGCTTCGGCCAGCCGCGCCAAGCGGCGGAGGGTCTCCCGGTTGCGGGGTCCGAGGAGCTTGGCCTGGAGCGGGTCCGGGAGTGCGGCCATCGGCCCCTTGACGGCGAGTTCAGTCATCCTGATCGTGGTGCGCTCGCCGTCGGCGGCGATGTCGAAGCGCACGCGCGCCTTCCCGATCGGCCACATGCGGGCCTCCAGGACGAGCAGGTGCGGCGGGTCGGCGGCGACCACGATCGTGGAGTCCTTGATGACCAGCGGCCAGGGCCCGATGCTGTGCCGGATGCGGGAGCCCCTCGCGGGCCAGTGCTCGTCGGCGTGGCGGATGTTGGAGGCGCCCACCACCCAGGACGCGTAGTTCCAGCCGTCCTCGAGGATCGCGAACACCGCCTCCGGCGGGGCCGAGACCCGGGCGGTCACGCCTCGCCGTATCGCGTCGGAAGCCGTTTTCTGACCCATGGTGCACCGCCTTCGTCGGGCGCGGAGGTCGCGGCCGCGCGTTCGAGCACGTGCCAGGTACCCGCCGCGGTCGGCCGTAAAACCTGGTCACGGGCGTGACCGGTCAATCCTCGCGGTAGAGCAGGCGGTGCGCGCCCGCGACGGCCGCGCGGTAACCGCCGCCCGCCGGCCCGTTGCGGGCCATGGCCGCGCGGGCCGCGTTCGCGCCCGCCGCGCCGTGCACCGCGCCGCCGGGGTGGGCGGAGGCGCTGGCGAGGAAGAGCCGGTCCAGGACCGTGTCGGCCCTGGCGAGGCCGGGCACCGGCCGGAAGAAGAGCTGCTGGTGCACGGCTGCGGCACCGCCGTTGATGGCGCCTTCGTCGAGGTTGCGGTCGAGCCCCTGGAGCTCGCGCGGACCGCTGACGAGGCGTGCGGTGACGCGGTCCCCGAATCCGGGCGCGTGCCGTTCGACGGTTGCTTCGATGCGGTCGACGGCCCGGCGCACGCGGTCGGCGTTCCACTCGCCGCCGCGGGGCAGGCGCGTGTACGCCCACAGCGTCTCGGTCCCGGCGGGGGAGCGCGTCGGGTCGGTGGTGGTCATCTGGCCCATGAGCAGGAACGGCTCGCGCGGGTCGCGGCCCGAGGCGAGTTCGGCGCCCATAGTGGAGAGGCCGTCGAGGTCCGCGCCGAGGTGGACGGTGCCGGCGCGGGCGGCCCCTTCGGCGGTCCACGGGACGGGTCCGTCCAGGGCCCAGTCGACCTTGACGGTGGCGGGGTCCCATTCGAACGACTTGAGGTCGGCCGAGAGCCGCGCAGGGAGGTGCTCGCCGCCGATGAGGTCGAGGTACAGGTGCGGGGCGGCCACATCGGCGAGCACGGCCCGCCGGGCCCGGATGAGGCCGCCTTCGCCGTCGCGGACGCCGACCGCGATGCCCCTGGCGTGCAGGATCTTCGCGGCCGGGCGATTGCAGTCGATGCGGCCGCCGAGCGAGGCGAGCCGGGCGACCAGGGCGGCGGTGAGGCTGCCCGCGCCGCCTTCGGGCACGGGGAAGCCGACGTCCTGGCCGACCATCGCGAGCAGCCACCCGAACAGGCCGCTGCCGGCCTGGTCGGGGCCGAGGCCGCTGTGCAGGGCGTTCCCCGCGATGAGGAGCCTGGCCCCTTCGCCGGTGAAGCGCTCCTCGCCGAATCGGCGGGCGGGCAGCACGAGGTCGCGGGCGAAGCGGAGCGCACTGCCGGCGCCGAGGGCCCGCAGGAGCCGGGAGCCCGCGCGCACGGGCGGGAACGGGCGCAGCATCGCCTCGATCAAGTGCTCGCGGACCCGGCGCCAGCGTTCGAACTCGGTCCGCCACGCGTCGCCGTCGCCGGGGGCGAACTCGTCGAGCGAACGGGCCGTGCGGTCGAGGTCCTGGGAGAGCACGGCCGCGCGGCCGTCGGGCAGCACGTGCGCGAGCACGTCCGGGGCGCGCCGCCAGCGCAGCCCGTGCCGCTCGAGCCCGAGTCCGCGCATGACGGGCGAGACGCCGGCGAGCGGGTAGAACGCGCTGCACCGGTCCGAGCGGAACCCGGGGGCGATCTCGGTGGTGCGCACGGCGCCCCCCGGGTCGGGGGCGGCCTCCAGGACGAGCACCTCCCAGCCCGCCTCCGCGAGCAGGTTCGCGGCGACCAGCCCGTTCGGGCCCGCTCCGATCACCACCGCGTCGAACGTCTCGGCTTCCGTCATGCTGCGGCACCTCCTGTCGGCGCTCCGGGTACCCGGGCCGTCTTCGATGATGTACCGCCGGGGGAGCCTTGTATCCGATTCCGGGCGCATCGCCTTCCATCGGCGGGAAACCGACGTCACCGGCGGTCAGGCGCGGTTCCGGTCGAGGACGTCACAGGCATAAGAGTCCGCTGCGCCGGGCAACCGCTGCGGATGATGTGGCACGAGGTACGCGACGGCGTCGCGGACGATCTTCGCGGAGCATGGCATTTCACGCGCGACGTCCCGCGCACCGGCACGTGGGCGCAGGAGACCGCGGTACAGGCGCTGAAGGCGGCCATCGCGGCCGTCCTCGCCTGGTTCGTCGCGGCCTACGTGCTGACCCTTCCGCAGCCGTACCTCGCGCCCTGGGCCGCATTGGCGGTGGTCAGGCCGACCGTGCACTGGTCGGTCCTCACGGGTCTGCGGCAGATGGCCGCCGTCGGGTTCGGCGTCCTGGTCGCGGTCCTGGCGGTCACCGTCACGCCCGGGAAGGAACTCGCCCTCGCCGTGGGCGTGCCGATCGCCTTCCTCGTCAGCTGCTGGCCCCGGCTGAGCGACCAGGGCCTCTACGTGCCGTTCACCGCCCTGTTCATGATCGCGGTCGACAGCGTCGAAGAGCCGTTCGTGCTGGTCCGCCTGCTCGAGACCGCGCTCGGAGCCGGGATCGGCATGGGCGTGAACCTGCTGATCAAACCGCCTGCGCGGGTGCTGTCGGTGGGCGGCCGCATCCGGCACGACGGCAACGCGACCGTCGACCTCCTGCGCGAGATCGCCGCCGGCGTGCGCGAGGACGCCGGCCACGAGGGCGCCCGCACCTGGTCGGCGGAGGCGAGGCGCATCAGCGACCGGGCCGCCGAGACCCGATCGGCCCTCCACCGGGCGCACGACAGCCTCCGGCTCAACCCCCAGACGACCCGGGAGCAGACCGACGCGCTCGACCGGTTCAACGCGGCGTTCGAGCTGAACCAGCGGGTCGGCCGCTCCACCCGCGCCCTCGCGGACCTCCTCGACGGCCCCGCCCGTGTCGCCGTGCCCGACCATTCGCTCGATCCCGCCTACCGCCGGGACTGCGCCACGGCCCTTGACGCGGCGATCGACGCCTACGAGCAGGAGCTCGGCAGCCTGCTGTCGCTCCGCGACCGGGAGCCCGTCGACCTCGACCCCGCCGATGCGGCGCTGGAAGCGCTGGAGCGCCGCACCCACACGGTCGACACCGACGGCCCGACGACCGAAATGCAGGCCACAGTGCTCGTCGCGGTACGCCGGCTTAGAAGCGACCTGGACTCCTGACCCCGTGGGGAGCGCACGGCGACCGGCGCCCTAACCGGCGGATACGGCCCGGGACACGGGCAGAACCCGTACGGTGGTTGGCGGACATCCGGCCTGGCCGGGCCGGGTGCGACGGCCGCTCGAGGGCGGTCCGGTGCACTGAACGAGAGGGGCGATGTCGTGAGCGACGTTGTGGATCTGATCATGGCCGACCACCGCGAGGTGGAGCGGCTGTTCGCCGAGCTCAAGGAGTTCCCGGAGAAGCGGCCGCTGACGCTGCCGGTGCTCTCGGCGCTGCTGACGGCGCACTCCCGGGCGGAGGAGGCCGAGGTGTACCCGGTCGCCAAGTCCGAGGCGGGCGAGACCGAGCAGGTCGCGCACTCCCAGGAGGAGCACGAGCAGGCCGAGGAGATCCTGGTGCGCCTGAACGCCGCCGACCCGACGTCGCCCGAGTTCGACTCGGTGCTCCAGGAACTCGTCGACGCCGTGACCCACCACGTCGAGGAGGAGGAGTCGAACGTGCTGCCGGGCATGCAGACCGGCCTCGACGACTCGCGCCGGATGGAGCTGGGCGAGGCGTTCGCCGCCTCCCGCGCGGCGCACCTGGGCGACCGGCCCGGGAAGGCCAGCCGCAAGGAGCTCGAGATGCAGGCGCGCAACATGAACATGAGCGGCACCTCCGACATGAACAAGGCCCGGCTGGCCGAAGAGGTCAAGAAGAAGGCCAAGTCCTGACACTGCACGCCTTCCCGTGCGGCCGGTGAGCGCCTCGCGTCTCCTGCGGGGCGCTCAGTCCTCGGCGAGCCGGCGCCGGCCCTCGGTGCTCACGACCAGCGCCGACCCGGCGAACAGCGGCCGGCCGCCTGCGCCGGCTCTCGCCTCGCTGCCCAGGCAGCCGGATTCAGGAGGGGCGGCATGAGCGAGGGAGCGGCTCCCGGCCAAGGAGCCCCGGACCCCGCGGGCGGCGACCGCCGGAGGTCGCGGCTGCGCCGCGAGGCGTGGGGTTTCGCGATCGGATCGCTGTTCTTCCTGGTAGGAGCCCTGCCGCGCTACGCCGAGTGGGCGGGTGCGGTCGGCGTCGGCGTCACGTTCTTCGTCGGGTCGCTGTGCTTCACGGCGGCGGGCTTCATCCAGCTGAGTCTCAGCGGCCGTCGACTGCCGCGCGGGCAGGCCAACCGGGCCGACCGCGCCGACTGGTGGTCGGCCGCCGTCCAGTTCGTCGGAACGCTCCTCTTCAACCTCAGCACCGGCGCCGCGCTCGCCGCGGCCATCGCCGCGCCCGACGACATCGGAGCGGGCTGGCGCCCCGACGCGTGGGGCTCCCTCGCCTTCCTCGTGTCGAGCGCGCTTGCCGTCGCGGCGACCCGGGAGCGGCTCGCCCTCTGGGACCGCGAGGCCCGCACCTGGCACGGCACCTGGCTGAACATGATCGGGTCGATCGCCTTCGCCGCATCGGCGGTCGGCGCGTACGTCTCGCCGCGGACCGACGACCTCGTGAGCCTGTTCTGGGCGAACCTCGGCACGATGCTCGGTGCCGTGTGCTTCTTCACGGCCGCCGTGCTGTCCCGCCGCCCGATCCGCCGGCCGGCCCGGCGCCGGCCGTGACGACGGGATCGTTGCACTGTCAACCTCTTGGGCAGGACGTGCGCCTTCCTTGAATGGGACGGTTAATGCGCATCGAGCCGCTTATGCGCGAAGTTGTTCCCGCGAGGGACGGCGTCTACTTTGATCAACGCTGCGTGTGGCGAAATGGCAATCGGCGCACGGTCCCACGTGGGAGTGAACCTGTGTCTATTTTGCACTCGCGCTGAGCCCCACGCGTTCATGAATGGCGACGGATTCTAGCAGGATCGATCTCCAAGTGCTGCACTCGAATTAGTCCTTCCGGACAATTGCGCGGGTGCCCCGACCGGTCTACGCTCCGTAACCAGGCGCTGGCGAAAGTGCCTTTCTCCGCCTTTCTGCCGCAAGGGAGCCGCGACCGTGGATGCACATTGGGGTGGTGGAGCGAGGTCCGAGCGGCCCGGGCGCGAGCCCGCGCCGACGCCCGGGGCCACGGCCGCTCCGTCGCTGCCCGTCGTCGGCAGCCCTCCCGCCCGGCTCGGCGAGACCTTCAAGACCAATCCCGTCACCGGCTCCGCCGCCCTCTCGGTCCCGCTGCCCTTCAGCGCCGGGCGCGGCGCCCCCTCGATGGCCGTCGGGTACGACTCCGGCAGCTCCGCGGGCCTGTTCGGCTACGGCTGGGACCTCCCGGTCCCGCGGATCAGCCGCCGCACCGATCGCGGCGTCCCCAAGTACCGGGACCAGACGGACGTGTTCGTCACCCTCGACGGCGACGACCTCGTTCCCGACGCGGCCGCCGCGACACTGCGCACCGTCGCCGGAACCGAGTACCGCGTCCAGCGCTTCCGGCCGCGCCTCGACTCCGGGCTCACGCGCATCGAACGCTGGACCGCGACCGCCGACCACACTGACTGCAAGTGGCGCACCCTCTCCGGCGACGACCACACCCTCTGGTTCGGCGAGGGCCCCGAGAGCCGCATCGCCGATCCTGCCGACCCGGCCCGGATCTTCGCCTGGCTCCTCAGCTTCAGCCACGACGACAAGGGCGGCGCCGTCGCCTACGAGTACGCGGCCGAGGACTCGGCGGGCGTCGGCACCGCCGCCTGCGAGGCGAACCGGACCGAGGAGTCCCGTTCGGCCGCACGCCATCTCAAACGGATCCGCTACGGCAACACCGCCCCCCACCACCCCGTGCTCGACCCCGTCGACCCGCCCGTGGCGCGCCTGGCCTCCTGGCTGTTCACCCTCGTCCTCGACTACGGCGACCACGACCCCGGCGCGCCCGAGATCGAGGCCGACCGGCCCTGGCCCGCCCGGCCCGACCCCTACTCGGACTGCCGCCCCGGCTTCGAGCTGCGCACCTACCGACGCTGCGCGCGGGCCCTGATGTTCCACGACATCCCCGAGCTCGGTCCCGAGCCCGCGCTGGTGCGCTCCGTCGACTTCGCCTACGCCACCGACGAGCACACCGGCGACTCGCACCTGACCGCGGCGACCCCCGCCGGGTACGAACGCGACGGCGACGGCTACCTGCGGGCCGCCAGCCCGCCCCTCACCTTCCACTACCATCCGTCCACAATCGACATGACCGTGAGCGACGTCCGCGCCGAGCACCTCCCCGCCGGGCTCGACCTCGTCGACCACACCTGGGTCGACCTGGACGGCGACGGTGTCGCCGGGGTCCTCGCCGCCCGCCGCGGCGCCTGGTACTACCTGCGCAACACCAGCCCCGTCGAGGAGTCCGACGGCGTCGCGTTCGCCGCTCCGGCCCCGGTCGGGCCCCGTCCGGAGACGGCCCTCGCCACGCTCGGCTCGGACCTGCTGCTCGACCTCGACGGCAGCGGCACGCCCGACCTCGTGCGCTTCAGGACCGGGAACGCCGCCTTTGCCGGACGCGACGAGGAGGGCGGCTGGAAACCCTTCGCGCCCTTCGCGAACCTGCCCGAGGTCGACCTGTACGCGGGCGACCTCCACATCGCCGACCTCACCGGTGACGGCCTCGGCGACCTGGTGCTCACCGACCCCGCGGGCGTCCGCTGGTGCGAGAACCTCGGCGGCGACGGCTTCGCCGGGCCGCGGCCGCTCGACCTCCCCGACGCCGCCCCTCCCGACCTCCGCGAGCGTTCGGCCGCCGTCGCGGTCCAGCTCGCCGACCTCACCGGCGACGGCCTCCCCGACCTCGTCCGCATCGCCAACGGCTCCCTCTCCTACCGCCCCAACCTCGGCCACGGCCGCTTCGGGGCCGCCGTCGCCATGGACGACGCGCCCTGGTTCGACCACCCCGACCACTTCGATCCGCGCCGGGTGATCCTCGCCGACCTCGACGGCAACGGCCGCAGCGACCTCGTCTACCTCGCCGCCGAAGGCGTCCGCCTCTACGCCAACCGCGCGGGCGGCGGCTGGTCCCCGCCCCGGATCCTCCCCGGCCTGCCCGCCGCCGACAACCGGCGCATGGTGTCCGTAGTGGACCTGCGCGGCAACGGCACCGCCTGCCTGGTGTGGTCCACCGGCCTGCCGTTCGGCACCGCCTCTGCCATGCGCTACATCGACCTCCACGCCGCCGGGGTCCCGCACCTGCTGTCCCGCTACGAGAACGGCAGCGGCGGCGAGGTCCGCATCGACTACCGCTCCTCCACGCACTTCGCGATGGCCGACGAGCGGGACGGGCGGCCGTGGCCGGGCAAGCTCCCGTTCCCCGTGGCCTGCGCCCACCGGGTCACCCGGACCGACCACATCCGGGAGACGGTCTTCACCCGCACCACCAGCTACCACGACGGCTACTTCGACCCCGTCGAACGCGAGTTCCGCGGCTTCGGCCGCGTCGAGAGCATCGACGCCGAGGCCTACGAGGTGTCGCCGGCCGGCATCGACCCCGACCCCGACCTGCGCCAGCCGCCCGTCCGCACCCGCACCTGGTTCCACACCGGAGCCGCTGCAGGCGCGGGGGAGCGGATGGTCCACACCCGGCGCGCCCAGTACTGGCAGAACCCGGTCCTGCCCGAACCCCCGCTGCCCGAACCGGTCCTGCCCGACGGGCTCACCGCCGACGAGTACCGGGAGGCCTGCCGGGCCCTCAAGGGCGTGTCCCTCCGGACCGAGACGTACGGTCTCGACGGCACCCCTGAGGCGGCGGTGCCCTACGCGGTGAGCGAGGCCGCCTACGCGATCGCGCTGCGCCAGCCCCAGGACGACCGGCGGCACGCGGTCTTCCAGCTGCTGCCCACCGAGGCGGTCGCCTACGGCTACGACCGCCGCCCCGGCGACCCGCGCGTCTCGCACACCTTCGTGCTGGAGTCCGACGACCTCGGGCGGCCGGTCCGCTCGGCCACCGTCGCCTACCCGCGCTTCGAGCCCGACCTCTCAGCGCCGCAAGCGGTCCGGGACTCGCAGGCACGCGTCCGGGGCGGCTACGAGGAAGTCGACCAGACCCCCGACATCGACGAGCCCGACACTCGGAGCCTGCGACAGGTCTACGACGCCCGCACCTTCGAACTGGCAGGGCTCCCCGCCGGCCGCCTCACCACCGCCCAAGTGGACGCGGCGGTCGCCGCGGCCGAGCGGGTGCCGTACGAGCACGTGAACGAGGACGGGACGGTTCCCGCCCCGGACGGCCCGGTGCTGCGCCTGACCTCCCGCTCCCAGATGTTCTTCCGCTCCGACGACCTGGCCGGGCCGCTGCCGCTCGGCGTCCACGGCGCGCTCGGCCTCACCCACCACTCGCGGTCCCTCGTGTTCACCGACGGACTCGTCGCCGGGCACTACGACGGCTCGGTGACCGCGACCGAGCTCACCGCCGCCGGATACGAGCCCTTCGACGGCGGCTGGTGGGCCCCGACGGGAACCGACGTCTACCCGCCGGACGCCGCCGACCACTTCCACCTGCCCACGGGCGGGACCGACCCCTTCGGCGTCACCTCTACCGTCCAGCGCGACGTCCACGACCTCGCGGTCGTCACCGTCACCGACCCCCTCGGCTTCCAGACGCACTTCGAGCACGACTACCGGGTGCTCGCCGCCCGCGCCGTCACCGACGCCGCCGGGAACCGGGCCGAGATCGCCTTCGACACGCGGGGCGCGATCGTCGCCGCCGCCCTCCTCGGCAAACCGGGCGACCCCGGCATGGACAGCCTCGCCGACCCGACCGCGACCATGGAGTACGACCCGTTCGCCTGGGTCGACGAGGGACGGCCGACCTGGACGCGCACCCGGCGGCGCGAGCGCCACGGCCCCGCGAACACCGCCTGGCAGGAGTCCCACGCCTACTTCGACGGCTCCGGCGCCGCCGTCATGACCAAGAGCCGGGTCGCCCCCGGACCCGCCCTCGCCTGGGACCCCGCCACCGCGACCGCCTCCGAAGTGGACGCCGACCCGCGCTGGGTGGGCAACGGCCGCACCATCGTCAACAACAAGGGCCTGCCCGTCAAGCAGTACGAGCCGTACTTCTCGACCACGAGCGGCTTCGAGTCCGAAGCGGCCCTGGTCGAACTCGGCGTCACCGCGATCCCGGGCTACGACCCGCTCGGCCGGGTCGTCCGCACCGACTTCCCCGACGGCACCCACGCCCGCAACGAGATCGACCCCTGGCGGACCGCCTCCTACGACGCGGGCGACACCGTGCTCGACAGCGCCTGGTACGCCGAGCGCGGCAGCCCCGACCCGCTCGGGCCCGAGCCCGCCGACGCCGAGCAGCGGGCCGCATGGCTCGCCGCCCAGCACGCGGACACCCCCTCGGTCGCGCACCTGGACGTGCTGGGCCGCACCGCGATGGCCGTGTCCGACAACGGCGGCGGCGACCTGCGCACCTCCCGCGGCGAAGCCGACGTCACCGCCGGATTCACCCGCGAGTACGACACCCGCGACCGCCTCGTGAACGCTGCCGTGTCCAACATGGCCGGAGTGCCGATGCGCGTCGACGCCGCCGAGCGGGGCATCCGGTGGACCCTCTCCGACATCGTGGGTCGGCTGGTCCGCTCCTGGGACCAGTACGGCCGCACCCACCGCGTCGTCTACGACCCGGTCCACCGGCCGGTCGCCACCCTCGCCGCCGACGCCGGAGAACCCGAGTCCGTCGTGACCCGGATCGTCTACGGCGACACCCACCCCGAAGCGGCCGAGCGGAACCTCATCGGCCAGGCCCACCTGGTCTTCGACCCGAGCGGGGCCGCGGTCTTCGACCGGCTCGACCACCGCGGCCGCCCGGTGCGGGTGCTGCGCCGCTTCACCGCCGACCCCGAGACCGAGCCCGACTGGTCCGTGCTCGACGGCATCGAGGACCCCGCCCTGGCGCTGGCCGCCGCGGCGCCGCTGCTCGAACCCGAGCAGACCGAGTCGACCGCCGCCTTCGACGCGCTCGGGCGCATGACCGCCGTCGTCCTCCCCGACGGCACCGAGATGGACCCCGACTACGACGAAGGCAACCACCTGGCCTCGCTGCGCGCCCGGATCGGCGGCGTCGGCCCGCTCCGGACCTTCCTGGCCGGGCAGGAGTACGACGCGATGGGGCGGCGCACGATCGCCCGCCACGGCAACGGGCTCGCCACCGGCTACACGTACGACCCGCTGAACCGCAGGGTCACCGCGACCCGCACGGCCGCCGAGGGCTCGCCGGACGCGATGCAGCACCTGCACTACGTCTACGACGCCGCCGGCCGCCTCGTCGAGACCGACGACACGGCCCAGCAGTCCCACTTCTTCGCGGGCGCGTTCGTGCCCGCCCGGATGCGCTTCCGCCACGACGCGATCGGGCAGCTCGTGCAGGCCTCAGGCCGCGAGCACGCGGGCGTGGGCCCCGACCAGCAGACCGGCTCGGCCGATCTGGTCGGCGCGCCGCTGCCGCACCCGAACGACGCCGCCGCCGTCCGGCTCTACACGCAGCGGTACGAATACGACGACCTGGGCAACCTCTCGGTCATGCGGCACACGGCGAACGGCGGCGGCTGGACCCGCCGCTACCGCTACGCCCACGAGGCCGACCCGGCCGACCGGCGGAACCGCCTCGCCGCCACCAGCGTCCCCTCCGACGACCCCGACGGGCCCTACAGCCACCAGTACACGTACGACGACTACGGGAACCTGACCTCGGCCCCGCACCTGGCCTCGGTGTCGTGGACCCGCGGCGAGCAGCTGCGGTCGGCGGACCTCGGCGGCGGCGGCACCGCCTGGTACGGCTACACGGGCGACGGGGCCCGCGCCCGCAAAGTGGTCCAGCGTCTGGGCGGGCTGCGCACCGAGCGGCGCTACCTCGGCGCGGTCGAGGTCTACCGCGAGTGGATGAACGGGGTGCTGCGCCTGGAGCGCAGCACCGTCCACTTGGGAGACGGCGCGGGCCGCTTCGCGCAGGCCGACACCCTCGTGGCCGACCCCGGCGGGATCGGCGACGCGCCCGTGGGCGTGCCCGTGATCCGCTACCAGTACGGCAACCACCTGGGCTCGGCCTCCCTGGAGACCGACGAGGACGGCGCGGTCATCACCTACGAGGAGTACCACCCGTACGGCTCCTCCGCGTACCGCTCCTCCCGGCCGGGCGTGAACCTGAGCCTCAAGCGCTTCCGCTTCCACGGCAAGGAACGCGACGAGGAGACCGGGCTCTACCACTACGGCGCGCGCTACTACGCGGCCTGGCTCGGCCGCTGGATCAGCGCCGACCCGATAGGCACGGCCGCGGGGCCGAACCAGTACGCCTACTGCGCCAACGATCCGATCGGCAAGGTCGACCCCGACGGCACCCAGGAGACCACGACCCGCTCGGTGCAGCCGCCGACGCCCGCGGAGATCGCCCGGTACGGGGACGTCGGCAATCCGACGACCGCCCAGCAGACCGACCCGGCCTTCCGCGCCAACGTCCGGGAGTTCGCGCGCTCGCGCGGTCTCGCGTTCACCGTCCTGCCGGAATGGCGCGACGGCGGCTGGTTCTTCAACGAGACCCTGCCCCAGGACCAGAGCGGAGGCGAGGGCGAAGGCGGGGGCGGCACCGAGGAGGGATCCGGAACGGGCACCGGGACCGGAACAGGCACCGGGACCGGCACGGGAGCGGGCACCGGGACGGACGCCGGCACCGGCGACAGCAGCGAAGACGGCGCCGCAGACGACACCGGCGGCAGCGAGGACGACGGCGACGGCCCCGGCGGCGGCGGGACCGGCATCGTGCCCAGGACCGGTCCGATCACCGGGCCGGTCACGCCCGTGCGCCCCGTCGCGCCCATCGACCTGCCGCAGGCCCCGCCCGGCACGGACTTCGAGGCCGCCGAAGCCGCCGGGCGCGTGCGCTCGCGCGCGGGCGGCGGCTACGGCGTGGGCGACCAGGCCCAGCACTGGCTCAAATGGAGGGACGGCCGCCGCACCGGCCTGGACCCCCGCATCACGAACGACCCCAGGTACATGGGCCCGCTCCAGTCGGACTCCTCCCTCGCCGGGCCCGGCTATCCGCGCCTGGGCCCCAACGGGAGGATGTACGCGACCCCGCACACCTTCGCGGACCGCGGCCTCTACCCGGACTTCGTGCGGCGCGTGCAGGGCAGCGGCTTCTGGCGGAACATGACCACCGCGCGCGTGCAGTTCGTGGAGGCGGGGCGGCGCACCATGAACGCCATGACCGGCTCGCGCGGGCCGATGCCGCCGTACATCTTCGGGCCGACCCTCGCCACCGCCGCGGGCAACGTCGGCATCGGGCTCTCGCGCGGCCTCATCGGCGGCGTGGCCGAAGCGGAGACGGCGCTGCTCAGCGGCTCCTACTGGGCGCACGTGAACGGCTTCGCCGGGCTCAGCCGCGCGGGCTTCCTCGGCGCCTCCTACCTGCCGGTGGCGGCGGCCGGGTTCGTCGCCGGCGGCTTCGTCGGCGGCGGGGTCGGCAACGCGGTCCGTGGCGCGGGCGGCACCAGGGAGGACGCGATGGTGGCGGGCTTCGTCGCCGGAGCCGCGACCGGCGCGCTCATCGGTGCCGTGTGCGGGACCGTCCTGCCCGGGGTCGGCAACCTGGCGGGCTACGCCGTCGGGGCGATCGTCGGCGGCATCGCCGGCGGCATCGGCGGCATCCTCGCCAACTGGTGAACCTGCCCAAGTGACAGCACGACGACATGGATCGACGACGAACCGCAAGACACAGAAGGGAACGAACATGAACCAGCCCAAGCGGCCCGTCGGTCAGCGGCATGTCGGCCAGCGGCATTTCAGTCCGGAGGCGGTCCGCAAGCTCGCGCTGCCCGTCGAGGCGGCCCCGCCCATGCCCGGCGGCGACCCGGACCGGACCATGGCGATCCACCTCCCGCGCCGGCCCGAGGAGTCCACCGGGAAGCCCGTCGCCGCGCTCCACGCCGCGCTCGCCAAGCTGAAGCAGCCGGTCGACCCGGCCGAGGTCGGCGCCTCCCGACTCGGACCGTCCACACGCGACGCCATACGCCGCGTCCAGGTCTCCGCCGGACTCATGCCCACCGGCATGGTCACCCCCGAGACCGCCGCCCAGATCAAACGCGAGCTCGAGCACCGCTACTTCACCGCCGCCCCGCACCGCGCCGCGAAGATCCAGGGCCTGCTCACCGCCCTCGGCCACCGCATCGACCCCGACGAGCTCTCCGGTCGCAAGGTCGGCCCCACCACCGCCGCCGCGCTCGCGCAGTTCCGCCAGCGCACCAAGTCCCGCGGCGTCTCCTGGTGGGTCGACGAGGGCCTCGTGCAGCGCCTGCGCTCCGAGGAGCTCCAGTCGCGCCTGGGCTCCCGCACCCAGTTCGGCAAGGCCCAGCGGACCCTCTTGCGCGCCTTGAAGATCGCGAGCCTCGACGCCTCCATCCCGGCCGACGAGCTCGGCGCCCGCCAGCCCGGCCCCGGCACGCAGGCGGCCCTGCTCGCCTTCCAGGACAAGTACAAGCTGCCGGCCTCGGGCCGCTTCGACCTGGCCACAATGGAGAAGGTCGAGTCCGTGGCCGCCTCGAAGCCGCTGCCCGCCAAGCAGCTGAAGGTGAAGTCCGCACTGGCGCTCTCGCCCCTGAAGCGCCAGGCGAAGCTGAACATGCGCGGCGGGCACGTGGCCGCCGCGCAGCAGGCCCTCGCCCACTTCGGGTACGCCGTCCCCATGTCCGAACACGGGGAGGCCCGCTACGGCAAGGCCACCCGCCTGGCGGTCCTGGCGTTCCAGGCCGACAGGTTCCTGCCCGCGACCGGGCAGCTCGACGGCCGCACCCTCAAGGCCCTCAACCTCAAGATCGCGAACGCCCTGCCCGACCACCTGCAGGCCGTCCCGCACTACCGGCTGCGCGGTTCGGTCCGCGACGAGCTGTGGCGCCCGGTCAAGGGCGCGCAGGTGCGCCTGTCGTTCCGCTCGATCGACGGCGAGGGCCCGCTCATCGCCACCCGCGTCACGAGCGAGGCGGGCTTCTACGACATCGCGTACGACCCGCCGCGGGACGCGCAGACGGGTGCGGTCGCCAAGCCGCTGCACCTCATCGTGCAGTTCATCGGGCCTGACCAGACCCCGCTGGGTTCGCGGATCCTGTTCAACCCCACGCCGATCCAGTGGACGAACCAGACCATCGGCGACCGCCCGTACCGCGGCCCGTCGCTGTACGAGCGCCAGCGCCCCGCCCTGGACGCGGTGCTCGGGAGCCTCGGGGTCACCGATCTCGTGGAGGACGGCGACCGCAACGACATCACGGTCGCGGCGATGGAGGCCGGGCTGACGCAGTACGAGGTGATGCGCCTGGTCCTGGCCGTGCGCGTGGCGAAGCACGTCGGGCATCCGGCGCTCGGCGCGGCCCTGTACTTCGGGTTCATCGCGCAGGGGCTGCCCGGGTCGCTCCCGGAGGAGCTGCTGACGGCCACGGACGAGTGGACGCGCATCGAGGCGATGACGGCCGAGATCGCGGCGGGGATCCTGCTGCTGGGCCCGGAGAAGCAGTCCGCGGCCTTCGCGCGGGCCGCCGACGAGAACATCATCCCGATCGGCCTGGTCCGCGACGAGGAGGCGGTGCTGACGACGCTGGCCGCGCGTTCGGTCGGCGCGGTCCTGAACGCCCCGCCCGTGGGCGGGGACGCGTCGCTGAAGTCGCTGCTCGACGTCTCGAAACTCGAAGCGGCCCATTACGACACGGTCGGCTCGCTGCTGCTCCAGCACGGCGAGGCGAGCGAGGCGTTCTGGACCGACCTGACGGGCGCGGCCGAGGACCTGGGCGGGAACGCGGTCGTCGCCGACGTCGCGGCCGCGATCGAGACCGCCGCGATCGCGGCGGGGCACGCCCCTGCAGCGGCGTACTTGAAGGCGCAGCTCGACGATCCGGACGTCCCGGCGCTGACGAGCCCGCGCCACCTCGCGGGCCTCTCGACGGCCCAATGGAAGTCCGTGGTCGAGGCGACGGGCTTCCCGGCGGACACGCCCGGGGACGACCCCGCGGCGGCGTACGCGCTCCAACTGGAGGCCACGGCCGCGGCCCACTATCCGACGTTCGCGCTGGTCGCCGAGCTCGCCCGCACGGACGGGCACGGCCTGGTCCTGCTCGACCGGGCGAAGACCTTCCTCGACGACCACCCGGACCTCGAACTGAAGACCACGGGTCTGGACTCGTACGTGCAGGCCAACGCGATCGAGCTCGACCCGGACCTCCACAGTGAACTGCGGGTGCAGCAGCGCGCGGTCCGCCTGGCCCCTGACCACAAGGCCGCAACGGCCCTGCTGTCGGAGCAGCTGCACTCGGCCGCGCAGATCGCGTCCCTCGACCGGGCCGAGCTCGCCGCGAGGCTGAGCCCTCACGAAGGTGTGAGCGCCCATGCCGTCGCGATGATCCACCAGACCGCGCAGATGTCGTACGCGTACGTCCTGTCGCAGCTCGCCACGTTCCAGGGCGACTACGCGCCGGGGCAGTTCCAGGTGTTCTCGGGCCAGTCCATCACCCTCGAGGACGCCACGGGGGTCCTCGGGGACGTGCCCGACCTGGCGCTGCTGTTCGGCTGCCTGGACTACTGCGAGTGCAGCCACTGCGAATCGGTGTACGGGCCCGCCGCGTACCTGGCGGACCTGCTCCGGTTCCTTTCCACGCGCCCGGCGAAGTCCGGTGCGTCGCAGAAGATCCTGCAGGTGCTCCAGGCCCGGCGGCCCGACATCGACGACCTCCTCCTGAACTGCCCCAACACGAACACGCCGCTGCCGTACCTCGACCTGGTGAACGAGCTGCTCGAGCGGGCCGTCCCGACCGGTGTCGCGGCGCCGCAGCCGCAGACCACGCGCACTGCCGCGGAGCTGCGCGCCGTCCCCGAGCACCTCCACGCGCCCGCGTACGAGAAGGTCAAGACCGCCCGCTTCCCGCTGCGCGGCGCGTTCAACGCCTGGCAGGAGGAGGCCCGGGTGATCCTCGCGCACCTGGGCGTGCCGAGGCACGAGCTCATGCGCCTGCTCGGCCCGGCCACGGCCCTCGCGGGCACGTCCGCCGCGGGGGAGTACTTCGGACTCTCCACGCTCGACGTGCAGCTCGTGACCACGGCCGCTCCGGCGCAGGTCACCCAGGACGAGATCTGGGGCCTGGACACCACGGACGGCGAGGTCGGCGTGCTGCCGTTCCTCCGCCATGCGGGCCTCTCGTACACCGAGCTGCTGACCCTGCTGGACACCGAGTGGATCCACATGGGCGGCGCGATCGAACTGGTCCGCCCCGAGGGCACCTGCCTGCTGGAGGAGCAGTCGCTCACCGGGCTGGACCCGTCCCGCTACGACCGCGTGCACCGGTTCATCCGGCTGTGGCGGCACACGCCGTGGAGCCAGGTCCAGCTCGACCGGATCCTGCGCGCGCCCGGGCTCGCGAACGGGACCCTCGACGCGGCGGCCCTGCGCCGCCTCGCGGCGTTCGCGGAGCTCGCGAAGCGCCTGCGCCTGACCCCTGAGCAGGCCCTGATCCTCTACGCGCCCTTGAGCACCGAGCCGGGCCCGGACGAGACGCGCTCGCCGTACGCGGACCTGTTCGCCAACCCGAACCTCCTCGATCCGGTGGACCCGGCGTTCGCGCTGCCGCTGCCGGGGACCGAGCCGATGGCCGCACACCTGCCGGCGCTCGGCGCGGCCTGGCAGGTCGGCGAAGCCGACCTCACACTGCTGCTGGCGCGCACGGGCGCGAACCTCACGGTCGCCGACCTGACGACGCCGCTGCGCTACGTCCTGCTCGCGAACGCCCTGCGCCTGCCGATCGCCGAACTGCTGTCCTTTGCAGACCTCTCCTCCGACATCCCCGCGCTCTTCGGCGAGCCCGCCGCCACCGCGAGGCTCGCCGACCGCTTGGCGGAGGTCAAGGCCGCCGGGCTCCAGGTCAACGAGGTCGACTGGCTCCTCAACGACCGGCCCGAATCCGCACTGGGCCAACGGGTCGAGGCCATCGCCGAGCAGCTCGACGCCCTGCGCGAGAGCCTGCGGACCACGCCCGCCGACGAGGTGAACGGGCAGATCGCGGCCACCGTCGCGGCCACGTTCTCCCTGCCGGACGAGCAGGCCGTCACACTGCTGGACCTGCTGCGCCCCGCCGAGGCGCTGTGGGACGTCTTCGCCGACCCCGACTTCATGGCGGCCGACGACGAAGGCGTGTACGCCAACCCGATCACCGAGACCCAGTTCGGGGACCTCTTCGAGGCCTGGCGGCTCCTCCACAAGGCCGCTTACCTGTTGCGGCGCATGCGCATCGACACCGCCGACCTGCCGTGGCTGATGGACCGGGCCGCCGACTTCGGCTGGCTCCACCCCGGCGCGCTGCCCGTGGCCGCCGCCGACCCGGCCGTCCCGCTCGAAGCGTGGCGGCACCTCGCCGCCTGGATGGGCCTGCGGCAGCGCTACCCCAAGCCCGAGGAGTCGGGCTGGCCCGAGGTCTTCGACGCCGCCGACGCGGGCGGCCCGATCGCGGACGTGCGAACGTCTGTGGCGGCCCTGACCGGTTGGGACCCGGTCGATCTGGAGGACTTCGACGGGAACGACCCGGCGTTCTACACCGATGTGGACCGGCTGGCGAAGGCCCGCGTGACCGCCGACGCCCTGCGCCGCCTGGGCGTCCCGGCCGCGGACGCGCTCCAGTGGGTCGACCGCGACGACGACGTCGCCCACGCGCAGCGCCTCGCCACCGAGCACCTGCGCCAGACCATGAAGTCCAAGTACGACACCGGGGCGTGGCTGTCGCTCATGCCCGACCTCCAGGACCCGCTGCGCGAGGCCCGCCGGGACGCGCTCACCGCGTACCTCATCGAGCATTCGCTGCGCACCACGCCGGAGACGGTCAGCGCCGAGGGCCGGGAGTGGGCGAACCCCAAGCACTGGAAGGACACCAACGACCTCCAGCGCTGGTTCCTGCTCGACACCCAGATGATGGCCGTCCAGCAGACCTCGCGCCTGAAGCAGGCCATCAGCGCCGTCCAGATGTTCGCCCAGCGGTGCCTGCTCAACCTCGAGCAGCCGCTGGTGCGCATCACCGCCGACGCGATGGCCGACACGACGTCCCTGGACTCGTGGAGCCAGTGGGAGTGGATGAGCGGCTATCGCCTGTGGGAGGCCAACCGGAAGGTCTTCCTCTACCCCGAGAACTGGATCGAGGCGGAGCTGCGCGACGACAAGACCCCGTTCTTCAAGGAGATGGAGGACCAGCTCGCCCAAGGGGAGCTGACGGACGCGAACGCCGAGAAGGCCTACCGCGACTACCTGCGCAAGCTCACCGAGGTCGCGCACATGCAGACCCTCGGGATCTGCCACGAGCAGACGCCCGGGGCGAACCGCGTGCACGTCGTGGCCCGCTCGGCCGCGCAGCCGAGCCACTGCTACTACCGCACCCTCGACGTCGCGTACGGCGAGTGGACCGGCTGGGAGCGGATCGACGTCGACATCGCCTCCGAGCAGGTCCAGCCCGTGGTCTACCGGGGCCGGCTGCACCTGTTCTGGCTCCAGTTCGAGGAGAAGACCCAGAAGCCCAAGCGCCAGCCCCCCGCCCAGATCACCGACAAGCCCGGGACGACGGCCGACCCGGCCGGGTCCCTGGAGATCGAGCTGTGCTGGTCCGAGCGGACGCCGGACGGGTGGACGGCCCGCCGCACCTCGGGGGAGAAGCTCATCCACCCGTGGCCGCGCCCGCGCTCCTCGTACACGCTCAAGCCGCGCCCGCGCGACGGCCAGCTGTGGCTCGACGTCTATATCTCCACCTCGCCGGAGTTCAACGACAACCGGTTCTACGACGAGTTCAGCGACTCGCACGAGCGGCTGACCAAGCGCCGCCACTCGGTCCTGTACTGGCCGTGGCACTCCTCGTCGTTCGTGTTCACCGGCGCGGTCGTCGACCTGAAGATGAAGCCGCTGTACGGGAACTACACGGAGCGCTCGAGCGGGACGCTGGTCACGGCCGACTCGCTGTGGCATGTGCGCACCAACTTCGGCGAGAAGGGCCGGGGCATCAAGACCCTGGAGGCCGCCGAGCGCGGCCCGAAGCTCCGCAAGCCCGGGACGATGCGCTACGCGAACGGCCGCCTCGGCGCGGTCGGCTCCGCAGTGGACGTCATGATCGGGTGGGAGGACACCCGGGCGCTGCTCTCGAGCGCCCGCACCCCCTCCGAGCTCGTGATGGCCCCGGGCACCCGGCAGTACAACGAGCACGCCGGCAGCCCGGTCATCTACCAGGACCGCCAGCGGGCCTACTGGCTCAAGCGCACGCAGGTCACCCAGACCATGACGTTCTGGTACGGCGCGCCCGGGAGCATGACGCTCATCCACGTGCCGGTGACCACGATCGGGCACCGCTGGTTCCCGTTCTGGCACCCGTACGCCTCGGACTTCCTGGCGGCCTTGGACACCAAGGGCGTCGAGGGCCTGGTGACCCGCAAGCAGCAGAGCATCGCGCCGAACTCCGAGACGACCTTCTCGTACGGTCCGCAGCCGGGCAACGCGATCGACCCGACCGCCCAAGGCGGTGTGGACTTCACGCGCGGCGGCGCGTACGCGGCCTACAACTGGGAGCTGTTCTTCCACGCGCCCATGCTCATCGCCGCGAAGCTCACCGCCGAGCACCGCTTCGAGGAGGCGATGCGCTGGTACCACCGGATCTTCGACCCGACGAGCACCGACGGGGCCGAGGCGCCGCAGCGGTACTGGATCACGAAGCCGTTCTTCGACAACTCCGGCGAGGACTACCGGCAGCAGCGGATCGAGTCGATCCTCGGCGACATCGGCAGCCACCTCGATGAGCTGCGGGCCTGGAAGAACCACCCGTTCTCCCCGCACACGATCGCCCGCCACCGCCCGGTCGCCTACCAGAAGACGATCGTCATGAAGTACATCGACAACCTCATCGGCTGGGCGGACCAGGAGTTCCGCCGCGACACCCTGGAGTCGATCAACCAGGCGGTGCTGCTGTACTCCCTCGCCGCCGAGATCCTGGGCCGGCGCCCGGAGAAGGTGCCGCCGCCCGAGCGGGAGGACAAGAGCTACGCGCAGCTGACGGCCGAGTCGGCGCTGGACCCGTTCGGGAACCAGGACGTGGCCGCGGTCCTGGAGGGGTTCGCCCCGCCCGTTGACATCGGCATCCCCGACGCCGAACCCGACGAGCCGCTGCCGCACCTGGAGGTCAAGTACTTCGGGATCCCGGTGAACGACAAGCTCCTCGGCTACTGGGACACGGTCGCCGACCGCCTGTTCAAGGTCCGCAACGGCCTCAACATTGAGGGCGTCTTCCGGCAGCTCCCGCTGTTCGAGCCGCCGATCGACCCGGGCATGCTCGTGAAGGCCGCCGCGGCCGGCGCCGACCTCTCCTCCGTCCTGAGCCTGTTCACGGCCACCGACACCCGCTACCGCTTCCCCGTCCTGGCCGCCCGCGCGGTGGACCTGTGCTCGGAGCTGCGGGCCCTGGGCGAGAAGCTGCTGCGGGTGCTGGAGACGCGCGACGCCGAGTCGCTGGCGCTGCTGCGGGCGAGCCAGGAGGTCGTGATCAACCAGGCGATCCAGACCGTGCGCGAACTCCAGGGCGACGAGGCCGTCGCGTCACGGGCGGCGCTCGAAGCCGGCCGGGACGCGCTGAACACCCGCATCGCCTACCACGGAAGCGTCCCGCGGATGAACAGCTGGGAGATCGCCGGGGTCGTCCTGGAAACCTTGGGGCTCAACGGGAACGCGGTCTCGGCGGTCATGTCCGGGGTGGCGGGCGCGGCGAACCTCATCCCCGACTTCAGCATCGGCATCGCCGGGTTCGGCGGCTCGCCGAACGTGAGCATGTCCATCGGCGGCTCCAACGTCGCGGGCTTCCTGTCGAACACCGGCGCGATGGTCAACGGCTTCGCCGGGATGCTCCACACAGGAGCCGGGATGGCCCAGAACCAGGGCCGCTACACCCGCGACTTCGAGGACCACCAGTTCAACCGCGACCTCGCCGCCGACGACCTCGCGCAACTGGAGGCCCAGATCATCGGCGCGCAGGTGCGCGAGCAGATCGCCGCCGCCGAGTTGACGAACCACCTCCAGGTGATCGCCGACTCCGAGGCGGTCGAGCACTTCCTGCGCACCAAGTACACCAACAAGCAGCTGTACGACTGGATGCTCGGCAAGGTGTCCACGGTGTACTTCCAGGCGTACCAGATCGCGTTCGACATGGCGATGCTCGCGCAGCAGTCCTACCAGTTCGAGCTGGCCGAGCCGGACGCCTCGTTCATCCAGTTCGGGTACTGGGACTCCTTGAAGAAGGGCCTGCTCGCGCCCGAGCGGCTCACCAACGACATCCGCCGCATGGAATCGTCCTATCTGGAGAAGAACGCGCGGAACCTGGAGATCACCAAGCACGTCTCGCTCGCGCAGGTCGACCCCCTGGCCCTGCTGGCGCTCAAGCTCACCGGGCGGGCCGCGATCCGGCTCCCGGAGTGGATGTTCGACCTCGACTACCCCGGCCACATCCGGCGCCGCCTCAAGTCCGTGGCGCTGTCCGTCCCGTGCGTCGTCGGCCCCTACACGTCGGTGAACTGCACGCTCGCGGTCACCAACAACGGGGTGCGGCTGACGGACGCGACCGCGGGCGGCTACGGCGACCCGCTCGTGGGCGGGGACGCGCGGTTCTGGACCAGCCCGGTCCCCACCAAGGCCATCGCCACGAGCCACGCGGTGAACGACCGGGGCATGTTCGAGCTGCGCTTCGACGACGAGCGGTTCCTGCCCTTCGAGGGCGCCGGCGCCGTCAGCGAGTGGACGATCGCGCTCCCCAAGGCGCACAACCAGTTCGACCTCGCCTCGATCACGGACGTGGTGCTGCACCTGGACTACACCGCCCGCGCGGGCGGGCCGGGGCTCATCGCGCTCGCCGAGGCCAACCTCGACGAGGTCCTGCCGACCTCCGGCGCGGTCCTGTTCGCCCTGGAGGAGCAGTTCGGCACCGAGTGGTTCCAGATGCTCCACCCGAACGACGAGGACGACGACCAGGAGCTGGTGTTCAACCTGACGACGGCGCACCTGCCGTTCTGGGCGAAGGTGCGGGCGGCGACCGAGCCGGTGAAGGTCTCGGCGGCCGACCTCGTGATCGACACCGTCCACACCGACGCGTTCACCGTCACCTGGCGGCTGCCCGGACAGGCGTCGTCCAGCGAAGTGCCGGGCGCGAACGACCCCGGTTTCGGCGGCGCCCCGCATTCGTCGGTGGCACCGGTGCCGGCCCCGGCGATGCTGGGGGAGTGGCGGTTGAAGCTCAAGCGGGCGGTTGCGACGGATTACCGGTCGCTGCTGGCCGAAGATGTGCGCCGCGCTTACCTGATGGTGCAATTCGACATCGGCTGAACAGCCGATTGATCCGTTGACAGGCCCGGACGCCTTGACTCCCAGGGCGTCCGGGCCCTATACTTGAGACGTCTTGGTGATACTTAAAGTTAGTGTATGTTGTGGACAAATAGTCTGTAGAAAGAAAAAGCGGTAGCAAAAGAAGGTCCTCAAGTCATTTATTAAGGTTTCGTCGCTTCTGTTCGTTGCGTCGGGGCCTTTTTTCCTGCTCGAGAACATGCGGCTGAAGACGAGCCCCGCGAGGACGCCTGCCCGGCGGCACCCTGGTTCGTATTTATCACAGTGCTGTTATATTAGTGCTGTGACAAGTACCGACCCCACCGAGCGGGGCTACTGGCGCCCGCTGTTGGCGCTCCAGGAACGGCTGGAAGCCGAGATCGCCGACCTCTACGCCGAGCGGGGTGTGCACGGCGTGCGCCCCCGCTTCGCCTATCCGCTGATCAGGCTGGCCCACAGCGGTCCGATGACGCTCCGGGAACTCGCCGCGAGCCTCGGCCGGACCCACTCGGCGCTGAGCCAGACCGTCTCCGCGATGCGCGAGCAGGACCTGGTCGAAACCGCCCCAGGGGCCGACGCGCGCACCCGCGTGGTGCGGCTGACCGAGCGCGGGCGCTCGCTGGTGCCGTTCCTGGAAGCCGAGTGGAACGCCACCGAGGACGCGATCGAAGCGCTCGACGCGGAGCTGCCGGTCCACCTCGCCGACTATGTCGCGGCGATGTCGGCCCGCCTGGAGCAGCGGGGCTTCCGCGACCGGATCGCCGAACGGCTCGACCGTCCCCGGGCGGGCGAGGCCGAAAGCGCCGGTAGCACGCGGGACCAGGAGTCCGAGGACTCCGGGCGATGAGCCTGCGGACCGGCCTGATCGACCTGCGGCCCCTTGCCGCCAGCGCCGCCTACCGGCGCCTGTGGGCGGGCACCGCGCTCTCGGGCCTCGGCCATCAGATGATGGTCGTCGCCGTCCTCTTCCAAGTCTGGGAGCTCACCAAGAGTCCAGTGTGGACTGGCATGATCGGCCTGGCCTCGGCCCTGCCGATGATCGTCTTCGGGACCGTCGGCGGAACGCTGGCCGACGCGGTCGACCGCCGCGTCCTGGTCCGGTGGACGACCCTCGGCCAGATGCTCACCGCCGCCGCCCTCGCCGCGCAGGCCGCGACCCGGATGCACCACCTGGCGCTCATCCTCGCGCTCGTGGCCGTCCAGTCGGCGTGCTCGGCGCTGGGCTCCCCGGCCCGCCGCACCCTCCCGGCCCGACTGCTGCCGCGCGACCTAGTTCCCGCCGGGCTCGCTCTGCAGCACTTGAACTTCCAGGGCGCCATGCTGGCCGGACCGGCGCTGGCCGGCCTCATCATCGGCCAATGGGGACTGACGGCCTGCTACGCGATCGAGGCGGTCGCCCTCCTCGCCTCCCTGTACGCCGTCGTCAGACTGCCGGCCCTGCCGCCCTTGGGCTCCGAGCCGCACCGCCCGGGCCTGCGCTCCATCGCGGACGGGCTGCGGCACATCGTCCGCTCCCCGGCCGTGAGCGGGTCCTTCGCCACCGACCTGTTCGCGACCCTGCTGGCGATGCCGATCGCGCTCTTCCCGGTGATCAACGAACTCCGCTTCGGCGGCGCCCCTGAGACACTGGGCCTGTTCCCGGCCGCGATCGCCGTCGGCGGCATCCTCGCTGGACTCGGGTCGGGCCTGATCTCCCGCGCCGACCGCATCGGCCGGGTTCAGCTCGGTGCGGCGGTTGCGTGGGGCCTGGCGCTGGCCGCGTTCGGTCTGGCCGAACCGCTGTGGGCCGTGCTCGGCGCGCTCGCGATCGCCGGTGCCGCCGACACGATCGCCGTGATCGCCCGCGGCACCCTGGTGCAGCTGGCCACCCCCGACAGCCATCGGGGACGGGTGTCCTCGGCCGAACTCGTCATCGGGCTCGCGGGGCCCGACCTCGGCAACGCCCGCGCCGGAGTGGTCGCCTCGCTGACCTCCGGACCCTTCGCCCTGGCCTCCGGTGGGCTGCTGTGCGTCGCGGGCGTCCTGTGGGTCGCCCTCCGCAACCGCCCGCTCCGCGAGTTCCGCGTCAGCACCTCGGCCGAAACGGAAGCGCGCGAACTGGTCTAGCGCTGCGGAGTGCTCAGCCGGTGCCGGAGATGTAGCCCTCGAGTTGCCGCTTCTCGAACTCGAGCTGGCCGATGCGCCCCTTGACGACATCGCCGATGCTGACGATGCCCATGAGGGCGCCGCCGTCGGTGACCACGGGGACGTGGCGGATGCGCTGCTGTGTCATGAGGACCATCAGGTCCTCGATGGAGTCGCTCGGGAACCGGGTGTGCACCTCCGCGGTCATGATCCGCGCGACCGGCGCGTCGAGCAGGCCGGGGTCCGCGTGCAGGCCCCTGGCGACGTCCCGTTCCGAGACGATGCCGACGACGTCGCGGCCGTCCGCGCTCACGACCAGCGCGCCGACATTGTGCTCGGCCAACCTGGCGATGAGGGCGCGCACCGTGTCCTCCGGCCGGATGGTCACCACGGCATCGCCTTTGGACCGCAGAATGTCACTTATCCGCATGGCGGCCTCCCGTGTGCACAGTGAGTAGCCATCCAGGCTATCGCAAACCGGGCCGGAGCGACACCGTCTGCGTAAGCGCATGACGGACGGGCCCGACGGCCTCGCCTCCTCGCCCTGGTTCTCGTCGCGGCCGACTCGAACGCGGAACCGGCGGGGTCTGGCGATCGCGTCCCACTGCGGCTTGATCGGTCCCGAGCGCGACGTCACGGTCCTGCCGTCGAGCAGGTCGGCCGCGGTCTCCAGTACGGCGTTGGCGATATGCATGCCGGTGCACATCCGCGGTCCTGCGCCGTACGGGAGGTACGCGTGCGGGTCGTGGACTTCGTCGGCGAGCCAGCGCGCCGGATCGAACCGGCTCGGGTCCTCGCGCCACCAGCGGGGGTCGGTGTGGAGCAGCAGCGGGCTGATGAAGACCGAGTTGCCGGCCGGGACCGTGTAGTCCCCGAACTCCTTGTCCTCGACCAGAACCCGGCTCGTGAGCGCGACCGGCGGATAGACCCGCAGGGTCTCCTTCACGACGGCCCGCGCCCAGTCCTTGCGGTCGGTCGCCTCGGGCCGTGCGCAGTCGTGCGCGCCTTGGGCTGCGAGCAGCCACGCCAGTCCGGCGCCGCCGACCGCGTAGAGGTTCCCGAGGTTGATGGAGAGCGTCTGCGCCACATCGAGATCGGTGAATGCCGGACGGTCGTCGTCGCGGGTGTCCAGGAGCAGGTCGAGCAGGTCCGACGGCGGTTCATCGGGGTCGCGGGACGCCCGGCGCGATGCGACGTGCGCCAGGAGCACCTCGATCAGCGCGTCGTTCGCGCGCAGGCGTCGGTGCGTCCACAGCGAGAGCCAGGCGGGCGGTTCGATCGTCGACTTGCCCTGGGGGATGAGCAGGGCCGCCGCGCGGATCATCTTCGCGCGCAGATCGCCTTCCAGATCGCGGATGAAGATCGCACCGGCGGCGTCGAGCAGGGCGAGCTCGCAGTCGCGTATACGGATGGTCGCGAGTTCGGCGCGGTCGAGGAACCGCTCGAGGTGCCGACGGATGGCCGGGGCCGTCCGTTCGGCGATGTCGCGACCGAGGCGGTGCCACTGGGCGGTGCGCTTGGTGACCATCCAGGTCTCGACCCTGTCGCGGACGAGGCCCCTGCGCTGGACCGAGCGAGGCGGCTCGGGCGGGTCGACGAGGGTTTCGTTGTTGGTGCGGGCCAGCATCCAGTGCGACCAGTCGGGGCGGGCGAGCGCGACCTTGCCGGCGCCGAAGGCGTAGACGTCGCCGTACTCGCCTCGCAGGCGGGCCAGGGACGCGACCGGGTCCCGGTCGAAGTCGTCGGGGGCGAGGCCGAACGGCCGCGGCGCCGGTCCCGGAAGGGCTCGAACAGATCCCCTTGAACCGCTTGTGGAGACAGGCACCGGATGCGTGCCGGCGCCGCGACCGTCGGCGTTCATTCCTAGTCCGTGTAGTAGGCGACGTACCAGCGTCCGGCGGTGACTTTGCCACCGATGGCGCGGGCGACCGCTGCCTTGACGAGACTGCGCATGTTCGCTCCATTCCTTAGTGGCGGCTCGGGGCCGCCGCGGTTGTCGTATGCCAAGTACAGCAGCGGAATGCGGTGATTTCGAGGCATTCCACCGGCGGGAAACCGGCAGGAAGGCGGCCGTCCGCGCCCGCGCACTACCAGCGGCCGCTGATCACGGTGCGGTGAGCGCTTCGACCAGGCGGTGGCAGCGGAGCGGGTCCTCGGTCAGGCCGGCGTCCAGGCCCCAGAGCCAGTAGTCGATCGCGCGGACGAGCACCCAGCTGCGGGCTTTGGCGGCGTCCAGCTCCGCGGCGCCGACGATGGTGTCGAGCAAGGCGTGCACGCCTGCCGGGCCGGGGGCCTCGTCGAGCCGGGTCCACATGAGCTCCGGCACCGAGTGCTCGGGGTCGCCGGAGACGGCTTTGGGGTCGACCGCCAGCCACGGTCGGCGATGACCGGCGAGCACGTTGCCGTAGTGGAGATCCGCGTGCACGAGCAGGGATCCGGTGTCGCCCCCGAGGTCGCGTGCCAGTCCGGCGGCCAGGTCCGCCCATGGCTGGGGGACCGGTCGGCCGAGGAGCTCGTTGCGCTGGTGCACGGTCTCGGCGACGTATGCCGCGGCCTCGCGCAGGGGGCGGATGCCGTCCGGGGCGGGGATCGCGAGCTCCCGGATCAGGCCGCCGGCGATCTCGGCCGCGTCCAGGAGCGGCAGATCCCGGAGGCTCCGCGCCGAGTCCAACCGCTCCAGCAGCAGCGCACCGGCATCGTCGTCGGCATCGAGGAGCCGCACGGCGCCGACGCCGTTCCAGGCCCGCAGGGCCGCGGCTTCGTCGACCGTCGAATGCTCCTGCCACCCGACCTTGAGGACGAGGGCTTCGCCGGCCCGGCGTACCGGAAAGACCACACCGAGCTCGCCGTGCATCGCGGGCTCGGCGGTCGGCTCGAGCCGCCAGCGGTCGCACAACTCGGCCACGAGCGCGGGCAGTCCCGCGATCCACTCGCGGCCCTGCCCGCCACTGAGCCGGATCCGCTCCTCGGCGAACGCCCGGGGTACCTCGATCACGGACGACACCCTACCGGCGGTCGGCGGGAAGCATCAATCCAAAAAACCTGCCGCATCTCCAGTGGAGAAGCCCAGGCCCGCAAACAAAGCCGATGCCATGGCCCGATCATGTGCGCCCCTGCACGGGACCCCTCCGGCGGCGAGGTCCGGCACGCGGATACGACATCGCACCGGCGAAGGGCCGGAGGGCAGGCGACGCGTTCGTGCCGTCCGATCCGCTCGGGCCGTTCAGATCTCCTCGCGGCTCGAGAACGGAGCGACCTTAGCGACCGGGTTCGGCCTCGTCGTCCCTTATGATCCGGTGGTGAACGAGACTGAGACAGCAGCGGCACGCGCGGCCGGCAAGCGGGCCTGGGCCCCGCGGCGGGCGATGGACCGGGCGCTGTGGGCCGCCCCGGTGGTCTCGCCGTCCACGCGACCGCACGTGGGCATGGTGCTGCACTGCAAGGGCACGCCACCGGAACTCGACCAGGTCATCGCGCATGTCGCCGCGCGGCTGCCGCTGCTCCCGGCGCTGCGGAGTTTCCCGGCCGGGTCGTCCTGGCGCATCGAGGCGGATCTGGACCTGACGGCGCATGTGCGCGAGCACCGCCTCGCCCCTGGCCCGGCGTCGCTCGAGGCCGCGGCGGGCGAGCTCATCGGCGCGCCGCTGCCGGAGCAGGGCCCCGCCTGGCAGCTCCACCTGCTGCACGGCCACACCGAGGACGGCTTCGCGCTGCTCTACCGGGTCCACCACTCGCTGCAGGACGGCGGCGGCGTCTTCCATACCTTGGAGACGCTGTTCGCGGACGACACCGGGGTGCCCTCCTCCGCGTATCCGGGGTTCGCGCCGAGGCCGCGGGTCTCGTTGCGGGACACGACGACCGCCGCGGCCGCGCTCCTCGGCGGGGCCCGGCGGGCCGGGATCTGGGCGTCGCACCCGGCGGGGTTCTCCGACGAGCGGACGCGCCGATGGTGCGAGATGCCGGTCGACCTGCTCCGCCGCGCCGCGTCCGCGCACGGCACCACGGTGAACGACGTCTACCTCGCCGCGCTCGCCCAAGCCCTCACCGAAGGGGCGCAACAGCTGCCCTCGGCCCCGGTCCCGGACGCCGTGCCGTTCCTGGTCCCGGTGAACCTGCGACGCGCCGGCGAGGAGGGCGCACCCGGCAACCGCGTCATCCTCACGTCCATCGCCGTCACCGGCGGGCAGTGCACCGCCGAAGAGCGGCTCGCGTTGACGCCCAGCGCGACCGCCGTGCTGCAATCGGCGTCCCTGCGCGAGGCCATGCGCCGGATCACGGCCCTGATCCCGGTCGTCGCCATGACCGAAATGCTCAAGGTGGTGACCAGGCCCGCCCGCGCGGCGGCGCTCGCCTCCAATCTGGTGCTGCGGCGCCGACTCGGGTTCCAAGGCGCGCCGGTCACCCGCATCACGCCGGTGATGTGGGCGCCGCTCGGCGTCCCGGTGGCGACGGTGCTCCTGACCTACCGGGACACCGCGTCGGTGTGCTTCACGCTCGACCCGGCGATGCCCGGCCTCGACGACCTCCCCGACCGCTGGCAGGCGACGATCGCGTCCTGGATCTGAGTTCTCGCCCGGAAACGGGCCGCCCCCGTCGCGGGCTTGGTCGGCGGCGTTCCCCCGTAGGGATGACATTCGCGCGTCTTCTCTTGCGGCGCCGGCAGGTTCACCGGATCATGATCCGGAGCCGAGAGAAAGGCCCCAATGACCTCCCGAACCCCGAGCGACCCAGGCGACCCCAACAGCGCGGTGCTCATCGCCGCCGGAGTCACCGACCTGGTGGTCAGCGGTATCGCCACCGCCTTCGGCAGTGCCCGCAGCCTCCTCGGCCGCAGGGACAAGGCCGCGCTCGCCGAGGACGGCGTCACCGAGCTCAAGGCGCGCGGCCGACTCGCCCTGGGGCGGTACTCCACCGCCTCGCCCGCCTACCTGGAGGTCCTCGCGCAGCACGTGGAATCCCGCCGTGTCCACCGCGACCGCTGACGTCGAGCGCGCCACAACCCTGAAGCACCGCGTCGACCTCGTGCTCGGGGCGTTCGTCGAGACGGAGACCGGGCATCTCCTCGCCATCGACCGGGACCTGCAGCCCGTCGCCGACCAGCTCCGCGTCGCCACCGCGCACGGCAAGCGGCTGCGCGCCGCGTTCTGCTACTGGGGCTGGCGCGCCACCGGCCAGCCCGACAGCGACGCGCTCGTCCGGGCCGCGGCCGCAATGGAACTCGTGCACGCCGCCGCGGTCGTCCACGACGATCTCATCGACGACAGCCGCCTGCGCCACGGACTCCCCACGGCCCACCTGGCATTCCGCGACGCTCTGAGCGGACGGCCGCGCCCGCACGGCGCCGCGCGATCCCTCGCGCTGCTCACCGGCGACCTGCTCATGTCGTGGGCCGGGCAGCTGTTCACCGACAGCGGGCTCCCCGCCGCCTACCTCGCGCGGGCGCGCGTCCTGTGGTCGGTGCTCGCCCGCGAGCTCGTCGCCGGCGAATGCCTCGAGATCCTCCGCACCGGCGCCCGCCCCGACGTCCAGGCCTCCCTTGCGGTCATCCGCTACAAGACCGCCAAGTACACCGTCGAGCACCCGCTCCACATCGGCGCCGCCCTCGGCGGCGCCTCCAGGGAACTGCGCGAAAGCTTCACCGCCTACGGCCTCCCGCTCGGCGAGGCGTTCCAGCTGCGCGACGACCTCCTCGGCGTCTTCGGCGACCCCGACCGCACCGGCAAGGCCGACACGGACGACATCACCGCCGCCCGGCCCACCGTCCTGCTCGCCCACACCTGGCACGCCGCCACCGGTGCCGAGCGGCGCGATCTGCGCCGCCTGCTCGGGTCGCCCCGTGTCGACGCGGAGGGCCTGGAACGCGTCAGGGCGATCATGCGCCGCACCGGCGCCCCCGAGCGAGTGGAGCAGATGGTCGCCGAACGCGTCGGCACCGCAGTGGACGCCGTGCGCCGCGCGCGGCTGCCCCGGGACACGGCCGACGCACTGGTCGAGCTGGCGCACACCGCGACCGTCCGCCGAAGCTGAACCGAGCCAAGGAGCCCCGATGACCTACGACCCGAGCGACATGGACCGACTCCGCCGGTACGGCGACGAGCTGGCCGACGCGACCGTGGCGGCCCTGTTCGAGCGCGGCGAGATCGGCAAGTTCAACACGCTCATGCGCTACTTCTCGACCGCCGGACAGGACCTGCCCGAGGGGCTCCCCGAACCGGCGCGCGAGTACCTCGAGGCCACCTCGATGCCGCCGCCGTGGATCGACTGGGCGCAGATGGAGCAGGCGCGGCTGTTCTTCATCGACAACAACGTGCACGTCTCCACGGCGCTCTCGTTCGCGTCGATGCCCGCCTGCTACGTCGTCCCGCATGTCGCGCAACTGCTCAGCGCCACGCACTCGCTCAAGTACCCGTCGAAGCGGATGGCCGAGACCGGGCAGTTCACCGTGTTCCTCATGCAGCCCGACGCGTTCGAGGCCGGCGGCCGCTTCATCCCCGCCGCGCAGAAGGTCCGGCTGCTGCACGCGTCCATCCGCCACCACCTCGCGCAGGAGGGCCGCTGGGACGTCGCCCGGCTCGGCACGCCTATCTGCCAGGAGGACATGATCGGCGGGCAGATGCTGTTCTCGCTGCTGGTCCTCGACAGCCTCGAACGGCTCGGGGTCCAGATGAGCACCGAAGGCGCCGAGGCGTACTTCTACGCGTGGCGGGTGGTCGGCGCGATGCTCGGCGTCGACCAGGCGCACGCCCCGGCGGACCTCGAGAGCGCCCGCCGCTTCCTCGACCTCTACTTGACCCGCCACATGGGACCGTCACCCGAAGGCGCCGACCTCACCCGCCAGCTCATCGAGATGTACGAGGAGGTCGTGCCCGGGACGTTCTTGGACCCGATCGTGAGCGCCATGATCCGCCACCTCATCGGCGACACCTGCGCCAACTGGCTCGACGTGCCGCGCTCCAATTGGGACGCGGTCGCGAAGGTCGCGCCGTCGCTCCTGCGGGTGGTCGAGTCGGTCGAGGAGCGATCGCCGTTCGGGGAGTGGGGCATCGACCGGCTGGGCCACCTCACCACCGTGTTTCAGCTCAGTGCGCTGACCCGGGGCCGGGTCATGCACTACGCCATCCCGGCGGAGCTGAAGCCGGAGTTCGGCGTGCCGCACCGGCGCGGACGCTGGACGCCGCCGCGAACGACCATGGCACCCTGAGGCGCCGAGCCGTCACTCCGGTGCGGCACGAACCTCCAAGGGCCGCTTGATGATGCGCTCCGCCAGGATGATCGCCGCTGCGAGGGCGGTGATGGCGGCGAGGAGGGTGAACATCTGCGGGGTGCCGCCGGTCCAGGCGGTGAGGTGGGCTCCTGCCCAGGGGCTGAGGGCGATGGCGACGGTGGCCGGGGCAGAGAGGATGCCGTGCAGGGTGCCGTATCCGTGCGGGCCCCAGCGGTCGGTGATGGCGGTGGCGTCGAGCAGGGTGAAGGCGCCGCGTGCGGCGCCGAGGAGGACGACCGTGGCGAAGACCAGGCCGAGGGGGCCCGCGATGAGCGCGGTGGCGAGCGTGGTCGCGGCGCCGATGGCGAGGATGGCGACCGCACGGACGCTCGGTCCGGTGCGGATCGCGATGGGCGCGTATGCGATACGGCCGAGGAGCTGTCCTGCGCCGCAGATGCCCAGGACCCATGCGGCGGTGGCGGTGTCCGTGCCGCGTCCGGTCATGAGCGGGACGAGGTACAGGTTCGAGGTGCTCATCGTGAAGGCGG
>NZ_JAPZVR010000025.1 GCF_027622855.1 Glycomyces algeriensis | reverse complement strand
TCCAGGGCGCCAGGTGCGGGTGTTCCTTGATCAGGTCGTCGACCGTCACGTAGAGTGCGGTAGCGAGGGAGTCCAGGTTATTCAAACTTGTTGCCACACAACGAGTCTGGACTCCCTCGCTTTCATGTCGACCGCGAGGGGCCCGACCCGACCCCAATCGACCCCTAGGAATCAACCATCTAGTGGTGGGTGGGGGCTAGGGAAGGCCGGTCCCGGCCGGACCCCGCGCCGGGACACTCCCGGAAGCGGGTGATCCGCGCCCATCGGGCCGACCCCGATCGCCCGGGGCCGCTCCGCCGCCCATTACAGGTCCAGCTTCGCCAGTTCCGTGCGCGAGGAGACGCCGAGCTTCGGGTAGGCGTTGTACAGGTGGTATCCCACCGTCCGCGGGCTGACGAACAGCTGCTCGCCGATCTGGCGGTTGGTGAGGCCGTCGGCGGCGAGGCGCACCACCTGCAGTTCCTGCGGTGTAAGGAGTTCGGCGAGGTCCGGTTTGGACTCGACCGCCGTCGAGTCGCCCGCCGCGCGCAGTTCCCCTTGGGCGCGTTGCGTCCACGGCACCGTGCCGAGCCGCTCGAAGACCTCGGTGGCCTCGCGCAGGTGCGCGCGGGCCTCGTTGATGCGGCGCACGCGCCGCAGCCACTCGCCGTACAGCAGCTCGGTACGGGCCCGCTCGAACGGGTCGATGTCGTCGGCGCGGTGCAGCTCCACGGCCCGCGCGAAATGCGTTCCGGCCTCGGCCTCGGTCGCGAACAGCGCCCGGCAGCGCTCCACGAGCGCCTCCCAGTAGGAGCGGCCCGTCGCGTCCGCCCAGTCGGCGAACCAGTCGAACGCCTCCTTGACCTCGGGGAGCCGCCCGGACCGGAACGCGGCCTCCACGAGCGTGGGCACCTGCATCAGGACCTCCATGGGCGTGACGCCCTCGGCAATCCGCAGGAGCCGCTCGAACGCGGCCTCGTAGCGGCCGAGCCCGAGCTCCAGGAGCCCCAGCGCGGTGTCGGCCGGGATCACCGAGTCCTCGGGCGCGTCCTGGATCGCGGCGGCCACGAGTTCGCGGCAGCGCCGCTCCTCGCCGCGGATGGCCGCGATCGGCAGCAGCACCCAGATACGGCCCTGCATGAGGGCCCGGCGGTCGTTCTGCTCGTGCGCCAGCTCGATCGCGCTGGAAGCGGACGCCTGCGCGTCCGCGTACCGTCCATAGTGGAACTGCGTCTGGGCCTGCACGAGCAGCGCCTGCACGAGCGGGCTCATCGCGCCGCGCTCACGGCACGCCCGCACCTGCTCGGCCGCCGCCTGGTACGCGGCGGGCACGTCGCCGGCGAGGAACCGCCAACGCGCGGCCAGGACCTGGTCGAACGCCTGGAAGTCCTCATGGAGCGGCTGGTAGTAGTCGTAGAGGGAGCGCAGCGCGTCGACCGCCTCGCCGGCGGTGTCGTCGGGCTGGCGGTTCAGCCCGGCCGCGGCGCGGGCGAGGCGGCGCACCCAGGCGTTGTTGGAGCCGCCGTACTTCGAGGCGAGCCCGGACGCGTACTTCACCTTCGTGAAATCGCCGGTCTCCCAGGCGTTCCAGACACCGCGCAGCAACGGGTAGCCGGTGTTCTCGTGGCCGGTCGCGGCGTAGTGCTCGGCCGAGTCCATCCACACGTCGAAACCCTTGGAGTTCCCCGCCCAGGAGAGGATCGTGGCGCGGATGAGCGCCGTGCGGGCGAGGAGCACGTGGTCGTCGGTGAGCCGCTCGGCGGCCTCGGCGAGTTCGACGGCCTTGCCGGTCATGCCTGCGACGTAAGCGCATTGGGCGGCCTCGGTGAGGCGCCGGGCCCGGCGGCAGGGGTCGGGGGTGAAGCTCGCGGCGCGTTCGAGGGCGGCCATCTCGGCGACGCAGCCGCCGCGTTCGGCCTCATAGGACGCAATCGCTTCGAGGGCGGCGGCGGCCTTCTCGTCCAGGCCCGTGGTGGCGGCGGCGAGGTGGCGGGCGGCGCGGATGTCGCCGTCGCCGAACGCCTCGGAGAGGGCCCGGTGCGCTTCGATGCGGCGGGCGCGGGGCGCCGAATGGTAGGCGGTGGAACGGATCAGGGGGTGCACGAACTCGATGCGGCCGCGGTGGTACCGCAGCAGATCGTCCACTTCGGCCGGTTCGAGGTCGTCCAGGCTCGCGCCCAGTTTCGCGGCGGCCTGGGCGATCACGGCGGTCTCACCGGTCTCCTCGGCGGCCGCGAGCAGCATGATCGTGCGGGTGCCCTCGGGGAGGGCGATGATGCGCTCGGTGAACGCCTGCTTGATGCGCGAGGTCGTGGAGTAGCGGCTGTTCGAGGTGTCGGCGCGCAGCAGCGACTCCTCGTTGTCCGCGGCCGGGAGCTCCAAGAGCGCCAAGGGGTTGCCCTCGGACATGCGCAGGATCCAGTCGCGGCCGGTGAACGGGATCTCGTCGGCGCGCATGTCCAGGATCGCCTGCGACGCATCGAGATCCAGCGGACCGAGCGTCAGCTCCGGGATGCCCGGGGCCGGGAAATCGGGGGCGAAGCCGTCCCGCACGACCAGGACCATCGTGATCGACTCGGTCGAGAGGCGCCGGGCGGCGAACAGCAGCGCGTTCGTGGAGTCGCGGTCGAGCCAGTGCGCGTCGTCGATGACCACGTACACCGGCTGCTTCGCGGAGGCGTCCACGAGCAGGTTCAGCAGGGCGAGCCCGACCTGCAGCGAGTGGGCGCGGCCGGTGCCGTCGCCCATGCCGAGCGCGGTCCGCAGGGCCTCGGACTGGGCCGCGGGAAGGCGGTCGATCCGGTCGAGCAGCGGGTGCAGCAGCATCTGCAGCCCCGCGTACGACCATGTGTGCTCGGCCTCGACGCCGAGGGTCCGCAGGACGGTGAACCCCTCGGCGCGCGGGATGACCGCGTCGACGATCGCGGACTTGCCGATCCCCGGCTCGCCGCGGACCACCAGCGCACCGCCGTGGCCGACGCGGGCGCCGTCGAGAAGGGCCTGGATCGAGTCGAGCTCCACGTCGCGGCCGTACAGAACCGGGCGGTCGGCCTGCTCGGACTCCTCCAGCAGCGAGGGGGCACCGCGTTCGGCGACGCCCAGGCGCGCGCGCGTGGGGTGGGCGATGGGTTTCACGGCGGCTCCATCCTCAGGACGACCGGGGACTCCCCCAGCGTAGCCACGGGCACCGCCGACTCGCATCTGTCATTCGACTGGGGTCGACTGGGGCGCCCGCCACCAGGTCGAACGCCCGCGCCGACCGGGATCCGCTCCCAGTCGCCGAGCCCAGTCGTCCGACCGGGGCGCGCGCGCCCTTCCGCGCCTAGCGTCAATGGCATGACCGCACCGACAGAGACCCAGATCCCAAGGGACGCAGCGCCCGCCCGGCGCACGCTCCGCTGGGCGCCGGCGCTGTGGGCGGCTTACGCGCAGGCCGTGGCCTTCGCTGCCGCCGCGGTGACCGCGTTCCTGGTCACCGACATCGCCGCCGGCCTTGACGCTTCGCCGGGGACCCGGCTGTGGCCGCTCGGCGCCTTCGCGATCGGACTGGTCGTGGCGGCGAACGCGACACGCCGCACCGGCGCCCTCGGACACGCCCGCTACACCGGGGCGATCGCCTTGGGCGCGTTGGCACTCGGCGCGCTCGCACTGGCGCTCGCGCCGACGTTCGGCTTCGCCGTGGTCGCGGCCGGGGTCTTCGGCATCGCCGCTGGGAAGACGATCGCGCTGGCGGGGCGGGTGGTGTCGGCCGCTGAGGTCGGGGACGGCTCGGGCTCGGTCGCGCTCTCCGCCGGGGCGCTCCTGGCCGGGATCGCGGCGGGGGTGGGGTCGCTGTTCGCGGTGCCGTTGTACGGCTGGCGGGGCGTGTTCGGCCTCGTGGTGGTCGCGGCGGTGCTGGCGGCGTGGAAATTCGCGGAATATGTCCCGGATGATGACGCCGCGTTAAGGAAATGTGACGTGAGATTCGTCTGAGTTCCATGGGCACTCTGGGGTTTCGATGTCACGATGAGGTCGTCCGGGTATTCGGAGGTTTTACCCGGCACGCGGGCACCGGCCGTCCTGTGGCGGTGTCCGGAAGAAGGCCCTGGGGAGGTTCGAGACCCCGGGGCCTTCACCATGTCCGCCTGCGGTTCCCGGCCGCGCTGCCGATCAGTGCCGACCCAGTTCGGTGCGTCTCAGGGCATGCCGCTTCGACCAGGCCGGCCATCCAGCTCCCTGCTTCCTGAAGACGGCTTCAGCCGCCTTCAGCCTGGCTTCAGGTTTCCCGCGTCAGACTCGTCCTGAGTCGAGTTTCGACTCGCATGTTTCGTCGAACGGGGCCCGGCGCGAAGGACGCCGGATTCGAGCGGACGGCCCACGATCTCCTGGGCGAGTTCGGCAGTGCGGATGAGGGCTTCGAGGTCCACACCGGTCTCCACACCCATGTCGTGGAGCATGTGGACCACTTCCTCGGTCGCCACATTGCCGGAGGCGCCCGGAGCGAACGGGCAGCCGCCGATCCCGCCGACACTGGCGTCGAACTCCACGACGCCGCGATCGAGCGCAGTGAGGAGGTTGGCCAGGGCGGTCCCGCGGGTGTCGTGGAAGTGCATGAGCATCGGCAGATCGGTGTCGATGGCGTCGAGCAGGTCCGTGACGCGGCGAGGGGTCCCCATGCCGGTGGTGTCGCCGAAGGCGACTCGACCGGCGCCCGCGGCCTCGGCCGCCTCCACGATCCGGGCGACCTTCGCGGGCGCGATGTCGCCCTCGAAGGGGCAGCCGAAGCTCGTGGCGATGATGACCTCGACCGAGGCCAGGCGCTCGCGCGCCTGGGCGCAGATGTCGGGCAGTTCGGCGAGCGACTCGGCGACACTGCGCCCGATGTTGGCGCGGTTGTGGGTCTCCGAGGCCGAGACGACCAGCTCGACGGCGGTGAACCCGGCGTCGAGGGCCCGCTGCACACCTCGGGTGTTCGGGGCGAGGGCGCTGTAACGGATGCCGGAGTGCTTCTCGACGGCCGCCCACACTTCGGCGGCGTCGGCCATCTGCGGCACGGCCTTCGGGCTGACGAAGCTCACGGCCTCGATGCGCGAGAGCCCGGTGCGCGAAAGCGCGTCGATGAGCCGGATCTTGTCCGCGGTCGGCACAGGGGGTTCGTTCTGCAGGCCGTCGCGAGGAGCGACCTCGCGCAGTGAGACCCGATCCGGCTGGTGCATGTCCGCCTCCCCGCGGCCGCGACCCATTGCGGCCCACCAGCCCATGCTAGCCCCCGATCCCGAAATACGGGACGGACGCCGACAGGAAAGGAGTCGCCTTCACGACCAACGACGAATAGAGACCGGAAGCGGCCGAGCGCTGCGCAACGGCCGGCGCAACCGGACGGGGAACTCGACGCCCGCAGCGCGGGCGCTAGAAGCGCGCCTGATCCTTGCGATCGCTCCGGCTCGGTCGAGCGACCTCGACCAAGCCGACAGGCGGGCAGACCGCGTCTTCCGGATGCGGCATCGCCCCGGCGATGCGCAAGACGGCAACGAGTACTCGTGGTCGGTGGTCTCCGGCGGCGAGCATGCCGACCGAGATGGATCGGCGCTGCCCCGACGCGGACGCGCGCCGGCGTGGCAACGAGCGCGGGCCATGGCGCGCGCATCGCGGGTGGTGGCGAGGCGGGTGGGCGGGGCGGGGGGAGGGCCCCGAAGCGGTCGCTGCTCGCCGAGCTAGCCCGGGTCGAGGACCCGCGACGCTGCCGCGTGCCGGGCGAGGCGCCCGGGCCGAGGTCTGTACGGCTGGCCTGGGTCGAGGAATCGCGGAGCGGCCGACCGGCGGGTCGAGGCCCGCAATGCTGCCGCGTGCAGGCGGTTTGCGCTGGTCGGGAACCTGCGGACCGCTGCGTACCAGGCGGCTAGCCCGGGTCGAGGGCTCTGAGGGCTGCTGCCCGCAGGAGGGCCGCGGTCTCGTCGGCGCTGACCTCGTCGCCCAGGGACAGGTACGGGGTCGAGTTCATGAGGCCGAAGGCGCCGTGCGCGAGGACGCGGGCCTGCTCGGGTTGGAGGCCGGGGCGCAGGCGGCACAGGACGCCCACCCACTCCTCGACGTACACGCGCTGAAGCTTGCGGACCTGCCGCCGCGGCTCCTCCGGGAGCCGGTCGAGCTCGTGCAGGTGGAGGATGACGATCTCCGGCGAGTCGATCACGACCTCGAGGTGGAAGTCCACCAGCGCCTCGAGCGCAGCCTGCGGGTCCTCCGAGTGCAGCGACGCCCAGTGCCGCCCGCCCGCGAGGAGCCGCTCCGAGACCGGGATGAGGGCGTCGGCGAGCATCTGCTCCTTGCCGCCCTTGAAGTGGTGGTAGAGCGCGGGCCCGGTGATGGAGGCGGCCGCGCCGATGTCGTCCATCGACACGCCGTGGTATCCGTGCTTGGCGAGCAGTCTGACGGCGACATCGAGGATCTCGCGGCGGCGTTTCGAGCCGCCCCGGCTATCGGCATTCATCTCCACCTCGATGAGGCTACTCGTGCGTACTCGGCCGAGCAGGGAGCAAAAGCCCACTTTCGCCAGGGCGCAGGACGTGAATCGCCCCGGACGCGGGCCGGCCGCACCCCCGCCGGTGAATGCGGGAGTGCGGCCGAGTGTCGAGCAGTGGCTGTTCGTCGCCGTGCCGCGCTAGGTGAACCGCTGCGGGAGACCGGACACATCGCCTCCCGCGGCGCTCGCCTATGGCTCGTTCGGCGGCATCGGGCGGTCGCTCTCGACGCCCGGGCCGGCGCTCGTGCCGCGCGGCCGGGCGCCCTCGGCCATCGCGCCGCCCATGGTGCCCGCCTCGCCCCTCGCGCCCGCCGCCGGGGCCTGGGTGTCGGTGCGGGCCCCGTACCGGTCGGAGCTGTAGGTCTGCGACATCGACGAGGTCGCGTCGCCGCTCGCCCCGTTCGAGGTCTTCATCTTCCCGGCCTCGTCCTCGGCGCTGTGGAGCATCCGCTCCCAGCGCTCGCGCATAGGGCCGACGAGTCCGCCGCCGACGCCGACGATGACGACGCCCGCGACCATCGCGAGCACGGTCCACATGATCGGCGTGGTGACCGTGGTGGCGATGCCGACCTGGCCGAACGCGGCGACCGCGCCGAAGAAGACGATCGCGACCTGGCAGATCCGCGCCACCGTCCTGCCGTAGCTGGTCTCTTCGAGCGTGCCGCTCACCAGGCCGTACACGGCGTTGGCGATCGCGAACGCCACCACGACGATGACGAGCGCGATGAACAGCTGCGGCAGCCAGCCGACGAGCTGGTTGAGCAGGGTCGACACCGGGTTGTTCCCGAACGCGCCGAACGCGAGCTGCAGGGTGAACAGCAGCAGCGCGAAGTACACGAGCTTGCCGAGCAGGTCGCTCAGCTCGAATTTGCCGGTGAATCGGCGCAGGCCCGATTTGTCGCCGACCTTGTCGAGGCCGACCTTGTGGAGCAGCTTGCCGACGAGTTTGCCGATCCACTTGCTGACGATCCAGCCGACGATGAGGATCGCCAGGAACGCCAGCGCGCGCGGCAGGAACGCTACGACGCTGTCCATCATGTTCTGGAAGCTCTGCGAGATGTCCATCTCCGCAGGCTAAGCCGGTTACCGCCGCTATTCGGGCGGTTTGGCCGAGAAACATCCGTCACTTGTGCAACTCGAAACGGCCATCGGGGACGTCGCGCCCTACGTGGGCCAAGTGCGCCAGTGCATCCACGACTTCGACGGGGTGGGGCCGCGCTGGTCCTGGTAGCGGGAGAAGTTCGCGCCCGCGCCGTACGGGTTCTCGGCGGGGCTGGTGAGGCGGAAGACGCAGAGCTGGCCGATCTTCATGCCGGGCCAGAGCGTGATGGGGAGGTTCGCGACGTTGGAGAGCTCGAGGGTGACGTGCCCGGAGAAGCCGGGGTCGATGAACCCGGCGGTGGAGTGGGTGAGCAGGCCGAGGCGGCCGAGGCTGGACTTGCCTTCGAGGCGCGCGGCGAGGTCGTTCGGGAGGGTGAAGACCTCGAGGGTGGAGGCGAGCACGAACTCGCCGGGGTGGAGGACGAACGGCTCGTCGTCGCCGACCTCGACCTCGGCGGTGAGGTCGTCCTGCTGCTTGGAGGGGTCGATGTGGGTGTACTTCTGGTTGTTGAACACCCGGAAGCGCCGGTCGAGGCGGACGTCGATGCTGGAGGGCTGCACGAGTTCGTCTTCGAACGGCTGGATGCCGAGGCGGTCGTTCTTGACGGCATCGAGGATGTCGCGGTCGCTAAGCAGCATGCGCCCAGGTTAAAGGTGGCCCTTGGGCGCAGACCCACTGGCCCGGGGGGTGGGTGCGCGGCTCACGGTCCGGCGGGCGGGAGGGCGTAGCCGACGGTGCCGAGTTCGTGGTACTCCCAGCCTGCGGGGACGAGGTTCGCGCATTCGTCGAGGTCCTCGGCGCAGACGATGGCGTCCATGGACGCGGGGTCGGGCGGGGTCTGGCCGGGGACGATCGACTGGAGGGCGTAGAGCTCGGCGTCCTCGGGAAGGAGGATCCACCACGGGTACTCCCAGGAGTCGTTGCCCTGGACGATGCCGACGCGCTCGGGGTCGGCGGCGGCGACCGCGGCGGCGGCCTCCTCGTACTGGGGCAGCCATTCCTGGCGGCGCACGAAGCGCTCTTCGAGGTCGGTGACGCTGAAGACGGACCAGGTGCCGGCGAGGCGGCGCGGGTAGCCGTAGGCGACGGTGAGGAGGCCGGCGAGGGAGGCGACGACGGCGATCACGGTGACGAGGACGCACGCGGCGCGGCGGCGGCCCCGTTCGCGGGCGGTCGCGGCGAAGCCCTTGACGAGGGCGGCGGCGAAGAGTCCGGCGGCGGGGGCGCCGAGGACGACGAGGAACATGACGAGCCGGTTCACCCAGGGCTGCCAGGAGACGGTGCAGACGACGCCGATGAAGGCGACGGCGAGCGCGGCGGCGTAGGCGCGGCGCAGCCCGGGGCCTTTGACCGCGAACCAGACGAGGCCGGCGAGGGCGGCGAGGCCGGTGATGGGGAACGCGGCGCGGTCCTCGTCGGGGTACCAGGCGCGCACGGGGAACGTGCTGGTGCCGAAGGTGATCCGGGGGTCGTTGGGGTCGACGCCCATGAGGTTCGCGAGGCCGTTGATCGCGGCGGCGAAGGCGTCCGAGAGGAAGAAGAGGGGCGTGTCGAGGTTGGTCTGGGCGATGCGCAGGCCGTTGACGAGGAGCAGGCGCGGGTCGAGGGTCTGGACGCCGATGGATTCGCGCAGGATCTCGGGGCCGAGGGGGTGGCCGAAGGCCTGCTGCATGCGCAGCATGAACGGCCCGACCAGGAGCAGGGCGATGGCCAGGACGGCGAGTGACGCGGCGATGGTGCCGGTGCGGGCGGTGGCGGTCCGCGAGGCGTCGGCGCGGGAGCACCGCTGGGGGCTGCGGCCGCAGAGGCAGGGGCGGCGGCGCCTCCCGTCGCGCATGAGCCGGCCGACGCCCCAGATGAGGAGGAGCGGGGCGGCGGCGAGCAGTCCGGTGCTCTTGGTGACGGCGATGAGGCCGAGGGCGAGTCCGAGGTAGAGCGCGTCGGAGCGGGGCGCGGGGGTGCACAGGAGCGTCTCGCCGGGCCGGGTGAACTCGTCGAGGACGATCGTGGCGAGGCACGCGACCCAGGCGGCGGCGACGAGGTCGACCTGGGTGCTGGAGGCCTGGAGGAGCACTTCGGGGGTGGTGGCGAGGATGAAGACGGTGGCGAGCTGCGCGACGGGGCCGCCGCCGAGCTGCGCGGCGATCCGGGAGGCGGCGAGGGCCGCGCCGATCGCGGCGAGGAACTGCAGGAGGTTGTAGGCGCCGTCCCCGCCTGAGAGGAGCCGCAGGTGGGTGAGGAGGTATTCGGAGCCGGGGCCGATGTCGACCTGCCGGTGGATGTCCGTGGGGTAGACGGCGACCGAGGCGTTCTGGATCCAGTGCTCGATGCGCGGCAGGTGGTAGGTCTGGGAGTCGAAGTTGTTGGGGGACGAGCTGATCGCGAGGACGGCGACGCTGATGGCGAGGATCGCGATGACGCATCCGAGACCCCACTGCCAGGCGGGGGCCGCGGCGGCGGCGGACTTGGTGCGCCGCCAGGTGCGGCGGGTGGCGCCGCGGCGCGAGCGCAGTTCCTCGCGGAGCGCGTCGAAGGGCTGGCCGCGCCCGCCGGAGCCGCCATCAGGGGTTACGTCCCGAACAGCGCGCACGAGCACGGCGGCGACCACGGCGACGGTGGCCGCGACCCATGCGATGAGCACGGTCAGGGTGGTCAGCGCAGTGAAGGCGGAGGCGGCCTCCACGACGCCGATCGCGTACGCCCCCAACAGGATCGATGCCCGCACGACAGCGAGCCGCGCAGGGGCGAGGACGGCCCCGTCGCGGGGGCGGAGGGCGTAGGCGAGCGCCGGAAGCAGTATCAGGAGCCACATGACGAGCAGCACGCGTCCATTCAACACGACCAGGTTTCAACACGACCCGTCCGGCCGATGCCGTCCTGGCATGAGCGCGTTATGGTTGTGCAATCTTGTTCGATCCGCGGGATGGGGCAGCAATGCTGTTGTCGATTCTCGTTCCGGTCTTCAATGAGGAACGCCTCGCTGCCGGAACGTTGAAAGAGCTGCTCGCAGTGGAGTTCCCCTGCGAGACCGAGATCGTTGCCGTCGACGACGGCTCCCGCGATCGCTCCTGGGAGGTCCTCCAGACCTTTGAGGACAATCCACGGGTGCGGTTGATCCGCCACGACCGCAACAAGGGGAAGGGCGCGGCGATCCGCACGGCGGCCAAGGCCGCCCACGGCGACCACGTCGTCGTGTTCGACGCGGACGGCGAGTACGACGCCAACGACCTGCCGCGACTCCTCACGCCGGTCCTCGACGGCAAGGCCGAGGTGGTCTACGGTTCGCGCTCGTTCGGCTCGCACTCGGCCTACTCGTTCTGGTACGTGATGGGCAACAAGGGCATCACCCTCGCCGCGAACATCCTGTTCAACTCCTACATCTCGGACCTGGAGACCTGCTACAAGCTCCTCCCGCGCCAGATGTACCTGGACTTGAACATCCGTTCGGGCGGCTTCGGCATGGAAGCCGAACTGACGGCGAAACTCCTCAAAATGGGCATCCGCCCCTACGAGGTGCCGATCTCCTACACGGCGCGCAGCCGCGAAGAGGGCAAGAAGATCACCTGGACGGACGGCGTCCAGGCGCTCTGGCTCCTCGGCCGCGAACGGGTCCGCCGCTCCAAGCGCTAGCAGCCCCTCACTCGGCGGCGGTGCGCCATTCCTGCTGCTCGTCGCCTTCGTTGCAAGGGCTGAGCGTCGGCGCGCCCTCGACCGCGGCCAGGCAGAAGTTCCCGCCGCCCTCCGCGCGGACCTTCCAGAAGTCGGCCTGCTCCGCATCGTCCGTACGCACGTACGTGAACTCCCAGGTCGTGCCGTCGCACCCGGCCGCGAAGCCGAGCTGCTCGGCGTCCCACTCGATGCAGCCGAGCGGTTCACCGTCCGCACCCGTGTCCGTGGCGCTGATGCGCAGCGCCTCGCCTTCGGCGGCGAACGCGAACTCGTCGATCCCGTCCTCACCGCACGCCCCCATCGCGGTACTCGGCGCGGCCGCGTCGGCGTAGCCGAGCAGGCAGTCCCCGCTCGCCGCGTTCACGAGCGGCCCGGTCCCCGGGGCCGCGGGCGGCGTCCCGGCGGGGGCCGCACTGGTCGCCGCTTCGCTGTCCTCCGCCTCCGGCGATGACGAGGCACCGCCCGTAGGGTCGGCGTTCGCGCTCTGCCCTTCCGGTTCGTCCTCGCCGAAGAACTGCATGGCGCCCAAGGTCACTGCGACGGCGGCGACCACCGCCGCGAGCCCCAGCAGCACGCCCCGGCCGCGGCGCTGCCGAGGCTGCGGCGGTTCCGGCGCGACAGCGGCCGGCATGGGCGCGGTCGAGCGCGGCGGCGAGGACGACACCAGCAGGTCCACTGTGGTGCGATTGGGTTCGGGGGGCGACACCGGTTTCGCATGGGCGGCCGCGACTCGGCACTCCTGGGCGAACATCGCCGCCGAGGCCGGGCGGTCCTCCGGGTCCTTCGCCATCGTCCAGTCGATCAGCTCGGCCACCGCGGACGGCACGCCCGCGGGCAGCGGCGGCGGGGCCTCGTGCAGGTGCCCGGTGATCACGGCCGCGGGCGAGTTCCGGTCGAACGGCCTGGCGCCGCTGAGGCACTCGTAGGCGATGACGCCGAGCGAGTACAGGTCCGAGGCCCCGGTCAGCGCCTCTCCGCGCAGCTGCTCCGGCGAGGCGTAGCCGACGGTGCCGAGCACGGTCCCCGTGGCGGTCAGCGCGGCGCTGTCGCGGCGCAGTGCGATCCCGAAGTCCAGCACCGTGGGCGCGCCCTTGGCGTCGATGATGATGTTGGCGGGCTTCACGTCCCGGTGCACGATCCCGACCCGGTGCGCGGCCTCGAGCGCGTCCGCGATCTGCGCGAGCAGCGGCAGCGCCCGGTGGGCGGGCATCGGCGCGTGCCGCTCGATGACGGCGTGCAGCGACGGGCCCTCCAGGTACTGCATGACCAGGTAGGTGATCGCCTCGCCGTGCTCGTCGCGTTCGGCGCGGATGTCGAAGACCTCGACCACGCCGGGCGCGTGCAGAGCCGCCACGGTGCGCGCCTCCTCGACGAAGCGCTGCCCGAAGCGCTCGTCGTCCGAGAGCGCCGCATGCAGGACCTTCAGTGCGACGATGCGGCGGAGCATGGTGTCCTCGGCCCGCCAGACCTCGCCCATCCCCCCGGCGCCGATCCGTTGCTGGAGCAGGTAGCGGCTGCCAAGCAGCACACCGGGTCTCGTGAAGAGCATGGCGCCGATTATGACCGGCTCCGGCCACTACGGCGCGTTCATTCCGCATCGGCAATGCGTGACGTGCCGGGCTCCGATCGCGAGGAGGAGTGGGGGCAGCCTGGTCGGCAGCGCCCCGCCGCATACCAGGGGCAGGCGGCGGGTTGCGGCCGTGTCCCTGGTGCGGTCGGTTTCGGTCAGGGTTCAAGCAGTCAGCGACGAAGAGGCGGGATCGGGGCGCGGGTTGGTGGCGGGGCTGCGGGTTCGTTTCGGGACAGGCGGGCATCAGGCTTGGGGAGTTTTCTTGCGGCGCAGTGGGTCCGGGCGGAACATGAGGGTCTTGTACGCCTGTGGGTGATGACGGCCGGGGTCTGGTTCGGAGATAATTGAGGTACGTACAGGGACAGGAAATTTGTACAGGTGTCGGGGTAGGTGCAAGCAGACTACGACAAGCCTCTGGCCGATCCGACAAACCGACTTGTTTCGAGGCACTCAGCCCCATCGGGGTTCCAGATCTCATCCCTTGCCATCGTCCGCAGCTGTCCGCGCCCCCGAAGGGCCGTGACTGGGTGGACGATCCTGGTCCGGATCACCCTCACCAGAAGGAAGCGCCTCACACGGAGGCATCTTCAAACGAGTAAGACCCGCCAGCGCGAACGGCAGCGCCCGGCCAAGCAATTGAGGACTTGGCCCGGTGGCACCGCACACGTCCATGGCGAGCACCATCCCGTCCGAGCGCCACCATGCGCGCTGGAGGCCCTGCCTGCAAGGACGGATCCAAGCCAGGTCTTCGCACGATCGGCTACGAGAGCGTGAAAGGAGATGAATCGACAATGACGGATGCGGCTATGCCCCTGAACCGGCGCATCGAAAACCACCGCGACCGCGAACCGATCTTCGCGACTACACGCATCCGACCGGCCATCGCCATGCCGCACAATAACAGCGTCGGCGTGCCATCGCGACGCCCCGCGACGGCGGCGCCAACCGGCCACTGCCGCCAGCCAGTCCGGCCCGCCACCCCAGCAGCGACAGCGACTCTGGCGCTGGCCGGGGTCCCTGATGCGGCCCTGCGGCCCCAACTATTGCAGGGAACCCGAATCCCGTCAGCGCCGTCGCTGACTGCTTTGACCGCTACCAACCGCGCGACCCGCCACCACAGGCACGACAACGACCCCGTCGCCGGCCAGGATCCCAAGTGCGGCCCTCGCGACGACAGGGCACCCGAAACCCGCCACCACCGTCGCCGATCGCTCTGACCGCCATCGGCGACAGCGCTCGCAGCGGCATCATTTCCTCAATCCGATCCTCGCCGTGCTGTCGCCGACTGCTTGAACCGGGACCGGAGACCGGCCCGACCTCGCCATACGGACAGGGCACTGGTCCAGTCTCCGCCGTTTCGCGCAGGCCACCGCCCGGCCCCCGCGTGCGCGTCTGGCACACCAGCAGCACGAGCACCGAACACCGAGCACCGAGCACCGAGCACCGAGCAGCCCGATCGTGGTGGCGAAGCAGGCGACCGATTTCAGTCGTCGAGCAGGACGACGTCGAGGCGGCGCGGGCCGTGCACGCCCTCGACGCGCTGCAGCTCGATGTCGCTCGTCGCCGAAGGCCCCGAGATCCAGGTCTGCGGGGCCGTGGGGTCGAGCATCGGCAGCGCCTCCGCCAGGTGGCCCACGATCTGTTCCCGCCGGACCACCACCACATGGTGGTCCGGCACCAGTGTGATCGCCCGGCGGCCTTGGGCCGCACCCGTGTCGAGCATGATCGTGCCGGAGACGGCGACGGCCGCGGCGCAGCCGGTGAGGACCGCGTCCATGCCGTCGAGGTCCGCAGTGGACAGACCGGTGTCGGGGACGAACTCGGCCCCGCCGATCCGCCAGTCCGCGGGGAGGTCGGCGGGTACGACGACGCGCTGCGCGCCGCCGAGGGCCGCGCCGATCGCGGCGAGGCCGTGGTGGACGTTCGCCTTGTAGTCGACCAGCCGGTCGATGAGCATCGCCGTGATGTCGGTGCCCGCATCCAGCAAACGCCGGTATGCGCGCGGCGACCCAGGGGCCGCGCCCGCCCCGTCCAGGGCTTGGCGCATCCGCGCCAGGATCTCCTCGCGCGCCGTCGATCTCGCGGTCATCGCCCCCGCTCCTTCCACCAGTCCCGGAAGTCCTCCTTCGGCGGCACCGGCAGGTCCCGGCTCACCGTCCACCGCGAGCCCGGCCACGGCAGCCGGCGCATGAATCCCTTGCGGCGCCATGGCATCGACCCCAGGCGCGCGCCCCGCAGCGCGGCCCGCCACAGCCGCGGCCGGGCCATCACCGCCGTCGCCGCCCGCATCGCGGCCTGCTCCCCCGCCTGGTGCGGGCCCTGCTGGCGCAGGTGCACGAGCACTTCGGGGATGTTGATCTTGACCGGGCAGACCTCGTAGCAGGCCCCGCACAGGCTCGAGGCGTACGGCAGGTCGTCGTGGCGCCCCGGTTCGAGCTGCGGCGCGAGGATCGCGCCGATCGGGCCCGGGTAGACGTGGCCGTACGCGTGCCCGCCGGTGCGCTCGTACACCGGGCACACGTTGAGGCACGCCGAGCAGCGGATGCACGAGAGCGCCTGGCGCCCCACCTCGTCGGCGAGCACGTTCGTGCGGCCGTTGTCGAGGAGGATCACGTGCACGTCCTTCGGCCCGTCGCCGCCGCGGGAGCCCGTCCACACCGAGGTGTATGGGTTCATTCGCTCCCCTGTGGACGAACGCGGGAGGAGCTGCATGAAGACCTCGAGGTCCGTGAAGCGCGGCAGCAGCTTCTCGATCCCGACGATGCTGATCAGCGTCTCCGGCATCGTGAGGCACATGCGGCCGTTGCCCTCGGACTCCACGACGACCAGCGAACCGGTCTCGGCGACGGCGAAGTTCGCGCCCGAGACGGCCACCTTCGCGGAGAGGAAGCGCCGTCGCAAGTGGAGCCTCGCGGCCTCGGCCAGCGCGGCCGGCTCGTCCGTGAGACCTGCCGGCGCGTCGCCCATCTTCTGGTCGAAGATCTCGCGGATCTGGGTGCGGTTGTAGTGGATCGCGGGCACGAGGATGTGGCTGGGCTTGTCCTCGGCGAGCTGCACGATGAGCTCGGCCAGGTCGGTCTCGTAGGCCTTGAGGCCGACAGCCTCGAAGTGCTCGTTGAGCTCGATCTCCTGGGTGGCCATGGACTTGACCTTGACGACGTCGTCCGCGCCGGCCTCGCGCACGAGGCGTGCGGCGATCTCGTTGGCCTCCTTGGCGTCCCGTGCCCAGTGGACGTGGGCGCCGGCGGCGGTGGCGTTGCGTTCGAACTCGACGGCGAGTTCGGGGAGGCGGTGCTGCACATCCGCTTTGATGGCGGCGGCGGCGTCGCGCAGTGCCTCCCAGTCGTCGAGTTCCCCGGCGACGGCGGCGCGCTTGGCGCGGATGGTGCCGGTGGCGTGGGCGAGGTTCTTGCGCAGCTGGGGCATGCCGAGTGCGACCTTGGCGGCCTTGGGGAACGGTGCGTCGGCGGGGATGAGGGAGGCGGCGGGGACGAACGAGGGCTCGGCGCTCATGCGGTGCTCGCGAGGATCTCGGCGTAGTGGATGGGGCGCGGGCCGCGCCGCTCGGCGGCGCCGGCCGTGTGTTGGAGTCGCGAGATGCCGCCGCCGATGTGGGTGAGGCACGAGTTGTCGGCGGCGGCGAGGTATTCGGCGCCGGTGGCGGCGGCGTTGCGGCACTTGTCCGCGAGCATCGCGGAGGAGACCTCGCTGTTCTTCAGGGCGAAGGTGCCGCCGAAGCCGCAGCACTGGTCGGCGGCGGGAAGGTCGACCAGTTCGATGTCCTCGACGGCGCGCAGGAGCCGCATCGGCTTGTCGCCCAGGCCGAGTGCGCGGGTGCCGTGGCAGGTGGGGTGGTAGGTGACGGTGTGGGGGAAGCGAGCGCCCACGTCTTCGACGCCGGCGACGTCGATGAGGAACTCGGAGAGTTCGTACACGTGGTCGCCGATGTCGGACCCGATGAGGTGCGGGTACTGGTCGCGGGCCATGGCGGCGCAGGAGCCGGAGGGGGTGACGATCGCGTCGTAGTCGCCGAAGACGGTTTCGAAGGCGCTCGCGAGTGTCGCGGCGTCCTGCTTGTAGCCGGAGTTGGCGTGCATCTGGCCGCAGCAGGTCTGGGCTTCGGGGAAGTCGACGTCGTAGCCGAGCCGTTCGAGGATCTGGACGACGGCCTTGGGGGCCGCGGGGAACAGCGCGTCGTTCACGCAGGTGATGAACAGGGCTACGCGGGGCATCGCGCCCGCGTCCCTGCTCCGGTGGCCGTGGGGCCGCGCCGATCGTCTCTGGGTCTGGTCATGGTTTCGCCTTGGCGCGCTTGGGTTTGGGGGTCGGTTCGGTGCGGGCCGCTTCGAACGCGGCGCGGTGCCGGGTCCGGGAGCGTTCGAGGTGGCGGCGCATCGCCTCCTCGGCGGCAAGCGGTTTCTTGGCAATGATAGCCTCCGCGACCGCGAGGTGCTCCACCTCGGTCTCGCCGATCGACTCGGGCTCCATGTAGGCGCGGTGGAGGTGCAGGTGCGCGTCCAGGCGGCGGATCGCCTTCGTGAGGACGGTGCTGCCGGAGTTCGCGGCGACCTCGGCGTGGAAGCGCGAGTCGGCCTCGGTGAACTCGAGCTGGCTGAGCTTCGCGTCGTGCGCGTACTCGGGGGTCCGCGCCATCGAGCGCAGCCCGTCCGCGGTGGTCCCCATGTCGTGCCGGTCGGTGCCCCGCTCGGCGGAGCGGCGCGCGGCCAAGGGCTCCATGAGCATCCGGAGGTCGAAGAGGTCGTCGAACTCGGTGATGGTGAGCAGCGGCGTCACGGTGTACCCGACCAGCGGCCGGCGGGCGAGCAGTCCTTCGGCCTCTAGGCGCGCGAGCGCCTCGCGGATCGGGGTCTGCGAGATGGCCATGTGCTTCGCGAGCCCGTCGATGCTCAGCTTCGCGCCGGGCTCGAGGATGCTCTGGAGGATCCGCGACTTCAGTTCGACGTAGGCCTCGTCGGCGAGCGTATGCCGTTCGGGCCACACCTGTATTTCTCCCATAGGATATATCCTATAGGATATGCGTTCGAGGGCCGGGGATTGCTCCGCGGTTTTCTTGAACCACCCCATATGCCCGTGTTGGAGGACCCGTGGTCGCAGACTCGCATTCGCTGCCCTCGCACACGCTGGGCGGCACCGATGTCGCCGTGACCGCCGTCGGGCTCGGCTGCGCGCCGCTCGCGGGGCTCTTCGCGCCCGTCGACCCCGCCGTCGCCGCCGCCACCGTGGAAGCCGCCTGGGACGGCGGCATCCGGCACTTCGACACCGCCCCGCACTACGGCGCCGGACTCTCCGAAGAGCGGCTCGGGAGCGCTCTCGCCGGAAGGGACCGCGACGCGTTCACCCTGTCCACCAAGATGGGCCGCGTCCTCGTCGACCACGAAGGCCCCTGGGACATCTGGGGCGAGCCCAACGGCAAGGCCGCCGTCTTCGACTTCTCCTACCGCGGCGCGCACGACGCCCACCTCGGCAGCCTCGAGCGCCTCGGCACCCCACGAGTCGAGATCGGCCTCATCCACGACCCCGACGACCACCGGGCCGAAGCCCTCGCCGGGACCCACAAGGCCCTCACCGAACTCAAGGCCGCCGGGCGCATCGGCGCCGTGGGCATCGGCATGAACTCGACCGATGCCGCCGCCGACCTCCTCGCGCAGGCGGACTTCGACGTCGCCCTCATCGCCGGCCGGTACACCCTGCTCGACCAGTCCGCCCTCGACCGGCTCTACCCGCTGTGCACCGAGCGCGGCGTCTCGGTGATCGCCGCGGGCGTCTTCAACTCCGGCGTCCTCGCGGACCCGAAGCCCGGCGCGCACTTCAACTACGCCGAGGCCGACCCGCGGCTCCTCGCCCGGGTCCAAGCGCTCAACGCGATCTGCGAACGGCACGACACGCCGCTGCGCGCCGCCGCGCTCCAGTTCCCCGCCGCCCATCCCGCCGTCGCGTCGATCCTCGTCGGCGCCCGCACCCCCGCAGAGGTCGACGACGCCCTCGCCATGTACGCCCACCCCATTCCCGGCGCGCTGTGGCACGACCTCAAGCGAGCCGGGCTCCTGGCCGAGGAGGCACCCGTACCGTCATGAGCGCTCCGCAAGTGATCGACGCCCACCACCACGTCTGGACCGCCGACTACCCCTGGCTCAGCGCCCCCGAGCTGGCGCCGATCCGCCGCGACTACGGCGTCGCGGACCTCCGCGCCAACCTCAAGGCCGCCGGGGTCGACCGCACCGTCCTCGTCGAGGCCGACTGGGGCCACCCCTCCGAGACCATCGAGTTCCTGCACCTCGCCGGGGCCGTCGAGGAGATCGCCGGGGTCGTCGGCTTCATCGACCTCCTCGACCCGCACCTGGCGGGCACGTTGGCGCGGTACGCGAACCACCCCCGCGCGCGCTTCCTCGTGGGCCTGCGCGACCAGGTCCAGGGCCGCCCCGACCCCGACTTCCTCGCCCGGCCCGAGGTCATCGCCGCGCTCAGGCGGATCGCGGGCACGGTGCCCACGTTCGACCTGATCGTGCGCGTCGACCAGCTCCCGGCCGCCGCCGAGGCCGCCGCGGCCGTGCCCGAACTGCAGTTCGTGCTCGACCACCTCGGCAAGCCGCAGGTGCGCGACGGCGACGCCGGCCTCCTGGCCTGGCGCGAGGCCGTGGCCCCGCTCGCCAAGCAGCCCAACGTGACCGCGAAGCTCTCCGGGCTCGTCACCGAGGCCGACTGGCGGCACTGGACCCCCGCCGACCTGCGGCCGTTCACGCAGGCCGCCCTCGAACTGTTCGGCCCCGACCGCCTCATGTTCGGCTCCGACTGGCCCGTCTGCGAACTGGCCGCCACCTACACCCGCGTCAAGGACGCCCTCACCGAAGTGCTGGGGCGCACCGACCCCGACGTCTTCGGCGGCACCGCCGCCCGCACCTACCACCTAGGAGAGCAATGAAGTACCTGCGCATCGGCCGGCCCGGCTACGAGACCCCCGTGGCACTCTCGGACGGCAAGTACTACGACCTCTCCGGTCCCATCGGCGACATCGACGGTGAATTCCTGCAGCGCGGGGGCATCGGCACCACCGCGGGCTTCCCGGAGATCGACATCGCGGGCGAGCGCATCGCCCCGCCGATCGCCAAGCCCTCCGCGATCGTCTGCATCGGCATGAACTACGCCGCGCACTGCGCCGAGTCCGGCGCCGAGCCGCCCGCCGAGCCCGTCGTGTTCTACAAGCACCCCAACACGATCGTCGGCCCGAACGACGACGTCGAGATCCCCCGCGCGTCGACCCGCACCGACTGGGAGGTCGAACTCGGGGTCGTCTTCAAGAAGCGGGCGTCCTATCTGGAGTCCGAGGAGGCGGCGCTGGACTGCATCGCCGGGTTCCTCGTCGCGAACGACCTCTCCGAGCGCGAGTTCCAGATCGAGCGCTCCGGCGGCCAGTTCTCCAAGGGCAAGGCCTGCCCCACCTTCACCCCGCTCGGCCCGTACCTGGTCACGCCCGACGAGATCGGCGACCCGCAGGCACTGCGCATGTGGTCCAAGGTGAACGGCGAGATCCGGCAGGACTCGAACTCCAAGGACATGATCTTCTCGGTGGCCCGCATCATCCACCACATGTCCCAGTTCATGGCCTTCGACCCGGGCGACCTGCTGCTCACCGGCACCCCCGAGGGCGTCGCGCTCTCCGGCCGCTTCCCCTACCTCGCGGCCGGGGACGTCGTGTCCGTGGGCATCGAAGGCCTGGGGCACACCGAGAACCCGACGGTCCAGGCGTGACGATCACCGCGGTGGACGTCCTCGACGTCCGCTTCCCCACCTCGCGGAGCCTCGACGGTTCGGACGCGATGAACCCCGACCCCGACTACTCAGCCGCGTACGTCGTGCTCCACACCGACGACGGCCACGAGGGGCACGGGTTCACGTTCACGATCGGCCGGGGCAACGACATCTGCTGCGCCGCCGTCGAGACGCTCAGCGAGTACGTGGTGGGCACCGATGTGGACGGTCCGGCCGCGCTCGGCGACCTCTACAAGCGGCTCACCCACGACTCGCAGATCCGCTGGCTCGGCCCCGAGAAGGGCGTCATGCACCTCGCGGCCGCCGCGCTGGTGAACGCCGCCTGGGACCTCGCCGCGCGCCGCGCCGGCCTGCCCCTGTGGCGGTACCTCTCCGGGCTCAGCCCCGAGGAGATCGTGGGCTGCGTCGACTGGCGGTACCTCTCCGACGCCCTCACTCCCGAAGAGGCCCTTGCGTTCCTGCGCGAGGCCGAAGCGGGCAAGGCCGAGCGGATCGAGGCGGTCGAGCGGGACGGGTACCCGGCGTACACCACCTCGCCCGGCTGGCTCGGCTACGACGACGAGAAGGTCGTGCGCCTCGCGCGCGAGGCCGTCGCCGCCGGCTACACGCAGATCAAGCTCAAAGTGGGGGCCGACCTCGAGGACGACCGCCGCCGCTTCGCCGCCGCGCGGTCGGCCGTCGGGCCCGGCATCCGGATCGCGGTCGACGCGAACCAGCGCTGGGACGTCGACCAGGCCGTCGACTGGGTGAAGGCCCTCGCCGAGTTCGACCCGTGGTGGATCGAGGAGCCCACGAGCCCTGACGACGTGCTCGGCCACGCCGCGATCCGGGAGCGCCTGGCGCCCATCAAGGTCGCGACCGGCGAGCACGTCCACAACCGGGTCATGTTCAAGCAGCTCCTCCAGGCCGGGGCGATCGACTTCCTGCAGCTCGACGCCGCGCGCGTCGCCGGGGTCAACGAGAACCTCGCGATCCTGCTGCTGGCCAGGAAGTTCGACGTGCCGGTGTGCCCGCACGCGGGCGGGGTGGGCCTGTGCGAACTGGTCTGCCACCTGTCGATGTTCGACTACACCTCGGTGAGCGCGACCATGGAGGACCGCGTGATCGAATACGTGGACCACCTGCACGAGCACTTCACCGCACCCACCCGGATCGTGGACGGCCGCTACCGGGCCCCGACCGAGCCGGGCTTCTCCGCCGAGATGAAGCGGGACAGCCTGGTCCGGTTCGCCTACCCGAACGGTCCTGAATGGAGGAGCAACTGATGAGCACCACCACCGGCTTCGAAGGCCTCACCGCCGTGATCTCCGGAGGCGCCTCCGGGATCGGCGCCGCCGCCGCCGACGCGTTCGCCGCCAAGGGCGCGAACGTCGCGGTGCTCGACCTCAACGCGAGCGACGCCCACTGGTCCCACCGGTGCGACGTGTCCGACGACAACCAGGTCCGCCTGGCCGTCGCCGCCGTCAAGGAGCACTTCGGGGGCGTCGACATCGTGGTGAACAACGCCGGGATCGGCGCCGTGGGCACCGTCGAGGAGAACTCCGACAAGCAGTGGTTCCGGGTGCTCGACGTGAACCTCCTCGGCATGGTCCGCCTCTCGCGCGCGTGCCTGCCGCACCTGCGCGACTCCAAGGCCCCCGCGATCGTGAACACGACCTCGATCGCCGCCCTCACGGGCCTGGTCAAGCGCGCCCTGTACTCGGCGTCGAAGGGCGCGGTGCACTCGCTCACGCTCGCGATGGCCGCCGACCATGTGGCCGAGGGGATCCGCGTCAACTGCGTCAGCCCCGGCACCGCCGACACGCCGTGGGTGCAGCGCCTCCTCGAGCAGGCGGAGGACCCGGCGGCCGAGCGCGCCCGCCTGGAGGCCCGCCAGCCGACCGGCCGGCTCGTCTCCCCCGAGGAGGTCGCGGCCGCGATCGTCTACCTCGCCGACCCCCAGAACAAATCCCTCACCGGCACCAGCCTGGCCGTCGACGGCGGCCTCGCGGGCCTGCGGATCGTCCGCTAGCGTTCTCTTAGGATTCCCTCCAATACGCCTGCGGTGCACGGGTAATGCGAGAACGCAAATTCGCAATCGGTTGTCTCGCCCCGCCGAAAGCGAGGAGGTTCACGGCTGACACCCATCGTCATGCCTCGATGCGTCTTTCCTGCGAGCGGATCACGGCGAGCCAGTCGCGACCGTGTCGAACTCGGAAGCACGCGGCGCGAAGGCGCCGCACGGCGAAAGGTACTCACATGGGCAGCGAGAAGATCGCTTCGATGAAGCGCCGCATCAAGTCCGGCGCGGCGATGGCGGGTGTCGCGGTGATCGCGGGCCTCGGCCTCACCGCCGGCTCCGCGCAGGCCGAGACGGAGGGCGACGCCGAGATCCTGGCCGGCGGCTGCGCCTCGGGCTACGTCTGCGGCTGGGAGAACTCCGGCTACGGCGGCGACAAGTGGGTCAACTGGCGGGTCGGCGGCGTCGGCTCCACCTACGAGATCGACTGGTGGAACGGCGACAACGAGATCTCCTCGATCTCGAACGAGTCGAACAAGATGCTCCGCCTGTACGCGAACGACGGCGCCACCGGGGCGTACTTCTGCCTCGGCCCGGGCGTCGACATCCGCAACCTGAGCGACCTCGAGCCGGACCGCAACGACTGGATCGAGAGCATCCGCGTCGTCTCGGCCTGCTAAGGGCCGCAAGCACTGACGCTCTCGCGAGCACACCGGCGGACGGGTCGTGGACCCGTCCGCCGGTCGCGTGTCCGGGCCCGGATCAGGTGAGGCGGAAGCGGTCGCGGTAGGCCGTCGGGGTCGTGTCGAGGATGCGGCGGAAGGCCCGGACGAGGGTGTCCGTGGTGCCGAAGCCGCAGGCGGTGGCGACCCGCTCGAGCGTGTCGTCCGAGGTCTCCAACCGGTTGCGGGCCGCTTCGACCCGGGCCGACTCGAGGTACGCGCGCGGCGTCATCCCCAACTCGGACTTGAAGATCCGCGTCAGCTGGCGCTCGCTCACATGCGCCTCGGCGGCCAGCCCGGCCACCGTGAGCGGCTCGGCCAGATGCAGGGTGATGAAGTGGCGCAGCACGTCCACGCGCCGCGTCGTCGACACCGGCGCGAGCGCCACGCTGAACTGGCTCTGCCCGCTCGGCCGCTTGAGGAACATGACGAGCTGCCGGGCCACCTTCAGCGCCAGCGCCTCCCCGAAGTCGTCCGCGACCAGCGCCAGCGAGAGGTCCAGGCAGGCCGTGATCCCCGCGCCGGTCCAGACGTCGCCGTCGCGGATGAAGATCGGGTCGGCGTCGACCTCGATCTCCGGGTGCTCGGCGGCGAGCTGCGCGGCGGTCGACCAGTGGGTCGTCGCGCGGCGGCCTTCGAGCAGGCCCGCGGCGGCCAGGATGTGGGCGCCCACGCAGACCGACGCGAGTCGGCGCGTGCGCCCGGCCAGCCGCCGGACCCATTCGACCGCAACGGGATCGGCGATCGCGCGGACCCGCTGCGCGTCGTCCGTCTCGACCGAGCCGGGCACGATGAGGGTGTCGATGGAGCGCCGCGCGACCTCGTCGAACGTGGCGTCCGGCAGCACCCTGACCCCGGCCGAGGTGGTCACGGGCTCCATCGTCGCGGCGGCGAGCACGACCTCGTAGCCGCTGTCGGCGCCCAGTTCGCGGTGGAGCAGCGCGAACACCTCCGGCGGTCCGGTGACGTCGAGCAGGTCGATGCGGTCGAACAGCACGACCACGACCAGGCGCTTCGCAGGGCTCACGGCTCCTCCAGGGTCGGCAACGCATGTCGGTTTCTGCACCTTACCTGTCATTGCCGACATCGGCGAATCGCCGTAGCGTTGGACCAGGCCCGCTACGGCGGCCCCGACACGACACTGACCAGGAGGAACACCGCCATGCCTTCAGCCACGATCCGCACCCTCAGCGGCGCCGACGAGACCCCGGCCGCGCTCGCGGACGCGACCCTGATCCTCGTCGACTACCAGAACACCTACACGCGCGGCGCCATGGAGCTGACCGGCTGGGGACCGGCGCTCGACAACGCCGCCGCCCTGCTCGCGGCCGCCCGCGAGGCCGGAACCACCGTGATCCACGTGCAGCACGACGGCGGCCCGGGCAGCGACTACGACATCAGGGCCGACATCGGCGCGATCCACCCGTCTGTCGCCCCCGCCGAGGGCGAGGCGGTCGTGGTCAAGGGCGCTCCGAACTCGTTCGTGGGCACCGAACTCGGCGACCTCGTCGACGCCGCCGGGAACACCGACGTGATCGTCATCGGGTTCATGACCCACATGTGCGTGGCCTTCACCGCGGAGGGCGCCGCCCTGCGCGGCAACCGCCCCACGGTCGTCGCTGACGCCTGCGCGAGCCGCCCGCTCGCCACGGCCGTCGCCGAGGTGAGCGCCGAGCAGCTCCACCACAGCGCCCTGGCCACCATCGCGGACGCTTACGGTGTCGTCGTCCCCACCGCCGCCGACCTCAAGTAGCGGATGGCGCCGATGCCGTCGGCGCGGCGGAAGGACGGCCATGCCTCTGAACAGTCGCCGCGTACCGGCCGCACTGCTGCGCCGCCGCTTCGGCGCGCGCGGCTCAGCTTCCGGAGCCGGGGGCCGATGCCCTTGGGGCGCTGTCCTTTGCGGCGATCGCCGCCGCGACTTCCTTGACGGCGCCGCGGATGAGGTCGCCGTACGGGCCTTCGGGGAGCGCCGGGACGGCCTTCTCGGCGGCGTCGATGTGGGCCTGCGCGGCCTCGAAGGAGGCCAGGCGGCGGTAGTCGTCGGCGAGGTTGAGGTGCAGGGACGGGTAGAAGCCCGCGAGCTCGAGCCCGGCGTGGTGCGCCTGCACGCGCTCGTCCGTGGCGGCGTCGGCGGCGTCGAGCGCGCGCACGTCCCAGGCGAGGGCCTGCGCGGGGTCGTCGTAGAGGTCGGCCATGGAGTGGGCGAGCGTGCACCGGTGCAGCGGGTCGCCGCTGACGCCGATCCGGGCCCAGAGCTCGGCCAGCCGCGCCCGGGCGGCGGCGAGGTCGCCGTTCTGGCCCTCCATGACGGCCCGGCCGATGGCCTCCATGACCGGATCGGGTGCGGCGGATGCGTGGATCATGCCCCGATCATCCGCGATGGGTGCGACATTCGCCCTCCGCACCGCCCCGTTTCACCTGCCGTCCCTGTTCCGCCGCAAGGTGATCGCGATCTGATTTGAACCCGGGGGACCTGGAGGGAGCGCCGGGTCACACTCGCGGATAGGCTTGGGAGCATGGATACTGCGTCGTTTCTCCGCCATTTCCGGCGCGAGCTCGACGCGTTCGGCGCCTGCCTGGCCGGCGGTGACCTGGACGCGCCGATCGAGCACGGGGACGAGGAGCGGACCCTCGCCGAGCTCGCCGCGCACGTGGGCACGGCGAACCTGTTCGCCGCCGCGGCCGTCACCGACTGGGACGGCCGGACCGATCCGCCCGACGAGGACCCGCCGAAGGTCCCCGAGGACCCGTACGAGCTCACCCGCTGGGTCGACGGCACCGGCGAGGTGCTGCTCATGTCGCTCGACATCGACCCGGCCGCGCCCGCGTGGGGGTACTACACGCCGCCGACCGCCGGGTACTGGCAGCGGTCGCGTTCGGTCGCGATGATGCTGCACCGGTGGGATGCCGAACGGGCCCTTGGCGAAGCGGGCCCGCTCGACGCCGACCTGGCGTGCGAGGGGATCTCCGAGGTCTTCGATGTGCTGGCGCCCAGGCAGATCGGGCGCGGCAAGGCCTGGCCGCCGGACGTGTGCATCCGCCTGGAGGCGAGCGACACCGGCGACTGGTGGGTCTTCGGCCCGGGCGAACCGGTGGCGGACATCGCGGGCACCGCGGGCGATCTCCTGCTCCTGCTGCGCGGCAGGCGAACTCCGGCCGACGACGTGTTCCAGTGGAGCGGCGATCGCAACGCCGCGCTCGCGGTCCTCAAGGGGCCCTTGACCTGACACGGACCCATACGGGCGGCCCCGGGTACCCTCCCGATCCCACCTTCACCACTACCAGTGAAAAGGACACCCTCCCACACGGGTCCGACAAAAGCCTCTGACCTGCGAAAACATTCGCAAATCTGCTCCGTCAGGCCGGGAGGGACGCGGTCTCGATCACCTCGTCGAGGATCTCACGGGTCCGCTGCAGGTCGGCGATGGCGCGGTCGATGCGCTCGCGCTCGGCCGTGAGGTCCGCCGCGAGGGTGGCCGTGGCCGCCTCGTTCGGGCCGCCGTCGTGGTCGCGCATGCACGGCAGGATGCTGTCGATGACGCGGCTGTTCAGCCCCGCCGCGTACAGCACCTGGATCCTGATCACCCGGTCGACCGCGTGCTCGGCGTACTCCCGGTGCCCGCCCGAGGTACGGTCGGACTCGAGCAGCCCCTGCTCCTCGTAGTACCGCAGGGACCGGACGCTGACGCCCGTGCGGCGGGCGAGTTCACCGATGCGCATGGCGTACCCCACATTTCCTTGAACCTGACATTGGTGTCAGGTTCTACGGTACCGGCATGACGAACGAAACCGCACCCTCGCAGACCGGGCCTTCGCCGACCGCGGCCCACCGCCTCTTCTCCCCCGCCCGCCTCGGCGCGCTCGACCTGCCGAACCGCGTGGTCATGCCCCCGATGAGCCGCAACCGCGCGGCCGCCGGCGGCGTCCCCACGCCCCTCATGGCCGAGTACTACGCCCAGCGCGCCACCGCCGGCCTCATCGTCGCCGAGGCCAGCTCCCCCAGCCAGGTCGGCTACACCTACCCCGACATCCCCGGCATCTTCACTGACTCCCAAGTGGACGGTTGGCGGCAGGTCACCGACGCGGTCCACGCCGCGGGCGGCCGCATCTTCCTCCAGGTCGAGCACGGCGGCCGCATCGGCCACCCCGACACCAGCGGCCTGATCCCGTTGGCGCCCTCCGCGATCCCGCTGCCCGGGTACATCCACACCCCGAACGGCCACGGCGAACCGCCCGTCCCGCGCGAGATGAGCAAGGCCGACCTCCAGGACACCCTCGCCGACTTCACCGCCGCCGCGCGCAATGCGATCCGCGCCGGCGCCGACGGCGTGGAAGTCCACGCGGCCAACGGCTACCTGCTCAACCAGTTCCTCGCCACCAGCACCAATCACCGCACCGACGAGTACGGCGGCTCGGTCGCGGGCCGCATCAAGTTCGTCGTCGAGGTCGTCGAAGCCGTGGCCGCCGCGATCGGCCCCGAGCGCACGGGCCTGCGCCTCTCACCCGGCAACCCCCACAACGGGATCGACGTCGACGACGCCGATGAGTTGTTCCCGGCGCTGCTCGACGCCCTCGCGCCGCTCGGCCTCGCCTACCTGCACCTCGCGTACGCCTCGCCCACGCCGCTGTTCGCGGCGATTCGCGAGCGCTGGCAGGGCATTCTGATCGCGAACCCCTCGAATCCCGAGGCGTCCGAAGCGGATCCGATCCCCGCCGACGGCGGTCTGGCCGCGGCGGAACGCATCCTGGACGCGGGCGCGGACCTGGTCGCGCTCGGCCGCCCGTTCATCGCCAACCCGGATCTGGTCGAGCGGCTGCGCACCGGTGCGCCCGTCACTCCACTGCGCACGGACCTGCCGCTGTACGGCGGTGGCGCGGCAGGCTACACCGACTATCCTGTGATCTCCGCCTCCGACACGCGCTCCGTTTCGGCTTGAGCCGCAGGCGATGCCGCTCACAGGTCCGGTCACGGCCGCGTTTCGGTGGAACGTGACCGGTATCGCGGAGTATCGGCGCAGCTCAACCAAGCTGCGTCCCAAACCACACCATATATACCGACCTGATAACAAATTCGGTCCAGTTCGGGTGTGGCGGCACCAAAATTCACTTTCGCAGGCGAACATCCATCTATGCCTTCTGAATCGAACCGGCCTGCCGCCGCGCGCAGGAGCGCGGGGATCACGGACCGAGGTGTGACTGTCCGTGACGATGCGTTCGTCGGACAGATCATCACACCGCTGCGCCGCTACATCCCCGTGGGCTGGTTCGACTGGGAGCCGTACGGGAAGCGCCCGAGGAGCTGGTGGCCGGACCTCTTCATGTTCCTCGGGTTCCTCGCGCTCGCGTACCTCGTGAGCTACCCGTCGTGGCTCGTGCAGCTCGACTGGGACATCCGGGTGTGGGCCGCGACCGCGAACGACGTGGACTGGCTCAGGAACCTCGCCAAGGGCGGGGCCGAGTTCGGCCAGGCCCGCACGGTCGCGACGGTCACGCTCCTCATCGCGATCTGGTGCGCGCTCCGGTCGCGGTCGATCCGGCCGCTGCTGATGTACGTCATCTCGTTCATCACCCTGGCGAGCATCCTCGGCATGAAGCACCTGCTGGGCCGCCCGCTCTCGCAGCACCCGTTCGCGCTGCGGGAGGTCTCGCCCGAAGGGCCGCTGCTGTTCACGTACCACCCCGAGGGCGGCGGGCCGAACATCACCGACGCCACCGCGTTCCCCTCGGGGCACGCGGTGAACTCGATCCTGCTGTTCGGCCTCATCGTGATGCTCATCGGCCACGTGATCCCGGCGTGGGCGCGCTGGACGCTGCTGCTGGCCCCGCCGGCGATCGTGTTCAGCTCGCAGATCTTCCTGGGCCAACACTGGTTCTCGGACGAGCCGGCCGGGTTCCTGCTGGGCCTCATCATCATCCGCAGCGCGAAGCGCGTGCCCTGGCACACGATCCCGCTCGGGCCGCTGAAGGTCTTCGACCCCGCGACGCGGCGCACGATCCTGATCTCGGTGCTGCTCATCCTCGGCGTCATGCTCACGCCGACGCTGCACCTGGTCCCGGCGCTCATCGCGGCCGCGGTGCTGCCGACGCTGGGCCTCATTTGGCTGTGGCTCAGCACGAAGGCGAAGCAGCACCGGGACGCGCTCGAAGAGGCCGAGGCCGAAGCCCCGGCCTCAGATCAAGCTGACGCCGACGCCGACGGCGAGGGCGATCCGGGGATCCCTAGCCAGCCGTCAGATATGAGCCCGCGAGCTTGACGCCGGCGTCGCCCGCGGCGATCTCGCCGATGGTCCACGCCTCGACGTGGCGGGCGGTGAGCACCGCAAGCGAGCGGTCGACCTGGTCGGGCGCGACGATGGCGACCATGCCGATGCCCATGTTGAAGGTCCGCTCCATCTCCTCGTCGCCGATGCCGCCGATGCGCTGCACGACGTCGAACACGGGGTTCGGCGCCCAGGTGCCGCGGTCGACCTCGATCTGGAGGCCTTCGGGGACCGAGCGCACGAGGTTCCCGGCGATGCCGCCGCCGGTGATGTGCGCGAAGGCGTGCACGTCGCACTCCTTGGCGAGCTCGAGGCAGTCCTTGGCGTAGATGTGGGTCGGGGTCAGCAGCTCCTCGCCGAGGGTCCGCTGGTTGCCGAACTCGGGCACGACGGTGCCGAGGTCCATCTTGCCGACGCCGAACAGGGCCTCGCGCACGAGCGAGAAGCCGTTGGAGTGGACGCCGGAGGCGCGCATCGCGATCGCGACGTCGCCGGGCTTGACGCGCTCGGGGCCGAGCAGCTGGTCGGCTTCGACGACGCCCACGCCAGTGGCGGAGATGTCGTAGTCGTCGGGCTTCATGACGCCCGGGTGCTCGGCGATCTCGCCGCCGATGAGCGCGCAGCCGGCGTACCGGCAGCCGTCCGCGATGCCGCCGCCGATGGCGGCGATCTTCTCCGGCACGACCTGGCCGGTGGCGATGTAGTCCAGGAGGAACAGCGGCTCGGCGCCGCAGACGACGAGGTCGTCGACGACCATCGCAACGAGGTCGATGCCGACCGTGTCGTGGATGTCCAGCTTCTGGGCGATCACGAGCTTCGTGCCGACGCCGTCGGTGGAGGAGGCGAGCAGCGGCTTCTTGTACTTCTCGGTGTCGAGCGCGAACAGCCCGGCGAACCCGCCGATCCCGCCGACCACCTCGGGCCGGACGGTCTTCTTGATCAAGGGCTTGAGGGCGTCGACCGCCCGGTCGCCGGCGTCGATGTCGACGCCCGCGGACTGGTAGGAGATGCTCCTCGGAGTGGTGGTGCCGCTGCTCACGCTGTGGTCCCTTCCCGCACTTGCGTGCTCGCTTCGGTCGATCGCTGAACGCCCGGCTTCGCTGCCTGCGGCGCTTCCATGAGGTGCTTGCCGATGAGGTCGGAAGCGGGCAGTTCAATGGGGTAGTGGCCGTCGAAGCAGGCCATGCAGAGCCGGGACGCGGGCTGCTCGGTGGCGCGGACCAGGCCGTCCATCGAGACGTACCCGAGCGAGTCGGCGCCGATCTGGGCGCGGATGCCGTCGGTGTCGAGGGCCCCGGCGATGAGCTCGGCGCGTGTGGCGAAGTCGATGCCGTAGAAGCACGGCCACTTGACCGGCGGCGCGGAGATGCGGATGTGGACCTCGACCGCGCCCGCTTCGCGGAGCATCCGGACGAGGGCGCGCTGGGTGTTGCCGCGCACGATGGTGTCGTCGACGATGACCAGGCGCTTGCCCTTGATCTGGTCGACGAGCGGGTTGAGCTTCAGGCGGATGCCCAACTGCCGCAGCGACTGCGAGGGCTGGATGAAGGTGCGGCCCACGTACTGGTTCTTGGTGAACCCCTGGCCGTAGGGGATCCCGGACTCCTCGGCGAAGCCGATGGCGGCCGGGATGCCGGACTCGGGGACGCCGATGACGAGGTCCGCCTCGGCCGGGAACTCCCGGGCGAGGGTGCGGCCGACCTCGACGCGGGTGGCGTAGACGTTGCGCCCGGCCAGCTTCGTGTCGGGGCGGGCGAGGTAGACGTACTCGAACAGGCAGCCCTTGGGCTCCGGGTTCGCGAAGCGGGTGGAGCGCAGGCCGTGCTCGTCGATGGTGAGCAGCTCGCCGGGCTCGACCTCGCGCACGAAGTGCGCGCCGATCGTGTCGAGCGCGGCGGTCTCGGAGGCGACGGCCCAGCCGGAGGCGAGGCGGCCGAGGACGAGCGGGTGCACGCCCTGCGGGTCGCGGGCGGCGTACAGCGTGTTCTCGTCCATGAAGACCAGGCAGAACGCGCCGCGCAGCTGCGGGAGCACGCGCTCGGCGGCCGCGGCGACGGACTCGTCCGGGTGCGCGGCCAGGAGCGCGGTGATGAGGTGGGTGTCGGAGGTGGTGGTGCCCATGTCGATGCCCAGGCGGTCGACCTCTTTCATGAGGTCGGCGGTGTTCACCAGGTTGCCGTTGTGCGCCAAGGCGATCGCGGTGCCCGTGGTGGTGGACCGAATGGTCGGCTGGGAGTTCTCCCAGGTGGGGGCGCCGGTGGTGGAGTAGCGGGCGTGGCCGATGGCCAGGTGGCCCTGGAGGGGCGCGAGCGTGGACTCGTCGAAGACCTGGGCGACCAGGCCGAGGTCCTTGTAGACGACGGTGCGCGCGCCGTCGGAGACAGCGATGCCCGCGGCTTCCTGGCCGCGGTGCTGGAGCGCGTAGAGCCCGAAGTAAGTGAGTTTCGAGACCTCTTCCCCGGGGGCCCAGATGCCGACGACGCCGCAAGCGTCGCGGGGGCCGGGATTGTCGGGATCGAGTTCCGTGGTGAGTCGACCGTCACCTCGGGCCACTGCAACTCCTCAGTTTGCTGGGCTGTTTCGATGGCTTACGAGCTGCGCCATCTGCATACACCGATGGCTCGCAAGCTTCGCCATCTGGCGGAACCGCCAGTCTCAGTCTATCGGACCTGCGGGAAGTCGCCACCGTCCAACGACGGCGGGTGTGGGCCGGACCCCTCGGAAAAGCCTTGCTGAAGAGGTGAAACTCATCGCATAACGACCTACGGGGCGAGAACCGACCCGCCCGCTCACCCGTCCGTGAAAGCCGTCACCCCAATGAGTGGCCATGCCCGGGAACAACCATGCCCGCAAACCGGGAACGGCAAACCATGAGCCGCGCACCGAACCGCGAACCCGCCGATGCGGGGCCGCCCGCCCGCCTTCCGAGCCCCTGCGCACGGCCGCCGAGGCGGGCGACGACGCGGCGCGTTGGTGTCCACACCGCCGAATCGGGCCGGTCCGCCGCGCCGGACCGGGCTACCTGCCTGGCGGCACGGCGGGCTGCGAGGAGGAGGCCATGCGGGATGCCGGGTACACCAAGCTCACCCGCATCCAGGCCGACGACGGGTCTTCGAGCGCGGCATCGACTCGGTCTCTCGGCGGTGTTCTCACTGTCGAGTTCGGCCCCGCACCTGTTCGGGGAGCGGCGTGTAGACGCCGATGCCGATCGGCTCGGCGGGCACGACGCCGCTTCGACCGGGTGCCGGACGCGCTTCGTCGGCCTGCCGGTCGACGAGCACCGAACGCGCCGACCGCAGGTCGGGCCGGCGAATGCTCCGGTGCCCGCCGCGTCTCGGGCGCTGCCCGGCCCCGGGCATCGGCTTGTTCGAACAGCGGGATGTCGTACCCCGATGCGACCCTCTATATCGGGGGCCCAAGGGAACACCGCGACCGTGTTCTCGGCGTCCCCGCCGCCAGACCCCTCGAAGTGAGACGCCGTGCCGGGCTATGCCCGGCACGGCGTTTCGTGTCTCGACTCGTATCTCGTCTGGTGCGCGCGCTACCAGGAGCGGGGGCGGTCGTCCCACTCGCCCCAGTTGCGGCGGTCGGTGCGCTTGGAGTCCGGGTCCTCGCCCTCGCCGTTCGGCTCATTGCCGTACGGCGCGGCCGGCGGCTGCGGCTGGTCGCCGTACTGCGGCATCGCGCGGGTCGCCCCGTACTCACCCGTGGGCGGCGGAGGCTGCTCCTGCGGTGCGTACGGGTCGCGGCGCAGCGACTGGCTCGGATACGCGTCGCCGCTCGGCGGGGCGCTCCTGGGCGCACTGGGCGGGGCGCTCGGCGAACCGTGCGCGCCGTAGCTCGGCTGGCTGCTGTGCGACCCGTAGCTCTGCGAGCCCGGACCGTACTGCGGCGCGCTCGGCGAGCCCTGCGGACCGTAGCTCTGGTCCCGGGGCGCGCTCGTAGCGCCGTAACCCTGGTCCCGGGGCGCGCTCGGCGCGCTGAAGCCCTGGTCCCGCGGTGCGCTCGGCGCGCCATAACCCTGATCGCGCGGTGCACTCGGCGCCCCGAAACCCTGGCTCTGCGGCGCGCTTCCCGGCTGCTGCGGGTCGAACATCGAGCCGGTGGCGGGCGGCGGCGTGGGCGCCGGGTGCGGTCGCGTCGAACCGAGGTCGCCGTAAGGACTGGGCGAGCCGGTCGGGGACGGGCCCGGGTGCGGCCGGGTCGCGGCCGGGTCGTACGGGCCGGACGCCGGGCTCGGGGAGGCCGAAGGTCCCGGGTGCGGCCGGGTGGAACCCAAGTCGCCGTAGGGGCTCGGCGGTGCGGCCGGCGGCGGCGAACCGAGGTTCGCCTGCGGCATGATCTGCGTGGCGTCCGAAGCGCCGGGCCCGCCCGGCTGCTTGACGACCGGGAGGATCGTGGTGCCGTCAGGGCCGACCTGGCCGCCCGGCATCCCCGGTGCGGCGCCGAACCCGCCCTGCGGCATGACCTGCGTCGAATCCGAGCCGCCGTAGGCGGGCCCGAACTGGGTCGGCGCGGCCGGGGCCCCGCCGACGAGGCCGCCGGGGTGGATCATCGTCGGCTCGTCGGCCTCGGGACCCGGAGCGGCCTGGTAGACGCCGGGCGTCCCGACCTGGGCCGCGGTCGGCTTGTGGTCCGGCGGGGTGTCCGGGGCGAAGCTCTCGCCGTCGTCGTCGTCCTTGTCCTTGCCGCCGCGCAGCAGGAAGAAGATGCCGACGATGCCGCCGATGACCAGCAGCGCGCCGATCACGATGAGGAAGATCAGCGTGGACGACATGCCGTCGTCCGCCGGCGGGGCCGGGGTCGGCGACTCGGAAGTCGGGGATTCGGCCGCCGTCGTCGGTTCGGCCGACGGCTCCGCCTGGACCTCGGTGAGCGTGACGTTCAACGTGTAGCTTTCGCTGCCTTCGCGAACGTTGAGCGTCTCCTCCTTGTCCTCGAAGCCCTCCGCGGTGATCTTCAGCGTCATGTCGCCGGGTGCGATCGGCTCGGAGGAGTCGCCGGTGAACTCGTACGAGCCGTCGTCGTCGGTGGTCGTCTTGTGCGTCTCGCCCTCACCGTCGGTGAGCTCGAGCTCGGCGTCCGCCACCGGCTCGGCGTTCGAGGTGACCTCGCCGCTGATCGTGGAGACCGTCGACACGGTCGAGGTGCCGACCACGTTGATGCCGGTCGACTGGCCCTGGTTGTTCACCTCGACGGTGAAGTTCCCCGAGAGCTGCTCGCCGGCCGGGAGCTCCGCCTCGAGGACCGTGGTCACCGTGAACGAGATGGTCCGCTGCCCGCCGGGTTCGACCTGCGCGCACGTCACCTTGTCCGCGTCGTCGCGCGTACAGGCGCCCGCGCCGCCGTCGTTGTCCACGCCGGCGATGACGTCATTGAGGCCGTCGACCTTCGCCTTGACAGTGATGTCCTGGGGCGCAACGGGGTTGTTGTTCATCACCGTGAAGGAGACGACCGCGGACTGGCCGCCGACGCTCACCGGGTTCGGATTGAACGATCCGTTGAACCATCCCGTGGGGTCCTGTGCGACCGCGGCCTGCGGGAATGCGAGGATGCCGAGGAGCACACCGCCCGCCGCGGCGAGGCCGGCCAGGCGAGTGCGCAGGCCACCCCGTCCTCCGCGCCGGGACCGCGGGACGCTAGTCTGGGTCCCGCTCGGTACGGCCGCTACGGTCATCTACATCCCCTCCTGGGCATGTGCCATCCAGCACCGCTCGCGGCCATCTGCCACGGGCAGGCACGACGAACCCACGGAAGCGGGCCGTCGTCGCCACTATGCCTGGTCTCAATTCGGTCACGGGACCGGGGTGCGGGCACCGCGGCGTCCGTGAGCCCGCTCTTCCGGGCACTCGGCCTGGCACACAATTGCAAGAGCACGCCCGTTCGGCGACGTGCCGTAACGGGCAGTCTAACGTGGTTCGGAGGTCTCCCCGTGGACGCTGTGGTCGATGCCATGGCCGCGATCGACAACGGCGAGGCGCCCGACCGGGAGGCCCTCAAGGGCGCGGTCCGGGCCCTGCTGCAGGCGCTGGCGGAGAAAGCCCCTGGTCACACTGTGGAGGTTCGCGTTCCTCCGTACGGCGCGGTCCAGTGTGTCGAGGGCCCGCGGCACCGCCGCGGCACCCCGCCGAACGTCGTGGAATGTCAACCGCTCGTGTTCCTGCTCCTCGCCACCGGCCGCACCCAATGGCACGAAGCGCTCAAGTCCGGCACAGTATCGGCCTCGGGCCAGCGCGCCGACCTGAGCGAGCTGCTCCCGATCGCGGCCCTGACGGGCGAACCGCTCGACGAATAGCGAGGCTGCTCCTCGCTCGCGGGCCCACTCCTCGGCGATTCGCCCCCCTGCCCACGGACAAGCCGCTCGGCGATCAGCCCGGCTGTCGCGATTCGCGCGACTGCTCCGGTCGCCGCGGCCGTCGACGAACGCGCCCTGCTTGGCTGCCGCGAATCGCGCAACTGCTCCTTGCCCGCGAGTCGACTGCGCATCACATGGCCGTGCTGTAACTCGCGGCCGGACGTACCGCCCGCCGAATCGCCCGGCTTCTTCTTATTACCTACGGAAACTGCCCTGGAACCGAAGCTCCAGGGCAGTGCCCAAAATCCTATAGGATATATCCTATCGGGTTTTACTCGCCGAGGTGGAGGCCGATGCGGCCCTTCCAGGACGCCTCGAGCTCCTCGCGGCCGATGTCGAAGTGGTCGCGCAGGTGCAGGCCGTCGGTGTTCGCGTCGGTCACGCCCAGCGGCGTGATCGGCAGACCGCGCTGCTCGCACGCGGTGCGCACGGCCAGCTCCTGGCCGCGCGGGATCACCACGAGCACGCGCCCGGACGACTCCGAGAACAGGTACGTGAACGCGTCCGCGCCCTCGGGCAGGAGGATCTGCGCGCCGAGCCCGGAGAAGCAGATCGCCTCCACCAGCGCCTGCGCGAGCCCGCCCTCGGAGAGGTCGTGCGCGGCGGCGAGCTGCTCGGTCCCGGCCAGGCGCGAGAGCAGCTCGGCGAGTTTCATCTCGTGGTCGAGGTCGACCTTCGGCGGCACGCCGCCGAGGTGGCCGTGCTTCACCGACGCCCACTCGGAGCCCGAGAGCTCCTCTTCGGTGGTGCCGACCAGCGCGATCGTGTCGCCGGTCTTGCCCAGGCCGAGCGGGATGCGGCGGGCCACGTCGTCGATCACGCCGAGCACGCCGATGACGGGCGTCGGGTGGATAGCGTCGCGTCCGGTCTGGTTGTAGAACGAGACGTTGCCGCCGGTCACGGGGATGCCGAGCTTCTGCGCGCCGTCGGCGATGCCGGTGACGGCCCGCTCGAACTGCCACATGACGTGCGGGTCCTCCGGCGAGCCGAAGTTGAGGCAGTCGGAGATGGCGATCGGGGTCGCGCCGGTGACGGCGACGTTCCGGTAGGCCTCGGCGAGCGAGAGCTGCGCGCCCACGTACGGGTCGAGCCGCGCGAAGCGGCCGTTGCCGTCGAGGGAGATCGCGATGCCGACGCCGGTGCGCTCGTCGAGGCGCACCACGCCCGCGTCGTGCGGCGTGCCGAGCACCGTGTTCCCGAAGACCGAGGAGTCGTACTGCTCGGTGATCCAGGACTTGTCGCACAGGTTCGGGCTGGCGGCCATGTCGAGGACGGTCTGGCGGATCTCGTCGGCGGTGGTCGGACGCGGCAGCGTCTCGGCCCGGTCGACGGCGATGAGCCCCAGGTCGTTCGGTTCGGCGATGGGCCGGTGGTAGACCGGGCCCTCGTCGGCGAGCGACTTCGGCGGCACGTCGACCACGGTCTGGCCGTGGAAGTCGACGACGAGGCGGCCGGTGTCGGTCACCGTGCCGATCTCGGTCGCGAGCAGGCCCCAGCGGCGCGAGCGCGCGAGGACTTCCTCGGCCTTGGCGGGGTCGACGATGAGGAGCATGCGCTCCTGCGACTCCGAGGCGAGGATGTCCTGCGGCTCCATGCCCTTGGCGCGCAGCGGGACGCGCTCGAGGTCGACGTGCATGCCGCCGTCGCCGGCGGCCGCGGTCTCGCTGAGCGCGCAGGTGAGGCCGGCGCCGCCGAGGTCCTGGACGCCGACGACGAGGCCGGCGTCGAAGAGCTCGAGGCAGACCTCGATGAGCAGCTTCTCGGTGAACGGGTCGCCGACCTGCACGCTCGGGCGGGCGTCGCCTTCACCGGTCTCGGAGAAGGTGGCGGAGGCGAGGACGGAGACGCCGCCGATGCCGTCGCGGCCGGTCTTGGCGCCCATGAGGATCACGGTGTTGCCGACGCCGCTGGCCTGCATGGACTGGAGGCGCGAGCGCGGCATGACGCCGACGCTGAGGGCGTTGACGAGCGGGTTGCCCTGGTAGCAGGCGTCGAAGTAGGTCTCGCCGCCGATGTTGGGGAGGCCCACGCAGTTGCCGTAGTGGCCGATGCCGTCGACCACGCCCGGGAGGACCCGGGCGGTGTCGGGGTGGTCGATGGCGCCGAAGCGAAGGGAGTCCATGACCGCGATCGGGCGGGCGCCCATGGCGATGATGTCGCGGATGATGCCGCCGACGCCGGTGGCCGCCCCCTGCTTGGGTTCCACATAGGACGGGTGGTTGTGGGATTCGACCTTGAAGGTGACCGCGATGTTCTCGTCGATGGCGACGACGCCCGCGTTCTCCCCGATCCCGGCCAGGAGGCGCGGGGTCTTCGGGTTCTTCTCGCCGAACTGGCGCAGGTGCACCCGGCTCGACTTGTACGAGCAGTGCTCGGACCACATGATCGAGTACATGGCGAGCTCGGACTGGGTGGGGCGGCGCCCGAGGATCTCGCGGATCCGCTGGTACTCGTCCTCTTTCAGGCCCAGTTCGGCCCACGGCTGCTTCTCGTCGGGGGTCGCGTCGGCGACCCCGACGGTGTCGATGGCGACGTTGAGCTGGCTCATCGGCTGACTCCACTGGTGTCGGCGGCCCCGGTGAGGTGGGCCAGGACGGAGGCGACGATGCCGAGCCCGTCGTTCGACGGGCCGGTCAGCTCGTCGACGGCGTGCTCGGGGTGGGGCATGAGGCCCACGACGTTCCCGGCCTCGTTGGTCACCCCGGCGATGTCGCGCATCGAGCCGTTCGGGTTGTCGAGGTACCGGAAGACGACGCGGCCGTCGGCCTCGAGCCGGTCGAGGACGGCCTCGTCGGCGACGTACCGGCCCTCGCCGTGCTTGGCGGGGAAGACCACTTCGCTGCCCGGCTGGTAGAGACGCGTCCACGCGGTGCGGGAGGTCTCGACGCGCAGGCGCGCGGGGCGGTTGCGGTAGCGCAGGTGGGCGTTGCGCACCAGCGCGCCCGGCAGCAGGTGCGATTCGCACAGCACCTGGAAGCCGTTGCAGACCCCGAGGACGGGCATCCCCTGGGCCGCGGCGGCCTTCACGGTGTCCATCACCTGCGAGAAGCGGGCGATGGCGCCGCAGCGCAGCGCGTCCCCGTAGGAGAACCCGCCGGGCAGGAACACGGCGTCGACGCGGCCGAGCGCGGCGTCGTCGTGCCACAGCCCCACCGGCTCGCCGCCGGCCAGGCGCACCGCGCGGGCGGCGTCCCGGTCGTCGAGCGAGCCGGGGAAGGTCACGACCCCGACGCGCGCACTCATGAGCCCTCGATCGACAGCGAGAAGCTCTCGATGACCGGGTTGGCCAGGAGCTGGTCGGCGATCACTCGCGACTGCTCCTCGACGTTCTGGGCGTTCTCGTCGAATTCGATCTCGACGCGCTTGCCGATCCGCACCGACGACACGTCGTTGACGCCCAGCCGGGGCAGCGCCCCGAGGACGGCCTCGCCCTGGGGGTCGAGGATTTCGGACTTCAGCATCACGTCGACCACTACACGGGCCACGGGCGCACTCCTGTCGGTCACATGGACGGGACAACAGGGCAAGCATATTCACCGGCCCTGACCAGGGCCAGTGCCGAGCTACGAGGACGGTGCCAGGTCACAGCGAGTCATAGGATGTTTCCCGGTCGGTAGGACGCGGCCTCAGGGTGCGATTTCGCCGCCGCGGCCACCCTTTCGGCGACGCGGTCCACCTGATCGCCTGCGGCGCCGATGAATTCACCCGGATTCGCTACAAGGGCGTCCAGGCCGGCCCGGTCGAGGGGCAGCCGCGGGTCCTCGGCGAGGCGGTCGAAGAGGTCGTTCTCGCGCTGGCCGCTCTCGCGCATGGCGCGGGCGACGGCGACGGCGTGCTCCTTGATGGCCTCGTGCGCGTCCTCGCGGCCCCCGCCCTGCTTGACGGCCGCCATGAGGACCTTTGTGGAGGTCAGGAACGGCAGGTAGCGGTCGAGCTCGGCGCCGATCACGGCCGGGTAGGCCCCGAAGTTGTCGAGGATCGTGAGGAAGGTCTCATACAGGCCGTCGACGGCGTAGAACAGGTCGGGGAGGGCGACGCGGCGGACCACCGAGCAGGAGACGTCCCCTTCGTTCCACTGGTCGCCGGCGAGCTCGCCGAGCATCGCGGCGTACCCGCGCACGACGACGGCGAGGCCGTTCACTCGTTCGGAGGAGCGGGTGTTCATCTTGTGCGGCATGGCGGACGAGCCGACCTGGCCGGGCATGAACCCTTCGGTGGCGAGCTCGGCGCCGGCCATGAGCCGGATGGTGATCGCGGCGGACGAGGGGCCGGCGACGGCCTGGACGAGCGCGGACCCGACCTCGTAGTCGAGCGAGCGCGGGTAGACCTGGCCGACCGAGTCCATGACGCGGTCGAAGCCGAGGTGGCGGGCGACGCGGGTCTCGAGGTCGGCGAGTTTCGCGGTGTCGCCGTCGAAGAGGTCGAGCATGTCCTGCGCGGTGCCCACGGGGCCCTTGATGCCGCGCAGCGGGTAGCGCTTGAGGAGGTCCTCGATGCGGTCGAGGGCGGCCAGAAGCTCCTCGGCCCAGGTCGCGAACCGCTTCCCGAGGGTGGTGGCCTGCGCGGGCACGTTGTGGCTGCGCCCGGCCATGACGAGGTCGCGGTGCTGCGCGGCGCGGGCCGCGAGGCGCACGAGGGCGGCGACGAGGCGGTCGCGCACCAGCTCGAGGGACTGGCGGACCTGCATCTGCTCGACGTTCTCAGTGAGGTCGCGGCTGGTCATGCCCTTGTGGATGTGCTGGTGGCCGGCAAGGTCGGAGAACTCCTCGATGCGGGCCTTCACGTCGTGCTTCGTGACGCGCTCGCGCATCGAGATGGAGGCGAGGTCGACCTGGTCGAGCACGCGCTCGTAGTCGGCGATCACACCGTCGGGGACGGTGACGCCCAGGTCGTGCTGGGCCTGGAGGACGGCCAGCCAGAGGCGCCGCTCGGCCTTGATCTTGCCGACGGGGTCCCAGATGTCGCGCATCGAGGCGGAGGCATAACGCTCGGCGAGCACATTCGCAGTCACGCGCCCATCATGGCACTGCGCTCGCTTGCGCGATCAGGGTCGGCCGCCGACCGTGACCCGCACGGCGATCCCTCGGCGTGAGACGCGCGCGGCAGCGTGGGCTCGCCCGGTCGGCGGCTGCGCGGCGGCACCGCTCACCCCGGCGACTCGCCCCGGCGGTCCGCCGGGTCCTCGAGGCCGCGCGAAAGCGGGCCGCTTTCGCGCGGCCTGAAACCGTGACCGCCGCTCGTCGGGACCGCTCGTCGGGGCCGCTCGCCCGGGACCACTCGCCCGGGCCGCTCTCCCGGGCCGCTCGTTGCAAGGCGCGCATGCCCGCCCTACTAAGGGTGGGTCACTGTTAAGGCCATCCCTAGCCCCCACCCACCCTGGGGACCGTACGTCCCACGATGCCGCCCGGGTCCGACAAAAACCGGCCCCCGCGGCCGCCCTGTCACCCGAAAGTGTGAGGAAATGCGGTCCCGAGTGCCGGGAACCACTCGGCGTGGCGGTTAACCAGCACGTATCCGCCACGTAAACTGGCGGTGTGCGAGTACTCCTGATCGGCTCCGGCGGCCGCGAGCACGCCCTTGCGGCGTCGCTGGCCGAGGACGAATCCGTCACCAAGCTCATCTGCGCCCCGGGCAACCCCGGCATGGCCGCCCTCGGCGACTGCGTGCCGGTGAACCAGACCGACCCGGCCGCCGTGGCCTCCCTGGCGGTGACCTCCGCGGCCGACCTCGTCATCGTCGGCCCCGAGGCCCCGCTGGTCGCGGGCGTCGCCGACGCGGTCCGCGCCAAGGGCATCCCGGTGTACGGCCCGAGCGGCCAAGCCGCCCTCATCGAGGGCTCGAAGGCCTTCGCGAAGGAGGTCATGGCCGCCGCGGGCGTCCCGACCGCCGCCGCGCGCGTCTGCAAGACCCGCGAAGAGGCCGAGGCCGCGCTCGACGAGTTCGGCGCGCCCTACGTCGTCAAGGACGACGGCCTCGCCGCCGGCAAGGGCGTCGTCGTCACCGACGACCGCGCCCAGGCCCTCGCCCACGCCCTCCAGTGCGAACGCGTCGTCATCGAGGAGTACCTCGACGGCCCCGAGGTCTCCCTCTTCGTCGTGAGCGACGGCCAGCACGCCAAGGCGCTGCTCCCCGCCCAGGACTTCAAGCGCATCGGCGACGGCGGCACCGGCCCCAACACCGGCGGCATGGGCGCCTACACGCCGCTGCCGTGGGCCCCGGACGACCTCGTCGCCGAGATCATGGAGCGCGTCGCCGAGCCGACCCTGGCCGAGCTCGCCGGGCGCGGCATCCCGTTCGTCGGCACCCTCTACTGCGGCCTGGCCCTGACCTCGAAGGGCCTCAAGGTCGTCGAGTTCAACGCCCGCTTCGGCGACCCGGAGATCCAGGCGATCCTCGCCCTCCTGGAGACCCCGCTCGGCGGGCTCCTGTACGCGGCGGCGACCGGGAAGCTCGAGTCGTTCGGCCATCTGTGGTGGCGCGAAGGCGCGGCCGTCTGCGTCGTCGTCTCCAACGAGGGCTACCCGGGCGACACCGTCACCGGCCGCCCGCTCTACGGCGCCGACGAGTCCGGCGTCTTCCACGCCGGCACCGCGCTCGACGCCTCCGGCCAGCTCATCGCCACCGGCGGCCGCGTCCTCAACTGCGTCGGCACCGGCGCCTCCATCGCGCAGGCCCGCCAAGAGGCCTACACCCTCGCCGAGGGCGTCAAGCTCGAAGGCGGCTACTACCGCAAGGACATCGCCGCGGGCATTTAAGAAGGCACAGCTCAGCAGCGCAACAAGAAGGGCCGGACGCGATGCGTCCGGCCCTTCTTTGCCGTTGAACCGGTGCCCTTCTGTCCCTTGTCGACTACGCGGCGAAGGGGTCTCGTGCGGACGGGCAGGACATGCACCTGGGGCCGCCTCGGCCGGAGCCGAGTTCGGAGCCGGGGATCGTGAGGACCTTGATGCCGGCACGTTCGAGGCGGGCGTTGGTGACCGTGTTGCGCTCGTAGGCGACCGCGATGCCGGGGGCGAGGGCGAGGGTGTTGTTGCCGTCGTCCCACTGCTCGCGTTCGGCCGTCACGACATCGCGCGCGCCGGTGTGGATGATCTCGATCCGGTCGACGCCGATCGCGTCGGCCGCCGCGTCCAGGAACCGCCTGGGGCCCTTGATGCGCAGGCTCGCCCCGCCGTCAGTGCTGGTGAGCGTGTACGCCTCCAGGCGCTGCTCGGCCGGGGCGTACATGACCATGCGGTCGCGGTCGACCATCGTGCAGACCGTGTCCAGGTGCATCGTCGCCCGGCGCTGCGCGATCGGGACGACCAGGACCGTGTGGATGCGGCCCCGTTCGAAGGCCTTGCGCGCCAAGCGCTCCGCGCCCGCCGGGGTGGTGCGCTCGCCGACGCCCACGGCCAGGACGCCCGGCGCCAGCGCCAGCACGTCGCCGCCTTCCAAGTGCTCCAGCGAAGGGTCGTACAGCTTCGGCACGTCGGCGAAGCGGGGGTGGTGGTGGTAGATCAAGCCGGTCAGGGTGGTCTCGCGGCGGCGCGCGGGCATCGCGAGGCTGGTCACGGCGACCGCGTCGCCGATCCAGACCGAGGAGTCCCGCGTGAACATCATGTTCGGCAGCGGGTCGATCACGAACTCGGTCGGGCGCATCATCTTGTGCCGCAACGAGACGGAGGTACCGAACTCCTCTTTCGTCAAGCCCTCCACGAGGACCGAGGCGAGCCGTTCCGGTTCGAGGTCGGCCAGGTAGGCCGCGAGTTCGCGTCCGAGGGTCTGCCCCAGGCGCGGGTCGGCGGTCACCGAGACGCTCACGGCCTCGCGCGCTTCGGGCAGCTCGAGGCATTCCGCAAGCAGCGCACCGACGTACAGGACCTCGACGCCGTGCTCGAGGAGCGTGCCGGCGAACCGGTCGTGCTCGGCCTGCGCCCGTTCGACCCAGGGGATGCCGTCGAACAGCAGCGCGCCGTTGTTGCGCGGGGTCAGGCGGCGCAGTTCGCCCCCGGGGCGGTGGAGCATGACACTGCGCAGGCGCCCCACCTCGGAATCGACACCGAAAGCGGGCGCGTCGTTGGCACTCATGATCTGAGGGTAGACGCGCGGGGGACGAAGATCAACTTATCTCTGTTAACGTGGACAGACTGAGCGTTACGACTACCCCCGGGACGCCCAATTGACGCAACTCGAACTCGTCATCCCACTCCGGGCCACCGCGCCCGGACCCGATGGCAGAAGGCTGGATCCGGCGCTGGCCACGTGGCGCACGGCCGTGTCCGCTTCGGCGGACGCCTGCATGCTCCTGGCGGCCGACACCCGGATCGTCGCCATCTCCCGCTCCGCCCGGCATGTGCTCGGTTTCAGCATCGAGGTGGAGGTCGCGATGCCGCGGTTCCTGGACGCGGGCATACGGTTCCTGGACTTCACGGCCGGGGCGCATCCGCTCGTCGACTCCGAGCTCGCCCGGCTCGCGCCGGTGCAGACGCTCCAGACCGATTCGCTCGAGCGCAGTCTCATGCGGATCGATCACCGCGGGGTGCACCGGACGTTCGACGTGACGGCCTCGCCGCTGCACTCGCCGCCGCGCCTGGACGCGATCGGGTCACTGACGTTCATGACGCCCATGGGCCCCGCCTGAGCGTTCCTCGCATCTTGTGCGAAAAACGGAATGTCGGACCCATCGCGTATTTTTAGTCCAGGGGTCCCCTAAGGGGACATATCCGTTATTGGGGTTATTTCATCCTTTAGTCGGCGTTGAGGTCGTAGATCAGCGCGGTCTCGGTGCGCTCCACTTCGACGCCGAACGGCTCCGCTTCGGTGTCCAGGCCCGCCCAGTCGCTGCCGGGCAGTGAGCCGGGGAGGACCACGACGGTCTCGATGCCGGCCTCGCGCAGGGCGTCGACCGCGTCTTCGCTCGGGAAGCCCATCGACATCGAGCGGATGCCCGCCTGCTCGTCGGGGGTGAACGCCGCGACCCCGTTGGCCACCTCCGGGAACCCGTCGATGCTCCAGTACTGGACCCGCGTGTCGCCCCCGCCCGCAGGCAGGAACAGCACCGGACCCTCCAGTTCGGACATGTCGACCGGCGCCTCCGGCACCTCCATGTACGGCGCGACCGTGAGCCCCTCCCACAGGACGAGCCCGATCGGGAGGAACAGGAGCGCGTGGACCCGCTTGGGCGCCTTGACCTTCAGGCGCTTGTCGATCCGGGCGCGGTGCGCCACGTAGTCCGCCTCGTCGGCGATGCGCGTCAGCGTCCCCGCCGCCAGCACCGCCAGAATCAGCGTCAGGTAGATCGCCAGGCGTCCCGGCGTGCGGATCGCGTCCCAGCCCGGCGCGTACTCGTACAGCAGCGCCCACGCCCACGAACCGTCGTCGAGGAAGTTGGGGCCCATGGCGACCGCGAACACGACGGCCGCGCCGAGCGCCAGCCAGACCCGCTGCCAGCCCGTCCAGCACGACCAGATCAACCCTGCGACGGCGAGGGCGAACAGGGTGAAGCCGACGAGCAGCGCCTGCTCGGGCGCCCACGTCAGCTCCGCGCGCGCCGCCTCGTGCGCCGCGCCCCAGACCCGCGACTCCTCCGGGGCGATGATGAAGCTCTGCCACGTCGGGCTGAACCAGCTGATGTACTCCACATCGCGCAGCGCCTCGGGGTAGGCGCGGGCGACGACCGCGTGCTTGTCCGCGATCCACAGCACCCCGAGGGTGAAGACCGAGCCGCCGATGCCGTTGGCGGCCAGCGTCTGCCAGCGCAGCCGGGGGCGTTTCGCGAGCCAGTGGAGGCCCACGACCACACCGATGCCGAGGAGCAGGTAGACGAACGGGATGCCGAGCCCGGCGCCGATCGAGAACTGCCACAGGGCGGTGAGCCAGCCGGCGAGGATCCAGCCGGGGCGCTGGCGCTCCGGTTTGAAGCCGCCGCGGAGGGAGTAGCCGTGGCCGCGCGCGAGCATGGCGAGGGCGAGGACGATGCCGCCGCTGGAGAGCACTTGGAGGTGGCCGGCCTGGCCGAGTTTCCAAGGGGCGTAGGCGAAGGCCGCGGCGGCGACGGCTGAGCCGGCGACGCGGGCGCCGAGTTGGCGCAGGAGGGCGTAGGCGCCGAGGAACGCGAGGGCGAACGTGCCGATGTAGAGGACGTTGTAGACGACGAGCGCGCTGGTGGGGCTGGTGATGAGGAGGGCCGCGGGGGCGTAGCCCATGAGGGTGTCGGTGAAGAGGTAGGCGTCGTCGAGGGGCCAGAAGCTGTTGGTGTCCCAGATTCCGGTGGGGTTCTCGCGGAGGACGTGGCCGACCCAGCCGAGGATGTACGTGAGGAGGAGCGGGTCGCCGGTGTCGTGCGGGATGCGCTCGGTGAGGTGGCGCGCGAGGGGCCAGGTCATGGCGAGGGCGAGGAGGACGCTGCAGAGTCCGGCGAGGGTCCATTCGCTGCGGGCGGCGCGGCGCAGGGCGCGGCCGAGGGCGCGCCAGCGGCCGGGGCGGTGCGTCTCGGGCGGGTCTTCGCCGCCGGCGAAGCGCTGCCAGCGCTCGTGGTCCTTGATGTTGCTGTCGCCGGTGCCGGTGCGGGGGGCTTCGGCGCCGCCGCGCGCGGGGGTGGGGGCCTCGGGCTCGCGGGCTGCCGCGGGCTCGGTGTCGGGCGCAGGTGTGGCCATGGTGTTCTCGCGGTCCTCGCTCGGGGCTGTCTCGCCCATCCTACGGACGGGTGCGCGGCTCCTTACGGGCGCATGAGGACGGATCTGGGCGTGGCGGCGGATTGGGGTCGGCCGGGGCCGTCACCTTTCCCGCGCCCGCTCGTTGAACGCTGGTGAGACCTGATTCCCGCTATTCGATCAGGTCGGTACCCGGACAAAGACGCAGTTGGAGAGACGCACGCATGGGAAGTCACACCACGAAGCCCGGCAAGCAGTCCCGGGCCCAGACGCGTCCTCCGCTGCCGTACCCGGTGAACGACGGCCGGATCGCACCTGCGGTCCAGGAGGCCATGGACCGGCGCGCGCATCGGCGGAAGTCGCGCCTGGCCGCCATCTCGGCGGCCTCGATGCTCGCGGTCGGCGGTGCCGCCGGGGTGAGCATCGCGACGGCGGACGAGCAGGAGTCGGGCAGCAGCAGTGAGGTCGTGTTCAGCGGCGACTGCGGCACGCTGGGCGTGGTGTCGGCGACGTCGTACCCGGACGCGACCGAGTTGACGGTGGACCAGGGTTCGCAGGTGCGGTACAGCAACGACCTGGGCACTGACGCGAAGCTGCACGTGGGCGACGAGGTGTACGAGATCGGTCCGGGGTCGAGCCAGGTGTTCGAGATGAACCGCTCGGCCGAGGTCGCGATGGTGCCGAACTGCCACGGGCTGTTCGCCGAGTACGAGTCGGCGCAGGTGCGCGTGGTCGAGGCGCAGGCGGACGGCTCGCAGTCCGGCGAGGACGAGTCGGGCGGGGATGTCGAGCTGCCCCCGGCCGGCGGCGACGAGGGCGGGGACGCCGAGGACGACTCGCAGGACGAGGGCGCCGGTGTCGCCGATGACGGCGCGGAGGCGCCGCAGGGCGAGGAAGCCGAAGACCCGGCCGCCGCGGTGGAGGAGCCCGCGGTGGACGAGGAAGTGAACGCGTTCGGCCTGCCGCCGTCGGAGGACTCCGGTGCGGGCGGCGACGCCCCCGCCGTCGAGGACGAGGTCGTGGCGGTCGACCCGGCGGCCGTGGCCGACGGCGCGAACGGGCTGCTCGCGCTCCTGGCGATCATCTGCCTGGTGGGCGTGGCCGCCGCGGTGGCGCGCACGCTTCTGAAGCAGCGGGCGACGGCGTGATGCCGGTCCCCGCCCCGAGCCCGGCGCCGCAGGCCGCCGCGACCGCTCCCGCACACAACTCGGCCAGGCAGGTCCACGGCGCGCAGCCGTGGGTGCCGTCCGGCCGGGTGCGGAACCGGCGCGACCGGCAGCGTGCGGCCCGGTGCCTCACCGGCCCCGACCAGGCCCGCGTCTCGCGGGCCTCCAGGTTGCGGCGCGGTGCGGTGGAGTCTCCGTGAGGCACTGCGGTGCAGGCGGTCGTTGATGGTCATTTCCTCCCCAGGTCCCACTGCGAACGCCGGTCCCAGTGCCTCACGGCCCGCCGGATGAAGTCTTGAGTGCAGCGCCCGCCGGTCCGGCGGGCGCTTCGCGTTTGGGGGGCCGGGCCGTGCGAGGGACCATGGAGAGAGCAGTATCACCGCGGTGATCCAGGCGGCGTTGTGCAACCGTTACGGAACTCTCAATCAATCCTGCTTGTGGTCGCTTCGACGACTGCTTTAGCGTGGGCCGAGCAGTACGTCTCCGACCCCCGCACCCGAAGTCAGGTTCCTGTTGTGACCTCCCAGCCCAAGCACGCCCCCTCGCGACGGCTCTGGCCCTTCCTCGCCGTCCCGGCCATCGCCGTGCTCGTCGCGGCCGTCATCTACGTGATCGACCTTTCCGGCGACGACGGCGGCACCGGCGGTTCCGCCGACGGGACCCTGCCCGGCTCCCAGGAGTCCGCGGGCGACTCGTCGCTGCAGCCCTCGGAGGAGGAGTTGCACGCGGCGGCGCAGGGCCGGCTCCAGTCCGACCTCGACGCGGCGGTCGGCGAGTACCTCGCGGGCCTCGAAGACGAGAACTTCTACGCCTCGGTCGCGGTGGACGACGCCGAGTTCCAGCTCGCCTATGAAGGCGAGGTGCAGCACGACACGGCGTCGGTCGTGAAGGTCGAGATCCTGACGATGGTGCTGGAGCACTACGGGACGCTCGACGAGGTGCCGGACTGGCTGCTCGACAGCGCCGAGTCGATGATCAAGGACTCGAGCAACGATGCGACGAACGAGATGCTGTACGGCGGCACGTTCGACGACGGGCACGACGCGATCCGGCAGGCGCACATCGACTTCGGGCTCGCGAACACGAACCCGAACGAGACCGAGCAGTGGGGGAAGACCCAGACGACCGCGGTGGACCAGCTGCGGGTGCTGGAGCTCGCCCTGTACGAGAACGGGGGCGTGCTCGACGCCGAGCAGGTCGAGTACGCGCGCTCGCTCATGGGCGACCTCTCGGACGCGCAGCAGTGGGGCGTCTCGGCCGCGGCGGCCGAGGACGAGACCGTGTGGATGAAGAACGGCTGGGACACGCGCGACGCGATGGGCGGCGAGTGGGTGGTGAACTCGATCGGCGTGATCAACGGCGAGTCAGAGGAGCCCATCAAGATCTCGATCCTCACCGGCGGTTCGGCGAGCCACGACGAGGGCATCGAGCGGGTCGAGGCGCTCGCCGAGATCATCCGCGGGGTCGTCGACACCGACCCGTACGCGTAGGCGTCCGCGGGGGTTCTACCCTCGCGGGATGAGCGATCTGATCTCCGCGCTGACCGGTCGCGGGCTCGAGCCCGTGACCGATGCCGACGTCCTGGCCGCGCACTCGGTGGACCACGCCGCGCTCGTGCTGCCCGGCCGGGCCGCCGCGCTCGTGCGGGCCCGTTCGACCGAGGAGGTCAGCGCGGTCCTGCGGGTCGCGGCCGAGTTCGGCGCTCCCGTGGTGCCGCAAGGGGCCCGCACCGGTCTCGCCGGTGCCGCCACTGCGGTCGACGGCGCGATCCTCCTCGACGTCTCGCCGATGGACCGGATCCTCTCGATCGACCCGGTGAACCGCCTCGCGGTCTGCCAGCCAGGCGTCCTCAACGCCGCGATCACCGTCGCCGCAAGCGAGTTCGGGCTGCGCTACAGCCCCGACCCGGGCTCGTGGCAGATCTCCACGATCGGCGGGAACATCGCCACGGCGGCCGGCGGCATGTGCTGCGTGAAGTACGGGACGACCCCGGAGTACGTGCTCGGCCTCGAGGTCGTGCTCGCCTCCGGCGAGGTCATGCGCTGCGGGCGCGAGACCGCGAAGGGCGTCGCCGGGTACGACCTGGTGCGGCTCTTCTGCGGTTCCGAAGGGACCCTCGGGGTCATCACCGAGGCGACGGTGAAGCTCTCGCCGGTGCCGGCCGGGCGGCTCTCGCTCGCCGCGGTCTTCGGCACCACCGCCGACGCGGGGCGCGCCGTCACCGCGATCATGGCCGCCGGTGCCCAGCCGAGCCTGCTCGAACTCATCGACAACGTGCACCTGCGGGCCCTGGAGGCGTTGCGCCCCATGGGACTGCCGACCGAAGCGGCCGCGCTGCTGCTGGTGGCGGCCGACGCGAACCCGGCCGAGGAGCTCGCCGCGATCGAGGCGCTCTGCACGGAGGCCGGGGCCTCGGAGGTCTACCGTGCGACGGACGCCGCCGAAGCCGACGCGCTCCTGGAATCCCGGCGGAACGCCTACCACGCGATGGAGCGGCTGGGCACGGTCCTGGTCGACGACATCGCGGTGCCGCGCTCGCGCCTGGCCGAAGCGCTCGACGGCGTGCAGGCCGCGGCGGCGCGCCACGGCGTGGTCATCGGCGTCATCGCCCATGCGGGGGACGGGAACCTGCACCCGAACATCATCGTGCACCCGGAGGACCCGGCCTCGCTCGAAGCCGGGCGGGCCGCGTTCGACGAGATCCTGGAGATGGCACTCGCCATGGGCGGCACCATCACCGGCGAGCACGGGGTGGGAATGCTCAAACGCGATTGGCTCGCAAAGGAACTCGACCCGGTGAATCTCGCGGTGCAGCGTCGCATCAAAAGCGCGCTCGACCCGCTCGGCATCCTCAACCCCGGTAAAGTCCTTGCAGGTTGAGCGGGATGGACTCACACTTCTGGTGCGGCCGATACGGTTTCGTGTCGTTCCTGTTACACGTTAATGGGGCCGCAGCGCTTGCCCATTCGCTGCGGCCCCGATAAAGTGGAGGAGCTCCACTTTTCATTGGCACCAGTAGGGCTGTGCCCGATTGCCCTTACTGGTTTCGTGCCCCCGGATTGTTCCGTGCCTCCCGGAAGACTGCCCATGTCCGTCCGTTTGGCTTGTCGGCGTGACCGGAACACTCATTACTATGAGGACCGTCTCTGGGCGTGGCCTGTGTTGAGCCTGAGAAGAACCTGGGAAACGATGTCAAACCGTTACTCGGGGACCTCGAAGCCCGCGAGTTTGTCCAGCTCAGCGGTGACGTCGGGGCGCTGATCGACAGGCTCACCGTCGATCTGGGTGATGAAGGCCACACCTCGTACGGAGGAGCTCAGCCACGCCCCTTCGGCGTTCTTCAAGTCCCCCACCGAGATCAGCTTCTCCACGGTCTTCAGGCCCGCCTTCGGCGCCTGCTCCAGGAGGTACGCGCTGGTCGTGCCCGGCAGGATGCCCGCCGATGTCGGCGTGGTGCAGAGGGTGTCGCCCTCCAGCCACAGGAGCGACGAGGTCGGACCCTCCAGCGCGAAGCCGTCGGCCGAGACCCACAGGGCGTCGTCCGCTCCTTGCGTCTTCGCCCAGCGGGTCACCGCCATCATCGACGCGTACGAGAGCGCTTTGACGCCGCCTAGAAGCCACGGGGCTTCGCCCCGCGCATCGGCATTCACCCCCAGGGTCGCCGTGGCGATCTTCAGGCCGTCTCGGCGCGGCAGGATGCGCTCGCGCGGCACGGGGTCCACCGTCGCGTAGACGGTGAGCGGCCCGCCGTGCTCGCGGCCGCGGGTGGCGACCAGGCGCAGCGCGCCCTCGCCGTCGGCCCGCTCCCGCCAGGCCTCCAGGGCCTGCTCGGCGAGCTCGGCCATCGCCGCCTTCGCGGGCAGCTCGAACTCCATGCGGCGCGCCGAGTTCGCCATGCGGTCGAGGTGCTCCGAGAGCAGGAACGCCTCGCCGGCGCGGACGTTGATCGTCTCGAAGACGCCGTCGCCACGGAGGACTCCGAGGTCGTCGGCGCACAGGAGCGGCGCGTCGGAATCGACGACGCCGCGGTGCAGTACTGCGGTCACTAGTGCCATGCGCCCATTCTGCTCCTCGGAAGGAACGCCGTGGCGGCCGCGAGGCCGTGTCGAACGGCGCGCCTGCGGACGCTCCGGTCGCGACGAGCCCCGGGCGGCCGAGAGCCGCGGGTCCCGGGCACTGGGCATCGGGCATCGAGCTGTGCGGATTCCCCGGGCGATCCCCCGTCCACAACCCCCACCCACCACTAGATGGTTGATTCCTAGGGGTCGATTGGGGTCGGGTCGGGCCCCTCGCGGTCGACATGAAAGCGAGGGAGTCCAGACTCGTTGTGTGGCAACAAGTTTGAATAACCTGGACTCCCTCGCTACCGCACTCTACGTGACGGTCGACGACCTGATCAAGGAACACCCGCACCTGGCGCCCTGGA
>NZ_JAPZVR010000024.1 GCF_027622855.1 Glycomyces algeriensis | reverse complement strand
TACGCGTTCACAGCACCGGAGGTGGCGACTCCCTGCGGTCGGATTCCTTGCGGCACTTCAGGCCTGGGGGCAGGCTTTCATGGCCAGTTCGGCGACGGCGAGGAGCTCTTCGGTGGTGGCGCCGTCCTGGGCGGAGCGCGACATGCCGCGGACGACGGCCGCGACGAACTCGGCGAGTGCTTCGGGGTCGGCGTCCTGGGGAAGTTCGCGGCTCGCGATGCCGGCACGGAGGCGTTCGGCGACGGCCTCCCGGCCTCGGGCCCGGATCTCCTTCAGTTCCGCTTCGACGTCGGCGGCGTCGGGGCCGTGATTGACCGCGCCGGAGATGACGAGGCACCCGGGCGGGTGGCTGGGGTCGGTGTAGTTGGCCGCGATCTCGCGGAGCATTCGCTCGATCGCGCCGCGCGCGGTGGGTTCCTCGGTGAGGGCCGCAGTGGTGAAGGCGCCGTAGGTGGCCTGGTAGCGGGCGACCGCTTCGCTGAAGAGGCGGCGCTTGTCGCCGAAGGCGGCGTAGAGGCTGGCGGGCCGGATGCCCATCACGTCGGTGAGCACGGCGATGGAGGCGGGCTCGTACCCGTACTGCCAGAACACGCGCAGGGCCTGCTCGAGTGCCGCGTCTCGGTCGAATGACCTGGGCCTTCCTCTTGTCACGAACCCATTATATAGCGATCGCTCAAGAATCTGGTAGCGTCATGCCGGTCGCATTCTTGAGCGATCGATCAATAAAGGAGCCGCCATGTTCACCCTCTCGGGAAAGACCGCACTCGTCACCGGCGCCAGCCGTGGCATCGGCCGCGCCATCGCCGTCGAGATGGCCGGGGCGGGCGCCCGCGTGGCCGTCCACTACAACGCGAACGCGCAGGCCGCGAAGGAGACCGTCGCGGCGATCGAAGCCGCAGGGGGCAGTGCCTTCAGCGTCCAAGCCGATCTCGCGGAGCCCGGCGCGGCCGACACGCTCATCGACGCCCTCGCCTCCGAACTGCGCGGCGACCCGCTCGACATCCTCGTCAACAACGCCGGCATCGGCGCGCCCGGCGGCATTGGCGCAGTCAGCGAGGCCGACTACGACCGCGTCTTCGCCGTGAACACCAAGTCGCCGTTCTTCATCACCCGCAGGGCCCTGGAGCTCATCCCCGACGGCGGCCGCATCATCAACATCGGCTCCGGGGTCACCCGCATCGCCTTCCCCGAGGGCATCGCCTACGCGATGGCCAAGGGCGCGGTCGACACGTTCACGCTGGCGCTCGCCGCCGAGCTCGGGCCCCGCGGCATCACGGTGAACACGGTCGCGCCGGGCATCGTCGACACCGACATCAACGCCTCCTGGCTGCGCGGCAACGCCGAAGCGCAGGCCGCCGCCGCGTCCAGGTCCGCCCTCGGCCGGGTCGGCCGGCCGCAGGACCTCACCGGACCGGTCCTGTTCCTCGCCTCGGCGGCGGGCCGCTGGACCACCGGCCAGGTCATCGACGCCACCGGCGGCTCTCACCTCTGACCGGGACGAGTGCTGCGCGGGTTCTGAGTGTCGTTGCGGGCCTTGCCCTTTGCGGACGCGCGGGGCCCGCCGGTCCTTGTCAGCGGAGGTGTCAGGGCGATGTCAGGGCGGTGCAAGGCGGGCGGTCGATAGTTGCTTCATCAGCAAGCAAGACCGAAACGAAAACGGAGCAAGTCATGAACGTCAACCTCACCGCCCAGGACACCACCACCATCCGCACCGCCGCTTTCGGCGCCGTCACGCTCATGTCGTTCGCCGGGATCTCCGGGTCGGCCCACCGGGTCGCGACGGATGGGACGCTGTCCTACGCCTCCGCGACCGGCGCCGTCGGGCACGTGCTGGCCTCGAAGAAGAACGACTTCAAGCTGAAGGCGAAGTCGGCTGCGGCCCTGGCCGACCAGGTCCTGCCCGCGCTCACTGAGTCCGTGCAGCTGCTCAAGGCGCAGGACGCGGCGGAGGCGGCGAACTTCCGGACCACTGTGGTCACTGCGGTCGGAGCGGCCACCCGTGCGCACAAGGGCGAGCCGGGCCCGAGCATGGCCGCGATGGCGCAGAAGATCACCGAGGCGCTCGACGCCTAAGGAGACGAAGGCTCGACCCACGCCGCCGCGCAACGAGGCATCAGCCTCACCGCGCGGCGGCGAAACTCGTTCCCGCCCAGGGTGATGGGCTTGATGCGTGTCCCGCCTATGGGGATGCGGCCATTTCGCGGTGGCGTAACTCGTTCCGGGGCAGCGTGATGGGGTTATCTCGCGGCGGCGAAGCCGTGGAGGAAGGTATCGACGAGGCGGGCGGCGATGGTGTCGGGGTCGGCGTTCGCGTCGTTGCCGTGGAGGGATTCGCCGACGAGCGCGTAGTAGACGCGCCGGGCCCAGTCGAGGTCGGCGTCCGGGCTGAGAAGGCCGTCGCGTTGGGCGCGTTGGAAGACGGCCATGCAGCGGGCCTGGACTTCGGCGTGGAGGCGGGCCGCCTCGCTGCCGGGTTCCGGGGGGAGGCCGAGGGCGTAGGTCCAGGAGTACTTGACCTGTAGCACGTTCGCGGTGATCCGGTGAATCGCGACGAGCGGCGGCGCGGTGTCGGGGCGGCCGTCGTCGACGGCGTCGAGGAGCTGGCGGGCGGCCGAGACCGCGAGGGCGTCGAGGACGGCCTGGCGGTTGGCGAAGCGGCGGTGGACCGTGGTGCGGGCGAGGCCCGCGGCGGTCGCGATCTGCTCCATCGACGCGCCTGGATCGGCGGCGAGCACCCGCTCGGCGGCCTCCAGGATCGCGCGCACGCTGCGCTCGGCGTCGGCCCGCAGCGGCCGCTTCGTCGTCGGTTCCATGTCGCTCCCGTCCCTCGTGCTGCACAAACGATACACGAACGTCGGCGTAATCGAATTAAATGGAACTTCACTGTTGCGTTTTTTGGATTTTCGCGTACTGTTCTGTCTCAGATACCGATGGAACGGAGCACGACCATGTCAAGCACAGCCCTCATCACCGGCGCCTCCTCCGGGCTCGGCGCGGAGTTCGCATCGCAGCTCGCCGCACGCGGCCACGATGTGGTCCTGGTGGCCCGCAGCGGCGACCGGCTCGAGGCCGAGGCCCGCCGCATCCGCGCCGAGCACGGCGTGAAGGCCGAGGTCATCGTGCAGGACCTCGTCGAACCCGATGCGGCGCAGCGCATCAAGATCAAGCTGGACGCCCGCGGCCTGCAGGTCGGCCTGCTCGTGAACAACGCCGGGTTCGGCACGTGCGGCCGGTTCGAGGAGATCTCCGGGGCGCGCGACCACGATCAGCTGATGGTCAACGTCGTCGCCCTGGTCGATCTCAGCCATGAGCTGCTGCCCGGGATGCTCGCGAACGGCGGCGGCGCGGTCGTGAACATCGCTTCGACCGCCGCGTTCCAGCCCTCCCCGTACTTCGCGGTCTACAGCGCGGCCAAGACCTTCGTGCTCAACTTCAGCCTCGCGCTGCGGAACGAGTACCGCGGACGCGGCGTGAAGGTCCTCGCCGTCTGCCCCGGGCCGGTGCCGACCGGGTTCGTCGAGGCCATCGGCAACGAGAAGGCCGCCTCGTTCGGCGCCCTGATCCCGGCGGACCGGGTGGTGCGCACCGCGTTGCGTGCCCTCGACCGCGACCGGGCCTATGTGACGCCGGGCCTCGGCAACGCCTTGAATGCGCACCTCATGCCGCGTCGGCCCCGGGCGCTCGTTGCCGCCATCAGCGAACGGGTCACCCGGACCGTGCTCGACGGCGGCGCAAAGGACGGGGCTTCGGCTGGGGCCGGGGCGGCAACGGCAGCGGTCGCGCCGTGAGCCACCAACCTCTCGACGGTGCCGCAGTACAGCGATCGGGCGACCACGGCGGCGGTGACGGCGCGGTGCAGCGATCCAGCGCCCAGGGGGCGGTTGAGCGATCCGCTGACCACGGCAACGGCGTGGCTCAACGGTCCAGCGCCCACAGTGCGGTTCAGCGCTCTAGCGTCCACGGCGGCGACGGCGGCGACGGCGACGGCGACGGCGACGGCGACGGCGTAGTACAGCGGTCCGGCATCCTCAATCGCGCTGCCGCCCAACGCCTCGCGATCATCGGCGGCGGAGTCGCGATGCTGCTCGTCGGCACCTCGACCGCGGTGGCGGCGACGATTGCGGACTATCCGGTCCTGATCGGACAGTCGATCCGCTTCGCGCTTGCCGCCGTGATCCTGCTGGCCGTGGTCCGGGCGCAGCGGCTCCCCCGCGTCCGGCTCACCGTGCGCGACGTCCTGCTGCTCGTGGCCCTCGCTGCCACCGGCCTCGCCGGGTTCAATCTCTTCCTCATCGAGGCGACCCGGCACGCGAGCCCTGCGATGATCGGCTCTGTCGTTGGGGCCGTGCCGGTGGCGCTGGCGCTGCTCGCCCCGGTCCTGCAGCGGCGCAAGCCTTCACGCAGGACGGTGATCGCGGCGATGGTGGTCGCAGGCGGCACGGCCGTCGCCGCCGGGCTCGGCTCCGGCAGTGTCGCGGGCCTGCTGCTGGCCATCGGCGCGCTCGGATGCGAGGTGCTGTTCTCCCTGCTCGCGATCCCGTTGCTGCCGAAACTGGGACCCACGCGGGTGTCCGCTTACGCCGCAACGCTCGCCGTACCGATGCTGCTCGTTGCGGGGCTGGGGCTCGAAGGGGCGGACGCACTGCGAATGCCGACGCTCGCCGAAGGCGCGGCCTACGTCTACCTCGGTGTGCTGGTCACGGCCGTAGCGTTCCTGTTGTGGTACAACGCGCTTCGCCGCATCGGGGCCGACCGCAGCGGCCTGCTGGCCGGGCTCGTGCCGGTCGGTGCGCTCCTCACGACCGCGGTGCTCGGCATCGCGCCGGTGACCGTCGCGGATATCGCGGGGGCCGTGATCGTCGGTGCCGGCATCGCGTTCGGTCTCCGGAAGTCGGGCGGGCGGCGGGACGCCGACCGGCCCGGACCGGCGCCGCGCCGCGGCGCGGCGCGAGGCCGTACGGGCGGTCCCGGGTACCCTCCCGATCCCACCTTCACCACTACCAGTGAAAAGGACACCCTCCCAGACGGGTACGACGTCTCGGTAGTCGTTCGAGGTCAAGGGCGGCAACCGAGTCGAACAACGGTGCGCGAATCGGGGCAAACTCGGCGGATGCTGCTCGCGGGGTTCAAGCGAACGAGTGAACGGACGCGAGGAAAGCCCGCGACCGGCACTCGTCCTACTCGATGCGCACTCCGGCACGAACCACGGCTGCGACCTTGGAGCATTGCAACAGCGCCTCGTCCTGGTTCGCCGCTTCAAGGACGACCAGGTCGGCCCTGGCTCCCGGGGTCGGACCGTGCTCCGGGAGCCCGAGGATCTGCGCTGGGTTCACGGTGATCGCGTCGATGAGCGTCGCCCGATCGGCGGCGGCGACGGCGCGGAAGAGCAGGCCCGCGAGCCAAGCGGCTTGGAGCTGGCTGCCGTTCCCATAGGGCGCGAACGGATTGCACAGGTTGTTGTTGGTGATCGCGACCGTGACGCCGGCGCGTGCGGCCCGCAGGAGCGGGGCGACCGGGCGGGTCGCGTGCCAGCCGCTGGCCTCGCGCGGATGGCCGGTGAGGTAGACATCGGTGGCGGGCATGACCGCCAGGGCGATGCCGGCCTCGGCCATCGCGGCGAACGCCCGGTCGGCGCGGTCCGGCGCCATGGCGGCGAGCGTGGTGACGTGGCCGATCGCGACCCTGCCCTGCATGCCGGCGGCGCGGGTGCGTTCGGCCACGAGGTCGATGAGGGACGCCTCCGGGTCGTCGCTGAAGTCGAGATGCAGGTCGACGGGGGCGCCGTACGCCTCGGCGAGATCGAAGACGAAGTCGAGGTGGGCACCCGGGTCGTCGTCGACGTAGGGACAGCCGCCGACCACGTCCGCCCCGGCGGCCATGGCGCCCTTCATGAGTTCGCGCATGCCGTCGAGCTCGAGGCCGCGCTGGGGGAAAGCCACGAGCTGGAGGCCGATCCGGCCGGCGTTGCGGGCGGCCAGGTCGGCGTGGAGGTCCATGAGCCCGAGGCCGACCGCGGGGTCGATCTCGACCATCGCGCGGGCGGCCACAGTGCCGTTGCGCACCAACGTGTCCACGGCGCGCTGCGCCCCTGCGGCGACCACTTCGGGGCCGAGGCGCGGACGGAGCCGCGCGACGGTGGCGATGGCGTCGCCCAGGTCGGCGGTGAGCTTCGCGCCCTCGGCCGCGAGCTCGTTCGCGATCGGTTCCAGCAGGTAGGCCTTGTCGAGATGGACGTGCGCGTCGACAAAGGCGGGCAGCACGACCCGGCCCGCAGCGTCGAAGACCCGGGATGCGCTGATTGTGTTACCGATGGATGCGGACGCCCGATCATCGACGCCCGCGACATCCCCGACGGGCGCGTCCGGGCCGGTGGTGCGGCCCGGCGCGACGGCCCGGGCGTTCACGCCCCCGACTGGTGCGCGCCGACCGGTATCGTCGCCGGGCGCGGCAGCCCGGGCGCCATTGCTCTCGGTGGGTACGTTCGGGCCGACCCTGCCGGGCGCCGCCGCCCGGGCTTCGGTGCCCCCGACGGGTGCGCCGGGCCCGCTGGTCCGCACGCCCAGGCTCTCGATGGATGCGTTCAGACCGACGCTGCCTGGCGCGGCGGCCCGGACGACCTGTCCCCCAAGGAGGATCAGGTCGGCCGGACCGCCCGGGAGGCTCGCCCCGGTGATGGCGTCGAGGCGCGTCACTGGAGGCCGATCGACTCGTCGATGAACTCGTTCGTCATGATGTCGGCCGGCGTGATGCCCTCCGGGATCTCCTCGCCGTAGCCCGCGAAGATCGGCACGACCGAGTCGATCACCCGCTGCACCCGCTCCTCGTCGAAGTTCCCTAGCGTCGCATCGGGACCGTTGCCCACGATCCCCTCCTCGAGCTGCACCGCGACCGAGTCGGTGTTGCCCTCCAACGTGATCGGCGGACCGTCCGGAATGGTCTCCGCGATGCGAAGGATCGCCTCGTTCACCGGCCCGGGATCGGTGACGTAGTCGACCTGGGCCTGCTGGAGCATCGGCACCAGCGCCTCCAGGCAGGGGCTCAGCTCCTCGAGCTCGCCCGAGCGCACCGACCACGCGTGCGGGTAGATCTCGTACCCGGACTCGTGCACGAGCAGGTAGTCGGCCGGCTTCATCCAGCCCTCGACGTCGTGCTCCCAGCGGTACGGCTCGTTCGAGACGTACCCCTGCTGCATCGAGGTGCCGCCGTCCGCCACGAACCGCGCGGGCGTGCCGTCGAACGACGCGTCCGCCTGGGACTCATCGACATAGCCGTTCGCGACGAGGTAGTCCATGAAGACCTTGCCCTCGCTGTACACGACCGGCGCGCCGGTTCCCGGCACGTCGTCCCAGCTGTCGATGTCGTACGTCGCCGGGTCGAACATGATGATCTGCGGGTTGATGTCGAGCGAGGCGAACACGCCCGTCACCGGGAACTCGGCGTTGGCGCGCACCGCGTCGTCCGTGGGCACGAAACCGAGGGTGATCGACGTGTCCTGGTACATCTGCGCCGGGACCGGCTGGCCGCCGAGGAAGGGACCGCCAAGGCTCACTTCGACATTGACGCCGGTGTCGCCGAGCGGCCCGACGTAGGCGCCCTTCGCGGCGTCCACAGTGCCGTCGGGGCCGACGAGCTGGAACGCCGCGGCGCGCTCGGGGGTGGCGAACCAGTCCGTCTGGATCACCACAGTGGACGGGCAGATGTCCGCGAGCGGCCCTTCGCCGGTGGGTTCGGGAGTCGCGGAGGTGGTCGCGGTGCACGCGGCGAGGAGGCTCGCGCCAGTCGCGACCGCGGCTGCGGCGGTGATGCGGCGGTTCATGGGAACTCCAAAAGGGTCGATGGGGGGTCGGTGAGGGGCGCGCTCGCGGCGATGGGAGGGCGCGCAGCGGGTGGGTCGCTCAGCGCTTGCCGTGCAGCCGGTCCACGCGTCCGGCGAGGAAGTCGAAGCACCAGAACAGGGCCAGGCCGACGAGCGAGGAGAGCAGCAGGGCGGTGAGGAGCTCCTCGGTGGCGAGGCGCTGGCGGTAGACGTCGATCATGCGGCCGATGCCCGGAACGCCTTGGCGGAAGAAGAAGTCCGCGACGATGGAGCCGATGATGGCCTGGCCGCCGGAGATCTTGAACCCGGAGATCATGGCCGGGAGCGCGGCGGGCAGCTGCAGCTTCCACAGGCGCTGGAAGCGGCTCGCGCCGTGGAGGGTGAACAGGTCGTGCTCGGCGCTGCTCACCGATTTGAGGCCGAAGAGGGTGTTCGTGATGACCGGGAACAGCGCCACCATGACGCAGACGATCACGCGGGAGCCGAACTCGTACCCGAACCAGAACCCAAACAGCGGGACGACCGCGAGGATCGGGATCGTCTGCAGCACCACCGCGTACGGGTACAGGGAGTACTCGGCCCAGCGGGTCTGGCTCATCACGACCGCGAACAGCACGCCGAGGACGATCGCGAGGGCCAGGCCGACGAGCGCGACCTGGACCGTGGACCAGAGGGCCGTCAGGATCTCGGTGCGCGCCACCGCGTCGAGCAGGCCTTCGGCGAGGACCTCTTCGGGCGAGGGCAGGAGGAAGCGGGACGCCTCGGGGATGAGGAGGTGGCTCGAGGCGGCCCAGGCGGCGATCACGAGGACGAAGACGACGACGGGCGCGAAGACCCGGACGGGGGCGGTCTTGAACGGCCAGAGCGGGCGCTTCGGCGTTTTCGCCTGCGCGGCAGGGGCTTGCACGGCTTCGAGGGTGGCGGTCATGCGCGGGCCTCCTGCTTCGCGCCGCGCAGGGCCGCCGAGACCTCGGAGGCGAGTTCGGCGAACTCGGCGGTGTAGCGCAGCTCCGGGTCGCGCGGGTACGCGAACGGGACGGGGATGTCGGCGGCGACCTTGCCGGGCTGGCCGTTGAGGACGACCACGCGGGTGGACATGAACACCGACTCGGGAACGGAGTGGGTGACGAAGACGCCCGCGAACCCGTCGCGGACGAAGAGGTTGCCGACCTCCTCGTTGAGGCGCTGGCGGGTGATCTCGTCGAGCGCGCCGAAGGGCTCGTCGAAGAGGAACACCTCGGGGCGGAGGGTGAGGGCGCGGGCGATGGAGGCGCGCATGCGCATGCCGCCGGAGAGCTGGGCGGGGCGGTGGTGCTCGAACCCGGCGAGGCCGACGCGTTCGATGGCGTCGCGGGCGCGTTCGCGCCGTTCGGCTTTCGGCACTCCGGCGAGTTCGGCGGGGAGCTCGACGTTGCGGGCGACGGTGCGCCAGGGCAGGAGGCTGGCCTCCTGGAAGACGTACCCGAGGTGGTCGCTGGCGAGGTCGACGGTGCCGCTCGTGGCCGTCTCGAATCCGGCCGCCAGGCGGAGCATCGTCGACTTGCCGCAGCCGGAGGGTCCGACCAGGGAGACGAACTCGCCGGGGCGGATCTCGAGGTCCACTTCGTCGAGCGCACGGGTCCCGTTCGCGAAGGTCAGGGAGACGCCGTTGAAGGCGAGGGCCGGGTCGATGCTCATCGCGACCACCGCTGGCAGTCGTATACATGACCCGGCCCGAGCCTGGAACTGAGGTTGAGCCGTGAGTTCATGGCTCAGTTTTATAGGTATACCATTGCGGCCCGCGGTCCGATCGATTACGAGAGTATTTCGTATACAATCATGTTGCGGGCGTGGCGTTGTGCGCGACGACCTTGCCGCCCTTGACGACGAGCTTCCGCTGCGGGACGCTGACCACGGCTTCGGCCGGCGCAGCGGCGTCGACGGCCACGAGATCGGCCTTGCATCCAATCCCGAGCCCGTAGTCTTCGAGGCCGAGAATCCTTGCGCCGCCGTGGGTTCCGGCCGCGAGCGCGAGTTCGATCTCCGAGTCGGCGACGAGGCGGTCCCGGAAGGCCACCTGGTTGATCTTGCGGAGGAGGTCGCCGTCGCCGTAAGGCGTCCAGAGGTCGCGGATGCCGTCGTTGCCGATGCCGAGCTCCGCGCCGGCCTCGTCCATGAGCCGCACCGGGATCACGGGGGCGCCGCCCACGGCGCAGGTGATCATGGCGACGCCGGCCTCGGCGAGGGCTTCGGCGATGCGGCGCTGGTGGTCCGGCTCGAGGCCGCCCATGGCGTAGGCGTGGCTGATGGTCACGCGCCCGGCGAGTCCCCGCAGTCTGGTGCGCTCGATGATCAGCTCGTACTCCCAGGCGCCGAGCAGGCCCTGGTCGTGAAGGTGGACGTCGATCTTCGCGCCGTGGCGTTCGGCGAGGTCGAAGACGAGGTCGAGCTGGCCGGCGGGGTCGCGGTCGAACCCGGCGGGGTCGAGGCCGCCGATGACTTCGACGCCGCCCTTCAGGGCCGCGTCCAGAAGCTCGGCGACGCCGGGCCGGGTGAGGAGGCCGCCCTGGGGGAAGGCGACGAGCTCGACGTCCACCTTCCCGGCGAGGCGGGCGGCGGCTTCGCGGACGGCTTCGACGCCGGCGAGGCCGACCTCGGGGTCGATGTCGATGTGGCTGCGCACGTGGGTGGTGCCGTGGGAGGCCATGACGGACAAGAGGTTCGCGGCGTAATCGGGGTTCGGGAGTCCGAGTTCGGCACGGCGGCCCTCGCCGTTGCGGATGCGGCCTTCAAGGGTGCGGCCGCCGGTATTGGGGGTCCACGGGCCGCCGAACATGGTCTTGTCGAGGTGGCAGTGGGCGTCGACGAAGCCGGGGAGGACGATCGCGCCGTCGAGGTCGATGACCTGCGCGGCTTCGTCCCCGGGGGTGGTGAAGCGGCCGTCGGTGACGGCGAGGTCGGTGGTCTCGAGGGGTGCGCCGGGGGTCCAGGGGCGGGCGTTGCGGAGGAGGAGGTCGGTCATGGCCGGTCCTTTCGGGAGGATCAGGTCAGGAGCATGGCGCCGCCGGCGGCGGTGCCGAAGGCGATGACGAGGACGCGGAAGGCGATGGGGCGCAGCTTGTCCGCGAGCTTGGCCCCGGTCGCGCCGCCGAGGAGGCAGGCGGGCGCGAGGACGAGGACCGTGAGCCAGTCGACGGGGCCGAAAAGGGCGACCGCGACCATGGCGGTGGTGGAGACGGTGAGGGTGAGCAGGCTCTTCAGGCCGTTGAGGCGGTTGATAGCGGCGTTGACGCCGAGCGCGAGGGCGGTGAGGAGCACGATGCCCATGCCGCCGTTGAAGTACGCGCCGTAGACGCCGCCGAGGAAGACCCCGGCGTAGAGGAGGGCCGAGGAGTCGCGGTCGCGGGCGGCGAGGCGCTTGGTGATGAGCGGCTGGAAAGCGAAGAGCGCGGTCGCGGCGAGCACGAGGTACGGGACGAGCGCGGTGAAGACCTCGGGCGGGGCGGCGAGCAGGGCGACCACCCCGCAGACCGCGCCGAGCGCGCCGGTGAGGACCAGGCGCGGCACGAGCGGGCGGAAGTCGGCGAGGCGCGAGCGGAGCGCGGCGGCCCCGCCGAGGTAGCCGGGCCAGACCGCGACGGCGTTCGTGACGGTGGCGGAGACGGGCGGCAGGCCCATGGCGAGCAGCGCGGGGAACGACAGGAGGCTCCCGCCTCCGGCGATGGCGTTGCAGACGCCCGCGCCGAAACCGGCGGCGAGCAGCAGGGCGATATGCGCGGGGTCCATGGGGTCCTTCCGGGAGGCGGCGGACCCAATCGTATACAACGATTCGCGAGCGGCGTTCGAGGGCGCTTTCGAGGGCCGCTGGAGGCGGTTTCGGCGTCCCGCCGTACAGCCGTCCACAGCCCCCACCCACCACTAGAGGGGGAAAGACTGTAGCGCCGATCCTCCCGCCCGGGTACGACAAAAACCGCCCGGAGCGGCGGTCATGTCACCCGAAGGAGTGGCGAGTCGGCCGCGCGGGAGCGGCGACGGGTCGACCCCGCGGGAGGCGGCGACGAGTCGGCCGCACATGCGGAATGACCTCGGGTGGAAGGCGGTCCGCGCCCGGAACCGGCAGCGGGTCGACCCGCGGGTCGCTGAAAGGCGGCCGGTCAGGCGGCGGTCGGAGCCGGGTCCTCCGGGGCCCGCTCGGCCTGGCGCTCGCGCCGCCGGTAGGCGTGCGTGGCATGGGCGATGTGCTCGGCGAGGAGGGCCGACGCACGGTCGGCGTCACCTGCTCCGATCGCCGCCACGATCCCCTCGTGCTCGGTCCAGGAGTCCTCGGCCCGCCGCGGCAGCTCCACCGCGTACACCCAGGCGATCTTCTGGCTGATCTGCCGGATCATCTGCCCCAGCACCTCGGACCCCGAGGCCTCCGCGATGACCTCGTGAAACCGCGAGTTCAGGCGCGGCAGCTCACCGAGCCGCCCGTCCTGCACCGCGTCCCACCCCATGTTCAGCAGCTCCTTCAAGCGCCCCAGCTGCTCCGGCGTGCGCTGCACCGCCGCCCGCGCCGCGCACATCGGCTCGACCACCGAGCGCAGCTCCAGCAGGTCCTCGGCCTCGGACTCGCTCAACTCGCGCACGAACACGCCCACATACGGCTTGGCCTCGACGAACCCCTCCGCCTCCAGCACCCGCAGCGCCTCCCGCACCGGCACCCGCGAGACCCCGTACCGGCCCGCCAGCGCCTCCTCGGTCAGGCGCTCGCCCGGCGCGAACACGCCTCGGATGATGTCGTCGCGGACCGCCCGCACCGCTTCCTGCGGGGAGCGCCGCGGCGCCTTGCCAGATGCCCGGTCGCCTGCCATGAGAAGCCTCCACTACGATCAGGCCACCATTGTCGTATACAGTCCCTCGCCCCCGGAACGCGGTGCCTCCTCATGACGCTCCTCCAGCCGCTCGGCGCGAACGACCGCGCCCACGCGTACCTCCCCTCCCGGCCCGAGACGATCGGGTGGGGCCTGCTGCCGAACGCGGCGAGCGCGCCGGTCCTGCGCGTGGCCTCGGGCGACGCCGTCGTCGTCGACACGGTCAGCCATGAAGGCCTGCTCGAGGACCAGGGCGGCGACCCGGCGGCGTTCTTCGCCGCGCACGGGATCGGCGCGGTCCTCGAGGACGCGGCCGAGATCGCCCGCGACTGCGAGCGGAAGCCGGACGCGGGCCCGCACATCGTCACCGGTCCGATCCACGTCGAGGGTGCCGAACCGGGCGATGTGCTGGAAGTCGAAGTGCTGCAACTGGAGCGGCGTGCGCCGTACGGGGTGGTGAGCAACCGGCACGGGCGCGGGGTGCTCGCCGGGGAGTATCCGCTCGGCGAGTCGAACGTCAGCGTCGTCACCACTGTGGACGAACATGGGCGGGGTGTGATGCCGGTGGGCGACGGCCGGTCGCTGCGGTTCGGCCTCGCGCCGTTCCTCGGGATCATGGGCACCGCGCCCGCCACCGAAGCGCCCGTCCACTCCGTGCCGCCGGGCGCGCACGGCGGGAACCTCGACATCCGGCTGCTCGGCGCGGGGGCGAAGCTGTACCTGCCGGTCGCGGTGCCGGGCGCGTCGTTCTACACGGGCGATCCGCATTTCTCCCAAGGGGACGGCGAGGTCGCGCTCACCGCGTTCGAGGCGCCGCTGCGGGCGACGTTGCGGCTCACGGTGCACTCGGATGCGCCGACGCGGCGGCTCGCAGCGGCCCTCGGCGGCCCGTTCGCCGAGACTGCGGAACACTGGATCACGACCGGGCTCGACGAGGACCTGGACGAGGCGGCCCGCAAGGCCACTCGCAGCGCGCTGGCGTTCCTGCGGGAGCGCCACGGCCTGCCCGGGCCCGTGGCCCTCGCCTACTTGAGCGCCGCTGTCGACCTGCGGATCTCGCAGGTGGTCGACCTCGTGAAGGGCGTCCACTGCACACTGCCGAAGGAGCTGGACCTTGACTGACCCGTTCATCAGGACCATTGCGGACGCCGAACGCGAAGGGCCGCTAGCGGGCCTGCGCCTCGCGGTGAAGGACCTGTTCGACCTCGCCGGCGTCCCGACCGGTGCGGGGAACCCGCGCTGGCTCGAGACCCACGAGGTGCCGGACGCGGACGCGAAGGCCGTCGCGCTGCTGCGCGAGGCGGGCGCGACGGTCGTCGGCAAGACGATCACCGATGAACTCGCGTGGAGCCTCAACGGCACCAACGCGCACTATGGGACACCGGACAACCCGGCCGCACCGGGCCGGGTGCCGGGCGGGTCGTCCTCGGGGTCGGCGTCGGCGGTCGCCTTGGGGCGCGCGGACATCGGGCTCGGGACGGACACGGGCGGCTCGATCCGCGTCCCGGCGTCCTACTGCGGCCTGTTCGGGCTGCGGCCCACCCACGGGCGGGTGAGCCTGGAGGGCGCGGTGCCGCTGGCGCCGTCGTTCGACACGGCCGGGGTGCTCACGCGGGACGCGGCGACGCTGCGCCTCGCGATGGGCGTGCTCCTCGAAGGAACGCCGGAGGCCGGGCCGATCACCAGGCTGCTGGTGCCGCAGGACATCTGGGCGGAGATCCCGGAGGCGACCCGCGCGGCGGTGATGCCGAAGGTCGAGGAGCTCGGGCTCGCGATCGACCACGCGCCGCTGTTCCCCGAGAGCGCGGACGCGGCGCCGCTGGAGACGGCGCGGGTCGCCTATGCGACCTTGCAGGCCTGGGAGGCGTGGCAGACGCACGGCGAGTGGATCGAGGCGAACGACCCGGTGTTCGGGCCGGGCGTGGCGATGCGGTTCGCGAACGCGGCGAAGTTCGACAGTGCGGACACCGATGCGGCGCAGCGCGTCCGCAGCGGCGTGACGGCGCTGGTCCGGGACCGGCTGCCGCAGGGCACGGCGCTGGCGATCCCGGCCGCGCCGGGGCCGGCGTTCGCGATCGGCGGCTCGCCGAACCGCGAGGCGATCGTGCGGTTGACGTGCATCGCAGGGCTTTCGGGCGCACCGGGCCTGGCCGTCCCGGCAGGGATGGTCGACGGCCTCCCGGTCGGCCTCCAGCTCGTGGCGGCCCCGGGCGCCGACGAGCGGCTGCTGGAACTGGCCTGACGGCGACCGTCCGAAGACGGATACAGCCTGAGTGCCGTGCGCGTCAAGCTGCTTCGCACATAGGCCGGCCGGTCTGACGCCCGAGGCGAACGCGGACACGACCGGTTCCCTCGCACGGGATCGGCGCTGCCGAGCGACTCGGGCGGCGCCGCACACCGTCAGCGTTTTCGGCGCGCGCCCGCTCACCGGCCCGTCCTAGACGGGCCGGTTGTCGGTGCGTCGATTGGCGGCAATGCGGTCGCGGCGGGCAGCGCATTGGTCGGCGATGGGTGCCGACGCCTCCGCGTCCGGTCGCGACGATCGCCGCGCGAGTCAGGTCCGCGGCCTGTTCGAGATGGGCCGGGACAGTGGCTCGCGCAAGGCGATCGTCAATGCTCTCGTGCTCGGCCGGGACGATGGGCGTCCCGTACCGCAAGCGTCCGAGGACGATCGGGCCGGCGGCCGTGGCGGCTTCCCGGTGGCGACGGCCTCCTGAGACCACCGGGTCGCGCGGGCCGGTGCCCGGTCGATCGGTCCGAAGGCCGTGCCGCGGGGCCCCCTCGCCCCGCGGATCCCTCGGTCCGTCGTTGTCACCGTTCGCTTGTGCTGCTTGAGAAAGCGCGTGCTGCTCTGGTGCGCGCCAGGCGCGTGACCCTGCCGGTCACCGCGGCGCCTGCTGCGCGCGTGTCGTTCCGGGGGGCGGCGCGTCCGTCCCTGCCAGTCGGGGCGCGTCGCCGTCAGTGGACGGTCAGCAGACGAGGCCCGAACGGAAGGCCTCGGCCACCGCGTGGGCCCGGTCGCGGGCGCCGAGCTTGCGGAACATGCGCCGCGCGTGGGTCTTGACGGTGTCCTCGGAGACGAACAGGTCGCGCCCGATCTCGGCGTTGGACTTCCCTTCGCTCATGCCCCGCAGGACCTGGAGTTCGCGTTCGGTGAGCTTCATGCCCTGCAGCGTCGAGCGCTGCCGCGGCACGGTCTCGGTGACCCGCTGGAGCGACGGCGAGGCGAACATGATCGCCTGCGCCAGCGCGACCAGCAGGTCGTCGGAGTTGTTGGACGGGGTGCGGATGACACCCCGGGCGCCGGCGGCGACCACCATGGCCGCCGTGCGCGGATCGGCCGCGCCGGACAGGAGGACCCCTGTCCGGGGCGAGCGGGCGCGGACGGTCTTGACGAACTTGACCGGGTCGGGCGCGGCCAAGGCCACGTCGACCAGCACCACGTCCACTTGGCGGCGCCCGAGTTCGAGGAACAGCTCGGGAGAGCCCTCGACCGACTTGACCGCCTGCGCCAAGCCCATGCGGGTCGCGCAGGCCGAGATCTTCTGTCCGGCTTGAGGAGTCTTAACACAGACCAGTACGGTTCTCACTTTGTTCTACCTTTCGCTGCGGTAGGCCGTGCGTGTCTCTGTTACCAGCACGCAGGCGGTCCGCCGCCATGACGCGAGTTCGCGCGGATTTTTCGAGTGACTTTTCGCGGATTCCGGGGCGGGGCGTGGACGCATGGTGTTCGGGTTCGCTTGCAGCGAGATCCCCGACCCGGATGGGAAACTGGGGGCATGACACAGCGAAGAGGCGGACGACCGTACCGAGCCGAGTCCCGCGATTTTGGTGACCATCGTTCACATCCACCTCGCCATGACTTGTCTAACGAACTAACGGCCCTGGAAGGTACGAGTTACGGCCGATATAAATCCTTGCGTGGCAAATGGTGGGCAGGACCGGCGATTCTGGACATTTCACGGGTCCAGTCGGACCCGTACGCGCCGCCGAGCCGGGTGGCGCTCGAGTTCGACGCGGACGCCGCCGACCTCGCCTCGGACTGGTACGCGACGCCGGAGCGGCGCGAGGCGCTGGCGGTGCTGCTCGCGAAGCGGCTGCGGCGGGCTTGCCCCACAAGGGACCTGCGGATCGACGGGGGCGGGCAGGAGATCCTGCGGCGGGCCTCGTGCACCGTGGGCGCGGACGGGTCGGTGGTGTTCCGGCTCGGCGCGCAGTTCCCCGGGCACGGGCGGCGGATCGCGGGCCGGCAGGCCGCGCGGCTGCTGTGCGAGGTCCTGCCGGACACGGCCGACGAGGCGCTCTCGGTGAGCGAGGAGGACGTGCTGGTGTGGACGCGCCACGCGGACGACGTGAAGGCCCTCAGGGAGGCCGTGGCGGCCTCAGGACTGGTCGCGTTCGTAGCGGACGGGGCCATGCTCGCCCGGCGCTCTGGCGTGGACGACAGGCCGCTGGAAGCGGGGGTGCCGTTCGCGAGCCCGGAGTCGATGGCGGTCGAGTTCGAGCTGCCGCATGCGGGGACCGTGCGCGGCATGGGGATCGGGCCGGGCGTGACGTTGATCGTCGGCGGCGGGTTCCACGGCAAGTCGACCCTGTTGCGGGCCTTGGAGTCCGGGGTGTGGGACCACATGCCCGGGGACGGGCGGGAGTTCGTGGTCGCGGACCGGTCGGCGGTGAAGATCCGGGCCGAGGACGGGCGCGCGGTGACGGGCGTGGACGTGCACGCGTTCGTGGACCACCTGCCGAGCGGCGACGACACCAGGCACTTCACGACCGAGAACGCGTCGGGGTCGACCTCGCAGGCGGCCGCGGTGGTGGAGGCGCTCGAGGCGGGCGCGAAGGCGCTCCTGATCGACGAGGACACGGCGGCGACGAACCTGATGATCCGGGACGCGCGGATGCAGGAGCTCGTGGCGAAGGACCGGGAGCCGCTCACGCCGCTGGTGGACCTCGTGCGGTCGATGTCCGACGAGCACGGGGTGGCGACGATCCTCGTCATGGGCGGCTCGGGCGACTACATGGACGTGGCCGACCGGGTGATCCTGATGGACGCCTACCGGCCCGAAGACGTGACGGAGCGGGCGAAGGCCCTCGCGGCCACGCCGACCGGGCGGCGGGTCGAGGCCGAGGGGTTCCGGATGCCGCGGGCGCGGGTGATCGACCCGCAGTCGGTGTCGTCCGAGTCGCGCGGGAAGCAGAAGATCAAGGCCGGGGGCACGGACGGGCTGCGGTTCGGCGAGTCCGATGTGGACGTGCGATCGGTGGAGCAGATCACCGACCCGGCGATGACCACGGGGATCGGCCTGGCGATCGAGGCGGCCGTGCAGCACGGCTGGATCGACGGGGCCGCCACGGTCGCGGAAGCATTGGATCGCCTGGACGAGGCGTTGGACGCCGGCGGGGCGGCGGAGCTCTTGCGGATCCGCGACATCGACCTGGCGGTGCCGCGCCGGTACGAGGTGGCCGCGACGCTCAACCGGATGCGGGAGCTGCGGGTGCGCCAGAGCGGCGAATGAGTTGCGTCCCATGCGGTTCGCGGTGTTTCACAGGCCCCAGTCCAGGCCGGGGCGAACCACCCGATTGCAGGAATAAAAGTGCCTTCGCGGCTCCGATCCCCAAAGGCCGCGAAGGCACTTGAACTCTATCGGTTTCCCGACAGTTGTGCGACTAACTGTCGGGATGTTGACACTTGGGGTTCCGACCCCCTGACCGACCTGCGGCTAAACCAGGCTCGACCGGGACCCGGAGACGCGGCAAGGCCGCCGACGAGGTCGGCGGCCTTGCTGTCGTGCGGCACTGCTCGGGTCAGCTCCCGCTAGTGCGAGTGGCTGTGCCCGCCGTGGGAGTGCGAGTGGCCGTGACCGGCCTCCTCTTCCTCTTCCGGCTTGTCGACGATCGTCACCTCGGTCGTCAGCAGCATGCCGACGATCGAACCGGCGTTCAGCAGCGCGTTGCGGGTGACCTTCACCGGGTCGAGGATGCCGGCCGCGACCAGGTCCTCGTACTCGCCGGTGGCGGCGTTCCAGCCCTCGCGCCAGCCCTTGCCCTCGACGCCGTTCACGATCACGTCGCCGGACTCGCCGGCGTTGATCGCGATGCGCCGCAGGGGCTCGGACAGCGACTCGGCGACGATCTTGAGGCCCACGCGGGCCTCCGGGTCGTCCAGCTCGATCTTCTCGAGGATCGCGATCGCGTGCACCAGGGCCGCGCCGCCGCCGGCGACGATGCCCTCTTCCACCGCGGCCTTGGTCGCGTTGACCGCGTCCTCGATGCGGTGCTTGCGCTCCTTGAGCTCGACCTCGGTGGCCGCGCCGACCTGGATCACGGCCACGCCGCCCGAGAGCTTCGCGAGGCGCTCTTCGAGCTTCTCGCGGTCCCAGGACGACTCGGTCGTGGAGGCCTGCTGCTTGATCTGCGCGATGCGGGCGTTCACGGCCTCCCGCTCCCCGGCGCCGTCCACGATCGTGGTGGCGTCCTTGGAGACGGTGACGCGGCGGGCCCGGCCCAGGTGGGACAGGTCGGCCGCCTTGAGCTCGAGGCCCACCTCCGAAGAGATGACCTCGGCGCCCGTGAGGGCCGCGATGTCGCCCAGGACCGCCTTGCGGCGGTCGCCGAAGGCCGGGGCCTTGACGGCGCACACGCGCAGCGTGCCGCGCAGGGCGTTCACCGTCAGGGTCGCGAGGGCCTGGCCCTCGACGTCCTCGGCGATGATCAGGAGCGGCTTCGACGTCTCGACGACCCGCTCCAGCACCGGCAGCAGCTCCTCGATGGAGCCCACCTTGGAGTTGGTGATGAGGATGTAGGGGTCCTCGAAGACCGTCTGGCGCGAGTCCTGGTCGGTGATGAAGTTCGGCGAGATGAAGCCCTTGTCGAACTGCATGCCCTCGGTCACCTCGAGCACGGTCTCCAGGCTGGAGCCGTCCTCGACGGAGATGACGCCCTCGGCGCCGACCGCGTCCATCGCCTTCGCGATGAGCTCGCCGATCTCCGGGTCCTGCGCCGAGACCGCCGCGACCTGCGCGATGTGCTCGTGGTCGGAGATGACGATGGCCTGGCGCAGGAGCTCCTCGGACACGGCGTTCGCCGCGGCCTCGATGCCCTTGCGGATCGCGATCGGGTTCGCCCCGGCCGTGACCGCCTTGATGCCCGCGCGGGACATCTTCTGCGCCAGCACGGTCGCAGTGGTGGTGCCGTCGCCCGCGACGTCGTTCGTCTTGGTCGCGACCTCCTTCACCAGCTGCGCGCCGAGGTTGGCGTACGGGTCCGCGAGCTCGATCTCCTTGGCGATGGTCACGCCGTCGTTGGTGATCAGCGGCGCACCGAAGGAGCGCTGGAGGACCACGTTGCGGCCTTTCGGGCCGAGCGTGACCTTGACGGTGTCGGCGAGCTCGTCGATGCCGCTCAGCAGGTTGTGCCGCGCGTCCTCGGCGAAATTGAGAATCTTCGGCATGGGTGTCCCTTTCCTAAGACACGAAAGGGCCCTCAGCCGTACGTGCTCGACTGGCGAGCATCGCCGCTGCGGGCCCCAAGCGTGCTAGTTCTCGACGACCGCGAGGACGTCGCGCGAGGACAGGACGAGGTACTCCTCGCCGTTGTACTTGACCTCGGTCCCGCCGTACTTGGAGTAGATGACCACGTCGCCGACCTTCACGTCGATCGGGAGGCGGTTGCCCTTGTCGTCGAAGGCGCCCGGGCCCACGGCCAGAACGGTGCCCTCCTGGGGCTTCTCCTTGGCGGTGTCCGGGATGACCAGACCAGAGGCGGTGGTGGTCTCGGCCTCGTTCGCCTGGACCACGATGCGGTCGCCCAGCGGCTTGATGGCAGCCTTGCTCACTTGGTTTCTCCAAACCTGCGTGTTCAATACGGATATACGCCACGACGGCGCGGGTCTCGTCGTCGCGGGTGCCGAGGCACCGGCCCGTGGCTGTTGGCACTCTCGAGGCGAGAGTGCCAAGCCGATCATAGCGCTTAGCAATCTCGGTCTGCGAGTGCTAAGGCGTAAGTTAGTTCGCCCAGGTGGGGACCGTCAACACCGGGTCTCCAACGTCATACCATGAAGCACGTGGACACCAGCCTGCTCGCCGCCCTCAAGGCCCGCCCCGAGCTCCAGACGCAAGCGGCCGACGCCCTGCGCCGCGACGGCGACCGGGCGCCGCTCACCCTGCGGAAGGCCGGCGTCGCACCCGACCTGGCGGCGGCGGCCCTGACCCTCGCGGAGCTGCGGGAGCAGGCCCGCGGCAAGTTCGGCGACCGCGCGGCGTCCCTGTACTTCACCCGGGCGGGTCTGGAGCAGGCCACGCGGTGGGTCGTGGCCGAGCGCCGGGCGGCGCGGTTCGCGCGGCACGCGGCGGCGGTGACGGACTTGTGCTGCGGGCTCGGCACCGAAGCCCTGGCGTTCGCCGAGGCGGGCCTGCGGGTCGAGGCCGTGGACCTGAACGAGGCGACGGCCGAGTACGCGAGGGCGAACGCCGAGGCCGCGGGACTCGCGGTCGGCGTCGAAGTCGGCGACGCGCTCAGCACCCCGCTGCTGGAGTCGGCGTTCGCGGACCCGGCGCGCCGGTCAGGCGCCGGACGGCACTTCAACCCGGCCGAGTACTCGCCGCCACTGAACGACCTCCTGGCGCACATGGCCACGACCGGTTTCGCCGCGCTGAAGCTCGGCCCGGGCATCAGCCACGAGTGGATTCCCGAAGGGGCCGAAGCGGAATGGGTGTCGGTCGACCGGGACGTTGTCGAGGCGTGCCTGTGGCTGGGCGAAGCGGCGGAGGTCCCGCGCAGGGCGAGCCTGTGCAAGGCGGGCGAGTGGCACGAGCTGACCGGCAGCGGCGAGGAGAAGGCGCCCGTGGGCGAGGTCGCGGCATACCTTTACGAACCGGACGGCGCGGTCATCCGGGCCGGCCTTGTGGCCGAACTCGCGGAGCAGTTGGAGGCGCATACGGCGAACGAGACCATCGCCTACCTGTACAGCGACGAACTGCGGGAGACCCCGTTCGCGAGGGCCTGGAAGGTGGAGGAGGTCTGGCCCCTCCACCCGAAGAAGCTCAAGGCCCTGCTGGCGGAGCGCGGCATCGGCCGCCTGACGATCAAGCAGCGAGGAACGGGCATCGACCCGGCGGCCCTGCGGAAACAGCTGAAGTTGAAGGGCCCCAACGAAGCGACCCTGGTACTCACGCGGCTACGAGAAGCCCACGCCGCGATCCTCTGTCAAGAGGCCTAAGCGGCCGCGAACGGTTTGATCCGGCGAAGGTCGCTGCCGAGGCGGTCGCGCTCGATCTCGAGGTCGAAGCGGTTCTGGAGGTTCATCCAGAACCGGTCGGAGGTGCCGAAGTACCGCGCGAGCCGCAGGGCGGTGTCGGCGCTGATGCGCCGCTTGCCGTGCACGATCTCGTTGATCCGCCGCGGCGGAACCCCGATCGCCATCGCAAGCCGGTACTGCGAGACGCCAAGCGGCTCCAGAAACTCCCCGGCAAGGATCTCCCCGGGTGAATCGGCGGCATCAAAGCTTCCATCGGTCTCCCCTTCCCGAGAACCCCGGCAAGCCGTGTTCAGGCGAACGGGTTCTCGATGACGAGGCCGTTGTATTCCGCGCCGGTCGCCAGGTCTTCGGTGAGCACTCGCGAGCATCCGGCCTGCCGTGCTGCTTCGATCACCAGGGAGTCCCAGTGCGACAACTGCCAGCGCTGACCGGCTCGAAGTGCGAGCTGGACCAGCTGGGCGTCTACGGCGACGCAGTGGATCCGCGCCAGGTTCCGGACCATGTGGGCCGCCGTCTCGGGTTCGATCGCCGGCTTGAGCTTCCTCGTGACCGTCACGTAGAACTCGTTCAAAACCTGGGCGGAAAGCACGAGTCCGTCGGCCTGCGCAAGCAGCGTTCGAGCGATCTTCTTCTTCGCGGGGTCAGCGTCGTCGACCGCGTAGACCAAGACGTTCGTGTCGAGGAAGGCCCTACCGCTCATAGAGATCCTCGCGACTCCAGTTGTGGCCCTCGGGACCGCTTGAAGCCGAGACCTGGTCCGCGAGGTCCAGGAAGTCGGCGAGCGCCTGCCGCGCGGGGTCCTCACCTGCGAGGCCCTCGAGGTAGTCGCGGACCATAGCGTTCACTGTCGTGTCAAGCTCAAGCGCCCTCATGCGCGCACGTCGCAGCAGGTCGTCGTCAAGACTAAGCGTAAGGTTTGCCATGTCCCCTCCATCCGTGTAGCACATATTCAGTGTAGCACTGATCGGGTTCGCGCGACCTCGGCGAGAAGTGCTCAGGCGTGTCGCTGGTGGTAGCGGACAGCCTTGGCCCGGTTGCCGCAGGTCTCCATGGAGTGCCAGCGGCGGCTGCCGTTTCGGGTGGTGTCGAGATACCAGAGGATGCACTCGTGGTTGGCGCACTTGCGGATGCGGTCCGCCTTGCGCTCGAAGAGGTCGAGGAACTCGACGGCGCAGCGCCAGCCCGGCAGGCGGGCGGGGTCGTCGACTTCGTCCACGGCCGCGGGCCGGCCTTCGAAGAGTTGAAGGCGCCGGGTGCCGTGGGCGAGGACCGCGTTGAGCCTGGCTTCGCCGCCTTCCTCCCGCTGGAGGACCGCGCGGATCGACTCGCGGGCCTCGGTGAGGTGCTCGCGCACTTCGGCCTCGGGGGCGTCGGCGGGGAGGTCGTGGCCGTCGAGCCAGTCGCGCAGGGCCCCAGGCACTCCGAACATGTCGAAGGGCGCGCCGTTCGACATCCAGACGGTGTCGAGGAGGTCGAGCGGCAGCGGCTCCCCGGAGAGCGGTCGCGTGATGGCCATCTCGCAATTGTAACCGGTAAAGCTCTTGTAGCCGGTTGTCGTGTGGCGCTAGCCTTCTCCCTGTGAAACCGTCTAAATGAAGTTAGACGGTTAAGGATGAAAGGCCACCCCATGTCACGCCTCCCCCTGATCCAGCCCGAGACCGCCGCCGACGAGACCGCCGACCTCCTCGCGGGCGTCCAGCAGTCCCTCGGCCGCACCCCGAACATGACGAAGGCGATGGCCAACAGCCCGGCCGTCCTCAAGGGATACCTCGGCTTCTCCGGTGCGCTCGCCGCCGGAGTGCTCCCGGTGCACCTGCGCGAGCGGCTGTCTCTCCTTGTGGCGCAAGAGAACGGCTGCGACTACTGCCTCTCCGCCCACACCTTCCTCGGCCAGAAGCGCGGCCGGCTCGACCAGGACCAGATCGCGGCCGCGCGCCGGGGCGAGGCCGACGAGCCGAAGACGGCTGCGGCCCTGGCGTTCGCGAAAGCCGTGCTGCGCAGCAAGGGCGGCGTGGACGACGCCGATCTGAAGGCCGCCCGCGAAGCCGGGCTCTCCGATGAGGAGATCGCCGAAGTGGTCGCCACCGTCGCACTCCAGGTCTTCACCAACTACTTCAACAAGACCGCCGACACCGACATCGACTGGCCGGTCGTCCGGCACGACCACTAAGGACTTCGCGGCGGGCCGAACCGCCGCCGATACGGAGAGACCCCGGATGAATCCGCCCCTGAAAACCCAGACCACCACGGCCAGTTGGACAAAGGTGGTCGTGCCGACGATCGCCGGCCTCGTCGGGCTGCTCGCACTCGCCGCACTCCAGGCCACCACCGGCACAGCGGTGTTCGCACTGCCGTGGGTCGCCGCCGTCGGCATCATCGCCATCGCACCCAAAGCGCCGTTCGCGCAACCGCGCGCGATGCTGCTCGGCCAGCTCAGCGCCGGAGTCGTGGGCCTGGCGGCGGTCGCGATCATGGGCCCGTCGATCTGGACCGCCGCGATCGCGGCGGGGCTGACGACCGCGCCGATGCTGCTCCTCAAGGCCCCACACCCGCCCGCGACGGCGACCGCCGCGCTCATCGGCGCGACCGGACCGTCCGTGTGGTTCCTCCTCGACCCGATCCTGCTCGCCAGCGCCGCCACGGTGCTCGTCGGCTGGGCGCTGGGCAGAGTGCTTCCCGCGCACCGGTATCCGACGCAGTGGTGGTGACCCCCGAAATACCCGTACCCGGCGCTCGCCGAGCGCCGTCCAGAAAGGAACATCCTCATGTCAGAGACCCGTCCTCCGTTGCCGCCGTTCACCGCCGAGTCCGCCGCCGCCAAGGTGCAGGCGGCCGAAGACGGGTGGAACACTCGCGACCCCGCGCGCGTGGCGCTCGCCTATACGCCTGATTCGGTGTGGCGCAACCGCTCCGATTTTCTCGAGGGTCGTGAGGCGATCGAGCGGTTCCTCACGGCCAAGTGGGCGCGGGAGCACGAGTACGCGCTGCGGAAGGAGCTGTGGGCGTTCACCGAGAACCGGATCGCCGTGAAGTTCCAGTACGAGTGGCACGACGACGAGGTCCAGTGGTGGCGCAGCTACGGAAACGAGCTGTGGGAGTTCACCGGGGATGGGCTGATGGCCCGCCGCGAGGCGAGCATCAACGACGTGCGGATCGCGGAGGCGGACCGCCGGATCTTCGGCCGCCGTCCCGACAGTGAGCGTTAGTCGCGAAGCAGGGCCTGTCACGAGCGGACCTTGACGTGCGAAGCAGCGCCGGTGTCGTCACGAGCGAAGGCGCGCATACGAGAGCCGGGCACCGCGATCAGCGGTGCCCGGCTCTCGCGGTGCTTAAGGGAGCCGTGCGGTGAGGTCGACCTCGACGAGCTGGCCGGGGTAGCCGAGCGCGGTCACGCCGACGACGGTGCTCGCGGCCTTGAACGCCGTGGCGAGTTCGGTCTGCTCGGCGAAGCGGTGCCAGGCGGCGCCGACCACGGCGCTGTCGGCGCTGACCACGTAGACGACGGAGCGGACGACGTCGTCGGCTCCGGCGCCGACCGAGGCGAGCGCGGCGAGGCAGTTGGCGGCGGTCTGGTCGATCTGGACGTCGAGGTCCCCGATGCCGACGACCTGCTGCTCGGCGTCGACGGGGCACTGCCCGGCGAGCATCGCGAGCCGCCCGGACTCGACCACGGTCACATGCTCGTATCCCCCGGTGGGGTGCAGTTCGGTGTCAGCCACATCGCGAGTCTAAGGCGGATGCCGCCGCCGGGACAGCGGGTTTCCGGTTCGCGCTACTCGGGGTGGGCGAGGCGGTAGCGGAGGTTGGCGTCCTTCTCGGTGACCATGCGCTCGAGGTCGACCTGGTAGTCCGAGAGCTTGGCGCGGAGGGCCTCGTCGGCGGAGCCGAGGATGCGGAGGGCGAGGAGGCCGGCGTTCTTGGCGCCGGCGATGGAGACGGTGGCGACGGGGATGCCGGCGGGCATCTGGACGATCGACATGAGGGAGTCCATGCCGTCGAGGTACTTGAGGGGGACGGGGACGCCGATCACGGGCAGCGGCGTCGCGGAGGCGACCATGCCGGGGAGGTGGGCGGCGCCGCCGGCGCCCGCGATGATGACCTGGAGGCCGCGGGAGGCGGCGGAGTCGGCGTAGTTGAGCATGCCGTGGGGGGTGCGGTGGGCGGAGACGACGCGGACCTCGAAGGGGACGCCGAACTCGGCGAGGACTTCGGTGGCCGGTTCCATGGTGGGCCAGTCGGAGTCGGAGCCCATGATGACGCCGACCCGGGGGTGCTGCTCTGCCATTACTCGCCTTCCTGGAGCCATTTCGCGGCCCGCAGGGCGCGGTGCCGCAGCACGTCGGGGTCGTCGCCGCAGACCGTGACGTGGCCGATCTTGCGGCCGGGGCGCACGGCCTTGCCGTAGAGGTGGACGTGCGCGCCCGGGTCCTCGGCGAGGAGGTGCTGGAGGCGCTCGTCGATGCGGGGGCCGCCGGGGGCGCCGCCGAGGACGTTGGCCATCACGGTGTACGGCGCGGCGGTCTCGGTGGAGCCGAGCGGGTAGTCGAGGACGGCGCGGAGGTGCTGCTCGAACTGGCTGGTGCGGGCGCCTTCGATGGTCCAGTGGCCGGAGTTGTGGGCGCGCATGGCGAGTTCGTTGACGAAGAGGCCCTTGGAGGTCTGGAAGAGCTCGACGGCGAGCATGCCGCACACGTCGAGGTCCTTCGCGATCGTCTCGGCGATGCGGCGGGCCTCGGCGGCGGTCTCGTCGCTCAGGTGCGGGGCGGGGGCGATGACCTCGGTGCAGATGCCGCCGGTCTGGACGGTCTCGACGACGGGGTAGACGGCGGTCTCGCCGCGCGGGGAGCGGGCGATCTGGACCGCGAGCTCGCGCTGGAGGGCCATGCGCTCCTCGGCGATGAGGCGGATGCCGGAGGCGAGCACGGCCTGCGCGTCGCCGGGCGTGTCGATCATCCACACGCCCTTGCCGTCGTAGCCGCCGGTGGCGGCCTTGAGGACGCAGGGGAGGCCGAAGGCCTCGACGTCGGAGATGGAGTCGACGGGGGCCCAGCGGGGCTGGGGCAGGCCGAGCCCGGCGAGGCGGGTGCGCATGGCCTGCTTGTCCTGGGCGTAGAGCAGGGCCTCGGGGCGCGGCTGGACTTCGACGCCTTCGGCGGCGAGGGCGCGGAGGGCGTCCTGCGGGACGTGCTCGTGGTCGAAGGTGACCACGGTGCAGCCCTTGGCGAAGGCGCGGAGGTCGTCGACGTTCCGGTAGTCGCCGAAGACGGTCGCGGGGGTGACGACCGCGGCGCTCTCGGCCGGGTCCCCGGCGAGCACTCTGAGGCTCTGCCCGAGGGCGATGGCGGCCTGGTGGGTCATGCGGGCGAGCTGACCGGCGCCGATCATGCCCACCGTCGGAAGTTGCGTCGCGGCGTCCACGGCCAGAGCCTAACCCCTGCCCCGGCCTGCACGTTAACGATTGTCAACCGGCGTGACCTGGGCCCTTACAGGATGATGGGATGTCTCGGCGGTCGCAGTTTGCGGGGGCTCTCGGCGGCGGCGGGCGCGAGCGGTGATGATGGAGGGGACACCGCTGCACGAGTTCCGAAGGACCCGCCATGATCGAGTACTACTCCCCCGCCGAGATCGAGGCGATGCGCCCGGCAGGCCGCTTCGTGGCCGGGATCCTCTCCGAGCTGGAGCGGACCGCCGAGGTCGGCATGAACCTGCTCGAACTCGATGACCTGGTCGCGCGCCGCATCAAGGAGGCCGGGGCGGTCTCCTGCTACGTGGACTACCACCCGTCGTTCGGCGCGAGCCCGTTCGGGAAGGTGCTGTGCACCTCGGTGAACGACGCGGTGCTGCACGGCCTCCCGTTCGACTACAAGATCCAGGACGGCGACCTGGTGAGCTTCGACTTCGCGGCCGAAGTGGACGGCTGGGTCGCGGACTCGGCGCTGTCGGTCGTCGTCGGGAACGCGAGCGAGCACGACCTGCACCTCATCGACACGACCGCGCGGGCCCTCGAGGCGGGCATCGGGGCGGCGCGGGTCGGGAACAAGATCGGGGACATCGGGCACGCGATCGCCACCGTGGCGCGCGGCGACGGCCTCAGCGTGAACACCCAGTTCGGCGGGCACGGCGTGGGCCGGACCATGCACGGCGACCCGCACATCCCGAACGACGGCCGCCCGGGCCGGGGCATGAAGCTCAAGCCGGGCCTGGTCATCGCGATCGAGCCGTGGTTCCTGCAGTCCACCGACGAGATCGTCTACGACCCGGACGGGTGGACGCTGCGCAGCGCCGACGGCTCGCGCGGGGCGCACATGGAGCACACGATCGCGATCACCGAGGACGGGCCGATCGTCCTCACCGCCCGCGACCAGGTGTAAAGCGAAGCGCGGCAAGGCGGGCCCGCGTCAGGACTGATGCGGGACCCGAACGGAGAAAGCACTGCGCAGCGGGTCCGAACCGGCTTCCGGTCCGGGCCCGCGCGGCGTTCAATGCTCCGCTTCGGTCCGGGCGAGGCGGGCCATGCGGTCGATCATGCGCTCGGAGGCGATCTCCTCGGCGGTGACGGCGTACCCGTAGTGGTCGCGCCAGTCGCCGTCGATGTAGAGGTACCGCTTGTGCAGGCCCTCGCGGCGCAGGCCGAGCTTCTCGGCGACCCGGTTCGAGGGGCCGTTCTCGGGCCGGATGTTCACCTCGATGCGGTGGAGGCGGCCGACGGTGAGGGCGTGGTCGACGACGAGCGCGAGCGCGGTCGCCGTGATGCCCTTCCCGGCGTGGCCGCGGTCGATCCAGTAGCCGGCGTAGGCGGAGCCGAAGGCGCGGCGCACGATGTTGCCGACGGTGAGGCCGCCCGCGAGCTGCCCCTGCCAGCACACGGCGAGGGGCCAGCTCGTGCCGTCCTTGATGGAGCGCTTGAGGCCGCGGAGCATCGCGCGGAACGCCGCGGGCGAGTGGGCTTCGTGCCAGGTGGTGCCGGTGCCGGGTTCCCAAGGGGCGAGCCAGGCTTCGTTGGCGCGGCGCAGGTCCGACCAGCGGGCGGCGTCGGAGCGTCGGAAGGGGCGGACGCTGACGTCCCCGTGGTTCAGGTGCACGGGCCAACCGGGGTTGGAGAGGGTCATTCGTGTTCCAGCTGCGGGTCGTTCGTGAAGATCATCGGTTCCGGTCCAGGAGCAGCACGTCTACGGTCGAACCGGCGGGCACCCGGGTCGCGTTCTCGCCGATCGTCATGAGGCCGGTCGCCTCGGCGAGTCCGGAGAGCGTGTAGGACGTGGCTCCCAGCGGGGCGACGGTGTAGCCGCCGCCGCGCCTCTCGGCGACGCGGACGGGCCGGAATTCGCGCAGCCCGCTCGGTGAGGATACGGGCTCGGTCAGGTTGGCGCGCACGCTGGGCCGGAAAACGGGCTCGGCCCCGGCGAGGCGCTGGATGAGCGGCCGGGCGATGACCTCGAACGCGATCGTGGCCGCGACGGGGTCGCCGGGCAGGCACACCACGGGCACCTCCTCGGGGCCGATCGTGCCGAAGCCCATGGTCTCGCAGAGGTAGACGGCCACCGGGTTGAAGTCGACGGCGCCGTCGCGGGAGAAGGTGCGCCGCACCATGTCCCCCGGGCCCAGGCCCGTGCCGCCGGTGGTGATGACGAGGTCGGCGCGGAGGATCTGGTCGTCGAGGACCGACCGGAGCGCGTCCGGCTCGTCGTCGCAGATGCCGACGCGGTACGCGTGCGCGCCCGCCTCGGAGGCCGCCGCGGTGACCAGGTGGGAGTTGACGTCGATGAGCTGGCCCGGCTGCGAGGGGCGGCCGGTGTCGACGAGCTCATCGCCCGTGGCGATCACGACCACGCGGGGCGTGGGCCGCACGACCACGTCGGCGATGCCGGCGGCGGCGAGGAGCCCGATCAGGTTGGGGGTGACGCGGCGGCCCTCGTGGGCGAGGATCTCACCCGAGGGGCGCTCGGAACCCATGCGGCGCACGCCGTGTCCGCGGCGCGGCACCTGCCGGACGTCGACCGTGGCCATGCCCTCGTCGGTCCACGCGAGGGGCACGACCATGTCGGCGCCGACCGGCAGGGCCGCGCCCGCGGCCACGGAGAAGCACGTGCCGGAGACCAGGCGCACGGGGCGCCAGGACGAGGCGGCGAGGTCGCCGAGGACCTTGAGGCCCACGCCGCGTTCGGGGCTCGCGCCGGCGATGTCGTCGCCGTTGCACGCGTAGCCGTCGATCGCGGCGTAGTCGAAGGCGGGGAGCGGGCCGGGATTCACTGCGTTCTCGGCCAGGACCGACCCGGTGGACTGGGTCATGTCGATGTCGACCGGCGGCAGGGGTCGCACCAGGGCCAGCGCCTTCGCCAGGAAGTCGGCCAATGGTGTCGCCTCGCCGGTCCCCTTCACTCCTCATCCCCCCGTCGGTCAAGTTCCTCTCAGCGCCGCCTCGCGGTCGCCGGGTCAGTCAAGTGTCGCACTGAATTCGCGCAGCCAGGCGTTGAAGCCGGGCAAGTCGTCCCGCTGGGTTGCGAGCTCGACCAGCGTCTGGAGGTACGCGACGGGCTCGCCGGTGTCGTAGCGGCGGCCACGGAAGACGACTGCGTGGACCGGGGTCCCCTTGGCGCGCATGGTCTCCATGGCGTCGGTGAGTTGGATCTCGCCGCCGCTGCCCGGCTCGGTCTCCTCGAGCACGGGGAAGATCGCCCCGGGGAGGACGTAGCGTCCGATGAGGATCAGGTTCGAGGGCGCGTCCTCGACGGCCGGCTTCTCGACGAGGCCGGTCACTTCGACGACGTCCTCGGCGTCGGTGGGCCGCACGGCGGCGACGCCGTAGCGGGAGACCTGGTCCTCGGGGACCTCGATGAGGGCGAGGACGATGCCGCCGGTCTCGGCCTGGAGGTCGATCATGCGCGGCAGGAGCTTGTCGTCGAGGTGGCACCACTCGTCGCCGAGGAGGACCGCGAAGGGCTCGTCGCCGACGTGGCCGGCGGCGCGGCCGACGGCGTGGCCGAGGCCCTTGGCGCCGCCCTGGCGGATGGCGGTCATCTCGGCGATGCTCTCGGGGGCCTTGACCTTGGCGAGCATCGCGTCCTTGCCCTTGGCCTTGAGGGCGTTGTCGAGGTCGGCGCGGGCGTCGAAGTAGTCGATCATGGCGTCTTTGCCGGGGGCGGTGACGAGCGTGACGTCGTCGGCGCCGGCGGCGGCGGCCTCCTCCACGATGTACTGGAGGACCGGCTTGTCGACGATCGGCAGGAGTTCCTTGGGGATCGCCTTGGTGACCGGCAGGAAGCGGGTGGCGAAGCCAGCCGCGGGGATTACGGCTTTCGTGGCGCGGGGCGCGGTTGCTGACATACCGCGAGGGTAGCGTGCACACGCTGCGTCGGCGGTCAGCCACCCTGCCGAACAACGGGTGAACGTTCATGTCGGGTGGTCCGCCCGGCCGGGGGTCGGGGCCGCCGGTCGCTGCTGCGAAGGCCTGCAGGGGTTCCCGGATCGCGGCCCGCCGTGCCGGCGCCCAGGTGGGCGGCGCTCAGGCCGCCGCGACCCGCCAGGTGTCGCGCCCGCCCGCCTTGGCGGCGTAGAGCGCCTCGTCGGCGGCCGCGAGCACGCCGGTGGCCGTGTCGGCGTGCTCCCCGAGGACGGCGATGCCGATGGAGACGGTGATGCCGAGTTCGCGCCCGCCCGAGGCGTCGTTGACCTTGAACTTGCGGGCGTTGACCGCTTTGCCGAGCCGCTCGGCGACCGCCGAGGCGCCGACCGCGTCGGTCTCCGGCAGCAGGACCATGAACTCCTCGCCGCCGTGGCGGAACGCGAGGTCGACTTCGCGGATCTGGCCGGTGATGCGGCGCGCGAGCTCGATGAGGACCTGGTCGCCGACCGGGTGGCCGTAGGTGTCGTTGACGTCCTTGAAGCGGTCGAGGTCGATCGCGAGGAGCGCGGAGGGCCGCTGGTAGCGGCGGGACCGCTCGGCCTCGCGGCGCAGCGAGGTCTGCATGAACCGGTAGTTCCACAGGCCCGTGAGGGGATCGGTGAGGCTCAGCCGCTCGGCGTGGCGGTGCAGGAGGACGTTCTCGACCGCGACCGAGGCCTGCCCGGCGAAGGTCCGCAGCGTGTCGACGTCGCCCGATTCGAACTCGTCCCCGCCGATCCGGTTGTAGAGGACGAGCACGCCGAGGACGCCCGCGTCGGTGCGCGGCGCGCCGCCGTACTCGCCTTCGCCGGCACGGGACCGGTCGTACTCGGCCCGCCGGACGCTCCGCGACTGGTCGGAGGGCTGGACGCCCCGGCCGCGCTCCTGCTCCGGCGGCAGGCGGCCGCTGTCATGGTCGACGGGCTGGCGTCCGCTACTCCACTCATGGTCAACGGGCTGACGCCCGCTGAACGGCACCGCGACGATCGTGTGGGCGTCCGGTTCGGTGTCGGCGCGGGCGTGGCCTTCGAAGCGGCCGTCGACGATGCGGCCGTGGGCGGGGACGCCGCCCGCGGCGATCGCGCCGATGATCCCCTCGCCGATGCGGATGCTCGCGGGCTCGGTGATGCCGAGGTCGCCCTCGCCGGCGCGCTCGCGGAGCTGGTCGGCGTCGTCCACGTCGACGAGCATGATGACCCCGGCCTCGGCCCCGGCCGTCACCATCGCCGTGTCGAGGATGACCTCCAGGATGCGGTCGAGGTCGAGGGTCGCGGTGAGGGTCTGGCCGAGGCGGCCGAGCTGGCCGCGCATCTGGTCGCGGGAGGCCGTGAGGGCGTTGACGTACGACTGGGTCTGGGCGGTCATGCGGTTGAACGCGAACGCGAGCTGCGCGACCTCGTCGCGCCCGTGCACCGGGACGCGCACGTTGAGGTCGCCCTGGGCCACGCGCTCGGCGGCGGCCGAGAGCTCCGCGAGCGGCCGCGTGGTCGAGCGGGCGAGCCAGGCGGCGAGGCCGACCGCGCAGAACGCCGAGGCGGTGACCATCGCGGCGAGCGTCCAGTACATCGGGGTGACGTCCGTGGCGACCGTGCCGATGCTCAAGGGCAGGAACGAGTCCGTGAAGTCCCAGCGCCCGGCGTCGGCGCTGCCGACCTGGAGCGGGACGGCGCGGGAGTCCTGGAGGATGAGGTCGGCGTCCGCGACGCGGGCGAGGCGGGCCAGGAACGTCTGGTCGACCTCGCGGAAGGCGGTGAACACCGACGTGGAGCCGTCGGCGTTCTGGACCTCGGCCTGCGCGCCGAGCGCCACGATCGGGCCCGCCCCGGCGTAGACCGCGGTCTCGCCGCAGTCGACCCAGGAGCCGTCGGGGGCCTCGGCGCCGATGTCGGTGCCCGGGCTGGTGCTGACGGACGCGAGGCTCGAGAAGACCACGCCGTCGACCACCGCCCGGTCGACGAGGAGTTGCGCCATTTCGACCGCGTTCTCCTGATCGCCGTTACGGTAGTTCAATGCCACCGCCGCCGCCGAAGCCTGGATGCGCTCGCAGATGGTGCCGAGGGTCGAGTCGACCATCGTCACCGCCGAGTTGGCCAGGGCCTCCCCGCGGGAGTCCGCCAGATGGGACATGACGGCAGCGACGAAGACGGCCCCCACCAGGACCGGCCCGAGCACGACGACGAGGAACGCCGTGGTGAGCCGTGAGCGCAGCGACACCGAATCCCCCTCAAGTTCACTACTTAGAAGACTACCTAGAGCTACGGGTTCAACACGACGCGGCAAGGCTTTGTAAACGGGACTAACCGAAAGGGTGAGTGGAGGTCTCCGTTCGGGGGAATCCTCCCAGCTAACGACCACTGAAGGAAGGAAACGGCATGCAAGAGGCGAAGACCGCAGCGCGCCGGCAGCTGCTCGAGGCCCGCAACGCACTGCCCGGAGAGCAGCGCGGATACGCCGATCTGGCGACATGGAAGGCCTTGCGGGACTTCCTGATCGAGGTCGTGGACGAAGGCGCCGTCGTGGCCGCCTACCGGCCGTTCGGCTCGGAACCGGGCGCGGCGCTCGAACCCGAACTGCCCGAACGCCTCGCGGTGGTCTACAAGGTCCTCGAACCGGTGCTCCTGCCCGACAAGGACCTCGCCTGGCGCGAGGCCGGAGGCCCTGGGGGGCAAGAGGATCCGGACCAGAACTCGAAGGACGGGGACGGCCCGAACCCGGGCGGAGCGGTGCTCGGACCGGAGGCGATCCAGCAGGCCGCGGCCGTCATAGTTCCCGGCCTCGCCGTCTCGGATGATGGGATGCGGCTCGGTCGGGGCGGCGGTTCGTACGATCGGGCGCTCGCCCGGGTCGGTCCGGACGTGCCGGTGGTGGCGCTCCTGCGCGACGGCGAGTTCGGCTTCATGGTCCCGGCCGAGCCCCACGACCGGCCGGTGACGGGCGTGATCACCCCGGCCCGGGGGTTCACCTCCTTGAGATAGGCCACACCCCGGGTCCCGGCCGGTCCGGTCCACCGCCGGCACGCTCGCGAACGGTCCTGTGACCTGTCCGGCGACCCGGGATGGGATTAGCACTCTTCGGCGTTGACTGCTAATGTCGATCGAGATCTGTGTTGAGTGCTGGAGGTCTAGGACGTGCCTGTCTACGAATACCGCTGCAAGGAGTGCGGTTTCGAGTTCGACAAACACCAGTCGTTCTCCGAAGCGCGCCTCAGCGACTGCCCGAACTGCGAGGCCAAGGGCGCACTGCGCAAGGTCTTCGGGAACGTCGGCGTCACCTTCAAGGGCAGCGGTTTCTACCGCACCGACTCCAGGTCGACCGACTCCAGCTCCCTGAGCTCGAACGGCTCCAAGAACGGGTCGAAGCCGGGCGAGGGCAAGTCGGAGAAGAAGTCCGAGACCAAGGCCGCCCCGGCCGCCAAGTCGGACTCCAAGAGCGCCGCCAAGGCCGCCTGAGCGGCACACAGCCGATACTTCCACCGCTGCCCGGTCGCATTCGCGACCGGGCAGCGGTGTCTTCGCGGGTCCCCTACTCGTCGCCGTCCCCGAACCACCAGGACTCGGTGGCCTCCTCGCTCGGGGCCGCGGATCGCTCGTCCGAGGCGCCGTCGGTCGTCGGGGCGGCCTCCTCGGCGTCCGTCCCGTCTTCCGTCAAGCCCTCGCCCTCTTCGGCTGTCGCCCCGGCTCCGGGCTCCTCATCGAGGACCGGCGGGTCCGCCTCAGCCTCACGCTTGGCCTCCTCCTCCTCCTGGGCGGGGCCGAACAGGTCGCGTTCGGTGCCCCCGCGGTACTCGTCCGAGCGGCCGTCCATCACCTGCCACCAGATGCGCTCGGCGATCGTGCCCTCGTGCGAGCTGCCGTCGCCCTCCTTCGTCTCGTCCCCGGCCCAGACCGCGAGCACCAGGCCCGGGGCGAAGCCGGTGTGCCAGGTGGCGGAGGCGTTCACGCCGACCTCGTAGTCGCCGAGCTCGGCGCCGTTCAGGAACAGCGGGAGCTGGGCCTCGGAGGCCGGCACCGGGTCGGCCTGGACGACGGTCGGCTCGACCTCGTAGAGCGAGCCTTCGGGGCCGTTGACGACCTCCACGAAGTAGGGCTCGGCGACCTCGCCGTCGCTCACGATCGCCGCGTGCGCCACGGCCATGTCGAGGGTCGTGACCGGGTAGGCGCCGATGCCGAGGTCCGGCTGGAATCCCGTGTCCGCCGCGGGGTCGATCGCGGCGGCCACCCCGTGCTCGTCGAGGTCGTGCGGGTCCCACATCTGCTCGATGCCGAGCGCGGCGGCGGTCCGCGCGATGGCGTCCCCGCCGATCGACTCGGCGACCTCGTACACCGGCGTGTCGAGCTTCTGGGTGACCGCGTCGAGGAGGCTGACCTCGTGGTCCTGGGCGCCGCCGATGTTCACCAGGTCCATCGGTTCGCCCTCGGCGTCGAGGTAGGTCGCGAACTGCCGCGGCGAGGAGCCGTCGAGGTCGGCCGACCAGACGTCCACGCCCATGTCGACGGCGGCGGCGTAGACGAGGGTGTTGAAGGCGGTGCCGGGCCGGTGGCCGACGTCGGCGGCGAGGTCCAGGCCGGCGCCGTTCTCGCCGCCGTAGTAGGCGAGCACGCGACCGGTGCCCGGTTCGACGGCGCTGAGCGCGGCGGCCATGTGCTCGTTCTCGGCCCCGACCTCGCGGATGCCGGTCTGCTCGACGGCGAGCTCCTGGAGGTCGGCGTCGATGGTGGTGACGATGTCGAACCCGCCGCGCAGCACCTCGTCGGTGCCGATCCCGGCGTCGGCGAGCTCCTGGAGCACGTAGCCGTTGGTGATGAACCCTTCCGGGCCGAGCCCTTCGGGATCGTCCGTCGGGTCGAGGGTCTCGGGGAGGTCCACGATCGCGTCGCGCTTGACCTGCTCGAGGTCGCCGGTGACGACCATCTGGTCGAGCACGTACGCCCAGCGCTCGTTCGCGGCCTCGATGTCGCCGCCCTTGCCGTAGGGGTCGCGCGGGTCGAAGGGGCCGTCCGGGGACTTGATCTGCGCGACCAGGAGCGCGGACTGGGACGTCGAGAGGTCGGCGGCCGAGGTGCCGAAGAAGGCCTGCGCGGCGGCCTCGACCCCGTACGCGCCGCGCCCGAAGTAGACGATGTTGAGGTAGTGGTTGAGGATCTCGTCCTTGGTGAACTCGTCCTCCATCTTCATCGCCATGGCCGCCTCGCGGGCCTTGCGGAGGTAGGAGCCGTCGCCGCGGATGTCGGCCACCAGGCCCACGTACTGCTGGGTGAGGGTGGAGGCGCCCTGCTTGTCGCCGCCCTTGACGTTGTTGACGATCGCGCGGAGCACCCCTTTGGCGTCCACGCCGGGGTGCTCGTAGAAGTTGGCGTCCTCGGCGGCGACCACGGCGTGCTCCACGTCGTCGGCGATCGCGTCGAGGTCGACGGAGGCGCGCCGCTCGGCGGCTAGCTCGCCCATCACGGTCGTGCCGTCGCTGTAGTAGACGGTGGAGCCCTGGCTGAGGGCGTCGTCGAGGTCCTCAGGCAGGTCCACATTGGCGTAGAAGACCGAGCCGGTCACGGTGACGGTGGTGCCGAGGACGAGGGCCGCGAGGCCGAGCGCGGCGATCTTGCGCTTCTTGCGGCGGTGCTTCGGCTTGGCGCCCGGCGGCCGGTCCGCTGGGGGGCCGGCCTCGGTTCTGGGCCGTCTCCTGAAGGGCCGCAAGATGATCGTGCGGCCGGGATCTTCGGTCTCGGTTGCGTCTCGACCTGGTTCCATGCTCAGGAATACGCGCGAAGTTCGCCAAACGGTTGCGGCGGTTTGAATAGTTCCTAAAGGGACGTATGTTACTCAGAGGACCAGTGCGACGGATGTGGTCAGGACGAGCTGCGCCAGCGCGATCGGCACCAGGGCCTTCCAGCAGAGGGCCTGGATCTGGTCGACGCGCAGGCGCGGCCAGGCCACGCGGAGCCAGATGACGACTGCCGCCAGCGCGCCGGTCTTCAGGAGCGTCCAGAGCCAGCCCAGCGATTCGGGGCCGGGGCCCTTCCAGCCGCCCAGGAAGAGCACGGCGGTGAGGGCCGAGATGACGACGATGCCCACGTACTCGGCGAGGAGCAGGAGCGCGAAGCGCAGTCCGGCGTACTCGGTGAGGTAGCCGAAGACGAGTTCGGAGTCGGCGACGGGCGCGTCGAACGGCGGGCGGCGGATCTCGGCGAGCCCGGCGGTGAAGAACACGAGCGCGGCGGGGGCCTGCCACAGCAGCCACCAGGGGTTCCAGGCCTCCACGATCTGGGGGAGGCTGAGGGTCCCGGCCGCGATGGCGACGGAGGCGGCGGCGAGCACGAGCGGCAGTTCGTAGGCCATGAGCTGCGCGGCGCCGCGCAGGGCGCCGATGAGCGTGTACTTGTTCGCGGAGGACCAGCCGGCCATGAGGACCGCGAGGACGCCGACGCCGACGAGGGCGACGACGATGAACAGGCCCATGTCGAGGCTCGATCCGACGAGGTCGCCGGGGCCGAGCGGGATGAAGAGGATGACCAGGAGATAAGGCAGGAGCGCGACGGCGGGCGCGAGCTTGAAGACGGGCTTGTCGGCGTCGTCGGGGACGAGGTCTTCCTTCTGGGCGAACTTGACGCCGTCGGCGATGAGCTGGGCCCAGCCGTGGAAGCCGCCGGCGTGCATCGGGCCGAGGCGGCCCTGCATGTGGGCCATGAGCTTGTGCTCGGTCTGGCCGACTACCAAGGGCAGCACGAGGAACGCGGCGAGCACGGCGGCGAGCTTGACCGCGATCTCAAGAAGCATCGGGACGCCTCAGGCGGGGGTCCGGGGTGGCTTTCGGGGCGTCTGCGGGCCCGGGGTCGGGGACGTCGGCCGGTGCGGTGGAGCCGGAAGGGTCAACCGGTGTGGTGGTCGCGCCGGGCGCGCCGTTCGGGCCGTCGACCGGTTGGATCCAGTCCTCCGGAACGCCGGGCGGGCGCTTGGGGGCGCGCTTGCGGACGGTGCCGTGCCCTTCGCCGGGCTCCTTGGCTCCCGGCCAGGGTTTGACGACGCGGGAGGCGAGGATGAAGTCCTTGCGGAGCGGGTGGCCCTCGAACTCGGGGGCGAGGAGGAGCGGCTGGAGGTCGGGGTGGCCGGGGAAGTCGACGCCGAACATCTCGTGGGTCTCGCGCTCGTGCCAGTCCGCGCCGAGGTAGAGGTCGACGACGGAGCCGACGGCGCCTTCGGTGAGGAGGGCGCGCAGGAGCACGCCGCGCCGCTCGCTCACGGACCAGAGGTGGGCGATGATGCGGAAGCGGATCGGGCCGGGCGGACCGTCCTCGGTCGCGGGTGCGGCCGGGCCCTCGTCGACGGCGGAGAGCCAGTCGAAGAAGTCGCAGCCGACCTCGTCGCGGCAAGCGCGCACGGCCTCGTGCCAGTCCTTGGGGTCGACGTCCACGACGACGCGCGGGCCGTCGAAGCCCAGGTCGTCAGTGCCGTCCCTGAATGCACCCAGCGCGGTGCGGACGCGGTCCTCCCAGAAGTCAGGCATACCGCCCCCTCGGGCCAGATCCTATAGGAAATAGGATATATCCTATAGGGTTCACTCGGGCCTCCTCAGGAGCGGGCGCGTGCTCGGCGTGCGCCGCAGCGGCTCGGCGGCGATCTGCTTCTGGAGTTGGCCGATGCCGTAGAGCAGGGCCTCGGGGCGCGGCGGGCAGCCGGGGATGTAGACGTCGACGGGGATGATCTGGTCGACCCCTTTGGTGACGCAGTACGAGTCCCAGTAGGGCCCGCCGGAATTGGAGCAGGCGCCGAAGGAGATCACGTACTTCGGCTCGGGCATCTGCTCGTAGAGGCGCTTGATCGCCGGTGCCATCTTGTCCGTGACCGTGCCGGAGACGACCATGAGGTCCGCCTGGCGCGGCGAGTGCGCGAAGGGGATCACCCCGAGGCGCATGAAGTCGTGGCGGCTCATCGAGGCGGCGATGAATTCGATCGCGCAGCAGGCGAGTCCGAAGTTGAAGACCCACAGGGAATAGCGCCGGCCCCAGTTCAGGACGTAGCGGATCGGCTCGCCGAGGATGTTCGTTTCCGTTGGGCGCGAAGGGAACGGGAGTCTCACCGCCATCGCAGGACCTCTTTCCGCCAGGCGTAGGCGAGGCCGAGCGCGAGTACGCCCACGAAGACGCCCATCTCGACCGCCGCCGCAGGCCCGAAGGCCCGGAACACCGCGGCCCACGGGAAGAGGAACACCGCTTCGACCGCGAAGAGCACGAACAGGAACGCGTAGACGTAGTAGCGGATCTGGACCTGCGCCCAGTCCTTGCCCACGGGATCGACCCCGCACTCGTAGGTCTGGCCCTTCGCCTTGGAAGGCGCACTCGGCCTGAGGAGCCGGTTGGCGGTCATCGCGGCGGCGACGAACGCGAACCCGGCGAGCAGGAGCACCCCGAATACGGCGTAATCGCTCAACCGGGTCGTGTGCATAACGACACCATAGCGGCGCACAGCGCCGGGCGATACCCGTGCGCGGGCGAATCGGGCGCGATTCGAGCCGATTCCGGGGAACTTCGGCGCACCGGGCGCAACCGCCCGGCACGCCCCTGCGTGTTGTTGTACGAAGAGGATTCACCCGAACGCCGCGAACCCCTGCTAATGGGGGCGCGAACGCACAGGCAACAGGAATGGGATCACCGCACATGACCGCCGCCGGCGCACCGACGCTGCTCCGAGTCGACGCCGAGTCCGCCACGATGCTGCTCGACCGGCCCGTGGTCCTCGGCGGCGCCTTCGACGGCTTGGACGGTCCGGTAGCCGCTGAGAGGATTGTCGACATAACGACCCCGCCTCGCGTCTCCCCCTTCCCGAACGCGACAATGGTTGCCGCCGGGCACGAACGCGATGACCCGGAAGATTCCCTTGTCCCACCTACCTGCGCTGGAGCGGATGTGCGAACGGAGGCGGAGTTCACCGACCTCTACGAGAAGCATTTCTCGGAGCTCGCGGCCCAGGTCTGCGCCTACCTCGGCGACGCCACCGAAGCCCAGGACCTCGTCCAGGAGGCGTTCCTGCGCGCATGGCAGCGCTGGGACAAGGTCGGCGGTTACGAGGAGCCGGTCGCGTGGGTCCGCCGCGTCGCGTGGAACCTCGCCACGAGCCGCCACCGCCGCAACCAGGTGGCCCGCAAGTTCCTCCAGAAGTCCTCCGCGCCGGAGATGGCCCCGGCCGCGAGCCCCGACCACGTCGCGCTCGTCGCCGCGCTGAAGCAGGTCCCGGCCAAGCGCCGCCAGGCGCTCGTCATGCACTACATGGCGGACATGACGGTGAACGCGATCGCCGCGGCGACCGGTGCGAAAGAGGGCACCGTGAAGTCGTGGCTGCACCGCGGCCGCAAGGAACTCGCCGCGCTGCTCACCGACACCGCGGCCGACCCGCGGCCCGCGAAGGCCGCCAAGGCCGCGAAGACCCCCGAGGGCGACCCGGACACCATGCCGATCCGCATCAAGCGCGCCCTCCCCGGCTCGCAGCGGACGCCCCGCGCCACGACCCGCCGAGCTCCCGTGAAGGAGGACCGCTCATGACCTTCGAACCTGATGACGACAAGGTCGCAGCGGCCTTCGCGAGCTTCAAGGCGGACGCCGCCGCGCAGTTCCCGGCGCCGCCGGTCAACGAACTGCTCGGCCGCGCCCCGGCCGCGAAGCGCCGCCGCCGGCTCGTGTCCCTGGCCGCGATCGCCGGCGCCTGCACTGCGGTCACCGCGGGCGGCTTCGCCGTGGCCCAGACGATCGGCCCGATCGCGTTCGGCCCCGAGCCCTCGGGCAACGAGAGCACCTCGGTCGAGGCCGCCACTTCGGACGAGACGCCGAGCTTCAGCATCGGCGACCCGGCGAGCCCGCACTCCTCCGGCGGCGAGGAGCCGACCGAGGAGATCGAGATCCCGGCCGAGACCACCCTGGTCATCACCGACCCGGGCGCGTACGGCGAGCCCTGCGCCGACGTCTCCCTCGGCTTGAACGTTGAGGACTGGACCTTCACCGACGAGACGCCCTGGGCGATCGCGTTCGACGCCGAAGCGGGCGTCGGGCCGGTGCTCGGCGACGTGAACGGCGACGGCGTCGACGACGTCGCGGCCGTGCTCGAATGCCGCTCCGAAGGCGCTGAAGCGTCGACCACCGCCGGCGTGGCCGCGTTCGCGTGGAACGAAAACGGCACCTCGCTCGAGCAGCTCGGCTGGGTGTGGGAGCCGAAGGCGCCCACCGCCACCGTCGCGATCACCGCGATCGAGGACGGCGTGGTCACCGTCGACGCCGTGAACCCGGGCTTCCCGGACCAGACCGGCTCGTTCCAGTACGCGTGGAACGCCGAGACCGAGGCCTTCGCCCCGGTCGCCGACGACCCGCCCGCGACGCCGACGCCGTCCGAGAGCTCGCCGAGCACACCGCCGAACGAGACGCCGACCGCCGACGAGAGCGCCGCCGCGACGGCCTCCAGCGGGTCCTGATAGGAGGCCGGCCGGGCTCGGCCGGACCGTCGGAAACACGACTCCGGCGTGTCCGCGAGCGCGGCTCGCGTCCAGAATCCGGGACGCTTCGGCGCATTGAACAGTGTTCCGGGAGAGCCGAAACAAGAGGTCCAGGTCACTGCGCACCTCGCATCGTCTCATCATGTGAGCCGGATCGCCGAAAGTGGTGTCGCCTACATCGCGCCCGCGTCGCAGGGTTGGCATCGCGAGGTGACGCCCGCGTAGCATCGCAAGTAGCAGACACGGCGGAGCCCCGCTCCCCGAACACCGAACGCCGCAGTCCTTGCGTGCCCCAGAACCCGCATGAGGAGAACTAGGTGAATACCGTCCGGCAGCTCGACCGGGTCGTCATCCGCTTCGCAGGGGACTCCGGCGACGGGATGCAGCTCACTGGTGACCGCTTCACTGCGGAGACCGCCAAGCTCGGCAACGACCTGTCGACGCTCCCTAACTACCCCGCCGAGATCCGGGCTCCCGCAGGCACACTCCCCGGCGTGTCGAGCTTCCAGATCCACTTCGCGGACACCGACATCCTCACCCCGGGCGACCAGCCCGAGGTGCTCATCGCGATGAACCCCGCGGCGCTCAAGGCGAACCTGAGCGACCTCAAGCCGGGCGGCACCATCGTCGTCAACACCGACGAGTTCACCAAGCGCAACCTCACCAAGGTCGGCTACGACGCGAACCCGCTCGAAGACGGCTCGCTCGACGACTACCAGGTGCACGCCGTCGCCCTCGCGACCTTGACGATCGGCGCGCTCGCCGAGCACGAGGTCTCGAAGAAGGACGCCGAGCGCTCGAAGAACATGTTCGCGCTCGGCCTCGTCTCGTGGATGTACTCGCGTCCGACCGAGGCCACCGAGGAGTTCCTGCGCGGCAAGTTCAAGGCCAAGCCGACCATCGCCGAGGCGAACATCGCCGCACTGCGGGCCGGCTGGAACTACGGCGACACCACCGAGGCGTTCGCCGTTCGCTTCGAGATCCCGCCGGCGAAGCTCAAGTCGGGCACCTACCGGAACATCACCGGCAACCAGGCCCTGGCCTGGGGCATCACCGCCGCGGGCGTCGCGTCGGGCCTCCCGGTGTTCCTGGGCGCGTACCCGATCACCCCGGCCAGCGACATCCTGCACGAGCTCTCCAAGCACAAGCGCTTCGGCGTGACCACCGTGCAGGCCGAGGACGAGATCGCCGCCGTCGGTGCGGCCCTGGGCGCTTCGTGGGGCGGGGCGCTCGGCGTCACCACCTCCTCGGGCCCGGGCATCGCGCTGAAGTCGGAGACCATCTCGCTCGCCGTCTCGCTGGAGCTGCCGCTCCTGGTCGTCGACGTGCAGCGCGCCGGTCCCTCGACCGGTCTGCCGACCAAGACCGAGCAGGCCGACCTCATGATGGCCATGTTCGGCCGCCACGGCGAGGCCCCGATCGCGGTCCTCGCCCCGCAGTCCCCTTCGGACTGCTTCGACATCATGCTCCACGCGGCGCGCATGGCGCTGACCTACCGGACCCCGGTCATGGTCCTCTCGGACGGCTACATCGCCAACGGCGCCGAGCCGTGGCGCCTGCCCGAGCTCACCGACATCCCCGACATCTCCGTCGAGTTCGCGACCGAGACGAACGGCGTGGACAAGGCCGGCGAGCCGGTGTTCCTGCCGTACCTGCGCGACTTCGACACCCTGGCCCGCCCGTGGGCGGTCCCGGGCACGCCCGGCCTCCAGCACCGCATCGGCGGCATCGAGAAGGCCGACAAGACCGGCGACATCTCGTACGACCCCGAGAACCACGACCACATGGTGCGCACCCGCGCGGCGAAGATCGCCCGGATCGACGTGCCGGACCTGGAAGTGGACGACCCGGCCGGCGACGCCGACGTGCTCGTCCTCGGGTGGGGCTCCACGTGGGGCCCCATCGGCGCGGCTGTGCGGGGCCTGCGCGACAAGGGCGTCTCCGTCGCCCGCGCGCACCTGCGGTTCCTCAACCCGATGCCGAAGAACACCGCCGAGGTCCTCGCCCGCTACGACCGGGTCGTGGTCCCCGAGATGAACCTCGGGCAGCTCGCGCTCCTGCTGCGCGGCAACTTCCCCGGCACGAACGTGGTCGGCTACAACAAGGTGCGCGGCCTCCCGTTCACCTCCAACGAACTCCAGGACGCCATCGAGGAGGTCATCAAGAATGGCTGACGTCAAGCTCGACGCCCCCAAGCTGAAGGCCAAGGACTTCAAGTCGAGCCAGGAGGTGCGCTGGTGCCCCGGCTGCGGCGACTACGCCATCCTGGCCGCCGTCCAGTCCTTCCTGCCCGAGCTGGGCCTCGAGCGCGAGAAGATCGCGTTCATCTCCGGCATCGGCTGCTCCTCGCGGTTCCCGTACTACCTCAACACGTACGGCCTGCACTCGATCCACGGCCGCGCCCCGGCCATCGCCACGGGCCTGGCGGTCTCCCGCCCGGACCTGTCGGTGTGGGTCGTCACCGGCGACGGCGACGCGCTGTCGATCGGCGGCAACCACCTCATCCACGCGCTGCGCCGCAACGTGAACCTGAAGATCCTGCTGTTCAACAACCGGATCTACGGCCTCACCAAGGGCCAGTACTCCCCCACCTCCGGGCCGGGCACGCTCACCAAGTCGAGCCCGATGGGCTCGGTCGACGCGCCGTTCAACCCCTTGTCGCTGGCGCTGGGCTCCGAGGCCACGTTCGTGGCCCGCACCCTCGACTCCGACCGCGCGCACCTGCAGGAAGTCCTGCGGGCCGCGGCCGAGCACGAGGGCAGCGCGTTCGTCGAGATCTACCAGAACTGCCCGATCTTCAACGACGGCGCGTTCGAGGTCCTGAAGAACCCCGAGACCCGCGACGAGTCGATCATCCGGCTCCAGGACGGCGAGCCGATCCGCTTCGGCGACAAGGTCGTCGTGCAGTCCGGTTACGGACTCCAGGTCAAGGACGCCGCTGAAGTCGACGAGGCCGACGTGGTCGTGCACAAGGCCGACGTCGACGACCCGGCGTACGCGTTCGCGCTGTCGCGCCTGTCGGGCATCGCCCTGGACCACACCCCGATCGGCGTGTTCCGCAACGTCAAGCGGCCCACGTACGACACCCAGGTGCGCACCCAGGTCGACGAGGCCGCCGCGGGCGTCGACCGCACCGAGGCCCTCGACCGCCTCCTGCATTCCGGCGACACCTGGACCGTGCTCTAGCCATCCTAGAAACGCAGGCGGGTCAATCCCACGGGAAGTACACTTTCGAGACAAGATGAGGGGGTGAGTATGAAGACAATTTCCTTCTCCCAAGCGCAGGCCGAGTATGCGGAAACGCTCGCCTCTGTCATCGATGACCGCGAAGAGGTGGTCGTGACCGGCGGTGGGCACGCCCCAGTGGTGATCGTCGCGCTCGACGACTACAAATCACTGCTTGAGACTGCCTACCTGATGAAGAGCCCGGCGAATGCCCGCCGCCTGCTCGCCGCCATCGAGAGCCTTGAGAGCGGCCAGGGGACCGAGCGGGACCTCGCCGAGTGAAAGTGACTTGGGCTGCGGGGGCCTGGGACGATTACTTGTACTGGCAGGATCAGGACCGCAAGATCGTCAAACGTATCAACACGCTGATCAAGGACATTCAACGCAACGGCAATGAGGGAATCGGCAAGCCCGAACCGCTCCGACACGGCTTCCACGGCCTCTGGTCCCGCCGGATCACTCAAGAGCACCGACTCATCTACAAGGTCGAAGAAGGCGCCGTTCACATAGCCCAATGCCGGTACCACTACGAAGGATGATCCTCCCAGAGGCGGCACTGCGCACGCAGTAGCGGGCCGGACCCCGAGGGGGGTCCGGCCCGCTTTCTGTTGCGCCGCTTAGCTTTCGAGCACTTCCTGGGCCTCGGCCAGGATCGCCTTGACCTCCTCCTGCCAGGCGTACGTCGCGGTCTCGATCGAGACGTAGAACGACTCCTGGGAGGCGACCCAGGCTTCCTCGGCGGTCTCGCGGTAGCCGGTCTCGTCGCCGCATTCGGCGAGGTCCACGGCGAACGCGATCTCGAAGGCCTTCTTGCCCTCGTAGTCGTCGGGGGCGTCGTCGGGCAGGTCCGGGTGGTCGCCCACGACGGAGCCCTCGCCTTCGTACAGCTCGAAGAAGTAGTCGGTGACCGGCAGGGACGACTCCTCGCCGAACTCCCAGCCGTGGCGGTCGTGCTCGGCGAGGCAGTCGACGAGCTCGTTCTGGACGGCGGCGATCCCCTCGTGGAACAAGACCTGCGAGGCTTCCAGGGCCTCGCCGTCGTCCATGGGGTTGTCCGGGCGGTAGTACCAGTACGCGCCGCGGCTCTTGCCGCCCTCGGGGTCCTCGACCAGCCGCAGGTCGTCGTAGAGCGCGTCGATCATCTCGCGCAGGCAGCCGCCCGGTTCGGGCTGCATGTACGAGAACTCGTCGCCGGTGTAGACCTCGTCCTCGCTGGCCTCGGGCTCAGTGCCCTCCTCGCCGATCAGGTAGCCGTACTCGTCCAGCGCGGCGGCCTCTCCCTGATAGGCGGTGTACCAGTCGAACTGCTCCCGGGGGTCGAGCGCGGCGAACTCGCTCTCGGTCCCGCCGGTCCCGCCGCCCTCGGGCCCGCCCATCGCCTCGCTGTCGACCTCGAAGCCCTTGTGCGCCATGTACGCCTCGACCTCGTCGGGATCGGCCTCCGGGTCGAACCGCCACGAGCCGAAGCCGTACTGCGAGGCCTCCTCGACCGACGGCAGCCAGCTGCCCCATTCGTCGGCCCTGACCAGCTCGTCCTCCGGCTCGAACTCGCCGGAGACGAAGAAGAGCTCGTCGTGGACCGTGAAACCGTCCTCTTCCAGGCAGCCCTTGACGATCCGGGACTCCGCGGACTCCAGTTCGAACAGGAGCCGGTTGCTCTCGTTGACCATGTCGATGAGCCGCGGCGCCTCGAACGTCTCGCCCGCGCCCTCGGGCGCGCCGTCCTCGCCGCCGTTCGCGTCGTCGGAGCAGGCGGCGGCGGCCGCCAGGGCCAGTGCGGCGACGAAGGCGCCAACGACCCGGGTCTTGCGTTGCATCGCGTTCCTCTCAGGTGGAGCCGAAGCGACTTCGGCTCCCTGAGTACGCGTGCCCCGCGCGGCCGGGTTGCCCCGCTAAAGCAGCGGTTCGAGTTCGAGGGCGGCGTCGCGCAGGCGCTGCGTGAGCTCCGGCCAAGAGGACCGGATCTCCTCCAGCGGGAGCGCGACGGCGAAGACGATCCGCTCGCCGGGCGTCACCCCTTCGCGCACCACGACACCCGCGCAGCCGACGCCTTCGCGGAACTGGCCCATCTCGGCGTACACCCCGGACTCGCCGTAGACCGCGAGGTCGTATTCGAGGGCGTCCGGCTCGATCAGAGTGCGGCGCGTGAACGGGCGCATCCCGGCCGACTTCAGGAACCGGGCGCGGTCGTGCGGCTGGAGGGTGGCGAGGAGAGCCTTGCCGAGCGCGGTGGCGTGCGCGCCGTCGTCGAAGCCGACGATGAGCTCCTCCACGTGCGGGCTGCGGTGGCCCTCGATCACGTCCGTGACGGCCGGGCGGCCCTCCACGAAGCGGGCGATGAAGGTCGAGTACCCGGTCTCGGTCGACATGCGGCGCATGAACTCGCCGCAGGTGCTCGGGCCGGCGATCGCGCGGGTGAGCTCGGAGTAGCGGTCGGAGACCTCGAGGCCGAGCGTGTAGCGGCCGTTCTCGTGGCGGCGCAGGTAGTTCTCGTAGACCAGCGTGCGCAGCAGGTTGTAGGCGGTGGCCCGGTTGAGGCCGCACTCGAAGGCGATGCGCGGGGCGGTGACGCCCTCGGCGTGGCGGCCCACGAGCTCCATGATGCGCAGCGCCCGCTGGACGCTCTGGATCATCTTGGTCGGCTCGCTCTGCGCGCTCGGGAAGGCGCTCGCCGCCGAGGCGCCCTTGGCGGGCTTGTGATCCGGGGGCGCGGGCCGGCTTCTGGCCGCCCGCTGCCGGGGCGCGCTCGAGTAGTTCGGGACACCGCTCTGCGGTTCATCCCCTGGTCGCCGCTGCTCCACCATGCCGCCGCTCCAATTTGCACCAGTTGTCCGACTATCGGCGCCGGGTGCGGCGCCGGTCGGACCGGCCATATCTAACTATATAAACAACAGCCGGTTGCGTCACAGTCGCATACAGGGCAGTATCTAACTGTCAGCACCGTTCGCGGTCCGGCTCACGCCGGTCGCGGACAAACCGCGGCGGCGGCGTCGAGTCCCCACCAAACTTCCTCGTCGCCGCCGCGGAACAATTCGAATAACCGAAACGCGGCGGCTCCCTCCCACCAGGGCCGCCGCGTTTCGTTTGCCCCAATGTTCCTGGGAGAGAAGCGGATACGGCGGTTCCGACGGAAAACCACAGGTGACGGGCGGCCCGCGGGGCCGAAGTCCACTGTCGTTAGGCAGCGCTGTCGTACAGACGCAACAGTCGCACACGCTGTGTGCCGGAGTCAAGACAGCGTCACGAAGGATCACGCTCACGGGGGACGCACCTTCACGATCGGGCGTTGTGCGCACCGATCCGGTTATCAGATAAGCGGAGTACGGTTGCCGTCGTGTCCACCTCCACACGCTCCCGGCTCCGCTTCCAACGGGGCCTCCGACCCCGGGACTCCCCGCCCCGGACCGCCACCACCGTCACCGCCGCCATGACCGTCCAGGTCGCCGCCGTCCTCCCGCTCTTCCTCTTCGGCGGCCTCGCCGTGCAGATCGCCGGCGAACTCGGCATGGGCCTCAGCGCGATCGGCTGGATCACCGGCATCTACTTCACCGTCACCGCGGCCACCACCATGCCCTCCGGGCGGCTCGTCGACCGCTTCGGCGCGCTCGTGACCGCCCGCTCCGCCATCGCGATGTCCGCCGCCGGGCTCCTCGGCGTCGCCGCCTTCGCCCACGACCCCATCGTGCTCACCGTCTTCATGGTGCTCTGCGCGCCCGCGAACGGCCTCGGGCAGCTCGCCTCCAACACCGTCCTCAGCGAATGGGCACCGCAGGGCCGCCGCGGACTCCTCTTCGGCGCCAAGCAGGCCTCGGTGCCGCTGTGCACCATGCTCGGCGGACTCAGCGTCCCCCTCGTCGCGCTCACCCTCGGCTGGCGGTGGGCGTTCGTCATCGGCGCAGGCCTCGTACTCCTCGCGCTCGTCCCGCTCGCCGGACTCGGACGGCCCCCCGTGCGGCCCAAGAACAAGAGCGCCCGCTCCTTCGACCTGCAGCTGCTGCTGTTCGCCGTCGCGACCTTCCTCGGCGCGCTCGCCGCCACCCCCATCGGCTCGTTCATCACCACCTTCACCGTCGACTCCGGCGGCTCCGAGACCTACGCGGGACTGGTCCTCATGGTCGGCGGCATCGCGGGCGTCATCGGCCGCACCGGCTTCGGCGCCCTCGCCGACGTGCGCAAAGGCGGCGAGTTCCAGATCATCGCCCTCATGCTCACCGCCGGGGCCGCGGGCGTCGCCACCTACCTCTTCGGGCTGCCGTGGCTGCTGCCGATCGGCACCGCCGCCGCGTACGGCCTCGGCTGGGCCTGGCCGGGGCTGATGAACCACGCCGTGGTCCAGCGGTACGCGGACGCCCCGGCGCTGGCGACCTCGGTGACGCAGACGGGAATCTTCCTCGGAGGCGCCGTGGGCCCGATCTGCTTCGGGCTCGTCGTCGACCACATCGGCTGGGGCGCGGGCTGGTCGGCCGCGGTCGCGGCCATGGCGGCGTCGGCCCTGTTCATCGTGGCGGGCAGCATGGTCGGCAAACGCCGCGCGCATTGACGTTCCTCGTTGCGGCGCGCGCGACTACCGGATCCCGTGCCGATCAGTCCAGGGCGGTTACGCGATAAGGTGTGGCTGTGGTGACCACCCGACGCGCCCAGACCGCGCTGACCTTCTCCGACGAGGCTTTCGCCGAAGAGATCCGAGCCTCGCTCGATCTCGTCGAGGAACGACTGCTCAAAGCCGTCGACACCGACCAGCCGCTGCTGCGCCAGTCCGGGTCCCACCTCATCCGCGCCGGCGGGAAGCGCTTCCGCCCCATGCTCACCCTCGCGTGCGCGCACCTCGGCGACCCGGCCCGGCCGGGCATCCTCGACGCGGCCGTCGCCCTCGAGCTCACGCACCTGGCGACGCTCTACCACGACGACGTCATGGACGAGGCGCTCGTGCGCCGCGGCGCCCCGAGCGCCAACGCCCGCTGGGACAACTCGGTCGCGATCCTCACCGGCGACTACCTGTTCAGCCAGGCCGCGCAGATGATGGCCGACCTCGGCATCGAGGCCGTGCGCCTGCAGTCCGCGACGTTCGCGCGGCTCGTGCGCGGCCAGATCAACGAGACCATGCCGCAGCCCGAGGGCATCGACCCGGTCGAATGGCACCTCGAGATCCTGTCCGAGAAGACCGGCTCGCTCATCGCGACCTGCGCGAAGTTCGGCGCCTGGTTCGCGGGCGCCTCGGAGGAGACCATCGCGACCGCCGCCGAGTTCGGCGAGGTCATCGGCGTGGCGTTCCAGATCGCGGACGACATCATCGACATCGCCTCGGACTCCTCGGGCAAGACCCCGGGCACCGACCTCCTCGAAGGGGTCCCGACCCTCCCGGTGATCTACGCGCTCGCCGACGACGACCCGAAGGAAGCCCGGCTGCGCGAACTCGTGGCGCGCCCGGTCGCCGAGGAAGACCTCCCCGAAGCCCTCGAACTCCTGCGGAACTCCAAGGCCCTGGAGCAGGCCCGCGCCACGCTCTTGCAGTACCAGGAGCGGGCCCGCCGCCTCGCGAAGTCCCTCCCCGAAGGCCCGGCCCAGAAGGCCCTGGTCGACATCTGCGACTACATGATCGAACGCGACGCCTAATCCGGCAGTTCCGGCCCGCTCCCAGGGATCATCGTCCCCGAGGCGGCCCTCCCCGAAGAACGCATCCGCTTCGGCCCGCATCTCCGCATAGTCGAGGTGCGGCCGCCGCTGAGCGCGCCTGACGAGTTCCTCCGATGTGCGCTCGCGACCCGCTCTGAGCGGCGCGCTTGCTGCGGCCTTGGCCGCTGCCTCGCGAAGGACCTGCTTCGCGCGTTCATGTTCGATCGGCTGCGTGCCTTGGGCACGAGCGCGCTGGTTGCGGAGGGCGGCAATGATGTCCTCCGCGTCTTCCCGGTCGCTGAAGTTCTCGCGGTCACGTTCCATCGGCGGATGCTATCGGTCTTAGAGCGGGGCGCCCGCTTCGAGGTGGGCGAGGCATTTGTCGAGGTTGGCGGCGAGGTCGTCCTTGGTGCCGTCGGTCTCGGCCCAGGCGCTGATCGCCACGGTCCAGGAGGCGACGACGAGCGCGGTGAAGTGGCGGACCTCCAGCTCTTCGGCGGAGCGGCCGGTGCGCTGGGCGACCATCTGCGCCAGGAGCCGCTCGGTGGCCGCGGACTGCCCGACCTGGCGGGCGCGCAGGGCCGGGACCGAGAAGATCATCCGCACGCGGCGCCGCACGCGCTCGATGTCCTCGTCCGTGAACTCCCTGAACAGGGCGGTGAGGACCGCGCGCAGGGCCTCCAGCGGCGCGGTCCCCTCCTGCTGGCTCTCGAAGACGTCGACGATGAGCGGGTCGTACTCGTCCTGCACGACCACGTCCTCCTTCACCGGGAAGTAGCGGTAGAAGGTCGAGGGGGAGACGCCCGCGGCCTCGGCGATCTGCTCGATCGTCGTCGCGTCGTAGCCCTGCTCGTCGAAGAGCCGCAGGGCCTCCTCCTGCAACCGGTGCAGGGTCTCGATCTTCTTGCGCTCACGCAGCCCGGGACGGTTCATGCTGCGATTGTGCCTCTTCCGCTCCCGGGTGCTTCGGGAACCTCGGGCCCGCCGCGCACGCGACGACGACGGCGAGGACCGCGCAGACCAGGAACACCGCGCCCATCCCGTCCGTGAACGACGCGAACGCGCTCTGCGCGGTCTCCGGCGAGCCGAGCGTCTCGGCGACCGCCGCGGCCCCGGCCACGGAGTCCTCGGCGGCACTTTCGGCCTCGGCCGGGAGCGGCGGCAGGTCGAGTTCCGCACGGTAGACACTGGCCGCGATCGACCCGAAGACCGCCACGCCGATCGCGCCGCCGGTCTGGCGCAGGGTCTGCATGAGGGCCGAGCCGATCGCCGCCCGGTCGGGCGGGAGCGAGGCGAGGACCGCGTCCGTCGCGGGGACCAGGGACATACCGAAGCCCGCGCCGAGGACCGCGAGCCAGAGCGCGACGAAGCCGAAACCGGTGTCCGGGCCGGTCGCGGTGGCGGCGGCGCATCCGGCCGCCGAGAGCACCAGGCCGGCGATCACCGTGAAGCGGTAGCCGAACCGGGCGGCCAGCCGCTCGGCCCCGAGGCCGCCGACCATGAGCCCGCCGATCATCGGGAGCAGCCGCAGCCCCGTTCCGAAGGCGCTGTGCCCCTGCACGATCTGCAGGTACTGCGGCACCAGGAACAGCGCGCCCATCATGAGCATCGAGGAGGCCGTGGCGATGGCCGAGCCCCACAGGAACGCCCGGTCGCGGAACAGCCCGAGGTCGACCATCGGCGCGGCCGAGCGGGTCTGCGAGACCACGAACGCCGCGATGAGGACGAGCCCGCCGATGCCGCCGATCAGCGTGGCCGGCGAGAGCCAGCCCTCCACGGGCGCCTCAATGACGCCGTAGACGAGCGCGCCCAGGCCGAGCACCGACGCGAGGGCCGCGAGCGGCTGGAGGCGCGGGGCGCTCCGATCGTGGGACTCGGGGAGCAGGAACGCGATCGCGAAGAAGCCGATCACGATGAGCGGCAGGTTGATGAGGAAGACCGAGCCCCACCAGTAGTGCTCGAGCAGCCAGCCGCCCAGGAGCGGGCCGAGCGGGAGTCCGACGGCCATGCCCGCGGTCAGGAGCGCGACCGCGCGGGTGCGCTCGGCACCGCTGAACATGCTGGGCACTACCGCGATCGACACGGGCATGACCACGGCCGCGCCGACGCCCATGAGCGCGCGGGCGGCGATGAGCACGCCCACCGAGTCGGCGGCGGTGGCGAGGGCGCAGGCCGCGCCGAAGATCGCGAGGCCGGCGAGGAGGACCTTCTTGCGGCCGAGCCGGTCCCCCAGCAGTCCCGCGGGCAGGAGCAGCGCGGCCAGCGCGACGATGAAGGCGTCGACGATCCACTGGAGTTCGGCGTTGGAGGCGTCGAGGTCGACGGCGAGGGTCGGCAGGGCGACGTTGAGGATCGTGATGTCGAGTCCGACGACGAGCAGGCCGAACAGGAGCGAGAGGAGGGCCCACCAGCGGCGGCGGGCGGAGACGGGAGCCATGGGGCCTCAATTCTGGAAGTAACTGTCATTTGACAGTAGCTATCAGAATTACGCCTGTCAAGGCGCGCCGATGCGAGCACGCAACGTGTTCTGGCTCCCACCGGGTCCCCGCGGGTGGACGGGGTTCGCTATCGTTCAAAGGTCGCTTTCCCCAGGAAGCGGCGCCCCCAGCCACGGCGAAGCTCGCGAGCCGTGCCTTCAGCTCAGCCGTCCGGCGCGGACTGCGTAGTCCCGCCGGGGAGTCCTTCGGCGCGCGTTCGCGGCCGAGAAGGGAGCGCAGTGCGACTCGGACACCACGGGCCCTCTGCCAAGCCGAAGACCGTTCTCGCCGCGCAAGGGGTCATCTGGCTCCAGTTCGCCGCGATCGTGCTGCTCTACTCGATCGGCGTGCGGTTCCTCTTCGACGCGACGAGGTCCTCCTCCAGCCACGACACGATGCTCGACGTCATCGGGTCCATCGACCTCGAACGGCTGGTCACGATCCTCCTCAGCGTCGCCGTCACGGTCTCGATGCCGTTCATCGCCACCCGCCTCGGCCGCCGCCGCGCCCACGCGGTCAAGGCCGCCTGGTGGGCGCTCGCGATCGTCCCGGGCGCGATGTTCCTCTGGATCCTCGGCCGCGCCTACTTCGCCACGTTCCCCGACGAGGCCCCGTTCTTCGTCAGCGCCGCCGCGATGCTCGTCGTGTGCGGGTCCTTCCCCACCGCGGCGCTCCTGCTGCTGCGATCCAAGGCCGCCAAGGCCTGGTTCGCCGCCGAGGAGCTGTTCGAGGAGATCGACCGCGAGCTCTCCGAGACGGGGGAGCTCGAAGCGGCCAAGGTCAGCTGACAGCCGTACGGAAAAGCCGCGGGGAGCGAATGCTCCCCGCGGCTTTCGTTCTGCACGGATAACCAGGCGACCGGGCCGAGGCGGTCGGTGAAGGTCGCGGTGGGGCCGTCGGGCCCGGCGGTGGCCAGGGCGATGAACGGGTCGGTGCCCTCGGTGACGGTGAGTTGGCCGCGGTGGCCGTTCATGTCGGTGGCGGCGAACTTGCGGTTGGCGACCTCGCCGGGGGTGACGACGTTGAACTTGATGCCCGGGAGCGCCTGCGCGTACCGGACGGTGATCATGTTCAGCGCGGCTTTCGAAGAGCTGTAGGCGAGTTCGTGCATGCTCGCGACGGGCTGGGTCGGGTCGGTGATGACGGCGAACGAGCCGCCGCCGCTCGACACCATGATGACGCGCGGGTTCGCGGCGGCCTGGAGCAGCGGCAGGAACGCGTGCGTGACCCTGACCGGGCCGTACACGTTGGTGTCGTAGACGCCGTGGAGCTCGTCGGCCGTGGCGAGTTCGGGGGCGACGAAGTGCCCCGGGGCGCCGGCGTTGTTGATGAGGACGTCGAGGGTCGCGGTGTGCTCGCGGACGAGCGCGAAAGCGGCGGCCACCGACTCGTCCGAGGTGACGTCGAGCGGGACGAGGACCGCGTCCGCGCCGTCGGCGTGCAGCTTCGCGACGGCGTCGCGGCCGCGGGCCTCGTCGCGCGAGCCGAGGAAGACCTTCCAGCCCAGCGCGCCGAGGCGGCGGGCGGCTTCGAGGCCGAGGCCCTTGTTGGCGCCGGTGATGAGGACTGAGGTCTGTGACTGCTGCGTCATGTTGGCTCCCATGGTTGCTTTCCTTCTCGCTCCGTGTCGGAATTGGTCTTGCACCTACTTGACGGACCGCGATGGAGAAACCAGACGGATGGCTGAAGAATTTTTCACGGCGGAGGCCTTCGAGGCCCACCGGACGCATCTCCGCGCGGTCGCCTACCGGATGCTGGGGTCGCTGAGCGAGGCTGAGGACGCCGTCCAGGAGGCCTGGATCAAGGCCTCGCGTGCGGACACCGCCGGGGTCGAGAACCCGGCCGGATGGCTCACCACCGTGGTGAGCCGGGTGTGTCTGGACATGCTGCGGTCCCGCAAGGCCCGCCGCGAGGACGCCCTCGACGGCCAGGAGGCCCAGGTGCGCCTGCGGCCCAGCGTCGATCCGGAAGCGGAGGCGCAGCTCGCGGATGCGGTGGGCCTGGCGATGCTCGTGGTCCTCGACGCGCTCTCCCCCGTCGAGCGGCTCGCGTTCGTGCTGCACGACATGTTCGCGGTGCCGTTCGCGGAGATCGCCCCGATCGTGGAGCGCAGCCCCGAGACGACGCAGCGCCTCGCGAGCCGAGCGCGCAGGCGGGTGCACGGAAAGTCGAGTGTGGACGGTGATCGGCTGCGGCGCTTCCAGGCGGTCGACGCGTTCCTCCAGGCCTCGCGGGACGGCGAGTTCGGGATGCTGCTGTCGCTGCTGGACCCGAACGTGACGATGCGCCTCGACGACGCGGCCCGGCTCCTGAGCGCCAGGACAGCCATGACCGGCGCGACCGCCGTGGCCGAGGCCTTCAACGGCCAGGCCGCGCTGGCCCGCCCGGTGCTCATCGACGGCGAACCCGGGATCGTCTTCGCCCCGCGCGGCAAGGTCATCATGCTTTTCACCGTACGGTTCGAGGGTGACCGCATCGCCGAGATCCGCGCCGTGGCCGATGAGTCGGCGCTGGCGGCGATCGAGCTGACGGTCGTCTAGGACGCGGAAAAGCCGCGGGGAGCCGATGGCTCCCTGCGGCTTTCGCTTGGCGCGCTAAAGAAGGTGAGCGACGCCGTTAGCGGGTCGCGTGGGCGCGGAGCGCGGCCCAGTCGGCGGCGCCGACCCAGATCGCGGGGCCGGTCGGCCCTTCCTTGGAGTCGCGGATGCCGGCCTGGTCACCATCGGCGGCGACACAGACGCAGTTGCCGCCCTGGTTCGCCGAGCGCGCGGTTTTGCGCCAGATGTGCTGGTCATCGAACTCTACGACGGTCATGAATACAACTCCTGCGACAGCTTCTTGATGAACCTCAAGCTGGCTTGCTCGGACAAGGCCATCTTGATGAGGTGCAGATAGGCGTCATCATACTGCGCGACCTCCTCAGGTTCATCGAGGTAAAGGGCGCCGGTGAAGTAGTCGATGTACACGACGCCGTATTCGGGTGCGATCGGAAATCGGAGCAGCATGAATGAACCAGCGCTGGCCGAATGCGCGCCTGCGCTGTCGGGCAAGACCTGCAACGTGATGTTCGGCCTCTTCGAGAGCTCAGCTATGTGAGCCAACTGCTCCGCCATCGTCTCGGCGCCGCCGACTGCGCACCGAAGTACTGCTTCGTGAATCACTACCCAATAGCCGACCGGGTTGTCGCCTCCGAGGACCGCCGCGCGAGCCAAGCGCGCTTGAACATTGTCCTCAACGACATCCGCCCCCAGCTTGCCCTGCCCTAGCATCGCGCGCGCATACGCCTCGGTCTGGAGGAGCCCTGGCATCGGCTGGATCGCGACCTCCAGAATCTTTGAAGCGTCGCGCTCCAATGCGATGAGGTCCTCAACGGGTTCCCAGACCGCCGTCTTGGCCTCGCCTTTCGGGCGCCGCTTCCGGGATCGCTTCACCAGATCGAGGAGTTCCGCCTGTTGCTCCTCGTCGACCCCGTAGATCGTGAGCAGCTTTTCCGCCACCGGGTTCGACATCGCTGAGACGCCGCTTTCGTAGCGCGACAGGCTGTTCTGCGCGATGCCAGAGAGTTCGGCTACCTCATGCTGGGCCTTCCTCGCAGCCAGCCGGAGACGTTTGAGCTCCGCGCCGATGATGCGGCGGAGCGCCGTGGGTCCGTTGGGAATCGACATCGACTGCACACCTCGATCATATGTTTGGATTCAGCTAACTTGGATAATCCTTAGTTACTGATATAGTATATGTCACACGCTTCAAAGTCTACGTCCACCGAGCAAGGGAGACCGCGATGGACACGACCGACCCACCCGGGGACTTCTACGAGGGCGACCTCGCCTAAAGCGAGCAGAGCCTCGGGGAGCTGTGGGAGAACGAGCGGTACATGCTCCGGCTGAATCTGCCTGGGGGCCTGAGCTTCCGCGACGCGGACGGCCTCGCCCACCAGATCGTGGCCGAGATCGCCGAACGCCACAAGGGCGCTGCCACATGGGGCAGCCTCGGCCGCGAGTTCGACCGTTCCGCCTTCGCCCTCCTGAGCCGAAAGCCGGGAACCACCATCAGCGGCAAGGCCTGGCGAGTGAGAGCGCACAAGGGAAAAGCCGCGGGGAGGTCGCCCTCCACCGTGGCGCCGCTCATGAGCGCGAACCGGGTGCCGTTCCACAGCTTGTTGCAGAAGTTCCGCGCGACCTCGGCGAGCTCGATCGACGCGATCGAGTCGGCGCCCGG
>NZ_JAPZVR010000023.1 GCF_027622855.1 Glycomyces algeriensis | reverse complement strand
GCGGCGCGCGGTGGCGGGGCCCGGCGGGGGGCCGGTGCGGGGGCCCCGCACCGGCCGACCCACGCTGGAGGAGGTCGCCGAGCGGGCGGGGGTGTCGCGTGCGACGGTCTCGCGGGTCGTCAACGGGCAGACCACGGTCGCCGAGGGCCTGCGGCAGGCCGTGGAGGCGGCGGCGAACGAGCTCGGCTACGTGCCGCATGCCGCCGCGCGGTCGCTGGTGACGCACCGGACCGATTCGGTGGCGCTCATCCTGCCGGAGTCGCCGAACCGGGTGTTCTCGGACGACCAGTTCTTCCCGAGCGTCATCCGCGGCGTCGCGTCCGAGCTCGACGCGGCCGGGAAGCTGCTGGTGCTCTTGACGACCGGCTCGGCCGAGGCGCGGTCGCGGGCCGAGCGGTACGCGGTCGGCGGGCACGTCGACGGGGTCATGTTCGCCTCGCTGCACGACGCCGACCTGCTGCCGGAGCTGATGCTGCGGCGCGGGGTGCCGGTGGTGTGCAACGGGCTGCCGCACCTGGCCGCGCCGTGCATCGACGTCGACCACCTCGGCGGTGTGCAGGCGGCGGTGGAGTTCCTGCTCGCCAAGGGCCGCAGGCGCATTGCTACGGTCGCCGGGCCGCAGGACATGGTGGCGGGACGGGCGCGACTGGACGGCTACCGGCAGGCGCTCGCGGCCGCAGACCGGCGAGCGATCGTCGCGGTCGGCGACTTCACGGCCGAGTCGGGGCACGCGGCGATGCGGCAGCTGCTCGCGGACGAACCGGAGCTGGACGCGGTGTTCGTGGCCTCGGACCTCATGGCGCACGGCGCGCTCCAGGCCCTGCGGGAGGCGGGCCGGAGCGTGCCCGGGGACGTGTCGGTGGTCGGGTTCGACGACATCGCACTGGCAACGTACTGCGACCCGCCGTTGACGACGGTGCGGCAGCCGATCGCGGAGATCGGCCGCAGCATGGCCCGCGCAATGCTGCGGCTGCTGGAGGGCCACGAAGTGGAGCCGCTGACGATCCTCCCCACGGAGCTGGTGATCCGCGAGTCGGCCTGAGCCGCGGGACGGGCGGCGCTCCGGGTCCCCCGGGCCGCCTTCGAGAACGAACAGGACGCGGGCCCTATCGAGCCGATCGGGGCCGGCAACGCCGGGCACGGCGCGGAACACCTCCGGACCGCGCGGGCCGTCGGTACCGTCGGAAGCGGGGCCCGCAGCGCGGGCCTCGACCGGGGGGACCGTCATGAACGACAGCGCGATCTACGACCGCATCGACGAGCTGACCGCCGAACTGAGCGATCAGTTGACGGCATGGCGCCACGACCTGCACCGACATCCAGAGCTGTCGAACCGGGAGGTCGAGACCGCCCGGAAGGTCACCGAGCACCTGCGTTCGCTCGGCCTCGACGAGGTCCGCACCGGCATCGCCGGGCACGGCGTCGTGGGGGTGCTCAAGGGCGGCAGGCCCGGCGACCGGGTGATCGCGCTCAGGGCCGACTTCGACGCGCTCCCCGTGAAGGAGACCTCCGGGGTCGACTTCGCGTCCACGGTGGTCGACGAGGACTACCCGGGCGGCCCGTTCCCGGTCGCGCACGCGTGCGGCCACGACTGCCACACCGCGATGCTCATGGGCGCCGCCAGCGTCCTCGAACGGCTCAAGGCCGAGCTGCCGGGGACGGTCCTGTTCGTGTTCCAGCCCGCCGAGGAGGGCCCGCCGATCGGCGAGCCCGGCGGGGCGGCCCAGATGGAGGCCGAAGGCGCGCTGGCGAACCCGGTCCCGACGATGGTGTACGGCCACCACGTGGGCCCGCTGCCGGTGGGGGTCATCGCCTACCACGAGGGCAACCAGTACGCGGCCTCGTGCACCGTGCGCATCGTGATCCACGGCAAGCAGGTCCACGGCTCGACGCCGTGGGAGGGCGTCGACCCGCTGCCGGTGGCCGCGGAGATCGTCTCGGGCTGCGGGCAGCTGTACCGCCAGTTCCCGGCGGCCGACCCGTTCACGGTGACTATCGGCCACGTCGAGGACATGGGCCGGTTCAACATCATCGGCGAGAGCGTCACCCTGCTGGGGACGATCAGGTCAACCGTCGAGGCGGACATGGCCGGCCTGCAGGAGACTATGCGGCGCATGGCCGACGGGTACGCGCGGGCCCACGGCACGACCATGGAGATGGACTTCCCGGCGGAGGTCCCGGCCGTGCACAACGAGCCGGCCTGGGTCGAGGCGGCGCTGCCCACGCTCGAGCGCGTGGTGGGTGCGGACCGGCTCATCACCATGACGCCGGGCCTGGGATACGACGACGTCTCGGTGTTCGTCAACAAGTACGGGGGCCTGTACGTCGGCCTGGGCTGCCAGGACGTGGAGCTGACGGCGACGGGCATCGAGCCGGTCGAAGGCGGCCCCGGCATGGTGTTCAACCACAATCCGGCGTTCTACGCCGAGGACGCCGTCCTCCCCATCGGGACGCGGCTCCACGCGACCGTGGCGGTGCCCCCCCTCGCCGGCCGGATCGAGACCGCGGCCTGACCCGGACATGCCGAGGGCCCGCCGACGCCTTGCGGCGCGGCGGGACCCGACTCGATCGTCGTGGTCCGCCCGGGCGGACCGTCCGGGCGGTGTCACGCGGGGCGTGCCCGCGCCTGGTCGAGGCCGCTCTCCGAAACCGGCAGCCGCGTAAGCGGCGGCCGTCCGTGAGCGGCCCGGCTAGGTGAACAGGCTCACCCCGCCGGGGCCGACCAGGAGGCCGACGATGATCACCACGATCCCCAGGAGCACCTGGCCCCGGAAGATCATGAAAATGCCGTAGATGACGAGAAGGACCGCAAGGATCCACAGAATCAAAGCCATGCAGACCGGTTACCCGAATAGACGCGAAAGTATGTCTACTGTCCTCTCCCGCGTTCTCTGAGGCTCCTACCTGGGATGCCATGTGACATGTCACGTACCACCCGCCCGATGGGCCCCCGGTAACACCCTGACATGCGGGTACGACACGATTCGGCGCCAGTGGGACGTGAGTCGGATTCGCCCCGATTGCGGAGGCGGCGTGGAACGGGTGAGCGCGAGCGCGGGCCGGGCCGATTCGAGATCGGGCGGAATGTCGGTGGCGCATGGTCCACTTGGACCATGGAGGTCGCACTCGTGCACGGACGCGGCGGGGAGGGGTGGACGATGCCCTTGCCCGGCGGCGCGGTCACCTACCACGCCGACTTGGCCGCCGCGGTGACCGCGATCGAGACCGAAGCCCGGGGCGGGTTTGACTCGGGCGCCGGCGGACCCGAAGACGACCACCAGACCGCAACCGCCCACGCCTCCAGCCGAGCTGGTGCTGGTGCTGGTGCTGGTGCTGGTGCTGGTGTCGCCGAGAAGGATCGCAATGGGGGCCTTCGGTCCGGTCACGATCAGGACGCGCCCGGCCGTGCCGACTTCGGACACGGGCATCCGGCATCGCCGCGATGGGTCCTGGCCGATGCCGCCCAGGACTATCCGCCGCTGCTGCAGGCGGGCGCCCGCCTCGACCGCTGTCGCGACCTGCGGCTCGCCGAGCGGATCCTCTCCCGGGTCGAGGGCCGCGAGCCGCCGGCCGTCACCGCCGAGTCCGACCCCGACGCCGGAACGCTCTTCGAGCGCGAGCCCGAACCGGTCGACGGCCCCGCGATCCTCGTCCGGCTCCAGGCGACCTGGCTGGACCAGCGCCGCCGCACCGCCGCGGCCGACATCGCGGGCCTGGGCACGCTGCTCGCGGCCGAGTCCGCGGGCGCACTGGTGGCCGCCGAGATGAGCCGCACCGGCGTCCCGTTCGACCGGGGCGTGCACGACCGCCTCCTGCGGGACCTCCTCGGGCCGCGTCCCACCAAAGGCATGCGGCCCAGGAAGCTCCAAGCGCTGGCGGACAAGGTGATCGACGCGTTCGGGCACCAGCTCAACCCCGATTCGACGAAGCAGGTCCTGGCGGCGTTCCACGCGGCCGGGCTCGATGTGAAGAACACGCACTCCTGGGAGCTCGCCTCGGTCGACCATCCGGCGGTGGAGGCGCTCAAGGTGTACCGCGAGCATGCGCGGGTGTGGAGCGCGTTCGGCTGGAACTGGGCCGACTCGTGGGTCTCCGCGGCGGGGGCGCCTGGGGCCGAGGCCGATCCGGCGCTGGCGGACCGCGGGCGGTTCCGGCCCGTGTACATGGTGGGCGGTGCCGACACCGGCCGGTGGGGCACCGACGGCGGCGGGGCACTGCAGCTGCCCCACGCGGTCCGGGAGGCGATCCGGGCCGAGCCGGGGTGGAAGCTCGTCGCGGCCGACGCCGCGCAGCTCGAGCCGCGGCTGCTCGCGGCCATCAGCGGCGACCGGGCGATGATCGCGGCCACGGCCGCCGACGACCTGTACACCGAGCTGGCGCCGCGACTGGGCGGCGAGCGGTCGAAGGCGAAGATCGCGCTCATCTCCGCGATGTACGGCGGGACCGCCGGGGACGCGGCGCAGTTGGTGCAGCTCATGAAGGACCGCTTCCCGGCGGCGTTCCACCGGGTCGAGTCGGCCGCGCGCACCGGCGAGAAGGGCGGGCTGGTCCGCACCTGGCTGGGCCGCACCGTGCCGGCGCCGAGCGAGCGCTGGTGGCAGACGTTGAATTCGGAGGACGGGACCCGGTCCGCGACCGGCCGCGGACGGTTCACCCGCAACTTCATCGTGCAGGGCACCGCCGCCGAGTGGGCCCTGGTGCTGCTGGCGGTGCTGCGTCGCGAGCTGCATGAGCGCGACCTCGGGGAGCTCGTGTTCTTCCTGCACGACGAGGTCGTGGTGCACTGCCCGGCCGAGCACGCCGCTGCGGTCGGCGAAGTCATCGAACAGGCCGCCCACACCGCCACCACCACCCTCTTCGGCGACATGCCGGTGCGCATTCCGCTGCGGCCCAAGGTGGTCGACAGCTACTCCGAGGCCAAATGAGGGGATCGGCCCGATCCGCCGGAGCCGCGATTCGGAGACCGTCACTGTCGTACCCATGTGTCAGGGTATTTCCGGCGGTTCACCGTACGAGTAATATATGACACATCACGTATCATCTGTCTGGTTCGTCAGTTGTCCAGCGCGGTCTCCGGCTCGAAGTCGTAGTACTTGGGTACCACTCGCGCCCCTGAAGTTCGCTCTGGAAACGGATGATCCGCCGCAGGGCGCGCCGTACCGTTCTGGGCATGATCGAGATCGAGCACTTGACGAAGCGCTACGGCAAGAAGACGGCCGTGGACGACTTGACGTTCGCCGTCAAACCCGGCGTCGTCACCGGCTTCCTCGGCCCCAACGGCGCCGGGAAGTCCACCACGATGCGCGCCATCGTGGGCCTGGACGCCCCGACGAGCGGCCTCGCCCGGGTCAACGGCAAGCACTACTCTGAGTTCCGCTCGCCGCTCACCGAGGTCGGAGCGCTCCTGGAGGCCAAGTCCGTCCACGCCGGGCGCAGCGCCTACAAGCACCTCCTCGCCCTCGCCCGCACCCACGGCATTCCGAAGCGCCGCGTCAACGAGGTCATCGACCTCGTCGGCCTCCACGAGGTCGCCGGCAAGCGCGTCGGCGGCTTCAGCCTCGGCATGGGCCAGCGCCTGGGCATCGCGGTGGCGCTCCTGGGCGACCCGGCCGTGCTGATCCTGGACGAGCCGGTGAACGGCCTGGACCCTGACGGTGTGAAGTGGATCCGCTTGCTGCTCAAGGGCCTTGCGTCCGAGGGCCGGACGGTGTTCCTGTCCTCGCACTTGATGAGCGAGCTGGCCCAGACCGCCGAGCACCTGATCGTGATCGGGCAGGGCAGGCTGCTGGCCGACACGACGGTTGACGCGTTCGTGTCCGGCAGCGGGCAGGCGAGCGTGCGGGTGGTCTCGCCCGATGCGGCGCGGCTGGCCGAGCACTTGGCGGGGCCCGGCATCACCGTGTCGAGTCCGGAGCGCGGGGTGCTGGAGGTGACCGGGACCGAGGCGTCCGTGGTCGGCCAGACCGCGGCCGCGCACGGGCTGGTGCTGCACGAGCTGCGCACCGACCGCGGGTCCCTTGAGGACGCGTTCATGCAGTTGACCGCCGACGCGGTCGAGTACCGCCAGACCACTGAAGGGGCGAACCGATGACCGCCGCTGTGATGACCGACCGCGCGGCCTACGTGCCGCCGGCGAACTACAAGCTCTCCGCGGCGGGTCTGCTGCGTTCGGAGTGGACGAAGCTGTGGTCGCTGCGCTCGACCTGGATCGTGCTGCTGTGCGCAGTCGTGTTCAGCGCCGGCCTGGGCGCGCTCATCTCCTCGAGTGTGCCGAACGACCAAGCGGTGGGCGGCGCCGATGTGGCGCTGAGCTTCTCGATGGCGGGGATCTCCTTGTCCTCGGTGTTCGTCGCGGTGCTCGGCATCCTCACGGTGACCGGGGAGTACTCGACGGGGTCGATCCGCTCCACCATGTCGGCCGCGCCGAAGCGCCTGTCGGTGCTGTGGGCGAAGGCCGCCGTGTTCGGGGCCGTGGTCGCGGTCCTGTTCGGGGCCATGGTGTTCTTGACGTTCTTCATGACCCAGGCGATCCTCTCGGACACTGAGCTTGGCAGCGTGTCGCTGTCGGACGAGGGCGTGCTGCGGGCGCTGCTGGGGTGGACGGCGATGATCGTCTACCTGGCGCTCCTGGCGCTGGGCATCGGTGCGATCCTGCGGAACTCGGCGGGTTCGATCGGGTTCTACATCGGCGTGATCATGATCCTGCCGCAGCTGGCGGGTCTGCTGCCGTGGAGCTGGGTGGATGATGTGACGCCGTTCGCGCCGGGCAATGTGGCGAATACGATCGCGATGGTCGACACGACCGGGGCGGACCTGTCGCTGGGCCAGTCGTGGCTGTGGATGGGGATCTGGCTGGTCGTCACTTTCGGGCTGGCGGGCGTGCTGCTCAAGCGTCGCGACGTGTGAGCATGAGCTCGTGGCCGAGGCCGTGACCGTTCCCCGCAAGCGCGGGATGTGGCAGCGGATGCTGGAGTTCGACTCCCGGCATCCGCTGCTTTGGAATCTGTTCCCGATCTTCCTGTTCTCGCTGCCCGCGGCGCTGGCGGTGGTGCTGGCCGCGGTGGGCGAGATCGACCCGGTGGATCCGCTGCTGCAGGTGCTGCTGGTGGCGATGTTCCTGGTGCCGACGATCTGGCGGCGCCGGTACCCGTTCGCGGTACTGCTGAGTCAGTGCGTGCCGCTGGCGATCACGATCCCGATGGGGTACACGAGCGAGGAGAGCGCGGGGTTCGTGAACTCCGCTGCGGCGGTGGCGTTCACGTTCGTGCTCTACAACCTGGTGGTGCGGCGGCCGCTGAAGCTGCTGTGGTGGGCGGGGATGGTCTCGCTCGTGCCGTCGCTGATCGACTGGCTGGTCAATCAGAACCTGTCGGTGGGCAGCTTTCTCGCGTTCTTCGCGCCGACGGTGATCTACTTCGGTTTCATCGTGGCGATCGGCATGCTGATGCGCACGCGCCGGGAGTTCCAGCATTCGGAGCGGGACCAGGCGGCGCAGCAGGCGGTGACGGAGGAGCGCAACCGGATCGCGCGGGAGATGCACGACATCATCGGGCACAACCTGGCGGTGATCAATGCGTTGGCGGACGGAGGCGCGTACGCCGCGACGGCGGCGCCGGAGAAGGCGAAGGAGGCGCTCGAGGCGATCGGGCGCACGAGCCGGGAGGCGCTGTCGGAGTTGCGGCGGGTGCTGTCGGTGCTCAAGGCCGAGGAGGGCGAGGACCTGGAGTTGGCGCCGCAGCCGGGCCTGGCCGAGTTGGACGCGCTCATCGAGCGGGTGCGGGAGGCGGGTCTGCCGGTGACAGTGTCGGTGGCGGGTGATCCGTGGGCGTTGTCGGAGAACCAGCAGTTGGCGGTGTACCGGACGGTGCAGGAGTCGCTGACGAACGTGTTCAAGCACGCGAGGGGTGTGCGGCGGGCCGAGGTGTCGATGGAGTACCGGGATGCGGGGCTGTCCGTGACGGTGCGCAACACCGGGAACCGGGTGGATGAGGCCGGTACGGCCCGTGGTCTGGCAGGCTTGTCGGAGCGTGCGGCGGCGTTCGGCGGCACGATGGTGGCCGGGCCCGAGGCGCTCGGCGGTTGGCGGGTCGCGTTGTGGCTTCCCGAGGATGGAGAGGAGCGCCGGTGACGACGTTGCTGATCGTGGACGATCATCCTTTGCAGCGCATGGGGTTTCGGATGCTGGTGGAGAGCCAGTCGGACCTGGTGGTGCTCGGGGAGGCCGACAACGGGGCCGATGCGGTGCGTCGGGCGACCGAGCTGGGGCCGGACGTGGTGCTCATGGACGTGCGCATGCCGGGCGTTGACGGGATCGAGGCGACGCGGCGGATCATCGCGGCGGGCGGGCGCAGCCGGGTGCTGGTGCTGACCACGTTCGACCTGGACGAGTACGCGTATGCGGCGCTGCGGGCGGGCGCGAGCGGGTTCCTGGTCAAGGACGCGCAGCCGGAGGAGCTGCTCGCGGGCATCCGCGTGGTGGCCGCCGGCGACGCGGTGGTCGCGCCGAAGCTGACGCGGCGGCTGCTCGACCGGTTCGCCGACCAGTTCCCGGTCGACGGCGAAGCGGACGCGTCGGCGACGGCCGAGCGGCTCGGGGTCCTCACCGATCGGGAGAAGGAGGTGCTGACGGCGATCGGGCGGGGGTGGAACAACTCCGAGATCGCTGAGCGGTTCCACCTGGCCGAGTCGACGGTGAAGACCCATGTGGGCCGGATCCTCGCCAAGATCGGCGCCCGAGACCGGGTGCAGGCGGTCATCTTCGCCTACAACACCGGTCTCGTCTCCCCTGACGGCAACTAGGCTACGCGCGGGCCCGGGCCTGTTTCCGCAGGTAGCGGGCCTTTGTCATACCCGTGTGGGAGGGTGTCCTTTTCACTGGTAGTGGTGAAGGTGGGATAGGGCGGGTACCCGGGGCCTCCCGTATCGGCGGCATCTCGCCGGACCGGTGGCATGTCACATGCCATGCAGCGCCGGCCGAGCGGCAGCTCCGCGGCCGAGCCGCGGTGGCAGATCCTCCGTCGAAGTGCACTGCGGCTCCGTTGCCTCCCAACGTGAACCATCAGTGGCATGTCACATGTCATGCGCCATTTCAGGAGTTGCCGCGCCCGTTCACTGCCGTGTGAACGCGAGCAGGTCGCATTCGGATTCGACCGGGCTCGGGGCGGTCTCTGCGAGCGCGTCGGCTTCCAGTGCGGCGAGGCCGTCGCGGTACTCCTCGTCCGTCAAGTGCTCGTAGACCGAGAGCGCGCGCATCCGCTGCCGCCCGGCGTATTCGGCGAGGCTGTCCGCCGAGCGGTGGTGGACCTCGCTGAGCCCGGCGTGCGCGAACCCGGCGTCGGCGAACACGCGCACGGTCTCCTCCAGCGACGGGAACACCTCGGCGTCGATGTCGCGGGTCCGCGGGAAGTACCGGTACAGCAGCAGGTCCTTCAGGCGGTCCGAGAGCGTGGTCGCCATGAGCAGCCGCGCGCCCGGCGCGAGGACCCGCGCCAGCTCCCGCGCGGCCGCGTCCCGGTCGGGCACGTGGTGCCAGACGAGGAACATCAGCGCCAGGTCGGCGCTCCCGTCCTCCAGCGGCAGGTCCGCGGCGTCGCCCGGCACATACGATACGAGCGGGTGCGAGGACTCGACATGGGCGACCTCCCGCATCCGCGCCGAGGGTTCGACGCCGATGACGTCGGCCCCGAACTCGTCGGCCAGCGCGGGGGTGAACCGTCCGGTGCCGGAGCCGACGTCGAGGACGGTGCCGATGCGGCGGTTCCCGGCGTGTTCGCGGAAGGCCCGGAGCCAGGCGCGGCGGCTCGCGGGCAGGAGCCGGCGGCCCTTCGCGTATCCGGCGTGCTGTGTGCGGTCGTAGTCGACGCGTTTGAGTCCCACCTAGTCCCCCAACCTGTGTGCTTGCATTGCTATGGCGCGGTAGGCACCCAGAACCGGAGTCTGCCGCCGCGTTCGTCTTCGAGTACCCCGCCGTTGGCTTCGATGACCTTGCGGGAGGCGGTGTTCTCGGTGTCGCAGGTGATGAGTGCCTTGTCGATGCCGAGGTCTGCGGCGAGGGGCAGGACCGCGGCGAGCATGGCGGTGGCGTGGCCGCGGCGGCGGGCGGTGGGGCGGACGTCGTAGCCGATGTGGCCGCCGATGTCGCTGAGCTGCTCGTTGAGGCGGTGGCGGAGGTTGATGCGGCCGAGGTAGGTGTCGCCCTCGGTCCACCAGTAGGTGGTGGAGGGGACGAAGTCGGCGGGCGGGTCGGTGATGAGGCGGCGTTCGAAGGCGAGGGCGCGTTCGAGCCATGCCGGGGTGTCATCGGGGCGGCCGGCTTCGCGGATGAGGTTGCGGAAGAGGGAGTGGTCGTCGGGTCCGCCGCGGCCTTCGGCGAGGAATTCGCGGACGCCTTCGGTGTAGGAGGGTCCGACGCGTGCGGTGGGGAGTGTCAGTGCTGGCACGGTGTCGACGGTAAGTGGTCGTCCGGTTTCGCGCAACCGTTATCTGCGGGGTGGCGGGGGCTCACGGCGGGCGGGCGCGAATCCTTCGTGAGAGTTAGCGTGGTCGTCATGTTCCGTTGATACCGTGCATGTCCGGTGACTCGAGGAGGGTATGTACATGGGTGATTCGGTGCTGACGGCTGCGGTGCTGCTGTTCGACATGGACGGGACGCTGGTCGATTCGACGGCGTCGGTGGAGCGGGCGTGGGGTCGGTTCGCCGGCCGGCACGGTCTGGAGGCTTCGGCGATTCTGGCGGTGGCGCACGGGCGGCCGACGATCGAGGTGGTGGCGGAGTTCGCGCCGCACGGTGTGGACGTGGTGGCGGAGACCGATCGGATCGAGGCGGAGGAGATCGACCGCACGGACGGGATCAGTGAGATTCCGGGTTCGGCGGCGCTGCTCGGCGGCCTGGACCGGGACCGGTGGGCGGTGGTGACGTCGGCGACGCGGGCGTTGACGCTGCGCCGGCTTGCGGCCGTGGGGATTCCGCTGCCGAAGATCCTGGTGGCCGCTGACGACGTGACGAGGGGCAAGCCGCATCCGCAGCCGTACATGCTGGCGGCGAAGGCGCTGGGGTTCGACGCGGCGGAGGCGGTGGTGTTCGAGGACGCGCCGGCGGGTCTGGCTTCGGCGAGGGCCGCAGGGGCGGCCACGGTGGTGGTAGGCGATTACAAGGGCGAGGCGTCGGAGGGGCTGCCGCGGGTGCCGGACATGCTGTCGGTCTCGGTGTCCGCCAGCGGTTCCGGGATGACGGTGACGCTGGCCTGAGCGGCGTTCGCTATCGAGTCTCCTTGGGGCGCATGGTGTCGGCTTTCCGACAGTGCCGTGTCCGTCCGGTTCGTTCCTCGTTCTCTCGGGTGCATTCCCCGATATGGAAAGAGGAGTCAATGCCAGGAGAGTTCCACGAGATCCTCGTGAAGCTGATCCAGGACGAGCCGGCGTCGGTGCCGTGGATGCTGGCGCTGGCCGGCGGTCCGCGCGGCGCGAAGTGCGTCAAGGCTGAGACGCGCTCGGGCGCGGTGGGCTCGTCGGGTCCGACCGAGCGCCGGGCGGACGGCGTCGTCCGGCTCGGTTTCGCGGACGGCGCGGAGCTGATCGTCGTCTGCGAGGTCCAGAACGAGTGGAGCGAGGACAAGTACCACCGGTTGCCCGGCTACCTGACCCACGCCTTCGAGGACCACCGCGTCCCGGTCGTGCTGCTGATGCTGTGCCGCACCGATGCGCTCGCGCGGCGGTTCCGCCGCGGGATCGCCATGGGCCCGGGCAGTACGGTCGCGGTGGCGACCGTGGGCCCCGGGAACATGCCGGACCTGGGTGCCGACGAGGCGCCGCCGAACGCGGCCGCGGCCGTCGCCGCGGCGGTCATGCGCCGGCAGCCGAAGACCATTCCGACCGAACTGTTCGTCTCGACGCTCGACCGCTGGCTCGGCACCATCGAGCCAGGACGAGCGGCCGACTATGCGAGATTCCTGCTCACCACTTTGGCCAAGGAGCCTGCGACCTTGCTGGAGGCACTGATGAAGACCGAAGCCCGTCTCTACCACTCGGAGTACACCGAGGAGCTGCTCACCAAGGGCCGCGACGAAGGCGCCGTGCGCCACGCCCGGACGACGCTGCTGCTCATGCTGGAGTCCGACGGCGAGGTGCCCGCCGAGCGGCGGGCGGAGATCGAGGCCTGCGAGGACTTGACCCGGCTCGACGCCTGGATCGTCGAGCGGGTCCGGTCCGCCAAGGGCCGACACTGGCATAGCTGATCCCCGCGCATGCGAAAGCCGGGCCGCGAACGCGGCCCGGCTTCGGCGTGTTCGGCGGGCTCAGACGGGCTGAGCGGCGTCCATGCTCGCGACCCGCGCGGCGCGCAGCCGCCCGGCGAGGTCGCGGGTGGGGCCGCCGCGCAGGAGAAGGACCAGCCACGGGTCGTCGTCCATCTTCGCGGCGCTGACCAGGGCGAGCGCCATGATGTGGGCGCACACTTCGCGGCTGTCGGCGCAGGGGCAGGTCGCGGTGATGCGGTTGTGGTCCTCGGTGACGAACTTCTTGGGCAGCAGGCGCATCCCGGTCTCGGCGAGGACGTCGTCGATGCGCTTGGGCAGGCGCCCGGCGAGCAGTCCGGCCACGCACGAGGGCGACAGGGACAGCGCGGTCATCCCGGCGGCCCACGCGGACGCGTTGTAGACGGGGATCTGGATCTCGGTCTCGAAGGTGCGGCCGTTGTCGGTGACGCGGCCCGTGACGCTGCCGGCGTCGATCGACATGCCGGTCACGGCGCCGTGCCCGGCGAGGGCGCGGCCTTTGACGATGCGCTGGTCGGGGTAGTTCAGGCCGATGGTCTCCAGGGCCCGCCACCATTTGCGGCCCCACCAGGTCCGTCCGTACGGGTCGCTCACAGGTGGCCTCCGTCGGCGTCGAGTTCGATGAGTTTGCGCAGCTGGGAATCGTCGAGGTCGCCCAGCCAGTCCTCGCCGTTGCCCACCACGGCGTCGGCGATGGCCCGCTTGCGCTGGAGCAGTTCGTCGACGCGCTCCTCGAGGGAGCCCGCGGTGACGAGTTTGTGGACGTGCACGGTGCGGGTCTGGCCGATGCGGTGCGCCCGGTCGGTGGCCTGGTCCTCGACGGCCGGGTTCCACCAGCGGTCGTAGTGGACGACGTGGGACGCGCCGGTGAGGTTGAGGCCGGTGCCGCCCGCGCGCAGGGACACGAGCAGGATCGCCGGCCCCTCGCCGGTCTGGAACTCGTCCACGAGCCGGTCGCGGGCGGGCTGGTCGAGGCCGCCGTGCAGGAACGGCGCGGCGACGCCGAGCTCGGCGTGGAGGTGGCGCGAGAGCAGCTCCCCCATCTGCCGGTACTGGGTGAAGATCAGCGTCTTGTCGCCCTCGTCGACGACCTCGGCGAGCATCTCGGTGACCCGGTCGAGCTTCCCGGAGCGTTCGGCCAGGCCGGCGCTGTCGCCGACCCCCACGTACTGGGCGGGGTGGTTGCAGATCTGCTTGAGGCGCGTCAGGAGCTTGAGGACGCGGCCGCGGCGGGTGATGCCGTCGCCCAGGCCCTCGTCGAAGGCCTCGCGGATGGCCTCCTTGTACAGGCCGGCCTGCTCGTCGGTCATGGTGCAGGCGACGACGGCCTCGATCTTCGGCGGCAGGTCGGCGGCGACGTCTTCTTTCATGCGGCGCAGCACGACCGGGTCGATGCGGGCCCGGAGGGTGGCGGCCGAGACGGGGTCGCGGCCGATCTCGATGGGGTCGGCGAAGCGGCGCTTGAAGTCGGTCTGGCCGCCGAGGAGCCCGGGGTTCACGAACTCGGAGATCGACCACAGCTCGGAGAGGTGGTTCTCCACGGGCGTGCCCGTGAGGGCGACCCGGACGCGGCCGGTGAGGTCGCGGACGGCGCCGGCGGTGCGCGACCGGTGGTTCTTGATGGCCTGGGCCTCGTCGATGACGATCGTGTCGAACGCGATCTGCCGCAGCAGCTTGATGTCGCGCAGCGCGATCGAGTACGAGGTGACGACCACGTCGGACTCGGTCAGCGGCCGGCGCTCCTTGGTGCGGGACGGGCCGTGGTGCAGGTGCACGGAGAGCTGGGACGCGAAGCGCGCGATCTCCCGCTGCCAGTTGCCGACCAGCGAGGTCGGGCAGACGACCAGGTGCGGGGCGTTCCCGGCGCGGCGCACGAGCAGCCCGATCGACTGGAGGGTCTTGCCCAGGCCCATGTCGTCGGCGAGGATGACGCCCGCGCCGCCCTCGGCCGCGGCCTCCAGCCACGCGATGCCGTGCGCCTGGTACTTGCGCAGGTCGGCGTTGACGCGGACCTCGCCGGGGTCGGAGTGCTGGGCGGTGATGAGCCGCAGGTTGAGCCCGGAGTCGGAGCGCAGCAGCTCGGTGAAGGACTCCACGAACGAGCCCACGAGGGCCTTGGCGGTCCACACGTGGCCCTCGGAGTGGGGCACGCAGTGCCCTTCGGCGGGCAGTTCGCCCGCGATGCGGTCGAGGTCGTCGAACTTGTCGTCGTCCACCGCGTTCGCGATGCGCGCCCAGATCGCGACCGACTCGGTGATGTCCGGCCGGGAGGCGATCCGCGTGAGCGCGGGCAGCACCGGGCGCACCGGCATGGCCACACCCTCGACCTCGACGAGCTCGCCGTCCAGGTACAGCTCGGCGTCCACCGGGTCCCCCGGGGGGAGCCCGAGCTCGGCCACCGCGGCCCAGGGATGCGCGCCGCCGAAGAAGAGCAGCCGCCCGTCGGCCGGGGAGGCGTGGTCGGGCAGGAAGGTGGCGTGCAATTCGCTGGGTGGCAACGAGGCTCCTACGGGTCAACGGCAGACGTGCCATTTTGCCACAAGCGCGGCCCCGAACCCAAACGCGCGCTCCGCGGGCGACGCCTGGGAATGTGTGAAACCCCAGCTCGGCGGTCATCTGCCAACTCGGCGGTGTGCGCATGCAGACGAACGCTTGCACTGGCGGGGACCGGCCTATCGGGACGCGCCCCGGGACGTAGGCCCGCGGCGCAGGAACGGGGCGGGCCCGCCCGTCGCCGCACGGGACCGCGCGTTCACGCGGCCCGGGCGCCTTCGGGCGGACTCGCCCCGTCAACCCCAGAGCAAAGTCCGCGCGGAGGCGCGGGCGGACCGGGCGCTCGCGCGCCGTGCCGCGTCCCTCCGCATTGAGGTGCACCGAACACCCTTCGCACAGAAGGATGTTCGAACGTGTAGAAGTTAGCGGCAATTTCGAACACTGTCAATACCTGTGTCCAGGTTTCGGACCGGTTCACCGCAGCGGGCAGCGCATCGCCAGATCCAGCGAGGCGTCGTCGCGGAACGCCGCCTGGGCCTCCTCGAGCGCGTCCGCGTCCCCCTCCGGCACGCTCGCGACCATCTCCTGGACCCGCACCGCGAAGCCCGACGTGAGCGACTTGAGGTTGGGGTCGACGATGCCGGTGCCGATCGTGTCGATCTGGTCGAGCACGCCGTCCACGTTCTCGCCGTCGGCCTCGGCGGCCAGGTCGAAGGCCTGCCAGGCGTGCTCGCAGTCGGCGGCGATCTGCTCGGCGTCGCGGTCGAGGTCCTGGTATCCCGGGTCGGTCTCGTCCACCCCGCCGAGGCACTCGGTGAGCATCCACAGCAGGGTGAGCACGCCGATCGTCCACGCGAAGAGCTTCACCAGACGCAGGTCGGTCATGTCCGGCTCCAAGGTGAGAGGCCTGTGTCACACAGTCTACGCGGACGGGGGCGGGCGGCACGGGACGGCGCGCCGCGGCGGGCGATCGGCGCCCGCCGCCGCATGGCCCCTGTCTGTATGCGTTTTCCAGTCGGTAGGCTGAAGCTCCGTCTGCCCACCCCTTGCACACGCGGACACGAACGGAGCCACATGGACGTCCTGTGCCTGGGCGAGTCGATGATCGTCCTCGCCCCCGCCGCCGCCGAACCCCTGCGCGGCGCCGTCGACCTCCACATGGGCGTCGCCGGAGCCGAATCCAACGTCGCCGTCGCCCTCGCGCGCCTCGGCGCCGGCACCGCCTGGTGCGGCAAGATCGGCGACGACCCGCTCGGACGGCGCATCCGCGACGTCCTCGACGACGCCGGCGTCGACTGCAGCCTCGTCCAGACCGACACCGAGCGGCCCACCGGCGTCTACTTCAAGGACCCCGGGCCTGAGGGCACCCGCGTCCACTACTACCGGCGCGGCTCGGCCGCCTCGACCATGCGCCCCGGGCACCTCGACGGCATCGCGCCGCCGCGCCTGCTGCACCTCTCGGGCATCACGCCGGTCCTCTCCGACACCTGCGCCGCGCTCGTCGACGAACTCCTCATCGACCGGGCCCTGGACCCGGCGCTGGTGAGCTTCGATGTCAACTACCGTCCCGCGCTCTGGCCTGTGAGCGAGGCCGGGCCGGCGCTGCGGCGGCTCGCCGACGCCGCCGACATCGCGTTCGTGGGGCTCGACGAGGCCCAGACCCTGTGGGGCACGGCGACCGCCGACGACGTCCGCGAGCTCCTGCCCGGCACCGGCGTGCTCGTCGTCAAGGACGGCGGCAACGGGGTCACCGCGTTCGAGGGCGGCAAGAGCGCCTACTCCCCCGCCGAACCGGTCGACGTGGTCGAACCGGTCGGCGCCGGCGACGCGTTCGCCGCCGGATTCCTCTACGGCCGCTTGCAGGACGCCTCCCTCGAGGCGTCCATGCGGCTGGGCCACCGGCTCGCCGCCGGCGCCCTCCAGACCGTCGGGGACCTCGCGCCCCCGCCGCCACCCGAGACCGTCCGAGCCATCCTGGAGGACCAGTGACCATTGACCAAGGCGCATTCTTCGACCGCCTCTTCGCCGGGCAGCGCGTCATGGCGATCTGGCGGGGCCTGCCCGCCGAGGAGACCGTCGAGCTCTCCGAGCGCGTGTGGGACGCCGGGTTCGACCTGGTCGAGGTCCCGATCGGGAAGCCCGGCCAGGAGGAGGCGCTCGCCGCTGCGGTGAAGGCCGCGGGCCCGAGCGGGCGAGCCGTCGGCGCGGGGACCGTGGTCTCGGCCGGGCACGTCGAACGCGCCGCCGCGGCGGGCGCGGCCTACACGATCGCGCCGGGCCTGAACCCCGCGGTGCTGGAGGCCTCGCACGCGGCCGGCCTGCCGCACCTGCCGGGCGTGGCCACGGCCAGCGAGGTCGGGCTCGCAAGGGACCTCGGCTGCACCTGGGTGAAGGTCTTCCCGGCCTCCACCCTCGGACCGGACTGGTTCAAGGCCATGCACGGGCCGTTCCCGGACATGAAGTTCGTGGCCACCGGCGGCGTCGGCCCGGACGAGATCGACACCTACATCAAGGCCGGCGCCTCGGTCATCGGCATGGGCTCGGCCCTGGCCGACCCGGCGAACCTGGCGAAGCTCGTCGGCTGAGTCGTTCTTGTGTAATGCCAATGGCGCGTGACATATCACCGGTCACGCGCCATTGGCTTGCCCCTACGGGGCTACAGCTTGCCGAGGAGCGAGACCACCGGGTAGCCGTCGAGGCGGTCGCGTCCCGAGAGGGCGGCGATCTCGAGGAGGGCGGCGCAGGCGGCCACGGTGCCGCCGAGTCCTTCGACCAGGCGCACGCCGGCGGCCATGGACTCGCCGGTGGCGATGACGTCGTCGACCAGGAGGACGCGGTCGCCCTTGCGGACGGCGTCCTTGTGCATCTCGACGCGGACCTCGGCGTACTCGCCGCGGTAGGTCTCGATCGCGGCCTCGCGCGGGAGCTTCCCGGCCTTGCGGATCGGGATGAGCGGCGTGCCGGTGCGGTCGGCGAGCGGGGCGGCCCACAGGAAGCCGCGGGCGTCGAACGCCGCGATCGCGTCGTACGGGTGGGCCGCGCAGGCCTCCAGGAGCCGGTCGACCGAGGCGCGGAAGGCGTCAGGGGCGGCGAGCAGCGGCGTGATGTCGCGGAAGCCGACCCCCGGTTCGGGGAAGTCGGGGACGATGGGCACGTATTCGGTCAGATCCACAGCGGCAAGGGTAGCCGCTCGCGCGCTGCCGGGGTGCCGCCGCACGAGCCCAGTGGCATATCACGCGTCACGCACCACGAAGCCCCCGGCCGATGCTTCGGCCGGGGGCTTCGCCTCCGCGTGATTCACGGCGAGGGGCGTCCTAGACGGGGACGCTCTGGCGGGCCTGCACGGCGGTGACGACCAGGTTCTGCTGGGCCTGGATGTAGCAGAGGTTGGTGCCGGCGAGGAAGCACAGGAGGGTGGCCACGCCGGTGTTGAACGTGGGGGTCAGGCCGGCGGCCTGCTGCTCGGCCTTGATGGAGGCGCACAGCTTGAACCAGTTCATGATCGGGACGATGAACAGCGTGATGGCGCCGAACAGCATCCACACCACGAGGCTGGAACCGCTCACGTTCTTCGGGTTGTCCGGGTTCACGGCCTTGATCTGGGTGGCGGTCTTGGCGTACCAGAACAGGCCGTAGATGCCGAAGCTGACGAGGGTGAGGCCCCACACGCCGAAGGGGGACCGGATCTTCAGTTCTTCCACTGGGGATGACTCCTTGCAAAAGGGACTTTCGGGCTGGGTCAAAGCGCACGGCCGCGGGTGGGGACCCGCGGCCGGTTGGGCACACTGTGACCTAAGTGGGGCTCACATTAACACCTATGAGCGTCGCGTATGGAGCGAGGCGGCCCTTCGGTCACCCCTTGAGGCCGGTCTGCGCCACGCCCTGCACCAGAAAGCGCTGCAGGAACAGGAACACGAACACCAGCGGCAGGATCGCCACCGCGGCGGCCATGAACAGCTGCGGCAGGTTCACCGTCTGCGAGGTCAGGAACGTCGACAATGCGACCTGCACGGTCCACGAGTCCGACGAGCGCCCGATGACCAGCGGCCACAGGAACGAGTTCCATGAGGTCACGAACGTGATCACCGCGATCGCGGCGAGGAAGCCCTTCGAGTTGGGGATCACGATGCGCCAGAACGAACCCCAGTACCCCAACCCGTCCACGCGGGCGGCCTCCTCGAGCTCCCGGGGGAAGCTCAGGAAGTACTGCCGGCACAGGAACGCCACGAACCCGTTGAACAGCGTCGGAATGATCAGCCCTCGCAGGTCCGAGACCCAGCCGAGGCTGGAGACCATCACGAAGCTCGGCAGGAACGTGATCGCGCTGGGCACCATGAGCGTCGCCAGGATCGCGTAGAACACCTTGTCCGCGTGCCGGTACGGGATGCGGGCCAGGCCGTACCCGGCCGTCGTGCACAGGAACAGCGTGCCGACGGTGGTGAGCACGGAGACCATGGCGGAGTTCAGGAGGCTCCGCGCCATCGGCACCTTGTCGTCGTTGAACAGCTCGGTGAAGTTGCCCCACTGGACGTCGGTGGGGAACCACATCCAGCCCGGCGCGGTGATGTCCTCTGTGGTGGAGAGGGCGTTGCGCACGATCAGGTAGAACGGGATCAGGAAGAGCGCTGCGATCACGCACAGCCCGATGAAGTTGAGGGCCCGCGAGGCCCGTGAGCCGACGCCCGGCCTGAATCCGACCGGTTTGCGCCGGTTCTCGGTGGACACCATGTCGGTCACCGTCCTTCCGGTTTGCCGAAGCCGAGGAGCTTGCCCTGGAAGAGGGTCACGATCGCGATCAGGAGCGCCAGGATGAGCGCTCCGGCCGAGCCGCGGCCGAGGTCCTGGCTCGTCCCCAGCGAGGTGTGGAACAGGTAGATCAGCGGGGTCCGGGCGTACGGGACGTTCCCGGAGTTGGGCAGCAGGTTCCAGAACTCGTCGAAGGCCTGGTAGGCGGCGATGAGCACCAGCATCAGCACCGCCACCGAGGAGGCCCGCAGGTGCGGCAGCGTGATGTGCCAGAAGGTCTGCCAGCCCGGCTTCGCACCGTCCACATAGGCGGCCTCGTAGAGGTGCTCGGGGATCTGCTGGAGCGCGGCGATGAACAGGATCATGTAGAAGCCGCACTGGATCCACAGGCGGAGCGAGGCGATGACCAGCCAGAACCACGGCGGGTCGTTCCCGAACAGCCACGGGATGTTCTCGATCCCGAACCAGCCGAGCACGGTGTTGGCCATGCCGTAGCGCACCCCGGCGAAGATCGACATCTTCCACACCAGCGACGCCACCACGTACGAGCAGGCGAAGGGCAGGAAGAACACCGAGCGGAAGAACGCCCGCATGATGCGGACCTTGTTCACCGCCAGCGCGAGTCCGAGCGAGGAGACGAAGGTGATCGGCACGATGATCGCCGCGAAGACGGAGAAGGTGATGAGGCTCCGCCGGAAGTCCGCGTTGGTGAGCATGGTGACGTAGTTGTCGACGCCGACGAAGTCCTCGCTCGCCGGGGTGACGGTGTTGCGCGCGTCGAAGAGCGACAGGTAGGCGGACCAGCCCACCGGGATGTACGTGAAGATGATCAGGCCGAGCAGGAAGGGCCCGACGAAGTACCAGAAGGCGAGGTTGCGGCCGCCGAACGTCCGGCGGCGGCGGGGGCGTCGTGACGTCCCCGCTGCCGCCGCTGCCGGTTCGGCCGTCGTGTCGGTGACGGCCATGTCGATCCCCTTACCCGAAGATGCCGTCGAGTTCGGTGTTGACCGTCTCGACGGCCTTGGCCAGTTCGGCCTCGGGGTCGTTGCCCTCGATGGCGATGTTGGAGAACATGTCGTTGACGGCGGTGTTCATCGCCGGGGTCCAGTCGGGGCTGTCGGCCCAGCCGTACTCCTCCGAGATGGCCACGGCCTCGGCGGCCGGGCCGGAGGCGAGCTGGTCGGCCTGCTCCCGCAGTGAGAGCCGCGAGGGGATGTGGAAGCCGTAGCTCAGGCACCAGTCGAGGATGGCTTCGGTGTTGTCGACCCACAGCCACTTGGTGAAGGCCTTGGCCGCGTCGACGTTCTTGCCGTTGGCGTTGACGAAGGTCGCCCAGCCGCCGTTGTAGACCGTGGGCGTGCCGCCGACGAAGCCGGGGCACGGGAAGATCCCGATGTCGTCGCCGAGGTTCTCGATGAGCGCCGGCATGGTCCAGAGGCCGGTCCACGACATCGCCGTAAGGCCCTGGATCATCGACGAGGGGTCCCACCAGTCGGTGGGGGCGCCGAGCAGGAGCGAGCCGGAGTCGTTGAGCTGCTTGACGAGTTGGGCGCCTTCGGCCATCCGCGGGTCGTTGAAGCCGGCCTGCATGTCGGCGCCGATGAACGACAGGCCGAGGCTGTTGATCATGTGCTGGCCGAGCCGGTCGGTGCCGCCGGCCGCGCCGAAGTCGATGCCCTTGACGTCGCCGGTGGTCAGTTCGGTGGCGATCGCGATCAGCTCTTCGAAGGTGGTCGGCGGCGCGGTGATGCCCGCGGCCTCGAACAGGCTGGGGCGGTAGACGATGTACTGCGGGTCGTCGATCATGTTGATGCCGTAGACGGTGCCGTCGATCGTGTTCCGCACGAGGTCGCCCTCGGGGATGTCGGCGATGACGTCCGCGATGATGTCGTCGAGCGGCACGAGCTGGCCGGCCTCGACCATGCCGCGGTTGAGGTGGCTCTCGAAGACGTCGGGGCCGTCGTCGGTCAGCAGACCCGAGGCGAGCGCGGCGTCGTAGTCGCCGGGAATCCACTCGACGGTCACGTTGGCGTCGGCGTAGTCCGCGGCGTAACCCTTGGCCGCTTCCTGGGTGCCCGCCTCGCCGTACTCGTGGTACCACTGCTTCAGGGCGACGCCGTCGCCCTGCTCCTCGCGGCCGGTGTTGCCGCCGCAGGCCGCCAGGGCGCCGGCGCCGGCGGTCATGCCGCCGAGCGCGAGCATGCGCCGGCGGTTCATCATGAACTCGGCGAACGCTTTCTTCGAAGGGTGGTTGTTGCGTGAGGCAACCATCGTCTAGCTCCTCGCTACGTTGAGAGGTGAAGGGCTCCCGCGCGGCCCCCGGTTCGACACCACAGCGGGGAATCAACATGCGTCGATTCGACTCCCAGTGTTACGAGCGCCACTCACTTTGTCAATGGGTTGGAGTAAGTGTTCGGATAACGATTTGTGCGCGGTCGGACCAGTCCGGATCGGCCTGCGGCATTCGATTGCACAGCGCTGACCAGCACGAACAGCGCCCTCGGCGGTATCGTGCCGGGGGCGCTGGGCTCGTGATGGCGGCTCCGCGGGCGTTCGCCGCCGCGGAAATATTCGGTTGCGCCGGTGGCGGCGCCGTGCTCAGCGGCGGCTGCGGGAGCCGACCGTGTTCAACCGGTTCAAATGGCCTTCGAGCGCCAGCGCGGCGGCGCCGAGGGCGACCATGTTGCGGTCCTGGCCGTTGCGCTTGAGGCGCGCGGCCTTGAGCGGCGCCTCCATGGCGTGGTCGGCGAGGCGGCGCTGGAACTCGGGGACGAGGGCGTCGCCGAGGACGCTGGTGACCCAGCCGTCGAAGACGACGAGGTCGGGGTTGAAGAGGTTGAGGAGGTTGGCGACACCCGCGGCGAGGTATTCGGCGACGGTCTCGACGGTGCGGACGGCGGTGGTCTCGCCGGCTTCCCAGGCGGCGGCGAGTGCGGCCATGGCCTCGGTCTGGGAGCCGAGGGCGGCGCGGGGGTCGAGCTGTCCCCAGTGCCAGAGGATGGCGGGGGCGCCGACGTAGGCCTCGATGCATCCCTTTGCGCCGCAGCGGCATTGGGGACCAGCGGGGTTGATGGTGGTGTGGCCCCATTCGCCGGCGGAGTTGGTGGCGCCGCGGTAGAGCTGGCCGCCGAAGGCGAGGCCGGCGCCGACGCCGGTGCCGAGGATGAGGACGGCGAGGCGGTCGACGCCGCGGCCGTCGCCGAACCAGAGTTCGCCGACGGTGATGGTCTTGAGGGGGTTGTCGAGGTAGATGGGGACGCCGAGTTGGAGGCGGTCGTCGAGGAGTTTGCGGAAGGGGACGTCGTGCCAGTTCCAGTTGGGGGCGAAGCCGGAGACGCCCCAGGTGACGTCGACCTGGCCGGGGAGGCTGACGCCGAGGCCGAGGATGGCGCGGTCGCCGAGGCGTTCGCGGATCTGGTCCATGGCGGAGACGATGTGGCCGATGACCTGTTCGGGGGCGTTCTCGCTGGGTTCCATGCGTTCTTCGACGCGGTCGACGACGGCGAGGGTGAGGTCGTAGACCTCGAGGTAGACGTAGGTTTCGGCGACGTCGACGCCGATCATGACGCCGCCGCCGGCGTTGGGGGCGAGCAGGGCGCGGGGCCTGCCGCCGCCGGAGTCCTCGCGGCCCACTTCTACGACGACGCCGAGTTCGATCAGGTCGGTCACCAGGTTGGAGACGGTGGCGACGCTGAGGTCGGTCTCGCGGGCGAGGATCTGGCGGGAGGTCGGGGCGTCCGCGATCAGGTGCCGGAGCACTGCGAAGCAGTTGCGGAGGCGGATGTCGCGCGAGGTGGACTTCATGGATGCATGGTACGGCGCGAATGCCGCCTTTGTAAATGGGTTAGATGAAGGGTCCGGTATCGGCTGTGAGGGTAATGCCGCAGGCAGTGCGGTTGCCGAGCGGGCATTGGTGATACGTCACATGTCATGTACCGCCCCGAATCGGGGTATGTCGGGTGACCGGCGGTGGGAAGTGACATGTGACGTATCACTGTTCCACTGAACGCACCGCAAAGGCGAAAGGCGGGTCGATGCGTGCACGTGCACTCCGGGTCAGCGATCCGGGTTCAGGATGCGGTCGGCGTCGGGGGCCCGGGTGACCTCGACGGCGTCGAGGTCGATGTCCTGCGGGCCGGGCATGATGCTGCCGGGCAGTGTCACCGCGGCGGTGCCCCAGGCGACGGCGGCCGCGAGCGCTTCGGGGCCGCGGCCTCCCGCGGCGAGGAATCCCGCGAGGGCGGCGTCGCCGGCCCCGACGGTGCTGACGAGGGGCCCGGCGAGCGGGGCCTTCGCGTGCCAGACGCCGTCGGCGTCGACGAGGATCGCGCCTTCCGCGCCGAGCGAGGCGAGGACCGCTCCGGCCCCGGCGGCGCGCAGCGCCTGGGCGGCGGCGACGGCGTCGCCCATGGTCGTGATCGGGGTGCGGGCGGCTTCGGCGAGCTCTTCGAGGTTGGGTTTGACCAGGTCGGGCCGGGACGCGAGACACGATTCCAGTGCGGGACCGGAAGTGTCGATGACGGTGGCGGCCCCGGCGTCGCGGGCGCGTTCGACCAGTTCGGCGTAGAAGGAGGCGCCGACGCCGGGCGGCAGGCTGCCGCAGCCGGCGATCCAGGCGGTCGGCCGTTCGATGCTGCTGGAGGGGGTCTGCAGGGCGTAGTTCGGGGGCGCCGAGATCGCCGCGTCGAGCAGCTCTTCGATCTCCTCGGCCCGCAGGACCGGGCCGGATTCGTTGAGTTTGGTGACCGTGCCGTCGGCTTCGGCGAGGGTGAGGTTCGAGCGGACCCCTTGGGAGACGGGCACTTCGATGATTGGGACGTCCGCTTCGGCGAGGAGGTCGAGCAGCTCGGCGCCGGCGTGGCCGCCGCTGATGAGGACGGCCCGGGTGGCGTGGCCGTTGGCGACGAGCGCGCGGGAGACGTTGACGCCCTTGCCGCCCGGGTCGACCCGGTCGCCGATGGCGCGCTGCACTTCGCCGCGGCGGAGCCGGTCGACCTCGATCGTCCGGTCGAGGCTCGGGTTGGCGGTCAAGGTGACGATCATGCGCACCACTTTCGGGTCGGCGGGCTCGGCGGCGGCGGCGAGGCCGTTGCCGTGACCCCGAACGGTACTGCGGCGCCTGCGGCACGGCACGGAAACCCCGGGCGCTGGACCGCAGCCGGCCGCGGCGTGTTTGCATGGGGCATGGACATCCGGATCCTCAGCGGCGACATCACGAAGCAGCGCGTGGACGCGATCGTCAACGCCGCGAACTCCTCGCTCCTCGGCGGCGGCGGCGTGGACGGCGCGATCCACCGCGCCGGCGGCCCGGCGATCCTCGCGGAGTGCCAGGAGCTGCGCCGCGGGCAGTACGGCAAAGGCCTGCCGACCGGGCAGGCGGTCGCGACCACCGCCGGGCGGCTCGACGCCGACTGGGTCATCCACACCGTCGGCCCCGTCTACTCCCCTGCCGAGGACCGCAGCGCGCTCCTCGCCTCCTGCTACCGCGAGTCCCTCGCCCTCGCCGACCGGCTCGGCGCCGACTCGATCGCGTTTCCGGCGGTCTCGGCCGGGGTATACGGCTGGCCCGCCGCATCGGCGGCGGCGATCGCGGTCGCCGCCGTCCGCGAAGCCGAGGCGAGCGTCGCGGACGTCAGGTTCGTCCTGTTCACCGAGGAACTGCTCGCGGCCTTCCAGCAGGCACTGGGCTGAACCGCCGCGCGGTGTCGCACCCGGCCGGTACGGTCGGGCGCGCACCACTCGCCAGAAGGGGCCCGCCATGAAGACGCTCAGCCAGGACGCGTTCGCCGCCGCAGAGCGGTACCTCCAGCTCAACGCCCGACTCATCGACCGGGCGCGGTTCGCCAACCGCTTCCACGGCGGCCAGGCCGGCGCCGTGACGCACGCCGTGCGCGCCTACCAGAACCCCGACGGCGGGTTCGGCCACGCCATCGAACCGGACCTGCGCGGCGCCGGCAGCCAGCCGCAGGGCGCCGAGGTCGCACTGTGGGCGCTCGACGACGTCGGCGCGTTCGACGAGCCCATCGTGCTCGCCGCCTGCGCCTGGCTCGAAGCGAACTCGACCGATGAGGGCGGTGTGCCGTGGGTGCTGCCCAGCGTCGTCGGCGACGAGCGCGGCCCCTGGTGGCAGCCGCAGGGCGAGCAGCCCCCGGCGGCCCTGAACCCGACCGCGCCGATCGTCGGCCTCCTCCACACCCACGACGTCAAGCACCCCTGGATGGAGTCGGCCACCGAGTTCTGCTGGCGGAAGATCGCCGAACTGGACGAGGTCGGCGCCTACGACGCGATGTGCGTGCTGCACTTCCTCGAACGGGTCCCCGACAGCGAACGCGCCCGGACCGAGTTCGAGCGCCTCGGCCCCTCCCTCCGCGCCAGCGCGGCCCTGGACCCGGACGAGCCCGGGCACACCCACTCGCCGCTCGACCTGGCGCCGACCCCTGATTCCTTGGCGCGCAGCCTGTTCAGTGACGAGGAGATCGGCCGCCACCTCGACCACCTGGTCGAGACCCAGGGCGCCGAGGGCGGTTGGGCCCCGAACTTCCCGATGTGGACGCCGGTGGTCGCCCACGAATGGGGCGGCTTCCTGACGCGGGCGACACTCGCGACCCTGCAGGCGTACGGCCGCATCGCCTGAGGGCGGCCCGCCGGGTCTGCGGCGGGCGCTGAGGAGCATGGCAAGGGGTCCGCGGGACGAGATCGACTGCGGTGGGCCCGCATTCGCGTGCTCAGGAGTCGGGCCACTCGCCCTTGGCGGCGAGGTCGAGGACGACGGCGGCGATGTTCCAGGCGTCGTCGGCGCCGCTGTGGTGGCGGCCTTCCAGCGGCAGGCCCGCGATCTCGAGGGCTTGGGCCATGCCGGGCCTGCGGCGCAGTCCTCTGGCTTCGGTGAAGCGCAGTTTCGCGTTGACGTGCCGCCGCCCGAACGGGTAGCGGGTGCCGGTCGCCCGGCATTGGCGTTCGAACTGCTTGCGGTCGTAATCGCCCCAGCTGGCCCAGGACCGCGAGTCCGCGCGGTGCTCGGCGGTGAGGAGCCGGCAGGCCTCCGTGAAGGTGATGCCGGTGTCGACCTCCTCCTGGGTGAGGCCGGTGAGCTCGGTGCAGAACGCGCTGACGCGGGACCGCTGGGGCCGCACCAGGATGCGGTGCTTGGCGAGGCGCTCGCGGGCGGCGAGGTCGACGACGGTGAGGCCGATCTCGATGATCTCGTTGACCGCGCCCGGCGGCGGCTGCCCTTCCCAGCAGGTCGCTTCGACGTCGACCACGTTGAGCAGGTTTCGGGGTGCGTCCATGCCGTGAGCGTAGGCGGGCGCCGCCATGGGGCTCAAGCGGTTTCGGGCCGCAGGCGCCAGAGCGAGGTCACTTCCCGGCGGCGGGCGTCGGCGAGGAGGTCGGGGTCGCGTTCGGGTCCGGGGTGGGTCGGGCGGGTCTCCAGGCGTCCGGCGACGGTGAGGCCCGCGCTCGCGATGGCGTCGAGGAGGTCGGTGCGGGTGCGCAGGCCGAGGTGCTCGGCGAGGTCGGAGAGGACGAGCCAGCCCTCGCCGCCGGGCCGGAGGTGCTCGGTGAGGCCGGTGAGGAAGCCGTTGAGCATCGCGGCGTCGGGGTCGTAGACGCCGCCTTCGACGGCGGAGACGGGCCGGCCGGGGAGCCACGGCGGGTTGCACACGACGAGGTCGGCGCGGCCGTCCGGGTAGAGGCCGGTGGTGGTCGCTGCGATGCGGTCGGCGAGGCCGAGCCGTTCGGCGTTGTCGCGGGCGCAGGCGAGCGCGCGCGGGTTGACGTCGGTGGCCTCGACCCGGTCGAAGCCGCGGCGGGCCAGGACCGCGGCGAGCACGCCCGTCCCGGTCCCGAGGTCGAAGGCAACGCGGTCGTAGGCGATGCCGTCGAAGGCGGTGTCGGTCCGGTCGGGCAGCGGCGCGTTCGCCACGAGGTCGATGTACTCGCCCCGGATCGGTGAGAACACGCCGTAGTGCGGGTGGACGCTGGCGTCGAGCGCGGGGATGTGGACGCCCTTCTCGCGCCACTGGTGGGCGCTGAGCACGCCCTGCAGTTCGGTGAACGCGACGGCGACCGGCCCGGTGGACGGGCCGTACGCCTCGGTGCAGGCCTGGCGCACGTCGGGCGCGCGGTGCAGGTCCAGGTCGTAGCCGTCCCCGAGCACGACGATGAGCCGCCCCAGGACCCTCGCGCGGTGGCCGCGGTACTGGCGGTGGCGGTAGAAGGTCTGGGCGGGCGTCCCCTGCGAACCGCGCGGTTCGCGGATGCGGCGGTCCATGGCGCGCAGCAGCTGCCGGGCGTTGTGGAAGTCGCCGCGCCAGAGCAGGGCCGTGCCTTTGGCGGCGAGCCGGTACGCGGTGTCGGCCTTCATGCGGTCGTCAGCGACGTGGACCTCGGCCGGCGGCGGCGTGGCGTTCTCGGAATGCCAGGCGGCGGTGCGGGTCTCGTCGGCTTCGGTCCAGCTGATGGCGGACATGGGTCTCCCGGTGATCGAAGGTGCGCGGGCGGCATTCCGATCGAGGGCGCGTCCCTGGGGGCGGCCGGGGCCTGGCGGAGCGGCTACCCCTCCCGCGTTGAAATGCGGGGGTCTGCCGACCTGCGCCATGGGCGTCGCACCGATTTCCGCCAGAGTCTTCCACAGGGCCCGGTGCGCCGGGTTTGCGGGCGGCGCCGGCCAGGTGCGGGCTCACCGAGCACGGGAACGGCCCTGAGCCGCTAGGCGGGTTTGCGGGCCGAGCCGACGAGGTGGGTGCTCTTGGAGACCGGGAACGGCAGGAACGCGAACCGCTCCTCGCTCATCCCGGCGGTGTCGAACCCGGCCGCGCGGATCGCGCCCAGCGTGTCGCGGGAGAGGTGGCAGCCGCCGTTCAGGTGCGTCCAGAGCACGGCGTCGAGGACCTTCTCGGCCGCATGCCGGGCGCGGCCGGGCGAGCCGACGTGCTCGAAGCCCCAGAGCTGCCCGCCGGGCTTGAGGACCCGGGCGATCTCGGCCAGCGCGTCCGCCTGGCTGTCGACCGAGCAGAGGACGGCGGTGGCGACGACGGCGTCGAACGAGCCGGTCTCGACGGGGAGGGCTTCGGCGGTGCCTTCGATGATCGCGGCCTTGAGCCCGAGTTCGTCGGCGCGGGCGCGGGCGAGGTCGCGGAAGTGCTCCTCGGGTTCGACGGCGACCAGTTCGGTCACCGTATCGGGGTAGTGCGGGAAGTTGGCGCCGAAGCCGGGGCCGATCTCGAGGACGCGGCCTTCGAGCGGGGCGAGGAGTCGGGCGCGCTGCGCGGCGAGGCCGCGCTCCTCGAGGCGGGCGGCGGCGTCGGGGTACCAGCGGGCGAACAGGGGGCGCTTGCGGCGTGCCATGGGGTGTCCTCTCATCCGGGAGCGTGCCGTAGGGCGCTCCCCGGTGCTGAGCCTAGTCAAGGGGTGCTCAGCGGTGGGGCCAACCGGTTCCAGGGGCCCGGGTCATTCCTCGTCGCGGGAGGAGCGGGCCATGACGGCGAAGCCGATGACGATGGCGGCCAGCAGGATCACGGCGACGAGCAGGGTGTCGACCGCGAACAGGGTGTTGAAGAGCTGGGCGATGACGGGGGCGAGCATGGCGAGCAGGGCCGCCAGTGCGATCCATTTCGCGTTGCGACGCATGAAGTCCATCGAGGCTCCTCCCGGGGTTCGCCCCGAGCCTACGTGAGGGCCCGGGGCGAATCCGGACGCGTCAGTTGGTCCGCGTGTTGGGCAGGTGGTCGCCGAGGTAGCCGATCCACACCTTGCCGGTGGCGCCGCCGGCGTCGTCGAGGAAGTGCATGCGGGGCGCGGGCGAGCCGACCTGCTGGAGCTTGATGTGGGAGGGCATGTAGACGCGGCCTGACGGGTCGATCTCGGTGGGGACGCGGAAGACCCTGGCCCGGTGGTACTTCGGGTTGCCCGAGACCGAGTCGGACTCCTTCATGGACACCATGGTGGGGGTGATGGCGGGCGCTCCGGGGAGCGGGCGGGCGCACCAGTCGTAGAAGCCGCCGGTGAAGCGGGCGTCGGCGCGGGCGGCGGCGTAGGCGTCGAGGGCGCGCAGGGCGTCCCAGGTGCGGCCGGTCCAGCGGCGGCGCTGGCGCGGGTACATGACGTCGAGTTTGGACACCTCGGTGTCGAGGGAGTCGGGGAGGTCGAGGTGGCGCAGCTGCTTGCGGGCGCGCTGGACCACTTCCATGAGGCTCTCGGCCTCCCAGCAGTCGTCCCGGTCGGCGTCGGTCTGGACGCCGTAGACGGGGTCGGCGTGCTCGGCGAGGCGGCTCTCGAGCCAGCGGATGCGGTCCTGGGCCTTGCGTTCGCATTCCTGGAGTTCGGTGTAGTCGAGTTCGAGCTGGTCGTACTGGCGGCGGAGGCGTTCGAGCTCCTGGCCGGGCGCGCGGACGGCGAGGAGCCCGGTGGACTCGACGGCGCGGGTGAGGGCGTCGAGGTGGGCGGCCATGGTCTTGATGAGGGCGGTGGTCTCGGTGTCGCCGCCGCGGGCCATGTCGACGAGGGCGTCGAGGACGCTCTCGTCGAGGCGGTCGGCGAGCTTCGCGGCGATGTCGTCGGCGAGTCCGGCCGCGGGCTCGGGTTCGGGTACTGGGTCGGGTTCGACGCCCGGTTCGGGCGCGGTCGTCAGTTCGGGCTGCGGGTCCGGGGGTGCCGGTGGTTCGGGCTGCGCCGGTGGTTCGGGTTGGAGTGTCTGCGGTTCTGAGGGCGCGGCGGGTCTGGGGATGCGGGGGCCGCGCGGGACGGCTATCGCGGCGGGGGTGGGCGGGGCGGCGTGGAGTTCGCCCGGCGGCAGCGCCCCGGCGAGCACGCGGGCGATCCGCGGCTCGGTCTGGCGCACGTCCGCGGGCACCGCCCGGTGGACGGAGAGTTCGACGACGCCTTTGACGACCACTTCGAGTGAGCGCACGCCCTGGTCGCGTATCGCGCCGCCGCCGCGCGGCTGGTGGCGCATCGCGTAGGTCTCCTCCCCCGGGCGCACGCCGGGCAGATAGGTGCGCAGGCCGCCGCCGAAGACGCTGAGGTCGCCGCCGAGCCAGGCGTTGAGGTCGTCCTGGGTGCGGGCGTCGTAGAGGCGGGCGACGAGGGCGACGCCCGCGAGGGTCTCGGCGAGGTGGTCGGCGCAGGCGGCGACGAGGTTCGGGTCGCTGCGGTCGACGGTGAGGACGATGACGGGGACGCCCCGGTCGGGGCGGGCGAGCCAGCCGGTGAGCTCCTTGACCTCTTCGGGGCCGATGAGGTGCGGGCCGGCCTCGACGGGCACGGCGCCGTCGGTGGCGCGGCCGGTGGCAAGGAACGCGGGCATGAAGCCCGGGGCGGTCACCGCGGCCTGGTCGAGGTCGCCTTCGACGGTGACGCGGACCCAGCCGGGCGCGCCCTTGCGCCCGGCGGCCCAGGTCGCGGTGGTGCGGAGCCGGCCGTCGCCGGTCGGGACGTCGTGGAGGTAGCGGCCGCACAGGTCGTTGTCGGCGAGGGCGGTGCGGGAGCGGCCGCGGGCGTGCTCGAGGGCCGGGCCCCCGTCGTCCTCGACACCGGCCCAGGCGGCGAAGCACCGCCGCAGCCGCGGCCCCAGCCGGGGCCCTCCGTCCCGGAGCAAAGCTTGGTAGAACTGCGTCATTGCGCCTCCAACGGTCCAGCTCACGGCCACGTTGAGGCAACATGCTACTTGAAGTTCACCTTCGCGTCGTCCCCCAAATCCAATAGGGACGGTTGCGTGAGACCGGTGGGAACGCGAACGGCCCGCACCGTGAGCGGTGCGGGCCGGAAGCAGTGCGGTTCAGGAGGTCTCGGCGGCGGGCGCTTCCGCACTGACGGGCACCTGGGCGCCGGCTCCCCCGGACTTGTCGCCTTCGGGGTTGTCGGCACTGGGGTTGTTGGCCTTGTCGAGGACGGGTCCGCCCACGTCGCGCTCGGCGAGGTGGCGGCGCACCGAGTACCAGACGGCAGCGATCCAGACCGCGGCGATGGCGATGTAGACGGCGGTCGCGACCCCGGCGGGAGCGGCGACCCAGTCGCTGCGCAGCAGCGTGCGGGTGTTGGTCAGGATGATGACGCCGCCCACTGCCGAGCCGAGCACGCGCGGCGGGATGTGGCGGACCAGCCAGGCCGCGATCGGCGCCGCGATGAGGCCGCCGGCCAGGAGCACGCCGACCCACGCGAAGTTGATGCCCGCGCTGCCGATGCCGATGATGAAGCCGGCCGAGGCGGCCAGCGCGACGAGGAACTCGGAGGTGTCGATGGAGCCGATGACCTTGCGCGGTTCGATGCGGCCGCTGGCGAGCAGGGCGGGCGTGCCGACCGGGCCCCAGCCGCCGCCGCCGGTCGCGTCGAGGAAGCCGCCGACGAGGCCGAGCGGGGTCAGGAACCGCTTGCGCAGGGGCTTGCCGAGGTTCTTGCGGTCGAGCCCGCGCACGGTGAAGCGGATGAGCAGGTACAGGCCGAGGGAGAGCAGGATGATCGACATGACCGGGGCGGCGATCTCGGTCGAGAGCCACGACAGGAACGTGGCGCCCGCGAAGGCGCCGACGGCGCCGGGGATGCCGATCTTGAGGACGACCTTCCAGTCGACGTTGCCGAAGCGCCAGTGCGAGGCGCCGGAGGCGAGGGTCGTGCCGATCTCGGCGAGGTGGACGGTGGCCGAGGCCGAGGCGGGGTTGGCGCCGATGGCGAGGAGCAGTGTGGTCGAGGTGACGCCGTAGGCCATGCCGAGGCTGCCGTCCACGAGCTGAGCGGCGAGGCCTACGAGGCCGAGCAAGACGAGGGAGCGCACTGAGGGAGCCTTCCGAGTGATGACCGGAACGATTTCTCTACCAAATCTATGGGAAATATAGATTGAACGGCCGGGGACCGTCAACCGGTGTTCCCGCCAGGCGGGAATGCCGCGCCCGGCACCCCTCGCACCCACCAGGAACAGGGTTTGCGTGCGTTTCCCGGCGAAGACCTGCAAAGGCGGACACAATCGGGCGAGACGCCGCCGAAGGCGGCCCGCAGAGAGGAAGACGCATGAGCAAACTCATCGCCGTGGCCTACCCGGACGTGCCCACCGCGCAGACGGTCCTCGGCAAACTCGCCGACATGCAGAAGCGCGAGCTCATCAAGCTCGACGACGCGGTCGTGGTCGAGCGGCGGGACGACGGCAAGGTCAAGCTCCACCAGTCGACCTCGCTGGTCGGCATCAGCGCCACCGGCGGTGCGCTGTGGGGCGGGCTCATCGGCCTGCTGTTCCTCGCGCCGCTGCTCGGCATGGCCGTGGGCGCGGCCGCGGGGGCCGCGGGCGGGGCCATGTCCGACGTCGGCGTGGACGACACGTTCATGAAGAACCTCGGCAAGGAGCTCAGCCCCGGCGGTGCCGCGCTCGTGCTCCTCGTCCGCTCCATGACCGAGGACAAGGTCCTCGAGGAGCTCCACGGCCAGTACCAGGGCAAGCTCCTCCAGACGAACCTCTCGTCCGAAGAGGAGACCCGCCTGCGCGAGCACATCGAGGCCGCCCAAGCGCGCACCTGATCGGAAGGCGCAGAGCGGACGGGAGCGGCCCTCGTCCGCTTTCGCCGTCTCCGGGCCCGTTTTCGCTGTTCAAGAGGCGGGTCGGCGGTGGGCCGCTTACGCTCTCCCCGTGAAGAGGACCAAGCCCGCCGGCGCCGACATGCAGGGGTACTTCAGGTCCTATGTGCAGCCCAAGAACATCCTGAGCCGCATGGCCGCCGGGCAGTCCGGCTCGGTCCTGGTCCTGCGCCTCATGCCGTACATCCTCATCGCCGTGACCTTCCCCATCGCGTTCATCGACGACACCGCGGCCGAGTACGCCGACTTCACCGTGGTCCTCCTGCCCGCCTTCACCGCGCTCGTCAACGGGCCCATCGCGACCGCCGCGTCGACGCTCCTCGTCGTCGCCGTCATCAGCGCCGGGGAGGACGCGCTCGGGCTGCTCCCCTACCCCGAGTCGAGCTGGTCGGACGTGCCGCCGGTCGCCATCGTCGGCATCCTGTGCACCGCGCTCGCGTGGGTCAGGAACCGCATGGTCGTGCGCCTCCTCGAGATGACGCTCGTGGCCGAGGCCGTCCAGACCGCGATCCTGCCCGAACTGCCCGCGCACGTGGGCGGCGCGCGCGTCGCCGTCGCCTACCGGACCCACAAGGGCAGCCCCGGGCTCGTCGGCGGCGACTTCTACGAAGTGCTGGAGACCGACCTCGGCCTCCGCGCGGTCGTCGGCGACGTCCAGGGCCACGGCCTCACCACCGTCCACCTCACCGAAGCGCTCCTGGGCACCTTCCGGGAGCGCTCGCTGGACGACCCCGACCTCTACACGCTCGCCGCGCGCATGGAGCGCCGCGTCCGCATGCACAACCGCGGCCGGGGCGAATGGGAGCAGTCGTTCGCCACCGCCGTGTTCGTGGAGATCACGCCCCGGTTCGACACCATCAGGGTCGTCCTGTGCGGCCACCCCGCGCCGCTCCTGGTGCGCGGCTCGGCGCAGCCGCTGTCCGCGCGGCCCATGCCGCCGCTCGGCCTGGCCGACTTCGCGCTCCAGCGCACCCAGGTCCGCGAGGCCACGCTCATGCCCGGCGACCTGATCGTGATGTTCTCCGACGGGTTCATCGAGGGCCGCAACGCCGCCGGGGAGACCTTCCCGGTGATCGAGCGCATCAACGCGCACATCTCCTCCGGCATCCGCGATCCCGACCGCCTCCACCGCAAGCTCAAGGCCGACTTCCAGGGCGGCGGGTACAAGCGCACCGACGACCTCACGGTCCTCATCATCCAAGCGCCCGGTGCAACCTCGCGGTAGGGCCGTCGCGTTAGGTGAGCGGAACCCCGGACCGACCGAAGGACACCGCATGCCACGCATCTCCCGGCCCCTTGCGCTCATCGCCGCCGTCCTCGCACTGGCGGCTGCCGGGTGCGGCGCCGACGCCGGCGGCGATGCCGGCGGTGAGGCCGTTGCGGCGACCTCCACCGAGTGCGACGAGCACGGCATCCAGATGTCGCTCACCCCGACCGCGAAGGCCGGCGACCGCACGTTCATGGCGATCGGCCTGGTCAACTGCGGCGAGACCCCGCTGCTGCTCGACAGCATGCCGCAGGTCGGCGTCTTCGGCGGGAACGTCGTGGCGCCGCGCGACCACAACGCCGCCGAGTCCATCACCGTGGACCCCGGGCAGGGCGCGATCGCACCGCTCTCATGGGAGGTCGCGACCCGCACCGGCGACGTGCTCGAAGTGGACCGGTTCCTCATCAACGCCCTGCCGGTGACCGCCGGGTACGAACTGGACCTCGCCGAGCCGGTCGAGCTCAACGCCGACCACGAGCTCGACCTCGGCGCCTGGCAGCTCACGGGCGTGCCGGCGGCGGAAGTCGACCCGGTTGAGCCGGCCACCGACCGGCCTGAGGAGCCGCAGTGCCCCGAAGGAGGCTTCCATGTCACCGTCACCCAGGGCGACGCGGCCATGGGCCTGCGCACCAGCGGCATCGAGCTGGTCAACTGCGGCACCGAGGACATCGCGATCGACGGCTACCCGGTGATCGAGATCCCCGGCGTCGAGATCGCGGTCCGGCAAGGCTCGGACACGCTCCAGGACCCCGGACCGACGTCCATCACCCTCGCCCCCGGAGCGTCGGTGAGCGCGGGCATGCTCTGGACCAACAGGGTCGAGAGCGGCGACGCCGTCAACGCCACCGAGATCAACGTCGGCTACGCCGAGGGGTCGCCCCTGGAGACCGTCACCCCCGAGGCCCCCATCGACCTCGGGACCACGCGTGAAATCGAAGTCACCGCCTGGAGCCCGGCGGATTAGCGGCCGCGGAGCGATCACCCAGGGTCGCACGAAGAGCGGCCCGCGCCCTTTTCCTATAGGAAATATCCTATAGGGCTGAGCCCTATTCGATCTGCCAGCCGAGGTTTCGCACCCGCCCTGAACGACAGCGGCGGCGGCGCATCAGCGCCACCGCCGTTCACTTCGAGGAGGGCGCTACTCGGCGCCTTCCTCATGACTCGGTACGAAGTACGAGCGGGAAGGCGCCACTGCCGGAGTACCGACCGGCAGGTCCACGGTCACCGCCTCGCCGTTCGAGAAGACGAACGTGACCTCGACGGTCTGGCCCATCGACACCTCCTCCTTCAGCCCGTCCAGAAGCAGGAAGGAGCCCCTGGTGGGCGCCAGGCGCACGAACGAGTCCGGCGCGATCTCGATCGTGAAGTCGCGCTCCCCCGCCAGCTCCGGAGCGGCCTCCTCGCCCTCAGGCGAAGCGGACGCCGAAGCGTCGGCGGTCGGCGAGGCGTCCTCGCCCCCCGGCGTCGCCGAGGCATCTGCCGAGGGTGTCTCGGAGGCGTCGGCCGAAGGCGTCTCGGACGCATCGGCATCGGGCGTCGCCGACGCGTCAGGGGCCGGGGTCGACTCGCCTTCCGCGGGCGTCTCGGCGACGGCGTCGGAAGCGAGGACCACGGCCTCGGCGTCCGGGCTCGTCACCGCTTCGAGGGTCACCGGCTCGTCGCCCTGGTTGTCGATCCAGATCCGCAGCGGGGCCTGCCCGCCGGCGGGGTAGAAGCCCCGCTCGCCGAAGTCCACCTGCATGTCGCGCAGGGCCAGCGTGCCGGCGTCCACGTCGACACCCGAAATCGCCGGCGCGTCCTCACTGGTCTGCGCACTCCGGCTCGCTCCGCAACCGGCCACGGCCATCGCCACTATCGCCAGGGCTGCGGCCCAGCGGACCCCGGCCGCCCCCGCGCTCGCTTCTCGTCTCTCCACAAGCGCCACCTTAAGGGCGCGAAGGCGCCGCGCCCGGCCGCGACATACCGGGCACCGCGTTCTCGCTTCCCGAAGCACCTCAGGTGCCACGTGACATATCACATGCCACATGGCACACCGCCGCAACGAATGCGGCAGTCAGGTGGCGCGGCGGCGGCTCACCGCCCGGTGGTCGAGGGCGGCGAGCACGCGGTCGACGAGGACCGGGTCGTGCCCCGGCGAGGAACGCAGCTGCAGCACCCGCGCCGTGGCGGCGGACAGCATCTCGCCCTCGATGCGCTGCAACGTGTCGAACCGCTCGGCGAGCCGCTCGGTCTCAGGGTCCTCGCGGTCCTCCACCATCGCGGTGATCTGCGCGGCCCGGTGTTCGAACCGCCGCTCCATCGCCGCCGCGACCTCGTCGTCCACATCGTTGTGCTCCCGGCGCAACTCCCGCAGCCGCTCCGTCGCCGCCTCGCCCGCCTCCCGCATGAGCGACCGCAGCGCGGCGGTCTCCTTCTCCTCGTCGGCCCGCACACCGAGGAACGCGATCAGGCCCGGCAGGGTCAGGCCCTGCGCGACGAGCGTGGCGAGCACGACCACCACGGACAGGAACTGGATCTGCTCGCGCCCGGGGAACGGCGAACCTTCCGCCGTGAACTCCGGGATCGCCAGCGCGGTCACGACCGTGACGACGCCGCGCATCCCGGCCCAGGCGGTCACCACGGCCAGGCGAGGCTGGTTCCCCAGGCTCGTCCAGCCGATGCCCTTGCGGCCCAGGACGATCGCCATGGCGAGCCAGAGGGCGCGGACCGCGATCACCGCGCCCGCCACCGCCAGGCCCTTCCACAGCAGTTCGCTCACGCCGGGGCCGATGGCGTCGATGATGTCGATGAGCTCCATGCCGACCAGGCCGAAGGTGAGGGCGATGAGGCCGGTCTCCAGGACGTCCCACACCGAGCCCTGGACGAGCCGGCCTTCGAAGTCGTCCGGGTCGTTCGACCTGGCGACGAGGTAGAACGCGGCGCAGATGACGGCGAGGACCCCGGAGGCCTTCAGGGCGTCGGCGAGCAGGTAGGCGATGTAGGGGGCGGTGAGGCCGAGGGCGGTGCGGACCCGGCTGTCGGCTACGAGGGACCCGAGTTTGACGAGGCACCAGCCGACGCCCAGGCCGATCACGGCGGCGGCGACCGCCGAGTAGGCGAACAGGCCGGCCGTCCACAATGCTGAGACCGAGCCGGTGACGACGCCGATGACGGCGACGTTGTAGAGGGTGAGGGCGGTGACGTCGTTGAACAGTCCCTCGCCTTCGAGGATGGTGACGAGCCGGCGGGGCAGGCCGAGCCGGTCGGCGACGGCGGTGACGGCCGCGGCGTCGGGCGGGGCGCAGATCGCGCCGAGCACGATCGCGGCGCTGACCGGCAGGACCGGGCTGATAGTGGCGGCCAGGGCGGCGACGGCCGCGGTCGTGATGAAGACGAGGAGCACCGCGAGGAAGAGGATCGGCCGCCAGTTCGCGGCGAAGTGGCGCCACGAGGACTTGCGGGCGGCGGCCCACAGGATGGGCGGCAGCAGGATCGGGAGGAGGTGCTCGGGGTCGAGGTCGAGGGCGGGCATGCCGGGGACGAGGCCGAGGGCGAGTCCGTAGAGGCAGATGAGGACCGGGGCGGGGATGCGCATCCATTCGGCGGCGGCCGTCAGGAGGAGCCCGCCGACGGCGAGTGCGAACAGGATCGCGACCAGTTCCATGCCACCTCCGACGTGGGGACCCTCGATGCCCGGGCACACCTTACGCCCGTCCGGTCGGGATCGGGCGCAGTCGGCCATGGCGGCGCCGGTTTGCGGCTATCGTGCCGGTTATGGCCACTGTCGACACTCCTGAGCGCGCGGACCCCGCGGAACCGGCGCCGCCGGTGCTGGGCAAGTCCCGGCGCAACCTCGTGTTCGCCACCATCATGCTCGGCATGCTCATGGCGGCGCTGGACCAGACGATCGTCTCCACGGCCCTGCCGACGATCGTGGCCGACCTCGGCAGCCCCGGCCACATGGCGTGGGTGGTCACGTCCTACCTGCTCGCCGAGGCGATCGCGGCGGCCGTGGTCGGCAAGTTCGGCGACATGTTCGGACGCAAGGCGATCTTCCAGATCAGCGCGGTCGTGTTCGTGGGCGGCTCGGCTCTGGCGGGGTTCAGCGACGGCATGGTCTTCCTGATCGTGTCCCGCGCGGTCCAGGGCCTGGGCGCGGGCGGCCTGATGGTGACGGCGATGGCGCTCATCGCGGACGTCATCCCGCTCCGCGACCGCGGCAAGTACCAGGGCGCCATGGGCGCGGTGTTCGGTGTGACCACTGTGCTCGGTCCGACCCTCGGCGGCCTGTTCACCGACCACCTGTCGTGGCGGTGGTGCTTCTACGTGAACCTGCCTATCGCGGTGGTCATGATCGCGATGGCGGCCGCCACGATCCCGCGGGTGCGGTCGGTCGTCAAGCCCGTGATCGACTACCTGGGCCTGATCCTCGTCGCGGTCGGCACGACGCTCCTGATCCTGGCGCTGGAGTGGGGCGGCGACGAGTACGCGTGGGACTCCGGGGTGATCCTGGGGATGTTCGCCGGCGCGGGCGTGGCGATCCTCCTGTTCATCGTGGTCGAGCGCCGCGCGGCCGAGCCGATCCTCCCCATGGCGCTCTTCGCGAACCCGGTGTTCACCGTCTCCTCGATCCTGAGCTTCATCGTGGGGTTCGCGATGCTCGGGGCGATGACCTTCCTGCCGACCTACCTGCAGTACGTGGACGGCACCTCGGCCACGGTCTCCGGGTACCGCACGCTGCCGATGGTCGCGGGCATGATGGTCTGCTCGATCCTGTCGGGCTCGGTGGTGAGCAGGACCGGCCGGTACAAGATCTTCCCGATCCTCGGCACGTTCATCATGGGCGTCGGGCTCTACCTCATGTCGACCATGGGCACGGACACGAGCATCTGGCTGGAGTCGCTGTACATGCTCGTGTTCGGCAGCGGCCTCGGCCTGGCGATGCAGGTGCTGACGATCGCGGTGCAGAACACCGTCCCGTACGCGCAGATGGGCGCGGCCACCTCGGGCGTGACGTTCTTCCGGACCATCGGCTCCACGTTCGGCACCGCGATCTTCGGGACCCTCTTCACCAACCACAGCACGCCGCTGCTGGCGGCGGCCTACGCGGAGTCGGGAGTGGACCCCGCCGTGGCCGCGAGCCCGGCCGCGCTGCACGAGCTGCCGGATGCGGTGATCGCGCCGATCATCCAGGCCTACGCCGACTCGATCGACTTCGTGTTCTTCTGGACCGTGCCGGTGGCCGCGGTCGGGTTCGTCGTCGCCTGGTTCCTCGTCGAGCGGCCCCTGCACGACGCGACGCGCGGACGCGCCGCCGACATGGGCGAGGGCTTCGGCGCCCCCGACCCGGCACCCTCGGAGGAGCGGCTGGCGCGCATGATCGCCGACGTCATGCAGCGCGAGCGCGAGACGGTCTTCACCGAGGTGTACAAGGCGACCGACACGCTGCTCGACCGCGCGGACGCATGGGCGATGCGCCAGGTCTACGTGCTCGAACGCGCCGGCGAGGGCGCCAGCGTCCGCAAGATCGCCGCCGCCCACCGCGTGCCGCCGGAGGTGCTCATGCCGGTGTTCACGCAGGCGGTCCGCTCCGGACTGCTCGCCGTCGACACTGGACGACTGCACCTGACGCCGCTGGGCCGGGCCGAGTTCGAGCGCTTCATCGCCGTCTGGCGGCGCTGGCTCGACGCGCACCTGGACGACTGGGACCTCGCCGACCCCGAGGACCGCAAGGTGTTCGACAAGGCCGTCACCCGCATCGCGCGCGCGATCACCACCGAGGAGTCGCAGGACTGGAACGAGCCGGCGGCGCTCCGATCCTGACAGGCCGATCGGTCGGCCGCCTGGCGTTCAGGATTTCGGCGCGGGTTCGAGGACGCCGTCGACGCGGCGCTGGAGGCCCAGCGGGTTGTCGTAGTGGAGCGCCTCGGGCAGCAGCGGTTCGGGCGTGGACTGGTAGGCGACGGGCCGGACGAACCGCGCGATCGCGCCGGTGCCGACCGAGGTGTAGCGGGCATTGAGCGTGGCGGGCCACGGGCCGCCGTGGTGCTGGGCGTGGGTCACGGCCACGCCGGTCGGCCAGCCGTTGACGATGACGCGGCCCGAGCGTTCGGCCAGGAGCGGCAGGGCGGCCTGCGCGACCGGGTCCGCGGAGGTCGCGAGCTGCACCGTCGCGGTGAGGCCGCCCGGCAGTTGCGGCAGGACCCGCTCGAGCTCGGCCGTGTCGGCGTAGGTGAGCACCAGGGCCGTCGGGCCGAAGCACTCGTGCAGCAGCGTGTCGTCGCCGTCGATCGCGGCGGCGGGAGCCGCGATGAGCCCCGGTGTCACCGCGAAGCCGCCACCGGCGGTCGACGGCTCGACCGCGAAGCGCGCCTGCGGATGCGACGCGAGTCCGGCCGCCTCCGCCGCGTAGGCCTCCTGGATGCGGCCGTTGAGCATCGGGTGGACCTCCTTGGCGCGCACGGCGGCCGCCAGCGCCTCGTCGAGGCCGTGGCCCTCAGGAAGGAAGAGCAGGCCCGGCTTCGTGCAGAACTGACCCGCGCCGAGCGTCATGGACGCGACGAACTCCTCCACCAGGCCGCGGCCGCGCTGCGCGACGGCCTCGGGGGTGACGACGACGGGGTTGAGGCTGCCGAGCTCGCCGTAGAACGGGATCGGTTCGGGCCGGCCCGCGGCCTCGTCGGCGAGCGCCCGGCCGCCCGCGATCGATCCGGTGAAGGCTCCGGCTTTGATGTTCGGGTCGCGGATCAGGTCGAGTCCGGCTTGGAAGCCGCTGACGACGGCGAACAGGCGCGGGTCGGCGCCGTGGCGTTCGAGCGCTGCGGCGATGATCTTGCCGAGCAGGACTGCGAGGGCGGGCTGGGAGGCGTGGGCTTTGGCGACGACCGGGCAGCCGGCGGCGAGGGCGGCGGCGGTGTCGGTGCCGGCGACGCCGAAGCCGAGCGGGAAGTTGGAGGCCGCGTAGACCGCGACGGGGCCGAGCGGGGTGTTCCAGCGGCGCAGGTCGGGGCGGGGCGGTGTCGCGCGCGGGGCGGCGTGGTCGATCACGACGTCGAGGACGCCGCCGTGCTCGGCGTAGGCGGCGTACTGCTCGAACTGGCCGGTGGTGCGGGCGAGTTCGCCGCGGAGGCGGGTCTCGCCGAGGCCGGACTCGGCGTCGGCGAGGGCGACGACGGCGTCCTCATGCTCGGTGAGCGCGGCGGCGATGGTGTGCATGATCGCACCGCGTTCGGCGGGGCGCAGCGCGGCGAGGCCGGGTGCGGCGGCGCGGGCGGCGGCCGCGAGGCGGGCGACCTCCTCGGGGGTGGTCTGGGCGATCGGCTCGCCGAACGCTTCCCCGGTGGTCGGGTTGACGCTGCGCAGTGTGTCGGCCATGGGTGATGCGGTCCGTTCGGTCGTCGGTGCGGCGGTGCCCGCGGGCGCGGCCTTCAAGTATGGGAAGTCCGGCGGGCGGGCTTCGGTCGGTGCGCGGGGCTCGGGCGTCAGGATTCGCCCGCTGGTCCGCGGGGTTCACTCCCCGTTGCCCGCGGCCCCCTCGAACCAACTATAGTATGTGACATATTACTGATGCTGAACGGTGAGCGGCCCCTACCGCCGCCTGCCGCTGCCGGACCGCTCCAAGCGGTTTCGGCAGTACCATGTCACACGTCATCGAGATTGGAAGCCCCATGTCGGCACTCGAATCGCGCCCTTGGCGCGGCGTCTTCGTCGCCACCGCCCTGCCGTTCAACGACGACGGATCGGTCGACTTCGCGGCCTTCGACGAGCACTGCGCCTGGCTGGTGGCGAACGGGTGCGACGGCGTCACTCCCAACGGCTCCCTCGGGGAGTACCAGACCCTCACCGAGGCCGAGCGCGCCGAGGTCGTCACCACCGCCGTCGCGGCGGTCGGCGGCGAGCGCGTCATGCCCGGCATCGCCGCCTACGGCGCGGCCGAGGCCCGCCGCTGGGCCGAGCAGGCGCGCGACGCGGGGTGCGGCGCGGTCATGCTCCTGCCGCCCAACGCCTACCGGGCCGACGAGCGCTCGGTGATCGCCCACTACGAGGAGGTCGCCAAGGCCGGCGTGCCGATCGTGGCATACAACAACCCGATCGACACCAAGGTCGACCTCACGCCCGAGCTGCTGGCGAAGCTCCACGCCGAACGCCTCATCCAGGCCGTCAAGGAGTTCTCCGGAGACGTGCGCCGCGCCTACCGCATCGCCGAGCTCGCCCCCGGACTCGACCTGCTCGTGGGCGCCGACGACGTGCTGCTCGAGCTGGCCGTCGCGGGCGCCGTCGGCTGGGTCTCCGGCTACCCCAACGCCCTCCCGAAGTCCACCGTGGAGCTGTACCGGGCGGCCGTCGCGGGCGACCTCACGACCGCCCTCCCGCTGTACCGCCAGCTGCACCCGCTCCTGCGCTGGGACTCCAAGGTCGAGTTCGTGCAGGCCATCAAGCTCTCCATGGACCTCGTCGGCCGCAAGGGCGGCGCCTGCCGCCTCCCCCGCGTCCCGCTCCTGCCCGAGCAGGCCGCCGAGATCCGCACCGCCACCGAGCAGGCCCTCGCGGTCGGGCTCGCGTAAGAGGAGGACCGATGCGCAGCAGGCTGGTGCTCCAGACCGTCGAATCGCACACCGAGGGCATGCCCACGCGGGTCGTCACCGGCGGCGTGGGCGCCGTCCCCGGGGCGACGATGATGGAGCGGCGCAACCACTTGCGCGACCACGACGACCACATCCGCCAGTTCCTGATGAACGAGCCGCGCGGCCACGCGGCGATGAGCGGGGCGATCCTCCAGCCGCCGACCCGGCCGGACGCCGACTGGGGCGTGCTGTTCATCGAGGTCTCCGGGTACCTCCCGATGTGCGGCCACGGCACGATCGGGGTGGCGACAGTGCTGTGTGAGACGGGCATGGTGCCGGTGACCGAGCCGATCACCACCGTCCGGCTCGACACCCCCGCGGGCCTGGTCACTGTGGACGTGCGCGTCGAGGACGGGTCGGCGAAGGCCGTCACGCTCGTCAACGTCCCGGCGTTCTCCGTCGGGCTCGACCGCACCGTCCACCTCAAGGACGGCCGCGAGATCCGCTACGACCTGGCGTTCGGCGGGAACTTCTACGCGTTCGTCGACCTCGACGACCTCGGCCTGCCCTTCGACCGGGCCGCCAAGAACGAGCTCATCGCGGCCGGGCTCGACATCATGGCGGCGGTGAACGCCGAAGCGGAGCCGGTGCACCCGCTCGAGCCGTCCATCAGGGGCCTCCACCACGTGTACCTGACCGCGCCCGGCTCCGACGCAAAGCACTCGCGGCACGCCATGGCGATCCATCCCGGCTGGTTCGACCGGTCCCCTTGCGGCACAGGGACCTCCGCGCGCATGGCCCAGCTCCACGCCCGCGGCCTGCTCGACCTCGACCAGGACTTCGTGAACGAGTCGTTCATCGGATCGCGCTTCACCGGGCGCCTGATCGGCGAGACGGAGGTCGCCGGCATCCCGGCTGTCGTCCCGTCCGTCACGGGCCGGGCGTGGATAACCGGTACCGCCCAGTACACCCTCGACCCCGACGACCCCTTCCCCAGCGGTTTCATCCTCTGAGCCCTCCCGCATACTGTGACGCGCCACGTGTGACATACCACTGAGGAGGTCCTGATGCCAGCTCGAGCCGGAGCCGCGCCAGCCGTCGCGATGTCCCTGCCCGAGATGGGCGGGCGCCGCGCCAGCTACCGGGAGCGCATAGGCGAGGCCCTCCGGGCCGCCGTCATCACCGGTGAACTCGCCCCGGGCAAGGTCTACTCGGTGCCCGCCCTCGCCGAGCAGTTCGGCGTCTCCGCCACCCCGGTGCGCGAGGCGATGCTGGACCTCGTCAAGGAGGAACTGGTCGAACCCGTGCCCAACAAGGGCTTCCGGGTCAAGGTCGTCTCCGAGTCGCAGCTCGACGAGTACACGAAGCTGCGCGAGCTCATCGAGATCCCCACGACCGTGGCGCTCGCTACCACGGCGGACCCCGCCGACATCGAGGCGCTGCGCCCCCTCGCCCAGGCCATCGTCGACGCCGCGGCCGAAGAGGACCTCATCGCCTACGTCGAGGCCGATATGCGCTTCCACCTGGAGATGCTCGCGCTCTCGGGCAACGCGACCCTGGTCGAGACCGTCCGCAACCTCCGCCAGCGCTCGCGCCTGTACGGCCTGACCGCGCTCATGGAGCTGGGCGAGCTCGAGGAGTCGGCCGGCGAGCACATGGAGATCCTGCACGGGCTCCTCACCCGCGACCCCGAGTACGTGCAGCAGGTGATGGAGCTGCACCTCAGCCACGTCAGGGGCTCGTGGGCGCAGCCTTCCTGACCGAGACGGCGCGAAGCGGCCGTGGGCGGAATGCCCACGGCCGCTTCGCTTTCGCCTGCAACCGGATCAGTGGTCGTCCCAGTGGCCGGCGTGGGCGGCGTGGCGGCAGCCGTCGTGGGCGTAGTCGGTGTGGTCGCCGTGGACGACCGCGAGGTGCCCGCAGTCCTTGCCGTGCTCGTGGGCGTGCCCTTCGTGGACGTGGTGGCCCTGCGGCTCGCATTCGTCCACGTGCTCGCCGTGGACCTTGTGCATGTGCCCGTCGTGGGCGTAGTCGGTGTGGTCGCCGTGCGGGACCGCGGTGTGCCCGCAGTCCTTGCCGTGGTGGTGCGCGTGCGCGGCGTGTTCCTTGTGCGCGGCCATGTCGCCGCCTCCTCAGTGTCTCCCCGTGGCGAGCCCGCGCGAAGGCGCGGCTCAACGTCACCGTAGCGTCCCCGCCCGCCCTGTTTGAGGGCTTTTCGCGATCCGGCCGGGTCAGCGGCGTTCGGCGTCGCGGATCGCCAGGGCGGCGTTGATGAGCCCGATGTGGCTGAACGCCTGCGGGAAGTTGCCGAGCATCGCCCCGGAGGCGGTGTCGACCTCTTCGGACAGGAGGCCGAGGTCGTTCGCGCAGGCGGCGGCCACGGCGAAGGCGTCGCGGGCGCGGTCGGGCCGGCCGGTGAGGGCGAGCGCCTGGGCGAGCCAGAACGTGCACATCACGAACGAGCCTTCGGCGCCTTCGAGGCCGTCGGTGCCCGATTCGTAGCGGCGCACCAGGCCGCGCGGGTCGCGCAGCCATTCCGCGATGGCGTCCACCGTCGAGACCAGCCGCGGGTCGTCGCCGGGCAGGAAGCCGACGGCGGCCATGCTGAGGACGGACGCGTCGAGGTCCTCGCCGCCGAAGGCCGCGCAGAACGCTCCGGCGTCGGGGTTCCAGCCGCGGGTCTCGATGGCCTCGCGCACGCGGTCGCGCTCGGCCTCCCAGCGCGGCGCGGCGCCTTCGATGTCGAGCAGGTGCGCGTACTTGACGGCCCGGTCGAGCGCGACCCAGCACATGAGCTTGGAGTACGTGTAGTGCCGGGGCAGGCCGCGCGACTCCCAGATGCCCTGGTCGGGCTGCTCCCACTGGTCGGCGGCGGCGTCGGCGACGTCTGCGAGGAAGTGGCGCGCGGTGTCGTCGAGGCGGCGCAGGTGGCCGCGCAGGTGCCAGGCGGCGTCGAGCAGTTCGCCGTAGACGTCGAGCTGCGGCTGGAGCCAGGCGGCGTTGCCCACCCTGACCGGACGTGAAGCGCGCCAGCCGGAGAGGTGGCCGAGCTCCCGTTCGGAGAGGTCGTGCTCGCCGCCGATGCCGAACATGATCTGCAGCGGCGTCTCGGGCTTGTAGCGGGCGGCGGCGTGCGTCATGAACTCGAAGAACTCGACGGCCTCGCCGTGGCACCCGGCCGCGGCGAGCGCCTGCACCGTGAAGCTGGCGTCGCGCACCCACGCGTAGCGGTAGTCCCAGTTGCGGCCCGCGCCAACGGCCTCGGGCAGCGAGGTGGTGGGCGCGGCGACGATGGCGCCGGTGGGCTGGTAGCGGAGCGCTTCGAGGACGAGGATCGAGCGGAGCACGAGATGCGGCAGGGGGCCGTCCCAGGGCGGGTGGGCGTCGCACCAGTCCTGCCAGCCCTGCACGGTCTCGGTGAGGGACGCGTCGATCGCCTCGGGCGTCCAGGTGGCGGGCGGTTCGTCGGCGAGGCCGGTGGTCTGGGCGGCGAAGCGCAGGCGGTCGCCCGCGCGGAGCCGGAGCCGCGCGGTTGCGCCCTCATGGCCGAACGCGAGGTCGACGGGGCTGGTGAGGACCGTGCGGACGGGCCCGCCGGTGGCGAGCACCCCGCCGGGGACCGCGGTGAGGATGGGGGTGACCAGCCCGTACTCGGGGCGGGGGCGGAAGGTGAAGTCGAGCTCCATCGCTCCGGCGGTGCACTCGATGACGCGGAGGGTCGCGATCGGGGCGTGGGCCGCGAGCAGGAGGCGCCGGTCGGCGTCGTCGTCGGTGGTGTTCGTTTCGGCGCTGCCGGCGGTGCGGGTGGGGCCGAGGGCGAGCGCGTCGGTGAGGTGGACGGTGCCGGTGTCGGTGGTGAAGACGGAGCGGAGGGCGAACGTGTCGCCCACATAGGAGCGCTCGGTGTGGAACTCGGCGGCGGGCCTGATCGACCAGTGGCCGGCGTCGGGGTCGAGGAGGCGGCCGAAGACGGCGGGGCTGTCGAAGCGGGGGCGGCACAGCCAGTCGATGGAGCCTTCAGTGGAGACCAGGGCGGCGCCGTGGCGGTCGGAGAGCAGGGCGTAGTCCTCGATGGGGCGGCTCTGGTCGGTGGTCGCGCCCGTTTCGGCGGTGTCCCGGTGTTCCATGGTGTGCTCCTCGCCTTCGGCGCTGGCGGCATTCTATGGCGCGCAGCAGGAGCCGCGTCGGCTTTCCGGTGGCATATGCCATGCGACATGTGACATACCACCGGCGGTTGGCGAACGAGCGTTCCCACCCCGGCGTGGCTCGTAACAAGCCGGCCGCAGTCCCGACGTGTGGGCCGTCGACGAGAGCCGGATCGTGGACCTGCGCCTGAGCAACCCCAACTGGCTGCTCTACCAGATCGAGGCCTGGGGGGAGGCCGCCCAAGGGGATCGCGATGGATCGCCGGTCGGTTCTCGCAGCGTGTTTACGGCGCGGGCGCGCGATGCCACTTCCAGTGCGGCGTGGGGCGGCGCGGCCCGGCCGGGACTGGGATGGCGGCGCAGTCGGGTCGAGCCCGACGGTGCCGGTCGGCGGCAGCGATGCTCAGCCCGTCCGGTGCGTGCGGACCGTGGCAGCCGCGCGCGGTCGGTCGATCCTTTGCGTTGCAAAGCGCCTGACCGCTGGGTGGCGGCCTCTTCGCGAGCCGCCACCCCGGTCGGGCGTCAGGAGGGTTTGCGGTCGGCGCGGCGGTACTGGCGCGGGAGCGGGTGCGGGTCGCCGAGTTCGTGCGCGGCCTTGCGGGGCCAGTAGGGGTTGCGCAGGAGTTCACGGCCGAGCAGGACGGCGTCGGCGCCGCCGTCAACGAGGATCTTCTCGGCCTGCTGCACCTCGGTGATGATCCCGACCGCGGCGGTCGGGATCCCGGCCTCGCGGCGGATCCGCTCGGCGAACGGCACCTGGTAGCCGGGGCCGGACGCGATCGGGGCGTTCGGAATGTTGCCGCCGGTCGAGACGTCGATCAGGTCGACGCCGTGCTCGCGCAGCAGCGCGGCGAGGCGCACGGTCTGGTCGGCGGTCCAGCCCTCGGGCTCGATCCAGTCGGTCGCCGAGAGCCGGAACAGCACCGGCACCTGCTCCCCCACCGTCGCGCGCACGGCGTCGGCGATCTCCAGCGGCAGGCGGGCGCAGCGCTCGAAGTCGCCGCCGTACGCGTCCTCGCGACGGTTCGAGACCGGGGACAGGAACTCGTGGACGAGGTAGCCGTGCGCGGCGTGCACCTCGATGACCTCGTACCCCGCCTCGAGCGACCGCCGGGCGGCTTCGGCGAAGGCAGTCACGACGCCGCGGATCTCCGCGATGCTCAGCTCGTGCGGCACGGCGTGGTCGTCACTGAACGCGACCGCGCTGGGCGCCACCGTCTCCCAGCCGCCGTGGTCCAGGTCGAGCGAGCCGCCGCCGTGGGCTTCGCTGTCGGTGCTGGCCTTGCGGCCGGCGTGGGCGATCTGGATGCCGGGGACGACCCCCTGGCCGCGCATGAACGCGGTGAGCCGCCGGTGCCCTTCGACCTGGGCGTCGTTCCAGATGCCGAGGTCGTAGGGGCTGATGCGGCCTTCCGGGACGACCGCGGTGGCCTCGACCAGGATTAGGCCGGGGCCACCGGCGGCGCGGGAGCCGTAATGCTGGACATGCCAGTCGTTCGGCACCCCGGTCCCGGATCCGGTGGCATCGGCGCTGTACTGGCACATCGGCGCCATCCAGATCCGGTTCGGCACGGTGGTCCCGCGCAGCGTGATCGGGGTGAACAGGTTGCTGGTCATGATGACTCCCTTGAGGTTTTCGGGCCGGGGGCGCTAGCCGATGCGGGCGTTGAAGGCTTCGGCGAAGGCGGTGGACGACTGCGGGTTCTGGGCGGTGACGAGGTTGCGGTCGACCTGGACGTGAGCGGTGAACGGGTCGGCGGGCGCGAACTCGATCCCGGCGGCCTCGAGCCGGTCCTGGAGCAGCCAGGGAGCCTTGTCGGCGAGGCCTGCAAGGCGCTCTTCGGCATTGGTGAAACCGGTGGCGCGGTAGCCCGCGAAGGCGTTCACGCCGTCAGCGTCGGCGGCGAGGAGCGCCGCGAGGCCGTGGCAGACCAGGCCGACCGGCTTGCCCGCGCGGAGGGCCCCGGCGAGGAGCCGCCCGGCGTCGGCGTCGACCGCCAGGTCCTCCATGGGGCCGTGGCCGCCCGGCGCATACACCGCGTCGAACGCTGCAAGGTCCACAATGGACAGGTCGACGGGCTTGGTGAACTCGTCGGCCGATGCGACCACGGTGCGCAGATGCGCTGCGGTCTCGGCGTCGCCGGCCACCTCGTCGGTGAGGCTCGCCGCGTCGACCGGCGGCACGACGCCGCCGGGGGTGGCCACGGTGACCTGGTGCCCGGCGTGCTTGAACGCCTCGAGCGGGACCACGGCCTCCTCGGCCCAGAAACCGGTGGTGTGCCGGGTGCCGTCGTTCAGGGTCCACTCGTCGGCCCCGGTCATGATGAACAGGATCTTCGCCACGATCGCTTCCTCTCGTTGTCGTTGCGGCGCTTGCTAGTCGGTGAAGCTCGCGAAGTAGGACGCGGCCATGTCCTCACTGCCGTGCCCCTGCGCGGAGGCGCGGCGGAACCGCTCGACCCCGGCCTCACCGAGGTCGAGCCGGACGCCGTTCGCGCGGGCGGCCTCCACGATGAGCCTCGCGTCCTTCTCGGCCGTGTCCAGGCCGAAGCTGGTGTTCGCGGTGTCGCCGCCCAGGATCAGACCGCCCTTGGCATGGGCGTACCCGGCGTCGAGCGGGCCGCCGTCGATGAGCGCGAAGAACCGCTCCGGGTCGACGCCGAGGCCCTTCGCCAGGGCGAGGACCTCCCCGATGCCGTGGGTGAGCACCAGGACCCAGCTGTTGGCGACGAGTTTGAGCCGGGAGGCGGCGCCGTCCGCGCCGTTCTCGCCGAGCCACACGGTCTTCGCGCCGACCGCGTCGAACACGGCGCTCGCGGCGGGGTCGTCGTTCGGTCCGGCGGCGAGCACGGTGAGCTCGCCGGCCTCGGCCGGTTCGCGGGTGCCGAGGACGGGGGCGTCGAAGAACAGGAGGTCGTGGTCGGCCGCGAAGGCGGCCAGCTCGGCGATGCCCTCGACGCCGGCGGTGGTCGACTGGATCCACCGCGTACCGGGGCGCAGGGCGGGGGCGGCCTGGCGCATCACGTCGAGTGCGGCGGGGCCGTCGTGGAGCATGGTCACGATCGCGTCGGCGTCCGCGACGGCCTCGGCGGGCGTGCCGGCGATCCGGACGCCGTCCTCGGCGAGCGGCGCGGCCTTGTCGGGGCTGCGGTTCCAGGCCGTGACCCGGTGCCCGGCGCGGGCGAGGTTGCGGGCCATCGCGGCCCCCATGATGCCGGTGCCCAGGACGCTCACGGTCGGCTTGTCGCTCATCGGTTCTCCAGTCCGCAGGCCCCTGGCGGGCGTGCTCGGTGTCGGAACTGCCGCGACCGATAATACTTGCAGACGCCGACTAATGCAAGCGACGATTATCTTCGAGAGAGTTATGTCGCGATACGCTAGTATCGGTACGAACGGACCGAGCCGGAGGACCATCGTGAGTACAGCAGCGACCCCCAGCACCGCGCTGGCCCAGCACTGGTGCGCCCTCTCCGCACTGCACGACGGCATCGCCGACCACATCGAACGCCGGCTCGAAGCCGCCCACGGGCTTTCCGTGCGCGAGTTCTCACTGCTCACCGTCCTCGACCGGCAGGCGCCGGGCAGGCACCTGCAGATGCGGCAGGTCGCCGAAGCGGTCGTACTGAGCCAGAGCGCGACCACGCGCCTGGTGACCCGCATGGAGGACCGGGGCCTGCTGCAGCGCACCATCTGCGCCGACGACCGGCGCGGGATCTACACCGACGTCACCGAGTCCGGGCGAAAACTGCTCACCGACGCGAAGCCGACGCACGACCGGGCACTGGCGGAGGCGCTCGAAACGGCGCGGAAGAACCCGGAGTTCACGCCGCTCGTCGAAGTCTTGGAGCGCATCGGCACCGAATGAGCGGGGCTCGGAACGCGCTGCCCCGCAAGGGATTCGCGCCGACCCTCGTCACCGGGACCGGGTTCCGGGGCTCAGCCCTTCCAGAACTTCGCGCCGGTGCGGGCCATGGCATCGCGCTGGGCGCGGTTGAGCTGCGTCTCGTAGCGATAGTTGAGCTTGAGGACCGGCGGTTCGGACTCGACGCGGAACACGTTGCCGAGCCAGCGGACCGGATGTCCGTCGACCAGCTCCCACAACTGCACGATCCGGTCGCCCGGGGTGATGGTCATTCTCATGTGGAGGCCGGCGAACTCGAGGTCCTCGGTACGCGCCCAGCCCACGACCTCGGGGTCGGGGTATCCGTCTGGCAATGAGACTTCGTCGTGTCCGCTCATGTCCGGGCCAGCCATTTCTTGCATTGATGACATTCCGGTCTCGATCATCGCAGACCACGGTATGCACGCAAGTGCCGCACAGAGTGACACCGGGTCTGCAATGACCAGGATAGTAGGCGCATCAGGCGGATCGGAAGAGGCATCCGAGGCGACCCGTCCCGGAACGTGACCGGCGACCGGCGCGCCGCGCCCGAAAAGTCCCCCCGCATTCGCGGCCGGATACTGGTGCCATGAAGCTCAGCCGCCCGGTCTCGGTGTTCCTGCTCGCCTTCGGCGTGTGGTCGGTGTTCATCTGGACGACGTTCGTAAAAAACCTGTTCGAGGACGTCAGCGGCCTGGCGTTCGACGCCGCGGGCGAGCCGACGGCCTATTTCTGGGTCCACTTGACACTCGCTGTCACCTCGTTCGGGCTCGGGGTCGCCATCGGATTGATCGGTCTGCGAGGCTTCCTCGCGGACCGCCGCGCGACCCGCGAATGACTCCTCAAGGGAGTATTCGACGACTGGACGACTCGTGCACGAGTCGGAAATCCGACCCGATTCTTTTCACTCGAACGGGCCCCGGCGGCCACTGAGCGTTCAGACAGGCGCCGAAGCGGTCACGCGCGCTCGAGCGCGTCCACGGTCGCGGCCGCGGCGGCGACGTCGCGCTCGCCCTCGGCTTCGGCCAGGTTGTCGATGGCGCGCAGGAGGGCCCAGGCGCGCAGGCGCTCGGGATCGACGCCCAGGCCGTCCGCGACCGCGTGCAGCAGCTCGGCGCCGCTGTGCGGACCGTGGTGCTGCAGCATGAACAGCAGGAAGCCGCCGTCGAAGGCCCGTTCGGCGAGGTACGGCTTCGGGTCGATGACGAGCCACGGTTCGCGCTCCGCCGAGACGATGTTGCCCAGGTGGGTGTCGCGGTTGCCGATGCCCAGTTCAGGCGGGTTCCCGAGCCGGTCGCACAGCTCGAGTGCGAAGTCGAGGCGGGCCGCGGCCGGGCTCTGCCGCGCGTCGCCTTGCGGGTCACCGTATTCGGCCCGCCACAGGTCGAGCATCTCGGTGGCCGCCGGGAGCTCGGGGAAGCCGTCTACGGCGACCACCGGCCGCCACAGCCGCCGGTAGAGGCCGCAGGCGATCCCGATGCGCCGCCACGCCGCCTCCGGGGTGCGGTGCCCGAAGAAGCGCGTCGACTTGAGGCGGTTGCCGGGGACGGCCCGCTCCAGGAGCATCGCTCCCGTCTCCCGGTCGTACTCGTGCAGGTGTACCGCGCCGTCGCCCGCGTACTGCTGCAGCGCGGTCGGTTCGGCGGCGTTCTCCTCATCCCGGTAGATGACCTTGAGCACCGCCTGCTCGCCGGAGTCGCGCCGGACCGGGACCACATAGGAGTGGCTGCCGCCGCCGTAGGGCGGCCCGTCCGTCCGCAGCGACCACAGCCGCTGCAGACGCCAGACCGTCTTGGGAAGGCCGTCGAGCCAGGCCTGGCCGGCATTGCCGTGCCAAGCGAGGACGTCGCGGCGGACGGAGGAGGGAACCACACCGAATCGCATCGGTACAGTATCGAGCAACGCCTTTTGCCGCCGCAATCCGCATACGCATGGGAGGCAAGCAGACAGGCGTGATCAGTCTCCTGAGGCGAGTGCGTCCACCGCTTCGGTGACCGCGGTGTCACCGCCCCGCAGCTCCAGGACCAGCCGCGACACCGCCGGACGGCGCAGGAGCTCGGCCACCACGGCGGCCACATCGGAGCGGGTGACGTCGCCGCGTCCCACCGGCGGCGCGGCGAGGTGCACCTGCCCGGTCGGCTCGTCGTTCGTGAGCGAACCGGGCCGCAGGATGATCCAGTCGAGGTCCCTGGCGCGCAGGTCCTCCTCCGCGGCGGCCTTCGCCTCGATGTACGCCGCCCACACCTCGTCGCGGCCCGGATCGGGCTCCGAATCGGCGCCCATGCTCGAGATCTGCAGGAAGCGGCGCACGCCGGCCCGCTCGGCCGCGTCGGCCAGCAGCACCGCCGCCGCCCGGTCCACGGAATCCTTGCGGACCGCCCCGCTGCCGGGCCCCGCGCCCGCCGCGAAGACCACGGCGTCGACCTCCCCGTACATCTCGGAGGCGAGGAGCCCGCCGAGGTGCTCGGCGTCGGCCTGCTCGAGGTCGAGGACGATGGGGCGCCCGCCGATCGCCGTGAGGTCCTCGGCGTGGTCGGGATTGCGGATGAGGCCGGTGACCGAATGCCCTTCGGCGGCCAGGATCTCGGTGAGGCGCAGCGCGATCTGGCCGTGCCCTCCGGCGATGACGACATGCATACGGCCCAGCCTAACCCCGCTCGCGGCGGCGCGGGCCGCTCTGCGCGGTCCGGTGGGACTACCCGGATCCGCACGGCGATCCGCGATCCGGCCGCCTTGAGCGGGGAGCTCGCCGCGCACTTCGCGACTCACGACGTGTTCTCGTTCGCGAAGGCGGCCGTCTCCCACCGCAGCCGGTAGCCGCGGTCAGGCGGCCTGCAGGTCCAGGAGCGCTTCGATCGCCTTCGCCACGCCGTCGTCGGCGGCGGCTTCAGCACGGTCGGTGGCGGCCGCGACCGCCTCGGCGTGGGCGCCCGCCATCGCGAAGGAGCGGCCCGCCCAGGCGAGCATCGAGACGTCGTTCGGCATGTCGCCGAAGGCGACCACGTCCTCGGCGCCGATGCCGCGCCCGGCGCACCAGGCGGCCAGCGCCTTGCCCTTGGTCGCTTCGGCGGCGGTGCATTCGATCTCGGGGAAGTTGCCCCAGTGCCAGAGGCGGACGCCGGGGGTGTCGATGTGGCGGGTGGCCTCGTGCATGGCGGTGCCGGTGGAGCCGGGGACGCGGACGATGAGTTCGGCGACGGTGTCGGCGTGGGTGAAGAGGTCCTCGCCGGGTTCGAGGACGGTCCAGGGGTCGCCGTAGTGGATGCCCGCCTGCATGTGGATGGAGTTGGCGACCTGGCGCCGGCCGGTCTCGATGGCAAAGAGCGCGCCGGGGAGGGCGTCGCTGAGGCGGGCGCAGAGGTCGCGGGCGGCGGGGAGGGGGATGGGGTGGCGCAGGTCGGCGGTGCGGGTCGCGGTGTCGTACCAGATCGCGCCGGTGCAGCAGATGGCGCCGTCGAGGACGTTCGCGAGTTCGGGGACGCGGTAGACGGCGCGGGGGGCGCGGGCGGTCACGGCGAGGGTGAGGATGCCGTGTTCGCGGGCGGCTTGGAGGGCCTTCTGGTTGCGTTCGGAGAGTCGGCCCTGCGGGTCGAGCAGGGTGCCGTCGAGGTCGGTGGCGATGAGTTTCGGTAGGGGCACCGCATGAGTATCGGGGTCGGGCGGTGGGCGGGGCAACCCGCTTCGCGGTGCGGGCCGGGGCGTCACATGCTCCGGCCCGGGGTGCGGTTCAGGCGCGTTTCTTGGCGGAGCGGCGTCGGAGCAGTGCGCCGACGGCCCATCCGGCGAGGAAGACGACGGTGATCATGATCCACATGGGCGTCTCGACTTTGAAGAGCCAGAGTTTGACGCTCACTGCTTCGGTGTTGGCGAGGATGAACCAGACGGCGAGCGCGATGATCACGCCCGCGACGATGAGTCGGCGGATCGCGTTCCCGCCTTTGGCTCCGGCCGTGTCGTCGGTCGTCATGGCCCGCTCCTCTCCCTGGGGATGATCCGGACAGTATGGACGGTCGGCGGGGCGGTCGGGTGGTTTTCCGGGTCCCGGCGGCGTCGCTCTGTCGCTCGGCCTGTGCCGCCGGGACCCGGGCGGCTAGCCGGCGTAGGGCGCGGCGGCGGCTTGGGCGGCGGTCATGAGCGCGCCCTCGTTCTCGGGCCAGAGGTTGTCGTCGACGCAGGTGAAGGCGGGGAAGAATCCGCCGCAGTTCCCGCTGTCGGGGCCGATCTCGTAGGTGAATGCGGCGACGCCGAGTTCGCCGTAGGCCATGTCGTCGGTGGTGCCGCTGGTGCTGTAGCCGACGGTGTCGTCGTTGGTGCCGACGAAGTAGCCGTTGGACTGGGCCATGGCGGCGCCGAGGGCGCGCAGTCCGGCGTCGTTCGGCGCCGCGTCGCTGGTGTAACCGAACGGGACGATGATGTACTCGCCGTATGAGTGGAGGGTGATGAAGACGTCGCGGGCGTCGTCGGGGGCGGGGTCCTGGGGGCTCTCGCCGCGCTGGTCGGGGTGGAGGGCGCGGAGCCAGTCCTCGACGGCCCGCGTCTCGGGTTCGGATCCGGCCGAGAGTCCCTGGAAGGTCTCGGAGCAGGGGTTGGTGGAGTCGGCGCCCCAGGCGAAGGTGGAGTTGCGGTTGAGGTCGACGCCGAGGCGGTCGCCGCAGTTGCCGCTGGTGTCGTTGGCGTTCTTGCGCTGGAGGATCGGGTCGTCGCCGCCGGAGGCGACGATGTCGACGCCGTCGGGGTTGGCGATGGGGACGACCCAGATCTCGGTGGTGTCCATGAGTTCGGTGACCTGGGCGTCGGTGCCGTAGCCGGCGACGAGCTTCTCGATCCAGCGCCACGCGACTTCGCCGGTGGCGATCTCGCGGGCGTGCATCTGGGCGATGAGGGAGAAGCGGGGCTTGGTCGAGTCAGGGTCGGTCTCGCAGTCGCCGGCGTTGATCTTGGTGAGGCAGACGGCGTAGACGTCGTGTCCGGCAGGGTCGCCCTGGGTCTTGAGCCAGGAGTCGCCGATGTCGTGGAGGGCGGCGAGTTCGGGATTGGCCGCGGCGAGGGCCTGGAGGTCGGCCTCGTAGGTGTCGACGGTGCGGTAGCCGCCGTAGTAGGTGCCCTCCTGCTCGGCGGTGGCGGGGAGTTCCTTGTAGACGGTGTCGAGGAATTCGGGGTCGTAGCCGAGTTCGCGGGCCTGGGCGGCGAGGTCGTCGTCGCCGATGATGTGGGATTCGTCGCCGTGGTCGTGGGCGAGGGTGAAGCCGAGGCCTTCGAGTTCGGCCGCTTCGTCGGCGGTGAGCCGCGGGAGGGTCCAGGTGGCGAGTACGTCGCCGGCGGGTGCAGCGGGATCGGCTTGGGCGGTGAGGGTGGCGGCGCTGGTGGCGGCCACGACGACGCCCAGCGCGACGCTCGCGGTGACGAGCCTTCGCTTCATGTGCTTGTTCCGTTCTCTGCTCGTCCGGCCGAGGGTGTCGACGGGACGAAGGGGCCGTCAAGGGATCTTAATCATACATTTGCTCATCAATTCCTCAAATAGCGAACATATTGGGACACAATAGATTCCACTTGGGAGCACGGCGGAGCCCGCCCGGTCAGGCGGGCAGGGCGGAGCGTCGAAACGGCGTTATCGCTGCATGGCGCCGGTCAGGCGGCGGCCGCGGTGTCGCTGTCGAGGAGGCCCTCGATGATCTGGGCGACGCCGTCCTCGGCGTTCGTGGCGGCGCGGTCGGTCGCGGCGGCGACGGCCTCGGGGTGGGCGTCGCCCATCGCGTAGGAGCGGCCCGCCCAGGCGAGCATCGGCGCGTCGTTCGGCATGTCGCCGAAGGCGACCACCGCGTCGGGCCCGACCCGGCGCTCCTTGCACCAGGTGGCGAGGCCGAAGGCCTTGTCGGCGCCGCGGGCGTTGAGGTCGAGCATCCCGAAGTCGCCCCAGTGGCACATCGCGAGCCCGCCGAGGTCGGCGCCTTCGACCGCGGCGGCCATCTCCTCGCCGGTGCGCTCGCCGCAGTAGACCTTGATCTTCACGGCCCGCTTGGCGCGCTTGAAGACCCCGTCGACATCGTTTGCGAACTCCCAGTTCGAGGAGCCGACCAGGGCCCGGTAGGACTCCTCCCCCACGATCCCGACGCCGGTCTCCACGGCGAACACCGCGTCGGGCAGGCGCTTGGCGATGGCGGCGGCGACCTTGCGGCCCTGGGAGATCCGGATCGACCGCAGGATGCGGATGCGGCCGGTCACGGGGTCGTAGACGATCGCGCCGTTCGCGCAGACCGCGCCGTCGAGGTGCGGCAGGAGGTCGGGGAGCATGTCGACGCCGTACGGGGTGCGGGCGGTGACGGCGACGACGGCGACGCCGTCGGCTCGGGCGGCCGCGAGGGCGTCGCGGGTCCGATCGGACAGGGCGCCGTCCGGGGCGAGGAGGGTGCCGTCCAGATCGGAGGCGATGACGAGGGGTTTGCGCACGGTTCCAGTATCGCCCGGCCCCGCAAGTGCGGCAACTGTACGAAACGGCACGATCACCGCGACCTTCGGACCGGTTGCCCACCAGGGCGTTCACCGTTGCGCGGAGCGAACCGCACCCGTTGTTGACCCCTGGGTCAAGAATGGTGTAGGGTTTCGGACATGGGCAGACCGAAGAACTTCGATCCGGACGTGGCCGTCGCGCAGGCGATGGAGACGTTCTGGACCAAGGGCTACGCGGGGACCTCCCCCGCGGACCTCGCCGAAGCCACCGGCGTCGGCAAAGGCAGCCTGTACCACGCGTTCGGCTCCAAGCGGGAGCTGTTCGGGAAGGCGCTCGACCGGTACGGGGAGGGCGGCTCGGCGATGACCGAGGCCTACCTGAACGAACCGGGCACCGCCAAGGAGCGCATCCGCGCCTACCTGATGCGCCTCATCGAGGTCGACCTGAGTCTCCCCGCCCCCCGCGGCTGCCTCGCGGCCAACACCGCGCTCGAACTGGGCGCCGCGGACCCCGAGGCGATGCGGGCCGTGCGGCGCATGACCGACGAGACCATCCGGCTGTTCACCGAGCGGATCCGCCGGGGCCAGCGCGAGGGCGACGTCGCGAAGGACGTCGACGCCCAGGCGCAGGCGCAGTTCCTGATGAACACCATCGTCGGGCTGCGCGTCATGACCCAGACCCACGACGGTCCGGTGCTGCACCGGATCATCGACACGGCCGTGGCGGGCCTCTGACCGCCGCGCCGGAGCGCAGCGCGCCCTCGTCCGAGGGCGTTTTTCCGGCCCTAATTTTTGACCTCAAGTTCAAGAACTATTGAAAGGCTCTCTCATGGAACTCGGACTCAACGGCAAGACCGCCCTCGTCACCGGCGCCAGCCGCGGCATCGGCCTCGCGATCGCCGAGACCCTCGCCGCCGAAGGCGTCCGCGTCGTCGGCGCCGCCCGCACCGTCACCCCCGAGCTGGAGAAGGTCGCCGCCGCCACGGTCAGCGCCGACCTCTCCACCCGGGAAGGCGCCGAGCGGATCGTCGCTGAGGCGATCAGCACGGTCGGCGGCATCGACCTGCTGGTCAACAACGTCGGCGGCGGCGACGCCGACCGCATGGCGCTCGGCGGCTTCCTCGACATCCCCGTCGAGCAGTGGGAGTCGGTGTTCAACCTCAACCTGTTCAGCGCGGTGTGGACCACGCGGGCGGCGCTGCCGGACCTCATCGGGCGGCGCGGCGCGATCGTGAACGTCTCCTCGGTGAACAAGTACCTCCCGGCGGCCGGCCCGGTCGGCTACAGCGAGGCCAAGGCCGGGCTGACGGCGTTCTCGAAGCGGCTCAGCGAAGAGCTCGCGCCGCAGGGCGTGCGGGTCAACACGGTCTCCCCCGGTGTCATCGGCTCGTCGCTGTGGCGCGACGAGGAGCGGTTCGGCGGCAAGGTCGCGGCGGCGTACGGGATCGCGCACAGCGACTTCCTCGAGGCGATCCCCGGCCAGTTCGGCATCGCCTCGGGCCGCATCGGCGAGCCCGAGGAGGTCGCCGACCTGGTGGCGTTCCTGCTGTCCGACCGGGCGGGGAACATCCACGGCGCCGACCACGTGATCGACGGCGGCACCCTCAAGGCGGCCTAGCGGATCGGCGGGGGGGGGGGGGGGGGGCCCCCCCCCCCCCCCGCCCCCGCGGGCCCCCCCGGGGGGGGGGGGGGGGGGGGGCGGGGCCCCCCCCCCCCCCCCCCGCGTCACACTGGACCCAGCCGTTGCAGGTCCGTGATGTCAAGTTTGGGTAACGACGGTGACCGGTCCCGGTTCCCTGTCGTCACACTGGTAGTGCCGTCGATTCGCACGGCCGCTCTACCCTGGACTGCGACCCTCCGTTGAAGGAGCCCATCATGGCCTACAACCCGCCCCCGCACTACAACCTCGGCGGTCCGAGCGATCCCCAGCAGCCGCAGAGCGCGCCGCCCTCCTACTCGCCGCTGCAACCGCAGCCGTACGACTCCGGGTACGCCCCGCAGGCGCCGGTCCCCGCGCAGACGGCCCCGCCGCCGCAGGGCATCCCGGCGCAGCCCGGGTACGGGACGCAGACGTTCCTGCAACCGCCGCCGCCGACCGCGCCGCGGAAGTCCCCGGCGGTGGTGCTCCTCGCCATCGGCATGGTCGTCGGGTTGGCCGCCGCCGCCGTGTCGATCGCCCTGTGGCTGAGGGCCACCGGCGACCTGGAGGACGCGGAGGCGCGGCTCTCCGACCGCGACGACCAGATCTCCCAGCTGCAGGAGGACCTGGAGGCGGCCCAGGCGCAGGTCGCCGATTTGGAGGGTCCTGCGGCGGAGGCGGAGGCGATGCAGGCGTGCATCGACGACCTCAACGACTACTACAGCTCCGCGGAGGGCTCGGAGGAGGAGACGGCGGCGCTCGACGCCATCGACACCTCCTGCGACGGGTACATCTTCTAGGGGCTGTCCTGTGAATCAGGGGCGGCGGTATCCGAATCGGCTCGTTCGCTCGCTCCACCGATTGACGGCTCGCAAGCGTCACCGAGACTGCGGAAGGCCCTCCCGATACCGGTGTTACATCGGGAGGGCTGACAACGCAGCGAGCGGGCGAACGGGCCGGACAACGACCGGTCTGACCGGACAGGCCCTAGAGCGCGGACGGGGGGGGGGGGGGGGGGGGCGCGGGGGGGGGGGGGGCCCCCCCCGGCGGCCCGCCCCGGGGGGGGGGGGGGGGGGCGGGGGGGGGGGGGGGGGGGGGGGCCCCCCTCCAGGCGTCCGGCGACGGTGAGGCCCGCGCTCGCGATGGCGTCGAGGAGGTCGGTGCGGGTGCGCAGGCCGAGGTGCTCGGCGAGGTCGGAGAGGACGAGCCAGCCCTCGCC
>NZ_JAPZVR010000022.1 GCF_027622855.1 Glycomyces algeriensis | reverse complement strand
GCGCGGCGCCGACGGCGTCGCCCGGGTAGGGCGGTGCCGCGGCGGCCTGCGGCTGCGCGGCGTACGGCTGCTCGGGCGCGGTGCCGTGGGCCGGCGCGCCGATGACGGCGGTGTCGCCCGCGGCGGGCGCGGTGCTCGGGGGCAGGCTCGCGGCCTGCTCGGGGGCCGGGGCGGCGGGTGCGGCCGCCGGCTCGGGCGCGGTGTCGGGGGTGCGAGGCCCGTCGGGGCCCTGCGGTGCGGTCCCCTCGGGGCCCTTCGTGCTCTCAGTGCTGCTCATGTAAGGCAGCATGCCGGGCCCAGCTCGCGGCCCGCTGCGAAAACGCCTTAAAACCCTTTAATGATCCGCGTCCCTTTCAGGCGCGGGCCCACAGGTCAGCGGGATCGGGGCGCCTGCCGCGGGCGGGCAGGGCATTGACATCCATTAAAGCTTTCCAAGCTTCACTCGCCGGAGCCCGTGAATTCGGCGGCCGGGGGTTCGGCGTTGAGGACCACTGTGAAGACCGTGCCCTCGCCGGGCTCAGAGTCGACCTTGACGGTTCCGCCGTGGGCCTTCACGATCGCGGCCACGATGGCGAGGCCGAGGCCCGAACCGGGGTGGTTGACCGAGTCGGAGCGGAAGAACCGCTCGAAGACCCGCTCGGCGGTCTCGGGGGTCATGCCGGGGCCGTCGTCGGCGACCGTGAGGCGCACCGTGTCGTCCTCGGCCGCCACCTCGACGCCGATGCTCGTGCCCTCCGGGGTGTGGCGGACCGCGTTCGACAGGAGGTTGTCGAGCACCTGCCGCATCCGGGCCCGGTCCGCGGCGACCACAGTGGAGGGTCCGGGGACGCAGCTGAAGCGGAACTCGTGGCCTTCGGCCATCACGGCGTGCGCCGCCACGGCCTCGTGGCCGAGCACGGCCAGGTCCACCGGCTCGGTCTCGACCGGCCGCTCCTGCCCGAGCCGGGCGAGGTGCAGCAGGTCGCCCACGAGCAGGCCCATGCGCTTGGCGGCCTCCTCGATCTGCCCCACGTACTGCTGCCGGTCCGCCTCGGGCATCTGCGGGTTGGTGCGCACCAGCTCCGCGTACCCGCGCACGCTCGTCAGCGGCGTGCGCAGCTCATGCGAGGCGTCCGCGATGAACTCGCGCATCCGCTCTTCGGAGTCGTGCGCGCGCTGCTCAGACCATTCACGGGCGCGGATCGCGCCCTCCACCTTCGTCAGCATCGAGTTGATGGCGCGTCCGACCCGGCCGACCTCGGTGCTCGGGTCGTGGTCGGGCACCCGGCGCGAGTAGTTCCCGGCCGCGATCATCGCCGCCGTGTTCTCGATCTGCCGCAGCGGCGAGAGGCTCGCCCGCACCAGGCCGACGCCGATCGCGGCGAGCCCGGCGAGCACGCCCGCCCCGATGAGCAGGTCGACCCACACGAGCCCGGCCACGGTCTTGTCGAAGTGCGAGAGCTTGTAGGAGAGCACGTAGTACGAGTCGGCGTCGAGGTTGTGCTCCTCGGGCTCGTAGTCCTCGTACTTGCTGCCCACTTCGGAGCCCGGCAGGCCCAGCACCCGCCAGCGCGTCGCCCCGTCGGCGCTCAGCGCGGTGAACGCCTCGCCGTTGGCGGCCGCGAGCTGGTCGTAGGTGAAGAGGGGGTAGTCGGCGCGGTCGTCGGGCCGGTCGTGGCGGCTCCCGGTCGGGGAGACGAGGCTGAAGACGTACTGCTCGGGGCGCAGGCCCGGCGCCTCATCGGAGTCCTCGTCGTACTCGGGGTCGAACGTGTCGGGGCTCCAGCTGGTGAGCTGGGTCCTGAGCTCGTCGTCGACGGTGCCGAGGAAGTAGGAGTGCAGCGCGAGGATCGTGGAGACGCTGATGAGGATGAGGGAGCCCGCCACGAGGACGAGCACGGCCGCGGTGAGCCGGACCCTCAGCGGCGTCCGGTCCCACTTGTCGCGGACGCCCTCGAGTACGCGAGGTGCGCTCAACGATGCTGCTCCCGCAGGACGTAGCCGATGCCCCGGAGGGTCTGGATGAGTTTGGGCTCGCCGGTGTCGATCTTGCGGCGCAGGTAGGAGACGTAGGACTCGACGATGCCGTCGTCGCCGCGGAAGTCGTAGCGCCACACGTGGTCGAGGATCTGGGCCTTGGAGAGCACGCGGCCGGCGTTGATCATGAAGTAGCGCAGGAGCTTGAACTCGGTGGGCGAGAGCTGCACGGCCTTGCCGGAGCGCCACACCTCGTGGGTCTCCTCGTCGAGTTCGAGGTCGGCGTACTGGAGGCGGGAGGGGCGGGGCAGTTCGCCGGAGGAGCGGCGCAGGACCGCGCGGATGCGGGCGACGACCTCTTCGAGGGCGAAGGGCTTGGTGATGTAGTCGTCGCCGCCCACGGAGAGGCCGGTGACGGTGTCGGCGGTGTCGTCGCGGGCGGTGAGGAAGAGCACCGGGGTGTGGTCGGAGCCCGAGCGCATGCGGCGCACGACCTCGAAGCCGTCGAAGTCGGGCAGGTTGACGTCGAGGACGACCAGGTCGGGGCGGTGCCGGGCGATGGAGCGGAGGGCTTCGTCACCGGTGCCGACGCCGTGGACGGCGAAGCCGGCGTACCGGAGGGAGGTGGAGAGCAGCTCGCAGATGTTCTCGTCGTCTTCGACGACGAGCAGGGTGGCCTCGGTCTCGGCGTTCGGCTGGCTAGTCGAAAGCGGCATGGGCCTCTCACAGGTTCGGCGGGTCAGCGGACCGCAGGTCACGGGTGGTTGTGAAGCATACGCCCGCGCCTGGGGTGTGCCAAGCCGTCCGCGAGCGGTCACACCGTTCGGCCGTGACGCTGCGCACCCGCGTGAAACACGTTCGAGTGACCTTTATCAGAAGTGTGTGCGCCTATGCGGGAAACTGGCGCGCGCGAACTGTTCTCCGTCGTACCGGTCGGATAGACTTTGTGTCGCAGCCGAGCACGTCACGTGCTCGGGACCCTACCGAATCAGGTGAGTTCATGACGCTGTCAATCGAGACTGCCACGACCGACGCAGGGGTCGTCACGGTCGAGCTGGCGGGCGAAGTCGACTACGCGACCGCGCCGCAGATCCGCGAGACGATAACCAACGCCCTCGAGGCGGGCGGCGCCACTGCCATCCGGGTCGACGTCGCCAAGGTGACGGTCCTCGACTCCACCGGCATCGGCACCATCGTGGTGGCCTACCGCATCGCCCGCGAGATGGGCGTCGCGCTGGCCGTCGTCAATCCCAACCGCTTCATCACCCGCCTGTTCACCGTCGTCGGTGCCGAGGAGCTCCTCGAGGAGCCGACCGAGACGTTCTCGAGCAAGGAGCGCAGCGCGGCCGGCTAGGTCCGCCCGCGCTTCGCACGTCTTCGATCGCGCCCCGGTTCCGGCCGGGGCGCGTTCGCGCTTTCGGGTGGTGTTCCGGGCGGCTCGCGGGGCCGTTTCTGCGCACATCGGGGCCTGGGCGGCTGTGCGAAACGCCGTTGTGGTGAACGAGACTTCCACGCGTTTCCCCCTGCTGCGCAGCACATTCACTGCGGCTTGAGTGACCGGCCCCGCAACGGCGTTACCGGTACTACACTTTTTCCTCCCCCCGGTTACCCTTGAGTCCGGGGACTGCCGTCCCCGTCCACGCAGCGTCAAAGAAGAGGCGATTCAGTCGTGTCGAGTGCGACTCCGGGTAATCCGTTGACCGATTTCGGTGCCAATGAATGGCTGGTCAACGAGATGTACGAGCGTTACCGCGAAAACCCCGAAAGTGTCAGCGCCGGCTGGCGCGAGTTCTTCGGCGGCGATCCGTCGGGCGCGTCGTTCACCGATGAGGGCGAGCGCAAGGCCGAGGCCGGGTCGGCCCCTGCCGCCGCGCCCGCGAAGCCCGCTCCGGCGCCCGTCGCCGCGGTGAAGCCGGAGGTCGAGCCGGAGCCGAAGCCCGCGCCGAAGGCGGCGCCGGTCGAGTCCGTCACCGACGCACCCCGCACTGAACCTCCCGCTGCGGTCCCCGAGCCGCGCCCCGAACAGGGCGAACCCGCGAAGAAGGCGACCCCGACTGTGAACGAGCCCGTCTCCGCCCCCGCCGGCTCCGCAAGCTCTGCCGGTACCAAGCCGCTCAAAGGCGTTGCGGCCAAGGTGGCCCAGAACATGGACGCGTCCTTGGAGATCCCCACGGCCACCTCGGTGCGTGCGGTTCCCGCGAAGCTCCTGTTCGACAACCGGATCGTCATCAACAACCACCTCAAGCGCGGCCAGGGCGGGAAGGTCTCCTTCACCCACCTGATCGGCTACGCGCTGGTGCAGGCCGTGAAGGCCCACCCGGGCATGAACGCCTCGTACAAGGTGGTGGACGGCAAGCCGCAGCTCGTCACCCCCGAGAGCATCAACCTGGGCCTGGCGATCGACCTCGCCCGGCCCGACGGCACCCGCACCCTCGTCGTGCCGTCGATCAAGAACACCGAGTCGATGGACTTCCGCGAGTTCTGGCAGGCCTATGAGGACCTGGTCCGCAAGGCCCGCAACAACAAGCTCACGATGGAGGACCACGCCGGGGCGACGCTGACGCTCACCAACCCCGGCGGGATCGGCACCGTCCACTCCGTGCCGCGCCTGATGAAGGGCCAGGGCCTCATCGTCGGCGTCGGCGCCATGGAGGTGCCCGCCGAGTTCGCCGGGGCTTCCGACGAGACCCTCTCCGACCTGGGCGTCTCCCGGATCATGACCGTGACGTCGACCTACGACCACCGGATCATCCAGGGCGCCGAGTCCGGCCAGTTCCTCGCCACGCTGCACAAGCTGCTGCTCGGCGACGGCTTCTTCGACGAGGTCTTCCGCTCGCTGCTCATCCCCTACGAGCCGGTCCGCTGGGTCCGCGACGTGTCGAAGACCCACGAGGGCCAGATCGACAAGAACGCCCGCGTCATCGAGCTCATCCACGCGTACCGGGTGCGCGGCCACCTCATGGCCGACACGAACCCGCTGCACTACGAGATCCGCCGCCACCCCGACCTCGACATCCTGTCGCACGGCCTCACCCTGTGGGACCTCGACCGGACCTTCCCCGTCGGCGGGTTCGCGGGCCAGCAGCGCATGAAGCTGCGCGACATCCTCGGCGTGCTCCGCGACTCCTACTGCCGCCGCGTCGGCGTGGAGTACATGCACATCCAGGACCCCGAGGAGCGCGCGTGGATCCAGCGCCGCATCGAGGTCCCGTTCGAGAAGCCGAAGGTCGAGGAGCAGAAGCACATCCTCGGCCGCCTCAACGCCGCCGAGGCGTTCGAGACGTTCCTGCAGACGAAGTTCGTGGGCCAGAAGCGGTTCAGCCTCGAAGGCGGCGAGTCGCTCATCCCGCTGCTCGACCGGGTCCTCAACGAGGCCGCCACGGCCGACATCGACGAGGTCGTCATCGGCATGCCGCACCGCGGCCGCCTGAACGTGCTCGCCAACATCGTCGGCAAGAAGCTCTCCAAGATCTTCACCGAGTTCGAGGGGCACATCGACCCCAAGAGCATCGGCGGCTCCGGCGACGTCAAGTACCACCTCGGCCTCACCGGCAAGTTCACCTCCCCCGACGGGCGCTCCGAGACCGTCGTGTCGGTCGCGGCCAACCCGTCGCACCTGGAGGCCGTGAACCCGGTGCTCGAGGGCATCGTCCGCGCCAAGCAGGACCGCCTCAACCTGGGCGAGGACGGCTTCACCGTCATGCCCGTGGCGATCCACGGCGACGCGGCCTTCGCGGGCCAGGGCGTCGTCGCCGAGACGCTGAACCTCTCGCAGCTGCGCGGCTACCGCACCGGCGGCACCGTGCACGTGGTCGTGAACAACCAGGTCGGCTTCACCACCGCCCCGGCCCACTCGCGCTCCTCCCTGTACTGCACCGACGTCGCCCGCATGATCCAGGCGCCGATCTTCCACGTCAACGGGGACGACCCCGAGGCCGTGTGCGAGGTCGCGAAGCTCGCCTTCGCGTACCGGCAGCAGTTCAACAAGGACGTCGTCATCGACATGGTCTGCTACCGCCGCCGCGGCCACAACGAGGGCGACGACCCGAAGATGACCAACCCGCAGATGTACCAGGTCATCGACGGCAAGCAGTCAGTGCGCAAGCTCTACACCCGCGCGCTCATCGGCCGCGGCGACATCACCATGGAGGACGCCGAGGAGGCGCTCGCGGACTACCAGGCCCAGCTCGAACGGGTCTTCCGCGAGACCAAGGAGGCCCTGGCGGGGCAGACCGGCCCGCTGCCGTGGCGCCACCAGCCCGAGCCGGTCGCGAACATCGACACGTCCGTCGACGCCGAGACCATCGCCATGATCGGCAAGGCCCACACGACCCTGCCGGAGGGCTTCGGCCCGCACAAGGCGGTCCGCAAGGTCCTCGAGAAGCGCAGCGAGATGTCCACTTCGGGCACCGTCGACTGGGCGTACGCCGAGACCCTCGCGTTCGGCTCGCTCCTCATGCAGGGCAAGCCGATCCGCCTCGCCGGCCAGGACTCGCGCCGCGGCACCTTCGTGCAGCGCCACGCCGTCGTCGTCGACCAGGCCACCGGCGCCGAGTACACGCCGCTGGCCCACCTGGGCGAGCAGGCCGCGAAGTTCTTCGTCTACGACTCGCTGCTCTCCGAGTTCGCCGCGGTCGGCTTCGAGTACGGCTACTCCGTCGAGAACCCCGAGATGCTGGTCCTGTGGGAGGCCCAGTTCGGCGACTTCGTCGACGGCGCCCAGACCATCACGGACGAGTTCATCTCCTCCGGCGAGGCCAAGTGGGGCCAGCACACCGGCATCACCCTGCTGCTCCCCCACGGCCACGAAGGCGCCGGCCCCGACCACACCTCGGGCCGCATCGAGCGGTTCCTGCAGCTGTGCGCCGACGAGAACATGCGCGTCGTCAACTCCACGAGCCCGGCGAACTACTTCCACCTGCTGCGCCGCCAGGCCCTCGACCCGGTCAAGAAGCCGCTCATCGTCTTCACGCCGAAGTCGCTGCTGCGCCACAAGGCCGCCGTCAGCCAGCTCGAGGAGTTCACCACCGGCCGCTTCCAGCCGGTCCTGCGCGACACCGCCGTGGAGAGCGGCCAGATCCGCGCCGAGGACGTCAAGCGCGTGCTCCTGTGCTCCGGCAAGGTCTACTACGACCTCGCCGCCGCCCGCGAGAACCGCGGCGTCACCGACACCGCCATCCTGCGCGTCGAGCAGCTCTACCCGCTGCCCGCCGAGGAGCTGAAGAGCGCCCTCGAGGCGTTCCCGAACGCGACCGACACCGCCTGGGTCCAGGAGGAGCCGGCGAACCAGGGCGCCTGGTCGCACATCGCGCTCAACCTGCTCGAGCAGCTCGGCGGGGTCCACCTGCGCCGTATCTCTCGCCCGGCCGCCGCCGCGCCGTCCACCGGCTCGCCGAAGGTCCACGAGGTCGAGCAGCAGGCGCTGGTCGACGTGGCGGTCCCGCGCCCGCAGTAGCACCGGCACAGCAGCGCCGCACCGCAAGCGACGAAAGGGGAGGCCTTCCGGCCTCCCCTTTGTCGTGCGAGCTTGCCGTGCGAACTTTGTCGCGCAATCCGTAACTTTACCGGTAACGTTTCAGCGACAAGGCACTTTACGGACATTGCAATATCGTTTTCTTCCGATGTCCGCTCTTGACCGCGCTGATGAGAACGATAACAATGGCTCCACGGCCCACCCCCCGACAGGCCCTCCCCGACGAAGAATCACATTGGAGTGATGCATTGATGCCGAATCATCCCTCGCCCCCTGGCTCCGTCTTCAAACGCGGTCCTTCCAGACGGGCACTCCTCACCGGCACGGCGGCGGCCGCCGGCCTCGGCCTGGCCGGCTGCGGCTCGGTCACCGGAGGCCTGAGCGACAAGACCCGCGTCAAGCAGTGGAACCTGCTCGCCGGCGCCGACGGCGCCATCATGACCGAGATGCACGGCAACTTCTCGGCCGAGCACCCCGACGTCGAACTCGAGGCCACCACCTTCGGCTGGGGCACCCCGTTCTACACCCGCCTGGTCATGGGCGCCTCCAGCGGCAACGCCGCGGACATCGCCACCATCCACCTCTCCCGGCTCAAGAGCGTCTCGCCCGACACGCTCCTGGACGCCATCACGATCGACGAGCTCACCGAAGCCGGCATCGACGCGGCCGACTTCCCCGAGAAGATCTGGGAGAAGTGCTTCCACGAGGACCGCCTCTACGCGCTGCCCCTCGACACGCACGCCCTCGTCAACTACTACAACCGGGACGTCTGCCAGCAGATCGGCGCTCTCAACCCCGACGGCACCCTCATCGACACCACCGGACGCGAGTCCTACTTCGACCTGCTCCGCGCGGCGAAGGAGGTCACCGGCGAGTTCGGCACCTCGCTCGACACGTTCGGCGGCTGGCGCCAGTTCTGGGCCTGGTACCGCCAGGCGGACGGCGAGATGACCTTCGGCGACGACGACTTCGAGATGGACGACGACAAGGCGCTCCAGGCCATCGAGACCATGTACCTCATGGCCGAGGAAGGCCTCTGCCCGACCTTCTCCGACGGCGCCCAGTGCGCCGCCAACTTCGAGAACGGCGCCGCCGCCTTCGTCCAGGTCGGCAACTGGGAGATCAACCGCTTCAAGCTCTTCGGCGGCGACAACCCCGACTGGTTCTCCATGACCGAGATGCCGGCCTTCTTCGGCAACCGCCGCACCCAGGGCGACTGCCACTCGTTCGTGCTGCCCCACCACAACAGCTGGGACCCCGAGGTCCGCAAGGCCACGGTCGAGTACGCCGCCTACATGCTCAAGAACAGCTACCGCTGGGGCGAGGGCGGCGGGCACACCCCGTCCTACCTGCCCGTCACCGAGAGCCCCGAGTACCAGGCGCTGCAGCCGAACGCGGAGTACTCCGGCGTCGTCGAGAACGTCCAGTTCGACCCCGACGTGTGGTTCTCCGGCTCCGCCGCCCGCCTCTTCGACGAGACCGGCTCGATCTTCCTCCAGGTCTACTCGCTCGCGATGAAGCCCGAAGAAGCGCTGGAGCTCATGAAGGACCGGATCCACACCCTTCTCGCCCTTCCCAACCCGGTCGACTGAATCGTTCCATTAGGACTCCCGATGACTGTGAAAACCGCGACGCCCGCAGCGGCGTCGGCCGCGATGACGCGGCCCCCGAGCGCCCCGCGCAAGAAGAAGTCGTGGACCGGACTCTGGTTCGTGCTCCCCTTCGTGGCCTTCTACGCCCTCTTCCTGATCTGGCCGACCTTCCTCGGCCTCTACTACTCCTTCACCGACAAGAGCCTCACCGGCCGCCCCGCCTCCTGGGTCGGGCTCGACAACTGGGTCGAGGCCTTCGGCGACGAGCGCGCCTGGAACGCGCTGGTCAACACCGCCGAGTTCACCCTGTACTCGACGCCGCCGCTGGTCGTCCTCGCGATCGTCTTCGCGCTCCTGGTCAACCGGGCGCGGAAGCTCGGCTGGTTCCTGCGCATGGCGTTCTTCGCGCCGTTCGTGGTCCCCGTCTCCGTGGTCACCATGATCTGGATGTGGATCTACCAGCCTGAAGGCGGCCTGCTCAACCACTACCTGCAGCTCCTCGGGCTCCAGGACGCCTCGGCGCCGACGGTCTGGTACCAGGGCGAGAACGGCATGGCCATGTGGTCGGTCGTCATCACCACCGTGTGGTGGACCGTGGGCTTCAACTTCCTGCTGTACCTGGCCGCGCTCCAGACCATCGACCCGAGCGTCTACGAGGCCTCGAGCATCGACGGCGCGAGCTGGTGGCGCCAGCTGTGGCACATCACCCTGCCGCTGCTCAACCGCACCACCGCGATGGTGATCGTGCTGCAGCTCATCGCATCCCTGCGCATCTTCGACCAGATGTACATCATGACCGGCGGCGGCCCGAACCGCGAGTCCGAGGTCGCGATCCACTACATCTACATCGCCGGCTTCGAGGGCTACCGCATCGGCTACGCCTCGGCACTGTCCTATGTGCTGTTCATCCTCATCCTGATCATCTCCATCTTCCAGTTCCGGCTGTTCTCCCGGAAGGAGTCCTGACATGACCGCAGCGCAGGCGACTTCCGTCGCGGCCACCCCCACCGAGCCCCGCACGATTCGGCGCCGGTTCCGGCGCCCCTCCGTCGGCGCCGTCATCGTGTACGTCGCGGCCACCCTCCTGGCGGTGTTCTGGCTGCTCCCGCTCCTGTGGGCGCTGTCGACCTCGTTCAAGACGGAGACCGAGGCGAGCCTCGGCCAGGACATCCACTGGTGGCCCGAGACCTGGTCGGTCGAGGGCTACAAGGTCCTGTTCGAGCGCGGCGACCACTTCACCTGGATGCTCAACTCCACGATCGTCTCGGTGATCGTCACCGTGCTGACCCTGGTCCTGTGCGTCACGGCCGCCTACGGGTTCTCGCGGTTCGACTTCCCGGCCAAGAACGTGCTGTTCGGCGCGATCATCGCGGGCCTCATGGTCCCCGGCCAGGCGCTCATCATCCCGCTGTTCGACCTGGTCAACGCCCTGCACATGGGCGGCACCTACTGGGGCCTGGCGCTCCCGCAGGTGGTCGCCCCGGTCATGGTGTTCATCCTCAAACGGTTCTTCGACGCCATCCCGAAGGACTACGAGGAGGCCGCGAAGCTCGACGGCGCCGGGCACTTCCGGGTGCTGTGGAACGTCATCCTCCCGATGTCGGGCCCGATCATCGCGGCCGTCGCGATCTTCACCTTCATCGGCTCGTGGAACAACTACCTGTGGCCGCTGCTGGTGGCCAGCGACCCGTCGATGATGACCCTGCCCGTGGGCCTGCAGGTCGTCGCGGGCGGCTACGGCCTGTTCTACGCCCAGAACATGGCCGCCGCGGTCCTCGGCGCCGCGCCGCTGCTCATCGTCTTCCTGATCTTCCAGAAGCGGATCGTAGAAGGCGTCGCGGGCGTCGGCCTGAAGTAAGCGAGCAAGAACGAGCGGGGTCCGGCTGCTGCCGGACCCCGCTTCGCATCCCCGATACCGTCCAATCGCCTCCCTTGGTACCCGTGCCTGCTAGAAGATGCCGTCACCGACGAGGCAGGAGGCCGGCGTGTAGCCGACCGTGTCGCCGTGGCGGACGTGGATCCACTGGGTCTCGAATTCGAGGCCCTTGCAGCCCAATGCCTTCTCGCCGTCGGTGGACGAGCAGGCCCCTTGGACCTCGGTGTCGTTGAGCAGGCGCACCAGGCGGCGCGAGCTCCAGCTGGTCTCGGTGAAGATCGAGACGCCGAACGTGGCGTCGACGCGGTACGTGCAGAGGAAGAGCTGCTCGTCGGCCCAGCCCTCCGAGAGGATCGCCCGCTGCGCGCTGATCGGATGCGCCTCGGTCCCGGAGGTCTCGACGCCCCCGGTCTCGGACGCGGCGCTCTCCCCGTGCCTGGCCAGGGCGACGGCGACGACCATGATGGCGGCCGCGATCGCGACTCTGATCAGGAGCTTCTTCGTGACGACCCACGTGCTCCCGGCGGCGGACTTGAACCCGCCCTTGACCCGACCCATTACTGACATGGCCGCTCTCCCCCTTGTGCAACCGCGAACCCCCGTCGGCGGTGACATCCATTACAGGGTGAACGCAGGCGGGCCCGCGCGTGGTGCGAACCCGGCAGAAAGCGGCTCCAGTGTCGTACTTACGACGCTGTGTTCACTCGTTGACGAGCACGACCTTGCCGAACGCCTCGCCCGAGGCGAGGCGCCGCAGCGCCTGCTCGGCATCCGCGAGCGCGAACGTGGCGTCGATGACGGGCCTGACGTCCCGTTCCGCGCAGAACCGGACGACCTCGACGAGTTCGTCCCGCGTGCCCATGGTCGAGCCGAGGATCTCGAGCTGCTTGAAGAAGACGTGCCGCATGTCGACCTCGGCGACCGGACCGCCGGTCACGCCGCAGCTGACGAGGCGCCCGCCGGGCTTGAGGGACTTGACCGAGTGCGACATGACCGGCGCGCCCACGGAGTCGATGACGACGTCCATCCGCTCGGGCAGGCGGCCCCCGGCCTCGACCGGGACCGCGCCGATCGCGGCGGCCCGCTCGCGCCGCTCAGGGTCGCGGCCGGTGGCGTAGACGCGGGCGCCGAGGGCCTTGGCGAGCAGGATCGCGGCCGTGGCGACACCGCCGCCGGTGCCCTGCACGAGCACGGCGCCGTCGGCGGGCAGGCGCCCGCGGGTGGTGAGCATCCGCCAGGCGGTGAGGAACGTGGTCGGGAGGCATGCGGCCTCGGCGGCGGTCCACCCCGGCGGGGCCGGGACGAGGTTCCGCTCCGGCACCGACACGTACTCGGCGAGCGTGCCCGGGTGCACCTCGGAGAGCAGGGTCCGCTTGGGGTCCAAGGTCTCGTCGTCTAGCGCGGCATCGCCGATGACCGGATAGACCACGGCGTGATGCCCGGTCTCGGTGCGGCCCACCGCATCCGTGCCGAGGATCATCGGGCACTGCTCGGCGCGGAGGCCGACGCCGGCGAGCGACCACAGGTCGTGGTGGTTGAGCGAGGCCGCGGCGACGGAGACGCGCGTCCAGTCCTCGGGAACGTCCGGAGGCTCGATCTCACCCACCGAGAGGGCGGCGAAAGGGTCGTCGGGGTTCACTGCACTGGCGTAGGCGGCGAGCATCTGGATTGACCTCCATCTTTGCGGCGCTTGCGGTGCCGGAGCTCATGGCATCGGCGTTTGCACTGTCCAGCATGGCCTTCCGTGCGGCCCCGCGCTGGGTCTCTAACTGTAGGGGCCGGGCCGAAATCGCCCCCCGGAGAGGTAGGGTCGGCACTGGAATCACACCACTGAAAAGAAGCGGAGGGGCAATGTTCAAGCCTCTGTTCAAGCGGCTCATGCCGCAGATCTCGGCTTCGGCTCACTGCGACCTGCCGTGCGGGGTCTACGACCCGGCGCAGGCCCGCATTGAAGCGGAGTCGGTCAAGGCCATCTGCGAGAAGTACCAGGCCAACGAGGACCCTGAGTTCCGCACGCGCGCCCTGATCATCAAGGAGCAGCGTTCGAACCTGGTCAAGGAGCACCTGTGGGTGCTGTGGACCGACTACTTCAAGCCGCCGCACTTCGAGAAGTACCCGCAGCTGCACACCCTCGTGAACGAGGCGACGAAGCTGGCCGGCGCCTCGGGCGCCAAGGGCTCCGCCGACCCGAAGGTCGCCGAGGAGCTGCTCGCGAAGATCGACGAGATCGCCAAGATCTTCTGGGAGACCAAGCAGGCCTAGCGCCCGCTGAGCATCCGTGAGGAGCGCCCGCCACCGCGGCCAGCGGGGCGGGCGCTTCGCCGTAGAACGGGCCGGACGCGCCGGCGCTTCGCCGTCGGACGGCGCCGGCGGATCGGATGGGTCGCCGCAGGACGGGCCGCAGGAGGCGGCGCTTCGCCGTAGGACGGCCCCGGCGGATCGGATACGTCGCCGTATGGCGATCCGGCAGGACCGGTGCCTCGGCGCAGCACGGGGTGGATGCCGCACCGCAGTCGGCCCGGCGGGCGGCTGGGTCGCCACGGGGCGGCCGGGCAGGGCCGATGATCCGCAGCAGGGCGGCCAGGCGGAGGCAAGCGCTTCGCCGCCGGCCCGCCTCGGGTCCACGGGAGTGGGATTTCAGCCGGGGTGTTCCGCGCTGCGGAGCCGACCCGATTATCCTTTGCAGCGTGAGGGCGGAAGTCCTTCGTCCCCTCAGTCACAGGAAGCGGCGATGCCGGTGAGCGATGAGCGCGAGGACGTGCTGCTGCTCGACGTGCCCTCGACGGGCGACTACCTGTCGGTCCTGCCGACCGCGACCGCGGCGGTGGCGACCAGGCTCGGGTTCTCGCTCGACGAGATCGAGGACCTCCGGGCGGCGGTCAACGCCGCCGTGGCGCTCCTGATCCCCGCCGAGCCCGGGCGCCCGCGCCCGTTCCGCCGGAAGTCGGGCGACCAGCCCCTCCACTGCCGCCTCGCGGTCGGCGAAGAGACCCTCCAGATCGCCCTGAGCCGCCCCAAGGGCGAGCCCCTACCCGATGCGGGCTCATATCAGTGGCAGGTCCTCAGGGCCCTCACAGACGAGGTCGACGCCCACGTCGAGGACTCGACCACGACGATCACGATCTCCCAGCGTCGCCCGGCCACCGAAGCCGACGCCGACACCCACCGCCACCAGATCTACTAGCGGACGCGATTCACCCGAAAGCGTGTCCCCCGGACACGTCGAAATGTCGCACCCCCGCGGCATCCTTGCAACCGGGGGCCCTTCCCAGCGCCGCGTGAGTCGCACGGCGCTGCCCGCCGAACCGCTCGCAGCGCCTTCACGCCTTCACGCCTTCACGCCTTCACGCCTTCACGCCTTCACGCCTTCACGCCTTCACGCCTTCACGCCTTCACGCCTTCACGCCTTCACGCCTTCACGCCTTCACGCCTTCACGCCTTCACGCCGAAGAGTGTCGTACCCCTCCGATACGTTGGGTAGACAGGGGAGCCTTCAGATCGAGGAATCTTCGCGTCCGTGCAAGCTTGAAGGCCCGGCGGAACCCGCCGGGCCTTCCAAGCTTCTGTTGTCACAAATTTTCGAGGGATGGACTAAATCAAGGGATTGCGCGGCGGTGCTAGCCGACGACCTGGGTCGCCAACGTGCGCAGCGCACCCGAGCGACGCTTCAGCTCGCGGCGCTCGATCTCGCTCATGCCACCCCAGACGCCCGCGTCCTGACCGGACTCGAGCGCCCACCGCAGGCACTCCTCGGTCACCGGGCAGCGCCGGCAGACGTTCTTCGCCTGCTCGATCTGCGTCAGTGCCGGTCCGGTGTCCCCGATCGGGAAGAACAGCTCGGGGTCCTCGTCACGGCAGATGGCCTCGTGGCGCCAATCCATCAAAACATCTCCTTGCTAAGCATCAAGCGTTTCGCTTTCACGGTGTTATGAACAGCTCTTGCGGTTCGGGCGTTTCGCGGGCCGTTGCGGCCGCGGCGGCGTTCAAGACGCGCTTCGCATGCGTGCCGCGCCGCGTCCGTCACGGAAACTGGTGTGACGGTCGCACCTTCGCGGGCGACACAGTGAGCGCTCGACGCGGGACCCGTTTCCCGGCAAAGGGAATCGTTGTCACCGCGAGTTCGGAGCACTCTCGCATCAGCGTCATTGCTGAACGCCAGGGCATCGGGGAGCACACCCGCCTACGGCGTCGGTCGCCCAAGTGGCGACTGATGAGTCCGCATCTCTCTGACCCGACCTACCTTGTGAATACTTTCACAAGCTCGGGATTTGTCAAGGGTTCGACTCGGGAAATCAGCTCTAAGTGAGTGAACTCACCGGGCTGTACCTCGAAGAAGACTCGCGGAACTCGTTCCACCATACCGCCGGAATCCCTACCGCGGATCCTCGTGGCGGCCTCCGCCACACTCGCCCGAACAGAAAACGCCGGGGTCGGTGACAGCGAGTCGAACCGGTTTGACACACTGGTACTCAACGTTGGCTTGCTTACCACGCTCGGAAGTTCGCCAGGGTCTGACAAAGTTAAGGCTTGCAACTTCGCCAAGGCGTGAGTACCCACCGAATGCCCGGTCTATACGCACCGAAAATACGATATTCGGTTGTAAGTCTCGTGCCGTCCCGGTAGGGATGGCGAAATCAACCTTGCCTGCTCACGGTTGACTTGTCAACACCCACCTTGAGGTTTTCCCAAGTTGTTAGCAGGCCACCCGCAGCGCCTCCGGAACCGAGCTGAGTTCCACTTCGGTTCGCTCTCCGAGATAGTCCCCGTCGAGCTGGAAGGCCTGAGGCAGCGAAGCGCGCAGTCTGATCCTGGAGAGATCGTGATGCGTCACCGCGTGTTTGCCGTCGGGCCCGTCCCGACCCACCAGCAGTGAAGCGGCGGTCATCGCGGCGTCCGACAGGCCAAGTTTACGCAGAACCAGGACATCAAGTCCAGCATTAAAGGATGCCCGCGCGTTGAGATTCACCGGAAGGGTACCGAGATAGGTCCACGGTGCGCAGTTCTGCACCACGACCATCCCTTCCGAGAGGTCCGCGTCACCGGTTGAGAGTTCCACCTCAATGGTGTCCCCTTCCACCCCATGCTCGTTCAGCTCCGCCATCACCGCGCGCGCATAGTGCGCGCCGAGGTTGCGCTTCTTGCGGTACGACTCGACCTTCTTGATGATCGACGCGTCCCAGCCCAGTCCCGCGCAGAACGTGAAGAGCCGGTCGACGTCGTCACCGGTCGCCCGCCCGAGGCTCACCGTGCGCACCCGCCGCTCCTCCAAGGCCGCCACGATCGCCAGCGAAGCCCTGCGGCGGTCCCAAGGCAGCCCGAGGGCCCGCGCGAAGACGTTCGTGGAACCGGCCGGGATCGGCGCGAAGATCGGGGCCTCCTCGGCCGGACGGCCGCCGGCCACCAGGCCGTTGACGACCTCGTTCACCGTGCCGTCGCCGCCGAGGCTCAGGACGACGTCGTAACCCTTGTCCGCCCCCCGCTTCGCGAGGATCTCCGCGTGGTCGCGCCGCCGGGTCACCTCGACCTCGAGATCGAGCACCTCGTCGAGCTTCTTCCTCACCCAGCGCGTGCGTCGGCGCGAGCCGGTGGAGGCCTTCGGGTTCACGATGAGCAGACCACGCTGTGGCGCTGCTTTCAGGTCGCGCATAGGCGCAGCGTAGCCCGGGATACGGTTGGCGTGTGAACGAAACCGATGCCGACATGGGCGCGGTCACCGAAACCCCCGGTTCCGGTGACCGTCCTTGGACCTTGACCGCCGCGGCGATCCTGTTCTGGCTCCTCGCAACGGGACTCGCTGCCGCGGGAGTGTGGGGCCTGGCACAGATCGTGATGGGCCAGGTGGACACCGTCGGCGGCGCCGTCGGCGTCGCACTGATCGCATTCCTCGGCGCGCTCTACTACTGGTTCATCGGGCGCCGGCTGCTGCGGATGGACGACGTCATCGCGCAGGCGGTATTCCAAGGGCTCCTTTGGCTTCCGGTCGGGTACTACCTCCGGGAAGCGGCCCACCCGGTCATCGGGATCGCGGCCTGGGCACTGGCGGCGGCGATCGTCGGGCTGGCCCTCAGCGGGCCGACGCGGCGCGCGGTCGGGTTCGGCGAGCGGCGGCCTTTCGGCGGAGCCGAATAGTAGGAAGCACAGCGGCGCGAGCCGATAGCCAGCGCCGTAGCTGAGCCGAGTGGCCGGCCCGGCAGCGAGTAGCGGATCCGCGATCTTCTTGGACCACAACCAGGCGCTCTACCAATGGAACGGCTTACGCCGCAGCGGCTCGCTTTGCGATGAGGTCGATGAGTTCCGGTGCCGTGCCGAGGGGTTCGCCGACGTGGACGACGCCGGCTTCGCGGGCGGACTCGACCGCCGTGTCGCACAGCAGTCCCGGGGCGATGAAGTAGCAGACCGCTGCGATGCGCTGGGCCCCTTGGGCTTTGAGTGCGTCGACGGTCTCGCCGGCTTTCGGGCCGGGGCCGGAGGCGAAGCCCGGTCCGGCCGGGACGCCGAGCAGGCGGCCGGCTTCGGCGGCCACGGCCGCCACGTGTGCGCGGCCCTCGTCGACGCGGGTGCCGGCGGCGCAGACCACCAGGCCGTCGATGCCGAAGGGCAAGTCGCGGACGAGTGTCTTCGCGAGCGACAGGTCGCCCACCGGGCGGGCCACCGCGACCGCGAGCCCCGGGCGGGACTCCTCGGCGCGCTTGGCGACGTCGGGCAGGTCGGTCCGGGAGTGGTAGGCGTCGGTCAGCAGCAGCGGCAAGGCGACTGCGGCGGTGACGCCGGTGTCGGCGAGGCCCCGCAGGACCTCGACCGGGTGCGGCTCATTGAACTCCAGGAACCCCACGTCCGCTCCGGCCGCCCGCGCAATCGCGCGGACGGCCTCCGGGGAGCGCGGGTCGGGGCTGCCGTGGGCGACCAGGACGATCGGCCGCGGCGGCTCCGAGTGCGCCGTTTCGGCATCCGAAACGGCGGACACGCTGGAATCCGACGCGGCGGCCGCGTCGGTTTCCAGCGTGGTGTCGTCAGACATGCAGTCCGCATTCGGTCTTGTCGAACGCGGCCCAGCGGCCGGCGCGCGGGTCCTCGCCCGGCTCGGTGCGCCGGGTGCAGGGCCAGCAGCCGATGGAGCGGAAGCCGTCCTTGAGCAGCGGGTTGACCGGGATGTTGTGGCGCTCGATGTACGCCTCCTGGTCGGCCTCGGTCCACTTCGCGATCGGGGAGACCTTGACCTTGCGGCGGGAGAGGTCGAAGTCGACCACGCGCGTGTTGGCGCGGGACGGGCCCTCATCCCGGCGCAGGCCGGTGGCCCAGCCGTCGTAGTCGGCCAGGGCCGCGTTGAGCGGCAGGACCTTGCGCAGCGAGCAGCACTCGTCGGGGGCGCGCGCGAACAGGCGCGGACCGAACTCGGCGTCCTGGGCCAGCACCGACTGGTCGGGCTGGATCGACCGGACGTTCACGTTCATCGTGGCGGCCACGAAGTCGCGGACTTCGAGGGTCTCGGGGAAGTGCAGGCCGGTGTCGAGGAAGACGACGTCGATGCCGGGGGCGACCTCGCTGGCGAGGTGGACCACGGCGGCGTCGGCCATCGAGGAGGTCACACAGAAGCGCTCGCCGAACTCGCCGACCGCCCACTCGAGGATCTGGTGGGCCGTGGCGTCTTCAAGGCGCTTCCCCGCTTCCATCGCGAGGTCACGGAGTTCGAAGGGGTCTCTCTCGTTCCCTGTGCTGCTGCTCATGCTGCTTCACTCCGATCGGGGGTACTTCATTCGGGCGCCGGGCCCGTGGGCGGTGCCGCGTACACCGGTGCGGCGGCCATCCCGTGGTATTTGACGGCGAAGACGCGGGTGCAGTCCGCGCAGTGCCACCGGCCGCGCACATTCATGGCTCCGCCAGCTTCGCCATGACCGAAGTCGACCGCGCTGTCGGCTTCGGGCTCGTACGGCGTGAGGTCTTCCTCGCCGCAGTAGGGGCAGTAGTAAGGAACGACGCGTGCTGTCACTGCAATTCCGCATCGTCGGCCCGGTGGACCCACTGGGCGAAGGTCTCGCCTTCCGACCTGGCGGTGAGGTAGCGCCTGGTGAGGCGTTCCACATAGTCTCCGAGGTCGGCCGAGGCGACCTTGAGGCCGCGGGACTTGCGGCCGAGGCTCGCCGCGGAGGCGTGGCCGCCGCCGAGGTGGACCTGGAAGCCCTCGACCTGGTCGCCGGCCTCGTCGGTGACGAGCTGTCCTTTGAGGCCGATGTCCGCGGTCTGAGTACGGGCGCAGGCGTTGGGGCAGCCGTTGACATGGATGGAGATCGGCACGTCGAGTTCGGGGACACGCTTCTCCAGCTCCTCGACGAGGTCGCGGGCGCGGTCCTTGGTGTCGACGATGGCGAGCTTGCAGAACTGGATGCCGGTGCAGGCCATGGTGGCCCGGCGCCAGTTGGACGGCTCGGCCTCGAGCCCGATGGCGCGCAGGTCCACGACCGCGTCGCGCACCTTGTCCTCGGGGACGTCCAGGAGCAGGAGCTTCTGGAGCGGGGTGGCGCGCACGCGGTCGGAGCCGTACTTCTCGGCGATGTCCGCGAGCTGGTCGAGGATGGTGCCGGAGACGCGGCCGACGACCGGCGCGACGCCGATGTAGTACTTGCCGTCGGTCTGCTTGTGGACGCCGATGTGGTCGAGGAGCTTCTCGGGGACCGGGGGCTGCTCGAGGTCGGGGAGCTTGCGGCCGAGGTACGCGTCGGACTCGAGGACTTCGCGGAACTTCTCCGCGCCCCAGTCCTTGACGAGGAACTTCAAGCGCGCGCGGGTGCGCAGGCGGCGGTAGCCCCAGTCGCGGAAGATGCGGACCACGTTGACCCAGACCTCGACGATGTCGTCCTGGGAGACCCAGACGCCGAGGCGGGGGGCGAACATCGGGTTCGTGGAGAGGCCGCCGCCGACGTAGAGGTCGAAGCCGGGGCCGTGCTCGGGGTGGTGGGCGCCGATGAGCGAGATGTCGTTGACCTCGTACGGGCTGTCGGGCAGCCAGCCGATGGTCGACTTGAACTTGCGCGGCAGGTTGGAGAGGCTCTTGTCGCCGATGAACCGGTCGTAGATCTCCTGGATCTGCGGGGTCGGGTCGATGACCTCTTCGGTCGAGACGCCGGCGACCGGCGAGCCCATGATGACGCGCGGGCAGTCGCCGCAGGCCTCCTGGGTGTCGAGACCGACGGCCTCGAGGCGGCGCCAGATCTCGGGGACGTCCTCGACGCGGATCCAGTGGTACTGGACGTTCTCGCGGTCGGTGACGTCGGCCGTGTCGCGCCCGAACTCCTTGGAGATCCCGGCGATGGTGCGCAGCTGCGCCAGGTTGAGCTGGCCGCCGTCCATGCGCACGCGCATCATGAAGAACTTGTCGTCCAGCTCCTCCTCTTCGAGGATGCCGGTCTTGCCGCCGGCGATGCCGGGCTTGCGCTGGGTGTACAGGCCCCACCAGCGGAAGCGTCCGCGCAGGTCGGCCGGGTCGATGGAGTCGAAACCGCGATGGGCGTAGACGCCCTCGATGCGCTGGCGCACGTTGAGCGGGTTGTCGTCCTTCTTGGACTGCTCGTTCTTGTTGAGCGGCTCCCGGTGGCCCAGGGCCCACTGGCCTTGGCCCTTCGGGCGGGACGGTTTGCGCGTTGGCGTTGGCACAGTTCTCCTCATGCGGACACAGGTGTGGCGTGGTTCAACGGCAGAATGCCGGAAGGATTTAGCGGCGCATCAGACAGGCGGCGCTGAACACACGGCAGAAGTCGACGTGGCGGCGTGCCACCAGTCGGAGCCCATGTGCGCGAGACATGCCTGCAAGCATGCCACACATCTCAGCGCCTGGCATCTGTCGTCCCGCTGCTTGGACGGACCGTCACATACAGGAGCCGGGCCGGTCACATGACCGGCCCGGCTCACTTCGCGCGCTTGTCGAAGTGCGTTGCGCTTCACTACTGCAGGGCGCTGTGCTTGCCGCTTCGCCCGTTCCGTTCCTTCGTCACTGCAGGGCGCTGCGCTCTCTGCTTCGCCCGCTCCGTTCCTTCGTCACTGCAGGGCGCTGCGCTCTCTGCTTCGCCCGCTCCGTTCCTTCGTCACTGCAGGGCGAAGTCGACAACGGCCTCGGTGCCGCCTTCGGCGCGAGGGCGCATGTCGATGGTGCCGCGGAGCTCGCCGGTGACCAGGGTGTGCACGATCTGGAGCCCCAGGCGGGTGGAGCCGGCGATGCGGAAGCCGTCGGGGAGGCCCTTGCCCTGGTCGGAGACGGTGACGCGGAAGTGGTCGCCGTCGCGGGCGACGTTGATGACGACCTCGCCGTCCTGCCCGGGCGGGTAGGCGTGCTCGACCGCGTTCTGGATGAGCTCGTTGACGACCATGACCAGCGGCGTCGCGTACTCGCTCGGCAGGACCCCGAAGGTGCCCTCCCGGCGGAGCGTCACCTTCGACTCGGCGACCGAGACCTCGACGGCCATGGAGGCGACGCGGTCGACGATCTGGTCGAAGCCGACCGACTCGTCGCCCGACTGCGAGAGGGTCTCGTGGACCAGCGCGATCGACGCGACGCGACGCACCGACTCCTCGAGCGACTGGCGAGCCTGCGGGGACCCGACCCGCCGGGCCTGAAGCCGCAGCAGCGCGGCGACGGTCTGGAGGTTGTTCTTGACGCGGTGGTGGATCTCGCGGATTGTGGCGTCCTTGGTGACCAGCTCGCGGTCGAGGCGGCGGACCTCGGTGATGTCGCGCACGAGCACGAGCGCGCCGGCGGCCTTGCCGCCCGGGCGCAGCGGCAGCGCGCGCATGAGCACCGTGGCGCCCTTGGACTCGATCTCCTTGCGGCGCGGGGTGCCCCCGGCGAGCGCGTCGGCGATGCGGCGGGCCGCGTCCGCGCCCACGTCGGAGTTCGACGGCAGGCTGCGGGTGAGTTCGGCGAGGTCGCGGTCGCGCAGGTGCCCGGTGACGCCCATACGGCGGTAGGCGGAGAGCGCGTTCGGCGAGGCGTAGCGGACGAGGCCGTCCGAGCCGATGCGGACCAGGCCGTCGCCGATGCGCGGCGCGGTGGTCGGCTCGCCGGGCAGCAGCGGCGGCGGGAAGCCGCCGTCGGTGAGCATCTGCACCAGGTAGTCGGCGGTCTTGAGGTAGTTCAGCTCCAGGTGGGAGGGGCTGCGGGTGTCCGAGAGGTTGGTGTCGCGGGCGGCCACGGCGATGACCTCGCGGCGGTCGCGGCGGCGCACGGGGATGGCCTCGTGGCGGGCGGCGACGTCCCCGCGCCAGACCGGGTCGCCCTCGCGGAAGATCCGGCCCTCGGTGAAGGCGATGTGCAGGTGCTGGGCGTCCTCGCCTTCGAGGATGCGGTTGACCTGGTCCTCCTCGTAGGCGGTCGGGCCGGTGGTGGGCCGGACCTGCGCGAGGCAGACGTACCGGCCGGGGTGGTCCTTGACCGCGCCCCAGAGCAGGAAGTCGGCGAAGGAGAGGTCGGCGAGGAGCTGCCATTCGGCCACGAGCCGCTGCAGGTGCGCCGCGGAGTTCGAGGTCAGGTCGGTATGCGCGCTGATGACGTCGCGGAGAGTGGACACCGGTCCAATGTTAGCGACCGATCCACCTTGACCTAAGGGCCGTTTCAGGGCAAATCCGACAAGGGTCGTGAGGAGCCGGCACGAAAGCGGAGCGGTACTTGCGAACGAGCGAGCCGCTGCCCAGATTTGTTCTGAGGCTGCGGCCCGCCCTGACCTCAACGGCGCTCTACCCCCTGCTACGGGAGGGTCATGTCGGGCTTATCCAGCTCCTCGACGTTCACGTCTTTGAAGGTCAAGACCCGCACGTGCTTGACGAAGCGGGCCGGGCGGTACATGTCCCAGACCCACGCGTCGCTCATCTCGACCTCGAAGTAGGTCTCGGCGTCGGCCCCCCGCACGTGGACTTCGACAGCGTTGGCCAGGTAGAACCGCCGCTCGGTCTCGACGACGTAGGTGAACTGCCGCACGATGTCCCGGTACTCCCGGTACAGCTGCAGCTCCATGTCGGTCTCGTACTTCTCGAGGTCCTCGGCGCTCAACGCTCCTCCTTCTCAACGACGGTTCCCACGATAGTGCGCGGGTGCCCCGGTCCGCTCGCGGCTCTCGCAGCGAACGGCGGCGAAGCCGCAAAACGATGCGGTCGCGGTGTCCTGGTTTCACCTCGGCCGGTGCCGCCAAACCCGTTCAAACCCGGGCGGCCGGGGCGACGCGCGCGGCGACGTTCGCATAGGACTTGCGGTGCAGTTCGCACGGGCCGAAGCGCCGCAGCGCCGCCTCGTGCATCGCCGTGCTGTATCCCTTGTGGATAGCAAACCCGTATTCGGGGTGGTCGCGGTCGATTTCGACCATGATCCGGTCCCGCGTGACCTTGGCGACCACGCCCGCAGCCGCTACACACGCGGCAGTGCGGTCGCCTTTGACCACACCCAGGCTGCCGGGCAGTCCCGGCACCGCGAAGCCGTCGGTGAGCACGTACCCGGGCCGCTCGGGCAAGCGCGCGACCGCGACCCGCATGCCCTCGAGGTTGCAGACGGCGATGCCGCGCCGGTCGATCTCGTCGGGGCCGTACGCGACCACGCTGATCTCGGCCTGGGACCGCCGCAGCCGCTCGAAGACCCGCTCGCGGGCGGCCTCGGTGAGCAGCTTGGAGTCGTTGAGCTCGTCGAACCGCGCGCTCGGCGGCAGCCGCACGGCCGCCACGACCAGCGGTCCGGCGCAGGCGCCGCGGCCCGCCTCGTCGGCTCCGGCGACCGGGCCGAGGCCGCGCCGGTGCAGCGCGGCCTCCAGCGCGTACAGGTCGCCGTCGCGCCTGATGCGGGAGGGAGCGGGACGGAGCATGGGCTCAGGACGGCGCCGGGACGTCGTCGAAGGTCGCGGGAATCTTGAACCAGGTGAAGTCGTCGACCGGCCAGAACAGCACGAAAGCCTTGCCGATGACGGCGTCCACCGGGATCGTCGAGGAATCGATGTCGCCGCCGGTGCGCACGTACCGCTCGCGCGAGTCGCCCGAGGCCGAGCGGTGGTCGCCCATGACCCACAGGCGGCCCTCCGGCACGACCACGTCGAACGGGTCCTGCGAGGAGAGGTCCTGCTCACCCGTCATCGGGTTCGTGTACAGGTAGGACTCTTCTTCGAGCGGTTCGCCGTTGATCGTGATGTTGCCCTCGTCGTCGGCGACGATGTGGTCGCCGCCCACGGCGATCACGCGCTTGATGAACTCGTCCTCCTCCATGACCGAGCGCCAGGACTCGGGGGCGGTGAAGACGATGATCTCACCGCGCTCGGGCTCGGAGAAGTCGTAGACGAGCTTGTTGACGAGCACCCGATCGTTGATCAGGAGCGTGTTCTCCATCGAACCGGAAGGGATGTAATAGGTCTGGACGACCCAGGTCCGCACCACGATCGCCACGAGAATGGCGACGCCGAGCAGGATCGGCAGTTCTTTCCAGAACGATCCCTTCTTCTTGGGCTGCTGTTCTTTGGAGGTCTCCTCGGCGCTCTCACCGTCAGCGCCGGGCGCTTGCCCTTCATCGATCACGGTCCGAGTCTACGCGGTCGCGCTCTCGACCCATGGGCCAGCATCACCGTGCCGGGCAAGGAAGGCGGCTGCTGCCAGGCGGTATTCCAGCCTGCGGGCACGCCGTCACCCACGGTCCCGGAGGCGGACTGCTCCCCCGCCGCCTCGCCGGTCTCGTCGAGGACGTCGAACGCGTCGGGGATCTCGAGTTCGCGGGCGCGGTCGGTGGGCCAGACGAGGGCGATGGCGCGGCCGATGATGTTCTCCACCGGCACGGTGCCCGAGCATCGGGAGTCCGAGGAGTCGCCGCGGTGGTCGCCCATGACCCAGACCTCGCCTTCGGGCACGGTGAGCTCCTCGAAGCGCCGCGCGCCGCACACGCCGGGCTCGATCTCCAGCGGCGAGTTCTCGTAGACGTACGCGTCCTCGTGGAGGGACACGCCGTTGACGACCACATTGCCGTCCTCGTCGCAGCAGGAGACGGTGTCGCCGCCGACCGCGATCACCCGTTTGATGAAGTCCTTCTCATCGGGCTTCGCGAGGCCGATGAGGTCGAGCACGCCGGTGGTGAAGGCCGAGAACGCGCCGTCGTCGCCGGTGGCCGGCCGGTACTCGGGGTCCCAGGAGTCGGTGCCGCGGAAGACCACGACCTCGCCGCGCTGCGGGGTGCGCAGCGTGTTCGTGAGCTTGAGGACGAGGACCTTGTCGCCCTCCTGGAGGGTCTGCTCCATCGACCCGGAAGGGATGTAGAAGGGCTGCACGGCGAACGTGCGCAGCAGCACGGCCGCCGAGAACGCGATGACGAGCAGCAGGGGCAGCTCGACCCACAGCGACAGGTACTGGCGCTTGTGCGGCTGCGAGAGGCGGCTCTCGGACCCCTTGCCGCCCTTGGGCTTCCCGCTCGGCTCCTCCGCGACGTGGTCGTCGGAGGCGGTGGCGCGCCCGACCGCGCTCACCCGTTCGCGCTCGGCGGCCACGCGGTCGTGGGCGGCCGAAGGGGTCTCCGGGCGGCGGAATGTGCGGGTCGCGTCGAGGTCCTTGCGGAGGCGGTGCGTCGACTCGGTGCTGGAGCCGGATCCGACGATCGGGGACGGCGCGCCGGGAGGGCGCGCAGGAGCGGGTGGCGGGGCGTCCGGGCCGCCGGGACCGGGGAGGCGGTCCCAACCGATGCGGCGGGGCCCCTTCCCCCCGCCGGGGGTACCAGGACTCATGTGCTGAGGGTAGCGGACTGTGCTCCTGCTCGGTTCCCAAGCTTCGCCGCCTGGGCTCGTGCCCGGCTCCGGCTGCGCTCATGGTCAGCACGCAAGCTTCGCCGACCGTGCTCATGCTCGGCTCGCAAGCTTCGCCGACCGTGCTCATGGTCGGCTCGCAAGCATCACCGAGTGCGGGCAGCGAAAAACCCCGGGCGATGCCCGGGGTTTTCCGAAAGCTCGTGCCGGAGACCGGCGGTGGAGCGACGCGGCTTAGAGCTCGCGCTTCTCCTTGATCTTGGCGGCCTTGCCCTTGCGGTCGCGCAGGTAGTACAGCTTCGCGCGGCGGACCTTGCCTCGCATGGCGATCTCGATGGTGTCGACCATGGGGCCGTGCACCGGGAAGGTGCGCTCGACGCCGATGCCGTAGCTCAGCTTGCGGACCGTGAAGGTCTCGCCGATGCCCGCGCCGTGGCGGCGGATGACGACGCCCTGGAACACCTGGACACGGGACCGGGCGCCTTCCTGGACTCGGACGTTCACCTTGACGGTGTCGCCGGGACGGAAGTCCGGCACGTCGGCGCGCATGGAGGCGGCGTTCAGCTCATCCAGAATGTTCATTGGTTTCGGTCCTCTTGGTTGGTAATGCTCAGAAGTCCTGCCGGGAGAGGTACCGCTTGAACGAACGGCACGTCACGGGAACTCACCTACTCTGCCACACCCTGCTCGGGCAGGGCGAACCCGACCCCTTCGAGGAGGAGCCGGTCACGTTTGTCGAGGCTACCCGGGTCGAGCCGCTCCAGCAAATCCGGGCGGGCCCGCGCGGTGCGAAGGAGTGCCTGCTCACGCCGCCAGCGGTCGACCTTGCCGTGGTCCCCCGAGAGGAGCACGGGCGGCACCTCGTACCCGCGCCATTCCGCCGGGCGGGTGTATGCGGGGGCCTCCAGGACCCCGGCGGTGTGCGACTCGTCGTCGAGCGACGCCGCGTTGCCGAGGACGCCGGGCACGAGCCGGGTGACGGCCTCGATGATCGCGAGCACCGCGACCTCGCCGCCGAAGAGCACGTAGTCGCCGATGGAGACCTCGGTGACCTCCATGCGGTCGGCCGCGTAGTCGACGACCCGCTGGTCGATGCCCTCGTAGCGGCCGCAGGCGAACATGAGCCACGGCTCGGCCGCGAGCTCGTGCGCCATGGCCTGCGTGAAGGGCCGCCCCGCGGGGCTGGTCACCAGCAGGCGCGGCTTCGCAGGCCCGGCGGCGCCGGTCGGCGCTTCGGGGATGAGCTCGTCGAAGCACTCGCCCCACGGCTGCGGCTTCATGACCATCCCGGCGCCGCCGCCCGCGGGGGCGCCGTCCACCGAGTGGTGCACGTCGTGGGTCCAGCGGCGCAGGTCGTGGACGGTGAGGTCGATCATCCCGCGCTCGCGGGCGCGCCCGATGAGCGAGAGGTCAAGCGGCTGAAGGTATTCGGGGAAGACCGTGACGACGTCGATCTTCATCAGAGGTCCAGCAGGCCCGGCGGCAGGTCCACGTTGACGATCCCGGCCTCGAGGTCGACCTCGACCACCATGTCGGCGACGAACGGGATGAGCGCCGGCGTCCGGCCCTGGCGCTTGACGACGAGGGTCTCGTAGGCGGCGCCGTGGTCGATGCGGCTCACGGTGCCGACCTCGCCGGCCTCCTTGTCGACCACGGTGAGGCCCAGGAGCAGCGTGTCGTGGACCTCGTCCTCTTCGGCGACCAGCTCTTCCTCTTCGACCTCGACGCTGAGCAGCACGCCGCGCAGCAGTTCGGAGGCGTTGCGGTCCGAGTGGCCCTCGAACCCGATCATGGGCCGGCCCTGGTGCCAGCGCACCGTGACGGCCTTGAGCGGCGCGCCCTTGAGCTGGCCGCCCTTGGTCTGGTATTCGACGCCGGGCTGGAACCGGGTCTCGGGATCGTCGGTGCGGACCTCGACGACGACTTCGCCGCGCAGGCCGTGCGGGCGCACGATCCGGCCGACGACCAGCACTTCAGACAAGAGAAAACCCCTTTTTGGCGGTACTACCTGTAAAACGCCGGAACGGCCCCGAGGGAACCCCGGGGCCGTCACGGCGCAGCTTGCAAGCCGTAAATGTTGCAGAGCCGAATAAGACTCAGTAGGAATCGACGACTTCGACACGAATGCCTTTGCCGCCGATCGAGCCGATGACCTGGCGCAGTGCGTTGACGGTGCGACCCCCGCGGCCGATCACGGTCCCGAGGTCCTCCGGGTTGACCCGGACCTCGAGCCGCTTGCCGCGGCGGGAATCGACCAGACGGACACGGACGTCGTCAGGATTGTCGACGATGCCTTTGACAAGGTGTTCAAGCGCCGGTCGCAGCACGATTACTCCCCTTTGGTCTCAGAGGCCTCGTCGGCAGCGGCCTCGACCTCTTCAGTCTTAGCCGATTCGTCGGCCTTGGCGGCGGACTTCTTCGACTTCGGCGCGGCCTTGGCGGCCTCCTCCGAGACGTACGCCTTCGAGGGGTCGATGCCCGACTCCTTGAGGGCGGCCACGTAGAGGCTCTCCTTCTCCGGCTTGGGCTCGGCGACCTTCAGCGGGGCCGGCGCGGGCAGGCCCTTGAACTGCTGCCAGTCGCCGGTCTTGCGGAGGATGGCCTTGACGGTGTCGGACGGCTGGGCGCCCACCGAGAGCCAGTGCTGGATGCGGTCGGACTTGACCTCGATCCGGGACGGGTTCTCCTTCGGGTGGTAGATCCCGACGTTCTCGATCACCTTGCCGTCGCGCTTGACGCGCGAGTCGGCGATGACGATACGGTACTGGGGAGTACGGATCTTCCCCATTCGCGTGAGGCGAATCTTAACTGCCACGTTTTGTTACTCCTGTAGTAAGGATCACGTTAGCGCGCACGACGTCCAGGGGAATTACTCCGGATTTCGTTCGCGCCGAAACTTGGCCTTGCGTCACGGTAGTTGAGAGGGCTTCCGTCCCAAAGCTCATGTACAGCGACCGAGTCTAGCGCATCGGGTGATCAGTACGAACGCGCGAGGTACGCGATGAGACCCGACTCATCCAGGGAGTCCGGCACTGAGCCGTCCTCGCGCTGGAGCACGCGCACCGTGACCGCCGACTGGGCGGCCCGCTGCTCGCCCTCGACGCCGCAGGCGTCCCAGGGGAGGCGGGCGTATCCGGTCTGGGCGGCTTCGACCGCTTCCTCGACGGTGGACACGTCGTTCGTGAGCGACTCGCGCCGCGCCACGGCCTCGTCCCACAGCTGGTCCTGGGCGCCCTGGAGGGCGGCGGCGACGGCCTCGGCGAGCATCCCGATCGGGACGGTCTGCTTCGTGCCCTCGACGCGGCTGGCGATGGTCGCCTCGCCGTTCTTGAGGTCGCGGGGGCCGATCTCGATGCGCACGGGGTAGCCCTTGAGCTCGGCGTCCACGGCGCGGCGGCCGAACGCCACATCACCGCGGTGGTCGAGCTTCACGCGGATCCCGGCGTCCTTGAGCTCGTCGTAGACCTTCCGCGCGGCGTCCTGGACCTCTTCGGTGTCCTTGACGACCATGACGAGGACCTGCACGGGCGCGAGCTTCGGCGGCACCCGCAGGCCCGCGTCGTCGCCGTGGCCCATGATGAGGCCGCCGACCATGCGGGTCGAGGTGCCCCAGGAGGTGGTCCAGCCGAAGGCCTGCTTGCCGTCCTTGCCCTGGAACTGGATGTCGAAGGCCTTCGCGAAGTTCTGGCCCAGCTCGTGCGAGGTGCCCATCTGGAGGGCCTTGCCGTCGCGCATGAGGGCCTCGACCGCGAAGGTGTTGAGGGCCCCGGCGAACCGCTCGGCCTCGGTCTTGATGCCGCGCAGCACCGGCAGCGCCAGCACGTTCTCCATGAAGTCGGCGTAGACCTCGTGGAGGATGCGCAGCGTGAAGGCGTGCGCGTCCTCGTAGCTGTCGTGGACGGTGTGCCCTTCCTGCCACAGGAACTCCGAGGAGCGCAGGAACAGGCGGGTGCGCAGCTCGTAGCGCATCACGTTGCACCACTGGTTGAGCAGCAGGGGCAGGTCGCGGTAGGAGTTGACCCACTTCGACATGTACTCGCCGATGATGGTCTCCGAGGTGGGCCGGATCGCCAGCTTCTCCTCGAGCTCCTTGCCGCCGCCGTGGGTGACCATCCACAGCTCGGGGGCGAAGCCCTCGACGTGGTCGGCCTCGCGGGTGAAGTAGGACTCGGGGATGAGCAGCGGGAACGAGGCGTTCTCCGTGCCGGTCTCCTTGATGCGGGCGTCCATCTCGTCGACCATGCGCTCCCACAGGGCGAAACCGGTCGGTCGGATCACCTGCGAGCCCTTCGCCGGGCCGTTCTCGGCCAGCTGGGCCTTGGCGATGACGTCCTGGTACCAGCGAGGAAAGTCCTCGCCCTGCGGTGTGAGTACATTGGCCATAATCAGCGATTCTAGTGGTCGCGCCCATTGGCGCCGCAATCGGATGAGACCGCTTGGGGGCCGCGTCTCCATGACCGAACGCCTCGGTCGAATGGAGGAGGTCCGAAACAGGCGCCTCCGTCCTTCGGTGGTGATACAGGACGGCATCAGTCGCATAAGCTGTCGACGTGACAACACCCATGCTGGCAGGTGACCGCGGCCTGACGGCCGCCGAGGTGGCCGAACGCGTCGAGGCCGGAGCCGTCAACGAGGCCAAGCGCCACACCAGTCGACCGCTCTCCGCCATTCTCCGCGCCAACTTCTTCACACCGCTCAACGCCGTCATCGCCGTGCTCGCCGCGATCGCGATCGGCTTCACCGCGATGGAGGAGGGCCTGTTCGAAGGCCTGAAGCAGGGGCTCTTCGCCGGCGTCATCATCGCCAACATCGCGATCGGCACGATCCAGGAGCTGCGCGCCAAGCGCACCCTCGACAAGCTCTCGCTGATGAACCGCTCGAACGCGAAGGTCCTGCGCGACGGCGAGATCCAGGAGATCGAGCCGAACCGGATCGTCCGCGACGACCTCGTCTACGTCGAACCGGGCGACCGGATCGTCGTCGACGGCCCCGTCGTCGAGTCCCGCAACCTCGAGATCGACGAGTCGCTGCTCACCGGCGAGGCCGACCCGGTTGCCAAGACCCCCGGCGACGAGGTCCGCTCCGGCTCCTTCGCCGTCGCCGGCACCGGCCTCTTCCGGGCCGAGCAGATCGGCGCGGACTCCTACGCCGCCAAGCTCGTCGAGGAGGCCAGCAAGTTCACCCTGGCCCGCTCCGAGCTGCGCGAGGGCATCAACCGCTTCATCAAGCTCATCAACTGGCTCATCGTCCCGATCGCGCTGCTGCTCATCGTCAGCCAGCTCGCCGACGCCGCCAACTGGCGCGAGATCATCGTCCGCACCGTCGCCGGCATCGTGCCGATGATCCCCGAGGGCCTGGTGCTCCTCACCTCCGTCGCGTTCGCCGTCGGCGTCATCCGCCTCGGCACCCGCCACGTCCTCGTCCAGGAACTGCCCGCCATCGAGGGCCTCGCCCGCACCGACGTGCTGTGCCTGGACAAGACCGGCACCCTCACCGAGGGCGGCATGGACGTCGACGAGATCCGCCCCATCAACGGCACCGACGCCACCGGCGTCGACACCGCGCTCGCCGCCCTGGCCGCCGCCGACGACAGCCCCAACCCGACCATGCAGGCCGTCGCCGAGTACCTGCGCGAACGCGAGGTCGGCAACCCGAACTGGCGCGTCATCGACGTCATGCCGTTCTCCTCCGCCCGCAAGTGGAGCGGCACCCGCTTCACCGACAACGGCACCTGGCTCCTCGGCGCGCCCGACATCCTCCTCGACCAGGGCGACCCCGTCGCCCTCGAAGCGGACATGCTCGCCGCCCAGGGCCTGCGCGTGCTCGCCCTCGTCACCGCCGAGTCCGCCTCCACCACCGGCGGGGTCAGCGGCGTCAAGGCCCAGGCCCTCGTGGTCCTGCGCCAGCGCCTGCGCGAGACCGCCGCGGCCACCCTGGCCTACTTCAAGGAGCAGGGCGTCAAGGTCAAGATCATCTCCGGCGACTCCCCCGCCGCGGTCGGCGCGGTCGCGGCGCAGCTGGGCGTGGACGGCGCGGCCGACACGGTCGACGCGCGCCGCCTCCCGGAGGACCCGGAGGAGCTCGCGGACCTGCTCGAGCGGGCCACGATCTTCGGCCGGGTGAAGCCGCACCAGAAGCAGGCGTTCGTGAAGGCCCTCCAGTCGCGCGGGCACACCGTGGCGATGACCGGCGACGGCGTGAACGACGTGCTGGCGCTCAAGGACGCCGACCTCGGCATCGCGATGGGCTCGGGTTCGGCGGCGGCGCGCTCGGTCGCGCAGGTGGTGCTGCTCGACGACGAGTTCGCGACGCTGCCGCACGTGGTGGACGAGGGCCGGCGGGTGCTCGGCAACATCGGGCGGGTCTCGAACCTGTTCCTGACGAAGACGGTCTACGCGATCGCTTTGGCGCTGTTCGTCGCGGTGGGCGCGATCTCGGCGTGGGCCACGGGGAACGACGCGCTGCCGTACCCGTTCCTGCCGATCCACCAGTCGCTCATCAACCTGTTCACGATCGGGCTGCCGGCGTTCTTCCTGGCGCTCGCGCCCACGTTCGAGCGGGCGCGGCCGAACTTCGTGCGGCGGGTGCTCAAGTTCGCGATCCCGGCCGGGATCTGCTGCGCGGTGCCCACGTTCATCGTGTACCTGCTGTCGCTGGCGCACGACGGCACCGATTCGCAGCTGCCGCAGACCACGGCGGCGATCACGCTGTTCTGCCTGGCGCTGACGGCGCTGGCGATCGTGGCGAAGCCGTACGTGTGGTGGAAGGTCGTCCTGGTGGGGGGCTGCGCGGCGGCGTTCGTGACGGTGATCGCGGTGCCGCCGCTCGCGGCGTTCTACGAGCTGGAGCTGCCGGGTGTGTGGAACACCACAGCGGCGGCGATCGCGGTGGGCTCGGGTGTGGCGGCGCTGCTGTTCTGGCTGGTCGTGCGGCCCAAGCACCTCAAGGACTAGCAAGGCTCCGGCCCCCGCTACATCGGATGTAGCGGGGGCCGTGGCGTGCGCGTAGCGCCTTCTGGATGAGAGCAACTGAGCAGACCATCCAGGAGGCGGACATGTCGCAGCGCGACCTCGCGATCCGAGCCGAAGGGCTCGTCAAGCACTTCAAAGACGTCAAGGCGGTCGACGGCGTGGACCTCGAGGTCCCGGCCGGCACGGTCTACGGCGTGCTCGGCCCGAACGGGGCCGGCAAGACCACCACGGTTCGGATGCTGGCCACCCTGCTGCGTCCGGACGCCGGCAATGCGACCGTGTTCGGCCGCGATCTGATCTCGGACGCCGCTTCGGTGCGGTCCCAGGTGAGCCTCACCGGGCAGTACGCGTCGCTGGACGAGGACCTGACCGGGTTGGAGAACCTGGTGCTGCTGTCGCGGTTGTACGGCTACGGGAAGCCGGCGGCGCGGTCGCGCGCCGCGGACCTGCTGGAGGCGTTCGGGTTGACCGCCGCGGGCGGCAAGCTGGTGAAGGCGTACTCGGGCGGTATGCGCCGGCGTCTGGACATCGCCGCGTCGATCATCGTGACGCCGAAGCTCCTGTTCCTGGACGAGCCGACGACGGGCCTGGACCCGCGCAGCCGCAACCAGGTGTGGGACGTGGTCCGGACGATCGTCGGCGAGGGCACCACGGTGCTGCTGACGACCCAGTACCTGGAGGAGGCCGACCAGTTGGCGAGCCGCATCGCGGTCATCGACACCGGCAAGGTCATCGCCGAGGGCACGCCGGGCCAGCTGAAGTCCTCGGTGGGCGCGGGTTCGATCCGGGTGCGGCTGCACCACGCCGACCAGCGCGAGCACGCGCAGAAGGTGCTCACCGAGGCACTGGCCGGGGAAGTCGCGTTCGACGACGACCCGGTGGCGCTCACCGCGCGCCTGGCCCCCGGCCAGGACACCGCCGAGCAGGGCTCGCACGCCCTCGGCGAGCTCGCCCGCGCCGGCATCCTCGTGGACGACTTCTCGCTCGGCCAGCCGAGCCTCGACGAGGTCTTCCTCTCGCTGACGAACAAAGTCGACGCCTAACCCCTACGGACTTTCAGGAAGGAACTCGCAATGACTGTCACGCAACCCAACACGAAGTCCGATGTCGACGCTCCGGCACCGGTCGAGAAGGAACACCTGCGCAGGCTCCTGGCCACCGGCGAGCGGCCGGCGGCGCCGAGCGCGTTCGCCTCGGCGCGGGCGTTCGCCTGGCGCTCGATGCTGAAGATCAAGCACGTGCCCGAGCAGGCGTTCGACATCCTGCTGTTCCCGATCATGATGCTGCTGATGTTCACGTACCTGTTCGGCGGCGCGATCGCCGGCGGCACTGGTGACTACCTGCAGTTCCTGCTGCCGGGCATCATGGTGATGAGCATCGTGATGACCACGATGTACACGGGCATGAGCGTGAACATCGACATCAACAAGGGCGTCTCGGACCGGTTCCGGACGCTGCCGATCTGGCGGGCCGCGCCGATGGTCGGGTACCTGCTGGCGGACGTGTTCCGTTACGCCGCAGCGGGAGCGGTCATGTTCGGCACGGGCCTGATCATGGGCTACCGGCCCGACGGCGGCGCGGTCGGCGTGCTGCTGGGCGTGGGGCTGCTGCTGCTGTTCTGCTTCGCGTTCTCGTGGCTGTGGACCTGGCTGGGCCTGATCACGCGGTCGGAGAAGACCGTCATGTCGATCTCGATGTCGATCATGTTCCCGATGACGTTCCTGTCGAACATCATGGTGGACCCGTCGACGATGCCCGGCTGGCTGCAGCCGATCGTCGAGAACACGCCGATCAGCCAGCTGGTCGACGGCGTGCGGGGCCTGTTCGACGGCAACGTGGACTCCGCTTCGGTGGTCACGACGCTGATCTGGTCGGCCGGTTTCATCGCGGTCTTCGGGTTCCTGACGATCAGGGCCTACAACCGCAAGTAAGAGCTTCATTCGAACAACACCCGGCCCCGTCCGCGTTCACAGCTCCCAGTGGGGCGCTTCGGTTTCGGGCCGGTAGACGCAGGCCGAGCCGGTGGCGACGGCGGCGCTCAAGTGGCGGGCCAGCGCGGGGTGGACGGCCTCGATCTTCTTGAGGGTGTTGCGGATGCGGTTGGTGACGCTCTTGCGGGCGCGTTCGGCGTTGTCGCCGAGGCGGCGGGAGCGGCCGCCGAGGCCGGTGGCGGCTTTGAGCTGCTCGATGAGGGCCTGGCGTTCGGCGTCGAGGCGGGCGGCTCGGGCGTCGTCGCCGAGTGCTGCGGCGGTGTCGATCTGCTCGTCGAGGGTCTCGAGGTGGTCGCGGTAGCGGGCGCGGGCTTCGGCGTCGAGGAGGTCGTCGCCGCCGAGGCGGGCGTCGGCCGTGACCGCTTCGCCGCCTTCGAGGTCGTTCAGGGGCACTGCCAAGAGGTCGACGGCGCTGACTTCGACGCCAGGCCGCTGCAGGAGCCGGTGCAGGTCGGCGAGGCCTTTGGTGTGCGGGAGGTGGACGCCGCGGCCTTCGTAGCGGAGCGTCCAGGTGGAGCCGTCGCGGCGGAAGACCGCGCCGGTGGCGGCCGCGGTGCGGCGCTCGGGTTCCGGTGCGGGGGCGGCGATTTCGGCGAGGGCGCTGCGGGCGGCCTCGGCCCAGGGCGGGGCGTCGAGCCGCTCGGCCTGCTCGATCGCGGCGGCGAAGTGCGCTGTGGCGCGGGCGTGGTCGCCGGAGGCGGCGGCGAGTACGCCGAGCCAGTGGCTGATGGGGCCGTGGACGCTGCTGCCCCATAGGGCGACGAGCCATTCGCCTTCGTGGGGTTCGAGCCGTTCGCGCAGTGCCGCGATGGCTTCGGTGTCGCCTTCGGCGGCGGCGAGTTCGACCTCGAAGCGCAGGCGCAGGGAGACCCAGGCGTCGTGCGGGTCGGCCTCGCCGTCGAGGCGGGCCTTGACCCGGTGGGCCTCGTCGAGGTCGCCGCGGCGCACGGCGCTCAGGCCGGTGAGCAGGTCTGAGTGCCATACCCCGAAGTGGGTCCGCCACGAGTCGGGAGCCGGCTCGGGCGCTTCGCCGCGCGCGAACGCGAGCTCCCAGCGGAGGTGGCGCATCATGTGGTCGTTCATGGGGTCGTCGCCGGCGACGGCGTAGGCCTTGTCGATGCGTTCGGCGGCGGAGTCCCAGCGGCCCTGCACGATGTCGATGACGGCGTGGTCGATGTCGGCCCCGCTGTGCCAGCGCTCGGAGTCGCTGTTCTCGGCGAGGGCGCAGAAGAGGTCGACCTGGGAGCGGAAGGCGGGGTCGCCCTGCTCGAGCATCGCGACCCAGCGCAGGGAGGCGGCGAACAGGCGCATGTCGACGTCGCCGGTGCGGCGGGTGATCTCGTCGAGCTCTTCGACGATGACCTGGCGGGCGGCGGCGGTGCCCGGGCCCCAGTCGACCGAGTGCGTGGCCCACAGGCCGAAGGCGACCTCCTCGTCGTCGCCGGTCTGCCTGGCGGCCATGAGGAACTCGTAGTTGAGCTGCCGGGTCAGGCCGTCGTGGTCGAGGGCGGGGTCGGGGCGCTTCCCGGCGAGCGCCTCGTACGCGTCGGCCTTCAGGCGGCACAGGGCGTCCACGCGTTCGTTCTGGGGCAGTTCGATGGCGGCGCGGGCGAGCAGCATCGGGTCGCCGGAGTCGCGGGCCTCGAGGACGGCCTGGTCGTAGAGCTTCCAGGACTCCTCTTCGCGCTGGAGCCATTTGACGGTGCCGGCCAGTTCGAGGCGGAGGAGGATCCTGCGCCGCACCATCGCGGGGGTGCAGCGTTCGAGGGCGCGGCGGAAGTACTTCTCGGCGCCGGGGGCGCTGAGGCAGCCGCGGGACTCGGTGGCGGCCCGCTCGAGGAACTCGACGGCGATCACGGGGTCGAGGTCGTCTCCGGCGAGCCAGGCGTGGTGGGCGATCTCGGTGGAGAGCATGAGCTTCTGCAGCGACTCGTCGGCGACGAGGGCGCGCACGATGCACCCGTGGTGGTGGGCGGCCTCGTCACTGGTCATCGTGTTGTAGAGGGTCTCGCGCACGAGGTCGTGGACGAACACGTACCGGTCGGACTCGCGGCGCACGAGCCGGGTCTGGCAGGCGGCGTCGAGCGCGGACTCGATCCGGTGGAGGTCGAGCCCGGAGGCCTGGGACATGACGCCGGCGTGGAACTCGCGACCGCCGACCGAGGCGAGGGTGAGCATCCTGACGAGGGGTTCGGGGAGCTGGTCGATGCGGCGCTGGAGCGCGTCGCGCATCCCGGCGGTGGTGGCGTCGACGCGCTGCCCGGAGGCCCACAGTTGCGCGGTCTGCTCAACGAAGAACGGGTTGCCGCCGGTGCGGCGGGTGATCTCGGCGACAGTGTCGGCGTCGGGCGCGTCGCCGACGGTGGTGCGGCAGAGTTCGGCGACGCCGTGCTCGTCGAGCCCTTCGAGGCTGATCATGGTCGCCTTGGCGACGAGCGGCAGCATCCGGGCCCGCAGGCGGTGGCCGGGGTCGATCTCGGAGTCGCGGTAGGTGGCCACGAACAGGACGCGCTCGAACCAGGTGTGCTGGGAGGCGAACTTGAGCAGTTCGAGGCTGCCGGGGTCGGCGAAGTGGAGGTCGTCGAGGACGACGAGAACCGGGCCGCGCTGGGAGGCGCTGATCAGGATCTGGGTGACGGCGTCGTAGAGCTCGAACTGGGCGGGCGCGGAGCCGTCGCCCAGGCCGAGGAGGGCGGCGACGGGCGGCGCGGGGTGGAGTTCCTGCCAGGTCTCGTCGCCGAGCTGGGCGCGGAGCGAGCGCAGGACCTGGACCCAGAGCCAGTGGTCGGGGACGGCCTCGGACTCCCAGGAGGTGGCGAAGGCGACGGTGAGCTCGCCGCGGAAGGCGGCGGCGATGTCGGTGACGAGCGTGGACTTGCCGATGCCCGCCTCGCCGGTGACGAGCGCGAGCCCGCCGTGGCTGTGGACGGTGCGTTGGACGGCCGAGCGGAGGGCCGCCGCCGGATGGTCGCGGCCGATCAGGATGGTCACTCGACCAGTGTGGCCGAAGGGTCCGACATGTGCCATGGGGTTCTGGTCCTAGGACCTCCGCCGGGGGTCCGCGGTGGATTGTCGACTTTCGGACGATGTACCTCATGTTTCGGCATTGCTCCAGGTCAACTCCGGTGAAGTCGGCTTACTCGTGCGACAGGGGTGCGGTTTGTTTTCAGCGAAGCCAAGCGTTGGTCACGATGAGTCCTTAAAGTGCTACGGAAAGTAGACATCTCGGTGTCGAAGGGCGGCCGAGTCGCCCCCACCGGCGGTTCGCACGGACCGCGCCTGAGCCGGGAAAGCCGACGATCAAACGGGAGCAATCCTCATGGCATTGTCCATGTTCAACAGAGAACACACCGAAGCCGAGACCGAATCCACCAAGGGGACCTGGCGTGCCGTCGTGGTCGGGGCCGCCGTCCCGCTCGCGATGCTCGCGGCCGCACCGGCCGTCAGCGCGGCCGAGGTCGAAACTCACGCGGTCGAGACTCACGCCGTCGGGACTCACGCGGTCCAGACCGTCAACGGCGAGCAGCTGCCGCCGCTGCCGGTCGACCCGCCTCCGGGACTGCCCGACCCGACGGCGCTGGCGAAACTGCCCGACCTGCTCAAATGCGTCACCGACCTGCTGGCCGCGCTGCCGGCCGACGCGCCGGCCGCGCCGGCGCCGCCGGTCGAGGGCTCGGAGCAGCTGCCGCCGCCGCCGGCACCGGCCCCCGGCGGCGACGCGCCGCTGCCGGACATCGCCGCGCTGACCACGCAGTGCCAGGACGCCCTGGCGAAACTGCCGCCGCCGCCGGTCGCACCGCCGGTCGCCGAGTAGGACTCGCCGCGACGAACGAGGGCCCGCGGCTTCCAGCCGCGGGCCCTTCGCCGTGTCTTCGTTACCGCGCCAGCCGCTACTTCAGCCGCTGCGCGGCGTCGTTGATCGCGTCGTCGGTGGCGGTGAGGGACAGGCGCACGTGCTGCCCGCCCTTGGCGCCGTAGAACTCCCCCGCCGCGGCGAGGATGCCGCGGTCGGCGAGCCACTGCACGGTGTCCCAGCAGTCCTCGCCGCGCGTGGCCCAGAGGTACAGGCCCGCGGTCGAGTGGTCGATGCGGAAGCCGGCGGCCTCGACCGCGCCGCGCAGGACGCTGCGCCGGTGCCCGTAGCGGGCGCGCTGCTCGATCGCGTGCGACTCGTCGTGCAGGGCCGCGATGGTGGCCTGCTGGACGGCCCACGGGACCATGAACCCCGAGTGGCGGCGGATCTCCAGGAGGTCCGCGATGAGCCCGGGGTCCCCGGCGAGGAACGCGGAGCGGTATCCGGCCAGGTTCGAGCGCTTCGAAAGCGAGTGCGCCGCAAGGAGACCCGTGAGGTCCCCGTCGTTCACGCGCGGGTCGAGGACCGACACGGGCGGCTGCTCGTCGTCCCAGCCGAGCGTCAGGTAGCACTCGTCGCTGGCGAGCACCACGCCGCTGTCCCGGGCCCAGCGGACCAGGTCGCGCAGGTGCTCGACGGAGGCGACCTCACCGGTCGGGTTGGTCGGGTAGTTGATCCACGCCAGGCGCAGGCGCGAGCCCGCGGCGTCGCGCGGGTCCGCCACCGGCACCGCGTCCGCTTTCGCGAGGATCGCGCCGATCTCGTACGTCGGGTAGGCGATCTCGGGATAGGCCACGGCTTCGCCGGGGCCGACGCCGAGCTGCAGCGGCAGGTTCGCGACCAGCTCCTTGGAACCCACGGTCGGCAGGACCGCGACGTCCTCGGCCACACCCGTGTGCCGGTGGAGCCACGAGCGCATCGCCTCGCGGAGCGCCGCCGGGCCGGCCACCGTCGGGTAGCCGGGCCGGGCGGATGCGTCGATGAGCGCCTGCCGGATCGACTCGGGCACCTCGTCCACGGGGGCGCCGACCGTGAGGTCGACCATCCCGCCGGGATGGGCCGCCGCGCGCTCCTGATACGGGGCCATGCGGTCCCATGGGAAGCGCGGCAGCCGCCTGGCCGGGGAGGCGCTGTGAAGACGGCGCAGCGCCATCGCGGCTACTCCTCTTTCGCGGGCAGCGCGACCACGAACGGGACGTCGCTGTCGATCTTGCCGACCTTGGAGGCGCCGCCGGGGCTGCCGATCTCGTCGAAGAAGTCGACTTCGGCCTTGGTGTACGGGGCCCACTCCTCGGGGACGTCGTCCTCGTAGAAGATCGCCTCGACCGGGCACACCGGCTCGCATGCACCGCAGTCGACGCACTCGTCAGGGTGGATGTAGAGCTTACGGTTGCCTTCGTAGATGCAGTCGACAGGGCATTCTTCAATGCAGGCCTTGTCGAGGAGGTCCACGCACGGCTCGGCGATTACGTAAGTCACGAGTCGTCCTTCCTACAGCGCGCAATCGGGCGGACTGCGCTGAGATGAGCCTAGAGCCTATTTCCATGTATAGACCCGAAGGCAGGGGGTGCGCCAGATGCTGGGACCAGAGCACGTCGGTCGGCGAGTGGCGGTTCGGATCAGGTTGGCCAACCCCGAACCGGGTCGCCGGTTCACGGATGTCACCGGTGAGCTTATCGAGATGGGCCCGGCGTTCTGGCGCGTGCTGCCCGACAGTGTGGCGCATTCCGGGACGGCGGTCACGATCGACGCGTCCGCGGTCGTCGCGGCACGGGCGATACCGCCCAAGCCGACCCCGTTCTCCGAGATCCTCGAACTGGAACGGCACCTCGCCGCCACCTGGCCCGCGCCGGAGACCGCCGAGCTCGGCGGCTGGCTCCTGCGGTACGCCGAGGGCTTCTCGCGGCGCGCGAACTCGGTCCTGGCGCTGACCGCGCCGCCCGGCGGGACCGACGCGGCGCTCGCGGCGGTCGGCGACTGGTACGAAGCGCGCGGCGCGCGGCCGCTCATCGCCCTGCCGGGGGGCGTGGGAAAGCGGCTCGACGACGAACTGGCGGCGCGCGGCTGGGAGGCCGAGGGCCGCACCGCGGTGATGACGAAACGCCTCGACGGCGCCTCTCAAGACAGCACCGCGTACGACGGCGAGGCCGTGGTCGTGGACGCGCCGGGTGCGGCACTGCTGGAGCAGGTCGGGCGCGGGGCCCCCGCGGTCGCGGCGCGGATCTTCGGATCGGGGCCCGGCCGGGGCTACGCGGAGATCCACCGCGGCGGCGAACTCGCCGCCCGGGGCCGGGGCGCGGTCGAAGGCGACCTCGTGGCGATCACGAACATCGGCACCCTGCCGGCGTTCCGGCGCCAGGGCCTCGGCACCGAGATCCTCCGCGCACTGGAGGCCTGGGGACACGGCAATGGAGCGCGGCGGGCCGCGCTCCAGGTCGAGGCCGACAACGAGGCCGCGATCGCCATGTACGAGCGGCTCGGCTACGCCGAGCGCTACCGGTACCAGTACCGGGCTCGCAGCTAGGCGGCCTTCGGGTTCGCCTTGCGCTCCCAGGCGATACGGGTGGCCTTGAGCTCGCGGCCGTACATGTCGACGCCGAGCGCCATCACGATGAGGAAGCCGACCCAGCCCGAGAGGGCCAGCAGCGCGAAGTAGATGAGGGTCTGCGAGAAGACCCCGTCGAGCGTCGGGTAGTCGACGCGGGCGATGAGCGGGTTCACCAGGACGGTGAACAGGGTGACGACCACGAAGATCGGCAGGAGCTCGCCGGTGATCTCCTGGCGGCGGCGGCGCACGCCCCACCAGATCCCGGCCGCGATCGCGACGGCGGCCATCGCGCCGAACGTGAAGACGCCCACGAGGTCGCCGACCGCGGTGCCCTCGCCCCATTTGGTGGAGGCGAACCGGCCGGCCAGGTTGGCGAGGATCAGGCCGAGGCCGAAGCCGTAGATCGAGGGCCAGTGCGGCATCAGGAGGCGGCTGAGGAGGGTCACGGTCGGGACTCCTTCGTAGCGGTAGGGGTGGCCTGCGCCGCGACCGGGGGGCCGGCGACGGGTCGGGCGGCCTTGGCGTTCGGCCTGGGTCGAAAATACTGCCACAGCGCGAGGGCGATCCCGGCGGTCCCCGCCAGGAGCAGCATGTAGCCGTTGAAGCCGCTGGTGATCACCAGCGAGCCGGCCTCCGTGGGGGCGGAGGCGGCGAGGACCACCGCGAACCAGGCGAGGGCGGTGAGCAGCACGGACCAGCGTCCGCCGGTCCAGTACACGGCCAGCGCCGCCAGGCGCCAGTTCGCGACGAACGCGATCGCCCCGGCGATCGGGACCGCGATCCCGCCGATGTAGTACGGCACGAGGAAGGATTCGAGGACGGCCGCGAGCACGGCCGCGGCGGTGACGACCACCGCGCCGCCGACCCGGATCACCGTCTCGAGGCCCTTCTTACGCACGGTCGCGATCCTACGGCAGGAAGCGAAGGGGCGGAACGGCAGCGCGGGGCGCACGCGGAGGCGCGGCAGCGATGCGCGCTCGGGCGCCGCCCTCGGCGGCGCCGGGCGCTTTCGGCGATGTCCGCCCGAAGACCGTCCACTAGCCCCCACCCACCACTAGAGGGGAAGATACTGCCCAGCGTGGCGCACGGGTCCGACAGCAACCGGCCCGCGCGGCGCTCGTGTCACCCGAACGTGTCGCGCCGCCCGGTCCGGGCGACGCGCCCGGGGTCTGCGGAAGTCCTTGCAGATCAACCGATCCGGGACAATCACCTCATGACCACTGTACGAGAGACAACTGCCACGAAACGCCGACGCTTCCGACAGCTGTTTCCCGAACGGTCCGACTACCTCCACCTCGGCCGCCACTGGCACACCGACCTCCTCGCGGGCCTCACCGTCGCGGTCGTCGCGCTGCCGCTGGCGCTCGGCTTCGGGATCGCCTCGGGGCTCGGCGCGTTCGCCGGGCTCATCACCTCGATCCTCGCCGGGGTGATCGCCGCCTTGCTGGGCGGCTCGAACCTGCAGGTCACCGGCCCGACGGGCACGATGGCCGTGGTCCTGGTGCCGCTCGCGGCCACGCACAGCCACGCGGGCGTGATGCTCGTGGGCATCATGGCCGGGCTCATGCTCGTCGCACTCGCGCTCACCGGCGCGGGCCGCTACGCGCGCTACGTGCCGGTGCCCGTGGTCGAGGGGTTCACCGCCGGGGTAGCGATCGTGATCGCGGTGCAGCAGCTGCCGCCCGCGCTCGGGCTGCCCGCGCAGAACGCGCACATCCTCAGCGGCGCTTGGGAATCGGCGCGCCTGTTCGCGGCCGACCCGAACTGGGCCCCGCCCGCGGTCGCGTTCGGCGTGGCCGCCGCGATCCTGCTCGGCTCGCGCCTGCACTCGCAGATCCCGACGCCGCTGCTCGCGGTCGTCGTCGCCACCGTCGCCACCTGGTGGGCCGCGGCCGACGTCGCGATCATCGGGTCGCTGCCGCGCACGATCCCGGCTCCGGAGGCGGACTTCCTCGACTTCGCGGAGATGCCCGAGCTCGTGGCGGCGGCGGTCGCGATCTGCGCCCTGTGCGCGCTCGAATCGCTCCTGTCGGCCACGGTGGCCGACAACATGACCGTGGACCAGCACCACAACCCCGACCGGGAGCTGTTCGGCCAGGGGGTGGCGAACCTGGTGACGCCGTTCTTCGGCGGCATGCCGTCCTCGGGCGCGCTGGCGCGCACCGCGGTGAACGTGCGGTCGGGCGCCGCGGGGCGGCTCGCGTCGCTGACACACGCGATCGTGCTGGCGCTCATGATGCTCGCGCTCGCGCCCCTGGTGGCGCACGTGCCGCTCGCGGCGCTCGCGGGCGTGCTCATCGCGACCTCGATCCGGATGATCGAGGTCGGCTCGCTGCTGGCGCTGGCGCGGTCGACGCGCGCGGACGCGGCCGTCATGTGGCTGACCCTCGTGGCGACTGTGGCGCTCAACCTGGTGTGGGCGGTGGCGGTGGGCATCGCGCTCGCGGGGCTGCTGGCGCTGGGGCGGATCTCGCGGTCGGTGTCGGTCGAGGAGGAGCCGATCGAGCACGAGGACCACCACGACGAGGAGGCGGCGCTGCTCCACGAGCACATCGTGGCGTACCGGCTCGAGGGCCCGCTGTTCTTCGCGGCGGCGCACCGGTTCCTGCTGCAGCTCCTGGACGTCGCCGACGTGCGGGTGGTGGTGCTGCGCATGAGCCGGGTGTCCACGATGGACGCTTCGGGGGCGACGGTGCTCGCGGACGCGATCAAGCGCCTGGAGCACCGCGGCATAGCGGTCTACCTCTCCGGTCTCGAACCGGTGCACGCCAAACCGCTTGCGGCCCTGGGCATCCTGGAACCGCTCTACCAGCAGGGGCGGCTGTTCGAGCACACCAGCGAGGCGATCGCCGCCGCCCGCCAGCGCCTCAAGGCCGACGGGCTCCTAGAGCAGCTCGAAGCGGAGGCTGCCGCTGAAGTCGAAGCGGAGCGCCCATAGCCGGTCGGGCCGGCCGAGGTGGGTGCTGGTCTCGACGTCCTCGATGCGCACGGTCTCGGGGTCCACGCCGTGGAGGACGAGGGTGCCGCGCTCGCCGGTCCAGGTGGCGCGGTCGCCCTCGGTCTCGGGCCGGATGCGGCTGACGAAGGACTCGACGAGTTCGGGGCCGGCGTCGAAGAGCTCGATGCCGTTCTCGGTCCAGGTGAACTTGCGCAGGAGCGCGCCGTCGCCGTAGGCGTCGATGTAGGCGTCCACGCCGTCGTCGGTGTAGACGAGTTCGGCGCGGGAGTCCTCGCCGACCTGCTGCTCGGCCCCTTCGACGGTGGGGACGGAGTGCCAGGCGGCGGAGGGGTGGACCTGCTCGTACCGCTCGTCGCCGAAGTAGGCGGCGGTGTACTCGCCGGCGCCGGGGTCGCACAGGAGCTGCTCGCCGTCCGCGGCGATGATGAACGACCCGAGGTCGAGGTGGTTGTGCGGCTCCTGGTTGTAGCCGCCCTTGACCGCGAGCGACCACATGCGGCGGCCGAGCTGGCGGCGCTCGACGTACCAGCCGACGTCGGCGAGGAGGGTGCGGCCGGGCGCGATCTCCCCGCCGAGCTCGCGGCCCCATTCGAGGGTGCGGGTGAGGTGGGCCCAGCGGGCGCAGTAGTCGTCGGCGAAGGTGGGCGCGTGCTCGATCGCGGGGAGCGGGACGCCGAGCCGGTCGGCGAGGCGGGCGAGGAGCCCGGGAGGGAGCGACGGGTTGTCCTGGGCGTCGCCGAAGGTCGCGAAGGAGCGCGGGTAGAGCTGGACGTTCGCGGGGAAGGAGGCGATGGCCTCGGTCCCGGCGAGGAGGTCCTCGCCGGTGGCGTCGCGCCAGGCCTCGGCGAAGTAGGTGAAGTAGCCGAAGCCGTAGACCCAGTAGTCGATGCCTTCGACGCAGCCGCCGTCGGGCCCGAATGAGAACAGGTAGGCCTGGAGGGCGGGCAGGACGCGGCCGCGGATGACGTCCGTGTCGTAGCCGAGGGCGAGGGCGGCCATCCCGGCGGCGCCGGCGCACACGGCGGTCCAGTTGGAGAACCGCTCCTCCCACCAGAACGCGTCCTCGGAACCGAAGAACGGGTCGAGGACGCGGCGGCGGATCTCGGCCTCGACGCGCTCGGGGTCCTTCACGTCCTCGCGCAGGCGCAGGATCTCGGCGAGGGCCCCGGCGGTCTCGCAGGCGAAGAGGTCGACGCAGACGGCCGGGTCGCCGTCGTCCCAGTGGGCCGGCAGGGCCCAGGAGCGCTCGTCGCAGATGTCTGCGATCAGGGCGGAGAGGACGGCGCCGTCACCGACGAGGGCGAGGGCCGCGAGGTGGCGGCGGCGGGCGAAGTACTGGTTCTCGAACGGCAGGCGGCGGCCCGACTCGGCGTAGTCGTCGGCGAGGTCCGGGTCGAAGGCGGGCACGGGAAGCGCGGCGATCTCGCGCAGCTCTTCGAGCAGTGCGGAACGGAGAGGGTCAGTCATGGCGCGGCCATTCCGGTTCGGGGAAGCGAGCGTAGCGAGCGGCTGAATGCGGCGGGCGCGCAGCGCCCTCGTTGTCGGGTGGCGGGCGGGCGACGGGTAGGCGCGTAAGGGCGTGGGGCTGTCATTGACCGTCGCCTTTCCAAAGCGGGGGTGGATCCAAGGCGGGGGTTCCTGCCGGGCTCAACGGTAACGCGGGCGCGCTTTCCGTCATAGACTCCCTCGTATGCGCATCGGTGAGCTGTCGGAGCGGACGGGGGTCCCGGCCGCCACCATCAAGTACTACCTGCGGGAGCACCTGCTCCAGGCCGGGGAGCACGGCGAGGGCAACACCGTCGAGTACGGTCCGGCCCACGTGCACCGGCTGACGCTCATCCGCGCCCTCTCCGAGACCGCCGGGCTCTCGGTCGCGCAGATCGGCGAAGTCCTCACCGTGCTTGGGCGCCATCCGGAGTCGGCGTTCCAGGCGCTCGGCGCGACCCTCGCGGCGACCCACCGGGACCCGAAGTTCTCGCTCGCGAGCGAGGGCACGACCGAGGCGGCCGAGCGCACCGTGGACCAGCTGCTCCACGAGTACGGCTGGGCCGAGGTGGCCCCGCCGAACTACCGGGACGCGCTGGTCACCGCGCTGAGCGCCTTCTACCGCTTGGGAAACCCCGATCCGCAGGAAGTGCTCGGGCACTACGCCGACGCGGCGGCGGCGCTGGCGTCGGCGGACATGGAGGCGATCGCGGAGGCGACCCGGATCGAGGGCGTGAACGTGGAGCAGGCGGTGGTGGCCACGGTGCTGGGCGAGACGGTGTTCGCGGCGCTGCGGCGCATCGCGCACGTCGCGGCCTCGGCCAAGACGCAGGCCGGGCAGGGTCCCTGAGGTCCGGCCCCGCCGGGCGATCCGGTCCCGCCGACCCGACGCGCGAACGGCGGCACGTGCGGCGCTTCGGGTCCCACCATGTCCTCCCCGCCGACCCGACGCGCGAACGGCGGGCTGCTTCTGCCCGGCCCCTGCCGGACACTGGCCGCTGAGAGGCTCGGTTCGTGCTCGGCCCATGCCGGACACTCCGGCCGCTGAGCGGCTCGGTTCGTGCTCGGCCCCGATTCGAATCCGTTTACCGCCTCGCGCAGGGGCCTCGGCCCGGTCCTCGGGCACAATGGGTCCGTGAACCCGTCCGAGGCCGAACGGCCTGCCTTGCGCATCGACCGCGATCCCGACCGGCCGAACCTGCTGCACCTCGTCGCCGACGGCGTCGTCCAGGCCACGGTCGACCTCGACGATCCGTCCTATCTGGACGCCGAGTACATGCAGCGGATCGCGTACGTCATCGACGCGATGGCCGAGCCGAAGCAGCCGCTGCGGGTGCTGCACCTGGGTGCGGGCGGCCTCGCGATGGCCCGCTACGTGGCCGCCACGCGGCCCGGCTCGTACCAGCAGGCGGTCGAGACGAACCAGGAGCTGGTCGCGCTCGTGCGGGCCGAGGCGCCGCTGCCGCGCGGCGTGAAGGTGAAGATCCGGCACACCGACGCGCGCGAAGCGGTCGAGGCCGCGCCCGACGCGAGCTACGAGCTCATCGTGACCGACGTGTACGCGGGCGCCCGCGTGCCCGCGCACGTGACGAGCACCGAGTTCCTGCACGGCGCGCGGCGGGTGCTGCGCGCCGGCGGGCACTACGCGGTGAACCTGTGCGACGGCGGCCAGATGAAGTTCCTCAAGCCGGCGCTCGCGGCGATGGGCGCGGTGTGGCCGCACACGGCGGTCATGGCCGAGCCCGCGGTGCTGCGGGGCCGGCGGTTCGGGAACGTGGTCGCGGTGGCGGCCGACGTGGAGCTGCCGATCGCGGCCCTGCGCCGCCGCTGCGCGGGCGCGGCCTTCCCGTGCCGGGTGCTCGAGGGCACCGAGCTGAAGGAGTACATCGGCGGCGCTCCCCCGGTCACCGACGCGACCGCGATCCAGTCCCCGCCGCCCCCGCGCTCGCTCCGCAGCTTCTGACCGCCGCATACCTCGCAACCCCCGAGAACGCGGGCAGCCGGGTCGACAAGGTCCCCGCGGCGGCTGGGGACCCAGCCGAGCTCCGCTTGCGGGATGCGCGACCGTCGGTTCGCGGGACCCTTCGAACGCCGCGCGGCCGAAGCCGGAGCGGCCCCGCAGATGCGCCGCAACTCGCGCCATCGCCGCCCGGACCACTGACCCCTCACCCGTTCGGGCAATAAACCCGCTGGATAGTGGCCCTGTCTCCCAGTGCGTCCTCACTGTCCGTTACTGGACTGTGGAGCGACTCACAGAGGGCTTGGCGATTCGGGTCACCATGTATTAGCGTCGGCGCCTGTTCCGGTCGGGTCCTCAGGGCTCCCCCAGAGACCCACCCGTCCGGACCGCCGAGCCGCGCTCGCATGACGTCCGTTCCTCCCGGTCTTGGACGAAACACCGATGCGCGGGCCGGGGACCCAGCCGTGCCGCGTCCCCCAGCTCTTCGCAAGCAGAGTCACGTGGCACACGGGGTGAATCCCGCTGCAGCACTGCCGCAGCGGGTAGGGCGCACTTCCCTGCCCGAACCCGACAGCTAACCCGGTAGGCGGCCGAGGAAGAAAGGCCACCTTGTGGCTCACGCCTGCTCTGATCACGAAGCACGTTCACGAACTAGCGCCATCCTTCGCCGCGTCGCCGCCTACACGGGCGTCACCCTCGCCACCGTCGGGCTCGTGACGGCATTCGCCGGCACGCACGCCGACGCGGCCGACATCGACTACACCTCCGCGTCCGCCGCCGAGATCGAGGACCACCTCGCCGATCTCGAGACCGAGCGCGACGCCGCCGCCGCCGACCTCGCGGACCTCCAGACCCAGCTCGACGCGGCGAAGGCCGTCATCGAAGCCGCAGCGGCCGAGTACGGCACCTCCAACGCGCAGCTCACCGTCGTCACCGCCGCGGTCGAATCCGCCGACGACGACCTCGACGCGAAGGTCTCCAGCCTGGTGGCCTACGCGCAGCAGCAGACGGACAAGTTCGAGGAGGCGCAGGACGCCTCCGAGTCCGCCAAGGAGCTCGCGGCCGGCATCGAGACCGAGCAGCAGGAGATCGCCGACCTCGACAAGCAGATCGGCAAGGCCGAGAAGTCCCTCGACGCGGCCGAGGCCGAAGAAGCCGAAGCCGCTGCCGCCGCAGAGGCCGAAGCCGAGGCTGAAGCGTCCAGCGAGGCGACCTCCAGCGCCGACTCCGAGTCCGACTCGGCGACCGCGTCCTACAGCGCCGACGCCGCCACCGCGGCCGTCCAGTTCGCCAGGGACCAGCTCGGCGAGTCGTACGTGTTCGGCGCCGCCGGCCCCGACACCTGGGACTGCTCGGGCCTGATCGCGGGCGCCTACGGCGTCTCGGACATCTCGCTGACCCACTCGACCTGGACCATGTGGGACGAGACCAGCGGCATCGACCGCGGCGACCTGCAACCGGGCGACCTCGTCTTCTACAACGGCCAGAACCACGTCGCCATGTACATCGGCGACGGCCAGGTCATCCACGCGCCCAAGCCGGGCGACGTCGTGAAGATCTCGGACCTCGACATGGGCATGTCCATCGACGGGTACCGCCGGGTCTGACCCCGAACGGCACCAACGGGCGTGGGGGGGGGCCCCCCGCGGGGGGGGGGCCCCCCGCGGGGGGGGGCCCCCCCACACAGAGGGGCGGGTAACCGGGCCCCCCCCCCGGGCCATGCCCTGGGCGGGGGCCGGGGGGGGGGCCCCCCCCCCCCCCCCCCGGGGGGGGCCCCCCCCCCCCCGGGCGGCGGCCCACGCCCGTTCGTGCCGTCCCGCATCAATCATTTGCGCATAACCCGATCATTCTGCTCGTGACCTGCGGGAACGATCGAGTGTCGTACCCATATGGGAGTGTGGTCCTTTTCGGTTGGTCGGAGGCGGATGCGGGTGGGAAGGGGCATGCCCTATGTCGCCGCGCCGGGCACGACGAGCCCCGCGGCCGCCGCCACCGCAGCCCCGGCCGGACCCCGGGCCCGATTCCGACCCCGCGTACGACGGGAGGGCCGGGGCTTTCGCCCCGGCCCTCCCGCTATCGGTCCTAGTGCTTACGCAGTCAAGCCGCTTCGGCCATGACCTGGTCGTTGGCCAGCTCCTTGAGGCGGGCCAGCGCCTGGATCTCGAGTTGGCGGATGCGCTCGCGCGACAGGTGGAACCGGTGCGCGACCTCCGTGAGCGAGTGCTCGCGGCCGTCCTCGAGCCCGTAGCGGGCCTTGACGATCCCCGCCGAGCGCTCGTCGAGGTGATTCAGCATCATCTCGATGCGCTGGCGTTCCATGCCGGCGAGGACGACGTCCTCGGGGCTGGGCTCGTCGGAGTCGGCGACCAGGTCGCCGAGGTTGGTGTCGCCGTCGTCGCCGATCGGCGTGTCCAGCGAGACGGTGTCCTGGCTCCAGCGGATGAGCTCCCGGACCCGTTCGACGGTGACGCCGAGTGCGGCGGCCACCTGCTCGGGTTCGGGGTCGCCGCCGAGCTCACGGGTGAGCTGGCGGGTGACGTTGCGCATCCGGTTGACGTCCTCGACCAGGTGCACCGGCAGGCGCACGGTGCGCTCCTGCTGGGCGATCGCCCGGCTGATGGCCTGGCGGATCCACCACGTGGCGTAGGTCGAGAACTTGAAGCCGCGCTGGTAGTCGAATTTCTCGACGGCGCGGACCAGGCCCGTGTTGCCCTCCTGGATCAGGTCGAGCATCGGCATCCCGGAACGGACGTAGCGGCGGGCGATCGAGACGACCAACCGCAGGTTCGCCTTGATGAACTGCTCTTTCGCCTTCGCTCCGTCTTCGATCAGGCGCTTCAGGTCCTTCTCGGTGGCGTCGCCGAAGGTCTCCCCCTCGCCGAGCAGGTGCTTCGCGAACAGACCGGCTTCGACAGCCTTCGCCAAGTCGACCTCGGCGGCGGCGTCAAGCAGCGGCGTCTTCGAGATCTCATGCAGGTAGACACCCACAAGGTCTCGTTCCTCAGCGACCTCTTCGGTGGTGAGGGTGGGTGTTGTCGTTTGCTCCACGCTCAAGGTCTCCTCCAGCTTCCTCGTCCCCCGACACCGCGTGAACGGTGTACCAGTTACAACGACCGCTTCGTTGCGTGGAATTCCGTGCCCCGGTGTTCGATGTGCCACGGTTACGGAATCGATGCGATTCAGTGGCCCTAAGGCCTTCGCACCGTTTCGGGTACCCGTTTTCATCGGCTAAGCTCGGTTCACGGCTTCCATCTCTGAGACGGGGGCGCGTCGCGCTCATGATGCCTCTGAGATGGAGATCACCTCACCTCGGCAGAGGCCTGATGACCCGAGTCCTGGTCACGGTATCGTCTCCGGCTTGCTTCATCGCAAACCTTCAATCTCTAGGGGTACACGCGCCCTACCTTGAAAAAGTTGAGAGATCATCTTTTTGCGGCCCTAATCACTGCGATCCGGGCCGCAAAGGCGGCGACGCTCTGATACCCGCACCATAGCGGACGGTAGCGGTGACGAGCAACACTTTTCCCAGGCGTTGATGTCCGATTCCGAACACCTCTCGTTCTTCCGATTTTCCTCCTTCCACGGCCCTCGAGGGGCCGCTTCCGGCAGCGTGCCTCGTAGATCACCATCCGTGCCCCTTGCGCGTAGAGTTGGGCCGGTGACTGAAGAACGCCTAGTGTGGGTCGACTGCGAAATGACCGGCCTCGACCCGGAGACCGAAGCCCTCATCGAGATCGCCGTACTCGTCACCGAGCCCGACCTCACCCCTTTGGACACCGGACTCGACATCGTCATAGCCTGCGACGAGTCGACACTGGAGAACATGGGCGCGTTCGTCGCCGACATGCACGCCAAGTCCGGGCTCACCGACGAAGTGCGGGCCTCGCCGGTCTCGCTCGCCGAAGCCGAGGACACGGTCCTCGAGTACATCAAGCAGCACGTACCCGAAGCGCGCACGGCCCCGTTGTGCGGCAACTCGATCGCCACGGACCGCACCTTCATCACCAAGTACATGCCGCGCCTGGACGACCACCTGCACTACCGGATGATCGACGTCTCCTCCATCAAGGAGCTCGCCCGGCGCTGGTACCCGCGCGTCTACTACAACCAGCCGCCCAAGGGCCTCGCCCACCGCGCGCTCGCCGACATCCTGGAGAGCGTGCAGGAGCTCGAGTACTACCGGCGCACCCTGTTCGTGCCGCTGCCCGGCCCGAGCAGCGACGAGGCCAAGGCCGCTGCCGCGAGCACCGCCCGGGACGCCGCTGAGACGGCCGACACCGAACCCCGTTGACAGGAGCACTGGAAGCTTGGCTATGATTGTCGCCGGTCCCAGGTTTTTCCTGCGGTACCGGTCTTGGTGGTCGTAGCTCAGCTGGTAGAGCACCTCGTTGTGGTCGAGGATGTCGCGGGTTCGAGCCCCGTCGATCACCCCAATGCAAAGAGCCTCGCGGCGATGCCGCGAGGCTCTTTGCTTTCGCGCGTTCAGCCCTGGTTCCGCTTGCGGCGCAGGCGCTCACGGCGCTTGCGCTCCTCGCTCGGGCGGATGATGGTCCGCTCGGCCACCGTGAGCACCGAGGCGACGACGGTCAGCGGGATGACGGCCCAGACCGGCCAGAAGTACTGGGTGCTGTCCGTCAGGAAGTACACGAACGCCCAGACGCCCGTGACGATCCCGATCGGGATCGAGACGCCCGCCCACAGCCACTTGATCCATTCGGGGGTGTGCAGCTTGTCAGGCACGTTCGCGTCGGCCTGGGCCTGCAGGACCCGCTGGTACGCCGGCAGGTCCGACAGGACGATCTCGGTCTCCCCGACGGTCTTCGCCGCCATGAGGATGTCGACGCGCTTCTCGTACTCCTCGAGGTCGATGTAGCCCTGGTCCACGGCGGAGCGCAGGATCTCGGTCAAGGAGGCGCGCTCGGCGTTGCCGACCCGCAGCTCGCGGTCGCCGCCGAAGCGTTCGAGGGAGGACATTCGTTGGGCTCCTAGGGGGCGGGGTGGGATCAGTGCCAGTCGTGGCCGCGGCGCTCGCGCCGGGGCCCGTCGTCTTCGTCGTCATCGCCCCAGCGGCCGCGGTTGACCAGCTGCACGAACGTGGCGATGGAGAGGCCCATGATCGGCCAGACCGGCCAGAAGTTGCCGTACTCCCCCGAGGAGACCGAGCCGGCCAGCCAGATCAGGGTGCAGATGCCGCCGACGAGGATCAGGGCCCTGAGCGCGGGCACGTCGTGGAACCAACTGCGGCCGCGGGGCGCGCGCTCGGCCCTGGCGGTCTCGGCGGCCGGACCGGCCGGGACGACCTCGCCCGCCTTCGGACGCCCGCCGGGGAGGTCCTCGAAGATGAGGTCGAGCTCGGCGTTCGTCTTGGCCTCGTAGGCGGTCTTGGCGCGCTCGTCGAACTCCACGAGGTCGATGCGGCCTTCGTCGAGAGCGGCCTGCAGCTGCGCGATCGCCAGGTCGCGGTCGGCGTTCGAGATGCGCAGCTTGCCGTGGTCTTCGGTCACGGTGCCAATTATGGCACCGGGGTCCTATTCCGCGCGAGCCGCGCTCGCGACGGCGTCGCCCAGCTGTTCGACCCCGCCGTCGGGGGCCGTGAGGACCCAGACGCCGTCCTCGCAGAGCGCGATGGTGTGCTCGACGTGCGCGGCGATCGAGCCGTCGTCGGTCACGATCGTCCAGCCGTCCGCCAGCTCAGCGGTCTCCTCCGAGCCGAGGGTGATCATCGGCTCGATCGCCAGGGCCATGCCCGGGCGCAGCTTCGGGCCCTCGCCGGGGCGGCCGTAGTTGAGGATGTGGGGGTCCTGGTGCATCTCCGTGCCGATGCCGTGCCCGCCGAAGCCGGCCACGATCCCGTACTCGCCGGAGTGGTCGACCGACTGCTCGATGGCGGCGGAGATCCCGCCGAGGCGCTTCGCGGTCGCCGCGGCCTTGATCCCGGCCCACATGGCGGCCTCGCAGGCCTCCCGCAGGGCCGTCAGCTCGGGGGCGACCTGGCCGATCTCGATGGTGATGGCCGCGTCCCCGTGCCAGCCGTCCACGATCGCGCCGACGTCGACCGACAGGAGGTCCCCGTCCTTGAGGACTGCGTCCTCGGAGGGGATCGCGTGGACGACCTGCTCGTTCACCGACGAGCAGATCGAGCCCGGGTAGGGCCCGTTGCCGATGTCGTAGCCCTTGAAGGAGGGCACGCCCCCGCAGTCGCGGATGACCTGCTCGGCGATGCGGTCGAGTTCCGCCGTCGTCACGCCCGGCCCGGCCGACTCGCGCATGGCCTGGTGCACTTCGGCCACGACGAGGCCGGCGGTCCGCATCTTGCGGATCTGCTCGGGCGTCTTGTACTGGATCTGCTGGCGACGGCGGAACACGGTGGCTATTCCGCGGCGCCGATGGCGTTCAGGGCGCGCTCGGTGACCTCGGCGACCTCGCCGATCGCGTCGATCCGCACGAGCTTGCCCTGGCCCTCGTAGTAGCCCACGAGCGGCGCGGTCTGCTCCGCGTAGACCTTGAGGCGGTTCTTGATCGTCTCGGGCTGGTCGTCGCTGCGCTGGTACAGGTCTTCGGAGTCGGGATCCGCGGGCGGGTCGAACTCCAGGTGGTAGACCTTGCCGGTCGACTTCGAGACGCGGCGCCCGGACAGGCGGCGCACGACCTCGTCGTCGCTCGCGACCAGCTCCAGGGCCAGGTCGAGGGTCGCACCCGCCGCTTCGAGGACCCGGTCGAGGACCTTGGCCTGCTCGGTGTTGCGGGGGTACCCGTCGAGCAGGAAGCCGCCCTTGGCGTCGTCCTCGGCCAGCCGGTCGGCCACCATATCGTTGGTGACCTCGTCGGGCACGAGGTTCCCGGCGTCCATGTACTCCTTGGCCTTCAGCCCCAGCGGCGTGCCGCCGGAGACGTTGGCGCGGAAGATGTCGCCGGTGGAGATCTTGGGGACGCCGAGCCGCTCGGCGATGATCTCCGCCTGGGTGCCCTTGCCGGCCCCGGGCGGGCCTACGAGAACCAGTCGCACAGTTGTTCCTCCCGTGTCAAGCCTATGAAGATGTTCCTGCGTCAGCGGAGGAAGCCTTCGTAGTGGCGCTGCATCAGCTGGGACTCGATCTGCTTGACCGACTCCAGGCCGACGCCCACCATGATCAGCACCGAGGTACCGCCGAACGCGAATGTCGCGAACAGCTGCTCGTTACCGAAGGCGATGATGGCCAGATTGGGAAGGATAGCGATGATGGCCAGATACAGCGAGCCCGGGAAGGTCAGGCGTGACAGGACTCGCTGCAAGTAGGTCGCGGTGGGCTTGCCCGGGCGCACGCCGGGGATGAACCCGCCGGCCTTCTTCATGTTCTCCGCGACGTCGTCCACCTTGAAGGTGATCGAGACGTAGAAGTAGGTGAAGAAGATGATCAGGAGGGCGTACAGCGAGATGTAGACCCACGAGCCCTGGTTGAGCAGGTACCGGTCGATGAACTGCACCCACGACGAGTCGCTGTTCTGGTTGAGCTGGCGGAACAGCGTCGGGATGTACAGCAGCGAGGAGCCGAAGATGACGGGCACGACGCCGGCCTGGTTGACCTTGAGCGGGATGTAGGTCGAGGTGCCGCCGTACATCCGGCGGCCGACCATCTTCTTGGCGTACTGCACCGGGATGCGGCGCTGCGACTGCTCGATGAAGATGACCGCCACCATGATCACGATGCACAGCCCGATGATCACGCTGAACATGAACCAGCCCTCGGACTTCTGCAGGGACCAGAACTGGCCCGGCATCTGCGCCGCGATGGACGCGAAGATCAGGAGGCTCATGCCGTTGCCGATGCCGCGCTCGGTGATCTGCTCGCCGAACCACATGATGATCGCGGTGCCCGCGACCATGACGGCCACGACGGCGATGATGGTCATCCAGTACGGGATGGCCGCGTCGGTCTGCGAGAGGTCCGGCAGGATGTCGTCCGGACACTGGGTCTGGAACAGCACGCCCGAGCGGGCCAGCGCGATGTAGCTGGCGGCCTGGAGCAGGGCGAGGCCCAGCGTCAGGTACCGGGTGTACTGGGTGATCTTGACCTGGCCGGGCTGGCCCTCCTTGCGGAGCTGCTCAAGCCTGGGGATGACCACCGTCAGCAGCTGCATGATGATCGACGCGGTGATGTACGGCATGACGCCGAGCGCGAAGACCGAGAGCTGGAGGAGCGCTCCACCGGTGAACAGGTTCAGGAGCCCGAAGACGCCGGCCTCGTCGGTCGGCCTCATGTTGAGGCAGGACTGCACTGCCGCGTAGTCCACACCGGGACTCGGCACCTGCGCACCCAGACGATACAGACCGATGATCATCAAGGTGAACAGGATCTTCTTGCGCAGATCGGGGGTCCGAAACGCGCTGATGAAGGCGGAGAGCAATGCGGTTCCTCCTGAACAAGACCCCCTGGCGGGGCCCATGGTGCTGCGGGGCAGCACCTTTAGTTACCAGTGGGCGTGTGTAGTTCGTAGCGAGAGCGTCACACGCCCGAGGCAGACGGTGGTCCTCGCCATGGGAGCCTAGCAGGCGCATTCGGACGCAGAGTATTCGGCATTCATCACGACGAAACGGGCCGGAGTTTCCTCCGACCCGTTCCGCAGATCTCTTGTTCTAACAGGGAAGACCTGACGATTACTCGCCCAGGGCCTCGCCGGTCTTCTTGTCCACCACGGTGGTCGAGCCACCGGCGGCCGCGATCTTGTTGACGGCGGAAGCCGAGAAGGCGTGGGCCTTCACGTCCAGCTTGACGCCTTCGAGCTCGCCGGAGCCGAGGACCTTGATGAGCTCCTTCTTGTTGAGGACGCCCACCTCGATCAGCTGCTCGGGGCCGACCTGGCCGCCCTCGGGGAAGAGCTCCGCGAGGCGGTCGAGGTTGACCACGGTGTAGACGAGCTTGTTGTGCGGCTTGAAGCCCTTGAGCTTCGGCAGGCGGATCTGGAGCGGCTGCTGGCCGCCCTCGAATCCGGCCGGCACGGTCTTGCGGGCCTTGGTGCCCTTGGTGCCGCGGCCGGCGGTCTTGCCCTTCGAGCCCTCACCGCGACCGACGCGGGTCTTGGCCTTCTTGGCGCCGGGGGCCGGCTGCAGGTCATGAATGCGAATAGCCATGACTACTCAACCTCCTCGACGTCGACCAGGTGGCGGACACGGTGGACCATGCCGCGGTACTGCGGGAGGTCCTCTTTGAAGACGGTCTGGCCGATCTTGCGAAGGCCGAGCGTCTGGATGGTCGCACGGGCCTTCGGCTTCTCGCCGATGACCGACTTGTGCTGGGTGATCTTCAAACGTGCCATGTCGATACCCCTACGCCTTCGCGGCCGCGGCGGCCTCGGCGCGGGCGCGCAGCAGACCCTGGGGAGCGATGTCCTCCAGCGCCATGCCGCGGCGGGCCGCGACGGCCTCCGGGGACTCGAGGGCCTTGAGCGCGGCAACCGTCGCGTGGACGATGTTGATCGCGTTCGAGGAGCCCAGGGACTTCGACAGGATGTCGTGAATGCCGGCGCATTCGAGCACGGCGCGCACGGGACCGCCCGCGATGACACCGGTACCCGAGGAGGCGGGCTTCAGGAGCACCTTGCCGGCCGCGTCTTCACCGAAGACCTCGTGCGGGATGGTGCCGCCGATGCGGGGGACCGTGAAGAAGTTCTTCTTGGCCTCTTCGACGCCCTTGGCGATGGCCGCGGGGACTTCCTTGGCCTTGCCGTAACCGACACCGACGTTGCCGTTGCCGTCGCCGACCACCACGAGGGCGGTGAAGGCGAACCGGCGGCCGCCCTTGACGACCTTGGCGACGCGGTTGATGGTGACTACGCGCTCGACGTGCGGGGACTTCTCGGCGCGGTCGCGACCGCGACCGCCGTCACGCCCACCGCGTCCTCCCCCGGCGCCACGCCCGCCGCCGCGGCGGTCGCCGCCACCGGCGGCGCCGTCACGGCTGCCGGCAGCCTGCTGTTGATCAGCCACGAGACTGATTCCTTTCGTTCGCTCAACGCCAGCCCGAGACCGGGCTGACTCGCATACTGTGCCCTTTGCGGGCCTTCGGCCCTGGGCGTCCGACTTCGAGAGCCGGAGACGCTGCGCCTAGGCGCAACCTCTCGATTATGCCTGGTCAGGGGTGCATCGGCGAACGGCGGGGTCGGGCTGAGGCCGGGGACACAGCAGCGGGCACGGCAGGACCGCCGCCGGCGCTGCGAAGTCCGTCGGCGGCGGTCCTTGTATATGCGGGGCGCCGGCTAGAGGCCGGTCACGTCCCACTGCTGGTTGGCCGCGCCGGTGCAGGTGCTCTGCACGATGGCGGCGTTGTTGGCGGTGGAGGCGGCCTGGAGGCAGAGCCCGGAGTGCTGGGCGACGATGGCGTAGTTGCCGTTCGCCGAGGCGCGCAGCGAGAAGCGCTGGTTGCCTCCGGCCCAGCAGCCCCACTGGCCGACGGGGGTGCCGTTCGCGGTGGCCTCGTCGAGCACGTCCCAGCACTTGCCGGTGGCGGTGTTGGTGATGGCGCCGACCTTGGAGCCGGGGTAGACCGGGTCGAAGGAGAACGCCTGGGGCGCGCCGTTCCAGCAGTCGTACTGGATGAGCCTGGTGCCGTCGGTGCCCGAGCCGCCGGGCACGTCGATGCAGCGGCCGGAGGCGGCGTTGACGAACTTGGTGCCGTACGGGTTGCCGTTCTCGCTGCCGACGACGCCTTGGACCGTCCCCGCGGCGGCGTCGATGTTGAGGGTCGAGTACCAGGTGAGGGTCATCGAGGTGTTGCTGGGGAAACTGATGGGCAGCCAGACGTACTCGCTGTCCATGGGTTTGCCGCCCCATTGCGGGCCCCAGCGGTCGCCCATGTAGAGGTAGCTGGTGCCGGCGGTGCCCTGCACGGTGGTGACGAAGGTCGGCTGGGAGCCGTAGGTGGTGGAGTTCCCGGCGTTGGTCCACCCGGACCAGGAGCCCTCGGGGAAGTTCGTGGTGGTCGCGTACTGGGTCTGGTTGGCGTTCCAGCCGGTCGCCCCGGAGGTCACCAGGAAGTAGACCCCGTTGCGCTGGAACACGGCCGGGGCCTCGCGGTGGTAGCCGTCGAAGACGTGGACGAGCTCGTCGATGGCGAGGTAGTCCGGGGTGAGGCGGTAGACGTTGAGGTCGTAGTTCACGTCGGCGGCGGAGATGAGGTAGCCGGTGCCGTCGGTGTCGACGAAGAGGGTCATGTCGCGGGAGTCGTAGCCGGCGGGCCGGAAGGAGCCCTGGTAGTCGTAGTCGCCGTCGACGGTGTCCGAGACGGCAACGGCCACTTCGGCATCGCCGTAGTCGACGCCGTTCTCCTTGTGGGCCCAGAGGACGTACTTGTCGGTGGCGGCGTTGTAGACGACCTTGGGCCGCTCGATGTTGGCCGGGGAGAGGTCGGGATCGGACTCGGCGCTGAGGATGTCGTTCTCGAACGTCCAGTTCACGAGGTCGGTGGAGGAGTACATGCTGACCTGGTCGAAGAGGTAGTCGTTGCGCTGCTCGCCGACCAGGTAGTAGGTGCTGCCGACCTTGAGCATGCCGCCGCCGTGGGCGTGCATGAGGTTGCCGGCGGTGTCGGTGATGGTCTGGCCGTTGTCGAAAACAGCACTGGCGAATGCCACGGGCGCGGCCGCGGCGGGGGCCGCGAGGCCGATGGCCACGGTTGAGAGGGTTGCCGCGAGGCCGGTCGCGGCGGCGAGGGCGCCCAGCCGCTTGCTTGCTGACATCGTCGTCTCCTTCACGAGCACCCCCGAGGGCGGGGGCGCGATCGAATCATTTCGATATTTCCACAGATTCGCGCCCTTGTAAAGACCCTTCGTATAACCGGCATAAGAACAAAGAGTTTCACATTTTCCCGGAACTCGATAAAGTTACTCCGCCGTCATCCCCCGAACGAGTGGCTCTTTCTGTCGGCAATTCGACTCGCCTCCCACCACATTGTTACCGCGAGTTGCCCGATTCAATCGGAAACGCACGACCTGGGATGAATTCCCTACCGCGCAAAAAGGACATTTGTCGGCCGGCGATGACTGAACGTAACAGAGACGTAAGCCTCCGGGGCCCCATTACCAGCCGAATCTCCGCTAGCGTGGTCAGTGCAACCCGTTCCGTGACAGCAAGATCCGCAGGCGTCGGCGCCCCCGCGGCCCCTTCCCAGAGCAATGCGAAAACCCATATTCCACACGCACGGCCTTTTCCATTGAGGATGAGTCGATGCGCCTATCCGCCGTGCCCAATGGAGGCCAATCAAATGCATCGGCACCGGCCGCCGATAAAGCGGCTCGCCCGATTCTCAATCGTCGGAGCCACCTGTTTCGCGATACAGGCGGGGATCCTCCTCGCCCTCCGCGAGGCCGGTGTACCGGACACGGCCGCGAACGCGGCCGGGTTCCTCGCCTCGGCGCAGCTCAACTTCCTGCTGAGCTCCGCCTTCACCTGGGCCGACCGCCGCCTCCCCGAACCGGGGGCGCGGTCCGTCACGGCGCGCTGGGCCTCGTTCCAGGTCACCGTCGCGATCAGCCTGGCCTGCAACACCGCCGTGTTCGCGCTCGTCTCGCGCTTCGCGCCGCCGGTGGCGGCCGCGGCCGTGGCCGTGTGCGCCGGGGCCCTCCTCACCTACCTCGCCAGCGACCACCTCGTCTTCCGCCGCCGCAAGGCGACCCATACCGACCACTTTGGAGCTTCCCTTGACGATCATCGCCGACCAGCCGCAGCACTCCCCGGTCCGAACGGCGGCCCCGCCGCCGACTGACGGCGTCGCCGTGGTCATGCCCGCCTTCCGCGAGGAGGCGAACGTCGCCGCCACGGTTCAGGACTTCCTGTCCACCCTGGTGCGCGAAGGCATCCCCCACGCCGTCATCGTCGTCGACGACGGCAGCGACGACCGCACCGGAGCGATCATCGACCGGCTCGCCGAGGCCCACCCGGCCCGCGTCATCGCCGTCCACCACGAACGCAACCAGGGCTACGGCGCCGCCGTGCGCACCGGCCTCGAGACCGCCTTGCGCCGCACCGGGTTCCGCGAGATCCTGCTGACCGACGCCGACTGCCAGTTCCACGCCGACGACCTGGTGCGCCTGCGCGAGTTCAAGAAAGAGGAGCGCGCCGACGCGGTCATCGGGTACCGCCGCCGGCGCGCCGACCCGTGGCGCCGCCGCCTCAACGCCAAAGTCTGGACCCTGCTGTGCAAGACGCTGCTGCAGGTCCCCGGCCGCGACGTCGACTGCGCCTACAAGCTCATCGACCGCTCGCTCCTGCAGGACCTCCGGCTCAGCGGCGAAGCCGCCGCGATCTCCCCCGAACTCCTGTGCCGCATCAGCGGCGACGGCGCCCGCATCGTCGAGCACCCCGTCGAGCACTACCCGCGCGAGCACGGCGAGCAGACCGGCGCGAACCTCTCCGTCGTCGCCAGATCCCTCATCAGCCTCGCGGTCGTCTACGGCCACATGGTCCGCGACGCCCGCCGCCTCGGCTGGGTCCGGCGCCTCGCCTCCCCCAGGGACCCCGGCGCGGCCCTCGTCGCCCTCGCCGCCTGCATCGCCGCGGTCGCCGCCTACCTCTACTTCGCCGACCACGGGTACCTCCTGGCGTACAAGGACGCCAACTCGCACCTGCTCATCGCCCGCCGCGTCGTCGACAGCCCCACGGCCGGGCTGGCCCAGCTCGGCGGCGTCTGGCTCCCGCTCCCGCACCTGCTCTCAGCGCCGCTCGCGGTCTGGGAAGGGCTGTACCTCAACGGGTTCGCCGGGGCGTTCGTCTCCATGGTGTCCTACGTGGTCGCCGTGAAGTTCCTGTTCACCCACGCCCGGTCGCTCTCGGGCCACTGGGCCGGCGGCCTCACCGCCGCCGGGCTCTTCGCGCTCAACCCGAACGTGCTGTACCTCCAGGCCACGGCCATGACCGAGCTGCTGCTGTTCGCGTGCGCGATCGTCGCCCTCCACTACCTGCACGAATGGTGCACCGAAGGCCGCCTGCGGGACCTCTCGCTCGCGTCCGGCGCCGTCCTCGCCGCGACCCTCACCCGCTACGAGGGCTGGATCCTCTGCCTCGTCGCCGGCGCGATCGTCGCCTTCGTCTCGCTGCGCCGCCACCGGCGGTACTCCCACACCGAAGGCTCGGTCGTCGTCTTCGGGTTCGTCGCCGGCGCCGGGATCATCGGCTGGCTGGCCTGGAATCTCGCCATCTTCGGCGACCCCCTGAACTGGAAGTCCGGCGAGTACGGCGACTCCTCCCTGTGGGTCTCCGCAGGCGAGGCCAACGTCGGCTCGCTGCCCACCGCCGCCGAGTCGTACGGCCTCGCGTCCCTTCACAACCTCGGCATCGCCACAGCGGCCATGGGCGTCGCCGGACTCATTCTCTACGCGGTCCAGAAGCGGCTCCGGTCGAAAACACTCGTGCCCTACGCCATGCTCGTGTTCGCGCCGTTCTTCGTCTGGGCGCTCTACACCGGCGAACGGCCCCTCCACGTCAAGGAGGTCATGGGCGCGCTCTACAACGTGCGCTTCGGGCTCATCATGCTCATCCCCGCCGCCGTCTTCGCCGGATTCCTCATCGGCACCCTCGCCAAGCGCCTCCCCGGGCGGCGCCTCGCCGCCGGGACCCTCGCGGCGGCCGCCGTCGCGGGCGCCACGGTCGCCGTCGACGGCGCGGTCACCCTCGACGAGGCCGTCGAGTACCGCGCCAGCGGGTGGGAGGTCGACAACGCCGCCGTCTCCGAGTGGCTGCGCGACCACCACGACGGCGGCACCACCCTCATGATGTCCTTCGAGAACGAGTCCGTGACCTTCGAGTCCCAGGTGCCCACCGGCTCCCTCGTCTACGAAGGCTCCTACCTGATCTGGGAGACCTCGCTCGCCGACCCGCACGCGGCGGGCGTGGAATGGATCTACATGCGCGCCACCCCCGGCAGCGAGGACGACGTCTGGGAGGCCCTCTGGGGCACCGAGGTCCTCGACGACCACTACGAGCTCGTCTACGACCGGGGCGACCGCCTCGTCTACCGCGCCGAAGACGGAGGTGCGGAGTGAACCCGGACGCCCCGCCCCCCGGCCTCAGCGCGCAGAGCCTCCTCTCCCCCGGCCAGGCCGCCCTCGGGATCGGCGTCGTCGGCTTCATCGCCGCCGCCATCGCCCTCGACCTGCTCACCGGCTTCGGGCCCAGCCCGCTCCAGTGGGCCCAGGGCGGCATGTTCGCCCTCATCGTCCTGTACCTCGCCGTGATCGGCTTCAAGCTCGCGATGGTCCTCGGCTCCGGCCGCTCCACCGCCATGCGCTTCGAACCCGGTGCGCTGCAGACGTTCCCGGACACAGAGCTCCCCCGGTACACGGTCCTCGTGCCGCTGTACCGCGAGGCCGCCGTCGTCCCCGGGCTCGTCCGCCGCCTCTCCGCCCTCGACTACCCCGCCGACAAGCTCGAGATCCTGCTGCTCGTCGAAGCCGACGACGGCGAGACCCGCACCGCGCTCGCCGCGCAGGGACTCGGCCCGGCCTTCAAGACCGTCGTCGTCCCCGACACGCTGCCGAAGACGAAGCCCAAGGCCTGCAACGTGGGCCTGGCCCGCGCCACCGGCGAGCTCTGCGTCATCTTCGACGCCGAGGACCGGCCCGACACCGACCAGCTGCGCAAGGCCGCGCTGGCGTTCCGGGTGCTGCCCGACCGGGTGGTGTGCGTGCAGGCCGAGCTCCAGTACTGGAACCCCTGGACGAACTGGCTGACCCGGTGCTTCTCCGCCGAGTACGCCACGAACTTCAGCCTGACCCTGCACGGCATGGACCGCCACCGGCTCGCGATCCCCTTGGGCGGCACGTCGAACCACTTCCGCATCGACGCGCTGCGCGACCTCGGCGGGTGGGACCCGTACAACGTCACTGAGGACGCCGACCTCGGCATCCGCATCGCCCGGCGCGGCTGGGACGTGCGGATGTTCGTCTCGGTCACCGAGGAGGAGGCCAACTCGCGTCTGGGCAACTGGATCCGCCAGCGCAGCCGCTGGATCAAGGGGTACATGCAGACCTGGCTGGTGCACTCGCGGGAGCCGGTGAAGCTGTGGCGGGAGCTGGGGACCCGCAAGACCCTGGCGATCCACCTGACGCTCGGATTCTCGACGGTGACGACGCTGATCAACCCGCTGATGTGGGCGCTGACCTTGTCGTACTTCGTGTTCGGACCGCAGTGGATGGAGCCGCTGTTTCCACCGGTCGTCCTTTATGGAGGCATGTTCGCGATGATCGCGGGCAACGCGCTCATGTGCTACGCGCTGATGCTCGGCTGCCTCAAGCGGGGGCTCTACGCGGCGGTGCGGGCGATGCTCACGGTGCCCCTGTACTGGGGGCTGATGAGCGTGGCGGCGTACAAGGCACTCGGGCAGCTGCTGCAGCCCAGCAAGCGCCATTTCTGGGAGCTCACGGAACACGGGCTCGACACGTCGGACGAGGTGGAAGAGGAGGTCGTTCGTGCTCGGTGAACGCTTGGGCCGCTTGGCGGTCGGAGCGCTGGTGGGAGCCGCGCTTTTGGTGGTGCCGGAGGTCGCGCGGGCCGCGCCCCCGGTGGAGTTCGAGAGGCTGCTCGTGGTGGGCGGGCTGGAGGAGCCGACCGCGTTCCGGTTCACGCCGGACGGGGACGTGCTGATCGCGGAGAAGAACGGGGCGATCGAGCTCGTGCACGACGGTGCGCTGCACGAGCATCCGCTGATCGAGCTGGCCACGGCCGGCTCTGACGAGCGGGGGCTCCTGGGCCTGGAGTTGGACCCGGACTTCGCGTCGAACGGGTACGTGTACGTGGGGTACACGGCGGCGGACAACCTGGACCGGTTGAGCCGCTTCACGATGACCGGGCACGAGATCGACCCGGGCTCGGAGCTGGTGCTGCTGCAGTCGCAGCAGGACGCGAACGTGTTCCACCACTCCGGGAGCGTCAAGTTCGGTCCGGACGGGAAGCTGTACTGGACACTCGGGATGAACACGAACAACCAGAACCCGCCGAACCTGGGCAACGTGCACGGCAAGATGCACCGGATCAACGCTGACGGCTCGATCCCGCCGGACAACCCGTTCGCGGACACGCCGGGGGCTGAGCCCTCGGTGTGGGCGTACGGGCTGCGGAACTCGTTCCGGTGGGACTTCGTCCCCAGTGGACCGAACGCGGGGAGCATGCTGGCCGGTGACGTGGGCGGCTCCGAGTGGGAGGAGCTCAACCTCATCGAGCGCGGCGCGAACTACGGGTGGCCGCACGTCGAGGGGGTGTGCGCGGACTGCCCGTACGCGCAGCCGGTGTACGCCTACCCGCACACCGAGCCGCCCGCCAGCGCGGGCTCGATCTCGGCTGTGGAGGTGTACGAGGGCGGGCTGCTCGGCGAGGAGTACGAGCAGGCGGTGTTCTTCGCGGACTACACGCTCGGGTTCGTGAAGTACCTGGTCATGGACGAGGCGTTCGAGTCCGTGGTGTCGGTGCACGACTTCGACACCGAGGCGGGGACGCCCGTGGAGCTGCAGACCGGCCCGGACGGTGCGCTCTACCAGCTGAACATCTACCCCGGTGAGCTGTACCGGATCGCGCCCTCGGGCGGAAACCGGACCCCGGTCGCGGAGGCGGCGGCGACGCCGGACAACGGTTACGCGCCTTTGGCAGTGGCGTTCTCTTCGGCGGGCTCCTCGGATGCGGACGGGGATCCGCTCGAGTACTCGTGGGACTTCGGGGACGGGGAGGCCTCGACCGAGGCGAACCCCGCGCACACCTACGTCGCGGACGGGGTCTACCAGGCCGTCCTGACAGTCTCGGACGGCGAGAAGTCGGCGCAGTCCACGGTGGAGATACAGGTGGGGAACACGCGGCCCGAGGCGGTGGTGCTGACGCCCGAAGCGGGTCTGACGTACGACGGCGGTGACACCGTCGCCTTCACCGGGTCGGCGGTCGACCCGGAGGACGGCGCGCTCGGTGCCGCCTCCCTGTCGTGGACCGTGCAGTTCCACCACGCCGACCATGTGCACCCGTTCTACGGCCCGGCCGAGGGTGCTTCGGGCCAGATCGAGATCCCGACCGCGCCGCACGGCGGGGACAACACGTTCTACCGGATCACGTTGACCGCCACCGATGCCGGCGGTCTCACGGACACCGCCTTCGTCGACGTGCACCCGAACACCGTCGAGGTCGCGATCGGCACGGACCCGCCGGGGCTGGAGTTCACGCTCGACGGGCGGCCTTTGACGACGGCGACGAAGCGGATGGTGGTGGGCACCGAGTACGTGCTCGGCGCGGAGTCGACGCAGTACGCGGACGGCTCGCGGTTCCACTTCGCGGGCTGGTCCACGGGCGCCGAGCAGCAGCACGTGTTCACCGTGCCCGCCGAGGACACGGCAGTGACGGCGCAGTTCGAGGAGCTGCCGTACCCGCCCGCACCGTGGGAGGCCACGGACGTGGGCGAGCGGACCCAGTTGGGGCTCAGCAGCTTCGACGACGGCGAGTTCACGGTGACCGGCGCGGGCTGGGACATCTGGGGTGAGACCGACGAGTTCCACTTCACGCACCGGCCGCTCACCGGGGACGGGTCGATCACGGCCCGGCTGACATCCCAGGGGAACACGAACCCGTGGGCGAAGGCCGGCGTCATGATCAAGGAGTCCACCGATGAGGGCGCCACGTACGCGGCGATCGCGGTGACCCCGGAGCACGGCGCGCACTTCCAGGCGGACTTCGGCACCGACGGCGGCGGCTTCGCCTACACCGAGGGCGCGGCGTGGCTGCGGCTGACGCGGGCCGGGGACGAGTTCACCGCGGAGCTCTCACCTGACGGCTCGGCGTGGACGGTGATCGGCTCGGCCACCGTGCCGATGTCGACGAGCGCGCAGGTCGGCCTGTTCGCGACCGCGCACGACAACACGCAGTTCTCCACGGCGGTCTTCGACTCGGTCGAGGTCGCGGCGGCGGACCCGGGGCTGACATGCGAGGACGTGGGCGAGCCCGCGATCGCGGGGGCGGCGTCGTTCGACCCCGAAGGCACGCTGTCGATGACCGGCGCGGGGGACGACATCTGGGGGGATGCGGACCAGTTCCACTACTGCCACAAGGCGCTCGCGGGCGACGGCGAGATCGTCGCCAGAGTCGCGTCCCTGGAGGACACGAACGACTGGGCCAAGGCCGGCGTGATGATGAAGACCGCGCCCGAGGAGGGCGCGGACTATGCGGCGGCCATGGCGACCGCCGCGGAGGGCGTGCACTTCCAGACCGGTTTCGACCGCGATGTGAACGGCCCGGTCGCCGACGCGCCGGTATGGCTGCGCCTCGTTCGGGAGGGGGCGACCGTCACGGCCTACCACTCCGCGGACGGCCTGGCCTGGGAGCCGTTCGCCAGCGCCGCGCTGGAGGGCCCGGCGACTGTGGGCCTCTTCGTGACCTCCCATGACGGGAGCGAGGCGAGCACGGCGGTGTTCGACTCGATCGCGTTCCGGGACAACGCGCCAGCGGTGCCGGAGCCGTGGTCGTGCGCCGACGTTGGCGACCCGAGCATGCCGGGCGACGCCGTGTACGACGGCGGGACCTGGACCGTGGTGGGCGCGGGCGACGACATCTGGGGCGATGCCGACCAGTTCCACTACTGCCACCAAACGCTCGCGGCCGACGGCCAGATCACCGCGCGGGTGATCTCGCAGGAGGACACGAACGACTGGGCGAAAGCCGGGGTGATGATCAAATCCAGCACCACCGCCGGGTCCGACTACGCCGCGCTTATGGTAACGCCCGAGAACGGCGTGCACCTGCAATCGGCCTTCGACACCGACGTCGACGGACCAGACACAGGCGCACCGATGTGGCTGCGGCTCACCAGAACCGGTGACACGGTCACGGCCGAGTACTCGGCCGACGGCGAGGCCTGGACCTTGCTGGGAACCGCCCCCATCGCCGGAGAAGCCACGGTGGGCCTCTTCGTGACCTCCCACGACGGCTCTGACCCAGGAACGGCGGTGTTCGACTCGGTCACCGTCACCTAGACCGGCACCGGTGGCTCCACTAGATGGTTGATTCCTAGGGGTCGATTGGGGTCGGGTCGGGCCCCTCGCGGTTGACATGAAAGCGAGGGAGTCCAGACTCGTTGTGTGGCAACAAGTTTGAATAACCTGGACTCCCTCGCTACCGCACTCTACGTGACGGTCGACGACCTGATCAAGGAACACCCGCACCTGGCGCCCTGGA
>NZ_JAPZVR010000021.1:30743-71745 GCF_027622855.1 Glycomyces algeriensis | reverse complement strand
CAAGTGTCCCAAGGAAAAGACAGTCAAAAACAGTACCGATCAAGCAGCGCTGAAACCTTGTCCAGCACACTCAATCAGCCCGCACGCTGACCATCCAAACACCCTGTTGAGTTCTCAAACAACACGCACTAATCAGATCTGAAACTTCTTGGAAGTTCCTCTCCGACCGGAGCGGCTCCAGTAACTTACCAGACCGGTTTTCGGGCCGTTTTGGCCCCCCGATCGATTCGTTCGGAGTTTTACCCTTTTGGTTCTGGGCCAGGGCCTTTCGGCTTTCCTGTCCGTTTCCCCCTCGGGCAAAGACAAATTTACGGTACTTGGAAACGGGGTTCGCAAGGGGGGTGCGTGCTCGGCGCCACACCCTTGCGAACTCCACGTTTCCGCAGGTCAATCCGCAATCAGGGCTAGCGCTTGCGGCGTTTGCCCCTGGCTTCCTCTTCTTTCGCGACCCTTTCGAGCACTTCGGCGCGGCGTTCCCTGCGCTCGGCGAGGCGTTCGTCGGCGCCCTTGCGGTCGCTGATCTCGAAGCGGGCGTCCGTGCCGCGGGGCGCGACGGTCGCGACGATGTTCGGGTCAGTCGGCTGCCACTCGAATTCGTGGTCGGCGATGCGGACGAACGAGCCGGGCACCGCGCCTTCCTTCACGAGCGCGTCCTCGACGCCGATGGTCGCGAGACGGTCGGCGAGGTAGCCCACCGCTTCCTCGTTCTCGAAGTTGGTCTGGCCGATCCAGCGCTCGGGCTTGCTGCCGGTCACGATGAACTCGACGTCGCCCTCGAAGGCCGGCTTCACACGCTTCACCTTGAAGCCGGAGTCGTCGATGGCGGCCGGGCGGATCACGGTGCGGGTCGTCTCGACCGGCGGCTGCGCCTCGCGGAACTCCACCACTTCCTTGGCGAAGGCGAAGTTGAGCTCCTTCAGCCCTTCGCGGCTGACCGCGCTGACCGCGTAGACGGGCCACCCGTACTTCTCGAGATCGCCGCGCACGTAGTCGGCGAGCTCGCGTCCGTCCGGGACGTCGATCTTGTTGAGGACGATGATGCGGGGCCGGTCCGCGAGGCCGCCGTACTCGGCGAGCTCGTGCTCCAGGGCGTCGATGTCGGAGACCGGGTCGCGGTCGGACTCGAGGCTGGCGCAGTCGACGACGTGCGCGAGGACCGCGCAGCGCTCGATGTGCCGGAGGAACTGGAGGCCGAGGCCCTTGCCGGTCGCGGCACCCGGGATGAGGCCCGGGACGTCCGCGATCGTGTAGGTGGTCTCCCCCGCCGACACGACACCGAGGTTCGGGGTCAGCGTCGTGAAGGGGTAGTCGGCGATCTTCGGCCGGGCGGCCGACATCGCGGCGATGAGCGAGGACTTGCCCGCGGAGGGGAAGCCGACGAGGCCGACGTCGGCCACGCTCTTGAGTTCGAGCACGACCGAGAGCTCGTCGCCCGGCTCGCCGAGTTCGGCGAAGCCGGGGACCTTGCGCTTGGAACTGACGAGGGCGCGGTTGCCTCGGCCGCCGCGGCCGCCGTGGGCCACGGTCACCTCGGCGCCGGCCCCGGTGAGGTCGGCGAGGATCTCGCCCTCGGAGTAGATGACGGTGCCGTTGGGCACGGACACCCGGATGGAGTCGCCGTTGGCGCCGTCCCGGTTGGACCCGGCGCCCTGCCTCCCGTTGCCGCCCTGCAGGCGGGTCTGGAAGTGGAAGTCGAGCAGGGTGTGCACGTTCGGGTCTACGACGAAGACCACATCACCCCCGTGGCCGCCGTTGCCGCCGTCGGGTCCGCCGAGCGGCTTGAACTTCTCACGGTGGACCGACACACAGCCGTTGCCACCTTTACCGGCAATGACCTGGAGATTCACGCGGTCTACGAAACTTGTCACCGTCCAAGCGTAGCCACCTCGGGGACCCCGGGAGTCGGAGCCTGCGGCACATGCTAAAGTTTCTCCTCGTGCGAGGGACACCGGCGTGAAAGCGCGGTGAAGCCTCAAACATCATGCGCCGCTAGCTCAACTGGCAGAGCAGCTGACTCTTAATCAGCGGGTTCGGGGTTCGAGTCCCTGGCGGCGCACCACACAAGAGGTCCTGGTCACAGGGCCTCTTTTTGGTTCTCCGGAAAGCATGGAAAAGGGCCCGGCGGGCCTCTCGGCCGCCGGGCCCTGCTGCTTACGTCAAGTCGGCGAACAGGTCGCCGCTCTGGGTGACGAGGTCTTCCATCGCCGCCGTGGCAGCGGCCTCATCGACGTCCTCGCCCTCCCACAGCGTCGAGGAGACGTAGACGACGAGGCTGCCGACTGCGACGTTCAGGTAGAGGGATTTGGTGCCGCTGGTGGTGCTCGTGTAGAAGCTGCCGGCGTCGCCGTACTCGGTCCACTCGCTGAACTCGTAGTTGGAGTCGGTGCCGTAGTACTCGGCGTCCAGCTCGACCCAATCCACGGCGCCTGCGGCGTCCTCGTAGTCGTTGATCCGCATATTGACGCCGGTCACCGCTTCGTTGTAGAACGCGCAGGACAAGGAGCCGAGTCCGTTGGTGCTGGTCTCGGTCCGGGAGGTCTGATCGGGGTCGACCGGGCCAAAGGCCTCCTCGAAGGCGGTCATGTCGAAGGCGTCGCAGGCTTCCGAGACCAGCCCGGTGGCCGGGGCGTCGCCGCCGTCGTCACCACCGTTGTCGTCACCACCGTTGTCGTTGCCGCCGTCATCGCCGCCGGTGTCGCCGCCCTCGTCGGTGCCCTGGGTCGTGTCGGTGCCGTCGCCGCCGCTGCCCTCGTTGTTCGATCCCTGCGTGCGCTGCACCACGAGCAGGATCACGGTCATGATGATGATGAGGACCGTCAGCACCGCTCCGCCGATCAGCCACAGGTTGTTCTGCTGCGGCTGCGGCGGCTGGCCGCCGTACTGCGGCGTCGGATAGCCCGGCTGCGAGGGGTAGGTCATCTGCTCGGCTCCATAGGGATCGTTCGTGCGTCGACCTCACTCTAACGCCGCTCGTCCAGGCCTGTTCGCCCGGAGTTTGCCAGCGGGGGCGGCCTGCGGCGGTCCCCCGGTGCCTAGACTGGGCGCGTATCCGGCCCCGGCGATCCCGATTGGTCCACTATGGCGAATGTCTTCCACGTGCATCTCAACGAGCTCAACGAGCTTCTGGTCGAGATGGCCCGCAGGGTCGGCGACGCGGTCGAGCAGGCCGGCGCGGCGCTGCTCGAGACCGACGTCGCCGCGGCCGAGGCCGTGGTGGCTGCGGACGATCAGGTCAACGCGCTGCAGTTCCAGGTCGACGACCGGATCGTGGAGCTGATGACGCAGTACGACCCGGTGGCGACGGACCTGCGGTTCATTCTCGGGGCCGTGCGGATCTCGGTCGACCTGGAGCGGATGGGCGACCTGGCGAAGCACGTGGCGAAGTCGGTGTTGCTGCGCGCGCCCGTGCCGGTGATCCCCGATTCGCTGCGGGCGGACTTCGCGGCGATGGGGGCCGCGGCGGTGCACCTCTCGCAGAAGCTCGTGACGGTCCTCGAGGAGCGCGACCACCTCCAGGCCTCGCAGATGGGGCTCGACGACGACGAGCTCGACGCGATCCAGCAGCGCATCCACGACCAGTTGCCGAGCCTGGGCTACGGGCCGCAGACGGCGGTGGACGTGGCGCTCCTGGCGCGGTTCTTCGAGCGGTTCGGCGACCACGCGGTACGCATTTCGCACCAGGTGGTGTACCTCGTGACAGGGGATGTTCACCTGGACCGTTCATAACGGTCCGATCACAGCCGGGGTGATACCCGGTAAAACCGCCTGTTCAGAGGGGTGTCCCCCACAGGTCTCTCTTCACTGTTGCGAATCGCGCTCAGTCGTTCACCTTGAGTTCAACTCCAAGTCAGCGGGTGAACACCGGGTCTGGCTTTGATGGTTGCGGACAGTGAAGCAGTAGCCCGGCCGAGCGCCGGGAGACGGAGTAGAGACCAGCTGTGAACATGAAACTGAACCGCAGAGCCATCATCGGCGGCATCACCGCCGGCACCCTCGCGTTCGGCCTGGCGGCCTGCGGCGGCGGAGGCAGCGACGAAGAAGGCGGCTCGGGCGACCTGGCCTCGGGCGAGATCAACGCCTCTGGCGCGAGCTTCCCCGACGCCTTCTACGCTGCGGCCATCGAGGCCTACGCCGAGGTGAACCCCGACCTCATGGTGAGCTACAACTCGACGGGCTCCGGCACCGGCAAGTCCGAGTTCGGCGAGGGTCTGAACGACTTCGCGGGCACCGACTCCCTCGTCGGCGACGACGACGGCGTCGAGGCCGGGAGCTTCCAGTACATCCCGACCGTGGCCGCCCCGATCACGATCTCCTACAACCTGCCCGGCGTCGACGCGCTGCAGCTCCCCCAGGACGTCCTGGCCGGGATCTTCGTCGGCGCCATCACCACTTGGAACGACGCCGCGATCGCCGAGGCGAACCCGGACGCGACCCTCCCGGACACGGCGATCACCCTCGCGGTCCGCTCGGACGGCTCGGGCACCACGACGAACTTCTCGAAGTACCTCGAGGCCTCCGCCCCCGACGTCTGGACCCTCGGTTCGGGCGACACCATCGAATGGCCGGGCAACGCCGTCGCCGGTGAGAAGAACACCGGTGTCGCGCAGGTCATCCAGGACACCGAAGGCGCGATCGGCTACGTCGACCTCGCCGACGCCCTCGAGGTCGGCCTCGTGACCGCCTCCATCGAGAACGCCGACGGCGCCTTCGTCGCCCCGACCCTCGAAGGCGCGACCGCCGCGCTCGACGGCGCCCAGGTCGAAGCCGACCTCTCCTACAACCCGCTGAACGCGGCCGGCGCCGAGGCCTACCCGATCACCGCGCCGACGTACATCCTGATCCGCACCGAGTACGAGGACGCGAACGTCGCCGCCGGTGTCAAGGAGTTCGTCAACTACCTCCTGACCGACGGCCAGGCCCTGGCCGCCGAGAACGACTACGCGGCGCTGCCGACGAGCCTGCAGGAGCAGGCCCTCGAAGCGCTGAACTCGACGATTGCCGACTAGGAACCCCGGATCCGATCACCCCAACGGCCAGCGCGCCGCTGGGGTTTTCGGCCGTTCCACTGACGAGACCGGAGAGAGAACCTTGACCGCTACGGCAACCCCCGAAGCCCCCGCCGAGGTCGACCTCGGCGGCGAGGCCCGCTCCCGTCGGGCCGACTGGGGCTTCCGAACCCTGGTGACCGCGGCCGGGCTGACCGTCCTGGCCGTGCTGGGCCTGATCCTGGTCACGACCTCGCTGCGCGCGGCTCCCGCGTTCCAGGACGAGGGCGTGTTCGGCTTCATCACCGGCACCCGCTGGGCGCCCAACGACGACGTGTTCGGCACCTTCCCGATGCTGTACGGCACGCTGGTCACTTCGCTGATCGCGATGGTCATCGCGGTGCCGGTGTCGATCGGTATCGCGCTGTTCATCACCGAGGTGGCGCACCGCCGCTCCCGCAAGTACATCGTGACCGTGATCGACCTGCTCGCCACCGTGCCCTCGGTGGTGTTCGGCCTGGTCGCGGTGCTGGTCGTGGTGCCCGCGATCACCCCGGCGTACCAGTGGTTCGCCGATCTGGTGGCGCCGGTGCCCGGCCTGAACGCGATCTTCGACGAGTCGAACACGGGTCGCAACTACATCACCGCGAGCCTGGTGCTGGCGATCATGGCGATCCCGATCATCACCTCGATCGCGCGCGAGGTGTTCGCGACGGTGCCCGAGACCGACAAGCAGGCGGCGTACGCGCTGGGCGCGACGCGCTGGGAGATGGTCAAGGGCGCGATCCTGCCGCACTCCTTCGGGGGCCTGGTGGGCGCCTCGATGCTGGGCCTGGGCCGGGCGATGGGCGAGACCATCGCGGTGGCGCTGGTCATCGGCGGTTCGGTGTCCATCGCCGCCAACCTGTTCGAGCCCGGCAACACGATGGCCGCGATCATCGCGCAGCAGTGGGGCGAGTCGAGCGGTCTGCACCAGGACGCGCTCATCGCGATCGGCGTGGAGCTGTTCGCGATCACCGTGATCATCAACTTCCTCGCCCGCGTGGTGGTCCGCCGCGCCGAGATCAAGATGAAGGGGGCCCACTCATGACGAGCCTCAACACCGCCCCGGATCTGACGGGGCGCAACCTGTCGAAGCGGCGGGCGTTCGCCAACCGCACGGCGACGATCCTGATCGGCCTGTGCGTCCTCATCGCGGCGCTGCCGCTGGTGCTGGTCGCGTGGGAGGTCGTCACGCGCGGCGGTTCGGCGCTCAGCCTCGGCTTCCTGACCGAGGAGATCCCGCGGAACTACCGGACCGAGGGTCCGGGCATGGGCCCGGCGATCCTGGGGACGCTCGCGATCACGGGCATGGCGGCGCTCATCGCGATCCCGATCGGGGTGCTGGGTGCGGTCTACCTCAACGAGTACGGGAAGAACCGGCCGTTGGCGCGGTTCATCCGCACGATGGCGGACGTCATGACGGGCGTGCCGTCGATCGTGATGGGCCTGTTCATCTATGTGGCGTACGTGCTGGTGATCGGCGAGAAGGTCGGCTTCGGCGGTTCGCTGGCGCTGGCGTGCCTGATGCTGCCGATCGTGATCCGCTCGGCGGAGGAGATGCTGCGGCTGGTGCCGGACGAACTGCGGCAGGCTTCGGCGGGGCTGGGTGCGCGGAAGTGGCGCACGACGATGAGCGTGGTGCTGCCGTCGGCTTCGTCGGGGATCACCTCGGGGGCGCTGCTGGCGGTGGCTCGTGCGGCCGGCGAGACGGCGCCGATCATCGTGACGGTGGGCCTGACGTACATCTACAAGCCCGACCTGTTCTACGGCGAGAACACGACGCTGGCGGCGCAGATCTACCGGAACGCGACGCAGCCGTTCGCGGCTTCGCAGGAGCGGGCCTGGGGTGCGGCGCTGACATTGATCGCGATCGTCTTCCTGTTCACGGTGGTGTCGCGGATCATCGCGTCGCGGTTCGCCATCGACAAGCGATAGATCGAACACTGGTCTCTCGGCCCCCGCATCGACGATGCGGGGGCCGCTCTGCATGAAAAAGCCCGTCCCAGGTGGGACGGGCCGGGCCACCGGGGGCCCGTTGAGTGGAAATCTGACAAGGATCGTGAGGAGCTAGTACGACTGCGGAGCGGTACTTGCGACGAGGGATCCGCCGCTCAGATTTTCTCCTGCCGCGCCACGACGGCGCGAAAGCCCTACCCGAAGCGGCCGGTTACGTAGTTTTCGGTCCGCTCGTCGCGGGGGGTGGTGAAGATGCGCTGGGTGTCGTCGAACTCGACGAGGACGCCGGTGCGGGTGTCGCTCTGCTCGTTCACCTCGGTGGAGAAGAACGCGGTCTTGTCGGAGACGCGCGCGGCCTGCTGCATGTTGTGGGTGACGATGACGATGGTGAACTGCTTGGCCAGGTCGACCATGAGCTCTTCGATGCGGGCCGTGGCGATCGGGTCGAGGGCGGAGCAGGGCTCGTCCATGAGGACCACCTCGGGCGCCAGCGCGATGGTGCGGGCGATGCAGAGGCGCTGCTGCTGGCCGCCGGAGAGGGCGAGGGCGCTCTGCTTGAGCTTGTCCTTGACCTCGTCCCAGAGGGCGGCCTTCTTGAGGGAATCCTCGACGATGGCCTCGCGTTCGGCGCGGGGGACGCCGTGGATCCGGGGGCCGTAGGCGACGTTGTCGAAGATGGACTTGGGGAAGGGGTTGGCCTTCTGGAAGACCATGCCGATGCGGCGGCGGACCTCGACGGGGTCGACGCCGGCGGCGTAGACGTCCTTGCCGTGGTAGGCGACCGTGCCTTCGACGCGGGCGCCGGGGATGAGGTCGTTCATGCGGTTGAGGGAGCGCAGCAGGGTGGACTTGCCGCAGCCGGAGGGGCCGATGAGCGCGGTGATCTCGTTCTTGGCGACGGTGAAGTCAACGTCCTTGACGGCGTTGTAGGCGCCGTAGAAGACGTTGACGCCGCGGATTTCGAAGACGGTGGGGGCGCTCCGGCCGAGGGGCGCGTGCGGGGTGCCGGGCGCGGTGTTCGCGCCGATGCGGCGGGGGTCGACGGTGCGTCCGAGCGCCGAGTACGACGGGTCGCTCATGGTGTCTCCTTCTGCGCCGGGCAGGTGTGGAAGCGAATGGGCTGCGGCGACTGTAGGCCGGGCGGGTGGCGCGGGGTTCGATCCCGGGTGAACCGGGGGTGAATCCGCGGGCCCGTCTCGGTCTCGTCCGTGACGGTTCGTTTCCGCTCGTCTCGGCGGAAACTGGACGCGGAGCGACGCGGAAGGCGATACTGGCCGGATGAGATTCCTGGTGCGCTTGGTCCTGATGGCGCTGGCGCTGTGGCTGGCCGCGGTGATCGTCGACGGCATCCACTTGTACGGCGACTCGGTGCTGGAGCGGTTCTTCTCGCTGGTCGTGGTGGCGCTGGTGTTCGCGCTGGTGAACACGTTCGTGAAGCCGCTGATCATGCTGATCGGCTGCGCGCTGTACGTGCTGACGCTGGGCCTGTTCGGGCTGGTGGTGAACGCGCTGATGTTCTGGCTGACCGGCTGGGTCTCGGAGAAGCTCTCGCTGGGGTTCTACGTGGACGGTTTCTGGCCGGCGTTCTGGGGCGCGATCATCGTGTGGATCGTGATGTGGGTGATGGACCTGCTGTCGCCGCGGAAGCCGGTCGAGCAGCAGTCGTAGCGGGCATGGCGAACGGGGGCGGCCTGGGCCGCCCCCGTTGTCGCGTCTCGGCCCGTTAGAAGGGCAGTCCGGTCGACGGTCCTGTGGGGATGTCGCGGACGTTGGCGTCGCGCTTGGCGGCCTTGGTGGAGCTCGCGGCGTTGAAGGGCATGGGGCCCTGCGGTCCGGGTGCTTTGCCGAGGCGGCGGCGCATGATGTTGAGGTTGTGCAGTCCGGCGAGCGCGTAGGTGCGGATGCGGGCGAACTGCTTGGCCTTCTTGGCGGTCTTGAGTCGCTCGACCGCCTTGTAGTGGAGTTTCCTCGCGCGGTCGAGGGCCGCGGCGGCTTCGGTGTCGCCCACGGAGACCGGGGCGATCTTCAGCTGGCTGCCGAGGAGCTCGGTCCAGGCTTCCGCGTCGGTCTTGGCCCTGTTTTTTCGGCGGCGCTTGGTCTCGATGACCGATCGCAGGCCGAGGACGGCTGCGAAGATGAGGACGATCGCGACGATTGCGATGAACGCGATGGTAGAGGTTTCAATGGCGTCTTTCATCGTCACCCCCCGTGACCAGTGCTGATGATGTTGGTACGAATATTATTCCATTCCCGCTCCGCATTTGTGAAAGTCCCCCTGGTTCGGGCGTTTTCATGAGGGCCGCACAGAAAAGCCGCGGATCGGGCGTCCTGCGCGAGCGGATTTCCGGTTGAAGGTACCCGTTCCGTGCGAGGCTGAACCGACCCCGTCGCCATATATGCAATAGTGCGCATGTTAGCATTCGAAGGCGGCGGGGACCCCACCGCCGAGGCCCGGTCCGCCGTGCCGGCACCGAGACGAAGGAGACCGCCCTCCATGGGCCACGACCACTCGCACGCAGGAGCCGCGTCGCTCGGCGCACACCACAGGGGCCGGCTCTGGCTCGCGCTCGGCCTCGCCCTCGTGGTGGCGGCCGTCGAGGCGGTGGCCTCCTGGTACACCCATTCGCTCGCGCTGCTCTCGGACGCCGGACACGTCGCCGGCGACGCCCTGGGCATCGCCATGGCGCTGGCCGCGATCATCGCGGTGCGCCGCGCGGGCGGGCGGCCCCGCCGCACCTACGGGATGTACCGGCTCGAGGTGCTCGCGGCCCTGGCGAACACGGTGCTGCTCTTCGGCGTCGCCGGGTTCGTCATCGTGCAGGCCGTGCGCCGCCTCGGCGAGCAGCCCGAGGTGCAGTCCGGACCCATGCTCGCGGTCGCCCTCTTCGGCCTCGCCGCGAACGTGGCGTCCCTGCTCCTGCTGCGCTCGGCCGCCGCCGAGTCGATCAACGTGCGCGGCGCCTACACCGAAGTCCTCGGCGACGCGATCGCCTCGCTCGGCGTCATCGCCGCGGCCGCGGTCATCGCCTTCACCGGCTGGTACGCGGTCGACAGCCTGATCGCCGTCGGCGTCGGCCTGTTCATCCTGCCGCGCGCCTACCGCCTGGGGCGCGACGCGCTCCGGATTCTCCTCCAGCACGCCCCCGTCGGCGTCGACCCGAAGCGGGTCGAAAACGCGCTCGGTGCACTCGAAGGGGTGAAAGAAGTGCACGATCTCCATCTGTGGACTTTGACTTCGGGTATGGAGGTCGCGACCGTCCATCTCGCACTCGATCCGGGCGCCGACCCCGCGGCCGTGCTCGGCGACGCGCAGCGGACGCTGGCAGAACAATTCGACATCGCCCACGCGACGGTCCAGATCGAGCCCGGCAGCGCGGAGGCCTCCTGCGGCACACCGCATTGGTGAAGCGCGGCAGTGCTTCCGTCCGGTACCCGATATTGACGGATAGTCGACGTTTCTCTTGCCACGCAATGGTTAAGCTCTACATCGTCCTGGGGACTCGAATGCTCCTTGGAAGGAGGAGATCCATGTTGACCCACACATGGAGGAAGAGCAGCAGGTCAGGCCCCAACGGGGCCTGTGTCGAAGCCAGGCTCGCGGAAGCGGCCGTGGAGATCAGGGACACCAAGCTGACGGTGAGCCCTGTCCTGCGCGCCAGCCGAGCCGACTGGCGTTCGCTGCGGCGCCCAGCGGCCTTGTGTTTCCTTATGGCGGGGTCGGGGGGCGCCCCCCCCCCCCGGGCCGGCCCCCCCCCCTTGCGTATGCCCTAGAGCGTCTTGAGGTGCTGGGCCTGCTGCTCGATGAACTCCAGGCTCCGACCCGGGTCGAGCGCGGCCGACCGCAGGTAGCTGAAGATCTCGTGGAAGGGCTGCACGTCGGCGCCCTCCTCGTAGACGTCGCCGTTGTGGCCCTCGATGTAGACCACGTCGGGGTGGCGGTAACCCGGGTCGACCTCGCCCTCCAGCGGGCCGAAGCCGAGGATGGTGAACGAGGAGAGCATCCCCGGGTAGGCCCCGCCCTCGAAGGGCAGCACCTGGAGGTGCACGTTCGGGAGCGAGCCGAGCTCGAGCAGGTTCTGCAGCTGGTCGATCATGACCTTCGGCCCGCCGAGGACGCGGCGGATGGCGGCCTCGTCGATGACGTTCCAGATCTTCAGGTCCCCGCGCAGGCGCTGCTGGCGCTCCATGCGCAGGTCGATCCGCTCCTTCATGAACCGCTGCGACTGCTCCGGGACCATCCCGAAGGTGGCCGTTGCGTACTCGCGGGTCTGCAGGAGCCCGTTGATGATCAGGCCGTCGTAGACGTTCAGGCTGGAGGCGTCCTGCTCCAGGCCGATGTACGTGGCGTACGGCGGGGAGATGGTGTCGGAGTACCGCGCCCACCAGCCGCGCTTGCGGCCGTCGCGGGCCAGGCGCACGAGCTCGTCCACGAGTTCGGAGTCCTGGACCCCGTAGACCTCGACGAGGGCCTGGACGTCCCGGGGTTTGATCCCGACCCGGCCGAGTTCCATCCGGTAGATCGTGGAACTGGTGACTTCAAGGGCCGCAGCGGCGTCGTTGGCGTCCTTACCGGACTTCTCGCGCAGGTCCCGGAGGATCTTCCCGGCGCGGCGGCGGCGGACGGTGGGGCTACCGGTTGAAGGCATCGCCTTGCCTCCCAACTTCTTCGGCAGATCGCTCTCAGCGTTGTCGTTCGATGTACCCATTTGACACCCTGATCTCTCCGGATTCGGTGAGGACGCACCGAGTGGTGGGGGACTTCTGGGCCGCTCACCGGGTAACGTCAGCTGTTCTCAAGTGCGGCCCGCCGGCGTCGCCGAGACCGATCGTCCGGGTCTCGCCTGCGCGGCCGCGGGGCGGGAGGAATCGCCACCCGATCCGGTTATACCTCTTGCATCCAAATTCTGCATGTGCAATTCTACTGTACGGAGGGGCTATCCGCCTCCCCTCGACTGTACCGATTCGACACCGCGACTCGGCATCGACCAGGTCATACCGGAGTCGAACGCCCAGAAACCAAGGGCCACAAGCGATTCCAGCCCATCGAAAGACCGGAAAGGCAGCCCGCGTTGCGAAGCCCGTACACACTCGACAACCCCCCGCCGGATGAGCCGCCCAGCGAAGTGCTGGTGCCGAGCCTCTGGCGCGTGCAGGCGCGCTGGTGGAAACGCCACACCCCCGCCCTCGATCAGCGCAGCGCCAGGCACCCCGTGTGCGGGCACTGCAGCCAGTCCTGGCCGTGCCACTCGTGGGCGTGCTGGGACGGCCAGCTCGGCCAGGCCGTCGGCGGCCCGACCGCTCCCCGTTCACTGCCCGAGCCCGGTCCCGCGACCCCGGTCCGTCCCATCGGCGCCGTCGTCGCCGCGGCGAAGTCCTAGCTGCCGGCGCCGCGGGCGGACGCGGCGCCGAAAATCCTTCGATCGAGCCGAAGTTCGCCCCATCCAGCGCGTAGCCTCAGCCCCCGCCGTTCGTTAGACCCTCAGAACTGGTCCGACACCGGGCAGAGATGATGGCTCGCAAGCTTCGCCAAAGCTGCGGATCCACAGCTCGCGAGCTTCGCCAAGGCTGCGAAACCGCGGCTTGCGAGCTTCGCCGAGAAGGGGAAAGCCGCCGGATGCTGAGCACTCGCAACCTCAAGGCAGGCGTGGTCCTGGACGGGCGGTACCGGCTCGAGCGCCGGATCGGCGGCGGCGGCATGGGCGACGTCTGGGAGGGCGTCGACACCACCCTCTGGCGCACCGTCGCCGTCAAGGTCCTCCTCGCCGACCTCGTCGACGACCGGGGCTTCCGCGAGCGCTTCCGCCGCGAGGCCCGGGCCATCGCCGTGATGCAGGGGCCCGGGGTCGTCGAGGTCTACGACTACGGCGAGATCGAGGACGAGGACGCCCAGCTCGCGTACCTGATCATGGAGTACGTGGACGGCAAGCCGCTCTCGCGGCTGCTCGGCCTCTGGGGCAAGCTCAGCCCGGCCGACTCGCTGCGCGTCATCGGCGGCGTGGCCGAGGCCCTGCACGTGGCCCACTCCGCCGGGATCGTCCACCGCGACATCAAGCCCGGGAACATCCTCGTGCGCGCGGACGGCTCGGTGGTCCTGGTGGACTTCGGGATCGCCCGCGTCAGCCACAACCTGACCCTCACCACCACCGGCGTCGTGCTCGGCACCGTCACGTACATGTCCCCCGAGCAGGCCGCGGGCGAGAACCTCACGGCCGCTTCGGACCTGTACTCGCTCGGCGTCGTCGCCCACCAGTGCCTGGCCGGATCGCCGCCGTTCAAAGCCGACACCCCGCTCGGGGTGCTCTCGGCCCACCTGCGCAACGCCCCGCCGCCGCTGCCCGCCGAAATCCCGTACGAGATCGCCGAGATCGTGCGGCGCTCGCTCCAGAAGGACCCCGCGGCGCGCTGGACCGACGCCGCGGAGCTGGCCGAGGCCTGCAACGAGGTGCGCGCCGCGATGCTCGGCGGCCGCGCACCCGCCCTGGCCCGGACCCGCGTGCAGCCCGCGCGGGCGGCGATCGGCACGGGCACCGGATCCGGCGTCGTGGGCCCGCCTTCGGGTGCGCATCGGCGCCCGACCTTGGAGGGCGACACCGGCCTCCGCTCGTACCAGACCGGGCTGCAACCGGTCTCGCGCGCCGTGCCGCAGTCGCCGCCGCGCGAACCCCACCTGTCCTCACCGCCGCCGCACACGGACGGGCACACGCTGCCGCCGTTCACCGGCTCGCACACCGGGGCGCACGCGGCGGCCCCGCGCACCGGGCCGACCGGCCCGGCCCCGGTACCCGCCGCCGAGAGCCCGCGCGACCGCCCGCGGCGGCGCGGCCTGTGGGTCTCGCTCGCCGCCACACTCGCGGCCGTGGCGGCCATCAGCGCCATCGCGATCACGCTGCCGTGGAACGAGCCTGACCGGGGCGGCGCCCTGCCGAGCGGCGAGACCGGCCTCGACGGCGCCGAGGTCCAAGGCCAGGACGGCGACGGCGGCGACTGGGACGAGGACGGCTACGACGAGGGCGATTCGCCTTCGGCCGACCCGAGCGAGACCGCCTCGGACGCAGGGGCTTCCGAGCCTGTGGCGGGGACGGCCTCGGCCGGGCCCTCGCTGACGCCGAGCGGCACGCCGAGCGCCGCCGAGAGCTCGTCACCGCCGCCGCCCGCGACGACCGCCGTGCCGAACGTGGTCACGCAGACCGAGTCCGACGCCCGCATGCGCATCGAGGAGTCCGGCCTCACCCCGGCCGTGGACTACGAGGGCGAAGGCGAGGCCCGCTGCGGCGTGGTGCGCCAGTCCCCCAGCGCCGGAAGCGAAGTCGACCCGGGCTCGACGGTGCAGCTGACCGTGAAGCGCGCCGCGGACGCGGAAGGGTGCAAGCCCGAGACCGGCGAGACGGAAGCCCCCGCAGAGGAGCAGTAAGGCTCACCGGCGGTTCGGCGAGCGCCGAGAGCGGTGCCTCGCCCGGCGGGCGGGCTGCGCGTGCAGTGTGAGGAGCAGGTTCCCCGGCCGCATTGCGCCGGCCGAGTCGGCAGCCCGCTTGCGGAGCTGCCCGACGGCGAGGACGGTGGCGGAATGCGGACGAGTCGCCGCCGCTGGTGCCGCGCTCGAGACGGCGTTTTGGGGCGATGACGCTGCCGAGGTGAGGGCTGGGTGCGACAGTCGGGATCGCGTCATGTCGGCGATCAGCGCATGCGGCGGCCCCGGCCGCGATCACCGACGACTTGCGCGACGGTCCCGGCCGACTGGCCGCGACCCGCCGGTCGAGGTGTCGCGGCTGCGACCGGGTTCACAGCGGGGTCCTGTCACCAACTCGGCCGGGGAGCGCTCTAGGAGTCGACACAGTTCGACGCGAAGGGAACTCCCCCATGATCATCGTCATCGGCGCCACCGGCCCGGTCGGCCGCTCCGCCATCACCCTGCTCAACGAGGCCGGTCACGACGTCGCCGCCGTCACCCGCGACCCCGGGGCCGCGCGGTTCCCGGAGGGCGTGCGCGTCATCGGCGCGGACCCGTCCGCGCCCGGCTCGCTCGACGCCTATTGGGAAGGCGTCGATGGCGTCCTGCTCAGCCCGCGTGCGGCCGGGGCGGAGGCCGCGAACCTGCTGAAGTCCGCCGCAGCCCAAGGCGTGCGGCGGGTGGCCGTGATCTCCTCTGCCACCGTGGCCCACCCCGCGGGCGAACCGCGGTTCGCCGAAGGGTTCAAGGCCGCCGAGCGCGCGGCCGAGGACTCCGGTCTGGCCTGGACGCACCTGCGCTGCACCGACTTCGCGACGAACACGCTCGCCTGGGCGCCGCAGGTCCCCAGCGGCTCGGTGCGCGGCGCCTACGCGAACGCGGCCTCGTCCACGATCCACGAGCGCGACATCGCCGCCGTGGCGGTCAAGACCCTCACGGAGATCGGGCACGAGGGCCGGTCCTATGTCATCACCGGCCCTGAATCGCTGACGCAGACCCGGAAGGCGCAGTTGCTCGGCGAGGCGCTCGGCCGCGACCTCGCGTATGTCGAGCTCCCACCCGAGCAGGTGCGGGCCGCGATGCTCGCCCAAGGCCTGCCCGCGGAGATCCCCGCGCGCCTGCTCGGCTCGCTCGCCGACTTCGCCCGCGAGGCCGGGCCGCACACCGACACCGTCGAACGCCTGCTCGGACGCCCCGCACTGACGTACCGGGAGTGGGCGGTCGAGCACGCGGCAGCCTTCAGCCGATAGCGGCCAGCGGCCAGCGGCCAGCGGCCAGCGGCGGCAGCATCGCTTCGGCAGCCTGCAGACGCGAAAGCGCCCGGCGACCTTGTGGTCGCCGGGCGCTGCTCGCTTCAGTCGCAGGCCGTTACTGGCCCGCCGCCGCTCTGGCGGCCTCGAGCTCGTCGAGTGCCGCGAGCAGTGCGTCCAGGGCCGCGCCCTCCTGCTCGTTCGAGCCGGAGGCCTGCGCCTCCTCGTACGCCGCCTGCGCCTCGAGGACGCTGGTGATGGCGGCCTCGACTTCCGGCGGGTCGGCCGGTGGCGCCTCGGTCGAAGGCGTCTCGCTCGGGGTCTCCGACGGCGTCTCGGTCGGCTCCTCGCCGCCGTCCGTCTCGCCCTCGTTCTGCTCGGCCTCGCTCGGCGCGCCGGACACGTACTTCTCGACCACCATCGCCACGGCCTCTTCGAACGTCGGCGCGAAGCCGACGTAGCCGCCGTAGCTGATCGCGACGTTCGTCAATCGAGGCAGGTCCTCGCCCTGGCCGCCCGCCTGCCGTCGCAGGTACATCGGCTCGAGGTACAGGATGCCGTCGCCGACCGGCAGCGCGAGCAGGTTGCCCCACTCGACCGTGGTGCCGGCCTGCGTGGCGTCCCTGAGCGTCGTCACCACCTCCGATGTGGACGTGATGATCTGGTGTATCTGCCGCACCGATTGATCGTCGCCGCCGACGACGTCGTAGATCTGGAGCTTCGGATCGCCGTTCTCGTCGTAGTAGCCCGACATGAGGCTCGCCAGCGCGTTCTCGCGGTTCCTCGGCGTGAAGGTGCTGGTGAGCTGGAAGTACGGCTGCGTCTGCTCCGGGTAGGTCGCGTACACGTAGTAGGCCGGCTGGATGACCGGCGACTGCTGCGACGGGTCCTCGGGGGTCGCCCAGGCCTCGCTGCCCTCGATGAAGGTGCGGGACTCGTCGACGTGGTAGCGCTGGAGCAGGTTGCGCTGGATCTTGAACAGGTCCTGCGGGTAGCGGAAGTGCGCCTCGAGGGACTCGGGGGTCTCCTCCTTCGGGGTGACGAGGTCGCCGCCGTAGATCTCGTTCCAGGCCTTGAGGATCGGGTCCTCGTCGTCGAACTCGTAGAGCTCGACGGAGCCGTCGTAGGCGTTCACGACGGCCTTGACCGAGGAGCGGATGTAGTTGATCTCCTCGGAGGGCTGGTTCGCGACGCCCTGGCCGGAGTAGGTGTCGTTCGTGGCCTCGGCGAGGTTGACCCGGTCGGAGTAGGGGAAGTCGTTGGTCGTCGTGTAGCCGTCGACGATCCAGACGATCTCGCCGTCGACGACGGCCGGGTACGGGTCGGCCTCGACGGTGAGGAACGGAGCGACCTGCTGGACGCGGTCGCGCACGTTGCGGTTGTAGAGCAGCTGCGACTCGTCGTTGATCTGGTCGGAGAGCAGGAAGCGGGGCTCCTGGAACTCCCAGGCGTAGAGGAGCCGGCGGCCGACGGAGCCGATGTCGATGCCGCCGTCGCCTTCGAAGGTGGTGTACCGGTCGGCGCCGATCTCCTCGGCGTCCTCTTCAGAGGAGTCCTCGTCGGCGACCGCGACGTCGATCGGCCGGTCGTACTCGCGCGGCGTCTCGTTGTCGGGGACGCCGACGATCGCGTACTCGTTGTTCAAGAGCCCGTAGTAGATCTGGGGCTTCTCGACGTCGATGATGTCGTTGCCGATCTGGCAGTTGCCGGGGTCGTCGGAGAGGACGCCCGAGGTGAAGCAGGGCGCGCCCGAGTCGCTCTCGGTGGTCGACGCGGAGACGAAGCCCCAGCCGTGCGTGTAGACGGTGTGGGCGACGGTCCAGTCCTGCTGCTCGTCGGCGAGCTGGCCGGGGTTGAGTTCGCGCAGGCCCACGACGAAGTCCTGGGTGACCTCTTCGCCGTTCTCGTCGGTGTAGGTGTAGCGGTCGATGTCGAGCTTCTCGTTGAAGTCGTAGAAGCTGCGCGGCTGCTGCGCCTGGGTGAACGCGTCGGAGACGACGAACGGGTCGATGAGGCGCACGAACGGGACCGTGGACTGGTCGGCGGCCATGGACTCGGCGTTGGGCTGGGAGGCGACCGGGTAGGTGGTGGTCTCCAGGTCCTCCATGCCGTACGCGTACCGGGTGCCGTCGATGGTGTGCTGGGCGTAGGGGCCTTCGCGCTGGGGGCGGTTGGGCTCGACCTGGAAGTTGCGGACGACGGCGGGGTAGATGCCGCCGGCGGCGATCGCGGTGACCACGACGAGGCCGAGGGCCGCGGCGGGAAGAGCAAGTGATCTTGTGAAGCCCCAGGAGAAGACGAGGATGACGACGGCCGCGATGAGGGAGACCCAGATGAGCGCCTCTTTGGCGTTCATGAGGGCGGTCATCTCGGTGTAGCCGCCGCCGACGATGCCGGTGACCTGGTTGTCCTGGGTGGTGAAGTCGTAGCGGTCGAACCAGTAGGCGACGGCCTTGAGCCCCAGGAAGAGCGCCACGAGCACCGAGAGGTGGATGCGGGCGACGTTGGTCATGCGGTCGCCGGTGCCGGAGAACCGGAGGGCGCCGTACAGGTAGTAGGCGCTGAGGGAGGCGAGGATGCCGACGACGACCGCGGCGAAGCCGAAGCCGATGAGGAACTGCCAGAACGGGAGTTCGAAGACGTAGAAGCCGGCGTCCATGTGCAGGACGGGGTCGGACTCGCCGAAGCTGCCGCCCTGGCGGAACAGCAGCCAGGTCTCCCAGCGGCTCTGCGCGGACATGCCGGCGAAGATGCCGACGATGACGGCGACGCCGCCGATCCACCAGCCGGCCTTGGGGGAGATGAGCTCGCGGTACCGTTCCAGGCCCTCCTGCTCGCTCGTGGCGGGCCAGGTGTCGGGGCGGAACCTGAAGGCGAGGTAGAGGTTGAGGCCGCACCAGGCGGCCATCGCCAGGGTGAAGACCCCGAAGAGCCCCAGGCGGGTCCACATCATGGTGGAGAACACGGCGGTGTAGCCGACCGAGTCGTACCAGAGGTAGTCGGTGCGCAGGCCGACGATCCAGCCCAGTACCGACAAGAGGACTATCGCCCCCACCAGGAGTATCAGGACGTAGCGTCCTCGTCGGCTCATCCGTGGGGGGGTGGGCGTCCGGTTCGCCACTGCAGCAACTCCTTCACGTCTTGCGGTGCAGGCTCGTGATGCTTGCGAGCCGTGGACTGGCAGGTCAGCAGGTGGTGACTTCTCCGCCGGCCGCTAGGGACTCGAGCGCCGAGACCGCGTCTGCGAGCGTCTCGACTCTGACAATAGTCATGTCTTCGGGGGCGACGGTGACGGCGTCCGAACAGTTCGAAGCCGGTGAGAGGAAGACTTCGGCGCCGGCTTCGTCCGCTCCGTGGATCTTCTGCTGGATGCCGCCGATGCCGCCGACGTTCCCTTCGGGGTCGATCTCGCCGGTGCCGGCGACGACCTTCCCGTCGGTCAGATCGCCCTCGGTGACCCGGTCGACGATGCCGAGCGCGAAGATCAGGCCGGCCGAGGGGCCGCCGATGTCGAGGGCCTCGGTGTCGATCTCGATGCCGTACGGATCGTCGTGCGTGGACTGCAGATCGGCGTCGCCGAGCGTCACTCCGGGGACTTCGACGCTTGCTCCGGCGCGCGTGACGGTCACCGTGGTTTCGCTCTCGGCGTAATCGGCGAGCCCTTGGAGCGAGGTGACGGCGGTGCCGTCGACGGCGGTGATGACGTCACCGGCGAGCAGGCCCCCGGAGTCGGCCACGACCTCGATGACGGCGGGCTCGCCCAGGTACCCGAGGGCGGCCTGCTCGGCGTTCGACTGGGACTCGGCCCAGTCGGCCTCCTGCTCCTCGGCGATCTCCTCCTCGGACTCGCCGGGAGGGTAGACCAGGTCGCGCGGGACGATCGCGTACTCATTGGACGTCCAGTAGCGCAGGGCCTGAACGAGGGTCACCGACTGCTTGACGCGCACCGTGGTGAGGCGCAGCTGCCCCTCGGAGGGGTATTCGGTGTCGGCCGTGATGATCTGGTGCTCGACGCCGTCGACCTCGCCGGCGCCGAGGACGTCCTCGGTGGGACCGTCGCTGAAGACCACGTAGGCGACGTCCATCATCAGGGCCTGCCAGGTCAGCACGGCCACCAGGACCGCACCCAACAGGACGGTGATTCCTCGCCTTCGCATGCGCGGAAGCCTACATGCCCTAGCCCACAGGCGCGTTCGGCCCGCAGCGAACAGGGCGCTTCAGTTCGGCGGGCCGTGGCCCGGGACCCCTACTCTGACGTACGGTTGGCCCATGGGCTCCGACATTCCTTTCGGCTTCGGCAACCTGGGCGGCGATCTGCCCGACCCGAACGACCCGCGGGTGCAGCAGATGATGCAGCAGCTGCAGCAGATGATGGCGCAGTCGCTGTCCTCCGGTCCGGTCAACTGGCAGCTGGCCAAGCAGCTCGCCGAGTCCGAGCTGAAGGCCGAGAACACCGTCGGCCCCGCCGAGCAGGCGCAGGTCGCCGAGGCCGTGCGCCTCGCCGACCTCTGGCTCGACTCGGCCGTGAACTGGCCCTCGGGCGTCACGGCCACTGACGCGTGGACCCGCAAGCAGTGGATCGCGCAGACCGAGAACTCCTGGAAGCAGCTCGCCGAGCCGCTCGCCGCCCAGATGGGCGAGGCGATGCAGACGCTCGTGCCCGAGGAGATGGCCGGGATGCTCGGCCCCATGGCCGACGTCATGAAGGGCGTCGGCTCGGCCCTGTTCGGGGCGCAGATGGGCCAGGCGCTCGCCAAGCTCGCCGGGGAGGTGCTGTCCTCTTCCGAGGTCGGCCTGCCGCTGGGCAAGACGGGCGTGGCCGCGCTGCTGCCGGGGAACCTCGCCGCTTACGCCGAGGGCCTGGAGCTGCCGGTCGAAGAGGTGCGGCTGTACGTGGCGTTGCGCGAAGCCGCGACGCACCGGCTGTTCACGCACGCGCCGTGGCTGCGCGCGCACCTGCTGGGGGCGCTGGAGGCGTACGCGCGGGAGATCCGCATCGACGAGTCCGCGATCGAAGAGGCCATGTCGGGCATGGACCCGATGGACCCCGAGGCCGCGGCGACCCTCGACCTGAGCGAGGTCTTCAAGACCGAGGACACCGAGCAGCAGAAGGCCGCCCTGTCGCGCCTGGGCACGACGCTGGCGCTCATCGCCGGCTGGGTGAACACGGTCGTGGCCGAGGCCGTGGGCGACCGGCTGCCGACGATCGACCGGCTCATGGAGGCCGCACGGCGGCGCCGGGCCACCGGCGGGCCCGCCGAACAGACGTTCGAGGCGCTGGTCGGGCTCGAGCTCGACCCGGCGAAGGTGCGGGCGGCGACCCGGCTGTGGCACTCGCTCACCGAGGCGCGCGGCATCGAGGGCCGCGAGGCGGTCTGGGCGCACCCCGACCTCATGCCGAGCGCGGGCGACCTGGAGCACCCCGAGGGGTTCGCGACGGTCTCCGAGGCGCTCGAGGACCTCGACATGTCGATGTTCGACCAGCTCGCGGTCAACGACCCGAAGGACGAGGACGACGAGGAGCCCGGCGAGAAGTAGCCCCGGCACGGCGCCGGCTCGCGCCTACCGCGGGTCGCTCGCCTCGGCGTCCGCGATGCCCTCGAGGTAGCCGCGGGCCCGCTCGGCCTTGGAGTAGCGGGCCACCATGTCCCAGAACGGGCGCGAGTGGTCGGGGTGGACCAAGTGCGCGAGTTCATGGAGCAGGACGTAGTCGATCACCCATGAGGGCATCATCATGATCCGCCGGGAGATGCGGATCGTGCCGTCCGAGGGGGTGCACGAACCCCACCGGCGCTGCTGGTTGTCGACCCATCGAACGCTCCTGGGGGCGGCGCATTCGGGGTGCTCGGGGTAGTACCGGCGGGCGAGCCTGACGGCTCGGTCTCGCAGGGCGGTGTCGGACGCGCGGCCGTCACGGGCCTCTCGCTTCCGCAGCCTTGCGAGCATGTGGTCGATCCACTCCTGCTCCTCCGTCTCGGAGAAGGCGTCAGGGATCATGACGACCACGCGGCCACGTTCTTCGTAGGCCGCTACGGTTGCCCGGCGTCGGGGAGAGCGCCGCACTTCAACGGGGGGATGCACTTTGCGCGCCATGAACGCACACTAAACCCGGGGGGTGACAATCGCATAACGCGGATGTCGCGATTGCGGTGAGAGCAGTGAAATGCCAAGAAAATCCCCTCGCCGATTTCCCGCAGAATGGGATCAGACGAGGGGGTGGGGCCGTCCGGCCCCGAGGTCACGATTCCTTGCCGAGAATCCGGTTCATCTTGGTGCCGCACACCGGGCAGGTGCCCTTCGCCATCCGGCGGCCCGAGTCGGAGACGACCACGGTGCCCTCGAAGTCACGCTTCTCGCGGCACTTGACGCAGTATCCGGTGTAGGTCTTCGTCGCTTGAGCCACTGGTTTCCCCCTGTTGTGCGCGAGTCTGTGATGCAGACCCTGTTGCCACGATCACTCTGTGCGATCGTTCGGCCTCAGAATGCCACAGATTTCACGCCTGTAAGCCCCGCCTCGCCGCTTCACCCGAGAGGGTGACGTCAGCACAGCACCCGAGAGGGTGACCTTGGCGCAGCACCCGAGAGGTGACGTTGCTGCAGTACCCGGTGGATGGCATGCAGCTCCGGGCCGGCAGGCGTAAGGGACGCCTGGGCCGTTACAGGGACGCCGGGCGGGAGCCGAGACGCGGCGACATGGCGTGCCTGTGCCGTCGCCAACTGCCGCTTCGCCGTGAGAGCATTGGGAACGTGAGCGACAGGCATGGACCGGCCCATTCGGGTGACGACCTCCCGCGCCGGGCGATCGTACGGGGAATGAAACTCGCCTCGCTGCCCCTGGGGCTGGCGGGCCGGGCGACCTTGGGCCTGGGCAAGCGGGTGACCGGGCTGGCCGACGAGATCCTGAGCGAGCAGGCGCAGCGGCGTACCGCCGAGCACGTGTTCAGCGTGCTCGGGCAGCTCAAGGGCGGGGCGATGAAGCTCGGCCAGGCCCTGTCGATCTTCGAGGCGGCCCTGCCCGAACACCTGGCCGCGCCGTACCGCCAGGCGCTGACGAAACTCCAGAACGCCGCTCCCCCGCTGCCGGTGGCCAGCGTCCACGGGGTGCTCGAACGGCAGATGGGCGCCGACTGGCGCGACCGCTTCGACGAGTTCGACGACGCGCCGGCCGCGGCCGCGAGCATCGGGCAGGTCCACCGCGCGGTGTGGCACGACGGCCGCCAGGTCGCCGTCAAGATCCAGTACCCGGGTGCGGGCGACGCGCTCCGCTCCGACCTGCGCCACCTCTCGCGCATGGCCCCCATGTTCAAAGTGCTGCAACCGAACTTCGACGTCAAGAAGATCACCGTGGAGCTGCGGGAGCGGCTCCTCGAAGAGCTCGACTACGAGCTGGAGGCGGCCACCCAGCGGCAGTTCGCCGAGGCGTTCCTGGACGACCCGCTCATCGTGGTGCCGCAAGTGGTGCACGCGAGCGGCGAAGTGCTGGTGACCGAGTGGATCGCCGGACGCCCGCTGTCCGAGGTCATCACCGAGGGCACGCAGGAGGAGCGGGACGCGGCCGGCCTGCGGTTGGCGACCCTGCACTTCTCGGCGCCCAAGCGCGCCGGGCTCCTGCACGCCGACCCGCACCCGGGGAACTTCGCGATAGGCGAGGACGGTCGACTCGTGGTCTACGACTTCGGCGCGGCGGCTCGCATGCCCGGCGGCATGCCGGTGCAGGTCGGGCGGTTGACGCGGCTCACCCTCGACGGGAAGGCCGACGACGTGGTCGCCGGGCTGCGCGGCGAGGGCTTCGTCCCGCCGGGCCTGGACATCGACGCGAAGGCGATGCTCGAACTGCTCCAGCCGATGCTCGAGCCGATCGCGGGCGAGGAGTTCCAGTTCTCGCGCGAGTGGCTGCGCAAGGAGAGCACCCGGCTGACCGGGCAGGGTTCCGAGACGGCGAAGCTGAACAAGCAGATGAGCTTCCCGCCCGCGTACCTGTTGATCCACCGCGTGACCATGGGCTCGATCGGGGTTCTCTGCCAGCTCGGCGCGACCGCGAAGTGGCGCTCGATCCTCGAGGAGTGGCTCCCCGGCTTCGCGGACCCGGAAGGCACCGACCCCAACCGCTGAGCACCGCTCGCATACGCGCACGTTGTCGTACCCGCGAGACACCCTTGGTTCAGGGGCCGTCACGAATGAGCATGCCTCGCATCTCCACTTGGTGTCGCACCCCTGCGAGACCATGGATTCGGGGGTGCCTCCACATGTCCGAATTGCACAGACCCTCCCAGACACTCCCGGTCGCAACCCTGGGCACAACCCTGAGCACAATCCTGGGCACAACAAAAGGGGCCCATCCCCTCTCAGGGATGGACCCCTTCAGCCAACGCGGTTAGTGCGTCGTCAAAGTCGGCCCCGGCGGCGGTGCCGTCCGGTGTGTCGCGGCGTCCGGGCGTAGCCGGCTTCCTTCCACAGGCTCCGCATCCGGAGTCGTCCGACCCCGCTGAACAGCGAGCCCGTCTCGGTCAGCGGCCGGACCGCTTCGATCTCCGCGTTCAGGAGGACTTCGAGTTCCGGCGCGCCGACATCCTTCTTGAGATGGCGGCTCAGGTAGTCGACCGTCATGACACCGTCACCCCCGCGAGCGCGAGTTCCCGGGTCCGCTGGGCGAGCTCCGCCTGGGCGGCCTGCTCGATGAGCGCGGCGTCCTTGCGGGGCCGGCCGCGGGGCCGCTTGCGGGCCACGACGTTCCCCTTCTCGAAGATCTCGCCGCCCCACACGCCCCAGGGCTCGTGGCGCTCGAGCGCGCCGGCCAGGCAGGCCAGCCGCACCGGGCAGTCGGTGCACAGGGACTTGGCGAACTCCAGTTCGGTGGGCTGCTCCGAGAACCACAGGTCCGCGTCGTACTCGCGGCAGGCCAGGTCGCCGCCGGTCTCGCGGGCCTGGTCTCGCAGCTCGGGTCCGATGAGGGTGTCGGTCATGAACTCGGTCTCCTCTCTCATCTCGATGGTCTTCTCGACGTTCGGTCGCATCAGTGCTGTCTGAGGACTCAATTGCTTCGCAATCTGTCTCGTCTGTCTTCTACTGGCGGGCCGCGACCTCGTCGATTGATCCGCAGACGTCTCCCGACGTGCGTTTCAGCCATACAAAAAGGCCGCGATCCCTGGGGCGGGATTCGCGGCCTCGAGAGTTCCGAGCGGGCTTAGCTGTAAGCCCTTTCGATGATCTCGAGGCGGTCTCCCGCGGGTGGCGCCGTGACGCTTCTCGGAGCCGTTGACCGGCTGCCAACCGAGGCCCGCGAATGCACGGCCACGTCCGAGCGCAACGTCAGCGCCCATATCGGTGTTGTCGATGGTCTTCACGGTGCTCAGCGTCGTGATCTGGACGGCGCCGGGCAGAGTGGTGCCACGAACCGGGGCGGAGACGGGCGCGATGTGCCGATAGACGTCGGCTGCGAACGCCACGCCGAGCGGCGTCGTGCTCTGGGTTTCGTTGAGCAGCTTCATCGTCTGTCCCCTCCCTTCGGGTTTCGTGGTCAACATGGTGTCTTCATCTCCTAGTCGCCGGGCGCGGTGACGGCTCGCAAGCTTTGCCGTATTCCGCCTTGAGGCGCACACCTCACCTGGCTCGAGCAACGCTACGCCCGTCTCGCGCGGGAGCGCAACGTCTTTTTCTGCGAGTCTCGCGAGAAAGTTTTTGCCGTGAGATTTACCGGTCAAGTACCGCTCAGGACTCGCTGTTGCACATCTCGATGGCCTCCGTCACCTCTCCGCCGTTGACCAGGTGCAACACCGCCGGACCGTATTTGTCGAGTTTGGACTTTCCGATGCCGTGGAGGGAGGCGAGCTCGCTGTCGGATCCCGGACACCGCTCGGCGATAGCGATCAACGTCACATCCGTGAAGACCGTGAAGGCGGGTTTACCGTCCTGCTTGGCCACGCTGACCCGCCATTCGCGCAGCCGCTCGAACAAGCCCTCGTCCATAGTGGCGGGACAATCGTCGCAATGCCCCAGCTTGCGGTCGCGCGCGTCGGTGAGCGGCTTGCCGCAGCCGGAGCAGTCGAGGACCTTGGCCTTCCTGCGCTCGCGCGGTTTCGGCGCGGCCGCACCGGGGTCGGTCGGGCGCGGGAAGCCGCCGAGGCCGAGCGGCGCGAGGAAGCGGCAGAGCCGCCGCTCGCGCCCGCCCGCGTTGCGGGCGAGCCCGTAGGAGAGCTGCAGGCGCTCGCGGGCGCGGGTGATGCCGACGTACAGCAGGCGGCGCTCCTCCTCCAGCGCGGTCTCGGTGCGGGCGAAGGTGGTCGGCAGCGTGCCGTCGGCCAGGCCGACCAGGAACACCGCGTCCCACTCGAGGCCCTTGGCGGCGTGGAGGCTCGCGAGGGTGACGCCCTCGACGGCCGGCGCGTGCTGCTCGGCGGCCCGCCGGGAGAGCTCGGCGCAGAACGCCTCGAGGTCCGGGTCCGGGCCTTCCTCGTCGGGATTCGCCCGGTGGTGCTCCAAGAACTGTTCAGAAAGGGCCGCGATCGCCGCGACCGCTTCGTACGCTTCGCGTTGCGCCCCACCGGAAGGCGCGGCGTCAGGGCGCCAGCCGACCGCTTCGAGCGCGGCGGGCACCGCCTCGGACAGCGGCATCGCGCCGATCTCGGTCTTGGCGGCCGAGCGCAGGGCGACCACGGCCTGGCGCACCTCGGGCCGGTCGAAGAAGCGCGCGGCGCCGGTGATCACCGTGGGGACGCCGTAGGAGGCCAGCGCCTCTTCATAGGCCTGCGACTGGGCGTTGGTGCGGTAGAGGACCGCGATCTCCGACGGGCTCAGGCCGTCTGCGATGAACTTGGCGCAGCGGCGGGCGATCATGTCCGCCTCCTCGGCCTCGTCCGCGAAGACCTCGGCGGTGACGGCGGGGCCGTCGGGCCGCTGGCCGATGAGCTCGAGGCGCATCTTCGCTTCGCGCCCTTTGGACTCGCCGATGATCTGGTTGGCGAGGCCGACCACCTGCGGGGTGGAGCGGTAGTCGCGCACCAGGCGCACGAGCGAGGCGTTGCGGTACCGGCGGGTGAAGTCGAGGAGGTTCCGGGAGCTGGCGCCGGTGAAGGAGTAGATGGTCTGGCTGGCGTCGCCCACGACGGTGATGTCGTCGCGGTCGCCGACCCAGGCGTCGAGCAGCCGCTGCTGGAGCGGGGTGACGTCCTGGTACTCGTCGACGACGAAGAACCGGTACTGGCTGCGGATCTGGTCGGCGGTGGCGGCGTGGTCGGTGATGAGGTCGGCGGTGTACGCGAGCACGTCGGCGAAGTCCATGACGCCGGCGCGGCGCTTGGCCTCGATGTAGGCGGCGTAGACCTTGGCGACGTCCTCGGGGGCGGCGGGGGCGTCGCGGCCGAGGGCGGCGATGGCGCTCACGTAGTCGTCGGGGCCGATGAGGGATGAGGCGGCCCATTCGATCTCGGTGGTGAGGTCGAAGTTCTTGGCGCGGGAGGTCTGGAGTCCGGCGCGGGCGGCGGCGATGGCGGTGAACTTGAGGGTGGAGTCGACGAGTTCGGGGAGCTGGCCGCCGAAGCGGCGGGTGCCGAAGTAGCGGAGCTGGCGCAGGGCCGCGGAGTGGAAGGTGCGGGCGTTGACGCCGGCGACGCCGAGGCCGCGGAGGCGGTCGCGCATCTCCCCGGCCGCGCGGGCGGTGAAGGTGACGGCCGTGACGTGCTGGCCGCGCATGTCGCCGCGCAGGACCCGCCAGGCGATGCGGTGGGTGACGGCGCGGGTCTTGCCGGTGCCGGCGCCGGCGAGGATGCAGACCGGCCCGGGCGGGGCGGTCACCGCCTCGCGCTGTTCAGGGTCGAGTCCGGTGAGGAGTTGTTCGATGGCCTGATCGCGTGCGGTCATCCGACCAGTGTCCCAGAGGCGTCCGACAAGAACTGGCGGGCCGCTGTCGAAAGCTTTCGGCTCGCACGTCCCGCGGGACGTGAGGACCGCCACGATGATCTGCGTCGGGAAGGAATGCCCCTGGGCGGTACCGCGTTAGTGTCGATAGACGAAGGAGGATCGATGATCACCATGTACAGCACCACCTGGTGCGGTTACTGCAAGCGGCTGAAGTCGGCGTTCGACCGGGAGGGTGTGCTCTTCAAAGAGGTCAACATCGAGGAGGACCCCGAGGCCGCGGCGTTCGTCATGGGGGTCAACGGCGGCAACATGACCGTCCCGACCGTGCTGTTCGAGGACGGCAGCGCCCTCACCAATCCCTCTCTCGCGCAGGTGAAAGCGAAGATCAGCGCTTGACCTGTGCCACATACCGAGACTATGGTCACGTTTAGGACACAAAGCCGGTACGATGCCCTATAGTTGACTCGTCAAGCTTGCTTAGCGACTTCGAGGGGTGGTCGCTAAGCATTCAGGCCCGGGATGGATCCGTCCCGGGCCTTTTTTCATGTGCATTGTCGTTCGTGTGCACTGTCGTGAGCAATGGAGCCCCCATGTCGTCACCTCGCGCCGCCCTCGGCGTCACCCTCGTTCTGGCCGCGTCGCTGTTCTTCGGCGTCTGCGGCCCCTTCGGCAAGGTCGTGATCCAGGCCGGCCTCACCCCGATCCAGGTCACGTGGCTGCGCATCTGCGGTGTCGGCCTCATCGCGGTCGCCGCCGCCGTCGTGCCGCTCCTGCGGCTGCGCGGCAAGGACGAACGCCTCCCCTGGGGCGGGCTGGTCCTGTTCGGCCTCACCGCCATCGCCGCGGTGCAGGCCTTCTACTTCATCGCGGTCGAGCGCCTGCCCGTCGGCATCGCGCTCCTGCTGGAGTTCATGGGCCCGATCGTGGTCGTCGCCTGGGTGCGGTTCGTGCGGCGCACCGTGTTGCCGCGCGCCGCGGTGATCGGGACGCTCCTGAGCATCGCGGGCCTGTGCATCGTCGTCGAGGTCTGGTCGGGCCTGCGGCTCGATGCGGTGGGCCTGGTCGCCGGTTCGGCCGCGGCCGCCTGCCAGGCCACGTACTTCCTCTCGGGCGAGAAGCTCACCGCGAAGGTGGACGTGCGGGTGCTGCTCGCGGTCGGCTTCGCCGTCGGCGCGGTCGCGTTGGCGCCCTTCGCCGCTCCGTGGGCGCTGGACTGGTCGGCGCTGTCGTCGCAGGTCGCGCTCGGCGGCGTCGAGACGACCGGGATGGCGAGCGTGCTGCTGCTCATCGGCTGCACGGCGCTCGCGTACGGGCTGGGCCTGAGTGGGCTGCGCTTCATCACGGCGCCCGTCGCCGGCGGGATCGGGTACGCCGAGGTCGTGGTGGCCTCGATCTCCGCGTGGGCGCTGCTCGGCGAGGCGCTGACGGTGCCGCAGGTCATCGGCGGGTTCGTCGTGATCGCCGGGGTGTTCACCGCGCAGCGCGCCGTGTCCGCCAAGGCGGGAGTGCCGGACGAGACCGCCGAAGCGGCCGTCACGAAAGTCTTATGCTGCGGCGAGCCAGCCGTCGATCAGGAAGCGCGCGATGGAGATCCGCACGGCGCTCGGCGTCGTGTCCTCGGTGTCGACCCACATCTGCCGCACCTCGTCTCGTGTGAACCAGCGCGCGTCCGTGATCTCCTCCGCCTGGAGGAGCAGCTGCTGCGCGGGGTCGGCGGTGGCGCGGTAGCCGAGCATGAGCGACCGCGGGTAGGGCCACGGCTGGCTCGAGACGTACTCGAGCCGGTCGATCTTGATGCCGATCTCCTCGCCCACCTCGCGGTGCACGGCGGCCTCGGCGGACTCGCCGGGCTCGACGAACCCCGCGATGCACGCGTACCGGTTACCCCTCGTCGACGCTTGCGGAGACGTAAATTTGCTGGGCACCGCGGCCGGCCCGGTCTTCGGGGTGCCGGAGTAGCGGCGGTGCTGGGCGAGCAGCACGCGGTCGGCGCCGTCGTCGATGAGGACGATCACGGCCGGGTCGGTGCGCGGGAAGACCGGGCGGCCCGACACGGCTTCGAGCTCCCAGCCCGCCTGGCGGGCGCTGAGCGGCTCGCCGGTGGTCGGGTGGAACCGGTAGGTCGCGTGCCAGTGGCCGATCGCGATGGCCTGCACGGCGATCGCGAGGTCGCGGCGGTCCCAGTCGGGCCTGATCCAGCGGCCGGGGAGGCCGTCGGGCAGGTCGGCGAGGACGGTGAACACGGGCGGGCCGTCGCCGCCGAGGTAGATCCGCTGGCCTTCGGGCGCGGTCGCCGCGTCGAAGTAGTGCAGGCCGTCCTCGTCCGCCGCGATGCGCTCGTTCACCGGGTCGCAGACGACGATCTGCGCCTGCTCCCAAGCGGTGGTGAGCCATTCGTCGTCGCCGCGGTGCTCGCCGAACCGGTCGAGCACGTCGATCGCCAGGGGCGGGTGGCTCATGCGGTCTCGATCTCCCCGAACGCGTCGAGTGCTTCGCGGATCTCCCCGCCGTCGCCGAGCACGACCGTGACGGCGCGGTCGGGGTCGAGCCGCTCGGCCGCGACCCGCTGGATGTCGGCGGGCGTGACCTCGCGGATGCGCTCGGAGTGCTCCGAGAGCCAAGAGAGCGGCAGGCCCGAGGCGGCGAGCACGGAGATGTAGTTGGCGATGCCGGCCTGGGTCGCGGTGGCGAGCTTGACGGAGCCGAGCGCGTAGCGGCGGGCGAGGTCGAGTTCGTCGGCGGCGGGCGGTCGCTCGGCCATGCCGCGCAGTTCGGCGCGGACCTCGGCGAGCGCGGGGCCGGTGACCTCGGTGGCGACGTCGACGGCGGCGAGCTGGATCGAGCCGGCCGGCGAGTGGTCCACGCGCGAGCGCGGCGAGTAGCCGTAGCCCTTGGTCTCGCGCAGGTTCATGACCAGGCGCGAGGAGAAGTAGCCGCCGAAGACCATGTTCGCGAGGTGCTGCGCGGCGTTGTCGGCGTGGGTGCGCTCGACGGCCGGGTAGGCGACGCGGATCGCGGACTGGACCGAGCCGGGCCGGTCGACCAGGACGAGCGGTCCCGGGACGAGCACTGGCAGCGGCTCCATGAGGCGCGGCTCGCCCGCGCCGTTCCAGTCTCCGAGGGCCTTCTCGACGGCGGCGAAGGCCGCGTCGGTGTCGATGTCCCCCACGATGACCAGGCGCGCGCCGACCGGGTGCACGCGCGAGGCGTGCAGGGCGAGGACCGCGTCGCGTTCGACGGCCTCGACCTCGGCGGCGGTCGGCTGCTGGTGCCCGTACGGGTGGCCGCTCCACAGGCGCGCGTCGAGGACGCGGTTGACCTGGAAGTCCGGCTGCTGCTCGGCGACCGAGAGGCCGTCGATGATGCGCGAGCGCTCGACCGAGAGCGGGCCCTCGGGGTACTCGGCGGCCTTGAGGAGGTCGCCGAGGACCTCCAGGAGTTCGGGCAGGCCGGTGGCGAGGCTGTTGCCGGACACGGCGATCCGGTCCGGGTCGGCCCCGGCGCCGAGCGCGCCGCCGACGCCTTGGAGGCGCTGGGCGATCTCGGTCATCGAAGCGGTCTCGGTGCCGGAGAACAGGGCCGCGGAGAGCAGGTCGGCCGCGGCGAGGTCGGCGTGCGCGGCCGGGATCGAGAGGCGCACCTCGGCGAGCGGGACGCCCGGGCGGCGCGTGAGCAGCACCCGGAGCCCGTTCGGGAGGGTCCGCTCGACCGGGACCGGCAGGGACAGCGGGACTTCCGGCGCGAGACCGGGAATGACGTTGCTCACTGCGCTCCTCCAGGAATGACTTCGAGAACGGCTCGGCGGTTCGGCGTCAGCGCCGCCGCCGCTCGGGCGACGGCCTCGGCGGTGACCTCGCCGAGCAGGACGGGGAAGCGGGTGGACATCGCGGCGTCGCCGTGGAAGATCTCGGCGGTCGCGAAGCGGCGCGAACGGCCCATCACCGAGTCGTCGCCGCGCAGCAGCTGGGCTGCGACGCGGGCCTTGACTCGGTCGAGCTCGGCCTCGTCGACGCCTTCGGCGATGCGCGCGAGCTCCTCCTGGATCGTGCCGAGCACGGTGTCGACGGCGTTGCCCGGCGGCAGGAACGCCTGCACGAGCATCACCGTCGGCCCGCGGGACGCGAACGGCTCGGCCATGAACGTGGTGTGCGCGGCCACGGCCGTGGCGGTGCGGTCGGTGTGGATGAGCCGCTCGACCAGGCGCGAGGCGTCGCCGTCGGTGAGGAGCTCGCCCAGGACCACGTACGGCAGGAAGTCGTCGAGCTTGGTGACCGGGTCCGGTACGCGCCAGGCGACCGCTACGGCCGGGAGGGTCGCGCGCTCGTCGGTGTACGAGACGCGGCGTTCAGTGCTGAGGTCGGGTTCCGCGAACGACGGGAGCGCCGGCGCGGTGCGGGCCTCGACGCTGCCGAAGTGGCGCTCGACCAGCTCGCGGGCCTGCGCGGGATCGAAGTCGCCCGCGACCGAGAGGACCGCGTTCGAGGCCGGGTAGTAGGCGTTGAAGAACGACTGCGCGTCCTCCACCGTGGCGGCGTCGAGGTCGACGAACGAGCCGTAGCCGTCGTGCGAGTTCGCGAAGGTGTCGAACATGACCGGCGGGAGCTTGATCCACGGGAAGCCGCCGTAGGGGCGGTTGAGGACGTTGACCCGGATCTCCTCCTTCACCACGGAGACCTGGTTCGCCAGGTTCTCCTCGGTGATCGCCGGACCGCGCATGCGGTCGGCCTCCAGGAACAGCGCGAGTTCGAGGCCGTTGGACGGCAGGAGGTTGAAGTAGTCGGTGTAGTCGATGTGGGTGGAGCCGTTGAAGGTCCCGCCGGCGGACTGCACGTGCCGCATGTGCTCGGCCTTGCCGACGTTGTGCGAGCCCTGGAACATCATGTGCTCGAACAGGTGGGCGAAGCCGGTCCGGCCCTCGGGCTCGGAGCGCATCCCCACGTCGTACACCACCGCCACGCCGACCACCGGTGCCCCGGGGTCCGGCGCGAGGACCACCCGCAGCCCGTTGCCGAGCTTGAACCGCTCGATCGCGAACGCCGGAGCGGGAATCGTCGCAACAGTCATGGCCGAACCCTATCTCAGCTCGGCGTCCAGGCCCCGTCATGTTGCGGCCCGCCGGCCGCTTTGGCCGAGCCGGGGACCGCGCGGCCTTCGTCACAAGGACTTGGATTCGGCACGAATTCCTGCTTGACTTCTAGGCTATGAACTCGGAGCACCTCGAACGCCTCAGCGACGCCCACCGCGCCGCCGCGTCGTGCTGCCGAATGTGCGCCTGCTGAGGGCTCCTGCACCGCCGCGCCCCGAAGCGGCGATCTCCCCAGCGAAAGCGACCTTCCTTCCTCATGGAACCAAGACCCGGTATCCGCCTGTCCGGCGTGACCAAGCGCTTCGGCGACCTGGCCGCCCTTGACGGCGTCGACCTCGACGTCGCCCCCGGCGAGATCTTCGGCATCCTCGGCCGCTCCGGCGCGGGCAAGTCGACGCTCCTGCGCACCGTCAACCTCCTCACCAGGCCCGACGCGGGCACGGTCGAGGTCGACGGCGTCGAACTCACCGGCCTGCGCGGTCGCGAGCTGCGGGCGTCCCGGTCCAAGACCGCGATGATCTTCCAGCACTTCAACCTCCTGTCGAACCGCAACGCGGCATCCAATGTGGCCCTTCCGCTGCGGTTCCGGGGCGTGCCGCGCGCCGAGCGGCGCGAACGCGCCCTCGAACTCCTCGACCTCGTGGGCCTCTCCGACAAGGCCAAGGCCTACCCCGGGCAGCTCTCCGGCGGCCAGCGCCAGCGCCTGGCGATCGCCCGCGCACTGTCGACGGCGCCGGCCGTGCTGCTCTCCGATGAGGCCACGAGCGCGCTCGACACCGACACGACCGACGAGATCCTCGACCTCCTCTCGCGGCTCAACCGCGAGCTGGGGCTGACGATCCTGCTCATCACGCACGAACTCGAAGTGATCACCCGCATCTGCCACCGCGCCGCGGTGATGGAAGCGGGCCGGTTCGTCGAGATCGGCGCCGTTCCCGAACTCCTCGCGGACCCGGACTCCCGCCTCGGGGGTCAGGCCCGCCGCCTCGCGGCCCGCCTGCTCGGCGAGGAGGTGGCCCGATGACGGACCGACTCGTCGAACTGCTGACCGAGGCGTTCTGGGAGACCCTGCACATCGTGGCGGTCGCCGGCGTGTGGACGATGCTGGGCGGGCTGCTGCTCGGCACGATCCTGTACATCACGTCCAAGCCCGGCCCGAAGCCGATCGCGGTGGTGAACGCGCCGCTCGGCCTGATCGTGAACATCGGCCGGAGCGCCCCGTTCGTGCTGCTCATGGTCGCGGTCGTGCCGCTCACCCGGCTCATCACGGGGACGAGCATCGGCACGGAGGCGGCGATCGTGCCGCTCGCCGTGGCGTCCATCCCGTTCTTCGCGCGCCTCGTCGAGGGCGCGCTCCTCGAAGTCCAGCCGGGTCTCATCGAGGCGGCCCGCTCGATGGGCGCGGGGACTCCCGCGCTCGTGTGGCGCGTCGTGCTCCCCGAGGCCACGCCGGGCCTGATCCGCGGTTTCACCGTGACGCTCGTCGCGATCGTCTCGTACTCCGCGATGGCGGGCATCGTGGGCGGCGGCGGCCTCGGCGACCTCGCCTACCGCTACGGCTACCAGCGTTTCGAGACCGAGTACATGATCTGGCCGCTGGTCATCCTCGTCGTGCTCGTGCAGCTCTTCCAGATCCTCGGCGACCGGTGCGCCCGCACCCTCGACCGCCGCTGAAGTTATTTCCCTACCTTCCTTAGGAGCCACACCATGTTCAATCGTCGTACCCTCGTGGGCGCGTCCGTAGCGACCGCAGCCGCTTTGACCTTGGCCGCCTGCGGCGATGACGCCGGCTCGGAGGCCACCGAGACCAACGGCACGATCATCGTCGCGGCGACCTCCGTCCCTCACGCCCAGATCCTGCAGTTCGTGCAGGACGAGCTGGCCGATGAGGCGGGGCTGACGATCGAGATCGAGGAGTTCAGCGACTACCTCCAGATCAACCCGTCGACCGCCGACGGCTCGACCGATGCGAACTTCTTCCAGCACCTGCCTTACCTGGAGGAGGACAACGCGAAGAACGGCACCGACCTGGTCGAGATCGCCCCGGTCCACATCGAGCCGCTGGCCCTGTACGCCAACACCGCCGCCTCGATCGAGGACATCGCCGACGGCGCCCAGATCGCGATCCCGGCCGACCCGTCCAACGGCGGCCGCGCGCTGGCGCTGCTGCAGGACGCCGGCCTGATCACGCTCGCCGACGGGGTGGAAGTCACCACCGCCACCGAGGACGACATCGCCGACAACCCGCGCAACCTGGAGTTCGTGGCCGTCGAGGCCGCTCAGCTCCCCCGCACCCTCGAGGACGTCGACGCCGCCGTCATCAACGGCAACTACGCCCTCGAAGCCGAGCTGAGCCCGGCCGAGGACGCCATCGCGAGCGAGTCCGCCGAGAACAACCCGTACGCGAACTACCTGGTCACCACGTCCGCGAATGCTGAGAACGAGGACATCAAGAAGCTCGGCGAGCTCCTGCAGTCCGACGAGGTGAAGCAGTACATCCTCGAGACCTGGACCGACGGCTCCGTCATCCCGGCCTCCTAACCAGCGCGGATCCACGCCTCGGCAAGCCATCGCCGAGACTCGTTACACCCGGTCCAACCCGGTTGCACCGGCCCGGAGGCGACACGTAAGATAGTTGCGGCCAGGCCGGGCAACCGGACGGGTGAAGGAGTGTGGCGCAATTGGTAGCGCATCGGTCTCCAAAACCGAGGGTTGCAGGTTCGAGTCCTGTCACTCCTGCAGATGCATTTTGAGCGGCCCGGATCGAAGGATCCGGGCCGCTTCTTCGTTTTTCCGGGCTCACCAGATCGGCGGCGATCGGACGTCGAACAAGGGCGCTTTCTGGATTCGGTCCCAGTCACCGGCGATGAACTGCTGAACGGCAGACGGTTCCTACTGAGCTGCTGCCCGTCCCTTGGTCTTACGGAGTTTCGGCACGGTACTCCCCCACGACTTCGATGGGACCGTTGATGTGGCGGTTGAAGTCGCCGAGGTCTTCGGCGGGCACCCAGAGTTCGAGGATCGTGCTGCCACCGACTTGCTGGACCGGGTAGCGTTCGACGAAGGCGCCGTCGACTTCGAAGCGGGTCACGTACCCGACGCCGTCTCGGGGCGCATTCCAGTCTCGGGCGATCTTCACCGCGTAGTCCTCGTTGAGAACGGGGTAGAAGATCGGCTGATCGGGCAGGCGAGGAGGCCAAGCGGCCCACCCGGACTCGCGGACCAGCGCAAGCTCGGCCGGACCGCATGGGCGCCACAGGGTCAACGTCTTCAGGTCGGTCATCGCAGGTTCCATTCAGTGAGGGAGCGGTCCGACTCTGACATGCCCAGGTCTCGCCGCGCATCTGGTTTGTGCGTGGGGCGGGTCCTGGGCAAGGCCGATCGTGCGCGATCTACCGGTCCGGTTGCGTTCGGGCCGACTGTGTTCGCCCTGCTCGTCGCCCTCGCAGCGGGTCTCGCCGGATTCCCGCCGGTCGCCCGCCGGGATTCCGCCTGGTGACACGGGTCGCCCGCGAGAAGACTGTCCTGGAGGGGATGCGCGACGGCATCCACGACCCCAGCGCGAATCCGGCGGTGCAGCTCACGGCGGTTCGCGGCAAAAGGAGTGATATCCCAATGTCCCAAACCCTGAAGGGCCGCATACGGACCGCCTCGGCGACCATTGCCGCGCTCACACTCGCGCTCACGGGATTCGCCGTCTTCGGCACCGCCACGGCGGCATCGTCCCAGCCCGTCGACGACGCCGCGGTCACATCCGCCGAGGACGCTGGGATCCTGGGCATCCCCTGCGAAACGGGCACCGGCTGGAACGGGGACAACCCCACCTCACAGATGTACGCCTGGGCGAGCTGCGACGAGCCCGGCTCCGACGACATCAACCTGTGGGCGTTCAGAGTCAAGTACAGCTGCACCAGCGAGTCGTACTTCCGCTACAGCTACTGGTACAGGGCCGACGGCCGGACCATTCGCGGCTACTGCCCCAGGGGCAAGCGCGTCGACATCTCGTCGGTGGAGACGCTCTACAACGGTGGCCTGGACGCCGCGGGAACGCTCGACGGGACCCGGTAGGCAAGCACGTCACGCGATAGTGGGCCGGAGCTGCCACTCCGGCCCATGTCCTTGCGAGTTGTCCACGGGTGCATGCACCATGTGGACCTGGGCCCCGGCGACACCGTCGGCGCAACCGCGGAAGCCGCGCGGACGCCGTCCCAAGCGACCCAACTACAGGCGCCGACCTCCGCAGTGGTTGCCAAGCGTCAGAAGCGACAGCGGAACATCAAGGACCCTCGGGCACGGCATGTGGGTCACTGAGGGCCCGCCTGATCAGGGCACGATCGCACGGATTCGCGATCAGCCCAGTGTGGTGAAGAAGTCGCGGAGGTCGCCGGCTAGGACCTCCGGGACTTGGTGGGCGGCGTAGTGGCCGCCGGCGTCGTGGGTGCGCCATTGCGTGATGTTGGTGTAGTCGCGTTGGGCGAAGCGGCGGATGGATTGGAAGTCGCCGGCGAAGCTGGAGTTGGCGATCGGGAAGTCGGCCGGCGTGGTGTCGATCGGGTGGTGCTTGTTCTCGAAGTAGAAGCGCATCGAGGAGGCGATGGTGTCGTTGAGCCAGTGGATGATGACGTTGTCGATGACGAACCGGTCGTCGAGCTCGTCCCCCAGCAGCTGGTCCATCCAGGCGAGGAGGCCTCGGGGCGAGTCGGCCAGGGCGTGGGCGAGCGTCTGCGGCTGCTGGGATTGCAGCTGGTCGTAGGAGCTCTTGTTCTCGTAGAACCACTGCAGCACCTGCAGTGCACCCATCTCCTCCTCGGTCATGCCCTCCATCTCGGACGGGTCGCCCGAGGGGAACGAGAAGATCTGGTCGACATGGACGCCGATGACGTGCTCGCCGTCGATCCTGCCCAGTTCCGGGGCGATGAAGGCGCCGGCGTCGTTGCCGTGTGCGCCGTACCGCTCGTAGCCGAGGCGCGCCATGAGCGTCGCGAACGCCTTCGCCGTGCGGGCGGCGCCCCAGCCGGCCTCCGTGGTCGGGCCGGAGAAGCCGAACCCCGGCAGTGAGGGGATGACCAGGTGGAACGCGGGGCGGCCTTCGCCCGGCCGGGTGAGCGGCTCGATCAGGTCGACGAACTCCATGATCGTTCCGGGCCAGCCGTGGATCAGCAGCAGCGGCACCGCGGCGGGATCGGGTGACTCGATGTGGAGGAAGTGCAGGCGCTGGCCGTCGATCTCGGTGACGAACTGCGGGTATCCGTTGAGTCGGGATTCGGTCTCGCGCCAGTCGTACCGCTGGAGCCAGTAGTCGGTCAGCTTGTCGACGCGGGTGCCGCTCACGCCGTACTCATCGCCGGCGCCGGGGATCTCCTGGGCGCGGCGGGCTCGCGAGAGGCGGTTGTGGAGGTAGTCGAGCTCGGACTGCGGGATCTCGATCGTGAAGGGCTGGATCGTCTCGTGCTGGGCCATCGCCGTCATCCTCTCGCTGGTTCGGGAGCCGGTGCTCCTGAACTCACATAAGCATATCAGAACGGAATGATCTATTCCAGTGATGGGACGGATGAAGCCGTTGGATTTCTGGCGGAAGACCCGGAGTCTGGGTGAGGCGAGGCCCGGACCCTCAGGTCCGGGCCGTTCGTACGGTGCGTCGGGGCGGGGGTCACTCCTCGTCCGGGTAGCCCCAGTCGAGGTCGATGCGGGCCTGGGGGGCGAGGGCGTGGATCTCGGTTTCGACGTCGCGTTCGAACTGCTTGCTCCACTCGCCGAAGCCGCGGACGATGATCGGGTGGGGCTCGCTGCGGGCGGCGATGGAGGGCGGGTCGTGGACGACGCTCACCCGCATCCACGAGTCGATGCCGTGTTCCTTCAGGACGAGGTTCACGACCGTCCCGAGGCGGTCGGCTTCCGCCGGGGATTCGAGGCCGTTCACGTCGAGGTACAGATGCACGTTCACTGACATGGGCGTCATCGTAGGGCTCGCCTGCAAGCGATCTCGTGACTGGAACGAAGCGAGGCCGCCGCGGTGTCGCGGCGGCCTCGACAAGTGCGGCATGCCGCCGCCCCGTCCGCTCGGTGCACCGAGCGTGAGGGCCGACCCGAGGCGGCGGGCCTGTCCGTGGCTTCTCGGCCGCTACAGGGTCGCCTCCTGGGGTTGCGGCGTGGTCCCGCGGAGGGCTTCGAGCCGGTCGTCGGCCGGGCAGCGGCCCGGGTCGGTGAAGCGGCTCCGGAATTCGGCGAGGCGCGAGCGCAGCCGCTGCGGGGCGGCCATGCGCTCGAGGGCCTCCGCCGAGGCCGCGAAGCACGCGAGGGCCGCGTCGTGGAGTCCCCGGTCGGCGAGGCCGCTGCGCGCGGCCTGCTCCCACACCGATGTCGGCGGTTGCGGCCGGCCGTCGCACAGCGCTGCGGTCGCCTCGTACGCGGCGGTGGCGGCGCGGGGGTCGTCGATGAGCGTGGTGGCGACGATCGCGGGGACGATCCAGCCGTCGCCGTCCTGCTGGTCGATCATGCGGAGCTCGAGCCAGCCGCGCGGCCGCACGGGCGGGAAGAGCGTGCTCATGTGGTACTCGACGTCATCGCGTGTGGGGCGCCGGCCGTCGTGGCCGCTGCTGATCCAGTCGCGCAGGGTCATGCCGGGCGGGACGTCCCATTCGCGGGGCGGCTCGCATTGGGCGCACACCATCTCGGCGTCGAGCACCCACTTCGCGAAGTCGCGCCGCAGGTCGCCTTCCTCGGAGACCGGGTCGCCCCATCCGGGCAGCTGGTGCCAGAGGGCCTGGCGGGTGGACTTCCAGCCGCTGGGGCGCCCGTCGAGTTCGGGCGAGTTCGCGAACGCGGCGATCAGGACCGGCCCGAGCCGGTGCGCGAGGTCCCAGCGGCGGCGCAGCTCGGCGTCGTCGTCGCCCGCGTCGAGGTTGATCTGCACGGATGCGGTGCCGCACATGACCATGCGGCCCCAGGGCCCCTTGCGGTCGTAGTAGGCCTCCATGGCCCGGTAGCGCGGTTCGTCGAGGTGGCGGACCGGGTTGCGGACGCCGTCGAAGCCGCCGCCGCGGACGGTCTGGCCGCGCGTGGCGAGGGCCGCTTCGAGCGCGGCCTGGTCGGTCTCGGCGGAGGCGATGCACGCGGCGAGGTCGTCGGCGGGTGCGGAGCTCATCTCGGCCTGGCCGCCGGCCTCGCGGCTGACGGTGCCGCCGTTGGGCAGGTCCCAGCCGGTCTCCAGGTCGCCGCGGGGGTCGACGAGCCATTCGAGTTCGACGCCGACGCGGCGGGAGGGGCCGGTGGTGAAGCCCCACCGCCCGATGAAAGCGGCCGCATCGTCAGCGGAAAGAAACGTGTCCATGCCACTGCACCTCCTCATCCCCAGGATGCCGGGCGCCCCGCGCGGGCGCAGGCTTTCCTGGCGGCCGGAGGATGCCCAGAACAGCGCGGGTTAAGCAGTCCGGGCCGCGTTCGCCGCCGTTCCGGCCGCCGGGGGGCCTCCTGCCGCTTGTGCGTCGTTGCGGCGGGGTTTCCCGGTTCGGCGTCGGGGAAGCCCAGGGATACAGCGACCACAAGCGACGAAGGAGTGCGCAATGAGTCGAGCGAAGGATGGAAACACCGAGGGGTTCGCGGGCGCCGGTCAGGTGCTGGTGGGCTCGTATGCCGATTACGCCGCCGCCGAGCGCGCAGTCGATCACCTCTCCGATGCCGGGTTCCCGGTGGAGCGCACGGCGATCGTGGGCCGCGGGCTCAGCTCCGTCGAGCGGGTCACCGGCCGCTTGACGATCTGGCGGGCCGCGGGCCAGGGCGCGGTCACCGGCGCGGTGCTGGGCGCGGTGCTCGGGTGGCTCTTCGGCATGTTCAACTGGATCGACCCGCTCATCGCCGGGCTGCTGCTCGCCTTCTACGGCGTGCTGTTCGGTGCGCTCGCGGGCGCGGTCATGGGGTTGGTCGCGCATGCGCTGACCGGCGGCCGGAGGGACTTCTCCTCGGTGAGCGAGCTCCGCGCCGACAGCTACGACCTCCTGGTCGACGCCCCCACCGCGACGGACGCCGGACGCCTGCTCGACGCGGACGACGGCCCCGGCCGCAGCGATGCCGCGGCCACCCGCCGCGAGGCGCCCGTCCGCGACACCGACCGGAACACGCCCGGTACCCAGCGGGAGCACGTGAACGACGACCGCCCCGAGTACGAACGCGCCGAAGCGGAGCGCAGTGTCGAGGAGCGCGCTGATGCGGAGCGCCGCCGGGTCTAGTCCCCCACGGCGAGCTTGTCGCTCGGCTGGGAATCACTGACGGTTTCGCTTCGGCGGAACCTCGAGCGAGCGGCGGGGGGGGGGGGGGGGGGGGGGGGGGCGCCCCGCCCCCCGGGGGGGGGGGCGGCGCGGGGGGGGGGGGGGGCGGGCGGCCG
>NZ_JAPZVR010000021.1:0-30733 GCF_027622855.1 Glycomyces algeriensis | reverse complement strand
GGTGCGGCTCCCACTGGTGTGTCGGGGGGCCCCCCCCCCCCGGGGGGGGGGGGGGGGGGGCCGGGGGGCCCCCCCCCCACCGCGCTGCGTTCGCCTTCACTCGTCCTGGGGGAGCCGCGCTTCCCATGCCGCGATGGCTTCGGTCACGTCGGTCTCGTCGACTTCCAGGCGGGACGCGACATCGGCCGCATGCGGCGGGCGGGGTGCCGTGCCGTCCACCTCAACGGTCGATGGTGTGCGCTTGGGCCACATGACATCGCGAACGTAGCGGCGAACTTCGCCGACGATGACGGGGACGGCGAACCCCGGGAAGTCGCCGTCGGCGTCCGGGTCGAAGCGGTCGATCGCGTGGATGAGGGCGGTGACGCCGACCTCCAGCAGTTCACTGCGCTGCACCTCCGCGTACCGCCGTACGACTTCCTCGACGACCGGCAGGTGCCCGGTGATCAGGCGTTCGCGGCAGCGCCGCCGCTCGGGGTCGTCTTCGGCGAGCCGGGCGAGCTCGCCGAAGAGCGGGAGCAGGCGGTGGAACTCGTCGGGGGCTCGATCGCGGGTCGGGCCGGCGGGTGCTGTCATTCGGGGATCCTTGTCCGCACCGTCAGCGGTGCTTCTCCCCCCGTCTCGGTCCTCTCGCCGCTCCGGCACCGCGAATGCGGCGGCGGGTCGATCGAGAAGCCGAGCCGAGAAGGAGAAACCGTGACGGTGAACCGGATCGAATGGGCCGGCTCCCTTGCGCCTGGTTTTCCTCTGACGCGCTTTCGTCTGCTGCAGTTGGTATGTGGCGCCACGGTACATGTGCGAAGGCGGATCTGCCAACTGTGCAACTGGCGGCGAGAACCGTTCCAGCTCAGACGGGTTTTAAACCTGAAATCAGTGGTAGATATCCATCCATTCTGGTCGTACGATCAAGAGAGGCCGACGCTCGCAAGGCAACTGAAGAGGCGAGCGCTACCCCGGCCTTCCGCCCATAGCATTGGAGTCCATCATGGCCGTATTCCAAGCCCTGTTCTATCTGATCGCGATCCTGCTGCTCGTCGCCGCAGCACTGCCGATGCCGTCCCGCCGCAGCCGCGGTGTGGGCCTCGGCCTGCTGGCCGCCGCGTTCGCCCTGACGGCATTCGCGGCCCCCACGTTCGACGCCGCGTTCTGAGCTGAGCCCTGAACGGACAGCGCCTAACGGCGCTGTCCGTTCGTTCGGTTCAGGGACCGGAAGCGGTCGAGGACGTCCTGCCGGAAGAGGCCGCCGTAGCCGGCCGCGTCGATACGCGCGACCAGCGCGGGGACCACGAGGTCCATGCCCGCGGCCGCGGCCTCGAGGTTCCAGTCGTGGTCCGTGAGGGTCTGCAGGAGCCGTCCCCGGCGGGCCTGGGTCTCGGAGAGGCGGAAAGTGCGCAGGTAGGCCAGCCGTCCGTCGGCGTCCGTGATGGCCTCGCCCACATGGGTTTCGCGGCCCGGCACGAAGTGCGGCCGGAACCTGCGGAGCGTGAACTGCTCCATTCGGTAGTCCTCGGTGAAGACGTACTCGGCGTCGAGGAGCCCGGCCGCCATGACCTCCTGGTGGAACTCGCTCCACTCCCGCTGCGCGGCATTGATCGCCGCACGCAGGTCGGCGATGGTGTCGATCGCGCTTTCGTCAAGGTGCGGGCGGAAATCCGGGCTCTCGCCGTACAGGTGCGCGTACCGCCAGATGAGCTCGCCGAACCCGTCCTCGACGAGGCTCGGGTGCAGCGCCCGGTAGTCGTCCGGGTGCGGGGTCACGACGGCCGAGGCGAGCGCGTCGGCGACGTACACCAGCACCCCGCACTGCCCGGGGTGGATCTCGAAGACGCGCAGGGCATCGGCGAGCCCTTCGACGTCGTAGCCGAGGTACTGCGGATCCTCCTGGCGCGGCGCGCCGCGGCGGAACGCGTGCGTCGACCATTCGCTCCAGGCGACCGACGGGACCCGGAAGGTGAGCGGCAGGAACGCCTCCAGCGCGGTCTGGTGCGGCACGAAGTGCACGCGGGTGCGCTGCTGCAGCTTCGTCTCGGGCCGCAGCGACTTGCGCATCGTCCTGGCGGGCATGCGCAGTGCGGTGCCGAGAGCGGGCACGGCGGTGCCGTCCGCGGTCCATTCGGCGATCAGGCCGTGCGGCTCATAGCAGCAGCTCGGGGCGTATGCGTCGTACGAGTCGCCGCCGGGGAACCCGCTGGGGTGCAGCCGGAGCGACGTGATCGGCTCGTCGCGGACGAGCGGTACGAGTCGGATCCCGCCCCACACTTGGCCGGGGCGGACCTGCAGGCCGTCGAAGGTCAAGCGGTGCAAGGCGTCTCCTCCGAAAGCCAGTGTTCCACCCGCGAATCGATGTGGGCCCGCAGTTCCGCGATCCCGGTGCGGCCGGTGGCGAAGCGGGCGAAGGCGACGAGCTCGGGCAGGTCCTCGGCGTCGCGGATCCCGACCGTGGGGGTGGTCGGCGCGAGGCGGCGCACTTGCAGTCCGGCCGCGTCGAACACCGGGTTCAGGTGGGCCACAGCGGTCTTGCCCTCGGGATCGAGCCGCTCCCCCCAGACGCGCAGCACCGCTGCGGCCATGCCGACCGGTGCGTTGTCCCAACCGTCCGAGACCACGACCAGCAGGTCCGGGCGCGTCTCGAGCCCGTCGAGGAGGCGCTCCCCGAGTGCGGTGACGCCCCGGGCGCGGGCCATGAGCGGATCCTCGTCACCCGAGAGCCACAATGGACGGTAGTCGGAGGCGAGTTCGCGCAGCAGGAAGTGCGCGGCCAGCGCGACGACGAGAGGGCGCCGCCGCTTCTCGCTCGAGCCGCTCGCCGAATAGCTGTCGTCGAGCACCGCCGCGACCCGGCCCCACGTGCCGGCCCGCAGTCCGGCGACGCGCAGCGCCGCCGCGCGGAGCGCGTCGGTCAGTTCCAGGCGCCGCTGCTCGCGCTCTTCCACCGGCAGTGCCAGGACGTACGCGGCGAGGCGGGTCAGCGGCATCCGCGAGAGGTCCACGGCGTCGGCGACCACGCCGAGGGCGCCCGTCCACGCGGCGGACCGCTGGAGCCGCAGCCGCTCGTTGCGGGTGAGCTGCGGGGCGATCTTCTCCAGGAACTCGGCGCGGGTGATGCGGTGGCCGGCGGCGAAGCCTTCGGCGATGGTGTACGGCAGTTCGAACACGGCCCGCCGGTCGAAGTGGGCGCGCCGCCAGGTCTCGAACAGCGGCGTGGCGAAGCGCCCCGCTGAATGCCAGCCGAACAGGAACGCGTCCAGCTCCTCCCCCGGCAGGTCCTCGATCTTCAAGTGCGCGTGGCGCACCGCGCTAAGGAACGCGGACCGGTACTTGACGGCCTCGAACGCCGGGTCCGGGCGTGCGACGAGCCATTCGCGGATGATCGCGCGGGTCCGGCGGTTGTTGACCCGGGCCTTCCGCAGGGCCGTGAACAGGTGGTAGACCCGGTGCGTCGGGAGTTCTGTGAGCGCTTTGGCGATCAGGCGGCCCTCGACGTGCCGCTGCGCGGGGCTCGCGTCGCGTCCGGTCTGCAGGAGCCGCAGGATGATCGCGGCGGCGTTGCGGTCGTTGACGCCGAGGGTGAGCGTGGCGGCGTACAGGTCGCGGTAGTTGACGAGCATGTACTCGTGGAGGAACTCCATGGACCACTGCTGCGCGTCGCCGTCGGAGTGGAACTCGCGCTGGCCGGTGGCGGCGATCGCGGCGTTGACGAACAGCAGCACGTCTTCGGCGGCGGCGCGGTCGGCGAGGAGTTCCATGGGGTTCCGAGGGTTCGAGGGGTGAGGGCGCCGACCGGGGAATGAGAGGCACGAAGGCGAAATGGCGCTTAAGAAACGGATCCGGGAGTCGCACCCGAGTCCCGCGGTCGGCACCCCTCACCTTACTGGCGGTGCACCATGCGCCGCCATCGAATAGGGATCCGCCTCATTGCTTTCGCAAGGGGCGGAAGCAGTTCCGGAGGTCATCGACGAGGAGGTCGGGGGCCTCCATCGCCGCGAAGTGGCTGCCGCGGTCGAACTCGGTCCAGTGCACGATGCGGTGGCGGCGTTCGAGGAGGCGGCGGATCGCCGGGTCGTTCGGGAACACGGCGACACCGGTCGGCACGCCGGAGGGGCCGCCCTCGTCCGGTTCGTCGCGCACGGCCCGGTACTGGTGGGCCGAGCTCGCGCCGGTTCCGGTGAGCCAGTAGAGGGTCACGTTGGTGAGCAGCTGGTCGACGTCGACGGCCTGCTCCGGGAGTTCGGCCGCCGGGTCCGTCCAGTCCTTGAACTTGTCGATGATCCAGGCGAGCTGGCCCACGGGAGAGTCGTTGAGCGCGTAGGCGAGCGTCTGCGGCTTGGTCGACTGGAGGTCGGCGTAGCCGGTGCCGTGGCGGACCAGGTCCCGGACGCTCTCGAGCCGGGCGAGTTCGGCACTGTCAAGGTCGGGGTCGTCGACCGTGGGGATTTCGAGGCCGCCGTTGATGTGGACGCCGACGACCCGGTCGGGTGCGAGGCGGCCGATGGCCGGGGAGACCTTCGAGCCGGTGTCGCCGCCGTGCGCGCCGAAGCGGTCGTAGCCGAGCCGGTCCATCAGGGTGAGCCAGGCGCGGGCGATGCGGGCGTGGTCCCAGTCGGGTGCGGACAGCGGTGTGGAGAAGCCGAAGCCGGGCATGGACGGCGCCACCACGTGGAACGCGTCGGCGGGATCGCCGCCGTGCGCGCGGGGATCGGTGAGCGGCCCGATGATCCGCGTGAACTCGACGATCGAGCCGGGCCACCCGTGAGTGACCACGAGCGGGAGCGCGCCGGGTTCGGGGGACCGCACGTGGAGGAAGTGCACGCGCTGCCCGTCGATCTCGGTGAGGCCCTGCGGGAAGGCGTTCAATGCGGCTTCGTGGACGCGCCAGTCGTAGTCGTGCAGCCAGTAGTCGGCGAGGCGGCGCAGGTAGAGGACCGGGACGCCGGAGGCCCAGCCCGGTTCGGGGCTCGCGGCGGGCCAGCGGGTGAGGCGCAGGCGCTCGCGGAGGTCGTCGAGCGCGGCCTGCGGGACGTTGATCTCGAAGTCGGCGATCGGGTCCACGGCGGTCCTTTCGATGGTCGTTCCTGCGTCCCATGCAATCAGAGTGGACGCGGGTCTTCCACCGGTTTGACGGTGCTCGTCCCCCATGCGAGCTACACGGAAGTGTCCACTGCACGGGGACGGCGCGGGGCACGCTGATCCGTAGCGTTCAGCGCAGCCGCGGCACCCCCGCCGCGGCGTTGCGGAAGGAATCGTCATGAAACTCGTCTGGCAGCTGCTCGCCGTCGGCGTGGTCACCTTCGTCGGCGGTCAGGCGACCGTGGTCCTCGAAGGGCGGCCGTGGCTGGTGCTGATCGTCGGGCTCGTCACGAGCGTGCTCGCGGTGATCGTTTACCGGTGGGTCGTGAAGCTCACGGAACGCCGCCAGGTCGCCGAGTTGGCCGGGCCGGGCGCGTTCGGCGCGGTAAGCCTCGGGACGTTGCTCGGCGTCGCCATGTTCGGGGCCGTGATCGCGAACATCGCGTTCCTCGGTCACTACACAGTGGACGGCATCGGATCGCCCAGCGGGGCGATCGGGCTGATCGGCTTCATGGCCGCCGCGGCCGTCACGGAGGAGCTGCTCTTCCGCGGGGTGCTGCTCCGCATCATCGAAGGGCGCTTCGGCACGTGGATCGCGTTGGCGTCCACGAGCATCGTCTTCGGCCTGATCCACCTGGTGAACCCGAACGCGACCCTGTGGGGTGCGATCGCGATCGCGATCGAGGCCGGCGGGATGCTCGGTGCCGCGTACATCGCCACGCGCAGCCTCTGGCTGCCGATCGGCCTCCACTTCGGATGGAACATCGCGGCGTCCGCGATCTTCAGCACCGAGGTCTCCGGCAACGGCACCCCGCAGGGCCTGCTCGACGCCGCGACCTCCGGCCCGACCCTGGTCAGCGGCGGCGCGTTCGGCCCCGAGGGCAGCATCTACGCGGTGGGCTTCGGCACCGTCCTGATGGTCGTGTTCCTCTGGATCGCCAAGCGGCGCGGGCACATCGTGCCCCCGCGCCGACGCGCCGAGCGGGCCGGCGCCGCGGCTACACTGCCCCGGTGATGGATCTCCGGCGGATCCCGGAGCTGTGGCGGCGACTCGACGTCACGGTCCGGGACCTCCCCTTGGGCCTGCTGTTCGCCGCCACGTCGTTCCTGCCCCTGCTCCGCGGCCACGAGACGCAGCTCGGCGACCTCCCCGGGCGGCCGCTCGACGCGTTCGGCCTCGGCATCCTCGCCCTCGAATGCCTCCCGCTCGCCGTGCGGCGGCGCTGGCCGGGCGTCTGCCTGGCGCTGGTGTCGCTCGGGTTCGCCCTGGCCTCGCTCGGCCGCTACCACATGGTGGCGAGCACGGCCCTGGCCTTCGCCCTGCTGAGCGCCGGCGCGAACCTGGAGCGGTATCGGGGTGCGGCCATGGTCGTCCTCTCGATCGCGTACGGCGGGTTGGCGTTCGGGCTCGTCCAGCTCGGGTCGACCGAAGGGGTGGGCGGCTTCGCGACGTTCTATCTCGTGCTCGCCACCTGCTGGGGCGCAGGGGCTTGGCTGCGCGCGACGCGGGCGGCCGAGGCCGAGAAGCGCCGCCGCGTCGCGGAGACGACCCGCGCCGCCGAGCGGACCCATATCGCCCGCGAACTGCACGATGTCGTCGCCCACCATGTGACGGCGATGGTCGTGCAGGCCGAGGCGGCCCGGTACCTGACCGCCGCGCCCGACCGCCTCGACCAGGCGCTGCAGGCCGTGGGCGACACGGGCCGGCGCGCCACCACCGATCTGCGGCACCTGCTCGACCTGCTCAATCCGGAGCACGGCGCGGATCCCAAGACGCCTCCGGTCGGCCGGCTCCTCACCCTGGTGGAGCAGACCCGGCTGGCCGGGCAGCCGGTGGCGTTCACCGAGGAGGGCACCCCCGCGAGCGACACCGGCAGCGCCGACCTGGTGGCCTACCGGGTCGTCCAGGAAGCCCTCACCAACGCCGTGAAGCACGCCCGCAGCAGCCCCACCTCGGTACGGGTGCACCACCGCGCGGGCGACATCACCGTGGAGGTCAGCACCGAGGGATCCGCCCCGTCGAATCTGGCGGGGAGCGGGCGCGGCCTGGCCGGCCTGCGCGAGCGCGTCGCCCTCCTCGGCGGCGACTTCGACGCGGGACCGCGGTCCGGCGGCGGGTTCACCGTGCGGGCGCGCATCCCCGCAGGGAGTCCGTCATGATCCGGGTCCTGGTCTGCGACGACCAGATGCTCATCCGCACCGGCCTCGTCACCATCATCGACGCGCAGCCCGACCTCGAGGTGGCCGGCGAGTGCGGCGACGGGCAGGCCGCGGTCGACCTGGCCGCGCGCCTGCGCCCGGACGTCGTGCTCATGGACGTGCGCATGCCGGTGCTCGACGGCATCGAGGCCACTCGCCGAATCGCCGGAGACGCGGTGAACGACCCGGTCAAGGTCCTGGTCCTCACCACCTTCAACCTCGACCAGTACGTCTACGAGGCCCTGCGCGCCGGAGCGAGCGGGTTCCTCCTCAAGGATGCGCCGCCATCGCAACTGCTGCAAGGGATCCGCACCGTCGCGACCGGCGCGGCCCTGCTCGATCCGAGCGTGACCCGCGCCCTCGTCGGCAAGTACGCCTCGCGCATCCGGCCCGCCGACGACACGCCTCCCGACAATCCGCTCACCCCAAGGGAACTGGAGGTCCTGCGCCTCATCGCCGACGGCCGCTCCAACCGCGAGATCGCCGCGGCCCTGGTCATCAGTCCCGAAACGGTGAAGACCTTCGTCTCCCGCATCCTCACCAAACTCGGCCTCCGCGACCGCGTCCAAGCCGTCGTCTACGCCCACCGCCACGGCCTGGTCACCTGACCCGAAGCACCGTCGACCGCCGAGTTCGCAACGACACAGTCGGAATAGCGGAGCGCGGCCGGGGCGTTGCCCCGCATATGTGGAACAGCGAGGACCTCGACCTTGACGCGTATCTCGGCTTCCTGGGATACGAGGGCGACCGCGCCCCGACCCTGGCAATACTCCGAGACCTGCAGCGCGCGCACGTGCTCCACGTCCGATGGGACACGATCGACAGCTTCCTGTACAAGAAGGTCCGGCTCGACCTTGCCTCACTGCAGGACAAGCTGATCCGCCGCGGCCGCGGCGGCTACTGCTACGAGCACGTCACCCTCTTCGCCGCGGCGCTCGAGGCGCTCGGGTTCCGCTTCACCGCCGTCGCCGGCCGGGTGAAGCTGGGCGCGGACCCGCAGCAGTCGCGCCCGGAGACGCACGCGATGCTCATCGTGGAGGCGGACGGCTCGCGCTGGCTGAGCGACGTCGGTTTCGGTTCCAGCCCTTTGGAACCCATCGAACTCGTCGACGGCGCCAAGAGCGAATCGGGGCCGTGGCCGTACCTCCTGCGATGGCAGGAGATCACCCACGGCTCGCCCGGCTGGGCCGTGCACCAGCGCGGGGACAGGCCGCACGCGCGCGACGGCTGGGAGATCCGGCAGGTCTTCACCGAGAACCCGCAGTACCCCGTCGACTTCGCGGTCGGAAACCACTTCGTGGCCTCCTACGAACGCTCCCCGTTCGCCATGCGCCCCTTCGTCCAGCGGCTGCGCACCGACCGGCACGACACGCTCGACGCACTCACCTGGACGACCGAACGCCCCGGCGCGGCCGCGACCAAGGAGACGGTCCGCCCGCACGAGGTCCCCAAACTCCTCGCCGACGTCTTCGACATCCGCACCGACCCCGAAGAGGCCGACCTGCTGGTACGCCGCCTGACCGAGCTGCCCGAACAGACCTAGCGCGGACAGCGGGGGGGGGGGGGGGGGGGGGGGGGGGGGGGGGCGGGGGGGCGGGGCGGGGGGGGGGGGGGGGGGGGGGGGGGGGGGGGGGGGGCGCCCCCCCCCGCCCCCGCGGGCCCCCCCCCCGCCGGGGGGGGGGGGGGGGGGCCCCCCCCCCCCCCGCGCCCCTCCGGGCGTTGTCCTAGTCTTCCTTGTCGCTCTGCAGGCCGACCTTGATGCGGCTCATCACCGCGTCGTCGGCGAGCGTGGTCACGTCGCCGATCTCGCGGTCCTCGGCGATGTCGCGCAGCAGCCGGCGCATGATCTTGCCTGAGCGCGTCTTCGGCAGCTCGGCGACCACGATCACCTGCCGCGGCTTCGCGATGGGCCCCAAGGTGGTCGCGACGTGCTTGCGCAGCTCCGCGAGGTGCTCGGGACTCGAGTCCCGCCCGCCGCGCAGGATCACGAATGCGACGATGCCCTGGCCCGTCACCGGGTCCGAAGCCCCGACGACCGCCGCCTCGGCCACGGTGTCGTGGCTGACCAGCGCGCTCTCGACCTCGGTGGTGGAGATGTTGTGCCCGCTCACGAGCATGATGTCGTCGACGCGGCCGAGCAGCCACAGGTCGCCGTCGTCGTCCTTCTTCGCGCCGTCACCGGCGAAGTACAGCCCGCCGAGCCGCGACCAGTACGTGTCGACGAACCGCTCGTCGTCGCCCCAGATCGTGCGCAGCATCGACGGCCACGGCTCGCGGATCGCGAGGTAGCCGCCCCCGCCGTCCGGCACCGACTCGGCCTTCTCGTCGACGACGTCCACGTTGATCCCCGGTAGCGACCGCTGGGCCGAGCCGGGCTTGGTCGAGGTGACGCCCGGCAGCGGAGAGACCATGATCGCGCCGGTCTCCGTCTGCCACCAGGTGTCCACGACGGGGCACCTGCCGCCGCCGATGTGCTCGCGGTACCAGACCCACGCCTCGGGGTTGATCGGCTCGCCGACCGACCCGAGGAGCCGCAGGCTCGACAGGTCGTACCGGGCCGGGACGTCGTCGCCCCACTTCATGAACGTGCGGATCGCGGTCGGCGCGGTGTAGAGCGTCGTGACCTTGTACTTCTCGACGATCTCCCACAGCCGCCCGGTGTGCGGAGTGTCAGGGGTGCCCTCGTACATGACCTGCGTGGCGCCGTTCGACATGGGCCCGTAGACGATGTACGAGTGCCCGGTGACCCAGCCGATGTCGGCGGTGCACCAGTACACGTCGGTCTCCGGCTTGAGGTCGAACACCGCGTGGTGCGTGTACGACGCCTGCGTCAGGTACCCGCCCGAGGTGTGCAGGATGCCCTTCGGCTTGCCCGTGGTCCCGGACGTGTACAGGATGAACAGCGGGTGCTCGGCGTCGAACGCCTGCGCCTCGTGCTCGTTGGAGGCCGTCCCGACGGTCTCCTCCCAGCGGACGTCCTTGTCGGTCCACTCGACCTCCTGGCCGGTGCGGGTGACCACCAGGACCTTCTCCACCGACGGGCACCGCTCCAGCGAAGCGTCCACGGTCGGCTTGAGCGCCAAAGGCTTGCCCTTGCGGAAGCCGCCGTCGGCGCAGATCACGAGCTTCGCGCCCGCGTCGTCGATGCGGCTGGACAGCGCGTCGACGCTGAACCCGCCGAACACCACCGAGTGCGGGGCGCCGATGCGCGCGCACGCCAGCATCGCCACGGCGGCCTCGGGGATCATCGGCATGTAGATGACGACCCGGTCGCCCGCCTCCACGCCCAGGTCCGTGAGGGTGTTCGCGGCGCGCTTGACCTCGTCGAGCAGTTCCGCGTACGTGACGGCGCGGCTGTCGCCGGGCTCGCCCTCGAAGTGGATCGCGACCCGGTCGCCGAGCCCGGCGTCCACGTGCCGGTCGAGGCAGTTCGCCGCGACGTTCAGCTCGCCCCCGGTGAACCACTTCGCGAACGGGGGGTTGTCCCAGTCCAGGACCCGGTCCCAGTCCTTCGACCAGTCGAGCCGGCGGGCCTGGTGCTCCCAGAAGGCCAGGCGGTCGGCCGCGGCCTCCTCGTAAGCGGCCGCGGTGACGTTCGCCTGCGCGGCGAACTCGGGGGACGGCGGGAACGTCCGGTCCTCCGAGAGCAGATTGGCAAGCGTCTCTTGCGGGGTTGATGCCACGGGTATTTCGCTCCTTACAGATCTACGCGCCACTGCGCGACTGTGAGGCGGGTCTATGTCCGGCAACACTAGCGCGACGAATCCGACACGAATACGGGCGGCCGCCGCGGCACCGGCATCTGGGACCGACCCTCGCCGAACGGCCCGCAGGCGGTCGGCGGGCGGTCCGCGAAGGGTCCCGGGGCCCTCCCGCGGCCCCCAACGGGGGCCTTGCGGCACCGATTCGGGAGGTATCGTCGGACCGGTGCACGATCCTGGACGCGGCACCGTCCTGTGACTGTCCTCTAGCCCGCCCAGTGCGCCGTTTGCGCGCTCCGCCCAAAAGGTAAGGTTCCGCCCGTGGATCCTCTCGCGCCTCTCCTCGAACTCTCCGAGGTCGCCGACGCCCTTGAGAACGCCAGAGCCAACGTGGACCGGATGCTGTGGCACGAGGCCCTCCGCGGCGGCGACGAGCTCGTAGCGGCGGAAGTGGCCCTGCACTCCGCGTCCGCGACGCTGGCCCTCGACGGCTACGACTGCGACGTGGAGCGCCTGCGCGACCGGGACTTCGACGACCCCGCCGTCAGCGGCGTCATGCGCGTCGTGGAGGCCCTGCCCGGCCTCGCCCCCATGTGGCCCGTCTCGCCCCGCTACGTGCTCGCGAAGCTGCACACCCTCGCTACCAAGGAGTTCCCCGACGCCGGGGTCGACTTCGAACCCGGCCGCATCGAGGTGGACGAGTCGGGGATGAACCGCATCAACGCCCTGTGCGCGCTGATCACCAACCCCACCAAGGAGATCCCGGCCGCGATGGCCGCCGCGGTCGTGCACGGCGAACTGCTCGCGGTGCGTCCGTTCCCCGTGGCCAACAACGTGGTCGCCCGCGCCGCGGCCCGGCTCTCCCTGGCCAGCAAGGGGCTCGACCCGAACCTGCTCATCGCCGTCGACGCGGGCCACCTCGAGCGCGCGCCCGAGTACGTGGGCGCGCAGCGCGCCTGGTCGACGGGCACGCCGGACGGCGTCCGGTCGTGGCTGAAGCACTACGGCAAGGCCCTCACCGCGGGTGCGGCCGAGACCCTGCAGATCTGCACCGAGCTGATGAAGGACGCCGGCTAGGAGCCGGTCGGCGGACGGGCCGGTTCACGACCCGCCCGATCCACCGGGCTTTACGCGTCGTCGCCGGCGAGTTCGGCGCGCAGGCGCTGCTTCTCCTCGTGGCGGCGCTTCGCGCCCGCGTCGATGTGGTCGATCATGGCCAGCTGCTGGCGGCGCAGGACCGTGAACCCGATGACCATCGACACGAGCAGGCCGATCGCGAGCGCGTTCAGCACGTTCAGGAAGAACATCAGCGGGATGGCGACGACCGCGAGGATGGCCGCGCGGCTCAGGAAGTACTTGGCGATCGGGTTCATGCGACCCGCTCCTCTCCGAACGTCTTGATGCCCGCGAACCACAGCAGGCCGTACACGAGTGCGGCGGCGAGGCCGCCCAGGCCGCCGGTGAGCATCGGCGGCCACGCGACCGGCGCGATGATCGCGACCGCGAACCCGGCGGCGAGGCCCAGCAGGACGCCCACGAGCATGAGGCCCCAGCGGGCCGCGCCCGCATAGCGCCGGAACTGCTCGGTGTACACCCACACCGTGGGCAGGGCCGCGATCCAGCCGGAGGTCTGGCCGAAGCCGCGCCCGGTCGGGAGCACGAACACCAGGTCGATGACGACCAGGACGACCGCGCCCATCACGAAGTACGCCAGGGCCGTGCCCAGGAGCTGCCCGAGGGTCTCGACCTTCGGGCGCTCCCGGCCGCGCTTATCGCCTTGCGCCACTAGAACTTCACCGACTGCGGCTCGGCCCGCCGCTCGCCGATCGTCTGCGGCCCTTCGTACTCGCGCACGACCTCGTAGCGGGTGTTGCGCTCGACGGGCTGGAACCCGGCGTCGCGGATGAGCTCGAGGAGGTCCTCGCGGCCCATCTTGTCCGGGGTGCCGTACTCGTCGGCGTCGTGCGTGATCTTGTACTCCACGACCGAGCCGTCCAGGTCGTCGGCGCCGAACGACAGCGACAGCTGCGCGACGTCGAGGCCGTGCATGACCCAGAAGCACTTCACGTGGTCGAAGTTGTCGAGCAGCAGCCGCGAGACCGCGAAGACCTTCAGCGACTCGGCCGGGCTCGCCATCGTGGTGCGCGCCTGCAGCTTGTTGCGGATCTTCCCGTCCTTGGAGTCGTGGAAGTCGTGCTGGTAGCGCAGCGGGATGAACACGGCGAAGCCGCCGGTCTCGTCCTGCAGCTCGCGCAGGCGCAGCACGTGGTCGACCCGGTGCCGGGGCTCCTCGATGTGGCCGTACAGCATCGTGGCCGGGGTGCGCAGGCCCTTCTCGTGGGCGAGGCGGTGGATGCGCGACCAGTCCTCCCAGTGGCAGGCGTGGTCGACGATGTGCTGGCGGACCTCCCAGTCGAAGATCTCCGCGCCGCCGCCGGTGAGCGACTCCAGGCCCGCCTCGATGAGCTCGTCGAGGATCTCGCTCGCGCCGAGGCCGGAGATCTTCTCGAACCACTGCACCTCGGTCGCGGTGAACGCCTTCAGGTTCACCTGCGGCAGGGTCTCCTTGAGCGCCTTGAGGACCCGCGGGTAGTACCGCCACGGGAGCGTCGGGTGGAGGCCGTTGACGATGTGCAGCTCGGTGGGCGCGTCGCCCTTCATCTGCTCGGCGAGGGCCACGGCCTGCTCGACGCGCATCGTGTACGCGTCGGTCTCGCCTGGCTTGCGCTGGAACGAGCAGTACGCGCAGGACGCGGAGCACACGTTGGTGAGGTTGAGGTGCCGGTTGACGTTGAACATGGTCCGGTCGCCGTTCTTGGCGGTGCGGACCCCGTGCGCGAGGCGCCCGAGCCAGGCGAGGTCGTCGGTCTCGTAGAGGCCCACGCCGTCCTCGAAGGTCAGCCGCTCGCCGGCCGCGAGCTTCTCCTCGATGCCGGCCTTGAACTTGGCGTTGTCGTCCATGGCGCTCCCAACGTTGTGGCGTTTCCGCCAGGGTAGCCCCGCCGGGACGCACTGCAGGGAGCGCACGTTGCGGGATGTGAGGCCGTGAACGCGCCCGGCGCAACGGGGCCCGGGCCGCGCGGCGCCATGTGTTCACCGACACGACACCCGAGTGGCAGGCAACCGTAGATGCGAGGCTTGCGTGTCTTCGGTACAGTATTCGTGGCCTCCCCCACAGAAGGACACCTCACATGCGCGTTACACGGTTCGGTGCCCGAGTGATCGCCGCCGCCGGCGCGGCCGCCCTGGCATTCGGTGGCGCGATCCCCGGCTTCGCGGAGCCCGGCGTCACCGTCCCCGACGACGGCAACCGCCCCGCGGGCAGCCCCACCGACGACGCCCCGGTCACCAACCCCGCCACCGCGGACGGCCCCCTCGGCACCCGGATCGCCACCGCCCAGGCCGACGTCGCGCACCTCGCCGAGCAGACCACCGCCGCCCAGGAGGAATGGCTGCAGCGCGAGACCCGCCTCGCCGACGCGCAGACCGACTGGGACGCCACCCTCGCCGAACTCGAGACGGCCCAGGCCGCCCTCGACTACGCCGCGGGCGAGGCCTACACCGACACCGCCGGGCAGCCCGACACCGAACTCCCCGACCTCACCGGCCTCACCCCCCTCGGCGGCGAATGGGACCTCCCCAGCCTCAACGCCGACTTCGAGGACGCCGCCACCGCCGAGTCCGTCGCCCGCGCGTCACTCGACGCCGCGACCCTCTCCGCCGACCGCTCCGAGGACCGCTACATCGTCCTCGACGCCGAGTTCGACCGCGCCCAGGCCGCCCTCGACGCGCTCATCGCCGACAACCGCGAGGCACTCGAGGAGCTCGAGGACGCCCGCGACGCCGCCGCCGCCCAGCACTCGCACGACTTCTCGTCCGAAGTAGACGGCTGGGACGCCGCCCCCGCCGCGAAGAAGGCCGTCGAGTACGCGCTGGCCCAGCTCGGCGACCCGTACGTGTGGGGCGCCGAGGGCCCGGACTCGTTCGACTGCTCCGGCCTCGTCCAGGCCGCGTACGCCCACGCGGGCGTCTCGCTGCCGCGCGTCGCCGCCGACCAGTACAACGCGACCCGCGACAAGCCCGTCGACACCGAGAAGCTCCTCCCCGGGGACCTCCTCTACTGGTGGGACGACCCGGGCAACTGGCAGTCCGTCTACCACACCGGCATGTACCTCGGGGACGGCAAGATGGTCGTCGCCCCGCGCACGGGCGACGTCGTGAAGATCAGCTCGATCTGGTTCGAGAACTTCGCGGGCGCGCACCGCGTGGTCGACGCGATCCAGACCGACCCGGACGCCGAGGACCCGACGCAGACGCCCACCGACAAGCCGACCACGCCGCGCCCGACGCCCCCGTCGACCTCGCCCGACGACGAGACCGAGTCGCCCGACCCGGAGCCCACCGACAGCGAGACGCCCTCGCAGTCGCCCTCCCCGAGCGAGTCGCCGAGCCCGTCCCCGAGCGAGGAGACGCCGTCCGGCGACGGCCAGGAGACGCCCGATCCGGGCGCGTCCGACTCCGATTCGGCGGTCCTGACGCGCGATCCCGACGCATAGGGGCATCGCACGGTAGTGGGAAGGCGCGCACGGGACGCCACCGGTTGATGGCACGATGGTTCTTGAGTTGCCCGAACGACGCTCCAGCCCCGAGGAGGCTCCGTGGACGGAAACAGCTGTAGCTCCTGCGGCCAGCGACTGACGTCCGGGCAGCGCCGCTGCCCGCAATGCGGGGCGCCGCTGCCGCCGCCGCTCGGCGGCTTCCCGGCCGAATCCGGACCCTACGGCGCTTCCGGCTCCTACGGTGCCGCTCCCGCTTACGGCGCGGCGGCCGTGCCGCAGTACCCGCCGCCGGCCGAACCGTCCTACGCGCCGCCGGGCGCGCCCCAGGGCTACGCGCCGCCGTCCAACCCGGCCTACGGCTCCGCGGCCGTCCCCGAACCGCAGTACGCGCCGCCCGGCGCCTACCAGCCGACCGCCGACCCGTACGCGAACCAGGGCTACGCGGCCCCGCAGTACGGCCAGCTGGGCGCGAACCCGCCGCCCGCCCAGAACTACGCCGCACCCGGCGGCTGGGCCCCGCAGGCCGCGCCCCCCGGCATGCCGCCGCAGCACGCCGCACCGGCGCACGGCTCGGCCGCCGTGCCGCAGTACGGCGCGCCCGCGCCCGGCTACCAGGCGCCGCACTCGGGCTCGGCCCAAGTGCCCGCCTACCCGCAGCAGGGCACCGCGCCCGCCTCTGGTTCGGCCGCAGTACCGCCGTACCCACAGCAGCAGTACCCGGCGCACCCGTCCGCCCCGCCGCCGTACCAGCCGGGGCCGTCGTTCCAGCAAGGACAGTCGTTCCAGTCCGCGCCGCCATTCCAGTCGGCCCAGTCGCTGCCGCCGGTGGCGGCCGTCCCGCCGACCTCGGCGCCGTTCTCACCGCCCGTCCCCGAGGCCTACGCGGCCCCGCCGGTGCCCGAACCGCAGTTCACGGCCCCGCCCGAACCGGCCGCCTCGTTCGCCGAGCCGCCCGCGTCGTCGCCGGTCACCGGGGCGCCGTTCGCGGTGCCGACCGCGAACAGCGCGTTCAGCCTGCCCTCGGCCGAGTCCGGCGCGTTCGGCGCCACCGGCACCGAGCAGCCGGGCCTGCCCGAGCCCGTGCCCGACGGCACCCAGATCCTGCGCATCAGGCCCAACGCGGCCGAACCGGCCCCCTTCGCGGACCCGGAACCGCCTGCGCCGCTTGCCGCCCCGCCGGAAGCGGACCTGCCCGCGGTGGCCGCCGGCTTCAGCGTCCCGTCCGCCGAGAACGTCCCCGGCGCGGCCTACTCGGCGCCCGTCCCCGCGGCGGAGATCCCGAGTCAGGCGCCGCCGTTCGACGAGGACCAGCCGCTCGAGGAGGCGCACGCCGAGGAGTCGCCCGCGGCACCGGCGATGTCCTTCAGCGTCCCCGCGACCGACGCCCCGGCCGGTGGGCCGACGGTGGTCGAGGCGATCGAGGACGAGGACGGCGCTTGGGAAGACCTGCCCGACCCCGATGACGACGATGACGACGTCGAGCTCTCCGACGAGGCGGAGGCCTCGCTGGCGGGCCTGGGCGACGACGTGCCGGGCGAATCGCTGCCGCCCGCACCGGCCGACGCCCCCGGCGTCGGGCCCGATGAGGACGATGCGCCGATCGCGCCCGCGCTCGACGCCGTGCTCGCCGAGGCCGCGGTCGTGGAGGCCCCGAGTCCCGGAGCGGACCTGGCCGAGACGCCCGAAGCCGCTCCCGAGGTCGCCCGCGCGGTCGGCATCGAGGTGCCCGAATCCGACGCGGGCGACGTGCCCGAGCCCTTTGCGTCTGAGTCCCAAGCCGAAGCGGCACCCGAAGCGCCCGCCGCGCCGACCGGTGGCCCCACGGTGGTCGAGGCCGTCGACGAGGACGACGACGGCGCGCTGGACGACCTGCCCGACCCGGAGCAGGAGGACGACGACGTCGAGCTCTCCGACGAGGCGGAGGCCTCGCTGGCGGGCCTGGGCGACGACGTGCCCGGCGAGTCCCTGCCGCCCGCACCAGTCGACGCCCCCGGCGTCGGGCCCGATGAGGACGATGAACCGATCGCGCCCGCGCTCGACGCCGTGCTCGCCGAGGCCGCGGTCGTCGAAGCGCCGAGCCCGGGAGCGGACCTCGCCGAGACGCCCGAGTCCGCACCCGAGGTCGCCCGCGCGGTCGGCCTCGACGTGGATTCCGGGTCCACAGTGCATGAACCGTCCGACACGCCGCCGATCCTGACCGATTCGCAGCCCACGCCGCCCGGGCCGCTGCCCGACCCGCTGCCCGGTCCGGCGCCGACGCCGCCCCAGCCGGAGCCGCCGCGCCCGGATCCGGTGCCGCATCCTGAGCCCACACCGCCTGCGCCGCAGCCGGAACCGGTGCCGAACCCGGAGCCGACACCGCCGCGTCCCGAGCCGACCCCGCCGCAGCCGGAACCGCTGCCGCCGAACCCCGAGCCCGGTCCGCCGATGCCCCGCCCGGGGCCTTCGCCGGTGCCGACGCCCGAGCCGCTGCCGCCGAACCCGGAACCGGGTCCGCCGATCCCGCCGATTCCGCGCGTGAACGACAGCCCGTTCTCGGACGCGGCCCCGTTCGACTACGAGCCGGAACCGGTCGCGCCCGAACCGGAGTCGGAGCCCGAGGAGGGCCCGAAGCCGGCGGTCGAGGCGGCGCACAAGAAGATCGTGAACGCGCCGGACATCAGCCTGTTCGAGGAGCCTTCGACGAAGACGGGGGCGAACCAGCTCCCGACGGCGAAGCCGGTCGTGGAGGCGGACGGGTTCCGCCCCGGCCGCGCCCGCGTCGCGAACCTGCTCGACCGCTCGGAACTGCCCGAGCACATCCCGCTCCCGCGCCCGACCGTCTACGGTGCCAAGCCGGAAGCGGACGAGGACTAGCGCCGGGCCGCGACCACGACCGGCGAGCGGCCATTCGCCGGCTTGAAGCGGCCGCCCGCGCTTGCGACTGGCGCACGGGTTTCATTGGCAGGAGCGGCGGCTCGCCCCCACGACCGGCGAGCGGCCTCGCCGGCCAGCGCACTGGGCCTGCTCAACCGGTGCGCACGCCGGTCCCCAGCGCGGCTTCGTCTGCGACCGGTGAGGGGCCCGCGTCAACCGGCGCGGCCGCTCCGCGCCTGCGACCGGTAAGTGGTCCCCGTCGGCCCGGCCGCCCCGCGTCTGCGACCACGACCGGCGACGGCGCTTGCCGGGCCGGAACCGCTGTGCCGCATTGACACTTTCGGGTGACATGCGGGCTGCAGCGGCCGGTTCTTGTCGGTCGCGGCCGGGACGATGGGCGATACAGTCTTTTCCCCTCTAGTGGTGGGTGGGGGTTCGTGGACGGGGAGTGGTGAGTGTCCCGCTTCCCGTGCCATTCGCCGAAAACGCGTCCGCCGTCCCCGGCCGCAGTTCATCCTGGTGCTGACGGGCCGCTCGACGGCCCTCGGGCTTCGCGGGAGGGAAGGGCCGTCGCCGGCCGCCGCCCGCGTGATCGGGAAGGGTGAGGAACATGGCGGAACGCCGTGTCAAAGTGACCACGGAGGTCGGCATCCAAGCGCGGCCCGCGACGGTCTTCGTCGGGACCGCCGCCGAGTCCCGCGCCGACGTGGCGATAGCGAAACCGGGCGGGGAGCCGCACGACGCCAAGTCGATCCTGCAGGTGCTGACCCTCGACGTGCGGTCCGGGGACGAGATCGTCCTCTCCGGTGAGGAGGAGTCGATCCTCGACCGGCTGGTCGCCCTCGTCAGCGGCGCCGCCGACACGGGGGCCGCCGACATCGGCGACATCGACGACCACTGAGCGAGGCCCGGACCGGGCGGTCCCGCCATCCGGTCCGGTCCGCCGCCCGCGGTGATGTCCGCGACGCCGCCGCCGCTCAGGTACCCCCTAGCCGGGCGACCGGCTACGGTCGAAGCTGTGAACATCGCACGGCGCCCCCGGGTCGGCCATATCGCGTTCCTCAACTGCCTCCCCATCTACTGGGGACTGGCGCGGACGGGCGCGCTCCTCGACGTCGACCTCCACCGCGCCGCCCCGGACGAGCTCAGCCGCCGCCTCGTCGCCGGCGACCTCGACATCGGCCCCATCACCCTGGTCGAGTACCTGCGCAACGCCGACGACCTCCTGCTGATCCCCGACCCGGCCGTGGCCGCGGACGGCCCGGTCCTGAGCGTCAACCTCGTCACCAGGGCCCCGCTGGCCGAACTCCCGGACGCGCCGCGCGTCTCGCTCGCCTCGACCTCCCGCACCGGGGTCCTCCTCGGACGGATGCTCCTCGAGGACCGCTACGGCCGCAAGCCCGAGTACGCGGTCACCGCGCCCGACCTCGGTTCCGCGCTCAAGGACGCCGACGCCGCGGTCCTCATCGGCGACGAGGCCCTCCGCGTCCACCACGACCCGGACGGCCTGCACGTGCTCGACCTCGCCGCCGAGTGGAAGGACTGGACCAGCCTGCCGATGGTCTTCGCCGTCTGGGCCGTGCGCCGCGACTACGCCGAGGCTCACCCCGGTCTCGTCAAGGACGTCCACCTGGCCTTCCGTGATTCGGTGCAGCGCAGCCGCGAGGAGATCGACGAGGTCGTCGCCTCCGCCGCGCGCTGGGAGCCGTTCCCGCCCGCCGCGCTCGCGGAGTACTTCGAGCGCCTCCAGTTCGGCCTCAGTGAGCGACACCTCGCCGGGCTGCGGGAATTCGCGTCCCGCGCGTCCCGTTATGCCGATATAGCCCCACTCCGGGCGGACGGGCCCGCGTTCTTCGCGACCGGACCGGTGTCCTGAGCGATCTCGAGACGGACGACGAAGGGACCATGCTGTGGCCGTCGAGCTGAAGAAGCCCCGCAAGAACCGCCCCGCCTGGCACAAGCTCACCGTGAGCGGCGTCCGGCCGCTCACCGAGGACGCCGTCGAGGTCACCCTCGCCGTGCCCGAGGAGCTGCGCGCGGCCTTCGACTTCAAGCCCGGTCAGCACCTCACTTTCCAGCGGGTGGAGGCCGACGGCGCCGAAGTGCGCCGCTCCTACTCGCTCGCCTCCACTCCGCGCGAGCTCGCCGAGCACGGCACGCTGCGCCTGGGCATCCGCTCGATCCCCAAGGGCAACTTCTCCGGGTACGCGAACCGGCAGCTCCTGCCCGGCGACGTCCTCGAAGTCCTCCCGCCGCTCGGCCACTTCTGGACCGAGATCCGGGCCGACCGCCACTACGGCTCCGTCGTCGCGGGCTCCGGGATCACCCCGATCATCGCCATCGCGACCGCCGCGCTGGACGCCGGCGCGACGGTGACGCTCCTGTACTCCAACCGCACTGAGGAGTCCACGATGTTCGCCGCCGAGCTGCGCGAGCTCCAGCGCGAGCACGGTCCGCGGCTGCGCCTGCACCTCGTGCGCACCCGCGCCGAGGGCGACGCCCCGCTGCTCACCGGGCGGCTCACGCCCGAGCGGCTCGGCGAGGTCATCGAGGCCGGGCTCGTGGACCCGCACGAGGTCGACGAGTGGTTCCTCTGCGGCCCCTACGAGATGGTGCTGGGCGTCAAGGACGTCCTCGAAGAGGCCGGCGCGCAGCGGATACACACCGAGCTGTACACGGTCTGAGGCGAGACGCACGAGTCACTGCGCGCGGGCGCACTGTCCCGCACGCCGCCGCGGCGATACGCTTCGTGCATGGCCGAGATTGACGATGTCCTCGCCCGCGCCGCCGACGGCGGCGCCATCAGCGCCGAGGAAGCCCTGCTGCTCTACACCGAAGCGCCCTTCCACTCCCTCGCCGAGGCCGCGGACGCGGCCCGCCGGCGCGTCATCGGCGACAACATCGTCACCTACCTGATCGACCGCAACATCAACTACACGAACGTGTGCGTCACCGCGTGCAAGTTCTGCGCCTTCTACCGCGCCCCCAAGCACGACGAGGGCTGGGCGCACCCGATGGAAGAGGTCCTGCGCCGCTGCGGCGAGGCCGTCGGCCTGGGTGCGACGCAGGTGATGCTGCAGGGCGGGCACCACCCCGACTTCGGGGTCGAGTACTACGAGGAGCTGTTCTCCTCGGTGAAGCGCGAATACCCCGAGCTGGTGATCCACTCGATCGGCCCGTCGGAGATCGCGCACATGTCGAAGGTCTCGGGTGTCGAGATCGACGAGGCGATCCGCCGCATCAAGGCCGCCGGGCTCGACTCGATCGCGGGGGCCGGGGCCGAGATGCTCCCGGCGCGCCCGCGCACGGCGCTCGCGCCGCTGAAGGAGTCGGGGGAGCGGTGGCTGGAGATCATGGAGGCCGCGCACCTGCAGGGCCTGGAGTCGACGGCGACCATGATGATGGGCACCGGTGAGACCGCGGCCGAGCGGATCGAGCACCTGCGGATGATCCGCGACGTCCAGGACCGCACGGGCGGGTTCCGCTCGTTCATCCCGTGGACGTACCAGCCGGAGAACAACCACCTGAAGGGCCGGACGCAGGCGACGACCCTCGAGTACCTGCGGCTCCTGGCCACGGCGCGGCTGTTCTTCCACAATGTCAAGCACCTGCAGTCGTCGTGGCTGACGACGGGCAAGGCCTCGGGGCAGCTGAGCATGCACCTCGGCGTGGACGACCTGGGCTCGATCATGCTGGAGGAGAACGTGATCTCCTCGGCGGGCGCGCGCCACCGGTCGCGACTCTCGGAGCTTATCGAGCTGATCCGCACTGCGGACCGCATCCCGGCGCAGCGCAACACGCTCTACGAGCGCATGTCGATCCACTGGACCCCGGAGGACGACCCGACCGACGACCGCATCCGGTCGCACTTCTCGACGATCGTGACCGAGCTGCAGATCCAAGCTAAGTAAAGGTGAACGGAGGGTCTAGGCAAATCGGACACTCTGGGACCCCCCGAATCCAATCTACGTGCTGCCTATGACATGGCAATGGGGGCGAGACGCCGTACGGCGCTTCGCCCCCGTGCACGTTCTCTGCCGCTAGATCAAGTGGCCGATCTCTTTGTCGATGAGCCGCGCGTTCACCCCGGAGTTGGGGCAGCCGCCGAAGTGGTGCAGCGCGACGACCTCGTGCGAGTCGCGCGAGAGGACCGGGGAGCCGGAGGAGCCGAACTCGGTGTCGCAGTAGTACGAGATGTCGCTGTCGGCGACGTAGCCGTCATAGGTCTCGTGCTTGACGACGCAGTTGCCGCCGTCCACTGAGGACTCGATGGCGATCTCCGTGGGACGCCCGGCCGGGTGCTGCGGGATGTAGATCGCGTCGCCGCTGCGCGCCGGTTCGTCCGAGAGCTCGAGGTAGCCGAAGGACTCGATCCGCTTGAAGTCGTCCACAGCGAACAGCGTGTAGTCCAGGGACTTCGAGGTCGCGAGGACTTCCGAGCCGCGCACCTTCACCGGCGCGTTGGTGATGTCGGCGCCGCAGGCCATGCAGTCGTACCCGAACCACACCTCGGTGTTCTGCGCCTCCTGCGTCTCGGTGAAGCAGTGGTGGTTGGTAAGCAGCCGGTTCTCCTCGCCCACCCGGAACGCCGTACACAGTACGGTCCCGTCGATGAGCAGGCGCGCGACCGGTTCCGCATGGTCCACGATGGTCGGATAGGAGGTGCGGTAGCAGACCGAGGCGCGCTTCTCGTCGCCCTCGCAGATGCTCTCCTCGGGCCGGGCGTCGTCAGCGCGCTCCTGCGCGATGGCGTCCACCTCGTCCGTCGTGAACCCGTACGCGGCCTTGTCGATCAGCACGCCCAGCGCCGAGGAGCCGCCCGCGGACTCGCGGTGCAGTTCGACTACGGCGGTGTCGCCGGTGATCGAGGTCGCCCACTGGTCGACCAGCGACTCCTCGTACCGGTACGACTCGGCGCCGTCGGGGCTCGAGACCGTCACGAAGTCGCCCGTGTTCAGCAGCAGCCGCTCAAAGTGGACTTTGACGTATCCGGCGTCGGGGCCCGAGACCCGCAGTATGTCGGCATCGTCCGCATAGGTCAGCGACTCGGTGAGCTCGGTGACCTCGCCGACGTCGACCAGGCCGAGCAGTTCGTCGTCCACCGGCAGGATCTCGGCGGTGCTGTCGAGGAGCGAGGTGACCGGGTCGTCCTCGGCGAATGCGCTCGGCACCACGACCGCGGCCCCGCCCAGCGCGATCGATCCGGCCGCCGCGACCAGGATGAGCTTGCGGCGCTTGCGTTCGGTCCCGCTATGCCCGGTTCGTGGATTCCGCTCGCTTGCCGCCACGGTCGGCCCCTTTCGTGAGAGATGTGTCGACCGTTCAACGAGCGAGGCGTGGGGAAGTTGCGCCACCGGCGGGTGGGAAGGCGTGGGTCACATGCGATCGCAACGCCGAAGCCGAAGCCGAAGCCGAATCAGGGGAGTATCGGATCGGGCCCCGATTGCACCGGCCCCCGGCTCCCGATCGCACCGGCCCGGTCCCGGTCTCGTCCCGCGCCGACTCGGGCCCTGTCCCGTGCCCGCAGCGGGACCGCCCGGCGCCCCTGCCGCCCCGCAGCGGCCCCGGTACCGCCCGGGGGTCTACCAGTCCGCCCCTCCCGGGCGGCAGCGCTCCAGGATGTCGTTGAGGCCCTTGCGCGTCGCCACCACGAGGAGCGTGTCGCCGGCACCGACCCGGAATGCCGCGTCAGGGTTCCAGCTGATCGTCCCGCCCGCGCGCTTGACCGCGAGCAGCCGGTGCGAGCCCACCTTCGTGGCCCGGTGGGCGGCCGCGTCGTCCATAGTCGAGCCCTCGCCGACCTCGAACGCCTCGATGTAAGCGATGTGCCCGCGCACCGGGATCGTCACGAGCACCTTGTCGTCGGTCAGCGCCTGCGCGAAGCTCGCCGAGGCCACCTCGGGCGCGCTGTAGGACGCGTGCGGCGGCGCCTCCTGCATCGGGGTCGCCCGGTTCAGGTTCTGCCGGATCAGCGCCGCGAACTCCGGGTTGTAGATCCGCATCACGGTCCGCAGGTCCGGGTTGCACTCCAGACCCGAGAGCGCGGCCTCCAGGTTCGACTCGTCCTGCTTGGCCATCGCCACCAGCGACCGGCAGTGCCGGACGTTCGCCTCCTCCAGGATCTCCTGGCTCGACCCGTCGCCGAGCAGCACCTGCGCGCCCTTGGCCCGCGCCGCCCGCACCCCCATCGCGTCGCGGCGCTTCTCGATCGCGATCACCGGGATCTTGCTCTCCCGCAGCCGCTCCACCACGCGGGTGCCCATGTTGCCCAGGCCGACCACGATCACGTGTTCGCGCACCTGCCGGGTCCGGCGGCCCTCCGTCAGCGCGTACCGCCGGTCGACGACGGCCTGCACGATCGCACCGGTCGCGAACGGGATCAGCAGCGAGCCCGTCAGCACCACCACGGCCTGCGTCACCTTGAGCAGGCGCGACGCCGTCATGTCAGGGTCGATCCCGCCGCCCGCCATCAGCGCGAGCAGGTAGAACACCTCGCCGGTGCCGTCGGCCGTGTTCGCGCCGCTGGGCCGGAAGTGCAGCACCAGGAACCCGAACGTGAAGACCGCGAACAGCACCAGCGCGAGCACCACGAGGCTCTTGGTGAGTAGGCCCCGCACCGTACTCAGCGCCTCCTTGACCGCGAGCGTGGCGTTCTGAAGCTTCGGGCGGAGCTGCCCGGGCTTGCGGTCGGGCGAGAGCCACAGGTACCGCAGCGCCTCGTTCTCGTCCTCGGGGATGAGCTCGATGCCGGCCTGGTTGCCGCCCGCGACCACCCACTGCGCCTCGGCCCGCTCCTCCCGCCGCCGCGACAGGTAGAGCCGGCGCCCCCACACGTTGATCTCGCCCGGCGGCAGCTGCTGGAGCGCCGCGAGCGCGTACGTGTCCGCGACCATGTCGGCGTCCGACTTGACGTAGACGCCGTCCTCGTTGTCGCCCAAGAGCTTCTGGATGTTCGCCCGCAGCCCGCTGTTGTACATGCGGATGACCAGCCGCGGGAGCGTCTCGTCGCCCAGGTAGTTCGACATCTCGCGGATCTTCAGCGCCAGGTGCAGGTTGCCGACGTCGTTCTGGTCCATGAGCGCCACCGCGTACGCCTCGGTGAGCCCGGCCTCCCGCACGGTCTCGGCCGTGACCTGCGGTTTGGAGAAGACGACGAGGTTGCGGTTGGTTTCGGCTTCGCGGCGGATCTCGTCGCGCTGGCCGCCGGGGCCGTCGGGGAAGACGGCGATGACGCGGAACGAGTAGCGCTCGATGAGGTGCTTGATGAAGCGGAGGGTCAGGCCGTTGTCGCCCACCACGATGACGCGGCGGTCGGTGGGGCCGTCGTCGTACCGCGCATGCCGGGGTTGCATGTCTGGATTCTACGGAATGTTCGCAAACGATTGCGGCCCAAGAAACTTGGGATTTTCAGTGCTTGCGGGCGAGGCGGGCCAGGAGTTTGTCCACGTCGGCCACGTAGTCGTACCAGTCGACGTCGTGCACGAAGCCGAGTTCGGCGTTGATCCAGCGCACGTCGTCGGCGGTCTCGAGGGTCCAGGTCTGGACGTCGACGAGCTGCGGTTCGGCGCGGCGCAGCTCGGTGAGGAGCCGGGCCTTCATGGTCATCGCGAGCCCGTAGGAGCGGTGCTGGGGGGCGACGACGGTGTCGTACTGGTCGGCGCGGGTGGGCCGCTGCGCGGAGACGACGAGCTCGGTGAGGCCCACGACGTGCCCGAACGGCTCGGCGAGGGCGACGGCGATGTGCGAGCGCATGCCGCGCCGGGCGAGGGTCTGGAAGGAGTCGCGCAGGGCCGGCGCGTAGGCCGAGCCGCGCCACTCGGGCACGAACGCGACGTTCCCGGGGCTGGACCGCAGATTCGCCTTGACGTCCGCGTAGGAGTCCATGAGGCGGTCGGGGACGCCCCCGGCGTGGTACTCGAGGCGGTACCCGGCGGCGAGGCGCCCGGCGGCGTGCTCGATCTTCTCCCAGTCGATGTCGGCCCAGCGCAGCAGGTGGCGCTGCTCGACGACGTTCCGGGAGAAGCCGTGCCGGTCGTAGAACCCGACCGCGGGCGTGGTGGCGATGACCTCGACGGCGAGGGTGCGGCAGCCGTTCGCCTTCGCGCATTCGGCGACGGCCCGCAGCAGGCGCGAGCCGACCCCCTTGCCGCGCGCGGACGGCCGGGTGGACATCTCCACGACCCCGGTCCCGCCCTGCTCGCCCCCGCCGCTGCCGAAGAGGATGAGGCTCGCGTGGCCCACGAGGTCGCCGTCCGCGTCCCGGTCCATGAACAGGAAGCGGCGGTCGTCCGGGAGCGACCCGGTGAGGTAGTCGCTGAGGCGGTCGGTGCGCCAGCGCGGCTCGCCCGGCATGTCGGCGGCGGTCATGTCGTTCAGCACCGAGCACCAGTCGCGGAGGTCGTCGGCGGTCATCTCGCCGGGAGCGAGCTGCTTCAGGGGCATCTCTTATCCTTACCCGAAATAGTCACCGAACGGAACCCCCTCCTCACAGCATGCAGCGATCGGGGGTGCTGTCAGGCGGTGCTCTTCCTGCCGTACTCGTCGGCTCGGTCGAAGACCTTCTTCACGTAGTCGTCGCGCGGGTTGTAGCTGTAGAGGGCGTCGTACCAGCCCTGGGGCCGGCTCATGTCGCGGTTGTCGTGGCAGAGGTAGTTGGCGGCCGCGGTGACGGCGTCGTCGATGTCGTGGGGGTCGAACCGGCCGTCGCCGTCCCCGTCGGCCTTCCAGTGCTCCCAGGTGCTGGGGAGGAACTGCATGGGGCCCCATTCGCCGTGGATCGGGCCGATGATCTGGGTGAGGGTGGTGCCGTCGGCCTGGATCTGGTTGCCGTCGATGGTGCCGTGCGTGGTCTCGGTGGCGCCGATGCCGGCGAGGGTGGTCCAGGAGAGGTTGCAGCCGGGGTTCTGGGCGGCGGAGACGAGCTCGCCGCGGCCGTACGCGACGAGGGCGCGCTGGGGGATGCCGAGCGAGCTGAGGTTCGACGCCCACGTGTCGAGGCCGGCGGGTCCGGCGGGGGTGGTGGCCGCGCTGGTCGGGGACTCGGTGGCGCTCTCGGTGGGGGCGAGGATGTCGCCGATGGGGGTGGACTCGGCGGGGAGCCCCGCCACGGGGGCCTCGTCGATGAGGCCTTCGGGGGTGAGTGCGAGCGGCGTCTCGGAGGCCTCGGGGGTCGGTTCGGTGCCGAAGGACCAGGCGGGGCCGGCGCCGGGGACGACGAACCAGCCGGCGGTGAGGGCGCCCGCGAGCGCGAGCACGGTGACGACGACCTGGACGCTGAGCCGCCCGGCCGGGGCTCGCAGCCCCCGGTGGGCGGCGCGCAGGCCCCTGCCCGTGGCCTTGGTCCCGGCCCAGACGCCCTTGACGGCGAGCCACAGCGCCCGCGGGGTGGCTTTGACGCCGCGCCACAGGGCTCGCGGGCTGGCCTTGACCGCGCGCCACAGCAGGCGCGGGCTGCGACGCAGTGCGCGGAGGGCGAGCCGGGGGAGGGCGGCGATGCGGCGGAGGAGGGTCGCGAACCACACGGGAGGGGGTCGTCCTTTCTGCTGTTCGTCGGTGCCTTGTTCGGTGCTGTTCGGCGAGCGCTGCTGGTCGGGGCGTCGCTCGGGTGTTCGTGGTCGGGCGCTGCTCGGGGCGTCGGCCGGGACGCCGCCGCGGGGCGGGTCCGGCGGTCTCGTCGAGGCGGCCCGGCTCCGGTGCCGCGGTGCCGGTGGGCGCCCGGACCCAGGCGGGGCCGCCGTGCGGCGGCACTGGGGGCGCGTTCGCGAGGGACCGGACTGAAAGCGAGTATTCCCTAGTTTCGTCCCCGCGGGCAACGCCTGAGCGTCAATAATTCCGAAATCGGCCGCGACCGAGTGGGGCGCGACTCGTTCTCCAAACGGACACGGTGGTTGCCACGAGCAAACCCGCGGCGAGAGCGTCTCACGTTCACGTCTGCGCTGGAAACGGCGTTCAGACCGAGTGCCAGTTCCCATCACGGCAGGTAACCGACTGAGATGGGGGTGACACTGTGAGGCCGCTGGGCATTGTGCCCGCGCACCAGCGCGCCACAGCCCGGCATACGGGGGCTGAACGAAAGTTGATCGACACGTGGATACGACAACGGCATCGCACACCGCACTGACAGCCATTGCCCCTCCTCTCGGGGACAACGGATCGGAGTATCGGAACGCGTCCAATGTGCATGACCGCTGCAATGGCGCGCCCATTGCCGAGAGCAACACTGTGGACCGCGGCAGCGCCGCCCGGCCCGCCCCGCTGCCCTCCGGCGACGTCACGTTCATGTTCACCGACATCGAAGGCTCGACCCGCCTCGCCTCCGGCCTCGGCGCCGAGCGCTACCGGGTCGTCCTCCACCGCCACCGCGCGCTCGTCAGAGAAGTCCTGCGCGCCGCCGGCGGCACCGAGATCGACACCGAGGGCGACTCGTTCTTCGTCGCCTTCCACACCGCCGCCGACGCCTGCGCCGCCGCCATCGGCATTCAGACCGCACTGCGCGGCGCCGACTGGCCCGACCACGACGGCCAGCACCTCCGCCCCAAAGTCCGCATAGGACTCCACACCGGCGAGGCCTGGCCCTCCGCGGGCGGCTACGCCACCCCGGAGGTCCACCGCACCGCCCGCATTTGCTCCGCCGCACACGGCGACCAGATCCTCGCCTCCGCCGAATGCGCCACCGCCGCCGGACTCCCGCCCGCCGCGGTCTACCGCCTCGGCGACTTCGAACTGCGCGGCCTGCCCGGCGCCACCGAACTCGTCCAGCTCGCCGCGCCCGGACTGCCCACCGCGTTCCCGCCGCCGCCCGTGCGGCCCCTCACCCACCACCTGCCCGCCGACCTGAAGTCGCCCGTCCCGCGGCCCGAGGAGTACCGCGCGCTCGACCGCGCCTTCACCACCCACCGCCTCGTCAGCCTCACCGGCCTCGGCGGCAGCGGCAAGACCACCGTCGCCAAGGCCTGGGCCCGGCGCCGGCTCGCCTTCCACGAGCACGGCGTCTGGTACTGCCGTGCCGGCGCCGACCTCGGCACCGCCCTCCTCCACGCCCTCGGCCGCCGGCCCGAACTCTTCCGGCCCGCGCTCGACACCGCCGCCGACCGCCTCCGCGAGGCCGACGCGCTCCTCGTCCTCGACGACCTCGACCGCACCCACGCCGCCGACGTCGAACGCCTGCTCCACGACTGCCCGCGGATCTCGGTCCTCGCCGTCGGCGCCCGCCCGCTCGAACTGCCCGGCGAGGCCAAACGCGCCCTCGGACTCGCACCCGACGACGTGAGCGCCGCGATCCTCGCCGGCTATTGCGAAGAACGCGGCGCCCCCTGGACCGCCGCCGACTGCCGCCCGCTCGCCGCCGCCGTCGAAGGGTTCGTCCCCGCCCTCACCGCACTCGCCGAAGTGACCGCCCTCGGCTCGCCCGGCGTCGCACTCCGGTACCTCAGCGACGACCCCGTGGCCGCCCTCGACGGCGGCGGCCGGTTCCGCGCCGCCGTCGACGAAACGGTCGCCGCCATCTCCGGCCCGGCCCGCGCCGTACTGCTCGAACTCGCCGCACGCTCGGGCGGCGCCACCGTCGACGCCGTTCTCGACCTCTGCCGCCAGCGCGACGGCAGCCTCGAAGCGCTCGTCGAACTCGTCGACGTCGCCCTCGTCGTGATCGAGCGGCCCGCCATGGACCAGGCCGTCTACCGCGTCCCCGCACCGCTGCGATGGCTCCTCACCGGAACGGCCCCCGCGCTGGCCGAGGCGCCCGCGCCTCCCGAGCGCCCGCGGCCGGCGGTGGCGACGAGGCTCGCGGACCGGCTGGTGCACCCGGTGAACCTCGACGGCGCGCGCCTCCGGGCGGTCGCCTAGCGCGCACCAGGCCGGCGGGCGCATCGCCCGCCGGCCGCACCCGCCCGCCGGGTCTCGCGCGGCCGCGATGCTCAGGCGTGCGGGCGTCGAGGTTCCGGCCGGGGCGGTCATCGCCGCCGCTTTAGTGGGGCGGAAGGGGTTGCGGCGGCCGGCCTCGCGGATCGCGGCGGGCGCGACCTCTTTCGGGGGACATGTCGACCGCGGGGGCCGTTTTCGGGGCGGTTCTTGTCGGACCCGGCCGGGAGGATCGAGCGGGGCACTGATCTTTCCCCTCTAGATGGTTGATTCCTTGGGGTCAGTGGTCGTAGGCGGTCAAGGAGCGTAGGACTGGTTGGCGTTGTTGGTCGTTGTGCCAGATGGCGGCGGTCAGGGCGAGGATGCGTTGGGTGACTCGGGCGCATACTCCTTGGGGTGTGCGCCCGTTGTGGCGTTCGAGGTCGAGCTGGGCTTTGAAGGTCTGGTTGATCGATTCGATGACCTGGCGCAGGGGCCGGAACAGGGTGGTGC
>NZ_JAPZVR010000020.1:40563-77067 GCF_027622855.1 Glycomyces algeriensis | reverse complement strand
CGCCCGCCGGCCCACCCGACCACCCCCCGGACCCGGCCGGTGCGGCGGCCGGCGCGCGCGCGCGGCGCGCCCCGGTACTGGGCGCGGCGGCCCCGGCCGGGCCGCTTGCGCGGCCCGGCGGGGACCCGGGATCGGGTGGCGGTGGCCGTCAAGGGTTACTCGCAGGTGATGTTCTCGTCGAGACCGGCGATGATGTTCGCGATCGTGGTGGCCACGTCCTGGTCGCCGTTGGCGAGCTTGACCGCCTCGTCCTTGAGCGGGTCGGCGTCGCCGCCGGCGGTCTGGCCCTGGTAGACCGCTTCGAGGGAGGCCTTGTCCTGGGCGCTGGAGACGGGGTCGGACGCGGCGATCTCCTCGTTGTAGAGGTCGAAGCTCGCCTGCGAGGCGCCGTAGTCGATGTCGAGGCCCTGGATCACCGGGAGGAACCCGGAGATCTCGCAGATCTCGGTGTAGTTCTCGGCGGTGAAGAGCCAGTTGACGAAGTCGAGCGCGGCCTCCGACTTGTCGCCCTTGTAGACGACCATGTAGCCGCCGCCGAGGTTGGTGGCGCGGCGCGTCTGGGCCGGCATGAGGGCCGAGGCCCATTCGAAGTCGGTGATGTTGGCCTGGAAGTCGGCCACCTGCCACGAGCCGGAGTAGTAGGCCGCGACCTGGCCGCTCTTGAAGAGCGCGTTCGGGTCGTCGCCGGAGACCCACACGGAGCGGGGCATCACGTCGTCGTCGTTGATGTCGGCGAAGAACTGGAGCGCGGCGGTGGTGGCGGCCTCGTCGGTCGTGTACTTGCAGTCGTCGCCGAGCTCGAAGCCGTTGCTGCCGAACTGGTACATGAAGGACCGCAGGCGGTGCGAGGACGGGTCCATGACGAGCCCGTAGCGCGCTCCAGTCGCGGCCTTGACCTCCTTGACGGCCGCGATGAACTCGTCCCAGGTCCAGATCTGGTCCGGGGTGGTCGGGTAGGCGACCCCGGCCTCGTCGAACAGCGACTTGTTGACGTAGAGGCCGACGGCGGTGAGGTCGGTGAGGAAGGTCGGGACCTCGCCCTCCTCGTTCTCGGTGAGGAGGTTCTCCATGACCCCGTGCTCGCTCGCGACGCCGCTGAGGTCCTCGAGCTGGTCCATCCAGATCGGGTCGATGGCGGTGACCCGCGCGAAGTCGGGCAGGCCGTCGGCCTGGGCGGCGTTGCGCAGGCGGGTGTTGAAGTCGTCGTACGGGATGTCGTCGATGTCGATCGTCACCCCGGTCTCCTCGAGGTACTTGTCGGCCATCTTCTGGAAGCCGCCGCCTTGGTTCGCGTCGCCCGAGAGCCAGAACTTGACGGTCTTCGCGTCAGTCTCGTCGCCGCCGCCGATGAAGCCGCAGGCGCTGAGGGGCAGGGCCGCCGCACCGGCGGTGCCGGCGGTGAGGATGAGTCTTCTCTTCATTGAGCTCTCTCTTCAGGATGCGGGCCTGTGAGGGACCCGTCGGGGTTCGGAGCGAGCGCGGGCCGGAGCCGTGCGTTCGCCGGTGCGCCGACACGTGTGCCAAGTCACCCGGGTATGCGCTTGCCCGACCATAGCAGATATCTACTGACGCGCGACAGTAGCGCGCGTTAGGTGGTATTGAACTGCAACTTTTCCTCGAGCCTAGACCCCGCCGGGGCGGCCCGGCCCCGCTCGCCGCATCCGCCCCGGGGGTCGCCGGGCCCGCGCGTCGGAGCGGTCCGGGGGCGTTTCCGGGCCTCGGCGGGCGGACATCCTGTGCGGGCGCCGCGGGCGGCCTGCGCCCAGGACGGGCGGCAGGCGGCATCGCCGATTTACGACTCGCAAGCGTCGCCGAGGCCCGCGCTCCGCTCGCAGCGAACACGGCGCCCAGGCGCGTCCGATCGTCGCCCCGACGGGCTAAGGTCTGGATTGGTAACCGCAACGCCGAGTGCATATCGCCGAGACAGAATGAAGGTGCAAGACATGGACCGTTCGATTCCATTCTCCTCGCAGCTGGAGAAGGACGTCGTCAGCGCGGTGGCCCGGCGCGGTGGCGGCGACGCCTCCTCGATCGGCCTCGACAGCATGGTCTTCGACCGGCTGCTCAAGGAGCACATCCTGTTCCTGGGCTCGGACGTGAACTCCGAGATCGCCAACCGCCTGTGCGCGCAGCTGCTCCTGCTCGAGGCCGAGGACGACCAGCGCGACATCAAGCTCTACATCAACTCGCCCGGCGGCTCGGTGTACGACGGCATGGCCATCTACGACACCATGCAGTACATCAAGAACGACGTCGCCACCGTCGGCATGGGCATGGCCGCCTCCATGGGCCAGCTACTGCTGTGCGCCGGCACCTCCGGCAAGCGCTACGCGCTCCCGCACGCGCGCATCATGATGCACCAGCCCTCCGGCGGCATCGGCGGCACCGCCTCCGACGTCGCGATCCTCGCCGAGCAGATGCTCTACACCAAGCAGATGTTCCAGGAGCGCGTCGCCGAGCACACCGGCCGCACGATCGAGGAGATCGAGCGCGACTCGGACCGCGACCGCTGGTTCACCGCCGCCGAGGCGAAGGACTACGGCTTCATCGACCACGTCGTCAAGCGGGTGGCCGACGTCCCCGCCGAGGCCAACTAAGTAAGGAATAGGGGAACCAGATGATGGACATCCACGCCCAAGCCGGTGGCTTCGGTCCGCAGGCCCGCTACATCGTCCCGTCGTTCACGGAGAAGACCTCGTACGGGGTCAAGGAGATGAACCCGTACAACAAGATGTTCGAGGACCGGATCATCTTCCTCGGGTCCCCGGTCGACGACACCTCCGCGAACGACATCATGAGCCAGCTGATCGTCCTCGAGGGCAACGACCCCGACCGGGACATCACGATGTACATCAACTCGCCGGGCGGCTCGCTCACCGCGCTGATGGCCATCTACGACACGATGCAGTACGTGCGCCCCGACATCGCGACGGTGTGCATGGGCCAGGCCGCCTCGGCCGCGGCCGTGCTGCTCGCGGCCGGGACCCCCGGCAAGCGCACCGCGCTGCCGAACTCCCGCGTGATCGTCCACCAGCCGGCCACCGAGGGCACCTTCGGCCAGGCCTCCGACATGGAGATCCAGGCCCGCGAGATCATGCGCATGCGCGACCAGCTGGAGAAGATCCTCTCCCGCCACACAGGTCAGCCCGTGGACAAGGTCCGCCGCGACATCGAGCGCGACAAGATCTTCACCGCCGAGGAGGCCGTCGCGTACGGCATCGTCGACAACGTCCTGACCTACCGCAAGAAGAACGCCCTGCCCGCCGAGGTCGCGGCGTAAGCACAGCGCAGGAGCGACGGTCCGGGCGTCCGGCCCGCGGCACGCCCGGCCCGTCGCCTCAGCGCCGCCATCCGACGGAGGCTCACCTCCGATCGATCCGCCCCCCGATGTCGCCGGGCCGCGATACCGTGGCCCAGGACCTGCAAGGGTGGCGCACCGGCGGCAAATGCGAAATACTGGATCGAGACACCGGTTCGTCCTGAATCAACGGAGCCGGATCGGTGTCACCGGTTGACCTTTCAACGATGGAGCAAGAAAGCACGCTCGGTCCGGGCCCGCGGGCCCGCCGAGGGAGGGAGTTACCGCGATGGCACCTCGCCTGGGTGACAGCGAGATCTTGAAGTGCTCGTTCTGCTCGAAGACGCAGCGGCAGGTCCGCAAGCTCATCGCCGGACCCGCCAACGTGTACATCTGCGACGAGTGCATCGACCTGTGCAACGAGATCATCGAAGAGGAGTTCGCCGAGGAGGCCGAGGTCGCCTGGGAGGACCTGCCGAAGCCCAAGGAGATCGTCGAGTTCCTCGACCAGTGGGTCATCGGCCAGGACTCGGCGAAGCGCTCGCTCGCGGTCGCGGTCTACAACCACTACAAGCGCGTGCAGCTCGACGAACTCGGCTCGATCCGCGGCGGCGACCACGTGGAACTCCAGAAGTCGAACATCCTCATGGTCGGCCCCACCGGCTCCGGCAAGACACACCTGGCGCAGACCCTCGCCCGGATGCTCGACGTCCCGTTCGCGATCGCGGACGCCACGGCCCTCACCGAGGCCGGGTACGTGGGCGACGACGTGGAGAACATCCTCCTCAAGCTCATCCAGGCCGCCGACTTCGACGTGAAGCGCGCCGAGACCGGCATCATCTACATCGACGAGATCGACAAGGCCGGACGCAAGGCCGACAACCCCTCGATCACCCGTGACGTCTCCGGCGAGGGCGTGCAGCAGGCGCTCCTGAAGATCCTGGAAGGCACCAACGCGGCCGTGCCGCCGCAGGGCGGGCGCAAGCACCCGCACCAGGAGCACATCCAGATCGACACCACGAACATCCTCTTCATCTGCGGCGGCGCGTTCGCCGGGATCGAGGAGATCATCAAGGCCCGGGTCGGCAAGCGCACCGTGGGCTTCGCGGTCCAGCTGCACGACGGCGAGGAGTCCGCCGAGGACGCGATCGTCTCCCAGGTCATGCCCGAGGACCTGCTCAAGTACGGGCTCATCCCCGAGATGGTCGGGCGCCTCCCCATCCTGACCACTGTGGACCACCTCGACAAGGAGGCGCTGCTGCGCATCCTCACCGAGCCGAAGAACGCCCTGGTCAAGCAGTACCAGCGCCTGCTCGAACTCGACGGCGTCGAACTCGAGTTCGCCGAGGACGCACTGGAACCCATCGTGGAGTCCGCGATGCTGCGCGGCACCGGCGCGCGCGGGCTGCGGGCGATCATGGAGGAAGTGCTCCAGCCCGTCATGTTCGAGATCCCCTCCCGCGCCGACGAGGTGGGGAAAGTGGAGATCACCGCCGACGTGGTGCGCCGCAACGTGAACCCCACACTGGTGCCGAGGACCAAGGCCGCGCCGCGCCGGGCGATCCGCCCGAGGCGCGAGAAGTCGGCCTGAGGCGGCTCAGTCCTCCTTGTTGTCGTCGCGCAGGCGGCGGTCGATGTCCCGCAGGAAGTCGGGGTCGTCGTCCGGCGCGACCGGGCCCTTCGGATTCCGCGGGCCGGCATTGCCGCGCGGCGAACCCGGCTGCGGCCGTGGGGGCTTGGCCCGCCCGACCGTGAACCACAGGATGCCGCCGACGATCGGGACGAACACGATGATGAGCACCCACCAGGCGCGAGTGAGCTTCCTGGGGGCGTGTTCACCGCCGAGGCAGTCCGCGACCGCTGCGATGACCAGCGCCAAGTGAGCGAGGACCAGGAACACGAACGCGCGGATCATGGTCCAATCATGCCTGTCCGCCGCGCCGGGGACAACAACGCCTCGGGTGGTTACCCGTAAGTAACTTCGTAAGATATAGTTTCAGCCGAGACGCCTGAACGAACACCAAGGCCAACAAGCGTCCTCTAGTACGACCTCGGAGGTTGTCGATGAACATCGTGGTTCTGGTCAAGCAGGTCCCGGATTCGGGACTCGCGAGACAGCTGGACGCCCAGCTGCGGGTCGACCGCAACGGCGCCAACAACGTCATGGGGGAGCTCGACGAGTACGCCGTCGAAGCCGCCCTCCAGCTCAAAGAGGCCCACGGCGGCGAGGTCACCGTCCTCACGCTCGGCCCCGGCCAGGCCACGGAGACCGTGCGCAAAGTCCTCGCGATGGGCGCCGACAAGGCCGTGCACATCGAGGACGACGCCGTCGGCGGCTCCGACGCGCTCACCACCTCCGCGATCCTCGCCGCGGCCCTCGGCCGCCTCGAATGGGACCTCGTGGTCGCCGGCGCCGAGTCCACCGACTCGGGCATGGGCGTCATGCCCCAGCTCCTCGCCGCCCGCACCGGCGCACCCGCGCTCACCGGCGCCCGCAAGATCGACATCGCCGAGCGCACCGTCACCGTCGAGCACCAGCGGGCCAACGGCTACGACGTGCTCAGCGCGAACCTCCCGGCGATCGTCTCCGTCTGGGACACCATCAACACGCCGCGCTACCCGTCGCTCAAGGGCATCATGGCCGCCAAGCGCAAGCCCGTCGAGACCCTCGCCCTCGCCGACCTCGGCGTCAGCGAGGCCGGGCCCGCCGCCGCGCGCAACGAGGTGCTGAGCGCCGCCGAGCGTCCTCCGCGCGCCGCCGGCCAGATCGTCGCCGACGAAGGCCAGGGCGGCGACGCGCTCGCCGACTTCCTCGCCGCCGAGAAGTTCATCTGAGCTGGTTGAAGGGCATAGGAGCCGATCATGACTGACATCCTTGTGTACGTGCCGAACTCGGGCAAGCACGCCGCCGAGGTCCTCACGCTGGGACGCACCCTCGGCGACGTCTCGGCCATCGCCTTCGACGACGCCGCCGCCGCGCTGGCGGGCGAGTACGGCGCGGCGAAGGTCTACCGCGTCGACGCCGCCGGTATCGACGACTACTTCGTGGACCCGAAGGCGACCGTCCTCACCGACCTGGCGCGCTCCGCCGCGCCGGACTTCTTCCTGCTGCCGAGCACCGACGAGGGCAAGGCCCTCGCGGCCCGCGTGGCGGTGGCGCTGGACAACGGCCTGCTGACCGACGTCTCCGGCCTGGAGGCCGACGGGACCGCGACGCAGGACGCCTTCGCGGGCGCCACGGTCGTGAAGTCCAAGTCCACCAAGGGGTTCACGCTCGCGACGGTGAAGACCGGCTCCACTGAGCCGGCTCCCGCCCCGGGCGCGCCCGCCGTCGAGGCCGTCGCCGCGACCGTGGCTGAAGCGGACCAGCGCGTGCGGGTCACCGAGCGGGTCGACGAGCCCGCGGGGGACCGGCCGGGCCTGGCCGAGGCCCGCGTGGTCGTCTCGGGCGGCCGCGGTGTGGGCTCGGCGGAGGACTTCGCGCTCATCGAGCGCGTGGCCGATGCGCTGGGCGGCGCGGTGGGCGCGTCGCGCGCGGCGACCGACGCCGGGTACTACCCGCACAAGTTCCAGGTGGGCCAGACCGGTACGACGGTGAGCCCGCAGCTGTACGTCGCGGCCGGCATCTCGGGCGCGATCCAGCACCGCGCGGGCATGCAGACCTCGCGGGTCATCGTGGCGGTCAACAAGGACGCCGACGCGCCGATCTTCGGCATGGCCGACTACGGCGTCGTGGGCGACCTGTTCCAGGTGCTGCCGCAGGCGCTCGAGGCGATCGAGAAGCGGAAGTAAGCACGTACGACGCGGCCCGGTCAGCTCCCCTGCAGGGGCGGCCGGGCCGCGGCCGTGTTCACGGGCGCGCCGCGGGGGCGCAGGCCTTGCGAAAGAGGCTCGTGTTCGCGGCCGCCCCCGTTTTTCATGATCCCGCGGGGGTACGACAGGCGGGCGATTCGCTTGGGGGAGTTGGGCGGTTCACGGCGGGTGCCGGCAAATCGGGCATTCGCAGGCGCCCCCGATTCGATGATCGCACTCGGGTCCGACACGGTTTCCGGGCCGGACCGCTCGCCGCCCGCCGGGGGCTTCACGGCGCCGTAACAACGGTGCGTTACGCTTCGTGGCAGCCTCTAGTTATATAGAACCTACATACGATGTTGGAGGATCCTCACATGGCCGCCCCAGCTGTCGCGATTGCCGCGCCGAGCGTTCTCGCTGATCTCCTGCCCGCTCGCACGAAGGCCGCCGCGTACGCGCGCGACGCCGTGCTCGTGCTCGGCGGTGCCGCCGCCGTCGGCGCTTCCGCGCAGATCGCGTTCACCATCCCGCAGATCAGCCCGGTCCCGTTCGTGCTCACCACGTTCACCGTGCTGCTCCTCGGCGCCGCCTACGGGCCGCTCCGGGCGGGCCTGACCCTCGCGCTCTACCTCGCCGCCGGTGCGGCGGGGGTCCCGTGGTTCACCGAGGGGACCTCCGGCTTCGCGATGCCGACCTTCGGCTACATCATCGGCTTCCTGGCCGCCTCCGTGGCGGTCGGCTTCCTCGCCAAGCGCGGCGGGGACCGCACGATCCTGAAGACCGTGGGGCTCATGGTCGTCGGCAACGTGCTCATGTACGCCTTCGGCGTGCCCTACCTCGCGTTCGCGCTCGACATGAGCGCCGCCGACGCGGTCGCCGCCGGCATGACCCCGTTCCTCGCGGGCGACGCCGTCAAGCTCGTCATCGCGGCCCTGCTCCTGCCCGGCAGCTGGGCGCTCGTCAACAGGTTCCGCAACGCGGAGGACTAGTCGCAACACGGGAAGGGCGCCAACGGCTTTCGGCCGGAGGCGCCCTTTTCCTATAGGATATATCCTATAGGGCAGAGCCCTATTCGATCTCCCAGCCGATGCCCAGCGCGCCCGGCCTCGGCACCGGCTCGGCCAGTGCGACCGTGCGGTTCGGGCCCAGCTGCAGGTCCCCGGTCTCGCGCTTCTCGCGCTGCAGACTCGACTGCGCGAAGCGATACACGCGCCTCGGGATCGCGTCCGGCGCGAACCGCACCTGCAGCGAGTACTGGTCCACCGGGTACCGGAACGCGTTCCCGTGCCCGCTCGACGTGCCGCCGTTGCCCTGCACGACGATCTCGAACAGGTGCGTCGCGCCCTTCGGCAGCGGCGTGTCGAACACGATCTCCGCCAGCGCGACCGGCGCTTCCGGGTGCCGCAGGATGTTCGGCACCGAGCAGTCGCGCACCGGCTTGAACTCGATGTCGTCGATGTCGCAGCCCTCGTCGCCGCGGTACAGCAGGATGTAGCGGTCCACATCGTCGCGCCTCGCGCGCACCAGCATCGACAGCTCGAACACCGACTCCTGCCAGTCGGAGTCGACGTGGACGATCACCTGCTGGCTGAGGATGTCCAGCGTGTGCTCGCGGGAGGCCGGCACCTGGTCGCACAGTTCGCGCACCGCGTCGCCGCCGAGCACCGCGTCGGGCCGGGGGAGCTGCCCCCGGATCGAGCGCGGCCCGCGGGCCCGCTTGGGGCCCAAGAGGACCCGCAGGGACCCTGCGGGGAGCTCGAGGAGGTCTTCGAGGGCGGTGACGGCGGCGAGGGACTCGGCGCGCTCGGGCCGGGACCGGCCGGACTGCCAGTAGCTCAGGCTCGTCGTCGACACGGTGATGCCGCGCATGGCGAGGCGGTGGCGGATGCGGTCGAGACCGAGCCCGCTGGTCTGGATGGCCACGCGCAGGGCAGTGTGGAAGGGCCCGGCACGTAGCGCTTCGGCGAGCTCAGGCGTCATCGGCACACACACTTTCTCTCGACACGGGCGTCGAAGACTCGACCTTCTTCGGCACCGGTCTCGGGGCGGCGACCCCTTGCGTTCGGAAAGGTAGGAGGATTCGTCAGATTCTATCTCGCGGGCACCACGACGCATTACGCCGACTAACGCGGAATATTTCGGTGCTCGAATCCCACCCCTCGGAACGGTGCAGACCCCTGCGCCGGAGCGCCGCCGCGGCCCGCCCGAGTGAGCCGGGGCGCCCCGGCCACGGCGGAGCGAGCGGGCCGCAAAACGAACGTAGACTGGAGGGGCCATGGCTTACCTCGATCACGCCGCGACCACGCCGATGCTCCCCCAAGCGCTCGACGCTTACGTGCGCACCGCCCGCGCCCTCGGCAACGCCTCCTCCCTGCACGGTTCCGGGCGCACCGCCCGCCGCACGGTCGAGGAGGCCCGCGAGCGCATCGCCGAAGCCCTCGGCGCCAAACCGGGCGAGGTCATCTTCACCGGCTCCGGCACCGAGGCGGACAACCTCGCGGTCAAAGGCATTCACTGGTCCCGCCGCACACCGGAACGCAACCGCGTGGTGACCACCGCGATCGAGCACCACGCCGTCGCGGACGCCGTCGCCTGGCTCGGCGACCACGAGCGCGCCGACGTGAGCGAGCTCCCCGTCGACAAGCTCGGCCGCGTCGACACCGCCGCCCTCGCCGAACTCCTCGCCGAGCACGGCCCCCGGATCACGGTCCTCACCTGCATGTGGGCGAACAACGAGGTCGGCACCCTCCAGCCCATCGCCGAGATCGCCGAGATCGCCGCCGCCCACGGCATCCCCGTGCACACGGACGCGATCCAGGCCGTGGGCCACGTCCCGGTCGACTTCGCCGCCTCCGGCGCCGCCGGCCTCGCCCTCTCGGGCCACAAGCTCGGCGGCCCCACCGGCACCGGCGCGCTCATCCTGCGCCGCGACGTGAAGGCCGTCCCCCTCCTCCACGGCGGCGGCCAGGAGCGCGAGATCCGCTCCGGCACCCTCGACGTGCCCGGCATCGCCGCGCTCGCCGAAGCGGTCGGGCACGCCGTGCGCACCCAGGAGGTCGAGTCCCAGCGGCTCGCGCTGCTGCGCGACGACCTCGTCGCCCGCATCCGCGCCGCGGTCCCCGAGGCGGTCTACAACGGCGACCCCGAATCGCGCCTGCCCGGCAACGCGCACTTCTCGTTCCCCGGCTGCGAAGGCGACGCCCTCCTCATGCTCCTGGACGCCGCCGGTGTCGAATGCGCCACAGGCTCGGCCTGCTCGGCCGGCATCGCCCAGCCCTCGCACGTCCTCCTCGCGATGGGCACCGACGCCGACGACGCCCGCTCCTCCCTGCGGTTCACGCTCGGCTGGCCCACCACCAAGGCCGACGTCGACGCGCTCGTCGCGGCCCTGCCCGAAGCCGTGCGGCGCGCGAAGACCGCCGGGCTCTCCTAGCGTCCGCGGATCACCGGCCTAAGGTTGAAGGCGTGAAACTGCGAGTACTGGCCGCCATGAGCGGCGGAGTCGACTCGGCCGTCGCCGCCGCCCGCGCCGTCGAGGCCGGGCACGACGTCACCGGCGTCCACCTGGCGCTGTCCAAGAACCCCCAGACCTACCGGACCGGGGCCCGCGGCTGCTGCACGATCGAGGACTCCCGCGACGCCCGCCGCGCCGCCGACGTCATCGGCATCCCCTTCTACATATGGGACATGGCCGAGCGCTTCCACGAGGACGTCGTGGAGGACTTCTACGCCGAGTACGCGGCCGGGCGCACCCCGAACCCGTGCCTGCGCTGCAACGAGAAGATCAAGTTCGCCGCCGTCCTCGACCGCGCCATGGCCCTCGGCTTCGACGCCGTCGTCACCGGCCACTACGCCCGAAAGGGCGACGACGGCCTCCTGCGCCGCGCCGTCGACCCCGGCAAGGACCAGTCGTACGTCCTCGGCGTGCTCACCCCGGCCCAGCTCGCCGGCTCGATGTTCCCGCTCGGCGACACCCCCAAGGACCAGGTCCGCGTCGAGGCCGAGACCCGCGGCCTCGCCGTCGCCAAGAAGCCCGACAGCCACGACATCTGCTTCATCGCCGACGGCGACACCTCCGGCTTCCTCAAGAACAAGCTCGGCACCAAGGAAGGCGAGATCGTCGACGCCGCGTCCGGCGAGGTCCTCGGCAGCCACGACGGCTCGCACCAGTTCACCATCGGCCAGCGCCACGGCCTCGGCCTCAAGGTCCCGGCCGCCGACGGCAAGCCCCGCTACGTCCTCTCGATCACGCCGGTCGACAACCGCGTCGAGGTCGGGCCCCGCGAGGCCCTGCGCGTCGACCGCATCCGCACCGGCGCGCCGGTGTGGCTCGCCGACGAGCGCACCGGCCCCTTCGAGGCCGAGGTCCAGCTCCGCGCCCACGGCGAGGTCTACCCGGCGACGGTGACCCCCGAGGACGGCGGGCTCACCGCGCAACTCCACAAGCCCGCGTTCGGCGTCGCCGCCGGCCAGGCCCTCGTGGTCTACGACCCCGATGCGGCCCAAGGCGACGCGGTCCTCGCGTCCGGCACCATCGACGCCGCCCACGGCCTCACCGCCGCCGGCGCCGAGTCCGGAGAAGCCGCGCGTGCCTGACCCCGACGCCGACGCCGCGCTCCCCGCGGGGATCGCCACGGGCATCGGCTCGCTGCCCGGAACGGACGCCCGCGAGGCCGTCAACATCGTCTTCGGCGAGCTCCCCGAATGGCCGTACTTGCCCGAGCTGCCCGACCGGGGCCTCGGCGCCGACATGATCGGCCGCGGCGCGGCCCTGCTCGTGGGCCTGCCCGTGCAGTGGTGGGCGTTCCGCTGGGAACTGGCCGACCTGCCCGGGCGCGACGCCCGGCGCGCCCTCGACTTCCTCGAACGCGACCTCGACGCCCTCCACGAGGCGAACGCCGGCGGCCCGGTCCGCCTGACCGCCGTCGGCCCGTTCACCCTCGCCGCCAACCTGTGGCGGCGCACCGGCGGCGCGATGCTCGCCGACCCCGGCGCGGTCGCCGACCTCACCGCTTCCCTCGCCGAAGGGCTGCGGAACCACGTCGCGGCCGCGCAGGCGCGGATGCCGAACGCCGCCTTGTCGGTCCAGATCGACGAGCCGAGCCTCCCGGCGGCGCTGGCGGGCCGTGTGAACACCGAGTCGGGCCTGGACTTCTACCGCCGCGTGCCCGTCGAGGTCGCGCGCGAGCGGCTGCGGGAGCTGACCGAGCAGGTCGGCGTCCCGGTGGTCGTGCACTGCTGCGCGCCGGACGCGCCCGTGAAGCTGCTGCAGGAGGCCGGGGCGCAGGCGCTCTCGCTCGACCTGACCCTGCTCGACCTCGACGACGTGCCGAAGGTCGACGCCCTGGGGGAGTACCTCGACGACGGCGGGCGCCTCATCGCCGGAGTGGTGCCGCCGCTCGGCAAGCCGCACCCGGGCGTCGCCAAGGAGGCGGCCGATCGCGTGCAGGGCCTGTGGCACCGGCTCGGGTTCAGCCCCGAGCAGCTGCCGCGGCAGGTGAGCGTGTCGACCACGTGCGGCATGGCCGGGGCGAGCCCGGACTACGCGCGGTTCGCCATGGAGGCCAGCCGCGAAGCCGCCGAGCGGCTCCGCGGCTGACACCCGTTCAGGACCGCCGCTATTCGGCGGGCACCCCGCCCGGCGGCACCGCGTTCGCGCGGTCGTGCCAGTCCTTGGTCGTGTTCAGGTACGGGAACGGCGTCTCGGGGACCGGCAGGTCCAGCGCCTCGCACAGCGGCCGCCAGCCGGCGCCGGTCTCGAACTCGATCAGCCGCTCGGCGGGGATCGTCTCGCGCACCCGGTCGTGGTAGCGGTGGTACGCGGCCTCCACGGCGTCCCGGTCCTCGCGCGGCGCGCCCTCGAACGTCTTGTCCCAGACGGCGTCGATCATGGCCTTCCAGATCGGGCCGACGAGGTCGGCGGCGGCGTGAATGTCCTTGAGGATGGTGTCGTTGGCGCTCTTCCACCAGGTGTCGAAGCTGTCGCGCCTGGAGAGCACGACGACGGCGTCCGGGTAGTGCGCGGCCAGTTCGGCGTAGAACGCCGACGAGGGCCAGTCGACCGCGGCGGCGTAGCCCGCGAACAGCTCGTCCCAGTCCGGGAAGTCGCCGTGCGCGGCCGCCAGGAAGGCGGGCGGGTCGGTCTCGGCGCGGTTGTTGAACACCTCGGCCATGTGGTGGCAGGGGGCGCCGAGGAGGGTCTCGAGGGCGTTCTTGAGGGTCATGGTTCCGGTGCGCGGGAGTCCCGCGCCGATTACTCGCAGCATCCGTTGAACCTATTCGGACACAAGGGAACGGGCAATGGCGATGTTCGCTCGCGTCTAGACGGGACGGACGGCGGACGGACGGCGCGGCAGCTCAGTGGCCGCCGCGCCACCCAGGGTGACGTTGGACATCCGCTCAGGCAAACGTCGCGTACAGGGTCTCCATCTGGCCGGTCAGATCCGCGGCCGCCGCCTCGGACACCGCGTCGTTCCCGACCCCCGAGACGTACGAGTACAGGACCAGGTTGCCGCTGGACCGGTAGTACTGGAACTGGCGTCCGGCGCCGTCCCCGGTCGAGAGGGCGTAGCCGACCGAGCGCTCCTGGACGAGCCACTCGCCGTCCGCGTAGGAGTCGATCGCTTCCTGCACCTCGCCGGAGGCCGCGAGCGGCGACTCCGTGTACCGCAGCTGCGCCTCGATCTTGATCCCGCCGGAGAAGTACCCGCAGGTGAGCCACGCGGTCACCGGCTCCTCGACGAGGAAGGCGTCCGAGGCGCCCGGTTCCAGGCCGAACTCGCCCAGCTCGTTCCCGAACCACTCGCCGGTCCTGCCGTGGTCGAGCGATTCGCAGGTCTCGACCTGGAAGAAGCTGCGCGCGGGCGGGTCGGCGGCCTCAGGCGCGACCGTCTCCTGCGCGTCCGCCGCGGCGGTCGTCTCCTGCGCGTCCTCTGACGGCGGGTCGCCGTACCGGTCGTCGTCGAGCTCGTCCCCGCCGAGGCCGTACACCTCGGTCCAGTCGCAGAGGTCGGCCTCCTCGTACTGCTTCACGATGTCGGCGGCGCGATGGCGGCCCAGGTTCCAGGCCATGATGTCGGGTTCGGCGTCGGGGTCGTCGTTCGCGCTGCCCGTGCGCTCCATGGCGCAGTCGAGGTCGTCGCCCTCCAGCGCCGTGAGCTCGGGTATCGCGTCGTCCGACAGGCCGCTGAGGTAGTCGATGTCGAGCTGGTGGTCGTGCTCGATGTTGTAGCGGGCGATGAGCGCGTCGGGGTTCGCCGCGGCCATGCCGAGCAGCGCCAGCGCGCCCGAGGCGAGCACGGCGCGCGGCAGCCAGGTGGCGCGGAGCTTCCAGCAGCACACGATGATCAGCGCGAACAGGATCGCGAGCCAGATCTCGACGGTGAAGATCCACACGCGCATCCGGGTGAGCCCGTACGTCTCCGCGTAGGTGTACATGCGGTACAGCGCCGAGGCGATGACCACCATGGACAGTACGCAGAGGGTGCCGAGCAGGATGCGGGCGGCCCAGCGGTCCGCGTACGAGCGCTTGGGGGCGAGCCAGGCCGCGACCGCGATGACCGCGAGGGCCAGCGCCGCCACGAAGCTCAACTGCCAGAAGCCCTTCCGGGCGTACTCGGCGAAGGTGAGCCCGGCGGTCTCCATGACGTACGCCTCGCCGCCGAGGAACACCCGCAGCTGCACCGCGATGAACGCGACGAAGAGGAGGTTCAACGCCCCCAAGGGGACCGAGAGCTCGAAGCGCGAGACCGTGCGGTGCTCGCCCTCGGGGCGCGTGGAGTCGTAGTTCGGCTTCGCGACCGCGGTGTAGGACCACAGGAGCGCGAGCGGGAACAGGAACGCCGCGAAGAAGATCCGCAGGATGAACTCGGCGGGGCTGATCTCGGGCAGCAGCTTCAGGACGAGGTCCGCGAACGTGCTGTCGGCGGCGGCGAAGAGCCCGCCGAAGACGATGAGCAGCGCGGCGGTGATGAGCGCGACCCAGAGGTTGCGCATGCTGGCGGCGTTGCGGCCGTCGCCGCCGTCCCCCTTGGCGCGGCGGCCGCGCTTGGCCCAGCGGAACGCCTCGGCGAACCCTTCGAGCCAGCCCATGAACACGGTGATGGCGGTGCCGCTGAAGCGGCGCTGCGGGGTGAGGACCAGCGGTGTGAGGACGACCGCGGCGGCCGTGCACAGGAAGACGACCCATCCGGCGTCGCGGATCGCCGCGACGGCGTACAGGGCCGCGACGATGACCGCGCCCGGCAGCCGCGGCAGCAGGTCCGCCCGCTCGCCCGCGGCCAGCGGCACGGCGAGGAGGGCGATGCCGGTGAGGGACAGGCCGATGCCGACGCCGGTGGAGTGGAACGCGGCCCAGCCGCCGAACAGGGCGACGGCGATGACCAGGACCACGATGGCGGGCTTGGGGACCGCGTCGGGGCGGTACCAGCGGGGGTTGGGCGGCAGCGCGAGCGACTGCTGCCGATGCTGCTGGTAGTACGCGGCCTGCTGCTGGTACTCGGCGGGGGACAGCTGACGGGCCGGGTACGCCGGCGGCGCGGGGACCTGCGCGGGCGGGCGGGTGGACTGGGCCTGCTGGACCGGTGCGGGAGCCGCGGCGGGCTTTGCTTCGGCGGCCTGCTGCGGTGCGGCGTCCGCCGGAGGCTCTGGAGCCGCTTGCGCGGGAGTCGCGGCGGGCTCCGCTTCAGCGTCCTGCTGCGGTGCGGCCTCGGCCGGAGGCTCTTGCGCTTGCGCGGGAGCCGCGGCGGGCTTCGCTTCGGCGTCCTGCGGAGGCGTCGGCGCGGCCTCGGCCTGAGGCTCTGGAGCCGCTTGCGCGGGAACGGGTTCGGGAGCCGCGGCGGGCTCGGGTCGGGCGTCGCCCATCGGCGTCTCGGGCCGGGCCGCTTCGCCCGGCGCCGCATCCTTTGGAGTCTCACTCGGCGTGCCGGGCTGCGCCGTTTCGGCGTCTTCGGGCCGGGGAGCCGGGAAGTCAGCGGGATCGCTCATCAATGAGCCCCTTCTCTTCGGAGGGAGTGCCGACAATAGCGGCCGTCGTCAAGCCTGGGAAGTGTCCACTACAGAGCGTCGTCCGCAGGTGGCGGACAATTCCCCCAAGCCCCCGCAATTCTCGGGCTCCTGTGAGAACTCCCACCGGGTGCAACCTTGTGGTTCACTGGAATCGTGATGGCGCAAAGCGGACACGATGAACACGGCCACGAAGGCGGGGCCCACAACGGCGGCGGCCCCGGCTCGATAGGCAACCGGCTCAACTGGCTCCGAGCGGGCGTCCTGGGCGCGAACGACGGGATCGTCTCGGTCGCAGGCATAGTCATCGGCGTCGCCGGTGCCACCGCCGACCGGACCACGATCCTCGTCTCCGGCGTCGCCGGGCTCGTCGCGGGCGCCTTCTCGATGGCCGGCGGCGAGTACACCTCCGTCTCGACCCAGCGGGACACCGAGGCGAGCCTGGTCGCAGCCGAGAAGCGCGAACTCGAGGAGCGGCCCGAGGACGCCGAGGCCGAACTCGCCACGAGCCTGCAGGACCGCGGCCTCTCCGAGGCGACCGCCAAGGACGCCGCCCGCGAGCTGTCCAGCCGCAACCCCCTGCGCGCCCACGCGGTGGTCGAGTACGGCCTCGACCCCGACGAGCTCACGAACCCGTGGCAGGCCGCGATCTCCTCGTTCCTCGCCTTCACCTGCGGCGCACTGCTGCCTCTGCTGGCGATCACCTTGCTGCCCACCGGGATCCGCGTGATCGGCTGCGCGGTCGCGGTCATCGCGGCGCTGGCGCTCACCGGGTTCACCTCGGCGAAGCTCGGCGGCGCGCCGCGCGGCAAGGCGATGCTGCGGGTCATGGCGGTCGGCGCGGCCACGATGGCCGCGACCTACCTGATCGGCTCCGCGTTCGGCGTCGCCACGGCCTAGGGCGGCCTCAGAGCCAGTTGTGGCGCTTGAAGACCACGTACAGCAGCCCGGCCGAGAGCAGCATGAGCCCCATCGCCATGGGGTAGCCGAGCACCCACGACAGCTCGGGCATGTGCGTGAAGTTCATGCCGTAGATCCCGGCCACCAGGCCCGGCGTGAACAGGATCGCCGCCCAGGAGGAGATCTTCTTGACCTGGTCGCCCTGCTCGATGCTCGCGTGCGAGAGCTGCCGCATCTCCTCGTTCTGCGCCTGCGTCACGAGGGTGGAGTGGACGGTGAGCGCGTTCTCCAGCAGGGCCCGGAAGGTGTCGGCGCGCTCGACGATGCGCAGCACGTGGTCGAGCACGTCCCGCATGTCCCGCCGCAGCTCGATGTCGACGCTGAACTTGTCGTACCCGGCCTCCAGGGACCGGAACATCCGCACGAGCGGGTGCGTGGCCCGCTGGAACGCCATGGCCTCGCGGGCGAGCTCGTAGATGCGGCGGGCGACGTCGGGATCGCCGGAGAACAGCTCGTCCTCGATCTCGTCGATGTCGTCCTCCATGCCGTCGACGACCGGGTTGTACCCGTTCACGATCTCGTCGAGCACCGCGTACAGGACCGCCTGCGGCCCGAGCGCCAGCAGGTCCGGGTCGGCCTCGAGCCGCCTGCGGACCTGCGAGAGGTCGGGCGACTCGGCGTGGCGGACGGTGATGGCGAAGTTCGGGCCGATGAACAGGTGCACCTCGCCGAACTCGACCTGCTCGGTCGCCTCCAGGTACCGGGCGGGGCGCAGGACCACGAACGTGCTGTCGCCGAACCGCTCGAGCTTCGGGCGCTGGTGGCCGGTGGTGGCGTTGTGGATCGCGAGGTGGTGGAGTTCGAACTCCTCGGCGACGGCGGCCAGCTCGGCCTCGGTGGGCCGGTAGAGCCCGATCCAGGCGAAGCCGCCGTGCTCGTGGAGGTCCTCGAAGGTCTGGTCGAGGGTCACGTGGTGCGACTCGCGCACGCCCTTGCGGTAGATGGCGCTGTCGACGATCGGCATCAGGCCAGTCTAAGGGCGGGCCGCTTCCGGCCCCGAACCGCGCGAGCGCGGCTCACTTCCCCTGCTCGGCCAGGAGGTGCTCGATCGGCATGGTCAGGTACCGGTCGATGGTCGGCCCCACGGTCACGCCGAGCTGGTCCGCGCTCAGCGACGCGACCGGCTCGAGCTTGAGGATGTACCGGGCCACGACCAGCCCGAACACCTGGCTGGCGATGAAGCTCGCGCGCGCCGGGATGTGGTCGACCTGGTCGCCGAGGACGCTCTCCACGGTCTTCACGATCCGGTGCTCGAACAGCTGCCGCAGCACGAACGACATCGCGGGCTTCGACAGGCTCGTGCGGACCACGGCGAGCAGCTTGTCCTGGTGCGGGCCGTCCCAGATCGTCACGAACGCGTGCATGAGCCGCCCGCCCGCGCCCTCGACGCCGCCCTGCGAGAGCACGGCCGCGACCTCCGGGGCCGGGTCCATCGGCAGCTCGATCGCGGCCAGGAACAGGTCGTCCTTCGAACCGAAGTAGTGGTGGATCAGGGAAGGGTCCACCCCGGCCTCGGCGGCGATGCGCCGCATGGAGATCGACTCGTAGCCCTCTTCGGCGAACAGCCGCCGGGCGGCGGCCAGGATCTCGGCTCGGGTGTCGGGATTGCCTGTCCGCCGTCCGGCGCGCTTCGTTCTGGCCACGAGTGCACCCTAGTTCGTGCGCCGCCGCAGGGTCGCGGCTCCGAGTGCCGTTGCGACGAGCACCGCAGCGGCCACGATCGAGAGGTCGCCCCACATCGCGGCGGTGGTCTCGGTGTTGACCTGCACCTCGGTGAGCGCCTTGACCGCGTAGGTCACCGGCAGCACGTCCGAGACGCCCTGCAGCCAGCCGGCCATCTGGTCGCGCGGCCAGATCAGTCCGCACAGCAGCAGCTGCGGGACGACGAACACGGGCATGAACTGGATCGCCTGGAACTCGGTGGTCGCGAACGCCGATACGAAGAGCCCCAACGCCATCCCGAAGAGCGAGGCCGCGATCGCGATGAGGAACACCGCCCACGCCGGACCGGCCGTCTCCAGTCCGAGGAATGCATAGGCGACCGTGGCGGCGATCGCGGTCTGGCTCGCGGCGGCCACGCCGAACGCGATCGCGTAGCCGCCCACCAGGTCGAGCTTCCGCGTCGGCGTCGTCATGAGCCGCTCCAGGGTTCCGCCGGTGCGCTCGCGCAGCAGTGTGATCGAGGTGATCATGAACATCATCATGAACGGGAAGAACGCCAGCAGGATCAGCCCGACGGAGTTGAAGACCTGCGGCGAGGAGTCCATGATGGCGCTGATGAGCGCGATCAGCAGGCTCGGCATGGCCAGGATGAGCACCATGGTGCGGCGGTCGTTGAGCAGCTGCCGCAGGATGCGCCCGGCGGTGATGAAGGTGATGCGCAGCGACATGTCAGTTCGCCTTCTCGAGTTCGCGGATGAGGTGGAGGAACGCCGCTTCGAGGTTCGCCGTGCCCGTGGCGGCGCGCAGGTCGGCCGGGGTGTCGTCGGCGATGAAGCGCCCTTCGCGCAGCAGCAGGAGCCGGTCGCACCGGTCGGCCTCGTCCATCACGTGGCTGGAGACGAGCAGTGTCGCCCCCTGCTTCGCCAGCGCGCGGAACTGGTCCCAGAGCTCCTCGCGGATCACCGGGTCGAGCCCGACGGTGGGCTCGTCGAGGACGAGCACCTCCGGTTCGATGACGAGCGCGCACGCGAGCGAGGTGCGGGTCTTCTGGCCGCCGGAGAGGTTCCCGGCGAGGTTGTGCGCGTGGTCGCCCATGCCGACGCGCTCGATGGCGGCCATGGCCTCGGATCGGCTGCGGCCGTAGAGGGCCGCGAAGTAGGCCACATTGGCCTTCACCGAGAGGTCGCGGTAGATCGAGGCGTCCTGGGTCACGTAGGCGACGCGGCTGCGCAGCGGCTTCGAGCCCGCGGGGTGGCCGAGCACCTCCACGGTGCCGGACCGCACTTTCTGCGTGCCCACGACGGCGCGGATGAAGGTGGTCTTGCCCGAGCCCGAGGGCCCGAGCAGGCCGGTGACGGACCCGGCCGCGATGCGGGTCGAGACGCTCCTGAGCACGGGCTGCCCGCCGCGGTCGACGACGAGGTCGTCCACCGCGATGGCGGTCGCTGGGGTGGGTGGCATGGGAGCCTCCAGTAATTCAACGGTTGATGAATTCAACGTATCATGAATTCATCGATTAGTGAATTACCTCCAGTGTCCCACCCTGAACCGGCCGCGGGCAGCAGAAAGCGGCCCGGCCGCGTACGAGTGCGCAGCCGGACCGCCGAATCGCAGTACTAGAGGACGCCCATGCTCCAAGGCCCCCAGATCGCGATCGTGCGACCCGGCTCCAGCGCCGGATCGCCCAGCTCGCCGCGCGTCGCGCCCTGCATGTTCGCGAACAGCACCTTGCCGTCAGGCGAGAACGTCGCGCCGCACCACTCGGTCCGCCCCTCGTGGTACACCAGCGGGAAGATCTCCCCGTCCCGCGTCAGGCCCCGCATCGCGGGCAGGTCCCGGCTCGTGTCCTCGCACAGGATCAGGTTCCCGCCGGGGGAGACCGTGATGTTGTCCGGATAGGACAAGAGAGCCGCGTCCGGCGACTCGAACACCAGCTTGATCGTGCCGCCCTTGTGCCCGCGAGGCCGGTACTCCCACAGCTGGCCCTCGCCCTCGTCACCGCCCGAAGTGGACGCGATGTACACCGCGCCGTCACCGTAGAAGCAGCCCTCGAGCCGCCCGAACACCGCCGCGCCCCGCGCCCAGCCCTGGTTGAACACCGCGAGCGGGTCCTCCTCGGCGTCGGCCGGGTCCGGGTCGTCGATGTCGACCCACTCCACGTACAGGCCCTTCCCGGAACGCTGGCCGGTGCGGGTGTCGTAGTTCCACTCGTCGGCGATCTTGAGCATCTGCAGCTGCCCGCCCTCGGCGAGGTCGCCGGGCACGTTCGGCAGGAACCGGTAGAACCCGGCCGTGTTCTGGTCCTCGGTCTCGTAGACCACGCCCGAGCGCGGGTCCACGGCCACCGCCTCGTGCACGAACCGGCCCATCGCCTTGAGCGGCACCGGCACCGCCTCACCCTCTTCGGCGGACGGCACCTCGAACACGTAGCCGTGCTCGGCCGCCCAGCCGGCGCCCGTCCCGGCCGTGGTCTCCTCGCACGAGAGCCAGGAGCCCCACGGGGTCGGCCCGCCCGCGCAGTTCACGATCGTGCCCGACAGCGACTGCCAGGCCTCCGTGAAATGCGGCTGGCCGCGGTCCCAGCGCACGCTCATCGTCGTGGTCCCGCCGCCCGCCAGCTCGTCGTAGCGTCGCGCAATGCTCCCGGCCGGGACGCCCGCGCCGGGGTCGTTGCGCTCCTCGTGGTTGCGCACGAGCCGCCATTCGCCGCGCCGCCCGGTCGGGAAGCAGGCCATGCCGTCGTGCGCGAGCGGCGTGCGGTTGCCGTCCCGCATCGGGGACGCCGCCACCGCGAACACCTTGAAGTCGAAGTCCTCAGGGAGCCACAGGGTCTGCGAGAACCCGGTCTCCGGGTCGGTGCGCGTGCGCTCCCGCAGCTCGCCGTAGCCGCCGTTGTCGGGGCAGCCGCGGTCCTTCTCGCCGTCCTTCGCGTTGGCCGCGCGGATCGACAGGCCCTCCATCGCGGCCACCGCGAAGAGGCTCGCGCCGGCGGCGGTCGCGCCTCGGCGCAGGAAACTGCGGCGGTTCGAGCCGCCGATCGTCGTGATCGCCATGCCGGACTCCTTCGGGACTGCTTTCGGGGGCGTGCGAGGGGCTGTACGGGCCGTACGCGGCCGATCCTTCCGGTCCCCGGGGTGGGTGAGGCAATCACGACGTGAACGCGAGGTGACCGGTTGCATAAGGCTTCGGCCTCCCCGAAACGTCGGACCCAGCTGACACAATGGGGCCGTGAGCACGACTGACGCAGACCTGGACGGCACCGACCGGACCGCAGACCCTGAGTTCTCCCGCGCCCGCGAGCGCCACGAGACGCTGGCCGCGGAGATCACCGAGCATCGGAAGCGGTACTACCTCGCCGAGCCCACCATCTCCGACAGCCAGTTCGACGAGCTCTTCCACGAGCTCATCGACATCGAGACCGCCTACCCGGAGCTGCAGAGCAACGACTCGCCCACGCAGCAGGTCGGCACCTTCTCCGAGGCGTTCACGCCGGTCACCCACCTCGAGAAGCTGCTCAGCCTCCAAGACGTGTTCAGCCTCGACGAGGTCCGGACCTGGGCGGACAGGATCACCGCCGAGGTCCCCGACGAGCCGTACCTCTGCGAGGTCAAGATCGACGGCCTCGCCGTCGACCTCGTCTACGAGAACGGCCGCCTCGCCCGCGCCGCCACCCGCGGCGACGGCGTCACCGGCGAGGACGTCACCGCGAACGTCGCCACGATCGGCGCCGTCCCGCAGCGGCTCACCGCCGCCGAAGGCTACGACATCCCCGAACTCCTCGAAGTCCGCGGCGAGGTCTACTTCCCGAGCGCCGACTTCGAGCGGCTCAACGAGTCCCAGGTCGCCGCCGGCAAGGCCCCGTTCGCCAACCCGCGCAACGCCGCCGCCGGCTCCCTGCGCCAGAAGGACGCCGCGAAGACCGCCGAGCGCCCCCTCAGCTTCATCGCCCACGGCCTCGGCGCCCTGCGCGGCTTCGAGCCCGACTCGCAGTCCCACTCCTACGCCGCGCTCGACGCCTGGGGACTGCCCACCAGCCCCTACTGGCGCGTCGTCGCCACCATCGACGAGGCCTTCGCCTACATCGCCGAGTACGGCGAGCAGCGCCACGAGCTCGTCCACGAGATCGACGGCGTCGTCATCAAGATCGACCGGATCAACGTGCAGCGCCGCCTGGGCGCGACCTCCCGCACCCCCCGCTGGGCCGTCGCGTACAAGTTCCCGCCCGAGGAGGTCAACACCAAGCTCCTCGACATCAAGGTCTCCATCGGCCGCACCGGCCGCGCCACCCCCTACGCCGTGCTCCAGCCCGTGCACGTCGCCGGCTCCGAAGTCGAGTTCGCGACCCTCCACAACGCCGACCAGGTGAAGGCCAAGGGCGTCAGGATCGGCGACACCGTCGTCGTGCGCAAGGCCGGCGACGTCATCCCCGAGGTCGTCGCGCCCGTCGAGGCCGCCCGCACCGGCGACGAGACCGAGTTCGTCATGCCCGAGCGCTGCCCCGAATGCGACTCGGTGCTCGCCCCGGCCTCCGAAGGGGACGTGGACCTGCGCTGCCCCAACGCCCGCTCCTGCCCCGGCCAGCTGCGCGAACGCCTCGCCTACCTCTCGGGGCGCTCCTGCTTCGACGTCGACCGCATGGGCTACATCGCCTGCGCCGCGCTCGTCGAACCGCTCGGCGCCGACCCCGTCCTGGTCGACGAGGGCGGCGTCTTCGACCTCAAGATGGAGGACCTCCTGCCCATCCAGGTGGTCGTGCGCGACCCTGACACGGGACTGCCCAAACCCGACCCGAAGACCGGCGAGGACAAGGTCGTCGCCTACTTCGCCAACAAGAACGGCGAACCGAAGAAGACCGCCGTCCAGATGCTCGAGAACCTCGAGACCGCCAAGCGCCAGCCGCTGTGGCGCGTCGTCAACGCGCTCTCGATCCGCCACGTCGGCCCCGTGTCCGCCCAGGCCCTCGCCGAGCACTTCCGCGACCTCGACCTGATCGCGAACGCAGACGAGGCCGAGATGGCCGCCGTGGACGGCGTCGGACCCGTCATCGCCGCCGCCATCAAGGACTGGTTCGCCGTCGACTGGCACCGCGCGATCGTCGAGCGCTGGCGCGAGGCGGGCGTGCGGATGCAGGACGACGCCCCCGACCCCTCCGAGGCGCTCCCGCAGACCCTCGAGGGCCTCACCGTGGTCATCACCGGCGGCATCCCCGACCACACCCGCGAGGGCGCCGCAGCGGCCGTCAAGGCCCGCGGCGGCAAGGTCTCCGGTTCGGTGTCCAAGAAGACCGGTGCGGTCGTCGCGGGTGAGAAGCCCGGCTCGAAGTACGACAAGGCCGTGGAACTCGGCGTGCCGATCGTGCGCGGCGAGGAGTTCGCGGCGTTCCTTGAAGACGGGTTGTCCGTACCGGAAACTTCCGATGCCGAGAGCGAACCAGAATGATCACAAGTTAGTAACGATCCGTATTCCTCTACGGGGGGAGACTCGTTAGTTCAAGGCAGAGTCATCTCGTGGAAGCTCGCCCTCGTCGTACCAACGGCTCGGCACCCATCGCCCGAAAGGGCCGCCGGGCCTGGAACCGACCACGGGAGGCGCTGCGGTGAACGCCGGATAACGGTTTCTGTAATTGGCATGTCGCGCCTGGTCACAAGTGTGCCGCATGTGCTCCCGGCGTTGTCTGGGAGCGGAATTCGCGATATGACAGAGGAGTCGGCCGCGACCGACCCCGGGGGATTCTGGCGCGTCCCCCGGAGACGGCGCGGCAGTGGGAGGAGCGAAATGGCCACGACGCTCATGCGCAACACTGCGCCTAAGGAGCATCCGGGCCGGTACTACGGCTTCATGTCGGCGGTCGCGATATTCGCGGTCGTCGGCGCCGTCGCCGTGACCGTGACGAGCAGCGCGCCCGAGGGCGGCTGGTTCGGCGTGCCCTTCGCCTTCTGGCTCACCGCCGGCCTCGCCCTGGTCGCGGAGCTGCGCCCGACCCGCTGGGGCGGACTGTGGATGTCGCCGATGGCCTCGATCTACCTCGTGTACGTCCTCGCCACCATGATCACCTGGGGCTTCCTCCCGGCGCTGATCATCCAGTCGGCGGCCATCGCCATGCTGATGGTGCAGCTCAAGGCCTCCCTGTGGCGGGCGGTCTTCAACATCTCCCAGCAGGGCATCGCGCTGGTGCTGGCCTGGGGCGTCTGGGCGGCCCTCACCGGGCCCGTGGCCTGGTCCGGCACGGCGGCGCAGCTCCTCGCCATCTTCGCGGCCGGATCGGTCTGGACGCTGACGAGCTTCGCGCTCGTCGCGGGCCGCCAGGGCCTGCGGACCGGCGTCGGGTGGCCCGCCCTGTTCTGGCAGTGGTTCAAGAGCGAATGGGCCCTGCGCGCCACCCAGGTCGCGATCGCGCCCATCGTCGCGACCGCGGCGATGTCCTCGTGGTGGCTCGTGGCGGCCTCGGCCATCCCGATCTTCGCCGTGTACCGCATCCTCCAGACCGCCGCCGACCGCGAGCGCCAGGCCGACCACGACCCGCTCACGGGCCTGCTCAACCGCAAGGGGTTCCAGCAGGCCGTGGACGGCAAGCTCACGGACGCGACCGAGACGAGCACCGCCGTCGCGATCCTCATCCTCGACCTGGACCGCTTCGCCGACGTCAACTCGGCGCTCGGCCACGCGGTCGGCGACCAGCTCCTCATCGAGCTCGCGCACCGCTTCGAGGCCGACAAGCCCAAGGGCAAGGCCATCGCGCGCCTGGGCGGCGACGAGTTCGCGTTCATGTGGTCGGAACTGGACGGAATGACCGACCCGATGGAGTGCGCCCGCGAGATCCGCGCCCGCCTGGACGCCCCGATCGTCCTCGGCGACGCCAGCATCGAAGTGGACGGCTCGGTCGGCGTCGCGGTCTTCCCCGACGACGGCTCGGACTTCCAGACCCTGTTCCGCCACGCGGACATCGCGATGTACGAGTCGAAGCAGCGCGCCTCCTCGTTCGCCCGCTACGCGCCCGAGTTCGACCACAACTCGCCCGAGCGGCTGCTGCTCCTCGGGGACGTGCGCCGCACCCTCGACCACCCGGACTCGCCCGGCGTGAACCTGTACTACCAGCCGCAGGTGCGCCTGGCCGACGGCGAGGTCATCGGCGCCGAGGCCCTGCTGCGCTACCACCACCCCGAGCGCGGGATCGTCAACCCCGCCGAGATCATCGAGACCGCCGAGCACTCGTCGGTGATGCGGATGCTCACCGAGCGGGTCGTCGACATCGCCCTGCGCCAGCTCCGCTCCTGGAACGAGTCGGGCTACGACCTGCGCATGGCCGTGAACGTCTCGGTGCGCGACCTCCAGTCGCCCGAGTTCACCGACTTCCTGACCGAGCGGATCGACGCCTACGGGGTGAACGCGGCGAAGCTCCAGCTGGAGATCACCGAGTCCGCGCTCATGGCCGACCCGCGCCGCGTCGTGGTCAACGTGCAGCGCCTCTCCGACCTCGGCGTGGGCATCAGCCTCGACGACTTCGGCACCGGGTTCTCCTCGATGCAGCACCTGCGGCGCCTGCCCGTGACCGAGATCAAGATCGACAAGTCGTTCGTGACCACGCTGATCGACGACCCGGACAACGCCGCGATCGTCTCGACCACGATCGACCTGGGCCGCGCCCTGGACGTCGAGGTCGTCGCCGAGGGCGTGGAGGACGAGAAGGTCCGCAAGCAGCTCGAGGACTGGAACTGCCACGCCGGGCAGGGCTGGCACTTCGCGAGGCCGATGGACGCCGACGCGTTCGAGCGCTGGATGGTCGACCACCGCCGGAACAAATAGCCTTTCGGCGCACCACAAGGGTGTATTCGGGCGCCCCGTGGCCTGGCGGATCGGTTTTCTCAACCGTCGCGTCGAAATGTCGGTGGCCTGTGCGAGGCTGTGGTCATGAACGCTGCTATCCAAGACGACGTGCTCGCCGAGTTCGAACCCCACCGGCGGGAACTCTGCGCGTACGCCTACCGCATGCTCGGCTCCTCGTTCGAGGCCGAAGACGCGGTGCAGGAGGCCTTCACGCGGGCGTGGCGGTCCCACGACTCCTTCGAGGGCCGCTCCTCCCTGCGCTCGTGGCTCTACAAGATCACCACGAACGTGTGCCTCGACATGCTCAAGGGCCCGCAGCGCCGGGCCCGCCCGATGGACCTGGCCCCCGCCTCTGACGCCGGCACGCCCCTGCCCGCGCCCGAGCCCGACTACATGTGGGTCGAGCCGATCCCGGACTCGATGGCGTTCGGCGCCGACCCGGCCGCGGCGGCCGAGGCGAAGGACACGCTCCGGCTCGCGTTCGTCGCCGCCGTCCAGCACCTGCCCGCCAAGCAGCGCGCGGTGATGCTCATGCGCGAGGTGCTGCGGTTCTCCGCCGCCGAGACCGCCGAGGCCCTCCAGCTGAGCCCCGCGAGCGTCAACTCGGCGCTTCAGCGCGCCAAGGCCACCATGGAGCAGGTCCACGCCAAGCCCGATGAGTCCTACACGCTCGACGACGCTGAGCTCCGCAAGCTCGTCGACGGCTACGTGAGCGCCTTCGAGGCGTACGACATGGACGCGCTCACCGCACTGTGCACACAGGACGTGGCCCTCTCGATGCCGCCGATCCCGCTGTGGGTCCAGGGGCACGCGAGCGTCGCCGAGTTCATGCTCACCGCCGGCAAGGGCTGCGAGAACTCCAAGCTCGTCCCGGTCAGCGCCAACGGCCTCCCGGCCTTCGGCCACTACAAGCCGAGCGGCACGCCCGGCCTGTGGGAGCCGTGGTCGATCACCGTCCTCGAACTCGAGGGCGGCAAGATCTCGGGCCTCAACTACTTCCTGGACACTCCGAAGCTGTTCCCGCTCTTCGGCCTCCCGGCCGAGTACCGCGAGTAGGCCGAGGGCCGCCCCGCGACCGATTCGCACGGTTGCGGGGCGGCTGTCGGACCCCCGGCCTACCGTGGCGGTATGCCTGTTCACTTCAAGATCGTCATCGACTGCGCCGACCCGCACCGACTCGCGGCCTTCTGGGCCGAGGCCATGGGCTACCAGGTCGAGGACCACTCGTCGTTCATCGCGGGACTCCTCGCGAACGGGGTCATCACCGAAGACCTCCTCACCGAGGTCGACGGCCATCACGCCTGGAAGACCCTCGCCGCGATCCGCAACCCGGACGACCCCTTCGACGCGGCCTCCGATGCGGGCCAGGGCATGCGGATCCTGTTCCAGGTCGTCCCGGAGTCCAAAACGGTCAAGAACCGCCTCCACCTCGACCTCCACGTAGGCCTCGACAACATCGACGCCGAAGCCGAGCGCCTCGAATCCCTCGGCGCCACCCGCGCCGGCGAGCGCCTCTCCGAGGGCCCCGCCCAGTGGATCGTCATGCAGGACCCCGAAGGCAACGAGTTCTGCGTCCATTCCTGACGGGCCGCCAACAGACCGAAAATCCCCGCAACCTGAAGGGCCGCTTCGTGACTGCGAAGCGGCCCTTCCGTAGGTCTTGCAAAGTCGCGAGGAATCTGCGTATCCTCAGAGAGAGTTGATATTCGAGATCTGATGACCAACTGATATCTTATATCTGTTAGGGAGCTGATGGATGACAGCGCAGGGACCGACGTCGGACAGCGATCGCGTACTGGTCGTCGGAGCCGGGCCGACCGGGTTGACGGCGGCGTGCGAGCTGCTCCGGCACGGCATCGACGTCCGCCTGATCGACCGCAACCCCGAGCCGTCCCCGTTCCCGAAGGCGCTCCTGCTCTGGCCCCGCAGCCTCGATCTGCTGGCGGACAACGGCGTGCTTGGGCAGGCGCGCGAGGCGGGCCTGGCGATCAACGCGTTCAGCTACTTCTCGGACGGGAAGCCGCTGGCGACCTTCGAATTCCCAGAGGACCTCGCCCCGCTGTGCCTGCCCCAGTGCGACACGGAGCGGGTGCTGACCGAGCGCCTGCACGCGTTGGGCGGCCGGATCGAACGAGGGGTGCGGCTGCTCGCCTTCGACGACCTGACCCACTCCGACGACCTGTCCCGCACCACGGGCCTGACGTCGATCCTCGAGCACAGTGACGGCTCCTTCGAGCGGTTCAGGGCGCCGTTCGTCCTCGGCACCGATGGGGCGGGCAGCGCCGTCAGGGCCCAGATGGGGTCGGCGTTCACCGGGGCGACGTACGAGAGCGCCTTCGCGCTCGTCGACGCCTACATCGAAGGCGATCTGCCGACCGACAAGGCGCTCTACTACCAGTCGCGGGCCGGCGCGCTCGTGATCGTGGCCCTGCCCGGCGGCGTGTTCCGGTTCTTCTCGAGCCTGCGCCCGGGCGAGAGGGTGAACGTGCCCGCCATGCAGCGCATCGTGGACGAGCAGGGCCCGCAGGGCGTGAAGATCGGCACCACGGTCTGGGAGACCACGTTCCGCGTGCACCGGCGGCACGCGGAGGCCTTCCGGCAGGGCCGGGCCTTCATCGCCGGCGACGCCGCGCACGTCCACAGTCCGGCGGGCGGGCAGGGGCTGAACACGGGCATCCAGGACGCCCACAACCTCGCCTGGAAGATCGCCGCCGTACTGAAGGGCGAAGCGCCGCCCGAGCTCCTGAACACCTATGAGAGCGAACGGAAGGCGGTGGCCCGCCAGGTCGTCCGCGACACGGACGTGCAGACGCGCGGCTGGATGCTGAAGGGCCGGCTGCAGGTCGCGGCGAGGGACGGCGCGTTCCGCCTCCTGGACCGCACCGGTGTCATCGCCCGCCACTACCTGCCGGTGATGGCGGGCCGGCGGCTGCGGTACCCGCCGGTGCGCAGCACCCAGAGCCCCGCGAGCGAGCACCGCTGCCGGCGGGGGAGCATCCGGCCCGGCGAAACCCCCGGGCGCGACCAGATGATCGCGGCCGGAGTGCCGAGCCCGCTCAGCGGGTGGTACCTGGCCTGCTTCGCCAACGGCGACGAGGCATGGGCGGAGTCGGTCCAGGCGGCGGCGGCGGCCTGGCCGCAGATCACCTTCGACTCCCTGGCCGGGGCCCCCTGGGCCTGCGGCCGGAGGGCGTACTACCTGTTCCGGCCGGACGGGCACGTCGCGGCACACGGACACATCGGCGACCTCGACCGGCTCGAGGCCGAGCTGACCGCGAATTTCACGAAAGCGGTCGCCTTGGAGATGGACCGGAGTGCTTAGGTGAACGACCCATATGGCGGCGCCCATCCGGTCGCCGAGCGTTCGGATAACATCGGGCACATGACTCTCCTTGCGATCGACCAGCGAATCGGCAACCATCTGAAAAGGGCCGAACAGGAACTCATGGCCGCGAAGACGGCGGCGCTCAGGCCTTTCGACCTCAATGTCCCGCAGTACACATTGCTACTCGTGGTCGCGCAGGAACCGGGTCTTTCCGGGGCGGAACTGGCCAGGCGGTGCCTGGTGACGCCGCAGACCATGTCGTCGGTCCTCCGCACCTTGGAATCGCGCGAACTCGTCAAACGGGAACCGCACCCCGTCCACAGCCACGTCCATGAAGTCCGTCTGACGCGCAAGGCCCGGGAACTGCTCAACGACGCCGACCGAGCGGCCTGCGAGGTCGAACTCCGGCTCGGTGCCGCGTTCTCGGAAGAGGAGTCGCGACTGCTGCTCGACCTGCTCGGCCGGTGCACGGCGACGCTGACCGAGATCACCGCCGAGCAGCGGACGCGGATGCGCGGCTGACCGGTCGCCCTTCGCGGACTGGAGAGTCAGGAGAAGGGCGGCCGTCCATCACTCGAGGTTGCACGCCGGTGCCGTCCTGACGGCCCGGCGATGATCGCGCTCGCCGTGGATGTCGTGCGCCTGTGGAAAATGCTGACGCGGCAAGGCCGAGAATAAGGCCGGCCGCATTGCAAGCGACCCCTTTTTCTCTTCTCGGCTTGGAATCGATTTGTTTCGGGCGACGGCTTTCAGTTGCGCCTTTGTTAACCGCTATTAATACCGTTGCAAAATAACATGTGATTCGGATCACGTATTCTTGACCGGAAATTCTGCGCCTCATAATATCTCAAGCATAAGATCTCTTATGGTAAATCGATCTCTGATACACAGCGAATTCGAGAGGCGCCATTCCCATGACTTCTGTGATTGACCAGCAAGGCACTGCGCCCAAGGCGGTGAACCGCACCGCAAGCCCACTCGCCATTCTGGCCGTGGCGCTGTCCAGCCTGACCCTGCCGCTCGCCGTGACCGGACCCGCGGTCGCGCTGACCGATATGGCCGTCGACCTCAGGGCCGGGATCGCCGAGACGCAGTGGGTGCAGAACGCCTACGGCGTCACGTTCGCCGCCTGCCTGCTCGCGGCCGGCGCCCTGGCCGACAGGCACGGGCGCCGCCGGGTGATGATCTCGGGCCTCTGGCTGTTCGCAGCCATGTCCGCCCTCTGCGCCGTCGCGCAGAACATGATCCTGGTCGACATCGCCAGGGCGCTGCAGGGGATCGGTGCCGCCGGGGTGCTCACCAGCGGCGCGGCGGTGCTGGCGGCATCCTTCACCGGGGCCGCCCGCGCCAAGGCCTTCGGCGTGCTGGGCGCGTCCTTCGGCTGCGGCCTCGCGTTGGGCCCGCTCACCGCGGGCATGCTCGTCAACCTCGGCAGCTGGCGGCTGGTGTTCCTGTTGAACGTCGCCATCGCGCTGTTCGTGCTGCTCTTCCTCGCCCGGCACCTTCCGGAGTCCCGCGACCCGGACGCGACGAGCGTCGACTGGGCCGGACTGGCCACCTTCAGCGGCAGCCTCGCGCTGCTGACGCTGGTCTTCGTGGAAGGGCCGGTGAACGGCTGGACGAGCACCGGCACCCTCTCGGCGGCGGCCGGCTCAGTGCTGCTGCTGCTGGCGTTCGTGGTGGTCGAACTGCGGCAGGCCCGACCGGTGTTCGACCTGTCGCTGCTCGCCAAGCCCTCGTTCATCGTGGTCATGTGCCAGCCGTTCACGGTCACCTTCGGGTTCGTGGTGCTGCTGGTCTACCTGCCCCCGTACTTCCAAGGAGTGAGCGGGCACAGCGCCCTCGCCTCGGGCGCCCTGCTCCTGCCGCTCACGCTGCCGGTGCTCTCGCTCCCGCTCGTCGCCGGCCGCCTGGCGGCCCGGATCCCGCTGCGGGTCATGCTGGCCGCGAGCTCCAGCCTCATCGCGGCGGGCTCCCTGTGGCTGACCACCCTGCAGCCGGGCGGCTCGCTGGCCGAGCTGATCGGGCCGCTGGCCCTGTTCGGCATCGGGGTCGGCAGCGCCTTCGGCGTCATGGACAACGCCGCGGTCGGCTCCGTCCCCGTGGAACGGGCGGGCATGGCCTCGGGGATGTTCAACACGATGCGGATCACCGGCGAGACGATCGCGATCGCCGGCGCCGCCGCACTGCTGTCGAGCCTGACCCTGAACGACCTCCGGGACCGCGCGCCCGTCCTCGACGACCCCACCCTGCTCGCGGGCGACGCCGTGCAGGGCCGGCTGGCGCAGTCCCTGGACGCCGTCCCCGAGGACCAGCGGGAGGTCGCGATGCAGGCGACCTCGGCCGCCCTCACCTCAGCCATGCACGTGACGCTGATCCTGCTGGCGGTGCTCGCGATCGTCGGCGCCATCTCGACCTTCGCCTTCATGCGGGACCACGACCTCTCGAAGGACTGACCCCCGCGACCCGCGCAACCGAACTCAGCAACCACGGCAAGGAAGGCCGGACATGACCCCCGAACTCCGGTGGACCGAGCGGTTCCAGTCCCGCCCGGTCCGCCGGGAAGCGGCCCTCCCGGAGACCCGGCTACTGCGGGTAGGGCATGTAGAACGGCTCCCACTGGTGGCCGTCGAGGTCGAGGAAGGTGCGGCCGTACATGCCGACCTCGGCCTCCTGGGCGCGGCGGTCCTGCTTGGAGTTCTCCTCGGTGCCGCCGGCCTTGAGCGCGGCGTCGGTGAGCTCGTCGACGGCCTCGCGGCTCGGCAGCGCCACCGCGTACGCCGCCGCCGAGTACGCGGCGGTGTCGGCGATCGGGCGCTCGGCGAACGTCGCGTAGAACGCCTTGGTCAGCAGCATCAGGCAGATGTTGTCGTCGACGACGACGCAGGCCGCGTTCTCATCGGTGAAGTCGGGGTTGATGCTCCAGCCCAGCGCCTCGTAGAACGCCTTCGCGGCGTCCAGGTCGCTCACGGGCAGGTTCAGGAAGATCATCTTGCTCGCCATCGTGCGGTCCTTTCGGTGTCCCATTGCCTTCACCAGTGCAGACGAGATCCCAACGCGCAATTCATCGTTCGCGTGCGAGAAACCCGGCGCGACCGTTCGCGGACCGTTCGCCGACCGTTCGTCGGCGCCCTCAACGCAGGAAGCCGACCCCCTAGCGACACGCGTCACACCAATGCTTCACTCGGCCGCTCCGGCCTCTTAGGTTGCATGTAAACCCGTCACCGGACCGACTCGCGCCAGCAACGCCGGCCCGGGAGGACTGGGACAAGCCCAGCATCAAGCCCTTCAAGGAGGAACGGCCCGATGGCTACGACCCCCACCCGCGACGGCCCCCCGCCCGAGGTCACCGAGGAGCAGCTCGCCGCGATGCACGACGACCCCCGGTTCCTCGACCTCAAGCGCCGCCTCTTCCGCTTCATCGTGCCCGCGACGGTCGCGTTCCTCGCCTGGTACCTGCTCTATGTGCTCCTCTCCGCGTACGCCCGCGACTTCATGGGCACCGTCCTCTTCGGCAACGTGAACGTCGCGCTGGTCCTGGGCCTCGGCCAGTTCCTCTCCACGTTCGGGATCGCCTGGGGCTATTCGCGTTACGCCGCCCGCAATTACGACCCGAAGGCGATCGAACTCCACGACGCCATCCATTACGGAGAGGACCGCTGATGGACCTCCTCGCCCAGGCCGAAGGCACCGGCCGCACCCTGACCATGGTCCTGTTCCTGCTCACGGTGGCCGTCACCATCGTGATCTCCATCTGGGGCCACCGCTACACCCGCACCGCCACCGACTTCCACTCCGGCGGACGCAGCTTCTCGGCGTGGCAGAACGGCTTCGCGATCGCCTCCGACTACATGTCGGCCGCCTCCTTCCTCGGCATCGCCGGGACGATCGCCCTGTTCGGCTACGACGGGTTCCTCTACTCGATCGGCTTCCTCGTCGCCTGGCTGGTGGCGCTCCTGCTGGTCGCCGAGATGCTCCGCAACACCGGCCGGTTCACCATGGCCGACGTGCTGTCGTTCCGGATGCGCCAGCGCCCGGTCCGCACCGCCGCCGCCGTCTCGACCCTCAGCGTCTCGATCTTCTACCTGCTCGCCCAGATGGTCGGCGCGGGCGCGCTCATCGCGCTGCTCCTCGGCATCAAGGAAGGCGAGACCTACCTCGGCATGGACGCCGAGACCGCCAAGATCGCCGGCATCGTCCTGGTCGGGCTGATCATGACCCTCTACGTCGCCCTCGGCGGCATGAAGGGCAACACCTGGGTCCAGATCTTCCAGGCGATGGTCCTGGTCGGCGGCGCGGCCGTCCTGACGCTCATGGTCCTCGGCCAGTACGGCTTCAACGTCTCCGACCTGCTCGGCGACGCCGCCACCGCCTCGGGCCAGGGCGCGGCCTTCCTCGAACCGGGGCTGCGCTACGGGGTCGAGGTGCCGGGCGACGCGGTCCAGACCATGTGGAACAAGCTCGACCTGGTGAGCCTCGGGCTCGCGCTGGTCCTCGGCACCGCGGGCCTCCCGCACGTCCTCATCCGCTTCTACACGGTCCCGGACGCCCGGGTCGCCCGCCGCTCCATCAACTGGGGCATCGGCCTGATCGGCGCCTTCTACCTGATGACGCTCGTGCTGGGCTTCGGCGCGGCCGCGATCGTCGGGGTCGAGGCGATCACCGCTCAGAACCCGGCCGGGAACACCGCCGCACCGCAGCTGGCCGAAGTGGTCGGCGGCGAAGTCGGCGGGTCCACGCTCGGCGCGGTCATGCTCGCGGTCATCGCCTCCGCGGCCTTCGCGGCGATCCTCTCCACGGTCTCGGGCCTGGTGATCGCCTCGTCGTCCTCGCTGGCGCACGACCTGTACAACAGCGTCATCCGCCACGGCAAGGCGACCGAGCGCGAGGAGGTCGGCGTCGCGAAGCTCGCTTCGATCGGCATCGGCATCGTCGCGATCGTCCTGGCGATCTTCGCCCAGAACCTCAACGTCGCCTTCCTGGTGGGCCTGGCCTTCGCGGTCGCGGCCTCGGCGAACCTGCCGACGCTGCTCCTGAGCCTGTTCTGGAAGCGGTTCAACACCAGCGGCGCCCTCTGGGGCATCTACGGCGGCCTGGTCGCCTCGCTCGCCCTGGTGGTCTTCTCTCCGGTCTTCTCCGGAACCGAAACCTCGCTGCTCGGCGAAGGGGTCGACATCGCATGGTTCCCGATGTCGAACCCTGGCTTGGTCTCCATCCCGCTCGGTCTCATCTGCGCCGTGGTCGGCACGCTGATGAGCGACGAGTCCCGCCCCGATCGATTCGCGACCCTCCAGGTGAGGGCGCTGACCGGCGCGGGCTCTGAGCGGGCCGCGGAGCACTGAGCCGCCCCAGAGGCGGGGGGGGGGGGGGGGGCCGCCCCCCCCCCCACTTTTCTGTGGGCCCCGTTACAGTGAACAGGTGATCCCCGGTCGCCTTTCCGCCTCGCTCCGCGCTTCGAGGCTCGCCTCGACGCGCCGGCGCGCGCTGGGCTCCGGGGCGCTCGCGGCGCTGCGCCTCTCCCGCCAGGTCGGCGAGTCCCTCGCGGACGGCCTGAACGGCAAGGGCGCGCCGCTCGCGGCCCGCCGCCTCGCCAAGCTCCTCGCGGCCGACGCGGTCGCGCTGGCCGACTGCGAGCGGGTCATCGCGGTCGCCGGGAGCCTCGACCCGGCCGCGGCCCAGGGCCTGCTCGTCGAGACCCTGGACGTGCTCGAGCCGGTCACGGCGCCGCCGCTGCGGTCCTCGCCGCTGATCGTCTCGGGAGACCTGGCGGGGTGCCTGCTCGTGGCGGGGGACGTGAGCGACGCGGAGGTCGCCGAGGCCGCGCACCTCGTGGCGACCGCGCTCGACCACGCGGACCTGGACCGGGCCCGCGAGCGGATCGCGGCGGCGGACCTTCGCACGCTGCGGGCCCAGATCTCGCCGCACTTCATGCACAACGCGCTCGCCGCGATCAGCGCCCACACCCGCACCGACCCCGAGCGGGCCCGCGAACTGCTCACCGACTTCTCGGACTACCTGCGCTACTCGTTCGCGAACACCGGCGACTACGCCACCGTGGCGGACGAGCTGCAGGCGGTGCAGACCTACCTCGAGCTGCAGCGGGCCCGGTTCGACGACCGCCTCGACATCACCGTCCGCATCGCCCCGGAGGTCCTGCCCGTGCCCATCCCGTTCCTGGTGGTGCAGCCGATCGTGGAGAACGCCGTGCGCCACGGCTTCGAGTCCAAGCCCGGCACCGGGCACATCGCCGTGCGCGGGTTCTCCGAGGGCGCGCTGTGCGTCATCGAGGTCGAGGACGACGGCGCGGGCATGGAACCGGAGACGGCGAAGGCGATCCTCACCGGCAGCCGCCAGGGCGCGGGCCGCATCGGACTGGCCAATGTGGACCGACGGCTGCGCGCGGTCTACGGACCCGAGTACGGCCTGTGGCTCGACACCGCCCCGGGGGAGGGGACCAAGGCCACGGTGCGGATCCCGCGATATGCGAGAGGGGTGCACGTATGACCCGGCTCCTTGACGCGGCCATAGGGCGTGCCCCTTCCCACCCGCATCCACCTCCGACCAACCAGGGAAATAGGACGACTCTCCCACACGGGTCCGACATCCCCCTGAATGCGAATGGCATTCGCGCTCAGTGGGC
>NZ_JAPZVR010000020.1:0-40553 GCF_027622855.1 Glycomyces algeriensis | reverse complement strand
ACGCGAACGCGAACGCGAACGCGAACGCGAACGCGAACGCGAACGCGAACGCGAACGCGAACGCGAACGCGAACGCGAACGCGATTCGTGCTCAGTGGGCGGGGGACCGCACTAATCACTCCCGCCTCGTTCGCATTGCGGCCCTTCCCTCCCGCCCGGTCCGCACTGCGACCCTGCTCCTGAACCGGAGGCGCTGATGAGCCTGCTGCGCGTGCTCGTCGTCGAAGACGAGCCCTCCACCCGCGTCGAACTGGCCGGGCAGCTCGCCGAGCTGCCCGCCGTCGGCGAGGTCGTGGCCGCCGCCGGCGGCGACGAGGCCGTGCGCCTCCTCGGCTCCGGCTCGTTCGACGCCGCGTTCCTCGACATCGCGATGCCCGGCCTCACCGGCATGGACGTGGCCCGGATCCTCCGGCGCCTCTCGGACCCGCCCGAGATCGTGTTCGTCACCGCCTACGACAACCACGCGGTGGAGGCCTTCGGCCTCGGCGCCGCCGACTACCTTCTCAAGCCCTTCCGGCCGGAGCGCCTCGCCGAGGCCGTGGCCCGCATCGGCGGCCGCCGCTCCGGACCCGTGGTGGGGGACAAGTCCGACGACCTCGCCGTCGTCCAGGTCGAGCTCGCCGGGCGCACCGTGTTCGTGCGCCGTGACGACATCGCCTACGCCGAAGCCCACGGCGACTACGTGCGCCTCCACTCCAGCCAGGGCTCGCACCTCCTCCGCCAGTCCCTCACCTACCTCGAACAGGTATGGGACGCAGCGGGTTTCGTGCGCGCGCACCGCTCCTTCCTCATCAACCTCGCCCATGTCACGGAACTGCGCGTGACCTCCACGGCCGGCCTCGTCGCCGTCACCGAACCCGGCGAGGTGCCAGTCAGCCGCCGCCACTCCCGGCTCCTGCGCGAACGGCTCCTCCAGGCCGCCAGGGAAGGCGGCGCGCACCGGTGAACCAGCGCGTGCGCGTCACCAGCCCCCAGACCCGGCTCGCCCTGCGCCGCCGGTCCGACGCCACACGCCGCCTCAGCCGCCTCGCGGGCCGCCCGCCGGTGGGCCGCAGCGCGATCGACCTCGACGACGCCGAACGCGCCCTCCGCCGCCAGCGCCGCCTCGCCGCCCGCACCGCGACCCTGCTCCTGCTCGCCCTCGCCGCCCTGCTCACCGCCGCCGCGATCACTCCGGGCCGCCTCGGCTGGGCCGTGCTCTTCTTCGCGCCCTACCCGGTCCTGCTGCTCCTGGCCGCCGTCCACGTGCGCCGGGCCGAGGCCATCGAAGCCGACTACCGGGAAGGCAGCTGATGCTCGGCCTGGCCGCCATCAGCCTGGTGCTCGCCTCCAGCGTCGTCATCGGCGTCTGGGGCGTGCGCGCCGCACGGTCCACACCGGACTTCCTGGTGGCCTCCCGCAGCATCGTGCCCGGCTGGAACGCCCTCGCCATCGCGGGCGAGTACGTCTCCGCCGCTTCGGTACTGGGCCTCGCCGGGCTGATCGTCAAGAACGGCGTGGGCGCGATGTGGTACGCCGTGGGCTTCACCGCCGGGTACGTGCTCGTCGCCGCGCTCGCGGCCGGGCCGATGCGCCGCAGCGGCGCCTACACGGTGCCCGACTTCGCCGAGTACCGCCTGGGCTCGCCGCGCATCCGCCGCATGTGCGGCCTCGTCGTGCTCGTCATCATGCTGCTCTACCTGCTGCCGCAGTTCAAAGCGGCCGGCGTCGTGCTCGAACTCGTCTCCGGCATCCCCTACTGGGTCGGCGTCGTCGGCGCCGGGCTCGTGGTCTCCTCCACCATCGCCGTCGGCGGGATGCGCTCGGCGACCTACGTGCAGGCCTTCCATTACCTGGTGAAGCTCGTGTTCATCGCCGGCCCCGCGGTCTTCCTCATCGCCCTCGCCGGGCCCGAACGGCGCGAGGCGGCCCTCGACCCGAGCGCCGACGCGGACTGGTCCCGCCCGCTCCTGGACCTCGACGGCTCCGGGCACCCGCTGCTGGCCACCATCTCGGTCCTGGTCGCGACCACCTTGGGCGCCATGGGGCTCCCGCACGTCGTGATGCGCTTCCACACCGTCGCCGGGGCCCGCGCGGCCCGCCGGGTCGCCGTCTCGGTCATCGTTCTGCTCAGCCTGTTCTACCTGTGGCCGGTCGTCTACGGCCTCCTCGGCCGCGTCACCACGCCCGAACCCGAGGAGACCGACGTCGTCCCGCTCCTCGTCCCGGGCGCGATCGTCCCCGGCACGGCCGGCGCGGTCCTCACCGCACTGGTCGCCGCCGGCGCGTTCGCCGCATTCCTCTCCACCTCGTCCGGGCTGCTCCTCGCGCTGGCCGGGGGCCTCTCGCACGACCTGTTCGGCGGCTCGCTCTCACGGCTGCGCCTCGGCGTCGTCGTCGGCACGGCCCTCGCGGTCGCGCTCTCGCTCCCGGCGGCCGATGTGGACATCAACGTGCTCGTCGGCTGGGCCTTCGCGGTGGCGGCCTCCACGTTCTGCCCGCTGCTGACCCTCGGCATCTGGTGGCGCGGCCTCACCGCGACCGGGGCGACGGCGGGCCTGCTCGTCGGCGCCGCCACCTCCACCGGCGCGGCGCTGGCCTCCGTGGTCCTCGACCTCGAACCCGGCATCGTCTCAGTCCTCCTCGCCCAGCCAGCACTGTGGACGGTGCCGCTCGCGTTCGCCGTCATGATCGCCGCGTCCCGCCCCGGATCCGTCCCCGACTGGGCCAGCGAAGCGGTCCTGCGACTCCACGTGCCCGGCCGCTACTCCTCGGGCGGCGGCGCCCACAACGACACCGGTGCGATCCCGCGCGCGCGGCGCGAGAACCGGGTGGACGCCCCGGGCGAAACCGGATAGCCTCGCGGGCATGTACGGGTCACCGGGGCAGTTCGCGTCCACCGCGTCCTGCCCGTGCTTCATGCGGCTGCGCGCGGCGGCCTAGGCCTCCCGCAAGCGCTCCTATCCGACCGCTGCGTCTCGCAGCGGCTGCGCCCCTGCGCGGGCCTAGGCGAATCGATCGTCCTGATTCGACTCGTCCTCATGGAGTACTCCCATGTCCCGCAGCCAATTCCCGCGTGCCCGAGCTCCGCACACCAAAAGCGCACGCGACCTCTCGAACCGCAAAGCCCTGTCCCAGAACTTCCTGCGCGACGCGCACACCGCCCGCGCCTTCGTCGACGCCGCCGACGTCCGCCCGAACGACCACGTGATCGAAGTCGGCCCCGGCGACGGCATGGTCACAAGAGCGCTGCTCGACCGCGCCCGCCGCGTCACCGCCTACGAGAAGGACCGCCACTTCGTCGAACGACTCCACTCGCGCCTCGGCCACCACGAGCACTTCCGCTGCCACCAGGCCGACTTCCGCGACGTCACACCACCGCAAGCACCCTTCAGCGTCGTCGCCAACGCGCCCTTCGGAATCACCACCGACATCGTCCGGTGGTGCCTGCGCGCCCGCACCCTCACCTCGGCCGCACTGATCACCCAGCTCGAGTTCGCCCGCAAGCACACCGGCGACTACGGCCGCTGGAGCCGCCTCACCGTCGCGCACTGGCCCGAGTTCGACTTCGAACTCGGCATGCGCCTCGACCGCCGCGAGTTCCGGCCCGTCCCGCAGGTCGACGCCGCCGTGCTGCACCTGCACCGCCGCACCAGGCCCCTGCTGCCGCCCGACGCCATGGTCGACTACCGCGACCTCGTGGACCTCGGCTTCTCCGGCATCGGCGGCGCGCTCGCCGCGTCCCTGTGCCGCGTCGTCCCCAGGCGCGTCGCGCACCAGGCCTGCGCCGAAGCCGGCATCGCCCGCGACCAAGTCGTCGGACTCGTCCCGCCTGACCGCTGGATCTCCCTGTTCCACGCCCTCACCCGGTGAGACGCCTTGCGGTACCGGGGCCATGGCGTCGGCCGTTTAAGGTAGAGATGCCCGGCCCCGGTACCCCCTTCTTTGGAGCCCACGATGAGCGAAGCCATCTGGATCGAACTGATCAAGGTGCTCCCGGCCTTCCTCTGGGTCGGCTTCGGCTTCATCGCGCTGGCCATCGCCAAGCGGCTCTTCACCGCCCAGGCGCCGCGCATGACCAAGGTCGAGACCCCTTGGGTCACAGTGGAACTCGCCCAGCAGGCCATCGAACAGGCGGCCGTGCGCGACGCCGTGCAGCTCCAGCCGCCGCCCGCCGAGACGGACTGGACCGCGCTCTACCCGCTGCCGACCCAGCAGGTCCGGCCCGGCAACGGCGTGGTCTACAAGATCGGCACCGACCCGCAGTCGCCACCCGCGAAGGACGCCACGGACGACGAACCGGCGGACGACGACGAGACCGTCCACACCGAACCGCCCGCCGAGGCGAAGCCGGACCTCCTCGCCACCCCACCCGTCGACGGGCCCGCCGACACCGCGCAGCCCGAGCCCGACCCCTACGCCACGGTGACCGCCCCCAACCAGCAGATCCCCAACATCCCGCCCACCTATCCCGTTCCCGCGGGCCGGCCCGGCGAGGGTGGCGCCTACTACCCGAACCGGCCCGCCCCCTACTGGGCCCAGCCCGTCCAGCCGGCGTACCGGCATCCGCTCGGGCACCAGTCCCGGACCCAGAGCCTGCGCGCCGCCACGAAACTCGTGCTCGCCGCCTTCGAACTGCGGGGCGGCTCGATCCTGTGGGTCGACGACAATCCGGACGGGAACGACATACTGAGCGGGCTCTTCCGCGCTGTCGGCATCACCGTGGAGCCGGTGCTCTCCACCGATGAAGCCATGCGCGCCTTGGCGAAGCACCCCTACGACCTCGTCATCACCGACATGCGCCGCGAGTCCGAACCCGACGGCGACGCCGCCGGGAGCCGCCTCCTCGACCGCATGGTCGCCTCGGGCATTCCCACGCCCGCCGTGCTCTTCTCCGAGCACCCGAGCGCGCACGCCGCGCTCCACCCGCGCGCGGTCGCCGCCACGGACAGCCCGGAGCAACTGGTGGACGTGGTGGTCGAGTACGTCGGCGACCGCCGCGAGCGGCAGTCCCCGGGCTGGCTCGAACGCCTGACCGGCAACTGAACCCCGCTCGCCGAGCGCCACCGCCGCACCGCTGCTGTCGTCTCATGTCGACTGCACGCTGTTAAACGCTTGCCGATCTGCAGCGGGCGTGGCTACCTTGGCCCTGTGTCACTCCTCCGCGCACCCGAACTGCCCGTAGACGACCCCGGCGAACCCCCGACCACCTCCTGGCGCCTCTTCACCTGGCTCGCCACCCGCCGCAAGGGCCTCGCCGCGGCCGTCCTCGTCTCCGCGGTCTTCTCCCTCGGCCTCGTCCCCGTCATGCCGATCTTCCTCACCGGCGCCGTCGACGACGGCATCCGCGGCCGCGACTGGGGCGCGCTCCTCGCCTGGGCCGGCGCCCTCACCCTCGCCGGATCCGTTGCGGCCGTGAGCATCGTGCTCCACCACCGCCTCACCGTCTGGTGGCGCCACGACGCCCAGTACCGGGTCCTCCAGCTCGCCACCCGCAAGACCGCCCGCCTCGGCTCGCGCCTGCGCGGCCAGACCACCACCGGCTCGGTCGTCAGCGTCGGCGTCACCGACGTGGTCTCCATCGGCCGCGCCATCGAATCGCTCGCGCCCACCGTCGGCTGCGTGACCGGGATCGTCGCGGTCGCCGTGCTGCTCTTCGGCATGTCCGCGTCCCTCGGCCTCACCGTCTTCATCGGCGTCACCGCCGTCGCCGCGATCACCGGCCCGATGCTCCGCCACCTCCATGCCCGGTACGGCTCCTACCGCCGCGACATCGGCGCCGTCACCGAGCGCGCCGCCGACATCGTCGCCGGACTCCGCGTCCTGCGCGGCGTCGGCGGCGAAGCGCGCTTCAACGCCGCCTACCGCCGCGACTCCCAGCACCTCAAGCGCTCCGGCTTCGGCCTCGCCGCCCCGGGCGCCTGGATCGACGCGATCTCCGAAGGCGCCCCGGCGATCCTGCTCGGCGCGGTCGTCTGGATCGCCGCCCGCCTCGTGGCCGCCGACGAGATCACCGTCGGCCAGATGGTCGCCGCCTTCGGGTACACCGCCGCGCTGCTCATGCCGGTGCGCTGGCTCCTGGGCACCGCCATGACCATCATCCAGGGCGAGGTCGCCTGCGCGAAGGTCTGCGAACTCCTCGCCCTGCCCGAGCGCGAGGCACCGCGGGACCCCCTGCAGGGGCCCGAGCGCGGCGCCGAACTCCACGACCCCGAATCCGGACTCACCCTCACGCCCGGCCTGACCGCCGTCGCCACCGCCGACACCGACACCGCCGCCGCGATCTTCGACCGCCTCGCCGGCCTCGCACCCTCCGAAGCCGTGTTCGGCCAGGTCCCCGTGGCCCGCATGGCATCCGAGGAACTGCGCCGCCGCATCCTCCCCGGCGACCACGACGCGTACCTCTTCGCCGGCACCCTCACCGCCGTCATCGGCGGACGCGACGCGAAGGCCGCCGTCACCACGGCCGCCGCGGACGACGTCGTGGACGCCCTCCCCGGCGGCCTCGACGCCGAGATGGACGACCAGGCCCGCACCCTCTCCGGCGGCCAGCGCCAGCGCCTGCGCCTCGCGCGGGCCCTCGCGGCCGACCCCGAGGTCCTGCTCCTCCTCGAACCGACGTCCGCAGTGGACTCCCATACCGAAGCCCGCATCACGGAGCGGCTCACCGGGTTCCGGCACGGCCGCACGACCGCGGTCGTGAGCGCCTCCCCGCTCTGGCTCGGCCGCGCCGACCGGGTGGCCTTCGTCCAGGACCGCAAGGTCGCCGCCACCGGCACCCACGCCGAACTCACCGCGTCCCGCCCCGACTACCGGGCCCTAGTGAACCGGGAGCTCTCATGACCACCGGCCTCCGCACGACATCCCCGGACTCGAAGACCCAAGGCGCCGAGGCGGACTCGACCGAGCTGCCGGTGGCCGAGCCCGACCGGGTCCGCCGGGCCTTCGTCGCACTCCTGGCCTCCGAGCGCTCCCGCGTCGGGGTCGCCGTCGCGCTGCGCGTGGCCGCCGCGGGGGCCTCGACCGCCGCACCGCTCCTGATGGGCCGCATGATCGACGCCCTCACCGCGGGCGAGGGCATCGCCGACATCGACCTCCTCGCCGCCGGCATGGCCGCCGCGATCGCCGCCGCGGTGGCGCTCACCTGGCTCGCGAGCTTCACCGCGAACCGCGTGGGCGAACGCCTCTCGGCGCGGCTGCGCGAGCGCTTCGTCGAGCAGTGCCTGCGCCTGCCGCTCCACACCGCCGAGCGGGCCGGCGCGGGCGACCTCATGACCCGCGCCTCCGTGGACGTCCCGCAGTCGGGCAACCTCATCCGCGACTCGCTCCCGCGCGCGGCCGTCGCGATCCTGACCGCGATCGTCTACATCGGAGCGATGGTCTGGGTCAACGCGCTCCTCGCGCTGTGCATGGTCCTCGCCGTCCCGCTCATCGCGGTGGGCGCGCGCTGGTACCTCAAGCGCGCCCGCGAGGGGTACCTGACGCAGGCCCGCACCGAGTCCCGCTCGGGCGAGGCCCTTGCGGCGACCGCCGACGGCGCCCGCACCGCCGAGCTGTACCGCCTCGAAGCCGACCGGATCGCTCACGGCGACAACACGATCGGTGAGCACTGGGCCGCCAGCAGGTACACGCTGTACCTGCGCAGCGTCTACTTCCTGACGCTCGAGAGCTCCTATGTGCTCCCCGCTTCGGCCGTGCTCGTCCTCGGCGGCGCGATGTACTTCCACGGGACGGTGAGCCTCGGCGAGGTCGCCGCGTGCGCGGTGCTCTCGCGCCAGATCATGACCCCGATGAACTTCCTGCTCATGATGGTCGAATGGCTCCAGCGCGGCTTCGCGTCGTTCGCCCGGGTCGAAGGCGTCGCGGCCATCGACACGGACGAGGCGGCCACCGCCGCGGCCGTCCCCGCCGACGGCACGGTGGCACTGCGCGCGGTCCACTTCTCGTACCCGACCGGTCCCGAAGTGCTCCACGGCGTCGACCTTGTGATCCCCGCGGGCGAACGCCTCGCGGTCGTCGGACCCAGTGGCGCGGGCAAGTCCACCATCGCGCGGCTCGTCTCCGGCGTCGACGCCCCGGACTCGGGTCGCGTCACTGTCGGGGGAGTGGACGTGGCGTCGCTCCCGCTGGGCGAGCGACGCGGCCACGTCACCCTCGTGACCCAGGAGCACCACGTTTTCACCGCGACGCTGCGGGACAACCTCACCCTCGCCAAACCGGACGCCGACGACGCGGAACTGCGCGAGGCGCTCGCCACGGTCGGCGCCGCCTGGGCCGACGACCTCGACACCGAACTCGGCGGCACCGCGAAGGAACTCGACCCGGCCGCCGCGCAGCAGATCGCCCTGGCCCGCATCATCCTGGCCGACCCCGACGTGGTGATCCTCGACGAGGCCACGGCGATGCTCGACCCCCGCGCCGCGCGCGACACCGAGCGCGCCCTCGCGGCGGTCCTGGAGGGCCGCACCGTCATCGGCATCGCCCACCGCCTGCACACCGCGCACGACGCCGACCGCATCGCGGTCATCGAGGACGGCGTCCTCGCCGAGCTCGGCAGCCATGACGCACTCCTGCAAGCGAACGGGCCCTATGCTCGCCTCTGGAACACCTGGCACGGCACCGGTGTCTGACAACATGAGGGAGCAGCGTCCGGCATGACCTTCGAAGCGAAGCACGGCACCGCGATCGGGTCCGGAGCGGAGAACCAGGACCTGGCGCTGACCGGCGCGGACTGGGCCTTGGTCCTCGACGGCGCGAACCCGCCTGCGGGCGTCGACACCGGGTGCTCGCACGGCGTCGCCTGGATCGTCGACCGCCTCGGCGCCCACCTCGGCGCCGGCCTGGACGGCGCAGGCACGCTCGCGGCGATCCTGCGCGAGGCCGTCATCGCCACGGTCGCCGACCACGGACCGGGTTGCGACACCGCGCATCCGCGTTCGCCCGGCGCCACGGTCGCCCTCGCCCGCCTGGTCGGCGACGACCTGGAATGGCTGGTACTCGGCGATGCCGCGATCCTCTTCGAGGACACGACCGGCCGCGTTGCGGTCGAGACCGACCTGCGCGTCAACGAGCTCCCCGAGCCGCCGGACACCGCCGAAGGCCTCGAGGCGTTCATCGCCCGGTACCGCAACCAGCCCGGCGGGGCCTGGTTCGCCGGCGCGGTGCCCGAAGCGGCCGATCACGCCTTCACCGGTCGGCAGCCGATCGCCGAACTTCGGCGGATCCTGCTGTGCACCAACGGCATCACGCGCCTGACCGGCCGGTACGACTACCGCGACGCGGACCTGATGACCCTCGCGACCACCAACCGCGGTCCCGAAGCGCTCATCGACGCCGTGCGCGGCGCCGAACTCACCGACCCCGACCCGCAACGGTGGGAAGGCAAGCGGCACGACGACGCCACCGCCGTCGTCGTCGACCTGCACTAGCTCGCGGGGGCGGGTCGGCGCCCGCCCCCGGGCACCGGCTAAGCGGCGGGCACTTTGTCGAGGAAGCCGAGCACCTGGCCGATGCGGCCCTCGCCGTCGACCACGACCACGTCGAAGCCCACGACCGGCGGCTCCACGCCCTCGGGGCCGAGGCCCCAGCTGAAGCGGGCCTGCTGGCCGTGGCCGTCGACCGGGCCGATGAGGGTGAAGACCCAGCCGGGGAACTGCTGGTGGGCGCCGGCGATGAAGGCGTTCACGCCCTCGTGGCCCTCGACGTCCGCCATGGGGTCGATGTAGCTGACGTCGGCGGTGAACAGGTCGGCCACGAGGCGCTTGCGCTCGGTCTCGTCGGTCGCGTTGAAGGCGTCGAGGTAAGCGGCGGCGATGGCGTTGAAGTCGGTCATGTCGTTCCCTGTCTCTCGGTGTCCCGGCGTCTCCCGGGAACGACACCAGCTTCGCCCGGTTCGCGCCGCCCGTCGATTACCTTGGAGGTAATGAGCGGCGCTACCTGTGGGTTTAGGCTGGGCCGCATGGCAGTACCGCTCTCCGACACCGCAGCCCGCCGGACCCCGGGCGACCTCGTCCGGCACTGGCGCGCGCAGCGCCACCTGACGCAGCAGGAGCTCGCGATCCAGTGCCGCATCTCCGCGCGCCACCTGAGCTTCATCGAGACCGGCCGCTCCAAGCCGACCTCCGCGATGGTCCTCAAGATCTGCGAGGAACTCGACGTTCCCCTGCGCGACCGCAACGACATCCTCATGGCCGCGGGCCACGCCCCGGCCTACACCGAGTCCACACTGGACCAGCCTTCGATGGCGAGCATCGGGCAGGCCCTCATCCAGATCCTCGACGGCCACATGCCCTACCCCGCCGTCGTGGTCGACCGGCAGTGGAACATGGTCGACGCGAACACCGCGATCGACAAGCTCATCGCCGGCAGCGCGCCCGAACTGCTCGAACCGCCCGTCAACGTGCTGCGGCTGAGCCTGCACCCGCAAGGGGTCGCCCCCCGCATCCGGAACCTCTCGCAATGGCGCGCCCACCTCTTCTCCCGCCTCGACCACCAGATCCGGGCCACGGGCGACCCCGAACTGGTGCGTCTGCGCGAGGAGCTGCGGGGCTACCCGGGCGGCATCGACCCCGCCCCGAAGCACAGCCTCGTCATCCCGCTGCGGATCGACACCGGCAGCGGTGTCCTCTCCTTCTTCAGCGCCACAACCGTTTTCGGCACCCCCATGGACGTCACGGTCGCCGAACTCGCCATCGAGTCCTTCTTCCCCGCCGACCCCGAGACCGCCGCGGCTCTGGCCGCCTAGCCCGTTCCCGCGTCAGGCGGCGATGGCCCTGATGTCGTCGGTGAAGCGGTCGGGGTCGCTCAGGTGCGGGTGGGCGCCTTCGGTCCGGTAGCTGGTGCAGGCGGCCCCGGGGATGCGCTCGCCGAGCCAGTCCGGGTAGTGCGGCTGCGGGTCGCCGGCGAAGATCGCCAGGTAGCGGCATCGGAGTAGGCGAGGGCCCGCGGTGATCTCGTGGAGGGCGCGCTCGGTGTCGGGGTCGTGGTGCGGTTCGTCAAGGCGCTGTTCGATGTTGACCACGGCGTGCGCGAGGTAGCGGGCCGCGAACAGGGAGGCGACGAGGGCCGCGGGGCCGTGGCCGGCGATGACCGGGGCGCGGGTGCCCATGGCGGCGACGTAGGCGGCGAGGGTCTCGGCGCGGGAGGTGAGCGAGCGGCTCGGGGAGAGGTCCAGGACCGCGACGGCGTGCTCGTCGGCGAGGCGGGCGGCGACGGGCCACCAGGCCGAGCGGTCGGCGCCCTCCTCGTTGAGGAGGAGTACCGGGCGGCCTTCGGCGCCCCAGCGGTCGCCGTCGTGCTCGCGGTCGGGGTCTTGGAGGAGGTCTTCGAAACGCAGCGCCGGCATGGCGGAGGCTCCTGTCGGATGGTCGGCGAAAAGGTCCTGGGCGGTGTCGTCGGCCGGGCAGGGCAGGGTCAATCGCACCGCAGGTGTTGCGGTGCAAGCGAAAGGGAGCGATGTCGCGATCGGCGGTCCGCCGTCAGCGGTCCGTGGGGGCCGGGCTGATGCAGGATGGCGGTCCTCCTCGTCGGTAGCCGGTACCGGTGCGACGCCGAGAGTCTACGAGTCGATGTGAGGCAATTTCCCGGTGGGTCCGATTCGTCCCTCGCGCTGGGAGATCTCGGTCTCCCACGAGCCGCGACGCACGGTGAAAACGGCTGGTAGGCACCCGTTCGGGGGGTTAATCGATTGCCGGATGTCGGACCCTCCCTTTACGCTCGGCTAGTGAGGTTCCTCCGCGCCCCCGAACTGCCATTGGACGACCCGTTGCTCCCGGAAGGGACGAGGGGCGACCCGTCGTCCCCAGGAACAGCCGAGCCGCCACCGGGCACGCCCTGGCGGCTCCTCATCTGGCTCGCCACCCGCCGCAAGGGCCTCATGCTCGCGGCGCTCATCACCTCCGGGATCGCGCTCGGCTCCCTGCCCGTGCTCCCGTTCTTCCTGACCGGCGCCGTCGACCACGGTCTGCGCGAACGCGACTGGAACGCGCTCGCGTTCTGGTCGCTCGGCATGGTCCTCGCCGGGTTCGCCACCGCCGCGATGATCGTCTGGTCGCACCGGCTCACCGTGTTCTGGCGCGCCGACGCCTCCTACCGGGTCCTGCAGCTCGCCACCAGGAAGGTCAACCGGCTCGGCGACGACCTGCGGAAGAAGGTCACCACCGGCGAGGTCGTGAGCGTCGGCGCCACGGACATCAACCGCATCTCGTGGGCCGTCGACTCGCTCGCCCCCACCGCGGGCTGCCTCGTCGGCCTCATCGCGGTCGGCGTGCTCCTGTTCAACACCTCGGTCGCCCTGGGCCTCACCATCTTCATCGGCGTGTTCGCCGTCGGCCTCGTCACCGGCCCGCTCCTCACCCGCCTCCAGGACCGCCAGGAGCAGTACCGCGAACGCGTCGGCGACATCACCGAGCGCGCCTCCGACATCGTCTCGGGCCTGCGCGTGCTGCGCGGCATCGGCGGCGAGGCCCGCTTCAACGCCTCGTACCGCCGCGACTCGGACGCCCTGCGCTCCGCCGGATACAAGGTCGCCGGCCCCACCGCCTGGCTCAACTCTCTCGGCGAGGGCACGCCCGCGATCCTCCTCGGCGTCGTCATCTGGATCGCCGGACGCCAGGTCGCCTCCGGGGACCTGACGCCGGGCCAGATGGTCGCCGCGTTCGGCTACACCGGCGCGCTGCTGCTGCCCGTGCACTGGCTCATCGGCTGCACCTACCGGATCATCGAGGGCCGCGTCGCCGCCGGCAAGGTCTGCGAACTGCTCAACACCCCCGAGCGCGAGACCGCCGCTGAGATCCTGCCCGGACCCCGCGAAGGCGCCGAGCTCCACGACCCCGAGTCCGGTCTCACCGTCGCCGGCGGCGAGCTCCTCGCCGTCGCCTCCTCCGACTCCGAGCAGGTCGCCGCCGTCTTCGACCGGCTCGGCGGGTTCACCGAGTCCGAAGCCCGCTTCGGCAGTGTGCCTGTGGCGCAACTGGACCGGGACGAACTGCGCCGCCGCGTGCTCGTCGCCGACCACGACGCCTACCTCTTCGCGGGCACCGTCGCCGCCGCGGTCGCCGCCCGCGAGGGGATCGACCGCGTGGAGGCCGCCATCGAGGCCGCCTCGGCGCACGACGTCGTCGAAGCCCTCCCCGAAGGCCTCGACACCGAGGTCGAGAACCAGGCCCGCACCCTCTCCGGCGGCCAGCGCCAGCGCCTGCGGCTCGCCCGCGCCATCGCGGCCGACCCCGAAGCCCTGCTCCTGCACGAGCCGACCTCCGCGGTCGACTCCCACACCGAGGCCCGCATCGTCGAGCGCCTCGCCGAGACCCGCGGCGGCCGCGCCACCGCCATCGCGACCACCTCGCCGCTGTGGCTCGGCCGCGCCGACACGGTCGCGTTCGTCCAGGGCGGCAAGGTCGTCGCCCGCGGCACGCACCGCGAACTGGTCGCCGCGCACTCCGACTACCGCGCACTCGTCACCCGGGGAACCGAATGAGCACCACTGCCACGTCCGAAAAGCGGACGAACCAGCTGCCGATCGCCGACACCCGGACGGTCCGCCGCGCCTTCTTCCGGCTCCTCGCCTCCGAGCGGCGCCGCGCGATCGTCGCGGTCAGCCTCCACCTGGTGGCCGCCGTCGCCGCGGCCGTCGCGCCGATCCTGCTGGGGGACATGCTCGACGAGCTGACCACCGGCTCCGGCGCGGCCGAGATCGACCGGCTCGCGCTCGGCATCGTGGCCGCGATCGTCGTGGTAGTCGCCTTCACCTGGGCCGGCACGTACGTGTCCTACCGCCTTGGCGAACGCCTCTCGGCGCGCATGCGCGTCCAGTTCGTCGAACGCGCCCTGCGCCTCCCGATGCCGGTGGTCGAGCAGGCCGGCTCCGGCGACCTCATGACCCGCTCCTCGGCCGACGTCCCCGAGGCCGGCGTCCTCTTCCGCGACGGCCTCCCGCAGGTCACCGTCTCGATCCTGAAGGTCCTGGTCTTCTTCGGCGCCATGCTCATCGCGAGCCCGCTGCTGGGCCTGTGCATGCTCGTCGTCGTGCCCCCGCTGTGGATCGGCACCCGCTGGTACCTCAAGCGCGGCCGCGACGGCTACCTCGCCGAGCGCGCCGCCGAGTCGGCCATCGGCGACACGATCGGCGCCTCCGCCGACGGCGCCCGCACCACCGAGGCCTACCGGCTGCGCGGGCAGCGCGACGCCGCCGGCGACGCGACCGTGGCCAAGCACTGGAAGGCCGCCCGCTACACGCTCTTCCTGCGCAGCGTCTACTTCCCGTTCCTCGACGGCGCGTACGCCCTCCCGACCGCGGCCGTGCTCCTGGTGGGCGGCGCGTTCTACTTCGACGGCACGGTCTCCCTCGGCACCGTCGCGTCCTGCGCGGTCCTGACCCGCCAGATCATGTTCCCGATCGACCACATCCTCATGTGGGTCGAGAAGGTCCAGCGCGGCTTCGCGGCCATGTCCCGCATCGAGGGCGTCGCCGAAGCCGAGGACGCGGAAGCGGACGCCACCACCGAGCGCCCGGCCGACGGCACCGTGGACCTCACCGAGGTCCGCTACGCCTACCCGACCAGCCCCCGCGACGTGCTCCACGGCGTCACCCTGAGCGTCCCCGCCGGGCAGCGCCTCGCCGTCGTGGGTCCTTCCGGCGCAGGCAAGTCGACGCTCGCGCGACTCATCTCCGGCTCCGACGTGCCCCGCGAGGGCCGCGCCGCGATCGGCGGCGTCGACGTCGCCGCGCTGCCTCTCGACGAGCGCCGCAAGCGCGTCACCCTGGTTACCCAGGAGCATCACGTCTTCACGGCCACCTTGCGCGACAACCTGATCCTCGCCAAAGCCGAGGCCCAGGACGACGAGCTGCAGAGCGCCTTGGCCGCGGTCGGCGCCGACTGGGCCTTCGATCTGCCCGAAGGCCTCGACACGCCGTTGGGCGGCAAGAACAGGGAGCTGGACGCGGCGAGCGCCCAGCAGATCGCGCTCGCGCGGATCATCCTGGCCGACCCCGATGTGGTGATCCTCGACGAGGCGACGGCGATGCTCGACCCGCGCGCCGCCCGCGACACCGAGCGCGCGCTCGGCGCCGTCCTGGAGGGCCGCACCGTGATCGCGATCGCGCACCGGCTCCACACCGCGCACGACGCGGACCGCATCGCGGTCGTGGAAGACGGCCGGGTCGCCGAGTTGGGCAGCCACGACGAGCTGATCGCGCTCGACGGCCACTACGCCGCGCTGTGGCGGGCCTGGCACGGCGAGGACACGAGCCGTAAATTTGCAGAGCACGGCGAGGACACGAGCCGTAAGTCTGCAGAGCACGACACGAGCCGTAAATCTGATGGGAATGCGGCTGAGTCGGCTTCGGAGGGCGAGTTCGCCGCTGCAACGAAGACCTTGTAGCACAAAAAGAACCAGGCCCCGGGCTTCCGCCCGGGGCCTGTACTGGCTCGAGAACACCACCACAAGTCGGAACACCCACCGACTCGTTCTTAGCAAGGAAACAGAAAGGAAACCAGGAAACCCGTTCCGAACCAGTGACGAAAGAGTATCACGTCACATCTCCAGTGGCTAGGGGGCTGTTTCAGGCTCACACCCCCGGTGTCGATCGATTTTCGCGATCCGTCCGTCACACCCATCGGCAACCGCTGAGCAGATCGCCCCACACTGGGCGGTGCCCGCCTCGGGCGCCGACCGCGCACAGCCTAGACTCGACAGGTCTTCCCGCAGCTAGTAACCGTTAGGAAACACCTGTCGTGAGTACGATTTCACGCGAGGAAGTCGCGCACTTGGCGCGACTGGCCCGCCTCGAAGTCACCGATGACGAGCTCGACGCCTTCGCGGGCCAGCTGGACGTCATCCTCGAATCGATGAAGACGCTCGCCGAAGTGAACACGGACGGCGTCCAGCCGACCTCGCACGCGGTGCCGCTGGTGAACGTCTTCCGGGAAGACCAGCCCCAGCCGTCCCTGCCCCGCGACGCCGCACTCGCGGGCGGACCCGACACGTACGAGGACCGCTTCCGCGTTCCGCGCATCCTGGACGAGGAGGCCTAGCCATGACCGGACACCGCGCCGTCGATCAGACCGCCGCCCACATGGCCGAGGCCATCCGCGAAGGCCGCGCCACCTCCTACGAGATCACCGAGGCCCACCTCGACCGCATCGATGCGATCGACGGCACCGTCAAGGCCTTCCTGCACGTCGACCGCGAAGGCGCCCTCGCCACCGCGCGCGAGGTGGACGAGGCCATCGCCCGCGGCGAGAAACTCGGCCCGCTCGCCGGCGTCCCGATCGCCGTCAAGGACGTCGTGGTCACCAAGGGCATGCCGACCACCGCTGCCTCCAAGATCCTCGAAGGCTGGATCCCGCCGTACGACGCGACCATCGTCGAGCGCATCAAGGCCGCGAAGATGCCGATCCTCGGCAAGACGAACATGGACGAGTTCGCCATGGGCTCCTCCACCGAGTACTCCGCCTTCGGCGCGACCCTGAACCCGTGGGACACCGGGCGCATCCCCGGCGGCTCCGGCGGCGGCTCGGCCGCGGCCGTCGCCGCGAAGATGGCCCCCCTCGCGATCGGCACCGACACCGGCGGCTCCATCCGCCAGCCCGGCGCGGTGACCGGCACGTTCGGCGCCAAGCCCACCTACGGGTCCAACTCCCGGTACGGCCTCATCGCCTTCTCCTCCTCGCTTGACACCCCGGGTCCCGTGGCCCGCAACGCCCTCGACGCCGCGCTGCTCCACGAGGTCATCTCCGGGTACGACCCGCGCGACTCCACCGCGATCGACGCGCCCGTACCGCCCGTGGTCGCCGCCGCCAAGGCCGGCGCCACCGGCGACCTCTCGGGCCTCAAGCTCGGCGTCGTCAAGGAGTTCGCCGAAGGCGCCGACGCCGCCGAAGCCGGCGTCATCGCCGCCTACGAGGCCGGCGTGGAGCAGCTCGTGAAGCTCGGGGCAGAGATCAGGGAGGTCTCCTGCCCGTCCTTCTCCTACGCGCTGCCCACCTACTACCTCATCGCCCCGTCCGAGGCCTCCTCGAACCTGGCCCGCTACGACGGCGTCCGCTACGGCCTCCGCGCCGGCGACGACGGCAAGCACTCGCTCGAAGAGGTCATGAGCCTCACCCGCGAAGCCGGCTTCGGCCCGGAGGTCAAGCGCCGCATCATCCTCGGCACCTACGCGCTCAGCGCCGGGTACGTGGACGCGTTCTACGGCAAGGCCCAGCTCGTGCGCACCCTCATCAAGCAGGACTTCGAGAAGGCCTTCGAGCAGGTCGACGCCATCATCAGCCCCACCACGCCGTTCATCGCCTTCAAGTTCGGCGAGCGCACCGGCGACCCGTACCAGATGTACCTCGCCGACCTCTACACGATCCCGACCAACCTCTACGGCGGCCCGGGCGTCTCGGTCCCCGTCGGCCTCTCCGAGGGCATGCCCGTCGGCCTGCAGGTCATGGGCCCGGTCATGGGCGACGACATCACCTACCGCGTCGCGGCCGCCCTGGAGTCCACCCAGGACACCCTGCTCGCCGACACCGCGCCCGAGATCGAAGGGAACTAGCGTCATGACGAAGCTGAACGACTACGACAAGGCCGTCGAGACCTACGAGCCCGTCCTCGGCCTCGAGACCCACATCGAACTCGACACGAACACCAAGATGTTCTGCGGCTGCTCCACCACCTTCGGCGCCGAGCCCAACACGCAGACCTGCCCGGTCTGCCTGGCCCTGCCCGGCGCCCTCCCGGTCGCCAACAAGGCCGCCATCGAGGCCACCATCAAGATCGGCCTGGCCCTCAACTGCCACATCGCCGAGTGGACCCGCTTCGCCCGGAAGAACTACTTCTACCCGGACATGCCGAAGAACTTCCAGACCAGCCAGTACGAGGAGCCGCTCTGCGAGAACGGCTACGTCGACGTGGTCGTGGAGGGCAAGGAGTACCGCATCGAGATCGAGCGCGTGCACCTCGAAGAGGACACCGGCAAGACCCTCCACGTCGGCGGCGCCACCGGCCGCATCCACGGCGCCACCGAGTCCCTCGTGGACTACAACCGCGCCGGCATCCCGCTCGTGGAGATCGTCACCCGCCCCGTGCCCGGCACCGGCGCCCTCGCCCCCGAGGTCGCCCGCGCCTACACCGCCGAACTGCGCGACATCGTCCGCTCACTCGGCGTCTCCGACGTCCGCATGGAGCAGGGGTCGCTCCGCTGCGACGTCAACCTCTCGCTCAACCTGCCGGGCGCCGAATGGGGCACCCGCACCGAGACGAAGAACGTCAACTCCCTCCGCTCGGTCGAACGCGCCGTCCGCTACGAGGTCCGCCGCCAGTCCGCGCTCCTCGACGCCGGCGAGCGGATCTTCCAGGAGACCCGCCACTTCCAGGAGACCACCGGCGAGACCCGCGCCGGACGCTCCAAAGAGGAAGCCACCGACTACCGGTACTTCCCCGAACCCGACCTCGCCGTCATGGAGCCGTCCCGCGAATGGGTCGAGCAGCTCCGCTCCGAGCTCCCCGAGCCCCCGCGCAAGCGCCGCGAACGCCTCCAGGCCGAATGGTCCCTGGGCGACAAGGAGATGCAGTCGGTCGTCAACGCCGACGCCATCGAACTCATCGATGCCACCGTCGCCGCCGGCACCACGCCGTCCGGCGCCGTCAAGTGGTGGCTCGGTGAACTCTCGCGCCGCGCCAACGAATCAGGCGAGGAACTCGCCGCGCTGGCGATCACGCCCGCCCAGGTCGCGCAGCTCCAGGGCATGGTCGACGACGGACGCCTGAACGACAAGCTGGCCCGCCAGGTCATCGACGGCGTCATCGCCGGTGAAGGCGACCCGGCCGACGTCGCCGCCAAGCGCGGCCTCGAGGTCGTCTCCGACACCGGCGCGCTCGAGACCGCCGTCGAGGAGGCCATCGCCGCCAACCCGGCGGTCGCCGACAAGATCCGCGGCGGCACCCACGCCGCCGCCGGCGTCCTCATCGGCGCGGTCATGAAGGCCACCAAGGGCCAGGCCGACGCCGGCACGGTCCGCCAGATCATCCTGGACAAGCTGAGCTAACACCGAACGAGCAAAGGGCCGGACGAGCACGTCCGGCCCTTTCGCGTTCACTGTCCGTTCAGTACCGGTGTGAGCCGCGAGTCTTTGGGCACCCCAGTAAGCGATGTTGTTCACAGATGATTGCTACCCTTGACCGCGCAAGGCTCACCCGCGACCGGAGGAGGTGAGGGCCATGGGCGACGACCCCGGATCTAGTCGAGATACCGACGTGTTCTTCCCATTTCCCTTTTACCGTGCTCCGCGTCCTCTTACATTGAAGCGGGCAGCCTGACCTGCGGCGAACGCGCCGCTGCATGAGGTCGGGGCACGGCCCTTTCCTCATGTAATGGAGGTGGCTGCTATGGCTCAGATCATTCAGCCCATTTCGCCCGCGGCGGTAGACGAGCTCGCGGCGCTCCGACTGGAACTCGCCGACACCTCGACCGTCGTGCTCGCCGAAGAGCTGCCCCGCATGGACCTGGCCGAACAGGCCCTGCGGTTCCGGCTCCTCCCCAAAGACCGCGCGCTCGCCGTCTTCGAAGAGCTCGACACCGTCCACCAGCAGGAGCTCATCGACGGGCTCAAGACCGACACGGTCCGCGAGCTGCTCGACTCGATGGAGGCCGACGACCGGGCCAAGCTCTTCGACGAGATGCCCGCGAAGGTCGCCACCCGGTTCCAGTCCCAGCTGAACGCCGCCGACCGGCGGATCACCGCGCAGCTCCTCGGGTACGAGCCCGAGTCGGCCGGGCGCATCATGACGCCCGACTACGTGTCGCTGCGCGCCTCGATGTCCGCGGCCGCCGCGATCGAGCGCATCCGGCACCTGCGCGAACGCCCCCGGAACATCGACGTGCTGCCGGTGACCGACGGGCACCGCAAGCTCCTCGGCACCGTCACGCTCGCCGACCTCGTGAGCGCCGACCCCGACCTCCCCGTCAGCGACCTCATCGCGGACGAGCACTACCAGGTCTCCACCGACACCGACCAGGAAGAGGCCGCCCGCCTCATCCAGGAGGCCAACCTCATCGCGCTCTCGGTGGTCGACCACGAGGACCGCCTCGTCGGGCTGATCACCTGGGACGACGCCATGGAGATCCTCGAGGCCGAGGACACTGAGGACGCCGCCCGCGCCGGTGCGGCCGAGCCGCTCGAGCGGCCGTACCTCTCGGCCGGCGTGTTCATGCTGGCGCGCAGCCGCGCCGTGTGGCTGCTCATCCTGGCCGTCTCCGCCTCGCTCACCGTTACGGTCCTCAACTACTACGAGGCCTACCTCGCGAACGTCACCGTGCTCGCGGTGTTCATCTCGCTGCTCACGGGCACCGGCGGCAACTCCGGTTCGCAGGCGTCGGTGACGATCATCCGCGCCATGGCGGTCGGCGAGGTCCGGTTCTCGGACGCCTTCAGGATCACCTGGCGCGAATCGCGGGTGGGCTTCCTGCTCGGCTCGATGCTCGCGGCCGTCGGCGGACCGGTCGTCGGCTTCGTGTACGGGTGGGACATCGGGCTCATCATCGCGGTGACGCTCCTGGTCATCTGCACCTGGTCGACGTTCGTCGGCTCGCTGCTGCCGCTCCTGGCGAAGAAGGTCGGCATCGACCCGGCCCTCGTCTCCGCGCCGATGGTCTCCACCCTGTGCGATGCGACCGGCCTGCTCATCTACTTCTCGGTCGCGGCCCTGGTCCTGGGCCCTGCGTTGACCGGTTGATTCCCAAGGAAAAGGCCCCGAAACCGCGCCGTTTCGGGGCCTTCGGCTTGCCGGAGCCCGCGCCTCCCCCAAGGCGCGGGCCCGCACGGGGAACGGGCAGAACGGTGGGAACCGCCCGCTCCCCGTGTGATCACTCCGCAGTGGAGGCTTCGTCGAGCTCCTCGGCGAGGAACTCGGTCCGCTGCTGAATGACCGCTTTGAGCGACTCGGCCGCATCGGCGACGTCGGCGCCGTTCAGCTCGGCCGCGGTCTGCGCGGTGTCGACCGCTTCGAGGGCGGCACCGGAGGCGAACAGCGTCTCGTAGAGCTCGTTGTACGCCGCCATGTACTCGTCCTGGAAGGCCTCGGACGCCAGGAAGCGCTCCTTGAGCTCGTTGCCGCCCATGCCGCCTCCCATGCCCTCCGGCATCTCCATGCCTTCGGGCATCTCGCCGCCGCCGGGCGTCTGGCCCGGCGGCTGCGCTTCCCCGGTCTCGCCGGCCGCCTCCTGCTCGGGAGCCGTGCCGCCGCCGCCCATGCCGCCGCCGATCGAGGCGGTCTCGTCCGGGGCGAGGTCCGCGGTCTGGAGCGTCAGATCGACGTCCCAGGTCACGACACTGATGAGGCCGGTTTCGTAGTCGTACCAGAGGTAGTAGTTCTTCCCTGGGCCCGCCATGTCGTCGCCGTTGGCGAGCAGGTTCTGCAGTGCGGTGTAGTTCGCGAAGGACGCGATGTCGACCCAGTCGCCGAGTTCGGCGTCGAAGGTCGCGTCATCGGCCTCGCCGAGCCACTCCAGGAAGTCCACGAGCGGCTGCACGTCGGCCGAGCCCTCCATGGTGACCTGCTTGAAGTCGTCCTCGTAGTCGTCCGGGTCCTCGCCCTGGTACGCGAAGGTCCCGGTGGAGAGGGCCTTGTAGAGCACGCCGGAGTCCGCGCCGTACTCCTCCCCGGCCCAGGTGACGTCCATGATGTCCACGACCCGGCGGGTGACGCCCTCGGAGCCGTTGACCGACACCGTGGCGTAGTTCCAGTCGTAGGCCGCCTCGCCGCTGGCCTCGATGAGCTCCAGCGCGACGGCCTCGTTCAACGTCGACCCGCCGCCCATCCCGGATTCGACGCGCAGGCTGATCTGCTGGTTGCCCTGGTAGACCTGGCCGTCGACGTACTGCGAGAAGTCGATGAGCCACGGCAGGCCCTCGGGGGAGTCGAAGCTGATCGAGCTTCCGGAGCCGCCGCCCATGCCGCCGGGCATCTCCATCCCGCCCGCGTCCGCAGGCATCTCCATGCCCTCAGGAAGTTCCAAACCCTCGGGCATCTCACCGCCGCCGGGCATCCGCCCGCCTTCGGCCCCTTCACCGTTCGACGTGCCGCCGCCGAGCGCCGAGAGCGTCGAGTTGCCCTTCAACCGGATTCCCACGTCCGAGATCGTGACGCCGTCGATGGTGATGTCGGCTTTGATCCACGACTTCTCGCCCGAGTCCTCGAAGGCCTCCCGCATCTCCGCGAAGTCCGCGTCGCTGTAGGAGAGGCTGATCTCGTGCGCGACCGCGGTGTCGAACAGGTCGACCGTGCCCTGGATGTCGTTGGTGACCACGAATCCCTCGTTCGCGTCCGAGTACACCAGGGCCGTGGCCCGCACCGTGCCGACCACGAGGGTGAGCACCGCGATGAGCCCGACCGAGCCGGCGATGAGCTTCCAATGGTGCCGGAGGCTCACCGGGATCCGGTGACGGATGCTTCTGGCCGCCATGGCTACAGGTCCGTCTGGTCGTAACCGGTCAGGACCGTCACCTGCTGGCCCGAGGTCACGTCGCGCAACTCGCCGAGCAGCCCGGACGGGTTCCTGCCCTTCTTGAGCCGCACGGTGTACGTCATCTCGATCAGGGCGCCGCCGCGGATGGTCTCGATGCTGACCTGCTCGAACTCGTCGGTGTTGCGGATGAGCACGTCGTCGATGCGGTCGGTGTAGTCCTCGTCCGCCGGGACGTGGACCTTGACGACCTGGCGCTGCACGTTGTGCGCGAACCAGTCGAAGCGGTGCATGATGAGCAGCACCAGGCAGACCACGACGGTGGCGATGACCGCCAGCAGGTAGAAGCGGGTCCCGCAGGCCATGCCCACGCCCATCACCAGGAAGATGTACCCGACGTCGCGGGTCTCCTTGAGGGCGTTGCGGAACCGGATGATGGAGAGGGCGCCGACGAGTGCGAACGCGCGCGCCACGTTGGAGCCGACGATGAGCATGATCACCGCGATGACCACGCCCATGATGATGAGCGTCTGCACGTACGACTGGCTGTACGAGACGTTCTGGTGCGTGCGGCGGTAGACGATGCCGATCACGCAGCTGAGCAGGAACGACAGGGTCAGCGAGATGGCGATGTCCGCCACGCTGAACTCGGCCGAGAGGTCGTTGAAGTTCGTCAGGAAGTCCATGGCTGCTTTCTCAGAGTGTTCAGACGGAGGCGGTGCGGGGTGCGGGGTTCGCGCGGACGCGGTAGTCGTCCGCGACGGGCAGGTGGAACACCGAGCGCGGGGCCAGGCCGTGCGCCTCGATGCTCTGGCAGTACTTGGAGATGCGCACGACGGACATGCCGAGGCGCGCGGCGGTGTCGGTGACCCAGTACGGGACCCGCTCGTTGGCCTTGACCTCGACGACCGCCTTGTGGGGCGGGATGATGAGCCGGTTCTCGACCTCGGCGCCGAGGTGGAAGTCGCGGTCGCGTCCGCGCACCCGGTGGTCGATGGTGACGCGCAGTCCGAGGTCGGCGTCCGCTCCCAAGTAGGCCTCGCGGTTGTACGCGGTGATCGCGGTGGGCCGCAGCCCGTGCCCGTCGACCAGGCCTGCGACCTCCTCGAGGAACGGCCGCTGCTCGGGGGAGTGGTCGACCAGTTCGGCGCCGTCGCACAGCCGGCGCGCCGCGCCGTACGGGATCTTCATGCGCCGCTTCTGGGTCACCCGGTTGACCCGCTGCTTGATCTCGACGAACACCGGGGAGTCGTCGCGCAGCTCGTGCCGCTCACCGTAGGCGCGCACCCGCAGCTTGCGGCGGAACCGCAGGCCCTCGATCTTCTCCCAGTAGTACCGCAACGACGCCGAGTCGTAGTAGAGGCTCGTGACCGGGTACCCGCCGCGCGTCGTGAACGGGTCGGCCACCATGCGCGCGGCCAGCTCCTCGCGCAGCCGCGGCACCTCCTCGTACGAGAGGAGGTACTTGATCTCGAACCTGTTGAACGAGTGCAGTGCGCTCGCGGTGCGGCGCAGCTGACCCGATGCGGTGCCAGGCGGCATGCCCGTTTCGCTCATCGGCGCTCCTATTCGTAGGGAACGCGATGAGTGAAACCGGGGCGGCTCGAACTGAACCCCGAGTTAACTCAAGAAGACCTCAAAGTGTCGCCGGGGCCGGAGCAGTGCTCAGTCCCGCTGCGGCGCAGCGGGTTCCGTGCTGCCCTGTATCTCGGCCTCGTTGACCTGGTCCTCGGTCGGGATCACCGTGCGGTCGAGGGTCACGTCCGTCTCCGTGCCCGACCCGACCGAGATCGAGTCGTACGCGGTGAGCGCCTTGGTGACCGGGTCGAAGTAGAGGACGTCCATCTCCATGCGCATCGGGTCGTCGGACTGGAAGTTCCGCAGCCCGGCCGCGCCCGTGGAGCCCTCGACCATGAGCGTGGTGCCGTCGCCGAGGTCGTGCACCGCCCGCTCGTGCGTGTGCCCGGCCAGGACCAGCGGCACCACTCCGGCGAGCGGGTCGGCCATCGCCGGTTCGTGCACCATCGCCACGTCGGCCCCGCCCGCGTCGGTGATCGTCTGCGCCAGGCGCTCTCCGGACTCGGTGAGCATCTGCTGCGCGTACTCGCTCGAGGGCTGCGCGCCCTTGTCCGGCGTGAACCGCGGGTCGGCGACCCCGCCGAAGTTCAAGCCCGCGATCTCCCGCACCTCGCCGTCGAGCACGACCACGTTGTCGTAGGCCGAGAGCGCCGCCACGGTCGTCACCGAGTCGTGGTTGCCCTTCACGAACACGTACGGCACGTTGATCTGCTCCACGCCCTGCGAGAAGATCTCGGCCTCCTGCTCCGAGCCCCAGTCGTTCATGTCGCCGGTGTCGGCCACCGCGTTGATGTCGAACTGGTCGACGACCGACTCCATGAGGTGCCAGGCCGAGGGGTTCAGGTGGATGTCGGAGACGTGCAGCACCCGGATCGAGTCGTCCTGGATGCCCAGCTGCGGCATGTCCATCGCCAGCGCGTAGAACTCGGAGATGTTCGTGACGAACTTCTGCAGGTTCGCCACGTACTCCTCGTAGTTCACGGCGATGTCCTCGGCGTTGCCGACCACGCTGGGCGCGTAGGCGAGCAGGCCTTCGTAGCGGGGCTGCGAGATCGACTCGGTGCGCAGGGTCGTGGCCGCGTACCCCATGAGCGAGGCCGTGACCGCGAGCGAGGTGACGCCGGTGAGGAGCGTGCGCCGCATGGTGCGGAACGCGAGTGCGCCGACGAGGAGGCCGCAGAGGGTGACGATGGCCAGGGCTTCGACGACGACCCGCACCACGGCGTCGGTGACGTCGGAGGCGAGGCTCTTGGAGGCGCTGGTGACGCCGCCGGGGGTGTTGATGATGTCCTGCGCCTCGTTGGGGTCGACGGAGTCGAGGCTGAGGTTGAGGCCGACGGGCCCGTCGTGGCTGTCGAAGATGACGTCGCCGAGGGGCGGGATGGTCACGACGGTCTCGCCGGAGAGGTCGGGGTGGAGCGAGACGGTGGTGTCGAACGGCCCGATGTCGGCCTTGGTGCCGCCCACGAGGGCGAGGCCGCCGGCGGCGGCGCCGGTGCCGACGAGGAGGATCGCGGCGACGACGGCGAACTGCCTGGCACGGTCGGAGCGCCGCAGTCGCGACCAGCCCGCTCTCGATCTGCCCCACAAGGACTTGACGCGCCTCCCGGCGGATCGGGCGGCGTCCTCGGTGCGGTGCAGTGCGGCGGCGAGCCGGTCGTTCATCTAGTGCCTTCCTGGCGGTGGGCTGGTCGGGTGGGTTGCGGCTCAGACCCTTCCCTGGGCCGCGTAGCCGGTGGCGAACCGGATGATCCGGTCGTCGGTGTCGTGGGGGGTGCAGCCGCGTTCTTCGGTGCATTGGCCGTCGCGGTTCGAGGTGGTCACCCAGAGCATCCCGTCCGGACCCATGGTGACCGATCGTAGTCGACCGAATTCGTTGACGGCGACGGCTTGCGGCTCGCCTGCGGGCGTGCCGGAGGCGTCGAACTGGACGGTCCAGAGGCGCTGGCCGCGCAGGCAGGCGGTGACGAGGGTGTCGTCGAGGAAGACCGCGCCGGCGCAGGAGGCCTCGAAGGGCTCCCAGGTGAGGACGGGGTCGGTGTAGGCGTCTTCGGTGTCGGCGCCTTCGAAGTGGGGCCAGCCGTAGTTGCCGCCGGGTTCGATGAGGTTGACCTCGTCGGCGACGTCCAGGCCGATCTCGGTGGCGTAGAGCCGGCCGGCGGCGTTCCAGGCGAGGCCTTCGACGGTGCGGTGGCCGAGGGTGTAGACGGGGGAGTCGGGGAAGGGGTTGCCGGGGGCGGGTTCGCCTTCGGGGGTGATGCGGAGGATCTTGCCGCTCAAGGACTCCGGGTCCTGGGCGGCCATGCCGTCGCCGGCGTCGCCGGTGGCGGCGTAGAGGAAGCCGTCGGGGCCGAACTCGAGGGCGCCGCCGTTCTGGTCGGGTCCGGCGGGGATGCCGGTGAGGATCGGTTCGGGGGCGGCGTCGGTGCTGGTGTCGATCTTGGCGATGCGGTTGTCGGTGGGGGTGGTGTAGTAGGCGTAGACGGTGGTGTCGGTGTCGTACTCGGGGGAGACGGCGAGGCCGAGGAGGCCGCCTTCGCCGAGGTCGTCGATGTCGACGGTGCGCAGTTCCTCGGGTTCGCCGGCGGTGCCGTCCTCGGCGAGGGGGATGGTGAGGAGGCGTCCGGTGGTGCGCTCGCCGACGATGGCGGTGCCGTCGGGGAGGAAGTCGAGGCCCCAGGGGGCTTCGAGGTCTTCGGCGACGACGTCCATGAACGAGGTCTGCTCCTGCGGTTCGCCGGTGGGGGTGGGGAGGTTCGGGGGCTCGCCGGTCTCGGGCTCGGGGGGCTCGCCGAAGGAGCATGAGGCGAGCGTGAGGGCGGCGGCCGCAGCCGCCGCGGCCGAGAGCAACCTGCGCATGGCCCCAAGAGTATAGGTCGGTGCCGGCGGGGCGGCGGCGCAGTTTTCCACGCCCCACGGTTCCCCGATCGGGGGCGCGGCTAACCGCTTTCAGGCCTGAGACCTATATCCTATAGGATACGGACGGTCGATCGGGAGGACGTGACTGTGGCCGTGAAGGTTTGGATCGCACACGAGGAGGGCCGCGCGCTGCTCGGCCCGCTTCCCGAAGGCGTCGAGGTCGAGGTCTACGACGGGCGCGGCGACTACCCCTCCGATCCGGCGTCGCTCGACTTCTGGGTGCCGCCGTTCCTGGCCCAGTCGAAGGTCACGACCCCGCTGCGGGACATGGCCTCGCTCAAGGCGATCCAGCTCCTGAGCGCCGGGGCCGAGGTCTGGGTCCCGGCCGTCCCGCCCGGCGTGCAGCTCTGCGACGCGCGCGGTGTGCACACCGGCGTGACCGCCGAGTGGACGATCGGCGCGGTCATCGCCTCCATGCGCGGCTTCGACGTGTTCGCGCGCAAGCAGTCCCGCCACGAGTGGAAGGTCGAGTGGACGACCACCGTCGTCGGGAAGCGCGCGCTCGTCGTGGGCGCGGGGGACATCGGCGAGAAGGTCGCCGAGGTGCTCACCGTGCTCGGCGTCGAGGTCGAGAAGGTGGCCCGTCGCGGACGGCCGGGCGTGCACCCGATCGACGCGATCGAGACGCTGCTGCCCGAGTTCGACGTGGTGGTCCTGATCCTGCCGCTGACCGACGCCACACGCGGCCTCGTGGACGCGAAGTTCCTGTCCCGCATGAAGGACGGCGCGCTCTTGGTCAACGCCGCCCGCGGCCCGATCGTGGACACGGACGCCCTCGTCGCGGAGGTCGCGTCCGGGCGGCTGCGCTGCGCCGTCGACGTCGTGGACCCCGAGCCGCTCCCGGCGGACCACCCGCTCTGGGACCTCGAGGGCGCGCTCATCACCCCGCACGCGGGCGCTTCGGTGGACGGCACCCTCGACCGCGCCTATGCGCCGATCGGCGCGCAGATCCGCCGCTTCGCGGCGGGCGAGCCGCTGGAGAACGTGGTCAGCGACGGCTACTAGCCGGCTTCGCCCTTCCGGAGCTCCTGGCCGCCGATGGCGAGCACCTGGGGCAGGTTCTCGGGCTTGAGCGGGTCGAGGCGCACCTGGGACTGGTCGTCCAATATGGCCGCCACGCCCTCGTTGCCGTGCGCGAACCCGTCGATGTGCTTCCAGGCGATCGTGCGGCTGGAGAACAGGCCGCGGATCGCGATGCCTTCGCGGGTGACGTCGATCCCCGAGCGCCACGCCCACATGGAGACCGCGACCGGCACGAGCATGAGCGCGAGGCCCGCCGCCACCGAGAACGCGCCCCAGAACGGCCGCTCGACGATGAGGGACACGGACAGCGGCAGCACCGTCAGCCAGGCCACGAAGGCCGCGCCGGTGACCGCCGCCGGGCGGCGGACCCGCAGCCTGCGGCCGCTGCGCGGGCCGGCGAGGATCGGACCGGTGGAGGCATCGGTACTCGTCATGGCACCAGCCTGACACACCCGGGCCCGGGGTACGCAAAGTGGCCGGTCCGGTTTCTGTCGGATTGTCGCTTGACGTGCCCGCGGAACGTGGCACGATCAGCTGTACAGGAGCGGCACAAGCCTGGTGGGGGTGGACGTGGCCGTCAAGATCACATTTCGACCGACGACGCGCCAGGTGCTCGGTCGGGCGCTGTTCCTCTCCGGCCTCTCGCTGTTCGCCGCCCTCGTCCCGGCCGTGGCGTACATGCTCGCCGTCGGCCACTGGTACCACTACACGCTGCTGGCGCTGTTCCTCTTCGCGATCGGCGTCGCGCTGGGAGCGGCGTACGCGGGGGCGCGCGGCCGCGGCGTCGTGCTCGACGAGCGCGGCATCCACCCGCTCAAAGCCGTTGCCTCCCAGAAGCACACTGAGCGCTTCGCCGCGTGGACGGACATCGCGGACATCCGGGCCGAGCGGCGGGCCAGCCGCACCGTGCCCGTGGTGTACCTCCTCGACCCCGAGCAGAAGCCGTGGCGCCTGCAGGCCCCCTACTCGGGCCGCGTGCTCTCGACCGACGACGAGCTCGACGAGAAGATCTTCGTGATGCGCAGCATCTGGGACGCGTACAAGCGCGGCCTGCCGCCGTACCGCCAGGCCCCTTGACCGGTCACTGAAGCCGCCCTTGACTTGCGGAGCCACGAAGGGCAGAATCGCCCCTTGGAAAGCGCTGTCACATCGGCGGCGACCCTCCCGAACGCGGCGAACCCCGAAGGACCACTCGTGGCACCAAGGAACACCGACATCATCCCCACGGTCGAGGGCCTCGCCTTCGGCGGCGACTACAACCCCGAGCAGTGGCCCCGCGAGACCTGGGACGAGGACCTCCGACTCATGCGCGAGGCCGGGGTCAACCTGGTCAGCGTCAACATCTTCGCCTGGGCCGGCATCAATCCCGGCCCGGGGGAGTGGGACTTCACCCAGCTCGACGCCATCATGGACCTCCTCGCCGCGGGCGGCGTGCAGGCCGACCTCGCCACGTCCACCGCCTCACCCCCGCCCTGGTTCTCCCAGGCCCACCCCGAGACCCTCCCCGTCAACCCGGAGGGCGTCAGGCTCAACTCCGGCGCACGCGCCGAGTACTGCCCGCACGCGCCGGTCTACCGGGCGGCCGTGGTCGACATGGCCTCCCGCCTCGCCGAGCGGTACGCGGACCACCCCGCGCTCGCCATGTGGCACGTCGGCAACGAGTACTACCGCTCCTGCACCTGCGACTTCGCCGCAGAAGCCTTCCGCGCCTGGCTCACCGAGCGGCACGGCGACCTCGACGGCCTCAACCGCGCGTGGGGCACCACGTTCTGGTCCCAGACCTACAGCGACTGGTCCCAGGTCCTGCCCCCGCGCATCTGCGCCGAGACCCCCAACCCCGGACTGCTCCTCGACTTCCGCCGCTTCTCCTCCGACGCGCTCCTCGCGCTCTTCCGCTCCGAAGCCGAAGCGATCGAAGCCCACAGCCCCGGCAAGCCGATCACCACCAACTTCATGGTCACCGGCAACTTCACCGGCGCCGACTACCACCGCTGGCGCGAGCACACGACGGGCCCGAACCGGCTCGTCGCCTCCGACCACTACCTCCTCCCGGACGACCCGATCGGCTGGCCCGCGCAGGCCGCGTTCGGCGCCGACGCCACCCGCGGCCTCGCCGACGGCGACCCCTGGCTCCTCATGGAGCAGTCCACGAACTCCTCCGCCTGGCGCCGCGGCTACTTCGCCAAGCGCCCCGGCGACCTCCTGCGCCACTCCCTGTCCTATGTGGCCCGCGGCTCCGAAGGCGCCATGTTCTTCCAATGGCGCGCCTCCCGCTACGGCGCCGAGCGCTACCACTCCGCGATGCTGCCCCACGGCGGACCCGACTCTCGGGTCTTCCGCGAGGTCAAGCAACTCGGCGCCTGGCTCAAGCTCCTCGGCGAGGTCAAAGGCTCGACAGTGGACTCCCGCGCCGCGATCCTCCTCGACTTCAACTCCTGCTGGGCCGCCGACACGCCCGGTCAGCCCTCCTCCGACATGACCACCTACCCGGAACTGCGGCGCTGGCACGCCGCCCTCTGGCGGCGCGGCGTCACCACGGACCTGGTGAACCCCGAATGGGACCTGAGCCGCTACACGCACGTCTTCGCGCCGCACCTGTACCTCCTCGACGACGACGCGAACCTGCGCGCCTACGTGGAACGCGGAGGCACCCTCGTCGTCGGCCCCTACTCGGGCATCGTCGACAGCAACGACCACGTCCACCCCGGCCTGCCGGGCGCCCTCGGCGGCCTCATGGGCATCCGCGTCGAGGAGTTCGTCCCGGTCCCCAAGGGCGACAAGGTCGCCCTCGACAACGGCTGGGAAGGCGAGACCTGGTCCGAGGTGACCCACGCCCTCGACGCCGAGGTCGTCGCCGACTTCAAGGACTACCCCGGAACCGGCGCCGTCTTCCGCCGCCGGCTCGGCGACGGCGAGGTCTGGTACCTCGCCACCCGCATCACCGACCTCGACCCGCTCCTAGCGGCCGTCGGCGTCACGGGCGAGTTCCCGGAAGCCCCCGAGAACCTGGAACTGGTACGCCGCTCCCATGAGGACGGCCGCAGCTACCTCTTCGCCATCAACCACAGCGACGCCCCCGCCAACGTCCCCGCCGCCGGCCGCGACCTCCTCACCGGCAACCCATGGGCCCCGACCCGCCCCCTCGAACCCGGCGAATGCGCGGTGATCCGCGAAGACTGAACGTAAGGAGTTCACCGCCTGACCGGCTCGAACCCGGTGCCGTAGCCGAAACCAGCGAGCACCCGCAGGTCCGCATGGTCCTTCGGGCGGTTCAGGTACCGCTTGTACGCCACGACATCCGCGACCGTCAGGTAGCGGAAGCCGTCGAAGACGTCGGCGTGGTCGATGAGCTCGTGCGTGTCGCTGCCGGGCAGCACCCACTTGTCGCACACCTCGACGACCCCCGCGTAGAGCCGGGCGATCTTGTCTCCCGAGTAGTCGCTCACGCGCAGCGGCTCGTCCAGGAACACCGGTGCGTGGATGAACGCGAGTTCCTTGGCCCGCCGCCAGGTGTCGCTCCCGGGCCGGGCCAGGAGGTCGAGATCGGACAGATGCCTGGTCACGCCGCCGACCCACAGTCGCGCGCTGCCCGCGATCACGAAGTCGTCCGGATTGAAATCCTGCGGAACATGGTTGCGGAGCAGTTCTATCAACTTGAACCCGTTGAAGATCTCGCCCCGGACTCGGTTCACTGCGGTGGTTTCCCATCTGCCGATTGCTTCGGGTGGTTCGAGGGTTCCTGGACGGCCTGATCCTTCTGCTTCGTCTCCAGTTCGAGCTTCACCGCCTTGAGCTGGATCACGGCACTGGTCACGGCGGCCCCCGCCGCGACAGAGCCGACGATCGCGGTCATGAGCTCGATGACGTTGAAGTCCGACATGGCGATCATTCCATTCCGGGGCTAGATGAGGGAGCGGTCCCGGCGCATGGCCAGCGCCTCGATCGCTGCAGTGTCGCGGATGGTGAATCTGACGCGTCCGGTCGCGATGGTGCCGCGGGTCTTGAACTGCCGGATCACCGCGGAGACCGACTCCCGCGAGATGCGGGCGAGATCGGCCAGGTCGTCCTGGGTGAATCCGGCGATCACCAGTCCGTTCTCGCCTTCCTTGCCGATGCCCGAATCGATGATCCGGAGCATCGCCCGGGCGAGACGGCGTTCGCTCGTCATGAACGACTCCTCCTGGACCTCGCTCATCTCGCGCACCCGCTTCGCGAGCCGCTGCGTCACCGCGAGGTGGGTCTGCGGATTCACGAGGAGGAACTTGATGAACCTGTCGCCGGGGATGTGCAGCACGTCGATCGGCGTCAACGCGACCAGGTCCGCCGAGCGGGGCTCGCCGGTGAGCGGGGCCAGGTCGCCGAGGACCGAGCCGGGGCCGTGGATGCCGAAAATCGCCCGCGGGTCGCTCGTACAGGACTTCACATGGCCCGAACGGAGGTAGACCACGTAGTCCGAGTGCTCGTTGATCTTCATGAGCGTCGCGCCCTTCGGGTACGAGACCGTGTGCGCCTCCGGCTTGAGTGCGTCCTGGTCCTCATCGCTCAGTAGCGGATCCCACAGAGCTTGAGTGCTGCGTTCCATGTTGTTGAGTGTATGGCTGCACACAAGGAGATCGGGTCAGCGAAACGCGCACTGTCGGAAAACCGACCGGAATTCGTTTCGCTTGGGGCGGAAGGGGATCGCGTTACGGTGCGGTCTTCTCCGGGGCGGGGGACTCGGCCGGATCCAGGGGGTGGCGGATGCCCGGGTGGTCGTCGGGGAGGACCGCGCGGATGACCCAGCCGCTCGCGATGAGGCAGAGGACGAGGAGGGGCCAGGAGAGCGCGACCTGGGCGACGCCGCCGGCGACGACGGCGAGGCGCTCCTCGTCGCTGTTCCAGAACGGGGTCAGGATCGCCACGCGGAGCGCGTACATCGCCACCCACACCCAGGACGCCGCGCTGTAGGCGCGGAGGAGGTGCGGGTCGCGGCGCCAGCGGGTCTTCTGGCCCAGGAGGCCGCCGACGATGAGGCCGAGGAGCGGGCGGCGGAAGACGATGAAGCCCGCCCAGACGAGGGCGCTGGCGGCGTTGGAGACGATGCGGGGGAGGAGGATGTCCTGCGCGCGTCCGGTGTAGAGGACGATCAGGCATGCGACCGCGACGCTCAAGAGGCCGAGGACCACCGCCCGCGGCTTCTGGCGCTGCTTGAACCGGACGAATGCGATGACTCCTGCCGAAAGGAGCGAAGCCCCTGCGGCCCAAGCGATCGAGTTACCGGAGACCATCCAAGTGAGGATGAACACCACCACCGGAGCGGTGGCGTCGAAGGCTCCGCGCCTGCCGCCTAGTAGGCTGACAAGCGTGTCTTGCCGCACAGTATCGGACAACTGCCAACCCTCACCTCTCGACCCGCTACCGCAGGCAAGGCTACCCTAACCGCAGTGGCACGCCGGGCTTCGCCCGCAGCCCCACCTACGGACGGATTGGCACGGTAACGGATGCTCGGCACACACCGGATCAGTGAAGCGCAGCTTGTAGACCTGCTCCGCCGGGCCAGAAAGACCGACTTCGGGCGCTGGAACAAGGCGGACCTGCAGCGTGCCATGACCGACCTCGGCTGGCAGGTGCGCTCCGCCGAGGTCGACATCGGCATGTGGCGCGCGGAGACCGGCTACGACACCGGCAACGCCATCGCCGACTCCGTCCCGCCCCAGACCCCGGTCGCCGGACGCGCCGACTTCTACTCCATCGAGGTCATGGTCCTGCGCTCCGCCGAACGCGGCCGCCAGGGCGAGCAGCACCGCACCCTCATCTTCCGCGAAGTGCTGCGCACCATGATGAGCGAACTCGGCGCCCCCGAGATCCGCGGCGGCGACGGCGGCCCCTGGATCCGCTGGTACCGCGACGGCCTCATCTTCGAACTGCACCTGCGCCGCTTCCACGGCGGCGTCACCCTCCGCCTCCTCTCGCCCGAGCTCTTCGAGCAGCTGGAGGCGCACGCCGTCGGCAAGGGCGACGTCTCCGGCTGGGCCGCCTACGCCCGCACCGGCCAGCGCCCGCCCGAGCCCGCCTGCCAGGACATGGGCGAGTTCACCGAGCGGCTCTCGTCCCTGCTGGCCGACATGGCCGCCGACGTGCCCGTGGTCGACACCGCCGGCACCGTGCTCCTGCGCACCGGCGACTGGTCGGCGCGGTACGTCGCCGCGTTCGTCGACGGAGGCCTGCGCGTCGAGGCCAGCGCCGCCGTGAGCGGCTCCTGGCGCTCCGGCCTCTCGAACCTGCCGAGCATGGGCTTCCGCGCCCCCAGCGGCACCCAGCCGAACTGGTCGCGCAGCTTCAACTCCACCGACCGCACCGCCACCAACCAGGCCGCGCACATGATGGTGGACGCCCTGCGCGCCTTCGGCATCCAGGACCTGTTCGACATCGTCTACGACGGCTTCACCGCCGACGGCGAGCGGATGTACCTGCCGGTGCTCGGCATCGGCAACGGCGACAACCCGTACTAAGAGGCCGCTAGACCGCCGCGGCCTCCGGCTGCGGGGCTCAACTCAGTTACGGCTCGCAAGCGTCGCCAAGGGCAGCATGCTCGCCCGCCGGAACGCCGGGAGCTTCCAGCCCACGACCGCCACGCCGGCGACGCACGCGACGCCGCCCGCCAGGATCGCGCCGCCGAGTCCCAGCGGCCCCGCGAGCGCCCCGGCCTGCAGGTTGCCGAGCGCCGGCGACACCGTCGCCTGGGCCAGCCACAGGCTGGTGACGCGTCCGCGCAGCCGGTCCGGCGTGTGGTTCTGCAGCAACCCCGTGCGCAGCACCTCGGAGACGAGGTCGCTCGCCCCGGAGATCGCCAGGAACACGAGCCCCAGTGCGAGCCAGGGCGACAGCGCCAGACCCACCATGGCCGCGCCCCACATGCTCGCCGCGATGATGACGACGAAACCGGGCCTGGCGGCCTTGGTGACCTTCCCGCTGAACGCGGCGGCGAGGAACGCGCCGACGCCGGCGGCCGCCGAGAGCAGCCCGAACGCCACCGCCCCGCCGTGGAACTGCTCGGTCGCCAGCGCCGGGAACAGGCCCTTCGGATACGCGAACAGCATCGGCATGATGTCGATGAGCAGCACCCCGGCCACGATCTTGTTGCGCCGCACGAACGCGAACGCGTCCTTGAGCGAGTACGAGCTCGACGCCTCCTCGTCTTCGCCGCCGTGGTCCGGCGGCATCGGCCCGACGAAGGTCATCGCCACCGCGAAGACCACGAACCCGACCACGTTGAGGCCGTAGCACCACTCGGTGCCGCCAGCCGCGATCACCACGCCCGCGAGGGCCGGCCCGGCGATGCCGGCGAGCTGGCCCGTGAGGCCGTTCAGGGCCGAGGCGCTGGCGACGTTCTCCTGGCCGACGAGAGAGGGCACGGCCGCGAAGGAGGCGGGGATGCTGAGGCCGGCGAGGAACGTGTCGGCGATGACGGCCGCGAACAGAAACCACAGCAGCGGCTCGTCCTGGAGGGCGTTCACCAAGAGCGCCAGCGCGACGAGGAGTCCCGGGACGCGCACGGTGACGAGGATGCGGCGCCGGTCGAAGCGGTCGGCGAGGACGCCGCCGACGAGGAGTCCGGCGACGATGCCGATGCCGCCCGATGCGGCGGCCGCGCCGACGGCCAGGTTCGAGCCGCTGAGCTGGTAGATCTGCCAGATCAGGGCGGTCTCGGTGAGCATGGCGCCGACCAGGAGGCCGGTGCGGCCGATGTAGAGCCAGCGGAAGTCGCGGCTGATCCGCAGGGGGGTGGTGTCGACGAGGTGGTTCCGAAGGGACATGCGCTGATGATACCGACCGTTCCAATCGGTGCAACACGGTGTTTCATGGGATGATGGCGCGCGACGCACACGGAAGGACCACGATGGACGAGAAGCTGCTGGCCGCCGCCACCGACGTGCTCGGGTCGACCGGCTGGGACCGGCTCACCATGGGCGACGTGGCCGACCGCGCCGGCGTCTCCCGCGCGACCCTCTGGCGCCAGGTCGGCGGCAAGGAAGAGCTGCGGCGGGAGCTCATCCGGCGCCTCCTCCTCGACTACCGGGACTCACTCTGGCCCGTGCTCACCGCCACGGGGACCGGCCGCGTGCGGCTCCGGCAGGCGCTCGAGGCGATGTGCGGGGTCTTCGATCGCCATCTCGCGCTGCTGTCGGCGTTCGACACGGCCTTTCATGAGACCGGCCTGTTCGAAGAGCCTCTCGAGGACGTCGTCGCCCCGCTCGTGCGGCTCCTCCTCGACGGGGCCGCCGACGGCTCGCTCGCGCCGCAGGCCGACGCCGAGGAGGCGGGCGACCTGGTCTTCAACACCGTCTGCTGGCCGTACGTGCACCTGCGACGCCACCACGACTGGGAACCCGAACGCGCCCAAGGCCTCCTGCTCGACCTCGTGCTCGACGGGATGTCCACCGAACCCGCCTGACCGCGTCCCGAACACTGGCCGCAGTAGGGTCGGCCCATGATCGTCGATCTCCGCTCCGACACCGTGACCCGGCCGACCGCGGCCATGCTCGAGGCCATGACCAGCGCCGACGTCGGCGACGACGTGTACGGCGAGGACCCGTCCGTCAACGCCCTCGAGGCCGAGGCCGCCGCGCTCTTCGGCAAGGAGGCCGCGGTCTTCACCCCGACCGGCTCCATGGCCAACCAGATCGGCCTGCAGCTCCTGGTCCGGCCCGGCGACGAACTCCTCTGCGACGTCAAGGCCCATGTCGTCAACTTCGAGATGGGCGCCGCCGCCGCGCTCGGCGGCATCAGCTCGCGCACCTGGACCTCCGCGAACGGCCGCCTCGACACCGCGCTCGTCGAGCCGATGATCAACCGCCCGCACCCCTACTCGACCACCACGCGCGCGATCGCCGTCGAGAACACCCACAACATGGGCGGCGGCACCGTCCAGCCCATCGAGGAACTGCGCGCCCTCCGGGCCCTCGCGGACGCCCACGACCTGGGCCTGCACTTGGACGGCGCCCGCATCTGGAACGCCCACGCCGCCAGCGGTGTCCCGCTCAGCGAGTACGGCGCCCTCTTCGACACCGTCTCGGTCTGCCTCTCCAAGGGCCTCGGCGCCCCCGTCGGCTCGCTCCTCATCGCCGACGCCGAACGCATCGAACGCGCCCGCGTCATCCGCAAGCGCCTGGGCGGCGGCATGCGCCAGGCCGGGTTCCTCGCCGCGGCCGGCCGGTACGCGCTCGCCAACAACATCGAGCGCCTCGCGGACGACCACGTCCGGGCGCGGCACCTCGCGCGCTCGCTCGAGCCCTTCGGGGTCTGCGAGGCCGCGCAGGTCGAGACCAACATCGTGCTGCTGCGCGTCCGCGACATCGCCCAGGTCGCGCGCGCCGCGGCCGAGCAGGGCGTGCTGGTCTCCGTGCTCGGGCCCGACTGGGGCCGGATGGTCACCCACCTCGACGTGGACGACGCCGGCATCGAGCACGCCGTGAAGGTCCTCGGCACCCTCGTCCGCTGACCGCGGCGGGTCGCCCGTTCGGGTGCGGGTGATCCACCGGTCGGGGGTTGCCGATCGTCGGAAGCGCAGGGTAGGTTAGGCATGCCTTCATTAGTCAAGCCTTACCTGCCCGGAGGTCGGTGCATGTACGCCTGCATCTGCCATGCAGTCCACGAGAACGAAGTCCGTGACTGCATCACCGCGGGCGCGCACACCGAAGAGGCCATCGGCGAGGCCTGCGACGCCGGCACGAGCTGCGGCACCTGCCATGAACGCCTGGTCGACATGATCGAGAGCTATTTCACGTCCTCGGTGCCCGCCGCGGCCTGAGCGCGGCTCCAGAAAAGCCCGGCCTGAATCGCCGGATTCTACGGAAATGACGGACGCTTTAGGTTGTCCTCCGTTAGGATAGGTTGTCCTATTTTAGGCATTCCTGGCTGGAAATGGGCCCCCACCTGGTCCTAGTCTGAGACCGTCGGACACGGAGCCGGCACTTGGCGGACCGCGAAGGACGGATTGCAATGCAGGGCGACAAGCAGGTCATCGAATTCCTCAACGAGCAGCTGACGGCGGAGCTGACCGCGATCAACCAGTACTTCCTGCACGCGAAGATGCAGGAGAACTGGGGCTACACCAAGCTCGCGAAGTACACCAAGTCCGAGTCGATCGACGAGATGCGCCACGCCGAGGTCCTGACCGACCGGATTCTCTTCCTCGACGGCATGCCGAACTACCAGCGGCTCTTCCCGCTGCGCATCGGCCAGTCGGTCAAGGAGATCTTCGAGTGCGACCGCCTCATCGAGGTGGAGGCGATCGACCGCCTCAAGCGCGGCATCGAGCACATGGAGTCGGTCAAGGACTACGTCTCGCGGGACCTCTTCAAGGGCATCCTCGAGGACGAGGAGCACCACATCGACTACCTGGACACGCAGCTCGAGATCATCGAGAAGATCGGCGAGTCGCTGTACATCCAGACGCTCATCGAGCAGCCTGAAGGCGCTTAGGGAGCACTACAGTGATGAGGGGACCGGCCTTGCGGCCGGTCCCCTTTCTTCATTGCGGCAGAGCCCCTCACATCTCCGCCACAGTGGTGGGTCGGCGCCTTGACAGCCCCGACGAGAGGATCGTAACATATCAATACTTTGAATGAAAGTTTCCGAGAGTTTCGGAATTCAAAGCAGCCTCCGGCCGCTGCGGACCGGTAAGCACGGCTTCGCCGCGCTCACAAGTCCGCTGCTCTGTTCGACCCCGTGATGGAGCGGCCGGACCCCTCACTCCAGAAGGAGCGCCCTCAATGACGACCACCTCCTCCACGCCTGCCGCGAGCCGCCGTACGGTGCTCTCGGCCGCTGCCGCCGCCGGCGGCGCGGCACTCCTCCCGGCCGGGTTCATCACCCTCGCCGCGAGTCCCGCGCACGCCGACGACCTGCTGCTCTCCACCGACTTCTCGTCCGGCACCACCGAAGGCTGGGCCGGCCGCGGCGCCGCGACCGTCGCCGTCGACCCCGAGCAGCGGCTCCTCATCACCGGCCGCACCGCCACCTGGAACGGCGCCGCCATCGACATCACCACGCACATCGAAGTCGGCGTCCGATACCAGCTCAAGGTCTACCTGCGCCTGCCCGAAGGCGAGGCCGCCGCGGACCTGCGCACCACGGTGCAGCGGGACGTCGGCGGCGTCTCGAACTACGAGGGCGTCAAGTGGAACACCGCGGTCACCGACGCCGCCTGGACCGAGTTCTCCGGCACGTACTCGATCAGCCAGGCCGCCGACCGACTGCAGTTCTACGTCGAATCCGCCTCGAGCCTCGCTCCGGTCCTCCTCGACGCCTTCACGCTCACCCGCATCGCAGAACCGGAGATCCAAGACTTGCTGCCGCTCAAGGACTTCCTCGCCGACGACTTCGTCTTCGGCTGCGCCGTCGAGCCCCCCGAGGTGGTCGGCAAGCCCGCCGAACTCCTCGCGAAGCACTTCGCGCAGGTCACCACGGGCAACCAGATGAAGCCTGAATCGATCCAGCCCACCGAGGGCGTCTTCGACTTCAGCAAGGCCGACCAGATCGTGGACTTCGCCGAGGCCAACGGCATGAAGATCTGGGGCCACACGCTGCTGTGGCACAACCAGACCCCGGCCTGGTGGTTCCTCGACGAGAACGGCGAGCCGCTCGTGAAGAGCCGCGCGCACCAGGCACTGCTGCTGCAGCGCTTGGAGACCCACGTCAAGGCGATCGCGGCGCACTACGGCTCCCGCATCTGGGCGTGGGACGTCGTGAACGAGGTGGTCGACCCCGAGCAGCCCGACGGGCTGCGCCACTCGCGCTGGTACGAGGTCTTCGGCGGCCCCAAGTACATCGAGAAGGCGTTCAAGATCGCCCGGAAGGCCTTCCCGCGCAAGGTGAAGCTCTTCATCAACGACTACAACACCGAGTTCCCGGACAAGCGGGAGGCGATGTTCAACCTGGTGCAGCACCTCAAATGCGAGGGGGTGCCGGTCGACGGCATCGGGCACCAGGCGCACGTGGACTACCGGCGCGACCCGGCCCTGCTGGGCGAGTCGATCGACCTGTTCCGGGAGCTGCGGGTGCTCCAGACGATCACCGAGCTCGACGTCTCGGTCTCGAACGAGATGACCGAGAGCCTCCCCGCGACGCCGCCCGAGCGGCTGATCGCGCAGGGCTGGTACTACAAGGAGCTCTTCGACGTGCTGCGCGAGCGCGCCGACGACCTCGAGTCGGTGACGATGTGGGGCCTGTACGACGCGGTCTCGTGGCTGCGGTCCTGGCCGGTGTCGCGCCCGCACGAGGCGCCGCTGTTCTTCGACGACCGCCTCCAGGCGAAGGCCGCGTACTGGGGCGTGGTCGACCCGACCAAGCTCGAGCCGATGCCCGAGGCATAACGGCGACGAGGCGTCCGGGAGCGGAATGTTAGATCCGGGATTCCGCTCCCGGACTTGTCACTCGAAAGAGTGAGTGACACGCCGGAGAAATTGTCGTACTCAGCGCATACAGTTGTGCCCTGCAAATTTACGGCTCGCAAGCTTCGCCGAGACCGGGTCCCTAAGGGGGGATATATCCGTTATTCCGGACCTGATGGGTTTCGCATTGCGGGGCGGCGCATCTCGATGTGCATGATGCCGTCCTCGTC
>NZ_JAPZVR010000002.1:390680-659786 GCF_027622855.1 Glycomyces algeriensis | reverse complement strand
GGGGGGGGGGGGCCCCCCCCCCCCCCCCCCGCCCCGCCCCCCCCCCCTCCGCGGTCTCGGCGAAGCTTGCGAGCCGTCGATCGGCATTGCGAGCGAACGAACGGACTCGGATACCGCCGCTCCCTGATGCACAGGACAGACCCTAGGCGACGAGCGCCTTCAGCTTGTCCCGCAAGGAGTCGAGCGACTCGGCCAGCCACGGCATCTCCAGCGGGTCGTCCGACAGGAGCGCCGCGAGGCGCTGCGAGTCGGACTCGCCGTAGAGGCCGGTGACGGCGACGCGGATCGTCAGCGCCGCCGGGTCGTCCCCGAACGCGTCCCCGGCGATGACCACGATCCCGAACTCGTCCAGCAGGACCCGGGCGAGGTCGGCGCTGGTGCGCACGCCCCACCGCTCGGCCAGTGCCGCGCGCAGCGGCCCGAACTCGGGCCACACGTAGAACCCGCCCTGTGGGACCCGCACGTCGCAGCCGACGGCCGCGAAGACCTCGGCGACGGCGTTCGCGACCGCGCCGTGCAGGCGCCGGGCCATGGCGACCCGGTCGACGAGTTCGGCCGGGTCGGACCAGGCGTAGGCCGCGGCGTGCTGCATCGGCAGCGGCGCGGAGGACCAGAGCTCGGACGCGATGCCGCGCACGGTCTCCTGGATCCGGCTCCCCAGTTCCGAACCGGGGAAGCGCGCCGCGCCGATGCGCCAGCCGCCGAGCGCGTAGTTCTTGGAGAGCGCGGTGGTCGTGATCGTGCGCTCGGGCGCCCACTCGCTGGGGGAGGGGAACGCGCCGGGCTTGAACACGAGGTCGCGGTAGATCTCGTCGGCCACGATCACGAGGTCGAGTTCGCGGGCGGCCTCGCACAGGGCCTGCACGGAGGCCTCGGAGGCGAGGCGGCCGGTCGGGTTGTCCGGGAGGGTGACCACGACGAGGCGCGGGTCGCGGCCCGCAGCGCGGGCGTCGCGCACGGCCGCCGCCATGAGGGCCGCGTCGGGCACGCCGCCTTCGCCTTCGGGCACGGGCACCCGGATCGGCTCGCGGCCGAGCAGCTGCGACTGGGCGGCGTAGGAGACCCAGGCGGGCTGGGGGAGGACGACGTCGCCGCCGATGGCGTGCTGGAGCGCGAACAAGAGCGGCTTGGAGCCGGGGCCGAGGAGCACCTGCCCGCCCGCGGTGGGGTTGCCGCGGCGGGTCCAGTACCCGGCGGCGGCGTCGCGGGCCTCGTCGGTCCCGGCGACGGGCCCGTACGCGATCCGGCCGGCGGCCTGGGCGAGGCGCTGGCTCAGCAAGGGGTGCACGGGGATGCCCGCTTCGCCGAAGCCGAGCGCGAGCACCTCCTGCCCGGCGGCGCGGCGGGCGGCGACGGCTTCGTTTGCGGCGAGGGTGGCGGAGACGGTCACAGGTGACTCCTTGGTGGATGGTCTTTCGACGGTCCCAATCTCCTCCGCATGGAGCATCATCGCAAGTATTTCTAGCTGTCGCCGAGGGTAAGATTTCCTTATGCTCGATGTGCGCCGCCTGCGGCTCCTCTATGAATTCGCGGCCCAGGGATCGATAGTCGCCACTGCCTCGGCGACCGGCCAGACCGCCTCCGCCGTCTCGCAGCAGCTGGCCGCCCTGGAGAAGGAGACCGGCGTGTCGCTCCTGGAGCGGACCGCCCGATCGGCCCAGCTGACCGACGCGGGGCGCCGCCTGGTGGCCCACACCGCGCACATCCTGGAGGCGATCGACGCGGCCGAGACCGACCTCGCCGCCGAGTCCGCCGAACCGCGCGGCAGGGTCACCGTCACCGCGTTCCCCACCGTCGCCGTCGCCCTCGCCGGCCCGATCGTGCGCCGCCTGCGCCGCTACCCCGAGCTCCAGATGGTCCTGCTCCAGCAGCACACCGTCTCGGAGTCGCTGGCGCGCGTCCGCTCCGGCGAGATCGACCTGGCCCTCATCGACGACTGGTCGGGCCAGCGCCGCCCGCCCACCGCCGGCACGCTGACCTTCCACCACTTGGTGAACGACCCGCTCGTGGCGGTACTGCCGACCAAGCACCCCTTGGCGGCCAAAGCGGTCCTCTCCGCGCACGAGCTCGCGGGGGAGTCCTGGATCGCCTCCCCGGACGGCGAGCCCTCGCGCATGGCTCTGGCGCGGCTCTGGCGGGCCGAGGGGATCAGCGCGCCGGTCTCGGAGTTCGAGGGGCTCGACACGATCCTCACCCTGGTGGCGAAGGGCCTGGGGGTGACGGTGGCGCCGTGGATGGCCGCGGCCGAGCGCAAGGACGTGGCCGTGCGGAAGGTCGCCGAGGACCTGCCGGGCCGGGAGGTCTACGTGGTCCACCGGACGGCCTCGACGGGCCGCCCGGCGGTGATGACCGTGCTCCAGGCGCTGCACCAGGCCGCGCGGAAGCTCATGACCGCGGCCGAGCAGTTCTAACGAAGGTGCGAGGGCGGGTACGGCGACTCGTCCTCGTCCCACGACGCCGCCTCCGGCTTCGGCCTGGGCTTCGGCTTCTCCTTGGGGGCCTTGGGATCCTTCGGCTGCGGGTTGCGCCGCGCGAGGTAGGCGGCGAGCCAGGTCGTGATCGGCACGGCCGCGATGAGGCCCAGCGTGCCGGCGACCGACCGCACGATCTCCGTGGCGATGATCTGGCTCGTGAGCACCTGCTCCAGCGGCCGGTTCGCGGCGCTGATGAGCACCAGCAGCGGCAGCGACGCGCCCGCGTACGCGAGCACGAGCGTGTTCACGACCGAGGTCAGGTGGTCGCGCCCGACCCGCATCCCCGACTTGAACAGCCGCGCCGAACCCCACTTCGGATTGGCCTTCGCCACTTCGTCCACAGTGGCGGCCTGCGAGACCGTCACGTCGTCGATGACGCCGAGCGCGCCGATGAGGATGCCCGCCAAGAGCAGGCCTGACATGTCGATCGGGTACTGCAGCGCCAGGTTCGTGGTGTTCTCGTCGAGCACCCCGTTGAGCTTCGTGAGGTTCACGGCCGCCTCGGCCAGCAGCACCGTGACGATGAGCGACGCGAGCGTCCCGACCACGGCCACCGTGGTCGTCCGGTTCCAACCGTGCCCCAGGTAGAGCGACACGAGCATGATCGCGGCCGAACCGACCACGGCCACGAGGATCGGCGAGGACCCGTCGAGCACCGCCGGCACCATGAACAGCAGCACCACCGCGAAGGTGATCGCCAGGCTCACCAGGGACCGCAGGCCCTTCCACCGTCCGAACGCGACCACCGCGAGCGCGAACGCGACCCCGAGCGCCCACAACGCGCTGGCGCGGTCGTGGTCGATGATGTGGTACTGCTGGCCCGAGACCGAGTCGGGCGTGTAGATGAGGATGACGTCGTCCCCGACCTCGACCACCGGAGCGCCTGGGCCGCTGGGGATGTCGACGATCGCCTCTTGCTCCGCGTCCACGCCGGTGAGCAGCCGCACGACCACGTCGCCGCACACGGTCGCCTGCAGCTGCTCGTTCAGCTCGGCGTCCGCCTCGTCGCACTCGGTCTCGTGCACCGCGAGCACATGGCCGTCCACCTCGGTGCCGTACGCGTCGACCGCCTCCGCGTCCGCGACCCCGGAGGGCCACAGGAGGATCATGCCGAGGAGCGTCACGGCCGCCGCCGGGACCAGGATCCACAGCGCGGCGCGGGGGACGGCGTCGTTCGGTACGGCATGACTGTGCATGGGCTGCTTCGCGGAATCCTCGTTCACGCCCGTGAGCTTACGATCCCCGCCCCCCGCCGCCGCGCAGCAGCGCGCCCCCCATCGCGCCTGCCGCACGCCTGTCCCGGCGGAGCCCGCCGGTCAAGCACCGGCACCGCAGTGAAGCCGGTGCGTCATAAATGTGCACCGCTCCGACAAATCGGACCGTGAGCAGTCGACTACCAGCAGTTTCGGACTGTAGCGCTCCAGTAGCCCACAGTCAGGACCTTCAAACGTCCACAGGATCGACCCAGCGGACCGCGGAGTAATTGCGCCACAAGTGGAGCAGTGCCGGGTCCCCGCGGACCAGCAGATCGTCGAACGGCAGCCGGTTCCACAGCGCCAGGTACAGCAGCTCCACCGGGCCCTCGATGACGCAGTGCGGGGTCTCGACCTCGCTGAACGTCACGAGCGGACCCGTGTCGGTGGGATGGATGTACCAGTCGCCGCGCCCCGGCGGCAGATCGGTGGCATGGATGTGGAGCACGGACGGACGCAGCGCCCGCACCCTGCTCGAGGGCCTGCCGTGGAACCCCAGCAGCAGCTCGTCGATGCCGTCCGCCGCGAACTCGGGACAGATCGGTGAGATCTCGTCGCCCCGGGCCTGCTCGGCGTCGACACGGTGGATGGTGGTCTCGTGGGCCTGCCTGCGGACCCAGAAGCGGCGCGACGACTCGGAGGGGAACATCTGCCAGCACTGGAGCCCGCTCGGCGCGGCCTCCAGCACGGCGGCGAGCCGCAGCAGCCCTTCGCGGACCCAGTCGACCAGCAGGTCGTCATGGGGCATGGGCCCCACGATGCGCTGGAACTCCTGTTTCCGTGGATCGTAAGGCAACGCTTCGCCCACGATCGCCGCCGCCCATCGATGGACGGTCCCGATGTGGGTCAAGAGATCCTTGACGTTCCATCCTGGGCAGGTGGGCACGCTCGCATTCAGCGCGAGTTCTCCACCAGCGACAGCGATCCGCTCCCCTTCGGTGCGCAGCCCGTTGATTTGATCGCCGATGTTCATCCCCTGAAGTTTCGCACCTGTGTCGCGAATTACGCAAGCTCGGACGATCGACCGATACATAAGTGTTAAAAGAGGAAGCACTGGCGAGTAGGACGTTAAGGGACTCCCGCCCCACCGGCCGCACCCGGATAGGGTCGGGCCGTGGAACACCGACTGCTCGTCATCTCCGACACCCCAGGCTGCCCCCGGCCGCTCACCGAGCAGGTCGCCCTCGCCCTCCGCGGCGGACCCTTCGCACTCGTCCTGCGCGACAAGCACCTCCGCTGGAACGAGCGCACCGCGCTCGCCGCGGCCCTGCAACCGACAATGGACGCCGCCGGCGGACTCCTCATCATCGCCGACCCGGCCGGACCGGTCGCCGCCGCGCACCTCTCCCGCGACTTCCCCGTGCCCGAGCCCCGGCCCGCGATCACCGGCCGCTCCGTCCACGCCGGAGAACCCGTCGACCCCGGCCTCGACTACTGCACCTACTCGCCGATCTGGCCGACCGACTCCAAACCCGGCTACGGGCCCGCGATCGGGCCCGCCGCGCTGCGGGAGGCGTGCGCGGCGAGCCCGGTCCCGGTGTACGCGCTCGGCGGCGTCACCGGCCCCGACCGGGCCCTCGCCGCAAGGGAGGCGGGTGCGGCGGGGGTCGCGGTCATGGGCGCGGTGATGCGCGCCGCCGACCCGGAGCAGGCGGTGCGCTCGCTCCGGGCCGCGCTGGCGTTACCTGGTCAGGCCGTGGTCGGCGATGACCTTGGAGTAGAACTTGGCGCTGTCCTTGGGGGTGCGCACCTGGGTCGCGTAGTCGACGTGGACGATGCCGAAGCGCTTGTCGTAGCCGAAGGCCCACTCGAAGTTGTCCATGAGCGACCAGGCGGTGTAGCCGCGCACGTCGGCGCCGGCCTCGATCGCGTCGTGGACGGCCGCGATGTGCGAGCGCAGGTACGCGACGCGCTCGTCGTCGTGGACCTCGCCGTCCGCGCCCGGTCCGGTCGGGTAGGCCGCGCCGTTCTCGGTGATCATCGTGGGCACGCCGTAGTCCTTGTGGATGCGCACCAGCAGGTCCGTCAGGCCCGTGGCGTCGACGGCCCAGCCCATGTCGGTGAAGTCCAGGCCCTCGGGCGTGTAGCTCTCGATGCCGACGGTGCCCGGGCCGACCTCGCTCTCGGGCTCGTCCGGGTTGGCGCGCAGCCAGGTCGGGCTGTAGTAGTTGATGCCGAGCACGTCGATCGGCTGGTTGATGGTCTCGAGGTCGCCGTCCTGGACGAAGGACCAGTCGGTGTGCCGCTGCGTGCGCTCGACGACGTCGGCCGGGTACTGGCCGCGCAGGATCGGGTCGAAGAAGACCCGGTTCGCGATGCCGTCCACGACCCGCACGGCCTCCTCCTCGCCGCGGCACTGGGTCGGGTTGAGCACGATCGAGACCTGCTCGGCCCCGGCGGCGCGCAGCGACTGCACGGCGAGGCCGTGCGCGAGGTTGAGGTGGTGCACGGCGGCCAGTGCGGCGGCGGGCTCGGTGCGGCCCGGCGCGTGGTGGCCGTTGCCGTAGCCGAGGAAGGCCGAGCACCACGGCTCGTTCAGGGTCCACCAGGTGTGGACGCGGTCGGAGAGGCGGGCGCCGACGATGGCGGCGTAGTCGCCGAACCGCTCGGCGGTCTCGCGCTCGGGCCAGCCGCCGCGGTCCTCGAACCCCTGCGGGAGGTCCCAGTGGTAGAGCGTGGGCATCGGCTTGATGCCGGCGGCCACGAGCTTGTCGACGAGCCGGTCGTAGAAGTCCAGGCCCTTGGGGTTGGCCGGGCCGGTGCCGTCGGGCTGGATGCGCGGCCAGGCGATGGAGAACCGGTAGGTGTCGACGCCGAGGGAGGCCATCAGGGCGATGTCCTCGTCGACGCGGTGGTAGTGGTCGCAGGCCACGGCGCCGGACTGGCCGCGCCAGGTCTTCCCGGGCGTGGCGGAGAACGTGTCCCAGATGGACTGGCCCCGGCCGTCCTCGGTCGCCGCGCCCTCGATCTGGTAAGAGGCCGTGGCGGTCCCCCACAGGAAGCCCTGGGGGAAGGTCAGCTGCGTCATCGGTCGCACCTTTCGCGAACTATTCGGCTGTACTTCTGTAACAGCAGGAGGTTGCCGGGCCCCGGAATGATACGTCATTGGTATCGCTCCCATGAACCGGGTGGCAACAGATATCGATCCAATCCGTCCCGGTAACGATTCGGCAATGCACACTTGACAATCAGTGTTACCCAGAGCACCATTGCCAGCGTCGCCCCAACGGCGGGTGAGGCAGTCCCGACCTGGGGTGGAACCAGTGAGAGCGGTTCCTACCAGGTGGGGACAGGGAGGCAGTCGGACTCGCCGGGGGCACCACACCTGCGAAGAGAGGGAAACCCCGATGAGCAAGACACGAAGAATCTCCTGCCTTGCGGCTGCCGCCAGTGCCACCGCGATCGCCGTGACGGCGTGCGGCGCCCCCGACGAGGGGAACGAACAGGAAAGCTTCAACATCCGCGGTGAGATCCCCGCGGCCGCCGAGGACTGCGCGCAGTACGACTCCTACGGCGACTTCGAGGACGAGACCGTCAGCATCTTCGCGTCCATCCTGGACCAGGAGGCCGACGAGATGCAGGCCGGCTGGTACTACTTCGAAGAGTGCACCGGCATCAACATCGAGTACGAGGGCACCGGCCAGTTCGAGGCCGACATGAAGGTCCGCGTCGACGGCGGCACCGCCCCCGACATCGCGCTCTTCCCGCAGCCCGGTCTCATGTCCAACTTCAAGGACGACCTGGTCCCGGCCTCGCCGGAGCTCACCACGCTCGCCACCGAGGGCTGGTCGGAGGACTGGCTGGCCTACGGCACCATCGACGGCCAGCTCTACGCCGCGCCGAACTCCGCGAACGCCAAGTCGTTCATCTGGTACTCGCCGCAGTTCTTCGCCGACAACGGCTACACCGTCCCCACCACGTGGGACGAGCTGATCACCCTCTCCGACACGATCGCCGCCGACGGGGTCACCCCGTGGTGCGCCGGCTTCGAATCGGGCGGCGCCACCGGCTGGCCGGGCACCGACTGGATCGAGGACATCGTCCTCCGCGAGGGCACCGACGTGTACGACCAGTGGGTCAACCACGAGATCCCCTTCAACGACCCGCAGATCGTCGCCGCGATCGACAAGGCCGGATCGGTGCTCCAGAACGAGGAGTACGTCTTCAACGGCCCGGACACGATCAGCTCCACCGCGTTCCAGACCGCCGGCCACCCGATCCTGGACGGCGAGTGCGCCTTCTACCGCATGGCCTCCTTCTACGGCGCCATGTGGCCTGACGGCACCGAGGTCGCCGAGGACGGCGACGTGTTCGCGTTCCAGTTCCCCGAGACCGACCCGGCCGCCAACACCATGCTCGTCGGCGGCGAGTTCGTGGCCGCGTTCTCCGACTCCGAGGCCACCGAGGCCACCCGCCAGTTCCTGGCGTCGGAGCTCTACCACAGCACGCGTCTGCAGACCGGCCCGTGGAGCACTGCCCAGCAGGGCGTCGACCCGGCGGTCGCCACGACCCCGGTCAACGTGTTCGCCACCGAGATCCTGACCGACCCGGCCGTCACCGTCCGCTTCGACGGCTCGGACCTCATGCCCGGTGAAGTCGGCGCCTCGTCCTTCTGGACCGGCATCGTCGAATGGGCCGACGGCACCAAGACCTCGCAGGAGATGGCCGACGACATCGAAGCCTCCTGGCCGCAGTAGCCTGCCGCCTGCACAGCTGTAGATGAGCACGCCGAGCGGGACCGGACCGGTCCCGCTCGGCCCCATTGCCCCCCGGGCGCAGCTGGCAAGCCGTCATCAGGCAGAGACAACTGGAGTCGCACAACGTGGACATCTCCGATTACACCGACCGCTTCGGCCTCCTGGGCGTCGGCCTCGTCGCCTTCGCAGCGGTCCTCCTGGCCCTCTACGGGCTCGCCGAACTCGCCTCGCGCCGCGACCGCAGCCGTGCGGTCGCGCTCGTGTTCCTGGCCCCCGCCGTCCTGTTCCTCGTGGTCGGCCTCGTCTACCCCGCCATCCGCACCATCGCCATGTCGTTCTTCTCCGGCGACGGTTCGGAGTTCGTGGGGATCGACAACTACACCTGGGCCGTCACCGACCCGGACGCCCTGAAAGTCCTCATCAACACCGTCCTGTGGATCGTCATCGTCCCGCTCGTGTCCACGGTCGTCGGCCTCGTCTACGCCGTCCTCATCGACGGCCGCAAGGGCGAGCGCGCCTACAAGGCCCTCGTGTTCCTCCCGATGGGCATCTCGTTCGTGGGCGCCTCGATCATCTGGAAGCTCGTCTACGAGTACGACCGCTCGGGCGACCAGATCGGCCTGCTCAACCAGATCCTCGTCTGGTTCGGCGGCGACCCCGTGAACTGGCTCAACGAGACCCCCTGGAACAACTTCCTCCTCATGGTGGTCCTCGTGTGGATCGAGGTCGGCTTCGCGACGGTCGTCCTCTCGGCCGCGCTCAAGGGCGTGCCGACCGAGATCGTCGAGGCCGCCCGCATCGACGGGGCCAGCCCGTCGGAGATCTTCTGGAACGTCACCGTCCCGTCGATCCGCTCGGCCATCGTCGTCGTCGCCGTCACCGTCTTCATCGCCACGCTGAAGCTCTTCGACATCGTGCGCGCGATGACCGGCGGCCACCACGGCACCGACGTCCTCGCCCACAACATGTGGGACCAGGCCTTCCGGCTCGGCAATGACGGACGCGGCGCCACCATGGCCGTGCTGCTGTTCGCGCTCGTCATCCCCGTCGTCATCTACCAGGTGCGCAACATGCGCCGCCAGGAACTGGAGACCCGATGAGCGTCGACACCAAAGCGCAGGAAAAGGCCTCCCGGATCGGCGAGACCCGCGGCGCGCGCCTGCGCCGCGTCTTCTCCAGCCGGGCCGCGAGCATCGTCGCGCTCGTCATCGCAGCACTGTGGACGATCCCGACCGCCGGGCTCTTCATCTCGTCGCTGCGCCCCGAGGACGACATCAACGCGTCCGGCTGGTGGATGTTCTTCACCAACCCGGGCTCGGCCACGCTGGAGACCTACAACTACGTCCTGTACTCGAACACGCAGGGCGGCGGGCTCATCCGCAACCTCATCAACACGATCGTCATCACCATCCCCGGCGTGGTCATCCCGGTGGTGTTCGCGGCCATGGCGGCCTACGCGCTGTCCTGGATCGACTTCAAGGGCCGGAACTTCCTGTACATCGCGATCTTCGCGCTGCAGGTCGTCCCGCTCCAGATGGCGCTCATCCCGCTCCTGTCGTTCTTCAGCCAGGGCCTCCACATCGGCGGCGTGACCATCACGCCCGCCTGGGAGCTCGAGGGCGTGAACACGATCGTGCAAGTCTGGATCGCGCACGCGATCTTCGGGCTGCCGCTCGCGATCTTCCTGCTGCACAACTTCATGCGGGAACTCCCGGGCGACGTCATGGAGGCCGCCCGGATCGACGGCGCGACCCACTCGCAGATCTTCCGCAAGGTGGTCCTGCCGCTGGTGACCCCGGCGATCGCGTCCATCGCGATCTTCCAGTTCCTGTGGGTGTGGAACGACTTCCTGGTCGGCCGCACCTTCGGCGGCGGCGAGGCCACCCGGCCGCTCACCGCGGTCCTCGGCGACATGGCCGGCAGCTGGGGCAACAACTGGACCCGCCTGCCGGCGGCGGGCTTCCTCGCGATCATCGTGCCGCTCCTGGTGTTCCTGCTGCTCCAGCGCTACTTCGTGCGCGGGCTGCTGGCGGGCTCCGTCAAGGGCTAGCGCGACCACGAGCGAAGGGAGGGGCCGCGAGGCCCCTCCCTTTCGGTCTACCAGCCGCCGTTCCACAAGCGCTGGAAGTGCTGCGCATAGCGGTCGGCCACGTCCTGGTCCGCGACCCGCAGCAGGTTGTCGTCCGCGTGCTTCATGCCGTTGCCGTTCAGGTTGTGCGTCCCGGTCAGCACCACCGCGCGGTGCGTCCCGCCGAAGCTCGCCTCCGCCACGATGTACTTGTTCCGGTGCGCGTCGTGCACCTTCACATTGCTCGAACCGAGCTGCTCCTCGATCCATCGCGGACTCGACGTCTCGGCGTCGAGCACCACCACCCGCACGGTGCAGCCCAGCCCCTGGATGCGGTCGAGCTGGGTCCGCACGGACGGACGGTTCGACTGGAAGTTCGCGTGCGCCACCAGCACCCGGTCGCCCGGGGCGCACCCGGTGATCTCCCCGAGCTGCTCGGCCACCGCGTCGCTGCCGCGCGCGAACACCCACGCCCGCGCGAGACTGCCGGTGGTGCCCTTGTCCTTGTCGGTCCAGCCGTTCCAGTTCCCGGCGTACAGCCGGTTCCAGAACGACGTGTAGAAGTCGAACAGGCCCCGGTCGCCGTGGACGCCGAGGAGGTTGTGCGACTGGGTCGTCTGCGACCGGAAGAAGCTGAAGCTCGTCACGAGCACCGTGGGCGCGCCGCCCTGCTCGATGAGGAAGAACCGGTTGTGCATGGGGCCCTTGCGGGTCCCGTCCGCGTTCGGCAGGCAGGCGCCCGGGCACTGGCGGACCTTCACCCCGGCTGCCTTGAGCTTGCCGATGACCGGGTCGTTCGCGGACGGCTTGTCGGAGCGGGTGCCGAGCACGGCCTGCACGTCCACACCGCGCTTCTCGGCGGCGACCATGGCGTTCGCCAGCGGCGCCACGGGCGCGTCGAGCGTCCACTGGAAGACGGCGGCGCGGATCGTGTCACCCTCCCCTGTGGCGTCGACCTGCCGGGCGATCTCGCTGACGATCGAGGTGTCCTCGGTGCCGTTCGGATCGGTGCCGCACATCGTGTAGCCGCCGGTCCGGGCGCAGCCGGTGCCGGCCCCGTCGGCCTCGTCCGAAATGGTCAATGTCAGTGCCGCGAGCAGCGCGCCCGCCGCCGCCATGGCGATGATGCTCCGGTTCATCCGGTCCTCCGTTCTGCGGTGGCTGAGACCTGAACATGGCACGGGTTCGGGGCGGTGGCGGGCTTTCGGGCGGGTACCGGACGTTTCGCATGGTAGGGCGGTCACGGCCGTGTAATTTCCACGAGGGCGAAATGCGGTTGTTGTCAGGCGGATTCCTGGAAACGACGGTCGGATAGCCGACTATTTCTCAACAATTGATCAGAGGTCCCCACTCGCAATGCCGTCACGACCAGTGCAGTCAGGAGTCGTCATGAGTATGAGCGCCGCCGAAGGAGAACTGCCCGAGGAATTCCGCAACAGCCTTTCTGAACAGGCCCGTCAGGAGCCCGACCACCCGGAACCGCAGGTCCTCGCCGAGGAGCAGCCCCGACTGGCCGAGCCGGCGAGCGCCGGCTGGCTGTTCGTCGGCATGCTGCTGGTGGTGGCCGTGGGGGTGCTGCTGCTCCTCATCTTCGCGTCGGGCGGGAACGCGGACCAGTCGCTGATGCTCTAGGGAACACGCTTGCATCACTGCCGCCCCATCACGGCGCCGTCCGCGCTGCGGGAGTGGCAAGATCTGGACCGTGGAAACCTGGCGTGGAATAGACGCGACCCCCGAGGGCTGGCCCGCCTCCGTCGTCGCCATCGGCGTGTTCGACGGGGTGCACCGGGGCCATGCGGCCCTCGTCCGCACCGCCGTCAAGGCCGCGGCCGAGCGCGGGGCCCGCTGCGTCGTCGTCACCTTCGATCCTCATCCGACCGCAGTGGTCGCCCCGCACGCGATGCCGACGCAGCTCACCGGCATCGAGCGGCGCATCGAACTGCTCGGCGCGCTCGGCGTCGACGCAGTGTGCGTGCTGCCGTTCACGAAAGAGCTCTCGCAGCTGAGCCCGGACTACTTCGTGCGGCACGTCCTCGTCGGCGGACTGCACGCCAAGGCCGTGGTCGTGGGCGAGAACTGGCGCTTCGGCCACAAGGCCGCCGGCGACGTCAAGAAGCTCGCCGAGCTCGGCGAGGAGTTCGAGTTCGAGGTCCTGCCGCAGACGCTCACCGCAACTGAGCCAATTGACGGCTCGCAAGCTTCGCCGAAGGAGGAGGAAGCGTTCTCGTCGACCCGAGTGCGCGGCCTCATCGCCGCCGGGGACGTCGCGGAGGCCGCGGTGCTGCTCGGCCGCGACTACGGCATCGAGGGCACGGTGGTCCACGGGGCCGGGCGCGGCGGGACCGCGCTGGGCTTCCCGACCGCGAACATCGACTGGACGCCCGGCGCGGCGATCCCCGCTGACGGGGTCTACGCGGGCTGGTTCCACCACGACGCGCACCGGCACGCCGCCGCGATCAGCGTCGGCACGAACCCCACCTTCGAGGGCACCGCGCGCACGGTCGAGGCGCACCTGCTCGACTTCGACGGCGACCTCTACGGCGAGCACGTGCGGCTCGACTTCACCGCCCGCCTGCGGGGCCAGATCACCTTCACCGGGATCGAGCCGCTCATCGAGCAGATCGAGACCGACGTCGCAGACACCCGCCGGGCTTTGGACCTGGGCTGACGCCCTGTTAGCCTGGTCAGGTTGTCCAAGTGACCAGCCTGCTCGACACCGCGGGTTGGCCGTAACCATGAAAGGGTGTTCGAACATGGCGCTCGACGCTGAAAAGAAGGCCGCGATCATCAAGGAATACGCGACCAGTGAGGGCGACTCGGGTTCCACCGACGTCCAGGTCGCGATCCTGACGACCCGCATCCGCGAGCTCACCGCCCACGTGCAGGAGCACAAGCACGACCACCACTCGCGTCGTGGCCTGCTCCTCCTGGTCGGCAAGCGCCGCCGCCTTCTCAAGTACCTGAAGAAGGAAGACATCACGCGCTACCGTGCCCTCATCGAGAAGCTCGGCATCCGCGACAACGCTTAATCGCGACTTGTAAAGGGAGCGGCCCACCAGGGCCGCTCCCTTTCGCGTACCCCGTCAAGCGGGCTTGTGAGCGCGGCCATGCCAACGAGGCCGTTTCGCATCGTGCGGGCGGTCGTTAGTACTCGTGTGCTGCTCCGATACCGGTTCAGGGTCTACCCGACGGCTCCGCAGCGAGTGATGCTCGCGCGGACCTTCGGATGTGTGCGCACGGTCTGGAACGATGCGGTCGCGGCCCGCGAGGCGGCATTCCGGCAACGACTGCCGCATCCGTCCCTGGCGGTCTTGGACAGGACCCTGATAACTGAGGCGAAGCGCACCGCTGAACGTCGGTGGCTGGCGGACGTCTCGAACGTGCCGCTTCAGCAGTCGCTGCGAGACTGCCATGCGGCCTATCGCAACTTCTTCGACTCGTTGTCGGGCAGACGCAACGGTGGCCGAGTCGGGCCGCCGCAGTTCAAGCGCCGCACTGGAGCACAAAGCGCGCGATTCACTCGCAACGGGTTCACTCTGCGCCCGAACGGTCGCCTTTATCTGGCGAAGATCGGTGCTCTCAAGGTGGTGTGGTCTCGGAAACTGCCTTCGGCACCGTCGAGCGTGACGGTGATGAAGACACCGACTGGGAAGTTCTTCGTCAGCTTCGTCGTGACCGTCGATGACGGAGCGGAGCTGCTGGAACCGCTCTCCGATCCGGAGGCGGAGACCGGGATCGACCTCGGCTTGAAGGACTTCGCGGTGCTCCGAGGCGGGAAGGTGATCGACAACCCGCGGTTCTTTCGGCGGTTGGAGCGCAAGCTCAAGAAATCGCAGCGAGCCCTGTCCCGAAAGGCGAAGGGCTCTGCCAACCGGGGCAAAGCCCGCTTGCGGGTGGCGAAGGTCCACGAGAAGATCAAGCACACACGGTCCGACTGGATCGACAAGCAGATCAAGGCGCTGGTGAGCGAGAACCAAGCTCTCTATGTCGAAGATCTGCATGTCAAGGGTCTCGTTCGAGGTCGGATGGCGAAGTCGATGCTTGATGCCGGGTTCGGCATGTTCCTCACCCGGCTCGAATCCAAGGCGTCCAGGGCGGGCCGTACCTTTGTGAAAATCGACCGGTACTTTCCCTCCACCCGGTTGTGTTCGACCTGCGGGGCCTTGACAGGGCCGAGCGGCTTGGCGGGCCTGAAGCATCGTGCGTGGCGATGTGGGTGTGGCGCGCACCATGACAGGGATGTCAACGCAGAGATCAACATCAGACGTGAAGGTAAGCGTCTCGTGGCCGCCGGGCTGGCGGACACGTGAAACGCCTGCGGAGCCTGTGTCAGACCCGGGAGACTGGGCAACGGGCGTCGAAACAGGAACCCACCCGTGGATGGGCCGCCGTAGGCGACCCGCAAGCCGGGGATCACCTTTCCTTCGGGGAGGCGAGGATGTCAAGTATGGTGGGGGCTGAGCACACGCTCGACCGCGGCGCCTCAGGGAGGCGCGGCGCGGCCCGCCAGAGACCGCCCCGGTCCTCGGTAGTGGCATCCGGAACGTCCCGCACGACGCGGGACCGAGCTTCCGAGTGCTTCGATCGAAGACCGGAAAAGCGCGCAGGCGAGCCGCATTCCGAACGACGCAGTGCGCTGCACTGCAAAAGGAGATCGACACTCTATGTCCGATAACGAACGGACACCCGAGGCCTTCAACCTCGGGGAGCACCACGCCACCGCCGTGATCGACAACGGCGCCTTCGGCACCCGCAAGATCGTCTTCAGCACCGGCCGCCTGGCCAAGCTGGCCCAGGGCTCCGCGATCGTCCAGATGGACGACACCGTCGTCCTCGCGACGACCGCCGCCTCGAAGAACCCGAAGGACCACTTCGACTTCTTCCCGCTCACCGTGGACATCGAGGAGCGGATGTACGCCGCCGGGCGCATCCCGGGCTCGTTCTTCCGCCGCGAAGGCCGCCCGAGCGAGAACGCCATCCTCACCTGCCGCCTGATCGACCGCGGCCTGCGCCCGTCCTTCGTGTCGGGTCTGCGCAACGAGGTCCAGGTCATCGGCACGATCCTCTCGGTCGACGCCCGCGACGAGTACGACGTGGTCGCCATGAACGGCGCCTCCATGTCGACCCAGCTCGCCGGCCTGCCCTTCTCGGGCCCGCTGGGCTCGACCCGCATCGTCCTCATCGAGGGCACCTGGGTCGCGTTCCCGACCCTGGAGCAGATCGAGAAGGCCACCTTCGACATGATCGTCACCGGCCGGGTCCTCGACTCGGGCGACGTCGCGATCATGATGGTCGAGGCCGAGGCCACCGACAACACGATCAGCCTCATCGCGGCCGGCGGCACCAAGCCGACCGAAGAGGTCGTCGCGAGCGGCCTCGAGGCCGTCAAGCCGGTCATCGCCGAGCTCGTGCGCGCCCAGGCCGAACTGGCCAAGGTCGCCGCGAAGCCCGTCGCCGACTACCCGCGCTTCCTGGACTACCAGGACGACGCGTTCGCCGCCGTCGAAGCGGCCGTCTCGGCCGAGCTCGACCAGGCGCTGCAGATCGCCGACAAGACCGACCGCCAGGACGAGCTCGACCGCGTCAAGTCGGTCATGCTCGAGAAGCTCGGCGCGGACTTCGAAGGCCGCGAGGCCGAGCTGGGCGCTTCGCTGCGCTCACTCACCAAGAAGCTGGTCCGCAAGCGCGTCATCACCGAAGGCGTCCGCATCGACGGCCGCCTCCCGGCGTACATCCGGCCGCTCGCCGCCGAGGCCGGGATCCTTCCCCGCGTCCACGGCTCGGCCCTGTTCGAGCGCGGCGAGACCCAGATCATGGGTGTCACCACGCTGAACATGCTGCGCATGGAGCAGGCCATCGACACGCTGTCGCCGGTCAGCAAGAAGCGCTACATGCACAACTACAACTTCCCGCCGTACTCGACCGGTGAGACCGGCCGCGTGGGCTCGCCCAAGCGCCGCGAGATCGGCCACGGCGCGCTCGCCGAGCGCGCCCTCGTGCCGGTGCTGCCGAGCCGCGAGGAGTTCCCGTACGCGATCCGCCAGGTCTCCGAGGCGCTCGCGTCCAACGGTTCGACCTCGATGGGCTCGGTCTGCGCGTCCACGATGTCGCTCATGAACGCCGGCGTGCCGATCAAGGCCCCCGTCGCGGGCATCGCGATGGGCCTCATCTCCGAGGAGGTCGACGGCGAGACCAAGTACGTCACGCTGACCGACATCCTCGGCGCCGAGGACGCTTACGGCGACATGGACTTCAAGGTCGCCGGCACCGCCGAGTTCGTGACGGCCCTGCAGCTGGACACGAAGCTCGACGGCCTGCCGTCGGACGTGCTGGCGCAGGCGCTCCAGCAGGCCAACGACGCCCGCCACGCGATCCTCGACGTCATGCTCGACGCGATCAGCGAGCCGGGCGAGCTGGCCGCGACTGCGCCGCGCATCACGACCCTGAAGATCCCCGTGGACAAGATCGGCGCGATCATCGGCCCGAAGGGCCAGACGATCAACCAGATCCAGGACGACACGGGCGCGGACATCACCGTCGAGGACGACGGCACGATCTACGTGTCGGCGGAGAACGGCGAGGCCGCTCAGGCCGCGGTCGAGACGATCAACGCGATCGCGAACCCGACCCTCCCGAACGTGGGGGACCGGTTCCTAGGCACGGTCGTCAAGACCACCGACTTCGGCGCGTTCATCTCGCTGACGCCGGGCCGCGACGGCCTCCTGCACATCTCGAAGGTCGGCGACGGCAAGCGCGTCGAGCGGGTCGAGGACGTGCTGAGCGTCGGCGACAAGGTCGAGGTCGAGATCGGCGACATCGACAACCGCGGCAAGATCTACCTGGACAAGGTGTACCCGGAGGGCCAGGAGCCCGAGGGGTACAAGAAGGGCCGTCCGGCCGAGCGCAAGGAGTCCCGCGGGGACCGGGGCGACCGCGGTGACCGCGGCCCGCGCCGCGACCGCGAGCGCTCCGGCGAGCGTTCCGGCGGGGGCGAGCGCAGTGAGCGCCCGGCCTCCGGCGGCGAGCGCGGCGGCTCGAGCGACGGCGAGCGCCGCCGTCGCCGCACCCGCCGCAGCGACGAAGGCGGAGGCTCGGAAGAGTAAATGAGTCGACCCCAGACTCACACGCTGATTGACGATCCGCTGGGCGGCACGGTCCGAGTGACCGTGCTGCCCGGCGGTTTGCGTGTGCTCACCGAATCCGTTCCGACCATGCGTTCCGCCTCGGTGGGCGTGTGGGTCGGCGTGGGGTCCCGCGACGAGGCCCCCCAGCTCGCCGGCGTCTCGCACTTCCTGGAGCACCTGCTGTTCAAGGGCACCGAGAAGCGCACCGCCACGGAGATCGCCGAGGCCGTGGAGGCCGTCGGCGGCGAGTCGAACGCGTACACCGCGCGGGAGCTGACCTGCTTCTACGCGCGCGTGCTCGACGACGACCTGCCGATGGCGGTCGACGTGCTGGGCGACGCCATGTGCAACTCGCTCGTGACCGCCGCGGACGTCGAGGTCGAGCGCGACGTGATCCTCGAGGAGATCGCCGCGTCCGCCGACGAGCCGTCCGACGTGGTGCACGAGCTGTTCTCCCTGGCGCTGTTCGGCGACGGGGCCCTGGGCCGGGACATCGCCGGCGACCCGGACACGGTCCGGGCGCTCACCCGCGACCAGATCTTCGACTTCTACCGGCAGCACTACCGGGCCCCGAACCTGACGGTGTGCGCGGCGGGCGGGGTCGACCACGCCGAGACCGTGAAGCTCGTGGCGGAGGCGTTCGCGCCGATCCTGGGCGGCGCCGACGTGCCGCGCCAGCGCCGCCACGACGAGGACCTGCTGCCCGCGCCGGTGCCGCTCATGGTGGAGCACCACGACACCGAGCAGGCGCACCTGGTGGTGGGCTGCCGCCTGTTCTCGCGGCACGACCCGCGCAAGGACGCCTTCGAGGTGCTGAACAACATCCTCGGCGGCGGCATGTCGTCGCGGCTGTTCCAGTCGGTGCGCGAGCGGCGCGGCCTGGCGTACACGGTGTACTCGTTCTCGACGTACTTCGCGGACACGGGCATGTTCGGCGTCTACGCCGGCTCCAACCCGGACCGGGTCCACCAGGTTCGCGACCTGGTGCTCGCGGAGCTCGCGACGGTGGCCGCCGAGGGCGTCACCGAGGCGGAGCTGCGGCGCGGCCAGGGCATGAGCAAGGGCGGCATGGTGCTGGCGATGGAGGACTCCGGTTCGCGCATGAACGCGCTGGGCCGCGAGGAGCTGCTGTACGGCGAGCACACGAGCCTGGAGCAGGACATCGCCGACATCGAGGCCGTGACGGTGGAGCAGATCAAGGCGGTCGCCGCCGAGATCCTGACGCAGCCGATGACGACCGTGGCCGTGGGGCCGTTCGAGCAGAGGGATTTCGCATGATCAAGGTGGGTGTGCTCGGCGCGCACGGACGCATGGGCACGGCCGTGTGCGAGGCGGTTGACGCCGCCGAGGACATGGAGTTGGCGGCGACCGTGGACCGCGACGAGTCCCTGGACGCCCTCGCGGGTGTCGACGTGGTCGTGGACTTCACGCTGCCCGACGTCGTGATGGGCAATCTGGAATGGTGCGTCGAGCACGGCATCCACACCGTGGTCGGTGTGTCGGGCTTCGACGCGAAGCGCCTGGAGGCCGCGCGCGAGATCATCGCGGCGGACCCCGAGGTCGGTTCCGTGATCGCCCCGAACTTCGGGATCGGCGCGGTGCTGATGATGCAGTTCGCGGCGAAGGCCGCCAAGCACTTCGACTCGGCGGAGATCATCGAGTCGCACCACCCGCGCAAGGTCGACGCGCCTTCGGGCACGGCCGTGCACACCGCGCGGGTGATCGCGGCGGCCCGCGCTGAGGCCGAGCTGCCCGACATGCCGGACGCGACGGAGACGGACCCGCAGGGTGCGCGCGGTGCTGAGGTCGAGGGCGTGCGGATCCACGCGGTCCGCTCGGCGGGGTACGTGGCGAGCCAGGAGGTGCGCTTCGGCGGCCCCGGCGAGCGGTTCGCGATCAGCCACGACTCGCTCGACCGGGCCTCGTTCATGCCCGGCGTGCTGCTGGCGGTGCGCGAGGTCGTGAAGCGCCCGGGCCTGACGGTGGGTCTGGACGACCTGCTCGACTGAGGTATTCGCAAACCAGCGCCATTTGCAAACCAGGACTGCACGAAGAAGGGCCCGTCGAAAGGCGGGCCCTTTTCGCTGCCCCGCTACTCGATGGCGGGGCTCTCGCTGGCGGTGTCGTCCTGCGGCGTGGGGCTGGGGGTCGCCTCGGAGCCGCCGGATCCGGTCTCGGGACTGGGGGAGGGGCTGGGCGACTCGGTGGTCGCGGACTCGCTCGGGGAGGTGCTCGCCGAGGGCGCCTCGGAGGTGGGCGTCTCGCTCGGGGACCCGGATTCGGTGGGGGCCTCGGAGGTCGTGGGGCTCTCGGGGGCGTCGCTCTCGATGTGGGTCTCGATGACGGTGGTCTCGGAACCGTCGCTGACGAACCGCTCGGGGTCGCCGGTGAGGGCGCCGAGGAGGAACAGCGCGATGATCGTGAGGGCGAAGACGAGGACGCTGGAGACGAGGATGGCCACGAGGGTCCGCTTGTTCGACTGGGTCTTCGAGACGTGGCCTTCGGGGGCGGGTTCGGCCGGGATCACGATGACGTCGGTGTCGGCGGTGCCGAGGACCTCGGTGGCGTCCGAGCCGGCGTCGGCGTCGGCCGCGTCGAGCGGCCGGGTGGCGTCGGGCCGGTCGAGGACGGCTGTGGCGTCCTGGTCCGGTTCGGTGCCGGGGACCTTCGCGACGGCCGTGGCGCTGCCGGGTCCGAGCGGCTGCGTCACCGCGGCGGCCTTGCCCTTGGCAACGGGCGCGAGCGCGGTGATCTGCTCCTTGATCTTCTCGCCGGTGCGGCGCATGGCCCGCAGGATGAGGACGGCGCCGATGGAGGAGCAGACGCTGAGGACGGCGGTTCCTGCGAGGGTGCCCCAGAGGCCGAGGAGTTTGGCGAGGACCGCGCCGAGGACGGTGGCGCCCGCGGCGGCGAGGACCTGGCCGATGCTCAGTTCCATGCCGGGGTCGTGTTGCTTGTGCCCCTTGCTTTTCGACTCGTACTGAGTCACCGGCCCTCCCCGCTGGTGTTATCGATCCGTTATGCCGACAGGCTCACCAGAATACGGGCCGTAGGTGAGACGGCTACGGTTTGTGCTGGAGCTAACGGCTCAGGAAGACGGGTTGCCGACGGAGTACCGGCGCAAACGCCCCCACTGCCACAGCCACAGCAGCCCGCAGACGACCAGCAGGAATACGACGCCGGCGATGAGGAACGCGACGCCGTTGTTCTCGACGGCGGTGGCGTTGAGGTCGTACTCGGCGCCGGGGGTCATGGTCCAGGTGACGGTGCGCCCTTCGAGGGTGCCGTTGTGCTCGGTGACGCGGGCGGGGAAGTCGACGCTGAGGAGGATCTCGGCGTCCTCGAACGCGGTGGGGTCGAGGAACCCGGCGGCGCGCAGGTCCCAGTGGCCTTCGAGGCCGTACTCGCGGCCGGTGTGGTCGAGCCGGAGGTAGCCCCAGTCGTCGCCGCCGAATTCGGCGAAGTCGGCGAGCGGGCGGTCGGTGAAGGTCGCGGTGTAGCCGCTGTAGCCGTCCTCGTCGTACGGGGTGCGCTCGGTGCCGGGCACGCCGTCGAGGAGGGCGTCGAGGAACGCGTCGAGCTGCGCCTGGTCCAGGCCCTCGTCGGCGGCCTGGGCGACGAACTCGTCGCTCCAGGCGGCGGTGAACACGCCGCCCACGGTGTCGTCGGGGCGGACCTGGAGGCCGAGGTCCAGCCGGAGGCACCCGGAGGTGGCGACGAGCAGTCCGAGCGCGGCGGCGACGGCGAGCGCGCGGCGAGTTTTCATGCCCAGCATGCCCTGAGCCTAGGCCCGGAAAAGCGCCGATTCGGCGGTTTCGACCGACTTGCGGTGCGCGGATTGCCAGACCCGTACGGCACCCGGACCCGGCGAAGCTCGCGGGCCGGCGGCCGGGCCTCCCCGATTGCTCGCTCCGCGCCTGTATGTCGTGCTCGCCTGCCACCGGACCCGGCGATGCTTGCGAGCCATAACTCGACAAGGCTCCGGGGCCCTGAGCTCGAGCCCCCGATTTCTCCGGCCGTACCCGCCGAACCCGACCCGTTCGCCCGTTCCCGTTAGGCTGTCGGGGAGGAGGCGATGTGTGCGCAGTCGATGAGGCCACGCTGGCGTCAGAGCCGAGCCAGGGCCCGCCCGAACCCAAGCGCGGCAACCCGGTCCAGCGCTGGGTCGCCGGCGTGCTCGGGCACCCCGCGTTCGCGCCGCTCGCGATCCTCGGCTGCTTCTCGGCCGCCGCGGCCGGCATCGTCGTCACGGACCCGACCGACAACACCGGCCCCAGCACCTGCCTGTTCAAGATCGCCACCGGCTTCGACTGCCCCGGTTGCGGCGGGACCCGCGCGTTCTACTACCTCGTCACCCTCAACCTGCCCGAGGCCGCGCGGCACCACCTCATGGCCGTCTTCGCCGCCCCGTTCATCGCCTGGATGTACCTCGCCTGGGCCCTGCCGCGCCTCGTCCCGCGCCGCACCTGGCGGCTCCCGACCTTCCACCTCACCCCGAACGCCCTCACCGCGTTCCTCATCGTCTGGGGCGTCTTCTTCGTCGCCCGCAACCTGCCGTGGGAGCCGTTCAGCTTCTTCTACGTATGAGAAAGGCCCGGCCGCGCGAGCGGCCGGGCCTCATGTGGGTGTTGGGTTGCAGCTTTTACGCGTAAGCGCTCGCGCGGTGCAGGTAGATGTCGCCCGAGACCGAGCGGGCCCGCACTTCGAGGCTCGTGCCGGTGCTGGACGGCGCCGGCGAGGTGTCGCCCGTGGCCAGCTCCGAGGTGACCGAGCCCGCCTTGGCGTCCAGGTCCACCCAGATGTCCGTGCCCGGGATCACGCCGAGGCTGATCCGGCCCGAGACCGTGTTCGCCTTGACCGAACCGGAGCGGAGCGCGCTCAGCTCGATCCCGCCCGAGAGCGTGTTCACGTTCGCGTTCGAGTCGAGCCGCTCGGCCGTGATCGAACCGGCCACCGTCTTCGCGGAGAAGTCCCCGCCGACGTGGTCGGCCCGCACCTGGCCCGAAGCGGTGTTCGCCCGGAAGTCCTCGACCGCGTCGATGACGCTGATCGAACCCGAGACGGTGTTCGCGCGGACGCTGGTCGCGTTCTCCACCGTCGCCGAACCGGCGACCGTGTTGATCGAGACCGCGCCGAGCTTGCCGTGCAGGCTGATCGGCGCCGAAGTCGTCTTCACCGAGATCTCCGAGCGGACCGGCACCTTCACCGAGAGGTGGACGCCGATCTCCTTGCGGAAGAACCAGTTCTGCGCCTTCTCCGGGGCCACGACGCGCAGGTGCCCGTTCTCGAACTCGACGCGCGCCAGGTCGGCGGCGTCGGCGTCCCCTTCGGTGCGGCGCTGCGCGGGCTTGACCTCCACGAGCACTGTGTTGAGCTCGTGGGCGGTGACGGTGACCGAGCCGTCGGCGAGGGTGATCGCCGCCGTGATCGGCCCGTCGTGGGTGAATTCGGTGTACTCGTTCATGCTCGGTGCTCCTAAGCCCTGGCGTAGCCGGTGATGCGCTGGCTGTACTTCGCGCCGGCGGGCTGGCCCGAGGTGCGCGAGATGTGGACCGCGTTGTTGATCGCGCGAACCAGCCAGGCGTTGACCGAGGCGCCGTCCGAGGAGGCCGCCTTCTCGACGTCCTCCTTCAGCGACTCGGGAAGACGCAACGTGATGCGGGCGACGTCGTCGTCCACCGGCGGGGCCGGAGGCGGCGCGATCTCGGCGGTCTCGCCGCCGCTCACCCGCAGGTCCACTTCGCGGCCGCGCACGCGCAGGTCGACCGAGGCCGAGGAACCGGCCTGGTCGAGGCCCGCGGTGATCTCGGCGGCGGCCTCCGAAAGGGCTTCCATGAGCGCCAGGCGAGCCCCCGCGTCGAGCGCCTCGGACAGCAGTTCAGCGGTCCGCGCGGCTTCCTCGCCACCGGGCGCGGCGGCAGCGGTGAGGCTCCGGCGGAGCGATTCGATATACGGCGTCAAGTCCATGACACCATGGTGACATCATTTCTGACGTCTGTCAAGCGGCGTTCTGAAACCAGACAGTGCGATCCGAACCACCACCCCCACCCGCACACCGCCCCGACACCCCCCGAAGCCGGGCGCGTGCCGGACCACACTCCGCAGCCGAGTACCCTCAGGGAGTCGAGAACCAGCAGTAACAGGCACCGAACACGAAACGAGGGGGAGCGGGGATGCCCGAAATCGTACCGATGGACGTCCGACTCATCGCCTGGACGCACTTCGAGTCCCCGGCCGACGTCCCCTGGGAGACGGACGCCGACGGCGGCCAAGCCCTCGCCGAATTCGCCGGACGCGCCTGCTACCAGTCCTGGAAGAAGCCCAACCCCAAGACCGCCACGAACGCCGGCTACCTCGAGCACATCCTCCAGGTCGGCCACCTCTCGGTCCTCGAGCACGGCACCGTCAGCTTCTACCTCAGCGGCATCTCCCGCTCCCTGACGCACGAGCTGATCCGCCACCGCCACTTCTCGTACTCCCAGCTCTCCCAGCGCTACGTCCCCGAGCGCGACGCCGCCATGGTCGAACCCGACGCCATCGCGAACGACCCCGAACTGCACCAGCGCTTCCTCGCCGCGGCCGAAGCCGCCCAGAGCGCCTACAACGACCTCCTCGAAGGCCTCGAGAAGCAGTTCGCCGACGTCGCCAACCCCACGCTGCGCCGAAAGCAAGCGCGCCAAGCGGCGCGTGCAGTACTCCCCAACGCCACCGAGACCCGCATCGTCGTGACCGGCAACTACCGCGCCTGGCGGCACTTCATCGCCATGCGCGCCTCCGAGCACGCCGACGTCGAGATCCGGGCGCTGGCCGTCGAATGCCTCAAGCAGCTCAAAGAGAAGGCCGCCAACGTCTTCGCCGACTTCCAGATCACGAAGCTCGACGACGGCACCGAGGTCGCCTCCAGCCCCTACGTCACCGAGGGCTAGAGCCGCGGGCATCTCCCCAAACCACCGAGCCGCGGCTCGCAAGGAGCACGGAAGGGCCGGTCAAAGGCCCGCAGGGCTCCTTGAGCGCCGTTTCGCGGTGGCGCGGCGGAAAAACTTGAGACAGTTACAAACGCAGCGAGCGGCCGGGCGCAGGCGCCCCGGCCGCCGGACCAAGCATTGGTGAAGCAACATGCGCAACGCAACGCGCCCCTTCGGGCGAACACTCGCGGCCATGATCACGCCGTTCACGCCCTCGGGCGAACTCGACGTCCCCGGCACCGCCGCCCTCGCGCGCCACCTCGTCGACGAGCAGGGCTGCGAGGGCCTCGTCGTCAACGGCACCACCGGCGAATCCCCCACCACCACCGACGCCGAGAAGACCCAGGTCCTCGAGACCGTCCTCGAAGCCGTCGGCGACCGCGCCCACATCATCGCCGGGGCCTCCACCTACGACACGCGCCACTCCGTGCGCCTCGCCCAGGAAGCCGAGAAGGCCGGCGCCCACGGGCTCCTCCTCGTCACCCCGTACTACAACAAGCCCACCCAGGCCGGGGTCGTCGCCCACTTCTCCGCGATCGCCGACGCCGCCGACCTGCCGGTCATGCTCTACGACATCCCCCCGCGCTCGGTCATCGGCATCGAAGAGGACACCTTCGAGCGCCTCGCCGAGCACACCCGCATCATCAGCGTCAAGGACGCCACGGGCGACCTCGCCAAGGCCCAGCGCGTCCGCGCCAACACCGGCCTCGCGTTCTACTGCGGCGTCGACGAACTCAACCTCGCCGCCTACGCCACCGGCCAGGTCGGCATCGTCTCCGTCGTCGCCCACCTCGTCGGCAAGCACCTCAACGCCATGTTCGACGCCTACGACGACGGCGACACCGCCAAGGCCGCCGAGATCAACGACCGGCTCCTGCCCGCCGTCACCGCCCTCATGGGACGCGGACCCGGGATCATCGCCGTCAAGGCCGGACTGGGCGGCCAAGGCGTGCCCGCCGGCGAACCCCGCCTGCCGCTCCTGCCCGCGGACGAAGTGCTCGCCGCCGATATCGCCACCGCCCTCGCCGACCTGAAGGAGGCCTGATGGGCCTGACCCGTCCCAAGAACCTCGGCGCCCCCGGCGCCCTCCCCGAAGGGGCGCTGCGCGTCATCCCCCTCGGCGGACTCGGCGCCATCGGACGCAACATGACGCTCTTCGAATACGAAGGGCGCCTGCTCATCGTCGACTGCGGGGTGCTCTTCCCCGACGTCGACCAGCCCGGCGTCGACCTGATCCTGCCGGACTTCACGCAGATCCTCGACCGCCTCGACGACATCGAGGCCATCGTCGTCACCCACGGCCACGAGGACCACATCGGCGCGATCCCCTACCTCCTGGAGCACAAGAACGACATCCCCGTCGTCGGCTCCAGGTTCTCGGTCGCCCTGGTCGAGGCCAAGCTCCGCGAGCGGCGCATCAAGCCCGCCGGCGTCGTCGTCGCCGAGAACGAGACCCTGCAGCTCGGCCCGTTCGGCTGCGAGTTCCTCGCCGTCAACCACTCCATCCCGGACGCGCTCGCCGTCGCGATCCGCACCGAGGCCGGCCTGGTGCTCCACACCGGCGACTTCAAGATGGACCAGCTGCCGCTCGACGGCCGCATCACCGACCTCGCCGGCTTCGCCCGCCTCGGCGACCAGGGCGTCGACCTGCTCCTCTCGGACTCCACGAACGCCGAGATCCCCGGCTTCGTCACCTCCGAGCGCCAGATCGGGCCCGTGCTCGACCGGCTCTTCGAGGACGTCAAGGGCCGCATCATCGTCGCGTCCTTCGCCAGCCACGTGCACCGCGTGCAGCAGGTCCTCGACGCCGCCTACGCCCACGGCCGCAAGGTCGCCTTCGTCGGCCGCTCGATGGTCCGCAACATGGCGATCGCCCGCGACCTCGGCCTCATGGAGGTCCCCGAGGGGCTCCTCGTCAGCATGGACGAGGCCGTGCGCCTGCCCGCCGACGAGATCGTCTACATGTCCACCGGCTCGCAGGGCGAGCCGATGAGCGCCCTGGGCCGCATGGCCTCCGGCGACCACCGGCACATCGCCGTCGAGCCCGACGACACGATCATCCTCGCGTCCTCGCTCGTGCCCGGCAACGAGACCGCCGTGTACGGCGTCATCAACCGCCTCGCGCGCACCGGCGCCACCGTGATCCACAAGGACGTCGCGAAGGTCCACGTCTCCGGCCACGCCCCCGCGGGCGAGCTGCTGTACGTGCTTAACGTCGTCAAGCCCTCCAACATGATCCCGGTCCACGGCGAGGCCCGGCACCTCCAGGCGCACGCGCGCCTCGCCATCGAGTCCGGCGTCCCGGCCGACCAGGTCATCGTCATCGAGAACGGTGACGTCGTCGACCTGATCGACGGCCGCGCGCGGCTCGTCGGGCACGTCCCGAACAACCTGATCTATGTGGACGGCCTCTCCGTGGGCGACGTCGGCGAGCCCGTGCTCAGCGAGCGCCGCATGCTCGGCGACGGCGGCTTCATCGCGGCCACGGTGGTCATCGACTCCGAGAACGGCAAGATCGTCGGCGGCCCCACGGTCTCGGCGCGCGGGTTCTCCGAGGACCCCAAGGCCTTCGACGGGGTCCTGCCGCTCATCGACGACGCCATGGAACGCGCCGCGGTGGACGGCATCACCGACCCGCACCAGCTCCAGCAGATCCTGCGGCGCACGGTCGGCAAGTGGGTCAACGACACCTACCGCCGCCGCCCGATGATCGTGCCGCACGTCCTTGAAGTATGAGAGGACGCTTGAGGCGCAGTTTTGGAGTATGTGAGGACGCCTGAGGCGCAGTCTCGGAGTATGAGGGGACGCCTGAGGCGCAGTCTGGAATTCTGCGGGACCGCAGTCTTGTAGCAAGCGAACGCAAAGCGGCGGGGCCGCGCCCATTCGGGCGTGGCCCCGCCGCTTTCTCGACGTTACTGCTGCGGGTTGTGACCCGGCCAAGCGTTGCCCGGCGGCGGCTGCTGCTGGGGCTGGACCGGCACCTGCATGGTCTGCGGCGGCGGCTGCTGCTGGTACGGCTGCGCCGCGTACTGCGGCTGCTGGGCGGGCTGCTTCGGAGGCGACCAGCGCATCAGGAAGATGCTGGCGGCCAGGAGCCCCGCGGCCAGGATGTAGAGCCAGATCCCGCCTCCGGCGCTGGCCTCAACGTCGAGATCGAGGTCTTCCCACCCCTCGGTGTTGAAGGTGCGGTTGAGTTCGATGACGGGGTGCAACGCGGCGGCGACGGTGATCGCGGCCAGGCCGATGCCGCCGAGCTTGGCGGCCCACTGGAGGCCGGGCTTGACGCCGACGGCGGCCCAGCCGGCCAGGACGACGAGGACGAGCGCGGGGGTGAGGCCGGGGAGCTCGACGCCGACGGTGCCGAGCCCGAAACTGCCGGCCTCGTCGGCGTCGCTGCCGCTCAGCGAGATCTGGGGGATGAGGGTGCCCACCGCGAGAAGCAACAGGCCGGCTCCGGCGAGGCCGAGCCCGACCGGCGTCGGGCGGTCGGGGCCGCTCGGGAGGAGCTGCTGGTAGACCGGCTGCTGCGGCTGGCTCGGCTGGGGCTGAGAAGCGTAATGCGGCGGGTGGGCTGCGGGGTCGCTCAAAGGAGGATCACACCTAACTGTGCATCACGGTGAGGATGGGTCACCTTGTCGGGCATGGGCATGCCGTTCCACATCCTAAAGGGTCCCTGCCAGTCGCGAGGTTCGCTCGCCTCCCCGGAGGCAAGGCGCTGACCTGGGCGTGGACGGAATGTCGTACCCATCAGGTATTTTTGTGCCAGGGGTCCCTTAAGGGGGATTTATCACTTTAAATCGGTATTTGCTAGCTTCTCGCGCGGATCGGCAGCGGGTTCGGCGGTTCGACTCGGATCTCGTTGACGACCATGTCCTCGGGGGTGTTGAGGACACCGACGATGGTCTGCGCGATCGACTCCGGGCTCGTGGCGCGAGCGCTGTCGTAGTCCGCGCCGTACTGCTCCCGAACGCTGCGCTGCATGTCCGTGGCGAAGTGCGAGGGGTACACGCTGGTCACCCGCACACCGTTCGGCTGCTCCTCGCCGCGCAGCGAATCCGCCAGCGCCCGCAGCGCGTGCTTGCTCGCGGCGTACGAGCTCCACTTCGGGCCCGCGGCGAGCCCCGCGCCCGAGTTGACGAAGACGACGTGGCCTCGGGCGGCGCGCAGCGCCGGGAGCAGCACCCGGGTGAGCTCGGCCGGGGCGGTCACGTTGATCGTGAGCGTCCGCTCCCACTGGTCGAGCGGTTGCTCGGCGATGGGGCCGATGTGGGCGATCCCGGCATTGTGGATCACCGCGTCGAGTCGTTCGAGGCCGAGCGCGGCCACCGCGTCCGCGATCGCCGCCGGTTCGGCCAGGTCGAGCACGAGCGCCCGGTCGTGCGGCACACCGTCCAGTGCGGACTCGCTGCGGGCGTGCGCGATCACCTTGTCGCCGCGGGCGGTGAGCTGCGAGGCCAGGGTTCGCCCGAGCCCGCGGCCCGCGCCGGTCACCAGAATCGTTTTCGACATGCCGTCACATTAACCGTTTTCATGGTTGCCTTCGGACCGACTCGGCTCGGCATGAGGGCGGTAACGTATGGGGCATGATGGCCAGGACGAGCGGCAGTTCGGGCGGCGCCGCCCGCAAGGGGGGCGCGGTCCGCAAGAGCAGTGCACCCGCGGCGCGCCGCAAGCCCGCCGCCTCCACCGCCAGATCTCCCGCTAAGCCCGCCCCCCGCAAGGCGGCGAAGTCGACCGCGAAGAAGACCTCCGCTAAAAAGACCACCGCCAAGCGGGCCGCCAAGAAGGCGACCGCGAAGCGCAAGGGCATGGACGCGGTCCCGGGGCCGCTCGAGGCGCTGGGTCTCGGCCTGCGCGGTCTCTGGGTCGGCACCGCGCGCTCCACGGGCTGGATGGCCCGTTCCGTAGGCAAGGAGGCCGCCACGGCCCGCGACATCGATCCCGCGCACCGTCGAGACGGTCTCGGGCTCTTCCTCATCGCCATCGCGATCGTCCTGGCCTGCGCGGTCTGGTTCGACGTGGCCGGCCCGATCGGGGAGCGGCTCGCGTTCATCCTCGACTGGCTGCTCGGCCTGGCCACCCGCGCGCTCCCGGTTTTGCTGGTCCTGTGGGGACTGCGCGTGATGCGGCAGGTGGCGCCCGAAGAGGCGCACGGCCGCTCGCTGGTGGGCTGGACCTCGATCTGGCTCTCGAGCCTCGGCCTGCTGCACCTGATCTCCGGCCTGCCGTCCGACATGAGCGAGCGGATGGTCGCGGGCGGCCAGATCGGCTGGATCGTGGGTGGCGGCCTGGCGCTGGGCGTCTCGTCGTACGTGGCGTTCCCGCTGCTGATCCTGCTGCTGCTCTTCGGGGTCCTGGTGGTGACGGCGACGCCGCTGAACCAGGTGCCGTACAAGCTCGGGCGCCTGTGGGACCTGGCGACCGGCCGGGTCGACGCCTATGAGGACGACGAGGAGGAGGGCGAGGAGCCCACTCCCCGTAAGACCCGCGCCGAGAGCCGTGAAGCGAAGCGGCTCAAGGAGGAGGAGGCCCGCCGGGTCCACCGGCCGACCACGGTGCTGCCGCGCCTGGCGCCCGAAGAGGTGCCGGAGCTCAACTCCGAGCACGTGTCGGCGCGCGACTCCACTCCGCTCAACACCCCGATCGCCGAACCTGAGCCGGTGCGCGAACCGCCGAAGCACTCGCCGCCGCCCAAGCGGATCGAGCAGCCGACCCTTTCGGACGGCGGCGCGGCCATGGACGGCGACTACCGGCTCCCGTCGATGGACCTGCTCCCGGTCGGCCCGACCGCCAAGAAGCGCTCCAAGGCCAACGACTCGGTGATCGCCGCTCTGCAGGAGGTGTTCGCGCAGTTCCAGGTGGACGCCGCGGTCACCGGCTTCACGCGCGGCCCCACGGTGACCCGCTACGAGGTCGAACTGGGTCCGGCGGTGAAGGTCGAGCGGATCATCCAGTTGTCGAAGAACATCGCTTACGCGGTGAAGAGCTCGGACATCCGCATCATCAACCCGATCCCGGGCAAGAGCGCGGTGGGCGTCGAGATCCCCAACACCGACCGCGACGACGTGGCGCTGGGCGACGTGCTCCGCTCGCCGCTCGCGCAGTCCGACGCGCACCCGATGATCGTGGGCCTGGGCAAGGACGTCGAGGGCGGCTACGTCCTCACCAACCTGACCAAGACCCCGCACTTGCTCGTGGCCGGCGCAACCGGCTCAGGTAAAGCCCTGGCCCTATTTGAGCCGATTCCGATTCCCGGCGGCTGGTCGACCATGGGCGAGCTGCAAGTCGGCGACCGTGTGTTCGACGAGTGCGGCGTTCCCTGCACGGTCATCGCGGCTACCGAGGTCATGGAGGACCGGCCTTGCTACGAGGTGGAGTTTTCCGATGGAACGGTCATCATCGCGGATGCTGAGCACCAGTGGGTGACCACGACGCGTTCTGACCGCTCTAAAGCGCGGCGTCGCAAGGATGATTCGTACTGGTCCGAGGACGAGATCCTCTGGATCAAGACGCGCGCCCATTCGGTCCTCAGGCTGCCGGACGTCCCGATGTCGACCACACAGGTCATCGATGACATCGGTGTCCGGTACAAGGATGTCCTCTTCCAGGTCGTCAAGGAAATTCCGGTGGAGGAAGGCGCCGCGAGCACGTTCTACGAGCGGGGCGGGAAGACCGTCCGGACGCGTGTGCCCGTGCGATCCGGCCACGCCATGTACCAGGCACTGGCGGACCGCGTCTCGATGCCGGGGCGATCAGCGAGGCGCCAGGAGCGGCAGCAGATCTCGACGACCGCCGAGATCGCGGCCACGGTGCGGGTGGAGGGGCGAGGTCAATCCTGGGCGAACCACTCGGTAGCAGTAGCCGGGGCACTGGCTCTGCCCGCTGCCGACCTGCCGATCGAGCCCTACACACTGGGATGCTGGCTCGGCGACGGCTCGACCGGCTCCGCCCAGTTCACCACCGCGGATGAGGAGATCCTCGAAGGGATCCGAGCCGATGGCTACGCTGTCACCAAGCACCCGAGCGCAAAGCTCCACTACACGATCTCGAACGCCCCCGAAAGGGAGCGGCGGATCGACGCGGCGATCGATCTGGCAGAGCAAGGCGTCGGTCCGGTTCGAGCGGCACGTCATGCCGGAGTCGGCATCTCCGCCGTGGCGGCCGCTGCAAAGGGCCGGTTCGCGGTAGGCCGCAATGGCAGAGCTCAGCCCGATTCACCGCCGAGCGAGCCCTACCGCCCCCTGAGCGCGCTGTTCAAGGCGATCGGGTCCAAGCACATCCCGGGGCAGTACCTGCGCGCATCCGAGCCGCAACGGCGCGAGCTGCTGGCAGGCCTGCTCGACACGGACGGGACCGTTTCGAAGCAGGGCAACATCGTCTTCGCCGTGACCAGCAGGCGTCTGGCGTACGACTTCCTTGAACTAGTGCACAGCCTCGGGTACCAGGCGACTGTCGCAACCCGGCCCGTGAAAGGGCGGAAGCCGGAGACCTCGGTCTGCTATTCGGTCTCTTTCACCACCTCGGACCGAGTCTTCCGCTTGAGCCGGAAAGCCGACCGGCAGATCGCCTCTACCCGGCCGACCACCCGCGAGCGGTACATTGTCGATGTCCGACCGGTGCCTTCGGTTCCGGTCCGGTGCATCGAAGTCGACAGCCCGAGCCATCAGTTCTTGGCGAGCCGGTCGATGATTCCCACGCACAACTCGAGCCTCATCAACACCTTGCTGGTGTCGATGCTGGTGCGGGCCACTCCTGAGCAGGTGCGGTTGCTGCTCATCGACCCGAAGCGGGTCGAGCTCACGAACTACGAGGGCGTGCCGCACCTCGTCCATCCGATCGTCACCAACCCGAAGAAGGCGTCCGACGCCCTTCAGTGGGTGGTGAAGGAGATGGACATGCGCTACGAGGACCTCGCGAAGGCCGGTGTGCGGCATGTGGACGACTTCAACCGGAAGGTGCGCTCGGGCGAGCTGAAGACCGACCCGGCGTCCGGCCGGGAGCTGCGTCCGCACCCGTACCTGCTGGTGATCGTGGACGAGCTGGCCGACCTCATGATGGTGGCGGCCAGGGACGTCGAGGAGTCGGTGGTGCGCATCACCCAGCTGGCCCGCGCGGCCGGCATCCACCTGGTGCTCGCCACGCAGCGGCCCTCGGTGGACGTGGTCACCGGTCTCATCAAGGCGAACGTGCCGTCGCGGCTGGCGTTCTCGACGTCGTCGCTGGCGGACTCGCGGGTCATCCTCGACCAGCCGGGCGCGGAGAAGCTCGTGGGCCGCGGTGACGGGCTGTTTCTCCCGATGGGCGCCTCCAAGCCGGAGCGCATCCAGGGCGCGTGGGTCAGCGACGCCGAGATCGAGGCGGTCGTGGAGCACGTGAAGTCGCAGATGGAGCCGCAGTTCATCGAGGAGGTGACCGCGACGCCGGGTTCGACGCGCGAGATCGACCCGGACATCGGCGACGACCTCGAACTGCTCATCCAGGCGATCGAGCAGGTCGTGACCACGCAGTTCGGTTCGACCTCGATGCTGCAGCGCAAGCTGCGCGTGGGCTTCGCGAAGGCCGGGCGGCTCATGGACCTCATGGAGACGCGAGGCGTGGTGGGCCCTTCGGAGGGGACGAAGGCTCGCGACGTGCTGGTGAAACCCGACGAGCTGGACGGTGTCATCGCCTCGCTCCAGGGCTGAAGACGAGCGAAGGGCCGGTCCGCGGGAGCGGGCCGGCCCTTCGGCGTGTCGCTAGGCGAAGCTGACGGCGAGTTCGTGGTTCTTGTCGCCGCTGATCGGCATGTCGATGTCCTCCGCGGGCCACTTGACCGGTCCCTTGGGGTGGAAGCTCAGCGTGTAGTCGAGCGAGGCGGCGGGCACGTCGTACGTGAGGGTGAACGTGCGCCAGACGGCGTCGGTCAGGTCCTCGTCCACGTGTTCGGACGTGATCGGCGTCAGGGTGCCCTCGGCGTCCGCGATCTTGAACGCATCGTTCACGTCGAGGGGCCATTCGAGGCCGTTGGCCGAGTGGAGCCACCCGAACTCGACGGTGAGCAGCGCCCGGTCCGGTTCGGCGACCCAGCCCGCGCCGGGCTGGAAGACCTCGCGGGACAGGAAGAACTGGCTCTGGTAGCGCCAGTCGTCGAAGCTGTACTCGTAGCTGCCGCGGGTGGCGGAGCCGTCCACCGAGCCCTCGACGACCTCGGACTCGGCCGCGGTGCTGCCGGTGTACAGCGCCTGGATGAGGCCGTCGCGGGTACGCGCACGCAGGTCCATGGTCTGGGTGCGCTCGACGTCGACCACTTCGAGCGTGACCGGGGCGTCCTTCTCGGCGACCGTGAGGAAGACCTCGCCGGGGGCGGGCACCTCGCCGTCGAAGTCCCAGGCGTGGTCGCCGATCTTCAGCGTCGCGGCCAGTTCCCCGGCCTCGGCGTTGAACGGCGCCTCGACGCCCGGCTCCTGCGAGAACTGGACGAGCGTGAACTCGTACCCGGGCTGGGGCGAGTACAGGTTCGGGTTCTCGCCGAACAGGTAGTCGAGCTGGAAGCCCTCGGGCAGGGCCTCGAACGAGACCAGGCACTCGACGCGGAGCGCGAAGTGGGCGCCCATGAGCAGGCCCTCGTCGTCGGCGAACCGCGAGGCGTCCCCCTCGGGGCACACCGAGACCGGGACTTCGCTGCTGGTGAGCGTGTAGCCGGCGCGCGTATGGAGCGTGCCGGTGGGCGGGGCGCCGCAGGCGGCGACAGCGGATACCGCGACGGCCGCGCAGAGCGCGAGCACGGATCGGCGGATCGCCTGGGGACCGCGGGCACGGCGATGGGCTGGGGCGATGTCTTTGGGGGACATAAGCGCAAGCCTAAGGTATGGCCACCACGTGCGGCGATCCCCTGTTGCCCCTGCGCAGACGGGCACTGAAACGACCGGATTGTCCGCTCCGTAACCGACTCATAACCGGTCGATCGACGCGTCTGGGGTAAGGCCGGTCACCCCGCCGACCAGGGTCACTGTGGCCCGGCCCGCCGCCGGGGGCATTCGCGGCCCGCCGGTAGGTACGCTTTCCTGGTGTCTGCAGCTCATTCGACCCGTTCCGAGGAATCGACCGCACGCGAAGCCGGCAAGAGCGTCGCGCTCTTGACCCTCGGCTGCGCCCGCAACGAGACCGACTCCGAGGAGCTGGCCGCCCGCCTCGCCGCCGGCGGTTGGCGCATCAGCGACGACGGCGAGAACGCCGACGTCGTCATGGTCAACACCTGCGGTTTCATCGAGCAGGCCAAGACCGAGTCCATCGACGTCCTCCTCGACGCCTCCTCCACCGGCGCCAAGGTCGTCGCGACCGGCTGCATGGCCGAGCGCTACGGCAGGGAGCTGGCCGAGAGCCTGCCCGAGGCCGACGCCGTGCTCGGCTTCGACCACTACCCGGACATGGCCGCCCGCCTCGACGACATCCTCGCCGGGCGCACGGTCGAGTCCCACCAGCCGTCCGACCGCCGCAAGCTCCTGCCGCTGGCCCCCGCCGCGCGCCAGAGCGCCGCCGCCGTCGTCCCCGGCCATTCCCGCGCCTCCCAGGCCGACGCCGCGACCCTCGGGGCCGGCGCCCCGCAGCACCTCGCGGTGGTGCGCAAGCGCCTCACCGACGGCCCCGTCGCGAACCTCAAGCTCGCCTCCGGCTGCGACCGCCGCTGCACCTTCTGCGCGATCCCGTCCTTCCGCGGCTCGTTCGTCTCCCGCACCCCCGAGGAGATCCTTGCCGAGGCCGCCTGGCTCGCCTCCGAGGGCGTCAAGGAGCTCAACCTCGTCTCCGAGAACACCACCTCCTACGGCAAGGACCTCGCCGACTCCCAGGCGCTGGAGCACCTGCTGGAGGGCATGTCCGCGATCGCTGGGCTCGAGTGGATCCGCCTCTCCTACCTGCAGCCCGCCGAGCTGCGGCCGAGCCTCATCGAGGCGATGCAGCGCACCGAGAAGGTCGTGCCGTACTTCGACCTGTCGTTCCAGCACTCCTCCGCGAAGGTGCTGCGACGGATGCGCCGCTTCGGCTCCACCGAGAACTTCCTGGCGCTGCTCAAGCAGATCCGCGACGTCGACCCGCTCGCCGGGGCCCGCACCAACGTCATCGTCGGCTTCCCCGGCGAGACCGAGGAGGACGTCGAGGAGCTCATGGGCTTCCTCGAAGAGGCCCGCCTCGACTCCACCGGCGTCTTCGCCTACTCCGACGAGGACGGCACCGAAGCGGTGAACCTCGACGGCCACGTGGACGAGGACGCCGTCTCCGAGCGCCACACCCGCGTCTCCATGCTCGTCGACGAGCTCGTGAGCCAGCGCGCCGCCGAGCGCGTGGGCGAGGTCATGAAGGTCCTGGTCGAGTCCGTGGAGGATGACGGCGTGGACGGCCGCGGCGCCCACCAGGCCCCGGAGGTCGACGGCACGATCGCGCTCGTGGGCGAGGTCGAGGGCCTGGAGCCCGGCGACTTCGTGACGGCGAAGGTGATCGACTCGCACGGTGTCGACCTCGTGGCGGAGATCGTCGAGGAGGCCTGGTGACCACTGAGGACCCGCCGGTCTCGCCGTGGAACATCGCGAACGTGGTGACGGTGGCCCGGATCTTCCTGGTGCCGGTCTTCGCGGTGTTCGTGGTCCTCTCGGGGATGGAGCACTCGGGGTGGCGGATGGCCGCCTGCGCGCTGTTCGTATTCATTTCGGCGACGGACTTCGTGGACGGCTGGCTGGCGCGTTCGCGCGGCCTGGTCACGGATTTCGGGAAGCTCGCCGACCCGATCGCCGACAAGATCCTCATCGGCGCCTCGCTGATCCTGCTGAGCTACTACGACCACCTGGCGTGGTGGGTGACCGTGGTCATCCTTCTGCGTGAACTCGGGATCACCGCGTTGCGGATGGCGGTGCTGCGGCGCACGGTGATCGCGGCCGACCGGGGCGGGAAGCTCAAGACGGTCCTGCAGATCACGGCCGTGGCCTGGTACCTGTGGCCGTGGCCGTCCCCGCTGGACGCCGTGGGCCCGTGGCTGATGGGGGCTGCGCTCGTCCTCACGGTGGCGACGGGAATGGATTACCTCTGGAAAGCATTCAAAACGAAGAAGAGCGAGCCGAACCGGACGAGATAGGCTTGCGGGACCCACCTAAGCTCATGTGAGCTATCGCGGCGCGGAGGAGAATCTCATGGTGTTGTTGCGGGAACTGCTGGGAGAGACCCTGCGGCGCCGCCGCCGCGCGCAGAAGCGGACGCTGCGGGACGTGTCGAAGCAGGCCAATGTGAGCCTGGGCTACCTGTCGGAGATCGAACGGGGCCACAAGGAACCGTCGAGCGAGCTGCTGGCCTCGGTGTGCGGGGCACTCCAGGTGCGCCTGTCCGAGGTGCTGGCGGAGGTCTCGCGCGAGGTCGCCGTCCACGAGCGCGGCGAGGCGGAGACCCTGGGGCGCGAGGCGCTGGCGCAGGGCCGCCAGGTCGCGGTGCTGCCGCGGCCGCGCGACAAGGCCGAGCCGTTGAGCGACGTCCAGGAGGAGGTCGCCCGTCGGCGCCGTGCGCTCTCGGCGGCGCCCGCTTCGATCGCGCAGGTCCGCTCCCGGCACCGGCGTGGCGAGGTGACCGATTCGGTGGTCCGCGCGGCGGCCTGAAAACCACCGATGATGTAGTTTTGGCGATTGAGGCGTCACCCTGTCCCACGCATGTGGCGCCGATGTCCGACACTAGAGGCATGTCGGCGTTGCTGAACTCATTGATGGCTCGCAAGCTTCGCCAAGGAGCACCGGAAGGACCCCGATAATGGCCAATCCGTTCGTCAAGGGCTGGAAATACATGATGGCGCTCTTCGGTGCGAAGATCGATGAGCATGCCGACCCCAAGATCCAGATCCAGCAGGCGATTGAAGAAGCCCAGAAGCAGCACCAGGCGCTGGTGGGGCAGGCGGCGTCCGTGATCGGGAACCAGCGCCAGCTGGAGATGAAGCTCAACCGCTCGATGTCCGAGGTGGAGCGTCTGCAGGCGCAGGCCCGCCAGGCCCTGGTGCTGGCGGACAAGGCCCGTGCCGACGGCGACGAGGCGAAGGCGCAGCAGTTCGAGTCGACCGCCGAGATCCTCGCCGGCCAGCTGGTCTCCACCGAGCAGTCCCTCGAGGACATGAAGGTGATGCACGACCAGGCGCTCACCGCTGCGGACCAGGCCAAGAAGGCCGTCGAGAACAACCAGATGATCCTGCAGCAGAAGCTGCAGGAGCGCACGAAGCTGCTCGGCCAGCTCGAGCAGGCCAAGATGCAGGAGACGATCGCCTCCTCGCTGGAGTCGATGTCGCAGACCGCCGCCCCCGGCAACGTGCCGAACTTCGACGAGATCCGCGACAAGATCGAGGGCCGCTACTCCAACGCCATGGGCCGCGCCGAGCTCGCCTCGAACTCGGTGGAGGGTCGCCTCCTGGAGGTCAACCGCGCCACGCGCGACATGGCGGGCGCCTCGCGCCTGGACCAGATCCGCGCGTCGCTCGAGGGCGAGCAGCTCTCGGGCGGTAAGGCGAGCCCGGCGATCGAGTCGAAGGAGTCGGTCACGAACGCCCGCCTCGCGGACATCCGCGCGTCGCTGGGCAACGACGAGGGCACGGCCGAGCCCGAGGCCGACAAGGCGAAGAGCTGACCTGAAGGGACCCCCGGTGGACGCGAAGGACCGCAAGCGCGCGTACAAGCGCCTGCGCTCCCGGTTGTCGTCCGCCAAGTCCTGGACCACTACAGCGGGAGGCGCTGCCGCCGGCAGCGCCTTCTTCGTGCCCTATGCCGGTGTCGGTGCGCCGGACGGTGTCTGGGTGACGATCGCGGGGTTCTCGACCGCGATGGCGGTGGTCCGCTGGTTGGACTACCGGCGCCTGGCCCGCGCGATCCCTGCCGCTGAGCGCGAGTCCCTCGAGCTGCACGGCCGGGCGCAGTTGTCGAAGGAGGCGCGGGGGCTGTTCGGCGAGACGGCGGAGGCGATTCGGCGCGGGCGCATCCGGGCGAAGTTCCGCGGCAGCCGTGCGATGCATCCGTATGAGCGGCTGGAGCGGGCGTCGATCGCCGCCGAGCAGATGGCGAAGCGCCTCGAAGGGAACGACGAGGCGGTGGCGATCCTCGCGGGGGCGTCGAAGGCCGGGCAGGAGCTGTACCGGCTCGCCTTGGGCGTCAAGGACGTCGAAGGGGCGATCGCGATCGCGCCGGAGGTGAAGCGCGCCGGCATGGGCGCGAACCTGGACCGGATGGTGGAGCGCCTCGAGGCGGGCGTGGCCGCCTATGAGGACATGGTGAGCGCGGCGGGGGAGTGCCTGGCCGGTTCGATCGGGCTGCAGCAGGCGCTGTCGGCGCACCGTTCGGACGAGACGCTGCACCTGCTCACCGATGCCGCGGACCGGTTGCGTGCGGCGGGGGACGCGGCGAGCGAGATCCGCGGGAGCGTCGGGCCGCCTGCCACCGGCTGACTCCATGTCACGCATAGTGATGCGGGAGACGCACTGCGGAGTGGGTTGAGGCGAATATGTCTCATTTGATCTAATTCGGCGATGAAATCCCCGATGCTCCAAGCGGCCGCGACTGCGGCCGCCGCCTGCTTGATCGCCACCGCCTTCGGCGGCGCGGCACAGGCCCAGACCGTGCCCGCGGGCCCGGTCAAAGTCTTTCTCAAGGACCATGAGAGCTTGCCGCTCGCGGCGTCCGCGAACGGCGCCCGCCTGACGAACGACCACGACCTGTGGCGGCTCGTGGCGGTCGAGGCGTTCCAGGACCTCGGGCAGTACCAGCTCGTCCATGACGCCTCGGGCCGGTGCCTGAGCGCCGACACGACCGGCGGCGACGAGACCGCGCCCGTGATCCTCACCGACTGCGCCGACGCGATCGGCTGGAAGCTCGTCTTCGACCCCCTGCCCTCCCACAGCGACTTCCGCTTCATCACCGCCGACGGCTACTTCCTCGGCCTCGAGGACGGCTCCGACGCGGAGGAGGGCGCCGAAGTCCTCGCGGTGAAGCCCGAGACGAGCGCGAGCAGGCACTTCCAGGAGTGGAGGTTCGCGGACGCCCCGCCGCCGTCCAACCCGCCGTCATCGCCCCCGCCCTCGACGCCGCCCTCGCCCCCCGAGTTGAGCGAGAGCCCCTCGGTCCCCGCCGAGTCCGAGTCGCCGAAGCCGGCGCTCCCGACCACTGGCGCCGGTCTCGGCATCGGGGTGGGCGCGGGCGCCGTGGCGCTCGCCGGCGGCGCGGCCCTCATCCTGTGGTGGCAGCGCCGCCGCGCGCTCCGATCGGACTGGTGAGAGGCCAAGGCGCGCAAGCGCACGGCCCTGTGCGACACGAGGAGCCGTCACGACACACTGAATCCCACGATTCGGGAAATGGTGGTTCGGGTCCACGGCCGGTGGCATACTACTTTTCGTGACCTTCCAGCTCATGATTAGCTGCGGGCGTTCCGCGGAGCATCGGCGTTAGATGCCGCCGCCGAACGCCAGACCTCCTGCCGCCCGCAGGGGGTCTTTTTCGTTCAGGGCAAACGAACGTTCAGGTAGGCCCCGCAGCGGCCGTGCCAAAAAAGTAGAAACCTGGAGCACCAAGTGACGCAACCAGATCCGCACCACGGCAGCGAACCTGCGAACAGCGGCGGCGACTTCCACGTCTTCGACACCACCCTCCGTGACGGCGCGCAGATGGAGGGCCTCCGCTACTCCGTCGCCGACAAGCTCGCCGTCGCCGAACTCCTCGACGAACTCGGGGTCGACTACATCGAGGGCGGCTGGCCCGGCGCGATCCCCTCGGACACGGAGTTCTTCGCCCGCGCGGCCGAGGAGCTGAACTTCAAGCACGCTAAGCTCGTCGCCTTCGGCATGACCCGCCGCGCCGGTTCGAGCGCCGCCGAGGACCCCGGCTTCCAGGCCCTCCTCGACTCGCGCGCCCCCGTGCTCTGCCTCGTCGCCAAATCCGACATGCGCCACGTCGAGCAGGCCCTCAGGACCACCCCCGAAGAGAACCTGGCGATGATCGCCGACTCGGTGCGCACCGGCCGCGAGCAGGACCGCCAGGTCTTCATCGACTGCGAGCACTTCTTCGACGGCTTCCGCCAGGACCCCGAGTACGCCGCCCTCGTGGTGCGCACCGCACTCGAGGCCGGCGCCGAAGCGGTCGTCCTCTGCGACACCAACGGCGGCAGCATCCCCTCCGACATCACCGCCGTCGTCACCGATCTGCGCACCCGCCTCGAAGCGGTCCTCCCGCGCGAGCGCGTACGCCTGGGCATGCACGCCCAGAACGACACCGGCTGCGCCGTCGCCAACACCCTCGCCGCCGTCCAGGCCGGCGTCATGCACGTCCAGGGCACCGCCAACGGCTACGGCGAACGCCCCGGCAACGCCAACCTGTTCAGCGTCATCGCGAACCTCGAGACCAAACTCGGCATGAAGGTCCTCCCCGACGGCGGCCTCGCCCAGCTCACCCGCATCTCCCACGCGATCGCCGAGATCGCCAACATGACCCCCGACGAGCACGCCCCCTACACCGGGCACGCCGCGTTCGCGCACAAGGCCGGCATCCACGCCTCCGCCATCAAGGCCGACCCCGCCCTGTACAACCACGTCGACCCCGTCGTCGTCGGCAACGACATGCGCATCCTCGTCACCGAGATGGCCGGCCGCGCCTCCGTCGAACTCAAGGGCCGCGAACTCGGCATCGACCTCTCCGGCGACAAGGCCGCACTCGACCGCATCACCAAGCGCGTCAAGGAACTCGAGTCCAAGGGCTGGTCCTTCGAGGCCGCCGACGCGTCCTTCGAGCTGCTCGTCCGCGACGAGGTCGAAGGCGGCCTGCCCCGGCCGTTCAAACTCGACACCTACCGCGTCATCGTCGACCACGACCCGAGCGCCGTCACCGTCGCCGAGGCCACCGTCCGACTCGACGTCGACGGCGAACGCGTCATCGCCACCGCCCAGGGCAACGGCCCGGTCAACGCCCTCGACGCCGCCCTGCGCAGCGCCCTGGCCGCCCGCCACCCGCGCCTGGCCGAGCTCACCCTCTCCGACTTCAAGGTCCGCATCCTCGCCGGCTCCAAGGGCACCGACGCGGTCACCCGCGTCCTCGTCTCCATGAGCGACGGCGAGTCCGAGTGGACCACCGTCGGCGTCGCCCCCAACCTCATCGAGGCCTCCTGGAACGCGCTGGCCGACGGCCTCGCGTACGGCCTCAACCGGCGGAAGTCGTTACCTCCTACCGCATCGCGCGGCGCCCCATGAGCGGCGCCGCGCGGCACTGACACGGCCCGGTCCACGAGACCGGGACCGCGCCTGCACCGCGCCGATCGTGCGGCAGGCGAGTGAAAAGGGCCCGGCCCCCGCAGCGAAAGCTCGCGGAGGCCGGGCCCTTCGCAGTACTGCAGTCGCGGGCTAGTCGAAGACCGCGAGGCGCTTCTGCTCCTGCGTGCCGCCCCCGAAGGTCGTGAACGAGCCGCCCACCGTCAGGTTCGTGCCCGACGGGTGCGCGGTCGCGTCCCAGGCGCCGACGACGCCGTTCGCGGACGGGTCCCAGTCCAGGAGCTTCCCGTTCATGTCGACCGCGAGGAGCTTCCCGCGCTCGGCGCGCACGCCGTCCACGCACTGGCCCAAGGGGCCGGCGTGGTTGGAGACGCAGGCCTTGTCGAAGTGGCCGCCGCCGATGACGGTGCTGCCCCAGACCTCGACGGTCTGCATGCCGCCGTCGACCGCCTGGTACCAGAGGGTCGAGCCGGTGCGGGTGAACGCCCGGATCTCGCCGCCGCGCCCGTCGAGCGCCGCGTACACGCGGTCCCCGGCGACCTCGACCTCGCGGGTGAGGACGAACACGCCGGACACGAACGTGGTGTCGACCGCGCCCGTGGTCGGGTTGACCGCGCCGAGCTTCCCGTACTTCTTGTCGCCGCCGAGCGTCGTGAACGCGCCCGCGACGTACAGGCGGTCGTGGCCGAACTGGAGGTCGCGCACCGCGCCTTCGGTGACCGCGGGCTTGAACGAGGTGACCGGCGAGCCGTTGACGGCGCTGACGGCCGCGAGCGTCGGCTGGGCGAAGCCGCCGACCGACTGGAACGTGCCGCCGAGGTAGACCGTCGAGCCGACCGGCTCGATCGAGTACACGCTGGCCGACGGCTTCGGGTTCCAGCTCGTGTCGAGCTTCCCGGTGTCGAGCCAGAACCGGGCCACGCGCGAGCGGGCGACCCCGTCGACCTGCGTGAACTTGCCGGCGATGTACAGGTGGTCCCTGGAGGTCTTGACCTCGTGGACCGCGCCGTTCAGGACCGGCGCGAACGGCAGGAGCGCCCCCGTGGTCGAGTTCACGGCCGCCAGGTACGTGCGGTTCGCGAACACGCCGTCGGTGTTGCGGGCGCGGGTGAAGACCCCGCCCGAGTAGACGATGTCGCCGTCGTAGGCGACCTTGTAGACCTGGTCGTTGAACGAGGCGGACGTCTGCGGCAGGCTGGAGTCGATCGCCCCGGCGGGCGCCTGCGCGATGAACAGGGCCCCGAGCAGTACGAACAGTGTGATCAAACGACGCATACGGCAGTCTTGCACGCGTAATCCGACGCAACGGGTATTCGACACGGCGCGTCACAGTGACGTGACGCAGGGACGAACACGCCCGGCGGTCTCCACAGGAGACAGCGCGCGGGCCCTGCCCGCAGGCGCGGCCCGCGGGGAATGCCGTGACCGCGCCGCTGGTGCGGCCGTACTAGAGTTGACGTGTGACTTCCTACCAGACCGATCGTGCCCGCGCGGCGGCCATGGCCGCGGATTCGGCCGTGTACGGACGCCGCCGGTTCATGTCCGGTTTCTTCCTCGGCCTCGTGATCCTCGTGATCGCGGCCTTCGCCTTCGGCTTCGTGCTCGTCGGCGACATCGGCGAGACCATGCGGGTGCGCTTCGGCGCCACCGCCATCTCCCTGCTCGTCGCCGCACCGCTGACCTGCGTGCTCGGCTTCCTCATCGGCCTGTTCGGGCCGGTCCGCCGCCTCGGCATGGGCATCGTCGTCGGCGCGCTCGTCGGCGTCGTCCTCATCGGCGGCATCTTCCTGCTCGTCCGCTAGCGCGCTGCAGTACCGCCGCCCTGCGACCGCATGATCCGAGCGCGCCCCGCGCGACCGCCTCAACCAGCCGTGCTCCGCACGACTGCGTGACTCGATCGCGCTCCGCGCGATAGTGCGTCGATCCCGCTCCGCCCCCGAACTAAGCTGAGGCCGCAAGGTTTCGAACCAGTCTCAGAGAGGGGCCGACTGTGCGGATCGCGCGGATCGCTCAACCGTCCGGCATGTCGTTCGCCGTCTTGGAAGGCGAGGGCCCCGGGGCCACCGCCGCCGAGATCGAGGGCCACCCGTTCGCGCAGATCAAGCTCACCGGCCAGCGCTGGGCGCTCGAGGACGTGCGGCTGCTCGCCCCGATCCTCCCCTCCAAGGTGGTGTGCATCGGGCGCAACTACACCGACCACGCCGCCGAGCTGGGCAACGAGGTGCCCAAGGAGCCCTTGATCTTCCTCAAGCCCTCCACCTCGGTGATCGGCCCCAGCGAGGCCATCCGGCTCCCGGCCGTGGCCGACCAGGTCGAGCACGAGGCCGAGCTCGCCGTCGTCATCGGCCTGCACGGGGCCCGCGGCCTCGACCGCGAGGCCGCCAAGAGCGCGATCTACGGCTACACGTGCGCCAACGACGTGACCGCCCGCGACATCCAGCGCCAGGACGTGCAGTTCACGCGCGCCAAGGGCTTCGACTCGTTCTGCCCGATCGGGCCGTGGATCGAGACCAGCCCCGAGGTCGACATGGCCGACGCCGAGGTCCGCTGCGAGGTCAACGGCGAAGTGCGCCAGCTCGGCTCGACCAAGGACATGGTCTTCGACCCGGCCGCGATCGTCGCCTACATCTCGCAGGTGATGACCCTGTTGCCGGGCGACGTGGTGCTCACCGGCACGCCCGCCGGGGTGGGCCCGCTCCAGGCCGGCGAGACCGTCTCCGTTTCCATCGCCGGCATCGGCACGCTGTCCAACAAGGTGGTTCCCAGTGAGTAACGTCCGCACCCGCTTCTGCCCCAGCCCGACCGGGACCCCGCACGTGGGCCTGGTGCGCACCTGCCTGTTCTCGTGGGGCTACGCCCGGGCCAAGGGCGGCGAGTTCGTGTTCCGCATCGAGGACACCGACGCCGCGCGCGACTCCGAGGAGTCGTACGACCAGCTGCTCGAGGCGCTCTCGTGGCTGGGCATGACCTGGGACGAGGGGCCCGACATCGGCGGCCCGTACGCGCCCTACCGGCAGTCGCAGCGCCTGGACGTGTACGCCGACGTGATCAAGCGGCTCCTCGACGGCGGCTACGCCTACGAGGCGTTCTCCACCAACGACGAGGTCGAAGCCCGCCACCGCGCCGCCGGGCGCGACCCGAAGCTCGGCTACGACAACTTCGACCGCGACCTCACCGAGGAGCAGAAGGCCGCCTTCCGCGCCGAGGGCCGCAACCCGGTGTACCGGATGCGGATGCCGAACGAGGACATCACGTTCCGCGACGCGGTGCGCGGCGAGGTCACGACCCCGGCCGGCACGGTGCCCGACTACGTGATCGCGCGCGGCGACGGCTCGCCGCTGTACACGCTCACCAACCCGGTGGACGACGCGCTCATGAAGGTCAACATGGTCACCCGCGGCGAGGACCTCATGCCCTCGACGCCGCGGCAGATCGTCATGTGGCGGGCGCTGGTGGAGCTGGGCGTCGCCGACGCCGAGCCCGAGTACGCGCACCTGCCGCTGATCGTGGACGAGCGCGGCAAGAAGATGTCGAAGCGCGACCCGCGCTCGAACCTGCTGCAGTACAAGGAGGCCGGGTACCTCCCCGAGGGCGTCCTCAACTACGTGGCGACCCTCGGCTGGTCGATCTCGGGCGACCGCGACGTGTTCACCGTGGCGGAGTTCCTGGAGGCCTTCGACCTGCACGACGTGAAGTCGAACCCGGCGAGGTTCGACGAGAAGAAGTTCGAGGCGATCTGCTCGGACCACTTCCGCGCGGTCGACACCGACGAGCTGATCGGGATGCTGGTGCCGCGCCTGCAGGACGCGGGGCTGCTCGGCGCGGAGGTCACCGCGGCGCAGTCGCATGTGCTCGACGTGGCCGTGCCGCTCGTGCAGGAGCGGTGCGCGACCCTCTCGCAGGCCGTGGCGATGCTGCGGTTCCTGTTCTGCGGCACCGAGGTCGAGCTCGACGAGGACAGCGCGAAGAAGACCTTCAAGGACGACGCGGCGCAGGTGCTCGACGCCTCCATCGCGGCGCTCGAGGGCATCGAGTGGACGACCGCGGCGATCGAGGAGGCCCTGAAGGCCGCCCTCGTGGACGGCATGGGCCTCAAGCCCCGCAAGGCCTTCGGGCCCGTGCGGGTGGCGATCAGCGGCAAGACCGTGTCGCCCCCGCTGTACGAGTCCATGGAGCTCCTGGGCAGGGACGTGAGCCTCGCGCGCCTGCGCGCGGCGCGCGCGACACTCTAAGCGCGGCAAGCGCAACGGCCCCGTCGGCGACGACGGGGCCGTTCGCGTTTGCGCGCGTCCACTACTGTGCATTGCATGGTACTGTGGATAGCGTGGACAGATCGCAACTGCTCAAGGGCCTGCTCGACATCATCGTGCTGCGCGTGCTCGACCGCCAGGACGGGTACGGGTACGAGATCCTCAACCGGCTCCGCGCCGCGGGCTTCGACGAGCTCGGCGACGCCTCGGTCTACGGCACGCTCCGGCGGCTCTACCGGGCGGGCTACCTGTCCACCTACGTGCAGCCGAGCGAGTCGGGGCCGCACCGCAAGTACTACTCGCTCACCGAACCCGGCCGGAAGTACCTCCGCCAGGCGCGCGAGGCCTGGGAGGACGTGAGCGCCAAGATGCGAGTGCTGTTCGACGTGCCCACGAAAGGCTGACCATGACCGACACCCCCGCGCAGACCGACGTGACCGCCGCCTACCGCGCCTCGGTCGAGCACCACCTCGCGGCCCTGCTCGAGGAGATCCGCGAGGACCTCGCCGCCGGACTGCGGGCCCACCTCGCCGACGTCGCCTCGGACCTGCGGCCCGGCGAGACCCTCGAGCACCGCCTCGGCAGCCCCGACCGGCTCGCCGTCGCCGTCCTCGGCTACAGCCCCGCCCTGGAGGCCTTCCAGGAAGACCATGCAACGGTGCCGCCCTCGCGAGCGGTCTACACATCATGAGCGACGCACCACTGACAACCGCGGCTTCACGAAGGGCAGCACCATGACGACCACACCCGACCGGTCCACGGAGATCGCGTCCTACCTGGCCGCGGTCGAGCGGCACCTGAACGACCTGCCCGCCCACATCCGGCAGGACCTGATGTCCGAACTGGACACGCACCTGTCGGAAGTGGCCGCGGACCTCGAACCGGGCGCGGCGCTCCGCGACCTCCTCGGCAGCCCCGAGGCCTACGCCCGCGAACTCCGCGACACCGCCGAGGTCGAGAAGGAGCCGGTCGCGATCCGCATGCGCCGCAAGTTCTCCGACACCGCCGCCCCGGCGCTCGCCAGGGTGAAGGGCGCCGCCGACAAGTACGCGGTGAGCACCGGCCACGCCGACGCCGCCGAACTGCGCGAACGCCTCCGCCCCGGCTGGTGGGTGCTGCGCGGCGCGATCGTCGCGGCCCTCTTCGTCTACTGGCTCGCGTCCGCCCAGTTCGGCGTCACCGGGTACTCGATCATCGGATCGCTCCCCGGCCTGCTGCTCGTGGTCGCCGTGCTGCTGGTCAGCGTGTGGGCCTCGATGCGCCTGGGCGCCAAGTCCATGGACTGGCGGGGACGCCGCCGCCGCTGGATGATCGCCGGCGGCATCGCGATCGTCGCACTGGCGGGCTACCAGTTCTCCTGGATCCTCACGGGCGCGATCCCGACGCGGTACGTCGAGACCCAGTACGTCGACGACGGGTCCGGGTACGGCTACATCAGCGACCTCTACGTCTACGACGAGAACGGCAACCCGCTCACCGGCGTGTACCTGTTCGACCAGGACGGCAACCCGATCTACCTCGGCGACCCGACGCTCTGCGAGTCCACGCCCGGCAACCCGTTCGCGACGCCGTCCGAGGACGACTACCGGTACGAGGACGAGGGCACGGCCATGGAGCAGAACCTGGGCTACCAGTACCCGCTCTGCGCCTCGCAGGACGCCGCGACGATGCCGGCGGGCGAAGCGCCCACTGCCGAGGAGGGCGTCGCGACCGAGCTCCCGTCCGAAGGCCCGGCGCCGACCGCGGGGGAGACGCCTTCGGAGCTGGAGACCAGCCCGGAACCGGCCGCGTCCGCCACTCCCGACCCGGAGCCGACCAAGTAGGCACCGCACGAAACGCGAACCGGCCCCGCCTCACGGCGGGGCCGGTTCCACGTTTTCCGGGCAATACGGGCGTGTTAGCGGTGGTTTATGACATTGATCTCAGTAGACCCGCGTCGAAGAAGGTCTGCCGAGGCGTAGCGGTGTCAATGGGCCGTTCGGGGGAGGCCCGGCACTCGGGTCCCAGGAGGTCGCCGACATCCGGCGCGATACCGGCGCTATCCGGCGATACGGGCACCCGATAGCTTCGCTCGCATGTGGAGATGTGCCGTATTGGCGTGATTACCGAGGGGTACGGCGTCTCGGTTTCGGACCCCTAGGGTTGCCCCGATGTTCACCCGCATGCAGACCTCCCGTGCGCGGCACCGAGCCGAAGACCCCGAGCGGCACCCCGCCCGCAAACGCGTCCTCGTGTCCGCTGCCGCAGTCCTGTTCGCCGTCGGCTCCGCCAGCAGCGCGAGCGCCGCCATCATCGGCACCGACGACCCGACCGGCGAGGAGCTCCTCGCCGCCGAGATCGTCGCCGACGCCGGCGACGCCCAGTACCAGTGGGACCAGGTCGCCCCGATGGAGAGCATCCTCCCCGTCAAGGAGGCCGCCGCGGTCGAGCCGCCCGAGAAGACCGAGCCCGCCGAGGTCCCCGAGCCGGAGCCCGAGCCCGAACCCGTCGAAGAGGCGACCACCGAGTCCTCGGACGACGGCGGCGGCAGCGTCGACATCGCCGCCGACTGCTCCGAGTACTCCGGCAACCAGGCCATCGGCTGCACCATGACCCTCGAGGCCGGCTGGGACATGAACGAGGTCGGCTGCCTCGTCAACCTGTGGGACAAGGAGTCCGGCTGGGACGAGAGCGCCTACAACTCCGGTTCCGGCGCCTACGGCATCCCGCAGTCCCTCCCCGGCGACAAGATGGCCGCCAACGGCGACGACTGGGAGACCAACCCGGCCACCCAGATCGCCTGGGGCCTCGACTACATCGACGGCCGCTACGGCAGCCCGTGCAGCGCCTGGTCGCACAGCGAGTCCAACGGCTGGTACTGATCCGCCCATAAACTCGAATCCCAGCGGACCCGGAGTTCGTTGACCCGCAGAGCAGCCCCGGCGCGACGGCGCCGGGGCTGCTCCATGCGTCACGGCATCACGGCGCGGCCGGCGCCGCCTCCAACCGGTTGAACAGGAACAGCAGGCTGCCCTTCAAATGCGCCTCGTCTTGAGCGCCGTCAGCGCGTACTGCTCCGTGTGGTCGAGACGGGTCCCGCCGGACTCACGGCCGGTCGTCCGTCTCCCTGGACGCCGCCCGCACCGACCGCAGCAGCAGGCGCGGGTCGCCCAGCATGCGCTTCAGGCGCCGTTCGAGCCCCGCGATCGGGGTGAGGTTCTGCGGGGCCCGCGCGTCCTTGTGCGCGGCGGAGCCCAGGGGCGGCAGGGCCGCCGCGGTGGCGTCGGCGAGCGCGATGGCCGCCTCCTCGCTCAGGTCGTCGGCGGCCTCGAGCCGCGCGACGCCCGCCCAGCCCCGGGACGAGGTGCCCGGCAGCCGCAGGTACCAGGTGTACCGCGGCCAGCCCGACATGAGGTGGAAGACCGGGGTGCGCTGGCCCGGCCGCAGCCGCTCCACGACCGCGTTCAGCTCGCCCTGCAGGTAGGAGCGGTGGTGGCTCTTGATGTAGCCCACCGAGTTCGGGAGGCGGGTGCGCCCGCGCAGCGGCCCGTCGAGCACCGACAGCTGCGCGTCCATGGCGACCATCGACGCCATCTTCGCCTCGAGCTCGGCCATCTTCTGCTGCGCCTCGTTGACGAGGTCGCCCGGATCGGCCGACGCGGTCTCGCAGTACGGGTAGTACCCGAAGTCCACGCCCGGGCTCACCGCCGCGAACAGGCCGCGCTCCACGGCCGCCTCGGCGACGGTGGAGACCTGGCCGTCGAGGTCGCAGGCGACCGCTCCGGCCGCCCAGGAGACGCACACGCCCGGCCAGCGCTCGCCGTCCTCCAGCAGCTCGACGCGGGCATCGACGCGGCGGACGCCGTCGACCACGACGATGCGGCGCGGCCCTGAGGCGGGCGCGTCGACCGGGCGCCAGTCGGCGGGTTCGAGTTCGACCCCCGCGTTGACGATCGCCTGGTTCGCGCGCGAGGGCGACTCGGGGTTGTCGGCGAAGGACGGGTCCCAGGCGTCGACGGTGATCTGCAAGGCGCAACCTGCTTTCGGGAACGATTGCGGCCCAGCGTACTGCTCGCCGTCGACGCCACGGGCCCCGCGCTGGGAGCCGGTCCTAGGCGGCCGTCCTATGCAACCGTCCTATGCAACCTCGGTGACCAGTCCGGTCTCGAGGGAGTAGACGCCGCCGACCACGGTGAGCTCGCCGTCCGCGACGAGTTCGGCCAGGTTCGGGTGCTCCTTGAGCGCCTGCACCGTCAGGAGGACGTTCGCCTTGATCATCGCGTCGACGGGGTCGCCGGACTCGCCCTTGGACGCCTCGTAGGCGGCCCTGAGGGCCTCCACGGTCTCCGGAAGCGCGTACTCGTGCTCCTCGAGCTCCGTGCCCTCCTCGGCCGCGAGGAGGGCCTCGTGGGCGGCGGTGACGGCGCCGCACTTCTGGTGCCCGAGGACGACCAGGAGCGGGGCCTCGAGGGCGGCGGGGCCGTAGGAGACGGACTCGGAGACGAGCGGGTCGTAGACGTTCCCGGCGGTGCGGGTGACCATGAGGTCGCCGATGCCGGTGTCGAAGACGAACTCGGGGGCGACGCGGGAGTCGACGCAGGTGAAGACGGCGGCGCGGGGCTCCTGGCCCTCGGCGAGGGATTCGCGGAGCGCGACGTCGGTGTCGGGGTGGACGGCGCCGCCGTCGGCCCAGCGCTGGTTGCCGTCGAGCATGGCGTCCCAGATGTCCGCGGCCGAGTCGAAGTCCTTGAGGCTGAGGACGTCCGCGGTCTGGGCGGCGGCGTCCTCGCCGCCCATGCCGCTGCCGTCGGCGCTGCAGGCGTCGAGGGCGAACACGGCGATGGCGCCGGCGCCCACGGCGCCCGCTCCGGTGATCAGCTTGCGGCGGCTGCCGCGGAGGTGCAATGTGGTCATATCTGCATAAGTACTTGAACATTCAAGTTTAACTTCGAGTGAATGACCTTCATGTGTCCTGTGGCATAGCCGGACATTGCGCCCGTATCGGGCGGCGTGCACGCCGACAACGCGCGAACGGCAGGCATGTCGTTGCGGCGGAACGAGGTCGACGAACTCAAATTACTCCCGGCCTCGGGGGATTGCCAGAGCGCGGGCACGCGGAACCGCAGAAGGGGCGTCAAGAATTCGTCAAGAGCCCGTGACCTGGGCTAAGTCCAGGTCTTCTCCACATGGGACCCCTTGGCGTCCTTGGTGACCCGGAACCGCACGGGCACCCGTTCTGCGAGTTCGGTCACATGCGTCACGAGTCCGACCGTGCGGCCGGCGGAGAGCGTCAGCGCCTCCAGCGTTGTCGCGACCGCGTCGAGTGTTTCCGGGTCCAGGGTCCCGAAGCCCTCGTCGAGAATGATCGACTCCAGGCTCGCGCCGTGCCGCGACAGGCTCGCCAGCTGGTCGCTCAAGGCGAGCGCCAGCGAGAGCGAGGCCGCGAAGGTCTCGCCGCCCGAGAGGCTCCGCGCCGGGCGCGGCATGTCGGCGTCGTGGTGGTCGACCACCCAGAAGTCCTGCTCGCGGTAGACCAGGTCGTACTGGCCGCCGGTGATCTGGTGGAGCATGACCGTGGCCCCCGCCACGAGCTCGTCGAGGGCCTCGCTGAGCAGCCACTCCATGAACTTGCGCGCGTCCAGGTGCCTGGCGAGCTCCTTGGCCACCAGCGCTTCGCCCGCGAAGCGCCGCATCTCGGCGTCGAGGTCGATGCGCCGCTTCCGCGCCTCGGTGAGCGAGGTGGACTCCGCGCGCGCCGCTTCGACGGCGGTCGCGTGCCGGGCCACGTAGTCGCCGCCGGTGCCGTTGCGCGGCACCTCGACGTTGAACTCGCCCAAGGCGAACCGGAGCTCGCCGCGCAGCGTCTGGGCGCGGCCGTCGAGGCCCGCCAGCTCGGTGCGGGCGGCCTCGCGTTCAGTGCCCGCGCGCTCGAGCGAGGCGTCGGCCCAGGCGACCAGCTGCGCCCAGCTCGCGGCCAGGTCGTCCCCACCGGCGGGCGGGCCGAGCACGGCCACCTGGTCGCGGGCGTGCTGGAACTCCTTCCACGCCCGCTGCTGGCGCTCGTCGGCGACGCCCTTGCGCTTCTCGGCCTCGCGCAGCGCCCGCCGCGCGGCCTTGAGGGCGGCGCCGGTGCCCGCGAGCTGCTGCCGGGCCTCCTCGGAGTTGGACCGCTGCTGCTGCAGCACCGCCGGTTCGGGGACGTTCTCGAGCTTCTTCTTCAGCCGCCGCTCGGCCAGCTGCAGCTCGGTGAGCCGCTCCTCGTAGTTCTCGAGCTTCGTCTGGAGCGCCACGACGGCGGCCTGCGCATCCCGGAACTCCACTGTGGCCGTGCGGGAGGCCTCTTCGGCCTGGTGCATCGACTCGGACAGGTCGTGCTCGGGGACCTGGTCCACGGGACGGTCGCAGACGGGGCATTCGTCGCCGATCTCCAAGCCCGCCCTGAGGGTCCCGGCCAGTTCGGCCATGCGGACCTTGTGGAGGGCCGCGTGCTGGATCTCGACCTCTTCCGAGGCGGCCTCTTCGAGCTCCTTCGCCTCGGCGAACTGGTCGCGCAGCTCCTCGGTGAGTTCGAGGCCGGTCTTGAGCTTCGACTCGGTCTCGGCGAGTTCGGCCCAGGCCTTGAGGTCGCGCTCGAGTTTCGCCAGGTCGAGCCCGTCCAGTTCGGACCGCAGCCGCTCGTCCTCGGCCTCGGTGGCCTCGACCTCGGCCGCCTTCTCGACCACCGCGGCCGTCGCGGCGGCGACCTGCGCGGCGATGTCGGCGACCCCGGACGGCTCCTTGATGTATGTGAGGGAGGCCAGGTTCGCCTCGGCCTCGGCGAGCCGGCGCCGCGCGGCCTCGACGGCGGCGGCGAGCCCGTCGAGCGCGCTCGACTTGTCCCGCACCGGCTCCGAGAGCTTCTCCAGGCGCTCGACGCGCTCGGCGGCGTGCCGGATCTGCTCCTCGGTGACCGGCGGGATCCCGGCCAGCTGCGTCTCGTACGCCTGCCGCTTCGCGTCGGCGTCGACGAAGCGGGTGCGGGCGCGCTGCTGGATGCCGCGGTAGACGCTGTGACCGAGCAGGTTCTCCAGGATGTTCCGCCGGTCGGCGGAGGAGGCGCGCAGGAACTCCGCGAACTCGCCTTGGGGCAGGAGCACGCACTTGGTGAACTGCTCGAACGGGAGGCCGATGATCCGCTCGGCGGCGGCGTTGACCTCGTTCGGACTCCCGCCGAGGGCCTTGCCGAGGCCTTCGACGAGCTCGGTGTCCTCGGCGGGGTTCACGCCGTCGGGCAGCTGCTCCATGGCGGCCGTGGTGGTCTTGACCTTGCCGTTGCGGTCGCGCCGCAGGATGCGCGTGGCCACGTAGTGCTGCCCGGCCGCGCCGAACACCAGCCGCACCCGACCCTCCACTGAGGACGGGGCAAGGGAGTTCTGCGTGGCCGACTTCGGCCAGCGCGGCGTGCGGCCGTACAGCGCGAAGCAGATCGCGTCGAGCACGGTGGACTTTCCTGCGCCGGTGGGCCCGGTGAGCGCGAAGAACTCCGCGTCGGTGAAGTCGAAGGTCTCGGACCCGGTGTACGAGCCGAAACCCTGGAGGTCCAGTCGGATGGGCCGCATCAGGCCTCCTCGGTGACGGTCTGGGTGTCTTCGTAGAGCTGGCTGAAGAGCTTCGTGACGGCGGGGTCGTCGTGCTGGTGCTCGGTGAGGTAGGCGGCGAAGAGGTCGCCCGGGCTGCGGCCGGAGCGGCGTTCGCGCGGTTTGGCCTCGTCGGCGCGCATGACCGGGTCGATGTGGATCTGGACGGCGCGCGGGAAGAGGTCGGCGACCTCGCCGCGGAGTCCGGCCCGGGCGGGCTCGGTGACGAAGACCCGCAGCCAGGCCCGCTCGTCCACTTCGGCCTTCGCGAGCTTCTCGAGGGTGCCGCGCACGGTCTGCAGCGGCACGGCGGCCGTCAGCGGCACTGTGCGCGCGCGGGCGGGGACCCCCGGCGCGACGTCGACGATGGCGACGCTCGGCGTGTGGTCCTCCTCGCCGAAGTCGACCGCGAGCGGCCCGCCGGAGTAGCGGATCGGGCAGGGCCCGGTGATCGCCTGGGCCTTGTGCAGATGCCCCAGGGCCACATAGGAGGTGGTGGGCGGGAAGATCGCGGCGGGGACGGCGTAGTCGGCCACGGTGTGGACCTCGCGTTCGCCGCCGCCCACCTTGCCGCCGACGACGGTGAGGTGCCCGGTGAAGAGGTTCACGGTGTCGGCGGTGAAGTCGTGCGTGAGCGCGGAGACGAGGCGGCGCAGGTGGTCGGAGTAGTTCGCCTCGGCGCCGGCCGCGCCGAGCTCGAACAGCTCGGCGGCGCGCACGGCGTGCCGCTGGGCGATGAACGGGAGGGCGGCGCAGCGCCAGGGCTCGCCGCTCTCGGTCTCGCCGGTGATGAGGTGGTCGGCGGCCTTGCCGAGCGAGCCGCGCAGGTGGATGCCGGCGGCGTGGGCCCAGTGCCGGAGGGCTTCGAGGGCCTTGCCGTTGTCGTGGTTCCCGGCGATGACGACGACCTCGGCGCCGGTGCCGCGCAGTGCGGATAGGGCCGAGAAGAGGAGCCGCTGCGACTCGGCCGAGGGCGAGGCGGTGTCGAAGAGGTCCCCGGCGACGATCACCAGGTCGACGCGTTCTTCGCGCGCGACGTCGACCATCTGCTTGAAGACGGCGCGCTGCTCGTCGAGGCGCGAGCGGCCCTTCATGGTGACGCCGACGTGCCAGTCGGACGTATGGAGAATCCGCAAGGCCTGCTCCTCTGTACCTCTGAAAGTCGGTGCTGTGGGCCCGAATCTAGAACGGGATGTCGTCTTCGTCGTCCCCGGCGAGGTCGAACGGGTCGACCTTCGCGGTGGGCGAGAGCGCACGGCCGGACCGCGCGGTGGCGGCCGGGGCGGACCCGGCCTCGGAGGGGCGGGTGGCCCAGGCGGGGAACGGGAAGTTCACCACGAGCGGGACCGGGAGTTCGGGCTGCGCCACGAACATGGTGCCGGGCTTGGCCATGAGCACCCGCATGCGCTGAGCCTGCGTGAGGAACCCGTACTCGGGGCGGGTGGCCTCGGCGGCGTCGAGCCGGCCGACGACGCGGATCGCGGAGTTGGAGGCGATCCGGCGCTCCACTTCGGACGCGGTCTGCTGGGCGCCGATGAGGATGACCCCGAGGGAGCGCCCGCGTTCGGCGATGTCGAGCAGGATGTCCTTGATGGGGCTGGTGCCCTCGCGCGGCGCGTACTTGTTGAGCTCGTCGAGGACGACGAACTGGAGCGGGCGGGCGGTGCCGGCCTTCTCCTTGCGCTCGAACTCGGTGCGGAGCACGACGCCGACGACGAAGCGCTGCGCCCGGTCGGGCAGGTTGTGCAGGTCCACGACGGTGACCTGGGCGTCCGAGGTGAGCACGGCGCCCTTGGGCGGCAGGTCGCCTCGGATGAGCCGCCCGATGTCGCGCCCGGAGGCGATGAGGCGGCGGATGAACGCGTTCACGGTGCCCAGGCCGATCGCGGACCCGGCCCACTCGGTGCGGGTCTCGTCGTCGGAGAGGCGCTCGCAGACGAGGTCGACGAGGTCGCGGTAGCTGGTGAGCAGCTGCCCGTCGACGCTGATCGCGCCGTTGTCCTTGGGGCGGGCCTCTTTGCGCAGCCGCGCGGCGACCTGGTGGACGACCATCGTGTACTGCTGGCGGTCGTCGTCGCCGTCGGCGAACACGAACGGCAGGAGGCTGAGCTGGCAGAACTCGGCGAGGGTCCAGTAGAACGCGTCCACGCCGGTGGACCGGCACGCCACGTCCGGGACGCCGTTGGAGTCGCCTTCGCGCGGGGGCGCGAGCACTTCCACGGACTTGAACGCGCCGGGCTCCATGCCGAGGCGGCGGTAGGAGTCGCGCACGCTCTCGTCGATCTTCGTGTTGTCGTGGTCGAGGAGCAGCAGGTCCTCGCCCTTGACGTTGAAGATGAGCGCCTTGGTGTTCGCGGCCTCGGCGCCGAGCGCGCCGGAGTGCAGGAGCGAGTAGAGCATCCAGGTCGCGAACGAGGTCTTGGTGGCGACGCCGGAGATGCCGGAGATGGAGACGTGCGCGCCCCGCGTGCCGTCGAGGAAGTCGGGGTTGAGGAACACCGGCTGGCCGTCGCGCGAGAACCCCAGGGGCACTTGGCGGGCCATGCCGTCGAAGTACAGGGCCCGGTCGCGGTCCTCGCCGGTGGCGCGCTGCACCTCGGCGCCGGGGCGCGGCGGCACGAACACCTCGGGTTCGACGCGGGTCACGGTGACCTCGGCGGCCTCCTGCACCTGCGCGGGGAGCAGGCCCCCGGCGATGTCGAAGACGTCCGAGTCGAACTGGGCGCCTTCGTGGCGCGAGCGCACGGAGGTGACGACGCCGGAGATGCGGACCGTGCCGACCCCGGGCACCTGGCGTTCGGTGGTGAGCACGTCGTCGAGCTGGGCGTACGCCTCCGGTCCGACGCCGACCCAGAACGACAGGGGCGTCGCGTCCTCTGTGCCGAGCACGCGGCCCACCGATTCACTCATCGGTCGAGTCTCGCAGATACCGCAGGATGAGGTTCCCCCCGGCTTCGAGGACGTGTCGCAGCTCCAGGGGCCGGGCCGCGTCGCTGGCGGTGCCTTCGGCGATGCGGATGGAACCGGCCCCGGCCAGCAGCGGCGAGAGCGTCAGGTCGAGTTCGTCGGCGAGGTCGGCGGCGATGAGGTCGCCGAAGACGCGGGGCCCGCCCTCGCACAGGATCTGGCGCAGGCCTCGTTCGCGCAGCGCGTCGACCGCGGCGGCGTAGTCGACCGCGCCGGTGCCGGTGGCGATCACGTCGGCGACCTCCCGGAACGGCGCGACCTGCGCCTCGGGGAGGTCGGTGGGGACGATGACGATCGCGCGGCGCGGCGCTTCGGTGAAGATCCCCGCGGCCGGGTCGAGGTCGGCCAGGGTCCGGGAGGCGACGGCCATGACCGGCACCTCCGGCAGGCCGTGCGCCCGGCGCCAGGCCATCCGGTCGGGGGAGAGGACCAGCGGCCCGTACCCTTCGGCGGCGACGGTGCCCGATCCGGCGAGGAGCACGTCGCAGCGCGCCCGCAGGACCTTGAACACGCGCTTGTCCTCTTCACCCGAAAGTGGACCGGAGAGCCCTTCCAGGGTCGCCGCGCCGTCGGCGCTGGAGACGAAATTGACCCGCAGCCAATCGTCGGCGGGCGGCTCGTACGCCGCGTAGACCTCGTCGTCGGTCAATGCATCGAGTTTTCGGTACCGCACCTCTGCCACGGCCAAAAGGTAACCCACGCCCCCGACAACCGCGCGCAGGGGAACTTCCCCGATATCGGCCCGAGTCCCCGGGCGAAACCGTAACCTTGTTCGCGTTGCGTCGCCGAATCGCCACCAGAAGTGACGGATCGTCTTCGGCCGCAACATCGCCCGAACAAGGAGACAACGATGTCCGCACCATGGAACCGCCGGGTCAGCACCGGATTCGCGGCAGCCGGCGCCGCGATCCTCGCCGGCACGGTCTTCACGGTGGGAACCGCCGCCGCCGAACCGGTCCCCGAGGCGGGGACCTGCGACGCCGACCACGTCTGCATGTGGGAGGACGCCGGCTACGGCGGTGACAAGTGGGTGAACTGGCAGCCCAGCGGCACCGGCCAGATCTTCGAGATCGGGGGCTGGAACGGCGACAACGAGATCAGCTCCGCGCTCAACCGCACCGGCTACGCGATCATGGTCTACGCCGACGACGGCGCCCAGGGCGACGCGTTCTGCATCCACGCCTACCAGCCGATCCAGAACTTCCAAGAGGTCGGCTTCAACGACGAGGCGGAAAGCCTCATGACCAAGAGCGCCTGCTGAGCGAACGCCCCGGCCCGCGGGCCGGGGCACTGTGCTCAGTCGCCGAGGACCCGCTCCAGGTACGGGTTCGAGAAGCGGCGGTCGGGGTCGACCTCCTTGCGCACCGCGAGGAAGTCGTCGAAGTGCTCGTACAGGTCGCCCAGGCGCTCGGCGTCGAGCGAGTGCATCTTGCCCCAGTGCGGCCGCCCGTCCGCGGCGTCGAAGATCGCGGCGCAGTCCTTGAAGTACGGCACGTGGTCGTGCCGGTGGTACTGGTGCACCGCCACGTACGCGGTGCGCCGGCCCTGCGCGGTCGAGAGCCAGATGTCGTCGGCGGCCGCGAACCGCACCTCGACCGGGAACGACACGAGGTGGCGCTCCCGCTCCACCATCGCCTGCAGCTCCCGCAGCACCCCCGGCAGCGCCTCGCGCGGCATCGCGTACTCCATCTCCCGGAACACCACCGACCGCGGCGAGGCGAAGACCCGGTGCGACACGTCCGTGTACTCCCGGGCGCTCCACACCCGCCCGGCCAGGCGGTTCAGGCCCGGCACCATCCCCGGGAACCGCGCCCCCACCCGGTTGCTGGCCTCGAACAGGGTGTTCTCGGTGAACGCCTCGCTCCACCAGTACGACAGGCGGCTCGGCGCGCGGCTCTGCTCGGACATCGCGTACCGGTTGTTCAGCTTCGTGAGGGTCCGCGCGGTGTGCGGGAACCAGTAGAACTCGAAGTGGTCGTTCTCGGACACGAGCTCGTCGAGGCCGTCCAGCACGGCGTCGAGCCGCTCGGGCCGCTCGACCGCCTTCAGCCGGAACGCCGGGACGCACTGCAGCGTGACCTCCGCGATCACCCCGACCGCGCCGAGGCCCAGCCGCGCCGCCGCGAACAACTCCGGCCGCTCGAACTCCGTACATTGTACGATCGAGCCGTCGGCGAGGACCAGCTTCAACCCCTTGACCTGCCACGCGAATCCGCGGTACCGGTCCCCGGTCCCGTGCGTCCCCGTCGAGATCGCTCCCGAGATCGTCTGCCGGTCGATGTCGCCCATGTTCTCCAGCGCCAGCCCGTGCGCGTCCAGGACCTGGTTCAACCGCCACAGCGGCATCCCCGCCTCCACAGTCACCAGACCCGACCGCGGGTCCACCGCGACCACCTGGTCAAGACCGCGCATGTCGACCTGCACGCCGTCCGCGACCGCGATCCCGCTGAACGAGTGGCCGGCCCCGACCGCCTTCACGCGCAAACCGTCCGAAGCCGCCGCCGTCACGGCAGCGGCCAGCTCCCCGACGCCAGCGGGCCTGACGGTGCGGGCGGGGTCGGCGTTCTCGGTGCCCGACCAGTTCTGCCAGATCGAGGATCCCACGGCAGCTCCCATAGCTACTCCGGTTGAATGTGAGGCGAACTTCACGGTAGCTTTCATCTAACCCCAATTACGCTGCGGAAGGGAAGTCGGATGGGCTACCAGCGAGTTACCGGGGTCGATGTCCCCGCCGCGCTCGAACACCGGTTCGCCGAACTCGGCCGCGCGACCGCCGGACTCCAGCCGCCGTTCGCGGTCGTCGACCTCAACGCCTTCGACACCAACGCGGCCATCCTGCGCCGCAACGCCATCGGCAAACCCCTGCGACTCGCCAGCAAGTCCCTGCGCTGCCGCGCCCTCATGCGCCGCGCCCTCGCCCAGCCCGGATTCAAGGGCATCCTCGGCTTCACCCTCCCCGAGGCGATCTGGCTCGCCCGGGAGTTCGAGGACATCGTCGTCGCCTACCCGACCGCCGACACCGACGCGCTGCGCACCCTCGCCGCCGACGACGAGCTCGCCCGCCGCATCACCCTCATGGTCGACTCGGTCGAGCACCTCGACTTCCTCCGCCGCCACGTCGAACCCGACCCCTCCCGGCCCCTGCGCCTCTGCCTCGAACTCGACGTCTCGCTCGAGCTGCTCGGCGGCCGCATCCACATAGGGGCGCACCGCTCCCCGGTCCGCACCCCCGAACACGCCCTCGACATGGCCCACGAGATCGACAAGCGCCCGGGCGTCGACCTCGTCGGCATCATGGGCTACGAAGGGCAGATCGCCGGCGTCCAAGACGCCTACTCCGCCGCCGCCCTCAAATACCCGCTGGTGCGGCTCATGCAGCGCGTCTCCCGCCTCGAACTGGCCGAGCGCCGCGCCGAGGCCGTGGCCGCCGTGCGCAGCGTCGCCGACCTCGAATTCGTCAACGGCGGCGGCACCGGCTCGGTCATCTCGACCGCCGCCGACCCTTCGGTCACCGAGATCGCCGCCGGATCGGGCCTCTACTCGCCCGCGCTCTTCGACGGCTACCGCTCGATCCGCCCCATCCCCGCCGCGTTCTTCGCCCTGCCTGTGGTCCGGCGCCCCCGCCCCGGCATCGTCACCGCCCTCGGCGGCGGCTGGGTCGCCTCCGGCGTGCCCGGCCCCGACCGCCTCCCGAAACCGACCTTCCCCGCCGGCATGCGCTTCTCCAAGACCGAAGGCGCCGGCGAAGTCCAGACCCCCCTCAAAGGCCGCGCCGCCGACGGCCTCGCCATCGGCGACCGGGTCTGGATGCGCCACGCCAAAGCCGGCGAACTCGCCGAACGCGTCAACACCATCCACCTCGTGCGCGGCGGCGAGATCGTCACCGAGGTCCCGACCTACCGCGGCGAGGGCCACGCCTTCGCCTGACCTGCGCCGCAACGCGAAAGGGCCCGGCGGGAATCCCGCCGGGCCCTCCTCACGTCAGGGATCAGTCGTCGTCGCCGCGACCGCCCCCGTTGCCGCCTCCGTTACCGCCGCCGTTGTTCCCGCCCGGCTCGCACAGCCCGAGGAACTCCGACATCGGATCGCACGTCTGACCCGGCGGCGGCGCCGCCGCCACGCACTTCGGATCACCCGCGTTCAGCGCGCAGTACGGGCTGCTGGCGTCGATCTTGCCCTCGGCGTTCAAGATGTCGTCCACGATCGGACTGCCCTGATGCGAGGCGTCGCTCCAGGCCTTCACCTCGTAGCCCTCGGCCTCGATCGCGCCGTTCATGAACTGGATCCACACCGGATAACTCAGCTTCGAACCGTAGACCCCGTCGGTACCGCCGTCCTTGTTCAGCAGCGGCGCCGACTCCGCGGTCGCATTGCCCACCCATGCGGCGATGCTCAGCTGCGGGATCGCGCCCACGTACCAGGTGTGCGCGTTCGCGTCGTCCCCGTAGTCGTCGCCCGCCTGCCACGTACCGGTCTTGCCGGTGAGCGGGCGGTCGCCGTCGATCTCCTCGCCCTCACCGGTGATCGTCGAACCCACCCACTGCAGGTTCCGCGCGACGCTCGAGTCGAGCGCCGGGTAGGACTCCAGGCCCCGCTGCTCCGGGACCGGGTTGCCGTCGCGGTCGTACACCGCCTCCACATAGTGGGTCTCGTTGTACATCCCGTCGGCCGCGATCGTCGCGTACACACTGGCCATGAACGCCACCGAGGTCGGGTACTGGCCGAAGCTCACGTGGTAGTAGAACGGCGAGTTCTTCGACTCCAGGTCGAGCTCGGTCCGGATCGGCGTCCCGTCGTCCTCGTAGCCGTCCAGCGACGCGTCGATGTCGATGTTGCCGGTCTTCTCATCAACGACGAACGATCCGTCCTCGTTCTCGATGATGCCGTGCCGCGAGTACGTGATGGTCCCGTCCTCAGCGCGGTAGAACCGGTACGTGACCTCCTTGCCGTCCTCGGTCTGGGTCAGCTGCCGCACGCCCATGTCGACCGCGGTCGCCACGATGTCGGTCGCGCCCCACTTCTCGGCGATCGCGTACATCGGGGTGTTCTTTGACTGCCGCACCGCCTCGGTGAGGGTCATGTGGTCGGCGCCGTTCGTGTTCGACCCCGAGTTCGAGATCGTCGGGTCCTCGAACCCCTCCAGCGAGTCGAACTCGCGCGGCGACTGCGCGTTCCACCACGAGTCGATCGACGCGCCGTTCTCGATCGCCGTCGCCGCCGTGATCATCTTGAACGTGGACGACGGCGGGTGCGGGTTCTCCAGGCCGGCCTTGTCGATGCCGAGGCCGTTCTGGCCGCCGTAGTAGCCCAGCACCCGGCCGGTGCCCGGCTCCACGGCGACGACCGCGCTGGCCATCGACTCGTTGTACTCCTCCAGCGCCGCCTGGTCGTTGTCGTTCTCGAACTCGAAGTAGCCGTCCTCGTTCACGTACTCGGCGGCAGCGGCCCTGTTCTCCTCGGAGACCGGTTTGTCGTCGTCGTCGACGTACTCGCCCGCCTCGTTCGTCTTCCGTTTGAGGTCGCCTCGACCGGCGGTCAGCTCGGCCTGGGCCTGGATCTCCGGGTCGAGGGTCAGCTCGACGGTGTAGCCGCCGGTGCCCTCCTTCTCGCCGTAGAACTTGTCCTGCGTGAGGCCGTAGCGGCTCTCCAGCTCGTCCCAGATGTAGCCGTCGGTCGGGTTCGTGATGAAGCCGGTGGGGGTGTCGTGGCCCCACGTGCCGGGGTTCTGCAGGGCTTCTAGCGTCTCGGGCATCCCGGCGTCGAGAGCCGCCTGGACCTCGGCCAGCTGCTCATCGTCGAGCTTGTCGGTCATGGAGAGCAGCGTGTTCATGCCGTGGGTCCAGCGATCCGCCGGGGCAGTGCTCCCCTCTTCGGCGATGCGCGGGTCGAACGAGCCGTCGCCGGCCTTGACCTGCATGACCAGCATCATGCCCTCGCCCCAGCTGAGGTCCTCGACCTTCTTGTTGAACCAGACCTCGGAGGCGGCCTCGATGCCGTAGGCGCCGCGGCCGTAGAAGTTGAGGTTCAGGTAGTGGAGGAGGATCGTCTCCTTGGAGTTGTCCTGCTCGAGCTTCATGGCCATCACGGCCTCCCTGGCCTTGCGGCCGTAGGAGATGTCGCCGCGGATGTCCGAGACCATGCCCGCGTACTGCTGGCTGATGGTCGAGGCGCCCTGCGTGTCGCCGCCCGTGACGTTGTTGACCAGGGCGCGCATGGTGCCCTTGTAGTCGACGCCCTCGTGCTCGAAGTAGTCCTTGTCCTCCAGGGCCAGCAGCGACCACGTGACCGAATCCGGCAGCTGATCGTACGAGTCGACGAGCTTGCGCGTGAACTCGCCGTAGCCGGCGATCGGGGTCTCGCTGCCCGCCATCGTGAACGTCGTGGACTCGCCGAACACGAGGTCCTCGGGGGGCGGGACGTCGTTGAAGAACCACGCCCCGGCCACGGTGAGCGTGCCGAGCACCATCAGGCAGGCCATGATGAGCGCCGCGTAGACGCGGCGGCGGCGCTTGGACATCCGCTTCTTCTTGCGGCCCCGCTTCGCCGGACCGGTGACGGCCTTGGGCTTGGCGGCACTGACCACGGACGCGCGGCCCATGTTGCCGCCGCCCGCGACCGAAGGCGGTCCGACGGGCGGACTGACCTGCGCGCGTCCAGGAGGCTGGCCCGGAGGGGGCCCGGAAGGCCGGCCCGGGGGCGGGCCGGCGGGCTGACCCATCGGCGGGCGCATAGGCGGGCCCGCCGGCGGACCCATCGGCGGCCCCGCAGGGGGTCCCGGCGGTGGTCCTGCAGCGGGACGCATCGGCGGGCCTGCTGGGGGACCGGCCTGGTGGCGCGGGGCAGGGTGCTGAAAGTCGCTCATGCTCAACCATCCACGAGTTGTGAGGTGCCGATCCGCGGCGTGCGGCCTGCGATCGGCTTCGGCGAGCGCCGCTGAGGAGCGGTAAGGCTGGCGCCCGCAGAACCTTGGATGCTAGCGGACCACGCCCGGTAGGCGAGGAGTGCTCGGTTTCGCGGGTGAGGAAGGCCGCTTATCGACCACCTTAGACCTCCACTGCCACATCACAACCGGCATGCCCGGGACGAACCGGCACACACTGTCACGTTCGAGCGACGCCGCGCGCGGCCTGCCTTCCCGAGAACAGGCAACCGCCCAGGAACGTGCCCTCCAGCGACCGGTACCCGTGCATCCCGCCCCCGCCGAACCCGGCCGCCTCGCCCGCCGCGTACAGCCCCGGCAGCGGCGAGCCGTCCGCCCGCAGCACCCGCCCGTCCAGATCCGTCTGCAAGCCGCCCAAGGTCTTCCGCGTCAACAGGTTCAGCCGCACCCCGATGAGCGGCCCGGCCTTCGGATCCAGCAGCTTGTGCGGGGACGCGACCCGGATGAGCTTGTCGCCCCGGTAGTTCCTCGCTCCCCGCAACGCGGTGACCTGCAGGTCCTTCGTGAACTTGTTGTCCATCTCGGCGTCCCGCGCCGCGACCGCCGACCGCACCGTCTCGTAGTCCAGCAGGCCCTCGCCGGTGATGCCGTTCATCTTCGCGACCAGCTCCGGCAGCGTGGCCGCGACCGCGAAGTCCGCACCGTGCTTCTTGAACGCCTCCACCGGACCCGGCGCGCCCGGCAGCACCCGCTTGAGCAGCAGCTTGACGTCCTTCCCCGTCAGGTCAGGGTTCTGCTCGGAACCGGAGAGCGCGAACTCCTTCTCGAGGATCTTCTGGGTGAGCACGAACCACGTGTACTCGTGGCCCGTCGTCATGATGTGCTCGAGCGTCCCGAGGGTGTCGAACCCGGGGAACAGGGGCGCCGGCAGCCGCTTCCCGGTGGCGTCGAGCCACAGCGACGAGGGCCCGGGGAGGATCCGGATCCCGTGGTGGGGCCAGATCGGGTCCCAGTTCTCGATGCCCTCGGTGTAGTGCCACATCCGGTCGCGGTTGATGAGGTTCGCCCCGGCCTCCTCGGCGATCCCGAGCATCCGGCCGTCCACATGCGCCGGCACCCCCGAGATCAGCCGCTTCGGCGCCGCCCCCATCCGCTTCGGCCAGTGCCGCCGCACGAGGTCGAAGTTCCCGCCGATCCCGCCTGACGTGACGACGACGGCTTCCGCACTGAGCTCGAACTCGCCCAGCGGCTCCCGCGTGGTCGCGACCCCGCGGGCCGACTCGTCGGGGGACAGGAGCGTCCCGGAGACCCCGGTGACGACGCCGTCGGTCACCGTCAGCCGGTCGACCCGGTGCCGGAAGTTGAGCCGCACCTTCCCGTCGACCTCGGCCTGCCGCACCCGCCGCGCGAACGGCTCCACGACCCCCGGACCGGTGCCCCACGTGATGTGGAAGCGCGGCACCGAGTTCCCGTGTCCCTGCGCGGTGTAGCCCCCGCGCTCGGCCCACCCGACCACCGGGAAGAACCGCACGCCCATGGCATGGAGCCACGACCGCTTCTCCCCGGCCGCGAAGTCCACGTACGCCTCGGCCCAGCGCCTGGGCCACTCGTCCTCGGGCCGGTCGAACCCGGCCGTCCCGAGCCAGTCCTGCCACGCCAGCTCGTGCGAATCCTTGATCCCCATCCGGCGCTGCTCCGGCGAATCCACCAGGAACAGCCCGCCGAAGGACCAGAACGCCTGCCCCCCAAGGGACTGCTCGCCCTCCTGCTCCAGCACGGTCACGCTCTTCCCAAGCCTGACCAGCTCCGCAGCAGCGGCCAACCCGGCCAACCCCGCCCCGACAACGATGACGTCACTGTCCATCGCCCGCGCCTCCCCAGCAGCAGATACAACGCCTACTGGCGCGTAGCGTCAATATGCCAGTACCGCGAACACCCGTCAACTCACCGAAGCCCGCTCCTCACGCAACCGCTGATGCGGCATCCGCCAAGCGGACGCGAGCGACGAGGGCGCGACGTTCGCTCCCTCCCCGAAGTACTCGCAGAACTTCATGATCAGCGGATCCCACGCCACCGGATCGATGTAGTCGGTCCCCGGGATCACGAGCCGCTCCTCGACATGCGCCCGCACCACCCGCACCTCGAACGCCGTGGCCGTACCGCCGAACACGTGCGCCTCCTCCACGACGCACTCCAACTGAATCGGGCACTCCGCGACCCGCGGCGCCTGCACGAGCTCCGACTCCTGCTCGGTCAACCCGGCCGCCCCGAACTTGTCGGCTTCGAACCGATACCCCTTCGCGAGCTTGCCCTCCGGCACCGGATCAGACCCGGTCAACGGCGCGAGCCGATCAACCGCGGCGGCCATATCGGAGGCCACCAGGTTCAACACGCACTCGCGCTCCCGCAACAGGTTCGCCGTCGTCCGCGACCGGCTCCCCATCCCGAGCATGCACGACTGCCCCAACCACCACGCCGACGACATCGGCGCCAGATTCGCCGACCCGTCAGGGTTCCGACTACCGATCAACACCACCGGCGTCCCGAAGTACAACACCTTGAGATCCGCACGAACATGCACAACGGCCTCCCAGCCAGATCGCTCCGACCCCCAACCCAACCCGCCCGCCACAACAAGTGCTGGCCGAAAATCGCCATCGCATTTCCGAAGCGCTTCATGCTGGAGCGGAACTCAGGAGACTGGATAATTCGAATCCACGGCGCGATCCTCAGTCGAGCGTCGAGAAGTCGAAGTGGTCGATCGATTTCATGGCTCGATCAGGTCCGTTCATTCGGTCGGTCTCAAAGCCGAATGCGTCAGCAGGGACCTTGGAGCTGTTATTCCCGAAGCGGCAGTCTCAGGCGGGTTTTTGCCAGATGGAGATGTGGGTTTGGCTGTCGTGGGTGAAGGGGGTGGCGGTCCAGTCTTGCCAGCGGTTGCGGAGGGTCATGCCGGCGAGGCGGGCCATGAGGTCGAGTTCGGCGGGCCAGGTGTAGCGGAACGGGATGGACTTCTGGCGGGCGGTGCCGTCGTCGTTGAGGGTGATGTAGTTGGAGCTCATCTGCTGGGTCGCGCAGTCGTAGAGGTCGAAGGCGAAATTGCGTGGCCCGACTGCGAACGGCACTGCGTTCTGGCCCGGTGGGAGGGCGCGGAGTTTCGGCACGCCGGTTTCGATGACGAAGTAGCCGCCGGGTTCGAGGTGGGCCGCGGCGTTCGCAAAGCAGGCGACTTGTGCGTCCTGTGAGGTGAGGTTGCCGATCGTGTTGAACACGAGGTAGACCACGCGGAAGTCGCCGTCGATGCGGGTGGACGCGATGTCGCCGATCGTGATGTCGAGGTCCTGGCCGCCTGGTTTGGCGCGCAGCTCGGCGGTCATGTCCGGCGAGAGGTCGATGCCGCTGACCGGGATACCGCGAGCCGCGAGTGGGAGGGCGATTCTGCCTGTGCCGGAAGCGAACTCGAGTGCGCGGCCGGTTCCCGCCAGTTCGGCAAGGACGTCGACGACCGGGTCGACCTTCTCGGGTGCGAACATCTCGGATGAACTCTGGTCGTAGGTGGCCGCCGCTCGGCCGCTGAAGTGGTCGGTGAGTTCGATCATCTTCGGATGGTAACGGCGGTGCACGTCTGCAGGCCAAGGATTTCTTCCTGCGGCTTCGTTATGCTACTGTCGGGTAACTTTCTCTGCCGGCTCAGCATGCCTACAGGACTCTCGGTGGTGCTCTGATGAACCTCTACTTTCGGCTACTCCTTCTGTGGATGCGCTTGCGTCGTCGGGAGGCGTTGCAGGTGTGGGATACGGCCACGACTCCTTTCCGAGTGATGCCGAACGATCTCGATCCATTGGGGCACATGACTAATGGGCGATATTTGACGATCATGGACCTTGGCCGGATCGACCTGATGATGCGATCCGGGTTCTGGGCGAAGATGAAGGAGCAGGGCTGGTACCCGGTAGTGGCCGGGCAGACCATCACCTACCGGAAGTCGTTGCGGCCGTGGCAGATGTTCCAGCTTCGGACCCGGGTGCTCGGGTTCGACGAGCGGTGGGGGTACATCGAGCAGACCTTCTGCGTCGGCGACACGGTGTACGCCCAGGCTTTCGTACGAACTCGGTTCCTCAAGCGGTCCGGGGGCTCGGTGGAGCACGAGGAGCTGGAGAAGCTCGCCGGCGGCTTCCCGGCCGGCCTGCAGGTGCCCGAGTGGCTGCTGGAGTGGACCGCCGCGACCCGCATCAATGCCGTGAAGTGAGCCGCGGCAGTCTCGATCAGCGCGTCGGCGGTAGCGACGGCGGTGAGGTCGGGGGCGGTGACGGGTCCGGCGGCGAGGGCGGTGCCGGCGGGAGTGGGGCCGGCAGTTCCCAAGCGGCGTGGCGGAGCTGGGTGACGAGGTGGTCGGTCGCGGACTCGATCTCCTCGCGGCGGAGTCGGTCGTCCAGGCGGTTCGACGCGATGCGCGCGAGGATGAGGATGTTCAGCGCGGTCTCGCGGAGCAGGTGATTGAGCGGGATGCGTTTGCGGGCGCCGGCGAGCGCGGTTATGGATTCTGCGAGGTGATCGAGTTCGGGTGCGGACATCGGTGCCTCCAGTTGTTGTGCAGTTGTCGGGGCGAGTACGCCTCGTTGCAGAAAGTGTAGATACAGGCACCGACAGTTTCACTGTTCGAGTGATGCGGGCTGATGTAGAAGCCGGTGGGGCGGAACACGAAACGTTCCGCCCCACCGGCTTTGGGATACTCAGGTTGGCGCAGGGCGCAGGGCGCAGGGCGCAGGGCGCAGGGCGCAGGGCGCAGGGCGCAGGGCGCAGGGCGCAGGGCGCAGGGCGCAGGGCGCAGCGGCCCCTGCGGTCAGACTCTCGCCAGGAGTTCTCCATGCGGGATCATCAGCCAGCTCTCGGGGTTCGCGCCCCAGGCCTTCCACGCGTCAGAGATGGCTTGCAGCTCTTCCTGAACGGCATGCCCGCCCGCGACGGCCTGCTTGGCGAAGTCGGAGTGCAGCGCCCGGTCGGCCCAGAGGCCGCCCCACCAGTCCCGCTCCTGCTGGTCGCTGAAGGTCCAGGTCGTCGAGGTGGCCTTGACCGCCTTCTCAGCGAATCCGGCCCGCAGCGCCCACGCTTTCAGCATGCGGCCGGCGTCCGGCTCGCCTCCGCCTGCCCTGGCGACCTCCTCATACAAGTCCAGCCATTTGCTCAGGCCCGCTGAAGCCGGGAACCAGGTGAACGCCCGATAGTCGCTGTCGCGCACCGCGACCACGCCACCCGGCTTGGCCGCCCGCCGCATTTCTCTCAAGGCCTGGACCGGGTCGCCCACATGCTGGAGCACCTGGTGGGCGTGGACCACGTCGAACGTGTCGTCGGCGTACTCGAGACCGTGGACGTCGGCCACCTCGAAGGTCATGTTCGCGACGCCCCGCGACGCCGCTTCCTTCGCGGCCTGCTCCACGATGGCCGGTGCGTAGTCGACCGCCGTGACATGGCCGTCCGGGACGAGCGCGGCGAAGTCGGCCGAGATGGTCCCTGGACCGCAGCCGATGTCGAGGATCGTGCTGTCCGAACGCAGTTCGGGCAGCAGGTATGCCGCCGAGTTCTCCGCCGTTCGCCATGCGTGGGAACGCAGTACGGATTCGTGGTGACCGTGGATGTAGGTCGCAGTCTCTTTCGCCATGCAGCGACCTTAACGAATCGAGTCTATTATGTGGGAGAAACTTCCTGAATATTGGGAGTCCCCGGATTGCCCATGTCGCAAATGTCGCGAAACTGACAAGCGACACGATTCGCAGTTCCCGCGCTCGGTCCTGTTGCCGCTTAGCGTGAGTCCATGAGGAACATGCCACTTGAACGCGCCGAAGCCCACGCGGCGGGCCGCGAGACGGTCCGCGTCGAGACCCGGGCGAGGCTGGTGAGGGCGGTGCTGGCGTTCCTCGACGGGAACGGCGTGCGGCTCAGCGACGAGGAGCGGGCGCGCTTCGCCGCGTGCACCGACGATGCGCTCATCGAGTCGTGGCTGTTCAGGGCCCCGTTCGTTTCGAGCGCGTCGGAGCTGTTCACCGCGGAGTGATCACCAGCCGCGCCGCCGCGCGAGCCAGTCGGCCGCCGCGAGTGCCGCCCAGCGCATATGGTCGTGGATCGCGGGAGAGACGATGCTCTTCGGCGCGTCCTCCCAGCCGTCGAGCAGCGCACCGGTGATCGCGGCCAGCATCGTGTCGAGCTCGTCGCCGGTGACGCCGTCGGAGGTCGGGTGGGACCAGAAGCGGTGCTCCGCGTCGTGGCCGTCGCCGTGCGCGATGATCAGCACGTTGACCGTGTCAACCCAGGGCGGCGTGTATCGGGGCTTGGACCAGTCGCAGATCCAGGCCCGCTCCTCGCCGAGGAAGAAGTTGTCGGGCCGCAGATCGCCGTGGGTCACCTGGTCGGTGGCGAGGATGCGGTCGATGCCGGTCTCGATCGCCGCCAGTTCGGCCCAGCGCCCGTCGAGCTTCGGCGGCAGCGGGATCGGTGCGGCACTGCCGTTGGCGACGTTCTGGAAGAAGCTGAGGTTCTCGGCGGTCTTGGGGCGGATCCCGCACGCGACGAGGTCCGGCGGCGGCGGATTGAGCGCCCTCGCGGCCCTCGCCCACGTCTCGAGCATGCGGTCGAGGGTCTCGGGACGCATCGGGAGCGTCAGCGGTTCGCCTTGGAGCGCTTCGTATCCGCTGACGGACCAGCCGTCGATGTCGGCGTGGAACCGGACGGCCGGGGCATCGATCTCCGGCGGGAGCGCGGCGGTGACGCGGGCTTCGTCGCGGTAGAGGCCGTGGACCTCGACAGGGTGCGGCCCTGCGGCTTTGACGAAGAGCTCGGTCCCCGAGGCGGCCTTGAGGCGGCCCGCGAAGCCGGTGGTGAAGCCGCCGCCTGCGATGTCGACGGTGACCGGTTCGCCGCCCAGCTCGGCGGCGACGCGGGTGCGTACGGACGCGGGCAGCGTGGAGTACGCGGGCCGGATCGCGGTGGCGGCGTAGTCGAGCGGTACGCCGTAATCCGTCGCGGGCACGGCAGCGCGAGGCGCCGTCCGATCCTGGGCTCCAGTGGTGGTCGCTGCCTGCGGCTCGGAGCCCGGGCCGGTCACGTCCAGCCTCGTCGCTGGGCGAGCCAGTCGGCGGCGGCGAGGCCGCTCCAGCGCTGGTGGGCGCGGAGGTGCGGCGAGACGCCGGGGATCGGGGGATCGACCGCCTGGCTGAGGTAGTAGCCGGTGATCGAGACGAGTGCGGTGTCGAGCTCGTCGGCGGTGACGCCCGCTGCGGTCGGATGGGCCCAGAAGAGCGCGTCGGCGTCATGGCCGTCGCCATGGGCCGCAATGAGGAAGCACGCGGTGTCGAACCAGGTCGAGTGGACCTCCACCCAGTTCCAGTCGCAGATCCAGGCCTGCTCGGCGCCGACGATCATGTTGTCCGGGCGCAGGTCGAAGTGCATGACGGAGTCGGCGGTGAGGGCGGCATCGATGCCCTGTTCGAGCGCCGCGAGCTCGTCGATGCGGCCTTCGAATGCGGCCGGGATCGGGAACGGGTCGACGCCGCCGGCCGCGACGAACGCGAACTGGCGCAGCTTGTGGTCGACGGGGCGAGCGCTGACGCCGAGGTCGAGCAGCGCCTGCGGGGCGGGGGTGAGGGCGGCGGCGGCCGCGGCCCAGGCGTCGAGCATGAGGTCGAGGTCGCGTGCGTCCATCGGGAGGGTCGGGGCGCGGCCGTCGACGGCTTCGAAGCCGAGGACGGTCCAGTCCTCGAAATCGGCGGCGAACTCGAGGCGCGGCGCCGGGACACCTTGGGGGAGTGCGGCGTTGACGCGGGCTTCCTGGCGGAAGGCGTCGAGCGCGAAGGAGTTGTCCGGCCCGGCGGCCTTGATGAAGAGCTCGGCGCCCGATTCGGCGCGGACGCGGGCGGCGAAGCCGCTGCTGAAGCCGCCGCCGGCCATGCGGATGTCGGCGGGCTTGCCGCCGAGTTCGGCGATGATGCGCTCTTGGACGTACCGGGGGAGTGTCGGCCAGGTGGCGCGGACGGCGGTGGCATCGTAGGGGACCGTGGGTCCGAATCGGGACATGGGTTGAGTGTGGACGGGCTCCGGTGGTGCCGCAACGGGTTTAGCCGGGAGGTGGGGCGATTCCGGCGTCAGCCTTCAAATCGGACACTTGGAAGGCCCCCCGACTGCAATGGTCTCTCGGGGGTCTGACAGTGGCCTGGGGGATTGGGAGCGTCCGGGCGTCAGCCTTCAAATCGGACACTCGGAAGGCCCCCCGACTGCGATGATCTCGCGCGAGTCCGACAGTGGACCGGGGGATTAGGAGTGTCCCGGCGTCAGCCTGCAAAACGGGCATCGGGAAGGCCCCCCGTTTTTCAAGCGTCCCATGTGGGTGCGACAGAGGCGGAGGCGTTGCGGCGGCATCGCTGTCGACCGCTGGGAATGCGAGCGGCGCGGGCCGGCGGGGGGGGGGGGGGGGGGGGGGGGGGGGGGGGGCCCGGCGGGCGGGGGGGGGTGGGGGGGGGGGCCCGGGGGGGGGGGGGGGGGGCGGGGGGCGTGGGCCGGGTCTCATTCTATGCGTTCGCGAGCAAGGAGGGAATCACCACCGGCAGTACATAGCAGCCGATGTCGCCGACGGCGCTGTAGGTGAGGGCCCAGTCGGCGGTCTTCGCGTCGCGGCACAGCACGACGAAGACCACCATGCAGCTCAGTGCCCGCTGCGCGTCCGTCATGAACCGGAGCCACGACTCGGCCTGCGCGGGATCGGGCTGCAGCACGGCGTCGAACAGGAGGGCGACGACCCGCTCGTCGCCTTTGGAGTAGGCCGCCGCGACGCAGACGCGGAGGAGGTTCGGCTGCTCGGGCAGGGTGAGTGTCCTGCGGGAGACGGTGATGGCGTCGTAGTCGGGAAGGTCGGGGCCGTCGGTCCAGTTGTACAGTTCGGTCGCGAATTCGGGGCGTGTCTCCATCAACATGGCGAGGAGTTCGTTGTACTCGATCGACATTCGAGTTCCTAACTTCCGCGTGGGGTCACAAAAGGTGGGTTGTAGGAACAACGAGGACACGCTTTGCCGGTTACGGGTAGGCGTCGCGACTTGTGGAGGCCGCCTGCAGATGCAGGACTGTGGCATTTGCACGCAGCAGGGGCGCGTCGGGTTGATCCCGACGCGCCCCTTCCGGTGTCGCTCAGTCGCCTTACAGGCCCAGCTGGTGTTCGAAGTTGCCTTCTTCGATGCGCTTCGTGACCGCTTCGAGGTAGCGGGCGGCGTCGGCGCCGTCGATGAGGCGGTGGTCGTAGCTCAGCGTCAGGTGCATGACCGAACGCACCGCGATGACCTCGCCCAGTTCAGGGTCGTTGATCACGCGGGGACGCTTGACGATCGCGGCGGTGCCGAGGATCGCGGACTGTCCGAGCGGGACGATCGGCGTGTCGAACAGCGCGCCCACCGAACCGGTGTTGGTGATGGTGAAGGTGGCGCCGAACAGGTCGTCGGGCGCCAGGCCGCCGTCGCGGGCCTTCTTGGCGATCTCGGCGATCCGCTTGGCCAGGCCCGGGATGTTCAGGTCGCCGGCGTTCTTGACGACCGGGACGATGAGGCCCTTCGGCGTGTCCACCGCGAAGCCCACGTGCTCGGCGTCCGGGTAGGTGATCGTCTTCTCCTCCATGTTCATGGAGGCGTTGACGACCGGGTACTGCTGGAGCGCCTCGATCGCGGCGATCGAGAAGAACGGCAGGAAGGAGAGCTTCACGCCGTGGCGGGCGAGGAACTCGTCCTTCTTGGCCGCGCGGAGCTTCGCCACCTTCGTGACGTCCACTTCGCGCACCGTCGTCAGCTGCGCCGTGGACTGCATCGAGTTCAGCAGCGCCTTGGCGGCGGCCTGACGCAGGCGGCTCATCTTCTCGGTGCGGCCGCGCAGCGGGCTGACCTCGGCCGGAGCCGCGGCCTTGGCGGGAGCGGCGGCGGCCGGAGCGGGCTCCGGTGCCTTCTTCGCGTCGATGACGGCCTGGACGTCCTCCTTGCGGATGCGTCCGCCCACACCGGAACCGGAGACCTCGGAGAGGTCCACGCCGTTCTCGGAGGCGAGCTTGCGCACCAGCGGCGTCACGTACGAGCCCGAGGGCTTGGACGCGGCGGGAGCCGGGGCTGCGGCAGGCGCCTGAGCCGCAGCCGGGGCCGCGGCGGGCGCGGGAGCGGTCTCCGGCGCGGCCGGGGCCGGGCTGGTCGGCGTGCCTTCGGCCTTCGCGGGAGCGGGCTCCGGCTCAGGTTCGGACTTCACGGCCGGGGTCGGCTCGGCGGCGGGCGCCGGTGCGGCGGCCGCAGCGGAGCCGGAGCCGATGATCGCCAGCACGGAACCGACCTCGGTGGTCTCGTCCTCGGCGACCCGGATCTCCAGCAGCGTCCCCGCGGCGGGGGACGGGATCTCCGTGTCGACCTTGTCGGTCGAGATCTCCAGCAGCGGCTCGTCGACCTCGACGGTGTCGCCCACGGCCTTGAGCCACGACGTCACCGTGCCCTCGGTGACCGATTCGCCCAGCTCGGGGAGCAGGACCTCGGTCCCCTCGGCGGCACCCGCGGAGGGAGCGGCCGGGGCCTCGGCGGCGGGAGCCGGGGCCGGAGCCTCGGTCTTCGCCTCGGGCTCGGGCTCGGGCAGCGGCTCCTGGGCCGGAGCCGGAGCGGCGGGGGCGTCCCCGGCGGCCTCGGACGGGTCGCCGATGATCGCCAGCTCGCCGCCGACCTCGACGTCCGTGTCCTCGGGGACCACGATCTTCAGCAGCACACCCGCGACCGGCGAAGGAACCTCGGTGTCGACCTTGTCGGTCGAGACCTCAAGGAGCGGCTCGTCGACCTCGACGGTGTCGCCTTCCTTCTTGAGCCACTGGGTGACAGTCCCCTCGGTGACCGACTCACCGAGAGCGGGCATCGTTACCGATGTCGGCATCGTTCGTTCAACTCCTGCGGTTGTGGATTAGTCGTGGACGTGCAGCGGCTTGCCGGCCAGCAGCATGGCCGCTTCGCCGATCGCCTCGTTCTGAGTGGGGTGCATGTGGATCAGCTTCGCCACGTCGTCGGCGTAAGCCTCCCAGTTGAAGATCAGCTCCGCTTCGCCGACCTGCTCGGAGATGCGCGAACCGACCATGTGGACACCCACGATCGGGCCGTCCTCGACCGACACGAGCTTGATGAAGCCTTGGGTCTTGAGGATGATCGACTTGCCGTTCCCGGCGAGGTTGAAGGACACCGACTTGATCTTGTCGGCGCCGTACTTCTCCTTCGCCTTGTCCTCGTTGAGCCCCACCGAGGCCACCTCGGGCTCGGTGAAGGTCACGCGCGGGATGCCGGCCTCGTCGATCGGGGTCGGGTCGAGGCCCGCGATGTGCTCGGCCACGAAGATGCCCTGCGCGAAGCCGCGGTGCGCGAGCTGGATGCCGGGGACGATGTCGCCTACGGCGTACACGTTCGGCAGGTTGGTCAGGAGGTTCTCGTCGACCAGGACGAAGCCCCGGTCCATGTTGACGCCCTGCTCCTCGTAGCCGCAGTTCGCGGTGGAGGGGCCGCGGCCGACCGCGACGAGCACGAGGTCGCCTTCGACGACCGTGCCACCCTGGATCGTGACCTGCACGCCCGAGCCGGTCTTCTCGACCTTCTCGAAGAACTTGCCGGTGTGGAACTTGATGCCGCGCTTGCGGAACGCCCGCTCGAGCTGCTTCGACGAGTCGGCGTCCTCGGCCGCGATGAGGCGGGGGAGGCCTTCGATGATCTCGACCTCGACGCCCAGGGACTTCCAGGCGGAGGCGAACTCGACGCCGATGACGCCGCCGCCGATGACGATGGCCTTGTTCGGCAGCTCGGTGAGTTCGAGCGCGTGCTCGGAGGCGATGATCTTCTCGCCGTCGATCTCCAGGCCCGGGAGGGTCTTGGAGTACGAGCCGGTCGCGAGGATGACGTTGCGGCCGGTCACCTTCTGGCCGTTGTCGATCTCGACCGTGTTCGGCCCGACGAGCTTGCCGGTGCCGTTGATGAACTCGACCTTGTGGGCCTTGACCAGGCCCTGGAGGCCCTTGTACAGGCGGGCGACGACGTCGTCCTTGTACTTCTTGACGGCGCCCATGTCGACGCCCTTGAACTCGGCGAGGATGCCGAACTGGTCGGACTCGCGGGTCGTGTCGGCGACCTCGCCGGCGTGGAGCAGCGCCTTGGTGGGGATGCAGCCGCGGTGCAGACAGGTGCCGCCGACCTTGTCCTTCTCGATCAGGGCCACCGACAGCCCCAGCTCGGCCGCCCGGAAGGCCGAGGCGTAGCCGCCGCTGCCGCCGCCCAGGATGACGACGTCGTATCCTGCGTTCGGGTCGCTCATTGCTCTCCCCACACTTAACGATGCATTAGGTTCGGAGCCCATCCTTCCACCGGCGGCGACTCGTGATCGGCCAGACCCGGTGGTTGGAGTGTGCAACACCATTCAACCGCTTGCTGCGAGCATTCGGAAAGTCCCGTTCATGTGCGGCTGGACACAGGTGTCCTGGCGCGTGTGTACGCTTGGAAATCACGCCTCAAGTGGTGCGGGAGGAGCGGCCGTGGGCTTGTTCGGACGGAAGAAGAAACAGGGCAAGGGGACGCTGGACCGAGCCTCTGACAACACTGACCAGCGACATCTGATCGATTTCATCAAGACGCGGACGGGCGTCGAGGCCTACCTCGAGCCGAAGACCACCGTCACTGAGACGACCGTCATGCTCATCGCGCACGACGGTGAGTGGACACGCCGCCGCGTCGACGGCCCGGCGGGCGCGTTCGCGCTGGGCCGCAAGTACAACACCCCGGTGTACGAGGTCGCCAAGACCGGATATCCGCAGCGTAAGCGGGATTTCGACGCGCGTCGCAAGCTCGAGCAGCAGCGTCGCCAGTAGCGATTTCCCCCGCCGTTTGCGCAACGATTCCGCAATATTCACCGCACTGTCCCGCCACTTGGTGGTGAGGGCTCGCGGACACGAGAAGGGCCCGGCTCGCGCCGGGCCCTTCTCGTGTCACATCGGTGCGGCTACGCGGCGAACTCCTCGAGCACGGCCACGAGGGTCCGCACCGGGAACCCGGTCGCGCCCTTCGCGATGTACCCGTAGGTCGAGTCGGAGTCGGCCGGGCCGGCGATGTCGAGGTGCGCCCACGGCAGGTCCTCGGGCACGAACTTCGACAGGAAGACGCCGCCCTGAACCATGTGGCCGTCGCGCTTGAGGCCGGTCGCGCACTGCGAGACGTCGGCGATCGACGACTCCATGAGCTTCACGATGTCCTCGGGGAACGGCATCGGCCAGCCGTGCTCGCCGGTGACCTCGCCGAGGCGGCGCAGCCGCTCGGTCTCGGTGTCGGTGCCCATGAGGCCCATGGTGCGCCGGCCCAGGGCGATGAGCTGGCCGCCGGTGAGGGTGGCCACGTCGTACAGCGCGTCGGGCTCGTCCTCGAGGGCACGCGAGATCGCGTCGGCCAGCACCAGGCGCCCCTCGGCGTCGGTGTTGAGGACCTCCACCGTGGTGCCGCCGCGGATGGTGATCACATCGGACGGGCGGAACGAGGAGCCCGAGAGCATGTTCTCGGCCAGCGCCACCGTGCACGTGACGTCGACGGCCAGGCCCAGTCTCGCGGCGGCGAGGGTCGCGCCGACGACGGCCGCGGCTCCGGCCATGTCGCCCTTCATGTCCCACATGCCCGCGCCGGGCTTGATGTTGATGCCGCCGGAGTCGAAGGTGATGCCCTTGCCGACGAACGCGACGTGCTTGGTCGCGCCCTCGGGCCGGTAGGAGAGGCGGACCAGTCGCGGTTCGGCCGAGGAGCCGCCGCCGACGGCGAGCACGCCGCCGTACCCGCCGGCGGTGAGCGCCGCGGCGTCCAGGATCTCGACTTCGATGCCGGCGGCGCGGGCGGCCTGCTCGATCTCGACGGCGAAACCGGGCGGGCGCAGGAGGTTCGCGGGGGTGTCGGACCAGTCCTTGACGAGGGCGACGCTCTCGCCGAGCACGGCGGCCTTCGCCACGGCGGCTTCGCTCGCGCCGTAGACGCGGATCTCGGCGGGCGCGGTGTCGGCGCCGCCGTCGGTCTTGTAGCCCGCGAACCGGTGGGCGGCGAGGACGGCGCCGGTCGCGGTTGCCGCGGGGTCGCCTTCGAACGCGATGGCGGCGCTGGCCTTGCCGAACGCGGCGCGCACGGCGGTGCCGGCGGCGCGGCGCAGCGTCTCGTCGTCGAGGTCGTCCGCGTCGCCGAGGCCGACCGCGTAGACGAGCTTCGCGTTCAGGCCGTCGGGGGCGGGGAGGCGGGTGAGCGAGGACGCCGAGCCGGTGTTGCCGAGGACCGCGAGCTGCTCGGCGAGGCGTCCGCCGAAGGCGGCGTCGAGTCCCGCGAGGCTCCCGGGGAGCTCGGGGGCGTCCTCGCCGGAGAAGACGCCGACGACGAGCACTTCGGCGTCAGCGGCCGCGATGTCGCCGGAGGCGGAGGTCAGTTCTGTCACGGTGCATCCTTAGCGTCGTGGTCCACGGCCCATCGGCATGACGATCGAGTGGCCGCGGGTGTGGGGACCAAATGCTCCGATCCTAGTCACTGGGACGGCCGCGATAGTCTCTGTCCCATGTCGGAGACTCTGCTCACCTCGCCCCTGCACGAACGCCACCTGGTCCACGGCGCGAAGTTCGCCGAATTCGCGGGCTGGAACATGCCGATCCAGTACTCGAGCGGCGTGCTCGCCGAGCACCAGGCGGTCCGCTCCGGGGTGGGCGTGTTCGACGTCTCGCACCTGGGCAAGGTGTGGGTGACCGGGCCGGGCGCGGCGGCGTTCGTGAACCGGTGCCTGGCGAACGACCTCGACCGGATCGGCGCGGGCGGCGCGCAGTACACGCTGTGCCTCGATGAGGACGGCGGCGTGGTCGACGACCTCATCGCGTACCGGTTCTCGGACGAGCAGGTCTTCCTGATCCCCAACGCCGCCAACACGGCCGAGGTGGCGCGCCGCCTGAGCGAGGCCGCCCCCGACGGGGTCGAGGTGCGCGACGTGCACCGCGCGTTCGCGGTGATCGCGGTGCAGGGGCCCGAGTCGCCCCGCGTCCTCGAGTACCTGGGGCTGCCGCACGACCACGAGTACATGACGTTCCGCGAGCACCTGGTGAACCAGGCGGACGTGATCGTCTGCCGCTCGGGCTACACGGGCGAGACCGGTTTCGAGCTGGTGGTGCCGAACGAGGCCGCGGTGGACCTGTGGGACGGCGTCCTCGCCGCGGGTGCGGCCCCGTGCGGGCTCGGCGCGCGCGACACGCTGCGCCTGGAGATGGGCTACCCGCTGCACGGCCAGGACCTGAGCCTCCAGATCACCCCGGTGCAGGCGCGCCTGAACTGGGCGATCGGCTGGGACAAGCCGGAGTTCTGGGGCAAGGACGCGCTGGAGGCGGAGCGCGCGGCGGGCCCGAAGCGGCGGCTGTGGGGCCTCGAGGCGACGGGCAAGGGCGTGCCGCGCGCCCACATGGCGGTCATGGACGGCGACGACGTAGTGGGGGAGACCACATCGGGGACGCATGCGCCGACCCTGAAGAAGGGTGTGGCGCTGGCGCTGCTCGACGCGTCGTACAAGCCGGGAGCCGAGCTTGAGCTCGATGTGCGTGGCCGCCGGTTGCCAATTCGGGTCGTCAAGCCCCCCTTCACGAAGGCCACGCCGAAATAAGCCCTGCCAGATCCGGCTCTTGATTGTGGCAAGTTTCTCCGATAGCGTTTACCAAAACTCGCCGACGAAGGAGTCACATGCCTGGCACGCCGCATCGCTATGCCCTCGTGGGAACCGGTTCACGCGCCACGATGTACCGCAAGGCCATCACCGAGCGGAGCGGCAAAGCCGTCCTCGTGGCCCTCGCGGACACCAACCCCAAGCGCATCGCCCGCCACCGTGAAGCGATCGAAGCCGCCGGCCACCCCGCCCCCGCCGCCTACGACGCGGCCGACTTCGACAAGCTCCTCGCCGAGACCGACCCCGACACCGTCATCGTCACCTCGGTCGACGCCACCCACCACGAGTACATCCTCGCCGCGCTCGCCGCCGGCAAGGACGTCATCTGCGAGAAGCCGCTGACCACCACCGGTGAGCACGCGGCCGCGATCCTCGAGGCCGAGGCGAAGTCGGAGGGCACGGTCACCGTCACCTTCAACTACCGCTACAACCCGCTGCACGAGAAGGTCGCCGAGCTCCTGCGCGACGGCGCGATCGGCGAGATCACCTCCGTCGGCTTCGACTGGCTCCTCGACACCCGCCACGGCGCGGACTACTTCCGCCGCTGGCACCGCGAGGCCGAGCACTCCGGCGGCCTGCTCGTCCACAAGTCCGGCCACCACTTCGACCTCGTCAACTGGTGGCTCGACGCGGCCCCCGTGCGCGCCTTCGCGAAAGGCAAGCTCGCCTTCTACGGCGAGAACGGCAAGCGCAACGGCCACGACCGCGGCTACGACCGCGTCAACGGCTCCGAACTCGCCGCGGACGACCCCTTCGCGCTCCACATGGCCGACAGCCCCGGCCTCAAGGAGATGTACCTCGACGCCGAGGACGAGGACGGCTACATCCGCGACCGGTCCGTGTTCGCCCCAGGCGTCACCATCTACGACGACATGATGGCCCTCATCGACTACGACTCCGGCGTCACACTCTCCTACCGGCTCACCGCCTACTCCCCCTGGGAGGGCTACCGGGTGCACTTCAACGGCACCCAGGGCCGCCTCGAACTCCTCGTCGTCGAGAACGACCATGTGAACCCGAAGCTCAAGGGCCCCAACGGCGCCAGCGTCCACGGCACCGACGCGGCCGCCGAGGAGGGCTGGTACGAGCTCACCGTCCACCCCTTCTGGACCAAGCCCACCAAGATCGACCTCGGCGAGTACAACCGCGCCGGGCACGGCGGCGGCGACACCCGCATGCTCGGCGTCCTCTTCGACGGCGACACCGATCCCCACAACCGCTCCGCCAACGCGCAGGACGGTGTGAACGCCCTCGCCGCCGGCCTGGCCTCGAACGCGTCCATCGAGACCGGACTCCCGGTCGAAGTCGCCGACCTCCTGAAGTAGGACACCCCAATGAGCCTCAACCCCGACCGGCTGTTCCCGGCCGACGAGCGAACGCGCGCCATCGCCCGCGAGATCCACCAGCGCACCGCCGACCTGCCGCTGGTCAGCCCCCACGGGCACGTCGACCCGCGCCTCATGTCGGAGAACCAGCCGTTCCCCGACCCGGCCCGGCTGTTCGTCGTCCCCGACCACTACCTGACCCGGATGCTCTACAGCCAGGGCGTGACCCCGGCCGAGATGGGCGTCCCGTCCATCGACGAGACGCCCTCCGAAGCGGACGGGCGCACGATCTGGCGCCGCTTCGCCGAGCACTACCGCCTGTTCCGCGGCACCCCCTCCAAGATGTGGCTCGACTACACCTTCGCGGAGGTCTTCGGGATCTACAAGGAACTCGGCCCCGACACCGCCGACGAGTTCTACGACCACCTCTCGGCGCGCCTGGCCGAACCGGCCTACCGGCCCCGGGCCCTGTTCGACCGCTTCAACATCGAAGTGCTCGCCACCACCGAGTCCCCGGTGGACTCCCTGGAGCCGCATGCCGCGCTGGCCGGGATGCCCGCCGCGGGCGGCCGCCAGTGGGGCGGCAAGGGCGGCAAGGTCGTCACCACGTTCCGGCCCGACAACATGGTCGAACCCGGCTGGCCCGGCTGGCACGAGCGCGTCGAGCGCCTCGCCGAGATCACCGGCCTGGACACGTCCACCTTCGACGGGTTCCTGGCGGCACTGCGCCAGCGCCGCCAGGACTTCATCGCCGCCGGGGCCACCTGCACCGACCACGGCAACCTCACCGCGGCCACGGAGGACGACCCGAAGGCCGCCGCCGAGATCTACGCCAAGGCGCTCAAGGGCGAAGCGGACGAGACCGAGATCCTGCGCTTCCCGGCGCTCATGCTCACCGAGTTCGCGCGCATGAGCGTCGACGACGGCCTGGTCATGCAGCTCCACCCGGGCTCCAACCGCAACCACAACCAGTGGCTCTACCGCGGCTGGGGCCGCGACGTGGGCGGCGACATCCCGAACCCGACCGAGTACACGAAGTCGCTCAAGCCGCTCCTCGACGCGTTCGGCAACGACCCGCGCTTCCGCCTCGTCCTCTACACCCTGGACGAGACCGTGTTCAGCCGCGAGATCGCCCCGCTCGCCGGCGGCTACGCCTCGGTGTTCATCGGCGCCCCCTGGTGGTTCCTCGACTCGCCGGAAGGCATGCGTCGCTTCAGGGAAGCGGTGCACGAGACCGCCGGGTTCTACAACACCGCCGGCTTCGTCGACGACACCCGCGCGTTCTGCTCCATCCCCGCCCGGCACGACGTGGCCCGCCGCATCGACGCCGCCTACCTGGCCCGCCTCGTCGCCGAGCACCGGATGACCGAGCAGGAAGCCGCCGAGGTCGCCATCGACCTCGCGTACAACCAGCCCCGCAAGATCTATGGATTGGAAGCCCAGTGACCCGGATCGAACGACTCGAAGTCCACGACGTGCGGTTCCCGACCGCGACCGCCGGCGACGGCTCCGACTCGATCAACCGCGCCGACTACTCGGCCTGCTACGTCGAGCTGTTCACCGACGGCGGCCCCACCGGCACCGGCTTCACCTTCACCGGCGGGCGCGGCACCGAGATCGTCGCCTCCGCCGTGCAGGCCTTCAAGCACCTGGTCGTGGGCAAGACCGTCGAGGAGATCTTCGCGAACCCCGTCGAGTTCTCCCGCTCGATCATCCAGGAACCGCAGATCCGCTGGCTCGGCCCCGAGAAGGGCGCCACCCACATGGCCGTCGGCGCCATCGTCAACGCCGTCTGGGACCTGCGCGCCAAGCTCGAAGGCAAGCCCATGTGGCAGCTCCTCGCCGAGATGGACTCCGCCGAACTCGCCGCCCAGATCGACTACCGGCACATCGAGGACGAGCTCACCCCCGCCGAAGCCGAAGCGATCCTCGACGAAGGCCGCATCGGCTACGAGGACCGCCTCAAGGTCCTCCAGAACGACGGCTTCCCCGCGTACACCACCTCCGTCGGCTGGCTCGGCTACTCCGACGACAAGGTCCGCGCCCTCACCGAGCAGGCCGTCGCCGAAGGCTGGACCGCCGCCAAGATGAAAGTGGGCTCGCCCGACGTCGCCGACGACGTCCGCCGCGCCGGCATCATCCGCGACGTCCTCGGCCCCGACCGCCTCCTCATGATGGACGCCAACCAGATCTGGTCCGTCCCCGAGGCCATCGAGAACATGAAGCACCTCGCGGCCTTCGACCCCTACTGGATCGAGGAGCCCACCCACCCCGACGACATCCTCGGCCACGCCAAGATCGCCAAGGCCGTCGCCCCGATCCGCGTCGCCACCGGCGAAGTCGCCGCCAACCGCGTCATCTTCAAGCAGCTCCTCCAGGCCGAGGCCATCAAGGTCTGCCAGATCGACGCCTGCCGCGTCGGCGGCATCCCCGAAGTCCTCGCCACCCTCCTCATGGCCGCCAAGCACGGCGTCGACGTCTGCCCGCACTCCGGCGGCGTCGGCCTTTGCGAATACGTGCAGCACCTCGGCATGTTCGAATACCTTCGAGTGGGGAAGACCCTGGAGGGCCGCATGATCGAGTACGTCGACCACCTGCACGAGCACTACACCGACCCCGTCACCGTGGTGGACGGCCGCTACCGGCTGCCCACCCAGCCCGGATACTCCGTGACGCTCAAGGCCGAATCCATCGCCGAGTTCTCGTTCCCGAACGGGCCCGCATGGAGCGCCTGACCAACTCGGTCGTGAAGCGGCTCCCCGGGGACGTCCGAGTCCCCGGGGACCGCCCCCAGACGACCGGCATCCTCCACCTCGGCGCGGGCGCCTTCCACCGCGCCCACCAGGCCGTCTACACCGACGACACCGACTGGGGCATCACCGTCGCCGCACCGCGCTCGCGCGACGTCATCGACGCCCTCGCCGAACAGGACGGCCTCTTCTCCGTCGCCACCCTCGGCCCCGACGGGGCCTCCATGCGGGTCGTCGGCTCGATCGTGGACACCGTCCACATCGCCTCCGAACACGACCGCGCCGTCGACCTCGTCGCCGCCGAGACCACCCACGTCGTCACCCTCACCGTCACCGAGAAGGCCTACCGCGACCCCGCCGGCGTCCCCGGCCTCCTCGCCGCCGGACTCGCCAAGCGCGCCGCCCGAGGCGGCCCGCCCCTCACCGTCCTGTGCTGCGACAACCTCCCCGACAACGGCAAGACCACCCGCGCCGCCGTCGAACCCCTCCTCGACCCCGCCACCAGGGCCTGGGCCGAACAGCACGTCACCTTCCCGTCCTCGATGGTCGACCGCATCGTCCCCGCCTCCACCCAGGCCACCTACGAACGCGCCCTACTCGAACTCGGCGTCACCGACCTCGCCGCCGTCGAAGCCGAACCGTTCACCCAATGGGTCATCGAAGACGACTTCGCCGGACCCCGCCCCGGCTGGGACGCCACCTACACCCACGACGTCGCCGGCTGGGAACGCCTCAAACTGCGCACCCTCAACGGCGTCCACTCCACCCTCGCCTACCTCGGCGCCCTCGCCGACATCGAGACGATCAGCGACACCCTCGCCCTCCCCGGCGCCGAGGCCTACGCGCGCTGGCTCATCGCCGAGCAGATCGCCCCCAGCTTCACCCCGCCCGACGGCAAGGACACCGTCGAATACGGCGAAGGCGTCCTCGACCGCTTCCGCAACCCCGGCATCAGGCACCGCTGCCTCCAGATCGCCATGGACGGCTCCCAGAAGCTCCCGCAGCGGCTCTTCGCCACCATCGCCGACCTCGCCGAAGCCCGCGTCGACCTCGACCTGATCGCGCTCTCGCTCGCCGCCTGGACCCGCTTCTGCGCGGGGAAGTCCGACAACGGCACCGAACTGCCGCTCGACGACCCGCTCAAAGACGCCATCCGCCAGAGCCTCACCGCGGCCGGGGACAACCCCGCCGCCCGCATAGACGCTATCCTCGGGCTCCACCAGATCGTCCCCGAAACCGTCGCCGACAACCACCAGCTGCGCCGGGCCGCCGCCAAATGGCTGCGCGAACTCGACCGGCACGGCGTCGCCACCACCCTGGAGCACTTGTGACCGAGACCCGCACGCCCCGCATCGCCCTCGTGGGCGCCAACGGATACGGCCTGCACCACCGCCACAACCTCGAACCCCGCCGCCGCAGCGGCGAACTCGACTTCGTGGCCCTGTGCGACACCGCCGACATCTTCGAAGACAGCGCCATCCCCATCGGCGACCTCCCCGTCTTCGACGACTACCGCGCCATGCTCGACGCCACCGACCCCGACGTCGTCATCATCGCCACCCCGCCCCCCACCCACCTGCCCATCGCCAGCGCCGCGATGCGCCACGGCGCCGACGTCTACCTCGAGAAGCCCCCCGTCGCCAGCCTCGCCGAGTACGCCGACCTCTACGCGGTCATGACCGAGACCGGCCGCAACGTCCAGGTCGGCTTCCAGGCCCTCGGCTCGCACGCGTTCAACGCCCTCCGCGACGCCATCGAAGCCGGCGACCTCGGCGAGGTCGAAGCCGTCTCCGTCGCCGGCTCCTGGCGCCGCCCCGACTCGTACTACCGCCGCTCCCCGTGGGCCGGAAAGCGCGAGGCCAACGGCACCCTCATCGCCGACGGCGCGCTCGCCAACCCCTTCGCGCACGCCTCCCAGGAGGCCATCGCGCTGGCGGGGGACTGGCCGCTCGACGGCCCGATCGAGCTCGAGCGCCTGCGCACCCGCGCGGAGATCGAGGTCGACGACACCGCGGTGTGGCGCGCCACCAACAAGAACGGCGTGCAGATCACCGTCGCGGTCACCCTCTGCGGGGACCGGAAGCTCGAGGGCGACGTGCGCGTGCGCGGCACCAAGGGCGAGGCCTGGTTCGAGTACCCGACCGACCGGCTGCTCCTGCCCGGCGAGTCGGAGCCGAAGCAGTACGGCCGCACCGACCTCCTGGACAACCTGCTCGCGCACCGCAACAAGGGCGTCGGGCTCATCTCGGGCCTGCGCCGCGCGAAGACCTTCACCGGTGTCCTCGAGCGCGTCCTCAACGACCCGATCCCGCGCCTCATCGGCGCCGAGCACCTCGAGCGCGTCGGCGACGACCCGGTGACGATCCTCAAGGGAGCGGACCAGGCCGTCGAGGACGCCGCGAAGCAGGGCAGGCTCTTCAGCGAGCTCGGCCTTCCCTGGGCCTGAACGCGAGCGCGCCCGCGGACCCGAAGGTCCGCGGGCGCTCGTTCGTCGGGGCCGGGCTCAGCCCTCGCGTTCGGCGATGCGGCGCAGCTTCGCGGCGATCGCGTCCTCCGCCTCCTCCTGCGACACCTCGATGAAGTCGTCGTCGTTGTGCCCCAGGCGGTGCTTGTCGAAGAAGTCCGTGGCGGTCCACCCCTGCCCGTTGAACCGGTACGCCTGCGCGAACGAGCGCCCGCCCTCGCTGAAGCGGCGCATGATCGCCTTCGGATCGTCGCGGGAGTAGTGCTCGTTCAGCTTCAGGTAGAAGCGAAGGTTCTCCATCTGGGCTCCTAGAGGTTCTCCGCCCCCGGCGGGTGGGGCACGTTGTTGAAGATCTCGTCCTGCTGCCGCTCCAGCTCCACGCGCCGCGGGTCGCCTTCGGGCAGCAGCCGGATCTGATCGTAGAGATCGTGCGTGCGCATTTTCGCGTCGAAGCTCTCCGGAGTATGGAACTGCACTTCGAAGACCTGCCCGGTCGCGGGGTCGCGCCAGAACGAGTTGACGCCGCGGTAGCCCTCGTCGCCCCAGGTCGGTTTCCACTTGACCGGCTCGTAGCCCTGGTCGCGCAGCCGCTGGGTGGAGTCCTGCACGCCCTGCGTGTAGTCGCCGGTGTCCCAGGTGGTGGTGTAGCGGACCGAGTCCTTCATGTCCCGCAGTGCGGCGTCGAGATCGCCGCCGTTCTCCGCGAGCTCCGTGGCGAGCTTCCGCTTGAACGACTCGGGGTCCTTCAGCCGGTAGTCGAGGCCCACCATGTCGCCGCCGGTCGCGTCGGCGTTGTCCTTCATGTTGCCGGTGATGCCCGGCTCGGCGTTGCGGGCCCGTTCGAGGAACTCGTCCGCGGCCCGGTTCTGCTCGTCGGTGAGCGTCAGGTTCGGGTCCTCGGAGCTGCGCCATGCGGCGTCGTCGTGGGGCTTCGGCGGCAGGTCCGGCGTGCCGTCCCCGTCGCTGTCGCCGGCCCGGCCGCGCTGCGCGCCCTCCTGGATCGCGTCGAAGCTGTTGGTGAGGTCGCCGTCGGCCCGCCGGCCCTTGTACGTGGTCGGATCGCCGTCGCCGTCGGTGTCCCGCGCGCCCGCGCCCGGGTCGCCGTCCCGGCCGTGCGGGGTCCCGTCGGGGGAGTTGCCGTCGGGCCCGTCGGGACCGCCGCCGCCGGGGCGGCGGCGCAGCGCCAGGCCGATCCCGAGGATCAGCAGCAGCTTCAGGCTTCGTCGCATGGGCCCGCCTACAGTCCGAGGAGCTTTTTGAGGTTCTGGAGACTCTGGACCAGCGCCATGCCGTAACCGAGGATGATGCCGCCCCATTTCACTACGGCGGCCACGATCTGGACCGCGATCACCGGGATCGTCACGACGAAGATCGCCTCGACCGCCCACACGACCACGTGCCCGACGAGTTCGGCGATGAGGTCGCGCACGATGTCGCGCGTCAGCTGCACGAGGGCGCCCGCGCCCTGGGTCGCCGCCGCCATCGCCGCGGCGGTCGCCCCGAGCCCGCCGATGGCGTCCACATTGTTCGACATCAGGGACTGGTACGAGTCCGACGCGTCGCCCGTCCAGGTCGGCAGCTCGCCGCCCAGGCTCGTCTGCAGGTCCTCGCACAGGCTGTAGAGCTCGCCGGACATGTTCGTCCACGTCGACGCGTGCGCCATCACCACGTCCGCCTTGCCGGTGAGCTCGTCGAGCATCTCCCGCAGCGGCTCGAAGTACTCCATCGCCCAGCCCAGGCCGTTCGAGAGCAGGGCGCTGAACGGGTCGAGGACCGAACCGGCGACCTCCAGCGCGAGGCCGCCGCCGGCGAGCATGTCGTCGACCCAGCCTTCGCTCTCGATCGACTCGACCACGTCCTGCACGCTGTCGGCCAGGCCCGCGCCCGTCCAGGCCTTCCTCGACGACTGCACCGGCGCGACCAGTGAACTATCGGTCATCGCGCACCTCCCGGTTCCCGCTCACGTCAGTTCCCCAGCCGGTCTTGGAGTTCGTCGAACGCGCCGCCGGTGTCCGAATCGGACGACTCGTAGTCGTCGGCCGCGCCGCGCACCGCGGCCGCGGCGATGCCCAGGTTCTCCGCCACGTACGCCACCAGGTCGTCCTGGCGCTGGTGCCGGTCCTCCAGGCACCCCGAGATCCATCCGCAGAGCAGCCCGTAGGCCTCGTCGTCCTGCTGGATGAAGGTGCTCGCGCTCTTGACCGCCTCGAAGCGGTCCTGCAGCGCTTCGAGCGTCCCCGCGTGGGCCCGGAGCTCGTCGGGGTCCACGGTGTATCCGCCGCCCATGGCTAACTCCGTCCCGTCGCGCCGTCGCCGGGTTCGAGCCGGCCCCGCACGCGCTCGGCGATCGCCCGGCCGGCGAGCGAGTCCGATCCGAGCGTCGCCTCGATGATCGCGCTGGAGCGCTCGGCGACCTGCTGCTTCGCCTCGCGGATCGTCTCCATCGCCGTGCGGGAGACCACCTCCGGCGACTGCCGCTTGATCCGCTCGCTGAACACCATGTCGACGAGGTTCCCCGTGGAGTCCACGGTGACGGTGACCAGGCCGTTCGAGTCGGCGACGGTGACCCGCAGCGCCTCCAGGCGGTCGCTCATCAGCTTCGTGTCCTCCGCGAGGCGGTCGATCCGTCCCTGCCACGCCGCCAAGCGTTCACGCGAGCCTTCGGGATCCAGCATCCTGTCCAAGCCGAAGCTCCTCACTCATTGGCGGCGAGGGGTGTGATGCCGCCCATAGCGCGAGATCCTATCGGGTTCTTGCCTAGAGCGGGGTGCGCCGCATACCCTGATGGACGCGGGCAAGCGCGTTCCCCAAGGTGGACGTATTAGTTTCGTCGTGCTACAAACTCTGCATGGCTCTTTTCGACCTTCCCCTTGAACAGCTCCGCGAATACCGACCCGAGGTGCCCGAACCGGCCGACTTCGACGAGTTCTGGAAGAGCACCCTCACCGACGCCGCGGCCCACGACCTCGACGTCAGGATCGAGCCGGTCGCGACCGACCTGGTGACCCTGGAGGCGTTCGACCTCGTCTTCGCCGGGTTCGGCGGCCACCCGATCAAGGCCTGGCTGATCAAGCCGAAGGGCGTCGAAGGGCCCCTGCCCTGCGTCGTGGAGTACATCGGCTACTCCGGCGGCCGCTCCTACCCGTGGGCGCACACGACCTTCCCCGCCGCCGGCTGGGCCCACCTGGTCATGGACACCCGCGGCCAGGGCTTCGGCAACTGGCAGCCCGGCGACACCGGCGACCCGTACGGCACCACCGGACCCACCAACAAGGGCTGGATGACCCAGGGCCTCGAAGCCCCCGAGCACTACTACTACCGGCGCGTGTTCACCGACGCGCACCGCGCGGTCGACGTCGCCAAGGGCCTCGACGGGATCGACCCCGACCGGATCGTGGTCGCGGGCGGCAGCCAGGGCGGCGGCATCGCCCAGGCCGTCGGCGGCCTCCGCGACGACCTCGCCGGCGCGATGATCGACGTGCCGTTCCTGACCTACTTCCGCCGCGCCGCCACGATCACCGACTCCTACCCCTACAAGGAGATCGGCGAGTTCCTCTCCGGCCAGCGCCTGAGCGAGGAGCGGGCGTTCGCGACCCTCGACTACTTCGACGGCGTCAACTTCGCCGCCCGCGGCACCGCGCCCGCGCTCTACTCGGTGGCGCTGATGGACGACATCTGCCCGCCCTCCACCGTGTTCGCGGCGTACAACCGCTGGCAGGGCGAGAAGCGGATCTCCGTGTGGCCCTGGAACGGCCACGAAGGCGGCGGCATCCTCCAGCGCGGCGAGCACCTGAAATTCCTCGCCGAGAAGTAAACGGCGAAGCAGGGGGCGTGACCGGATCGGTCACGCCCCCCTCCCATGTCGTCTTACGGCTCGCGGATCTTCAACCGCTCCAGGGCCTGCTCGTGCAGCAGCCCGTTCGTCGCGAGCGCCGAGCCGCCGTCGGGCCCGGCCCGGCCGCGCAGGTCGGTGAAGGTCCCGCCCGCTTCCTCCACGATCAGCGCGAGTGGCGCCAGGTCCCAAAGGGCCACTTCGGGTTCGGCCGCGATGTCCACGGCCCCCTCCGCGAGCAGGCAGTACGAGTAGAAGTCGCCGAAGCCGCGCTCGCGCCACGCCTCGTGGAGCAGCGCCAGCATCGCGCCCTGGCGGTCGAGCTTGGCCCAGCCCGTGATCGAGGAGATGCTCACCGAGGCGTCTGCGAGCTTGCCGACCTTCGACACCTGGATCCGCTTGCCCGCGCGTTGGTCGCGGCCGGCGAACGCGCCCGCGCCCTTCATGGCCCACCAGCGGCGGCCGAGCGCGGGGGCGCTGACGACGCCGACGACGGGCTCGCCCCGGTCGAACAGGGCGATGAGCGTGGCCCAGATCGGCACGCCGCGAACGTAGTTGCGGGTGGCGTCGATCGGGTCGATGACCCACTTGCGGCCCGAGGCGCCGGGGTTGTCGCCGTACTCCTCGCCGAAGATCCCGTCGCGGGGGCGGGCGCGCCCGAGCGTGGAGCGCAGCACCTCCTCGATCGTGGTGTCCGCGTCGGAGACCTCGGTCATGTCCGGCTTCGAGGAGACCCGCAGGTCAGAGGAGCGGAACCGGCTGTGGCCGATCTGGGCGGCGCTGTCCGCGAGCAGGTGTGCGAGGCCGAGATCGTCGTTGTAGCTGGAGGTGGGCATGGCCTCATCCTACTGAGCCCGCGACGGTGCCCTCGACCAGCGAGGCAACGGGCAGGTGAACTAGTTCTTGGTGTCGGCCTCGTGGAGCGAGGCGAGGACGCGGCGGAACGAGGCGAGGCGGCCCGCGCGCGGGTCCTCGGGGCCGATGGCGGCGTCGAGGGCGCAGTCGCCGATCTCCGGCGTGTGCGTGCATCCGCGCGGGCAGTCCTGGGCGACCTCGAGGAGCTCGGGGAAGGCCTTGAGGATCGAGTCGGCGGTGACGTGCGCGAGCCCGAAGGAGCGCACGCCCGGCGTGTCGATGACCCAGCCGCCGCCCGGCAGCGCGAACGAGACGGTGCTGGTGGAGGTGTGGGAGCCCTTGCCGATCGAGCGGACCTCGCTGACGGCGCGCCCGGCGCCGGGCACGAGCCGGTTCACGAGGGTGGACTTGCCGACGCCGGAGTGCCCGAAGAACACGTTCTCCTTGTCGCGCAGCAGTTCCACGAGGTCGTCCAGAGGCGCGTCGGGCTCGGTCGTGGTGATGGTGAGGTCGAGCTGGGAGTAGTAGGCGCGGGCCTCGGCGACGAGTTCGGGGGCGAGGTCGTGCTTGGTCAGGCACAGCACGGGCGCGACCCCGGCGTCGTAGGCGGCGACGAGGCACCGGTCGACGAACCCGTAGCGCAGCGGCGGGTCGATGAGGCTGGCGACGACCACGAGCTGGTCGACGTTGGCGACGACGACGCGTTCGGTGGCGTTCTCGTCGTCCGCCGAGCGGCGCAGCTCCCCGTGGCGCGGTTCGATCCTGACGATCCGGGCGAGGGTGCCGGGGTTGCCGGAGCGGTCGCCGACGAGCGCGGCGCGGTCGCCGACCACGATGGACTGCTTGCCGAGTTCGCGGGCCTTCATGGCCGTGACGACGACGCCGTCGACGATGCACGTGTAGCGGCCGCGGTCGACCGCGGTCACGAACCCCTCCTGGGCGTGCGCGTGCTTGGGCCGGATCTTGGTGCGCGGGCGGGAGCGGCGGTTCGCCCGCACCTTGATGTCGTCCTCGTCCCACTCTTCTTCGTCGTCGGCGCCGTCAGCGGCGTCCCAGCCCGGTTGCGGCACTAGGCGTCGGCCTCCTCGGTCGAAGCGTTCCCGTGTCCGAGGACCGACTGCTCCCACACTTCGGCGAAGTCAGGCCAGGTCTTGGACACGCAGTTGACGTCGGAGAGCGTGAGCCCAGGGACGACCAGCCCGGCCACGGCGCCGGCGTGGGCCATGCGGTGGTCGGCGTAGGTCTCCCAGGTGCCGGTCGTGTGCCCGCCGCTGTTGACGCGGAAGCCGTCCTCGAACTCGTCCACGTCCGCGCCGATCTTGCGCAGCTCGGTGACGAGCGCGGTGACCCGGTCGGTCTCGTGGCCGCGGATGTGGGCGACGCCGCGGATCGTGAAGGGGCCCTTGTTGACGCCGAACAGCGCGGCGAGCGTGGGGGTGAGCTCGGCGGCGTCGGCGAGGTCGAGGTCCACCGGCTCGACCGAGGGCGAGCCGACGACCGTGAGGCCGCCGCGGCTCCACTCGACGCGGGAGCCGAGCTGGACGAGGAGGTCGCGGATCTTGTCCCCGGCCTGGGTGGTCTCGGTGGGCCAGCCCTCGACGGTGACCCGGCCGCCGACGGCGACGGCGGCGAGGAGGAACGGCGCGGCGTTCTGCAGGTCCGGTTCGATGACCCATTCGCGGCCCTGGAGCTCGCCGGGCGCGACCCGCCAGCGGTTCGGCTCGGAGTCGTCCACCTCGGCCCCGGCCTGGCGGAGCATGTGCACGACCATGTCGAGGTAGGGGCGGCTCGGGACGGGCCGGTCGCCGATGTGGCGCAGGTCCAGGCCCTGCTCGAAGCGGGGCGCGGCCATGAGGAGCGCGCTCACCAGCTGCGAGGTCTTGGAGGCGTCGATGTCGAGCGCGCCGCCCTTGACCGTGCCGGTGCCGTTCACGGTGAACGGCAGGGCGAGGCGCCCGCCGTCCTCGATCGCGACCCCGAGGTCCCGGAGGGCCTTGATGACGCCGTCGTTGGGGCGCTTGCGGGCGTGGGGGTCGCCGTCGAAGGCGACCGGACCGTCGGCGAGCGCCGCGACGGGGGGCAGGAACCGCATGACGGTCCCGGCGAGCCCGCAGTCGACCTCGGTGCCGCCCTTCAAGGTTGCGGGCGTGACGGTCCATACCTCGTCGTCGCCGGTGTCGACCGCGACGCCGATGGACCGCAGGCCCTCGACCATGAGCAGTGTGTCGCGGGCGATGAGGGGCCGCCGGATCATGGAGGGGCCGGAGGCGAGCGCGGCGAGGATGAGGGCGCGGGCCGTCATCGACTTCGAGCCGGGCACGCGGACGACCGCGTCCAGCTCGGCCTCCGCGAACGGAGTCTCCCAGCGGCGCGTCTTGGGGGCGGCGGTTGCGTTCACGCCGCCATTCTAGAGGCCCGCGAGCTGCGGACCCGAAGGTCGGCGCACCGGGGGTGGCGCGGGAGGGGCCGCGGCGACGAGCGCGCCGAAATTGAGGAGCCGGAGTGTCGGTGGCGGGCGCTACCGTGTGGGCATGTGCGGAAGGTACGCCAACAGCAAGTCGAGCCCGAGCATGGCGGCGCTCTTCGACGCCGCCGACCTCATCGCCGGTGCCTGGGACCCTCGATACAACATCGCGCCCACCACCCCCGCCCCCGTGGTGCGCCGCTCGAAGTCCCGCGATGAGCGCGTGGTCGAACTCGCCCGCTGGGGCCTCGTGCCGCCGTGGGCCTCAGACCCGGGCGTGGGCAACCGGATGTTCAACGCCCGCATAGAGACCGTCTCCACCTCGCGGGCCTACAAGCGGCCGTTCGCCTCCCGGCGCGCGCTCGTCCCGGCAGACGGCTGGTACGAGTGGCGCAAGCTCCCCGGCGGCGGCAAGCAGCCCTACTTCTTCACCCGCCCCGGCGGCGTCGTCTTCGCGGGCCTGTGGGACACCTGGAATCGCGGCGACGTCAACCTCATGACGTTCACCGTGCTCACCTGCCCGGCCGTGGACGAGGCGATGGCCACGGTCCACGACCGGATGCCGTACGTCCTGCCCCCCGAGCGGTTCGCCGCCTGGCTGGGGGAGGAGGACGCCGACGAAGGCGAGCTGCTCGCCGGACCGGCCCCCTCGCTCCCGGACGACCTCGAGATCCGGAAGGTGGGCCGCTCGGTCGGGCGCGCCGACAATGAGGGCTCCGAGCTCGTCCGTCCCGTCGACGTCGAGGAGGGCCCCACGACGATTCCAGGATTGTGAACTGAATCACTACTGGCCCTAGGTATCTGTACCCCAAGTCGTCGGTCTTTCGTGTACAAGCCGTCGCCGGCCGATAGGGAATCGCTTCCGTGTCGAGGTGATCGACACCGGAGGGGCCGGCGGCGGGGACTCTGCATCCAAAGGAAAGTGGGAGGCAGCAATGCGGCGAATCCGCCCCGATGAGGTAGCCCGAGCCCGGATGGACCCCCGGCTGCTCGATGCCGCCGAATACCGCAACGAGATCATCAGAGGTGCCTACCGGATGAGCGGCGACGCCTGGCTCCGCCAGGGCAACTGCGCCGACGCCGAGCCCGACGTCATGTACCCCGAACCCCGCGAGCCCATCGAGGAGGCGCTCGCGATGTGCGCGTCCTGCCCGGTGCGCACGCCCTGCCTGGTCCGGGCGCTCGAGGCCCGCGACCGCCACGGTGTCTGGGGGGCCACCGCGCCCCGCGAGCGCCGCGCGATGATCGAAGTCTGGAAGGACATCAACCCCTTGGCAGTCGGCGCCTAGCCGAGCCCGCCGAATCGAAAGCCGCGACCGCTGTGCCCCAGCGAAGGTCGCGGCTTTTCGCCGTCCCGGGGGACTTCTTTCGAGGGAATTCCAGCCTCCCCGGACCGGCGACGGTGTCATGTCCGCCGGCCCGGGGCAGGTACTGGGAGTTGACGCGCCGGTCTCCCGACGCGATCAGGACCCTTCCGGGTCCATTCACGATAACGACTCCACGCACCGAAAGTTTCCGTTTCCATCCATTAAGTACTGATTTCGGGTGATATTCCAAATTTCAACCACTTAATCCGAAATTGTGGGGATGCGACGGGCGGGCGCGGCGGATGTGGCGGATACGACTCGCGCGCTTTCGCGCAGGGCGGAATGAAGCCGTGCCGAACGCTGTTGTTCGGGACGAGTCTCCCGCCTCGGTGCGCCGGCCACACGCCGTGCGAGCTGCGGCGAAGGGGTTCACGGGCCACGAAGTCTGTCGAGAAGGAGCCCAACGCATGACCACCACCCTCCGCGGTCGCGAAGACGAGCGCCTCGCCGCGCTCCTGAGCGGCCCCGAATGGTCGCCGTCGCCGAACGGCGTCTCCCCGGTCGGCGGCGTCACGACCGCCGGTATTTCCTCCGCCCCCACCCGTACCGCTGCCGTAGGCTCGGAACTGGTCGGCTACGAGAGGGAGACGGTGACCGAGGCAGGCAGCGAGAACACCCAGGAGCGGCGCGAGCGGTTCGAGCGCGACGCGATGCCCCTGATCGACCAGCTCTACGGTGCCGCGCTGCGCATGACGCGCAACCCGGCCGACGCCGAGGACCTGGTGCAGGAGACGTTCCTCAAGGCCTACTCGAAGTTCCACCAGTTCCGCGAGGGCACGAACCTCAAGGCGTGGCTGTACCGGATCCTCACCAACACGTACATCAACTCGTACCGCAAGAAGAAGCGCCAGCCGCTGACCTCGCCCACTGACGAGATCACGGACTGGCAGCTCGCGGACGCCGAGTCGCACTCCGCCTCCGGGCTGCGCTCGGCCGAGACCGAGGCGCTCGACCACCTGCCGGACTCGGACGTCAAGGACGCCCTCCAGCAGCTCGGCGAGGACTTCCGCCTGACGGTCTACCTCGCGGACGTCGAAGGCTTCTCCTACAAGGAGATCGCCGACATCATGGGCACCCCGATCGGCACCGTCATGTCCCGGCTGCACCGGGGCCGGCGGCAGCTGCGCCAGCTGTTGAGCTCGTACGCCGCGGACCGCGGCCTTTCGCCCGCACGGGAGGGACAGCAGTGAGCGCCGAACCGGAGAAGCCCAAGCTCGACTGTCGCGAGGTCCTCGAAGAGGTCTACCTCTATCTCGACGAAGAGTGCTCCGACCGCCGCCGCGGCGTGATCCGCGACCATCTCGAAGAGTGCTCGCCCTGCCTCTCGGAGTACGGCATCGAGCAGGAGGTGCGCACGATCGTGCACCGCTGCTGCAGCCAGGAGAAGGCGCCCGACGACGTCAAGTCGCGCCTGCGCCAGAAGCTCAGCGCCATCGAGCAGGTCAGCGAGATCTTCAGCGAAGTCGCCGAGCGCGACCGCTGACCGGTCCGGCGCGCGCGACGCGCCGAGACCGCTCCTCCACATGCAAGCCGATCGGGCCCGCCCGCTGTACCGCCGTTCGGGCCCGACTGTGCTTTTTCGCAACCGCGGCTACCCGCAACGGTGGCTATCCGCAACCGTGCTGTCTGACACCCGCGCTGTCCGCATCCGTGCTGCCTGCAACCATGCTGTTCCCATCCGCGCGTCCGCAACCCGCGACGACCGCAGCCGTTCGAGGCCTGCGGCCGCCGGGTGACCAGGCGCTTTCCGAGAACCGCGTCGTCCTCCGTGCCTCGCGGTCATCCGGGAACCGCGCTGATGGAGGACTCCGCTCAGGAAGCCGCCTCCTCGGCGGCGTTGGCGCGGATCATGCCGATCGAGATCTGCAGCGACGCTTCGCGCAGGTCGTCGTCGGAGTCGTCCACGCGCGGATAGGTGATCCAGTTGCTGTAGAGCGTCGTGATCGCGTCCCACGCCCGGAGGCGGTGGATGAGCGGTGCGTCCGACTCGACGAGCAGCGCGTGCAGGCGCCGCTGGCGCAGCCTGAAGACCGACATGCGGTCGAGTCGCGTGAGCGCGGCCTGGTTGTTCTGCATGAACCGCAGCACCGGCACGTGCGCGCGGATGACCTCCGCGTAGCGGCGCAGCAGTTCGGTGCGGGTGTCGAGTTCCCGCGGCCTGGTGTCGCCCCAGTCGCAGATGCGGTCCAGGTCCTCCGCGTAGGAGTCGAAGAAGCTCGCCGCGATGTCTTCTTTGGTCTTGAAGTGGTAGTACAGCGCGGCCTTGGTGACGCCGAGCTGCTCGGCGATCTCCCGTAGAGAGGTGTGCTCGTAGCCGTGCTCGCTGAAGAGCGCGATCGCGGTCCGCTGGATCCGCTCTCGGGTGCTCGGCTGTTGCTGCTCGCGCGCATCGCGCGGCGCTTCGGTCATGTGGGCAATTCTCGTTCTGCGCCGGGTGTCCAGTGCGATCTGCGGGGCAGTCGCGGCCACGGCCGCCTGCCCCGCCACGCGCTAGCTGTTCGGGCGCTTCCCGTGGTTAGCGGACTTCTTCTTACGCGACTTGCGCTTGCGGGCTGCTTTCGCCACGGCTCCTCCTTGGTGGTCGGGAATTCAGGGGTCAACCTTACCGGCACCTGCGCGGGTGTACGGAGGGCAGTGGACACACTTCATTGACGGGCGCCCCGAGTCGTAGCAGGGTTGAGGTGCGGACACGGGAGCGGGGGAAGGGCCGACTGCGGTGGACGGGCGTGGCGACGGTCGACTACGCTTCATTATAAAGGTTTGTTTAATATTTTAGCGGTACCCGTTTCACAAGGAGCGTCAAGTGAACCAGCCCCAGGTCGGCGCCACCGACAACGCCAGCGCGGACGAACTAGCCACAATTACGGCTCGCAAGCAGCGCCGAGAGGGCAAAGGCATGGCCGCCGACATCGCCGAGCAGCCCGGCGTCTACGCCGACGTGCTCGACCACGGCGCCGCCGAGATCGCCCGCATCGCCGCGGTCATCGCCGAACGGCGCCCGCGCTCGGTGGTCTTCACCGCCCGGGGCACCTCCGACCACGCCGCGCTCTACGCGGCCTACCTCGCGGAGATCCGCCTGGGACTGCCCGCGAGCCTCGCCAGCCCTTCGGTCGTCACCGTCTACGACGCCCGGCCCGACTGGTCCGACTCCCTCGTCATCGCCGTCTCCCAGTCCGGCGGCTCGCCCGACCTCGCCCAGGTCGTGGCCGCCGCCCGCGCCTCCGGCGCCCTGACGCTCGCCGTCACCAACAACCCCGACTCCCGCCTCGCCGGCGAAGCCGAACTCCACCTCGACGTCCGCGCGGGACACGAGCGCGCCGTCGCGGCCACCAAGACCTACACGGCCGAACTGCTCACCCTCCTGCTCCTCATCGAGGGCATCCGCACCGGCACCGGCCGCCTCGACGCCGCCGAGGCCACCGCGATCGGCAAGCTCCCCGAACTCGCCCGCGGCGTGCTCGCCAACACCGACGCCGCCGAACTCGCCGGCCGCTACCGCTTCGCCTCCCGGTTCGTGACCACCGGCCGCGGCTACGCGTACCCGACCGCCCGTGAGACCGCGCTCAAGCTCATGGAGACCTCCTACCTCCCCTCGCTCGCGTTCTCCGGCGCCGACCTCCTCCACGGTCCCCTCGCCATGACCGACCCGGGCGTGCCCGTGCTCGCCGTCGTCGGCTCAGGCCCCGGCGGCCATGCAATGTGGAACGTCCTCACCCAACTCGGCAAGCAGCGCGCGGACGTGGTCGTCGTCGGCGCCGCCGACGTCCCGGGACAGACCGCCCGACTCGCCACCCCCGCCGTCGACGAACGCCTCGCCGCGCTCCTCGATATCCTTCCGCTGCAACAACTCGCGCTCCATCTCGCGATCGAGCGGGGCGAGAACCCCGACGCCCCGCGAGGTCTCAAGAAGGTCACGGAGACAGTGTGATCCCAGCTAGACGGGTGTAAGAGAAACGGGTGTTCACCTTCGGTTCACCGAGATGTTCACCCGTTTACCTACACTCTCTGTCATGCAGGCACCACCAGCCGCGCCGACCGGCACCACTGAAATCGTCTGGCACGAACGGCGATACCGGGCGCGAGCGATCGCGGGCGGCGCCGCATTCGAGATCTATTCGGACACTCGCGAAGACGGCTTCCACGCCACCGGCAACGGCTTCCACCGGTTCGTGCACGCCTCCGAGGTGACCAGCCCCGGCGGCGAACTGCTCCTCGCCGGCGTCGCCCCCCTCGCGATCCCGGTCATGCCCGGCGCCGACGCCGCCACCGTCCACCGGTACAGCCAGAACCCGCGCATCGGCCCCGCCGAACGCGCGCTCGTCTCCGCCGCGCGCGCCACCGCGTTCGTCACGGTCGGCACCCGCATGATCAAGCCGCTCAGCCGCCACCAGGTGGCCCGGCAACTCACCTCGGCGCCCCTCGTCAGCGGCGTCTGCTTCCGCGAGTTCGACGTCGCCCACCTGCGCACCCCCGACGACCGCGTGGTGCTCTGCGGCGACCCCGACGACGCCCGCGACACCTCGTTCGCGTTGCGCTGGAAGGCGATCTGCGCCTGCGACTACCAGAGCACCGAAGCCGCCAACTTCCCCGGACTCGTCAGCGTCCCCGGACGCGAGCGGCGCGGATCGATGATCCTCGGCACCGGGTTCCTCCCCAGCGGGACGCACCTCATCCCCGAGTTCGCGACCGCGGGCTTCGCCGACCTGCCGCTGACCGCGCGGGCCGAGATCCTCGCGTACACGCCCGACGGCTCGGAGATCTCGCTCTTCCAGTACCAGCCGCAGACCAGCGTGTGGGACCGCATGGCCGGCGCCCGGCACCGCGACCTCGTCAACCGCATCCCGGGCCTGGAGACCGGCCGGGCGCTCTTCCGCACCAACCCGTCCGTCCACGCCGGACTCATAGGCGACCACGAGGGCGAACGCGTCCCGGTGACCGCCGACCCCGGCCACGGGTTCAGCGTCTTCGCCCGCGGCGCCACGAGCCGCAGCCCGGTGACCCGCCCGCAGCGGTTCCACACGCGGGCGCGCTGGCGCGACATCGACGTGCTCGCGCTGGGCCGCAACGAGGACTGGGTGCGCGTGCGGTTGAGCCAACCCGACCTCGAATCGATCATGGCCACTGACGCGACCTGCGTCGAACGCGGCATCTACGAATGCTGGGCACCGCTCGGCGAGCTTGAAAACCCGCGCATGGCCGTGGTCGACTACCCGAACGGCAGCCCCCGCGCCCTCTGCTGACCGCACCGCGACCTTCGCCGCCCTTGGCCTTGGGCTCAGCACGGTGGCGCGGCGAGCCTCCGCGCGCCAGCGCGGAGGTCCCTCCGATTCCCCTTTGCCCTTCAGCGAAGGTCTGGTCGATCGCGCTCACCTCCTTCGGGGCCCCTCCCCCCGCCCCCGCCCCACCCACCCCTTGTCTTCGGATGCGGTGCGCACCGCATTAATGGACTTGTCGTGTTGCCGTGTCGCGCGCTGGCAGCGCTCGGGTGTTGAGCTTGTGCGGTCCCCTTTCATGTTGCAGTCCTGGGCTTTCGGTCCAATCGGTGCCAGAGCCAGAGCCAGAGCCAGAGCCAGTGTGTGACTGTGCCGGCCTTGGCTCTGGTGTGTGGCGGGGCTCGGGCTCGGTTCGCTGTCACGAGTGGCTTCCTCTCGAGAGGCGCCAGCGGTTGTCGATGCGGTCTACCCAGCCGGTCTGGAGGAGGCGGTCGAGCGTTTCGGCGGCGATGTCCGCCGGGACTCCGGCGGCTGCCGCCAGGCGGGTCGTTTCGACCACGTAGCCCCTCGGGAGGGACTCGACGAGGCGGGCTTCGATCTCCGTCAACCTGTCGAAGGGCCGACGCTGGGGCGGCGGCGGTGTCGCCAGTGGTCCGCCGATGCCGGTCAGGTCCTCGATCACCTCCTCGGCGCGGGTGACCAGGCGGGCTTCCCATGGCTCCCTTGCCAGTTGGTGTGCGCCTGCTGACATCGAGGAGGTCACCGGTCCCGGGGTGAACATCAGGACGCGTCCGAGCTCGGCCGCGTACCGGGCCGTGTTGCGGGCACCGGAGCGGTGAGCGGCTTCGATGACCACCGTGCCGGCGGTCAGAGCCGCAATGACTCGGTTCCGAGTCAGGAAGCGGTGCTTCATGACCGTGGTCCCCGGCGGCCATTCGCTGACGATCAGGCCGCGTTCGGCGATGAGGTTGAACATCGAGTGGTTGCCCTTCGGGTAGGGCAGCTCCACCCCGCAGGCCAGGACCGAAACGGTCGACCCGCCTCGTGCCAGCGCGCCGAGATGCGCGGCCCGGTCGATGCCGAAGGCGCCGCCGGAGACGATGGTCCAGCCCGCCTCGGTCAGCTCGGCCGCGAGGTCGTCTGCGAGATGCTGGCCGTACTCGGTCGCAGCCCTTGCGCCGACGATCGCCACCGAACGGCGGCACAAGCGGTCCAGATCCTGCTCACCGCGCACCCAGAGACAGCGAGGCGGTCGCACATGCGGTTCGTCGGCGTCGCACACGAGCAGCAGGTCGCGGAGCTGGTCGGGCCAGTCGGGATCGCCTGGGATCAGGACGCGGGCACCGCACTCCTCAGTGGCGGCCGCGATGTCGGCGGCCCGGGCTGCCGGATCGTGGGTGCACGAGACGATCGCGCTCGTGATCCGCTGCAGCCGTTCGGGAACCTCGCCTTCCCAGAGGCGTTTGACGACCTCGATCGGGCCGATCTCGCCCAGGAGGTCGTCAAGTTCTGCGTCGCCCGGCTCGATCATCGAGGACAAGAGCATGAGGGCGAGGCGAGGGTCGTCGGGCAGGTTCGTCACGGTTCCTCCTCGGTGTTCGGTGTTCGGTGTTCGGTGTGTCGATGTCGTTGGGGAGTTCGGCGGCGGTAACAGTCGTCGTGGGTCGTGGGTCGTGGGTCGTGGGTCGTGGGTCGTGGGTCGTGGGTCGTGGGTCGTGGGTCGTGGGTCGTGGGTCGTGGGTCGTGGGTCGTGGGTCGTGGGTCGTGGGTCGTGGGTCGTGGGGCGTGGGTCGTGGGTCGTGGGTCGTGGGTCGTGGGTCGTGGGTCGTGGGTCGTGGGTCGTGGGTCGTGGGGCGTGGGTCGTGGGGCGGCCGAGTGGTCAGCTGAGCGTGTAGCCGATTCGCAGTTCGCTGGCGACGGTGATGTCCTCTGCCGTCGGGCGGTCGTGGTCTCTCAGGTCGGCGATCGTCCATGCGAGCTTGAGGATTCGGTCGTACCCCCGGGCCGTGATCCGCTCCTTCATCAGCAGGTCGTCGACGCTCTTCCTGATCGGCGTCGGCAGTCGCCACCGCTGCGACCGCAACGCCGGACCGGGGACCTCGCTGTTGCACTGCCACCCCTCACCCGCCTCGGACCACCGCGCCGTGGCCGCCTCTCTGGCTCTCGCCACCCGCTTCGCCACCTGCTCGGACGGCTCGGCCTCTGACAGCTCGGCGAGGATCGCCGAGGGCGGCACCGCCGGGAGGTCCACTCGCAGGTCGATCCGGTCCATCAGCGGCCGCGAGATCCTCGGCAGATAGCCGCGCTTCACCTGCGGGGTGCAGGTGCAGTCGTATGGCTTGTTCGGCGCGCACGGGCAGGGGTTGGCCGCCAAGACGAGGATGACCTTGGCCGGGTAGCAGATCGAAGTGTTCGCCCTCCTGATGCGCACCTCGCCGCTTTCCAAGGGCTGGCGCAGTGAGTCCAGGACCGATCGCTTCCATTCGGGCGCCTCATCGACGAACAGCACGCCCCGGTGCGCGAGGGCCAGCGAGCCCGGTCCCACGAAGCCGGTGCCGCCTCCGATCAAGGCCTGCATGGTGATCGAGTGGTGCGGGGCCTCGAAGGGCGCATGGCGCATCAGCGTCGCCGCGCCTCCGGAGAAGCGGCCTCGGAGCGAATGCAGCGAGGTGACCTCCACGGCTTCGGCGTCGGTCAGTGGCGGCAGGATCGACGGCAGGCGCTCGGCCAGCATGGTCTTGCCCGCGCCCGGGGGACCGACCATCAGCATGTGGTGGCCTCCCGCCGCCGCGATCTCGAGGGCGCGGCGGGCGGCCGGTTGGCCGCGCACGTCGGCGAGGTCCGGCAGCGGCGGCGGTGCGTCCGGGGCCGTTCGCACCACCGGGTCGAGGGTGGTCTGGCCGAACAGCCAGGCCACGAGCGTCGCCAGATCGCGCGGGGCGTAGACCGCGAGGCCGTCGACGAGGGAGGCTTCCGCGGCGTTCTCCGGGGAGACGATCGCGGTGCGCAGCCCGGATTTCCGGGCTTCCATGAGCGCCGGGAGCGTGCCGGGCACGGCGCGGAGTGTGCCGTCGAGGCCGAGCTCTGAGAGCAGGACCGTGTCGTTCAGCTGCTCGGTCGGCAGGGTGTCGTCGGCGCACATGATGGTGAGCGCCAGTGCGAGGTCGGCGGCCGATCCGGTGGTCGGGAGTGATGCCGGACCAAAGTTGACAGTTACGGATTTGTCTGGAAATCGCAGCGCGGAGTTCGCCATTGCGGAGCGGACGCGGGTCTGCGCCTGGTTGACGACGCTGTCGGGCAGGCCTGACATGCGGACCGTGTCCGTGCCCTTCGCGGAGGACTTGAAGACGGAGGCTTCGACGGTGACCATTACGGCGGTTGCGCCGATCATGCAGACGGTGCTGGTGCGCGCATAACCCATGGCGGTCCCCTTGGCGGTGTTCGAGTGCGAGTCGCCGCCGGCCGGTGACGGTGAGGGCGAGGCGGTCGATCCGCCAGGGCTGGTCGGTGCGGCAGTGCTGCTTGAGCCAGGCGCGGGCGAGCTTCTCGATCCGGTGGAGCTTGTCGCCGTCGACCGCGCCGAGCGGGCCGCCGTACCGGTCGGAGCGACGGGTCTTGACCTCGCAGAAGACGACGGTGTCGGCGGTGCGGGCGATGAGGTCGAGTTCGCCGAGGCGGTGGCGCCAGTTGCGGGCGAGGATCTGCATGCGGTCGCGCTGGAGGTGGGCGGCGGCGAGCCGTTCGCCGAGCCGGCCGAGCTGGTGCGGGCTGAGCCGTCTCAGGTTCACGGGGTCCGGCAGTGGCGGAGTCTCGTGGCGTTGCGCGGGCGGTGCGGCGATGGAGGCGGGCGGGTTCACGGTCGGGCCTCCGCTCGGCCGGGGCGGGGGAGCAGGCGGACCTTGCCGGCGCCGAAGAGGAGCATCGGGTCGAGGTAGAGCGGGCCGCGCTTGAGGCCGAGGTGGAGGCAGGTCCGGCCGGGGCAGGAGTCGTGGCCCGGTTGGAGGTGTCCGATCGTCTGGCCCGCAGTGACCGTGGCGCCGGCGGCGACGAGGGGTTCGACCGGTTCGTAGGTGGTGCGGAGGCCGTTGTCATGGACGATGCTGACCACGCCTCGTCCGGCGAGGTCGTCTGCGAAGACCACGGTGCCCGCGCCTGCGGCGGTGACGGGGAGTTCGGTTTCCGCGGCGAGGTCGACGCCGCGGTGGCCCGGGAGCCATGGTTCGGGCGGCGGGTCGAAGCGGGTGAGGAGGTCGAGGGTGCCGACGGGGGAGCGCCAGGGTCCGTGCGTGGCGGATTGCTCGGGGGCGGGCGGTTCGGCCTTGGCGAGCGCGGGGGCGGCGATGACGGCTGCGGCCAGGAGTGATGCGGTTATGAGGCTGGTGACGATTGCTTTGTGTAGTTGTCGCATGACTCAATGCTGACCGGGGTGCCCGGTATCGGCAACAGAAAGTTTTCTGCCTGTGGATAACTTTGTTCGGATGGGTTGCGACCTGCTCGTCTGGTTCACGAGGTATCGGAACCCGAGTGTGTTTCGGCATGCCGGGTTTGATGCGAGCGGCGATTGCGTCTGTCACTGCGGTCCACCGCGTTCGTAGTGCGCACGGGGGTTTGAGTACACTGATCGGAGCGGTACGGGGCCCTTGCGCCCTGAACCGACTTCGCGCGCTCGCCGCGGCCCGACCTCCATCGCACGCCCTGCAGGGGCGCACTGCGACGGATGCGGTCCGGCCCTAGCGATCTCCCAGGTCCGGGACTTCCCGGTTGCAGATCGCCGGAGGCGAGCGCCAGGCGCGGGACGCCCGGACTTCGGGCGCCTCCCGCGAATGAACCAGGGAACGAAAGGAATACAACCGTGTCGGTTGTCACTATGCGTCAGCTCCTCGAGAGCGGCGTGCACTTCGGTCACCAGACCCGTCGCTGGAACCCGAAGATGAAGCGGTTCATCCTCACCGACCGCAACGGCATCTACATCATCGACCTGCGCCAGTCGGTCGACTTCGCGGTCAAGGCCCACGACTTCGTCAAGAACGTCGTCGCCGAGGGCGGCGAGGTCCTGTTCGTGGGCACCAAGAAGCAGGCCCAGGAGGCCGTTTCCGAGCAGGCCCTGCGCGTCGGGATGCCGTTCGTGAACCACCGCTGGCTCGGCGGCATGCTCACCAACTTCCAGACGATCCAGAAGCGCCTCATGCGCCTCAAGGAACTCGAGATCATCGAGGCCAACGGTGCGGCGAACCGCACCAAGAAGGAAATGCTCCAGCTGATGCGCGAGAAGGACAAGCTCGAGCGCACGCTCGGCGGCCTCCGCGACATGGAGAAGACCCCGGCCGCGATCTGGATCGTCGACACCAAGAAAGAGCACATCGCCGTCGACGAGGCCCGCAAGCTCGGCATCCCGATCGTCGCGATCCTCGACACCAACTGCGACCCCGACGAGGTCGACTTCCCGATCCCCGGCAACGACGACGCGATCCGCTCCGTCGCCCTGCTGACCAAGGTCATCGCCGACGGTGTCGCCGAGGGCCTGCTGGCCCGCTCCGGCGGCCAGGTCGAGAAGGGCGAGGGCGAGCCGCTCGCGGACTGGGAGAAGGAACTGCTCTCGACCGACGCGACCGAAGCCGCCGTCGAGGCCGCAGAGAACACCGAAGAGTCCGTGAAGGTCGTCGAGCCGTCCGGCGAGAAGACCGTCGAAGACGAGAAGTAAGAAGGGGAGCAATGGCCAACTTCACGATGGCTGACGTCAAGAAGCTCCGGGAAGCCACCGGCTCCGGGATGATGGACGTCAAGAAGGCCCTCGAAGCGGCTGACGGCGACTACGACGCCGCCCTTGAGGCCCTGCGCATCAAGGGTGCCAAGGACGTCGGCAAGCGCGCCGAGCGCACCACGGCCCAGGGCCTGGTCGCGCAGTCCGGCAACACGCTGCTCGAGCTGCTGTGCGAGACCGACTTCGTCGCCAAGAACGGCGCGTTCATCGAGCTCGCCCAGACGCTGGTCGAGCTGGCCGACGAGGTCCGCCCCGCGGACGCCGAGGCCTTCGCCAAGGCCGAGCTGAACGGCAAGGCCGTCGCCGAGGTCATCGCCGAGGAGTCGGTGAAGCTCGGCGAGAAGCTCGCCCTCGGGCGCGTCGGCTCGCTCCAAGGCGACGTCGCGGTCTACATGCACCGCAAGGCCGCCGACCTCCCGCCGGCCGTCGGCATCATCGTCTCGTACACCGGTGACGCCGAAGCCGCCCGCCAGGTCGGCATGCAGGCCGCCGCGATGCGTCCGAAGTACCTCACCAGCGACGAGGTCCCGGCCGAGATCATCGAGGCCGAGAAGCGCGTCGCACTCGAGACCGCCAAGGAAGAGGGCAAGCCCGAGCGCGCCTGGGACAAGATCGTGGAAGGCAAGGTCAACGCCTACTTCCGTGACTTCGCCCTGCTCTCGCAGACCTCGGTCCTCGACAACAAGAAGTCCGTGTCCCAGGTGCTCGCCGAGGCGGGCACCGAGGTCACCGGCTTCATCCGCTACGAAGTCGGCCTGGACTAGCAAGTAGCCCGCACGCGCGGACTACACTGGCTCCAGCCGTGAGCACGGAAAGGGGCGGCGGCGCAGGCCGCCGCCCCGTTCCATGCCCGGAGAAAGCAGCGCCCGCGCCCTCGAGCGCCGCCGCACGCCAGGCCGCCACCGCGGCCGGAGCGAGCGCGGCCCGGCGCGGGCAGTACGGTCAACGGCAGCGCAGCCGCCAGGGTCACGTCAGAGCAGGGGAGTGCCATGAGTCAAGACACGTACCGCCGGGTCGTGCTGAAACTGTCAGGTGAGGCCTTCGGCGGCGGCGCCGTCGGCGTCGACCCCGATGTCGTCCAGGCCGTCGCGCGCCAGATCGCGGCCGGCGTCGCCGCGGGCGTCCAAGTGGCCATCGTCGTCGGCGGCGGCAACTTCTTCCGCGGGGCCGAACTCCAGCGCCGCGGCATGGACCGCGCCCGCGCCGACTACATGGGCATGCTCGGCACCGTCATGAACTGCCTCGCCCTCCAGGACTTCCTGGAGAAGGAAGGCGTCGACACCCGCGTCCAGACCGCCATCGCCATGGCCCAGGTCGCTGAGGCCTACCTGCCGCTGCGCGCCATCCGCCACCTCGAGAAGGGCCGCGTCGTCATCTTCGGCGCCGGCGCCGGCATGCCGTACTTCTCCACCGACACCGTCGCCGCCCAGCGCGCCCTCGAGATCGGCGCGCAGGTCGTGCTCGTCAGCAAGAACGGCGTCGACGCCGTCTACACCGCCGACCCGCGCACCGACCCCGACGCCCAGCGACTCGACGACATCACCTTCGACGAGGCCCTCAAGCGCGAGCTCATGGTCGTCGATCAGGCCGCCTTCAGCCTCTGCAAGGACAACGCCCTGCCGATGCTCGTCTTCGGCGCCGACGACGACGGCAACCTCCGCCGCGCCATCATCGGCGAACAGCTCGGCACCCTCATCCACGCCGCCGACGACTGACCCGCGCGGACGCCGGCCGCCCGCAAGGGACAGACAGGCCGCGTCCGACGACATCCACGCCACCGAGCCACGCCGCCGGGACGGTACGGTCAGAAGTGCTGTCAGGCCGCGAGAGAATGTGAGAAAGCCGTGATTGACGACACCCTCCTCGAAGCCGAGGAGAAGATGGAGCGGGCCATCGAGCACGCCAAGGAGGAATTCGCCGCCATTCGCACCGGCCGCGCATCCTCCTCAATGTTCAACCGGATCACCGTCGACTACTACGGCGCGCCCACCCCCATCCCGCAGGTCGCCTCCATCGCGATCCCCGAGCCGCGCATGGTCATCGTCAAGCCCTTCGACGCCTCCCAGATGAAGGACATCGAGGACGCGATCCGCAACTCGAACCTCGGCGTCAACCCCTCCAACGAGGGCACCCAGCTGCGCCTGAACCTGCCTCCCATGACCGAGGAGCGCCGCCGCGAGATGATCAAGGTCGCCAAGACCAAGGGCGAGGACGCCAAGATCGCCATCCGCAACGTCCGCCGCAAGGCCAAGGACGAGATCGGCAAGGCCGTCAAGGACGGCGAGGTCTCCGAGGACGAGGGCCACTCGGGCGAGAAGGAGCTCGACGACCTCACCGGCCGCTTCGTCAAGAACGTCGACGAGCTCATGAGCTCCAAAGAGTCCGAGCTGCTCGAGATCTGATGAACGCCCTTCCCGACGGACCGCCCGGCCGTCGCCCGCAACCGTCGCCGGACGGGCGAGGGCCCGGCGCCGCCGAGACCGACCCCGACGACCGCAAGCCCAAGGCCGGCCGCAACCTCCCCGTCGCCATCGGCGCCGGGCTCGGCATGGCCGCGGTCGTCCTGGCCTCGCTCCTGATCTGGCCCACCGCCTTCCTCGGCGTCGCCGTCATCGCCGTCGCCGTCGCCTGCTGGGAGACCGGCACCGCGATGCACAAGGGCGGCCGGAACGTCCCGGTGATCCCGCTGGCCGCCGCCGGCGCGCTCATCGTGGTCCTCGCCTGGTTCGGCGGCGCCACCGGCCTCCTGCTCGGCACGGCCGTCGGCGTGGCCGCACTGTTCGTGTGGCGCCTCTCCGAAGGCGCCACCGGCTACCGCACCGACACCGCCGCCTCCGCGCTCCTGCTCGTCCAGGTCCCCTTCCTGGCCGGGTTCATCATGCTGCTCGCGAACGCCGACAACGACTCGGCGCGCTGGATCGACGGCGCCGCCGCGCAGGTCATCATCGCGCTGTTCACCGTCGTCTGCTCCGACACCGGCGGCTACACCGCCGGCGTCCTGTTCGGGCGCCACCAGATGACCCCGCGCATCAGCCCCAAGAAGTCCTGGGAGGGCCTCGGCGGATCCGTCGTGGCCGCCGCCATAGGCGGTTCCGTCACCCTGTGGCTGTTCTTCGACGTGCCCTTCCCGTTGGGCGTGGCGTTCGGCGTGTGCGTCGCGCTGGCCGCTACGTTGGGGGACCTGTCCGTCTCGCTGCTGAAGCGGGACCTCGGCATCAAGGACATGAGCAATCTCATTCCCGGCCATGGCGGGGTCATGGACCGGCTCGACTCGATCCTCATGGTCGCCCCAGTGGCTTACGTGTGGTTCCGTTACCTGCTCGGGTGATGTGTCCTGATTGGTGTATCCGTACAAGGAGGGCCCGGGGTGAATTCCATGATCCGGGGTTGGCGGGTTCCGGTCCTGTCATGCGAGACTAGGTCGTGACATGTCTGTAGCACTCACGTTGACCGAACCGCGCCCCCGCAAGGCTGCGCCGCGGCACCTCGCCGACCTCGACCTGGCCGGGTGCCAGTCCGTCCTCTCCGAGATCGGACAGCCCGCCTTCCGCGCCAAGCAGCTGCGACAGCAGTACTTCGGCCGCCACGTCGGCGACGCGTCCCTCATGACCGACCTGCCCGCCGCCGCGCGCGAGGCCATCGGCGAGGCGCTGCTCCCGCAGCTGCTCAGCCCGGTGCGCGTCGACTCGTGCGACGACGGCCGGACCGTCAAGGCCGTATGGCGCCTCTACGACGGCGCGCTCGTCGAGAGCGTCATCATGGCGTACCCGGACCGGGTGACCGCGTGCGTGTCCTCGCAGGCCGGCTGCGGCATGGCCTGCCCGTTCTGCGCCACCGGCCAGGGCGGCCTCGACCGCAACCTCACCACCGCCGAGATCGTCGACCAGGTGGTCGCCGCCGCGCGGCTCGCCGAGGAGCGCGGTCTGGGGCGGCTCTCGAACATCGTGTTCATGGGCATGGGCGAGCCTCTCGCGAACTGGGCGCGACTCAAGTCCGCGCTGCACCTCATCACCAAGCCGGTGCCCGACGGGATCGGGATCTCGGCCCGGAACGTCACCGTCTCCACGGTCGGCCTCGTGCCCACCATCAAGAAGCTCTCGGAGGAGGGCCTGCCGGTGCGACTGGCGGTCTCGCTCCACGCCCCCGACGACGAGCTGCGCGACGAGCTCGTCCCCATCAACACCCGCTGGAAGGTCGCCGAAGTGCTCGACGCGGCCTGGGAGTACGCTCGGGTGACGAAACGTCGTGTTTCGATCGAGTACGCGATGATCAGGGACGTCAACGACCAGCCTTGGCGGGCGGACCTCCTCGGGAAGCTGCTCGCGGGCAAACTCGTGCACGTCAACCTGATTCCATTGAACCCGACTCCGGGAAGCCGCTGGGACGCCAGTCCCAAGCCGGTCGAAGCGGAGTTCGTACGGCGGCTGCGAGCCGCGGGTGTGTCCACGACGGTGCGCGATACGCGCGGCCAAGAGATCGACGGCGCCTGCGGGCAGCTGGCCGCTTCGGTCCGGGAGGCCGGCACGCCCGGCCGCGCCGGTGCGAAGCCGCTCGGCGCCTCTGGCGCCGAGGATTAGGCGGAGAAGGGTGGCTTGGTAGTGGCGAGTCATGGTGACCGGTTCCGGCGCCGGGCGTTGAGCCGGGGCTACAAGGTCGACGAGGTCGATGCGTTCCTCGACCGCGTCGAGGCGACCCTCGCCGGGGAGCCGGTGGGCAGCCCCGTGTCGGCCGACGAGGTCGACGACGTCGTCTTCAGGGTCCGCTTCGGCGGCTACGACGAGTGGCAGGTGGACGTCTACCTCGACCGGGTCGCGCGCCAGCTCGCCGAGCTCGAGGAGCGCGGTGTCCTCGGCACCGCACCCGCCCCCGACTACGGGAAGGCCGAGGTCGGCGCTGCCTCTTCGGGGCAGCTTGCAAGCCGTCAATTCGATGAGCCTCCGCCGATGCAGGCGGGCCCCGGGTCGCGGCGCGCCCCCGAACCCCAGGCGACGCAGGTCATTCCCGCTGCGACGCAAGCGATCCCCGCACACGAGATGATGGGCGCCCGTGAAATGGCGCCCCCTCCCACTCCCGAACCGGTCGGCCGCGGACGCGGCGCCTCGCGCGGTGCGGCGGTTCCCCCGCCCCCTGACAACGAGGGCTTCGGCGACCTGCGCGGCGGCGACGACGAGGGCTTCGGCTTCCTCGCCGGTCCCCCCGACGACGACTACGACGACCCGTTCGCCAAGCGCAACGGCGCCGGCCAGGACTTCGGTCGCGGCGGCCCGAACGACTTCGGACCCGGCCAAGGCGACTTCGGACGCGGCGGCCAGGGCGACTTCGGGCCCGGTCAAGGCGACTTCGGCGGGCAGCGCGGTGCCAACGGCAGCAACGGCTTCGGCCCGCGCGGCGGCGCGCCTGAACCCGCCGGGTTCGGCAACGAGTACGGCGCGCCCGAGCCTGCCGGCTTCGGGAACGAGTACGGCGCTCCTGAGCCCGCCGGTTTCGGCAATGAGTACGGCGCTCCCGAGCCTGCAACTTTCGGCAACGAGTACGGCGCCCCGCGCGGTCCCGAGCCGGTGCGGGGCGACTTCGCCCCGCCGACGCAGGCGGTGCCCCGCGCCGGGATGCCGATGCACGACGGCCCGCAGGCCGGGCCGATCCCGCACGGCGCCACCGAGCAGCTTCCGCTGCAGTCCGACCCGCGTCGCGGCGGCTTCGGTCCGAATGACATCCCGAGCCCGTTCGGTCAGAACGACGCCCCGGGCGGCTTCGCGCCGAACGAGGCACCCGGCGGTTTCGGTCCGAACGACGCCCCGGGCGTCTACGGCCAGGGCCGACGGTCCGCTCCCGATCCCGCGCCCGGGTTCGGCGCGGCCTACGACGACGAGTTCAGCGACACCGGGAGCCGCCGCGGCATGCCGCAGCAGCCCCCGATGCAGCAGCAGCCGCCCATGCAGGGCGGCCACCAGGGCCCGCCGTCAGGCGCGATCCCGCAGGCCGGCCGTTACAGCCAGCCCGAACCCGAGCCGATGCCGCCCGCGGCACCGACCCAGGCGATCCCGCAGAACCTCGTGAACGGCATGGGCCAGAACCCGATGGGCCGCCCCGAGCCGCAGCAGTCCGACCCGTACGGCGGCGCCCCGCGCGGCCGCGAGTACGGCCAGGGCGGCGGGTTCGGACAGCAGCCGCCGGAGGACACCGGATACGGCCGCCGCGCGGCCGCACCGAGCCCGCCCCTGCAGCAGGGCTTCGACCGCGGCCCGCAGCACGAGCCGACGGGCGGCTTCGGCGCTCCCGTGGGACCGCCTCCCGGTCCCGCCGACCACGGCGCGTTCGGACCGCAAGGCGGACCGCAGGGCGCTCCGCCCGCGCCCCCGTCAGACCCGGGGTTCGGCCAGCAGGGCGCCCCTCGCGGCGCCGCCACCCCGCCGGACTTCGGCCGCCGCAACCCGTACGAGGGCCGCGGCGCGTTCGAGGCCCCCGGCCGGCACGGCCGCGAGGAGATGACGACCGAGATGCGGGCGTCCGACTCCCCGTTCACCCCGGACGACGTGCAGCGCCTGGAGCAGATGCGCCGGGCCTTCCAGCCGCGCCGCTTCGGCTCGGGCTACGACCCCAGCCAGGTGGACCAGATGTTCGACGCGGTCTCCGCGGCGATGACCGGGCGCAACCCGGTCCCGCTCTCGGACCGCGAACTCGACACGAGCCAGTTCTCCCTGGTCCAGGGCGGGTACTTCGAGGCTGAAGTGGACTCGGCGCTGCGCGAGGTGCGCGAGATGTTCGCCCGCCGCGGCATGATGCACTAGCGAGAGTACGAAGCAGGGCGGGTCCGCGATCGCGGACCCGCCCTCTCATGTTCGTGGCCCCGCGCGCAGAGCGCCGGGGGCGGCGCTAGCGCAGGCCGGTCTTGCGCATCCAGGCGTCGGAGACGATGACGCCCAGGAGCACCACGACGGTGATGCCGATGAAGACGTCCTCGATCCAGCCCTGGTGGTTGCCGAACAGGTACGCCAGGTTGATGACGATGGCGACGCTCAGCGCGGTGTACAGGGCCTTGCGGCTGGTGGGCTTGCGCTGGGCGGGCGAGAGCACCTGCTCTTCTGCGGCCATGTGACTTCCTCCGAGCTCTTCGTTGTTCGGCCACAGTCTCCCACGCCACAAGCCCGAACGTCGGGGCCCCGTCGATGCTGTGACTTGTAGAGTTGAGGCGTCGTCGTCCTCCTGTCCGGAAGGGTCACTGTGCGAATCACCGGTACTGGCCACGCCAGCATGTTCATCGAGACCGCCGCGGGGTCGATCCTGTGCGATCCCTGGGTGAACCCCGCCTACTTCGCCTCGTGGTTCCCCTTCCCCGACAACTCGCAGCTGGACTGGGACACCCTCGGGCAGGCCGACTACCTGTACGTCTCGCACCTCCACCGCGACCACTTCGACGAGGAGAACCTCTCGGAGCACATCAGCAAGGACACGACGGTCCTGCTGCCGGAGTACCCCACCGCGGAGCTGGAGTCGGAGCTGCGGGCCCTGGGCTTCCACAAGTTCATCAAGACCGTCTCCGAGGAGATCGTGGAGCTCCCCGGCGGCGTCAAGGTCATGATCCAGGCGCTCACGAGCCCCACGGACGGCCCGATCGGCGACTCGTCGCTGTGGGTCGAGGACGCCGACGGGACCCGCCTGTTCAACCAGAACGACGCGCGGCCCACCGATATGAGCGTGTTCCTGCAGCACGGCAAGATCCACGCCCACCTGCTGCAGTTCTCGGGCGCGATCTGGTTCCCGATGGTCTACGAGCTGCCCGACAACGCCAAGCGCGCCTTCGGGAAGCAGAAGCGCGAGCGCGGCTTCGACCGCTCGCTGCGCTACATCGACGACGTCAAGGGCGACTGGGTCTTCCCGATCGCCGGCCCGCCCTGCTTCCTCGACGACTCGCTGTACCAGTTCAACGACGTGTTCGGCGACGAGGGCAACATCTTCCCCGACCAGATGTCCTACGTGGAGTGGCTGGAGGAGCAGGGCCGCAAGCAGAACATCATCCTGCTGCCCGGCTCGGTGGCCGAGGTCAGCGCCGACGGCTCCGCCTCGGTCGAGCACCCCGTCGACGACATCCGCGAGTGGTTCAAGAACAAGAAGCAGCACCTCGACGAGTACAAGGAGCGGATGCAGCCGCGCCTCGAAGCCGAGAAGGCCTCCTGGTCGCACCCGGAGATCGACGTCCTGGAGACGCTGCGCGAGCGCATCGAGCCGCTCATGGAGTCGGCCGAGCACATCGCCACGGGCATCGGCGGCCCCGTCCGCTTCGACCTCACCGCCCCCGATTCCGAACAAGTGGTCGAGTCGATCGTCTTCGACTTCCTCGAGCGCAGGATCTACCACGACGACGGCGCGAAGGTCCGCTACCGGTTCCGCACCGAGCGGCGCCTCATCGAGCACCTGCTGCACATCCGCGAGGTCGACTGGGTCAACTCGCTGTTTCTCTCGTGCCGCTTCACTGCGGCGCGCATCGGCCAGTACAACGAGTACGTGTACGCGTTCTTCAAGTGCCTCTCCGAGGAACGGCTGCAGTACGCGGAGGGCTGGTACGCCGAGCAGCGCCCCGACGACGAGGACATCACGGTGCAGGGCTGGCAGTTCCAGCGCCGCTGCCCGCACCTCAAGGCCGACCTCTCGGTGTTCGGCAAGGTCGAGGAGGGCGTCCTCACCTGCCAGATGCACGGCTGGAAGTGGAACCTCAAGTCCGGCAAGTGCATGACGAGCGTCGGGCACGACATCCGAAGCGCTCGCGCTGAGGATGCTTGAGCAGGGTCGAAGCGCTCGCGCCGAAGAGGGCGCGGTGGAAGCGTCGTAAGACGAGACGGCCGGACCGGAGGGTCCGGCCGTTCACTGCTCCATGCCGAAGTCGCGCAGCATGGACTTGATCTGGGCCTTGTAGAACTCGTCGATGTTGTTCTGCACCGGCAGCGACCCGAAGGCCTCCATGGTGACCAGGCCGAACACCCGCACCCACGCTGAAGTGAACGCGAACACCCACGACACGGGGAGGCGCTCGCCGATGATCATCAGCGAGCAGCTCTCGATGAGCTCCTGCTGGAGCCCGTCGGACATCTCGGGCAGGGTGACCGAGCCGAACTCGAATCCCTCGCCCTCGGTCTGGCGGTAGAACTGGGCGAGTTCGCGCCCGCAGAGCTGGGCGTGCTCCATCGACTTCAGGGTGACCGCGTCGAACTCGAGACTGTCGATGGTCTTCGGGTCGGCGCAGATCGACATCGCGCTGTTGCCCTCGGGATAGCTGATCATGAGTTCGAATTCGCGGCGGTTGCCCACTGACCAGGCACGGAACGCCCAGACCCAGGCCTTCATCCGATCGAGGTGCGCTTCAGGCGGCGCTTCGTCCATCGCGGCGCGCGTCGCAGCGATAAGTTCGTCATAGAGGTCGCAGACGAGTTGGATGAGCAGCGCGTCGAGGCTGTCGAAGTACCGGTACAGCGCGGCGGGCGTCACGCCGACCTCGCGGGCGATGGCCCGCAGCGAGATGCCGCTCGGGCCGTGCTGCAGCAGCTGGCCTCTGGCGCTCGCCTTGATCTCGGCGATCGTCTCGGCGCGCATCCGTTCGCGACGGGACGGGCCTCCCGCGGTGTTCGAGGTCACTGCTCTCCTCAGGCTACAACTTGGTTAACGGTGTTGACTCTACCGATGGGCGTTTATTAGAGTGAACACCGTTAGCAAACTAATCAACGCTCACCATCCTACCGCCAGGCGCCCCTCGTGCACCAGCGGTCAATGCCTCACCTTTTGGAGAAGCACATGTACTCCCTGCTAGGCAGAGCGGTCATCAAGGCCCGCTGGTTCATCGTCGCAGGCATAGTCGCGGTCTTCGCGATCGGCGCGACCTGGGGCCTCGGCGTCTTCGACGAGTTCACGGACGGCGGCTACGTCTCCCAGGACTCGCAGTCGGTGCGCGACGCCGAGGCGATCGAGGAGGAGTTCGGCTCCACCGGCGCCGAGGTCGTGGTCCTGTACGAGTCCGAGACGATGACGGCGGACGACCCGGCATTCGCCGCGGCCGTCGAGAGCGCCGTCGCCGACATCGACGCGATCGACGAGGTCGAGAGCGTCACCTCCTACTACGACACGCAGCTGCCCTCGTTCGTCTCCGAGGACGGGCACGCGACCTACGCGGCCGTCTCGCTGGCCGGCTCCTCCGACGAGGCCCAGGCCCAGTCCTTCGAGGCCATCGAGGGCCAGCTGCGGGACGCCGGGGACACCGGCGACCTCACCGTCACCCTCGGCGGCGGCGCCGCGATCTTCGCCGACCTCAACGAGCAGGTCCAGCACGACCTCGAGATCGCCGAGATGATCTCGATGCCGATCCTGCTGCTCATCATGATCGTGGTCTTCGGCGCCCTCGTGGCCGCCTCGCTGCCGCTGCTCATCGGCGGCATGTCGATCCTCGGCGGCTTCGCGATCACCCGCGTGATCACCGAGTTCACCGACGTCTCGGTCTTCGCGGCCAACGTCATCACCATCATCGGCCTCGGCATGTCGATCGACTACTCGCTGTTCGTGCTCCGCCGGTTCCGCGAGGAGCTCGCCGCGGGCCGCGACAAGCGCCGCGCCGTGCTCAACACCGTCGCCACCGCCGGGCGCACCGTGATGGTCTCCGGCATCATCATCGTCCTCTCCATGGGCGGCCTGCTCCTGGTCGACGTGCCGTTCCTGCACGGCATCGCCTACGGCGTGATGTCCGCCGTCGGCGTGGCTATGCTCTCGGCGCTCGTGGCGCTCCCGGCGCTGCTCTACCTGCTCGGCCACCGCGTGGACAAGGGCCGCCTGCCCTGGCGGAAGAACAAGGAGCCCAAGACCGACACCGGGTTCTGGCACGGCCTCGCGGCCGGCGTGATGCGCCGCCCCGTGCTCGTGCTGCTGCCGGTCCTCGCGTTCATGGCGCTGCTCGCCAGCCCGATCCTCGGCGTGCAGTTCGGCGGCGTCGACGAACGCGACATGCCGAAGGACGCCGAGTCCCGCGTCGTCACCGAGACCATCGCCGCCGACTTCCCCGGCGGCGAGGAGGAACGGTTCCAGGTCATGGTCACCGGTGGCCAAGATGCCGCCGCCGAAGCCACTGCGGCGATCCTGGAGCTCGACAACGTCGACGACGTCGTGCCCGCCGCCCCGCCCACTGACGACGCGACCCTCCTCGACGTCCTCTACGACCTCGACCCGTTCAGCGCCGAGGCCCGCACCCTCATCGAGGACACCCGCGCCATCGAGGTCGACGGCGCCGACCTGTACGTGACCGGCGGCGCCTCCGACCGGGTCGACATGCTCGACGCGATCGGCGAGGGCCTGCCCTACATGCTCGGCTACATCGTCATCGTGACCATGGTGGTGCTCTTCCTGGCCTTCGGCTCGATCGTGCTGCCGATCAAGGCGGTCCTGATGAACGCCGTCTCGCTCGGCGCCGCGCTGGGCATCGTGGTGTGGATCTTCCAGGAGGGCCACCTGTCCGGCCCGCTGGGCTTCACGCCCTCGGGCTTCATCGACCCGTCGAACCTGCTGCTCATGATCGCGCTGCTCTTCGCCCTCGCCACCGACTACGAGGTCTTCCTGCTCTCGCGGGTGCGGGAGGAATGGGACAAGGGGGCGGACAACCGCACCGCCGTGCTGCGCGGCATGCAGTCCACCGGCTCGATCATCACGGCCGCGGCCCTGATCCTCATCGTGGTGGTGGGCGCGTTCGCCTTCAGCGGCATCACCTTCATGAAGATGATCGGCCTGGGCATGGCGATCGCGATCTTCCTCGACGCCACGGTCGTGCGGATGCTGCTCGTGCCCGCCACGATGCGCCTCCTGGGCCGCGCCAACTGGTGGGTCCCGGGGCCGCTCGGCCGGCTGTACTCCAAGTACGGCATCAAGGAGAGCGACGACTCGGTTGCCGCCGTTGAGGAGCGCTCGCCCGCCGGCGTCCGCTAGCCAGACCATCCACTGGGGAACCAGCGGCCCGCCCGGACAAACCGGGCGGGCCGCACTGCGTTGCGGGAGCGGCGGAATCGCACTCCGGTAACGGTTCGGGGCCGATGCCCGAAAGATATTCGGGAATTTAAGTACAGGCATTGACAAGAGGCAAGCGGTTGCATAGCCTGATGTGATCTAGGAGCCAACCCCCTCCGAAAGGTCCCAAAACCTTATGACCGACAACGATGTCGCTGTGGTGCGCCCGAAGCAGCGCAGCTCGGGAGCACCCCCCGGGCCGGCCGCTTCCGCACCCTCCCCGAGCCCGGAACGGGCACGCAGGAGGACCCGCGCGTCCATCCGCACCCGCGAGCGATGGGCCGCGCTGAGCTTCCTCTCGCCGTGGCTGATCGGCCTCCTGGCTATCACCATCGGGCCCATGATCGCCTCGTTCTACCTCTCGTTCACCGACTACAGCCTCGGCTACGGTGAATGGGTCGGCGGCGAGAACTACGCGCGCATGTTCGACGACCCGCGCCTGGCCAACGCCATCAAGGTCACCGCCGTCTACACCTTCGTGTCGGTGCCCCTGCAGCTCGCCGCCGCGCTCCTGCTCGCGATCGTCCTCGACCGCGGCCTGCGCGGCATGGCCTTCTACCGCTCGATCTTCTACCTGCCCTCGCTGCTCGGCGGCTCCGTCGCCATCGCGATCATGTGGCGGCAGGTGTTCGGCACCGAAGGCCTCGTCAACCAGGTCCTCGCCATCTTCGGCATCCAGGGCGAAGGCTGGGTCTCGCACCCCGACTACGCCCTCGGCACTCTGATCATCCTGCACGTGTGGACCTTCGGCTCACCGATGATCATCTTCCTGGCGGGCCTGCGGCAGATCCCCACCATGTACTACGAGGCCGCCAAGATCGACGGCGCCGGCGTCGTCCAGCGGTTCATGAGCGTCACGCTGCCGCTCCTGACGCCCATCATCTTCTTCAACCTCGTGCTGCAGATCATCAACTCGTTCCAGTCCTTCACGCAGGCGTTCATCATCTCCAGCGGCAAGGGCGGCCCGGCCGACTCCACGATGTTCCTGACGCTGTACCTCTACGATCAGGGCTTCACCCAGTTCGACATGGGGTACGCCTCGGCCATCGCCTGGCTCCTGCTGGCCATCATCGCGATCTTCACCGCGCTCAACTTCCTGATGTCGAAATTCTGGGTGTTCTATGGCGACAATGACTGAGACTCCGACCCCCGCGCCGGCCCGGCCGCGCGCCAAGCAGAGCCCCGCGACCCTCGGGCTCAAGCGCTTCGTCTTCCACCTGGTGCTCATCGTCGCCGCGATGGTCATGATCTATCCGCTGCTGTGGATGCTCTCGGCCAGCCTCAAGCCGATCAACGAGATCTTCGCCGACCCCGGGCTCATCCCGTCCTCCTGGGAGTGGGGGAACTACGCCGACGGCTGGAACGCCCTGCCGCACCCGTTCGAGAAGTACATCTGGAACTCGATGGTCATCGTGGCCGGGTCCATCATCGGCAACCTGGTCTCCTGCTCCATGGCCGCCTACGCCTTCGCGAGGCTCCGGTTCCCCATGCGCGGCATGCTCTTCGCGGTCATGCTCGGCACCATCATGCTGCCGATCCACGTCGTGATCATCCCGCAGTACATCCTGTTCAACAACCTCGGCTGGGTCGACACCTTCTGGCCCCTGATCGTGCCGAAGCTGCTGGCGACCGACGCGTTCTTCATCTTCCTCATGGTGCAGTTCATCCGCGGCCTCCCGAAGGAGCTGGACGAGGCCGCCTCGATCGACGGCTGCGGCTACTGGGGCACCTACCTGCGGGTCATCATGCCGCTGTGCATGCCCGCGCTGGCGACCACCGCGATCTTCACGTTCATCTGGACCTGGAACGACTTCTACTCGCAGCTGATCTACCTGCGCGACGTCGACCTCCAGACGGTCCCCCTGGCGCTGCGCCTGTTCATGGACTCGACGGGCACCACCAACTGGGGCGCGCTTTTTGCCATGTCTATTGTGGCTCTGGGCCCGATCTTCGGGTTCTTCCTCGCCGGCCAGCGCTACCTCGTCAGGGGTATCGCCACCACCGGTATCAAGTAAACCGGCAAACAACCCTCACGAAAGTCCTGAAAGGACCACGACAATGCAGTCATCCAACCCCTCGGGCGTCTCTCGGAGAACGCTCGCCAAAGCCGGGATCTTCGGCGCCGCCACCGCACCCCTCCTCGCGGCCTGCGGCAACGACGGCGGCGGCGGTGCCGCGGAAGGCGACGGCGAGCTCGACTTCTGGTGGTGGGGTTCCGACCCGCGCCACGAGTACACCCAGAAGATCGTGGACGCCTTCCTCGCGCAGAACGACGGCGTCACGATCAAGCCGAGCCCGAACGAGTTCGACGCCTACTGGGACGCATTGAACGTTTCGGTGTCGGGCAACAACGCGCCCGACGTCCTGCAGCAGGACGAGCGCTACCTGCGCGACTACGCCGACAAGAACGCCCTCCTGGCGCTCGACGACATCGGCATCGACCTCTCCAACATCGAGGAGAGCACCCTCAAGACCGGTCAGCTGGACGGCAAGACCTACGGCATCGGCACCGGCGTGAACGCCATGGCGCTGCTGGTCAACCCGGCCCTGGTCGAAGCCGCGGGCATGGCCATGCCGGACGACACGACCTGGTCGTGGGCGGACTTCTCGCAGTTCATCACCGACCTGTCCGCCCAGGGCGACGCGATCGGCAACTCGGCGATCTCGTTCAGCAACGAGTCCCTGTTCAACATCTTCGCGCGCCAGAAGGGCGAGAGCCTCTACACCGCGGACGGGAAGCTCGGCTTCACCGAGGCGACCATGAACGAGTGGTGGCAGATGGTCCTCGACCTGCGCGACTCCGGGGCGATCCCGGAGCCGAGCAAGATCGTCGAGGCGTTCTCGGCGGGCCAGGACCAGGCGCCGCTGGCGACGGGCACGGGTGTCACGGAGTTCTACTGGACCAACCAGATCGGTGCGATCCAGAAGGTGCTCGGCGGGGACCTGGTCCTGCTGCGCGTCCCGGGCGAGAGCACCGGCGTCCAGCCGGGCCTGTACCTGAAGTCGGCCATGTACTGGTCGATCTCGCGGACGACCTCGGACCAGGCCGCCGCCGCGAAGCTGGTGGACTTCCTGCTCAACAGCGACGAGTCCCTGGACCTCATGCTCGGCGACCGGGGCGTGCCCTCGAACACCGCGCAGCGCGAGCGGATCCTGCCGAACCTCCCGCCCGACCAGAAGCTGGGCGCGGACTTCATCGCGACGATCACCCCCGAGCTGGCCGAGGGCCCGCCGGTGCCGCCGGTCGGCTCCGGTTCCGCCGCGGACATCATGCTGGGCGTGTTCGAGACGATGATCTTCGGCGACGTGAGCGTCGAGGACAGCACCAAGTCGTTCATGGACCAGCTCAACGCCGAGATCGGCGCCTAAAGACACTCGGATCTTGCTCTGAGTGAGTCACAGTAAGAGGGTCGAAGGGTGAACTCGAAAGAGTCCGCCCTTCGTCCTTGTCCGGCTCCTTTTCACGGCCGAGCCTGGTCGAAATGCGACACGCCGTGACAACCCGTCCGTGATGGAAGTCGATTGTCGCCCGCTTCGGCAGCTCCGTATCATTGGTAGGATGACCAGCCAGTTCGTGCTCACGCTCTCGTGCCCCGACCGCCTCGGCATCGTGTACGCCGTCTCGGGTTTCCTGACCCGCCGCGACGCCAACATCGAGGACTCCCAGCAGTTCTCGGAGCACGGATCGGGCCGCTTCTTCATGCGCGTGGAGTTCAACACGGCCGCGCAGCGGGACGAACTGGCCGTGGGCTTCGCCGACATCGCCCGCGAGTTCGACATGGACTGGCAGCTCCACGACCGCGCCGTCAAGCGCCGCGTCCTCATCATGGCCTCGAAGCAGGGGCACTGCCTCAACGATCTCTTGTACCGCTTCCGGATCGGCGCCCTCCACGGCGAGGCCGCCGCGGTCGTCTCGAACCACCCCGACTGGGCCGACCTCGCGGCCTCATCGGGAGTGCCGTTCCACTACCTGCCGGTTGGCCTCGAGGGCAAGGCCGTGCAGGAGCAGCGGATCCTCGACATCATCGAGGAGGAGCGCATCGACACGGTGGTCCTGGCCCGGTACATGCAGATCCTCTCCTCGGACTTCTGCGCGAAGCTGCCGGGGAAGATCCTCAACATCCACCACTCGTTCCTGCCGAGCTTCAAGGGCGCCAAGCCGTACCACCAGGCGCACGAGCGCGGTGTCAAGCTCATCGGCGCGACCTGCCACTACGTGACCGCCGACCTCGACGAGGGGCCGATCGTCGAGCAGGAGGTGGCGCGCGTCGACCACGCGCACAGCCCCGAGGAGCTCGTGGCCGCCGGACGCGACCTGGAATCGACCTGCCTGGCCCGCGGCCTGGCCGCCCACCTGGACGACCGCGTCCTCATCAATGGCACCAAGACGGTGGTTTTCCGCTAGCGGATAATCATCCCGTGACTGACCAACGCGAGATCGTGCTCCTGGGGTCCACCGGCTCCATCGGCACGCAGGCCATCGACATCGTCCGCGCCAATCCCGACCGCTTCAGGGTCGTCGGCATCGGCGCCGGCGGCGGCAACCCGGCGCTCCTGGCCGAGCAGGCGATCGAACTGGGGGTCGACGTCGTGGCGGTCGCCGACGCCAAGTCCGTGGAGGACGTCCAGCTGCGGCTGTTCGCCGCCGCGACCAAGGCCGGCTGGACCTCCGGCGACGCGCGGATCCCGAAGCTCATCGCCGGGCGCAAGGCCATGGCCGAACTGGCCGCCTGGCCCTGCGACACCGTCGTGAACGGCATCAACGGCTCCATCGGCCTCGAACCGACGCTCGCCGCGCTGAAGGCCGGACGCCAAGTGGCCCTTGCCAACAAGGAGTCCCTCGTCGCCGGCGGCCCGCTCGTGCGGGACCTCGCCAAGCCCGGCCAGCTCGTGCCGGTCGACTCGGAGCACTCCGCGCTCGCCCAGTGCCTGCGCTCGGGTTCGATGGAGCGGGTCGCGAAGCTCATCCTCACCGCCTCGGGCGGCCCCTTCCGCGGCCGGACCCGCGCCGAACTCGCCGAGGTCACCGTCGAGCAGGCGCTCGCCCACCCGACCTGGGCGATGGGCCCGGTCGTCACGATCAACTCCGCGACCATGGTGAACAAGGCCCTCGAGGTGATCGAGGCCCACGAGCTGTTCGACGTGCCGTACGACGACGTCGAGGTCGTGGTCCACCCGCAGTCGGTGGTCCACTCGATGGTCGAGTTCACGGACGGCTCCACGATCGCCCAGGCCTCCCCGCCGGACATGCGCCTGCCGATCGGCCACGCGCTGGCCTGGCCCGACCGGCTCCCGGGGGCCGCGCGGCCGGTCGACTGGACGAAGGCCGCAGACTGGCACTTCGAGCCGCTCGACGCGACCGCGTTCCCGGCCGTCGCCCTCGCCAAGGACGCCGGCCGCGCCGGCGGCCTCATGCCCGCCGTGTACAACGCCGCCAACGAGGAGGCCGTCGCGGCCTTCCGTGACGGGCGGCTCCCGTTCCTCGGCATCGTCGACACCATCGAGGCCGTCCTCGCCGCCGCTCCGGACGGGTTGTCCGGGCGCAGTTCGCGACCCGCCAGTGTCGCAGACGTACTCGAGGCGGAGAACTGGGCGCGCGCGTGCGCCCGACGGCTAGTGTTGGACGCGTCCGAGCGTTAGAAGGAGACCGACTTGCTGGCCTACATCACCGGGATCGTCCTGTTCGCATTGGCGATCCTCATCTCCGTGAGCCTGCACGAATTCGGCCACATGCTCACGGCCAAGGGCTTCGGCATGAAGGTCACCCGCTACTTCGTGGGTTTCGGGCCCACCCTGTGGTCGTTCCACAAGGGAGAGACCGAGTACGGCGTCAAGGGCATCCCGCTCGGCGGTTTCGTCAAGATCGTCGGGATGACCCCCCTTGAAGAGGACGAGGAGGAGCTGAACGAGGCCGACAAGAAGCGGGTCTTCTGGCGCAAGCCCTTGTGGCAGCGCACCGTGGTGCTCGCCGCCGGCTCGGTCACGCATTTCATCATCGGCTTCGTCGCCCTCTGGATCCTCGTCTCGTTCGTCGGCGTCGTCGCCAACCCGGCCCACGCCGCTGCGTTCGACGAGTCGCAGGAGAACGCCCAGGTCGCCGTCTCCCAGTGCGTCGAGTCCACCGACACCGCGGCCCCCGCCGGGGACTGCCCGGACGGCCAGATCGAGGGCCCGGCCTACGCCGCCGGCATCCAGGACGGCGACTCGATCACCGCCGTCGGCGGGACCGCGATCAACGGCTGGGAGTCGCTCGTCGCCACGGTCACCAAGCTGACCCCCGACGAGCCGGTCGCCGTCACGGTCGACTCGGACGGCACGACGAAGACCGTCGAGGTCACCCCGTACGCCGCCACCGTGGAGAACGAGGACGGCACGACCGAGACCGTGGCCCGCCTCGGCGTCGTCGGCTACGTCGACCCCGCGATCGCCCCCACCATCGCCGTCGGCCCGATCGACGGCATCGGCGAAACCTTCACCACCACGGGCGACATGTTCAAGGAGACCTTCATCGCCCTGGGCCAGCTGCCCTCGAAGATCCCGCCGCTGTGGGACGCGATCATGGGCGGCGAGCGCAGCGCGGACTCGCCCGTCAGCGTCGTGGGCGCCTCCCGCCTCGGCGGCGAGATGGTCCAGTACGACCAGTGGGCCATGTTCTTCATGCTCCTCGTCGTCCTGAACTACTTCATCGGCATCTTCAACCTGCTGCCGCTGCTGCCCATGGACGGCGGGCACATCGCCATCGCGTGGTACGAGAAGGCCAGGTCGTGGATCGCCCTGAAGCGAGGAAAGATCGACCCCGGGCGTGTCGACTACATGAAACTCATGCCGCTGACCTACGCTGTCATCGTCCTCCTGGGCGGCTTCATGCTGCTGACGATCACCGCAGACATCGTCAACCCGATCACTATCTTCAACTAACCCGCGAATCAAGGTGGAAACTAGCCACATGACCGCAGTGAACCTCGGTATCCCCACCAAGCGGCACGACCACGAGATCGAGCCGCTCGCCCCGCGCCGCAAGACCCGCCAGCTCAACGTCGGCGGCGTCCTCGTGGGCGGCGGCGCGCCCATCAGCGTCCAGTCGATGACCACCACTCGGACCTCGGACATCGGCGCCACGCTGCAGCAGATCGCCGAACTCACCGCCACCGGCTGCAACATCGTGCGCGTCGCGTGTCCCACCCAGGACGACGCCGACGCGCTCAAGGTCATCGCCAAGCAGTCGCAGATCCCGGTCATCGCCGACATCCACTTCCAGCCGAAGTACGTCTTCGCCGCGATCGACGCCGGATGCGCCGCCGTGCGCGTCAACCCCGGCAACATCAAGCAGTTCGACGACCGCGTGGGGGAGATCGCCAAGGCCGCGAAGGACGCCGGCACGCCGATCCGGATCGGCGTCAACGCCGGCTCGCTCGACAAGCGCCTGCTCCAGAAGTACGGCAAGGCCACCCCGGAGGCGCTGGTCGAGTCCGCGCTGTGGGAGGCCTCGCTGTTCGAGGAGCACGACTTCCGCGACATCAAGATCTCCGTCAAGCACAACGACCCGGTCGTCATGATCAAGGCCTACCGGCTCCTATCGCAGCAGTGCGAGTACCCGCTGCACCTGGGCGTCACCGAGGCCGGGCCCGCCTTCCAGGGCACCATCAAGTCCGCCGCCGCGTTCGGCGCGCTGCTCGCCGAGGGCATCGGCGACACCATCCGCGTCTCCCTCTCGGCCCCGCCGGTCGAGGAGGTCAAGGTCGGCAACCAGATCCTGGAGTCGATGGGCCTCAAGGAGCGCGGCCTGGAGATCGTCTCGTGCCCGTCCTGCGGCCGCGCCCAAGTGGACGTCTACACGCTCGCCGAGCAGGTCACGGCCGGGCTCGAGGGCCTGCCCGTGCCGCTGCGCGTGGCCGTCATGGGCTGCGTCGTCAACGGCCCCGGCGAGGCCCGCGAGGCCGACCTGGGCGTCGCGAGCGGCAACGGCAAGGGCCAGATCTTCGTCAAGGGCGAGGTCGTCCGCACCGTGCCCGAGTCGCAGATCGTGGAGACGCTCATCGAGGAGGCCCTCAAGCTGGCCGAGGCGATGGGCGCGGAGCTGCCCGAGGAGCTCAAGGGCCTCGCCGGACCGGTCGTCCAGGTCCACTGAGTCGTCCGAGCGCACGTCGTTCAAGTGCGAGTAGTCCAAGTGCACAGGCGCGACTGTCGGATCGCCGACTCACCGGTCGGCGATCCTTCCGTACGCTGGTACGCAGCGCCACTTGCAGACCCCGGTACCCGTCGTGTAATCCGACATTCGGATCATCTTGTGCAAAACTCCACAAAGATGACTCCGAGGGATTCCGCCGAACCGCCGCCCGGCGCCGCGCATAATGACTTCCGTGCGTGTCAAGCGCAGCTTTGACGGCTGCGTCCGCGAAAGGGGAGCGACCGGCATGGGGAAGTTCGAACGACAGATTTCCGAGGGCGTCACCAAGTACTACTGGTACCCCGGCGAGAAGGTCGACTGGATCAGAGGTGTGCTCACGATCCTCGGCGGCGGCCTGCTCTTCGCCCTGATCTACGTGGTCACGAAGAACAACCTGCTGGCCGCCGTCGTCTCGGGCACCGCCGTCCAAGCGGTCGTCGGCGCCTACCTGGGCCGACGCGACGCCGCGGGCCTCTCCGAGTTCCACGACCCCGCGACCGAGCGCCGCGAAGCGGTCGTGGACGGCACCCGCGCCGCCTGGCGCGGCACGCTCCAGGGCCTGCTGTGCGCCGGATCGGCCATGCTCGTGCTCAACATGCCGCACTCGGGGTTCCTCGCCGACTGGGTGCTCCCGTTCGTCCCCTCGATCATCGGCGCGCTGGCCCACTCCGGCGGGATGCTGTGGGAGCGGCTCGCGCAGGAGGTCGGGACCGCCGACATGGCCGCGGCGGCCGAACCGGGCGCGGACGCGGAGGAGCCGACCATGGCGCTCGACGCCGGGTCGGTTGCGCGACGGCCCGCCGCCGCTCGAGGGCGGCGGGCCTTCGCGCGTGCGGGGGAGGGGTGTGGTGAGCCGGCGCGGGGCGACTGCACGCCGCCTGGGTTGGACAGGCGGGGCGCTCGACCGCGGGAGGTGTCGTACACCGCGTCCGGCGAGCCGGACCGCGGAACTCCTGCGGGAGCAGCGCCCCACGCCGGCTCGGTAGGAAAGTCGTTCGGACTCTCGTCGCGCGCCTGTTCGCGGGGTCCCGGACCGCCCCGCTCCGAATTGCTCGGGCACGGGCTGCCGGATGTCCAGGATGCTGCCTGGCGTGCCGGAACGCAAGAGGTTTTCGCGGTCGCCGGGGCTTTTCCGGGCGTCGTCTCGGTAACGGTCCGGACCGGCCCTGAAGCCCTCCGGTTAGGCTTGCCGGATGGAATCCCGTCCCGCGCTGCGCCCAGGCAGGCAGAGTCCCCGCAGGAGTGTCCCCGACGCCATCGAGCGGCCCGAGTACGTCGGCAAGCCGGCCCCCTCGCCGTTCACCGGCTCGGAGGTGAAGGACGCCGAGACGATCGAGCGGATGCGCGTCGCCGGCCGCATCGCCGCCGACGCACTGGAGACCGTGGGGAAGGCGGTCGCCCCCGGCATCACCACCGACGAGCTCGACCGGATCGTCCACGAGTACCTGTGCGACCTCGGCGCCTACCCCTCGACGCTCGGCTACCGCGAGTACCCGAAGTCGTGCTGCACCTCGCTCAACGAGGTCATCTGCCACGGCATCCCCGACTCCACAGTGGTCCGCGACGGCGACATCGTGAACATCGACGTCACCGCGTTCATCGGCGGCGTGCACGGCGACTGCAACGCCACGTTCCTCGCGGGGGACGTCTCGCAGGAGGCCCGCGACCTGGTGGAGCGCACCTGGACCGCCACGTGGCGCGGCATCAAGGCCGTCAAGCCCGGCCGCCAGCTCAACGTGGTCGGCAAGGTCATCGAGGCCTACGCGAAGCGCTTCGGCTACGGCGTGGTCCGCCAGTTCACCGGCCACGGCATCGGCACCGCGTTCCACTCCGGACTGTACGTGCCGCACTACGACAACCCCGGCCTCGACGTCGAGATCGAGACCGGCATGACCTTCACGATCGAGCCGATGATCAACCTCGGCACGGCCGAGCACGAGATGTGGGACGACGGCTGGACCGCCGTCACCCGCGACCGCAAGTGGACCGCCCAGTTCGAGCACACGCTGCTCGTCACCGACGACGGCTTCGAGATCCTCACGATGCCCTCCAGCGGCGTGCCCGCAGGCACGCCCGAGCAGCGGCGCTGAGCGGCGGCACTGTCATTGGCAGGCACTGCATAGGCTGGGCCGGGGCGGTGCCGGTCCGCGAGATGCCGATGTCTCCGAGGGGTTGAGCCGGTGCCGCCTCCACAATCGAACGAGCGAAAGCGAAGGGCCCCAGTGCAGATGCACTGAGGCCCTTCACTTGCTTCGGATCGTTACGTCAACCGTCGCTCACTGGGGAGCCTCGCCCTGGTGAAGACGAGCGCCCCGATCGCGGCGAGGACCGGCACGGCCACCAGGATGACGCCCATCGCGCCCCACGGCAGCTCCCACCCGTACGGCACGTCGAACGGGTAGGTGAACCGCAGCGGCCGGTTCAGCGCCTGCTGCACCATCGCGTAGCCGATGAGGCCGGCGACGGTGCCGAGCCCGGCGCCGAACGCCGCGATCATCACCGTCTGCCACATCGCGAACCGCTTCCGCAGGCCCGGTGCCGCGCCGACCGCGCCCAAGGTCGTCATGTCCTTGTGCTGCTCGGCGATGATGAGCCCGGTCGAGACCGCGGTGGCCCCGAGCGCGACGAGCGCGCACAGCCCGGACACGAGCAGCACCATGTAGAACGTGAAGTCGTCCTCGTAATCGGTGACGTGAAGCCACGCGCCCATGGCGGCGCCGCTGGTCATCGTCTCCAGGTCGGCGGAGATGGCCTCCGACACCGCGCCTTCCACCGGCGTCGAGGTCTCGACCAGGTACACCCGGTCGTACACGCTGGGGATCTGGCCCATCTGCTCCGCGGCCGCGGGGCTCAGGAGCAGCTTGTTGTAGCCCAGGAGCGAGTCGTCGACGGCCATCGCCGGCAGTTCCAGGAACTGCGGGTCGAACTCCTCGCCTTCGCCGGTCTCCTCGTCCCAGTTGAAGATCGTGCCCTCGAGCACGACCGTCCCCTCGTCGGTGAGCGCGAGCGGGTCGGCGACGAGCACGCCGCCGCGCTCGAGCATGGCCACCGCCTCGTCGAGCTGCGCGCCCTCGAACCCGGTGTACGCCGCCACGACCGTCGGATCGGCGCTCACGACAGTCCGGTCCGAGCTGACGCCGACGTCGTTCGAGTTCTCGTTGCAGTTCGGGTCCTCCCGCGCCGCTTCGACCGCCTCCCGCATCGCTTCGTCGGTGGCGGGCTCGGTCTCCCAGAACGAGCACCGGTTCGCCTCGGGCCGGGTCACGGTCCAGGAGCACTCCGCCGTCTCTTGGAACGCTTCGACGATGGGCAGTGTGCAGCCGTTCCAGCTCGAGTACATCGGGATCTCGGTGATCGCGAGGTCGTCGAGGTGGCGTTCGAGCACGGTGCGGGACTCCGCGAGCCCGGAGTCCCAGTCGGGCTCCTCGCCCTCTTCGAGATCGCCCATGCCGTTGTCGTACAGGTCCAGCGTCACCGCGCCCTGCTGCAACTCGATGACCTGCGACTGCTCCTTGCGTTCCGCGTCCGCGGTCACGATCATCGAGAACACCATGCCGGCGGCGACGACACCGAGCACCGCGGCGATCGCGGGCGCGGCCGAACCGCGGTTGCGCCCCGCCTCGCGCAGCGCCATGCGCGGCGCGAGCGGCAGCCAGCGGCCGAGCCTCGCCATGGCCGCCAGCAGCGCCGGCGTGCACGCCACGAGTCCCAGCTGCGCCAGGATGATCGCGGCGGACATGAGCGGCAGGCTCCACATCGAGACGCCCACGAGCCCCGAGGCGATGCCCGCGCCCAGCATGAGCAGGCCCACGACCATCCACCGCTTGGAGCCCTTGCGGCCCGGCGTGCGGCCCATGAGCGCCGCGACCACGTTGACGCGGGAGGCGCTGATCGCCGCCGCGAGCGCCGAGAGCAGGCCGGTCGTGATCGCGACCCCCACCAGGGCGAGCTGCAGCAGCGGCAGGACCTGCAGCCCCGCACTGCGGTAGCCGTAGATCCCCTCCAGGAAGGGGATGCCGGCGAACACCGCGAGGATGCCTATCGCGATCGCGATGAACGCGGCGATGACACCGAAGATCACGCCCCCGGCGAGCACGATCCGGCGGATCTGCGCCGGCGTCGCGCCGTTGGCGCTCATGAGCGCGAACTCGCGGGTGCGGCGGCGGGCGCTGATCGCGAACGCCGGCCCCGCCAGCAGGATCACCTCCATGACCACGGCAACCACGATGAGCCCGATGATCATGATGAACGAGTCGTCGAGCTCCGTCGAGTAGTAGTAGTCGTCGGCCGTCGGCCGGTCGACCAGCGAGCCCGCCCAGACGGTCACGCCCATCTCGTTGAGCGCGAGCGCGTCCTCGTACGTCAGCTCCTCGGGCGTGTCCAGCAGCCAGCCCCCGGTCGGCATCGGGAACATCGAGCCGATCGCGAACCGCTCGTTGAGGCTCCAGGGGATCTCGACGATCCCGCTCACCTCGGCCTCCTGCGTGCCGACGGTCTGGTCGGCCACGAGGGTGTCGCCGACCCCGAGCTCCAGGTGCTCCGCGGCGGCCTCGGAGAGGACCACCTCGCCCTTCCCGGGCGCCGAGCCGTCCAGGAACTCGATCCCGGCCTTCTCGTACAGCTCGTCGGTGAGGTTGTACCCGTAGGCGGAGATCGACCCGAGCCCGTCGGGGGTCTCGACCCGGATCTCCTCCCACCCGCCGCTCACGGTGTAGGGCACGATCCAGGAGCCGATCGGGAGCGCGTTGAGGATCTCGCCCTCGGTCGCGCCGTCCGCCCCCTCCACCCAGTCCTCGTCGCTGCCGTAAGAGGGCCACTGGTCGTTCCACGAGTACTGCTCGATGGGCACGCCGGCGCCGGTGTCCTGGATGAACGCGTCGTTCTCGCCCACGTACTGCTGCACCAGCTCCTCGTCGGAGAGGTCCATCGTGTCGTAGGCGCTCGCGCCGATGGCCACGGCCAGCAGCGGCAGGCCCAGCAGCGTGATCGACAATGCCGATCGTCCTTTGTAGCGCAAGGCCTCGCGGCGCGCGATCCTGAAAGCGAGACGTTGGCTCGCCAGCAGTCGTCCCACGCTACGAACCCGCGCCTTCGAGCAGGCTGTCCGCACCCGCGAGCGGCGCGGAGGAGTCCACGATCCGCCCGTCCCGCAGGAACACCACCCGGTCGGCCCAGCCCGCGTGCCGGGCGTCGTGGGTGACCAGGAGGCCTGCCGCGCCCGCGTCCACGCGGCGGCGCAGCAGCTTCAGCACCTCTTCACCGGTGTGCGAGTCGAGCGCACCGGTCGGCTCGTCGGCGAGCACGAGCCGCCGCTCGCCGATGAGGGCCCGCGCGATGGCGACGCGCTGCGCCTGCCCGCCCGAGATCTCGTCGGGGAACCGGTCGGCCTGCTTCACGTCCAGCCCGACCTCCTCCAGCGCCGCGAGCGCCATCTTGCGGGCCTTGCCCGCGGCGAGCCCGTCCAGCTCCAGCGGCAGGGCCGCGTTCTCGGCCGCCGTCAGGCTCGGCACCAGGTTGTAGTCCTGGAACACGTACCCGATGCTGCGCCGCCGCAGCCCCGCGAGCCGCTTCTTGTTCAGCGAGGCGAGGACGGTGCCCTCGACGAGGACCTCGCCCGAGGTGGGGGCGTCGAGCCCCCCGGCGAGGTTGAGCAGTGTGGACTTGCCGGACCCGGACGGGCCCATGATGGCGACGAGCTCGCCGGCCTCGATCGTGAGCTCGGCGTCGACGAGGGCGTGGACGAGGTTCTCGCCGGTGCCGTGGGTGCGGCTCACGCCTTTCAGGTGCAGAACGGTCATGGGGGGTACCGCGTTCTCTCTTAGTGGGTTCGGGTTCGGTTGCGTTCAGGCGTCGCGTCGGCCGAGTCCGGCTCGTCGACCGCGAAAGGGAACGGTGCGGGCAGTTCGGCGCGGGCCACGACGGCCTCCGTGTGGTCGAGCCACCGGATCTCGGCCTCGGCGCGGAAGATCATGGACTCCAGCACCAGGCGCCAGGCCAGTTCCGCGTGCTCCTCCGCCGCCTTGAGCCGCGTGTACTCCTGCAGCAGGCGCAGGGTCGCCCCCCGCTGCCGCTGGATGACGTCGGCGACGTCCACGCCGGGCGTGGTCACCGCCAGGGCCAGCTTGATCGTGAGCTCGTCGCGGGGCCGGTCCGCGGCCTGCACCGGCGAGGCGAACCAGCCCGCCAGGTGGCGGCGGCCCGTCTCGGTGATCCGGTACGGGCGCTGGCCGGAGTCGTTCTCCGGCAGGGCTTCGACGAGCTCGTCGCGTTCGAGCCGGTTGAGGGTGGTGTAGACCTGTCCGATGTTGAGCGGCCAGGTGTTCCCCGTGGCGCTCTCGAACGCGGCCCGCAATTGGTAGCCGTAGGCGGGTCCCCGTTCGAGCAGCGCGAGGAGGCTGTGCTTGACACTCATGAGCAACCTCGTATCGCTACTTCGCCTCTCCAGACGGAGAGATACCGAGTATGGCATAACTGGTATGCAGCTCGGGGATACGGGGTATGGAATTCTCGTTGAACGCTGTGGAACGGACCCGGGCTACGCGGGGCGGCCCGGCCAGGGGTCGGCGGCGGACTGGCCGACGGCGATGCGCCAGCGGGCCAGGGCGACCGCGGAGTCGCCGTACATCCGCAGGCAGAGCTCGCGCTCGTGCGGCTCGGTGGTGACGACGCCCGCGCGCCAGGTCGCGGTCACGTGCTGCTCGATGCCGAGCAGCAGCTCCTGCGCGGCGGCGGCGTCGGCGATCGGCTCGATGTCGTAGCCCGCCAAGGAAGGAGCGGCTTCGAGTCCGTGCTCGTCGTAGTAGTCCAGGAGCGCGTCGCGCCGCGAGCGGTGCTCGGACTCGAGCTCTTCGGCGATCCAGCGCGGGTCGCCGTCAAGATGCACCGCGGCGGCGCTGTAGGCGTAGATGGCGGCGTACTCGGCGGCGAGGCCGGTGTCGACGACGGTCATGCGAGCACCGCCGCGTGGGCGGCGCGGCAGGCCGCGATCTCGCTGAGGAGCACGGCGTAGTCCGATTCGGTCGTGAGGCAGGCGTCCCCGGCCTCCGCACTGGCGGCGGCCTCGGCCGCTGCGAGCGCGGCGGCGTCCGCCGGGAGCTCGCCGGTTTGGTCGGCGACCACATTGGGCCGCAGCAGTCGCTCCAATGTGGCGGCGTGGGTCAGGTGGTCCGCGGCGAAGTCGCCGAAGCCCAGGGCGTCGGAGGCCGCGGCCAGCGTGCGCGCGGCGTGGAGCGCGGCGGTGAGGTCCGCGTCTGACGTGATGATGTGCGCCGTCTCCCGGGTGCATCCGGCGGCCGTGAGAACGGCCGCCCCGACCAGGAGTCCGCGTCGGGTCGTGAACACCCCCCCAGTTTCCCAGGCTGCCTTTCCATTCTGTCCCCGGGCGGTTAATCTCGGCCGAACAGCCAACGGGAGGGAATTGCGCATGGGTGCTGAGCGGCAAGCCGAGGTGGAGGCGATCCTGGCTCCGGCCGTCGCCAAGATCGGATTCGATCTTGAAGGGCTGCAGGTCACCAAGGCCGGGCGGCGGCTGCTCGTCCGGGTACTCGTCGACAAGGACGGGGGGATCAGCCTGGACGATGTGGCGGTCGTCTCGAAAGCCTGCTCGAAGGCGCTGGACGAGGCGGACTCCACGGGCGGCCTCTTCGCCGAGACCGCCTATACCCTGGAAGTGTCCTCGCCAGGCGTGGACCGTCCGCTGACCGAGCCTCGGCACTGGCGGCGTAATATTGGGCGCTTGGTAGCCGTGCACATCGGGGAGGAGCCCTTCACTGGGCGCGTCACGGCCGCCAGCGAGCGGGGGATTGAACTAGAAGCCGACGGCGCGCGCCGCTCGGCTACCTATGCCGAGCTGGGGCCCGGCAAGGTGCAGATCGAGCTGAGATGAGCGTCTGCTCGAAGACGCGGCTCGCACGCCTTGAACGGCCGCGGTGAGGACAACTCAAGACTTAAGGAGAACGGGTGCATATCGACCTGGCCGCGCTGCGGTCGCTGGAACGCGAGCGCGACATCCCTTTCGAGACCATCCTCGGCGCTATCGAAACGGCGCTGCTGACCGCCTACAAGCACACCCCCGGGGCCGATGAGCGCGCGCGAGTAGTGGTGAACCGTGACAACGGTATCGCCAATGTCCTGATCCCGGTGGTGAACGAAGAGGACGAGATCGTCTCGGAACGCGACGACACCCCCGAGGGCTTCGGCCGCATCGCCGCGCAGACCGCGAAGCAGGTCATCCTGCAGCGGCTGCGCGAAGCCGCCGACGAGGTCAACTACGGCGAGTACTCCGGCAAGGAGGGCGACATCGTCACCGGTGTCGTCCAGGCCCACGGCGAGCGCAACGAGCGCGGGATCGTCACTGTCGACCTCGGCAAGATCGAGGCCACCCTGCCTCTCAACGAGCAGGTCCCCGGTGAGAACTACGAGCACGGCAAGCGCATCCGCGCGATCGTCATCCAGGTGAACCGCACCGCCCGCGGCCCCCAGATCACGCTCTCGCGCACCCACCCCGCCCTGGTGAAGAAGCTGTTCGCGTTCGAGGTGCCCGAGATCGACGAGGGCGCGGTGGAGATTCCGGCCATCGCACGTGAGGCCGGTCACCGTTCCAAGATCGCGGTGCGCGCCACAACGAAGGACGTCAACGCGAAGGGCGCGTGCATCGGCCCGATGGGCTCGCGCGTGCGCGCCGTCATGAGCGAACTCGGCGGCGAGAAGATCGACATCGTCGACTGGGACGCGGACCCCGCACGGTTCGTCGCGAACGCCCTGTCGCCGGCTAAGACCCTGTCGGTACGGGTGGTGGACGAGTCCACGCGGTCCACTGAGGTGATCGTCCCGGACTATCAGCTTTCGCTCGCGATCGGCCGCGAAGGCCAGAACGCCCGGCTCGCCGCGCGCCTCACGGGATGGCGGATCGACATCAAGTCCGACGCGCACGTCTCCGGCGGCGCGAAGGAGGAGACCGGCCCGGCCGGTGGCGGTCGGCGGTCCGGGAGGTAGACTGATCAGCGGATCGCAACGTGACGCAGCGGTAGTCCGCACTTGTGTGGGGTGCCGCAGACGCGCATCGGCCGGTGAGCTGCTGCGCGTCGTCGTTCAACGCTCTGAGGGTTCCCTGAATCGCTTGGTTCCGGACCCGCAGCGCCGCCTCAGCGGCCGCGGAGCACATGTGCACCACGACCTGAACTGCCTTGAACAGGCAGTTCGTAAGCGTGCGTTCGCCCGAGCCCTCAGAATCGAGGGAGCGGCAGACGTTGGAGCGGTGCGAGCCCATGTCGAGTCGGAGTCGGCCGAGAGGCCGACTCCCGCACACGAAGCAGGTATGGACCGAATGAAGACCACGCGATGAAGTTCTTCGAATGAACACGTTGCTAGTCGGTAGATAAGGTCGGCGGGCGCTGCCCGTACGACCTCGAATTGAGGAGTGCAGTGGCAGCAAAGCCCCGCGTACATGAACTTGCCAAGGAACTGGGCACGACGAGCAAGGAATTGCTCTCCCGCCTCGGTGACATGGGCGAGTTCGTGAAGTCAGCGTCGAGCACGGTCGAAGCGCCTGTGGCGCGTCGACTGCGGCAGGAATACGACGCCGCACAGGGCGCCCCGGCCGCGTCGGCCGGGAAGACCGAGTCCCCGACGCCTGAGCCCGCCAAGGCGGCCGCGGCCCCCAAGGGCCCGCGCCCGGCGGCACCGAGCCCGTCCAAGATCATGCAGGCCAAGGTCGAAGCCAAGGACGCCAAGTCCGAGGCGAAGGCCGAGGCCGAAGCCAAGAAGGCCGAGAAGAAGGCCGCCCCGAAGCCGGGTGCGGCCGCCGGTCCGAAGCCCGGCCCGAAGCCGGCCCCCGCGCCGGCCCCGGCCGAAGCCAAGCCCACGAGCGCCCGCGACATCGAGGTGGCCGCGGAGCAGAAGCGCGCCGAGGAACTGGTCAAGCGCCAGCAGGAGCAGGCCGAGGCCGCCAAGCGCGCCGCTGCCGCTCCGAAGCCCGGCCCCAAGCCCGCTCCGGCCGCCCGTCCGGGCGCGCCGAAGCCCGGCCCCAAGAACCCGTTCGGTGTCGGCGGTGCGAGCGCCAAGCCGCGTCCCGCTGCCGCCGACGGCGGCGCGGAGCGCCCGGGCGGTCCCCGTCCGAGCCCGCGCATGATGCCTCCGCGGCCGAACCCGGGCATGATGCCCGGTCGTCCGGCCGGCGGCGGTCGTGACGGCGGCGGTCCCCGCGGGGCCCGCGGCGGCGGTCGCGGCGGCCCCGGTGGCGGCGCAGGCCGCCCTGGTGGCGGCGGCGGTCGTCCCGGTGGCGGCGGCGGCAACTACCGCGGCACCTTCGGTGGCGCCGGCGGCGGCACTGGTGGCGGTGCCGGCGGTGCGGGCGGTTCCGGTCCTTCGACCGGCACGCCGACCCCGTACCGCGGTGGCGGCGGTCGCGCAGGCGGCGGCGGCAAGGCCCGCGGCGGCGGTGCGGCCGGTGCGTTCGGTCGCGGCGGCCCCCGAGGCAAGTCCCGCAAGTCGCGTCGTCAGCGGCGCCAGGAGTTCGACAACCTCGCAGCGCCGAGGATGCAGTCGGGCGCTCCGCGCGGCAACGGCGAGACCATTCGCCTGGCCCGCGGCGCGTCGCTCTCCGACTTCGCCGACAAGATCGGCACCCTGCCGGGCACGCTCGTCCAGGAGCTGTTCGGCCTGGGCGAGATGGTGACCGCCACGCAGTCGGTGTCGGAGGACACCTTCACGCTGCTCGGCGCCCACCTCGACTGGGACATCAAGATCGTGTCCCCGGAGGAAGAGGACCGCGAGCTGCTCTCGCAGTTCGGCATCGACCTCGACGCCGAGGACAAGGACACGTTCGTCGCGCGTCCCCCGGTCGTCACGGTCATGGGCCACGTCGACCACGGTAAGACGAAGCTGCTGGACGCGATCCGCTCGTCCAACGTCGTCGCCGGCGAAGCGGGCGGCATCACCCAGCACATCGGCGCGTACCAGGTGCACGTCGAGCACGAGGGCGAAGACCGCGCGATCACCTTCATCGACACCCCGGGCCACGAGGCGTTCACCGCCATGCGTGCTCGCGGTGCGAACGTCACGGACATCGTGGTGCTCGTGGTCGCGGCCGACGACGGCGTCATGCCGCAGACGGTCGAGGCCCTGAACCACGCGAGCGCCGCCGGTGCTCCCGTCGTGGTGGCGGTCAACAAGACCGACCTCCCCGACGCGAACCCGGGCAAGGTCCGCCAGCAGCTGACCGAGTACGGCCTGGTCGCCGAGGAGTACGGCGGGCAGACCATGTTCGTCGACGTGGCCGCCAAGCCGCGCATCGGCATCGCCGAACTGCTCGAAGCGGTGCTCCTCACCGCCGACGCCTCCCTTGAACTGGAAGCGTCGGAAGAGGGCAACGCGCAGGGCATCGCGATCGAGGCGCACCTCGACAAGGGCCGCGGCCCGGTCGCGAGCGTCCTGGTCCAGAAGGGCACGCTGCGGGTCGGCGACTCGATCGTCGCCGGCGGGGCCCACGGCCGCGTCCGTGCGATGCACGACGCCGACGGCAACCGCGTCACCGAGGCGACCCCGTCGTTCCCGGTGCAGGTGCAGGGCCTCGCGTCCGTCCCGATGGCGGGGGACGTGTTCCTCGCCGCCGACGACGACCGCATGGTCCGGCAGATCGCCGAGCAGCGCCAGGCTCGCCGCCGCGCCGCTCAGCAGGCGTCCCGCGTCTCGCGCACCACGCTCGAGAACCTCATGGACAAGATCGCCGAAGGCGAGCGCACCACGCTCTCCCTCATCATCAAGGGCGATGGCGCCGGTTCGGTCGAGGCCCTCGAAGAGGCCCTGGTCGCGCTGGAGATCCCCGAGGAAGTGCACCTGCAGGTCATCCACCGCGGCGTCGGTCCGATCACCGAGAGCGACGTCAACCTCGCCGCGGCGGGCGACGGCGAGTCGGCGACGATCATCGCCTTCAACGTTCGGGCCGAGGGTCGCGTCCGCGACATGGCCGAGCGCGAAGGCGTGGACGTCCGGTACTACACGGTCATCTACCAGGCGATCGAAGAGATCGAGACCGCGCTCAAGGGCATGCTGAAGCCCGAGTACGAGGAAGTGGCTCTCGGCACCGCCGAGATCCGCGAGGTGTTCCGCTCCTCGAAGCTCGGCAACATCGCCGGTGCGCTGGTCACGAGCGGTTCGATCAAGCGCAACGCGAAGGTGCGCCTCATGCGCGACGGCAACGTCGTCATCGAGACGACCATCTCCTCGCTGCGCCGGTTCAAGGACGACGCGACCGAGGTCCGCGAGGGCTTCGAGTGCGGTTTCACCTTGAAGAACTACAACAACATCGAAGAGGGCGACATCGTCGAGGCCTTCGAGATGCGCGAGAAGCCGCGCGTTTAGTGCGACTGCTCCAAACCGACGCCGCAGCGCGGCTCGGCGAAGCCTTTCGGGGCTTCCGCCGGGCCGCGCTGTCGGCCGTCTACGGCGACGATGCGATGCGCGCGGCCGACCGCGGCGACTACCGGGCGCTCCTCGCGCAGTGCGGGGACGACCGGCTGGGGGTGCTCACCCGACTGTTCGTGATCGGCGTGCCGGTCCCGGCCGAGGAGGCCGTGAGCGCATTGGCCCCCTTGGGTTTCGACGAGGCCCGCGAATGCGGCCTGGTGTGGGGGAACACGGAGTACCTGGCGGGCTGGGGCGCCCAGTTCTCCGATGACCGGCTGCTCTTCTCCGACCAGCTTCCGAACACGACCGGCGGCAGGACGCGCGAGCACGTGCTCGGCGTCGGCGGCGCCTCGAAACTCCTCCTGGACGTCACGCTCCGCACCCCGGTCGGCAGTGCGCTCGACCTGGGCACCGGCTGCGGCGTGCAGGCGCTCGGCCTCGCGGATCACGCCGAGCGCGTGACCGCCACGGACCTGAGCGAGCGCGCGGTGGCCTTCGCGGAGCTGAACGCGGTCGTCAACGGCGTGGAACTCGAACTGCTGCAAGGCGACCTGCTCGCGCCCGTGGAGGGGCGCCGCTTCGACCTGGTCGTCGCGAACCCGCCGTTCGTCATCGGCACCCCGGGATCGGGCTGGACCTACCGGGACGGCGGCCGCGAAGGCGACGGCCTCGCCGCCGAACTCGCAGCGGCCGCGGCCGACCTGCTCAACCCGGGCGGCACCATGCAGTTCCTCGCGAACTGGCTGCACGTGGCCGGCGAGGACTGGGCCGAACGCGTCACCGGCTGGTTCCCGGACGAGGGCCTCCAGGTGTGGGCCGTGGAGCGCGAGCGGCTCGACCCGCTCGACTACGTGCGCACCTGGCAGCGCGATTCAGGGGAGGACCACGACGCCGAGCAGGCCGCCGCATGGCTCGCCTGGTTCGAGACCGCCTCCGTCGCGGGCGTGGGCTTCGGCTTCATCAACGTGCGCCGGACCGAAGGCCCGACCACCGTGGTCTGCGAGGAGGCCCGCCACGCGGTCGAGACCCCTTGGCGCGACCGCGTCCAGGACTGGTTCGCCGTGCGCGACAGGGATCTCGAACCGGAGACCCTGTGGCAGGCGAGGCTCCGCGTCGCCGACGGTGTGGTGCTCCAGCAGACCGCCGGAATCGGCGACGAAGGCTGGGACGTCGATCGCCAGTGGCTCCAGCAGGCGAACGGCATGCGCTACGCCGAGGAGCTGGACCCGCTCCTGGTGCAGTTCATGGGCGCGTGCGACGGCGAAGCCGAAGTGCGCCTCCAGGTCCAGCTCCTCGCCGACACGTACGGCGCGGCCCCGGCGATGCTCTACGCCCAGCTCTACCCCGTGATCCGCCGCCTCGTCGAGCGCGGCTTCCTCGCGTTACGAGCGCAGGTAGGCCAGGACCGCCTTGACGCGGCGGTGGTGGTCGCCGTCCTCGCTGCTCAGCGTCAGCTTCGTGAAGATGTTGCGGATGTGCTTCTCGACCGCGCCGTCGGAGATGAAGAGCTTCTTGCCGATCGCCTTGTTGGAGTGGCCCTCGGCCATGAGGCCCAGGACCTCCTTCTCGCGCGGGGTGAGGGTCGCGACCGGGTCGTTCTTCCTGCGGCGCACCATGAGCTGCGAGACGACCTCGGGGTCGAAGACCGTGCCGCCCCCGGCGACCCGCTTCAGCGAGTCCATGAAGTCGTCCACGTCGATCACACGGTCCTTCAGCAGGTAGCCCACCGCGCCGCGGGCGTCCGCGAGGAGGTCGTCCGCGTAGGAGACCTCCACGTACTGGCTGAGGATGAGCACCGGCGCGCCCGGCACGAGCTCGCGCGCGCGGGTCGCGGCCCGCAGCCCCTCGTCGGTGAAGGACGGCGGCATCCGCACGTCCACCACCGACACGTCGGGCCGGTGCTCGGCGACGGCCTCCACGAGGGCGTCGCCGTCACCGACCTCGGCGACCACTTCGCAGCCGAACTCCTCCAAGAGCCTGACCAGGCCGGAGCGGATGAGCACGGCGTCATCGGCCACCACTACACGCACGGAACCTCCACGACGATCACTGTCGGACCGCCGTCGGGGGAGTCGATGGTCCACTGGCCCTCGACGGCTTTGACCCGGTCGGTGAGACCCGAGAGCCCGTGCCCCTTCGAGACGTGCGCGCCCCCGATCCCGTTGTCGCCGACCGAGAGGACCAGCCTATCCCCCCAGTCCTCGACCGCCACGGTCGCTTTGGACGCCTGTGAGTGCTTGGCGATGTTGGTCAGGCACTCGGCGGTCACGAAGTAGACCGTGCTCTCGACGCTGGCCTTGTACCGGCCGTTGAGGTTCGTCTCCAGCTCGACCGGCACGAGCGAGCGCGCCGCCAGGGCCGCCAGTGCCGCCGCGAGGCCGCGGTCGGTGAGGATCGGTGGGGCGATGCCGCGCGAGAGCGAGCGGAGCTCGTCGATGGTCTCCCGGGTCTGCGCGATCGCGGCCTCCAAGGTCTCCTGCGCCGCTTCGGGATTGGTCGCCAGCTGGCGCTTGACGCGGGCCAGCTCCATGCCCAGGCCCACCAGCCGCTGCTGCGGGCCGTCGTGGATGTCGCGCTCGATCCGGCGCAGCGCGTCGGCCTCGGCGGAGGTCGCCGCGTTCCGCGACTCCTCGAGCTGGTCGATCCGCTCGTGCAGGCCGCTGATCGACGTGAGCATCCCCTTGCCGACGAGCGCCTGGGCGAGCGCCAGGCCGCGCAGGACCGGGACCAGCGTCAACGCCATGAACACACCGCCGATCACCGCCAGGATCGATTGGGCCAGGTACGAGTCGCCCCACCCGAGCCACTCGGTGGCGTAGCGCAGGCCGTCGTCGCTGTCGTCGGTCGCCGCTCTGATGATCCACGAGTAGGCCGGGTACAGCAGCGCGGCGACGGTCGCACACCACCACGAGATCGCCACGGCGAACCCGGTGATGGCGATCGGCAGGATCGCGACGGCCCACAGCACGTTGAGCCACGACTGGCCGTCCGTGAGCGGGGTCAGGTACCGGCGCAGCGCCGAGGCGTCCTCGCGGGCGCGCTTGTAGCGGGGGCGGGGCAGCTCGCGCCGCAGCACCGCCGGGAGCATCGACCGGCCGGCGGCGGCCATGCCGCGCATCGCGAAGAGGGTGGCGGCGGCGATGGGCACGCCGATCCAGATGACGGCGGTGCCGACGCCGAGCACGGTGCCTGTCACGCCGATGATGAAGGCGGGCAAGGCGATGAAGAACATCGACAGCAGGTAGCCGGTGTCGATGCCCAGTTGTCGCAGGGTTTTACGCATGCCTCAACACTAGAAAGGCCGAGCCGCCCCCGCGACCCGGCCGTCCTGTGTCTTCCTGGTAGGGACAGCCCTACCTCAGTACGCTCCCGCCCCAGGTTGGCGCGGCTCCCGCGTGGCGATCCCGGCCACCGAATTGAGCAGGCTCAGGATGCAGATCCCGATGACGAAGTTCAAACCGGCCGTCGCGATCTGCGACTCCAGATCGGCCACCACCGTGAACGGGATGAGCACGCCCACCGCGATCACCAGCAGCATGATCCACACGAAGAAGCTCATCGGCCGCGGCATGAGCAGCAGCAGGAGGTGCACGACCCCGGTCGCGAGGATCGCGACCGCGAACGCCCCGAACGCGTAGGTCGTCGTCATCGCGTCGCCGTACGCCCCCGCGTCGGACGGCGAGAGGATGTGGATCCCGAAGACCCCGCGCACGAGCAGGATGCCCACCAGCGCGACCAGCGCGGCGACCACCGCCGTGCCGAAGCCGCCCGCCCACAGCTTCGCGGCGTCGACCGCGGGCCGCTGCGGCTGCGGCTGCGCCGACGCCGGGTACCGCCTCGTCGGTTCTTCGTGGTTCCCGACCCACCCGCCCTGCGGTGCCGACATGGTTCCTCCTTCTCGGCGAAGCCCCGGACCGCGAAACGGCCCGCTCTTCGGCCCCATGGTGGCAGCAACTCGTGACGGAGGTCGCGAAACCGGTGTTTTCGGGCGGCTTTAAACGTCTTGGGGATGTCGGAGGCGGCGCGTAATCTAGAGCGGTGTTCACCGGTTGCGCAGAATTCGACCTCCTCCTCCCTCAGGACTCCCGCTCGCTGAAGGCCAAGCGCTCCTACGTGCGCCCGATCGTCGCCTCGCTGCGGAAGTACGAGGTGGCGGTGGCCGAAGTCGGCGACCAGGACGTCCACGGCCGCACCACCATCGGCGTCGCCGCCGTGGCCGGCGAGAACCGGCACGTCCAGGAGCTCCTGGACGCCTGCGAGCACCACATAGCGGGGCGACCCGAAGTGGAGCTCCTGAGCGCCAGGCGGCGCGTCTTCGGCCCGGAAGACGAATAGGCGCGCGAGCGTTGCAAGGCCAGTAGCGGCGCGCCCGACCGGCGGGCCGCAGAACGGACCCGGCGGAGCCCGGCGGGCCGTGCATGAGTATGGCGCATCCGAACCGAGGTGCGCGTGAAGCGGAAGGCAGGAATGCGATGGCAGACGCGGCGAAGCGAGCCCAGGTTTCCAAGCGGGTCATGGAGCTGACCGCCCAGGCGGTGCGCAAGCTCAAGGACCCCCGGGTCGGCATGGTCACCATCACCGATGCGCGCATGACCCCCGACCTGCGCGAAGCGACGGTCTTCTACACCGTCCTCGGCGACGAAGAGCACGTCAAGGCCTCCGCGGCCGGTCTGGAGCGCGCCACCGGGCACCTCCGCACCACCGTCGGACGCGCCCTCGGCATGCGCCACACGCCGTCCCTCACCTTCGTGGCCGACACCGTCCCCGACCAGGCCAACCGCATCGAGGAACTCCTCGCCAAGGCCGCCGCGGCCGACGCCGAGGTCCACAAGATCGCCGAAGGCGCCGCCTACGCGGGCGACGAGAACCCGTACATAGAGAAGGACGCGGAGGAGGACTCCGAGGAGTCCACCCGGTGACCCCGGCGACGCGGGACGCCGCACCGCGCCCGGCCTCGTACCGGCGCATCGCGTCCCTCGCGGTCCCGGCCCTGGTCGTGCTCGCCGCCGAGCCGATCTACCTCCTCATCGACACGGCCGTCGTCGGCCACCTCGGCGCGGTCCCGCTCGGCGGCCTCGCCCTCGGCGGCGTCATCATGGGCCTCGCGCCGTTCATCGGCGCGGTCCTCGCCTACGGCACCACCGCCCGGGCCTCCCGCCGATTCGGCGCCGGGGACCGGCCCGGCGCGGTGGCCGAAGGCGTCCAGGGCACCTGGCTCGCGCTCGCCGCCGGCCTGGCCATGATCATCGCCTTCCAGTTCCTCGCCGGGTCCGTCGCCGGTCTCATGGGCGACGACCCGGCCGTGGAGGCCGCCGCCGCCGAATGGCTGCGCGTCGCCGTCCTCGGCGCTCCGTTCCTGCTCGTGGCCGGCGCCGGCCAGGGCTGGATGCGCGCGGTCCAGGACACCAAGCGCCCCATGTGGTTCGTGACGGCTTCGTTCCTGCTCTCAGCCGTGCTCGCGCCGGTCCTCGTCTACCCGGTCGGCCTAGGCCTCGTCGGCTCGGCCTGGGCGAACGCCGTCGCGCAGGCCGTCTCCGGCGTCCTGTTCCTCCTCGCGCTGCGCCGCGAACGGGTGCCCCTGCGCATCGACCGGCAGCTCATGTCGAAGCAGCTCGTCGCCAACGGCGACCTGATCATCCGCGGCATCGCCTTCCAGGTCAGCTCCTTCTCGGCCACCGCCGTCGCCGCGCGCGTCGGCACGGTCGCGCTCGGCGCCCACCAGATCGGCATGCAGCTGTGGTTCTTCGCGGCGCTGGCGCTCGACGCGGTGGCGATCGCGGCTCAGGCCCTCATCGGCGCCGACCTCGGCGCGGGCCGGCCGGACGCCGCGCGCGCCACCGCGAAGCGGCTGACGATCGTCGGCTTCGGGTACGGCGCGGCCTTCCTCGTGGTCGTGCTCGCGCTGCTCCCGGTTTTGCCGGACCTGTTCACCGCCGAAGTGGGCGTCCACGACCAGCTCGGCTACATCTGGCCGTGGCTGGTGCTGCTCCTGCCGGTGGCCGGGGTGGTCTTCGCGCTCGACGGCGTGCTCATCGGCGCGGGCGACCTGCGGTTCATGCGGAACATGACCGTCATCTCGATCGCGAGCGGCCTCCCGTTCACGTGGCTCACGCTCGTCTTCGGGTGGGGCCTCACCGGCATCTGGGGCGGCATCGCGGTCTTCATGCTCGTGCGGCTCGGCATGATCCTCTGGCGCCTGCGCTCGGGTGAGTGGGCCGTCACCGGAGCCGAACGCTCCTGAAAATCTCATCCCACTATGTGAATTGTGCGCAGCATTTTTCCTGAACCTTCGTTAAGGTCTCGAGGATGAAGACTGATGCATCGACTCGACGGAAGCGCCGCACCCGTCCCGATAATTGGGACGAGGAGAAGGCGGAGGCACTGCGCGCCCTTCAGGAATCGCTCGACCGGCACCAGTAGCCACCCGCGCGGCGGGCACGGTCCGGGGCGCGGTTAGCCTCTACGACCGTGACCACAGTGCCGCCCTCATCCGCCAAGTCCGCGCGCCCGGTGCAGCCGGGCCTCATCGTCGTCGACAAGCCGCAGGGCATCACCTCGCACGGGGTCGTGTCCCGGATGCGCCGCATCTGCGGCACCCGCAAGGTCGGCCACGGCGGCACCCTCGACCCGATGGCGACCGGCGTGCTCATCGTCGCGGTCGGCAAGGCCACCAAGCTCTTGACGTACGTGTCGGGCCTGGACAAGTCCTACACGGCGACGATCCGGCTCGGCCAGGCCACCGTGACCGACGACGCCGAAGGCGACGTGACCGAGAGCGCCGACGCCTCTGCGGTCGCCGACGCCGCGATCCGCGAGGGCCTCGCGGCGATGACCGGCGAGATCGACCAGGTGCCGAGCGCGGTGAGCGCGGTGAAGATCGACGGCCAGCGCGCCTACAAACTCGTGCGCGACGGCGAGAAGGTCGAGTTGAAGGCGCGGCGGGTCACGATCGCGTCCATCGCGGTCGAGGCGATCCGGCGCGAGGGCGAGTTCGTCGACGTGGACGTCGACGTGTCGTGCTCTTCGGGCACGTACATCCGCGCGATCGCGCGCGACCTCGGGACTGCGCTCGGGGTCGGCGGGCATCTGACCGCGTTGCGGCGCACCAGGATCGGCGGATTCGGGATCGATGTCGCCGCGACCTTGGAGACGCTGGGGGAGCGGTCCGAGGCGGGCGCGCCGCTGGGCGCGCTCGCGATGGGCGAGGCGGCGGCGCGGCTCATGCCGACGCGCACGGCGACCGAGGCTGAGGCGAAGGCGCTGTCGTACGGCAAGCAGCTCGAGCCGGTCGGCATGGAGGGACGCTACGCGGTCCTCAGCGAGGACGGCGACCTGCTCGCGGTCATGATCGAGCGTGACGGCAAGGCGAAGCCGGAGACGGTCTTCGCCGCGGCGAGCTGAGATCGTGGCGGTGTGCGGTGTTCAAGGGCTCCTCGTACGGATTCAGTGTCCTTGTGATCGGGCGGAGTCGCGGAAGGCGATCGGGGTGGTGCCGGTTCGCTGGGTGAAGAACTTGTTGAAGTTGGTGGCGCTGCTGAAGCCGAGCCGTTCGCCGATGCGGGCCGCGGGGATCGAGGAGCAGGCGAGCATGCGCTTGGCCTCCAAGACCACCCGGCGGTCGATGAACTCCTTCGCCGGGATCCCCGCCGCCGCGAGCGTGGCTCGCGACAGGGTCCTGGGGGAGTAGGCGAGCGCCTCGGCGTAGTCGCTGAGCCGCCGCGAGTTCGCGTAGTCCCGCTCGACCGCGTCCCGGAACGCCAGGTACACCTCGCTCGGGTCCGGTCCCGCCTGCGGCGCGGGCAGGCTCACGACCCGCAGCACCAGCACCGCGAGCAGGTGCCGCAGCACCTGCAGCCGCGTGTCCAGCGGCAGTTTGTCCGCCGAGTGCTCCCACTGCAACTGCGTGGTCGCCGCGCGCAGCAGCGCGTGGTCCTCGCTCGACGGGACCCGCACCGCCGGAGCGTGCGGGTCGTCGACGCACACGCCGATCGCCGTGTCGGGGTCCAGGAACTCGGTCGCGAAGCGGATCACGGTGCCCTCGGCCCCGTCGAGGCCGCCCCACTGCTGCACCTGGCCCGGCCGCGCCCACAGCCACTGGCCCGGCGCGAGGTCGTGCTCGGTGAAGTCCACCGAGTGCCGCATCGATCCGGACGTGAGGGTGAGCAGGCAGTGCCGGTCGGACCGGAACGGCCGCGCCAGCGCGGGAGCGCCGCCGCTCGCGCGCAGCCGCGCGAGCGTCAGGATCTCGATCAAGGGACCGCGGCCGTCGTGCCCGGCCGCCTCCGGAACGGGCCCGAAAAGGTGGCCCGTTATGTCATCTTGTCGCGTATTCACCAGCATCGACGGCAAGTTTATCCCTTTTATCGTGGTTCCACGTTGTGTCTCGATCATAGGGCCGAGCCGCCCAGGAAACTTGTTTAAATTTGAAGTAGTGTAGTCCGCATGGCTGAAACCAAGACCGTCGACTTCTGGTTCGACCCCGCCTGCCCGTGGGCCTGGATGACCTCCCGCTGGATCATCGAGGCCGCGAAGCTCCGTCCGATCCACGTCCGCTGGAACGTGATGAGCCTCTTCGTGCTCAACGAGCCGAACCTCGACCAGCTCCCCGAGAAGTACCGGGCCCTCATGCCCAAGACACTGCCCGCGGTGCGCGTCGCGACGGCCGTGGCCCAGCAGTACGACAACGAGACCCTCGGGCGCTTCTACACCGCCCTCGGCAACCGCATCCACCTCGGCGCCGAGAAGGACGCCGAGGTCTACATCCCGGCCGCGCTCGAGGCCGTCGGCCTTCCGGCCGAGCTCGCCGACGCCGGCAAGAGCGAGGAATGGGACGAGGCCCTCAGGGCCTCGCACCAGCGCGGCATCGGCCTCGTCGGCACTGACGTCGGCACCCCGGTGGTGGCCGTCGAGAACGACGAGGGCGTGCAGGTCGGCCTCTTCGGCCCCGTGGTCACCCCCGCTCCGCAGGGCGAGGCCGCCGCGAAGCTGTGGGACGGCGTCTACGCCGTGGTCACGACCCCGGGCTTCTACGAGCTCAAGCGCTCGCGCACCGACGGCCCGAACTTCGACAACCTCACCGCCGACCTCTAGACGGCGCGAACACTAAGGCCCGCAACGCTTTGCGTTGCGGGCCTTAGTGTTCGTCTCGTTTAGCCGACCTGGGACAGCCAGGACTGCTCGGTGCCGCCCGCGGCCTGGCGGTACGGCCGCAGTTCCCGGTCCCACTCCAGGCCCAGCAGCTGGTCCAGCCCGTTGCGGAGCGCCTCGGCGCTGGTGGTGGTCGCCAGCAGCGCGCGGATGCGGTCCTCGGCGATCATGATGTCGCCGCCGGCGCTCATCGCCGCGCGGTAGATGCCGCGGCCGGGGACGTGCATGATCCGCTCGCCGTCGACGCCGGCGCTCGGGTCCTCGGTGATCTCGAACCGCAGCATCGGCCACTGCGCGAGGGCCTTCGCGAACTCGGCGCCCATGCCGGCGTAGCCGGTCCAGGGGCGCTCGGCGCGCATGGTGGCGCGCTCGGCGTGCTGCGGGGTCCATCCGAGCTTGACGCCCTGGCTCGCCGCGGAGCCGGAGCGCTCCAGGACCCGTCCGATCGCCCACTCGACATGCGGGCAGACCGCAGACGGGCTGGAGTGGATGTAGATCACGCCGCGTGTCTGCATCGCGCACCTCCTTGGGAATCGGCGTATCTGAGTACTGGCTCACTCCTTGTGGTCATTTCATAACGACTTGAAGTCGTGCAACGGGTATCGGCCGGGATGAGAGTGGGATGAACTCGAACCCGGCACGCTATTCCGCTCAGTTACATACTGACAGCTTCGAAAGCATCGCGCTAGGCTTAAAGCGCCCCGGGGGCTCACTTTTTCGATCATTCGATGCGTCACACCCGGTACGTGTGCTAGTCGCCGCAGCCGCCGCCTGAGCTAGACTTGCGCATGACCGGCGGACTGTCGGTTTTCTTTTGTGGTCCAACCCAGGTTCAGAGCCCGCCTTTCGAGCTGCTCTCCCTGCGCCGGGCCGAAGATACGTCGTAACGACATGGTGAGGAGACCGGCGTGGCAGCCAACACTTCCAAGACAGCACGCGCTTCCGTCAAGGCCGGCCAGAAGGGCGGCTCCGCTGGCGGACTCAACGTCCTCGGCGAGTTCAAGTACCTGATCCCGCTCAACAACGGGAAGCACGTGTACCTGCGCAACCTGACCAACGGCAAGACCCTGCACCTGGCCACCGGCTCCGAGGCGTTCACCGAGGCCGTCAAGGCCCTCGCCGCCGCCGGTCACGGCGCGAAGATCAAGGCCGAGATCGAGGGCCTCGCGGCCAAGCAGCCCGCGGACCAGGGCTGGGACACCACCCTGAAGACCCTCGAAGAGGCTGACGCTTTCGCCGCCGAGGCCGTCGCCGCCTAGGTTTCGCACCCGCGAACTTCGCGCTCCATGCCCGAGAGGGCGTGGGGCGCTTTTTTCGTTCCCGGTCGGACCGCGGTCCCGAATTGCTCGATCGCCTGTTCGAATGCGCGATCTAAACCGAACTGCGGATCTCGTCACCGTGATCCGCGTCTTAAGGAACCGTGCCTATGCAAATTGCCGGTCGCGGTTTATCAAGGGTCACTTCGAATAGGCCCTTGAACGCGCACGCCTCACCCGATCGGACGATCCCCAATGGGGCGAGCGTCTCCGGCCGGCGGCTCAGTCGGGCAGATCGGCGGTGCAGACCGGTTCCGACATCGGCACGTCGTCGACGGCCCGCAACACGCCCACGGTGAAGCAGTAGTCCTCGCCGGGGATCAGGCCCGCGGCGGAGAACTCGGTCGCCGTGGTGCCGTCCGGGTTGAGCGGCTCGGCCTTCTCGTCGCCCACCCGCTGGGCGAAGACGATGTACCGCAGGCCCTCGGCGTCCTCGGCCGCGCCCCAGGTCAGGCTCACCGAGCCGTCCTCCCACGACGCGATCGTGAGCTCCTGCGCGGCGTCGCCCGCGGTGTTCGCCTGGTCGAGGTCCTCGGCGTCCCGGTTCGGGGAGATGAGCCACAGCCACACGGTCATGATGCCGCCGAGCAGCACCGTGATCGTGAGCCCGAGGTACACGTACGACTTGAGGCTGCGCTCGTCCTTCTGCTTCGGCTGCACCGGCTTGGGCGCCTTGTACGCCTGGGTCTTGCGCGGCTTGGACCCGTCGCGGCCGATCACCGGCGGCGCGAACACCTGCTCCTGCACGGAGGACTGCGGCGACTGCGGCGACTGCGCTGCCTGCTGCCCCCACGGCATCGGCGGCGGCTGCATGCTCACCGGCGCCTGCGGGGGCGCGGAGTACGGGGCGATGCCGGGAGCGGCGTGGAGCGCGCTCTGCGGCGCGCCGGAGAACGGCTGGGCGCTCATGGGCGCCCCCGAGAACGGCTGCCCGCTCATCGGCACGCCCGAGAACGGCGCGGCCGAGACCGGCCCGCCCTGCGTCCCGCCCTGGGCGAGGCCGTCGAGCTGCGCGTACCGCGGGTCGACCGGGTGGCCCAGCTCCCCGGCGTAACCGCCGGTGCGGCCCCCGGTGATGCCGCCGCCGAGCGTGCCGCCCCGGTCGGGCATCGGCATCTGCTGCACGGGCGCGAACGGGTCCAGCGGCACCCGCGTGCCGCGCGAGGCGACCTCGGGCCGGTAGACCGTCTCCTCGTTGCTCACGTCGCCGATCACGGCGGGCGCGGCGGCCTTGCCGACCCCGCCGCCGTACATGCCGCGCTGGAGCTCCTCGGCGAACGCCTGCCCCGAGGCGGGGCGGCGGGCCGGGTCGCGAGAGAGGCCGCGCACGAGCAGGCTCTCGAGCCATTCGGGGACGTCGTCGCGGGGGAGTTTCGGCGGCGGCGCGTCGGAGGTGACGCGCTCGCGGTGCGTGTCGGGGTCGGTGCCGCCCTGGGGGTTCGCGAACGGCGCGTACCCGGCCAGGAGGTGCCACATGCTCGACGCGAGGCTGAACAGGTCGCTCGCGGAGGTCTGGGCCTGGCGCAGGAGTGCTTCAGGGGAGGCGTGGAGCGGCGTGAGCTTGTCGATCGCGGCGGTCGCGGCCAGCGAGGCGGGGGTGCGCGCGATGCCGAAGTCCGCCAGTGCGGGCCCGTACTGGCCGCGCAGGATGTTCTGCGGCTTGACGTCCCGGTGGAGGATGTCCGCGCTGTGCGCGGCCTGGAGCGCCTGCCCGATCTTGACGCCCATGTCGATCACGTCGTCCACGGGCAGCGGCCCGCCGGCCTTGAGGATCGCGGAGTAGGAACCGCCCTCGCAGTACTCCATGACGATGTACGGCTGCCCGGCGTCGGTATGCCCGGTGTCGATGATCGAGACGATGTGGGGGTGGTTCGAGACCGCGACGGTGGCCTCGAGCTCCTTCTCGACCGAGTCCGCGGTGGTCATGTCGTCGTCGACGAGCAGGACCTTGACGGCGACCGTGCGGTCGAGCCGCTCCTGGACGGCGGTGTAGACGAACGCGGTCGACCCGTGCGCGACCATCGCGAAGTCGCGGTAGCCGGGGATGGCAGGAGTGGGGGAGCTCAAGGCGAGGGCTTCCTGTCAGAAGGCGACTGTGCTCATGCACGGCTCGCAAGCTTCGCCGTGTGCATTCCTGAACAGAGTAGCCCTCGCCTTGTGGGTGCCTTAGATGCGTCCGCTTTGGCCGTTCAGCAGATTCGCGACCCGGATGAGGCCCAGGTGCGAGTACGCCTGCGGGTGGTTGCCCAGGCCGCGCTCGGCGATCGGGTCCCACTGCTCGGGCAGGAGGCCGGTCGGGCCCGCGCACGCGAGGATCTGCTCGAACAGCTCCTCGGCGTCGGTCCGGCGGCCCACCTGCAGGTACGCCTCGGCGAGCCAGGCGGCGCAGATGATGAACCCGCCCTCGGTGCCCGGCAGGCCGTCGTCGCGGTGGTAGCGGTAGACCGTCGGGCCCGAGCGCAGCCCGGCCTCGATCTTGAGCACGGTCCTGAGGTAGCGCGGGTCGTCCGGCGGGAGCAGCCCGGAGAGGCCGATCCACAGCGACGCGGCGTCGAGGTCGTCGTGGCCGTACGCGGCCGTGTAGGCCCCGGCCTCGTCGTTCCAGCCCAGTTCGAGCACGTTCTTCGCGATCTGGTCGCGCAGCTCGTGCCAGTTCGGGCCGTACTCCATGCCGAAGTGGTCCGCGACCTTGAGCGCGCGGTCCACCGTCACCCAGCACATGACCTTCGAGTACACGTGGTGGCGGGGGGCCTGGCGGGCCTCCCAGATGCCGTGGTCGGGTTCGTGCCAGCGCTTGGCGACGGCCTCGACCATGCTGCCGAGGACCTGCTGCTCGAAGTCCGAGAGGTGCCCGCGGCGCTGCGCGACCGCCTCGACGAGCATCGCCACAGGGCCGAACACGTCCAGCTGGACCTGGTTCGACGCGGCGTTGTTGATGCGCACCGGCCGCGCCCCGGCGTACCCGGGGAGCGTGTCGATGATCGCCTCGGGACTGGGCGCCATGCCCTCGATGTCGTAGAGCGGGGCGAGCCGCTCGGGGTGGCCCGCGGTGCGCTCGAGGATGCCGGCGACCCATGCGAAGTACGCCTCGGCCTCTTGGAGCGAGCCGAGGTCGACGAGCGCGTTCGCGGTCATCGCGGCGTCGCGGATCCAGCAGAAGCGGTAGTCCCAGTTGCGGACGCCGCCGAGCTCCTCGGGCAGCGAGGTGGTGCCGGCGGCGAGGATCGCGCCCGTGGGCTGGTAGCAGAGCGCCTTGAGCGCCAGCGCGGAGCGGGAGACCATCTCGGTCTCCACGCGCGGGAGCTTGAGCGAGTCCGACCAGTTGCGCCAGCCGGCCTCGGTGGTGCGGCGGCGGACGTTGACGGCGGGCTTCCACTCGTCGAGGCTCGCCGATCCCGAGCGCATCTCGAGGACCACGGAGCCGCCGACGGCGGCGAGGTCGACGACGGCGACGGCGAGCGAGTGCTGGCCGTCGTACTCGATGTGCCAGTCCACGCCCGGCGAGCGCAGGCTGATCGGTTCACGGCCGCCGAGGACGCGCAGGCCGTCGTCGCCGACGGGTTGGAGCTGCACGGGCAGCTGCCCGAACTCGGGCCGCGGGGCGAAGGTGATCTTGACGGGGACCTCGCCGTTGATCTCGCGGACGAGGACGGTGGCGTTGAGGTCGCCGCGGCGGCGCGGCGTGGAGTCGAGCCAGTCGGTGACCGAGAGGCCCGGCCACCGGGTCTCGACGGTCATCGTGCCGGACACGTACCGCTGGCCCAGGGGGATGCCGGCGTTGACGGGCTGGACGCTGAAGTGACCGGCGTGCTCGCCGCCGAGGAGGTCGGCGAAGACCGACCCGGAGTCGGGGCGCGGGTGGCACATCCAGGTGACGCGCCCGTCGGGGGTGAGGAGCGCGTGGTTGGCGCCGTCGGCGAGCATCGTGTGGCGCTCGATGAGCTGCGCCTGCTCGCCCTGGAGCCAGGCGCGGCGGGTGTCGACGAGGCGGGCGAGGAGCTTCGCGACGTCCTCGGGGTCGCCGATGCGGAACGAGGCGCGGGTGGGGCCGGGGCCGACGCGGACGCCGACGTCCGGGCCGTGCAGGTGCGCAAACGCATTCTCGTCGGTCACGTCGTCGCCCAGGAAGAGGACCGCGGAGGCCCCCAGCTGGTGGCGCAGCTTGTCGAGCGCGTCGCCCTTGTGGGTGGTGACCACGGACAGGTCGACGACGGCCTTGCCCTCGGTGGTCTGCACGCCGTCCCAAGTGGACGGTCCTTCGTGGACGTCCTCGACCGCGCGCATCGCGTCGGCCTCGGACGCCTCCCGGACGTGCAGTGCGCAGCCGGCGGGCTTGGGCTCGACCCGGGCGCCCTCGTAGCGTTCGGCGATCGCGGACAGCTCGGCTACGAGCTTGTCGCGCAACCGCTGGTCCTCGCTGGAGAGCGCCCGGGTGAAGCCGACGTCGAACTCGGATCCGTGGGACCCGACCAGGTGGATCTCGGAAGGGAGGCGGGAGAGTGCCGCCAGATCCCGCAGCGCCCGGCCGGAGATGACCGCGACCTTCGTCTGCGGCAGGTTCGCCAGCGTCCGCAGAGCCGAGACCGACTCGGGGAGCGGCATCGCCTGCGAAGGATCGGTCACGATCGGCGCGAGCGTGCCGTCGTAGTCGCACGCGATCAGCAGTTGCGGAACGCGGGCGAGCAGTGTGAGGGCCGAGCGCAGCTCCTCGGAGGAACTGAAGTCCTCCGGCGCGGGGCCCTCAGGGCGTGGTGCGGTCATCGTGGCGTATCTCTCCAACACCGTCGTTGCGGAAATGTCTGTGCCTGCCGCCCGACCGCCGGGTATCAGACTTCGGCAGGCGGGCTGCCCGGATTGTACGCCGCGCTGCGCTCCGGAACTCCTAGCGCTGTGAGGAAGCTGCGCGCCCAACGACTCACGTCGTGCTTGCGCAGATACCGCCTCATGGCGCGCATCCTCTTCATCTTATCGTCGAGCGGCGCGTTCGCCGCTGTCACAAATCCGTCTTTCAAATCGGTCAAATCATGCGGATTCACCAGGAACGCTTGCCGCAGATCGCCTGCGGCACCGGCGAACTCGCTGAGCACGAGCGCCCCGCGGTTGTCCACGCGGCTCGCCACGTACTCCTTCGCGACGAGGTTCATTCCGTCACGCAGAGGGGTGACGGCCATGACGTCGGCCGCCTGGTACAGCGCCGCGAGCTCGTACCGGTCGAAGCTCTGGTGCAGGTAGTGCACGGCCGGGAGGCCGACCTGCCCGTACTCGCCGTTGATCCGCCCGACCTGGCGCTCCACCCGCTCGCGCAGCTTCATGTACTGGTCCACGCGTTCGCGACTGGGGGTCGCGACCTGCACCATCACCGCGTTCGGCACCTGCAGCCGGCCGTCCTCCAGGAGCTCCCGGAAGGCCTTGAGCCGCTGCTCGATGCCCTTGGTGTAGTCGAGCCGGTCCACGCCGAGGATGATCGTCTCCGGCTCGCCGAGCTCGGCGCGGATCTCCTTGGCGCGCTGGCGGACCCGCTCGGTGCCCGCGACCTCTTCGTTGTGGGCGGTGTCGATCGAGATGGGGAAGGCGTCGGCGCGCACGAGCCGGTCGTCGACGTTGACGTAGTGCCCCCGCGGCCGGTAGCCGAGGAGGTGCCGGGTGAGCGCCAGGAAGTTCTGCGCCGCGAGCGGGCGCTGGAAGCCGACCAGGAGCCCCTTGAGGATCTCCATGCGGTGCGGGAGCTGCATGAACAGCTCCACGGGTGGGAACGGGATGTGCAGGAAGAACCCGATCCGCAGGTCCGGGCGCCGCTCGCGCAGCATGCCCGGGACGAGCTGGAGCTGGTAGTCCTGGACCCACACGACCGCCCCGGGGGCGGCTTCGCGGGCGCAGATGTCCGCGAACCGCTCGTTGACCTCGTAGTAGGACTTCCACCAGGAGCGGCGGAAGACGCGCGGTTCGACCGCGTCGTGGTAGAGCGGCCACAGCGAGGCGTTCGAGAACCCCTCGTAGTAGCGCAGGACCTCCTGCTCGCTCAGCGGGACGGGCATGAGGGTCACGCCGTCCGATTCGAAGGCGTCAGGTGCTTCGCCGGCGGTGCCGGCCCAGCCGATCCAGGTGCCGCTGTTGGCCTGGAGCACTGGTTCGAGGGCGGTGACGAGGCCGCCAGGGGATCGGCGCCAGGTTCGGTTTCCCTCGTCGTCGACCACTGAGTCGACGGGGAGGCGGTTGGCGACGACAATGAAGGATGCGTTGCTCAATTCGTATTTCCTCCTTTTCGCCAGCCTACCGGGAGGCGCGGCCCGGCGGTCGCGGTGACGCAGACGGTCACGGCGAAGGGCCCGTTTGCGGGGGCGCCCCGGGACTTGACATCATTGACACCGGTCAGTTCAGTACGGCTCGTCCCAAAGCGAAGGATCAGCGTGGCGCAGTTCATCTACACCTTGGAAAAGGCGCGTAAGGCGCACGGTGACAAGGTCGTCCTCGACGACGTCACCCTGTACTTCAACCCGGGTGCGAAGATCGGCGTGGTCGGCCCCAACGGCGCCGGCAAGTCCAGCCTCCTGCGCATCATGGCGGGGCAGGACCAGGTCTCCAACGGCGAGGCGAAGCTCGCCAACGGCGCCACGGTGGGCATGCTCGCCCAGGAGCCGCCGCTGAACGAGTCGAAGACCGTCATGGAGAACGTCCAGGAGGCCGTCGCGCCGATCCAGGCGAAGCTCGACCGGTTCAACGAGATCGCCCTCGAGATGGCGACCGACTACACCGACGAGCTCATGACCGAGATGGGCCGGCTCCAGGAGGAGCTCGACGCCGCGAACGCGTGGGAGCTCGACTCCCGGCTCGAACAGGCCATGGACGCCCTGCGCTGCCCGCCCGGCGACTGGCCCGTCACCAACCTCTCCGGTGGCGAGCGCCGCCGTGTGGCGCTCTGCAAGCTGCTGCTCGAGGCGCCCGACCTGCTGCTCCTCGACGAGCCCACCAACCACCTCGACGCCGAGTCCGTGCTCTGGCTGGAGCGCCACCTCGCCGCGTACGCCGGCGCGGTGATCGCGATCACCCACGACCGGTACTTCCTCGACAACGTCGCCGAGTGGATCCTCGAGCTCGACCGCGGCCGCACCTACCCGTACGAGGGCAACTACTCCACCTACCTGGAGAAGAAGGCCGAGCGCATGAAGGTGGAGGGCCGCAAGGACTCCAAGCTCCAGAAGCGCCTCAAGGACGAGCTCGAGTGGGTCCGCTCCAACGCCAAGGGCCGCCAGACCAAGTCCAAGGCCCGCCTCGGCCGGTACGAGGAGATGGCCGCGGAGGCCGAGAAGACCCGCAAGCTCGACTTCGAGGAGATCCAGATCCCGCCGGGCCCGCGCCTGGGCTCCACGGTGATCGAGGTCAAGGACCTCGTCAAGGGCTTCGACGGCGAGACGCTCATCAGCGGCCTGGACTTCAACCTGCCGCGCAACGGCATCATCGGCATCATCGGCCCGAACGGCGTCGGCAAGACCACCCTGTTCAAGACCATCGTCGGCCTCGAGAAGCCCGACTCCGGCACCGTGAACATCGGCGGCACGGTCGACATCTCCTACGTCGACCAGAACCGCTCGGGCCTGGACGGCGACAAGTCGGTGTGGCAGGTCGTCTCCGACGGCCTCGACTACCTCATGGTCGGCAAGGTCGAGATGCCTTCGCGCGCATACATCGCCGCGTTCGGCTTCAAGGGCCCGGACCAGCAGAAGCCCACCAAGGTCCTCTCGGGCGGCGAGCGCAACCGCCTGAACCTGGCGCTCACCCTCAAGCAGGGCGGCAACGTCCTCCTGCTCGACGAGCCCACCAACGACCTCGACGTCGAGACCCTCTCCAGCCTCGAGAACGCGCTGCTGGAGTTCCCCGGCTGCGCCGTGGTCATCAGCCACGACCGGGCCTTCCTCGACAAGGTCGCCACCCACATCCTCGCCTGGGAGGGCGAGGGCGAGGACGGCCTGCCGAAGTGGTTCTGGTTCGAGGGCAACTTCGACTCCTACGAGAAGAACAAGATCGAGCGGCTCGGCCCCGACGCGGCGAACCCGCACCGGGTCACGCACCGGAAGCTCACCCGGGACTAGCCGTGGCGCGCTTCAAGACCGACGTGCCGCTGCGGTGGTCGGACATGGACGCCTTCGGGCACGTGAACAACAACCAGTTCATGGTGCTGCTCGAAGAGGCCCGGGTCGCGATGATGTTCTCCGCGGCCTACGAGGCCGGCGTCCCCGGCTTCCGCGAAGGCGTCGTCGTCGCCCGCCACGAGGTGGACTTCCTGCTGCCCGTGGTGGTGCCCGCCGAGGTCCGCGTCGAGCTCTGGGTCGAGCGGATCGGGAACGCCTCGTTCTCGTTCGCCTACGAGCTCATGGCGAACGACAAGCTCGCGCTGCGCGCAAAGTCGGTGATGGTGCCCTTCGACACCGCCTCCCAGCGGCCCCGGCGCCTCACCGCCGAGGAGCGGGCGTTCCTCGAGCAGTGGACCGACTGAAGCGCTGATGACGAACCGATGACCGACACGACGACCGCCGGAGACGACGCGGCCTTCGCCGCGCGCGCCGCCCGGCTCGATCCCGACACCCTGGTGCTCGCGCAGGGCGGCCGCCTCTGGGCCGCCCTGCCCATCGGGGTCCTCGCCGCCCGCGAGGCGGGCGACGCCAGCGCCCTGCCCGACGGGGTCTACCGCGCCGGCGACCTCGCCGCGGGCAACGTTGCGGTGCGGCCCGCCGCCGAATGGCGCGGGCGCCTCCCCAAGCAGCCGTGGACGGCCGTCGAGGCCGTCCCGGCCGCCGACATCGCCGACATCGACCGCAAGGCCGCACAGGCCCTGCGGGAGCGCCGCGGCCAGGGCATCGGCGACCGGCGCCTGCGCGACGCGATGCTCGAGCACGTCACCCTCCGCGTCGAGCACGACGGCCGCATCTACCCGGTCGAGTTCCGGCTCGTCGCGGGCCTCTGCCGCATGGGCTTCCTCGGCGACGAACCCGTGCGGGTGGTCAAGGCCGGCCGCCGCATCGGACTCGCCGCCACCTACGGCACCGTCTGGGACAGGGACCGCGGCCTGCCGATGCTGTGACCGATTCGGAACAGACAGTCACCATCGGCCCGATCGGTGACGGATACCCGACGTCCGGAGGATGGGACGGCGCTTCTTGTTCTGATACATATGAAACCGGTGACAGTACCCAGTTCGTGCCTGCGAACAAACGCGCGACGGTTCATACTTTTGGTCAGGATTGGTTGACGGTTGTGCCATGTCGGTGGTGAGCCCTAGTCTGCTCACTGCAACACGACGTAACTTGGCTATGCCCCGCGAAGCACAACCAATCACATCCAATGGTTCAGCTCAGCATGAATGCCAACGTATTACCCAACACTGCCAGTGATTCGCATTTGGGTGGGAAGGCGGACAACACCATGGCATGGTGGCGCAGCAGAAAACGCGACGCACAGCAAGAATCGATCGCCGAGGCGGTCGCGGAACCCGACACCGAGCTCGGCGGAGCGGCCGAACGCGCCCAGGCGCGCGGCAGCCAGCCGAGCGCGGTCCCGAACCCGCGCGCCGAACGGCACGAGGACCCCGAGCTCGACACCGAGGAGTACGAGGTCGACCTCGAGTTCGCCTCCCGCGAGCTGCGCCACGAGCTCACCGCGGAACAGCTCCTGCTCGGCCCCGAGCACGAGCAGATCTCCGAGGTCGACCGCTGGCACCTCATCAAGCGCGACCTCGAGGAGATCGACCCGGAGTTCATCTCGGACCTGGAGCAGATCGCCGCCGACGCGGTCGCCCAGGAGACCGACGAGGCCGCCCCGCTCGACTCGGACCGCATCATCGCGGCCCTGAAGAACCTCGACATCCGCTACCTCGTGGACGAGAACGGCGGCATCGTGGCCCTCTGGGAGCGCCACATCGTCCAGGTGCGCGCCGAAGGCCCCGACGCCGACATCCTGGTCCTGCGCGCCCGCGCGTACCAGACCGTCCCCCGCGAGTGGGCCGAGCGCGGCTACGCGGCCATGAACGAGTGGAACCGCACCCGCCGCTTCCTCAAGGCCTACCTGGGCGAGCCGACCGATTCGGGCGCGCTCCCGGTCTTCGGCGAGATCCAGGTGCCCGTCCGCCCCGGCATCACCACCGCCCTGCTCGAAGAGCTCATCGACTGCGGCACCGCGATCTCGGGCACATTCGTCGAGTGGCTCGAGGGTGAACTGCTGTAGACCCTGCCGGTCTGACCGTTGTGCGGCGCCGCCCCGGACTCCCATGGGAATCCGGGGCGGCGCTTTGAGCAGGTGCGATGAGCTTTCGGCCGGTACGATCATGAGGAACCCCCATCTCCAAATTGGATAGGAGACCCCATGACTCCCGAACCCCAAGGCGCCCAACCACCCGAGTCACCCGCCGCCGCTCCGGACCATGCGCCCGCAGCGCCGCAGGCGGACGCGGCGGTCAAGATCCCCGCCCAGGCTTCGCCGTCGGTCTTCGAATCCGAGTCCGACGCGACCGTCAAGGTCGTCCCCGGATCGGCCCCCCAGCCCGCCGCGCCCGTCCCGGCGCCCGCTGCCGCACCGGCCGAAGCGCCGCAGTCCGCTTTCGCCGCAACGAACGACGACTTCCTCACGGAGGCGCGGCCGCCCGTGGCCTCGCACCCGACGAACCCGCCCGGATACCCGCCTCCGGCCGCAGCCTCGGCGGGCGCCATGCCCCAGACGACCCTCCCGTCGCCGGCGCCCCCGCCCGCCCAGGGCTACTCGATGACCCCGCCCCCCATGGGGTCTCCCGCCGGACCGCCGCCGCAGATGGGCGCGCCCGCCGGCCCGCCCCCCGGCATGCCGACGGGTCCGATGCCGATGTCGCCGGCACCGCGCAAGCCCCGCAACAAGGCCGCAGTCGCCTTCGGCGTGATCGCGATCGTCCTGCTCGCCGCCGCCGCGACCTTCGGCATCCTCTACTCGGAGAAGACGAACGACTTCACCGAGCAGGCCGACCAGTTGGAGTCCGCCGAGGCCGAACGCGCCGAACTCGAAGACGAGATCGTCGCGCTCCAACTGGAGCGCGACAACCTCCAAGCCGACTCCGACGCGCGCCAGGTCTGCTCCGACGCCCTCGACACCCTGATCGCCGACGAGTACCCGGGCACCGTCGACGACTTCGAGGACCTCGTCAGCGCCGAGTACCTGGCGTGGGCCGAGGCCCACGACGAGCTCTACCGCGAGGTCGAGCGGCAGTGCCTCGTCTGATCTGAGGACGAACGAGAACGGAGCGGCGGGGAAACCCGCCGCTCCGTTCTCGTTGTTCAGTTGCCTTGGCGCGTAAGCCGACTCACGAGTTGCGCATGCTGCTCACATGCTCCATGCGTTCCTCATGCTGATCTCATGCTTCATGAGTTCCTCATGCTGTGCTCCGATCATGCGTTCCGCATGAAGTCCGCCGCGCGCTCCATGTACTCCCACATGACCTTGTCGTACTCGGGCGCCAGGGCGACCTCGTCCATCGCGTGGCGCATGCAGCGCAGCCAGGCGTCGCGCTCGCGCTCGCCGATCGTGTAAGGGGCGTGGCGCATCCGCAGGCGCGGGTGGCCCCGCTCCTCGGAGTACGTGTGCGGACCGCCCCAGTACTGCTCGAGGAACATCTTCAGCCGCCGGGCGGCCGGGGCCAGGTCCTCTTCGGGGTACATGGGCCGCATGATGGGGTCGTCGGCCACCTGCGCGTAGAACGCGGCGGTCAGGCGCTCGAAGGTCGCCTCGCCGCCCACGGCCTCGTAGAAGGACTGCGTGGGCGCAGGCTGTCCGGTCGGCGTCAAGGCCACCACGGCCCGCGGGCTGTCACTAGGCATCTCCCAATCGTGCCGTGGGCGGGACCGACTGGGAAGGCGATCCGGCACGCGTCACACCGAATGGGCCGTATATCACTGCCTAGGCGGTCGTTCCGGACGCCCCGGCCGCACCGGGCCCGCCGTTCGCGACCGTGCGCGGCACGTAGATCCGCCCGGCCGACGCCAGGTCGATGATCCCGGCCGCGCGCAGCGCCTCCGTGACGCGCAGCCGCAGCTCGCGCCCGGCCGCCCACTGCTGGTCGGAGGTGGTCCGCACGCCCAGGCGCACCTTGATCTCGTCGATCGTCATCTCGATCGGGCCGAGGTACTCGGGCTCCTTGAGGATGTGGGTGCTCCAGTCCTCGTCCGCGACGAACTCCTCGGCGACCTGCGTGATGATCTCGCCGGCCCGGTCGATGTCCGTCGTCGGCGGCAGCGGGGTGTCCACCACCACGTACGCCCAGCTCTGGCTGGAGTTGCCGACCCGCAGGATCTGCCCGTTTCGCACGTACCAGAGGGTCCCGTCGAGCGACCGGAGCGTGGTCACGCGCAGGCCCATGTCCACCACGGTGCCCTGGGCGTCGCCCACGTCGACGTTGTCGCCCACCCCGTACTGGTCCTCGATGAGGATGAAGATCCCGGCCAGGTAGTCCTGCACGAGGTTCTGGGCGCCGAAGCCGATGGCGATGCCGGCGATGCCCGCGCTGGCCAGTATCGGCGCGAGGTTGACGTTGAAGGCGCTGAGCACCAGCATGAACCCGACGGTGAAGATGACGATCCCGGAGACGTGCTGGAGCACGCCGGTGAGGGTCTCCGCGCGCTTGTCGCTGCGGTCGCCGAGGAGCTCGTCGCGGCGGGCGTTGCCGGAGCCGAGCTTGTCGGCGAGGTCGGCGATCGACTGCGGGCCCTTGATCGAGGTGACCTGCTTGATGATGCGCTCGATGGCCCGGTTGACGAGCCAGCGGAGGAAGAAGGCCGCCAGGACGATGAGCAGGACCTGCCCGATCTTGTCGAGCACCACGCCGCCGTCGACGGCGAACCCTTCGCTGTTGGTGACCTTGTACAGCAGCGAGCACGAGTTGAAGCCCGGGTCGCACGGGTTCCCCTCAGCGGCGGCAAGCAGTTCCACGTTCGTCCTTCTCAATGTCATCGAGTCGCGTCCGCAGCGTTCACGGCCCGCGCGCACCCTTACCGACGTCCGTCCGATCCGGTGTCGTCGTGGGTTCGCACAGACGATATTCGCGTGTCATTCAAGATCCCACGGAACCAGGGTGCAATTTTCTGAGATATAGGTCAAACTTGACGGGACCGATGGCTTGGAGGTACGTCACCGTGATAGGTCCTCGACATAGGAGCACGCTCGACAGCGATGACCCTGCCCCAGGGGTGCTCCCGAACTTCTTCACGCACAACGCGGCCACGCTGGGCTCCGCCCTCGTCCTGAACCAGAGCTACGAGCCACTGTGCGTGATACCAGTCAAGCGGGCGGCGGTGCTGCTGCTCACGCGCAAGGCCGAAACCGTCACTCCTGGTGACGGTTTTCTGCGCTCCGAAACCATGCACATCCCCGTCCCCTCGGTGGTCCGCCTCAACCGCTACGTGCCGATCCCCAGGCAGGTCGGGGCGAGCCCCTCTCGGCGCGGCGTGTTCGCCCGCGACGACTGGCGCTGCGTGTACTGCAACGCGTCGGCCGAGACCATCGACCACGTGATGCCCCGCTCGCGCGGCGGGACGCACACGTGGGACAACGTCGTGGCGGCGTGCGCCCCCTGCAACCACCGCAAGAGCGACAAGACCCTGGCCGAGCTCGGCTGGCGCCTGCCCCGGCTGCCCCGGCCGCCCTCGGGCTGGCAGCTGCGCGGGTTCCGCGGCCAGCGCCGTCCCGACCCGGCGTGGGAGGCCTGGCTTCCCCGCCACGGGAAGGAGCGCGCCCGGCTCTCCTAGAGCCGCCATCGGACGAGCGGGGCCCGCCGTCGGTCGCATGACCGCCGGCGGGCCCTGTTCGCGTCCTTGCATTGGCGCACCAACGCTTTCGGCCCTTGTGCGACCGGCTGCACGGAGTTACCACCTGCGGCGATGTGAGGGGCGTAATTGGATTAGTCTGAGTGGCAGGCTTGGTGCCCGCTTGCCAGCCGTTACCGAAGCGGGGCGGCGGCCTGCCGGCCGTGACTTCGCCGAGTCGCCCTGTACCTGTATTTAGGGGAGCAACATGACGATCCAGGACTTGCTGATACTGTTCGGCGCCCCGATCCTGGTTGTGGTCGCGGTCTTCACCGTGATCTTCCTGCGGCACCCGAGGCCGCAGTCCCGCTACCGCGCGGGCGATCCCTACAACTTCAAACCGGTGTGGTTCGTCGCCCGCAATGGCGCGGTGGCAGGCGAGTCCGGCTTGGCCGAACTCGAGTCCGGCGCCCACGGCGCCGAGGCCGTCGCCAGTGGACCCAAGGGAGGCTCGCATGGCAAGTGGTAACCAGGTGGCGATCGTCGAGGGCGTCGACAAGAGCCCCGAGGAGGTCCAGCCGGCCGTCCTCGAAGGCCCGTTCGACACCCGCGAACTGCTGCACATCGACGAGGCCCTCTCCGTCGCCGAGCGCGACGGCGGCGGCCTGCACTACAGCGTCTACGTCGGACCGCTGCACGACCCCGTCCGGGGCGCGGCGGAGGCGATGCACGACAAGCTCTCCGACCCCGACCGGTCGATCCTCATCGCCGTCTCGCCCGAGCAGCGGCAGCTGGAGATCGTGACGGGCAAGCTCGCCCAGGAGAAGGTCCCGGACCGCTCCGCGGCCCTCGTGGTCTTCTCGATGGAGGCCGCGTTCGGCGCCGGTCAGCTGGCCGGGGGCATCATCACCGGCCTGCGCATGCTCGCGGAGACCGCCTCGAGCCGCTAGACCAGACATGGCAATGGCCCGGAAGCCGAGGCTTCCGGGCCTTCGCCATGCCTTGGGCTACTTGGCCTTCCCGGCGTCTTCGGGGAACTGGCGCTTGAGCAGGGCGTCGGCTTCGACGAGTTCGAGCTTGCCGATGAACTCGACCCATGAGAGGGAGTCGGCGACGGTCTCGCGGATCGACAGGATCGTCGTTCCCGGGATGCGCATGGTCAGCGTGGCGGGGGAGCCGATCTGCTTCTGCGCCAGGACCGCCTCGGTCGGCTGGCCGTTGAGGCCCTTCGCGAGCTCGAACACCGCCGCCTCGTTCTCCTTGGCCTTCGGCACCCATTCCATGTCGCGCTTGAGCATCAGGGCCGCGCCGACGGTCTTGCCGCCGGACTCGCCGCTGTAGGTGAGCACGATCCGGTTGGCGTCCCCGCGCGCGCTGGAGAGGCTCCACGCCGCGTCGGTGACGTCCACGAGCTGGCCCTCGAAGCGCCGCACCGAGTTCCGCGCCTGCTTGGCCTGGCGGCGGTCGGCGAGCGGCTTGGCGACGAGCCGGAACAGGACCACGAGCGCGGCGAGCACGAGCACGCCGATGCCGACCGCGGCGACTTCATGCAGGCCCGCGTCGAGCGACCAGATGATCGACATCGGCACGAGCACGCCCGAGGCGAGGCCGAGCAGCGGCTTGAGCCAGAACGGCCCGTTGCCGCCGGGCAGGCGCAGCGGCGCCATCAGGCCGATCACGGCCGCGGCCACGAGCGAGATGCCGACGAGCTCGGGCGCGGGCACGTCGTAGCGGCGCAGCCAGTCGATCGCCCACCAGGCCATGAAGCCCGAGCCGATGAGCACCGTGGGGATGAGGAGCACGACGGCGAACATCAGCTGCTGTGGCTGCGGCCGGGTGCGCGAGGCGAGCACGGGGCCGAGCAGCAGGAGCGGCAGGACGATCCCGAACAACGCGACCAAGGTGGCGCTCAGGACGGCCACCGGCAAAAGCGCGGACAAGACGGCTCTCTCCTATTCGATGTTCGGGAGGCACAGGGGGTCCAGGGCCTGTCAGGCCCTGGCGACAACGCGAGCTTATCAACGGCGCGAAAAGCGCTCGGGGCTCCGGGACCGCCGTTGTGCGCGGCGGTCCCGGAGCCCCGATACGACTCGAACCGGTGCTAGGGCCTGTCGAGCTCCCGGCCCTTCAGGGCGCGGGCGATGTCGGCCCGGCCTTCGGCCACGCCGCGCTTGACGGGCGCGGGCCGCTCCTCGGCGAGCCAGGCGTCGAGCTTCTCGAGCGTCTCGGCCTCGATGAGGTTCGACGGGAACGCGAGCTTGGAGAACTCGACAGCCTGCTGCGCGCCCAGCTTCTCCCACAGCTCAGGGACCGCGTCCAGGTACTGCTGCAGGTACGGGCGGACCAGGTCGGCCTGGTCGAGCGGCGCGAAGCCGAGCATCGAGGAGCGGCGGACCCAGTTCTCCGAGTTCGGGTCCGTGATCCGCTCCCAGGCGCGCTGCTTCGCCTCAGGCGTAGGCACGACCGCGCGGGCGACGTACGACAGGCGGCGGCCGTCGGCGGTCGAGTCGCGGTCGAGCTCGGCGTCGATGGCGTCCTCAGGGACGGCGCCGTTGCCGACGAGCCCGGTGAGGAAGGCCCACCGCAGGTCCGCGTCCACAGCAAGGCCCTCAGGAACCTCGCGGTCCTCGAGCCAGCCCGCGATGCGGGCCAGGTCGGCCTCGGAACGCGAAGCGGACGCGTAGGCCTTGGCCCAGGAGCGCTGCGGGTCCGAGCCCGGTGCGGCGGCCTCCATCGCGGCCTTCGCGGCCTGCGCCCACTTGTCGCGCAGCTCGGCGCGCTTGGCGGGGTCGGCGTAGGCGAGCGCCCCGGCGACCTGCCGCTGCGCGACGGTGACGATGTTGATGTCGTCCTCGGTGGTGAGGCTGCGGCAGCCGAGCTCCACGAACTGGGTCGCGGGCAGTTCGGCGTCGCGGAGCATGTCCCAGGCGGCGGCCCAGATCAGCGCGCGGGCGAGCGAGTCCTCCAGCGCCGAGGTGTGCTCGACGGCGGTCGCGAGGCTCCGCTCGTCGAGGCGCAGCTTCGCGTACGTGAGGTCGTCGTCGTTGAGCAGCAGGAAGTCCGGCTGCTTCACGCCGGCGAGCGCCGCGATCTCGGTCGCAGCACCGGTGACGTCCACTTCGATCCGGTCGCGGCGCACCAGGCGCTCACCGTCCAGGTCGTAGAGGCCGATCGCGATGCGGTGCGTGCGGTGAGTCGGGTGCTCGGCCGGGACCTCCTGCAGCACAGTGACGCTCGTGTAGTTCCCGTCGGCGTCGACCGCCACGTCGGGACGCAGGGTCGAGACGCCGGCGGTGCGCAGCCAGGTGTCGGCGAAGTCCTTGAGCGGCTTGCCGCTCGCGGCCTCCAGCTCGCCCAGGAGGTCCTGGAAGACCGCGTTGCCGAACTGGTGCTTCTGGAAGTACGAGCGCAGCCCCGCCAGGAACGGGTCGATGCCGACGTAGGCGACGAGCTGCTTGAGGATCGAGGCGCCCTTGGAGTAGGTGATGCCGTCGAAGTTCGCCTGGATCTCCTCGGTGTCACCGGCTGCGGTGTACACCGGGTGCGTCGTCGGCTGCTGGTCGGCGCCGTAGCCCCAGTTCTTGCGGGCCGACAGGAACGTCGTCCATGCGCCGTCGAAGCGGGTGGCCTCGACGTTCGCCCAGTGGGAGGCCCACTCGGCGAAGGACTCGTTGAGCCACAGGTCGTCCCACCAGCGCATGGTCACGAGGTCGCCGAACCACATGTGCGCCATCTCGTGCAGGATCACGTTGGCGCGCTGTTCGAGCTCGAAGTCGGTGACCTGGCTGCGGAACAGGAACGAGGCCTCGGCGATCGTGATGCAGCCGAAGTTCTCCATCGCGCCGAAGTTGTACTCGGGGGCGAAGACCTGGTCGTACTTCGGCAGCGGGTAGCGCACGCCGAACTTCTCGTGGAAGTGGTCGAAGCCCTGGCGGGTGACCTCGAAGACCCCTTCGGGATCGAGGTAGTCCTTCATGGACTGGCGGGCGTACAGGCCCAGGCCGATCCCGTCGTGCTCGTCGAACACCCCGAAGTACGGGCCCGCGCAGATCGCGGTGATGTACGGGCTCATCCGCACCGACTCCTCGAAGAGGGTCACCTTCAGGTTGATCTCCTCGACCACGGCCTCGTTCTCGGCGGGCATGTTCGAGATCACGGTCCAGTGCTTGGGGGTGCGCACCTGGAACGTGAACTTGGCCTTGAGGTCGGGCTGGTCGAAGCAGGCGTACACGCGCTGCGCGTCGGCGACCTCGAACTGCGAGTAGAGGTACGTCTCCTTGTCGACCGGGTCGACCATGCGGTGCAGGCCCTGGCCATCGGTCGAGTACGCGAAGATTGCGTTGACGACCAGCTCGTTCTCGGCCGCGAGGCCCGTGATCTTCAGCCCGGCCTTGGGGTCGAAGGCCGTCAGGTTGACCGGCTCCCCGTTCAGGTAGGCGTCCTCGATGCGCTCGGCGGCGATCTCGATGAAGGTCTCGGCACCGGGTTCGGTGCAGGAGAACTTGACGACGGTGCGCGAGCCGAAGGTGTCACCCTGCTCGTGCCCGGTGAGGTCGAGCTCCACGGTGTAGGACTCGACGCGGAGCAGCTCAGCGCGCCGCTGGGCCTCGTCTCGAGTGAGAATGTGCGTTGCCGCCACAATGCCTCCAGTCAGGGTTCGGATATGAAAGAAGTGTGTCACATCCGGCTGGAAGTCCTCATCCGTAGCGGGATGCCGCCGTTTCAGGCTTGGAGGCGACGCGAGCATCGCCTAGTCCCGAGATCCTGGCAGCGGACGTGAGCACGGTCATGTCGCGAAGCCGTTTCGGGTCGCCTGGAGAGTCGTTGTACAGGTGTGCTGCTTCGATACCGGTATCGGGTTTATCCGACAGCACCGCAGCGGGCGGTGCTCGCGAGGACGTTCGGGTGTGTGCGCACGGTCTGGAACGACGCGGTTGCGGCTCGGAAGCACGCGCACGCCTCAGGGCTTCCCTACCCGACGACGGCAGTGCTCGACAAGGTGCTGATCACCGAAGCGAAGCGCACCAAGGAGCGGTCCTGGTTGGCGGAGGTATCGACAGTGCCGTTGCAGCAGGTGCTGCGGGACTGTCACATGGCTTACCAGAACTTCTTCGATTCGTTGAGCGGGAAGCGCCGAGGTCCGCGTATCGGCCTGCCCGGATTCAAGCGCCGGACCGGGACCCAGGCAGCCCGGTTCACGCGCCGAGGGTTTGCGCTGCGGCCGAACGGCCGGTTGTATGTGGCGAAGGTCGGCGAACTCAAGGTCGCCTGGTCCCGGAAACTGCCTGCGGATCCCTCTTCGGTGACAGTGATCAGAACGCCCACGGGCAAGTACTACGCAAGCTTCGTGGTGACGGTCGATGACGACGCCGAGGTGCTGGAGCCGTTGAGCGACCTGGAGGCGGAGACCGGGATCGACATGGGTCTCAAGGCCTTCGCCGTGCTGCGTGGCGGCAAGGTGATCGACAACCCGCGGTTCTTCAAACGGCTCGAACGCAAGTTGAAGAAGGTGCAGCGCGCCTTCTCGCGAAAAGTGAAGGGTTCGGCGAACTGGGCGAAGGCTCGTGTGAAGGTCGCGCGAGTCCATGAGCAGGTCAGACACAAGCGGTCGGACTGGATCGACAAGCAGGTTGCGACGATCGTTGCCGAGAATCAAGGTATCTACGTCGAGAACCTCAACGTCAGGGGTCTGGCCCGGGGCCGGGCCGCGAAGTCGTGGCACGATGCGGCTGCGGGCATGTTCCTGACCCGGCTGGAATCCAAGGCCGCGAGAGCGGGCCGGACGTTCGCAATGGTGGACCGGAACTTCCCCTCCACGCAGCTGTGCTCAGCGTGCGGGACCCTGACCGGACCGAAGGGACTCGCGGGGCTCGAGGTCCGAAGGTGGACTTGTCCGTGCGGTGCGCGACATGACCGTGATGCGAACGCGGAGATCAACATCAGGCGCGAAGGTAGGCGCCTTGTGGCCGAGGGACCGCCGGACACGTAAAAACGCCTGCGGAGCCTGCGCAAGTCCCGGGAGACCGGGCAGTGGGCGTTGAACCAGGAACCCACCCGTAGCCGGATCGCGATCGCGGACTGCAAGCCGGGAAATTCCTCTCAGTAAGGGGGAGGATGTCAAATCTTGGAAGTTCATTAAGCGGCCACGTGGGCGCCGAGGCGGGTCGACTACCCTCGTGGCGTGACTGCTGCACACCCGATCGACCAGGCCTGGCTCTCCACTGGGAACACTGGTGCGAAGAACTACGACGAGTTCCCCGACGAAACCGAGATCACGCGGATCATCGAGTCGAACCCGACCTCCATGCTGGGCGTCGAGATGCCCGCCCACACGCCCGAGGCGGTGGCCGCCGGACTCACGTTCGAGCAGGCCCTGCCCGCCGCGGCCGAGCGCCTCGCGGCCCTCAAAGAGGCCGGGCGTTTCGCCGCGTTCGGCGACGTGGCGGTCGCCTACCGGATCTCCGGCGGCGAAGAGCCCACCGCGTACGGCGTGTTCTGCCTCGTCGACACCGCCGAGATCTCCTCCTCCGCCGAGGAGCCCGGCAAGGTCATCCGCAACGAGGACGTCTTCATCGAGAAGGTCAAGCAGCGCAACGAGCTCAACCAGCGCCTGCGCCACCTGCTCAGCCCCGTCCTGCTGCTCCAGTCGAGCCGCGGCGAGGAGCTGCACGCCGCGATCGAGGCCGCCGTCGCCGCGGCGGGCGAGCCCGTCGCGAAGGACGTGGACGAGGCCGGTCGCGCGCACGAGATCTGGGCGATCGGCGGCGAGGACGGCGAAGCCCTGACCGCGCTGGCCGGAGCCGGCGACCTCATCGTGGCCGACGGCAACCACCGGTCGCTGGCCGCCCAGGTGGGCGGGCTCGACCGGTTCCTCGCGGTGATCACCACCCCGCAGTCGGTCGTCATCCGCCCCTACCACCGCCTCGTCAAGGGCCTGCCCGGCTCGGCCGCGCAGCTGGTTGAGCAGATCGGGCAGATCGGCGCCTCGGTCATCGAGACCGACGGCCCGCCCGAGACCCCGTCCGAAGGCGGCACCGTGGTCGTCTACGGCCAGGGCCGCACCTGGGAGATCGCGTTCCCGGCGGCTGAGGGCTCGGTCGTGGACCGGCTCGACCACACGCAGGTCGAGAACGAGGTGTTCACGGGCCTGCTCGGCTGGGACGCGGGGGACAAGCGCATCACGTACGTGGGCGGCGACTACCCGGCGTCGTGGCTCGCCGAGCAGGTGGACGCGGGCAAGGCCGACTTGGCGATCCTCATCGCGCCGGTGACGGTCCCCGACTTCATCGACGTGAACCTCCAGCGGCTGAAGATGCCGCGCAAGTCGACCTGGTTCGTGCCCAAGGCCCGTGCCGGTCTCGCCATCGTCGAGCTCCCGAAAGGCTAGAGTCCCATCGTGCGCATTTATCTCGGATCCGACCACGCCGGCCTCGAACTCAAAGACCACCTGGTGAAGCACCTGAGCGGCCGCGGCTTCGAGGTCGTCGACGTCGGCCCGCACCAGTACGACGCCGAGGACGACTACCCGCCGTTCTGCCTCAACACCGCCTCGCAGGTGGTCGCGGACCCGGGCAGCCTCGGCATCGTGGTCGGCGGCTCCGGCAACGGCGAGCAGATCGCCGCGAACAAGGTCCCGGGCTGCCGCGCGGCCCTGGCCTGGAGCGTGGAGACCGCGAAGCTCGGACGCCAGCACAACGACGCGAACGTGGTCGCCATCGGCGGCCGCATGCACTCGCTCGACGAGGCCACCAGCTTCGCCGACGCGTTCGTGGACGAGTCCTTCTCCGGGGCCGAGCGCCACCAGCGCCGCATCGACATGCTGACCGAGTGGGAGGCCACTCACGAGCTGCCCGAACTCCCTTAGGCGGCAACGAACCACAGGAGGGGCCCGGGCTGCTGCCTGGGCCCTTTCCCGTCGCCGGAAACCAGGCGAATTCGACACTTCGGATCTGGAGTAATTGGACGCTTGTTGGTAGCGTCGACACATGTCCAAGGGTTTTCGCGTTCTCCTCCAGATCTTCCAGACCGTGGGTCTGGTCGGCACCTTGCTGTTCCTCACCTCCTCGCTCCTGTGGTACATCGCCGACTTCGATCTGACCGGGCTCGCGGAGGACTCCGCGCCGGTCGAGCTGTGGGCCGTCGGCTTCGGCGTGCTCACCCTCGCGCTCTCGCCCGCGCTGTGGTCGCTCTCCCGCGTCGGCGGCCAGGCCCCCGCCGCCCAGTCGGCCGGGACGTTCGACCGCGTCCAGGCCCCGAACGCCGTCCCGTCCCAGCCGCAGCAGCAGCCCGGCGGGGTGTTCGAGCCGATGCAGGCGAGCCAGGCCCCGGCGCCGCCGTCGAGCTCCTACGGCCAGCCCTCCGCGGGCGGCATCACGCCGACTTCCTCCCCGCAGGCCGGGAGCCCGTGGGGCGGGGGCCGCTGAGCTCCCGACCCCCGCGCCGGGTTGTCAGCTGAGATGATGCGAACAGCGGCGCCTCCGGGGGCCGTGGAAGGTGGATTCCGGGCGTTACGCTATACGGGTTTACGGCCCGCAAGCGTCGCCGAGGGCGGCCTCGGAACTCCCTGCACGAAGGACCACTCATGTCGAACGCCACCGTCGACCTCGTCTGCGGCCCGGCCGACCCCCTGCCGGGGTCTGAGCAGAGCTACCGGCTGACCGGCCTGCTCGGCTCGGGCGGGCAGGCCGACGTGTACCAGGCCGTTCGCGTGTCCGCCGGGGTCGCCTCAGCGCCGCTGAGCGTCAAGGTCCTGCGCCTGAACCCGCACGACACCCGCGAGCACCAGTTCCGCTCCTGGGACAAGGGCGACGCGGTCCTCATGGACCTCCACGGCCGGGGCGTGGGCGCCATCTGCCGCCGCATCGACGCCTTCTACGGCCGCCTGCCGCACCCGCCCGGCCAGCCCCCGCAGGGGGAGCCGGTGCCGTTCCAGGTGCTCGAGTACCTGCCCGGCCACGACCTGCGCCAGCTACTGCAGTGGCGGCTCGGCCGCGTGGACGCGGCCCGCACCCTCAAGTCCGTCGCCGAGGTCATGCAGGCGATGCACCACCCGCCTGTGGGCGCCCACCCGGTGCTGCACATGGATCTCAAGCCCGCGAACGTGATCATCGGCCCGGACGGCTCGGCGAAGGTCATCGACTTCACCGGCGCGCGCTACTACACCCCGGCGCACCTGACCACGATCGCGTACACCCGCGAGACCGCCGGGCCCGAAGCGCACCAGGGGACCGTGGGCCCCGCCTACGACGTGCACGGGTTCGGTTCGATCGCGTTCTACCTGGTCACCGGCGCGAGCGCCCGCACGGACTCGCCCGGCCAGGAGCAGTCGGTCCCGTGGGCGCGGCTGCGCAAGCACCCGGTCCTGGAGTCGAACCCGCGCCTGCGCGAGCTGCTGACCGCGCCGCTCGACGACAACCCGGAGAACCGGCCGCGCACCGAGGAGCTGCCGCGCTGGATCTCCGAGCTGTGCGACGTCGTCTTCCGCGCGAACCTCCCCGACCTCGGCGTCGACTGGCACACCCAGCACACCGCCGGCCCGCACTCGATGCCCGTGGGCGGCTCGCCGATGGACTCCGCCGCGACCCGCCGCCTCGACCGCCCGTCCGCGCCGGCCGCCGCGGCCACCCAGGTCGCGCCCGCCGCGGACAGCACCCGTGTGATGGGCGACGGCACTCGCGTGATGGCCGACGGCACCCGCGTCATGGAAGCCGGCCTCCAGAGCCCGAGCCCGGCCAAGGACAAGCCGGTCGCCGGGCGCGTGCGCGTCCCCGGCCAGAACGAGCACCCGGACGGCTACTCGCCCGGCCGCTCCGCCGGGCCGCCCCCGGGCCGGGGCCCGCTGCCGCGCCTGAAGCTCTCCACCGACCCCGAGGAGCCGAGCGAGCGCGAGCTCGACAAGGCCGACCGGCCGCCGCTGCTCGGCCCGCCCGGTTCGCTCTCGAAGGGCTTCGAGCTCTCGGTGATCGGCGGTCTCTTCTCGCTCATCATGTGGCTGATCTGGGCGATCCAGCAGGGCATGGACACGCTGCGCAGCCAGGTCTTCAGCTACCTGTTCGTGCTGGCCGTGGCCGTGGGCGTGTTCTTCCTGATCCGCATCGCGGGCGGCATCCTGTGGGGGCGCTGGCTGCACGCCAAGCGCAAATCGGCGCGCCTGGCGCACCTGGCGACCGGGATCTTCCTGTTCATGGTCGGCATGAGCTACCTCGACCAGCTCAGCTGGAACTGGATCTCGCTCGACTTCGGATGGTTCGACTGGATCACCGACCTATTCGGAGAGTGACGGAACGGTCCCGATTTTCGGATTCCACGCCTGTTTTCGCGGTTTCCCACGAAACTTCGAGACTTTCTCCAGCGCTCCTGAAGTGATGGGAACTACGCTTTCCGGTAATCAACGCCGCGGGAATCTTGCCTGATTTTCCGACTCCCGCGGTGCAACCGAGTAGGGCGGAACGCGCGTCTAGCTAGACGACAGATCCCCCTGGAAACCGGAAAGGCATTGAGATGACCGCATTGACATCGGTCGGTGCCGCAGCTCTCACCCCTGAGCAGCGTGAAGCCTTCGATCGCGACGGCTATCTGATGATCCGCGGCGCGCTCGACGCCGACGAGATCCAGCGTTGCTCCGACGCTTTGGACCGCGTATACGAGCTCGAGCGGGAAGCGGGGCGGCTCAGCCCCGAGGGCGCGATGCACCGCCTCGACGCCGTGACCTCCTGCCCGGAGCTCGCGTTCCTCCTGAACCACCCGAAGACCTTCCACTACGTGTGGTCGATCCTGGGCTGGAACTTCCACGTGTACCACTCGCACGTGGACAAGCACCCGCCGATCTCCGGCCAGCGCCCGTTCCGCTTCGAATGGCACCAGGACGGCGGCCGCCAGAACCGCGAGACCGAGACCGACCCCCGCCCGCGCCTGTCGGTCAAGCTCGCGTACTTCTTCAGCGACCTGAACGAGGAGGGGCGCGGCAACACCAAGATCATCCCGGGCTCGCACCTGTGGAACACGATCGACGGCCCGCCGCGCCGCGACGTCGAATGGCCCGACCCCGAAGGCGCCATCGAGGTCACCGGCAACGCCGGCGACGTCATGTTCTTCGACCGCCGCATCTGGCACGCCCGCAGCGACAACTACTCGGACCTGACCCGCAAGGTCGCGTTCTTCGGGTTCACGCCGCGCTGGATCCGCGCCCGCGACCTCGTCGACCACCTGCCGAATGAACCGTGGTGGAACGACCTCGACCCGGTCCAGCAGCAGATGCTCGGCGGCCACATGGCCACCGGCGACCACGGCTGGGGCCACTGGCCGAAGGAGACTCCGCTGTACAACTGGCTGGCCGAGCGTGACCTCCTCGACCCGGACTACCCGCCGCTGCGCCCGTAAGGGCCCGCACGTGGCAGGCTGACCGCATGAGCACCAGTGACGCCGAGCTCGCGCGCGACATCTTCAACCGCTCGCACCTGACCGGGGAGTTCACCCTCCGGTCGGGTGTGGTCGCGCACGAGTACTTCGACAAGTACCTGTTCGAGTCCGACCCGGTCCTGCTGCGGCGCATCGCCGAGGCGCTGGCGCCCCTGGTGCCCGCGCACGGCGTGGACGCACTGGCGGGCCTGGAGCTCGGGGGCATCCCGATCGTGACCGCCCTGTCGCAGGTGACGGGCCTGCCGGCCCTGTTCGTCCGCAAGGCCGCCAAGACCTACGGCACGTGCCGTCTGGCCGAGGGCGGCGAGGTCGAGGGCCGGCGGCTGTTCATCGTCGAGGACGTCATCACTTCGGGCGGCGCCGTGCTCGACGCCGTGGCGGAGCTGCGGAACCGGGGCGGGATCGTCGAGCGGGGCCTGTGCGTCATCGACCGCGAGTCGGGCGGGTTGAAGAACCTGACCGATGTGGGCGTGGAGATCCAGCCGCTGTTCACGATGACCGAGTTGAAGACCGCTGGAGCGAACTGAGACAAGGAAAAGGGGGCGGACGCTACGGCGTCCGCCCCCTTTTCGCCGTGCTCAGTTGGCCCAGAGCCAGATCTCGGCGCCCTTCTCGGCGTCGGTGCCGCCGTCGATCGACTGGTCGAAGACCGTGCCGCTGAACCAGATCTGGGCGGTCTTGACGGTGAACCCGAGGCCTTCCAGCTCGTCGGTCGCCTCGCCGAGGTCCATGCCCACGACATCGGGGACCTCGATCATCTCGGGGCCGGAGCTGATCACGAGGTTCACGGGGTTCTCGGGCCCGACCGGCGAGGCCGGGCTGGGGTCCTGCTCGATGACCAGGCCCTCGGCGATGGTGTCGCTGGTGCGGCGGGTGACCTCGCCGACCGGGAGTCCTTCGGTCTCGATCGCGGCCCGGGCGTCGGCCTCGGTCAGGCCCACCACGTCAGGCACCTCGTTCGGCGGGTAGCCGTCGGAGACGTAGAGCGTCACCGGGGTGCCGGCCTTGACCTCCTCGCCTGCGGTCGGGTCGGTGCGGGTGACCTCGCCGGCCTTGGCGTCGACGCTGTACTCGTGCTCGACCTCGATCTCGGCGGAGAACGCCGCGAGCTCGCCGCGCGCTTCGTCCTCGGTCATCCCGGCGAGGTTGGGCACCTGGTACCGCTCGGGCCCTTGGGAGACGACGACGGTGATGGTGGCGCCGCGGCGGATGCGGTCGCCCACGCCCGGCTCCTGCGAGATGATGCCGCCGACGGGGACGCTCTCGCTGTAGCCGTCGACGAGGTCGACCTCGAAGCCCTCCTCCTCGGCGTACGCGGCCACGGACTCGCGGCTCTGGTCGAGCAGCGACGGGGTCGCGGTGTACCGGCCGATGCCGATCCACCATCCGGCCGCGGCGACGCCCACGAGCAGCAGTGCGATGAGGCCGAGCGTCAGCAGGGCCTTCCATGAGCGCTTGGTGCCCGGCGGGTCGACGACCATGGTGGTCTGCACGACCCGGGTGGGCCGGGGGACCTTTCCGGTGCTGCCCTTCGCGGGCCGGACGTCGACCGCCTGGAGGCGGCGCAGGAACGCCCCGGCGTCGACCGGGCGCGCGCCGGGCCGCCGCGCTGCGGCGGTGGTCACCAGCTCGGCGAGGCCGTCCGACACGTCAGGGGCCTTCAGCTGCGGGGTCGGCACGTCCTCGTCGACGTGCCTGCGCGCCACCGCGCCCGAGTCGGGGCCGTCGAACGGCACCTCGCCGGTGAGCAGCTCGTACAGGAGGATCGCGGTCGAGTAGACGTCGCTCGCAGTCGTCGCGGGCTTGCCGTTGACCAGTTCGGGCGCGACGTACGCGGCGGTGGCGACGAGCGGCCCGCCGGTGTCGCGGTCGCCGTGGACCGCTTCGGCCAGGCCGAAGTCCACCACTTTGACGCGGTCGCCCCGGCCGCCGTTCTTGAGCAGGATGTTCTCGGGCTTGATGTCGCGGTGCACGAGCCCGGCGTCGTGCGCGGCCTGGAGCCCGTCGAGGACCTGGACGCACAGTTCCACGGCCTCGTCGATGCGCAGGCGCCGCCGCCGGTTGAGCAGGTCGCGCAAGGTCGTGCCGGGCACGTACTCCATGACGACGTACGGCAGGCCCTCGTGGACGCCCTGGTCGAACACGGCCACCACGTTCGGGTGGGAGAGCCGCGCGATGGTCTTGGCCTCGTTGGCGAAGGCCTTCACGTCGAACCCGGCCACAGCCGCGTTCGTGATGATCTTCACCGCCACGGTGCGTTCGAGGCGCTCGTCCCGCGCCTCGTAGACGTCGGCCATCCCGCCGCGCGCGATGAGCCGCTCCAACCGGTAGCGCCCGTCGACCCGCGCACCGGTCAAGTCCCCTGTCGTCGTTGTCAACCCGCACCTCACTCGTTCACTGCCGGCAAGCGGGCGCCGTGTCCCTCCACCTGGTGAACAGTGTAGGAGCTCGATACGACTTCTACAGGACCTCTGCGCCGGGGAACACAGGCTTGTCGGGCGCGACGACGCCGAGCCGCTTCGTCGCCCGGGTGAGGGCCACGTAGAGGTTCCGCAGGCCCGAGGCCGCGATCGCGTCGGGGTCGACGACGATCACGCTGTCGAACTCGAGCCCCTTGGCCTGCTTCACTGTGAGCACGGACGCCTCCGCGATCCCGGCGAGCCCCGCGGCCCGCTCGGCGGTCGTCACGATCGCGACGCTGCCTTCGCCGACGGCGGACTTCTCGGCCGCGACCAATGCCTCGACGCGCGCGTCGAGGTCCTCTTGGGCGATCTCCAGCCACGGCCGGTGGCCCGATTCGCGCACCGAGCGCGGCCGGGCGGCCTCGACGTCGATCGCGTCGAGCACCCGGGCCGCGACCTCCATGATCTCGGCCGGGGTCCGGTAGGAGACCGTGAGCTGCTCGGCGCGCCATGCGAGCCCGGAGCTGCCGAACACCTCGCCCCAGCTCTTCGGGGCCGTCGGCCCCGCGGCCTGCGCGAGGTCCCCGGCGATGGTGAACGAGCGCGTCACGCAGCGCCGCAGCAGCGCCCGCCACTCCATAGGGGACAGTTCCTGGGCCTCGTCGACGATCACGTGCCCGAAGATCCAGCGCCGGTCCGCCGCCGCCCGCTCCGCCACGGAGACGAACACGTCGTCCACCTGCCGCTCGCCGAGCCAGAACTCGTCGATCACGTCGGTGGCCTGCAGGATCTCCGACTCCTCGTCCTCGAAGTCGAACGAGGCCGAACCGGCCGCGATCGTCAGCACGTCCTGCGCGTACGCGATCTGCTCGGCCGTCAGCTCGCCGGCGCGCTTCGGCGCCTCGATCTCGCCCAGGTGCTCAGCGGCCTCGTCGAGCAGCGCCACGTCGGCCTCGCTCCAGCCGCCGGGCTTGCGCAGGAGCAGCGCCCGGTCCTCCTTCTTCAGGACCGCCGCCGCCGAGGCGATGAGCTCCCGGGACGCGAACAGGTCCTCCAGCAGCTCCCGCGCCGAGAGCTGCGGCCACAGCACCTCGATCTGGCCCCGGATCACCGGGTCGGAGGCGATCTCGACCGCGAACTGCGCCCGGTCCGCCAGGCCCAGCAGGTTCTCCCCGCCGAGCGGGTCCTCGCCGATGATGTCCGCGTACTGCGTCGCCAGATCCGCGATCACCCGCTTGTGGAAGGTCTCGCGGGCCTCGTTGTGCGGCAGGCCCGTCTCGCGCGCCGCGTCCCGCGCGGCCGTGATCTTCTCGGGCCGCAGGTACAGCTCGTGGCCCTCGAAGTCGACCGGCACGGGCTCGCGCGGCACCACCTGGCGGTCGGCGACCGCGCTGGCGATGACGCCGGCCATCACGGCCCGGCCTTTGACCGCGGCGACGGCCTCGGTCTCGGGGCGGTCGGCGACGACGCCGGGGAACAACTGCGCGGGCGTGCGCAGCAGCACGTCCGACTCGGCCAGGCCCGGCAGGACCTCGGAGATGTAGCGCAGGAACTGCTTGCCGGGGCCGATGATGAGCACGCCCTGGCGCTTGAGCCGCTCGCGGTGCTCGTACAGCAGGTAGGCGGCGCGGTGGAGTGCGACGGCGGTCTTGCCGGTGCCCGGCGCGCCGTCGACGATCATGACGCCTTCGAGGGGCGCGCGGATGATCCGGTCCTGCTCGGCCTGGATCGTGGCGACGATGTCCTGCATCGCGCCGGTGCGGGCCGCGTCGAGCGCGGCCATGAGCGCGCCCTCGGAGCCGATCGTGGAACTCGACTCGCCCGCGGCGTCCAGGTCCAGGACCTCGTCGTTCACCGCGCGCAGGCGCCGGCCCTTGGTGTGGAGGTGGCGCCTGCGGCGCACCCCGGCCGGGGACGCGGCGGTCGCGAGGTAGAACCGGCGGCCGGCCTCGGAGCGCCAGTCGACGAGCAGCTGCTCGCCGCCCTCGGCGTGGATCCCGATGCGGCCCAGATACATCGGCACGTCAGAGGCGAGGTAGTCGAGCCGCCCGAAGCACAGGCCCTCCTCGACGGCGTCGAGCTGGGCGATCCGCTGACGGTACAGGTGGGTCTCGGCGTCGCGCTGCGAGCGCTCCTGGTCGTTCTCCACGTGCTTGCGCCGCGACTCGCCGAGCCGCTCGGCGGCCTCCTCGCGGAGCCGGTCGAGGCGGGCGTACAGCTCGTCGAGGCGTTGCTGCTCGAACTTGACGGCCGGAGTGATGGCAGCGGACACGGCTCTCCTCGGATGCGGAGCGGATGGGATTCAAGACGAAGGTGCGCGAATACTCCTGGGCGCTGCGGGAAATCCGGTCCCGCCAGCATCGCCGAGGCTGCGAAGTGCGCAACTGAAAAAGCTTAGCGCTCGTGAGGGGGAGTCGTCTCGTTCCGGGCGCGAACGTGACCACCCGCTCGGGCGGCGGGCCACTTGTCCTCACAACCGCAGTTCCACTATGTGAACATTGGTAACGTACGTATAACAAACATTTGACCTGCTCTACACGTCCCATTAGGGTTGGCCCGAAATGTGCCCGGAGAACAGCGTGACTGGAGAGAGCCGCAGATGGCCAAAGAGAAAGTGATCAGAGAGAACTGGGGGACCCGAGTCGGGTTCATCCTGGCCGCCATCGGTTCGGCGGTCGGACTCGGCAACATCTGGCGATTCCCCGGCGTCGCCTATGAGAACGGCGGCGGGGCGTTCATGGTGCCCTATCTGGTGGCTCTGCTGACGGCGGGCATCCCGCTGCTCATCATGGAGTTCACCATCGGCCGCAAGCACCGCGGCTCGGCTCCGGTGGCCTTCCGGCGCTTGAACAAGAACGCCGAAGTGATCGGCTGGTGGCAGGTGGCCATCTCGATCGTCATCGCCGTCTACTACGCGGCGATCATCGCATGGGCCGGCTGGTACGCGTTCTTCTCGATCGGCCAGCAGTGGGGCAGCGAGCCCGAGGCCTACCTCTTCACCGACTTCCTGCAGATGACGCCCGACCTCTACGAGTTCGGCGGCTACCAGCTCGGCCTCCTCATCGCGATGGTCGTGGTCTGGGCCTTCACCCTCTGGGTGATCGGAGCGGGCGTCAAGAAGGGCATCGAGACCACCAGCAAGGTCTTCATCCCGCTGCTCCTGGTCATGTTCGGCGTCCTGGTCGTCCAGGCCCTGACGCTCGACGGCGCCGTCGACGGCCTCAACGCCTTCTTCACCCCCGACTGGAACGCCCTGGTCGAAGAACCGAAGGTCTGGCTCAACGCCTACGGCCAGATCTTCTTCTCGCTGTCGATCGGCTTCGGCATCATGATCACCTACGCGTCCTACCTGAAGAAGAAGTCGGACATCACGACTTCGGCGCTGACGGTCGGCTTCGCGAACTCCTCGTTCGAGATCCTCGCCGGCATCGGCGTCTTCGCGGCCCTGGGCTTCATGGCCCTGCAGTCCGGGACCCCGATCGACGAGCAGGTGAGCACGGGCGTCGGCCTGGCCTTCGTGGCGTTCCCGACCATCATCAACACCCTGCCGTACGGCGCGGACCTGTTCGGCGTGCTGTTCTTCGGCTCGCTCGTGGTGGCCGGCTGGACCTCGATGGTCAGCATCGTGCAGGTGCCCGTCGCGGCCATGGAGGACCGCTTCGGCTGGGGCCGCAAGAAGGCGACGATGATCTTCGGCGGCGGCATGGCCCTCGTCTCGCTCGCGCTGATGCCCGCCGCGAACGGCCTGATGCTGCTCGACGTCTCCGACTACTTCATCAACCAGTACGGCATCGTCGTCGCCGCGCTGGTCTCCATCGTGGTGGTCGTCTGGGTGCTGTGGAAGTGGAAGGAGCTGCGCGACAACGCGAACGCCACCTCCACCTTCAAGGTCGGCCCGATCTGGTTCGTGTGCCTCGGCGTGATCACGCCGATCATGCTGGCCATCATCCTGTTCCTCAACATCCGCGACCTGCTGTCCGCCGACGCTGAGAGCTCCCTGTACGGCTACCGCACGTACCAGGCGTTCGGCTGGTCCCTGGCCGGCGGGGCGCTGGCCTTCGGCGTCATCATGGCGCTGATCCTGCGGCGCAGGGAGCTGCCCGAGCTCGAGACCGAAGAAGAAGCCGAAGCGGAAATGGGGGCGACCCGATGAGCGCCAGTGCCTTGACCATGATGATCATCGCGATCGTCATCATCGGCGGAGGACTCCTCGTCTCGGCCGTCACGCTGATGACCCATCCGGACGAGCCCGAAGACGACTGATCCTCGGATCGACAACGGCCGCACCCGGTTCGGGTGCGGCCGTTGTCGTTGTGTGCGAAAGCGGCACGCCCATACGGGTTGCGGCGATTGGCGCGCGCTTGCCCCTTGTGTGAAGCAAACTTAACTGTTAGGTTCCTTTTTAATTCGATCTATCGATCACCATCGATTCCCCGAAGGACCCTGCTGACCCATCGTCGATAGGAGACGAAGATGCGCACGAAGCGCAAAATCATCCTGTCCCTCGCCGGAGCCGCGACCCTCGCGGTCTCGGTCTCCATGGCCGCCCTGGCCTGGGGCCACGGCTACACCTCCAACCCGCCCAGCCGCTCGGCGCTCTGCGCCAGCGGCGCGGTGTCGAACTGCGGCGCCATCTCCTACGAACCCCAGAGCGTCGAAGGCCCCAAGGGCTTCCCCGCCGCCGGCCCCGCCGACGGCGCGATCTGCTCCGGCGGCCACGCCGAGTTCGCCGAACTCGACGACCCCCGCGGCGGCGACTGGCCCACCACCGCCGTGAGCGCCGGCACCCGGACGTTCACCTGGACGATGACCGCCGCGCACGCCACGGCGACCTTCGACTACTACCTCACCAACGACCGCTACGACCCCGCGAAGCCGCTCACCCGCGGCATGCTCGACCTCAAGCCCTTCGCCTCCTTCCAGATGGGCGGGGCCAGACCCGACCACACGATGCACCACACCGTGACGCTGCCCGCCCGCAGCGGCCAGCACCTGGTCCTCGGCGTCTGGAACATCGCCGACACCGTCAACGCCTTCTACTCCTGCATCGACGTCGACTTCGGCGGTGGCGGCACGGAGACCCCGACCGCCAGCCCGACCACCTCCACCCCGACCGAGCAGCCCACCGGCGGCACCGACTGCGGCGCCTGGAACGACGCGGCCGTCTACACCGCGGGCGACACCGTCACCCACAAGGGGACCATCTACCGCGCCGGCTGGTGGACCTCCGGCGAGGAGCCCGGCACCACCGGCGAATGGGGGGTCTGGAGACCGGCCGCCGCCTGCTAGACCTGCCTTCCCGGCCACGGGCCTCCCCGTCACCAGGGGCCCGTGGCACTCATCTCCCTTGACGACCCGGCCGAACCTGGCCTAACCTTGACGACGTCCTTGTTCCCGACGTTAGGCACTCACTTGAAGCTCTAGGTCGTAGACATCGCGCCATCACGTCTCTGTGCACGTGACCGGTGTGTCTTCGATCAAGAGGGTGCCCATTTCCGGGGATTTCCTTTACGCCCATTCGGCGCGATGTCTCTCATCTCGATTCCGTTCAGCATCGACCTGAGAGAGGTCTCATGACCACCTATATCAACGTCCAACAGCTCCGATTCCTATGGCCCGAAGGCGAAAAGGTCTTCGACGGGCTCGACGTCGTCTTCTCCGACGGCCGCACCGCGCTCATCGGCGACAACGGCACCGGCAAGTCGACCCTGCTCAAGCTCGTGGCAGGACTGCTCAAGCCCGAATCGGGCTCGATCACCGCCTCCGGGCTCATCGAGTACCTGCCGCAGGAGCTGCCGCTCCGCTTGGGCGACACCGTGTCCGACCTGCTCGGCATCGCCGGGAAGCGCCGCGCGCTGGCCGCCATCGAGGCCGGTGACGCGGACGAGGCCAACTTCAACGTGATCGGCGAGGACTGGGACTTCCTGGACCGCTCCCGCGTGGCCCTCGACGAACTCGGCCTCGACCACGTGGGCTTCGACCGCACCGTCGCCACCCTGTCCGGCGGCGAGTCGATGCTCGTGGGCCTGGCCGGACGCCTCGTGCGCCGACCCGACGTGCTGCTCCTCGACGAACCGTCGAACAACCTCGACGGTTCGGCGAGAAAGCGCCTGTACCAGGCGATCCGCCGCTTCAACGGCACCCTTGTGGTCGTGAGCCACGACCGGGCGCTGCTGGAGCACGTGGACGCCGTCGCCGACCTCTACAAAGGACATATCCGCGTCTTCGAGGGCAACTACAGCGCCTACGAGCAGGTCATCGAGGCCGAGCAGGAGGCCGCCGCGCGCGCCGTGCGCGACGCCAAGCAGGACCTCACCCGCCAGAAGAGGGAGCTCATCGCCGCCCGCACCCAGAACGACCGGGGCGCCTCGTCCTGGCGCCGCGAGCAGGCGCGCGGCGGCACGCCGAAAATACTGCTCAACGCCAAGAAGAACGCCGGCGAGGTCTCCTCGGCGAAGCTGCTCAACGCGAAACTCGACGACGTGGCCGAGGCCCGCGACCGCCTCGACGAGGCCGAGGAGGGCCTGCGCGACGACGGCGGGATCAGCGTCGACCTGCCCGAGACCAGCGTCTCCTCGCGCCGCGACATCGCGATCATCAAGGGGCTCAAGGTGAGCGACCTGTACGGGGAGGAGGGCCTCGGACTGCACCTCCGCGGTCCCGAGCGCGTCGCGGTCACCGGTGACAACGGCGCGGGCAAGACCACGCTGCTGCGCGCGATCGCCGACGCCGCCCGCGTCCCGCACGGCTTCCTCACCCAGCGGCTCGAACTGCTCGACGACGAGGCGAGCGTGCTCGACAACGTGCGCGCCAAAGCCCCCGAAGCCGAGGAGAAGATCCTGCGGACCCGCCTGGCCCGCTTCGGGATGCGCCGCGAATCGGTGTTCCAGCCGGTGGCGACCCTCTCGGGCGGCCAGCGCCTGCGGGCGGCCCTCGCGACCGTGCTGTCCTCGCAGCCCGCGCCGCAGCTGCTCCTGCTCGACGAGCCGACGAACAACCTCGACATGAGCTCGATCAGGCAGCTCCAGCAGGCGCTGACGGCGTTCCAGGGGGCGCTGGTGGTCGTGAGCCACGACGAGGCGTTCCTCGAGGGGCTGGGCCTGACGCGCCGGGTGGCGCTGACGCGCGGGGAGGGGATCGCGGTCGACGTCCCGGTCGCGGCGTAGCGACCGGCGTGGAATCCCGGACGGACGGCACCGGCGGACCGATACTGGGTGCGCCCGCTGACTTCGGGGGCACTGATGAAGGAGCGCCGATGCCGTCCACCCGAGCCCTGACCGCCGCGGCGGTCGTCCTCGCCGGAGCCCTCGCGGGCTGCGGCAGCGACGCCGAGGACAGTCCCGACCTCGGCGGTTCCTGGACCGCCACCCTGGAGCCGACCGCGACGTGGAACGCGGTGTACCCGCGGGGGACCGGCACCGCGAAGGTCTCGTCCTCCGACGGGACCTCCGTGGAGCTCACGGTGACCGGCCTCGGCCCGAGCGTGGAGTACACGGCGCACGTCCACGACGGCGAATGCGACGAGGACCCGCCCGGCGGCGGCCACTGGATGTCCGACCCGAACGGCGAGGACGCCGCCGGGAACATCATCGAGCTGACCTTCACGACCTCGGACACGGGCGTGGGCGACACGACCGTCTCCGCCCCGCTCATGCTCGACGACCGCGCCGAGAGCGTCGTCGTCCACGCCCCGCAGGCGCTCACCGACTCCGAGGGCCTGGACGCCGACCGCGTGCTGTGCGGCGACCTCGAAGACGGCTGAGCGGCACCGCGAGCATCGCTCGCGTGCCGAGCGGGTGTCGGACCGGGCGGGGATGATGGCATCGGGGGGCTTCGGGTGTCCGATTTGCGAGGACGCTCCCGCCTGGACCCACCCAATGCAGGCCACTGCGGCGGTTAATGCGTGGCGACCGGACCGGGCGCCCACGTATCCTTGACCATCGTCATGCCCAGTAGCCTCCCTGAATCCCGAACCAGCCTGCGCGAGCGCGTCTTCGCCCTGCGCACGGCCGATCAGCGTGCGCTGCGCCGCCGCCTGCGCGAGGCCCGCGAACTCGAGGGCCCGGCCCGCACCGAGGCCTTCGCGAGGCTCGAGGCCGACGTCGAGCGGAAAGAGGCCGCGCTGGCGGCCCGCGCCGCCGGCGTCCCGAAGATCGTCTACCCCGAAGAGCTGCCGGTGTCGCAGCGCAAGGACGACATCCTCGAGGCGATCCGCGACAACCAGGTCGTGATCATCGCCGGCGAGACCGGCTCGGGCAAGACCACGCAGATCCCGAAGATCTGCCTCGAACTCGGTCGCGGCGTGCGCGGCATGATCGGGCACACGCAGCCGCGGCGGATCGCCGCCCGCGCGGTGGCCGAGCGCATCGCCGACGAGGTCGGGTCGCCGCTCGGCGAGGCCGTGGGCTGGAAGGTCCGCTTCACCGACCAGGTGTCGGACAAGAGCTACGTGAAGCTGATGACGGACGGCATCCTGCTCACCGAGATCCAGCACGACCGGCTCCTGAGCGCCTACGACACGATCATCATCGACGAGGCGCACGAGCGCAGCCTCAACATCGATTTCATCCTCGGATGCCTGCGCCAGATCCTCCCCAAGCGCCCCGACCTCAAGGTCATCGTCACCTCCGCGACCATCGACCCCGAGCGGTTCTCCAACCACTTCGCAGGGGAGCAGGGCCCGGCCCCGATCCTCGAGGTCTCCGGCCGCACCTACCCCGTCGAGGTCCGCTACCGGCCGCTGCGCGACGAGGACGGCGAGGAGCAGCGCGACCAGATCGACGGCATCCTCGACGCCGTGAACGAGCTCGGCCGCGTCGGCGACGGCGACGTCCTCGTTTTCCTCTCCGGCGAGCAGGAGATCCGCGACACCGCGGACGCGCTCGAGAAGGCCAAGCTCCGCCACACCGAGGTCGTCCCGCTCTATGCGCGCCTCTCCGCGCAGGAGCAGCACCGGGTCTTCTCCTCCCACACCGGCCGGCGGATCATCCTCTCCACCAACGTCGCCGAGACCTCCCTGACGGTGCCCGGCATCCGGTACGTGGTCGACGCCGGGTACGCCCGCATCTCCCGCTACTCGGCCCGCACCAAGGTGCAGCGCCTCCCCATCGAGGCGATCAGCCAGGCCAGCGCCAACCAGCGCGCGGGCCGCTGCGGCCGCGTCGCCGAGGGCGTCTGCATCCGCCTCTACTCCGAGGACGACTTCAACGCCCGACCCGAGTTCACGGACGCGGAGATCCTGCGGACCAACCTCGCCAGCGTCATCCTGCAGATGACCGCCGCGAAGCTCGGCCGGGTCGAGACGTTCCCGTTCGTCGACGCCCCCGATTCGCGGAACATCAAGGACGGCATGGACCTCCTGGTGGAGCTCGGCGCGCTCGAGGACGTGCGGGCGGGGGAGCGGCGCCTCACGAAGGCCGGGCGCGACATCGCGCGCCTGCCGATCGACCCGCGCCTGGCCCGGATGATCCTCCAAGCCCGCGAGGAGGGCTGCGTCCACGCCGTCGCGGTCATCACCGCCGCGATGTCCATCCAGGACCCGAAGGAGCGCCCGGCGGACAAGCGCGCCCAGGCCGACCAGTCGCACGCGCGCTTCAACGACCCCGACTCCGACTTCTCCGCCTACCTCAACCTGTGGCGGTACCTCGAGGACGAGCGCAAGACCCGCTCCTCCAGCTCGTTCCGGCGCATGTGCAAGCAGGAGTACCTGCACTACCTGCGCATCCGCGAGTGGCAGGACCTGGTGCGCCAGATCCTCGGCGTCCTCAAGAGCCTCAAGATCGAGATCGAGGCCCCCGGCACCACCCCCGACCCGAAGCGGGTCCACACCGCGCTCCTCGCCGGGCTCCTCTCCCACATCGGCGTCAAAGAGGCCGACACCCGCGAGTACCTCGGCGGCCGCAACGCCAAGTTCGCGATCTTCCCCGGCTCCGGCCTCGCCAAGAAGCAGCCGCGCTGGGTCGTCGCCGGCGAGCTCGTGGAGACCAGCCGCCTCTGGGGCCGCGTCTGCGCGAAGATCGAACCCGAGTGGGTCGAGCCGCTCGCCGAGCACCTCAGCAAACGCACCTACTCCGAACCGCACTGGTCGAAGAAGGCCGGGGCGGTCCTCGCGTTCGAGCGCGTGACCCTCTACGGCGTCCCGATCGTCGCCCGCCGCAAGGTCAACTTCGGCCGCATCGACGTCGAGACCAGCCGCGAGCTGTTCATCCGCCACGCGCTCGTCCAGGCCGAGTGGGACACCCACCACCAGTTCCTCGCCCGCAACCTCGCCAAGATCAGCGAGGTCGAAGACCTCGAGAACCGGGTGCGCCAGCGCGGCCTCCTCGCCGACGAGCAGACCCTCTTCGACTTCTACGACGAGCGGCTCCCTGCGGACATCGTCTCCGGCCGCCACTTCGACTCCTGGTGGAAGAAGGAGAAGGACAAGACCCTCCTCGACTTCGACGAGCAGCTCCTCCTGGGCGACCGCGGCGAGCGCGTCGCCGCCGACGCCTACCCCGAGGTCTGGACCTCCGAGGGCGCCGACCTCGAGCTCGACTACGAGTTCGAGCCCGGTTCCGCCCGTGACGGCGTCACCGTGGCCGTCCCGCTCCCGGCCCTCCAGCAGCTCGACCAGGACGCCTTCACCTGGCAGGTCCCGGGCCTGCGCGCCGAGTTCGCCGAAGCGCTCATCAAGAGCCTCCCGAAGTCCCTGCGCCGCAGCTTCGTCCCGGCACCCGACTTCGCGAAGGCCGCCGTCGCGCGCATGGCCCCGGCGCCCGGCCGGCCGATGATGGCCGCGCTCGCCGACACCTTGAAGTCGATGACCCAGGTGCACGTGCCCGAGGACGCCTTCGACCTCGCGAAGGTCCCCGGGCACCTCCTCGTCACCTTCCAGGTCAAGGACGAGGAGGGCAAGGTCCTCGCCGAGGGCAAGGAGCTCGGCGCCCTGCAGCGCCAGCTCGCCCCCAAGACCCAGGAGGCCGCGTCCGAGGCGTTCGAGCTCGAACGCACGGGCCTCAAGACCTGGGACCTCGAGGCGCTGCCGAAGATCCACGAGACCCCGCGCAAGGGCTACACCGCGAAGGCGTACCCGGCGCTGGTGGACGAGGGCGGCTCGGTCGGCGTCAAGGCCTTCCCCGACCCCGCCTCCCAGGCCGCGAACATGTGGGCGGGCACGCGCCGGCTCCTGCGCCTGAACACGCCGGACCCGCGCCTGAAGGAAGCCCTGACCCGCAACGAGCAGCTCGCACTGGCCACCGGCCCTTACGCGAACGTGGACGCGCTGCTGGCCGACTGCGTGCGCACGGTGCTCGACAAGGTCCTCATCGAAGGCGGCGGCCCCGCCTGGGACCGCGAGGGCTTCGAGGCGCTGCTCAAGCGCGCGCGGCCGGAGGTCGCGGGCGAGTCGCCCGCAGTGGCCCGCAAGGCCGCCGCGGTGCTGACCGAGGCGCGCGAGGCGTCCCGCCTCCTTGAGGGCAAGTTCGACCTCCGCGTGCTGCCCGCGTTGAGCGACATGCGCCGCCAGCTCGAATCGCTCGTCGGCGCGGACGGCTTCGTGGGCTCGACCGGCTGGTGGCGCCTGGACGACCTGCTGCGGTACGTGAAGGCGATCAGCTTCCGCGCCAAGCGCGCGGTCGCCGACGTCGCGGGGGACCAGGGCAAGATGAACGTGATCCAGTCCCTGGAGGCCGAACGGGACTCGCTCGCGCGCACCCGGCCCGCCGCGCTCCGCTCCGGCGAGGGCCGCGAGGTCCGCTGGATGCTCGAAGAGCTGCGCGTGAGCTTCTTCGCGCAGCAGCTCGGCACCCGCTACCAGGTGAGCGAGAAGCGCATCCGGAAGCTCCTCCAGACGCTCTAAGCCCTAATCGCACCCCGGATGTCACACCCCGGGTGCATGATCGAGTTCCGGTGTGCGCCGCGCACGGTACGGCGAAACGCCACCGCAAAGGTGATGTCAAGCACGCATCAATATGACATCATGATCTCGGGTGCACGCTGCCCGGAAACCAGAACTCGAACCCTTCCACGACACCACTCCAAAGGAGGACGAAGTGTCGCAAGACAACGCCATCGAAACCGAGGGCCTGACCAAGCACTTCGGCGACCTCGTCGCCCTCGACCACGTCGACCTCACGGCCCGGGCCGGGACCGTGCTCGGCGTCCTCGGACCCAACGGCGCGGGCAAGACCACCATGGTCCGCATGCTCGCCACCCTCTCCCAGCCCACGGCCGGGACCGCCCGCGTCGGCGGCTACGACATCGTCAAGGACGGCGCCAAAGTGCGCACGTTCATCGGCCTCACCGGCCAGTTCGCCGGCGTCGACGAACTGCTCACCGGCGAGGAGAACCTGCGGTTCATCGGCCGCCTCCTCGGCATGCCCACCCGGGACGCCAAGGCCCGCGCCCGCGAACTGCTCGCCCAGTTCAACCTCTCCGACGCCGCCGAGAAGCCCGCCAAGGCCTACTCCGGCGGCATGCGCCGCCGCCTCGACCTGGCCGCCAGCCTCGTCGGCCGCCCCCGCATCCTCTTCCTCGACGAGCCCACCACCGGGCTCGACCCCCGGGCCCGCGGCGAGCTCTGGGGACTCGTGCGCGGCCTCGTCGCCGACGGCACCACCGTCCTGCTCACCACGCAGTACCTCGAAGAGGCCGACCAGCTCGCCCACGAGATCGCCGTCATCGACCACGGCAAGGTCATCGCCACCGGCACGCCGACCCAGCTCAAGGCCAAGATCGGCGGCCAGAGCCTCCGCATCCAGCCGGAAGACCACGCCCAGCTCGACACCGTGCGCGAACTCGTCGCCGCGCGCTACCCCGAGCTCGAACCCGCGGTCGAAGCCGGAGCGATCACCGTCGGCGTCAACGACGACGGCATCATGCCGGCCCTCGCCGCCGACCTCCGCGACCGCGGCATCGCGCTCACCGAGTTCCACCTCGGACTCTCCAGCCTCGACGAGGTCTTCCTGACCCTCACCGGACGCCGCACCGAGACCGAAGACCCCGAAGCCGAAAGCGCCGCCCAGACCGACCAGGAGCCCGCGAAATGACCGCCGCCACAATCGAAGCCCCGGTCGTCCACCGCCCCGGGCTCGGCGCCACCGTCAGCCAGACCCTCTCCATGGCCTGGCGGCAGATGGTCCGCATCAAGCACAACCCGTTCGAACTCGTCGACCTCAGCCTCAGCCCGATCATGTTCCTGCTGCTGTTCGTCTACGTCTTCGGCGGCCAGATGGCCGGATCCACTTCGGACTACCTCCAGTACGTCCTCGGCGGCCTCATCGCCCAGAACGCCATCTTCCTCACCATGTACACCGGCACCGGCATCAACGCCGACCTCCGCAAGGGCGTGTACGACCGCTTCCGCTCCCTGCCCATCGCCCGCTCCGCGCCCCTGGCGGGGAAGATCTTCGCAGACATGTTCAAGCAGGTCTGGTCCATCGTGGTCATGCTCGGCCTGGGCCTGCTCATGGGATTCGAGCTCCGCTCAGTCGCGGGCGCGTTCCTCGCGACCCTGGTCCTCGTGGTCTTCGCGCTGGCGATCTCGTGGATCTCGGTGCTGATGGGCGTGGTCGCGGACTCGGAGGAGAAGGTCCAGATCTACGCCTTCGTGATCATCATGCCGCTGACCTTCACTTCCAGTGCCTTCGTCGACATCAACACGATGCCCGGCTTCATGCAGGCCTGGGCGAAGGTCAACCCGGTGACCCACCTCGCGGACGCCATGCGTGGCCTCCTCTCGTTCGGCCCCATCACGGAGCCGCTGATGTGGACCTTCGTCTGGGCCGTGGCGATCTTCGCCGTCACCGCGCCCCTGGCGATGCGCGCCTACAAGCGCAAGATGGTCTGACCGGGACGACGAACGGGCCGGCCGATCCCCGCTGGATCGGCCGGCCCGCGTCGGCTCAGGAGTGGACGAGGGTCTTCGGCGCCGGTGCGACGGCGACGGCGGGGGGCTTCGGCCGGGCGTGCAGCTGGGCGGCCACTGTCGCCGCCAGGGCCACTGCGAAGCCGGCGGTCTGCAGGGGCGTGAAGGTCTCGCCCAGGGCGATCCATCCGACCGTGGCGGCGGTGAGCGGGGAGAGCAGGCCCAGGAAGCTCAAGGGCACCACCGAGAGCCGGCCGATGCCGCGGAACCAGAGCCAGTAGCCGAGCGCGGTGTTCACGAGCCCGAGGTAGAGGTAGCCGAGGAGGTTCGTGCCGGTGAGGACCGGGACGGCGCCTTCGACCGCGAACGCCAGGGGGATGAGCAGCAGGCCGCCCGCGGTCAGCTGCCAGCCCGCGAGGGCGGCGGGGCCGGCCTCCTTCGGGATGCCCCAGCGCTTGGTCAGGACCACCGCGACCGCCATCGAGACCGCGCCGCCGATGCCGGCCGCGGCGCCGAGGGTGTCGAGCTCCGCTTCCGCTGAGAGCACCACCATCGCCACGCCCGCCACGCCGGTGAGGCCCAGCAGCCAGGTGCGCAGGCGGACCTTCTGGTGGAGGATCAGGAGCGTCGCCCCGGCCGTGGCCAGCGGGCCGACGGCCGCCGCCACCGCCGCGACGCCGCCGGGGAGCCGGTAGGTCGCGATGAAGAGCAGGGCGAAGAACGCGGCGATGTTCAGCGTGCCGATCACGGCGGACCGCCACCACCATGAGCCTCTGGGGAGCCTTCGTGACAGGACGATGAGGAGGAGCCCCGCGGGGAGGGCCCGCAGCATGGCGGTGAGGAACGGCCGGTCGGCCGGGAGGAACTCGGTGGTCACCACGTAGGTGGTGCCCCACATGACGGGGGCGAGGGCCGTGAGGAGGAGGTCCTTGGTGCTGCGGTTCATGATGGCTCCTGAGGGTAACTTGATAAGAAGTAGCTTACTCACAAGCTACTTGATGTCAAGATACTTATGGTTGAGTTAGATCATCCTGAGGTACTTCAGCGACCGGAAGGCAGGTGGGCCAGAATGACCCCCATGACCGAAGACGCCGTGGAGCAGGACGCCGTAGACCGGATCGTCGCCCAGTGGCACCGTGAGCTGCCCGATCTCGAACTCGAATCCATGGCCCTCTACGGGCGCATCCACCGCATCTCGCAGAAGCTCGGCTCCCGCCTCCACGAGCTCCGGTCCCGGCAGGGCCTGGGGCGCAACGAGTTCGACGTGCTCGCCTCGATCCGCCGATCGGGGGAGCCGTTCACGCTGTCGCCCAAGGAGATCGGCGCGACCCTGATGCTCAGCTCGGGCGGGCTCACCGGGCGCCTCGACAAGCTCGAGGCCGCCGGGTTCATCGAGCGCCTCCCCGATCCGGCCGACCGGCGCGGCCTCAAGGTCCGCATGACCGAACGCGGTGGCGAGGTCATCGAAGAGGCCGTGCGTACCGGCGTCGACCTGCAGCTCGAGACGCTCGCCGTGCTCACCGACGAGGAGCGGACGCAGCTCGGCGCACTGCTGCGCAAGCTGCACCTCGGCTTCGAGGACCAGCCCTTCGGCGACTAGGCGGCCTTCGGATCAGCGCTGCGTCAGGTCCACGCTGTAGTCGAAGACGTCGTACACGATCACCGGTGGCGGCGGCGTCTGCGGCTGCGCCGCCGGCACTGCGGGCTCCGGCGGCGGGGGAGGGGTGAGGGCCTTGCACCGGTCGAGCGCCGCGCGCATCGGCGCCTCGCCGAACGGGCTGTGCGCCAGCGCCTCCTCTTCGGTAAGGAACCCCTGCGCCACCTCGCCGCACATCCGCGCCACCTCGGCCAGGTCCCGCGCCTGCGCGCGCGCCCACCAGTAGTCCGCCGGGTCGCCGTGGCCCGGCACCACCACCGAGGGCTTCCAGCTCAGCAGGTACTCGACCGCCTGCGGCCACTCGTACGGGAACGCGCCGTCGTACGAGGGCGGCGCGCCGTTCTCCAGCAGGTCCCCGGCGAACAGGACGCCCGCGTCGGGCACCTCGATCACCATGTCGGTGTCGCTGTGCGCCAAGCCGACCTGGCGCAGCACCACCGTGCGCCCGCCCAGATTCAGCCCGATCGCGCCGCTCACCCGGCAGTTCGGCGGCACGAGCTTCGTGCGGGCGATGCGGCGCGCCTCCTCCTCCCGGCCCTCGCGGCGGTAGGACGCGGCCCTGATCTTGCGCGCCTCGTCGCCCACGCGCAGGTAGTGGGCGCCGTCCCCGACCGCCCAGATCGCGGACTCGCCGAACGCCGAGGTCCCGAACCAGTGGTCGAAGTGGTCGTGCGTGTACGCCACCTGCCAGGGCAGGTCGGTCTTCTCGCGGATCGCCGTCGCGTACGCGAACCCCGCCTCGGCGTTGATGCCGGTGTCGATCACCAGGCAGCAGTCGTCACCGATCACCAGTCCCAGGGTCTGGTCCAGTTCCTCCAGCCGCCGCACCCACACGCGCGGAGCCACATCGATCCACCGATCACTCATGCGCGCAATGATATGCGGTCGAAGCGCGAACACATCGAAGGTCATCACAGCGTTCTGGTGGGAGCGAGACCCGTCGCTTTGCGCGGGGGCCGCCGGGAAGCGGGTTACCCGCAGGTTCTACGTTCGTTCCGGATGGTCGCGAAATAATCGAGCACGGTCCTTGAACGCAGCGGGGCAATAGGGCGCGAAGCGCCTCCGAATCCCGTTTCGTCCCTCCTTCCAGGACACGGTTCGATCACGGAATGACCCGATTTGGCGAGCTTTCCACTCGTGTAAGTTTCGGGGGTGATATGAACCCCCTCACCTGTACGAAGGAGTACTTTCCCCATGCACCTCAGTCGTCGCGGCCTGTTGTACGGAACGGCAGGCGTCGCAGCCGTATCGCTCGCCGCATGCGGCGCGGGCGAGGATTCGAAGCAGCTGACCGGCTTCACGGGCATCGCCATGCCCACCACGACGTCCGACCGGTGGGTGCTGGAGGGCGCCGACCTGGAGAAGCGGCTGCAGGACCTCGGCTACAAGACCATCCTCGAAAACGGCGAGGACGACATCCCCACCCAGGTCGCCCAGATCGAGTCGATGATCGAGCAGGGCGTCGAGTTCCTCATCATCGGCGCCATCGGCAACACCTCCCTCGGCGAGGTCCTGAGCAAGGCCAAGGACAAGGGCGTCACGATCATCGCCTACGACCGGCTCATCCTCGAGACTCCGGACGTCGACTACTACGCCTCGTTCGACAACTACCAGGTCGGCGTGCTGCAGGCCAAGCACATCATCACGAAGCTCGGCCTCACCCAGGACACCACCGAGCAGTACAACGTCGAGCTGTTCTCGGGCTCCCTTGACGACAACAACTCCCAGTACTTCTTCCAGGGCGGCCTCGACACCCTCGAGCCCTACATCTACGGCGGCTCGGTCGTGGTCCCCTCCAACCAGACCGAGCAGGAGGCCACCGCCACCCAGCAGTGGGACCGCAAGACCGCGCGGACCCGGATGGCCCAGCTCCTCGAGGACCACTACCAGGACCGGCCGCTCCACGCCGTGCTCTCGCCCTATGACGGCATCAGCCGCGGCATCGTCGAGGCGCTCGTCGACGCCGACTTCGAGCCCGGATCGGACGACTTCCCGGTCATCACCGGCCAGGACGCCGAACTGCGCTCCCTCAAGGCGATCAAGGAGGGCACCGGCCAGACCGAGACGGTCTTCAAGGACACCCGCCAGCTCGCGGAGGTCGCCGTGGAGATGGTGAAGACGATCGTCGGCGGCTCGACCCCCGACGTGAACGACCTCGGCACGTACGACAACGGCTTCAAGTTCATCCCCTCCTACCTGCTCGAGCCGGTCGACGTGACCGTGGAGAACTACAAGGAGGTCGTCGTCGACTCGGCGTACGCCACCGAAGAAGCGATCGACAACGCACCCGAGGACGAGGGCTGATCCCCCGAATCGGACGGACAAAACGGCTACGGCCGGGCGAAAGCCCGGCCGTTTCGCTGTGTCCACTCGGTTCCGTTGCGCCACTGCCGATCGCAGTCGTCCCGTTATGCGATCGTTATGCGACCTCTCCTCGTGCGGGGGCGTGTCTCCTTTGGTAAGTTGCCGAAGCCGGACGAGCGCTCACACCCTCGGCCGCGCGGCTCCGAATCCCCCAAAGCAATTGCCATCCTTAGGAGAACCATGAACCGTACCCTCAAGCGGGTGCTGGGACTGAGCGGTAGCGTCGTCCTCGGCCTCGCAGGAGCGGTCACCTTCGCGTCCGCCGCCCAAGCCCACCACTCCGACTACTGGGGCACCTCCGAGTGCAACGAAGACGGCAGCTGGACTGTCACCTGGGAAGCCACCGACGGCACCTGGGGGGGCCGCGAAGACGGGCTCACCGGAGCGGTCGAGTCCTGGACCGTCGACGGCGAAGTCTCCGGCGGCCTGTTCGCCGCAGGCGCGCCCCTCCCCGCCCACGGCTCGACCGACACCCTCAAGGGTGAGCAGGTCGTGGCCGCCGACGTCGAGTCCGTGAGCCTCACGCTCACGTCCAAGTGGTCCAACGGCGTCAAGGAGACCGGCCAGCCCTACATCGTCTCCCAGCCCGAGGGCGGCTGCGAGCCGACCGAGGAGCCCGAGCCGGGCTTCGAGATCGACAGCGACGTTGACTGCGTCGGCATCTGGGTCTGGGCCAACAACACCAACCCGGAAGCGCTCGCCGAGTTCACCTTCGTCTCCAGCGACGGTGAAGAGGAGAGCTACACCCCCGAGGTCGACGAGGGCTTCGGCTGGTACTTCTTCGTAGAGGACCTCGAGGCGGGCCTCTCCGTCGACGTGCTCGTCGACGGCGAGCTGATCGAGACCTTCGAGTGGTACGACAAGGAGCTGTGCTCCTACATCGCTGTGGAGTCCGACTGCGAGGGCCTGACCTTCACGCTGACCGTCCCTGAGGACGGCGAGCCGACGTACTTCGAGATCTGGACCGACTTCAGCGAGGACGCCATCGTCCACGAGCTCAACCCCGGTGAGTCCGTGGTCGTGCCCGTCGCCATCGACAGCGCTGAGGAAGTCTGGGCCAGCTACTACGTCGAGACCCCGAAGGACTCCGTCTACGGCGACGTGTGGTGGACCCCCTGCGACGAGGAGACCCCCTCGCCCAGCGGCACCCCGTCCGCTCAGCCGCAGCTGCCCACCACCGGTAGCTCGATGACGATCATGATCGGCTCGGCCGCCGCGCTCATCGTGGCCGCCGCCGCCATCTTCCTGATCATGCGTCGCCGCCGCGCCGCGCAGGACTGGTAGAACCCGCAAGGCCTGACTGCAGGTCTTGACGAACGGGGGCCGCGCAATCGCGCGGCCCCCGTTTCGTGCGCTCAGCGCGAGGACTTCGTCGGTGTCGCTGCCGCTCAGGCGATCCCGCCGAGCCGGAGCAGAGCCGTCGTGCCGGCCGCCGCGACGACCACGATGAGGATCGGCGCTCGGCGCCAGGCGAGGAGGCCGCCCACCAGGACCCCGGCGGGGAGCGCCCAGCCCGCGAAGCCGCCGTCGGCGAACAGCGCGCCAGTGACCACGAGGGCCGCGAGGACCACGATGGCGCCGCGCTTCATGAGGGTCTCGGACCGCTCGGAGACGTTGATGCGGCTGCGCATGAGCGGCCCGGCGAGGCGGACCAGGAAGACGCCGACGGCGAGGGCGAGCACTGCGGTCATGGTCATGCCGCGTCCTCCTTCGGCTTGCGGCGCGGCCAGGTCGCCAGGAGCCCGATGAGGGCCAGCAGGACCGGGATGCCGGTGGGCAGGAACGGTGCGGTCGCGGCGGCGATGGCCGCACCGACCAGGGCGGCCAGGAGCGTGTCGTGGTCCTTCAGCGCGGGCATCACCAGCGCCAGCAGGAGCGCCGGGAACGCGGCGTCGAGGCCGAACACGTCCGGGTCGGGGATGAAGCCGCCGGCGAGGACGCCGATGACGGTGCCGAGGTTCCAGGCGACAAACATGATCAGCGTGGTGATCCAGTAGGCGGCCTTGGCGCGCCGCCGGTCGTCCCCGGCCGCCAGGGCGAACGCCGTGGACTGGTCGATGAGCATGAACGTGCCGAGCAGCCGCGTCCACCACTTGTCCCAGTAGAGGTTCCCCACGGCGAGGCCGTAGGGGATGTGCCGCAGGTGCACGAGCACGCCCGCGGCGAGACCGGCGATCACGCCGCCGCCGGCCATGACGACGGCGAGCATCGCGAACTGCGAAGTGGCGGCGAAGGTCAGGAAGGACATGGCGACCGGGATCCACCAGGGCAGCCCGGCCGAAGTGGCCAGGGCACCGAAGGAGACGCCGACTATGCAGATGCCGATCGACATCGCGAGGGCGTCGCGGAAGACACCCCGGTCGCGTTCGGGGATGAAGCGGGGAGGCACCGGGCGAGTATCCCTCGCGCCCGGCCGGGTGAACAAACGTTCAAGGGGCGCGACCGGTGCGTCACACCGGTCGCGCCCCTTGCGCGAAGAGAACTCAGGCCCTGCGGGCCCGAGCCTTGTTACACCTCGTAGTACAGGTCGAACTCGTGCGGGGTCGGGCGGAGGCGGATCGGGTCGATCTCGTTCTCGCGCTTGTAGGAGATCCACGTCTCGATCAGGTCCGGGGTGAACACGCCGCCCTCGGTGAGGAAGTCGTGGTCGGCCTCGAGGTTGTCGAGCACCGCGTCGAGGGAGCCGGGGACCTGCTGGATGTCGCCGTACTCCTCCGGGCCAAGCTCGTAGAGGTCCTTGTCGACCGGCGCCGGCGGTTCGATCTTGTTCTTGATGCCGTCCAGGCCGGCCATCAGCATGGCCGAGAACGCCAGGTACGGGTTGCTCGACGGGTCCGGCACGCGGAACTCGACGCGCTTGGCCTTCGCGTTCGAACCGGTGACCGGGATGCGGGTGCACGCCGAGCGGTTGCGCTGCGAGTAGACCAGGTTGACGGGGGCCTCGAAGCCCGGCACCAGGCGGCGGTAGGAGTTCACCGACGGGTTGGTGAAGGCCAGCAGGCTCGGGGCGTGCCGGAGCAGGCCGCCGATGTAGTGGCGGGCGGTGTCGGAGAGGCCGGCGTAACCGGTCTCGTCGTAGAACAGCGGGTCGCCGTTCGCCCACAGCGACTGGTGGGTGTGCATGCCCGAGCCGTTGTCGCCGAACAGGGGCTTGGGCATGAACGTGACCGTCTTGCCCGCCTGGGTGGCGGTGTTCTTGATGATGTACTTGAACTTCTGGACGTCGTCGCCCGAGTGCAGCAGGGTGTCGAAGCGGTAGTTGATCTCCGACTGGCCCGCGGTGCCGACCTCGTGGTGGGCGCGCTCGATGGTGAGGCCGCCCTCGATGAGGTTGGTGACCATGCGGTCGCGCAGGTCCGCGAAGTGGTCGACGGGGCCGACCGGGAAGTAGCCGCCCTTGTGGCGCGGCTTGTAGCCGAGGTTGCCGCCCGGCTCGTCGGCGCCGGTGTTCCAGGCGCCCTCGATCGAGTCGATCTCGTAGAACGCCTGGTTGGCGGTCTGGTCGAAGCGGATCGAGTCGAAGATGTAGAACTCGGCCTCGGCCCCGAAGTACGCGGTGTCGGCGATGCCGGAGCCGGCCAGGTACTGCTCGGCCTTCTTCGCGACGTTGCGCGGGTCGCGGCTGTAGGCCTCGCGGGTGAAGGGGTCGTGGACGAAGAAGTTCAGGGCGAGGGTCTTCTGCTCGCGGAAGGGGTCGACGAACGCGGTCGCCACGTCGGGCAGCAGGAGCATGTCCGACTCGTGGATCTCTTGGAAGCCGCGGATCGAGGAGCCGTCGAACGCGAGGCCCTCCTCGAGGAGGTCGTCGTCGAAGGACTCGGCCGGGATGTTGAAGTGCTGCATGACGCCGGGCAGGTCGCAGAAGCGGACGTCGATGAACTTCACGTCGTTGTCGCGGACGTAGCCGAGGAGCTCTTCAGGGCTGGAGAACACGAAGGTATTCCTCTCGGTAGGTGAGTGCCGCCGGGTCCGGGAAGGCCGGTTCCCCCGTCAGCCGTACTCAGGGCCGGCTCGCAAGCTTCGCCGGGCTGGCCGACCTCGCTGTCGACGCCTAAGCTTATTAGGCGAAACGCTAACCGCGATCAATTGCCCCACCGTAAATCAAATGTTTCGTGCGTGTTACTTGCGTTGTTCGAGTCTGTTCTACATTGACCGAAACCACTGCTCAGGGCGGTGCACAAGCCATCTTTCGGGCCGACCCGTAGACTCGCGCCATGACGAGCGAACGCGGTGCGAACACCCCCCAAACCACCGGCTCCGGCCAGGATCTGGCGACCCTCGGTGCGCGGTTCGTCGCACTCTTCATCGACTGGATGGCCTGCACGGTCCTGGCGATCGGCCTCAGCTGGCTCGACCTCGTCACCGCCGACCCCTTCGGCCAGGCGCTCCTGCGAGCACTGCTCTTCGCCGCCTACTGCACCGCCCTGCTCGCCTTCGGCACCCAGACCCTCGGCATGTGGCTCATGCGCATCGCGTGCGTCTCGGCCGACCACGGCGGCCCGATCGGCCTCCTGCGCTCCCTGGTCCGCGCGGTGCTGCTCTCGCTCCTGCTCCCGGCCCTGACGGCGCTGGCCCACCCGTACCACCGAGGCCTGCACGACCTCGCCGCCGGCTCGGTGATGCTGAAAGTGCCACCGCGCCGGGCGTGAGCCCGGGTCGCTCCGCGAGCGTCAGCTCCGCTGCAGCCAGCGGACGAGCAGCGGCGACGGCACCGGGTAGGCGCCCTCGCGCCGGACCCGCGTGGCGACCTCCTGGTCGGAGGAGACGACGACGACCGGCCGGCCCTCGGGCTCGACCCGCGCAAGTTCGACCACCACGTCGTCGGCGATCTGCCCTTTGGCGCTGAACAGGACCCGCACACCCCGGGCGTTCGGCTTGGCGCCGAAGATCGCGTCGGCCCCGTCGAAGACCACGGTGATCTCGGCGTTCGTCTGCGCCGCGACCGCTCCCAGACCCTGCACGAGCCGGTTGCGCTGCTGCTCGAGCGTCAGCGTCTCGCCCCAGGCCGAGATCGTCACGTTGTAGCCGTCGACGATGAGGTGCGGGTTCGGCAGCGACAAGAGGTGGTCGAGGCGCTGCGGGTCGGTCTGGTCGAGGCCCCGCGAGCCCTCGGCGGTGCGCTCCTCGGGTTCGTCGCAGAGCTCGTCGGCGATGTAGTCCGCGGGCCGCTCCACGACCGGTTCGAGGCCGAGCTCGCGGCGCAGGCCCGTGGCCGTGCCCGAGAGCGTCTCCAGGAGCAGCCACAGCCGGGCCGAGGTGAGCCGCTCGTGCTCCCTGTCGGCCTTGCGGACGCGTTCGAGCTGCGCCTTCAACGATTCGACCTCCGCCTCGATGCGGCGGCGCTCGGACCGGCGCTCGGTGTCGAGGTGCTTGAGCCGGCCCCGTTCGGCGGCGAGGTCCCCGGCGGCCTTGGCGGCCCGGTCCTCGGCCTCCTTCAGTTCGCGGCGGGCCCGCCGCAGCTCCTCCTGCAGGACCGCGGCGGCCGACCGCTGCTCGGCGAGCGCCGCGCGGAGCTTCCCGATCTCCTTCTCCAACGACGCCAACCGCTTCGCGTCGACTTCGGCGCCGGTCTCGACGGCCGGGGCCTCCGGGGCCTCGGCCACGGCCTGGGTCGCGGTCGCGATGAGGTCGCGCCAGCCCTCGGGCCGGATCAAGTAGGCGAGCGCGGCGACCTCGGCCGGATCGGCCATCGGCGAGACCTCCCCGCCGGTGGCGATGGCCGCGATCAGCGGCGAATCGGTCGCGGTGAGCACCTCGGCGAGCCCTTCGCGGAACGCGGCGTCGGCGGCGAGTGCGACCACGAGCTCGGGCTTCGCGAGCTTCGCCCGCTTGACCGGACTGAACTTGAGAAAGCGTCGGAGCCGGGCCGGGACCTTCCCCTGGCCGAGCCCCGGCATGGCGACCGCGGCGATCTCGACGGCCCTGCGCCGCACCGGTTCCGTGAGGAACACCGCCGGTCCGTCACCGTCCGCTGCGGCACCGCCGGACGGCCCGGCCCCCGGTTCGGCGGGGTCCTCTTCGGACGCCCCGTCCGCACCGCCCCCGTCTCCGGAGGCCGTCGGTTCAGGGCCTTCGTCGCCGCTTTCCTGGCCGCTCAACATAGGCACCAGTGTGCCACCGCCGTCACATGCGGGGACTGCCGACCGCAGGTCTTCACCCCCGGTCATGCGGATCGCAGCGCACGTCCGGGCCCGCGTGTCAGACTGGTCGGATCATGTAGGGGGTCATGATGAGCCGGACGCTGCTGGTGACGAACGACTTCCCGCCCCGCCGGGGCGGCATACAGACCTTTGTGCACGGCATGGCTTTGCGGCTGCCCTCCGACGACCTGGTGGTCTACACCTCGACCTCGCCCGGCTGGGCTGAGTTCGACGCCGTCCAGCCCTTCACCGTGGTGCGCGACCGCAGCGCGATGCTCGTGCCCACCCCCCGGGTCGCCCGCGCCGTCACCGCCGTCGCCCGCGAGCACCGCTGCGACCGCGTCTGGTTCGGCGCCGCCGCCCCTCTCGGCCTGCTCGCGGCGGGTCTCAAGCACGACACCGGCATCGAGCGCGCGATCGCCCTCACCCACGGGCACGAGGTCGGCTGGGCGATGATGCCCGGCACGCGCGGCGCCCTGCGGCGCATCGCCGGATCGCTCGACGTCATGACCTACCTGGGGGACTACACGCACCGGCGCATCGCGCCGGTCGCCGGGCACCTGACCCGGCTGGAGCAGTTGACGTTCGGCATCGACACCGAGACGTTCCACCCCGGCGTGGACGGCTCACCGGTGCGCGAACGGCACGGCCTCCAGGGTTTGCCGGTGATCGTGTGCGTCTCGCGGCTCGTGCCGCGCAAGGGCCAGGACATGCTCATCGCGGCGCTGCCGCATGTGCGCGAGCAGGTGGGCGCGGACGTGCGGCTCCTCATCGTCGGCCAGGGCCCGTACGAGGCGCGGCTGCGCGCGCTCGCGCGGATGCACGGCGTGGGGGAGCAGGTGGTCTTCACCGGCGGTGTGCCCGAGCACGAGCTGGCCGCGCACTTCGCGGCCGGGGACGTGTTCGCGATGCCGTGCCGCACGCGCCGCCGCGGCCTCGACGTGGAGGGGCTCGGCGCGGTGTTCCTGGAGGCGGCCGCGTGCGGCCTGCCGGTGATCGCCGGCGACTCGGGCGGCGCGCCGGACACGGTGCTGCACGACCAGTCCGGGTGGGTGGTCGACGGCCGCGACCTCGGCGAGATCACGTTCCGGCTCGCGCAGGTCCTCGCCGATCCTTCGCTGGCGCGAAAACTCGGCGAGGCCAGTCGCGAATGGGCCCTGAGCGAATGGACCTGGGACCGCCAGGCCGGCAGGCTCGAGGGCATGCTCTACGGCGAGACGGTCTGAGCCGAGCGGGTGCGGCCGGGGCGGCTCCGACCGCTGTCGCGGCGTGGCCGCCGGCGGCGTAGGGCATGCCCCTTCCCACCCGCATCCACCTCCGACCAACCGAAAAGGACGATGCTCCCACAAGGGTCCGACATCCCGGCGTCGTCGCAGGTCAGCAAGGTGCGCCTCAGTTCGTGGGCGGGGAAGTGCGGACGGCGAGAAGCGGGCGGCTCGCAGGAGCCGCCCGGGAGTGGTGATCGGGGGAGCGGCCGGGGCGGCCGCCCCGCTCAGAACTTCGGCTGGTCGGGGGCTTCGAGGAGGCCGAGCTTCAGGGCGGTCATGAGGGCCTGGGCGCGGTTGCCCGCGCCGAGCTTCTCGTAGAGCTTCGAGATGTGCGTCTTCGCCGTCGACTCCGAGACGTACAGCTGCTTCGCGATACCCGCCACCGACAGGCCGTCGGCGAGGAGCTTCAGCACCTGCGACTCGCGCGGCGAGAGCTGCGGGCCCGTGGGGGTCAGCCGCCGCTGCATCGCCTCGGCCAGGTCCGCGGCGCTGAACGCCGTCGGGTTCGCCGCCGCGTGCCGCGCCGCCGAGACCACGTCGTTCGCCGGGGCCGACTTCGGCACGAACGCCGAAGCGCCCGCGTCCAGAGCGCCGAAGAGCTGGTCGTCGCCCGCGTACATCGTCAGCACCACGATCCCCATGTTCGGGTGCGCCTTGCGGAGCTTGCGCGTCGCGTCCAGGCCCGAGCCGTCGGGCAGGCGCAGGTCCATGATGACCACGGAGGGCATGAGGGAAGCGGCGTGCCGCAGCGCGTCCGCGGCCGTGTCGGCCTCGCCGACCACCTCGAACTCCGGGTCGCGGTCGAAGGCATGCCGGAGACCCTTGCGGATCAGGTCGTGGTCGTCGACGATGAGCACGGTCGTCTGACCGGTCGTCTCCTGCGCCTCAGCGTTCATGTCGTCTCTCTCCTCATTGGCTGCCACGGCCACTCGAACCGGCTCGCAAGCCTTCAGTTCTTGTCGCGGTCGGGCCGTCGGGCCTGCTGTTCAGTTCTCGAAGTGCGGTCGGCGGCCGCCCAGGCCGCCGAGCCCGGGCGGGGCGTCTCGGCCCGGGGCGTGGGGCGCGCGCCCGCGTTGAGCACCACGGCCACCGTCGTCCCGTGCGGCTGGTGCGGCCGGATCTCCAGTGATCCGCGGATCCGCTCCGCCCGCTCGCTCATGATCGCCAGCCCGTACCGCCCCTCCGAGGCCTCACCGGAGAGGCCCTGGCCGTCGTCGGTCACCTCGATGCGCGTGTAAGGCGGGTCGACCTCGCACGTCACCCACAGATTCTCGGCCCGGGCGTGCTTGCGGGCGTTCGTGATCGCCTCCTGCGCGATCCGCAGCAGCTCGGCCTCGGTACTCGCGGGGAGCCTCGCCCCGCCCTCGTCGAGCGACAAGTGCACCCTGAGGCCGGCGGAAGCGCCCACAGTACGAGCATAGTCCGCAATCGCCGATGCCAGCCCGCCCTGACGGTCGACGTTCGACCGCAGTTCGAACAGGGAGAACCGCAGCTCGGTCACGAGCCGCGTCACCTCGGATCGCAGGTCCTCCAGCTCGCCCTTCGCCTCCCCGGCCTCGGGCGGCAGGATCGCCATGGCGTTGTCGATGCCGTAGCCGAGCATCGCCAGCTCCTGGGCGATGCCGTCGTGGATCTCGCGGGCGAGGCGCTGGCGCTCCTCTGTGGTCGCCATGGACCGCACGTCCTCGAACAGGAGCGCGGTCTCCAGGCGCAGGGCCGCGCCCTTGGTGCGGTCCTCGGCGGCGGTGATGGCCTCGGGGCCGAACGCGGCGGGGTCGTCGGACTCGATCGCGACGAGTCCGACGGTGCGGCCTTCGGCGACGAGCGGGATCACCAGGGACGCCACGGGCCCTTGGGTGGAACGCGACAGCGGTACCTGTCCGGCCTGCGGTTTCTGGCCGGCCCAGGCGTCGGCGAGGAGCGAGTTGAGCTGCGGGGAGGTCTCCCAGTCGACGCGTTCCTCGGCGTGCTGGGCGAGCACGACCAGGCGCCGGCCGGAGGCCGCGGAGAGCACGGCGGCGCGGGCCACGCCGGGGATGCGGGAGGCGGTGTCGACGATCTCGGTGGCGATCCCGCCAGGGTCCAGTGTGGAGCCGGGGAGTTGGCGGGCGACGACGCGCAACTGGGTGAGCAGGGCCGCGGCCTCGGCGTACGGCAGCTGCGAGTGGTGCAGGTCGGAGGAGCGGGAGCGGCGCAGCCACCAGGCGCCGACGGCGGAGGCGAGCCCGAAGGCGAGCGCCACGGCCACGGTCGTCACGTAGGTGCCGCGGTCGTAGGCGGAGATGCGCGGTGTCTGGGCGATGAGGCCGACGGCGGCGACGGCGACGAGCACGGGCGGGCCCCAGGCGCGCATGCGGCTGTACCGGTCGTCGCCGGTCTGGTCGGCGGCGTCGAACGCGGCCGTGGCGAACGGCGCGATGAGGTAGGGCAGCATCCAGGCGGGGAGGCCGTCCGTGGCGAGCGTGCCGAGCACGACGACGGCGACCTCGGCGACCTGCCCAGCGGGTGCCAGGAGCCGGTGCCGGGGGAGGACCACGCCGGGCAGCGCCGCGAGGGCGAGGATGCCGCACCACGTCAAGGCGTCGGCGAGCCCTTGAGAGGCCCATCCGAAGACCGCGACCAGCGCGAACAGCACGCCCCGCAGCGCGACGGCGGGCAGTCGCCACTGGCGCTCCAGCACCGCCTCATCGCCCATACGGGCACCTCGCTTACTCGTTTCGTTGCGCCTTCGCCGTGTCGTAGAGCGCGTTGATCTCGCTTGAGTATTTTTCCATGACGACGTGTCGTTTGACCTTGACCGACGGGGTGATTTCCCCGGCGTCCTCGGTGAGTTCGACCGGCATGACCCGGAACTGCTTGATCTGCTCGGCCCGGGAGACGGTCAGGTTGGCCTCGTCGACCTTCGCCTGGAGCTCGGCGCGCAGCTCGGGGTCGTCGGTGAGGTCGCTGATGGGCGTCTGCGGGTCCTTGTCGTGGCGCGAGAGCCAGTCGCGGACCATCTCGCCGTCGAGGGAGATGAGGCAGCCGATGTAGGGGCGGCCCTCGCCCACGACCATGGCGTACGCGATGAGCGGGTGGGCGTCGAGGATCTTCTCGAGCGGTCCGGGGGCGACGTTCTTGCCGCCCGCGGTGACGATGATGTCCTTCTTGCGGCCGGTGATGGTGACGTACCCGTCGTCGTCGATCTCGGCGATGTCGCCGGTGGAGAACCAGCCGTCGGCGTCGAGGACCTCGGCGGTGGCGGCGTCGTTGTTCCAGTACCCGGGGAAGACCTGCGGGCCCTTGGCCTGGAGTTCGCCGTCGTCGGCGACCCGGAGGGCGGTGCCGGGGGTGGGGCGGCCGATGGAGCCGACCTTGATGGCGGTCTCGAGGTTGAGCGAGAGCACGGGGGAGGTCTCGGTGAGGCCGTAGCCCTCGTAGATGGTGACGCCGACGCCGCGGAAGAAGTGGCCGAGCTCGGGGCCGAGGGCGGCGCCGCCGGAGACCGCGGTGCGGCACTCGCCGCCGATGGCGGCCCGGATCTTGGTGTAGACGAGCACGTCCCACAGCTTGTGGCGGAGCTTGAGGCCCAGGCCGGGCCCGCCGGGCTTGTCGAGGGCGCGGCTGTACTCCTTGGCGCAGGCGGTGGCCTTCTCGAAGAGGTGGCCCTTGCCGCCGTCGACGGCCTTCTGGTACGCCCCGGCGTAGACCTTCTCGAACACGCGGGGGATGGCGAGCAGGGTGGTCGGCTTGACCACGGGCATGACCGCGGTGAGCTTGGTGCGGTCGGCGTGGGCGATGGTGGTGCGCGATTCCATGCCGGCGAGCTGCAGGATGCGGGCGAGCACGTGGGCGAGAGAGAGGAAGAGCAGCATGCGCGCGCCGTCGTAGAGGACGCCGGGCACCTCGGGGATGACGTTGCGGATGTCCGCCAGGAGGTTGCGGTGGGTGAGCATGCAGCCCTTGGGGCGGCCGGTGGTGCCCGAGGTGTAGACGATCGTGCACAGGTCGTCGGCCTTGCGGGAGGTGCGGCGCTCCTCGATGTCGATACCGGCGTCGGCGCCGAGTGCGCCAAGGGCGTCGAGCGCCCCGCCGTCGATGGTCCACACGTGCTTGACCTGGGTGCCGAGGCCTTCGACCATCGCGGTCATCTCGGCGTCCTCGACGATCACGGCGACGGCGCCGGAGTCCTCGAGGATGAATTTGGCCTGGTCGGCGGAGGAGGTCTCGTAGATGGTGACGGTGACGGCGCCGGCGGCCCAGATCGCGTAGTCGAGGAGTGTCCACTCGTAGCGGGTGGCCGACATGAGGGCGACCCGGTCGCCGGGCTGGATCCCGGCGGCGGCCAGGCCCTTGGCGGCGGCGACGACCTGCTCGCGGAACTCGACGGAGGTGACGTCCTGCCAGGTGGCGCCGTCGTCGAAGGTGCGCATGAAGAGGATCGAGGCGGGGTGGTTCTCGGCCGCGTCCCACAGCGCGGAGAGGGTGTTGTCTTCGTCGGGCACAGTCACCACGGGGGGGACGGCGAACTCGCGCATGGAAAGGCTCCGTTCAAGACGCCATGTTCACGGCTTTGTAAAGTGGCTCACAGCTCATGTTACCGGTGGGTCAACTTCCGATGGAAGAGGGACTGTGAGGCAGACCATGATGCTAAGGGCAGCTTAGCGGAGCAGGGGCGGGACCGTCGAACGCACGTTGCGGGACTGTCACTCAAGCGACCCTTTCCCCTCGCGGCCGGTGATACCTTCGCCGAGTGGGACGGAACGGCCGATTTCATCTCCAGGTCATCGCGCTGTAAAGTCCTCGGTGGCCCGCAGCGTCGCGCGGCATCCCACGCCTCAACCGTGAACCGCTGGAGGGTACAGCAGTGAGTCTGACTATCGGGGTCGACATCGGGGGCACCAAAGTCGGCGGCGGCCTCGTCGACGAGGACGGCAACGTCCTCGCCACGTCCCGGCGCCCCACCCCAGCGGACGACACCTCCGGCGTCATCCAAGCCGTCAAGGAAGTCGTCGACGAGCTGCGAGCCGGCCGCGAGGTCGAAGCCGTCGGCATCGGCGCGGCGGGCTGGATCTCCTCCGACCGCTCCACCGTGATGCTCGCCCCCAACCTCTCCTGGAAGGACGAGCCGCTGCGCGACAAGGTCGCCGCGGCCATCGACCTCCCCGTCGTCGTCGAGAACGACGCCAACGTCGCGATCTGGGGCGAGCACAAGTACGGCGCCGCCAAGCGCCACCGCTCCTCCGTGCTCTACACGATCGGCACCGGCGTGGGCGGCGGCATCGTCGTCAAGGACAACCTCCTGCGCGGCACCAACGGCGTCGCGGCCGAGATCGGCCACATCCGCTCCGTGATGCCCGGCGGCCGCGAATGCGGCTGCGGGCGCACCGGCTGCCTCGAGCAGTACGCCTCCGGCCGGGCCCTGACCCGGGCCGCCCAGGAGGGCGCCGCCGAGCACCCCGAGAAGGCCGCGGTCCTCCTCAAACTCGCCGGCGGCGACCCCGAGTCGATCACCGGCCGCCAGGTCACCGAGGCCGCCCGCCAGGGCGACGAGGTCGCCTTGGGCGCCTTCGACTTCATCGGCTTCTACCTCGGCAACTCCGCCGCGGACATGGTCAACCTCATCGACCCCGGCGTCATCCTCATCGCCGGCGGCGTCGTGGACGCGGGCGACCTGCTCCTCGACCCGATCCGCAAGCACTACAAGGAGGCCCTGGCCAGCCGCGACCGCATCCCGGTCGCCGAGGTCCGCGCCGCCGAACTCGGCTCCAAGGCCGGCGTCATCGGCGCGTCCGACCTCGCCCGCCACCGCGAGATCGTCCCCTAAGGACACTAAACGCGCAGCAGGGCCGGAGCAGCCGCTCCGGCCCTGCTCTGCGTTGAGCGTCAGCAGATGTTCCGCGATCCGTTGCCGCTCAGCGTCCAGTTGGTGTTCTCGCCGCAGGGCGACTCCCGCACGGACGTGTTGTTCACGGTCAGCGTGATCCAGATGTCGCGGTTGTTCGCGAACTCCGTGCGGGCCGCGAGGCGCACCTCGCCGCCCCCGTTCACGGTCCCGCCCCTGATCGACACGTTGTAGCAGTTCTCGATCAGCACCGAGTTGTTCCCGTTGCTCGCCAGGTCGACGTTCTTGATGACCACCCCGCCGGACTGCGAGACGCAGAAGATCCCGCGCCCGCCGCCCCGGGAGATCACGTTGTCCACCCAGATGTTGGTGCTGTACGAGCCGCTGGCCAGCCGCCCGTTGGTGTTCGCCATCCGGAACGTGGCGTAGCCGGTCCCGGCGCCGACGTTGCTGCCGTCGACCGTGCCGACCCAGCCGTTGCGCGAGTTCTGGATCAACAGGCCCGACTCGCCGACGTTCCGCGCGGTCACCCGCGTGATGTTGAACCCGTCGATGTTCCAGGTCTCCACCGCGTGGCTGCCCGCGCCCGACACGTAGATGTCGTTCATGGTCACGTTGTAGTTCCAGGCGGCGTCGCGGTCGAAGCGGATGCCCAGGCCGCCGCTGAGGGTGAGGTCGATGTCGCCCAGCTTCAGGCCGTTGGTCCCGGAGAACCGGAGCCCGAAGTACGGGTTGCCGCTCATCTTCAGGTACGCGATGTTGACGTCGGTGGTGTTGATCGCCTCGATCGCGCCGCGGCCGGAGCGGTTGCCCACGGTGATCATGCCGCAGCCTTCGAAGGTCTTGCCGCTCTGGATGGTGATGGTGCTGGCGCCGATGTTGCCCGAGGCCATCACGGCGACGCGCTGGCCGCTGGAGATGGTGTCGACGCCCGCCTGGACGGCGGCGCGGTAGTCGCCGCCGGAGTAGACGGTGGTCGAGCCCTCTCTGGTGACGTAGGCGCCGCTGGAGCCGGTGACCGTGGCGTGCGGGGAGTTGGCGCCGCAGGCGGCCTGCGCGACGGCGGCGTGGGGTTCGAAGACGCTGTCGAGTACCGGGAAGGTGACAGCGCTTGCGGCGCCCGCGAGGACGGCGGTGGCGGTGGCGAGGAGGGTGCGGAGTCTTCGCGTCGGTGCGAGGGACATTGGTGCTCCTGTGCATTGGTCCGATGAAACGATTCAATTGAGACATCGATATGAATCGATTTAATGGGATCATAGCGGGCGGGGCGCCGTTTGGAAAGCGCTACCTCACCCGAATCCGACCCCTTTCGGGTGACACGTCGGCCGTGGGGCCGGGTTCTTGTCGCACCCGCCCGGCACGCTGGGCCCTACAGTCTTTTCCCCTCTAGCGGTGGGTGGGGGTTAGTGGACGGTCGTACGCGAAAGGGCGGCCGGGACCCCGGCCGCCCTACCGATCGTCGGTCTAGTCGCGCTTGTAGCCGACCACGAGCTCGCCCGCGAGCTGCTCGCAGAACAGCCCGATGTCGGTGATCACGCCGATCGCCTGCGCCGAGCCCCGGTCGGCGAGCTTCGTGACCGTGGCGGGGTTGATGTCGACGCTCACGAGCGGCACCTTCGCGGGCAGGAGGTTCCCGGTCGCGATCGAGTGCAGCATCGTGGCGACCATGATCGCGAAGCCCACGCCCGGCAGGGCGGCGCGCATGGCGCGCTGGCCCTCGATGACGTCGGTGTACACGTCGGGCAGCGGGCCGTCGTCGCGCACGGAGCCGACGAGCACGAACTCCTTCTGGTTCTTGACCATCGCGTGCATGATGCCGCCCTTGAGGACGCCCTGGTCGACGGCTTCGCTGATGGAGCCGCAGGTGCGGATCTTGTTGATGGCCCGGATGTGGTGCTCGTGGCCGTGCGGCACGCCGTGGCCCTTGTCGAGGTCGACGCCGAGCGAGGTGCCGAACAGGTTCGACTCGATGTCGTGCGCGGCGAGGGCGTTGCCGGCGAAGATGACGTCCGCGTAGCCCTCGTTGATGAGCGCTTCGAGGGCCTTGCCAGCGCCGGTGTGGACGATGGCGGGGCCGCCGACCCAGAGGATCTTCTCGCCGCGGGCCTTGACCTCGCGCATGCGCTCGGCGATCTGGCGCACCTGGAGCGCTTGCGGCCGTTCGGAGGAGACGCCGCCGCTCATGAACTCGAAGTTCGAGGACTCGGGGTTCTTGCGCTCGGGCTCGGGCAGCGGGAGGACCTTGACGCCCAGGCCGCCGCAGACGACGAGCTCGCCGGCCTTGACGTCGGAGACCGGGAGGGTCCAGGCGCGGGCGCGGTCCTCGGCGACGATGATGCCGCAGTCCATTTCGGAGTTCTCGACGTCCATCCAGTTGCCGTTGAGGCGGATCTGGGTGTCGAAGTTGGTGGTGGAGTAAAAGTCCTCGGGGAAGACGCCGTCGCGCGGGGCCGGCTTGAGGGTGGCGATGCCGGGGTCGAGCGGGTTCGCGCCGTGCGTCTGGAGGCGCATGACGATGCGTTCGACCTGCTCCGGCGTCTCGGCGGAGACGGTGAGCTGGACGTAGGACTCGTCGGTGTGGTGGCGGCCCACGTCGAAGCGGTCGATCGTGTAGGCCCCCGAGTACTCGAGGACGTCGTCCATGACGCGGGCGAAGATGCCCTGGTCGATGAGGTGTCCGCGCAGCTCGACGGTCTTTGCGTGTTCCACGTTGGTGCTCCTGTTGCTTCCCGGCCTCGTGTCCCCGCGGACTTGCGGCTCGCGGGCGTCGCCGCGCGCCGGCCCGGGGACGCCGAGACGAGCCTAGCTCCCGCCGCGCAGCGGTGCCCGAAGGCTCCTCGGGCCTGTGCGGCGGGTCAGGGGGCGGTCGCGGGCGGCGGCGCGGCCGCGGCCTTGGCGGCCTCGATCTCCTCGGGCGCGGGCCAGTTGCGGGTGACCAGGTACTGGATGAGGAAGCCGATGAGGCCCCAGGCGCCCACGACGTACGGCAGGGACGCCCCGAACTCGACGATGAGGCCGATCCCGGCGATGGCGATGCCCTGGCTGAGCTGCAGCCCGGAGTTGGCGGCGGCGACCACGCGGCCGCGCCAGCCGTCGGGGATGCACTGGGCGAGGGTCGCGTTCATGGGGGCCATGATCATGTTCGCGGCGCCCGCGCCGACCGCGATGAGGAGCACCCCGGCGAGCGGCGGGTCGAACAGCGCCATCGTGAGGACGATGGGGCCGATGAAGGCGAGCGGCCGGATGAGCTTGTCGCGCACCGAGGGCCGCACGAAGCGCGTGAACAGGAGTGTCGCGGCGACCGCGGCGGCGGCGTCGACGGCCATGATCAGGCCCTGCGTCTTCGAGTCGCCGTGGAGGTGCACCGACCACAGGACGGCGACGCCCTCGGGGACGGCGGTGAGCGCGAACAGGCCCCAGATCCCGAAGGACACGGTGCGCAGGACCTTGTTGTCGCGCAGCATGCGCAGGCCGTCGGCGGTCTCGGTGAGCACGTGGCGGCGCTCTTCGCGCTTGTTGACCGAGGGCCGGTACTGCACGAGGACGCTGATCGCGATGGCGCTGACCACGAAGAGCGCGGCGTTGACCGCGAGGGCCGTGTACGGGTCGATCGCGGCGAGCAGGCCGCCGGCGAGGTAGCCGACGATCTGCGCGGTCGCGGCGGCGCTGAAGGTGAGGGCGATCGCGACGGACAGGGCGTCGCCGGTGAGGATCTGGGCGAGGGTCGCGACGCGGGCCGCGTTGTAGGCGGGCTGGACCGCGGCCACGGCGAAGACGATCGCGATCATGACGCCGATGGGCAGGCCGGGGATGAGCAGCAGGCTGATGAGCGCGGCGCGCAGCACGTCGCACACGACCATGACGTTGCGGTACGAGTAGCGGTCTACAAAGGCCCCGAGGACCTGGGCGAGGCCGAGGTAGGGCGCGAAGCTGATCGCGAACGAGGCGGCGGCGAGCGCGGAGGACTCGGTCTGCTGCCAGACGAGGAAGGTGACGGCGACGCGGTTGAGCATGGCGCCGGCGTTCGAGAGGCAGAACGCGAGGAGGAACCCGGCGGCTTCGCGGTCGCCGAAGACCTGGGAGAACGACGGCTTCCGATCGGACTCGGGCGCGTCGTCCGCGGGCCCGGCCGGAGCCGGCGGGGGGTTCTGGTTCGACACTGGGCCTTCCTCGTTCTCGGCTCCGCGAGCGTCGGACTCGGGCGCCGGTCTGCACCGTCGCAGCGGGCCGCCGCGGGGCGGTGCGGCCCCGCCCGGCATCGCACACGGAGAGGGCCGTGTCGGCGCAGGGAATCGCCGGGCCTTTCCGAAGCGCGCAGTGATACCTGAAGGGCGGTAAGTGACAATCCTCCGCGATTGCCGCAAGTGTCACCAGTCTGCCCGTGGCGCATGTGGTTGTCAAGCGTCCCACTGTGTTCAAAGTGTAAAAACCCGGACGGAGCAGGTGGGTCCGTAATGACCGCCCAAAACTACGCCTGCCGCTTCGCGAATGCGGCGGCGGCCTCGGTTCGGTAACGGTGGAGTCAAGGGCATCGCACGAGTCGGGAACGGCCGCGCGCCCCTGCCGGACACCCCGCGTGCGGCGGTATCCTCCAACCAGTTTTGTAGGAACCATCTAAGGAGTCGCGATGACCGCCAGCGCCGAATGGACCGCCCGCGACGCATCGGCCGTGTGGCACCCCTTCACCCAGCACGCCACCTGGACCGGCGACCGGCCCGTCGTCGTCGACCGCGCCGAAGGGCCCTGGCTCATCGACGTCGACGGCCGCCGCTACCTCGACGGCGTCTCCTCACTGTGGACCACGACCCTCGGCCACGGGCACCCCGACATCAACGCCGCCATCACCGCCCAGCTCGCCAAGCTCGACCACTCCACGTTCCTCGGCACCACCCACACCCCCGGCATCGAGCTCTCCGAAGCGCTCGTCGCCCTGGCTCCCAAGGGGAACGGCCCCGAGCTCACCAAGGTCTTCTACGCGGGCGACGGCTCCTCCGCGGTCGAAGCCGCCCTCAAGATCGCCTACCAGTACTCCACCCAGACCGGGCACCCCCGGCCCAAGTTCGTCCGCCTCGACCAGGCGTACCACGGCGACACCCTCGGCGCGGTCGCCGTCGGCGGCCACGACCTGTTCCACGACGCCTACAAGCCCCTCCTGCTCGACACGATCGGCGTCGCCTCGCCCGGCGACCGCGCCCTCGGCCCCGACCGCAACGGGCAGGCCATCGCCGAACTGCGTGCCGTGATGCGCGAATCGGGTGACCAGGTCTGCGCGATCATCGTCGAGCCGATGATCCAGGGGGCCGCGGGCATGCTGGACTACGACGCCGAGTTCCTGCGCGCCGCAAGGGAACTCGCCGACACCCACGGCGCGCTCCTCATCTTCGACGAGGTCGCCACCGGCTTCGGCCGCACCGGCCGGATGTGGGCCGCCGAGCACGCCGGCGTCGTCCCCGACCTGCTCACCTGCGGCAAGGGCATCACCGGCGGGTACCTGCCGCTCTCGGCCGTGCTCGCCGCCGAACACGTCTACGAGGCGTTCCTGACCCGACCCGGCGACACGCGGCCCCGCACGTTCTTCCACGGCCACACCTACACCGCGAACCCGCTGTGCTGCGCCGCCGCGCTCGCGAACCTGCGCGTGATGGGGGAGCAGGACGTCATCGGCCAGGCCGCCCGGCTCGGCGAACGCCTCGCAAAACTGCTGGAACCGGTGGGCGCCAAGGACAGTGTGGTCGAGATCCGCCAGCTCGGGACGATGATCGGCGTCGAGGTCCCCCCGGTCGGCGCCCGCACGGGCTTCGCGGTCTGCCAGGCCGCGCGCGAGCGCGGCGTCTGGCTGCGCCCGCTGGGCGACACGGTGGTCCTGATGCCGCCGCTGACCCTCGGCGACGACGAGACCGACCTGCTCGTGAACGCCCTCGCCGAAGCCCTCGACGAGGTCATCGCGTGAGCACCGCGGAAGGCGCGCAACAAGTCGATGGTGTGCCAGGCTCAGCGGGAGTCGACACCGGCGCGGCGACAAACGTGCCCGGTCGCGGCCCGGGCAGCGTGTCAGGCGCCGACGGAGGCACAGCATCCGACTCCGCCGGCCTGGGGCGCGTCGCAACCGTGCCCGGTCGCGACCCGGGCAGCGTGTCAGGCGCCGACGGAAGCACCGCCTCCGGCTCCTCCCGCCCGGGGGTGCCTGGTCGCGACCCGGTGGGCAGCGTGTCAGGCGCCGACGGAAGCACCGCATCCGACTCCGCCCTCCCCGCGCGCGCGGCAGCCGCCCCGATCGAACCGGGCGCCGATACCGCCGCCGTCTGGAACCGCTTGGGCCGCAAGGCGGACCTCCGTTCCAAAGCCGGCCTGACCCGCACCGTTCGCACCCGCACCGACGCGATCGACCTGGCCGGGAACGACTACCTCGGGCTCTCCCGCCACCCGGCCGTCCTGACCGCCGCGGCCGCCGCGCTCGCCGACCACGGGCTCGGCGCGGGCGGCTCCCGCCTCGTGCGCGGCACCACCGGCGTCCACGAGCGGTTCGAAGCCGACTTCGCCCGGCACACCGGCACCGAGACCGCCGTCCTGTACTCCTCGGGGTACATGGCGAACCTCGGCGCCACGGCCGCGCTGGCCGGCCCGGTCCTGCTCGACGCCCACGCCCACGCGTCACTCCATGACGCGGCCCGCCTCGCGGGCGGCCGTTCGGACACCTTCGCGCACAACGACCTCGACGACCTCGAGCGGCAGCTCCGGGAACTGCGGCCCACGCTGGTCGCGGTCGAGTCGGTGTACTCGGTCCTCGGCGACGCGGCACCGCTCCGCGAACTCCACGCCCTGACGAGTGCGTACGGCGCGCTGCTGCTGGTCGACGAGGCCCACGGGATCGGCACGGTCGGACCGCACGGCGCGGGCGGGGTCGCCGCGGCCGGGCTCGCGGGCGACCCGGGGATCGTCATCACCGCCACGCTCTCGAAGGCCCTCGGCGCGGCGGGCGGCGTGATCGCGGGTCCGGCCGCGCTCCGCCGCCACCTGCACGACACGGGCCGCACGTTCATCTTCGACACCGCGCCGCCCCCCGCGGTCATCGCCGGAGCCGGTGCGGCGCTCGCGATCGCCCGCGAATCCGACAGCGCCAGAACCGAACTCGCCCGCCGCGCGGCCCGCGCGGCGGAGCTGCTCGAGGTGCCGGTCCCGGCCGCGGGAGTGCTCTCACCGCCTGCGGGCGACGCGAGGGCGGCCACCGGCTGGGCCGAGCGGTGCGCCGCCGAAGGGGTCGCGGTCGGCTGCTTCCGTCCACCGTCCACACCGGACCACCGTTCGCGCCTGCGGATCACGATCAACACCGGGATAGACGAGGCCGACTTCGAGCGGGCGCTTGCCGTGGTGCGAGCGGCGAGGTAGGCGTCGGTCGCCGCTGGGCCGCTGGGCCGCTGGGCCGCTGGGCCGCTGGGCTGCTGGGCTGCTGGGCTGCTGGGCTGCTGGGCTGCTGGGCCGCTGGGCCGCTGGGCCGCTGGCGGGGCGGTGCCTGCGCCGGTGCACCCGTCGGCCTTCGCGGCCGCGTCTTGCGGTGGTGTTGGCGTCGACGCCCGCGCTCGTGGCCTTGCGACCGCGCCGGGCGTAGGGCATGCCCCTTCCCACCCGCATCCACCTCCGACCGACCGAAGAAATGAGACGACTCTCCCACGCGGGTCCGACACCCGAGCGTTCCCGCAGGTCATGGCTAAAGCACCGGCCGACGGGCGGCTTGCCCGGCGGGCCGTTACGTTATCCGGATGATCGCCTTCGAAGGACCGGTCCTCGTGACCGGCACCGATACCGGGGTCGGCAAGACCGTCGCCACCGCCGCGCTGGCCGCCTTCCTCATGCGGCAGGGCCGCAGCGTCGAGGTCGTCAAGCTCGCCCAGACCGGTGACGACGACGACGCCGCCGAGGTCGCCCGCCTCTCCGGCGCGCCGGCCCGCGCTCTCGCCGCCTACCCGGACCCGCTGGCGCCCTTCGCCGCCGCGCGCCGCAGCGGCCTGCCGCTGCTCGACCTCCACGAGGTCGCCGAGACGATCCTCGACCTGCACTCCGAGGTGGTCCTGCTCGAAGGCGCCGGTGGTCTGCTCGTCCAGCTCGGCGCGGGCGGCTGGACCGCCCGCGACCTCGCCGTGGAGCTCGGCTGCCCGGCCGTCGTCGTCGCCCGCGCAGGGCTCGGGACCCTCAACCACACGGCCCTGACGCTGGAAGCGCTGTCGCGGCGCGGCATCGACGCGTCCGTCCTCATCGGATCGTGGCCGCTCGAGCCCGGCCTGGCCGAGTACGAGAACCTCAAGGACCTCCCGGGCCGGCGCATCGGCTGGATTCCCGCGAACGCCGCCGCCCTCGACCCGGAGGCCTTCCGCCTCAGCTCCTCCGAGTGGTTCGACCTCGAAGGGGACCTGGGCCGCTTCGGCATCACCGGCTAGCGTGACGCCCCGCCCACTGGCTCGTCACAGCGTTGACGCTCGCTCCCACGAGGGTTGACGCGGCCCAGTACATTGGCATCGAACCGGCCCAATAGGTGCCGAATCAGCGCGATGCGGGCGCCGCGACCCCCCGCGCCCGCATGGCGCCCGCCGGACGGGCCCCCCCCCCCCCCCCCCCCCCCCGCCCCCCCCCCCCCCCGCCGCCCCCCCCCCCCCCCCCCCCCCCCCCCCCCCCCCAGCCGGACGGGCCACCCGCGCCTCGCGGCTACGCGGGCACACCGCGCCCGACCGCGCGGGCCGCCCGGAACCTCGGGAGCGCGAGACCGAGCAGCCAGTCCAGGCCCCAGTCGATGCCGGACGCCTCGACCGGCCGGAACTCGCAGCGCATCCGCAGCCCGTCGTCCTCGTCGCCGGTGTCGACCACCGTGTGGTCCCACGAGTCCCGCCGGTCCTCCGTGCTCATCCACGAGTACGTGGTCACCTGGTAGTCGAACGCGCGCCACTCCGGCACCGCCATCAGCTTGCTGCCGAGCACCGCGCCGAACACGACGCCCCGGACGCCGGTCTCCTCGACCGCTTCGCGCATCGCCGTCTCGCCGGGGGTCTCGCCCGGCCGCGCCCCGCCCCCGGGGACCTGCACCCCGGCCTCCGGCTGGTCCCGGTGGAGCATCACGAGGACCTCGACTCCGGGCCGCTCGGGCAGATCGCGAAGGACGTAAGCGGTGCCGCGTTGGCGGAACTCCAGGAATTCAGGCATCCGGACAGCCTGGCAAGCGCCTGCATCGCAATGCAACGCATTTAGTGCCGGAGTTCAAGCGGCGAGCCGCACCACGAGCGGGCTCGGCATCCGGAACGACAAGTTCGGCTCGCTCACCGGAGCGGCCACCACCCGGCAGCGGGGGAGCAGCGGCGCCAGCTCCGCCACGACCACCTCGGCCTCCAGACGCGACAACTGGCTCCCCAAACACCGGTGCGCGCCCGCCCCGAACGCCAAGTGCCGCCGTGAGCCCCGCTGGCCCGGCACCATCCGCATCGGACACTCGGCCACGCCCTCGTCCACGCCGGCGGCCCCCAGCCACACCAGCACCGACTCGCCCGCCCGCACCTCGAAACCGCCGATGTCCGTGTCCCGCTTCACGACCCGCCGCCACGACGTGATCGGCGGCAGCAGCCGCAGGCCCTCCTCGACGATCGCCGCGGGCTCCGACTCAAGCAATGCGGGCTCCTCGACCAGCCGGTGCAGCAGCAGCGTCAAGAACTGCGACGTCGTCTCCTGGCCCGCCACGAGCAGGAAGAACAGCGCCGCGGTCGCCGCGTCCTCGCCGTGCTCCTCGAGCAGCAGCCTCGTCGCACCCGTCGAGCCCGCGGTCCAACTCCGCAGCAACGCATGGAAAGGCCCCACCACGGCGGCCAGCTCGCGCTGCCGTTCCGGAGACGGATCGCCCCAGAACAGCTCCAGCGCGGCCCGGCTGAATCGCTTGACCGCAACGGCCGCTTCGACTTCCAGGCCCAGCAGCCGCGCCAGCGCAGCCAGCGGGATCTCCGAGGACACCGCGGCGTCCACGTCCACCGCCTCGCCCGCCCGCAACCGCCACGCGACCCCGGCGGCCGTCCGGCGCGCGAGCCCCTGCAGCCATGGGCGCAGCGCCTCCACGTTCGCGGGCGCGAAGACCGCCCCGAACGCCGCCCGGATCTGCTCGTGCGAGTCGGAGTCGTTGTTGGCCAACGTCGCGGGAAGCCGGAACCGGTGGCGCGTCAGCTCCCGCAGCGCGCCCGCGGGGATCGGCGTGACCGCGTCGAGCGCGTTCGCGGCCGAGAACCGCTCGCGGTCGGCCAGCACCTGCTTGGCGAGACGGTGCGAGGACACCACCACCTGCCCGTCTCGGCGGAGCACCGGGGCATCGGGTCGGGGATGTTTCCACAGCTCGAAGAGCACGCGCGCAGCCTACCTCCCCCGAAAGTACGAGTCCCGTTCACGGTAATCTGCTCTCAGTCTTTCGGCGCCCCGCATCGCGACCCGCCCCCCGGCGGTCCCACCCGCGGGAACGCCGTCCGGCACCTGACTGAATGCCCATCGAAGGAGACCGTCCCTTGCAGGAGTACTCCTCCCAGGCCGCCTACGACCGCGGCGAGGCCGTCTGCGTGATCGGCGCCGGAGCGTCCGGCCTCATCGCGGTCAAGAACCTCCGCGAGAACGGCTTCGAAGTCGACTGCTACGAGCGCGACACCGTGCTCGGCGGCCTGTGGAACCCCCAGAACCAGCACAGCGCCCTCTACCCCAACACCCACCTCGTCACCTCCCGGTCCCAGACCGAGATCCCCGACTTCCCGATGCCCGACGACTGGCCGGACTACCCCTCCGCGACCCAGATGCTCGAGTACCTGACCTCGTACGCCAAGCACTTCGGGCTCTCCGAGCACATCTGGTACGGCTCCGAGATCTCCCACCTCGAACCGGTCGAAGGCGCCCGCTTCGAAGTCGTCGTCAAGCCCGCCGCCGGCAGCGCCGCCCGGCGCCTGCGCTACGGCGCGGTCATCATCGCGACCGGCCACCACTGGGCCCCGAACCTCCCGTCCTACCCGGGCCTGGACGACTTCCGCGGCACCGTCCTCCACTCCTCGCAGCTCAAGGACCCGTCCCGCCTGCGCGGCAAGCACGTCCTCGTCATCGGCGGCGGCAACTCCGGCGTCGACATCGCCTGCGAAGCCGCCGTGAACGCCGCCAGCTGCGTCCACTCCGTGCGCCGCGGCACCTGGCACCTGCCCAAGTACCTCGGCGGCGAACCCGCCGACTACGCGCTCGCCCGCCTCAACTCCCGGCCGAAGTTCCTGCGCCGCTTCCTCACCGACCGCGTCCTCAAGGGCCCCAGCCGGCTCGCCGAGCGCATGGGCGTCGAGACCCCGGACTACGGCCCGGGGGACGAGGAGCCCGTGCGCAACGGCCGCTACCTCGAGCACGTGGGCGACGGCTCCATCAAGCGCCGCGGCGAGGTCGCCCGCTTCGACGGGTTCGACGTCGCGTTCGCCGACGGCACCGAGACCCGTCCCGACCTCGTCGTCCTCGCCACCGGCTACCAGCCCAAGATCGCCTGCGTCGCACCGGAACTCCTCGGCGGGACGCGCGACGAACCCGCACCGCGGCTGTTCGCTCGCATGTTCTCGCCCAAGGCCCAGACTCTGGCCGTCGCCGGGCTCGTCGAACCCGGCGTCGGCGTGCTCCCGATCGTCCACTGGCAGACCCACGCGATCGCGCGCTGGCTCCAGGTCCGCAAGAGCGACCCCGAACGCGCCGAGAGCTTCAAGCACCAGGTCAACGCCGAATCGAGCCAGCACGCGGTGGAGCACGTCGACCCGCGCCGCCGCCTCGTGGTCGATGCCGAGGAGTACTTGGCCAGCCTGGGGCGCATCATCGACACCCTCGAACAGGAGCCCGCCAAATGAGCCTCACCGCCTGGGTCCGGCGCGCCCGCACCCCCGAGCCGGTTCCGGTCCGGCGCGAGATCGCCGTCTTCGAGCCCGCCGACCTGTTCGACATCGAGATCAAGGACAACCCCGAGACGAACCCGGTCCTCTGCTGCACCGGCGACCCGGCCGGTGCGGCGGCCTTCAACGCCTTGTGGCTCAAGCGGATCGCCTCCTCGGGCCGGTACGCGGCGGCTGTGAGCGTGCGCGGCCAGGGCGGCACGCCCACCGCCGAAGGCGGCCCGGAGGCCCGCGCCCACGATGTCGTGCAGGCCGCGGTGACCGTGCCCCGCCAGACCGTCCTCATGGGACACGGCGAGGGCGCGGCCTGGGCCGCGCTCGCGGCCGGGCGCTACCCGGCGGCGGGCCTGGTGCTCGTGTCGCCCCAGCGCGTCCCGAAGCAGCTCCCGAAGCCGGTGGGCGAACCGCCGGTGCTGCTGGTGGTGAGCGAGTCCGAGACGCAGTCGAAGGAGGCCCAGGCGGTCGCCGACGAGTACGGCATCACCCCGCTGACCTTCGCGGGCGCCCCCAACGACATCTTCAAGGGCCCCGCCGCGGAAGGGCTCCTCGACACGGTCCTGTCCTGGCTCGACGCACAGAAGGGCTGACCCCGGCGCACGCCGAAAGCACTGCTGCGGGCTGGGTTTGGTTCCCCGGTTTTCCAAGGTAGCGAGGCGAACCTGAAGCCAAGCTGAAGCGACCTGAAGCGAAGCTGAAGCCGGCCGCTGGGCCGTCCGTCGCGGACGCGGGATGCCCGCCGTTTCGGCGCACGCCGAGTGTCCGTGTCGACTCCGGGAAGGGCCCCCGGTTTCGACACTAACGAGGCGAACCTGAAGCCGAGCTGAAGGCGGACCGAGGCAGGCCTGCCGCTGGGGAGGATTCACCCGTTCGGGGCAGAGGTCCGGGGCTGAGCCCGAAGGCTTCGCCCCGAATGGCGCCGTATCGCTGACGACTGCGCCTGAAGTGCCGTGTCTGAGGTGCCGTGCCTTAAACGACCGCGCCGTCGTCGGTGTCGTCCGGTTCCTTGTCCGGGCGCAGGCGGCTGATGAGCAGCCACACGCCGATCAGGAACCCCACGAACCCGACGAGCCGTCCGGGGTTCGTCCCCAGCGGCGCCATGCCCGGATTCACCAGCAGCGCGATGCCGCCGATGATGAGCAGCAGTCCGCCGACCGCCGGCAGGCTCGGCCACGGCACCGGAGGCGGCTCCGGCGGGTCGTAGTCGTCCTCGTCGTCATCGTCCGGCAGCTCGACGTCCCACAGGTCCAGCAGCGTCGGCTCGTCGTCCGAGGAGGACGACGCCCGGGGCGGCGTCGGCTCGGCCTCGGCCTGACGCCCCTCGGCGTCGTGCTCCTTCAGGATCCCGCTGCCGGTGTCCCCCAAGCCCTTGATGAGCTCGTTGAAGCGCCGGTCGACGTCCTCCGGTCGCAGCTCCTCGGGCGCGCCGCCCTGCTCGCCGCTGTCGGGCTCGCCGTTGCCTTCCTGCTCACTGCGGTCAGTCATGGACACCTCGGGTCTTGACCAGCTGCCGGTTCATGAACTCGACACTCCCGGAGAAGATCGTCTCGGCGTCGTAGTCGAGCGTCGCCACATGGAAGCTCCGCGGCAGCACCGTCGACTCGACGTCCTTGGAACGCACGCCCGCCCGGATCACCGCGGTGTTGCGGGGGCTCACCACGTGGTCCTCCGCGCTCGTGAAGATCCGCAGCGGCACCGTGACCCGCGCCAGCTCCGGCCGCGTCACCTGCCACAACCGCCGCAGCGACGCGTACGCCGCCACCGGCGTCCGCGACGTGGTCTTCTCCCGCACGTCCGGCTTGTTCACGTCGGAGCCGATCGAAGCCACGCTCGGCATCACGTACCGCAGCACCGGCGCCAGGAACCCCTGCGGCTTGTCGTCGAAGATCGCCGGGTTCACCAGCACCAGGCCCGCAAGGTCGCCGCCGCGCTGCTCGGCCAGCCGCAGGCAGAGCGACCCGCCCATCGACAGGCCGCCCGCGAACACCGGCCGGCCCAGGGCCAGCGCCTCGTCCAGCGCCTCCTCGAGCCGCGCGTACCACTGCTGCCAGGTCGCCTTCGCCAGCACCTGCCACGTCTCGCCGTGGCCGGGCAGCAGCGGAGCGACGACATTGAAGCCGTGTTCCCGCAGGTAGTCGCCCCATGGGCGCATGCTCGCCGGATCGGAGGTGAAGCCGTGGCACAGCACCATCGTGGCCTTGGCGTCAACACCGAGGTCGAACGTGAACTCCTCGGAATCGTTCGTCACGTCGCCTCCCGGGTAGCTGAATGACGGGGCGCGGGAACCGCCGGGCGCACGGCCCGCGGTCGCACGGCGGCCGGGCGGTCCCGTTTCGCGCCGCTTGCCCATTCTCGCACGGGTCCGCCGACCGCCGCCACCGCGCGGGAACCCCCGCCGCGCCGATCCGCGCGCCCGGGAACGATCGACGTCAGACCTATTGACCGGTACCGATACGCTTGAACGCGTGATCTACTGGGTGCTGAAGGCGACGCTGGGCTCGCTGCTGTGGGCCGTGTACCGGCCCCAGGTCGACGGGCTCGAACACGTGCCCGAGGACGGCCCGGTGATCCTGGCCTCGAACCACCTCGCCGTCACCGACTCCTTCTTCATGCCCCTGGTCGTCAAGCGCCGGGTCACGTTCATCGCGAAAGAGGAGTACTTCACCGGTACGGGCTTCAAAGGCTGGTTCGTCCGCACCTTCATGAAGGCCGTCGGCGCCATCCCCGTCGACCGGGCCGGCGGCGACGCCGCCAGCGCCTCGCTCGACACCGGCAAGCGCGTCCTCTCCGAAGGCCGCCTCTTCGGCATCTACCCCGAGGGCACCCGCTCGCCCGACGGCCGCCTCTACCGCGGCAAGACCGGCGTGGCCCGCCTCGCCCTCCAGACCGGCTCCCCGGTCGTCCCCGTCGCCATGCTCAACACCGGTGAGCTGCAGCCGATCGGGAAGCGCATCCCCCGCATCGGCCGCGTCAAGATCAAGTTCGGGCCCTCGCTCGACTTCAACCGCTACCGCGAGCTCGTAGGCGACCGCTTCATCGAACGCGCCGTCACCGACGAGGTCATGGACGCCCTCAGGGCGCTGTCAGGCCAGGATTACGTCGACGAGTACGCCGCGAAGTTCAAGGAGAAGGGCAAGCCGTAGCCGCCGGGCCCGGTAGGCGGTTCCGGCTGGGCTCAGACGGGGCGCTTCCTGCGCCATGGTGCCGCATATTCGGCTCCGCCGCCGCTGTGCTCTCTATTCGGCTCCACCGAAGCCCGCCCGCCGCCGCAGCGCCGGGAGGTCGACCACGACGATCTTGCGGCCCTCGGTGCGCAGCCAGCCGCGGTTCGCGAAGATCCCGATCGCCTGGTTCACGCTCTGGCGTGAACCGCCGGCCATCTCGGCCAGCTGCGTCTGGTTCAGCTCAATGGTCGTCATCGGCGACGAGTGCTGCTCGGCGAGCCGCACCAGCGTCTTCGCCACCCGCCCAGGCAGGTCCAGAAACACGTGGTCGGAGGACTGCTCGGTCAGTCGCCGCACGATCATGCCCATCGACCGCAGGACCGCGTCCAGCATCTTCGGGTTGCCATGCACCAGTTCCAGGAACGACGACCGCGCCAGCGCCAGCGCCGACGTGTCCTCGAGTGCCTCCGCGCTGGCCGACCGGGGCGATCCGTCCAGCAGGGAGACTTCACCGAGCACTTCGGGGGCGCGGGCGACGTGGAGCATCGCGCGCTCGCCGGTCGCGGCGGTGCGGAAGACGCTCACGGCTCCCGACCTGATCATGATGAGTGATTCGCCCGGCTCGCCTTCGAAGAACAGGAGGTGCCCACGCCGGTAGTGGCGCTGTACCGCCACCCCCGCGATCTGCCGCCGTGCCTGCGGGTCGAGGCCGGCGAACATGGCGACGCCTGCAAGCGGGTCTTCAGATGGGCTGACACCCATAGTTCTCCCCCTTCGGTGGGTCCCGGGTCCGCGGGTTCCCTCCGATGATCGCTGTCTTTTCCGTCGTTGTACAGGGCCCAGTGTCGGAAACTTCACGCTCCGTTGGGCCATGTGTCCGGACGGCGCACTTGTCGCTCGACCGAGTGTACGATCAAGTCTACGTGCTTTCGCCTCGATTGTCCGGTATCGCGGCGCCCGCGTGCGGATCGCGAGGTCAGATTCCGGCTGCCTGATCGTATGGCGTAGCGTCGACGCCAGTCCGGCGACATACGGGTGGGGTCAGAAGAACGGCCGAAAAAGACCGCTCGAGCTCATACGAAAGGCCGATGCGTGGCGTACCGATACTTCTACGACTGCGAGTTCATCGAGGACGGTCGCACGATCGAACTGGTCTCGATCGCCGTCGTCGACGAGCAGGGACGCGAGTACTACGCCGTGTCGACCGAGTTCGACCCCTCACGCGCCATCGACTGGGTGCGCCGCAACGTCCTGGACAAGCTCCCGCCCCCCGCGAGCCCGCTCTGGAAGAGCCGCGCCACGATACGCGACGAGCTCTACGACTTCCTCGTCTCGCCGGTGCGCAAGAAGACCGGCTCGCACCCGGGCGAGCGCGTCGAGCTGTGGGCCTGGATCGGCGCCTACGACCACGTCGTGTTCGCGCAGCTGTGGGGCACGATGCCCGAGCTCCCGCGGGCGCTCCCGCGCATGACGAAGGACCTGCGGCAGCGCTGGGAGGACTTCGGCCGGCCCGAGCTGCCGACCACGCCCGACGCCGACATGCACGACGCGCTGACCGACGCCAGGCTCAACCTCGCCCGCTGGAAGGCCCTCGAGGCGTACCGCGCCGAGCGCGCCGCGTACGGCCCGGTCGATTCCCACCGCTAGGCCGACCTGCCGAACCCCTGGTCGCCGACCCCGGGTCCCGATATAGGCTGGGCGTGTTTCGGCAATGGGGCCGCCCAGTTACCAGTCCTCACTCCAGGGAGTAAGACACATGCGCATTGGCGTGCTCACCGGCGGCGGTGACTGCCCCGGTCTCAACGCGGTCATCCGTGCCGCGGTCCGTAAGGGCAGCAAGGAATTCGGCCACGAGTTCGTGGGCTTCCGCTACGGCTGGCGGGGTCCGATCGAAGGCATCACCCAGCCCCTGGACTGGGACTCGGTCGAGAACATCCTCGACCAGGGCGGCACGATCCTCCACTCCTCGCGTACCAACCCTTACAAGATCGAGGGCGGCGTCGAGGCCATCAAGAAGAACATGGCCGCGCTGGGCGTGGACGCGCTCATCGCGATCGGCGGCGAGGACACCCTGGGTGTCGCCACGAAGCTGACCGCCGACGGCGTCAACTGCGTGGGCGTCCCGAAGACGATCGACAACGACCTCTCGGGCACCGACTACACCTTCGGCTTCGACACCGCGGTGAACATCGCGACCGAGGCCATCGACCGCCTGTGGACGACCGCGGACTCGCACGACCGCTGCATCGTCGTCGAGATCATGGGCCGCCACGCGGGCTGGATGACGCTGCACGCGGGCATCGCCGGCGGCGCGAACGTCACCCTCATCCCCGAGGTCGCGTTCGACATCGAGAAGGTCGCGAACTTCGTCAAGGAGCGCAAGGAGGCCGGCAAGGCCACCATCGTCGCCGTCTCCGAGGGCGCGCACGCCCAGGAGGGCATGGTCCTCAAGGACGGCGAGGTCGACGCGTTCGGCCACGTCAAGCTCGGCGGCGTCGGCGACTGGGTCGCCAAGGAGATCAAGGAGCGCGCGGAGATCGAGACCCGCGCGATCATCCTCGGCCACCTGCAGCGCGGCGGCACCCCGACCGCGTTCGACCGCGTGCTCGCGACCCGCCTGGGCCTCGAGGCCGCCGCAGCCGTGAACGAGGGCGACTTCGGCAAGATGATGGCGCTCCAGGGCACCAACGTCGTGCGCATCCCGATCAACGAAGGCACCGACGTGCTCAAGACCGTCCCGGTCGAGCGGTACGCCGACGCCGAGGTCTTCTTCGGCGTTTAAGTAAAGGTCCGCTGTGGTTCCGGCGGACCCCCTGAGAGAAGATCTGAGCTGCGTTTCGCTCGTCGCAAGTACGCTCCGCTGTGCTCCGCACACGTACTAGCTCCTCACGAAGCCTTGTCGGATTTCCACTCAGGGCGCCCCTTGGGCCCGGATGGACTGTCAGAATTGCGCAACCACGGGCACGCCCGGTCGTTAGACCAGGTGTGCCCGTGGCTTCTCTAGAGGAAATCGGCGAGATCCCGCATCTCGCCGATTTCACGTATCACAAGACCCTGCCTGACATCGACTTCGAGACGATGCCCGTGCCGGGCCTCGACGCCGACTTCTACCGGCGCCCGGTCGGCGACCGGACCCTCAGCGTCGGCGTGTACCGCTTCGGCGGGGCCGAGACGCACCGCGCCTGGGGATGGGTCGGCGAGGCGCACTGCGCATGGCACGCCTACCGCGACCCCGCGACCGGCGGGTTCCACGGTCCGTTCCAGGGCTGCCCGGTGTTCCGGCTGCTGCGCGACGGCGACCGGCTCACCGGTTTCGCCCTCGGCTCAGGCGGCCTCGCCAGGCAGTTCCTTCTGGACGAGCGCTTCGGCGGCGGCCCGCTCCTGGCGGGTCACTCTGCGGGTGTACCAGATCGCGGCGGTCGTGAGCGCGAGGCCGAGGAACAGCCCGCTGCCGGCGAACAGTGCCGAGGCGCTCGGTGAGAAGCCGAGGACCGCGACCGGCAGCTGCACGAAGGCGATCAAGCCTGCCAGCAGCCACTTGCTGCGCCCCTTGCCCCAGAGCAGCGCCGTCCATATCGGAGCGACCACGATGGCGAGGATCGCGATGTCGAGTGCCCAGTGCACCACCGGGTTCTGCACCCTGTCGTGCTGGAACGCCATCGCCGGACTCGAGACCGAGACGATCATGGCGGCGACGGTCGCCACGAATGCGAGACGACGTGTCATACGCAACCTCCTCTGCGTGGGAAGCCTTAACGCTACGTCCGGCGGTCGTGCATGTCTGTCGGGTATCCGCCACTTGGAGTTATTTTCCGAGGCCACGGCACCTGTTCCGCGGGTGGTTGGGCGGTGTGCCGGAGCCGGCCGCATCGCGGCACGAATTGGGGGAGGACGGTCTTGCCGCGCCGCCATACAGTGCTCGTGAATCGACAGTGGGAGGAACCTGTGGTGGGTCAGGTCGGCCAGAGCGGTGCCGAACGGGCGGGGGCGGTGCTCGAGACCGAGTCCGGGCTCGACCCGGCGGCCGAACGCGAGGCCCGGGCCGCGCTCGCGGGCTGGCAGCAGTTCGCCCGCAAGTACCGGCTCGCGTTCCGCGCCGAACTCCAGTCCGAGGATCTCGGCGGCGAGACCGCGGCAGTGCTGAACCACCTTGGGCGCCTTGGGTTCCCGGTCGCGCACGTGCGCGGGTGGACGCACGGCGTGTGGGGCGGCCGGCACGCCTTCGGGTTCAGCGCGCTGGACGCGACCGCCGCGGGCTCGATCTACCAGTTGCGGTGCAACGCCGTCAGGCTGCAGGGCGCCGGACCCGACGTGGTGCAGCACCGGCTCCTCGACGGTGACGCCTCGATGGCCGGGAACTGGCATCCGCGCCGGGCGCGCTACAAGTCTGTGGCGCTCCCGGACCTGCCGCGCCCGCAGCCGCGCCAGCGCGGTCGCATCGGGCGGTTCACCGCCGACGCCCTGGACCGGTTCTTCCGGCCGGTGCCCCGGCAGCTCCACACCGACGACCCGGCTCTGGCAGCGACCGTGGCCGCCGCCGCGGAGGCCGCGGGCCTGGACCTGTTCCGCTGGTCGTGGGCGGCGAAGGAGGGCTGGCTCGTGGCCTGGAAGAGCGACGGCACCGGCGCCGACACCCACCAGCAGCGGGCCCGCTTCATGGATTTCCTTCCGGCCCTGGCCGACTGCTTCGACCGCCTGCCGGCCCGGTGAGTCACCCGGCCCGCTGCCAGAGGATCACCTGCAAGTCCGCCACTACCCCTTCGCCGACCCGATCGAGCCCGGTCGGTGACACCCCGGCGAGTGCTCCCGAGGTCGTGATCAGGCACCCGAGCTCGGTCGGCGGGTCACCGGGGTCGACTGACAGGGAAAGGTACGAGTCGCCGCTGGTCGCGGAGTTGCAGACATCGGGTTCGAGGCTTTCGCCCGACGGCGTCAACCCGGATGCCTCGGGGACGCTGTAGAAGTGGCCGGGCTGCGATCCGCCGCACGAGTACCAGATGAGGTCCGCCCCTTCGGCGGGTTCGCTGTCGCCGTCGAGCAGTTCGCTCTCGCCCTGCTCGTCCAGGTCGATATGCAGATCCCTGCAGTCGTGCCCTTGGAAGGTCGTCGGCAGCGAGATGGTGTAGGAGTCGGTCTCCTCCCACGCGCCGCTTCCTTGCGCCGCTTCGGTGTCGGCGCTCGTCGGGCTGGATTCGCCGACTTGGTCGGCGCTCGCGGACTCGCTCTCGCCGGAGGCGGGGTCGTTCTGGCCGTGGCGCCACATCACGATGGTGAGGACGATGGTGGCCACTGCGGCCAGCGCGCTGATGGCGGCCCAGATGTTCTTCGCGGGGTGGTCGCTCATGGTCGGAGCTTAGCGAGAGCCTGTCGCAGTTCCGGTACATCGAGTGACCGGGCGAGTATAGGCGTTTCCGGGCAATTGCCAAGAACACCGGCGGTCACGACCATGGGTTGTCAGGTATCCGACAGCACAAGGGACGGCGAAAAGGCCGACCGCCGGGCGGTCGGCCTTCTGCGTGTCGTGTCGCCTAGCCGTGGGTCTTCGTCAGCTCCGCCGCCACCACCGTGTGGCGCAGCAGGAGTGCGGTCGTCACCGGGCCGACGCCGCGGGGGACCGGCGTGAGCCTGGCGGCGACCGGGGCGACCGCGTCGTAGTCGACGTCGCCGACCAGTCCGCCGTCCTCGGTCGGGTTGGTGCCCACGTCGATGACGGTGGCGCCCGGCTTCACGAAGTCGGCGTTGATCATCCCGGCGCGGCCCACGGCCGCGACGAGGATGTCCGCCTCGCGGCAGACGGCGGCGAGGTCCTTCGTGCGCGAGTGGCACACGGTCACCGTCGCCGACTCGTTCAGCAGCAGCAGCGCCGCCGGCTTGCCCACCACAGTGGAGCGTCCGACGACGACCGCCTTGGCGCCCTCCAGGACCAGGTCCTCGCGCTTGAGCAGCTCCAGCACCGCCGCGGCCGTCGCCGGCGCGAAGGTCCGCAACCCGGCGGCCAGGCGGCCCAGGCTCTCCGAGTTCGCGCCGTCAACGTCCTTGTACGGGCTGATGTGCCACCCGACCTCCGAGAGGGTCACGCCCTCCGGCAGCGGCGTCTGGCAGATGATCCCGTGGACGGACGGATCCGCGGACAGCTCCTGGAGCTTCGCGGTGATCTCGTCCTTGCCGGGGTCCTTGAGGTGCTCGACCCTGCAGTCGATGCCCTCCTTCTCCGCGGCCTTGCGGATCGAGCGCACGTACCAGGCCGTGCCCTCGTCGTCCGTCGGCACCACGACCGCCAGGGTCGGCACGATGCCCTCTTCGCGCAGCCGCGCCGCGTCGGCGGCGACCGCCGCGCGGATGTCCGACGCGACCGCGCGCCCGTCGATGTCACTCATGCCCGAATCCTCTTCGCCACGATCTGCATGATCGCCTCAGCCTGCACCTTCGCCTGGAGCGCCTCGTTGAGCGTGCTCGCGAGCCGCTCCCGCTCGGCGGGGTCCTTGATCGCCACCACGTTGATGTCGACGTTCAGTGCCGCCGACTCCAGCGCCGACTTCGCCGCCGAAGCCGCCACGGCCACGTCCGAGAGGACGTTCGGGTTGGACCCCTCCAGGACCCGCCCCGACAGCTTGATCACCTCGGCCGACACCTTCGCGACCGCGAGCGGCACCGCCGCGGCCTCGACCAGGCCCGCCTGGATCGCCGCGGTCCGCGCCGCCTTCTCCTCATCAGAGGACTTCGGCAGCTTGTAGGCCGCGACGACGCCCGAGAACGCCTCCGCGTCGTCCTCCGCGAGCTGCAGCGCTGCTCCGCGCAACCGCTCCGCGTCGGCCAGGGCCTCCCGCATCACCGCCTCGTGTTCGGCGAACTTCGGCTTGCCGATCGTCAGGTTGCACACCATGGACACCAGGGCGGCGGCCATGGCCGCGCTCATCCCCGCCGCCGCGCCGCCGCCGGGCGCCGGAAGCTCCGAAGCGAGGTCGGTCAGCCAGTCATCAATAGTCGTCTCGCGCACCCGGCCAGCCTAGACGCGCCACCAAAGGTGGGATGTCTGCGCGGGTCCCGGTGTGTCGCGCCGCCCGTCCGCGACTGTGGGGGTTCACCCATTGAGACACGCAAATCAGCGTGCCGACCCCGCACCGCCGCCACGTACCATTACCGCGTGAACCGCCAATGGCATGATCTGCGAAACCCTGGCCTCGTCCCCGTCGTCGCCGACGCGGAGGAAGCCGAGCGCTATCAGCTCGACGCCTGGCGGAACCTGCCCCGCGAGCAGGTTCCCCCCTGGAACGACTACGCCGAGGTCGAAGACGTCGCCGGGGTCCTCGCCGGCGTCCCGCCGATCGTCGCCCCCTACGAGGTCGACCACCTCCGCGAGCTCCTCGCCGAGGTCTGCGAAGGCCGCGCCTTCCTCATGCAGGGCGGCGACTGCGCCGAGACCTTCATCGACAACACCGAGCACCACGTGCTCGCGAACATGCGCACGCTACTGCAGATGGCGGTCGTGCTCACCTACGGAGCCTCGCTGCCCGTGGTCAAGGTCGGCCGCGTCGCCGGCCAGTACTCCAAGCCGCGCTCGGCCGCACTCGACTCGCTCGGCCTGCCCGTCTACCGCGGCGACATGTTCAACTCGCTCGAGGCGACCGAAGAGGCCCGCGTCTGCGACCCGCAGCGCATGATCCGCGCCTACGCCAACTCCGCCGCCACCATGAACATGCTCCGCGCCTACCTGCGCGGCGGCCTCGCCGACCTCATGGCCGTGCACGACTGGAACAAGGACTTCGTCCGCACCTCCCCGGCCGGCGAGCGCTACGAGGCCATCGGCCGCGAGATCGACCGCGCCGTGCGCTTCATGGCCGCCTGCGGCGTCGAGGACGAGAACCTCCACACCGCCGAGGTCTTCGCCTCCCACGAGATGCTCGCCATCGAGTACGACCGGGCGCTCACCCGCATCTTCAACGGCAAGGCCTACGCCCTCTCCGGACACATGCTGTGGAACGGCGAGCGCACCCGCCAGCTCGGCGGCGCCCACATCGACTTCCTCTCCCGCGTCGCGAACCCGGTCGGCTGTAAGATCGGCCCGAGCGCCACGCCCGAAGGCGTCGTCGAGATGTGCCAGAAGCTCAACCCGGACAACATCCCCGGGAAGCTCGTCATCATCACCCGCATGGGCCACAAGAACGTCCGCACCGTCCTGCCCCCCATCGTGGAGAAGGTCCAGGCCGCCGGCTGCAAGGTCGTCTGGCAGTGCGACCCCATGCACGGCAACACCTACGAATCCGCCTCGGGCTACAAGACCCGCGCGTTCGACCAGGTCGTCGACGAGGTCCTCGGCTTCTTCGAAGTGCACCGCCAGACCGGCACCCACCCCGGCGGCATCCACATCGAACTCACCGGCGAGGACGTCACCGAATGCGTCGGCGGCGCCCAGGAGATCCGCGACGACCAGCTCTCCGACCGCTACGAGACCGCCTGCGACCCGCGGCTCAACACCCAGCAGTCGCTCGAGCTCGCGTTCCTCGTCGCGGAGATGCTGCGCCATTGAGGCTGTCCTTCAAAAGGGACGGCCCATAGAGTGAGCGCATGAGCGCTTACGATCTCTTCCTCCTCGGCGGAGTGTTCCCCGGCATCGCGCCGGCGGCGGCACTTCGCCGAGTCGTCTCCTATGCGCGGCAAGCGGAGACGGCCGGGCTCGACGGCGTATGGACCGCCGAGCACCACTTCATCGAATACGGCGCGAGCCCCTCCGCGACGCTCATGGCCGCCCACCTCCTCGCCGCCACCGAACGCCTCCAGATCGGCACCGCCGTCGCCGTCCTCTCCAACCGCAACCCCGTCGCCCTCGGCGAAGAGGCCGCCACCCTCGACGCCCTCGCCCCCGGCCGCTTCCGACTCGGCGTCGGCCGCGGCGGCCCCTGGATCGACCTCGACGTCTTCGACTCCAGCCTCGACCGGTACGAACGCGGCTTCGAAGAAAGCCTCGCGCTCCTCACACGCTGGCTCTCCGGCGCCGCCGAAGTCGCCCACGCCGGCGAGTTCTTCGACGTCCTCCCCGTCCGCGTCATGCCCCCCGGCGCCGGACGCCCGGTCTGGATCGCGGCCACCGGCGAAGCCACCGCCCGCCTCGCCGGACGCCACGGCCACCCGCTCCTCCTCGGCATGCACGCCCCCGACGACGACCACGTCGCCCTCCTCAACGCCTGGCGGCAAGAAGCCGAAACCGCCGGCTTCGACCCCGACTCCGCCGAGCACGTCTCCACGCACCTCGCCCACATCGCCGACGGGCACGACGCCGTCGACCGCCTGCGGACCTCGCTCACGGAACTCCTCACCAGGGGCGTCGGCCAGTACGTGAGCCTCAAACCGAAACGCGGCCAACGCGACCACGCCGCCTACGTCGACTGGATGATCGAACGCCACGCCGTCGGACCCGCCGACCACGTCGCCGAACGGCTCGCCGCCTCCGCCGAGAAGACCGGCGTCCGCCGCCAACTCCTCCTGGTCGAAGGCATCGGCGACCCCGAAGCGGTCGGCGACAACATCGCCGCGCTCGGCGAAGCACTCAGTACGACCGGTACGGCACTGCCGGAGGGCTCTGCGGCGGCAGCCCTTTGAGCGGCTCGCGCCCGCGCTGGCGGAACCATTGGTTCGCCGAGCCCGTGAACAGGCAGATGAGCGTCACCAGCGGCATCGCGAGACTGAGGAGGGTCCAGATCAGCCGCGTCCCGTCGGCGGGCGCGCCCACTTCGCTGCTCGCCTCGAACCCGGTGTAGATCCCGATGAAGCCGGACACGAAGGCCAGCAGCATGACCGCGATCGTCAAAATCTGCGCCCAGCGGCGGCCCGCGCCGATCTTGACCGCGAGCACGCCGAAGAGGATCACGAGCGCGATGGTCGCCGCGATGACGATGGTGACTAGCGCGGCGAGGTTCTCGAAGCCCTGCGAGAGGTCCTCCTCGAACTCGAAGTCGCTGAAGTTCAGCGCCTCGGAATAGAACAGCGCGGTCAGCCCGCCGCCCGCCCCGCAGCAGATCAGGAACGAGAACTGCAGCCAGAGCATGACCTGCGCAGCGGTGACCGTCCCAGGCTTGCGGTGCAGCAGTTCCGGGGGCAGGGGAGTGGCGGGCGGCGTGGCAGGCGGCGTGTACATGGGCGGGTCCTTCAAGTGGGCGGTCACCAAAGTCTAGGGCTCAGGGTCCACCGGCTCGGCACCCTCGCGCTCGAACCAGCGCCGCCCTTCCCTGCCGTGGACGCACCGCAGGACGATCGTCTGGATGATGAGTGAAGGCGTGGCGGCGATGAGGACCCATGCAACCCCACCTTCCCACCCCATCATCGGAAGGGTCAAAACGGTGAGGCCGACCAGCACCGCCGTTCCGATGATGATCGTGGTCCGGGCCCGGCGGTCTGCCCGGCCGGCCCAGCGGTTGGTGAAGTACGCGTAGGTGAAGATCGCCGCGAAGCCGACGCCCCAGGCCCAGGGGACCGCGAATCCCAATGCATTCTCATGCCATTGAATCGCTCAGTGGCCCAGGCGATCGCGCCGAAGAGCGGAACCCCGAATGAGCAGTTCCCGGTGATCATGACCAGCGCAACCTGAACCCCGGTGAGGATCCGCACGGTGCTGATGACTTTCGGCCACTTGGGAGGGGGCACAGGTTGAACCAGCATGGGCGATCCTTCGAGAGTGGATTAGTTGAACGTGTTCAGGTTGAACATGTTCAACTTAGCGGATCGCGTGCCGTTCGAAAAGGACTCGAGACCGGCCCCACATCCGGGACCGGTCTCGTGTGCTGCGCTTATGCGAACTCGTCAGTCGTTGAGGGCGTACCTCAGCGCCTCGAAGAGCGTTTGGTCCTGGTACTCGTATCCGTTGGCCTGCAGGACACCCGGCTTGATCTTGGCGCCGCGGAGGAGTTCGATCGCGGCCTCTCCGGCGACGATCTTGACCGCCCAGCCGGGGATGATCCACGGGGTCGGGCGGTGGACCGCCGCGCCGAGGGCTTTGGTGAACTCGCGGTTGGTGATCGGGGTCGGGCCGACCATGTTGACCGGGCCGCGGATGGATTCGTCCTCGATGGCGGTGACCGCCGCGCCGACCCAGTCGCGCAAGGAGATCCAGGGCATGTACTGGCGTCCGCTGCCGAAGCGGCCGCCCAGGAAGCACTTCCATGCCGGTACGAACCGGTCGAGGAGGACGCTCGCCGGGCCGAGCACGTGGCCGGTCCGCAGCTTGACGACCCGTGCGCCCGACTTCTCGGCCGCCTCGGTCGCCGACTCCCACTTCAGGCAGAGCCGTCCGAGGAAGTCGGCCGCCGCGGGGGTCGATTCGTCCACTTCGATGTCGGCGCGGTCGCCGTACCAGCCGGCCGCCGATGCGTTCACCATCACCGGGACCTTCGCGGCCGCCACCGCCTCGGCGAGGACCATGGTCGGGACGACCCGGCTGGTCTCGATGCGCTTCTTGTACGCGGCGTTCCAGCGCTTGCCGCCGACGTTCACGCCGCACAGGTTGACGACCGCGTCCACGCCGTCGAGGATCTGCGGGTCCAGGGGCCCTTTGTAAGGGTCCCAGACGATCTCGTTCTCCTCGTCGGGGCGGTGGCGCACCAGCCGCACGAGGTCGTGGCCTTCGCCCAGGCCTTCAAGGGCTTCCATCAGGGGCTTGCCGAGATAGCCGCTCGACCCGGCGATGACGATCCGCATACCGACAGCCTATGGCCTCGGCTCGCGGTACCAGTCTTGAACCTGGGTGCGGAGTCTCGGGGCCTGCAGTTCGGCGTTCTGCTGAATCGCCGCGAGGGACTGCGCGGCGAGCGCGCGCCGCCACTCGAGTTCGGCACCGCGCATGGCGGTGTCGATCGCGCAGGGCGCGCGGAAGGCCGAGGCGGGCTCCTCGCCCCAGACGCCGTTCTGGCGGATCTCGGCGCATTGGAACGCCTCGGCGGGGCCCTCGATCGCGGTCAGGACGTCCATGAGCGTGATGTCCTTGAGGCTCTTGGCAAGGCGGAAGCCGCCCTTCTTGCCCGCGGTGGAGGTGAGGATGCCGGCCTTGACGAGCGGTTGGAGCTGCTTGTTGAGGTAGGCGGGCGGCAGGCCGTACCCGGCGGCGAGCCGGGCGGTCGAGACGGGCGCGTCGACGCCCATCCAGTCCAGGAGCAGGCAGCAGTGCGCGGCCCATTCGACGCCTTCACTGATCTTCATAATCTCGATCTTAGCTGTCCGGGTTTACGAGGTGTGCCGTTCGCTTGTTCCCGCTCTGGGCGTGACGCTCGGCATGGGATCCCTCGGTTGCATCTCCTTATCTAGACATGTAATATCTAGATATGAGTTCCGGCGAGGGCCGGAACGACCACCAGAGGAGAACCCCATGAGCACCACCGTTCCCGCACCCGTCATCGCCCGCGCCGCCACCGCCGAGCGCCTCGCCCACGCCCAGCAGTCGGTCATGACCCTCCTCGCCGACTCCTCGCAGACCGGCGGGGCCCTCTCGGTCCACCGCTCGACCTTCCCCAACGGCGGCGACGGCGCGCCCTCGCACTTCCACACCGGCACCAGCGAGTCGCTGTTCGTCATCTCGGGCAGGCTGCAGGTCCTCACCGGCGATGAGGTCATCGTCCTGGAGGCCGGGGACTTCGTCACGATCCCGCCGGGCCTGCCGCACGCGTTCGGCGCCGCCGCCGGGCACGATGCCGACGTCCTCGCCGTGTTCACCCCGGCCGCCGACCGGTTCGACTACTACCGGCTGCTCGAGCGGGTCGTCGCCGGCGAGGCCGACCCGAAGGAGATCCCGGCCTCCGGCGAGCAGTACGACAACCACTACGTGGCGAGCGAGGCCTGGCAGCAGGCCCGTTCGGGGGAGTAAGCACAAAAACGGCCGCAACACACTCGTGTTGCGGCCGTTGCGGTTCGGGTCTCAGAGGCCGAGCCTGGCGAGGTTGAGGCGGCCGAGGCGTCCGCGCCACGGCACGCCGGCCTCGATCCCGGCGAGCACCGAGCGCTGGAGGGTGTTGTCCTGCGGCAGTTCCGCCACCGGTGTGTCCTCGGTGCGCGCGAACACGAACCGCCATAGGTCGGTCCGGTTGCCCTCGGCGCCGACGGCCGCTTCGATGTCGAAGAGCGCGGCGAAGCCGGTGATGTTCGACCGCTCGGGCAGCCAGTCGCGCAGCTGCGGGTCGAGCAGCCAGGACTCGCACTTGAACACGAGGTCCTCGGGCCCGTCGAACCGCTCGGGGAAGACCGCGGGGAAGAACTCCAGCGCCCATTCGACGGAGTCGCTCACGGCGTCGAGCGTGAGCGGGCCGCCTTCACCGCGGATGTGCACGCCCAGGAACGGGTTCGCGTCGTCGCCTTCGACGCAGAACTGGAGCCGCCCGAGCTGGAACAGCGACCCGCGCAGGTGCCCGGTGAACCAGTGCGCGACGTCGAGTCCGGCCCGGCCGTAGATCCGGCGGTTGAGCCGCAGCTTCTCGCCGATGTCGAGCAGGAGCCGGCGCGAGAGGTCCTCGTCGACGCGGTGCTCGCGGTGGTAGGCGAGCATGTCCGGGATCGCCGCGAGCAGCGGGTACGCGCCGAGCAGCGGGTGCTCCTGCGAAGCCTTCGGCCAGGTCAGCCATTTGCGCCCGCCCATGTCGGCGACGATCGACTGGTAGAGCCGGTCGGCGGTCTCGCGGGCGTCGGGGTCGAGCGCGCCGAGCGCCTTCGCGGCATCGTCGGCGTCCTCGGTCTCGGCGCCGCACCAGTCGATGAGGAGTTCGCGGACGGCGGCGGCGTCGGGTTCGGGGTACGCCTTCACGGCGCCGGGGAGCGGCAGGTCCTGAGTCACCGGCCTATGTCACCACGCCCGGACCCCCGGCGGCAACATCGGGTCGGTCACCCTAGTCTGGGCTCTGTGCGACGGTTGCTGACGCCTCCCTGGATCGTCCTCCACTGCTTCGCGGTGGTGTTGACGGTCGCCTTCGGGCTGCTCGGCTGGTGGCAGCTCTCCCGCGCGCAGGGCGGCAACGCCATCAGCTGGGGATACGCCTTCGAATGGCCGCTGTTCGCGCTCTTCACGCTCGCATTGTGGATCCGGCAGATGCGCCTCGAACTGCGCAAGGACGACCCCGCGGCGGCGCGGCGCGGGAAGCCAGAGCCGCCGCCGATGACCTCGCCGTTCGAGGCCGCCATCGTCGCGGCCCGCCGCGACGATAATGAGCGCGGTGCAGCGGCTCGCGATGAGCCGCGGGCCCGGCACGCCGACACCGAACCGTCACTGGACCAGAGAGCTCAGGGGAGCCCCGCATGAACGCCGCTCTGAAACGCTTCCGGATCGTCGCCTGGATCGTGGGCACGTTCCTGATCCTGCTCATGTTCGTGGCGATGCCGCTCAAGTACCTGGCGCACAACGACACGATGGTCTCGGTCATCAGCCCGATCCACGGCCTCTGCTACATGGTCTACCTGGTGCTGGCCTTCCACCTCGCCCAGCAGGCGGGCTGGAAGTTCTGGCCGCAGACGGTGGGCCTCATGCTCGGTGGGACCGTGCCGATCGCCTCGTTCTTCGTCGAGCGCTGGGCGCACCGCCGCATCCTCGAGGAGCACCCGCAGGCCGCCGACCCGAAGGTTCGCACCGAGGAACCGGTCTGAAGCTGCGGAAAAGCCCGGCGAGCATCGGCTCGCCGGGCTTTTCCCTTGCTCACGCCTGCAGTGCGGAACCCGCCTTGAACGAGTCCCAGTCGAGGGTCCAGGCGGTGAAGCCGTCGCCCTGCGGCACGTCGCGGCCGGTGTTCGTCACGATCACCGGGTCGCCCCAGCGCACGAAGTTGTAGAGCCACTCGCCCATCTCGTCCGAGACGTTGAGGCAGCCGTGGGAGCCGTTCGAGACGCCGAGCCGGTCGGTCGCCCAGGGCGCGCCGTGGATGAACTGGCCCGAGAAGGTCAGGCGCATCGCCCATTTGACCGGGGTCTCGTAGTCGTACACCTCGGAGACGAAGGTCGACTCCTCCTCGCGGCTCATGATGGTCATGGTGCCGGAGTACGAGCGCGCGTCGTGGCCTTCGATGGGCGTGTCGGAGCCGAGGGAGATCGGGATGGTCTGCACGATCGAGCCGTCGCGGAAGGCCCGCATCTGCTTGGTGTTGTTGTCCGCCTCGAGGTACCGCGCCTCGGCGTCGATGTTGAAGGCGGTCTCGGCGTCGAACTCGCCGTAGCGGCCCTCGCCGATGTCGAGGCCGCCGATGGCGAGCCGCACCGAGACGGCGGTGTTGGGCTGCCAGAACTCCTTCGGCCGGTACTCCAGGGCCCGCCCGGTGATCCAGTGCCAGGAGCCCTCCTGCGCCGGTTCGGAGGTGACGAAGAGGCGCCGCTCGACCGAGGCCCGCAGGTCCTCGGGGACCTCGTGGTCGGTGAAGCGGAACGCGAGGATCGCGCCCATGCCGACCGTGGAGTCCTGGCCGGGCAGGTAGTTCTCGATGCCGACCCGGTCGCCGGGGGAGGGGATCGTGGTGAACGTCGAGGTCGCGGTGGCGGTGAGGCCCGCCGCGTCGTCGGCGGTGACGGTGGCGGTGTAGCTCGTCTCCCAGGAGAGCGGGCTGGCGGGGACCCAGGTGGTCCCGTCGGGGTGCATGGCCCCTTCGACCGCCGCGCCCGCGGCGTCGGTGAGCGTGAACTCCTTGAACTCGCCGGCTTCGACGGTCCAGGAGACCTCGGTCGCGGCGGTCGCGTCGGCGGCGCCGTCGGCGGGTGTGATCTGTACCTTCGCGGCACTCTGCGGCGCTTCAGAGGACGCGTCGTCGCCCTCGCCGATGGTGCCCGATTCCTTCGTGCAGGCCGCCGCGATACCCACGACGGCGAGGCCTCCGGCCGCGAGTGCGCCGCGGCGGGAGAGGGAGGACGGTCCGAAACTCATGGAACCACGGTACACAGGGGCGGCGACAGGTCGTCTACTTCGCACCTGTGACCTATTCGGCCCCAGGTCAAGACAACCGAATGCGCCGTTCAGCGAATGCTGAGATGCACGTGGTTCGTGTGGTCGGTGTTGGGGTCGCCATAGGCGCCGGAGTAGGACTTCCAGCCGCTGCTCGGCATCCAGATCTGGCGGTACCAGATGACGTACTGCACGCCGAGCGCGTCGGCGTTCTCGACGAACCAGGCCGCGAGGTTCTGGCCGTACTCGTAGTCCTCGCCCTGGGCGTCGCCGCGGAAGCCGTCGGGCTCGGAGGAGAAGTCGCAGGCCCGGCCCTTGCCGTGCTCGCCGAAGGAGGACGGCCGGTAGCAGGCCACGTAGCGGGTGAACCCGACGATCTGGGCCTGGGACAGGGCGTGGAGGGTGCGCGGGCTCAGACAGCCGTCCGTGGTCGGGTCGTCCTCGGAGCAGCCCTCGCCGGGCAGCGTCCCGTCGGAGTTGCGGGGGGCGGGTTCGGCGGGGGGCGCGTCCGAGGCGGAGGGCCCGACGGCGTCGTCGCCGCCGGAGGCCGCGAGTTCCAGGGCGGCCTCGTCGCGGGCCGCCTCCATCTCCTCGGCGGTCTCCTCCTGCTCCTCGATGTTGTCGGCGAGCGTCTCGCGGGTGGCCTCGATCTCCTGGAGGCGGGTGACCAGCTCGTTGAACCGGTCGGCGCGGGACTCGCCGAGGAACTGCAGCAGCTCCATGGCGGCGACGGCGTTCTGCGGGTCGCCCGAGGCCATGAGCGCGGCGGTGGACTGGACCTCGGAGGTCATGGACGCGGTGTACGCGTACTCGTCCAGTTCGGCCTGGAGCTCGATCGACTCGGCCTCGGAGTCCTCGAGCTCCTGCTCAAGGTCCTCCTGCTGCTGCTTGAGCGCGTTGAGTTCGTCCTGCGCGTCGAGGTAGGCCGCGATGGCGTTGCTGAGCGCGTCCGAGGCGCCCTCCTCTTCCTGCGCGGAGGACTGCGAGGCGGGCGCGACCAGGAAGACCACGCCGGCGAGCGCCACGATGGGGAGCGAGAGCACGCGCTTGGCGTCGCTGAGGAGGGATCGCGGGGCGCGTGCGCGCGCGGGGGAGGATGTGCCGGCGTTCAAGGCTTGAGGGTCCTTCGGTTGCTCGGAGCCGATTGGACTGGATGGTCGGCGTACAGCCTAGAACGGGAGGATTCCTCGAATGCAGCGGGTCTTTACGCATAACCACTGGTAGTCGCGGAACTACCGGGTTTCCGACACGGCTATGGCGTGGCTAACTCATGAGCCGTTCATCTTCGTACCGCCTGATAGGATTGTTCGAATTCGAACCAGCCGCGCGGGCTGGCGCCGAAACCGAGGAAGGAGGGCCGCCCATGAGCGCGGGAGACTTCGAGAGCCGCTGGCTCGCCCCTGACGTGAACGCCGTGTGGACCCGGTTCCTCCACGTCACCCACCGCCTCGAGCACCACATCGACCGGCGGCTCCAGGAGCAGCACGGCATCACTCACACCCAGTACGAGATCATGGTGCGCCTCGCCGACAGCGACGAGCGCGCGATGCGCATGAGCGAGCTCGCCGACCGCATCGTCACCGCCAAGAGCGCCGTCACCTACCAGATCAACAAGCTCTCCGAGATGGGCCTGGTCGAGCGCCGCAAGTGCGGGCGCGACAACCGCGGCATCTGGGTGCACCTGACCGACGCGGGCGCCGAGCGCCTCGAGCGCGCCGCGCCCTGCATCCTCTCGCTGGTGCGCGAGCTCTTCCTCGACTCGCTCAACTGCGACCAGGCCGCCGAGCTCGACAAGCTCCTCGGCACCTGGTCGGACAACCTCGACGACCACGACCGCAACCCCATCGGCCACCCGGACCACCGGGGCCCGGAGCACGCGCCTGAGCTGTCGTAACCGCTTTCGGTGCGCCCCGCCGGTGTAAGGCTCGCAGACGGTGCGTGCCGGTGTAGGGTCAGGCCGTGCCGAGCTTTCCGCGTCCTGAGACGACCGTCCCCTACCGAATCGACGGCCTGGCCGACCTCCTCCCCGAAGCCCGGGAACTGGACTTCGACCTCACCGGTGTGAGTCTCGCCGCCGACGCCGTGGAGCCCGGCGACCTCTTCGCGGCCCTGCCCGGCACCAACCGCCACGGCGCCGAGTTCTGCGCCCAGGCCGCCGAGCGCGGCGCGGTGGCCGTCCTCACCGACGAGCGCGGCGCCGCACTCGCCGCCGGAACGCTCCCGGTCCTCGTCGCCGCCGACCCGCGCACGCTCACCGGCGAGATCGCCGCCCGCGTCTGGGGCAACCCGTCCGAGCACGTCAACCTCATCGGCATCACCGGCACGAACGGGAAGACCTCCACCGCGTACCTCGTGGAGGCCGGCCTCGCGTACGCGAAGCGGACCACCGCCATCATCGGCACGGTCGAGACCCGGATCGCCGGGGAGCGCATCAAGACCGAGCGGACCACCCCCGAGGCCCCCGAACTCCAGGCGCTGCTCGCGATCGCGGTCGAACGCGGCGTCGAGAACGCGGTCATGGAGGTCTCCAGCCACGCCCTCGCGCTCGGGCGCGTCGCCGGCTGCCGCTTCAAGGCCGTCGGATTCACCATGTTCGGCACCGACCACCTCGACTTCCACGCCGACCTCGACGACTACTTCGCCGCGAAGGCGAAGCTCTTCGACGGCCGCGCCGAGCACGAGATCCTCAACGCCGACGACCCCCGCGTGGCGACGCTCGCCGACGGCATCAACCGCACCTTCTCCTTGCAGGACCCGACCGCCGACCACTACGCCCACGACATCGCCGGCGACGGGTTCACCCAGACCTTCGAGTACTCGGGACCGAAGGGCTCGGGCACCGGCCGCGTCAACATGCCCGGCCGGCACAACGTCGCCAACGCCGTGCTCGCCGTGGCCCTCCTCGAAACCGTCTGCATCGGCACCGACGTCGCCCTCGCCGGCGTCGCCTCCTGCACCGGCGTGCCCGGCCGCATGGAACTCGTCTCCGGCGACGGCCCCGTGCGCGGCGTCGTCGACTACGCCCACAAGCCCGAGGCCATCACCGCCGTCCTCGAAGCGCTCCGCGACTCCACCCCCGGCAAGGTCATCGCCATCCTCGGCGCAGGCGGCGACCGCGACCGCTCCAAGCGCCCCCTCATGGGCGCGGCCGCCGCACGCGCCGCCGACCTGGTCATCGTCACCGACGACAACCCCCGCACCGAGGACCCGGCCCGCATCCGCGACGAGGTGGCCGCCGCCGTCCAAGGCGTGCCCTGCCGTAATATCCCGGGGCGGGAAACCGCCGTCCACGAGGCCGCCGCACTGGCCGCGCCCGGTGACACCATCGCCCTCCTCGGCAAGGGCCACGAGACCGTCACCGAGACCGCCGCGGGCCCCGTCGCCGGCGACGACCGGGAACTCCTGGCGCGCGCACTACGCGATGCCGCCGGGGTGAAACCTGCGCACGACGTTGAAGCGTGATAGTCCCGAACACCGCACGCACTCACAACAGGAGGAGACCGCCGCGTGATCCCCATGAGCCTCGCCCAGGTCGCCGCCGTCATGGACGGCAAGCTCAGCGAGACCGCCGATCCTGAAGCGGTCGTCACCGGCGGCGTCGAGTTCGACTCCCGCAAGGCCGGGCCCGGCGGACTGTTCCTGGCGATCCCCGGCGACAAGGTCGACGGCCACGACTTCGCCGCGAAGGCCGCCGCCCAGGGCGCGCTCGCGACCATCGCCACCCGCCCGATCGACACCCCGGCGGTCTACGTCGAAAACGGCATCGATGCGCTCACCAAGCTCGCCAAGCACGTCGCCGCCGCTTCGAAAGCGCAGATCATCGGCGTCACCGGCTCCAACGGCAAGACCTCCACCAAGGACCTGATCGGCCAGCTCTGCGCCGACCTCGGCCCCACCGTGGCCACCGAAGGCAACTTCAACAACGAGCTCGGGCACCCGTACACGGTCTGCCGCGTCGAGCCCGACACCGAGTACCTCGTGCTCGAACTCGCCGCACGCGGCCTCGGGCACATCACCCAGCTGTGCGAGATCGCCCCGCCCACCATCGGCGCGGTCCTCAACGTCGGCATCTCCCACCTCGACGGCTTCGGCTCCATCGAGACCACCGCGAAGGCCAAGAGCGAACTGCCGCAGTTCCTCGGCGCCGACGACAACGTATTCCTCAACGCCGACGACCCCCGCGTCGCCGACATGGAGGCGGCCACCGCGGCGACCGCATGGCGGTTCGGCATCCGCGAACCCGCCGAGATCACCGCCGCCGACGTCGACCCGCGCGACGGCCGACACGCCTTCACCCTGGTCACCCCCGACGGCGAAGCCCGCGTCCAACTCGGACTGTGGGGCGACCACCACATCTACAACGCGCTGGCAGCCGCCGGCGTCCTCTGGAAGCTCGGCCAGACCACCGAGAAGATCGCCGAGGGCCTCTCCCGCGCCGGCCGGCTCTCCGAACGCCGCATGGACGTCTTCACCCGCCCGGACGGCACGACCGTCATCGACGACTCCTACAACGCCAATCCCGCCTCGATGGGCGCGGCCGTCCGCACCCTCGGGCAGCTCCCCACCGAGGGCCGCCGCATCGCGGTCCTCGGACTCATGGCCGACCTCGAAGAGCAGAGCGAGACCTGCCACCGCCGCCTCGGCGAGCAGGCCCGCGACGCCGGCATCGACGAGGTCATCGCCATCGGTGCAGGCACCGAGCCCATCGTCGACGGTGCCGACGGCGTCACCGCTACCCACGTACCCGATCAAGCCGCAGCCATCGCGCTGCTGCAAAGCCGGCTGCGCCCCGGCGACGCCGTCCTGGTGAAAGGCTCCCGATACCGGACCTGGGACGTCGCCGACCACTTGCGCGCCAAGGAGGACACAGACCAGTGAGAGCCGTAATCGTCGCCGCTTTCGTGGCGTTCGCGCTCACCATGGCGCTTACGCCGCTCGCGGCGAAGCTCTTCCGCCGCTTGAAGGCGGGGCAGCCCATCCGCTCCGACGGCCCCCAGACCCACCTCGCCAAGGCCGGCACCCCCACCATGGGCGGCGTCGTCTTCATCTTCACCACGGTCCTCGCGTACGTCGCCGGCCACCTCGTGCTCATGGCCCTCCCCGAGAACATCGACGGCGTCACCTTCAACCGCCCCACCGGTTTCACCGCCACCGGCATCGTCCTCATCGGACTTTTCGTCACCTGCGGCTTCGTCGGCTTCATCGACGACTGGCTCAAGATCCGCCGCAAGCACTCCGGCGGCATCTCCGGCCGCGCGAAGGTCTTCGGCCTCACCATCGCCGCCACGATCTTCGGCATCCTTGCCGTCTACTACACCGGCTCCATCGACTCCCGGGAGATCTCCGAGACCGTCGCGACCCCGTACCTCTCCTTCACCCGCGACATCGGCGAGATCCCGCTGACGAAGATCGGCATGGTCATCCTGATCGTGCTCCTGGTCAACGCCACCGCCAACGGCGTCAACCTCACCGACGGCCTCGACGGCCTCGCCACCGGCGCCTCCATGATGGCGTTCGTCGCCTTCGTCATCATCGGCTTCTGGGAGTACCGCCACTGGTGCGGCGGCGCCCAGCCCGCCGACAACCTCTGCTACGACGTGCGCGACCCCCTCGAGATCGCCCTCATCGCCGGCGCCGCCGCCGGTGCCATGTTCGGCTTCCTGTGGTGGAACACCTCGCCCGCCCAGATCTTCATGGGCGACTCCGGCTCGCTCAGCCTCGGCGCGCTCATCGCCGGACTCGCCTTCGCCTCCAAGACGATCCTGCTCCTGCCGATCCTCGGCGCGTTGTTCGTCATCACCACCGCCAGCGTCATGATCCAGGTGACGAGCTTCAAGCTCACCGGCAGGCGGGTCTTCAGGATGTCGCCGATCCAGCACCACTTCGAACTCGGCGAGAACCGCTGGTCCGAGGTCACCATCGTGGTCCGCTTCTGGATCATCGCCGGCATCTGCACCGCGCTCGCCCTCGGCTTCTTCTTCGCCGACTTCCTGCGGATCGCGGGTTAGCCATGGCGATGGACGACTCGCAAGAATCGCCGAGGATGCGGATCGCCGACAACGTGCTCGTCGCGGGGGCCCGCGTCGCCGGAGCCGCGTGCGCCGACGTCCTCCTCTCCCGCGGTGCCGCGGTCACCGTGTACGACCGCGAGGACTCCGAGCGGATGCGGGCGCTCGCCGCCCGCGGCGCGACCTGCGTGGTCGCGGCCGACTTCGACCCCGCGCTGCTCAACGGCGTCGAGCAGGTGGTGCTCTCGCCGGGCTTCCCGCCGCACCACCCGATCGCCAAGGCCGCGAGCGATGCAGGGATCGAGGCGTTCTCCGAACCCGAGCTCGCCTGGCGCCTGCGCGAACCCGGCGCGGCGAGCTGGCTCGCCGTGACCGGCACCAACGGCAAGACCACCACGACGACGATGCTCGCCGCGATGCTCGAACAAGCCGGTCTGCGCACCGCCGCGGTCGGCAACATCGGCGTCCCGCTCGTGCACACCGCCAACGGCCCCTTCGACGTGCTCGCCGTCGAGCTCTCCAGCCACCAGCTCCACTGGTCGTCCGAGCTCGCCCCGACCGCCGGGGCCGTGCTCAACCTCGCCCCCGACCACCTCGACTGGCACGGGAGCTTCGACGCCTACGCCGAGGCCAAGGCCGCCGTCTGGCGCGGCGGCCGGGCGGTCGCCAACCTCGACGACCCGTCCGTGGTGGCCCTCGCCAAGCACACCGACGCCGAGGTCACCGGGTTCACCCTCAACCACCCCGAGCGCGGTCAGTTCGGTGTGGCCCTGGGCTTCCTGGTCGACTACACCGGCCCTGAGCCGGTGCAGATCTGCTCGGTCGACGACGTCCACCCGGCGGGCTGGCACAACGTGGCCAATGCCCTCGCCGCGGCCGCGCTCGCCCGCCTGGCCGGCGTCTCCCACGCCGACATCGGCGACGCCCTGCGCAAGTACGTGCCCGAGCCGCACCGCAACGTCACGCTCGTCGAGCACGCCGGCGTCACCTGGGTCGACGACTCCAAGGCCACCAACCCGCACGCCGCCGCCGCCGCGCTCGCCTCCTACGACTCCATCGTGTGGGTCGCGGGCGGGCAGCTCAAAGGCGTCGACGTCGAGGGCCTCATCGCCCAGTACGCCCCGAAGATGCGCGGCGCCGTCCTCATCGGACAGGACCGCGCGCTCGTGGCGGAGGCGCTCGCGCGACACGCCCCGGGCCTCCCGGTGGTCGTGCTCGACGGCCGGGACGATGCGGTGATGACCGAAGTCGCCGCGCACGCTGCGGCACTGGCCGAACCGGGGGACACCGTGCTCCTCTCCCCGGCGGGGGCCTCCTACGACATGTTCACCTCCTATGCGCACCGCGGCGACGCGTTCGCCGCCGCTGCGCGCGCCCTGATCGAGGGTGAGGCCGAGTGAGGAGCGGGTTCACCGAGTTGCTGCGCGGCCTGCTCGACCGGCCGCTCGCCTCGTACTACCTGCTGCTCTCCTCCTCGGCGCTCCTGCTCACCATCGGCCTCGTGATGGTCTTCTCGGCCACCATGGTCGAGTCCTACGAGGCCACCGGCGACCCGTTCGCGGTGATCCTCCAGCAGGTGGTGTGGGCCGTGGTCGGCCTCGTCTGCTTCTGGATCGCCCAGCGCCTGCCCTCGCGCACCTACCGGGCGGTGTCCCGGCCGCTCCTGGTGGTCGCGATCCTGCTCGGCCTCGTCCTGGTCGTCATGTCGATCCGGCAGAAGCAGCAGGAGGCCGCGGGCGGTGACGCCACGGGCGGCATCGCCACCGACCAGCTGTGGATCGACCTGGGGCCCTTCCAGTTCCAGCCCGCCGAGATCGCCAAGTTCGCGCTGCTCCTGTGGGCCGCGGACTCGCTGGTGCGCCTGGGCCCGCGCATCGCGTCGTGGCGCGAACTCGCGATCCCGATGTTCCCGATCGCCGGGCTGCTGCTCATCATCATCGGCTACGCCGACCTCGGCACGATGCTCATCATCCTGGCGATGTTCCTGGGCCTCCTGTGGGCCTCGGGGGTGCCGCTGCGCATCCTGGGCGTGCTCGTGGCCATCGGCCTGCTCGGTTCGGCGGTCCTCATCGCGTTCGAGGGCTACCGGATGCAGCGCATCATCTCGTTCTCGCGGCCCGAGGACTTCGCGGACACCTGGGGCTACCAGGCCATCCAGGGCTACTACGCGATCGCGGACGGCGGCTGGTTCGGCCTCGGCCTCGGCGAGAGCCGCCAGAAGTGGGACTGGCTCCCCAACGGCCACAACGACTTCATCTTCGCGCTCATCGCCGAGGAGCTGGGGGTCGTGGGCTGCCTGGTGATCCTGGCGCTGTTCGCGGTGCTCGTCTACACGGGCTTCCGCATCGCGCGCCGCTCGGACGACCCGTTCCGGGCGCTCGTCGCCGCGGGCGTCACGATCTGGATCGCGGGCCAGGCCTTCATCAACATCGGCGGCGTGCTCGGCCTCATCCCCATGACCGGGGTGCCGCTGCCGTTCATCTCCGACGGCGGGACGGCGCTCGTCGTCATCCTCGCGGCCGTCGGCATGCTGGCCGGGTTCGCGCGTGCCGAACCCGACGCCGCCACTGCGCTGCGGGCCCGCAACCCCTCACGTCTCGTACGCTTGCTGTGGGCCCCCCTGCCGCCCGCACCCCGCTCCGAATCCGATTCGGAGTCCACCCAGAAAACTACGACCAGAAAGACATGACGTTGCCTCAGCTTCGATCGGTCGTCCTCGCCGGCGGCGGCACCGGCGGCCACATCTACCCGCTCCTGGCCTACGCCGACTGCCTGCGCCGGCACGACCCGCACGTCCGCGTCACCTGCCTCGGCACCGAGAAGGGCCTGGAGAACGACCTCATCCCCAAGGCCGGCTACGACCTGCGCAACGTCCCGGCCCACCAGCTGCCGCGGAAGATCAACCTCGACCTGCTGCTCACCGCGCCGCGGATGCTCAAGGCCATGAAGGCCACCCGCGACGTCATGGACGAGGTCCAGGCCGACGTCGTGGTCGGCTTCGGCGGCTATGTCGCCGTGCCCGCCTACCTGGCCGCGTGGCGGCGCAAGACCCCCATGGTCATCTTCGAGTTCAACGACCCGCCCGGGGTCGCCAACAAGATGGCGCTCAAGTTCAGCGACAACCTCGCGCTCGGCTTCCCGCACCTGCCGCAGGCCTCGCCGATCCTCGCCGACGGCACCATCACCGGCGTGCCGCTGCGGCCGGAGATCAGCCACCTCGACCGGCACGCGATGCGCGCCCAGGCCTGCCAGTACTTCGGGCTCGACCCGCGCCGCCCCGTCCTGTTCGTGTACGGCGGCTCGCAGGGCGCGGCCTCGATCAACAACGCGGTCTCCGGTGCGGCCCGAGCGCTCACGCACCGCGGGGTGCAGGTCCTGCACATCACCGGCGCCCGCCGCGAGGAGCCGATCCACATCCCCGAGGGCCTGCCCGTCCCGTACCGGACGCTGCCGTACCTCGACCGCATGGACCTCGGCTACGCCGCCGCCGACATGGTGCTCGCCCGCGGCGGCTCCATGACCGTCGCCGAGGTCTCCGCCCTCGGCGTGCCCACCGTCTTCGTCCCGATGCCCTGGGGCAACAAGGAGCAGTACCGCAACGCCGGTCCCGTGGTGGACGCCGGCGGCGCGATGTTCTGCGACGACGAAGCGCTCAACCCCTCCTGGATCGAGGCGAACCTCATCCCGGTCATCACCGACCCGCACCGGGTCGCTGCGATGTCCCGGGCCTCGGCCGCGTTCGGCAGCCGCACCGGCGACGAGGCGCTGCGCAACTACACACTGAAAGTGCTGGAGCAGGCATGAGCGACGATCCCAACGACCTGACGAGCCCCATCGACGAGGGGATCACCGCCGAGGACCTGGGCCGCACGCTGTTCATCGGCGTCGGCGGCGTGGGCATGAACGGCCTCACCCGGCTGTACGCGACCCGCGGCCTCGCGGTCACCGGCTCCGAGACCAAGGACTGGCCGACCCTGCCCGAGCTTGAACGCCTCGGCGTCACGCTCCACCGCGAGCACGTGGTGTCGAACCTCGACGGCATCGACACGGTGGTCCGCTCGACCGCGATCAACGACCAGCACCTCGAAGTGGTCGAGGCCCGCCGGCGCGGCATCCCGGTCCTGCACCGCTCCGAAGCGATCGCCGCCGCCATGACCGGCCGCCGCTCGATCGTCGTCACCGGCACGCACGGCAAGACCACCACCACCGCGATCATCACGCAGATGCTCGAGCACGCCGGACTCGCACCGTCCTATGTGAACGGCGGCGAGAACATCGGCGCCCACACCGGCGCGCACGGGAACGGCGAGTACTTCGTGGCCGAGGCCGACGAGTCGGACCGCTCGTTCCTGCGGTTCCGCCCCGAGATCGGCATCATCACCAACATCGACGTCGACCACCTGAACACCTACGGCGACATGGAGTCCCTCACCGAGGCCTTCGAGCGCTTCGGCCGCAACACGGACAAGGACGGCCTGCTCGTCCTCTGCGCCGACAACCCCGGCACCGCCGCGCTCGCCAGGAAGTTCCGCGCCGAAGGCCGCACCGTGGCCACGTACGGCTTCTCCGACGGCGCCGACATCCAGCTCGGCGAGGTCGAGTCGGGCAAGGACGGCGTCGACTACACCGTGCTCGCCCACAACCAGCTGCTCGGCCGCTTCCACCTGCCGATGCCCGGCAAGCACATCGCGCTCAACTCGGCCGCCGCGATCGCCGTGGGCCTGTACATCGGCCTCGAGCCCGAGGCGGTCGCCGAGGGCATCGCCGCGTTCGGCGGCGTCAAGCGCCGCTTCGAGAAGCGCGGCGAGATCGACGGCTACTCGGTGTTCGACGAGTACGCCTACCACCCGACCGCGATGACCGAGGCCATCAAGACCCTCAAAGAGGTCGCCGCCCCCGGCCGCCTCATCGTGGTCTTCATGCCCTACCGCGTCTACCGCACCGTCGAGATGCGCGCCGACATCGCCGAAGCGCTCTCCTTGGCGGACAAGGCGGTCGTGATGGAGATCTTCGGCCCCGGCGAGACGATCCCCGAAGGCGAAGGCGGCCAGGCGCTCCTGGACGCCGTGGACCTCCCCGACGCGGACAAGGCCTTCGTCGCCGAATGGGACGACGTCCCCGCCGCCGTGAAGGCCCTCGCGGGCGAGGGCGACGTGGTGGTCACCATGGGCGCCCCGCCGGTCCAGCTCATGCCGGAGGACCTCCTGCGCTAGCGGAGAGGCCGCGTCAGCGGCACGACCGCCCTACCGACGACACGAAGGGCCGCACCCGAACGGGTGCGGCCCCTCCGTGCTGCCCGAGGGCTAGTCCCAAGCGGCGCCGTTGCGCCAGTAGCCCATGAACGCCCCGCACTCCTTGGGCAGGCCCAGCTCCTTGCGGATCGTGAACCGGAGCGTCTTCACGACACCGGTCTCGGCGGCGATCCACACGTAGGCGTCGCACTGTGCGACCTCCTGCGGCGCCTCCCAGATCATCTCGTCCTCGTTCTCGTCGAACTGCTCGGTCTTGGCGAAGTCCATGCGGCGCGCCGCCTCGGTCACGGCCGGGATCAGCTTGTCGCCCCAGACCGCGCCGTCGCGGGCCAGCCACACGACCTCCACGTCCTCGGGGGCGTCGACGGCGAGGGCGTCGGCCGCCTCGGGGACCTCGATGAAAGCCTTGCCGCGCGCGGTGACCGGGAGGTCCTCCAGGATCGCCGCGATCGCCGGGGCCGCCGTCTCGTCGCCGGCGATGAGGAGCTCCGCGCCGTCGGGGGCGTGGAAGTCCAGGCCGCCGTGCGGGCCGTCCCAGCGCGCGTCAGGGCCGAGCAGCAGGATCTCGTCGCCCACCGCCGCATCCCGGAGCCAGCGCAGCGCCGGGCCGCACTCGGCCTCGGTGTGCGCCTCGTGCACCACCATGTCGACGTCGACCTCGCCGGCCGCCTGCCGCACCGCGCGCACGGTGTAGGTGCGCACGCCGCACTGCTCCTCCTCGGGGAGGGCCCGCAGCTCGGAGTACCACCGCTCACTCGTGGGCATCTTCTCGAAGCCGCACGCCGACGCCGGGAAGATGAGTTTGAAGCGCTGGTCGTAGCCGTTGTCGGCGAAGTGCGCGAGCGTCGGGCCGGCGAAGGTCACCCGCATGAAGGTGGGGCTCAACCGCTGCAGCGCCCGCACCGTCACAGGGAACAGCTCGTACGACCGGACGGCCCTGGTCTCAACGGCACCGGACACGGTCGGTTCCTCGGTCTGCGTCGCCACGCGGCACTCCTCCTCGTAGATAAGGTTTGCCTTACCTTATCCGAGGGGCCGGGCGAGCCGCCACCGCCGAAGGGCCGGGACGTGGAATCATCGACCCATGCGCGGCCCAGAGAACACGCCCGAACCCGGGCCCTGGCGGCTCGTCCACGTAGTGCGCCGCAAGCTTCCCAACCGCAGGTTGCGGTGGATCGCGACCGGCGTCCTCGGCGTGCTGGCGCTGGCTTTCGTGATCGTCTGGACCACACCGCTGTTCGCGGTCGAGCGGATCGAGGTCACCGGCACCTCGGTGCTCACCCCCGACGAGGTCGCCGCGCTCGGCCGGGACGCGGTGGGTGGCTCCGTGCTCGGCGCCGACCTCGACGCGATCGCGAACGCCGTCGCGGCGCTCGCCCCCGTCAAATCCGTCGAGGTCACCCGCGCGTGGCCCGACGCGGTGAGCGTCGCCGTCACCGAACGCGAGGCATATATGGCCGTTCCGGTGGATGAAGAGACTTTTCTCATGGTCGATTCGGAAGGTGTGGTATTCGACGAGACCGCATCCGCGCCCGGATCTATTTGGAGGGTCGAGCTCGCCGACCCCGGGCCCGACGACCTGGCGACCATCGAGACCCTCATAGTGCTGCAGGCACTCCCGCGCGCCCTTGCCGACGAGGTCGAACACGTGGCGTCGCCGTCGCCCGCGAGCGTCACCCTGTATCTCGAAGATGGACGGACGCTCCGGTGGGGCGACGGTTCCGAAAGCGAGCAGAAAGCCGAGGTCGCCGATCGATTGTTGGCCGGCGGGTACGAACATGTCGATGTCAGCGCACCAGATGCCCCCACTGTGAGTTAGCGTTAAGGGGGGAGCGGGTGTGCGCGCACATCCCGTTTGCCGTACCCAGGGCCGAAGGGGAAGGAAGGCAGCAGCGATGACACCACCGCACAACTACCTCGCCGTGATCAAAGTCGTTGGAGTCGGAGGCGGCGGCGTCAATGCTGTCAACCGGATGATCGAGGCGGGCCTCAAGGGCGTCGAGTTCATCGCCATCAACACCGATGCGCAGGCGCTCTTGATGAGCGACGCCGACGTCAAGCTCGACGTGGGCCGCGAACTGACCCGCGGTCTCGGCGCGGGCGCCAACCCCGAAGTGGGGGCCAAGGCCTGCGAGGATCACCGCGACGAGATCGAGGAAGTCCTCAAGGGAGCGGACATGGTGTTCGTGACCTGCGGCGAGGGCGGCGGCACCGGCACCGGTGGCGCTCCCGTCATCGCCAACATCGCCCGCAAGCTCGGCGCGCTCACGATCGGCGTGGTCACCCGGCCGTTCGCCTTCGAGGGCAAGCGCCGCCAGACCCAGGCGGTCTCGGGAATAGACGATCTGCGCAATGAGTGCGACACCCTCATCGTGATCCCGAACGACCGGCTGCTGCACCTCGGCGACCGCTCCATCTCCATGATGGACGCCTTCCGCCTCGCCGACCAGGTGCTGCTCTCCGGTGTGCAGGGCATAACCGACCTCATCACCACGCCCGGCCTCATCAACCTCGACTTCGCGGACGTCAAGAGCGTCATGAGCGGAGCGGGGTCGGCGCTCATGGGCATAGGTTCGGCACGCGGCGAGAACCGCGCCGTCGAAGCGGCCCGCGCCGCCATCGAATCCCCGCTGCTGGAGCAGAGCATGGAAGGCGCCCGCGGCGTCCTCCTCTCCATCGCCGGCGGCTCGGACCTCGGCCTGTTCGAGATCAACGACGCGGCCGAGCTCGTCTCCGACTGCGCCCACACCGACGCCAACATCATCTTCGGCGCGGTCATCGACGACGCCCTCGGCGAAGAGGCCCGGGTGACCGTGATCGCCGCCGGGTTCGACGTCGAGGACGAAGCCGAATTCGAACTGGCCCAACCGAGCCGGATCACGGCCCTGCCCGAGCAGAAGCCCGAGCCGGTGCGCGAGGCCAAGCCCGAACCGGAGCGCGAGTCGAGCAACGGCAAGGTCCTGTTCGACGACGTCGACGTCCCGGCCTTCCTGAAAGACGGCTTCTAGCGGCGACGGACCGTCGGGACCCAAGCAGTCTCGGCGGCCCGTCGGCCCTGGTGCGGCCCGACCGCTGCGCCCGGCGAACCCCGCGAACCCCCGCGCTCACCGAAGCCCCCTCCCGACCCGCTAGGACCTCGCTCTTGACCACCCGATCGCGCCGAATCCAGTTGCGGGACAACCTCGACCGGACGCGCGAGGCCATCGCCGCCGCATGCGCCGACGCCGGCCGCCCCGCCGACTCGGTCCGCCTCATCGCCGTCACCAAGACCTTCCCCGCCGCCGACGCCGCCGCGCTCGTCGAACTCGGCCAGGCCGACCTCGGCGAGAACCGCGACCAGGAGGCCGCCCCCAAGGCCGCCGAACTCGCGGCCGCCGGCCTGGAACCGGTGTGGCACTTCGTGGGACAGCTCCAGCGCAACAAGGCCCGCTCCGTCGCCGCGTACGCCGATTGGGTGCATTCGGTCGACCGCGCCCCCCTCGCGAACGCCCTCGGCAACGCCGCGCTCGCCCACGGCCGCAACCTGAACGCGCTCATCCAGGTGAGCCTCGACGGCGACACCGCCCGCGGCGGCGTGCCCGTCACAGGCCTCGAAGCACTCGCCGAAGCGGTCACCGCCGCACCGGCACTCACCCTCAAAGGCGTCATGGCCGTCGCCCCGCTCGGCTGGGACCCCGCCAAAGCCTTTGCGCTGCTTACCGAATGCTCAGCGACCGCGCAACGCGTCGACCCCGGCGCCACCGAGGTCTCCGCCGGCATGAGCGGCGACTACCGGGCCGCGGTCCTCGCGGGGGCCACAATGGTCAGACTGGGCAGAAACGTGCTCGGCGAACGTGAACCGATGGCGTAAGGTGTGGGGCAGCAGAGGACAAATAGCCGCACGAGGACGGTTGACTAGTCGGGCAAAATCACCTCCGTGTAAGGAGTCGGCGCTAGGATGAGACCGCGTACCTGACTCAACAGGGGCGGCCCGAGGAGGGAGCACGATCGATGGGCGCGATGCGGAAGGCAGGCATCTGGCTCGGCCTCATCGAGGACGAGGACGATCGCGGCTACGGCAACGGCTACGAGGAAAACGACGAGTTCGCCGAGGAGCAGCAGCAGACGGCGGCACCCCAGCGGGTGCGGGGCGCGCAGCGCACCACCGGCCGGGTCGGCCGGACCGCGTCCGAGGACCGTCCCGTCCGCCAGCTCAACCGCGGATCCGGTTCGGTGACACCGCTCTCCCGCGACTCGAGCCACCGCGACACCGGCATCCGCGACACCGGAGTCCGTGAGACCTTGACGCGCGACAACCTCGCGCTGGCCGAGCCCGCCACGGTGCGGCCGGTCCCGGCCGAGGAGGAGCACGCGAACTACCGGATCACGACGCTGCACCCGACGACGTACAACGAGGCGCGGACCATCGGCGAGCGCTACCGCGACGGCACCCCGGTGATCATGAACCTGTCGGAGATGGAGGAGGCCGACGCGAAGCGCTTGGTCGACTTCGCGGCGGGACTCATCTTCGGGACCCGCGGTTCGTTCGAGCGGGTGACCAACCGCGTGTTCTTGCTCTCGCCCCCTCATGTTCAGGTGACGGCGGAGGACAAGGCCAAGATCGCCGAGGGCGGGTTCTTCAACCAGCCCTGATCCGAGGGATACACTGCGAATCGTGAACCTGGCACTGCAGCTGATCTATCTGGCGCTCTTCGCGTTCTACCTCTTCCTCCTGGCCCGTCTGGTGTGCAGCGTGGTGGTGCAGTTCGCCCGCCGCTGGGAGCCCGGTCCGAAGTCCGCGGCGCTCCTGGAGACGGTCTACAGCGTGACCGACCCTCCCCTGAAGGGGTTGAGGAAGGTGATTCCGCCTCTCAGGCTTGGTAGTGTATCGATTGATCTGGCGTTCCTGGCGCTGCTCTTGGGCGTGTGGATCCTGATGGACGTAGTCATCAGGAACCTCATCCTCTAGCGGCGCCGGGCGGGGGTGCGCAGCACGGTTATCGTGTTGGGCGGCCTTGTGCGCCAGGCGAACAGCTGAGAAGGAGTTTCGAATGCCGCTGACCCCAGCCGACGTTCACAACGTCACGTTCAAGAAACCCATGCTCGGGAAGCGCGGATACGACGAGGACGAGGTCGACGGTTTCCTCGATGAGGTGGAGCGAGAGCTCGCACGCCTCAGCGATGAGAACGGCGAACTTCGGGCACAGCTCGACAGCCTCCGCGCCGGTGCTCCCCCCGGAGCAGCCGACCACGCCGAGATGGCCGCCGCACTCGACCGAGTGCAGCGGGAGAAGCACGCCATGGAGCAGCAGCTCCAGGAGCTCGACGGCGAGCTGCACGAGATGCACCAGCAGATGGTCGCCGCGCAGCAGCAGTCGCAGCAGCTCCAGCAGGAGCTCGCCCAGCGCGGTCCGGAGCAGCAGGCCTCCGCCCCCGCCGGCGGCGGCGAGCAGGAGGCGCTACGCCTCCTCATGGTCGCCCAGCGCACCGCGGACGAGCACCTGGAGGACTCCCGCCGGGAGGCCGACACCGTGCTCGGCGAGGCGCAGCGCGAGGCCCAGTCGATGGTCACCGAGGCGCAGCGCGAAGCGCAGACGATGGTCACGCAGGCGCAGCGCGAGTCGAAGACCATGATGGCCGAGGCTCAGCGCGAGTCCAAGGCCCTCCTCCACGACGCTCAGCGCGAGTCCGAGTCCCTGGTCACCGAGTCGCGCGCCGCGGCCGAGGACCTGGTGGGCCAGGCCCGCGACAAGGCCGAGCGCATGGAGATGGAAGCCGAGCAGGAGCGCCAGAAGGTCATCGGCCAGCTGGAGGACTCCCGTTCGTCGCTGCTGAAGAACATCGAGGAGCTGAAGACCTTCGAGCGCGAGTACCGCACTCGACTGAAGCTCTACCTCGAGAGCCAGCTGCGCGACCTCAACGGCCAGCAGGGCCGCACCGAGGACGAGGGCTTCGAAGAGGCCCCGCAGCAGACGCCCCCGAGCGAGCGCACCGGCGCCCGGTCCGCGTTCGTGATGCAGGGCGGGCGCGGGTGACCCACCCGTTCCCCTCCCGGCACACCCTCCTCCGGCGGGCCTAGCGAGCGCCGCAGAATGGCCTCGCCAGGCCATAACCTGAACGGGGATCGCCTCGTTAATCATGGTTGAGCGGGTGAGGGCGCGGTTAGCGCCGCCGCCCTCACCGCCGCACCATGCTTCAACGATGCCGCGGTCCCCGCAGGGGCCGCGAAGGACCGCGCGAGGGCCCCGCTACCTTGCGCAGGGGAGGAATCGACGTGATCGTCAGCAGCCTGCTGATCCTCGTCACCGGGGCGGTCTTGCTGGTCACTGGCATGATCACCGGGAACAACCATTTGCTGGTCTCGTCCATCGCGGCGAGCCTGGCCGCTGGCGCGGCCCTGTACGTCGGGATCCGCGGCCGGGGCGCCAAGCGCCCCCGCATGACCGAGCGCCGGGCCGGGTCGTCCCGCGGCCCGCAGCGTTCGCCGAGGCGGCCCGACGACGACGACACCCAGCAGTTCCGCCGGATCGGACTGGACGACACCCCGACCACGGAGATGCCGCTCCTCGAAGGCAAGGTCTTCGAGCCCATGGACTACGCGGTGGACCGCGATCCGGAGATCCGGTTCGAGGACGTGCCGCCGCGGCAGAGCCGCGCCGACGTCGTCAACCGCCACCGAGCCCCCGAATCCACGGTCGACGAGCCGACCGAGCAGCGCATGACGAGCGTCGAGTCGGCGGCCCTCATGCGCCTGGACACCGAGGTCGCCGTCGTCGACGGCCGCCCCCGCTTCCACCACTCGGCGTGCGCGCACCTGACCGGCCGCGACCACGAGCCGCTGGCCGTCGCGGAGGCGCTCGAACTGGGCTTCACCCCGTGCGCGATGTGCGAGCCGGTCTCGCGGCTGCTCCTCGTGCCCACTGCGGGGAGCCGGTAACGGCGCCGCGTCCCGGCAAGGGATTGCTCTTGACGGCCTCCCGGCGGTCGCGCTCTCGGTAACGCGCAGTCCGGACCCAAGTTCCCGAAGTAATTGACCTACTTGCAGGACTTGCGTATCCTGTGTGCTTATTGCGCGGCAGGCCCCCGCCTCGGCGGGGCCTGACGCGCATTGTCCTCGTTTCGACGAGGCCGTCACGAGTACGCGACTTCGGGAGCCGCCATGCCGAACACCCGATGCGGGCCGCCGCTGCGGCCCCGCCGTGCTCTGACGCCACAGGAACCCGAGCCGACATACCCCTCCAGAGGCGCGTCATGAGTCCAGCGAAGAAGACCCAGAAGCAGGCCGCGAAGAAGGCGGTCAAGAAGGCCGCGGTCAAGAAGGCGGTGGTGAAGAAGGCCGCCGCCAAGGCGCCGACGGCGAGCGCCGCGAAGAAGACCGCCGCCAAGAAGGCCGCGAAGCAGGCGCCGCCCGCGCCCGCCGTCGACGCGGGCATTGGCGAGGAGGAGACCGAGGCCCAGCAGTTGCGCACCGAGAGCGAGCAGGCCGAGCTGCGCGCCGCCCTGAAGGAGCGGCTCGACGAGCTCGTGGACGAGCAGCAGCGCTACACCGACTCGATCACCCTCGCCCAGCGCGAGCGGTTGAGCGACACGGCCGGCGACGACCAGATCGACTCCGGTTCGAAGACCGTCGAGCACGAGCACGAGGTGGCGGTGGCCGGTTCGCTCTCCGAGCGCATCCGCCAGGTCAGCCACGCGCTCGAGCGCCTCGACGAGGGCGGCTACGGCTTCTGTGAGAAGTGCGGCAACCCCATCCCGGCGGCGCGGTTGGCCGCGTTCCCGTCGGCTACCCTCTGCGTCAGTTGCAAACAGCTGGAGGAGCGACGCTGAGCGAGGACACGCAGCCCGAGACCGAAGCAGGTTCGGGTCCCGACGAGACCACCACCCCTGAGAAGCAGCCCCGCCGGAGGGTCGGGCTGACGATAGCGGCACTGCTGATAGCGGTGTTCGCGGTCGGTCTCGACCAGTGGACCAAGAACCTGGCCGAGGCGAACCTGGAGCCGACCGATCCGGTGCGGATCCTGGGCGGTCTCGTGTACCTGGACCTCACCTGGAACTCGGGGGCGGCGTTCAGCCTCGGCACGGACTACACGTGGATCTTCACCATCATCGCCTCGGCGGTGGTGGTGTTCCTGATCGTGCTCTCGACCCGGATCGTGTACCCGGTGTGGGCGATCGCGATCGGCCTGGTCCTGGGCGGCGCCGCGGGCAACCTGTTCGACCGGTACTTCCGGGAGCCGGGCTTCGCGCACGGGCACGTCGTGGACTTCATCAGCGTGTTCAAGCCGGACGCGCAGGCGTTCCCGATCTTCAACATCGCCGACGCCGCGCTGTGCTGCGGCGTGGTGCTCATCGTGCTGCTGGAGCTGACCGGGCACGGCTTCTCGCCGGAGTCCCGCAAGCCGTCGCCGAGCAAGGGCGACAAGCAGAAGGAGACGGCATGAACGACGTGGCCGCGCGCCAGACCCGCGCCATGCCGGTCCCCGAGGGCCTCGAGGGCCAGCGGGTCGACCAGGTCGTCTCGCGCCTGCTGGGCCTGTCCCGGACCGTGGCCGCGGAGCTGTGCGCCGCCGGCGACGTCACGGTGGACGGCGCGCCCTGCCAGACCAAGTCCGAGCGCGTGACCGCCGGTGCCTGGCTGGAGGTGGTGCTCCCGCCGCCGCCGGAGGACCTGCTGGTGCGGCGCGACGAGCCCGTCGAGGGGCTCGAGATCGTGTTCGACGACGACGACATCGTGGTGGTCATGAAGCCCGTGGGCGTCGCGGCGCATCCGAGCCCGGGCTGGTCCGGCCCCACGGTGACCGGCGGCCTCGCCGCCGCCGGGTACCGGATCTCCAGTCACGGACCCGATGAGCGCCAGGGGATCGTGCACCGCCTGGACGTGGGCACGTCGGGCCTGATGGTGGTCGCCAAGAGCGAGGCCGCCTACTCCGAGCTCAAGCGCGCCTTCAAGGAGCGCCGGGTCTCGAAGCGGTACCGCGCGGTGGCCCAGGGGCACCCGGACCCGCTGTCGGGGACCGTGGACGCCCCGATCGGGCGGCACCCGCGCCACGACTACAAGTGGGCTGTCGTCGCCGACGGCAAGCCGAGCGTCACGCACTACGACACGATCGAGGTCTTCCCCGGGGCGTCCCTCATGGACGTCGGGCTGGAGACCGGTCGAACGCACCAGATCCGGGTGCACTTCTCGGCCCTGGGGCACCCGCTGGTGGGCGACGCGACGTACGGCGCGGACCCGAAGATGGCCGAGCGGCTGGGCCTGACCAGGCAGTGGCTGCACGCCTACCGCCTGGAGTTCGCGCACCCGACACGCGGTGCGACGGTCACCTTCACGAGTGATTACCCCGCCGACCTCGAATTGGCACTGGCGCGGTTGCGAGAGGACTCTTAGGGAGCCACTAGACTGGGTCCTGCAAGACCCTGTGGCAACGCTCGCCGCATCGTCGCTCCGGGCGTAACGCACGCCTCACCCCCGGGCCTGTGGGTCCGCGATTCGCAACGGGCCTTGAGGGATCGTCGTGATCTAATAGTCGCGGGTGGTAATGGTTTCCGGTCGGGGTGGCGACGCTTCAGTCGGCCGCAGCGCAGCTGCGAGCCGCGGATTGGTCCGCCCGAGAGGAGGTTGTGAGTGAACACGCCCGAAGCTTGGAACAACGACCGGTCAGACGGTTCCCGCTGGCAGAAGCTCCTGGGACGTCGCGGACGCGCCGGTGGCGCGCAGCAGACCCCGACGCCCCCGCCGCGCGAGGCCTACCCGCCCTCGCCGCCGGTCGGTCCGCCGCCCGGCCAGGCGCACTACTCGGTGCCCACGGCGGGCCGCCGTCCTCCCGTGGCGACGCAGACGCCGCCGAGCGCCGCGCAGCTCGCGGGGCAGGTGCGCCCGCCCCAGCAGGGCCTGCCGCCGCAGCCGCGCCGCCAGCAGCACACCGAGCCGAGCCCCGTCGCGCTGCAGCGCCTGCGCCGCGACCTGGGCCGCAGCCGGGTCATCGCGTTCATCAACCCCAAAGGCGGCGTGCACAAGACGACCGCCACCGTGCTCTCGGCCGCGGCCATGGGCACGGCCCGCAACGGCGGCGTGATCGCCTGGGACGACAACGAACTGCGCGGCACGCTGGGCCTGCGGGCCGGGTCCGCGCGGCACGGCCGCACGATCCGCCACCTCGTGGAGCACCTCGACCAGGTCGAGGCCGCCGGGGTGCACCTGCCCGAGCACCTCGACGAGTTCCTGCGCCACTCCTCCGACGGCTCCTTCGACGTCCTCGCCGGCGACGAGGACCCGAAGCTGCAGCGCCGCCTCGACCCGACCACGGTCCTGCGGGTGCTCGACATCCTCACGCGCACGCACGGCATCGTCTGCATCGACACGGGCAACAACGTGGAGTCCCCGAACTGGCGCACCGTGGTCTCCTCGGTGGACCGGCTCGTGGTCACCACGGTGCCCCGCGAGGACGCGGCGTTCTCGGCGGACTGGATGCTCGACCACCTCGAGGAGGGCGGCTACGGGAACCTCGTCAAGAACGCGGTCACGCTGCTGTCCATGCCGACCCCGAACCCCGGGCCGCTCCTGAACGACCTCCAGCGGCACTTCTCGCAGCGCACCCGCGCCTGCGCGGTGGTGCCGTACGACCCGTCGCTCGAGCCGGGCGCGAAGATCGAGTTCTCGGCACTGCGGCCGGAGACGCGCGCGGCGTGGTTCGAGGCCGCCGCGACCATTGTCGACGGTTTGTAACCGACGCGTTCCGCACCGTTCGCTCCCGTACATCCCTGCCGGGCGCGGGCACCGCTGTGGCAGGATTCCAGGCGTGACTGACGACGCCGAGCGCACCGTGAACCTCCGTCCGGACGACAGTGCGGGCAGGGAAGGGGCGGCCGTCGCCCCGGCGGAACCGGCCGACTCCCAGGGCAGTGCCTCCCGCGACGGCAGTGCCGCTCGTGACGGCAGTGCTTCTCGTGACGACGGTGGGCACGTCTACGGCAGGTCCCCCCGGTCGGAGCGGACGATCGGCCGCGACCTGCTCGCCGCCGGGTTCCTCGCGGTCGTCCTCACCGCGCTCGGCGTCCCGGCCGCGATGCTGTGGCAGGTGGCCACCCCGCGCGTGGAGTTCGAGGTGCTCGAGGGCGGCTGGGCCTCGATCGAGACCTACCCGAGCGGTTACGTCGAAGGCGACCTGGCGTTCGCCGGGATCGGCCTGGTCCTGGGCATCCTCGCGGCGGCCTTCGCGTGGGCCGCGATGCGCGAGCGGCGCGGCCCGCTGCTGCTGCTCGGCCTGGTCATCGGCTCGATCGGCTGCCAGGTGGTGGCGTGGAAGATCGGCGCGAAGGAGTGGCAGCAGTTCTGGGACTCGGTCGAGCGCGCCCCCGTGGGCGCCCACGTGTGGCGCCCGCCGTCGGTCCTGTTCGTCGAGCTCGACCCCGCCGCGGCGTGGGCGGCGCTGAAGGTCGGCAACCTCACAACGGCCCTGGACTCGCTCCAGCTCGGGGCCCTGGCGGTCATGGCCCTCGCCGCGACCTTCACTTACACCGTCTGCGCGGGCTGGTCACGTCGGCCCAGTCTTCGAACGGACGCTCCCGAATAGCGGTATGCCTTTTGACCTGGAAAGCCGGGCAACTACGCTTGGACCGTGCTCAGACGCATCGACCTTTCAGGAGAAGTACCCGGCTACTCGGCCCGCGCCCTGCGCGAGCTGATGCCGCGCGCGGCGTTCGACGTCAACGAGGCCCTGCGCTCGGTCCAGCCGCTGATCGACGACATCAGGCATCGCGGCACCAGCGCGGTCGTGGAGATCGTCGAGCGCTTCGACCATGTGCGCCTTGAGCACCTGCGCGTCCCCGACAGCGCGATCAAGACCGCCGTCGAGGAGCTCGACCCCGAGCTGCGCCGCGCCTACCAGACCTCGATCGACCGGGTGCGCACCGCGCACGAGGCCCAGCGCCTCCCCGAGGTCGTCACCGAGGTCGCGCCCGGCGGCACCGTCACCGAGCGGTACCTGCCGGTGGGCCGCGTGGGCCTGTACGCGCCCGGCGGCCTCGCTGTGCTCGCCTCCTCCGTGATCATGAACGCCGTCCCGGCCCAGATCGCCGGGGTCGGCTCGATCGCGCTCGCGTCCCCCGCCCAGAAGAACAACGGCGGCCTGCCCGACCCGGGCATCCTCGCCGTCGCCGGGATGCTCGGCCTCGACGAGGTGTACAGCGTGGGCGGACCGGCCGCCATCGGCATGTTCGCCTACGGCACCGACGAGTGCGCGCCGGTCGACATGATCACGGGCCCGGGGAACATCTACGTCACCGCCGCCAAGCGGGCCGTGCGCGGCCTCGTGGGCATCGACGCCGAGGCCGGGACCACCGAGATCGCCGTGATCGCGGACGCCACCGCCGATCCGGTCCACGTGGCCGTGGACCTCATCAGCCAGGCCGAGCACGACCCGGCGGCCGCCTCGGTCCTCATCACCGACTCGGCCGACCTGGCCGACGCGGTGGACGACGAGCTCGCGCGGCGCGTGCCCGACACCCGCCACGCCGGGCGCATCCAGACCGCCCTCGCGGGGGAGCAGTCCGGGACGATCCTCGTCGCCGACATCGACGAGGCGGTGGCCGTGGCCGACGCCTACGCCGCCGAGCACCTGGAGGTCCAGACCGCGGACGCCCGCGAGGTGGCCCTGCGCATCCGCAACGCCGGGGCGATCTTCGTCGGCGCCTACTCGCCGGTCTCCCTCGGCGACTACTGCGCCGGCTCGAACCACGTGCTGCCGACCGGCGGCTGCGCCCGCCACTCGGCCGGGCTGAGCGTGCACACGTTCCTGCGCGCGGTCCACCTCATCGACTACACGCGCGAGGCCCTCGAGGTCGTCGCCGACGACGTGGTGGCCTTCGCGAACTCCGAGGACCTGCCCTCGCACGGCGAGGCCGTGTCCGCGAGATTCGAGGCCCGATGAGTACCGATTTCACTCCGGTTCGGGCGGTGGCGGGCGACGGGCGGGCGAGCGAGATCGAGAACCTGCTCCGCGAGGACCTGCGCGGGCAGTCGCCGTACGGTGCGCCGCAGCTCGACGTGCCGGTGCAGCTGAACACCAACGAGAACGCGTTCGCGATCCCCGACGAGGTGGCGGCCGTGGTCGCCGAGTTCATCGGGCGGGAGCTGCGCGGCCTCAACCGCTACCCCGACCGGGACGCCGTGGCGCTGCGCACCGACCTCGCCGCTTACCTCGGGCACGATCTCACGGCCGACCACGTGTGGGCCGCCAACGGCTCCAACGAGATCCTGCAGCAGCTGCTCCAGGCCTTCGGCGGGCCGGGCCGCACCGTGCTCGGCTTCATGCCGTCCTACTCGATGCACCCGCTGCTCGCCCGCGGCACCGGCACCGCCTTCATCGACGCCGGACGCGAGGACGGCTACACGCTCAGCCCCGAGTACGTGCGCGACGCGATCGCCGCGCACGACCCGGACCTGGTGTTCCTCGTGTCGCCGAACAACCCGACCGGGACCGCGCTCGAACCCGAGGTCATCGACGCCGCCTACGGGGCCGCCCGCGGCATCGTGGTCATCGACGAGGCCTACGCCGAGTTCGCCCGCGACCCGCGCTCGACCGCGCTGGGCCGCCTGGCCGGGCGCAAGCGCCTCGTCGTCACCCGCACGCTGAGCAAGGCGTTCGCGTTCGCCGGGGCCCGCGTCGGCTACCTCGCCGCCGACCCCGAGCTCGTCGAGAAGCTGCTGCTGGTGCGCCTGCCGTACCACCTCTCGAGCATCACGCAGGCCGCCGCGCGCGGCGCGCTCGCGTGCGCCGCCCAGCTCCAGGCCGAGGTGGACGAGCTCAAGCACCAGCGCGACCGCATCGTCAAGAACCTGCGCGCGAAGGGGCTCCCCGTCGCCGACTCCGACGCGAACTTCGTGCTCGTCGGCGGCCTGCGCGACGCCGCCGCCGTCTGGCGCGCCATCCTCGACCGGGGCGTGCTCATCCGCGACGTCGGCCTCCCCGGCCGCCTGCGGATCACCGCCGGGACCGAGGACGAGACCACCGCGCTGCTCGACGCCTTCGACCAGGCGCTGGAGCAGCGACCCGATATGTTCGACCTGCAGGAGCAACAACCGTGAGCCGCACCGCGCACATCGTCCGCACCACCGGTGAGACCAGCGTCGACGTCTACGTCGACCTCGACGGCACCGAGAAGACCGTCGACATCTCCACCGGCGTCGGCTTCTACGACCACATGCTCCACCAGCTGGGCAAGCACGGCGGGTTCGACATCAAGATCGCCGTCAAGGGCGACCTCCACATCGACGCCCACCACACGATGGAGGACACCGCCATCGCGCTCGGCCAGGCCTTCGCCGAGGCCCTGGGCGACAAGGCCGGCGTCGTGCGCTTCGCCGACGCCTCCGTGCCGCTCGACGAGGTGCTCGCGCGCGCCGTCGTGGACCTCTCGGGCCGCCCGTACATGGTCCACGAGGAGCCGATGGACATCGCCCCGATGATCAGCACGGACTACCCGACCTCGATGACCCGCCACATCCTCGAGTCCTTCGCGTACCACGCCCGGATCTGCCTGCACGTCACCGTGCTCCGCGCCGCCAACCCCGGCCAGAAGCCCGACGCGCACCACGTGATCGAGGCCCAGTTCAAGGCCCTCGCGCGGGCCATGAAGTACGCCACCCGCATCGACGGCACCGACATCCCCTCCACCAAGGGCGTCCTGTGAGCTACGCCGGGCCGATCCTGCTCATGGCGGTCGCCGGCATCCTCCTCGGCGGCTCGGTGAGCCTGCGCAAGAACGAGAAGTACGCCGCCGCGATCGTCGTCGCGGTCGTCGCCGTGGCCGCGTTCCTCGGCGGCGTCTACCTGATCTACGGCTAGGGGAGTCCCATGGCGAAACCCAGTGTGGCCCTGTTCGACTACGGCTCGGGCAACCTCCGCTCGGCGTTCCGCGCCCTGGAGCGCGCCGGGGCCGACGTCGAGCTCACCAGCGACCTCGACAAGGCCCGCCGCGCCGACGGGCTCTTCGTGCCCGGCGTGGGCGCCTACGCGGCCTGCATGGAAGGCATCCTCAAGCACGGCGTCGACGCGGTGATCCGCGAGCGCGCCGCCGCCGGAGCGCCGGTGCTCGGCGTCTGCGTCGGCGAGCAGGTGCTCTTCGAGGAGGGCGTCGAGCACGGCGTCCGGACCCGCGGGGTCGGCGTCTTCGAAGGCCGCGTCGAACTCCTTGCGGCCCAGCGCATCCCGCACATGGGCTGGAACACCGTCGAAGCCGCCGCAGGCATGCGCCTCTTCGCGGGGATCGACCCCGCGGAGCGCTTCTACTTCGTGCACTCCTACGCCGCCAAGGCCGTGCCCCCGGGCGCGCTGGCCGCGATCTGCACCCACGACGAGCCGTTCGTGGCCGCCGTGGAGCGCGGTTCGGTGGCGGCCACCCAGTTCCACCCCGAGAAGTCCGGCGACGCCGGGTACGCGCTGCTGTCCAACTGGATCAAGGACCTGGCTTCCTGAAAGGCAAATGATGACCGAACTTCAGCTTCTTCCGGCCGTTGACGTGACCGGCGGCAAGGCCGTCCAGCTCGTGCAGGGCGTCGCCGGCTCCGGCAAGGCGTACGGCGACCCGATCGAGGCCGCCCTCGAGTGGCAGCGCCAGGGTTCCGAGTGGCTGCACCTGGTCGACCTCGACGCGGCCTTCGGGCGCGGCACGAACCACGGGCTGCTCGCCGAGGTCGTGTCGAAAGTGGACATGCAGGTGGAGATCTCCGGCGGCATCCGCGACGACGAGACCCTGAAGCGCGCCTTGGACTCCGGGGCCCGCCGCGTCAACATCGGCACCGCCGCGCTGGAGAACCCGGAGTGGTGCGACCGCATCTGCGGCGAGTACGGCGACCGGGTCGCGATCGGCCTGGACGTCAAGGGCGGGCGCCTCGCGGCGCGCGGCTGGACCCGCGAGGGCGGCGAGCTCTTCGAGACCCTGGAGCGGCTCGAGCGCGCCGGGTGCGAGCGGTACGTCGTCACCGACGTGAACAGCGACGGGATGCTCTCGGGCCCGAACCTGGACCTGCTGCGCTCGGTCTGCGAGGCCACGGACAAGCCCGTGATCGCCTCGGGCGGCGTCTCCTCGCTCGACGACCTGCGCGCGCTGGCCGGCCTGACCGGTATCGGCGTCGAGGGTGCCATTGTCGGAACGGCGCTGTATGAGCGTAACTTCACGGTCGCTGAGGCGTTGAACCTGTTGAAGGGACTGTAACCACAGGGGAGGCGCGCATGGCATTGGTCGAACGTGTACCGGAGACCGGGCCGTGGGCGCAGCTCTACGGTTATTCGCGGGCGGTCGCGGTGGGGCCCTTGGTCCTCACCAGCGCCTGCACTGCCGACGTCGAGGCGCGTCCGCATCTGAAGGGCGACGCCGCCGGGCAGGCCCGCGAGGCCTTCCGCACGGCCCTGGACGCGATGGTCCACGCCGGTGCGGGCGTCTCGGACGTGGTGCGCTCCCGCCTGTACGTCACCGACCCGGTCCACGCCGACCCGGTGGGCCGGGTCCACGGCGAGTTCTTCGGCGTCGTCCGCCCCACGGCCACCGTCGTGATCGTGAGCGGCCTCTTCCACCCCGGCCAGATCGTCGCCGTGGAACTCGAGGGCTTCCGCGCCTGGCGCGACATCGACTGACGCGACCGCGCTTCGCTTTGCGGCGCACCCTTCCGGGGCCATGGGCAGCGCCCGTGGAAGGTCCAAAGCCTTGCCGAAACCGGGGGAACCCGGGGTCCCCGATTTGCACTGGCACTCCCGGTCCGCATGCGATGATCCGAGGGCCGCGCTCCTGTGCGCCTGAACGATCGTTCAGTAGTATGGGCCTTGAGCCTGACCGGGGCTCGCCGAAGCGGTCGCATCGGCGTTCGCAGGCCACGAGCCGGCGGCGACGGCGGGACCGGCGCGGCAGGAACGACCGAAAATGGGGTGTCACCGTGGACGCTGACCAGATCGACGAAGGCCGGGCGCGCTGGGCCAAGCGCTATGCGGCCGCCGCCCGACGGGAGGCCGACTTCACGACCCTCTCGGGGCTCGAGACCGAACCGGTCTACGGCCCGCCCGAAGGCGTGGCCGACCCCCGCATGGAACGCATCGGCTGGCCCGGCGAGTTCCCCTTCACCCGCGGGCTCTACCCCACCGGCTACCGCGGCCGCCCCTGGACGATCCGCCAGTTCGCCGGTTTCGGCAACGCCGAGCAGACCAACGCCCGCTACAAGATGCTCCTCAAAGCGGGCGGCGGGGGCCTCTCCGTCGCGTTCGACATGCCCACCCTGATGGGCCGCGACTCCGACGAGTCCGCCTCCCTCGGCGAGGTCGGCCACTGCGGCGTCGCGATCGACTCCACCGCCGACATGGACCGCCTCTTCGCCGGCATCGACCTCGGCGGCGTCACCACCTCGATGACCATCTCCGGGCCCGCGATCCCGATCTTCTGCATGTACCTCGCCGCCGCCGAGCGCCAGGGCGTCGACATCTCCACACTGGACGGCACGCTCCAGACGGACATCCACAAGGAGTACATCGCCCAGAAGGAGTGGCTGTTCCCGCCCGAGCCGCACCTGCGCCTCATCGGCGACCTCATGGCCTACTGCGCCGAGAACATCCCGCGCTACAAGCCGCTCTCGGTCTCCGGGTACCACATCCGCGAGGCCGGATCCACTGCCGCGCAGGAACTCGCGTTCACCCTCGCCGACGGATTCTCCTATGTGGAACTCGGCCTCTCGCGCGGCCTCGACGTCGACCGCTTCGCCCCCGGCCTCTCCTTCTTCTTCGACGCGCACATCGACTTCTTCGAGGAGATCGCCAAGTTCCGCGCCGCCCGCCGCATCTGGGCCCGCTGGCTCCGCGACGTGTACGGCGCCAAGACCGACCGCGCCCAGTGGCTCCGCTTCCACACCCAGACCGCCGGCGTCTCCCTCACCGCCCAGCAGCCCTACAACAACGTCGTGCGCACCGCCGTCGAAGCCCTCGCGGCCATCATGGGCGGCACGAACTCCCTGCACACCAACGCCCTAGACGAGACCCTCGCCCTCCCCACCGACCAGTCCGCCGAGATCGCCCTGCGCACCCAGTCCGTGCTTCGCGACGAGACCGGCGTCCTCAACGTCGCCGACCCGCTCGGCGGCTCCTGGTACGTCGAGGCCCTCACCGACAAGATCGAAGCCGAAGCCGAGAAGATCTTCCTGCAGATCCTCGCCCTCGGCGGCACTGCGCCCATGGCCGACTCCGCCGGGCGCGGCGCGGACCCGGCCACGGCCGCCTTGGACGCCATGAATTCCGACGCCTCCAGTGAGGGCGCCCCGCGCCACGAGATCGGCCCCGTCACCTCCGGCATCCTGCAGGGCATCGAGGACGGCTGGTTCAACGCCGAGATCGCCGAGGCCGCCTTCACCTACCAGCAGCAGCTCGAGGACGGCACCAAGCACATCGTCGGCGTCACCGAGCTCCACGACACCGTCACCCCCGACCTGGAGATCCTCCGCATCTCCGGCGACGTCGAACGGGAGCAGAACGCCGTGCTCGCGCGCCGCCGCGCCGGACGCGACAACGCCGCCGTCGATCGCGCGCTGGCCGAGATCCAGGCGGCCGCGAAGGGCACGGCGAACCTCATCGAGCCGATCCTGGCGGCGGCCCGCGCGGAGGCGACCCTGGGGGAGATCTGCGGGGTGCTGCGGGTGGAGTGGGGCGAGTACCGCGAGACCACCGGTCTCTGACCGTTCCGGTGCCGGACCGGCCGTGTTGCTGCTTCCGGTGACGATCGGCACATGAGGTGGTTTCGGGTTGTTGGCGGCAGGGTACCCAACCGCGCAGTAACAATGAAATATGGGATGAGTGTCCCTAAAGTCCCTTAAGAGCCTTATAATCCGAAATTTACCTCTTTTATTCTTGCCCCAGGCTCGCACTGAGACTTACAATGAGAAGCGACAGGCCCCCTGAACGGGCAACATGCTTCAACCGATGTCCATAAGGACTGGAGGGCGATCGCATGGCGGACAAACGATCAGAAGGCAAGCGCAAGGGTTCCGACGAGTACGGGCACCTGGCGCCGCTGTTTCGGGAGCTGGCCTCCCTTGACGAGGACGACCCGCGTCGGCAAGACGTGCGGGATCAACTGGTCACCGGCCACCTACCCCTGGCGGAGCACATCGCGCAGCGGTTCTCGGGCAAGGGCATCGCGAAGGACGACCTCGTTCAGGTCGCTTCCGTGGGCCTCATCCACGCCGTGGACCGCTTCGACCCCGACCAGGGGGCGGACTTCCTCTCTTATGCGGTGCCCACGGTGATGGGCGAGGTGCGACGGCACTTCCGCGACACCAGCTGGCCGATGCGCGTTCCGCGCCGGCTGCAGGAGCTGCGGATCTCGCTCAACCAGGCCGGCGGCGAGCTCTCGCAGCGGCTCGGCCGGCCGCCGACGGACGAGGAAGTGGCCGAGCATCTCGACATCACCGTCGCCGAGGTGCAGGAAGGCTACGAGGCACGGCAGGCCTACCGGGCGGTCTCGCTCGACGAGCCGCCGTACGCCGACGGGGAGCGCGCGACGCTCGCCGAGTCGGTCGGCGAGGAGGACGCCGCGCTCGAACTCGTGGAGAACCACGAGTCGCTGGTGCCGCTCATCCAGGAGCTCCCGCAGCGGGAGCGCAAGATCCTGGCGTTGCGGTACTACGGCGACATGACGCAGACGCAGATCGCCGAAGAGGTGGGCATCTCGCAGATGCACGTCTCCCGGCTCCTCCACCGCACGCTGGAGGATCTGCGCGACGGACTGGACCAGGCCGCCCGTTAAGGCGCCGTCCCACAATTGGAGCACCACGCCGGAGCGGCGGGCCGAGAGGCCCGCCGCTTCCCGTCTTGTGGGCGATTGCACCTCGGGACCATGCGGTGCCCGGC
>NZ_JAPZVR010000002.1:389717-390670 GCF_027622855.1 Glycomyces algeriensis | reverse complement strand
CCCCCCCCCCCCCCCCCCCCCACACCCCCCCCCCCCCCCCCGCCCCCGCCCCCCCCCCCCCCCCCCCGCTTCCGGTCTTCTGCGCTATTCCACGTCGTTCCCTTGCGGTGCAGGGCGACCGCCATGTCGCTGCGCGATGCTGGGGGTCGTGGCGGCTCGGCCTTCGAGGGTCGCCGGCGGCTCGTCGCCCCGACCTCGCCGCGCTCTCCGCCGCTCAGACTGCGCGAGTGCTCAGACGTCGCGGTGGCTCAGTGCGTCCCGGATCTTGTCGATGAAGCCGATGCCGGGGCCGAGGACGAGGTTGCCCGGGGGCGTGTCCGGGGCGTGGGGGTGCGGCCGGGTGGGCGCGAACTCCTTGGCGGCGAGCACCTTGAACCCGAGGTCCTGGAGCTCCTCCCGGTCGCAGGCCTCGCGCAGGCGAGGGAGGAGGTGCTGCTCCTCCTCGTCCAGGTGGTGGCGCACGTCCTTGATCATCTTCGCGAGGAGCTCTTCGAAGCGCGGGTCCTCCGGCCCGAGTCCTTCGAGCTCCTTCATGTCCTGCTCGGCCTCCGCGTGCTCTTCGATCTCGTGCTCGACGATCTCGTCGCCGTCGGGGAGGCGGGAGCGGGCGGCCGGGTACACGAACTGCTCTTCGGCGACGCCGTGGCGGACGATCTCGGCGATGACGTGGTCGGCGAGGTCCTTGCGGAATGCGGTGTCGCCGGTCGTGTCCTCGAGCTCGGCGAACACGGCCTGGAACCGGCGGTGGTCCTGGATGATGACATCGATCAGGTCGGTGTCCGTCTCGGTCTCCGGCATCGGTCCTCCATTGTGCAATCGCTCCGGATCAATGGGTACCCGCGCTTGCCTCGGCGAACCCCCGCAGCGCGCAGTAAGGCGCCGCCGCGGCTCTCGCCGCGGCGGCGGGTCCCCCCCCTGTGGGCGTGCGGCCCCGGGGTTCCCCGGGGGGGTAG
>NZ_JAPZVR010000002.1:308604-389707 GCF_027622855.1 Glycomyces algeriensis | reverse complement strand
CCCCCGGCCCCCCCGCCCGGGCCCCACGCCGCGGCCCCCGGGCCCCCCCCCGCGGCCCCGCTTCCACCCCCTGTGGTCTTGCGCCCCAGGTGTTCCCCGGGGTCTTAGGTCAGGCCTTGATGGAGCCCACGACGTCGCCGGTCACCGATTCGGGCATGCGGTTGGCGATGTCCCCGATCGAGATGATGCCGACGAGGCGGCCCTGGTCGATCACCGGAAGCCGGTTGATCTGGTGCTCCTTCATCTTCGCCATGGTGTTGTCGACGTCCTCGTTCGCGTCGGCGAGGATGAGGTGGCCCTGCGGCAGCTGGTCGACCGTGAAGGTCTCAGGGTCGTGGCCCTTCGCCATGACCTGGAGGACCAGGTCCCGGTCGGTGACCATGCCGTGGAGCTTGTCGTCGTCCGCGCCGCAGATCGGCATCGAGCCGACGTCGAGCTCGGCCATCATTCTGGCGGCGTTGGCGGCGGTGTCGTTGCTCTTGACGCAGGTGCACCCGGTGTGCATGAGGTCGCGTGCGGTTGCCATGCTGCTCGTCTCCGTTTCTAGTCTGTTTCTAGACCCGTATTCGTTGAGCCGTTGTCACGAGTATCGTTCGCGTTGTTCTTCCTTGCGGCGTTTTGCGGGTTCCCGGCCTCAGGCCACGAGCCGCTGCGTGGCCCGCACGATCGCGGCCGAGTCGATCCCGGCCGCGGCCATCTGCTCGGCCGGCCCGGCCGAACCGGGCATGCCGCGCACGGCCAGCTTGTGGAAGCGGACATCGGGGACCTGTCCGGCCACGGCGTCGAGGACGGCGTCGCCCAGGCCGCCGACCGGCCAGTGGTCTTCGACCGTCAGGACGCGGCCGGTGTCCGCGGCGGCCTGGCGGATGGTGGCCGCATCGAGCGGTTTGATCGAGTAGGCGTCGATGACGCGCACCGGGATGCCCTCGTCGGCGAGGCGCTCGGCCGCGCCGAGGCTCTCGGAGACGGTGATCCCGGCCGCGACGATCACGGCCCTGTCGTGCGCCGAGCCGACCAGGGTCCGGCTGCCGCCCACCGGGAAGAGCTCGTCGCCCCGGTAGATCACCGGCGTCGCGGCGCGGGTGGTGCGCAGGTAGCTGATGCCGGGCAGGTCGGCCATGGTCGCGGTCAGGTGCGCGGCCTGGTTCGCGTCGCACGGGTACAGGACCACGCTGCGCCACAGCGCCCGGAACATCGCGAGGTCCTCCAAGCCCATCTGACTCGGCCCGTCCGCGCCGATCGACACGCCCGCGTGGGAGCCGACGACGCGCAGGTCGGCGCCGCCGATCGCGGCCATGCGCAGGAAGTCGTGGGCGCGCGTCAGGAACGCGGCGAACGTCGAGGCGTACGGGATCCAGCCCTGCGACTGCAGTCCCACCGCCGCGGCGATCATCTGCTGCTCGGCGATGTAGCACTCGAAGAAGCGGTTCGGGAACGCCTTCTTGAACGCGGCCGTGCGGGTCGAGTCGGCGACCTCGCCGTCGACGACCACCACGTCCGGATTCGCCTCGCCCAGCGCCTCGATGGCCGCCCCGAAGCCGTCCCTGGTCGCGGCGCTGCTCCCCACCGAGAACGACGGGTACGCCATCGGCTGCGACGGTTGCGTGCGCCGCGGTTCGCGCGACCGCGGCGGGCTCACGCGGACGAGCGACTCGCGCACGCCCCCGAGCTCCACGACGGCCTTCTCCGACTCGGCCAGCGGCTTGCCGTGCAGGCCCTCCCTGTCCTCCGCGGCGGCCACGCCCTTGCCCTTGCGGGTCTTCGCCAGGATCGCCGTGGGCACGTCCTGGCGTGCGGCCTCGGCGTACGCCTTGTCGATCGCGACCGGGTCGTGCCCGTCGATCTCCACGGTGTGCCAGCCGAACCCGCCGATCTGCGCGGCGTACGCCGCCGTGTCCCACTCGTAGCGGGTCGGCCCCGTCTGGCCCAGCCGGTTCACGTCCACGATCGCGCACAGGTTCCCCAGGCCGAAGTCCGCGGCGGCCGCGAACGCCTCCCACATGGAGCCCTCCGCGATCTCGCCGTCCCCGCACAGCACCCACACGCGCGCGGGCGAACCCGACAGGCGCGCGCCCAGCGCCATGCCGACGCCGATCGGGAGCCCCTGCCCGAGGGACCCGGTCGCCACGTCCACCCACGGCAGGCGCGGGGTCGGGTGACCCTCCAGCTCGGAGCCGAGCCGGCGGTAGGTCAGCAGGCGCTCCTCGTCGATCGCGCCGGCCGCGTGCAGCATCGCGTACAGCAGCGGCGACGCGTGCCCCTTGGAGAACACCAGCCGGTCGTTCCCCGGCAGGTGCGGGTGGTCGAAGTCGTAGTGCAGGTGCCCGGTCAACAGGCCCGCCATGAGGTCGGCGGCCGACATCGACGAAGTGGGGTGCCCCGACCCGGCGCGGGCCGACGCGCGTACCGCGTCGACGCGCAGCTGCTGCCCGAGTTCGGCGATGTCGCTGGTGCGGGCCTCGATGACGCTCACGGCTCCTCCAGAGTCTAGGTGCCTGGACGCCTTGGCTACCCGTGCCCGCCGCCGTGAAACCGGGGTGTCGCGGCGGCGCTCGCGGGTACCCCGGCACTGCGGGTCCGCACGGACCCCGTGGCGCGCCGCCTCGCCTGATGCCCATAGGCGGGCGGGCGGCGCGCTTCGCACACCGGGCGAAGGAGGGCGAACGATGAACTCGCAACCGATGTCCACCACCGGACACCACTGGTGGGAGGCCGAACGGCGGCGCACGACCGCGGTCCAGCAGGGAGCGACGGCCGCGGGGTGGGTGCTCCTCCTGCTCGGCGTCATGGGCTTCGTGCCGGTCTTCACCCCGGGCTTCTCGGGGATCAGCTTCGCGGGCAACGACACCACCGCCGAGCTCTTCGGCGTCTTCGAGGTCTCGGTCCTGTCCAACCTCGTCCACCTCGTGCTCGGCGTCCTCGGCCTCATCATGGGCTGGATGGTCGCCGCCTCGCGCGCCTACCTCCTCGGCGTCGGCGCGTTCTTCGCGCTCCTGGGCCTCTACGGCCTCATCGTGGCCGACTCGAGCGCACTCGACTTCATGCCGACGAACTGGACGATCGACCTGCTGCACCTCGGCATCGGGCTCGTCATGATCGCGCTCGGCCTCGTCCTGCACACCAAGCTCCCCAAGGAGAGCGAGGCCCGGGGCGAAGGCGACTTCGGCGAGACCAACCGCGGCGCGGCCCGCTGACCGCGCGCACGGAACGGCGCCTCGGGACGGATTCCCGAGGCGCCGCTCTCATCGGTGCTCCGCCGGCCCGCCGCGGCAGCCCTCTACAACCGCGCCGGCCTGCGGGAGTCGCCCTGCAAGCACGGCTTGCCGGAAAGGGCTACCCCCAGGCCACAAGAGTATGCACCCGTCCCGACCAGCACCGCCTCCGCGCAGGCGAGGTTTCCTCCAGCCGGGCGGGGGAACCCGAAGCGCATCGCACCTGGCTGAAACCGGACACCGTGGAGGTGAGGGCATCATGCCGAAAGAGTGGAGCAAGAAGGAAGAACGCCAGTACAAGCACATCCGGGACCAGGCGGAGGATCGTGGCATGAGCGACGACCGCGCCGAGGAGATGGCAGCGCGCACCGTCAACAAGGAACGCGCCCGCAAGGGCAAGACCAAGACGGCCAGCCGCACTTCCACCAAGGACATGTCGTCCTCGAAGCGGGGCGGGAAGCGTTCGCACTCCGGACCCAAGGGCCGCACCAAGGAGCAGCTCTACCAGGAGGCCCGGCGCAAGAACATCGAAGGCCGATCCAAGATGAACAAAGCCGAGCTCCAACGCGCCGTCGACAAGCGCTCCTGAGCCCGGCGGAGAGAGGTGAGGACATGGAGGTCCGACACGACCCCGAGGCGCAGGCCATCCGCGCCGCCGAGCGCGAGCACGGCGGCGACTGGGCCGAAGCCGACCGCGACACCCGCGAGCGCACCGCGCACGGGCGCCGCGGCTGGGGACGCCGCGACTGGGAGGAGCAGGACCGCTCGGTCGGCGCGATCGTCGGCGACCTGACCTCCCAGGTGGCGCACCTGGCCCGCGTCGAAGCCCAACTGGCCGCGCGCGAGATCGGCGACAAGGCCAAGCGGGGCGCGTTCGGCGGCGGCATGTTCGCCCTGGCCGGCGTCGTCGCGATCTACGGCGGGGCGGCGCTGGCCCTCGCGGCGGGCATCGCGCTCGCGCTGGTGTGGCCGGCGTGGTTGGCCGCGCTCGTGATGGGCGTGCTGCTCCTGGCGGTCGCGGGGATCTTCGCGATGGTGGGACGCGCCAAGATCCGCGACGCCATGCCGCCGGTACCCGACGAGACGATGGAGCACGCCCGGGAAGACGCCCGGGCCCTGCGAGGGAGGATGGACCGATGACCGGTTGGACGGTGCCGCCGAGTGCGGCCGTCCCGCCCGGCGTAGGGCTCGCGCCGCCTCCGGCGGTGGGCATGCCCTACCAGCCGGAGGACGAGCAGCCCGATGGGGAGGACATGGTGCGACAGCAGGAATGGGCCCTTCAGGACGCTGAGGCGGACCAGCACAAGTCCACAGCGGACTTGGAGAAGGACGCCGAGCGGACCCGTGAACGGGTCAACGACTCCGTGCTGGAGCTGCGGTCGAAGCTCGGGTTCGACCCGGACGCGGCGCACGCGCACGGGCCGTTCGCGCCGATGCGCCGCCACCCGTTGACGGTGGTCGTCGCCGCTACGGGCGCCGCGGCCGCCGCGGTGGTCGGGGTGCATGTCATCCGCGACCAGCGCAGGACCTCCAAGGCCGCGCGCGACGCGGCGCGCGCGGCGATGAAGGCGACCGAGATGCGCCGCAAGGCGGCCCGCCAGGCCTCGCGCAAGCGCTGGGCCGCGGCGAAGGACGCCTTCGGCTCGGCCGCGACCACGGTGCAGAAGCAGCGCAAGAAGGTGATGCGCCGCCTCGCCCACTGAGGCGACGCGCAGAGCAGCGGAGCGGCGGGCCATGGCCCGCCGCTCCGCCTTTGCGCGGGGCGGGGGCGGTTAGCGAGGGTGAGCGGAGGGGTCCCGGCAAGCCGGTCACCTCCGCAAATTTACGGCTCGCAAGCAACGCCAACGGCGGATTCGAGGCTCACGCTGAAATGCGGGTACAACGGAGCTGAACGCCGGTTCGGCTGCGGCTGAACGTGAGCGGAGGGTCCCGGCAAATCGGACATCGATGGGCCCCCGGTACTAACCCTGACATGCGGGTACGACAGTTTGCGGGGGAGCGGCGTCGACATGCGCAAACGTGCCGCGGCCGAAATCGGCCGCGGCACGTTGCCCGTGAGTCGCTCAGCCTGGCATGGTCTCGCCGCCCAGGGCCGCGATGACCTCGCCGGTGATGAACGACGACATGCGGTTGGCGGCGAGGAACACGAACGAGGGCGCGAGCTCGTCCGGCTCGGCCGGGCGGCCCAGCGGCACCTGGTCGCCGAAGCCCTCCACGTGGTCCTCCGGCAGCGTGGACGGGATGAGCGGCGTCCACACCGGGCCCGGCGCGACGCAGTTGACGCGGATGCCGCGCGGTGCGAGCGCCTGCGCCATCGAGTACGTCCACGCGATGATCGCGCCCTTCGTCGCCGAGTAGTCGATGAGGGTCTTGTTGCCGCGCAACCCGTTCACGGAGGCGCAGTTGACGATCGCGTCCCCCTCGCCCATGTGCGGCAGCGCCGCCCTGGTCACGCGGTGGAAGCTGTGCATGTTCACGTTGAACGTGTGCTCCCACTGCTCGTCGCTGATGTCCTCCGGCCGCTCGACCGGGGTCTGCGTCGCGATGTTGTTCACCAGCAGGTCGAGCCCGCCGAGCGCCTTCACCGTGTCGTCGACCACCGCAGTGCAGTGGTCGCGGTCCGCGAGGTCCCCCGGGAGCAGCACGCACTGGCGGTCCTCGGCCTTGACCAGCTCCGCGGTGCGCTCGGCGTCCTCGTGCTCCTCGAGGTAGGCGATCGCTACGTCGGCGCCCTCCTTAGCGAACGCGATCGCGACGGCACGGCCGATACCGGAGTCCCCGCCGGTGATGAGGGCCCGGCGGTCCTTCAGGAGGCCGCTTCCCTGGTACCCCTCCATGCTGTCCTTCGGCTTCGGGGTCATCTCCTCGGTCTGCCCCGGAGGCTGCTGCTGCTGTCCCGGCTTGCTCATCGGTCCTCCCCTTCCGCTGCACCCGGCCGCGGCTCGGCCGGTTCCGGAGCTGCGAATACCCGCCGCCGATCGCGAGTAATCCCGTACGGCGTACGGGGTATAATTTCGCGGTACCTGGTATGGCGTACGTTGTACGTTGTACGCCGTACAATTGCCTCCGCGCAATGTGCGAGGTCCGGCAATTCGCCGTACAACGTACGGCGAGCGCCACCCATCGAGGGACCTCGATCACACTCGGGGCCCACCCACCCTTTGAGGTGCGCCGGAATCGATCCGGTATTTCCGGTTCGGGCTCCCGATCATCGGACCGCTGCTGGTACCCGACGTGCGAATGCGTTAGGTTGTTGGGGATCCAATCCTTGCCTTGCCACCCTCACGCGGTGGAACAGCTGCATGTGAGCGGTCACTTTTCACTTGAAGACCTCGACGAACGAGTCGAAAACGAGCACCCCCAAGGAGGCGCCATGACCGGCAGCGACAACGATGCCGTTGCTATCGGGATCGACTTCGGCACCCTGTCAGGCCGGGTCGTCGTCGCGTCGGTTGCCGATGGCCGCGAGCTTGCCAGCGCCGAGCACGTCTACGAGCACGGCGCCATCGAGGAGGCCCTCCCGGGCTCCGGCGTCCGCCTCGGCCGCAGCTGGGCGCTCCAGTCGCCCAAGGACTGGGTCGACGTGCTCCGCAACGCCGTGCCGGCCGCGCTGGCCGCCGCCGGCGTGAGCGCCGACCAGGTGGTCGGCGTCGCCACGGACTTCACCGCGTGCACGATCCTGCCGACCACCGCCGACGGCACCCCGCTGTGCGAGCTGGACGACCTCAAGGACCGCCCGCACGCGTGGCCCAAGCTGTGGAAGCACCACGCCGCGCAGGGCCAGGCCGACCGCATCAACGCCGTCGCCGCCGAGCGCGGCGAGTCCTGGCTGCCGCGATACGGCGGCAAGATCTCCTCGGAGTGGGCCTACGCCAAGGGCCTGCAGCTCCTCGAGGAGGACCGCGAGGTCTACGACCGCGCCGAGCGCTGGATCGAAGCGGCCGACTGGATCGTGTGGCAGCTGTGCGGCGAGGAGACCCGCAACTCCTGCACCGCCGGCTACAAGGGCATCGTGCAGGACGGCGAGCGCCCCTCGCGCGAGTACCTGGCCGCCCTCAACCCCGACTTCGCCGACTTCAACGCCAAGATGGAGCATCCGCTCCTGCCGCTCGGCGACAAGGCCGGCGAGCTCACCGCGCAGGCCGCCGAGTGGACCGGCCTGAACGCCGGCACCGTGATCGCCGCCGGCAACGTCGACGCGCACGTCACCGCCGCCTCCGCGAAGGCCGTCGGCCCCGGCCAGATGGTCGCCATCATGGGCACCAGCACCTGCCACGTCGTCAACGGCGAGAACCTGACCGAGGCCCCCGGCATGTGCGGCGTGGTCCGCGACGGCATCACCAAGGGCCTGTGGGGCTACGAGGCCGGCCAGTCCGGCGTCGGCGACATCTTCGCCTGGTTCACCAAGAACGGCGTCCCCGGCGAGTACACCGCCGCGGCCGACGAGCGCGGGATCTCGATCCACCAGTACCTGACCGAGCTCGCCGAGGGCCAGGCGGTCGGCCAGCACGGCCTCGTCGCGCTCGACTGGCACTCGGGGAACCGCTCCGTCCTCGTCGACCACGACCTGCACGGCGTGATCCTCGGCCTGGGCCTGCAGACCAAGCCCGAGGACATCTACCGGGCGCTGGTGGAGGCCACCGCGTTCGGCACCCGGATGATCGTCGAGACCCTCGTCAAGGCGGGCGTCCCGATCGAGGAGTTCGTGGCCGCCGGCGGCCTGCTGAAGAACAAGTGGCTCATGCAGACCTACTCCGACGTGCTGCGCATGCCGATCACGGTCCTCACCTCCCAGCAGGGCCCGGCTCTGGGTTCGGCGATCCACGCCGCCGTGGCGGCGGGCGCCTACCCGGACATCGTCGCGGCCGCCGAGGCCATGGGCAAGGTCGAGCGCAACGCGTACGTCCCCGACGAGGCCCGCGCCGACGCCTACGACGAGCTGTACGCCGTCTACGAGGAGCTGCACGACCACTTCGGCCGCGGCGGTTCCCGCGCACTGCACACGCTGCACAAGATCGCCACGGAGGCAACGAAATGAGTTTCAAGACGACTCCGGCCGTCGAGGAGATGAAGGTCAAGGTCTGCAACCTGCACGCCGAGCTCCTGCGCTGGGGCCTGGTGACCTGGACCAGCGGCAACGTCTCGGGCCGCGTCCCGGGCACCGACCTCATCGTCATCAAGCCGAGCGGCGTCTCCTATGACGACCTCGTGCCCGAGCTGATGGTCGTCACCGACCTCGAGGGCAAGATCCTCGACGGCGAGCTCGCGCCGTCCTCGGACGCGGAGAGCCACAACGTGGTCTACCAGCGGATGCCCGAGGTCGGCGGCGTGGTCCACACGCACAGCCCGTACGCGACCGCGTGGGCCGCGCGCGCCGAGCCGATCCCGTGCGTGATCACGGCGATGGCCGACGAGTTCGGCGGGGAGATCCCGCTGGGCCCGTTCGCGCGCATCGGCTCCGACGCGATCGGCAAGGGCATCGTCGAGACCCTGCAGGGCCACCGCTCCCCGGCGGTCATCATGCAGAACCACGGCGTGTTCACCATCGGCAAGGACCCGAAGGCCGCCGTGAAGGCGGCCGTCATGGCCGAGGACGTGGCGCGCACCGTCCACATCTCGCGCCAGCTCGGCGAGCCGGTCCCGATCCCTCAAGCGGACATCGACAAGCTCTACGACCGCTACCAGAACGTCTACGGCCAGCAGCCGTCCTCCAAGGAGCAGTAAAGCAATGGAAACTAAGGAACTCTGGTTCGTCACCGGCAGCCAGCACCTGTACGGGCCCGAGGCCATCGAGCAGGTCGCCGAGAACTCGGCGGAGATCGTGGCCGGGCTCGACGGCGCGTCCGCGATCCCCGTCAAGGTCGTCGCCAAGCCGGTGCTGACCACCCCCGACGAGATCAAGCGGGTCCTGCTGGAGGCGAACGCCGCCGACGAGTGCATCGGCGTGGTCGCCTGGATGCACACGTTCTCGCCGTCGAAGATGTGGATCTCCGGGCTCGGCGTGCTGCAGAAGCCGCTGCTGCACCTGCACACGCAGCACAACCGGGACCTGCCGTGGGCCGACATCGACATGGACTTCATGAACCTGAACCAGGCCGCCCACGGCGACCGCGAGTTCGGGTACATGCTGACGCGCCTGCGCCACCGCCGCAAGACGATCGTGGGGCACTGGGGCGACGAGAAGGTCCAGGCGCGCATCGGCGACTGGTCGCGCGCGGCCCTGGGCTGGAACGAGGTCCAGAACCTCAAGCTGGTCCGCTTCGGCGACAACATGCGCTATGTGGGCGTGACCGAGGGCGACAAGGTCGAGGCGCAGATCAAGCTGGGCGTCGAGGTCAACACCTACGGCATCAACGAGCTGACCGCGCGGGTCGAGGAGATCGACGACAAGGCCGTGGACGGCCTCGTCGCCGAGTACGAGACCGCTTATGACGTGGTGCCCGAGCTGCGGGTCGGCGGCGAGCGGCACGAGTCGCTGCGCGATGCCGCCCGCATCGAACTGGCGCTGCGCTCGGTGCTGGAGGAGCACGGCGCGAAGGCGTTCACGGACACGTTCGAGGACCTGGGCTCGCTCAAGCAGCTGCCGGGCATCGCGGTGCAGCGCCTCATGGCCGATGGCTACGGCTTCGGCGGCGAGGGCGACTGGAAGACCTCGATCCTGGTGCGCCTCATGAAGGTCATGGCCACGGGCCTCGAGGGCGGTACGTCCTTCATGGAGGACTACACCTACAACCTGGGCGCGGAGTCCCCGCAGATCCTCGGCGCGCACATGCTCGAGGTGTGCCCGACGATCGCGGCCGAGAAGCCGAAGGCGGAGATCCACCCGCTCGGGATCGGCGGCAAGGAGGACCCGGTGCGCCTGGTCTTCACCGCCCCGCCGGGCGCGGGCATCACCGTCGGCATGATGGACCTCGGCACCCGGCTTCGCTTGGTGGCCAACGAGGTCGACGCGGTCGAGCCCGACGAGGACCTGCCGAACCTGCCGGTCGCGCGCGCGGTCTGGGAGCCCCGCCCGAACCTGGAGGTCTCCGCCGAGTCCTGGCTGACCGCCGGCGGCCCGCACCACACCTCGTTCACGCAGGCCTTCGGCCGCGAGGTCCTGGAGGACTTCGCCGAGATCGCCGGCATCGAGCTGGTGACGATCGGCGAGGGCACCAACGTGCGCGAGTTCAAGCAGCAGCTCCGCTGGAACCAGGTGTACCACCACCTCGAGGGCGGCATCTAGCCGCGAGGCGAGCGCCGCGAGGCGAGACGTATGCAGGGCGGGCCCGGATCGGGCCCGCCCTGCACGCGTTCCGGGCGTTCTTCGGCCCGCGCTTCATTCGTTCCGGGCCCATGCTCCGGCCCGCCTTTCACTCGTTTCCCAGCGCGCCCTTCACTCGTTCGGGTGGGGTTCGGCCGGGGGCGGGGTTACGACGCGGATTGTTGTCGGGGCGGGATGCGATGCTGACGGTCCCCTCTGGGAGGGTGGGGGCTCGGGATGGTCCTCCTTCCCGAGCCCCCACCCACCCAAAGGGGAACGCGGTGCTGCGGCGATCGTGGCAGCGGGGTCCGACAAGACACGCCGGTACGAGCCCGCTACAGCCGATCTTTCACCCAGACGGGGTCGAGAACGGCGTCCCAGGCGATCTCGGCAGCGCCCGTCAAAGGCCCCGCCGCGCCGACCGTGCCGGGCATGATCTGCGGAGGTTCGTCGCGGCGGAACGCCATCAGCTGCTCGCGGCAGGCCTCCTCGATGCGCCCGCGCCGCAACCGGATCAGGTCCACGCCGAGCCCTGAGAGGCTGACCGCCTCCGGGTCGAGCGCGTTCGCGAGCGCCCCGATCCCCTTGCCGAGCGCCGCCGCGTTGTCGTCCAGCGCCGCCACCGCCTCCGGCTCGCCGTCCTCGGCGCGGCGCAGGATCGCCTGCGCCAGTTCGCGTCCCGTGCCGTAACCCGGCTGCTTCCCGAAGCGCCGCACGAGCGCGTTGGCCCCGACGTCCAGGCTCCAGCACCCGCGCACCCCGCACATGCACTCCAGAGTGGACCCGGTGAGCGGCATGTGCCCGAACTCGCCGGCGATGTTGTGCCCCCCGCGCTGCGCGTCCCCGGCGAGCAGCAGCGTGCCGCCGATGTCGAAGTCGATATGGAAGTGCATCGCGGTGCCCATGCCCCGCAGAGCGCCCCGCCGGGATTCGGCAAGGCCCGCGAGGCGCGCGTCGTTGTCGATCACCGCGGGCGGCCAGCCCGCGCCGAGCACCGAGTCCAGCTCGACCTCGTCCCAGCCGAGGTGCGAGATGTGGAGCCGGTGGCCGTCCCGGATCGGACCGGAGGTCGCGAAGCCGAGCATCGCCAGCCGCGGCGTCTCGTGCCGCGCGACGGCCGCGCGGATCTCGGTGAACACCGCAGGCGTGCGGTCGTGCTCGCCCGTCTCGAGCTCGGCGGCGAGCGTCCAGGTGTCCTCCCGGAAGTCGACCGCGAACACCTGGGGCCCTTCGGGATGCGGCACGAGCAGCGTCGTGGGCCGCCCGCGACCGCCTGCCGCGGCCGGGACCTCGTGGAGGAGCCGGGCCTGCTCCAGTTCGCCGACGAGGGCGGCGGCGGTATTGCGGCCGATGCCGAGCAGCCGGGCGGCCTCGGCCCTGGTGAACGGCGCGGCGGCGTCGTGGACGGCGCGCAGCAGCCGGACCTGGTTGCGGATCCGGAGGTCGGCGCTGGTCATCGTCTGGGGCATGCAGGGATTATGCCAGCCGCATCGAAATTTTTGTGCCCGGCTCGAACATAATCCTTGACGGGCCGCCGGAGCCTTGTTATGTTCGTGTCAGGAACAAAAATGGGCGGGCCGCCACCGGGCCCGTCTCCTCCGAGACCGCAAGGACCCCAACGGCTGTGCCCACCGCAACGAACACCCCGGACCTCGTCCTCCGCCGCGCCCGCATCGGGCTGTACGGCGCCTTCGCCACCTCCGGATTCGTCATGGGCGCCTGGGCCGCCTCGCTGCCCGGCATCGACGCCCGGCTCGACCTCGGCGAAGCGAAACTCGGCACCGCGCTCCTGCTCATCCAGCTCGTCGGCCTCGGCTCAATGGTCGTCGCCGGCCGCATCGCCGACCGCGTGACCAGCCGCAAGCTGCTCCTGTGGACCGCCCCGGCCACCCAGCTGGTGCTCATCGCGCCCGCCCTCGCCCCGAACTACACGACGCTCCTCGCCGCCGCCGCGCTCTACGGCATCGGCGTCGGCTTCATCGAGGTCGGCATCAACGCCCACTCGGTCGAGCTCGAGCAGCGCTACGGGCGCCCCATCATCTCCGCGTTCCACGGCCTCTGGAGCCTCGGCAGCGCCCTCGCCGGCGCCGTCACGGCCCTCGCCCTCGGCATCGGCTTCGGCGGCGAAGGCGTCCTCGTCGCCGTCGCCCTCGCCAGCGCGGTCGCCATGGCCGCCTTCACACGTCCGCTGCTGCCGCCACCGGGTCGAGACAACTCCGGCGGCAGCAGCGGAGCCCCCGTCCGCCGCATCGGCGCGCTGCTCCTCGCCGCGCTGTTCGTCCTCGGCCTCGGCGGGCACCTCATCGAGTCCGGTGCGATCGACTGGGCGAACCTCCACGCCGCCAACGCACTCGGCGCCGACGCCGCGCTCGCGCCCCTCTCGTACACCGTCTTCGCCGTCGCCATGACCGTCTTCCGGCTCTTCGGCGACCCCATCCGCGCGAAACTCGGCCCCGGCCGGACCCTCCTGTGGGCCGGCACCGTCGCCTTCGCCGGGTACGTCCTCGTCCTCCTCGCCGACACCTCCGGCGGCCTGCCCCTCGCCTGGGCCGGGTGGCTCCTCGCCGGCAGCGGCATCGCCATCATCGTCCCCGTCCTCTTCAGCGCCATCGGGCAAGCCGGCGGCACGCCCTCCAACGTCGCGCTCATCTCCATGTCCGGCTCCGCCGGGCTCCTCATCGGCCCCGCCGCGATCGGGTACATCGCCGAGGCCACCACCATCACGACCGGGCTCCTCGTCCCCACCGTCCTCGCCGCGTTCGCGGCCTTCGCCGGGCCCCTCACCCTCCGCCGCCTCTTCAAAGACCGGGCCCCGGAACCGAACGCCGACAAGGCGACCGCCTCCACCGCCGCTGCCTTACCGGCGCGGCGCACGTCACGCCCCGGACCCGTCGCCGCCGCGACGGGTCCGCGCGTACACTTGCCAGCGCAGAAGGGGAGTAGCTCCCAACGCTGCGGTCGACATACTGGTCCTCCCTCGGCTCGCCGAGACCGGACCCGGCCGCACGGCCTCGGACTCCGAGGCGAGCGAGACCTTCGACCAAGGCCGTACGGCCGGGTCGAGGTCCGCGACTGCCCTCCTCCCGGCGTGAACACTGGGAGGATCACCCGCAATGGACGCACTCTTCATCGCCGCAGGCATCGCCTTCGGCGCCGTCTTCCTCGGCGAGATGGGCGACAAGAGCCAGCTCATGGCCCTCACGTTCGCCACCAAGTACCGGATGCGGACCGTCATCCTCGGCCTCGTGATCGCCATCGGCGCCCTCATCGGCCTCTCCGTGGGCGTCGGCGCCGCCGTCGGCAACCTCCTCCCCACCGACTGGATCCGCCTCGCAGCGGCCGTCATGTTCATCGGCTTCGGCCTCTGGGGCCTCAAGCCCGAGCAGGACGACGACGAGGACGACGGCCCCATCAAGGAGCGCCGCTCCGGCCTCCTCACCATCGTCACCGCCATGTTCCTCGCCGAGTTCGGCGACAAGACCATGCTCATCGCCATGGGCATGGGCTCCAGCTACAACCCCTGGGGCGTCTGGGCCGGCGGCACCGCCGGCATGCTCGCCGCCGACCTCCTCGCCGTGTTCGCCGGCGCCTGGATCGCCAAGCGCATCCCCGAGAAGGTCGTCCGGTACGTCTCCTCCGGACTGTTCCTCGTGATCGGCGTCCTGCTGGCCATCGAGGCCGTCACCGCGCTCGCCGACTAAGCTGGCGTTCATGCCGAAAACGGACGTGAACGTGGACACCGCCGTCATCTACACCGACGGGGCGTGCTCCGGCAACCCCGGGCCCGGGGGCTGGGGCGTGTACTACAAGTGGGGCGAGCACGAGAAGGAGCTGTACGGCTCCGACAAGGCCACCACCAACAACCGCATGGAACTCATGGCCGCGATCCAGGCGCTCGAGACCCTCAAGCGCCCCATGGACGTCGTCCTCTACACCGACTCCTCGTACGTCCGCAACGGCATCATGACCTGGATGAACGGCTGGAAGCGCAACGGCTGGATCAACTCCAAGAAGGAACCGGTCAAGAACGCCGACCTGTGGCGCCGCCTCGACGAGGCCGCCGCCCGCCACACCGTCGACTGGCGCTGGGTCAAGGGCCACGCGGGCGACCCCGGCAACGAGCGCGCCGACCGGCTCGCCTGCAAAGGCCGCGACGAGGCCGCCGGACGCCGCTGATCCCCGCCTTATTCCCGCCGCGCCGCGTCCCACACCGCGCCCGGCCCCCGCTCCCCAGCCACGATGAGAATGGAACAATCACCACTATGAGCGACCAGGTACCGTCACGATTCTCCGGAGGCGTCGACCTCAGCACCCTCGCGGCCGCCGCACAGCAGCAGGCCGCGCAGGCGCAGCAGGGCGGCCTCCCCGGCAGCGGCGTCCTCGCGATCGACGTCACCGACGCGACCGTCCAGACCGAAGTCCTCGAGCGCTCGCTCGACGCGCTGGTCATCGTCGCCTTCTGGGCCGACCAGGTGCCCGAGAGCCTCCAAGTGCGCGACGTCCTGCAGCGGCTCGCCGCCGAGGCCGGCGGCGCATGGGTGCTCGCGAAGGCCGACGTCCTGCAGAACCAGCAGCTCGCCGCCGCCCTCCAGCTCCAGTCCCTGCCCGCCGTCGTCGCCCTCGCGCAAGGACGCCCGCTCGACCTCCTCCAGGGCCCGCAGTCCGAGCAGGGCCTGCGCCAGTGGATCGGCCGCGTCACCCAGGCCGCCGGCCTCGACGTGCCCCAGCCGGTCGACCCCGAGCTCGCCAACGCCGAGAACCTCATGGTCGAAGGCCAGCTCGACGCCGCCGAGGCCGCCTACGACAAGTACCTCAAGAACCACCCGGCGTCCGGCGAGGCCGAAGCCGGGCTCGCGCAGGTGCGGATGCTGCGGCGCGTCGGCGCCCTGCCCGACAACGCCGTCGCCATCAGCGACGCCGACCCCGACAACATCGACGCGGCCCTCGCCGCCGCCGACCTCCAGCTCCTCTCCGGCCAGGCCGAGGCCGCCTACGAGCGGCTCATCGCGCTCGTCGCCAAGAACTTCGGCGACGACCGCGAGCGCCTGCGCAAGCGCCTCGTCGAGCTGTTCACCGTCGCCGGCGTCGACGACCCGGCCGTTGCGAAGGCCCGCCGCAAACTCAGCTCCGTCCTGTTCTAGACCAGCGACCGACGCCGCAAGGCGACCCGAACCTCCGCGCCACCTCGTGGCGCGGAGGTTCGGCCGTTCGGTGGACCGCCGGAGCTGGTGCCGGGCGGTCCGCTGTGACAAGCTAGCGAGGCCGGTGCCTTGTGGGAGGTGAGCGTTGCCAGCGACTCGATCGAGACGCATCGCGGTCCTCGACGCGCCCTCCAACCTCGGACTGCGCCCACCCACCCCCAGCACCGTCCCCGGCTGCGCGAAAGCACCGGGGGCGCTTCGCGACCACCGCCTCCTCTCCCGCCTCAACGCCGTCGACGCCGGCTGCCTCACCCCGCCGCGCTTCGACGCCTCCGCCTGGCGCCCCGGCGACGGCGTCGGCCAGGCCAAGGCCATCGCCGAGTACACGCGGCGCCTCGCCGACCGCGTCGAGCGGCTCTGGCAGGAACGGCGCTTCCCGCTCGTCCTCGGCGGCGACTGCTCGATCCTCCTCGGCCCCGCGCTGGCGGCCCGCCGGCGCACCGAACGCGACCGCCAGGGGCGCGGCCTGGTCTTCATCGACGCGCACTCTGACTTCCGCCACCCCGGGAACTCGCAGTACGTGGGCGCGGCGGCGGCCGAGGAACTGGCCCTCGCCACCGGCCGCGGCCAGCCCGACCTCACCGACATCGGCGGGCTCCGCCCGTATGTCGACACCGACCACCTCGTGGTGCTCGGCCTGCGCGCCGACGATCCGCACCGGGTCGAGCTCGAGGCCTCCGGCGTCGCGATGCGCACCGTGCCCGCGCTGCGCGCCAACGGCGTCGGCCGCTCCGCGGAGTGGGCGCTGGACTCGCTCGGCGACGTGGCGACGTTCTGGCTCCATGTCGACACCGACGTCCTCGACCCTTCGGTGATGCCCGCGGTGGACGGCCCGGCCCCCGGCGGCATTTCGCTCGGGGAGCTGAGCCAGATCATCACCACCTGCGCCGCCGACGACCGCTGCGCCGGCATGGACCTCACCGTCTTCGACCCCGACTACGACCCGGATGGCAAGTACGCGAAGGCCCTCACGGATCTACTGGTCGAAGCCCTCCAATAGGGACACCTTGGGCCGGGATGCCTTCGTACCCACTGGATATGCCGCGACTCATTGGACCGGACCGAGTTCCGGACTCACTTGCTGCGTTGCGCAGTCGCCACCGCCGCAGGTTGACGCTCTGCTCGGTGCGACCAAGGAGTTTCGCTGCCTCCGCGATCGAGTGGACCCGGACGATCTGGTCCTCTTCCGGTGTCCAGCGTTTCCGAGCGACGCCGTAGCGGCCGACCTTCGTCGGATCGGGAGCCCAGGCGGCGACCTGGGTCGCCGATTTGAGTTTCCTGTCGATGCCGATGGCACCGGGCGAGTACCAGGCCCATGCGGCCAACTTCGCCGCGGCTATGTTGAGGACCAGGATGTTCGAGACGCCGTCCCTGGTGTTCGGCCTGGCGGTGCGGTCGACTCCGCAGACCTCCTTTATTACGCCGCAGAAGTACTCGGCCAACGAGTTCAAGCGTGACCTTGCCTTTGCCGTCGAGGTATCCGTGGTGCGAGCCGTCGGCCTGGAGTAGGCCGACGAGGTATGCGATTTCTGGTTGTGTTGCGTCGAACATGGATCAACTGTGCGGAAGGGGCCCGACAATCCGGTTCACGTAAATTCGACGTAAGCGATGCAGATCACTTCCGTGGACCGATCCTCCGGCGTGTTCGCGGCTTATCGGCCGGCGGTGATCAGGGGCATCACGATCTGGTCGAGGATCTCGCCGATGACCGCTTCGGTGGCCGGGCGGCCCTTCATGAGGAAGTGCTGGGTGAGCAGGCTGGGGGCCAGGTTCACGATGCGGGGGTGGAGGGCTTCGGGCCGGACGGTGCCGTTCGCGATGCCGATCTCGAAGATCTTGGCGAAGACCCGGATGCGGGGCTGCTCGATCGCGTCGCGGATCTCCTCGGCCTCCTCGCTCGAGGCGCGCAGTTCGCCGACCCAGCCGCGCAGCGCCTCCCCGGCGGGGCCGCCCTGGTTCTCGGTGATGCGGCGCATGACCCGCTCCATGTCGGCCCTGACGTCGCCGCTGGGTTCGAACGGGGTGTCGACCTCGGTCGCTTTGTGCCGGGCCGCCGCCCTGATGAGGTGCGCGCGGTCGGGCCAGCGCTTGTAGAGGGACGCTTTGCCGGCTTTGGCGCGGGCGGCGATGGCCTCCATGCGGAGGTTGGCGTACCCGACCTCGGCCAACTCCTCCAGTGCGGCCTCGAAGATCGCGCGTTCGAGGTCGTCGCCGCGTCTGCGGCTCGCTGTGGAATCGGTCACCGGCCATCCCTTCAGTAGTGAACGATGCGTTCACTAAATGCTAGCGTTATGTAAGAGACGCAGCGTTCACTACAGTGCGTCTTCCTGTCTCCGGCCGCCGGGCCCCAACGACCCCCCGGCCCTCCTCCAGTAACACCCTAGGAGGCCGTCTCTTGACCGCCGCAACCGCCGCTCCCGCGCCGATGACCCACCGCGAGATCATGCGGGCCCTGTCCGGCCTGCTCATGGTCCTGTTCGCCGCGATGGTCTCGTCCACTGTCGTCTCCGTCGCGCTCCCGCAGATCGTCGGCGACCTCGAGGGCACGCAGTCCCAGTACACCTGGGTCGTCACCGCGACACTCCTGGCCAGCACCGCCTCGACGCCCATCTGGGGCAAGCTCGCCGACCTGTTCGACAAGAAGCGCCTGCTCCAGATCGCCATCGTCATCTTCGCGCTGGCCTCGCTCGCGTGCGGGCTCGTGGAGAACACCGGGCAGCTCATCGCCCTGCGCGCGGTCCAGGGCCTCGGCATGGGCGCGCTGCAGGTGCTCGTGCAGGTGATCATCGGCGCGATGGTCAGCCCGAAGGAGCGCGGCCGGTACAACGGCTACCTCGGCGCGGTCATGGCCGTGTCGACGGTGGGCGGTCCGCTGCTCGGCGGCGCGATCACCGACACCGACTGGCTCGGCTGGCAGTGGTGCTTCTTCCTGGCCGTCCCGATCACGGTCATCGCGTTCCTGATGCTCCAGCGGACCCTGCACCTGACCGAGACCAAGAAGCCCGACACCAAGATCGACTACCTCGGCGCGACCCTCATCGCCGCGGGCGTCAGCCTGCTGCTGCTCTGGGTCACCTTCGTGGGCAACGACTTCGACTGGATCTCCTGGCAGACCGGGCTCATGGTCGCCGGTTCGGTCGTGCTGCTCGGCGGGGCCACCGTCGTGGAGACCAAGGTCAAGGAACCGGTCGTGCCGCTGCACGTCATCAAGCGCCGCGACCCCGCGCTCGCGGTCGTCGCCAGTCTCGCGGTGGGCATGGCCATGTTCGGCGGCGCGGTCTTCCTCGGCCAGTACTTCCAGATCGCCCGCGGCTTCTCGCCGACCGAGGCCGGCCTGCTGACGATCCCGATGATGTGCGGCGTGATGGTCTCCTCCGCGGTGGCGGGGCGGATGGTGTCCAACTCCGGGAAGGTCAAGCCGTACATCGTGACCGGCGCGCTGGTCCTGACCGGCGGTTTCGCGATGCTGGCGACGATCGACCACACGACCTCCCTGGTGTTCATGGGCGTGGGCATGTTCCTGGTGGGCACCGGTGTCGGCATGGCCATGCAGAACCTCGTGCTGGTGGTCCAGAACTCGGTGCCGCTGCGCGAGCTCGGGGCGGCCTCGGGCGCGATCGCGTTCTTCCGGTCCCTGGGCGGCACGATCGGCGTCTCGGTCCTGGGCGCGGTCCTGGCCAACCAGGTCGCCGACAAGATCGCCTCGGGCCTCGCGGCCCTGGGCATCGACGCGAGCGGGAGCCTCGGCGGGTCGACGCTGGACCTGGACGCGATGCCCGAGCCGGTCGCGGAGATCGTCCGCGCCTCGTACGGGGACGCGACGGGGCACCTGTTCCTGATCTCGGCCTGCATCGCGGCGGTCGGGTTCATCGCGGCCCTGTTCCTCACGCCCGTGAAGCTGCGGGAGACGGTGGACCTCATGGAGGAGATCGTCGTCGGCGAGGAGACCGTCCTCGGCGCGAAGTAGTTCCAGACAGGACCGGGCCCGAGCGCAGCAGCGCTCGGGCCCGTTTCGCTTGTTCCCCTTGATCGCGTGAACGCACGCTGCCGTTGTTTACGGCGTACACGCGCATGTGTATGGTGTAAACATGAGTTCGACTTCCGACCGCATCGCCGACGTGGCCAAGGAACTGGTCACCGAAGGCGGCAGCGCCGCGGTCAGCATGCGCAAGATCGGCGACGCCCTCGGCCTCTCGCCCATGGCCGTCTACCGCCACTTCCCCAACCGCGAAGCGCTCCTCAAACGCGTCGCCGACGACATGTTCACCGACGTCCACGACCGCCTCAGCCGGAAGACGGTCCCCGCCGACACCGTCGAAGCCCTCCACGGCGCCGTCGACGACCTCGTCGACCTCGCCCTCGACCACCCCCGCCAGTTCGCGTTCATGTTCATCGAGCCCCGCGAAGGCGCCCGCGTCTTCCCCGGCGACTTCAGCGTCGGACGCTCCCGCTTGTTCGGCCTCCTCACTGCCATCATCGACACCGGCATCGCCGACGGGACCCTCGAAAGCGCCGACTCCTGGAAAGTCGGCCTCACCCTCACCGCCAACCTCTACGGCCTCGCCGCCCTTTACCAGGGCGGCCGCATCGCCCTGGACGACAAGGGATTCCGCGACCTGTGCCACGACTCCCTCGAAAGGCTCCTCAATGGCATCCTCGCTTGACCGACCCCTGCCCTGGGCGCTCGGCGCCGCCGCCGCGACCGCCCTCCTGTACGCCTTCGGATTCGCCCTCGACCCCGTCTCCTGGCTCATGTGGATCGCGCCCGTGCCCCTGCTGCTCGTCGTCCCGCGCGTCGGCTTCTGGACCGCCCTCCTCGCCGCCGAACTCGCCTGGCTCGGCGGCACCTCCCGCATCTGGGCCTACCTCGCGGCCTCCCTCGAGATGCCCCCGGCGTTCGTCATCGTCTCCGCGCTCGTCTTCACCGGGCTCTACACCGCCGTCACCCTCCTCTACCGGGGCCTCGTCCGGCGCGGACGCCACTGGTTCGCGTTCCTCGCCATGCCCGCCGGAGTCGTCGCCGTCGAATACCTCGGCTCGGTCATCAACGCCGAAGCCGGCGGCGAATGGTGGAGTTTCGCCTACACCCAGGCCGACCACCCCGCGGTCCTGCAACTCGTGTCGGTCACCGGGGTCTGGGGCCTGACGTTCCTCCTCACCGCCGTCCCGACCGCGGCCGCGGCGATGCTCGCCCCCGGCGCGGAACGCCGGGGCCGCATCGGCATCGCCGCCACCGCGGCCGCCTGTCTCGCCGCGACCCTCGCCTTCGGACTCGCCAGGCCCGTCGACCAGGGCGAGACGATCCGCGCCGCGGCCCTCGCACTCCCCACCGACGAGGACTCGATCCGCACCGACACCGACAAGGGCGAGCGCCTGTTCGCCGACTACCGGGCCGAGATCACCCGCCTCGGGGACGGTGACGACATCGACGTGCTCGTCCTGTCCGAGAAGATCTTCCACGTCACCGCCGAGGAGGCCGGCCCTTATCTCGACCGCTGGTCGGCACTGGCCGTCGAGTCCGGGATCGACCTGGTGCTCGGTCTGGCGATCGACCAAGGCGCGGGCACGGTCAACGCGGCCGTGTGGCTCCCCGCCGACGGTGCGGGGCCGGCCGAGTACCACAAGCAGCACCTCATCCCGGGCCTGGAGGATTGGATGACCGCGTCCGACGCGGGGCCGACGTTCGTCGCCGGCGAGCGGTGGGCGTTGACGATCTGCAAGGACCTCGACCACGCCGGGACGATCAGCGAGTATGGGGACGCGGGCGCCGGTCTGGTGCTGGCTCCGGCGCTCGACTTCACTGTGGACGGATGGTGGCACAGCCGTGTCGCCGTCACCCGCGGTGTGGAGCAGGGGTTCTCGCTCGTGCGGGCGGGGCAGATCGGCCTGATGACCGTCAGCGACGCCTCCGGCGAGGTCCTCGCGGAGGACGAGCGGCTCGCGATCGCCGATGTCCCGACCGGTCATGTGGCGACCGTCTACGGGCGGTTGGGGAACTGGTTCCTGTTCCCCGTGCTGCTGATCCTCCTGGCGGGCGTCGCCGCCGCCTTCCCCAAGCGCAGGCCCGAGCGCGAGCGCGATCGGCCGGAGGTGGAGCTCGCCGCTGCGTGAACCCCTGCCGGCAGTTGACGAAAGGCCCGAGCGCTGACGCTCGGGCCTTTCGTTCTATGCGGTAGTTCAGCCCTGGGGGAGGGCGGCGATGACGCGGGCGAGTTCGTTGCGGTCGACGCCGAAGGTGCTCACCTTGCGGTGGGTGCCGTTCGGCAGCGCGCGCATGATCTTGCCGGTGGCCGCCTGGTAGTAGATGCTCTCGCCCTTGGGGGCGCCGTAGGTGCGCGACTTGAAGCCGAGCGGCGAGTAGAGGCCCAGCTCGCCGGTGGCGGTGTCGAAGCGGAGGTACGGGTTCGTGGTCGAGAGGATGCCCATGAGCAGGAACAGCGGGCCCAGGATGAGGTAGATGCTGAACCCGCCCAGCGTGAGGGCGAACACGGCGAGGAGGGTCAGCAGGCCGCCGAGGACGATGAGGAGGACCCGCTGGGCGGTGCCGAGCCGGACGGTGAGGAGGTAGGGGTTCGGTTGTTGCGACATGTTGTTTCCTGTGCTGGGAGTAAGGGCAGGGGCAAGGCCGCCAGGCTACCTCAGTAGTTGTTCCACTCGGATTCGACCCGGTCGAGGATCACCGGGCGCATGAGCGTGGAGGGCTCCATGTCCATGCGGTCGCGGTCGGGCGGGAACACCTGCGCGGCTTCGATGAGTTCGGGCGTGAGGGACTGGAACGGGCCGATCGACGTGTCGAGGCCGAGGTCGGGAACGTCGCCGCCGGCCTGGACGAGCATGTAGCCCCAGTCGCCGAAGCTGGGCACGGACACCCAGTACGGGGCGGGCGCGTGGCCGGCCGCCTCGAGGGTCGAGGCGATGGTCCAGAACGTCTTCGGCGCGAAGTACGGGGAGCCGGCCTGGACGACCATCCGGCCGGCCTCGGCGAGGTGGTCGGTGGCGAGGCCGTAGAACTCGACGGAGTAGAGCTTCGCGGTCTCGGTCGCGTCGGGGTCGGGCATGTCGACGATGATCGTGTCCCAGGTGCCGTGTTGCTCGCGCAGCCAGGTGAACGCGTCCGCGTTGACGACCTCGACCTTGGGGTCGTTCATGGCGTTCTCGTTGAGCGCCACCAGGTCGTCGAACTCGCGGGCGAGGTCGGTGACGGCCCCGTCGAGGTCGACCAGGGTCACCGTGGCGACGTCGGGGTAGCGGAGGATCTCGCGCACGGCGAGGCCGTCGCCGCCGCCGAGGACCAGGACGTTCTCGTGGGGGCCGTTCATGGCCGGGTGGACGAGCGCCTCATGGTACCGGTATTCGTCCACTGAGGAGAACTGCAGGTCGCCGTTGAGGTAGAGCCGCAGGTCCTGCTCGCCGAACGGCGAGGCGGCCTCGGTCATGACGATCTGCTGGTACTGGCTGTCCTCGCTGTAGACGATCGGGGCCGCGTACAGGGCCTGCCGGGCCGCGGTCTCGAACTTCCCGGTGTACGCGAACGCGGCCACCAGGAGCACCGCCGTGAGCGCCGCGACGACGGTGAGCAGCTGCTTCGCGGCCTTCGCGAGGTCGTGGCGGAACAGGATCCACACCAGCAGGACCCCGGCGACCGCGTTGACGGCGCCGACGAGGAGCGCGCCCTGGATCTGCCCGAAGAACGGCAGCAGGATGAACGGGAACGCCAGGCCGCCGATGAGCCCGCCCAGGTAGTCCGCGGCGTTGAGGTCCGCGACGGCCGCGCCCGCGGCCTGCTCCCGGATGCGCTGCAGGAGCTCCATGAGCAGCGGGATCTCCGCGCCGATCAGGAGCCCGATCGCGGCCGCCACGAGCACGAGCGGCAGGCTGTACAGGTCGGTCCAGGAGAACGCCGCGTACAGCAGCATGACGCTGAAGCCGCCCAGCAGCGCGAGGGCGAGCTCGACCGCGGCGAACGCCAGCGCGGGCCAGCGGCGCAGCGGCTTCGCCGCCAGCGCGCCGAGCCCCATCGCGAACACCATGACGGCCAGGACGATCGACGCCTGCTTCGCGGTGTTCCCGACCAGGTAGGCGCCCAGGGTGATGAGCGCCAGTTCGTACACGAGCCCGCACGCCGAGACCGCGAAGGCGGTGGCGAGCAGACCGAAGCGCGCCAGGCGAACCCGGCGCGCCGGCATCACGGTTCGAGGGGCGGCCTCAGCGGTCAAGACGCACCGGCATTACGAGAGCGCCATGGCGATGACCCCGCCGAGGGCGAGGTGCATCGCCGAGCTGACCCACACGGCCGGGTGCGGTTCCTCGTCGACGACGAGCGCGCCGAGCTTCCCGGGGGTGATCACGTCGAGGATGAGGAACGCGACGGCCATCGCGCCGAGGCCGATCACGCCGAACACGAACGTCGAGATGATGCCCCCGATCAGGTTCCCCTCAGAGGCCCAGATCGCGCCGACGACGATGAGCCCGACGCCGACCAGGTTGGAGGAGAGCAGGAGTGCGGCGTTGCGGTTGCGCTGGGTCCAGATCAGTTCGCCGAGCTTGCCGGGGGTGAGCCAGTCGACGATGAAGAACCCGAGCACCATCAGCACGATGCCGATGACGCTGTAGGCGAGTGCGCCGACGACGTCGCCCCCGAACCCTCCCAGTTGACTTTCAACCTGTGCGAGCATGTTGGATTGCCTTTCCTTGTCTGGGTTGGGTTCGCGCTACTTGCCGGAGCCGGGGCCGCCGCCGCGGAACGGCGAGGGGGGTGAGGACGACCATCCCCACAGGATGAACACGGAGGAGTAGTGGTTGTAGCCGCTGCGGTAGTCGTGCAGCAGGATCTTCGAGCCGCCGTTGTAGGGCGAGACGGCCACGATGTGCTTGGAGTACTGCAGGTAGTACGTGCCGCCGGAGGACCGCTCCGAGCGCGCCTCGGCGTCGTCGTCGATCTGGTCGGCCACGGTCGCGGGGGAGTTGGGCGACGTGTACGCCCTGCCGCCGCCCTCGTCGAGGTTCGCGGCCCGCGTGTAGTGGTCGCGGATCGTGTTCGTCGGGTTCGAGAAGTTCGAGTTCATCAGGAAGACCCCGCCGCAGCACAGGGCGATGACGACGATGATCGCCGTCCAGTGCTTCCAGTTGAGGCCGCGGGTGGCGGGCGGCGGAGGGGGCGGGTGCGGATTGCTCATCGGTGGTCCTCGGGTCGTCCTGTCGGGGAGTCGGTTCAGCTTACGGGCGCACGGCGACTACGTCGGTACGACCATGCTCTGGGTGGTCACGACTTCGCCGTACTGCGGGTAGGTGTGGACGGTCCGCCATGAGAGCGGCGCCGTCCCGGTGACCTCCAGGGCCGTGAGCGCGTCCAGGTCCTCCCCGAACACGCCCACGAGCAGGTCCGGTTCGCCGGTGCGCAGCAAGGCGCGGTCGCGCAGGGCCCGGACCCGCTGCCGCAGTTCGGGAACCGTGAGCTTCTCGACCTTGCACTCGTAGCGGTGCCGCCACGAGCCGACCCGCTGGCTGAACGCCTCGGGCAGGTCCGGCCCGAAGTCGGACCGGTACGCGAGGGTCTCCGAGAGGAGCCCGTCAGGGGTCGCGACGACCGCCTGGTGGCTCGCGCCGAGCAGCCGCAGCGAGAGCCGCAGCGGCCCGGCGTCGCGTTCGAGCAGGTCGAGGACCGGCATCGACGGGGCGTCGGGCCGGAAGGTGAGCGAGGCCGCCGAGACGTCGACGAACGGCACCTCGATATGCGCTATCAGCGTGTGCTCCAGTGGGGAAGGCGAGCGGGGGATCGCGGGGGAACGGGGCTCAGGCCTCGTCGCTCTGGTGGTAGATCGTGACCTGGTTGCGGTCCAGGGTAAGCCCCTTCGCCACCTCCCACTTGGCGTCGTCGCCGAACGCCTCGAACGACAGCTTCTGGCCCTCGGGGCCCGCGTAGTCGTGGTAGCGCAGCGTACCGGCCGGGGCCAGGCCCGTCGTCGCCTCGCTCACGTACCTCGCCTTGCCCTTCTCGTCCGACTTGAACGAGACGCCTTCGTGACTGAGTTCACGCGCGCCGGGCTGCAGGTCGGTGTCGGTGACCTCCTCCCACAGCACCATCTCCACGTCCGGGTCGGCCTCGACCGACAGCCAGCGCCGCACACCGGTGCCGGTGTCGAGGAAGTGCTCGGCCCACTGGTAGTCGCCCTCCGAGAGGCGCAGGGTGCCGCGCACGGCGAGGGTCTTGCCGTACAGCTCGACCAGGTCGGCGGCCTTGAGCCGCAGCGGGTCGCCGCGCAGCACGTCGGTGTCGGCGTCCGCGAACGGGTCGGCCGGGGGCCGCGGCGGGACGGGCTCGTTCTTGCGGGAGTTCCTGCGCCACAACCACCAGCCGCCGAACACGACGGCGGCGATGAGCAGCAGGATGATGACGGCTTCCATGGCGTTGCCTTCACAGAGTGGGTGCGGGATGGTTCCTTGACGTCACTCTACCGCCAAGTTGGCAAAGCCGGTGGCACCGCAGTTCGGCAACGCGGGTGTAACACCAGTGTCGCGTGAGAACCCTACGATGCCGGCGCAGATCCATAGGATCTAGCCTGTAGGCGGCCCACGACGAGGTGGGCCGAGTCGATTCGGACTGGAGATCGAGACGTGTTGGCGTTCATCGGCGACGAAGAGTTCCGCGAGACCCTCCCCGACCGGGAGGAACTGCTCCAGGAGGCCGCCCGACTGGCCGGCCCCGACGAATCCCTGGCGAGGCTGGTCGAGCTCTACTGGAGCCTCGTGGCCGACGACGACCTCGTCGGCCGCAGCGCCCACCAGCTCCTCGAGACCACCGCCCACCACCGCCGCATGGCCGAGGTCCGCGCCCCCGGCCAGATCATCCTCGAACTCGACTGCCCCGAGGACGCCGAAGGCCCCGACGCCGCCTCCTCCACCCGCGTCGACATCGTCTGCGACGACTCCCCGTTCCTCGTCGACTCCATCACCGGCCTGTTCAACAAGCACGGCGTCGACGTCTCCGTGTTCGTCCACCCCATCGTCCCCGTCCGCCGCGACGCCGACGGCAACCTCCAGGAGGCCCCCGCCGCGGACGGGCGCGCCGAATCCTGGATGCACATCGAGACCCAGCGGGTCGCCGACGCCGCGTTCCTCGCCGAACTCGAAGCGGACATCCTCGAAGTCCTCTCCGACGTCGGCGTGTGCGTCGCCGACTGGCAGGCCATGCGCGCCAAGGCCCTCCAGATCGCCGAAGACCTCGACCGCGCCGCCACCGGCGCCGAAGGCACCACACCGCTCCCCGTGCCTCCTAAAGACATCGATGACACCGTCGAACTCCTGCGCTGGCTCGCCGACGACAAGTTCACGTTCCTGGGCTTCCGGCAGTACCGGCTCACCGGCGAAGGCGACGACGAGGCGCTCACCCCGATGGGGGAGACCGGCCTCGGCCTGCTGCGCAAGGCCCCGGCCGCGCCGCGCCCGCTCGCCTCGTTCAACACCGACGCGCGCGCGCAGATCGGCGCGCGGCGGCTCCTGGTGATCACGAAGTCGAACGCCCGCTCCACCGTCCACCGCACGTCCTTCATGGACTACGTCGGCGTGAAGACGTTCGACGCGGACGGGAACCCCGACGGCGAACTGCGGTTCCTCGGCCTGTTCACCTCCGCCGCGTACCTCTCCAGCGTCACCGAACTGCCCGTCGTGAAACGCAAGGTCCAGGACGTCCTCGCCCGCTCCGGCGTGACCCTCTCCTCCCACTCCGGGAAGGACCTCGTCACCGCCCTCGAGACCTACCCGCGCGACGAGCTGTTCCAGGCCCGCACCGACGACCTGTACACCACCGCGATGGGCGTCCTCCGTCTCGCCGGGCGCCGCCGCCTGCGCCTGTTCGCCCGCCGGGACGTCTACGGTCGCTTCTACTCCTGCCTCGTCTACCTCCCGCGCGACCGCTACAACACCGAGAACCGGACGCGCATCGAGGAGATCCTGCGCCGCCGCCTCAACGGCTCCCAGATCGACTACGACGCCCGCGTCACCGAATCGGTGCTCGCCCGCCTCCACTTCGTCGTCCGCATCGACCCGTTCGCCGACCACCCCCCGGTCGACGTCGAATCCATCCAGGCCGAACTCGCCGACGCCACCCGCTCCTGGGACGCCGACCTCGCCCTCCAGCTCGACCACCACATCGGCGAAGGGCAGGCCCGCATGCTCGCCAAGGCCTACGCCCACGCTTACCCGCCCGCCTACAAGGCCGAGCACTCGCCGATCGACGCCGCCAAGGACATCGCGAAACTCGAGACCCTCCGCGACAGCGGCGAGATGGAACTCCAGCTGTTCCGCCGCGGCGGCAGCGACGACGACGTCCACTTCAAGATCTACGCCTTCGAACAGGCCGTCGGCCTCTCCGAAGCCCTCCCCGTCCTGCGCCACCTCGGCGTCAAAGTCTCCGAAGAACGCCCGTACCACATCAAACGCGTCGACGGCACCATCCACCTCCACGACTTCGGCCTCCAGCTCCCCGGCCGCGCCGCCGAATCGGTGCCGCAACTGCGCGTCCGCTTCGAGAACGCGTTCCGCGCCGCCTGGATCGGCGAAGCCGAATCCGACCGCTTCAACGAGCTCGTGATCGCCGCCGGCCTCACCTGGCGGCAGGTCGTCGTCCTCCGCGCCCTCGCCAAATACCTCCGCCAGTGCGGATTCGTGTTCTCCCAGGCGTTCATCTCCGCCACCCTCGGCACCTACCCCGAGATCGCCGCGAACCTCGTGCGGCTCTTCGAAGCCCGCTTCGACCCCCGCGTCGGAGCCGACCGCGACGCCGCCGTCGCCCGCATCGACGACACGCTCGCCGAAGGCCTCGCCGCCGTCCCCAACCTCGACGCCGACCGCATCCTCCGCGCCTTCCTCACCCTCATCCGCTCCACCCTCCGCACCTCGTACTTCCAGCGCGCCGACTCCGGCCGCCCCAAGGAGTACGTCGCGTTCAAATTCGACGCCCGCGCCCTCGACTTCCTCCCCAAACCCCGACCCATGTTCGAAGTGTTCGTCTACTCCCCGCACTTCGAAGGCGTCCACATGCGATACGGACGCGTCGCCCGCGGCGGCCTGCGCTGGTCCGACCGCAAAGAGGACTTCCGCACCGAGATCCTCGGCCTCGTCAAAGCCCAGGAAGTCAAGAACACCGTCATCACCCCCGTCGGCGCGAAAGGCGGCTTCGTCCTCAAGCGCACCGAGTTCCCCGACCGCGCCGCGCTCCAGGCCGAAGGCGTCGCCCGCTACCGCGAGTTCATCTCCGCCCTCCTCGACATCACCGACAACCGCGACGCCGACAACACCGTCGTCCCCCCGCCCAACGTCGTCCGCCACGACGGCGACGACCCCTACCTCGTCGTCGCCGCCGACAAAGGCACCGCGACCTTCTCCGACATCGCCAACGGCGTCGCCGCCGAATACGGGTTCTGGCTCGGCGACGCCTTCGCCTCCGGCGGCTCCGTCGGCTACGACCACAAGAAGATGGGCATCACCGCAAGGGGCGCATGGGAATCCGTGAAACGCCACTTCCGCGCGGAAGGCGTCGACACCCAGGCGCAGGACTTCACCGTCGTCGGCATCGGCGACATGGGCGGCGACGTCTTCGGCAACGGCATGCTCCTCTCCGAGCACATCCGCCTCGTCGCCGCGTTCAACCACATGCACATCTTCATCGACCCCAACCCCGTCGCCGCCGCCTCCTACACCGAGCGCCGCCGACTCTTCGACATGCCCCGCTCCACCTGGGCCGACTACGACCCCACCCTCATCTCCGCCGGCGGCGGCGTCTGGGAACGCTCAGCGAAATCCATCCCCGTCTCCCCGGAAGTGCGCACCGCACTCGGCATCGACGCCGACGTCAAAGACCTGACACCGCCCGAACTCATCCGCGCGATCCTCACCGCCCCCGTCGACCTCCTCTGGAACGGCGGCATCGGCACCTACGTCAAATCCGCCGCGCAGACCGACGCCGACGCCGGCGACAAAGCCAACGACGCCGTCCGCGTCAACGGCGAACAGCTCCGCTGCCGCGTCATCGGCGAAGGCGGCAACCTCGGCTTCACCCAGCTCGGCCGCATCGAATACGCCCAGACCGGCGGACCCGACGGCACCGGCGGCCACTGCAACACCGACTTCATCGACAACTCCGCCGGCGTCGACACCTCCGACCACGAAGTCAACATCAAGATCCTCCTCCGCTCCGCCGCACTCGCCGGCCGCGTCGAACCCGACCACCGCAACAAGCTCTTCATGGACATGGCCGACGACGTCGCCGACGCCGTCCTCGCCGACAACTACGGCCAGAACATGGCCCTGGCGAACGCGACACGCCTCGGCGCCCGCCTCCTGCCCGTCCACATCAGACTCATGAAGCACCTGGAGAAGACGGTCGGCCTCGACCGCGAGATCGAAGGGCTCCCCAGCGACAAGCAGCTCAAGGAGCGGGTCGCGACCGGCACGGCCCTGACCGAACCCGAACTCTGCGTGCTGCTCTCGTACGTGAAGATCTGGGCGAAGCGGGCCGTGCTCGACTCCGGCCTGCCCGACGAGGAGTGGACCGCGCCCGTGCTCCGCTCGTACTTCCCTGCGCCGCTTCGCGAACCGTACGCCGACCTCATGGCCGACCACCCGCTGCGACGCGAGATCGTGGCGACCGCGGTCGTCGGCGAGGCCGTGAACCGGGCGGGCACGACCTTCCTCTTCCGCATCGCCGACGAGACCGGCGCCGACGTCGTGGACGTGGTCCGGGCGTACGTGATCATCCGCGACGCGTTCGGCCTGCCGGGCCTGTGGCGGCGCATCGAAGCGCTCGACAACCAGGTGCCGCAGGACGCCCAGATCGCGGGGATGCTGGTCATCCGCCGCCTCCTCGACCGGGGCGTGCGCTGGCTCGTGCAGCACCGGCGCGGGGCACTGGACGTGGCGGCCGAGACCGAGCGGCTGCGGCCGGGGCTCGCGGTGCTGCAGCCGCGGCTGCCGGAGCTGCTCCACGACTCCGAGGCGGTCGGGTTCGAGGAGTTCTGCGACGAGCTGGAGGAGCAGGGGATGCCCGCGGAGATCGCGCGGGACGCCTCGGCGCCGATCTTCGGGTTCGGCCTGGTCGACGTCGTCGAGTGCGCGCGCCTGAACGAGACGGACCTGGACCAGACCGCGGAGGTGTACTACGGGATCGCTGCGCGGGTGCACCTCGACGCGATCCTCAACGAGATCTCGGCGCTGCCGCGCACGAACCGGTGGCAGACGCTCGCGCGCTCGGCGCTGCGGTACGACCTGTACGGCGCGATGGCGGGCCTGACCGCGAGCGTGATGCGGGCGAAGCCTGGCACGGACCCGGCCGAGGCGGTCGGCTCGTGGGCCGAGCGGAACGCCGCCGAGATCGAGCGGATCCACGAGGCGACGGCCGAGGCCTCCCGCTCGGACGAGAAGCTCGCCGTGCTGTCGGTGTCGCTGCGCCAGATCAGGAGCCTGGTCGAGACCGGCGGGGAGTAGACGAGGCCGCGTGCCGGGGCTAGGTGCCGGACCGCGCGGTCGGCGGCGAAGCCGCTCCACGCCTGCGCCGGCACGGCTCCTCCAGGGCGGCGGTCCTGCCGTTACGACGGGGCCGCCGTGGCGTTCGCGGGCAGGGTCCGAGCTGCTGGGGGCCGTGTTTCGGGCCCGGTCTCGGCGAAGCTTGCGAGCCGTTAATCGGGACAGCTCATACCCTGACATAGGGGTACGACATTCCCGGTCGACCGGTTCGCGGCCGGCCCGTGAACCGGTCGGAGGCGGTGCGTCCGTGCCGTCAGTCGGCCTCTAACGATCATGCGTTCGGCTTTCGCGCGCTAGCTGCGGTTGGGGCGGGTGGGCCCGCGTGGATAATGTGGGCTCGGAGAATAAGGAAGTACGAATGCCGAAGAGCCACACCCCCGGGGTGCCCAAACTGCTTCGCGTCCTGAACGACCAGGCCGCGCTGAAACTCCTGCTGGAGGACGGCCCCCAGACCCGCGCCCAGCTCGCCGAGCGGACCTCGATGTCCAAGGTCACCGCCTCCCAGATGATGGAGCGCCTCCAGAGCCGCGGCCTCGTCGAGGTCGTCGGCTCCAAGTCCGGCGGGCGCGGCCCCAACGCGTCCCTGTACGCGGCCGTTCCGGCCTTCACGTACGTCGTCGGTGTTGAGGTCGGCCCCGTGACCACCAAGGGCGCCTGCGCCGACTTCACCGGCCGCATCGTCGGCCGCGCCGAGATCGACGTCGAGCACTCGACCGACCCGGTGGCCGTGGTCCGCCGGGTCGTCACCGACTCCGTCGCCGACGCGGGAGTCGAGATGTCCAAGGTGCAGCGGATCGTCCTCGGCACCCCCGGCGTCATCGACCCCGCGAGCGGCGACATCGGCTTCTCCTGGAACCTCCCGGCCTGGCACCGCGGCCTGCGCACCGCGCTGAACGAGGAGTTCACCCCGGCCGTCGAGATCGAGAACGACGTCAACCTCGCCTGCCTCGCGGAGCAGCGCTCGGGCGGCGCCGGCGGGGCCACCGACTTCGTGTACGCGTGGTTCGGCGGCGGCCTCGGCCTCGGCGTCATCCTCAACGGGCAGCTGTACCGGGGCGCCAGCGGCGCGGCCGGCGAGATCGGCTTCCTGCCCGTGCCCGGGGGCGAACTGCCCACCGGCGGCGTCGTCACCCGCCTCTCCAAGGGCTCCTACCAGCGTGTCATCGGCGGTGACGCGGTCGTCGACATCGGCGCGAAGCACGGCTTCGAGGCCGCCGAACCCGGAGAGGTCCTGGCCGCGGCGATCGACGCGGGCCCGGAGGGCGCCGCGTGCCTGGACGAGATCGCCCGCGGCATCGCGCTCGGCATCGTCGCGGTCTGCGTCCTCCTCGACCCCACGGTGGTGGTCCTCGGCGGGCCCGTCGGCTACGCGGGCGGGCTCGAGCTCGCCGGCCGCGTCGCCGCCCAGACCTCCCAGCTCGCCCCCGTCAACCCGAGCGTGGTCGCGGGCTCGGTCATGGACGAGCCGGTCATGCGCGGCGCGATCCTGCACGGCCTCGACGCCGTCCGGGAAAGCCTCTTCGACTGATCGAGGCGGCTTTACGCGCGCCGCCCTGCAACATCAAACGAGACGCCGCCCGCGGAATCCGCGGGCGGCGTCTCGTCTACTCGCTCAATCGCTCAGGCGGTGATATGTCACGCGCCACGCATCACACGCCACCGCTCCGGGCTCCGGGCTCCGGGCTCCGGGCTCCGGGCTCCGGGCTCCGGGCTCCGGGCTCCGGGCTCCGGGCTCCGGGCTCCGGGCTCCGACCACAGTGGTATATCACGCGTGACGCGCTACCGCGCCAGCGCGGCTACGACACGTCGCGCCGCTGGAACGCCCAGGTCGCCAATGCCGCGAAGGCGAGCACGATCCCGCCCAGCAGCAGCCCGGCCTCACTCGAGGTGATCACCATGACGTCCGGGTACTCCGAGTACATGTCGCTCCAGTCCTGCAGCTCGATCTTCCCGTCGATCCACGCGGTCACCCACGTGTACAGGGACAACCGCTCCGAGAACGGCATCTGCATCGCCATGCCCGCGAACCGCACCAGCATGTCGCCCACGATCAGGTAACCGGCGATGATCCCGCCGGAGATCGCCGTGTGCCGCCCCAGCATCGCCAGCGACGCACCGAGCACGGTCATCGCGACCGACAGCAGGCCGGCGCGCGCGAGCTTCGGCAGGTTCTCGTCCCACCAGGCCGCATTCAGGGTGCCGACCTCCCCGCGCGCCGCCGCGGTCACGTACAGCAGCCCGAAGGCCAGCAGCAGCACCGCGATCACCGCCCCCGCGCACACCGCCGAAGCCGCACCGAGCTTCGCACCCCACACCTTCATCCGGTTCGGGTGCCACAGCAGCAGGTTCGCCAACCCGCCGCTCGACCACTCGGCGCCGATCGCCGAGGACCCGAGCATCATCATGATCAGGCCCGTGATGACCGCCGCGCCGATGAGGATCAGCGGGCTCTCCTCGGCGAAGTCGAACGTGTACGTGTAGATGAGGTCCTCGGCGGTCCACACGCCGAACCAGTCGGCGCACAGCTCCTCGTGGGTCATGTCCGCGTAGTACGGCTCGTCCTCGAGGTAGCCGTACTCCTCGGTGTCGAAGTACGCCTCGTCCTCCACGCACTCGTCGTACTCGTAGTTCTCCTCGTTCATCCGGTCCGCCTCGGCCTGCGCGTCGGCGAGCTCGGCCGCCGTCGGGCCCTTGCTCGACGTGAACCAGAAGACACCGGCCAGCACCAGCAGACCCGCCGCGGCGATGATCCCGAAGACCATCGACAGGCGGCGGCGCGCCAAGCGCCGCAGTTCGGCTTTGAACAGGTTCACCGCTCGGCCCCTTCAGACTCGACCTCGATGGAAACGACACCGTCGGAGACCGCCACGGGCGGACCCTGCGGCACCACCACCGACTCCCCGATCTGGACGGTCTGCCCCGGGACCGGCGCAGTGCCGGTCAGCTCCAAGAACACCGACTCGAGGTTCTTCGTCTCCATCCGCAGCTCGGACAGGTAGATCCCCGCGTCAGCGAGCGTCCTCGTCACCCACGCCGCCTCCGGCGCGCCCCTCACCACCAGCCGGTCGCGGTCGACCGCAGCCGACACCGCGGCCGCACCCGGCGAACCCGAAGCCGCCGCAAGGGCCTCGGCCGCCTCCGGTAGCGACGCCACATCCGGGAACCGCACCGTGAGACTCGAATCCCCGTGCCCCGCAATGATGTCCGCGACCTTTCCGTCGACGATCCGACGTCCCCTGGAGACGATCGTCATCGAATCGCACAACTGCTGCACCTCGGAGAGCAGGTGCGAGCTGACCACCACGGTCACACCCTGCGAATGCGCGAGCCACTGCAGCAGCTCCCTCATGTGGTGGATCCCGGCCGGGTCCAGCCCGTTCGCCGGCTCGTCCAGGATCAGCAGCTGCGGCTGCTTCAGCAGCGCCTGCGCCACCGCGAGCCGCTGCCGCATGCCCAGCGAGTAGCCCTTGACGGACGCCTTCGCGGCATCGCGCAGGCCCACCTGCTCCAAGACCTCCTCGACACGCGCCTTCGACACGCCCGCGCTCTCGGCGAGCAGCTGGAGGGTCAGGCGCCCGGAGAAGTGCTTGAAGAACTGCGGGGACTCCACGACCGCGCCGATCCGCCCGACGACCTCGGGAAGGCGGCGGGGGACCTCCTCGCCGAAGATCCGCATGGTCCCGCCGTCAACACGGATGAGACCGAGCAGGGCCCGCAGGGTCGTGGTCTTCCCGGACCCGTTGGGGCCCAGGAAACCGTGCACCTGGCCCGCGGCGACCTCAAGGTCGAGGCCGTCCAAAGCGTTGTGCGGCTGACGGAAGGCCCTCGAATAGGTCTTCCTCAGCCCCGATATCTCGATGATGGGGGGCATCTGCTCATTCCAGTCAGGACTTGCATGGTCAAAGTGCCCGGCCCCGCGAGCGGCGGCACCGGGGTCCGGCGTCTGATAGTTCAGACGCCGCCAAACGCGGCGTCGTTGCACGGCCCGGGCATTCACTCCAGACGCGCCGCCGGGCGTTCGCCCGTGTGTCGTAGCACCGCCGCCGAGGCCCGCCCGCGACCGATCGTCGGGGGCCCGTGGTTTCATTGACCCGTGGCTCAGTCTGAACGCGTCCTCGACCTGTCCGGCGTCACCGTGCGACGCGGCGGCAACCAGCTCCTCGACGGCGTCGACTGGCAAGTCGACGCCGCACAGCGCTGGGTCGTCCTCGGCCCCAACGGCGCCGGCAAGACGACGCTGCTCAACCTAGCGGCCGCCCGCAACCACCCCACCTCCGGCGTGGTCGAGATCCTCGGCGAACGCCTCGGCCGCGTCGACGTGTTCGAACTGCGCCCCCGCATCGGCCTCACCACCACCCAGGTCGCCGACGCCATCCCCAACGACGAGCGGGCGTTCGACGTCGTCCGCACCGCCGCCTGGGGCATGATGGGCCGCTGGCGCGAAGAGTACGACTCGCAGGACGACGAGCGCGCCGCCTCCCTCATGCGCTGGCTCGGCGTCGCCCAGCTCGCCGACCGCCTGTTCGGCACGCTCTCGGAGGGCGAGCGCAAGCGCGTCCTCATCGCCCGGGCGCTCATGACCGACCCCGAACTGCTGCTCCTCGACGAGCCCGCCGCCGGACTCGACCTGGGCGCGCGCGAAGCACTCGTGGCGACCCTCGCCGGCCTCGCCCGCGACGAGTCCGCACCCGCCCTGGTACTGGTCACCCACCACGTGGAGGAGATCCCGCCCGGGTTCACCCACGCGCTCGTCCTCTCCGGCGGCGGCGTGATCGCCGCAGGCCCGATCGCCGAGGCGCTCACCTCGGAGACCCTCTCGAAGGCCTTCGGCCTCCCGCTCACCCTCACCGCCCACGGCGACCGCTTCACCGCCACGGCCTCCTGACCGACCATCCGCGCCCCAACAGCGGCGCCAAATGCGAGCCGTAGTCGGGTCGCGCCGGAATGTCAGACCCGTGTGTCAGGGTATTGACTGCGCTCATTTACGGCTCGCAAGCGTCGCCGAGGCCGGGCCCGAAACACGGCCCCTAGCGGCTCGGATCCTGCCCTCGAAACGGACCCGAACACGAGCCTGATTCGCGCTGGCGCATTCGCCACCGCGGGCCAGGCGCGAACCAGCCGCAAGCATCGCCGGGCCTGAAACACGGCTCTCGGCGGCTCGGCCCGCCGCCGTGAAAACCGGCCTCAATGTGAGGTCGACTCCGGTCCGCGCGGATGTCGTACCCGCATGTCAGGGTGTATACCGGGGGCCCGGAACACGGCCCCCAGCGGCTCGACTCCTGCCCTCGTTTGCTCCGCCCGGAGGCTGCCCTCACACGCGCAGCGTTCGCCGGGCCTGGGCGGCCTCGGTTACGCTGGCCCGGTGAGATTTCGGTGGTGGCGTGCGACGGTCGTGACGGCCGTCGCCGTTTTCGCGCTCGTCTACCTCGCCGGCCTGACACGCCTGGGCGAGGCCGAGGCCGACCAGCTCCACCCGGTCCCCGTCCTCGCGGCCGACCCGGTGAACGAGCTCTCGGCGCTCCGCGCCGACGCGCCCATCGCCGGTGACGACCCCGCCGCAGCGCTCGAGACCGCGCTCGCCGACCCCGCGATCGCCGCCGAGCTCGTCGCCGCCGAACCGACCGCCGACTCCGGCGAACTCGGGGCGGCCCTCGCCGAGCTCCACGACGCCGGCGGCAGCCTCGACCCCCTCGAAGTGAACGCCTTCTACGACGGCCTCGGCGAGGACGCGACCGCCTGGCTCGCCGTCCTCTACCCGTCCATCGTCGCCGAGATGCCCGGCGCGCCGTTCGACGCCCGCATCACCGCGAACCAGCTCATCCTCAAGGCCACCACCGAGGCCTCCACCACGTACGACAGCCCGACCCGGCCGTGGACCGACGATGCCGAGCGGCCCGCCCGCGAGGAGCTCCAGGCCCTCGTCGGCACCGACCGGCAGTTCCTGTACCTCGACCCGTACAACAACAACGGCGACGGCTCCTGGATCGAGGTCGTCGGCGACCTCGACACGGCCGCGAACGTCGCGGTGCTCGTCCCCGGCGGTTCGGCCGTGCTCTCCAGCGAGAACTTCGAGCTCTACTACAACCGGGCCAAGTCGTTCGTCGACGCCGCCGACGGCGAACTCGCGGTCATCGTCTGGGCCGCCGCGTCCTGGCCCTCGGGCTGGGTCGAGGAGTCCTGGGCGTCCTGGTCGCAGGTCGCGGCCGAGAGCCTCGCCTCGTTCACGTTCGACGTGCGCAACCAGATCGGGAACGACACCCCGTTCACCCTCGCCGGCCACTCCTACGGCGGCGCGGTCATCGGCTACGCCGAGACCTACGACGTCGCCGCCGACCAGGTCCTCCACATCGCCTCGGCCGGCATGGGCAACGACGTGTACAGCCCCGCCGACTACACCGAGCCCTGCCGCCCCCGCTACTCGATCACCGGCCCGGGCGACCCGATCTCCTACGTCCAGGGCATGCCGTACGTGCCGCTCCTGGGCCACGGCGCCGACCCCGACGACTTCCCCGGCAACCGGAACCTCGTCACCGGCAACCTCTCCGACGACCCCGACGCCGTCGACGACTACGGCCTGCGCCTCTCCGACCAGGGCATCTCCGGGAAGCCCGTCGAAGGCGTCCACTCGCACTCGGAGATCTTCTACCCCGAGTCCGACGCCTGGAACAACATCTTCAAGGTCCTCATGAACGAGACCCCCGACCTCGCCGACGAGCAGCCCGAGGCCTACGAGCCCTGCTCGTAGCGAGGCGGGCCCGGGGTACGCGAAACGGGCGCGGCACGCACCGCGCCCGTCCCTTCAGGTCTCGCTAGTCCTGCTCGAGCAGCAGGCCCAGGTGCTTCTCCACCACCGGCAGGACCTCCGCGACAGTGACCTCCCGGCCCAGCTCCTGCGACAGGCTCGTGACGTCCGCGTCCGTGATCGCGCACGGCGCGATCCGCTCCCAGTAGCTCATGTCCGGGTTGCAGTTCAACGCGAAGCCGTGCATCGTGGTCGCCCACCGCACCCGCACGCCGATCGCGCAGATCTTCCGCTCCGGGCCCTTGTCGTCCTCCGGGAGCCACACGCCCGTGCGGTCGTGCATCCGCCCGCGCGCCGAGGTCACCCCGAACTCGTGGCAGACCGCCGCGATCGTGTCCTCGACCCGCCGCACGTACCCGACGACGTCGACCTTGTTGCGCATCTTCATGATCGGGTAGCCCACGATCTGCCCCGGCCCGTGCCAGGTGATCTGCCCGCCCCGGTCCACGGTGACCACGGGGGTGCCGTCCTGCGGCAGCGCCCACGTCTCGGTCCGCCGCCCGGCGGTGTACACGCTCGGATGCTCGAGGAGCAGCACGGTGTCGCCGATCTCGTCGTCGATCCGCCGCTGCTGCAGCGCCTTCTGGTAGTCCCAGGCTTCCTGGTAGTCCACCAGGCCGCGCCGTTCGACGGTGATCTTCCCGCCTGCGACGCTCGCGGTTCCCACGGTTGCGGTCATGGGGACGACATTAATCCGCGCCGCGCCCCCGCGGCCACCGGACGCCGGATGCGTCACGGTTGTTCCAGCGATGGGTCGTATCCGTTATGCCCTGGTCGTTCTTTATGATGCTGTTACTTAATTGCCGACTAGTTGCGGCTCTGGCCGCCCCGCTAACCGCGCGTGAGCTGTCACACTACTATTTCCAGGTACTCAAGCCAATCCGCTCGCCCCGCGCCAGTCGAGGGTTGCACACGACAACAGGGACACGAATGGAAGCAACGCAGCCGAAGGCACCGATGGTCAGCATCTCCGGCGTCAACAAGCACTTCGGAGACCTGCACGCGCTCAAGGACATCGACCTGACCGTGGAGGACGGCGAGGTGGTGGTCCTCATCGGACCCTCCGGCTCCGGCAAGTCCACCCTGTGCCGCACCATCAACCGGCTCGAAACCGTCGACTCCGGCGACATCACCGTCAACGGCAAGCCGCTCCCCGCCGAGGGCCGCGCGCTCGCGAACCTCCGCGCCGACGTCGGCATGGTCTTCCAGCACTTCAACCTGTTCGCGCACCTCACGGTGCTGCAGAACATCACGCTGGGCCCGATCAAGGTGCGCCGCACCCCCAAGGCGAAGGCCGAGGCCCGCGCCCGCCAGCTCCTCGAGCGCGTCGGCCTCGCCGAGAAGGCGGACGTCTTCCCGTCGCAGCTCTCCGGCGGCCAGCAGCAGCGCGTGGCGATCGCCCGCGGCCTGGCCATGGACCCCAAGCTCATGATGTTCGACGAGCCGACCTCCGCGCTCGACCCCGAGATGATCAACGAGGTCCTCGACGTCATGCAGGACCTCGCCCGCGAGGGCATGACGATGGTCGTGGTGACCCACGAGATGGGCTTCGCCCGCCGCGCGGCCAACCGCGTCGTGTTCATGGCCGAGGGCCAGATCGTCGAGACCGCCACCCCGGACGAGTTCTTCGACGACCCGAAGACCGCGCGCGCGCAGGACTTCCTCGCGAAGGTCATGACGCACTAGAGCCACCTGAAACCACCACACCGTTCGCCCTTTTAGGAAGGACACATCCGAATGCGCACGTCTTTCAAACGCACGAGTCGTAGAACCGTCGTCGCAGCGCTAGCTGCGGTGGCCATGTCGCTCGCCGCCTGCTCTGGCGAAGCCAGCCAGGACGCCGAGGAGCAGGAGTCGGTCGACGCCTCGGTCGGCGAGTACTCGCTGGGCCAGGCCGAGGCGATTCCCGCCGGCCTCATCCAGGAGATCCAGGACAAGGGCTTCATCACGGTCGGCGTCAAGTACGACCAGCCGCTCATCGGCCAGATGAACACCGCCACCGGCGAGGTCGAGGGCTTCGACGCCGAAATCGCCCGCCTGCTGGCCACCTACATCTTCGGTGAGGTCACCGAGGGCGACGACGGCAACCTCCGCTTCGTGGAGACGACCTCGCAGAACCGCGAGACGTACATCAACGACGGCACCGTCGACGTGGTCATCGCGTCCTACTCGATGTACCCGGAGCGGCTGACCCAGTTCGACTTCGCCGGCCCGTACTTCGAGACCGGCCAGAACGTCATGGTCGCCGCCGACAACACCGACATCCAGTCGGTGGCCGACCTCGCCGGCCGCGACGTGTGCATCGCGGAGGGCTCCGGCTCGATCGCGAACCTGGAGGCCGCGAACCCGGAGGCGAACATCACGCCGCTGGCCGACTACGCCGCCTGTGCCCTGGCCCTGGAGAACGGCCAGACCGAAGCGGTCAGCACCGACGAGACCATCCTGTACGGCTTCACCGTCGACAAGCCGGACGCCTACCGCGTCCTCGACTCCGCGAACATCTTCACCGACGAGCCCTACGGCGTCGCGATGCCCCTCGGCGAGACCGACGCCCGCAACTTCGTCAACGACATGATCGACGCGATCATCGCCAACGGCGACTGGCAGAAGGCCTTCGACAAGACCTTCGGCGCCGCCGGGATGCCCACCCCCGAGGCGCTCCCGGAACCCAACCGCTACTAGGTCCGCGACCGTTCGGTGAGGCGGGGGGGGGCGGGGGCCCCGCCCCCCCCCCCCCCCGGGGGGGGGGGGGCGCGGGTGTGGGCAATTTGGCCGCGGGGGCCCCCCCCCCCCCCCCCGCCCCCGCCCCGGGGGGGGGGGGGGGGGGGGCCCCCCCCCCCCCCCCCCCCCCGCCCGCCTTATGGAGGAGTCCGCTTGTTCGACAATTTCGCCTCGATGGCCGAAGCCCTGCTGGAGGGCGCGCGCATCACCGTGGTCGTGACGCTCGCCAGCTACGCCATCGCCCTCGCGATCGGCATGGTCCTGGTGGTCATGCACGTGAGCCCCGCCGCGCCGGCCCGCTGGGCCGCGAACGCCTACACCCAGCTGTTCCGCAACGTGCCGCTCCTGGCGGTCCTGTTCATCATGTACTTCGGCCTGCCGTCCATCGGCATCGAGACCACCTCCTGGGGTGTCGGCCTGCTCGGCCTGGGCATGTACACCGGGGCGTTCGCCGGCGAGACCCTGCGGTCCGGCATCAACTCGATCCCCCTCGGGCAGGCCGAGGCGGCCCGCTCGATCGGCCTGACCTTCGGGCAGTCGCTGCAGAACGTGATCCTCCCGCAGGCCTTCCGCGCGGTCATCCCGCCGCTGGGGTCGCTCCTGATCGCCCTGGTCAAGAACAGCGCCCTCGTGTACGCGGTCGGCATCACCGAGCTGTACTCGACCTCGCGGGGCCTGATCGACGACCCCCAGTCCCGGTACGACCTGTGGGGCGTCACGATCAGCGTGACCGTCTGCTACCTGGCGATCGCCTTTGTCCTCAGCTACCTCGTCCGGCTCGCCGAGCGGCGCGCCGCGTTCGTCCGATGAAGGCGGGTGACTCATGACCAGACAGCAAGAAAGCACGGTCCTGTTCGACGCGCTCGGCCCCAAGGGCCGGCAGCGCTCGCTCATCGCCTCCATCATCTCCGGCGCGGTGATCCTGGCCCTGCTGGGCTGGGGCGCACTGGCACTCGCCCGGGACGGTTTCTTCGAGGAGACCCGCTGGGCCAACCCGCTCGACGTGCTCGTCGTGGAGAACACCTGGATCCCGGCGATCCTCAACACGCTCCTGGCGTTCGCGCTCGGGTCGGTCCTGGCGATCGTCCTCGGCGTCGTCTTCGGGTTCGGCCGGATCTCCCGGTTCGCGCTGACCCGCTGGGCCGCCACGGGCTACGTCCAGTTCTTCCGCTCCCTTCCGCTGGTGCTGCTCATCTGGATCTCCTTCACGATCGACGGGGCGTTCAGGTTCACCGGCGACACGTTCGGCTGGGACGGCGACACGCGGCGCCTGGTGTTCCTGGTGCTGGGCCTCGGCATCTACAACGGCGCGGTCCTCGCCGAGATCCTGCGGGCGGGCGTCGCGGCGCTTCCGCCGGGCCAGGCCATGGCGGGGTACGCGGTCGGGCTGAACCACGGCCAGGTGCAGCGCCTGGTCGTGCTGCCGCAGGTGGTGCGGAACATGCTCCCGGCGGTGCTGGCGCAGTTGGTGATCCTCCTGAAGGACACGTCGCTCGGCGCCGTGATCACCTACCCGGAGCTGCTGCACTCGGCCAACATCATCGGCCACGACTACGGCCAGTCCTATCTGCAGGCGCTCATCATCGCCGCGTTCATCTACTTCGCGATGGCCTACGCCCTCTCGAAGCTGGTGGTCGTCGTGGAGCGGCGCATGCGCACGAAGACGGCGGCCCCGCTGGCGCGGGTGCGGCAGATCGAGGCGACCGCCGTCGCCGAGTAATACATCACCTATCACGCATCACGTACCACTGAGGGCCCCGCCGCATCACCGCGGCGGGGCCCTCAGTGCACCCACCGGCATCAACAAGCGCCGTCCGTACCACCGACCAATATGAGGCGCAAGCACATTCGGGCCCTGCTACGCTCCTTTTGAAATCAACAACCATTTTCAATTGGTGGGGGACCACAGCATGAAACTCGCCTTCGTCGGCAAGGGCGGCTCGGGCAAGACCACGATGGCCTCGCTGTTCGCGCGCCGCGCGGCCGCCCTCGGCCACCCGGTCATGGCGATCGACGCCGACATCAACCAGCACTTGGCCGCTGCGCTCGGTCTCGACGCCGAGGCCGCCGCGATGGGTCCGGTCCTCGGGGAGCGGCTCGGCGACATCAAGGAGCACCTGCGCGGGAGCAACCCGCTCATCCCGACGGCGGAGCTCATGCTCAAGACCACGCCGCCCGGCCCGGGTTCGCGCCTGCTCACGGTGGGGGAGTCGAACCCGGTGTTCGACGCGCTCTTCACCGAGCACGAGGGCATCCGCTTCGCCGCCACGGGCGGTTTCGTGGACGACGACCTCGGCGTCTCCTGCTACCACTCGAAGGTCGGGGCGGTCGAGCTGCTGCTCAACCACCTCGTGGACGGCGCCGACGAGTTCGTCGTGGTCGACATGGTCGCCGGGGCCGAGGCCTTCGCCTCCGGCATGTTCACCCGCTTCGACCACACCTTCCTGGTCTGCGAGCCGACCCTGCGCAGCGTCGGCGTCTACAAGCAGTACCTCGGGTACGCCGAGGACTACGACGTGCGGATCTCGGTCATCGGCAACAAGATCGACGATGCGGACGACGTCGCGTTCCTGCGCGGCCACGTCGGCGACGCCCTCCTGGGCTGGTGCTCGCGCTCGAAGTACGTCAAGGCCGCCGAGCGCGGCAGCGTCGGGCCCGTGGCCGACCTCGAACCGGAGAACCTGGCCGTGGTCGACGCCGCCCGTGAGCGGGCCGTGGCCGCTGGCAAGGACTGGGCCAAGTTCACCCGCCAGGCCCACGAGTTCCACCGCAAGGCCGCGCTCGCGTGGGGCAACGACCGCGCCGGCGTCGACCTGGCCGACCAGATCGTGCCCGACTTCGTCCTCGGCGAGCACCTGCTGCGGGCGCAGACCGTCTAGCGGCCCGGCCGCACAGCGCCGTGCGGCCGGCCTGGACGTCCCGGTCCGGAGACCCTTCTGCGTCGACTACCCGACAGCGGACGGTGACCGGACCGAGCACAATGAACCGATTCGAACCGAGAGGAGAACGCATGTCCCTTGACGTCTCTGAAGACCTGCTGCACAAGGCTGAAGCGGGGGAGGTCGGCGACGCCGACTTCATCGACTGCGTCAAGCAGTCGCTGCCGTTCGCATGGGAGCTCATCGCCAAGGTCGTGAACGACCTGAAGAACGGGGTGGTCTCGTCGAGCGGCTCGACGCAGTTCGCCGACAACACCACGCCCCCACCGGACGAGCAGGCCCGCGGGCAGCTGCTGCGGGTGCTGGCCTCGGACTCGATGCGCGGCGCGCTCGAACGCCACTACGGCGTGAAGCTCGCGTTCCAGAACTGCCACCGGATCGCGGCGTTCCCGCTGGCGGAGGTCGACTCGGACACGTACCGCAAGTTCATCTCCCCGCGCGGGCAGCTGCTCAACCAGTCGCCGGAACTGCGCGACTGCTGACCCCTGAGCCACTGCGCTGCGGCACAGGCTGAACGGGCCGGCGGGACACTCGTCCCGCCGGCCCGTTTCGCGTCTACTCGGGGCGCCTGGTGATGAGGAAGTCCCGCACGAGCTCCTCGCCCTGCTTCACCAAGGGGCGCAGGATCTTCAGGCGGGAGAGGGCGACGACGCGGGCGGCGAGGGGCGCGGTGCGGCGGGCCAGCTCGCGCGATTTCTCCTGGCCCGGCGAGGCGTCGTACACCCAGTACAGGACCACGACCATCTGGTGGAGCCAGAGCATCTCGGGCAGGATGTCCGCCATGTCCTTGGGGACCTTGGTCTTCGACCCTTCGAGGACTTCGCGGTAGAGCGCGATGTCACGGTCGCGGCTCTCGGTGGAGTCGGCGGAGAAGGGGCTCAGCGGGCTGGACGGGTCGGCGGCGTTGCGGAAGAACTGGCCCGCGAACGCGTGGTAGGGCCCGGCGATGTCGAGCCAGGCGAGCAGCGCCGCCTCGATCCGCTCGGCGAGCGTCTCCTTGCCGTCGAGCAGGCGCGGGGTGAGCTCGGCGTGGCGGGTCGTGGCCTGCTCGTAGAAGCCCTGGATGAGGTGCTCTTTGGACTTGAAGTAGTAGTACGCGTTGCCCACGGAGACGCCGGCCTCGGCGGCGATCGCCCGCATCGTCGTCTTGTCGTAGCCGCGTTCGGCGAACATGTCGAGCGCGGTCTCGATGATGCGCTGACGTGTCCGCTCGCCCTTCGAGGAGGGGCGGGCGGACGCGTCAGAGGACTCGGCTTCGGTGCTCACGCAGGCGATCCTACTGCGGTTCAGGCGCCGTACGCCTGCGGCCGCTGCGGCGGGCGCGGCGGTTCAAGGGTGGCGAGGGCGCGGGCGTCGACGTGGCCGCGCTTGCGGAAGCCGTTGAGCACCAGGATGTTGAGGACGTGGAGGACGCCGAGCACGAGGAGCACGGCGCCGATCTTGACGGCGACGGTCTCGAAGACGCCGCGGGCGTCGTAGACCGGGTCGGCGGTGCGCAGCCACAGCGCCACGAACCCGAAGTTCAGGAGGTAGAAGCCGACCTGGAGAAGCTTGTTGACGGCTTGGGCGAGCTGCTCGTCGCCGGCGAAGACGTCCTTGATGAAGTGGAAGCCGTTGGCGCCGAGGGTGCGGGCGACCCAGACGGTGAGCGGGATGGCGACGAGGAGGTAGGCGATGTAGCCGATGACTGCCAGGTCCATGGCAGTGCTCCGTTCTGTGCGGGGTGTGGTTCGGGCTTGAGTTGAACATGTTCAACTTCTGATTTCAAGCTACACCCGCGTCTTGAACATGTTCAAGAATGATACGGAAATATGGCGGACGACACGGCCCACCGGCGCCTGTAGGCTTGCCACGTGACTGTTGCGGTGCGTGTGATCCCCTGCCTGGACGTCGATGCCGGGCGGGTCGTCAAAGGAGTGAACTTCGAGAACCTGCGCGACGCGGGCGACCCGGTCGAACTGGCCGCCGCCTACGACGCCGCCGGCGCCGACGAGCTCACCTTCCTCGACGTGAGCGCCTCCTCCGGCGACCGGGCGACCATGTACGACGTCGTCGCCCGCACCGCCGAGCAGGTCTTCATCCCCCTCACCGTCGGCGGCGGCGTCCGCACCCCCGACGACGTCGACCGGCTCCTGCGCGCCGGCGCCGACAAGGTCGGCATCAACACCGCCGCCATCGCGCGGCCCGAGGTCATCTCCGAGATCGCCGAGCGGTTCGGCAACCAGGTGCTCGTACTCTCCGCCGACGTCGCCTCCGGCCGCGACACCGCATCGGGCTGGGAGGTCACCACCCACGGCGGCCAGAAGCGCTCGACCGGCCTCGACGCCGTCGAATGGTGCGCCCGCGCCGCCGAACTGGGGGCGGGGGAGATCCTGCTCAACTCGATCGACTCCGACGGCATGAAGCAGGGCTTCGACCTCAAACTCATCGCCGCCGTGCGCGCGGCCGTGGACATCCCGCTCATCGCCTCCGGCGGCGCCGGCAAGGCCGCCCACTTCCCGCCCGCCGTCGACGCCGGGGCCGACGCGGTCCTCGCGGCCTCGATCTTTCACTTCGGCGACGTCGCGATCGGCGAGGTCAAGCAGGAACTACGCGAAACGGGCCACCCGGTCCGCTGAAGCGGCCGGCATCGCTGGGCGCGAGCGAAGCGTCTCAGCGAAACGACCGCCCCATGGGCCGCCCGGTCGGATAAACCGATCGCTTTGCTGGACGTGAGCGAAGCGTCTCTGTGAAACGACCGCGCCGCCGGTCATCGGCGCGCAGACTTCGCCGAGCCGAGCCGAGCCGAGCCGAGCCGAGCCGAGCCGAGCCGAGCCGAGCCGAGCCGAGCCGAGCCGAGCCGAGCCGAGCCGAGCCGAGCCGAGCCGAGCCGAGCCGAGCCGAGCCGAGCCGAGCCGAGTGAGGTCGAGGGTCGAGTCTGAAATGGCTTGAGCGCTGGCCCCGCCCGAGGAGTGATCGGCGCGGGAATTCGCCACACCTGCCGAGAGGACAGCGAACGTGAGCGGAGGGTCTCCGCAAATCGGACATCGATGGGCCCCCGGTATCAACCCTGACCTAGGGGTACGACAATTTGTCGACTGGTGCTGAACCGTGCGTGATCATGCCGTTCGATGCCGTCGGGTGGAATTGCGGTTGGCGACTGTCGCAGGCGCGAGGCATGATTGCTAGCGGTTGCTTGCCGACCGGCTAGCCAGCGCCTCCCAGGGCTGGCGCCCGTACCCACCGACCGGAGACCCAATGACGCTGCCCACCGGCGCCGACACACCGTCGTCCCTAGACGACCAACCCGCCGACGACCGCATCCTCCGCCAAGGACTGCGCAACATCGGCGACATGATCCGCCTCGAACCCAAACCGTTCGCGGTTGGCGCCGCCGGGGCCATGGCGAACACCGCGATGACACTCTTCCTCTCCTTCGTCGTCGGGTGGGTCGTCTCCGCGATCGCCGTGCCCGCCTACGAGAACGGCGAAGTCGTCTTCGGCACCGTCATGATCGGCGTCGCCGCACTGGTCGGCACCTCCATCGTCCGCTTCTCCACCATGTGCGCCCGCCGCATCGGCGCCGGCGTCATGATGTTCGGCGTCCAGGCCCACTGGCGCCGCCAGATCACCCGCCGCTACCTCGCCCTCCCCGTCTCCTGGCACCAGAAGCACCCCACCGGCACCCTCCTCTCCAACGCGAACGCCGACGTCGAAGCCGCCACCCGCCCCCTCGCCCCGCTCCCGTTCGCGGTCGGCACCCTCTTCATGGTCGTCGTCGCCATGGGCGCCTTCCTCTGGATCGACTGGGCCATCGCGCTCGTCGCCCTCGGCATGTTCCCCGCCCTCTTCGCGCTCAACGCCCTCTTCGCCACCAAGATGGCCCCCCGCGCCAAGCGCGCCCAGGAACTGCGCGCCGAAGTCTCCGCCGTCGGCCACGAATCCTTCGACGGCGCCCTCGTCGTCAAGGCAATGGGACGCGAAGCGGCCGAGACCGAGCGGTTCACCGCCACCGCCGAGGACCTGCGCGACGCCATGATCGGCGTCGGGCGCCTGCGCGCCGCCTTCGAACCGGCGATCTCCGGACTCCCCGAGATCGGCGTGCTCGTCGCCCTCCTCGTCGGCCTCGCCCGCTACGAAGCCGGCGCCATCGACCTCGGCCAGCTCGTCACCGTCTCCTTCATGTTCTCCGTGCTCGCCTTCCCCGTCCGCGCCATCGGCTGGGTCCTCGGCGACCTCCCCGGCTCCGTCGTCGGACGCCGCCGCGTCGACCACGTCCTCTCCGCCACCGGTGACATGACCTACGGCGACAAGGAACTCCCCGACACGACCACCCCCGCGCGCCTCGAATTCGACGCCGTCGCCTACGCCTACCCCGACGGCCACGAAGCCCTCCACGAAGTCACCTTCTCCGTCGAAGCCGGCACCACCGTCGCCCTCGTCGGCGCCACTGGCTCCGGCAAATCCACCCTCGCCCACCTCGCCGCCCGCCTCGTCGACCCCAGCCGCGGCACCGTCACCCTCGACGGCGAAGACCTGCGCGACCTCACCCACGCGAGCCTCGCCCGCACCACCGCGCTCGTCCAGCAGATCCCGTTCGTCTTCGACGACACCGTCCGCGCCAACCTCGCCCTCGACCGCGCCGGGCTCACCGACGACCGACTCTGGGACGCCCTCGTCGCCGCCGGCGCCGAGAAGTTCATCGCCGCCCTCGACGACGGCCTCGACACCGAGGTCGGCGAACGCGGCACCACCCTCTCCGGCGGCCAGCGCCAGCGACTCACCCTCGCGCGCGCCCTCGCCGGCAGACCCCGGATGCTCATCCTCGACGACGCCACCAGCGCCGTCGACCCGAAAGTCGAGTCGCAGATCCTCACCGGCCTCAAGGACTCCTCCGAAGTCGCGAGCGTCCTCGTCGTCGCCTACCGCAGAGCCACCATCGCCCTCGCCGACGAAGTGGTCTTCCTCGAGAACGGCCGCATCACCGCCCGCGGCCCCCACCAGGACCTCCTCAAGACCCACCAGCCCTACGCCGACCTCGTCACCGCCTACGAGCGGGCCGAAGCCGAACGCGAATTCGACAGCGAGTTCGACGACCCCGAATTCAGCGCCCCCGAATTCGACGGCGAACTGAACGACACCGAGTTCTACGACGCCGGCCTCAACGGCACCAAGCGCAACGAAGAGGAGACCACGGCGTGAGCGCGCAAGAAGCAACCCAGACGCAGCCCGGCCCGTGGCAGACCGTCAAACGCGGCCTACGGCTCTCGCCCGAGCTGCGCCGCGGCCTCGGCTTCACCGTGTTCCTCGCGGCCGTCACCTCCATCGGCCGCCTCGTCGTACCCATCGGCGCGCAGCAGGTCCTCGACAAAGGCCTCCTCGGCGAAGGCGGACCCGACATCGGGTACGTCGTACTCGTCGCCTCCATCGGCGTCGCGGCCCTCCTTGTCACCACCGGCACCAACTACCTCATGAACCGGCGCCTGTTCGTCGTCTCGGAGCACGCGCTGGCGTCGCTGCGGCGCAGGACGTTCCGCCACATTCACGACCTGTCGATGCTGCACCAGCAGTCCGAGCGGCGCGGTGCGCTGACCGCGCGTGTCACGACCGATATCGACCAGGTGAGCACGTTCCTGCAGCAGGGCGGCATGGTGCTGGTGACCGCGGCGGCGCAGATCGTCGTCGCCACCGTGGTCATGGCGGTCTACTCGTGGCAGCTGGCGATCGCGGTGTGGGTCGTGTTCATCCCCGTGACCTGGCTGATCAAATGGCTCCAGGGGCACCTGGCCGCCGCTTATACGGATGTGCGCAAGAGCGTGTCCAAGATGCTCTCGGCCGTCGCCGAGTCCGTGGTCGGCGCGGGCACCGTGCGCGCGTACGGGGTCGGGGCCCGCACGAGCGAGCGGCTCGACGCGTCGATCGACGAGCACCGGCGCGACCAGACCCGCGCGATCAGCCGCTCGGCATTCTCGTTCGGCGCGGGGGAGCTGGTCTACCTGGGCGTCAACGTGATCGTGGTGGTCCTCGGCGCGTTCCTCGTCGCCGACGGATCGATGACTGTGGGCGAGCTGACGGCGTTCCTGTTCCTCGTCATCCTCTTCACCCAGCCCATCGTGATCGGCACAGAGACGCTCAACGAGGCCCAGAACGCGGTCTCCGGCTGGCGGCGCGTGCTCGACATCGTCGACACCGAGCCCGACGTCGCCGACCCGGTCGACGGCGTCGCCCTTCCCGAAGGGCCCCTTGGGGTCCGCTTCGAAGGCGTGCGCTTCGCCTACCCGGGCGGCGAGGAGGTGCTGCACGGCATCGACGTCGAGATCCGGGCCCATTCGAAGGTCGCCGTGGTCGGCGAGACCGGCTCGGGCAAGACCACGTTCGCGAAACTGCTGACCCGCCTGATGGACCCGACTTCCGGGAGCGTGGTCATCGGCGGCGTGCCGCTGACCGGGGTCACGTTCGCGTCGCTGCGCAGCCGGGTGATGATGGTGCCCCAGGAGGGCTTCCTGTTCAACGGCACCCTCGCGCACAACGTGCGCTTCGCCCGGCCCGAGCTGACGGACGCGGAGATCTACGTGGCCTTCGCCGAGCTCGGCCTCGACGACTGGCTCGAGACGCTCTCGGCCGGCCTCGAGACGCCGCTCGGCGAGAGCGGCGCGAACCTGAGTGTGGGCGAGCGCCAATTGGTGTCGCTGGTGCGCGCCTATGTGGCCGACCCGGACCTGCTCGTCCTCGACGAGGCCACGAGCGCCGTCGACCCGGCCACCGAGCTGCGGCTCTCATCGGCCCTCGACGCGGTCACGCGCGGGCGCACCACGGTGATCATCGCGCACCGCCTGTCGACGGCCGAAACCTCGGACGAGGTGCTGGTCTTCGACGCGGGGAACCTGGTGCAGCACGGGCCGCACGCCGAACTCGCCGCCGAGCCCGGCTCGGTCTATGCCGGGCTGCACGGCTCGTGGGTCGAGCAGACCCGCTCGAGTTGAGCCGAGTGGTGAGTCGAGTTGAATGTGCGTCTGGGTTTCGAGCTGGACTGAACTGAATGCTGAGTCGGGCTTCGGCTGAGTTGAATGCTTTGGTTCGAGTCTCGGGCTGAGTTGAGCTGAGTGCTTTAGTCGAGTCTTGGGCTGAGCTGAATGGTGTTGTGGCGTGGGGGGGGGGGGGGGGGGCCGCCCCCCCCCCCCCCCCCCCCGCTGTGGCGCTGTGGGGGGGGGGGGGGGGGGGCCGGGGGGGGCCCCCCCCCCCCACGCTCGGCCTCCGCGGAGGCGGAGGGGTGTGGCACCTGGCGGGGACCGCGCGCGGGTGGATTCCCGCGCGCGGTCTCGGTATGGCGACGTTCGCGAATCCCCTTGTGTCGCCGCCATCCCGCCGGTGCCAGATGGCGTTTTTGCTATCTACTACAACATGTGGGGTAGTTGGACGGCAACAAGAGTTTTCTGCCTGTGGATAACTTCGTGAGCTTGACTTTTGTTGCCTGGTGAAGAGTCTGTGGATAACTGGCCAGGCGATTAGGCGATGGTGAGGACGATCTTGCCGATCGTGCGGCCCTGCTCCAGCGACTCGTGGGCCTTGGCCGCGTCCTCGAGCGCGTACGTCTCCGAGACCGTGGGCGTGAGCCGGCCTGACTCGACCAGCGCGGTGATCGCCTTGAGCCCGCCCAGGTCGGGTTCGACGATGTTGTAGCCGGCGTTGATCCGGGCCAGCTCGGACTCGGGGATTTCGGCCGGGCTCGGCAGGATGACGAGGTGGCCGCCGTCGCGGACCACCGCGGCGGAGCGGGCGGCGTAGTCCCCGCCGACGCCGTCGAGCACCACGTCGACACCGCTCACCTGCTCGGCGAAGTCGCCGGCCGTGTAGTCGATGACCTCGTCGGCGCCGAGGCCCCGCAGGTACTCGTGCTTGGCGGCGCTGGCAGTGGCGATCACGTAGGCGCCCTTGGCCTTCGCGATCTGGACCGCGAGGTGGCCGACGCCGCCCGCGGCGGCGTGGATGAGGACCTTCTGGCCCGCTTGGAGGCCCGCGATGTCCACGAGGGACTGGTAGGCGGTGAGGGCGGCGAGCGGCAGGGCCGCGGCCTCCTCATGGCTGAGCCCGGCGGGTTTGGGGGCGAAGTGGCGGGCGGGCGCGGTCACGTACTCGGCGTAGGCGCCGGCGAACTCCGGGAACCGCGGCATGCCGTAGACCTCGTCGCCGACCCGGTAGAGCCGCACGCCGGGGCCGACGGCCTCCACGGTGCCCGAGACGTCCCAGCCGACGGTGAACGGGGTCGGGTCGCCGGTGATCGCGCCGTAGGTCCGCACCTTCCAGTCCACCGGGTTCAGGCCGGCGGCGTGCACCTTCACGAGGATCTCGCCCGCGCCCGGTTCGGGCCGTTCGACCTCGGCGAGCTCGAGGACTTCGGATCCGCCCAGGGCGTTCTGGACGATGGCGCGCATGGTGGTCATGGCGTTGCCTTTCTGACAGTGGCCTTTCGGTGACCCCCAGTCTTCGCGAGCGGCGCGGCTTCGCCTAGTGACCTGAAGGCCGTTATATGAAAGAATCGGGCCATGACGGAACCCAATGCGCCCCACCGCATCGCGGTCCTCGCCCTCGACGGGGTGATCACCTTCGACCTGGGCATCCCCGAGCGCGTCTTCGCCTCGGCCGGCCGCGCCGACGGGACCGACCGCTACGAGGTGCGCGTGTGCTCCCTCGACGGCGGGCCGGTGCGCACCACCGCCGGGTACACGATCAACGTGGAGCACGGGCCAGAGCTGCTGGCCGGCGCCGACACCGTCATCGTGGCCACTGTGGACCCGGTGGAGGGGCCGACCTGCGACTTCCCTGACCTGCCCGCCGGGCTCGGGGCGGCTTTCGCGCGGATCCGGCCCGAGGCGCGGATCGTCTCCTTCTGCAGTGCCGCGTTCGTGCTCGCCCACCTGGGGCTGCTCGACGGCCGCGCCGCGACCACTCACTGGATGCTCACGGACCGGCTCAGTGAGCGCCATCCGGAGGTCAGGGTCGATCCGGACGTGCTGTTCGTGGACGAGGGGCGCATCCTCACGTCGGCCGGAGCCGGTGCGGCCGTTGACCTCTGCTTGCACCTGGTGCGGCGCGACCACGGCAGTCAGGTCGCGAACGCGGTGGCGCGCCGCTGCGTGATGCCGCCGTGGCGCGAGGGCGGGCAGGCGCAGTTCATCGAGCGGCCGGTGCCGGAGGTGACCGGGGCGGGGACCGCGGAGGTCCGCGAGTGGGCGCTGCAGCACCTCGACAGTCCATTGTCGATCGATGCTTTGGCGAGTCGGGCGCGGATGAGCCGTCGCTCTTTCACGCGGCGGTTCCGCGAGGAGACCGGGCAGAGCCCGGCCCAGTGGCTCACCCGGCAGCGCGTGGAGCACGCGCGGCGGCTCCTGGAGTCGAGCGAGTTGACGGTGGACCAGATCGCGCACCGGGCGGGCCTGGGCACGGGCGTGTCGCTGCGGCAGCACCTGCGGGCGGTCCTGGGGGTGTCGCCGTCGGCGTACCGCCGCACGTTCCGCGAGCGGGCCGCGGTGTCCGCTATGGAGTGACGTGCGTGCGTGATGTGGAGTGGCGCTAAGGGATGAGGAGGAGCTTCCCGGTGGTCTTGCGGGCTTCGAGGGCCTGGTGGGCTTCGGGGGCCTCTTCGAGGCGGAAGGTCTCGCCGACGCGCACGAGCAGGTCGTCGTCCTCGATCATCTGGAAGACCTCGTTCGCGCGCCAGAGGAACTCCTCGCGGGTCGCGGTGAAGTCGTGGAGGGTGGGCCGGGTGAGGACGAGCGAGCCGCCGCGGTGGAGGTCCTGCGGGTCCACGGGCGGGACGGGGCCGCTGGCCTGGCCGAAGAGCGCCATGACGCCGCGGCGGCGCAGTGCGGTGAGCCCTTCGGCGAAGGTGGTCTTGCCGACGCCGTCGTAGACGGCCGCGACGCCTTCGCCGCCGGTGAGCTCGCGGGCCTTGGCGCCGAAGCCCTCGTAGCGCATGACGTGGTCGGCGCCGTTCTGGCGGGCGAGTTCGGCCTTCGCGTCGGTGGAGACGGTGCCGATGACCTTGCCGCCCTTGGACTTGACCATCTGGGTGAGGAGGAGGCCCATGCCGCCGGCGGCGGCGTGCACGATGACGGTGTCGCCCTCCTGCACGGGGTGGACGGTGTTGCACAGGTAGTGCGCGGTGAGGCCCTGGAGCATGACGGCCGCGGCGGTCTCGACCGCCACTTTCTCTGGGACGAGCACGAACTGGTCGGCGTCGCCGACGACGAGGTCCGCGTAGGACCCGGGGACGCTCTTCCAGGCGACTTCGTCGCCGACGTCGAAGCCGGTGACGCCGGCGCCGACGGCCGCGACGTACCCGCCGCCTTCGAGGCCGGGTGTGAACGGCAGCGGGAGGCCGTAGGCGCCGGTGCGGTGGTAGACGTCGATGAAGTTGACGCCGGCGGCGGCGACCTTGACGGCGATCTGGCCGGGGCGGGGGCCCGGGTCCTCGCCTTCCAGGACTCGCATGACGCCCGGCCCGCCGGTCTGCTCGACCACGATCGCCTTCATGGGGTTTCCTTCCGCCGCAGGGTCACCCCATAAAATAGCAGCGCCCGGCGCCGCCTACTCCTCTGTGCCGCCGCGCTTGCCGTTGCCGACCCCGAAGCGCACGCGCCCGCGGCTCCACTTGTTGGGGTTCGCGGTGCGGGAGTCGACCTCTTCGCCGACGAGTTTGCGGATCGCGTCCCGGAACCCCTTGTGCCGCAGCTGGTGCCGCAGCGGGTGCCCGGCGGGGTCGGTGGCGAGCTCCTTCATGAGCGAGACGCAGAGGAGGAGCATGACGATGACGAACGGGAGCGCGACGATGATCGTCGCGTTCTTGAGGCCCTGAAGCCCGCCCGAGAGCAGGAGCACGGCCGCGACGGCGCCGATGGTCGCGCCCCAGAACACGACGAGCGGCTTCTTCGGGGCGAGGGACCCGTGGCTGGAGAGCGAGCCGAGCACGAGCGAGGCCGAGTCGGCGCCGGTGACGAAGTAGATGGCGACGAGCACCATCGACAGCCCCGAGAGCAGGCTGTACAGCGGGAGCGACTCCAGGAGCGCGAACAGGGAGTACTCCTCGCCCAGGGCGACGGCGTCGCTGAAGTCCTCGCCGTGGTTCTGCTGCCACAGGGCGGTGCCGCCGAGGATCGCGAACCACAGCGTGGACGCGGCCGAGGGGATGAGGAGGACGCCGACGATGAACTGGCGGATGGTGCGGCCGCGGGAGATGCGGGCGATGAAGGTGCCCACGAAGGGCGCCCACGACAGCCACCACGCCCAGTAGAAGATCGTCCAGGTGCCCAGCCATTCGCCGCCGCCGAACGCGCCGGTGGCGCTGGAGATGCCGGCGAGCTCGGAGAGGTAGCCGCCGATGGCGTTGGGCCACGCGTCGAGGATGAAGAGGGTCGGGCCGGCGAAGAACACGAACACGATGAGGAACAGGGCGAGGACGACGTTCGTGGTGGAGAGCCATTTGACGCCGCGGTGGACGCCGGAGAACGCCGAGGCGACGAACGCTGCGGTGAGCGCGATGATGACGACCAGTTCGAGCTGGGTCGACTCGGGGACGCCGACCACGATCTCGAGGCCCACCGCGACCTGGAGGGCGCCGAGCCCGAGGCTGGCGGCGGTGCCGAACACGGTTGCGAACACGGCGAGCAGGTCGATGGCCTTGCCGGTCATGGGCCCCCAGCGCTTCCCGGCGGTGAGGGGCGCGAACGCGTCGCTCATGTTGTTGCCGCGCTGCTTCCGGAACGTGGAGTACGCGAGGGCGAGGCCGGCGACGGCGTAGATCGCCCACGGGTGCAGTCCCCAGTGGAAGAACGAGTAGACGAGGGCGCCTTCGGTGAGCTGGTCGTTGTAGAAGGGGGACGCCGGGTTGAGCTCGAGCGGCGGGGGCGCCTCGAAGTAGTGAGCCAGGGGCTCGGCGACGCCGTAGAACATGAGGCCGATGCCCATGCCGGCGGCGAACATCATGGAGATCCACGGGAGGGTCCCGAACTCGGGCTCCTCGTCCGCGCTCGCGGCGAGCTTGATGGCGCCGAAACGGCTGGCGGCGATGTAGATGGCGAGGACCACGAAGATGTTGCCGGCGATGATGAACAGCCACGCGAAGTTGACGATGACCCAATTGAGCGCGGCGGTCGAGCCGGTCTCGAACTGGTCGGGGTAGACCGCTCCGAAGACGATCACGGCGAGGATGACGACGGCGCTGATCCAGAACACCGGCCGGTCGACCGGGTAGGTCGTCTGGCGCTCCTCCGCCTCGATGGGCACGGCGGGCGGCGGGGTCTCCCCGGGGTCGGTGGGCGGCGTCGCGGTCGTTGCCATCGGACGGGCTCCGTTCGTCGGTGGAGTGGCGCTTCAGTCACCATAAGTGACGAAACGCGCGTGTCCGTCCGATTCGGCGACGCCGCGCCGCACCGTCGTACAGGTACGACAGCGCGCCGCGCCGCACTGTCGTATAGGCAGATCAGTCGTACGGGTAGATCAGCAGCGCAGGTAGATCAGTCGTTCCGGTGAAGCACGCCCACTGCTGGATCAGCTGTGCAGTCAGTCCCGCCGGTAGACCAGCAGCGCGACCTCGCCGATCGCGCGCGCCTCGACCAGTTTCAGGGGGCGGTCGGGCGACTGCGGGAACGCCGCGGCGTGCACGAAGCGGGGCCCGCCCGCGCTTCCCAGCAGGAACGGCGCGACCACCAAGTGCACCTCGTCGACGAGGTCGGCCGACATGAACGCGGTGTGCACGATCCCGCCGCCCTCCACCAGGACCCGCCCGATGCCGCGCCGGGCCAGGTCCTCCAGGACCGCGAGAGGCGCCACGGCGTTCTCGCCGACCGCCACCACCTCGGGGTGGGCCGAGCCCTCCGGCCACGTCGCGGGCCCGAACTCGTCCGCGTCCGGCCCGAGCGGGAACGTCCGGGCCCCCTCGGTGCTCGTGTACACCACCACCGGCCCGGCGGCGTCGTCCGCGTCCCGGTTGAAGAGCCTCGCGCCCGGCTCCAGCCGGCCCGACGGCGAGATCACGGCCCGCAGCGGCGTCGCCGGCCTCCCGCCCGCCAACCGCTCCTCGCGGCGCTCCGCCGACCGCACCAGCAGCCGCGGGTCGTCCGCGCGCACCGTCCCGGCCCCGACCGCGATCGCGTCGACGCTCGCGCGCACCGCGTCCACCCGGTCGAAGTCCGCCGCGTTCGACAGCATCAGCCGCTCCGGCGAGACGTCGTCGAGAAAGCCGTCGATGCTCATCGCGGCCGAAACGATCACATAAGGGCGCTCCATGCCCCCGAGAATCCCACGATGCACTCCCGACCGGGGCCGGGTGGCGGACCCCGCAGGGGTGCGATCACAATCGGTAGACGTGGAAGCAGGACAGACCAGCGACGACGTGATCGCGAACCTCACGTTCAACGCCGACGGGCTCGTCCCCGCCATCGCGCAGCAGCACGACACGGGCGAGGTCCTCATGCTCGCGTGGATGGACGCCGAGGCGCTGCGGCGCACCGTCGCCACCCGCAAGGCCACCTACTGGTCGCGCAGCCGCGGCGAGTACTGGGTCAAGGGCGAGACCTCCGGCCACCACCAGGCGGTCGTCTCGGTCGCGGTCGACTGCGACGGCGACACCGTCCTGCTGCAGGTGGACCAGACCGGCCCCGCCTGCCACACCGGCACCCGCACCTGCTTCACCGGAAGGGAGATCGCATGAGCGAACCGACCAGCGGCGACACCGCTGCAGGAGACGGCGCCGCCGATCAGGGCACCGCCGAGACCAGTCCCGCCGACAAGCGCGCCGCCGAACGCACTCGCGTGCTCCTCGCCGGGATCCTCGCGGCCGCCTTCAGCGCGCTCGCCGCCTCCCGCGACTGGACCGCGACCAACGAGACCGGCCACGCCGGGATCACCGCCACCACCGCCCAGGCCGGCACCGACCTCGCCTCCTGGGCCCTGCCGTGCGCCCTCGCCGGCGGCGCCGCCTTCCTGGCGATGCTCGCCACCGGCAACCGCGCCCGCCGCGTCCTCGGCGTCGTCGCCGCCCTCGCCGGCCTCGCGACCGCCCTCGGCGGCGCCCTCAACCTCGACGCCGGGCCCTGGCCGATCGCCATGGGCGCGGCCGCGCTCGTCCTCGCGTTCGCCGGGGCCGCCACCACCGCGCGCGCCGGCGCCTGGCCCGACAGCAGCGACCGCTACGAAGCGGCCCCCGACAAGGCGTCCGCCATAGCAGAGGACCCGGTGTCCCTGTGGAACGCCCTCGACTCCGGCGAGGACCCCTCGTCGCCTAATATCACGGCATCGGCGCAGGAGAAGGGACGATCTTAGGTGAACGTGCTGGAGCAGATCATCACCGAAGTCCGCGCCGATCTCGAACGGCGCCAGACCGCGATCCCCATCGAGAAGATCCGCGAACGCGCCGAGGCCGCCCGCCCCGCGCTCGACGGGTACGCCGCGCTCTCCGGCGGCGGCGTCAGCGTCATCGCCGAGGTCAAGCGGGCCTCCCCCTCCAAAGGCGCCCTCGCCGACATCCCCGACCCGGCCGTGCTCGCCGCCGAGTACGCCGCGGGCGGCGCCGCCGTCATCTCGGTCCTCACCGAGCAGCACTACTTCAAGGGCAGCCTCGACGACCTCGACGCCGTCCGCGCCAAGGTCCAGATCCCGGTGCTCCGCAAGGACTTCGTGGTCTCCCCCTACCAGGTGCTCGAAGCCCGCGCCCACGGCGCCGACCTCGTGCTCCTCATCGTCGCCGCCCTCGACCAGGACACCCTCGTCTCGCTCCACGAGCGCATCGAAGGCCTCGGCATGACCGCCCTCGTCGAAGTCCACACCGAGTACGAGGCCGACCGCGCCCTGCGCGCCGGCGCGAAAGTCATTGGCGTCAACGCCCGCGACCTGACTACGCTCGACGTGGACCGCTCGGTCTTCGAGCGCATCGCCCCCGGCCTGCCCCGCGACGTCGTCAAAGTCGCGGAATCGGGCGTCAGGGGCACCCGCGACCTCATCCGCTACGCCAGCGCCGGCGCGGACGCCGTGCTCGTCGGCGAGGGCGTCGTCAAGACGAAGAGCCCGCGCGACGCCGTCGCCGAGCTGGTCACCGCCGGGTCCCACCCGGCAACGCCGCGCCCGAGCTAGCGGTCGCGGACGAACACACAGGTGAGCCTGTGCGCGCGTGCGCGCGCCCGGGCAGCGAGTTGCGAAGGGGAGCGAGACACCGTGCCTAATCCAGATGCCAGCGGCCACTGGGGCGAATTCGGGGGCCGCTTCGTCCCCGAGGCGCTCATCGCCGCGCTCGACGAGCTCGAGGCCGCCCACACGGCCGCGCTCGCCGACCCCGCGTTCACCGCCGAACTCGAGAAGCTCGGCCGCGAGTACGGCAACCTGCCGTCCCCGCTGTACTTCGCCGAGCGGCTCTCCGAGGAGGCCGGGGTCGAGGTCTGGCTCAAGCGCGAGGACCTCAACCACACGGGCGCGCACAAGATCCGCAACGTGCTCGGGCAGGCCCTGCTGACCAAGCGCATGGGCAAGACCCGGATCATCGCCGAGACCGGCGCGGGTCAGCACGGGGTCGCCTCGGCGACCGCCGCGGCCTACTTCGGGCTCGAGTGCACCGTGTACATGGGCGAGGAGGACACGCGCCGCCAGGCGCTGAACGTCGCCCGCATGCGGCTCCTCGGCGCCGAGGTCGTGCCCGTCACGACCGGTTCGCGCACGCTGAAGGACGCCATGAACGAGGCCCTGCGCGAGTGGGTCGCCTCCGTGGACCACACGCACTACCTGATCGGCTCGGTCGGCGGCCCCGCCCCGTTCCCGCAGCTCGTGCGCGACTACTGCCGCGGCATCGGCGACGAGGCCCGCGCCCAGTTCCTCGAGCGCACCGGCGCCCTGCCGGACGTCGTCGCCGCGTGCGTCGGCGGCGGCTCGAACGCGATGGGGATCTTCACCGCGTTCCTCGACGACGCCGACGTGAAGCTCTTCGGGTTCGAGGCGGGCGGCGACGGGTACGACACCGGCCGCCACGCCGCGACGATCACCGCCGGGCAGGTCGGCGTCCTCCACGGCGCCCGCACGTTCGTCCTGCAGGACGAGGACGGGCAGACCATCGAGTCGCACTCGATCTCCGCCGGCCTGGACTACCCGGGCGTCGGCCCCGAGCACGCGCACCTCGCGGCCACCGGCCGCGCCGCCTATGAGCCCGTGGACGACGCGGAGGCCATGGCGGCCCTGGAGAAGCTGGCGCGCACCGAGGGCATCATCTGCGCGATCGAGTCCGCGCACGGCCTGGCCGGGGCGCTGCGCCTCGCCAAGGGCCTCAAGCCCGGCGCGCGCGTCCTGGTGAACCTCTCCGGGCGCGGCGACAAGGACATGGGCAACGTCGTCGAGTACTTCGGCTTCGCAGGCGCCCCTGAGAAGAGGGGGGCGTAGCCGTGCACGCCGCTGACGCTTTCGCGAAGACCAAGGCCGAGGGCCGGGCCGCGCTGGTGGGCTACCTGCCCGCGGGCTACCCGACGCTCGCCGACTCCATCAAGGCCGTCGACATCATGATCGACCACGGGGCCGACATCATCGAGCTGGGCCTGCCGTACTCCGACCCGGTGATGGACGGCCCGGCGATCCAGAAGGCCGCCGACCAGGCCCTCGCGGCCGGGTTCCGGACCAGGCAGGTGTTCGAGGTGACCGAGGCCGTCGCCGGCCGCGTCCCGATCCTCGTCATGACCTACTGGAACCTCGTGGAGCGGTACGGCGTCGACCGTTTCGCGCGCGACTTCGCCGCCGCGGGCGGGGCCGGGCTCATCACGCCCGACCTCATCCCCGACGAGGCGGGGGAGTGGATCAAGGCCTCCGACGAGCACGACCTCGACCGGGTCTTCCTCGTCGCCCCGTCCTCCACCGAGGAGCGCATCATCTCCACCGTGGCGGCCTGCCGCGGGTTCGTGTACGCGCAGTCGGTCATGGGCGTCACCGGCGCCCGCGCCGCCACCTCCGCGGTCGCGCCCGCGCTCGTGGAGCGCACCCGCAAGCACACCGACCTGCCGATCGGCGTGGGGCTGGGCGTCCGCTCGGGCGACCAGGCCGCCGAGATCGGCGCGTACGGGGACGCGGTCATCGTCGGCTCCGCGATCGTCAACTGCTACCTGGAGTCCGACGACATCCCGTCGGGGCACCAGAAGCTCGCCGAGCTCACCGCGGACCTCGCCGCGGGCGTGCGCCGCTAGCGACCGGCCCCGCGGGCACCGCCCGCGGGGCTTCACCGCCCGAAATGCGCGGTATGCGAGAGCGGCACCGCCGCTTCGGGAGCGGCGCCATGGGACCGGCTCGGGCCCGTGCCACGTCCCGCTCGCGCAACCGATAGGTTTACTCGTCGTGGACCTCGCATATATCCCGAGCCCGTCGGAGTCCGTCTGGCACCTCGGCCCCATCCCGATCCGCGCGTACGCGCTGTGCCTCATCGCGGGCATCGTCGCCGCCTGCTGGATCGCCGAGGCGCGCATGCGCTCGCGCGGCGCCCCCAAGTGGGCCGTGCTCGACCTCGCCGTGTGGGCCGTGCCGTTCGGCATCGTCGGCGCCCGCCTCTACCACGTCTTCTCCAGCCCCGACGCCTATTTCGGCCCGGACGGCGACCCGTGGAAGGCCCTCGCCGTCTGGGAGGGCGGTCTCGGCATCCCCGGCGCCGTCGCCCTCGGCGCGGTCGGCGTGTGGCTCGGCTGCCGCCAGCTGAAGCTGCCGTTCGCGCTGACCGCCGACGCGATCGTCCCCGGCATCCCGGTCGGGCAGGCCATCGGCCGCCTCGGCAACTGGTTCAACCAGGAGCTGTACGGCAAGCCGCTCGACACGTGGTGGGCCGTCTCGATCGACTTCGACCACCGGGTCGCCGGGTACGCGCAGTACGGCACGTTCCACCCCACGTTCCTGTACGAACTGCTGTGGAATGTCGGGGTCGCGCTCGCCGTGCTCTTGGCCGACCGCAAGGCCAAGTTCGGGGCCGGGCGCGCCGTCGCCCTCTACGTCGCCCTCTACGGCATCGGCCGGTTCTGGATCGAGGGCCTGCGCATCGACCCCGCCGAGGACTTCGCGGGCCTGCGCCTCAACCAGTGGATGAGCGTCATCGTCGTCGTCCTCGCCGTCGCGTACCTGATCTTCGCGCGCGGCACCCGCCAGGTGTTCGTCCTCGACGGCGGCGAGCGCGTCACCGTGGACTGGGACTCCGCCGAGGCGACGACCGCCGGCTACGTGAACGGCGCCCTCCCCAAGGGCACCGAACCGGGCGAGATCGAGTCCGCCGCGCAGGAAGCGGAGGACGAGCCCGAACCCGACCGGCCCGAGGACGACGTGATCCCCGATGAGCCGACTGCCGAGGAGCCCTCGGCCGGCGCGGGCAAGCCCCGCGACGACAGCTGACCCAACCCCTCCGGGCAGGTGCGCATGCAGAACCGAAGAGCCGTAGTCGTCGGCGCCGGCGTCGCCGGACTCGCCAGCGCCATCGTCCTGTCCCGGCTGGGCTGGCAGGTGGCGCTGCTGGAGCGGCGCGAGCGCCTGAAGGGCGAGAACCTGGGGATGGTCCTGTGGGCTTCGGGCGTGCGCGCACTGCGCGCGCTCGGCGTCGACGCGCTGCTCGACGCCTCCGGGACCCCGGTGGACCGGTTCGAACTGCGCAACGAGGAGCGCCTGTCGAGCTCGTTCGCGGCGGCGATGCTCGGCGCCGACGACGGCACGCCCTCGGTGATGGTGCACACCGCGATGCTCTATGAGGCGCTCGTGTCGCGCCTGGGGGACAACGTGCAGGTGCACCCGGCGACGCAGGTCGACCGGATCGACATGGTCGACCTGGCCGCCGGTGACGCCTCGCGGCGCTGGGACGCCGAGCTCGTGGTCGCCGCCGACGGCATCGACTCGCCCAGCCGCGCCATCATCGCCCCCGGTTCGCCCACTGTGGACGCCGGGGCGGTGTGCTTCCGCGGGCTCGTGCCCGCCCACCGCGCCCCCGAGCGCACCACCGACGCCGTGGAGATCTACGGGCCCGACCGCCGCCGCTTCGGCTACGGCGACCTCGGGCACGCCGGCGCCTGCTGGTGGGCCACGGTCCCCGGCGGGATGCGGCCCGAGTCGCCGCAGATCCAGCACGAGCTCATCAACCGGTGGTTCGCCGACTGGCCCGCGCCCGTGGGCAAGTTCATCGCCGCCACCCGCCCCTCGGAACTGACGCAGCAGCCGGTCCGGTACGTCTGGCCGGTCCCGCCCGTGTTCCACCAGGCGGTGGGCCAGGGCGGCCTGGTGCTGATCGGCGACGCCGCGCACGGTGTCGCGCCGATCCTCGCGCAGGGCGGGAGCCTCGCCCTGGAGGACGCGGTCACGCTCGGCTGGGCGCTGCGCCGCACCCCCGAGTCGATACCGGCCGCGCTCGGCTCCTACGACCGGGCCCGCATGGCGCGGATCAAGCGCGTCGCGCGCCTCTCGCGGCGCGTCCACACGATCGCGTCCGGCGGCAGGGGCGTCACCAAGAGCCTCCTGCGGGCGGTGCCCGACTCGTGGGTGCAGCACCAGGCGGCGTCGCTGTCGGACTGGCAGCCGCCGCGCTGAAGGATCGCCCCCGGTATCAACCCTGACATGCGGGTACGACAACTGCGGTTGGGGCCGAATGTGAACGGAGGGTCCCGGCGAATCGGACATCGATGGGCCCCCGGTATCAACCCTGACATGCGGGTACGACACCGTTCGGCGCAACGGCGCAACGGCGCAACGGCGCAACGGCGCAACGGCGCAACGGCGCAACGGCGTAGCAGCGCGCTGGCGCGGGCACCGGTCGACGATTACGCTTGCGTGCCATGCGCATCCGTGACGCCCGCCCCGAGGACTGGCCCGCCGTGTGGGCCTTCGCCGAGCCGATCATCGCCTCCGGTGAGCACTTCGTGTGGGAGGGCGACACCTCCGAAGAGCGGCTGCGCGCCTACTGGATCGAGAAGGAGGCGCCCGCGAGCGCCCTCGTCGCCGTCCTCGAAGACGGCACTGGCGACAACAGCACCGGCCAAGACGGCACCGGCGCGGACGTTGCGGCCGAGGGCCGCGTCGTCGGCATCGCCGAGATCCACCCGAACCAGCCCGGCCGCGGCTCGCACATCGCCAACGCCGGGTTCATGGTCGACCCCGCCGTCCGCGGCCAGGGCGTCGGCCGCGCCCTCGGCGAGGCCGCGCTCGCCCGCGCCAAGGCAGACGGCTTCGCGGCCATGCAGTTCAACGCCGTCGTCGCCACCAACACCCGCGCCGTCGACCTCTGGCACGCCCTCGGCTTCCGCACTCTCGCGGTCCTCCCGGGGACGTTCCGGCACCCCGTCCAGGGCCTGGTCGGCATGCACCTCATGTTCCGCGAACTGTGAGCCGCGCAGCCCCTGTGTAGCATCGCAACTGCTATGAACGAACTGCGCGAGTCCATCCTCTCCGTAGGCGTGGCCGACCCCGAGACGGCCGTCAGCGTCCACGCCCTCCTCGGCTCCGACCCCGACCTCCTGGCCCTGGCCGGCGACCTCCCCCAGCGCCGCAGCGCCGTCGACGCCTGGGTCAAGACCATGTTCCTGCGCCCCGAGGGCCCCTTCCTCGAAATCGCCGCGAGCGCCGTCGAAGACGCCCTCGGCGAAGCCCCCGACAAGGCCGTCGACGAGACCCTCGCAGCCATCACCACCCGGCCGCGCACCCCCTACGACCTGCGCGCCGTCACCGGCCTCGCCGAAGCCGACCTCGACGTGCTCCTCCCGCACCTCGAAGCCGCCGGGCTCGTCCGCGCCGACGCGAACCCCCTCGACCCCGAAGCGCCCTTCTGGACCATGGACCACCGCTTCGCGCGCTTCCACTACGCCATGCTCGCCGAGCACCTCCCGCGCTGGCGCCGCGGGTACATCACCGACAAACTGTGGCGGATGACCCACGCCCGCTACGACCGGTACGTGTGCCGCCCCGAGTTCCACCGGCTCGCCCGCGAATGGGCCCTCAACGACCCCGCCGCCGCGCAGACCACCCGCGTCACCGTCCCCGACCCGCGGTTCCGGCAGCTGCGCACCATCGAGCTCGCCGCGTGGAACGCCGCGGGCGAACCGATCGCCCTGGGCACCATCCGCTGGAAGTTCCAGATGGTCGAACGCCAGCTCAAGCGCCTTCGCTACGTCAAGCGGCTCCTCGGCGACCCCAAGGCGCGCCTCTACTGCATCGCCCCCCGCGTCGAGGCCGCCATCACCGCCGACCCCGACCCGGACCTGTTCGTGATCGGCCCCGCGCAGCTCCTGCGGCGCGGCGCGAACGAGTCCGCGAACGCCCCGGAAACCGCTCCTAACGGTGACTTACACCCCATTTCCCGGCTGGTGGGGGCGCAGACGCGACGGGTAGGCTGAGGCTTCTTTCCCCGTATCCGAAACCTTGAGGAGTGACGATGGCGGCAAGCGTGGACGCGGTAGTGGCGGGAGCCGGTGGCTTCATCGGCGGGCACCTGGTGGCGAGCCTCCTCGCCGAAGGCAAGACCGTTCGCGCCGTCGACGTCAAGCCCCTCGACGAGTGGTACCAGGTCCACGGCGACACCGAGAACCTCCAGCGCGACCTCGCCGACCTCGAGGCCTGCCGCGAAGCCGTCGGCGACGGCGCGGGAGAGGTCTACAACCTCGCCTGCAACATGGGCGGCATGGGCTTCATCGAGAACAACAAGGCCCTGTGCATGCTCTCGGTCCTCCCCTCCACGCACATGCTCATGGCCGCCAAGGACGCCGAGGTCGGCCGCTTCTTCTACTCCTCCTCCGCGTGCGTCTACGCCGGCTACAAGCAGACCGAGGCCGACATCGCGCCCCTGAAGGAAGAGGACGCCTACCCCGCCGACGCCGAGGACGGCTACGGCTGGGAGAAGCTGTTCTCCGAGCGCATGTGCCGCCACTTCCGCGAGGACTTCGGCCTCGAGACCCGCATCGCCCGCTACCACAACATCTACGGTCCCGAAGGCACCTGGGACGGCGGCCGCGAGAAGGCCCCCGCCGCCACCTGCCGCAAGATCGCCCTCGCCGCCCTCAAGGGCGAGAAGAGCGTCGAGATCTGGGGCGACGGCGAGCAGACCCGCTCCTTCACCTACATCGACGACTGCGTCCAGGGCACCAAGATGTTCACCCGCGGCGACGTCACCGAGCCGCTCAACCTCGGCTCCTCCGAGCTGACCACCATCAACAACCTGTACTACCTGGTCGCCGACATCGCGGGCATCGAGATCGAGCTCAAGCACATCGACGGCCCCCTGGGCGTGCGCGGCCGCAACTCGGACAACACGCTCATCCAGAAGTACTACGGCTGGGAGCCGTCCATCAGCCTCCGCGAAGGCATGACCAAGACCTACGAGTGGGTCTACGACCAGGTCAAAGCCCAGTACAACCGCTAATGGCCGACCCGCAGCTCCGCCGCGTCGACGTACTCGGCGTCGGCGTCTCCACCGTCAACCAGGGGACGGCGCTGGCCGAGGTCACCCGCTGGGTCGAGAACGGTGAACGGCACTACGTGTGCGTCACCGGCGTGCACGGCGTCATGGAGTCCCAGCGCGACCCCGAGCTCCTCGCCATCCACAACGCCTCCGGGCTCACCACGCCCGACGGCATGCCGATGGTGTGGGCCGGGCACAAGGCCGGCGCCGACTGGATGGACCGGGTCTACGGGCCCGACCTCATGCTCAACGTGCTCGCCCGCGCCGCCGAGCGCGGCTGGACCTCGTTCCTCTACGGCGGCAAGGACGGCGTGCCCGAACTGCTCGCCGAGAAGCTTGCCGAGCGCATCCCCGGCGTCAAGTTCGCCGGCATGTACTCGCCGCCGTTCCGTCCCTTGACGGAGGAAGAGGACGACGCGATCGTCAAGCGCATCAACGACTCCGGCGCGCAGCTGGTGTGGGTGGGGCTCTCGACGCCGAAGCAGGAGCGCTGGATGGCCGCCCACCGCGACCGCCTGAACGCCCCCGCGATGTTCGGCGTCGGCGCCGCGTTCGACTTCCACGCCGGGCTCGTCCCGCAGGCCCCGCCGTGGATGCAGCGCAACGGCCTCGAATGGCTGTTCCGGCTCACGAAGGAGCCCAAGCGGCTCTGGCGCCGCTACTTCCAGAACAACCCGGCCTACCTGCGGGAGATCCGCAAACGGCCCCCGTTCCTGCGCGACTAGTGCGACACCGCTGCGGCCGCCGTCCTCACGGGCGGCGGCCGCAGCGGCATAGCATCGGAACCGGCGGCGACCTTCGCCGCCGGACCGGGCAAGGGAGCGACGGATGGGCACCGCACCGATCGACATGCGCGAACGCGAAGCACTGTGCGACCTGCTGGCCGAACTCGGACCGGACGCACCGACCCTCTGCGAGGGCTGGGACACCGCCGACCTCGCCGCGCACCTGGTGCTGCGCGAGCACTTCAAGCGCGGGACCGACGAGCAGATGGCCGCCGAGAAGGCCAAAGGCCTCCCCGCCCTCATCGCCCGGCTCCGCACCGGACCGCCGCCCGTGCCCTGGCGCGTGCCCGGCCTCCGCACCCTGATGAACGGCCTCGAGTACTTCATCCACCACGAGGACGTGCGCCGCGCCAACGGCCTCGGACGGCGCCCCGACCGCCCCGACCTCGACGCGCTCGCCTGGCGCATGACCGGCTTCGCCGGACGCCGCGCCGCCCGCCGCATCCGGCCGTATGGCCTCGAACTGCGCCCGCCCGGGGGCAGCCCCCGCCGCTTCGGATCCCCCGGAGGCGCCGTGCTGCACGGCGAACCGACCGAACTGCTCCTGTACCTCAGCGGCCGCCGCGACGCCGCCGAAGTCCGCCTCACCGGCGACGCCGACGCCGTCGCTGCATTGCAGGGAGCTGACACCGCGGTTTAGGGGTGCCTGAGCAGCCCTTCCGGCCGTTATCCGGTCCGCTCGCAACGACCGCTTTTCGGATTCGCGGAGACCTCGGACCGGCCTTCGCCCGGTACCGAATCGGGCGCCGACACCGCGGTCTAGGGGTGCCTGAGCAGCCCTTCCGGCCGTTATCCGGTCCGCTCGCAACGACCGCTCCTCAGATTTGCCGAGACCTCGGACGGACCTTTGCGCCGGTATGGAATCGGGCGCCGACACCGCGGTCTGAGGGCACCTGAGCAACCCCGCCGACCGCCGTCCGGCCGCTCGCAATGGCCCCCTCAGATTCACCGAGACCTCGGACGGGCCTTCGCGCCGTGCGGACTCGGGCGCCGACTCGTCGAGGCGTCCCCCAAGCGCCGCCCGCACGGACTCGCACCGTTCATTCCGCCCTCCTGCCCCAGACGGCGCGGCGGCGCTAGGCTGTGGCGCATGGTCGACATTCCCAAAGAGATCACGCACACCGGGCACCACCCCCGCATGGCCGTCGTGTGGTCGGTCCTGTCGGCCGAGATCGAGCGATTCGCCGCAGGCACCGGAGCGACCCTCCGCATCCTCGATGTCGGCGGCGGCTCCGGCGGCTTCGCCGTCCCCCTCGCCGAACTCGGCCACGACGTCACCGTCGTCGAACCCAGCGCCAACGCCCTCGCGTCACTGCGGCAGCGCGCCGCCGACGCGGGCGTCACCGACCGCGTCCGCGCCGTCCAGGCCGACGCCGACGAACTCCCCGACGTGGCCGAGCCCGGCACCGCCGACCTCGTCCTGTGCCACTCGGTCCTGGAGATGGTCGACTACCCGGACATCGCGCTCGACGCCCTCCGCCGCGTCTGCGCGCCCGGCGGCGGCGTCAGCATCCTCGTCGCCAACCGCATCGCCGCCGTCCTCGGCAAGGCCCTCGCCGGGAACTTCCCGGCCGCGATCGACCTCCTCGCCCACGTCGACGGTGTCATCGCCGGCCGCGACACCATCAAGCGCCGCTTCGAGACCGCCACCCTCACCGCGCTCGTCGGCGGCTCCGGCCTCGTCACCGAACAGGTCCACGGCGTCGGCGTCGTCGGCGACCTCCTCCCCACGGCCGCGAAAAGCGAGACCGGCGGCGGCGAGGCACTGCGCGAGTTCGAACTCGCCACCGCCTCACGCGTCCCCTTCCGCGACATGGCCACCCACATCCACCTCCTCGCCCGCAAACCCATGCGCTGACCGCCCGCGGACGGCCGCGTCTACGTCGAGGCGCGTAGACGCGGTTACGTCCGCACGCCGAAGGCGACGGGCCCGCCGGACCGTAGCCTGGACCCGTGACCTCGCCACCCGCCGCACGGACCAGGCTCCCGGCCCTCGCCTTCGACATCGGCCTCGCCGTGCTCCTCGGCGTCCTCACGAGCGGCACCACCATCGGCGCCACCGCCGACCACCACCCCGGCCCGCTCGCGTTCGTGCTCATCGGCGCCACCGCCGCGTTCCTGGCGGTGCGCCGCCACTGGCCCGAGATCGCGCTGGCCGGGTCGCTGGCGGGCCTGTACGCCTACCTCTACCTGGGCCTCCCCGAGGGCCCGATCTACATGCTCCCGGCGTTCGCGGTCTTCTTCTACGCGTTCGCGCGGCCCCTCAAGACCGTCCTGACCGTCCTGGCCGTGCTCTTCGTCGTCAACACGGCCTTCCAGACGTTCGCGATCAACGACATCCCGGACCTGTGGGTCAACGCCAGCATCACGTTCGTGTGGCTCGGCATCGCCGCCGCGGGCGGGCGCATCGTCCGCGAGGCCCGGCACGCCCGGGCCCGCGAGCGCGAGGCCGAACGCGAGCGGTACCGCGCCGACGAGCGCGTCGAGATGGCCCGCGAGATCCACGACGTGGTCGGCCACAGCCTCGCCGTGGTCAGCATGAACGCCGGTGTGGCCCTGCACGTCTTGGAAAAGCACCGTCTGCAGAAGCGGGGACGGGGCGAGGGGGCCGCGGTCCCGCCCGAGGTCGTCGAGAACCTCCAGGCCATCAGGGACGCCTCGACCCGCGCCCTCCAGGACCTGCGCGCCACCCTCGCGCCCCTGCGGCAGGGCCGCCAGCCCGACCTGCGCCCCACCGGCGCGATCGCCGACATTCCCTCCCTTGTAGATTCTGTTCGCACCGGCGGCCTCCAGGTCGAGTACACCGTGGCCGGGGAGCCCGGCCTCGTGCCGACGAACATCGCCGCCACCGCGTACCGGGTCGTCCAGGAGTCCCTGACGAACGTCATCCGTCACGCCGAGGCCACCAAGGCCACCGTCCGGATCGACTGCGGCCCAACGCATATCCGCATCCTCGTCGAAGACGACGGCCGCGGCGGACCCGTCGCCCCCGACCGGATCGGCCAAGGCGTCACCGGCATGACCGAGCGGGTCGAGACCAGCGGCGGCACCTTCAGCGCCGCGCCCGCCCGCGGCGGCGGCTTCGCCGTCGAGGCCGACATGCCGTACACCCGCAGCGCCGACTGACCGCCCGCGAGCCTCGCCCCGAGCGCGGCTCGCCGCCCCCGCCTACAGTGCAGTACCGGCCCGACAGAACAGCAGCGGAGGACCGCGCATGATCGAACTCGTGATCGCCGACGACCAGAGCCTCATCAGGATGGCCCTGCGCAACCTCTTCAACGGCGAAGACGACGTCCACGTCGCCGCCGAGGCCGCGAACGGCCAGGAGGCCTGGGAGCTCGTCTCGCGGCTGCGCCCCGACGTCGCCCTGCTCGACATCCGCATGCCCGGCATCGACGGGCTCGAAGTGCTGCGGCGCATCAGCCGCGACGCGAACCTCGCCACCACCCGCGTCGTCATGATCACCACCTTCGAGGTCGACGACTACATCTTCGACGCCCTCTCCAACGGCGCCGCCGGATTCGTCATGAAGGACGCGCCCCCCGAAGACCTCCTGCGCGCCGTGCGCCTCGCCGCCGCCGGCGACTCCCTCCTCAGCCCGGACGTGACCCGCAAGGTCATCAACGCGTACGCCGAACGCGGCACCGGCGCCGGCAAGCCCCACCCGAACCTCCCCGACCTCACCGAACGCGAACTCGAGATCCTCCGCTGGGTCGCCACCGGCCTGCCCAACGACGAGATCGGCGGGCGCCTGTTCATCAGCCCCGCCACCGTCCGCACCCACGTCGGGAAGCTCCTCACGAAGCTCGCCGCCCGCGACCGCGCCGGCCTCGTCGCCATCGCCTACCGCTCCGGCCTCGACGTCCCCGAGGTCTGACAATCCCGCCGACTCGGCCGCTTTCACACGTGGTGTGGCCGAACCGACACGAAACCGGCTAGCCTCGGGCCATGCCCACGAGCCCGCACCTCACGGCGGTCCAACCCGCCTACGGCACCGGCACCCTCGCCGATGTCATGCCGACCGCGCTTGCGGCCCTTGGCATCCCCGCCCGCGGCGTCAACCTGCGCAGCGCCGAGCTCGACGGCGTCCGCCGCATCGCCGTGCTCCTCCTCGACGGCTTCGGCTTCCACCTCCTCGGCCAGGCCGCCCAGGCCAGCGACACCGTCGGCGCCATCCACCACGGCGAACTCGGCACCCTCACCCCGATCACCGCCACGGTCCCCTCCTCGACCCCGATCAGCCTCGCGTCACTCGCGTGCGGACTCCCGCCCGGCGAGCACGGCATCATCGGCTTCACCGTGCGCGTGCCCGACACCGGCGACCTCGTCACCCACATCCGCTGGGACGGCGCCCCCGACCCGGAGGCCTGGCAGCCCGAGCCCACCTGCTTCGAGCAGGCCGACGCCCAAGGGGTCGCCTGCACCATCGTCTCGAACGGGACGTTCCGGGACACCGGCCTGACCCGCGCGATCTACCGCGGCGCCGACTGGCTCCCCGCGATCGCCCCGCACGAGGTCGCCGGAGGGATCCTGGCCGCGCTGGCGCGCGGCGACCGGAGCCTCGTGTACGGGTACCTGCCGGACGTGGACACCGCCGGGCACTTCCACGGGATCGGCTCGCCCGAGTGGCTCGAGGCCGTCGCGAAGGTGTCGGAGGCGATCGACGGCATCCTCACGGGCCTGCCGCGGGACGCGGCGCTGCTGGTGACCGCCGACCACGGCATGGTGAACATCACCGACCGGCTGCACCTGGACCGGCGGCCCGACCTGGCGACCGGGGTCGAAGCGGTCGCCGGCGACGGCCGGATGCGGTACCTGTACGCCGCGCCGGGCGCGGTCGAGGACGTGCGGCAGGCGTGGGCGGCGGCGGTCGGCGAGCGCGCCGAGGTGATCGGCCGGGACGAGGCGATCGACCGTGGCTGGTACGGCCCGAAGGTCACCGAGTCGAGCCGCGAGCGCATCGGCGACCTGGTGGTGGCCTGCCGCGGCACGTTCGCGATCGTGGGCGTCGAGGGCGAGCCGCCGCACGTGGCGAGGCTCATCGGCCACCACGGCGGCCTCACCGCCGCGGAGATGGCCGTCCCGCTGTGGAGCTACCGCAACGGCTGAGCGGGGAGTGGCCCCGAGGCTGAGCGGGGGAGTGGCTCCAAGACTGAGCGGGGGAGCGGCCGAGGCCGGGGCAGGATCTAGCCGTGAGCCGTGAGCCGTGAGCCGTGAGCCGTGAGCCGTGAGCCGTGAGCCGTGAGCCGTGAGCCGTGAGCCGTGGCCATGGGCGCCGTTCGGCGGGCCGCCGCGACCGCGGCGGGCGCGTAGGGCGTGCCCCTTCCCACCCGCATCCGCCTCCGACCAACCGAAAAGGACCACACTCCCATACGGGTCCGCCATTGCGGCGTTTGCGCAGTTCAGGGGCGATCGTCGGGTCGGGGGCGGAGCGGTTGCGGGCGGTTGTCGGACCCGCTGGCTAGGCTTCGGGGGTGGCCAGCGATCTTCATCGGTTCATCGGTCCCGAGCTGTCCGATGACGGTCTCGGGATCATGCACGTCGACATGGACGCGTTCTTCGCGTCCGTGGAGATCGCGCGCGACCCCTCGCTGCGCGGCAGGCCCGTGATCGTCGCCGGACTCGGGCCGCGCGGAGTCGTCTCCGCCGCCTCGTACGAGGCACGCGAGTACGGCGTGCACTCGGCCCTGCCGACCGCGATCGCGCGCCGCCGCTGCCCGCACGGCGTCTTCATCACCCCCACCACCTCGTACGGCGAGGTCTCCCGCGCGGTCATGGCGATCTTCCGCGAGTTCACGCCGCACGTGCAGCCGATCTCCGTCGACGAGGCGTTCCTCGACGTCGCGGGCGCGCGCCGCCTCATCGGCCCGCCCGTCGCGATCGCCCGCGCGATCCGCGAGCGCGTCCGCGCCGACCACGGCATCACCTGCACCGTGGGCATCGCCTCCACGAAATTCCTCTCCAAACTCGCCAGCGAGGCCTCCAAACCCGACGGCCTCGGCGTCGTCCCCGCCGCGACCGAGCTCGAGTTCCTGCACCGCCTCCCGATCCGCTCCGTGTGGGGCATCGGCGAGAAGACCGCCGAGAAACTCACCCGCCTGGGCATGCGCACGGTCGGCGACCTGGCGCGCCTGGACGTGGACAGCCTCGCCTCCTCGGTCGGCCACGCCAGCGCCGAGCACCTGTACGCGCTCTCGCGGAACATCGACCCGCGGCCGGTGCGGCCCGAGCGGGTCGAGAAGTCGATCAGCAATGAGACGACGTTCGACCGCGACGCCCCGGACGGAGCGGTGTGGGGCCCGGTGCTCCTGGAGCTGTCCCGCAAGGTCGCGTCGCGGGCCCGCAAGGCGGGCTGGGCGGGCCGCGGGGTGACGGTGAAGATCCGCTTCGGGGACTTCCGCACGATCACGCGTTCGCGGATGCTCGCGGCACCCACCGATGTGGGGCGTGAGATCTACGCCGCCGCAAGGGAATTGGCGGACGCGGCGGCGACGGCGCCGGTGCGGCTCATCGGCGTGAAGCTCGATCACCTGGTCGAGGCCGCCGCGGTGGGCCGGCAGGTGGCGCTCGGCGAGCCCGAGCACGGGTGGCGCGACATCGAGACGGTGATCGATCAGGCGAGCGCGAAGTTCGGGAAGGGCGCGGTCCGGTCGGCGGGCCGGCTGGCCCGCCGTGACTCGCGTGTAGACACCCCGGAATCGGGGAACCCGGGCCGGTGAGCACCGGGCCTCAGCGAAGCTTGCGAGCTGTAGATGAGCATTGCACCGAAGCACCCCTGTCAGCTCGCGCATCCAGGCCAGAACGGACTGATTCAAGCACGAACTGCCTTCCGCCTCGGGCGAAAGCCTCGTAGACTTGGATGCAAGCAGTGGAGTCGCCGTGGCGGTGGCTCCGTCGAGCACTAGCGCAGGAGGAGTGTCGTGCCGCTCTCCGACCACGAACAACGTCTGTTCGAGCAAATCGAGCAGTCCTTGTCCGAAGACCCGCAGTTCGCCTCTGCTGTGCGCGCCCACGACCCGGCGCACGTGACCCGGCGCAGGCTCATCCTGGCCGGCATCGTCACTGTCCTAGGGATCGGCGTCGTCATCGGCTCCGTGATCGCAGGGGGCGACGTCGCCGTGTTCGGCGCCCCGATCGGCGCGGTGCTCATGTTCGGCGGTCTGATCCTCGGTCTATGGGCCCAGCGCCGCGGCACGAATGTGAAGCTGAAGGCGGTCGACGGCAAGGCCAGCCGCTCGGTCGGCGGCTCGAAGCCCCCAAAGCCCGGTGGATTCACCTCGCGCATGGAGGAGCGGTGGCGCCGCCGCCGCGACAACGGCGACATCTTCTGATTCACTTCTGATCGACTTCGCGCGCTGCGGCACGACCGGCAGCGCGAAGAACCGGCCCGGCGGGGGAGTTCCCCCGCCGGGCCGGTTCACGTTCACTGGCCTCGCAGTCATTGGCCTCGCAGCGCCCGGGCGACCGAGCTGAACGCCCTGAGTGCCGTGCTGAGCGCGGCGGCTCGGCCTAGCGGCCCCGCAGCATGGCGCGGCGCGCGCCCTTGCCGGCGTTGGCGCTGGTCGGGATCGGGCCCTTCGGGATGGCCATGCCGATGCCGAGCGCGTCAAGGCGCTTGGCGATGTGGTTGGCGTCCTTGGAGTCGATGTTCTTGGGCAGCTTCATGAGGCGCTTGCGCACCTCGGTGACCGAGAAGTCGTCGCCGCCGGTCTCGCCGACGAGGAACGTGTAGACCGGGGTCGAGCCGACCACGCGGGAGATGCGCTTCTTCTCCTGGCCGAGGAGCTTGCGGACCTTGGGGCCGCCCTCGCCGAGGAGGACCACGCCGGCCTTGCCGACCGCGCGGTGCACCATCTGCGTCTCGGACAGGGCCGCCACACCGGGCGTGACCTGCCAGCCGCGGATGCCGTCGATGAGCGCGTACGCCGCCCCCGGCTTGCCCACGGCCTCCTTGTTCACCACTTTGCTGGTGCGCATGTTGAGCACGATCAAACCGGCCAGAAGCGCCACGAACAGGGCGCTGACATACCAGAGCAGCGAGAACTTCGCGAAGATCACCAGAGCGGTGATGATCGCGAACGGCAGCAGGATCGCGGCGGCCTCCAGCGGCACGAACAACTTGTCGCGCTGGTGCGTGAACTTGATCGCCATCCCGATGGTCTTCAGGCGCGACCCGAACGTCTCTTTTTCCTGCTGCTTTGCCATGTCGTCAATTCTAATGGGCGGTCGGGGACCCGCAGGACCGGGCTGATCTGCGGCTTTCTACTACACAGGCGTGGCGGCGGCGCGTGCCTCGATCGCCTGCTGGTACAGGCGTCCGGCCCGGTAGGAGGAGCGGACCAGCGGGCCGCTCATGACACCGGCGAAGCCGATCTCCTCGGCCTCGGCGGTGAGTTCCACGAACTCCTCGGGCTTGACCCAGCGGTCCACCGGGTGGTGGCGCTTGGTGGGGCGCAGGTACTGCGTGATGGTGATGAGCTCGCAGCCCGCGGCGTGCAGGTCCTTGAGGGCCTGGGAGACCTCTTCGCGGGTCTCGCCCATGCCGAGGATGAGGTTCGACTTGGTGACCAGGCCGTCCTCGCGGGCCTTGGTGATGACCTCGAGGGACCGCTCGTAGCGGAACGCGGGCCGGATGCGCTTGAAGATGCGCGGCACGGTCTCGACGTTGTGCGCGAGCACCTGGGGGCGGGAGGAGAAGACCTCGGCGAGCTGCTCGGGGACCGCGTTGAAGTCGGGGATGAGGAGCTCGACGCCGCAGCCGGGGACGGCCGCGTGGATCTGGCGCACGGTCTCGGCGTAGAGCCAGGCGCCGCCGTCGTCCAGGTCGTCGCGGGCGACGCCGGTGATCGTGGCGTACTTCAGGCCCATGGTCTGCACCGACTCGGCGACCCGGCGGGGCTCGTCGCGGTCGAGCGCGTCGGGCTTGCCGGTGTCGATCTGGCAGAAGTCGCAGCGCCGCGTGCACTGGGAGCCGCCGATGAGGAACGTCGCCTCCCGGTCCTCCCAGCACTCGTAGATGTTGGGGCAACCGGCTTCTTGGCAGACCGTGTGCAGGCCTTCGCTCTTGACGAGGCTTCGCAGTTCGGTGTATTCCGGGCCGGTCTTTGCCTTGACCTTGATCCAGGAGGGTTTCTTCTCGATCGGGGTCTGGGCGTTGCGCACTTCGAGGCGCAGCATCCGGCGTCCTTCAGGCTGTACGGAAGTCACCGGCCCAGCCTACGCCGCGCAGGCGCCGGTCGGCAGGTGTCGCTGGGCACAGCGGCGGCTTCGATGAAACGTAGGATGACGTTCCCGCTGCTCTAATGAGTGCGAGTCGAGTAGAGGAGCAACTGTGGAACTCATTCACCAGGGCAAGGTCCGCGACGTCTACGCCGACGGCGGCGACCTGGTGCTCGTCGCCTCCGACCGCGTGAGCGTCTACGACGTGGTCCTGCCGACGCCGATCCCCGGCAAGGGCGCGCTCCTCACCGCCCTGAGCGCGTGGTGGTTCGAGCAGCTCGCCGACATCGTCCCCAACCACGTGATCTCCGCCGATGACGTGCCCGCCGAGTTCGCCGGGCGCGCGCTGCGCGTCAAGCGCCTCGAGATCCTCAAGGTCGAGGCGGTCGTGCGCGGCTACCTCACCGGCTCCGGCCTCGCCGAGTACGACAAGCGCGGCACCGTGTGCGGCAACGACCTGCCCGCGGGCCTGGTCGACGGCTCGCGCCTGCCCGAGCCGATCTACACCCCGACGACCAAGGCCGACATCGGCGACCACGACCTCCCGATGACCTACGAGGAGACCGCGGCCAAGCTCGGCCCCGACCTGGCCGCCCGCATCCGCGACCTCACCTTCGCGATCTACAACCGCGGCGCCGAGATCGCCCTGGACAAGGGCATCATCATCGCGGACACGAAGTTCGAGTTCGGGCTCGACGCCGACGGCACGCTCCGCCTCGCCGACGAAGTGCTCACCTCCGACTCGTCCCGCTTCTGGGAGGCCGCCGCCTGGAAGCCCGGCCAGACGCAGCCGTCCTTCGACAAGCAGTACGTGCGCGACTGGGCCCGGTCCACCGGCTGGAAACCCGACGACGCCGAGGCCCCCGAGATCCCGCAGGACGTCGCCGACGCGACCCTCGCCCGCTACATCGAGGCGTACGAGCTCCTCACCGGGCGCCGCTGGCAGTAGGGGCTCAGCGGGCCGCGGCGATCCGCGGCACCCACACGCGCACCGCCCAGCCGCCCTCGGGGGTCGGCCCCGCCTCGAAGCGGCCGCCGAGCAGTTCGGCGCGCTGCCGCAGCCCCAGCAGTCCGTGCCGCGAACCAGGCAGCTCCAGCACCGGCCGCGCCCCGGGCGCGTTCACGACGCTCACCTCCGCGCCGTCGCCGGAGCTCACCACCGACACCGCCACCGCCGCCCCCGGGGCGTGCTTGCGGGCGTTCGTGAGCGCTTCCTGAACGGTCCGGTAGACCGCGCGCTGCCCGGCCGGGTCGAGGCCGATGATCCGCTCGACGTGCAGTTCCACCTCGATCCCGGACCCGGCGACGAGCGCGCCCAGCTCCTCCAGGGTCGGCTGCGGGGTCAGCTCCGTCGCCCGGCTCCCGGAGACCCGCAGCACCTGCACCATGTGCCGCAGCTCCTCCAAAGTCGTGACGCTGAGGCGCCGGATCGTCGAGGCGATCCGGCGCCCCTCCTCGTCCGTGGACAGCACCTGCAACGCCCCGGCCTGCACCGCGATCAGGCTGACCTGGTGGGAGACCACGTCGTGCATCTCCCGCGCCAACTGGGCCCGCTCGGCCGCCAGCGCCTGCTGCGTGAGCAGCAGCTGCTCGTGCTCGCGCGCCTCCTGGATCTCGGCGAACCGGTCGGCCATGGACTGCCTGGCGCGCTGGCTGTAGCCGAGGATCGCGGGCACCGCCGCCATCGCCGTGTAAAAGAGGGCCGAACGCAGGTAAGACTCGTACGGGGAGATGAACTGCGGCAGAACCTCTATGGCCGCTGTGAACGGCGTGACCCGCCCCGGACCCAAGAACAGGTAGAAGACCTGGCTCCCCTGGAAGATGAAGCAGAACGCGAGGAGCGCCGTCGCGGTGAGCGGCAGCCAGGGGCGGCGGGACTCGCGGGCGATCGTGTAGAGCGCGATCATCGACGCGACCTTCTCGAACACGAGGAACGCCGCCGGCAGGGTCACCAGGAACACCGCGAACGGCCACCGCCGGCGCAGCACCAGGGCCAGGACGCCGACGCACGCGAGCGTCGCGACCGGCTGGTTGGAGAGGTCGATGACGAACGCCAGGTGTGCGATGGCGACGCCCATGATGGCCGTGTCCCACGCCCACTGGGGGAAGCGCTCGGGCAGGCCGAGCCTCGTCACCGGCCGGTGTCCTTGAGCAGGCCGGCGTCGTGGGCCGTCAGCGCGGCCTGCACCCGGTTGGAGACCTGCAGTTTCGTGAGGATCGAGCTGACGTGGTCCTTGACGGTGCCCAGGCCCAGGAACAGCTCTGCGGAGATCTCGCCGTTCGACTTCCCCTCGGCGAGGAGCAGCAGGATCTCCCGCTCCCGTTCGGTGAGCCGCTCGATCCGCGGGTTCGGCTTCGACTCCGCCGACCGGTCGAGGTATCCGGCGACGACGGCGCGCGTGACCTTCGCCGAGAGCACCGCGCCCTCGGTCGCCAGCGCCCGCACCTGGTAGGCCAGGTGCTCGGGTTCGGTGTCCTTGAGGAGGAAGCCCGCCGCGCCGAGCCGCAGCGCCTCGTACACGTACTCGTCGGTGTCGAAGGTGGTCAGTGCGGCGGTCACGGGCGGGTGCGACAGCTCCCGCAGCCGTTTGAGGATCGTGAGGCCGTCCATGTCCGGCATCCGGATGTCGAGGAGCATGACGTCCGGCCGCAGCGCCAGCACCTGGTCCAGGGCGTCGGCCCCTGACACGGCGCCGACGACCTCGATGTCCTCGGCGGCGCTGAGGATGTGGGTGAACCCCGATCGGATCAGCGCCTCGTCGTCGACGATCAGCACTCGGATCACGTGCGCCTCCCGGTGGCCTATTCGTTATATGAGTCCTCATCATCCACACGGCCGGCCACCCGTCGAAGGTCGGGTGCAGTCCCATCCACATGGCGGAGCGACGCACCCGACTTGCGGCGGGTGCATTGCAGACGTTCGGCTGCATCCGGACGAGTCCATCGGACGGTTTCGCGGAGGGACCTTCACCGGGGCGGTTCCGGCACTTCGCCGGAGGCGGACGCCGCCGCCGCGGACGAGTCTGGAAGTCCACCCCACCCCCGAACTGGAGGCACCATGTGCGGCTTCGCTGTCCGCGCCGGAGCGCGCACCGATTCCGAAGGCGACTTCGCCGCGGCCCTGGCGCGCCTGGGCCACCGCGGTCCCGACGAGACCGCGGTCCTCGCCGCGGGCGACCAGGCCCTCATGGGCTTCAAGCGGCTCTCGGTGATCGACGTCGAAGGCTCCCACCAGCCGATGCGCCGCGGCGACGGCGCCGACCCCGACCGCTACACGATCGTCTTCAACGGGGAGGTCTACAACTTCCTCGAACTGCGCGAGGAGCTCGTGCGCGTCCACGGCGAGGTGTTCACGACCCGCGGCGACACCGAGGTGATCCTCGCCGGGTACCGGCACTGGGGACCGGACCTCGTCCACCGCCTCCGCGGCATGTTCGCGTTCGTGATCCACGACCGCGTCGCGGACCTGCTCTTCGCCGCCCGCGACCCCTTCGGGATCAAACCCCTCTACTGGACGCAGTGGGACGGCGCCACCTGGCTGGCCAGCGAGAAGAAGGCCCTCCCCGGCCTCGCCCACCCCGACCTGGTCGACCCCGATCAGGTCGCCCACTACGCGACCTTCCAGTACGCGCCCGAGCCCGCCACCCTCCACCGGCACGTCCACCGCCTCGAAGCCGGGCACTTCGCGATGTTCCGGCCCGGCGCCGCGCTGCGCCCGCAGCGGTACTTCCAGCCCATGTTCCGGCCGAAGCCCGTGGCCGATGCCGACCGCCTCCACGCCGAGATCCTTGCGGCCCTGCGTGATTCGGTGCGGATCCACATGCGCTCGGACGTGCCGGTCGGGGCGCTCCTGTCGAGCGGCATCGACTCGACCGCCGTCGTCGCCCTCGCCCGTGAAGTCAATCCCGGACTGCTGACGTTCACCGCGCAGTTCACCGACCCGGGCCTGTACGACGAGCTGCCGGTCGCCGCCGCCTCCGCGGCGGCCCTCGGGGTGCGCTCGATCCCCGCGCCCGTCTCGGTCGACGACGTCATCGCCGAACTGCCGAAGATCGTGTGGCACCTGGACGACCCGGTCGCCGATCCGGCCCTGGTCCCGCTCTACTTCGTGGCGAAGAAGGCCGCCGAGCACGTCACCGTCGCCCTCGGCGGTGAAGGCGCCGACGAGCTCTTCGGCGGCTACACGATCTACCGCGAACCGCATTCGCTCAAACGTCTCGAAGCCCTGCCCGATCCTGCGAAGGGCCTGCTGCGCAAGGCTTCTGCGGTCCTCCCCGAAGGCGTCAAGGGCAAGAGCTTCCTCGAGCGCGGCACCGCGGAGCTGCGCGAGCGGTTCGTCGGCAACGCGAAGATCTTCACCGGCGACGACAAGCGCCGGCTCCTGCGCCGGGAGGGCCCGCCGCACCGCGCCGTCACCGACCCGGTCTGGGACGAGTCGGCGCACCTCGACCCGACCACGCGCATGCAGCAGCTGGACCTGCACACCTGGATGAAGGGCGACATCCTCGTCAAGGCCGACCGGATGTCCATGGCGCACAGCCTGGAGCTGCGGGTCCCGTTCCTCGACCGCGTCGTGTGGGAGGCCGCCTCGCGGATCCCCGTCGAGCACCGGCTGCAGGGCCGCCAGACCAAGACCGCGCTGCGCCGGGCCGTCGCGGAACTCGTGCCGCCCGCCATCGTCGAGCGTCCGAAGCTCGGCTTCCCGACCCCGCACCGGCAGTGGCTGGCCGGGCCCATGTTCGAGTGGGCCGACCACGTGCTGGCCGCGAGCGGCTGCGGACACCTGCTCGACCTCGACTACGCGCGCGGCCTGCTGCGCGCGCACCGCGCCGGGGAGGCCGACCACGCCCGCAAGGTCTGGGCGGTCATGGTGTTCTGCCTCTGGTACGCCCAGCTCGACCGGCCGCCGCTCGGCTGGGACCGGGTGCGCGCGCCGCGCCGGGCCGCGACCGGCGCCCCGGGCCTCGCGACGGCCGCCTGAACGCTGAAGTGGGGGGGGGGCGCGGGGCGGGGGGCGCCGGCCCCCCCGCGCCGCGGGGCGGGGGGCGGGCGCG
>NZ_JAPZVR010000002.1:229034-308594 GCF_027622855.1 Glycomyces algeriensis | reverse complement strand
GCCCGCCCCCGCCGCCCCGGCCCCCGCCCCGGCCCCCTGCCCCCTGACGGGGGGCCCCCCCCCCCGCCCGCCCCCCACCGCCACCATCACCTTCAGGACTCGAACAGCCCCTGGCCGACGTACCCGCCCTCGGGCGCGCCCGGCGGGAGCACGAAGACCGCGCTGCCCTCGGCGGTGATGAACTCGCTCAACCGGTCCGAGGCCGCCATCTTCTCCTGCGCGTCGATGAACGCCTGCGGGTCCGCCTGGAACGACACGAACAGCAGCCCCGCGTCGTACGGGTGCTCGGCGTGCATGTGCCCGTCGAGGTGGCCGTCCACCGCGGCGTCGGAGCTCACGTCCCCCTGGGTCAGGAACCCGTAGTCGTAGTTGTAGCCGCGGCGCACCATCGCCGCGTCGTGCACGACCGCGACGTGCGAGTCGGCGGGGACCGCGGGCAGCCCGGACGCGTCGAGCGCCGTGAAGTCCGGGTGGTCGAACTCGCCGCCGCCGCTCAGCGGCACGCCGGAGTCGCGGTCGCGCCCGAACGTCAGGTTCTGGTCCTCCGCGGTGAGCATCGACCAGTCCGGCAGCCGCATCCGGATCTTGCGGAACACCAGGTAGGTGCCGCCCTCGAACCACGACGGCTCCGAATCGACCGCCCACACCCGCGCGTCGAAGGTCTCGGACCCGACCTCCGGGTTCGCGCTGCCGTCCTTGAACCCCATGAGGTTCCGCGGCGTCCCGCCCCCGGACGGCGGCGACGAGAAGCCCTGCTGCACCCAGCCGAGCGTGCCGTAGCCGACCGCCCGCTTGCGCAGCTCCAGGAACGCGCCGCTCACCACCTGCTGGTCGTCGCCGCAGATCTGCAGGAGCAGGTCGCCGCCCGACCAGGCCGGATTGAGCTTGTCGCCGTCGAACTCGGGCAGCTCCGCCAGCTTCGAGGGCCGCACCGGCTCCAGCCCGGCCTTGGCGAACGTGCCCGGGCCGATCCCGAAGGTCACCGTGAGCCGCGCCGGGTCAAGCCCGGCCGCGACCGCTTCGGCGTCGAACTGGTCGTCGCCGTCGATCTTCGCCTTCGGCGGCGCCTCACCGGCGGCCAGCGCCGCCGCGACCGCCGACCAGTCCTGCAGGAGCGCCTGCAGGTTCGCCGCGACAGCGGCGGTGTCGAAGGCTTCTCCTGAGAGTGCCTTGTCGGACAACGCGAACGACGCGAACAGCGCGTGCCGCTGGGCCGGCGTCGTGATCCCGGCCTGCCGGTCCCCGAAGAACGGCTCCACGCCCGGTTCCTCGGCCGCGGCTTCGCCGCCGTCGTCCGCGGACGACGCGACGGCCATGCCGACGCCCGCGCCCACCGCCGCCGAGAGCGTCGCCCCCGCCAGCGCCGCGCGCCGCGACACCAGCACGTCGCCGTCCTCGTTCTCCTTGGGCGGCTTGCGGAACCGCTGCCACAGCCCGATGATCACATCGATCGCGATGAAGGCGGCCAGTGAGATTCCCAGTAGCGGGAAGAACCAGCCCACCCCGGCCGCGACCGCCGCGACCAAGGCCGCCATCCACCACGGCAGGCCGCGCAGGCCGCCGCGGGGATACGGGCGCCCCACGCGGCCGCCCTTGGGCCGGCGCTGCCACCACATCCGGTAGCCCCACACGATCATGAGCACGACCGCGAGCATCGCCGCGGCGAGGATGAGCTGGTTCGCCAGGCCGAACAGGAGACCCATGTGCGCGGCGATGAACACGTTCGTCGCCTGCGCCATGAACGGCCAGTCCGCGAACCGCAGCTCCTCGGCGACGACCGGCGCGCCTTCGACCGTGTCGACCACGATCTGGTCCTGCTCCAGCGGCAGCGACCGGTGCGTCTCGGCGACCAGGTACTGCGTGCCCGTGCCCGTGGGCAGCGTGATCTGCAAGGGGCCGTTCATATCCGCGTCCCGCGCGGTCGTGTACACGCTGTCGAGCAGGGCGATCGCGAACGGCGAGGCGCCCGTCGCGCCCGAGTGGTCGTGCTCGGCGTGGTCCCCGCCCGAGGCGCCGGAGTCGTTGGAACCAGCAGAGTCCAGAGCGACCGAAGGCGTGGTCCAGCTCAGCACCTCGCGCAGCTCGGCGACATGCTCGCCCGCGTACCGCGACCAGGTCAGGCCCGTCACCGACAGGAACAGCAGGACCGCGACGAGCCACAGCCCCACCGGGCCGTGCCAGGCGAGCGTCCGCGCCCGCCCGGTGCCGGTCGGCTTCGGCCGCCAGAACCCGCCCGCGCGGCGCTTGCGGAGGATCCACAGGACCAGGCCGCCGAGTGCCACCACCCACAGCCAGCTCGCCGCGAGCTCGCTGTATAGGCGGCCCGGCTCGCCCAGATGCAGGTTCCGGTGCAATGTGGAGATCCACTCGCGCACCGGCCCGGCCTGCGAGGACCCGTACGAGGTCGAATCGCCCAGCACCGCACCGGTGTACGGGTCGACGTAGACGGCCGCGACCGCACCCGACTCGCGGGACACGCCGTCGTCCACGAGCACCGTCGTCGAGGCGTCGTCCTCGGCGGCCGGCCGCACCGCCGTCACGGTCCAGTCCGGGTGCGCCGCAGTGACGGCCTCGACCTGGGCGGCGATGCTGAGGCGCTCGCCGCCGACATCGACGGTGCGCAGATCCGAGTAGAGCGCGTCCTCCAGCGGGTAGGAGAGCGCGTAGGCCAGCCCGGTCACGGCCGAGACCAGCAGGAACGGGGCGATGAGGAGACCGGCGTAGAAGTGCAGCCGGAGGAGCAGCTGCCGCAGGGCAGCCGAGATCTTGGGTTTGTCAGACATGGTTCGCTTTCCGAGCAGCCTGGGGCCAGTGGGGGGCTTCCAGGCAGGGTTCAGCGCCGAAAGACGCTGGGGGACAAAAGACTCAGGAAACAGCGAACCGCGGTGGACCGCGGTGGGAGATTTGCGTGCGCACCGCCGGCACCGGGCGCGGCGTCTGCGTCCGCAGTACGAACCGGCGCGGCCGGATGACCACGAGCGCGCCCGCGCCGAGCACGCGGATCACGCTCGCGAAGAACAATGTCAGCGCGTCCAGCAGCTTCGCGAACGCGGCGTCACCGCGCGCCAGCCACGACGCCTGCGCCAGTGCGGCCGCGATGTGCACCAGCCACATGCTCAGGCCGGCGCCGTGCGCGTGGCCCACAGCGGCGACCGCGCCGATCTCGAAGAACTCGTGCAGCCCGAACTGCGCCGCGAGGCACAGGGGCGCGAGTGCGAGGAAGCCGCGCTGGCGTCCGCCGATCCCGTAGGCGGCGGCGAAGAGGAGTGCGACGGCGGCGGCGAACTGGAGGGGGCCGGGCGCGTGCCCGCCGCTCCAGAGGTGCAGCAGGAGTGAGGCGGACGCCGAGACGGCGGCGAACACGGCGGCCCGCAGCAGTCGGAACGGAGTCTCTCTCACTTGCACTGGCGTATTGTGGCACGGCTGCGGACGCGCGAGCACCCCCGCGTCGGGCATCCGACACGGGGGTGTCCGGTAAGGCTAGGCCCGCTTGGGGCCGTAGGTGAGGCGGCGCAGCAGGACCTCGAACGGGCCGCGCTTCCCGGCCTTGTCGAGCGCGACCGCGACGGTCACGGTGACGAGCCAGGTCCCGAACGCGACGCCGAACGCCGTCAGGTAGCCGATGTCCTCGCCGAGGCCGAAGCCCCACACGGTGAGCAGCGGCGCCATGATGATCGACTGCAGCAGGTAGCAGGTGAGCGACCGCTCCCCGACGGCGGCGAGCGCCCCGGGGACGCCCCGGCGGCCGTAGCCGCGCAGCTTGTGCGCGAGGAGCGCGAACCCGCAGATGTAGCCGAGGCCGGCGTACATGCCGCCCAGCAGGGTCACGAAGTACGCGGCGATGAAGACCCAGTTCGAGGGCTCCCAGGCGCCGAGGGCGATGAGCGCCACGGGAAGCGCGCTCAGCACGTTCACGATCATGCCGGTGATGAAGACGGTCCTGAGCTGCGGCAGGTGCTCCGCGGGGTGGTCGATCCAGCCCGAGCGCTGGAGCACCATGCCGGCGGCCACGAGCGGGATGAACATGGCCAGCAGGACGCTGACGACGTTGAGGGTGATCGATATGGTCGCGCCCGTGATCATCTGCTCGACGTACGGCGGGACGCCGCCGAAGGCCAGCGGGTTGCCGCCTTCGCCTTCGCTTTCGCCGCTGCCGGCGCCGAAGAGGAAGGCCAGGATCGGGAGCCCGATGACGACGAGGTAGATCGAGGACCACACCAGCCATTTCTTGAGCGCCTTGTCGGAGAGGTGCACGAAGAACAGTGCGACCAGGCCGGCGGCGCCGTACGGGGCGAGGATGTCCCCGAAGAACAGGAGCATGGCGTGCAGGAGGCCGAAGACGATGAGCCACCACGAGCGGCGGCGCAGGATCTTGCGCACGCCCTTGGCGTCCATGCCGCGCGCGAACATGCGCGAGGCCATGACGGCGATGCCGAAGCCGTAGAGGATCGCGAACATCGGCCGGGAGCGCTCGGCGATCACCAGCTGCTCGATGAACAGCGCGATGTGGTCGGCGCCCGACTGCCCGGTGTAGTGCCCGTACTTGTCGGTGGCCATGCCCCACATGTGGTTCGGGACGTTGGCGAGGGCGATGAACAGCAGCATGCCGCCGCGCGCGATGTCGGGTGCGAGTGAGCGCTCGGACTTGCTGATCGAGGCGGGCCGCCCCGGCGGACCGGCGGTGGCGAGGGGGATGGTGGCGGACACGACGGGCTCCTTTGTGGTCGTGACGGGTTTCGGTGGTTTCCGGTTCCAGTGTAAGGATTTCGCGCGCTCCTCACGGTAACGCCGGACGCCGCCGGGAACCGCCGCCCGCAGTACCCTCCTCGTCCTCCCGGGGCACTACCGCCGCCAGGCGGTGTCGTACCGGGGGAGGACGACCGCGGTCCTCAGCCCGCCGGACACGGCACCGCCCCCGCGCCTGTCCGGCGCGGGGGGCGGTGCCTTTGACTCAGGACCGCTTGGGGCCGTAGGTGAGTCGACGCAGGAGCACTTCGAACGGGCCGCGCTTCCCGGCCTTGTCGAGCGCGACCGCGACGGCCACGGTGACGAGCCAGGTCCCGAACGCGACGCCGAACGCCCCGAGGTACCCCAGGTCTTCACCGAGGCCGAAACCCCACGCGGTGAGCAGCGGCGCCATGATCAGCGACTGCAGCAGGTACGACGTCAGCGACCGCTCGCCGACCGCCGCCAGCGCCCCGGGGACGCCGCGGCGGCCGAAGCCGCGCAGCATGTGCGCGAGGAGCGCGAACCCGCAGATGTAGCCGAGGCCGGCGTAGAGGCCGCCCAGCAGCGTCAGGTAGACCGAGGCCACCCACAGCGCCTTCGAGGGCTCCCAGGCGCCGAGCGCGATGAGCGCCACGGGAAGCGCGCTCAGCACGTTCACGGCCATGCCGGTGATGAAGACCCGCTTCAGCTGCGGCAGGTGCGCTTCGGGGCGCTCGATCCAGCCGGCGCGGTGGAGCATCATGCCCGCGACGACCAGCGGGAAGAACGAACCGGTGAGCATGATGCCGAGGACGCCGGTGGGCGAGGCGATCGCGCCGACCAGCATCTGGTTGAGGTACGGCGGCAGGTCGAACGACGGCGGCGAGCCGGCGCTGGTGAAGAAGAACGCCATGACCGCGTTGCCGATGAGCACGACGTACGCGATGGATCCCCAGAGCCAGGTCTTGAGCGACTTGTCGGAGAGGTGCACGAAGAACAGGGCGATGAGGCCCATCGCGCCGTAGGGGGCGAGGATGTCGCCCCAGAACAGGAAGACCGAGTGAAGGGTGCCGAAGGCCAGGAGCCACCAGGAGCGGCGGCGCAGGACCTTCCGGACGCCCTTGGCCTTGACGCCGCGCGCGAGCATGCGCGAGGCCATGATCGCGATGCCGAAGCCGTAGAGGACCGCGAACATCGGGCGGGAGCGCTCGGCGATGAGGAGCTGCTCGAAGAAGTAGGCGATGTGGTCGCTGGCCGACTGCCCGGTGTTGTGGTTGTACCGGTCGAGGCTCATGCCCCACAGGTGGACCGGGACGTTCGCCAGGGCGATGAACAGGAGCATGAAGCCGCGCGCGATGTCGGGCGCGAGCGAGCGCTCGGCTTTGGCGATCGGGGCGGGCGCCAGGGGCGGCGCGGGTGGATCGGCGGTGGCACTGGGTGCGGTGGTCACGGCGGGCTCCCTCACGGGTGGGTACAAGGGTGTGGTTTCCCTTGTCAGCCTAGGGATTTCCGAGCCCGAACGCGGTAGTGCAGGCCCCCATCCGGCACTGCAGCCAGCGGTACCCGAGGCGGACTCGGGTTCGAAGGAATGTCGTACCCCCGGCGTATTTTTGATCCAGGGGTCCCTCTTGTGTCCGTTTTGCGATAGACGCTCCAAGGCGCTCCTGGACACTCCCAAAAACGCCGAAGAGCCCCGCCGCAAATGCGGCAGGGCTCTCTTGCGTTGTGTCGCTTACGCCTTGGTGAACAAGAGCGCCGCGTTGTGGCCGCCGAAGCCGAACGCCGTGTTGAGCGCGGCGTTCAGGTCCACCTTGCGGGCCTCGTTCGCCGCGACGTCCAGGTCCAGGCCCGGGTCGGGGTTCTCGAGGTTGATCGTCGGGGGGATGACCCCTTCGACGATCGCCAGGATCGCCGCGATCGACTCGACCGCGCCCGCGCCGCCGAGCAGGTGCCCGGTCATCGACTTGGTCGCGGTCAGCACCACGTGGTCGCCCACGACGCGCTTGATGCCCTTGATCTCCGCCATGTCGCCGACCGGAGTGGAGGTCGCGTGGGCGTTGACGTGCCCGATCTCCTTCGGGTCGATGCCGGCCTGCTTGATCGCCGCCGCCATCGCCCGGCCCCCGCCCCGGCACTCCGGGTCGGGCTGGACGATGTCGTACCCGTCGGAGGTCAGGCCGGAGCCCGCCACGACGGCGTAGATCCGCGCCCCGCGCGCCTCGGCGTGGTCGCGGCGCTCCAGGATCAGCGCGCCGGAGCCTTCGCCCATGACGAACCCGTCGCGGTCGCGGTCCCAGGGCCGGGAGGCGTGCGTCGGGTCGTCGTTGCGGGTCGACATGGCCTTCATCGAGGAGAAGCCCGCCATCGGCAGGCCGCCGATGACCGCCTCCGCGCCGCCGGCCACGACCACGTCGGCACGGCCGAGGCGGATCATGTCGGCGCCCGCGGAGATCGCCTCAGCAGAGGTGGCGCACGCGCTGGTGGGGGCGTGCACGCCGGCCTGGGCGCCGAATTCCAGGCCGACCACCGCGGCGGGCCCGTTGGGCATGAGCATGGGCACGGTGAACGGGGAGACCTTGCGGGGGCCGCTCTGCTCCAGGATGTCGTCCTGCGCGAGCAGGGTCAGCGCCCCGCCGATGCCGGAACCGAAGACGACGCCCAGGCGTTCCTTGTCGAGGTCGTCGTTCAGCCCCGCGTCGTCCCACGCCTGCTGAGCCGCGACGAGCGCGATCTGCTCGGAGCGGTCGAGTCGGCGCAGCCGGACCCGGGGCAGGACCTCGGAGGGCTCCACTGCCAGCTCGGCGGCGATACGGCAGGGGAGTTCCTGTGCCCATTCGTGCTCGAGCAGGTGGACCCCCGACCGTCCGGCCACGAGTGCTTCCCAGGTAGACGCCACATCGCCCCCGAGGGGGGTGGTCGCGCCGAGCCCGGTGACGACTACCTCAGTCACATTTAGCCCTTTTCGATGTAGGAGACGGCGTCGCCGACGGTCTTCAGGTTGGCGACCTGGTCGTCGGGGATCTTCACACCGAACTTCTCTTCAGCGGCGACGACGACCTCGACCATGGCGAGCGAGTCGACGTCCAGGTCGTCCGTGAACGACTTCTCGTCGGCGACGTCATCGGGGTTGACGCCCGCGACCTCTTCGAGAATGTCGGACATGCCTTCGCGGATCTCGTCACGAGACAGAGCCATGAGTTATTTCCTCTCGATAATTACGGGCAGCGGATGACTTGCCCGGCGTAGGTGAGTCCGCCGCCGAATCCGAACAGGAGGATCGGGGCGCCGGAGGCCACCTTGCCACTTTGTACCAACTTCGACAGCGCCAGCGGCACCGATGCCGCCGACGTGTTGCCGGAGTAGACGATGTCCTCGGCGACGACGCAGTCGTCGTTGAAGTCGAGGCGCTTGGCGATGCCCTGGATGATCCGCAGGTTCGCCTGGTGCGGCACGAAGGCCGCGAGCTCGTTGACCTTGAGGCCCGCCCGCTCCGCGACCTGCTCGATGAGCGGCGCGAGCTGGGTGGTGGCCCAGCGGAACACGGTCTGGCCGGCCTGCTTGATGAACGGGACGTCCTCCTCGATGCGGATGACGTCGCTCATCGACGGCTCGGAGCCCCACAGCACCGGGCTGATGGCCAGCTCCGGGTCGTCGGTGCCCTCCACGACGACCGCGCCCGCGCCGTCGCCGAAGAGGACGCACGAGGAGCGGTCCTCCCAGTCGGTGACCGCGCTGAGGCACTCGGCGCCGATCACGAGCGCGCGCCTGGTCGCGCCGGTCCGGATGGCCATGTCGGCCTGGGCCAGCGCGTACTCGAAGCCCGAGCAGGCGGTGTTGATGTCGATGGCCGCCGGTGCGCCGATGCCGAGCGCGTCGGAGACGCGGCAGGCGGTGTTCGGGCACAGGTCCTTCGCCGAGACGGTGGCGACGATGACCATGTCGATGTCGGCGGCGGTGAAGCCGCCGTTCTCCAGGGCCTGCCGCGCGGCCTCGATCGCGAGGTCCGCGACCTTCTGGCCCTCGGCGGCGATGCGGCGCTCCTTGATGCCGACGCGCGAGACGATCCACTCGTCGTTGGTGTCGACCATCTTGGCGAGGTCGTCGTTGGTGAGGATCTTCTCCGGCTGGTAGTGCCCGACGCTGACGACGCGCGATCCGTTGACGCTCACTCGACTCCTTCGTTCGCTGCACTGTCGTTCAGTGGCAAGGCGGTGGCGGCGGCCAGGTCCTCGGGGGTGTTCACGTTGACACGCTCGACGCCCTTGAGGGCCCGCTTCGCCAGCCCGGTGAGCGTCCCTGCAGGCGGCAGCTCGATGACCGCCGTGACGCCCAGTTCTCCAAGCGTACTCATGCACGCGTCCCACCTGACCGGTGAGGTGACCTGTGCCACGATCTGCTGCAAAGCGGTCTTGCCCGAGGCCACGGGCCTGCCGTCGCGGTTGGACAGCAGCGTCCTGACCGGGTCGTCGGTCGCGATCTCGGCGGCCACGGCCTCCAGGGCCTCCTGCGCGGGGGCCATGTGCGGAGTGTGGAACGCGCCGGCGACCTTCAGCGGGATGATCCGGGCCTTCTCGGGCGGGCTCTGGGTGAGCTTCTCGATGGCGGCCACGGGGCCCGCGGCGACGATCTGCCCGGCGCCGTTGCGGTTCGCGGGCCACGCGCCGGCCGACTCGATCGCGGCGAGGACCTCGTCCTCGACGCCGCCGAGGACGGCGGCCATCGTGGTCGGCTCGATGTTGCAGGCGGCGGCCATCTCGCGGCCGCGCACGGCGGCGAGCCGGACGGCGGCCTCGGGAGTGAGGACCCCGGCGATGGCGAGCGCGGTGAGCTCCCCGACGGAGTGCCCGGCGACGACCAGGTCGGCCGTGGCGAGCTCCCCGGTGAGGAGCCGTTCGGCGGCCAGCAGCCCGGCGGCCACGAGCAGCGGCTGGGTGTTGGCGGTGTCGGTGATCTCGTCCTGCTCGGCGGTCGTGCCGAGGCGGACGAGGTCGAGGTCGATGATCTCGGACCACTCGCGGAGGCGTGCCTCGGCGGAGGGGTCTTCGATCCACGGCGTCAGGAACCCGGGCTTCTGCGAGCCCTGCCCGGGAGCGAGAATGGCAAGCACACTATGACTTTCGCATCGACAACAGGGAATACGGGAGCAGTCGGAGGACTGAAAGCCCGTGCGGTTCTTGTAGGGAATCTACAACACTCGTTGTCAACTGCGAGAACGCCGGGTGCCCGAAGCGTTCTCCAGGCGTCCTATGGTCAACCCCACACGGAGGACGAACGCCTCATGCGGTTCGGTGGGGGAGAAACCGGTCACTTCCTGGATCCGGCGGAGGCGGTAGCGGACCGTGTTGGGGTGGACGTACAGCTCGCGGGCGGTGCCCTCGAGGACGCCGCCGGAGGAGATGAACGCGTCCATGGTCTCCAGCAGCTCGCCGCCCGCGCGGCGCAGCGTCAGGTAGACGCTCTCGCGCAGGGTGCGGCGGGCCTCCTCGTCGCCCGCGATGGCCCGCTCCGGGAGGAGCTGGGTCGCGGTGACGGGCCGCGGCGCGTCCGGCCAGGCCGGGGCCGCCCGGTGCCCGGCCACGGCCGCCAGCGCGGACGTGGAGGCGTCCGCGAGACCGGTCACGGTGGGGCCCACCACGACCGGGCCGTCGCCGAACTGCCCGGTGAGCTTCTCGACGATCTCGACGGGCTCTTTGACTCCGCCGAGGAGGAGCACGAGGCGCGCGCCGTGGACGCCCGCCAGGATGTCCAGTCCGAGCCGCCTGGCGGCGCGCTGGACGGAGTGGAGCACGAGGGTGGCCTCCCCGCCGGGGGTGGCGCCGCAGACGACGGTGATCGTCTGCGTCTCGGACCAGCCGAGGGCCGCGGCGCGGCTGATGAGCTCGTCGGAGTTGTCGCCGCGCAGCAGCGCGTCGACGAGCATCGCCTGGAGGCGCGCGTCCCAGGCGCCCCGGGTCTCGGCGGCCCGGGCGTACACGCGGGCGGAGGCGAAGGCGATCTCGCGGCTGAAGCGCAGCACCGACTCGCGCAGCTGGTCCGTCTCGCCGTCGGCGGCGAGCGCGGGCACCTGCTCCTCGACCACGTCGATGACGACCTGGATGAGGGCGACGGTGTGCTGCAGGCTGATGGCGCGGGCGAGCTCGACGGGGGCGGCCTCGAAGACCATGTCGGACGTGCCGAGGTCCTCGCCGCCGTTGCGCAGCCACTCCAGGAACTGCCGTACCCCGGCCTGGGCCACGAGGGTGACCATCGAGCGCTGCTCGGCGGGCAGGTCGCGGAACCAGGGCAGGCGTTCGTCCATCCGGGTGAGGGACTGCGTCGTCAGCGCCGATGAGGAGCGTTCGATGTTCTGAATGGTCGTGGCCAGATCCATGCCCTATAGCCTGCCAGACGTGGTGAGCGCCGCGCATGGCCGTCTGTCGGAATAGCGCAGACGCCACTACTGTTGCGCGGAAGAGGACTGCAGAAGCCACGACAGAGAGGCGGCCCAATGGCCACGGTTGCACTGACCAAGGACAACTTCGAGGAGACCGTCACCGGCAACGGCATCGTGCTGGTGGACTGGTGGGCCGACTGGTGCGGCCCGTGCAAGATGTTCGCGCCCACGTTCGAGGCGTCGAGCGAGAAGCACCCTGACGTCGTCTTCGGGAAGATCGACACCGAGGACCAGCCGGAGCTCTCGGGCGAGGCCGGGATCCAGTCGATCCCCACGCTCATGGCGTTCCGCGACGGCATCCTCCTCTACAGCCAGCCCGGCGCCCTGCCGCCGGCCGCGCTCGAGGAGATCATCGAGAAGGTCAAGGAGCTCGACATGGACGCCGTGCGCGCCGAGGTCGAGAAGGAGGAGGCCGAGGGCCACGACCACCACGACCACGACGGCCACCAGCACTAAGCGGGGGCACGCGAAAGGGCGGGGCCGCGAGCATTGCGCTCGCGGCCCCGCCCTTTTTCGGCGTACTAGGAGTCGCCGCCCGCCTCGCCGGCTTCGGCGGCGGTCGGGTCGGTGATCTGGTACTTGGCGGCGGCCTGGGCCGCCAGCTCCGGCTTGACCTCGCCGCGGGCGGCGAGCTGCTGCAGGGCGGCCACGGTGATCGACTCGGCGTCCACGTTGAAGTGGCGGCGCAGGGCCCCGCGGGTGTCGGAGTGGCCGAAGCCGTCCGTGCCCAGCGAGGTGTAGTCGCCCGGCACCCAGCGGCTGATGAGGTCCGGCACGGCCCGCATGTAGTCGCTGACGGCCACGAACGGGCCCTCGGCGTCGGCGAGCTTCTGCGTCACGTACGGCACGCGCTTCTCGGCCTCCGGGTGGCGGAGGTTGTGGCGGTCGGCCTCGATGCCGTCGCGGCTCAGCTCGGTCCAGGAGGTGACCGACCAGACGTCGGCGGCCACGCCCCAGTCCGCGGCGAGCAGCTCGGCGGCCCTGGTGGCCCAGGACATGCCCGAGCCGGAGGTCAGCAGCTGTACTCGGGGGCCGGGGCCCTCCGCGGTCTGGACCTTGTGGATGCCCCTGAGGATGCCCTCGACGTCCACGTCGGCCGGCTCGGCCGGCTGCACGATCGGCTCGTTGTAGACGGTCATGTAGTAGAAGACGTGCTCGCCCTCGCCGTACATGCGCCGCAGGCCGTCCTGGACGATGTGCCCGATCTCGTACCCGTAGGCCGGGTCGTAGGACACGACCGCCGGGTTGGTGTGCGCGAGGAGCAGCGAGTGGCCGTCCTCGTGCTGCAGGCCCTCGCCGTTGAGCGTGGTGCGGCCGGCGGTGGCGCCGATGAGGAAGCCGTTCGCGAGCTGGTCCGTGGCGGCCCAGATCGCGTCGGCGGTCCGCTGGAACCCGAACATCGAGTAGAAGATGTAGAACGGGATCATCGGCTCGCCGAGCGTGTCGCCCGCGGTGCCCGCGGCGGTGAACGCGGCCATCGAACCGGCCTCGTTGATGCCCACGTGCATGAGCTGGCCCTGCTCGGACTCCTTGTAGGAGAGGAACAGGTCGCGGTCCACCGACAGGTACTGCTGGCCGTGGGTCGACCAGATCTTCGCCGTCGGGAACATCGCGTCCATGCCGAACGTGCGCGCCTCGTCGGGGATGATCGGGACCCAGCGCTTGCCGGTCTCCTTGTCCCGCATGAGGTCCTTGAGCAGGCGGACGAGCGCCATCGTCGTGGCGGCCTTCTGCTTGCCCGAGCCGCGCTTGGCCGACTTGTAGGCCTCTTCGCCCGGCAGGCTCAGCGGGATGACCGTGTTGCGCCGCTTGGGGATCGGACCGCCGAGGGCGGCCCGGCGGGCCTGCAGGTACTCGTCCTCGGCCGAGCCGGCCTCGGGCTTGAGGTACGGCGGCAGGTACGGGCTGGCCTCGAGCTGCGCGTCGGTGACGGGCATCTCGAGGGCGTCGCGGAAGCCCTTGAGGTCGTCGAGCGAGAGCTTCTTCATCTGGTGGGTCGCGTTGCGGCCCTCGAAGGTCGAGCCCAGCTTGTAGCCCTTGACGGTGTGCGCGAGGATGACCGTCGGCTGGCCCTCGTGGTCCATCGCGGCCTTGTACGCGGCGTAGACCTTGCGGTCGTCGTGGCCGCCGCGGCGCAGGTTCCAGATGTCGTCGTCGGAGAGCGGCTGCGCGAGCGCCTTCGTGCGCGTGTCGCGGCCGAAGAAGTGCTCGCGGATGAACGCGCCCGACTCGGCCTTGAACGTCTGGAAGTCGCCGTCGGGGGTGGTGTTCATGAGGTTCACCAGCGCGCCGTCGGAGTCCGCGGCGAGCAGCGGGTCCCACTCGCGGCCCCACATGACCTTGATGACGTTCCAGCCCGCGCCGCGGAAGTACGACTCGAGCTCCTGCACGATCTTCCCGTTGCCGCGGACGGGGCCGTCGAGGCGCTGGAGGTTGCAGTTGACGACGAAGGTGAGGTTGTCGAGCTCGGCGCCGGCCGCGAACTGGAGCGCGCCGCGCGATTCGACCTCGTCCATCTCGCCGTCGCCGAGGAAGGCCCAGACCTGCTGCTTCTTGGTGTCCTTGAGGCCGCGGTCGTCCATGTAGCGGTTGAACAGCGCCTGGTAGATCGCGTTGATCGGGCCGAGGCCCATCGAGACGGTGGGGAACTGCCAGTAGTCCGGCATGAGGCGCGGGTGGGGGTAGGACGGCAGGCCGCCCTGGGGGCGGGAGACCTCCTGGCGGAAGCCGTCGAGGTCGTCCTCGGTCAGCCGGCCTTCCACAAAGGAGCGGGCGTACATGCCGGGGGAGGCGTGGCCCTGGAAGAAGATCTGGTCGCCGCCGCCCTCGTGGTCGCGGCCGCGGAAGAAGTGGTTGTAGCCGACCTCGTACAGGTTCGCCGCGGAGGCGTAGGTCGAGATGTGGCCGCCCACGCCGATGCCGGGTCGCTGCGCGCGGTGGACCGTCATCGCCGCGTTCCAGCGGACGTACGAGCGGATGCGGTGCTCGACGGCCTCGTCGCCGGGGTAGTGCGGCTCGGCCTCCACCGGAATGGTGTTCACATAGTCGGTGCTCGTGGACGCCGGTACGCCGATCTGGCGCTTCCGGGCGTGCTCGAGCAGCCGCTGCATGACGTAGCGGGCACGGGTGCGCCCGCCGCCGTCGAGGAGGCCGTCCAGGGATTCCAGCCACTCGCTGGTCTCCCCAGGGTCAGTGTCCGGTACTTGGGTCGGCAATCCGTCACTGATGGGCGGCCGGTTCTGTTCCGTGGTCACGGGCGATCCCTCGTTCTAAGACTGCGGCTTTGCAGGGTTGCTCTTCAGGCAGCAGATGTCATCGATTTCTACCATCCTCCCTTGAATCTACCGCGAGCATCAGCCACCCACCCGCCTTGATGCGACCGCGCCCACACTCCCAGCGACTGTGAAACGCGCTCACCTGCTACGCCGTGAACGGCGTCCCGGAAAGCGAGATCACCGCCATGTGAACGTGTCCGCACGAACCCCCTCGGCGGCTTTGCGAAAGCCGCGGAGGACCGCTTTTCCCGCGCCTCCGCGAGCGCTGGATATGCCACGGCTCATATGGTCTACTTCATATGCTGTGCAGAGCAGAGCGGGACGCTCTGGCAGACCGACCAATGGAGGGGACGAAGTGAACGCTCCGAGCAGCCCGGTGGACTCATCGAGCGTGGTGCAGCGACTCGGGCTCGAAGGCGTCGAGTCCGTCATGGAGATCGGCTTCGACACCGATGTCGACGCCACCTTGCGCAGCGCCGTCGTCGAGGCGGTCGGTGAACTCCTCGACGAGGACTCCGACGAGATCGTGGGCGCGGTCATCCTGTGGTGCCGAGAAGAGGACGGCGACCTGGTCGACCTCCTCCTCGACGCCCGCGACCCGCTCGCCGACGACGGCGTCGTCTGGCTCCTCACCCCCAAGGCGGGGCGGCCCGGCCACATCGAGCCCGCCGACATCGAGGAGTCCACGACCCTCGCCGGCCTCAAGTCGACGAAGACCCTGAACGCCTCCCCGGACTGGGTCGCGTCCCGCATGGTCGTCGCGCGGCGCTGAACCGCGGGCGCTGCTGAACGGCACTGTCGTGCGGAGGCATTGTCGTAAAACGGCACTGCCGTGGGTCGGCGTCGTCGGAAGGCACTGTCGTCAGAAGGCACTCTTGTCAGAAGGCACTGTCGCGCGGGTCCGCTTCGGGCGGGTCCGGTGACCGGGCTGCGCCGGTGGCGATAACGTTCAGCGCGTCAGCCAACACCGCCCTCTGCCGAGGGCCGCACCGCGAGGAGCGCGCATGCCGATCGAGACCGGAACCAAGGCCCCCGGCTTCACCCTGAAGGACCAGAACAACCAGGAAGTGAGCCTCGCCGACTTCCTCGGTGAGAAGCACGTCCTGCTCGTGTTCTACCCGTTCGCGTTCACCGGCGTCTGCGAGGGCGAGCTCTGCGGCATCCGGGACAACCTCGACGCCTACCAGAGCGACGAGGTCCAGGTCCTCAGCGTCTCCGTGGACTCCCCGTTCGCCCACAAGGTCTGGGCCAACCAGCAGGGCTTCGAGTTCCCGCTGCTCAGCGACTTCTGGCCGCACGGCGCGGTCGCCCAGGCCTACGGCGTCTTCAACGACGAGAAGGGCATGGCGAACCGCGGCACCTTCGTCATCGACAAGCAGGGCGTCGTCCGCTTCGCCGAGATGAACCTGCCCGGCGAGGCCCGTGACCAGGGCGCCTGGCAGAAGGCCCTGTCCGAGCTGGCCGCTTAGGACTGATCGCGAAGGCCGCCGGGGAAGCCCCCGGCGGCCTTTTCGCGTCTCAGTCCGCCTGAGTGCCGACCCGCGGGTCCGCCTCGCCCCACGGGCTCAGGAACACGTACATCACCATCGGGAACCGCTCGCGCAGGCGCGCCTCCAGCTCCCGGCAGGTCCGCTCGATCTGGTCGCCGCTCGCGCTGTCGCTGAAGTCGATCTTCGCCGCGATGATCACCGAGGTCGGGCCGAGCTGGAGCGTCAAGAGGTCCTGGACGGCCGTGATGTGCTCGCCCCCCTCGAGCTCGGACCGCACCGCCCCGCGGAAGCGCGGCGGCAGGCTCTTGCCGATGAGCAGCGAGACGTTCGCGTGGCCGAGCGTCACCGCGACGACGAGCAGGAGCACGCCGATGAGGATCGAGGCGGTGCCGTCGAACACCGGGTTCCCGGTGGCCTCGGTGAGCGCGAGGCCCGTCGCGGCCAGGACCAGGCCGATGAGCGCGGCGAGGTCCTCGAGGAACACGGCTTTGAGGCTCGTGTCCGGGGTGTGCCGCAGGAAGGTCCTCGGCCGCACCGACCAGCGCTCCGATTCGTGGCGCAGCTGCACGATCGTCCGTCCGAAGGAGACTGCTTCGAGGACGAACGAGATGCCCAGCACGATGTAGGAGAGCAGGAAGTCGCCCTCGGCGCCCTCGTGGAGCGAATGGAAGCCGTGCGTGATCGAGAACAGGCCGCCGGCCACGAACGTGAGGGCCGCCGCGAGCGCGGCCCACAGGTAGGCGGTACTGCCGTAGCCGAAGGGGTGCCGGTCGTCGGCGGGCTTCGCGCTGTTGCGCAGCGCGATGTAGAGCATGACCTGCGTGACGGTGTCGGCCGCCGAGTGCGCGGCCTCCGAGACCATCGCGGCCGAGCCGCCGAGGATGCCGGCGATGAGCTTCGCGAGCGCGATGCCGAGGTTCATGAGCGCGGCGACGAGCACGGTCAGGACGCTCTCGGAGTTCACGGTCGCCGCTTCATCGCTCACGGCTCCGAGCCTATGCGAGCCGGCAGCGCCGCGGCGACCGGTTCGCCCCTCAACCACACGGACGGGCCGGGCGCTGATCCCGCTGCGCCCGGCCCTGCCGATCGGTTCGCCCGCTGCCCGTTCTGAGCACTGGGCGGTCGTGCGCCTTGCGGCGCTCGCCTATTCGTACTCGGCGCTTCGCGGCCTGTCGGCCCTCGGCGCTGTGCCGCTATTCGGCGAAGCCCCACTCGCCCACGTTGTAGAAGACCCGCATGGTGGTGGCCCAGTTGTCGCGGACGTTCACGACGTCCTTGTCGACCATGACCAGCTGCGGGGTCCACGCCAGCGGCAGCTGCACCGACTGGTCGAGGGAGATCTGCGCGGCCTCGTTGTTGAGCTCGGCGGCGCGGTCGCGGTCGAGGGTCGTGGCGAGCTCGGCCACGATCGCGTCGACCCGGTCGTCCTGGAACCCGGTGTGGTTGCCCTCGCCCCAGTAGTCGGCCGCGGAGGAGGCGAACAGCGGGGTCTCGATCCAGGAGAACAGGATGAGGTCCCAGTCGCGGGCCTCGAGCACGGAGTTCAGCTCGCCGCCGGGGATCGGGTCGGTGGTGAGGTCGATGCCGAGGTCGCCCAGGTAGGTGATGACCAGGTCCTGGATGATCGGCGTGAAGGCCTCGCCCTCGATGCCGGTGCGGAAGCGCAGCGAGACCGGCTCGCCCTCAGGGGTGAGGAGCGCGTCGCCGTCCCAGGTGTAGCCGGCGTCCTCGAGGATCGCGCGGGCCGCCTCCTGGTCGCCCGAGCCGAGGCCGGAGTCGCCGATCTGGTCGGTGTGGAACTCCGAGCCGGGACGGAACAGCACGTTCGTCATCGTCTCGGTGCCCTCGAACGCGGTGCCGTAGGCGCGGGCGTTGATCTCGTCGGCGTCGATCGCGGTGAAGATCGCCCGGCGCAGCGGTTCGGCGGCCAGGAACGGGTTGTCGAAGTTCGCGTCGATGTGGGACCAGCCCGACTGGGGCGCGACGCTGTACTTCAGGTTCTCGTCGGCCGCGAGCTGGTCGAGGATCTCGGGGTCGAAGCTGGAGGGCGCGGCCCCGTCGATCGTGCCCTGCCGCAGCTCGGTCGCCATGGCGTCGGCGCCCTCGATGTACTTGAGCGTCAAGGAGTCCAGCGTCGACTGCTGCGAGCCCGTCCACTCGGGGTTCGGCACGTACTTCGCATAGTCGCCCAGCACGCCCTCGGTCATCCGGAACGGCCCGGCGCTGTAGTCGAGCGGCGGGTTCTCCGAGAAGTCGGCGACGGAAGCGGCCATCACGGCCGGGTCGGTGCGCCAGTCGGCGTGGCCGCGGGCCTCGGCGATGTGCGCGGGGTGGGTGATGACCTGCGCGGCGTACCACTCGGAGTCGAGGTAGCCGTCCTTGTAGGTGACGACGACGGTGTTCGCCACGCCCGGCTCGATCGAGGCCACATTGGACCCGTAGCTGGTGGCCGGGGTGCACCCGGCGCACTGGGCCTCGTCGGTCGACGTGGCCTTCCAGTGCCACAGGAAGTCGTCGATGCCGATCGGGGTGCCCTCGCCCCAGGTCGCCTCCGGCTTGAGGTGGTAGGCCACCGTCAGCGGCGCCTCTGAGACCAGTTCGGGCCCTTCGGAGTAGATCCCGTCGTTGTAGTGGATCTCGCCGGCCTGGTCGTACGTGAAGACCGTCGGGCGCAAAGGCTGGTTGATGATCGAGGTGGAGAGGCTGGAGCCGTAGATGTCGGCCTGGCCCCAGGCCTCCCATTTGCCGCCCACGGCCCAGGTCAGGTCGCCGCCTTCGGCGCGCGGACCGGAGTTGCAGGTGGTGGGTTCGGTCAGGCAGTCCTCGAAGCCGACGCCGGTGCCGGCGGCTTCGTCGCCGCCGCAGGCGGTGAGGCCCAGGGCGAGGACGGCGGACGCGGCGGCGAGGCTGGTGGCTCGCAGGCCGCGACGGGGTGCTTTCTCGGGCATAGCAGGCTCTTTCACGTCATACAGGGGGAAGTGCACACTCGCACGCATCACACCATAATGCCGCCCGAAAAGAAAGTCAACTAAAACGATAGGAATACTATTGTATTTCACAACGGACGGTCCCCCGGGCCGGGTCGCGCGGCGCATGCGACATGGGAAGGGGTCCGGTCATCCGGTGTTCACCGCGTCGAAATCGTTATCCGACGGCCTCTATCCAACCCTTTATCTATGGGTTAGATTTTGCCTTGTCTTAACTCGCGCCGGCGGCCCGCCGGCGTCCGAACCCCCCGACCGCAAGGAGGCGGAAGACATGGTGGACAAGGCTCATTGGCGCAAAGGCGCCGGGATCGCAGCGACGGCACTGCTCGCAGCGGCGGCCCTGGCGGCATGCGGCGGAGGCGAAGCCGAGGACGACGGCACCCTCAAGATGGTCGTCTGGGGCGGCGACCTCGACAAGGAGACCTACCAGGCCCGCATCGACCTCTACGAGGCGGCGAACCCCGACACCAAGATCGAACTCCAGCTGATCCCCGCGGACAAGTACGCGCAGAAGGTGCAGACGATGATCGCGGGCGGCGACGGCCCCGACATCATGCAGGTGGCCGAGAACGTCAACTCCTACTCGTCCAAGAGCCAGCTCCTGCCGCTCGACGAGTACATCGAGTCCGCCGGCCTGGACATGGAGCAGCGCTTCGGCCCCGTCGGCGACCTCTACACCTACGAGGACCAGACCTACGCGATCCCCGACCGCTCCGGCGCGATGATCCTCTACTACAACAAGGACCTGTTCGACGCCGCGGGCGTCGAGTACCCGACCGCCGCCTGGACCCAGGACGACGCCCAGGCCGCCATGGAGAAGCTGACCATCCCCGGTGAGCAGTGGGGCTTCTCGGGCGCGGGCTGGTGGGCCCAGTGGTGGAGCTTCGCCTACCAGAACGGCGGGCAGATCATCGACGACAGCGGCCAGCCCACGGTCAACTCCCCTGAGGTCGTCCAAGCCCTCCAGTGGGCCAACGACCTGCAGTACAAGTACCACTACGCCCCGACCGCGACCGAGTACGCGGACATGGGCCCGGACATGGGCGGCGACCCCGCCTTCGCCGCGGGCACCGTCGCGATGAACGCCACCGGCTTCTGGGGCATCGGCGGGCTCATCGAGTCCGACATCAACTGGGGCATCGCCCCGATGTGGGGCGGCCAGGAGCAGGCGGTCTCCGCCTTCGGTTCCGGCCTGTCCATCACCCGCGACTCGGAGAACCCCGAGAAGGCGTTCGAAGCCATCGACTTCCTCACCGACGTCGAAGCGCAGACCGTCATCATCGACAAGGCCCAGGACGTCCCGGCCAACCTCGAAGTGCAGCAGTCCGACGCCTTCCTCAAGCCCGCCTGGGCCCCCGAGGGCCTGAACATGGGCGCCTTCGGCGAGTCCTCCGAGTTCATCTTCCGCGCCCCGTTCATCCCGGAGTGGAACGAGATGCAGGCGGCCTTCGACGACAACCTCGGCACCTTCTGGAACGAGGGCGGCGACGCGCAGACCGAGCTGGACAAGGTCCAGACCCAACTCGAGTCGATCATCGAGTAGGACGCTCCGATGTCGAACGTCGTCGTCGACGAAGCCCCCGGCGCCGCGCGCGAGTCGCGCGGCGCCGGGAGGCGTCGCCCCAAGATGTCCAAGCGGCGCAGGAAGGAGGCCCTCTTCTTCTGGCTCTTCATCTCGCCGTGGCTGATCGGATTCGTCGGGTTCCTGCTCGGCCCCATGATCGCCTCCGTCTACATCTCGCTGACGGAATGGGACTCCTTCACGCCGCCCGAATGGGTCGGCCTGGACAACTACGCCAAGGCGCTCACCGAGGACCCCATCTTCTGGAAGGCCCTCTGGAACACCTTCTTCTACTCGGCGATCTCCGTCCCGCTCGGCCTCATCATCGGCGTGTGGCTGGCGAACCTGCTCAACAAGCGCATTCGCGGCCGCAAGCTCTTCCGCACCTTCATCTACCTGCCCACGCTCGTCCCGCTCGTCGCGACCGCCATGGTCTTCAAGATGGTGCTCGCGCCCTCCGGCCCGCTCAACGACATGCTCGGCTGGTTCGGCATCGACGGGCCCGAGTGGCTGCTCAGCACCACCTGGATCAAACCGGCGCTGGTCATCCTGTCCGTGTGGGGCGCGGGCGGCGCCACGGTGCTCCTGCTCTCGGCCATGAACGGCATCCCGCGCGAGCTGTACGAAGCCGCCGAGATCGACGGCGCCAGCCCTTGGCGCCAGTTCTGGTCCGTCACGTTCCCGCAGATCACCCCGGTGATCTTCTTCAACCTCATCATGGGGCTGATTGGGGCGTTCCAGATCTTCTCGCAGGTCTACATCCTCGCCCCCGGCGGCAACGTCGGCGGCCCCGACAACGCCAGCCAGATGGTCGTGACGCTCCTGTTCCAGGAGGCGTTCTCCTTCTACCACTTCGGTTACGCCTCTGCCGTCGCCTGGCTGCTCTTCGTCGTGATCCTGCTGCTCACGCTGATCGCGTTCCGGACCGCCGGCAAGTGGGTCTTCTACGAGACGGAGGTGAAGTGATGGCCGCCGTCACGCCGACCACCACACCCGCGCACACGGCCCCGAACGGCCGCAAGAAGAAAGACCCGGGCGACCACGCCCAGAAGCGGCTCTCGGCCTTCAAGGCCTCGCCCGCCACCTACGCGGTGCTGCTCGTCGTCTCCGCGATCTTCTTCGTGCCGTTCGTCCTCATGATCTCGATCTCGCTGGCGAGCGACCTGACCAGTTCGCAGAACGCGTTCACGGTCATCCCGAGCGAGTTCGAGTGGCGGAACTTCACCGACGTCTTCACCGCGACCGGGCTGCCCGTGGGGCGGTTCATCACCAACTCGGTCGTCATCGCGACCCTGTCCGCGGTGGGCCAGGTGGTCTCGTCCTCGCTCGTCGGCTACGCCTTCGCGCGGCTGCGCGCCCCGGGGAAGAACTTCATGTTCATCCTCGTGCTCGCCACCATGATGATCCCCGCGCAGATCACGATGATCCCGCAGTTCCTGCTGTTCAAGGAGCTCGGCTGGGTCAACACGTACCTGCCGCTCATCATCCCGAACTTCTTCACCAACGCGTTCAACGTGTTCCTGGTGCGGCAGTTCGTCTCCCGCATCTCCGGGGACCTCGACGAGGCCGCGCAGATGGACGGGCTCGGCTACTTCGGCGTGTACCGCAAGATCATCCTGCCGATGATGTGGCCGATCCTCACCGCCATCGCGATCTTCACGCTCACGCACGCGTGGGGCGACTTCATGGGCCCGCTCATCTACCTCAACGCCGAGAACCAGATGCCGCTCGCGCTGGGCCTCCAGTACATGACGAGCACCAGCAACGCGATGCAGCTGCCGCCGTGGAACCTCATCATGGTCGGGTCGATCATGCTGACCCTGCCGATGATCGTCATCTACTACCTCGGCCAGAAGTACCTCTACGAAATGAACCTCCAAGGTGGAAGTGCTGGTGTGAAGTGACTGATCCGTCCACCGCGACCGTCCGGCTCGGACGCTCTGGGCTCGTCCTCGACGACCGCGAGGAGACCCTGCTCTGCGCCTCGCTGTTCTACTTCCGGCTGCCCCGCGAGGTCTGGGAGGCCCGGCTCGCGCAGGTCCGCGCCACCGGGTACCGGGCGATCGACGTCTACCTTCCCTGGAACTTCCACGAGACCGCCCCGGGCGAGTGGGACTTCGAAGGGCGGCGCGACGTCGGCGCGTTCCTCGACCTCGCGCACGAGGCCGGCCTCGCCGTCATCGCCCGCCCCGGCCCGTACATCTGCTCCGAATGGGACGGCGGCGCGCTGCCGGCATGGCTCGCGCTCGAAGACGGACTCGCACTGCGCCAAGCGGAACCGAAGTTCCTCGCCCAGGTGCAGGGCTGGTTCGACCAGGCGATGCCGCTCCTCGCCGAGCGCCAGTGGGGCCGCGGCGGCAGTGTGGTGGCCGTGCAGTTGGAGAACGAGCTCGACTTCTTCGACACGCACGACCGCCACGCCTACTTCACCGCCCTGCGGGACATGGCGACCGGCCACGGCATCGACGTGCCGCTCATCGCCTGCGCCGGCCAGGGCGACCTGATCGGCGCCACGGGCGGCGTCGACGGCGTCGCACCAGCGTTCAACTTCTACCCCGACGACCGCTCGCCGTTCGTCGAGGCCGAAGTGCGCCACTACGCCGATCTCCTGGGCGCCAAGGGCCTCCCGCTGCTCGTCACCGAGACCAACCGGGCCCACGCCACGCTGCGCCGCCTCATGGCCAGCGGCGCGACCCTGCTCGCGCCGTACCTCCAGGCGTCCGGCTACGACCTCGGGTACACGCCCTCGGTCGGCAACTGGGGCGACCCCGGCGGGTTCATGACCCACGACTACGACTTCGGCGGGTTCCTGTCCCCGGTCGGCGAAGCGCGGCCCGAGACCGCCGACGCCCGCGCGCTGGCGGCACTCGCCCGCACGCTCGGCCCGGCACTCGCCCGCGCGACCACCACTGCCGCGCAAGGGATCAGCGTGGATGTTCCCACCAGTGACTCCCCGTCGATGCTGCTGCTCGACGGCGGCGGCACGCTGACGGGCGTCCCGAACCTCGGCGAGGAGCCGGGCAAGGCGACCTTCGCCGATGCGCACGGCGAGACCGTGATCGAGCTGGCCCCGGGCTCGTGTGCGCTGGTCACCCGCGACCTGCCGCTCGCGCGGTTCGGCCTGCCGGGCACGCTGCGCTTCTGCTCGGCGGACCTCGTGAACGCGGGGCCCGAAGGCCTCGTGGTCGCTTCCAGGGGCGCGAGCACGGCCGTGGTCGAGACCGAGGACGGCCAGGTCGTCACCGGCACGCACACCGCCGAACCCGGCGAGCGCGTCACCATGACCGTGTCATCCGGCGCGAAGCAGTGGACGATCACCTTCATCCACACCGACGACGTCCCGGCCCCCGGAGGCGAGCGGATCGTGCTCGAAACCCTTGCGGCCGAACCGGAGACCCTCACCGAGGCGTTCCGGCTCGACCTCGAGACCCGCACCGGCGCGACCGAGGCCCACGAGCTCGCACCGAGCTCCGAGGCCGTCGGCGTCTACCGCGGCCGCACGCACTACGCCACCGCGGTCGAAGGCCTCGGCGAGCTGCTCATCGAAGGCGCGAGCGACATCGTCGACCTCGCGCTCGACGGCACCGCCCTGCCGAGCATCGCGAAGTTCGGCGCCACCGTGCGGATCCCGCTCGCGGGCGCCTCGCGGCTCGACGCCACCGTGGAGACCTGGGGCCACGCGAACTTCGACGACTCGCGCCTGCCCGGCCTCGCGATCGGGTCGCTGCGCGGCCTCGGCCGCGTCTGGGCGATCGCGTCCAGCGAGGACGTCACGGCACTGTGGACCGTCGACGGCGGCGAGCAGTGGGCCGGCGACCCCGCCCCCGTGCGGACCCTCGCGGGCTGGAGCAGCACCCGGATCGGACGCCCGGTCACGTACCGGCGCGCCCTGCCGGTGGACGGCACCGGCCACTACGCGCTGCACCTCGACGGTCTCAAGACGCCGTGCGAGATCACCGTGGACGGCGCCTCGCGCATCGTGAGCCCGAACGACCCGTGGGTGCACCTCGCCCCCGGCGAAGGCCGTGCAGTGGCGATCACCATGCCGCACTGGCCGGTCGACAGCGGCGGTGCGACCCTGCTGCGCCTGGAGGCTGTGCGAGACTGGCAGGTCGAGGCGCAAGCCGACCATGCCCTGCTCGCGCTGTCCGAGAAGGACAGTGCGGGAACGGCGGTCGGGCTGCCGCTCGAGCTCGCTCCGGGGGAGGAGGCGTGGCTCGACGTGGCCGTCCCGTCCGGCGGGTGCTCCCTGCGGTTCGAGGGCGCGCAGGTGCGCGTCAGCGCGTTCACACGCGGCGAACTGCTCGGGCGCGTGTGGCTCGAGGACGCGGCCCGGCCGAAGTTCACCGGCGGGGACCCCGGTCGACTGTGGATTCCGGGATCATGGAACACCGGCGCGGTGCGCCTGCTGGTCCACGGCACCGCCGGCGGGGAACGGCCGCGCCTCGCGCGCGTCACCGCCGCCGCCTCGCCGGAATGACCTCAGGGGGCGTCCGGTGGTCCCGACCGGCCCGCACCCGGCCGGGACCACCGGGCACCCCAGTAGCTGCACAGGAGATCCACATGGCCGTCACCAGGCGCACCTCGCGCGACATCCGCAGCGAGTCGCGGCTCGACGTGCTGCACGCGCTGCTGGCGGCGGGCGAGGCGAGCCGGGGCGACCTCGCCGCCTCGACCGGCCTGAGCAACGCGACGGTGGCCACGGTGGTCAGCGACCTGCTCGAAGGCGGCATCGTCACCGAGGCCCGCCGCACCGGCGGACGCATCGGGCGGCCCACGACCAGATTGCGGCTCAACGGAAGCCGCGGCCGGATCGTGGGCGTCGACGTCGCCGAGACCTATGTGCGCGCGACCGTGTTCGACTCCGCGCTCGACGAACTCGCCTCCGCCGAGGTCGCCACCGACGAGCGCGAGGACGAGCACGACTACGTCGCCGACGCCATCGTGAGCGCCCTGGACCTCGCCCTCGAGCAGAGCACGCTCGAAGGCGCCCCCGCCACCCGCGACGACGTGCTCGGCGTCGGCATCTCGCTCCCCGGCGGCATGCAGCGCCGGGCCGAGGTCGCCGTCGTCGTCCCGAACGCGCCCTGGCTCCACGTCGACCTGCTGCGCGAGCGCATCGGCCTGCCCATGGTCGTCGACAACCCGCTCAAGGCGATCGCCACCGCCGAGCTCTGGTTCGGCGAGGGCCGGCGCCACAAGAGCATGATCACCGTCAACCTCGGCACCGGCGTCGGCGCCGGGATCGTCCTCGAAGGCACGATCCTGCGCGGCGCGCAGAACGGCGCGGGGGAGTGGGGCCACAGCCTCCTCGCCCTCGACGGCCGCCGGTGCCGCTGCGGCCGTTCAGGATGCGTCGAGGCCTATGTGGGCGCGGCGGGCATCCAGCAGACCCTCGCGGCGATCGCCCCGGACCACCCGCTCGCCGCCGTCCCGATGCAGCGCGAGTTCATCGGCGCCTTCGCCGCCGCGCTCGAAGCCCCGGCGCACCCGGCGCTCACCGAGACCCTCGAACTCACCGCCCGGTACCTCGGCTCCGCGATCGCCGACCTCTGCGCGATCGTCAACCCCGAGATGATCACCCTCACCGGCTGGACCGCCTGGGCCCTCGGCGACCACCTCGTGCCGGCCGTGCGCCGCCGCGTGCTCGAGGAGGCCCCCGGCGACTCCGCCTCCGACCTCGCGATCGAGGTCTCCACCGTGCGCGGCAACTCCGTCGCCACGGGCATCGCGACCATCGCGTTGGAGCGCTTCCTCGGCGACGTCGGGCTCGTGACCACCCGGGTCCCCACGGCCATCTGACCCCGCCCGCGTGTCGGAGCCGGATGGGAGACTGCGGGCATGGAGAAGTACGACGTCAAGAAGGCCCACAAGCAGCTGTACTCGCCCCCGAAGGGCGCGTTCGCCGTCGTCGAGGTGCCCGAGTTCCGGTACCTCGCGGTCGACGGCAAGGGCGACCCGAACACCGGCGCCGCCTACGCGGACGCCGTCGCGGCCCTCTACGGCACGGCGTACACGCTGAAGTTCGCCAGCAAGCGGACCCTCGGCCGCGACTTCGTGGTCGCCCCCATGGAAGGGCTCTGGCGGGCCGACGACCCGGCCGTGTTCCTCACCCGCGAGAAGAGCGCCTGGGAGTGGACCATGATGATCGGCCAGCCCGAGTGGATCACCCAGGAGATGGTCGTGGCCGCCGCGGGCGAGGCCGCCGCGAAGCACCCGAACCCGGCCTTCGAGCAGCTGCGCCTGGTCGCCTTCACCGAAGGCCTCTGCGTCCAGACCCTGCACCTCGGCTCGTACGAGTCCGAGACACCCGTCCTGCAGCGCCTGCACGACCACTACCTGCCGCACAACAAGCTCACCTTCAACGGCGACCACCACGAGATCTACCTCAGCGACGCCCGCCGCACCGCGCCCGCCAAGCTCAGGACCATCCTGCGCCAGCCCGTCAAGCCCGTGGAGTGAGCCGCGGCCCCCGGGGTACCCCCGGGGGCATGAAGTCGCCGCTGGTCCTGCCCGAGTCCTACTGGATCGCCTCCACCGAGGCCACGACCTACCCGGCCGCCGAAGGCCCGGTGACCACGGACGTCGCCGTCGTCGGCGGCGGCATAGCGGGACTGTGCACGGCCTGGGAGCTGGCCCGCGCGGGCCGCTCGGTCACGGTGCTGGAGGCCGACCGGATCGCCGCCGCCGTCACCGGCAACACCACGGCCAAACTCAGCGCGCAGCACGCCGCCGTCTACGCGCACCTGCGGGACGGCTTCGGCAGCGCGGCCGCCCGCGACTACGCGGAGGCGCAGACCAGCGCCATCACCCGCGTCGCCGAGATCGCCGCCGAACTCGGGATCGACTGCGACCTCGAGCGCGCACCCTCCTACGTCTACACCGAGACCGAGGACGGCGTCGCGGCGCTGCGCGATGAGGCCGACGCCGCCCGCGAAGCGGGCCTTCCCGCTTCGTTCACGACCGAGACCGGCCTCCCGTACCCCGTCGCGGGCGCCGTCCGGGTCGAGGACCAGGCCCAGTTCCACCCGCGCCGCTTCCTCCTCGCGCTGGCCGCGGATCTGACCGCGCAGGGCGGCAGGATCTTCGAGCAGTCGCGCGTGACCGGCCTCGACGACTCGAAGTCCAGGGACGGCGGGCACGTCCTCGCGCTCGCGGGCGGCGGCGAGGTCCGCTGCGAGCAGGTCGTGATCGCCACCCAGTTCCCGGTGATCGACCGCGTCAAGCTCTTCGCGCGGCTCACACCCCGCCGCGAACTGGTGGTCGCCGGGGCGATCCCCGAGGCGGCGGACCCCGGCGGCATGTACCTCACGACCGAGCACGCCACCCGCTCGGTGCGCACCGCCCCGTACGGCGACGGGCGGCGCCTGCTCATCGTCACCGGCGAGGCGTTCACGCCCGGCGACGCCGGCACCGCCGAGCGGCTCGAGCGGCTGACCGCGTGGGCGACCGACCGGTTCGGGCTCGAGTCGGTCGAATACCGCTGGGCCGCACAGGACTACACGACCACCGACCGGGTCCCGTTCGTCGGCGAAGTCTCAGGAGAGGACGGCGTGTACGTCGCCTGCGGCTTCGGCGGCTGGGGGATGAGCAACGGCGTCGCGGCCGCGCGCACCATCGCCGAGACGATGGCGGGCGAGCCGCCGCGGTGGGCCGGGCTGTTCGGCCCCGGGCGCTTCCACCTGCTGCGCGAGGGCGGCAAGCTCGCCGCGGCCCAGTCGAAGGTCGTGAAGCACTTCATCGGCGACCGCCTGCCGCACGCCGCCCCGTCCGAGCCCGAGGATCTCGCGCCCGGCCAGGGCGCGGTGATGCGCATCGAGGGCGCGCTCCGGGCCGTCTACCGGGACGAGGACGGCGGCCTGCACACCCTGTCGGCCACGTGCACCCACCTCGGCTGCGTCGTCGGCTTCAACGACGCCGAGCGCAACTGGGAGTGCCCGTGCCACGGCTCGCGCTTCGCCACCAGCGGCGCCGTCCTCCAGGGCCCGGCGGCCGCGCCGCTGGAGGCGCACCCGCACCACTGACCCGTGACCGGCCTCATGATGCCGCCGGCCCGCCGCCGAGGTATGTTTCGTTAATTAGCGAAATAGCGAAGGGGGCGAACGTGATCGACGAGTGCAAGGCCCTCTCCAACGAGACGCGCCTGCGCATCCTCAACTGGCTCAAGGACCCCGAAGCCCACTTCCCGTGCGGGGACACGGCGGAGCTGGGCGTCTGCGCGGGCCTGATCCAGCAGAAGACCGGCGCCTCCGCCTCCACCGTCTCCGCGCACCTCGCGGTCCTCCAGCGGGCCGGGTTCCTCCAGGCCACCAGGCGCGGCCAGTGGATCTACTACCGCCGCGACGAGGCGCGCATCCGCGCGTTCGCCGAAGACCTCCACCACACGCTCTGAGAAAGGCCCCCGACCATGCCCGCACTGTCGATCCTCGACCTGGCGCCGATCGCGCCGGGACGCTCCGCGCGCGAAAGCCTCGCGGCGAGCGTCGAACTCGCCCGCGCCGCCGAACGCAGCGGCTACCGGCGGGTCTGGTACGCCGAGCACCACAACATGCCGACCATCGCCTCCAGCGCCACGAGCGTCGTCATCGGCCACGTCGCCGAGCACACCGACTCCATCCGCCTCGGCGCCGGCGGCATCATGCTGCCCAACCACTCCCCGCTGGTCATCGCCGAGCAGTTCGGCACCCTCGCGACCCTCTTCCCCGGCCGCATCGACCTCGGCCTGGGCCGCGCGCCCGGCACCGACCGCCAGACCATGCGCGCCATCCGCCGCGACGCGACCTCCGCGGACACGTTCCCGCAGGACGTGCTCGAACTCCAGGGCTACCTGAGCGGGCAGTCGCGGGTGCCTGGGGTGCAGTCCGTGCCCGTCCCGGACACCGAAGTGCCCCTGTACCTCCTGGGCTCCTCGCTCTTCGGCGCGCAGCTCGCCGCGCAGCTCGGCCTGCCGTACGCGTTCGCCTCCCACTTCGCGCCGGACGCGCTGTTCGAGGCGGTCGCCGCCTACCGCGAGGAGTTCCAGCCCTCGGACCAGCTCGAGCGGCCGTACGTGATCGCCGGCGTGAACGTCTTCGCCGCCGAGGACCGCGCCGAGGCCGAGGCCCAGCGCGAGATCTCCTACCGCAACCGGACCCGCGCGTTCATCAAGCGCGGCCAGGGCGGCCAGGAGTTCAGCGACGCCGAGGTGGACGCGTTCCTCGCCTCCGCGGGCGGGCAGCAGCTCGCGTCGATGACCAAGTACACCGCCACCGGCTCCCCTGAGGACGTGCGCACCTACCTCGAGGCGTTCGCCCAGTCCGTGCGCGCCGACGAGCTCATCACCGCCCACCACGCCCAGGAGGTCCCCGACCGCATCCGCTCGGTCGAGCTCACCGCGAAGGCCATGGGCCGCCACTAGAACGAAGCGAAGCGCCGGGCCGTGGCCCGGCGCTCCGGCACGTTCAGGCGTACTGCTCCGCGGCGACGTGCAGCGCCGCGATGAACGCCGTGGTCGCCGGCGGGTCGGGTGGTTCGCCGTAGGTGACGAGGTGGATCCGGCGGGAGCGGTCGATCTCGGTCGCCTCGATGTCGTCCCGGCGGTGGGTCCGCAGGGCCAGGCCCGGGGCCGTGGTCACGCCGAGGCCGGTCGCGACCAGCGCCTGCTGGACGATGATCTCGTCACTGGTGTAGGCGATCTCGGGGGTGAACCCGGCCGCCTCGCACAGCTCGAGGAGCTCCTGGCGGCAGCGCACGCACCCGCCGATCCACGCCGAACGGCGGTGGTCGAGCAGCGTGTCGCCCGCCCGCGCGCTGAGCAGGTACATCGGGTCGTCGAAGAGGTGCACGCCGCGGATGTCGCCGGGCAGGTCCTCCTCGTACCGGAACACCACGGCCGCATCGACCTCGCCGGTGCGCAGCATCTCCATCGCCGCCACAGGATGGGCGTCGACCAGCTGCAGCTGGATGCCCGGATGGTCCCGGCGCAGCGCCGCCGCGGCCTCCGGCACGAGCGTGCTCAGCGCCGACTGGAACCCGGCCACCCGCACCCGGCCGGTCCGCAGGCCCACCATGGCCTCGAGCTCGGCCTCGGCCGCATCGACGCGGCCGATGATCTCGGCGGCGCGGCGCGCCAGCAGCTCGCCCTCAGGGGTGAGCCGGATGCCGCGGCCGACGCGCTGCACCAGCCGGGCGCCGGTCTCGGCCTCGAGTCGGGCGAGGTGGTGGCTCACCGACGGCTGCGCGTAGTGGAGGTGCTTGGCGGCCTTGGTGACCGAGCCGTGCGCGGCGACCGCCGCGAGGACCCGGAGCCGCACCAGATCGAGCATGTATCAATGGTATCTATAGGTTTCCACGTGATCTGGCATTGGACTGATGGATCGATCCGTAGGAGGCTGAAACCATGACAGCCATCATCACCGCGACACCCGCACTGACCGATGTCACCACCGCGGTCCGCGCCGCGCTCCGCAACGCCGCCGACTGGGACGAGGCCGCCCGCGCGGTCGCCGACGGGCTCCGCCCGGTCCTGCCCGGCCCCGAACTCCTCACCCCCGAGCAGCGCCTCGGCGACCCGGACGGACCCACCGGGCACGTCCTGCACGCCGAGCCCGACGGCAGCTTCTCCGTGACCGCCGTGATCTGGCGGCCGGGCCAGACCACGCGGATCCACGACCACATCACCTGGTGCGTCGTCGGCGTCCTCCAAGGCGTCGAGCACGAGGAGCTCTTCGACGAGCACCTCAACCGGATCGGCGCGGGCGACAACCGGCCCGGCGAGGTCAACGGCTTCGCCCCGCCCGGCGACATCCACCGGATCGTCAACACCGGCACCGAGACCGCGATCTCGCTCCACATCTACGGCACCGACCTCACTAGGGTGGGCAGCAGCGCCCGCCGCTACTACGAGCCCGCGCACGCGGAGAAGTGAGCCTTTCCCATGACACTGAAGCGCATGGACCACGTCGGCATCGTCGTCGAGGACCTTCCCGCCGCGATCGAGTTCTTCGTCGCGCTCGGCATGGAACTGGTCGGCCAGGCGCCCGTGGGCGGCGAGTGGGCGGACAAGCTCACCGCGCTGGAGGGCCTGAGGGCCGACATCGCGATGCTGCGGACCCCGGACGGCCACGGCCAGGTCGAGCTCTCGACGATCCACCACCCGAAGGCCGTGAGCCCGGCGCCCTGGGAACCGGTGAGCACGCCGGGCATCCCGCGCCTCACGTTCGTCATCGACAACGTCGACGACGCCTTCGCCCGGCTGCGGCCCCACGGCGCCGAACTCGTCGGCGAGGTGGCGCAGTACGAGGACATCCTCCGCTACGCCTACGTCCGCGGCCCCGCCGGCGTCATCGTCGGCCTGGTCGAGGAGCTCGGCTGAACCACTACGCATTGCGGACCCGCAAGGGCCGCCGACGCGCATCGGCGTCGGCGGCCCTTCCGCATTCCCGGCGGTGTTCCGGGTCACGATCTGCATGATGTATCAATAATTTACTTGGCTAGCCACACATTTCTCGCTACAGTTATGTGTCTAGCCACCTAATCGGGTGGCGATCTAGGAGGAGTCATGAAGGCCATCCAGTTCGACCGCTTCGGCGGCACCGAGGTCCTGCACGAGACCGACGTCGAAGTCCCCGTCCCCGGTTCCGGCCAGGTCCGCATCCGCGTCAAGGCCGCCGGCCTCAACGCGATCGACGGCAAGATCCGCTCCGGGGCGATGGAGGCCGTCCGCCCGACGCCGCTGCCCGCGATCCCGGGCGGCGAGCTCGCCGGTGTCGTCGACGCCGTCGGCGACGGCGTGAGCGACGTGCAGGTGGGCGACGAGGTGCTGGGCTGGTCCGACACCGGCGCCTACGCCGAGTACGCGCTGGCCACCACCGTGGCCCGCAAGCCCGCCGGGCTCGGCTGGGAAAACGCGGCGGCGCTGCCCGTCGCGAGCGAGACGGCCGAGCGGGTCCTGAACCTGCTGGGCGTCACCGAGGGCGAGACCGTGCTCATGCACGGCGCGGCCGGAGGGGTCGGCACCATCGCCGTCCAACTCGCCGTGGCGCGCGGCGCGCGCGTCATCGCCACCGCCGGCCCGGGGAACCAGGACTACCTGGCCTCGCTCGGCGCGATCCCGACGGTCTACGGCGAGGGCCTGGTCGAACGGGTCCGGGCACTCGCGCCGGAGGGCGTGGACGCGGTGTTCGACCTGGCCGGCAAGGGGGCCCTGGAGGACTCCATCGCGCTCCGCGGCGGCACCGAGCGCATCGTCACCATCGCCGACTTCCGCGCCCGCGAGCTCGGCATCGTCTTCGCCTCAGGCGCCCAGGAGCAGTCGGCCGCCCGCCTCGCCGCCCTCGCCGAGGACGCCGCGAACGGCGGGCTCGTCACGACCGCCACCGCCTACCCGCTCGGCAAGGCGGCCGAAGCCCAGCGGATCAGCGACGCCGGGCACGTCCGCGGCAAGCTCGTCCTCACCGTCGAGTAGGCCCTGTTGTGGAGTGAGCGCGCCCGGTCCGGCCGCCTTCTACGCTGTCGGAGCGGCCGCGTCCACCGGCCGTGCCGCCTACACCGCCAAAGGAACACCATGTCCGATCCCGCACCGCGCGTCCCGTCCACAGCAGGCGAGGGTCCGCTGAGCTACGCGATCTTCGAACTGGCCCGCGCCCACCGCGGACGAGCCGCCGCCATGCTCCGTGCGTTGGGCCTGCACCCGGGGCAGGAGCTCCTGCTGATGCACCTGCTCGACCGGGACGGCCAGACCCAGTCCGAGCTCCTCGACGCCGTCGGCCTCGACCACTCCACCGTCTCGAAGTCGCTGCGGCGCATGCAGGACGCGGGGCTGCTCGTCCGCGAACCGGCCGAGCACGACCGGCGCGTCATGGTCGTCCACCTCACCGGGCAGGGGCGCGCCATGCGCGAGCCCATCGCGGCGATGTGGCGGGAGCTGGAGGAGGCCTCCACGAGGGACCTCTCGCACGAGCAGGCCGAGACGTTCGTCCGGACCGCCCACACCGTCATCGACGCCATCAACGCCCGCAACCAACCGCCGGAAGCACCCGCCTGAGTCCCGGCACGCGTCCGGGTCAAGACACCAGATCCACTATGGAGGAATTTCGATGTCCCACCAGAACTCGCAAGTGAAAGCGCCGGTCAGCGACCGCGTCCTCTTCATCGGCTTCCTCGCGGAGACGATGAGCGAAGAAGAACTCGCACCCCTGAACATGACGGTCGCGGAGCTGGCCGCGCAGATCGAGCGCGGCTGGGGAGCGATCCAGGCCGAAGGCATCGCCGGCGAGCTGTGCGGCATCAGCAAAGACCCCGACGAAGCCGAGGCCGAGCTGCGCCGGCGGTTCGCCGAAGGCACCTTCGGCGTCGCACTCGTCGGCGGCGGCGTGCGCCTGTTCCCGGAGAACACCGTGCTGCTGGAGCGGATCGTCAACGTCCTCATCGACCTCCAGCCGGGCATCCGGATCAGCTTCAACACCAGCCCGCAGAACGCACTCGACGCGATCCGCCGCTGGCTCGACCACTAGACCCCGACTGCACATAGGATCAGCGCATGCAGTCACCGGACGGCGAGGGAATGAACGGCGAGCGTCTCCAGGCGGTCGCACGGGAGGTGGCCGCATCCCTGCCCGAGGTCACCGAAGGACGCCCGTTCGTCGACAAGCTGGACGTGTACAAGGTCGCCGGCAAAGTGTTCCTGATCGTCACCGACGACCCCGACGAGCAGATCATCACCGTGAAGGCCGACCCGAGCGACGCCCGCGCCCTGCGCGCGCAACACCGGACCGTGACCGCCGGCCGCTACCTCGACAAGAACCACTGGATCTCGATCGGCCCCGGTACCGGCATCACCCGAGCACTGGCCACCGACCTCGTGCGCGACTCCTACGACCTGGCGGTCCAAACCCTGCCCCGCCACGACCGCCCGCCCACCCAAGGCTGACCGGCTCTTGATCTGGCTCTTCTCGGCCCCTGGCGGATGCTCCGCCGGGGGTCTTCGTGCTGGTGGGTGCTACAGGGATCGAACCTGTGACCACCTCGTTGTAAGCGAGGTGCTCTACCGCTGAGCTAAGCACCCGGAGGGCGCGCGGGAGCGCGCCGAGCCTGAGACAGGGTACCTGAACGGAGGCTTGGGCGCGAGTGGCGGGTGGCGTGGGTGCTCGCATTGTGGGCAGGCGAGAGAGGCCTGGGTGCGCGCGTCGTGGGCGGGTGGAAAGGCTTGGGCGCGAGTGGCGAGACTCGCCGCATTTGCGGTCGCTGGTGGGGCCTGGGGCGCAGGTGGGGAGGCCCGGGGCACAGGGTGGAATTTCATGGAAGCTTCAAGTGTTGGGGGAGTCGTGGAAAAGCTACGCGTGGACATCTGGTCCGACATCGCCTGCCCTTGGTGCTACGTCGGGAAGGCCCGGTTCGACAAGGCCGTGCAGCAGCTCGACGGGAAGGTCGACGTCGAGATCCGGCACCGGTCCTTCGAACTCGACCCGCACCGCGAGCCGGGCGACACCGCCCCGGTCGTCGACATGCTCGTCAAGAAGTACGGCATGAGCCGCGCCCAGGCGCAGGCCGGGGAGTACCGGCTCGGCGACCTCGCCAAGGCCGAGGGCCTTGAATACCGCACCGAAGGCCGCGACCACGGCAACACCTTCGACCTCCACCGCATCCTGCACCTCGCTGCTGAGCGGGGCCTGGAGGCCCAGGTCTGGCAGGCGTTCTACGTCGCCAACTTCGCCGACGAGGCCTCGATCTTCGAGCGTGGGCGCGTGATCGACGTGTCCGTCGCCGCCGGCCTCGACAAGGACGAGGTCGTCGCGGTCCTCGACGACCCCGAGGCCTACCGCGACGCGGTCCGCGCCGACCAGGCCGAGGCCGCCGCGCTCGGCGCCACCGGCGTGCCCTTCTTCGTCGTCGACGAGAAGTACGGCGTCTCCGGCGCCCAGCCCACCGAGCTGTTCACCGAGGTCCTCGAGAAGGCTTGGGGTGAAAAGCGACCGGCGATCACCACGATCGCCGGCGCTGAAGGCGCCAGTTCGACGGAGCATGCGGAGTCGTCAATTAGTGGAGCGTGCGGGCCTGACGGGTGCCCCGTCTGACGGCACTTCAGGCGTAACTGGCGAAACCTTCACGAACGGGCACCTCCGGGAATATCCTGAGGCGAATTCCGCTCGATCGAGGAGGCGATTAGCCATGCCGATGGACCGCGAGACGCAACTCAGGCTGGTGAAACTGCGCGACGACACCGGCGTGCTCTCGCTCTACGTCAACGCCGACCCCCGGCAGGAAGGTTCCACGCCGCCCTGGAAGACCCGGCTCGACCAGGGGCTGAAGCAACTGCACGAAGCCGTCGACAACGGCACGCGCTCCGCGCTCGGCCGCCGCGTCGAGGAGATGAAGCTCGACATCGAGCAGCTCGTCCGCCCCGGCGCGCCCGGGATCGGCCGCGCGCTGTTCATCGGGCTCGCCTCAGGCCAGACCTACAGCGTCGAGATGCAGACACCGCTGACCGACCGGGTCGCCCTCGCCCCCCGCTCCCACATCGCCCCGATGCTCGGCGCCTGGGCCGAGGGCTCGCCGATCGGCATCGCCGTCGTCGACGGCAAGGGCATGCGCCTCCTCGACAGCCGCTTCGGCAGGTGCGAGGAGGTCTCCGGGCTGCACTTCGAGCTCGACACCGCCAGCTGGCGGGTCATGAAGGGCCCCAGCGCCACCCGCAGCGCCTGGGGCGGGCGCGACGGCATCACCGCGAACAACCAGCACGACCTGTTCGACTACCGCATCGGCGAGCACCTCCAGAAGTTCCTCGCCGCCGCCCACTCCACACTGGAGGAGCACGTGACGACGTTCGGCTGGGAGCTGCTCGTCGTCACCGGCGAACCGGAGCTCGTCGAGGCGGCCTCCAAGTCGCTGCACAACGGGCTCAAGGCCGAGGTCGTGCCCTCGCGGCTCGTCCTCAGCCAGTCCACGCCCGCGCAGATCCAGCAGGCTCTCGCGCCTGAGATCGCGGCCGCGAGGGCGGCCCGGGACGCGCGGCTCACCGCCGACTTCGCCGAGTCCCCGCGCAAGACCGTGGCGGGCTCCGAGGCCGTGCTCGACGCGCTCCAGGGCGGCCGGGTCGACCGGCTCGTCATCGAGCGCGACTCGGTGTGGAGCGGGCGCCGCATCCCGGAAGGCGCGGTCCTGGCCGACGCGATCGCCCCCGGGCAGCCCGAGCTGGCCTCGGCCATCGCGGACGCCCAGCTCGGCGAGGCGATGATCGAGATGGCGCTGGCCTCGGACGCACGGGTCTCGATCCTCAGCGACGGCGTGGGGATCGACGAGAAGGCGGGGGGTGTCGGCGCGTTCCTGCGCTGGTGAGCACCGCTTGAGGTTCGAAGTTAGGTTATGCTAACCTATCTTCGGCAGTACGATCCAGGGCCGCGGGCTTCTCACCTCCCGCGGCCCTGAGCCGTTTCCGGCTACGCGAACGTGGTCGCCAAGAGGGCGTCCACGAGCAGGTCGTACTCGTCGTCGGCCGACTGCGGCATGTAGGCCCCGGCCACGAACGCGTTCACCCCGTCGACGTCGACCAGCAGGATCACGATTCGCTCGTACTCGTCGGCGGTGAACTGCGAGCCGTCCCACGAGGCGGTGGACTCGGCGAGGACCCCGGCGCGACCGTCCACGGTGACCTCGGTGAGCACCGGGTCTGAGGCGCGGCCGTTCTCCCCGCCCGACGCGGAACTCTCGGCCCAGACCCGGGCAACCGTGGAGGCGGTGTCGCCCATGGTCTCCGGGCTGAACGGCAGCTCGGGAATCGCATAGCGCCCCGCGGAGAAGGCGGCGTACCAGTTCTCGGCGAGCTCGATGTTGTAGAGCGACGCGTCCTTCGCGTAGTCGAAGTCGACCGGCCCCTCGTCGAGCTGCCAGCGGTCGTTCGCGACCGGCACGCTGGCGCCCAGTGTCGCCACCTCCAGGAACTCGCCGGAGAACAACGGGGCCTCGGGGGAGGGCGAGTCGCTCAGCTCGGCCGCGCTGCTCGGCTCCTCGGACGCGGACTCCTCTGCGGCGGAACCGGAGTCGTCGTCGCCGGTGACGAGGTAGCCGACCACCCCGCCGGCGATCATCAGGGCGATCACGAGCGCGATGGCGAGTACGCGCCCGCTCCTGCGCTTCGGTTGCGGCGGCAGGGGAGCGGCGGCGTACATCGGGGGCTGGAAGGGCAGGTGCGCTGCGGGGGGCGTCGGCTCCGGGCGGGCCTCCATGCTGGGGCGCGTCGGTTCGGGCGCCGGCGGCTCGTCTGCGGCGCCTGGCTGGTGTTCGGGGCTGGGCATGCGAAGCATCCTAAATGAACTGGATTGGCCCGGGTGTCCCGCAGCGCCGACTCTGCCGCTGCGCGGCCGGGCGCTCGCCGCCGGGAGTGGCTCAGCTCATGCGAAGCCTGCTCTCCCAACGGTTCCCATGGCGGGATCCGGGATGCTACCGTTAATTCATCAAGTGATGAATTAAAGCGTCGCGGACCACCCCAAGGAGAGCGCCATGTCAACCCAAGCGGAAGTCATCGTCGTCGGAGCCGGACCCACCGGACTGCTGCTCGCGGGCGACCTCGCCGAAGCCGGCGTGGACGTCCTCGTCCTCGAGAAGCGCGGTGCCGAGCTCTCGAACCTCTCCAGGGCCTTCGCCGTCCACGCCCGTACCCTCGAAGTCCTCGACGCCCGCGGCGTCGCCGACGACCTGTTCGCCCTTGGCGGCAACAAGCTCGACGAGCTCTTCCTCTTCGGCCGGGCCACGCTCCACCTGAACCACCTCGACACCCGGTTCCCGTGCGTGCTCATGACCCCGCAGTACAACGTGGAGCGTGTGCTGCGCGAGCGCGCCGCCAAAGCCGGCGTCACGATCCACTACGGCCACACCGTCACCGGCGTCGACCAGGCCGGCGGCCGCGTCACCGTCCACACCGACCAGGGCGACTACACCGCCGCCTACGTGGTCGGCGCCGACGGCGTCCGCTCCCCGGTCCGCGAGGCCGTCGGCATCCCGTTCCCCGGGGACTCGGTCCTCAAGTCGATGATGCTCGCCGACGTGCTCCTCGCCGAACCGCCCGCGCAGAGCCCGATCACCGCGGGTGCCAACGGCGCCTTCTGCTTCGTCACCGACTTCGGCGACGGCTACTGGCGGATCATCGCCTGGAACAGCGCCGACCAGCAGGCCGACGACGCCCCGGTCGAGCTCGAGGAGATCCGGACGGCCGCGAAGCTGGCGCTCGGCACCGACTTCGGCATGCACGACCAGCGGTGGGCTTCGCGGTTCCACTCGGATGAGCGGCAGGCCCCGACCTACCGCGACCGCAACGTCTTCCTCGCGGGCGACGCCGCCCACTGCCACTCGCCCGCAGGTGGTCAGGGCATGAACACCGGCATCCAGGACGCCGCGAACCTCTCCTGGAAGCTCGCCGCCGCCCTGCGCGGCGCCGACCCGGCCGTGCTCGACTCCTATGAAGGCGAACGGCACCCGGTCGGCAAGGCGGTGCTGCGCTCCAGCGGCGCGCTCGTCCGCGTCGCCGCCAACCGCTCCAAGATCGGCCAGGCCGTGCGCGGCATCGCCGTCGAGACCGCCCTTCGCATCAAGCCGATCATGCACAAGATGACCGGCATGATCAGCGGCATCGGCATCCACTACGGACATGAGAAGGGCGAGGGCCGGCTCGTGGGCCACCGCGCCAACGACATCGACCTCGCCGACGGCACCCGCCTCTACGAGGCCCTGCGAGGCGGCAGGTTCGTGGTCCTCGACAGCGCCGAGTCGTACGCAGCCGGCTTCGTCGCCGACGCCGCCTCGGCCGCCCCCGACGGCACCGTCACGATCGTCCGCCCCGACGCCTACATCGGCTGGGCCGGCGAGGACGACCCCGCCGCGATCCGCGCCTACCTGGAGAGCCACGCGGGCAAGAGCTGAACTCCGAACACCACCGCGGCGGCGGGCTCCGGCCCGCCGCCGTCGCCGTGCGCGTTCGACAACGGCATCGACAGTCCTCTTTAGGCGCATCGGCAGGCGGGGCCGTGAAATGCATCGGGAATTGTCGATCCATTTATTCGAAACGCTGAAGATCATCGATGGCATTGCCTTGTGGCACTTGGCATATTGATCGAGAAATACGCTATGCGCCCTTGCTCGCAAGGTTGTGGGAGCGCTACCCTCAAGGCATTGCCGAATCCGGCATCGGAGGCCGGACACCGTGGACCGGCCGCATCTCCCCGCCTCACCACCCTCGGAGCCGTCCCTCATCATGGCTGCCAATCCTGAACTCCCAGCTCCGCCGACCGATGCGGAGCTCTACGACTACTTCGGACCGCAACGCCGCTGGGTCATGGCGGTCATGTTCGCCTCGTGCCTCTTCCCCGCGGCCGCCACTGTCGCCCTCGCGCTCGCCAATCCTCTACTATGGCCGTTCGGAATCGTGCTGATCCTCAATACGGCCGCCGTCGGACTCTCAATGCTCGACGGCATCCGCGCACGCCGCATCACCCCCGCCGGGCACCAACTGCTCACGAGCGCCTACCGCCCCGACGCACCGCCCTCAGTGGATGTGCTGCTGCCGACCTGCGGTGAGCCCGTCGAAGTGCTCGCCAACACCTACCGGTACGTCGCCGCGCTCGCCTGGGACGGCCCGCTCGGCGTCCTCGTCCTCGACGAACTCGACCGGGAGGAGGTGCGCGAACTCGCCGCCCGGCACGGGTTCGCGTACGTCCACCGGCCCGACCCCGGGGTCGGAAAGAAGGCCGGGAACCTCAACCACGGCCTCGGCCGCTCCGAAGCCGAGTTCGTGGTCGTCTTCGACGCGGACTTCTGCCCGCGCCCGGACTTCCTCCACCACCTGATGCCCTACACCGCAGAGCCTTCCGTCGCGATCGTCCAGTCGCCGCAGGTCTTCGACACCGGCCGCTCCATGGGCTGGCTCCAGCGCACCGGCGCCGCCGCGCAGGAGCAGTTCTACCGCTGGCTCCAGCCCGCCCGCGACGCCGACGACGTGGCCGTCTGCTGCGGCTCCAACGCCGTGTACCGGCGCTCGGCCCTCGACCGGGTCGGCGGCTTCGTGGTGCGCGACCACTCCGAGGACCTCTACACCGGGCTCGCCCTCTACCGGCTCGGCCTGCGCACCGTGTACGTGCCGCTGGCCCTCGCCAAGGGACTGAGCCCCGACACCCTCGAGGCCTTCCTCAACCAGCAGTACCGCTGGTGCCTGGGCAATCTCGAGCTCGCCCGCCCCGGCGCGCTGCCGGGCATGGGTCTGCCCTGGCGGGCGCAGCTCGGATTCTGGGCCGGGATCAGCGGCTACATCATGGGGGTGGTGAACATCTGGGCGGTACCGCTGCCGATGCTCATCGTCCTCGCCTGGCAGCCCGACCAGATCAGCCCGGTGCACCTGCTGCCGTTCCTGGTCCCGATCTGGACCTGGGGTGTGCTGCTGCCGCTCCTGCACCGCTCGCGCACGCGCCTGGAGACCCTACGGGCCGGACTCCTGTCGAGCTTCGCGCACCTGGTCGCACTGCGGGACATGCTGGGCGGCAAGGCGGCCGAGTGGGTCCCGACCGGTGCGCGCCGCCGCGCCAACCCGCTGGTGCGCACCGCCGTGAACTGGGTGCTGCTGTGGACCGGCGGCACGCTCGCCGCCATGTGGGCCCTGCTCGCCTACGACGTCGCCGTCCACGGCTGGGAGCGCCTGTGGGGCGCGGCCGTGCTCATCGGCGTCCACACCTACCTCGCGGCGCCCGTAGTGGCCGCCGCCTGGGGCGCGCTGCGTCGACGCGGCCGCGCGCGCCCGGAACCGAACGCCACCGTAGAAGGAGAAGGCCATGAGCCCCAAGAGAAGCCCGTCACCGAACCGCCTGCACTGGTCGGCGGCCCTCACCTGGACCGGGTTGATCGCGGCCACCGCGATCCTCGCGTCAGGAGCACTGCCGCTTTAGGAGCGTGAACGCCCTCCCCGCCGTGCCGAAGGCGCGACGGGGAGGGCGTTCCGCATGGGGCCGAGGTGCATTCACGTCGAGTTCACCGGCAGGCGGTTGTTCGGTTCGCGGCATTTGTCGTTGACTTGCCTTCCACCCGATTTCCTGTGAAATGCAGGGCATCCTGAGATATAGAGGTTCCATGACCATCCTCAGTAGACGGAATGTCCTCGGCGCCGGCCTCGCGGTCGGCGCCTCCGCCGTAGCCTCCGGCGCGCTCGCCGGCACCGCCCAGGCCGAGGAGGCCTACGGCGGCGCCCTCATCGGCGCACCCCGCGGCGACCGGCTCCACCTCATCACCTTCAACCTCCGCTACGAAGGCGGCGACCCCTCGCCGCGCACCTGGGACGAGCGCCGCCCCCTCGTCAAGGCGCTCCTCGAGAAGGAGCGGCCGACCGTCCTGTTCACGCAGGAGGGCCTGTACGCGCAGAACCAGGACGTCCTCGAGGACCTCAAGGACCACGACTGGATCCACCTCGGCCGCCTCGGCGGCTCCAAGAGCGAGGCCACCGCGGTCTTCTGGGACCGGCGGCGCCTCAAGGCCCTCGAGTACGACCACCTGTGGCTCTCGGACACACCGCTGCTCATCGGCTCCCGGAGCTGGGGCAACAACGTCGTCCGGATGCTCACCTGGGTCCGCTTCCAGGACCTGCGCACCGGCAAGGACTTCTACGTCGTCAACAACCACTTCGACCACCAGTCCGAGGACTCGCGGCAGCAGGGCGCGCAGATGAACCTCGACGTCATCAGCGCGTGGACCTCCCCGGTGATCGTCGCCGGGGACTTCAACAACACCCCGGACACCCCGATCCACCAGATCTTCACCGACGGCGGCCTCGTCGACACCATGCTCGCCGCCGAGGAGCCGGTCACCCCCGTCTACGGCACCTGGAACGGTTGGAACCCGGTCCCCACCGAGGAGGAGCGGCGCATCGACTGGATCCTCACCACCCCAGAGGTGCGGATCCTCAAGGCCGGCGTGAACACCTACACCAGGGACGGGCGCACCCCCTCCGACCACTGGCCGGCGCAGGCGCTCATCGAGCTCCCGTAAAGGACTCCGAGGCGGCGGCCGCGCTAATACCCTTGAAAAGGTGAACGACGCGCTGACCGCCGCCCCGGAGGGCGCCAGGAACGGGCCGCACTCGCTCCTGGGGCCTGTCGATCCACCGTTCCTGCACGTCATGACCTACAACCTCAAGTCCGCCTCCGGCCGCGCCCCGCACTCGTGGTGGAAGCGCCGCCCCCTCGTCAAGGCCGTGCTCGAGAACGAACTGCCCTCGATCATCTGCACCCAGGAAGGCCGCTACCGCCAGCTCCTCGAGCTCCGCGAGGACCTCGACGGCTACGACTGGGTCCACCTCGGCCGCGGCGGCGGCTCCCGCAGCGAGGCCACCGCGATCTTCTGGGACGCCTCCCGGCTCCTCCCGCTCGAATACGACCACCTCTGGCTCTCCAAGCACCCCAACGTGATCGGCTCGCGCAACTGGGGAAGCGGCACCATCCGGATGCTCACCTGGGTGCACCTGGAGGACCGCGCGACCGGACGCCGGCTCTACGTGGTCGACAACCACTTCGACCACCGCTCCGAGAAGGCCCGCCGCAAGGGCGCGCGGATACTCCTGGACACGATCGAGCCCTTCCTCGACCCCGTGATCGTGGCCGGGGACTTCAACTGCGGCCCCGATTCCGCGACCCACCGGGCCCTGACCGGGGGCGGCCTCGCCGACGCCTGGGAGCACGCGGACGAACGCCTCACCCCGGACTGGGCCACGTTCAACCGCTGGCGCTCCCAGCCCACCGAGGGCCCCACCCGCATGGACTGGATCCTCGCCCGGTCCAGCGAGGACTGCGCCGTCGAGATCCACCGGGCCGGCGTGAACGCTTACGCCGAGGGCGATCTGACCCCTTCCGACCACTGGCCGGTGCAGGCGCTGATCAGACTCGTGCCGCGGCGGGAGCGGACGTCGCACCGAGGAACGCGCGGATCGCACTGACCGCGGCCCTCCCGGCCCGGTTCGCGCCGACGGTGCTGGCCGACGGGCCGTACCCCACCAAATGCACGCGCGGATCGGCCGCCACCCGCGTGCCGTCCATGATTATCCCGCCGCCCGATCCGCGGAGCTTCAACGGCGCGAGGTGGTCAAGCGCCGCCCGGAACCCGGTGGCCCACAGGATCGTGTCGACGGCGATGAAGCGGCCGTCGTCCCAGCGCAGACCGTCAGGCGTGATCTGGTCGAACATCGGCAGGCGGTCGAGCACGCCCGCTTCGCGCGCGGCCCGGATCGCGGGCGTCATCGGCACCCCGGTGACGCTGATGACCGACTGCGGCCGCAGCCCGCGCCGCACCCGCTCCTCGACCATCGCGACGGCCTCGCGGCCCCGGTCGGGGTTGAAGTCCCCTGAGCGCCACTGCGGTTCGCGCCGGGTGATCCAGTGCGTGGACGCGGCGAGCGGGTCGATCTCGAGCAGGTGCTGGATCCCGGAGATCCCGCCGCCGACTACCGCGACGCGCCGCCCCGCGAACTCGTCGGGGCCGCGGTACTGCGCGGTGTGCAGCTGCCTGCCATTGAACCGGTCCTGCCCCGCGTAGCGGGGCCAGAACGGGCGCTCCCAGGTGCCGGTGGCGTTGATGAGCGCGCGGGTGATCCAGGTGCCCCGGTCGGTGACGACCTCGAGGCGCTCGTCGGGGAGGGACCGCACCGCGCTCACGGACACGGGCCGCTGCACGCGCAGGTCGAACTCGCGCTCGTAGTCGGTGAAGTACTGCGAGATCACGCCGGAGACGGGGGTGGTCGGCTCGGGTTCGGGGACGTCCATGCCGGGCAGCCGGTACACCCCGTTCACGGTCGCGAACGTCAGCGTCGGCCACCGGAACTGCCACGCCCCGCCCGCGTGCGGGGCATGGTCGAGGACCGCAAACCCGGTCCCGGGTGCGAAGTGCCGGCGCAGGTAGTAGGCGGCCGAGAGCCCGGCCTGCCCGGCCCCGATGACGACGACCTCGACCTCGCGATTCACCTCTAGTGGAACGACCGCGCCGAGCGGGCGATTCCGCTGGGTGAGGCCCTTCACTCGCCAGGTGCTGCACTGTGCTTCCTGGTTCCGTACGCAGGCTCCGGACTGCGCTTCCTGGTTCCCTACGCAGGCTCCGGACTGTGCTCCCTGGTTCCGTACGCAGGCTCCGGACTGCGCTTCCTGGTTCCCTACGCAGGCTCCGGACTGTGCTCCCTGGTTCCCTACGCAGGCTCCGGACTCTGCTTCCTGGTTCCCTACGCAGGCTCCGGGAACGATTCCTTCATGGTGAAGGCCTCGGCGGTCGGGCCCTTCTCACGCAGGATCGTCAGCCGCTTCTCCGCCTCGGGCAGGGCCGGCCGGTGCCCGGCCGGGACCCACCACATCGCGGAGTACGCCTCGGCGAGGTGCGCGAACCACTCGCGCCGCCGCTTGAGCATCGCGCGGTGCTCGGGTCCGAAGACGTAGGCGTGCAAGGCCTCCGGCGAGGTCCACACCGAGAGGTTGACCGCGAGCCACTCGTCGCCGAACACCCGGAAGTCGGTCGCGTCGGCCCCGCCCTCGTCGACCAGGCGCCAGACGAACCCCTCGGCGCCGTCCGCGACGGCGTTCACCTCTTCCAGCTTCGAAGTGAACCCGTACATCGCCTCGCTGTCGAAGGGGGCCAGGATCCGCCCGATGTTCACTTGCGCCAGTTCGTAATCCGCACTCATGAGAAGCAGCCTGCCAGCGCTCCGAACCCGCCGTCAACGGCCGGGGGCGAAACCCAGTCGCACCCCAGTCGACCGGGTTTTCGGCGCGGGGCCTCAGTCGGCGAGGGGCGTCAGGAACTCGAGCCGGTTGCCGAACGGGTCGCGGGAGTAGCAGCGGCGGTAGCCGATGAAGTCGGCGTCCCACTCGACCGGGCATCCGGCGGCGGCGAGGCGGGCGGCGAGCGCGTCGAGGTCGGCGACGAGGATGCCGGGGTGGGCCTTCGCGGAGGGCACGTGGCCCGCGTCGACGCCGAGGTGGAGTTCGAGGGCGTCGGTGCGCAGCCACAGGCCGCCGCGTTTGGCGAGCTCCGACGGCTTCGCAACCTCGGTCATGCCGAGGACCCCGACGTAGAACGCGCGGGCGGCGTCCTCGCCCGCGGGGCGGATGGCCAGTTGCACATGGTGGACGCCGTATCCGAACGGCGAGGTGCCGCGCTGCGGGTTCATGGTGCGCTCCTTTGCGAACGGTGGGGGTCGGCCGGCGGCGGGCACGCCGAGGAGGGCGGGCGCGGGCGTCGCCGGATTCAGGCGGGGGACGAAGCGAGGGGCGGACCGTTGCCGGTCCGCCCCTCGCTGTCGTTCACGGTGTCAGCTCGCCAGCAGTCCGCGGAGGACGTACTGGAGGATGCCGCCGTTGCGGTAGTACTCGGCTTCGCCCGGGGTGTCCAGGCGGACGACGGCCTCGAAGGTGGTCTCGGCGCCTTCGGGGTTCACGGCGGTCACGGTGACCGTCTCCGGGATGCCGTCGTTGATCGCGGTGACGCCCGTGATCGAGACGGTCTCCTCGCCGGTGAGGCCGAGGCTCTGGTGCGACTCGCCCTCGGGGAACTGGAGCGGGAGGACGCCCATGCCGATGAGGTTCGAGCGGTGGATGCGCTCGTACGACTCGGCGATGACGGCCTTGACGCCCAGCAGGCGGGTGCCCTTCGCGGCCCAGTCGCGGCTGGAGCCGGTGCCGTACTCCTTGCCGGCGAAGACGACCAGCGGGGTGTTCTCCGCGGCGTAGTTCTGGCAGGCGTCGTAGATGGTCGAGACCGGGCCGCCGGCCTGGGTGAAGTCGCGGGTCCAGCCGCCTTCGGTGCCCGGCGCGAGCTGGTTGCGCAGGCGGATGTTCGCGAAGGTGCCGCGGACCATGACCTCGTGGTTGCCTCGGCGCGAGCCGTAGGAGTTGAAGTCGGCCGGGGACACGCCCTGGTCCTTCAGGTACGACCCGGCGGGCGAGTCGGCCTTGATGGAGCCGGCGGGGGAGATGTGGTCGGTCGTGACCGAGTCCCCGAGCTTCGCCATGACGCGGGCGCCCGCGATGTCCTCGACGGCGGCCGGGGTGGCCGGCATGCCCTCGAAGTAGGGGGCCTTGCGCACGTAGGTCGAGTCGTCGGCCCATTCGAAGGTGTTGCCGGTCGGGATCGGCAGGGACTGCCAGGTCTCGTCGCCGTCGAAGACGGAGGCGTACTCCTTGAGGAACATGTCGCGGCCGATGTTGCCGTCGACGACCTCGCGGATGTCCTCGGCGGAGGGCCAGATGTCGCGCAGGAACACGTCCTGGCCGTCCTTGCCCTTGCCGATGGCGTCGGTCGTGAGGTTCACGTCCATGGTGCCGGCGAGCGCGTAGGCGACGACCAGCGGCGGGGACGCGAGGTAGTTCATCTTGATGTCGGGGTTGATGCGGCCCTCGAAGTTGCGGTTGCCCGAGAGGACCGCCGCGACGGCGAGGTCGCCGGCCTGGACCGCGGCCGAGGTCTCCTCGGGGAGCGGGCCGGAGTTGCCGATGCAGGTGGTGCAGCCGTAGCCGACGAGGTTGAACCCGAGCTTGTCGAGGTACGGGGAGAGCCCGGCGCGGGTGAGGTAGCCGGTGACGACCTGCGAGCCCGGCGCGAGGGAGGTCTTGACCCACGGCTTGGAGAGCAGGCCGGCCTCGACGGCGTTCTTGGCGAGCAGGCCCGCGCCGACCATGACGTACGGGTTCGAGGTGTTGGTGCACGAGGTGATCGCGGCGATCACGACGGCGCCGTGGTCGAGTTCGAACTCGCCGGCTTCGGACTTGACGGTCTGCGGGTTGTGCGGGCGGGAGCCGTTCGCCTTCTCCGCCGGGGCGTCCGAGCCGGGGAAGGACTCTTCGCCGGCCTCGTCGTGGACGTAGTTGGCGACGTCGCGGCGCCACTGGTGCCCGGCGTGGTCGAGCTGGATGCGGTCCTGCGGGCGCTTCGGGCCGGCGATGGAGGGCACGACGGTGGAGAGGTCGAGCTCGAGGTACTCGGAGTACTCGGCCTCCTTCGCCGGGTCGTGCCACATGCCCTGGGCCTTGGCGTAGGCCTCGACGAGCTCGATCTGCTCGTCGCTGCGGCCGGTGAGGCGCAGGTACTCGACGGTGCGCTCGTCGATGGGGAAGATGCCGCAGGTGGAGCCGAATTCGGGGGCCATGTTGCCGAGGGTGGAGCGGTCGGCGACGGGCACCGCGGTGACGCCTTCGCCGTAGAACTCGACGAACTTGCCGACGACGCCGTGGTCGCGGAGGATCTCGGTGATGGTGAGCACGAGGTCGGTGGCGGTGGTCCCGGCGGGGAGGTCGCCGGAGAGCTTGAAGCCGACGACGCGCGGGATGAGCATGGAGATGGGCTGGCCGAGCATCGCGGCTTCGGCCTCGATGCCGCCGACGCCCCAGCCGAGGACGCCGATGCCGTTCTCCATGGTGGTGTGGGAGTCGGTGCCGACGCAGGTGTCGGGGTAGGCGACGCCGTCGCGGGTCATGACGACGCGCGCGAGGTGCTCGATGTTGACCTGGTGGACGATGCCGGTGCCGGGCGGGACGACCTTGAACTCGTCGAAGGCGGTCTGGCCCCAGCGCAGGAACTGGTAGCGCTCGCGGTTGCGCTCGTACTCGCGCTCGACGTTGCGCTTGAAGGAGTCGGGGTGCCCGAAGAAGTCGACGATCACGGAGTGGTCGATGACCATCTCGGCGGGCGCGAGGGGGTTGACCTTGGACGGGTCGCCGCCGAGGTCGCGGACGGCCTCGCGCATGGTGGCGAGGTCGACGACGCAGGGGACGCCGGTGAAGTCCTGCATGATCACGCGGCCGGGCGTGAACTGGATCTCGGTGCTGGGCTTGGCGGCGGGGTCCCAGGAGCCGAGCGCCCGGATGTGGTCGGCGGTGATGTCCGCGCCGTCCTCGTTGCGCAGGAGGTTCTCGAGGAGGACCTTGAGGCTGTACGGCAGCCGGTCGTGTCCCTCGACCTTTGCGATGTTGAAGATGTCGTATTCGTGTTCGCCGACCCGCAGCGTCTCGCGGGCGCCGAAGGAGTCCGTACTCACCATGAGAGCTCCTCGATTCAGGATTTGAAGGTCGGCTTCAGTCTGCCCCAACCTGAAGGGCCGGGAACCGGGGTCGGGCAGAGCCGCCGACTCTAAAACAGTACGTCCGTCTTATTTACGGAGCCAACTGTAGCACCCGGCGTTTCCAAGGGGTTGCTTAGCCGAGCCTAACGAGGGACTGGGAGGCTCGATCCTGTTGCAGGAGAACGCGTCCGGGCCGTGAGGGAGATTGAAGGCCGACGGCGGCAGGCGATTTGGTGTGCGGTGCGCCTGCCACCGCCGGCCCGGTGCGGTGGATATAAGTCTTAATTCGGACTATACGCGGGAGGTTTTCGGGGCCTGCGGCGACCCTGTGCCCAGCCTCACTGCGCCGGATCACATAGGATATATCCTATAGGATCAGGCTCCGGCGAGGCGCGGACCGGCTTCACGCTGGGCGGCCAGCCAGGTCTCCACCTCGTCCGACGTGCGCGGCAGCCCGGCCGAGAGGTTCTCGCAGCCCTCGGCGGTGACCCGCACGTCGTCCTCGATGCGGATGCCCACGCCGCGGAGCTCCTCCGGCACCAGCTCGTCGTTGGCCTGGAAGTACAGGCCCGGTTCGACGGTGAGCACGAAGTCCTCCTGCACGGCGCCCTTGTAGTAGTGCTCGGGGCGCGAGTTCGCGCAGTCGTGCACGTCGAGGCCGAGCATGTGGCCGAAGCCGTGCAGGGTCCAGCGGCGGTAGATCAGCGAGTCCTTGTCGAGCGCCTCGTCGACCGAGCCCGGCAGGACCCCGAGGCCCTTGAGGCCCTCGGCCAGCACCCGCATGCAGGTCTGGTGGATCTCCTGGAACTCAGTACCGGGCTTGATGACGTCCATGCCCGCCTGCTGCGACGCGTGCACGATGTCGTACACCTCCCGCTGCAGCGGCGTGAACGACCCGCTCACCGGCAGGGTCCGCGTGACGTCCGCGGTGTAGAGGTGGTTGTTCTCCACGCCCATGTCCATGAGGATCAGCTCGCCCGGCGTCGTGCGCCCGTCGTTGGTGATCCAGTGCAGGGTCGTCGCGTGCGGGCCGGCGCCCACGATCGAGTCGTACCCGAGGCCGTTGCCCTCCAGGCGCGACCGCAGCCCGAACACGCCCTCAAGGGCCCGCTCGGGGATCGAGCCGCTCGAGGGCAGCACGCGCGCCACGTCCTCGAAGCCGCGCACGGTGATGTCGACCGCGTCCTGCAGCTGCTCCAGCTCCCACGCGTCCTTGACCAGGCGCAGCTCGGAGAGCACCGCGGCGAGTTCGCCGTCGCGGGTCAGCAGCGGGTGGCCCTCGGCGCCCAGCGCCGCCTCTTCGGCCGCGAAGCGCGCATCGACGCCCGCGTCGAAGCCGCGCAGCACGCGCACCTTGCCGCGCTCGAGGCCCTGCAGCTCGCTGTCGAGCCGCTCCACGTCGCGGACCTCGATGCCCAGTTCGACGCTGGTCTCCTGCAGCGAGCGCTTGCGGCCGATCCACAGCTCGCCGTACTTCGCGGAGCGGAAGAACTCGTCCGAGTCGTAGCCCTTGCGCGGGCGCCGGTACAGCACCGCGTCGTGGCCGGACCCGTTCGAGTGCAGCACCAGCACGCCCTCGGGGTCGAGGTCGCCGGTGAGCCACGCGAAGTCCGAGCCCGCGCGGAAGCGGAAGAAGGTGTCGTTCGAGCGGGTCTTCTCGGCCCCCGTGGGGACGATGACCGTCTCGCCCGGGAAGGCCGCCGAGACCGCCTCGCGGCGGCGGGCCGTATAGGCCGCCTGCGCCGACTCGGCCACGTCGAGCTCCGTCGCGCCCCAGCCCGTGCGCATGAAGTTCAGGAACTTCTCGGGGAACTTGGGGTCGTGGGGCCGCTCGCCGGACTTCTTCTCAGCCATGACAGGTCCTTCCCGACCATCGTCGACAGATGAGGTGGATGTGCCTCACCACGACGGTACTACTGACATGAGCGGGCGATGGCGGCTAGTGCGAACGCCTGAGCCACCGCTACCCTGGAAATCGTGACCGATCGCGCCAATTCGTCGCTCAATCCTCCCGCCGGCGCGGGGGCCGGGCCCACGAGGCCGAGCGTCACGCTCTCCGGCTCCCAGCTCGAGCAGATCCGCCGCCTCGTCGCGGTCGGGCGGGCCTCCTCGGTCGACGAGTACGTCGCCGCCGCCGTCGCCGAGCGCCTCGAGCGCGACCGCTCCCTCAGCGAGCTCCAGGACCTCTTCGAGCGCAAGGGCCACGCCCCCAGCGCCGAGCACCTGGCCTGGGCCCGCGAGAAACTCGGCGTCGACGACAAAGAAGGAGAGGCCGATACGTGATCGGCGGCCGCATCCTGGACGTGTCCGCCATCGTCGGTTTCGCCACGTCCATGCCCTACCCGCAGGCCGTCGTCTTCACCGCGCTCGAGCAGAACGTGGTCCTCGCGATCCCCTCCGGGGCCCTCGCCGAGGCCTGGTCGCAGGCCCGCCGCCGCGACCGCGACGCCCTCCTCGTGCTGCTCGGCCTGCCCGTCACCGTGGTCATGGACCTCGACCAGAAGTCCGCCCGCGACGTCGGCCTCATGCTCTCGCGCTCGCGCCAGCACGGCAACATCGCCGCCGGGCACGTCGCCTGGTGTGGCCTGAACCGCCCCGGCTGGCCCATCGTGACGGGCGAGCCGAAGACGCTGCTTGCATTCGACTCGGGCCTCGAGATCGACCAATTGCCTTGAGCCGTGAACCGAAGGACAATGGAGGAGCGCGCGTGACCGCCGTACAGGAGCAGACCATGAGCGATCTGGGCCAACTCGACTACCGACCTCGCAAGTCCCGCATCGGCGCCTGGATCGGCGCGGGCATCGCGTTCGTCGGCTTCACCGCCCTCTCCTTCACCCTCGGCAACGAGACCTTCGAGGGCGGTGCGATCACCTGGCTCGACCAGGCCGGGATGATCGGCCTCGGCGTCATCGGCGCCGCCATCGCCCTCAGCTTCCTGCGCCTGCGCGTGCGTGCCGACGAGAAGGGCGTCGAGGTGACCAACGTCGCCTCCAAGCGCTTCTTCCCCTGGCAGGTCGTCACCGCCATCAACTTCACGGACAAGATGACTTGGGCCACCGTGGAACTCGCGGACGACGACGAGATGTCGATCATGGCCGTGCAGGTCAGCGACAAGGAACGCGCTGTGGCGGCGATCAAACACCTGCGAGCACTCTTGGAGCAGTCCCGCAGCTAGGTGCTAGTATTGCGTGTCGATCGCACCGTGCCATCTTTATGGCGAGCGGTGCCGCAAGCGGAGTCCAGCTCCCACCCGCAGCCGGGACCCCTTCAGGGGGAGCCGACAGGTGAACGGGTCACGTACGGCGACATGATCGCCGTGCCCTTGGAGTGGACCCTGGCTGACGCCGGGGTCTTTTCTTTTGGGGACCTCACTCGCGTGAGGCCTGTGCTGGGTCACGCTTGCAACGACAAGCCGCCGGGGCTCCCGCCCCGACGACCGGAACAGCCACAGGGGCGCCGATGTTGACATCGGCGAGAATCGCGAACCAAGGAGGCCCCATCAGCGATCTGCGTATTAACGACCAGATTCGGACCAAGGAAGTGCGCCTGGTCGGCCCGGCAGGGGAACAGGTCGGCATCGTGTCGATCGACAAAGCCCTGCAACTGGCCGCCGACGTCGACCTGGACCTGGTCGAAGTCGCACCCACCGCCCGTCCGCCGGTCTGCAAGCTCATGGACTACGGCAAGTACAAGTACGAGTCCGCCCAGAAGGCCCGTGCTTCCCGCCGCAACCAGCAGCAGACCGTCATCAAAGAGATGAAGCTCCGGCCGAAGATCGACAAGCACGACTACGAGACCAAAAAGGGTCACATCGTGCGGTTCCTCACGGCCGGGGACAAGGTCAAGATCACCATCATGTTCCGCGGTCGCGAGCAGTCGCGCCCTGAGCTCGGCCGGCGCCTGCTGGACAAGCTCGCGGAAGAGCTGTCCGACCTCGCGATCATCGAATCGGCCGCGAAGCAGGACGGCCGCAACATGATCATGGTCGTCGCTCCGATCCGCCCCAAGGGCGAGATCATCAAGAGCAACAGCGGCGGCAGCGGTGGCGGACGCAAGAGCCGCGGCGGCGGCGACGCCGAGCAGGCCGAAGCGGCCCCGGAGGCGGCCCCCGAGGAGACTCCGGCTGAGGCTCCCGCGGAAGTCGCGGCCGAGGCCCCTGCGGAGACGCCCGCCGAGGCGCCTGCCACGGAGCCTGCCGAGAAGCAGCCCGAGGCCTGACCCCGAGCACCTGACTCACCGGCCGGACGCGGGCGCCCCAGCGCGCCCGCCCCGACCGGCATTGAACACAGAGGAGAAGCACGATGCCGAAGATGAAGACCCACAGCGGTGCCAAGAAGCGGTTCAAGGTGACCGGCTCCGGCAAGCTGATGCGCCGCAAGGCCGGCAAGAACCACCTCATGGAGCACAAGAGCGGTCGGTTCAAGCGCGAGCAGCAGGGCCGCGGCGAAGTCGCCCCCGCCGACCAGAAGCAGGTCCGGAAGCTGCTGGGCCTCTAGCCCACTCCGTTTGACCACCCATCCGCTTTAAACGCAAGGAGACTGAACTGTGGCACGCGTCAAGCGTTCGGTGAACGCCAAGAAGAAGCGCCGCGTCGTACTCGAAGAGGCCAAGGGCTACCGCGGGCAGCGCTCGCGCCTGTACCGCAAGGCCAAGGAGCAGCTGCTCCACTCGTACACGTACTCGTACCGCGACCGCAAGAACCGCAAGCGCGAGTTCCGCAAGCTGTGGATCACCCGCATCAACGCGGCCGCCCGCGCGAACGGCATCACCTACAACCGCTTCATGCAGGGCCTGTCCCTCGCCGAGGTCGAGGTCGACCGCAAGATCCTCGCCGAGCTGGCCGTCAACGACGCGGCGGCGTTCACCGCCCTCGTCGAGGTCGCCCGCCAGGCCCTCCCCGCGGACGTCAACGCCCCCGCCGAGCAGTAGATGCAGCTTGACCCACCCGGGACGGACGCGCTCACCGCGCGGTCGTCCCGGGTCGTCAATGCCCGGAAGCTGCAGCGCCGCCGCGCCCGCGACAAGGCCGAGCGGTTCCTCGCCGAAGGGCCGCAGGCCGTCCGCGAAGCCATCGGCGCCGGAGTGGTGGAAGACCTCTTCTACGACCTCGACGCCGACACGCGCCACTCGGACCTGATCGACGCCGCCCTCAGTGCGGGCGCCCACGTGCACGCCTGCACCGACGACGGCCTGGCCGCGCTGGCCGAGACCGTGACCCCGCAGGGGCTCGTCGCGGTCTGCAGGTTCCTCGACCAGTCCCTCCCTGCTGAGGGGGCCTTGGTCGCGGTGCTCCACGGCATCACCGACCCCGGCAACGCCGGCACGGTGCTGCGCGCCGCCGACGCGGCCGGGGCCGACTGCGTGGTCTTCGCGACCGACTCGGTCGACCCGTACAACGGCAAATGCGTGCGGTCCTCCGCCGGGAGCCTGTTCCACCTGCCGGTGGTCCGGGCCGCCGACACGGCCGACGCGCTCGACCTGTTCCCGCACGCCCAGATCCTCGCGGCCGCCGCCGACGGCGACGACCTGTACGCCCTCGACGGCGCAGGGGACCTGGACGCGCCCACGGTCTGGCTGTTCGGCTCCGAGGCCCACGGCCTCGACGAGGCCACCGCCGCCCTGGCGCACCGCAAGGTCGGCGTCCCGATCTGGGGCAAGGCCGAGAGCTTGAACCTCGCAGTCGCCGCCGGGGTGTGCCTATATGCCAGTGCGGCCGCACAGCGACGAAAGTTAGACTGGTGTCATGTCAATCGGCTCTCGCGAATTTATCCAGCCCGCCGGGTGCGGGCTGTGGCGTTAGTCGTCCACGTCTTCCCTAGCGGGCTGCGGCCGAGCCGCCTGCCTTTTCTAGACTCCTTTAGGTCCCGCCAGGAGAAAGACGTATGAGCACAGACATTGAGAACGAGGCTGGCCTGCTCCAGCCCGAGGCCCTCGCCGGGGCCGTCAAGGACGCCGCCGCGATCATCGCCGCCGCCTCCGACCTCGGGGAACTCGCCGCCGCCAAGTCCGCCACGCTCGGCGACAAGGCCCCGGTTTCCTTGGCCCGCAGGGCGATCGGTTCGATCCCGGGCAAGGAGCGCGGTGAGGCCGGCCGCAACGTGAACGCCGCCCGCACCGAGATCACCGGCCTGTTCGAGGCCCGCGAGGAGATCCTGAAGGCCGCCGAGGCGGCCCGGATCCTCCGTGAGGAGACCGTCGACGTCACGGCCCGCACGCCGCGCCGCCGCGAAGGCGCGCGCCACCCGATCAACGTCCAGATGGACCGCATCGCCGACCTGTTCGTCGCGATGGGCTACGAGATCGGCGAAGGCCCCGAGGTCGAACTCGAGTGGTTCAACTTCGACGCGCTCAACATCCACCCCGACCACCCGGCCCGGACCATGATGGACACGTTCCACATCGCCGACGGCAAGGGCGGGTACGGCTCGAACATGGTGCTGCGCACGCACACCTCCACGGTGCAGATCCACACGATGCTCACGCAGGAGCCGCCGATCTACACGGTCGCGCCCGGCCGCGTGTACCGCACCGACGAGGTCGACGCGACGCACTCGCCGGTGTTCCACCAGACCGAGGGCCTCGTGGTCGACAAGGGCATCACCATGGCCGACCTCAAGGGCACCCTCGACCACTTCGCGAAGTCGGTCTTCGGGGCCGAGGCGATCACGCGCCTGCGCCCCTCGTACTTCCCGTTCACCGAGCCGAGCGCCGAGGTCGACGTCTGGTTCGCCGCGCACAAGGACGGGCCGCGCTGGATCGAGTGGGGCGGCTGCGGCATGGTCAACCCGCGCGTGCTGCGCGCCTGCGGCATCGACCCCGACGTGTACTCGGGCTTCGCGTTCGGGATGGGCGTGGAGCGCGCGCTCATGCTGCGCCACGGCATCACCGACCTGCGCGACATCATCGACGGCGACGTCCGGTTCCCCGCCGGGCTGAAGGTGGAGGAGTAGACGATGAGGATTCCCGTTTCCTGGCTCGCCGAGTACGCCGCCCTGCCCGCCGACCTGTCCACGGCGGCGCTCGACGCCGCCCTGGTCGAGGCCGGGCTCGAGGTCGAAGAGGTCGACGACCTGCGCGGCCGCGTGACCGGCCCGCTCGTGGTCGGCCGCGTCGCCTCCATCGAGGAGCTGACCGAGTTCAAGAAGCCGATCCGCCACTGCTGGGTCGAGGTCGGCGAGGCCGAGCCGCGCTCGGTCATCTGCGGCGCGCGGAACTTCGCCGAAGGCGACCTCGTCGTCGTGGCACTGCCCGGCGCCGAACTGCCCGGCGGCTTCAAGATCGGTTCGCGCAAGACCTACGGCCGCCTCTCGGACGGCATGATCTGCTCGGCCCGAGAACTCGGCGTCTCCGACGACCACGAGGGCATCATCGTCCTCGACAGTGCCGTTCACGACAGTGTCACGGTCGGTGAGGACGCGCGCCCGGTCGTCGGCCTCGACGATGTCGTGTTCGAGCTGGCGATCACCCCCGACATGGGCTACTGCTTCTCCGTGCGCGGCATCGCCCGCGAGGTCGCGCACCGCCTTGGCGTCGCGTTCACCGACCCGGCCGCGAAGGCCGCCGAGCCCGCCGCGACCGAGCACCCGCCCTACCCGGTGCGGGTCGAGACCGACGGCTGCACGCGCTTCACGCTGCGCGAGGTGCGCGACGTGGACGCCAACGCCGAGTCGCCGGAGTGGATGGCCAAGCGGCTCACCCAGGCCGGGATGCGCCCGCTGGGCCTCGCCGTGGACGTCACGAACTACCTCATGCTCGAACTGGGGCACCCGCTGCACGCCTTCGACCGCGACGCGCTCGAGGACGTCATGGTCGTGCGCCGGGCGAAGCCGGGCGAGACCCTGAAGACCCTCGACGACGTGGTGCGCAAGCTCGACCCCGAGGACATGGTCATCACCGACGGCACCGGCCCGCTCTCGCTCGCCGGCGTCATGGGCGGCCAGACCTCCGAGGTCGGGCCGAACACGCGCAACGTGCTCATCGAAGCGGCGCACTGGAACCCGACCTCGATCGCCCGCACCTCGCGGCGGCACAAGCTCACCTCCGAGGCCTCCAAGCGCTACGAGCGCGGCGCGGACTCAGGCATCACGCTGCTCGCCGCCCAACGCGCGGCCGACCTCCTGGTCGAGTACGGCGGCGGGACCCTTGTGGACGCCGTGGCCGACATCGACAACCGGGAGCCGATCACGCCGATCGTCATGCCCGTGGACCTGCCCTCGCGCACCGTGGGCGTGGACTACGGCCGCGACCTGATCGTGGCGATACTCGAAGCGGCCGGCTGCGAGGTCGTCGGCGGGATCGTCAAGGAGGGCACTGTGGAGGGCGGCGACGTCCTCACCGTGGTGCCCGCCTCCTGGCGCCCCGACCTGACCGACCCGGCCGACCTCGTAGAGGAGGTGGCCCGTCTCCACGGCTACGGCCACATCCCCTCGAGCATCCCGCGCGCGATCGCCGGGACCGGCCTGACCTCCTCGCAGCGGCGCCGCCGCCGCGTGGCGCGGGCCTTGGCGGACAACGGGTTCACCGAGACCTACACGTTCCCGTTCGTCTCGCGCGACCGCGCCGACGAGCTGGGCCTGGACGAGAAGGACCCGCAGCGCGAGGCCGTGGCGGTGCTCAACCCGCTCGACGACGCCGCGCCGCTGCTGCGCACCACCGTGCTCGCGAGCCTGGTGAACGCCGTCCGCATCAACCTGGCGCGCGGTGCGAAGGACCTCGCGGTCTTCGAGGAGGGCCTGGTCTTCCAGCCCGCCGAGGGCTGGAGCGACCTCGAAGTGGTCGAGCTGCCCGTCTCCAAGCGGCCCGAGGACGAGGCCATCGCCGCCGCGATCCGGCGGCTGCCGGTGCAGCCGCGCCATGTCGCGGCCGTGCTGTGCGGCCAGGCCGTGCCCGCCGGCGTCGACGCGCCCGGACGCGCGGTCGACTGGGCCGACGCGGTCGAGGCCGCCGAGGTCGTGGCCGCCGCATCGGGCGTGCACCTCGAAGTCTCCCAAGGGGAGGCCGCACCGTGGCACCCCGGCCGGTGCGCGGAGCTGCGCGTGGGCGGCATTCCCGTCGGCCACGCCGGCGAACTGCATCCGGAGGTCTGCGAGCGCCTGGGCCTGCCCCGGCGCACCGCCGCGATGGAGCTGGACCTGACGGCCCTGCCGCTGCCGGACCTGGCGCCCGCGCCGGTGATCTCGCACTTCCCGGCCACGCTCATCGACGTGGCGATCGTGGTCGCCGAGCCGGTCCCGGCCGGCGAGGTCGAGGCGGCCCTGCGGGAAGGCGCGGGCGAACTGCTCGACTCGCTGCGGCTCTTCGACGTCTACCGAGACGCGAAGCTCGGCGAGGGCAAGAAGTCGCTCGCGTTCAAGCTGGAGCTGCGTGCAGCCGACCGGACGCTGACGAACGAGGAGGGCGTGGCCGTGCGCGACGCCGCCGTGGCGGTCGCGGCCGAGCGGTTCGGTGCCGCGATCCGCGTCTGATCGGCGCAGCCGAGCGCGGATGACCTGCTCGAACGCCTTGGGGCGCATTGTCACAGGAGTGACGGTGCGCCCCATTTACATGTCCAAATCGGATGGTTACGCGCAGTTAGCGCTGAGCCGGGGGTTAGGGCATGGTCCGCGCCTTTTAAGGTACGTGTTGTGAATAACGGGAACCCCTCTCGCGTCGGTGGGCGGCGGAGGCGGACCGGCTCGCAGGACGCGCTGGCCGGCAGCCACAGAGCCGGAACCGCCGGCGCGTCCTACAACGGCTCGCGGCGCAAGGACGCCACGAACGTCTTCTCGGCCATCAAGGTCGATCCGCACGTCTTCCACGGCCTCCTGCGGCTCGATCGGACCCGTCTGGCCGTCGCGGGCGCCGTGGGCCTCGTGATCGCCATCGGCGTCTCGATCGTGCTCGCCAACCTCCCCGACGGCGGCGCGGGCGGCGCCGACCAGGAGGACGCCGCCTACCTCTACGCGGGCGGCCAGGCCCTCCCCGCCGACTTCGCCGACCGGCACCCCTCGCTGGTCGAGCAGATCAACGCCGAACTCGAGGCGCGCTACGGCCTCACCCCCGAGCAGCTCTACGACGAGGCCGCCCGGCCCGACGGCCTCCGCGTCGTCCTCACCCTCGACCAGGCCCTCCAAGAGGCCGCCGAGCAGACCCCCGGCGAGGCCGGCGTCGTCGCCGTCGAACCCGGTACGGGCGCGGTGCGCTGCTACTACGGCGCCGAGGGCCCCTCCGGCACCGACCAGGTCGGCGCCGCCGCGCCGCACCCGCCGTCCTCCGTGTTCGACATGATCACCGCCGCCACCGCGCTCGAAGGCGGCGCCTCCATCGAGTCCTGGTGGAGCGACGAGACGACCGACGTCACCCTCGCCGAAGCCGTCCAGGAGTCGCGGACCGCCGCCATGGACGCCGTCGCCGGGAAGTACGGCGTCCAGGCCGTGCTCGACACCGCGCACCGCATGGGGCTCAACACCATCGCCGACGGCGAAGGCACCGTCTACGACCTGAGCACAGGGGAGTACGGCGGGCTCAGCGCCGCCGACTTCGGCACCTACCCCGTGAGCGTCGCCGACATGGCGGGCGTCTACGCCACCATCGCCGCCGGCGGCCTCCAGGCCGACACCCACTTCATCGAACGCGTCATCGACGACGGCGACGACGAGGTCCCGCCCGGGCAGGAGATCGCCACCAACCAGGCCCTCGCCGACACCACCGCCCAGGACCTGCAATTCCTCGGCCTCGGCGAAGCCCAGGCGATCGAGGACCGCGACTTCTTCGGCGCGGGCGCCGACTACCACGGGGAGACCACCCAGGCCTGGTTCGTCGGCGCGATACCGCAGCTGAGCGTCGCCGCCTGGGCCAACGGCGAAGCCGCCGCCGACGGCGGAGTACCCCTGTGGCGCAGTGTGATCGACACCGCCATCGAGACGAACGACTACGCCGCCGAGCAGCTGCCCGGCGCCTCCGGCGAAGGCGAGGACCTCACCGAGGACATCGTCGGCGACGACGGCCAGATCGACCCCGACAGCGCGTACTGCGAGGCCAACCCCGACGCCGAAGGCTGCGGCGAGGACGCCTCCGCCTCCCCGAGCGCCTCCGACTCGCCCTCGCCCGACGACACGACCGAAGAACCCGAACCCGAGCCCGACCCCACCTCGTCCGAACCCGAACCCGAACCCACGACCTCGGAGGAGCCCGAACCGGAGCCCTCGACTTCAGAACCGTGCGACTGGCCCTGGTGCTGAGCGGCTCGGATACGATGCCGCGCATGACTCCCAACGGCTTCCCGCGGTCGCGGCTGCTCCTGATCCTCTCGATCGCCGTGCCGCTCGCGGTGCTCGGCGACGCGATCTGGGTGCGCACCGACCCGACCGGGCCGCCGTGGCAGGGCCTCGACGACTGGTGGAACGGCCTCGTCGGCAGCCCCGTCGACAGCCCGGCGTGGCACGTCGCGGCGTTCTTCGACTTCCTCGGGGGCGAGCTCGGCCTGGTCCTCTTCGCGGTCGGCGTGGTCGCGCTGCTCCTCGTGCGGCGCTGGCGCTCGGCCGTCTACGCCTGCGCGGTGCTCACGGCGACGAAGCTCATCACCGACGTGGGCAAGGCCGTGGGCGAACGCCCGCGCCCGGCCGACATCATGGTGGACACCGACTCATGGGCGTTCCCGTCAGGGCACAGCTCCCGGATGGCCGCGCTCGTGGTCGTCATCGCCGTGCTCCTGGTCCCGGCCCGGCACCTGCGGCGCTGGTGGCCGGTCGCGGTCGTGCTCACCTGCGCCATGATCGTCTCCAGGAACTGGCAGCACGCCCACTGGCTGACCGACACGCTCGCGGGCTCGGCCACCGGCGCGGCCGTCGCCGTCTTCACCTGGTGGGCGCTCGCGCCACTCCTCGACCGCGAACGGGCCCTACGTGAAGGCACCGCGCCCGAGACGGCGGACGCGGGGGCACAGAGCACTGGCTCCGAGCGCTTAAGCTGGTGGCAGTTCATTCTGAGAGGTGCCCCCGATGACCATGCCCGACCCGTACTCCCAGCCACAGGACCCGCAGCAGCCATATCAGCAGCCGTACCAGCAGCCCGCCCAGCCGCCGTACGTGCCGTACCCGCCGCAGCCCTACGGGTACCCGCCGTACGTGCCGCCGCGGCCCACGAACGGCATGGCGATCGCGGCGATGATCTGCGGGATCGTCGGGGTGTGCAGTCCGATCGGCATCCTCGCGCTCATCTTCGGCACCGTCGCGAAGCGCCAGATCCGCGAGACCGGCGACCAAGGCGACGGCATGGCGACAGCGGGCGTGGTGCTCGGCTGGATCGGGATCGCCGCGACCATCGCCTGGATCGCGTACTACATCTTCGTGATCGCTCTCGTCGGCTCCGCGGTGAACGAGCTCGAGAACGGCGACTGGTACAGCGACTTCCCGACCGACGACCCCACCTGGGCGCTCAGGCTGCTCGGGTTCTGACGTACGTGACGACAGCGGTGTTCGCGGCCGCGAGGACCGCGAACGCGAGCGCCGCGAACGGGTAGCCCACGCCCCACAGCGCCAGCGCGCTGACGCCGTACGCGGTTAGCTTGAACGCGACGGTTCCCGCCGTCGGCAGGGGGTAGCGGGCCTTGGGCGAGACCAGCAGCCCCCACAGGGTCGCGAACGCGCCGAAGGCCGCGATCGCGATCGGGATCCGCGCGAGCAGCGGCAGGTCGAGGGTGAGGATCCACCAGACGACGAAGCCGAACATGGCCAGCTCCAAGACGAGCGCCAGGAGCGAGTTGAGGAGCACGAGGGTGCGGGCGGCGCCGGTGTAGCGGGCCCATTCGACGTCGGCTTCGACATTGGCTTCGACATCGGCCGGGGCCGCGCCGTTCACTGAGGGGTTCTCCTGTTCGGACACGTGCCCATCATGGTCGCCCGAACGTGGGGCCGCCGAGGCGGGTGCGACCAAAGTCGGAGGTGCGGTTAGGCATCCAGACTGAGGCCGCGGTCCGCCGGACATGATGGGATGGGTTCCATGACCAGTCCGCCGCGCCGCTCCCTCGCCGACCGCTTCCGCGGCGTGCAGCGCCCCTCCGTGATCGCCGCCGTCCTGCTGTTCGCCCTGGGCTCGGCCCTCCTCGCGCTCGGCAGCTACGAGCGGTTCGGCATCGAGGTGCCGCAGGCGGTGCGGTTCATTCCGCTGGTCCTGGTCTGCACCGGCGTCGTGCTGCGCCGCACCTGGCCGGGGATGACGCTCGCGCTGGGCCTCATCGGCTTCGGCGCCGAGATCGCGATCGGGTTCTCGCTCGCGGTCGTGTTCGTGTTCACCGACAACCTGTACGCGTACGCCCGCTACGGTTCGCGGCGCGGGCTGCGGATCATGGTGCCGGCCGCGGTCGCCGCAGTACTGGCCACCGGGGTCTACATCGCGGCGGAGGACGGCCGGGCCGCCGCGGTGCTCAGCATGCTGGCGATCGCCGCGCTGGTGCTGGTCTCGCCGATCTTCTCGGCGATCATCGTGCGCCAGGCCCATGAGCGGGCGGCGCTGGAGACAGAGCGGGCCGAGCAGACCGCGCGGCTCGCGGACGTGCGCCGCCGCGAGGCGGTGCTGCGCGAGCGCACCCTGATGGCGCGCGAGCTCCACGACACCGTCGCGAACTATCTGTCGGCGATCGCCTTGCAGTCCACGGCGCTCCAGGCCCGCAAGGACCTGGACGCCGAGACGGTGCGGACTTCGGTGGCCGCCATCCGCTCCTCGAGTGTGGAGGGCCTGGCGGAACTGCGGCGGATCATCGGCCTGCTGCGGGCGGCCGACAGCGGCGCCGGCGAGGAGCTGGCGTCGTTCCGGCTCGACCAGGTGCCGGAGCTGGTCGAGCGGATGCGCAAGGTCGGCCTCGACGTGGACTTCGCCGTGGAGGGGACCGCCCGGGCGCTGCCGGGCGAGGTGGAGCTCACCGCGTACCGGGTCGTGCAGGAGGCGCTGACGAACGTGCTGAAGTACGGCTCGGACGCCTCGGTCGCGATCCGCTACGAGGACGAGTGGATCGTCGTCGAGGTCGAGAACGCCGTGCGCCCGGGCACCGGCGACATGCCCAGCGGGGGCGCGGGCCTGGTCGGCATGACCGAGCGGGTGCGGATCCTCGGCGGCGAGGTCCGGGCCGGACCTGAGGGCCGCCGCTGGCGGGTGCGCGCCGAGATCCCCACTGGGGGACTCGAGTCACCTGAGCCGCAATCGCCCGGAACCAGCCGATTCCCGAAACGGAGCCCGCAACGATGATCAAGGTCCTGCTCGCCGACGACCACGCGGCGGTCCGCGCCGGGCTGCGGATGCTCCTGGACAGCGCCGAGGAGATCGAGGTGGTCGGCGAGGCCGCCGACGGCGTCGAGGCCGTGGCGCTCGCGGGGGAACTCCGCCCCGATGTGGTCGTCATGGACATCCGGATGCCCCGCAAGGACGGGATCGCCGCGGCGGCCGAGCTGCGCGGGGTCGCGGACGTGCTGGTGCTGACCAGCTACGGCGAGGACGAGAACGTGTTCGACGCGCTCAGGGCCGGGGCCAGCGGGTTCCTGCTCAAGGACGCGGACGCCGAGACCCTGGTCGAGGCGGTGCGCACGATCGCGCGCGGCGACGGCCTCATCTCCCCGGCGGTCACCCGCGGCCTCATCGCCGAGTTCGCGCGCTCGCGCCCGGCCTACGCCCCGATCGCGGTCGACAATGCCGGGCTGGCGAACCTCACGCCGCGCGAGACCGAGGTGCTCGCGCTCATCGGCGAAGGGATGTCGAACGCGGAGATCGCGGGCGAGCTGGGAATGGCCGAGGCGACGGTGAAGTCGCACGTCACCCGCGTGCTCGCGAAGCTGGGTCTGGCGAGCCGGGTGCAGGCGGCCATCTTCGCCCGCGAGCAGGCGCGATGAAGGCGGGCCGGGCCTCGGCGGCCAACGGTCGTTGTCGCCCGCGAGCAGGCACCCTGAGAGCGTGGGATCGGGCGGTCGGGTTGCCTGTCGGATGCGACGGGCAGGCTGAAAGCGGAGCAGCGTCTCGGCGGCCAGCGGTGGGCCGTCGCCCGTGAGCAGGCGCGATGAAGGGGGGCGGGGCGTGTCGGTGGCGACCGGGCGCGCCGGGGGAGTCTCGGGGCGGACGGTTGGCCGGTGAGCATGTACGCCGAAGGCGGCACCCTTGGCGGACGACGGCCGGTCGTTGCCGTGAGCAGGCTAAACAATAGGAGGCCGTGGCGGCGGTCGCCGGTCGCGAGCAGGGGGCGATGATCACGTCCCAGTGTCCGGAATACGACCGCGCTGTTACGCCTGAATGCTGATACAGTACTCTGCATAGTCATTCAGCATGGAGGTTTCCAGTGACTTATCAGGTCGCCGTGGCGGGTGCCAGCGGTTACGCCGGGGGCGAGGTGCTCCGGCTGCTCGCCGACCACCCGCAGCTCGACGTCGTCGCCGCGGGCGCGCACAGCAACGCCGGTGAGTACATCACCGCAGTCCACCCCCACCTCACCGCGTACGGCGACCGACGCTTCACCCCGACCACCCCGGAGGCCTTCGCCGAGGCCGACCTCGTCATCATGACCCTCCCGCACGGCCAGTCGGCCGCGCTCGCCGCCCAGCTCCCGGCCGGCCAGAAGATCGTGGACCTCGGAGCCGACCACCGGCTCGAGGACGCCGCGGCCTGGGAAGCCTACTACCCGGGCCCGCACGCCGGGACCTGGACTTACGGCCTCCCCGAGCTGCCCGGCCAGCGCGAGGCCATCGCCGCTTCGACGCGGGTCGCCGCGACCGGCTGCTACGCCGTCGCCACCATTCTCGCCCTGCGGCCGCTCCTCGACGCGGGGATCGCCTCGCCCGAGGACGTGGTGGTCGTCGCGGCCTCCGGCACCTCCGGCGCGGGCAACGCCCCCAAGAAGAATCTCCTCGCCAGCGAGGTCATGGGCGCGATGAGCCCGTACAAGGTGGGCGCGCACCAGCACGTCCCCGAGATCAAGCAGGCCTCCGGGGCCGCCTCGATCTCGATGACGCCGCTGCTGGCGCCGATGCCGCGCGGCATCATCTCCACGGTGACCGCCAAGGCGACCGGGGACGTGACCGCCGCCGACGTGCACGCCGCGCTGGTGAAGGCCTACGACGGCGAGCACTTCGTGCGCGTCCTGCGCGAAGGTCAGTGGCCCTCCACGGCATCCACCTTCGGCACGAACGCCGTGCAGCTCCAGGGCACTGTGGACAAGGACTCGGGCCGGATCATCGTGACCTCGGCAATCGACAACCTCGGCAAGGGCGCGGCCGGCCAGGTCGTGCAGTGCGCCAACCTCATGCTCGGCCTCCCCGAGGCCGCGGGCCTCACCGTGAACGGAGTGGCACCGTGACCATCACGTCCCCCAAGGGCTTCAAGGCCTCCGGCGTCACCGCCGGGCTCAAGGCCTCCGGGAAGCCGGACATGGCGCTCGTCGTGAACGAGGGCCCGCTGCAGGTCGCCGCGGGCCGCTTCACCGGCAACCGCGTGAAGGCCGCCCCGGTCAAGTGGACCCAGCAGGTGCTCACCACCGGTCAGCTCAAGGCCGTCGTCCTCAACTCGGGCGGCGCGAACGCCTGCACCGGCGCGCAGGGCTTCCAGAACACGCACGCCACCGCCGAGAAGACCGCCGAGCTCCTCGGCTGCGGCGCCGTCGAGATCGCGGTCTGCTCGACCGGCCTCATCGGTGAGCAGCTGCCGATGGACAAGCTCCTGCCCGGCGTCGAGGCCGCCGCGGCGGCGCTCCACGACGATGGCGGCGAGCAGGCCGCGACCGCGATCATGACCACCGACACCGTGGCGAAGAACGCCGTCGTCACGAGTCCCGCCGGCTGGTCGGTCGGCGGCATCGCGAAGGGCGCTGGCATGCTCGCCCCCGGCCTCGCCACGATGCTCGTCGTGCTCACCACCGACGCGGTGGTCGACGGGCCGCTCGCCGACGCCGCGCTGGGCACCGCCTGCCGGTACTCGTTCGACCGGCTCGACTCGGACGGGTCGATGTCCACCAACGACACCGTGCTCCTCCTCGCCTCGGGCGCCTCCGGCGTAGAGGCCGAGGCGGACGCGTTCATCACCGCGCTCACCGAGCTGTGCAAGGACCTCGCGCACCAGCTGCTCTCGGACGCCGAAGGCTCCACGAAGGACGTCGCGATCACCGTCTCGGGCGCGGCGACCGAGGACGACGCGGTCGAGGTCGCCCGCTGCGTCGCCCGCGACAACCTCGTCAAGACCGCCCTGTTCGGCTCCGACCCGAACTGGGGCCGCATCCTCGCCGCCGTCGGCGTCTCGAAGGCGCCGTTCGACGCGGACGCGGTCGACGTGGCCGTGAACGGCGTGTGGATCTGCAAGGCCGGCGCCGCCGGGGAGCCGCGCGACCTCGTCGACCTCAAGGGCCGCGACGTGACGATCGACATCGAGCTCCACAACGGCCCGGCCTCGGCCACGATCTGGACCAACGACCTGTCCCACGACTACGTTCACGAGAATTCGGCGTACAGCACATGAGCGCGATCGACGACCTCGCCCCGCACCTCCAGAAGGCCCTCGGCAAGGCCGAGACCCTCATCGAGGCCCTGCCGTGGCTCCAGCGCTTCACCGGCTCCATCGTGGTGGTCAAGTACGGCGGCAACGCCATGATCAACCCCGAGCTGCAGGCCGCGTTCGCCGCCGACATGGTGTTCCTGCACTACGTGGGCATCAAGCCCGTGGTGGTGCACGGCGGGGGCCCGCAGATCTCCTCGATGCTCGCGAGGCTCGACATCGCCTCCGAGTTCAAGGGCGGCCTGCGCGTCACCACCCCTGAGGCCGCGGACGTGGTCCGGATGGTCCTGGTCGGCCAGGTCGGCCGGGAACTGGTGGGGCTCATCAACAACCACGGGCCGTTCGCCGTCGGCATGTCCGGCGAGGACGCGCAGCTGTTCACCGCGAAGCGCCGCTGGGCGGACGTGGACGGCGAGCAGGTCGACGTCGGCCGCGTCGGCGACGTCGCGTCCGTCAACACCGCCGCCGTGGACGACCTCATCGACGCCGGGCGCATCCCGGTGGTCTCCACTGTGGCGCTCGACCACGACGGCGTGCTCTACAACCTCAACGCCGACACCGCCGCGGCCGCGCTCGCCGAGGCCCTCGGCGCGCAGAAGCTCATCGTCCTCACCGACGTCGAAGGCCTCTACGAGAACTGGCCGGACAAGGACTCGCTCCTGCGGCAGGTCACCACCGACCGGCTCGCGGAGATGCTGCCGTCCCTGCAGGCGGGCATGGTCCCCAAGATGGAGGCCTGCCTGCGCGCGGTCCAGGGCGGCGTCCCCCAGGCGCACGTCATCGACGGGCGCGTCCCCCACTCCACCCTGCTGGAGATCTTCACGACCGACGGCGTCGGCACCATGGTCCAGGAGTCGAAATGACCTATTCGGAGCAGATCAAGGCCCGGTACACCGCGGCCCTCATGGGCAACTACGGCCTCCCCCCCGTCGCCATCCGCGAGGGCGAGGGCCGCTACGTGACCGATGTGGACGGCAACACGTACCTGGACATGATCGGCGGCATCGCCGTCTCCAGCCTCGGCCACAACCACCCCGCGCTGGTCGAGGCGATCAGCCAGCAGGCCGCCCGCCTCGCCCACACCTCGAACCTCTTCCTGCACGAGAAGGAGGTCGAGCTCGCCGAGAAGCTGCTCGACCTGTGGGGCAACCCCGGCAGGGCCTTCCTCTGCAACTCGGGCACCGAGGCGAACGAGGCCGCGCTCAAGCTCGCGATCCTCCACGGCACCGCCCACGGCAGATCCCGGATCGTGGCCACCGAACAAGGCTTCCACGGCCGCTCCCTCGGCGCGCTGTCGATCACCGGCAAGGCCGCCATCCGCGAGCCCTTCGGGCCCTACGGCCGCGACGTCGTGTTCGTGCCCTACGGCGACGCCGACGCGCTCAAGGCCGCGGTCGACGACACCGTCTCCGCGGTGTTCCTCGAACCCACCCAGGGCGAGACCGGCGTCATCCCCGCCCCGGCCGGATACCTCAAGACCGCCAGGGCCCTCACGACCGAGCACAACGCACTGCTGGTCCTCGACGAGATCCAGTCCGGCTTCGGGCGCACCGGCGCCTGGTTCGCACACCACGCCGAAGGGATCGTCCCCGACGTCGTGACCCTCGCGAAGGGCCTCGGCGGCGGCGTCCCGATCGGCGCGGTCCTCGCCACCGAGGAGGCGGCCGCGCTCTTCACCAAGGGCGTCCACGGCTCCACCTTCGGCGGCAATCCGATCGCGTGCGCCGCGTCCCTCGCGGTGATCGACACGATCGAGCGGGACCACCTCTTCGAGAACGTGCTGGAGCTCGGGCAGCGCCTCGACGACCGGCTCCTCGCCGACCCCCGGATCACCGAGGTCCGCGGCCAGGCGCTGTGGCGCGGCATCAACCTCGCCGAGCCCGTCGCGGCCGAAGCGGTCGAGCGCCTCGTCGGCCTCGGCGTGCTCGCCAACGCCCCCCGCCCCGACACGATCCGGATCGCGCCCCCGCTCACGATCACCGCATCGGAGTTGGACACGTTCTGCGACAAGCTCATCGAAGCCCTCGACATCGTGCTGCCCGCCCCCGGAGGCCGACCGTGACCGTCACGCCCCCGGCGCCGCCGAACCCGAAGCGCTCGGCCGCGCCGCACCTGAAGCACTTCCTGCGGGACGACGACCTCACCGTCGCGCAGCAGGCCGAGGTCCTCGACCTCGCCGCGAAGATGAAGGCCGACCGCTACGGCTTCCGCGCGCTCGCGGGCCCCAAGTCCGTCGCGGTCGTCTTCGAGAAGCCCTCGACCCGCACCCGCCTGTCCTTCGACATCGGCATCAGCGAGCTCGGCGGCCACTCGGTCGTGATCGACGCCCAGTCGACGCAGCTCGGCCGCGGCGAGACCGTCGCCGACACCGCCCGGGTCCTCTCGCGGTACACCAGCGCGATCGTGATCCGCACCTTCGGCGACGACCGCATCCAGGAGCTCGCCGCGAACGCGAGCGTCCCGGTCGTCAACGCGCTCACCGACGGCTGGCACCCCTGCCAGCTCCTCGCCGACCTCCAGACCATCGCCGAGCACAAGCCGCTCAAGGGCACGAGCATCGCCTACCTCGGCGACGCCGCGTTCAACATGGGCAACTCCACGGTGATCGCCTGCTCGATGGCCGGGATGCACGTCCGCATCGGCGCGCCCGACGGCTTCCAGCCCGCGGACGAGGTCCTGGCCCGCGCGGCCGAGATCAACGCCGAGACCGGCGGCTCCGTGGTCGTCACCACCGATCCGGTCGAGGCCGTCGCCGGCGCGGACGTCGTCTCGACCGACGCGTGGGTCTCGATGGGCATGGCCGACAGCGAGAACCGGATCCAGACGCTCACCGCGTACCAGCTCAACGCCGAACTCCTCGCGCACGCCGCCGACGACGCGATCGTCCTCCACTGCCTCCCCGCCCACCGCGGCGAGGAGATCACCGACGAGGTGATGGACGGCCCGCACTCGCTCGTGTTCGACCAGGCCGAGAACCGGCTCCACGCCCAGAAGGCCCTCCTCGCCTGGCTCCTGAAGGAGCAGCGATGAACCGGGGTGCGCGACGATGAACCAGCCGACCACGAAGGCCGCCCGGCAGGCCCGCATCGTCGAGCTCATCTCGGGCAGCCCGATCCGCTCCCAGACCGAGCTCGCGAACCTCCTCGCCGCCGACGGCATCGAGGCCACCCAGGCCACGCTCTCGCGCGACCTCGAGGAACTCGGCGCGGTCAAGGTGCGCGGCACCGACGGCGGCTCGGCGGTCTACTCGATCTTCGCGGAAGGCGAACGGCCCCTTCGCGACACGGAGATCGCCTCGGACCGGCTCCAGCGGCTCCTGCGCGAACTCCTCGTCGGCGCCGACCACTCCGGGAACATGGCCGTCCTGCGCTGCCCGCCCGGCGCGGCCCAGTACCTGGCCAGCGCCATCGACCGCTCGGGACTGCACGACGTGATCGGCACGATCGCCGGGGACGACACGATCGCCGTAATCGCCCGCGACGGCGTCACCGGCGCGCACGTGGCCGACCAGATGCTGCACTGGGCCGGCAAGGGGCCCGACCCGTACGCCACCGACGAGACCGCGTCGGCGAACGACGCCAAGGAGCACCAGCAATGACCGTCAAGCACACCAAGGGAGACGCGGCGTAATGGCGAAACTGTGGGGAGGCCGCTTCTCGGGCGGCCCGGCCGCCGCCCTCGAGGCCCTGAACGCCTCGATCGGGTTCGACTGGCGCCTCGCGCCGTACGACCTCAAAGCCTCCAAAGCCCATGCGCGCGTGCTCAACCGGGCCGGGCTGCTCACCGCTGACGAGCTCGCGACGATGCTCACCGCCCTCGACGAGCTGGGCGACGACGTCGCCTCCGGGGCCTTCACCGGCACCGTGGCCGACGAGGACGTGCACACCGCGCTGGAACGCGGCCTCGTCGAGCGCCTCGGCGACCTCGGCGGCAAGCTCCGCGCCGGCCGCTCGCGCAACGACCAGATCGCCACGGACCTGCGCCTGTACTGCCGCGACCACGCGAAGGGCCTCGCCGCCGACCTCACGGACCTCGTCAGCGCGCTGACCGAGCAGGCGGCCGGCCTCGTGGACGCGCCCGCGCCGGGCATGACCCACCTCCAGCACGCCCAGCCGATCACCCTCGGGCACCAGCTCCTGGCCCATGCGCAGGGCCTCCTGCGCGACCTGGACCGCTTGCGGGACTGGGACAAGCGCGCCGCGCTGTCCCCGCTGGGCTCGGGTGCGCTGTCGGGCTCGTCGCTGCCGCTCGACCCGGTCGCCGTGGCCGAGGAGCTCGGCTTCGACGGCCCCGTCGCGAACTCGCTCGACGGCGTCTCCGACCGCGACTTCGCGGCGGAGCTGCTGTTCGTGTGCTCGATGGTCGGCATCCACCTCTCCCGCCTGGGGGAGGAGGTCATCCTCTGGTCGAGCCAGGAGTTCGGCTGGGTCAAGCTCGACGACGCGTTCTCCACGGGCTCGTCGATCATGCCGCAGAAGAAGAACCCGGATGTCGCCGAGCTCGCGCGCGGCAAGTCCGGCCGCCTCGTCGGCAACCTGACCGGCCTGCTCGTCACGCTCAAGGGCCTGCCGTTCACGTACAACAAGGACCTCCAGGAGGACAAGGAGCCGGTGTTCGACTCGCTCGACAACCTGGCGCTCCTGCTCCCGGCCGTCACGGGCATGGTCGCGACCATGCGGTTCAACGTCGAGGTGCCGCGCGCCTCGGCCCCCACGGGCTTCAGCCTCGCCACGGAGATCGCGGACTGGCTGGTGCGCAAGGGCGTCCCGTTCCGCAGCGCCCACGAGATCGCCGGGTCCTGCGTGTCCCACTGCGAGTCGCGCGGCATCGAGCTGCACGAGATCGCCGACGCCGACCTGGCGGGGATCTCCGCGCACCTCGACCCGTCGGTCAAGGCGGTGCTCGATGTGGACGGCGCCCTCGCGGGCCGCACCACGCCGGGCTCCACCGGCCCGAAGCCGGTGGCCGACCAGCTGGCGCAGGTGCGCGAGCAGATCGACGCCTGGAAGGCCTGGGCCGCCTAGCGGTCCACCCGCTCGAAGCAAAGCGGCCCGTGCGACGCACGGGCCGCTTTCGCTCGTTCTAGCCGCGGGCGGGCTGCGGATAGACGACCTGCGTCGCGCCGCAGTCGCGCACCGCGCCCGAACCGGTCGCGGGCTGCGTGACGCAGACGGCGACGGTCACGTACGCGATCCGAGTGCCGTAGGGCCCGACGAGGTACTCGGTGTACTCGGACCCGCCGTCGACCGAGACGGGAACGGCGAGTTCGGCGATCGGCTTGCCGTACCGGTCGTACCCGATGAACTCGACGTGGCGGTCACGCGGCACGACCGGCAGGCACATGTGGCCGTCGGCGTACGTGTAGGTCTTGCCGGTGAGCTCGACCGGCGGCATCTCGGGGATGCTGTTGACGGACCAGTCCGCCTGGCCGGCGGTCTCGAAGACCGTGCATCCGTCCTCGCCCCGGTCCGAGGCGCTGAAGGAGGTCGGCGCGGCCGAGGCGGGGGTGGCGGCGGCCAGGATCGTGAACAGCGCTGCGAGGACCACCGAGGCGGCCCTCACGGCATTGCGGACGGCGTGTTGCGGGGGGTGCATGGCGACTCCGTGTTCTAAGGCGTGTGTCGTCTGAGGGGGCGCGCCCAACCCCGCGCTCCGTCTTATATTTACAGTCCTAAATATCCGCGAAGTCCTGGCGGGCGTCAAGCTCCTTGGCCAGGCGCTGCAGCCGCACCGCGGTGAACACCGTGAAGAAGCCCCAGATGATCGCGAAGAACCCGATGGTCACGACCAGCGCGACCGCGCCCTCCTCGGGGTTGATCAGCAGCAGGATGCCCAGGACGACCCCGGCGAGGCCGGAGATGACGAACAGCCAGCGCCCGCCCGCGTCCCGCGAGAGGCCGAAGCCGCTCACGATCGAGACGAGGCCGGAGATGATCGCCCAGATCGCGATCACGTAGAGCAGCGCGAGCGCGCTGATCCCGGGCCAGAACAGGGCGATGAGACCGGCGACCACGCCGACGACGCCCATGACGATCAGGACGCCCCGCCCTCGGGACCGCCTCGCGCCCATGGCGATCGCGGTGATGCCGTCCACGATGGCGTAGGCGCCGAACAGGATGATGAGCACGTACAGCGTGATCCCGGGCCAGAGCACGGCCATGGCCCCGAAGATGATCGTGAAGGCACCGCGAACCAGCACCCAGGCCCAGTTCCTCGCGAGCAATTCGATCATCGCATCCACCCCGTTCCACCTGCGATAACGCTCCTATCCCCGAGGCTAGACCCAACCGGGGCGGACAGTGCGCCTTCCCCGAAAACGCGACACGGCGGACGCCTCCGAGAGCGAGGCGAGCCGTTGCGGGAAACTCGGCACATGTTCATTCGCTTTCGCCCCGACGCCGATGACGAGCGCATCATCCGGACCCTCGCGCACGAGGGCGAGAGCGACGCTGACGTGCTCCGACGCGCGCTGCGCAGCCTCGAGCAGTGCTCCCAGGAAGAACAAGCGCGGGCCGACGCGGCGAGAGTCGCATGCGTCGGCGGGGCGGAAAAGGCGTTTCGCCGGTGCGGGGGCGCTGCGTAGGCTGCGGGCGTGAGTGATGTGCTGCGGGGATTCCCGACCGATCCGGCCGCGTTGGCGGCGTTGAGCCATCGGGAGGCGGCCGGGTGGCTGCTGGCCGACGGGTGGAACGTGTGCGGCGCGGGGGACTGGGCGACGGTGTGGCGCTCTCCGGACGGCGAGCTGGCCGCGAGGGTGAGCCCGTTCGAGCCGGCTTACGCGGTGTTCGTGCGGCTGTGCCGCGCGCTGGCGGGCAACCCGCTGCTGCCGCGGATCGAGCTCGACGCGCCGCTCGAGGGCGGCGGGCGGCTCACGGTGATGGAGTTCCTGGTCCCCACGGACAAGGACCGGGCCGCCGAGGTGTGGCGGGACTGGGACGCCGAGACCGAGGGACCGATCGCGGCGGTCCGGGCCGAGGCCGGGCGGCTGAGCGCCGAAGCGGCGGAGGCGGTCCCGTACTGGGGCGGCCTCGACCGCAACCCGAGCAACGTCATGGCGACCCCTGCGGGCGAGCCGCGCCTGGTCGACCTCTTCTACGCCGAGGGCCTCGAGATCTACGCGGACCTCCTGGCGGACCCGGCCAAGGTGTTCGCCCGCTTCCCCGCCGGGCAGCGCCGGTACATGGCCGAGATCGGTGCGGTCGTGCGGCTGTCGAGCCCGGAGGAGATCGAGGCGTTCAGGAAGGCCGCGTGTTCGCCGTCGGCCGTTGACCCTCGCTGAATCCGCTTTCAGGAGATCGCCATTGCCGGGGCGGGTGGGAGCGGTGAGGATTGAGGGGTGAGCCGCAGAAGCGGAACGAACCCCGAGGACCACCGCAATGGACATAGAGCACTTCGGACCGCGTGCCGTCGCATTCCCTCCGGCGGCCGTCGGCCGTGAACGCACTGCGCCGGCCAGGTCCGTCGCGGTCGCGACGCGGCTGCGCCTCTGTCTGCTGCGTGCGCGCCGCATGTGGTCGGTCCGGCGATCCCTCGCCGTAGTCCGGTTGCGGCTGAACTGGATCCGGCTCCGCCAGGTGATGTCCGGTGCGGCGCGTCCCGCTCGATGCGGCCGGTATGCGGCCGTGCGTCTCAAACGGCGTCGCCCGCGCCGGGCGAGGTAGGCGCGAGCGGGTCCCATTCGAGTTCCACCGGGCCGTGCTCCTCGGCGACGCGCGCGAAGGCGCGGATCAGCTCGTTCTCCTTGGCCGCGGGCCAGACGAGCGCCGATTCGATGACCGGTGCCTGCTCGATCGGGCGGTAGGTGATGCCCGCGTGCTGGTTGAACATGGCGAACTGCGTGATGATCGGGCCGATGGTCGGCCTGGAGGCGATGAACGCCATTCCCGCTTGGAGCGTGTCGACGCTGTAGGCGCGATCGATCGGTCGCCCCGAGGGCGTCCGCCGCGGGACGAAGTGCTCGATCCACAGCTCGTCCTTGGACGAGGAGGCGATCACCGGGTAGTCGGCGAGATCCTCCATGGAGGACTGCTCCCGCTTCGCGAGCGGGTGGTCGGCCGACATGGCCATGACCAGCCGCTCGCGGAGGATGACCGGTCCGACCACGATGTCGTGGTCGGAGACCGGGAGGAGCGTGGCCATGAGGTCCACCCGGTCCTCGACGAGGGGGCGAAGCCGGTCGCCGACCTCGGATTCCAGCAGCAGCCTGGTGGTGGCTCCCTCATGCTTCGCCTCGAAGGCGCGGCCGAGTTCGAGCAGGTGCATGCCGTTCGTGGTGCCGAGGAAGCCCAGTCGCAGCACGCCGGTGATGCCGCGGCCTGAGTCGACCGCGCGGCGCACGGCCTCCTGGACGGCCTCATGAGCGGGTTCGAGGTCCTGCCGGAAGCGCTGCCCGAGCTCGGTGAGGACCACACCCCGGCTGGTGCGCTCGAAGAGCGGCGCCCCGACCAGCCGCTCCGCCTTCTGGATGAGCTGGGTGACGCGGGCTGGAGAGATGAGCATGCGCTTGGCGGTGCGCCCGAAGTGCAGCTCCTCGCACAAGATGAGGAACGCCTCGATCTCTTGCCGCTCCAACGCGTTCACCTCCACCGTTCAATCTCGCTCAACGATCGCTGAGCCCTGTTGAACGACGATTATTCACGGTGAACCCGACCTGCGCCCAACGCGGGTGGGGCCGCAGGGAGGGCCGGGCATTGCGCGCGGAGAACATCAGGGACCCGGCGCGGAGCGCCGGGTCCCTGATGCTCCTGTTTCCGTTGAGGTCTAGCGGGCGGGGACCGGTTCGCGTTCGAGCGGCCTGGCCTCGGTCTCGGGCTCCACGGTCACGTGCGGCATGGCCTTGTCGAGCCACTTCGGCATCCACCAGGCGCCCCGGCCCATGACCTTCATGATCGCCGGGACGAGGAGGCAGCGGATCACGAAGGCGTCGATGAAGATCGCGACGGCCATGCTGATGCCGAACTGCTGGAGCAGGCGGGCGTCGTCGAGGACGAACGATCCGAAGACCGCCATCATGATCGCGGCCGCGGCGGTCACCACGCCGCCCGTGGACGCCAGGCCCCTGCGGACCGCTTCGACCGGGTCGCCGGTGCGCTGCCACTCCTCGCGCATCCGCGACATGAGGAACACCTCGTAGTCCATCGAGAGGCCGAAGATGATCGCGAAGGACATCACCGGCACGAACGCCTCGACCGGGCCGGCCGGGATGCCGAACATGCCCTCCTGGAAGATCCACGCGACCACGCCGAGGCTCGCGCCGATCGTCATGAGGTTGAGGATCGCGGCCTTGATCGGGATGAGGACCGACCGGAACACGACCATCAGCAGCAGGAGCGAGAGCCCGACCACGAACAGCAGGAACAGCGGCGCCTTCTCGATCATGATGTCGCTGAAGTCGATCGCGGCGGCGGTGGAGCCGCCGACGAGCTGCGTGCCCTCGACCTCGTTCAGCACGTCGTCGCGCAGTTCATGCACGAGGTCAACAGTGGCCTGGTCGGCGGGTCCGGCGGTGCCCACGACAGTCGACATCCACAGGTCGTCGCCGATCGCGAACGGCGGGGAGGCCATCGCGACCGTGTCGAGGCCGTTCATGGCCGCGAACGCGGCGTTCGCCTCGGCCTCGGTGCCGTCGGTGACGACCATGAGCGGGCCGTTGAAGCCCTCCCCGAACCCGTCGGAGAGCAGGTCGTACGCCTCGCGGCTGGTCGTGCCCTCGGTGTCGGTCCCGGCGTCGGCGAAGCCGAGGCGCAGGTCCAGCAGCGGCGTCGCGAGGGCGACGAGTCCGGCGGTGACCACGATGATCGCGAGCCACGCCTGCTTCTCCACGAACCGCGACCAGCCGACCCAGCGCGAGCCGGGGGCGCGCTTGGCCCTCGCGGCCTTCTTGCGCACCGATTTCTCGATCCGCTTGCCGAACAGCGCCAGCAGCGCGGGCAGCAGCGTCACCGAGGCGAGCATCGTCACGAGCACGGTGAGCGCCACCGCGATCGCGACCGCCTGGAGCGAGCCGAGGCCGAGCGCGAAGAGGCCCATGAGCGCCACGATCACCACGGAGCCGGCGAACAGGACCGAGCGTCCGGCCGTGTCGAGTGCGATGGCGGCGGCGGCCCTGCGGCTCGCGCCGTGCTGGATCTCGGCGCGGAAGCGGGCGAAGATCAGGAGCGCGTAGTCCACGCCCACGCCGAAGCCGACGAGGAACATGATGGGCGTCAGGAACGTCGGCAGCGTGACCGCATGGGACACGAGCATCGACAGGCAGAACGCGGTGCCCACCGCGAACAGCGCGGTGATGAGCGGGAGGCTCGCGGCCAGCAGGGACCCGAACATGAACACGAGGATGACGAGCGCCGCGAGCATGCCGATGCCCTCGGCCGCACCGCCGCCGCCTTCGCCCGCCTCGCGGATGACGTCGCCGCCCAGTGCGAACTCGAGGCCGTCGCTGGAGGCCTCCTCGGCCTTCGGGATCAGGTCGGCCGCCTCGGCGGTGGTGCCGTCCCAGGTCAGCGTGGCGTAGCCGACCGTGCCGTCCTCGCTGACGGCGCCGTACTCGGCGAACGGGTCGTTCACGCCGGTCACGCCCGGCTCGTCGCCCAGGTCGGCGAGGAAGGCCGCGATGCGGTCCTGCTCGGCGGCGACGTCCTCGGCGCCGAAGACCACCTGCACGGTGAGCTCGTTCGCCTCAGGGGCGCGCTCGTCGAGCAGGTCGGAGAGCTCCTGCGACTCGGTGCCGGGCATCGAGTTGTCGTCTTCGAAGGCCGAGCCGACCGCGCCGGAGGCGCCGATCGCGGCGGCGAACACGAGGACCCAGAGGAGGAGTGCGATCAGCGGGCGGCGCTGCGTCCAGCCGGACAGCCGCGCGAGCGCCGAGGGCTTCGAGGCAAGGTGTGGTTCCATGCCGGCAACTCTCGCCGTCGGACGCGCTCCGCCGCATCGCCTCAGCAGCGGTATTCGCACTACGTCCCAGGGATGAGCCGCACCGTCCGGCCTACGCCACCAGTCGCACGGGAGCCTGGACGGGGCCGCATAGACTGCTCCTGCCCCCGTCGCCCCTGGACAGGAACCCCCGCATGAACGAGCCCTACGTCGAAGGCATCGCCTGGATCGTGCGCGGCGCGCGCACCAAGAAGGCGATCATCACCGCCCCCGACCGGTCGTCCGGCACGGACGAGGCCGCGACCCGGCTGGACCGGGCCCTCGACGGGTTCGCCGGCCCCGTGCCGCCCTGGTACGACTTCATGCACCGCCCCGAGAGCATGCTGGTGTACGTCCTCGTCTCGGCGATCGGCGCGACGAGCGCGGTCCTGCTGACCCCGCTCGAGGCCGGCCCCGCGATCTTCCTCGGGCTCATCGCCGGTGGAGTCGCGGCCGCGATCCTCGTCAAAGCCGCCGACGTCCTCGCCCACCGCCGCGCGGGCGGCAAGGCCCGCCCGGAGGACGTGATCCGGGAGGTCGCGCCGCTGGCGCGCCCGGCGCACTACGTCGTCGATCTCGCCGAGACCCTGGTCGTGCTCGACCCGGCCACCGAGGCCGAGACCCACCGCCTCGCCTGGCAGGCGGCGTCACCCGAAGAGGCCGAGAGCCGCTCGGCCGAGGCCGAGCTCCTCAGGCGCCTCGCCGTGCTCGACCCCGTCGAGGCCGCCGACTACGAAGAGCTCCTCAAAGCCCCCCGCGACCGGTAGTTACGACCCGTCTGTCCAGGTAGGACGCACGAGCCCCGATTCGTACGCCGTGACGACCAGCTGCGCCCGGTCGCGCGCCGAGAGCTTCGACATGATGCGACTGACGTGCGTCTTCGCCGTCGCGGGAGAGAGGAACAGGGACCCGGCGATCTCGTCGTTGCTCATGCCCGTGGCCACGAGCTTGAGCACCTCGGTCTCGCGCTCGGTGAGCGCGTTCAGCTTCGAACTCGGCTCCGGCCGGGCCACGCGCCCGGCGAACTCCGCGATGAGCCGCCGCGTCACCCGCGGCGCGATGAGCGCCTCGCCCACGGCGACCACCCGGATCGCGTGGATCAGTTCGTCCGGATCGGTGTCCTTCACGAGGAATCCGCTCGCGCCCGCGCGCAGCGCCCGGTACACGTAGTCGTCCTCGTCGAAGGTCGTCAGGATCACCACTTTGACGCCGTCGAGCTTGGGGTCCCGGCCGATCCGCTCGGTCGCCTCCAGGCCGTCCACATTGGGCATGCGGATGTCCATGAGCACCACGTCGGGGCGGTGCCGCCGCGCCAGCTCCAGCGCCTCGGACCCGTCGCCCGCCTCCGCGACCAGCTCGATGTCCTCCTCGTCGCCGAGGATCGAGGCGAACCCCGCCCGCACCAGCCGCTGATCATCAACCAGCATCACCCGGATCACTTGTCAACCTCCAGCGGCCACGTGGCCTCGACCGAGAAGCCGCCGTCACCGCGCGGCCCCGCGTTGAAGGTACCGCCGAGGCTCTCGGCCCGTTCGCGCATACCCGTCAGCCCGTTGCCCGGCCCCTTGGCGCCCTTGCCGTCGCCCACCCCGTCGTCGAGCACGGCCACCGCCAGCGTCGACGTCCCCGTGACCACCTTGATCTGCACCCGCTGCGCCTTCGCGTGCCGCAGCACGTTCGTCAGCGACTCCTGCACCACCCGGTACGCCGCCGCGTCCACCGCCACCGGCAGCACCGCCCGGCCGTCCACGCGCAGCTCCACCTCGAGCCCCGACGCCCGCGCCGCGTCGACCAGCAGCGGCAGCTGCTCCAGGCTCGGCCCCGGACCGGTCGGCGAGTCCTCCCCGGGCTCGCGCAGCACCCCGACCATCGCCCGCAGCTCCCGCAGCGACGACCGGCTCGTCTCGGCGATCACCTGCAGCGTCTCCTCGGTCCGGTACAGCGGGTCCTTGCGCAGCTTCCGCAGCGCCGCCGAGGTCTGCACGTTGATGAGCGACAGGTGGTGCCCGACCGCGTCGTGCAGCTCCCGCGCGATCCGCAGCCGCTCCTCCGCGACGCTCCGCAGCTGCGTCTCCGCCAGGGCCACCTCGGTCTCCGCCCGGTACCGCCGGTAGTGCGCCACGACCGCGCCGATCGCCGGGACCGCGATGATCCACCCGCTGAGCATGAGCGTCTCGCTCGCGGTCATGTGCGCGAAGCCCGCCAGGTACTCCGAGATCACCACGATCAGGAACACCAGCCCGGCGATCACCGCCGCGGCGGCGATGCGCCCCAGCGCGGCCAGCGTGTACAGGGCGATCACGAACGCCATGAGCATCGGCCCGTCCGTCGACGACGCCGGGTAGTACACGATCGTCGCCGCCATCGACACCAGCGCCACGGTGAGCGGGAAAGCGCTGCGGAAGAACAGGACCGCCACTGAGACGAACATCATCGCCCACGCCAGGTCCTCGTTGAGCCCCTGCGTGTCGCGCACGTGGAGCACCCACTGCGCGAACGTCCAGGTCAGCACGATCACGGCGTTGACGGCCCCGACGAGCAGGTCCATCCGGGAGATCGAGAAGCGGTGCAGCACGCCTCCAAGCGTAAGAGGAGCGGGGGGGGGGGGGGGGGGCGGGGGGCGGGGGGGGGCGGGGGGGGGGGGGGGGCGCCCCGCGGGGG
>NZ_JAPZVR010000002.1:169462-229024 GCF_027622855.1 Glycomyces algeriensis | reverse complement strand
TCGGGCCCCTCCCGCCCGGGGCCCCCCCGCCCCCACGCTTACCAGCCCCCCCCGCCCCCCCGGCCGGCCGCTCCTGGAGTCCTCCGGTCTACTTCGTCAGCCCGGCGCGGCGCAGCGCCTCGGCCATCGCGCTCTGCGGGGCCGCCTGCTGGCCGCCGCGCTGGCGCGGCTGCTGCTGGCGTCCGCCGCCCTTGCCGCCCTTGCTCCCGCCGCCCTGGCGCTGGCCGCCGCCGCGCGGTTCGGCGCCGCCGGCCTCCACCTCGTCGTCGAGGCGCATGGTGAGCGCGATGCGCTGGCGCTGCAGGTCGACCGAGACGACCTTGACCTTGACCACGTCGCCGGGCTTGACGATCTCGCGCGGGTCCGACACGAACCGGTTGGCGAGCGCCGAGATGTGCACCAGGCCGTCCTGGTGGACGCCGATGTCGACGAACGCCCCGAAGGCCGCGACGTTCGTCACGGCCCCTTCGAGGAGCATCCCGGGCTTGAGATCCGAGACCTTCTCCACGCCCTCCTTGAAGGTGGCGGCCTTGAACTCGGGCCGCGGGTCCCGGCCGGGCTTCTCGAGCTCGGCGAGGATGTCCGAGACCGTCGGCACGCCGAAGCGGTCGTCGGCGAAGTCGCCGGGCTTGAGCTTGCGCAGCGTCTTCGCGTCGCCCACGAGCCCGCCGATCGGCGCGCCCGTGGCGGCGAGGATGCGCTCGACCACCGGGTAGGCCTCGGGGTGGACGGCCGAGGCGTCGAGCGGGTTGGCCCCGCCGGCGACCCGGAGGAACCCGGCGGCCTGCTCGAAGGCCTTGGGGCCCAGGCGGGGCACGCTCAGGAGCGCCTTCCGGTCGGCGAAGCGGCCGTGCTCGTCGCGGTACGCCACGATGTTCGCGGCCACGCTCTCGGAGAGCCCTGACACCTGCGACAGGAGCGGGACGGAAGCGGTGTTCAGGTCCACGCCGACCGCGTTCACCGCGTCCTCGACGACGGCCTCGAGGGATCTGGTGAGTTTGGACTCAGTCAGGTCGTGCTGGTACTGGCCGACGCCGATGTGCTTCGGCTCGATCTTCACCAGCTCCGCGAGCGGGTCCTGGAGCCGCCGCGCGATCGAGACGGCCCCGCGCAGGGACACGTCCATGCCCGGGAGCTCCTTCGTCGCGTACGCCGACGCCGAGTAGATCGAGGCCCCCGCCTCGGAGACCACGATCTTCGCCAACTCGGTCTTGCCGTTCACGGCCTTGATGAGGTCGGCCGCGAGGCGGTCGGTCTCGCGGGAGGCCGTGCCGTTGCCGATCGCGATGAGCTGCACGCCGTGCTTCTCCACGAGCGCGCCGAGGGTCGCCAGTGAAGCGTCCCAGCGGTTCTGCGGCTGGTGCGGCATGATCGCGGTCGCGTCGAGCACCTTGCCCGTGGGGTCGACCACGGCCACCTTCACGCCGGTCCGGAAACCCGGGTCGAGCCCCATCACGGTCTTCGGCCCGGCCGGGGCCGCGAGCAGCAGGTCCTTCAGGTTCGCGGCGAAGACCTTCACGGCCTCGTCCTCGGCGAGCTGCCACAGCCGCATCCGCAGGTCCACGCCCAGCTTGACGAGGATGCGCGTGCGCCACGCCCACGAGACGGTCTTGGCGAGCCACGCGTCGGCGGGCCGCCCTTCGTCCCGGATCCCGAACTTCGCGGCGATCACGCCCTCGCAGTCGGCACCGTCCACCTCGGACCCACCCGGCTCGAGTGCCAGTGAGAGCGCCTCCTCCTTCTCGCCGCGCATGAGCGCGAGCACCCGGTGCGAGGGCAGCGTGGTGAACGTCTCGGAGAAGTCGAAGTAGTCCGAGAACTTCGCGCCCTTCTCCTCGGCCCCGTCGCGGACCTTCGAGACCAGCCGGCCCCGCCGCCACATGCGTTCGCGCAGGTCGCCGATGAGGTCGGCGTCCTCGCTGAACCGCTCGGTGAGGATCGCGCGCGCCCCGGCCAGCGCCGCGGCCGTGTCCGGCACCTCTTTCGCGGCGTCGACGAACGCGGCGGCGGCACTCTCGGGGTCCTGTGAGGGATCACTCAGCAGCAGTTCCGCGAGGGGTTCGAGCCCGGCCTCGCGGGCGATCTGCGCCTTCGTGCGGCGCTTCACCTTGAAGGGCGCGTAGAGGTCCTCGAGCCGCGCCTTCGTGTCGGCGGCGTCGATCTGCGCGGCGAGCGCATCGGTGAGTTTGCCCTGCTCGCCGATCGATTCGAGCACCGCCTTGCGGCGGGCCTCCAACTCGCGCAGGTAACCCAGGCGCTCCTCGAGGGCGCGCAGCTGCTCGTCGGAGAGGCCCCCGGTGGCCTCTTTGCGGTACCGGGCGATGAACGGGACGGTGGAGCCGTCGTCGAGGAGCGCGACGGCCGAGCGGACTTGATGGGTGCCGACCGAGAGTTCTTCGGCGATGCGTTGATCGATAGCTTGAGCCACGGGAGGATTCTGCCAGAGCGCTGCGACAACATGGCCCGAAGCCGGAAGGCCCGACCCCCCGGTGGACGCTCGGTCGGGCATTGGGTAAAGTTCTATCCCGTCGCCAGGGGAACGAAAAAGCCACTGGAAATGACATGCGGACGTAGCGCAGTTGGTAGCGCGACACCTTGCCAAGGTGTAGGTCGCCGGTTCGATCCCGGTCGTCCGCTCGGAGCTCGAAAGAGCGCTATCCCGGACGATTAGCTCAGCGGGAGAGCACTCCCCTGACACGGGAGAGGTCACTGGTTCAATCCCAGTATCGTCCACCAAGTTTTTCGCGGTGGGTTGTCCGAGTGGTTAGGTAACGGCCTGCAAAGCCGTGCACACGGGTTCGAATCCCGTACCCACCTCCACAAACGCTCATCGACAGACCACATAGGAATCCTATGTGGTCTGACGTGTTTCCGGCCGAATTCCATCGACTTCTGTCAATGGAAAAGGCCCCCGGCAGCATTGCTGTCGAGGGCCAGAGGAGCCGAAAAGGGAGCCGTTCTATCTCTCTAGAAGGCCCTCGCTGAACGCCTTGTCCAGCAGCTCCGCGCCCTTGGTAATGACCGGCCGGAGCTGGTGACGGTAGATCGTTCGCGTTGTCGAGGTCCTCGCATGGCCGACGAGATCGGCGATCAGCTCCTCATCCGCGCCTTGGTCCGACATCAGTGAGACGAAGGTGTGACGCAGCTCCCGGGGCGTCCAACTTCCAGGCACCTCGGCCTTGGTGACGATCTTCCGGAGATCACGCCGGACGTTGGCCGCGTCTCGCACCGTGTTGTTGACCGTTCCGAAGACGTACTCCACCTTCTCTCGGCCACGCCCGGCGTCCTCGCGCTCCATTTGGTCCTTGATCCGGTAGGCCGTCAGGATCGTCACCACATATGCCGGCAGTGCGATGGTCCGGCGGCTCTTCGGAGTCTTGGTGTCTTTCGTGGTGCGGACCGAGCGCCAGACCTCCACATGCGGCGTCTCCGTCTCCGGGTGCTTGCCGCCGCAGGAGCAGATCTCGCCTTTGACCGGGTTCAGGTGCGTGTGCTGCCACTTCAAGGGCCGCGCTTCCTCGGTCCGGACCCCTGTGAACACGGAGAGCGCAATGTACGGGTGGATCCAGGACCCACGACTTGCCCGCAGGACGGCTTGCGCCTGGACCAGCGTCATCGACTTGGAAGGACGTCCCTCCTTGCCCTTGGGCGGGTCGACCAGGAGCGCCACATTCCGGCGAACCTTGTTCCTCGACTCCGCGAACCGAATGATGCGTCGCAACGTATTCAGCACCCGCTCAATGGTGCTGGTCGCAAGCCTGTCTGTCAGGCTTTCTAGGAACGTGTCCACCTGATCGGCCGTCAGACGCTTCAGCTTGGCCTTGCCGAGACCGGGGATAATGTGCACCTCGGTGTAGGAATGCAGGTTCTCCATGGTGCTGTCCTCACGGCCTCGCACACCGCTCTTGAGCCAGTCCCGAGCCGCCTCTTCCACCGTGTACTTGTCGCCGAGCTCGATCCCGTCGGCGTAGTCGTCCTTGAGTTCCTTGAGCTTGCGGCGGACCTCCTTGACCGATTCGCCCCGGACGCTCGGACGGATGCGACGCCCTTTCGGGTCGGTCCCCAGTGAGATCGAGCCGACGTAGCACTCCTTCGACTCGTCCCAGTAGATCGAGCCATCGCCGCGCCGAGCCTGCTTTCGAGCCCGGCTTTTCGGGTTCTCCGTCCCCTCGCTCATCGGTCGCCATCCTTCAGTTGTCTCGTCTGTCTTGTTTGGATCATTGATGCTGCAATCGCTTGCGCTACTTCGCGTTCCGCATCGTTGTCGTGCCCGAAGGAGACGGCCTCCCAGTCGTTGACGACGAGCACGTCGTCCTCGGAGACCTCGAGCTCGGCCAGGACCTCGGCGAGGCGGAACCGGGCACGGATGGCCCGCAGCTCCCCGAGGGTGACCGACCAGGCGCGCGACTTGGTGAGGAAGTGGCCCCGGAAGCCGAGCATGTGCGCCCAGCGGCGCAGGTTGAGATCGGCATACGCCTCCAGGCCGCCCAGCTCCCAAGCGGTGCGCATCATGGCCTTGTGGTGCGCCGACACCGGCAGGTCCTCGATCTCGTCCGCCGAGCGGATCTTGCGGTCCGGGCCCTCATGCGAGCCGGTGGACTTGGTGGCGTACTTCGCGACGTAGGAGGCCACGCGACTGGCCGCGACCTGCCGGGACTCGTCCTCGGTTTGGCCGGCATCGGCGCGGTCGGTGATATCGCGCAGGTCCAGCTGGCGCCCGAAGGCGAGATCCAGGACCGTCCCGTCACGGCGTCCCGTGGTGACCGTCGCCGAAGCCGCAGCAGCGCGCACGGCCGTCGCCAGAGCCTCCTTGGTGGCCCACGCCGGAGGTGCCGCAGTAGCGCCCTCGGGGCCGTCCAGGCGGATCGCGGCGTGGAAGTGGACCATGCCGCGCCGCTGGTACTCCGCGACCTTCGAGTACGACAGCCGCACCATGTTCGGGAGGTCGGCAACGCGGATGCCGCCGAGCCGCGCGAGTTCCCGCTTGAGGCTGATCGTGAATCGGTGCCACAGCTCCCCGGCGTTGGCCTGCCACAGCACCGCCGCCTCGAAGTCGTAGGCGCCCATGTCCAGGGCTTGCCCGAGGCGGGTGTCGGCCTCGCGGTGCCATTCCCCGCAGGAGCAGGGCCGCTTCATGCGCCCACCGGCCCCGACGATCCGGGAGTGGACCGGGCCGAAGCTCGGCGGGGTGAGGGTGACGAACCAGCGGGGCCGGTCGGCCACGTCTGCGGTGATGCCCTTGGAGGCGTCGCCGCAGAGCCCGGCCCGGATGAGGTGGAAGGCGTCCTCGGCGTACCACCGGGAGCATGACTCGCACAGTGCCTCGCGGCGGGTACCGCACGGGATCCAGACCGACCCGGCCGTGGACTTGAGGACCGCGCCGTCCGAGCGGCGGGTGACCTGGGAGGAGCCGCGCAGTTTGACCGGGGACGCGCAGCCGTGAACGGACTTGACCTTCTTGCGCCACAAGGCGAAGCCGGGAGAGCGCATCAACTGCACTAGCTCCCGGTCCCCGCCGGTGGCCGCCACAGCGGCGCCCATCAACCCCGGGCCTTCCCGCCCACCGCGCGGCGCTGCTCGGCGATCCACTCCTCGGGCATCTGCTGCCAGTCCCACCGGTACGCCGCATCCACGGCCGCGCCGTACCGCCCTTCCTTGGGGAACACGGTGCTGGGATTGCCCTGCCGGATATCCCCCGCTTCGCGGTAGTGCAGGTTGATCAGGTGCCGGTACCCGAGCCGGTCAACCACGGGAGCGGCCAGGGCGGTGATCTCGGCGGGTTCGCGGGCCGCGCGCAGATCGGCGACCTTGCAGTCAGCCAGATACAGCGCCGACATCATCGCGACACGGACCAGGCCGGTCACCTTCGCAGTGGTCATGCCCTCGACGAGCGCCAGGGCCGACAGGGCCTCCGCGTACTCACCGGAGAACCGGCCGGTCATGACCGCTTCATGAGTGATCTGAGGGGCCGTCGCGACAGCGAGAGCGGCGGCGTCGAGGGCCGCTTGCCGCATCCGGTCGGTCTCGGCCTGGACCCAGGCGTCGAAGCCGGGGCAGCCCGGTTCCGGCATGGCCGCGCGGTCGCGGTCCGCTTCGGAGGCAACGGGTTCGGTGGTGTGCAGGGTGGTCGCTTCGAGCATGCTCATGGCGATCACAGCCCGATCATGTCGAGGTTGAGGCCGGAGCCGCGCAGGTGCCCGAACGCCTGCTCAGTCGTGGTCGGACCGAGCCCGAGCGAATCGATCTCGCCGCGCGCCATCTTCTCCCGCGCCGCCGCAATGAAGCCTTCGCGGCAGGGCTGCCCGACGGGCGGAGCGACCCTCTTCCGGGGCGGGTTGTGGACCGCGTTGTGCCACCAGGTGTCCCCGGCCATCTGCGCGGCCTCCCACCGGGAGCGGTTCTCGGTCTGCTCGGACACGTCCGAGATCCGGCCCGCGAACGCGTCGATGCCGAAGGCGTCGATGGACTCCATGGCGTAGGACTCGATCTCGGAGATCGAGACCATCGCTTCGAGGTCGCGGGTCGAAGCCGACGAGGAGTAGAGAGCAGCGGTCATCCCGCCACGGTCGAAGACATCGGCGAGGTTCGAGCAGTCGCAGCCGGTGGCGGTGAAGCACTCGCCGCAGCCGCACCAGCAGCCCGAAGCCTGTGAGCAGGAAGGCATGGACTTCCGAGTCAGGTTCTTGATAGCGTGGGAGGACATCTGATCTCCTTGGCAAAATCTGAGGAATCCAGCCCTGACGAGTGACAGCTCGTTGGGGCTTTCTCGTCCTTGCGGGAGGACGTTTATGTCCCTATACTAGGGGACATGAACGACCGCGTCAAGGACGGAAATGACCTCTTTCAAGAAGACGGTAAAGTCCCTGCTAGAGGACAAGAAGGTCCTCTTCTGGGGGGAGCTGAAACCGTGGAGATGAACGAAATCATCCAGGAGAAGCGCGAGGAACGAGGACTCTCGCAAGCCGCGCTCGGGAAGCTGGCCGGCGTCGAGGCACGCCAGATCCGGCGCTACGAGGCGGGCGAATCTCACCCGACACTGCCTGTCGCAGTGAAGATCGCCAAGGCCCTCGGCATCTCTGTCGATGAACTCGCCGGACTCGCCACCCACCGCGTCGACCTTTCCGGAAGCTGGTGGACCAGCTGGCAGACCTCGAAAGACTTCGAGGAAGTCATCACGGCCCAGGAAGTCGAGATCCGCCAGCAGGGAGAGCAGCTCCGCATCGAGACCACGACCCGCGGCATCGCAGTCGAGGACGGCGGATACCACTGGAAGGGCGAACTTCGCCTGTGGGACAACGAAGTCCTCATCGGCTGGTACGCCGCCGATGACGGAGCGGTGCGTTCGAAGGGCACCTTCTACTTCACCGTCCACCCCCACGGCGTCCACATGAAGGGCCGCTGGGTCGGCATGAGCTACGACGGCAGCATCCGCACCGGCTGGGGCGCCATTGCGCGCAGCGAGGCCGAAGCACGAGCACTGATCGCAGACCTCAATCAGGAGGAGTCCTAAGTGCAGCCCATCTGCGAAGTGACGATCACGGCCCCCGATGCCGCCTGGCTCGCCGAGTTCACGCGCAAGCTGGTCGAGGAGCGCCTAGCCGCTTGCGGACACAACCTCGTCGAGATCCGCTCCATCTACCGCTGGGACGGCCAAGTCCACGACGAGCCCGAAGCCCGCGTCATGCTCCACACTCGCCGATCACTGGTCTCCGAGATCATCAAGATTGTCAACCAGGAGCACCCTTACGAGGTTCCTTGTGTACTCGCAACCGCGATCGATCAAGCCAGCCCCGACTACCACGCATGGGTTCTAACGGAAACAAAGGATTCTTCCTCAACTGGTCCGCGGTGAACAAATGAATACCCAAGCCTTGTGTGTATGCCTTTTAGGGCGTATCTACGAAGTTTCCGCCAGACGTAATTCGGACACCGTTAAGCCTGAATAGTTCTTTGGTGTGGATCACGCCCATTGAATTGGATATTCTCTCATATTGGGATTTCGGAAGACCCAATAGCTCAATCATTTGCAATCGCATGATTGTTTTAGACAAGCTCGCAATGAGGTTCAGTTCTAGTCCGTTGGGGCGCGCCTGTCGATCTGGATGCTTCAAGTCATTATTCACCCTTGCGATTGCCTGTGCGATGCCAGATTTACGGCCGATATCGCTCCAGTTGACTCTAGTGGCTTCCACGCAGCGCTTAACATGAGCCTCCAAAGACGCCTTCTTCGGATTCCGAAAGTAGCCCATCGCCTCAAGGCCCATAACCGTCATTAGCACTTGTGGCTCCAGGAAATTCGATGCCCCATTGATGACTTCGACTACGGGCTCAATCGCTCTTCTGAAGTTTTCGTCGTCATACAGTTTTAGCCACCGCAAGAGTCCTCGAGTCCCCAGGTCCTGGAGTTGAAATGCGGGAAATGAGTTATCGCCATCGAGTCTCTCTGGTTGCTCTGTATCGCGGATTGTGCGGCGGAATCGAACTGGGACGTACATCGGACCCTTGATTTCTCCTGAGATCATCCAAACTGGGAACTGGTCATCCAGAATCTTGTGCTCACGCCAGTACTGCTCGGATCCATGCGCAAGAATCAAGAGTGCGCGGATAGGCCATTGCGCCACGATATGCTCGTCCATGGTCGCGCCACGACTCTTATTGGTTTCAATAACGGTATCTGATTTAGCTGAAAATCTCGATCCAGAGACGCTATGGCGGTTCTCACCAGGAACAACAGCCCGAAATATGTACGTGAACCCGCCATGTCGTACCACCATTTTTTCAACGGCCTTGACTGTTACTACAGACTTGTAAACTCCATCTTCAAAAGAACCGACATGGTTGATGGATTGAAACCGACTGAATTCATTGAGGCCGTCGATGCGTGACTGAACTCGTGCAAGTTTGTATTCGTTCTTCAGCTGACGTGGATATTCGAATATTGCTACATCCGCGCCCAATCGCCCCAAAGTGTAGCCAAAGTGCCCATGTCCTCGCCAGCGAACGCCTGAAAGAGTTACTGATCCCTTGTCGTCCCGGTAAATGAGTGACTTTGGAGGATCCTGATTTGAGAACCAGTTCTCAATTTTTGCAAATTGCGGGTCACCGTTCAAGTATGGAATAGACAGGAGAACCCCTTGCCCGGGCTCATGCCTAAGAGTGCAGGTTTGGAATGGAATGCCAGACTTGGGATCAATTAGATGACCTGTGCGAACCTCGGACGGTTCAAGAGTGTTTGCCATCAGGAGATTTTACCGCAATTGCTCATGCCGATATGGGGATTGCTCAACGCTTCTAGCTCCTGACTCCGGCAGCTGCAGTTCTCTCGTTCCCTGGAAGTCCTGGCTCGATGGCGCCCTGGCGTGCGTGTTCAAACTTTCTATACATCATCAAGGGCGCGCTTCGCGCGCCTGGCGCGCGCCGCTCGCCCGGGGCGTGCGGCCTCCGGCCGTTCCGCGGGCGGCGGCGGCGCCAGCGAGGCGGACCAGAAGCAGAACGGCCGGCATGAAGCAGGACGCCGGGCCGGGTGGGCGCAGGGGCGCCAGGGCAGCGACGAGGAGACCGTGGAGTGCCCGACCCGCAGGCGGCTGTTCAGCGAGCGTCGAGCCCGACGTAGCCCCGTTCACCGTCTCAGCCAAGGTCGACACGAACGTAGTCAGCCGCCGTCGTGGCAGCGGACCGTGGCGGTCGGCGGCACCACCGCAGGATCAACGAGGGCTACTTGCCGCCGCAAGCGTCGGCTGCGGCAAGGTGGCGAGTCCGATCGAGCCCGGCTCCAAAGAGCATTATGGATGGTTCTGGGGAGCCGTTAAGGGAGCCGACACCAGCGGACAACAGCGGAAAACAACAGCCAACAACCACCGACAACCACCGTCGCTAACCGGTCTCTAGCTGCGGAAACGTTCTCCGAAACGGACATCTAGGTGGGTAATAATTGCCTGACACGGGAGAGGTCACTGGTTCAATCCCAGTATCGTCCACCGAAGTGAAAGGCCCAGGTTCGCAAGGCCTGGGCTTTTTTCACATCATGGTGGGTTGTCCGAGTGGTTAGGTAACGGCCTGCAAAGCCGTGCACACGGGTTCGAATCCCGTACCCACCTCCATTCGATCTTTGCGAAAGGGCCCGGAATCCGGGCCCTTTTCGCTATTCGCTGCAAGAGGCGCGGCATCCTCTCCGGACCGCGAAAGCGGTTCGCGGCCGCAGTGCCCGGGTATCCGAACGCCTTGAGCGCTCGACTCGATCGGCAGGTGGCGACATGGCGGCACGGCATCCCGGCGCCCAGGCGTGGGTGCCCGAGACGGGCGGCATCACCGAGCTGCGCAAGGCGGCCCGGTCCTGCGAGGGCTGCGACCTGTACCGCGAGGCCACCCAGACCGTCTTCGGCGAAGGACCCGCGAAGGCCCGCCTCTTCCTGGTGGGGGAGCAGCCGGGCGATGTCGAGGACCAGGAGGGCGAGCCGTTCGTCGGCCCGGCCGGGCGGCTGCTCGACCAGGCGCTCGAGGAGGCCGGCATCGAGCGGTCCCGGATCTACCTCACCAACGCGGTCAAGCACTTCAAGTTCGAGCACGTCGAACGCGGGAACCGCCGCCTGCACAAGAAGCCGACCCGCGGCGAGGCGGTCGCGTGCCGGCCCTGGCTGATCGCCGAGCTGAACGCGGTCAAGCCCGACCTCGTGGTCGCTCTCGGCGCGACCGCGGCGCAGTCGCTCATGGGGACCGGCTTCCGCGTCAGCACCCAGCGCGGCGAGCTGTTCGACCTGGACCTCGCCGAGCTCGACGAGCCGTGCGAGTTCCTGGCCACCGTCCACCCTTCGGCGGTCATCCGCCTCTCGGGCGACGACCGCGACGAGGCCCTGTCCCGGTTCATCGCCGACCTCGCCAAGGCCGCCGAGACCGTCGGCGCCGGGCACCGCTGACCGCGGAGACGACAACGGCCCCAAGGGAATCCCCTGGGGCCGTCGGCGTGTCGGCTTAGGCGGCGTCCTCGGACGTCGCCTCAGACTCGGCTGCCTCGCCTTCGACCGCCTCGCCCTCGATCGCAGGCTCGACGCCGTTGATCGGGATGCGCTGCGCCTGCGGCGCCGGCTTCACGGCCCCTGCGATGCGAATCGTCAGGATGCCGTCGGCGACCGCAGCGCTGAGCTGGTCGGCGGTGACGCCCTCGCGAAGCTGGAACTCGCGGCGGAACGTGCCGCCGGCGAGACCCCGCACGAGGTAGCGGTCGCCCTCGGCCGCTTCGCGCTGGCGGCGCTCGGCGGTGATGGAGAGGCGGCGGCCCTCGAGCTCGACGGTGACGTCCTCAGGGCTCACACCCGGAACCGCGGCGGTGACCACGAGGTCCTCGCCTTCGGTGTAGATGTCGGACCGAAGCGTGTACTGAACCGAGCGCTGGCCGAAGCCGGCTCGGGCCAGGCGCTCGAACTCGCGGTCGAGCTGCCGGAAGGCCGCGTAAGGGTGCTGGTAGCGAACGATCATGGTGCTGTCTCCTTCCTCAGGATTAGCACTCGGTGGTGGAGAGTGCTAACGACCTATACGACGCCCGGCCCGATCCGGATATTTCCGCCGTGGTCCGGATCACGCGCTGCTGTCGCGCAGCGGCAGGTCCCACACCTGGTTGACCAGGTCGTCCTTGCCGAACATCCGCACCGGTTGCTCGCTCACGAGCGAGAATCCGGCCTCCTCGTACAGCCGCCGGGCCGCGTCGAGGAGGCTCATGGTCCAGAGCGTCATCGACAGGTACCCGGCCTCGCGGGCGAAGTCGACGCACTGGCGCACCAGCGTCCCGCCGACGCCGTGCCCGCGCGCGGACGGCTCGACCCACAGCAGCCGCAGCTTGGCGACCTGGTCGCCCGCGTCCACGCACAGGATCGACCCGACCGGCTCGCCGTTCAGCTCGGCGATCCAGCCCGCCTCCCGGGCGGGGTCGTGCCGCTCGGCGTAGTCGGCGACGATCCGCGCGACGAGCGCCTCGTACTCCTCGTTCCAGCCGAGCTGCTGCCAGTACCCCTTGCCCTGGCTGTAGACGATCCAGCCGAGGTCGCCCGGCTGCAGCCTGCGCAGTCGCGGTGTGTCCATGAAGCGCCTCCTTCGTCCCTTCGCGTGCGGCCTTCCACGCTATGCGCGCTCGTCCCACTAGGCAAGAGCCGCACGAATACCCGATTGCGCGGCCCGCCGCCGGGCCCCAGAATGGCGCGATGGAGATCGCCATCCGCCCCAAGCTCGACCGCGCCGCCGTCGAGGCCATCGTCAGCAAGCACCTGCCGGGTGCCGTCGAGTTCGTCGGCCATGAGGAGTTCAAGGACGGCTTCTTCAACGCCGCCCACGCCCTCGAACTGGCCGACGGCCGCCACGTGGTCGTCAAGGTCGCCCCGGACAAGGCGCACAAGCTGCTGCGGTACGAGGTCGACCTCATGGCCACCGAGATCGAGTGCTTCGAACGGGGGCTCGCCGCGGGCGTGCCGATGCCGGCGCTGCACTACGGCGATCCCGAGGGCGGCGTGATGATCATCAACCGGCTCGAGGGCGTGACGCTCCCGAACGCCCGGGCCGACATGTCCGACGCCGAGTTCCTGGCCGTGCGGCGCGAGGCCGGGGCCTTGAGCGCCCGGTTCGCCACCGTCACCGGGGAGCGGTTCGGGTACCCGCGCAAGAGCGGCCGCACGGTCGCCGACACCTGGTCCGCGTCGTTCCTGGCGATGATCGACGACGTCCTCGCGGACATCGCCGAGAACGGCTCGCCGCTGCCGCGCCCGGTCGAGGAGATCCGTGCGGCCGTCGCCGCCGAGAAGGACCTGCTCGACGAGGTGGACCGGCCCGCGCTCGTCCACTTCGACCTGTGGGACGGCAACATCTTCGTCGTCAAGGGCGAGTCCGGTTGGCGGGTCGAGGCGTTCATCGACGGCGAGCGGGCCTTCTACGGCGACCCGGTCGCCGAGATCGTCTCGCTCACGTTCGGCTCCGAGGAGGAGCAGGCGGCGTCCGTCGAGGGGTTCCTGGGCCGGCCGATGACCGCGGGGGAGGAGCGCCGGCTCGCCCTCTACCGGATCTACCTGATGCTCATCCTCATCGCCGAGTGCGACGTGCGCGGCTTCGACGAGGAGCTGACCGCCCACCAGCGCGGCTGGTCGACCGAGAGCCTCCTCAAGAACCTCGCGATCCTGGAGGGCTGAGCGTCCTCAGTGGGCGGCGCCCGCCGAGTGCTCGTGGTCGTGGTCGTCGGGGTCGGTGCGGGTCGCGTCCCGCTCCTTCGTGGCGCGGGCGAGGCCGTACGGCGGCATGTTGATGTACGAGGTGTCGTACTCGCCGGCGCGGACCTTGTAGAGCTCGTGCCACAGGCCGACCTCGCCGTTGCTCTTCACGTTGCGGTTGAACCACTTCCAGAAGCCGCGGTGGGCGTGCACCTGCGAGTGCGCGTAGTGCTCCAGGTGCTCCTCGCTGCGCCAGTACTGGACGACCATGATCACGCGGCCGCCGATCATCGTCCGCGAGTCGAGCAGGCCGAGCTCGGGGTCGGCGTGGAGTTCCCGGAGCATCTTCGGCATCGACGCGAACACCGGCACCCACTTGCGGAACTTCCAGAACTTGTTGATGCGCATGCCGACGGTGAAGACCACGAGGTCGTCCTCGTAGTCGACCACGACGCGACCGGGCCTGACCTTCGCCACGTGCAGTCCTCCCAAGGGGTTGCGAGCATGCCTCCCCTTAGAGACTAACGAAGCGTGTTCACCTGATGTCAAGCCGCTGGACGGGTCTGCCTGTGCCGCTTCGCTTCTAGTGCGGCCACTGCCACTCGGCGACGTCGGGCAGGTCCTCGCCGTGGGTGCGGGTGTGCTCGCGGGCGGCGTGCCTGGCGTCCTCCATCCGCTGCCGCAGGCCCGCGGCGTTCTCGCCGAGTCCGGGCACGCGGTCGATGACGTCGATGACGAGGCGGAACCGGTCGAGGTCGTTGAGCATGACCATGTCGAACGGGGTGGTCGTGGTGCCCTCCTCCTTGTAGCCGCGCACGTGGATGTTGTCGTGGTTGGTGCGGCGGTACGTGAGCCGGTGGATGAGCGTCGGGTAGCCGTGGAAGGCGAACAGGACCGGCTTGTCGGAGGTGAATATCGTGTCGAACTCGCGGTCGCCGAGGCCGTGCGGGTGCTCGGTCTCGGGCTGGAGCCGCATGAGGTCGACGACGTTGACCACGCGCACCCGCAGCCGCGGCAGGGCCTGGCGCAGGATGTCGGCGGCGGCCAGGACCTCCAATGTGGGCGCGTCACCGGCGCAGGCGAGCACGACGTCGGGCGACTGGCCGCCGTCGGTGGAGGCCCACTCCCAGATGCCCAGGCCCCGTTCGCAATGGCGCACCGCCTCGTCCATGCTCGTGTACTGGAGCGCGGGCTGCTTCCCGGCGACCACGACGTTCACGTACTGGCGGCTGCGCAGGCAGTGGTCCATCGTGGACAGGAGGGTGTTGGCGTCCGGAGGGAGGTAGACGCGCACGATGTCGGCCTTCTTGTTCATCACGTGGTCGATGAACCCGGGGTCCTGGTGCGAGAAGCCGTTGTGGTCCTGGCGCCACACGTGGCTCGACAGCAGGTAGTTGAGCGAGGCGATCGGCCGGCGCCACGGGATCGCGGCGGAGGAGTCGAGCCACTTCGCGTGCTGGTTGAACATCGAGTCGACGATGTGGATGAACGCCTCGTAGCTGGTGAACAGGCCGTGCCGCCCGGTGAGGAGGTAGCCCTCGAGCCAGCCTTCGCACAGGTGCTCCGAGAGGGCCTCCATGACCCGTCCGTGCGGGGCCTGGTGCTCGTCCGTGGGGTAGATGTCGGCCTGCCACTGCCTGTCGGTGGTCTCGAAGGCCGCGCCGAGCCGGTTCGACTCGACCTCGTCGGGCCCGAAGAGCCGGAACCGGTCCGGGTTGGCGCTGATGACGTCGCGCAGCCACTTGCCGAGCACCTTCGTCGCCTCGCCGGTGGTGCGGCCGTGGCCCTCGGTCTCCTGGCCGTACTCGCGGTAGTCGGGCAGCACGAGGTCGCGCAGGAGGAGGCCGCCGTTCGCGTGCGGGTTGGCGCTCATGCGCTGCGCGCCTTCGGGATGCAGGTCGAGGATCTCGGCAGCGGGCTTGCCGGTGGCGTCGAACAGCTCCTCGGGCCGGTACGAGCGCATCCACGCCTCGAGCATCTCCAGGTGCTCGGGATTGGTGCGCACCCCTGAGAGCGGCACCTGGTGGGCGCGCCAGGTGCCCGCGACGGGCACGCCGTCCACTTCGGCCGGACCGGTCCAGCCCTTCGGGGTCCGCAGGATGACCATCGGCCAGCGCGGGCGGACCGGTTTCCCATTCGCGCTGCGGCGCGCGTCGGCGCGGATCTCGGCGATCCGGTCGAAGCACGCGTCCAATGTGGCGGCCATGAGCTGGTGGACGCTTTCGGGGTCGTCGCCCTCGACCAGGAACGGCTCGTAGCCGACGCCGCGGAAGAACGACATGCGGTCCTCGTCGGAGATGCGCGCGAAGATCGTCGGGTTGGCGATCTTGTAGCCGTTGAGGTGCAGGATCGGCAGGACCGTGCCGTCGGAGACGGGATTGAGGAACACGTTCGAGAACCACGAGCCGGCGAGCGGGCCGGTCTCGGCCTCGCCGTCGCCCACGACGCAGGCCACGGTCAGGTCCGGGTTGTCGAACGCGGCGCCGTAGGCGTGCGAGAGCGCGTAGCCGAGTTCGCCGCCCTCGTGGATCGAGCCGGGGACCTCGGCGGCGACGTGGGAGGGGATGCCGCCGGGGAAGGAGAACTGGCGGAACAGCTGCTTCATGCCCTCTTCGGAGTGGTTGACCGAGGGGTGCAGCTCCGGGTAGGTGCCCTCGAGCCAGGTGTTGGCGACGATCGCGGGGCCGCCGTGGCCGGGGCCGGTCACGTAGATCATGTCGAGGCCGCGGGCGGTGATGCAGCGGTTCAGGTGCGCATAGATCAGGCTCAGGCCGGGGCTGGTGCCCCAGTGGCCGAGCAGGCGCGGCTTGATGTGCTCGGGGCGCAGGGACTCCCTGAGCAGGGGGTTGTCGAGCAGGTAGATCTGGCCGACGGTGAGGTAGTTGGCGGCCCGCCAGTAGGCGTCGATGCGGGCCAGCTCTTCGTGGCCGAGCGGCGCGGTGGCGAGGCCGGATTGCGTCGTGTCCATGCGTCCGAGGGTGCCGTATCAGGCGCGCCTTAACCGTGATTCGCGGGAATTCCTCGCAAGCGCGGACACCGCGGTCACTCGACCTCTTTGAGCATCCGCTCCACAGACGCCAAGCGGCCCTTGAGCTCCGCGAGGGAGGCCTTGATCTCCGCCGAGTCCTCGCCGGCCTTCGCCGCCAGCTCGCGGTAGTTCGCCTCGCGGGCGGCGGACGCCTGCGCCTTCTTCGTCGACGCCCAGACGAGCATCGAGACGATCATGATCGCGGCGATCAGGAAGGCGAATCCGAATACGAACAGCATTCCGGCTTGTCCCATGGACATCAGTCTGTTTCCTTTCCGTGGTCGCCCGGTACGGGCAGGGTCGGCAGTGCCGCCTTGACGATCTGCGGGGAGACCTGCAGCGTGAACGGGACCGCCTCGAAGTACTTGACGGCACGGCCGTCCTCCGAGAGCTCCAGCGACCCTTTCACCAGGCCCGCGGACTGGAGCTTCTGCAGGTGCATGTGGAGCAGCGGGCGGCTCATCCCCAGCTGGCGGGCCAGGAGGCTCACGTACTGCCGCCCGTCCGCGAGCGCCCCGAGGATGCGCAGGCGGTGCGGGTTCGCCAGGGCCGAGCAGGCCGCGAGCAGGGCCGCGCCGGTCAGCTCCTCGGGCTCCATGACAACCATCCTTGTCGTATGTCAGAAAAGTCTGACACATATCGGCACCGCGCGAGGACCCGGACCCGCCGGGTAAACCGATTGCCCTCTCCGGCACGGGCCTGAAGAATCTGACCATGCTCGCCGACCACCTCCCGATCTACCGGCTGCGCCTGCGCACCGACCGGCTCGAACTGCGCCTGCCCGCGACCTTCGACGAGATCGCGGCACTGGCCGAAGTCGCCGTCGCGGGCGTCCACGACCCCGGCTTCATGCCCTTCGGCATCCCGTGGACCGCAGCCGAACCCAAGCAGGTCGCCCGCGGCGTCGCCCTCTGGTACCACCGCGCCATCGGCCGCTGGGAGACCGAGAGCTGGACCCTCCCGTTCTACGTCTTCCACGACGGCCGACCGATCGGCGTGCAGGACGTCAAGGGGATCGAGTTCACCGCCACGCGCGAGGTCAGCACCGGCTCGTGGATCGGCCGCGCCTACCAGGGCCGCGGACTGGGCAAGGAGATGCGCGCCGCGGTCCTCCACCTCGCGTTCGCCGGCCTCGGCGCCGACTACGCCACCAGCGGCTCCTACGACGGCAACGAGCCCTCGGCGGGCGTCTCGCGCAGCCTCGGCTACCGCGAGGACGGCATCAAACTGCCTGTCGTCCAAGGCGTCCGCCGCACCGAGCAGCGCTGGCGGCTCTCGCGCGAGGACTGGGAGGCCCACCGCACGCACGAGGTCGCGATCGAAGGCCTCGACGACGACGTGAACGACATGCTCGGCCTGGGAAAGGAACCCTCGTGACACTCACCGACTACCTGCCGGTCTACCGGATCCGCCTGCGGACGGAACGGCTCGAACTGCGCCTGCCCGACCTCGACGACCTGGTCGCGCTCGCCGACCAGGCCGCCGCCGGCGTCCACGACCCGGACTTCATGCCGTTCGTGGTCCCCTGGACCGAATGCGAGCCGCTCGAGCGCGGCCGCAGGACCCTGCTGCACCAGATGAGCGTCATCGCGGGCATCACGCCCGAGCGGTGGATGCTGCCGCTCGTCGTCCTCCACGACGGCGAGATCGTCGGCATACAGGAGGTCGGCGCCGCCGACATCAAGGCGACGCGGGAGGCCAGCACCGGGTCGTGGCTCGGCCGCGCCCACCACGGCAAGGGCATCGGCACGGAGATGCGCGCGGCCGTGCTCGACTTCGTCTTCACCGGGCTCGGCGCCGACTTCGCGCTGAGCGCCTCGTTCGAGGGCAACGGGCCTTCCGAGGGCGTCTCGCGCAAGCTCGGCTACAAGGCCGACGGCATCGACCACAAGGTCCTCAACGGCGTGCGCCGCCAGGACAACCGCTGGCGGCTCTCGCGCGAGGACTGGGAGGCGCACCGCAAGCACGAGGTCGCGATCGAAGGGCTGGACGCCGAGGCCCTCGCGATGCTCGGCCTGGGCGGGGCCGAGGGGTGACCGGGGCGGGCGCGGCTCAGGCGTGAGCCGCGCCCCAATCCGCCCCAAGGCCCTATCGAACCCCGATGGACGATGCGCTAAAGTAATCACCGTTCCCCGGTCAACACCGGAGAAATGCGGACGTAGCGCAGTTGGTAGCGCGACACCTTGCCAAGGTGTAGGTCGCCGGTTCGATCCCGGTCGTCCGCTCCAGATTGAGAAGCCCGGCAGTGATGCCGGGCTTTTTCGTGCCCCGGGGACGGGGGTGGGTTCGGGGCGGACGTAGCGCAGTTGGCTGCGCCAATTGCAGCGCTTCGCGCTGGTGCGACACCTTGCCAAGGTGTAGGTCGCCGGTTCGATCCCGGTCGTCCGCTCCAGATAGGGAAGCCCGGCAGTGATGCCGGGTTTTTTCGTGCCCCGGGAACGGGGCAACTGTTATTCGTGCAGAAAGGGCCGCCCGGGTCGGGCGGCCCTTTCGCTATGGCTTCGAGTTCTTCGGAATCCAGCGGACTCCCATTTCCTCCTCGGACGGTGCAGTGCCCGGCAGCGGCCCATGGCCTGGGGCTCGTAGCGCTTCGAGATACAGCTCGAGGTTCCGCAGCCGCACCTCGCGGGTCCGCTTCGCGTCGCCGATGCTGATCGAGGCCAGGCACTCGGTGATCATGATGAGGTCGCCGATCGCCGCATCCTCGCGGAGCACGCCCGCGTCGCGGAGCTTCCGCATGAGCGCGTCGTTCAGCTCGGCCCCCGCCACGCCCGCCGCGAACATGTCCGGCGTCGGCGTGAACGTCCCGGCCAGCTTCACCGTGATCGACGCCGTGTCGGCGGCGACGACCTCTCTCATGAAGCGGCAGAACGCCTCCCAGGGGTCCCCCTCGGCGTCGACCGCCTCCTGCACCAGCTCCATGTGCCGGGCCAAGCCGTCCCCGCACAGCTTGCGCAGCAGGTCCTCCTTGCTCGGGTAGCGGCGGTACAGCGCGCTGATGCCCACCCCGGCGCGCTTGGCGACCTCCGCGATCGGCGCCTCCGGGTTCGCGACGAACACCTCGTGGGCGGCTTCGAGGATCAGCTTGTCGTTGCGGGCGGCCTGTGCCTTGCGCCCGCTGAGCGGCTTGTCGGTCATGTCGGCATCCTATCCGGAACAGAGCGGTTCATTCTGATGCACCTTTCTCCAGTACGCCTTCGACCGGCCGTGCCCGCGAAGGGCCCGACCGGTCCGAAGACACTGCTGCTTAGTGCTCGGCCTTGGCCTGCTTCGGCAGCCCGAAGGCCACCAGGAACGCCACCACCGTCAGGCCCACGGTCAGACCCGTGACCCAGCGGGCCGCGCCCATCGCCTCGGCGACACCGCCGCCGATCGCGAACTGGCTGAAGAACACCGTCCCCAGCACCGCGACACCGAGCGCGGCCGCACCCTGCTGGAAGGACTCCAGGAGCCCCGAAGCCGAACCGACCTCGTGGTCCTCCAGCTCACCGGTGATGATCCCGAACAGCGGCACGAAGATCATGCCCATCCCGATCCCGTAGAACAGGAACGCCGGGGAGAGCGACCAGGCGCCCGGCGCCGAGTCGGCACCGAACTGGAGCCACAGCACGACCAGGCTGGCGGTCATCATCGCGAGGCCGAGGTGCAGCACGCCGCGTCCGAGCTTCGGGGCCAGGCCGGCGCTGGCACCGGAGCCGATGAAGGCGCCGACCGCCCAGGCGGCCATCGCCAGGCTCGCCTTGAGCGGGCCGAAGCCCAGGCCGAGCTGGAGGAACAGGCCGACCGCGAGGGAGAAGCCGGTGACCGAGCCGAAGAAGACGACCACGAACGCGATGCCGGAGGTGTACGAGCGCTTGGCGAACACGCTCAGCTCGATCAGCGCGGTCTTGCCGGAGCGGGCGCGCTTGATCTGGCCGCGCACGAAGTAGGCGAGCACCGGCACGGAGGCGATGAGCATCGCGATCGACCAGGCGGGCCAGCCGAGCTCGCGGCCTTCGACGAGCGGGACGAGCAGGAGGCTCATGCCGGCGGCGGCGATGAGCGCCCCGCCGAGGTCCAGCTTGAGGCCGCGCTGCTGCGGCGCGCCGGCCGGGAGGACCTTGGTGCCCAGGATGAGCGCGGCGATGCCCAGGGGCAGGTTGATGAGGAAGATCGAGCGCCAGCCGGAGCCGAAGAGGTCGGCGTCGACGAGGAGTCCGGCCACGATCGGGCCGGCGATCGAGGCGAGGCCGATGAGGGGACCGAAGACCGCGTAGGCCTTGCCCATGTCGCGGCCGAACAGGTCGCGGATGAGGCCGAAGCCCTGCGGCACCATCACCGCGGCGAAGGCGCCCTGCACGAGGCGGGCGGCGAGCAGCAGTTCGATCGAGCCGGCCGCGCCGCAGGCGAGCGAGGCGACGAGGAAGCCGACCAGGCCGATCATGAGGACCTTCTTGCGGCCGAACATGTCGCCGAGGCGGCCGCCGGTGAGCAGGCCGATCGCGAGGGCGAGGGTGTACCCGGCGGCGAGCCACTGGATGTGGGAGGCGGTGCCGCCGAGTTCGGTGCGGATCGCGGGGGCGGCGACGTTGACGATCGAGGCGTCGAGCAGGTTGAGGAGGGTCGTCGCGAGGATCGCGATGAGCCCGAGCCAGCGCCGCGGGTGCGTGGCGGGCGCTTCGGTCGCGGCCGGAGCGGTCTCGGTGATCGCGGGGGAGGAGTCGCGGGCGGGCGCGGTCTCGGTGGGCGGGGTGTCGACGGTGAAGGTCACGGAAGCCTCCGGGCTCTCGGTAATCGGTGGAACGGAACGCTTGATTCCACTATAACAGACCGGAACGATCTGTTCCACTAGGAGGGCGGATCTTTCTCGCGACGATCAGGAAAGGGGCCCGGAACAGCGAAAACGCCCGGCCGACGGGCGACCGGGCGCGGAGTGAGCGGGCGAAGCCCGCGGATTTCAGGCCTGCTGGCCCGCGTTCAGGTATCCGAAGATGATGATCATCGCGACCGCCACGATCACCAGCCACAGGGTTGCCTTGCGGAACTTGTGGCGGGCGCCCGGGGAGAACCACATGACCGCCGCCATGATGAGCAGCACCCCGACGACCACGCCTGGCGCGGAGCTGATTCCTTCGTCCACCTTGATCCCAATCCCGTCCGAGCGACCGTGTCCCGACTGTTCTACCGGTCGCTCACTCAATCATTCAGGCCGGGGCCCGGCCGGTCAACCCGTTCGCCGTCCCGGAGGCGTGATCCGCCGGACCCGCCGCCCGGTCACAGCAGGCAGCTGGTGCCCTCGGCGGTGCGCTCGTGGAAGTACACAGTGATCGGTGCACTGTAGTCGGCGGTCTCGCCGGGCGCCGGGCTCTGCTGGATGACCGTGCAGTGCGCGGGCTCGGGCCGGATGTAGTAGTAGCCGACCTCGGCGGTCACGTTCGCGAACCCCTCGCCGTTCAACTGGTCCTGGGCGTCGAACGTGGTCCCGCCGGTCACATCCGGCACGGGGCCGCTGCCCTCCTGCGCCGGCTCGTTCCCGTCCGGGGTCTCCTCGTCCTCGGTCCCGCCGCCCTCGGCGCCTTCCGACTCCGTGCCGCTGTCGCCTTCGGTGCCGCCCTCGTCCGCTGCGGCGGACGTCTGCGCCGCGGACTCCGTGGGCGTCGCGCTCACGGTCGACGACGGCTCCTGCGCGGCGGCCGAACCCGGGTCCGAGGCCGATGCCGTGGGGGTGGTGTCCTCGTCCCCGGCGACGTTCCCGTCGCCTGAGAACGGGTTCAGCGCCAGGACCGCGATCGCGGTGAGCACCAATGCGACCGCGACGCCGATGAACGCGATGCGGCGGCGCCTGCGCGGGTCCTCCTCGCGCTCGACCGCCGCCGGAGGCGGCGTCACCGGGGGCTGCGGCGGCGATGTGAACGGCGCCTGCGGGACCTCCGCGGTGCGGGCCCCGATCGAGGAGCCGATCGCCTTCGCGACCGGGTGCTCCCCGGTCGTCGCCGCCCGGGCCGCCGCGGCGAGGACGTCGCCGGACTCCCAGCGCTCCTCAGGGGATTTCGACAGCGAGCGGGAGACGATCCCGGCGACCTCGGCCGGCACGTCGGCGGGCAGCGCCGGCGGCTCCGAGTACAGGTGCCCGTGGATCACCGCGGCCGGGTCGGCGGCGTCGAACGGCGGCGTCCCCGTCAGGCACTCGTAGGCCACCGCCCCGAGCGAGTACAGGTCGGACGCGCCCGTGACGCCCTTGTCCCGCAGCTGCTCCGGCGAGACGTACGGGGCTGTCCCCAGCACCTGGTCGCTGGGGGTGAGCCGGGACCGGTTCGCGAACAGCGAGATCCCGAAGTCCACCACCTTCACCCGGCCGTCGGCGTCGATGAGTATGTTCCCGGGTTTGATGTCCCGGTGCACGATCCCGCGCCGGTGCGCGGCGGCGAGCGCCTCGGCCGCCTCGGCCACGATCCGCATCGTCCGGGCCGGGTCCAGGCGCTCCTCCCGGTGCAGCAGCTCCGCCAGCGACACGCCGTCGACGAGCTCCATCACCAGGTACACGATCGTGCGGTCGCCGTCCGGCTCCTCGCCGAAGTCGTAGACCTCCACGCACCCCGGGCCCTTCAGGCTCGCCAGGGTCTTCGCCTCGCGCTCGAACCGGTCCCGCGGGTGCTGCGAGCCGTCCAGGCCCGCGTGCAGCACCTTCACGGCGACCGTGCGGTCGAGCCGCTCGTCCTCGGCCCGCCACACCGCGCCCATGCCGCCGGAGGCGATGACGCGGTCGAGTCGGTAGCGGCCGGCGATGAGCGTTCCGGAGTCCACGGGCAATCCTCGTTCGGGGGGTCCTGTCGCGCGATCGCCTGCGGGCCATGGGGGGACGGAAACCGGCGGCTCGCGGTGTCGGCGCTGCTGTCGGGCAGGAGGTCTACTCTAAAACGCCCGCGCGAGGGGCCTGCCGCCGCCCGTGCCGCGACGCCCGGTTCCCGGCGGCCGTTCGGGTCCCCGACGCGCGAAATCCCGTAGGCTGTCAAGCGAACCGGAGCGGCGATCGCGACAGCAAGCGTCACCAGGCGGCCACAGGCGTGCCGGACGAGGAGTAGCCAATGACCGAATTCATCGAAGTCCCCAAAGGCCTGGACCGTGTCATCGTCGCCGACACCGAGATCGGCGACGTGCGCGGCGAAGAGGGCTTCTACCACTACCGCCAGTACAACGCCGTGGAACTCGCGCAGCGCTGCTCGTTCGAGCAGGTCTGGTACCTCATGACCCACGCCGCGCTGCCCACCCGCGCGCAGCTCGACGAGTTCAAGGCCCAGGTCGCGCCCTACCGCACGCTCACCCCCGCGCTCCGCGAGCTGCTGCCCCACCTCAAGGGCTCCTCACCGCTCGACGGCCTGCGCACCGCGCTCTCCGCCGCGTGCGCGTCACGTCCCATGCAGCCGGTCCTCGACATCGACGAGGCCGCCCGCGCCGACGACGCGCTCTTCGCGTGCGCCGTCACCCCGACCATCCTCACCGCCATGTACCGCCTGGGCCAGGGCCTCGACCCGCTCGACCCGCGCGAGGACCTCGGCTACGCCGCGAACTACCTGTACATGATGACCGGTGAAGTGCCCTCCGAGGCCGCCGCGCGCGCCGTCGAGCACTACCTCATCCTCACCATCGACCACGGCTTCAACGCCTCCACCTTCACCGCCCGCGTCATCGCCTCCACCGGCGCCGACCTCGGCGCGGCCCTGGTCGGCGCGATCGGCGCGCTCTCGGGCCCGCTGCACGGCGGCGCGCCCGCCCGCGCGCTCGACGCCCTCGACGCCATCGGCGGCCCCGAGAACATCGACGACTGGATCCGCGGCGAACTCGAGGCCGGGCGGCGCATCATGGGCTTCGGCCACGCCGTCTACAAGACCGACGACCCGCGCTCGCTGCACCTGCGCGACGTCGCCGACGAACTCGACGGCGACATCGTCGACTTCGCCAAGACCGTCGAACGGCGGGTCGTCGAGATCCTCGCCGAGGTCAAACCGGGACGCAAGCTCTACACGAACGTCGAGTTCTACGCGGGCGTCGTGATGGAGCTCGCGGGCGTGCCGCGCACGATGTTCACGCCCACGTTCACGACCAGCCGCGTCGTCGGCTGGAGCGCCAACATCCTCGAGCAGGCCCGCGACTCCAAGATCATCCGCCCGCGCGCCCGCTACGTCGGCACCCCGCCGCCCCAGCCCGTCCCCGAAGACGGCTTCGCCGACTGAGACGACGCGACCGCCCGGCCGCGGCGCAGCCGCGGCCGGACGGGCTTGAAACCGGCACTCGGTCGGTTCGAAAGCGGCTTGAAAGCCGGCCCTCGGTCGGCTCGAAAGCGGCGTTCGGCCGGGTCGAGCCTCAGGCGGTGAGCACCGCACTCCCGCGAGTCCCGTTCGCGGTCGCTCACGCTTTCGGGCGACACGACCGCTGCGGGGGCGCGTTCTTGTCGGACCCGCGCGGCAATGTGGGAACTACCTTTCCCCGGGCGGGTGGGGGCTCGGGACGGCATCCACGGGCCCAAGCTCACAGGTGAGCCGCCGCGCAGATCCGCTGCGCGGCTCGCACGGGGTGGATAGCGTTGGAGCCGTGGCTCAAAGTCTCTACCTCGCCAGTCTCGACCCCGGCAGCGGCAAGTCCGCCGTAGCGGTCGGCGTCATGGACCTGCTCACCCGGCGGGCCGGCTCCGTAGCCGTCTTCCGCCCCATCGTCCGCGACGAGCACACGCTCGCCGGCGACCCGATCATCTCCCTCCTCCGCGACCAGTACCGCCTCCCGAGCCCTTACGAGGCCTCGGTCGGCGTCACCTACGCCGACGTCCGCTCCGATGCGGACGCCGCCCTCACCCAGATCGTCGAGCGCTACCACGCGCTGGCCGACACGCACGACGTCGTCCTCGCGGTCGGCTCCGACTACTCCGATGTGGGCGCCCCCGTCGAGTTCACCTACAACACCCGCATCGCCGTGAACCTCGCCGCGCCGATGCTCCTCCTCGTCACCGGGCACCGCAAGCACCCCGCCGACATCGCCGCCGCCCTCCGCTTCGGCACCGCCCAGGCGGAGGCCGAGCACGCGACGGTCCTCGGGACCATCGCCAACCGCGTCGACCCCGCCGACACCGACCTCGTCAAGGCCGCCCACCCCGGCACCGGCGTCATTGCCGAAGACCCGGTCGTCGTCGCCCCCACCGTCGGCGAACTCATCGAGGCCGCCGACGCGACCCTCATCTCCGGCGACCCGGACGTCTTCACCCGCACCGTCGGCGACGTCGTCGTCGCGGCCATGACCCTCCCCAACCTCCTCACCCGCCTGGCCGACGACAAAGCCGTCATCCTCCCCGGCGACCGCTCCGAAGTCCTCCTCGGACTCCTCGCCGCCCACCAGGCCGAAGGCACGCCGAGCCTCTCCGCCGTGTTCCTCACCGGCGGCATCCGGCCCGAACCGCAGATCCTCGACATCGTCGCGGGCCTCGACTCCCGCCTGCCGATCGCCCTAGTCCAGCACGACACCTACGACATGGCCAACCTCGTCGGCGACGTCTCCGGCTCGCTCGCCGCCGGCGGCCAGCGCAAGATCACCCGCGCCCTCGAGGACTTCGCGGCCGGTGTGGACGGCGACGACCTGCTCGACCGGCTCGCGCTGGCGAAGCCGACCGTGGTCACGCCGGTCATGTTCGAGCACGCCATGATCGGGCGCGCCAAGGCCCTCGACAAGCACATCGTGCTGCCCGAGGGCGCGGAGCCGCGCATCCTCAAGGCCGCCGAGATCCTCATGCGGCGCGACGTCGCCCGCCTGACGCTCCTCGGCGAGGAGTCCGAGATCCGCTCGCAGGCGGCGCAACTGGGCGTCGACCTGGGCCGGGCCTCGATCATGAACCCCGGCGACCACGAGATCCGCGAGCGCTTCGCGAAGGAGTACGCGCAGCTGCGGGCCCACAAGGGCGTCACGTTCGAGCAGGCCTACGACACGGTCGCGGACGTCTCCTACTTCGGCACGATGATGGTCCACACGGGCATGGCCGACGGCATGGTCTCGGGCGCGGTGCACACCACGGCCCACACGATCCGGCCCTCGTTCGAGATCATCAAGACGAAACCCGAAGTGGCCGTGGTTTCCTCGGTGTTCTTCATGTGCCTGGAAGACCGCGTGCTCGTCTACGGGGACTGCGCGGTCAACCCGAACCCCAATGCGGAGCAACTGGCCGACATCGCGCTATCCTCTGCTGACACCGCCATCGAGTTCGGCGTGGAACCGCGCGTGGCGATGCTCTCCTACTCCACCGGCACCTCGGGCCACGGCGAAGCCGTGGACAAGGTCCGGGCGGCCACCGAGATCGTCCGGTCCCGCAGGCCGGGCCTCCCGGTGGAGGGTCCGATCCAGTACGACGCCGCCGCCGACGCCGGCGTCGCCGGCACGAAGCTCCCTGATTCGCAGGTGGCGGGGAAGGCCACGGTCTTCATCGTCCCCGACCTGAACACCGGCAACAACCTGTACAAGGCCGTGCAGCGCTCCGCCGGGGCGATCGCGGTGGGTCCGGTGCTCCAGGGCCTGCGCAAGCCCGTGAACGACCTGTCGCGGGGCGCGACCGTCCCCGACATCGTCAACACCGTCGCGCTGACCGCCATCCAGGCGAGCCAGCCCGCCTGAGCTCTCGTGAACCCGGGCCCTGGCGGGCCTGCGTTCGCGAAGGCCGCGCGCGAGAAAGGAATGCCATGAGCGCACCGGTCCTGGTGATCAACTCCGGGTCCTCGTCGATCAAGTACCAGCTGGTCGACGGCGAGACCCTGGAGGCCTCGACCTCGGGGCTCATCGAGCGCATCGGGCAGTCGGCGTCGGTCCTCACCCACAAGCACGCGGGCGAGAAGCACGAGACGACGACGCACCTGGCCGACCACGCCGCCGGGCTGGAGGCGATGGTCGCCGCGTTCGAGGAGCACGGCACCCCGCTCGCGGAGGCCGGGCTGATCGCGGTCGCGCACCGCGTGGTGCACGGCGGCGAGCGGTTCGTGCAGCCGGTGGTCGTGGACGACGAGGTCGAGCAGGCCATTGAGGAGCTCTCGGCGCTCGCGCCGCTGCACAACCCGGCGAACCTGGAGGGCATCCAGGTGGCGCGCAAGCTCTTCCCGAAGCTGCCCCAGGTGGCGGTGTTCGACACGGCGTTCCACGCGACGGTGCCCGAGCGGGCGCACCTGTACGCGGTGCCGAGCTCGTGGCGCGAGGAGCACGGGGTGCGCCGGTACGGCTTCCACGGCACCTCGCACGCGTACGTCTCCCGCAAGGCCGCCGAGCTGCTCGGCAAGAGCCCCAAGGAGGTCAACGTGATCGTGGCCCACCTGGGCAACGGCGCGTCGGTCTCCGCCGTGGAGCGCGGGCGCTCGATCGACACCTCGATGGGGCTGACCCCGCTCGAGGGCCTGGTCATGGGCACGCGCTCGGGCGACATCGACCCGGCGATCGTCTTCCACATGAACCGGCGGACCGGTGCGTCCTTCGAGGACCTCGACGCGGCGCTGAACAAGGAGTCGGGGATGCTCGCCCTGAGCGGGCAGATCGACATGCGCGCGGTCGAGTCGGCCGCGGCGGCCGGCGACCGGTCGGCGCAGATCGCCCTGGAGATCTACTGCTACCGGATCCGCAAGTACATCGGCTCGTACATCGCCGCGCTCGGCGGGGCGGATGCGATCGCGTTCACCGCCGGCGTGGGGGAGAACAGCGCCGAGGTGCGCGCGGGCGCGCTCGGTTCGCTCGTGGCGCTCGGCGTGCATCTGGACGAGGCCGCGAACGCGGCGGGCGGGCCGGTCATCTCGACGCCGCAGTCGCCGATCACGGTCATGGTCGTCCCGACCAACGAAGAAGGCGAGATCGCCTCGCAGACGGCGGCGCTGCTGCGCTCCTGACGCCTGCGCACACGTAGACGGCAGAGCCGCGCCCGGGAAACCGGGCGCGGCTCCCTGCTTTTCCGACATACAACACTCTCGGTGTGCTTATCTTCACTTCATGTAGCGAGCCAAGGGGCCCGCTCGCAGGAGGGCATCCGCATGAGAGTCGTCTACCGCATCCTCGCCTACGTCATCGCCGCCGAGGTCGCGCTCCAGGCCGCGTTCATGGCCTACGCCATCGCCGGCCTCTACATCTGGGTCCAGGACGGCGGGGTCCTCGACTCGGCCGTCATGGAGAGCGAGGACATCCCCTTCGACGAGTCCGTCGGCTTCATGCTCCACGGCATCAACGGCATGATGGTCGTCCCGTTCCTCGCCCTGGTCCTGCTGATCATCTCGTTCTTCGCGAAGATCAAGGGCGGCATCCGCTTCGCCGTCATCCTCCTCCTCTGGGTCGCCCTGCAGATCTTCCTCGGCCTCTTCGGCCACGAGGCCGCGATCTTCGGCCTCCTGCACGGCCTCGTCGCGTTCGCGGTCTACGGGACCGCGTTCATGGCCGGCTTCCGCGCGAAGAAGCCCGCCACGGAGCCCGCGGTCGGGAATGCGCCTCAGTAGACGCGCGAAGACGCTCGTCGCGGTGGCCGCCGCCGTCGCGGTCATCGCGCCCGTCGCCTGGTTCTGGCAGGCCAGCCTGGTGCCCGACGCCTACTCGGTCGCGGACATGGGCCGCCACGACCACGGCGGCCACGCGCCCGGCGGCGACGCGTCCACGGTCCCGGTCGACGAGCTCACCGCCCCCGACGACCGCGAAGCGGACGTGCGCCTCACGCTCACCGCCGCACAAGAGCGCGTCACGCTCGCGTCCGGCCGGGACTTCGACGGCTACACCTTGAACGGCTCCTCCCCGGGACCCGAGATCCGCGCCGTGCAGGGCCAGCTCGTCGAGGTGGTCCTCGAGAACGCGAGCGTGCCCGACGGCGTCACCCTCCACTGGCACGGCGTCGACGTGCCCGGCGCCATGGACGGCGCCGCGGGCGTCACCCAGGACGCCGTCGGCGTCGGCGAGTCGTTCACCTACCGGTTCGTCGCCGACCAGGCCGGCACCTTCTGGTACCACTCGCACCAGGTCTCCCACGAGCAGGTCCTCGGCGGCCTCCTCGGGCCCCTCGTCATCACCCCGGCGGCCGGGACCGGCGCCGATGTGGACGCGCTGGCGCTCGCGCACCTCTACGGCGGGCGGCGCACCGTGAACGGGCGCGACGGCGAGGACCGGGTGGCGGCCGAGGCGGGCGACACGGTCCGCGTCCGCGTGGTGAACACCGACTTCGGGGTGATGCCCGTCTGGGTCGACGGCGCGCCGTTCCGCCTCGCCGCCGTCGACGGCACCGACCTGCATGGCCCCCCGGAGATCGAAGGCAAGGGCGTCGAAGTGGCCGCCGGCGGTCGGGGCGACCTCGTCTTCGTCATGCCCGAGAGCGGCGCCGTCCGCGTCAACCTCAGCGCGTCGGCGGCGCTGCTCGTGGGGGAGGGGAGCGTCGAAGCCTCCGCACCCCCGGACGACGTCCTCGATCTGCTCCACTATGGATCACCGGCGCCGCTCGGGTTCGACCCCGCGAGCGCCGACCGCGAGTTCGCGTTCGGCATCGGGCGCCGCCCGGGGTTCCTCGACGGCAAGCCCGGGTTCTGGTGGACCGTCAACGGCGCCATGGCCCCCGAGGTGCCGATGTTCACCGTCGCGTACGGCGACGTGGTGCGGATGCGCATCACCAACGACAGCGGCGAGGCCCATCCGATGCACCTGCACGGCCACCACGCGGTGGTGCTCGCGCGCGACGGCGTCGCCGCGACCGGGAGCCCCTGGTGGGTCGACTCGCTCGAGGTGCGCGACGGCGAGACGTTCGAGATCGCGTTCGTCGCCGACAACCCGGGGATCTGGATGGACCACTGCCACAACCTGCCGCACGCCGCCGAGGGCCTGGTCGCGCACCTGAACTACGAGGGGGTCGGCACGCCGTTCCTCATCGGCGGGCCCCACGGGAACCATCCGGAATGAGACGCGGCGTTCGGCGCTGAGCCGCACGGGGACGCGGAAGGGCGGACCGGGAAGTCTCGGTCCGCCCTTCCGTTCGACGGTCGCAGGCGGGTCAGACGCCGCCGGCCAGGAGCTTGGTGAGGGTCGTGTCCATGTCGACGTAGCCCGATTCGCGGCCGCGCGGCACCAGGCTGTACGCCCGGCGGAGGAAGCGCTGCACGACGCCGCGGTTGATCTCGAAGAGCGCGTTCCCGTCGGGCGAGGAGAGGGCCAGTGCGACCGATTCGCCCCGCGGGGTGGTCCAGGGCCACACCCGGACGTCGCCGATCCCTGTGGGCTCCTCCAGGCCCTTCGCGAGCAGTTCCCGCGAGAAGGACCAGGCCACCTGGTCCGCGTCGGTGCCGTCAGGGTGGAACATGACGCAGACGGCGTACGGGTCGTCCGGGTCGTAGCGCAGGCTCGCGCGCACACTCACCGTCGCGAAATCGGGCGCGACGAGCCGCATGGTGGTGCCGATATCGACTGTCGCCGATCGTGCCATGCTCATAGCGTTACCCCCCAGTGTGCGACCGGCTCCCCCCGAAGCCGGTCGTCATTCCAATCCGCCGCCGCACCGGAGGTCCGGAACTTCGGCCGCGAACAAGTCGTGATTCAGGTCTATCATTCAAGCCGTTGCGTCGTACGATGATCCGCAAGACCGAGACCGGCGCGTTCCCCTGATAAGGGGGCAAATTCCGACAAATGACCACGGTCAATCATCGTTCTATGTCGTAATTACAACAACGTCCTTCACTCTTTAGCGGTACTATTCCCGACCGCCAGTCCGCGTAGTCGCAAATCGGCGTTACGACTCGGTTGCGAAGCCCTGAAAATACGGACGTGAATCGGGCGGCGCGGCGGTGATAGCGTTTGACCGACGTTCTCGGACTCCTTGGAAGGGGCGAACCATGGGCCAGGGCCAATGGACCGAAGTCGACGCGTTCCTCTCGTCGCTGCTCGTCGGCGAGGACGAGGCCCTCGCCGAGGCTCACACCGCCGCCCAGCGGGCCGGACTCCCGCCGATCTCGGTGTCGGCCGCCCAGGGCAAGCTGCTCTACCTGCTGGCGAAGACGCTCGGCGCGAAGCGCGTGCTGGAGATCGGCACGCTCGGCGGATACAGCGCGATCTGGATGGCGCGGGCCCTGCCGAAGGACGGCCACCTCGTCAGCCTCGAGTACAGCCCGCGGCACGCCGAGGTCGCGAGCGGCAACATCGCCCGAGCCGGGCTCGTGGGCATCGTCGAGATCCGCGTGGGCGCGGCCGCCGACACCCTGCCGAAGCTGGCCGCCGAGGGCGGCGAGCCGTTCGACATGGTCTTCATCGACGCGGACAAGGGCGGATACCCCGACTACCTCGACTGGTCGCTGCAGCTGACGCGCCCCGGCGGACTCATCGTGGCCGACAACGTGGTCCGCGGCGGCGCCGTGGCCGACGGGCTCAGCCGCGACCCGAACGTGCAGGGCGTGCGGTCCTATCTGGAGAAGGTCGCGGCCGACCCGCGCCTGGAGGGCACCGTCATGCAGACCGTGGGCGTGAAGGGCTACGACGGCCTCTCGATCGCCCGCGTCGTCGGCTGACGTTCAGCGGCGCTGGTAGTCCGCGAAGCGGCGCAGCACCAGCCCGATCAGCCGGGTCATGAGCCGCCGCGGGCGCCGCGGCAGCAGGTGCGCCTCGGGCCAGTTCCTCCAGTCCGGGACCACGTACCCCTTGTCGCGGTCCAGCGCGCGCAGCGACTGCCGCACGATCGCCTCCGGGTCGGCCAGCAGCCAGCCCAGGCGCCCCTCGTCGTACTTGATGCCGTTGGCGATCGGGAAGTCCGTGTCCACCGGCCCCGGGCACACCGCCAGCACCCGCACGCCCGTGCCCTTCGTCTCCGCCCACAGCCCCAGGCTGTAGTTCACGACGAACGCCTTCGTCGCCGCGTACAGCGCCATGTACGGCTGCGGCTGGAAGCCCGCCATCGACGCCACGTTCACGACCGCCCCCGAACCGCGCGCGACCATCCCCGGCAGGAACCGCTGTACCAGGTCCGCGACCGCCACCACGTTCACCATCGCCACATCGCGGTTGTAATCGGCGCCGATCTCCGCGTCCCGGCCGAACGTGCCGATCCCCGCGTTGTTCACCAGCACCTCGACCGCGATCCCCGCACCCGCCACGGCCTCCGCGATCCGCTCGGCCGCGCCCGGCGCCGCCAGGTCCTGCACCGCCACCCGCGTCCGCACCCCGTGTGCCGCGCGCAGCTCGGCCGCCAGCGCCTCGAGCTTCGCCTCCGACCTCGCCACGAGGACCACGTGGTGGCCGCGCGCCGCCAGCTGCCGCGCGAAGGCCGCGCCGATCCCCGCCGAAGCGCCCGTGACCAGGGCCCACGTTCCCTCGCGCATACCGGTCTCCCTCAGCGATAATGGAAAAGCAGGCCCCAGCCTAGCGAGCGGCGCCCGAGCGGCGGTCGCGCCGCAGGCAGTGACGCTGAGGGTTGAAAAGCAGCAGGTAGGCTTTCCGCACCATGTCGATACCGGCCAATCCGATCACGCGACGACTGGCCCTCCCGGGCTGGTCCGTTCTGCGATTCAGCCTCACGCTCGTAGCGGGGGCGCTTCTGGCCGCCGCGATCGTCACCGGGGTGCTCGTCGTCTTCTGGATCGGCATCCCCGTCGCCGTATTCGTCCTCCTCGCCATCCGCTTCTGGGCCAACACCCAGCGGCGCGTCATAGGCGAGCAGCTCGGCGTCCGCATCCCGGTCCCGTACCAGCCGCGCATGAAGGGCCGGTTCGACCAGCAGGCCCTGTGGCTCATCCGCGAGGCCGCCACCTGGCGCGACTTCGCCTGGCTCGCCATCGACGCGACTCTCGGGTTCATCGTGAACCTGCTCTACCTCGGGGTCTTCGGGATCGCCGTCTACTACCTGGTGCAGCCGCTGCTGCTCGCCACGGTCTTCCACGCCGCGCCGAGCCCGTTCGTGAACGACTTCGGCTTCTACGACTTCGACACCCCCGGCAAGACCCTCATGCTCGTGCCGTTCGCGCTCGCCTGCGGCGTCGCCTGGTGGCGCTGGGGCGAGCTGCTGCTGCGCTGGTACGCGCACCTCGGGGTGCTGCTGCTCGGCCCCACCGCGAAGGCCCTGCTCACCGAGCGCGTCTCGGAGCTGCGCCATGCGCGCGACCAGACCGCCGATCACGCCGCCGCCGAGCTGCGGCGCATAGAACGCGACCTCCACGACGGCGCGCAGGCCCGCATCGCCGCCCTCAGCCTGACCCTCGGCATGGCCCAGGAGCTGCTCTCGAACGACCGGCCGAAGCAGGCCGCCGCGCTCGTCGGCGAAGCCCGCCAGGCCTGCTCCGACGCGCTCGAGGAGATCCGGCAGCTGGTGCGCGGCATCCACCCGCCGGTGCTCGCCGACCGGGGCTTCACCGGCGCGCTGCAGGCCATGGCGCTCGACCACCCGCTCCCGGTGTCTGTAGTGGACCGACTCGTGGGCAAGCTGCCCGCGCCGCTGGAGGCCGCCGCGTACTTCGCGACGAACGAGGTCCTCACCAACATCACCAAGCACGCCCAGGCCACCCAGGTGCATGTCGTCGTCAACCGCGACCACCACCAAGTGGTCATCGAGGTCCGCGACGACGGCGTGGGCGGCGCGAGCTTCTCCGCCGGCGGCGGACTCGACGGCGTGCGCCGTCGCCTCGCCGCCTTCGACGGCACCGTCGACGTCGACAGCCCCGAAGGCGGCCCCACCGTCGTCACCATGTCGATCCCCGCCGCCGCGGCCGGGCTCGACAGCACCCATAATGTGGCCAGGCCACACCCGTCCTGAGTCGAACAGGACCACCGCCGCACCGGACACAGTGGTGCATCGCCGGGCCCGTCACCTGCGACCGGGCGCGGCGAACGGGACGCCGACCCCGACCGAGACGGCGCACGACCGATCCGAACAACAAGGGGTGCAAGATGGACGTCGTCCTCGCCGAAGACCACTCGCTCCTGCGCGACGGCCTGACCCGCATGCTCGAGGCCTACGACTTCACCGTCGTCGAGGCGGTCGACAACGGCCCCGCGCTCACCGCCGCCCTCCTCAAGCACCGGCCCGACGTCGCCGTCGTCGACATCCGCCTCCCGCCGACCTTCACCGACGAGGGCCTGCGCGCCGCCATCGAGGCCCGCCGCCACATCCCGGCCCTGCCGATCCTCGTGCTCTCCCAGTACGTCGAGCAGCTGTACGCCCGCGAACTCCTCGGCGACCGCCGCGGCGGCGTCGGCTACCTCCTCAAAGACCGCGTCTCCAACGTCGCCGAATTCATCGAGGCCCTGCGCCGCGTCGCCGCCGGCGGCACCGCCATGGACCCCGAGGTCGTCGCCCGCCTCCTCGGCCGACAGCAGAACCGGCTCGACGCCCTCACCCCGCGCGAACTCGAGGTCCTCGGCCTCATGGCCGAAGGCCGCACCAACGCCGCCATCGCCGCCAGCCTCTTCATCACCGAGAAGGCCGTCGGCAAGCACTCGGCGAACGTCTTCCGCAAACTCGGCCTCGGCCAGTCCGAGGACGACAACCGCCGCGTCCTCGCCGTCCTCGCCTACCTCGAAGGCAACTGACCTGGAACCGGCCCGCGCGCCCCGTCGGGGCCTACGCCCCCTGTGACGCGGGGCATCACCGGCCCGAAAAGCACCCATCCGCCCCACTGCGCACGAGAGCGTCCGCGACGACGATTGAGCCGTCGGACGAATCGAAAGCGAGGACGCGATGGCAGCACTCACGCACACCGCCCCCACCCCGAACGCCCCCGCGCTCAAGACCGGGCCCAGGCCCGTCCACGGCGAGGTGCGCGACGCCGGACGCCAGTCGCTCATCTACCTCTTCCTCCTCGTGCCGATGGCCGCGCTCGCCGCCGCCGTGCCCTTCGCCTGGACCACGGGCCTCCTCAGCTGGACCGACATCGCCCTCAGCGTCGGCTTCTACCTCCTCACCCTCCACGGCATCACCGTCGGCTACCACCGCCTCTTCACCCACGGCTCGTTCAAGCCGAACCGGCCCGTGAAGATCGCGCTGGCGATCCTCGGGAGCATGGCCGTGCAGGGCCCGCTCATCACTTGGGTCGCCGACCACCGCCGCCACCACGCGTTCTCCGACAAAGAGGGCGACCCGCACTCGCCGTGGCGCTACGGCACCTCCGCCTGGGCCCTGAGCAAGGGCTTCTGGCACGCGCACATGGGCTGGATGTTCCAGCCGCGCAACACCACCAACGAGGAGCGGTTCGCCCCCGACCTGCGCCGCGACCGCGACCTCGTCATGGTCGACAAGCTGTTCTGGGTGTGGACCGTGGCGACCTTCCTGCTCCCGGCCGTGCTCGGCGGGCTCATCGCCGGGTCATGGCTCGGCGCGGCCACCGCGTTCTTCTGGGCGAGCCTGGTCCGCGTCTCGGCCCTGCACCACGCCACGTGGTCGACGAACTCGATCTGCCACATGATCGGCGAGCGGCCCTTCAAGAGCCGCGACAAGGCCGCGAACTTCTGGCCGCTCGCGCTGCTCTCCGGCGGCGAGTCCTGGCACAACTCCCACCACGCCGACCAGACCTGGGCCCGCCACGGCGTCAAACGCGGACAGATCGACACCTCGGCCCGGATCATCTGGCTCCTCGAGCGCGCCGGATGGGCGACGGACGTCAAGTGGCCGACTCCCGAGCGGGTCGCGAAACTCACCGCCGACTAGCGTCGCCGCAGGTCACGACCGCCGTCTCATTCCGGTCAGGATTCGAGAAGCGGGTGTCGGACCCTGCCTCTAGAGTTGCGTTCATGAGCAAAGCCGTGACCCACTCCGACCAGCACGACGCCGACAGCCACGACCTGATCCGCGTCCTCGGCGCCCGTGAGAACAACCTCAAGGACGTCAGCGTCGAGCTGCCCAAGCGCCGCCTGACCGTGTTCACCGGCGTCTCCGGCTCCGGCAAGAGCTCCCTCGTGTTCAGCACCATCGCGGCGGAGTCGCAGCGGCTCATCAACGAGACGTACTCGACGTTCGTGCAGGGGTTCATGCCGTCCATGGGCCGGCCCGAGGTCGACCGCCTCGAAGGGCTGACCACGGCGATCATCGTCGACCAGGAGCGGATGGGCGCCAACCCCCGCTCCACCGTGGGGACCGCCACCGACGCCAACGCCATGCTGCGCATCCTCTTCAGCAGGCTCGGCAGCCCCCAGATCGGCTCGCCCAACGCCTTCTCGTTCAACGTCCCGTCGGTGTCGAGCAGCGGCGCGATCACCATCGAGCGCGGCGACAAGACCATCGCGAAGAAGGCCACGTTCAACCAGCTCGGCGGCATGTGCCCGCGCTGCGAGGGCATGGGCCGCGTCAACGACTTCGACATGAGCGCGCTCTACGACGACGCCCTCTCGCTCAACGAGGGCGCGATCAAGGCGCCCGGCTACAGCATGGACGGCTGGTACGGCCGCGTCTTCGCCGGCGCGGGCCTGCCCATGGACAAGCCGATCGGGAAGTACACCAAGAAGGAGCTCCACACCCTCCTCTACCAGGACCCCACCAAGGTCAAGGTCGACGGCGTCAACCTCACCTACGAGGGCCTGATCCCCAAGATCCAGAAGTCGGTGCTCTCCAAGGACATCGACGCGCTGCAGCCGCACGTCCGCGCGTTCGTGGAGCGGGCCGTGGTCTTCCAGACCTGCCCCGACTGCGAGGGCACCCGCCTCGCCCCCGAGGCGCGCTCCTCCAAGATCAAAGGCAAGAACATCGCCGACCTCTGCGCGATGCAGATCAACGACCTGCGCGAATGGGTCCGCGACCTCGACGAGCCGACCGTGGCGCCCCTCCTCACCGGCCTCCAGCACCTGCTCGACTCCTTCACCGACATCGGCCTCGGGTACCTCTCGCTCGAGCGGCCCACCGGCACCCTCTCCGGCGGCGAGTCGCAGCGCACCAAGATGATCCGCCACCTCGGCTCCTCCCTCACGGACGTCACCTACGTCTTCGACGAGCCCACCATCGGCCTCCACCCGCATGACATCCAGCGGATGAACGACCTGCTCATCCAGTTGCGGGACAAGGGCAACACCGTGCTCGTCGTCGAGCACAAGCCCGAGGCGATCGCCATCGCCGACCACGTGGTCGACCTCGGCCCCGGCGCGGGCACCGGCGGCGGCACCATCTGCTACGAGGGCACCGTCGACGGGCTCCGCAAGAGCGACACCGTGACCGGCCGCCACCTCGACGACCGCGTCCAGCTCAAGGAGGACGTGCGCAAACCCACCGGCCAGCTGGAGGTGCGCGGCGCGACCTCGCACAACCTCCAGGACGTCGACGTCGACATTCCCGAAGGGGTCCTCACCGTCGTCACCGGCGTCGCCGGTTCCGGCAAGAGCTCCCTCATCCACGGCTCCGTCTCCCCGCTCGACGGCGTGGTCACGATCGACCAGGGCGCCATCCGCGGCTCCCGGCGCAGCAACCCGGCCACCTACACCGGCCTGCTCGACCCCATCCGCAAGGCGTTCGCGAAGGCCAACGGCGTGAAGCCGGCCCTGTTCAGCGCCAACTCCGAGGGCGCCTGCCCGACCTGCAAGGGCGCCGGCGTCATCTACACCGACCTCGGCATCATGGACACCGTCGAGTCCACCTGCGAAGAGTGCGGGGGGAAGCGGTTCCAGACGGCCGTCCTCGAATACCACCTGGGCGGCAAGGACATCAGCGAGGTCCTCGCGATGCCCGTGGCCGAAGCGGAGGCGTTCTTCAGCGAAGGCGAGGCCAAGACCCCCGCCGCGCACAAGATCCTCGACCGCCTCGCCGACGTCGGCCTCGGCTACCTCACCCTCGGTCAGCCGCTCACCACCCTCTCCGGCGGCGAGCGCCAGCGCCTCAAGCTCGCGACCCACATGGGGGAGAAGGGCGGCGTGCTCGTCCTCGACGAGCCGACCACCGGTCTCCACCTCGCCGACGTCGACAACCTGCTGGGCCTGCTCGACCGGCTCGTGGACTCCGGCCGGACCGTGATCGTCATCGAGCACCACCAGGCCGTGATGGCCCACGCCGACTGGATCATCGACCTCGGCCCCGGTGCGGGCCACGACGGCGGCCGGATCGTCTTCGAGGGCACCCCCGCCGACCTGGTCGCCGACCGCTCGACCTTGACCGCCGAGCACCTCGCCGACTACGTCGGGGCCTGAACGGCCCCATGCGCCCGCCCCGAGCGCCCGCGGTCCCGCCGCGGGCGCTCCGCTGTCTCGCAGCTCACAGGCGGCGCCCGGAGCCGCTCGCGCCGAGCGTCGTTCCTGGCAGCTGTCAGCACGCGGTGGCACAATGTTGCGGGTGACCAGCCGCCCGATCCCCGAACAGCGCCTCCGCGACCTCGCGCTCCTGCGCCGCGTGCGCGACCGCATCGACCGCGAGTACACCGAACCGCTCAACGTCGAGGCCCTCGCGCACGGCGTCCACGTGTCGGCCGGGCACCTCAGCCGCGAGTTCAAGGCCGCGTACGGCGAATCGGTGTACTCGTACCTCATGACGCGCCGCATCGAACGCGCGATGGCGCTGCTGCGCATCGGCGAGCTGAGCGTGACCGAGGTGTGCTTCGCGGTGGGGTCGTCCTCGCTCGGCACGTTCAGCACCCGCTTCACCGAGCTCGTGGGCATGCCGCCGAGCGTCTACAAGGAGAAGGCCGCCGCAGCGACCGAGGGCATCCCCGCGTGCGTCTCGAAGCAGATCAGCAGACCGATCAGGAATCGAGAAGCACCCGCGCGCGGCAAGAAATAGAGTTGCCGGCATGGACATCAACATTTACCAGGCATATCTGCCGCAGAACGACCCTGAGGCCGCACTCGAGTTCTACCGCGACGTGCTCGGCTTCGAAGTCCGCAACGACGTCGGCTACGAGGGCATGCGGTGGATCACCGTCGGGCCCGAAGGGCAGCCGGACGTCTCCATCGTGCTGCACCCGCCGGCCGCCGACCCGGGCATCACGGACGAGGAGCGGGCGACCATCGCCGAGATGATGGCCAAGGGCACCTACGCCTCCATCAACCTCTCCACCAAGAACCTCGACGAGGTCTTCGCGAAGCTCCAGGAGACCGCCGAGGTCGTCCAGGAGCCCACCGACCAGCCGTACGGCATCCGCGACTGCGCCTTCCGCGACCCGGCGGGCAACATGGTCCGCATCAAGCAGCAGTAACACCGAATGACAGCGCCCGGCCGGACCTCCGGCCGGGCGCTCCTCCGTCCCCCCGGTCCGGCGGCCACCGAACGTGATGGGATGTCACCATGCCTTCCGCCTCCCCCGACCGCGAGACACGTCTCCGCCGGCTCGCCGCCGCCTATGCCGCACCCGTCGAGATCGGGCACGACCCGGGGACGGGGGCATGGACCTGCACGTGGACCGACGGGCCGACCGCCGAACAGGTGCGCCGGAACGCCGAGGCGGCCGAACCCGAAGCCGCCCGGGGACTGCGGTACCTGCGCCGGTACTCGGAGAACGTCGTCGCCCTCGGCGCCGTCCGCCTGGCCCTCGCCACCTCGGCCGAGGACGCTTTGCAGCGGCCGGCGATCAGCCCCGCCGCCGTCGAAGGGCTCTGGTGGGACGTGCCGCATCCCGGCCCCGCGACCGACCGCGAGCGCTCCCTCGTCTACGCGGTGGTCTACGAGGTCCACGACGCCCACCGCCGCAACCAGGCCACCGCCCAGGAGATCTGCGACCTGGTCGCGCAGTACGGCCTCGCGCCCCTCCTGCGCCGCACCGGCGCGCCGCTGACCCCCATCGAGACCCTGACCGCGCACTACGCCTCCACGCACGCGCACCCCGCCTGGCACTCCCGGCTCGCCCCCATGAGCGCGACCGCGGCCTTCGAAGCGGTCCGCCACGACCCGAACCCGACCCGCGAACGCGTCGAGGCCGCCCTCACCCTGCTCCCCGAACTGCCCGACACGTACGCCGACGCGGGCGCCCGCCTCCGCAGCCGCCTCCACTGAGCCCGGAGGCTGTGACGGACCCCACGACACTTCACTGACAAAGGATGTCAGTGGAGCCTCCGCACAATGCTTCCCATGACCGTCACCGCCCACGCCCCGCAGCCCGACACCGCACTGCCGCGCCCTGGCCGCGCCGAACGACTCCTCCTGCCCGCCACGTTCATCACCAGCCTCGGCAACGGCATTCAGCTCGTCGCCGCCGCCGTCCTCGTCTTCACGACCGGCCAGAGCGCCTTGGCCGTCGGCTGGCTCTTCATCGCCGTCTCGGTCCCGCCCGCACTGCTCTCCCTCTGGTTCGGCACCATCGCCGACCGCTTCGACCGCCGCACCCTCTGCCTCATCGCGGACCTCGCCAGCGCCGCCGCCTCGCTCGTCCTGCCGGCCTGGATGCTCGCGGGCGGCGACCCCGGCTCCGTCGCCTACGGCACCGCGTTCGCCCTCGCCCTCCTCGCGGCCATGTTCATGCCCGCGAGCAACGCCCTCATCAAAGAACGCGTCCACCCCGCCCGGGTCGCCCGCTTCAGTGCGCACTACGAGATGGCGCTCCAGATCGGCACCCTCCTGGCCGCCTCCATCGGCGGGTTCCTCATCCAATTCGTGGGCACCACACCGCTGTTCGTGTTCAACGGGGCGACATTCCTGGCCTCGGCCGGGGTCTTCTGGGCCCTGCGCCGCGCTCCCCGCGCTCCCGCGGCCGCCGAGACCGCCGAGGAACCGAAGGGCAGGCAAGGGGCGCCGTTGCTGCGCCTCGGCTTCCTCTACGCGATCTGCCAGGTCATGACGATGGTCAGCAACACCACCCTGATCGTGCTGGTCTACGTGGGCTTCGGGCGCGGCGCGGGCGTCTACGGCCTCGTCGACGCGCTGGCGGGATTCGGGTTCTGCTTCGCGGCGGCCCTGTATCCGAAGGCGAGCAGGCGGTTCGGGGAGTTGCGGACGGCGGTGGTCGGCGGGATCGGGTGCGCGCTGTTCTCGTTCGTGTTCCCGATCCACCTGGCGGCGCTGCTGATCTGCATCCCGGCCGCGGCGCTCCTGATCGGTCTGTCACGGGTGGGGCTGCGGTCGCTGCTGCTGGCGGCGGTGCCGGAGGCGCGGGCCGGCCGCGTGTTCGGCGCGGTCAACGCGGTCGGCCTCGGCCTCTCGGCAGGCATGACCGTGGTGGTGGCGTGGGTGGCCGACACGACCCACATCCGGTACGGGTTCTACGTGCTCGGCGTGGTCAGCGCGGTGGCGTTCGCCGCGACGGCGCTCACGATGCGCGCCGAGGTCAGGCGTGCAGGGCGGCCGCTTCAAGCGCGCGCTGCCGCATGAGGGTGCGGAGGGATTCGGGTTCGAGCACTTCGAGTCCGCCGAGGCGCAGGAACTCGCCGGCGGCGTGGGCGTGGGTCTCGATCGGGACGGTGGCCACGGTCCACCCGTCGTCGTCCACAGTGCCCTGTCCGATGGCCGCGGCCGAGTCTGCGTCGAGGTTGTCCGCGGCCTTCGCGACCGCCTCCGGTGAGCACCGCACCAAGGCCTCGCCCCGGTAGCGGCGGGCGTCGAAGTCCTCGAGCTGGCGCGCCCACCACGCGGCGAGGTCGAACCCCTCGGGGCGCTCGAACGCCTCCCCGGTCTTCCTGGCCCCCAGCAGGTTCGTGACCTTGTACATGCGGGCCGGTCCGGGTTCGGCCGTGCCGGTCACGGCCGTGGCCACCAGGTACCACTGGCCGCTCTTGAGGACCAGGCCGAGCGGGCACAGCTCGCGTTCGATCTCCTTCGGTTCCGCCCAGCGCGAGTAGGTGACCTGCAGGCGCCGCCGCTCCCAGGCGGCGTTCGCGACCAGTGCCAGGAACGGCACGGGCTCGGCGCGGCGGAACCAGCCCACGACGTCGAGGTGGAACAGCCGCCGGGCCTCCTCGGCGCGCTCGCGCTGGGCCGGCGGCATCGCGGCGGAGAGCTTGAGTTCGAGTGCGGCGAGCTCGGTCTGGAGCCCCAGGTCCGTGGCCGCGGCCGGGACGCCGGAGAGCGCCAGCGCCTCGGCCTCGCCTTCGGTGAGGCCGGTGAGCTTTGTGCGGTACCCGGCGAGGAGCCGGTACCCGCCCGCGTGGCCGCTCTCGCCGTAGATCGGAATGCCCGCGGCGGCAAGGGCTTCGGCGTCCCGGTAGACGGTGCGGACCGAGACGCCGAGCTCCTTCGCCAGGCGCTCGGCGGTCATGCCGCCGTGCTGTTGCAGCAGGAGCAGCATCGAGACGAGACGACCGGCGCGCATCGCCCCAGTATCCCCGCGATCCAGGAGTTCCGGTGCGGGCATCGCGGGCCGGAGCACTCGAGGCCGTCGCCGGGCTGTGGCATCATCGGCTGATGCTGCGACTCACTGACTTCATCATCGACTGCCCGGACACGATGACGATCGCGGGCTTCTACGCCGAGGTGACCGGCCGTCCCGTCAAGGACGACAGCGACGAGGACTGGGCGGGCATCAGTTTCGGCAAGATCGAACTGGCCTTCCAGCGCGTGGACGAGTACCGCGCGCCGACCTGGCCGAGCGCCGAGCACCCCAAGCAGTACCACCTCGACTTCGAGGTGGACGACATCGAGGCCGAGCAGGCCCGCCTCCTCGGCCTCGGCGCGACGCTGCAGCGGGACCACGTGGGTCCCGAGGGGTACGGCTTCCGGGTCTACACCGACCCGATCGGCCACCCGTTCTGCCTGTGCCGCAACAAGGGCGTGGTCTGGGACGGCGACGAACCGGTGTGGCCCTCCAAGGGCTAGCGACGACACCGCGCGCACGCGTCGCCCACGGCGGCACGTGCGCGCGGTGCCGTGGCCACCGCCGTCATCGGCCCGCGAGGCCTTCGTCGATGGAGGTCTGCCGGGTTCCCGCCCCAGTTCGGTTCGGGCCTGCGGTGTCCGGTGCGCGGACGGTCCGCGCGGCACGGCTCGAACCGGACGGCCGCCCCGAACCTGACGGATCGGGCTGTGCGGTGCGGCACCACCGGTGCGAAGCGGCCGGTCGCCAGTACACATGTTTGATTCGTTTCCAACTGGGGAAACGTACCTGTATGAAAGCCAAGGAGCACGAGTCCGAGCGTCCGTCCGCGACCATGCCCCGTGACATCGACAGCAACGTCAGCTGGTTCGACCGGTTCGCCACGAGGGCGTCCGAGTTCGCCGCCCGCGCGCCGTTCTTCTCGATGTGCATCCTGGTGGTGCTGCTCTGGGCGCCGTCGATCATCTGGCTCGACATGAGCACGTGGCAGTTGATCATCAACACCACGACCACCATCATCACGTTTCTGATGGTCGCGCTGCTGCAGAACACCGAGTCGCGCAACGACGCGGCCCTGCAGCACAAGCTCAACGCCATCGCCAGCGGCCTCGCCGAGGTCATGCAGGAGCTCTCGGACGAGTCCGGGAAGGCCGACCTGGTGGAGCGCCGCAAGGAGCTGCGCCGCGCGGTAGGGCTCGAGGACGACGAGAGCGCGTGACCCCGTCTCCAGGGGGAACGCGGCGCTTGGCCGTGTCTTGGATCACTCATTCGTTGGCAGGCGACGCTTGACGCCGTTTGGTTAATGGCATTAGCCTATGAGTTATGAGCATTAACCTTGGATCCACCCAGTCCCTCGAACTCCAGGGCGGCACCGTCGCCTACGACGTCGCCGGAGCCGGCCCGCTCGTCGTCCTCGTCCACGGGATCGGCGAGCACCGCCACTCCTACCGCGAGGCCGCGGCGCTCCTCCTCGAAGCCGGGTTCCGCGTGGCGCGCATGGACATGCGCGGCCACGGCGAGTCGACCGTCGACTGGGCCTCCTACACCCGCACGGACGTGGCCGAGGACCTCCTCGCGCTGATTCGGCACCTCGGCGGCCCGGCGATCGTCGTGGGCCACTCGTTCAGCGGGGGCGCGGCGACCATCGCGGCCGCGACGGAGCCCGACCTGGTCCGCGGCATCGTGGAGCTCGGGCCGTTCACGCGGGCGCAGACGATCGCGTTCGGCGCGCTGCTCACCAACGCCCGCTACCGCAAAGGCATCCGCCTGCTGTTCGGCACCTTGATCTTCCGGAGCCTCGGCATCTGGAAGCGGTACCTGCGCCACGCGGTGCCCGGTGCGAAGCCCGCCGGTTTCGACGAGCACCTGGCCGCCCTCGAAGCCGACCTGCGCCGACCCGGCCGCATGGCCGCGCTCGTGCAGTGCGGGCTGTCGGACCCGACCGACGCCGGCGCGAAACTCGGCGAGATCGCCTGCCCCGCAATCGTGCTCATGGGCACCCTCGACCCCGACTGGGCCGATCCGGCCGCCGAGGGCGCCGGGATCGTCGCGGCGATGCCCGCCGGACTCGGCACCTTGGAGATGGTCGAGGGCGCCGGGCACTACGTGCACCTCCAGGCCCCCGCCGCGGTCGCCGCGGCCGTCACCGAACTGGACCGGAGCACCACGCATGCCTAAGGCCGCGCTCTCGACCGGAGCGGTCGTCGGCCTCGCCCTCCGCATCGTCGACGACCGCGGACCCGCGGCCCTGACGCTCGCCGCGATCGCCGCCGAGGCCGGGGTCTCCACGCCCTCGCTCTACAAGCACGTGCGCGACCTCGCCGAAGTGAAGGCCCTGGTGTCGGCCGCCGTGATCGGCGAACTCGCCGACCGGGTGAGCGCCGCCGTGATGGGCCGCGCCTCCGACGACGCGATCCGGGCGCTCCTCACCGAGTGGCGGGCCTACGTTCGCGAGCACCCGCACCGGTACGCGGCGGTGATCCAGCGCCCCGAACCGCGCGCGGCCGAGCCCGGCGCGCGCCTGCTCGACGCGATCAACGCGTCCCTGCACGGCCTGGGCCTGGACGAGACGACCGCCGTCCACGTCGCCCGCTGCCTGCGCTCGACCGTCCACGGCTTCGTCTCGCTCGAATCCGAGGGCGGGTTCGGCCTGCCCGTGAACCTCGACGAGAGCTTCGAACTGCTCGTCACCATGGCCACCGCCGGTCTGCGCGCGGCGCTGCAAGAGGGCTGAGCGCGGCCGCCCGCCTGCTCAGGCGTTGCAGCCGCGGTGCCGGTGGTAGGCGGCCGGACGGCCGTCGCGCTGGTTCGCCCGGTACAGCCCGGTGCGCAGCTCGCCCTCCCAGTACTCGGCCGAGGGCATCGCGAGCGCGCGGGTCACGGCCAGCTCGGCCTCGACGTCGTAGGGGACGCGCACGAACTGCACGGAGAACGGACCCGGCGCCGCGCTCCCGGAGACGCCTTCGAGCACCACATAGGACGGTGTCGGGTCGCCGAGGCAGTTGCCGACGCTCCCGACGTTGACGAGGGTGCGGCCGAGGTCGTTCTCCAGGTACGGGTCGTGGATGTCGCCGTAGGCCACCACGTCCGGCACGGGTCCGCTTCCTGTCGCCTCGGTGTTGGCGAACATGCCGAGGAACTCGGCCTCGTCGTGGTCGCAGAACACGCGGTGGAAGACGCTCTTCGCGGACGCGTGAAAGACCCGGATGCGCTTGCCGCTCATAAGGAAGTCGTGGCTGAACGGCAGGTCCCGCAGCCATTTGCGCCGCCCCTCGCCGAGCCGGTCGTGCCACCAGTCGAACGGGTCGCCCTCGGGTACGCGGTCCGGCGCGCACATCGTGGCCTCCCAGTTGCCCTGGACGTGCACCTCGCAGTGCTCGCGGGAGAGGTCCACGCATTCGGCGCCGCGCGGGCCCTTGCCGATCGTGTCGCCCAGGTTGAAGATCCGCGTGACGCCGCGCGAGTCGAGGTCGTCGAGGACCGCCTGGAACGCGGTGAGGTTGCCGTGGATGTCCGAGAGCAGCGCGACGCGGTCAGGGGAGGAGGCCATGCCCGCAAGTGTGCCAGCACGCCCGGCAACGCAGGAAACCCCTTTCCGACCCGCGGTTACTCCTTCGAATGGCGTTCCAGGAACTGGTAGACCTCGGTCTCGTCGACGCCGGGGAAGGAGCCCAGGGGCATGGCGGCGAGCTGGGAGCTGGCGGCGCGGGCGGTGGGCCAGGCCTGGCCCGACCAGGCGTCGGCGAGGGACCGCGGCGGGTTGCGGCAGCAGTCCGGGTCCGGGCACTTGGAGACCGAGCGGGCCTTGGTCTCCTTGCCGCGGAACCACTTCGCCGACTCGTACGGGACGCCGATGCTCAGCGAGAAGAGGCCGTCCGCGCTGCGCTCGGTGCGGGCGGTGCACCAGTAGGTGCCCGTCGCCGTGTCCGTGTACTGGTTGAAGGCGTTGAACTTGTCGGGCACGTCGAACACCTGGCGGCTCGTCCAGTAGCGGCAGATCGGCTGCCCCTCGATGGCGCCGGTCGGGTCGGCCGGGAACGCCACGTCGTCGTTCTCGTAGGCCTTGAAGATGATCCCGGACTTGTGGACCTTCTGGAAGTGGGTCCTGATCCCCAGGTGGTGGGTGGCCAGGTTGGTGAAGCGGTGCGCCGCCGCCTCATAGGACACCGCGAAGTTGTCGCGCAGGTCCTCGACCGCGATCTCCTTGCCCGTCATCGACTGTCGCAGGAACGCCACGGCGCTCGACTCGGGGATGAGCAGCGCGGCGGCGAGGTAGTTCGTCGCCACGCGCTGGCCCAGGAACTCCAGGTACGTGCGCGGGACCTCGTGCTGCAGCACATGGCTCGCCAGGGCCTGGAGCAGGACGGTGCGGGGGTCGTGGGAGCCGGTGCCGACCTGCGTCAGGTAGATCCGGCGGTGCTTGAGGTCGGTGACCGAGCGGGTGGAGTGCGGCAGGTCGTCCACATGGTGCAGCGTGAACCGCAGGTACGCGGCGAGGTCGGCGATCTGGTGCTGCGAGAGCGGCCCGCCGGCGTAGTCGACGCCCGCGAGGAGGGTCCTGGCCTCGGCCTCGATGTCGCCGAAGTAGTTGTCCTTGTCCCGCATGCGCCGGCGCAGCTCCGTATTGGCCCTCCGGGCCTCCTCCGGTGTGGCAGTGTGAAGGTTGACCTGGCGTTCGACTTCACGGTGCAGACCGACGAGCGCCTCGAGGATCTCGGTGGGGGTGCGCCCTGAGGGCTTCACGTTCGGTAGGCCGAGCGCCCGGTACTGGGCGCTCCGCTGGGCGCGCTCGAGCGCGATCTCCAACGCGACGCGGCGGTTGGGCGGCTCGGCGCCGAGCAGTTCGTCCGAGGAGACGCCGAGGGCGCGGGCCAGGGCCCGCAGCATCGAGAGCTTCGGCTCCTTCTTGCCGTTCTCGATCAGCGAGAGCTGCGAGGCGGCGGAGCCGACGGCCGAGCCCAGGTCGTCGAGGCTCATCTCGCGCTGCTTGCGCAGGTGGCGGATCTGCTTGCCGAGGCTGATGAGGTCCACCCGCGTGTCGTCGGCGGCCAGTTCGGCGGCCTCGCCCGCCCCCCAGGGGCGGCGGGCGGCGCCCGGATCGGCGGAAACGCCGTTCTTCGCGGCGGCGCGGGCGCCCTGGAGACGCGAGGAGGCGGGCTGGTTACCGCTGCCACCGGCGCTGCTCTGGGCGGGGGCCGCGCCTGGGCCTGAGGGGTTCGCGGGCAGGTTCGTCATTTTCCCAGTATTGCGAAGAACTGACGATCTTTCCACCGCAAACGGCTACTCAGGCGTGGACACGAGTGAAAGATTGTTGTTACCTGCAAGTAATGGCCGCAACTGCGGCCCCGAATGCTCGGAGCCGACGATGAACGACATGAACCGCGACCGCGAAGACGACTTCGACCGCGCCGCCGAACGGCTCGCCCAGGAATGGGCCGCCGACCCGCGCTGGGCCCGCACCGAGCGCGACTACACCGCCGCCGAAGTGGTCCGCCTCCGCGGCCGCGTCACCGAAGAGCACACCCTCGCCCGCCGCGGCGCCGAGCGCCTCTGGTCCCGGCTCACCGAGGACGCCGCCACCGGCGGGTACACCCACGCGCTCGGCGCCATGACCGGCGGCCAGGCCGTCCAGCAGGTCAAGGCCGGCCTCCACGCCATCTACCTCTCCGGCTGGCAGGTCGCCGCCGACGCGAACCTCGCCGCCCAGACCTACCCCGACCAGTCGCTCTACCCGGCCAACTCGGTCCCGCAGGTGGTGCGCCGCATCAACAACGCCCTCATGCGCGCCGACCAGATCGAGGCCGCCGAGGGGATCCAGAGCGTCGAGGACTGGCTCGTGCCCATCGTCGCCGACGCCGAAGCCGGCTTCGGCGGCCCGCTCAACGCCTTCGAGCTCATGAAGGCCATGATCGGGGCCGGCGCGGCGGCCGTGCACTGGGAGGACCAGCTCGCCTCCGAGAAGAAGTGCGGCCACCTCGGCGGCAAGGTCCTCATCCCGACCTCGCAGCACGTCAGGACCCTCAACGCCGCCCGGCTCGCCGCCGACGTCGAGGGCGTCCCGACGCTCATCATCGCCCGCACCGACGCCGAGGCCGCCACGCTGCTCACCTCCGATGTGGACGAACGGGACCGCCCGTTCATCACCGGCGACCGCACCCCCGAGGGGTACTACCGGGTGCGCGGCGGCATCGAATCGTGCATCGCCCGCGCCAACGCCTACGCGCCCTACGCGGACCTGCTGTGGATGGAGACCGGCACACCGGACCTCGACGCCGCCCGCACGTTCGCCGAAGCCGTCAAGGCCGAGCATCCCGACCAGATGCTCGCCTACAACTGCTCGCCGTCCTTCAACTGGAAGCGCCACCTGGACGACGACACCATCGCCAAGTTCCAGCGCGAACTCGGCTCCATGGGCTTCACCTTCCAGTTCATCACGCTGGCCGGCTTCCACGCCCTCAACCACTCCATGTTCGACCTCGCCCACGGCTACGCCCGCGAAGGCATGACCGCCTACGTGGACCTCCAGGAGCGCGAGTTCGAGGCCGAGTCGCGCGGGTACACCGCCACCAAGCACCAGCGCGAGGTCGGCACCGGCTACTTCGACCGCGTCACCCAGGCCCTCAACCCCCAAAGTGAGACGCTCGCGCTCGCGGGCTCCACCGAGGCGGGACAATTCCACTAGCTGCCCTGCGACCTGTCCGCTGCGGCGAGCCGGCCCGCGCCGGCTCCCGCACTGCCACATGAGGAGAACCACGTGGTCACCACAACCGAGACTCGTGACGACACGGGCATCGCGGTCAACGGGCCCGCCGTCGACCGCCAGGACGAGATCCTGACCCCGGAGGCGCTGGCGTTCGTCGCCGCCCTCCACCGGGCGTTCGCGCCCCGCCGCCAGGAGCTGCTGCAACTGCGCCAGGCGCGCCGCATCAAGATCGGCAACGGCGTCGACCCCGGCTTCCTGCCCGAGACGCAGGACGTGCGCGACGACTTCTCCTGGAGCGTCGCCACCCTCGCCCCGGGCCTGGAGGACCGCCGCGTCGAGATCACCGGCCCCTGCGACCGCAAGATGACGATCAACGCCCTCAACTCGGGCGCGAAATGCTGGATGGCCGACCTCGAGGACTCCTCGACGCCCAACTGGCACAACGTGATCGACTCCCAGGTGAACCTGCGCGACGCGATAGAGCGGCGCATCGACTTCACCAGCCCCCAGGGCAAGGAGTACCGGCTCAAGGGGGAGGCGCTCACCGACCTGCCCACGATCATCGTGCGCCCGCGCGGCTGGCACCTCGCCGAGCTGCACGTGCGGGTCGACGGGGTCCCCGTCGCGGGCTCCCTGGTGGACTTCGGGCTGTACTTCTTCCACAACGCGCACCGGCTGATCGAGCTGGGCCGCGGCCCGTACTTCTACCTGCCGAAGCTGGAGTCGCACCTCGAGGCGCGGCTGTGGAACGACGTGTTCATCATGGCCCAGGACCTCCTCGGCGTGCCGCAGGGGACGATCCGCGCCACGGTGCTCATCGAGACGATCACCGCCGCGTTCGAGATGGAGGAGATCCTGTACGAACTGCGCCACCACTCCTCCGGGCTGAACGCCGGGCGCTGGGACTACATCTTCTCGGTCATCAAGAACTTCCGCGAGCGCGGACCGCGCTTCGTGCTGCCCGACCGGGACCAGGTGACCATGACCGCGCCGTTCATGCGCGCCTACACCGAACTGCTCGTGCGCACCTGCCACCGGCGCAGCGCCTCGGCGATCGGCGGCATGGCCGCGTTCATCCCCAGCCGCAAGGACGCCGAGGCGAACGCGATCGCGCTGGAGAAGGTGCGGGCCGACAAGAACCGCGAGGCCGACGACGGCTTCGACGGCTCCTGGGTGGCCCACCCCGACCTGGTGCCCGTGGCCATGGCGGTCTTCGACGAGACCCTCGGCGGCCTGCCGAACCAGATCGACAAGCTGCGCGAGGACGTCGTGCCGAACGCGGCGGCCCTGCTCGACGTCGCCGGAACTCCCGGTGAGATCACCGAGGCCGGCATCCGCAAGAACCTCGAGGTCGGCGTGCGGTACATCGAGTCGTGGCTGCGCGGCATCGGCGCGGCGGCGATCAACAACCTCATGGAGGACGCCGCGACCGCCGAGATCTCGCGCTCGCAGATCTGGCAGTGGATCAACGCCGGGTCGACCACGGACGACGGCAGGACGGTGACGCGCGGCTGGGTCGAGCGGCTGCTCAAGGACGAGTTCGAGCGCATGGAGCGCTTCGAGGGCGACCGCTTCGACGACGCGCTCGCGGTCTTCACCGAATGCGCGCTGGGGGAGGCGTACCCGACGTTCCTGACCATTCCCGCCTACACGAGGTTCCTCGCCAACGGCGGCTGAGCCCCGCACTGAGCGGTCCCCATCGGCGGAGCCGGCACCGTCCCCAGGCGGTCCGGCTCCGCCGTCCCTTTTGCATCGGTGTTTTTCATGATATATCGACCTCGAGGTAGTCGCTTTTGCTTGAAGGCCTGCGCGAGAATGCGACGGCCGGCGGCCGCTGGTAGGCAACCCAGCATTGGGCCGCTCGGTCATTTCCGGGAGTTTCGCCCTGGCGCGCGGCGATGCGCTCGACGCGGCGAGGCCGTCCGGTTCGAGCGGATGAGTCCGGCCGCGAGTACCAGGAGCGTGGGCCTGCCGGCGTCGTCGGGGCCGACCTGGACGGCCGGGATGCCGAGGGCGGCTGCGATTCCGGGCCGCTACGACCGGGGGACCAGCCTCGCCAGTTCCACTCGGGAGCGCACGCCCAAGGCGGCGAAGATGTTCCGCAGGTGGTGGTCGACCGTGCGGACGCTCAATGAGAGCGTCTGCGCCACTTCGCGGTTGGTGGCACCGGTCGCGACGAGGCCGGCGATGCGCCGCTGATGCGGGGTGAGCCCCGCGAGTCCTTCGCCGCCCGGAGCGGCCGGTCGCGCCGGTTCCCTCGGCTGCTCGCCCGTGGCCCGCAGCTCCTCGTTCGCCTGCAGCACCCAGCCCGCCGCGCCGCAGCGCTCGAAGCCGTGCAGGGCGTCGCGCAGCACCGCCCGCGCCCTGCCCGGTTGGCGGCGCCGCCGGAGCCACTTGCCGTAGAGCAGCAGGGTGCGGGCACGTTCGAAGTCGCCGCCGTCGACCGGGTGGAGCTGGAGCGACCGCCGGAAGTGCGCGTCCGCGCCGTCGCCGTCCAGTAGCGCCTGGCACCGGGCCAGTGCGGCGAACGCCCCGTGGTCGATGCCGAACCCGGCCCACAGGCGCAGCTCGTCGGCGACCGGGCGCGCCTCCTCGGGGCGGCCCGCGAGGACCGCGGCCTCGATGAAGCACGGCATGAGCAGCGGCCGGACCGCGAAATGGCCGCCTCCGGGGCGGACGAGGGCCTGGAGGCGCGAAGCTGCGGCCTCCGGCCTGCCGCGGCTCAGGTCGGCCCTGGCGAGCGCCCATTCGGCGAGCGTGCCGGTCTGCGCGAGCCGGTGCCTCCGCGCGACCGCGAGCGCTTGCGCCGCTTGGGTCTCGACCTCGGTGAAGTCGCCTTCGACCGAGGCGGCGAGGGCGAGGACCGCCCGGTGGTGGGCGGCGGTGTTGACGCGGCCGCCCTGCATTGCGGCGGTGAGGCCCTCGAGCGCGTGGGCCCTGGCGGGGGCGTGGCGGCCGGCGCGCAGTTCGGCGTACGCGAGGTATTCGAGGGCTTGGGGGATCAGGTCCTCGCGGCCCCGGCTGCGTGCGGCGGCCAAGGCGCGCATGCCGATCCGGGCCGAGGCGGGGGCGTCGCCGAGCAGCAGTGCGGCCACCGCGGCGCGGTGCAGGGTGTCGGGGGCGTCGTCCTCGTCGGCGCGGGCCAGGACCCGCCCGAGCGGGGAGAGGGCCGCGCCCGGGGTCGCTTCGACGAGGCCGCGGAGTCCGGCGAGGTAGTCCAGGAGCGGGGCGAACGCGCTGCCCGCGTGGGGTTCCGGGAGCGGAGCGGATGCCTTGTCGGTGTGAGGCTCGAGGAGACGGGCGAACGCGTTGTCCGCATGGGGTTCGAGGGCGCGCCGGGCGGCGGCGAGCGCGCCGGCGCAGGCCCGCCGGTCGCCCGCCGACCAGGCGGCCCCGGCGGCGGCGGTGATCGCGGTGACCGCGAGGGCGGGCGCGGTCTCGGCGGCGAGCGCCGCGGCCTGGACGAAGGTCGCGTACGCGTCGCCGAGGGGACCGGCGGCGAGGGTCCGGGACCCGGCGGCGAGTGCGGCCCGGGCGGCGTCCTCGATGGAGTCGCGGGCGACCTGGACGGTGAGGGTCGCGCCCGAGCGGTCGGCGTCCTGGAGCAGGTGCGCGTCGGTGGGGGCGACGATGAGCGCGAGGCTGCCGTCGTCGAGGCGGCGGACCGTGGCGGCGAGGTGGGACCTCCGTGCGGGCGCTGCGGCCCGGTCGGGGTGCCGCAGTGCGCTCCGTCCCATCCTCTCATCGTACAAAACCGACCGGTCGGTTTAAAGGGGCGGGACGGTGCCAATCGGATGACGCCGATCGGGCGGCGGCCCGTGAAGGCCGCCGCCCGAGGCGCTGTCTCGGATCAGCCGAGCGGGCAGGTGCCGCGGGCCTCCTCCACGGCGGACTCGTTCGGGAGCGGGCACAGGAACTGGTCGAACCGCGTGTCGTCGTCGACGAAGCGCTTGAGCCAGGAGATCGAGTACTTCGCGATCGTGGTGTTCGCGGAGTTCGGGGCGAAGTGCGAGGCCCCGTTCAGCTCGACGTACATCTTGTCGTTCCCGCTGCTGGGGATCGAGGAGTAGAACGGCTCCGAGTGCGAGCCGACCGGCGCCACGGTGTCCGACTCGGCCCCGAAGATCAGGGTCGGCGTCGAGAGCGTGGACCAGCTCTTCGTGGTGTGCCACGGGGTCATCGGGATGCTGGCCTTGATGTCCGGGTTGTCGCGGGCCGCCTCCAGGGAGCCGCCGCCGCCCATCGAGTGGCCCATGACCGCGAGGCGGTCGGCGTCCACCCGGCTGCGCACGGTGCTGCTCTCGGTGAGGTAGTCCAGTGCCGCCTGGATCTGGTCGGCGCGCTGGCCCGGCTGGTCGAGCGTGGTGTTGGTGTCGATGGTGAAGACCACGAAGCCCTGCGAGGCGAGGCGGGGGCCGAGCCAGGCGATCGACGACTCGTAGGCGGTGAAGCCGGGGGCGATGACGACCCCGCCGAAGGTGCCGTCCGAAGTGGTCGTCGGGTAGTAGATCGTGCCGCCGCCGAAGCCGACCACGAGCGAGGAGACGCTGGTGCTCGACGTCGAGTAGGAGCCGCGGAGGGCTTCGATGCTCGATTCGGTGGGGTTGGGGCCGCGCTGGTACGGGTTCTGGGCGGCCGCCGGGGCGGCGGTGGCGCCGAGACCGATGATCGCGGCGAGGACCGCCGCGAGCAGTGCGGCGATCGAAGTGCGCCTGCGGGTGAGGCTTGAGTCCATTGTGCGTCCTCCTTGACGTGACTCATCAAGTGATGGACGTAAATATCCCCTGGTATCAGGGGCGTGCGCATCGGTGAAATCACCGGTCCCGCGGCTCAGCCACGGCGCCGGTCGGTCCGCCTGGCCGGGCGGTCGGGGGTTAAACGCCGGCCGGCCGCGGATTCGACGGGCCGGATCGGGGTCTGGGCCGTGGCGTAGGCGGTGTGGTAGAGCCGGCGCATGGAGCGGATGGCCGAGCGGACCTCCTGGAGGTAGCCGCTCGCGGTGTGCTGCTTGCGGAAGTGCGGCTCGGGGAGGGTGGCGGGGTCGACGCCGACGGTGTCGACGGTGCAGCCGTAGGGGAGTCCCATGTGGGTGATCGCGTCGCAGTGCTGGAACGCGGTGTAGGGCGCGGAGGTGACGACGAGGACGCTGTCGCCGGGGGTGAGTTCGACGACGCGGTCGGCCCAGAACCGGCAGGTGTCCACGGTGTCGGCGCGGCGGCGGCCGGGCTGCGAGGAGGGGGCGGCGACGGCCCGGACGGTGGTCGGTCCGGCCGTGTACGTCGCGACCTTCCATGCCCGGCCGGGGTCCAGGAGCGGGTCGCCGCCCTCGTCGACGAGCGGGTCGCCGGCGAGGCTGAAGGCGCGCTTGAGGCTCGCCTCGATGGCGTCCACTTCGTAACCGCCGCAGTCGATGCCGCTGAGGGCCGCGGACTCCAGGTCGGCGCCGCCGAGCGGCCGGAAGCCGCCCACGCCGGTCACGTGGTCCGCGCCGGTGCCGCTCGCGAGGAGCTCGGCGGCGAAGCGGGTGCGGAAGAGGCAGGAGGCGACGAGGCCGCCGAGGACCAGGACGTGCGTGTAGTGCGCGAGGCGCGGGGTGGCCGCGGCGCCGAGGCCGAGTGCGAGGGCCGCTTCGGTGGCGAAGTGCTCGTGCGCGGGGGTGAGCGGCTGGGGCGCGGTCTCGTGCCGTTCGCGGCCGGCCCGGAAGTCCCAGTGGTCGGCCGAGAAGGCCTCGAGGTACGCGAGGTCCTCGGCGGTGCCGGTGCCGGGGAGGCTGCCGCCGAAGAGGGCGAGGAGCCGGTGCATCGGCTCGGAGCCGGTCCAGGCGGCGACATCGGCGAGGAGCGAATGCGGGCCTAGGCCGTCGTAGTGCGGCAATCGCACAGGTGCGAACTCGGGCATGGCTGGTCCGATCTGCGGTGGTGTCGCGGCCTTGTGGGCCGGGGCGGTGTTGTGGCACATGCTATGCGGTTACTGACCGTGCTTCACTGGTCAGACCAGGAGAAACGCCGTGTCGCCGCCCAAATACGGTTCGGTCGGACGGGCGAGTCTCCTGCGCAGGGGGTGCATGCCCCACAAGGGTTCGCGGTTGGTCTCGGTGTGCTGCTTGCTGTCCGGGTGTCGTGGATACCTCTCTGGGTATGTGACGCGTGATGTACTACAGCAAGTTGCAAGCGGTCGGGTGTGGCAATGCGCACGAAGGGAATCGTCGCGCGCAGCAACGGGGTACCCACAAAGGCGGATCACATGACATAAGGCGCCATAGCGTTGTGGACCATGGCGGCGGGTCGCGCGGCGACCAGGGGACTAATCCCGGGAGCATCGCGGTGCGGACCTCGACCAGGAGGGCCCGCATGGCGGTCTCGGCCTCGGCGCAGCGCCCCTCCGCGATCGCCGCGGCGACCGCGTCGTGCAGGTCCATGGCCTCGGGGACCGGCTTGTGGGGCATGAGCCCGAGCTGGGTGCGCCCGCGCAGGACCGCGGCGACCACTTCGGCGAGCGCGCCGAACATCTCGTTCCCGCTGGCCTGCAGGAGGAGTTCGTGGAACTCGACGTCGCGCTCCATGAACTCGGCCAGGTCGGCCGCTTCGCCGAGGGTGCGCAGGAGGGCGGCGAGCTCGACCACGCGCGCCCGCTGGGCGGCGGTGGCGGCGCGGGCGGCGGCGCCGGCGGCGAGGGGCTCGACGGCGATGCGGAGCTCGGTGAGGGTGCGCAGCTGGGCGCCGCGGTCGGGGCCGGAGAGGCGCCACCAGATGACCTTGGGGTCGAAGACGTTCCAGTCGGCGATGGGGCGCACGGTGATCCCGACGCGGCGGCGGGACTCGACGAGGCCCATGGACTCGAGGATGCGCATGGCCTCGCGGGCGACGGTGCGGGAGACGCTGAACCGCTCCTGGATCCCGTCGAGGGTGAGGACGTGTCCGGCCGGGAGCTCGCCGGCGGCGATCTCCATCCCGAGCTTCTCGAGGATGGGGTCGTGGAGGCCGGCACCGGACCGGTTGCGCCGCTCGATCACGCGGCCGCCCGGAACCGGTGGTGCGGGTGCGTTGCATCCCCGTGACTGTCGCCCATGCACGAATCCTATACGGTCCGTGTTGGCAGGGTGGTGCAATTGGTGTTACCTTTCCGTTCAATCATGCGCCGCCCTTCGGCGGTGCGCCTTTCGAAGAGGAGGGGTCCATGGCGACTACCTGCTTGGTGGTCATGGGGGTCTCGGGCTCGGGCAAGAGCACGGTGGCGCGGCTCCTGGCCGACCGGCTCGGCTGGCCCATGGCCGAGGCCGACGAGTTCCACCCGGAGGCGAACATCGCCAAGATGACCGCCGGGATCCCGCTCACCGACGCCGACCGGGGGCCGTGGCTGCGGACGCTCCGGGACTGGATCAGCAAGCAGGACAAGGCGGGTCAGGGCACCGTCGTCACCTGCTCGGCGCTCAAGCGCGAGTACCGGGACGTGCTGCGCGGTGCGAGCGCCCGCGTCCACTTCGTCCACCTCCACGGCACGCAGGAGGTCATCGCCGAGCGGCTGGCCTCCCGCAGCGGGCACTTCATGCCGCCCAGCCTGCTCGCCTCCCAGTTCGCCGCCTTGGAGCCCCTCGGTGCCGACGAGGACGGCACCACCGTCGACGTGACCGCGACTCCTGATCGGATCGTCGACCGCGTCGTCGCCGAGCTCGAGCACTAGGCCCCGCATCGCTGCGGCGGCCGGCGGGGTGATCTCGCCGGCCGCTTTTTTCGCGCCAAATAATGTTGTACAATGTACGGAGTAACGACGACGAAGGGAGACCGAGTGTTGGAGACCATCGCAGTGGCCAAGGGCGCGTACGGGATCGCGTTCGCGGCGGACGGCACGACCTGGTTCACGGTGGCCGAGGGCGGCCGGGTGGGCCGCATCGGCCCTGAGGGCGGCGAGCCGGTCTACTGGGAGCTCGATGAGGGGTCGCAGCCGACGGTCATCGCCGTCGCGCCCGACGGCGCGGCCTGGTTCAGCGAGTTCAAGGCCGACAGGATCGGCCGCGTCGGCGCCGACGGCGAACTGAGCGAGGTGCAGCTGGCCGAGGGCGCGGGGCCGTACGGCATCGCGGTCGACCGCACCGGGTCGGTGTGGTTCACCGAGAGCGCCACCGACCACATCGGACGCATCGGTCCGGACGGGGCGCTCTCGCGGTTCGCGATCCCGCACCAAGGCGGCTTCCCCTCCGCCATCGCGCTCGCGCCCACCGGCGACCTGTGGTTCACGCTCAACGCCGCGGCCTCGGTCGGGCGGGTGGACGGCGACGGCGCGGTGGCGGTGATCCCCCTTGCGCTGCAGGGGGCCGCGCCGGTCGGCATCGCGGCCGGGGCGAGCGGGGTGTGGTTCGCCGACATCATGGGCGACCGCATCGGGCACCTCGACGCGGACGGCACGGTCACGGCGATCGCGCTGAGCGAAGGCGCGAAGCCGCACGCGGTGGTCGCCGACGCCGAGGGCGGCTGCTGGTTCACCGAATGGGGCGGCAACCGGATCGGCCGGGTGGACGCGGACGGGAACCTCACCGGCCACGACCTGCCGGTCGAAGCCAGTGAGCCGCACGGCATCGCGATCGCCCCGGACGGCGCGGTCTGGTCGGCCCTGGAGATCGGCGAGCTCGTGCGCATAGCTGAAGGCCGCTTACCGTCCCTAACCCCCACCCACCCAGAGGGGACGCGCGGACTCGGCTCGAGCGTGGCACCCGGGTCCGACAGAACACCGGTGAGAACGCGGTCCGGGGCCTGGGTTTCACCCGATCGGGATCGCGTCGGGCGGGGGCCGCGAAGCGAACGGCGTGCAGGGGCGGGTGCTTCGGCCGACGCCGGGTGCAGTGGGAACACCCCGGACAGGAACCGTGTGAGAGCGGCCCGCTTTGCGGGCCGCCCTCACCTCCTCTTCGTTGTTCGCGCTTCGTGTCCCGCTAGGGCCTGTCCTGTGAATCAGGGAGCGGCGGTATCCGAGTCCGTTTGTTCGCTCGCTCCACCGATTGACGGCTCGCAAGCGTCGCCGAGACCGCGGAAGGCCTTCCGAATACCGGTGTTGTATTCGGAGGGCCGACAACGCAGCGAGCGGGTGAACGGGCCGGATAACGACCGGTCTGATTCACAGGACAGGCCCTAGCCGCGGGCCATGCGCCGCACGGCGAGTTCCGCCAGGAGGGCCGCGCCGTCGGCGAGGACGCTGTCGTCGAAGGCCGCCCGCGGGGAGTGGTTGGACGCCCCGTCGTCCGGGTCGTCCTGGATGGTCGCGCCGTAGAACATGTAGCTGCCCGGCACGGCCTCGAGCACCCGCGAGAAGTCCTCCGAACCCATGACCGGGAACGGCATCTCCGTGTACCGCGCCTCGCCGTACAAGTCCTTGACGGTCGCCTCCACGAACGCCGCCTCGTCCGCGTCGTTCACCGTGGCCGGGTACTCGCGGTCGAACCGCACGTCGGCCGTGAGGCCGTGCGCGGTCGCGATGTCCTCGGCGAGCTTCACCGACTCCTTCTCGACCTGGTCGAGCGCCTCGGCCGAGAACGTGCGGATCGTCGCCTCGAACTTCGCGTTGTCCGGGATGATGTTGTGCCGCGTCCCCGCATGGAACGTGCCCACGGTGATGACGATCGGCTCGAACGTCGAGAACCGGCGCGTCACCAGCGTCTGCAGCGCCGTGACGATCTCCGCGGCCACCGGGATCGGGTCGAGCGTCGCGTGCGGGCGCGAGCCGTGCCCGCCCTTGCCGCGCACGTCCACGAACAGCCCCGACGACGCGGCCATCATCGGCCCCGGCTTCGTCGTGAACACCCCGCGCGGCATCATGTCCGAGATGACGTGCAGCCCGTAGGCGGCATCGGCCTTGCGGCCCGCCGCCTCCAGCACGCCCTCGGCGATCATGTGGCCGGCGCCGTCATGGCCCTCCTCGCCCGGCTGGAACATGAACACGACGTCACCGGCCAGCTCGGCCTGGTGCGCGGACAGCAGCCGCGCCGCGCCCACGAGTCCGGCCGTGTGCAGGTCGTGGCCGCACGCGTGCATGGTGCCCACGTGCTCGGACGTGTAAGCCACGCCCGTCTCCTCGGTCACGGGCAGCGCGTCCATGTCGCCGCGCAGCAGCACGACCGGGCCCGGCTTCCCGCCGCGCAGCACCGCCGTGACCGAGGTCGAGGTGCGGCCGAGGGTGATCTCCAGCGGCAGGCCTTCCAGGGCCGCGAGCACGGCCGCCTGCGTCTTCGGAAGTTCGAGCCCGATCTCGGGGATCCGGTGCAGTTCGCGGCGCAGCGCGATCAGCTCGGGCGCGATCGCGGCGGCCTCTTCCCGAAAGTCCATGTGCACTCCTGGGGCGTATTGGGTTTCATCAACTAGTCGGACGGCAAGCCGCCCCGTGACCGCAATACTGCCACGTCCCGCCTGCGCGGCGACAGGCCTTTGCGCGGGGCTGCAGCGCGGACGGGGGCGCGGGCCGGGGGGGGCGGGGGCCCCCCGGGGGGGGGCCCTTTGAAAAGGGGGGGGGCCGGCGGGGGGAGGCCCC
>NZ_JAPZVR010000002.1:137011-169452 GCF_027622855.1 Glycomyces algeriensis | reverse complement strand
CCCCGGCCCGCCGGCGGCGCGACCGGCCGTCGCGCGGGGCTGCCGCGGGCCCGGCGCCGCGCCCCTGCGGCCGCGGCGCCGCACTGTCTGCGTCCCTTAGAAGACGGGCGTGCCCTCGCGGGTCAGGACCCACTCGGCCGCGGCGAAGTCGGCCGGGTCGAGGCGGCCCTTCGCGGTCACCCACTCGATGATGCGGGTGCGGATCTCGATCGACTCGCTCCACAGCTCCTGGGCCGCGGCCACGTGCGGGAAGTTCCCGCCGCCGTTGGCCCGGTAGTTGTTGACCGCCATGACGAACCGCTGGTCGTCGGCCAGGTCCGCGCCCTGGTACTTGAGGTTCGCGATGCGCGAGCCGACCGGCTTTGCGATGTCGATCTCGTAGGACAGGCCCGAGACGTAGTCGTAGTTGTAGTCCGGCCGGCCCTCGGCGCCGGTGATGTTGTCCGTCTTCGCGGCCGTGTCCACGACGACCTCGGCGCCCGCCGGGGTCTGGACGAAGTACTGCGCCGAGTACTCGAGGTACGCCCGGACCTGCGCGCCGGTCATGAGCTTCGCGACCAGCGTGTTGTCGTAGATGTACAGGCCCGAGAGGTCCTTGATCTTCACGTTCGCGGCCGGGAGCTCCGCGGTGCGCGAGAAGGGCGAGGCCTGCGCGATCACCGGCAGGCCCGCGTACTCGGTGCCCGCGAGTGCGGTCGTGACCGTGTCCTCCTGGACCTTCGCGATGAGGTCGATGATCGGCTCGTCCTTGTAGCGGGCCTCGGCGGTGGTCAGCTTGACCACGGCCTGCTCGGCGACGACCTGGTTGACGTAGGTGACGACCTCGTTGTGCTCGTCCGAGAGGATCTGGGCGATGCGCTCGTCCTCCTCGACCTCATTGGAGTTGAGGATGGAGGCCTTGACGGACTCGACGGTCCACTTGCCCTTCTCGAGGACCAGTTCGAAGTCGAAGAGGGTGAGGCGCTGGCCGTAGCAGAGGGGGTTGGAGAGGACGACTTCGTGACCGTCGGGGTCGGCGACGCGCAGCTCCTCGATCTCGACGTGGGCGTGGCCGACGAGGATCGCGTCGATACCGCTGACCTGCTGGGCGACGAGGACGGAGGCGTTCTCGACGCCGAGGCCGGTGGCGGTGTCGTAGGCGGACTTGCCGGAGGTGCCGGAGTGCGCGGAGATGACGACGACGTCCGCGCCCATCTCCTTGAGCCTGGGCACCCAGTGGGCGGCCTCGGACTCCAGGCTCGGGAACTCCAGGACGCCGTCGACGTAGGCCTTGTCCCAGATGGAGACGCCGGGGGTGCAGAGGCCGAGGATGGCGACCTTGACGTCCTTGCCGCAGCCGGTGCGCATGCGGACCATGTGGTACGGCGGGAAGGCGGGCCTGCCGGTCTCGACGTCGATGGTGTTGGCGCCGAGAAGAGGGAACTCGAGCTGCGACTCGAACTTGCGGAGGGTGTCGAGGCCGTAGTTGAACTCGTGGTTGCCGAGGGCGGCGGCGTCGTAGCCGATCTCGTTCATGGACTGGGCCATCGGGTGGACGGGCCCGGCCTCGGCGGCGATGGGGTCGACGCGCGCGTAGTAGTACGCGAGGGGCGTGCCCTGGATGGTGTCGCCGGAGTCGATGAGGAGGGTGTTCTTGCGGCCCTTGGCTTCGCGGACCTGCTTGACGAGGGTGGCGATGCGGGCGATGCCGCGGGTGTTGCCGGCGGCGTCGGCGTACTCCTTGTCGGCGAAGTAGTCCCAGTTGAAGACGTTGCCGTGGAGGTCGGTCGTGCCCATCACGGTGAAGGAGTAGCGCTTGGCGCGCTTGGCCTCGGCGGGCGAGGCGGCGGCGACGGCAGCGGCCGCCCCCGCGGCGGCCGATGCTCCCAGAAGGGTTCTGCGGTTGACGGTCATGTGCGGCTCTCCAGTTTCTGCGCCGAGGGATTCGAGCGATATGTGAGGAGTATTGCACCTGGCCAGGGGGGTCATCCCATGACCCCATATTGAACGAGCGATGTCGATCCCGAAACGATTCGGCCGGAAAAGACGGCATCGCCGCCCCTCGCCCAGGCCGCTGAACGGCAGTAGCATCCGGGGATGATCTGCGTCTTCGGTGCCGGGAGCATCGGCTGCTATGTCGGCGGCAGGCTCGCGGCGGCCGGTGCCGAGGTCGTCTTCGTCGGCCGGCGGCGGCTCGCGGACGAGGCCGCCGCGCACGGGTTCACCCTCACCGATCTGCACGGCACTACAGCGCGCCTCGACGCCCCCAAGTACGCGACCGGGCCGGAGGCCGCCGCCGGGGCCGGCCTCGTGCTCGTCGCCGTGAAGTCCGCCGCGACCGCCGAGGCCGCCGCGGCGCTCGCCCCGCACCTCGCGCCCGGCGCGGTCGTGGTGAGCCTCCAGAACGGGCTGCGGAACGCCGCCGTCCTCAGCGAGCACCTCCCGGAGGCGACCGTGCTCGCGGGGAGCGTCGCCTTCAACGTCGTCCGCACCGGCGAAGGCCGCTTCCACCAGGGCACCGACGGCGACCTGGCCGTCCAGGACCACCCCGCGCTCGACGCGTTCGCCCCGGCGTTCGCGCGGGCCGGGCTCGCCCTCGCCCGCGAGGCCGACCTCCGCGGCGTCCAGGCCGCGAAGCTCCTGCTCAACCTCAACAACGCCATCAACGCCCTCTCGGGCCTGCCGCTCAAGACCGAGCTCTCCCAGCGCGCCTACCGCCGCTGCCTCGCCCTCGCCCAGCGCGAAGCCCTCGCCGCCTACAAAGCGGCCGCCATCCGCCCGGCGAAGACCGCCGGGCTCGACCCGCGCCTGCTCCCCGCGCTCCTGGGCCTGCCCGACCCGCTGTTCACCCGCGCCGCCGCGCGGATGCTCGCCATGGACCCGCACGCCCGGTCCTCCACCTGGGACGACCTCGAAGCGGGCCGTCCGACCGAAGTGGACTATCTGAACGGCGAGATCGACGCCCTGGCCGCAGCGCACGGCCTCGCGGCGCCCGCCAACCGCCGCCTCACCGAGCTCGTGCACGCCGCCGAGCGGGGCGGTCGCCGCGACTGGACCGGACCGGAGCTCCTCGCCGAACTGCACCGCGCCCGCTGACCCCCGCCGCGTCCTGTTCAGAAACACGACATCAGAGGTTCATTCTCGTTGGCTAGCTTGACAACTGCACCATCAGGCCCAGCAACGGCGAAGGAAGACGATGCGCACCCCTGAAGAGATCATGAAGGAGCTGGACGCCCGCGTGGCCCAGATCCAGGAGCAGGCCGGGCGGGCCGAGGAGGCCCTGGCCGAATCCGCGACGACGCTCGCGAGCGAGGACGGGGTCGTCACGGTCACCGTGAACGCCGGGGGCACCCTGACCGGTCTGCGCTTCACGCCGCAGGCCCGCGGCATGTCCGGCACCGGCCTCGCCGATCTCGTGCTCGACACGTACAACCGGGCCGTCGAGGAGTCCGGTCGGAAGACCGCCCAGATCATGTCGGGGCTCCTCGGCGCCGACTCCGAGGCCATGGGCGTGCTGAACTCCTTCACCCGGCCTCCCAAGGAGTCCTAGATGCCCAAGGTCAATCCCCAGGAACTGCGCGACCACGCGTCGCGAATCATCAACGGGCCCATGCCGATCGTGGTGCAGGCCGCCGACGCCGCCAAGCAGGTCCGGCTCGGCGACGAGAACGCCTTCGGCATCATCTTCGCCCAGCTCATCCCGCCGGCGCTCGACCTCTTCCTCGACGACGGGTCCGAGACCCTCGACTCGATCGACAACCTCGGCAACGGCTTCGCGACCGCGCTCACCCAGACCGCGCTCAAGTACCAGACGGACGACGAAGAGGTCGCGGCCGTCTTCGACGCGCTGCTCAAGGAGTTGCAGCAGTGAACGCGAACCCGCTCATCGCCGGCGAGACCCCCACCTCGATGCCGCAGAGCTCCAAGATCTTCTACGGCGTCTACAAGGCCGGCCAGGCCTACGGCAACGTCATCACCCAGGGCAAGGTCGACGTCGGGGACATCGCCGCCTCCACCTTCTCCCTCGGGCTCGACGCGCTCTCGTTCATCTCCAACCCCTTCAAGCACCTCGTGCAGGCCGGCGTCTCCTGGGCGTTCGAGCACATCTCGTTCCTCCGCGAACCCCTCGACTGGCTCGCCGGCAACCCCAACGCCATCGAGGGCCTGGCGACGACCTGGAACAACATCGCCATGGCGCTCCAGGACGCGTCCACCGAGTGGTTCACCGAACTCGAGTCGGTCGCCGACTGGGACGGCCTCGACGCCGACGCGTACCGCCAGGGCGCCGGCGCCTTCGGCGAGGTCATCAACGGCGCGGCCGAAGGTGCGAAGTGGACCGCCAACCTGATCACGGGCGCCGGGGTCCTGATCGGCATCACCCGCACCATGTTCCTGGAGATCATCTCCAACTTCGTCGCCGAAGCCGTCCTGTGGCTCCTCAGCGCCCTCGCCACCGCCGGATTCACCTTCGGCGCGACGGCCGCGGCCGCGATCGCCAGGGTCGTCTCCCGGGCCGTCGAGGTGTTCGCGAACCTGGTCGGGAAGCTCGGCCAGCTCATGACGAAGCTCGGCCGCTGGGTCGTCAGCCTCCGCAAGTTCGGCACCGGTTCCACCGGCCTCAAGCAGTCCCTCGACGGTGCCGCCGACGGCCTGCTCAAGGGCACCTCCAAGGGGCTCATGAACAGCGGGGACACGTTCGCGAGCGGGGCGGACAAGCTGCGGAACCTCTCCGACGGCGCGCTCATGAGGTCGTGGGACCCGCTCAAGAACAGCTGGAAGAACCCGATCGACAAGATGAAGACCGTCAAGTACACGGGCAACTCCCTGGCCGCGGGCGAGAACAACTACAGCAAGATGGAAGCGGACCGCCAGGCCAACGGCGGTCCGTGACGCGGTGCCCCGCCGCGCGGTGCCGCTAGGGCTCCCTGACGGGCAGCGTCAACCGGAACCGGCAGCCTCGTTCGGAGTCGAGGAGTGCGATCTCGCCGCCGTGGGCCTGCGCGATCTGGCGGGCGATCGGGAGGCCCAGGCCGGTGCCGGGGGCCCGGTCGCCGCGCCAGAACCGCTCGAAGACCTGGTCGCGTTCGGCGGCAGGGATGCCGGGGCCTTCGTCGGTCACGGTGACGGTGATGCCTGCGGGCAGGCGCTCCACGTCCACTGTGACGGCGGTGCCCGCGGGCGCGTGCTTGACGGCGTTGTGGACGAGGTTCGCGACCGCGCGGTGCACGCTCGGGCCGTCCACCGGGGCCTCTGCGGCTTCGCCCTGGAGTTCGAGGCGGACGGTGCGCGAGGCGGCGAAGGCCGCGGTCTCGGCGAAGACCTCGCGGACGAGTGCCGTGACCGCGGTCGGGCGGCGGTCGATGACGCGGGCCCTGCCGCGCGCGTCGACCAGCAGCTCGCCCACGGCGTCGCGGAGGCGCTCGGCGGCGTTGCGGCTGCGCTCCAGGCCCTCCCGGTAGAGGGCGAGGTCCGGTTCGGGGTGGCGCAGCAGGACGTCCGCGCCGGTGATGAGGACGGCGAGCGGGGTCCGCAGTTCGTGGCTGGTCTCCTCGATGAGGCGCCGCTGCACCTGCGCCGACCGTTCGATGCGGTCGAGCATCGCGTCGAACGCGGCGGCGAGCCCGATCGCCTCGGTGGTGCCCTGGGCGCCGCCCACGCGCATGCTCAGGTCGGAGGCCTCGATGCGTTCGGCCGCTTCGCGGATGCGCTCGAACGGCCGCACCGCCCGGCCCGACCACCACCAGGCCAGCGCCGCCGTGACCGGCAGGAGCGCGAGCACCGTCGCCCAGGCCCATCCGGTGGGGTCGACGCCGGTGGCCGAGACCAGGCGGGTGGTGCCGTCCGGCGCGGTCTCGGTGACCTCGTGCTGGTCGATCGAGGTGACGGCGAAGACGAGCACCACCGGCAGGTAGATCGCGAGCGCGCCGGTGAGCGCGAGCCGGGCGCGCAGTGAGCGCAGCGCGCCGATCACGGCGCGGCCCGCAGGACGTAGCCGACGCCGTTCACTGTGGATATCGGGCCGGGTTCGCCGAGCTTGCGCCGCAGGCGGCTGAGGATCACGCGCACGGAGGCGGTGAACGGGTCGGCGTTGGCGTCCCAGACGTGCTCGAGCAGTTCCTCGGCGCTGACGGTGCGGCCGGGGTGGTGCATGAGGTAGCGGAGCATCGAGAACTCCCTGGGGGTGAGGTCGAGTTCGGCGCCGCCGCGCCAGGCGCGGTGCGCGGCGGCGTCGAGCCGCAGGTCCCCGACGGTGAGGACGGCGTCGCGGACGTCGGCGCGGCGGGCGAGCGCGCGCAGTCGCGCCGCGAGCTCCTGGAAGCTGAACGGTTTGACGAGGTAGTCGTCGGCGCCCGCGTCGAGCCCGGCGACCCGGTCGTCCACGGCGTCGCGGGCGGTGAGGACGAGCAGGCGGCGGGGGCGGCGCAGCGCGGGGTCGGCCCCGAGCCGCCGCAGCAGCTCGAGGCCGTCCCCGTCCGGCAGGCCGAGGTCGAGGCAGGCCACGTCGAAGTCGTTGCTGCACAGGAGCGCTTCGGCTTCGGCGTAGTTCTGGGCGAGGTCCACGGCGTAGGCCTCGTTCCGCAGGCCCAGCGCGAGGACCGGGCCCAGGTCGCGGTCGTCCTCGACCAGCAGGATGCGCACGGCGCGGTCTCCCCTCAGTCGGTGCGGGCGGCGTCGACCGCGCCGGCGGGGCCGTCCACGGTCATCACCTCGTCCTGGAAGGACACGGCGACCGCCGCTTCCGCGGCGATCGGCTCGTCCGGGCGGTACTGGCCTTCGCCGGTGGGGATCAGCGTAAACGCGGGCGGGCCGGCGTCGTACTCGACGGCCGCGATCTGGTCCTGCTCGTCCAGGGCGTACCAGGCGAGCATGTCGCCGTCCTCGCCGCTGATGCGCACGTAGGTGTGCAGTTCCCCGCCCGCGTCGACCGTCCCGGCGAGGTCGATGCCGGTGACGGGGCCGGTGTCGGCCTCGATCGCCTCGCGCTCGGCCCGGCCGGCGGCGGACTCGCCGTCCAGGAGGGCCAGGACGGCGTCCTCGTGGGCGGCGGCGTCCTCGGCCGCGAAGTCGTCCGAGCCGAACATCGCCGCCACGGCGTCGGCGCCGTCGGCGGTGACGGTGAGGGCCTGGTCCTCGGCGGCGGCGGTGAGCGTCGAGCCCGAGTCGAGCGTGTAGACCCCTTCGCGCGCTTGGAGTTCGGCCGGGTCGACTTCGACGCGTTCATCGGGGACTTCCATCGGCTCGCCCGTGACCAGGGCGGGCAGGAGCACTTCGAGCAGCTCGTCGGGCAGGACGTCGTCGGTGTTGCCGGTGATCGCGATGGACGTGCCGGTCTCGGGCAGCCAGGTGGCGACCGCGTTGTGCCCGGTGTCGCCTCCGCCGCCGGAGGCGCCGATGACCGGGACGCCGAGCATGTCCGGGCCGATCGACACCCAGCCGGGGATCTCGGCGGTGCCGTCGCCGTGGTCGAAGACGGTGCCCAGCAGCAGGTCCACCGCGTCGGGGGCGATGATCTCGCCGGCGAACAGGGCCTGGGTCCAGTCGCTCAGTTCGGCGGCGGTCATCGCCAGGTCGCCGTTGCCCGCCATCGCCCAGTGCGGTCCGGCGAAGCCGCCGGTCTCCGGCGCGGGCGCCCCGTCGGTGTAGCCGATCGCGCGCGGTCCGGCCGGGGTCGGTTCGCCGTCCCAGAATCCACCGGCGTGGCCTCCTGGGATCGCGAGGATCGCCTCGTCCAGGTACTCCCGGTAGGACGATCCGGACTGCTCGTCGACGATGAGCGCCAGCAGCGAGTACCCGGCGTTGGAGTACAGGTAGTCGGTGCCCGGCTCGAACGCCGACTCCAGGGCGCTGATGGCCGCGATCGCCTCGTCGCGGTCCAGCGGCCGGTGGTCGGTGCCGTGGCCGCCTTCGATGCCGCTCGTGTGCAGGAGCAGCTGCTCCACGGTGGCCTCGGCGGCGGGCCCGCCCAGGCCGGGCAGGAGCTCGCCCGCCGCCGCGTCGAGCGTGAACACGCCCGCGTCCACGAGGTCGAGGACCGCGGCGGCGGCGAACGCCTTGCTGACCGAGCCGATCCCGAACACGGTCTCCTCAGTGTTCGCGGTGCCGGCCTCGGCGTCGGCCAGTCCGAACGCGGCCTGGCAGTCGAGGCCGCCGCCGTCGATGGCGACCGTGCCGCTGAACCCGACTTCGGCCCACGCGCCCAAGGCGTCCGCGAGTGCGGGGTCGCAGGCGCGGTCCGGTCCCGGGTCGACGTCCGAGGTCGAGCTGCAGGCGGCCGCGAGCATCGCGGCCGCCGAGATGATGGCAATGCGTTTCATGGGCCGAACGCTACGAGCGGCGGTGTGAACCGGGTGTAAACGAAGGAGTGGGCCCCGCAGGGCCCGGGTATCCGCTCGCGGACACAGAGAGGGCACCGCATGACCATGTTCCCGGGTTTCGACGAATGGGACGTCCCGGTCGCCCCCGGGGTGACCCTGCACGGGCGCTCCGGCGGGTCCGGGCCCGCGATCGTGCTGCTGCACGGCCACCCGCGCACCCACGCCACCTGGCACCGCGTGGCCCCGGCCCTGGCCGCTGCGGGCCATACGGTCGTCTGCCCCGACCTGCGCGGCTACGGGGCGTCGGCGAAGCCCGACCCCGACCCTGAGCACGTCGTCTACTGCGACCGGACGATGGCCGCGGACATCACGGCGCTGATGGCGGCGCTCGGCCACGAGACGTTCGCTGTCGCCGGCCACGACCGCGGCTGCTACGTCGCCTACCGGACCGCGCTCGACGCCCCCGACCGCGTCACGCGGCTGGCCGTGTGCGACGGCGTGCCGATCCTCGAAGCGCTCGAGCGGGCCGACGCGCGGTTCGCCGAACGCTGGTGGCACTGGTTCTTCCTCGGCGCCTCGCCTCACGCGCAGCGGGTGATCACCGACGACCCGCTCGCCTGGTACCGGCCCGACGAGGCGGGCATGGGCGCCGAGAACTACCGGGACATGGTCAAGGCCGTCACGAACCCGCTCACCGTGCGGGCCATGCTCGAGGACTACCGCGCCGGCCTCACCGTCGACCCCGCCAACGACGCGGCCGACCGCGAAGCCGGGCGGCGCATCGCCGCGCCCACCACCGCCGTCTGGTCCCGGCACGACGACATGGAGCGGCTCTACGATGACCCGGCAGCGATCTGGCGGACCTGGTGCGAGCAGGACGTGCGCTCCGCGGTCATCGACTCCGGCCACCACATGGCGGAAGAGGCACCCGAGCAGCTGGCCGAGGTCCTCGCCGCGTGCCTCAGCCCGTGACCGGCGCGCGGGGGAGGTCCAGGAGGACGACCTCGCAGCGGTAGTGCTGGGACGCGGTCATCGGCCCGCGGAACCACAGGAGCGCGGTGCGGGACGGGTCGCCGGGCGCCACGATCGGCCGCAGGTTGTCCACTTCGGAGTGCTCGGTGACGGGCGTCCAGGCCCAGAACCGGCCGGCCGCCGCGGCGCGGCCGTGGAAGATCTCGCGGTGGGGGAGCACCGCGCCGTCGCGCGGGTCGACCGAGGTGGAGACGTACACCGAGCTCGGGTCGTACGGGTCGATCGCGGCGAGGCCCGTGTAGTCCTCTTCGTGCGGCATGAGCCCGGGCCCGGCTTTCGCGAGCTCGTTGACGACCCAGCCGCCGCCGGGCGCCATGCGCGCGTAGAAGAACCGCAGGTCCGGGGCCGCCTGCTTCCGGTCGAGGTCGAGCTCCTCGTCGCCCGCGCGGGCCGTGAGGATCGCGGCCACGCCGCCGTTCGCGGTCGTGCGGATGTCAGTGGTCCAGCAGTGCGAGATCCTCACGCCGCCCCAGCGCGATCCCGCCTTCAGCACCGTCGTCAGCCCCTCCTGCGAGGGCGCCTCGCCGTCCAGCGCCTCAAGGTCCAGGACGCTGCCGTCGCTGCGGTGGAGCGCGCCGTCCTCGAGGTAGCCGTGGTAGATCGAGTTGTCGAAGTCGCGCGGGTGGTGGTCCGTGGTCACCAGGTGGAGCCGGTCCCCATCGGCGGCGTACCGCGTGTACCCGTTCACGTAGCCCACTTTCGGGCGGGTGAACAGCTTGCCCGCGTACGCCCAGGTCTCGCCCTCGTCGTCGGAGACGAGCGCGCACTGGTCGTCGTTCACCGCGCGCGCGAAGCAGTACAGGCGCCCGCCCATGGCCCGCAGGTTCGAGTACGTGACCCCGCGGCCCCCGGTGTGCGCGCTCCAGTCGAAGGACCGCTCGGGGCCCCACGAGGTCGCGTCGTTCGGTTCGCTGATGCGCCAGCGCGTCAGGTCGTCGGTCTTGTGCTTGGTGTAGACCGCGAGCCAGCGCCCGTCCGAGCGCCGCCACAGGGCGGGCACGTCGTGGTCGTCGGTCTCGAACCGCTCGTGCAGCACCACGACCTCGGCGGTGCCGGTGCGCAGGTCCACGACCGTCAGCTCCACATTGCCCGAACGGGCCTCCCCGCCCGGTCCCTCGGCGGCCGCGATCGACCCGACGACGAGCTGCTGCGCGTCGGGGTCGACGAGCGCGCGCTCGTCCTGGAACCAGCACCACGCGCCGTTGTCGTTGACGACGACAGGGTCGGCGAACCGGGGCATGACGGCCTCCTTCGGCGGGTCCGCACGGCGCGGACGCATCGGGATCCGACAGTATCTGAAAGCGGTATCCAAACCGTGCGCGGCCCCGCCCGCACCCAACGGCGTGCCACCAAAGGTGCAGGCCCCCGCCCGAACCTCGATCCCCAGGCCGACGCGTCCGCCCCCGCGCGTCCATAGGCTCGGGCCATGGACCTCGCACTCGGCGCCTCCCTCGCGGCCCTCGCGCTCATCGACTCGACCAGCTTCGGCACGCTCCTCATCCCGATCTGGCTGCTCCTCGCCCCCGGCCGCATCCGCGTCGGCCGCATGCTCGCCTACCTCGCCACCATCGCCGTCTTCTACTTCGGCGTCGGCCTGCTCATCGCGGTGGGCGCCACCGCTTTCATCGACGACATCGGCGCCCTCCTCGACACCCGGCCCGCACTGTGGACGCAGCTGGTCCTCGGCGTCGGCCTGCTCGTCCTCAGCTTCCGCTTCGACTCCAAGAAGCAGACGGGCGAGAGCGGGCGCACCGCGCGCTGGCGCGAACGCGCCCTGGGCATCGAGGCCGGCGACGGCGACGGGGCGACCCGCACCAAGGCCTCGGTGCTGCCGCTCATGGGGCTCGCGCTCGCGGCGGCCACGATCGAGGTCGCCACGATGCTGCCGTACCTGGCCGCGATCGGCCTGGTGACCTCCGCGGGGATCGGGGCCGGGGGGATCACGCTCACGATGGCCGGGTACTGCCTGGTGATGGTGCTGCCCGCGCTGCTGCTGCTCGGGGCCCGCCTGGTCGCGCGCAACGCGGTGGAGCCGCTGCTGCAGCGCATCAACGACTGGATGGTCAAGCACGCCGCGTCAACGACCGGCTGGGTGCTCGGCATCGTCGGGTTCCTCGTCGCCCGGGACGCGGCCTTCCGGCTCGGCCTGTTCGAGCTCCTGGCCAACCTCTGAGGCCCCCGGCAGTCGCACTCGACCGCTAGGCCGCCCCGGCGGTCGCCCGCCGGGGCGGCCCGGGGTCAGCAGCCGATCCGCTCGGGGCCGAAGGCCACGTCGTCGTACCAGAGGGTGTCGGCGTCGTTGCCGTAGCTCTCCCAGCCGAGTCGCAGGTCGGCGAGGTCGGGGTTCCAGTTCGGCTTCGCGAGCCACTGCGAGTCCACGTCGTGGGTCGGCACGCCGTCCACATTGAGGCCTTCGACCGCGTCGCCGTCGACCCACGTGGCCAGCTCGCCGCCGCTGATCTGGAACTCCACGCACGTCCACTCCGCGACCGGCAAGGGCCGGCTCAGCGCGACGCCGGCCGGGCTCTGGGCCGGGAGGGTCGCGTCGTCGGACTCGCGGTTCCACTGCAGTGCGCCGTTCTGGCCGCCCAGGCGCAGATCGGTGTTCGCGTCGTTGCGGTCCTGCATGGCGATCATCGTGGTGTGGTTCTGCGGCTGCGCGGTGGTGTGCCGCATGTAGACGCGGAACCACTCGGCGTCCGCGGGCAGGTCACGCCCGATGAACACGTGGTTGCAGTAGGTCGCGCCGCCTTCGATGCGGATCGAAGTGCCGCCGCTGTTGGCGACCGCCTTGTCCACGGCGGCCGTGCCCGTGCCGGTGCAGTCGGAGGCGCCGACGGTCCAGGCCCCGCCGGGGACGGTCCCGGTCTGGTTCTCGAAGTCGTCGCAGACGGCCCCGTCTGGGCAGTCGACCGGTCCGGGCGGATCGGTCGTCGGGTCCTCGCTCGGGGTCTCGGTCGGGTCCTCGCTGGGCGTGTCCGTGGGCTCCGAAACGGCGCCGCACTCGACCCCGTTGAGGGAGAACGAAGGCGGCTGCACCGGGGCGCCGGAGACGACGAGTCCGAACAGCTCGCGGGTCTGGCCCGCGGCCACGGTCGCGTTCCAGCCGACGTCCGCGCCGGTGAACCGGGTCCCCGACTGCGTCCACCCCACGTTCCAGGCGCTCTGGACCGTGGCCCCGCCCGCCAGGTCGAACGCGATGGTCCAGTCGCTCACCGGCTCGCTGCCGGCCGTGAGCGCGACGGCGGCCTGGTGGCCGCCGTTCCAGGAGCTCACCACGGTGTAGTCGATCCGCTCGCAGGCGTCGGCGTGCGCCGGGCTCGCCGCCACCACGGCCGCGGTCCCCGCGGCGAGCGCGCCGCAGGCGGCGGCCACCGCGATGAGCCGCCGAGTTCGCATGACAGGCATGCGCAGTCCTCCTCTGATCGGGTGGTCCGCTCCACCCCAACCCGACGGCGGACGTGCACCTAAATATTGACAGTGATGAATATAGCCCTATTTCGGGCAATGGAGAAGGCCCCCGGAGTGATCAGGAATCGAGAAGCGGGGGGACCCCACTTCGAAATATCGTTGTGGACATGAGCAAGACCAGCGCAAACATTGAGGAGCAGACCATGAACGCCATCGAGACCGTCACCCTTGAAGTCGAGGACACCGCCGCCGCCGAGGCCTTCTACGCCGCCGCCTTCGACCTCGGCGAGGACTCCTGGCTCCGCGTGCGGCCCGCCAAGGACGCCAGCAGCGGCTTCCGCGGCTTCGCGATCTCGCTCGTCGTCGCCCAGCCCGGGACCGTCGACAGCTTCGCCGAGACCGCCCTCGCCGCCGGCGCCACCGCGATCAAGGCCCCCGAGAAGAGCCTGTGGGGCTACGGCGCGGTCCTGCGCGACCCGGAGGGCAACATCTGGAAGATCGCCTCCTCCCAGAAGAAGCAGACCGGCCCCGTGACCCGCGAGGTCGAGTCGGTCAACGTCGGCATCGGCGTCGCGGACGTCGCCGCCACCAAGCAGTACTACATCGACAAGGGCCTCAAGGTCGCGAAGGCCTTCGGGCGCAAGTACGTCGAGTTCGAGGCCCCCGGCGACGCCGTGTCCCTCTCGCTCTACAGCCGCAAGTTCGCCGCCAAGACCTCGTTCGTCCCGCAGGAGGGCTCCGGCTCGCACCGCATCGTCTTCGGCAGCGGCGCCGGGACCTTCACCGACGCGGACGGCTTCGAATGGGAAGCCGCTTAGGGCTGCAAGCGGAACGGTACGGGCGTCCGGCCCGTGCCGGGCGGCGGTGACGTATGCGTCAGCCCGGTGCAGTTCGGGCAATTCGCAGGCTCCGCCTGTTAGCGTGGCCCCACATCACGCGAACGGAGCACCCAATGACGGCACGACGAACCCTCGCCGCCCTCGCCATCGGCGCACTCCTGGCGCTCAGCGCCTGCAGTGAAGACGGCGGCCTCGAGATCCCCAGCGACGCCCCCACCCTCCCCGACTGGGAGTCGTCCCTGGACGACCTCGCCTCCGAGCTCCCCACGGACCTCGCCACCGACCTGTGGGCGGTCGTCCCGGACGCCTCGCCCGAGGAGATCCTGAACAACGCGAAGGACATCTGCGGCGACGTCGCGGCCAACGCCGACGAGGAGCAGCTCGCCCGGGACGCCGCCGAGCTCTTCGGGGTCGAGGAAGCGGAGGGCCCGACCATCGTGGAGACGGTGAAGCCCTACTGCGACGTGATCGGCTAGGGCCCCGGACCAGAACGTACGGATGGGATCCTACGGCCCCTGATGTCCGGTTTCAGGGGCTCTGGTGAGGAAGCACCCACCCAAGCCGGCGAAACGAGCGGTCCGGGCTTTGCGGGAACCCGCCCCCGGGCGGCTACCGTTGAAGAATGACCTACAGCTATCTCTCGAGCGACGCTGCCACAGCCGTCATCGAGTCCAAGTATCCCAAGGCGCAGCGCCTCGCCGCGCTCTCGGACATGCTCGATGCCGAACTGCTGTGGGACCACGATGCCCGTACATTCGTGTACGCCGTCGACTGCTGGATCGAGGGCACCGGTTACGGGACGCGCCTGCACACCTGCGCGGTCTGGAACGTCACCGCCGACAAGGACCTGGCCTTCGGGTTCTCGCGGGCGTCCAAGACCGCCGACGCCGAGCTGGTGTCGGCCGCCGCGAACGAGATCCTCGACATGGTGGCCGCCGGGGTGGCCGCCGCCGACGACGCCGCGGCCTCGGTCGCGATCACCGCGGTCCTCCACAGCGGCCTGGCCGAGTCCCCGTCCCGCAAGCCCATGTTCGCCGCGCTCCGCGCGCAGCAGGCCGCGCGCACGTCCGCGGTCTGAACCACGACGACAGCGGGCCGCCCCTGACCGGGGGCGGCCCGCTTTTGCGCGCCCGGGAGTGAGGCTCGCCATGGCGGCGCCGCGTCGCGCCTGGTCGCCGTCCCGGTCCGTGGAAACGCCCCGACCCCCGGGTTGCATGAAAATTCAGCATCATGCATACTCATAACCATGTCTAAAGTTCTCTCCTCGCTCCCCGTCGGCGAACGCGTCGGCATCGCCTTCTCCGGTGGCCTGGACACCTCGGTGGCGGTCGCCTGGATGCGCGAGAAGGGCGCGGTGCCCTGCACGTACACCGCCGACATCGGTCAGTACGACGAGCCGGAGATCCACACCGTCCCCAGCCGGGCCGAGGCCTACGGCGCCGAGGTCGCGCGCCTGGTCGACTGCCGGGCCGCGCTCGTCGAAGAGGGCCTGGCCGCCCTCGCCTGCGGCGCCTTCCACATCAAGTCCGGCGGGCGCACCTACTTCAACACCACCCCCCTCGGGCGGGCGGTGACCGGCACGCTGCTGGTGCGGGCGATGCTCGAGGACGACGTGCAGATCTGGGGCGACGGCTCCACCTACAAGGGCAACGACATCGAGCGGTTCTACCGCTACGGCCTGCTCGCCAACCCCTCGCTGCGGATCTACAAGCCGTGGCTCGACGCGGGCTTCGTGAGCGAGCTCGGCGGCCGGACCGAGATGTCCGAGTGGCTCGCCGCCCGGCGGCTGCCCTACCGCGACAGCACCGAGAAGGCCTACTCCACGGACGCCAACATCTGGGGCGCCACCCACGAGGCCAAGACCCTCGAGCACCTCGACACCGGCATGGAGACCGTCGAGCCCATCATGGGCGTCAAGCACTGGGACCGGTTCGTCGAGATCGAGCCCGAGGACGTCCAGATCGGCTTCGAGCAGGGCCGGCCGGTGACCATCAACGGCAAGGAGTTCGGCTCCGCCGTGGACCTCGTGCTCGAGGCCAACGCGATCGGCGGCCGGCACGGCCTGGGCATGTCCGACCAGATCGAGAACCGGATCATCGAGGCCAAGAGCCGGGGCATCTACGAGGCCCCGGGCATGGCGCTCCTGCACGCCGCCTACGAGCGGCTCGTGAACGCCATCCACAACGAGGACACCCTCGCGATCTACCACGCCGAGGGCCGGCGGCTCGGCCGGCTGCTCTACGAGGGCCGGTGGCTCGACCCGCAGGCGCTCATGATCCGCGAGTCCCTGCAGCGGTGGGTCGGCACCGCCGTCACCGGCACGGTGACCCTGCGGCTGCGGCGCGGCGAGGACTACTCGATCCTCGACACCGCCGGGCCCGCGTTCAGCTACCACCCGGACAAGCTCTCGATGGAGCGGACCGAGGACTCGGCGTTCGGCCCGAACGACCGGATCGGCCAGCTGACCATGCGGAACCTCGACATCGCCGACTCGCGGTCGAAGCTCGAGCAGTACGCCGGGATCGGCATGGTCGGCAGCGCCCACCCGACGATGATCGGCGCGGCGCAGGCCGCCTCGACCGGCCTGATCGGCGCGATGCCCTCGGGCGGCGCCGTCGCCATCGCCTCCCGCGGGGAGGCCCCGGACGAGGCGCGGCGCCCCCACGCCGCCTCCTTGTGCGGCCCGCACTCCCCCCCCCGCCGGCGCGCCCCGGGGTCCGCGGACCCCGGGGCGCTCCCGTGTGTTCAGGCCTTCGCCAGCGCCGCCGCGCCCGGACCCTCGAGCTCGTCGAGGGCCGCGCGCCGCCCGTTGACGGCCAGGAGCAGTGCGAGCGCGGTGCCGCGCACCTCCGGGCCGTCGCCGATCTGGACGTCGGCGTCGAGGGCCCGCAGTTTGACCGGGGCCACGAGCTCCTTCGCGCCGCCCATCGACGCCGCGAGGGCCGTGTGCGTGCGGAGCGCCGCCACGACCGCCGCCTGCGGGTACTCGCGCGCGATGCCCAGCGGGCGGCGGATGTCCTCGCCGTGGACGACCTCCTCGACGAGCCGGGTGCCGAGCGGCCCCGGCGGCGTCGACGTCAGCGGTGCCGCCCTGCGGAGCCGGTCGAGCGTCTCGTCCGGGGTGCCGCCCCGCTCCGCCTTCACGCCGTACGCGTTCTGGCGGTCGAAGTCGAAGCGGGCCCGGAGCATCCGGGTGAAGAAGCCGACGCGGGTCGTGCGGTAGGTGTCGACCAGGTGCGCGACGACGTCGTGCACGGTCCAGCCCTCGCACAGCGACGCCTGCTCCCACTGCTCCGGGGCGAGGTCCGCGAGGTCCCCGATCAGGGCCGCGCGCTCGGCGTGCACCAGCGGCCAGATGTCGCGCTTCATCACGGCTCCTCGGATCTCGTTGCGGGCGTTCAGGCTTCGAGCACTTCGCGGAGCTTGGCCGCGAACTCGTCGGGCTTGCCGGTCTGGCCGTACTCGCCGCCGAGGAAGCCGCCGTGGTCGCCCGGGAAGGCGACGGTGGCGGTCCCCAGCTCACCGGCCACGACCTCCGCGGCGCGGGCGGGCAGGATCTCGCCCGAGTCGGCGCCGACGCCGAGCACGATGCGGGTCGAGGCCGCGCACAGCGCCGCGAAGTCGTGCCGGTAGGCGTTGCAGGTGACCATGTTCAGGCCCAGCAGCGGGTCGCTGCGGTCGCCGTCGTCCTCGGTCGGGAGCCCGAACGCGGCCGGGTCGGGCGCGGGCCGCTCCAGGTACGCCTCGTCGAAGGGCCCCTGGTGGGAGACGAGGGCGATGAACTTGGCCATGGCCGGGCCGAAGCCGTGGGCCAGGTAGGTGTCGCGGGTGTCTTCGCAGACCTTGAGGATCACCGCGGCGTCGGGCAGTTCGGCGGACGCGGGCGGCTCGTGCGCGACGAGGGTGCCCACCAGGTCGGGGTGGCGGGCCACCAGTGCGAGGGCGTTGACCGCGCCGCCGCTGCTGGCGAACACGTCGACCGGTCCACCGCCGACCGCTTCGATGACCCGGCGGAGGTCGTCGACGTGCTCTTCCACGGTGTTCTGGGCGCCGCCGTCGGTGCGGACGCTCCGCTCGGAGCCGCGCGGGTCGTAGGTGACCACGCGGCGGTCGGTGAAGTGGCCCGCGAGGGTGGTGAAGCCGGCCGCGGCCATCGGCGAGCCGATGAGCAGCAGTGCCGGCCCGGACCCGTCGCGCACGTCGTAGTGCAGGACGGCGCCGGGGGCTTCGAGGGTGTGGTGGTGCGGTTCGGTCATGACGGCTCCTCATGGTTCAACGGGTGGTGCGGCTGGTGTCAACGGTATGACGACAAGCGTCCGCCGAATTCATCGCCGGGTTTGACCGTCGCTCGTTTTTATGCTTAAAATTTGCGGGACCCGGTGGCATCAGAGAGGAGGCGGCGGATGAGCGGCACGACGCCCGGCTCGCGCAAGGCGAGCATGTCCGACGTCGCCGACCTCGCCGGCGTCTCCGCGATGACCGTCTCGAACGTCATCAACCGGCCCGAGGTCGTCTCCGAGGCCACTCGCGTGAAAGTGCACGCCGCCATGCGCGAGCTGCGCTACCGCAACAACCTCGTCGCCCGCAGCCTCCGGCTCGCGCAGCCGCGCCAGATCGCCTACGTGCTGCCCGCCCAGGACTCGGTCGGCAACCAGTACATGGACGCGTTCGTCCACGACCTCGCCGCCGGCTGCCAGGCCGTCGACCGCAACCTCACCCTCGTCGCCGTGCGCGGCACCGAAGCGCTCATGCGCGCCTGCGAGGACCTCTACTTCGGCCAGTCCGCCGCCGGGTTCGTCATCTCCAACCTGGGGCCGGACGATCCGCGCCCGGTCGGCCTGCGCAAGCGGGGCATCCCGTTCGCCGCCTACGGGCGCACCGCCGAGGCGTTCGCCAGCCCGTGGAGCTGGGTCGAGGCCGATGCGGCCCAAGGCATCGCGATGGCCGTCGACCACGTCGCCGACCGCGGCCACCGCGAACTCGCGTTCGTGGGCGCCGCCCCCGGGATCGTCACCATGGCCCAGCGCGAGATCGGCTACCGGGAGGCCTGCGAGCGCCGCGGGCTCACCAGCTCGCTCGCGCGGATCGTCCAGTGCGGCCGCGACCTGGAGACCGGCGTCCGCGTCGCCGCGGACCTCCTCGACGCGCCCGTACCGCCCACCGCGATCATCTGCGTCTCCGACCCCCTCGCCGCGGGCGCCGTCATCACCCTCCAGAGCCGCGGGCTCGTGCCGGGCCGGGACGCGGCCGTCACCGGCTACGACGACACGACCCTCACCAAGTTCGGCACCGTCGGCATCTCCTCGGTCCGCCAGCCCTCGGCGGCCATCGCCGCCGAACTGGTGCGCCTGGTCATCGAGCGGCCCGAGACCCCCGAGCACGTCCTGCTGCCGCCGTCGCTCGTCGAACGCTCCAGCACCGACCCGGCGGTCTGACGAATACCGATGGCGCCCAACGATTTTTAAGCTCACAATGTGCGAAACCACCAAAGGAGACACACCACATGTCCAATGAACCGATCCGAGTGGTCGTCTGGGGCGAGAACCGCCACGAGCAGGTCGAGGCCTCAGTTGCCGAGCGCTACCCCGACGGCATGCACGGCGCCATCGCCAAGGGCGTCGGCGAATGGCTCGGCGACAAGGCGAGCATCACCACCCACACCCTCGACGAGCCCGAGCACGGCCTGACCTCCGACGTCCTGGACGCCACCGACGTCCTCATCTGGTGGGGCCACGCCGCCCACGGCGACGTCGAGGACGAGATCGTCGAGCGCGTGCACCGCCACGTCCTCGCCGGCATGGGCCTCATCGTGCTCCACTCCGGGCACTGGTCCAAGATCTTCACCAAGCTCATGGGCACCACCTGCACCCTGCGCTGGCGCAGCGAGCACGACCGCGAACTGGTGTGGACCGTGAACCCGCAGCACCCGATCGCCCGCGGCATCCCCAACCCGATCGTCATCCCCGAGCAGGAGATGTACGGCGAGTACTTCGACGTGCCGACCCCGGACGAGCTCATCTTCATCTCCGGCTTCACCGGCGGCGAGGTCTTCCGCTCCGGCATGACCTACCGCCGCGGCTTCGGCCGGATCTTCTACTTCAGCCCCGGCGACCAGGACTTCCCGGTCTACCACCACCCGGACGTGAACCACGTGATCGCCAACGGCATCGAGTGGGCCCGCCCCGACCGCGAGCGCGAGACCCCGACCCTGCTCCGCTACGACACCGACGACTTCTTCAACGGCCAGGGGTACCGAGGGGCGTTCGAGCGATGAGCTTCAGCACCATTGCATCCGAAGGGCCCCTGCGGCTCATCGTGGTCGGCGCGGGCGGCATGGGCGGGGCCTGGGCGCGGAACATCGCCGCCAGCCCCGACGCCGAGCTCGTGGGGATCGCCGACCTCTACCCGGAGGCCGCCGCGAAGCTCGCCGCCGCGACCGGCATCGAGGGCCTCGAAACGGGCGCCGAGGCGGTCGAGCTGGCGCAGCGCACGGGCGCCCACGCGATCGTGAACGCGACCATTCCCGAAGCGCACCACCCGGTCACGATCGCGGCCCTCAACGCGGGCCTGCCCGTGCTGGGGGAGAAGCCGGTCGCCGCCACCGTGGCCGAGGGCCTCGCGCTCGCGGCCGCCGCCCAGCACACCGGGCAGCTGTTCATGGTCAGCCAGAACCGCCGCTACCACCCGGCGCTCCACCAGGCCAAGCAGCGGCTCGCCGGGCTCGGCGCGGTCGGGATCGTCGCGGTCGACTTCTTCAAGGCACCGCACTTCGGCGGCTTCCGCGACGAGATGGCCAGCCCGCTCCTGCTCGACATGGCCATCCACCAGTTCGACATGGCCCGCTACCTCCTCGACGCCGACCCCGTCTCGGTCACGTGCGAGGAGTACAACCCGGGCTGGAGCTGGTACCGGGGCGACGCGGCCGCGAACGCGGTCTTCGCCATGGAAGGCGGCGCCCGGTTCACGTTCAACGGGTCCTGGTGCAGCCCCGGCCACGAGACCTCCTGGAACGGCTCCTGGCGGATCTCGGCCGAGCGCGGCTCGGTCCTGTGGAACGGCGAGGACGGTTCGACCGCCGACCCCGACGAGCCCTTCGAGTCCGGTGAGGACCTCGGCCAGGACATCGCGGGCTCCTTGCGCCAGTTCGTCGCCGCGCTGCGCCGCGGCGAGGAACCGATGGGGCGTGTGCACGCGAACATCATGAGCCTCGCTATGGTCGAGGCCGCGACGCAGAGCGCGTCCCTGGGCCGGCGGGTCGCCATCGACGACGTCCTCGACCGGTCCTACGACGCCGCGCTCGCGGCCGAGCGCGACCCGGAGGTGCTCGCCGTCCTGAAATCGTGGCCTTCCGTACGGGAGGCCCTGAGCTCTAAGAGGAGCGACAGTGAGTGAATCCCTCAATGTCGGCATGATCGGCTACGCCTTCATGGGCGCCGCCCACTCCCACGCGTGGCGCACCGCGCCGCGCTTCTTCGACCTGCCGCTCGCGCCGCGCATGACCGCGCTGGCCGGGCGCGACCCCGAGCGGGTCGCGGCGGCGGCGGGGAAGCTCGGCTGGGACTCCAGCGAGACCGACTGGCGCCGGCTCGTCGAGCGCGACGACATCGACCTCATCGACATCTGCGTCCCCGGGAACCTGCACGCCGAGATCGCGATCGCCGCGCTCGAGGCGGGCAAGCACGTGCTGTGCGAGAAGCCCCTGGCGAACTCCGTCGAGGAGGCCGAGCAGATGACGGCCGCCGCCGAAGCCGCGAAGGCCAAGGGCGTGTATGCGATGTGCGGGTTCTCCTACCGCCGCACGCCGGCCCTCTCCCTGGCGAAGCAGCTGGTCGACTCGGGCGCGCTGGGGCCGATCCGGCACGTGCGCGCGCAGTACCTGCAGGACTGGCTGACCGATGAGAACGCGCCGCTGACCTGGCGCCTGGACAAGACGAAGTCCGGTTCGGGCTCGCTCGGCGACATCGGCGCGCACATCATCGACGCCGCGCAGTGGGTCGCCGGGTCGAGCATCACGGGCGTCTCGGCGATCATGGAGACCTTCGTGAAGGAGCGCCCCGTGGGCGGCGACTTCGTGGGCCTGGGCGGCGTCGGCGGCGCCGACGGCCCGAAGGGCCCGGTCACCGTGGACGACGCGGCGATGTTCACCGCCCGCTTCGCCGGTACTGCTGAAAACCCCGGCGGGGCAGTGGGCGTCTTCGAGGCCACGCGCTTCGCGCTGGGCCGCAAGAACGCGATGCGCGTGGAGCTCAACGGCGCCAAGGCCTCCCTCGCGTTCGACTTCGAGGACATGAACTCGCTGTGGTTCTACGACGCGGCGGACGGTCCGAACTCGGGCTTCCGCAAGATCCAGGCGACCGAGCCGGAGCACCCGTACACGGGCAACTGGTGGCCGGTCGGGCACGGGCTCGGCTACGAGCACGCGTTCACCCACCAGGTCGTGGACCTGGTGGGCGCCATCGCGAACGGCGAGCAGCCGACGCCGTCGTTCGCCGACGCGCTGCGCGTGCAGCGGGTCCTGGCCGCGGTCGAGGCGAGCGCTGAAGACGAGAGCCGCTGGACGACCGTCTAGTCCTCAGGCACGAAAGGCCCGGCCGCTTTCCGCGGCCGGGCCTTTCGCCGTGTCAGCAGCGGGTGCGGCTCGCGAGCCACCCGGCCATGGCCCGCACACCGTGGCCGATCGCGGCCTCGTCGGGCTCGAACGGCGGGAAGTGCGGGGCGGCCGTCGCGATGTCGGTGCCCGGGGCCCGCACCCCGAGCCAGGTGAACGTCCCGGGCACGTGCGCGATGAACAGCGCGAAGTCCTCGCCGTTGAAGGGCACCACGGCGTGCATGACCGTGGCCGCGTCCCGGCCCAGGTTGCGGCGCAGATGCCGCTTGAGCTCGTGCGCGTCCGCCTCGGGGCAGACCAGCGCCGGGAACGGATCCTTCGGGAAGTCCACGGCGCCTTGGGGTTCGGCGAGCTCGGCGATGTCGGCGCGGACCTGCGTGTACCGCTCCTCGGGCCAGCAGCGGTAGGAGAGCCGCACCTCGGCCCGGTCCGCGGTCGCGCCCCCGGCCACGTTGGCGCGCATCGTCACGAACTCGGCGAGCGGCCCGTCCTCGGTCTGGAGGTGCTCCACCAGGTCCTCGAGGTCCGCCGAGTCGGCCGGAACCGCCACAGTGGAGAGACCGGCGATCTCGGCCGCCAGCGCCGCGGCGCGGGCCGGCGCGTCCGCCCCGGTGACCACGACCGAGCCGTGGTCCTGGCCGGGGAGGCCGAGCCCGGGGTTGACGCCGAACGTGCCGACCGGGAGCGGCCCGCAGTGGAGCGCGTGGATCTCCGTGAAGCCGTAGGTCTCCAGGACGCCCGCGTCGAGCATCGCCCGGGCCCCGGCCAGGCTCTCCTCGGCGGGCTGGAAGACGAACACGACCGTGCCGTGCAAGCGGGAGCGCAGCGAGGCCAGGGTGAGGGCGGTCCCGACGCCGACCGCGGTGTGGAGGTCGTGCCCGCACCCGTGCGCCGGACCGGTCGACCCGTTCCCCGGCACGGCGTCCATGTCAGCGCGGAACGCGACCGTGCGGCCGGAGCGGCGGCCCTTGAGGACGCCGACGACCCCGTGCCCGCCCACGCCCGTCGTCACGGCGAGGCCGGCGGCGGTGAGGTGCTCGGCGACGAGCGCGGCCGTCCGGGCCTCCTCGCCGGGGCCTTCGGGGTGGGCGTGGAGGTCGCGCCGCAGCGCGATCAGGTCGGCCTCGAACCGCGCGGCGGCGTCGTCGATCGCGTCCTGGTGCAGGGCGGTGCCCGCCTGCGCGGCCCCGGGCACGGCGGTCGCGGCGGCCACCGCCGCCGCGCCGATCACGGCGCGGCGGGTGAGGGCGGGGGTGTCGATCGTGAAGCGGGACATGGGTCTCCTTCGACTCAGAGGGGCTTTGACCTCTCTGATTCTTCGGATTCCGGTCGTCCGGCACCAGCACGCCAGCCCCCGCAAGCGCGGTGAGGCGGACCCCCCGAAAAAACTTTGCGATCAGTGGCGCCGGGATGTCGAGAACCGCGAACCGGCTGCGTCCTAGTGTTGTCAGCGGCGAACGAGCCGCCCGAAACGAAGGAGGGCCGTCATGGCCAAGTACCTGCTGCTCAAGCACTACCGCGGCGGACCGAAGCAGCACCCGAACGCCGAGGCGCCGATGGAGGACTGGACGCCGGACGAGATCACCGCTCACATGCAGTACATGTGGGACATGATGGACGACCTGCGCGAACGCGGCGAGTTCGTGGACGCCCAGGCGCTCGCCCCGCAGGGCCGGTTCGTGCGGTACGACGGGGAGGGCCGGCCGCCGGTCACCGACGGCCCGTTCGCCGAGACGAAGGACCTCATCGCCGGGTGGATCACCATCGACGTCGAGTCCGAGGAGCGCGCCTACGAGGCCGCCGCCCACCTGTCCGCCGCGCCGGGGAAGGACGGCCTGCCGCTCCACGAATGGCTCGAGGTGCGGCCGTTCCACGGCGAGGCTCCCGCGGTCGAGGACTAGCCCTCTCCCGATGATCGACGACCACCTGCTGCGCGACCTCACCCCGCAGGTACTGGGCGCCCTCGTCCGCCGCGGAGCCGACTTCGCGGCGGCCGAGGACGCCGTCCAGGACGCGCTCGCCGAAGCGGTGCGCGGCTGGGAGCACGGCGCCCCCGACGAGCCCAAGGCCTGGCTCGTCACCGTCGCCTGGCGCAAGTTCCTGGATGCGCGCCGCTCGGCCTCCGCCCGGGTCATGCGCGAGATCGCGGTGCACCGCGAGCCGGCCGCCGGCCCCGCCGGGCAGGCGGACGACACGCTCCTGCTGCTGAGCCGCTGCTGCCACCCGGCGCTCTCGCCCGCGTCCGCCATCGCGCTGACGCTCCGCGCGGTCGGCGGCCTCACCACGGCCCAGATCGCCCGCGCGTTCCTCGTCCCCGAACCGACCATGGCGCAACGCATCTCACGTGCGAAGCGGACCCTCGCGGGGGAGCGGTTCGAGCGGCCCGGCGACGTGCGGGCCGTGCTGCGCGTCCTCTACCTCATGTTCGACCAGGGGTTCGCGGGCGACAAGACCGCCGAGGACCTGTCGGCAGAGGCGATCCGCCTCGCGCGCCAGCTCGTCGCCTCGGTGCCGCGCGACCCGGAGGCGGCGGGCCTGCTCGCGCTCCTCCTGCTCCACCACGCGCGCCGCCCGGCCCGCACCGACACGGCCGGCCAGCTCGTGCCGCTCGCCGAGCAGGACCGCGCCCTCTGGGACACCGGCATGATCGCCGAAGGCGTCGACCTGCTGCAGCACGCGCTGGCAATGGGCCGGGTCGGCGAGTACCAGGCGCAGGCCGCGATCGCCGCGCTCCACGACGACGCGGCCGCCGCGGCGGAGACCGACTGGCCGCAGATCCTCGAGTGGTACGACGAGCTCGCGCGGCTCACGCCGGGCAGCCCGGTCGTGGCCCTCAACCGGGCCGTGGCCGTCGGACACGTGGACGGCCCGCTCGCGGGACTGCGGCTGGTCGAAGCGCTCGACCCCGGCCTGCCGCGCCGCGACGCCGTCGCCGCGTACCTGCACGAGCGGGCCGGCAACCGCGCAGAGGCGGCCCGGCTCTACAAGGTCGCGGCCGAGTCGACGGCGGTCCTCGCCGAGCACGCCCACCTGCTCAAGCAGGCCGCCCGCCTCAACCGCATGACCGGTCCCGGGCCCGACTGAGACGCCACTTCGGGCACGGTGCCTTCGTTCTGCGCCTTCGGAAGGCGCAGGCCCCACGCTGCGCGGCGAAGCCCGCCGAAAAGAAGACGCATCCGGTGCAGGCCCACGGCCTGCGGCAGGAGAAGGCCCTCAAACGCTGGGCGATCGCGCCGGTCTTCGACCTCGCTGGGCGCTTCTGCGGGCGGCCGGGGAACCTCGGGTCCGGCGGGCCGCCGGTCAGCCGAGTTTCACGCCCGTGTGCGCCTCGAGCCGCCCGATCAGCTCGTACTGGAAGTCCGGGTCCGACGCCGCCGGGTGCGAGCGGCTGATGCGACGGTGGTGCCAGTAGCCGCCGGTGCGCGGCTCGATCGCCTCGTCCGGCGCCGACGCCAGCCACTCCTGCGTCCGGTACCCCTCCTCGAGGTCGCCGGGCGCGCCGGGGCCGCCCATGCGGGTCGGCACCCAGCCCGGGTCGACCACGTGCGACACGGTGTCGGCCCAGCGGCGCGCGAGCGCGAACGCCAGCGCCGTCTCGTACAGCTTCGAGTCCTCGTACGCGCCCGGCCGCACCCCGGTCTCGCCGAAGTCGACCGCATCCAGATCGGTGGAGCCGTCGAGGTGGTAGCCGCTGCTCAAATAGATCAGCCTGCGCGGCTTCGACATCAGCGCCGTGAGCAGGTACGGGGCCACCGTGTTCACCTGCAGTGCACCGGGATCGCGATACACCCCGGCGTTGTGGATCACCGCGTCGAACCGCCCGAACGCGTCGGCCTGCTCGGCGGCCACCGCCGTCTCGTCCATGCTGGAGAGGTCCCCGTGGACGGATCCGCGCAGCTCCAGGTCGGGGAGGCTGTCGATGCTGCGCGTGTGCACGACGACCTCGTGGCCCTCTTTCGCGAGCGACCGCGCGGCGGCCAGGCCGAGCCCGGTCGAGGCCCCGGTGATCAGGATGAGCGCCATGGGCGTTCCTTTCGTCGAATGCCTGGGGGCCCGAAGATACCCGCGCCCGCGCCCCGAATCCGGTTGCGGGAACCGGCGCGGCGGTGTGAGATCGGGCCATGGAAATAGAACTGCACACGCCGCGAACCGATGAACTCGACGCCGCCGTCGCGGCATTGCGGTCGTGGCAGTCCGACGACGCGCCGCTGCAGCTGCACCCCGGCGACCTGGGCTGGTTCTGGCAGCTCGGTGCCGAGAAGACCGCTGCATCGGTGCGGACCTGGACCCGCGACGGCGAGATCGCGGCGGTCGGGTTCCTCGACGGCCCCGACGTGCTGCGGGTGACCACCGCACCGGACCTCATGCACGACGAGGCGCTCGCACGGCGGATGGCCGCCGACCTCGACGACCCCGAGCGCGGCGTCCTGCCCGCCGGCAAGGTCAACGCCGAGATCCCGACCGGCGCGGCGCTCAACGAGTCGCTGGCCGAGACCGGTTGGGACACCGACGAAGCCTGGACGCCGCTGCGCCGCGACCTGTCCGGGCCGGTCGAGGACTCGGGCCTGCGCATCGAAGTGGCCGGCCCTGAGGACGCGGAGCTGCGCGCGGCGCTGCAGCGGTCCGCGTTCGAGGGCTCGACCTTCTCGGTGGAGCGCTGGCAGGCGATGGCCGAGGGCCCGGCGTACGCCGACGCCCGCTGCCTCATCGGCTTCGACGAGGACGGCGTCGCCGTCGCCATGGTGACCGTGTGGTCCGCCGGGCCCGGCAGGCCCGGCCTGGTCGAACCGATGGGCGTCCACGCGGACCACCGGGGCCGCGGCCACGGCAAGGCGATCTGCGTCGCCGCAGCCGCCGCGCTCCAGGAGCTCGGCTCCTCCAGCGCGATGGTCGCCACGCCGAGCTCGCTTGTCAGCGCCGTCGCCACCTACCGCGCCGCCGGTTTCGTGCCGCTCCCCGAACGCTTCGACCGCCACCGCGCGGCCTGACGCGAACCTGGTCTGACCCTCGGCGAACGCCGGATCGAAAGCGGCCGGGGGGGGGGGGCCCCCCCCCCCCCCCGGGGGGGCCCCCGGTACCGCGCGGGGGCGCGCGGGGCCGCCCCCGGGCCCCCGCCGGCCCCACCGCGCCCGGGCGGGCAGAGCCCGCCCGGCCGCCTTGTCGCGCAACGGTTCCCGCGCGGCGTCGCGAGGCGCCGCATCGGCGAAGCCACCGGTTCGGGCGCCTCGAGTACGGTGCCCGCGCGGCCTGACCGCGAAGTCGGTCGCCTCTTCGGTGAACGCCGCACCGAAGACGCCGTTGGTTGCGAGCGAGCGTCGCCGCTGGCGGCACCATTCGCGTCGCGGACCAGCGCCAACGCGGTGCCGCGCGGCCTGATGCGGAGGCGGTCGCGCCCCGCGCACGCCATCGATGAAGCCGCCGGTTCCGGTGCTCCCGCCCGGCCGCACCGAGCTCGCCGAGCAGCCGTTCCCGCGCGGCGTCGTGAGCGGCGTCTCGGCGAGCTCCTCGGTTCCCCTCGCGCAGGGGAGGGCGCTCCCCCTCGCGGGGGACCCTTGTGCCATTGCGGCGCAGGCAAGATGAACCTATTGCGAGAACCACCTGGTCGCGGTCAATGACGACAGTCCATTGCGGTCAGCGATTCCCGCCTCGCCATAGGAGTCAAGCCATGCGCCAACCCCGCATCGTGATCGTCGGAGCCGGATTCGCCGGCTTCCACGCCGCCCGCAAGCTCTCGCGGCACCTCAAGGGCCGCGCCGAGGTCGTGCTCGTCAACCCGACCGACTACTCGCTCTACCTCCCGCTGCTGCCCGAGGTCGCCGCCGGCGTGCTCGACCCGCGCCGGATCGCCGTGTCGCTCACCGACACCCTGCCGGGCGTGCGCCTGGTCCTCGGCACCGTCGACCACCTCGACGTCGCCGCCAAGCGGGTCCACTACCGCGACCCCGAGGAGGCCCGCGGCGAACTCGGTTACGACCGGCTGGTGCTCGCGGTCGGCAGCGTCAACAAGGTCCTGCCCATCCCGGGCGTGGCCGAGCACAGCCACGGATTCCGGGGCATCCCCGAGGCGATCTACCTGCGCGACCACCTCATCCGCCAGATCGAGCTCGCCGCGAGCGCCGAGGACCCGGTCGAACGCGCGGCCCGCTGCACCTTCGTCGTCGTGGGCGCCGGGTACACCGGCACCGAGGTCGCCGCCGCCGGGCAGCTCCTCACCAAGGCCCTCACCCGCCGCCACCCGCAGCTGCGCGACCAGCCGGTCCGCTGGCTCCTCCTCGACCGGGCCGAGCGGGTCCTGCCGGAGCTCTCGCCCCGCCTGGGAGCCACCGCGGCGCGCGTGCTGCGCCGCCGCGGCGTGGAGGTGCGGCCCGGCACCTCGGTGGAGGAGGCCACCGCCGCCGGGGTCGCGCTCACCGACGGCGAGTTCGTGCCCACCCGCACCATCGTGTGGAGCGCGGGTGTGCGCCCCGACCCCGTCGTCGCCGACATCGGACTCGCAACGCTCCAGGGCCGCATCGAGGTCGACGAGTTCCTCGCCGTCCCCGGGTACCCCGAGATCTTCGCGTGCGGCGACGCCGCGGCCGTGCCGGACCTGACCCGGCCGGGCGAGATCTGCGCGATGACCGGGCAGCACGCCGAACGCCAGGGCAACGCCGTCGCGCGCAACATCGCCGCCTCGCTCGGCCGCGGCACCGCCCGCCCGTACAAGCACCACGACCTCGGCTTCGTCGTCGACCTCGGCGGCATGCAGGCCGCCGCCAAGCCACTCGGCATCCCCCTCTCGGGCCTGCCCGCGAAGGTCGTCACCCGCGGCTACCACCTGATGGCCATGCCTTCCAACCGGATCAGGACCGCCGTGGACTGGGCCCTCGACGCGCTCCTGCGGCGCCAAAGCGTCCAGTTCGGGCTCGTCCGCTCGCCCGCGGTCCCGCTCGACACCGCCGACCCCGAGCTCCCCGCCCCGCCGCCGCGCGTCCCGGCCGCGAGGTAGCCGGGGATCCGCCGCCGCCGCGAGGCGGCGGCTCCTCAGTGCCCGGACGATCGCCCCGGCCGGGTCCGGCCCGCATGTGAGAACATGTCGTCTGTCGGCGCGGCCAGATCCGGAGGACCCATGTTCAAGACTTCCCTAGGCGACGGCGCGGAGCTGCGCCCCCTGCTGCCGGACATGGCAGAGGAGCTCGTGGCCCACGTCGACCGCGGCCGCGAGTTCATCGGACGGCACGTCGCCTTCGCCGACGCGATCGCCGACGCCGACGCCGCCCGGCGCATCCTGACGACCTTCGAGGAGAAGGCCGCCGCGGACACCGGGCGCATGTGGGGGATCTGGGTCGACGGCGTCCTCGTCGGCGGCGTCCTCTTCCGCACCATGGACTTCCGCATGGAGACCGCCGAGGCCGGCTGCTGGCTCGAACCCGCCGCCGTGGGCAAGGGCCTGGTCACCAAAGCGGTCACCGCGATCATCGACTGGGCCGTCGAGGTGCGCGGCATCCACCGCGTCGACTGGTGGACCTCGACCCGCAACACCCCCAGCATCGCCGTCGCCCAGCGGCTCGGCATGACCAAGGAGGGCGTCGCCCGGGAGGCCTACCTCCACCGCGGCGAACGCCACGACATGGAGATCTGGTCGGTCCTCGCCCCGGAATGGCGCGCCGCCCGCGACCGCTGAGCCCGCCGGCTCGCAATATTTATTTCCTTCGGTCGGCAGTGGACCTGCAACAACCTCGACGTGCAGCAGTGGCGGGTCGTCGACGCCGGCGGCGGCTACGTCACCCTCGTCAACCGCCACAACGGCCTCTGCCTCGACAACTACAACTTCGGGACCGCGGCCGGATCCGAGGTCAGGCAGTGGACCTGCCTGAACAACGCCGCCCACGGCCGGATCCGTGGTCAGGCAGGGGACCTGCCTGAACACCGCCCCCCCGCAGGGGCAGCTCGTCTGACGCTGAAGCGGCCCCGGCGGATCACCGCCGGGGCCGCCCGAATCCAGGGTTCGCGCGCGTTACTCCAGGCGCAGCAGCCGGGCGCCGTGCGCCGGAACGCGGACGCGGACCGAGCCGTCCTTGACCGGGACCGCTTCGCCCGCCCATAGGTCGCGGGCGCTCGTGCGGTGCGCGCTGCCGACGTCCGCCAGGTGGACCTCGAGGTCGGCCGCCTCGTCGCCGAGCCAGAACACCGCGCAGGCCTCGGCGCCGTCGAGCTCGACCCGCCAGACCACCAGGTCGTGGTCGCGGACGACCTCGCGGCTGCCCGAGCTCTCGAGCAGCGCCAGGACCTCGTGGTTCTGCAGCAGCGCCAGCGTCTCCGGCGGCGTGTCGGGGAGGTGCCCGCCGAACATCAGCGGCGAGCGCATCGCGCACCACAGCGTGAGCATCGTGCGCTGCTCGTCGAAGTTCAAGCGCGAGAACCGGTCCGGCCCCGCGTGCGCGGTGATGCCGATGCGCCCCAGCGGGAGCATGTCCGCGTCGCCCCAGGCGCCCGGCACCTGGTGCGGCGCCCAGCGCGCCGCGCGCTGGAACATCTCCTTCAGCGACTCCCAGTCGTCCCACAGGTCGTCGGAGATCCGCCACATCTCCGCGTTCTCGCGAAGCGCTTGGAGGTGCGCGAAGGACAAGGCCTTCCCCGGCGAGAGGCTCAGCACGATCGGCCGCCCGCACTTGTCGATCGCCCGCGAGTACGCGGCGATCTCGACGCTCTGCGTCGGCGGGTGGAGCACGTCGTCGAGCTTCACGAAGTCCACGCCCCACTCGGCGAACAGCGCGAGCTGCGAGTCGTAGAACGCCTGCGCGCCCGGCTTGGAGTGGTCGATGCCGTAGTTGTCCGGATTCCAGGTGCACGCGTTCTCGCGGTCGGCGATCTGCGCTGCGGTGGTGTCGCCGCCCAGGACCGGCAGGTCCAGCTCGACCGCCTTCTTCGGGATGCCCCGCATCATGTGCACGCCGAACTTCAGACCCAGCGCGTGCACGCGGTCGGCCAGCGCCTTGAACGAGCCGTCCGCGGCAGAGGGGAAGCGGTTCGGGGCCGGGAGCTGGCGCCCCCACGCGTCGAGCACCGGGTCGGCGACCGGGTTGTAGCCGTGCTCGATGCCCGGGTCCGGTTCGTACCACTGGATGTCGACCACGACCGTGTCCCACCCGTAGGGCAGGAGCTCGGCGGCCATGAACTCGGCGTTCGCGACCACCTGGTCCTCGGTCACCGCCCCGCCGAAGCAGTCCCAGCTGTTCCAGCCCATGGGCGGGCGTTGCGCGGCGAGCTTCCTCGCAGATGTCGACGTCATGGGCTCAAACCTAGCCGTGACGGAGCGAACGTGAATCCGGTCCGCTTGGCCGTTCCTCCGGGATCCTTTGTTCGGCTAGCATCGCCCCTCGTGAAGCACGAAGCGGTGGCGGCGCCCGCCCACGCCGGGATCTGGGTCGCCCACGGGGCGGCCCCGGCGATGGACGGCGCCCACAGCCACGACGACATCGAGGTCAACGTCGTCACCCGCGGGGCCGTCGAGTACCTGTTCGGCGAGCGCCGCCTGCGCGTCGAGGAGGGCCGGACGGCCGTGTTCTGGGCGAGCCTGCCGCACCGGCTGCTCGCGCCGGAGGGGGAGCCCGCGGAGGTCTGCTGGGCGCACGTCCCGCTCTCCACGGTCCTGACCTGGGACCTGCCGGCGGCCGAGCTGCGCGGCCTCCTGGAGGGCCGCCCGGCGCTCGCCGCGATGCCCTCCGATGTGGACGCTCAAAAGGTCTGGCGGCGCTGGGAGTCGGACTTCGCCGGGCCCGACGCGGACGCCGCGCTGCTGGAGCTGCACGCGCTCGTGCGCCGCACTCTGCGCGCGGCCCGCACGCCGAGCGGCACCGGCCCGGCGTCGCGGCCGCTCGGCATGGCGGCGTACATCATGGAACGGTTCCGGGAGCCGATCACCACGGCGGACGTCGCGGCGGTGGTCCACCTGAACACCGAGTACGCCATGACCCTGTTCCGCAAAGCCTGGCACATGACGATGGGGGACTTCCTGCTCCGCCGCCGTGTCGCCGAGGCCCAGCGGCTCCTCGCGACCACCGACCTCGACTGCTCCGCGGTCGGCTACGCCGCCGGATTCGGTTCGGGCAGCAACTTCTACGCCCAGTTCGCGAAGCTCGTGGGCACCAGCCCGGGCCAGTACCGCGCCGCCCTGCGAGCAGGATCGGCGCCCGACTGACCCTTGAAACGATCGGGTCGGAACGCCGATCGCGGGGGCCGGACCAACAGGAGGCGGGCCCGGGAGCGTTGTGTTGA
>NZ_JAPZVR010000002.1:120356-137001 GCF_027622855.1 Glycomyces algeriensis | reverse complement strand
ACCGCCCCCCGCCGGCCCCTTTAACCGATCGGGGCGGAACGCCGATCGCGGCGCCGCTCCAATGGAGCGGCGCCGCGATCAGGATTGCGTTCAGGCTTCCCGCTGGAGCTTCGCCACTTCCTGCTCGAGCCCTTCGCGGGTCATGCGCAGCTGCTCCTCGGCGACCTCCACGGCCTCGAGGAAGCTGCGGGCCCGCACCAGCTGCCTGATGCGGTCCTCCGCCTCGGCGTCGCGGCGGCCCTCGTTGCCCCGGCGGTACTCGGCGACGGCCCGGTCCGCCTCTTCCTTGGCGCGCGCCTGCGTCTGGCGCATGAGCTCGGAGGCCTGGGACCGCGCCTGGGCGATGATCTGCCGCGAGTAGTGCTGCGCCTGGTTGACGTAGCTCTCGGCCTGCTGCTGCGCCTGCGAGACGAGGTTGACGGCCGTCGAGGTCGGCGTCGCGGGGACCGGCGCCTGCAGCCTGAGGGAGCTCTGCTGCGACTGCCAGGACCGCAGCGCCTCCTTCAGCTTCTCGGCGTCGATCCGCAGCGCGGCCTCGCGCTGGTCCCGGCTGGCGAGCTCGTCGGCCACGAGCTCGAGGAAGCGGTGGACCTCGTCGGGCTGGTAGCCGCGCCGGGTCAGGCTCGTCATCGAGAACCTGGCGTTGTTGACCTGCCCGACGGTGACTTTCACATCGCGCGAACGGTAGTTGTACATGCTGGAACGTCCTCTCTCACGCGCCCGAGGGCTCGAAGTGGATGGCCTCCGGCGGGACGCCGGCGCCGGCCAGGTGCTTCCTGCTCGCCTCCACCATCCCGGCCGGACCGCACAGGTACACGTCGGCGCCCGAGCAGCGCCCGTGCGCCACGGCCAGGTCTGCCGGCGCGCCCACGCGGGCTCCGGCGCCGAACAGGTCCTCGTCGACGCACGGCACGACCTCGAGCCAGTCGCAGTGGGCCGCGAGGGCCCGCATCTGGTCGAGGCAGTACAGGCCCGCCGGGCTGCGGGCGCCCCAGTACAGGCTGGTCGGCCGGGGTGCGGCGGCAACCTGCTCGATGAGGGCCTTCATGGGGGCGACGCCGGTGCCGCCCGCGATCATGGCGATCCGGCCCGAACCGGGGCGCAGGGTCAGCGCGGTCCCGGTGGCCGGTCCGACCCGGAGGGTGTCGCCGGGGCGGAGCAGGGAGACGAGCGCGGTCGAGACTTCGCCGCCGTCGACGGCGCGCACGTGCAGTTCGATGGTGCCGTCGGTCCGCGGCGCGTTCGCCGGCGAGTACTGCCGCCAGGCCCGGGGGCGCAGGCTCGTGCACAGCGAGACCGATTGGCCCGCAAGGTAGTCGAGCCTGGTGCCGGGGTCGATGGTGATCACTGCGGTCTCGAGGTCGCGGCGGTCGTGGGCGACGACCTCGGCGTCCCACCAGGACGGCGTGTAGTGGGCGGCCGCGTCGGCGGCGTCCGCCATGGTCGCGGCGACCAGCTCGTAGGCCGCCGTCCAGTCCGCGGCGATGGCGGGCGTCCAGTGCGGGCCGCTGAAGTGCTCGAGCGTGGCCAGCAGGGCCTCGCCTACGGCGGGGTAGTGGCCGCGCAGGGCCCCGAACTTGCGGTGGTCGCGGCCGAGCGCCTGGAGGGTGGGCACGACCGCGTCGATGGTGTCGACATTGCTGACCACGGCGCCGAGCGCGGTCACGAGCTTGTCGCGCTGCGCGGCCATGTTCATGGGGAACAGGTCGCGCGTCTCGGGGTGGGTGAGGAACAGGGTCGAGTAGAAGTACAGCGGGACCTGGTTGCCGTGGGCGGCCACCAGGCTCCAGTTCTTCTTCAACCGGTCGGCGTCGATCATGCGCCTAGTCGGCCCCGATGACGTCGGGGGCGACCGATTCGAGGACCTTGCCGACGTGCTCGATGATGTCCTGGGGGACCTCGAGCTCCTCGAGGACCGCGGTGAGGTGCGCGCCGACCGCCTGGTACTGGTCGATCGAGATGTCCATGCCCTGGTGGGCCTCGGCGAGCTCGCGCCCGGCGTAGGTCTTGGGGCCGTCGAGGACCTGCGAGATCAGGGCGACCTGGTGGCGCTTGAGCACGGCCAGGTCGGTGCCGGCGAAGAACCCGGCCAGGTCCTCGTCGGCGAGGAGCCGCTTGTAGAAGCGCTCCACCGCCTCGGTGACGGCGGGGGCGCCGCCTATGCGGTCATATGCGGACACGGCCTGCTCATCGGCTGCATTCATGGTCACTCATCCTTAAACGTGATACCTGATACGCGCCAGAGCCTACCTACGATCGCCCGCAAGATCCATAGTGCCGCTCATGTTTTACGACTTCCGTTGTTGCGATAGTAAATCGTAAGTGGACGGTTACCGTTCGCGTTGTGCGCGATTCGACACTGGCGCCCCGAAGCCTCGGCGCAGCAAGCCCATCGACCTCTGTCGGCACGCGCGTACCAGCGTCCACGGCAGTTCCATGCGTGCAATGAAAGGCGCCGCGATGACCACTCGGTGTCCACTCGAAGGCCATTCGGCACTTACTCCGGGACTGGCGACAAAATGCCCCGGCCGCAATGGCCGGGGCATTTCGGGCAAGGCCCGGTCGGTCAGACCGGACCCGCCCAGGTCAGGCGATGCCGGGCCGCGCGGCGTCCTCGAACTCGCCGGCGCGGGCGCCCCGGCGGTTCGGGGGCTCGACCTCGGCGGCGTCGAGGAACGCGCGCGCGAACGTGCGGCCCTCGTCGTCCGCCAGCCAGATCAGCAGCCGCCCCGGGGTCTCGCGGGCCGGGACGACGAGGGTCGCGGCGGGGGAGAGCTGGAACGGCTCGGCCTTCACCGGCTCGCTGCTCGCCGCGGGCGCGACGGCCGTCGCGGTCGGCGTGCCCGGAGCGGTCCACGCCGCGTGCACCGTGCCGCACACCTCGGTGCCGCCGTGGTGGGAGACGTGCACATCGAGGCGCAGCGGCGACTGCGGCGGCGTGATGTCGGCGCCCGCGGCGGCCGGGACCATGTCGAGGACGAGCACCGTCTCCGCGTTCACATCGGCGGGCACGCACCCGCCCCAGTCCTTGGGGCGGCGGTCGATGTCGAGCAGCCCCGCCGCTTCGTGCTCCACGTCGGCGAACTCGGTGTAGACGTACCCGGCGAAGCGGTCGTGGCGGCGCAGTTCCTGTGTCTCCCAGCGCAGATGCCACGCGCGCTCCAGACTCGTGAACCCTTCGCCGTACTCGCTGTTGACGATCGGCAGGCCGCGGCGCGGCACGTCGGGCGAGCCGTAGAACGACTTGTCCACAGTGAAGTCCGGGCCGAGGCGCACCGCGAACGCGTCCTGCTCTCCGGAAGCGAGGCGCGCCACGGCGTCCTTCCACTTCCCCAGGTGCGGTTCGTAGTAGTGCCAGTCGACCAGGTCGGTGCGCACATGGGACCAGCCGGAGTTCTCCACGATCGGGCGCGTGGCGTCCAGCCCGCGCAGCAGCTCGTACGCGCGGACCGCGGCCTCGGCGCGGGCCGGGCTGCCGGGGATGTCCCAGTCCAGGCCCCACTCCTCGTTGTACAGGCCCCAGATCACGATGCTCGGGTGGTTGCCGTCGCGCTCGACCATCGCCGGCAGCTGCGCCTCGAACGCGGCCGCGGCCTCGGGGGAGAAACGGCTCGGGCACGCCGGCTCGGCCCACACGAGCATCCCGGTGCGGTCGGCCTCGTGCAGCCACAGCGGCTCTTCGAACTTGAGGTGCTTGCGCACCAGGTTGTAGCCGAGGCCGCGCGCGAGCTCGAGCTCGCGCAGCAGCGAGTCCGCGTCCGGCGCGGTCAGGCCCGTGTCGGGCCAGTAGCCCTGGTCGAGCACGCCGCGCAGGTAGACCCGCTCGCCGTTGAGGTACAGCTCCTCGCCGCGGGCCTCGAAGCGGCGCAGCCCGGTCGTGGCCGTCACGAGGTCGTCGCCGGTGCGGACCTCGACCGCGTACAGGTGCGGGTCGGCCGGGGTCCACAGCCGCGGTTCGGCGAGTTCGATGCGGCCCTTGGCGATGCCGTCGGCATCGGCGGTGAGCGTGACGGTCTCCCCTGTGACCGAAGCGGTCACGGTGTGCCCGGCGGGGGCGTCGCCCGCGAGCTCCACGGTCACATCGATACCGGTGAGGCTGTCGCCGCGCAGCACCACCGAGCGCGCGTAGGTGCGCCCCCGTGCCTCCAGCCACACGGTCTGCCAGATCCCCGAAGTGGGTGTGAAGGAGACGCCGTCGTAGTCGTCGCGCGGGATCGACCGCTGCTTGCCGTGCGGGATGGCGCGCTTGTCCGCCGGAGCGGTCACCACCACCTCCAGTACGGCTTCGGTGCCGGGCGCCAGTGCATCGGTCACGTCGATCTCGAAGGACTCGTACCCGCCCGTGTGCTCGCCGACCACGGCGCCGTCGATCCGCACCTCGGCGTGGTGGTGCACGGCCCCGAAGGAGAGCACGACCCTTGCACCGTCCCAATCGGACGGCGCGGTGACCGTGCGCCGGTAGGTGCCCCGCTCCGTCCAGGTCCGGTGCACGCCCGAGGCCTCGCTCTCCCACGCGAACGGGACCGTGATCGGCCCTGCGTACCCCTCGGCTGCGAAGTCCCAGCGGCCGTTGAGGTTGCGCCAGCGCTCCGACCGGTCGCGGTCGGGGCGCGGGTACTCCGGGCGGGGGATCGGGGGCGGGTTCGAAGTCATGGTCAGCCTTTCACGCTGCCGGCGAGGATGCCGTTGATGAAGTGCCGCTGGAGCAGGATGAACAGCACCAGCAGCGGGACGAGTGCGACGGAGCTCGCCGCGAGCAGTTCGCCTGTGACGGCGGCGTAGTCGGCGCCGATCCGGTTGCCGGTGATGTTCTGCGCGAGGGTCGAGAGCACGACCTGGAGGGTCGCCATGCGCTCGGTGCTCGCGGCCACCACGGGCCAGACGAAGTCGTTGTAGATGTTCATGACGGTGAGGACGCCGAGCCCGGCCAGACCGGGCCGGATGACGGGGACGACGACCCGCCAGAAGATGGCGAACTCGCCGCAGCCGTCGACCCGGGCGGCGTCCATGAGCTCGTCGGGCACTGCACTGATGACCTGGCGCATCCAGAAGATCGCGAACGCGTCGACCGCGCCGGGGAGGATCAGCGCCTGGTAGGTGTTCACCCAGCCGAGCTCCTTCATCTCCAGCAGCAGCGGGATGATGAGGACGATCGTCGGGAGCATGAGCGTGATGAGCACGGCCCCGAAGACGAGGTTCTTGCCGATCCACTCGTACTTCGCGAACGCGAAGGCCGCGAGCGGGGCGAGGAACATCGTGGCGGCGCCCTTGAACAGCAGCACGACCGCCGTGTTCACGAACCCCTGCCCGATCGGCACGTCCTGGAACATCGCCGTGTAGTTGTCGAGGGTGAACGCGGAGAAGTCGAACGTGAGCGGCGAGCGCACGATGTCGTCGGCCGGCTTGAACGCCGAGAGCAGCGCCCACGCGACGGGGAACAGGAACGCGACGAGCAGGAGCATCAGGAACGCGTGCGAGCCGATGCGCGGCCGGGTGCGTCGATCGTTGGCGGCCATCGTCAGTCCTTCGCTCGCAGCAGGCGGACGAACAGGAGCGAGAGCGCCATGACGAGGACGACCAGGAGGAACGAGTTGGCCGCGCCGGTGCCCAGGTCCGCCCGGGTGATGTGGTTGTAGAGGTAGTAGCCCGCGGTGGTGGTCGAGTTGTACGGCCCGCCCTGGGTGACCACGAACGGCTCGGCGAACATCTGGAACACCGCGAGGGTCTGGAGCACGACGGCGAACCCGATGGTGCGCCGCAGGAGCGGGACGGTGATGCTCCACAGCTGCCGGGCGCGCGAGGCCCCGTCGAGGTCGGCGGCCTCGTAGATCGAGCCGTTGATCGACTGCAGGCCCGAGAGCAGGATGATCACGATGAACCCGGTGGTCTTCCACAGGAACAGGAGCGCGAGCGTCGGCTTCGCCCAGGCGCTGGTGGTGAGCCAGCCGGTGTCCGGGAGTCCGAAGAGGCCGAGGAAGGCGTTGACGGCGCCGTACCGCTGGTCGAACAGGACGACCCAGATCTGCGCGACGGCCACGAGCGGGGTCACGAACGGGACGATGAACGCGACCCGGTAGAGCCCCCGCAGGCGCAGCTTCGCGTTGTTGAGCAGGACCGCGACGAGGATGCCGAGGACGATCTGGACCGGCACGATGAGGAGCCACAGGACCGCGGAGTTCCCCAGGGAGGACCAGAAGGCGGGGTTGGTGAGCAGGTACGTGTAGTTGTCCCAGCCGACCCAGGTCGCGGCCCCCGTGCCGCGCCAGTCGGTGAAGCTCAGCCGTGCCGTGAAGAACAGCGGGTAGACGCTGAAGGCCACGAAGACCGCGACGAACGGGAGCACGAACACGTACGGGGCGAGGCGCCGGCGCATGCGGGGCGCGCGCCCGGCGCGAGGGGCGCGCCGGGCCGCGGGCGGGTGGACGACGGCCGTCACTGGCGGTCGACCAGGTTCGTCTGGATGTCCTCAGTGGATTGGGCGAGGACCTCTTGCGGGGTCATGTCGCCGTCGAGCATCCGCTGGACGTTGTTGCCGAGGTAGTCGACGGCGCCGGTCCACCAGGCGGGGGTGGGCGTGCCGCCGGGGATCTGCGCGCCGGCCTCGGTGGCGACGGTCCACAGGTCTTGGCCGCCGAGGGCGGTGATCTCGGCGTACAGCGGCTTGGCGGGGTCGGCGGCGGGCGTGTAGCTGGGGATCGAGGTGGCGAGCCCTTCGGGGTAGACCTCGCCGGGGCCCCACACGGCGGCGTACCCGGCCTCGTCGAACATGAGGAACTCGTAGAACAGCCAGGCGAGGTCGGCGTTCGGGCCGTCCTTGGGCAGCACGAACGAGGAGCCGCCCATGGCGCCGGAGCGGGCGCCGCCGGCGTCCCACGCGGGGAGCTGGGTGGCGCGCCAGTCGCCGGAGGTCTCGGTGAGGACCTGCTGGGGCGCGAAGGAGAACCAGATGGCCCAGGGGTAGAAGACCTGGTTGCCGTTGTCGAGCTCGGCGATGTCGGTCGGGGTCAGGTACTCGGCGCGGGTGCCGAGCCCTTCCTGGCGCACGGTGTCGAGGAAGGTGAGGATCCGCTCGAACTCGGGGGTGTCGAGGCGGAGGTTCCCGTCGGCGTCGGCGATGGAGGTGCCGAGCTGGCTCGCGTACATCTCCAACTGGAGCTGGCCGAGGAATGCGGACTGCTCGAGGTGGATCGGCGCGGCGCCGGGCACGGCGGCCTTGTAGTCGCGGGCTGCCTGGAGCAGGTCGTCGTAGGTACTGATGGCGGCCACGTCGATCCCGGCGGCCTCGAGCGCGGCGGCGTTGTAGAACAGCAGGCCCGGGTCGAGGTCGAACGGGACGCCGTAGACGCCGCCGCCCACGGTGTTGACGTCGAGCTTCTGCTGGGCGATGTCCGCGGCGTAAGGGGCGAGCACGTCGCTGAGGTCCCACAGGTAGTCGGTGAAGCCGCCGACCTTGGCGTCGTCGAGGAAGACGCCGTCGGGCACGTCGGCGCCGGTGATCAGGGTGTTCTGGAGCTTCGCGTCGATGTCGACCGCGACGTGGTTCACCTTGATGCCCGGGTACTTCGCGTTGAAGTCGGCGATGACGCCTTCGAAGACCTCGAAGAGGTCGCCGGACCGGTCCCAGACCGTGATCTCGCCTTCGGTGCGGTCGGGGGCCTTGAGGAGGCTCGAGGCGCCGGCGTCCTCTTCCGAGGCGATGTCGGGTCCGCAGGCGGCGAGGGCGGGGGCCGCGGCGGCGAGCCCGGCGGACGCGAGCAGGGCGCGTCGCCGGAGGAGATGGCGTTGCATGGAACACTCCCTTGTGTGATTTTCCAACGTGTGCAAAACCTAGCACCCCTTTGCCGACGTTGCAAACGGTAGGATGGGCCGTATGCCGGCAACACTTCGCGACGTCGCCGATCTGGCGCAGGTCTCCGTCCGCACCGTGTCCAACGTCGTGAGCGGATACGCCCACGTCAGCGAGCGCATGCGCCAGCGCGTGCTCGCCGCGATAGAGGAGCTCGACTACCGCGCCAACCCCGTGGCGCGCACCCTCCGCACCGGCCGCACGGGGATGCTCGCGCTCGTGGTGCCCGAGATCGACGTACCGTACTTCAGCGAGCTGGCCCGGGACGTGATCGACGCGGCCGCCGAGTTCGGCTACCGCGTGATGATCGACCAGACCGGGCACGACCACGAGCGCGAGCGGCGCCTCCTCATGGGGGACGACCGCACGATGCTGTTCGACGGCATCCTCTTCAGCCCGCTCGTCACGAAGTCGGAGCTGCTCGACATGCACCGCTCCGAGCACATGCCGCTGGTGCTGCTCGGCGAGCACGAGTTCGACGGGCGGTTCGACCACGTGGCGATCGACAACGTGCAGGCCGCGCGGGACGCGGTCGCGCACCTGGTCGCGAGCGGCCGGACGCGCATCGCCGCGATCGGGGCGCAGCCGCTGGAGGAGTACTCCACGCCGCTGCTGCGCACCGCGGGATACGAAGCGGCCCTTGAAGAGGCGGGGCTGGAGGTCCCGGCGGCGTACGCGACGCCGGCGCCGCACTACAGCCGCACCGACGGGTACGAGGCGGCGACCGCGCTCATGGCGCTCGATCCGCGCCCCGACGCGATCTTCTGCTTCTCGGACCTGCTCGCGGTGGGCGCGATGCGCGCGGTCTTCGACGCCGGCCTCAGCGTTCCCGAGGACGTGGCCGTGGTCGGGATCGACGACATCGAGGAGGGCCGGTTCGCGCGGCCCTCGCTGTCGACGGTCTCGCTCGACACGCCGTTCATCGCCCGCGAGGCGGTCCGCCGCATCACCGCGCGGATCGAGGACCCGGAGACGCCGGCCGAGGAGGTCGTCGCGCCGCACCGGCTCGTGGTCCGCGAGAGCACGGCCGCGGTCTGAGGAATCCGAGCTCGCCCCCGGCTGCCAGGACCGGGGGCGTTTTGTCAGGGAAACAGCCTCTTGCAACGTCGGCAAATTACTGGCATGGTGTTTGCAACGTCTGCAAAGATGCGGGCGCTCATCTCCACAGGAGGCAACCCCCATGACGGTGACAAGACAGCGGGCCGGCACGGCTCGCCGCTGGGCCGCGCTGCTCGCGGCCGCGGTCCTCGCCGCGGCCGGAGCGCAGGCACTGACCGCCGCCCCGGCCGAGGCCGCGTACCCGGGCACGGTGCTCTACTCCCCGAACCTCGGCGCCTACCCGAGCGGCACCGCCGGGTACCCGCGCGCCATCGGCCTCGAGCACGACGGCTCCGCCAGCGAGACCATGCTCGCCACGTTCGCCAAGGGCGGCCACAACGCCCCGACGAACCTCCCGGTCTACCGCAGCACCAACGGCGGCACGAGCTGGAGCCAGATCAGCACCATCACCTCGAACACGCCGGGCTGGGACCTGGAGGCGCCCACGCTCTTCGAGGTGCCGCGCAACATCACCGGCCTGAACGCGGGTGACCTGCTCGCCGCCGGCACCGCCTGGGACGTCGGCGACTACTCGTCCCAGAAGGTCGAGGTCTTCAAGAGCACGAACGGCGGCGCGAGCTGGACGTTCCTGTCCAACTGCACCTCGACCTCGGGCCAGCCCAACGGCTGGGGCCACGGTATCTGGGAGCCCACGTTCCTGGTGGCCGACAACGGGACCCTCGCCTGCTTCATCTCCGACGAGCGGCCTTCCAACAGCGCCACCAACAACCAGAAGATCGCGCACTACACCTCCACCGACGGCGGCGCGACCTGGAGCTCCGGCATCCAGGACGACGTGGTCTTCCCGGCCGACAACCTGCTGCGCCCGGGCATGCAGACCTTCGCCGAGCTGCCCGACGGGCGCTTCGTCATGAGCTACGAGCTGTGCCGGGACGCCACGAACGCCGACCACGCGTGCGAGGTCTACATCAAGTTCTCCCAGGACGGCCTGAACTGGGGCGCGGCGGGCGACCGCGGCACCCTCGTGCAGACCTCGGACGACCGCGAACTCCTGCACACGCCCTACCTCTCGTGGACGCCCGCGGGCGGTCCGAACGGGACGCTGCTGATCTCAGGCCAGCGCGTGGTCGCGGGGCCGACCGGGAACAAGACGGTCCTGGCCGAGTCCGGCACCGTGCTGTTCGCGAACCGGAACCTCGGCGCGGGCGACTGGTTCGAGGCGACGACGCCCGTCACCGTGAACCCCACCGGCGGCTACGCCGACGGCGTGCCCTCCTGCCCGGGCTACTCGACGCCGGCGATCCCGCGCGAAGACGGCACGAGCTACCTGTACCTGGCCGCGACCTGGCTGGGGCAGAACAACCAGTGCGAGGTGCGGTTCGGGATCGGGACGGTCCCGGGCGCGACGGGCGCGGTGGTCAACCCGCAGACGGGCAAGTGCCTCGACGTGGACACGAACACCGCCGCGAACGGCAACCGGGCGCAGATCTACGCGTGCGGGACCGCCTCGGGCCAGGACTGGTCGCGGTACGCGGACGGTTCGCTCCGGGCGTTCGGCAAGTGCCTCGATGTGGACGCGCAGGGGACGGCCAACGGCACCAAGGTGCAGCTGTGGGAGTGCAACGGCTCGGGAGCCCAGATGTGGACGCCCCAGGCGAACGGCTCGCTCCTGAACCCGCAGTCGGGCCGGTGCCTCGACATCGCGGCCGGCGGCACCGCCGACGGGACCAAGCTCCAGATCTACGACTGCAACGGCCTCTGGACCCAGCGGTGGACGATCCCTGCTTAATGGAGCGATAGCCAGGCCACTACTTCTGGTGCACAAGGGGTTTGGCGCACAGTTTCGGGCCGCATCTGTCGGATGCGGCCCGAAACCGTGTCAGGGAGCGCTCTCTCACGTGACCGTGAGCGTCCACCGGGTCGGGTTGCCGTCGAAGGCGACACCGGACTGGTCCGGCGTGCCGTCCGGCGTCACGTCGTCGTAAGGGAAGGCGTACCCGATCGGCGAGTGCGCGTGCACTGCGCGGGCGTAGTGGTTCGTGACCGGGTTCGCGTAGAAGTCGTCGACGCCGGGGCCGTTCGGCTGGTCGGCGTGGTTGTGGACCGTACTGCGGTTGAACGCCGCCGCGAGCCGCGCCAGCGCGCCCTTCTTCGCGTCCGAATCGGACGGGATGTTCGCGAAGGGCCCGTGGTTGCAGGTGAAGACGTCCCAGGAGCCGGGTTTGGCGAAGGTCGACCCGTCGTTGAAGACGAGGGTGTCCCCGTTGACGCGGCCGGTGAGCACGCCGCGCCCGCCTTGGAGGTCGATGCGGAGGTCGGTGTCGCGGTAGTGCTCCCAGACCTGGTCGGCGTAGCCGTTCCAGTAGTCGGCGAACGGCATGTCCGGTTGTCCCACATGGGGGGCCATGACGTTCTGCGGGGACATGACGCGCAGGATGCCGGCGTCGCCGTGCATCACCAGTTCGCCCCAGGGGTACCCGTCGGCGGTCTGCTGGGCCTCGAGGTCGGCCGCGATCGCCTCGACCGCGCTGCGCGGCAGCGGGGCCACCGCGTGGTCGCCGTCCCCTTGGAGCCGCATCCCGATCGGGAGGGCGGTCACGAGGTCGACGTAGCTGACGTTCGCGAACAGCTGCACGTCGTTGAAGGTGAACTCGCAGAACGAGACGATCTTGCCGAAGTTGGCATCGGCACGGTTGTGCAGCGCGGGCTCGACCAGCGCCGGCCCGGGGTTGACGAAGAACTCGAGCTTCGACTCCCGGACGAAGTAGACGCGGGCGCCGTACATGCGCGGCAGGGTGACCACGACCGGAGCGGCGCCGGGGGCGCCGAGCGGGATCGCGGCGTCGACCGGCAGCGGGGTATTCGGACCGGCGGGCTGTTCGAGGTAGTACGGGCCCTGCCCGGCCCGCAGGAGCATCATGCGGTCGGTCCCGAACTCGCGTCCGGTGACGTAGGCGTTCACTGCACCCGTATCGGTGTCGTTGACGAGCGCGAGCTCGCAAGTGGCCGGTGCGGCGGACGCCTCGGGGACGCCGAACGAGCGCCACCAGGGCGAACTCGCCGCCACCGCTCCCGCAGCGGCGGTCATACCGATCATGACTCTTCGCGAAACCATGGAAAACCTCCAAATGGTGCGATCTTGAGGAATTCGGCTGAGATTAGCATGGTTTCTTTAAAGATTAAAGGGTCAATATCGTACGTAACCGGTCACCGTAAGCGCCGGACAACGGCTGCTCCCGCAGTGGGTATCGATCGGCAGCCTCCGACCGTGCGCAGGTTCTTTACCGGACTTCACCTATATAGGACTGCGCATATATAAGTGCTATCCTTTAGTCATGTCACTTCGGCACGCCATCCTCGGCATCCTGTCCATTCAGCCGATGAGCGGCTACGACCTGAAGAAGACCATCGATCAAAGCGTCGGGCACTTCTGGACGGCGGACCAGTCGCAGGTGTACCGCACGCTCGCCGCCCTCGTGGAGGACGGCCTGGCGTCCCGTCGCACTGTGGCGCAGGACGAGCGCCCCAACCTGCATCTGCATACCGTGACCGACCGCGGACTTGTCGCACTGGACGAGTGGCTCGCTTCGCCGCTGCAGACCCCACCGATGCGCGAGCCGTTCCTGGCGCGCCTGTTCTTCGCGGACAGGATGCCGCCGGAGGCGATACGCGAACTGCTGGACGTCCGCCGGCGGGAAGTGAGCGAGCAGCTCGCGGCGTTGGAGGCGATCGCCGTTTCGGTGGACGACGCCGATATCGGGCAGGTGCTGCGCCTGGCCACGCTCGCCAACGGCATCGCCCACGCCAAGACCGAACTCGAATGGCTCGACGACACCGCACGGCGACTGGAACGGACCGCACCGTGAACTCGTCCCTGTCGGTCGAACTCGACCGCATCGCGGCCCACTACGCCGCCAAGCCCCAGGTATCGGCGATGAGTCTCGCCCTTGAGCAGCCGTCCACCGGATTCACCTGGCAGTACGAGGACACCCCTCGGTCCTACTTCACCGCCAGCATCACCAAGCTGTTCACCGTCGCGATGATCATGCAGCTTCGCCACGAGGGAGCCCTGGCACTCGACACGCCGGCCGCCGAGATCCTCGGCCAGGACACGATGCGCGGACTGAACACGCACGACGGCCGCGATTACAGCGCCCGCATCACCGTGCGCGAACTGCTGACGCAGACCTCCGGGATACCGGACTATTTCGAGCAGCAGCGCGCCGACGGCACCACCTTCCTGGACGACATGCTCCGGACCGACGCCTCCTGGACCTTCGACGACTTCATCGAGATGGCAAGGCGCCTACCGAGCAGGTTCGCCCCCTCGGCACCTGGCAGGACGCAGTACTGCGACACCAATTTCCAGCTGCTGGGACGCATCGTCGAGGTGGCCACTTCCAGCGGTTACCACCATGCCATCCGCAAACGGGTCATCGAACCGCTCGGCCTGCACGCCACCTGGCTGTTCACCCCCGACACGCTGGACCGCTACGGCGAGGTCGCGACGATCCTGCACGGCCGCACGCCGCTGCGCATTCCGAAGTCGATCGCCTCGTTCCCTCCCGACGGCGCGGTGGTGTCGACATCGACCGACCAGATACGGCTCCTGCGCGCCTTCATCGGAGGCGAGCTGTTCCCCGCGCGGTACCTGGCCGAGATGACCGCCCGCTGGAATCCGGTGTTCTCGCGCCTCGACCCCATCGACTACGGAGTCGGGATCATGCGGTTCAAGCTTCCCCGCTGGCAATCGCCGCTCGCGCCGGCGCCGGCGATGATCGGGCACTCCGGCGCCTTCGGGAGCGTGCTCTACCACATCCCCGACCATGACCTCTACATTGCAGGGACCGTCAACCAGATGCGCCCCCGCAGCCTCCCGTATCCCCTCTTGCTGCGGATCGTCGCACAACTCCGATGAGCGACGACGCCATCGTGGAGGCCGAACAACACCGGCTTTGGCCCCGGATTCGGATACTGCAAAGCCCCGGTGGGAATCCCACCGGGGCTTGCTGCTGGTGCTCGATACTGGGATCGAACCAGTGACCCCTCGCGTGTGAAGCGAGTGCTCTCCCGCTGAGCTAATCGAGCGCGACGAGGCATAACTGTACCGGAGTCTGTTGCGGGGGAGCATTGTGGGGGGCCGGTCGTACCGGCGGTCACAGGGCGTCCGGTCTGGGAAGCGCTTGACAGGTGGAGGCGAGGTCGATAGTCTTCGATGCGTTAAATCGTTTCAATTGAGGTCTGAGCGCGTCCCCTCCAAGACTTCGACGCGTCTTCGCAGGCCTCCGCGCTTTCGAGGAGCCCCCTTCATGAGTCCTCCCACGATGTTCCGCAAAGTCCTTGCCGCCTCCCTGGTCGGCGTGCTCGCCGGGGCCGGGGTCACCGCCTCGGCGCAGTCGCACGGCGGCGGCCGGCATGACGACATCCAGCTCGAACGCCTGGACCGCGGCCTCGTCGCGGCCGTGACCGGCGACGGCGTGTTCCTCAGCTGGCGCCTGCTCGCCGATGAGGTGACCGGTTATAACGATTCAGGTCTGACCGGCGCGAACTTCAAGGTCTACCGGGACGGCAAGAAGATCGCCACCGTCACCGACTCGACCAACTTCCTCGACACCGGCGGCGACGGCGACTCCGAGTACCGGGTCGTCGCCGTCAAGCGCGGCTGGCCCACCGACATCTCCGACGAGGTCACGCCCTGGTCCGAGGGGTACCTGGACATCCCGCTGCAGAAGCCCGCCGACGGCGTCACCCCCGCGGGTGAGGCGTACACGTACCGCGCCAACGACATCAGCCCCGGCGACCTCGACGGCGACGGCGACTACGAGTACGTCGTCAAGTGGGACCCCTCAAACTCCAAGGACGTCTCGCAGGTCGGCTACACCGGCCCCGTGATGATCGACGCCTACACCCAGGAGGGCGAGCTCCTCTGGCGCATCGAGCCCGGGGTCAACATCCGAGCCGGCGCCCACTACACCCAGTTCCAGGTGTACGACTACGACGGCGACGGCATCTCCGAGGTCATACTCAAGACCGCCCCGGGCAGCAAGTCGACGTCCTATGTGCGCGACAAGGAACGGTTCATCACCCTCCCCGAGGACGATGTGGCCGCGGGCGTCACCCACGAGGACGACTACCGGCTCTCCGCCGCCGGTTACTACGACCACCTGGTGCAGGTCTTCATGGGCTGGCACGAGCACCCCGAGGTCGTCAAGGGCGACTGGCCCGCGACCATCGAGGCCGCGCTCGGCGCCGACGCCCAGTTCGACTTCGCCTACCCGCTCGCGCAGGCCGACGCCGAAGCGCTCGCCGACTACTTCATCGACGTCTACGCGCCCGCCCGCTCCACCCGCAACCAGCTGCGGAACTTCGCCGGCTTCGTCCTCACCGGACCGGAGTACTTGACGGTGTTCAACGGCCGCACCGGACTCGAGATGGACACCATCGACTTCCCGGTCCAGCGCGGCGACGACGGCCTCGAATGGGGCGACTACGCGATGGCCCGCATCGAGCCGGGCAACCGGGTCGACCGGTTCCTCTCGGGCGTCGCCTACCTCGACGGCGAGCACCCGACGGCGATCTTCGCCCGCGGCTACTACACGCGCACGACGATCACCGCGATCGACTGGGACGGCAGGAACCTTGAGCAGCGCTGGCAGGCCGACTCCGGCCACGCCCCGATGCCCAACCCGTTCAACGCGGGCCCGCACGGCGTCGAAGGGCCCGACCCCGAGTGGGGCACGCTGACCACGCAGGGCGACCACTCGCTGAGCGTGGCCGATGTGGACGGCGACGGGAAGCAGGAAATCGTCTACGGCGCCGCGACGCTCGACGACGACGGCTCGCTGCTGTACTCCTCGTACGCGACGATGCCGCCGAACGCCAACAACCCGGGCACGCTCGCGAAGCTCGGCCACGGCGACGCGCTCCACGTCGGCGACTTCGACCCCGACCGCGAAGGCCTGGAGATCTTCTCGGTCTTCGAGGGCGGCGCCTGGGCGCCGTACGGGTACGCGATGCGCGACGCCGCCACCGGCGAGGTCCTGTGGGGCGGCTACACCGGCCGCGACACCGGCCGCGGCATGGTCGGCGACATCGACCCGTCGATCCCGGGCTTCGAGGCGTGGGCCTCGCTCCCGCCCGGCGGGGCCTCCGAAGGCGTGTTCACCGCGACCGGTGAGCCGATCGTCGGGCCGACGCCCGGCACCAACATGAGCATCCGCTGGGACGCCGACCTGACGACCCAGCTCGTGCACGGCGCCGACGCGGCCACGGTCGAGGAGACCACCGTCCGCGACTACCAGGACGGCGTCGTTCTCGACGCGGCCGGGACGCTCACGAACAACTACACGAAGGGCAACCCGGGCCTGGTGGCCGACGTGCTCGGCGACTGGCGCGAGGAGCTGCTGGTGCGCACCGCCGACTCCAGCGCGATCCGCGTCTTCACCTCCACCGAGGTGACCGACCACAAGCTGTTCACGCTCATGCACGACCCGCAGTACCGGGTCGGCGTGGCGAACCAGCAGACCACGTACAACCAGCCGCAGTACACGAGCTTCTACCTGGGCTCGGACATGGACTTCGGCGACGTCGAGGCCCCGGACTACTACACGCCCCGCTACCGGGGCTGACCCGGACGGATCGGGACAGGGGGCGGGGGGGGGGGTGGGGGGCGCCCCCCCGGGGGGGGGGGGGGGCGGGGGCCCGGGGGGGGGGGGGGGGGGGGGCCGACACCCACTGCGC
>NZ_JAPZVR010000002.1:74983-120346 GCF_027622855.1 Glycomyces algeriensis | reverse complement strand
GCTCCCGGGGCTGCCCGGCCGGGAGCGGCACGGGGGGGGGGCCGCTTTGCGCGGCCCGCCCCCTGTCGTGCGTGGCACGATGGGAACCGGAGTGCCATGTGGAGCGCTCCCAGAACCCTTGTACTCCACTGGAGCCCATCGTGCGAAGCACCGTTCCCCTGGCCGCCGCGGCCGTCCTGCTCGGCTTGACCGCCTGCGCCCCCGCCGAGGAGCCCGATCCCGTGCCGGTCCTCGAGCTCGTCACCGACGCGCTGGCCGTGCCGAACGACCTCGCCGACCTCGGCGACGGCCGGATGCTCATCAGCGACCAGGTGGGCCGCATCAACGTCCTCGAAGATGGCGAGATCCTGGCCGCGCCCTTCCTCGACCTCACCGACACGGTCTCCGGGCCCGACCGCAGCCCCGAGCTCGGCCTCTCGGGCTTCGCGCCGCACCCGGACTTCGCCGAGAACGGCCGGGTCTTCGTGTACTACACCAAGGTCACCGACCCCGACGCGCCGTCGGACCTCGGCCGCACCGGGGTCCTCGCCGAGTTCACACTGGACGCCGCCGGCACCGCACTCGACCGCGCCTCGGAACGGGTACTGCTGCTCCACTACGGGACCAACGACCACATCGGCGGCCACATGACCTTCGACGACCGGGGACTGCTCTACCTCGGGCTCGGCTCGCCCACGTTCGCCGGCCTCGCGCAAGACCCGTTCGACCTGCACGGCAAGGTGATCCGCATCGACGTCGACGGGGAGGCGCCCTACGCGATCCCCGCCGACAACCCCTTCGCGGACGGTGCGGCCGGGGCCCCCGAGGTCTACACGTACGGCCACCGCAACCCGTGGCGGCTCCACTGGGACGCCGAGGTCGGCCTGCTCAACCCCGAGCCGATGTGGTCGGACAAGGCCCAAGAGGTGAACCTCGCCGCGCCCGGTGCGAACTTCGGCTACCCGCAGGACACTGTGGAGGGCCGCTGCTACGACGGCGATGCCGCCGCGCCCCTGCCGGTCTGCACAGAGCCGTACACGCCGCCCGCGGTCGAGTACGGGCCCGACACCGGGGCCATCTGCTCAGGGGCCGTGGTCTACCGGGGGAGCGAGCTGCCGCAGTTCGAGGGCAAGGCGATCGTCGCGGACTGGGCCGGGACGGTCATCGTCGCCGAACCGGGCGAGGGCCGCTGGAGCCACAGGGTGCTCGACCTCCCGTTCCCCGACGAGGCACCGCTCGTGGGCCGGCTCTGGTCGGTCGACACGGACGCCGAGGGCGAGGTCTACCTGATGACCTCGGAGCTCACGCCGGAAGGAGCAGGAGCGGTGTACCGACTCACCGCCGCATAGGGACCGCGGGGGACCGGCCGCCGCCGAAGCGCTCCGCCTTCGCCCCTCGCCGCTGGGACCCGCTGCCGAAATAGACATGGGATGATACGAGGAATTCACTCCGAGGCCTTGCTTTCGACCCGCTGTTGCGGTTGAGTGAAGACCGCCCCCATCATTCGCCTCGGGCGCTTGAGCGCCGAGGTCCCGTTCGACAGCATTGGAGCATTCCTGTGCGTTCCCTCAGACGTCGAGCCCGGCTCGCGGCGGCCGCCGCGGGTGCGGTCATCGTCGGCGCCTCCGGTCTCCTCTTCGCCTCCTCCGCCTCCGCGCAGATCGAGGTCAGGCACATCGGTGAGGTCCAGGGCTCGATCGCCGACGGCGACACCGACTTCACCTCGCCCCTGGCCGGCCAGACGGTGTACGTCCAGGGCGTGGTCACCCAGGAGACTCTCGAGACCACCGGCAACAAGGGCTTCTTCCTGCAGGAGAAGGCGGACGCGACCGACGGCGACCCGCTCTCCTCCGACGGGATCTTCGTCTTCAACAACAAGTACGACACGATCCGCACTCTCAACGGCTCGCCCGCGCAGGCCGAGCTGGGCGCGAACTGGAACGTGCAGGTGGGCGACGAGATCGTCGTGCGCGCCGTGGTGGGCAACTACTTCGGGAACGTCCAGTTCAGCGGCGGCTCCACGTTCGTCTACGACGTGGTCGAGTCCGGTCTGGACCCGCTGGCCGAGGTCGAGCAGGTCGTGGTCGACCCGCCGAACGACGCGAAGGCCTCCACCGAGTACTTCCGCCGCCACCTCGGCATGCAGCTCACCGTTCCCGCCGACTCGGTCGTGACGGCCGGGCGCGACGTGTACTCCAGCGGCGGCGAGGTCTGGGCGATGCGCGGCGACAGCGAAGCGGCCCAGCAGGACGGCTACGCCGCCCGCGCCTACCGCGACGCGCACCCGCTCGACACGGCCGAAGGCAGCTTCGATGACGGCAACGGCTACCTGTTCGTCATGGGCGACATGGGCATCCGCGCCACCGAGGGCACGAACCAGACGATCATCGCCCCGGCCAAGACCTACGACGTCATCACCGAGGCCAACACCGGCGGCGTGTACCTCTCGTTCGCCAAGTACGCCATCCAGGTCGCGAACGACCTTACGCTCGAAGGCGGCCTCGAGCCGGCCGAGAACGAGCCGGTGGAGCCCGCGGGCCGAGGCGAGGCCACGATCGCCTCGTACAACATCGAGAACCTCTACGACTTCCGCGACAACCCGGACTCCGGCTGCGACTTCACCGGGAACGCCGGCTGCACCGACGCCGAGGACCCCGAGGGCAACGTCAAGCCGCCGTTCAACTACGTGCCGGCCTCCTATGAGGAGTACGAGGCGCAGCTGCTGCGCCAGGCCGGGCAGATCATCGACGACCTGCACAGCCCTGCGATCCTGATGACCCAGGAAGGCGAGGCCCAGGACGTCTGCTCGGTCAACCCCGAGTGGACGAAACGCTCCGACCTCGGCGCCGACCGGCTCGTGTGCGACCTCGTGAACACCGGTGACGCCAACACCGGCGGCGACGGCGCCCCTGACTCGATCCAGGAGCTCGCGCTCGTCATCGCCGAGACCGGCGGCCCCGCGTACACGGCCGCGGGCGACCTCGACTCGGCCGACACGCGCGGCATCATGACCGGCTTCCTGTACCAGCCCAAGCTGGCCGGGCTCTCGAAGGTGAAGAGCTGGGACCCGGTCTTCGGCGAGGAGCCGGCGATCGAGTACCCGACGGAGGCCGACGCGATCAACGCGGACGTGCAGAACCCGAAGGCCCTCAACGCGGCGCTGCCGCAGGAGGTCATCGACCGGTGCACGAGCTCGGGCGTTTACGCCTGCAACGGCTTCGACGTGTACAGCCGCCCGGCGCAGGTCGCGAAGTTCCACCTCAAGGACAAGTGGGGTTTCAAGGCCTCGGAGATCTACCTGATCAACAACCACTTCTCCTCGAGCCCGAACACGCGCGTGCTGCACCGCACCGAGCAGGCGAACTACCTGGCCGCCATCAGCTCGGCGATCCTTGACCACGACCGCAAGGCCAAGGTCCTGGCCGGCGGCGACCTCAACGTCTTCCCGCGCCCTGACGACCCGTTCGCCGAGGGCCAGGTCATCGCGGGGGACTGGGTCGGCCCGTCCGACCAGCTCGCGGGCCTCTACGAGGACTCCGGCCTCTCGAGCATGTACGACTACATGGTGGGAGAGCAGCCCGAGGCCGCCTACTCCTACACGTACATGGGGCAGACGCAGACGCTCGACCAGATGTTCGTCTCCCCGCGCCTGCTGCGCGAGGTCGAGTCCGCGGTCTCCGCGCACATCAACGCGGACTACCCGGCCGACGCCTACGAGTTCGGCGAGGAGCCCGCTTACGGCAACTACGGGGTCTCCGACCACGACCCGTCGGTGATCACGATCGACATCAGGTAGTACCAGCGCACAACGAAGGGGCGGGTCCTCCACGAATTTACGACTCGCAAGCGTCGTCGTGGAGGGACCCGCCCCTTCTCACTTTGCAGTCAAGCCTTTAGACGACCTTCTTGGCGTTCTGGATCGCAGTGGCGAGCGCCTCGATCGAGGCGGCGGCGAGGCCGTAGGAGTACATCGGCTCCGCCTCCCAGCCCACGATCTGTCCTTCCTGGACGGCCGGGAGGGCGGCCCAGGTCGGGAACTCGGCGAGCGCGTCGGGCTGGAGCGACTGGGCGCGGTTGTCGAGCAGCAGCACGTCGGCGGCGTACTTGTCGACGGTCTCCCAGGAGAGCTCCTCGAAGTAGCCGCCGCTGGCCTCGGTCCCGTCGGGGATGACGAGGTCGACGCCCAGCTCGGTGAAGAAGCGCAGGTCGTTGCCCATGAGCGGGCTGGAGGCCCAGAAGATGTCGGGCGAGGCGGCGCAGGCGAGGACCTTGACGGGGTTCGCGGCGGCCGCGGCCCTGAGGGCCTCGACGGCGGCGTCGTACCGCTCCTTGCTCGCGGTGTTCGCCTCCGACTCGAGGTCGGCGCCGAGGGACGCGGCCAGTTCGGCGTGGCGGCCGATGACCTGGTCGAGGGTGTTCGAGAGGGCCTCGTCGTTGGCGCTGAGCGCGACGACGGGGGCGAGGCCGGTGATGTTCTCCTGGCTCTCGACGGGCACGTACCAGAGCGTGGCCGGGTCGATGTAGTAGTGGGTCATCATGACCTCGGGCCCGTAGGACGCGTAGGCCTCGACGTCGAACTCGCCGTAGACGTTGCCGAAGACCTCGAGGTCGGCGACGGGGAGGTTCCCGGCCTGGGTGGTCGGCGAGCCGTCCTCGTTCGTGGTGGGGCCGTAGACGGCCGGGATCTCGATGCCGAAGTCGTACAGGGCGGCGGCCATGCCGGTGAACGCGACGATCTTGGTGGGGACGGCCTCGAGCTCGGCGGCCTCGCCGCGGTCGTCGGTGAACGACCAGGGGCCGGTCTCCTCGGCGTCGCCGCCGGTCTCGTCGTCGCCCGAGCCGCAGGCGGCGAGCACGCCGGTCAGTCCGAGGGCGCCGCCGCCCGCGAGCAGGCCGCGGCGGCCGAACTTGACGCTGTCGGCATCGAAAGCCATGTGTTTCTCCTTCTGGAAAGGGGTTGTGCGGGCCGGATTGCGAACGGCTCGCGGACGCAGCCCGGCCGATCTGAGGTTAGGCTAACCTCACTGGATTCGGGCGCTCCGCACTGGGGCCCTCACGTGGCGTCAGCCACTGGCCCCGCGGCTAGCGCCCGCCCCGGGGTCACCGCTAGGCGAGGGGCTGCGCCGCCGCGAGTCCTTCGGCGATCCGCTCCAGCTCGACCGCGCCGCCGAGGTGGGAGTACACCGGCTCGCGTTCCAGCCGTAGACCTGCCCGGCCTGCACCGCCGGCAGCGCCGCCCAGGTCGGGTAGTCCGCGAGCAGCTGCTCCGCGGTGATGTTCCCGGTGCGGATGTCGAGGAAGATCGCGTCCGCCTCGTACTTGTCGATGTTCTCCCAGGACAGGAGCTCCCAGTAGCCGTTCTGGTCGGCGTTCTCGGGCACGACGAAGTCGACGCCGAGCTCCACGCACTTGGCGAGCACGTTGAAGGTGGGCGGATTGGCGATGTACAGCCCGTCGGGCCACGCGCCGACCGCGACGGCCTTGAGCGGCTTGTCGGCCACCGCCTGCGCCACACCGCCGGCGGCGCTGCCGAACCGCTCCACCCCGGCCGCGTTCTCGTCGGACTCCAGGTCCGCACCGAGCGCTTTGGCAAGGGCCGCATGGCGGTCGATGATCTCGTCGATCGTCGGCTTGGAGACCTCGATGCCGACGCCCGGCGCGAGCGCCTGCACTTCCTCAAGGCGCTCTTCGGGAACGAACCACAGGTCGAAGCCCTCGTAGTAGTGCGAGACGATCAGCTCGGGGTTCAACTGCGCGAACTGCTCGACGTCGAACTCGCCCCACGCGTTGCCGAGGACCTGGAGGTCCTCGACGGGCATGCGGCCCGCCTGGATGTCGGGGGCGCCGTCGGCGAGCGTCGTCGGCCCGAACACCGCCGCGACCTCCACGCCGTAGTCGTACAGGGCCGCAGCGAGACCGGTGAACGCGACGACCCTGGTGGGCACGGCGTCCAGCTCGACATCCGTCTGGTCCCGCTCGTCGAGGAAGCTGAACGAGCGCGATGCGCCGCCGCCTCCGTCGGCCGGCTCCGCTTCCGAGCTGCAGGCCGCGAGGAGCGAAGCGGCACCGAGTCCGCCGCCGGCGGCGAAGAGGCCGCGGCGGGTGAGTCCGGCGGGGACGAGCACGGGGCGGGCGCGGAGTGGCACGGGAAACTCCTTCGGAGGGAGAGCGAGGATGGCGGGGATATCGGGGTTAGGTTAGCCTAAACAAAACCGCAGCCACTATCCCTCCGGAGACCGCACTTGTCAACCGCCCAAAGCGCCAGGGAGCAGGCCCCGGAGCTCGACGCACCACGGGACGGGGGCAGCGCCCCGCCATCGCGCACCGGCCGAAGGATCCTCGGACTCCTCGTCCTCGTCGCCCTCATGGCCGCCCTCGCGATCCTCAGCGTCGCCGTCGGCTCCCGTGCAATGGACCTCGGCCAGGTCTGGGAGGGCCTCACCGACGCAGGGTCCGAGTCCTACCCCGTGGTCACCGAACTTCGCCTGCCCCGCACCGTGCTCGGCCTCGCCGCCGGCGCCGCCCTCGGCCTCGCCGGGGCGCTCATGCAGGCCATGACCCGCAACCCCCTCGCCGACCCCGGCCTCCTCGGCGTCAACACCGGTGCGGCCGCCGCGGTCGTCACCGCCTCCTTCTTCATCGGCTCCTTCGGATTCGCGCAGACCATCGTCTTCGCGTTCATCGGCGCGGCGGCCGCCTCCGTGGCCGTCTACCTCATCGCCGGAGCGGCCGGCGCGACCCCCGCGCGCCTCGCGCTGGCCGGGGCCGCCGTGACCGCCGCCGGGTACGCGTACGTCTCGGCGGTCCAGCTCATGGACGCGGCGACTCTCGACCAGATGCGGTTCTGGTCGGTCGGCTCGCTCGTCAACGCGCACGTCGCCCCGATGCTCCCGGTCGTGCTGCTCATCGGCATCGCCGCGGTGGGCGGGGTGCTCCTCGCCCGGCCGCTCAACGCCCTCGCCCTCGGCGACGCGACCGCGACCGGCCTCGGCGTCGACCCGCGCGTGCTGCGGGTCGCCGGGATCGTCGCGATCACGGTCCTCGCCGGCACCGCGACGGCCGTATGCGGCCCCATCGTCTTCGTCGGGCTCGTCGTGCCGCACGTGGTCCGGGCCTTCACGGGGCCCGACCAGAACTGGGTCCTGCCGTACTCGATGCTCTCGGGCGCGGTGTTCCTCATTGCCGCCGACGTCCTCGGCCGCGTCATCGCGCGCCCCGCCGAAGTGCAGGTGGGCATCGTCTGCGCCGTCGCGGGCGGCCCGTTCTTCCTCTACCTCGTCAGCCGCAGGAAGGTGGCCCGGCTGTGAGCACCCTGACCTCGGGATCGACGATCCTGCGCGTGGGCGCGGCCTCGATCCGCCTGCGCCACCGCACGATCGCCGCGATCCTCGGCGCCCTCGCCGTGCTCGTCGCGATCAGCCTGTGGTCGGCCGCGACCGGCTCGACCGCGCTCGGTCTCGACCGGACCTGGGCGGCCCTCATCGACCAGGGCACCAAGGGCGACGAGTTCATCCTCTGGGACCTGCGCCTCCCGCGCCTCTCCACGGGCCTCGCCGTGGGCGCGTGCATGGGCCTCTCGGGCGCGCTCTTCCAGAACCTCACCCGCAACCCCTTGGGCAGCCCCGACATCCTCGGCCTGACCCAGGGCGCGACCTCCGGCGCGCTCGTCGCGATCATCCTCACCGACGCCACGCTCCAGCTCACCGCCGGTTTCGCGGCGTTCGGCGCACTGGCCACCGGCCTGGTGATCTGGGCGCTCACGCGCGGCGGCGACCCCTCCGGGTACCGGCTCGTGCTGGTGGGCATCGGTGTCGCGGCGATCCTCGCGGGCGTCAACGGCTACCTGCTCACCCGGACGACCATTGTGGACGCATTTCGGGCGGTCTACTGGCTCACCGGCGACCTCTCTGGCCGCAGCTGGGAGCAGGCCACGGTCGTGGCGATCGTGCTGGCCGCAGGCGCCGCCGTGGTGATGGTCCTGTCGCGCGGACTCGACGCCCTGCGCCTCGGCGAAGCGAGCGCGACCGGACTCGGCGTCCACGTCACCCGCACCCGGGTGATCGCGCTGATCGCCGCCTCGGTCCTCATCGCCGGAGCCGTGGCCGTCGCCGGGCCGCTCGCGTTCGTCGCGCTCGCCGCCCCGCACATCGCGGCCCGCCTCACCGGCTCCACCAGGAGCTTCACGCTCTCCGCGATCATCGGCGCCCTCATCGTCACCGGCGCCGACATGATCGCGGTCGCCGGCCTCGGCGACCGCCAACTGCCGACCGGTGTCGTCACCGGCGTGGTCGGCGGCGTCTACCTGATCTGGCTGCTCATCGCTCAACGCAAGAAGGGGGTCATGTCGTGACCGCAGGTCCGCTCGTCGCCGGTCCATTGGAAGTGCGCGACGCCACCATCGGCTACGGCCGCGTCGCCATCAGCGAAGGCCTCAGCGTGAACATCCCCGAGGGGGAGTTCACGGTCATCCTGGGCCCCAACGCCTGCGGCAAGTCGACGCTCTTGAAAGCCTTGGCGCGCATGCTGAAGCCCTCGGCCGGGAGCGTCCTGCTGGACGGCAAGGACATCCACTCCCAGCCCACGCGCGCCGTCGCCCGGCGCCTCGGCCTGCTCCCGCAGTCCCCGATCGCCCCGGACGGCATCACGGTCGCCGACCTCGTCGCGCGCGGCCGCTACCCCCACCAGGGCATCCTCAAGCAGTGGTCGGCGGAGGACGAGCGCGTGGTCGCCGAGGCCATGGCCGCCACCGACATCAGCGAGCTCGCCTCGCGCGGCGTGGACGAGCTCTCCGGCGGCCAGCGCCAGCGCGTGTGGATCGCGATGGTCCTCGCCCAGCAGACGCCGCTGCTGCTGCTCGACGAGCCGACCACGTTCCTCGACATCACGCACCAGATCGAGGTCCTCGACCTGTGCGCGAAGCTCCACCACGAGGGCCGCACCCTCGTCGCGGTCCTCCACGACCTCAACCAGGCCGCCCGCTACGCCACGCACCTCATCGCGATGCGCGCGGGCGAAGTGGTGGCCGAGGGCGCCCCGGCCGACATCGTGACCGCCGAGACCGTCAAGCAGGTCTTCGACCTGCCCTGCCGGATCATCGACGACCCCGAGTCGGGGACGCCGTTGGTGATCCCGAGCGCTCGCGCGAGGGACTTGGTGTAGAGCCCGGGCGCTCGCGCGAGGGATTTGGTGTAGAGCCCGGGCGCTCGCGCGAGGGACTTCCTCCGACGGCTGCCTGGGCCAGACCGATGCAGCAGGCCCGGGTGCCCTCGCGGGCACCCGGGCCTTTACGTGTTGCGTTACCCGGCCACCCGCTCCTGCGGGAGCCGGTGCTCGATCGCCAGTCCGGCGACGAGCACGATAGCGATGGCCGCCAGCAGGAGTGCCGCGTTGAGCAGGCCGAGCGGGGCGATGGCGAGGACCGCTACGGCCAGCAGTACGCGGCCGTACGGGCGGGGCATCGGCATCGAGGCGCGCAGGCCGGCCGTCCCGAGCAGGAACAAGGCGACGCCGCCCGAGAGCAGCAGCGACGACGGCAGGTCGAGCGCTGACGTGGCGTGCCCAACGGAGTGCTCCACGCCGGCCGCGAGCACCAGGATGCCCAGCAGCACCGGAATGAACGAGTACGAGAGTCCCTTGAGGACCTTCCGGACGCGTTGCACCGAGTCGGTCGTCGCTGCCAGAGCGTGCTCGGCGCGCGGCATCTCGTGGACGAACAGTGACCACCACAGGCAGGCGGCGATGATCAGGCCGAGGATCGCGGCCACGAGCAGGTCCGCATCGATGTTCAGGCCCCGCGAGCCGACCGCGATCGCGACCACCGACTCACCGAGCGCCACGAGGACGACGAGGCCGTGGCGTTCGACGATGTGCGCGGGGTGGAGGGTCAGGCCGCGCTGGCTGTGGAAGAACGGCACGGACCAGACGATGACGGCGGCCAGGCCCCACAGCACGTAGCGCCAGGGGTCGACGGGCACGAACTGGGCGGCGAAGACCGCGGCGACGCCGGCGAGGTTGGCCAGGAAGATCGGGCCGAACGCGCCGGAGGCCTGCATGTACATGAGGCCGTGGACGACCACGACGACGAGCAGGCCGACCGCGATCCAGATGCTGCCGTCCTCGAACGCGGCGGGCACGGAGAGGCCGACGAGGAGCCAGCCGGCCATGGCGCAGAGGATGAGGACGCGGCGGGCGGGCCGTTCGGGCGGGATGACGTTGGTCAGCCACGAGTACCCGGCGAACATCCACCAGACGAACCCGAGCATGAGCACCGCCTGGAGCAGGCCGAGCAGGGGGTCGTGGGCGATGAGCCAGGTGAACTGGGTGACGATGAAGACGAAGACGAGGTCGAAGAAGAGCTCCAGCGTCGAGACGCGGAGGTCGTCCTCGTCCTTGGTCGGTTCGATGCGTTCGGCGAACCATGAGGGAAGGATGCGTGCCACGACGACCGAGCGTAGCAGCAGGTCCCGTGGGCCCCGCTGATTCGTCCGGCATCGTGGAACTGCTTGGGGCCCTTCGGAACCGCTACTCGAGTCGCGCGATCGGGAGCCGGACCTCGATCGCGGTGCCTTCGCCGGGCTCGCTGTCGAGGCGGATCTCGCCGCCGTGGGCGGCCACGATGGACGACACGATGGAGAGCCCGAGGCCGGAGCCGCCGGTGGCGCGCGAGCGCGACGGGTCGGCCCGGTAGAACCGGTCGAAGACCTTCTGCCGGTGCTCGGCGGGGATGCCGGGGCCGTGGTCGTGGACGCGCAGGACCGCCCAGCCGACATGCTCCGCGACCGAGACGTCGATGGCGGTGCCGCGCGGGGTGTGGACGCGGGCGTTGGTCAGGAGGTTCACCAGCACTTGGCGCAGCTGGCCCTCGTTGGCGACGACCGTGAGCGGCCGGCGCGCCGAGAGGCTGATCGGGTGGGTGGAGTCGGCGACCTCGGCGTCGTCCACCGCGTCCTGCGCGAGCTGGGTGAGCTCGACGAGTTCGCGGTCGCCGCCCACCTCCTCGTCGAGGCGGGAGAGGACCATGAGGTCGTCGACGAGCTTCGCGAGCCGCGCGTTCTCGCTGCCGATGCGGTTCAGGGCCCGGTCGAGTTTCTCTCCCGGGGGCGTGGCCCCGGACTCGTAGAGCTGGACGTAGCCGCCGATGGCGGTGAGCGGGGTGCGCAGCTCGTGCCCGGCGTCGGCCACGAACTGGCGCAGGCGCTCGTGCTGCCGGTCGCGCTGCGTGATGGCGTCGGTGAGGCGCGAGACCATCCGGTTGAGCGCCAAGGACAACCGGCCCATCTCGGTGCGCGGGTCGGCGGCGGTGATGCGGTGGTCGAGGTTCCCCGAGGCGACGTGCTCGGCGTCGGCCACCATGTGGTCGACCACGCGCAGGCCCCGCCGGGTGACGACCCAGGCGATGAGGATGCCGAGCGCGCCGACTACGAAGCCGGTGACGAGCACGGTCCGGGTCAGGGTCGAGATGGTCGCCTCGACGCCGGCGGTCGGGAGGGCGAACACGATCGTGTAAGTCCCCGTGACGCCTTTGATGGTGACCAGGCCGGTGGAGACGGCCCGGTAGGTCATGGCCCCGTTCTCGCTGTCGACGGTGAAGTAGCCCTTGGTGTCCGGCGGCGCCTGCACGTCGGGCAGCGAGTACGGGTCGTCCGCGAATCCGGCGGGCTGGGCGTCGACGAGTCCGCCGTCCTCGCCGAAGACCAGGATCGCGACCTCGCTGTAGGGCATCTCGCCGGCGGTCTCGTCGCTGGGCTCGCTGCCGGATACGGGGATGGTCTTCTGCTCGACCAGGCCGTGCAGCTTCCGGTCGAGCTGGTCGATCAGGTGGCTGGAGACGGTCTGGACGGTGACGAAGCCGATGATGCTCACCGCGACGATGAGCAGGACCGCCATGGCCGCGGCGATCTTGGTTCTGATGGCCATGTCGGGCTATGCCTGCGGGGGGCGGAGCATGTAGCCGACCCCGCGGACGGTGTGGATGAGCCGGGGGCCGAGCTTGTCGAGCTTGCGGCGCAGGTAGAACACGTACGTCTCGGCGAGGCTCGACTCGGTGTCGAAGTCGTAGCCCCAGACCTGGCGCAGCAGCTCGGACTTGGACACGACGCGGCCGGTGTTCGCCGCGAGGTAGCGCAGGAGCCGGAACTCGGTGGGGGACAGGTCGATGGTCTTGCCGTCGCGGGTCACCTGGTGGGCCGAGAGGTCGAGGATGAGGTCGGCGACGGCGACCGTGTCGCCGCCGCGCGTCGAGGGCGACTCCTTGCCGATGGTGCGGCGCAGGACCGCCGAGACGCGCAGGGAGAGCTCTTCGAGCCGGAACGGCTTCATCAGGTAGTCGTCGCCGCCGGAGCCGAAGCCGTCGCGCAGGTCGCTGGGGGCGGTGCGGGCGGTGAGGAAGATGATCGGGGTCTCGTCGCCGGAGGCGCGCATCCGGTCGGCGACGCCGAAGCCGTCGAGGCCGGGCATGTTGACGTCGAGGATGACCAGGTCCGGGCGGACCTTCTCGAGCGAGGCGAGCGCCTCGGTGCCCGAGCGGGCGGCGGTGACGTCGTACCCCTGGAAGGAAAGGGCTTCGACCAGCAGGTCGGCCAGGCTCTCCTCGTCATCCACTACGAGCAGCCGCGCCGGGGACCCGTCGCCCCTGAGCGGCACCGCTGGCGGTGTAGCCCCGGCTGGCCCGCTGGTCGAAGTCATCCACCGCTCCTCAGTACTGGTGCCGGACCCCCGTCGGTTGTCCGCGCACACGATCCGTTCGGCCAGCCTATTGCACCCCTTCCAGGGCGGAAAGGGTTCGGAGGCGATTCCAGAGGAGTTCTGGACCTGCTCTCAGCTGGCATTCAGCAACTGACCGGAGTGTCGTGCCGAGCGGCCTTCCGCTGGAAGTTACTGACTAGTAGTATTCGGGTGACACCGAACACTTGGAGGCAGAGCAATGGAGCCAGCCATCAACACTTCGAACCTGAGCGGGCGCGCCGCGTTCGTCACCGGCGCCAGCCGCGGCATCGGCGCGGCCATCGCCGTCGCGCTCGGCGCGGCCGGAGCCAAGGTGGCGCTCTTCGCCAAGACCGGCGAACCCCACCCGAAACTCCCCGGCACCCTCTACGAGACCGCGAAGCTCATCGAGGACGCCGGCGGGCAGGCCCTCCCGATCGTGGGCGACCTGCGCGACGCCGAATCCGTGGGCGAGGCCGTCGACACCGCCGCCGCCGCGTTCGGCGGCCTGGACATCTGCGTCAACAACGCCTCCGCGCTCGACCTCACCGGCATCGGCGAGCTCAGCCTGAAGAAGTTCGACCTCATCACGGGCGTCAACATGCGCGGCACCTTCGCGGCCATCAGCGCCGCCCTCCCGTACCTGCGCGGCTCCGACCACGCCCACCTGCTCACGATCAGCCCGCCGCTGAACACCGACCCCAAGTGGTTCGCGGGCGGCCCGTACACGGCCACCAAGTACGGCATGACGATCATGACCCTCGGTGCGTCCGAGACCGAACCGGGCGTCGCCGCGAACTGCCTGTGGCCCAAGACGACCATCGCCACCGCCGCCGTCGCGTTCGCCCTCGGCGGGCAGCCGATGATCGACCGCAGCCGCAAGCCCGAGATCGTGGCCGACGCGGCGCTCGCGGTCCTCGCGAAGGACCCGAAGTCCTACACCGGCAACGCGGTCATGGTGGAGGACGTGCTCGCCGCCGAAGGCGTCACGGACCTCTCCGGCTACGCGGTCGTACCGGGCCAGGAGGACTTCCAGCCCGACATCTACGTCGACTAGCGGGCCTGGCCCCGGTCCTCGTCGGACATGAACTCCCGCGCGGTCTCCTGCTCCTTGCGAGCGGCCCTGACCTGCGCGGGCACCCCGGCGAGGACCACGATCGCCAGTACTGCGAGCACGCCCGCCGCGATCGCGGCGGGCACGACCCAGCCCGTCTCGCGCTCCTCGAACTCGCCGAGCTCGGCGCACGCGCCCTTGACGGCCTCGCCGTCCGGCCCGGTGGTTTCGCAGAGCGCGGTGGCGCGCACCTCCTCGCCTCGGTAGACGAGCACCCGCTCCTCGCCGGGCAGGGCCACGATGAAGAGCACCACGGCCAGGGCGAGCGTGACCAGCGCGCTGAATACCGCGACCCCGGGTGTGTCCGGGACCAGCCGACGCTTGCGCTTGGCGCCGCCCCCGAGCCCGAGGTCGGCGTCCGAGTAGTCGCGATCGCGCCCGAAACGTTTTGCCACGCCCCGATGGTACTGCCGAGGCCCGGAACCTGATCCGATCAGCCCGGCGGCGCCACCGTGCGAGCGGCGCATGCCGCCGAGGACCGGTACGTGGACGATCCTCGACGGCAGCACTGTCGAGTGCGGCTCAGGTCGGCGATCCGGGGAGTCAGGCGATCAGGTGGACGTCGCCGAACTCGTGCCACAGGTAGCGGGCGTCGATCGCCGCGACATACGAGTCGCGCAGAAGGTCGGTGTTCACGATGGCCTCCAGCATCGAGAGGTGGGTCGAGCGCGGCTCGTGGAAGCCCGTGAGCAGGCCGTCGACCACTTCGACCGGGTGCGCGGGGGCGATGATCCGGTCCGTGTGGCCCGAGGCGGCGACCACCTTGCCGTCGACGACCGCGCTCTCCAACGCCCGCACCGCGGTCGTGCCGACCGCGATGACCCTGCCGGCGGACTCCTTGGCGGCGTTCACGTGCCGCGCCGTGTAGGCGCTCACCTCGAACCACTCCGGGTACGGGTCCTCGTCGCTCTCCAGCGAGGCGACGCCCGTGTGGAGGGTCACGGGCGCGATGCCGACGCCGGCCGAGACCAGGCGCGTGACGATCTCCGGGGTGAACGGCCTTGCCGCACTGGGCATCTCGGCCGAGCCGGGCACGGTCGCGAACACGGTCTGGTACGCGTCCAGCGGCTGGTCGCGGTCGACGTATGAGTACCGGATCGGCTTGCCGTACCGCGCGAGGTAGTCGGGGACCGAGTCGATCGCGGGCCGGGTCACCCACAGCCGCTTGCCGAACCGCCGCTCCAGGCGCAGCGGCACCTGGCCGGGCAGGTCCACGATCCCGCCCGGGACCTCGCCGAGGAACGGCTTGTCCTTGTCCCGCAGCTCGATCAGCCACGACCCGTCCGGCCGGCTGGAGGAGAAGTGGACGCGCAGGCCCTGGCGGGTCGGCACGGCCGCCGGGAGCGTCGCCGAGTTGTTGACGACCAGCAGGTCGCCGGGGCGCACGAGCGCCGGGAGGTCTTCGAAGTGGTGGTGGCGGATGTCGCCGCGGGCCTTGTCCGACACCAGGAGCCGCACGTCGGAGCGGGCGGTGCCGCGCACCTCGGCGGGCTGGACCGCTTCCAGCGCGGCGTCCAGGGCGAACTCGAACGGGGAGGTCAACGTCGTGCTCATGCCCTCGCCTCCTCATGTGTGTGTCGGTGCAGCTTGTCGAAGTCGCGGGCGGCGTACCGGCCGCTCTCGGGCGCCTGCCACTCGCAGGTGCACCAGCGGGCGCCCACGAGCGAGTAGATCGCCGCGGCGGCCAGCGCGGGCGGGTCCGCTTCGGCGGCGTCGGCCTCGCCGACCGCGTCCGCGAGCATCGCGGTGGACATCTCGCCCGGGTCGAGCGCCCAGACCGCGACGGCCGGCTCCTCGGCGGCGAGCACGTTCGACAGCTGGTCGAGCGCGGCCTTCGTCGACCCGTACGGGCCCCACGTCGCGTACGGTCCCGCCGCGGCGTCCGAGGAGATGTTGACGATCGCCCCGCCGCGCTCGCGCAGGGCCGGCAGTGCCAGCTGCGCCAAGGCGATCGGGGCCCACACGTTCATCTCGAACAGGCGCGGCCACACGGTCAGATCGGCCTCCGCGAGGTGCGGCAGCGGCACCTCGCCGAGGGTCGAGGCGTTGTTGACGAGGAGGTCGAGCCGGCCGCCGGCGAGGGCGAGGAGCTCCTGGCGGTGCACGGCGTCGGTCACGTCCCCGGCGAGATAGCGGGCGTTCAGCCGCTCGGCGACGCGGGCCAGGCGCTCCTCGCCGCGGGCGGTCAGGATCAGGTTCCAGCCGGCGGCGGCGAGGCGCTCGGCCAAGGCCTCGCCGAGGCCCGCGGAGGCCCCGGTGACGATGGCGGTGCGGTCGTCGACTTGCGGCAGCGGTGCTTCACTCATGGCCCCACGCTATTTCCGGGGCGGGCCGGGCGCATCGGGCCGAAGTCGCGGTCGCGTCTGCGGCGCAGGTCCTAGGACCAGCGACCGAGGCCCGGACGGCGCCGGGTGGACTAGATTGGCAGCGTGACCGCCTCCGAGAACGCCGACCCCGCCCAAGCGGCGACCGCGCTGCTGCACGAAGTGTCGGCGGCCGTCGGCGCGATCACCCGGCACCTCTCCGTCCACCAGGTGCTCGAGGTGATCGTCTCCTCGGCCCGCCGCCTCGTGGGCGCCGACTACGCCGCCATCGGCATCCCCGACGACGAAGGCGGGTTCGCCGAGTTCATCACCGACGGCATCGGCGAGGAGCAGCGCCTCGCGATCGGCCCGCTCCCGCGCCAGCACGGCATGCTGGCCGCGATCCTCGCCGAGAGCGAGCCGATCCGCCTCGACGACCTGCGCCGCGACCCGCGCTTCCAGTGGTGGCCGAAGGCCCACCCGAGCATGGCCGCGCTGCTCGGCGTCCCGATCCAGGAGTGCGGGCGGACCCTCGGCATCGTCGTGCTCACCAACGACCTCGGCAAGCCCGGGTTCAGCGAGTCCGACACGGACCTGATCGAGCTGCTCGCCTCGCACGCGGCCATCGCGATCACCAACGCCCGCCTCTACGAGCGCAGCCGCGAACTCACCGTCGTCGAAGAGCGCAACCGGCTCGCCCGCGAACTCCACGACGCCGTCATGCAGCGCCTCTTCTCACTGCGGCTCTCCGCGCGGGCCGCCCGCAAACTCGCCCCGACCGACCCCGAGGCCGCCGCGTGCCGCCTCGGCGAGGTCGAGTCCCTCGCCGCTGAGGCCATCGCCGAACTGCGCGCCGTGATCGTCGAACTCCGCCCCGCCGACCTGGACGCGCACGGCCTCGTCGAGACCCTCCGGCGGCACGTCACGCTCCTTGACCGCCTGCACGACACCGAGGTCACCTTCGAAGTCCGCTCCCCAGTAGACCTCTCCCGCGACGGCGAGGTCGAAGTGCTCCGGCTCGTCCAAGAGGCCCTGAGCAACGCCTTCCGCCACGCCCGTGCCCGCCATGTCGCCGTCACCGTCGAAACCGAGCGCATCACCATCACCGACGACGGCAGCGGCTTCGACGCGGCCGAGGCCGCCACCCGCGGGCTCGGCCTCCTCTCGATGCGCGAGCGCGCCAAGGCACTCGGCGGCGACCTCGACCTCACGACCGCCCCCGGCGAAGGCACTGTCGTCACCCTCAGGCTCGAAGACCCCGACACCGAAGAGGCCGACCGTGGCTGAGATCCGACTGCTCCTCGTCGACGACCACCCCGTGGTCCGCCGCGGCCTGCGCGGCTACCTCGAACTCGAACCCGACTTCACCGTCGTCGGCGAAGCGGGCGACGGCGAAGCGGCCCTGCTCGCCATCGCTGAGACCAGCCCCGACGTGGTCCTCCTCGACCTCAAGATGCCCGGCCTCGACGGCCAGGGCGTCCTCGACCGCCTCGGCAGCGCCGCCACGACCGGTGACGGCCCCCGCGTACTGGTCCTCACCTCCGCCACCGACGCCGAACGCGTCCCGAACGCCATCTCGGCCGGAGCGGCCGGTTTCGTGTACAAGGACATCGACCCCGACGCGCTGGCGAGCGCCATCCGCACGGTCCATTCCGGACAGCTGCTCCTCTCGCCGGTCGCCATGCGCGGCTTGATGAGCGGCAACGGAAGCAGCCCGTCGGCGCCGTCCCTCACGCCGCGCGAGAGCCAGGTCCTCGGCTTGATCGCCAAAGGCCAGACCAACCGCCAGATCGCCCGCGCCCTCGGCGTCTCCGAGAAGACTGTGAAGACCCACGTCACGAACCTCCTGCGCCGCATCGGCGCCGCCGACCGCACCCAGGCGGCACTGTGGGCGGTTCGCCACGGCATCGGATGAACCGCAAAGCGTGACCTCGCAGGCCTGCGTCGAGGCGTTCCGGGAAGGACGGCGAACCGGCGGCACCGCGAGGCGCCGCCGGTTCGGTGGCGCTAGTTGACTTCGAGCGGGTCGCCGCCCATGCGGACGCCGGTGTCGAGGGCGTCGATCTCGGCGAGGTCCTTGTCGGACAAGGCGAAGTCGAGGACCGCCCAGTTCTCGCGGATGCGTTCGGGGGTGACCGACTTGGGGATGACGACGTTGCCGCGCTGGAGGTTCCAGCGGAGCACGACCTGCGCGGGGGTGCGGCCGTGGGCCTCGGCGACGGCCCGGACCACGGGCTCGTCGAACAGGCCGCCGCCGCGGAGGGCGAGCGGACCCCAGGACTCGGTGACCACGCCGTGCTCCTCGTGCCAGGCGCGCAGTTCGGGCTGGCTGAAGTACGGGTGGAGCTCGACCTGGTTGATCTCGGGCGCCGAACCGGTCTCGGTCTCGCAGCGGGCGAGGTGCTCGACGGTGAAGTTCGAGACGCCGGCGGCGCGGAGCAGGCCCTCGGAGCGGGCGTCGAGCAGCGCCTGCCAGGACTCGACGTACTTGCCGACCTGCGGGCGCGGCCAGTGGAGGAGGTACAGGTCCAGGTAGTCGGTGCCGAGCCGCTCCAAGGACTCCTGGAGGTTGCGGCGGACCTCGTCGTACCCGTGCTCCCAGGTCTTGCTGGTGAGGAAGATGTCGCCGCGGGCGACGCCGGACTCCTTGATGGCCTGGCCGACGCCGGTCTCGTTCTGGTAGCCGACCGCGGTGTCGACGAGCCGGTAGCCGGTCTCGAGGGCCGTGGCGACGCCGGACCGCACGTCGGTGCCGTCCTCGATCTTGAAGGTGCCGTAGCCGTAGCGGGGGATCGCCGCCCCGCCGGAGAGGGTGATCGCTGTGCTCAGTTCGCTCATGCGCGCGAGCCTACTCACTTGGCACGCGATTGCACAGCATCGCAGCGCGAGAAACTTGCCGTCATGGAAAGTCCCGACTTGACGTGATGGAAAGCCATGGGTTAGACTTTCCGACATGGAAAGTCAACTGACCCCCCAGGAAGCCCAGGCCGCCCTCGCCGCCGTGGACGAGTCCCGCTCCGACATCGCCGACCGCCTCATCACCCCCTGGTGGTACCACCCCGTGCTCGGCGTCCTCATCGGCGGACTCATCACCGTCGCCACGATCGGCGTCGCCTTCCCGACCCTGATCGGCGTCCTCGCCGTCTACGCCGTGGGCGTCTACCTCCTGATGAGCGCCTACCGCCGCAAGACCGGCGTCTGGATGAACGGCTTCGGCGGCGGCCCCAGGGCCCGCCGCAGCCTCGTCCTCCTGTTCGCCACCACGCTCCTCATCGCGATCGCGGGCTCGGTGTTCAGCATGGGCCTGGAGATCCGCTGGACCGCCGTGCTCACCGGCCTCGCGGTCGCCCTGACCATGACGTTCTGGGGCCGCCGCTACGACGCCCTCCTCCGGGCCGAGCTTCGCGAGACCGCATGACCGGGCCCCGGTTCGACGAGATCATCCACGCGCCCAACCGGTTGCGGATCTGCTCGATGCTCTCGGCGACGAACGAAGTCGAGTTCGCCGCCCTGCGCGAATCCCTCGGCGTCAGCGACTCCGTCCTCAGCAAGCAGCTCAAAGCGCTGGAGGACGCCGGATACATCACCGTCAAGAAGTCCCCCCTGGACGGGCGCACCCGCACCTGGGCCGCCCTCACCCCGGCGGGCCGGGACGCCTTCAACGGCCATGTGGCCGAACTCAAGCGGCTCGCGGCCGGTATCGCGATCGAATGACGTGCCCAGACGGGAACGGGGCGGGTGGCCAGGCCACCCGCCCCGTTCGCGTCGTTCAGCGCTCGCCGCTGCCGGGGTCGATGCCCTGGCGCACACCGGTCTCCAGCGCGTCGATGGCCGCCATCTCGTCCGCCGAGAGCGCGAAGTCGAACACGTCGAAGTTCTCGGCGATGCGGCTCGGCTTGGAGGACTTGGGGATCACGACGCAGCCGTGCTGCAGGTGCCAGCGGATCACGACCTGGCCCGGGCTCTTCCCGTGCGCGTCGGCCGCCGCCGCCACGGCCGGCTCGGCCAGCACCGAGCCGGTGCGCTGGCCCAGCGGGCCCCAGGACTCGGTGGCGATGCCCCGCTCGGCCTGCCAGGCGCGCAGCTCGCGCTGGTTGAAGTACGGATGCAGCTCGACCTGGTTCACCGAGGGGTACACGCCCGCGGCCTCGTGGACCCGGTCCAGGTGCTCGGGCAGGAAGTTCGAGACGCCCGCCGAGCGGATCAGGCCGTCCTCCTTGGCCTTGAGCAGGGCCTCGAAGGTCTCGACGTACAGGCCCTGCTTCGGGGAGGGCCAGTGGATCAGGTACAGGTCGAGGTAGTCGGTGCCGAGGCGCTCCAGCGAGGCCTCGAGCGCGGCGCGGGCGGCGTCGGCGCCGTGGTGGTCGTTCCAGACCTTCGTGGTGAGGAAGACCTCCTCGCGCGGGACGCCTGAGGCGGCGACGGCGCGGCCGACGCCGACCTCGTTGCCGTACATCTCGGCCGTGTCGAGCAGCCGGTAGCCCGCCGAGAGCGCGGCCTCGACGGCCTGCTGGGCCTCGTCGTCGCCCACCTTGTAGGTGCCGTACCCGATGCGGGGCATCGCGACGCCGTCGTTCAGTTCGACCAGGTCGGTCGGAGCGCTGGGATCTGTCATGCCCCGAGGGTAACCAGTTCACAGGGCCTTGCGGTCCGCGTCGACCATGATCCGCGCCAACTCGTCCCAGTGGACGCGGGCCTTCCAGCCGATCTCGCGCTCGATCTTGGCGGGGTCGCCGATGAGCTCGGGGACCTCCGCGGGGCGCTCGTAGCGGGCGTCGTGCTCGACGTGGTCGCGCCAGTCGAGCCCGGCGTGGCCGAACGCGGCCTCGGCGAAGTCGCTCACCGTGGCGGGCCGGCCGGTGGCGAGCACGTAGTCGACCGGCTCGTCGTGCTGGAGCATGAGCCACATCGCCTCCACGTACTCGGGCGCGTAGCCCCAGTCGCGCACCGCGTCCATGTTGCCGAGGAAGACCTTCTGTTCCAGCCCTGCCGCGATCCGGGCCACGGCGCGCGTGATCTTGCGGGTCACGAACGTCTCGCCGCGGCGCGGGCTCTCGTGGTTGAAGGAGATCCCGTTGACCGCGAACATGCCGTAGGACTCGCGGTAGTTCACGGTGGCCCAGTGCGCGTAGACCTTCGCGACCCCGTAGGGGCTGCGCGGGTGGAAGGGCGTGGACTCGTCCTGCGGGGGCGCGGCCGTGCCGAACATCTCCGAAGTGGACGCCTGGTAGATCCGGGTGTCGATGCCGCTGGCGCGCACGGCCTCCAGGAGCCGGATCGCGCCGAGCGCGGTCACGTTCGCCGTGTACTCGGGCAGGTCGAAGCTGACGCGCACGTGGCTCTGGGCGGCGAGGTTGTAGATCTCGTCGGGCCGCACGTCCCGGACGAGGTTCACCATCATGCCCGCGTCCGTCAGGTCGCCCTTGTGCAGGAAGAGCCTGCGCTCGGAGTCGTGCGGGTCCTGGTAGACCGACTCCAGGCGCGAGGTGTTGGCGATGAGGGACGACGCGTGCCGGACGATCCCGTGGACCGTGTAGCCCTTCGCGAGCAGCAGCTCGGTGAGGTAGGAGCCGTCCTGCCCGGTGATGCCGGTGATCAGGGCGGTCTTGCCGGGGGCGGTCGGGGTCGTCGCTGCGGTCATTCGTCCGCCTTCCAGTCGGCTGCGGTCCGAGTCTAATCCAGGTCCCGGGGCCGATCCGGGGCGAAAAGCGTTCACGTCTCGGTCATCGCGTCATCACCCACCCGTACCGCGCCGTCCAAGCGGGACCGAGCCGCTGCGGAAGCGGACCTCCGCGAAGCCCCACAAGGGCCGCCGCGTCGCTAGGATGTCGGAACGTGTCCCTACAACGGAGTCGGTGATCGTCCATGCCCGTCCTCACCGTCGACCTCGCGATCGTCGGAGCAGGCCCCACCGGCCTCTTCGCCGCCTACTACGCGGGCTTCCGCGGCCTCACGACCGCGGTCCTCGACGCGCTTCCCGAAGCGGGCGGCCAGATCACGGCCATGTACCCCGAGAAGCAGATCCTCGACGTCGCCGGGTTCCCCTCGGTCAAGGGCCGCGACCTCGTCGGCAACCTGCTGCGCCAGGCCGCCCCGTTCAAGCCGCAGTACCTCCTCGGCCGCCAGGCGAGCAAACTCGAGCACCATGACGGCGTACCCGTCCTGGAACTCGCCGACGGCGAGCGCATCGAGGCCCAGGCCGTGCTCATCACCGGCGGGCTCGGCAGCTTCGCGCCCCGGCCGCTGCCGGCGGCCGAGGAGTTCCACGGCGCGGGCATCGTCTACTTCGTCCCCGAACTCGCCGCCCACGCCGGGCAGGACGTGGTGATCGTGGGCGGCGGCGACTCCGCGTTCGACTGGGCGATCGCCCTGCACGGCATCGCCCGCAGCACCACGATCGTGCACCGCCGCGACAAGTTCCGCGCCCACCAGGCCACGGTGAACCAGGTCAAGGAACTCGGCGTCCCGGTGCTGGTCAACGCGCAGGTGACCGCCGTGCACGGCACCGAGGCGGTCGACGGGGTCACGGTGGACGTGAAGGACGACGGGATCCGGGAGCTGCCCGCCGACGCGATCGTGGCGGCCCTGGGCTTCACCGCCGACCTCGGGCCGCTGGGGGAGTGGGGCCTCGAACTCGACCGCCGCACCATCGCGGTGGACTCCACGATGGCCACCAACCTGCCGCGCGTCTACGCCGCGGGCGACATCGCCGCCTACCCGGGCAAGGTCAAGCTCATCGCCACCGGCTTCGGCGAGGCCGCCACGGCGGTGAACAACGCCGCAGTGGCGATCGACCCCGATGCGCACCTCTTCCCTGGACACTCGAGCGAGCATCCCTGATTCCTTGCAGCACAAAGGATCTCGCAAATCCAAACGGGACTAACGTGACGTACTGACGGGTATCACGCCGGGGACTCCGACCCGAGTCCTACTATGCGGAGATGCTTGCCATGACCGTCGCCGACGGCCGCCTCACCGCCGCCCAGGTGCCCGAGCCCGCGCCCGGCCCCGATGAAGTCCTCATCGAGGTCGCCGCCGCCGGCGTCAACCGCGCCGACCTCCTCCAAGTCGCCGGCCACTACCCGAGCCCGCCCGGTGCGCCCGCCTGGCCCGGCCTCGAAGTCTCCGGCACGATCGTCAACGTCGGCAGCGACGACAACGCCTCGTTCCTCGGCGCCGAGGTCTGCGCCCTGCTCCCCGGCGGCGGCTACGCCCAGTACGTCACCGTCGACGCCGGACTCGTGCTCCCCAAGCCCGAGAAGGTCACCCTCACCGACGCGGCCGGACTCCCCGAAGTCGCCGCCACCGTCTACTCCAACCTCGGCTACCTCCTCGACGCGGAGGCCGACCGCAAGCGCCGCGTCCTCGTGCACGGCGGCGCCGGCGGCATCGGCACCTTCGCCATCCAGTTCGCGAAGAAGCTCGCCGCCGCCGAGACCTGGACGACCGCCCGTCCCGAATGGACACAGCGGCTCCAGGCGCTCGGAGCCGACCGGGTCATCGACTACCGCAGCGAGGACTTCGCCGCCCTCGCCATGGAAGCGGGCGGCGCCGACGCCATCCTCGACGTGATCGGCGCGGCCTACTTCGAACCGAACCTCAAAGCCCTCGCCCAGGACGGCCGCCTCGCGATCATCGGCCTCCAGCAGGGCACCGCCGCCCAGATCCACCTCGGCGGCCTCCTCGCCAAGCGCGCCACCATCACCGGCACCACCCTCCGCGCCCGCCCGCTCGAGCAGCGCCGCCAGATCCTCGCCGAAGCCTTCGAACGCGTCTGGCCCGCCCTCGACTCCGGCGAGATCGAACCGGTCGTCACGACGCGCATGCCCCTCACCGAAGCCGCCGAAGCCCACCGCCTCATGGGCGCCGGCGGCCACTTCGGCAAGATCGTCCTCACGGTCAAGTAGGCGGCGGCCCGAGTCCGACCAGCCGAAACTGTCGGACCCGGCTGCGACCCTTGATCCGGGGGCGCTTCGCGACGCCCGATTTGCGAAGACGCTCCGTGACACGCCAAAAACGCGCCCGCCGCGGACCCGGCCCGGGTCCGCGGCGAGCGCGCTCTCGGCACTCCTTCGCCGCTACCTACTTCTCGCAGCAGCCGTGGCAGCACGCCTCTCCGGCGCAGTCGCACGCACTGTCATTGCAGCAGGTGCAGCACTCATCGGTCATCATCATCGACACTCACCTCCATCGGGGACCTGATCGGATCGGCGGCTCGGCACGAGCACCGAGCCAGGGGGACACCAGTTCTCGGGCAGCGGCGCTTCGCAGACGCCCGCGTCGACCGCCCGCAGCATGTCCGTCAGCTGGGTCCGCAGGCCCTCCAGCCGCGCGATCTCGGCCGTGATCTCACCGATCCGCCGCTCCAGGTGCTGCCCGGCCGGCTCGCACGGGCACGAGCCCGTGTCGCGCACCGCCAGGAGGTCCCCGATGTCGGACAAGCGCAGCCCCGCGCGCTGGCAGGCCCGGATGAACCGGGCCCGGTCCAGCGCCTCGGCCCCGTACCGGCGGTAGCCGGCGGCGCTGCGCTCGGGGGCGGGGAACAGGCCCTCGCGCTCCCAGTGGCGGATCGCGTCGGTGGAGACGCCCACCGCTTCGGCGAGTCGTCCGACCGTGAAGGTGGCGGCGGTTGCTGCGGTCATGCAACGACCGTAAACCTTGGTGCCGGGACCAAGGTCAAGTCCGGACCCGAAGAAATTTCCATCGCGCCCCCGGCGGCCGCAATGCGATGGAGTCCACAGCGCCGCGGCTACTACCATGGACCCGTTATCCGACATCGGAAACTCCGATGACCAGCACCGAACGAGGAGCACCGTGGCATCCGCAGCGCCGAATCACAGCAACCCAGCCGTCATTGAACCGCTGTGGGTGACTGCCGGCACCACGTGCGCTGCAGCCGTGGCCGAGGCCGGGCTCCCCGGCAACGGGCCGAACGCGATCGTCGTCGTCCGCGACGCCGACGGCCAGCTCCGCGACCTCTCCTGGGCCCCCGAAGCCGACACCAAGGTCGAGCCGGTGCCGCTCGGCAGCCCCGACGGGCTCAACGTCATGCGCCACTCCGCCGCGCACGTGATGGCGCAGGCGGTGCAGGAGCTGCACGAGGCCAAGCTGGGCATCGGCCCGCCGATCACCGACGGCTTCTACTACGACTTCGACGTCGCCGAGCCGTTCAACCCCGACGACCTCAAGGCCGTCGAGAAGCGCATGCTCCAGATCATCAAGCAGGGGCAGACCTTCCACCGCCGCAAGTACGCATCCCTCGACGAGGCCCGCGCCGAGCTCGCGAACGAGCCGTACAAGCTCGAGCTCATCGAGACCAAGGGCGAGGGCACCGACGCCGACGAGGTCATGGAGGTCGGCGGCGGCGAGCTCACCGCGTACGACAACCACGACCGCAACGGCGAGCGCGTCTGGGGCGACCTCTGCCGCGGCCCGCACCTGCCCTCGACCAAGCTCATCGGCTCGGTCAAGATCATGCGCTCGGCCGCCGCGTACTGGATGGGCTCGGAGAAGAACCCGCAGCTCCAGCGCATCTACGGCACCGCCTGGCCGACCCTGCAGGACCAGAAGGACTACCTCGCGCGCCTGGCCGAGGCCGAGAAGCGCGACCACCGCAAGCTCGGGCAGCAGCTCGACCTCTTCTCGTTCCCCGACGAGCTCGGCTCCGGGCTCCCGGTGTTCCACCCCAAGGGCGCGATCATCCGCCACGAGATGGAGTCCTACCTGCGCGAGCGCCAGCGCCAGGCCGGGTACGAGGTGGTGAACACCCCGCACATCACCAAGGAAGGCCTCTTCCACACCTCGGGGCACCTGCCGTACTACGCGGACACCATGTTCCCGCCGATGGAGCTCGAGGGCGCGAACTACTACCTCAAGGCCATGAACTGCCCGATGCACAACCTGATCTTCCGCTCGCGCGGGCGCTCGTACCGCGAGCTGCCGCTGCGCCTGTCGGAGTTCGGGACCGTGTACCGGTACGAGAAGTCCGGGGTGGTCCACGGCCTGACCCGCGTGCGCGGCCTGACCCAGGACGACGCGCACATCTACTGCACCGAGGAGCAGGCGCCGGGCGAGATCCGGAGCCTCCTGGAGTTCGTGCTGCAGCTGCTGCGCGACTACGGCCTCAACGACTTCTACCTGGAGCTCTCGACCAGGGGCGACTCGGACAAGTTCATCGGCGACGACGAGCTGTGGGAGACCGCGACCGCGACCCTGCGCCAGGTCGCCGAGGAGTCGGGCCTCGACCTGGTCCCGGACCCGGGCGGGGCGGCCTTCTACGGCCCCAAGATCTCGGTCCAGGCGAAGGACGCGATCGGCCGCACCTGGCAGATGTCGACCATCCAGCTGGACTTCAACCAGCCGGGCGGCTTCGGCCTCGAGTACTCGGCGGCCGACGGCACCCGCAAGCAGCCGGTCATGATCCACCGGGCGCTGTTCGGCTCGATCGAGCGGTTCTTCGGGGTGCTCACCGAGCACTACGCGGGCGCGTTCCCGGCGTGGCTGGCCCCGGTGCAGGCCGTCGGCATCCCGGTGCGCGACGAGAACGCCGACTACCTGGAGGCGTTCTTCGGGAGGCTGCGCGCGGCGGGCATCCGCGGCGAGGTCGACCACTCGGACGACCGGATGCAGAAGAAGGTCCGCAACGCCCAGCTGCAGAAGATCCCGTTCATGGTCATCGCGGGCGACGACGACCAGAACGCGGGCACCGTCTCGTTCCGCTACCGCGACGGCTCGCAGCGCAACGGCGTCCCGGCCGATGAGGCGATCGCCCACGTCGCCGCGTTCGTCGAGTCCCGCGTCAACGAAGGCCCTTCGGCCGCAACCGAAGCGGCGTAAGCAGTACGAAAGGGCCGGGGCGGCGACGCCCCGGCCCTTCTTCATGTTCCGATCAGCCCTTGCCGGTCTCGCCGAGCCAGCGGGCCAGTCGTCCCGCGCGCGCCAGTGCCGTGAGGCGCTGCTCGGTGGCCTCGCGGAGCGTGGGGTTGGTGACGACGATGAGCTGGTCGCCCGAGCGGAGGCGGTCGGCCTTGGCGGGGACGAAGAGCCGGTCGCCGCGCACCACGCCGGCGACGGCGCTGCCTTCGGGCAGGCGCAGCTCGAAGATCCGGATGCCGGCCAGGCCCGACCCCTTCTGGACGGTGATGGTGAGGACCTCGCCGTCCACGGCGTCGAGCGGGGCCGTCTCGATCTCGATCTCCTGGACGATGTCCTCCTGCGAGAGCCCGAGCCGCCGCGCCACCCACGGCAGGGTCGGGCCCTGGAGCAGGGTGAAGACGACCACGAGCACGAACACGATGTCCCAGAGCTGCTGCGCGCCGCGCAGGTGCGCCGCGTGCGGGATCGTCGCCAGGACGATGGGGATCGCGCCGCGCAGGCCCGCCCACGACATGAGCACCTGCTCTTTGGCCGTGAACTTGAAGGGCAGCAGGGAGGTCCACACCGCGAGGGGCCGCGCGACGAGGGTGAGCACCACGCCGAGGACGAGGCCCGGCACGATCGCGTCGAGCAGGTCCGACGGCGAGGCGAGCAGGCCGAGCATCACGAACATGCCGAGCTGCGCCATCCAGCCCAGGCCGGTCGCGAACGACTGCGTCGCGGCCCGGTGCGGCAGGCGCGAGTTGCCGAGGACGAGCGCCGCCAGGTAGGCCGCGATGAACCCCGACGCGTGGAGTGCCCCGGCGGCCGCGAAGGCCGCCAGGCCGAGGCTGAAGACCGCGAGCGGGTAGAGGCCGGAGACCGGCAGCGCCAGGCGGCGCAGGAGCCAGGCGCCGCCGAAGCCGACCGCGAGGCCGATGAGCGAGCCGGCCGCGAGCTCCCACACGAGGACCCCGAGGAGGTGCGCGGGGTCGGGGATGCCCGCCGCGGCCGAGAACGCGAGGACCAGGATCACGGCGGGGGCGTCGTTGAAGCCCGATTCGGCTTCGAGGGTGCCGCTCAGTCGCTTCGGCAGTCCGATGCCGCGCAGCACCGAGAAGACCGCCGCGGCGTCGGTGGAGGCGACGACCGCGCCGACGGTGAGGGCGAGCTGCCAGTCGAAGCCGAGCAGGTAGTGCGCGCCGAGCGCGGTGACGGCCACCGAGACGCCGATGCCGACCGTGGCGAGCATGCCGGCGGGGGCCACCTGCTTGGAGATCGCCTGCCACCGGGTCGAGAGGCCGCCCTCGATGAGGATGAGCGCCAGCGCGAACGTGCCGAGCGCCTGGGCGAGTTCGAAGTCCTCGAACAGGATGCCGACGCCGTCCTCGCCGAGGACCAGGCCGGCGCCGAGGAAGACCAGCAGCGCCGGGAGTCCGAGCCGCTGCGTCGCACGGAGGGCGGCGATGGAGAGGAGCACGGTGACGCAGCCGATCAGCACTACGAGGTACAGCTGGGGCAACGTCACGCTCGGAGCTTAACCGACACGACGTGTCACGGTGTTTTCGTCGGGTTTCCAGCTCGGGCTCGCAGTGGCCTAGGATCGTCCCGTGGAAGAGCGCGAAGGCGAAGGCGTCGGCGTCCCCGACGGGTACGAGCGGCTGTGGACCCCGCACCGCATGTCCTACATCCAAGGCGAGGGCAAGCCCACGGGTGACGACGCGGACGTGGAGGGCTGCCCGTTCTGCGAGATCCCGAAGCTCGACGACGCGGACGGCAACATCGTCGCCCGCGCCGTGCACATGTACGTGGTGATGAACAAGTACCCGTACAACAACGGGCACCTCATGGTCGTGCCGTTCCGGCACGTCCCGGACTACACCGACCTCGACGCCGACGAGATCGCCGAGATGGGGGCGCTCACGCAGCGCGCCATGACCGTCCTGCGCGCCGTGATGGGCGCGCACGGGTTCAACATCGGCATGAACCAGGGCCAGGTCGCGGGCGCCGGCATCGCCGGGCACCTGCACGAGCACATCGTGCCGCGCTGGGGCGGGGACGCGAACTTCATGCCGATCATCGGCCGCACCAAGACCCTCCCGCAGCTGCTGAAGGACACCCGGGCGGACCTCGCGGCCGCATGGGAGCGGGTGTGACCGGCCGGACCCCGTTAGAGTCAAGGCAGCGCCCCTCCCGGCCCGATCCGGACGGGCACCGCACCCACTTGCCCGAACACCCACCCGGGCCCGCCCAGAAAACAGGAGACCATGGCGAAGTTCCTTCGGACCTCCGGCCGAGCGGGCGTACGCCGGTACGTCGACGCCGCCGCGAAGGTCCTCATCCGCGTCGGCGTGTCCGCCAACGCCGTCACCGTGGCCGGGACCGCCGTGGTCGTCGGCGCCTCGGTGCTGCTGCTCGCGCCCGGCCACCTGCTGGCGGGCCTCCTCGTGGTCGCGGCCTCCGTCCTCACCGACATGCTCGACGGCGCGATCGCCCGCGTCAACGGCACCACCAGCCGCTTCGGCGCCCTCCTCGACTCCACTTGCGACCGGTTGGCGGACGGCGCGATCTTCGCGGGCCTGGCCTTCTTCCTCCTCTCGGAGGACCGGGGCCTGGGCGGGGCGCTCGCGCTGTGGGCGCTCATCGCCTCGCAGATGGTCTCGTACGTGCGCGCCCGCGCCGAGTCGCTCGGCGCGGACTGCAATGTGGGCATCGCCGAGCGCCCCGAGCGGCTCATCATCGCGGCCGCCGCGGTCCTCGCGGAGGTCCTGGGCATGCCGTGGGCGCTCGAGGCCGGCATGGGCCTGCTGGGCGTGCTCGCCTCGATCACGGTGGTGCAGCGGCTCTTCCACGCCCGCGCGGTGCTCGCCGCGAGCGAGGAGCGCCTCGATGTCTGAGCGCCTCACCGAGCTGGCCTACCTGGCCGCCTGGCGCGGCGTGCGGCTCCTTCCCGAGGGCGCCGCGAGCGCGCTGGGGAACCGCTTCGCGGACCGGGCCCTGCGCAAGAACGGCCGGGCCGTGCGCCAGCTGCGCAAGAACCTCGCCCGGGTGGTCGACGGCGAGCCCGACGAGGCGCTGATGCGCCGGGCGATGCGCTCGTACGCCCGGTACTGGCTGGAGGCGTTCCGGCTCCCGTCGATGAGCACCGCGCAGCTCGAGCGGAAGTTCGAGATGAACGGGTACGAGCCCGTCCACGAGCGGGCCCGGCAGGGCCTGGGCTCGATCGTGGCGCTGCCGCACTGCGGGAACTGGGACTTCGCGGGGGCCTGGGTCGGCGCGGTCGCGAAGGACCGGCTCACCACCGTCGCCGAGCGGCTGAAGCCCGAAGGGGTCTACCGGCGGTTCCTGGAGTACCGCGAGTCCCTCGGCATGCACATCATCCCGACCTCCGGCGGCGACCGCAATCCGCAAGCGGCCCTTGGCGAAGCGCTCGACGACGGACACGTGGTCGCACTCGTCGCGGACCGCGACCTGGGGCGCGGGGGCACCGAAGTGAAGTTCTTCGGCGAGACCACGACGTTCCCCACGGGACCGGCGCTGCTGGCGATCCGCAACAAGGTGGAGCTGTTCACCGCCGCGATCCACTACGAGGACGACCGCGCGGTCTGCCACATCTCGGGCCCGGTCGACCTGGGCACCGGGTCCTTCCGCGAGCGCGTCGCCGGCGCGACCCAGCGGATGGCCGAGGCCTTCGAGGAGGGCATCCGCGCCCACCCCGCCGACTGGCACATGCTGCAGCGCTTCTGGTCCGCCGACTTCGACGCGCCGCGGGAAAGCGCGGACTGACGTGGGGGACCTGCGGATCGGGATCGTGAGCCCGTACTCCTTCGACGTCCCCGGCGGGGTCCAGTTCCACATTCGCGACCTCGCCGAGACCCTCATCGACGCCGGGCACGACGTGTCGGTCCTCGCCCCCGCCACCGACACCGCGAACCTGCCCGACTTCGTGGTCCCCGGCGGCAAGGCCGTCGCCGTGCCCTACAACGGGTCGATCGCGCGGCTCGCGTTCGGGCCCCGCTCGGCCGCGCGGGTGCGCAAGTGGTGCGCGGAAGGCGACTTCGACGTCGTCCACGTGCACGAACCGCTCACGCCGAGCCTCGCGTGCCTGGCGGTCCTCAATGCCCGCTGCCCGGTCGTGGCCACGTTCCACACCGCGATGACCCGCTCGCGGATCCTCGCGGCCGGGAAGCACATGGCGCAGCTGGTGCTCGAGAGCCTCTCCGCGCGCATCGCGGTGAGCCCGTACGCCCGCAAGGTGCAGGTCGAGCACCTCGGCGGCGGCGCCGTCGAGATCCCCAACGGCGTCTCGGTCGCGTTCTACCGCAAGGCCGCCCCGCTCCTCGACAAGCCCGACGGGCCCACGATCGGCTTCATGGGCCGCTACTCCGAGTCCCGCAAGGGCTTCCCGATCCTGCGGGACGCCTTCGCGGCGCTCGCCGCCGAACGCCCCGACCTGCACCTGCTCGTGGTCGGCCGGGGCGACCCCGAAGCGGCCGTCGCCGGGCTCGACCCCGCGATCGCCCGCCGCATCCGCTTCCTCGGCGCCGTGGACGATGAGGAGAAGGCCTCGATGCTCGCGGGCGTCGACCTCTACGTCGCCCCCAACACCGGCGGCGAGTCCTTCGGCATGATCCTCACCGAGGCCATGGCCGCCGGGACCTGCGTGCTCGCCTCGGACATCGAGGCGTTCAGCTCCGTGCTCGACGACGGCCGGGCGGGCGAGCTGTTCGCCGTCGGCGACAGTGCGGACCTCGCCGCCAAGGCCGGGCGCCTCCTCGACGACCAAGCACTCCGTACGGCGTACGTCGAACGAGCCAACGAGTGGGTCAAGCGCTACGACTGGCCCGAGGTCGCCGCGCGCCTCCTCGAGGTCTACCGCGCCGCCATCGAAGCGGGCACCGAGCAGCGCCGCTGAGGCGCTGAACCCGACAAAGAACGTGAGCGCCTCTTTACTCTGCGTACATGCAGGGGTCATAATGAGACGAAGGGTCTGCGTAGTCCCGTGCCGGAGCCGCACGCGCGCGGACTCGACGGAGGGCAGTTCGATGGCCGATATCTCTCACACCACGGGCGAGGCGATGACCACGCACCCGGACGTTCACGAGATGCGGGCACGATACGACAAGATGCTCAGCCGCAGGGACGTGGCGATGATCGACGCGCCGATCTTCCTGGTCGGCCTGTACTGCATCATCTCCCCCTGGGTGGTCGGCTTCTCGGCCTCGCAGGCGGACTTCGCGACCCACAACCTGATCATCGGTATCGCGATCGGGCTGCTGGCCCTCGGATTCACGATGGCGCCCGAGCGCATGTACGGCATGAGCTGGGCCCTGTGCGCGGTCGGCGTCTGGCTGGCCGTCTCGCCATGGGTGCTCCTCACCGATCCGCCGATGAGCCTCGCATGGAACAACATCATCGTCGGCGCGCTGACCTTCCTCCTCGGCCTCATGGCCGCCTGGCAGGTCCGCAACTTCAGAGCCGACACCGGAGCGGAGGTCTAGAGCAGCGACCCGAGCCGCACACCGCCCGCCACCGGAACACCGGTGGCGGGCGGTCAAGCGCCCACCCGGCGAGTCCGCCGGGCCGAATCCGGAATCGGATTCAGCTCCACCGGGACCCGCCGGGTCGGCGCTTAACCGTAAGATCAGCCCGATGTGGTGGTTGGCTGTGCTCGTGACGATCGTGGCCGTCGTCGGCGCGTACGCGACGTGGACGGTCACCCGCGTCGAACGCCTGCACCGCCGCGCCCACGCCGCCGAAGGCGCCCTCCTCGCCAAGCTCGACGACCGCGCTGAGACCGTCCTCAAGTTCGTCGGCAACCCCGGCTTCGAAGAGGTCGTGGCCCTCGCCCTCTCCGTCGTCGCCGTCCCCGCCGACACCCAGCGCCAGCGCGAACTGCGTGAATACGCCGAGAACGACCTCACTCGCGCCCTGCGCGAACTCGCCGCGAACCCCCTCTGGACCGACGACCTCGAGGCCGCCAACCGCCGCGTCGCCCTGGCCCGCCAGATCCACACCGACTTCGTGCGCGACGCCGTCGCCTCCCGCTCCCTGCCCATGTCCGTCGTGCTCCGCCTGCGCGACCGCCTGCCCCGCCCCGAGTACTGGGACATCGAGGACCCCGTGCACTGAGACGCCCTCGTCACCCCGTTTGTATCAGGAGGCTTGTGAGGCGGGTCGCGGCGTAGAATCGGCCAGGTCAGCACCCCTCATGGCGAAGCGTGCGAGCCATACATTCACCCAGCAGTTGGCGACTACCTCAGATGGAGCCGGGAACCGTGTCAGAGACCCAGAAGACCGAGGCCGAGATCGGGACCGCCCGAGTCAAGCGCGGCATGGCCGACATGCTGAAAGGCGGCGTCATCATGGACGTCGTCACGCCCGAGCAGGCCCGGATCGCCGAAGACGCCGGGGCCGTCGCGGTCATGGCGCTCGAGCGCGTCCCCGCCGACATCCGCCGCGAAGGCGGCGTCTCGCGCATGTCCGACCCCGACATGATCGACGGCATCATCGAGGCCGTCTCGATCCCCGTCATGGCCAAGGCCCGCATCGGCCACTTCACGGAAGCGGCCGTCCTGGAGTCCCTCGGCGTCGACTACGTGGACGAGTCCGAGGTCCTCACCCCGGCCGACGAGGCCAACCACATCGACAAGTGGCAGTACAACGTGCCGTTCGTGTGCGGCGCGACCAACCTCGGCGAGGCCCTGCGCCGCATCAGCGAGGGCGCGGCCATGATCCGCTCCAAGGGCGAGGCCGGCACCGGCAACGTCGTCGAGGCGACCCGCCACATGCGGCAGATCCGCCAGGACATCGGCCGCCTCACCACCCTCGACTCCACCGAGCTGTACGCCGCGGCCAAGGAGCTCCGCGCCCCGTACGAGCTCGTCGCCGAGGTCGCCCGGCTCGGCAAGCTCCCGGTGGTGCTCTTCACCGCCGGCGGCATCGCCACCCCCGCCGACGCGGCCATGATGATGCAGCTCGGCGCCGAAGGCGTCTTCGTCGGCTCCGGCATCTTCAAGTCCGGCGACCCGTCCAAGCGCGCCGCCGCCATCGTCAAGGCCACCGCCTTCCACGACGACCCGAAGGTCATCGCCGAGGTCTCCCGCGGCCTGGGCGAGGCCATGGTCGGCATCAACGTCGACACCCTCGCCGAGGACCAGAAGCTCGCCAAGCGCGGCTGGTAGTCCCGAACGCGAAAAAGGGGGCCTGGGCGCTTGCGCCCGGGCCCCTCGCACGTCCCGATCAGAAGTCGAGCAGGCTCCCGCCGGTGGCGAGGACCGCCTCGCAGCGGTTGCTGTACTCCTTCATGAAGAAGTGGTTCGTTCCGTGCCAGTGGCCGGTCGCCAGCAGCCGCACTGGCGCGAACTCCTTGGTGCACATGCCGTCGACGGGCGCGATCGCCTCGATGTACCCGCGGGCCTCCTCGAGCTGATCGCACACGGCGGCCGCGTTCGGGTGCTCGCTCCACTCCTGCGGGCACGACAGCGAGATCGAACCGGCCTTTCCGCCGTTTACGGGGGTGACGCTGAGGTCGAACGCGCTGTGCGGACCGGAGCCGTCGCCGATGCCGGGGTCGACCGGGATCGGCTCGTACGGGAACGCCGCTTGGGCCGCACCGGAACCCGCGGCGACGAATGCGGCGGCCGCGAAGGCGCCGACGATGAGCTTTCTCATGGCCTGATCCTAAGGAGTGGAACACTCCCGATCCGGTTCCGACACTCCGCGGCCTGCCCCGGTCGCATCCCTCGCTCTGGGGACAGGCCCTACGCTAGGACGCATGGACGCAAGCGACCTCGACCGGCTCTCGACCACCGACCTCCAGCACCGCGCGTTCGCGCTGGCGCGCGAGCGCCGCGACTGGCGGTTCTTCATCGACCTGTTCCGGCACACCCCGACCGCGCTCGAAGCCGAGGACCTCGACCCGGACGTGTCCGAGATCGGGGTGGCGATCGACGACCTGCTGAGCATGTGGCGCGAGGGCACGAAGGGCGACTGGGGCTCGGCCGAACCGCTGGCGCGGGCGGCCTTCATCGACTACATCCAGCGGCACGGCGCCGACGAGGCGCCGAAGGGCTAACCTTCGGCGCGGCTCTTGGCGGACTCGCTGAGCCAGTAGCGGATGTCGCTGGCGAAGAGCCACCACAGGGCGAGCACGGAGGCGAACACCCACGGCGCCACCAGGAGTCCGAACTGCGTGGACATGTACATGCCCACCACGAAGAGGATCGCGGTGGCGCCGACGGCCCACCAGCGCACGGCCTTCAGGCGGGACTTGAGCCGGATCGCGCATAGCGCGGCGACGATGGCCGCGACGATCGCGAAGCCGGAGATCGCCAGCATGAAGACCATGAACTCGGTGCTCTGGAACGTCTCGTAGGCCGTGCGCGCGGCGTCCTCCGGGGTGATGTCGCCGGGCGGCGGCTGCTCCTGGTAGTCCGCGAGGATCTCCGCCTCGGTGATGCCGCGCGCGCCGATGACGCGGAACGCGTGGAGGTTGCCGAGCAGCACGGCGAAGACCACCTGCACCCACATCGCGATCTGCAGCCGGAGGAGCTTTTTGCGGGGCTTCGCGTCCTCGCCCTGCTCGTCCTTCGGGGGCTCTATCGGGCCCTTGTCGCGGCCGAAGTTCGGTTGCGGAAGCATTATGTGGCCTTTCAGCGGTGGCGGCTGGGTCGCCCGGCCGGCATTTCGTCCTAGTGGTTGAACCAGCGTCGGGCGAAGCGTTCGGTAAGCGTTCCCAAGATCGTAATCGGCACGATGACGAGGCCGATGCACAGCGCCCAGTAGAGCCCGCCGGTGAACAGCAGCCAGCCGAGGCCGACGATCGCGCCGACCTGCACGAGCAGGATCAGGACCCACAGGACGCGCCACTGGAACCGCAGCAGGGCGATGGCCAGGACCAGGAACAGGGCGAGGCCGCCGAGGCCCACCGCGGCGCGGTAGACGTCGTGGACGGCGGCGGGGGGCACGAAGTCGTTCGCCTTGTGGTGCAGGAGCACGATGAGGCCGCCGGTGACGAGGGCGATCAGTGCTTCGATCCACATGGCGTTGCGTCCGGCCCGGACGGCACGGGGCATCGGGTTGCGCTTCGAGGTCTTGGCCATCTGTACTTACTCCCGGGCATGAAGGGGTGCGTCACGTTCGATCGCAGACTTTAACGGATCGTCGCCTGTCGGCCGAGTTCAGCCCGGTTTCGGTCACAGGGACGCTTCTCCAGGTAGGCACGGGAGCGAACCCGAATTACGCTTGTGGCGCCCGTTGCCGCGAGACTTTTGGAGTTCTCTGATGACCGCTGTGCCCCCGATCGGTGTGCTCGCCCTGCAGGGCGACGTGGTCGACCACATGCGCGCGCTCGAGGCGGCCGGGGCCCGCGCGGTGCCGGTGCGCCGCGCCTCGGAGCTCGACGCGGTCGCGGGCCTGGTCATCCCCGGCGGGGAGTCGACCACGATGAGCAAGCTCCTGGAGATCTTCGACCTGTTCGAGCCCGTCAAGAAGCGCCTGGACGCCGGGCTGCCGGTGTTCGGGTCGTGCGCGGGCATGATCATGCTCGCCGACGAGGTGCTCGACGGCCGCCCCGACCAGCGCTCCTTCGGCGCGATCCCGATGACGGTGCGCCGCAATGCGTTCGGGCGCCAAGTGGACTCGTTCGAGACCGAGATCGCGATAGACGGGATCGCGGGCGACCCGTTCCGGGCGGTCTTCATCCGCGCTCCGTGGGTCGAGCGGGTCGGCGAGGGGGTGCGGGTCCTGGCGCGGGTCGCCGGCGCCCCTGACGGTGCCGCTGCCAGTGCCTCGGGCAGCGGTGCAGGGTCCGGCGGGGAGCAGGGCGGTAGGATCGTCGCCGTACGTGCGGGCGCCTGCCTGGCCACCTCCTTCCACCCGGAGGTGACTTCCGACGCGCGGGTGCACGAGTACTTCGTGGATATGGTCCGAGGCGCAGACGCCGGACCGGTCGAGTAGTAGGAACGAGGAACGCCGGTATGAGTGGCCACTCCAAGTGGGCGACGACCAAGCACAAGAAGGCCGCGATCGACGCCAAGCGGGGCAAGATCTTCGCGAAGCTCATCAAGAACATCGAGGTCGCGGCGCGCACCGGCGGTCCTGACCCGACCGGCAACCCGACGCTCTTCGACGCGATCCAGAAGGCCAAGAAGAGCTCGGTCCCCAACGACAACATCGACCGCGCGGTCAAGCGCGGCGGCGGCCTCGACGGCGGCGGCGTCGACTACGAGACCCTCATGTACGAGGGGTACGCCCCGGGCGGCGTGGCGGTGCTCATCGAGTGCCTCACCGACAACCGCAACCGCGCCGCGGCCGAGGTCCGCGTGGCGCTGACCCGCAACGGCGGCTCGCTCGGCGAGGCCGGCTCGGTCGGGTACATGTTCTCCCGCAAGGGCACGATCATCGTCTCGCCCGACGAGAAGCTCACCGAGGACGACATCCTCATGGCGGTCCTCGACGCCGGCGCCGAAGAGGTCAACGACCTCGGCGAAGGCGGCTTCGAGGTCCTGTGCGAGCCCACCGACCTGATCGCGGTGCGCACCGCGCTCCAGGAGGCCGGGATCGACTACGACTCGGCCGAGGCCGGCTTCCAGGCCTCCGTGCACATCGAGGTCGACGTCGAGGGCGCCCGCAAGGTCCTGAGGGTTGTCGACGCCCTTGAGGACTCCGACGAGGTCCAGAACGTGTGGACCAACGCGGACATCAGCGACGAGGTCTTCGCGCAGCTCGACGCGGAGTAAGACGACGGAAAGGGGGCCCGCGGCGAACGCCGCGGGCCCCCTTTCACGTTGCCGTCTAAGCGATGCCGGGCACCGGCCGGCGGCGGTAGACCACGATCGTCCACGCGACCGCGGCGGCCGTCGCCAGGGCGTACACGCCGATGCCGAGCGTCATGCTCGCCAGCGTCACGCCGCCGACCGTGGCCAGCGCCGGCAGGACCCCGCCGGCCGCCATCTGGAGCGAGCCCATGAACGCGGAGGCGGTCCCGGCGATCTGCGGCGGCTGCGAGGACATCGCCGCGGCGCCCGCGTTCGGGAACACGATGCCGCAGCCGAACATCATCAGGATGATCCCGGCCGGGACCGTCCACAGGTTCTCGGCGCCCGCGAACTGCACGCCCGCGAGCCAGGCGACGCCGGTGAGCGAGACGATCATGCCCGCGATCATGCGGCTGCTCGACCGGGAGCGGTCGATGAGGAGCATGTTGAGCTGGTTGCCGGCCAGCAGGGCGAGCGTGCCGAAGGCGAACAGCAGCGAGAAGAAGCCGGGGGAGGCCCCGAGCTCCTCCTGCGAGATGAAGCTGAACGTCGAGACGTAGGTGAACAGCATCGAGAAGTTCATCAGGACCGCGATCGTGGGCGCGATGAAGTGGGCGTCGCGGACCAGCGTCACCAGGGCCGAGCCGAACTCGCGGCCGGTCATCGTGCGGCGGTCCTCCGCGGGCAGGCTCTCGGGGAGGAAGCGCCACACCAGGAACGTCGACAGCGCGGACAGGACCGCCATGAAGACGAACACGGTCTGCCACGGGCCGAAGCGGATGAGCTGGGCGCCGACGATCGGGCCGAGCATCGGCGCGAGCATCGTGACGAACATCATCTTCGCCGTGAACCGGGTCATGTCGTCCCCGGAGAAGTGGTCGCGGATGACCGCGCGGGCCACGACCACGCCGGCCGCACCGGAGAGGCCCTGCAGGAAGCGGAGGCCGACGAGGAGGTCGGCGCTGGTCGCCACCGCGCACAACAGCGAGGCGAGCGTGAAGACCGACATGCCGATGAGCAGCGGCCGGCGGCGTCCGAACCGGTCGGAGAGCGGGCCGATGACGGCCTGGCCGAGCCCCATGCCGATCATCATCGACGTCAAGGTGAGCTGGATGCGGCTCTCGGGGCTGCCGAGGGCCTCGGCCATCGACGGGAACGCGGGGAGGTAGAGGTCGATCGCGATCGGCGCGGTCGCGGAGAGCGCGCCGAGGACGAACACCATCGTGGCGATGAAGCGTCGTGAGTGTCCGGGCGCGGCGACGGGCGGGATGAAGACAGCAGCAGACACAGTGATCCCAACAGGTTCGCGGGGCGGAGTATGACATCGGGGAGCCGGTTCGCGCCTCGCGCCGCTCGCCGTTGGGAGGCGGGCGCGACCGGTCCGGCCAGCATCAAGCGAAGCACGTTACTAGCCGACCGGCAAGTGGTTTATGGGCAAGGCCACCGGTCCGATTCCCGACTGACGGCGATCGGACCGCCGCGCCGCCGCGGCCGCCACCGACGTGCTTCGGACCGAACGTCGGTAGGGCCGGATAAGCTGACGCGAACCCAGCGACAGGAGGAACGCGTGCGCGTTATGGGGATCGACCCGGGCCTGACCCGGTGCGGCGTCGGCATCGTCGACGGCCGCCCCGGAGCCCCCGGCGCCATGGTCGCCGTCGGCGTCGTCCGCACCGATCCGGAAGCGCCCCTTGCCGACCGGCTCCTCGCTCTCGACGACGGACTCCGCGCCTTCCTGGAGGAGCACGAGCCCGAGGCCGTGGCCGTCGAGCGCGTCTTCAGTCAGCACAATGTGGCCAGTGTCATCGGCACCGCCCAGGCCTCCGGCATCGCGCTCCTCGCCGGCGCCCGCCTCGGACTGCCCACCGCGACCTACACGCCGTCCGAAGTGAAGTCAGCCGTTTGCGGCAGCGGCACCGCCGACAAGCGCCAGGTCACCAGCATGGTCACCCGCATCCTGCGCCTCAAGGAGGCGCCCAAGCCCGCCGACGCGGCCGACGCCCTCGCCATCGCCATCTGCCACCTGTGGCGCGGCGGCGTCAAGGCACGGATCGCCGCAGCCGTCGACAGGGCCGCCTTCAAGAATGAGAGCGCCCGATGATCGCCCAGCTCACCGGCATGATCGCCTCCGTCAGCGAGTCCTACGCCGTGGTCGACGTGCAAGGCGTCGGGTACGCCGTCCACGCTGGCGCCCACACCCTCGCGAACCTCAAGGTCGGCTCGCAGGCCGTCCTCGCCATCTCCACGATCGTCCGCGAGGACTCGATCACCTTGCACGGCTTCAACACCGCCGAAGAGCGCGACCTGTTCGAACTGCTCCAGAACGCCCAGAAGATCGGCCCGCGCATCGCCCGCGACGCCGTCGAGGTGCTCCGGCCCGACGCGATCCGGCGCGCGATCGCCACCGGCGACACCGCGACCCTCACCCGCATCCCCGGCGTCGGCCAGAAGAGCGCCGAGCGCATCGTCCTCGACCTCGCCGACAAGATCGGCCCCGTCGACCTCGGCGGCGTCCCCAAGCAGCCCGGCGGCCGCCCCGGCGGCTGGAGGACCCAGGTCAGCCAGGGCCTGCAGGCCCTCGGCTGGTCCGCCAAGGAGGCCGAGACCGCCGTCGAGAAGCTCGACGCCGAAGGCGCCGACGGCACCGACGTGCCCTCACTCCTCAAACAGGCCATCCGACTCCTCGGGAAGCGATAGCGATGGAGCGACCCGACGACTACTCCGCAGAGGAATGGACCGCGGCCCTCACCGCCGCCGAGGCCACCGAGCTCGACCGCCTCGCCGAAGAAGGCATCCGCCCCGGCAAGCTCGACGACGTCATCGGCCAGTCCCGCGTCCGCGAGCAGATCAGCCTCCTCCTCGAAGGCGCCCGCCGCCGCGGCGCCTCGCCCGACCACCTTCTGCTCTCCGGCCCGCCCGGCCTCGGCAAGACCACCCTCGCCATGATCGTCGCCGCCGAACTCGGCGTCGGCATGCGCCAGACCTCCGGCCCGGCCATCGAGCGCTCCGGCGACCTCGCCGCGATCCTCACCAGCCTCGGCCCGAACGAAGTCCTCTTCATCGACGAGATCCACCGCATCGCCCGTCCGGCCGAAGAACTCCTGTACACCGCCATGGAGGACTTCCGCGTCGACGTCATCGTCGGCAAGGGCCCCGGCGCCACCGCAATCCCGCTCGAACTCGAGCCGTTCACCCTCGTCGGCGCCACCACCCGCGCCGGGCTCCTCACCGGGCCCCTGCGCGACCGCTTCGGCTTCCTCGGCCAGCTCGAGTTCTACAACGACGCCGAACTCGAAGCGATCGTCACCCGCTCCGCCGGGATCCTCGACGTCGCCATCGACCCGAAGGGCGCCGCCGAGATCGCGGGCCGCTCCCGCGGCACCCCCCGCATCGCCAACCGCCTCCTGCGCCGCGTCCGCGACTTCGCCCAGGTGCGCGCCGACGGCGTCATCACCGCCAAGGTCGCCTCCGACGCGCTCGCCCTGTACGACGTCGACGAGCTCGGCCTCGACCGGCTCGACCGCGCCGTCCTGCGCGCCCTCTGCGGCACCTTCAACGGCGGCCCCGTCGGCCTGACCACCATCGCCGTCGCCGTAGGGGAGCAACCGGACACCGTCGAAGAGGTCTGCGAGCCGTTCCTCGTGCGCGCCGGGCTCCTCGCCCGCACCCCGCGGGGCCGCGTCGCGACCGCCGCCGCCTGGCACCACCTGGGACTCAACCCCCCGAGCGCCGAAGGGCTCTTCGGCAGCGGCGACGCGTAGGGTGGACGATAGGGGGGACGGAGCGTCACGCCCGGCGGGATAGACTCCGCCCACGTCACCCACCGACGACATCGACATCTTGTCAACGACGAAAGGCACCATCGTGCTCGCATCCGCAGACGTCCTCGCGCAGGACGGCGCCGGCAGCTCGAACTTCATGTTCCTCATCATGATCGTGGGCTTCATCGCCCTCATGTACTTCGTGATGATCCGGCCGCAGCGCAAGCGGCAGAAGGAGCAGCAGGACATGCAGAGCAACGTCGCCCCCGGCGCGCGCGTCATGACCATCGGCGGCCTCTACGGCACCGTCGTCGACTCCGACGACGAGACCGTCACGCTCGAGGCCAGCGACGACAACTTCCTCGTCTTCGCCCGCCAGGCCATCGCCAAGGTCATCACCCCCGCCGAGACCGTCGAAGCCGCTGACGAGACCCCTGCCGAGGAGATCTCCGAAGCGGACGCCACCCTCTCCGACGAGGACCTCGACAAGCTCCGCGCGACCGACGAGGCCTCGGACGACGACGGCAAGGGCAAGCACGCGGGCAACCCCGACCGCAAGGACTACTAGGCCTTTACTAGGCCCCACCCCTGGGCCCTGCACCGCCTTTGAGGCACCCGTCCTAGAATGAGGCCCGCCGAGGGTACGTGTGCGAGAGCACAGCCGCGGCGCGCTCCCCGCGCGCCGGCGGCGTCCTCGCGCCCGCCCCTATTCGAGTTCTGAGGAAGAGACCGACCATTGGCTTCAGTAACGGGCGCTGACCGCCCACGGAAGAAGATCCAGCGCAAGCGCCTGCCAGTCGCCCCCTACTTCGTGGCGCTGTTCCTGGTGCTCGCGATCCTGTGGGTCGCCGCGCTCGCGGGCTCCGGATGGAAGTTCCCCACGCCGAAGCTCGGTCTCGACCTGCAAGGCGGCCTGTCGATGACGTTGACGGCCTACCAGCAGGGGAGCGATGAGCCCCCCTCGGCCGAGACCATGGAGCAGGCCCGCCAGATCATCGAGGGCCGCGTCAACTCCACCGGCGTCTCCGAGCCCGAGGTCTACGTCGAGGGCACCGAGAACATCGTCGTGAACGTCGCCGGCGACGACATCGACGAGCAGGCCCTCCGCGACGTCGGCGCCCCCGCCGAGCTGCGGTTCCGCATCGTCACCAACTCCGTCGCCGACACCTCCGCGCTCGAAGAGCAGCTCGCCGAGGAGGCCCCGACCGAGGAGCCCACCGACGCCGCCGCCAGCGAGGAGCCCACCGCCGAGACCTCCGAGGAGCCCACCGCGGACGCCTCCGAGACGCCCAGCGAAGAGGCCACCAGCGAAGCGGGCTCGGGCCAGGCGCCCACCACCGACGAGGACGTGGCCGCCACGCTCGACGAGGTGTGGGCCAAGGTCGGCCCCGACGCCGCCGCGACCGCCCAGGCGCTCACCGCCGCTCCCGACGAGGCCACCGGCGCCCTGCTGGAGCCCTTCGGCACGCTCAAGCCCGAAGAGGTCGCCCTGCTCCCGGCATCGGTGCAGTTCTTCATCCCGCAGATCACCTGCGAGACGCTCGACGCGCGCCCGCCGGGCGCCGTCCAGCAGCCCGACATCGAGGTCACCGCCTGCCAGGCCCCCGAGCCCGCCGCAGCCGACGACCCGTCGCTGACCTTCCAGTACAAGTTCCTGCTGCAGCCCGCCACGGTGCTCGGCTCGGACGTCACCTCCGCCGACGTCGGCACCGACCAGGCGAACCTCAACCAGTTCGTGGTCAACGTGCAGTTCTCCACCGAAGGCGCCGAGAAGTGGGGCGCCCTCACCACCGAGAACCTGCAGTCGCAGGTCGCGATCGTCCTCGACAACGAGGTCGTCAGCGCCCCGACGATCCAGGAGGTCTCGTCGAACTCGACGCAGATCTCCGGCGAATTCACCGCTGACGAGGCCAACCAGCTCGCCGACCAGCTCAACTTCGGCTCGCTGCCCACGAACTTCGTGGTCGAGACCGTCAACGAGGTCACCGCGACGCTCGGTGTGGACCAGCTCGAGGCCGGCGTGTTCGCCATGGCGATCGGCCTGCTCCTGGTCATCATCTACTGCTTCGTCTACTACCGCGTGATCGGCTTCGTCGTCCTCGGCAGCCTCGTCGTCGCGGCCGCGATCCTGTACCCGACCGTGGCGCTGCTGGGCACCCAGATCGGCTTCACCATGACCCTCGCGGGCATCGCGGGCTTCGTGGTCGCGGTCGGCATCACCGCCGACTCGTTCGTCGTCTACTTCGAACGAATAAAGGAAGAGATGGCCGGCGGCCGGTCCGTGCGCTCGGCGGTGCCGAGGGCCTGGGTCCGCGCGCGGCGCACCATCCTCTCGGCCAGCGCCGTCTCGATGATCTCCGCGGTGGTCCTGTACATCCTGGCCATCGGCCCGGTCCGCGGTTTCGCCTTCACGCTCGGCCTCTCCACGGTCGTCGACCTCCTGGTGGTGTTCGTGTTCACCCACCCGCTGGCCGAGTGGATGGCCCGCGGCAGGGTCCTCAGCAACCACCACCTCTCGGGGCTCCACTCCAAAGCGACCCCGGCCACCGCCGATGCGGCCGCGAAGGCCTAAGGAGATCCGATGAGCACCAAGCAGACCGGGCGCGGCGAGAAGCGCCCCAACGTCTTCAGCCAGCTGTACCGCGGCGAGACGGACTTCCAGTTCGTCGCGCACCGCAAGAAGTTCTACATCGCCTCCGCCGTGATCATCGCCGCCCTCGCGGTCGTCATGCTCACGAAGGGCTTCGTCCTCGGCATCGACTTCGCCGGCGGCGTGCAGTACAACGTGCCCGCCGGTGAGACCTCCGCGTCCCTCGATGACGTGGAGGGCGCGGCCGCCTCCGCCGGGGCCGACGTGGCCTCCGGCCAGGTCGTGGGCTCGGGCGAGGACCGCTCCTACATCGTCCGCATCGGCGAGCTCTCCACGGACGAGGCCGCCTCGATCCGCGAGGCGATCGCCGCCGAGGCCGGGGTCGGCACCGACGAGATCTCGGTCTCCGAGGTCTCGGCGACCTGGGGCGAGTCGGTCTCCCGGCAGGCCCTGATCGCGCTCGGCGTCTTCCTGGTCCTGGTGGGCGTCTTCATCTGGGTCCGGTTCGAGCGGCGCATGGCGATCGCGGCCCTCGCCGCGCTGATCCACGACCTCGTGCTGACCGCGGGCTTCTACGCCCTGGTCGGCTTCGAGATCACGCCGTCGACCATCGTCGGCATGCTGACGATCCTCGGCTACTCGCTGTACGACACGGTGGTGGTCTTCGACAAGGTCCAGGAGAACACGGCGCAACTGCTCCAGACCCGGAACAAGACCTTCGCCGAGGGCGTCAACGACGCGATCAACCAGACGCTCATGCGCTCGATCAACACCTCGCTCATCGGCGTCCTGCCGGTGGCCGCGCTGCTGTTCGTCGGTGTGGGCCTCCTGGGCGTCGGCACGCTCAAGGACCTCGCGCTCGTGCTGTTCGTCGGCATGATCGTGGGCGCGTACTCCTCGATCTTCCTGGCCGCGCCGTGGGTGGTCGACATGGCCGAGCGCGCCGCCGTCATCCGCCGCCACAACCAGAAGGTCGCGAACAAGCGGTCCGGGGCCGACGACGAGAAGCCCGCCCGCAAGGGCGCCGCGAAGGCCGCCGACAAGGGTTCCGGCAAGGCCGCTGACGAGGACGACGACCGCCTCGTGCTCGCCAAGAGCGACGAGCTGCCGCTGGAGCTGCTGGAGGAGCCTGAGAAGGCTTCCAGCGGTTCGGGCGGGGCGAACCGCCCCGGCGGCGCGAAGAAGCGCAAGCGCCGCTAGGCGACACCTTCACAGCACACGAATCGGCGGGGGGGCCCGGGGGGGGGGCCCCCCCGGACCCCCGGGGGGGGGGGCGGGGACCCGGGGCGCGGGGGCCGGG
>NZ_JAPZVR010000002.1:0-74973 GCF_027622855.1 Glycomyces algeriensis | reverse complement strand
CCGGGCGGCCCCCAACTCCCCCCCGCCCCCAGCCCCCCCCCCCCCCCCCCCCCCCCGCCGCGGGCCCCCCGGGGGCGCCCCCCCCCCCGATCCGCGCTGGTGGCTCGTCGTGAACCGGCGGCGCGGGGCCGCGTGCGTTACCGGGCGTTGTCGCCCTTCATCTTGCCGAGGAGGCCCTGGGCCTTCTCTTTCGCCTTGTCGGCGTATTCGTCCATCTTATCGCCGGCGGGCGATTCTTTGGCCTTGTTGTACAGATCCTCGGCCTTGTCCTTCATGCCGGTCCGGTTCTTGTCCCGCATGTCGCCGGTCCGGTCCGAGGTCTTGTCCCTGACGTCGCTGGTCTTGTCCGTGGCCTTGTCCTTGGCCTCGTTGAACTTGTCCTGCATCCCCACGATGAAACCCCTCCTGTGTGAGTCGACTTCACTATAGGGGCGGGTGAGGGGCCTCGCCGGAATTTCGGATACATCCCCGGTCGATCCCCGGACGCTACCGGAGGATGACGCGGCGGGGGCCGCTTGCGCCGTACGGTCGCCCCATGAACGACATGGAACGCACCGGGCGGGCCCGCACCGCGATCGTCATCGGCGGCGGCGTGGCCGGTCCAGCGGCCGCGCTGGCCCTGCTCAAGGCCGGGATCGAAGCCACCGTGTTCGAGGCTTACCGTCCGGGCACCGGCTCGCGCGGCGGGCCCCTGACGCTGGCCTCCAACGGCTTGAGCGCCCTGCGCGTGGTCGGCGCGGACCGGGCCCTTGCGGGGGAGGGCATCCCGACACCGCGGATGACCATCCACTCCGGATCGGGCAAGGTCCTGGGCACGATCGAGTCCGCCCCCGACCTCCCGGCCACCACGACCCTGCCGCGCGGGCGCATGGCCGAACTGCTCCAGGCGCACGCGGCGGCCGCGGGCGTGCCGGTCGTGTACGGCAAGCGGTTCGTGGACGCGGTGGACACCGGTCGCAGCGTCATCGCCCAGTTCGACGACCACACGACCGCCGAAGCGGACCTGCTGATCGGCTGCGACGGCATCCGCTCCACAGTGCGCGGTCTGATCGACCCGGCCTCGCCGAAGCCGCACTACACGGGCCTCATCGGCCTGGGCGGGTGGAGCGAGACGCCGCTCGGCGTGAGCGACACCGGAGGCGCATTCCACATGGTGTTCGGCCGCAAGGCGTTCTTCGGGCACGTCTCGGACGGCGAGCGCACCGGCTGGTTCGCGAACCTGCCGTTCAAGACCTTCACCCGGGAGCAGCTGCAGGGCACCTCGTTCGAGGAGTGGATCGCCTTGATGCGCACGCTGTTCGCGGACGACCGGAGCGCGGCGGCCCGGATCCTCGACCACGTGACGCCCGATGCGTTCATCCCGGCGTCGCCGCTGGAGGACCTGCCACACGTGCCCGTCTGGTCCAAGGGCCGGATCGCGCTCATCGGCGACGCCGCGCACGCCACCTCGCCCTCCTCGGGCCAGGGCGCGAGCCTCGCGGCCGAATCGGCGGTCGAGCTGGCGCGGTGCCTGCGCGACCTGCCCGTGCCGCAGGCCTTCCAGGCCTACGAGCGGGCCCGCCGGGAGCGCGTCGAACGCGTCATCGCCACGGCGGCGCGCACGAACCAGTCGAAGGCCGCCGGTCCGGTCGCCGCCCGCTTCAGGGACGCGCTGATGCCGTTCTTCATGGCGCGCTTCACGACTCCGGAGAAGACGGCCTGGCAGTACGGCCACACCATCGACTGGGACGAGCCGGTGCCGGTCTAGGGAGTGTTTGAGAAACCCCGCCGGCCGCTATCCGGCCCATTCACCCGCTCACTGCGTTGTCAGGACCCCTGCATACAACACCGGTATGCAGGGGCCCCTCGGCCTTGCGAGCGAACGAATGGACTCGGATACCGACTCGCCGGGACTTCTCAAACACCCCCTAGCGGCCGAGGACCTGGGCGAGCTGGTCGAGGAAGACCCGCTCGCCTTCGGAGATAGCGACCTTCTTGCTGAAGAAGCCGCCGTCCTTGGTCTTCACGGACTCGGCGATGACGGTGGCGATCCGCAGGAGCCATTCGGCGTACGCGTCGGCGTCGGCCGCGTCGGCGCGGTCGCGCAGGAGCGCGGTGGCGTCCCCGGCCTGCTTGAGCGCCTGGGTCATCGCCTCGTCGTCGAACGGCAGCTCGCGGTCGTCTTCGGCGGCGTCGGTGCCGCGCTCGCGCAGGCGGGTGGCGACGGCCTTCACGAAGGGGTTCTCGTGGCGCTGCGCGGCCCGGAACTCCTTGGCGCCGGCGGTGACCTCCTTGAGGAACGCGAGGGCGTTCCTGTGGCCGTCGGCGACGATCGCGCCCTTCATGACCACGCCGGGGGTGTCCAGGAGCAGGTCGAGGTCGTCGCCGGCGAAGGCGGAGAGCTCTGTCATGTCAACGCTTTCCGTTGGGTTGGTACGGGAACCGCCCCAACCTACCGGTCGGCGCCGCGGTGCGGTCAGGAGCGCTCGGCGCCGGTGAGGCGGTACGCGTCGTACACGCCGTCGACCTTGCGGATGACCTTGATGATGTGGTCGAGGTGCTCCGGGTTGGCCATCTCGAACGTGAAGCGGGACAACGCGACCCGGTCGCGGGTCGTGGTCACCGTGGCCGAGAGGATCGAGACCCGCTCGCCCGAGAGGACCTGCGTGACGTCCGCGAGCAGCCGGTGGCGGTCGAGCGCCTCGACCTGCACGGTCGCGACGAACGTCGCCTGGTCGTCCTCATGGGACCAGTGCACCTCGAGCACCCGGTCGGGCTGCAGCTCGATGCGCTCCTCGGCGTTCTCGCAGTCCCTGCGGTGCACCGAGATCACGTGGTAGCGCGTGGCGAAGCCGATGATCGGGTCGCCCGGGATCGGGTTGCAGCAGTGGGCGAGGCGCACCGGCATCTCGCCCTCCTCCATGCCCGCCACGGTGACGGCGGCGTGGATGTCGCCGTGCGCCTCCGGAACGATCCGGGCCGGCTGCGTGGGCGCGGTGGCCTCGGCCATGTCCTCGGCGGCGCCCTCGGCCCCGCCCTGGACGTCCAGAAGCCGCTGCACGACCTGCGTGGGCGAGACGTGGTGCTCGCCCAGGGCCGCGTACAGCGCCTCGACGTCCTTGAGGTTCAGGTCCTTCGCGAGCGACGTCAGGTTGTCGTGGGTGAGCATGCGCTGCAGCGGGAGCCGGCGCTTGCGCATGGCCCGCGTCAGCTCGTCCTTGCCCAGCTCGATCGCCTCTTCGCGGCGCTCGCGCTTGAAGTGCTGCTTGATCTTGGTGCGGGCGCGCGGGCTCCTGACGAAGCCCAGCCAGTCCTCGCTGGGCGAGGCGTCCTGGGAGTTCGAGGTGAAGACCTCGACCACGTCGCCGTTCGACAGGGTCGACTCCAGCGGCACGATCTTGCCGTTGACCTGCGCGCCGATGCAGCGGTTGCCGACCTCGGTGTGCACGGCGTACGCGAAGTCCACCGGGGTCGAGCCCGCCGGGAGGGCGACCACGTCGCCCTTGGGCGTGAACACGTACGCCTCGGAGGACGCCAGGTCGAAGCGGAGCGCGTCGAGGAACTCGGACGGGTCGGCGGCCTCGCGCTGCCAGTCCAGCAGCTGGCGCAGCCACGCCATGTCGTCGATGTGGGCCGGGGGACCGGCCACAGTGGAGTTCTTGGTCTCCTTGTACTTCCAGTGCGCGGCGATGCCGTACTCGGCGGTGCGGTGCATCGCCCACGTGCGGATCTGGATCTCCACCGGCTTGCCGTTCGGACCGATCACCGTGGTGTGCAGCGACTGGTACATGTTGAACTTCGGCATCGCGATGTAGTCCTTGAAGCGCCCCGGCACCGGCTGCCAGTTCGCGTGGATCACCCCGAGGGCCGCGTAGCAGTCCCGTTCGCTCTCGACATGGATGCGCAGACCCACCAGGTCGTAGATGTCGTTGAAGTCGCGGCCGCGCACGATCATCTTCTGGTAGATCGAGTACAGGTGCTTCGGCCGCCCGGAGACCTCGGCCTTGATGCGCGAGTTCTTCAAGTGGTCCTTGACCTGCGTGATCACCTGCTGGAGCAGCATCTCCCGCTGCGGGGAGTGCTCCGAGACCAGGCGCGCGATCTCCGAGTAGCGCTTCTTGTAGAGCGTCGCGAAGGACAGGTCCTCCAGCTCCCACTTGATGGTGTTCATGCCCAGGCGGTGGGCGAGCGGGGCGAGGATCTCCAGCGTCTCGCGGGCCTTCTGCTCCTGCTTCTCGGGCGGCAGGAACGTCAGGGTCCGCATGTTGTGCAGGCGGTCGGCGAGCTTGATGACGAGCACCCGCGGGTCCTTGGCCATCGCCACGACCATCTTGCGGATCGTCTCGGCCTTCGCCGCGTCGCCGAGCTTCACCTTGTCGAGCTTGGTGACGCCGTCGACGAGCAGCGCGACCTCGCCGCCGAACTCCTCCGACAGCTCCTCGAGCCGGTAGTCGGTGTCCTCCACCGTGTCGTGCAGCAGCGCGGCCACGAGCGTGTTCGTGTCCATGCCCAGCTCGGCCAGGATCGAGGAGACCGCGAGCGGGTGCGTGATGTAGGGGTCGCCGGACTTGCGGAACTGCCCGTTGTGCAGCTCCTCCGCCCGCGTGTAGGCCTGCTGGAGCAGCCGCACGTCGGCGCGCGGGTGCGCGGCCCGGTGGGCGGCCACCAGCGGCTCGAGGACCTCCGGGAGCTGCGAGGCCTGCCAGGGCGCGTTGAAGCGCGCCAGCCGGGCCCGCATCCGCCGCCCGGTCGGGGGCCCGATCGGGCCGCCCGGGGCGGGCGCGGCGTCAGCGGACTTGCCGGACGCGGCTCGCTCGGTCACCACGCACGCCTCCTCGGTATCAGCACGGATCGACGACTTCGCAAATGATCAACAAAGCCTCGAGCTCCATCCTACTTGCCGACGCCTGCGAGGCATATCTTTGCACTACCGCGCTGGGCGGTGTGATCGCACACCAATACCCGGAGCGGACCGGCAGGGCGTGCTACATGCCGCCCGGGACGGCCACCTGCATCGCACCGGCGGCCGCCACCTGCTCGACGATGTCGAGACCGGCGGTCACCTGGCCGAGGATCGTGTAGTCGGCGGGCAGCTGCGTGTCCTTGTACACGATGAAGAACTGGCTGCCCGTGGTGCCGGGGCCGGCGTTCGCCATCGCGATGGTCCCGACCGGGTAGTTGCCCGCGGCCTGGACCGGCAGGTTCTCCTCGCCGTACGAGTAGCCCGGGGAGCCCTGGCCCGCCATCTCCGGCGTGCCGGCCTCGATCGCGGCGCGCGCGTCGGGGTCGCCGCACTGCAGGACCCAGATGCCGTCGGTGACCACGCGGTGGCACTGCTGGTCGTCGAAGTAGCCGTCCTTCGCGAGGTGCGTGAAGGAGCCGGCGGTGCACGGGGCCTCCGCCGTGTTGATGTCAGCGGTGATCGTGCCCAGGTTGGTCACGATCGTCATCTGCTGGGTGCCCGCGGCGGGCTCGGTCCCCGGCGGGGTCGGGCTCGTGCCGTCAGCGGAGGTGTACATGCAGTCCTCGGACGCCGAGGCGTCGGGCGTGCTCATCTGCACGCACTCGAGGTAGACGTCCTGGGCGGGCTGCCCGTCCGTGACGCCCTCGGTGGCGGTGCCCACGGCGCCCTCACCGCTGGGCTCGATGCCGTCGCAGCGCGTCGAAGCGGCCTCGGCCTCGTCGACGAGCGTCGCCAGGTCGCCGCCGACCGCGCCCGAGTCGCCGTCGTCCGACTTCGACACGTTCACGCCGATGACGACCGCGGCGGCCGCGAGGACGAGGACACCGCCGACGGCGCCGATGATCCAGCCGTTCTTGCGCTTGTGCTGCTCCTGCTGGGCCTTCGCGGCCATGCGCTCCTGCAGCTGCTGCCGGGCGGCCTGGCGCTGGGCTTGTTTCGACGCCACCGTCGATCTCCTTCGTCGCGCGTACGGGGGTACTTACTCGGTCGTTTCGGAGGGGGTCTCGGAAGGTGCTTCCGAGGGCTCTGCGGACGCGGTGGGGTCCACCGTCGCGCTGGGGTCGAGCGGGGCCTCGGTCACCTCGGAGGTGGGGGTCTCCTCGGCCGCGGGCTCCTCGTCCTCGAAGAACCCCGACTGCCACAGGTAGGCGAGGGTCAGCACCGCGGCGACCGCGAGGAGCCCGCCCAGCGCCTGCAGCTGCCGGCGGCGGCGCAGCTTGACCGCGAGGCGCGCGTTCTTCTTCGCGTTCGCGATGCGCTGCTTGCGCTGCTCCATGTGCTTGGACTTGGCGGGCACCTGGCCTCCTACGTATGACCGGTCTCGGCGATGCCTGCGAACCGTAAGTACGCACACCGCCCGTTTCAGGGGTTACGAGTTCCGCAGTTTAGCCGGGTCACGTCAGACGCGTCACCGCAGGATGCCCGGTGTATCCTGACCCGGCGAAGGGAGGGGGAGCGGTTGCTCATCGAGACGCTGGTGGCGGATGCGTTCGGCACGAACTGCTACGTGCTGTCGGCCGGTCCCGGATCCGAGTGCGTGGTCGTCGACCCGGGCATCGGCATCGCGCCCCGCCTGGAGGACCTCCTCGCCGAACGCGGCCTCAAGCCCGTCGCCGTGGTCCTCACCCACGGGCACCTCGACCACACCTTCTCCGTGAGCCCGGTGTGCGGCGCCAGCGACATCCCCGCCTACATCCACACCGCCGACCGCCACCTCCTCGAGGACCCCGCCAAGGGCTTCAGCGCCAACATGATGTCGCTCGTGGGCACCGGCCTCGAATGGACCGAACCCGACGACGTCCAGGCCCTCGCCGACGGCGGCGTCATCGACCTCGCCGGGATGCGCTTCACCGTCGACCACGCCCCCGGCCACACCGCCGGCTCGGCCATGTTCCACACCGCCGACGACGAAGGCCTGTACACGGTCACCGGGGACGTCCTCTTCCGCGGCGCGATCGGCCGCACCGACCTGCCCGGCGGCAGCGACGCGGCCATGCAGCACACCCTGCGCGACAAGGTCCTCCCGCTCGACGACGCCACGATCGTCCTGCCCGGGCACGGCCCCAGCACCACCATCGCGGCCGAACGCGCCCGCAACCCGTACCTCAAGCGCGCGGCCCAGCTCGACCATTAGCCGCGCCCCGCCGCGCCGCTCTTTTTCTCTGCACACCACGTTCACCGAACACGCTAGGAGACCGCCATGTCACGACCCCAGCCGCTCTCGGGATTCCCCGAACTGCTGCCCCGGCAGCGGATCGTCGAGCAGCAGGTCGTCGACCACCTCCGCCGCGCCTTCGAACTCCACGGCTTCGCGAACCTCCAGACCCGCGCCGTCGAACCCATGGACCAGCTGCTGCGCAAAGGCGAGACCTCCAAAGAGGTCTACGTCCTGCGCCGCCTCCAGGCCGAGGACACCGAACCCGCCGGCGACGACGCGCTCGGCCTGCACTTCGACCTGACCGTGCCCTTCGCGCGCTACGTCCTCGAGAACGCCGGGAAGCTCAACTTCCCGTTCCGCCGCTACCAGATCCAGCCCGTCTGGCGCGGCGAGCGCCCCCAGAGCGGCCGCTACCGCGAGTTCTGGCAGGCCGACATCGACATCGTCGACCTCGGCGAACTGCCCGCGCACTACGAGGTGGAGGTCGCCCTCGTCGTCGCGGACGCCCTGCGCGGCCTGCCCCTGCCGAAGCTGCGCATGCACGTCAACAACCGGAAGCTCTCCCAGGGCTTCTACCAGGGCCTCGGCATCCGCGACACCGAAGAGGCGCTGCGGATCATCGACAAGCTCGACAAGATCGGGCACGACGCCGTCGCCAAGCTCCTCATCGACACCGTCGACGCGACCCCCGAGCAGGCCGAGGCCTGCCTCAAGCTCGCCTCGATCAGCACCGCCGACACCTCGTTCGTCGAGCAGATCCGCGCCCTGGGCGTCACCGACCCGCTCCTCGACGAGGGCCTGGACGAACTCGCCGCGGTCGTCGCCGCCGTCGCCGCGGAAGCACCCGGCTTCGTCGTCGCGGACATGAAGATCGCGCGCGGCCTGGACTACTACACCGGCACGGTCTACGAGGTCTTCATCGAAGGCCAGGAGCACCTCGGCTCGGTCTGCTCGGGCGGGCGCTACGACAAGCTCGCCTCCGACGGCAAGCACACCTATCCCGGTGTGGGCCTGTCGATCGGCGTCTCCCGCCTCCTGGTGCCCCTGCTCCAGTCCGGCGCGCTCGACGCCACCCGCGAGGTCCCCACCTGCGTCCTCGTCGCGCTGGCCAACGAGGACGAGCGCCCCGCCGCCAACGCCCTCGCCCAGCGCCTCCGCGGGCGCGGCATCCCGACCCAGGTCTCGCCCTCGGCGGCGAAGTTCGGCAAGCAGATCAAGTTCGCCGACAAGCGCGGCATCCCCTTTGTGCTCTTCACCAACGACGAGGGCACCCAGATCAAGGACATCCGCTCCGGCGACCAGACCACCGTCGACGTCGACGCCTGGAACCCCCCGGCCGAAGACCTCCACCCGACGATCGTCACCGCCGAATAGCGAAGAGGCGGGCGCCCGAACGGGCGCCCGCCCTGATATCAGGGGGTCTGTTCAAATCCAGGGATCTCGGATTCCGAGGACGTCGTACATAGACGGGAGCTTAGAGGCGCGCCTGATCCAGTCCATAAGTTGAGCGGTGTCGTCGCATTCGTGAATTCTGGCGCGCTGCTCATCGGAGAGTTCCTGCCCACGAGCGACGATCATCTGCAGCAGGGCTTCAGCGGTGCCCGCGGCCCTTCCTTTAGCCTTACCCAGCTCGAATCCTCTGGCTTCGCGCGCGAGCATGACACTGCTCTGGTAAAGGTGGGGCTTGCTTCTCAAGAGCGCTGCGAGCGTTTCTTCGTCGGTGTCAGTCACGGATCAGCCGAAAATGTCGGCGGCGGACCTTGCGGTGAACGCGAGTTTCCGCCAGTTGCGGAGCTGTTCCAGGTCCCCCGAGTCTTCGATGCGGCGGCGCTCGTTCTCCGTGATCCGCATCCCACGCGTCTCGATGAGTTCGAGGAGGGTCTCCGTTGCTTCCTCGACTCTGCCCTTGGCCTCGCCTCGGGCTTCGCGGTCGGCGAGGAGCTTGCTCTGGTACGGGTACGTCTCTTGCTTCATCAAGGCCTCCAGGATCGTGCGGGGGTGCTCGCTGAGCTGCCCCAACATGTACTCAGTGTATCGTTTCGCCTTATCCTCGGGGAGCGGCGCGAGCTCTGCTTCGGCGGCGACGAGGAGTCGTCTGATGTCATCCGACCGCTCGTGGATGAGGGTGCCGAGCACCATCCGCTCGGCGAGCGCTCCGGATTCCGAGTTCTCGAAGAGCTTCGGGTAGTTGTCCGGGCTGAGCACCTGCATCCGGAAGGCGCTCGCGGGTTGGCCGGTCTCGATCGGTTCGGCCGCCCAGGCCGCCACCGTGGGGTTCGGGCAGACGACGATGAGCACCGTAGGCGCTTGGATCCGGTGGCGGAAGTTGACTTGGTATGCGGGCCAGGAGATCAGCTTGCGTTTGTCCTTCTCGCGCTGGACCTCGACGATGATGCCGAGCCGGTTGGCCTTGCCCTGGCGGCAGACGACCACGTTGTCGGCGTTGAGGTCTCGGACCTCTGGGTCGGTGCCGGACTCGGAGTACGGAAGGATCTCGTCGTGCTCCGGGATCGGGAGGCCGAGGATTTCGCCCGCGAGTTCGGCCGCGAATCCTGGCTTTTCTCTGCATAGCTTCAATGGAGTGTCGTGGACGTTCGTTGTCACCCTTACGAGGCTAGGAATCACTCGGACGAGGACAAAACACGTAACCTTTGTCATTTTCTCGTTAGAGACGGACTTCACCTCCACCGCAGCGCGGTGGAGGTGAAGTCGTTGGGGGCCTAGGCGAGTGCCTTTGTGGCCGTGCCTTTTGCATTACGGGCCTTGAGGATAGGCTTGCGGCGGGTGGGGAGGCCTATGGTCGGGTTGGCGGCGGCCCAGGCGGCGCCCTTGCAGATGAACTCCTTGTAGAGGGCCGCGGTGCGGCCGCGGAGCCAGGTGGTCTTGACCTGGTCGTCGGCGGTGACGAACTGGATCAGGCCCTCCTTGCGGCCCAGCGAGATGCACTGCTGCGTGTAGGCCAGGGCGGTCTTGCCGCGCTTGCCGCCGGTCAGCTCCGCCGCGATGGCGTCGGCGGCGATCCAGGCCATCGGGGTGCCCGAGGCGCACGACATGCGCAGCGGCTTGTCGACGTCGCTCATCGCGTATCCCGCGTCGCCGACGGCGTAGACGTCGGGGTGCGAGACCGAGCGCATGTCGCGGTCCACGACGATCTGGCCCCGCTCGGTGACCTCCAACGCGGTCGCGGCGGCGATCGGGTGGACGGCGAAGCCGGTGGTCCAGATCGCGAGCGCGGCCGGGATAGCACCGGTTCCGGTCTCCACCGCGTCGGCGCGGACCGCCGTGACGGCGGCGTGCTCGTGCACGGTGATGCCGAGCTTCGCGGCGACCGTGCGCAGGCGCTCCTGGGCCTTGGGCGTGAGCCAGTCGCCGAAGCCGCCGCGGACGGCGATGGCGACGTCCAGGTCGGGCCGGGCCTCGGCGATCTCGGTGACCGCCTCGACGCCGGTGAGGCCGCCGCCGACGACAACGACGGTCTGCCCGGCGTCCATGCGGGCCAGCCGCTCCCGGACCTTGAGTGCGCCGGGGCGGCTCGCGACCTCGTAGGCGTGCTCGGCGGCGCCGGGGACGCCCATGTCGTTCCAGCCGCTGCCGAGGGCGTAGACGAGCGTGTCGTACTCGAGTTCGGCGGCGCCGTCCGCGTCGACGACCGCGACGGTCTTGCGGTCGACGTCGACCGCGGTGACCTTCGCGAGGTGCAGTTCGGCACCGGTGCCCCGCAGCATGTCCGCGAGCGGGCGCACCTTCAGGTCCTGTCCGGCGGCCACCTGGTGCATCCGGACGCGCTCGACGAAGTCGGGCTCGGCGTTGACGAGGGTGATGCTGACGTCCTCGGGGCGCAGGCGACGAGCGAGGCGGCCGGCGGCGCTGGCACCGGCATAGCCGGCGCCGAGGACGAGGATGCGGTGCTGCATGCTGTGCTTCTGGCCATGGAACATGGCGTGCTCCTGTCTGGTTCGGGTTCGCCACTTGAACCGGGCGGCCCCGCGATTCCTGACAGGAGCTGAGAGTGAAGCACGTCACATGGTGTTAGAAGGCGGCGAGGATCAGCGGTTCGCCGTGGTCGACCGCGGCCCACTGGGCCGTCGCGCGCTCGAGCTTGTCCGGGTTGACCTGGTTGCGGAACACGGCGATGCCGTCCTCGCCGACCTCGATGCACATGACGCCGATGACGCGGCCGTCGAGGACCGCGACCGCGGCGGGCTCGCCGTTGGCGGTCCACGCGTAGACCTCGGGCGAGCCGCCGACGATCTTCCGCTTGGCCTGGGCGGGCCGGAACAGGCCCCAGAGGAACTTCGCGACCGCTGTCGCGCCCTGGTACGGCTTGGTGCGGGCGGGGACCCGGCCGCCGCCGTCGCCGATCGACACGGCGTTCTCGGTGAGCAGCTGCACCAGGGGCGCGACCGAGCCGCCGGTCGCGGCGGCCAGGAACTCCTCGACGATCCGGCGGGCGTCCGCCTCGTCGATCTCCTTGCGGGGCTTGCCGTCCGCGAGGTGCTTCTTGGCGCGGTGGAAGATCTGCTGGCTCGACGCCTCGGTGATCTCGATGAACTCGGCGATCTCGCGGTGCGTGTAGCCGAACGCCTCGCGCAGCACGTACACGCCGCGCTCGACCGGGGCCAGCCGCTCCATGAGGGTCAGCACCGCGAAGGACACCGATTCGCGCTGCTCGGCGGTGTCGGCCGGGCCGAGCATCGGGTCGCCCGCGAACAGCGGCTCCGGCAGCCATTCGCCCACATAGGTCTCACGCCGCGCCCGCGCCGACGTGAGCTGGTTGAGGCACAGGTTCGTGAGCACCTTCGTCAGCCACGCCTCGGGCACCTCGATGCGGTCGCGGTCGGTCGCCTGCCAGCGCAGGAAGGCCTCTTGGACGGCGTCCTCGGCTTCGGCCGCCGAGCCGAGGAGGCGGTAGGCGATGGCCTCCAGGCGGGGCCTGGAGGCCTCGAACCGGTCGAGTTCGGTGGCGGTGACGGGCATGGGCCGATCGTATCCCGCAGCCGGACGCGAGCGTCGAGTCCGGCTGCGGCCCTAGACCTCTTTCACGCAGTAGACCGCGGTGATCGAGTCGAGCTCGGGGTCCCAGTCGCGGCCGGCCGCGATCGCGGTGTCCGTGTAGTAGTAGTTGGTGTTGCCGCTGCCGTCGCAGGCATTGGCGGCGGCGACCGCGTGGCCGGCGTCGGTCGGTTCGGGGTCCTCGGGGCTCTGGACGACCCGCAGGACCTCCCAGTAGGCCAGGTCCGATCCGCAGTCGACGACGTAGAAGCCCTCGGGATTGTTCTCGATGCACTCGCCTTCGGCCGGAACGCGGTAGACCGACTCGCCCTCGGTGGTCGCCTCCTCGGTCGGCTCGGCGGCGGTGGTCTCCTCGGCCGCTTCGCTGGTCTCCTCCGCGGCGGAGGTCGACTCGGTCGGGTCGGGGTCGTCGTCGCCGCTCATGCTGAGGCCCAGCATGATCCCGCCGCCGATGACGGCGATGACGACCACGACGAGGGTGATGATGAGCGGGGTGTTCGAGTTCCCGCCCGGCGGCGGGGGCGCGGCCTGGCCGGGCTGGAAGGCGCCGCCGGGGCCCACCGGGGGCTGCGGGTAGCCGCCGGTCTGCGGGTACGCGGGGCCGGGGGAGTAGGGCTGCCCGGGCGGGGCGCTGCCGGGGTGGCTCGGGGCGGTCTGGTAGCCGACGCCGGGGCCGTACGGGTCGGGGCGGGAGTACGGGTCGGCGTCGGTCGTGTAGTGCTGGGGTGCGGGCGAGGGCTGACCGTATCCAGGCGACTGGTTGGGGTCGTAGGGGTTCGGCGGGGGATAGGTCATGGGGTTCTCCGTCGCGTGGCCGAGGGCTCGAGGGCGTTATGGATGCGCTTGGGTTCCATCATATTGCTCTCGTGCGATGTCCTCGTCCCACCAGTCTCCGCAGGCGCTCGACGTGACACCCGGCGGTCCCTCAGTACCTCGTGGAGGCACGGGCGAATCGGCACCGGCGCAAGCGGAAGGGCCGCCCCCGAACGGGGGCGGCCCTTCGCTGCTAGCGGTGTTCGGTTAGGCGTTGTCGCTGCTGCAGTAGGCGAAGTAGACGAGTCCGTCCGCACCGGTGACCGGGGTGGCGTAGTAGTCCGAGTCCGGGCAGCCGCCCAGCGCGGTCGTGGAGTCGAACGAGAGCTCGTCGATCGGCGGGTCGTAGGTCTCGACCTCGTCGACGAGGTAGGTGGCCAGGGCGTTCGAGCAGTCGAACGTCCGCAGGCTGGTGTCGGTGCAGGCGCCGGTGTCGGGCGTGACCGGGCGGCCGCCTTCGGCGTCCTCCTTGTCGATCGCCTCGACGCAGTAGAGGTAGTCGACCGGTCCGCCGACGCCCGAGATGTCCTCGGTGTAGACGTACTGGTACGACTGCCACAGCGCGCCCGGGGTCCAGCCCATGTACTCCTGGCCGCAGACCGAGGCGGCGATCGACGGGTCGGTCAGCTCGCCCGAGAAGTCGACTTCGGCGCCGGAGTCGTCGGAGACCTGGGTGATCGTCCAGTACGCGGCCGGGTCGTCGCAGGGGACGACCAGGTCGGCGTCGACGCTGGTCAGGGCGTCGGACATGCAGTCGCCGACCGCGGCCGCCTCAGCGGCGTCCATCTCCTCGTTGGAGAGGGTGGTGTCGGTGCCGGTGCTGTCGGAGTCGTTGCCCGAGTCGCCGCCGGCGAAGGCCCGGACGATCACGATGATCACGCCGATGACCAGGACGCCGACGCCGCCGAGGATCTTCGCGACGAGGCCGCCGCCGCCGCGCGAGGTGGGCGGCGGCATCGGGGGCGGGCCGTAGGGGTTGCCCGGCTGCTGGGGCGGCGGGAAACCGGGCTGCTGCGGGGCGCCGTAGCCGCCGGGCTGGGACGGCTGGCCGTAAGGCTGCTGCGCCGACGGGGGGGCGTACCCGCCCGGCTGCTGGGGCGGGTAGCCCGGCTGCTGCGGCTGCGACTGCTGCCCGTAGCCAGGGGGCGGGGGATAGCTCATTGGTGCATTGCTCCTTGCGAACGTACTGTGGAAGGGGTGTCCCTGCACGGGGGATGGGCACCGCGCGAATGTGCCTTCACTCTAACCACCGGCCGCCACCGGTTCGCGCCGCCCGCCCCGCCTGTGCGGACGCGTTACGCGGCCATTACGAACCGGTTGCGCGGTTTCCGCCGCACAGGTGAGAAAAACCGCTCCACCTGCTCGGATCGTAGGACGATGGTGTCCATCAGATGAGCGATGCATTACACTCGTCTGACACTTTGCATTCTCTCGGGCCGACGTCGTCCCGTATGAAACACCGTAGTGCTCCGCGCCCCCACCTGCTGCTGGAGCCCTCGACGACGAAGGAGGCCACGGTTGCGTTCTGCCCTGAACTCAGAGCCCGGTCTTTACCGCCCCGCTTGGGAACACGACGCCTGCGGTGTCGCGTTCGTCGCGGACATGCAAGGCAGGGCGGCCCATAGTGTCATCGAGCACGGTCTCTCCGCGCTCGTGCGCATGGAGCACCGCGGCGCGACCGCCCCCGACCCCGATTCGGGCGACGGCGCGGGCATCATGCTGCAGATCCCCGACGCCTATTACCGCGCCGTGGTCGCCTTCAGCCTCCCCGAGGCCGGCCACTACGCCGCCGGCCTGGTCTTCACGCCCGAAGACGACGACGCGACCGCGCGCGCCCGCGCGATCGTCGAGAAGTACGCCGTCGCGGAGGGCTGCACGGTCCTCGGCTGGCGCGACGTGCCCACCGACGCCTCCGGCCTCGGCGCCGCCGCCCTGGCCTCCAAGCCCCGCGTCTCCCAGGTCTTCCTCGCCGCCGAGGACGGGGCCGCCGCCGGACTCGACCTCGACCGCCTCGCGTTCGCCGTGCGCAAGCAGGCCGAGCGCGAACTGCGCGAGCGCCACCTCGACGGCTCCGCGATCGTCGGCCTCTCGGCCCGCACCATCGTGTACAAGGGCATGCTCACGCCCGCGCAGGTCCCGCAGTTCTACCCCGAGCTGGCCGACGAGCGCCTCCAGAGCGCCATCGCCCTCGTCCACTCGCGGTTCTCCACCAACACGTTCCCGTCCTGGCCGCTCGCCCACCCGTTCCGGATGGTCGCGCACAACGGCGAGATCAACACCATCCGCGGCAACCGCAACTGGATGACCGCGCGCCAGGCCGAGCTCGCCACGGAGGCCCTGCCCGGCCGCCTGCGCCGGCTCTTCCCGATCAACACCCCGGGCGGCTCGGACTCCCTGAACTTCGACGAGGTCGTCGAGCTCCTGCACCTGGGCGGGCGCAGCCTGCCCCACGCGATGCTCATGATGATGCCGGAGGCCTGGGAGCACAACGCGACCATGGACCCCAAGCGCCGCGACTTCTACCGCTACCACGCCTCGATCATGGAGCCCTGGGACGGCCCCGCCGCGGTCTGCTTCACCGACGGCGTCCAGATCGGCGCGGTCCTGGACCGCAACGGCCTGCGCCCCGCCCGCTGGTGGCGCACCACCGACGACCTCGTCGTGCTCGCCTCCGAGTCCGGCGTCGTCGACATCGAGCCCTCCAAGGTCGCCCAGAAGGGCCGCCTCGAACCGGGCCGCATGTTCCTCGTCGACACCGGCGCCGGCCGCATCCTCGACGACGAAGAGGTGAAGGACGCCCTCGCCAAGGAGCACCCCTACGGGGACTGGCTCCACGCCGGGCTCATCCGCCTCGAGGAGCTGCCCGAGCGCGAGCCCGTCGCCCACGACCCCGAGTCCGTGCGCCGCCGCCAGCTCACCTTCGGCTACACCGACGAGGAGCTGCGACTCATCCTGGCGCCCATGGCGTCCAAGGGCGAGGAGCCGCTGGTCTCCATGGGCTCGGACACGCCCATCGCGGGCCTCTCCAAGCGCCCCAAGCTCCTGTTCGACTACTTCACGCAGCTGTTCGCGCAGGTCACCAACCCGCCGCTGGACGCCATCCGCGAGAAGCTCGTCACCGCGCTCGGCACCACCGTCGGCCCCGAGGGCAACCTGCTCGAGCCCGGCCCGCACTCGTGCCGCCAGATCGAGCTCGCCCGCCCGATCCTCGGCAACGAGGAGCTCGCGAAGATCCTCCACATCGACGAGGACGGCGACATGCCCGGCTTCAAAGCCGTGCGCGTCTCCGGCGTCTACAAGGCCCGCCACGGCTCGCGCGGCCTCAAGGACCGCCTGGTCGAGATCTGCCGCCACGTCTCCGAGGCCATCGAGGACGGCGTGCGCATCCTCGTGCTCTCCGACCGCGACTCCACCGCCGACCTCGCGCCGATCCCGTCGCTCCTGCTCACCGCCGCCGTGCACCAGCACCTCGTGCGCGAGCAGACCCGCACCAAGGTCGCGCTCCTGGTAGAGACCGGCGACTGCCGCACCGTGCACCACGCCGCGGTCCTCCTCGGCTACGGCGCCGCCGCCATCAACCCGTACCTCGCCTTCGACTCCATCGAAGAGCTGTGCGCGGAGGGCGTCGTCGACCTCGAACCGGCCCAGGCCGTCGAGAACTACATCCAGGGCCTGTGCAGCGGCGTGCTCAAGGTGATGTCGAAGATCGGCATCTCCACCGTCGCCTCCTACACCGGCGCCCAGATCTTCGAGGCCGTCGGCCTCGACGAGGACTTCGTCGACCGGTACTTCACCGGCACCGACTCCGCGATCGGCGGCATCGGCCTCCAGACCCTCGCCAAAGAGGTCGCCGAGCGCCACCGCGCCGCCTACGAGCGCAGGATCGAGACCTCCGAGCCGCTGCCCCCGGGCGGCGACTTCCAGTGGCGCCGCGAAGGCGAGGTGCACCTGTTCAACCCCGAGACGGTGTTCCTGCTCCAGCACGCCACCCGCTCGGGCCAGTACGACGTGTTCAAGCGCTACACCGAGAAGGTCAACGCCATCGCCGCCGACTCCGGTCTGCTGCGCGGCATGCTCGGCTTCGACGAGTCCCGCAGGGCGGTCCCGCTCGACGAGGTCGAACCCGTCGAGACCATCGTCAAGCGCTTCCACACCGGCGCGATGTCCTACGGCGCGCTCTCCGCGGAGTCCCACGAGACCCTCGCGATCGCCATGAACCGCCTCGGCGGGCGCTCCAACTCCGGCGAGGGCGGCGAAGCCGTCGACCGGCTCTACGACCCGTTGCGGCGCAGCGCGATCAAGCAGGTCGCCTCCGGCCGCTTCGGCGTCACCTCGGAGTACCTCGCCACGGCCGACGCCATCCAGATCAAGATGGCGCAGGGCGCCAAGCCCGGCGAGGGCGGCCAGCTGCCCGGGTACAAGGTCTATCCCTGGATCGCCGACACCCGCAACGCCACGCCCGGCGTGGGCCTCATCAGCCCGCCCCCGCACCACGACATCTACTCGATCGAGGACCTCGCCCAGCTCATCCACGACCTCAAGCACGCCGGAGGCGGCGACGCCGAGGTCCACGTGAAGCTCGTCTCGGAGACCGGCGTCGGCACCGTCGCCGCCGGCGTCTCCAAGGCCAAGGCGGACACCATCCTCATCTCCGGCTACGACGGCGGCACCGGCGCCTCCCCGTCGAACTCGATCAAGCACGCGGGCACCCCGTGGGAGATCGGGCTCGCCGAGGCCCAGCAGACCCTCATCCGCAACGGCCTGCGCGACCGCGTCAAGCTCGAAGTGGACGGCGCCATGAAGACAGGCCGCGACGTCATCGTCGCCGCCCTCCTCGGCGCCGAGGGCTTCGGCTTCGCCACCGCCCCGCTCGTCGTCACCGGCTGCGTCATGATGCGCGTCTGCCACCTCGACACGTGCCCCGTGGGCGTCGCCACCCAGGACCCGCGCCTGCGCGAGCGCTACACCGGCGAACCGGAGTTCGTCGAGAACTTCTTCCGCTACATCGCCGAAGAGGTCCGCGAGCTCCTCGCCGAACTCGGCTACCGGTCCCTCGACGAGGCGATCGGCGCGGTCGAGCGCCTCAAGCAGATCCCCGGACCCGGCCGCAAGGCCTCCCGCGTGGACCTGTCGAACGTCATCGCCGCCCCCGTCCCAGGCCCGCGCACGCAGGCCACCGTCCAGGACCACGGCGTCGAGGGCACCCTGGGCGCCCGCATCGTCGAGATTGCCCGCCCCGCCATCGAGCAGGGCGAGCGGGTCACCGCCGAACTCGAGATCCGCAACACCGACCGCTCGGTCGGCGCGCTCCTGGGCGCCGCGGTCTCCCGCGCGCACCGCGAAGGCCTCGCCGACGACACCGTGAACCTCGTGTTCCGCGGCACCGCAGGGCAGTCCTTCGGCGCGTTCCTCACCCGAGGCGCGAGCTTCAAGCTCGTGGGCGACGCCAACGACTACGTCGGCAAGGGCCTCTCGGGCGGGCGCCTCGTGCTCACCCCCGACGCCGGAGCCCCGTTCAAGGCCGAAGAGAACGTCATCGCCGGCAACACGCTCCTCTACGGGGCGACCTCCGGCGAGGTCTTCATCCGCGGCAAGGTCGGCGAGCGCTTCGCCGTCCGCAACTCCGGCGCCGTCGCCGTCGTCGAAGGCGTGGGCGACCACGGCTGCGAGTACATGACCGGCGGCACCGTCCTCGTCCTCGGCCCCACCGGCCGCAACTTCGCCGCGGGCATGTCCGGCGGCGTGGCGTACGTGTGGCGCCTGGACGAGTCCCGCACCAACACCGCGCTGGCGGACCTGGACCCGCTGTCGGCCTCCGACATCGACCTGGTCCACTCGCTGCTGCTGCGCCACGGCCGGGCCACCGGCTCGGCGGTCGCGGCGGACCTGCTGGCCGAATGGCCGCGGGCCGCGAGCGGCTTCACGAAGGTCATCCCCCGCGAGTACAAGGCCGTCCTCGCCCGTCAAGCCATTGACACGATCACGACCCGCACGCTCGTCCTGACCGAGAAGGAGGCCGCCAATGCCTGATCCGAGCGGATTCCTCGAGCACGGCCGGGCCGTGCCGAAGAAGCGCCCCGTCCCGGTGCGCATCCTCGACAACCGCGAGGTCTACACCCGCACCTCCAAGGAGCTGGTGACGGCCCAGGCGTCGCGCTGCATGGACTGCGGCATCCCCTTCTGCCACAACGGCTGCCCGCTGGGGAACCGGATCCCCGAGTGGAACGACCTGGCCCGCACCGGCCGGTGGGGCGCGGCCATCGAGCAGCTGCACGCGACGAACAACTTCCCGGAGTTCACCGGGCGGCTCTGCCCCGCCCCGTGCGAGGCGGCGTGCGTGCTGGGCATCGGGGACGACCCGGTGACCATCAAGAACATCGAGGTCGAGATCATCGACCGCGCGTTCGACGACGCGAACGTCCGGCCGGAGCCGGCCGAGGCCTCCAGCGGCAAGTCCGTCGCGGTCGTCGGCTCGGGCCCGGCGGGCCTGGCGGCGGCCCAGCAGCTGGCCCGCGCGGGCCACGCGGTCACGGTGTACGAGCGCGACGACGCCCCCGGCGGCCTGCTGCGCTACGGCATCCCGGACTTCAAGCTGGAGAAGCACCAGATCGACCGCCGGGTCGAGCAGATGCGGGCCGAAGGTGTCGAGTTCGCGTGCAACGTGAACGTCGGTGTGGACATCACCGCCGAGGACCTGCGTGAACGCCACGACGCGGTGATCCTGGCCGTGGGCGCGCTCGAAGGGCGCGAGACGGAGCAGCCGGGCCGCGAGCTCGCGGGCATCCACCAGGCGATGGAGCACCTCGTGGGCGCCAACCAGGTGGTCGCGGGCAAGGCCCCGTTCGCGCCGATCGACGCCAAGGGCAAGCACGTCGTCATCATCGGCGGCGGCGACACCGGCGCGGACTGCCTGGGTGTGGCCCACCGGCAGGGCGCGGCCTCGGTGCGCCAGCTCGACCTGTACCCGACGCCGCCGGACCTGCGCGACGCCGGCCGCGACCCGTGGCCGACCTGGCCGGTCATCGTGCGCAACTACCCGGCGCACGAGGAGGGCGGGGAGCGCAACTACGCGTCCGCGGCCGCCGAGTTCATCGGCGACGAGCACGGGCACGTGCGCCAGATGCGCTTCAGCGAGGTCCGGGTCGACAAGTCCCAGGGCCGCCGCGACATCCTCCCCGTGGAGGGCACTGAGCAGATCGTCCCGGCCGACCTCGTCCTGCTGGCCATCGGCTTCGCGGGCACCGAGGACCAGCCGCTGCTGCGGCAGTTCGGGATCGAGCGCTCGCGCCGCAACGTGATCGACTGCGGCGACGACTGGCAGACGGACGCGCCCGGCGTGTTCGTCGCGGGCGACGCCCATCGTGGAGCCTCGCTCATCGTATGGGCGATCGCCGAAGGCCGCGCCGCGGCCGCGGCCGCGCACAAGTTCCTGGGTGGCCAGACCGCGCTTCCGGCGCCGGTCGAATCGAACGCACAGGCACTCGCGGCGTAAGTGCAATAGGCGGAATTGAGCGGAGTAAATATTTACTTGCGCTCAATTCCGCCTATCTCCGATTTGCATTCCGGCAGCGGTGAATTCCACCTCTCAACTGCGGAGACCCTGCGAGTGCGAGTAGGCGTCCGATATAAGCTCGCAGGGTGACTCGTAGAGCAAAAATCGTCTGCACCATCGGGCCTGCCACGGCCACGCCCGAGCGTATGGCCGGCCTGATCGACGCCGGCATGAACGTCGCCCGCATGAACTTCTCCCATGGCGCCCAGGCCGACCACGAGGCCGTCTACCAGATGGTCCGCGAGGCCGCGGACGCCGCCGGGAAGCCGGTCGCGATCCTCGCCGACATGCAGGGCCCCAAGATCCGCCTCGGCACCTTCCTGAACGGGAAGGAGCAGTGGGATGCGGGCGACCGCATCAAGATCACCTCCGACGACATCGACGGCACCCACGACCGCGTGTCCTGCACCTACAAGAAGCTGCCGGCCGAGGTCACCAAGGGCGACCGCCTCCTGGTCGACGACGGCAAGCTGGCGCTCGAAGTGCTCAGCGCCGACGACACCGATGTCGAGTGCCTCGTCGTCGAGGGCGGCCCGGTCTCCAACAACAAGGGCCTGTCGCTGCCGAACGTGAACATCTCGGTCCCGGCGCTGTCGGAGAAGGACATCTCCGACATGAAGTTCGCGCTGAACCTCGGCGTCGACCTCATCGCGATGTCGTTCGTGCGCAGCCCCGACGACGTCCGCTTGGGCCACAAGGTGATGGACGAGGTCGGCGTGCGCCGCCCGATCATCGCCAAGGTCGAGAAGCCCGAGGCCGTCGCGCGCCTCGAGGAGATCGTCCGGGCCTTCGACGGCGTCATGGTCGCCCGCGGCGACCTGGGCGTCGAGATGCCCCTCGACGAGGTCCCGATCGTGCAGAAGGAGATCGTGCGCCTCTGCCGCGAGAACGCGAAGCCCGTCATCGTGGCGACGCAGATGCTCGACTCGATGATCGAGAACGCCCGGCCCACCCGCGCCGAGGTCTCCGACGTCGCCAACGCCGTCCTCGACGGCACCGACGCGGTGATGCTCTCCGGTGAGACCTCGGTCGGCAAGTACCCGATCGGCACCGTCCGCACCATGGCCAAGATCGTGGAGACCACCGAGGGCGGCCCCATCGGCCTGCGCGAGCTGCTCCACGACCCGAAGACGAAGTCCGGCGCGGTGACCCACGCGGCCGCCGACATCGCCGAGGCGATCGGCGCGAAGGCCCTCGTGGCGTTCACCCAGACCGGTGACACCGTGAAGCGCCTGGCCCGCCTCAAGCCGGACCGCCCGATCTACGGCCTCACCCCGATCGAGAGCGTCCGCAACCAGATGGCGCTGTCCTGGGGCACCGACTCCTACCTGGTCGAGCACGTGGACCACACCGACCAGATGTTCCAACTGGTCGACAAGACCGTGCAGGAGCACCACCTGGCGGAGCCCGGCGACCTCGTGGTCATCGTGGCGGGCACGCCGGCCGGGACCCCCGGTTCGACGAACACCGTCCGGGTCCACCGAATCGGCTCCTGATCCCTTGAACAGCTCAGGGCGGGAAGTCCTCGTGGGCCAGGACGCCGTGGACTCGCTCCTCGGCGTCCTCGACCTGGAGGAGATCGACAAGGGCCTCTTCCGGGGACCGCGCGCGGGAGTGGGCCTCCAGCGGGTCTTCGGCGGCCAGGTCGCCGGCCAGGCGCTCGTCGCGGCCGGGCGGACCGTCCCGGCCGACCGCCGGGTGCACTCGCTGCACGGCTACTTCGTGCGCCCCGGCGACTCGACGAAGCCGATCGTCTACCAGGTCGAGGACATCCGCGACGGCCGCTCCTTCTCCGTACGACGTACGGTGGCGCTGCAGAACGGGCAGACGATCTTCTTCATGTCCGCCTCGTTCCACACCGGCGAGCGCGGCCTCGGGCACTCGGACCCGGCCCCGAACGGCCTGGCCCGGCCCGAGGAGATCCCGCCGCTCAGCGAGCAGCTCAAGTCCCACCCGGACCGGCTCGGCATGTGGGCGCGCGTGCCGCGCCCGATCGACATGCGCTACGCCGGGGGCGGCTCGGGCTTCTCGGCCTCGGGCGAGCGCCCGGCGCAGGAGCACCAGCGGGTGTGGATGAAGGCGGACGGCCGGCTCCCGGACGACCCGCTCATCCACGTGTGCGTGCTCACGTACGCCTCCGACCTGACGCTGCTCGACTCGGTCCTGTCCCGCCACGGCGCGGTCTGGGGCCCCGGGGGCTACCTCGGGACGAGCCTCGACCACGCCCTGTGGTTCCACCGGCCGTTCCGCTTCGACGACTGGATCCTCTACGACTCGATGTCGCCGACCGCCGCCGACGGGCGCGGGCTGGCCCAGGGCCGGTTCTTCGACGCGGACGGGGTGCACCTCGCCTCGGCCACGCAGGAGGGACTGCTCCGGGAGACCCCGGAGCCGCCCGGCGTTCCTTAGGGGTGTTGACGCACCCCTGGGGCGGACGAAACGGCGAGGGCGCACCCGGCACAACGGGTGCGCCCTCGCCGTTCTCGCTGCGGCGACCACCCTCGGTAAACATGGTGATTGAGTGATATATCACCGCTTTAGAGGGGGTAGATCCCATTAACCGGGCAATGTTATGGTCTGCACTCATCCCCGGTAAGACCCCCGACCCCAGTCCGCCCAGCCTTGCCCGGCTGGGGAGTCCGATGCCCGGTGAACCGTTCGGAGACCGACAAGCATGCGTCTGACCAACGCACACGAACCGGCGAAGACGTCCATTGACGCCGCCGGCACCGCACCGAAGCGAGACCCCGAGACCGCCGCGAACAAGCGGAGCACTCGGGAGGAAACGAGGACCGACCAGTCGTCCAGTGCGCGCCCCAGCCACTGGCGACCCGACATCGAAGGCCTCCGGGCCGTGGCCGTGGGCGTCGTCATCGCCGCCCACATCGGCTTCCCGTACATGGCTGGAGGATTCGTCGGCGTCGACGTCTTCTTCGTCATCTCGGGCTTCCTGATCACCTCGCTGCTCCTGCGCGAGATCGACAAGACGGGCACCGTCTCCATCGCGGGGTTCTACGCCCGCCGCGCCGTGCGGCTCCTCCCGGCCGCCGCCACGGTCCTGGTCGCGACGCTCGTCGCCGCCTGGCTCTGGCTGCCGCGCACCAGGCTCGGCGAGATCGCCGCCGACGCGGCGGCCGCCGCGCTGAACGTCATCAACATCCGCCTCGCGCAAGAGGGCACCGACTACCTCAACGCCGAGGTCCCGCCCTCGCCGCTGCAGCACTTCTGGTCGCTCGCGGTCGAGGAGCAGTTCTACATCGTCTGGCCGCTCGTGCTCCTGGCGATCGCCCTCCTGGGCGCCAGATTCGGCAGGCCGGGCAAGTTCACCCTGGCGCGCCACCGCAACCGCGGCCCCGGCCGCACTGCAGCGATCACCGCTTTCCTCGTCGTCGCCGGCGGCGCGTCCCTTTGGGCCAGCGCCACTTGGACCGCCGGCGACCCCGTCTGGTCCTACTTCGGCATCCACACGCGCGCATGGGAACTCGCCGTCGGCGCCCTCATCGCCGTGGCCGCGGGCCGCATCCGCGCCTGGACGCCGACGTGGGCCGCCGCGCTCGCCTCCTGGGCCGGGCTCGCGCTCATCGTGGCCGCGGTGTTCTGGCTCGACGAGCACACCGTCTTCCCCGGCACCGCGGCGATGCTGCCCGTCGCGGGGTGCGCGCTCGTCATCGCCGCCGGGTGCGTCCCGCACCGCTTCGGCGCCCAAGCGCTGCTCGGCATCAGGCCGGCCCAGTTCGTCGGCAAGATCTCGTACGGGCTCTACCTATGGCACTGGCCGCTCATCATGATCGGCCCCGCCGTCATGGGCCTGGAGGAGGTGCGGGTGCGCCACTACCTGCTGCTCATGGCCGTGGCGTTCCTGCTCACCATCGCCACGTTCTACCTGGTGGAGAACCCGATCCGCACCAGGCGGACGCTCGTGCAGGTGCCGTCCCGGGCGCTGGCGCTGGGCGGCGGCCTCATCGCCGGGATGCTCGCCGTGTCGATCTTCATGGTGCAGCAGCCGATGCCCGCCGAGGAGAACGGCGAGGCCGCCGAGATCACCGGTGACGACAGCACCGTCTGGGAGATGATCGGCGAGTCCTCCGATGTGGAGTCGGTCCCCGCCAACCTCACCCCGTCGCTCGACGAGGCCGGCACCGACGAGCCCGCGCTCTACGCCGAGGACTGCGTCACCGCGTGGGAGGGCACCGACCTGAAGGACTGCCGGTTCGGCGACCCCGACGGCGAGAAGACCATCGTGCTGTTCGGCGACTCCCATGCCGCCCAGTGGTTCCCGGCGTTCAACCAGCTCGCCGAGGCCTCCGGCTGGAAGCTCCTGCCGCTCGCCAAGGCCGGCTGCAGCGTCGCCGCCGTGAGCGAGCACGACAGCCACCTCGACCGCCGCTACACCGAATGCGAGGAGTGGAAAGAGAAGGCGTTCGCCGAGATCGAGAGCCTCGAACCCGACGTCGTCGTCACTTCCGCCTACGACGAGAAGGAGATCCTCGCCGACGACCCGGACCAGGCCTGGGCCGACGGCTGGGCCGAGAGCCTCAACCGCCTCGACGAAGCGGCCGGCGAGGTCTACTACCTGGCCGACTCGGCCAACCCGCCCGGCGACACCCCCGCGTGCCTCGCCGAGCACTCCGACAACGTGACCGAATGCGTCGTCGACGTCGAAGCGGCCACCACCAGGCCCGAGCGCCGGGCCGCGGCCATCGAGACGATCGAGGCGGAAACCGATGCCACCGTGGTCGACCCGATCCCGTGGATGTGCGACGTGCAGAACGACACCTGCCCCGTCGTCGTCGGCAACTTCCTGGTCTACCGCGACGGCAACCACCTGTCGCCGCGCTTCGTCGCCGAGCTCACTCCACAAGTGGCGGCCGCGATTCCGCTTGAGGCCCAGCGGGTCGACACCCGATAGCCCGGAACACACTTCGAGCACTGAGGTGGGCCCGCATTCGAACCTGAATGTAGGCTCACCTCGCTTCGTTCGAAGCACAGTGCAAGAGGCACAGCGCAAGCGGCACACAAGGAGCGGTACGGATGGAACGCGTCTCACCCTGGCTCAAGGCCGTGAACAACGTCCTCACGCCCGCGATCGCCGGGCGCCGCAAGAAGATCGACCGCCTCCTCGACCGCGCCGTGCGCGAAGCCGAGCACCGCACCGGCTCCACCGCCCACGGCGAAGAGGCATTCGTCGAGGACATGCGCGTCCTCCTCGCCGGCTACGCCGACATCGACGGCCTCACCCTCACCGGCTGGGTCGCCGTCCAGCAGGAGGTCACCGACCGCCTCGAGAACCGCCTGCGCGTCCGCAAGCTCCACGCCCTCAGCCCCGAGATCGCCGACGAGCCCATCGACCGCCCCATCGTCATCACCGGCGTCCCCCGCACCGGCACGACCATGCTCCAGCGGCTCCTCGCCGTCCCCGCGGCCCACCGCTCCCCGCTCATGCACGAGCTCATGCACCCCGACCTCGACCACGCCGACCACCTGCGCCGCGCCGAACGCGCCACCGACTTCCTCGGCAAGGCCGTCCCCACGTTCAGCACCGTCTACGACATGCACCCGCACAAGCCCGACGCCGACGTCTGGGTCCTCCCGCACGGCATCGGCCACCTCGTGCGCGCCCAGCCGCCCGGCTACGTCCAGTGGATGCTCGAACGCGACTACACCCCGGACTACCGCTACCTCAAGCAGACCCTCCAGGTGCTCCAGCACGGCCGCCCGCGCCGCCGCTGGGTCCTGCGCGCAGCCGCCCACCTCTGGAACCTCGGAGCGCTCGTCAAGGCCTTCCCGGACGCCCAGATCCTGTGGACCCACCGCGACCCGGCCGCCGCCCTCGCCTCGCTCTGCTCGATGACCGAGAGCGCCAGCGCCATGAACACCGGCGAGACCGACCCGCTCGCGATCGGCCGGACCTGGCTGGGGCTCTTCGCGACCGGCATCGACCGCGCCCGCGCCGCCCGCGAGCGCCTGCCCGCCTACGCCGTCGTCGACGTGCCCTACCGCGACCTCACCGACGACGCCCGCGAACGCCTCCCGCAGCTCTTCGAGCAGCTCGACGCCCCGTGGGGCCGCCCCGAAGCGGACGCGCTCGACGCCGCGCTGGCGGGCCGGCCGAGCGAGCACAAGTACGACCTGGCCCGGTACGGCCTCAGCGAGGGCGAGGTCGACCGGGCGCTCGGCGAGTACAAGCGGGCGTTCGGGGCGCTGATCTAGAGTTCGAGCCGGAAGCCCCAGAGGCGGATCTCCGGCAGCGGGTACCAGTCGAGGTCGGGCGCGCGCTCGAACCCGAGGCGCGCGTACACGCGGTGCGCGGTCGTCATGGCCTGCTGGGAGCAGAGGACGACGCGCTTGGTGCCGGGTTCGGCGCGGGCCCGCTCAACGCACGCGGCCGCGAGCGCCGAACCGACGCCGCGGCCCTGCGCGGCGGGGTCGACGGCGAGCATCCGGACCTCGGCCTCGCCCGGCCCGGCCAGCTGCGCCATGGGGCTGCCGTGGAACGCGAGCGTGACCCCGCCGAGCAGCGCCGGGCCGCTCCCGTTCGTACCGGAGTCCCCTTCGACAGCGCGCTCCTCGACGGTGCCCTTCTTGACAGTGCCCTCCTCGACAGCGCTCTCATCTACAGCGACGAGCACCGTCGCGGCCGCGGCCCGGACGGCCACATCGCGCAGGTTCGGGGCGTACGGGTCGTCGAGCCCGCCGATCAGCAGGTCGCCGTGGAGGTAGGAGCGGACCGACAACTCGCCGAGCGCATCGTGCTCGGCCGGGAGGACGGGACGGATCTGGAAGTCGCTGGAAGTCACCAGAGAATTCTGCCTCGCGCCGTCCCCGCCGGACCAGGCCGCTCCCAGCCTTCCGGGTGACGCCCCAGTCGACACAGGAGCCGCCGAATCCGCTTCCCCCGCAGGCAGAACCAGGGGTCGTCACCGACCGTCTCCGGACCGGGACAGGTCCCGGCGGGCAACCGATATCGTCTAGGATCGATGCCACACCTCACGACGACGTGACCTCCCTGCCTCACCCCCAGGCCACCCCGAAGGGAACCACCTTGCCTTCAGCGACCCTCGAGGACGAGTTCGAGACCGTCAAAGCGCTCCTCGGCCGCCCCGCGGCCCCCGCCGAGCACGACGTGGAGCTGTCGGCATCGGCCCCCGCCGACCTCCTCGACCGCATCGCCGAGGCCCTGGACGGCCGCGCACCGCACGTGGTCATCGACTGCCGGGACTTCAACCACGAGAACCTCCCCAAGCTGCTCGCCGCCGCGAAGGCCCGCCTCGCGATGCCCTGCCCGAACTACCCGCGCCTGTGGTTCCGCCGCCTCGAAGTGGGCCTCGTGGTCATCGAGCGGCGCATCGACGAGACCTCCCAGATCGCCTACACCAAGGCGTTCAAGGAGGCGGCCCGCAAGATCATCGCGCGGCCCGCGGCCTCCAAGCGCAGCACGCAGGGCCTCGTGGCGCTCCTGTCCCAGGTCGGCCCGAGGATCGCCCTGATGGGCGCGATCGGCGTCTGGCTCTTCGAACGCCGCTTCCCGTCGCTGTACGAGTTCTACAAGTGGTACGGGCACCGCGACCGGCCCGGTCCCCGCCACGTGCCCGAATCCCGCCTCGGGGAGCTCAACAACTGGGCCCACCCCGCGGGGGAGCACGGCATCCCCAAGCGCCGCAACCGCGACCGCCAGCTGATCGAGGCCATGCTCGCCGACATCCGCCACGCCTACAGCCGCGGGCGCCTCGCCAAGCACGACTGGTACCGCTGCGTCATCCTCCTCAAGCACTCCCGCACCCGGGCCGGCGCGGTGTTCCGCGAGCGCCTGCGATCCGAGCTCGCCGAACTCGAGCGCCTCGGCGTCGCGCCGCCCCCGCTGCTGGTCGTCGCGGACGGACGCACCCCGGGCACCGACAGAGGAGACGACGAATGACCTCCACCTCCGCAACGGACCGGGCCGACCGCAGTGCGGCCCTCTACCTCCCGCCCAGTGACGGCGCGCTGCGCTGGGCCCGGCTCCGGCGCCGCATACGCCGGCTGTCGCTCCTCGCCGCCACTGCCGTTGTGATCGCCGCCGCCGTCGTGTTCGGACCGGGCATCGTCGGGGACGTCCGGTGCGGCGGCATCGGCGACGGCGTGCGCGAGATCGACGACGAATGCGTCGGCGTCACCGACGGCTCGTTCGTCTTCCAGGACCAGTTCGCCGCGGTCCAGGAAAACATCAAGGCCGAGAACGACTGGGCCGCACAGCAGGCCGAAGCCGAAGGCCTGCCGCTCGTGCGGATCGCCATGCTCACCACCATGACCACCACCGCAGACAGCGCCATGAGCGCCGACAAGATCCAGAGCGCCCTCGAAGGCGCCTACGTCGCCCTCCACCGCGCCAACCGCACCGCAGAGCTCGGCGACCGCACCCGCCTCGTCCAGCTCTACCTCGCCAACGAAGGCGCACGCCAGGCCCACTGGGAGTTCGCCGTCGACCGGCTCGAGGACATGGTCGACGACGACGTGCCGCTCGTCGCCGTCATGGGCCAGGGCGTCAGCAGCGACCGCACCGTGGCCGCCGCCGAACGGCTCTCCGCCGCCGGCATCCCGATGGTCACCGGCGTGACCACCGCCGACGGCATCGACCACGACCACATCGACGGCCTCATCCGCGCCGCCCCCAGCAACACCGACTTCGCCGTCGCCCTGCGCCGCCACCTCGACGCCCGCGGCGACATCGACTCGGCGATCCTCGTCTACGACAGCACCGCCGAGGACCGCTACACGACGACCCTCCGCACCGCCTACGAAGCCGAGCTGGGGGAGTACATCGCCGGCTCCCACCAGCCGTTCCCCGGCCGGTCCATCGCCACCGGCGGACCCGAGGTCTTCGACCCCATCACCCGCAACATCTGCGCGGCCGAGTCCGAGGCGGTCCTCTTCGCCGGACGCGAGCCCGACCTCAGGGTCTTCCTGGAGGCGCTTGCCGTGCGCGCCTGCGTCGACCGGCCCCTCACGGTCCTGTTCGGCGTCACCGGCACCGACATGCAGCAGGACCAGGAGCTGGGCGAGCGCATCAGCGAGGCGGGCCTCGACGTCCGCTACGCCGCCGGCTCCGACCCGGGCTGGGCCACCGGTGCGACCGAGGCCCCCGCCGACTTCGCGGCCTTCCTCGGCCACTACTCCCGGCTCGTCGACCCCGGCCCCGCGGGCCTGTCCGACGGGTACGCCGTGACCTACCACGACGCGCTGGCGACGGCGATCGGCGCGGTGCGGATCACCAACCCCTGGGAGGTGGAGGCGCCGCAGCCCGAGGACGTGCGCGAGCACCTGCTGCTGCTCAACAGCGAGCAGGTGGTGCGGGGCGCGACCGGGGCGCTGAGCTTCGCGAGCAACCGCGGGGGCAATCCGGGCGGCAAGTGGGTGCCGGTGGTGTCGCTGCCGTACCCGCAGGAGCCGCCCGCCGAGGCCACGTATGTCACGCCGGTGGAATAGCCCGTCTGACCTGGGGAATGTGTGGCCGATCCGCGAGTGGGTACACCCTTGGAGCCAATCACCGTTCGAGAAGGGACGGATAGTCATGGGTGGTTTTGACAAGGCCAAGGACAAGGCCGAGCAGCTCATCGGCAGCGCCAAGGAGAAAGTCGGCGATGCGACCGACAACGAGAGCCTCGCGAACGAGGGGCGCGGTCAGGAGCTGAAGGGCAAGGGCAAGGAGGAGTGGCACGACCTCAAGGAAAAGGGGGACGACAAGCTCCACGACGCCAAGAAGGGCCTCACCGACGACGAGGGCCGGCACTGACCGGAACCCGCTCGGCACTCTGAACCAACGGGGCCGGGCCGCAGCAGCGGCTCGGCCCCGAAATACGTGCGTCCTGTCCCGGTTTCAGCCCCGGCGGGGCGGCGGGGCCACGGTCTCGCGCACCACGATGTGGGTGCCGAGGACGACCTGGTCGGGCGCGGAAGCCTCGCGGCGCAGCCCGAGCCGCACCGCTTCGCGGCCCAGCTCCTCGTGCGGGACGTGCACGGTGGTGAGCGCCGGGGTGAGGTCCGAGGCCAGCGGGATGTCGTCGAAGCCGACCACGGACATGTCCTTGGGGACGTCGATCCCGGCCTCGCGGAGGGCTTTCAGGACGCCCGCGGCGACCATGTCGGTCGCGCTGAACACGGCCGTCACGTCGTCGCGCTTCGCGATGAGCTCCCGGGTCATCTCGAAGCCGCTCTGCTTCGAGAACTCGCCCGGGATCAGCAGCGACTCGTCGACTTCCACGCCGTAGTCGGCGTGCGCGCGCCGGAAGCCCCGAATGCGTTCGTCCGTAGTGGAGTGCCCGACTCCCGTGCCCAGGTACGCGATGGTCCGGTGCCCGGCCGAGAGCAGGTGCGAGGTCATGGCGTACGCCCCGCCCTCGTTGTCGTAGTGGACGACCGTGGCCGGGACGTCCTCGCCGAGCGAGGGCCGCCCGCACAGCACCAGCCGCGAGCCCGAGCGGTCCAGTGCCGACGCGAAGTAGCGCATCCGCTCGTTGTACTTCCCGTCGTCCCAGGCGCCGCCCACGACGATCACGGCCTCGGCGTGCTGCTCGCGCATGAGCTCCACGACCGCCAGCTCGCGCTCGGGGTCGCCGTGCGTGGTGCACAGGAGGCACAGCCGCCCTTCGGAGGCGGCCTGCTGCTCGACGCCGCGCGCGATGTACGCGTAGAACGGCCCGGTGACGTCGTCGACGACGAACGCCACGGTCTTGGTCGTCGCCCCGGCCAGCGCGCGGGCGTGCGCGTTGACCACGTAGTCGAGTTCGCGCATGGCGCGCAGCACCTTGGCGCGGGTCGCGGGGGCCACCGGGTAGTTCCCGGCGAGCACGCGGGAGACCGTCGGCACCGAGACTCCGGCCCGGGCGGCCACGTCCCTGATCGTGGGGCGCTTGCCGGTATCCGCATTCGACTTCTTGGGCACTGGGCCTTCTCTCACCGTTCTCGGGGGATGCGACGGGTCCGCACCCAGGGTAGTGCACGCTCGCATACTCCTTTGTGAGCACGTCATTGCGCGCGGACCCGTCGCATGGGTCTTACTCGGCCGCTTCGAAGCCCAGCGTGAACGCCGTCGCCTCGGGCAGCAGCCGGTGCTGGGGCAGGACGCCCGGGCCGCACGCGGCCGAGCCCATGCCGTGGAGGCCGACGTCGAGGTTGACGTAGAGGCGGTCGCCCTCGACCAGGTCGTACGTGTGGCCGGCCGCTTCGAGCTGCTCGCTCGTCCACGGCCGCACGGTGAACGCGAACTCGGGTGCGCCGATCATCTTGAGCGTCTTCCCCTCGCCGGAGAGGCTGGCCCAGCGCACGTCGACGCGGGAGCCGTTCTCCTGCGGGAACACGTACGGGGTCTGCATCCCTGCGACCGTGGACCGGAAGCGGCCGACGCGGGCGGCCGCGCGGGTGTCGGCGTAGGCCTCGCCGGGCCCGCCGCCGAACCACTCGACCTCGTTCAGCGCCTTCGGCACTGAGGCGCGCACGCCCAGGCGCGGCAGCGGGAAGTCCCACTCGCCCTCGGGGTTCACCTCGACGGTGAGCCACAGGCGGGCGCCGTCGAGGCGCCACCGGTAGACGGCCCCCATCGCGATCTCGGCGCCGCCGGCGCCGACGCGGGTCGCCACGGTGAGTCCGTCCGCAGTGGACTCGATGTCGAGGACCTTGTGCTCCAGGCGGTCGAGGCCCGCGTCGCGGTGCTTCCACAGGGGCGCCAGCTGGGTGGTCCAGCCGAGCAGGTCGTTGTCCACGGGGGCCCGCCACAGGTCGAGGCGGGGGCCTTCGAACTCGAGCCCGCCGATGGCGGTGAGGCGCCCGAGCGCGTCGAAGACGGCGCCGCCGAGCCGGTAGCCGCGGTCTTCGGATACGGGCGCGGTGCGCCCGCCGGCGGACACGGGGACGCCTGCGGCGAGTTGCCCTTGGCCCCAGGCGATCTCGTGGCCGGCCTCAGCCCAGGCCTCGTCCTTGGCGAGGACGGCGCGGACGGTCAGCCAGCGTTCGCCCTTCGCCGGCGCGAGGGCGGCGACGGACGCCGGGAAGGCGACGATCGCGGACTCGCCTGCGGCGACGGCGCGGACTTCGAGCTCGCCTTGGGCGACCTGCTCGCCTTCGTCCTCGACGGTCCAGGTGAACGCGAGGTCGCCGGTGTCGGCGAAGTCGCGGCGGTTCGCGACGGTGACGGCGCGCGAGCCGGGCTGGACGGTGATGCGGACGGGCTCGATGACCTTCTTGTACTCGACGAGGCCGGGGGAGGGGGTGCGGTCGGGGAAGACCAGCCCGTCGATGACGAAGTTGCCGTCGTGGAGGGGCTCGCCGAAGTCGCCGCCGTAGGCGAACCACTCGCGGCCGTCCTCGGTGTGCATCCGCACGCCGTGGTCGATCCACTCCCAGATGAACCCGCCCGCGATGCGCTCGTACTGCTCGAAGAGGCGCTGGTACTCGCTGAGGCCGCCGGGGCCGTTGCCCATGGCGTGGGCGTACTCGCAGAGGACGAACGGGATGTCGCGGCGGTGCGCGTCGAGCGCGGGGTCCTTGGTGCGATCTTCGGCCTTCTGGCCGATGCGGTCGGTCTCGGCGGTGTCGGCGTACATGCGGGAGTACATGTCGACGTAGGGGGAGTCGAAGTCGCCTTCGTAGTGGATGGGGCGGCCGGGGTCGCGCTGCTTGGCCCACTGGGACATCGCGGCGAGGTTCTCGCCGGTGTGGCTCTCGTTCCCCAGGGACCAGATGATGACCGAGGCGTGGTTCTTGTCGCGCTCGACCATGCGGGCCATGCGGTCGAGGTAGGCGTCCTTCCACATGGGAACGTCGCTGGGGTTGTCGCGCCACCCGTGGTGGTAGAAGCCGTGGGTCTCGAGGTCGCACTCGTCGATGACCCAGACGCCGAGTTCGTCGCAGAGGTCGAGGAAGCGGCGGTCCGGCGGGTAGTGGCTGGTGCGGACGGCGTTCACGTTGTGCCGCTTCATGATCTCGAGGTCGCGGCGCATGGTCTCGACGGAGAGGGTGCGGCCGGTGTCGGGGTCCCATTCGTGGCGGTTGACGCCGCGGAGCAGGATCGGCGTGCCGTTGACCTTGAGGACGCCGCCCTCGATCGCGACGGTGCGGAAGCCGATGCGCAGGCTCACGCGCTCGGTCTCGGTGGCGACGACCGCGTCGTACAGGCGCGGGGATTCGGCGGTCCAGGGTTCGACCGCGACGCTGGCGCTCTCGCCGGCGGCGATGTCGATGCCGAGCTCGGGCACGGTGACGCGGGCGTCCGCGGCGGTCTCCACAAGGAGGGTGCCGAGGCCGGTGGCGTGGTCGTAGTCGGCGTGCGCGAAGACGTCCTCGATGCCGTCGTCGGGGCGGTGGACGAGGGCGACGGGGCGGAAGATGCCCGAGAGCCACCACATGTCCTGGTCCTCCAGATAGGACGCGGCGGACCACTGGTGGACGCGGACGGCGACGGTGTTCTCGCCGGGGGCGAGGTGCTCGGTGGCGTCGAACTCGGTGGGGAGGCGGCTGCCCTTGCCGTCGCCGAGGAGGATGCCGTTGACCCACACGGCGAACGCGGAGTCGACGCCTTCGAAGCGCAGCAGGGTGCGTCCGGTCGCGGGCCATTCGGCGGGGAGGCTGAAGGTGCGGCGGTACTCGCCGGTGGGGTTCGCGTCGGGGACCCGGGGCGGGTCGACCGGGAACGGGTAGTACGTGTTCGTGTAGGCGGGCTTGCCGTACGGCGCCGCGCCGTCGAGGTCGTGCATCTGCCACATCGACGGGACGGCCAGGGTGTCCCAGGCGCCCGCGTCGAACGCGGGGGCTTCGAAGCCCTCGGTGGTGTCGTGGAGGCCGGCGGCCAGGTTGAAGCGCCACTCGCCGTCGAGGCTGAGCGCGGCGGCGTCGGAGGCCAGCGCCGCCCGCGGAGCGCGCCGCCCGCTGCCAGGGCTAACGCTTTCCACGTAGGTGAAATCGGTTCGGCTCATCGCCAGGTTCCCTTTCCGGTGTGCGATCGGTCCGGTCGGCACGGGGCCGGCCGGACTTCCGGCCCGCGACCGCCGAGCTGCCGCGCGTTCGCGCGGCCGCCTCGTCTCGGTTCGGCGGCGCGGGCCGGATCATTGTCCGCCATGATGCGGACGCGTCTACAGCGCCCGGCCTGTCGAAGTACACGGCAGGCCGACCAGGTAGATACCGGTTTCTATCTTAGGGGCGGTCGCTGAGGTGTCAATACCCGGGAGACGTTCATGTTCTAAGAGTGAACATAGATGTCGGACCCCAGGAGTATTTTTGTGCTCTGCAGATTTACGGCTCGCAAGCTTCGCCGAGGCCGGGTCCCTAAGGGCGGAAATATCGCTATACAACGCGATACGTCGCTCTATTCCACGGGCTTGAGCATCGACGAGAACGCCACCGTGTCCGCCGGGAAATGCTCCGCCGCGTAGGCCTCCAGCTCCGGGGTCACGAGAAGCGCGTCGATCAGCGCGACGCCGTTCTGGTCGTCGGCCCAGCCGCCGTAGACGTATCGCGGGAACTCGGCGGTGATCTCGTCGGCGATCGCCTGCAGCTCGACCGCGCTCAAGTCCTCGGCCGGGTCGCCGATCTCCGGCTCCTGGTACTGGAGTTCCGGGTAGTCGGCCATGTCGATCTCCGACGTCGGCACCGGGTCCTCGGTGAGCAGGAACGACTTCCCGTCGAACGTCCCCGTCACGAGGTACGAGCCCCAGCGCACGCCTTGCGCTTCATCGTGCTCGACCGCGTCCCAGCTCCAGCCCGTCACCGGCAGGCCCCCGCACTGCGGCGGATACGACTCCGCCACCGCGCCGCACAGCTCCGCCGCGTCGCGCTCGACGCCCTGGAGCACCGTGAGCATCCCTTGGTAGACGACCTGGTCGGACGGCACCGTCGGCCCGTCCGACGCGTCCCCGGACTGCGAGCTGTCCGCGGCCGAACCGGTCCCGTCCGAACCCGCGTCCTCCGCGCCCTGTCCACACGCCGCCAGCATCAGCAGCGCCGCGAGCGGGATCAACCGTTGCATAGTCTTGTGTCCCATCATGTCCCTTCGACGCCGCCCACCGATATCGGGTTCCCCGCGCGGACCATCTGAAAATCCGACCGCGATACGGTCTCCGCGAGACACAGTCGACCGGTCTTCCGGTCGCCATGAAACACAGTCGAATAACGGATAACCGGATCCATACCCCCGATGCTAGGTTTGGCCCCGGTGCCACCAGCGCCCCCAGGCCGGAGCCGCCCGCCCACCCAAGGCGCTCCGCCCGCCCCACCGTGAGGAGCCACTGCCCGTGAGCGACAAGTTCAATGCCCGCGCCGCCATCGCCATCGGCATCACCGTTCTGTGCTGGGCCTCGGCGTTCGTGTCCATCCGCGACGCCGGCCGCCACCTCGACCCCGGCCCGCTGACCCTCGGCCGGGCCGGCGTCGCCGCCGTCGTCCTCCTCGCCGTCTGGGCGATCCGCCGCGAAGGCCTGCCGAAACGCGCCGCCTGGCCCGGCATCCTCACCGCCGGCATCCTCTGGTTCGGCCTGTACATGGTCGCCCTCAACTGGGGCGAGCAGCTCGTGGACGCCGGCACCGCCGCCCTCATCGTCAACATCGGACCCATCCTCATCGCGCTCCTCGGCGGCTGGCTCCTCAAGGAGGGCTTCCCGCCCCGCCTGTTCCTCGGCATGGCCGTCTCCTTCGCCGGCGTCGCGGTCGTGAGCCTCTCGATGTCCCGCGACGGCGCCGCCTCGGTCCTCGGGGTCCTGCTCTGCCTGGTCTCGGCCATCACCTACGCCATCAGCGTCGTCGTCCAGAAGCCGACCCTGAAGCACTGCACGTCGCTCCAGTTCACCGCCTTCGGCAACGCCATCGCCGCGGTCCTCTGCCTGCCGTTCGCGCCGCTCCTGTTCAGCGAGCTGGAGGCCGCCCCGTCCTCGGCGACGCTCCACGTCCTCTACCTCGGCCTGTTCCCGACCGCGCTGGCATTCCTCACCTGGGGATACGCCCTCCGCTTCACCACCGCGGGCAAGCTGGGCGCGACGACCTACGTGGTCCCGGCGATCGTGGTCGGCCTCTCCTGGATCCTCCTCGACGAGATCCCGACCTGGCTGACCCTCGCGGGCGGCGCGCTCGCACTGGTCGGTGTCGCGATCTCGCGCTCCAGGGGCCGCAAGCAGTCGAACGACGCACCGAAGCCGCCGGTCGAGGCGACCGACGCCGCCGCCCCGGCGGTGAAGTCCTAAGCCGGCCAAGCGTTCCGCGAGACGGTCGAGGCGGGTCTTCCAGTCCGCCTTCGCGGCGGCGACCTCCTCGGCCGACCCGAGCTTGGCGATCTCCACCTGCACGGCGGTCTTGCCCTCGCCTTTGGCGGTGAGGTTCGCGAGGACGCGCGTGCCGTCCGAGGCGTCGAACCGCACCGACTTCGGCGGGGACGCGCTGCGCTGGGTCAGCTCGATGCCGCCGAGCCATCCGGCCTGCGCGTCCGGGTCGGCGAGCTGCTCGAAGGCCTCGGTGACGGAGGCGGCCACGGTCTTGGAGGCGTTGGCGCTGAACGTGCCGTCGGCCCGCTGCCCCGGCTCGCGCAGGCCCCGCTCCTGCTCGTAGCCGACGGTGATGGACTGGGCCCACCACCCGTCGACCTCGAACTCCTGCACCAGCATCCGCGCGATCGCGGCATGGTCGAGCGCCGCCGCCTTGCGTTCGTCGAGAAGCGCCAGCCAGGTCTTCCAGTCCGCTCCAGTGCCCTCGATCAGGGCCTGGTCGGACATGGTCAGGCGGCGCGGCGACGTCGATGCACCCATGGCTCCAGCGTAGGGGAGGAGAGCGTGACGCGGGCGCCCCATCGGCCAGAAGGCCCCGCGGCGAATTCCCCCGCGCGGCGGCGCCGGGGTGTCAGCTCGCCTACAGTTTTCGCCGTTTGCGGTGGTTTCGGCCGTGATTACGGCAGTTCGGGCATTAACGTCCTCCACGAACCCGATCGGAACGGAGTCCGCATGATCCCTGCGCGCCTCGCGGCCGCGGCCCTCGCCGCCGCCGCACTCGCCGTCCTGCCCGACACGGCGGCCCAGGCCGATGTCGAACCGAAACGGTATGTGGCGCTCGGGGACTCGTACTCCTCAGGGACCGGCACCGGCGACTACTTCGACGAGGCGTGCATGCGCTCGAACGAGGCCTACCCGCGGCTTCTCGCCGACGGCCTCGGCGCCGAACTCGCCTTCGAGGCCTGCTCCGGAGCGACGACCAGCGACCTCCTCGCCGAGCAGCTCGGCTCGCTCGACGCCGAGACCGACATCGTCACGGTCACCATCGGTGGCAACGACATCGGCTGGGCGGAGGCCGTCACGGCCTGCATCACGCCCCTCGCCAACTGCATGGACGAGATCGAGGCCTCCGAGGCCCTCGTCCAGGACCGGCTCCCCGGCCTCCTGGACGGCGCGTACGCCGCAATCGCGAACCGCGCGCCGAACGCCGCCGTCTACGTGCTCGGCTACCCGCGCCTGTTCAACGGCGCGACCACCTGCGGCCCGCTGAAGCAGCCCAACGTCGCCGAGCAGATGCGGATGAACGACGCGGCCGACCGCCTCGCCGCGGTGGTGCAGAACAAGGCCGAGGAGCACGGGTTCACCTATGTGGACGTGCGCGACGCGTTCGCCGGGCACGCGATCTGCGACGACGTCCCCTACCTGAACGGCCTGGCCTACCCGCCGTCCGAGTCCTACCATCCGAACGAGATGGGACACCTCAACGGCTACTACCCGGCGCTGGGCCGGGCGGTCGCCTGACGGCCGCCTGCGGCGATTCGATCCGGCGGCTGACGTGGTGATGTGATCTGAGGACGGGCCCGGTGGACCGCCGCCGGGCCCGTTGCGTGCGCGGGGGTCAGGCGTTCCAGTTGTCAGGGACGGCGGCGAAGCCGGGGTCGACGGTCGCGTAGCGGCCGACGTTCCACGTCCAGGCCCGGGCGCGCGAGAGCGGGTGGTCGGGAAACTGGGCGTCGTAGGCGGGGTCGTCGCCGCGGTGGAACGGCAGGCGGGTCTGGAGCTGCGGGTCGAACGGGTGGGGCATCGTCCAGTTGTCGAAGCCGAGCTGCGCCATGAGGGTCGCCTCGCGCAGGCCCGTCATGCCCTGCTCCTTGGCGACGTACATGACCTGGGCGTACTGGGGTGCCTTGGCCAGGGTGAACATCGCCATGAAGTACTGCCCGCTGGGCGCGTTCGGGAGCGGCAGTTTGACGAGCTGCCGCACCGCGGTCACGCCGCCGAGGTTGACGAGCTCGATCTCGATCGCGCAGCCCTGCTCCGCGTACATGCCGGCGAAGCCGCGCTGCAGCGTGTACTGGTCACGCAGCCATTCGCCCGGGAACGGCGTCCCCTGCGCGACCACGACTTTGACGAGGTCGCCGGTGCGCGGGTCGGTCCAGGTCGTCGCGTCCTGTTGCTGGAGACCACTGGTGTTGAAGGAGATGACCATCGGGCGACCCTAGCGCGGCCCGTCCACCGGACCGACGTGCAATCCTGACCGATGGACGGCTCACCGGGAGAAGCCTTGCAGCGCTTGGACATCCGCGGCGGCGGGGCCGAGGTCCCGCCGCCGCGGCACTCTCAGGCCTGCAGGGCGAGCGTGAGCGGGTACACGGCTGTGGCCCCGGCCTCGCGCAGCCGCATGGCGGCCACGGTCATCGACCAGCCGCTGTCGCGCACATCGTCCACGAGCAGCACGCTCGACGCGGGCACCGGGAAGTCCACAGTGAACGCGTGCAGCACCTGCTGGAGGCGCTGGGCGCTGTTGGCGCGGTGGGCACCGCCGCCGGTGCCGCTCGCGCGGCCGAGGGCGCCGAGGTACTCCATGCGGCCGAGCTGCGCGAGGCGCTGGGCCAGCCCGTCGACCAGCCGCGGGCGCGAGAGCGACCCCATCGAGACGACCGCGGCGGGCCGCTGCGCCCAGTCCCACGAGGCCAGGACCTGCACAACTGCCTTGAACACGTCTTCCGGCACCTCTCGGTCGGCGCCGTCCGAGAGCAGCTCGCGCAGCGGGCCGCCCCAGCCGATGTCCGACAGGCGCGCCAGCGCCCGGCCCGGTTCGGCGCTCGACTCGACCGGGATCTTCCCCTTGAGGTCGATGCCGATGGCCTGCAGGCCGGTGGGCCACATGCGCTTCGGGTCGACCGGGACGCCCGGCTTCGACAGTGCCGCCGCCGCGCCGGCGGCCGCCTCGGCCGAGACGCCCGCTTCGGTGCGGGTGCCGGTGCAGTTGTCGCAGCGCCCGCACGGCGCGGCCTCGGCGTCGTCGAGCTCCTTGCGCAGGAACTCGAGCCGGCATTCGGTCGTGGCCTCGTAGGCGAGCATCCGCCGCTGCTCGTGGGTGCGGGCCGCGGCGACCTTCGCGTACCGCTCGGCGTCGTAGACCCACGGCCGGCCGGTGGCCTCCCAGCCGCCTTTCACCCGGTGCACCGCGCCGTCCACATCGAGCACTTTGAGCATCATCTCGAGCCTGGTGCGGCGCAGGTCGACCCGCGTCTCAAGTGCGGCCGTCGACAGCGCGCGGCCCTCGGCGGCGAGCACCTCGAGGGTGCGGCGCACCGCGTCTTCGGCCGGGAAGGAGAGCGAGCCGAAGTAGTCCCAGATGGCCTGGTCCTCGCTGCCGGGCAGGAGTACCACCTCGGCGCGGTCGCGGGCGCGGCCGGCGCGGCCGATCTGCTGGTAGTAGGCGACGGGGGAGGAGGGCGCTCCCAAGTGGACGACGAACCCGAGGTCGGGCTTGTCGAAGCCCATGCCGAGGGCGCTGGTGGCGACGAGCGCCTTGATGCGGTTGCCGAGCAGCTCCTCTTCGCGCTCGAGGCGTTCGGCGTTGTCGGTGCGGCCGGTGTAGGAGCCGACGGCGTGGCCGCGCGAGGCGAGGTAGTCGCTGACCTCCTCGGCGGCGGCCACGGTGAGGGTGTAGATGATCCCGGAGCCGTCCATGCGGGGGAGCTGCTCGTCGAGCCAGGCGAGGCGGTGGGCGTTGTCGGGCATGTCCACTACGGACAGTCGCAGGGACTCGCGGTCGAGGCTGCCGCGGAGGACGAGCGTGGCGGCGTCCTTCTTGTCCAGCTGCTCGGCGATGTCGTCGGAGACGCGGGCGTTCGCGGTGGCGGTGGTCGCCAGGACCGGGACGCTGTCGGGCAGGTCCTCGATGAAGGTGGCGATGCGCCGGTAGTCGGGCCGGAAGTCGTGGCCCCAGTCGGAGATGCAGTGGGCCTCGTCGACGACGAGCATGCCGCACCCGGCGGCGAGCTTGGGCAGCTGGTAGTCGCGAAACGCCGGGTTGTTGAGCCGCTCGGGGCTGATGAGCAGCACGTCCACGCTGTCTTCGGCGATGGCCTCGGCGATCGCGTCCCAGTCCTCGGGGTTGGCCGAGTTGATGGTGCGGGCGCGCACCCCGGCGCGCTCGGCGGCCTCGATCTGGTTGCGCATGAGCGCGAGCAGGGGCGAGACGATCACCGTCGGGCCCGCGCCGCGGCGGCGCAGGAGCGAGGTGGCCGTGAAGTAGACCGCGGACTTGCCGAACCCGGTGCGCTGCACCAGGAGCACGCGGCTGCCGCTGTCCTCCGGTTCCTTGTCGCAGAGCGCCTCGATCGCCCGCCATTGGTCTTCGCGGAGCCGCGCGTGCTCGCCCGCGAGGGCGCGCAGCAGTGTCTCGGCTTCGTCTCTGAGCGTCGCTGTTCCTGCCATAGGGACGGTTGTACCGCACTGGTGTGACGGCCCGTGACGACAGTAGGCTCGGAGCGATGGACGATGCAGCACCGATCGACAATCCGGCCGTGGCGACGCTCGCGGGACGTGAACTGGCATGGAAGTGCGGCGCGTGGACGACGCTGCCGGTCGCGGCGAAGGAGTCCGACGACGGCGGGCTGCTGGTCACCGCGGCCGAGGGCAGCGACGCGTGGCGGCACACCGGGTACGGGTTCGTCCACGAGGACGAGCACGCGCTCCTGGACGACTGGGACCGCGGCAGCGCGGTCGAGGTGCGGTTCGTCGCCGCGTTCGAGGCGCAGTTCGACCAGGCCGGTCTGATGATCCGCGTCGACGCGGAGCACTGGATCAAGGCCGGGGTCGAGTTCGCGGACGGCGCGCCGCAGGTCGGCGCCGTGGTCACCGCCGGGAAGTCCGACTGGTCGGTCGCGCCGGTGCCCGAATGGGCCGGCCGCGAGGTCACCATCCGGGCCAGCCGCCTCGAGGACGCGGTCATCGTGCGCGCCCGTGTGGAGGAGGAGCCCTGGCGGCTCGTGCGCCTCGCCCCGCTCGACCCCGCCGCCTCGGCCCAGGCCGGGCCGTACTGCTGCGCGCCGAGCCGCGCCGGCCTCACCGTGGCCTTCACTTCCTGGCGTCTCACGGAACCGGACGCGGCGCTGCACTAGCTTGAAGGTCTTTCGGATCTTGTTCGAAAGAGCGATGTCATACCTGCCAGGTACTTTTGCGCTCTGCGAATTTATGGCTCGCAAGCTTCGCCAAGACCGGGTCCTTAAGGCCGGAAATATCACGATATAGCTGATTATTTCCAGTCTTCTTCACCGTCTGGTGCTGGCTCGTCCTCGTCGAGTTCGGCCGCGAGGAGCTTGAGGTCGTAGACCGACATGCGCTGGGCGCGGTCGGCGCGGCCCTTCGCGCTCACCGTCACGCCGTCGGCGCGCAGGAGGTCGGGCACATCGCGGCCGGTGCGGCCGTCCGCCCAGCGGAAGCCCTCCGAGACCGTGCCGCCCGCGGTGAGGACCCGGTACGCCCGTGGGACATCGCCGTCCCGCATGTACGCCCCGACCTGCCGCGGGCCCGTGCCGATCAGCTCCGCGAGGTCCCCGTACGAGGTCCAGGTGCCCTCCGGCAGCGCCGCCACGACCCGCCGCACCCGCTCCCAATCCCGTTCAGTCGTCACCACCGCAATCTACCGAGCCCCGGCGGCGCCCCCGCGTCCCCTCGCGGCGGGCGTCCGGCGCCACCTGACGGGATCGCCTCGGGTCACGACCCGCCGCCTGGTGTTAACGTCGGAAGCGACAGGGGAGCCGATTGGCTGAGAGTGCGGAACCGACCGCAGACCCTCACACCTGATCCGGGTAATACCGGCGGAGGAAGTCGTTCGTCGACCGCTGTCGCGTCGTGTCCATGAATTTCGTGAAAGGCATGCCCATGCCCGACAGCCCCGCCCTCGCCGCCCCCGGCCGCTGGCGCACCGTCGACATCCTCACCTGCGCCGTCCTGGCCGTCGCCTTCGGCGTCGTCTTCTGGGCCTGGAACTTCGTCTGGGTCGGCCTCGAGCCCGCCCTCGCGTTCCTGCCCCCGCTCAAAGGCATCCTCTACGGCGTCTGGCTGATCCCGGCCGTCCTCGCCCCGCTCATCGTCCGCCGCGTCGGCGCCGGCGTCTTCACCGAGGCGATCGCCGCCTCGATCTCCCTGCTCCTCGGCTCCGTCTGGGGCATCTTCGTCGTCTACCAGGGCCTCCTCCAGGGCCTCGGCGGCGAACTGCCCTTCGCCGCGGGACGCTACCGCCGCTTCGGCACCGCGACCGCCGCCGCCGGCGGCGCCCTCGCCGGATTCGCCGCGACCCTCTACGACGTCATCGCCTACTACCCGACCGCCGACCTCTGGGCCTACAAGGTCCCCTACATCGCCTTCGCGATGCTCTCCGGTGCGATCATCGCCGGCCTCGGCTCCAAGGCCCTGGTCAAGGCCATGCTCCCCACCGGCGTCCTCGACCGCTTCCCCGCCGGCCGCGAACGGGCCCGGATCTGACCCCGCCATGATCCCGGTCGAATTCCGCGGCTTCGCCTGGCGCCACGCCGGCCGCCGCGCCCAGGCGGTCGCGGGAGTCGACCTCCGCGTCGAACCCGGCGAGCGGGTCCTCCTGCTCGGCCCCTCCGGGTCCGGCAAGTCCACCCTGCTCGCCGCGCTCGCCGGACTCCTCACCGAGGACTCCGGCGAGCAGGACGGCGACGTCCTCATCGACGGCAAGCCCGCCGCCGAGCAGCGCGACCGCGTCGGCATCCTCTTCCAGGACCCCGAGACGCAACTCGTCATGGCCCGCAGCGGCGACGACGTCGCCTTCGGCCTCGAGAACCAGGCCGCCCCCCGCGACCGGATCTGGCCCCGCGTCCACGAAGCCCTCGAAGCCGTCGGATTCCCCTACGGCCTCGACCGCCCCACCCACGCCCTCTCCGGCGGCGAGCAGCAGCGACTCGCCCTCGCCGGCGTCCTCGCCCGCCGCCCCGACCTCATCCTCCTCGACGAGCCCACCGCGAACCTCGACCCCGAAGGGGCCCAAGACGTCCGCGAAGCTCTCCGGGCCGCGCTGGCCGACACCCGGGCCACCCTGATCGTCGTCGAGCACCGCGTCGCCGAGATCCTCGACCTGGTCGACCGCGTCATCGCCCTCGGCCCCGGCGGCACCCTGCTCGCCGACGGCCCCGCCGCGGCCGTCCTCGCCGAGCACGGCGACCACCTTGCCGCCCAAGGCGTCTGGGTCCCCGGCGTCCCGCTCCCCACCCGGCCCCCCGCGAGCCCGGGCGACATCGCGCTGCGCGGCGACGCACTCGCCCTCGTCCGCCCCGGCGCCGACCGGCCCGCCCTCGACGACGTCTCCTTCGAACTGCGCCAAGGCGAACTGCTCGCAGTCACCGGACCGAACGGCTCCGGCAAGTCCACACTGGCGCTCCTCGCCGGCGGCCTCGCCAGACCCACCCGCGGCGCCGCCACCGTGCCCGGCGAACCCCGGCCGCTCCACAAGCTGCCCGCCCGCCGCCTGGCGACCCGCGTCGGCTCGGTCTTCCAGGACCCCGAGCACCAGTTCGTGACCGCGAGCGTCCGGGACGAGCTCGCCTTCGGACCCCGCCAGGCCGGCTGGCCGAAGGACCGCATCGAAGCCCGCGTCGCCGAACTCCTCGAGCGGCTCCGCCTGGCGCCCTTGGCCAACGCCAATCCCCACACGCTCTCCGGCGGTGAGGCCCGCCGCCTCTCCGTCGCCGGCGCACTCGCCGCCGCACCCGGCGTGCTCCTGCTCGACGAGCCCACCTTCGGGCAGGACCGGCGCACCTGGGGCGAACTCGTCGACCTCACCGCCGACATCCGCGACGAAGGCACCGCGCTCCTCGCCGTCACCCACGACCGCGACTTCGCCGCCGCCCTCGCCGGACGCGAACTCGTGCTCGACCACGGCCGCATCGCCCAGGAGCGCCGCCGATGACCATGACCCTCGCGCCCGTCTGCGACGCCCAGGCGCCCATCGCCCGCGTCAACCCGGTGGCGAAGCTCGCCGCGGTCACGGCCGTCTCGACTACCGCGCTCATCGCCTCAGACTGGCTCACACCGCTAGTCCTGCTCGCCGCACTCCTAGCGGTAGTGCCGTTCAGCGGTATCAGCATCGGCGCGCTCGCCCGTCGGCTGCGCTGGCTCTGGTTCGCCGCCGCCACCGTGGTCGTCGTGAACGCGGTCTTCGCCGCCGAGCAGACCGGCCGCATCTTGATCGCCCTCGGCCCCTTGGAGATCGGCACCGGCGCGCTCCTCGACGGCACGGCCATCGGCCTGCGTGTCCTCGTCGCCGCCACCGCAGGAGTCCTCGGCTTCGCGACCACCGACCCGACCGATCTCGCGGACGCCCTGACGCAGCAGCTGCGCACCCCCGCCCGGTTCACGCTCGGCGCACTCGCCGCCCTGCGGCTCCTGCCGCTCCTCGGCGCGGAGTGGCAGCAGATCACCAATGCCCGCCGCGCCCGCGGCCTCGAAGGCGGCTGGAACCTGGTGCGGCGCGCGCGGCTGTTCGCCTCGACGATGTTCGCACTGCTGGTCGGCGCGATCCGCCGCGCCGGCCGCCTCGCGGCCGCGATGGACGCGCGCGGCTTCGACTCGGCGATCCCCCGAACCCATGCGCGCGAGCAGCGGATGCGCCTTGCGGACTGGATCGTGCTCGCAGCGGCGCTGCTGGTGTGCGGCGCGGCGATCGGGATCAGCGCCGCCTACGGCGTGTTCACGGCCTTCAACTGAGCCGCCGCCTCGGCGTGAACCGGTCACGGCTCAGGGGTTCGACTGCGGCGCAGGGCACGCCGGAAGTCGACCTGAGGCGGTGTTTCGCGCCCCCGATATCAAGGGTGGGCCGGGGGTACGACATCGCGAACCGCTCCGGACGGGTTACGTCCCGAACATTGCATCCATTATGGATTGATCAGGCGGTGACGGTGTCGCCGTTCGCGATGCGCTGGAACGGGTCGCCGATGAGCTCGGTGAGCATGCGGTCGACGATGACGATGCCGTCCTCGCTGAGGATCGCGTCGTGGATGGGGTGCACGACCGGTGCGCCGACCGCCCGGATGAAGTCGACTGCCTCGGAGAGCTTCATCCAGGGTGCCGCGACCGGTGCGAGCAGGACCCGGACGGGCTCGTCGGGGACGGTGAGGGCGTCGCCCGGATGGAAGACCCCGTCGGCGAGGTAGCCGACGTTCGGGACCACCGGGAGGTCCGGGTGGATCACCGCGTGGTGCCTTCCGATGACCTTGACCTCGGTGCCCGCCACGGGGATCGCGTCGCCGTCGCTGACCGTCGTGAAGGGGAGGCTCCCGAGTGTCTCGGTGAGTGATTCGGGGCCGTAGATCCGGGTCTCCGGCTGGTCTTCGAGGAGCCGCCGCAGTTCCGGGTCGTTGCAGTGGTCCGCGTGCTGGTGGGTGATGAACACGGCCTCAACGCCGTGGAGGGCCGCGGGGTCGGAGAAGACGCCCGGATCGATCACGAAGGCGCCGCCGTCGGTGTCGAACCGGACGCAGGAATGGCCGAACTTGGTGAGTCGCATGCCTTCACCGTAAAACGCCGCAGAGCGGCGGACCGGCCCTCACCGAAAAATGCCGCAGGGCGAAGGACCGGGCCTCTCCGAAAAACGCCGCGGGGCGAAGGACCGGGCCTATCGGAGAACGCAGCAGGGGCACGGCCGCGCGATGCGAAGATCTGTAGTGCCGTGCCACGTCAGCCGAGTGTCCTGACCGACGAACAGTGAGCCGTGGGCGGGGGGGGGGGGGGGCCGGCCCCCCCCCCCCCCCCCCGCCCCCGCGGCCTGGTTTCCTCGCCGTTTGCCGCAGCGGCTACTTGCCGGCCGGGTCCTCTTCCTCGATCGCGGGCTGCGCGAACTGCGCCTCGTAGAGGCGGGCGTAGGCGCCGCCCGATGCGAGGAGCTCGTCGTGGTCGCCCTGCTCGACGACGTGGCCGTGCTCCATCACCACGATCACGTCGGCGTCGCGGATGGTCGAGAGCCGGTGGGCGATCACGAAACTCGTGCGTCCCTGCCGCAGCGCGACCATGCCCTGCTGGACGAGCATCTCGGTGCGGGTGTCCACCGAGCTCGTGGCCTCGTCGAGGATCAGGATCGACGGGTCGATCAGGAACGCCCGCGCGATCGTCACCAGCTGGCGCTCGCCCGCGCTCAGGCTGCCCTCCTCGGCGCCGACCACCGTGTCGTAGCCGTCAGGGAGGGTCCGGATGAAGTGGTCAGCGTGCGCCGCCGAGGCGGCCGCCACCACTTCCTCGCGCGTGGCCTCAGGCTTGCCGTAGGCGATGTTCTCGGCGATGGTGCCGTCGAACAGCCAGGTGTCCTGCAGGACCATGCCGATCCGCCGCCGCATCCGCTCGCGCTCGACCGTGGAGACGTCGACGCCGTCGACGGTGATCCGGCCCGCGTCGAGGTCGTAGAAGCGCATGAGGAGGTTGACGAGCGTGGTCTTCCCCGCGCCCGTGGGGCCGACGATCGCCACGGTCTGGCCCGGTTCGGCCGAGAGCCACAGGTGCTCGATCAGCGGCTCGTCCTCCAGGTAGCGGAACGAGACGTCCTCGAATGCGACCCGTCCGTGCACCGTGTCGAGCTCGGTGCCCGCGGACACCGGGTCGGGCTGCTGCTCCTCGGCGTCGAGGAACTCGAAGACCCGCTCGCCCGAGGCGACCGCGGACTGGATCTGCCCGAACATGCCCGCGAGCATGTTGAGCGGGTTCGAGAACTGCCCGGTGTACTGGATGAACGCCTGGATCTGCCCGAAGGTGAGCACCGCCGCGGCCACCTGGAGCCCGCCGACCACGGCCACGAGCACGTACGTGACCGAGCCGAGGAAGGCCATCGCCGGGCCGAGCAGGCCCGCGACCCACTGGGCGCGAACGGTGTTGTCGTACAGCTCCTCGTTGTGCTCCTTGAACCGCGCCGCGCCCTGGGCCTGGCGGCCGAAGAGGGTCACGAGCTGGTGCCCGGTGATCATCTCCTCCACGTGGCCGTTGAGCTTCCCGGTCGTCGCCCACTGCTTGGCGAACCGCGGCTGGCTGCGCTTGCCGATGAGCCGCGCCGCGATCACGGTGAGCGGCATCGTCAGGAGCACCACGAGGGTGAGCAGCGGCGAGATCGTGAGCATCATGATCGGCACGCCGACGAGGAACAGCAGGCCCTGCACGATCCGCTGGGTCACCTGCCCCACGGTCTGCGTCAGGTTGTCGATGTCGTTGGTGACCCGCGAGAGCACCTCGCCGCGCGAGCGGGAGTCGAAGTACCGCAGCGGGAGCGCCGAGATCTTCCGGTCCGCATCCGCGCGCAGCTCGAACGCCATCTCCTGGGCGAGCTTCGCGATGGTGCGGCCGTTGAGCACGGTGATGGCGAAGGTCGCCAGGGCCAGCGCCACCGCGAGCCCGAGCAGCCGGGCCAGGCCCCCGAAGTCGAGGCCGCTCTCCGTTGTCGCGTCTTGGATCACGAGGTCGGTGGCGCGCCCGAGCACGGTGGGGATCGACAGCATGCCGGCCACCATGAGGACGCCGAAACCGACGACCGAGGCGAGGCGCAGCGGGTTGCGCCGCAGCAGGTCGAGGATCCGGCGGACGGTGCCGCGGAAGTCCTGCGCTCTGGTCGAGCTGGGTGCGCCCGGCCTGACTCCCATCATGGTCACAGCGCCTCCTGAAGGGTGAGTTGGGAGTTGACGATCTCGGCGTACACCGCGTTGCCCGCGAGCAGTTCCTCGTGGGTGCCGGTGCCGGCCACGCGGCCGGCGTCGAGCACGACGATGCGGTCGGCGTCGCGGATGGTCGAGACCCGCTGGGCCACGATCACCTGCGCGGCGTCGGCGATGTCGCGGGCGAGTGCGGCCCGCAGGGCGGCGTCGGTGGCGGTGTCGAGCGCGGAGAACGAGTCGTCGAAGAGGTAGACCTTGGGGCGGGCCACCAGGGTCCGGGCGATGGCGAGGCGCTGGCGCTGGCCGCCGGAGACGGTGGTGCCGCCCTGGCCGATGACCGTGTCGAGCCCGTCGGGCATGGCGCGCACGAAGCCGGCCGCCTGGGCGGTCTCGAGGGCGCGCCAGAGGTCGTCGTCGCTCGCGTCCGGGTCGCCGTAGCGCAGGTTGGAGCCGACGGTGCCGGAGAACAGGTAGGCGCGCTGGGGGACGAGCCCGATGGTGCGGGCGATGAGGGCCCGGTCCATCTCGCGGACGTCGACGCCGTCGACCCGGATGTGCCCGGCGTCGACGTCGAAGAGACGGGGGATGAGGTGGAGCAGGGTGGTCTTGCCCGCGCCGGTGGAGCCGATGACGGCGGTGGTCTGGCCGGGCCGGGCGACGAGGTCGACGCCGCGGAGGACGGCCTCTTCGGCGCCGGCGTACCGGAAGGTGACGCCCTCGACTTCGAGTTCGCCGAGGCCGGCGAGCTCGGTGACCGGTTCGGCGGGGTTCGCGATGCTCGGGTCGGTGTCGAGGACTTCGCGGATGCGCCCGGCGGCGACCTTGGCGCGCGGGGCCATCATGAAGACGCCCATGGACATCATGACGGCGCCGAGGATCATGCCGGCGTAGGTGAGGAAGGCGATGAGGTCGCCGATCTGCATGGTGCCGTCAGCGATGCGGCCGGCGCCGATCCAGACGATGGCGATCGAGGTGAGGTTGCCGAACATCATCGCGGTGGCGCCGAAGAAGGCCTGGACGCGGCCGACCCGGAGGGAGGCCGCGGTGAGTTCGGCGTTGGCCTCGCTGAAGCGCTGCTGCTCGTGGCCGTCGCGCACGAAGGCGCGGATGACGCGGATGCCGGTGATGTGCTCGCGCATGACGCGGTTGATGCCGTCGATGCACCGCTGCATGACGCGGCTGGCCGGGACCATCGCGATGACGATGAAGGCGATGGCGACGGCGACCACGGGGATGGCGGCGAGGAGCACGCCGGTCATGGGGACGTCGAGGCTCAGGGCCAGCGCGAGGCCGCCGATGGCGGCGATGGGCGCGGTCAGGAGCATGGTGAGGGCCATGACGAGCATGGTGACGATCTGCGTGATGTCGTTGGTGGCGCGGGTGATGAGGGAGGGCGCGCCGAAGCGGTCCATCTCGGTCGCGGAGAAGCGCTGGACCTGGGTGAAGAGGTCGGCGCGGAGGTCGCGGCCGAGGCCCATGGCGGTGCGGGCGCCGAAGTAGACGGCGAAGCCGGACGCGGCGATCTGGACGACGGTGACGGCGAGCATGAACGCGCCGTGGCGCAGGACGTATGCGGTGTCGCCGGTGGCGACGCCGTGGTTGACGAGGTCGGCGTTGAGGGTCGGCACGTAGAGGGACGCGATGGTGCCGATGATCTGGAGCACGACGGTGAGGGCGAGGGTGCGCCGGTGGGGCCGCAGGTATTCGGCGAGGAGCCGGACGATCGAGCCTTCGGGCGAGGCCTCCTCGTCGGAGTCCGCCGCCTTCGGGGCGGGGGGTGCGGGTGGTTTTCCTGTCATGTGGTCGAGGATAGCAGTAGAATTTGACCGGGTACAAGTTTTTTCCCAGTGTATTTTTTGGCTCAGTAAATATTGGTCTGGTACAGTTGAAGAGTGGAGCACAAGGCGGGACTGCGTGAGCGCAAGAAGAACGCGACCTGGGAGCTGTTGAGGAAGACCGCGCTCGAACTGTTCGAGGAGAGCGGCTTCGAAGACGTGTCCGTGGCCGAGATCGCCGCGGCGGCCGAGGTCTCGAAGGCCACGGTGTTCAACTACTTCCCGTCGAAGGAAGACCTCGTCATCGGCGGCATGAAGCACCACACCGGCGACGCCGCCCGGATCGTGCGCGAGCGCCCCACCGGGCAGACCCCGCACGAGGTCCTGTGCGGCCACTACCTCCACCTGCTGGAGCGCCGCGCGCCCCAGGTGGGACTGTCGGACAGCCCGGTGTTCCTGCGGGTGCAGCGCCTGCTCATCGCCACCCCGTCCCTGCTCATCAAGGCCATGGACTACCGCCGCCAGTCGGCGGTGCTCCTGGCCGAGGCGCTCATGGAGGAGGGGCACACCCCGCTCACCTCCCGGCTGGTCGCCTCGCAGCTGCTGCACACCCAGCACATCCTCGTCGAGGGCAACGTCAGGCGGATCCTGGCCGGCGACCCGGTCGAGGAGATCCACGCGGCGGCCGTCGAGGCCGCGGAGCACGCCTTCGGGCTGCTCGAGCACGGCATCGGCGACCTCATGCGCCGCGAGACGCCGCCGCCTCCGCCCGACGCCTCCTACGGCCCGGACGGCTGCCGCGTCGACTACCTGCACCATGTCGAGTCCGAGGTCGGTGCGGCCGCGGAGCAGGTCCTCGCCGAGCCCGTGGACGACATGCTGCAGACCCTCACCGACCCGGGGCGCCGCTGAGGCGGCACGTATGCGACTCCCGTTACGCCAGTGCCGTACGGTGACTAAACTGCGGCCTATGTCCTCACTCGACCACCTCGTGCTCGCCACGCCCGACCTCGCGGCCACGGTCGCCGAAGTCGCGCGCCTGACCGGGACCCGGCCGGTCCCCGGCGGCGCCCATACCGGCCTCGGTACCAGGAACTTCCTGCTCGGCCTCGGCGAGGGCGGCTACCTCGAGATCATCGGCCCCGACCCCGAGCAGGGGACGCCGGAGGCGCCGCGGCCTTTCGGGATCGACAACCTCAGCGAGGCCCGCCTGGCGACGTGGGCCGTGCGCGTGGACGACATCGACGCGGCCGTCGCGGCCTCCCGCGAGGCCGGATTCGACCCGGGCGAACCGCACGCGATGTCGCGGCAGACCCCGGGGGGCGAGCAGCTCTCCTGGAAGCTCACGCTCGACGTCGAACGCGGCCAGACCGGGCTCGTCCCCTTCCTCATCGACTGGGGCCGGGCCGCGCACCCGGCGGCGAACCTGCCGGTCGTGCCGCTGGTGAGCCTCGAAGCCGTGCACCCGCACCCCGAGCGGGTCGAACCGCACCTCACGGCCGTCGGCGCGAAGCTCCCCGTCAAGGCCGGGAACCGGCCCTCACTGGTGGCTACGGTCTTCGGCGAGACCGGACTCGTGGTCCTGCACTGACGCGGGCCGAAGGCCGCTCCCGTCGCGGGAGCGGCCTGTCGTCCTAGCCGTTGTTCGCGGGCGCTTCGCCCGAAGGCGGCTCACCGGAGGGCATCTCGCCCGAAGGCGGCTCGCCCCCGCCGCCTGAAGGCGCGGCACCGCCGCCGCCCGCCTCGGTCGAGGTGTCCACGCCCACCGCCAAGGTGACGGTGTAGCCGTTCGCGACGTCGCCGGACACGGTCCCCATCTGGGACTCGCCGCCGTCGTCGCTGAAGATGTTGTCCGACTCCAGCGTGATCTGCGCCAGGTTCTCGACGGAGCTCTCGTACCCCTCCTCCGCGTACACGGTCTCGCAGACGTCCTCGGGGAACGCCAGCTGCGACGTCGCGATCGCATTGGCGCTGTCGGTGATCGACGCCTCGTCCGGGTACACCTCGAAGTGGACGTGCGGCCAGCGGCCCGAATAGCAGCCCGGGTAGACCGAGGTGAAGGACACGACGCCGTCCGCGTCGGCGATCTGCACGCCCCGCAGGAAGTTCTCGCTCTCCAGCCCTTCGCCGTACATCGAGTACTCGCCTTCGCGGGTGCAGTGCCAGGCGTAGACGGCGACGCCCTCGAACGGCACGTTCCCGTTCGCCATGTCGTACACCGTGAACTGCAGGGTCAACCGCACCCCCTCGGCGGTCGCGCTGCCCGTGCCGAAGCTCGACCGGATGTCGCTGCGCACGATGCCGCTCTCCTCGAGCACGTCCGGCCCGTTCGAGCCGTCACCCGGGTACGGCCCCGCGGTCTCCTCCGGGATCTCGGCCAGGCCCCCGGTGGAGGCCGACGCCTCCGATCCGGACTCCGTGTCCGCGGCACCGCAGGCCGCGAGCCCCGCCACCGCGGCGCCCGCCCCGGCGAAGAGCACCCCGCGGCGGCTCAGGAGCGTCCCGATGTCGAATTGCAGGCCCTGGTCGACCAGCTCCTCGTCCCGCTTCGCGTACTGACGGCCCTCGTACGTCGGCGTCTCCAGCTGCTTCTTCCTCACCGTGTGCCCCTTCCGGCAGTTCGTCCACCGAATGATGCGGGCGAAACCATCGCCCGCACTCGGAGCCGTGTCAAAGGAACCTCGGAGAAACGGGGCCTACGCGGGCCGGGACGCCTTCAGCGAGTACATCAGCGGCAGCCGCGGCCGCCCCTCCGGCAGCCTGAAGTACCCGTCCTCGCCCCGCACGAGCTCGGGGAACTGCTGGAACACCGTCACCTCGTGCTCGTGCAGGAACTCGAGCCGCAGTCCGGCGGCGCAGATCGCCGAGACGATGTCGCCGAGCGTGTGGATCCGCGCATAGCTCAGGTTGTCGATGGTCTCCGCCTCGATCTCGACGTACGAGCCCGGCTCGTCCGTGACCAGCGCATCGGAGCGGAAGTAGTCCTCCTTGGCCTCGGTCACGCTCTCCCAGCCGAACACGTTCAGGAACGGGTGGAACTCGGCCAGGTACAGGAAGCCGCCCGGCGCGACCAGCGACGCGGCCGTCGCCGCCCACCGCTCGATGTCCGGCAGCCAGTACAGCGCCCCGATGCCCGTATAGACGATGTCGTAGTCCTCGTCCGGTACGGCCGCGGGTGCCTCGTACACGTCCGAGACCACGAACACCGCGCGGTCGGCGAACCCGATGTCCGCCGCCAGGCCCCGCGCGACCACGATCGCGGGCGCGGAGAAGTCCAGCCCCACCACGCTCGCCGCACCCCGGCGCGCCCACGAGAGCGTGTCCTGCCCCATGTGGCACTGCAGGTGCAGGAGGCGCTTGCCCGTGACGTCGCCGACCTCGGCCGCCTCGAAGTCGCGGATCTCGTCGCGCCCCGCGCGGAAACCCTCCTGGTCGTAAAGGGCGCTGGCGGCGTGCAGCGGGACGCGCTCGTCCCACATCGCGCGGTTGGCCGCGATCCATGCCGCGGCGTGCTCGTTTCCGCTCGTCATGGCCACACTTTCGCAGCGCCGCGGACGGGCGGCAAGCGAATCGCTAAACGCGCTTGCTGCGCGCCCCGGGGAAGTCCGAGACGAAGGACCAGCCGAGGTGCTCGTACAGCGCCCGGCCGTCGTCGCTGCCCACGAGCAGCCCGAACCGCATGCCCTGCGCGTAAGCGTTTCCCGACAGCGCCCGCATCATGAGCGAGCCGAGGCCGCGGCGCTGGTGGGCGGGGGCGGTGACGACCTTGTCGAAGACGCCGAACGTTTCGTCGCGGCCCAGGCGCGCGGAGCCGGCCAGGTCGCCGTTGCGGTGGAACACGCGCGCGACGGTGAGCGGGCCCTCGGTCTCCAGCAGGAGCCGGTACTCCTCGGGCACCGCGTATGGGTCCTGGGCGAACTCGACGGTCATGAGGTGGCCGCCCTCGTCCATAGTCCAGGTCGAGGGCACCGCCGACGCGAGCAGCGCGGAGGGCCCCGCGATCATCACCTGATGACCGGGCTCGTCGAGCCGGGCCGCGGTGGCGGCCAGCGACTCCGGGGTGTACGTGTGGAGGACCTCGCGGACCTCGGTGCTGGGCGGCCCGACCGCGACCCGGAACCCGCCGTCGATCGGCTCGGGACGGGCGGTGGTCCGCGAGTGGGCGCGGCCGCGGCCCCAGGCCATGACGAGGTCGGGGAGGGCGTGGCCGGTGGGCGTGGTGGTCATTGGGGGCTCCTTCGCGTCGGGGACTGGCACGACTCTATTGCAAGTATCTTGCAACAAGGGTCCGACGGTCCAGGAGTGTGGCGGAGGGAATCGTCGGTGGCGGCGCGTACGCTCGGGGCGGTTCGCACGAGGGACGGGAGTCAAGGTGAGCAATGCAGGCGACGGCCTCACACGGTGCCCCTGGGGTGAGACCCCCGAGGTCTACCGGGACTACCACGACCAGGAGTGGGGCCGCCCGATCCGCGGCGACGACGCCTTGTTCGAGCGGGTCAGCCTCGAGGCCTTCCAGTCCGGCCTGTCCTGGCTGGTGATCCTGCGCAAGCGCGAGGCGTTCAGGAAGGCGTTCGCGGACTTCTCGATCGCGAAGGTCGCCGCGTTCACCGAGGCCGACGCGGCGAGGCTCCTCGGCGACGCGGGCATCGTGCGCAACCGCATGAAGATCGACGCGACCATCGCGAACGCCAAGGCCGCCGCCGAGCTGGACGGCGGACTGAGCGACTTCGTGTGGTCCTTCGCCCCCGAACCGCGGGCGCGCCCGGCGCGGATCACCGACGTGCCCGCCGTGACCCCCGAGTCGACCGCGCTCGCGAAGGCGCTCAAGAAGCGCGGCTTCAAGTTCGTCGGCCCCACCACCGCCTATGCGATGATGCAGGCGATCGGCATGGTCGACGACCACCTCGCCGACTGCCACGTGCCCGCGCGCTAGAGCCGGACCGGTGAGCGCCGGCCCGGATGGCGTGTCAGCCTGCGGACGCGGTGGAGCCCCTGACGACGACGCGGCACTGGACGGTGTGGACGGCGCGGCCGTGCTCGGCGTCGATCGCCTCGAACAGGGCCCGGGCGGCGGCGCGGCCGAGCTCCTCGAGGTTCATGTCCACACTGGTGAGCTGCGGGCGGGCGCCGGTGGCGAGCACGTCCCAGTTGTCGAAGCCCATGACCGCCACGTCCTCGGGGACCCGGCGGCCGCGCTCGCGCAGCGTGTCGAGCACGCCGCGGGCGACCTGGTCGGAGCCGCACAGCACGGCGTCGACGTCAGGTTCGCGGTCGAGGAGCATTCCGGCGGCCGCGCGGCCCCAGCCCTCTTCCCAGGCGCCGTAGGCGACTTCGCCCACGAGCTCCAGGCCGGCGGCGTCGAGGGCGGCCTGGGCTCCCGCCGCGCGGTCGCGGGCGGCGCTGTACTCGCGGTCGCCGCTGATGTGCGCGATCCTGGTGCGGCCGCAGGCGATGAGGTGCTCGACGGCCATGCGGCCGGCGTTCACGTTGTCGGGCACGATCGAGAGGTCCTCGGGCGCTTCGGAAGGGGCGTAGGCGTACACGACCGGCACGTCAACGGCATCGGCCAGGGGCGGCCGCGGGTTCGTGGAGGAGCCCACCACGATGAGGCCGTCCACGCGGCGGCTCAGGAGCGCCTGCACATGGTGGCGCTCGCGGATCGCGTCGCCGCGCGCGTCGCACAGGAACACCGACACCTGGCCCGCGCCGAACGCGTCCTCAGCGCCCATGAGGATCGGGAGGCTGAAGCGGCCCACGAGGTCCGAGGTGAGGAGCCCGACGGTGCCCGTCCGGCCGGCGAGGAGCCCCCGGGCGAGGGAGTTGGGGGAGAAGGAGAGCTGCGCGGCGGCCTGCATGACCCGCTCGCGGGTCTGGGGGTGCACGTGGTTGCGTCCGTTGAGCGCCTTGGAGGCCGTCGCCACCGAGACGCCCGCCAGTCGGGCCACATCGGACAGTGTGGCGGCGCGCGTGCCGCGCGGCGCGGGGGTTCGGGCCACTCGTCCTCCTTCTGCCGGAGCCCGGGCCGGCGCCGCCCGCGGCGGCGGCCGGATTTCCTCCGGGCTGGGCTCGACTGTAGCCGACCGGCCGAAACGTTGCCGAACCGGCTTTCGGTCCGCTCCTCGGAGTGAATTCATGGCGATCAATGCATTGACATCGCTGCGGCGTGACCCATAGCATCGGTGGCGACGCAATGACCGAAAAGCTTTTCGGACCCTTTCGGCCCCTCGGCACGCCCCGCATCCTTCCCCGGAGGCACGCAATGGTGCATCGCCCCACGTCCACCCGACTCCTCGCCACCGCCGCATCCCTGGTCCTCGCTTCCGGCCTCGCGGTCGCCGCCGCCGGGCCCGCCTCGGCGCAGCAGACCATCGGCTACCCCGAGTTCACCGGCGGCGACGCCGTTCCGCCCGAGCCGGTGCCCTACGACGTGAACGGCATGATGCCCGCCATGTTCGAGGCCGAGGCCGACGGCACCGACTTCTGGATGGACCGCCTGCTCGCCCGCGAAGGCGCCGACCCCGCCGGCGACCAGTGGCTCATGACCCGCGGCCGGGCCCTCCTCATGCGCGTCCACGACCCCGACGTGATCGGCTTCGGCGGCCAGCTCGCCTACTACGACCCGTTCTTCGACCGCGCCTCGAACACCGACGGCTTCACGATCGACATCGGGGACGCCGACTTCACCGAGGTCCCCGCCCAGCGCCGCCAGACCCCCAGTCACTGGACCAGCGTCCACGAGGGCGGCGACCTCACCGCCGAAGTGCAGAAGTTCATCACGGACGAGAACGTCGCCGTCGCCAACGTGACCGTGCGCAACGACGGCGCCGCCGCCACCGTGCCGGTCCGCGTCGACTCCGACTTCGCCTGGCAGGCGTCGGGAGACGAGCTCACCGGCGTCCTCGACGTGCAGAACTCCCGCGGCGAGCGCCTCACCACCGTCTTCCCGCGCCTCTCCGGCACCGGCCTCGCCCCCGAAGCAGGCGCGCTCACGGGCGAACTCGAACTCGCCCAAGGCGAATCGGCCACCTTCAAAGTCCAGCTCGGCATGGTCGCCACCGAACTGCCCGGTTCGACCACCGAGTACGAGGCCTACAAGGCGGCCGCCCCGGACGACGCCTTCGCCACCCACGTGCAGACCTACAACCAGTGGTGGGCCGACAACCTCCCCTACTTCGACGTCCCCGACGAGGCCCACAAGAAGTTCATCTACTACCGCTGGTGGCTGATGCGCTACAACTACCTCGACGCGGACATCCCGGGCAACGACTTCCAGTTCCCCACCTCGATCGAGGGCGTCACCGGCTACAACAACGCCATCGCCCTCACCGTGCCGATGTTCATCGACGACCTGAAGTACCTGCGCGACCCCGCGTACTCCTACGGCCCCTGGGTCTCCACCGGCGAGTCCTCCGAGGGCGGCCGCTTCATGGACAACCCCGGCGACCCCGAGAACTGGTCGAACTCCTACACGCAGTACATCGCCGAGGCCGCCTGGCGCTCCTACCAGGTCCACGGCGGCCCCGAGGAGGTCGCGGGGCACCTCGCCCGCTACGCCGAAGGCGACGTGAAGGGCCAGCTCGAGGCCTTCGACTCCAACGGCAACCACCTCATCGAGTACGACTGGGGCGCGATGACCGGCAACGACGCCGACGCCGTCTCCTTCCACTGGCGGGACGGCGACCTCGACCGGGCCGAGTCCGCCTACCAGTACTCCGGCGCCATGGCCGCCGCCGAGGCCTACGAGCTCGTCGGCGACACCGCGAAGGCCGCCGAGATGCGCGCCCTCGCCGAGAGCATCCAGACCGCCCTCACCGAGGTCCTCTGGAACCCCGACACGCAGCTCTTCGAGCACGTCCACGTCGAATCCGGCGACCACGTGCCGTGGAAGGAGATCAACAATTACTACCCGTTCTCCGTGGGCGCCATCCCGAACGAGGCCCCGTACACCGACGCGCTCCGCCTCTTCGAGGACCCGGACCAGTACCCGGTCTTCCCGTTCTACACCGCCAACCAGGCCGACAAGGCCGAGGCCGCCGAGCAGGGCGATCCGGGCTCCAACAACTTCTCGCAGATCAACTCGACCGTCCAGTTCCGGCTCTTCTCCTCCGCGATCCGCGACTACGACCAGGACTCCATCACGCCCGAGGACTACAAGCAGCTCCTCTACTGGAACGCCTGGTCCACCTACATCGGCGGCGACACCGCCTGGCCGGACGCGAACGAGTTCTGGGCCGACTGGAACCCCGCGAACGAGTCGATCGACTACCGCTCCTGGATCCACCACACCACCCTCGGCTCCAGCATCTGGACCTATGTGGAGGACGTGGCCGGCTTGCGCCCCCGCACCGACGACAAAGTGGAGCTCTCCCCGATCGACATCGGCTGGGACCACTTCACCGTCAACAACCTCCGCTACCGCGACTCGGACCTGAGCATCATCTGGGACCGGCCCGGTGACGGCAAGGTCCACTACCAGGGCATCCCCGAGGGGTACTCCGTCTACATCGACGGCAAGCGCGCCTTCACCCTCGACAGCCTCGTCCCCGCCGTCTGGGACCCCGACACCGGCAGGGTGGCGCTCCCCGAAGGCGGCAAGACCCTCAAGAGCAAGAAGATGAAGGACCTCTCGGCCCCCGAGGAGGTCGAGCTCGACGGCCGCGTGGTCGATGTGTTCAACAAGGCCGGCGCCGACCTCGAAGGCGACGCCGAGAACCTCGCCGAAGGCCGCACCGCCACCGCCTCGCACACCGCGAACGGCAGCAGCGTCGCCGGCGCCGTGGACGGCACCACCGTCAACGCGCCCTACTGGTCCAGCGCCGGTTCCGGCAACGACACCGACTGGTACGAAGTGGACCTCGGCGGCACCGTGCGAGTCGATGAGGCCCGGCTCTACTTCTACCGCGACAGAACCGTGGACGGCCTCGCCGAACCCGCCGTCTACCAGGTCCAGTACCACGACGGCACCGACTGGGCGACCATCGAGGACCAGGCCAAGACCCCCGCGGTCCCGCAGGCCAACTACAACCTCGTGCAGTTCCCCGAAGTGAGCACCGACCGCATCCGCGTCCTCATGGACCACCAGGACGGCCACGCCACCGGGCTCAAGGAAGTCCAAGTGGTGCACAGCGGCCACGGCGCCGAACCGCCCGCGAACACCGCGCCGTACGCGCTCGCCAGGCAGGACCTCCAGTTCCGCCAGCCGATGCAGGCCCGCCTCACCGGCACCGTGAAGGACGACGGCCTCCCGCTCAGCGGCGCCCTGACCTCCGAGTGGTCCATGGCCGCGGGCCCCGGCGCGGTCGTCTTCGAGGACCCCGCCGCCTCGGCCACCATCGCCACCTTCACCGAGCCGGGCACCTACACGCTTGAGCTGACCGCGAGCGACGGCACCGCCGAAGCGACCTCCACAGTGGATGTCGTGGTCGCCGAACCCGACGACCGCACCAACGCGGCCCTCTTCGCCGCGCCCACCGCCTCCTACACCTCGCCGTGGGAGAACGTCACCGCGGTCAACGACGGGCTCGACCCGCCGCGCTCCAACGACGGCGGCAACCCGCGCTGGGGCACCTGGCCCGAGGAAGGCGAGCAGTGGGTCCAGTTGGACTGGGACACACCCGTCCGCGTCGACTCAAGCGACATGTACTTCCTCGACGACGGCGGCGGCGTCCGCACCCCGGCCTCCTGGAGGCTCCAGTACCGCGACGGCGAGACCTGGAAGGACGTCACCACCACCGACGCCTACGGCACCGCCGCCGACCAGTACAACCAGGTGGCTTTCGAGCCCGTGACCACCACCGCGCTCCGGGCGGTCCTCCAGAGCGGCGGCGCCAGCGTCGGCGTCCTCGAATGGAAGGCCTTCGCCGAAGCGCCGCAACAGGTCCGCGCGGTGCACCAGCCCACGACCGTCGGCAGCGTGCCCGACCTCCCGCCCACGGTGACCTGCGTGTACGCCGACGGCACCCGGCTCGAGCAGCCCGTGGTCTGGCAGCAGCTCACCCCGGGCGACGTCGACGAACCCGCCACCCATGTCGAAGTCGGCGGCCTCGTCACCGGCCTCGCCCTCCCCGCCCAGGCCACCGTCCATGTGCGACTCCACGACCAAGTGGCGATCACCGCGCTCGAAGCGGAGGCGGTCACCACCGTCGCCGGTTCCGCGCCCCAGCTGCCGCCCACCGTCACCGCCGTCTACAACGACGGCTCGAAGGACAACGTCAGCACCGCCGTGACCTGGGAGGCGGTCGATCCGGCCGACTACGCCCAACCCGGCACCTTCACCGTCCAAGGCACCATCGCCGGCACTTCCATAGCCGCCGAAGCCACCGTCATCGTCGTCAGCTGATCTCCCACCGGCACCTAGGAGACCTCCCATGCATCCCAACGCAGTCAGACGCATGTTCGCCGCCGCGCTCGCCGCGGCCCTGGCCTGGACCCTCGTCCAGACCGCGACCCCGGCGCAGGCCCAGCAGACCGTGAACGTCGCCCGCTCGGCGACCGCCTCGGCCTCCTACACCTCCTCGTGGGAGTCCGTCGCCGTGGTCAACGACGGGGTCGAGCCGCCCGGCTCCAACGACGCCCAGAACCCGCGCTGGGGCACCTGGCCCCAGACCGGTTCGCAATGGGTGCAGCTGACCTGGGCGTCCCCGGTCACCGTGTCCGCCTCGGACCTCTACTTCTTCGACGACTCCTTCAACGCCGGCCCCGGCGGCGTCCGCGTCCCGGCGAGCTGGCGCATCGAGTACCTCAGCAACGGGGCCTGGACCGGCGTGAGCGGCGCCAGCGCCTACGGCACGGCCGCGAACGCGTACAACCACACGAACTTCAACGCCGTCACCACCACCGCGCTCCGCGCGGTCCTCCAGAGCGGCACCGCTTCCGTGGGCGTCCTCGAATGGAAGGTCTGGGGCCAGGGCTCGGCGGCGCAGGCGGGCAACCCGATCGTCAGGAACGTCTTCACCGCCGACCCGGCGACCCTGGTCGTGGGCGACACCATGTACGTCTACTCGGGCCGCGACGAGGCCGCCGCGAACCAGCAGGCCTTCGTGATGGACGAGTGGCACGTGTTCTCCTCCAAGGCCCCCGACAACGACCCGGCGGCGTGGACCTCGCACGGCGCGCGGCTCTCCCTGTCCACCTTCGCGTGGGCCGGGGCGAACGCGTGGGCGTCCGAAGTGGTCCAGGGCCCGGACGGGCGCTACTACTGGTTCGTCTCCGTGGACGGGGCGACCGACAACGGCTGGATGAACATCGGCGTCGCGGTGTCGAACAGCCCGCTCGGCCCGTTCGTCGACGCGATCGGCGCCCCGCTGATCTCGGACTCGACGCCGAACTCCTCGGCGCTCAACATCGACCCGACGGTGTTCATCGACGACGACGGCCAGATCTACATGTACTGGGGCTCGTACTGGCAGCCGCGCATGGCGAGGCTCAACCAGAACATGACCTCGCTCGCGGGCCCGGTCACGACCCCCCAGGGCCTGACCGAGTTCTGGGAGGCCCCTTGGATGTTCGAGCGCGACGGCACCTACTACATGGCCTACGCCTCCAACGGCGGCTCGGGCTGCGTGACCAGCTCGGCCTACGCCTGCATCCGCTACGCGACCGCCGCGAGCCCGGCCGGGCCGTGGACGCACCAGGGCGTGGTCCTCGGCCAGGTCACCGCGACCACCAACCACCCGGCGATCGAGCAGTTCAACGGCCAGTGGTGGATGGTCTACCACACCGCGGACGCGCCGGGCGGCGGGAACTTCCGCCGCTCGGTCGCGATCGACCCGCTCTACTTCAACGCCGACGGGACGATGCAGCAGGTCGTACAGACCAGGGGAGCTTGATGCATCGCAACCGCCGCAATGCACTCCGCGCGGGCGCCTCGGCGTCCGCGGCTCCCGCCGGGCTCATCGCGAGCCCGGCGGGGGCCGCCCCGCGGCCTCCGGGTCCGGACAGCAGCGGCCCGCAAGCCGGAGACCGTTGCTGAGAACGTCGAGCTCCGTGCCGTTCCACCTCGGGAACCGCGACCCGTACCACCTCTACCGGCGGCGGCGACAGCCCTCGCCCGAACCCCTTTGATCCCTTACACAGAGGAGACCGGATATGCGAATGGACAAGCGCCCCTCACGGGCCGTGCGCGCGGGGGCGGCGGTGGCCGCCGCGGCCCTGCTGGCCGCCGGGTGCGGCGACGGAGGCCCGAACGGCGAGGGCGGCGGCGAGGTCGTCCTCGAAGGCGTCGACGACGGCACCACCCTGACCATGTGGACGCGCGCCGCCACCGAGGCCCAGTCCCAGGCCCTGGTGGACGCCTACAACGCGAGCCACGAGAACCAGATCGAGCTCACCGTCATCCCCACGGACGACTACCAGACCCGCGTCGGCACCGCCGCGGGCAACCAGGAGCTCCCCGACCTGTTCGCGCTCGACGTCGTGTTCGCTCCGAACTTCACCACCGCCGGCGCCTACCTCGACATCACCGACCGGATCGACTCGCTCGAGTTCAAGGACGCCCTCGCGCCCTCGCACCTCGACGTCGGCACTGTGGACGACCGCCAGTACCTGGTGCCGCACACGCTCGACCTCTCGGTCCTGTTCTACAACAAGGCCCTCTACGCGCAGGCCGGGCTCGACCCCGAGCAGCCGCCGACCACCCTGGCGGAGTTCGCCGAGCACGCCCGCGCCGTGGACGCGCTCGGCGGGGACGTGAACGGCACGTTCTTCGGCGGCAACTGCGGCGGCTGCTTCGTCTTCACCTGGTGGCCCACGCTCTGGGCCGAAGGCGTCGAGGTCATGAACGAGGAGGGCACCGCCTCACTCCTGGACTCCCCTGAGGCGCAGGAGCTGTACGCGACCTACCGCGGCCTCGTCGAAGACGGGGCGGTCGCCCCCGGCCACAACGAGGAGACCGGCGCGACCTGGGTCTCGCTCTTCCCCGAAGGGAACATCGGCGTCATGCCGATGCCCTCCACGATGCTCGGCCTCATGCCCGAGGACCTGGACATCGGCGTCGCCCCCATCCCGGGCCTCACCGGCGGGCAGTCCACGTTCGTGGGCGGCGACTCGATCGGCATCAGCGCCAACTCCGAGCACGCGAACCAGGCGTGGGACTTCCTGCGCTGGAGCCTCGAGGAGGAGCAGCAGGTCGAGCTCCTCGCCGCCAACGGCGACGTCATGGCCCGCACCGACCTCGGCGACAACGAGTACTACGCGGACAACCCGAACGCCGTCATCATGAACGACCTCGTCCAGGTCGGGCGCACCCCCTACTCGCTCAACTTCGGCCAGACCTTCAACGACCCGCAGGGCCCCTGGCTCCCGCTCGTCCGCGAAGCGGTCTACGGCGAGGCGGGCGCCGACCTCGCCGACCTCAACGGCGACGTCACGGCCTCACTGGCGAACTAAGACAGGACCAACTCCATATGCGACACTCGCGCAAGCTGGCCGGCGCCCTCTACGCCGCCCCCGTGGCGGTCTTCGTGCTGGTCTTCTTCATCGCGCCGCTGCTGCTGGTCGGACGCATGTCCGCGTCCGACTGGCCGCTGCTGGCCGGCGACCTCGGCCTCAACATGCCCGACAACTACACCGGGATCGCCGACAACCCGCTGTTCTGGCCCGCCGTGGGCTTCACGCTCAAGTACACCGGGATCGTCGTCGTCCTCCTCATCGGACTCTCGCTGCTCCTGGCGCTCATCGTCGCCGACCGCCGCAAGGGCACCGGCTTCTTCCGCACCGCCTACTTCCTGCCCACCACGCTCGGGCTCGCCTCCGCGTCGCTGCTGTTCTTCGGGTTCTACAGCCCCGCCATCGGCCCGCTCGACCCGCTCCTGGAGGCGCTCGGCCTCGGCCCGGTCTCATGGCTCGGCACCCCCACGGCCGCCCTCTGGTCCACAGTGGTGCTCATCGTGTGGAAGTTCGCCGGGTTCTTCATGATCATCCTGCTCGTGGGCCTCCAGTCGATCCCGCCGGACGTCTACGAGGCCGCCCGCCTCGACGGCGCCAACCGCTGGCAGTCCTTCCGGCACGTCACCGTCCCGCTCCTGCGGCCCGCGCTCGGACTCGTCCTCATCCTGTCCGTCACCGGCTCGCTCCTGGCCTTCGACCAGTTCTTCATCCTCACCAAGGGCGGCCCCGACAACTCCACGGTCACCGTCGTCCAGCTCATCTACCGGGAGGCCTTCCAGCGCTTCGACCTCGGGGCCGCCGCCGCGATCTCCGTCGTCGTGCTCGCCGCGCTCGTCGTGGTCAACATCGGCCAGCTCCGCGCCCTCAGAAAGGACACCTGATGCGTCCCAAGCTCTGGAGCACCTCGTACTACGTGCTCGCCGGGGGTTTCGCCGTCCTGTTCCTGTTCCCGCTCGTCTGGACCGGCTACGCCTCGGTCGCCCCCGCCGGGGCCACCAGGCAGCAGGACGGCTACGGCCTCGGCAACTACGCCGGCCTCCTCGAATACGACGCCGGACTCGGCCGCTACCTGTGGAACAGCACGTACGTCTCGGTCCTCACCGTCGCGTTCACCCTCGCGCTCGCCGTCCTCGGCGGGTACGCGTTCGCGCGGTTCACGTTCCGCGGCAAGGACACCCTGTTCATCGTGACCCTCGCGATCCTCATGGTCCCGTACTCGACCCTGCTCATCCCGCTGTACTCCATGCTGGGCGACCTCGGCCTGCGCAACAGCCTCACCGGGCTCGCGCTCGTCCTCACCCTCTACCAGCTGCCGTTCGCGGTGTTCATGATGCGCATCTCGTTCGAGGCCGTGCCCAAGGAGATCGAGGAGTCCGCGATGTGCGACGGCGCCGGCACCTTCGGCGTCCTCACCCGGATCATGCTGTTCGCCGTGTGGCCCGGGCTCGTCACCGTGGGGCTGTTCTCGTTCCTCGCCGCCTGGAACGACTTCATCGCCCCGCTCATCCTCGTCAGCGAGGCCGACAAGGCCGTGCTGCCGGTGGCCATCGCCAACCTGCGCCAGCAGTCGATGGGCGCCGTCGACTTCGGCGCCACGCAGGCCGGCGTGGTCGTCATGGCCCTGCCCTGCCTGGTGCTCTTCGCACTCCTCCAGCGCCACTACGTCCGCGGATTCATGTCAGGAGCGATCAAAGGATGACGACACCCGTCGTACCCGGGCGCGGAACCCTGCGCCCGCTCGGCCTCCACGAGGTCCGCCTGACCGGCGGGCACTGGGGTGAACGCCAGGCCGTCAACGCCGCCAACACCATCGGGCACTGCCTGAACTGGCTGGAGCGACTGGGCTGGATCGACAACTTCACCCGGGCCGCCACCGGTGCGCCCTTCGACCGGGCCGGACGCGAGTTCTCCGACTCCGAGGTCTACAAGCTCGCCGAGGCCATGGCCTGGGAGATCGGCCGCACCGGCGACCCCGGGCTCGAAGCCGACTTCACCCGCCTCACCGCCGCCGTCGCCGCCGCCCAGGAGGAGGACGGCTACCTCAACACCATGTTCGGCCACCCCGGCCAGGCGCCGCGCTACTCCGAACTGGAATGGGGGCACGAGCTCTACTGCTACGGCCACCTCCTCCAGGCCGGGGTCGCGCGCCTGCGCTGCCACGGCGAGGACGACTTCACCCGGCTGTGCCGCCGCGCCGCCGACCACGTGTGCGAGGTGTTCGGCCGCGGCGGCGTCGAGAAGGTCTGCGGGCACGCCGGGATCGAGGCGGCGCTGGCCGAGTTCGCCCGCGCCACCGGCGAACCCCGATACTTGGAGCAGGCACGGCGCTTCATCGAGCGGCGCGGCACGCACACGCTCGGCGACGGCGGCTTCGGCCGCGCCTACTACCAGGACGACGTGCCGGTGCGCGAGGCCGAGGTGCTGCGCGGCCACGCCGTCAGGGCGCTGTACCTCGCGGCCGGGGCGGTGGACGTCGCCGTCGACACCGGCGACGAGGAGCTGCTGGAAGCCGTTCGGCGCCAATGGGACGCCACCGTGCGGCGCCGCACCCACCTCACCGGCGGCATGGGCTCGCGCTACATCGACGAGGCCTTCGGGCCGGACTTCGCGCTGCCGCCGGACCGGGCCTACTCGGAGTCCTGCGCTGGGGTCGCGGCCGTCATGACCGCGTGGCGGCTCATGCTCGCCACCGGCGACACGGGCTACGGCGACCTGATCGAGCGGGTCGCGTGGAACGTCCTCTCCGGGGCCGCCGCCCCGGACGGGCGGTCGTTCTTCTACGCCAACCCGCTCCACGTGCGCACCGTCGACCAAGCGCCGCCCTCGGACGGTGCCCTCCCGCACCAGGCGGCGGGCGGGCAGCGCGCGCCGTGGTACGACGTGTCGTGCTGCCCCACCAACCTGGCCCGCACGTTCGCGCAGTTCGCGGTGTACCTGGCGACGGCCGACGAGTCCGGGGTGCAGATCCACCAGTACGCTCCGGCATCGATCGACACGGTCGTGGCCGGCTCGCGGTTCGCGCTCACCGTGGCGACCGCCTACCCGGACGACGGCACTGTGGTGGTCCGGGTGGAAGCCAACCAGGGCAGTGAACGCACCGTCTCGCTCAGGGTGCCGATGTGGGCCGAGGGCGCGAGCGTCACGGGTCCCGACGGCGCGGTCCGCGGGGTCGAGGCCGGCGCCGCGGCCACGGTCACCGCGGCCTTCGCGCCCGGCGACGAGATCCGCCTGCACCTACCGGTGGCCGCGCGATGGACCGTGCCGGACCCGCGCATCGACGCCGTGCGCGGCTGCGCCGCGGTCGAACGCGGCCCGGTCGTGCTGTGCGCGGAGTCGTGGGACCTGCCCGGCGGCGCGGACGTGGCGGAACTCACGGTCGACGCCTCGGTCGCGCCGGTCGAACGGGACGGCCGCGTCTACGTCGCCGCACAGGTGCACGACCGCGACGGCGCCTGGCCCTACGGACCGGCCACACCGGACGAAGAGGGGAAGGCCGCCGAGGTCGCGCTGATCCCGTTCCACCGCAGGGCGACCAGGGGTCCGGCGTCCATGCGCGTGTGGCTGCCGACCGGCTGACGGGAACGGGCCGGTGCGACCCGCACTCCGGGCCGCACCGGCCCCTCGTGCCGGGCGGGCCGGAGAAATCAGGCAGAACGTCGCACTGGGAGTCCAAGTGCCGCATGGTCTTGCACCTTTAGGATGAAATCCTTCGGGGTGGGTCGAGCAAAGGCGGGAACTGCATAATGAGCGAGCTGCTGGAATTCCTGGGCACGGCGGAGCGGGCGGCCGAGACGGCCGTCGCGGTGATCCGGGAGGGGATCGGGCGCGAGCGCTCCATCAGCGGCAAGGGCGACCGGGACTTCGCCACGGACCTCGACTACGCCGCCGAGGACGCGGTCCGCGCCTTCCTCGAGCGGGAGACCCCGGCGATCCCGCTGCTGGGGGAGGAGCGGGGCCGCACCGGCGACACGGAGTCGCACTACGAATGGGTGCTCGACCCGATCGACGGAACCATCAACTTCGCGCACGGCTCGCCCATGTTCGGCGTCTCACTCGCCTTGGTGCGCAACGGGATGCCGGTGGTCGGCGTCGTCCACGCCCCGATGTCCGAAGAGCGCTTCAGCGCCGCGCTCGGCCACGGCGCGGCCCTGAACAAGCAGGCGCTGCACTCCACCGGCCCGGCCGAGCTCGCCGAGGCCGTGGTCGCCATGGGGGACTTCTCGGTCGGCCCGGACGCCGACAAGCGCAACCTCCGCCGCCTCGCCACCCTCCAGCGGATCGTGCCGAAGGTGCAGCGCATCCGCATGCTCGGCACCGCCGCCCTGGACATGTGCTGGCTCGCGGCCGGCCGGGTCGACGCGGTCTTCCACGAACGCGTCAACCTGTGGGACGTCGCGGCCGGGACCGTGATCTGCCGCGAGGCCGGCCTGCTCGTCACCGACCTCGACGGCGTCGACTACGGCGACGGGGCCCTCTCGGTCCTCGCCGCCGCCCCGCACCTCCACCGGGCGCTCCTCGCCGAACTCGCGTGAGCCGCAAGGAGAGCACGCCCTGACCGGGGTCAGTCCCTCCGCTCGGGCGGCCCGCCGTGCCGTTCCCGGTAGGCCGCCGTGATCTCGCCCTCCACGTCCTCGCCGCCGTGGAGGCGGACGAGCAGCGGCACGAGCCAGTGCAGTCCCGTCGCGTCGAACTGCCTCGCGAACAGCGGATGCACGCCGGTCCGCGATTCGTCGAGGACGTTCGCGACGTGGACCAGGCCCCCCGCGTTGATCTGATGCGGCCCCTCCGAGAACGAGAGGACGGAGTCGCGGCCGGCGGGGTGGATCCCCACTTCCACGGGCCACGCGCCGGGCGGTGTGCGCCCGACGACGATGAAGCGCTTAAGGGTGCGAGTGCGGCGGTGCTTCCTTCGCTTCATGCGCTCACGCGGCGAGCGCCCGCTCGCCTGTGCCTCAAGTCGCGAGCGCCTGCTCGCCTGTGCTTCACGCGGCGAGCGCCTGCTCGTCGTACGCCTTCCGGGCCTCGATGATCTCGGGCTGGTGGCGCTCGGCCCAATCGAGCAGGCCCGTCAGGTGCCCGTACAGCTCCCGCGCGCTCGGGGTCGCGCTGTACTCGACCTTCGGCGGCACGGTCGGGTAGACGGTGCGCTCGAGCAGGCCGTCCCGTTCGAGGTTCCGCAAGGTCAGGGTGAGCATCCGGCGGCTGATGCCGGGGACCGAGCGCTCGAGCTCGGTGTAGCGCACCGGCTTCCGGATGGCCGCGACCAGGATCGAGACCGACCACTTGCCCGCCACCCGGTCGATGATCTGGACGATCGGGCAGGCCTCGGCCTGCACGTCGGACTTCGGCAGGACGCAGTCGTCGTCGTTCATCGGTCCACTCCTCAGCAGCGGTGCGGCGCCTCGGGCCGAGACCAGGGGCGCCTATGTCGCACGTCACATGCAGGGAAAAGGCCGGTCGACCTGGACAGGAACATCCCTGTACCCCCTGGCACATGAAAGTGCCTTCTTACGGATCGCTCCATTGGAACACATGATTACCCCAGGAACAAAACGTTCCCCTAGCTGAGCTTCCGAGCCGTCCCAACAGGAGAACCCGATGTCACCCATTGCAGCGCAGAGCCTTCGCACCCGTTGGCTCGCGGTGATCGCACTCGCGGCCGCCCAGGTCATGATCGTCCTGGACCAGAACATCGTCAGCATCGCCCTCCCGGCCATCCGCGAGGACCTCGCGTTCAGCCAGGCGAACCTCGTGTGGACCGTCAACGCCTACGTGATCCCCTTCGGCGGCCTGCTGCTCCTCGCCGGCCGGCTCGGCGACCTCGTCAGCCGCAAGCAGGTGTTCCTCGCCGGACTGGCCCTCTTCACCCTCGCCTCCGTCGCGGCGGCGCTGGCCGATTCGCAGGGCTTCCTGCTGGCCGCCCGCTTCGTGCAGGGCGTCGGCGGCGCCATCACGGCCGCCGGTCTCCTGGGCATGATCGTCACGATCTTCCCCGAACCGCAGCACCAGGTGAAGGCCATCGGCGTCTACGGCTTCGCCTCCGCCGGCGGCGGCGCCGCTGGCAGCGTGGTGGGCGGCGTGCTCACCGAGACCCTCGGCTGGGAATCGGTCTTCTACGTGAACCTCCCGCTCGGCCTCATCGTGGCCGCGATGGCCTGGAAGCTCCTGCCCGCCGACCGCGGCATCGGCCTGAAGGCCGGGGCGGACGTGATCGGCGCGGCCCTGGTGACCTCCGGCCTGATGCTGGCCGTCTACACCCTGATCGAGACCGAGCGGTACGGCCTCACCTCGGCCCGCACCCTGGGCATGGGCGCCCTCGCGATCGCGCTGCTCGCCGGGTTCTTCGTCCGCCAGGCGAAGGCCGCCTCGCCGCTGATCCCGCTGCGCATCCTGTTCTCCCGCAACGTGGCCGGGGCGAACCTCTCGCAGTCGCTCATGGTCGGCGCGGCCTTCGGGTTCATGTTCTTCACAGTCCTCTACCTCCAGCAGGTCCTCGAGTTCGCGCCGCTGGCGGCGGGCCTGGCGTTCCTGCCCGCCCCGATCGTGATCGCGGTGGTCTCGATGGCGCTCGCCCCGCGGCTCCTGACCCGCTTCGGGGCCCGCCCGATGGTGCTCGCCGGCCTCTCGCTCATGGTCGTCGGCTTCATCCTCTTCGCCCAGATGCGGGCCGACGGCAACTACCTCGTCGACGTCCTGCCCGGCATGATCACCGCGCCGCTCGGCTTCGGCCTGGCGATGCCCGCACTGATGACCCTCGGCATGGCCGACTCGAAGCCCGAGGACGCCGGGGTCACCTCCGGCCTGTTCAACACCGCCCAGCAGGTCGGCGGCGCGGTCGGCCTCGCGGTCATCAGCACCGCGGTCTCGGCCCGCACCGGGACGCTCCTCGACGGCGGCTCGGCGCAGGCCGAGGCCCTCACGGGCGGCTTCCGCCTCGGGTACGGCATCGCCGCCGGCCTCGCGGCGGCGGCCCTGGTCATCGCCATCACGGTCATCAAGACCCGCAAGACGGCCGGCGCGGCCGAACCGGTCCCGGTCGCCATCGGCTAGGAACGCGAACGCCCGGGGCCGCCTCCACGCGTGGAGGCGGCCCCGGGCGCCTCACCGTTCAGCCGGGGAACATGACGGCCCAGGCGGGGACGTGGTCGGTGAGCCAGACGCCGTTCTCGGACTTGTAGAACGTGTGGCCCGCTCCGGCCATCCGCTTGGCGTCGATCACGAGGATCACGGGCTTGCCGCGCCGCGAGCCCACCTTGACCGCCGTCTCGCGGTCGGGGGAGAGGTGCACGTGGTGCCGGTCCATGGCCTTGATGCCCTCTTCGCGGATCGTCGCGACGAAGCCGCCGGCGGTCCCGTGGTAGAGCACGGGCGGCGGCACGGCCGGGGTGAGATCGAGGTCCACGTCCACGGTGTGGCCCTGGTTGGCCCGGATCCTGCCGTCCCGCATGGCGAACCGCTGCTTGTCGTTGCGGGCCACGACCTCTTCCAGCTCCTGGCGGGTGACCTGGAAGTTCCGGTCGGCGAGGGCCTTGAGCAGCACGTCGACCTCGACCCAGCCGTGCTCGTCCAGCTCGATCCCGATCCGCTCGGGCTCGTGGCGCAGGTGCCGCGAGAGGTACTTCGAGACCTTCACCAATCGCCGATCGTCCACTTCGCTCTCCATTCTCGCCGAGGGGAACGCCAGATTATCGCGCCGCCCTACAGCAGCGCCAAGGAAAACAGCAGGGCCAGCGCCGGGAGCAGGCCCTGCTTCAGCGCTGCCGGGGCCATCGACCGGTCCGTCAGGACCAGGACGAGCGCCGCGGCGAGCATCGAGCCGCACGCGGACACGATGAGCGTCATGCCCACGGCCGCTTCGGACCTCACGACCGCGACGCCGACGAGGGCCCCGATCGCGAGGAACAGGTTGTACCAGCCCTGGTTGAACGCCCAGGGCCGGACGGCCTCCACGTCTTCGGCGGCTACCCGGAATACGCCGCGGTGCACCTTCGGATCGGAGAACCGCAGGGACTCCATGACCCAGATGTAGGCGTGCAGGAGGCCGGCGAGGCCGGCGAGGATCTGGACGGCGATGAGCATGCCAGCATTCTCCACGACGCGGTGCAGGCATGTCGCCGGTCAGGTCCGATCCGGGTTCAGGGGCCTTCGAGTGCGAGCAGGTCGGGGGGCACGAGGGTGCGCGTGCGCGGCGGCTCGGTGACGAGGTCGTGTGAGCATGTCGCCCGCCGGCTCCTCGACGTCGGTTCTGGCAGCCGCACTCCGGCACCACTCGCCGCTGTGGCCGGAACCACGCGTCAAGTATTTGCACTGCGTGCGTCGTTGCACTTAGTGTAATCACCATGTCCGCGACACCCGCGCCCGTCGACCGCCGCGCCGCCTTGAAGGCCAGGAGCCGCAAGGCGATCCTCGACGCCGCCGCGGCCCTGATGCGCGAGCGCCGCTCCACCCACTTCTCCGTGGACGAGCTGGCCGCCGCCGCCGACGTCTCGCGCCGCACCGTGTTCAACCACTTCGACTCTCTCGAAGCCGCGGTCACCGCCGCGGCCGGGCGCATGCTCGTCGACATCGTCGACGCCATGGAGGCCGAAGCCGCCAGCGCCTCCGGCGATGACGCGACGGTCCTCGGCGACCTCGCCGCGGCGGGCTCGGCCGAGCACCTCGTGCCCACCGTCGCCTACCTCATCGAAGTCCTCGGCGGCACCGTTGAGGAGCAGTCCGAACGCGGGGCCGTGCTCATGCAGCGGGCCGTCGCGCTCTTCACCGAGCGGATGTCGGCCTCGATCGCCAAGCGGCACCCGCGCGCCGACGCGCTCCAGGTCGCCCTCCTCGTCTCCGCCTTCTGCGGCGGCCTCCTCGGCCTCGTCGAGCGCTGGACCGCCGCCACCGGCGGCACCGACACCGCCGCCTCCCGCCGGGTCTGGAACGACCTGCTCGATCACCTCGTCGCCGTCCTGCGCGAACCCGAAGCCTGACCGATCCTCAGCAACCCGAAAGGCCGACATGGCTGAATTCCTGTACCGCGTGGGCCGCTGGTGCGCCCGCCGCGCCAAGACGGTCATCGCCGCCTGGGCACTGCTCCTGGCCGCCGCCGCGGCCGCGTTCGCCCTCTTCGGCGGCACGCTCACCACCGCGTTCTCCATCCCGGACACGCCCACCGAGGCCGTGACGGAGCAGCTCAAGGACGCCATCCCCGCCGCCGCGGGCGGCACCGGCACCATCGTCCTCAGCACCGCAAGCGGTGAGCCGTTCAGCGCGGAGCAGCAGGCGCAGATCAGCGACCTCGTCGCCCGCGCCGGCGACCTCGACGGCGTCGAGACCGCCGTCGACCCGTTCGCGACCGAGGCCGAACGCGCCGCCCAGGCGCAGGCGATCGCGGACGGGCGCACCCAGATCGAGACGGCCCGAGCCGAACTCGACGCCGCGCAGGACCAGCTCGACCTCGCCCGCGAGCAGGCCGGGGACTCCGCGGAACTCGACGCCCAGCAGGCCCAGGTCGACGCCGGGCTCGCCGAACTCGACGCCCAGTCCGCCGCGCTCGAGCAGGGCGCGACCCTGCTCGACCTCGCCTCGGGCATCACCCTGGTCTCCGCAGACGGGAGCGCCGCCGTCGTCTCCATCGCCTTCACCGAACCGCAGATGGAGGTCACCCCCGAGACCAAGGCCTCGGTCACCGACCTCTTCGACGACGACCCGATCGACGGCGTCGAGGCCGACTACTCCTCCGACATGCTCGAATCAGTGCCGAGCGTCTTCGGCGCCGGCGAGGTCGTCGGCCTCGTCGTCGCGGCCGTGGCCCTGATCGTCATGCTGGGCACGCTCATCGGCGCGGCGCTGCCGCTGCTCACCGCTCTCGTCGGCGTCGGCGTAGGCGCCATGACCACGATGTCGCTCTCCGGCGTGATCGACATGGCCTCGGTGACCCCGGTCCTCGGCCTCATGCTCGGCCTCGCCGTCGGCATCGACTACGCGCTGTTCATCGTCAACCGCCACCGCCGCCAGCTCAAGGAGGGCTACGACCTCGACGAGTCGATCGCCCTCGCCACCGGCACCTCCGGCAACGCCGTCGTCTTCGCCGGGGCCACCGTCCTCATCGCGCTGGCGGCCCTGAACGTCACCGGCATCCCGTTCCTCGGCCTCATGGGCTCGGTCGGCGCGCTGTGCGTCGCCGTCGCGGTCCTCGTCGCCGTCACCTTCATACCGGCCCTGCTCTCCTTGGCGGGCATGAGGATCCTGCGCCGCTCCGAACGCGCCGCCCTCGACGCCGAGCACCCGGCGCCCGGGACCGCCGGCGGCCCCGAGGTGAAGGCCATGCGCACGCCGAGCGCGCTCCTGCGCGTGCTCGTGGGCATCGGCGCGCTCCTGGTCGTCGCGATCCCCGCGATGGACATGCGCCTCAACCTGCCCGACGGCTCCTCCGAAGCGCACGACACCACCCAGTACCAGGCGTACGCCACGGTCGCCGAACGCTTCGGCGAAGGCCAGAACGGGCCGCTGCTCGTCGTCGCGACCCTGCCCGGCAGCCCCGACGAGGCCGCCGCGCAGGCCGCCCAGCTGCAGATCGCGCAGGCCGTCGCCGACCAGGACGGCGTCGTCGCCGTCGCGCCGATCGGCACCTCCGAGGACCGCACCGTCGCCGCCTTCCAGGTCCTGCCCGAGTCGGGCCCGACCAGCGAGGCGACCGAGGCGCTCGTGCACACCCTGCGCGGCCTCGAGATCGACGGCGTCGACTCCATCGGCGTGGCGGGCAACGCGAGCGGCAACATCGACATCTCCGAGAAGCTCTCGGACGCGCTCCCGGTCTACCTCGGTGTCGTCGTCGGCCTCTCGCTGCTCATCCTCATCCTGGTGTTCCGCTCGATCTTCGTGCCCGTGGCCGCCACCCTCGGGTTCGTCCTGAGCTACTTCGCGGCCCTGGGTGGCGTGGTCGCGATCTACCAGTGGGGCTGGCTCGCCGACGTCTTCGGCGTCGACAGCCCCGGGCCGATCCTGAACTTCCTGCCCACGCTCCTGGTCGGCATCCTGTTCGGGCTCGCCATGGACTACATGCTGTTCCTGGGTTCGGGGATGCGCGAGGCCTACGCCCACGGCGTCCCCGCGCGCCTGGCCGTCGTGCACGGCCTGCGCGCCGGGCGCTCGGTCGTGACCGCCGCCGCGATCATCATGATCGCCGTCTTCGGCGGGTTCGTGTTCTCGCACTCGGCGATGATCCGGCCCATCGGGTTCGCGCTGGCCTTCGGCGTGCTCGTGGACGCGTTCCTGGTGCGGATGCTCATCATCCCGGCGCTCATGCACCTCTTCGGCGACAAGGTCTGGTGGCTGCCGAAGTGGCTCGACCGCCTGCTGCCCGATGTGGACGTGGAGGGCGCGGCGCTGGAACGCCGCCACCCGCACGCCGACCGGGAGTCCGTGACGACTTCGTAAGCGGCGCAAGGGCCGGGGCGGGGGGGGGGG
>NZ_JAPZVR010000019.1:63485-84041 GCF_027622855.1 Glycomyces algeriensis | reverse complement strand
TGTTCATCGCGATCGGCCACGACCCGCGCTCGGAGCTGTTCAAGGGCCAGGTCGAGCTCGACGAGTCCGGCTACGTGAAGGTGGCCGCCCCTTCGACCCGCACGAACATCGAAGGCGTGTTCGCCGCGGGCGACCTCGTCGACCACACCTACCAGCAGGCGGTCACGGCCGCCGGCACCGGCGCGGCCGCGCTCGACGCCGAGCGCTACCTCACCGCGCTCGAAGATGCCGCGGTCGCGGGACGCTCAGAGGTCTAGGGCTACCTGCCGTCCTCCGGACGGAGCAAGTCCCATGAACGGACTGTGAATGAATGGCCGTCCTCAAGATCCACCCAATGGAACCCTAGAAGTTTCAGCCAGTCGTTGAGCACGTCAGCCAGCTCGGCCGCTCTGCTGTAAAGCGTGGAGCGGCCGATCCTATGTGAGCCGGGTGGCACCGTGGCGAGGATGTCCGTGAACGGGCCCCATTGGTCTGCCGCCATCCGAAGCCACAAGTAGTGGGAGGTGACTGATTCAGGGGGAGTACCGATCGCCCCTGTCTCGAAGTCACGAAGCTCGAGGGCTACCAAGGCAAGGACCTTCCACGCGATGTGGCACTCATGGAAGATGCCCTGCTCAAGAGCATTTTCATCTCCGTGTACTTGGTACTCAGCGGCGATGCGCGCCAACGAAGCTCGGAGGCTCCGAAGAGCTTCGATCGTGTCCCACGGGACGTCGCCTGCTCGCAGTTCCGGAGCAACGGCAGTCTCTGCTCTGAACTCGCTAATGACCTCTTCAGCCGAGACCAGGAAATTTCGGCGAGCGTGAGGTTCCGATTCGAACAGGCTTTCCGCCTCGCCAGCCTGAATCATGGCGACATGGAACGCCTCGTGTGCGATGGTTCGCTTGACGATGGACTCGAACTGTTCGGGTTCATCCACGATCAGCGCGGCCTTGAACCAGTCAGCAGGGATCACGACATGAACACTGCCATCTGGTCTTGCCATGGTTTTCGCTCCGACTGTACCGTCGTTCCGCACGGTCGTGTATTTCTCGCGAAGACCCGGTTCAAGCCGATCACGAACCGACGCAACGAAATCGCCGCTGATGACGAGAAGGGTGCGAGATGGATCTAGCGCCACTGCGCCGAGAACCAGTGAGCACCACATCATCAACTCAGGCCCGACGGGATTGGCGGGATCCAGTTCGAGTTCCTCCGGCGAGATGTACTCAAGCGCCACCGCAGCGTGGGGAGGATCAGCATCGTTGCTCATGAGGCCATGCTTCCAGACCCTGCCGACACTTCAGGGGCATCCGTTGGCGGGAGGCCGACTTCCGTCGACTCGGCCTCCTAAAGGCGGGGTGATGTGACCGTTTCCCTTCGTATCGCGAAGCTCATTGGCGGGTGGGCAGCGGCGATGGCCGAAGGCGATTCCTGGCCGACTTCATTGGGTTGAAGCTCCTGTGAGCCGAGGTAGGGCGTGGTGATCTGGAGAGCCGCCGCCATCTCCGGACTGAGCAGGCGATGTTCGGCGAGGGCAGCGAGCAGGTTCTCTGCGGGAACCGATTGGGTGATCGCGATTTCGGTGTCGGGAGCGAACCTCATCCAGGCGGGGCCGAGACGGTTTGCGAGCGTTTCTTGAACGGCTTCGCGTCCTGAGGCCGGAAGCGCCTTGTAGATGTCGAGTGCGATGGCTTGGGCGAGATGCTGGTCGACGGAGTCGGCCAAGCCGGTCCGCGGATTGAGCGCATCGGGTACGTCAATCGCGAGAGCAGCACTCGCTGCAGCCCAGTAAGAACGGTGTCCGGCTCGACCGGTTTCGGGATAAGGGCCGAAGGGGTGGTTCGGGTCGTCGGCTTCGACGCGTATCTGGTCGCGGTGTGCGGCCGTGAGGGCGATGGCACTTCGCCAGCGGTCGTACGTTGTTTCGTCGCTCGGGCTCTCACCGAAAGCTTGGGTCCAAGCGGGTCGTTCGGTGGTGGCATGGTCGCTGAGTTGATCGACGCGCGCAGCTATTGCGGTTGCGACATGGTCGAGGTAGTTGCGGAGTTCGACGGGGACGGCTTCGCTGTGGTGGATCGAGTTCGGAGCGCTAGCCCAGGGGAGTGGGTGTGCGGCGTTCTGAATCGCTTGGGTGCGTTGGTGCCAGGTGAGTTCGTAGCCCGCCTCGAGGGCGAGATCGGCGAGGGCGCGGCCGGGAGCGAGCTCATCGATGAGTTCGGTGGCGTCGCCGCCAGCGGCCTCCCAGGCTTTCGCAGTCCAGGCGAGGGCGGGCCAGGCTTGGCCGGTGTGGGTGGGATCGAGTTCGATCAAGCGGGTTTGGCGTTCAATGCGCCAGGCGAGATTCTGCGCGATCGAGTCGAGGCCATCGAAATCGCATTGCGCGGCGGCACGACGGAGCGCTTCGGAGGAGCGTTGCCCGGCTTCCTCGGTGCGGCGCAGAGATCCGATGACCGCAGGCCACGCCTGCTCGCGGGTGACCCGGCCACCGATGTCCTCGCCGAGTACGGCGGTCACCTCCTCCCGATAGCGGTCGAGTGGACGGGTGGTCTCGACATTGTGTGCGGAGTTGGCGCGGAGGGCGACCGGTCGCGTATGGAGCGCGGTCTGGATGTCGAGGTTGGCTTCGGGGTAGTGGGTTTGCAGGAGTTCGCGGTAGCGGTCTAGGTCTGCGTGTGTGGGTTGCAGCCAGTTGACCTTCTACGCCGAGCGGTGCGCAGCCGAACATGGTGGTGGCCGACGTTTGGCCGAGCGCTCAAAGACCGACCTGAAGGCCCGTTGGCTCGAGACTGATCCCCGTTGCGGCATCGACGCACCAATGAGCAGCGAACTGTCGCACCAGAATCGGGCACCGCGCCTTGCCGTTGCAGAAATGGCCCGCCGCCTCGAGTTGGGATCCGCGCGAGGCATCGATGGCCCGGAGAGCGATCACGTCCGATCCTTCGGCGACTGGTGGACGCGCGACACGGACACCGGCGACTGGGTGAAGATCACCGACCCCGAGATGCACCGACGCCTCGACAACCTGGCCGCCGCTGGGCCCGAACGCTAAGGAACACCACCGATGCCGACACTGATAACCGAGGCCGAGCGCCGCTACCTCGCCGCCGTCCTGGCCCGTCCCGAACTTGCAGTCGACGCGATCGAGGCTCGCGACATTTCCCACCCCGGGTACGCCGCGGTCTACCAGGTCGTCAAGGACCTCCACCGCGAACAACCCGACCTGCAGGGCCCCGACTTGACCCGCGCGGCCGCCGAACGCCTTGACGCCCCAGGCCTTGACGCCGAACGGTTGGAACGACTCCGCTTCGACGCACCCGCCGAGACCGAGCTGCCCTTCTACGTCAGCATGGTCCTTGACGGCAGCACGCAACGCGACCTCGCCGCATACGCCGCAAGTGCACTTGCTTCGAGCGAAGGGCAAGACGCGGATACGCCGCGGCTCAACGCCCGCCACGCCGACCTCTATCAAAGCCTCCTTGACACCCCTTGGCCCGATCAGGCCGTCGCTGCCATCGCCCCCGAGGCCGCGACCCGCACCGGCCACGAAGAACTTCTCGTCGCCGCCCTGATGGCCTACCCCGAGCAGGCCAAGACTCTCGTGGGTATCGTCCCGCCCGAGGCCGTCCAGGACTTCCGCTGCCGCGTCGCTTACGAAGCCGTCGCCTCCGCCGGCTGGGACGGCGACTTCACCACCGACATCAGCCTGGTCTGGCAAATCGCCAAGGCCCGTGAGATCGCTGTCGGCCTCGGGGACAACCCGCCGAACTACATCGAACCCGACGCCGCTTTCGTGGCCCGACTCGCCTGCACGGAAACCGACCAGAAGACCGGCATCGACACCGCCAAACACCTCCTCGCCGAGGACATCAAGGTCAGCCTCGCCGCCGGGCAGCGTGTACCCCTCTCAGTCGAGCGATCCATCAGTCCGTCTTCGATCTTCCACGACGCCAATCAGATCGATCCCCACGCCCCTCCCTCGCCCCAACAGCAGCAAGGACCGTCCCACCGCCAAGGCTCGACGGGAGGACAACAATGAACCGTCGACCCTCCCAGACCGAGCTGCCAGCCCACCGTCTGCCGAAGGTCATGACGGCCACTGAAATGCGAAAGCACTGGCTCGACCGGGAAGTCATCCCGCTCTCTCCGATCCTCGACATGACAGTCAAGTACGCCGGCCACTGGTGGAACCTCGATGGCAACGACGCCTGGGTGCGCGCCGTAGATCCGAATGCCATTGCCCTATATGAGGCCACCCAGTTGCGGTCGGCCGAAACGCTCAAGGCAATTCAGCAGAAGCTGCGAGTACAGAAGTGAGAAGGGGTCATGTCGTCCTGGCCATCCGCACCAGGGAGAAGACCGGGCTGACCTGAGAAGAGCCGCAGACCATCTCCTGGCCTGCGGCCCCTTCGGCTATTCGGCGTCGGGCGTGAGCCGCACCCGGCGCAGGAGCTGCGCGTTGAGGGCGACCACGATCGTGGAGGCCGACATCAGCACCGCGCCGACCGCAGGGCTCAGCGTGATCCCGATGCCGGCCAGCACGCCGGCCGCGAGCGGGATCGCGACGATGTTGTAGCCCGCCGCCCAGCCGAGGTTCTCGATCATCTTGCGGTAGCTCGCCTTCGAGAGCCGCCGCACGCCGCCGACCCCGCGCGGGTCCGAGGACGCCAGGACCACCCCGGCGGACTCGATCGCCACGTCGGTGCCCGCGCCGATCGCGATGCCGACGTCGGCCCGCGCCAGCGCGGGGGCGTCGTTGACGCCGTCCCCGACCATCGCCACCCGCAGTCCGCGGGCCTGCAGGTCCGCGACGGCCTGGTCCTTGTCGGCGGGCAGCACCTCGGCGAAGACCTCGTCGCCTTCGGCGAACCCGAGATCGGCGGCGACGGCCTCGGCCACGGCCCTGGCGTCGCCGGTGATCATCGCGATCGTCTTCACGCCCTGGGCGCGCAGGTCGGCGACGGCCTGCTTCGCCTCGGGCCGGATCTCGTCCTCGAGCGCGATCGCGCCGAGCACCTTCGGCTCGCCATCGAGCGCGATCAGGTAGAGCACCGTCGCGCCCCGGCCCGACCAGGTGTCGATGTCGCCCCGCAGCTCGCCGGGCGCCTCGACGCCGAGTTCGCGCAGCAGCGCCGGTCCGCCGACCGCGTACCGCTTGCCGTCCACCGCGGCTTCCACGCCTTTGCCGGTGCGCGAACGGAAGTCGGAGGCGCGGGCGCCTTCGCCGTGCTCGTGGCCGTGGTGGGCCACGATCGCGCGGGCGAGCGGGTGCTCGGAGTCGGACTCGACGGCCGCGGCCAGGTGCAGCACCTCGTCCCGGTCGGCCCCTTCGGTTCCACTGACGCCGGCGACGGTGTGCTCGCCCTTGGTCAGCGTCCCGGTCTTGTCGAACAGGACGGCGTCCACAGTGCGCATCCGCTCGATCGCGAGCCGGTCCTTCACCAGGATCCCGGCCTTGGCCGAGACGGCCGTGGTGATCGAGACGACCAGCGGGATCGCCAGGCCGAGCGCATGGGGGCAGGCGATGACCAGGACCGTGACGGTGCGGACGACCGCCGTGCTCGGCTCGCCGAGCAGCGACCAGACCGCGAACGTGGCTACGCCGGCGGCCATGGCGATGTAGAACAGCAGGGCCGCGAACCGGTCCGCGAGGACTTGACCGCGTCCGCGGGACTCCTGGGCTTGCGAGACGAGCCGTTGGATGCCGGCTAGGGCGGTGTCGTCGCCGACCGCGTTGATGCGCACGCGGATCGCCGAGTCGGTGGCGACGGTGCCGGCCACGACTCGGTCGCCTGGCCGCCTCGGCACGGGACGGGACTCGCCGGTGATCATGGACTCGTCCATCTCGGCCTCGCCGCCGACGACCTCGCCGTCGGCGGGGACGCGAGCGCCGGAGCGGACCAGGACCACGTCGCCGACCACGAGTTCGGACGCGGGGACGGTCTCGGTCGAGCCGTCCTCGGCGACGCGCTCGGCCTCGTCGGGCAGCAGCGCCGCGAGCGCGGCGAGCGCGCCCTGGGCCTGGCCGATGGCCTTCATCTCCTGCCAGTGGCCGAGCAGCATGATCGTCACCAGTGCGCCGAGCTCCCACCAGAACTCGAGGTCGAACAGGCCGAGACTGGTTGCGAGCGAGGCGATGTACGCGACGGTGATTGCGGTGGCGATCAGCAGCATCATGCCGGGCGCCCGGTCGCGGATCTCGCGGACGCCGCCCGCGAGGAAGGGCCAGCCGCCGTAGAAGAACACGAACGTACCGAGCACGGGACCGACGAGGTCCATGCCGGGGAACTCGAGCGTGTACCCGAACCAGTCCATGATCATGTGGCTGGTGACGACCAGCGGGATCGTCACGATCAGGCTGAGCCAGAACTTGCGCCGGAACGCCTCGGGGTCGTGGCCGGCGTGCTTGTCGTGCCCGCCATGCGCTGAGTGTCCCTGGTGCGCGCCGTGGGCGTCATGCTGCTCAGCCGTGACGGTGGACCCGTGTGCCTCGTGCTCGCCATGGCCGGCGTGCTGGGCGTGATCGCCATGGTCGGTCTCGTGGCCGTGGTGTTCGTGGTGCCTCGCATCGTCGCCATGGGCGTGGTGACTGCTCACTGGAGGCTCCTTCCGTATGGTTGCTTCTCAGCTAGAGAGTATACCCCTAGGGGGTATACGACAAGCCGGTTCAACCGCTCCACGCGCGGTGGTATTCCCGAAGGGCTCCGCTCGGATCGGTGACCCGTCCCTCGCCTTCGCCTGAGATGGATCCCCGGCAACTCTACTAAGATGAATAGTAGTTAGATATCCGGGGTTCCTCGCGCGAGCCCGGGGAGCGGATGTCCGCCCGAATCTTCGCCTTGGTGCCAAGCGGCGGGGTCAAAGGGCTGGGAGGCGAGGCAATGAACACCGCCTCGACTCCCAGTCCGCGCGGCTAGAGCCGCGCCTGGATCTCTTGCAGGGTAGCGATCTCGGCAGTCTGCGTTTCGATGACGGCGTCGGCGATCACAGAGGCATCCGCGTTCTGGCCCTCGGCGTGGTGCTCCTCGGCCATCGTGACGGCGCCTTCGTGGTGGGCGATCATCAGTTCGACGAACAGCTTGTCGAAGTCGACGCCTTGGGCGGCTTGGAGTTCGGACATCTGCTCCTCGGTGGCCATGCCGCCCATGTCCATGCCCTCGTGGCCCTCCATCTCGGTGGGCTCGCCCCATGCTTCGAGCAGTCCGGTCATCTCGTCGATCTCCGGCTGCTGCGCCGCGGCGATCTGACCGGCGAGATCGATGACCTCGGGGTCAGCGCCCTGTGCCTGGGCGAGTTCGGCCATGTCGACGGCCTGCTCGTGGTGCGGGATCATCATCTGGAGGAACGTGACGTCGGCGTCGTTGAAGTCGGCCTCGGTGGACTCGGACTCCGAGTCCATGGAGTCCATGTCGTGGCCGCCCTCGTCGCCGCTGTCAGAGCAGGCGGCGATGGACAGCGCGGCGAACGCGGCGATGCCGGCGGACAGCGCGCGGCGCACAGTGAAGGTCGTGCTCATGGTCTGGAAACTCTCCTGTCGAAACGGTGTTGTCGCATGGAAGGGTCGAAGCGGTCCGCGGACCAGCGGTTCGGCCTAAATGCGAAACACCGAGAGTTCCATGTAGGACAGTCTGCCTCCGGGAGGAAGCGAGACCGGCATGTCCCATGCGACGCGACGAAGACGCAGCACGAGCTGGCTGTCGGAGGCCATCCGGGTAAGCCGCCAAATCGCCCACAGCGACACTGCCAAGGCGAGCCCGGTGAGGATCGCCATGCAGACCTGCATGGGGTTCATGCCGGTGCCCATCGGGTGATCGTGATGGTCCTCGTCCTCAGCGGGTGCGGCGTGCATTTCGCCTACCGCGGCGGCCGAGGACGTCTCTGAGTGGCAGACGTTGTCAGTGCAGGCGTGCCCGGTCGTGTGCATGAGCGCGACTCCGACGGCCACCACGATGAGCGTGGCCTTCCAGAGCGCTCGCAAGCAGGTCAACACGCCAGCCTTCCTGAAGCCCGCGGCCGGGCTACATGACCCCTGCAGGCGTCTGGGCTCGACAGGGGAGGACGCGCTCATGGTAATTCACCGGCTGACGGCGTTGTGCGGGACCTGAGCAGGCCGCGCGTCATGTCCGATGCAGTCTCGTGCTCCAGTCCTGGATCTGGCGAGCCGCATTCACGCCGACTACGCCGGTCGGTGTGCCCTCTGTGGATTCAAAGACGGTGATCAGGGGTTCGTAGGAGGCGGCGCGTTCGACCACTCCGGGCACGGCAACGCCCGCGCCCGCGATGGTGGTGCCGTGGAGGCGGATCGAGAAGCGGCTGCTCGCCCGGTACGGACCTGGGTCATCGACCTGACCCAGACTGTGGAGTAGCGACCGGGCCGCATGGGCGCCTTGCGCCGCGGCGTCGTCCCAATGATCGATCCGAAGACGTCGACCGTCGCCGAATGGAAGCACGGCCACGCCACCGGCGGCATAGAGCGATGCTTCGCCGTGGGCGCGGAGCCGGTCGTCGACGATGAGACCTTCGCTCGCTGGTGGTGATGCGACCGTTCCGTGGGCCACGATCACCAGGTCGGATTCGATGACCCGGCCATCGTCGAGCAGCAGGTCGACCTGGTCCGAGTGGTGCTTGAAGGCGGCGGCGGTGCGTCCGAAGAGCGTCGTGACGTGCCCTCGGTGGAGGTCGGCGACCTGCTCGGCGACCGCTCGACCGAGCGCTGGCACGAGCGGGACCTTCGAGCGGGCGACGAGGGTGACCTGGTGGCCCGCTTCGTGGAGGAGGCTCGCCGCTTCCGAGCCCACAAGACCGGCCCCGAGGACGGTGACGCGGCGTGGCCCTACGGCGAGGCGCCCGCGGATCGCCTCGGCATCGCGCGTGGAGTGCAGCGTGGTCACACGTCCGGTGGCGATGGCCTCGGGGAGTCCTGGAAGTGCCGTTTCGAGCAGTCGAGGTCGGCTGCCGGTCGCGACGATCGCGGCGTCGAAGCGCAGTTCGGCGCCGGAGGCCAGGCGAATCGAGGACGCGGAGGCGTCGAAGCCGAGGGCCGTATCGAGCAGGCGCTCCGTGCCCGCCACCGCCGGCAGTGCCATCTGCTCGGCAGTCAGGAGTCCGGTCATCAGCCCTTTGTCGACGAGCGTGCGATTGTAGGGCGCGCGCCCTGTCTCGCCGATCACCAGAATCCTGCCGCCGAAACCGAGGCCGACGAGGGTCCGGGCGGCGGAGGTCCCGGCCGCACCGCTGCCGATGACCGCGATCGTGAGCTCGCGCATCGCGGACTCCTTTCGAGGAGGGTTTACATTTGATACCCCCGTAGGGTATACATGGATCTCGACAATACCCCGAGGGGGTATAACGATTGAATGGAGTTCCGATGTCCGAGCACGACCACCACCACGGTCACGGCGAGCAGAAGCAGTCCGGAGGCCACTGCCACGGGCACGGTGCCTCGGCTGAGCAGGTCGCCGACGCCGGGGCCGACGCCATCGCTGAATGCCCCGTCATGACCGGCAGCACTGTCGTCAAGGCCGACGCTGAAGCGGCTGGCCTGTTCCGCGACTACGAGGGCCAGCGATACTGGTTGTGCTGCGACGCCTGCGGCCCGCTCTTCGACGCCGACCCGGCCAAGTACGCGACCGCCGCTGCTTGAGCGGAATCGAAGGGCCCGTGGTGCAATGCGCTACGGGCCCTTCTTATGGTCGATAGAGGGATCGCAGGCTGGCGACGAGGATCTCGGGGGCCTGTTCGGTGGTGAGGCGGCCGGCGGTGATCTCGTCGGCGGCGGCGTGGACCAGGCTGTAGAGGGCGGTCAGCATCCATGAGAGCGGCAGGTCGGTGCGGAAGGCGCCGTCGTCCTGGCCCCGGGTGATCAGGTCCTCGATGCGCTTCAGGATGGGATCGTGGCGCGCTCGCAGCCATTGCGGGGAGACGTCGCCGATGATGTTGTCGCGGAGGTTGCGGTTGCGCTCCATGAGGTGCCACTGCTCGCGCAGGACGCGCTCGAGCGTGTCGCCGGCCGGTCCGGTGGTGTCGACGTCCCGCCAGGCCGCTTCGGTCTCCTCGAACGCCCGGTCCATGAGGGCCTTGGCGAGTTCGGTGCGGGAGGGGAAGTGGCCGTAGAGGGTCACGCGTCCGATCCCGGCGGCTTCGGCGACCTCGGCGACACTCACACCCGGCCGCGAGCTGTAGAGCCGGAGCCCCGGGGGGCGTAGTGTGTCTCTGGGGCGGGGGGCGGCGCCCGGGCGGGCCCCGCGGGGCCGCCGGCCCGACGCGGTCGTTCCGTCGGCCATGCCTGAAGGGTAGCTAGTGCCCGTGAGGGCCGCCGCTCATCTCGACCTTCCCTCCGGGGACCAGGATCAGCGCGATGAGCGCGGCGACGCCGGAAGCGATCGCGCAGACGAGAAACGCGTCGGTGAACCCCGAGAGGGTCGGAACACTCGCGCCGATGCTGGCGACCGCGACGGTCGACATCACCGCGACGCCGACCGAGCCGCCGAGCTCGTGGAAGGTGGTGACCATCCCGGAGGCCACGCCGGCCTCATGCGGGTCCACGCGTGAGAGCGCGGTGGCGTTCGCGGTGATGAACAGCGTGCCGAGTGCGAACGCGCCCAACGCGAGTCCCGCTACCACGGCGGCGGCCCCGCTGTCCTCCTTGAGCATCGCCAGCCATCCGGACGCGGCGGCGGCGAGCACCATCCCGGCCACGGCGATCGGCCTGGGACCGGTCTTTCCGATGAGGTGCGCGGCCAGTTGCGCGCCGATCGTGGTGGCGACGGCGACGGGCAGGAAGAGCAGGCCGGTGCGCAGTGCGGAGTACTCGGCGAAGTCCTGGAGGTACAGCGATCCGAGGAAGAAGAACGAGATGAGCAGCGCGGTCGCCATGAGCATCAGGAACGCGCCGGTGACGACGGTGCGGCGGGCCAGGAGCGCCACGCGCATCAGCGGCGCGGCGGTGCGCCGCTCGACGAGTGCGAAGACCGCGTAGAGGATGACCGCGGCGGTCAGGGCGCCGAGCGTCGTAGGCGAGGTCCATCCATCGTCGCCCGCGCGGACCAGGCCGAAGATGAGCGCGGCGGTGGCGGCGGTGACGAGCAGCGCGCCGGGCACATCGACGCGTTCGCGCTGCGACGGTCGGGCGTCGGCAGGCAGGACGCCGGGCAGGAGCGCCAGGATCACCGCTCCGATGGGGACGTTGATGTAGAAGATCCACTGCCAGCCGGGTCCGGCGGTGAGCACGCCGCCGACGAGGACGCCAAGTGCCGCGCCGCCGCCGGCGATCGCCGACAGGAGGCCGAGCGCGCGGTGGCGTTCGGTGCCGTGGAACGCGGTGGTGACGGTGGAGAGGATCGCGGGCGCCATGAGGGCCGCGCCGAGGCCCTGTGCGAGCCGCCCGCCGAGCAGGACCGGGCCGGTCTGCGCCAGGCCCGCGGCGAGCGAGGCCGCGGTGAACAGCGAGAGTCCGATCAGGAGCATGCGGCGGCGCCCGAAGAGGTCGGCGAGGCGGCCGCCGAACAGCATGAGGCCGCCGAAGACCAAGGTGTAGCCGGTGACGATCCAGGTCAGCGCCTCCCGGTCGAGGCGGAGTTCGGCGCCGATCGTCGGCAGCGCGATGTTGACGACGGTGATGTCGATGATGAGCATCGCCTGCGCGGTGCACAGCAGCGCCAGCATGAGCCAGCGCCGAGGCAGCGGCGGCGCCTCGGTGGCGGCCTCGGGGTGGTGGATCGCGGACACGATCACTCCTTAACTTGAACATTGATGTATGAGTTTGAGCGTACTCGGATTTCCAAAGAACTCAAACATGGGTGTACGAGTTATCGGGATACTCCGCTGGGTGCGAACCGTGCTGCGTCTGCGCCCACCGCCGTAGGCCCGAATGCCGCCGCTGGTGCGATGCGCCAAGGTCCCCAGGGCGAGAGGCTGGATGCCGAGCGGAAGAACCAGGCAGACAGGAGCGTCATGATCCTCATCACCGGTGCCACGGGCACCGTCGGTCGCCCCCTGGCCGAGGCGCTGATCGCCCGCGGGCTGGAGGTGCGGGCCGTGACCCGTGATCCCTCCCAGGCGGGGTTCCCGGCGGGAGTCGAGGTCGTCGCCGGGGATCCCTCGCGGCCTGAGACGATCGCCGCGCACTTCAAAGGCGTGCGGGCGGCGTTCCTCAACTCCCGGGCAATCGGCGACGCGTGCGCAGAGTTCGCCTCCCTTGCAGAGGAACACGGTGCGTCCCGGCTGGTCGCGCTCGCGGCGTACAACGTCGAGCAGGACCTCTCACTGCAGCCCTCGCGGTACGCCGGCGACCGCAACCGCGAGTGCGAGGCCGCCGTCGAATCCAGCGGGCTGGAGTGGGCGAGCCTGCGGCCGCAGGTCTACTCGAGCATGGCCGCGCCGCTGTGGGCCGGGCAGCTCCAGGCCGGCGACACCGTCGAATGGCCGTACGCCGAATTCGCCGAAGCCGTCGTCGATCCGCGCGATGTCGCTGAAGTCGCGGCGCACGCGCTCGCGACCGACGACCTGCTCGGGCGCAAGCCGGTCCTGACCTCGCACGAAGCACTCACGCACGCCCAGATGGTGCAGGTGATCGCCGAGGTCACCGGCAGGCCGCTGCGGTACCGGGAGTCCTCGATCGAGGCGTTCGCCGCCCGCATCGCGGCCATGGGCCTGCCGCCTGAGCTGGCGGCGTCCTTCATCGCACGGTTCGCCGCGTTCGAAGGGCGCGACCCCGAGCTCACCGACGAAGTGCCGACGATCCTGGGCCGCCCGGCGCGCACCTACCGCGGCTGGATCGCCGACCACGTCGACGTCTTCAAGGAGCACGCATGATCCCGCTCGACCGAACCGATCCGAAGCAGTTCATCGCCGACTTCTTCACGAACTTCAACGACGAGGTCGTCCACGGCGGAGGCGACCCGGGGCCGGCCATGGACCGCTACTACACGCGCGACATCGTCCAGTACGCCGACGGTGTCCGCCTCGACTACGACCGACTGCTCGCGCACATCAAGCCGGTGCGCAAGAACTTGGTCGAGGGCCGCTTCGACGTGCATGAAGCGGTGGCTGACGGTGACCGCATCGCCGCCCGCCTGACCATCAGCGCCCGGATGCGCAAGGGTGCCATGATCATTAACGAGGTCTACTTCTTCGGCCGGTTCACCCCGGACGGGCGCCTTGCCGAGGCCCATCAGCTGACCCGCACCATCCCGGAGTCCTCCAGTCCGAGTTAGTCGAGGTGGCTGAAGCGGATCACCGAGCGGAGCCCACCCGTAAACTCAGCGGCCAGCGCGGTCAGCGTGCCTGAGTTCAGAACGCGCTCTGGGCGGTGTACAGGGCTGCGAGGGCGATGGCGAGGGCACCGAGAAGGTGCCGCAGGGTCCGTTCGGGCAGCCGCGGCTGGATCGCGGCGCCCAAGTAGCCGCCGACGAGTCCGCCTAGGCCGCAGGCGATACCGAGCGGCCAGTCGGGCGCGACGTCGCCCGGGGCGGTCAGGCTGAGGGCCGCGAACGCTGCGCATCCGGCGATGGAGGTGACGAACGTCGATAGCAGCGCGGCGGGGGCGACGACCGCGACCGACTGGCCGGTCCCGACGAGGATCGGGCTCAGCAGCGAGCCGCCGCCGATGCCGTAGACACCGCCGACGCACCCGGCTGCGAACGCCAGGGCAAGGATCGTAGAGCGGCGCAGGCCGGTCCGCGTGCTCGTGCGGGCGCGGCGCGCGAGCAGCAGCCAGACGCCCAGGGGCGCGAGAACGGCGGCGGCGCAAAGCCGGAACAGATCGGCATCGGCGACGAGGTGCACCCTCACCGTCGCGCCTATCAGGACGCCGGGCAGGGTGCCGAGGATCAGGAGTCCGGCGAGTCGCGACCGGAGCGCGCCGCTGCGGGCGTACCGCGCGAGGGCGCCTGGTCCTGCGATCACGTTGTACAGCAGGTTGGTCGGGGTGACCGCCGGGTTGGGGACGTGCAGGACGCTGAGCTGCACCGGCAGCAGGAACACCGCGCCCGAGACGCCGGCCGGGGCAGTCACGACCGATATTGCGAGGCCGGCCGCGAAGCCGAGCAGCAGGTCCCAGTCGAGCACGCCGTTAACTCTATCGAGTTAGTAGGATTATTGACTCGTTGGGTGGACGCCGTCCGCCGCAGGCCGGGAACACGGTGGCCGGCTGCGAGGTACACGGTGACGGCGGCGAGCGCGAGGGTGCCGATGCCGAGGTACATGACCATGCCGTCCCATTCGGCCAGGAGCAAGCCGCCGAGGAAGGGTCCGGCGAAGCCGCCGAGCTGGGTGAAGGACTGCGCGCCGAAGTACGCGCCGCGGGCCTCGGGCGGGGCGATGCGGTCGATGAGGGCGAACTCGGAGGGCACGATGAACACCTCCCCGAAGCTGAACACGACCATCGCGGCCACGAAGTGCCACAAGGTGGTCGAGAACGCGAAGCCCGCCATGCCTGCGAACAGCAGCAGCCCGCCGACCGTGATCGCGGTGACCGCCTCCAGTCGCAGCACGAACCGTGCGGCGAGCAACTGGAACGCGACAACGGTGACGGCGTTGGTGGTCATGACCGCCGCGAGGATCTGCGCGCCGTTGTCGAAGCTGAGGTCGAGGTCTTGGGCGAGGAGCGCGGAGATGCGTAGTTGCACCGACTCCAGGAGTAGCCCGGCGAACAGGAGGATCAGCAGCCGCGGGTCGGTGCCGACGGCTCGCAGGCTCCTCAGGAGCCGGTCGGCCCCACTCGGGCCCTGGGCGTTCGCTGCGGGGGTGGGCAGGCTCGGAGTGAACCTGGCGGTGACCGCGAGCGCGGCGAGGTAGAGACCGTAGACGGCCGCGGCGACCGCGAAGGCGATGCGGGCACCGGAGAGGCCGAGGGCGACGCCCAGGAGCGGGCCGATGGCGTAGCCGGCGTTGGTGGCCAGGTACTGGTGGGAGAACCAGCGCACGCGGGTGCCCTCGGGGAGCAGGTCGCCGAGGAGGGCCTTGCTGACGGGCGCGAAGACACTGCTGGACAGGGCGAGTGCGGCGTTGGCGGCTATGACGGCGGCGAGGTGCTCGGCGGCGGCGAAGCCCGCGAAGGACACGACCACGCCGCTGAGTCCGGCGATCAGGACTGGTATGCGGCCGAAGTGGTCGGAGAGGGTGCCGCCGAAGAATCCCGCAGCGATGGAGAAGAAGACCGAGGAGCCGATGACCAGGCCGATTGCCGCAGGTTCGAGCCCGAGTTCGCGGCGGAGGAAGACGGCCAGGAACGGGATGGTGACGGAGTTGGCGAGGCTCATGATTCCGGAACCTGTGACCAGGAGTCTGGCAAGGAACGGGGTGCGGGAGGCGTGCATTGGAGGACTTTCTGACGAGGGAGTTCGCGGTGCCGGGGCCGGCAGGCCGCGGCCTGCCGGACCCGGTGGCTGGTTAGGCGAGGTAGCCGAGGGCGGCCATCATGCCGACCTCACCGTGATACAGGTTGTGGCAGTGGAGCATCCACAGCCCGGGGTTGACCGCGTCGAAGTCGACTTCGAGGGTCTGCCCGGGCAGGACGATCGCGGTGTCTTTGCGCAGGCCGGTGTCGGCGAGGGCGAAGGTGTGGCCGTGCAGGTGCATGGGGTGCCACATGGCGTCGCCGTTGATGAACCGGAGTCGGACTCGTTCGCCTTCCTCGACCGGGTACGGGTTGGTGAGGTCGTGCGGGCGGCCGTTGATGGCCCAGTCGAACTGCTCCATGGAACCAGTCAGCTCCAGGTCGATGATGCGGTCGGGTGCCTTGCCCGGCAACGCGACCGGATCGGCCGGGGCGAGTTCGGGGTAGGAGAGGACGTGCCCGGTCAGCTCCGCCGGAACGAAGTCGGCCGGTGGTGCCTCGCCGGTTCCGGTGCGCACGAGGGCGCGGCCGCGGGCGTGCTTGCCTTCGGCCTCGGCCACCAGCGGGAAGACGCCGTCGCCGAGGGTGACGAGGACGTCGTAGCGCTCGCCCATCCCGATGAGGATCGCGTCGGCTTCGACAGGCTCGCAAGGGAATCCGTCAGTGTGGGTGACGGTGAGCCGGTGCCCTGCGAGCGCGACCCGGTAGGCGGTGTCGGCTCCGGCGTTGATGATCCGGATGCGCACGCGCGCTCCGGGTTCGGCCGCGAATACCTCGGGGTCGGCCGGGACGCGGCCGTTGACGAGGTGGTGCGGGTAGCGGACGTCTCCGGCGTCGGCGCCGAGGAGGTCGGATTCGGCGCCGTGCAGCAGGAACGAGTCGTTCGCGGGGGCTTGGCCGTGGCCGTCGTGGCCGCCGCCGGAGCCGACCTCGTCCATGTTCATGCCTTGGGCGAGTTCGGCGAGGACGTCGTCGGGGGTGCCGGTGACGCCGTCCATCCAGTCGTCGAGGACGACGGTCCACTCCAGGTCCCAAGTGATTGCCTCGTCGGGGTCGTCGACGATGAGCGGGGCGTAGAGCCCGCGGTCGAGCTGGGTGCCCATGTGCGGGTGGAACCAGTAGGTGCCGGCGTCGGCGGCCGTGAACTGGTAGGTGTAGGTGACGCCGGGCTCGATGGGCGCCTGGGTGAGGTCGGGGACGCCGTCGGCGTCGCAGCGCATCTGGAGCCCGTGCCAGTGCACGGTGGTGGGCTCGGGCAGGCCGTTGGTGACGACCGTCTTGACCTGCTCGCCGCGGTTCACGCGGATCGGAGTCCCGGGGATCTGGCCGCCGTAGGACCAGGTGGGGACGATGAGGCCGCCGAGATCGACTTCGGTGGCGACAGGACCCAGCTGGAACTCCCGGACGGCGCCGGGGTTGCGGGCGGCCTCGGCCGCGGCGACCCGTTCGGAGTCGGGGGCGACGAATGACGGGGCGGCCGGCTGGTCCTCGGAGCAGGCGGCGAGGGCGGTGGCGGGGAGCGCGGCGGCTCCGCCGCGCAGCACGGAGCGACGTGTCAGTGCACGCATGATGGTTTGCCTTTCGGATGGCGTTGCTATGGATGCTGATTCGGCGGCTTATCCCCAGGCGGGGGCCGAATCTAGATCCGCAGCACCGCGATCCGATTGAGCAGCAGCGAAGTCGGCCTGAACCCGGCCGGTAGCGCCCATTGCCGGGCTCGAGCGGGTGCGGCCTCGACCGTTGCTTCGAGCACCGCGAGAGCAGTCAACGCCCGGTCGAACAACGGCCGCAGGAGTTCGAGCGCGACGCGCAGCATCACACCACTGCAGACCATGAACCCCAGGAGTGACAGAAGACCAGACGGGTCCTCATCGGACTCGGGGTCGGTTTCCGCCGTGTCGTGGTGCATCATGCCGGCGTGGTGATGCGTTGCGGCAGCGGCGGTCTCAACCTCGGGTTCGTCGCCGTGTCCGCGGTGGCCCCAGGAGTGCATCGCGACCACGCCCACCATGAGCACCGCGACCAGCGCGATACGCGCGATCTTGCGAGCCATGGCATCACCTTGATATTTAAGCGAGGCAAGCGGAGCTGAGGAACTCCACGCGTGGGGCGTCTACTGGATGCTTGCGAGCTCTGGACTTCAGCTCGGTAACTATACCGGGCAGGGGTATTGGTGCGCAATGCCGGCCGGCATTGCTCAGTCGAGCCAGCCGAGGCGGGCGGCCAGGACGCCGGCTTGGAAGCGGCTCGTCGCGCCGAGCTCGCCCATCAGTTCGGCGACGATTCGGGTCACCGTACGCACGGAGACGCCCAGGCTGCGGGCGATCGCCTCGTCCTTGGAGCCGGATGCGAGGAGGCGCAGGACGGCGTTCTGCTGTTCGGTCAGGCCGGAGCCGTCCGTGCTCGCCAGGACCTCGTCGAGCTCGGAGGCGGTGATCCAGCAGTACTCGAAGAAGTCGACCAGCGGTTCGGCGATGAGGCGGTCGCGGATGACGATCGCGCCGATCCCCTCGTCGCGCGGGGCGTGCACGATCGCGAGTTCCCGGTCGTAGACGACCATGCGGACCGGTGCGAGTGGCGCGGCCCGGATCTTGACTCCGGCGTCGTTCTTGCGCCGGAGGTGGTCGCGGATGTTGTGCCGCCGCAGTGATTGCTGGGAGTAGATGGTGCGCATGGGCAGCCCTCGCGCGCCGAGTTCGAGATCGCGTCGCAAGGTCGCCTCGAAGTACCGCTCGTCCCAGACCGCATACGGGTGCATCTGGACCAGGTCGCTCGAGCACGCTGCGGCGGCCTGGTCAAGTAGCGCCTCCATGCGCGGCCTGAATGTCTCGTCAGCGGGCAGGAGCTCGACTGAGCTGCTGCGTCCCTTGGCTGCGAGCCGCACGTAGTCGCTTGCGAGGGAGAGCGCGGCCTCCTGTCGGTCGACCAGGGCTGCAAGGGTTTCAGTGAGCTGATCGCGGCCTCCGTCGAGGATGCGGGCGAGTGCGGCCGTGGCGTCGACTGCGATCTCGGCGGTGCCGTCGAGGAGTCCCAGTTCGCTGAGTCGGCGTCGGATCTGCGGCACCTCAGTGCCGGGCAACTCCACTGCCGCAACGGCCTGCGCGAACGTCTCGCCGTGATGCAGCATCCGGGCGTAGACCGATTGCGCGGACCGGCCTTCGGTCTCGCCGCCGCGAGGGTCGACCATGAAGGGCTCCTATTCGTTTCGTTGTCCGGTTCCCGCCATGGCGCGCACCGGACACGCCGATCCGTGGACGGGAGGGACCGTCTCGGACAGGCTTGGATCAAGCGTCCGCGACGGTACCCGAGAGGGGTATCGGGCCGGGCGATCGCGCTGTCAGAGGAGATGCATTGATCACTGTCGACTACAGCCTTGTGGCGTTCCGAGTATCGGAACTGAGCGCGGAGACGTGCGCCGAATGCCTTGCCGGCCTTCGCGAGGAACTTGCGGGTCTGGCCGGCGTGCTCGCCGTGGACATTGCTGCAGACCAGGGCAAAGTGTGCGTCATCGTGGACGACCTCACCGCCGCCGAGTGCGCCGCGGACACCCTGTCCGAAGCAGGCTGGAGCACGATGTCGCGGGAAAGCGACCTGCAACACAGCGGTTGATATACCCCCAGGGGGTATGCTAAAACTACATCCACGCAGTTCGCCGGGCCCCCGGAAGTCCTGCGTACCAATGGAGTAGTGCCTCCCTGGCATACCCCCTACCGGTATAGGAGACGGACATGTCGACCACCTCGACGCCCCCGGCCTCGCGGCGCTGGATCGCTCTCGCGCTCATCGCCCTGGCCCAGTTCATGGTCATCATGGACACCTCGATCATCGGCGTCGCACTGCCGAAGATGCAAGCCGAACTGGGCTTCACCCAGGAGAACCTTTCGTGGGTCTTCAACGCTTACGTCGTTGTATTCGGCGGCCTGCTGCTTTTGGGCGGCAAGCTTTCCGACCTCTTCGGTGCCCGCCGGATGTTCAGCCTCGGCTGGCTGATCCTCGCGGTCGGCTCGCTCGTCGCCGGCATCGCGCCCGACGTCGCCACCGAACTGGCCGGACGCGGCATCCAAGGCGCCGGCGCAGCGCTCATCGCACCCTCAGCCCTGACCCTGCTCATGATGCTGTTCGGCGGCAACCCGAAGGAGCTCACCAAGGCCTTCGCGTTCTACGGCGCGGCGGCCCCCGCCGGCGGCACCGCCGGAGTCTTCCTCGGCGGCCTCATCACCGAGTACGCCTCGTGGCCGTGGGTCTTCTACATCAACATCCCCGTCGCCGTCCTCGCCCTCGCCGCCGCCCCGGCACTCCTGCCCGGCGGTGGCGCACAGCGCGGCTCGATCGACGTCCTCGGCGCCCTGACCGCGACCCTCGGCCTGGCCGCCGCGGTGTTCGCGATCGTCCGCGCACCCGAAGTCGGCTGGGCCGCACCCGCCACCTGGGGCACGCTCCTGGTCGCCGTCGCGTTGCTCGGCGCCTTCATTGCGCTGCAGGCGAAGCGACGCAGCCCGCTGATGCCGCTCGCGATCTTCCGCGCCCCGAACCTCGGCGCCGCCAACCTGGCGCAGCTGCTGCTCGGCGCGGCCTGGATCCCGATGTGGTTCTTCCTCAACCTCTACCTGCAGCAGGTCCTCGGCTACTCGGCGTTCCCCTCGGGGGCGGCGCTCCTGCCGATGACCCTGCTCATCATGATCGGCATGGTCGCCATCGCCCCGCGGCTCATGGCCCGCTTCGGCTCCAAGGCCATGATCGTCACCGGCCTGGTGCTGCTCGCCGGCGGCCTGTTCTGGCTCTCGTTCATCCGCCCTGACGGGAGCTTCGCAGTCGACGTCCTGCCCGCCTCGCTCCTGGCCGCACTGGGCATGGCGCTCGCGTTCATCCCCTCGCTCCAGACGGCGATCTCCAGCGCCCGCCCCGAGCAGGGCGGTCTCGCCTCAGGCATCGTCAACACCGGCTACCAGATCGGCTCAGCCCTCGGCCTGGCCGTGGTCACCGCCCTCGCCGTCGCCAACGGCGCGGGCGAAGTCGGGAACAAGCCCGCGCTGACCGAGGGCTTCTCGACCGCGTTCACCGCAGCGGCGGTCGTCGCGCTGGCCGCCGCGGTCCTCGCCGCGGTGACCGTGCGCCGCACGAAGGCAGTGGTGACCACTGCGGCCTGAGGGTGAACCACTAGACCGGCGGGGGGGGGGGGGCCCCCCGCCCCCCCCCCCCCCCCCCGGCCCCCCCGCCCCCCCCCCCCAACAGAGGGGGGG
>NZ_JAPZVR010000019.1:35782-63475 GCF_027622855.1 Glycomyces algeriensis | reverse complement strand
GCCGCACGAAGGCAGTGGTGACCACTGCGGCGTGAGGGTGAACCACTAGACCGGCGGGGCCGGGCGACAACGTCGCCCGGCCCCGCTCTCCGTTCCCGATCGCGGCCACGAATCAACAGTTCGGGAATAGTCGCACAACCAACTACTACTACAAATAGTAGATGGATTCCGCCGCTGAAGGATAGGGTTCACGCCGAGAGGGAGGTCCCCATGCCCAGACTCGGCGAGCTCGAATCCGCGATCATGGCGGTCCTGTGGTCGGCGTCCGCCCCGGCCACGGTCCGCGACGTGCTCGGCGCGCTCCACCGCGACCCGGAGCCGGCCTACACCACCGTCATGACGGTCCTGGACAACCTCCACCGCAAGGGGACCGTCACCCGCGAACGCGTCGGCCGGGCATGGGCCTACCGGCCCGCCCAGTCCCGTGAGGAGTTCGACGCCGACGCCATGGCCGCCGTCCTCGAATCCTCCTCCGACCGCAGCGCCACCCTGCTGCGCTTCATCGGCAAGATCGATCCCGAAGAGCTTGCGCGCCTGCGCGAGATCCTCGACGCCGCTGAGGAGCAGCGGTGACCGCGGCACTGATCCTCCTCGCATACGCAGTACTCCTCGCCGTTCTCGGCCCGCGCCTGATGGACCGAGCCCGATGGCCGGTCGCCCTGCCGCGCTTGGCGATCACCACCTGGTTCGCCCTCGCCCTCTCATTCGTCCTGGCGCTCGTGCTCGCGGGAGCGGCGATCGTGCACCCGACCGAGGCGTTCGCCGCCGGAACGGTCGAGGACTGCGTGCTGGCCCTGCGGGAGCTGCACGGTCCGATCGCGGGTCCGATCGTCGCCGTGGTCGCCGTCGCGCTGACCTGGGCGCTCCCGATGTGGATAGTTTTCGCCGGGGCCGTGGTCGCGCGCTCGACGGCCGCCGAGCGGTTGCGACTGCGTCGCGCCCTGGCGAATGCGCCCCACGACCGCGATCTCGGTGCCATCGTGGTCGAATCCGCATGCCCCGCCGCCTACTGCATCCCCGGCAAGGGCGGCCTGGTCGCCGTCACCTCCGGTGCGCTCGAGCTGCTCGACCGGCCTGAGCTGGACGCCGTGCTTGCACACGAACGCGCCCACCTCGCCGGCCGCCATCACCTGCTCGTCGCGCTGGCACAGACCGGGCGACGCGCCTTCGGACGGCTGCCGCTGTTCGCGCACCTTCCCGATCGCATCGGGCACCTCGTCGAACTCGCCGCCGACGACGCCGCCGCGCGCAGCGCCTCCCGCAGCACCCTCGCCCGCAGCCTCCTGAACGTTGCCACCGCCCAGACCCCGGTCGAAGCGCTGGCCGCCAGCGGCGGCGACACCGTCGCACGCATAGAGCGCCTGCTCGACGCGCCCGCCGCTCCCGGACCGGCGGGGGTAGGCACGATCCTCGGCGGCAACGCCGTCGCGGTGTCCGTGCCGGTGCTGGTACTCGCCGCCCCGGTCCTCACCGCCGTCGGCTTCGCCTGCTGCTAGGAGCGACCTCGTCCCCCATGAGGGGTGGCAGTCCTCGCGTTTAACTACTATCCTGCATAGTAGTTAATGGCTGGACGGGGGAGAGCTGCGATGGCCGAGCCGCTGCGGGCGATGCAGGCGCTGAAGGGGACCGGCCGATGACCGGGATAACGCTCGTCACCGAGCCATGCTGCGACTCGTGCGGCCGGGCCAAAGAGGTGCTCCACTACCTGTCGGCCGAGTTCGAGCTCACCGTCACCGAGATCACCCTCGCGAGCGACGAGGGTCGAAGGCTCGCAACCGAACACGCCATCCGCACCGTCCCCGGGCTGCTGCTCGACGGCGTGCTGTTCAGCTGCGGCGAGGTGGACGAAGGCAGACTCCGCATGACCCTGGCGTCGATCCGTCCCATCGGCGGCGGCGTACCCGCGCTGCCACCGGCCGATCAGCGGCGCTAGGTCCTTGGCCGGTGTCCCGTCCGCTGCACGCTTGCGTTGAATCCCATCCCCGAAGGAGCACTCCGCTCATGAAGCCTTCGTCTTTCCGTCGCAAATGGACGTCGATCGCCGTGGTCGGCGGCCTCCTCGTCTCCGGGGTGGCCTCGGCCCCCGCCTGGGGCCAGCGGGACACCTCCGACATCAACGACGAGATCGAGGAGACCGATGCAAATCTGACCGCGGCCGTAGAGGAGTACAACCAGCTGGCGCAGGAAGCGCAGGACAACCGCGACATGATCGCGCAGACCCAGGAGTCTCTGGACGCGGCCGAGGCCGACCTGGACGCCTTGCGCCAGCAGCTCGCCGACTACCTCACCGCGACCTACGTGGACCAGGGAATCGGCGACGCGGCCCTGTTGCTGGAATCGGGCTCGCCCGACGCGTTCGTCGAACGCCTCGACCGGCTCAACTCCGCGAACCTCTACAACTTCGATCTTCTGGACGAGCTGAAAACCGCCTCAGAGGAGTACACGGTCCAGCTCGACCTCCTCGAAGACCTCCAGGCCGACCTGGATGAGCAGGAGGCCGACCTCGAGCAGCAGCAGGACGAGCTCAACGCCCGTATGGCCGACCTCGAAGAGGAGTGGCAGGCCGCCGCGGGCGACGCGATCACCGACTACGACCTGCCGTACATGACCGACGACGAGTACGCAGTCGTGTCCTTCGCGCTCGACCAGGTCGGCAAGCAGTACGTATGGGGGACTGCCGGGCCCGACACCTACGACTGCTCGGGCCTCGTCCTGCGCGCCTATGCGCAGATCGGCATCGAACTGCCCCACAACGCCGCCGCCCAGTACGGCTCGACCGCGAGTATCAGCCGCGACGAGCTGCAACCGGGCGACCTGGTGTTCTACAACGACCTCTCGCACATGGGCATGTACATCGGCAACGGCCTGATCGTGCACGCTCCGAACTCCCGCACGGTGGTGAAGGTCGTCGAGCTCGACCACGGCAACGTCTGGTACGGCGCGACCACGATCCTCCACTAGCATTCTGGGATCCCGCCGTGGACCGTGGCGCGTGTTACAGTCGCGGGTGCCGTCGACGCAATCGGCGCCGGCGGCCGGGATTCCGTCAGCGATGCGAGGTGTCCACTGGGCCGCATGCGATTCGCGTTCTGGCTGGCAGGAATCGCCGCACTCCTCACGCTCGGTCACCTGCTCGGTCCGCAAAGCGACCTGCATGCGATGCCCTCGCATGGCCACGAGGCCGAACAAGACCACGCGGACCCGCCGTCCCACGACCATGGCGCGCACTCATGCGGGCTCGCGACGCTCCCCGACACCGTGACCGACACTCTCGCTGAGACCACCGCCGAACCATTCGTCGCGAACTGCACGGTTCCCGATGCGCCGGCTGCGGACACTGTGGACGCCAGGGACCGGTCTCCCACCGATCCCGTATCCGAGCTTCAGATCAACAGGGTCTAGAAGCGGTCGCCCTCCCCGGGCGTCCGCAACTCCTCCGACCCCTCCGGCGGCGCCGCGCGCCGCCGACTGACCTGAAGCGAGGGACCACCCATGACCTATCCCCAAGACGGCCGACCCCGCACGACATCGAACCGGCAGGCGCCGAACGGACGCATGTACAGCTCCGAGCCGTCCGCTGAAACTGACGACCGCTACCCGCCCCGGCGTCCCTCCCGGCGCTTCGGCGGTGAAGGCGTCGAACGCCGATCCGGATTCGATCGACCCGGACCGGCGATGGAGAGCGCTCCGAGTGCCGGGTACCGTTCGGCCGCAGCACCCCAGCGGCCTATGCCGCGCGCGGGTCGTGGCCTGGCATCCGGCGAGCGACCGAGTGCGAACCCAGCCCGACAGTGGGCCGAGCCCTACCCGGACCACCGGTCCGGCAGCGTCCCTGCGACCGACCGAGGCTGGTCCGGGACTGAGGCGGACGACGACTGGGACACGCAGGTCTTCTCACTGCTTCCCGACCGGGCCACCGCCACCGCCGGCGATCGGACACCGTCCTCATTGGGGAAGCCTCAGCTCGACGATGCCAATGAACTCGCGAAGAGCACTCCCCGGGCTCGAACCGAGGCCAAACTCGCTCGTCAAGTGGCTGCCATAGCCAGCTTGGCCGCAGGCGTCGTCCACGTCTTCGCGACCCCTGCCCACTGGGGGGAGTGGCCCCTGGCCGGGGCGTTCTTCGCCGCCTCGGCCGGGTTCCAACTGCTCTGGGGCGTGCTGTCGTTCCCGATCGGGAACGTCTTCCTGCGAGTGGCGGGGATCCTGGCCAACCTCGGCATCCTCGGGCTCTGGGGAGTCAGCCGCGTGTGGGGCGTGCCGTTCGGCCCCCACGCGGGTGTCCCCGAAGCATTCGGCGCAGCCGATCTGATCACCGCCGCACTGGAAGTCGCCATCGTGGTCGGACTGCTGTGGTCGCTGCTGCCACGGGAGAGCCACGGCGTGTTGTCCGTCGGCGGCTATCGAGCGGTCGTCGTGCTGGCCTTCGTCGCGCTCGGCGCGATTGCGGTCCCGGGATCCACTGCCGCACTGGAGCACAGCCACTCGCACGACCCTGGGACCGCCGACCATGAGGACGACGGCCACGACCACGAGCACGGTACCGACGAGAACATGGACATGGAGTCTCCGGCGGACACGGAGGTGAGCGCCGACCCTGAGCAGACCGCCGAAGAGGAGGACCACACCCACGCCCCCGGAGAGGAACACGACTGACATCCGCGCCGCTTCGGTGGCCTCAGCGATTGATCGGTGGCGCTACAGCAGCCCGATCACGAGCGACATCGCGAGGAACAGCGCGAGCTGATATCCGGTGTTGATGGCGGTCAGTTTCGCGGGCTTCAGCTCGAAGGCGTTGTGCTGGAGGAGCGTGGTGGCCGAGAAGGCCAGCCATGCCGTGAGGCCGACCAGTAGCGCCAGGCCCACGGAGTCGTTGCCGGTCGCCTCCGACGCGATAGCGATGCCCGCGGCGAGGCCGATGGCGGTCACGCAGTTGGCGATGAGGAGCTGGGCCATGTTCCTCGAGCGGGCGGGCCTTGAGCGCTCGGGCGTGACGCCCGTCAGCTGCTCCCAGGCGTTCGCGATGAAGCCCTTCTGGTACCAGATGAACGCGACGACCATGCCCGCTACGAGCGCGAGTGCGGCTCCGAGCCAGTTGATCTCCATTGCACAGCTCCTCTGATTTCTGCGAACGCAGGATCGGTCGGGCAAGGTGTAGCACCCGGGAGCGACAGATTCGTCGTGGGCTCGGCGTCCGGGGTGCTGGCAAAAAAGTGTCATCAGCGGCACGGTAGGGCGTTTTACGCTGGACCGCACGCTCGATCATGTCTGGCGGTGCGGTCGGCGTAGCAGTCCTGATCTCCTTGGCCGCCTGGCGCAGCGAGGGCCTGACCGGCTCCATTGAGCCTTTGCCGATCGACCGCGGGCCCGAAGCACTGTGCGGATAAACCGCTCCCGGGGACGTCTGGGGTGGCGCGAATCCGCATCACCCCAGACATCCTCGGCTTATTCCGTATCGAATGAGTTTCCGAGTCGAGTCCGCTCCGAGGCTGGGACGACCAGGTTCGGGCAACGAGCCACACGCATCTTCCCCGCTAGGAGCGTGAGGTCCAAGTCCCAGTTGAACTGCCGCCTCCATCGGTACCTTTCTTCGGCGTTGTGGAGCGCCTGCCGAACCTCGGAGTGGTTCCAGGAGTTGACCGCTCGCAGCTGCCCGACGACCTTGGACAGCTCACCCCGAACCGAGGCCCTGCCCGCGTGCTGGACGCGATGGCAGTCCGGGCACAGCGCGACAAGTCGAGCGAGTCGCTGAACTGCCGAGGTTGAGGTGACCTCGAAGTGCCACAGCTCGTGACAGTCGGGGCGCCGCTGTCTGCCGGTGTCAGGGTCGTATCCCGGCTGGCTGCAGACTTCGCAGCGGTTTCCGGCCGCCTCGCATACGGGGATGCGTAGACGGTCCCAGTCGGCCTTGGGGAGGATGCCGCGGAGGTTCGAGCCCCAGACGTTCTCCGGCAGCATGTCCGGGTAGATCAGGCCGGGGCCGATCGGGAGCGCGTCGATGAAGTGAGGCTGGGGGACCGGGGTGTTGCCGCGCTGGTGGCGATTCCTCCGACGGAAGTTCGGCAGTTTCATCAGGCTGCGCTTCCTGCCTCTCCGCCGCTCAGGCGTTTGGTCAGCTCGGCTTGCAGGGCCGCCATCTGGGCAAGCAGCTCCTCGTTTGAGAGAGGTTGGCGCTGGGTCGGGATGCTTCGGAGATCCCGGTCATCGGGTTGAGCACTCGGGTGCTGGTGCTTGCGCACCTTGTCGAGGGCGGCGAGGGCGGTTTCGTCTGCGTTGTGGACCGTGTGGAGGTATCGCTCGGTGGTGGTGATGCTGCCGTGGCCGAGTCTTTCCTTCACGACCATGAGGTCGGCGCCTCCGTTGAGGAGCCAGGACGCGTGCGCGTGGCGCAGCAAGTGCATCCGGATGTCGACCTTGATATCGGCCTTCTTCAACGCGGGCTTGATGATCTGTTCGCGGAACCAGCGGTTGGGGATGTGGCCGTCGGTGTCCCAGCGGCGCCCCGGACGCGGATCGTCCTTTCCCTTGGCGCGACGGGAACGCCGGTAGGCCGCCATCGCCTCTCTGCAGTGAGCGCACCGGCATTTCCCGGCGGTGTAGGCGCTCATCGTGCCGTGGGCGTATGTCCGGCCTCTCGCGTTCGGCTTCGTCCTGCCCGATGGGGGAGAGAGGCGGCACGCCGAGCCCGGAGTGTTCTCGCCGTGGCGCAGCGGCTTGTACCAGAAGAGGAGGTCGTCTTCGTCCAGAGCGTGTGCCGCGATGTGGGCGTCGATCCTCGCGGCGAGGTGCGGTGCCACCTTGACGATGCGGTAGCCGCCCTCCTTGGGGTAGTCCTTGACGAAGAACCGCTTGCCTTCCGGGTGGAACTCGGGGCGCACTTGGACCACCGCGCGGCTGATCGTGAAGGCCCGCTGATCGGTGTCCCAGTCCTTGACTCGGAACTCGGTCAGCTCGCCCCAGCGGCCGCCGGTTTCGATCGCGGTCTCGACGAGCAGCTTCGACATCTCGTCCGGAAGGGCCTCGTAGAAGGTGCTGAACTGGTCGGGGGTGATGATCTTGAGCGGCTTCTGTGCGACCGGGTCGGTCTTGACCAGCAGGCAGGGGTTCTCGACGATGTACTTGTCGTCTACCGCGCTGCTGAGGATCGAGCTGAGGAGCTGCTTGAGGCGCTTCCTGGTGGTGGCCTTGACGCCCAGCTGCTTGAGCTCGGTCAGCCACTCCTTGACGTCGGTGGAGTAGATGTCGAGCATCGTCAGGTCGCCGAAGAAGTCCATGATGTGCGCGTAGAGCTGGTAGGTGTAGACCTCGCGGGTCTTGACCTCGACCGTGACGTTCGGGAGCCAGGTCTCTTCGACGTAGGTTCGGAAGGCGACCTGGCCGCGGACGAGGTGGTCGCCGCGTCGCGCGTTGACCTTGGCCTCGGCGTCTTTCCAGGCTTTGTCGGCTTCCTTCTTCGTGGCGAAGGTGCCGGCGGATCGCCGGTCGCCGCGGCGGTCGAAGTACACGGCGGTCCAGCGCCGCTCGCCCTTGGAGTTGAGTCGCTTCAGGGAGCATCCCATGGGGGGTTCCATCCTGTTCTCGTTGCTGGTTCGTTGCTCAGATGAACCGCGATCGAGCGGTGCCCGCGGAGACTCCTCGGTACGTTCTCGAGGCATGTATCCGCAGGTCAGGATGGAAGTTATTCTGGAATCTCGCTGGTGCCCAGGGCCTTCGCAAATACGACAGGGCCGGGCTCATAACCTGGAGGTCGGTGGTTCAAATCCGCCTCCCGCTACTGGATGAAAAACCCGGTTTCCTCGAAAGAGGGAGCCGGGTTTTTCTTTGTCTTCGGTTGTATTCGCGCATGTGTATTCGGGTGAATGGGGTGCCCATTCAGGCCCGGTCGCCGCCTGCGGTCGCGAGGGCCCAGATGACGATGACGTCGAGGCCGATGACGGCTATCGACCAGCCCGGCTCGATCGGGAGCCACAGGAAGTTGGCGATGAGCGACGCCGACGCCAGGATCAGGGCCAGCAGGCGGACGGCGGGGCGGCCGCTGAAGAGGGCGATGCCCACGGCCATTGCGAAGACGCCGACGATGAGGTGCACCCAGCCCCAGGCCGCGATGTTGAGCTCGAAGGCGTAACCGGCCGGCGCGACGAAGTACCCGCCGTGCGAGATCGCCGCGATCCCGGTGAACGCCTGCCATCCTCCGCCCACGACCAGCATGAGCGCCGGAAAGATGAGGCGTCCCGGTTTGAACGCTGTAGTGGTCGTCATGGCTCCCCCGATCCGCGTGTCCGTACCGATCATGGACCCGCGCGGCATCGGGCGTGCCCGACTCGCCGAATGTCCCGCCTGGAGGGTGGCGGGCCCGCCTGCGCCCGTTCGCGGAAATCGGGCACTGCGGGGCGGCGCGGGCGGTAGCGTGCCGTTGGAGGAGCGGCACGGGCTCCGCAATGGGAGGCACGCATGGCAGGCAAGGCACCCGTCGACCTGGTGCTGGTCGAGTTCTCGGGCAACAGGTTCGACGGCAGGGTCCTCACCGAGCTCGAACGGCTCTCCGCCGAAGGCACCATCGAGGTCCTGGACGCGCTGCTGGTCAGCCGCAATGCGGACGGCTCCATCGAGTGGCTCGAGGCCTCCACGGTGGACGACCGGCTCGCCTCGCTCGTGGGCGAGCCCGCCGGATACCTGAGCGCCGAGGACGCCGAGGCCATCGCCGAAGAGCTGCAGCCCGACACGGCGATCGGCATGCTCGTGTTCCAGCACTCCTGGGCCGCGAAGCTCGCCGACGCCCTCCGCGGCGTGGGCGGGCGCCTGCTCGACTGGGAACGCGTTCCCGCCGCCGCCGTAGCCGAACTCGCCGAGAACTAGGAGGCACCGCCATGATCCGACGTGTTGGAAGGCCGGGCCTGCTCGGCACCATGGCCCGCACCGCCGTCATCGCCGGCACCGCGGGCGCGGTCAACCGCTCCATGAACCGCGCCGCCGACGGCCGCGCGCAGACCCAGGCCGACGCGGAGGCCTACCGCGAGCAGCAGGCCGCTCCCGCGGCCGCTCCGGCGGCACCTGGCGCGTCCGGGGGCGACGACGTGATCGCCAAGCTGAACCAGCTCGGGCAGCTGCACGCCTCCGGCGTGCTCAACGACGACGAGTTCGCCGCCGCCAAAGCGAAGCTGCTGGCCTGAACGGCGAGGCGGCCATGCGCTTGACCGCGGCGGCGCTCGCGCCGGTCGCCCTCATGCTCGACGGGGTCGACGTCAGCGGCGACGGCCCGATGCGCGACGGACCCACCTTGGTGGCCGTCGCGCTCGTGTTCGCACTGATCGACCCGGCCCTGCCCGGCCCCGGGCGCTCTTGAGGCTTTCGGGCTCAGCGCGGCGGGGCCGTGGTCGCGCGGACGACGAGCTGGGCGTCGCAGACGGTCTCCCGGCCCGGGAGGGTCCCGTTCTCCAAGCGCTCCACCGCGTTGCGCACGGCGTGCCCGGCGATGCCGGCGGCGTCCTGGCGGACCGTGGTGAGGTTGATGTGGGACAGGTGCGAGAGGTTGCCGTCGTCGTAGCCGACGATCGAGACCTCGCCCGGGACGTCCACGCCACCGCTGCGCAGGGCGTGCATGAGGCCGATCGCGCAGCGGTCGTTCGCGGCCAGGACCGCCGTGGGGAGGGCGTCCTCGCTCAGGAGCAGCATGCCTGCCGCGATGCCGGCGTCCTCGTCCTGGGCGCCGGGGAGCACGCGGATCTCGTCGGCGAGGCGGTGGCGGCGCATCGCGGCGCGGTAGGCGCTGCGGCGGTCGGCCGAGCCGGGGCCCTTGCCGCCGTCGATGTGCACGATGCGGCGGTGCCCGAGGTCGACGAGGTGGTCGACGGCTTGGCGCACGCCTTTGGCCTCAGCGGTGTGGACGCTGTCGACGCCGGGCGTGGTCGCCTGGCGGCCGACGACGACGGTGGGGACGGTGCCGCCGAGCCGTTCGGTGGCGTGCGATTCGGGGTCGGAGACGAGGAGCACGAGCGCTTCGCAGCGGTGGCCGAGGAGCGCGCCGGTGGCCAGGTGCTCGTCGCGTCCGGGCGCGACGGCCGAGAGGAGCACGTCGTAGCCGAGCTGCGCGGCGGCCGGGTAGATGGCCTTGACGACTTCGGCATGGAAGGGCTGCTCGAGGTTCATGAGGACGCCGAGGGTGCGGCTGCGGCCCCGGGCGAGCATCTGGGCGGCGCTGTCGGGCCGGTAGCCGAGCTCGTCGGCGGCCTTGAGGACCCGCTCCCGTGTCGCAGCGCCCGCGCCGGGGCGGTCGCGCAGGACGAGGGACACGAGCGTGCGGGAGACGCCCGCGCGCTTGGCGACGTCGGCCATGGTGGCGCGTTGCGGGGAGCCCTGGCGGGCCTCCTGCTGGGGCTCGAGCGTTTCGTCCAACGCCTCATCCTCTCCTGGCCTCGGTGGGCGCGCGGCCGGTGACCCGAGTTTATTTCCGTCCTGCCGGGCGGCTTGACGCGCGGGCCCGGGAGTGAGTATATTCCAAATCACTGTCGCGCGACAGTAACGCGCGACAGTGGAGCGCTCCAGATTCCAGAGGGAGGTGTGGCCGTGGCCGCGACGCACGACGTCGTCACGATGGGCCGGGTGGGGGTCGACCTCTACCCGCAGCAGACCGGCGTCGGCCTCGAGGACGTCGCGTCCTTCGCGAAGTTCCTGGGCGGCAGCCCCACGAACGTGGCGGTGGCGGCCGCGCGCTACGGGCGCAAGGCCGCCGTGATCACCAAGACCGGCGCCGACCCGTTCGGGAAGTTCGTGCGCAAGGCGCTCCAGGGGTACGGCGTGGACGACTCGCTCGTCGGGACCTCTCCTGAGTTGCCGACGCCCGTCACGTTCTGCGAGATCTTTCCCCCCGACGACTTCCCCCTCTACTTCTACCGGCTGCCGAAGGCCCCTGACCTGGATATTCATGCTGAGGAACTGGACCTTGACGCCATCAGGAACGCCTCGGTCTTCTGGGTGACCGTGACCGGCCTCTGCCAGGAGCCCTCGCGTTCGGCGACGCTCGCGGCCCTCGAAGCGCGGAGCCGATTCATGGAGGACCTGCAGCAGGAAGGCAAGGGCGGCATCACCGTGCTCGACCTGGACTACCGGCCGATGTTCTGGGACTCGCCCCAGGCCGCCCGCGACTGGGTGAAACTGGCCTTGCCGCACGTCACCGTCGCGGTCGGCAACCGCGAGGAGTGCGAAGTGGCCGTAGGCGCCCATGACACGCCCGCCGAAGCCGCCCAGGCGCTCCGCGCGGCGGGCGTCTCGCTCGCCGTCGTGAAGCAGGGTCCGAAAGGCGTGCTCGCCCTCGACGACAGCGGGCAGGTGGAAGTGCCGCCCGCGCCCGTGCAGGTGGTCAACGGCCTCGGCGCCGGCGACGCCTTCGGCGGCGCCCTCGTCCACGGCCTGCTCGCCGGGTGGGGCACCGAGCGGATCATGCGCTTCGCCAACGCGGCCGGCGCGCTCGTCGCGGGCGCGCTCGCGTGCTCCGACGCCATGCCGACCCAGGCCGAAGTCGAGCGGAAACTGCAGGAGGCAAGCGATGCGGCGTGACCAGCTCGCCGAACTGGCCCGGACCCGGCTCACCGACCCGGGCGCGATCCGCAAGGCCGCCGAGGCCCGTCCGCGCGCCACGGGGCCCGTCGGGCCCTCCGGCAAGTGCTTCGTCATCGCCGCCGACCACCCCGCGCGCGGCGCCCTCGCCACCGGCGGCGACCCGCTGGCCATGGCCGACCGCGGCGACCTCCTCGACCGCCTGACCACCGCGCTGGAGAACCCCGGCTGCAACGGGGTGCTCGCCACCGCCGACATCCTCGACGACCTGCTGCTGCTCGGCGCCCTCGACGGCAAGACCGTCTTCGGGTCGATGAACCGCGGCGGCCTCGCCGGGGCAGCGTTCGAGATCGACGACCGGTTCACGGGCATTGACGCGGACGCCATCGCCCGCATGGGCTTCGACGGCGGCAAGATGCTCACCCGCATCGACTACGGCGACGACCGCACCGCCCCCACCCTCGAAGCGACCGCACGCGCGGTCGACGCGCTCGCCGCTCAAGGCCTCATCGCGATGGTCGAGCCGTTCATCTCCCGCCGCGAAGGCGGCAAGGTCGTGAACGACCTGTCGACGGAAGCGGTCGTCACCTCGGTCGCGATCGCCTCCGGGCTCGGCTCGACCTCGGCCTACACCTGGCTGAAGCTGCCCACCGCACCGGACATGGCGCGCGTTGCCGCCGCCTCCACGCTGCCGATGGTCGTGCTCGGCGGCGAGGTCGCCGACCTCGCCGCGCAGCGCGAGAGCTGGGGCCGGTCCCTCGAACTGCCCAATGTGGTCGGTTTGACCGTGGGGCGCTCGCTCCTCTACCCGGCCGACGGCGACGTGGCCGGAGCCGTCGAAGCGGTGGTGAGCCTCCTGTGAACACCTATCACCTACCGGCCGGGTCCACAGCGGACGGCGACTACGACACCGTCGTCACCCCGGCAACTGCCGGTTGGACGTACTCGGGCCTGAAAGTGCTGGCGCTGCAACCTGGCGGCACCGCGACCTTCGCCACGGGCGACGCCGAAACGCTTGTGCTGCCGCTCTCCGGGGGCTGCACGGTGACCTGCGACGGCGAGGTCTTCGAGGTCCAGGGCCGCCGGAATGTCTTCAGCCGGGTGACCGACTTCGTCTACGTCCCAAGGGATGCCGAGGTCACGGTCGCCAGCGCGAGCGGCGGCCGGTTCGCCCTGCCCTCCGCCAGATGCGAGCGTCGCCTGACTGCCCGGTACGGCCCCGCCGAGGACGTGCCGGTCGAGCTGCGCGGTTCCGGCCAGGCCTCGCGCCAGGTCAACAACTTCTGCACGCCTGAGACGTTCGAGGCGGACAAGCTCATCGCCTGCGAGGTCATCACCCCCGGCGGCAACTGGTCCTCCTACCCGCCCCATAAGCACGACGAGGCGAAGGACGGGGAAGCCGAACTCGAGGAGATCTACTACTTCGAGGTCTCCGACCAGGACGGCATTGCCTGGCAGCGCGTCTACGGCACTCCTGAACGGCCGATCGAGGTCAGCGAGGCGGTCCGCAGCGGCGATGTCGTCGTGATCCCGCACGGCTGGCACGGGCCCAGTGCCGCCGCCCCCGGCTACGACCTCTACTACCTCAACGTGATGGCCGGTCCCGGCGAGGACCGCGCCTGGCTCATCTCCGACGACCCGGCCCACGCCTGGGTCCGGTCCACTTGGGCGCCTGAGGATCTCGATCCCCGCCTGCCGCTGTCCTCTGCCGTGGAGAAGGAGGGCGACGATGCCCAGTAAACCCGTGCCCGTCAACACTGTGCGCCTCACGACCGCCCAAGCCCTGGTCCGGTTCCTCGCCGCCCAGTACTCCGAGCGCGACGGGAGCGAGCAGCGCCTCATCCCGGGCGTGTGGGGGATCTTCGGCCACGGCAACGTGGCCGGGCTCGGCCAGGCGCTCCTCCAGGCGACCCGCACTGGTGAAGCCGACCTGCCGTACTACCTGGCCCGCAACGAGCAGGCGATGGTCCACGCCGCCGCTGCCTACGCCAAGATGAAGAACCGGCTCCAGACCTTCGCGTGCACGGCCTCGACCGGGCCGGGATCGACGAACATGATCACCGGCGCCGCGCTGGCCACCACCAACCGGCTCCCGGTGCTGCTCCTGCCCTCCGACATGTTCGCCTCCCGGGCGCCCGACCCCGTGCTGCAGCAGCTCGAGGACACCCGCGCCGGGGACGTCTCCGTGAACGACGCGTTCCGGCCCGTCTCCAAGTACTTTGACCGCGTCTCGCGGCCGGAGCAGTTGATTCCGGCCGCGCTGGCGGCGATGCGGGTGCTCACCGACCCGGTCGAGGCCGGCGCCGTGACTTTGTGCCTCCCGCAGGACGTGCAGGCCGAGGCCTTCGACTGGCCGGTCGAGTTCTTCCGCAGGCGCGTGTGGCGCATCGGCCGCACCGAGCCCGAACCCGCTGCGGTGCAGAGGGTCGCGGCGCTCTTGCGCAGCGCCGAGCGGCCGCTCATCGTCGCCGGCGGCGGCGTCGTCTACAGCGAGGCGGAGGCTGAGCTGCGGGCGTTCGCCGAGGCCACCGGGATTCCCGTGGCGGACACGCACGCCGGGAAGGGCGCCGTCCCGTGGGACCACCCGCAGGCCGTGGGCGGCGTCGGCTCCACCGGCACGACCGCCGCGAACGCCCTTGCGGCGGAAGCAGATGTGGTGCTCGGCATCGGGACCCGCTACTCCGACTTCACGACCGCCTCGCACACCGTGTTCGGCGACCCCGACGTCACCTTCGCGAACCTCAATGTGGCCCGCCTCGACGCCGCGAAGCACGCCGCCGAGATGCTGCTCGCCGACGCCAAGACCGGCCTGGCCGCGCTCGCGAAGGCCCTCGAGGGCTGGAGCGTCCCCGACGAGTACCGCGCCGAGACGGTGCGGCTCGCCGACGAGTGGCGGGCCGAAGCGGACGCGTGCTTCGACCTGGGCCACGGTCCGCTGCCCGCGCAGACCGAGATCCTGGGGGCGCTCAACGAGGCCCTCGACGACGCGGACGTGGTGATCAACGCCGCCGGCTCGATGCCCGGCGACCTGCAGATGCTCTGGCGCGCACGGGATCCGAAGGCCTACAACGTCGAGTACGCGTTCTCTTGCATGGGCTACGAGATCGCCGCCGGGGTCGGCACGAAACTGGCCGCGCCCGAACGCGAAGTGATCGTCCTCGTCGGCGACGGCTCCTATCTGATGCTGGCCTCCGAGATCGCCACGATGGTCTCCGAAGGCCTGAAGGTCATCATCGTGATCGTCCAGAACCACGGCTTCGCCTCGATCGGCGCGCTCTCCGAGTCCCTCGGCTCCCAGCGCTTCGGCACCAAGTACCGGTACCGGGACGAGGACTCGGGCCTGCTCGACGGCGACGTGCTCCCCGTCGACCTGGCTGCGAACGCCGCCAGTTTCGGCGCGGAGGTCATCCTGGCCGACACCGTGGCCGGCTTCCGCGAAGCGATCATCAAGGCCAAGGCCAACTCCCGCACCACGGTCGTCCACGTCGAGACCGACCTCTACGGTCCCAACCCGCCCGGCTCGGCCTGGTGGGACGTGCCCGTGAGCGAAGTGTCCGCCCTCGACTCCACCGAAGCCGCCCGAGCCGCCTACACCGCGCACAAGCGCGGCCAGCGCCACTACCTCTAAGGACCACCGCAATGCAGATCATCGAGCACTGGATCGGCGGCAAGCCGACCGCCGGAGGGTCGGACCGCCTCGCGCCCGTGTGGAACCCCGCCACCGGCGAGGTCCAGGCGCAGGTGCGCCTCGCCACCGAATCCGATGTGGACGCCGCCGTGCAGTCCGCGAAGGCCGCGTTCGCCTCCTGGGGGCAGCAGTCGCTGTCCAACCGCTCCCGCGTGATGTTCCGCCTCCGCGACCTCGTCGAGCGCCACGAACTCGAGCTCGCGAAGCTCGTCGCCGCCGAGCACGGCAAGGTCGTCGACGACGCCCGCGGCGAGATCGTGCGCGGCCGCGAGGTCATCGAGTTCGCGTGCGGCATCACCTCCGCGCTCAAAGGCGGCTTCTCGAACGACGTCTCGCGCGGCGTCGACTCCTACGACTTCCGCCAGCCCATCGGCGTCTGCGCGGGCATCACCCCGTTCAACTTCCCGGTGATGGTCCCGATGTGGATGCACCCCATCGCGATCGCCACCGGCAACACGTTCGTCCTCAAGCCCAGCGAGCGCGATCCCTCCGCGAGCCTGCTCATCGCGCAGCTCTACGCCGACGCCGGGCTGCCCGACGGCGTGTTCAACGTCGTCAACGGCGACAAGACCGCCGTCGACGCGCTCCTGGACCACGAGGACGTCGCCGCCGTCTCCTTCGTCGGCTCCACCCCCATCGCCAAATACATCCACGAACGCGGCCAGCAGCGCGGGAAGCGGGTGCAGGCCCTCGGCGGCGCGAAGAACCACGCCGTCGTCATGCCCGACGCCAACATGGACTGGGCCGCCTCGCAGCTCACCGCCGCCGCGTTCGGCTCGGCCGGGCAGCGCTGCATGGCCATCTCCGTCGCGGTCGCCGTGGGCGACGCCGCCGACGAACTCGTGGGCCTCCTCAAGGAGAAGGCCGAAGCGATCGTCGTCGGCGCCGGGGACGACCCTGAGGCCGAGATGGGCCCGGTCGTCACCCAGGCCTCCTGCGACCGCGTGCACGCCTACCTCGAATCCGGTGTCGCCCAAGGCGCCGAGCCGGTGGTCGACGGCCGCGGCCTGCGCGTCGAAGGGCACCTCGGCGGGTTCTTCGTCGGCCCCAGCGTCCTCGACCGCGTCACCCCCGACATGGACGTCTACCGCGACGAGGTCTTCGGGCCGCTCCTCGCCGTCGTCCGCGTCGACACCCTCGAAGCCGCGATCGACCTCATCAACGCCAACCCGTACGGCAACGGCACGGCGATCTTCACCTTCGACGGCGGCGCGGTGCGCACCTTCGAACGCGACGTCAACGTCGGCATGGTCGGCGTGAACGTCCCGATCCCGGTACCGACCGCGCACTACTCGTTCGGCGGCTGGAAGGACTCCCTGTTCGGCTCCAGCCACATCCACGGCCACGAGGGCGTGCGGTTCTACACCCGCGCCAAGGTCGTGACCTCGCGCTGGCCCAGGCACACCGAGTCGCAGGCCGCGCAGCTCAACTTCCCGACCTCCAGCTGACCCCGCGAAGGAGCACGTCACATGCCTGGAACGCAAGCGCCGAACCTCAGGCTCGGCTCGGCCCCCGACTCGTGGGGCGTGTGGTTCCCCGAGGACGAGCGGCAGCTGCCGTACGAGCGGTTCCTGGACGAGCTGGCGGGCGCCGGCTACGAATGGCTCGAGCTCGGCCCGTACGGGTACCTGCCGACCGACCCGGCGGTGCTGGCCGACGAGCTCGGCGCGCGCGGACTCAAGGTCTCCGGCGGCACCGTGTTCGGGAACCTGCACCGGCCCGAGCGGTTCGACGAGACGCTAGACATCGTCGGGAAGGTCGCGAAGCTGACCGCCTCGCAGGGCGCGAAGCACGTGGTGCTCATCCCGCCGCTGTTCCGCGACGAGAAGACCGACGCGGTCAACGACGTGACCGAGTGGGACGCCGCGCAGTGGGCCACGGTGCACGCCACGGCGAACCGGCTCGGGAAGCAGATGTTCGAGGAGCACGGCGTCACGATCGCGCTGCACCCGCACGCGGACTGCCAGATCATGACGCAGCCGCAGATCGAGACGTTCCTGGACGGGACCGACTCGGACTTCGTGTCGCTGTGCCTGGACACGGGTCACGTCGCGTACGGCGGCGGTGACAATGTGGACTTGATCCGCCGCTACGGTGAGCGGATCGGCTATGTGCACATCAAGCAGATGGACCCCGAGATCCTGCGGCAGGTTCGCGACGAGGGGCTGGGCTTCGGCGAGGCCGTCAAGCGCGGGGTGTGCGTCGAGCCGCCCGCGGGCGTGCCGAACCCGGCGGACATCGTCGCCGAGCTGTCCACTCTGGATGCAGAGCTGTTCGTGATCGTCGAGCAGGACCTGTACCCGTGCGAGCCGGACGTCCCCTTCCCGATCGCGGTGCGCACCCGAAAGTACCTGGGCGGCTGCGGCCTCGGCGCCGGCCGCCAGCAGTCCTGAGCAGTTCGAATGAGTGAGGACGGAACACCATGAGCATCGGCATCGGCCTGATCGGCACCGGCTGGATCGGCGAGCAGCACGTCCACCGGCTCGCGCACATCGTGGCCGGGGCGCGGGTCGTCGCGGTCTCGGACATCGACCCCGAGTCGGCGGCGAAGGCCGCGGCCCAGGTCGGTGCGCGCGTGGTCGACACGGCCGAGCGGCTGATCACCGACCCGGAGGTCGAGGCGGTGGTCGTGGCCTCGTGGGGCCCGGCCCACGCCGAGCAGGTGCTCGCCTGCATCGCGGCCGGGAAGCCGGTGTTCTGCGAGAAGCCGCTCATCACCGAGACCGCCGACGGCCTGCGGATCCTCAAGGCCGAGCAGGCCGCCGGGCGCCGCCTCGTGCAGGTCGGGTTCATGCGCCGCTACGACGCCGGCTACCGGCAGATGAAGCGCATCCTCGACGCGGGCGGGATCGGCGAGCCCCTGATGGCGCACTGCGTGCACCGCAACCCGAACGTGCGCGAGGCCTACACGACCGAGATGGCCGCCAAGGACACCGCGGTGCACGAGGTCGACGCGATGCGGTGGCTGCTCGGCGAGGAGTTCGCCACCGTGCAGACCGTCCTGCCGCGCAAGACGTCGAAGCGGTTCCCGCACCTGCAGGACCCGCAGATCTTCCTGTTCGAGACCGCTTCCGGCGCCCGCGTCGACGTCGAGGCGTTCGTGAACTGCCAGTACGGCTACGACATCCAGTGCGAGATCGTGGGCGAGGACGGCGCGGTGCGCCTGCCCGACCCGGCCGCGCCGGTGGTCCGCAAGGGCGCCAAGGCGAGCACCGAGGTGCTGCAGGAGTTCGGCGACCGGTTCGCGGACGCCTTCGACGTCGAGCTCCAGGACTGGGTCGACCACCTCCTCGCGGGGGAGGAGCCGACCGGTCCGTCCTCATGGGACGGCTTCGCCGCCACGGTGGTTGTCGAAGCGGCCGTGCGCTCGCTGCACTCGGGCGAGATCGTGCCGATCGAGCTGCCTGAAAAGCCCGACTTCTACGCGTAGGCCGGCGCCGGGGGCGGCGAGCGCCGTCCCCGGTTTGCGGGGATTGCTTGTACAACGATGTATGTGTACGATAACATCGACAAATCTCTATTCCTCACTATCTAGAGATCGGTTCGTACATGCACACTTCCCAAGTGCGGCAACGGCGCATCACCTGGATCGCCGGGCTCGCCGCAGCCGTCATCGCCGCGACGGGCCTCGCGTTCCTCGCGCCGACCGCTTCGCACGCCGCCATCGACACCAACGCGGACTACGTCCTCACCAGCCGCCACTCCGGCCTCGTCCTCGACATCAACGGCGCCTCCACCGCCGAGAACGCCGGACTCATCCAGTGGAACCGCAACGACGCCACGAACCAGCGGTTCCGGCTCATCGACGCCGGAGGGGGCTACTACCGCGTTCAATCCCGGCACAGCGGCAAAGTCCTCGGCCTGCAGAACCAGAGCACCGCCGACGGCGCGAACGTCGTCCAGGAGACCGACGCCAACGCCACCGACCAGCAGTGGCGCGTCACCGAGTCCGGCGGCTACGCCACCTTCGTGAACCGCCTGTCGGGCAAGGCGCTCGACGTGTGGGAGTGGTCGACCGCCGCGGGCGGCCGCATCTCCCAGTACACCGCCACCGGCGGCACCAACCAGCAGTGGTCCCTCACCGCCCTCGGCACCGGCAACCCCGGCCAGACCGACTGCGCGAGCGGCCCGACCCAGCCGCCGAGCATCGGCGGCACCCTCGGCGCCCACGACCCCGCCTTGTGGGCCGGGTGCACCGGGCAGCCCTGGTTCGCCTACGCCACCGGCGACGGCCGCTTCGGCGGCGGCACGCCCCCGATCTTCCGCTCCACCAACGGCGGCCAGACCTGGCAGAACATCGGCACCATGTGGAACGCCAAGCCCGCGTGGACGACGCAGCAGATCCCCGGCGTCGACAACCTCTGGGCGCCCGAGATCCACTACGACGCCGTCCAAGGCCTCTACTACGTCTACTACTCCGCCTCGACGTTCGGCTCCCAGCGCTCCGCGATCGGCGTCGCCACGAGCCCGACCCTCGACCCCTCGGCCTCCGGCTACGGCTGGACCGACCGCGGCGCGGTGATCCAGTCCTACGAGGGCAGCGCCTACAACGCGATCGATCCGAGCATCCTCGTCGACGCCTCCGGGCGGCACTGGATGGTCTTCGGCTCCTGGTGGCAGGGCATCCACATCGTCGAACTCGACTGGCCCTCGGGCAAGGTCAAGGCCGGCGCGACCCCGATCCGCCTCGCCACCAAGAGCGGCGGCATCGAGGGCCCCGCGATGATGCAGCACGACGGCTACTACTACCTGTTCACCTCGATCGGCACCTGCTGCGCCGGGGCGAACTCGACCTACAAGATCACCGTGGGCCGCTCGACCTCGCCGACCGGCCCGTTCGTCGACGCCGCCGGCGTCGACATGCGCAACGGCGGCGGGACCGTGCTCCTCGGCGCCTACGGCACCAACGTCGCCGCGGGCGGCCAGTCCCTGCACCGCGGGTTCATCGCGTACCACTCGTACGGGACGAACGGCGGCTTCGCGCTCGACATCGAGCAGATCCAGTGGAACTCCGCAGGTTGGCCCGTCTTGAACGGGAGCTGACCTCGGATCCTCGGCCTCGCTGCGCCGCCCGGCGGCGTTTGCTAAGGTCGCGCTAGTCAAGGCCCCGGCCGGCAGGCCGGGGCCTTTCACGTGTCCGATGGTCCTTGAAGGTTTGCAAGTCGATGCAGCAGTACGCGATGTTGATATCGCCCTCCGCCAACCGCGTCTACGCGCGCACCGCCGCCCGGATGGCGGCGAACGAGATCCGGGTCTTCAGCGCCCGCGCGCTCGACGGCCGGGTCGTGGACGTGGAGGAGGCGGCGTTCGGCGGCGTCCCGTACCTCACGTTCCGCTCAGACTCGCTGAGCGCGCGCGACCTGCGGCTGCTCGCGAACCTCTCATCCCTGTACGCGCTGTTCGCGGTGCGCGGGGCGATGCTCGAGCCGATCGCGGTCGAGCGGCTCGACCGGTACGACGACGACCTGATCACCATCCTCAAATACGTGGGCAAGACCAACGAGCAGTTCACGAAGCTGCTGCTCAACGTGACCGCCGCGGTCGCCCTGGACCCGGACCGCCTCCTGTCCGGCGACGTCACGGTGCTCGACCCGATGTGCGGGCGCGGCACCACCTTGAACCAGGCCGCGATGTACGGCTGGGACGCGTTCGGTGTGGAGGTCGACAAGCGCGACTTCGAGGCGTACAGCGCGTTCGTGCAGCGCTGGCTGAAGGACAAGCGGCTCAAGCACCACGCGGTCCAGAGCCGGGTGAAGCGCGAGGGCCGCGGGGTCGGGCAGCGCACCCGGGTCGAGTTCGCGGCGACGAAGGAGCGGCACCGCGCGGGGGACCTGCAGGTGGTGGAGATCGTCAACGCGGACACGCTGCGCAGCGGCGAGGTCTTCCGCAAGGGCGCTTTCGATCTCATCGTGACCGACGCGCCGTACGGCGTGCAGCACGCGGCGGTGAAGGACACGCGGGCGCTCACCCGCAAGCCGACCGAGGTCCTGGAGGCGGCGGTCCCGGTCTGGGCGGACCTGCTGCGCCGGGGCGGGGCGCTCGGCCTCTCATGGAACCTCTACACGACCGCCCGCACGGATCTCGTTGCGATCCTTGAGGACGCGGGCCTGGAGGTCATGGACGCGGCACCGTTCCTCGACTTCGAGCACCGCGTCGACCAGGCCATCAATCGTGATCTGGTCGTGGCTCGCAAGCCGAAGTAGGCGGCCGCGACTTGGCATGGCGGCGTGGAACGGGCGGAGCCGCCTCCGCCCGCCGCGGCACCCCCGGTGACCGCGGCAGCGCCGCCGGGTCCTGGGGCCCCGGCGGCGCGAGTGCGGCAGCCTAGCGGCGTCCGCGGGCCTTGGCGAGGCCGAGGCCGCTGTCCTCGGCCACGTCCTCCCATTCGAGGAATTTGAAGTTGGTGCTGGACTCGTCGCTGCCCTCAGGGGTGTTGTCGCCGTCCTGGACGACGAGGAGGCCGCCGTCGAAGCCGGGGAGGCTGACGTTCACGACGTCCGCGCCGTCGCTGTGCTGGGTCGAGTCGACGTCGCCGTCACCGATGGCGAAGGAGCCGAGGTACCGGTTCCCGTCGGTGAGGGAGTAGACGGCGAACGTGTCGTCGCCCTGGCTGGAGGCGAGCAGGTAGCCCTTGCCGCGGCCGGTCGAGTAGATGGTGAGGCCCTCGATGTCGGTGCGGAGGACGTCGCCGCCGAAGCCGGGGTTCTCGCCGTATTCGCATTCGTCGGTCTCGGCGTTGTAGGCGCCGGGCAGGCCGAACTCGACGGCGGTGTCGACGAGCTCGGGCTCGCCGGTGAGGTCGGCGCTGACCTTCCAGATGCCGACGAGCTCCTGGCCGAGGTAGGCGGTCCCGCTCGCCTCGTCGACGACCATGCCTTCGACCTGCGCGTACTGGCCGGGGTCGTCGCAGGTGGTCCAGGTCGAGCCGTCGGGCATCGCGAACTCGGCGGGGAGGGCGAGGGTGCGGATCTTCTCCCAGCCCACGGTGTCGCCGTTCGCGACGAGCTTCAGCAGGGCCACTTCGGTCTCGGAGTTGCGGCTGACGAGGGCGTAAGCGCCCGTGGAGTCCTGCCAGGTGGTGAGGCCGTACGCGGTGTGCTCGCCGTTGACCTCGTCCTGCGATGCGCTGAAGATCCAGCCCGCGTCGGGGTCGGTGACCTCTTCGAGCTCGCCATCGTCGATGGCGAAGATCCCGAGGTCGTCCATGCCGCGGTCGGAGGCCACCGCGAGGTCGACCTCGTCGCCGCCGAGTGCGAAGCCGTGCACCAGGTCGACGTTGTTGTAGCGGCCGGGCGCGTCGTCCTCGCCGGGGGCGGGCTCGGGCGCGACGTGCTGGACCTCCTCGCCGTCGAGGTCGTAGACGTAGAGGCCGGCCTCTTTGGCGGTGGTGATGACGAGGCTGTCCTCGCGGTCGTCCGGGTCGACCCAGATCGCGGGGTCGTCGGCGTCGGCGTCGTCGTCCGCCCAGAGCGCGGGGGTCTCGAGCTCGGCGGTCACTTCGTCGTCGCTGCGGGGGTGGGCCTGCGCCGAAGCGGCGCACACCAGTACGGCGGCCGTGCCGCAGGCGGTGAGGGTGAGCAGGCGGGAAAGCAAGGAGGCTCCTCGAGTCGGGTGGCGTTGTCGACTCGATGCTGGGGCCTCCCCGTGAATCCCGGGTGAACGCCGCTCGACCCGCCGGGCGAATTCCCGCCCGGCGGGCCGTCGTGTCTCGCGGTGCGCCTACTTCACGTCCGGGTGCGGGTGCGCCACAGGAGCCAGATGAAGTACGGCGTGCCGATGAGGGCGCAGACCAGGCCCGCGGGGATCTGGGCGGGGGCGATCACCGTGCGGCCCACGGTGTCCGAGAGGCTCACCAGCAGCACGCCGATGAGGATCGAGACCGGCAGGACGCGGGTGTGCCTGCTGCCCACCAGGGCCCGCGCGAGGTGCGGGGCGACCAGGCCGACGAAGCCGATCACGCCGACCACGGCCACCGCTGCCGCGGTGAGGAGCGCGGCGGCGCCCAGGAGGAGCAGGCGGGTCCGTTCGAGGCGGACGCCGAGCACGCGCGGCGTGTCGTCGTCGAGGGCGAGGAGGTCGATCTCCCTGCGGTGGGCGAGGATCAGCGGCAGCACCGCGACGAGGGCGGCGGCGAGCGGGATCAGCTGCTCGGCCGTGCGCCCGTACGTGGTTCCCGAGAGCCAGGTCATCGCCTTCGGGATGTTCCACGGGTCCGAGGCCAGGATCATGATGGTGATCGCGGCCATGCCGAACGACCACACGCCGATGCCGATGAGGACCAGGCGCGACGTGTCGAGCCCGCCCCGCCAGGCGAGGGCGTAGACGAGCGCGAAGGCGCCGAGTCCGCCTACGGCCGCAACGCCGGTGACGGTCCAGGCGCCGGCCGCCGGCATCCACGTGATGAGGGCGACCGCGGCGACGCCCGCGCCGGCGGTGACGCCGAGGAGTCCGGGTTCGGCGAGCGGGTTGCGCAGGATGCCCTGCGTGACCGCCCCGGCGCACGCGAGCGCGGCGCCGGCGAGGATCGCGGCGAGGACGCGCGGGTAGCGCTGGTCGATGATCCACGTGTACGAATCGCCCGTGGTCCCGGCCACCCAGTTGACGAGGTCGCCGCCCAGCAGCATCGTGTCCCCGGCGAGCATGCCGCCAATCAGGGCCGCGACCGCGGTGGCGGCGAGTCCGATCCAGATGAGCGTGAAGCCGCGGCGGCTGCGGTTCGCGGCGCCGTGCAGGATCGCGGGCCGGTCCTCGGATCCGCCGCCGGCGACCGAGCGGGCCAGCCACACCATGACGGCCGCGCCGAGGAGCGTGGTCGCCACGCCCACAGGCACTTCGATGCTCTTCTCGGCGCCGAGGACCGCGCGCACGGCGAGGTCGGCGCCGACGATGACGAGCGCACCGCACAAGGCGCTGAACGGGATCAGCACCCGGTGGGCGAGCAGCACCGGCACCCGCACGGCGATCTGGCGGGCGATCACGGGTGCCGCGAGGCCCACGAAGCCGATCGGACCGGCCACCGTGACCGCGCACGCGGCGAGCATCAGCGAGCAGACGACGGCGATGAGGCGGGTGCGGCGCACGTGGACGCCGAGGCTGGAGGCGGTGTCGTCGCCCAGGCGCAGCAGGTCCAGGCGCGGTGCGGCGATCACCGCCACGGCGACCGCGATGAGGACGAGCGGCGCGGCCTGCACGATGGTGCCGAACCCGGCGAGGTTGAGATTGCCCGAGCCCCAGGCGAACAGGCCCGTGGTCTCCTCCTGGAACAAGAGCACCAGCAGTGTGACGAGGGAGTTCGCGGCCATCGCGGTCGCGGACCCGGCGAGGATCAGGCGGGTCGTGGCGGCCTCGCCGCCGCCCGCCGAGAGCGCGAGCACCAGGCCCGCGGTCAGCAGCGCGCCGGTGAACGCCACGCCGATCCCCGAGAGCAGCGGGAGCGTGAGCCCGAACGCGGCCACGGCGGTCACGGCCAGGTGCGCGCCCGCGTTCACCGCGAGCGTGTCAGGGCTCGCGAGAGGGTTGCGCGCCACCGACTGCAGCAGCACGCCAGAGGCACCGAGCGCGATCCCGGTGAGCACCGCGCCGGTCAGCCGGGGCAGGCGCGCGCCTTCGAGGACGTTCCACACGGCCGGGTCGGCGCTGCCGGTGAGCAAGCGCAGCAGATCCCCGGCATCCACAGTGGACGTGCCTTGGGTGAGATGGAGGGCCGCCAGTGCGATGAGCGACCCGACCGCGGCGGTGAAGACCGCCGCGATCGGGAGGAGGCGCGGGCCCGAAGGGCCCGCCACCTCGCGCCGCACCGGCGGACGCACGGTGCTCAACTGGCGTAGACCTCGGCGAAGTAGTCGAGGATCGCGCCCGAGGAGCGGGGGCCGCCGAAGGTCCAGATGCTGTGCGGCAGTTCGTACATGCTGCCGTCCTTGACGAACTTCAGGTCGTCCCAGATCGGGTTGCCGACGAGCTTCTCGTTGAAGATGTCGTCGTTGTACGAGTTGTTGTAGACGAACTTCAACTCGGTGTCGGTGAACTGGGCCATGCCCTCGACGTCGGTGCCGCCCAGGCCCCACGCGCCGTCGGTCTCGCCGGTCCAGGCGTTCTCCAGGCCCACGGCGGTGCCGAGCGAGCCCACGAGCGAGCCGGCCGCGAAGGGGCGGATGGAGATCGCGTCGCCCTCGACCCAGCCGTCGGCGTACAGGTAGGGGACGTCGCCGGTGCCCGCGGCCTCGATGGCGGCCGTGGTCGCCTCGATCTTGCCCTCGAACTCGGTCCAGAGCGCCTCGGCCTCAGCGGTCTTGCCGGTGAGCTCCGCGACCATGTCGACGTCGCGCTTCATCCGCGCGAGGTTGTCAGTCTCGTTGGAGCCCTCGACGACCAGGACGGGAGCGAACTCCTCGATGTTCGGGATGAGCTTCTCGTCGTCGGCTTCCATGATGATCAGGTCGGGACTCAGGCCCGCGATCGCGTCGACGGACGGCTCCTGCCGGGTGCCCACGTCGACGACCGACTCGTCCATGGGCTCAGAGGCGCCCACCCAGGTGTTGTATCCCTCGAGGTCGGCCGCGCCGACCGGCATGACGCCGAGGCTCGCGGCGATCTCGGTCTCGGCCCATTCGAGCGTCACCACTTTCTCCGCGGGAGCGTCGAGCTCGACGGTGCGGCCGAGGAAGTCGGTGACCGAGACGGGGCCGGAGCCGGCCTCGGTCGCCTCGTCGCCGGCGCCTTCCTCGGTGGTGCCGCACGCGGAGGCGGCGAAGAGCGCGGCGGCGGCCAGTGCCGCGGGCACGGCGGAGCGCTTGAGGTGGGGGATTCGCATCGGGTTCCTTCTAATCGGTGGTGGTGTTAGGGGGTGTTGAAGCATCCCTGACGGCCGTTATACGGCCCGTTCGCCCGCTCGCTGCGTTGTCAGGGCCTTTGCATACAACACCGGTATGCAAAGGCCCTTCCGCCTTGCGAGCGAACGAACGGACTCGGATACCGACTCGCCATGGATGCTTCAACACCCCCTGACGAGCCTGCGGCTGTGCCGGCCGATGGGCCGGGCCCTGAGCAGGCCGGTCGCGGGGTCGGCGTCGACGCGGATGTCGATGCCGTATGCGGCGGTGAGGTTCTCGGCGGTGAGGACCTCCGATGGGGTGCCGGCGGCCTTGACGCGGCCGTCGTGGAGGAGGACCACGTGGTCGGCGACCGCGGCGGCCTGGTCGAGGTCGTGCAGGACGATGCCGACGGCCGTGCCGTGCTCGTCGGCGAGGTCGCGCACGAGGTCGAGGATCTCGACCTGGTAGCGCAGGTCGAGGTGGTTGGTGGGCTCGTCGAGGAGGAGCACGGCGGTGTCCTGGGCGAGGCAGGAGGCGAACCAGACGCGCTGGCGCTCGCCGCCGGAGAGCGCTTCGACGCCCTTCTCGGCCATCTCGGCGACGCCGCAGATCTCCATGGCGCGCTGGATCTTCGCGGGGCCCTCGTCGTCGCCCTGGCGCCAGCGGCCGCGGTGGGGGTGGCGGCCGTAGCCGACGACGTCGACGACGCGGATGCCGCCGGGGACGGGCCGGGACTGGGCGAGGAGGGAGACGCGCCGGGCGAAGTCCTTGGGGCTCAGCGCGGCCGCGTCGGTGCCGTCGGTGAACTCGACGCCGCCGGCCTCGGCCTTGTGGAGGCGGGCGAGGGAGCGCAGGAGGGTGGACTTGCCGGATCCGTTGGGGCCCAGGAGGGCCGTGACCCGGCCGCCGCGAAGGGCGATGTCGGCGTCGTGCACGACGGTCTCGCCGTAGTAGGCGAGGCGGAGGGCGCGCCCGTTCAAGCCGGGGTCAGTGGGGCCGTCTGGCATGTAGGCAAGGCTAACCTATCCCGCGCGGCGGCGCATCTCGGCGGCCCGGTGATGTGACGATGCCTCGGATCGTGTGCGTTATGGGCACTGAGTCCCATTCGCGCCCAAACGATCCTCATCAAGTGAGGAATCGGATACCACGCGTAAGAGTGAATTCCGGCGCGGCGCTATGGACTTGGCAGTGCCGGGTGGGGTCGACTGGTCCTAGGCGTCACCCGGCCGATGCACCCCGTGTCGGCTCGGCTCGCCAGAGAGGACCAACATGACACCGAATGCGAAGGTGGGGCCTTCGAGTGTCGTCATCGACGAGATCTGGACCGTCGAGCGAGTCAAGTCGCTCGGCGTGATGACGAATGTCGAGACGGCCGCGCAGATCCTCGGGATCGGCAGGACGGTCGCGTACCGGCTGGCGAAGGACGGGCAGTTCCCCGTCCAGGTCCTTCGGATCGGCCACAGCTACCGGGTCCCGGTCCTGCGGCTGCTCGAACTGCTCGGCGCGCCCGACCCGCTGGCCGAGCGCGACCGGATCCTGATCGACTAGCGAACGTGCGACGGCGGCGCCGCCCCCGGGGGGGGGGGGGGGGCGCCCCCCCCCCGCCCCCCCGCGTAGTGGGCGTTGGCGTGGGGGGGAGGT
>NZ_JAPZVR010000019.1:0-35772 GCF_027622855.1 Glycomyces algeriensis | reverse complement strand
CGGGGGCCGCGGGCCCCGGGATCCTGATCGAGTCGCGAACGTGCGCCGGCGGCGCCGCCCCGGGGGGGGGGGCGGCGCCGCCGTCAGCAGTCACTAGCGCTTCTTGCGCTTGTCCTTGTGCTGAAAGTGAACGAACAGCCGACCGAAGTTCTTCGAGTCCTTGTCCACCCGGTGGTACAGGGCCTTGATCTCCTTCTGGTCGAGGAACCTGAGCACCTTCTTCTTCAACTGCCCCGAGCCCTTGCCCGGGATGATCTCCACGAGGTCGATCTTCTTCGCGACCGCCTCGTCGATCACCTCCCGCAGCGCCTTCTCGATCTGGTCGCCCTTGTTGAAGATGTCGTGCAGGTCCAGCACCAGTTTGGCCATGGGGAAACCTTAAGCGTCGGTGCGCGGGATGTCCGGCTCGATGTAGATGAGCTTGGCCTTGGGCACGGCCGCGCGGATGCGCGCCTCGGCCGCGTCGATCTCGGCCGCGACCTGCTCGCCGGTCTCGCTGCGGTCGATGCCGATCTTGGCGGCGACGAGGAGCTCGTCGGGGCCGACGTGGAGGGTCTTGAGGTGGATGAGCTGGCTCGTGCCGTCCTGCTTGATCGCGCCTTCGATGGCGGCGATGTCCTCGAGGGTCGCGGACTCGCCGATGAGCATCGAGCGGATCTCGATGGCGAGGACGATCGCGATGAGCACGAGCAGGACGCCGATGCTGAAGGTGCCCAGGGCGTCGTAGAGGATGTCGCCGGTGATCCACGAGAGGCCCACGCCGATCAGGGCGAGGATGAGGCCGACGAGCGCGCCGATGTCCTCCAGGAGGATCACGGGCAGCTCGGGCGAGCGGGAGCCCTTGATGAACTGCGTCCAGGTCTGGTTCCCGCGGACGTGGTTCGACTCCTTCACGGCGGTGCGCAGCGAGAACGACTCGAGGACGATCGCCACGAGCAGCACGATGACCGCGACCTGCGGCAGCTCCAGCTCGCCGCCGTGCCCGCGCTCGTGCCACTTGTGGTAGCCCTCGTACAGCGCGTACACGCCGCCGATGGAGAACAGGACGATCGAGACGATGAACGCGTAGATGTAGCGCTCGCGCCCGTACCCGAACGGGTGGGCCGGGCTCGCGGCCTTGCGCGAGGCCTTGCCGCCGATGAGCAGCAGGACCTGGTTGGACGCGTCGGCCACGGAGTGGACGCCTTCGGCCAGCATCGACGCCGAACCCGTGATCCCCGCCGCGACGAATTTGCTGATCGCGATCCCGGTGTTCGCCAATAGGGCCGCGACGATCGCCTTGGTGCCGCCTTCTGCTGACATCTGCTCGTCTTTCCTTCCGTAGGGGTGCGTGATACGCAGCAAGGAGTCTGTCATGGCCCCGCCACTCCCGATGCGACGAGTCCACGGCTTCCCGCCAGGCGCGTAGGTCGGCGGTGCGACGAAGTTCACCATTCCGAATCGCCCGCGACGGCGCTACCCTTGGGGCAGGCGACGCCCCAGCGGTACACCGTGCTGCTGGTCAGGGCAAACGCTCGTACACCGCCAAGGGCAGTGCTCCCTTCACAGGGGCCCGCCCGGCCGAACGCCTCTTCGCGAGGCCCGCAGCCCCTGTACGAGTCGAGCCCGTGTCACCGAGCGCGGACCGAGTGGTGGACCGGTTCCGGCGAATGAGTCCCAGGACTCTGACCCGAACCGAACCGCGAAAGGCCCACCGCCGTGACCACCCTCGACGACCGCCCGACTCCCATCACCGCCGCGACCGGCATTCCCGAGACCGCTGTCTCTGAGAACACCGCCGCGCCCGAGCGCGCCACCCTCAAGCAGTGGCTCGCCGTCGCCGCAGTCGCCCTCGGCGTCTTCGTCGTCATGACCTCCGAGGTCCTCCCGGTCGGCCTGCTCACCCCGATCAGCGCCGAGCTCGGCGTCTCCGCCGGCACGGCCGGCCTCATGGTCACCGTCCCCGGCCTCGTCGCCGCCGTGGCCGCTCCGCTGAGCATCGTCTTCACCCGCCGCCTCGACCGCCGCCTCGTGCTCATCGGCCTGGCCGTGCTCGTCGCCGCCGCGAACGTGGGGGCCGCGCTGGCCTCCGGCTTCGAACTGCTCCTCGCGGCCCGCGTCCTCGTGGGCCTCGCGATCGGCGCGTTCTGGGCCGTCGCGGGCGGCATCGCCCTCCGCCTCGTGCCGCAGCGCGACGTGCCGCGCGCGACCGCCGCGGTCTACGGCGGCATCGGCGCGGCCACCGTGCTCGGCGTCCCGGCCGGCACCCTCATCGGCGACCACCTCGGTTGGCGCGCCGCCATGTGGGCCCTCGCGGTGCTCGCGATCGTCGCGATGACCGCGATCGCGCTGCTCGTGCCGAAGCTCCCGTCGAACACCACGGTCTCGTTCTCGTCGCTGCCGAAGCTGGTGCGCGCCAACAAGGGCGTGCGCATCGGCCTGGCCCTGACCTTCTTCATCGTCACGGGCCACTTCATCGCCTACACGTTCATCAGCCCCATCCTCCAGGCCAACGGCATCGCCGCCGGACAGGTCAGCGCCCTGCTCCTCGCTTTCGGCGCGGCGGCCCTCATCGCCACGGTCGCCTCGGGCTCGCTCATCGGCACCCGCCTGCGCGGCACCCTCGCGGCGCTCGGCGTCGCGATGGCGCTCGGCATGGCGCTCATGGCGTTCGCGGTCGGCGACCTCTTCTCCGCCACGGCGGTCCTCGTGCTCTGGGGCATCGGCTACGGCCTGGTCTCCCCGGTCCTGCAGACCTGGTACATGAACTCGGTCGAGCCGGGCGAGGTCGAGATCGCGACCTCCCTCAACACGGTCATGTTCAACCTGTCGATCGCCGTCGGCTCCTTCGCGGGCGGCTACGTCGTGGACGCGACCGCCCCCGGCGGCGTCCTCTGGATCGGTGCGTTCCTGCTCATCCCGGTCGTGCTGATCGCCGTCAAGGCCCGCAAGCGGGTCAAGGCGTAACGCCGCCTGCGCTAGGGTCCGCCGCCGTCCGGAGGCGGGAACACGCTCGGCAACACACCGCGAAGCTGGCCGAACGTAGCCGTAACGGCACGTAATGTGCCTCTCCATGACCGGTTCGATGGACATCAGAACCCTCCCGCCCGTTCCCGGATCCAGGCAAGGTCCGTCCGTCGCCGGGAACGACGCGATGCAAGCGGTCCACGCCCCCGACCTCGAGGGGCTCGTCGAGCGCGCGCTCGACCGCGGCGGAGCCGTGAGCGTCAAGGACATCCACGAGTGGGGGCAGTTCCACAACTCAACGCTCGCACTGCATGTGCTGGCGCGCCTCGCCCACCCCGAGGACCCCGGGGCGCTGCTCGGCATCCGCGGCCGGGACCCGCGCCTGGAACGCGCGGCGCTCAACCTCGAAGCGGTCTGCGCGCTCGCGGCCTCGATCGCGCTCAAGGCGAAGGCCGACGACGAGCGCGCCCGGGCCCTCGACCTGTTCGACCTGGCCCACCGCCGGCTCGGGGGAGCCCTGCCCCGCGAATACCAAGAGCTGCATGTGATGACGGCGCACCTCGACGGACGCCACCGGCGGGTCAAGTCACTGCTCAAGTCCTACCGCGGCGTCTCCCCCTTCACCGTGGACGGCATGTGGTGCAACGAGGTCCACCCCCGCTTCGGCGGCGACGCGGCCGCGTACATGCGGCGCTTCAAGCAGTTCACCGAGTGGCCGGAGATCGTGGACCCCGAACCCGGTGCGTCCCTGAGCATCGACCGCCTGCGGACTGCACCGCTGCCGCCCGTCGAGCGCGGCGCGCTGATCTCGGTCGTCATGACCTGCTTCCGGCCCGACGCGGCCCTGCTGACCTCGGTGCGGTCGATCGTCGCCCAGACCTGGCAGAACTGGGAGCTGCTGCTCGTCGACGACGGCTCCGAGCCCGAGTACGAGCCCGTGCTCCTGAAGGCCGCCTCGCTCGACCCGCGCGTCAAGCTCCTCATCCAGCCCGAGAACGCCGGCACCTACCAGGCCCGCAACCGCGCCATGGCCGTCGCCGCCGGCAAGTACATCACCGGCCACGACTCGGACGACTGGGCCCACCCGCGCCGCCTGGAGCTGCAGGTCAAGCCGATGCTCACCAACGAGCAGATGGTCATGGTCGAATCGCGCTGCCTCGCCGTCGCCGACGACCTCTCGCTGATGATCGACCCCCAGGTCGCGCTCGTCGCCGCCCGGTCGACCCCGATCATGATCCGCGCCGACGCCGTCCTCGGCAAGGTCGGCTTCTACGACGAGGTGCGCAAGACCGCCGACTCCGAGTACCGGTTCCGCATCAGGACGGCGTTCGGCGGCAAGGCCTACTGGCGCATGAACAAAGGCCCGCTGACCCTCGTCCGCCACAACGACGGCACCTTGTCGGCCGGCGAGGTCTCGCGCCACTGGATGTCCACCAGCCGCTTCGCCTACCACTCCGGTTTCGCCCGCTGGCACCGCGCGATCAACCGCGAGCAGGCCTCCCCGTTCCTCGCCTCGATGGCCCGGCCCCGGCCCTTCCCCATCGCCCCTGACATCACCCGCACCAAGGCGGCCAACCTCGCGATCGAATACGGCCGCATCTACGCCGCCGACTGGAGCGCCCTCGACGACCGGCGCCGGTCGATGCTCGACGACGCCTCCCGCCGCGCCGACGACGGCATGCCCGTCGGGCTCCTGCACTGTCCGGAATGGACCAAGGTCAAGGGCGACCGGGCCCTCGTCGACCGCGCCGTCCTGACGGCGGCGGCCGAGCACGGGATCGACTTCGTCGAACCCGACCAGGGACTCGACGCACCGGTGTTCGTCCCCTCGGCGGCCTACGCCGAACTGCTCCGATTCGAGCTCCCCGAAATCGCGGCCGACCGCATCCGCCTGCAGCCCAGCGAGAACGAGCCCGAAATCGCTGCTGCGACGCAACACGAAGCCGCCGCAGACGACCACGCCGCCGTCACCACCGCACCGCGCCGGACGTTCCGCCGCGCCGACCTGCTGCTCGCCGGCGCCGGCCTCGGCTCCGCCGCGATGGCAGTCCTGCTCGCGGCCGCCGTCCAGCCCGCGTCCCTGCCCTGGGTCGCGGCCGGGAGCCTCGCGGTCTGGGCCGCCTCCCTGCTCGCGGTGGCCATCCGGCGGACCTTCGCCCGCACCGCGGCCTGATCCGCACCGCCCGCTGCGCACTGCCCATTGCGCACCGATGAGAAGAACGAGGACCCAATGCACCTGCGCCAGATCATGAGGGCCGTAGTGCGCCAGCCCGTCTGGGCGGCGGTCGCCGCCGCGCCGCTCGTCCCGGCGCTCGGCGCCCTCGCGCCCGACCCGCGGCTCCCGGCGGGCATCGCGATGACCGTCCTGTGCCTGCTCGCCGCCGCCGTCTACGTGCGGCTGCAGCGTTCGCTCGCCCGGACGCGCACCGTCGCCGTCGCCCCGGACACCGCGAAGTCGTCCCGCGTCGTCAAACTCACCGAGCAGAAGCGCCGCATGCTCGAACGGTGGGAGACGCGCCTGAACCACGGCTGGTCGGCCACCGCCGGAGCCCGCCTGGCCGCCATCGCCGCCGACTCCGAGAAGGGCCCCCGCGACACCCAGATCCAGGCGCTCGCGGCCCTGTGCGGGCACCGGGCGGCCGTGGTCCGGGACCGGCGGCCCGCCCGGACGCTGCGCGTCGACATCGCCATCGCCTCCACATTGAACCTGCGGGGCGGCACGACCTCCGCCAACGAGGCCGAGATCCTCGCCTACCTCTCGGCCGGGCTCACCGTCGCCCTCGTCCACCACCCGGTGAAGGAGCGGGCCATGGCCCGGCCCGTCGACCCGAAGCTCCTCGCCCTGATCGACGACGAGCGGGTCTTCCTGGTCCGCGCCGGCGACACCGTCCACTGCGACCTCGCCATCGTGCGGTTCCCCGTGGCCTTCGAGCACCTCATGGAGGACCGGCCGCGGATCGAAGCGGCGCGCACGGTCCTCCTGGTGAACCAGACCCCCTTCGAGGAGTACGGGCCGACCGGCGGCTACGGCACCGCGTGGAGCATTCGCGACGTCCACCGCAACGTCACCGAATGGCTCGGCGCGCACACCTGGTACGCGATCGGCCCGGCCGTGCGCGACGTCCTGCGCGCCCACCACGCCGAGGAGATGGCGGGGATCGACCTCGCCGACGACTTCTGGTACGAGACCATCGACGTCGCCGCATGGACCCCCCAGGAGCACCGGGTCCGCGCCGCCGGCGACCCGATCCGCATCGGCCGGCACAGCCGCGACCACGTCACGAAGTTCCCGAACATGGCCAAGCGGCTCCGCGCGGCCTACCCCGCCGCACCGGGCATCGAGGTCCACATGCTCGGCGGACACGATGCGCTGCACCGCATCCTCGGCGCGATCCCGCCAGGCTGGACCTCCCACCCGTTCGGCACGATGTCCGCAGTGGACTTCCTCGGCGGCGTCGACGTGTACGCGTACTTCATCGACGAGAACCTCGCGGAGGCCTTCGGGCGCGCGCCGCTCGAGGCCATGGCCGCCGGCGTCCCCTGCATCCTCTCGCCCGACTTCGCCGAGCTCTTCGGCGACGGCGCGATCTACTGCGAGGCCGACGAGGTCGAAGCCCACGTCCGCCGCCTCGCCGCCGACCCCCTCCACTACGCCGAACGCGCCGCGGCCGGCCGCCGCGTCGTGCACGAGCGCTTCTCGCCCGACGCCCTGCTGCACCGGGTGCACGGGCTCGGCGTGGCCACGGCGGCACCGATCCGAACCGACGACCTGCTGAGCCTGGAAGGCGCCCGATGAACCCGCCCGCGACCGCGCGAACCTTCCGCCGACTCGGCCGCCGCCTCGTCATCACCGGCGCCGTGGCGGCCTCCACCATCCTGCTGCCGTTCCTCCTCGACCCGCAGTACGCCCTCGCCGCCGGCGGCCTCGTGCTCATCGTCCTCATCGGACTCTCCTGGCGCGCCGCGGTTCTCATGAAGCGCCTGCGCCGCGACATCGCCGCCAAACAGGCCGCGACCGCCCTGCTCCGCACCCGCGCCGAGCAGTCCTTCACCGAGTCCGGCGACGACCGCCGCGCCCGCCGCATCCTCGAATCGCTCGCAGGCGGCTTCCCCTATTCCGCAGTGGAAGAGGCGCGGGCCTTCGCCTCGCAGACGAAGATCCCCTTCGCCGACCGGCTCGCGCTCCTGCGCGCGGTCGAGGCGTGGCAGCTCGAAGCGGAACGCGAACAGCTCACACCGCCGAAGCGCTCGGCCTTCGACGTCGTGTTCATCTCGCACTGCGGCCTGCCGGGCGGCAACACCTCGGCGAACGCCGCCGAGATCGCGATCTGCCGGGACCTCGGCCTCAAGGTCGGCCTCCTGCACCACCCCGTCTACCAGTGGAACCCGAACGCGCCCATCAGCCCGCGGATCGAGGAGCTCGTCGACGGGGAGTCAGTGCGCCTCATCGACTTCGACGACGACGTGGCATGCGCGCTCGCGATCGTCCGGCCGCCCGTCTCACTCATGCGCCCGCTCGAACGGCGCCCCCGGATCACCGCCGGGCGCACCGTCGTGATCGCCAACCAGACGCCGTTCAAGTTCTACGGCGCCGAAGGCGGACGCGAGGAGGCCTGGGACCTCGCCACGGTCGAACGGAACGTCACCGACTGGTTCGGGCCGCACACCTGGTACGCGGGCGGGCCGCTCGTCCGCACCGCGCTGCGCGAGCACCACGCCGAGGAGATCGCCGAACTCGACCTCGACCTCGCGCCGGAGCCCTGGAACGAGGTCATCGAACTCGACCGGTGGCGCCTCGACTCGCGCCGCGTCCCGGACGGCCGTATCCGCATCGGCCGGCATTCGCGCGACCACAAGCTGAAATGGCCCGAGGACCGGGAGACGCTGCTGGCCTGCTACCCCGACCGGGAGCCGTTCGAGATCCACGTCCTCGGCGGCGCCGAGATCCCCAAGCGCCTCCTCGACGGCCTGCCCGGGAACTGGACGGTCCACCCGTTCAACGCGCTGGCGGCCCGCGACTTCCTCGCGGAGATCGACGTCATGGCCTACTTCATCGCCGCAGACGGCTTGGAGGCCTTCGGGAGGGCGCCGCTCGAGGCGATGGCCGCGGGCGTGCCGGTGATCATGGACCGGCGGTTCGCGCCCACGTTCGGCCCGGCCGCGCTCTACTGCGAACCGGACGAGGTCGCCGCGGTCGCCGAGCGCCTGACCGCCGACCCGGACGCGTACGCGGCGCAGCAGGCGGCGGCCTGGAGCCACCTCGCCGACCGCTTCTCCGGGAAGTCCCTGATGGACCGGCTGCCGCTGCCCGCCTGACCTAGGGCCTGCCCTGCGGATCGTCGTTATCCGGCCCGTTCGCCCGCTCGCCGCGTTGTCGGGCCCTTCGCATGCAGAGGCCCTAGGCGATCGTCATCGAGCCCCAGCCGACGTCGATGACCGGGGACGAGTCGTACCCGCCCGCGCCGTTGCCCTTGAACAGGTACAGCAGGCCGGTGGCCGATTCGCGCCCGACCCAGTCCGCGTGGCCGTCGCCGTCGAAGTCGCCGACGGCGGCCGCCGACTCCATCACGTCCCAGCCGCAGTCGAACCTGACCTTCGGCGCGAACCGCTCGCTACCCGGCCCGGCGTAGAAGTACATGCACTCGTCGGCGGCGCCCACGCCGACGATGTCGGCGTGCCCGTCCTCGTTGAGGTCCCCGACCGCGGTCAGCTCCTGCACCTGGTCGAAGTCCGACCCGATGCGGAACCGGCGGCCGTGCGTGCCCGTGCCGGTGCCCGGGTAGAGCCACAGGGTCCCGGTGGCGGCCTCGGTGGCGAGGATGTCGGCCTTGCCGTCGCCGTCGTAGTCGTGCCCGGCGACGACGGCGCTCATGGTGTCCCAGTCGGAGCCGATCCGCACGCCCGAGCCGAGGCCGGCGCCGGAACCGGCGAAGAAGTACAGGACGCCGTTGTCCGCCCGGCGGGCGATGAGGTCGGCGTGGCCGTCGGCGTCGAGGTCGCCCGCGGTCTCGATGAGGTCGAAGACATCCCAGCCCAGGGCGATCGTGGCGCGCGGGCCGAAGCCGCCCGCGCCGTCGCCCGGCCACACCTCCAGGTTCCCGTTCGCGTCCCTGCGGGCGACGATGTCGTCGCGGCCGTCGCCGTTGTAGTCGTAGTTCCCCGCGGCCACGAGCTCGGCCGCCACGGCGGTGGGCGCCTGCGCCGTCGCCGGACCGGGGGTGAGGACCGCGGCGCACATGACGCCCGCGCTCGCGGCCACGCGAAGGACCCGGCCGGGCCGCCCGCGGCGAGAGCTGTCTTCCATGAGGTTTTCCTTTGCAGGAGAGCCCGGTCGGCACCCGACGAGCGCAGAACATGATCGTCCTCATTCAACTATAGGAAGACGGCGTTGACCTGGGTCTTCGGCGGAAAACAACCCGTACGGGGCGGGAAGCGCCTAGTGTCCGGTGCGGAGAGGCATCGGCGCGGACCCGCGCGAATCCCACCGCACAACGACTCGGCACCGAAGGAGCACTATGGCGCTCAAGCAGACGTCCCGGCCGGGTCTCGCCGTCCTGCTCCGCAAGCACCGCCTGGCCGTCGTCGCCGCCATGGCACCGCTGGTCGTGCTGCTCGCCGCAGCGATGACCGCGGCGGCCCCGTCGGGCTCGCCCGAGCAGGCCGCGGAGGACCCGAACTTCAGGCGCGTCGCGCTGACCAGCCTGGGCGCGACGTTCGAGATCCTGGGGCAGCCCGAACCCCTCGGCACCGGGGCCTTCCACGGCGAGGTCGACCTCGCGAGGCACGAGGGTGAGATCGCCATGACGACCGCGAACCTCGTGCTCGGCACCGCAAACGAGGCGGGCCCCTTCGGCCGGGTCTCAGTCGCGATCCGTACCCAGGGCTCGACGCAGTACGAGTACAACCCGGTGGCGGAGTCGATCGTCTTCGACACCGGCCTCGAATTCGAGGCCGATGCGGTCCCGGGCATGGTGACCGCCCGCGAGCACGTCTACCTCTACACCAATCCGATCCGGCTGCTGCCGACCGAACCGGTCGACGAACCGGTGTTCCCGCCCTTCGACCGCACCTTCGCCCTGCCGGGCCCGGTGCTGCTGTGGGAAGGCGAGGGCGGCGTGACCGGGGCGGAGCCCGTCGGGATGCTCAACGGCCTCGAACTCACCATCACGCATCCCGCCTAGACCGCACCGACCAGGGAGAGGGTCCGAAATGAGCTCTACATCGCGCCAATGGCTCGTGGTGGCCGCTTCCGGCGTCCTCTCCGCGCTCATGGTCGGCCTGCCCTCCCAGGCCGAGCCGCGCCGGGCCGAACCGGTGCTCGAATACGCCTCGGCCACTTGTGGGGCCGCGGGCGACCGGGAGGTCGAGTTCATCCTGACCGATGCGCACGGCGACCCCGCCCAGCGCTCGACCCTGGCCGACATCGAGATCCGGGTCGGAGCCGGGTCCAGCCCCTGGCAGGAGGCCGATTTCGCGGGCACCCTCCGAACCGGCACCGCGCTGCCCGCTCCCGGCGAAGGATCACTCGTCGGAAGCGCATACGTCCCTGGGGACGCCGGACATGTGGCCGTGAAAGCGGTAGTCGAACGGGCGGACGGCGAGCAATTCGTCCTCAATGGATCGACCGATCTGAGCGTGTGCGAGCCGCTCGAGCCGGAGCAGCTCGCGGAGTTGGAGCAGCCCGGCCGGGTCTGGGGCCCCTACGGCGGCAAGCGGACGATCCCGACGCATGCGTCGCCGTCGGGGGGCCAGACCACGCACCCGAGCGTCGTGAAGGTGCCCGGCGGCTGGAACGGCTACACGTACTGGATGGCGCACACGCCCTATCCCGGAAGCAATTCCGCGTGGGAGGACCCGAACATCGCCGCGTCCAACGACGGCGTCAACTGGGTCGTGCCCGCGGGCCTGAGCAACCCGATCGAGGACCAGCCCGGCCTGCCGGGGCCCTACAACTCCGACACGGACCTGCAGATGGGGCCGGGGAACACGATGTACGTGTTCTGGCGGACGGTGATCCCGGATCTGGCCCAGGAGCGGATCAAGTACTCGACCTCGACGGACGGCGTCAACTGGTCGGCCCCGGCGGAGGCCGTGCGGAGCTCGATGAGCGTGCGGAGGCCGCTGTCGCCGGCGTTCCTCTACGAGAACGGCCGCTGGGTCATGTGGGCGGTCGACATCGTCCGCTCCCCGAACCGGATCATCTACTACGTCGGCGGCGCCACCCCCGCGAAGGCGAACTGGACCACGACGCCGGTCTACGCGAACCTCGGTGCGATGCAGAGCGGCAAGGAGCCGTGGCACCTTTCGATCGTGAAGGACGGCAGCGCGTACATCGGGCTGCTGAACGACACCGTCCTCGGCTCCACCGGCCGTGACGGCGACCTGCTGTTCATCACGGGCAGTACGCCGCTGAGCTTCACGAACGCGCAGATGTCGGTCGTTCCGCGGACCAAACCGGGCCAGCACGACCACCTGTACCGGGCGACCATGTACGCGGACACCGAGTTCGGCAAGCCCGGCTACCGGGTGTGGTACTCGGCGCGGATCGCGCTGAACCCCGATGTGTGGAACGTCCAGCAGACGTTCCTCCACGGGGCCGAGGTCCACGGATCGCCGTAAGCGGCGCTCGAGCCTCCGGTCGGCCCAGGCGGCCAGCAGCGCGAGCGCGAAGGCGATCGCCAGGACCACCACGATGTCGACCAGCGACCTGAGGTAGCCGAGGGCCTGTTGCGGGCGACGTTACGGGCCCAGCGCGCCGAGGCGGGGAGGCGGGCGGCTCAGACCGGGACGGCCTCGCGGTCGAAGGCGGGCACCGCGGGCTCGCATGTGGGGGCCTGCTTGCGGAACCGCCCGGGCGGCTGGCCGAAGTCGCGTTTGAACGCGGCCGCGAACGCGAACTCGGAGGCGTACCCGACCTGCCGGGCCACGGTCGCCAGCGGCGCGTCCGTGTCCGAGAGGAGCCTCGCGGCCAGGGTGAGCCGCCAGAACGTCAGGTACGCCAGCGGCGGCTGGCCGACCAGTTCGGTGAACCGCCGCGAGAACGCCGACCTTGAGAGCCCGGCGACCTCCCCGAGGGAGCTCACCGTCCACTGCCGGGACGGCTCGGCGTGGACGGCTTGGAGCGCCGCCCCGACCGACCGGTCGGCGAGGGCCGCCGCCCAGCCGTCGAACCCGCAGTGGCGCTCGTTGCCTTCGAGGAGGGCCCGCAGCAGGTACATCAGGACCGCGTCGAGCAGTGCGGACACGAGCGTGTCGCCGCCGCCGCGCTCGGCGCGCAGTTCGCCGTCGAGCATGCCGATCGCGCCCGCGAGTTCGGGCCGCGCCACCGGGTCGGCGGGGATGCGCGTGAAGTCGGGGAGCGCGGCGAGCAGCGGGTGGGTGCGGCCGGGCGCCATCGCGTAAGCGAGGCAGACCATGACGTGTGTGGCCGCCGGGTCGTCCGGGGTACGGAGGATGAGCCCGGCGGGACCGGCGCCGTCGCATTCGGGCCCGGCCGGGGTGCCGAGGGAGTCGGAGACGATCGTGTGGGAGCTGCCGCGGGGCACTACGAGCACGTCGCCTTCGGCGACCTCGACGACCCCGCCTTCGGCGGTGGTCACGAATGCGCTGCCGCGCACCATGATCTGGACGCCGAACCCGTTCGCGTGGCTGCGGCGCTGGTCGGAGAAGGGTGCCGTGAGCGAGAACCGGGCGGCGAAGGGCCGGCCGGTCCGCAGCACGGCCAGTACGTCGCTGAGCACATCCATGCGGCAACCCTAGCTAGCGCGGACGCCGATCGGCGGGTCCGAGGACGATCGCGTATGAACCGAGGACGCTCGCGGATGGGCGCTTCCGGCTCCGGGCCATACCTTCGAAGGCGTTCCCCCGAACCCGAATCCCAAGGCACTGGAGTCAGCACATGTCCACAACAGACGAACGAGTCACGTCCGCGACCCCGGTCTGGCGCACCCGCCTCCTCGCCCTCGGCGCCACCCTTGTTGCCGCCCTGATCGCTTGGGGCATAGCGAATGTCGCCGGCGTCGAGCTCACGGCGAGCCAGCCCGGGCAGGACCCGGTGCCGATCGCCTACTGGAACGTCGCCGCCTCGGTCGTCATCTTCGGCGGGGCGGGTTGGCTCGCCCGCGCGATCCTGGACCGCTTCGCCCGCAAGCGCGCGGTCCTGGTGTGGCGCATCGGCGCCGGCGTCGTGTTCGCGCTCGAGTTCTTCCCGGTGGTGTTCACCGAGGCGAGCGTCGGCACCAAGGTCTTCCTCGCGATCCTCCACGTGATCGTGGCCGCGATCCTCATCCCGGTGCTCGGGCGGCGCCTCCCCGAGGCCTGATGCCGCGCAAGGCGAACGCCTCCCGTCGACACTCGCGGGAGGCGTTCGCGCTGCGGCTCAGGCGATTGAGTGCAGGTCCTTGTCCGGGTCGCGGCGGGTGATGCAGTACTCGAGGCCGCCGGGGTCGCGCATCACCTGCCACCAGTGGTGGCGGCGCACCTCGTCGGCGCCGAGGGCCACGTGCCGTTCGGTCTCGGCGTCCATGTCGGTGCAGGCCAGGTCCATGTGCGCGGTCGCGGTCTGGCCGCGCTCGGCGAGGTCGAGACGCTGCAGGAGGAACTGGAGCGGGAGCTCCGGCGGCGGCAGGAGCCGCCGGAACTCCCGAGTATCGGTGCTGGTGAGGGGCCAGCCGGTGAAGGTGTGCCAGAATGCGAGCTCGTGGTCGAAGGCCTGCGGCGGGATGTCGATGCAGAGCTGGTCGACCCGGCTGCGCTGCCCGCCGGGCCAGTCCAGCGGGGGCGGGACGGCCGTCTCGCCGTGGTGTTCGACGAGGCAGAACGCGAAGCCGCCGGGGGAGTGCAGGACCACGAGTCCGGGTTCGCCGCCGACCACGGTCGCGCCGAGTCCGATCGCGCGCTCCGCTTCGACGCGGACGTCGTCGACGTGCAGGTCGAGGTGGCTGCCGCCCTTGCCCTCCCCGATGCGCTGCACCCGCAGGCACGGGTCGCCCGCCTTCGGCAGGAGGGTCGCGAACGCGCCGCCGGGGCCGCGCCGCTCGGACAGGTCCGAGTCGGTCACCTTGAGCCAGAACGCGATGCCGTCCTCGAAGCCCTCGGCCGGATAGTCCCAGAACGCGGTAGTCCATCGAATCGCCATCCCCGCAGTCTAGAGAGGGCGAGCGCCGCTCACGCCTGTTTCCGCCGATCGGGAAAAGCCGGTCCTGCAACGGGAACGGTCCCGGAACGCGTTGCCCGCCCGGCAGATCGCCCTGTCGGCCGCGAACCGCCTGGTGCGCGCCGGGCGGGGCCGCATCGGTCGACCGCAGCACTCGCTTCCCTTGCGGCCCAGTGCATGCCGGACCACCGGTGGCTCACGTATCCGCGCGGGTGACGATCACTCCAGGGCACGTTCGAGGGCGGCGGCCTGGTGGCGGTGGCCGAGGGTCTCGTAACCGACGATGAGGACCAGTGGCGAGCAGGCCGCGATCACGATGCCGACGCCCACGGTCGCGCCCGCCGCGACGGCGAGGGCCGAGGCGGCGAGGGCGAGGATCGCGCCGACGAACAGGAGCACGTGGAACGGGTCGAACTCGCGCAGGAGGAACGAGTACAGCAGGAAGAGCGCGGTCGTGAAGATCGCGACGGGGATGACGAGGGTCAGGATCGCGGCGCTCGCGCTGATGTGGGCGACGTGCTCGATGACCGTGGCCGCCACGTGCAGGCCCGCGCCGGTCGCGGCGAGCGACCCGAAGATGAGCAGATGCCCGTAGCCCCAGACGAATCCGCGTTCGCGGTGCCGGGCGAGGACCTCGGCCGAGGGCATCATGAAGTACACCCACCACAGCCCGAACGCGAGCGCGGTGCCGCCGAACGCGACGAGCACGGCCTCCACCGACCAGCCCTGCGACTCGATCACGGCGGAGACGGCGAGGATCGTGCCGAGCACGATCTCGCCGAGCGTGATGATCACCAGCAGGCCGTACCGTTCGGCGATGTGGTGCGGATGCCACGGGCTGCGGCCGCCCCGCAGCTCGGCGACGACCGGGATCAGCATCTCGAAGACGCCGAGGACGAGCACGACCACCACGGTCGTGCCCAGCGGCGGGTCGGTGAAGATCTGGACGATCCAGCCGACCTGCGCGATCGCCATGAGGAGGGCGTAGGTGAGGGCGTTGCGGCGCTGCGAGGGGTCGTGCCGGGCGACGCGCAGCCACAGCGCGATAGCGGCCACGCGCATGACCACGTACCCGGCGACGACGACGCTGTTGTCGACGTGGGCGCCCTCGTCGATCGAGTGGAACATCTGCGGCAGCCCGAGGGCGAGGATGAGCACGCCGAGCATCTGGACCATGGTGGCGACGCGGAAGAACACGTCGTCGTTGTCGAACGCCGACGCCTGCCACGAGTAGTTGATCCACGCCCAGCAGATGGCGAACACCGAGAACGAGAACGCGCCGATCGCGGGCCCGTAGTGCCCGAGTTCGAGCAGGTGCGCCATCTGCGTGCCCGCCTGGCTGAACGCCACGACCAGCGTCAGGTCGAAGAGCAGTTCGAGGGGGGTCGCGGTGCGGTGCGACTCCTCGGGGTCGCGGCCCGTCATGCGGCGGAAACGGTGGTCCCTCGGACCCTGCGCCAGTGTCGACATGCGCAACATCCTCCCACCGGCCGGTGCCCGGAGGCGGGCCGCCACCGCGGTCGGCCGCGGCGGCGCGGTGCACCGCGGATCGGAGTGTTCACATTATTCGCAGCGTGAGCGAATTCCCAGGTTAGAGCGACCGGTTTCTGGCTATGTTGCAACACATGAACGACATGGGGTCCGCGGGGAACGCGGTGTACGGCAGGCGCCGGATCCGGGTGCCGCTCGCCGTGGTGGGGGTGCTGATCGTGCTGCTCGCCGCCGAGGCCGTCTTCGCGAAGTCGCAGCCCGACGGGGTGACGGTCGCCTCCGGCACGGTGATCACGTTCGGGCCTGAGGAGCGGGCCTCAGTGCAGGTCGGCGACGGCTGGGTCCTCGACAGCGCGTCCAGCGACGTCAACTCGCGCCTCGTACTCGTCCACGGCGACACCGTGGTGCAGCTGTCCACAGTGACCTTCCCCGCGGCGGCCTCGCCGGGCGAGATGTGGGACGGCCTGGACCGGCTCCTGGGACTCCAACGCCGCCAAGGCGTCGAGGTCCGGCTCGAGGGCCCGGCCGAGTACGAGAACGCCGCCGGTACGACCGGGATGCAGGGGGACCTGCAGGTCGGCGACCGCACCGGGCAGGCGTACGTCCTGCCCGACGCGGACGGCGCGACCGCCGTGGAGGTGCAGGTCCTCGCCCCGGCGAACACCGGCGACGACGAGCGGGCCGCCGCCGCCGAACTCGTCGACTCGATCGCGATCGAGGCGGCGTCATGACCGTCTACACCCACACGGCCGTGCCGCGCCCGGTCAACGTCGACGTTCGCACGGTGGGTTTCTGGGTCCTTATCGCGTTGTCCGCCTTCGGAGCGTGGACCCTCCAGAGCGACTTCCTGCCGGTCGCGGCGGCGTTCCTCGGCAGCACCGTGCTCAACCTCCTCGTGCTCGCGATGGGCCTGGCCGTCGCCCTGTGGCTGGCCCGGCGGTTCCTGCGGCCCGTGCAGGCCCCGCCGTGGTCGGGGACCTGGCTGGCGCTCATGTGGGGCGCGTTCGGCGCGTGCGGGCTCGCGCTGGTGATGAACGGCGTGCTGCTCTCGGCCTGGTCGAAGGTCTTGGGCCTGGAGGCCGCGGGCGAGTGGGCGGCGGCCCTGACCGCGCCGCTCAACGAGGAGGCGGTCAAGACCGCGGGCGTCGTACTCCTGGCGTGCGTCTCGACGCGGCTGGTGCGCAGCGCCGCCGACGGCTTCGTGTACGGCGCGCTCGTCGGGTTCGGCTTCCAGCTGATGGAGAACTTCACATACGGCCTCAACGCGATCGGCATGGCGGGCGGGGTGGACCCGACCGGGGCGACCGGCCAGGTGCTGTGGGTGCGCATCCTGGTCACCGGCATCGGGTCCCATTGGACGATGAGCGCGGTCGCGGGCGCCGGGATCGGGTACCTCGTGAGCGCGTCGAGCCGGTCCACTGCCTTCCGGGCCTGGGTCGCGGCGGGGTGCGTGGCGCTCGCGATGGGCATGCACTGGCTGTTCGACAGCCCGCTGCTCGGCGGCGGGCTCGCCGGCGCGCTGGCCCGGCCGCTGGTGAACTTCGCGGTCCTCGTGGTCGTGTACATAGTGGTGCGTCGCGGTTTCCGGGCCCGCTGGGCCGAGGTCGCCGCCGAGGAGGTGCGGCTGGGGAGCCTCGTGCCGGTGGAGGCCGCGAGCCTGTCGCGGCGGCGCTCGCGGCGGCGGTACCTGCGCAGCTTCGGTGCCGTGCGGGTCGCGCAGGAACGCTTGCAGCAGTTGGAGTTGGACCTGCTCGAGGAGCGCATACCGGAGCGGCGCGACCCGGCGGCGGCGCAGCCGTGGCGGGACGCGGTCGCGGCGGCTCGTGAAGGCACGCTGGTGAACCGGCCGATGCCGGTGCCGTAATGCATCCTTTCGCATTGGGCGCGAAGGCTACCGGTGGAAGACGACCTCGGCCGAGTCGAGGTTCACCGCATCCGGGCACAGGAACGAACCGCCGGCCTTCCCGGCCCTGATCGGGCCGCCGCGGTACTCCCTGCTCGCGCCGTCCCGTTTCAGCGTCACGCGGGAGGCCTCGTACGTGCAGGTCACGCCGATTTTGGTGGCGGCGATCCGCACGTCTTCCGCCGTGGCGGTGCCGTTCGCGTCGTCGAAGGCGAACACGGCGTCGCCCGCGAATGCGAACCGAGTGCTGCCGCTGCAGTCGAAGCCGACCGCTTTCCCGTGGATCGCGACCGAGCCGGGAGGCGCGGCGACGACCTTGACGCGTTCGGCCGTGCAGCGGCTGTCGCCTTCCGTCAGAACGATGTCCACATAGTTCTGTGTCGCTGCGGCGGTCGTGGCGGAAGCGGCGGTGCAGAGCAGGAGCGCCGCGGCGGCGGCGAGCGTTGCAGGTCGGCGGTGCGGCATGGGTCCGGGCCTTTCTCGCGTGCGGCGCACTTCCATGGCCGCGTTCCGGATCGAACAAACCGGACGCTAGCCGAGCTGAATCCCGTTTGCGGCAGTTTCTCCCGTTTGCGCTATCGCTGCACTGTCGGGTCTCCGATACTTTCGTATCGCCCGAGACGGCCCGCCGGCGTCTTCGGTATCGGATGCCGCCCGGTGGCTCATCCCTTGGGCTCGATCTCGCCGCATCGTTTGCGCAGGTCAGAAGCGACCTCATACAGTGAAGTGGTTCGCATCCGACCGAAAGGCGCCCGCATGTCCACCGACAACGCCCGCACCGGCGAGACCACCACCGTCGCCGACGCACCCTGGGTCGGACCGGCCTTCCTCATCGGCCTCCCGCTCGCCGGCGCCGCTCTCGGCTGGGGACTCACCTTCATCGTCGAATGGATCGTCGGACTCCGGTGGTTCCCCTTCCAAGGCCTCTTCGAGCTGTTCACCGACCTGTCCGACACGCTCCGGATCGTCGTCGCCCTCGCCGCCGGGCTCCTCCTCGGCATCGTGCTCGCCCTCTTCGCCCTCCACGAGATGCTCACGATCACCGTCGGCCGCGACCGGATCGCCCTCAAACGCGGCGACTACCACCGCGACCTCGACCGCGCCGACGTCAGCGGCGTCTTCGTGCAGGACAAGCGCATCGTCGTGCTCGGCCACCGCCGCCAAGAACTCGCCAACGTCGAATTCGACCTCGACCGCGACCGGCTCGCCGCCGCCCTCCGCGCGCACGGCTACGGCTGGCTGCCCGGCGGTGATCCGTACGCCGCCGAGTTCAAGCGCTGGGTCCCGGGCGCCGACGGCCTCCCGCAGGGCGCGAACGCCGTGCTCAAGGCCCGCCAGCACGCCCTCGAGAAGTCCAACGGCGGCGACCTCGCCGAACTCCTCGACGAACTCGCCGCCCTCGGCGTCGTCGTCCACGACAAGGACAAGAAGCAGTACTGGCGCCTCGCCGACCCGGCCTAGGGCCTGCCCTGCGGATCAGACCGGTCGCTATCCGGCCCAATCACCCGCTCGCCGTGTTGTCGGACGGGCCCTAGAACCCGGTCGCCGAACCCCGTCACCGTGCGGATGCGTCCCTGCCTTCCCGCGCGGAGGATGGGTGCGAACACCGCACCAAAGGGGGAGCCCATGACCGCGCCGCTGCTCTTCGGACTGGCGATCCTGCTCGCCGCCGTCGTCCCCGGACCCGACTTCGCGATGGTCGTGCGCAACACCGTGCTCTCGGGACGCGCGAGCGGGATGTGGACCGCCGTCGGGATCGGCCTCGGCATCAGCGTGTGGGTCGTCGCCACCTCGATCGGCCTCGCCGCACTCCTCGCCGCCTCCGCGCTCGCGTTCACCGCCGTCAAACTGGCAGGCGCCGCGTACCTCGTCTACCTGGGAATCCGGTCGATCCGCACCGCGATCAAAGAGCGGCGCCGGCCCGCCGCCGAGATCGAACTCGACCGGCCCATGCGCCACTGGGCCGCGTTCCGCTCCGGCCTGATGTGCAACCTGCTCAACCCGAAAGCCGTCGTCCTGTTCACCGCGCTCATGCCGCAGTTCCTCGTCGGCGGCGGCTCGCAGCCGGTGCTCATCGGCGAGCTCGCGGCCGTCGGCATGACCGTCTGCGGACTCTTCTACATCGGACTCGCGAACCTGATCGGCCTACTCCGCACCGTCCTCGAACGCCCGCGCGTGCGCGCCTGGCTCAACGGCGTCACCGGCACCGTGATGGTCGCCCTCGGCCTGCGCGTCGCCGCCAACTGAACCGGTGAGGGCACGGTTCCTCACGCGCCGAGCGGGCGGCCCCGCGCGGCGGGGGGTGCGGGCGATGAGGTGAGATAGCAGCGCGGCGGCCAGCCGACCGATCCTTCGCGCTTGCGGGAGTGCGAAGGGACGGCAGACCGGCCGCCGTTTCCGCGCCCCCGTTACTCGATAGCGGTTTCTACGGGGTTCTTGGAGAATCGTCGCCATGAGCACCTGGGAACTGGAAACCGAGATCGAGTCGTACTACGAGCGCGGCGGCGAGCGCGAGCGGCTGACCCGCAACGCGCGCGGACGCCTTGAGTTCGCCCGCATGCAGGACCTGCTGCGCCGCAAGCTTCCCGGTGCGGGACTCGACGTGCTCGACGTGGGCGGCGCGACCGGAGTGCACGCGAAGTGGCTCGCCGAGGACGGCCACCGCGTCACCCTCATCGACCCCGTCGCCAGCCAGGTCGAGGTCGCGGCGCAGCTGCCCGGCGTCACCGCCGTCGTCGGCGACGCCCGCGAACTGCCTTGGGACGACGCGAGTTTCGACGCGGTGCTGCTCATGGGGCCGCTCTACCACCTCACGGACCGCGAGCACCGCGTGCAGGCCGTGGCGGAGGCCGCGCGATGCGCGCGGCCCGGCGGGATCGTGGCGGCCGTGACGATCAACCGCACGGCGGGTTGGAACGACTTCCTGCTCTTCCGGTCCGGCGGCGTCGACAAGGGACTGACCGCCGAGGCCAGCCTCCGCATCATGCGCGAAGGCATGCTGCGCTACTACGACCAGGACATCTTCACCACCGCCTACCTCGCCCACCCCGGCGAGGTCGCCTCCGAGTTCGCCGACGCGGGCCTGGACGGCGCGGCCCAGTACGCGGTGCAGGGATTCCCCGGGTACATCCCCGAACTCGAGCGGCTCATCGACGACCCCGAGTCCCGCGAGCACCTCATGGACGGCCTGCGGCTCATCGAGGCCGAGCCCTCCCTCCTCGGCGCGAGCAACCACCTGCTGACCGTCGCGACGACCCCGGCCTGAACCCGCCGTGCGGGGCGCGCCCGAACCGGGCCGCCCCGCGCAACGGGACTTGGCTTGCCGCGCAATCAGTGCGGCGGCACCGAGGCCCAGCGCCCTAAGTCCGTGAGCCGGCCCCGGAGCGCAGCGCCGCCGCCCGCGAACCGGCTCCTCGGCGGGACCCAGTTCGCCGTCGATGCGCGCCGCCGCTACGCTCCCGAACTATGTGGAACCGCAGCTACCTCATCCTCCACGGCGTGGAGAACCGCAGGCCCGAAGGCCACTGGCAGCACGAGCTGGCCATGGGCCTGCGCGAGCACGGCGAGCAGGTCTTCTACCCCCAGCTGCCCGACACCGACCGGCCGAAACTCGTGGACTGGACCGACGCGTTCCGCTCCGAACTGGCGCTCATGCGCGGCGAGAAGATCGTCGTCTGCCACAGCCTCGCCAGCGTCGCCTGGCTCCATCTCGCGGCCGCCGACGCCGCCTCGGCCAACCCCGTATCGGCCGACCGCGTCCTGCTCGTGAGTCCGCCTGGCCCCCAGGCGTTCGAGTGGGACGTCATCGCCGGCTTCACCTCGGTCGGCCTCGACCTCGCCGGCCTGCGACTCGCCGAGCACTCGGTGCGGCTGGTCTGCTCCGACGACGACCCGTACTGCACCGAAGGCGCCGCCGAGCACTACGGGCGGCCCCTCGACTGCGAGGTCGACGTGATCCCCGGCGGCGGCCACCTCGCCCTCGGCGACGGCTACGGGCGCTGGCCCGCAGCGCTCGCCTGGTGCCTCGACCCCTCGGAACGCCTGACGCCCAACGCGTGACGACCGCACGCGCCCCAATGGGCCCGTCCGAGCGCCGCGGCAGCCGGCCCGCAGCGCTCGCCTGCTGCCTCGGCGGCTCGGAGCGCCTGACGCCCAACGCGTGACTACCGCTCGCCCCCAACGGGCCTGAGGCCCGGCCGACCCCCTCGACGCGTTGCCTCCGCTCCGCGGAGTGCCGGACCTGCGGCGCACCCTTGCGCACAGGGGCGCAGCGCATCGACACACCAGACTCGGCACATGCAGCCGCGGAGCCACCGGATCGGCCGCGAACCGCAATGGCCGCAGTCCTTCACATCCGGCGCGCGCGGTGCCAGACTGGACCCGAACGGGCCCCTCTCCCGCAACCCGCTGCGGGCCTTCGGATCGGCTCGCCGGGAGGCCGCATGCGCTGGGTTCGGATCACCATCGTCGGCGTCTTCGTACTGGCAGCCGCCTCGGCGGCGCTCGCCGGGAACCTCGCGAGCCCCCGCGGCGAGACCACCGCCGCGACCATCGCCTCCGACCCGCCCGACCTGACCGCCACCGCCGAACTCCGCCGCATGTTCATGAAACCCGGCCAGGTCGCCATCGCCGTCACCAACCACGGCGACGCATCCGTACGCGTACGCGGCGTCGAACTCCTCACGGAGTCCTTCGCCTCCCTGGGCCTCCAAGAGTTCGACACCGAGGTCCCGCCCAGTGTGAACGCCCGCGACATGCTCGTCCAGTACGGCAAGGCCCGCTGCCCCGACGGCGTCGACTCCAAGGCCGACCCGGCCTCCGCCGTCCTCCATGTGACCACCGAAGACGGAGCCGAGCACACGCTCACCCTCGAATTGTCGTACCCCAACGGCACGCTTGACCGGTTGGTCCGGGAAGCGTGCGCGGCGCAGGCGCTGGCCGCCACCGCCCGCATCGAGCTGGGGGAGCTGACCGCCGCCGCGGACGGCACCCTCGAAGGGAGGCTGAGCGTGACGCCGCTGGGGGAGGCGGCGCTGGACGTGACCGAGGTGCGCGGGAGCGTCCTGTTCGAGATCCACGCCGGCGCGTCGGCACCCGAGGCGGGCGGCGTGGCGGTGCCGCTGGTGTTCGACGCGCACCGCTGCGACGGGCATGTCGTGGGCGACGCGAAGCACCCGTTCGGGTTCAGCGCGTGGATCGCGATCGACGGCGGCGAACCCGTCGCCACGCCGATCGACGTGCCGGAGGACCGGCGCGAAGCCCTCTGGGCGATGCTCGACGCGCGCTGCGCCGAGCCGGAATGAACGGTTGAACCGTTCCAATCGATGGAACTGGAGGAGGCGAACGTGGCACATCGGACGTACGCTGGAACACGTGGGTGATCGCACCGATACTTCAGGTTACGAGGCGCAGCAGTTGCGCTCCCACCTCGTGGGGGGCCTGCGGTCGCGCGGCGTGATCCGGAGCGAGGCAGTGGCGATGGCGATGCTCGCCGTGCCGCGACACCGCTTCGTGCCCGAGGCGACGCTGCGCATCGCCTACGCCGACGACGTGTACGTCACCAAGCGCAACAGCGACGGCGAGGCCGTCAGCTCCGCTTCCCAGCCCGCGATCGTCGCCGAGATGCTGGAGCAGCTCGACGTGCGGCCGGGCCACCGCGTGCTCGAGATCGGGGCGGGCACGGGTTACAACGCCGCGCTGCTCGACGCGCTCGTCGGCCCTGAAGGCGCGGTGACCACTGTCGACATCGACGCGGACACCGCCGGGCGGGCCCGCAGAGCCCTCGAGGACGTCGGCGCCGCACGCGTGCGCGTCGTCCAGGGCGACGGCGAGCTCGGCTTCATCGACCGCGCCCCCTACGACCGCATCATCGCCACCGTCGGCACCTGGGACCTGCCGCCGGCGTGGTGGGACCAGCTCAACGGAGGCGGCAGGCTCGTGGCGCCCTTGAGCATCCGCGGCTGCGAGCACTCGGTCGCATTCGACTACGTGGACGGTGTCATGCGCAGCCGCTCGATCGTGAGCTGCGGCTTCATGCCGATGCGCGGACTCGGCAGTCAGGAGGGCCAGACCGTCGAGCTTTCCGAGGGCCGCATCATGACCTTCCATGTGGAGCACGAGGTGGAGGCCGACGGTGTTCGCGGCGTCCTGGACGGGCGCGGCACGACCGTGTGGACTCCTGTGCAGCTCAAGGTGAACGACGATGCGACGCAGCTTTCGCTCTGGCTGGCCTGCGCGTTCGCGGGGTACGGGCGGATGAGCGCCCCGTTCGGGGACCACGGCCTGCAGCGGCTGCTGCTGCGCTGGGCCAACCCGGCGGTCGTCGAGGGCGAGGACTTCGCGTACCTGGTGTGCCGCAAGACCGGCGGCGGCAATGAGATCGGCGTGCGCGGTCACGGCCCGAACGGTCCGGCGCTCGCCGCCCGCGTCGCCGACGAGGTCCGCGTCTGGGACCGCGAGTGCCGCGACGGCGTCAGCCTCCAGATCACCGCCCACCGCAAGGGCACTGGGCCCGAGACCGAACCGCGCTTCACCGTCCCCAAGCGCCACACCCGCCTTGCGATCGAAGTGGCCCCCGACGAGGACGGGCTCCTGTAGCGAGGACGCCCGGCAACGGCCCGCACCGCATCGTCCGCAACCGCAACCGCAACCGCAACCGCGACGGCGGTGCCGACGCGATGCCCGCCGCGCGGAATGTCACGGGCGCGCTCGAGGACATCGCCGTCGGCGGCCACGAGTTCCCGAAGGCTCGCCGGTGGGCTGCGCCGCGGCGCGATCCGGCCGCAGGTCGCTGCGACTGCCGCAGGCGCGCATGTGACGGGCGCGCGGGCGCGTCCGTCCTCCGGTCACCCTCGCCTCGGTCGGCTCAACGTTTCGAACTAGGGTGGGAGGCGTCGTCGCCCTCCGGTCCTTGCGCCCGCCCCTCGGCGCCCCTTCGGATTCGGGTGACCCCGTGTAGCGGTACCGCTGCGACTGGTCGCAGTGGACGCAATGCAGTAATAGTGGCTGACACCCCTGAAAAGTCCCGGCCCCACTCGCCTCCGCCCCGAGTCGGCCGGTCGAAAGCCGTTCCCAGAAAGGACGCCCCCGATGTCCGATCCGACGTTCAAACAGCGGGCACGCTATTGGTTCGACAACACCATGTCGAAGGGCACGAAAGCGCTGATCGGTTGGCTGACCGTAATCACGCTGGCGCTCACCGCGATTGGTGCCCTCTTCCTCGTCGTCGTCAATGACGCCGACGGTTTCGTCGGTACATTGTGGAAGTCGTTCATCCACATCCTCGACGCCGGCACCATCACCGGCGACGACGCCGGCGGCCCTGCGATGGTCGTCATGTTCATCACCACCATCGGCGGTCTGGTGATCCTGTCGTCACTCGTCGGTGTGCTGACGACCGGTCTCGACGCGAAACTCGAAGAGCTCCGGAAAGGCCGCTCGCTCGTCGTTGAGAAAGATCACACCGTCGTTCTCGGATGGTCCGACCAGGTCTTCATCGTCATCTCGGAATTGGTGGAGGCCAACGAGAGCGAGAAACGCGCGGTGATCGCGATCCTCGCCGACCGCGACAAGGTCGAAATGGAGGACGAGATCCGCACGAAGATCGCGGACCTCAAGTCGACGCGTGTCGTGTGCCGCACCGGCGACCCGGCCGACCCCGACAGCATCGGCCTCGTGAACCCCTCGCAGGCGAAGAGCGTCATCATCCTGACCTCCGCCGAGGAGGACCCCGACGCGCAGCTCGTGCGGTCGCTCCTCGCGGTCACCCAGGGCGGCAACGGCATCAAGTGCCATGTCGTCGGCGCGGTGGCCGAGGGCCGGAACCTGCCGGCGGCCCGCCTCGCGGGCGGCCGCGCGGCGCACATCGTCGACGCGAACGACCTCATGGCGCGGCTCATGGTGCAGACCTGCCGCCAGTCCGGCCTCTCGGTGGTCTACACGGACCTGCTCGACTTCGGCGGCGACGAGATCTACATGGTCGAGGAGCCGGGACTGTTCGGCCGGCCGCTCAGCCAGGCTTTGCACTCCTACCGCACGTCCTCGTTCATGGGCGTGCTCACCAAGGAGGGCCGCTGCATCATCAACCCGCCGACCTCGGCGTCGCTCCAGCCCGGCGACAAGCTCATCCTCCTCGCCGCCGACGACTCGGCGATCGTGCTCGACGGCTCCCGGCCGGTGATCGACGAGAGCGTCATCGTCGCCCGCGCGGACGCCGGCAACCGGCCCGAGCGGACCCTCATCCTCGGCTGGAACGCCATGTCGCGCACGATCCTGGAGCAGCTCGACCAGTACGTGGCCCCCGGCTCGGTCACCGATGTCGTCACCGACCACCCCGACGCTCCCGAAGCCGTCCGCAAGATCGGCCCGACCATGCGCGTCCAGGGCCTGAACTTCAAGGAGGACGACACGACCGACCGGGTCCTCCTCGAATCGCTGAACCCCGGCTCGTACAACCACATCATCGCCCTGTGCTCGGACGACGTGGCCCCGCAGCTCGCGGACTCGAAGACCCTCGTGACCCTGCTGCACCTGCGTGACATGGCGCAGCGCAGCAACAGCCGCTTCAAGGTCGTCTCGGAGATGGCCGACGACCGCAACCGCACGCTCGCGCAGGTCACGCAGGCCGACGACTTCATCGTCAGCGACAAGCTCATCAGCCTCCTGCTGACCCAGACCGCCGAGAACCCGCACCTCTCCCAGGTCTTCGGGCAGCTGTTCAGCCCGGACGGCTCCGAGATCTACCTCAAGCCCGCCGAGCACTACGTTCGCCCCGGCGTACCAGTCAACTTCTACACCGTCGCCGAGTCGGCGCGGCGGCGCGGCGAGACCGCCTTCGGGTACCGCGTGGTGGCCCTCGCGAAGCAGGCCCCGAACTACGGCGTGCACCTGAACCCGGACAAGGGCCTGCAGTTCATGCTGCAGCCGGGCGACAAGATCATCGTCCTCGCCGAGGACTGACGCGGGAAGGGGTGCCGTGGCGAACCGTCACGGCACCCCTACCGGCGTACGACTTTGGTCGTAGGACGAGCAACGACCAACGGCCGATGGCAGTGTCGGCCCCCGCAGGTAGCTTCGATGGGGACCGCAGCACCCAGCGGAGGAAACAGGAATCATGACCGACGACCTCAACGCCGAGGAGACGCCCGAGCCCGCACCGGCCGGCACCCCTCGCGCCCCCATCACCCGATTGTGGGCTTACGCCCGCCAGCACCTGCGCCTGCTCATCATCGGCGGCGCGCTCTCCTTCGCCGGAGGCCTCGTCGGCCTCGTCCAGCCGCTCATCGCGATGGACGTGATCGACACCCTCTCCTCGGACGAGTCCCTCACCAGACCGCTGCTCTACCTCGGCGCGGTCGTCCTCGTCGGCGGCGCACTCGGCGCCCTCGGCCCCTACCTCATGCAGATCGCCGGGCAGGACGTCGTCCTCACCGTGCGCAAGCAGCTCATCGACCGGCTCGTGCGCCTCGAAGTCGCCGAAGTCGACCGCCTCAAGCCCGGCGACCTCGTCTCCCGGCTCAGCTCCGACACGAACCTCCTGCGCACCGTCGCCAGCACCACCGTCATCGGCGGCGTCACCGACGGGTTCATGATCATCGGCGGCATCGCCCTCATGGCCTGGCTCGACCTCGCCCTGTTCGGCACCACCATGGCCATGGTCGCGTTCGTCACCGTCACGATGCTGTTCATCATGCCGCGCATCCAGAACGCCACCATCGCCTCGCAGAAGGCCCTGGGCGACATGGGATCGCTCCTGGAGCGCATCTTCAGCGCCTTCCGCACCGTCAAGGCCTCCAGCGCCGAGGACCACGAGATCGGCCGCCTGAACACCGCGGCCACCGCCGCCCGCGACACGGGCGTCAAGGCCTCCTTCTGGGAGGCCCTCGCGGGCGTCGTCGCGTTCCTGCCGGTCAACATCGCGTTCCTCCTCGTCCTCGGCGTCGGCGGCGCGCGCGTCGCCTCCGGGGCCATGGAGGTCGGCACCCTCATCGGCTTCCTGCTGCTGCTGTTCTACCTGATGGGCCCCATCAACGGCCTCGTCGCGTCGCTCTCGCAGCTGCAGACCGGCCTCGCCGCGATCCACCGCATCGAAGAGGTCGAGAACCTCGACGCCGAGGACTCCTCGTCCGAGGGCAACCTGCCCGAGGCCGTGCGCATCCCGGTCGGCACCGGCCCCGCCCAAGTCGTGTTCGAGGACGTCACCTTCCGCTACGCCGACGACCTCCCGTACGTCCACCACGGCGTCTCGTTCGCGTCGAGCGGACGCGGCCTCACCGCCCTGGTCGGACCCTCCGGCGCCGGCAAGACCACGGTGTTCTCGCTCATCGAGCGGTTCTACCCGGCCACCACCGGCTCGGTGAAGGTGGACGGCGTCGACGTCGCGGACTGGCCGCTCGGGGAGCTGCGCGGCCTCATCGGCTACGTCGAGCAGGACGCACCGGTCCTGGACGGCACACTCCGCGAGAACCTGGTCATGGCCGCCCCTGAGGCGACCGACGCCGACCTGGACGAGGTCGTGCGCGTCGCCCGGCTCACCGAACTCGTCGGCAAGCTGCCCGACGGGCTCGACTCGCGGATCGGCTACCGCGGCACCACGCTCTCCGGCGGTGAGCGCCAGCGCGTCGCGATCGCGCGGGCCCTGCTGCGCAAGCCGCGCCTGCTGCTGCTCGACGAGGCCACCTCGCAGCTCGACGCCGCGAACGAGGCCGCGCTCAAGCAGGTGATGCTCGACGCGGCCGAGCGGACGAACGTCCTCGTCGTCGCCCACCGGCTCTCGACGGTGACCAGCGCCGACCAGATCGTGGTCTTCGACGCCGGCCTCGTGCGGGCCGTGGGCACGCACGCCGAACTGGTGGAGCAGGACGACCTCTACCGCGACCTGGCCGCTTCGCAGCTGCTCACGGCCGCATAGGGGAGTAGCGCCCCGCATCGCAACGACGAGCGCCCCGCGGCGGTGCCGCGGGGCGCTTCGCTTTGCCCGGCGCTACCGGGTGGGGGCGTTGGCGAGGACCTTCCGCACCTGGTCCGAGAAGTCCGTGTAGTACTCGTCGATGTAGTGGTACGGCCCAGGGCCCCACCGGTGCCCGGGGTCGGCGACGCGCAGGGAAGCGTCCACTTCGACCGGAGGGAGCGCCCGGTCGCCAAGGGCCGCTTCGAGGATCGCGTACGCGCGCTCGAGCCACGCGTTGTTCCGCCGGGTGCGCCGCAAGTCGCTCGCCGGCCGCCCCGACGTGTCGTTCACGGCCCAGAACGCCCGGTGGATGAGCACCTGCCGCGGCAGCCGCGCCGCGAGCGCCCTCGCCGCAGTCGCGAACGGCCCGTCGTCGGCCAGCTCGGTGTCGTTGGCGTAGAACCCGTAACCGGGCGTCTGGTCCAGGCCCGCATTGCGGAGGTAGATCGTCGACGTCACCAGTCCGGACCCCGTCTCGATGAGCGGCCAGCGCTCGTCGATGAGGTCGACGATCAGCGGATGGTCGATCCCCTCGAGCACGTCGAGCCCGGTCTTCAGATGGTCCTGGACGATCGTGCGGCGCTGGAAGGCCGAATCGAGCGCGATCGCTTCGGCCGCAATGGGAGTCGGGGTCGACACGAGGCTCTGGACGCGGGTGCGGGAGATGAAGTGCACGGGCTCGGGCAGCGGCTCGCGGCCCAGATCGGCGGCGTCCCGCGTGACGCAGCAGCCGATCAGCGAGTAGGTCGGGGGGAGATGCCCCATGGCAGGATGCTCCGATCCGGTGGCGGCAATGGTGACAAAGTGGCCAGTATGCAGGAGCCGGACCGCAGGCGGTAGCCGCCGGCCGGCCAGTTCCCGTTGTTCCGCCGCAGTCAATCTGCGCGCAACCTCCCGCCCGCCCGGCCGCAACCGAACGGCATCGGCCGCTCTCGATACTTGACGTCCGCCCCAGGATGCGCCAAGATGTCTTAGAAAACGGTTCCTATAAATATATGGATCGTTTCGGGGAGGTCCAGCCTCCTCAGGCTCCCGACCGGCTACCCGATCTAGAAACCGATACCTGCGGGCTCGCGACCCCGGGCACCGGATCGCGACACCCCCTGCCGCGATCGGATCGGACCGGAAGGGACCACAGGGAGGCCGTCGCCCCGGTGACCGTACCGATGGTCGCGGTGGTGCATGCCGGGGTGGCCGCCACCGCCGGAGCGACGGCCTCCCGCACGGCCGCGAACCCCCGCCCGACGGCGTGTCGACACTCCCGCCCCGCCCGATTTCGGGCATCGTTCAAACCCCGTTCACGCACGCGCCGAACCCGCGACCGCCAGAACGGCTTGACTGAAGGCCCATCCCCGATGGAGCCCCGCGCCGCAACGCCGCGCCCTCCCCACGAAAGGACCTCCATGTCCCCCAAGAGCGTGCTCCAGCGCGGCGCAGCCGTGCTGACCGTCGCCGGAGCCCTCGCCGGCCTCGCCGCCGCCCCGGCCGCCGCCAAGCCCCACCACGACGAACCCCTCGTCATCGCCCACCGCGGCGCCAGCGGCTACCTCCCCGAGCACACCCTCGAGGCCTACGCCCTCGCCGTCGAGATGGGCGCCGACGTCATCGAACCCGACCTCGTGCTCACCAAGGACGGCGAACTCCTCGCCCGCCACGAGCCCGTCCTCGACGAGACCACCGACGTCGCCGCGCACCCCGAGTTCGCCGACCGCAAGACCACCAAGCTCATCGACGGCAAACCCGTCACCGGCTTCTTCGCCGACGACTTCACCCTCGCCGAGCTCAAGACCCTCCGCGCCGAAGAGCGCCTCCCCGCCCTGCGCCCCGACAGCGCCGAGCACGACGGCCAGTTCGAGCTCGTCACCTACGACGAGGTCCTCGACTACGTCGACACCCTGGACCGCAAGGTCATCACCTACCCCGAGATGAAGCACCCGTCCTACTACGGGGACAAGGGCATGAGCATCGAGGACGCGCTGGCTGACCTGCTGGAGGAGCGCAAGCTCGACCGCAAGCGGTCGCCGGTGTGGGTGCAGTCGTTCGAGTACGAGAGCCTGCTCAACATCGCCGAGCGGGTGGACAACCGGATCGGGCTGAACATCGACGGCCAGGGCGCGATTTCCAACGCCCAGCTCGACGAGTACGCCGCGACGCTGGACACGGTGAGCCTCAACAAGAACCGCATCTTCCCGCGCGCGGCGGACGGCTCGATCTCGGAGCCGACGGACGTCGTGCAGCGCGCGCACCGGCGCGGCCTGGACGTGCACGTGTGGACGTTCCGCGCCGAGAACTCGTTCCTGCCGGCGAACCTGCGCGAGGGCTCCGACCCGGCCGCGTGGGGCGACATCGAGGCCGAGTTCGAGCTGTTCTACGACCTCGGGGTGGACGCCGTCTTCAGCGACTTCCCGGACCTGGCGATCGCCGCCCGCGACTGCTAGACCGGGTCACGGACCCAGGATTCACACCGAGAAGCGAGGGGCCGCCCTGCCGCCGGGGCGGCCCCTCCTCGGTCGGCCGCAGATCGACACTGTGCGCCCCCGCCAGCGAAACTGACGGGAATGTCGGTGGCGGATGCGACCATCGGACGCATGGCTGAGAACGAGATGACCGAGCAGGCGATCCCGATCCTCCGCGTCGAGGACGCGGCGGCGGCACTGCCCTGGTACGAGCGGCTCGGGTTCGTGAAGCAGTGGGAGCACCGGTTCGAGCCGGGCTTCCCGCTGTTCGTGGAGGTCGCGCGGGGGCAGGTGCGGCTCTTCCTCTCCGAGCACAAGGGCGACGCGCACCCGGACGGCGTGATCTACCTGCGGGTCAAGGACGTTGACGCGGTGGCGGCGGCGTTCGGCGTCGCGGCCGAGCAGATGGAGTGGGGTGCCAGGGAGATCGAGCTGCGCGACCCCGACGGCAACCGGCTGAGGATCGGCACGCCGCGGAGCTGACTAGCCCAAGAGTTGTAGTTCGAAGTGGACGGTCTGGAACGGCTCGTCGGCGAGGTCGGTGCGCATCTCGTTGACCGCCACCCGCTCGTCGAACAGGACGGTGCCGCGGGTGGACCAGAACTCGACCGCGCCCGGGGTGCGGGCGTCCGTGTGGAGGTACACGCCGCTGTAGCGCTCGCGGCTCGCGATGAACTCGAGGCAGGCGTCGACCAGCGCGCCGGCCAGGCCTCGCCGCCGGTGCTCGGGGCGCACGTACACGCGGTAGATCGTCGCGGTGCGGCCCTCCTCGAAGCGGCTCGTCACCTCGACCGGGTGCGGCGGCGACGCCGGCGTCTGGCCGCGCACGCCGGCAGTGGCGGCGACGACCCCGTCCCGCACCGCGACGAACAGCGTGTTGTCTTCGGGCGCAAGGTAGTACGAGTCGAGATCGATGATGTCGGAGTGCCATTGCGGCAGGTAGCCGTGCCCGAAGTCGCGGTAGACGGTGTCGAGCATGACCGACCGCGCCCCCGGAAGGTCCTCGGGCTCAGCCCGCCGCAGCACGTAACCCTCTACACCCCTGGCCCCTCGTGCCACCGCGATATCTGACATGTGTGCCATTATTGCATCCGTTTTGCAATAGGAAACACTTCGCGATAAGAGACGAGGCTCACGCCATGCCGCTCTCCCGGCGCACCCTGCTCACCGCCGCCGCGCCCCTCGGCCTCGGCGGCGTCCTCGCCACCACCGGCTGCTTCTCCTCCGACGCGACCGCATCCGGCGGCCTCGTCTTCGCCACCGCTCTCACCCCCGCCGCCGGACTCTCGCCCCACTCCGAGGACGCGTTCCTCCTCGCCCGCTGGGCCGTCGCCGAGACACTCGTCGGCCTCGACGGCAACGGCCTGCCCGTCCCGAAACTCGCCCTCGACTGGACTCAGGCCGCGCCCAACGACTGGGACCTCACCCTCCGCGAGGGCGTCCGCTTCCACGACGGCACCGTCCTCGACGCCGCCGCCGTGGCAGCCGCGCTCAACGCCGCCGCCACCGCGGCCTCCGTGCCCCGCGTCATCGACGGGCTCGGACTGACGGCCGAAGCGACCGGCGACCGCACCCTCCGCGTCACCACGGCCGCCCCCGATCCGGTACTCCCGCAACGACTCTCGAGCCCCTACCTCGCGATCCTCGCCCCCGGTGCGTACCAGGAAGACACCGTCGACCCGGTCGGCTTCGCCACCGGGCCCTTCCGCATCACCGAATCCACCTCCACCGGCGCCGTGCTCGAACGCAGCGGCGACCACTGGGGCGAGCAGGCCGCCATGGCCGGCTACCGCGCCGACTACGTGCCTGACGCCGCCACCCGCGTCGCGGCGCTGCGCTCCGGCGAGGCCCACGTCATCGAGGCCGTCCCCTACGCCCAGATCGCGAACCTCGACGCCTCCCAACTGCAGGACGCCCCCACCGGCCGCACCGTCAGCCTCTACCTCAACACCGCGACCGGCCCCCTCGCCGACCCCGCGCTGCGCGCCGCCGTCGCCGCCGCGATCGACACCGCGCCGATCGTGGACGACATCTACGAAGGCCGCGCCGACGCCCCCGAAGGCCTCTTCGGCCCCGCCCTCTCCTGGGCCGCCGACCACCGCGAATACACGCTCCCGGACGCCGCGGTCCCTGCCGGGGAGGCCCTGCGCCTCGCCACCTACTCCAACCGCGCCGAACTCCCCGAAGCGCTCATCGTCCTCGCCTCCCAGCTCGAGGCCGCCGGCTTCGCCGTCGAAACCGAAGTGCGCGAATACAACGACATCGAACCGGACATGCTCGCCGGGGAATTCGACGCGTTCCTCATGTCCCGCTCGGTCGTTCAGGACTCCGGCGACGCCTACACCTACCTCGACTCCGACTTCACCGGCGACGGCGGCTTCAACGCCTCGCGCCTCGCCGACCCCGCCGTCGACCAGGCGGTCGCCGCGATCGCCACCGCCGCAGCACCGGATATGGCTCCCGACGCGGCTGCGGCGGCCCGCCAGAGCGCCGTCCTCGACGCCGAAGCCGTCGTGCTCGCCACCGTCGCCGTCATCCCCATCGCCCACGAACGCCTCGTCACCGGCGTGGCGGGCGGCGCCGCGAACGTCCACAGCGATCCGCGTGAACGCGAGATCATCACCACCGCAACGACCATGGAGTAACCGGTGGCGCTCCTGCGGGGGACCCTCACCCGGACCCTGGTCCTCCTCGCCGTGCTCGCCGCCATCGGCCTGCTGCCCTGGCTCGCCGACCGCGACCCGGCCCTCACCGTGCTCCGCGCCCGCTACCCCGGCCGCGAGGCCACCGACAGCGCCCTCGACGCGGTCCGCGGCGAACTCGGCCTCGACGCCGGGCCGTTGGCGATACTCCGCGACTGGCTCCTCAGCCTCTCCCAAGGCGATTTCGGGACTTCCTGGACCAGCGGCGCACCGGTCGCCGACACCGTCCTGCCCGCCCTCGGCACCTCCCTCACGGTGATGGCCGCGGCCCTCGCGGTCACCTTCGCGGTCACCGCAGCCGCGTGCGCCCCCGCGCTGCGCCGCGCCGCCGAGGGACGACCCGTCGGCCCCGGCGGCGTCGCCATCGCCTCCTTCGCGGCCCTCCCGGACTTCCTCCTCGCCACGCTCGGCGTCGCGGTCTTCGCGACCTGGACCGGCCTCCTGCCCGCCTACGGCTTCAACGGCCCCGCCAACCTCGTCCTCCCCGCACTCGCCATGGGCCTCCCCGGCGGCGGCGTCCTCGCCCGCCTCGGGCGCGACGCCATCGGCCGCGTCGCCGCCGAAGACTGGGTCCGCCAATGGCGCACCGCCGGATACCCGAAGGGCCGCATCGCTGCCGGCCTCCTCCGCCGCGCGCTCCCGCCCGTCCTCCCGCAGTTCGCGATCATCGCCGTCTCCATCACCGGCGCGGCCGTCGCCGTCGAGACGATCTTCGCCGTGCCCGGCCTCGGCCGCGCCGCACTCGCCGCCGCCGACGCCCAGGACCTCCCGGTCCTCCAGGCCTGCATGGCACTCCTCATCGGCCTCGGCTTCGCCGCCGGACTCCTCGCCCGCCTCGCCGCCCGTGCGTTGGACGGCCCCGCCGCCGACGCCGCCGCGATCCCCGCCACCCCGCCCGCGACCGGTGAACGCCGCCGCCACCGGGCCTGGATCGCCGCCACCGCCGCGCCGCTGCTCCTCGCCGTCGCATACGGCCTCATGCGTTCCGGCGACATCGCCACCGGCTCCCGCCTCGACGCGCCCTCCGCCGGCGCATGGCTCGGCACTGACGAGCTCGGCCGCGACGTGCTCGCCCGGCTCGGCCAAGGCGCGCTCTGGACGACCGGAGCCGCGTTCCTCGCGTGCGCCCTCGCCTACCTGCTCGCGCTGGGCCTCGGCTTCGCGCCGCGCCTCGCGCATCCGCTCGCGGAGGCGTTCAACTCGTTCCCGGTCGCGATCGCCGGGATGATCGCCGTCGTGGTCCTCGGCCGCGGCCAGCTCGGCGCCGTGCTCGCGGTCGTCGCCGTCTCCTGGCCGCCGCTCGCCGCACACGCCGCCGAACTCACCGCCCAGGCCCGCGCGGCCGGGCACCTCGAAGCGCGCCTCGCCCTCGGCGCGGGGCCCTGGTGGATCCTGCACAGGCACACCCTCCCGCTGGTCGCGGGACCCCTTGCGGCCCATGCGGGTCTGCGCCTGCCGGGCATGGCCCTCGGCATCGCCTCGCTCGGCTTCCTCGGCCTCGGCGCCGAGGCCGACGCCCCCGAATGGGGAGCGAGCCTCGCCCGCTCACTGCCGTACCTCGAACGCGCGCCCCTCGCGGCCCTGGCCCCGGCCGCCGCGATGATCGCCCTGACCCTCGCGGTCATGGCCGCCGTCTCGCTCCCGAAACGCCGGCCACGCTGAACCGCCCCGCCCCCCCCGAGGGGACCCCGGCCCGCCGCCCCCACCCGTCTCCGCCCGCAAACCGATCGAACCAGTCGGCCGAAAAGTTATCCACAACCCCGCAACCAGGCAACAAAAGCCCAGCTCACATAGTTATCCACAGGTAAAAAACATTGCTTGAGTGTCTTGACTTTCTATGGGAGGCTGGCTTCAGTTTTGGTGTAGGTCGGCGGTAGGTAGGGGACCGCGCGGACCGCCGGAAGATCGGAGGCGCGGGATGGCTCCCGCGCCGACGGCACCTGCACCAGGCGTCCGCGGAGAGCGGGGGGGGGGGGGGGGGGGGGGGGGCGGGCGGCCGCGCCCCCCCCCCCCCCCCACCCCCCCCCCCCCCCGCCACCACGTCACGAAGTTCCCGAACATGGCCAAGCGGCTCCGCGCGGCCGACCCCGCCGCACCGGGCATCGAGGTCCACATGCTCGGCGGACACGATGCGCTGCACCGCATCCTCGGCGCGATCCCGCCAGGCTGGA
>NZ_JAPZVR010000018.1:24362-86057 GCF_027622855.1 Glycomyces algeriensis | reverse complement strand
CGGTTTCCTAAACCGTGCGTCGCAGGTTCGAATCCTGCCGGGGGCACCATCGTTCTCAGCGGCCTCTCCTTTCACTTGCGCGGGGGTCCTTTGTCGACTAAATCCCGAAACTTCCGGATAAAGTACCGAAAGTTCTCCGAAACTTATTGACGCACTTCACTGCAATACGCATAATTCTGACATCGATGAACCTCTATGTGATCCAGGAGGACGCATGTCAGAAGAACGCACTCCCGCGGAAGCGGCGCCCATGGCGCACCCGTTCAGCCGCCGGGGACTGCTGCTCGGGGGCGGGGCGCTCGCGCTCGGGGCGGCCTCGGCGCTCGTGGTGCCCGGCGTCGCGAACGCGCAGACCCTGACGCAGAACGCGACGGGCACCCACAACGGGTACTACTACTCGTTCTGGACCGACTCCCAGGGCCGGGCCTCGATGACACTCGGCTCGGGCGGGAACTACAGCTCGCAGTGGAACGGCGCGAACAACTGGGTCGGCGGCAAGGGCTGGTCCAACGGCGGACGCCGCACGGTCAACTACAACGGCTGGGTCAACCACGGCAGCAACGGCTACCTCGCGCTGTACGGCTGGACCTCGAACCCGCTGGTGGAGTACTACATCGTCGAGTCGCACGGTCCGTACAACCCGAGCAGCGGCGCGACCAACCGCGGCACGGCCTACATCAACGGCAGCAACTACAGCCTCGGGCACTCCATGCGCTACAACGCGCCGTCCGTGGAGGGCACCAAGACCTTCGCGCAGTACTGGAGCGTCCGCCAGAACCTCCGCAGCACCGGCACCATCGACACCGGCGCGCACTTCGACGCGTGGTCCCGGGCCGGCATGAACCTGGGCGCGTTCAGCTACTACATGATCATGGCGACCGAGGGCTACCAGTCCACCGGCAGCTCCAACATCACCGTCAGCTGATCGAGGTCGAAACAGGTCTGTCGAAAAAGGGCAGTCGAGCAGGGAGGCGCGGCCGCGCCTCCCTTTTCGCTGTCTTGACAACGCTTCTGGCGCACCGATACGCTGGTCCTCCAATATTTGTTCTCATGACAATAATGGTGGAGGCGCGATGGACGAGGAAGAGCGGAGCGGGTACGTGTTCCGCGGGAACGTGCAGACCGGAGCCGTGGGCACCGGGGCGTCGGCCACTGTGGGCGCCATCGGGGAGGGCTCGCGGGGGTACGTGTTCGCCGGCGGGCCGGACGCCGACCGGGAGCTGCGGGCCGAGCTGCTGCGGCTCGTCGGCGACCTGCGGGCGGCGCTGCGCGAGCAGCGCGAGAGCGTCGGCGAGGAGTACGCGGTCATCGAGGACACCATCGACGACCTCGAGGAGTCGGTCGTCGAGGCGAAGCCGCCCGGGCGCCTGCACAGCAAGGCCAAGGCCATGGAGCGGCTGGTGAGCCCGTTCGCGGCACTCGCCGAGCTGGTGTCGAAACTGCTGGACCTGCTGCAGCGCCACCAGTCCTAGAGACGCGGAAGCGGGCGGGGCCCGAGGTCCCGCCCGCTGTATCTCAGTGTGTCAGCACTGTTCGCGTACATCAAGATCAAATGTCAGAGCTCGGGGAGGCCCCCACCGGCCTCCCCGAGGCTCTATCCCACCAAACAGAACAAAGTCCCGGGTGCGCGGCGTTCCCTGCCAGGTCGCCGCGCATTGCGTTCCGCCTCAGCGGAACCGTGCTGTGTAGATGTCCCCGTCGCGGATCCAGGCGAGCTGGAGCGACGCGAACATGTCGTCGACGATCTCTTCATCCGGGAGCCCGTAGTGCTCGCCGAGGCTCCGGCCGCGGTAGTGCCACAGGAGTCCTGCCTGGACCTGGGACGCATCCGCGGTGTGCTTCCCGCATGAGCGGGCGCAGCGGTAGAGCACGTGGCCGCTGCGGTCGTATTCGATCGCCATCACCTGCTGGCACATCGAGCTCCGCAGCTTGCCTGCCGCGGCTGCCCCCAGCAACGTCTGGGCCTCAAGACGTTCCATGGCACTCAACCCCTCTCCGGCGACGATCGGTCCTCGCCGGAACTGGCCCGGCCAGGCTCTGCATAACGGCGTTTCCGGTTGTGCGATGCAGGTCGCCGCGCGGCGAAGACGATTGCCGATCCGAGGGATTTGCGTCCCTTGGCCGACCATGCGCCGTCGCGCACACGAGCGCCGGTTTGACGGCTTTTCGAGCTCGTGACCACGGTCGCACACTTTCAGCGTCCGTGTCTATGTGCATTCTCACATGAATCTTAACATGCATCAACACCGGGCAGATGCACGTGCATCCGCGCGAGCATCCTCATGTGCGCTCACGCTGTGTAATGTGGGACACTTGGTCCGACCAGCGATGGGGATGTCGGAAAACTCCTCTGCGCGGCCGCTCTGGTAGGGCCGTGCCCCGGAATCACCCGGCCTAACCGGTTGCCGGTCGAATTTCCGAAAGATCCGGCCGGACACGCCGGCCACTGGTGGAAGGATCTCGAATGGACAAGGCACGCAACGGCATCCTCGCGGGGGAACTTCCCTCGACGCTGAACTGGCGCAAGAGTGTTCGCAGCGGCCCCAACGGCGGCAACTGCGTCGAGCTGGCCACGCTCCCCGGCGGCGAGGAGATCGCAGTGCGAAACTCCCGCTTCCCCGAGGGCCCGGCCCTCATCTACACGGTCGCCGAGATCAAGGCGCTCGTCGAGGGCGCCAAGGACGGCGAGTTCGACGACATGATCGCGTAAGACCGCTCTCGGGCGAGAGCCCTTGGGCAGCACACTCACCCTGGCGGGACAGGCCGAGCGGCTACCCTGTCAGGGTGAGTTTTCGTCCACTGCGACTTGATCTGAAGGGAGGTGCGCGATGGCGAAGGTCAGCCCCGAGGACCTGCCGAGCGGGACGACGACCCTGCGCGTCATGATCGGCGGCAAGCTCCGTCAACTGCGCCAGGACGCCGACATCTCCCGCGAGGAAGCGGCGTACGAGATCCGCGCCGACGCCACCAAGATCAGCCGCGTGGAGCTGGGCCGTGTCTCGTTCCGGCTGCGCGACGTCCGCGACCTCATGGTCATGTACGGCGTCACCGACGAGGACGAGATCGAGCGCGTCGTCGAGATGGCCCGCGAGGCCAACCGGCCGAGCAAGTGGAAGCGGTACAACGACTTCCTGCCCGACTGGTTCAGCAACTTCCTGGAGATGGAAGGCGCCGCCTCCATGATCCGCACCTACGAGGTGCAGCTCATTCCCGGTCTGCTGCAGCACGAGGCGTACGCCCGCGCGGTGATGATGCTCGGCTACGGCCACACGCCGCTGACCGAGATCGACAAGCGCATCGAGGTGCGCCTCAAGCGCCAGGAGATCCTCGACCGCCAGGAGCAGCGGCCCGAGCTGTGGGCCGTGATCGACGAGGCCGCGCTGCACCGCCCCTTCGGCGGCGCGAACGTCATGCACGGGCAGATCAAGGCCCTCATCGAAGCCTGCGACAAGCCGAACGTGCGCATCCAGGTCGTGCCCTTCACCGCCGGCGCCCACTCCGGAGCCGGCGCGCCCTTCACCTGGCTGCGGTTCGCGTACGAGGAGCTGAGCGACGTCATCTACCTCGAGCACCTCACCGGCGGCCTGTACCTGGAGCGCGACAACGAGATCGACGCCTACCAGGCGGCCATGGAGCACCTCTGCGTCCAGGCCACCCAGCCGCACAAGACCCAGGACTTCCTGAACCAGGTCCTCAAGGACCATTACAGCTAGTGACCATCGGCGCCGCTAGACGCCGTTGCACCGATTTCGGAAGTTCACTCGATCGAGTGAGAGATTCCTCCAGAAACGACGAAGGCGAGCGCCGGCCCGGCGCTCGCCCTCCGTTTCGTCGCGGCTATGCCTTGTAGCCCAGGCCGGCCATCATGATGCGGTGGTGCGGCGCGAGGTCCTCGGCGGCCGGGACCTCGCGGTCGGGCTCGCCGGGGAACCAGCGCGAGACCCACTCCAGGCCCGGGGGGACGAGCGGCAGGCCGTGGAAGTTCGCGAGGATCTTCTCCGGCTTGCGGACCCAGCCGTTGCCGAGCGCTTCGAGGCCGGCCTTCTCGATCGCCTTCTGCTGCTCCTCGCCGGTGTCGGCGAAGTCGGTCATGAGCAGGTAGGAGCCGCTCGGGCAGGCGTCGAGAAGGGCCTTGACCCAGTCGCCGGGGTTCTCCTCGTCGTGGAAGTGCATGAAGAGTCCGACGACCATGAGGCCGATCGGGCGGGTGAAGTCGATGACCTTGTTGACCTCGGGGTGGTTCAGGATGCTTTGCGGGTCGCGCAGGTCCGCGGTCACGATGGTCGTGGAGTCGTTGGTGGCCAACAGGGCTTGGCCCTGCCTCAGCACGATCGGGTCGTTGTCCACGTAACACACTTTGGTCTCGGGATTGATCTTCTGGGCGACCTGGTGGGTGTTCTGCATCGTCGGCAGGCCCGCGCCGATGTCGAGGAACTGGTCGATGCCGTGCTTCGCCATGTAGGCGACGCCTTTGACCAGGCCCGCGCGGTTGTCGACGGCGACCTCGCGCGAGTTGGGGACGTGCTTCATGTACGCGTCAGCCCCCTCCCTGTCGGCCTGGAAGTTGTCCTTGCCGCCGAGGATCGCGTCGTAGACACGGGCGATGGTCGGGATGGAGATGTCGAAGTCAGGCCCGTACTCGTTGTCTGCCATCGGTTCAGCCTCTTCGTCGAAGGAAAACGGACGGAGGCGCACACCTGCCGGTACGCGCCTCCGATGCCGTCGGTCGGTCAGGCCTTGTAGCCGACACCGACCATGATGATGCGCTCGTGCTCTTCGAGGTCTTCCTCGGCGGGCACTTCGCGATCGGGCTCCTCGGGGAACCAGCGGGTCGGGTAGTCGAGCCCCGGCGGGACGAGCGGCAGGCCCTGGAAGTGGGCCGTGATCTGCTCGCGCGTGCGGATCCAGCCGTTGCCGAGGGCCTGGATGCAGGACTTCTCCATCGCCTTCTGCTCGGGGAAGCCGGTGTCGGCGAAGTCGGTGATGTGCAGGTAGGAGCCGCTCGGGCAGGCGTCGAGCAGCGTCTTGATCCAGCTGCCCGGGTCCTCGTCCGGGTGGAAGTGCATCATCAGGCCCACGACCATCAGCCCGACGGGGCGGGTGAAGTCGATGAACTTGTTGACCTCGTCGTTGTCCAGGATGCTCTGCGGGTCGCGCAGGTCCGCGGTCACGATCGTCGTGGAGTCGTTGGTGGCCAGGAGGGCCCGGCCGTGCGCGAGCACGATCGGGTCGTTGTCCACATAGCACACCCTGGCGTTCGGGTTGATCCGCTGCGCCACCTGGTGGGTGTTCTCCATCGTCGGCAGGCCCGCGCCGATGTCCAGGAACTGGTCGATCCCCTGCTTCGCCACGAACGCCACGCCCTTGCTCAGGCCGAGGCGGTTGTCCTGGCTGGCCTCGCGGATCTTCGGGACGTGCTTGGCGATCATGGCGGCGCCTTCGCGGTCGACCGCGAAGTTGTCCTTGCCGCCGAGGGTCGCGTCGTAGACACGGGCGATGGAGGGCCTGGAGATGTCGAAGTCCGGCTCGTATTCGTCTGCGTTCTCTGCCATCGGATCAGCCTCTTCGTCGAAGGAACGGTGAAAATATCCTACGACCTTGATCACACTGCCGATATTCGGGATCACCCCATCGGGCCACAGTGCTCACATTTGCTTCAAACGAATCATGTGGCGCACCAACCACTTCAGACGACAACGGTCCACTGCGGTCACGAGAACGTGAGGGAACGTCGAAGGGCCCGAGCGCAATCGCCCGGGCCCTTCAGCGGAAGTCGCTACTCCCCTTCGTCCTCGGGGTTCGCCTCGATCCAGTCGGCGACCTTGTCGTCCCGCACGGCCTCCCAGAGGCTCACGGCCTCGGGGTTGCTCGCCTCGGGGTTCTCGGGGTCGTCGGCGTAGACGACGACCGACTGGCCGCCCTGCTCGCCGGTGCCGAGGTGCGGCGTGGTCATGAAGACCAGGTCGTCGCTGCGCATGTTCATGAGGTTGATCGCGGTGGACACCGCGTTGAACTCCGTGTCCACCTTCACCGCGTCCGAAGTGGAGGAGATGAAGGAGGTGAGCTTGTCCTCGTCGGTCAGCACGCCGGCGCTCAGCGCGGAGTCCATGATCGCCTTGATGAGCTCCTGCTGGTGGCGCATGCGGGCGAAGTCGCCCTCGTTGTACTGGTACCGCTGGCGCACGTAGTCGAGGGCCTGGGCGCCGTTCAACTCGGTCGGGCCCTCAGGGAAGAACATGTGGTCGCCGTGGATCGACTCGACGCCGGGCTCGTCGGTGATGTAGCCGTCGGCGTCCGCGGCCTGGATGTCCATCGTGACGCCGCCGAGGGCGTCCACGACCGCGACCAGGCCGCCGAAGTCGATCTCGACGATGTGGTCGATGCGCACGCCGGTGAGGTTCTCGATCGTGCGCACGGTCAGGTTCACGCCGCCCCACGCATAGGCCGCATTGAACTTGTCGAACGTGTCCGAGACCTCGGCGTCGGGGTCCTCGGGGATGTACACGTAGAGGTCGCGCGGGATCGAGATGCCGTATGCGGCGTTCCCGTCCTCGTTGACGTGCATGAGGATCGAGGTGTCCGAGCGCGCGTCGGCCTCGTCGTTGCCCTCGCGGTGGTCCGAGCCGATGACGAGGAGGTTCAGGGCCTGGTTGGTGCGCTCCGGACGGTCCTCTTCGGGGATGGCGTCGAGGTCGAACGCCCGGTCGAGGTCGTCGTTGGTGCTGTTGGCGGTGGACCAGACGGCGAAGCCGCCGCCGGCCGCCGCGATGGAGACCACCAGTCCGATCCCGGAGCCGATGAGGCCCCGGCGGGTGGGGCCGCCGGCCGCCGCCTGGGCGACCCGGGCTCCGCCACCACTGCCGCCTCCGGGCGGCACCGAGGCGCTGCCGCGGTAATTGGAGCCATATTGCGTCATGGCCCCAGCTTACGTGGTGACCGCTAGCGACCTCGGGCGTGGAAGCCCGGGTCGTATCTCGGAATCCTCTCAGGTGACGGTGAGTCCGAGCACCCTACGGCTTTGCCGCGCTCCGCTCGGTTCGCAGCTTTGCCGCGCTCTGCTCAGGTTCGCGACTTCGTCGAACTGTGCTCAAGTTCGCGACTTCGTCGCGCTCTACTCAGGTTCTCGACTTCGTCGAGAAGTAGTCGATGGTCGCCTTGAGACCGGCCTCGTAGTGGACCTGCGGCTCGTAGCCGAGCAGCTCGCGGGCGGCCGTGAGGTCGGGGCGGCGGCGCTCGGGGTCGTCCGCCGGGCGGTCGATGTACTCGATCTTCGAGGACGAGCCGGTCAGCCGCAGGATGATCTCGGCCATCTCCAGGACGGAGAGCTCGTACTCGGTGCCGAGGTTGACCGGGCCGTACTCGCCGGACTCCAGGAGCAGGACCAGGCCGCTGACCAGGTCGTCGACGTAGCACAGCGAGCGGGTCTGGGTGCCGTCGCCGGCGACGGTGAGCGGCTCGCCCGCGAGCGCCTGGGAGACGAAGCTGGGGATGACGCGGCCGTCGTCGGGGCGCATGCGCGGGCCGTACGTGTTGAAGATCCGCACGATCGCCGCGTCGAGGCCCTTGTGGCGGTGGTAGGCCGCGACGGCGGCTTCGCTGAAGCGCTTGGCCTCGTCGTAGCAGGAGCGGATCCCGATCGGGTTCACGTTGCCCCAGTAGGACTCCGGCTGCGGGTGGACCAGCGGGTCGCCGTACACCTCGGAGGTGGAGGCCATGAGGAAGCGGGCGCCGTCGGCCAGGGCGCGGTCGAGCGCGTGGAACGTGCCGATCGAGTCGACGCGGAGGATCTCCACGGGGAGGGTGGCGAAGTCGACCGGGCTGGCCGGGCACGCGAAGTGAAGGACCGCGTCGAAGGGCGCGTCGCCGACGGGCAGGCCCTCGGTGACGTCGGCCTCGACCACGGTCAGGCGCGGGTGCTCGGCGAGGTTCTCCCGGGACCCGGTGACGAAGTTGTCGACAGCGGTCACGTCGCAGCCCTTCGCCAGGAGCGCGTCGACCAGGTGGCTGCCCACCAGGCCCGCGCCGCCAGTGACGAGGATGCGGCTGCCGGTTCCGTAAGTAGTCATCAAGATCCAAGATTAACAGGGTTGGCCCGGCGTTCACCTGGGCGCAAGCTGAGAGTTCCTTCAATGCGCGCCGCCGGACCCGGTCAGTACGCGCCCTTTCGACGCAACACTACAGCGACAGTGCGGAACAGGATCTGAAGGTCAGTCGTGAGCGACCAGTTGTCGACGTAGTAGAGGTCCAGGCGGACGGCGTCGTCCCAGGACAGGTCCGAGCGGCCCGAGACCTGCCACAGGCCGGTGATGCCGGGCCGTACGAGCAGGCGGCGGCGCACGTCGCCGAGGAAGTCGCCGTTCTCGGCCGGGAGCGGGCGGGGGCCGACCAGGCTCATCTCGCCGCGGACCACGTTGACGAGCTGCGGGAACTCGTCGATGGAGGTCCGGCGCAGCCACTTGCCGACGTTGGTGATGCGCGGGTCGTCCTTCATCTTGAACAGCAGGCCGTCGGTCTCGTTGTGCATCATGAGCGCGGCCTGGCGCTCCTCCGCGTCGATGTACATGGTGCGGAACTTCCAGCAGGAGAAGGTCTCGCCGTCGCGGCCGACCCGGTTCTGGCGGAAGAAGACCGGCCCGGGGCTGTCCATCTTGATGGCGATCGCGACGCCCAGGAACAGCGGCGAGAGCAGCGCGAGGCCCAGCACCGAGGAGGAGATGTCGAGGACGTTCTTGATCAGCCAGCCGATGCCGGAGATCTTCGGCTCCTCCACGTGCAGGAGCGGCAGGCCCTCGACGGGGCGGATGTGCACGCGCGGACCCGCGATGTCCGTGAGCTGCGGGGCGACCACCAGGTCGCGGCCGGTGCCCTCGAGCTGCCAGGCCAGGCGGCGCAGGTCCGAGGCGTCGGCCGAGGCCGAGCCGCAGACCGCGAGCGTGTCCGCCTCGAGCTGCTCGGCGCAGGTCACGACATCGGTCCCGGCGAAGACCGGGACCGGAGTGTCGAGATTGCGGACCGAGGACGCGCCCTCGGTCACGTATATGCCCACGGGGACGAGGCCGGCCGCGGAAGCGCGGCGCACCGTCCGGTAGACCTCGAGGGCTTCGGGGTAGGAGCCGATGAGCAGGACGCGCTGCACGCCCCGCCCGTTCGCGCGCATCCGGTGCAGGCCGTAGCGGGCGCCGTAGCGGAACGTGGTGACCAAGACGGCCGCGGCCAGCAGGATCACCGCGACCGCGACACGCGAGACGTCCGCCTTGAAGGTGAGCGCGGCGAAGGAGACGAGGGCCAGCATGAACATCGCGGCGCGGATGACCCGCTTGAACTCCTCGTTGCCCATGCCGAAGTAGCGGCGGTCGTAGGAGCCGGTGCCCCACAGGGCGAGCAGCCACGCGAGCGGCAGGAGCAGCCACACCGTGAGGTAGAAGAAGTGCTGCTGGTTGTCCGTGTCGAAGCCGGCGCTCGGGGAGGCGGTGAGGTTCACCGTGATGACGGTGGCGAGCACGACGGCGAGGAGGTCGGCGCCCACCAGGGCGGCCTGGTAGTACCGGTGCCAGTTGGAGGCGCGGACGAGGCGGCGCCAGGTGGAGCGGGTGACTCCGTTGGTGACGAGCTGCGGGTCACCGGATTCGCGAGTTCTGGCCACCGGCGTCCCCGTCCGTCCGTACGGAGCACCCCCACTTCCGTGGAGATCCTTTGCTGGGCGTTCCAGGCTCGTAGCCACTGCACATCCCTGCGGTCGTCAGCTTACGGTGGAGGTGAGTGTCCGCGGGCGGAGATCAGCGCTGCGTCTCCGTCTGCGCCTTTGCTCGAGCTGGGCGGCCCGCCGACACGGTACCCGACAACCTACACCTATTCCGCTCCTGCGGTATGTTCGGCCGAGCGGAAAGCAGCCCGCGCCACCCCCCGAGCCCACCGCACGAGACCGCACCGCATCGCACCGCAGAAGGACCGCGCCCCGTGAAGATCGTCATCGCCCACAACAGGTACTCCTCCGCGCAGCCGTCGGGCGAGAACACGATCGTGGACTACGAGATCGGGGCGCTCCGCGAGGCCGGCGTCGAGGTCGTGCCGTTCCTGCGCTCCTCGGACGAGATCGCCTCGCTTCCCGCGCATAGGAAAGCAGCACTGGCCGCGTCGCCGATCCACGCCGCCGGGACGCAGCGCGAGCTCGCCGCGCTCCTGGAGCGCGAGCGGCCCGACCTGCTGCACCTGCACAACCCGTACCCGCTGCTGTCGCCGTCGGTCGTGGGCACCGCCCACAAGCACGGGGTCAAAGTGGTGCAGACCATTCACAACTACCGGCACGACTGCATGAACGGGCTCTACTTCAGGGACGGCCACGACTGCCGCGACTGCCACGGCAAGCGCTGGAACCGGCCGGGCGTGCAGCACGCCTGCTACCGGGGGTCGCGCGCGCAGAGCGCCGTGATGGCGGTCGCGCTCGGCGTGCACCAGGGGACGTGGCGCGGCGTGGACCGGTTCATCGCGCTCACCGACGCGATGGCCGTGTACCTGCGGAGCATCGGGATCCGCGACGAGCAGATCCGGGTCAAACCGAACGCCGTCGCCGACCCGGGGGCGGTGCCGCTCGGCGAGGGCTTCCTGTTCGGGGCGCGGCTGGTGCCGGAGAAGGGCGTCGCGCTGCTGCTCGACGCCTGGGCGCGGGCGGACCTGCCGGGGCGGGTGCTGCGGATCGCCGGCGACGGGCCGCTGCGGTCCCTCGTGGAGTCGGCCGCGGCCGAACGGGACGACATCGTGTACCTCGGCCAGCTCGAACCCGCCGAACGGGACGCGGCCCTGGCCGCCTCGGCCGCGGTCGTGGTGCCCTCGATCTGGCAGGACATCCTGCCGACCACCGGTATCGAGGCGCTCGCGGCGGGCCGCGCGGTGGTGGCGACCCGCATGGGCGGCGCGCCGTACATCGCCGGGGCCGACACCGATGCCCCTGCGGGCGTGGCGGTCGAACCCACTGCGGAAGCGCTCGCGCACGGGCTCGAAGCGGTCGCGAAGGACCCGACGTACGCCGCGAACGCCAGGGCGCGCTACGAAGCGGTGTTCGCGCCCGAGGTGACGCTGCGGCGGCTCATCGAGATCTACGAGGAGCTCATCGCCGCCGGCTAAGGCCTGATCCTGTAGGCCTCAGCGCAGCGAAGCTCGAGCGTTGCTCGCGATGCTCGCCAGGAGGAACAGCGCGTTCACCGCGCCGAAGCCGAGCAGCACGACCGCCATGAGTTCGGGCCAGATCAGCGCCAGGGCGATCACCACGATGATGAAGCCGTAGTCGCGCACCAGCTTGATCAGCCGTACGACGATGTTGGTGCTCTTGACCATCGAGACGCTGTCATCCTCTTTGGCCATAACGGAGGTGACGAGGTTGGTCATCCACAGCGCGGCGAACGCCGCGCCGCACCACGCCGGCAGCTCGGGCGTGTAAGCACTGGTCACGGCCACCACCACGGACACCACCGAGGCCTGGATCGCGATGTCGCACAGGATGTCGACGCGCGCGCCCGCCTCGGAGCCGGTGCCCGTCACACGGGCGAGCTGGCCGTCCGCGCAGTCGAGCATGTACGCCACCTGCCAGAGCACGAGCGCGGCGAGCGCGACCGGCCACCACGGCGCGCCGTCCCGCGCGGCCGGGATGTAGGCGATGACGCCGACGCTCACGCCGACGCCGAGCAGCAGGTTCACGAACGAGAGGTGCGTGGGCTTGAGGCCCATACGCCAAGCGGCGTAGGCGAAATAGGCGGCACCGCGCTGATCGAGGAGGGTGGCGAGGCCCCCGCCGCGGTGGGCGGCGAGAAAGTCGGATGGCCGTGGGGACGGGCGGAGGTCGGTCACGCGGGCATCCTATAGGGCGCACGAAGCGTCCCCGACCGGCCGCGGAACGTGTGCTGAATGACGTCCGCCGTGAGCTGCCTTGATACAGATAGTGAACTTCCGAAACCCTGTTGTGTCAAGATCCCGACACTACGACCTACCCCCGGTCCCTAATATGAGCGCGATCCACACCATTTGGGACGAAAGTGCTTCTCCCTTGGTAGCCAGCACATGACCGAAAGTCTTAAGGTTGATGGACCTTTCATTCCTGGGGAGGAAAATATGGGGGACGAGGTGACCGGTTCTGCCCTGCGGCACTGGGATCATCCCGCGTACACGGCGAGACTCCAGGCAGGTCGGACGGCCCTCGCGCAGCTCCTGACCGACCGGCGTCTCGACCGGGACCGGCCCATGACGGGACTCGAGCTCGAGCTCGACCTCGTCGAGCCGAACGGGGATCCGGCGTTCGCCAATGACGCGGTGCTGGAGCACCTGCACACCTCGGGCGAGGAGGACGCGCTCTACGGCGCCCAGCACGAACTGGGCGCCTTCAACATCGAACTGAACCTGCCGCCCCGGCTCCTCGACGGGGCCGGGATCTCCTGGTACGAGAGCGACCTGGCGGCCGTGCTGTCGGAGGTCCGGGAGGCCGGCGAGAAAGCGGGCGTGCAGGTCTGCCCCATCGGCACGATGCCCACGCTGTACACCGACCACATGGGCGTCGACGCGCTCTCGCGCACGAAGCGGTACCGCATCCTCAACGACGAGATCATGTCGCAGCGCGGCGAGGACCTGCGGATCGACATCCGCGGGGCCGAGTCGGTCGACTTCACGTCGTCGACGATCGCGCCGGAGGCGGCGAACACGTCCGTGCAGTTCCACCTGCAGGTGTCCCCTGAGGACTTCGCGCGGTACTGGAACGCGGCGCAGGCGATCGCGGGCGTGCAGGTGGCGACGGGCGCGAACTCGCCGTACCTGTTCGGCCGGCAGCTGTGGGCCGAGACGCGGGTGATCCTGTTCGAGCAGGGCACCGACACGCGGCGGGCGAACCAGCGCAAGGCGGGCGCGAAGCCGCGGGCGTGGTTCGGGGAGCGGTGGATCGACGGGGTGCTGGAGCTGTTCGACGAGAACTACCGGCACTTCGCGCCGCTTTTACCGCTTTGCGACGAGGAGGACCCGCTCGCGGTGACCGCGGCCGGCGGGGTGCCGTCGCTTCGCGAACTGCGGTACCACAACGGGACGGTGTACCGGTGGAACCGCCCGGTCTACGACGTCTTCTCGGGCCGCCCGCACGTGCGGGTGGAGAACCGGGTGGTCGCGGCCGGGCCGACGACCATGGACATCTGCGCGAACATGGCGCTGTTCTACGGCCTGGTCGTGCACTACGCGAACGCGCCGGTCCCGCTCAGCGAGCGGATGGACTTCGCCCAGGCGGCGGCGAACTTCCGCTCGGCGGCGCGGCACGGCATCCAGGCCGACCAGTGGTGGCCCGGGCGCGGGCTCGTCCCGGTGCGGGCGCTGGTCCTGGAGGAGCTGCTGCCCGCGGCCGCCGAAGGGCTCGCCGCGATGGGCGTGGTGAGCCGGGACATCGGGCGCTTCCTCGGCGTGATCGAGGCGCGCTGCCGCCGCGGCGTGAACGGCTCGACCTGGCAGGTCGCGCGTGTCCAGGTGGCCGAGCACCGGCAGTGCCTGGAGCGGCGGGACGCGCTGCGGGCCATGGTGCTCGACTACGCGGCCCGCTCCGCCGACGGCAGGCCGGTCCACGAGTGGGAGGTATGAGCAGCAGATGAGAGCGGCCGGGGGCGGGGGGGGCCGGGGGCCCCCCCCGGGGGGGGGGGGGGGGGGGGGGGGGGCGCCCCCCCCCCCGCCCCCGGGGGGGGCCGCCCCCCCCCCCCCCCCGGGGGCCCCCCCCCCCCCCCCCCCCCCCCGCTCCCGTTTCCGGGGGTGGTGGTCAGGATTCGTCCGCGTCGGTCGACTCGCCGGAGTCGATCTTGCGGCGGGTCCGGCTGACGGCTTTCTTGGCGCGGCGCGCCGGCTTGGGCTTCTCCGGCTCGGGCTCGGTGTCGCTCATGTCGACGGCCTTGAGCTCCTGGACCCAGTCGACGTCCGGGTTCGGATCGTCGTCGCCCTCCTGCGGCTCCCAGTCGGCGCGCTTCTGCTCGTCGTGCTTCGCGGCCTGCTTGGCGGCCCGGGCCTCGCGCCGCGACGGGCGCTTGGGCTGCTCGGGCGGGAACTTCGCCGGCAGGTCCTTCGTGTCGCCGAACTGCGCATCGTCGTACGCCGAGGCCGGTTCGGGCACGGTCCAGCCGGGCACCGACTCGACCAGCCCGGCCGGCACCGGCTCGGCCTCGGGACGGTCGTCGATCTGACCGCCGGCCTTCGGCAGGGCGCACACGACCAGCGAACCGAGGAGCCCGGCGATGGCCGCGTACGGGCCGACCAGCAGGACGGACATCGACTGGGCGTCGTCGACCGGGGTGAGCCCGGCGACCATGTGCGCGGCGGTGACGATGAGCGGCCCGGCGATCCCGGACGCCGCGGCGATGCGGTAGCCGGAGCTGGTGATCGGCCCGCGCCGGGCGAGGAAGGCGACGACCACGCCGATGACCGCGGAGCCGATGATGAACGGGACGGCGATCGTGAGACCGCGCCGCCCCAGGGCCGTGTCCGGGCCCGCCCAGGAACCCCAGACGGCCAGCTCGTGAACCGGGGAGACGCGGTCGCCGACGTCGACGAACACGGACAGGATCGCCAGCACCCACACCAGGGCTACCGAGGCGCCGACGTTCACCGCGACCGAGCGCGAGCTCAGCCCGATGAGCGCCAGCGCGAAGCCGACCAGGGAGCCGAGCCCGGCGGCGATGAGCGGGTCGGTCGGGAAGGACTCGAACCCGGCGCCCTGCTCGGCCGAGAGCGACACGAGGGGCCCCACGAGGAAGGCCCCCGCAGCGCCCGCGAGGACGGCGCCGACCCGCGTGGCGGCCCCGAGCCGCGCGGCTCGGGAGCCGATCGCGCCCGAGGCGAGGCCTCCGATCAGGCAGGAGGCGGCCGAGAACCAGGCCACCCATGCGAGGTTGGCGTTCCAGCGGAACTCGAGGACGGGGTCGGCGGCGCCGGGGGCGGCGTCAGCCCAGGAGAGGAGCCCGAAGCCGTAGGCCAGCCCGAGCTGCGCGAGCGCGGCGAGCGCCGCGACCGCGAACCCGGCGCCGACGGTCTTCGCGGCGTATCTAGGTGACATACGTCGCACCGTACTGCGTGTACGCAATGGAGTCTCCGACGGGCGATCGGGTGAGGTCGCGGGCGGTGCCCGGTTTCGTCCCCGGTGGCGCCTTGCGCCGGCTGAGCCCGGCCGTGATCCGCGGGCGGGCGCAGCCGGGGCCGGGCCCGTCTCACAGGCGGGGAAATGCGGGGTGCCCAGCTCAGCGGGCCCGGCTATGCTCGCATCATCAAGGCCACCTGCCCGGTCGCCGTGCGAGATCATGCCGATCAGCGAGGAGCATTGCATGTCCGACGCCTACGAGGCCCTCACCGCTTCGCTCGCGGCCATCGACCCCGAGATCGAACAGGCCATCGAGAACGAGGGGCGGCGCGAGTCCGAGAAGATCCGTCTCATCGCGTCCGAGAACTACGTGTCCCAGGCGGTCATGGAGGCGACGGGGTCGATCCTGACCAACAAGTACTCCGAGGGGTACGCCGGGAAGCGCTACTACGAGGGCCAGCAGTTCATCGACGTCGTCGAGCAGCTGGCCATCGACCGGGCGAAGTCCCTCTTCGGGGCCGACCACGCGAACGTCCAGCCGTACTCCGGCTCGCCGGCGAACCTGGCCGTCTACATGGCGTTCCTGAACCCGGGCGACAAGGTCCTCGGCATGGGCCTGCCCGCGGGCGGGCACCTGACCCACGGCGCGAAGGTCTCCGCCACGGGCAAGTGGTTCGACGCCGTGCACTACGGGGTCCGCCGCGACACCGGCCGCATCGACCTCGACGAGGTCGCCGAGATCGCCCGGGCCGAGCGCCCGAAGATGATCATCTGCGGCGGCACCGCGATCCCCCGCACCGTCGACTTCGCGGGCTTCAAGGCCATCGCGGACGAGGTCGGCGCGGTCCTCATGGCCGACATCGCGCACATCGCCGGCCTCGTGGCCGGCGGGGCGCACCCGACCCCGGTCGGGCTCGCGGACGTCGTCACCACCACCACGCACAAGACCCTGCGCGGCCCGCGCGGCGCCATGATCCTCACCAAGGAGGAGCATGCGAAGGCCATCGACAAGGCGGTCTTCCCGGGCCTCCAGGGCGGCCCGCACAACCACACCACCGCGGCGATCGCGGTGGCGCTGAAGGAGGCCGCGAAGGACTCCTTCAAGGAGTACGCGGCGCAGATCGTCAAGAACGCGAAGGCGCTCGCGGCGGGCCTGACCTCGCGCGGGTTCGACCTGGTCTCGGGCGGCACCGACAACCACCTGATCCTGGTCGACCTCACCAGCAAGGACATCCCCGGCAAGCCGGCGGCGAAGGCCCTGGACGCGGCCGGTATCGAGCTGAACTTCAACTCGGTCCCGTTCGACCAGCGCAAGCCGTTCGACCCGTCGGGCCTGCGCATCGGCACCGCCTCGGTGACGACCCGCGGCATGACCGAGGGCGACATGGACCTCATCGCGGGCTGGATCGACCGGGCCGTCGCCGCCGCGAAGGACGGCAAGGACACGGAGCTGGACGTGGTCGCGGGCGAGATCCGCGAGCACACGAAGGCATTCCCCATCCCGGGTTGGAAGGCTTAAAGCCAAACAAGCGAAAGGGCGTCCGGCCCGCAGGCCGGGCGCCCTTTCGCCTGCCTCCGCAAGCGCTCACAAAAAATTCGCGGACCGGTTTGCAACCGGCGGGTGACGGGGCTGCGTCTACTGTTCAACAGGCCCTCGACCGGTATCGCCCCTGACCACGGCGTCGCGGTCACTCCATAAAGGAAAACACCCATGCATCCGCCATACCCCCCTCACACCGGCAAGCGCTTGCTCGTCGTCGTCGGCGCGGCCGGCCTCGCCGTCGCCGCGTTCGCCTCCCCCGCCGCCGCCCAGACCCCCGAGGTCGAAGCGGCCTTCGTCGAGGACTACTCGCCGGTGACCGTCGGCGACGAGCCCACGCTCGCCACGGCCCAGATCGACTTCGCCGAGGCGTTCGAGGCCGGGCGCACGCTCACCGCGACCGTCACGATCGACGCCCCCGACGGCACCTTCGCCATCGCGGACGACGGCGACGGCGACTGCGTGCCGAACGCGGCGGGCACCGTCGTCGAATGCACCGCGGACGCGGCCGAGAGCGTCCTCTTCGACTACACCTACGCCGCCGTCCTCGAGGCCGAACCGGGCGACTACGACTACACGGTCGAGTTCAAGGTCGACGGCACGACCGTCGCCACCGTCGACGACGTGATCGAGGTCAGCGCGCACTCGGTCGAGTCGTTCCGCTACGGCTACGCCCAGCTCGACGTCGAGCCCGGCGGCACCGCCGAGGCCGCGCCCTCGTTCCTGCAGACCGACCCCCTCCCCGCGGGCACCGTGGCCCTGGCCTACGGCGTCTCCGAACCGGGCTACGTCATGTCCGGCCTGGCCGAGGCGAGCGCCCCGTACGAGAACTGCGTCGACGGCTACTGGAACGGCGACGGCGGGGTCACCTGCATCGTCACCGACATCGAGGACTCGCCCGGCACCACTTTCGCCCCGGACGCCCCGATCTCCTTCAGCGTCGGCGAGACGGTCCCCGGGCCGGTCGACGTCTGCGGCTGCGGCTTCGAGGTCCGCCCGCTGACCGCCGAGGAGCTCGAAGCCGAGTACGGCGACGTCGACACCGAGACGGGCGACCAGCTCGGCTTCGAGGCCGTGTCCGAAGGGGACGACCCCGACGACTTCGGCTGGGCCGGCTTCATCGACGTCCGCACCGCCGAGAACCCGTTCGACCTGTCCGTCACGGACGTGAACGCCAAGGGCGACAAGGGCAAAGAGGTCACCCTCACCGTCCCGGTGAAGAACCTCGGCCCGGCCGACGCCGCCTCGTTCTTCGACGGCCCCGGCTCCTACGGCATCATCGGCTCGCTCCCGAAGGGCCTCGAACTCGTCGAGGTCGACGGCGAGGACCTCTCCTGCCTCGAGCCCGACGACCCGATGGTCGAGCACTCCTTCCCGCAGGTCGACCCCGCGACGGCCGACTTCGTCTGCTTCTTCTGGAGCCTCGGCGCCGGCGAGTCGTTCGACTTCCAGCTCACGGTCAAGATCACCGACGACAAGTCGAAGGCGAAGGGCACGCTCGAAATCGCCGCGATCGACAACGAGGGCTACCCCGGCGTCGCCGACGCCGACCCGAAGAACGACACCGCCGACATCACCATCAACGGCAGTGGAAGCGGGAACGGCAACGGGACCGGAACCGGGAAGCTCCCCAAAACCGGCACCTCGATGGGCATGATCGTCGGCGTGGCCGCACTCGTCCTGGTCGCAGGCGTCGTGATGACGGCCCTCGCGGCCCGCCGCCGCAAGGCCGGCGCCGCAGGGTCGCTCGAGGAGTAGCACCAAAGCGAGCAGGGGCGGCCCGGCGGGCCCGCGGGGGCGCGGGGGCGGGGGGGGGGGGGGCGGGGGGGGGAGTGTGGGGCCGCCCCCGAGGGGCCCCGCTCGGAGTCCCACCACCGCCCGCCGGGCCGCCCGCCCGCCGGCCGGGCCGCCCCTGCCGTGTGCCGAGGTGAACGGGTCGTGAAGTTTCCGAGTCCCGACTGCAACGCGCCATGAATCGGGCGCGTTAAGTGACTGAGACCACTTCGGACGTACGGCCCGGCGAGGACCGCCCCGAACCCACCAGCAAGGACGATCCCATGAACCCACGCAGCACCCGGTTCGGACGCGCGACCACGCGCCTGACCGCCGCCACCGTCGCCGCGGGCCTCGGCGCCCTCGGATTCGCGGCGCCCGCCGCCGCCCAGGTCCCCGAGCCCACCTCTGCCTACCTCGACTTCGAAGGCCCGTTCCCCTCCGAGGAGGACCCGATCCTGCGGGAGTTCAACGCCGTCTTCGGCGACGACTTCCTCCCCGGCGAGCACACGGTCACCATGTCGCTCTCGCTCGGCACCCCCGACGACGCCTTCCGGTTCACCGGCGGCGACCTCGGGGGCCGGTGCGCCGTGAACTCCACCCACACCAAGGTCGACTGCATCCAGACCGAGGCCTCGGACGTCGTCGAGTGGGAGTTCCAGGTCGAGGTGCCCGATGCGGACAACGCCGGGACCTACCCCTACACGGCCGAAATCGCGGTCGACGGCGAAGTGGTCGCCAGCGAATCGAAGAACGTCGAGATCCTCGCGCTGGACGGCAGCGACTCCAACCTGCCGTACGACCACGGCGCCGTCGAGTACGCCGGCGCCGCCCCCGGGACGACCGTCGAGGTCTGGCCCGAGATCCTCCAGGAGGACCCGCTTCCGGGGTACACCGAGGCCGTGGTCATCGAGTTCACCGACTCCGAGTACAACCAGGGCGCCCAAGCCACCGCCGACTACGCCAACTGCGTCGACGAGGGATGGGTCGTCTCCTGCGCGATCACCGATCCCCCGGACGAGCCCGGCACGGTCTTCACGCCGACCCTTCCGGCCCTGTACGCCGTCGACGGGGACGCGCCCGGCCCGTTCGAGGTCTGCAACTGCGCCTACTACGTCTACCCGGTCGACGCCGCCGAGTACGAGGACCGCTTCGGCGCCCCCGGCTCGGGCGACGTGCTCGAACTGCGCGAGGTCACCGAGCCCGAAGCCGAGTTCGGCAGCGACACCTTCGGTCCGATCACGATCGAGACGAGTGCGAACCCGTTCGACCTGGCCGTCGACGATATGAATCTCAAGGGCGACAAGGGCACCGAGACCACCATCGAAGTCGAGTTCCGCAACGACGGACCCGCCGACACGATCTCGCATCCCGACGGCCCGGGCACGTTCATCGTGCTGGTCTCGCTGCCGACCGGTGTCGAGTTGAGCGGGGAACCCGACTTCTGCGAAAGCCCGTGGCGGCCCGAGGTCTACGACCACTACCTCCCCGAGCTCGACCCGGAGGTCATCGAAGACGCCGACTACGTCTGCTACTTCGGGGGCATCGAGAGCGGCGGGACCTACACCGTCGAGCTGGATGTCGAGATCACCGCCAAGCGCAGTGCCTCCGACGGGACGCTCGCAGTGCTCCTGGGGGACGGCTCCGGAAGCGACGACGACTTGGCGAACAACATCGCGAAGTTCAGCCTGAACGCCAAAGGCAACGGGCACCTGCCGAACACCGGCACCTCACTCGGGATGATCATCGGGGCCGCGGCGCTGGTGCTCATCGCCGGTGTCGTGCTCATGGTGCTCACGGCCCGCAAGCGCAAGGCCGGCGCCGAAGAGTAGGCGACAGTGAAGGGCTCCGACCTGCGGTCGGAGCCCTTTTGCGTGGCGGGGCGCCGAAGGCGGGCCTCGCCTTGCGGCAGGGCCCGCCTTCGGTGCTGTGCCTGCTTCAAGAACAACGAAACGCGCCCGGCCCTCGGGGAGCCGCAGCGCGTCGCGTTCTAGTGGGTTTCGAGTTCAGTCTTCGGCCGGCGCCTTGTGGGCGCGCTCGCCTCGTTCCTTAGCGGGCCAGACCGGCGAGGGCGCGGCCCTCGAGGCGGTCGGCCGCCCGGCGGAGCACGCCGGCGGTCGAGAGGCGGACCTTCTCCGGGCGGGTGACGCCGAAAGCGTAAGGCTTGTCGGCACGCCCGTCGTCAACGACCGGAGCGTTCGGCAGGGCCGAGGTGGCAACGGTGTTGGCGGCGTCGACTGCGAGGTATGCACCTACGAGCTCGTTCATGATGATTCCTTCCCGGCAGGGTGAGCCGGTTTTTGTATTTCTTGGGGAACCGCTCGTCGATGACGCCATTGTCGACGAAGCGGGAGTCCGGCGCGGTCTCGCTGGACCGCCTCCGGGCCGGGGCCTTCAGAACGTCTGCGGGTTCACCGCCCCGTTCCTGCTTCCCTCGGCTTCGTAATCAATGCTAAGGCGTTGGCGTCCGGTAAATCCAGGTATTTTGCGTGGGTCACAGGTGTCCCGCAACACTGTCCACAATGAGCTTAGTTACCGTTCGGTTATCGAATTCCAGGAGCGGTTCCGGGCGGCCCGGCGGTACTCTTTCCGGATGCGGGACTTGGGAGTTCGCGTCGGGCACTGGACCGGCGAGCACACCGGCTGCACGGTGCTGCTGTTCGAGGAGGCCACCACCGCTTCGGGCGAGGTGCGCGGCGGGGCCCCGGCCAGCCGCGAGATCGAGCTGCTCGACCCCCTGCGCGCGAACACGGGCATCGACGCGGTGCTCCTCACCGGCGGATCCGCCTTCGGGCTGGCCGCGGCCGACGGCGTGATGCAGTGGCTGGCCGAGCACGACCGCGGCGTCCTGACCACCGGCGGGCCCGTGCCGATCGTGCCGACCCTCGGGCTCTTCGACCTCGACGGCTCGGGCAACGTTCCCGGTGCGGCCCAAGGCTATGAAGCGTGCGACGCGGCGATGGCGCCGTTCGAGCCGGCCCTGGACGGGCCGATCGGCGCGGGCCGGGGCGCCACCGTGGGGCAGTGGCGGGGCGTGACCCTGCCGTCCGGCCTGCGCACGGCCACCGTGTGGGCAGGGCCCGTGGCGGTGTGCGCGCTCGCCGCGGTGAACGCGTTCGGCGAACCCGGGCCGCTGGACCGCGAGCTGCTGCGGCCCGAAGGGTTCGCGACCGGCGCGTTCGGGCGGAACACCACCATCGGCGTCGTCGTCACCAACGCGCGGCTCGACAAGGTCGAATGCGCCCTGGTCGCGCAGGGCGCGCACGACGGCCTCGCGAAGGCGATCAGCCCGGTGCACACGCGGATGGACGGCGACGCGTTCGTCGCGGCCTCCACGGGTGGTCTGGAGGCCTCGGTCGACGTGGTGCGGGCCCTCGCGGTGGAAGCGGTCGCCGAGGCGATCAGCGCGTACTGACCGGCGAACCTGAGCGGAGCGTCCGGGGCAAATCGGGCGTTCGCAGGCGCCCCCGGTTTCGAAGGTACGCGCCGGGTCCGACATCGCCTGGCGGCCGATCGCCGCGGAGCCGGTTCGGGGCGCGCGTCGCTTATGCTGCAGCGCATGAAACGCCTTCGCGCCGCGCTGCTCGCACTGCCGCTGCTGCTCGCCGCCTGTTCCGGCGGCGGCGTGGGGATCGAGTCGGCCACCGCGACGCCGACCGACGCGGGCTCGGTCGGACCCCCCTCCGCCGACGCGCCCGCGACCTGGATCTACCAGCTCTCCGGCTATGAGGACGACGGGCTCGGCGCGCTCGTCGCGGCCCCGCACGACGCGGCCGTCATCGACCTCGCCCGCGACGGCGGCGAAGGCTACTTCACCGCCGAGGAGATCACCGCCCTCAAGGACTCCGGCAAGACCGTCTACGCGTACTTCACCATGGGCTCCATCGAGACCTACCGGCCCGAACACGAGGCCGTCGCCGCCACTGACATGGTGCTCAACCAGTGGGGCGACTGGCCCGACGAGTACTTCGTCGAGTACTGGGACCCGCAGTGGTGGGACCTGGTCATGCGGCCGCGGCTCGACCAGGCCAAGGCCGCCGGGTTCGACGGCGTGTACCTCGACGTGCCGAACGCCTACGAGGAGATCGACCTCGCGCTCGCCCCCGGCGAGACCCGGGAGTCACTGGCGCAGAAGATGGTCGACCTCGTCATCGCCGTCGACGCCTATGCGGGCGACGACCTCGCCGTCCTGCCGCAGAACTCCCCCGAGCTGCGCGAATACCCCGGCTACCTCGACGCGATCGACGGCATCGGGATCGAGGAGCTGTTCTTCCTCAACGCGGACGAGCCCTGCGCCGAGGAGTGGTGCGCCGAGAACCTCGCCAACACGCGCGCGATCCACGACGCCGGTAAGCTCGTGCTCGCCGTCGACTACGCCGCCGATCCGGCCAACGTCGCCGCCGCGTGCGCACACTACGCGGAGGAGGGCTTCGCGGGCGCGGTCGCCGGCGTCGACCTCGACACGGTTTACGAGCCGTGCTCCTGAACGGGGTCACGGCCGAGGTCCTGACGGGGGGCCATTAAGCCGCTCCCCTCCCAGAAGCTCTTGCGCGACCGCTTCATCTGGTACATCGCCTGGTCGGCGGCCCACAGCGTCTGCGAGGGGTTGCCGCCGGCGGCCAGCCGCGCCCACCCGATCGACACGTCGACGGGCGTGCCCGGCACCGAGTACTCCCAGTTCTCGCTCGACACCGCCACCCGGATGCGCTGCGACACCGCGTCCGCGTCGTACTCGGTCGCGCCCGGCAGGACCAGGATGAACTCGTCGCCTCCGGTGCGCGCCAACAGGTCCCCGGTGCGCACCACGCTCGACAGGAGCGCCGCGACCCGCTGCAGGATGGTGTCGCCGGCCTGGTGGCCGTGCGTGTCGTTGACCGCCTTGAACCCGTCCAGGTCCAGCACCGCGATCATCCCGTCGCTGTCCACACCGGACAGGAACTCGTCGAGGCGGCGCCGGTTCGGCAGGCCCGTCAGGTCGTCGGTGTTCGCCCGGTCCGCCCAGCCCGCGACGGCCCGCCGCAGCTGGTCCCGGTCCACCAGGGCCCCGGCCGAGTCCAGGTAGATCGAGTGGAACTCGTTGATCTGCTTGTACAGCGCGTACGTCGTCGCGTGCGCCGCCAGGATCGACGCCGCGTGGTCGCCCTTCGCCACCAGCGCCAGCGACTTGAGGTGCTGCGGCTCCATCACCCCGAGGGTCTCGTCCCCGATGTCGCGCGCCTCCAGCACTTCCAGTGCCTCCAGGCCGCGCGCCTGCGCGATGAGCCGCGACGCCCGCGCGAGCGTGCGCAGGTCCATCGCCTCCACTGAGGAGGTCTCCTCCGGCAGCAGGTGCTCCACGGTCCAGTTCTCGCCCACCCCGAGCAGGCTCACCCGCGCCAGCGCGTAGTGGATCCACTCGAGCTCGCGGGTGTCGAGCTCGTGCAGGCCCGGTTTGACACGGCGCAGCTCCTTGAGCAGCAGGTAGTTGCAGGCCCTGGCGTCGCCGGTGTAGTAGCGCAGCAGGGCGTCGCGGACGCGGACCTCGACGCCTTCGACGGAGGAGCGGCCGACCCCGGTGCGCTCGGCCAGGGTGTGGCACTCGTCGAGCGCGTGCGAGGCCTGCTGCTGGTAGCCGCAGTTGGAGAGGATCACGGCGAGGTCGTACCAGGCGTCGACGGCGGCCTGGCTCTCCTCGGTCATGGCCTGGAGGGCGCGGCGGGAGAGGACGAGCTGCTCGGCGGTGAGGCCGAGGGCCTTGATGTAGTGGTGGTAGTACCAGGCGGCGAGGGCGTGGTATTTGCCGGTGAGGCGGGGGTCCTGGCAGCGGGAGACGGCTGCGCCGGCCTGGTCGATGGTGCCGGGGATCTTGTCGGTGGCGCGCTGGGAGATCTGGCCCTGGAGGATGAAGAGCCATGCCTGGGCGCGCTGGTGCACGGTGTCGGAGTTGTAGACGATCCAGGTGGCCTCGGCGACGGCCTCGGCGACCTGGCCGGACCGCATGAGGGCGCGCAGACGCCGGTACTGATCGGCATAATCACGCGCAGACGTGATCCCCCTCCGTGGCGTCACGCGCTCTATCCTGCCACCGCGGAGCCGATATATCCAGTGGCGCACGTCGTGGCGGCATTCGCCTTGTGTTCTCGAAGAGTCAAGTGCCCTAACCGTTTTCCTCCGTGCCCTGCCTGTGGCGCATAAAGTACAGGCAGTGCCCGATATGGAAGGATGGTGGGCTTTGCTGCCTCGAAGTCCGCACGGTGTGCTCCCGTGCAGCGCCTGCGGCGAGCCGCTGCGGGCGGCCCCCGGCGCGACAGTGGTCGCCTGCGACGCGTGCGGCACGGAGCTGCACGGGCGCCCGGCCTCGCGGCGGCTCGTGGACCCGGACTGGACCGCGTTGGCGCCCAAGCCGAGGCTGCGGTACGCCGACGACACCCCGGCGGAGCTGACCGCCCCCGAGGCGATCGTGCCGTTCCGGGTGGACCGGGCCCGGGCGCGACACCTCCTGCGGGCGTGGGCGCGGCGGCCGTGGTTCACGCCGCGGGAGTTCCGGAAGATCGACGAGTCGTCGTCGTTCCGGGGCGCGTACCTGCCGTTCTGGGTGTGGCGGGCGCGTACGCGGTCGCGGTACCGGGCGGCTCGGGGCGACTATCAGTGGGCGAAGGGCGGCGGCGGCCGGGTGCGCGGGCTCAGGTGGGCGCCGGCGGCGGGCGTGGTGGACCGGGACTTCGCGGCGGTGCCGGTGGCGGCGACGGTGCGGCTGGAGGGGACGGCCCTGGCCGACCTGCTGCGGGACTGGAGGCTCGACGCGGCGGTGGGGTTCGAGCCGGGGATGCTCGACGGGTACTGGACGCAGGGGTACGACCTGGAGCCGGAGGTGGGCCTGGAGCTCGCGAAGGCCCGGATGGCGGCCGAGGTGGAGCGCGAGGTGCGGGCCCGGGTGGGCGGGGACGAGCAGCACGTGCCGAGCATCGAGACGGCGTACGCGGAACTGGGGTACCGGCTGGTGCTGCTGCCGGCGTGGCTGGTCTCGTACCCGCACCGGGGGCGGCGGCGGATGGTCGCGGTGCACGGGGAGACCGGCCGAGTGGTGGGCGAGCGGCCGCTCAGCGCCGCGAAACTGGTTGCTGCGACGGTCCTCGCGTTGGCTGTGGCGGGAGCCATACTGTATTTCTGCTTTTTATCCCTTTTCTCCTGTCTCGCAAGGCTGCCGAACGGTAGAGGAAGCATGTACGCAATGCTCATGCTCTATGGTTCCTGGAACGCCACGCGCCGACTGAGCTGCGCGTGCACCCCCCTGAGTGCGCCGGCCTCCCCCGCGGGCGCCTCGACACCCCGCAGAACGTTCCGGGAGAGGCAATGGGCAGCCCGATGAAGCATGCCGTCGCCAAGGCATCGTCGCCCTGGTGGGCGAAGGCCATGGTCGTCTCCGGCTCGATGGTCATGATCGTCTCCGGCGGCGGCGCGATCGCCGCGCAGGTGAGCGTGAACGTCCTCGAGGACTCGGTGAACCAGGCGGACCTGCTCGGCGACCAGCGGATCGAGAGCGAAGAGGGCGCGAAGATCACCGGCCCGCTCAACTTCCTGGTGCTCGGCACGGACGAGCGCGTGGGCGCCGGGGGCGAGGCCCGCACGGACGCGGACATCATCGTGCACGTCAACGAGGACCTCACGCAGGTCAGCATGATCTCGCTGCCGCGCGACCTGTACGTGGAGATCCCCTCGGGCATCCCGGACTCGGAGACGAAGCTGACCGAGGCGTTCGCGTACTCCGAGGACTGGGGCGAGTCGTTCCAGAACACCGCCGAGACGATCACGCACCTCACCGGGATCCAGTTCGACGGCGGCGCGATCGCGAACTTCGAGGGCTTCCTCGACATGGTCGACGAGCTCGGCACGATCGAGCTGTGCCCCTGGCACGAGATCACCTCGATCCACGGCGACAAGAAGACCTACCCGGAGGGCTGCGCCGAGTACAACAAGGAGGACGCCCTCGACCTGGTGCGCCAGCGGTACGGGTGGGACTCCGACGAGGACTACGCCAACGGCACCTGGGGCGACTTCGGCCGCCAGAAGATGCAGCAGCAGGCGATCAAGAAGATCCTGGAGCGGGCCAAGGAGAAGGGCTACGCGACCGACCCGACGAAGGCCGTCGACCTGCTCAACAGCTTCGGTGACGCGCTGACCCTGGACGTGGGCGGCTACAACCTCATCGACCTGATCACGCAGATGCGCGACGTGGACCCGAACGAGATCATCTCGATCGGCACGCCCTCCTCGGAGGGGGAGATGTACGGGACCTCGTATGTGCTGATCCACGAGGGCACCGACGAGCAGACCGCGGCCGACTCGCTGTGGGACGCGATCGCGAACGACACCATCAACGAGTGGGCGTGCGCGAACGACAAGTGGCTCAGCGGCGATTCGAAACCGGACTGCGCGACCGTTCCGGCCGACGGCGGACAGGCCGCCGGCGAGGAGTCGCCCAGCGACGAGCCGACGGTGAACTGAGGTATCTTCGCAGGACCCGCCCGTTGCAACCCCTCGCGTTTATCAAAGCGTTATACATAATGAATAATGCTGACCTGACGCTTGGAGGAGCATGGCTGGCAAGAGCGGCGCCCCCTGGTGGGCCCATGTGATGCTGTACGCGGGCGGTCTGACCATGGTCGTCGCCGGCGGCGCGGCCGCGGTGACGCAGATCGGCGTGATGACCGCGAACGGCGCGGTCGAGAACGAGGACATCCTCGGCGGCTCGCAGGCCGAGATGGACGTCGAGAACATCACCGGCCCGCTGAACATCCTGGTGCTCGGCGTGGACAAGCAGGGCGGCTCCACCCGCTCGGACACCATGATCATGGTGCACGTCAACGAGGACCTGACCGACGTGTCGATGGTGTCGCTGCCGCGGGACCTCTACGTCGAGATCCCCGACTGCGGCCCCGACTGGGGCGACGACCCCTGCATGCAGAAGCTCAACCACGCGGCGTCGATCAGCGACGACTGGGAAAAGACCCGCGCGAACGTGGTCGACACGATCTACAACCTCACCGGCGTCGAGTTCCACATGGGCGCCACCGTCGACTTCAACGGCTTCATGGACCTGGTCGACCTGGTCGGCGAGATCGAGCTCTGCCCGTGGGAGGACATCACGTCCATCCACGGCGACAAGCGCTTCTTCCCCGAGGGCTGCGCCTACTACGACAAGGAGGAGTCGCTCGACCTCATCCGCCAGCGGTACGGCTGGACCGACTGGGAGAACGGCCTCGGCGGCGACTACGGCCGCCAGGCGATGCAGCAGCAGGCGATCAAGGCGCTCATCAAGGAGCTCAAGGCCGACGGGTACCACAAGGACGTCGGCAAGCTGACCGAGCTGTTCGAGGGCCTGCAGGGCAAGCTCACGCTCGACCTGCCCGACGGCCTGACCGCCGTCGACCTGGCGATGAACCTCCGCGACCTCAACCCCGAGGACATCACGTCGATCCGGGTGCCGGCGACCTCGATGAAGACCGAGGTCGGCGACTCGGAGGTGATCGCCGAGGGCGAGCAGCAGATCGCGGCGGACGCCCTCTGGAGCGCGCTCCAGGACGACACCATGGACCAGTGGATCGCGCAGTACCCGCAGTGGGTCAAGCAGACCGGGAACGCCGCGACCGAGACCACCACCGAGCCGACGGACGCCGCCACCGTCGACTGACACGGCCCGGCAAGACCACAGGGCTCCGATGCAACCGCCGGTACCCGCTCGAACGTGACTCCTACGGCAATGGGCATCTGACCCCAGGAGTGACACATGGCCGGCAAGAGCGGAGCGCCCTGGTGGGCGCACCTGATGATGTACGCGGGCGGCCTCACCATGGTCGTCGCCGGCGCGACCGCAGGCGTGACCCAGTTCGCGTCGACCACCGCCGAGAACGCCGTCCCGAACGAGAACATCCTCGGGGACGCGCAGGCGGAGGTCGAGGAGATCAAGGGCCCGCTGAACATCCTGGTGCTCGGCGTCGACAAGCAGGGCGACTCGACCCGCTCGGACACGATGATCCTCGTCCACATCAACGAGGACCTGACCGAGACCACGATGGTGTCGCTCCCCCGCGACCTGTGGGTGGAGATCCCCGACTGCGGCCCCGGGTACAGCAACAACCCCTGCGAGAACAAGATCAACCACTCGGCGTCGATCAGCGGCGACTGGGAGGTGACGCGCCCGAACGTGGTGCAGACGATCTACGACCTCACGGGCGTCGAGTTCCACATGGGCGCCACCGTCGACTTCGAGGGCTTCCTCGGCCTGGTCGACATGGTCGGCGAGATCGAGCTCTGCCCCTGGCACGAGATCCAGTCGATCCACGGCGACGAGCGGGTCTTCCCCGAGGGCTGCGCGATGTACGACAAGGACGAGTCGCTCGACCTCATCCGGCAGCGCTACGGCTGGTCCTGGGACTCGGACTGGGAGGAGGGCCGCGGCGGCGACTACGGCCGCCAGGCCATGCAGCAGCAGGCGATCAAGGCGCTCCTGAAGGCGTTCAAGGAGAAGGGCTACCTCACGGACCCGGGCAAGCTGACCGAGATCCTGGAGGGCTTCGGCGACTCCCTGACCATTGACAAGCCCGAGAAGTGGACCATCACCGACCTCGCGGTGAACCTGCGCGACATCGACCCCGAGAGCATCACCAGCATCCAGGTGCCCTCGACGACCGACCAGACCTACCTGGGCGGCGAGGAGGTCTCGATCGTCCTGACCCACGAGGGCGCCGAGCAGGAGGCGGCCGACGCGCTGTGGTCCGCACTGCAGGACGACACGCTCGACCAGTGGATGACGCAGTACCCCGAGTGGGTCAAGACCCCGGGGAAGACGACGACCGAGACGGTCGAGGAGACCGCGAGCGCGACCTCGGACTGATTCGAGGCGACGGAAAAAGGGCCGCGCACATGCGCGGCCCTTTTTCCGTGCTCGCCTACTTCGCTGCGGCTTTGGCCTCGTCCTCGTCGTCGACCTTGCGCCACTCCGACTTGCTGGACTGCCAGCCGTCCTCGTCGTGCCCGAGGCGCCAGTAGCCGGAGACCGACAGGCGCTCCTTCGGGACCTCGTGCTCGAAGCGGAGGAGGCGGCGCAGGTCGCGGACGAATCCGGCCTCGCCGTGGACGAAGGCGTGCACGTCGCCGGCGGGGAACTCGAAGGCCCGCACGGCCTCGACGAGGCGCTCGCCGACGCGGGCGTCGCCGCGGTGGAGCCAGGTCACGGTGAGGTCGGCGGCGGACTTGAACTGCTGCTCCTCGTCGGGGCCTTCGACTTCGAGGAAGACGTGGGCGCGGGCGCCGGGGGCGAGGCGCTCGACGGCCGCCGAGACGGCCGGGACGGCGCTCTCGTCGCCGGCGAGGAGGTGCCAGTCGGCGTCGTGAGCGGGAGCGTAGGCGCCGCCGGGGCCGGCGAATCGCACGAGCTCACCGGGCTGGACGTTCGCGGCCCAGGGGCCGGCCACGCCCTCGTCGCCGTGGTAGACGAAGTCGATCGAGAGCTCACGGGCCGCTTTGTCCCATTTGCGCACGGTGTAGGTGCGGGTGACCGGCCACTGCTCGCGCGGGAGCTCCTCGCGGATGCGGGCCAGGTCGAACGGCTCGGGGTAGGTCACGCCCGGAGCGGGGAACTGGAGCTTCAGGTAGTGGTCGGTGCATTCGCCGCAATCGAACTCGGCGAGGCCCTCACCGCCGAGCACGACGCGGATCATGTGCGGCGTGATCCGCTCGGTCCGCAGCACTTCGGCGGTCGTGACCCTGGGGGTCCGGCGTCCTCTGGCTTCAGCCATGTCGGCTCCTCCGGTACTCGGCTCGCGCCCTCGAACGGCGGCGCCTGCGGGCCGGCCGGCAACCTCAGCGCGAGCAACTTAGGTTTCCCTAACTATCACATTCGGAAACCGGGCGCCGCCAGTGGGATGGGACACGGACCGGGGCCGCCACACCCCCAGCGTGACGGCCCCGGAGCTTTTCGATCAATCCGGTCGAGGGCTCACGTCCTGCATGACCGAGCGCAGCAGCGGCCGCGACAGGGCCCCGGCCGCGATCACCGCGGCGACGCCGACCGCCACCGTGGCGCCGAGGATCAGCGCGCCGCTCGCGTCGAAGCCCATCCCGCCGATGACCGGCGAGGTCAGGACCATCCCGGTCAGGATCGACGCGCCGCCGATGATCCCCAGCGGCAGCAGGGTCTCCTGGCGGCGGGCCCGGTCGAGGACGCGCTGCTCCGTCCCGGCGAGGTGCAGCAGCCGGTAGGTCTGGCGGCGGTCCAGGACCGAGCCGATGGCGCTGATCGCCGCCGACACGGCCGCGGTCAGGAACACGACCGCGAGCACGACCGTGACGCCGGTGCGGACGGAGCCGACGAGCCGGTTCGACATGATGCTCGAATCGACCTCGCGTTCGGGCGGGTTTCCTGGCAGGGCCGCGGTCATGGTGCTGCGCACCGCTTCCAGCTGCGAACCGGACGTGGTCGCCTCGAGCACCACCTGTCCGTCACCGCCCGTGAGGTACCCGCTGGACTCGACCACCGCGACCTCGGCCGCGTCGCCGAGCCGACCGGACAGGTCGGCGGCGAGGGCGTCCGCCTCGGAGTCGGGGACCAGGACGGCCACCGACTCCGTTTCCCGCGCGCTCGTGTCCGTCTGCAGCATCGGGAACATCGCGACCGAGCCGGCCACGAACCCCGCGATCGCGACCCCCGCGACCGCTCGCCACGCGGACTTCGGATCGTCCGCGAGCCGCCGGGCCGCCAGCAGCCGCGACGGGCCCCGCGCCGTCCGGGCCAGGATCCGGCCCAGCTTCTGCACGATCCAGGGACCCACGAGGTTCACCGCCGCGAGCGTCCCCGCGAACAGGCCGATGAGGACCACCACGACGATCATGTCGCCGCCCATGAGGTTCGTGCCGACCATGAACGCGACCGCGAGCACCGCGAACACGACCAGGCGGATCGCCTTGAGGCCCTTGGTCTTCACGCGCCGCGCCACCCCGAGCGGGCTGATCACGACGCCGCGCAGGCCGATGAGCGCCGAGACGGCCACCAGGACCGGCACCGCGAGCGCCACCACGAGCATCCACGGCGCCCCGGCCCACAGGTCGCTCACATACCAGCGCCCGCCGTCGATCGGGATGAGCGCCACCAGCGGCGTCACCGCCATCCACGCGAGCGTGCCCGCGATCGCCCCCGCCGCGGCGGCGAGCGTCGTCTCGATCAACGTGAGCCGCATGACCTGGCCCGGAGTAGCCCCGATCAGGCGCAGCGTGGCGAGCCGCTCGTCACGGCGGGCCACGGTGAGCCGCGCGGCGGCCGCGCCGAACACCGCGGCGGGCACGGCCATGAGGATCGCGGCCAGGACCATGAGGATCATGTAGAACCCGTACACGGTGTCGGCGTTCCCGACCGCGAACGAGTCGACCCCCCTGGGCGACACGCCGTCCGCGCTGGTCCGCTCGGCGGTCATCGCCGGATCGGCGGCGTCGCGGCCGACCACGGCCACGAGCTCGTTCGGGTGCGCGAGCGCCTCGGCGCCGAGTTCACCGGCGATGCGCGCATCGCCGTAGCGGGCGAGGAAGTCGGAGGCGGGAACGCCTTCCAGCAGGTCGGCCGCCGCCGGGGAGAGCCAGACCTCGCCCGGTGCCGGGAACGCGTCCATGCCGGGCGGGACGGGCGCGTCACCGCTCAAGGCGGCGAGGTCCACACGGGCGACCGAGTCGCCGCCGAAGTAGTCGGAAGCCGTGGCGATGATCGCCGCACCGCTGCCGGACGCGGCGGCCGGGTCGCGCCAAGCAGTGCGGTCGGCGCGCTCGTCGAACGCGAAGTTCCCGGCCACCGCGAACTGGAGCAGCAGTGTCGCCACGGCGACGGCGAGCGCGGTCAGGCCCGTGCTCAGGAGGGCGCTGCGGCCCCCGAGGCGGGTGAGCCGCCAGGCGAGCTCGGTCATCGCCACACCTCGACGACCGATTCGGGACCGAAGTCCGGGCCCGCGGGACGACGCGCGGCGGACGACGCGCCACCCGCGATCCACCCGAAGCCCTTCGCCGGACCGCGAACGGACCCGCCGCTGCTCCGCACCCCAGAGGCGCCGCCGTCCCGGGCCGCGCCGGACGCGAACGCGTCGCCACCGCGACCGACCGTTCGGACCTGCGTTACCGCGTCGCCACCACCGAGCCCCGCATTCGGCACCGCCGAACCGGCGGCACTGCCGCCGCCAGAGGCAAACGCGTCGCCACCGCAGCCGACCGTTCGGGCCTGCGTTTCCGCGTCGGCACCACCGAGCCCCGGATTCGGCACCGCAGAACCGACAGCGCTGCCGCCGCCAGAGGCCGCGTCGCCGCCGCGAGCCCCCTGGGCCCCTGCCGCGACCGATCCCGCCGCAAACGTGACCGGGCTCGAACCCGAGTCGCTCTGCGCCCCAGCCGAATCCAACCCGTCGACTGCCGGAGTGCCGTGCCGCACCGGGAGCGCGTTCGCGCCCTGCGGCGCCGAACCGGCCCGCAGGCCCGCGGCGACCGGCTCGTGCGCGCTCTCGCCCTCGCCGTCGCCGGTCCGCGGCGTGCCGCTGAGGCGACCGTCGCGGATCTCGATGGTCCGGGTGCAGCGCGCGGCGATCCGCGGGTCGTGCGTGACCACGACCAGCGCCGCGTCGAGTTCTCTGACCGTGTCGAGCAGGATCCCCATCACCTGGTCGCCGGTGGCGCGGTCGAGCGCGCCGGTCGGCTCGTCCGCGAACACCACCGCCGGGCGGACCACGAGCGCCCTGGCGAGCGCGACCCGCTGGGCCTCGCCGCCGGACAGCTCGCCGGGACGCCGGCCCTCCTTGCCCTCCAGGCCGAGCCGCCGCAGCTCCGCACGGGCCGGCTCCAGCGCGGTCCTGCGCGGCGTGCCGCCGAGCATGAGCGGCAGGGCCACGTTCTCGTCCGCCGGCAGCTCCGGCAGGAGCTGGCCGAACTGGAACAGGAACGCGAAGCGGGTGCGACGCAGGTGGCTGCGCTGGCGCTCGGAGAGCGTGTCGATGCGCTCGTCGAAGAGGCGCACCTCGCCCGAGTCGGGCCGCATGATCCCGGCCAGGCAGTGCAGGAGGGTCGACTTGCCGGAGCCGCTGGGCCCGGTCACGGCCACGGACTCGCCGGGGCCGATGGTGAAGTCCACGCCGTCGAGGGCGGGTGCGGTGCCGAAGCGCTTGGTGAGGGCGCGGGCGGTGAGCATCGGGGGCCTCATCGCCGGGCCTCCTCTTCGGTCGAGATGAAGGGAAGCGCCGTGCCCGCGATGAGGAACGCGAGGGTGAGCACCAGGCTCACGACCATGCTGATCTCCAGAAATTCGTTCATGGCACCAGCTTCGCCCGGCACGGGAGTCCGCCGCCTCGGCTCGCGGGCCGGTTTCGGGCGGCACGGGTCGGCCGTTCGACCGAGGGTCCCGGAAAGGCGGTTACCGTCGTGGCATGACCTCCACGTCCGCGTCGCGCGCCCTGCACGGCCGGTTCAACCGGCTCGTGATGCTGCTGCTCAAGATCTTCATCATCGGGAGCCTGCTGCTGGTCCTCGCGGCCGAACTGTCGTCGAGCGCGCCAGGGAAGCGGCCGCCGTTCGTCGACTGGTCCTCCTGGATCCAGGCGGCCGTATCGCTGTTCGTGATCGGCGTATACGTCTGGTACCGGCCCGGGCGGAAACGGTGGATCGCGGCCGCGTCACTCGCGTCGCTCGCGGCGACGGGTTTCGACGTCGTCTACGACCAGGGCGTGCGCGGGGTCGGGACGGCCGAGCTGCTGGCGCTGGGCCTGCTCATGCTCTTCTCGGTGCGGCACTGGGACGCCCCGCCCGGCCGGTGGGTCGCCTTCGCCAACGGCGCGGCGGTCATGCTCATCGGATACCGGCTGTTCGCCGGCACCGAGGGCACCGCGGTCGGCGGCACGGTCATGATCTTCATGGCGATGATGACGATGATCGGGTTCGGCGCATACCTGCGCAGCCTCGACAAGCTGCGGCGCGAGACGCAGGAAGAGGTGCGGCAGGCCGAGCGGCTCGAGCTCGCCCGCGAGATGCACGACTTCGTCGCGCACCACGTCACGGGCATGGTGGTGCTCGCGCAGGCCGCACAGGTGACCAACACGGACCCCAAGAAGGCGTTCGCGGACATCGAGGAGGCCGGGCTCGCCGCGCTCACCTCGATGCGGCGCATGGTGAAGATGCTCCGCAACGACGACGGGGGCGCGGGCACCAACCCGCTCGGGGACCTCGCGCAGATCGAGGACCTGGTGGAGCGGTTCAACCGCGAGGGCACCGACACGACCTGCTTCATCTCGCCGGAGCTGGCAGGCAGCGCGGTCGCGCCGGAGATCGCGGCGACGGCGCACCGGATCGTGCGGGAGGCCCTCACGAACGTGCGCAAGCACGCCCGCGGGGCGACCCGCGTGCGCGTCGTGGTCGCGGCCGCGAGCGGCAACGGGCTCGAGGTGTCAGTGCGCGACGACGGCCGCGCCGCGCGCGGCAGACTCTCCGACTCCGGCGGCGGCATGGGCCTGCTCGGCCTCGGCGAACGCGTCGAAGCGGTCGGGGGCCAGCTCAGGGCCCAGGTTCGGCCCGAAGGCGGCTGGGAGACGGCCGCCTGGCTCCCCCGCGCGGCCGCCGAAGCCGCGCCCCAGCACTGAAATCCTATAGGATATATGGTGTAGGATCCGGGCACAGCAGAAAGGCCCGCGACCTGGTGGTCGCGGGCCTTCCGCTACTGGTGGCAGGTGCAGGATTCGAACCTGCGAAGTCGATGACGGCTGATTTACAGTCAGCTCCCTTTGGCCACTTGGGTAACCTGCCGCGGCTTGTAGCGAGAGCAAGAATAACCTCTCCTCCGCAGGCGCGCGCAAGCGGGTTATCCCCAGTTGAGACGGCGTTCACTGCGGCCGGGCCGCAATGCGCCCGCCCGGGCCGGTGGGACAGGACTAAGCTTGGCGGTCGCGCCCCTCGCGCCGCCCCACGCTGAGCCTTGAAACCGCAAGGAAGGACCGGACTGCCATGGCTGACGCCTCGTTCGACATCGTCTCCGAGATCGATCTGGCCGAGCTCGACAACGCGATCAACCAGACCCAGCGCGAGCTGGCCACCCGGTTCGACTTCCGGGGCACCGGCGCGACCGTCGAGCGCTCCGGCGACGAGGCGGCGCTGATCACGGCCGAGACCGAGGACCGCGTGAAGGCGGCCCTCGAGGTGCTCAAGGAGAAGCTGATCAAGCGCGGGATCTCCCTGAAGGCCCTGGACGCGGACGAGCCGCGCCAGTCGGGCAAGGAGACCAAGATCGACGTGACCTTCAAGCAGGGCATCTCGACCGAGGACGCGAAGAAGATCGGCAAGATCATCCGCGACGAGGGCCCCAAGGGCGTCAAGCCCCAGGTCCAGGGCGACAAGCTCCGCGTCACGGGCAAGAAGCGCGACGACCTGCAAGAGGTCATCAGCCTGCTCAAGGGCAAGGACCTCGAGGTCGCGCTCCAGTTCACCAACTACCGCTGACGCCACGCCCGTGAGCCGCGATCCGAACGTCGCACTGGTGGCGCTGGTCCTCATGCTCATAGGCGGGTCGATCGCCGCGATCGTCGGCGCGCTGCGCGCGGACCGCCGGGCCCGGAAGCCCTCCGGCGAGGCCTCCGGCCCCGACGAGGACTGAGTCAGCCCGCCAGGCGGTGCGTGAGGCCCGTGTAGCGCTTGCCGGTCCCCTTGGTGCGCACGGCGACCGCCAGGGCCTGCTTCGAGCCGACGAGCACCACGAGGCGCTTCGCGCGCGTGATGGCGGTGTAGAGCAGGTTGCGCTGCAGCATGGTCCAGGCGCTCGTGGTCACCGGGATGACGACGGCGGGGTACTCCGAGCCCTGCGAGCGGTGGACGGTGATGGCGTAGGCGTGCACGAGCTCGTCGAGTTCGGCGAACTCGTAGTCGACCTCCTCGTCCTCGTCGGTGCGCACGGTCATGGTCTGGGCGGCCGCGTCGATGGCCTGGACGAGCCCCACGGTGCCGTTGAAGACCCCCGCCTTACCCTTCGTGTAGTTGTTGCGGATCTGGATCACCTTGTCGCCCAAGCGGAAGACACGGCCGCCGTGGCGGCGTTCGGGCAGGCCCTCCTTCGCGGGCGCGAGCGCCTCCTGGAGGCGGGCGTTGAGGTTCCCGGCGCCGGGGCCGCCGCGGTGCATGGGGGTGAGGACCTGGACGTCGCGCACCGGGTGGACGCCGAACCGCTTCGGGATGCGGTGGGCGACGATCTCGACCACGCGGTCGGCGACCTGCTCGTTGTCGTCGCACACGAACCAGAAGAAGTCCGGGTAACCCTCGAGTTCGGGGAGCACCCCGTGGTTCACCTTGTGGGCGTTGGCGACCACGCCCGACTCGGCGGCCTGGCGGAAGATGCGGGTGAGGCGCACGCGCGGGATCGCGGGCGCGGCGAGGAGGTCGCGGAGGACTTCGCCGGCGCCGACGCTGGGGAGCTGGTCGACGTCCCCGACGAGCAGGAGGTGCGCGCCGGGCGGGACGGCCTTCACGAGCTTGTTCGCGAGGACCGTGTCGAGCATGGACGACTCGTCGACGACGAGCAGGTCGACGTCGAGGGGGTTCTCGCGGTCGTAGGCGGCGTCGCCGCCGGGCCGCAGTTCGAGCATCCGGTGGAGGGTGCGGGCCTCGAAGCCGGTGAGCTCGGCGAGGCGCTTCGCGGCGCGGCCGGTGGGGGCGGCGAGCATGACCTTGGCGCCCTTGGCCTTCGCGAGGGCCACGATCGAGGCGACGGTGAAGCTCTTGCCGCAGCCGGGCCCGCCGGTCAGGACCGCCACGTTCTCCGTGAGCGCGAGGCGCACGGCCTCGGCCTGCTCGGGCGCGAGCTCGGCGTCGGAGCGCCGTCCCAGCCACGCGAAGGCCTTGTCCCAGTCGACGTCCGCGAAGGCCGGGAGCCGGTCCTCGCCGGTGCGCAGCAGCGTGGTGAGCCCGGCGGCGAGGCCGCGTTCGGCGTGGAAGAACGGCGCGAGATAGCGGGCGGGGACCGTGGAGTCCTTCGCGGGCACCTCGTCGGCGATCACGTACTCGCCTTGGGCGGCGAGCTCATCCAGTGCCTTGGCGACGGGGCCCGGTTCGAGGCCGAGGAGCTCCACGGTGTCGGCGACGAGGTTCGGGGCGGGGAGGAAGCAGTGGCCGGCGTCCGAGGCCTGCGAGAGCGTGTACTGGAGGGCCGCTTTGATGCGCTCGGGGGCGTCGTGGGGGATGCCGACGGCGCGGGCGATCGAGTCGGCGGTGCGGAACCCGATGCCCCACACCTCGTTCGCGAGACGGTACGGCTCGTTCTTGACGACCCCGATGGCGGCGTCCCCGTACTGCTTGTAGACGCGCACGGCGAGCGAGGTGGAGACCTCCACGGACTGGAGGAAGACCATGACCTCCTTGATGGCCCGCTGCTCCTCCCAGGCCGCCGCGATCAGCTTGGTGCGCTTGGGGCCGAGGCCGGGGACCTCGATGAGGCGGGCGGGGTCGGCGTCGATGACCTCGAGGGTCTGCACGCCGAAGTGGGCCGTGATCTTCGCGGCGGTCTTGGGCCCGACCCCTTTGATGAGGCCGGACCCCAAGTACCGCTCGATGCCCTGGACGGTGGCGGGGAGGACCGTGCGGTAGGACCGGACCTCGAACTGGCGGCCGTACTTCGGGTGGCTGGACCAGCGGCCCGTGAGCGACAGCGACTCGCCTACCTGGGCGCCCAGGAGCGGCCCGACGACGGAGACGAGGTCGCCGCCGCCGCGCGCCGGACTGGCGCGGGCGATGGTGTACCCGGTCTCCTCGTTCGCGTAGGTGACGCGCTCGAGCACCGCCTCCAGGGTCGTGGTGTGCTCAGTCGTCCCACCGCTTCGGGGTTCCGCCATGGGACCACGGTAGACAATGCCGATTCACGGCTCGCAAGCGTCGCCGAGAGCGGGTGTTCACGCCCCTTCGCGCGACTCCCGTGTCAGTCCCGGTCGAGGACGAGGCGGTGCGTGGCCGTGGGCGGGTCGTCGGTCGCGCCGTCCAAGGCGTTCGTGGGCAGCAGGCGCCAGTCCGGGCGGGCGAAGAACGCCTTGGTCTCGCGGTAGACCACCGGGGTCAGGATCAAGAGCCCGATCAGGTTCGGCAGCGCCATCAGCCCGTTCGCGATGTCGGAGAGCCCCCAGAGCAGGTCGAGGCTGGTGACCGCGCCGAGGTAGGACACGAGCACGTACACGATCCGGTAGGGCAGGATCAGCGCCCGGCCCGTGTACCGCTCGAGGCACTTCTCGCCGTAGTAGGACCAGCCGATGATCGTGGAGAACGCGAACGTGGCGAGTCCGACGGCGACGATGAAGCCGCCGATCGCGCCGCCCGTCGTGCCCGGTCCGCCCAGGCCCTCCTCGAACGCGAGGCGCGTCAGCGCGGAGGAGGTGACGAGCTCGCCGTCGGCGTCGACCGCGCCGAGCACGCCGGTGGAGATGACGACGAGGCCGGTCAGGGTGACGACGACGATCGTGTCGATGAACGTCTGCGTCATCGAGACCATCGCCTGGCGCACCGGCTGGTCGGTCCTGGCGGCCGCGGCGGCGATGCCGCCGGTGCCCAGGCCCGACTCGTTCGAGAAGATGCCGCGCGCGAATCCGATCTGGATCGTCAGGAGGATGGCCGATCCGGTGAAGCCGCCGACGGCCGCGCCGCCGGTGAAGGCCTGCTCGAAGACCATCGCGAACGTCGTCCCGAGCACGTCCCAGTTGAACGCGAGCACCGTGAGCGCACCGAGCACGTAGAACACGATCATGAAGGGCACCAGCGCCGCGGCGACGTGGCCGATCCACTTGATGCCGCCGAGGATCGTCACGCCGACGAGCACGAAGATGACCAGTCCGGTCAGCTGCGGGGTCCACCACGAGTCGGCGGGCAGCTGCGCGTCGAGGGCGCTCGTGACGTTCCCGGACTGGACCGCGTTGCCGATGCCGAATGACGCGATCACGCCGAACAGCGCGAAGAGGAACGCGAGGACTTTGCCGACGGGTCCGCGGATGCCGTCGGAGAGGTACCGCTGGGGTCCGCCCGACTGCTCGCCGTTCTTGTTGGTCACGCGGTACTTGACGCCCAGGAGCGCCTCGGAGTACTTGGTGGCCATGCCGAGGAAGCCGGTCACCCACATCCAGAACAGGGCGCCGGGGCCGCCGATCGCGATCGCCGCGCCCACGCCGCCGATGTTGCCGACGCCCACCGTGGCCGCGAGCGCCACCGAGAGGGCCTGGTAATGGCTCAGGTCCCCCTTGGACGCCGCGTTCTCGTTGCGTTTGAACAGCGCCAGCCAGAGGGCGTAGCCGAGTTTGGTGAACTGGATGCCCCTGAGCACGATCGTGAAGATGAGGCCCACGGCGAACAGCGTGAAGATGAGTACGGGGCCCCACACCGCTTCGCCCACGGTCGCCACCGCCGAGCCGTACTCCTCGTTGAGGCCGTCCGCCCAGGACTGGACGGCATTCGTTACAGGGTCGAGGAAGTCCATGAAGTCCACATGCTCCTTTCGGGGATGGTATGCACGGAAAAGTCGGGGTGCTCCCGCGCCCGCAGAGCATATAGGGGATTGTCGGACCCTCCCGGTACGGTGTGGCCATGAGCGAACGATGGTTTGAGGGACCCCTCCTGGGCTTCGACACCGAGACGACGGGTGTCGCGCTGGACCGGGACCGGATCGTCCAGGCGGCGCTGGTGAGCGGCCCCCACCCCGGTGTCGAGACGCCGCGCACCTGGCTGATCGACCCCGGCGTGCCGATCCCGCCGGGGGCCACGCGGGTCCACGGGATCACCGACGAGCAGGTGCGGGCGGACGGGCTCGCCCCCGCCGAGGCCCTCGCGGAGGTCGCTGCGGCGCTGCGCGGGGCCGTGGACGCCGGGGTGCCGGTGGTCGCGTTCCGGGCCGGCTTCGACTGCACGCTCCTCTCGTACGAGTTGGAGCGGCACGGCATCGAGCAACCGGACTGGGCCCGGATGGCGATCGTGGACCCTTCGGTGCTCGACAAGCGCGTGGACCGGTACCGCAAGGGGAAGCGGACCCTGGGCGTGACGGCCGCGCATTACGGTGTGGCGCATTCGGAGGCGCACTCTGCGGCGGGCGACGCTGTCGCGACTGTGGCCCTGGCGCGCGCGATCGGCGCGATGTACCCGGAGGTCGGGGGCCTGACAGCGCCGGAGCTGCATGCGGGGCAGGTGCTGTGGCACGCCGAGGACGCCGCGAGCCTGGAGGCGTACTTCCGCCGCAAGGGCCGTGAGGAGGCGGTGGACGGCCGCTGGCCTCTGTGCCGCTGAACCGGCGAGGGCGGGCTCCGGGGGCCCTCGGTCAGCTGGGCTGGATAGGCCGCGATGCGCGGGCCCCTCGGTCTGCTGAGCCGGTGAGGGCAGTCTCCGCGGGCCCTCGGTCCGCTGAACCGGCCAGGCCGCGATGCGTGGGCCCTCGGTCCGCTGAGCCGGTGAGCCGGTGAGCCGGTGAGGGCAGTCTCCGCGGGCCCTCTCGTGCCGCTGGACCGGTGAGGGCGCTCTGCTCGGCCCTCAGCGCGATCCGGTTCGGACCTGAGCGGTTCGCTGCGGCCGTTCTACCGTCCACAACCCCCACCCACCACTAGAGGGGAAAGACTGCGCCGATCGTGGCAACCGGGTCCGACAGAAAACCGGCCGAACGAACCACTGAGGGCCCCGATTCACTCGATCGGGGCCCTCAGTGCAAGCGTGGTTCGCGTTCTAGTGGCCTTCGGCCGGCTCCTCGGGCTCGTAGTACGAGCGCTCCTCGGCCTCGAGCGACTGGCCGACCGGGAGGTCGGCGTCGAACGTCGTGCCGTCGGTGAACGTGAAGGTGATCGTGACCGTGTCCCCGGAGACGAGCTCCTCCTGCAGGTCCTCGATCAGGAAGTAGGTGCCGGCCTCGACGCCCTGGTCGAGGCGTACGTAACCGGCCGGGGCGATGGCGATGGGCTCGTAGGCCTCTTCGCCGTCGAACCCTTCGGCCGCGGGGGCCCCGGTGGTCGCGTCGGCGCTGGGCTCCTCGGTGGACTCCGCGCCGGTGGTCTCATCGCCGGCGGGGGTCTCGCTCGAGCCCTCGCGGGCTTCCTCCATGGCCTCGGCGGCCTGGGCGGCGGGGTCGACGTACGTCACCGTGCCGGCCTCGGAGGTGATGCTCGCGAGGCTGATCTCCTCGTTGCCCTCGTTGCCGATCCACAGGCGCAGGGCCGCGTCGTCACCGGCGGCGTAGCCCTCGGCGGAGCTGAACTCGACCTGCAGGTCGCGCAGCGCGATCGTGCCCTCGTCGATGTTGACGCCGGCGATCGCGCTGTCTTTGACCTCGGTCTGGGCGCCCAGACTCGCGCCGCATGCGGACAGAGCGGTCGCAGCGGCGCCCGCGATCGCGATGGCGGCCGCGCGACGAACCGTGATCGCCGTGCTGATTCCCCTGACCACTGCTGGTCCTCCCTGAGTTCCGACAGGCATGCTGACGACAGCGTAGACGACGAGCACTCCTCGCTTCCCTTGGCCGGGCGCGAGGCGAGCCCTGGATCTCACCCAGGCCCGCGGAGCACCCTCTTCCGCTGCGGCGCAACGAAATCACCCCGCTGAGCGATCATCGCGCCAGGTCCCCGCCCCGGCCGCCGAGGCCGCACTCCGCGAACGGACGCCATTGAGGAGCGGCCCGGCGGCCGCGTCGGACGGGTCGGACACGAAAGAGGGACGCAGGCCTCATTTGTCTCCTCTGCCCGCCGCCCGGAAGCCCAAGGTGCCGTAGAGTAATCAGTCACATACCAATTGACCAGGGAATTCGCGGCGATCCGCTGTCGGGGAAACCCCCGATCCCGTGTTAAGCTGGACACAGCGAAAGGGGTTTCGATCCTATGGGTTTTAGTGTCGGCGAGACCGTTGTCTACCCCCACCACGGGGCCGCACTCGTTGAAGCTGTAGAGACTCGCACCATCGGCGGTATCGAACAGGAATACCTCGTGCTGCGCGTCGAACAGGGTGACCTCACGGTCAAGGTTCCAGCCAAGAACGTCGAGCTCGTCGGCGTCCGGGAAGTCGTCGGCGCCGAAGGCCTCGAAGAGGTCTTCGAGGTGCTGCGCGCCCCGCACACCGAGGAGCCCACCAACTGGTCGCGGCGTTACAAGGCCAATGTCGAGAAGCTCGCCTCGGGCTCCCCGCTGAAAATAGCAGAGGTCGTGCGCGACCTGTGGCGGCGCGACCGCGAACGCGGACTCTCCGCCGGGGAGAAGCGCATGCTCTCCAAGGCCCGCGAGATCCTCACCGGCGAGATCGCCCTCGCCGAGGACTGCATCAAGACCGAGGCCGACAACATCCTCGACAAGGTCCTGCTCTCGGAGGCCCCGGTCAAGTAGCCGGTCCCCCGCAGAACCGCATCAGCGTGAGCTTCGATCACACCGAGGACTCCCACGAGCGCGCCAGCGCGAACGCGAGTCCCCATACGCCCTTCGTCATCGGGCACGGCAGCGACGTGCACCGCTTCGACGAGGGCCAACCATGCCGCCTCGCCTGCCTGCAATGGCCGGGCGAGGCCGGTTTGGCAGGACACTCCGACGGCGACGTGGCCGCCCACGCGGCCTGCGACGCCCTGCTCTCCGCCGCCGGCCTCGGCGACCTGGGCTCCAACTTCGGCACCGCCCGGCCCGAATGGGCCGGAGCCTCCGGCGCCGCCCTCCTCGACGAAACGGCCCGCCGCGTCCGCGCCGCGGGCTGGACCATCGGCAACGTGTCCGTGCAGGTCATCGGCAACCGCCCCAAGATCGGCCCGCGCCGCACCGAAGCCGAGACCGCCATGGCCGACGCCGTCGGCGCCCCCGTGCGCCTCTCCGCGACCACCACTGACGGCCTGGGCTTCACCGGACGAGGCGAAGGTCTCGCCGCGACCGCGGTAGCGTTGCTGTACCAGCACTGACCGCCATTCGGAAGTTATCCCATGGACGCAGACCCCACCCGCCGCACCGTCGCGGAGTACCTCAAACGCGCCGACATGCTGTACGACCTCGGCCAGGTCGCCGACGCCCGCGCGGAGGTCGACGCCGCCCTGCGCGTCGACCCCCTCGACCCCGACGCGAACGCCATGGCCGCCGCCTGCGCGCTCGCCGACCACGACCCCGACGAGGCGCTCACCTACGCCGGAGCCGCCCTCGCCCACGAACCAGGGCACCCGCGGGCGATGATCACCCGCGGCTACGCCCTCGCCGACACCGGCAGGCGCGACGAAGCCCTCCAGGCCGCCGCCAGCATGCTCGAACTCGACCGCCAGTCCTGGCAGCACCACGTCCACTACGCGCTCATCACCCGCCGCGCCGGCGCCGCCCAGCCCGCCCTCGACGCCGCGTGGAACGCCGTGAACCTCGCGCCCTCCCAGCCCCGCACGCACCTGGCACTGGCCGCGATCGCCGAGAGCCTCGACATGGACGACCTCGCGAAACGCTCGCGCCAGGCCGCCGAGGACCTCGAACCCGACCGCCTCGCAGGGGCCGAGGAGATCCTGCAGGGCTTCGCCCCCGGCGACCGCCTGCCGCCCGAGGCCCGCCGCACACCGCGCCGCTGGGTGGACGCCGACGCGGCCGATCCGGCCTGGCGCAGCAAGATCTACGGCACCGGCCTCTTCCGCGGGGCGCTCGGACGCTCCGTCCTCCTCGGCATCGCCGTCGTCTTCGCCGTCCCGGCCCTGCTCGGCAGTGAGATCGACCCCGGGGCGCGCCTCTTCTTCGCCGTCGTCGCCGTCGCCGCATGGGTGGGATGGTTCACAGTTCTGCGCAGGCACCGCAACCCCGAGTGACCTTTCCCGCGCGGCGCTCGTTACTCCTTCACCACGATCTTTGGAGGACGAGCTAGTGACGACCTGCTGGGTTCCCGGGGCCGACGAGAGTCCCTACAACATTCACAATCTCCCGTTCGGGGTCTTCTCGACCGCGGACGAGACCCTGCCGCGGATCGGCGTCCGCATCGGCGACCAGATCCTCGACATGCACAAGGCGGTCCTCTCGGGCGACTGCCAGACCTGCGCCGCCTGCACCGCCCTGCGCGACCCCGCCCTCAACCGGCTCCTGTCGCTCGGCAAGCCCGCCTGGAAGCAGATCCGGACCCAGGTCCAGGAGGCCCTCACCGAATCGAGCATCCGGGAGGTCGCGTCGAACTGGCTCACGCCGCTCGGCGACGCGATCATGCACGCCCCGCTCCTGGTGACCGACTACGTCGACTTCACCATGCGCGCGCCCGACGCCGCCCGCATCCACCCGCGCGCCTCCAACGGCCGCGCCTCGACGATCGTCCCCTCCGGGATGGACCTCGTGCGCCCCGCCGGGCACCGCCGCGGCGACGACGGCCAGCCCGCCTTCGGGCCCACCCGGGCCCTCGACATCGAAGCCGAGGTCGGCTTCCTCATCGGCGGCGAGACCGAGCTCGGCCGGCCCGTGTCCCCGGACGCGTTCGAGGACCACGTGTTCGGCGCGGTCCTCCTCAACGACTGGACCGCCCGCGACTTCGCCGAGCTCGAGACCGACGGGCTCGGCCCGTTCGCGTCCAAGTCGTTCGCGACCTCCATGAGCGCCTGGGTGACGCCCATCGAAGCGCTCGGCGCCGCTCGCACCGCCGCCCCCGAGCCCAAGGCTGACATGGCTTCCTACCTGAAGGAATCCGACCGGTACGGGTTCGACCTGCACCTGAGCATCGAGGTGAACGGCGTCGCCGTCGCCGGGGCCGACTTCGCCGAGTCCTACTGGACCCCCGCGCAGCAGCTCGCGCAGCTCACCTCCGGCGGCGCGCTCCTGCGCGCCGGCATGCTCTACGGCTCCGGCGAGGCCGTCACCGGCCAGTTCAACCTCGAGAACGGCGACACGGTGAAGGTCACCGCGACCGCCCCGGGCCCCCGCGGCACCACCATCGCCCTCGGCGAGGTCGAGACCCGCGTCCTGCCGTCCATCACCTGACGCGCGGCGGCCGCGCCCCGGACGCCCGGAACGCAAAACCGGCCGGTACCGCACGTGCGGTACCGGCCGGGAAACGAACGATCAGACCAGAACGGTCTTCGCACTCGGGGCGAGCTCGGCGATCAGCTCGACTTCGACCGGAGCGCCCAGCGGCAGCTCGGCCACGCCGACCGCGCTGCGCGCGTGCGTCCCGGCCTCGCCGAAGACCTCCCCGAGCAGCTCCGAAGCGCCGTTGAGCACCTTCGGCTGACCGGTGAACCCGGGCGCCGAAGCCACGAACCCGACGACCTTCACGATCCGCACGACCTGGTCCAGCGGCGCGATCGACGCCACCGCCGCCAGCGCGTTCAACGCGCAGATGCGTGCCAGGTCGTAACCCTGCTCGGGGTCGACCTCGGCCCCGACCTTGCCGGTCGCCACGAGCGAACCGTCGACCATCGGCAGCTGCCCCGAGGTGTACACGTAGTCCCCGGAGCGGACGGCCGGCTGGTAGGCGGCCAGCGGCTTCACGACCTCCGGCAGCGAGAGTCCCAGGCGCGCCAGCGCCTTGTCCACATCGGTCACCGCTACTGCTCCTTCTTGCGCTTGAAGTACGCCACGAGCTGCTCCGAGTTCTGGCCGGGCAGGACGGTCACCAGTTCCCAGCCTTCGTCCCCGAAGTTGTCGAGGATCATCTTGGTGTTGTGGATCAGCAGCGGCGCGGTGAGGTACTCCCATTTCTCCATGCGCCCACAGTACGGCGTCTTGATCAGACGGCGTCGCACCGCTACGCTCAGAGTGCGTCGCCTCCCCCGAAGTCCTTACGGTGCGCCGTCACGGACCGCACCAGTCGAACCAGGGAGTTCCCGTGTCGTCAGACACCAGTGCGCCGTCCTCGACCGCGCCATCTTCGGCTGCGCCTTTCTCGAAATCCGCGCCTCATGACGAACCGTCCGGCGATGCGACGGCGGCCCCGCCGCTCGAGAGCCACGGGCGGCACGTCCAGGAAGCCGCGACGCCCGGGCGGCACGAACCGCCGCGCGAGCGGCCGAACCGCCTGTGGACGTGGATCATCGCGGCCGCCGTCGCCGCGTTCTGCGTCGCGCTCGTCCTCGGCGCGATGCGCCTCTTCGTGGACGTCGCCGACGTCACCGACACGCCGGAGCGCACCGTCGACGCGTTCCTCGATGCGCTGCTCGGCCAGCGCGACGCCGAAGCCGCCGCCACCTGGCTGTGCGCCGACAAGGCCGACAGCGACCTGAGCGAGGCCGTCGCGGCCCTCTCGTTCCTCGACGGGCCCGGCGACTTCCATTGGGGCGAGGTCGAAGAGACGGGCCGGTCGGTCGGCGCGGCCACGGTCACCGCCGAGATCCGCGTCGGCGGCGGCGACGACGCCTTCTCGCACCCGGCCACGTGGGAGTTCGCGCTCGTGGCCGAGGAAGGCGAGCCGCAATGGCTCATCTGCGGGATCACCGCGGAATGACTAGACTCCGGTGAATGACTGCCTCAGCGTTCCCGGTGCCGCGCCTGCACATCGTCACCGGGAAGGGCGGCACGGGGAAGACCTCGGTCGCGGCCGCGCTGGCGCTGGCCCTGGCCGGCTCCGGGCGGCGGGTGCTGCTGGCGGAGGTCGAAGGGCGCCAAGGGATCGCGCCGCTGTTCGAGGCGCCGTCGCTGGGTTACGAGGAGCGGCATCTGGCCGCGGGGCTCGACGGCGGGGAGGTCTTCGGGCAGTCGGTGGACGCGGACGAGGCCCTGCTCGACTATTTGACGATGTTCTACCGGCTCGGGTCGGCCGGGAAGGCGCTGCAGAAGTTCGGGGCTATCGACTTCGCGACGACGATCGCGCCGGGGCTGCGGGACATCCTGCTCACTGGGAAGCTCAAGGAGGCGGCGTCGCGCACCGAGTCAGGGCGGATGGCCTATGACGCGGTGGTGCTCGACGCGCCGCCGACGGGCCGGGTGGTGAAGTTCCTGAACGTGACCGTGGAGAGCGGGCGGCTGGCGAAGACGGGCCCGATCGGGAAGCACTCGCGGTCGGTGGCGCGGATGCTGCATTCGTCGCTGACGGCGGTGCATGTGGTGACGACGCCGGCGGCGATGCCGGTGCAGGAAACCGTGGACGCGTACAAGGAGCTCATGGCCGCCGATCTGCCGGTGGGGCAGCTCGTGCTGAACAAGGTCGCAGGGGCGAAGGCCGTGGAGGTCGACGCGGCGCAGATCATGGCGGGCCTGGAGCGGGTCGGGTTGAACCCGGACGACGCAATGGTTTCGGGCCTGGTCGAGGAGTACACGGCGGCGAGGGCGGAGATCGAGTCGGTGGACGCGTACCGGGATCGGCTTGAGCGGCTCGGCCGCCCGGTCGCCGAGCTGCCGCTGCTGCCCGAGGGCGTGGATCTTTCGGGTCTCTACCAGCTCGCCCGCGTCCTGCGGCCCTTGATCATCGGAGGACGGCGCAATGGCTGAGGTCCCTGAGCTCGACATCGACGCCCTGCTGGGCGACGCGGGCAAGCATGTGATCGCTTGCTGCGGTTCGGGCGGCGTCGGGAAGACCACGACCGCGGCGGCGCTCGCGCTGCGCGCGGCCGAGGTCCACGGGCGGCGCACGGTGGTCCTGACGATCGACCCGGCCCGGCGGCTCGCGCAGTCGCTGGGGATGGAGGCCCTCGGGAACGTCCCGAAGGCGGTCGAGGCGGTGCGCGGCGGTTCGCTGGACGCGATGATGCTCGACATGAAGCGCACGTTCGACGAGGTGGTGGCCTCGCATACGACCCCGGAGCGGGCGGCGGAGATCTTCGCGAACCCGTTCTACCAGGCGGTGTCGTCGACGTTCTCGGGCACGCAGGAGTACATGGCGATGGAGAAGCTCGGCCAGCTCCGCGCGACCGGTCAGTGGGACCTCATCGTGCTGGACACACCGCCCTCGCGGTCGGCGCTCGACTTCCTCGACGCGCCGGCGCGGCTCGCGCGGCTGCTCGACGGCCGGGTCATCCGGCTGCTGTCGGCCTCGACGCCCGGCGCGCGGCGGTCGATGCTGTCGCTCATGGGCGCGAGCGCGGCGGTGTTCACGCGGGTGTTCAACAAGGTCCTCGGCGGGCACCTGCTCACCGATGTCGCGGAGTTCACCGCGAGCCTGGAGGACACCTTCGGCGGTTTCCGCAAGCGCGCGGAGGCGACCTTCCGGACCCTGCAGGACGACCAGACTTCGTTCCTGGTGATCGCGGCCCCGGAGCCGGCGGCCGTGGGCGAGGCCGTGTACTTCACGCGGCGCCTCACCGAGGAGCGGATGCCGCTCGACGGGATGATCCTGAACCGCCTGACCCCGGTCGCGGCCGATCTGACGGCTGAGCGGGCGCTCGGTGCGGCGGCGGCCCTCGAGGAGTCCGACGCGGACGACCCGGTCGCGGCGGTCCTGCGGACCCACGCGGACCTGGCCCGGCGGCGGGCCGCCGAGGAGCGGGTCGCGGCCCGCTATGCGGCCGCGTGCCCTGAGGTCCCGCAGCGGCGGCTGCCGGCGCTGGGCGTGGAGGTCGTGGACCTCGACGACCTGCGCGCCTTCGGCGCGGTGGCCGCGGGCGCTTAACGGCTGCTAGCTGTCGAGCGCTGGTCGAATGCCTGCCAGCCGGTCGCCGTCCAGGATCCTGTTGGCCGGGTCCTGGGCGGGCGCTTGCGCCGAGCGTGGGCTCGGAGTAGTCGAGCGGTTCGCCGAGGCGCTTCGGATCGTGCGTTTGTCGGCGATCGTTGGTTCAGGTGCTTGGCTGCCGTCTGGTCGGTCGGGTGCCTGGTTCGGTGCTGGGTTGATCTTGCTGCTTGGTCTTGGCCGGCTGGTCTGGTGCCGGTCGGTGAGGTTGTGGTGCGAGCGCATCGGCGCCTTTGCCGATGCGCCCGCGTCTTCCTCGCGAGGTCTCCTGGCAGGAGCCGCGCGGGAGTGCACTCCCGCGCGGTCTTCGGGGGCGGCCCCCGGGGTTCCCACATTCGCCGCCAGTCCTGCCAGGACCGGATCGCCACTCCGCACTTCCACCACCACCGGCGGAGCAACCGTTTTTATCTATCAACAATCACATGTCCGGTACCGGATGCCAAGCACTCTTTTTCAGCCTGTGGATAACTTTGCGAGTATTGCTTATTTTGCCTGTTCCTTAGGCGTAGTGTTATCCACAGGTGGGGCGCGGGCATGAAAAACGCGCCCGGACGGGGATGCCGTCCAGGCGCGGCGTTCAAGCCTTTCATGGAGAGGCTCGCCGGTAAGAAGTTGACGTCCACCGGTATCCGGCGCCGGTTGCCCTTGCGGGCGCTTCGCTGCTCCTCCTCAAGTGCGACCTCGAAGACCGCTCTCCAGGAGCGGACGTCCGCGTGCCTGCGCAGCAGTGCCCTCCGCTCCCGCTCGGTCATGCCGCCCCAGACGCCGAACTCGATGCGATTGTCGAGCGCGTCGGCGAGACATTCCAGCCGTACCGGACAGCCTCGGCACACTTTCTTGGCGTTGTTCTGCTCTGCTCCTTGCACGAACAGGGCGTCAGGATCACCTTCCTGACATAGCGCCTTGGTCGTCCAGTCGATCAGCAGTCCCATCCGCATGACCTCCCCGTGAGATCTTTCCCCTTCATACCCCCCGACGACTACATCAGAGTGACCTCTCGATCACTCAATGTGGCCGTCAGAACGGACCTTACACCTCTCGTAAGGGTTTGACTACTCTCCGAGACGAAAATCGGACTCCGCGGTACGGCTTCACCCCTACGGTTCACTACGCGATGGCAGCTCGCGATAATAACGATTCCGATACGAGCGCATCTCCCCTTCCGGATGGGGGCGTATCAATTGCGGGCATTCATGTCGCCTTGCATGTGAGTCGCCTTCCGGTTCGAGGATGCTGCCGGTTCGCACTTCCCGACGTTCGTTCTAATCTGAGGCGGTGGAGACCTTGAAACGCGACCGGAGTCCCCTGAGGGACGGCATCGCACTGCTGATCTGCGGTGTGCTCGCCGGCGTGCTCGCAGCCGCGGCCGCCTTCCCCCTCGTCGGACTCGGCGGCCTCGTTGCCGAGAACAGCGTCAACTCATTCGAGTCGCTGCCGACAGAACTCACCAAACCCACCTTGCCGCAGACGACCTATGTGTACGCGTCCGATGGCGAGACGCTCATCACCTCCTTCTACGAGGAGAACCGCCGCGAGGTCTCCCTCGACGAGGTCTCTCCTGTCATGATCGACGCGCTCCTGGCGGCCGAGGACTCGAAGTTCTACGAGCACAACGGAGTCGACTGGGCCGGAATCATCCGCGCCGCCGTGGCGAACCAGGGCGGCGACTCCCAGGGGGCGTCGACCCTCACCATGCAGTTCGTACGCAATACCCTGATCTACTCGGCTTCAACCATCGACGAGGTCATCGCCGCCTCCGAGGACACGTACGAGCGCAAGCTCCGAGAAGCCAGGTACGCCATGGGCATCGAAGAGACGATGTCCAAAGAGGACATCCTCGAGGGCTACCTGAACGTGATCTATCTCGGCAACCAGGCTTACGGTGTGCACGCGGGGTCGTATACGTACTTCAACAAGTCCCCCAGCGAGCTCACCGCCGCCGAGGCCGCGACCCTCGCCTCACTGCCGAAGTTCCCCTCGCTCGCCGACGGCCTCCTCGACGGTGAAGGCGACGACCAGGCCATCGTCGACCGCCGCAACTGGATCCTCGACCGCATGGTCGGACTCGGCAAGCTCGAGCAGGCCGAGGCCGACGAGGCCAAGGAACTCCCGCTCGGCCTGAACCCGCGCCCCGTCCGCAGCGAATGCGTCGACGTCGCGACCCCCAACTGGGGCTTCTTCTGCGACTACTTCAAAGAGTGGTGGACCAGCCAGGAAGCCTTCGGGGAGACCGAACGCGACCGCATGAGCCTGCTCAAGCGCGGCGGCTTCAAGATCGTCACCAGCCTCGACGCGAAACTCCAGGACCAGGCCACCGAGCGCCTCACCGAAGAGGTGAGCGTCAACAACTCCGCCGCCCTCGGATCCGTCACCATCACCCCGGGCACCGGGCACGTGCGCGCGATGGCCGTGAACCGCAACTACAGTCTCGACCAGACCGAGAACAAGCCCCGCACCGACGGCGACGACTCCAAGCCCTCGAACTACCCGAACACGACGATCCCGCTCCTCAGCGGCAACGACGAGGTCTCCGGCTACCCGGCGGGCTCGACGTTCAAGATGTTCACGATGGTCGCGGCCCTCGACGCGGGCTTCCCGCTGCGGACCGCGCTCCCCTCGCCCGGGCGACTCACGTCGCAGTACCTCACCGCGGCGAGCGACCCGTCCGCGTGCGGCAGCACCACCGAAAACGACCAGCGCCACTGGTGCCCGTCCAACGACGGCGGCTGGTCCTCCGGGCCGATGAACATGTGGGCCATGTTCGGGCGCTCCTCGAACACCGCGTTCGTGCAGCTCCAGCAGGCGGTAGGCACCAAGAAGGCCTACGAGGCCGCGGTCGCCTCGGGCATCGACTTCGCCCCTGACAGCACCGCGACCCAGCACGCGGAGAGCGACTCGCTGAACGACTACGGCACCTTCACCCTCGGGTTCGACGCGACGACGCCGCTGGAGATGGCCGAGGCCTACGCGACCGTCGCAGCCGAAGGGCTGCACTGCGAGCCGCTGCCCGTGATGCAGGTGTTCGGGGCCGACGGCGCGGAACTGCCCGATGCCGCTGCGCCGCAATGCGACCAGGCCTTCCCGAAGGAGGTCGCGAACGCGGCCGTCTCCGCCGGGCGCTGCGTGGTCGGCCAGAGCCCGGAGGGCACGCGCTGTTCCGGGAACGGCACCGCCGCCTCCTACACCGGCAACTTCGACCGGCCGCTGTTCGGCAAGACCGGCACCGCCGACTCCGACCGCTCCTACTGGTTCATCGGGTCGACGCCGAACGCCACCACCGCGACGTTCGTCGGCGACCCTGACGCCAGCTTCCGGTCCAATGTGGCCACAGCGGATCTGAAGGTCTCGGTGAAGGAGGTCGGCGTCTCGATCCTCAAGTCGGCCGTGAAGGACCTCCCCGAGGAGGACTGGAGCAAGCCGACCAACGCGATGATCAACGGCAAGAACCTGGTGTCGATCCCGTCCATCGACTGCATGGACGCCGACGACGCCCGCTCGCGCGTGGCGAACGCCGGGTTCGACGCGTCGATCGCGGCCGGCACCTTCGACTCCGACTGCAAAGAGGGCGAAGCGTTCTCGACCTCGATGACCGGCTCGGCGCCGAGCGGCAGCCCGATCTACATCCTCGTCTCCAACGGCAAGGACTACAAGGAGGACGAGCCCACGGACGGCGCCACACCGCCGGACGCGAGCACGCCGCCCGACGACCGGGACTGACACCGCCGCAAGCGAACTGCGGGCCCGCGCCTTTCGGCGCGGGCCCGCAGTCCTTTTGGGAGGAAGGAAGTCTGTTCAGTTCGCCTTCGGCATCACCAGGGTGCCGGGGGCGACCCGGTCGGTGGGGACGGTGTGGTGGCCGTCGTCGTGGAGGTGGTTGCCTTCGCGGAGTTGGCCGTCGCGGATGGTGACGGCGCGCTGGGCGCGTTCGGCCACTTCGTGGTCGTGGGTGATGATGAGGATGGTCAGGCCCTCGGCGTGCAGTTCGTCCAATGTGGCCATGATGGAGTCGGCGGTCTTGGAGTCGAGGTTGCCGGTGGGCTCGTCGCACAGCAGCAGGCTCGGCCCGGCCGCGAGAGCGCGGGCGATCGCCACGCGCTGGCGCTCGCCGCCCGAGAGCGTGGTCGGGAGGGCGTCGAGGCGGTGGGAGAGGCCCACGAGTTCGAGCTTCTCGCGCGCGATCTGGCGCCGCTTGCGCTTGGGGACCCCTTGGTACACCAGGGACATGGCGACGTTCTCGGTCGCGGTGCGGTGGGCCATGAGGTGGAACGCCTGGAAGATGAAGCCGATCTTGTCGGCGCGCAGCTGGGTGCGGTGCGCTTCCTTCATCTTGGAGGTGTCGTGGCCGTCGAGCCAGTACGTGCCCGCGGTGGGCGCGTCCAGGAGCCCCAGGAGGTTCAGGAGGGTGGACTTGCCGGAGCCGGAGGGGCCGACGATCGCGACGTACTCGCCGTCGTCGATGCGCAGCTCGACCGGCTTGAGGGCTTCGACGGGCGGCGGACCGGGGTAGGTCATGCCGACGCCGTCGAGCTCGATGAGCGCGCGGACGGGCTCGGCCGGCCCTCCGCCTGCGACGCGCGCGAACACCGCGGTGTCGTCGCCGGAGCCGTTGGCGGCGCCGCCGCTGACGGTCGGCAGGATCATGGTCGCGTCGTCTTCGGTCACGTCTCCAAGACGCCCGGACCGTCGCGAGTGGTTGCACGCCGCCCGGACTTTGCATTCCGGAGGGCGCCGACGGGTCTCGGGGCCAGGGGTCCCGGACGTCAGGAGAACGAGAAGTCGGCCATGACCGGGCGATGGTCGGAAGCGGTCGCGTCCAGGACCTCTGAGCCGGTGGCCTCCATGCCGCGGTACAGGACCTGGTCGATCCGCGCCATCGGGGTGTCGGCCGGCCAGGTGAACCCGAAGCCCTTGCCGGCGTCGGCCTGCGCCGAGTGCAGCTGGTAGGTGATCGGGGCGAGCGCGCGGTCCTGGGAGGTGCCGTTCAGGTCCCCGGCGAGGACGACGCGTTCGAGCTCCTCGTCGGCGAGGGCCTCGCCGAGGAGGAGCGCGGTCTCGTTGCGCTGGGCGGAGGTGAAGCCCTCGGTGTTGACGCGCACGGAGAGCAGGTGCGCCACATAGAAGGCGACGGGCTCGCCGTCGATGTCGACGGCGGCGCGGAAGGCGCGGGCCCAGCCGAGGTCGAGGTCGACCTCGTAGGAGTCGAGGACGGGGTGGGTGGACCACAGGGCGACGGTGCCGTAGGAGACGGAGTACTCGTACTGGCCGTCGAGGAGCTCGCTCCAGGCGTACCGCTGGTCCTCGGTGAGCTCGACGAGGACGATGACGTCGGGCTCGGCGGCGAGGAGGGTCGCGGCCGTGCCCGCGGTGTCGGCGTTGTCGGCGTTGACGTTGTGGGCGACGACGCGGAAGTCCCCTTCGCCGGAGCGCTTGTCGGGGATGAGGCCGGCGTACATCTGGAACCAGACGAGGCCGGGCACGATCGCGCAGACGATGGCCACGGGCTTGCGGCGGATCGCGGCGAGGAGGAGGAGGACGGGGACGGCGAGGCCGAACCAGGGCAGGAACGTCTCGATGAGGCTGCCGAGGTTGAACCAGCGGTTGGGGATGAACCGGTGCAGGAGCAGGATCGCGGCGAGGAGCAGCGAGAGGACGATGATCGCCCCGCTGAAGATCTTCCCGCCCGTCGATGATCGGCTCACCCGCTGCCGCCTTTCTCCGTGTGAGCGGCGCTCCAGCGCCGTCGGCGCCGCCGGGTGGCGGCGCGGTCCCGACAGGTTAGCCGCCCTTGGCGAGAAACAACGAATGCCGGGCCTGTGATCACAGGCCCGGCATCCGGAACGTTGGCGGTGGCGGTGGGATTTGAACCCACGGTTGAGGGTTACCCAACACTCGCTTTCGAGGCGAGCTCCTTCGGCCGCTCGGACACGCCACCGCGGAGAACACTACCGGACCCCGGTGGCGCGCACTGCAGCGGGCCCGGCGATCCAGCTCACAGCCGGTCTCCGCAAATTCATGGGATGTTTATGAGAAGCTGGCGTCATGACTGCACACATCTCCGCCAAGCCGGGCGACATCGCCGAGAGCGTCCTCCTGCCCGGGGACCCGCTGCGCGCGAAGTGGATCGCCGAGAACTTCCTCACGGACGCGACCTGCTACACCGAGGTCAGGAACATGTTCGGGTTCACCGGCACGTACAAGGGCAAGCGCGTGTCCGTGCAGGGCACCGGGATGGGCCAGCCGTCCGCGTCGATCTACACGCACGAGCTGCTCGACGTGTACGGCGTGAAGACGGTGGTGCGCGTGGGCTCGGCCGGCGCGATCCACAACGACATCGAGCTGCGGGACGTGGTGGCCGGCATCGGCGCCTCCACGAACTCCTCGATGAACCGCATCCGCTTCAACGGCGTCGTCGACTACGCGCCGGTGGCGGACTTCGGGCTGCTGCGCGCCTCCGCCGACGCCGCGGCCGCGCGCGGGATCAACCTGCACGTGGGCCAGCTGTACTCCTCGGACACGTTCTACACCGACGCTCCCGAGGTCGAGGCGAAGCTCGCCGACTACGGCATCCTCGCCATCGAGATGGAGGCCGCGGCGATCTACACGCTCGCCGCGAAGTTCAAGGCCCGCGCCCTCGCGCTGTGCACCATCTCCGACCACATCCTCAAGGGCACCGAGCTGCCCGCGGCCGACCGCCAGGAGTCGTTCTCCGAGATGGTGGAGATCGCACTGGACGCCGTCACCGCGTAACACCGTCGCTCAGGCCCGGCTCGGGTGAGCCGGGCCTTTCGCTTACCCCGCAGCCGGATTCGCGAGGGCGTCGGCGAGTTCGGCCCCGAGGTAGGGGCCGAGCGTCGCAGCGTACGTGTTGGTGAGGTGCGCGTCGTCGCGGTAGACGAGGACGTTGCCGACCACCGGCGGGCAGGCGTCGCCGTCGCAGATGTAGCCGGTGAGGTCGACCTTGTGGACCCCCGCGGGCACCTCCAGGGCCTCGAACGCGCCCTCGTCGTAGTACGAAGCGCGGTCGACGGTGCACTCGTTCGCGTTGGGGCCGTTGAGGTCCACGCAGAGCGGGATGTCGAAGCGGGGGCTCGGGGTGTCGCGCAGGGCGACCACGGTCGTCCCGGTCGCGAGGAGCTGCTCGTAGCGGTCGGTGTAGTCGGGGAACGTCTCGTACGCCTCGTACCCGACCCGGGAGCCGTAGGTGAGCACCAGGTCGGGCTGGATCGCGTCGATCTCGGCGACGACCGCGTCGTTCCACGCGGCGCACGAGCGGTAGCGCTCCTCTCCGAGCGCCTCCTGGCCGGTCTCAATGATGCAGGCGTTCTTGGTGAACGCGATGACGTGCCAGTTCCGGTCCGCGGCGGCGTCGAGCACGGCCGGGAGCCACTGCCAGATCTTGGAGCCGCCGTACATGACGACGGTGGCGGCGGCGCCCGCGCCGTCGGCAGCCCCGTCCTCGTCCTCCTCCTCGTCGCCGTCCGACTCCTCGCCGGCGTCGGCGGCGGGGGCGAAGTCGCACCGGATCGGCTCGTAGCCCTCCATGGTCTGGTTGCAGCGGCCCGAGAGCGCCGGGTCGTAGTCGAGGGCGGCGTCGAGCGTGGAGGGCGTGAAGTCCGCTTCGGCCACCTCGACGCCCTCGGCGAGGACGGCCGCGCCCGGGTAGCGGCCCGGGTCGTTCGCGGCCTCGGCGAGCCGGTCGCGCTCGAACGCGATGTACCCGGCCATGGCGGCGCAGGCGGCGAGCGCGAGCGCCATGAACGCCGCGCCGAGCGCGAACGCGCCGCGTTTGGTGCGCTGGCCGAGGCCGGTGGCGGGGAGGCGCCGCTCCAGGGCCCAGTTGGTGGCGGCGGCCAGCGCGGTCGCGGCGGCGAGGACGCCGAGGCCGCCGGGGAGGGTCGCGGTGTCGCGTCCGGTCGCGCTGAGGTAGCAGATGAGGATCGGCCAGTGCCAGAGGTAGAGCGTGAAGGAGAGGTCGCCGAGCCACTGGACGAACCGGGTGTTGAGGAGGTGCCCGGCGCCGGCGCCGGGGCTGAGGGACGCGGCGATGACGACGGCGCAGGCGCCGCCGACGGGCCAGAGCGCGGCGAGTCCGGGGAACTGGGTGCTCTCGAGGAAGAACCCGGCGGCGAGGAGGACGGCGACGCCCGCCCAGCCGAGGAGCGCGGCCGTCCATTTCGCTTGCGGCGCAGTGGGGTCAGAGAAGGCGGTGCGGAGGCGCGGGAGGGCGAGGGCGAGGAGGCCGCCCGCGGCGAATTGCCAGAGGCGGGCGCGGAGGTCGAAGTAGGCGAAGGCCTGGTTCTCGGCGGTCTCCCAGAGCGCGAAGGCGAACGAGGCGGCGAAGACGAGCGCGAGGGCGGCGGCGAGGGTGCGGCGGGGGCTGCGTCTGGTGCGGGCGGCGAGTGCGGTCGCGGCGGCGATGAGGAGGGGCCACAGCACGTAGAACTGGGTCTGGACGCCCATCGACCAGTAGTGCTGGACGATGCTGGCGCCGTTGTTGGAGGAGAGGTAGTCGACGGAGTTGAAGGCGAGGTGCCAGTTGGCGTAGTAGAGGGCGGCGGCGAGGAGGTCGCCGAGCTGCTGGATCCAGGTAGCGCGCGGGAGCCAGAGGACGGCCATGACGACGCTCGCGGCGGCGACGACCAGGGCGGGCGGGAAGATGCGGCGGACGATGCGGGCGGCGAACGCGAGGGGGGCGACCGAGCCGGTGCGGTCGACGGAGCGGAGGAGGCTCGCGGTGATGAAGAAGCCGGAGAGCAGGAGGAACACGTCGACGCCGCCGGAGACGCGGTCGAACCAGATGTGGTAGACGGCGATGACGACGATGGCGAGGCCGCGGAGGCCGTCGATCTCGCGCAGACGCGGCGGCCGGGGGGCCGGCTGGGCGTGCGCGGGGGGCGCGGTCGGGGCGTCGCTGGTGCTCACGGGGTTGCTCATCGAACTCCGGGGGAGGCGGCGTGCCGGGGCACGTGGCGGGGGCGCGGTGCGGTGGCGGTGTGGGAGTGGCGCGGTGGTTTCCCCGAGGGTAGCCGCGGCGGGTTCGTGGAGTGAACGGGGCGGTTGCGGCCGGGCGTGAGCGGGGCGAAATGCGAGTGGGCGGACGGGCCGGGTTTGCGACCGCAGGCGCACAGCGCTCTGCGCCGGATGTGAACCCGCCGGTGAACAACTGAATTACACGAAACGCGAATGCGTTGACACGCGGGGATCGGCGGGACACAATATGCTTGCCTTAACGATCGTTAAGGGACGCTGTTTCGGCAAGGAGGCCGCAACGTGGAATTCGGGGACTACCCGGCCGAGCGCGAGCGGATCGAGCGCGGTGGCGCCGCCAAATACCACCAGGCCGCCGCCGCCGCGGGCAAGTACCACGCGCGCGAGCGCATCCGGCGCCTGTGCGACCCCGACTCGTTCCGCGAGGACAGCCTCTGGGCCAACCCGGACCCGACCCTCCCCGCCGACGGCGTCGTCGTCGGCACCGCCACCGTGCAGGGCCGTCCCATCCGGCTCGTCGCCAACGACTCCACCGTCAAGGCCGGGTCCTGGGGCGCGCGCACCGTCGAGAAGATCATCCGCACCGTCGAGGCCGCCCAGCTCGAGCAGCACCCCATCGTCTACCTCGTCGACTCCGCCGGCGCCCGCATCACCGACCAGGTCCAGCTCTTCCCCGGCCGCCGCGGCGCCGGCCGGATCTTCCACGAGCAGGTCCGCGCCTCCGGGAAGATCCCGCAGGCCTGCGCCCTCTTCGGTCCCAGCGCCGCCGGCGGCGCCTACATCCCCGCGTTCTGCGACATCGTCGCCATGGTCGACGGCAACGCCTCCATGTACCTCGGCAGCCCCCGCATGGTCGAGATGGTCACCGGCGAGAAGACCACCCTCGAGGACATGGGCGGCGCGCGCGTCCACTGCGAGCAGTCCGGCGTCGGCCACTTCCTGTGCCGCAACGAGGACGAGGCCATCGCCTCCGTCCGGCGCTGGCTCTCCTACCTGCCCTCCAACTGGACGCAGCCCGCACCCGTGCGCGCCGCCCGGCCCCCGCTCCCGGTCGACCTCGCCGCGAGCATCCCCGCCAGCGAATCCGCGCCGTTCGACATGCACGACTTCCTCGACGGGCTCGTCGACCGCGACTCGATGCTCGAAGTGCAGGCCCGCTGGGCCGGCGAGCTCCTCACCGCATTCGCCCGCCTCGACGGCAGGCCCGTCGGCATCGTCGCCAACAACTCCGCCGTCCGCGGCGGCGTCCTCTTCTCCGACTCCGCCGACAAGGCCGCCCGCTTCGTCAGCACCTGCGACGCCTTCAACGTGCCGCTGCTGTTCCTCGCCGACGTCCCCGGCTTCATGGTCGGCTCCGCCGTCGAGCACGGCGGCATCATCCGCCACGGCGCCAAGATGATCGCCGCCGTCGCCGAGGCCACCGTCCCCAAACTCTGCGTCGTCGTCCGCAAGGCCTACGGCGCCGGCCTCTACGCCATGGCCGGACCCGCCTTCGGCTCCGACGCGTGCCTCGCCCTCCCCACCGCCCGCATCGCCGTCATGGGCGCCGAAGCGGCCGTCAACGCCGTGTACGCCAACAAGATCGCCGCCATCGACGACCCCGCGACGCGGGAGCGGTTCGTGGCCGACAAGCGCGCCGAGTACGAAGCCGACGTCGACCTCCGCCGCCTCGCCGGCGAACTCGTCGTCGACGACATCATCGAACCCGCCCACCTCCGCGATGACCTCATCGCCCGATACCGCCGGCTGACCCACAAGGACCGCCGGTTCTCCGACCGCAGACACCCGATCACACCGGTGTAGCCGCCGCCCGCGACGCCTGCGATCCGCACATCAACAGGGAGCCAGCCATGAGACTCGACATCGAGCAGACCGAATTCGCCGCCGCTGTGCGCGCCTTCGCCCAGGACCAGATCAAACCGGTCATCGGCGACTTCTACGAGCGCGGCGAATTCCCCGCCGACCTCGTCCGCGAGCTGGGCAAGCTCGGCGTCCTCGGCGTCACCCTCCCCGAGGAGTACGGCGGCGCCGGCGCCGGCCTCTTCATGCTCGGCCTCGCCCTCGAGGAGATCGCCCGTGTCGACGCCTCCGTCGCCGTCACCGTCGAGGCCTCCGTGACCCTCGGCGCCGAAGGCATCGCCCGCTACGGCACTCCCGAGCAGCGGGCCAAATGGCTCCCGCGCCTCGCCGCCGGCGAAGGCCTCGTCGCCTTCGCCCTCACCGAACCCGGCGGCGGCACCGACGCCGGCCACACCGACACCAAGGCCCGCCTCGAGAACGGCGAATGGGTCATCGACGGCGCGAAGTGCTTCATCACCAACGCGGGCACCGAGATGACCGACCTCATCGTCACCACCGCCCAGACCGGCCCCGGCGAAGTCTCCTGCATCGCCGTCGAGCCCGGCACCCCCGGCCTCGAGATCGGCCCCGAGTACTCCAAGGTCGGCTGGCGCGCCTCCGACACCCGGCCCGTCTACTTCGACAACTGCCGCGTCCCCGAGGCCAACCTCCTCGGCCAGCGCGGCCGCGGATTCGTGCAGTTCCTGGAACTGCTCGACAGCGGCCGGGTCGCGATCGCGGCGCTGGCGACGGGCTCGGCGCAGGGGTGCCTGGACGAGTCCGTGGCGCACGCGAAGGAGCGCGAGGCGTTCGGGCGGCCGATCGCGTCGAACCAGTCGATCGCGTTCATGCTGGCGGACATGCGGCTGCGGGCGCACACGTCGCGGCTGGCGTGGCAGGACGCGGCGCTGAAGGCGGACGCGGGCGAGCCGTTCAGCACCGATGCGGCGCTGGCGAAGCTGCACGCGTCGCAGGCGGCGGTGGAGAACGCGCGGGAGGCGACGCAGATCTTCGGCGGGTACGGGTTCATGAACGAGACGCCGGTGGCGCGTGCCTGGCGGGACTGCAAGGTGCTGGAGATCGGTGAAGGGACGAATGAGGTGCAGCGGATGCTGATCGCGAGGTCGCTGGGGGTGTAGCGGGGCTGTGAGCTTGCTGAGAACTCGATGAAGTTTCAACTAGAAGGCTTGATCGGGGACGTATCGCGTGAAAGGCTCGGCATTCGGGCGTTAGCGTTGCGCCGCAGGCGTCGCAGCGGCAGCGCCCCGGCTCGCCTTGCGGCGGCCGTTCACGGCGCCGCACCTGAAGCGCAAGGAGCTCAACGATGACCGACACCCGGAACGGGTCCGATCCGGCGGTGCGAATCCCGGCCGATACCGCCACCACGGCGCCGCTCGTACGCCGTCAGGCGGCGACCCGGCGCGGCATGATGTGCGGACTGGCCGGGCTGGGGGCCGCGGGAGCGCTCGCGGCCTGCGGCACGGAGTCCCCGAGCGGCTCCGACTCCTCGACCACGGGCTCGAGCGGCACCGAAGGCGGTTCGACCGGTGAGGGCGGCGGGATCGCGGCGACCTCGGACGTGCCGGTGGGCGGCGGGATCGTCGTCGACCAGACCGTGATCGTGCAGCCGACCGCGGACGAGTTCCTGGCGTTCACGGCGGTCTGCCCGCACCAGGGCGCGACCGTCGCGGCCCCCGACGCGGACGGCAACATCATCTGCCCCCAGCACCAATCGACGTGGACGATCGAGGGCACGCTCGAGCAGGGCCCGGCCGACATCGACCTGCCGCCGGTGGAGATCACCGTCGAGGACGGCCAGATCTCACTCGCCTAGGCGCACCACACGACAGCACAACGACGACGGCGGGCGGGCCGCGCTGCGTGCCCGCCGCCCGCGGCGGTGGGGGCGGCGCAGGGCGGG
>NZ_JAPZVR010000018.1:0-24352 GCF_027622855.1 Glycomyces algeriensis | reverse complement strand
CCTGCTCCCCCCCCCCCCGCGCCCCCCCCCCCCCCCCCCCCCCCGCGGGGGGCGCGCCCCCCGGCCCCCCCGCCCCCCGTCGTCGTTGATGCGGACTACGTCAGGGCGTCGGCCGCGGCCGGGTCCGAGTCGCGCAGGAACTGGGCGCAGCGGGCCGCCTCATCGGATTCGCCGATGGCCGCCGCGGCGCGCGAGAGCTGGTGCAGGGACTTGAGGAACCCGCGGTTGGGCTTGTGGTCCCACGGGATCGGGCCGTGGCCCTTCCAGCCGCTGCGGCGCAGCTGGTCGAGGCCGCGGTGGTAGCCGGTGCGCGCGTACGCGTAGGCGGCGACGTCGTCGCCCGACTCCAGGGCGTTCTTCGCCAGCCGGGCCCAAGCGGCGCAGAACCACGGGTAGCGGCGCACGGTGTCCTCGGGCGTGTGCTCGTCGAGGAACTTCCTGGCCTCGGTGTCCTCGGGCATCTTCGTCGCCGGAGGCTGGGACATGAGATTCTGCGGAGCCAAGACGGCGTCCCTCCAAAAGTCGGGTCTCACTCTAGGTTCGAGTCGCTGTGAACAGCAGTGGGCCAAGCCTAACCCCGCGTTGGCGGCGTCCTCCACAGCCCGCTCGTCCTCGTCGGCGTCGTCGGGCTGCGCGGTCTTCGGGGCGGCCAGGTGCACGGCGAGGGCGCCGAGGAGGGCGGCCAGGAACGACGCGCACAGGACGCCGATCTTGCCCTCGTCGGTCAGGAGCGCGGCCTCCCCGCCGCGGAACGCGAGCTCGGTGATGAACAGGGCGACCGTGAAGCCGATGCCCGCGACCATCGCGATCGCGGCCAGGAGCGGCCAGGTCGTGCCGGTCGGCATGCGGCCCCAGCCGAGTTTCACCACGACCCACGTGACCGCTGTGATGCCGACGAGCTTGCCGACGACGAGGCCCAGGATGATCCCCAGCGTCACCGTGGAGGTCATCGCCGTGGCGAACAGGTCGCTGGAGAGGGCCACGCCCGCGTTCGCGAGCGCGAACAGCGGGAGCACCACGAACGAGGAGAACCGGTGGTTGCGGGCCTGGACGCGCTCGGTCGGGGGCACGGCGTCGCGCGCGAACTTGACGAGCTGCTCGGTCTCCTCCGCGGTGAGCCCGTCCTTGGCCATCTCCTGCGCCCGCTCATGGGCGATCTCGGGGTCCAGCAGCGGCCGGGCGGAGATGATCAGGCCCATGACGACGCCCGCGACGGTGGCGTGCACGCCCGACTCGAGCATGGCGACCCACAGCAGGACACCGATGACCAGGTAGACGGGCCCGGACCAGACGTTGAGGACGCGCAGGAGGATCGCGAGGGCGATGAGCCCGCCGGCGGCCCCGAGCCACGCCATGGAGACGTCGTCGGTGTAGAAGATCGCGATCACCGCGATCGCGCCGAGATCGTCGACGATCGCGAGGGTGAGGAGGAAGATCCTGGCGGCCGAGGGGATGCGGGAGCCGAAGAGGGCGAGCACGCCGACCGCGAACGCGATGTCCGTCGCCATCGGGATGCCCCAGCCGCCCTCGCCCGCGGTCCCGGCGTTCAGGGCGACGTAGATGAGCGCGGGGGCGGCCATGCCGCCGATGGCGGCGGCGATGGGCGGCACCGCGTTCCGCGGGTTCGAGAGCTCACCGGAGACGATCTCGCTCTTGATCTCCACGCCCACGACGAAGAAGAAGATGGCCATCAGGCCGTCGTTGATCCAGTCCTGCAGCGTGTGGTGGAGCTCGAAGTCGCCGAACGCGAACGTGATGTCCAGGCCCCACACGGCCTCGTAGGAGGCCGCCCACGGCGAGTTCGCCCACAGCATGGCGACCACGGCGCAGACCACGAGCACCACGCCCGCCGCCGGCTCGATCTTGAGGAACTCGGCGGCGGGGCGGCCGACGTAGCGGGCGAGCGACCGTCGCGAGTAGAGGAACGCGGGCTCGGAGCGCCAGATGGGTGACTTCCACGGTTCCTTCGACTGCGTCATACCGGTGAGCCTATCGAGGCGCCTGCGACGACTCGGCGACTCCTCATTTTTCGGAGACCGGCGCGACCGCCGCGGTCTCGGGCTCCCACACCTGGAGTCCACTGAGGCCGGGCACGGACTCGCGGGTGAAGACCGGGTCGAGCCCGGCCTTGCGCTGGCGGTCGTAGTCGCGCAGGACCTTCACGACCACGCCGGTGAGGCCGAGGACCGCGATGAGGTTGACCGTGGCCATGAGGCCCATGGTCACGTCCGCGATGCTCCACACCGTCTCGAGCGAGGCGACGGAGCCGAGGAGGACGAGGCCGACGACGATGACGCGCAGCGCGCCGACGGTCCACCGGTTGTCGCGCAGGTAGCGGATGCTGGTCTCGCCGTAGAAGTAGTTGCCCACCACCGAGGTGAAGGTGAAGAGCACCAGGATGAGCGCCATGACCTGGAGGGCCCAGCCGCCGAGGGTGGCGTCGACGCCGCGCGTGACGAGGTTGACGTTCGGGTCCCCGTACACCGGGTTCGTGGTGAGGATGATGAACGCCGAGATCGAGCAGATGAAGATCGTGTCGAAGTAGACGCCGAACGCCTGCGTGAGGCCCTGCTTGACCGGGTGGCTGACGGTGGCGGTGGCGCCGGCGTTCGGGGCCGAGCCCATGCCGCCCTCGTTGGAGAACATGCCGCGGCGCACGCCCTGGATGATGACGGTGCCGAGCGCGGCGCCCGCGAACTGCTCGAAGCCGAACGCGGAGCCGATGATGTTCGCGATCGCGCCGGGCAACTGGTCGGCGTTGATGATGACGATCGCGGTGCCCAGGCCGAGGTAGACCAGGGCCATCGCCGGGACGGCCAGCTGCGCGAAGTGCGCGATGCGCTGGAGCCCGCCGAAGACCACGAACGCGGTGACCACCGCGAGGACGATCGCGATGATCCAGGTCGTGGTGTCGCCGGTGGCCACGCCCATCCCGTCGAGCGAGTCGTTGACGGCGCCGGTGAACGTGTTGGCCTGCACCATGTTGAAGGAGAACGGGTACGTGAAGATGAGGATGACGGCGAAGACCGCGCCGAGCCAGGGCGCCTTGAGGCCGTGCTTCATGTAGAACGAGGGCCCGCCCTTGAACCCCTCGGGGGTGCGCTCCTTGTAGACCTGCGCGAGCGTCGACTCCGCGAACGCGGTGGCGGCCACCGTGATCGCCATGATCCACATCCAGAACACCGCGCCGGGCCCGCCGATCGCGATCGCGGTGGAGACGCCCACGATGTTGCCGGTGCCCACGCGCGCCGCCGAGGAGATCGCGAACGCCTGAAACGCCGAGACCTTGCGGTGCCCCTCGGTGCCCTCGCCCGGGTCCTCGCGCAGGCCCCTGATCATCTGCGCGAACAACCGGAACTGCACGCCCCTGGTGAGGACCAGGTAGAGGAGGCTGGTGACGACGATGAGCGGGATGACCACCCAGGCCCAGAACTGGTCGTTCCAGGACAGCAACTGGTCCACTTCGGACTCCTTCGGTCGGGCGCGCGAGCCTGCGGCCTGCACGTGGGCGATCAGGCTCGGCCTGAACCTAGCGTTTCCGCCGGGGGTCTCGCTGGGAATCCGGGGCGAGGCGGCCCCGCGACCGTATCGGAGCAGAACGGGACAAGGCAAGCCAAAACGACGAGCGAGACCGTTTCGTCACCGAAGCGCGACTGGAGCGCGACAGTCCGGCCGCGCCGGTGCCGCTCGATGGAGCTCGATCGGGCTTGCGCCCCTTAGGAAGCGGCTGCCTGGCACTCGGGGCACAGGCCCCGGTACGTGATGGACGCGCGAGTGACGCTGAAACCGTGGCGCTCGTCGCCGGGGAGCCAGTCCACCGGGTCCGCCATGGCGTGCACGTCCTTCATGAGCCCGCAGCCCTCGCAGATGAGGTGGTGGTGCTCGTGGTCGGCGTTGGGGTCGTACCGCTTCGAGCGACCGTCGAGGGTGAGCTCGAGGACCTCGCCGAGGGCGACCATCTCGTTGAGGGTGTTGTAGACCGTGGCGCGCGAGAGCTCGGGCATGCGCTCGACGGCGCGCTCCAGGATCTCCTCGGCGGTGAAGTGCACGTGGGAGCCCTCGAGCGTCTCGGCGATGACACGCCGCTGCGGAGTGATGCGCCAGTTGTGGCGTCGGAGTCGGGTAACGAGGTCGCTCATACGGTTCTCTCACGCGGTCGGGGCATTGAATACCACTCTAGCAGGCGAAACACTGTGGCACTACTTACCCGGGACTGGTTCTTTGTTTAGACATAGTCTAAGCTAGGATCGAGTCTTAAACAAACAGAGTCGTGAACAGCTAGAAGGGCCTCCGCATGAGCGAGCAGTTCGACAACACTGCCGGGCCGCTGACCACCGAGTCCGGCGCGCCGATCTCCAGCAACAACCAGAGCGAGGCCGCCGGCGTCGGCGGCCCCCTGCTCATCCAGGACCAGGTCCTGCTCGAGAAGCTGGCGCACTTCAACCGCGAGCGCATCCCCGAGCGCGTCGTCCACGCCCGCGGCGCGGGCGCCTACGGCACCTTCACCGTGACCGCCGACGTCACGAAGTACACGAAGGCCAAGTTCCTTTCCCAGGTGGGCAAGGAGACCGAGACCTTCCTGCGCTTCTCCACAGTGGCCGACTCCCTCGGCGGCGCCGACGCCCGCCGTGACCCGCGCGGCTGGGCCCTGAAGTTCTACACCGAAGAGGGCAACTACGACCTCGTCGGCAACAACACCCCGGTGTTCTTCATCCGCGACGCCATCAAGTTCCCCGACTTCATCCACACCCAGAAGCGCGACCCGTACACCGGCTCGCAGGAGGCGGACAACGTCTGGGACTTCTGGAGCCTCTCCCCCGAGTCGGTCCACCAGGTGACCTGGCTCTTCGGCGACCGCGGCATCCCCGCGTCCTACCGCCACATGGACGGCTTCGGCTCCCACACCTTCCAGTGGGTCAACGAGGCCGGCGAGCAGTTCTGGGTCAAGTACCACTTCAAGACCGACCAGGGCATCAAGAACCTCACCCAGGACGAGGCCAACCGCCTCGCCGGCGAGGACCCCGACTCGCACCAGCGCGACCTGCGCGAGTCCATCGAGCGCGGCGACTACCCGTCCTGGACCGTGCAGGTCCAGATCATGCCCGCCGCCGAGGCCGCGAGCTACCGGTACAACCCGTTCGACCTCACCAAGGTGTGGCTGAACGAGGACTACCCGCGCATCACCATCGGCAAGCTCGAGCTCAACCGCAACCCGGACAACATCTTCGCCGAGGTCGAGCAGTCGATCTTCTCCCCCGCGCACTTCGTGCCGGGCATCGGCCCGTCGCCGGACAAGATGCTCCAGGGCCGCCTGTTCGCCTACGGCGACGCGCACCGCTACCGCGTCGGCATCAACGCCGACCACCTGCCGGTGAACCGCCCGCACGCCACCGAGGCGCGCAACGGCAACCGCGACGGCCAGGGCTACGACGGCCGCCACGGCCGCCAGAAGAACTACGAGCCCAACTCGTTCGGCGGCCCGTACGAGACCGGCCAGCCGCTGTGGGGCCCGACCCAGCTCACCGGCACGACCGGCGAGTGGGAGACCCCGAAGCACGCCGAGGACGACGACTTCGTGCAGGCCGGCAAGCTCTACCGCCTCATGACCGAGGACGAGCAGGACCGCCTCATCGCGAACCTCTCCGGGTTCATCGCGAAGGTCACCCGCGAGGACATCATCGAGCGCGCCATCGCGAACTTCGCGAAGGCCGACGAGAACTACGGCAAGCGCCTCGCCGCCGCCGTAGCGGAGCTGCGCAAGTAGTAGAGAGCGGAGCTGCGCAAGTAAGAGAGGGCGGAGCTGCGCAAACAGCACGGCCGAGCTGCGCGAGCAGCAGATCGCGGAGCCGCGAGGCTCCGCACGCCAGACGCGTTGAGAGCCGCGGGCGGGGAGTAGCCGCCAGGCCCGCGGCTTTTCGACAGCGGCCCGGCCCGGTGCGCCCGCGAGGGACGCCGGGCCGGGCCAGACCGCCCGGTCGGGGCCTTGGGAAGGGCACCCCGGCCGGGCGTTTCGCATGCCTGCGGAGCGACCGGGCCCGCCCGCGCGAACCGGACCCGTCGGCCCGCCCGCGCGAACCGGACCCGTCGGCCCGCCCGCGCGAACCGGACCGGTCAGGACACCGGCGCGGCGGCCGGTCCGCGTCCGTCCCGCCCGGGTCCCGGACGCGAAGCGGCCCGGCGGTTCGCACCGCCGGGCCCGTCCGCTTCGCGGGGCTAGTCCTCCAGGACGCGCCCGCACTCGCCGCATTCCGGCGGTTTCTGGCGAGGCACCTCGATGAACTCCTCGGCCACGATCCACAGCTTCCAGCGGCCGTCCGGCTCGCGGTTGACGGTGATCGAGGTGATGTCGTCGCGGCTCGGCCGCTCCAGGCCCCACATGATGTCCAACGGCGCCTTGTGCTTCGCGAGCTTCACCTCCCGCCCCTTGAGGTAGTAGCCGGCGCGCGAGTACACGAGCTGCGTCTGCTCGCCGTGCTCCTTCGGCACCGGCTCGCGGCTGCGGCCGTTGAGGAACGAGTGGTACTCGGTGTGGAGCTGCCGGGCGATCTGCTGGAGCGGCACGGACGAATAGACCTTCACCCACCGGTTCGCGGGCAGGTTCTTCCACTTGGTGAGACGGGCCGAGATCTCCGCGTACGAGATCTTCTCCCCCCTGGCGCGCCATTCGCGCTGGAACACCGAAAGCGACCAGTTGTACACGGCCCGAACCGCTTCCAGCGTCTCCTCCAGATTCCGCCGCTGCTGCTCATCGGGGTCGAACGTATACTCGTAGCCGCGTTTCACCAAGTGGGTCATAGGCTTCGTCATGTCCATGACCTGTTGATATCAGACGATTACACTCCGACACGTGTTCCTCACCTCATCGGCGTGTCTGCCAGCCGCGCGGCAAGTAACTTGGCGTGGTGCCCTTCGACCTTGACCCCGGCCTGTTCGCCCTGCTCATCGCCGCGGCGATCTTCGCCGGATGGGTCGACGCGGTCGTCGGCGGCGGCGGCCTCATCCAGCTCCCCGTCCTCCTGGTGGCCTTTCCCACAGCGCCCACCGCGCTCATGCTGGGCACGAACAAGATGGCCTCGGTCTTCGGCACCGCCACTTCCGCGATCGCCTACTCCCGCAAGATCAAGCTCGAGCACCGCCTGCTCTGGCCCACCGTCGGGCTCGCGCTCCTCGGTTCCGGCGCGGGGGCGCTCGCCGCGCTCGCGGTCTCCTCGGAGGCGTTGAAGCCCATCATCATCGCCATCCTCCTCGCCGTGCTCGTGCTCGTCGTCGCGAAACCGCAGCTGGGCCTGGAGCCGAAACCGGAACTGCACACCCGGTGGCGCGCCGCGGCCGTCATGGTCGTCTGCGGCCTGGTCATCGCCTTCTACGACGGCATGATCGGCCCCGGCACCGGCATCTTCCTCGCCGTCGCGTTCACGACGATCCTCGGCATGGACTTCCTGGCCGCCGCCGCCCACACCAAGGTCGTCAACGTGACCACCAACCTCGGCGCGCTCGTCGTCTTCGCCGCCCAGGACAACGTCTGGTGGCTGCTCGGCGCCGTCATGGGCCTCGGCGCGATGCTCGGCGCCTGGTTCGGCGCCCACACCGCGATGTCCAAGGGCAGCAAGTTCGTGCGCATCGTCCTCGTCGTCGTGGTCCTCGGACTCCTCGCCCGCCTGAGCTGGGACGTCTGGACCCGTTAAGGGTTGATCGCGAGGAACAGGTACGCCGCGAGCAGCACCAGGTGCACGCCGCCCTGCAGGCGCGTCGCCCGGCCGGGCACGATCGTCAGGACGCTGACCACCACGGTGAGGCCCAGCAGCACGATCTCCGTCGAACTCAAGCCCAGCAGCAGCGGGCCGTCCATGAAGAACGAGGCCACCGCGATCACCGGGATCGTCAGGCCGATCGAGGCCATCGCCGAACCGTAGCCGAGGTTGATGCTGGTCTGGATGCGCTCGCGCGAGGCCGCGCGAATCGCCGCGATCGACTCCGGCAGCAGCACCAGCAGCGCGATCGCCACACCCACCGACGAAGCCGGGAACCCCGCCGCGAGCACCCCCGCCTTGATCGCGGGCGACTCCATCTTCGCCAGCCCGACCACACCCACGAGCGCGACCATGAGCATCACCAGGCTCAGCAGCGCCGTCCGCCCGCTCGGCGGGTCGGCGTGCTCCTCCTCCTCGACCACCCCGTCAGGGGTGACCGGCAGGAAGAAGTCGCGGTGGCGCACCGTCTGGTTGAACACGAAGAGGCCGTACAGGATCAGCGACGCCATCGCCGCGAAGACCAGCTGCGAGGTCGAGTACTCGGGCCCGGACTCGCTCGTCGTGAACGTCGGCAGGACCAGGCCCAGCGTCGCGAGCGTCGCCACCGTCGCCAGGGCCGCCCCCGAACCCTCCGGGTTGAACAGCGTCACCCCGTACTTGAGCGCGCCCACGAGCAGGGCGATGCCCACGATGCCGTTCGTCGTGATCATGACCGCCGCGAACACCGTGTCCCGCGCCAGCGTCGAGGACTCCTCACCGCCGCCGGCCATCACCGTGACGATCAGCGCCACCTCGATGACCGTGACCGCCACCGCCAGGACCAGCGAACCGTACGGCTCCCCCACCCGGTGCGCGACGACCTCCGCGTGATGCACCGCCGCCAGCACGGTGGCGATGAGCGCCACCGCCGCCACCGTCACCCACACCGCCCCGAGCTCCCGGCCCCAGACCATCGCCAGCACCGCGATCCCCAGGATCGGTGCGATCACGGTCCAGGAGAGCAGCGGGTTTCTCTTGACGGCGGCCATGGGCGCATGGTTTCACAACACGGGACCCAGGTCCGTGCAGTTCACGGATCGGATGGAACCGCCCACAAACCGTTGAACGTCCCCATTGTCCCTGGCAGCATGGGAGGGTCGCGGGCGACGAGCGCGGCCTTCCGGTTCCACCCGACAGGCCCTAAGCTCAAGGCATGACCGGCAACGAGATCCACTCCACGGTCGAGCGCCTGCGCTCGCACTTCGCCACGGGCCGCACCAAACCGCTGCCGTGGCGGCTCGAGCAGCTCAAGGGCCTCGACCGGATGGTGCGCGAAGCCGGAGACGAACTCGCCGACGCGCTCCGCGCCGACCTCGGCAAAGCCGCGCCCGAGTCGTTCCTCGCCGAGATCGACTTCGTGGCCGCCGAAGTGCGCGCCCTGCGCAAGCACCTGCGCACCTGGTTCCGCCCCAAGCGGGTCTACACGCCGCCGCACCTGCAGCCCGCGAAGGCGTACGTGCTCCGCGAACCGCTCGGCGTCGTCACCGTCATCGGCCCGTTCAACTACCCCGTGCAGCTCCTCCTCGCCCCGCTCGCGGGCGCGCTGGCCTGCGGCAACGCGGTGGTCCTGAAACCGAGCGAGGCCGCGAACACGACCGCGGCCGTCCTCGAGCGGCTCATCGGCGAGTACCTCGACCCGGACGCGGTCGCGGTGATCCAGGGCGGGCCGAAGGCCACCGAGGCGCTCCTAGGCGAACGGGTCGACCACATCTTCTTCACCGGTTCGGCGCGCGTGGGCAAGATCGTCGCGAAGGCCGCCGCCGAGCACCTCACCCCCGTCACGCTCGAACTCGGCGGGAAGAGCCCGGCGATCGTCGAACCGGGCGCGGACCTCGCGACGGCCGCGCGCCGCATCGCGTGGGGCAAGTTCATGAACGCCGGGCAGACCTGCATCGCCCCCGACTACGTGCTCGCCGTCGACGGCGTCGGCCCCGAGCTGGAGAAGCACCTCGCCGAGGCCGTGCGGGAGATGTACGGGCACGCCCCGGCCGACAGCCCCGACTTCGGCCGGATCATCGACCAGCGCTCGTTCGACCGGCTCGCCCGGTTCCTCGACGAAGGCCGGCTCGTGTGCGGCGGCGGGCACAACCGCGACCAGAAGTACATCGCGCCCACCGTGCTGGCCGACATCACGCCCGAGGACGCCGTGATGGGCGAGGAGGTCTTCGGGCCGATCCTCCCGATCCTCACCGTGGACACCCTCGACGACGCGATCGCCTTCGTCAACAAGGGCGAGAAGCCCCTCGCGCTGTACGCCTTCACGAACTCGGACCTGACGCGGCGCAAGCTGCTCACCCGCACCGCGTCCGGCGCGGTCGGCTTCAACGTGCCGATGGCGCACATCGACGTGCCGGGCCTGCCGTTCGGCGGGGTCGGGCACTCCGGGCTCGGCGCCTACCACGGGAAGACCTCGATCGAGACGTTCAGCCACGCGAAGTCGGTGCTGGACAAGCCGCTCGCGCCCGACACGATGCGCGTCGTGTACCCGCCGTTCACCCAAATCAAGGAGCAGGTGCTGCGGCGCCTGCGCTGAGTCCTAGGCGTCGCCCGCGAGGTGGGCGTTGATGCGGCCGAGCAGCCGGAACAGCTCTTGGCGCTCGGTCCCGCTGAGCGGGGCCATGATCCGCTCGTTCACGACTTCGAGGACCGCGTCGAGTTCGGCGAGGCGCTCGCCGCCGGCGTCGGTGAGGGTGATGACGTTGCGGCGCTTGTCGGCCGGGTCGGGGGACCGCCGGATCTGGCCCGCGGCTTCGAGCTCGTTGAGGACCGCCACGAGGTCGCTGCGGTAGACGCGGGTGCGGTCGGCGATCTGCGACTGGCTGGAGGGCCCGAACTCGGCGAGCGCGGCGAGCACCACGAAGTGGTCCCGGCGGGCCCCGACCTCGGCGAGCGCGGCGCCGGAGACCTTGCCCATCTGCGCGCCGGTCATGCCCATGAGGCGCTGGATCTGGCGCTTGAGGCGCTCGGGCGTCTCGTCGCCCCGGTCGAACCGCAGTTCAGCGTCGGTCTCCATGCATGCAGCCTACCGCAGTGACGTTAGCGTGACTAACGATGCATCGCCGGGGCATGAAAACAGGCCCTGGCCGGCGTCACCGCCGGCCAGGGCCCATACCCCTCGAAGACAAGTCTGGAATGATCATACCAACCCACTTGCGCGCGCTATAGGCGGGCAGGCGGGCACGGGATGCTCACGCTCCCAACGGTTTTGTAGCCTTCCGCGAAGCGCGCCTGTCCACTTCGGAAACTACAGGTACCGCCAGCAGACCGTGTAGGCGTGGTCGGGGAAGTCGTAACTCTCCCAAGTGCTCCAGCCGTCGTCGCCGCACCAGTCCAGGTTCTCGTACTCGTCGATCCGGCCCGTCACATACGTGTTGGCGTCGTCGCAGTCCGCGAAGTGGAACAGCGCGGTCCCGGCGTCCGGGTCGCCGCTCATCGACATGCAGTCGTCCTGCGACGCGTACCCCATGTCGTCGGGGTAGATCATGCTCAGGCACAGCACCACGTCCAGATAGGTCTGCGCGGTCGTGAACGTGTAGTTCTGGTTGTAATACGCCGACTCCGAGCAGGACGCCGGATCGCTCACGCCCTCAAGGCGCTCCAGCACCTCGAACGCGCCCTCCTGGCAGTCGATCGGATACCACTCGGAGACGCTGTCGTTCGGACCGAACACGCACTCGCCGACCTCCGCGTGGTACGCCTCCCCGTTGGCGTGCAGGAAACTCAGGCACAGCACCAGGTTCCCCTCCGAAGAGGAGACGCTCGTCGTCATGTTGTCGACCCCGTCGCACGAGGCCAGATCCGTGGTGTCGTGGAAGACCTCCACCACCTCGAAGCTCCCGTCCTCGCAATAGGACGGTTCGAGGTCGGCGGTGGTCTCGTCGCCGTAGTCCCAGAAGCAGTCGCCGACAGCGGCGTTCACCACCGGGTCCGTCTCGGTCTCGACCGGCTCGGAGGTCTCCTCGCCGCCCCCGCCGGTGTCGTCGCCGGTGGCGGTCCCCTCCGTAGCGCCGTCGCCGCCCGCCAGATCCGGGTCCTTCTCGTCGTTCCCGCCCAGGTTGGGGAGGATCACGACCAGCGCGATGACGACCACGGCCAGCACCGCGAGCACCGCGTACATGACCGTCCGGTCCGGCTTCTGCCCCTGCGGCGGGTAGTACGGACCGCCAGGCGGCAGCACCGGCCCGCCCACGGGCGCGTACCCCGGGCTCGGGGCGTATCCCGGCGCGGACGGCGCGTACCCGGGCTGCGCCGCCGGAACCGGCGAATAGCCCTGCGGCGCCGACATGTTGTACGACGCGGGCGGCTCGGGCGCGTAGCTGATCGTCGACGGCTCCGACAGGCCCGGCTGCGACCCGGCCTGGACGATCCCCGGACCGAACATCACGACAGTCCGGTTGGGACGCACCTGGGTGTCCCAGCCGTGGCGGCGGGCGAGGTCCGCGACCTCGGCGCGCTGCCGCTCCTCGATCGCGGCGACGGCCGGCGGCCACGGCGCGGCGAGCGGCTCGCCGATGCGCAGCACGAGCTCGGCGGCGCTCACGCGCTGGTCGGCCTGCTTGCGCACGCACGGTTCGACGAGGTACCGCAGGGCCTCGGGGAGGCGCTCGAGTCCGGCGTCGCCGTTGACGACGCGGTTCATGACCTCGTACAACGCTTCGGAGTCGAAGGGGTTCGCGCCGGTGCTCGCGGTGATGATCGTGGTGCCCAAGGAGAACAGGTCGGACGCGGGGCCGACGGGCTGGCGCGTCACCTGCTCGGGCGACATGAACGCGGGCGCGCCGATGACCGCGCCGGTCTGGGTGATCGAGGCGTCGCCGCCGGCCTCCTCGGTGATGCGGGCGATCCCGAAGTCGATGAGGCGCACGCCGTCCTCGGTGAGGATCACGTTGGAGGGCTTGAGGTCCCGGTGCACCACACCGTAGGAGTGGATCTCGGCGAGCGCCGCGGCCAGGCCGTGCATGAGGCGGCGCGCGGACGCCTCGTCCAAGGGCCCGTTCGCGCTCAGCGCCTCGGCGAGGGTCGGGCCGTGGAAGAACTCGGACGCGAGCCAGGGCTCCGGCGCGTGCTCGTCCGAAGCGAGGACGGCGGCGGTCCAGCGGCTGGCGGCGACTTCGCGGGAGGTGATGACCTCGCGGCGGAACCGGTACCGGAACTGCGGGTCGTGGAGGAGGTGCGGGCGCATGACCTTGAGCGCCACCAGCTGTCCGTCGCCGGCGGCGGCGAGGAGGACACGGCCCATGCCTCCCTCGCCGAGTTCGGCGAGGACCCGGTAGGGCCCGATCTCCCGCGGCTCGTCATCGCGGAGTGGCTTCATGCGACGGCTCCTGAATTCGGCGGTTCCCCAATGATTCGCAACGCTAGAACCCCCCGTCACAACTCTGTCATGACAGGGCGGGAGCCTATATCCCCAATTCGGGCCAGGAATGCCGGTGGCCGAGCCGCCGCGCCTCAGCCGAACCGGCGGAGGACCACCGTGAGCTCGTTCCGGTTGTGCCGCAGCTGACGCGCGAACTCGATGTCGTACGCGGCGCCGAGGATCGCGAACGACTCGTCGATCTGCTCCAGCACATGGTGGCTGCCGGTCTTCAACGTCGTGACGGCGGCGCCGTAGGGGTTGAGGAGCCGCGCCGAGTCGACCATGAACCGGCTGGAGCGGTCCGGGCTCATCTTCATGTCGTTCACGATGAGGTCGAACCGGTCCTTGGTGTCGCGCAGGAAGTTCCCCGCGGTCGTCCGCTCGTGGACGACATTGGGGAGCTTCAGGACGCGCGGGTCGAGGTCACCGGGGTCGACCGCGGTGGTGCGGTACCCGCGCTCGGCGAGGATCCGGGTCCAGCCGCCCGGCGCCGCGCCGTAGTCGAGCGCGCGCCCCTTGGGCTCGACGCCCGCGTCGATCGGGTGGGCCTTGAACAGCTCCTCGAGCTTGAACTCGGCGCGGGAGACCTGCTCGGGGGTCTTGGAGAGGCGCACCTCGCCGCCGGGCCAGGAGGAGAGGCTGTCGGCCACCCGGTTGACGCCGACGATCGCGGTCTTGGGGGTGAAGCAGATGGAGACCGCGACGGCACTGCCGGTGCGCGTGACCTGGTAGCCGCGGTCGATCAGGACCTGCGCGGCGTTCTCCCAGGCGTCGTGGCGGCTGAACTTGTAGGCGGTCTTGCCGCTGAGCCAGATCTGCAGGGAGACCTCGGGCCCGGCGTGGAACTCGCGCACGGCCGGGTCGAGGAAGTCGATGACCGAGTCGAGGCCGGTAGTGGCGTGGTCGTACTCGGCGACGACGTCGGTGAGGTGCCGGGGGAAGACCAGCGGCACCTGCCGGGCGAGGGCCGCGACGTCCTTCGCGGTCGTGTGCGCGGCCTCGAGGACGGCGGACTCCTCGCCCACGCGGCGGACCTCGACGGCGTCCTCGACGTGGCGGAGCAGCTCGTCCTTGGCGACGGGCCAGGAGTCGGCCGCCACGGAGAGCAGGGTCTTGCGTGTTGCCATGCCGGTTCCCTCGGTGATCGGCGGACGCCCGCCGCGAGTCGGGGACATTCGCGACCAGTGTAGGCGCACCGTCGACCGCCCTGAACCGCGTCTGCAAGCAGTCCGTCAACGCCCTGGACGAAGACACCCGAGGCAGGCTCCACCGAGCCTGCCCGCTCCTCGCGTGAGGTGCTTCACCGGTCGGGACTGTCAGAGTTTCGCGCGCCGCCTCGTTCTAGGGGCACGCGAACCAGACAGGAGCACCGCCATGAAGCACCGCATCGTCGTTCTCGGCGCCGGGTATGCCGGGGCCCAAGCCGCGAACCTGCTCGCGCGCCGTATCCCGCCCGAGGACGCCGAGGTCGTCCTCGTCAACGCCGAATCCGGATTCGTCGAGCGGATGCGCCTTCACCAGGTGGCCGCAGGGCAGGACCTCGAACCCCGCCTCCTCGCCGCAATGTTCACCGGCACTGGCGTGGACCTGCGCATCGCCAGTGTCACCGCTGTCGACGCCGATGCCCGCACGGTAGCCCTCGACCACCCCGACGGCCGGACCGAGATCCTCGGATACGACACGCTGGTGTACGCCCTCGGCAGCGCCGTGAACGACAACGGCGTCCCCGGTGCCGCCGAGCACGCCCACCAGATCGCGAGCCGACCCGGCGCACTGCTCCTCCGAGACCGCCTGCGGTCCCTGGCGGAGGGCTCGCACCTCCTGTTCGTCGGCGAGGGCCTCACCGGCATCGAAGGCGTCACCGAGACCGCCGAGTCCTATCCGCACCTGGACGTCGCCCTCGTCGCACGGGGTGAACCCGGCGCGTGGCTCTCGGCGGGCGCGCAGCGACATCTGGCCCGCGCCTTCGACCGCCTCGGTGTCACCGTCCTTCCCCATACCGCCGTCGCCCGCGTCGAGCCTGGAGCGGTCATCACCGAGGACGGGACCGCGATCGCCGCTGATGCGACCGTGTGGACCGGCGGATTCGCCGTCCACCCAATCGCCGACGCCAGCGCCCTGTCCACAGCCGACAACGGGCAGATCCTGGTGGACCGGGATATGCGGTCCGTCTCGCACCCCGAGGTGCTCGCGATCGGGGACGCCGCGCGGGCCGTCGCGAACAGCGGACTGGCCCTGCCGATGTCGTGCTACACAGCAGGCGTCACCGCCATGGCCGCGGTCAACACCCTCACCGCGGCGCTGACGGGACACCGAGCGCTGGCACTGCCGCCGATCCACTACGGCAACCACATCAGCCTCGGACGGCGCGACGCGATCATCCAGGCACTGAACGGCGGGGTCCGGTCATTCGGCTGGTACCTGGGAGGACGGACGGCCGCACGGCTCAAGGAGGCGGCCCTGCGCAGCGTCGCACGCAACGTCGACGGGGCGGACCTGCAGCTGCCCGTCCGGGCCCGGCGGGTGCGGGCCCGGCCGGCGCGGGCGACGACATAGGTTGGAACGCATGGACGCCGACGTCTTCGAGGCCGGACGCGACCGGCTGGCCTCGCTCGCCTACCGCCTCCTCGGTTCCGCCGCCGACGCCGAGGACGTCGTGCAGGACGCGTACCTGCGATGGCAGGCGACCGACCGAGGCTATGTCGAAGTGCCCGAGGCGTGGCTGACGAAGACCGTGGCGAACCTGTGCGTGGACCGCCTCCGGTCCGCGCACCACCGCCATGAACGCCCGGTGGACACGCTGCCGGAACCGCTCCTGGAAGGCGACCCGATGCTGGGCCCGGCCGACACCGCCGTACAGCGCGAGTCGGTGTCGATGGCGGTGCTCACGCTGATGCGGGACCTCACCGCGCACCAGCGCGCGGCCTATGTCCTCCGTGAGGCGTTCAAGTACAGCCACAGTGATATCGCCGAGATGCTCGACATCACCGAGGCGGCGAGCCACCAGCACCTCCACCGGGCGAGGGCCCGGATCGGCGCCGGGAGCCGCGCGGACCGGGAGGTCGACCCGGATGAGGCACGCCGCGTCGTCGAGGCGTTCTTGTCCGCCGCCGTCTCCGGCCGCACCGACGAACTGGTCGCGCTCCTCACCGATGACGCCACAGCCGTCTCCGACGGCGCGGGACTTGCAGCGAAACTCCTGGAGCTTCCCTCTCCCCAGAGCATGGCCGCCGCATTCCGTGCCTTCGCCAAGCCCACGGACGCCAAGCGGCGGATCCTGGGCGGTGCACCCGCGCTGCACACGGCGGTCGTCAACGGCTCACCCGCGATCATCGCGGCACTCCAGGACCGCGTCGTCGCCGCGGCGGTCTTCGAGTTCGACGGCTGCAAGGTCGCCCACGTGCACAGCCTCGCCGCCACCTCCCGGCTGCGCCGACTCGATGCGCGCTGGCGCACGGCCGACCACGGCGAGGCCGTGGTCGAAGCATGGTGACGCCGTCCCGGTGAGCGCCCGCCGCCAGGCGTTCGCCTCCTGCTCGTCGCCGAACCCCAGTCCGAACCCGGTCCTCGGCTAGGATCGACGGGCTATCGAAACCCCCGCGCGATGGGATCAGATCTCGCAATGTCCGGCACATCGTTCAGCGGCCAGCGCATGGAGTCGCGAATCGGTTCCTTCCTCGGTCCCGAACGCACCTCGATCCTCGTCCGCCGCATGCGGATCAGCGGGGCCTGCCTCGGGATCGCCCTCATAGCGGTGTCCGTGGTCCTGGGAACCATGAACGGCGGCTTCGAGTGGACCGACTACCACAGCTCGACCGCCCGCAGCAACGGCGGAACCGGGCTCTCCTGGGAGGGCTCCGGCGTCGTGTTCGGGCTCGTCTTCCTGATCGGCCCCCTCGGTTTCGGTTACGCGCTCCGGGCCGGCGCGGGTGACCTGCTGTACCTCAACGGCACCGAACTGACCGTCGTGAAGCCCGGACGCCGCGCACCGACAGTCTTCGACCTCGCCCGGGTCCGTTCGGAAGTGCGCCTTGAGAAAGTGCCCGGTACGCGGCCGGGCAGCGCCGAAGCGCGCGAGAAGGTCGGCAGCCACCGGCCGGTCCTGGTGCTGCTCTCCGAGACAGGCCGCCGCGAAGCCGTCATCGAACTCGCCGACCAGCGCAGCCGCGCCATGCGCCTCTCCAACGAGACCCGGGCGCTCGAAGCCGCCCTGCGCTGCGGCGCCGACCCCGCGACCCAGCACGCCGCGGGCCAGCTCCGCACCCTGCTCCGATGGACGAGGCTCCCGGTCATCCACGACGCCGCCCCCGACGCGATCCCGGCGAGCCCGGAAGACGCGACATCAGCGCCGATCCCGCGAACCCGTGTCGCCAGCGGTGTCGAAGGACCGGAGATCGAGGTCGCGGGACCAGGCCGCTCCTGAGCGGACCGGTGGAAAGCCCACCGAACGGAGCCGACCCCGGTCCGCAGACTGCCGCCTTCTCCGACCGGTCGGCCATGACCTGCAACACGGCGCAAAGGTCACCTGTTCTGCCTCCCTGGCACCCAGTTGCGCGGAGCTCGGTGTCAGGTCCAGGATTGCGGTGGGAGTTGGGTCCAGGCGTGGCAGGCCGCGACGAGTTCGGCGCTGTCGCCGGGGTGGGTCAGGAGCTTCCCGGTCGCCTCCTCGATGCGCCGCAGGCGGTGCCGAATGGTGTTCGGGTGGCAGTGCAGGATCGCCGCGGTGTCCGGCGTCGAGCCACCCGAATCGATCCACGTGCGAAAGGTCGTCAGGAGCAGGTCCCGGCGATCGGCCGGCATCTCGAGGAGGCTGCCGAAGATGGTTCGCGAAGTCTCCTGCGCGGCGCCGGGCGCGGACGCGACGAGCACGTTCATGGGGCTGTCGCGGAACTGCTCGACTGCGACGGCCCCCGAATGCCGCTCCAGGACCAGTTGCGCCAGTCCCAGGCCCCAGGGAGCGCGCCGCAGTGTGGTGAAGATCGGGCTGACGCCGATCGGCCCTGTCGCGCGGTCCTGGAGCACCTCGAGCACCGCCGGCATCCGGGCCTGCTTCTCCAGTGACAGCACCCCGACGAGCGCCTCCCGGGTCAGCTGCCAGACCGACCCCACATTGACCGCGGCCATCCTCGCGTCCGCCTGCGGCAGCGGGTCCTTGCCGAGCACGGTCGCCGCCGCGACGACGACGAACACGCCCTCGATCGGCAACCGCAGCCGGCCCGCGACATCGACCACCATGGCCGGTCCGATGTCACCGGACAGCAGGACGTTCACCAATGCCGTCCGTTCGCGCTCCCTGGTGAGGAGCAGGTGCTGCGCCTCCTCCCGGTACGCGTGGATCACCGTGTCGCCCACCAGGTTGTGCAGGGTGAACCAGTTGCGGGTGAGGTTCACGACCGCGTCCGACGGGATCGCGGGCGGCCTGCGGGCGACCTCGATGATCGCCTCCAGTGCCACGTCGTAGCCCAGCCGGAACGAGGAGAGCAGGTCCGCCAGCGGCAGGCCCGACTGCGCCCGCAGGCGACCGGTCTTGGCCGGCGAGGACAGGTCGAGCCGGCAGGTGGTCAGCTGGTCGAACGCGCTGACGGTGTTGACTCGGCAGTTCTCCGCGACCACCTCGTGAGCAGCGACGGCGCCGGTGGCGTAGATCGGGATCTCGGCGAATATCCGGTCGGCCATCCGCTCGGCGAGAGCCGGAAAGCCGTCGCCGATCCTTCTCACGACCTCCGCTGCTGCTGTGCGTGTCGACTCGAACGGCACTTCGATTGCCACTTCACCTTCATGGTCGGGGTGTGTCAGGGAACAATGCGGTGCTCGAGATGGTGTGCTTGCCGCCAATAACCGAACTCCCGCTCGCTCGTCAATGTATAGGGCAGCGGGTGCGGGCGCCGGACACGCCGAGTCGGACCGCTTCGGCCCGGCGGGTCACGTCGCACACCGACCAGCCGGGGGATCAGCGGTCGAACCGGCCCGAGCCCGCCACGCTCCGAAGCCTCCGCCGGTCCCGTAAAACCACCCGGCAGAGGGAGGGCCCGCCGCATTCGTCAGCGCCACCAGCGCGCCAGCGACGCCGCAGGGCTCCCATTCGGGTGAACACCGAGGCGACCGATGCGGCGGGATCGGGACGGAACATGTTGCGCGCCTGCGCAACAGCTCCCACTCGGCGACCGTCCGGCGACCAGACCATCGGCGGCATTGCAGGTAACGTCCATGGCCATGCCGATCGTCGGTCCGCGGACGAGCTCCCACTTTTCGACATCGGCATGCTGAGGAGACAGTTGTGAAATCTGGAGCACTCGTCGCCGGGCGGTACCGCCTCGACCGGCCCATCGCCGCAGGCGGCATGGGCGAAGTCTGGCGCGGCTTCGACCTGATCCTCGAACGCGCAGTGGCGGTCAAACTGCAGCGCCGCGGACTCGGCTCCTCCCTCGGCGGGAGCGACCGTTTCGCGCGAGAGGCGAAGATCCTCGCAGGACTCAGCGGCCCCGGACTGCCGGAGGTCTACGACTACGGCGAACACGTCTCCCGAATCTGGACCGAGCGTTTCATCATCATGGAACTCATCGACGGCACTCCACTGGCGTCCCTCATCCACGAGCGGGGACCGCTGACCCCCGACGAGACCCTGCGCCACCTCACCGCCGCCGCGGACGCACTCGCCATCGCCCACGCACGCGGCGTCGTCCACCGCGACATCAAGCCGAGCAACCTGCTCGTCGAACCCGGCGGCAACCTGCGCATCGTCGACTTCGGCATCTCGCTCGCAGAAGGCGACGCCCGCCTGACCTCGGCGGACGACATCATGGGCACCACCAGCTACGTGTCGCCCGAGCAGATCAGCCGCAACGAGGCCAGCGGCGCCTCCGACCTCTACGCGCTCGGCGCGGTCGCCTACGAATGCCTCACCGGCAGGCCGCCGTTCACCGCGGACGACCCGCGGGAGGTCCTCCACAAGCACCTGCACGATGCGCCGCCGCCCCTGCCCGAACACATCCCGGAGGCGGTCGCCGCGATCGTCGCCCGCTGCCTCCGCAAGGAACCGGACGAGCGCTGGCCGACGTCGGACGACCTCGCCGCCGCGTGCGCGTCTGCGAGGCTGCGATCCACTGCGGTCCCCCCGGTCGGCGTGCGCACAGGGTCGCGGCGGCCGAAGCGGGCCGCGATCGTGGCAGCGGCGGTCCTCATGCCCGCTCTGATCGCGGGCGTGTCGATGTCGCACCCTTGGGCTCCCGCCGGCACCGCGCCGCCGGCCGGGCCGGTCGCGCTCAGATCTCAGGCCGTACCGCTCGCCACCGCCGCCATCACCGTCAAGGGCGCCGACGAGCCGACCCAGCCGACGCCGGCGAGCACCGCCGCGCCCACCCCGGCTCCCGGCACGGTCATGGCCTCGCCGTTCCCGACCTCGAGCGCCCAGCAGCCGGCCCCGACCGCGGGGCTCCTGCCGAACGTGACCGGCATGGACGCCGCCGAGGCGCGATCCCATCTGCAATCGCAAGGCTGGGCCGACGTCCAGGTGGTGTCGACGCTCCTGTTCGCCGGCGCCCAGCCGGACGGCTGCGAGATCGTCTCGCAGCAACCTGAACCAGGCCGCACCGTCGGCTACGACCAGTCCGTCGAGATCGCCTACTGGGGCCTCCACGACTGCGCTTGAGCGTCGACCGCGTCCACGGAGTCCGCAGGTGAGGACGAATCGGACTCGAGGGAGGCGGCCCCGACCCTGGCACCACGCCGCCACCGACTCGCCTTGCGGGCTCCAGTAGCGGGACTGTTCCCGGCGACAACCGAACGGTCGAAACGCTGTCCCGGGCGCCAACGACCGGACGCCCGCTGAAGCGTAAATCTATGTGGCGTGACGCTTCGGCGCCGAACAGTCTGCGGCCGTAGCAAATCGCGCTCGCGCGCGGACGCCCCGCGCCCGCAGCACCTTGGACGCGTTCGAAGCGCCCTCAGACGACAGGATCCGCATTGTTCCCCGCAGCTCAGCCTCCGCGCAGCCACTGCCCGCCCGCCGCCCGCCGAATCCGCCCGTGCGATCGCACTCCTCCGGGAAAGGACGGCTCACGGTGAGAAGCTTGATCGTCGGACTGGCAACGGCATCCGCGCGGGATCAGATAGGCGCCTGCGCCGAGTTCATGGGCATCGCAGGATCGGTCACGGCCGTCGCCGACCTGCCCGAGCTCTTCGAGGCGCACCGGCGCGCCCCGGCCGACCTCATCGTGGCCGACCTCGCGTTCACCGGCACCGATCCGATCGTGTTCACCAGCGCCATACACGCCGAATGCGAGTACACCGAGGTGGTGCTGACCGGCCCGATCTCACCGTTCACCGCTTCCCGGGCGATGGCCTCGGGAGCGAAGGCGCTGATATGCGGCTTCAGTTCCGAACCCGACCAGCTCACCGCCTCCGTCGCACGCTCGATCATCCTCACCTACCCCGGCGCGGTCCGCGCCGCCGCAGCAATCCCGTTGCAGGCCAAGCAAATAGTGCGCGACCGGTTGACCGACAGGGAAGTCCAGGTGCTGCGGGCCATGAGCGAAGGCAAGTCGAACGTGCAGATCGCCGCCGAACTGTTCCTCTCCGTCGACACCGTCAAATGCCACGCCAAACGCCTCTTCCGCAAACTCGACGTCCACGACCGCGCCCACGCCGTCGCCGAAGCCTTCCGCTCCCGCCTCATCTGCTGATCTCTTCGAAGAAGCCTGCGTAGAAGTTCCCGGCGTTGTTGACGAGCACGTCGATGCGGCCGAACCGCTCCAATGCCGCGGCGGTCACGGCGTCGGCGGCGGCCTCGTCGGTGACGTCGAGCGAGACCGCGAGCAGGTGCTCGTGCTCGCCCAGTGCTTTCGTCACATTCGCCGCGTCGCGTGCGGTCGCGACGACCCGGTGGCCGGCGTCGAGGGCGGCACGGGCGATGTCGATGCCCATGCCGCGCGCGGCTCCGGTGATGAACCAGCTCCTATGCAGATTCGGCCCGGGGGTGTGGTCAGGAGTCGATTGCGGCCATGTTGGCCTCGTCGCGGCGCTCGCCTGCGGCGGGCGTCAGGTGGTTGAGCCGCTCGATCTGGTCCGCGGTGAGCGCGACGGCGTCGGCGGCAGTGTTCTCCTCGACCCGCGGGACGCGCATTGGTGCCCGGGATCGGGGCGATGTCCTCGCCTTGGGCGAGCAGCCACGCGAGGGCGGTCTGCGCCGGGGTCGCTCCGGCCTCGGCCGCGACGGCCTTCACCTCGTCGACAATGCGCAGGTTGCGCTGGAAGTTCTCAGCGGTGAAGCGCGGGTTGTCCCTGCGCCAGTCGTCGTCGGCGAGGTCCGCGGGCGAGGCGATCTGCCCGGTGAGGAAGCCGTGCCCGAGCGGCGAGTACGGTCGGTTTTTCGGCCCTGATGCTGCGCCGATTCGTCGCTGTCTCAGTTTCGGATCCTGAGATGCCGCCGCAACGGACATATGACGGACGGGTCGTCTGCCAACGGGCAGACGAAAGCCCCGCCTACTGCGCAAAGATGCAGTTCAACGGGGCTTTCTTTTTGGTGGCCAGGGCCGGGATCGAACCGGCGACCTACCGCTTTTCAGGCGGTCGCTCGTACCAACTGAGCTACCTGGCCAGGAGGTGCGTTCGCGCGCACCGCCGTGAACACTGTACAGCACCCCCGTCCACCTGCTCCAAGCGGTATTGCCGGGGCCGCGGCGGGCCCAGCCGCCGGCGCCAGGGCCGCCGCACTTCGCCCCGGTCGCCTCTTTCGCCTGATCAAGCGACCCGAATCCAAGGGCCGCAAGCCCTTCCGGAGGCGTGATCATGGGCGTCGGCATACGCGAGTAGCGTAATGGAACCCTACCCCCGAGGAGGTTTCTGTGACCCGACTCGCTGCCACGCCACCCATGGGCTGGAATTCATGGGACGTGTACGGGACTTCGGTGACCGAAGCCGAGATCCGCGCCAACGCCGCATTCATCGCCGAGCACATGGCCGGGCACGGCTGGGAGTACGTGGTCGTCGACATCCAGTGGTACGACCCCGCGGCCCGCGCCGGCGGCTACAACCTCGGCACCCGCCTCACCCTCGACGAATACGGCCTCCCCCAGCCGGCCCCGAACCGCTTCCCGTCCTCCGCCGGGGGCGCCGGGTTCAAACCGCTGGCCGACTACGTCCACTCCCTGGGCCTGAAGTTCGGCGTCCACATCCTGCGGGGCGTGCCCCGCCAGGCAGTCGCGGCGGACACCCCGATCAAGGGCAGCGAGTACTCGGCAGCGCAGATCCCCGACCGCGAGCGGGTCTCCTCCTGGGTCGACGACAACTGGGGCATCGACCACTCCCACCCCGGCGGGCAGGCCTACTACGACGCGCTGGTCCGCCAGTTCGCGGCATGGGGCGTCGACTTCATCAAAGCCGACGACATGATCGCGCCCTACTGGGAGGACGAGGTGGAGGCGTTCTGGCACGCGGTCGACCGCGCTGACCGCGACATCGTGCTCAGCCTCTCCCCGGGGATGAGCCTCTCCACCGAGCACGCCCTGCACCTGCAGGAGCACTCGCACCTGTGGCGAATCTCGGCGGACCTCTGGGACCGCTGGCGCGACATCGACGCCCAGTTCGACCTACTGCGCGACTGGGCCCCTTTCGCGGGCCCGGGCCACTGGCCCGACGCCGACATGCTCCCGTTGGGCCGCATGGGCATCCGCGCCGAAGTCGGCGAGCCCCGGCAGAGCCTGCTGACCCCCGACGAGCAGCGGACGATGCTCACCCTCTGGTGCATCGCCCGGTCACCGCTCATGGTCGGCGCGGACCTGCCAGGTTCGGGCGATGAAACGATCGAATTGCTGACGAACCCGGAAGTACTCGCGGCCCAGCGACACAGCGCGGGCGCCAAGGAGGTCTGGCGCGAGGGCCGGCACGTGGCCTGGGCCTCGGAGGACGGCGCCTTCGCAGCGGTCTTCAACCGCGGCGCAGACGCGGTCGAGCTGCACCTGCCGTGGTCGGACCTCGGGCTAGAACGCCCGAAGCTGGTGCGCGACTGCTGGCACCGCTCGGACATCGTGCCCGGAGACCACCTGCGGGCGAAGCTGCAGCCGCACAGTGCGGCGCTGTTCCGCTTGCGCTGAGCGGTCATCGATCCATAGACCGGCCTGCGGGGCCGGCTGGCAGTCGTTCCGATCTGGGCCGGCCTGAGAGGCCGGCGGTCAAGTATGTTGCGGGCGGCCGGGCTGGTGTGTCCGGC
>NZ_JAPZVR010000017.1 GCF_027622855.1 Glycomyces algeriensis | reverse complement strand
GCACCACCCTGTTCCGGCCCCTGCGCCAGGTCATCGAATCGATCAACCAGACCTTCAAAGCCCAGCTCGACCTCGAACGCCACAACGGGCGCACACCCCAAGGAGTATGCGCCCGAGTCACCCAACGGATCCTCGCCCTGACCGCCGCCATCTGGCACAACGACCAACTCGGGGCACCAACCCTGCGCTCACTGACCGCCTACGACCACTGACCCCAAGGAATCAACCATCTAGAGGGGAAAGTACTGTCGTTCCGCTCGATCGTGTCGCTCGGGTACGACAAAACCCGGGCCCGATCCGGGCCCGGGCGTCGATTTTCACTCGGACGGAGTAGCGAACCCGAGGCGGTTCCGGCTTAGGCCGCAGGGATCGGCGTCCGAGGCGAACCTGAGCCCGCCCCGGGTTACGCAAGAGGACCAGGTCCGCCACGGCTTCAACGAACCCGAGGCCGCCCCGGTCAGGCCGCCGCCGGGACCGGCGTCCGCCACGGCTTCGTCGTCGCCTGCAGCGCCGCACCCAGCAGCAGGAGCGCCGCGATCGTCCACGCGGACAGCCGGTAGCCGTCCACGGCCGTCGCGCCGAGCCCCCACGCCAGGGCCGCCAGCACCGGGCCCAGCGACGTCCCCACGGTGCGCGTCGTCGCCATGAACGCCCCGGCCGTCCCCGACTGCTCCGGCGGCGCCGAGTTCAGCAGGTACGCGTTCATCGGGCTGTTGAACACCCCGAACGCCAAGCCCAGCAACCCGATCCGCGCACCCAGGTCCACCAGGCCCGTCCCCGCCTCCACGAACAGGAGCGGCACCACCGCCACGATCACCAGCCCCGCGCCGGCCAGCGACACCCGCCCCGGCCCGAACCGGTCCGCGAGCCACCCGGCCACCGGCGTCATCAGCGCGACACCGCCGATGAACGTCAGCATCACCGTCGACACCAGCTCCGGCCGCACCCCCTGCACATCCGTGAGCAGGAACGGCAGGCTGAAGTTCAGCAGCCCGCCCACTCCCGACATGAGCGTCAGGCTCAGCAGCGCCCCGCTCACCTGCGGCGACCGCAGCAGCGCCACTGTCGGCGCCGACGTCTTCTGCCGCACCCACACCGTGCCCAGCGCCGCGCTCGACACCAACGCCCCCAACGCGATCCACGGGTCCGAGTCCACGTACTCGAACGCCAGCAGGAACGCCGCGATCGCCGAACCCGACGTCGCCACATCGACCAGCAGCGCCCGGTCCGGCCGCGGCAGGCCCGTCCCGTTGCTCGGCACCGTCACCGCCAGCCCCACCAGCGCGATCGCCGACATGACCGTGAGCACCCAAAACAGGCCGCGCCAGTCGAACGCCGCCATGAGGAACCCGCCCACCCCGACCATGCCCATGCCGCCGACCGTCATCATCAGGGCGATCGCGGACATCGCCCGGCCCCGCTGCGTCGGCGCCGCCGACGTGACGATGATCCGCCCGGTCATCCCGAACAGCAGCCCGCCGAGCAGGCCGCCGAACGCCCGCGCCGCCAGCAGCAGCCCGAACGACGGCGCCAGCGCCGCCGCGACCGACCCGATCGTCAACGCCGCCATCGCGAACACGGCGACCGCCCGCAGGTCGGCGCGGTCGGCGAGCCGCCCCGCGGCGATCGCGACCGCGCCCATCGGGAGCGCATAGGAGAGCAGGACCCAGGCCGTCGCGGCCTCGGTCACGGTGAAGTCGGTGCGGATCGCCGGGAGCGCCACCGCGAGGGTGGACATGCCGCCGGCGACGACGAGCTGCGCGAAGCCGACGGCGAGGATCGCTCCCCATCGGGTGGCGGCCTCCGGGGCCGCGAGGTTCTCGGTAGTGGTCATGCCCGCAACGCTAAGAAGGAGTCGACCGGTGCCGCATCCGTCGGGCGACCGGACCGACCGACCGGTGACCGGCCGGTCGAGGGTCCAGTCGCCGTACAGTCGGTCGACAGATGTCCCCCCGGTCGGTCCGTCCGTAGCTTCGTCCTCACCAGCCCAGAGCTACGAACGGACGGAAACACCATGAGCGACAAGCTGAACCTCGGCGTCATCATCGGCTCGACCCGCGAGGGCCGCTGGGCCCCCGCCCCCGCCGGGTGGATCGCCGGCATCGCCGAGCAGCACGGCGGCTTCAACGTCGACCTCATCGACCTGCTCGACGCCGACCTGCCCCAGCACCTGGTCGAGGACGACATGTGGTCGACCGAGGCCGACCCGTCCGCGCCTGTCGCGGCCCTCTCCGAGCGGCTTCACCGCGCCGACGCGTTCGTCGTCGTCTCCGGCGAGTACAACATGTCGATCCCCGCGTCCCTCAAGCACGCGATCGACTACTACATGAACGAGTGGGCCGCCAAGCCCGTCGGCATGGTCACCTACGGCGGCAAGATCACCGGCGGCCAGAACGCCGCCCAGCACCTGCGCCAGATCTTCCCCGAGCTGCGCACCATGACGATCCGCAACACGCTCGCGTTCCCGCGCTTCTACCAGCACTTCAACGAGCAGGGCGAGTTCACCAAGTTCGGCGAGACCGAGTCGGCGGCCAAGACCCTCCTCGACGAACTGCACTGGTGGGCCCTGGCACTCGCCAACGCCCGCAAGGCGACCCCGCTCCCGAACCCGTTCTAGTCCCCGCCGGACCGGGTCTAGACCTTTCGTCCTAAGACCCGGTCCGGGGCCCTGACGAGGCGCGCAAGCGCAGGTACCGTTGCTGGCGTGCTGTACGGACGCGATGCTGAGACCGCCGCCCTCGCCGACCGCCTGACCGCCGCCCGGGAGGGCCGCGGCTCGGCGCTGGTGGTGCGGGGGGAAGCGGGCATCGGCAAGTCGAGCCTGGTGGCCGCCGCCGCCGAGAGCGCCGCGGACCTCACCGTGCTGCGCTGCACCGGCGTCGAATCCGAGCACGCCTGGTCCTTCGCGGGCCTGCAGGCGCTGCTGCTGCCCCTCTCCGGGCACCTCGAGGCGATCCCCGAGCACCACGCGTGCGTCCTCGCGCGCGTCCTCGGCATCGCGGCCGTCCCCGAGAAGGACGCGCCGCCCGGGGACCTGCGGTTCACCGTCGGCCTCGCGGCCCTGAGCCTCCTCACCGAGGCGTCCGGGCACCGGCCCGTGCTGTGCGTCGTCGAGGACGCCCACTGGCTCGACCCCGACTCCGCCGACGTCCTGCTGTTCATCGCCAAGCGCCTCGCGGCCGAGTCGGCGCTGATGCTCTTCACCGTCCGCGAGGGCTACGCGCCCGAGTTCCCGGCGCCCGGCCTCGACGAGCTGCGCCTCGGCCCCCTCGACGACGAGGCCGCCGCGGCCCTCCTCGCCGAGCGGCTCGGCACCCACGGCTACACCGACCGCGGCCAGCTCCTCCATGCGGCCGAAGGGAACCCGCTGGCGCTCCTGGAGCTGCCGCTCGTCGAGTCCGAGGCGCGCCTGGCCGCCGACTGGACCGGCCGCCGCTCCACCACCAGCCGCCTCAAGCAGGTGTTCGGCGACCGCATCGACCGCCTCCCCGAGGCCACCCGCACGCTGCTGCTCGTCATCAGCGCCGACGACTCGGCCGACACCGGCCTCGTCATCGAGGTCGCCGGGAAACTCGGGGCCCAGCTCACCGACCTCGCGCCCGCCGAAGCGGACGAGCTCGTGCACTTCCACGGCGACCGCTTCTCCTTCGGTCACCCGCTCATCCGCTCCGCCGCCTACCAGGGCGCGCCGCTGTTCCGCCGCATCGAGGCCCACCGGGTCTACGCGGACGTCATGGGCCCGGGCGACTACCGCCGCGTGTTCCACCTGGCCGCCGCCGCCACGGGCCCCGACGAGAACGTCGCCGCGGCCCTCGAGGCCTCCGCCGAATGCGGGTCCTCATGCGGCGGGCACGGCTACGAGTACACGGTGTTCGAGCGCGCCGCCGCGTTCACCCCCGACCCGCACGTGCGCGGCCGCAGGCTCCTGCGCGCCGCCGAGGCCGCGGTAGCGGCCGGCAACGGCTCCAAGGCCCGCGTCTTCGCCTCCCAGATCGGACGGTTCACCGACGACCGCGCGATCCTCGCCCGCGCCACCCTCATGGCCGCGATGGTCGCCGCGTGGGACAACGACATCCGCGAGGCCTACCGGCTGTACATGGAGGCCGCCGACCACTACGTGGCCGCCGACATCACCTCGACCGGCTATCCGCTGTTCCGGGCGGTCGAACTCGCCTGGCAGGCAGGGGACTTCTCGCGCGCGGAGGTCGCCGCCGAGTACGCCGAGCGCCTCGGCATCGACCACGCGCCGTGGGTGCGCGACCTCGCGAAGGCCACGGCCGGACTGAACCGCTCCTGCACGGTCACTGTCGCCGAGGCGGTCGACTCACTGCGGCACCTCATCGAGATCCACACGGGCTTCGGCGAATCGGTCACCCCGGAGAACCGGGCGATGGTCGCCTGGTGGCAGACGCTCATCGGCGACATCGACGCCGCCGAGCAGACCGCTTCGGGCACGGTGAGCGCCGCCCGCACCTCCGGTGCGGCCGGGGCGCTGCCGAGGGCGCTGACGCTCAACGCGCTCACCGAGTTCTACCGAGGACGGTGGAAGGACGCCGAAGCGCTCGCGTGGAACGGCGTCGAACTCTCGATCGAGCTCGGCCAGCGGATCGGGCCCGTCAAGGCCCGCGCCCACGTGCTCGCTCCGATCGCGGCGCTGCGCGGCGACGAAGAGCGGGTGCGTGAACTCGTCGAGGCCGCCTACGCCGGCTCGCCGGGCGACACGGTCGTCGCCATCGACAACGCGCTCGCCCTGCTCGACTTCTCCGTGGGCCGCAACGAGGAAGCCCTCGACCGGCTCATGGCCCGCCTCGAGTCGAACGCCCCGGGGGAGGTGCTCGCGCTCGTCCCGGTCGCCGTCGAGGCGGCCGTGCGCGCGGGCGAGCCGGAGCGGATCGCGGACGCGTTCGACTGGTTCACGCAGTGGGCCGAGGCGAGCGGGCAGCCGCACCTCAAGGCGCAGGTCGAACGCTGCCGGGGCCTGCTGGCGGCCGAACCGGAGGCCGGTGCCCACTACGAGCGTGCCGCCGAACTACACAAAATGGACGATGCGTTCCCGTTCGAGACCGCCCGCACCGACCTGATCCTCGGCGAATGGCTGCGCCGGGCCCGCCGCGTCAACGAAGCGAAGAGCCGGTTGCGCACCGCCGCAGGAGTGTTCGAGCGCCTCGGCGCGGAGCCGTGGAGCGAGCGCGTGCGCCGCGAACTGCGCGCCGCCGGCGACGCCGGCCCCATCGAGGCCGCCCCGGACCTCGCGAACAAGCTCACTGCCCAAGAGCTGCAAGTGGTCCGACTCGCCGCCGCCGGCCTCAGCAACCGCGAGATCGGCGAGCAGCTGTTCCTCAGCCCCCGCACGGCCGGATACCACCTGTACAAGGCCTACCCGAAACTCGGCGTGGCCTCCCGCAACGACCTCGCCCGGCTGGGCCTGTAGCGGACCGCGCCCTTGCGGGTGGGCACCGCGGCGGTGTCCGGTCATGCGCAGCGTCCTCGAACGGCTCGCCGACCTGAACCGCGAACGCAGTCGCCTTGCGGGCCAAGCCGAAGGGAGGGAAGGGCGCCCACACGACCCGTCCCGGCCTGGCCGCGACTCGGCGGTCAGACCCAGAACTCGGGCTGGGCGACGCAGCATCGCCCCTCGCACCGGTGGACGCTCGGGTCCAGGTCGATCCTGTCGTAGTACGGGTTCTGCTCCCGCAGCATCCGGTAGGCGTCCTCATAGACCCTGTACCCCGGCTCGGCGCCGCCGGCGACGAATGCGGCCCGGAACGCCCGCTGCTCCTTCCAGACCTCCTCGGCCTCCGGACTGCGCGCAGCCGACACGGGTGCGCCGTGCAGGCGCCGCTCCGCCGCTTCCTGCCGCTCGCGCCTGACCTCGGCCAACCGCGCCTGCTCCCGGGATTCGCGCCACTTCCAGAGCACGGCGGGAACGATGAAGGCGAGCGGCAGGATCACCAACGCGCCCAGCACTACCAGCGTGGTCATGCCCCCATTTTACGGAATCGGGGCCGACTTCGGGAAGTGCGCGAAGCAACGCCGGGGTTTCCGCCGCCCTCTTCGGCGGCGCGCCGGACCGCGGGTGTCACCGAACGCACTGCCGCAGCGCCGCAACGGATGCGTGCCGACCGATGCCCGGTGTCCGGGTCAGGAGGCCGCAGGGGCGAGCGCGCGTGCCCGCGCCAGGCGTTCGAGCCGCGCGGCCGTGTCCGTGCCCGCCTTCGGCAGCTTGACGACCAGCTGCATCCCCGGCGCCTCCGCCGAGTGCAGCACGATCTGCTCCATGTGCAGCTCGCCCGCCTCCGGATGGCGCACTTGCAGTTCCACGCCCGCACCCCGGTGCGCGACCTCGTGCTCGTCGAGCCAAGCCGCCGCCTCCGGGAAGGCCGCGCGCAGCCGCTCCAGCGACCGGCCGATCCGCGGCTTCGGGTCCCGCGCGAACGCCTCCCGCAATTCGCCGAGCAGCCGCCGGGCGTGCGACTCCCAGTCCACGGTCTCGACGCGGTACCGCTCCGCCGCGAAGAACGTCCACACCGCGTTGCGGTCGTCCGGCCCGAAGTCCGAATGCCCGTAGAGCGCATCGGAGACCGCGTTCCACGCCACGATCTCCAGTGCCTCGTCGAACACGATGGCCGGGGCCGGGTGCTGGGCGTGCATGAGCCGCAGCAGCCGCTCCGGGACACCTCGGTCCGCGTCGCTGCTCCGCGGGGGCATCAAGCCCGCCAGCAGGAACAGGTAGTCGGTGTCGGTCCCGTTCAGCAGCAGGGCGCGCGCCAGCGCCGTCAGGATCTCCGGGGACGGGTTGATGTCACGGCCCTGCTCCAGCCAGGTGTACCAGGTGGCGCTCACATTGGACAGGATGGCGACCTCTTCGCGCCGCAGACCGGGCGTGCGCCGCCGCGCCCCCGGCGCCAGGCCCACGTCCTCGGGCCGCAGCCGGGCCCGCCTGCTGCGCAGGAAATCCGCCAGCGCCGACCGCCGCGCCTCGTCCATCGCGCACTGTCCTCTCCCGGCAGCTCGATCCTGGTAGCCGCGGCACCAGCATAGAGAACACCGACCCGCTTCGTCAGGACCGGCCAGACTTGAACGTGAGCCTCTCTCCGATCATGAAGGAGTCCCCACGTGCGTTCGCAACCGACCAAACTCGCCGCCGCCGTCGCAGCGTCCCTGGCCGTCCTGGCGGTGCCCGCGGCCGCGAGCGCCCACGGCGCCGGCCTTCCCGATGTGATTCACGCCTGGGCCGACAGCCTGCACCCCGAGGGCATCACCTACGACCCGACGCGCGGCGCGTTCCTCGTCTCCTCCGAACGCCACGGCACCGTCTCGATCGTCGAGCCCTCCGGTGCGGTCACCACCCTCATCGACGACCCGGAGCTGGTGTCCACCTACGGGCTTCGCGTCGACCACCGCAACGGACTCCTCTACGTCACGGACGGCGACCTCGGCTTCGGAGTGGACAGCTCGCCCGAGACCCCCACGGCCGGGCTCGCGGTCTACGACCTGGAGACCGGTGAGCGGGTCCGCTACACCGACCTCGACGCCATCGTGACCGACGGCGCGGCGCACACCGCCAACGACGTCGCCGTCGCCCCCGACGGCACCGCCTACGTCACCGACCCCGTCGCCGGGCTCGTCTTCGAAGTCGAACCCGACGGCGACGCCTCGGTGTTCATCGACGACCCGGCGCTCGTGACGCCGGGCGGCTTCGGCGCCAACGGGATCGTCGAGCGCGGCGGGAAGCTCATCATCGGCAACTACAGCGGCGGATCACTGTGGACCGTCGATGTGGACGACCCCGGAACGGTCGAGGAGATCGCGACCGAAGGCGACCTCACCGGCCTCGACGGCCTCGCCTGGGACGGCCGCACCCTCGTCGCCGTCACGAACTCCTTGAGCGGCAAGGGCACCGACGCCGTGCACCGCTTCCGGCTCGACTACGGCTGGAACGAGGCGGACGAGACTTCCGTGCAGCTGTCGCCGGAGCAGCCGACCACCCTCACCACGACCGGTGGATGCGGGGTCTACACCGTCTTCGGCGACCTGGCCGCCCTGCGGACCGGTGAGGGAACGCCGCGCGACGACTTCTTCATCCGCGGTTTCTGACCCGCTCGAGCACTGACGACGCGCCGTCCGCCGCATCTTGCGGCGGGCGGCGCCGCTCTATGCCGCCGCGGGGGCGTCGTAGCGGACCGTGCCCTCCTCGGCGCCCGGGCCGGTCGGCGTGAAACCGGCCTTCTCCAGCACGCGCACCGAAGCCGGGTTCGACGGCTCCACATGCGCGAACACCGCTCGCACTTCGGGGGCGGTGAACGCGTGCGCCGTGAGCGCGCGGACGGCCTCGGAGGCGTACCCGCGGCCGCGCCGCGACGGCGCGACGCCGTAACCGAGCTCCACCGCGCCGTCGGTCGGCGGCCAGAACAAACCGAGCGAACCGACGACCAGGCCGCTCTCGCGCTCGACGATCAGCCGGTGCCCGAACGGCCCCAACCACTGCGGCTCGGCCGCGATCAGCGGCGCGATCACCTTGTCGCCCTCGTCGGGGAAGCCCTCGGCCCAGTCGTCCAGGCGCCGATCCGTGTTCACCGTGGCCGCCTCGACGGCCGTCCACGCGCGCAGGACCAGGCGCTCGGTCCGCAGTTCGGCCACGGCCGCACCGGAATCAGAAGATGTTGTCACGGGCCCCACGGTAGGCCGGACGGCTCAGTGCAGGCAACCCGATTGCGGCCAGAAGCCTCCCGTTGCGCCGGCGTGCGCTCAGCCGCGGCGGGCCCACGTGCGCGCCGCCGCCTGCTTCGCGTCGTTGATCGTCTCGACCTCCACGACCTCGATCCCGCGGTGCCGCTCGGCGACCGACCCCTTCGGGACGATCGCGGTCTTGAAGCCCAGCCGCGCCGCCTCGCCGATGCGCCGGTCCGCGTTCACCGTGCGCCGCACCTGACCCGTGAGGCTCACCTCGCCGATCGCCACCAGGTCCGCGCTCACCGCGATCTCCTGCTCGGCGCTCACCAGCGCGAGCGCCAGCGCCAGGTCGGACGCCGGCTCGCGCACCCGGATCCCGCCGATCGTCGTCGCGTACACCTCGCGGTCGAGCAGCCGCATCCCGCTGCGGCGGGTGAGCACGGCCAGCACCATGTTCAACCGGGCCTGGTCGAGCCCCGACACCGTGTGCCGCGGGACCGCCCCGTCCTTCACCGACTTGCCCAGCAGTGCCTGCACTTCCACGGGCACCGCCCGACGGCCCTCCATGGTCACGGTGACGCACGTGCCGGGCGTCGGCTCGGTCGGCGCGTCGTCCAGGAACAGCCCCGAGGGGTCGGCGAGGGACACGATGCCGTCCTCGGTCATCTCGAAGCACCCGACCTCGTCGGCCGGGCCGAAGCGGTTCTTGACACCGCGCAGCAGCCGCAGCATCGAGTGCTTGTCGCCTTCGAAGTGGACGACCGTGTCGACCAGGTGCTCGAGCGCGCGCGGACCGGCGATGCCGCCGTCCTTCGTGACGTGCCCGACGAGGATCACGGCCATGTTGCGGGACTTGGCCTCCGCGGTGATGGCGCTGGCGACGGCCTTGACCTGGGTGACGCCGCCGGGGACGCCGTCGGTGTCGGGGGCGATGACGGTCTGGACGGAGTCGAGGATGAGCAGCGCGGGCTTGACGTCGTCGACGTGGCCGAGGACGGCGCCGAGGTCGGTCTCGGCGGCGAGGTAGAGCTCTTCGGAGAGGCAGCCGGTGCGGTCGGCGCGGCGGCGGACCTGCGCGGCCGACTCCTCGCCGGTGGCGACGAGCGACTTGCCGTACCCGGCCTCGGCACTGCGCCCATTCTTCGCTACGCTGCGCTCCGCGAAGCGGTGGGCGACTTCGAGGAGCAGTGTGGACTTGCCGACGCCGGGCTCGCCGGAGATGAGGGTGACGCCGCCGGGGACGAGGCCGCCGCCCATAACGCGGTCGAACTCGCCGATGCCGGTGGGCAGGCTCGCGGCCTGCGCGGCCGAGACGGTGCCGATGCGCATCGCGGGCTTGGCGGGCCGGCGCGCGGCGGGCATCGCCGAGGCGCCGGTGCCGACGCTCTGGCGGGGCGGGGCCGCGGTCTCCTCCATCGAGCCCCATTCGCCGCAGTCGGGGCACTGCCCGACCCATTTGGGGACGCGCACTCCGCACGCGCCGCACGCGTAGGCGATTCGCTGGCTCTTCGACATGGCGCCAGCCTACGTTCCGCTCCTGACACGGCCGTGTTCGAACATGCCGGGCCTCCTGGGCCGCAGCCCGGGCGCACGCGTGCATGAAGCTGTGCACGCCGCCGATGTTCGTCTTCGCATCCCGCAGCCCGGGCGCACGCGTGCATGAACGTCTGCAGATCGTCGTCCGAGCCGCGCGGTCCGGGCACGGCCCTACTCGCCGCGATACCGCCGTGTTCGAACATGCCGACCTGCCCGGTCGCGCGGCCCGGACCCGGCCCGAGCTGCGGCGATCCCGCCGTGTTCGAAATTTTCGCGGCGGGGCTGTCGGACCCGTATGGGACGGTGTCCTTTTCACTGGTAGTGGTGAAGGTGGGAATGGGCGGGTATCCCGGGGCACCCGGTACGGGCGGCCGCCGCCGCCCGTGCGGCGTCGGCCGCGACACTCGCACCCGCAGGGACAAGTGATCGAAACGGGGTTGTACGGCTGTTTAGACTTGCGGCATGAACGCAGCGGAGCCGAGCAACGGCTCACCGGCACTCTCGCTCGAACCGGTCGCGGCACCCGGCCGCACGCGCCCCGGCGCGGCCTTCTTCGACCTCGACAAGACGGTGATCGCCAAGGCGAGCAGCCTGGCCTTCTCCCGTCCCCTCTACCAGGGCGGGCTCCTCGCCCGCCGCGACGTCCTCAAAGTCGCCTACTCGCACCTCCTCTTCCGCCTCGGCGGCTCCGCCGACGAAGTGCAGATGGCGCGCACCCGCGACCAGATCGCGGCGCTCTCGCGCGGCTGGCCCGCGGAGGAGGTCCGGTCGATCGTGAACGAGACCCTCCAGGAGCTCATCGCCCCGTCCGTCTACGCCGAAGCGGCCGCACTCATCGAAGCGCACCGGTCCGCCGGCCGCGCGGTCGTCCTCGTCAGCGCCTCCGGGGAGGAGATGGTCGCCCCCATCGGACGGATGCTCGGCGCGACTGATGTCATCGCCTCCCGCATGAAGATCGGCGATGACGGCCGGTACACCGGCGAGATCGACTTCTACGCCGCCGGGCCCGCGAAGGCCGAGGCCGTCAAGAAGTTCGCCGCCGCCCGCGGGGTCGACCTCGAGGCGTCCTTCGCCTACTCCGACTCCATCACCGACGAGCCGATGCTCCGCACCGTCGGCTTCCCGCGCGCGGTCAACCCCGACCGCGGCCTGCGCCGCCTCGCCCAGGAGGAGGGCTGGCCGCAGCTCACGTTCCGCCGCCCCGTGGCCCTGCGCCAGCCCCTTTCCGGGCCGAATCCGCTCAAGGCCGCGGCCGTCGGCGTCGGCGTTGCGGCTGTTGCGTATGTGGTCTGGCGAGTGTGGAGGGAACGCCGTTTCCGGACCGCTTGAGCAGCGCTTTCCGCAGATGGGTAGCCTCAGCGAGATGGAACGCAAACAACCGGCCCGACTGGCCGATGTCGCCCGAGCCGCCGGCGTCTCGGTGGCCACCGCCTCTCGCGTGCTCAACGGCTCGCCCCACCGGGTGAGCGATCAGCTGAGCGAGCGGGTGCGCGAGGCGGCACGCCGGTTGCGATACGCCCCCAACGTCGGCGCGCAGGTCCTCGCCCGCGCGACCTCGCAGACCGTGGCCCTGCTCCTCCACGACGTGACGGACCCCTACTTCGGGCAGATCGCCGGCGGCGTCCTCGCCGAGGCCGCCCGCCGGAACGTGCGCGTGCTCATCGCCGACACCGGCATCGACCCCGACTCCGAGGTGCAGCACCTCGACTCGCTGCGCGGCTACCGCCCGCGCGCGGTCATCGTCGCCGGTTCGCGGACCACCGACAAGGCCGCCGAGCAGCGCCTCGTCGAGCACCTCTCCGACCTCTTGGAACTGGGCGCCACCGTGGTCAGCGTGGGCCAGCCGGGCCTGCCCGGGCGCGTGGTGCGCCCGGCGAACCGCGAGGGCGCGGCCGCCCTGGCGCGGTACCTCGCCGAGCAGGGCCACCGCCGCTTCGCCGTGGTCGCCGGCCCCGAGCAGCTGCAGGTCGTGCGCGAGCGCCGAGAAGGGTTCCTGTCGGCGCTGCCCGAGGACGCCGAGGTCGTGCACGTCGCGGCCGAGTTCACCCGCGACGGCGGCTACCAGGCCGGCCGGGCGCTCCTGGACGGCGACTCGCTGCCCACGGCCGTGTTCGTGACGAGCGATGTGCAGGCCACGGGCCTGTGCACGGCGCTGCGCGAGGGCGGCGTGAGCATCCCCGACCAGGTCTCGGTCGCCGGGTTCGACGACATCCCGATCGTGCGCGACCTCACCCCCTCGCTCACGACCGTGGCGCTGCCGCTGCACGACATGGGCGTGAAGGCCCTCGAGGCGGCCCTGGTCGAGGACGCCGACTACCCCGACGAGCTCCTGATCGCCGCCGAGCTCATCGAGCGCGCCTCGACGGCCCGGCCGCGCCCCTAAGGCGCTGAGCGAACGCGATTGCAGGGCGGGGCCGATCGGCCCCGCCCTTCGCTTTGCGCACAGATGTGCGCTTTCTCAAGTCCATGTAACGGTCTTGAAACATAAGAGGCCTGCACGAGTGGCCGGGTCGCGCTACGCTCGAAATCAAGATGTTCTATATATTGGGACGTCGATCCGAAAGAATCGCGTGAACCGGATCTCAATCACGAGACGGCAACCGCTTAAATATTGGTAGATTTAGATATAACTCCAGGTAGTGCGACATTAACTGAATAACCGTCGCTGTGGCCTGCAAACTGATCTTGTGTCAACGGTAGATCCGCTGGCAAGGCAGGCGTAATCTCGGCGGTGGATCCGGTCAGGGACTTGGTGCGGCCCGAACGAGATCCGAAGGAACCGAAACCCTTTGCGAGCCGGAAGCGTCGTCGTTACCGCCCGGCCACACCGCGAGGGCATATTTAGGGTTGGAACTGGATTAATGGCAGTGCGGCTGAATCCGGTACCGACTGGGACCAATCCGGAAGGAACACGATCATGGTGCGAGTCACCGTCGAGGCTGAGACGCCCGTCTCGCCGGTTAGCGGCGAAACGCTTTCCAAATCCGACGCCGAACGAATCGCGGGTGTCCTCAAAGCACTCGCCGATCCGAACCGGCTCCAGCTCATCAGTCTCATCCAGGCCGCTCCTGAGCAGGAGGCCTGCGTGGCCGAGCTGACCGAGCCCCTCGGGCTCTCTCAGCCCACGGTCAGCCACCACCTGCGGATCCTGGCCGAGGCCGGGGTCGTCGAGCGCGACAAGCGCGGCGTTTGGGCGTACTTCCGCCTCGTCCCCGAGACGATGCGGATCGTCGCCGACCTGCTGACCCCGCCGAAGCGCCGTCCTCGGCGCCGCTGAAAGGGCATGGACGAGCACGGCCGGCCCGCCGGCGTACCGGGTCGGCCGCGAGCGCTCCATGCAGGGACCGAAGTGCCCTCCGCGCGCAATGCGCGTGCGCGGCACTGACAGTCAACAATGGTTAACTGAAAAACGCGAGCTCGACTGTGTTCGCGTCAGGTCATACACTCGTCACATGACCGGTGTGCATCGCAGACGCGGGCGCCTCTCCAAGGAGGGCCGCCGCCTCTTGGGCGGCCTCGCGCTGCTCGCCGTCTTCGCCCCGGTCACCGCCTACACCCTCAATGCCGCCATCGCCCACGTCCAGTCCTGCGGGACGGAAGTGGACCTGCACGTGGCCGCCGCCCCCGAGCTGGCCGCGGCGCTCGAGGACTTCGTCGCCGCCGGCGGCGGGGCCCCCTCCCGCGGCTCCGACGTCTGCGCCCGCATCACCGTGGAAGCCGTGACCGGCAACGCCGTCGGCGAGACCGACGCCGACGTGTGGATCCCCGAGACCGTCCTCTGGCGCAACCTCCCCGCCGCGGACGGCGCCGGCCTCGCCGAGCAGTGGGACGTCCTCCAGGACTCGACCGCCAGCGCCGCTGTCGGCATGGCCCTGCCCGCGGGCGAGGGCACCGACGGGGTGCTCCCCGACGAGGCCGACGTCGCGCTCCAGAATCCGCGCGGGCACGCCGCGAGTCTCATGTGGATCATCATGTTCGGGGTGGACGAGCACACGCGCGAGGGCGGTGACGGCGCGGCCGTCATGTCCGCGCCCGAGGTGATGGCCGCCGGGAACCCCGATCTCCAGGCCCCCGTGGGCGCGGCGCAGGTCGGGCAGTTCGAGTACCCGATGCTGACCCGCGCCGACCTGGGCGAGGCCGAGCGCGAGGCCGCGCAGAACCTCTTGCGCTCTTATAAGGGCGAGTCGTACGGCCAGGTGCTGGCCGAGCACGCGCTGGGTCCGGCGGTGTCGCAGTCCGCGCCGTCGTCGACGGAGATCATCGAGGCGGCGCTGCGGAGCTGGGACGAGCGCGAGGGCGCTTGACCGCGTTATTCGGCGGCTTTGGACAGCGCCTGGCTGAGGACGTCGTTGAAGACGTGCCAGCCTTCCTCTTCGCGTTCGGCGGCAATGTCGGCGGTGGCCCAGGCTTGGAAGGTGCCCTCGGCCTCGGTCACGAAGACGCTCAGGGAGCCGCGCCAGCGGCCGTAGACCTCGTCGCGCTCGGCGTAGGCGATCTCGTTGGCCATCTCGTCGAGCGGCTGGTAGGGCAGGGCTTCGCGCATCATCTTGCGGGCCGAGCGGGGGCAGTCGCCTTCGCAGGGGATCCAGCCGACACTGATCTCGGATTCGCCGCCGTCGGCGGTGCAGACGGCGGTGGGGCCGTCGTGGGTGCAGGTGAAGTCGGCGGGCACTTTGAAGGCGAAGGGCCAGTTCGCGGCTGTGAACGTGGCGGTGGCGTCGTCGGCGGCGTAGGCGCTGCCGCCCACGCGTTCGGCGGGGGCGCCTTCGTCCCATTGGGGCACTTCGTTGCCGGCGGTGCCTTCGGTGGGTTCGGCGGCGGGGGCCTGGGAGACGCCGTCGACCGCGGCGGTCGTGGGGGCTTCGGCGGTGCCGTCGGAGCCGTCGCCGCCGGGGCGGGAGAGGACGGCCCAGACGCCGACGACGAGGGCGAGGGCGACGACCACGGAGCCGATGCCGATGAGGATCGGTTTGAGCTGCGAGGGCTTCTTGGGGGCGGCGATCATGACGACCGGCGGCGACCATACTGCATTTTCGGCTCCGCGAGCGTTCGCCGAGGCCGGCGGCGAAGGCGGCCCGGAGACGCCTGCGGGCGAGGCGGGGGCGGCGGAGCGCTGGGCGGCGGCCAGCTGGTGGGCGGCGCGCTGGGCCGCGGCGGCGGGGCCGACGGGGAGCGGCCCGGTGGCGGGGCCGAGGGCGAGGAGCCGGTCCATGATGCGGTCGGCGCCGCGCAGGCGGGCGTCGCGCAGGACGACCACGTAGGGCTGCTCGGCTTCGAGGTCGGCGACGAGGATCGGGGCGTCCTCGGGTCCGGCGGTGGCGTAGGCCCAGGCGACGGTGTCGGAGAGGAGGCCGCGGCGGGCGGGGTCCTTGGAGGAGGTGGCGCCGAGGGTGAGGATCTGCACGGGCCGGGCGTTCTCGTCGAGGCCCTCGCAGAGCTCGTAGGCGCCTTCGACGCGCGCGGTCGTGACATCGGTGTACGGCCCGACCGTGCGACTCATCGAAGCCCCCCTCAACTGCGATCCGCGTGCGCTGAACGGCCCGTCACCGGGCGTGCGAGCCGTAAGAAGCGCGGAATTACCACTAAGTATGGCCCGGCTCCGCACGCCCTGCGACACCTGGCCGCGGGGAGTCCGCCGAACGGCCGTTCAGGGCGGGGCGATCTCGGTCAGACGACCGAGGCGGGGGCGAAAGTGAGCCGGTTACGCTGGCGGCGTGACCAACTTCCTCAGCCAAGGCCTGGCACTGGCCACCGCATCGACTGAGATACCTGAGGCCGAGGGGCAGGGCGACCTGATCCAGTGGGTGCTCGGCCTCATGACCGATCTCGGCGAGGTCGGGGTGGGCATCGCCCTCGCGATCGAGTCCGTGTTCCCTCCCATTCCCTCTGAGCTGATCCTGCCCGTGGCCGGGTACCTCGCCTGGGACGAGCAGATGAACTTCTGGCTCGTGATGCTGTTCGCCGCGATCGGTTCGATGGTGGGCGCGTACATCCTCTACTACGTCGGGTACGCGTTCGGGCGCGAGCGGACGCGGTGGATCTTCGAGAAGTTCCCGCTGCTGGAGCTCAAGGACTTCGAGCGCTCGGAGAAGGTGTTCGCGCGGTGGGGCGGCGTCGCGGTCCTGGCGGGGCGGTGCCTGCCTCTGGTGCGCAGCGCGATCTCGGTGCCGGCGGGGATCGAGAAGATGCCGTTCTGGAAGTTCACGGGCTACACGCTCGTGGGCTCGGTGATCTGGAACGGGATCTGGGTCGGGCTGGGCTTCGGGTTCGGGCCGACGATCCAGCCGGTGATCGAGCAGTACTCGGGTCTGCTCAGCAAGATCGTGGTCGGCGTCATCGGCCTCCTGTTCCTGTGGTTCGTGGTGGCGCGCACCATCAAGCTCATCCGCAAGAAGCGGGGCGGCGACGGCGAGAACGGGGACGCGGGGCATTCGGACACGATGATCCTGCGCCGCGTGCAGTAGCCGGTTCTCACGCTTTCGGGTTGCGGCCCTTCACCTTTGGCAGTGCCTCGGGTGGAGGGCCGCTTCGCGTGCCGGGGCCGACATATGAGTCATGCACGCATTTGCGGTGCGCAACGGTGCAATGTTTTCGAATTTCTTCGCGTCTGGGCGTAACCGCACCCGAGCCTCTCCAGTTAGTCAGTGTGGCCGCGTCACAGCGGCCGGGCCGCAGTGTCACCGGCCCAATGGACAGCGAGCGCGGTCCTCGACTCGCCGGCGATCCAGCCGGCCAGGTCGCGGCTGAGGTCCGCAGTCGGCAGCAGCGACGCCTCCGGCGACCGCACTGCCTCGAGCCGCTGGACGACCACTGACAATTCAGCGATCTTGCACCGCACGGCGGTCGATTCGCGCTGCTTCCCCAGCCGTCGACCAATGTCCGTGAGGTACAGAGAAAGGCAACGAAGCAGATGAAAATGCGCACTTTGCGTACAGCGGGCCTCGTCGGAGGACTCGCCACGGGGGCTCTGCTGCTCGCCGGAACGGCGGCCCAGGCCGCCGACACCGAGGTTCCGGAATCGACCGGCGACCTCGTCACCACGACTCCGGAAGCCCTCGGGGGGCTTCCGGTGTCTCCCGACGCCGTGACCGGCATCGCCGGCGGCGTCACTGACAAGGTCACCGACAAGGTTCCCGGCCTGAACGCAGTGGACTCGATCCCCGGCGTGAGCGCCCTCCTGCCTTCCGGTCCCGACGCGGAAGCCAAGGGCGACAACGTCGCCGACCAGGTCAAGGACCAGGTCAAGGACAGGACCGACGACCAGGACGAGCCCGCGGGCAACCCGGTCACCGACCTGCTCTCGGGCCTCGGCGGCGGCCTGCCGGTCCCGCTGCCCTTCTAAGGGCGGCGAACACACCGCGAACCTGCGGCGCGCGCTTCGCCAGGCGCGCTGCGGACCACGGTAGAAGACACGGTCGAAGGGCCCGCCCGGGTCCGACGCGAACGGCTCGAGAAGTTCCGCAGCGGTGCACAGCCGCGGCTCGCGAGCGGTCCGCGCGGTGCGTCATGCACCGACCGGCCCGGGCGGCCTAACCGGCCGAGCAAGGCAGTACCACGCAAGAAGCAGCAAGACAAGACTCTCCCGGTCTCAAAGCACCTCGTCCACCCGCGGGACCCAGCCTGCCGGACGTGAACAAGTTTTCGAGACCACGGAGCTTCACGGGGGATACGTGATGGAACAGCAAGAACCATTTCCCTGAAAGGTGAGACTTCGTGAATAACTCATGGGCACTCAAGACCGCGCAGACCGGCCTCGTCGCAACGGGGGTCGTCCTCGTCGCCGGTGTCGGCACCGCCCAGGCTTCGGGCCCTGACGTCACCACGCAGGACCAGGTCGGCGCCGTGTCGGGCAACCAGGTCGTCGCGCCGATCCAGGCGCCCATCAACATCTGCGGCGTCGCCGCGGCCGTCCTCGGCACCGCCTCGGCGGGCTGCGAAGGCGGCGCCACCGCCGACTTCGACGGTGCGGGCGACCTGACCACGCAGAACAACACCGGCCTCGGGAACGGCAACCAGGCGTTCGCCCCGGTGCAGGCCCCCACCGACATCAGCGGCATCGCCGCCGCCGTCGGCGGCGTCGCCAGCGGCTGGTCCACCGGCGGCTCCCACGCGGACGTCGAGTCCGGCACCGCCGAGTCCGGCAAGACCGAGTCCGACACGCTGACCCAGGGCAACTACGGCGCCCTGTCCGGCAACCAGCTGCTCGCGCCGATCCAGGCGCCGATCAACGCCTGCGGCAACGCCGTCGCCGTCGGCGGTGCATCTGACGCCGGCTGCGAGGGCGGCGCCGACGCCGACTACTCCGGCGCGGGCAACCTGACCACTCAGGACAACGTCGGCCTCGGCAACGGCAACCAGATCTTCGCCCCGATCCAGGCCCCGGTCAACGTGTGCGGCAACGCCATCGCGATCCTCGGCCACGCCACCGCCTCGTGCGACGGCGGCTCGGACGCCGAGATCCCCGGCGGCCACGACCACCACGACAGCCACAAGGAGCTCTCGACCACCGAGGCCTCCAACGTGGACCTCAACGAAGAGGCCCTCCCGGCCGTCCCCGGCCTCGACGCGGTGAGCGGCGTGACCGGCGGGCTTCCCGTGGTCGGCGGACTGGTCGGCAACACCACCTCCGAAGGTGTTGCGGACTCGGTCGCCGGCGTCACCGAGCTCGCGGGTGCGGGCATCCTCTAAAGCACGACGAGCGGCCCGCTCCATGGCGGCGCGGGCCCTCTGCTGATATCGATCATGAACGGCGGACCGCTTCGGCGGGCCGCCGTTCAGTCGTCGAGCATCTTGAGGCGGCCTTCGAGCGCGGTGTTCATCGAGTTGAAGCCCTGCTCGGTCTCGGCCAGGAGCGACTTCATGAGCGGCACGAGGACGCCGGTGAACCGCTCGCCGTGAGTGAGCCTGGTGGTGCCGTCCGTCTGCGGCTCGAGCACGAAGTAGTGCTCCCCGTCGAAGAGACCGCCCGGGCCGAGCTTGCCGAGCCAGCGGATCTGCCGGGCCGGCGAGACGCGCAGGACGCGCGGCCTGAACCGGTTGGTCTTCCCGTTCGGCTGCGTCAGGGTCACCTGGAGGCGGTCGTCCTCGGCGAGGACCCCCGAGATCTCGGTGATGAACGGGTTCCACTCGCCGTACGCCGGGAAGTCCGAGAGCACCGCCCACACCTCGTTCGCGCGCGCGTCGAGGTGCAGCTCGGTCTCGATCCGGTGCTCCTGGCCCAGCGCCCACAGGCTGTACGCGGTGGCGGCGGCGACGATCGCGGCCGCGATGATGAAGAAGATCAATTCCCCAGACTCCAGAATCGGATGTTGCCCTGGTCGTCGCCGGTCGCCGCGAACGAGCGGCCCTCGATCAGGACCTGGACCAGCTCGGTCGGGACGTACCCGGGCGAGTCGAAGTAAACGGTATCCGATGTTTCGAGGCTGACGGACTGGGCGACGCCCTCAGAGTCGATCGACATGAGCGAGACCCCGTACTCGCTGTCCACGAGCTCGAAGTGGTACTCCGAGCCGAGGTCCGCGTAGGAGGCCGGCGCGTACGACGCGGCCTGGCCCTCGAGGTCCCAGAAGTGCAGCATCCCGTCGTCGCCGTACGCCATCGCGTGCGGCGAGCCCCAGTAGTAGACGACGCCGAACGCCTCGACGGTCTTGCCCTCCCAGTCCTCGGCGGTGTACGGCATGCCGCTGGCGATCCCCTCGTACATGTCGACGTCGTCCAGGTGCTGCTCCGAGTCGATCGCGACGAGGGACGTGTAGGACTGGTCCGCGGACGTGTAGAACCGCGCGTAGGCGTAGCCGTCGGGGACCGGGTGGTGCGCGACCGTGGTCTGCTCCTCGAGGTCGTAGACCTCGAACTCGGTGTCGCTCACCAGGGTCAGCACGGGGTTGCCCTCGTCGGTGCCGGGCCGGAAGTAGGCGATCTCCGCCCCCTCCGCGATCATCTCGGGCGTCCCGGCCTCCACGAAGTCCTGCGTCGACGGGGTCCACACGTACGGCAGGCCGCTCGCGTCGATCGCGATCATGATCGGCTGGCCGTCGGAGCCCGTGGCGGCCCACAGCTCGGTGGCGTCCCACCCCTCTGGCCAGTACTCGTCGATGAGGAAACCGTCGGTCAGGTCCCACAGGTCGATGGAGCCGTCTGCGCCGTTGGAGAACAGCAGCGGGCCGTCCTCGGTGTCGAGGAACGCCAAGGACTCCACGGTGCCGTCATGGGTGTAATTGATGCTGCTGACGAGCGCGCCCGCGTCGTTCTCCGACCAGTCGGGATCGAAGGTCCGGACGGTGCCGTCGCCGTCACCGCCGCCAGCGTCGTACGCCTCGTTGTCGAACGGGTCGTTGTTGTAGTTGAAGTACCAGGCCAGGCCCGCGATGATGAGGATGTCGACGAGGATGAACGCGACGATGCCGCGCCGGCCGATCTTCTTGGCGCGCTGCCGCTGCTCCTCGGTGCGCGGCGGCTCGTCCTCGTCGCCGCCGTCGACCGACAGCGGCGGCGTGAACTGCGGGCCGCGCGTCTGCGGCGGCAGGTTGCGGTAGACCGGGCTCGGCTCTGCGTTCGACTCAGCCGCCCTCGATTCGGGCGGGGTCTGCTCCTGCTGCGGGGAGGGCGTGTACTGCGGCACGGGCTGGTACGCCGGCGCCGTCTGCGGCGGCGCCTGCATCGCGGGCGGAGGCGCGGTCTGCGGTGACGGCGGCGCCAGGTTCGCGACCGCCGGGGTGAACGGTGCGGGGGCGAAACCGCCCTGCTGCGCGGGCCGCGTGAGCGGGAACGTGGTCGAGTGCTGCCCGGCCTGCGTCCACAGCACGCTGCCCTCGGCGACGACCACCTCAGGCTGGTCCAGCACCGTCGGCGCCAGGCCGAGCGAGCGGTGGAGCATGGTGCCCACCAACGGCATCCGGCTCGCGCCGCCCACGAGGAACACGCCCGCGCTGGCGGCCACGTCGAGCCCGGCGGCGCGGATGACGGCCTGGGTGACGCGGATGGTCTGCTCGAGGTGCGGGTGGGCGATCTGCTCGAGCTCGGTGCGGGTCAGGTGCGCCTCGACGTCCAGGATCGGGATCGCGATATCCGACTGCTGGTGGCGCGAGAGGCGCTCCTTGGCGCCGCGCACCTCCTCCTGGAACTCCCGGAAGTGGCGTCGGTCCTCCACAGTGGAGGGGTTGACGAGGCGCTTCCAGCCGTCGCGGTCGCCGTAGGTCGTGCCGAGGTGCTCGATGAGCGCCGCGTCGATGTCCAAGCCGCCCAGGTCGTTCCGTCCGTCGAGGGCGACGGTCTCGAAGCCGTGCTCGGTGCGGCGCACCACGCTGGCGTCGAAGGTGCCCGCGCCGAGGTCGTAGACCACGATCGAGGCGCCCACGGCCATGCGGTGCTTGAGCGCCTCCGCGTAGTAGGTCGCGGCGGCGACCGGTTCGGGCACGAGCCGCACCTGGCCGAGGCCGGAGCGGGCGGCGGCCTCCTCGATCACCTGGCGGCGCGCGGGGCCCCATTCGGCGGGCACGGTGAGCGTGACCTCCGAGGGCCGGCCGACGACGCGGCGGCATTCGGCGGCGACGGCGTCCAGGACCGCCCCGATGAGCGCGGGGATCGGGTATTCGCGCTCGCCGAGCAGGGTCGAGGGGCGGTCGATGAGGCGCTTGGGGTTGGGTTCGAAGCGCTCGGGGTGGCGGCGGCCCGCGTGGACGGCGTCGCGGCCCACGAGGAGGCCGCCGTCGGCGTCGGCGCACACCGCCGAGGGCATCAGCGGCGCGCCGTCGAAGAGCAGGGGCCGGAGGCTCCCGTCGGCGCGGCGGACGACCGCGATGGTGTGCGAGGTGCCGAAATCGACGCCGAGCGAAGTTCCTTGGGGGCCGGGGCTCATGAGAGGAATCGTAACGAACGGGAGAGTGCGCGGTCGGCCAGCAAGGTTCCGGGCGCGGATCGGGATACCGACTTGAATTTGTCTGGTCGCCCGTCGTAATGTCGTGGGTACCGACTCCGACCGATAGGACGAGCATGACCGCTCCCGTGTACCTCGACCCGACCAGGCCTGTCGCCGAACGCGTGGAGGCGATCCTCGCCCTCATGACGGACGAGCAGAAGCTCGCGTGCCTCAACGGCGTGCCCGAGACCGTCCTCGCCGACGGCTACACCCTCCCGGCCCACAGCAACGAGTTCAACGAGGTCCTGCACTCCTCCGGCAAGAAGCCCGACGCGACGTTCTTCCCGCAGGCCATCGGCCTCGGCGCGACCTGGGACACCGAGCTCATGGAGGCCGTCGGCGCGGCCGTCGCCCACGAGGTGCGCGCCCGCGACACCGACGTGCACGCCTCGTTCGGGCCGGTCGCCGACATCCGCTCGAACCCCCTCGCGGGGCGCTTCGAGGAGGGCTTCGGCGAGGACCCGCTCCACGTCGGCGCCATGACCACCGCGTACGCGTGGGGCCTGCGCGGGCGCCACCCCGAGTACGTCAAGACCTTCCCGCAGATGAAGCACTTCCTCGGCTACAGCCACGAGTGGCACCGCGCGCAGGGCTCCTCGTCCATGGGCGTGCGGGCGTTCCACGAGTACCAGGTCGTGCCGTACCGGATGCCCGTCGAGGCGGGCGCGGTGATGGGCGCGATGACCGCGTACAACAACGTCAACGGCGTGCCCTCGATCGTCTCGCCGCTGCTGGAGACGCTGCGCTCCGAGTGGACCGAGGACGGCGTGTTCTTCTTCCTGCCCGACGGCTGGGACGGCGTCAACCTGCACACCACCAAGGGCGAGCCGTGGGACACCTGGCAGGTCGACCCGCGTGGCGACGTGCCCTACCCGCAGGGCCTCGCGGCCGAGGCGGGCCACGCGATCGAGGGCATCGAGGAGATCGGCGTCTACGCCTCGGCGCTCATGCTCCACGCCGGCGTCTCCCACTTCCACGACGGGTCCGAGCTGCCGTTCGTGCCCAACGCGGGCGAGGCCGTGCGCCGCGGGCTCCTCGGCGTCACCATGTCCCATGTGGATCGATCGGTTCGCGACTGGCTCCACTTCCTCGTCCGCACCGGCAAACTCGACGGCGACGCCTGCGAGTACAACCTGATCCCGGCTGACCCGCACCCGCAGGACCGGCCCGAGCACATCGCGCTCGCGCACCGCGCCGCCCAGGAGCAGCTCGTGCTCCTCAAGAACACCGATGCGGCCCTGCCGCTGCCGTCGACCGCGAGCATCGCCGTCGTCGGCCCGCTCGCCGACCTCAACCTCCGCGACTTCTACAGCCCCACCGTGCCCGCCGAGCGCCGCCCCAGCCCGCTCCAGGCCCTGCGCGAGCGGTTCGTACGGGTGGCCCACCACAGCGGCAACGACACCGTCGCGTGGCAGGCCGCCGGGAAGTTCGTCACTGTCGCCGAGAACGGGGCGCTCGTCGCCGCCGCTGAGACGCTCGGCGACACCGAGACCTTCGAGGTCTGGGACTGGGCGCACGAGCAGCACATGTTCCGCCACACCGCCACCGGCAGGTTCGTGCAGGCGAACCTCCTGCACCAGAACGACGGCCCGGCCTCCTTCGAGAACCAGGCCGGCGCCTCCGGCGGCGGCGGACCGCGGCTCGTCGCCGTCGAGACCGAGATGGAGGACGGCGACGCCTGGTTCACCCACCAGAACCTCCACTACCGGCCCACTGGTGACAGTGCTGTCGAAGGCACCGCTGTTGAAGGCGCCGTCGAGCTGTTCGGCGTGAACCACGTTCCCGCCGAAGCCGACGGCCCGTTCCACGTGCGCCTCGCCGAGGACGGCTCGCTGCCGCTGACCAAGGGCGCCGCCGACCCGATCCTCACCGAAACGCTCTGGGAGAACGGTCCCGAAGCCGCCGCAGCCGTTGCGGCCGAAGCGGACTGGGCCGTCGTGTTCGTCGGCAACCACCCGATGGTCAATGCCCGCGAATGCTTCGACCGCCCCGGCCTCGACCTCGCCCCGCGCCAGGCCGACCTCGTCCGCGAGGTCGCCGCCGCCAAGCCCGGCCGCACCGTCGTCGTCGTGGTCTCGGCCTACCCCTTGGCGATCGGCGATATCGCCGCCGACCCCAACGTGGCCGCGATCCTCTACACCTCCCACGCCGGGCAGGCCCTCGGCGACGCCCTCGCCGAGGCCCTGGCCGGCGACTACTCGCCGGCCGGGCGGCTCACCTCGACCTGGCTGCCGGACACGTCCTCGCTCCCGAAGGCGGGCCCGCGCGCCGAGGCGTTCCGCGTCAGCGACGTCGACATGCTCGAGTACGACGTGATCGCGGCGGGGCTGACCTACCGCTACTCCAAGGCCGAGGCGACCTACGGCTTCGGACACGGTCTGAGCTACACCGACTTCGAGTACGGCGACCTCCAGGTCCCCGCCACCGCGGACGCCGCTGAGCCGTTCACCGCCACTGTGGACGTCACGAACGCGGGGGAGCGGACCTCCGACGAGGTCGTGCTCCTCTTCGCCCGCATCACCGAATCCGCGTACGGCGACCGGGCCCCCCAGCGGCAGCTCGCGGGCTTCACCCGCGCCCGCGGCATCGAGCCCGGCGAGACCCGCCGCGTCGAGATCGAGGTCGACCCGCAGACCCTGTTCGTGTGGGACGTGGTGCGCGGCAAGCGGATCGTCGAGACCGGCGACTACCGGTTCACGATCGGCGACGACGGCCCGCAGGCCCAGGTCCGCATCGAGGGCGAGGCCATCGCCGAACTCGACCTCTCGGAGACGGCCAACGTCTGGGAGAAGGCGACCATCGCCGAAGGCCTCACCTACTGGGAGGTCGCGAAGCTCCACACCCTCAAGCGCGAGGGCGGCTACCACTCGACCGGCTCCCGCCGGGCCGGCAGCCACGTGGGCTTCACCAAGGCGGTCCTGGACGGCGCCACCGGCATCGAGCTGCGCACCGCCACCACCACCGCCGACTGGGCCGACCTCGCCGACAGTGCTCCTGAAAACCGTGTGATCGAGGTCCGAGCCGCCGCCCCCGACGGCCCCCTCCTCGCCGAGGTCGAGGTCCCCAAGACGGCCGGCTTCCAGTCCTTCACCGACGTCACCGCACCGCTCCAGAACGCCGAAGGCACCCAAGACCTCTACCTGGTCTTCCGCAGCGGAGGCATCTACATCGACACCATCCGCCTGACCCGCTAGCTGCAAGCGAAAAGGGGGCGCGGGACCAATCGGCCCAGCGCCCCCATTCGCATGCGCATTATTCGAACAGGCCCTCGCCGCTCTGTTGTTGGTAAGCCTTGTCGAGCCAGGAGTCGAGCATCCGCAGATCGGCGCAGCGCTCGATCTGCTGCCGCTGCTCATGCGTAAGCCCGGTCGGAGTGCTTTCGAGGTAGCGCACTAGCGCGCGCCTAGCGTATCGGACCTCGCCCTGCTCGAGCAGGCTGTCGCTGTATTCGGAGTGGTACGGGCGGGTCTGCGTGCGCATGAGTTCCTCCAGCATTCGGGCGGGCTCGTCTTCCAGAATCGTGAGCAGAGACTTGATGTAATCGGCCGCTCGCCCTGGTTCGATGGTACCGAGGCGGTGGTCGAGTGTCGAGATGAACAGTTCGGCTTTGCGCCCGTTCGGGGCCTTGCCGAAGGCTGCGATCACCACAGCGGCCGCCGCCGTGGGCAGCAGGTCCGCGTCGGGGTCCTCGGGGAAGTCCGACATCCCGACCGAATGCACGGTGATGGTGTTGTCCGGGCCGAGCCGGATGCCCTTCCGGTACTTCCGGGCCACGGTGTCGTCAGGACAGACGAGCAACAGCTCGATCGGCAACCTGTGGTCCTCGAAGGCTCGGGTCATGTAACCCGGCAGCCGGTAGTGCTTCTCGTTCTTCCATTCGTTCTGGACCTCGACGATGACCATACGGTCGTCCTCGTTCGGGAACGACAAGGTCACGACGACATCGGCTCGCCGCTCGGTCCTTCCCATGGAGCCGAACGTGTCTGGGCGCCGGTGCAGACGGCGACCCGACAGTCCTTGTCGGCGAGGTCCATCAGCCAAGCCGCCGTGAGCGGCTCGTCTTGGATGGCTTGCACGATGAGCTCGTGCGCATCTCCTGGCATCGGGGGATTCCCTTCGTTTCGTGGTACTCCCGTGAAACGAGTGCGGCATCCCCGAAGACGCGCCTTTGTCGGAAAACCGACAGATTGTTCGAGTAACTCAGTTGTGGTGCTCGGTCGCCACCAGTTCGCCGTCGGCGGTGTGGAAGACCACGAAGGAGCCCTTTTCCAAGGGGTCCAAAAGGGTCGGTGAGCCCAGGCGGCCGCTCACGTAGGTGATCATCTCGTCGATGTGCTCGCCGTGGCCGCAGACGACTGCGGGCTTGCCGGAGGCGATGATCTCGTCCAGGCGGGCGGCGACCTCGGCGGGTTTGCTCGTGCCCAAGGTGAACTCGGGCAGCCCCGTCACTGCGACCGCCTCGGCGGCGCAGTACGGCAGCAGCGTCTCCAGGCACCGGGCGCTCGTCGAGGTGTAGGCCGCACCCGTGGGGTACGCGGCCAGGAGCACCTCGAGCTGCTGGGCCCGTTCTCGGCCCCGCTGGTTCAAGGGCCGCAGCTCGTCCTGGTCGAACCAGTCCGCTTTGGACATCGCAATCGCGTGACGCACGAAGACGAGCGGCACGGTCTCGCGCGCGTTGAGGCGCTTGAAGTCCGCCAGCACCGGCTGGTCGCGCTCGTAGGTCAGCCGCTCGGCGACGTCAGCGAGCGGGACCCATTCGAGCTCGTCGACCTCGCGCGGGTCGACCGCCTCGTCCACGGCATCGTCCGATGCCGGTGTGGCGCACCAGTAGTCGACCCGCTTGAGCTTGCCTTCCTTGTCGTAGAAGGAGGGTGCGAGCGGGCGGCCGAGCACCGGGCGGATGCCCGTCTCCTCGAAGACCTCGCGCTGCGCGGCCGCGAGCAGGTGCTCGCCGCGCTTCAGCTTCCCCTTCGGGAACGTCCAGTCGCCGTACTTGGGCCGGTGGATGAGGGCCAGCTCGGGGCCCTTCTCGGCCTGGCGCCACAGGACGGCGCCGGCGGCGAAGATCTCGGGTTGCATCAACGGTGCTCCTGCATGAGTTGTTCCTGGAGGTCGCCCCCGCTGCGCTGGCGGGTCCACAGCCCCAGCGGGCCGAGCCGCCAGGTCCGGATGTCGGCGTCCATGCCGCGGTCGAGCAGCGAGGTCAGCTGCGCGCGGTGGGCGTCCCCCTCGACCCGGACGAGCACCTCGACGCGGCGGTCGAGATTGCGGTGCATGAGGTCCGCGCTGCCCAACCATACTTCCGGATCGCCGCCGTTCTCGAAGACGTACACCCGGGAGTGTTCCAGGAAGCGCCCCAGGACGCTCCTGACCCGGATGGTCTCCGAGAGCCCCGGGACGCCGGGCCGCAGCGCGCAGATGCCGCGGATGTACAGGTCGACGGGGACGCCGGCCCGGGACGCCCGGTACAGGGCGTCGATGATGCCCTCGTCGGTGAGCGAGTTGCACTTGAAGCGCAGCCGCGCGGGCAGGCCGTTGCGGTGGTTCTCGATCTCGCGGTCGATCCGCTCGATCAGGCCGGGCCGCAGCGAATGCGGGGCGACGAGCAGCCGGTGGAAGTCCTCGTCGCGCGAGAACCCGGTGAGGTGGTTGAAGATCGCGTTCACGTCCTCGCCGACCTCGGGGTCGGTGGTGAGGATGCCGACGTCCTCGTAGAGCCGCGCCGTGGTCGGGTGGTAGTTCCCGGTCCCGACATGGCTGTACCGCAGCAGGGTCCCGTCGGCCTCCTGCCGCACGACCAGCGCGAGCTTGCAGTGCGTCTTGAGGCCCACTATGCCGTACATGACGTGGCAGCCGGCCTGCTCGAGCTTCTGCGCCCAGTCGATGTTGGCCTGCTCGTCGAAGCGGGCCTTGATCTCCACGACGACGACGACCTGCTTCCCGGCGTCGGCGGCGCTGATGAGCGCGTCGACGATGGGGGACTTGCCGCTGGTGCGGTACAGGGTCTGCTTGATCGCCAGGACCTTCGGGTCCGCGGCGGCCTCCTCGATGAGCCGCTCGACCGAGGCGGTGAACGAGTCGTAGGGGTGGTGGACGAGCACGTCCCGGTCGCGCATCACGGCGAACAGGTCGGCGTCCGGCGGCAGCACCTTCTCCGAGGGCCGGAACCGCGGGTACTTCAGCTCGGTCCGATCGAGGTCGGCGATCGCGTCGAGCCCGGCGAGGTCGAGCGGGCCGGGCAGCTTGTAGACGACCTGCTCGTCGACACCGAGTTCGGCGATGAGCCGGTCGAGGACCTTCGCGTCGATGGTGTCCTCCACTTCGAGGCGCACGACGGGCCCGAAGCGGCGGCGCAGCAGTTCGCGCTCGAGAGTCTGGAGGAGGTTCTCGGTGATGTCCTCGTCGATCTCGAGGTCCTGGTTGCGGGTGACGCGGAACGTGTGGTGCCCGAGCACGTCCATGCCGGGGAACAGCTGCGCGATGTGCGCGGCGATGACGTCCTCGAGGGGCGTGAACCGGCCGGGCGCGACGGCCATGAACCGCGAGAGCAGCGGCGGGACCTTGACGCGCGCGAAGCGGGTGGTGCCGTTGCGGGGGTCGTGGACCTGGACGGCGAGGTTGAGGGAGTTCCCGGAGATGTAGGGGAAGGGGTGGGCGGGGTCGACGACGAGCGGGGTGAGCACGGGGTAGATGCGGGTGCGGAACAGCTCGTGCATGCGGGCCTGCTCGACCTCCTCGAGGTCGTCCCAGCGGACGATCGCGATGTCCTCCTCGGCCAGGAGCGGGGCGATCTCGTCGCGGAAGTACTCGGCGTGCTCGATGCTCATCTGGTGGGCGAGGCCGGCGATGCGGGTGAGGACGGCGTGGGGCGAGCGGCCCGAGGAGGTGCGTACGGGCAGGCCGGTGGCGAGGCGGCGGATGAGCCCGGCGACGCGGACCATGAAGAACTCGTCGAGGTTGTTGGAGAAGATCGAGAGGAAGCGGACCCGTTCGAGCAGGGGCAGTTCAGGGGATTGCGCCAGGCGCAGCACCCGGCCGTTGAACCGCAGCCAGCTCTCTTCCCGATCGAGATACCGGTCGGGTGGCAAACCGGTGTCAACGAGCGGAACAGGGTCACTATTCGTCATACATCACAAGGTTAACGAAGAAAATGAACCCACGGTGAACGCGCCTTGAAATCCGCTCATGATCCCGGGATCACCATCGGCCGCCGCTCCTGCCGAAGCCCAGCGAGGCCCTGGCGAACCGGCCCGGCACGGCTCTCGGTCCGAAGTGTCCACCAGGTTGCCGAGCGCCCGCGACCTCCGTCGACCTCGCTCGCCCTGCCGTTCGAGGGCGACATCCCGGTGAATCCCGAGCTGTACAGGGCACGAAAAAGCCCGCCGACGAATCGGCGGGCTTTCTGTACTGCGGTCCCGACGGGATTTGAACCCGCGACCTCCACCTTGACAGGGTGGCGAGCACTCCTAGCTGCTCTACGGGACCTTGGTCGAACACTTGCGTGTCCTACAAGGCCGTTAAGACCTCTATATTTATACCAGGCGCTCTCCGTGTGACCGGAGCCGCGTCTGGGCCGTACCCCCAACGGGATTCGAACCCGTGCTACCGCCTTGAAAGGGCGGCGTCCTAGGCCGCTAGACGATGGGGGCGCTCAGTGATCCTGTCATACGGCCTTGAGAGCCGCACTTCGATTTCCCTGTGCTTACCACCGCGGAATTCCGCTTGGGCTCGACAAGCATACGGGACAGCGGGAAGCCCGTCTACGGCGGGTCGCGGTTGAGATCGCCGTCTCATTGCTGCCGCGACCGCCCGGGCAGAAGCGCAGCTCGCGGCCCCTGCCCGGCCCGCCTTGCTAGCGTTGCCCCATGGAGTTCGCCTATCTCGGGCCGCGCGGGACCTTCACCGAGGCCGCGCTCCGCCGACTGCCCGCCGCCAAGACCGCCACCGCCACACCGATGTCCTCGATCTTCGAGGTCCTCGACGCCGTGCGCCGCGGCGAGGTCGACGCGGGCTTCGTGCCGATCGAGAACTCTCAGGAGGGCACCGTCACCGTCACGGTGGACGAGCTCGTGGGCGGCGACCCGCTCGTCATCGTCGGCGAGGTCGTCCTCCCGGTCACCTTCGTGCTCGCCTCCGAGAAGCCCGTCGGCGAGATCACCACAGTCGCCTCGATGCCCGTCGCCCTCGCCCAGGTCCGCAAGTACCTGCGCCGCGAGCTGCCGGACGCCGTCGTCCACCAGGCCCTCTCGACCGCCCAGGCCGCCCAGCGCGCCGCTGGCGGCGAGTTCGACGCCGCCGTGTGCCCGCCGTTCGCCGCCGAGGCCGTCGGACTCCCCGTGCAGGCCTTCGACATCGGCGACAACCCGAACGCCGCGACCCGCTTCGTCCACGTCGTGCGCCCCACCAGCCCGCCCGATCCGAGCGGGAACGACATCACCTCCCTGGTCGTCTACATCGACTACGACCGGGTCGGCGCGCTCCTGGGCGTGCTCACCGAGTTCGCCATCCGCGGCATCAACCTCACCCGCATCGAGTCCCGCCCCACCGGCGAGGGCCTGGGCCGGTACGCGTTCTTCCTCGACTGCACCGGCCACCTCGCCGACGCCCGCATGGGCGAGGCGCTCACGGGCCTGCGCCGCATCTGCGCCGACGTCCGCTACCTCGGCTCCTACCCGCGCGACCACTCCGACAAGCCCGTCCCGCCGCCCGCCGGCCTCAGCGACGCCGACTTCGCCGACGCCGCCGCCTGGCTCGACCGCCTCCGCCGCGAAGGCGCATGAGTCGTGCCGCAGGCGCGACGACCGGCTTACGCTGTCGCGCGGCGAGCGCACCCGGCTTACGCTGAAAGCATGTCGACACTGCTCGAAGAGCTGGCGCTGCTCTCGCACGAAGGCGCGAACGGCCGGGCCGGCGGCTACCTCGACCTCGGCCTCGGCGGCGCGGTCTTGTACGAGCTCGCGCTCGCCGGACGCATCGGCGTGGACGGCAAGAAGGTCCGCGTCCTCGACACCACCCCCACCGGCGACCCCGTCGTCGACTCCCGCCTCGCCGCCATCGCCGCCGACAAGCCGCGCGCGCCCCACAGCGTGCTCGAGCGGGCCTCCAAAGGCCTCGTCCCGGCGGTGCGCGAAGGGCTCGTCGCCTCCGGCGCGCTGCGCCACGAACGCGGCAAAGCCCTCGGGATCTTCCCCGTCAACCGGTACCACCCGCGCGACCGGGGCATGACGGCCGACGCCCGCACCCGGCTCGCCTCCGCCGTCCGCCACGGCCGCGCCTTCGACGAGCGCACGCAGGCGCTCCTGTCGCTCATGGCCGCCATCCGCCTGGAGAAGACGATCTTCCCCGACCGCCAGACCCGGCCGTCCCGCAAGGAGCTCAAGGCCTTCGCCGAAGCCCACTGGGCCGGCGCGGCCACGCGCAAGGCGGTGAGCAACCGCGACGGCGCCAACGCCGCCGCGGCCTCCTCCGGTTAGGCCTTCCCGAGCGGTCGTCGCCGCACCCCGCGGCGGGGCGTGGTTAGCTTGACCCATGTCTGAAACACCTGCTTCGCGTCCTGAGGGCACCACGCCGGGCGCGACGGCGGGGCCCGCGGTGCCGGCCCCGCCGACACCGCCGCTGCCGCCCGAGCCGCCGGCCAAGCCGCGCTTCATGGGCAAGGAGCACGTGAAGATCACCGACCCCGAGCGAATGAAGGCGCTCGCCCACCCGGCGCGGATGGCGGTCTTCGACTTCCTGGCCGGGCGCCGGGTCGCGGGGTTCGACGGGGCCACGGCCACCGAGATCGCCGAGGTCGCGGGCATGACGCCGAGCGCGATGAGCTACCACCTCCGGACCCTCGCGAAGGCCGGGTTCATCGAGGAGGCGCCCAGCCGCGGCGACGCGCGCGAGCGCTTGTGGCGCATGAAGATCCAGAGCTTCTCGATCCGCGCGGAGGACGACGCCCCGGAGAGCCACAAGGTCATCGAGCGGACCATGGGCGAAGTCTTCATGGAGCAGCACGACCGCAACCTCCTCCGCTGGCTCGACCAGCGGTTCGAGGTCGACCCGGCGCTGCGCGAGGCCTCATTGACGCAGCAGGCGCACCTGCGGCTCACGATCGAGGAGGCGGCCGAGTTCAGCCGCCGCTACCAGGAGCTGGAGCAGGAGTACGCCGACCGCACGTCGGAGCGGGCGATGCAAGGCGTCGACGAGGGCGACGGCACCTACGTGTTCAACACGCTGTTCCGGTTCTTCCCGAAGATCTGAGGCGACGCGGGTCTGCTTGGGAGGCATCGGGAGCAGCGCCGTTGAAGATGTAAAAGAAATCCTTCGAAAAATCTGAAAAACCTCTTTCGCATCGAAGTGTGAAAGAGTATCTTCGAAATATGTCTTTCACATCCTTCCTGGACGGGACCCGCTGGTCGGACGTCTACACCGCCGCGACCTGCGCGTTCCTCGCCGGAACCGCCATGTTCACGGCCGACTTCGCCCTCACCCTCCGCCTCCAGACGGAGGGCTACGGCGGCATCGCCATCGCCGCGCTCATCATCTGCGCGACCCTGCCCCTGGTCCTCCTCGCGCCGTTCACCGGGCGCATGGCCGACCGCTTCGACAGCCGCGCGCTCATGGCCGTCTCCGGCCTCGTGCAGACCGCCGCGATCGTCGCGATGGCGTTCACCGACAACCTGTACGGCCTGTACGGACTGGTCATCGTGAACGCCGCCGGGACGGCGGTCCTGCAGCCGGTCGTGAGCGCGCTCGTCCCGACCATGGCGAGCCGCGAGGACCTGCCGCGAGCGGTCGCGCTGGTCCAGACCGGCACGCTCGTCGGCCTGGCGGCCGGGCCCGCCGCGGCCGGGTTCCTCATCGGCGCCAACGGTGTCGGCGCCGCACTCGCCCTCGCGGCGGCGTGCGCGATGGCACGGGTGCTGCTGTGCTGCGACATCCGCACGCGGCGAGGTGGGATGCGCCGGCCCGTCGCGGCGAAGGAGGCGCTCGTCGGTGCGGGCTGGAGCCTGGGCGGCGACCGGCTGCTCACGGTGGTCGTCGTGGCGTTCAGTGCGGTGATCGCGGCGCTCTGCGCGGTGAACGTGCTCAGCGTCTTCCTGGTGCGCGAGGTCTACGACGCGACCGAGAGCATGTACGGGCTCATCAAGGCCTGCTGGACCGCGGGGATGGTCGTGGGCGCGTGGATCGCGGCCGCGGTGATCCGGCGGCTCGACCGTGATGTGCAGCTGGCGTGGATGGTCATGGCGTGCCTGGCCGGGGTCGGGCTGGTGTGCTTCGGGCAGGGGATGCCGCTGTTCACGGTGCTGCTCATGGTGCCGCTCAACCTGCTCGGCGGGATGTTCAACGCGGGGGAGAACTCGGCGCTGGGCATCGCGGTGGCGCGCCGGGTGCCCGAGGCGTTCCTGGGGCGCGCGAACGCTGCGGTCCACGGGCGCCTGGCCGCCGCGCAGCTCATCGGGTTCCTGCTGGGCGGGGCGATGTCGGTGGTGATGGACGTGCAGGTCGCCTTCGCGGCGGTCGGCCTCCTCTCGATCGCGATCGTGATCGCCTGCCTGCCGGCCATCCGCAGAGCGGCCCGCGACGACGAGGCCGGCACGCCGCAGGCTCAGGCGCCGAAGCGCGAACTCGCAGCCGCGGCGGCCTGAGCGCCGAGCGCGTGGTGAGCCGATCAGGCGGGGTAGGTGCGGATCTCGGAGGCCTTCACCGTCGCCCAGACGCGGCGGCCAGGCTCGAGGCGGAGCTGGGCGGCCGCCGCGGGCGTCACGTCTGCGGCGGCCTTGAGCGGGCCGTCGAGCTGGACGCGCAGGTTGTCGCCGTGGCGGTGGACGCCCGAAACGATTGCCCGCCAAGTGTTCCGGGGGCTGCCCTCGGACCGCTCCGGATACAGCGCGACGGCGCTCGGCGCGAATGCTGCGAATGCCGGGCCGTTCAGCGGATCGGCCGCGACGAGGATCATGGGGCCGGCATCGTCGAGGACGACCTGGTTCCCTTCGGCCACACCCCGGTACAGGTTCAGGCCGACGAGTCTCGCGATGTAGTCCGTGCGCGGGCGGGCGGTGACCGATTCGGCGTCGCCCTCTTGGACCGCGCGGCCGTCCTCGACCACGACGAGCCGGTCGGCGAGCATGAGCGCGTCCACCGGATCGTGCGTCACCACGATCGCCGGGCCCGTGTGGCCCGTCAGGTGCCGGTGGAGCTCCGCCCTGGTGTCGAGCCGGGTGCGGGCGTCCAGGGCCGCCAGCGGCTCGTCGAGGAGCAGCAGCGCCGGTTCTGTCGCGAGCGCCCGGGCCAGCGCCACCCGCTGCGCCTGCCCGCCTGAGAGCTGCTTCGGGCGGCGCTTCCCGAACTCCTGCAGGCCGACCCGGTCGAGCCATCCCGCGGCGAGCGCACGGGACTCGGCCCGGCCGAGGCCGCGCCGGCGGGGTCCGAACGCGATGTTGTCGATCGCCGTGAGGTGCGGGAACAGCAGGTAGTCCTGGAAGACCACCCCGATCCGCCGCTCCTCCGGCGGCACCCACCGCTGCCCGCGCCGGTCGAGGACCTCGCCGTTCAGGGCGATGTGTCCGTCCGTCAGCTGCTCGAGCCCGGCCAGGGCCCGCAGTGCCGTGGTCTTTCCGGCGCCGTTGGGGCCCAGCAGGGCCACGGTCTCGCCGGGGGCGACGCGCAGCTGCAGGTCGAGGCGGAACCCGCCGCGGTCCACGACCAGGTGCGCGCTCAGGCCCTCCGCTTTCACGCCGCTCACGGGGCCGCCGTCCAGCGGTCGCGCAGCGACGCCAGCACGATCACCGACACCGCGAGCAGGATCAGGCTGAGCACGATGGCGGCCTCCAGGTCCGTCTGCAGCGCAAGGTAGACCGCGAGGGGCATGGTCTGGGTGCGGCCCGAGAAGTTCCCGGCGAACGTGATCGTCGCGCCGAACTCGCCGAGCGCCCGCGCCCAGCACAGGACCGCGCCGGCGAGCACGCCCGGCGCGACCATCGGCAGGGTGACGTGCGTGAACACGGTCCACCGGCCCGCCCCGAGGGTCGCGGCGGCCTCCTCGAAGCGGATGTCGGCGCCGCGCAGGGCGCCTTCGACCGAGACGATCAGGAAGGGCATCGACACGAAGGTCATCGCCAGCACGACTGCGGTGGTGGTGAACGGGATCGTGATGTCGAACCGCTCGTAGAGCCACGACCCGATGATCCCGTTGCGGCCGAACACGAGCAGCAGCGCGACGCCGCCCACCACCGGCGGGAGCACGAGTGGGACGGTCACCAGGGCGCGCAGGATGCTGCGGCCGGGGAACTCGCCGCGGGCGAGCAGCCACGCGATCGGGATGCCGAACAGCAGTGAGAGCACGGTCGCGGCGGTCGCGGTGAACAGTGAGAGCTGCAGGGCCGCAAGCATTTCCGGTTCGGCGAGGCGGGCGGGGAGCTCGGCCCACGGGGCGCGGGCGAGCAGGCCCAGGAGCGGCAGGATGAGGAACGCCAGGCCGACCACGGCGGGTGCCAGCAGCGCGGCCGGGACGCGGCGGCGGCGGGCTCGCTTGGCGGGCATGGCGTTCCTCGGCGTCATGGGTGCTGGAACCCGGCGGTCTCGAGTACCGTCTGGCCGGCGTCGGACTGGACGTAGGCGATGAACTCGGCCGCGAGGTTGGGGTTCTCGGCCTCGTCCAGCACCGCGATCGGGTAGTTGTTGACGGCTGAGTCGGACTCGGGGAACTCGACGCCGTCGACGCCGCCCCAGGCCGCTTTGACATCGGTGCGGTAGACCAGCGCGGCGTCGGCTTCGCCCATCGCGAGTTTCGCCAGCGTGGCCTTGACGTCAGGCTCGTAGGTGGACGGGGTTATCGAAGCGCCGGAGGCCGCGATCACGGTCTGGGCGGCGGCGCCGCAGGGGACCTCCTCGGCGCAGACCGCGACCGAGAGGTCGGCGAGGTCTTGGAGGCCGGTGACGCCGTCCGGATTGCCCTCGGGGACGGCGATGACGAGCTGGTTGCGGGCGAAGACCTCGGGGTCGGCGACGGTGCCCGCGTCGACCGCGGCGGCCATCGTGGTCTCATCGGCGGCGGCGAAGACGTCGCCGGGTGCGCCTTCGGCGATCTGGGCTGCGAGTGCGGAGCTCCCGGCGAAGTTGAACACGATGCCGCTGTCGGGGTGCTCCTCCTCGAACTGGTCGGCGATCAGATTGAAGGCCTTGGTGAGCGAGGCGGCGGCGAAGACGGTGAGGACGTTGTCCTTGTCCTCTTCCGGGCTGCACGCGGTGAGGGTGAGGAGCGCGGTGGTGAGTGCCGCGATGGCGGCGAGGGGGCGGCGGACGGTGGCGGTGCGCAATCGGACTCCTGGGCTCAGTGGTCGGGTCGTTCGACGACCACGTTCGTGGACTTGACGACCGCGGTTCCCAGCGAACCGACCTCGAGCCCGAGTTCGTCCACCGCCTCGCGGCTCATCAGCGAGACCACCCGGAACGGCCCGACCTGCAGGTCGACTTGCGCCATGACCTGGTCTTTGGTGATCGCGGTGACGATGCCGCGCAGGCGGTTCCGGGCTGAGGACGATCCGGCTCCCGTGTCGGGGGCGGCGGCCCGTTCGCGCGCGAACGCGGCGAGGTCGGCGCCCGGGATCGACCGCTGCCCCTGCTCGTCGCGGGTGGCGGCGAGGCGGCCGGAGTCGATCCAGCGCCTGACCGTGTCGGCGGAGACCCCGAGCAGTTCGGCGGCCTCTCCGATGCGAAACGTCGTCACACGGTGAGTCTAGCCTTGCGGATGCGAGGTGTAGGAGCCCTCGCGGCTCGTATTTACGCGGCTGTTACGAGTGGATCGGCGCAGATGCGATTCTAGCCCCAGCCGAGCTCGTGGAGGCGGGCCTCCTCGATCCCGAAGTGGTGGGCGATCTCGTGCACCACCGTCACAGCCACCTCGTCGACCACTTCCTCCTCCGACGCGCACATCCGCAGCGTCGGCCCCCGGTAGATCGTGATCGTGTCGGGCAGGACCCCGCCGTACTCCCAGCCGCGGTCCGTCAGCGCCGTCCCCTGGTACAGCCCCAGCAGCTCCTTCTCGGGCCCCTCGGGCTCCTCCTCCACCAGGATCACGACGTTGTCGAGCATCGCCATCAGCTCCTGCGGCACCGCGTCCAGCGCGTCGGACACCGCCGCCTCGAATTCCGCCTCGCCCATATCGACTGCCACACGCCCACAATATGCGCTCGGGGCCGCGGTGAGCTGGCCGGTAATCTGGTCACGTGATTGATCTGCGTGCACTGCGAGACGACCCGGACGCCTACCGCGACAGCCAGCGCAAGAGGGGTGCCTCCGTCGAGGCCGTCGACGCCCTCCTCTCCGCCGACGCCGACCACCGCAGTGCCCTCCAGTCCTTCGAGACGCTCCGCGCCGAGCAGAAGGGCCTCGGCAAGCGGATCGCCGGCGCCGCCGCCGAGGAGCGCCAGGCGCTGCTCGACCGCACCAAGACCCTCTCGGAGGAGGTCAAGGCCGCCGAGCTCAAGGTGACCGCGACCGCCGCCGCGTTCGACGCGGCCGGGAAGTCCATCCCCAACCTGGTCGCCGAGGGCGCCCCCGCCGGCGGCGAGGACGACTACATCGTGCTGCGCGAGGTCGGCGAAAAGCCCGAGCTCGAGGACCCGAAGGACCACCTCGAGATCGGCACGGCCCTCGGCCTCCTCGACACCGAGCGGGGCGCGAAGACCTCCGGCGCCCGCTTCTACTACCTCACCGGCGACGGCGCGCTGCTCCAGCTCGCCATGCTCAACCTCGCCATCCAGCAGGCGGTCGAGACCGGCTTCACCCCGATGATCCCGCCGGTGCTCGTGCGCCCGGAGGCCATGGAGGGCACCGGTTTCCTCGGCGAGCACGCCGACGAGATCTACTACCTCGAACGCGACGAGATGTACCTCGTGGGCACCTCGGAGGTGCCGCTCGCGGCGTACCACTCGGGGGAGAACCTCGGCGAGCTCACCGCGCCGCGCCGGTACGCGGGCTGGTCGTCGTGCTTCCGGCGCGAGGCCGGTTCGTACGGCAAGGACACCAAGGGCATCATCCGGGTGCACCAGTTCGACAAGGTCGAGATGTTCTCGTTCTGCAAGCCCGAGGACGCCGCGGCCGAGCACGAGAAGCTGCTGTCCTATGAGGAGCAGATGCTGCAGAAGATGGAGCTGCCCTACCGGGTCATCGACGTCGCCGCCGGCGACCTCGGCACCTCGGCCTCGCGCAAGTTCGACTGCGAGGCGTGGGTGCCCACCCAGGGCCGCTACCGGGAGCTGACCTCGACCTCGAACTGCACCACGTTCCAGGCGCGGCGCCTCAACGTGAAGTACCGCGACGAGCAGGGCAAGAACGCGGTGGCGGCGACCCTGAACGGGACGCTGGCGACCACGCGCTGGCTCGTGGCGATCCTCGAGAACCACCAGCGGCCGGACGGTTCGGTGGCGGTGCCGAAGGCGCTGCAGCCGTTCCTCGGCAAGGACGTGCTCGAGCCGAAGTAGCGGCGCGATACGTGAGCGGCCCGCCGGTCTGTGACCGGCGGGCCGTGTGCTTTCGGGAGTTTCCGGTTGTTTTGGCGACCCGACCAATTTTCGGGCCCCCGGTCATTAACCCTGACATACGGGTACGACAGCCTCGGAGTGTCGGTTTTCGCCGGGAGCCCCTACGAACTTGCGGGCCCGGTCTCGGCGAAGCTTGCGAGCCGTCAATTGGCGCGGCCAATAACCCTGGCACGGGGGTCCGGCAGGATCGAAGGCTATTCGGGTTCGGACTGCTGCTCTTCGAGCCACGCCTTGAGGACCAGGGCGTGGTTCACTTCCGGGTCCTTGGCGGCGTAGAGGAGGGTCACCGGGCCCGACCTCGCCGCCTCCAGGAGGGGTTCGGCGCGCTCGGGGTGGCCGTCGAGCTCGCTGCGGTAGCGGCTGGTGAACTCCTCGAAGCGGTCGGCCATGTGGCCGAACCAGATCCGCAGGTTCGGCGACGGCGCGGCGTCCTGCGCCCAGGTGACCCCGTCGAGGTCCTCCTTGCTGACGCCGCGCGGCCACAGCCGGTCGACGAGGAAGACCGCTCCGGCCCGCTGCGGGTCCGCGCGGTAGTCGTAGACGCGTTCGATCGTGATCTCGCCCATGGACGAACCGTATGCCGCAAGCCGCCCCGGTGGGTGGGTTTGGTGTGATTGCAGCTTTCATGAGCGCGGCGGCGTGAGTTCAAACCCTCGGTACCCCGCCGTTCACCCAAGCGGGGATACGGTTGAGACGTGCCAGACACCGCCCTGACCCCCGCCCCCGCCGAGCCCCGCCGGACGCCGCCGAAGCTGGTGGCGGTCGACCTCGACGGCACCGTGGTGGACTACCACGAGACCAAGAGCATCAAGCCCGGCGGCGGCACGCCGTCGACCAGGCCCAGCCGCGCGGTGATCGACGCCCTCCAGGCCGTGCGCGACGCCGGAGTGCCCGTCGCCGTCGTCACCGGCCGCGCCATCTGGGGCGCGGTCCGCACCGCCGACGACCTGGGGCTCGACGAGGGCTTCGCCTCGGCCTCGCACGGCGCCGGCGAGTACGACCTCGGCGCCCGCGCGATCTCGCACCAGGCCACGGTCGACGCCGCCGTCGCGGTCGAAGCGCTCATCGATTCCAACCCGTCCGTCGAGTTCGCGGTCGAGTGGGACCTCGAGGGCTGGTGGCACACGAAGGGCTTCCGCCGCGACTTCCCCGCCCGCTGGGCCGGGGAGATCACCGTCGAGGAGCTCGTCTCGCGCCCGGCCCCGCGCCTGGTCGCCCGCGTCGACTCCACCAACGCCTACGGCGGGCCCGTGCGCTGCCCGCAGGCGATGCGCCTCGCGGCCGGCGCGTCCCTCGACGCCGCCGACTACCACGTCGAGGTCGGCTACAACGGCTGGGTCGACATCGGACCCCCCGGGATCAGCAAGGCGACCGGCATTGCCCGTATCGCGGCCCACTACGGCGTATCATCGTCCGACACCGTCGTCTTCGGCGACGCCCACAACGACCTCACGATGTTCGCGTGGGCGGGCTGGGCCGTGGCGATGGGTCAGGCGGCCCCGGACGTGCGGGCCGCAGCCGACGAGGTCGCCCCCTCGGTGTGGGAGGACGGGGTGGCGAAGGTGCTGTCGCGGTGGTTCTGACGGCCGCCGCGCCGCGCGAGCCCAAGCGGGCCGGCGACTCCGCATCGACCGATGTGGCAGTGTCATTCCCACGGGCGGCGCCCCTCGGCACGGCGGACCGCAGCGAGACGACCAAGGAGGACGCATGATCCAACTGGACCGGGCACCCCGGCTCGTGGCGACGGACCTCGACGGGACCGTCGTCCGCTCTGACGAGACGGTCTCGCCGCGCACCATGGCCGCGCTTAAGCGGCTCGCCGCCGCGGGCGTCATCCTCGTAGGAGCCACCGGCCGCGGACCGCGGCTCATCGATCTGTGCCGCAACGACATCCCGTCTGCCGACTTCCTGGTGCTCGGCCAGGGCGCGTTCGTCTACGAATGCCGCTACGACGACACCGTCGTCGAGCTCGCCGACCGCTCCGTCGAGGGCTCGGTGCTCCTGGAGGCGCTGCGCCTGATCGAAGCCGAGGTCGGACCCGTGCGGGCGCTCGCCGAGCCCGCCGACCCCGCCCGTCACATCACCGGCGACCCCATGCCCGACTGGCCGTGGACGGCCGTGACCCTGGAGACCGCGCCTCGCGAGATCGCCTTCACCGGGCCGATGGTCAAGGGCTACTTCGTGTCCGACGAGTACACCGGGCCTGAGCTGCTGGTCGCCGCGAAGGACGTCATCGATCCCTCGCTCGTCACGGTCACCGAGTCCGGCGTGGGCATGCTCGAGGTCTGCCCGGTAGGCGTCACCAAGGCCGCCGGGATCCAGGTCGTGCTCGACAAGTTCGGCATCGACTGGTCGGACGTGCTCGTCTTCGGTGACGCCACGAACGACCTGAGCATGATGGAGGCCGCCGGCCACTCCGTCGCGATGCCCAACGGCCACCCGTGGGTCCAGGCCGCCGCGTCCGAGATCGCCCCCGCGGGCAACAACGACGACGGGGTCGCGCAGTACATCGAGGCGCTCCTCGAACTCCCGTAGGGCACGGGTACAAGCGTGCGCACGATCCGTGTCGGGTTACTGACAGGAACGGGTGGAGCCGTTGCGTTCCGGTGCGCTGGACCTTAAGCTCCGATGTGGTGGGGACCACGAAGCCATGGTCGGCGGCGTCGCAAAGGGAATGCTCTGCGCCGCAACCGGTCGGGGCTTCGGCGACCGTGCTGCCGCACTCCCTGGAGTTCCCATGTCCGTCGAAGGCTCAGAAGACCTCGCAACGGAGCAAGACCCGCCCTACGGCATGCCGTACCGGCGGGAGACCCGCTACGACCCGCCCACCGCGCTGATGGACATGCAGGCGCAGCCGCTGCGCCCCATGAGGTACTACCCCGACGGCGTCGAGGGCTGGCTCGTCACCGGGCACGCCGAGGGCCGCAAGGTCCTCGCCGACCCGCGCTTCGCCACCGGCGAGCGGTTCACCCACTCGCCCACCGAGCTCCCGCACGTGTTCGTCTCGATCTCCGAGCAGGTCCCGCCCGGGTTCTTCCTGTTCTTCGACCCGCCCGAGCACACCCGCCTGCGCCGCAAGGTCACCGGCGTCTTCACCGTAAAGCGCATGAAGGACCTGGAGCCGCGCATCGCGGACATCGTCGACGAACGCATCAATGCCCTGCGCGCGGCCGGGCCCGGCGCCGATCTGGTGCGCGAGTTCGCGCTCCCCGTGCCGTCGCTCGTCATCTGCGAGATGCTCGGTGTCCCGTACGGCGACCGGGAGGCGTTCCAGCGGAACTCGGCCGACATGCTCGACCTCTCCCGCTCGGTCGAGGAGCGCAACAAGTCGATGGCCGAGCTGTTCGGGTACCTCATGTCGCTCGTCCCGGCCAAGCGCGCCGACCCGGGCGACGACATGCTCAGCGCCCTGGCCGCCGACCCCGACATCCACGAGGTCGAAGCCGCCGGGATCGCCCTGATCCTCCTGGTCGCCGGGCACGAGACCACCGCGAACATGCTCGCCCTGGGCACCTTCGCGCTCCTCGAGCACCCGGCCCAACTGGCCCGGCTGCGGGTCGAGCCCGAGCTCATGCCCGCCGCCGTCGAGGAGCTGCTCCGGTACCTCTCGGTGGCGCACAACGGGATCATGCGCATCGCGAAGGAGGACGCCGAGATCGACGGCCGGCTGATCCGGGCGGGCCAGCACGTCACGGTGGTACTCCAGGCCGCCAACCGCGACCCCCACAAGTACGAGCGGCCCGGCGAGCTCGACCTCGGCCGGGACGCCCAGGGGCACATGGCCTTCGGGCACGGCGTCCACCAGTGCGTGGGCCAGCAGCTCGCGCGCGTGGAGATGCGCATCGGGTTCGCGAAGCTCATCGAGGCGTTCCCGGAGCTGCGGCTGGCCGTGCCGTCCGAGGAGATCCCGATGCGCAGCGACATGGCCGTCTACGGGGTCCACACGCTGCCCGTCAACTGGTAGCGCACACCGCTCGTACTGGGCTGCTACGCCAGTGCCCTTGCCGGGCCGCAGTCCAGTTCCCCCCCACGGGGCACGGTCCTCAGGGGGCACGGTCTTCGGGGGGCACAGTCGCGCGGCCGGGTCGCCGTTCCACCAGCGGCGTCCCGGTCGCGCTTAATCAGCGCACGTCCCAGACCGGCTCGTCCGACTCGATCACTTCACCGTCGTTCTGGAACAGCACGAAGCGGTCGAAGCCGCGCGTGAACCAGCGGTCGTGGGTGACGGCGAGGACGGTGCCGTCGAAGGCCTTCAGGCCCTGCTCGAGGGCCTCGGCCGAAGCGAGGTCGAGGTTGTCGGTGGGCTCGTCCAGGAGCAGGCAGGTCGCGCCCGAGAGCTCCAGCATGAGCACCATGAACCGCGCCTGCTGCCCGCCCGAGAGCGTCTTGAAGTCCTGTTCGGACTGTGCAGTGAGCTCATAGCGGTTGAGCGCGCTCATGGCCTTCGAGCGGTCGAGCGAGGGCCGGTCCTCGTCGCCCTCCCAGAGGATCTCGCGCAGGGTGCGGCCGTCGAACTCCGGATGCTCATGGGTCTGCGAGAAGTGACCGGGGTAGACGCGGGCGCCGAGCCGGGCGATCCCGTTGTGCCGCACCGGCTCCAGGCTGCGCTTGGCGGCGAGCCCGGCTTCCGGGTCGGAGCCGCCCTGCGCGAGCAGTCGCAGGAAGTGGCTCTTCCCGGTCCCGTTGGCGCCCAGCACCGCCACGCGGTCGCCGTACCAGACCTCCAGGTCGAACGGGAACGTCAGGTCCTCCAGCTCCAGCTGCTCGCAGATCACGGCCCGCTTGCCCGTGCGCCCGCCCTCGAGCTTCACGCGGATGTCCTGCTCGCGCGGGGGCGCCGGCGGCGGTCCGGCCTCCTCGAACTTCTGGAGGCGCGTCTGCGCGGCCCGGTACCGGGAGGCCATGTCGGAGTTGTACGCGGCCTTGTTCTTGTACATGAGCATGAGCTCGCGCAGCTTCTTGTGCTCCTCGTCCCAGCGCCGCCGCAGCTCCTCGAACCGCTCGTGGCGCGCCGCGCGGGCGTCGTGCCAGGTCGCGAACCCGCCGCCGTGCGTCCAGGTCGTGCCGGCCTCGAGCGTCACGATCGAGCTCGCGGCGTTCGCGAGCACCTCGCGGTCGTGCGAGACGAACAGGATCGACTTGTCCGACTCGCGGATCGCCTGCTCCAGTTCGCGTTTCGCGGGCACGTCGAGGAAGTTGTCCGGCTCGTCGAGCACCAGCACCTCGTCGCGGCCCTGCAGGAGCAGCTGGAGCGCGAACCGCTTCTGCTCGCCGCCTGAGAGCGTCCTGAGGGGACGGTTCTTGACCGCTTCCCAGGACTGGCCGAGAATCGCGACCGCGACTGTGTCGCAGAGCACGTCGAACTCGTAGCCGCCCGCCTCGCCCCAGTCGGCGAGGGCCTGCGCGTACGCGAGCTGGTCCTTCTCGTCCGCGGTGGCCATGCGGACCTCGGCCTTCGCGAGCCGCGCGGCGACGGCGCGCACCGGCGGCGGCGCCAGGTCCACCGCGAGGTGACGCAGCGGCCGTTCGCCTTCGCGCATGCCCACGAGCTGGCGCATGACGCCCAGTCCGCCCGAGTGCGCGACCGTGCCCGCGTCCGGCGCCAGCATGCCGGTGACGATGTTGAGCAGGGTGGTCTTGCCCGCGCCGTTCGCGCCGATGAGTGCGACTTTCGCCCCTTCGCCGACACGGAACGACACCTCATCGAACAATGTGGTGCCATCGCTGAGGCCGTACCGCACGCCCGAGAGGTCTACGAATCCCATGGGAGGATTCTCTGCGGTCAACAGCACTGCGTCAAAGTCATTTGCCGTGTTGGATCCGGTGGGGTCCACTGCCTACCCTGGACCCATGAACGACACCCCTGACCGGAACGAACCCGGGCGGCAGCGCAGGCGCTTCTGGCGCCCGAGCTCGGCGAGCGAATGGGTCGAGCTGGCGATCTACGTCTTCTTCGGCCTCATCGCACTGCTGGCCGGCGTCGGCTGGCTCGTGGCGCGACTGTGATCGGCTTCGATGTTCACCGGCGCCGCTGCGACCGGTAGTCGCGGGGGCTCAGGCCCCGGTGGCGTTTGAACGCGGTGGAGAACGCGAACGGGTCGCGGTAGCCGACCGCGGCGGCGGCCGCGGCCACCGGGACCTCCGGATCGGCGAGCAGGTCGGCGGCGAGCTCCATGCGGCGCTCGGCGACGTAGCGCAGCGGGGGCTGCGCCATGACCTCGGTGAAGCGCTTGGCGAAGTGCGCGCGTGAGACGTTCGCGCGCGCGGCGAGGTTCTCCACGGTCCACGCCCGGTCGGGGTGGCGGTGGATCGCCTCGAGCGCGGGGCCGGTGACGGGGTCGAGCGCGCCCCGGTACCAGCCGGGCGCGGCCGCCTCCTGGCGCTCGAACCAGCAGCCGAGGGTGCACACGAGCCCCCAGTCGAGGATGCGGTCGAGCATGGCCTGCCCGCCGGGCGCCTTCGCCCGGGTGAGGGCGTCGCGCATGGAGTGGAGCCAGAGCACGTCCTCCACCTCCTCGTCGAGGACGAGCGCGGCGGGGAGCGCGCGCAGCAGCCGCTGATGCCGGGCGCTCGCGGGACGGTAGGTCCCGGCGATGAGCACGTCCCGGCCTCCTTGCGGCGCTTCACTTATCGGAATGGCCAGGATCGGCTGGTCCAGTGTGGATCCATTGTCGACGAGGTCGAAGGGCTCGCGGACGATCGCGGTGGATCCCGCGGTGAGCGGTCGGATCGTGCCGTCGCCCAGGACGAGCTCGGCGCTCCCGGCGACGAGGGTGACCATCGTCAGCGGCGCATCGCTGCCGAAGCTGAGGCGCCACGGCGGATCGAGCGCGGCCTGGTGCACGGCGGCGCCCTCGGCGCGGATGTCGGCGAGCATGTCGCTGAGCGGGTCCATGCCGCAACGGTAGACGACCGCGAAGGTTTCGGCCGCTCTCGACCATGGTCCGTCCACGGCGTTCGAGTTGTACTGAAGGGGCGCCGCCGCAGGGGCGGCACCACCGGAAGGACACCCGCATGGACAAGCCCACCGCCCTCGTCGTCTTCGCCCATCACCGCGCCGATTCGCTGACGGCGGTCCTCGCGCGCCGCACGGCCGACCGACTCGAGGCCGCCGGGTACCGCGTCGACCTGCTGGACCTGCACGCCGAGGGGTTCGACCCGCGCAACCGGGTCGAGGACGAGCCCGACTACGGCGACCGCGACAAGCGGTACTCGCCGGAGGTGCACGCCCACGCCGAGCGGCTGCTGGCCGCCGATCTCGTCGCCGCCGTGTTCCCGGTGTGGTGGTTCGGCCTGCCCGCCCTGCTGAAGGGCTGGATCGACCGGGTCTGGAACTACGGGCTGACCTACGGGAGGCGCGAGAAGCCCATGGCGGGCAAGCGGATGCTGTGGCTCGGGCTGGCCGGGCTCGCCGAGGACGACCCCAACTCGGACCTCACCCGAGCGCTGCTCGACGGGGCGCTGCGGCGAGGCATCAGCGAGTTCTGCGACGTCACGGACGTGCACACCGAGGCCCTGTTCGACAGCGAGGCCAAGGGCCTGGAGGGCGCGGACCGCGAGCGCCACTATGCGGCGCTGCTCGCCCGCGCGGACGTGGCGGTCGACAAGCTGCTCGCCGGTTGAGGGGCGGCTTGCGCGATTCGCGTATATACGTATAGCCTATATATACGTAGATCGTGCGAGCCGCGATCGAACACCACCGAGGAGGCACCCGTGTCAGCACCCGACAGAACTCCTGAGATCACTGCTTCTGAAACCGCCGCAGCGGAAGCGCCCTACGGCATCCCGCTCGAACGCGACCACCCGTTCGACCCGCCCGCCGCCGTCATGGCCCTGCACCGCGGGGCCGAGATGCGGCGGATGCGGTACTACCCCGAAGGCCGCCTGGGCTGGCTCGTCACCAGCCACCGCCTCGCCCGCAAGGTCCTGGCCGACACCCGGTTCAGCTCCACACTCGGCAGCCCGGCCCAGGTGCCGATCCCGATGCCCGCCCTGGAGGCCTACCTCGACTTCGAGGGCGACTTCCCGCTCACCCCGGGCATGTTCATCGAGATGGACCCGCCCGACCACACCCGCCTGCGGCGCAAGCTCACCGGTGTCTTCACCGTCAAGCGCATGAAGCAGCTCGAACCGCGTATCGCCGCGCATGTGCAGGATCGGCTCGACGCCCTCGCCGCCGGGCCGAACCCCGCCGACCTCGTCGCCGAGTTCGCGGTCCCCGTGCCCGCCATGATGATCTGCGAACTGCTCGGCGTCCCCTACGACCAGCGCGAGCGGTTCGAGGCGGACAGCCGGGCGATCTTCACCACCGACGAGACCGGCGAGGGCAAGCAGGCCGCCATGCTGAACCTCTTCGCGTTCATCGGCGAGCTGGTCGCGGCGAAGCGGGCGAATCCCACGGACGACCTGCTCTCCGACCTCGCCGCCGACCCGGAGCTGGCCGACGAGGAGGTCGCGGGCATGGCGATCCTGCTGCTCGTCGCCGGGCACGAGACGACCGCGAAGATGCTCGCCCTGGGCACGATGGCGCTCTTGGAGAACCGCGACCAGTGGGAGCTGCTGCGGGCGCGGCCCGAGCTGATGGCCGGCGGGGTCGAGGAGCTGCTGCGCTACCTCACGATCATCCACACCGGACTGATCCGGCAGGTCAAGGAGGACTTCGAGTTCGAGGGGCACCAGATCAAGGCGCGCGAGTACGTCACGGTCTCGGTGCAGACCGCGAACCGGGACGAGGCGCACTTCATCGAGCCCGAGAAGCTGGACGTGACCGGTGACGCCAAGGGACACTTGACGTTCGGGCACGGCGTGCACCAGTGCCTGGGGCAGCAGCTGGCGCGCATGGAGATGCGCATCGCGTTCGCGGGGCTCATCGAGCGGTTCCCGGGCCTGCGGCTGGCCGTCCCGGTCGCGGAGGTGCCGCTGGTGACCGGGCAGAGCTTCTACGGCGTCGCCGAACTGCCGGTGACCTGGTAGGGAGGAGTCATGGTGAGGATCATCGCCGATACGGAGGCGTGCGCGAGTTCGGGCATGTGCGCGCTGACCGCACCCGGGCACTTCGACCAGGACGACGAGGACGGCCGGGTCGTGCTCCTCGCCGATGAGGCGGAGGACTGCGACGACGAGGTGGCCGACGCGGTGCGCCTGTGCCCCGCCGGTGCGCTGCGGCTGGAATGAGCAGGGCCGGTACCCCTTGGGAGACAAGGGGTACCGGCCGCTCCGTCTAGGCCAGGAACTTCTCGACGCGTTCGATGGCCCGCTGCTCGAGCGCCCGGTAGTGGGCGGTGCGCTGCTCGCCGGTGAGGGCCTCGCCCTTGGTGAAGTTGCCGGTGCCGTCGACGATCTGCGGCTCGCCCTCGGCGTCGGGCAGGACCTCGACGGCGGCTTCGGCGATCCCGTTGTAGTACGAGATGCCGTCGCGCAGTGTGAGGTCGAGGATGTTCTGGAGCGAGGCCCAGTACTCGTCGCCCTCCGCGGCGCCGGCGGTGCCGATCCACAGCATGCGCCGCCCGGCGAGGCGGGGCTTGCTGCGGCCGTAGGAGAAGCCGTAGTTCCACACCCGGTCGATCCAGCCCTTGAGGAGGGCGGGCGGGGCGTTCCAGTAGACCGGGAAGACCGGGACGATCAGGTCGGCGGCCGTGATTCTGTCCATATGGGACTGCACTTCGGGGGAGTAGGCCTTGTCGCGGTCGTCCCAGTCGGGCTGGTCCGCCACGGTCATGCGGGGGTCGAACCCCTCGGCCTGCAGGTTGAGCAGGTCGATCGCGTACCCGGCCTCCTTGAGGCGGGCGGCGACGACGTCGCCGATGCGGGCGGTGAGGGAGTCGGCGCGGTGGTGCGCGACGACGACGAGGGCGGTCTTTGCGGTCATGGTGTGCTCCAGGTGGTCTCGGTGCCTGGTCTCCAGTACAGCCGGAATCGCCTAGACGAGCGATGGCCGTGACGCTCCGATCCATGCGAGTTCGTCTACGATTGGCGCATGGACCCGCTCAGTGAACTCCTCGGTGGCATCCGCGCTGAAGGCGCGATCCTCAGCGACGCGATCCTCAAGGCCCCGTGGGTGGTCAGCTTCGACGACGCGGCCCCGCTCACCATGGTCACGGTGGCGCGCGGCGGCGGCGTGATCATGCTGGCCGACGGCACGCGCGTCGCGCTGAAGGCCGGCCAGACCGCGATCGTGAGCGGCGGCGAGCCGTTCAGGATGGCCGACGAGGCCGCGTCCGTCGACCGCCCGCACCTCGACTACTGGCTCACCTGCTTCCACCCCGAAGAGTGCGCCGAAATGCCGATGCCCAAGCCGCTCAACGAGGACGGGGAGGCCACGGCCCTGTTCGTGGGCGCGTACCGCGCCTCGGGCCGCCGCCACGAACGCCTGCTGCGCGCCCTCCCGCCCGTCCTGGTGGTCGACGACGACTCCGACATCTGCGTGTGGCTCGACGCCTGCGTGATCGACATCAGCAGCCGCAAGCCCGGCACGCAGGCGTTCATCGACCGCCTCTTCGACTGGGGCCTCGTCTGCACCCTCCGCACCTGGTTCGACCAGCAGGGACGCTCGGCCCCGGTCTGGTACCGCGGCTTCTCCGACCCCGTCGCGGGACCCGCGCTCGAGGCCATCCACACCCGGCCCGAGAACCCCTGGACCGTGGCCGACCTCGCGGGGGAGGCGGGCGTCTCCCGCGCGCTGCTCGCCAAGCGCTTCAACGAGATCATGGGCGAACCGCCCCTGACCTACCTCACCGAATGGCGCATGCAGCTCGCCGAGGAACTCCTCGCCGACCCCGACCTCACCGTCGCCCAGGTCGCCCGCAGGATCGGCTACGCCGACCAGTTCGGCTTCAGCAACGCCTTCAAGCGCCGGAAAGGCAAGAGCCCCAGCGAATACCGGAAGATCGAGAAGACCCCCGCCGCGGTCTGAGGGCGGCAGGCGAGACCGAAACCCGAGAGGCCGCCTACCGCTAACGGTTTTCATGATCCAACAGGCGCGGAGCCGTCGGCGGGGCTCGAGGCGGGAGGCATTTCCATGTTCCCCTTGCACCCTCCCACCGGCGTATACAGTGGCGGGAGGGACCGAAGGGCACGGCTGCACCGCCCGGGACGCAGGGGTTGTCTGAAATGACGGATCTGGACTACGTTGCACTGTTCGCGGCGACACCGACCCCTTGCGTGGTCGTCTCCCGGGACTTCGTGGTCGTCGCCGCCAACCCGGCCTACATGGAGGCCACCGGCATGGGCCGCGACGACCTGATCGGGCGCCCCATCTTCGAAGTGTTCCCCGATCCCGAGGCCAGCGGCGAGCGGAACGTCAGGACCTCGCTGAACTGGGTCATGGAGACCGGGCGGCGGCACAGCATGGCCCTGCTCCACTACGACGTCCCCACCGGCGGGACCCCCGCGTTCGAGGAGCGCTGGTGGTCGCTCATCAACTCACCGGTCGCCGGTCCGCACGACCCGGTCGAATGGATCCTCATCCGCGCGGAGGACGTGACGGCGTTCGTCCAAGCCCACGACGCCCGCCACCCGCAGGCCGAGGCCCCCTCCGCGGCGATGGCACGGGAGGCCGAGCTCTTCGAACGCGCCCGCGAGCTCCAGAACCACAATGTGGAGCTGAGCCAGGCCAGCGTGCGCGACCACCAGGTCGCCGTCACGCTCCAGAAGGCCATGCTGCTGACCCCGGACCTCGAGAAGCACGCCGACATCGCCGTGCGGTACCTGCCCGCCACCGAGAGCCTGAACGTCTGCGGCGACTGGTACGACGTGATCGACCTCTCGGACGGCCGCTTCGCCGTGGGCGTCGGCGACGTCGTCGGCCACGGGCTCGAGGCCGCCGCGGTCATGGGCATGCTCCGCAGCGTGCTGAACGCCGCCATCCGCGCCCTCGAACGGCCCGCCCACGCCCTCGAAGTCCTCGCCCTGTACGCCCGCTCGATGGAGGGCGCACTGAACTCCACCTCCGTCGAGGCACTGGTTGACCCCGCGAGCGGACTCATCATCTACAGCAACTCCGGCCACCCGCCCCCGGCGCTCGTGCACCCGGACGGCCGATGCGACCTCCTCAGCCAGGCCCTCGACCCCCCGCTCGGCGCCCGCCCGCAGCACGTCCCCTGCTCGCAGGCAGGCCAGCCCTACGCCGCGGGGGACACCCTCGTGCTCTACACGGACGGCCTGATCGAACGCCGCGACGAGGACATCGACGCGGGCCTGAACCGGTTGTGCGAGACCCTGACCCGCCACTGCGACCTCCCCCCGCGGCAGATGGCCGACGTGGTGCTCGACGAGCTCGGCGTGGCGGGCGGCGCGCCCGACGACATCTCCCTCATCATCGCCCGGCTCTGAACGGCCGGGCGCGGCGTCATCGCCGCGGCGCCACCCAGCGGTCGGTGCGGAGCCACCAGTGGGCGCCGAGCCCCGCCGGATCGGTGAGACGCGCGGCCGCGCTTGCATGGGCCAGCGCCTGGGCGTAGCCGACAGGGTCCTGGAAGGCCATCGGGAGCGGCGGCAGGGTCGCGTCGAGGCCGAGCCGCAGCAGGGCGTCCCGCTGCGGTTCCAGGCGGTCGCAGGCGACGGCGTCGACCGCGACGTGCGCGGTGACGTCCCTCGTGCCGTCCGGGACCGGCGGGGTCTCGCGCCCGTCCTTGAACCCGGTCATCGTGCCGGCCTTCGGCCGGTCGTCCCGCACGTGGCCGTAGTCGATCGCCAGGGCCGTGCCCCGGACCAGGCGCGCGGTCAGGTTGCGCCACAGCGCTTCACGGGGTGCGCCGATCTCGGCGCGCTCGCCCTCCGAGATGATCGGCCACCACTCGGCGAGCCAGGCGTCGTCCTCCTTCGTGACCCGGTCGCCCAGGCGGGTCTCGCCCGCCGCGCTGACCTCCTCGTACCGGGCGCGGCCGCGGGCGTCGACCACCGCGACGTCGCACGGCACGTTGTCGAGCAGCTCGCACGCGATCAGGAGCCCCTCGATCCGCTCAGGGGGCTCCGCGAGCCATTCGACGCGGCCCGGCAGGTACGCGGGCCTGGGCCGCAGGTCCACCGCGACCAGGCGGACGCGCTCGTCGAGGAGCCCGGAAAGGCGCTCCAAGAGCTCACCGCCACCGGCGCCCACGTCCACCACGGTGAAGCCCGCAGGGCGCCCCAGGCCTTCGTCGACCTGGTCGGCGAGCGTCGCGATCGCCCCCGCGAACGCAGGGGTCTGCGCACTGGTCGCGAAGTGGCGCCCCGGCAGCTCGCGCCGGTAGAACCCGCCAGGCCCGTACAGGGCCCGAGCCATCGCCGCGCCCCAGCGCTCGAACCCCGTCATGGCCCCGACCCTAATGGGCGAGTGAGAATTGCCACTCAGAGCCTCCCAGGCTGTCGTTAGCATTCCTGCGAAGCACAATTAACGCGTAAGCAATGACCGGTACCTCTACCAGGACTGGATCAGCATCATGGATCAGCAGCGCAGCGCAGCCCCGCAGCGGCCCGCCTCACGGCTCGCCGTCGGGGTCGTCTCCGCAGGCAGGGTCGGCTCCGTCGTCGGAGCGGCCCTCACCCGCGCCGGCCACCGGGTCGTCGCCGCCTCCGCCGTATCCGACGCCTCCCGCGCCCGCGCCGCCCGCCACCTCCCCGGCGCCGAGATCCTCCCCGCCCCTGACGTGGCCGCCGCCGCCGAGCTCGTGCTCATCGCCGTCCCGGACGACGCCATCGCCCCGCTGGTGGCCTCCCTGCCCGTCAGGCCCGGCCAGATCTGGGTCCACACCTCAGGCGCCCTCGGCGCCGACGTGCTGCGGTCCGCCCGCGACGCCGGCGCGCTCACCGCCGCACTCGCCCCTGCCATGACCTTCACCGGCCGCGACGAGGACCTCGAACGCCTCGCGGGCATCTCCTGGGCGATCACCGGTGAGGCCGAGGCCCGGTTCGTCGGCGAAGCGCTCGTCCTCGAGATGGGCGGCGACCCCGAGCACGTCGACGAAGCCGACCGCGCCCGCTACCACGCGGCACTCGTCTACGCCGCCAACCACCTCCAGACCCTCGTGAACGACGCCGCCGAGCAGCTGCGCGCCATCGGCGTCGCCAACCCGCAGCGGCTCCTCTCGCCGCTCGTCTCGGCCTCGCTCGACAACGCGCTGCGCCACGGCGACGCCGGGCTCACCGGCCCGGTCTCACGCGGCGACGCCGGCACCGTCGCCCGCCACCTGGACGCGCTGGCGGGCACGGGGATCGAGGACGTGTACCGGACGATGGCCCGCCGCACCGCCGAGCGCGCCCTCGCGTCCGGCCGCCTCAAGAGCGCCGACGCCGAAGGGCTGCTCGAGGTCCTGGCGCAACCCGAGAAGGAGGAGACGCCGTGACGGTCGCGGTCCACACCAAGGCGGACCTGGCAAAGGCCCGCGCGGCCCTGCCGGGGCGCGTCGCCGTCGTCCCCACGATGGGGGCGCTCCACGACGGCCACCGGGCGCTCATCAAGCGCGCCAAGGAGGTCGCCGACTCGGTCGTGGTGACGGTGTTCGTGAACCCGTTGCAGTTCAGGCCGAACGAGGACCTGGACACGTACCCGCGCACGCTCGAGGCCGACCTCGCCATGTGCGGGGCCGAGGGCGTGGACCTGGTGTTCGCGCCGAGCGTCAACGAGATGTACCCCGACGGCCGCGACGGCCTCACCACCGTCCACGCCGGACCGGACGGCGAGATCCTCGAGGGCGCATCGCGACCGGGGTTCTTCACCGGCGTGCTCACCGTGGTCTCGAAGCTCTTCCACCTCACCCGGCCCGACGCGGCCCTGTTCGGGGAGAAGGACTTCCAGCAGCTCGCGATGGTCCGCCGCATGGTGCGCGACCTCGACATGGGCATCGACGTCGTCGCCGTCGCGACCGACCGCGAGCCCGACGGGCTCGCCCGCTCCAGCCGCAACGTGTTCCTCTCCGAGGCCGAACGCGCTGCCGCCCTTGCCATCCCGCGCGCCGTCGAGGCGGCGCAGGCCTCGCCCGATCCGCTCGCCGCGGCGCAGAAGACCCTGTCCGCCGAGCCCGGCCTGGACGTCGACTACGTCGTCGTCCGCGCCACCGACCTCGGTGAGGCCCCCGCACAGGGACCCGCGAGGCTGCTCATCGCCGCTAAGGCGGGCACGACCCGCCTGATCGACAACGCCCCCGTAGTTATTGGAGACGCCCGATGATCCGGACCATGTTCAAGTCCAAGATCCACCGCGCCACCGTCACCCAGGCCGACCTCCACTACGTGGGCTCGGTCACCGTGGACGCGGACCTGCTCGACGCCGCCGACATCCTCGACGGCGAACTCGTCGCCATCGTCGACATCACCAACGGCGCCCGCCTGGAGACCTACACGATCGCCGGCGAGCGCGGCACCGGCGTCATCGGCATCAACGGCGCCGCCGCCCGCCTCGTCCAACCGGGCGATCTGGTGATCCTCATCTCCTACGCGCAGATGGAGGACGCCGAGGCGCGCGCGTTCAAGCCCACCGTGGTCCACGTGAACGAGCGCAACGAGATCATCGAGGTCAACGCGGACAAGGCGCACCCCGCGCCCGGCACCGCCGGCAACCCTGTGGCGTCGCCACTAGCCGCGCGGTAAGTTCTGTTTTCATGACCGACGAACCGAAGACCGAGGCCGCCGACAACGGGGCCGAGAAGGACGCGAAGCAGGCCGACAAGCCCTTGCCCGCCGACGACCTCAAAACCACCCAGCACACCCTCGGCGACCTCGCCTACACCGCCACCACCGGCCGCATCGTCCTCCACGAGGAGATCACCGAGGACGACAAGTTCAACGGCCGCAAGCCCAAGGCCGAGGTCTCCATCACCTGGTACACCCTCGACGACGCCGACGTCACCGAACGCCCCGTCACCTTCGCGTTCAACGGCGGCCCCGGCTCCTCCTCGATCTGGCTGCACATGGGCCTCCTCGGCCCCCGCCGCGTCGACTCCGGCGACGCCGGGAACCTCACCCCGCCGCCCTTCGGCCTCCTCGACAACGAGGAGACCCTCCTGCGCCACACCGACCTGGTCTTCATCGACCCGGTCTCCACCGGCTACTCCCGGGCCGTCGAAGGCGAGAAGGCCAAGGACTACCACGGCTTCTCCAAGGACATCGAGTCCATCAGCGAGCTCATCCGGCTCTGGACCACCCGCAACAACCGCTGGCTCTCCCCGAAGTTCCTCATCGGCGAGTCCTACGGCGGCACCCGCGGCGCCGGCATCGCCGAATACCTCCAGTCCCGGTTCGGCATGGCGCTCAACGGCGTCATGTTCATCGCCCCCGCGTTCAACACCGAGACCCTCTACCACGCGAGCCGCTCCGAGCTGCCCGACCCGCTGTTCCTCCCGACGTACGCGGCCACCGCCCACTACCACGGCCTCCACCCCGACCGCACCCTCGAAGACGTCGTCGCCGAGGCCCGCGCCTACGGCGACGAGTTCCGCGGCATCCTCGCCAAGGGCCAGAACCTCGAGCCTGAGGTGCGCGCCGCCGCCGTCGCCAAGATCGCCTCCCTCACCGGCGTCAGTGAGGACTACGTCGACCGCGCCAACCTGCGCCTGGAGCACACCCGGTTCTACGCCGAACTGCTGCGCCACAAGCGCCTCATCACCGGCCGTCTCGACACCCGCTTCACCGGGCCCGCCGACCACTACACCCACGAGCGGATGCCGTACGACCCGTTCCTGGTCGGCACCGACGGCCCCTACTCGGCCGCGCTCCAGTACTACGTGCGCACCGAACTCGAATACGAGAACGACCACGTCTACGAGCGGCTCTCCCGCGCAGTGCACCCCTGGTCGTACAAGGAGTTCGAGGGCGAGGCCGTCGACGTCATCGGCAAGCTCGGCAACGTCATGCGCCTCAACCCGTTCCTCCAGGTCCACATCGCGATGGGCCGCTACGACGGCGGCGTCCCGATCGAGGCCATCGAGTACACCCTCGACCACCTCGAGATCCCCCTCGCCGACCGCGAGCGGATCGAGACGAAGACCTACCCCGCCGGACACATGATGTACGTCCACGAGGAGTCGCGCGTCCAGCAGTCCGCCGACCTCGCCGACTTCATTCGGCGTTCGACGAACCGGGGCTAGCACCAAGATGCACGCGTATCCGGGCCCGGCCGATGCCGCCGCAAGCGGCGAACGCCGGGCCCGGCCGTGCACATTGACGACCGGCCCGCTTCAGCTCCCCTTCAGGTTCGCCCCGCTAGCGTTGCAACCGGGGGCCCTTTCCCAGCGGCGCGGCGAGCCTGCGGCGTGCCCGGAGTCCGGCGCCGCCACCGCCCGAACCGCGTCGGCGGTCCACCGAAACGAGCCGCGCGAGCGCAGCCGCGGCGCGAGCCGACCCGTCGCGATCCGCCGTGCTCCCGCCTCGCCCGTCCCATTTGCGGGACCCACGTCACACCCGCTTGGCACCCACCGTGCCCGCAGGGGCACAGTTGAGCCGACCGCCGTGCCCATCGGCGGCGCACCCATCGAACGGGCACCCGGGCCACCGGGCGCCCACCGCTAGAAGGGCAACGGCACGTGTCACCCGCGACCATGCCTCACTCAGTGCCACTGCCGGACCTGCCGCGCCTGCCGCGGCGGCTGCGCGCCGCGGCCCCGACCTGGACCGAGACCACCGACGTGTGCGTCATCGGCTCCGGCGTCGCCGGCCTCACCTGCGCCCTCAACCTGCGCCGGGCCGGCTTCCACGTCACCGTCGTCACCAAAGTCCGCATCGACGACGGCTCCACCCGCTGGGCCCAAGGCGGCGTCGCCGCCGTCCTCGACCCGGTCGACACCCCCGAAGCGCACGCCCGCGACACCCAGATCGCCGGCGTCGGCCTCTGCGACCCGGCCGCGGTCGACGTCACCGTCACCGAAGGCCCCGCCCGCATCGCCGACCTCATCCACCTCGGCACCGAGTTCGACCGGCACCCCGACGGCTCACTCCAGCTCACCCGCGAAGGCGGCCACCGCGCCCGCCGCATCGTGCACGCCGGCGGCGACGCCACCGGCGCCGAGATCCAGCGCGCCCTCCACGCCGCGGTCCTCCGCGACCCCTGGATCCGCATCATCGAACACGCCATGGTCCTCGACCTGCTCACCGACGCCAAAGGCCACACGGCCGGCGTCAGCCTCCACATCCTCGGCGAAGGCGTCGAGCACGGCGTGGGCGGCGTCGAGGCCCGCGCGGTCGTCCTCGCCACCGGCGGCCTCGGCCAGATCTTCCAGTCCACCACCAACCCCTCGGTGTCCATCGGCGACGGCGTGGCGCTGGCCCTCAGGGCCGGGGCGACGGTGACCGACCTTGAGTTCGTCCAGTTCCATCCGACGGCCTTGTTCCTCGAGGGTATCGGCGGGGACCGACAGCCCCTGATCACCGAGGCGATCCGCGGCGAGGGCGCCCACCTGCGCGACTTCTCGGGCGACCGGTTCATGGTCGGCGCGCACGAGCTCGCCGAGCTCGCCCCGCGCGACGTCGTCGCGAAGGCCGCCACCGCCCGCATGCGGGCCGAGGGGCAGTCGCACGTGTGGCTGGACGCCCGCCACCTCGGCAAGGACATGCTGGAGACGCGCTTCCCCACCGTCACGTCGTCCTGCCGCGCGCTGGGCATCGATCCGGTGGTCGACATGATCCCGGTCGCGCCCGCCGCGCACTACTCCTCGGGCGGGGTGCGCACGGACCTGTTCGGCCGCACCAGTGTTCCCGGGCTCTACGCTGCCGGCGAGGCCGCCTGCACGGGCCTGCACGGCGCGAACCGCCTCGCCTCCAACTCGCTGCTCGAGGCGCTCGTGTTCGCGCAGCGCATCGCGGACGACCTCGCCGAGCACAAGCCGAGCCCCGGCGCAGCCGAGGCGCCCGAGGGCGAGGGCGACGTCTGCTCCACGACCTCCCGCGCGCCGATCCAGGAGGCGATGACCGCCGGCGCCGGGGTGCTCCGGTCCGAGGCGTCACTGGAGGGCACCGCTGAGTCGCTGACGGCTTTGGGGGACAATGTGTCCGGACGTCCTCGACCGGCCACATGGGAGGCCACCAACCTCCTCACCGTCGCCACCGCGGTCACCGCCGCCGCCCACCGGCGGCGTGAGACCCGAGGCAGCCACTGGCGCGAGGACCACCCCGAGGCCGAAGCCGACTGGCTCGGCCACCTCAGTCTCTCCATCAGCGCCGACGGGGAGCTCGAAACCACCTGGGAGCCCATCGCATGAGCCGATTCGCCGCAGCGCCCGGCGGGGCCGGACTGGACGAGCGCCTGCTCGCCCTCCGCCTCGACCCCGAAGACGTGTACGTCGCCGTCCAGGACTACCTGGACGAGGACCTCTCGCACGCCCGCCGCGATGTCACCTCCGAGTCGATCTTCGGACCCGAGCACAAGTCCACTGTGGCCGTAACGGCGCGCGCGGACGGCCTCCTCGCGGGGCTCCCGATCGCGCACGCGGTCTTCCACGCCATGCCCGGGGACGTCGAGTTCGCGTACCTCGCCAAGGAGGGCGCGCGGATCCGCGCCGGGCAGGTCCTCGCCCGCGTCTCCGGTCCCACCCGCTCGCTGCTCGCGGCCGAGCGCACCGCGCTGAACCTGCTGTGCCGCATGTGCGGCGTCGCCACCCACACCCGCCGCTTCGCGGACGTGCTGGCCGACTGGCACACCACCGTCCTCGACACCCGCAAGACCACGCCCGGCCTGCGCGCCCTGGAGAAGTACGCGGTGCGCGCCGGCGGCGGCGACAACAAGCGCATGGGCTTGTACGACGTGGCCATGATCAAGGACAACCACAAGGAGGCCGCCGGCTCGATCAGCGAGGCCTTCGCCGCCGTCCGCTCCGCCGAGCCCGAGATCGACATCCAGGTCGAGGTCGAGACCCTCGACGAGGCGCTCGAGGCGGTCGCGGCCGGGGCCGTGTTCCTCCTGTGCGACAACATGAGCCCCAAGGAGCTCGCCGAGGTCGTGGAGTCCGTGGGCGACCGGGCCGAGCTCGAGGCGACCGGGCGCATCAGCCTCGACAGCGTGGTCGACTACGCCGCCACCGGCGTCGACTACATCTCCGTCGGCGCGCTCACCCACTCCTCGCCGATCCTGGACATCGGACTCGACTTCGAGGAATAGAAAATCGTATAGGATATATGGTATAGGAATCGGGGAACGACCGTGCTGCTCTGCGTCGACATCGGGAACACCAACACGGTGCTCGCCGTGTTCGAGGGCGAGACCCTCAAGCACTCGTGGCGGATCCGCACGGACCCGCACGCGACCGCCGACGAGCTGGGGCTCACCTTCCGGGCGCTCCTCGACGGCGACGGCGTCGACCTGAGCGGGATCGCCCTGTCGTCCACTGTGCCCCAGCAGGGCGCGGAGGTGGCCAAGATGGTGCAGCGGTACTACCCGCACGCGCACCTCGTGCAGATCGCGCCGGGCATCAAGACCGGTGTGCGCCTGAGCATCGACAACCCGCGCGAGGCCGGCCCGGACCGGATCGCGAACACGCACGCGGCGTTCCACCTCTACGGCGGGCCGTGCATCACCGTGGACTTCGGGACCTCGACGAACATCGACGTCATCTCGGCCACGGGCGACTTCCTCGGCGGCGCGTTCGCACCCGGCATCGAGATCTCGATCGACGCCCTCGCCTCCCGCGCCGCGAACCTGCTCAAGATCCCGCTCGTGAAGCCCCGCAGCGTCATCGGCAAGAACACTGTGGAGTGTCTACAGTCGGGCATGGTCTACGGCACTGCGGCGCAAGTGGACGGTCTCGTCCGCCGCATCACCGAGGAGCTCGGCACCACCCCGACCGCGGTCGTCGCCACCGGCGGCCTCGCACCCGTCGTGATCGAGCAGTGCGAGACCGTGACCCACTACGAACCGAACCTGACCCTGCACGGCCTCCGCATGATCTGGGACCGCAACGTCTGATTCGGGCGTGACCGGGGCTCCGGACCCGCACCGCTCGACCGGGCGTCACTGCTGCGGCTGCTCCTCCTGCGGCGGCTGCGGGTCCTGCGTCGCGGCGGGGGCGCCCTTCATGCCGCCCTTGATGCCGGTCATCGGGTAGCCGCCGATGATCTCGGAGACGCTCCTGCCGCCGGTGACCGAGTGCCCGCCGAGGGACGTCGGGGGGATCACCTTGTCCTTGTAGATCGGCTTGAGGACGCCGGTGCCGGGGAGGTTGCCGGAGCCGAACGGGCTCCGCAGCGTGTCGTAGATCGTCTTCTGGTTGGCGGCCTGCGTGTGCGGCATCCTGCCGCCGAGCCCGGTGACGTTCTTGCCCGCGCTGATCGCGGCCTCCTGCTGGTCGAGCATCTTGTTGTGCTGTGAGAGGTTCTTGCCGGCGCTCTTCACGTACCCCTTCATCCCGAAGTCCGTCACCGCCTTGCCGGCGTCGTCGAGCGACCCGGCGAGCTTGGGGAAGCGGCCCGCGAGCTTCGACATGGCGTTGCCGAGCTTGGCGAAGTGCGTCGAGATCTTGGCGATGAGGACCATCGCGTCCGCGATGACCCCCGAGATCATGGCCGCGAACGACCCGCCGAAGGTGAACCACGAAGCGGCCAGCGCAGCGAGCGCGTACATGATCGCCCGGGCCACGAACTCGCAGATGAGCTCGAGCACCAGCGCGCGGGTGACCGCGGTCCAGATGCCCATGACCTCCATGTACTTCGCGAGGCTCCCGGCGGCGGAGCTTCCGGCCCGGATCGCGGCCTCGAAGTCGGTGATCCTGTCCCGGTAGGCGTCGGCGGCGTCGCCGACCCAGTCGCCCACCGTGCCCGCGTCGCCGATGAGGTCGGTGGCGGCCTGGTCGAGCGCGGCCTCGATGTTCTTCCAGGTGTCCTTGGTGGCGTTGATCGAGGTGGGGTCGCCGGCCAGCACTTCGAGGAAGTCCCGGAGCGGCCCGACGTGCTCGATGAGGAATCCGACGCCGGCTTTGGCGAATCCCATGAGCGGGTTGAGGACCATGCCGAGGACGTCCAGCGCCATGACCGTGCCGTTGAGGCCCTTCTCCAGGTCGGTCTCGGAGTTCGCGAGGAGCTGGGCACTGTGCAGGGCCTTCGCGCCGGTGAAGGTGCCCGCGCCGGGGACGGACTTGTCGGGATTGACGATGAGGTCGTTCATTTTTGCTCCGTCTCGCTGGTGAACTGGTCGAATATGGCAGCGACCTCCGCGTCGTTCTCGTGGTAGGCCTCGCCGGTCTCCTTGATCCGGTTGGCGAGTTCCTCGGTGCCCTCCCGGGCCTTGCCGATGGCCTCGGTGGCCTTGTTCGCCAGGTCGGCGGCGCCGCCGGCGAACGGCAGGTTGACGATGCCGAAGTCGAGGAGTTCGCCGAACCCCTTCTGCTGGGCGGCGTCGAAGGCCTGCGCCACGGGATCGACCACTTTGGATCTCACGCCGGCGGCGTGTGCTTCGAACGCGTCCGCGGACGGGATCTCGTTGCGGTCCTGCATGCGCTACTCCTCGGGGCGACGGTTCGCTCTGGCCTGCTGGACGATCGCGCTGTCCTCGCCGAACACGTCGGCGAGCGCGCGGGTCGAGTTGTCGCCGGCTTGGATCGCGGCCTGGTCGTAGGTCTCCTTGATCATGGCGGCGAGGGTCCTCGGGGTCAGGGTCTGCGCTTTGCTGCTGAGGTGGATCTCCTGGAGGACGCCGCCGAGGCCGACGGTGATGCGCACTTCGCCGTCCGCGGATCTGGCGGTGGCCGCGGCCGCCCCCAGCGCCTCGTCCAGTGAGGACGACTTCTCGACCATGGTGGCTATGCGGCTCTCGAAGTCCCGCATGAAGCCTTCTGGATCCTCGAACACGGAGGGCATGGTCCACGCCTTTCTCGAAACGGGCTTGCGACGGCGTGAACGTAACCGCCCATGGTTACAGGTTGGTGCGCTTCGCGGGCGTTCCAGAGGAGGCTGCGGGTGCCGCGCCGGGTCTATCTGGACCGCTCCATTTAGATTTCTTTATCGAACTGCAACAAGGGATCACGATTGCGTGCAATCCGCAGGTGCGTCGGAGTCGTCGACGTTGTTCCCGGGTGAACCCCAGGCGATGCGGCGGGTTCGTAGGCTTGGGGCATGCCCTTGCGCCCCCTCGTCTTCTGGATGCTTCGGGCCCTCATGCGACGCGGTGACGCGCGGAGCCGTCGCTCCGAGGACCCTGTGCCCAAGCCGCCGTGGCGGCCTCGCCCGATCCGAAGTTGGGTGCTACTGGTCGTCTTCGCCCTCATCCTGCTCGGCGGCTGGTGGTACTACGACCTGCAGATGGCCGAGATCGAGTCACTGCGCGTCCCCGGAGACGCCAAGGCCGACCTGGAGATCGCGAAGATGCGGCTGGAGACCGTCAGGGCCACGCTGACCGTGGCCGCGGGCATCGGCGCTGCCTCCGCGCTCGTGCTGAGCTTCAGACGGCAGCAGCACGACGAGTTCCACAGCACGCAGCAGCGGATCACCGAACTGCGCATCCAAGCGGTGGAGCAGCTCTCGTCGGACAACGCGACCATCCGCATCGGCGGACTCTACAACCTCGAGCGCCTCGGCGAGCAGCACGAGGAGCTGCGGCAGCTTGTGCTTGACGAGATCTGCTCGTACCTGCGCCGTCCGTTCGACCTGGTGACGAGTCCGCCCGCGGATCCCGAACGGGAAGTGCGCGCCTTCGCGCAGGAGATCCTGCAGCGGCGGCTGAAGCGTCGGATCGGGCGCCGGAACTACTGGAGCCACAACCGCCTCGACCTCACCGACGCCGCATTGGGCGTGGTCGACTTCAGCGACTGCCGCCTCCGGAACGTCAATTTCACCAGAGTCCGATTCAACGGCCCCGCGAAGTTTCACGGCACCTCCTTCGAGGGGCCGACGTCGTTCACCGGTGTCGTATTCGAGCAGCTGGTGTCATTCTTTGATGCGAGGTTCGACGACCAGGTCGATTTCAAGGAGGCCGCGTTCAGCTCCGTCGCCGACCTCAGCCGCGCATCGTTCTCCGGCGCGGCCTGGTTTACGAAAGCGCGGTTCGCCCACGAGGTGAACTGCTCGCTGGCCGAGTTCCGCGAGTACCTGGGGTTCACCGGCGTCGCCGTCGACGGGTACGCGAACTGCTCGGGAACGGTGTTTCACAGCTACGCGAACTTCAGCAAGTCGGTGTTCGCGGGCGGAGCCGACTTCGAGCTCGCGCGGTTCGCGGGCGTGACGATCTTCGAAGAGGTCGCCTTCGAAGCGCACGCCGATTTCGAGACCGTCTCGTTCGGCGGATGGACGAGCTTCGCGCGGTCGACCTTCCGGTCGAGCGCCTCCTTCGAGCATTCGGTCTTCAAGGAGAGCACGGTGTTCCGCGAATCGGCGTGGAACTGGCGCGCGAGCTTCCTCATGGTGCACTTCAACGCCACCGTCGACTTCGAGGGTTCGGCGTTCCTCGACGACGTCTCGCTGAACGGGGCCCTGCTCCGCCAGTTGCTGCACGACCAGTCGCTGCCGGGCCGGTACCGCCCGGTGGAGACCTCGAAGGGCTTCCGGTTCTTGTGGACGGTCAAACGCGACGGCAGTGAACCGGTCGTTCCGCAACGCCGGCCCGGGGACGCGGAGCTGCAGCTCCGGCCCGGAGGCCCGGAGCTGCGGTCCGGCGTCGAGTCGGTTTGAGCGCCGCGACCTAGGCGGCTTGAGCGCCCTGCGAACCCTGAGGCCCTAGGCGGCCGGGCCGCTCACCGGGCCGTGCGCGAGGTGGACGCTCTTCGCGCCGCCGCGCATGCGGATGCGGCGGGCCAGGGCGACGGCGTGCTTGACGTCCGTGGCGAGGAACAGGACCGTGGGGCCCGAGCCGGAGACGTGCGCTGCGAGGGCGCCTTCTTCGAGGCCGCCGTGCATGAGTGAGGCCAGCTGGGGGCGCAGGCTGACGGCGGCGGCCTCCATGTCGTTGATGAGCAGCCGTGCGAGGTCGTCGGCGCTCGCGCCGGACTCGAACGCCTTCACCAGTGGGTCCACATCGGAGGAGTAGCGGCCGATGCCGTCCTCGCGGAGGCGGTCGACCTCCTTGTAGCACTCCGGGGTCGAGATCTGCGTGTCCGTCGTGGCGACCACCCAGTGCCAGGTGCCCTTGGCGGTCACCGGGGTCAGCTGCTCGCCGCGCCCGCTGCCGATCGCCGTGCCGCCCTTGAGGCAGAACGGCACGTCCGAGCCGAGCCCTGCGGCGAGGCGCTCCAGCTCGGCGTCGCCGATCTCGACCTCCCACAGGCGCGCGCAGGCGATGAGCGCCCCGGCCGCGTCCGCCGAGCCGCCGGCGAGGCCGCCGGCCACGGGAATGCGTTTGTTCAAGTGCAGCTTCACGTCCGGTTCGATCCCCGCGTACAGGGCGACGAGCTTCGCGGCCTTGTGCGCCAGGTTCGCCTCGCCGGTGGGCAGCGTCGCCGCGCCCTCCCCGGAGATGGTGATCTCGATGCCCGGCTCACCGCGCCGCTCGGCGGTCACGGTGTCGTGCAGGCTGATCGCCTGGTACACAGTGGACAGCGCGTGGTAGCCGTCCGCGCGGGGGTCGCCCACACCGAGGTGCGGGTTGATCTTCGCGGGCACGTCGACGCTGATCTGGGCGCCCGGCTGGGCTGGCGCGGTCTGTCCGGTCATTTCAGGCCTCCTGGGACGGTGCGGTCGCGCCCAGCGCCTCCTTGGCGTCGGCGAGGGCGATGAACTCCGCAATGTCCAACGATTCACCCCGCCTGGTGGGTTCGATCCCCGCCCGATCGAGCACGGCGTCCACGTCCGCGCCCACCCAGGCCTTCAGCGACTGGCGCAGCATCTTGCGCCGCTGCCCGAACGCGGCGTCCACGGCGGCGAACACCTCGACCCGGTTCGCGTCGGGGCTCTCGATGCGCTCGAACGCGACGAGGCCGCTCGCGACGTTCGGGACCGGCCAGAACACGTTCGGCGAGACCGAGCCGGCCCGTCTGGCCTTCGCGTACCAGGCCATCTTGACGCTCGGGGAGCCGTAGATCTTCGAGCCCGGCCCGGCCGTGAGCCGGTCGCCGACCTCGGCCTGGACCATCACGAGCCCCTTCTGGAGGCTCGGGAAGTTCTCCAGGGCGTGCAGGACCACCGGCACGGCCACGTTGTACGGCAGGTTCGCCACGAGCGCCGTGGGCGGCTCGGGCATCTGCTCGGGTTTGATGCGGGCGGCGTCCGTCTCGATGACGGTGAGCCGCGTGTGCTCCTCCGGAGCGCGGTGCGCCACAGTGGTCGGCAGCGCCAGCGCCAGCTTCGGGTCGATCTCGACGGCGATCACATGCCGCGCGACCTCGATGAGCGCCAAGGTGAGCGAACCGAGACCGGGACCGACCTCCATCACCACGTCGTCCGCGTCGAGCTTGGCGACGTTGACGATGCGGCGCACCGTGTTCGCGTCGACGACGAAGTTCTGGCCCCACTTCTTCGTCGGCGAGATCTGCAGGCCGCGCGAGAGCGACCGGATGGCGCTCGAGGTCAGCAGCTTCGCCATCAGCCCTGGCCTCCGGCGAGCAGCGGCTCGAGCACGAGCCCGGGGTAGTCGTTCACGATCGTCTGGATGCGGTACTTGTTCGGCAGCGCCACCAGGTGCGCGCCGTCCCGCGGCCGGGTGAAGACCTCGACGCCGGGGGCGGTGCGAAGCCGCTGCGCGCCTTCGGCATCGGTGAGGCGCGCGAGCTTGAACGGCAGGTTGTTGATCGTCGCGGGGACGTCGAACTCGGCCTGCAGCCGCGCCACGGTCACCTCGAACTGGAGCGGGCCGACCGCTGCGAGGACGGGCGTGGCCTCGCCGCGGCGCTCGGAGTACAGCACCTGCACGACGCCCTCGGCGTCGAGCTGGGCGATGCCGCGGCGGAACCGCTTCGCCTTCGACGTGTCGTGCATCTGGAGCGCCCCGAAGTGCTCGGGCGCGAACGCCGGCAGCGGCGGGTACTCCACGGCCTTGCCCGCGTAGATCGTGTCGCCCACCGAGAGGCCCGTGGCGTTCACCAGGCCCACGATGTCGCCCGGCCAGGCTTCGTCCACAGTGTCCCGGGCCGAGCCGAACAGCGTCTGGGCGTACTTGGTCGACATGGTGCGCTTGCCCTGCGCCTGCGTGACCTGCATGCCGCGCTCGAAGTGGCCCGAACAGACGCGGATGAACGCCAGCTGGTCGCGGTGCGACGCGTTCATGTTCGCCTGCGACTTGAACACGAACCCGGAGAAGCCGTCCTCCAGGTCGCGCGGGCTGCCCTTCGCGTCCTCACGCGAGAACGGCGACGGCGCGATGTCAACGAGCAGGTCGAGGAGCTGCCCCACACCGAAGTGCACGAGCGCCGCCCCGAACAGGGTCGGCGTGGTCTGCCCGGACTCGAAGGTCTTCGGGTCGAAGTCCGCCTCGACCTCGCTCAGGAGCTCCGACTCCTCCTGGGCGCGTTCGTAATCGGGCCCGAACTGGGCCATCGCCGCGGCCTCGTCGAGGAACTCCGCGGTAGCGAGCTGCTGCCCGCCGGGCGAACGCTCGTAGCGGACCATGCCCGGGACCTGCGGCCCCGTGGCCCGGCGCCCGCCGGACTCCTCGCCGAACCCCACGCGCTCGATGACGCCGCGGAACTCGCCGCCGACGCCCACCGGCCACGTCACCGGCGTCGGCTTGATGCCGATCCGGGTCTCGATCTCCTCGATGAGCTCCAGGGCGTCCTTCGCCGGGCGGTCCCACTTGTTGATGAACGTGATCACCGGGATGCGCCGGGCCCGGCACACCTCGAACAGCTTGAGGGTCTGCGGCTCCAGGCCCTTCGCGGCGTCCAGGAGCATCACCGCCGCGTCAACGGCGGTGAGGACCCGGTACGTGTCCTCGGAGAAGTCGGCGTGGCCGGGCGTGTCCAGCAGGTTCACGACGCAGTCGCGGTACTCGAACTGCAGCGCCGCCGAGGTGATCGAGATCCCGCGGTCCTGCTCCATCGACATCCAGTCGGAGACCACGCCCTTGCGGTCGCCCTTGCCGTGGACGGCGCCGGCCGACGAGATCGCCCGCCCGTACAGGGCCAGGGCCTCGGTGATCGTCGACTTTCCGGCGTCGGGGTGCGAGATCACCGCGAAGGTGCGGCGGCGCGCGGCCTCGGCCGCGATATGGCTGGACATGGATTCCTCAAGGTTTCGAAAAGCGAAGCGGGCCCGACCCTCAACGATAGCCGTGAACGGCGACACGACCCGGCTGCGCTACCCCGCGAGCTCGGCCTTCACGATCCCGGACACGAGCTTCCCGTCCGCGCGCCCCGCCGTCTTCGGGCCGATCGCCTTCATGACCTTGCCCATGTCCCTCGGACCGGCGAAACCGCCCTCACGGATCGCCTCGCGCACCAGCTGCGTGACTTCGGCCTCAGTGAGCTCGGTCGGCAGGTACCGCTTGATCACGGCCTCCTCCTCCAGCTCCGCCCGAGCCGACTCCTCACGACCCCCCGAACGGAACCCCTCGGCCGCCTCACGACGCTGCTTCGCCTGCTTGACCAGGACCTTCACGACGTCCGCGTCATCGAGCTCACGAGGGGTCTTACCTGCGATCTCCTCGTTCCGGACCGCCGTGAGCACCATCCTCAGGGTGCCCAGCGTCACCTTGTCCTGCGCCTTGAGGGCCGCTCGCATATCGGTTTCCAACTGGGTCTTTAGCTCGCTCATATCTCGACAATCTACCGTTGGGGTATGAAGATCAGCCGTGGACTAGCCGCAGCAGCCGGGATCGGGGTCGGCGCCGGGGCGCTGGCACTCGCCTACGCCTCTCTTTACGAGCGCGTCCAGTACACGCTCCGCCATTTCGCGGTGCCCGCACTGCCCGAGGGCGCCGAGCCGATCCGGGTGCTGCACATCTCCGACCTGCACATGACGCCCGGGCAGGTGCGCAAGGCCCACTGGGTCGCGTCCCTCGCGGCGCTCGACCCGGACCTGGTGCTCCTCACGGGCGACAACCTCGCCCACCCGGACGCGATCGACCTCGTCACCAAGACGCTCCGGCCGCTGTTCAGCGCGCCCGGCGCGTTCGTGTTCGGCTCCAACGACTACTACGCGCCGGTGTTCAAGAACCCGCTGCAGTACTTCAACCCGAACCACGAGCACAAGTACGGCGAGCCGCTGCCCACCGAGGAGCTGCGCAAGGTGCTCGTCGACGGCGGGTGGCTCGACCTGAACAACGCCGCCGCCGACAAGGTCGTTTCCGGCCTCAACGTCCACTTCGCGGGCGTCGACGACCCGCACTTCGACCTGGACGACTACGAGCTCGTCTCCGGGCCCGTGCCCGCGAGCGCCGACCTGTCGATCGGGCTCACGCACTCGCCGGAGCCGCGCGTGCTCGACGAGTTCGCGCGCGACGGCTACGACTTCATCGCCGCCGGCCACACGCATGGCGGCCAGGTCTGCGTGCCCGGCTACGGGGCGCTCGTCACCAACTGCGGCATCGACCGCGAGCGCGTGAAGGGCCTCCACCCGTGGGAGGACACCTGGCTGCACGTCTCGGCCGGCCTGGGCACGAGCCCGTACGCGCCGGTGCGCTTCGCGTGCGCCCCGGAGGCCAGCCTCCTGACGTTCGTCCCGAAGGCCTTCTAGCGAGGCGCGGGGGGGGGGGGGGGGGGGGGGGGGGCCCGCCCCCCCCCCCCCCCCCCCCCCCCGGGGGGGGCCGCCCCGGCCCTCCGGTCGCCCCCGCCGCGCCCCCCCCGCGGCGCGCCGGCCCCCCCGGGGGCCCGGCCCCCCCCCCGCCCCCGCCCCCGCTCGCCGGGGGTCGGCACCCTCAGGTAGCATTTCCAATCGACACGAACGCCCAGCGTGCGTGAAAATAGAACATCGGGTTGTGGCGCAGCTTGGTAGCGCACCTCGTTCGGGACGAGGGGGTCGCAGGTTCAAATCCTGTCAACCCGACCGATGAAAAAGCAGTTCAGGGCCGGTCTCCCATCTTCGGGATTCCGGCCCTGACTGTGTCTACAGCAGCGGTTTACAGCAACGCTAGTCCTCGGACTCAAAACTCTCGCTCAGCTTCCGCAGCGCCTCCCTGGTGGCCTTGTCGGAGGCCTGCGCGTAGACCTCCATGGTCATCTTGAAGTCCGAGTGCCGCATGATCGCCATGATCACCCGAGGGTGAACGTCGAGATCCACGAGCAGCGAGCTACAGGTCCGCCGGGCGTCGTGCACCGAGATCCGGGGGAGGCCGGCTGCCTCGAGATGGTTGACGAAGTACCGGTGAAAGTTGCGCGGCTCGATCGCCGTCCCGTACCGAGTGGTGAAGACCAGATCCGAGTCATGCCAGACATCGGCCTTCGCCCGGTCCCGAAGCTGCCGCTCCCGACGCTCCCGCAGCGCCTTGACGCACAGATCAGGCATCGGCAGGGCGTTCTCGGACTCCTCGGTTTTGGCCTTCCTCTTGTGGATCAGTTCGCCCATGACCCTCTGGAGCTGCCACTGCGGCTCAAGAACGCCCTCGTCCAGGTCGAGGCTGTCCCAGGTCAAGCCGAGGACTTCGCCCTTGCGCAATCCCATCGCGAGCACCAGCAGGTACGCCGCATAGTGCGGATCAGGCCGCACGTGTTCGAGGAACCGCCGCGCCTCATCGGTGCCCCACGACTTCTTGCGCCGCTTGCGCCCACTGGGCAGACGAATCTGCATTGCCCGGTTCACCGACACCAACTCATCAGTGACCGCCTGCGACAGCGCCGAGCGCAGCACCGTCCGGGCATCACTGATCGACCTGGCGGACAACACCTTTCGACAGCACGTGCCCTTCGCGCAGCACTTGTGCGGCGTCCGCAGCTCATCGACGCCCTGTTGGCAGCACTGACACACCGTCGCGAGCTTGTTCGCCCACTGCTGGATATCCCGCGCCGACAACCGATCGAGCTTCTTCTTCCCGAGCCACGGCACGATGTGCAGCCGAATGAACCGCTCGTACCCGTCGTAGGTCTTCGGTTCCCGGTTGGGCCTGATGACCTCTGCGAGCCAGGCGTGCAAGTACTGCTCGACGGTTTTGGACTTGGTCTCGACAGCACCGCGCGCGGCGGCCTGGTGGAGATCGAGCCACTTGCCGTGGACCGCTTCACGGGTCGGACCGTAGACGTACTTCCGTTTCTTCACACCCGCAGGGGTCGTGACCCACACGTAGGCGGCGTAACCGTTGCCATGCGGGTAGATCGAGCCTTCCCCGTTGCCCCGCTTGCTCATGCCGCCCCCACATAGTCGTCCTGGCGGGCGAAGCGCTCGACGTATTCCTCGATCCATTCGGGCAGGACACGGCGGTGGCCGCCGACCTTGACCGAGCGCAGCTCGCCGGAGGCGATGAGCATCTTGACCTTCGAGACGCCGAAGCCGAGGACCTCGGCAGTCTGCCTGGTGTCGTACCAACGCGGTTTGAGTACCGTGCTTCCTTCCATCGCAATCAATCCAATCAATCCATAGTGGCGAGTTCATCCAGAGCTTCACGGGCAAGCTGCCGTTGCTCCCGGGCACGAGCGGCAGCGGAGGACGCCATAAGGGCGTCAGCCTCGGTGTGCCAGCCGGTGCCGTCATAGCGGAGGTAGTTGACGAGCACGACCGTTTCAGTCGGATCGGTGTCAACCTCGTGTTGACAGCGAATCCATTGCGCGCGTGCATCTCTGAGGGCGCCGAAGGTGGTCGACCAGGCGCGCGCTTTGGTCATGAAGTGGCCGCCAAAGCCGAGCATGTGCGCCCACTTGCGGAGCCTGATCCATTCCCCGCCTTCGGAACCGAGACGCCAGCACGCGGCGATGAGGCGGGCGATGTGGTTGCCTTCAGGATCGGCATAGACGGAGACGGTGGCCTCGGTGAGGCGGCCGGACAGGTGGCCGGTGTCCTCGGTGGCTTTGGTGGCGTACTTGGCGAGGTAGCCCGCCGCATGGTTCTCGCTCAACTCGTCGTCGCCGAGTTCGACCTGGCGGACATCGACTTGCGCGCCCCAGCGGATAAGCCAGCCTTCAAGGCGCTCATCGTGTTCCTCGGTGCGGAAGCGGGTCGAGGCGGCGGCATCGGCGACGATGGCAGCGATGGCCTCGGCGTCGAGGGCAGCAGGCGGCGGCAGGATCGCATCACTACCGGGCACGCGGCCGTCGAGGCGGATGAGCGCATGGAAGTGAACGGCACCGCGCCGCTGGAACTCCGCGACCTTGACGTAGCGCAGCCGCACCGAGGCCGGGTCAATGCCGTGGGCCTTGGCGAGGCGCGACAATCCGCGGTCGATGTTGATGCGGGTCCGCCGCCACAGTTCGCCGGAGGCGACGTTCCAGACGACTTGGGCGTCATGGTCGTAGCAGTCCAGGCACAGCGGCTGGCCGATTTGGCCGGCGCTTTCGTCATGTCGGGTGTGGCAGGCCAGGCGGACGCCGTGGGGGCAGGTTTCGGCGTCACGACGCGCGCGGCAGGGTCGGACCTTGCCCGAGGCGGTGAGGGTCCGCGTGTGGACCGGGCCGAAGGCGGGGGCTGTGAGGGTGACGAACAGGGCCGGGTGAGCGCTGACAGAGGTGGGGACGCCTTTGCCGCCGGTCATGCCGGAGCGCACGAGATGGAACGCGTCGTGCTGGTAGGTCTTGGCGCAGGTGGGGCAGAGGGAGGCGCGACGAGTGCCACAGGCCTTGTAGATGATGCCGTCGGGCATGGAGGCGGTGGACCGGGCGGAGAGGACTTGCCCGGTGGTCTCATTAACGGCGTTAATTTCACCGCGAAGGCGCACCGGGTTGGAGCATCCGGCGGCACCGGCGACGTGTGAGAGCCACGGTTCCCAACCGGTCGACTCGGATCGGGCGATGATGTCGGCGGCGAAGCCGGGCGGAATGGTGTCTGTAGCCATGGTGTCCTCCTTCCAGATGCGGGCAGTCGTATTGGGGCCCTGCCCGGGCGGCTCGTGCGTAATCAGGAGCGGCCGGGGCAGGGCGTTGGTTAGTCCTCGTCGTCGAGGTAGACCCAGCCGAAGCAACGGCAGAGGTACTCGGGGTAGGAGAGATCTCGAACGATCTCGGGATGGGAGCAGTGGCCACAGACCACCAAGATGATGTCGAGGGTGTGGCGTTGGTCGAGGTCGCCGCCATTGATGTGGAGGACCATGCCGCACTCAGCGCACTTGTAGACCTTGTAGAACACTTCGTCGCCGAGTCGCGGCGGTTCGATCGGTTCGGGGAACTGGCATTCGGACGGCTGCCCGGTGAGGTCACCGAAGATGAGCTTTCGCCAGTGGTAAGCCAGGACAGGCTCCTGAGTTGTCATACTGGTTTCGCCTTTCAATCGGAACGGTTGTCAGGTGGTTTGGAGCCGGGGCGCGGCGGATGTGGAAGTTTGTCCGCGCCCTCGGCGTCAGGTGTTGGTTTCGGTGTCCCGTTGATCGGGGATGGCCTTGCCCCAGCGCTGCTGGGCGGCCTGCCTGGACATGCCGATACGTTCGGCGATCTCAGCCCAGGAGTAGCCAAAGGCGCGAAGGCCCTTGACGGCGTTGGTGATGGCCTCATCGAGTGAGGCGGAGAGCTCAAGGAGCTCGGGGAGTGCGTCCACGTCACCCTCAGCGACCCGGCGCCCATAGGCGCGGATGATCCGCTTGGCGAAGGCGTTGAACTCGCGATTCTCGACCATCGCGATCACCGGTCCCCGTTGCCGAGGTTGGCGAAGGCGTTGGCCCAGTCCGGCTGAGCAGGCTCAGCGGTGACGGCAGAGCGCTCGGCTTGGAGGCTCGGAACGTCGATCGGATCCGAGGAGGCGACCGGGGCCGACTCCGTCCAATCCGGTTCCGCAAATGAGGCCACCGGCGATTCGGCCGGTTGTGCCTCAGCGGGCCGCGAGAGCACGACCTTGACCAAGGTCAAGAACCCCAGGGCCGAGGCCGAAGCGGCGAGCCAGCCGACAACGGTCGGTTCGGCGTCGAGGACTTGGGCCCCAAGCGAGAGAGCGATGAAGAACATCATCATCGCCATCACGGACTTGACCTTGTGGCCGCCGTTGCGGCGGCGGCGTCGCACCTCGAGACCGAGGGCGATCACCATCAGTTCGATGGTCACCGCGTTGACCCAGCCGACCCAGGAGGGTTGACCGGCCGCGACGGTGGCGTCGTGGACGTGGGTGAAGGAGACCGCGCCAGCGGCCACACCCATGGACAGCATGATGACGGTTTGCACGCCGTCTTCGAGTTTCATTTCTGGCTCCTTGACTTCTGCCACTGCACGCCGGTGCAGTAGTCGCATTTCTTGGAGTGCTCGACCGTTGGCACGGTCTCTTCGCCGCAGACCTCGCACGCCCGCATTTCCCAGCCCTCGAAGGGCAGGGATACGAGGAGGTGCCGGTCGTCGTCGGCGAGTTGGGTTCCGGTCATGTGCACGTCGCAGATGACGCAGAGGAACCGCATGCGGGAAAGATCGGGCTCCCACGGGGGAAGCGAGTCGATCTGCTTGACGCGATGCAGTGGCATCGCTTCGCGGAAGATGGCGAACGCGGCGAGGAGATCGGTCATCGCGTGCCGCCTTCGAAGCAGGCGAGGCATTCGCCGTAGCGCTTGGGGATGTAGTAGCCGTATTCCGTCTGGCATGACGGGCAGGTCGACAGAGCGACCCACGCTTTCATCAGGGCCCGCAGTTGGGCGTCGGTAGCCGGGCGCTTGGGCACGGCCAGGTCACGCCTATAGAGGTAGGCGACTCGGTTACCGCGACGCCAGAAGATCTGGCCTGCGATGGGTTGCCGCCCAGGCGTAAGACCTTCAGCGGCGAGTTGTCGGCGGGTGTACAGTCCGACCGGCGCGCAGCGGTAGTTGAACGTCGGCAATCCGCCGTGGCGGATGCCTTCAGGGTCATCGAATTCGGTCCGGAACAATGCACACTCCTCCTCTCTGTGTCATTCGTGGTTATTGCTGCGTGAGCGTCGGGGCCTCGAACCCCGAAGATTGCCGATCGCTCTACCAGTAAGCCGCTACGGCTTACCTGTTCTTGATCTCGATTTCCACAATCCGGTGCACCCGGATGAGCGTGGTCGAGTCCTTGACCGTTTCGTCACCCCGGAAGGTGTGGTTGTCGATGGCGATCATGTCGCCTTCCTTGAAGTCCGCAATGACGGCTGCGGCGTTCTCGTCAGTGGTGACGTAGTGATTGACGTTCTTGTCCTCACCGTCGTGCGTCACTTTGAGGTGCTTCATTTCTTGCCCTCTTTCCTTTGTTCTCAATGCCTCATCAGCAGGACGCAGTACTAGCCCGTGTGCGATTGGTGCTGGGAATTCCTTGCGTCGTGGACGCCGGGGAATCGAACCCCGGGTGAACCGTTCGCCCTGGAGTGCCGTCAACTGCTCGTTGACATTGGTTGGCGCTGACGGCACTCGCTCTAGGCAGAGGCCCTGTGGCCCCGAAGCTGCGCAGCGAAGGCCGCGACAGTCTGAATCTCTTCGTCGGTCATCCAGGCCGCCCGCATCCGTTGCGGCGCATTGCCCTCGGCGAGGAGGAAGGAGTCCCCGGGCTTCTTGGGGTCCAGGCTCATGGCGTTGTAGCCCGCCTCGGCCCAACCGGCCCCGAGGGCGACATCCGAGGAGCCGGGCGTAGTCGCGCGGCCGGTCCACCGGTAGGCGAACAGGTCCCGCAGTGCGGTCGGCAGGATGTCGAACGAGGCACGCTGCGTGCCCATGATCGGGATGATCGCCGCTGCACGTCCCCGGGCAACCACGTCACGGAAGAGCGCGGAGAACAGCTCCTGCTCGACCTTGGTTCCCGCGACCGAGGTGTAGTACGCGACCTCATCGAGGAAGAGCACCCACGCCGGTTCGGCCGGCGACGGGACGAGCTTGCGGATCCGGTTGCGCGACATCCAGTCGTAGCGGCGGTCCATGAGCTTCTGGATCCACAGCATCGTCTGGAGCGCCTTGCGCATTTCCGGGCCCACGAACACGTCCATGACATCGGCCCAGGGCATCAGCTCGACCAACTTGGCGTCGAAGCCGAGCATTCGCGCGTCCGGCATCAGTGAGACCTGCGCGATCATGTTGTTCATCAGCCCCGACTTGCCCGAACCGGGTTCGCCGTTGAGCATCATGTTCTTGCCGTACATGGTGACGTTGACGGCCTCGTTCGAAGCCGACCGGCCCAGGTAGATGGGGTCTTTGATCGACATGACCGGTCCCAGTGCGATGTTCATCGTGCAATCTCCTTAGTGAAATCGGTGCATCTATCGATGCGTGAGTCTTGGTGGGAGCCGGTACTTGGCCTAGTTGGCTTCCACGGCTCCCACCGTGAGCAGCCCCAGTTGCGGAGCTTTTTGGGTTAGACCCAGGCGGGCATGTCGCCCTCGTCCGGGTTCTCATCGGGTGCGGTGGTCTGGCCGTCATCGGCCTTGCGCTGACGCGGTTTGCGACCGCCCTTGTTGCCCAGCAGGGCATCCAGTTCGGCGTTCACCGACTCCGGTGTCAGGTCGACGCCTTCGGAGTCGTCCACCCGGCGGTATTCGACCGGGTAGGAATCGGGATCGATGCCTTCGAGCATCTCGGTGACCGGCATGGCCACGCCCTCAGCGAGGACGTCACGACGACGGATGTCCACGACCACGTAGGCCGCTTTCGACCCGGCCATTTCGGCCGATGCCTCGTGAGCCCAGCACACCGAAGCGAGTTCGGTGAGACGGTCCCGCAGATCGTCCAAGGTGAGGTCACCGCGCAGCCACAGCCACACACGCTCACCGGAATCCGTGGGACGAGCCCACAGGATCAGCGGCATCACCGAACCGCGAACGCCCTTGCCCTCAATGAAGGCATCGCAGGCGACACGGATGCGGTGGCGCACGATCATGCACCAGGCCCAACGGACCAGGAACCGGCACACCGGGCGGAACAGCCACGGCACACCGATCAGCAGGAGCGTCGCGCCAAGGGCGACCAGCGGGCCCGCCCAAGCGTTGAGCAACGCCCAGACGGCGACCACCAGGGCCAGGACGACCAGCTCTCCAGCCCAGTGCCACGCCATGCGCAGCCCCGGCCAGATCAGCACCAGACCAGCGGCGACGAAGCCGGTGGCAAAGGCGACGACGACCGCCAGGAGGAACGCCGCAGCGCCATCCTTGACCGTCAGAGCGATCGCGAAGGCGACCAGGCCAGCGAAGACGCCAGCGAGGATGCCCACGATCTTGGCCCGGCGCTTCGCCGAGTCGATCTCGAAGGTATCGATGATGGTCTGACCAGCACGAACACCCGAGCGGGAACGCCCGGAGCTGGCACGGTTGCTACCATTGCGAGGCATGGCAGCACTCCTTTCCGCCCCCTTGGGGGCAAGGGATGGTTGCTTGTTGGAAACCGGGGAACCGGTCACGGTTTTGGTCGACTTGGGACCGGTTCCCCAGTGCCGCTTAAGCGGCGAGTTTGATCTCGGTGGTGGCTTCGCCCTCCAGGACGAACTTGGTTCGGCTCTTGGCCGGGGCGTTGTCAAGCGTCCGTTGACGGTTGACGTTCCGCTCGGTTTCATCGGCGAGCTGGTGCAGCGCCTCAGCGAGCTCGCGGAGACTGGCGGGTGACCCGAACAAGTTCAGGAACCAGCCGTCCTCACGCCAGGTGCCAACGGTCATCACTCCGGTGCCGGAGCTCTGGACGCTGGGTTCCAGGCCCATTCCCTCGTTGAGATGCACGTTTGTTGATGCGCGCATCGGGAAGTTGTCGTGCATGGCAGATCCTCTCGGGATCAAGAGGCGTATGCCTCAGGGTGACTACTTACCGGCTTTCGCCAGGTTGATCGCAGCGGCGCGGTACGCCGTGCCGAGGGTGCCCTGCTTGGAGACCCACGGGACCGCCTCCAGGTCGACAACCGAGACCGGCTGCCCCTTCGGGAGGTTCGGCTTCTCGCCGGTGGTGACGACCTTGATGACCGACGCACCCTCGTCCTCGGACGAACCGAGCGCGATGAGTTCGGTGGTCCACTTCAGCGAACCGTCCTTGTCGGTCTGGTGCTTGCCGTCGTACTCCTTGGCCACGGGGGCCAGCGACACCATGAAAGTCACGTCCGAGACATCCAGCTTGAGCTTCATAGCCCTACCTCTTCCTTGTCGTTTGCTTGACCCGCTTGGGCCCCAACCCAGGTGATCCGGGCTGATGACTCAAGAATGAGGCTTCAAAGAGGACACATTCACCACCTCATGGGACTTCTCAGGACGTCTCAACCTTGCTAGACTCGTCCCTAGACGTCCCTACTTCAGAGGTGAAGGACAGCGGCATGAACGAACGGCTCCGGAGCGCGATCCATGCGCAGGGCATGACCCCCACTCAACTTGCTCAGACGATCGGAGTCGACCCGAAGTCGGTCGAACGCTGGATCACCAAGGGGCGCAACCCATACGCGAAGACCCGTGCGGCGGTCGCTCTTGCGTTGCAGCAGAGCGAGAACTACCTCTGGCCGGATGCCCTGCCGGAGCAGAAGGCGAAGCTGGTCAGTGAATCTGAGCTGGTACACACCTACGCGAAGCGAAACGACGTCCCAGCAGAGCTGTGGTCTCGGATCTTCAGGCAAGCGACGCGGCACATCGGAGTCCTGGCCTACGCTGGGCTGTTCCTCCCCGAGGGCGACGCTGGCTTGGTGCCGCTTCTCAAAGCGAAGGCTGCTGAGGGCGTGAAGGTCTCGATTCTTCTGGGGAGGCCCAATTCAGACGCGGTCAAGCTCCGCGGTGAGGAGGAAGGCGTGGGCGAAGGTATGCAGCGCCGTATCGAGGCCGTGTTGCCGTTCTACCAGCAGCTGGAGGGCACCCCGGGAATCTGGGTCGGCTTCCATAAAACCACCCTGTACAACAGCATCTATTGGTGTGACTCGGAGATGCTGGTGAACACCCACGTCCTCGGGTGCTACGCCTCCCACGCTCCGGTCATGCATTTGAAAGAGCTGCCAGGCGGTGGCATGTTCCGCACCTTTACCGAGTGCTTCGAGCGGGTTCACGCAAATTCGGTCAATATCTGGACTGGTCAACAAGGTACGATGCGCCCATGACCCGCGTCGACCACATCAACGATCCGAACGCGCCCGAGCCGAATAGCGTGGTTCCGTCGACCACAGCGTTCATCGAAGACGGGGCCGGAAGGATCGTGTTGATCCAGCGGAGCGACAACGGGGATTGGGCGATGCCAGGCGGCGCCCACGACTTCGGAGAGACGATCAGCCAGACCGCCGTTCGCGAGGCGAAGGAGGAGACCGGTCTCGACATCGAGATCACCGGCCTCATCGGGATATACACGGACCCCGGACACCTTGCGGAGTACAGCGATGGCGAAGTGCGGCAACAGTTCTCGCTTTGCTTTCGGGCTGTGCCGATTGGCGGCGAGATCCAAACCAGCGAGGAATCCCTCAAAGTTCAGTGGTTCAGCGAAGCAGAAACAGCCTCAGTGAGGATCAACTCCTCAATGAGGCTGCGCATCAAACACGGGTTCCAGGGTCTGCGTGAGCCCTACATCGGCTGATGACCCAGTTCCCGCTGGACCGTTCGCACCCCGTCGATGAGCGAAGGCTCGGCCCGCGAGATGAACCGGAACACCAGGTGCTCAGGGCCGTAGCGCGACTTGATCTCCGCTAGCCGTTCCTCGATCTCGAAGTCTTGACCATCCGGACCGGTTGTCATGTCGCAGTACAACAGTGCGTCGGTGGTGAGGGTCTTCTCATTCGGGAATTCATCCAGCTCCGCCCGAAGATCGCGCTCATCAGCCTCAAGGCAGGCACACGAGTGGTTGGCTACGAGGTTCACGATGCGCGGATCCGCACCATTGCGTTGCAACCAGCGTGCACCGTCCAGCGGGTGAAAGCCGGTGTCGACAATGCTTGGGGCGTAACCGATGTCATGCAGAATCGCTGCGATGGCGAGTGCATCGGCATCCGGATCGGGAAGGATCTTAGGACCGACCGCAAGAGCTTTGGCGCCTACCGCCTGGACGTGTGCCCATCGGCGGGGCAATGCCTCTTGGAGTGCCGCCCGCGATGTCTCGAAAGCTTCATCATAGGTAGTCATACGTGCAGCCACTATAACGCCTGAACCGCTTTGAGGAAGAACCCCAGCGCACCGCCGTTGGCGGACGCACCACGGCAGGAGCCCAGGCCAAGAGGCCCTGTGAGAACTTTCTATACATCTTCAAGGCGGCCCGAGGGCCGCACGCACGCCGCCGGCGCGTCCTCGCGCTTCGCACTGCGGGCGACGCCGGCGGCGGCGCCCACTAAGACAGACCGCCTTGAGGATGGGATGAAAGTTCCGGCCGGAACCCTTGGCCGGGGACCCCTGCGGGCGCGCGGCCAGGCCGGATTGCGGGCGATCCCTGCGGGCCCGCCCTGTCGCTTGAGCGAGCGTATCGCGCGCCCGCCCCCGGCCAATGAACCCGCCCTTTGATCTATCTGACAACTCGAAGAGAGCGAGTTTCAACCGAAACGGTAGGAATGAATGGATGAGAGCCGTCTTCTGAGAAACCGACCATTGTAGAAATTTCCTTCGATGAGAGACCGCGCTGCCTCATTGCGTTTCCAATAGCTTGGGGGAGCCTTGGATGCTCGGGCGGAAGCTCATCGCTTATAGGCTCCTGTGTTCGCCAACCTCGCGCACTTAGATTCTTATAAAAGTTGGTTCTTTGGCGATCCGTAATCTGGTCGAGATCATGAGCGCGCTCGATCAGTGCTTGCATCGAAACTCCCCATTCTCTCTTCAGGTCAATAAGCTTGCCTACAGATAGCTGTCTCAATTGGTACTTGATGATCTCGGCGGGCATTAGAAATTCTGCGGCAAAGGAATTTGCCTCAGACTCCATATCTTGCGTCACGAATTCTGAGTGCAAGCAGAGATGACCAAGCTCGTGGGCAAGGGTCAGTCTCTTTCGGCAAGTAGGAATACGGGAATTGATAAGAATGACAGGAATATCTTCGACCCACTGGGAAAGTCCTGAAACGCGCGAGGTTTCGAAGTCTTCTTCAATGACAATGCAGCCCGCTGCTTCGAGCCATTGGATGAGTGCTCGCACGGATCCAATCGGCATTTTCCATTGCATACGAGTAAGTCGAGCCGCTTTGTCCGGCTCGACTTCAATCGGATCGAATTTCGGAACATGCTGACCTGCTCGGATTATAATTTCCTCCGCCAGGTATCGCGCATGCATTCGATGCATATTAAGTTTAGCTTCGAGCTGCTTCCAGACGCCCGGTTTAGCGGTCGCATGCCTTCGCATATGGGCATCAATTGCCATGGCGCCTCGAAGCTCTCCAGATTTTTGAAGAAACTGTTCGGTTACCTTGAGTGCCTTCGCTAGGCGGGTGAGAACCTCGGATTCTGGAACGCGCTGATCAGTTTCGTAGCGCGAAAGTGCAGCCTGAGTGATTCCTGCAGCAGAAGCGAGTTCCGCTTGCGTCAATCCAAGTGCTCGGCGTGCGGTAATGAGTGCTTCACCGAGGTATGACATTTTTAAGATTCCTCCTGCCCACGCTCCTGCTCCTCAATAGCACCGAATTCGATTGTGGGCGCAATAGGCTCGTTCACAGTATCGGTGGGGAATACCAGAACCGAGCCTGGGAGCTGGATTTCATTTGTTGACGCCAACCGAGAGTACCAAACCAATTTATTGATGCCATCTCGCATCGAGATAACAGTCTCACCAATCTGGCGCGTGTCACGCTTCCACTCGTATCCAGCCGCAAGTCGAACTTCGTGCAGGTTCGGTAGCGCAACCGTGTCCTGCACCCAGAAACTTCTTCCGCGTCCCAAAGGCTCGCGAGCGGCAATTTTACCGTTCGGATGGTGGCGCTTGACCCTAATGAGGTATTTGTCGTTAACGCGAAGATGGCACGCGTTGCCCTTCTCCATTGCCTCAACCTCTTCGACCTCGCCGAGGGCGCGAACACAGTTCCGCCAGAGCCGGTCTCGGATCCATCCCGCAAGGTTGCCCTCTGACTGCTCTGCGACGAAAACCGGAACCTGGGTCCGGTTGTGGTGAAGGTCGGCGCGCGTCATGTCCGTCGCCTCGAGGAGCCCCTGGACGACCTTGTCGCCGAGGCCCGCCATCACCCGGTCGTACGTCTCATACGAAAACATAGCCGAAAATATACCACCTATCATGCCGCCCCGCCTCCTGCTCCTCCTAGGATCTCGGATGGGTACGACACTCTCCGCCGGGTGCCGGGTGCCGGGTGCCGGGTGCCGGGTGCCGAGGTTGGGCGCGGCCATGCGACCGAGGAGTACAGCAACCGAGTACAGCAACCGTCCTGGTCCGAGTGAGCCTCAGATGGCCGTGATCGGCCAGAATGCATCGCGAATGGCGCAGATCAACCCCCGTGCCGATAGTTCGGGACGAGGGGGTCGCAGGTTCAAATCCTGTCAACCCGACCATGTGATGTCTCAGGGCATCGGAAACAGGTCGAACCTGCAAAGGGTTCGGCCTGTTTTGTTGTGCAGGTCTGGTGGGGCCTTTGGGTTTGCCGGCGGGCTAGCAGTCGCGGGTGAGTGCTCTGAGGAGTGCGCCGGTTGCCGCGGCCGAGTGGCGGCGAGGGGCCGACCCCGTCCCGGCATCGCTGGAACGGCGCGGGCGTGCCGTGGGCCTCGTGCCGGGTGTTCGCCAAGGATAAGTCCCGCTATGGACGCGGGATACTCGCCGAAGCCCTAAAATCTGAGGTTGACTCGGACTATGTCGGAATGCGGATGCACTCGGTTCGGACCCGCGTCGTAGCGTCAGTACGAGCAGCTTCGGAGGCGCGAGATCCTTGAACGCCTCGCTTCGCAACCTCGTCATGACGATGCTTCCCGCCGCGGCGGGAGCCTTGGTCGTGCTGGTCCTGGCGGTCGTCGGCGGACCGGTCTCGCCCCGGACGGGAACGTCCTGGCTGAACAGCGGCACCGCGACCGCGGGCGGCGGTGAGTACGCATGCACTGTCGCCGACCCCGGCGCTCTGCGCTCGGCCGTCTTCGGCACCTCCGGATGGGAGGAGGCCCAGATCGACAACGCCACCATCGTCTATCTCGCCGCCGCCGACCGCGGGCTCGGCGACCAGGCGGCGATCGCGGGTCTCATCACCGCCTATCAGGAATCGCGACTGCTCAACTACGCGAACTTCAACGTCGAGGAGAGTCTCGAATACGACCACGACAGGATTGGCGACGACCAAGACGACCTCGGAATCTTTCAGAGGTCGCCGAGTTCGGGTTGGGGTTCGGTCAGTGACCTGATGGATCCCGAAGATGCCGCTCGTGCGTTCTATGACGAGCTCGTCGCCGTCGACGGCTGGGAGCACATGACGCCCGCCGAGGCCGCTCGGGCCGTGCCGGGCTCGGCCTCCCCCGACGCCTACCCCCGGTGGGAGGCCTATGCGGAGAGCGCCGTCGGCCACTTCACCGACCACACCCGCTGCGTCCCGGTCGGCGACGAATGGGCTTGGACCCACCCGGTTCCCACCGGGGACTTCTGGGGCGGGTTCAGGACCGCCGGCCGGCCCGGGCACGACGGCGTCGACATCGGCGCCGAGGACGGCGGCAAGGGCGCCGAGATCGTCGCCGCCAGCGCCGGTGTGGTCGCGCGCGTCCGGTGCGATGCCCAACTGGGGGAACAGGACTACTCGTGCGATGTCGACGGCGCGGCGGAGGTGTCGGGGTGCGGCTGGTACGTGGACGTCGAGCACCCTGACGATGCGGTGACCCGCTACTGCCACATGATGAGCCGGCCGCTGGTAGCCGTGGGCGACGTGGTGCTGCCCGGGGAGGTCATCGGATACCTCGGGAGTTCGGGGAACTCCGGCGCCCCGCATCTGCATTTCGAGACGCACGTCGGCAGCGCGCCCGCCACTTCGGCGAATGCGGTGTCGCCGGTCGAATTCATGGCCGAGCGAGGTGTGAGCATCGAGTAGCGGCGCTCGCCGTCGCCGGGGCGTCGTCCTCAGAATTCGATCGCAGCAGCGGTCTTGATCAGGACGAACACCGCCGCGGCGATCGCGGCAGCGACGAACATGCGTCCGAGGTTGCTCCTGCCTGAGCGGTAGGCGATCGCCGCGATTGCCGCCGGCCCGCCCACGAGGCCGACCGATGCCGCGATCTCCTTGAGCGCGCTGGCGGTCGGCGTTCGCGAACCGCAGTACCGCTCGACCTCCGCGGCGCATGAGGCGGCGCCGAAGTGGGCGTCGAAGAACAGTGTCGGACCGGCGCAGAGCCCGATGACCGCGAACAGGACGCAGGCCGGCGCCATCCGGCGGCCGCGCGGCGTCAGTGCCGTCCAAGCGGCCGCGGCGATCAGCGGCCCTCCCAAGAACACCGGGCCGAGCCACAGTGCGTTCCGAGTCGTCAAGGCGTGATTCGAATCGGCGCAGCCCGCCGACGAGTCGGGGGCGACGCACAGCGCCGCCTCAGACATCACCAGCTCGTCCAATGTGCAGATCCAGACGATGCCGAGCGCGAAGACGAAGAGCACCCGGGCGGCAGGGAGCATTCGGGACCTGAGGGGTTCGGCCACATGCGCACCCTACTGGAACCTCGCTTCCCCCCGCAGTTGTGGAACGGCGCCGACAGGCGACGGGTACAGCATGGGCCGACTCGGTTTTCAGGCCGAAATTCGGATGCAGGGCTCTGAAAGCTTCACATGGATCTGACCGTATTAGGAAGTATCGTGATCTTGTGGCTGATCTGTCGGATTCCGAGAAGCGCGTCCTCCAAGCGACCATCGCCCGCCGCCTGGGCGCGCGCTCGGACGCTGCGAAATTGACCTCGGCATATCTGGACGCGATGGCGCACAATGCATTTGCCCGTACCGTGCAATCCGGCCCCGTGCCCACGAGCCTGACTGCGGAGCGCTCGGAGATCCTGATCGAGATCAGTCGACAGCTCGAACGAATCATCGAGGACTACGAGATCCAGGCGCTCTTCAGGGTCACCGCATCCCAGGCGCGCACCCTGCGAACGACACTGCTCGCCGTGCACAGTGACGATGCCGACGAACTCGAGCTGCAGTGGTCGCTCGTTGGAGCGAGCAGTCCCGGCAGGACGAAGGGCGGATCGGTCACCGGGCCGCGCATCACCTTCACCGGCGAAGACCGGAGGGACGCCTTCGTGGAGTACGCCGAGCGCGGCGGCCATGCCGTCGAAGTGATCCACGGCGAGAGCGCATCACCCTGGCAGGTAGTCGTAGGGGACACCTTTCCGGCCGCCCTGTTGCCTACGAGGCCATGACGAGCATCGAGACGGCCGAGGACCTGTTGGCCTTCGTCGGCGGTCCGTCGATCCTCGGTGTGGCGGTGGTGTTGACATGGGTCATTCGAACGCTGAAGGACCGGAACCGGGATGCCTGGAAGGGCTGGCTTGTCCTGGGCGCAGGAGTGCTGCTCCTCATCTGGCTGGCCCTCTTCGTGATCCTGGCGATGCCGACGGTGCTGGCATCGTGGACCGCCCGGGGGAATGTCCAGCCCACGCTGGTGCTGCTGTCCGCGACATGGCTGATCGCCCTCGGGTTGATGGTCGTCGCAATACTGAGGGCAAAGATCGTGGCCCAGTACCTGGTCGACTCGTATCCGCCCGAAGCGGACCCGTGGCTGGTCCGCCGTTTCCGGAGTTGGCTCGCCGACTGAACGCCGGCATCGCACAGCATGCGCGGCCCGCTGTCCGGCGTCGGTGAATTTCGTGGCTCCGTTCTGCGGTTGCCGAGTCGCCGTCGAACCGGGAGTCGACGATTTGCGGCCGCCGGATGTCAAAATCGTGGCGGTGGCTCCGACTCGGGGGGAATCAACAAGGAGGACATCATGAAATTCCTGCTCATCATGAACATCAACCCGACGGTGCTCGCATCGCTGACCGAGGAGGAGCAGGCCGCGATCGGCGCCGGGCACGGCGATCTCATCAAGGAGATCAGCGCCTCCGGCGAGATGATCAGTACGCAGGCGCTCGCCGATCCGTCCGCGAGCGTCACGGTCAAGTCCGTCGACGGGGTGCCGACCGCGACCGACGGCCCGTTCGTGGAGGCCAAGGAGTTCATCGGCGGGTACTACCTCGTCGACGTCGACAGCAAGGAACGCGCCGTCGAGCTGGCGAGGAAGATCCCGGACGCGGGGATTCCCGGACTCGGGATCGAGGTGCGCCAGGTGATGTTCGAGTCCGGGTCGGAGATGTGAGCGATGTGGAGGACGCGCTGCGCGCGGCAGTGCCGCGTGTCCTCGGCGCGTTGACCCGCCGGTACGGTGACTTTGCGGCCTGCGAGGACGCGGTGCAGGACGCCGTACTGGAAGCGAGCGGCGCGTGGCCGGTGGAAGGGCTGCCGGACAATCCGAACGGCTGGCTCTACCGGGTCGCCTCCCGCCGCATGGTCGACCGCATCCGCGGCGACGAGGCGCGGCGGCGCAGGGAGGAGCTCGCCGCGGCGCGGGAGCTCGCCGTCGAGGCGACCGAGCACGATGACACGCTGGTACTGCTGTTCCTGTGCTGCCATCCGGCGCTGACGCCGGCTTCGCAGGTGGCGTTGACGCTGCGGGCGGTCGGCGGCCTGACGACCGCAGAGATCGCACGGGCATTCCTGGTCCCCGAGGCGACGATGGGTCCGCGCATCAGCCGCGCGAAGGCCAGACTCGTCGGAGCGCGCTTCGCCCCGCCACCCGAGGAGGAGCGGTCGCAGCGGATACGCACGGTGCTGCGCGTGCTCTACCTGATCTTCAACGAGGGCTATACCGCCAGCGCGGGGGAGCGGCTGCAGCGCCGCGACCTGGCCGCGGAGGCGATCCGGTTGGCCCGGATGCTGCGCGAGGTGGTGCCCCGGGACGGTGAGGCGGCCGGCCTGCTGGCGCTGATGCTGCTCATCGAGTCCCGCGCGGCGGCCCGAGAATCCCCTGACGGGGCCCTGATCCCGTTGGCGGAGCAGGATCGGTCGCTGTGGAACCGCGACTTGATCGCGGAGGGCACCAGGCTGGTGGAAGACGCGATGCTGTCCTCTGCGCTCGGCCCGTACCAGCTCCAGGCGGCCATTGCGGCCCTGCATGTGGAGGCCTCCGATGCGGCCGACACCGACTGGAAGCAGATCGCGGTGCTGTACCGAATCCTGAATCGGCTCGACCCCGCGCCTATCGTCACACTGAACCGCGCGGTCGCGCTCGGCATGAGCGAAGACCCCCAGGTCGGTCTGGAGCTGTTGCGGCAGTTGGAACCATCACTGGACCGGCATCACCGCTTCCACGCGGTGCGCGGCTTCCTGCTCGACCGCGCGGGCGACCGTGAGGCTGCGCGGGACGCGTTCCTCCTGGCGTCGCGGATGACCGCGAGCCTTCCCGAACAGCGTTTTCTGCGTCGGCGCGCCGAAGACGGCTGCGAAGGCTGAGGCCTTCTCCGCGAACGGGGTGGAGAAAACTTCACCCTGAAATCGGGTCCCAGCGGCAATGCGCCGAGGGTGCGAGCGAACCTACTGTTCAAGCATGGATATTTCAGCGGCGCCGCCGATCCCCTGGCGAAGAGCCCTCCGCGCAGCGGTGCGGGCCTTCTGGGCGGGGTCGACCTGGCGCTCCCTCATGCATCTGGTCACCGGAGCGGTGGTCGGCCTCTTCGGCGGCACCGCTATCTTCGCGCTCGTACTCCTCGGCGTCGGCGGGTTCGTCACCGTCGTGCTCCCGATCGTCGCCGCCGGGACCCTGCTCGTCGTGAGCGCCGGACTCACCGTGGTGCAGCGCAGCCGCCACACCGCGTTCCTCGGAGCGACATGGCCTGAAGGGCCTTTCGCGCAGCCGGTGACGTTCGCCCCGCGGGCGCTGCTGGCACTCGTGCGGAGCCCGCGGACGTGGCGGCAGCTGTCCTACCACCTGATCGCCGGGTGCTACGGCCTCCTGGCGGCCTCGATCGCGATCGCCGCGTGGACCATGGGCCCCGCCATGATCTTCGCGCCGCTGCTAGGCCGCGACACGGGTCTGGAGCTGCGGCACTGGATTCTCTGCGGCATGGGCATCGTCCTGACGATCGCGGCGCCCTGGATCACGCAGGGCCTGGCCGCGCTCGACGGGCTCCTGGCACGGGTCCTGCTGGGCACCAGCCGGACCGAGGCCCTCGAACTGCGGGTGAGCGATCTCGCCGCCAGTCGTACCTCTACTGTGGACGCTGCTGATGCGGAGCGGCGACGCATCGAGCGGGACCTCCACGACGGTGCGCAGCAGCGGCTCACCTCCCTCGCCATGAACCTCGGGATCGCCCGCGCCACCCTCGACGACCTCCCGGAGGGCGGCGCCCGCGCCATCGCGGAGGCCCATGAGGAGGCCAAGCAGGTCCTCACCGACCTCCGTGACCTGGTGCGCGGTCTTCACCCGGCCGTGCTCGAGGACCGCGGCCTGGACGCGGCGCTCTCCGCGGTCGCCGCCCGCTCGCCGATCCCGGTGCGGTTGCGGGTCGACATGGACCGACGCGTCGCCCGCGACGTGGAAGCCGTCGCCTACTTCGTCGTCTCCGAAGCGCTGACCAATGTGGCCCGGCACTCCGAGGCCGAGCACGCAGCGGTCGAAGTGGACCTGGAGGACGGCGAGTTGCGCCTGCGCATCGCCGACGACGGTCGCGGCGGCGCGGACTCCAAGGGCGGCACCGGACTCCAGGGCCTGTCCGACCGGGTCCGCTCGGTCGACGGATCGTTCCGGGTCACCAGCCCCCTCGGGGGCCCCACCGTCATCGAAGTGGAGCTGCCATGCGCGTCGTGATCGCCGAAGACTCGGTCCTGCTGCGGGAGGGCCTGGCCCGTCTCATGGAGGTCGGCGGCATCGAGGTCATCGACACCGTGGGCGACGCCGAAGCGCTCCTGCGCTCGGTCGAGCGCGACCGCCCCGACCTGGTCGTGGCCGACGTGCGGATGCCGCCGGACCAGAGCGACGAGGGCGTGCGCGCCGCACTGGTGCTGCGTCGCCAGTACCCGGACCTCGCGATCCTCATGCTCTCCCAGTACGTCGAGGAGCGGTACGCCGTCGAACTGCTCACCGGGCAGATGCGCGGCATCGGCTACCTGCTCAAAGACCGGGTGGCGGACGTCGCCGAGTTCCTCGACTCGCTGCGGCGCGTCGCGGACGGCGGCACCGCCCTCGACCCCGAGGTGGTCTCCCAGCTCCTGGTGCGCAGCAACGGCAGCGAGCTCGACCGCCTCACCCCGAGGGAGCGGGAGGTCCTGTCGCACATGGCGGAAGGCCGCTCGAACGCCGGGATCGCCGCCGTCCTCGTCCTCAGCGAGGGCGCGGTCAGCAAGCACATCAACGCCATCTTCACCAAGCTCGGGCTCCCGCCCAGCGACAGCGGCAACCGCCGCGTCCTCGCCATTCTCAAGTTCCTGCAAGGCAACACGAAGGACCGGTCATGATCGACACCCCCGAGAAGCAGACCCCCGCCCCGGAGACCGAGACTCAGCGCACCGCCCGCACCGTCTGGTGGATCGTCGGTGCCGCCTGCACCGGCCTGGTGCTCCTGGCAGCCGTGGCATTCGCCGGCGTCTGGATCTGGTCCACCGCCTCTCCCGTGAAGTCCGAGAACCGCAGCGAGACGTACACCGAGACCACCTCGGGCGTCGACGTCACCGTCGAGGTCGGCCAGATCGACCTCAACGCCTCCGCTGACGGCTCGCTCGTCGTCGACACCGAGACCCGCTGGCGCGGTGAGGAACCGAAGCCCGAGGAGTCCTGGAACGGCGACGTCTTCTCCGCCGAGGGCGAATGCGACGAGCGCCTCGTCGTCTTCTGGGACGGCGACGACTGCGAGGTCAACTACACCCTCGCCCTGCCCAGCGGCGCCGCCGCCGAAGCCGAGAGCTCCGTGGGGAACATCGAGATGGACGGCCTCGACGGCGCGATCGACGTCGAGACCAGCGTCGGCGACATCGAGGGCGAGAACCTGCGCGCCACCGAGACCAGGGCCGAGTCGAGCGTCGGCTCCATCCGGCTCGAGTTCGCGGAGGTCCGCGGCGACATCAACGTCATCACCAGCACCGGCAGCGTCGAGATCATCGTTCCCGACGACGGCACCACGTACGACGTGGTATTCGAGTCCGGCGTCGGCACCGAGGACATCGACATCGCCACCGACCCGGGCAGCCGCGCCGACTACGTCATCTCGGTCGACACCAGCGTCGGGGACCTCACCGTCCGCTACGCCGACTGACCCCGATCCTTCTTCCGCCGTCCGCGACCGATTCCCGGTCGCGGACGGCGGCGTCTCCAGAGGCTCAGCGGCACAACGACCTTCACGCTCGTCAGCGGCCTGTCAGTACGGCGTCAGCGTTGGCGGCGAAGGTTCTGGCACGGGCCCGGAGAACGAACGGCCCGGACCGCAGACCCCTCGAACGAAGGAGACTCCCATGTCCGCCGAGCGCATCCGCCCCACCGCCGTCACCATTGCCGCGCTGCTCCACTTCGCGATCGCCCTCGCGTTCGCCTCGATCCCGGTCATCGGGCTGCTCTACGGCGCCGACGTCCAGGCCGCGGCCGAGGCCGAGACCGCCCGGCAGGGCCAGGACCCGGCCCTGCTGGCGGCCAACGGGCTCGCGTTCGACGAGCACGGCGTCGCGATCTGGGCCCCGTTCGCCATCGCCGCCGCCATCGCGCTGGTCGGTGTGATCCTCTTGGCGGGCAAGCGCATCGGGCGCCTCGTCTCGTTCATCGTCCTGCCGCTCGTGCTCGCCGGGAACGCGCTCATCATGGCCAGCAACGCGACCGCCGCCGCCAAGGTGCAGGCCCTCTTCGACGCCTCCGGGGATGCGACCGTGCGGTCACTCGACGCCGCCGCGATCCTCGACGCCGCGTTCGCCGCGTATCCGGACTGGCTCCCGGCCCTCGAAGGGGTCCGCTTCGCGGTGGTCACCGCCGGCTGCGTCCTCGGCGTGGTCCTGCTGGCGCTGCGGCCGGCCCGCGAATACTTCCGCAAGGCATAGAGGCAGGACCGATCGGCCCCGCGCGACGCGGGGGGCCGATCGCCGTGCAGCGCCGGGCCTGGCGGTAGCGTGCGGGCATGACCGAGCTGCTGCACCTGACCGAACCGGGCCTCTGGGAGGCCGCGCTTGCCGCGGGCGTGTACGAGGGGTCGACGCGCGGGAGGACCCTCGCCGAGGAGGGCTTCATCCACTGCTCGCTGCCCGAGCAGCTCGAAGCCGTGGCCGCGCTCGTCTACGGCGACCATCCCGGGCCGCTCGTGGTCCTGGTCATCGACACCGAGCTGGTCGACGTGCCGATCCGCTACGAGGCGCCCGCGCCCGGCGCGCCGGAGTACCCGCACTTGTACGGGCCGTTGCCGACGAGTGCGGTCGTGGAAGTGCGGCCCTGGGCCGCGGCCTGATCCGGGCAGTATGGGATCAGTGCGGCCCGGGCTGCAACTGATCCGGCCGTTGCATGATCCGGCAACTCAGCTTTGCGACGGGTTCGCGAGCAGTAGTTCGACGGCGGCGGCGCGGTCGAGGGTGGCGCCGGCGCCGTAGTGGGCTTCGAACGCGTTGTCGCCCAGTGCTTCACGGGTGCGAGCCAGCGTTCGCAGCGCCGCGTCGTAGCCCCGGCGGTCCTCAGTGCCGAGCAGCGACAGGGCCGCGCCGAGCAGGGTCGCCGCATGGACCGCGTCCCCTTCCGCGAGGGTGACCGCCGCCCGGACGCGGACGGCGACGGCCAGGTTCGGGTCCGCCGCCCCAGCGATGCCCTCGGCCGTCAGTGCATCGAAATGGCGGTGCGCCAGTGCCGCATCGCCGTCGGCGAGCGCGACGATCGCGCGCAGCGCGGCTCCCCAGACCTGGAGGCGCGAGTCCGCCCTGGTGCCGCCGATGGCGTGCTCGGCCGCGGCGAGTTCGGCCAGGCCCTGCTCGCGATCGCCCGCGCTCAGCAGGATCTGGGCCCGGCACCAGCGCACGTACGCGGTGGTGCTCGGGGTGCGTTCGGCGTCGGCCCGGTCCAGGCTGAGACGCATGGGCTCCCAGGCCTGCGCGACCGCCTCGGCACCGCCCAGGAGCGCGCCGCTGCGAGCGGTGAACAGGGCGAGCTCGGCGTAGGTCTCGGCGGCGTCCGCTGCGGTACCGAGTTCGTCGAAGAGGCGCCCGGCCTGCGCGAGGGCGTCCTTGGCCTCGTCGTGGTCGCCTTGGCGTGCAGAGTATTCGGCGCGCATCCGCAGGGCCGAGGCGAGGCCGAAGCGTTCGCCGAGCTTCGCGAACTCCGCCTCGGCCCGAGCGATCTGGTCAAGACCCTCGGCGCCGGTACCGCCTTCGTTGAAGGCGGCTTCGGTGAGGAGGATGACGCCGAGCTCCCAGCCTTCGGCGGTGGCGCGGTCGGCGGAGACGGCCGGGTCGGAGAGGAACGCCGGCGCGATGGCCAGGAGCGAGTGTCCCGCGATCGGGCCGTTCGTGTTGCGGCCCAGCGCGATGCCTTCGGCGATCGACCGCGTCGCCGCTTCGGCGTCGCCGAACTCGAACTGGCCCATGCCGGTGAGCAGCTTGACGGCGGGCACGAGCCGTTCGGGGACTTCGCCGGGAAGCTCCAAGAGCGCCGGGTACCAGTGCTGGAGCTGGGTGCGGAACCCGCGCAAGTGCCAGAACCAGAACAGGGCGGCGATCATGCGAAGGCCGGTCTCCTTGTGCCCGATGGCGACCGAGCGGGCGAGGACGGCGAGGATGTTGTCGTGCTCGGCGTCCAGGCCCGCCATCGCCTCCAACTGGGTGGCCGACCGGATCTCGTCGTCGGCGCGTTCGACCAGGTCGAGACAGTAGTGGGCCATCACGTCCCGTTCGGCCTCGGCCTGGTCGGGCTCGAGTTGCGCCTCGGCGTAGGTGCGGATGGTCTCGAGCATCCGGTACCGCTCACCCATTCGCTCCACTAGGGACTTGTCGACGAGGCCGGCGAGTGCGTCGAGGTCGTCGACCCGGTCGAGGCCGACGCCGCCGGGGTAGACGGACATGCGCATGGCAAGGGCCCGTTCGGCATCGGAGAGCAGCTCCCAACTCCAGGCGATGACGCCTTCGAGCGTGCGGTGACGCTCGGGTGCGGTCCGGTCGGACCCGGCGAGGAGCGCGAACCGGTCGTCCAGGCGTGAGGCGATCTGGGATGCGTCGAGGGCCCGCATGCGGGCGGCGGCGAGCTCGACCGCGAGGGGGAGGCCGTCGAGGCGGCGGCAGATCTCCACGACCGCTTCAGCATTGGTCGCGTCGAGCTTGAAGTCCGGGCGCACGGCGGCTGCCCGTTCGCAGAAGAGCCGTACCGCCGGGCTCGCTTCCGGACGGTCGTCCGAGACCGGCAGCGGCGGGATCGGGAACAGCCGCTCGCCGCCGATCCCGAGGGCTTCGCGGCTGGTGGCCAGGAGGCGCAGGCCGGGGCAGGCGCCGAGCAGCTGCGCGGCGAGGCGCGCGGCGGCGTCGATGCGGTGCTCGCAGTTGTCGAGGATGATGAGCGCGTCCTGGTCCGCGAAGTACTCCTCGAGGCGGGACGCGGCGTCGTGCACGGACGGCTCCAGCAGCCCGGACTCGCGGGCGCCGATGGCGCGCAGGACGGCGGGCGCCACGTCGGAGTCGTCGCCCACGGCGGCGAGCTCGACCAGCCAGATACCTTGGGGCGCAACGTTGGACAGCGTGGCGGCGGCTTCGACCGCCAGCCGGGTCTTGCCGGCTCCGCCGGGACCGGTGACCGTGACCAGGCGGGACGCGGCGACCGCCGTGGCGAGCGCGTCCAGGTCGTCTTCGCGGCCGACGAAACTGGTGAGCTGGGCTTTGAGGTTGGTGCGCTTCTCGGCCCGCGCGGTCGGGGCCGCGCTCTGACGGAGGATCTGCAGGTGGAGGTCGGCGAGCTCGGGGGAGGGGTCGGCGCCGAGCTCGTCGGCGAGGTGTTCGCGGGCGCGTTCGTACGCGTCGAGGGCCTCGGCGGGGCGGCCGGTCGCGTAGAGGGCGCGCATGAGGAGTGCTTGCCAGCGCTCGTCGAGCGGGTTCGCTGCGGCGATGGGTTCGAGTTCGGCCAGTACGTCGGCGCCAGTGGTGATCTCGAGGGCGAGGCGCTCGCGGGTGGTCTCGTTTCGCAGGCGCTCCAGGCGGATCGCCTCGTTCTCGGCGAACCGGAGGTGGCGGAGGTCGGCGAGAGCCGCTCCGCGCCAGAGCGATTCGGCTTCGCGGAGCGCGGTGAGGTCGGCTTGCCTGCGGCCGGTCTCGGAGAGTCGTTCGAACCGCTTCACGTCTACGTCGCCGGGTTCGACGGCGAGGCGGTACCCGGCGGCGCCGCGCGTGAGCCGGTCGGCGCCGATGGCGCGCCGGACCCGGGACACCAAGGCCTGCAGTGCGTTCGCGGAGGGCGCGTCGTCTTCCCAGATCGCGTCGAGCAGGGTGTCGGCGGTGACTTCACGGCCCGGTTCGAGGGCGAGGCGGGCGACGAGCGCGCGCAGGCGTGCGCCGGGGAGCTCGACGGGTTCGTCGTCGCCGTTGCGGATCTCGAACGAACCGAGCAGGTGTACGCGCATGGGAGTAAGTGTGCCCGGCGGGTGCGGAGTGGCGGAAGTGGAGGGCGGCTCAGGATGATCGCCGCTGCGCCTTGCGCCTTGCGCCTTGCGCCTTGCGCCTTGCGCCTTGCGCCTTGCGCCTTGCGCCTTGCGCCTTGCGCCTTGCGCCTTGCGCCTTGCGCCCCGCGCCCCGCGCCCCGCGCCCCGCGCCCCGCGCCCCGCGCCCCGCGCCCCGCGCCCCGCACCCCGCACCCCGCACCCCGCACCCCGCACCCCGCACCCCGCACCCCGCACCCCGCACCCCGCACCCCG
>NZ_JAPZVR010000016.1 GCF_027622855.1 Glycomyces algeriensis | reverse complement strand
CCGCCGGGCCCGCCGGCGGCCCACGGCGACCGCCCGGTAGACCGGCGGGGCCGCGATCGCCCAAGCGACCGCGGCCCCGCTTCTTCGGTGGGGTGGGAGTTATGCCGGTGTGCAGGTCACCGCCGGTGTGGCCGCCGTGCCGGTGCCGATGAAGCCCCAGCTGGAGGTGCGGGTCTGGCCCGCCGCGACCGAACCGTTCCAGCCCACGTCCTCGGCCGTGACCGTGGAGCCCGCGGACGTCACGCCCGCGTTCCACGAACTCGAGATCGTCTGCCCGCTCGGCCAGGTCCACGTGAGCTTCCAGCCGCTGATCGCGGCACTTCCCGCCGTGACGTCCACATTGGCCTGCCAACCGGAGTACCAGTTGCTGACCACCTTGATCACGGCCGAGCACCCGCCCGTGGGACCGCCCGTGGGCGTCGTGACGGGGTCGCTCGGGCTCGGGCTGGTGTCCGGGGTGGACGGATCCGCGGGCTTGTCGAGCCCGAAGAACGCGAGCGCCTTGGCCGCCATGCCGTTCGCCATCAGGTTGTGGCCCACCCCCTGGAGGCTGATGGCCTCCACCGGCGCCTGGGTCCCGGTGCCGCCGTAGCGGGTCCGGTTCCAGTTCGCCTGCGGCGTGTCCGAGAGCTCGGGCGCCTGGTCGGTGCCGTGGACGTTCGTCCACTGGTCGACCTGCTCCTGGAAGTTCTGGTAGAACAGCACGTCGTCATTGGTGCCGTGCCAGATCTGCATGCGCGGCCACGGCCCGGTGTAGCCCGGGTTGGTCGCCCGGACCTCGTCGCCCCACTGCTGGGGTGTGCGGTTGACCCGCCCCTGCGCGCACTCCGAGTTCCACTCGGAGGTGCTGCCGGTCCTGAAGCAGGTGTAGGGGACGCCGGAGAACGCCGCGCCCGCCTCGAAGACCTCGGGGTAGACGCCCAGCATCACGTTGGTCATCATCGCGCCCGAGGAGATGCCGGTCGAGAAGATCCGGTCGGTGTCCACATCGTATTCCGCGATAGTCCAGTCCATCATGGACTTGATGCCGACCGAGTCGGATCCGGTGCCGCTCAGCGAGGCCGCGGAGGCCACGTCCCAGCACTTGCTCGAGCGCGTTACCGACGGGTATACGACGATGAAGCCGTACTGGTCGGCCAGGCGCGCCCACTCGGTGCCGTTGTAGAAGTCGTTCGCCGAACCCGTGCACCAGTGGATGCCCAGGACCATCGCCGGCTCGGGGGCCACGTTGTCCGGCACGTAGAGGTACATCTCGAGGCTGCTCGGGTTGTTCCCGAAGTTCGCGACCCGCGTGAGGGACGCGGCGCTGGCGGGCTGCGGGATCATGACCGCGAGGATCGCGGCCGCGGCGACGAACACCGCGGCCGCCGCGGCCATCAGTCCTCTGCGCACGCGGGGGAGGGTGAATGGCATGGGGTCCTCTCTTGACGCTGCCGGGGGCGTCGTGACGGCCCGAGGAACAGGGCCGCATAGCCCAGAAACGATGGGGATCGCCTGAGGGTCCACACACTATATATCCATGAACTTCTATATGCAAGCGCTCCCAAGGCGGTTCGGCCCCAAGATGCGTCAGGCCCGTTCGCCCGCCGCCGCCGCGATGCCCAGGCCGATCAGGGCCGTGCCGCCGGTGCGGGCCAGGATCAGCCTCGGGCGCGGGCGGCGCAAGACGTCGCGCGCGGCCGCGGCCACCAGGCCCCAGACCGTGTCGCACGCCGCCGCGAGCGCCGCGAAGGTCGCGCCCAGCAGGAGCATCTGCACCGTCGCCGAACCGCCCCCGGCGTTGACGAACTGGGGGAGGATCGCCAGGAAGAACAGGATCGTCTTCGGGTTCAGCATCCCCACCATGAACCCCTCCGCCATGGTCGCCAGCGCCCGCTTCGGGCTCCCCGCCTCGTCCTCGGGCCCGGCCATCAGGCCCTTGCGGTCCCGGAGCGCCTTGACACCCAGGAACACCAGGTACGCCGCGCCCGCGTACTTCACGATCGCGAACGCCAGCGCCGACTCCTGGATGAGCGCCCCCAGGCCGACCGCCGCGAGGGTCGCGGCGGCGAACGTGCCGATCGCGTTGCCCCAGGCCGTGAGCACCGCCTGCGTGCGGCCGTAGGCGAGGGCCCGGCTGACGGTGAACATGACCGACGGCCCGGGGATGAGGATCAGGATGAGCGAGGCGACGACGAACCCCAGGTACTGCGCGGTGCTTGGCATGCCTCGATCAAAGCACCCGGGCCCAACGGCGGCAACTCATTAGGCGGGCCCCCACCGACTTCGGGAATAGCGCGTCACGCATGACATGTGATGTACCACTGACCTGCCCAAGGTCACGCTCAGGTGCCAGTGCCCGCTTGATTTCCGCCAGGTGACGTGGAGCATAATTTTCATGACCTCCCACCCTTTATCCACACAGGAGTGTTCATGGACCAACCGCCCCGAGCAGGCGGACCGCCCCCGTCCTCCCGCTCAGTCCCCGCCCGCATCGCGCCCCAGTACCTGCCCGCGCCCAACCGCCCCGCCTCCCCGGGCCGCGGCGGCACCGGCACCACCGGCGCCCTCCCCAAACCCCAAGCCCCGCAAGGCACCGAACGGCGGCCGACGCAGGCCGACCTCGACCGGTCCTACGCGACACTCCTGCAGGCGCAGGGCGACACCGCCCGCACCGTCTTCGGCTTCGTCCTCCTCGCCGTGCCCCTGATCGCCCTCGTCAACGCCTACCTGCTGCCCACGATCCGCACCGTCCAGCTGAGCCGCATCGAAGGCCTCAGCGTCCTGGGCTCCGCCGAGACCATCGGCACCGCCAACTACGACGAGGTCGCCGCCGAAGGCGCCTTCACCGCAGGCCTCGCCGACCTCGCCGGGCCGATCGCCATGATGGTCCTCGCCGGCGCGGTCCTGGCCCCGCTCGCCGCCTGGCTCATCCACCGCGGCGGCCGCCGCCTGCGCACCACCGCCACCGTCGTCTGGGCCCTCGCCGCGGTCGCCTTCGCCCCGGCCGCCCTCTCCGTCGCCTGGGTCATCGACCGCATCGTCGCCGGCGGCGACCGCGAAGCGGGCCTGTGGGACTGGCCCGGGCTCATCGCCGGCGTCGTGCTCGGCCTCGGCGTCATCGCCGGACTCGCCGCCCTGCGCGGCAACGCGACCGGGAAGCCCGCCCTGCTCGTCACGGCCTGCCTCGCCGCGTTCGCCACCGCCGCGGCCGGACTCCAGACCTTCGCCTACAGCGTCGTCAGCGGCCTGCCGCAAGACGCAGAGACCCCCGTCGCCCAGATCTTCAGAGGCCTGTACTCCGGGATCTCCCCGGGCCTGTCCAGCGCGAAATCGGTGCTGCTCATGGCGATCCTCGCCGCGCTCGGCCTCGGCGCCGCGCTCGTGTTCGCCGCCGCCCGGACCCGGATCGACGTCAGCCCCGACCCGGTCGACCCGACACCGACCCGGTCCGCCGCGGTCGTCGGCATCGCCGCGCTCGTGCTCCTGCTCGCCGCCGTCGGCTCGTTCCTCCTGCCCTGGCTCGCCCGCTTCGGCGAGGACACCCGCGAAGGCGCCGACCTGTGGCTCGCGATCCGCCGCACCTGGGGCCCGCCGCTCATCACCACCGCCGTCGCACTGCCCGTGGCGGCCATCGGCGGCTACGCCGTGGGCGCCCTGCGGCCCTTGGGAGGCGCCTCGCGCTGGCTGCTGCTGGCGTTCGCGCCGTGGCTGTTCATCGGGTCCGGCCCGCTGGGGGCCGCGAACCTGGAAGCCGTCGCGGGCGAAGGCGAGTACATGGTCATCGGGTCGTTCCCGCCCCGCGCCTGGATCGCGGTCCCGCTCCTGTTCGTCTTCACTGCCCTGTTCTGGGGCCTGGAGGACCGCCGCCGCGCGGCCCTCATCGACGGCGCCGAGCCCGGCGAGGCGCGGCTGGCGTTCTTCAAGGCGGCCTGGCCGATGACCGGCCTCATGGGGCTGGCGCTGCTGCTCGTCAACGGCCAGGACCTGTTCTGGCAGCAGCTGACCTTTCAGGACATGCTGTCCTCGGGCCCGATGATCACCGCCCTGGAGCACCTCGAGTTCGAGCATTCCGGTGTGGCCCTGGGCTTCCCGATCCCGATCCTGATCGTCGCCCTGCTCGCCGCGGCGGCCGCCGCGGTCTGGTACCTGCCGCGCCTGGCGATCAGGGTCGGCAAGGACTGAACGCAGTGAACGGGGCCGGCGAACGCCGGCCCCGTCACTGTTGCTCTAGCTGCGGACGAACTCGATGTCGTGGAAGCGGCGGGCGACCGCGTCGTAGTGCAGCCGTGCGCCTTCCATGTACCCGAACAGCGCGCCCCACTCGTCGTGGTTCGCCTCCGGGAACAGCGTCACGAGCCCGCACTCGATGTGGCCGCCGTGGCCGATCACCAGGGCCGCGTCACCGGGACCCAAGGGCGCCATCAGGTCCGACCACTGCCGGGCGAGCGCGTGCGCGTAGTCGGACGCGGTGCTGCCGCGCCGGTTCACCAGCCGCGCGAGCCGGGTGAACGGGGCGCCGACGTCGTACGTCGCCGCCTGCGACTCCTGCAGGAAGCCGTTGACGTTGGGGAGGGTGGGCAACTCCAGTGTCACCGCGAATCCCATGGCGATCGCCGTCTCGCGGGCCCGCGGGGCGACGCTGGCGGCGACGACTTCGAAGGGCCCCATGAGCGTTCCCGACCAGCGGGCCAGTTCGACCCCCTCCTGGGAGAGGTGGACGGCCTCGTCCCCGTTGCGCTTGCTGTGGCGGCGGATCTCGAGCATGGGCATAGGCGGTCTCTTCTCTTCTCGAACACGCTGCGCGGTACCAATCTACGGCTCGGCCGCCGCCGCCTCGCCTGTGGGCCTCGTCAGGGTTTGACCGCGATACCGGCCATCTGCGTGCGCTCGTACGGCTCGAAGTCCTCGAACGCGGGGACCTCCCGGCCCGGCTCCTCGGGGTACCAGCGGGACACGTACTCCAGCCCCGGCGGGACCATCGGCATGCCCTGGAAGTGCCGCTCGAGGCGTTCGATCGGCCTGATCCAGCCGTTGCCGAGCGTCTCGAGGCACCCCTGCGAGAGCCCGAGCTGCGCGGGGTCGCCGGTGTCGGGCCAGGCGGTGAGGAACAGGTGCGAACCGGAGGCGAGCGGCTCCATGAGGGTGGCGATGATCTCGTCGGGCTTCTCGTTCTCGTGGATCTGCATGATCATGCCGACGATGACCACCGCGATCGGCCGGTCGAAGTCGAGGTGCGCGCGCACCTCCGGGTTGGCGAGGATGGCCTGCGGGTCGCGCAGGTCCGCGGTGACCACAGTGGTGGTGCGGTTGTCGGCCAGGAGCGCGCGGCCGTGGGAGAGCACCATCGGGTCGTTGTCCACGTAGACGACCCGCGCCTCCGGGTTGATCTCCTGCGCGGCCTCATGCGTGTTCTGCTCGGTCGGCAGGCCGCACCCGATGTCGAGGATCTGGTCGATGCCGGCGCCGCGCACCAGGTACTGGACGCCGCGGATGAGCGCGTCGCGGTTGAGCCGGGTCGCTTCGCGGACCTGCGGGATCTTGCGCGCGAAGACCTCGACGGCCTCGCGGTCGGCCTTGAAGTTGTTCTTGCCGCCCAGCGCGGCGTCGTAGACCCGCGCGGTGGAGGGGACGTTGGGGTCGATCCCCGGCGGCGGCCATGGTGCTGCGTCGTTCAAAACTATCCAATCGGCACTGAATGGGCAGGTGGCGGGGGGAGGCGGGGCAACGCTCCGGGCAGTCGCGTCGCGCTCGGCGCCGGCGCGCGCGAGCGGCTGCTTCACCGGTGCGGACGTCGGTCCAGACTAGCCCATCGGGTGCCCGAACACGAGTCGCCGCACACCGGTCGTGGCAGCCTGTCGCACCCCCGCAACCTCGAGAAACGCTCCCATTCCAGGTGCGCAACGGGGCGCCCGGCGACCGGGCGCCCCGCGAGCGCAGTTGTTTACATAGGGCGGGTCGCTAAGCGGCGCTTCCCGTCACGACGGTGCCGGAACGCTCCACCGTGTACTCGATCGTCTTCCCGCTCCAGAAGTGGAAGGTGAGGTTCACGGTCGCATTGTCGTCCACCGCGGCGAAGAACGCCTCGGGGAGCACGATCTTGCCGGCCTCGTAGTCGGGGGTGAACGCGACCGCGAACTCCTTGAACGCGGTCCAGTCCTGCGGGCCCGCGGGGGTCCCGTCCGGGTAGACGGCCTCCATCGTGGCGAGCTGGTCGCCGTTGAACGCCACCGGGACCGCGAGCTCGGTCGTGGTCCCGGTCGCGTCCTGCACCGCCGGTGCCGTCGAGGCGATGATGTGGAGCTTCCACGGGACGCCCGAGGAGAACCGGACCTCGAGCACGGCCCGCTCGCCGAGCGCTGCGCCGTCCGCGAGGGACGCGAGGAGTCCGGCGCTGAGCGTCAGCTGCTCGCCGTCCAGGGTGTAGTCGGTGCCCGCGGCGAGTTCGGTGTCGCCGTTGAAGACGCCGGCGAACTCCAGGCCGTTCAGCTGGAGCGGCACGGCCGCCGCGGCCGGGGCCTCGCCCGCCGGGACGTACACCTGGTCGGAGGCGGCGGTCCCGGAGCGGCCCGCCCAGGCGCCCGCGACGTGCGCGAACAGGTCCGGGTCCTTCCAGGTGTGGGACCCGCGGTCGAAGTGCTGGCCGTTGTCCCACCACATGGTGGTCATGCCGACCTCGTTCGCGTAGTACCCGAGGTACTCGAAGAACTTCAGCTTCTCGCCCTGCTCGATCACACCGGTGTGCTTGTCGAAGCCCAGGAGGCCCCACTCGCCGAGGATGACCGGCACGCCCTGGTCGATGAATGTGGCCTTGACCCGGTCGAAGGCCGCCACGATGTCGCCGCGCACCTCCTCGTTGAAGGTGGTGTACCCGGCGACGTTGACGCTGAAGGGCCAGTAGCCGTAGTAGTGCACGGTGGCGGCGATCATCGGGTCGTCGAGGGCCGCGATGCTCGCGGCGGCCGCGTCCAGGCGCGCCTGCTCGCTGCTGGTGTGCAGCGTCGGGATGACCAGCAGCCGCTGGGCGTTCACGCCGCCCGAGCCGCGCACGATCGCGTGGAAGGACTCGTTGAGCTCGTTGAGGAGCGCGTCGCCCTCCTCCTCGCCCACGTCGGCGAACTGGGGCTCGTTGATGTTCTCGAACACGAGCTCCGGCGGGGCGTCCGCGAACGCCCCGGCGATCTGCGTCCATGCCGCGTTGTAGCGCGCGAGGACCTCGTCGTGCCGCGTCGGCATCTGGTTCACCCACTGCCACGAGTCGTGGTGGATGTTGATGAGCACGTAGAAGCCGTCCTCGAGCGCGAGGTCGACGACCTCCTGGACGCGGGCCAGGTACGCGGCGTCGATCGCGTAGTCGCCGGTCTCGGCCTGGTGGGCCGACCACGTGACGGGGATGCGGATCGAGTTGAAGCCCTGGGCCCGAATCGAATCGAGCAGCTCAGGGGTGATGCGCGGGTTGCCCCAGGCGGTCTCGTCCTCGCCCACGGCGTCGAGCGAGTTGCCGAGGTTCCAGCCCGGCTGCATGGCCGCGACCGTGGCCTCGGCGCCGAGCTGGACGGCGGCGCCGTCCTCCGGCGGGGTCTCGGGTTCGGCGAAGGCGGTTCGCACGGTGAGCGCGGCGGCGACTGCCGCCGCCACCGCCACCAGGGCCGCGATGAGCCTGATCGGTTTGCGTCGCAAGGGTGACCACTCTTTCTGCGCCCTGCGGGAGGGCATGCCGGGTCGGCCTCCACTGCGGGCGCGTCGGACGAAAAATTGCCGGGAAGATCCCGTATTGCGGGGTCGAAACGCTGCGGCAATGATTGCAGCGGCATCGGCGCATGTCAACCTTTTGATCGCCTGTGGCAACAAAAAAACTCCCTGTCACGGGGTGTGTGACAGAGCGTTCCGATGCTTTGCTCAGGCGTGCAGGGCGTGCAGCACCGAGTCGAGGAGGCCCGGGAAGCGGCCGTCGAGCGCCTCGCGGTTGAGCCGGATGTGGCGGTCGCGGCCGTCCACTCTGGTGCGGGTGACGCCGGCTTCGCGCAGGACCCGGTAGTGGTGGGACAAAGTGGACTTATGGATCTCGATGTCACCGGACAGCAAGGTGCAGTTGCCCTCCACGCCGTCCGCGAGCCGGCGGACGAGCTCGAGCCGCACCTCGTCGCTCAACGCGTGCATGACCTCCGGCAGCCGGATGTCCTCCGTCGCGGGGTGAGGCAGCTCACGCATGGTAGTCACCTGGCCTTCCTTCACGCGGCCAGCATAGTCCGCTGTCGGATGGTTGCGCAACCATCCAACCATCACTTAGTTTGATCCTCACCCAACCATCAAACTGAAGGAACCCCCATGGACCGCAGGCTCATCCCGCTGGTCGCCGCCGCGTTCGCGGTCGGCACCGACGCCTTCGTCATCACCGGACTCCTGCCCGCGATCAGCGCCGACCTCGAGGTCACCACCGCCGCCGCAGGCCAGCTCATCACCGTCTACGCCCTCACCTACGCCCTCGCCGCCCCCGTCCTCGGCGCCCTCACCGCCGCGCTCGACCGCCGCACCGTCCTCCTCGCGGCGCTCGCGGTGTTCGTCATCGGGAACGCCGCGTTCGCCGTCGCGGACGACTACGCGTTCGCCATCGCCGCGCGGATCGTCACCGGGCTCGGCGCGGCCCTGATCACCCCGCAGGCCAGCGCCATCGCCGCCTCGATCGCCCCGCCCGAGCGGCGCGGGCGGTACCTCGCCGTCGTCATGGGCGGGCTCACCGCGGCCACTGCGCTCGGCGTGCCGCTCGGCTCCCTGCTCGCCGCCGTCGACTGGCAGCTGACCCTGTGGGCGGTCGCCGGGCTCGGCGTCCTCGCCGCGGCCGGGATCGCCGCGCTGCTCCCGTCGCTCACGGCCCCCGCTGCGGGCCTGGCCGCGCGGCTGGCCCCGCTGCGCGACAAGGCGGTGCTGGGCATCGTCACCACCACCGCCCTGGTCCTGGCCTCGGGGTACGCGCTCTACACCTACTTCGGTGCGGCGGCCGAGGAGGCCACGGGCGGTTCGCAGACGCTGCTCACCGCGATCCTGCTGGCGCAGGGCATCGGCGCGGTCATCGGCAACCACCTGGCCGGGCGGCTCACCGACCGCTTCGGCCCGGCCCGGCTCATGCTCATCGTCCAGGCGGTCATGGTCGGCCTGCTGGGCTTGGCGCCCTTCGCGTTCGCGAACCTCGCGGCCGCCATCGCGATCTCGTTCGCGTTCGGCGTCGTGGCCTGGATGGCGATCGTGCCGCAGCAGCACCGGCTCGTCTCCCGCCACCCCGAGGCCGCGATCGTCCTGATCGGACTGAACTCCTCGGCGCTGTACGCGGGGATCGCGTTCGGCGGGCTCGTGGGCGGCGTCAGCCTCAACTGGCTCCCGGTCGCGGCGCTCGGCCCGGTCGGCGCGGTCATCGGCATCGCGGGTCTTGCGCTCACCATCGCCATGGTCCGCGCGAAGACGCCCGCCCCGCAGCCCGCCGCGGCGTGAACCGCGGTGGCCGACGACACCGGGTACCGGTCGTGGCCTGCGGGTAAGCTTGATCCATGGAGGAGAACACGGGAGCGTCGATGGGCATGGGGACCGCTCTGGTGCGGACCGCGTTCCTCGTCGACACGGTGTACTCCGACTCGGTCCGGCAGTTCGACCTCACGGTGCAGCAGGCGCAGCTCCTGTGCGTCCTCATCCAGCGGCCCTTCGGGATGTTCGAGCTCGCGAAGACCCTGGGCCTGGCCAAGTCGAGCATCTCGGGCCTGGTCGACCGCTGCGAGAAGCGCGGCCTCGTGCGCCGCGAGGCCGACCCCGGTGACGGCCGCGCGTTCCGCGTGGCGCTCACCGAGCAGGGCGCCCAGCTCGCCGAGGAGTTCCACGACGAGACCACGAAGCGGGTGGCCGACCTCCCGCTCGGGCTGAGCGCCGCCGAGCAGGAGGTCCTGGCCGGCCTGCTCACCCGGGTGGTCGCGGACAATCACGTGCCGGTGGTCTTCACCGACTCGGGCTGCCCGACCGCGAAGGACTGCACCGAGTCGTAAGGCGCGCAGCGCCTGCCGCACGCACGACGAAGCCCCCGCCGCGGCGCGGCGGGGGCCTTCCCCGTCCTATGACGATCAGGCGGACGGGGGAGTCCTACTGGGCGGGGACGAGTCGGAACGCCTGGTCGAAGTAGCCGACCATGAGATCGCGCCCCTTCCATTCGATGACCGACTCCAGCGGCAGCTGCACGGGGCCGTTCTCGGAGGGCATCTGGCCGACGCCGAGTTCGGGGCCGAGCGGCACGATCGCCACCCGCACGGGCGAGGGCTCGTACACCGATGCGGGCTGCTCGCCGTTGATCTGCGCGATGATGTTGGCGGCCACCACGTCCGCGTGCCTCCCGGCCGCCGCGGCGCGCTTCTCCTCGTTCACGTTCGTGACGTCGCCGATGGCGTACACGTGCGCGTGGCCCTCCACATTGAGCGTCGGGGTGACGGGCAGCTGGCCGCGCCGGTTGAGCGGCGCGATGCCGTCCCGCAGGTAGCCGGAGTTGGTGCTCATCCCGAAGGCCCGGAACCAGATGTCCGCTTCGATCGGCTCGCCGTTCGCGGTGACCGCCACGGTCCCGGTCCGGCCCGGTTCGACGGCGGGCTCGTCGTCCAGGGTGACGCCCAGGCGCACCTCGATGCCGAGCTTGTCCAGCTGCGAGTGGAGCTCGGCGCGCAGCTCCGGCTCGTACCCGGGCATCAGCTCGTCGGACGGGTCCACAATGGTGATCCGCTTCTCGGGCCAGACGGCCTTGATCTCACCGGCCAGTTCCAGGCCCACCGGCCCGGCCCCAGCGATGAGCACCCGGTCGGCCCCGGCCAGTTCGGCGTGGGTCTCCTTGAAGTGCGCCAGGGCCTCGTCGGTCGAGTCGGTGCGGGTCTTGGCCGGGTACGGGTAGCCCGAGCCGCTGGCCAGCACGATGTAGTCGGCCTCGACCCGCTCCCCGGAGGCGAGGGTGACGCCCCGCTCGTCCACGCCGGAGGCGTACTCGCGAAGGTGCTTGCCGCGCTTGATGAACGCGTCGTACGGGTAGAACAGGCGCTCGGCCCACTGCTCGGGCTGCGTCAGGGCCCGCAGTGAGGCGGCGGCGTTGACGAAGGCGTCCTTGGGCTCGATCAGGACCACGTCGGCGTGCTCGTCCAGCGCCTTGGCGAGGGCGGCCCCGCCGTACCCGCCGCCGACGATCGCCACGGTCTTCCCCTGCTGCGTCATGTCGTTCCCTCTCCGGAAATCTAGTTCGTACTACGAACCATAATAGTTCGTACTACGAACTACAAGGATCGTCTCAACTCGAATCCCGTGACACCACTCACTCGCCGATCTATTTGACAGGTACCTGTCAACTGGCATAGGCTCCGGACGTGCAGCTCAGTCCCCGCGGCCTCGCCGTCTCCGAACTCGCGATCGAGGTCTTCCGCGCCAACGGCGCCCTCCTCGCCGCCGGCGACGCCCTCGCCCGCCCCGCCGGGCTCACCAGCGCGCGCTGGCAGGTCCTCGGCGTCATCGACCACGCCCCGGCCACCGTCGCGGACATCGCCCGCACGATGGGCCTGCGCCGCCAGAGCGTGCAGCAGACCGCCGACGCGCTCACCGCCGACGGCCTCGCCGCCTTCACGGAGAACCCGCGCCACCGCCGCGCGAAGCTCCTCGCCCCGACCGAGGCCGGGCACCGCGCCCTCGCCGAAGTCGAACGCGCCCATGCCGACTGGGCCGACGCCCTCGCGGCATCGCTCGCCCCGTCCCAGATCGAGGCCGCCACCGCGGCCCTGCGCGCACTCACCACCGCACTCGAACCGGAAGGAAGCCGATGAGCGGAGCGTTCACCATCCCCCTGCTGCCGTGCAGGTCCATCGACGAGACCAGCGAGTTCTACCGGATGCTCGGCTTCGAGCGGACCCACCACCAGACGCGCCCGAACCCGTACATCGTCATGGCCCGCGACGACTGGCAGCTCCACTTCTTCGGCGTCGACGTGCTCGACCCCGAGAACACGTACGGCACCTGCCTGGTCTTCGTGCCCGACACCGGCAAACTCTGGGACGAGTTCGCGGCCGGCATGCGCGCGGCCCACGGCAAGGTCCTCGTGGAGGGCATCCCGCGCGTGACCCGCCCGCGCAAGCGCGCCAACACGGGCAACCGGGCCGGGTTCTCCCTGACCGACCCGAGCGGCAACATCATCCGGTTCTTCCCGCAGCAGGAGGACACCGCCAAAGCCGAAGCGCCGCAGAGCAAACTGGGCCGCACGCTCGCCAAAGCGATCGTCCTCGGCGAGGCCAAGGGCGACGCCGCGCAGGCGGTCAAGCTCCTGGACTCGACCCTCGCGCGCAGCGGTGAAGAGGCCCCGAAGCCCGAACTGCTCGACGCCCTCGTCTACCGCGCCGAACTCGCGGTGCGCCTCGGCGACCGCGAGAAAGCCGCGTCACTCCTCAAGCAGGTCGACGACACCGAGCTCACCGACGCCGAGCGGGACGCCGCCAAGGGTGCGCTCGCCACCGCCCAGGACCTAGGGGAGCAGCTCTAGCGCCGCCAGCGCAGACCGAGCTCACCGACGTCGAGCGGGAAGCCGCCGCGGGCGTGCTCGCCACCGCCGCGGACCTGGGGGAGCAGCTCTAGCGCCGCCAGCGCAGGTGGAGGTCGGGGAGGCGCTCCTCGTTGTCGGAGCCGTCGCCTGAGGCGACTTCGGTGAAGCCTTGGCGCGCATAGAAGGCGCGGGCGCCGGTGTTCTGCTCGAACACCCGCAGATTGAGTTCGGGGCGGCGCCGCTTCGCCTTCGCGAGCAGCGCTTCGCCGATGCCCCGGCCCTGATGCGCGGGTTCGAGATACAGGTGATCGAGCCAGGTGCCGTTGAGGGCCGCGAACCCGACCGGCACGCCGTGCCGCTCGGCGATCCACAACTCGGACTGCGGGACCATGACGTGCTCGACCCACCATTGCGTCTGCTCGCGCGTGTACAGGCCGGGCAGGTAGGTCATGTCGCCGCGCGCGGCCCAGAAGATCCCCGTGATCCTGTCGGCGTCCCCGACCCATCCGCGCCGGATGAGGGGCAGCGTCTCGTTGCGGATGAGCTCGGCGACTTTGGCGAGCCGCGCCGTCGGGTGCCGCAGGTGGTAGTGATGGCGGTGTTCGCGGTGGACTGCGTCGATGCGGGAGTGCAGTTCTGGGATCCGGTGTCGCTGCGCCGCATCGAGACTGTTTCCGAGATATGCCCCTACGAGTGCCGACAACTCCCGCTCGAGCGGTTGGTACGGCTCCATGAGCGCGGACGCCGCATACGGCTGGTCGCGGCGCCACTGCCGGATCACGGCGATGACCGTGGCGGAGCGAGCGTCCGGCCCCGCCCAGCGCGGCGCCAACCGGTAGCGGGACTCTCCGCGGTCAGCGGGGATGCCGAGTTTCTTGAACGCGGTCCTTCTCGTGGCGAAGCCCTCCATCTCCACCAACCATGCGTTTCGACTGGCCTCCAAGAGGTCCAGTGCTCTGATCAGCGACCACTCGTCGAGCGGGAGCCTCTTGCGCGGATCGGTGCCGGTGATGAACGACCAGGTCGCGTGGTACCCGAGGCGGCGGTAGTACTCGACGGCCGAGCGCAGGGCCGCGTACCGCAGGCCGAGCGGGAGGTCCGGGTTCCGCACGCGCCTGGCGAGGGTCTGGAAGGTCATCGGCGGGCCGGGGCGGCGGGGGAGGAGTCGTGCACCGCGACACCGTCTCACGCGCCGGGCGAATGCGCCAGTGCTTTGCCGCGTTCGCGCGAACCGCTTGCGCCGCTCCGCGGATCAGTGGTATGCATGAGTCATGCATGATCGTTTGGCGAACCTGCTCGGCGCGACCGCGTTGAACGTGGTCGATCTCGTCGCCGAGGAGCAGCGAAGCGCCTCTGACCTGGGCGACAGCGCCAGTGCGGCACTGCTGACCCTAGACGAGTTCCCCGGCCTGGCGGTGACGACACTCGGGCGGTACATCGGCTTGAGCCAGCCCGCCGCGGCCCGGATGGTGGACGGCCTGGTCCAGCGCGGGCTCGTGGAGCGGCGCACCGGCCAGGGGCGAGCCGTCGCCGTCCACCTCACCGCTCCGGGCAAGCGCACGGTCGCGCGGCTGCTGAAGGACCGCAAAGGCGTCCTCGGGCCGCTCGTCGAAGGCCTCGACGCCAAGGAACGCGTTGCGCTGGAAGCGCTCCTGGAGAAGCTCCTGCACGCCGTCTACGCCAGCACCGGCCGCGCCGAGCGCGTGCCGGACGACGCCCTCGGCGAGCTGCTGTGCCGCCTGTGCGACCGGGCGGCCTGCATCCGCGAAGGCGCGGCCTGCCCGGTCACCCAGGCCGGGAAGTGCGCCGCGACCGGGACTGCGCTCGAAGGGAGCAGACATGCGTGACCGGCCCCGCCCGCCCGGCCGCTCGAATGGCGGCCGGCGAAGCGGCCCAGGCGAAACCACGACCTGCTCGGCGTGCGGGTGGACCGATGAGGACGGCGCGGCGGTCGTGTCCCGCCACCACACCTCCGAAGGCGTCGTGGTGTGGACCCGGTGCGTCTGCGGCGCCGTGCGGGCCCGCCTGCACCGGCTCGGTCCGGCCGAGCCCGTCGCCTTCGCCGACCCGCCGGAGGACTGGAGCAGCGGTCGCTGAGCGGTCAGGAATCCCTGCGGGGCAATGAGAGTCCGGTGGCCTGACAGAGCACCGCGAAGCCGTCGTCGCTGTCGCGGTCAGGACTCCTTGCGGGGCAACGGGAGTCCGGTGAGGCGGCAGAGCACTGCGAAGCCGTCGTCGCTGCCGGGCCAGTGGGCCCGGACGGCGTCGATGCCGGCGCGGCGCACGACCGAGCGCAGGACCAGCGCCACGATGATCGCGTCGTCGGCATAGCCGAGGACCGGGATGAAATCGGGGACCAGGTCGAACGGCAGCGCCAGGTACGCGAACAGCAGGACCAGGCGGACGCGCACGCCGCGCGGCAGGCTGCCGTCCGCCGCGAGGCGCCGCAGCAGCCGGAGCAGGTCCGGCAGCACGCGCAGCGCCTCGCGCAGGAGCGGCCCGCGCGGCCCGGCGACCGCCAGGGCGATGATCAAAGCGATCCAGGTGAGCACCAGGCCCGCAGCGACCGCCAGCAGCAGGTCCACCCACCACCAGTCGGTCATCGGACGCTCCTCTGAGCGGCGGGCGCGCCGCCTCGCTGACTTGTGATCATCGCCCCGACTCTAAGGTCACCGCGTCGGGTCCGGCCACCGGCTCACGCGGCCCCGGCGGGCCGCCACATCGGGTGGAGCGGCGGGCCGCCCTCGCCGATGCGGAACGGTTCGCCGTGCGGCCGGTAGCCCAGGGACGCATAGAGACTCGCAGTCTGCAGCGAGACCGCCTCCAGGTACGCGGGCGTGCCGGTCGCGTCGAGCCGCTCGTGGTGGCGCCGGAGCAGGTCGCTCGCGATGCCGCGCCCGCGCGCGTCGGCGCGCACGCCCACGAGCGCCACGTAGTTGTGCGGTTCGGCCGGGTGGTGCTCGTCCATGATCCAGTCGAGTTCGGCGAACCCCTCGTAGTGCTTGCCGCAGGCCGCGCGCAGCCGCTCGTCGTAGTCGGGGATCGGCGGCACCTCCTTCGTCCGGTCGAACCAGACGACCGCGCCGTCCGACCCGGCGGTGAGCACGCCGCCGTGTGCGTCCGCGTGCTCGACGAGCATCGCGAACTGGCCCTCCATGGCCGCCAAGCGATCGGCCGGGTCGTCGATGAGCCAGACCGCGGTCGGGATCTCAAGGAACGCCTCGGCGAGCAGGCCCGCTACGTGCGCGGTGCTACCGGCCACCGGCCACCCCGACCGGTTCGGACGTCTCGGTCACGAGCGCGGCCTTCGCGCCGTGGCCGATCCCGGCGTACACCTCCGGGCGGCCCCGCTTCAGGTAGGCGCCCCAGCCCGCGCCGAGGAGGGCCAGGACCGCGAACAGGATCGGGACGAGCACCGGCAGTGTCGATCCCTTCTCGACACCGAGCAGGGTGTGGAAGTGCAGGACCGAGAGGTACAGGACCCACAGGAGCGCGACGACCGCGAACACGGGCGCGATCCTGGTGGCCCACAGCGACTCGCCGCGCCGGTCGCGCGCGAAGTACACGATGACCGCGACCGCGCAGGTGGCGATGAGCGCGAGCAGGCCGATCCCCGCCGACGTGCTCATGTAGTAGAACAAGTGCACGAGCGGGTCCAGACCCAGGGCCGCCCAGGCGATGATGACCGCGCCGCTGACGACGGTCTGGGTCAGCGAGGCGGTCACGGGGGACGAGGTGCGCGGCGAGGTGCGGCCCAGCCACGCGGGCGCGACCCGCTCGCGGCCGAGCGCGAAGAGGTAGCGCGCGGTCGTGTTGTGGAAGCTCAAGGCGGCGGCGGTGACCGAGGTCAGCAGCATCACCTCGCCGATGACCGCCCAAGGGGCGCCGAGCTGGTCGCCGGCGAGGGTGAACATGAGCGAGGGGTCCGCGATGGCGGCGTCCACGACGCCGTCCGCGCCGACGGCGGCGATGATCGACCACGACGAGGCGATGTAGATGAATGCGAGGATGCCGACGGTGGCGAGGGTGGCCCGCGCGACCGTGCGGCGCCGGTCCTTCGCCTCCTCGCCGTAGACGGTGGGCGACTCGAACCCGATGAAGCCGGTGACCGCCAGCGCCAGCATGGCCCCGGCCGCCTCGCCGCCGAGCGTCGACGGCGACATCGCCGCGAGCGGGAGGCCGTCGGCGGCGTTGGCGAAGTTCGAGACGCTGAACAGCAGGATCACGGCGATCTCGACGGCCAGGAGGATCGCGAGCACCTTCGCGTTGATGTCGACCGCGCGCGTGCCGAGGAGTCCGATGAGGAGCCAGGCGACGAGCGCGCAGACCCACCAGGACGCGTCCAGTCCCATGCGGGCCAGGACGCTCTCGGCGGTGAGTCCGAGCAGGCCGTAGAGGCTGATCTGCATGGCGCAGTACGCGGTCGCCGCCACCCATGCGGCGGCGACGCCGGGGACGCGGCCGATGCCGCGCGCGATGAACGCGTAGAACGCGCCCGCGTTCGTGATGTGCCGCGACATGGTCGTGTAGCCGACGCTGAAGAGCCACAGGCAGACGGCGATGATCAGGTACCCCAGCGGGATGCCGATCTCGCCGGCGAGGGCGAACATGACGACGACGCCGCCGGCGATCACGGTGAGCGGCGTGGCGGCGGTGAGGGAGAAGTGCAGCAGGCTGAAGGTGCCGAGCTTGTTGCGGGCCAGCACGGCCTGCACTGCACTCGGTGCGGAGGGCACAGTGGACATGGGGGTGGTGTCTCCTTCTTCTGGTGAGGGTGGAGTCAGCGGCCGCCGGTGATGGCGGTGTCCGCCACCGCCGCCGCCAAGTGCGCCAGGAGGGCCCGGAGCGGCGCGGGGAGCGACTGCCGCTGCTTCTCGGCGTACACGTGCACGCCGGGGGGAAGCTGGTAGAAGAGCGGTTTGGAGAGGCCGACCGCAGCAGTGAGGCCGAGCAGGTAGGCGTCCTCGACGGAGGTCTGACGCTCCGCAAGGGACAGTTGGCGGCGCAGCCGCGAGAACACGGCGTTCGCGAAGAGCGCGTCGCTCGGCTCGTAGCCGTGCTCCACGCGGCGGGTCCACCGCGAGCGGTACTCGTGGCGGACCATGAGGCCGAGCATCGCCATGTGCTCGGCGGTCTTGGTGTACACGTCTGCGGCGCTGAGGAACTCGAGCCAGTCGCGCACGCCGAGGGCGGTGCGCTCGGCGCGGACGTGCTCGACCAGCCACAGCGCCAGGGAGTCCTCCGGCGGCCGGAACCGCTCGTCGAAGCACAGGAGGTCGACGCCCTTGGCGGCCCAGACGACCACGTGCTGCGAGAGCACGAGCTCGGCCAGGAGCGCCGCGCCGATCCCCAGGCCGGTGACGCGCGGGCCGGTGGCCGGCTTGTACGCGTCGTCGAGGGAGGTGACCAGCAGGGCGTCGTAGACCAGACGAGTGGAGGGCACGTCGGGCACCGGGGGTAGTCCTTCCTATACAGGGCGATGGACGCGATTACCATACCGTTGCCATGCAGGCGTTCGTACTGGGCATTACCGACAGTTCATGCCAGCGAACCCGTTTCTCCGTGGAAGCGCGTTCCTTCGAATCGGAGGGACGGTACCGCTGCCGGTACCGGCGCCGTTCCCGCCTGCGCCCCTCTTGCGCTGAATCCGGCCTTTTGCCTTGCCGTGCAGCTTAATGCGGCTTTAGTGTCGGCCCATGCACACCCGAATCCTCACCGCGGCCGCCCTGGCCATCGCCGTCGCCGCCGTCCCGGCCGCCTCCAGCGCCGCACCGCCCGGTGCGCCGCGCCTCGACACCGACCTGCTCGAGTCCAAACTGGAGTCGTTCGCCTCCGCCGCCGACCACGCGGTGGTCGCCGAGGTCCGCAACGGCGACGCCGAATGGTCCGCCGCGATCGGCCCGCGCAGCCTCGAAGCCGACGAAGGCGACGCGAGACCCGGCGACCGCTTCCGCGTCGGCAGCATCACCAAGTCGATGACCGCGACCGTGCTCCTGCAGCTCCAGGCCGAAGGGGAACTCGACCTCGACGACCCGATCGGCGAGCACCTGCCCGGCGTCCTCCCGTACGAAGGCGAGTGGGAACCCACGGTCCGCGAGCTCATGTCGCACCGCGGCGGCGTCCCCGACCACCTGCCCCGCCTCTACGAGTCCCTACTGGAGGACGACGACCTCACCGACTTCTACGCGAACCACCGGACCCACTACCGCCCAGCGGAACTCATCGCGATCGGCACCGAGGGCGGGCAGCTGTTCGAGCCCGACGACGGCTTCGCCTACTCCAACACCGGGTACACCGTGCTCGGCCTCCTCATCGAGGAGCTCACCGGCGACGACCTCGACGACGTCCTCGAAGACCGCGTCCTTGACCCCGCCGACCTCGACGACACCTATTTCGGCCGCCCCGGCACCTCCGGCGTGCGCGGCCCGCACCTCGACCCCTACCTCACCACCGGCGACCCCGCCCAGCCCTACCTCGACACGTCGAAGCTCTCGTACAGCCAGCTGTGGGCCGGCGGCAACGTCGTCTCCACCGCGGGCGACCTCAACGACTTCTACCGGGCCATGACCGACGGGACCCTCCTCGACGCGGCCTCGCTCGCCGAGGCAACCGCGTTCAAACCCACCGGCAAGTCCTTCGGCTACGGCCTCGGCCTCTTCGGGATCCGACCCGGATGCGCCGCCGAACCCGAAGCGGTCTTCCTGGGCCACAATGGGGACACGCTCGGGCACGAGGCCAACTCGTTCCACTCCCTCGACAGTGAGCGGCAGATCTCGGTCGCCTGGAACATCGTCGACCGCCACGACGTCGCCGACCCCGACGCCCTCGAGCAGGCCTGGAACGAGCTCCTTTACGCCGGGCTCTGCGGCACCGACAAGGACGACGACCCGACCCCGCACCAGCGCCACCGGGCCGCACCCGCGCGCCTCGAGCCGATCACCGCGTAACCGCGGCGGGACGGCACCGCACTGCGACTGCGCTTCAATACGGCAGTGCCGCACCACGGCAGTGCCGCACCACGGCAGTGCCGCAATTTGACAGTGCCGCAATATGACAGTGCCCCGACCCGACTGTGCCGCACCACGACAGCGCGCCGGCCGCGGGACCGAACGGAGGTCCCGCGGCCGGCGCGGCCGCTCCCCAGAGAGCGCATCACAGGGGTGCTCGGGAGCGCGGACTTCAGTCCGCGATGTCGCCGTAGATCAGCCCGCGACCGTTCGTCGCGATGTAGACGCGGCCGTACACCTGCGGGTCGCCCGAGATCGCCTTCCCGGTCCACGCCCACTGGTGCGCGTCGTCGTTGATCCGCTGCCAGCTCCGGCCCTCATCGGTCGAACGCCAGATCCCGTTCTGCCCGCCGGCCTTCCCCGACGCGTAGATCGCCGGATACCCGCGCCCGCGGCCCTTGCCGAAGCCCACCGAGTCCGCAGTGTCGAAGTCCCGCACCCGCTTCCACGAGGTGCCGCCGTCGGTCGAGCGCCACATCCCGTACACCGGGTCGACCGGCTCAGGCGTGTTCCCGCCGGCCAGCCACAGGTGCCCGCGCTTGCCCGGCACGGCCCGGAAGTCCACGTCGCCCTCCGGCGGCAGCCCCGTCGCACCGGTGTCGGCGAAGGTCCGCCCGCCGTCCCCGCTCGTGTAGAACACTCCGGCGAAGTACGCGTACCAGCGGCTCGCGCGCACCCGGTCGGCGCGCACCTTCGCCCCCGCGGGCAGGCCCTCCACCGGCGTCCACGTCTGACCCAGATCGGTGCTGTACACCGGCGCCGTCGTCCCGTTGCCGGGGCTCCAGACGATCACCGCGCCGTCCGCGCTCACCCCCACGATGCCCCCGTTGCCGTCGCCGGCCACGCCCTCCAGGCGCGCCGTCGTCAGCCAGGTCGCACCGCGGTCGGTGGAGACCGCGACGTGCCCGTCGACCGTGCCGTGGACATTGCCCGTGCCCACCACGACATCCGGGGCCAGCGCGGCGAAGTCCACTGAGGTCCCGGTGGACCAGTCGGGGTTGCGGATCTGCGTCCCGGCGCGGCCGACGTCGGTGTGGACGAAACCGCCGAGGTCGCCCACCGCGGTCACCAGGGTCCCGCCGATCGCCGCGATGTCCTGCATCGAGGTCTCCTCCAGGCCCTCGGCCCGGACCGCGACGGTGAACCGCTCCACCGGCAGCGCGGCGCCGTCGTCGCCGACCAGCGGCCCCTGCGCGTCCCAGGTCGTCAGCTGCTCGGTGCCCCAGATCGTCGCGCCCGTTCCCCACATGATCCGGTCCGAGTCGAACGGGTCGATCGCGAGCGCGTCGATCATCCAGCCGTGCTTGACCGCGTAGGCCGCGCCCTCGTCGGTGCCGCCGAACGACAGCCACTCGCTTCCCGTGCTGTCCATGTCGAACCGGTCGGTGCGGGCCCCGCCGGCGTAGTCCCAGCTGGTCTCCCAGGTGGCCCCGGAGTCGGTGGAGCGGAAGATGACCTCGTCGGGCCACCAGGAGTTCTCGGTCGCGGCCATGAGGGTGCCGGGGCGCTGGCGGTCGACGGTGATGCCGCCGAAGCCGGGGATCCGGCCGTTCGGGCTGTAGGCCGGGGTCGCGTCGGTCCACTCGCCGGTGGCGAGGTCGAGGCGCCAGAGGGCGCCGCCGGCACCGGAGGCCGGGCCGCCGTTGTAGGGGCCGGGGTCCCAGCTGGTCACGATGAAGAGGTGGCCGTTGGCGCGGTCGATCGCGGCCTGCTTGGGGATGGTCTTGTTGTCGCCCACGGCGCCGAGCACGGTCGCGCCGGGCACGGGCGCCCAGGTCTGGCCGCGGTCCTCGGAGACGTAGAGCGGGTCGGCGGGGTCGGCGACGCCGACGAAGATCCGGTCGCCGGCCTGGTCGAACTCGATCCAGATGACGCCCTGGTTGTCGTCGGAGTAGTCGCCGGAGGGGTCCTGCACGAAGTTCCCCGGGTTCGGGAACGCCTCCACTTCGGACCAGTTGCGGCCGTGGTCGACGGAGCGCCAGAGGCCGCTGCCGTTCGGGGTGCCGAGGTAGACGACCGCGTTGTCGGCGGGGTCGACGGCGAGGCGCTCGCCCATGCCGCGGCCGGGCATGTTGCCGCCCTGCTTGAACGGGAGCTCGGCGACGCCCCAGGTGTCGCCGTAGTCGTCCGAGTGGAGGACGGCGCCGTTGTTGGGGTCCCAGTCGTTCGTGTAGGTGCCCACGGCGGCGTAGACGCGGTTGGGCTCGACGGGGTCGGAGGCGACGGAGACGACGCCGGTGTACCCCCACTCGTCCGGGCCGACCCAGTCGAGGAGCGCCTTCCACGTCTGGGTGGGCTCCTGCCAGCGGTAGAGGCCGCCGATGTCGGTGCGGGCGTAGATCAGGTTCGCCTCGGTCTCGTTGAAGACGATGCCGGGGACGTAGCCGCCGCCGTTGATCACGACGTTCTGCCAGCTGTAGGCGTCGTCGCAGCGGCCGGAGGCCTTCGCGTGGGCGGCGGCGGGGACGGCGGTGGCGGCCACTGCGGCGGCGCCGAGGGACGCGGCGAAGGTGCGTCGTCGCACGGGTGCTCCTAGGGTGGAGGTTCGGCTGGGGGCCGCCGAAGGGTTAGTTTGGAGACCCAACATAACAGGGGTCCGCGCCCCGGGCAAGCAGGCGGCAAAAAGATTTCCATCCGCCTATACGCACTGCGCAGTGGCGGGTCCGGCTCGACCGGCCGGGCCTCTGGACATGGGAGCGCTCTTCCATTAGGGTCGAACCAGGTTGGGGCCGTAGTCGATCGCGCACCCCTCAAGGAGCCCGCCCCATGGGCGCACACCTGCCCGCAGTCCTCCGCCGTCCGGCCGTCCTCTGGACCGCCCTGATCGCGGCGCTCGCCGCCGCGGTGGTCACCGTGCTCGTCGTCGTCCCCGACGACGCGAGCGAGGCGTCCTATCTCGACCCTGAGGCGCCGGTCGCCGCCCGCGTCGCCGACCTCCTCGGCCGCATGACGATCGAGGAGAAGGTCGGCCAGATGACCCAGGTCGCCGTGCCCGCCGTCGAGGGGGTCCCCTCGGACATCGCCGAGCTCGGCATCGGCTCGCTCCTGAACGGCGGCTCCGACGCCCTCCACGACACGGCCGAGGGCTGGGCCGCGATGATCGACGGCTTCCAGACCCAGGCGATGGACTCGCGCCTGAGCATCCCGCTCGTCTACGGCATCGACGCCGTCCACGGCAACGGCGCCCTCCCCGGCGCAGTGGTCTTCCCGCACAACATCGGCCTCGGTGCCGCGCACGACCCCGACCTCGCCGGGCAGGCCGCCGCGATCACCGCGGCCGAGACCCGCGCGACGGGCGTGCACTGGACGTTCGCGCCGTGCGTGTGCGTGGCCCGCGACAGCCGCTGGGGCCGCACCTACGAGTCGTACGGCGAGGACCCGGGCCTGGCCGTCGAGTACGCCGGGCCCGTCGTGCAGGGCCTGCAGGGCGCGAACCTGGCCGCGAACACGAGCGTGCTGGCCACGGCCAAGCACTTCGTGGGCGACGGCGGCACCGCCTTCGGCTCCTCCACGACCGAGGACTACCTGCTCGACCAGGGGGTCACCACCCTCACCGAGGAGGAGCTGCGCGCGATCCACTTGGCGCCCTTCAAGGCCGCGGTGGACGCGGGCGTCGGCTCCGTGATGGCGTCCTTCTCCTCGACCGACCTCGGCGGCGGCCCGGTCAAGGCCCACGCCGACTCCTACCTCATCAACGAGGTCCTCAAGGGCGAGCTCGGCTTCGACGGCTTCGTCGTCTCCGACTGGCAGGGCGTGGACCAGGTGAGCGAGGACTACGCCGAGGCCGTGCGCCTCTCGATCAACGCCGGGGTCGACATGGTCATGGTGCCGTTCGAGTACCGCCGGTTCATCGACACGCTCGTGGCCGAAGTGGACTCAGGCGGGGTGAGCGAGGAGCGCATCGACAACGCGGTCTCCCGCATCCTCACGCAGAAGTTCGCGCTCGGCCTGTTCGAGCGGCCGTTCGCGGACACCTCCGGCGCCGGTGAGATCGGCTCGGCCGAGCACCGCGACACGGCCCGCCGGGCCGCCGCCGCCTCGCAGACCCTGCTGCGCAACGACAATGCGATCCTGCCCCTCGCGGCCGACGCGTCGATCTACGTGGCCGGTTCGGGCGCGGACTCGCTCGGACGCCAGCTGGGCGGCTGGACCGCCTCCTGGCAGGGCTCCGTCGAGGCGGTCACCGAGGGCACCAGCATCCTCGCCGGAATGCAGGAGGTCGCGCCCGACGCGGCGATCACCTACAGCGAGGACGCCTCCGAGCCGATCGGCGACGCCGCCGTCGGGGTCGTCGTGGTCGCGGAGGACCCGTACGCCGAGGGCATCGGAGACGCAGGCGCGGGCGAGCACGACATGCGCGTGTCCGATGCGGACGCCGCCGCGATCGACACCGTCTGCGCCGCAGTCGACTGCGTGGTCATCGTCGTCTCGGGACGCCCGATCGAGATCACCTCGCACCTCGCCCCGGTCGACGCGCTCGTCGCGGCCTGGCTGCCGGGCAGCGAGGGCGCGGGCGTCGCCGACCCGCTCTTCGGGATGGCGCCGTACGGCGGGCGGCTCCCGGTCACCTGGCCGCGCGCCAACGACCAGGAGCCGATGAACGTGGGGGACGAGGCCTACGATCCGTTGTACCCCTACGGGTTCGGGCTGCAGACCGCCGGTTGAGCGTCAGCGGGAGCGGAAGCCCGCGGCGCGGTAGAGGTCGCGAAGGAGGCAGATCTCCGCGCCGTGGGCCATGACCTCGCGGTTGATGTGGAGGACGAGCGCCGCCATGGAGTCGTCCGCGAACCAGGCGCCCTTGGGGCCGAGCGGCCGCTCGAGCGCCCCGGTGTCGAGCGCGCGCACCCCTTCGCACCAGTGCGCGTACGCGGCCTCCAGCATCTCGATCGCGTCGGCCGCGGTGCCCGGCAGCGGATCGGGCCACAGCCGCAGGTCCCACATGTGCGCATCCTCCAAGCCCTCATGGGGTCCGAAGAACGCGCGGGCGCGGACGCCGAGTACGTCCCGTCCGATGTGGACCATCCGCCACGCGATCGTGGTCACCGGCGGCGGCTCGGGGGCGGGTTCGGCGAACTCCAGCTCAAGGGCGCCGTCCGCGTCGGGACGCAGGCTCCAGCAGTCGTCGGCGGGCTCCCACAGGTACTCCTCGTCGTGGAGCCCCTCCAGCCGCGGCCGCAGGTGGACCTCCCAGTAGAACTCGAGTTGCCCGAGGATCGCTTCAGGCCAGTGCACCGTCATGCCCCGACCCTAGAGCAGGGGACCGACGCACCCCGCGCCTCGCGCTGAAGACGCCGACGCCCGATGCACCACCGATTGAGGCTCTGCGCCCGGTTCTCGAGCTCCAACCCGATGAAAGTCTCAATCGTTCTTTCAAGGATAGGTTTGAGGCCATGACTCAGGACATTCGCGACTTCGTCACCGACGCCCACCACATCCTGGCCCTCGGCGAGCCCGACCACCGCGAGCCCGCGTTCGGGGAGATCCGCAACGAGCTGTTCGCGGACCTCGCCGAGCGGGGCTTCCGCTCCTTCGCCCTCGAATCCGACCGGGTCGCCGCCCTGTCAGTGAACGACTTCGTCCAGCATGGAAACGGAAGCCTCGATACGGCCATGGCCCAAGGGTTCTCGCACGGCTTCGGCGAGTCCGCGGCCAACCGCGCACTCGTCGCCTGGATGCGCGAGTACAACACCGACCGGCCCGTGGAGGACCGCCTCGCCTTCCACGGCATCGACGCCCCCTTCGAGTTCACCGCCGAGAGCCCGCGCCGCTACCTCGAGCACGCCGCCGACCACCTCGGCCTGGCCCTCGACGTGCGGGCGCTCGCCGGCGACGACGAGCGGTGGTCCCGCATGGAGGCCGTCACCGACCCGGCCCAGTCGCCCGGCGACACCCCGGAGGCCCGGCGACTGCACGCGATCGCCGACGATCTGCACACCGAGTTGTACGCCCGCGCACCCGAACTCGCCGCCGGCGCTGGACGCGCCGAATGGGACCGGGCCCGCGTCCACATCACCACCGCGCTGGCCCTGCTGCGCTACCACCGCGAGGCCGCCCGGCCCGGCGAGGACGCCGTGCGGTGGAGCCGCCTGGGCGCCGTCCGCGACGCGATCATGGCCCAGAACGTGCTCGACATCCGCGCCATCGAAGCCGAGCGCGGCCCGACCCTCCTCTACGGACACAACCTCCACCTCCAGCGGAACCCCAGTCGAATGTCGATGGGCGGCATGGACCTCGCCTGGTCCGGCACCGGCGCGATCCTGGCGTCCCTGCTCGGCCCGCGGTACGCGTGCATCGTCGGGAGCCTCGGGCAGAGCGACGGCATCGGGCTTCCCGCGCCCGACCCGGGCACGTACGAGGGCCGGCTCCAGGAGCGTTTCGACACGTGGGGCCTGGTCGCCGCGGCCGACCTTCCCGAGGCGGCCGCGCGCACCGACATCACCTCGCCGCAGGGGCCGTTCCCGCTCGACCGATCGGTCCTCGAAGGCGCCGACGCGGTGCTGCACGTGAGCGAGGGCCGGGCGGCGGCGTTACGCCGCAAGGCGGTTGCGCCGGCCCCCGGTCCGCCCGGTCATGCGGGCCGGGATGGCCCGGCGCGACCGGAAGAACGTGAAGGGGCTGCTGCTCACGGCCTCCTTGTACGCGATCGCGGCCCGCCCCTTGAGGTACCAGCGGCCGGGGGTGTCGTCGGGGCGGGTGAACTGGATGACGGCGTCCTTGCGGCCGAGCGACACCGGCTGGTGGAAGTACCCGAACCGGAACGGCTTGGGCGCCTTGCCGTGCAGGCGCCGCGTGATCGACTCGGCGGCGTGCGCGGCCGAGGGGATGCCGCTCTGGCAGGTCCCGTGGATCACGCCGTAGCCCTGGCGGATCGCGGCGGCGTCGCCGATCGCGTAGACCTCCGGGTGCGAGACCGACCGCAGCGTGGCGTCCACGAGCACGCGGCCGGTGTCGTCGGTCGCGATGCCCGCTTCGGCGGCGAGCGGCGGCACCCGCACCCCGGTCGTCCACAGTGTCGTGTCGGTGGGGACGCGTTCGCCGCCTTCGAGCACGACCGCGTCGGGCAGGACCTCGGCGACGCGGACGCCGGTGCGGACCTCCACGCCGAGCCTGTCGAGGGCCCGCATGACGTGGGCGCGGGCGCCGGGGCCCATCATCGACCCCGGTTCGCCCCGGCTGAGCAGCCGCACCGTCATCCGCGGGTAGGCCTCGGCGATCTCGGCCGCGGCCTCGACGCCGGTGAGCCCGGCCCCGCACACGGTCAGCATCCCTTCCGGGTGGGCGCGCAGCCGCTCGGCGAGGTTCGGGTCGTCGATGGTGAAGGCGCCCTTCATCGGCTGCGTCGCGCTGCCGATGGCGTAGACGAGCACGTCGTAGCGGAGCTCGCGCCCGTCGGCCAGCGTCACCGCGCGGGCCTGCGCGTCGATCGCGGCGGCCCATCCTTCGACGAAGCGGATGCCCGCCGGCGCCACGATCCGGGGGATCCGGTGGTCCCCGAGCTCCTGCCCGGCCGCGACCTGGTGCTGGCGCAGCCGCTCGTTGAAGCGGTCGGTCGGGTTGAGCAGGGTGACGCGGGCGTCCGAGTTGCGAAGGGCGATGCCGTGGGCGGCCATCATGCCGGTGTAGCCGGCGCCGATAACGAGGATGTCATTCATGCCCCAAGGACGAGACGACACCGCCGAACGTGAGTTGTAGTGGCGCTCGTCACACTGCGCCGAGCTTCTCGGGGTTGCTGACCAGGTGAATCTCCTCGATCATCCCGTCGACCAGATGCAGCATGACCACGACCGCCGCCGCCCCGCCCGACTGGACCACGATCGCCGGACCGCCGTTCACCTCCGCGAGCGCCACGCTCGGATCCTCCGGCATCCGCCCCGTGAACGAGATCAGCGCACCCGCCACCAGCTCCAAGCCCTCGAGCACCCGGCGCGGCGCAGGCGCCAGCCCGCCGCCGTCGCACACCAGCTTCACGTCCGGCGCGAGAATCCCCATCAGCCCCGCCAGGTCCCCGCCCGCCGAAGCCTCCAGAAAGGACTCCGCCGCGCGCCGCCGAGTCACCGGATCCGTGTCGTATCGCCGCCGCCGCGACTCCACATGCTCCCGGGCACGCATCATCGTCTGCCGCACCGACGCCTCACTCCGGTCCAGGATCTCACCGATCTCCTTGTGCGAGTAGCCGAACGCCTCCCGCAGCACGAACACCGCCCGCTCCAGCGGCGACAGCGCCTCCAGCACCAGCAGCATCGCCGACGACACCGTGTCCGCCAGCGCCACGTCGTCCGCCACGTCCCCGCCCGTGAGCACCGGCTCCGGCAGCCACGGACCCACATAGGACTCACGCCGCGCCTGCGCGCTCCGCAACCGGTCGATCGCCAACCGCGTCGTCACCTTCACCAGGTACGCCGTCGGATCCTCGACCGCCGCCGCGTCCACCCCGCTCCACCGCAGCCACGCCTCCTGGACGATGTCCTCGGCGTCCGTCACCGTCCCCAGCACCCGGTAGGCCACCGCCTGCAGCAGCCCGCGCCGGTCCTCAAAGATCTCCACGCCCGCAGCGTAAGCGCCAACGGCCCCCGCCCACCCGCCCGGCCCTGCGATGCTGGAACCGTGCACCCGACGCCCGAACCCGTCACGCCCGAGCCGCGCGCGGCCATCACCCGCCCGCTGCTCACCCAGTCCTGGCTCGACCTGGCCTTCCTCCACTGGGAGGTCCCGGTCGCAAGCGTCGCCCGCCTCCTCCCCGCCGGGACCGTCCCCGACACCTTCGAAGGCGCCACGTACGTCGGCCTCGTCCCGTTCCGCATGTACCGCGTCGGCTGGTTCGGCCTCCCCGGCATCCCCTACCTCGGCACCTTCCCCGAGACCAACGTCCGCCTCTACTCGGTGGACCGGCACGGCCGCCGCGGCGTCGTCTTCCGCTCCCTCGACGCCTCCCGGCTCATCCCCGTGCTCGCCGCCCGCATCGGCTTCCGCCTGCCCTACGTCTGGTCGCGCATGAACCTCCGCACCAGCGGCGACACCCGCACCTACACCAGCGCCCGCCGCCGGCCCGGACCCCGCGACGCCCGCTCCCGCATCACCGTCCGCGCCGGCCGGCCCCTCACCGACCCGACCCCGCTCGAGCACTTCCTCACCGCCCGCTGGGGACTCCACCACACCGTCGCCGGACGCCTCCGGTACCTCCCCAACGCCCACCCGCGCTGGCCCCTGCACCGCGCCGAACTCCTCGAATGCGACGAGAACCTCCTCGCAGCGGCGGGCCTGCCCGTCACCGGCGCGCCGATGAGCGTCCTCTGGTCACCGGGCGTCGCAGTGCGCTTCGGCCGCCCCGAATCGGCCTGAGACGGAATCCGGCACTGAGCAGCGGACGCGCCCTGGTCACTGCTTGGCGGCGGCGTCGCAGCGCACTCGTACGGCTTCGGGTTGGACTTCGATGGTGAAGGCGGCGGTCTCGCCCAGGTCGTCGCCGTCGACCTCCAGTACGCGCGGTTCTGCGAGCTCGACCGTCACGCGGCGGACCCTGCCGTGGGTGGCGGTGTCGGCGCTCTCGGCGCGTTCGTGGCGGCTGAAGAGTCGGCGGATGCCGTTGTCCCACATGAAGGAGCGGAGCGTGTCGAGCCACTGGCCCATGCCCTCCGCGCTGAGGAGGAGCAGGTCGAGTTCGCCGTCCGAGGGGTCCGCGTCCGGCAGGAGCGCGATGCCGCCCTGGAGGGTGCCGCAGTTGCCGACCAGGAGCGTGTGCCCTTCGGCGCGTTCGGGTGCCGCGCCGTCGACGGCGATCGCCATCTTCACCACCGCGCTCGCGCTCAGGGCGCGTCCGAGCGACTCCACATAGGCCAGCCATCCGACCTTGCTCTTGAGGTCCTCGTCGGTCTCCACGATCATGTGCGCGTCGAGGCCGATGCCCGCGAGGACGGCGAACGCCTGACGCGACTTCGCACCGTCCACTTCGGCCGTAATCCAGCCGATGTCCAAGGCGCGCGACTCGCCCTCGAACGCCCGGGTGAGCGCGCCTGCGAGGCCGAGCGGCACACCGAGGTTGCGCGCGAGGAGGTTGCCGGTGCCCAACGGCACGATCGCGAGTTCGGCCGAGGCGCCCTGCGCCAGCCGCTCGGCGACCGCCCGCACGGTCCCGTCGCCGCCCGCCGCGACCACCACCGCGGCACCGGCGGCCAGCGCTTCGCCCGTCGCACCCTGCCCGGGGTCGTCAGGGGTGGTCTCATGCCACGAGACCTCCGCGTCAGCGGCGCTCGCGGGAAGCGCGCGTTCGAGGTCCTCCCGCGAGGTCTTCGACGGGTTCCACACGATCGCGATCCGACTGCCGCTCATCTCGCTCCCCTTCCGCGCGTTTCGATTGCACCGATTTGTCGGTAGGCCTGCGAGCCTACTGGCGCTGGTGGCGGGGGCGGGCCGCAACCCACCTCCGGGAGACGATCAGAGCGACACGTAGGCGCGGACCTTGTCCATATTGGCCTCGAGCGGGTCCACAGCGTCGGTGACGAGCCGGTCCAGCGTGAACGGCGGCAGTTCATTGCGCATGTGCTCGACGTGCGCCCAGTCGATCTCGTGCCAGCCGGGGATGCCGCGGACGCGGCCCTCGACCCGGCTGCGGTGCAGTGCCGCATCGGTGCAGATGCACTCGACGACGCGCAGCCGCGCACCGTACTCGGCGGCGATGCCGGCCCACCGCTCGGCGGTCGCGTCGTCGACCACGCAGTCGGTGATGGCCGACTGCCCCAGCCGGAGCTGGCGCACGATCAGCGTCTCCATGAGGCCGTCGTGGAGCGCCGCGTAGGTCTCGAACTCCAGGTCGTTCAGGACTCCGTGGGGCACCAGCGAGCCCATCAGCCAGTCCGCGGCGAACACCGGCACGCCGGTCGCCCGGCCGAGGCGCTCCGAGAGCGTGGACTTGCCCGTCCCCGGCAGCCCGGTGAACACGATGACCTGCGGACTCACGGCGTTTCCGTCATCCATCGGCAGCCTCCCGATCCTCGAAGCCGCCCAACGGGAGGGCCGCTCCGACGATCCTCCCGCACGGGCTGCCCCGCCGGGGCACCGGTCCTTGCATGCGCGGCGCAGAATAGACGCCCCAACCGTTCGAACGGGGGACCGATGCGCGTCCTGCTCTCGACCTACGGTTCGCGCGGCGACGTCGAACCGATGGCCGCCCTCGCGGTGCGCCTGCGCGCGCAGGGCGCGGAGGCGGTCGTGTGCGCGCCTCCCGACCCCGAGTTCGCGCGGCTGCTCGCGAATGCCGAGGTGCCGATGGTGCCCGCCGGGGCGGCCGTGCGGCCGCTGGTCACCGGCACCGGGCCGCCGTCCGAGGGGGATTTCGCGGCGCGGACCGCCGCGATCCTCGCCGACCAGCTCGACCGGATCATCACGGCGGCAACAGGATTCGACGCGATCGTCGCGACCGGCATGTTCCCCGTCGCCGCCGCCGCGCGGGCCGCCGCCGACGCGCTCGGCCTCCGCTACCACCATGTCAGCTTCCAGCCGACGCTCCTGCCCTCGCTGATGCACCGGCCGCCCGAACGGCCCGGCCGACCGCTCCCGCGCGGCGTCACCGACAACCGGGAGCTGTGGGCCCACGACGCCGCCAGCATGCACGCCCTCTACGGTGAGCCGGTCAACCGGCTGCGGGCCGCGAACGGCTTGCCGCCCTGGACGAACGTCCGCGACCGCGTCTACACCGGTCGGCCCTGGCTCGCGGCCGACACCGTGCTCAGCCCCTGGCACCCGCGCGATTTCGACGCCGTGCAGACCGGGGCCTGGATCCTCCCCGACGACCGCCCGCTCACCGCCGAACTGGAGGCGTTCCTCGAAAGCGGGCCGCCGCCGGTCTACATCGGATTCGGCAGTATTCCCGTGCGCCCCAGCGAAAGCATCGCCCGCGTCGCCGTTGGAGCGGCCCGCCGCCACGGCCTGCGGGCGATCCTCGCCAGCGGCTGGGCCGGCCTCGCCCCGATCGACGACAACGACGACTGCATCGCGGTCGAGGAGGTCAACCAGCAGGCGCTGTTCCCGCGAACGGCCGCCGTCGTCCACCACGGCGGCGCCGGCACCACCACCGCCGCCGCGATCGCGGGCACGCCCCAAGTGGTGCTCCCGCAGATCGTCGACCAGCCCTACTGGGCCCGCCGCGTCGCCGAACTCGGCATCGGCGCCGCGCACCCCGGACCGAACCTCACCACCGCATCACTCACCGCCGCAATGGCAACGGCCCTGACCGCCGAAACCCGCGACCGCGCCGCCGCGACGGCCGCGACGATCCGCCCCGACGGCGCGAGCGCCGCCGCGACACTCCTCACCGCCTGAAAGGGCTCACACCACCGCCGTGCAGGACACCGAACCGGGCAGCTCCACGCGGTCATCGGTCTCCGCCTGGAACCCCGCGACCGCGTTCTCACCCGGATCGAGGCGCCCGTTCCAGTCCTCGCTGCCGTACCAGCCGTGGTCGAGATCCCGCATGTTCCAGTGATTGTAAATGTCCACATCGCGCAGATCCAGGTCGATCTCCCACGCCCCCAACGCGGCATCCCCGGTGCTGACCACCTCGACGTGGACCTCCACCGAGTCGTCCCACTCCTTCTCGACCGTCAGACTCGCCGTGCACGACGCCGGCGCAGCCTCCTCCGCCGCACCCGAAGTCGCCTCCTCCGAAGACGACGGCGCCGCGCTCGCACTCGTCGGCGCATCGGACGTCGCCGCCGCACTCGACTCCGAAGGCGACTCGATCGGCGAACTCGACGCACTGACCGAAGCGACCGCACCAGACGAGCTCGAACCCTCCGGAATGGACAACGTCTCCAGCCCCTCGGCCATGCTCACCGGATCACGGTCGGGATCATCACCGAACACCACGAACTGCCACAAAGCGATCACCGCCGCAACCGCCGACACCACACCCAGCAACTGCAGCAGGCGGCCGTGCAGACGACCACGCCGACCAGGCGAGTCGTCAAGCGCGCCATCAGCCTCGTCCATCACCACCGCCTTCCGCAGAGGACCGCACCACGGGACCGGGACGGCGACCCCGCGACGGTCCGCGACGTTCAGCCTACCCGGACCGACCCGCCCGAACAGTCCGCGCCGATTCGCCCCGATACCCCCTGCTCTGCCACCAAGAGCTGGCATTTCATCCAGAAAACCCGCCACCCGCAACCAACCCCCGCGCCCCGCCCGCCACCGAGTGTTCCCCACCCGCCACCGCACCCCGCCCACCTACACTGCACCAATGAGCAAGGCGCCCGAACTCGACCCGGCCCAGGACGCACCCGACGTCCGCCGCCCCCAGCACCACGCCGTCGGCCTGCCCGCCGTCGCCAACTCCCTCCGCGTCGTCGGCGCCCAAGCCGGCGCCAAACGCGGCCTCCCCCTCCTGCGCGACGTCAACCAGACCGGCGGCTTCGACTGCCCCGGCTGCGCCTGGCCCGAACCCGGCCACCGCCACCCCGCCGAATTCTGCGAGAACGGCGCCAAAGCCGTCGCCGAAGAAGGCACCCGCCGCCGCGTCGACCCCGAATTCTTCGCCGCCCACCCCGTCGCCGACCTCGCCGACAAATCCGGCTACTGGCTCGGCCAGCAAGGCCGCCTCACCCAACCGATGCACCTCGCCGAGAACGCCACCCACTACCAGCCGATCAGCTGGGACGACGCCTTCGACCTCATCGCCGCCGAACTCGACGACCTCGACACCCCCGACGCCGCCGCGTTCTACACCTCAGGCCGCACCAGCAACGAAGCCGCATTCCTCTACCAGCTCTTCGCCCGCCGCCTCGGCACCAACAACCTCCCCGACTGCAGCAACATGTGCCACGAGTCCTCCGGCTCCGCCCTCGCCGAGACCATCGGCATCGGCAAAGGCAGCGTCACCCTCGACGACCTCCACCAGGCCGACCTCATCATCGTCGCCGGCCAGAACCCCGGCACCAACCACCCCCGCATGCTCACCGCCCTCGAGAAGGCCAAACACGCCGGCGCCCGCATCGCCACCGTCAACCCCCTCCCCGAAGCCGGCATGCAGCGCTTCAAGAACCCCCAGACCGCCCGCGGCCTCGCCGGACGCGGCACCACCCTCACCGACCTCTTCCTGCAGATCAAAGTCGGCGGCGACCTCGCCCTCTTCAGCATCCTCAACCGCATGATCCTGCGCGCCTCCACCACCGACCCCACCGCCCTCGACCGCGCGTTCATCGACGCCCACACCCACGGCTTCGCGGACTTCGCGGCACACCACGGCATCGACGACCCCGCCGGCGACGCCGCCGCGCTGGCCGACGCGGTCGAGCGCACCGGCCTGCCGGCCGCCGAGATCGAACGGCTCCTCGCGATGGTCCTGGCCGCGGACACGATCGTGGTGTGCTGGGCGATGGGCCTGACGCAGCACAAGCACGCCGTGCCCACGATCCGCGAGATCGTCGCGTTCCTGCTCCTGCGCGGCAACATCGGGCGGCCGGGCGCGGGCGTGTGCCCGGTGCGCGGGCACTCGAACGTCCAGGGCGACCGGACGATGGGCATCTGGGAACGCATGCCCGACCGGTTCCTCGACGCCCTCGGCACCGAGTTCGACTTCGCGCCGCCGCGCGACCACGGCCTCGACACCGTGGACACGATCCGCGCGATGCGCGACGGCCGGGTGCGCGTGTTCTTCGCGATGGGCGGCAACTTCGTGGCGGCCACGCCCGACACGGCCGCCACCGAGGCCGCCATGCGCGGCTGCCGCCTGACGGTGCACGTCTCGACGAAGCTCAACCGCTCGCACGTGGTGACCGGGACGCGGGCGCTCATCCTGCCGGCGTTCGGCCGCACGGATGTGGACGCGCCGGGCGGGCGCGAGCAGTTCGTGACCGTCGAGGACTCGATGGGGATCGTGCACGCCTCGCGCGGCAGCGTGCCGCCGCTGAGCCCGGACATGCGCTCGGAGGTCGCGATCGTGGCCGGGCTCGCCCGCGCCGTGTTCGGGGCGGACGACGCGGTGACCTGGGAGGAGTTCGCGGCCGACTACGACCTGATCCGCGCCCGGATCGAGCGGGTCGTGCCCGGTTTCGCGGACTACAACGCCCGCGCCCGCGTTCCGGGCGGGTTCGCGCTGCCGCACGCGCCGCGCGACGGGCGCGTGTTCCCTACGGCCACAGGCAAAGCGAACTTCACGGTCAACCCGGTGACCTCGCCCGAGGCGGGGCCGGGGCGGCTGCTGCTCCAGACGCTGCGCAGCCACGACCAGTTCAACACCACGATCTACGGGCTCGACGACCGCTACCGGGGCATCCACAACGGCCGGCGGGTCGTGCTGGTCCACCCCGAGGACGCGGCCGAGCTCGGTCTGGCCGACGGCGCGTTCTGCGACCTGGTGAGCGAATGGTCCGACGGCGACCGGCGCGCCCCGCACTTCCGGATCGTGCACTACCCGACGGCGCGCGGCTGCGCCGCCGCGTACTTCCCGGAGACGAACGTGCTCGTGCCGCTCGACTCGGTCGCCGAGTCCAGCAACACCCCCACCTCCAAATCGATCGTGGTGCGCTTCGAGCCCGACAGCGGCGAGCCGTCCGGGGTGGCGCGCACCTGATTCGATTCCGGGGCCCGGGCCTTCTGGGGGCCCCTCCCCCCGCCCCACCCCACCCACCCCGATGTTCGCCGGCCTTCGGGTCGGCGGATGCCGACCCGCGAACGCTACTTCCGGGATCCGCCCGGTCGTGAGTTCGGACCTCCTTCCTCGCCGTTCGTGGCCCGCCGCGCTATACAAGCCAGTAGAGCTCGCCGAACCTGAAGGGGAGCTGAAGCCACCTGAAGGGAACCTGAAGCCCGATGGGCCGCGTCACCGTCCGCCGCAAGACCACCCGCATCGCCGGGGAGCACCGATCCGAGCGGGTCGACACCCTTGCCGTCGAAGAACCCCTCGAGCTGCGGGTCGGGGGCGAATCGCTGCAGGTCACCATGCGCACCCCCGGCGACGACTTCGACCTCGCGACCGGGTTCCTCCTCGCCGAAGGGGTCATCACCAGGCCCCGGGACATCGTGACCATGCGCTACTGCGCCGGCGTCGACGCGAACGGCGAGCAGACCTACAACCTCCTCGACATCGTCCTCGCCACCGACGTGGCGGCCCCGCCGAAGTCGGCGAAGCGGAACACCACGGTCACCTCGGCCTGCGGGGTGTGCGGCAAGGACAGCCTCGAGGACGTCCGCACGAAGGCCGCATGGAGCGTCGCCGAGGACGACACCCTGATCAGCGCCGAAGTCCTCGCCTCCCTCCCGGATCAGCTCCGCAAGGCGCAGAAGATCTTCGACCGCACCGGAGGCCTCCACGCCGCGGGCCTCTTCACCGCCGACGGCGACCTCATCACCGCCAAGGAGGACGTTGGCCGCCACAACGCGGTCGACAAGGTCCTCGGCCAGGCGCTCCGGGAAGGCCGGGTCCCATTGCGCGGCAACGTGCTCGCCGTCTCCGGACGCGCCTCCTTCGAACTCGTCCAGAAGGCGGTCATGGCCGGGATCCCCGCCCTCGCAGCGGTATCGGCCCCCTCGTCCCTCGCGGCGGACCTCGCCGAGGAGTCCGGGCTGACCCTCGCGGGCTTCGTGCGGGAGGACACCATGAACCTCTACGCCCGGCCCGACCGCATCACCTGACGCACCGGGCGTGCTGAGGGCGCTGGGTACTGATGCCCTACCGCCTCAACTCGTTGCGGGAACCGCCGGTGTCCCGGCGTGTCATTACCGACAAGTAACTTCCGCGCTGGCTACGTTCGTTCGCAGACGACGACGAACGGAGGCTGCAGCCCGTGAACGACGAACCCGCATCCGCAGACATCAAGGCCCGCATCAGAGAGCTCGTCCTCCGAAACGCTTCGCCGGGGCGCCCGCAAGCGCGGGGCGCTTCCTGCAATGAGCGCCGCGACGCGTTCCGCGGCGACGCCAAGCGCCCGCGCCGGTACTTCGGCGGCAGCCCTCCGGGTGGCGTGAGCACCCAGATCTGGGTGACGAAGCCGATCCTCCGGACCCGCGGCTGGACCGAGACCGCCATCCGCGACTTCCTGCCCGGCCCCGAACGCTACAAGTCGAACCCGCACCACATGGGCGCCCGCAGGCCCATGCCGCTCTGGAGCGCCGAGACGGTCGGCCGCGTCGAAGCGAGCGCCGCCTGGCAGGCCTGGCTCGGCCGGTCCCTGCAGCGGCGCCGCACCAGCCTCGAAGCACTCCGCAGGTCGAGGGACCAGGGGTTCCTCCGCCGCACCGCGGCCGTGAACGCCGCCGTCACCGCCTTCCAGCGGGCCGACGCCCGGCGTCGCGGCTGAGGTCCCGCCCGGTCCGGCGGTAGCCCCCACCGCTCCCGCCGGACCGGGCCCGGCGGTTCGCCGCGCGCGACCGGCCCGATGCCGTTTCGTGCGATTTGCGTAATTGGTTTCAGAAATCCCCTGCGCTTGTGCTCGCACTTCCAGGCGGGATCTAATATTTACGTCCGTAAATATTAACTGCGGTCGGCGCCGTGGGCCCGCGTTCAGCGTGCTCACAGGGCCGCCGCGGTTCCGGCTGCGGGCGCGCCGAAGCCGTCGCGCCCGAGCGAAGGAGCTCGATCCATGGAAGCCACACGAACCCGGAAACGGCGGCTCGGCGCCGTCGGACTGGCGGTAGGAGCGGTCATGGCCGCGTCCGTCGCAGTGGTGGCGGCAGTCCCGGCATCTGCCGCCGCATGCGACGCCGTCCAGTACGCCATCACCTCCCAATGGGGCACCGGCCACAACGCGGCCGTGTCCATCAAGGCCGGATCGGAGTCGATCAACGGCTGGAAGGTCGAGTTCGACCTCCCCTCCGGCTCCTCCGTCCAGAACGCCTGGAACGTCGACCACACCGCGTCCGGCGCCCACTTCACCGGCGAGGACGTCGGCTGGAACGCCCAGATCGGCGCCGGCCAGACCAAAGAGGTCTTCGGCCTCACCGTGACCGGCACCGGCACCATCCCCACCGGGTTCAAGGTCAACGGCGTCGCCTGCGGCGGCACCAGCACCCCGACCCAGACGCCCACCGAACCCGAGCCCACCGGGAACCCCCAGCAGCAGAAGCAGACCCGCACCCCCAGCTTCCTCATCGAGGCCGGCGCCTCCACCAGGAACTACGTCGAGTCCGCGAACTTCACCGTCCGCTGGGGCGACGCCGTCGACGCCGTCGCCTGGGGCCGCCAGCACGGCTACGACAACTACCCCCAGTGGGTCGCGAACCACATGGAGGAGATCTACGACTTCTACGTCAACGACGTCGGCTTCGTCGACCCCGCCGACCACAGCGCCGGGTCCCGCTACCGCATCAACCTCTACCTCTGCGGCACCTGGTCGAACGGGTTCCTCCCGCCCGCCAACTGGGCCGGGCCCGACGACGCCGGCGTCGGCCACATGTGCCTGCCCTACGACAAGATCTGGGACGACTGGGTCGAATCCCACGAGTTCAACCACATCATGCAGTCCTACGCCAGCGACATCAACGCCGACAACGGGAACGGCGGCGGCTGGGGCCACGGCAACCCCATCGCGGGACCGGTCTGGGAGGCCCACGCCAACTACATGGCCCGCATGCAGCGGCCCGAGGTCGTCCTCGGCTCCGGCTACTACCTCGAACGCCAGCACTACCGCTGGCTCGCCCAGGAGACCTACTACGGCGACTGGCTCATGTTCGACACCATCGCCGAGCTCTACGGCGCCGAAGCGGTCGACCGGCTCTGGTTCGAGGCCCGCCAGGGCGAGCACCCGATCGACACGATCAAACGCGTCCTCCAACTCGACCACCAGGAGTTCGCGACCCTCATCGGCGAGATGACCTCACGGCAGGTCGTCTACGACTTCGACCAGGGCCCGGCCATGCGCACCGACCTGTGGCGCGGCGGCAGCTACCGCCCGCTCCACACCGACCCGCTCACCAGCCTCGGCTCGAACCGCTACCGGATCGCGAACACCGACGCGCCGCACCAGTACGGCCACAACACGATCCGCCTCAACCCGACCGCGGGCACCATCGGCGTCCAGCTCACCGGCGCCTCCGGCCTCGCCGGCGCCGACTGGCGCTTCCGCCTCGTCGCGGTCAAGGCCGACTTCTCGGTCCGCTACAGCCCGCTCTTCACACCGGGCCAGACCGCGAACTTCTCGCTCCAGAGCGGGGAGACCCACATGATGCTCGTCGTCGCCGCCACCCCGTCCCAGCACCGCAACTACACGATGTGGCAGACCGGCGTCGGCGACCCCTTCCCCTACGAACTCACCATCACCGGCGCCACACCTTCTTGACCTGGGGAACAGGAGGCGGGGCGGGCCGCAAGGCCCGCCCCGCCTCCGCCGAGTCGAAGCCGGGTACTGGACGGGGCGACCGTGTTACGGTCGAGGCCATCCCCTCATCGGGTCCGATCGCATTCTCTGAGAAGCAGGCCCGACATGACGCACGACGACTCCACTCTCGACGACGCTGCCTCCAACGACGCCGCCTCCAAGGACGCCGCCCTCATCGAACCCGGACTGCAGGTGCTCAAGCGGTACGCCTCCCAGGGCGCGACGCTCTCCTACGACGACCTCCACCGCGAACTCGGCAGCCCGTTCGAGCCCGACAGCGACGCCCTCGAGCGGATCGGGAGGCTCTGCGACGACATCACCGCCTACCACTCCCGGACCACCGGACTGCACCTCATGATCACCGTCCTCGTCCGCGACGGCGACACGGGACTGCCCGGCGACGGCTTCTTCGCGCTGGCCGACCGCCTCGGACGCCTGACCGCGACCGATGCGATCGCCGCCAAGCGCACCTTCGTCGACCAGCAGGAGCGGCGGGTCTTCATGGTCTTCCGCCCCACGAAGGACTCGACCTCCGGCTTCGCGCGCAACCACTGACCCGGACCGGCATCGCACGGGCCCCGGTCGCAGAGCGCCTCCGACCTGACCCTCGGGCAGTACGCCAAGATCATCGCCTCCGACCACTACTGGAACCGACTGGGATGGTCCGCGCGGACCTCACTGGTCGACAGCCTCAACAAGGTGACCGCCACCAGGAACGCGATCATGCACTTCTCCAAGGACCCCGTCTCACCGAAACAGATCGAGGAGTTGCGGGAACTGCTGCACCTCCTCAGAAGCATGCAGCGCCACCTCTGACCCGCCCTCCGCGCGGCACGCTCCTCGATGGAGAATGTGACGCGAAGGAACCCTTGATAACCTCGTGAAACAGCCCATGCGTCCCGGTTCGAGCCGCAACCCGCCTGGAAAGGGAACCCCATGACCCCACCTTCCGCAGCACCGTCCGTCGCAGTGCCGTCGGTCGGGGACCGGGTCGAGGTCAGGGACTCCCGCTGGACGGTCGCCGCGGTCGACGCCGCAGGCAATGACACCGTGGTCGAGTTGGCGAGCCTCGCGGACGACGGCTTCGGCGATACCCTCCGCCTCGTCTGGGAGCTCGAGCCCGGCCGCCGCCTGCTCCCCGCCTCCGGCCTGCCCGAGATCACCCGCGACGGCTTCGACCGCCCCGAGCAGTCCGCCGCGTTCCTCGACGCCATGCTCTGGTCGGCCCTCGTCCGCCTCGACACCCGCGAACTCCAGGCCCCGTTCCGCTCCGGCGCCGACGTCAAGACCTACCAGCTCGAACCCGTCTGGCGCTCCCTCACCGCACCCCGCGTCAACCAGCTCCTCGCCGACGACGTGGGCCTCGGCAAGACCGTCGAAGCCGGCCTCGTCGCCTCCGAACTCATCCTGCGCCACCGCGCGCAGCGCGTCATGATCGTCTGCCCGGCCGGCCTCACCAACAAGTGGCAGGACGAGATGTTCCGCCTCTTCGGGCACCGCTTCACCATCGTGAACGCCCAGACGTACACCGATCTGCGCCGCGAGCGCGGCAGCGGCGCCAACCCGTTCGAGATCCACCGCCACACCATCGTCAGCCTCCCGTGGCTGCGCGGCCCCAAAGCCGACCGGCTCCTGTTCGGCGAACTCCTCAAGAACGCCGACGAGCACACCAAGCCGTTCTTCGACCTCCTCATCCTCGACGAGGCCCACCACATCGCCCCCGCCGCGCCGAAGCAGCGGTACGCCGTCGACTCCCAGCAGACGAAGACCATCCGCGCGCTGGCCGCCCACTTCACGCACCGCCTGTTCCTTTCGGCCACACCGCACAACGGCTACCCGGAGTCGTTCACCGCACTGCTGGAGATCCTCGACCCGGCCCGTTTCGCGCGCGGCGTCACGCCGTCGCCCGCCGCGCAGGAGGCGGTGGTGATCCGCCGCCTCAAGTCGAGCATCGTCGACGCGCACGGGAACCCCGAGTTCCCGTCCCGCGAGGTTCGCGACCTGCGCCTGGAGTACACGGACGACGAGCTGGAGGTCCACCGGCTCTTCAGCGAGTTCACGACCGCCCGCCGCGCCCGGCGGGTGCAGGGCCGCCGCGGCCGGGCCGCGGCCGACCTGGTGACGCTCCTGCTCAAGAAGCGCCTGCTCTCCAGCCCCCGCGCGTTCGCGAACACCTACGCCTCCTATGCCGGCGCACTCCCGGCCGAACCGGCCCCGTTCAGCGACGACGTGCCCGACTACTTCGACGAGTACAACGACGAGGCCGCCGTCCTCGACGACGACGAGCTCTTCGAGTACGAGAACGAGACCCTGCGCCGCTCGGCCGGGTACGAGGAGCGCCTCGACCCGACCGAGCGAAAGGCCCTCGCCGCGATCAGCGACTGGGCGGTCCAGCACGCGGCCCGCCCCGACACCAAGGCCGCCCGCCTCCTCGCCTTCCTCGACGAGACCTGCAAGATCGGCGCGTCGTGGTCGAACGAGCGGGTCGTGGTCTTCACCGAGTACCGCGACACCCTGCACTGGCTCCACGAACTCCTCGCCTCCCAAGGTTTCGGCGGCGACCGGGTCGCACTCCTGCACGGCGGCATGGACCTCGAGGACCGCGAGCAGATACGCCTCGCCTTCCAGGCGGACCCCGCCGCCCACCCGCTGCGCATCCTGCTCGCCACGGACGCCGCGGGGGAGGGCATCGACCTCCAGAACCACTGCCACCGCCTCGTCAACTACGACATCCCCTTCAACCCCAACAAGCTCGAGCAGCGGGCCGGCCGCATCGACCGGTACGGCCAGCGCGAGAACCCGAAGGTCTACAACTTCGTGCCCGGTGCCACGGTGCCCGATTCGGCGTTCAAGGGCGAGATCGAGTTCCTCGCCCGGGTCGCGGTGAAGGTCAGCCAGATGGAGACCGACCTGGGCTCGGTCAACCCGGTCCTCGCCGGAGCGCTCCAGAAGCGGCTCGCGGGCGACGTCTCCGTGGCGGACGTGGACGCGCTCACGAACCAGGCGGTCGCCAAGGGGAAGAGCCGCGGGGAGCTGAAGGCCACTGCGGACGTCTCCGCGCAGGTCGCCGAGCTCGACGACGTGTTCGCCGAGAGCCAGAACAAGCTGCACCTCCACCCCGAGCGGATCCGCGAGGTGGTCAACACGGCTCTTGTTCTGGCCCACCAGAACGTGCAGCTCGAACCGGTCGCTGACCCCGAGAGCGACGCGACGCTCTACAAGGTCCCCGACCTCACGGGCGAGTGGGTCCGCGCGCTCGACGGCCTGGACACGCCGTTCGTCCCCGAAGGCCAGGAGTCGTACCGGCGGCCGATCACCTTCGATCCGTTGATCGCGCGCGGCCGCGACGACGTGGTCCTCGCGCACCTCTCGCACCCGCTCGTCGACATGTCGGCGCGGCTGCTGCGCGCCGCGGCGAGCACCGACCGGGTGGACCTGCACCGGGTGTCCGCGGTCGTGGGCCCCGACGACCTCGAGGACCTCTTCGTGGGCGCGTACGCGAAGTACACGCTCACCGGCGGCGACTCCGCGCAACTGCACCAGGAGCTCATGGCCGTGGGCGGCTGGCTCGACCTGCGCACGGGCCGTTTCCGCCGCTTGGAGAACCTGACCCGCTCCCGCGAGATCCTCGACAGCGCCTTGGACCGCGGCACCGCGGCCGGGCCTGGTGCGCAGCTGCGGATCGCCGAGCACGCCAAGGAGATCCACCGCGGACTCAGCGATTCGCTGGACTGGCGCACCAAGACCCGCAGCGAAGCCCTGGAACGCCAGCTCGAGAAGCGCGTCGAGGAGGAGCGGGCCCGCATCCGCTCCGACTACGACCAGTTCCGCGCCTCCCTCGAAGCGGCCATCCGGGGCCGCGACACGGACGAGAACGAGCTGTTCGGCCTCGCCGACCTCGAACTCCAGCAGGCCCGCCGCGACGAGGCACACTGGGCCGAACGCCTCGAGCAGCTCGAGACCGAACGCGACCGCGAGGTCGGCCGCGTCGCCGCCCGCTACGCCGACCCGGTCGGCCACCGCACCCCGCTCGCCATCGTCTGCGTCGTCCCTGAGAGGGAGAACCGTTGAGCCGCAACGCGAACCGCCAGTTCAGGAAGCGCCGCACCGGAGCCGACCGGACCCGCGGCCACCAGGACTGGATCGAACTCATCGACACCGACGGCCCCTGGCTGTCCCTCCCCGTCCTCACCGCCACCTGGCCCGAACTCGACGCCGTCACCCCCGAGCAGCGCCAGCAGCTCAAGCACGCCCACAACGACTGGTCCATCGCGCAAGACGACCCCGCCGCGCTCACCACCTGGCTCCGCGCGATCCTCGCCGACTTCCTCGGCTGGGGCGACAAGGGCCTCCACTTCGCCTCCCGCCCAGGAGAACCCGTCGACGGCATCGCGCCGATCCACATCGGACAGCACGACACCACCGTCGAACCGAGCTTCACCCTCCACGACGGCGAGCACGTGCGCCTCATCGGCCTCGTCACCCCGCGCGGCACCCACCCCGCCAAGCGCATGCCCGGCGAGACCTGGGCCGCCGCCCCCATCGACCGACTCGTGCGCCTCTGCAACGCCAACCAGGTCGACCTCGGCATGGCCACCGACGGCCGGCACCTCGCCCTCGTCTACGCCCCCGCCGACGGCGCGAGCGCCTACGGCGTCTTCGACACCGAGACCATCACCGAAGGCGGCGACCGGGACGTCCTCCGCGCCCTCTACAGCCTCCTCAACCTCCGCCGCTTCACCGACTACGAACCCGCGCAGCAGCTCCCCGCCCTCTTCAAGGAGTCCGCCGAGAAGGAGGAGGACCTCACCGAAACCCTCGGCGTCCAGGTCCGCCGGGCAGTCGAACTCCTCGTCGAAGCGATCGGCCGCGCCCACCTCGCCAAGAAGCGACGCGACGGCACCGGCATCACCGTCACCGCCGAAGACGGCACCACCCGGCTCGTCGAAGCCGACGAGGTCTACCGCGGCGCGGTCACCGTCATGATGCGCCTGGTCTTCCTCCTCTTCGCCGAGGAACGCCGCCTCCTCCCCGCCGACAACCCGCTCTACGCCGAGTCCTATTCCATTGCCGAAGCGGCGGAGCAACTCCGCGAGACCGCCGACTCCGGCAGCGAAGCCCACCTCGAACAGAGCCACCGCCACTGGCTTCGGCTCCTTGCCCTCTTCAACGCCGTCCACCGCGGCGTCGACACCCCCGAACTCGCCATCCCGGCCTACGGCGGCTCCCTCTTCGACCCGGCCACGCATCCCTGGCTCACCGACATGGCCGAGCCCCTCGCCATCGACGACCGCACCGTCCACAATGTTCTCAAATCCGTCACCACTGTCTGGATGAGCGCCGGCCGTCAGCGTTCCCCCAAGTCCCTCAACGGACTCCAGCTCGCCTCCGGCAAGCGACCCCGCGGCGAATGGCGCAAACTCAACTTCGACCGCCTCGGCGTCGAGCAGATCGGCTACGTCTACGAAGGCCTCCTCGCCTGGGAAGGCCGCTGGGCCGACGACATCGTCGTCGGACTCATCGGCAGCCAGAGCAAAGAAGCCGAGGTCTACCTGACGGACCTCGAGGACATGCGCCGAGCGGTGAGCGGGGACGTCGACGCGCTCGCGGCGGAGCTGTACGAACGGTTCGAGAAGCAGCGCAAGACCGGCATCGGCTCCGCGAGCGCCATCGCGAAGCTTCTGGCGCCCATGGACACCGAGCAGACCGAACGCGCCATGCGCGACCTCCGGGCCGTGACCGGCAACGACGGCAGCCTGGCCGAACGCCTCCTGCCCTTCTACGGCATCATCCGCGCCGACCTGCGCGGACAGGCCACGGTGGTCCTCAAGGACATGCTCTACATGACCGAGTCCGAGCTTCGCGGGAACACCGGGGCGCACTACACGCCCAGGAAGCTTGCGGATGAGGTTGTGAAGGGCGCTCTTGAGCCGCTGGTATATGAGCCGGGCCCGCTCCAGACCGCTGATGAGAGTGAGTGGAAGCTCAAGAGCAGCAAGGACATTCTCGGACTGAAGGTCGCGGACATCGCCATGGGCTCGGCCGCGTTCTTGGTCGCCGCTTGCCGCTTCCTCTCTGCACGGCTGCTGGAGGCCTGGAAGATCGAGGACGACCCGCGCGCAGCGGTCCTCGAAGGCGACGAGAGCGAAGGTGCGGGGGAGGACCCGAACCTGGTCGAAGCCCGACGCCTCATCATCGAGCACTGCCTCTATGGGGCGGACATCAACCCGGCCGCGGTCGAGATGGCCAAGCTGTCGCTCTGGTTGGTGTCCATGGACAAAGACCGACCTTTTACCTTTCTTGATGACCGGTTGGTCTGCGGGGACAGCCTCCTCGGCATCACGAACGTTGAGCAGCTTGAGTACATGCACCTCGATCCTGTTGAGGGTCGGAGGCTGCACGAGGGCACGATCCTCGACTACACGGCCCATGTCCGAGACATCGTCGCCGAGGCTGCGGAGGCACGAAAGGCCATCGCTGAGATCGGCGACAAGAGCGCGACCGACCAGGAGATGAAGCGGGAGCTTCTCGAACGGGCACAAGAGCTAACGGCTGAGGTCTACCGGTATGCGGACCTATTGGTCGGAGCTGGGCTTGCTGGGAGTGTTAAGTCGGGAGGCTCGAAGGACCCGAATCGACGCGAAGCGATGGCCGACGAGGACGAGCGACGCAAGGAGAACCTCTGGCTCATTGCAGCCGATCTCGGCAGTAATCAGACCGATGAGGCTCGTGAGTACCTTGACCGCCAAGCAGCCCAATGGCTTCGAACCGACAAGCCGATCGGAGCCTTTGAGAGAGATCCGATCCATTGGGCGCTGGTATTTCCGGAAGTCTTCGAAGTTGGTGGGTTCAATGCTGTCATCGGCAACCCGCCGTTCTTGGGAGGTCAGCGGCTCAGGGGAAGTCTTGGATATTCCTACCGCGAGTATGTGGTCGAGTTCATCGGCCGGGGAGCACGAGGTAGCGCTGACCTCGTCGCATACTTCTTGCTTCGAGCTGAAGACCTCCTGTCGACAAGCGGTCAAACGGGACTCATTGCAACGAATACCCTTGCTCAAGGGGATACCCGAGAAGTTGGACTGGACCAAGTTGTGGCTGAAGGGGGTGCGATCAGGTCAGCGATTAAGAGTGAGCCATGGCCATCGAAGAGCGCGGTTTTGGAATACTGCGTAGTTTGGACCTCTAAGTTCGAGCTAGGGGAAAATTCTCAACGTTACTTTGATCGGGCGGTCGTAGAGCAAGCGATCAGCTCCTCACTCGATTTGGAGTCCCGTGCCACGGGTAGGCTTGAGCGATTGGAAGCGAACAGCGATATTGCATTTCAGGGATCGAATATTCTCGGTCTAGGTTTTACGATGGATCCTGATTCTGCAAAATCAATAATCAATGAGGAGCGAAAGTACGCTGAAGTTTTGTTCCCGTACCTGAACGGGCAAGATCTAAATCAGAGCCCCAGTATCACTTCCAGTCGGTGGGTCATAAATTTTCGCGACTGGACCGAAGCTCGCGCGAAGGATTACCCGCGTTGTTACGAGCAGGTAGTCAGACTTGTTAAGCCCGAGCGATCAGGAAATGCTAACAGGCAGCGTCGCGAATTCTGGTGGAGATTCACTAGGCCAACTCTCGAGCTTTATGACGCCATATCTGGCATGGAACGGACCATCGTTCTTGCGAGAGTCAGCAAGACTGCACTACCGTTGATGGTCGAAACCGGTCAGGTCTTCAATGAAAAGATTGTAGTCTTCGCATCAAATGATTTCGGGCTCCTTGCACTGCTGTCGAGTTCCCCGCATTATTGGTGGTCAATCAAGTACAGCTCAACTCGGACGGGGGATCTGAACTACAGCCCAACCGACGTATTCCATACACTTCCTCGGCCGGAGCTTTCTTCCGTCCTGCGGGCGTTGGGGGAGCGACTGGATTCTGAGCGTCGTGAGCTGATGCTGGCTCGGCAGGCTGGACTGACTGACACCTACAACATGGTTCATGACCGGGCGAAATCTGACGCGGACATCTTGAACTTGCGGGAGATTCATCGGCTGATCGACATCGAAGTCTGTCGGTGCTATGGGTGGGACGACCTGATTCCTGAGCTGGCCCATGATCACTACGAAACCCGTCAGGGCGACCGGTACACGATCGCGCCTGGGCCTCGGCAAGAGATCCTTGACCGTCTCCTTGAGGAGAACCAGCGTCGCTACGCTGAAGAGGTTAAGCAGGGACTTCACCTGAAAGGCAGTGCAGCCAAGAAGGCTGCGAAGAAGGCGTCTAAGCCGAAGCCGCAGACCGAAGGCCAGGATTCGCTCTTCTGAGCGTGGCTGGAGTGAGGGATTCGGTGCCATTTGCGCCGGTCAAGCGTACCGAGCGGTTACCTTGTTGCCTTCGAGGTGAGCGGGTGCGGGTGCGGCTTGGATCGGCGTTGGTTGGCTTTCGCTTGCGGGTAGCTCTTTGCTTGAACGCCAAGAGCGGCAATCAGACTGAGGATGCCTCTCGACCCTCAGGCCCAGCGGTCGCGACGGATGGATACTCCCACGATTGGCTAGGCCGGTCGAGGCGGCCGATCGGTCGAAGACTCGGCAAGGCCCGCAGGATTTCGGGGCGATCCTGAGGCTTGGTGCCGCGCAGGGCCATCCAGACTATGAAGGCGCGAACGAGCGCCGAAGTCGCTGCGGCTGCGGCGATCCAGGGGCCGAGGGTCGTGAAGTCCATCTTCCCAGGTTAGTCGCTGACCAGTGGTGCGCCGCTGTCACAAAACCGTCTATTAAATCGAACGTATGTGGCATACGGGACAGTAGGATCACGCGTTCTGGGCTGAGAACTCCGTGAGGAAACTACGAGGCGAGAGTTCTTGGTCGATCTCTCCCATGGTCAAGGTCACCATGCGGCCCTGGATCGATGGTGTCGCCGAGAAAATCGCAGAATCGTGCACGGGGGCCAGCGACGAGCAGGTCGAGGGGGCCGGTCGATTCCCACCGATTGACCGGCCCCCTCCTACCTCAGTCCGCTACCGGGCGGCCGACGAGCCAGATGAGGGCCGTCTGCTTGGCGCGTTCGACAACCCAGTCCGCGTTCTCGGCGAGCCAGGGATGCCGTTCGACCTGGTGTTGGAGCGCGGCGTAGAGCGCTTGGCTTTTCTTCTGCGGCTCAAGGGGTTCGGTCAGGTGCGGCTCGCCGTAGAGGGCGCGGACCACCGCTTCGATGGCCAGGTAATCGAGCGGAGGTTCGGTGCCGTGACCTGCGCGTCTGAGCTCGGTCAGGAACTCGGTGAGTTCGTCGAAGTCGATCGGGCCGGCGCCGAGTCCGGCTCCGGGGCCGAAACGGTATTCGAGGCTGATGGCGGTCGCGGCGCAGAGGAGGTCGGCGGCGGCATCGTCGCCGTTCCTGCCGAGCCGTTGACGGAGGTTCGCGGCGGCCTCGTGGTCGCCCGTGATGAGGGCGGCGAGGTGTCGGCGATGCAGGTCGTAGGGGTTCACTCGCACTCCTTTGCGGGTGTGGCGGTTCCGCGGAACGCCGATCGCGGTGTCGGCGCGTCGGGGCCCCGCGTCTCGGGGTTTGGTGTGTCGGTTCGCGGGTTCAAGGCTTCGGTCAGTTGTTCCGTCGATTCGGCTGGATCTTGGATGGGTGGCGGGCTCGCTGGGTCGGCCGTTTGCTCGGCAGATTGCTTTGCCGATTGAACGGCGGATCGCGCTGCGGGCGGCTCGGCTGGAGTCGCGCCCGCAGGTTTGACCGACTTCCTGACCGGCTGCTCGACCGGCATAGCGATCGGGTCTTCGACCTGCCTATCGATCGACCTAACGACCGGCGGTTCGGCCGCTGGTTCGACACGTGCCCCAGCTGGTGGCTCGACCGGCGGATCGACCCGCGTTGCGGCTGGTGGCCCGACTGGAAGATCCACCCGCACTTCGACTGGCGGGCCGACTGGTGGTTCAGCCGGAGAATCGGACTCCGGCCGGGTCTGCTTGGGGTAGTTCTGGACTGTGGCCTCGAGGGTTTCGCTCATCCAGGTCAGTCCGGCCTCTTCGGCGAGGTCGAAGTGGTCGGTGAGTTCGTCGTCGGTGATGTCGGGCGGGACCAGTTCGGCCAGGAGCGCCCAGATGTAGCCGGGCTGCTCGGCGAACGGGATCTCTGTGAGCAGGATCGATTCCCCGCACACGGCTCGGATCATCGCTTCGGCGCGCAGCGCGTTGAAGGTCGGATCGGTGCGGAAGTGCTTGTCGTGCAGGCGCTTCGTGATCTTGGCGAGGTCGGTCGGGTCGGGCTGGGAGCCGTACTCCTCGACGATGACGCCCGCGAGCAGGGCGGTCAGGAACAGCACGTGGTTCATGCGCAGTTCCGGGCCGATCTGCGAGGCGAGTCGGGCCGCTTCGAGGGTGTCGCCGCGCAGTCGGGCGGCGGCGTGGGTGCGGAAGAGCGTCTGGGTTGCTTCTCGGTTCATGGTGTTCCTACCCTTCGCAATCGCGTTGGGCCGCTTGCCAGGCGGCGACGGCTTCGCGTTTGATCGTCGCTGACCGGCCGCCGAGGCGGGTCCAGTCGAGGTGTTCCGGCGCGGTGATGTGGAGTTCGGGTTCGCCTGGGGCCGTCGCGGACCCGGGGCTGGTGCCGCCGTTGAACGTGGCGTCGGAGAGCCCGGTGAGGTGGCCGAGGATCGGCGGTTCGCATTCGGCGAAGACCACCCACAGGCGGGGGTGGTGGGGGATGAGCCCGAAGAGCAGCTCTCGGTCGGCGACGGTCGCCGAAGCGATCATCACCAGCGCACGCGGGTCGGTCCCCTCGCGCGACCTGACCGGCAGCGGGATCTCGGCGAGTGCGCGGGCGTACTTGGCCCGGACGCGGTGCGGTGCGAGTCGTCCTACGCCCATGCCGCACCTCGGGTCAGCTTGTCCGCCAAGCCTTCTGCGAGTCCACCGGCCAGGTTGTCGGTGAGTCGGCCGGTCAGGTTGACGGGGAAGACGCCGTTCTGGCTTCCGGTGTCGAACTGCTCTTCCCACTCGCGGATGAACGGCGAGTACTGGGTGCGGCGCGCCCGCTCTTGGACCGGACGCTCGCGCCAGTGACGTTCGATCGCTTCGTCGCTTTTCGGATCTTCGCGTTCTGCGCGAGCCATGCGGGCGCCGTTGATCGCCTGGGCCATGAGTGATCCCGGGCTGCGCTGCGGGTGCGGACTCGGCTTGCGCTGCACGGGTACGGCGGCGTTCGGCGAAGCGGAAGTCGCCATCACTTCATGTTCGGCCTGGTTCCCCTGCTGACCTTGAGACTCCGGCAACTCCGGCACTGCCTCGTCCCTTTCCGGGGCTCGGAAGACGCTGATGATCCAGCGGATCAGTTGAATCCACGGACGCAGGACGGGCCCGCACTCGCGCTCGATGGCCGAGAGCGTCATGCGGTCGGTGTTGTGGTCGACGCCTTCATGGGCTGCGGCCAGCGGCTCGGACTTGAGGAGGAACTGGGTCCAGGCCTCTTCTCGGAGCCTCGAGAACTGGTACGACTGTTCTTGCGTTGCAGGTTGATCGTCCCTGTCCTCGTGGGCCTCCCGCCAAAATCGGCTGTTCCTGCGCGGCCCGGTGCTCGGACGGTCCGACCGGTCCGAGAAATCGGGCTTCGCGACCGGCGCGGTGCTCGGCTCCTCCGGCGGCATCGGGTCGGGCAGCTCGCCGCGACGGTGTCGGCCGGTTCGGGTGTCCGGTTGCCAACCGGGTGAACCGAAGACGCCCGGGTCATCGGGGTCGTCGGGCTTGCCGCCGATCTCGTAGGTGTCGCCGGGCTGGTGGCGCAGGTGCGGCGGTTCGTAGCGAGGCGAGGCCGGATCGGACTCGCGAGCGGACTGGTCGCACAGGTCAGGGCTGTGCTGGAACCGGTAGGCCCCTGGGGTCAGGGGGTCCGGCGACCCGTCGGTGAGGAGCAGGCGACGGCCCGCCCAGTCGTAGTAGCCATCGGTCAGGTGACGAAGGCCGATGTAAGCGCGGCTGTTGTCGAAGTCGCGGGAATGGCTGTTTTCAGGTACGCCCGAATAGCGTATCGTCGTAGACGACACGGAAGGTCTCCTTCTTGTGTTGGGCCGCCCGGTGGAACTGGTTGGTAGCCTTTGGGCCACCGGGCGGCGTTTATATTCTGACCTATCCATAAAGGTCAATGTGATGCGGATGCTTCGTAAGAATCTCCGTTCGAGACGTAAGAACGTGGTTCGATCGCGATTGCGCGAGAACCTTCTTCGATGATGACGCAGCGAAAACTTACGTGTCAACTTACGTGACCAGAGTGTCTAGAAGATTCTTGACATGCCAAGGGGGACAAGGCAAAAGGCCCTGCCCCCAAACTCTCCCGAAACTGTCGGAGTCGCTACTCCTCGCTCTGCCACTCTGCGGCAAGGACCTCCGCGTCGTTGAGGTAGCTCTCGAGTTGAGCCGAAACTGCTGGGTACTGGTCCACGATCAAGCGGATCGCCAGGATCTCCATATCCAATTGATCCACCGCCGAGACCTCATCGAGCAGGTGATCCTCACCCAAAAGCCCTCGGCAAATCGCCTCCATCGCAAGCGGCTTGAAAGGAGGATTGGCATTGCGGTAGGCGAAGGACATCTTGTCGACGAATTCGCGAACCGCCGTAGCGCTCTGGTCCTGCTCGAAGACGTGCCCGGCCACCCCGGCGAACATCGCCGCGACATGAATGACGTAGTCGTTGCGATCGGCGTCGGGAAGCTGGTTGTTCAGTTCCTTCATCTTGGCTCCGTCGCCGAGCGCGATGGCTCGGACCAGGTCCCGGATCAGCTGGTTACTTGCCATGCTCCCTCTTTCTGAGAATCCGCGATAGCCCTTCGACAGCGATCACAGCTACCACGATGCTAGTGCCGATGACATCCCCGGCGCGGATGTCGGTCCCCTCAGGGCGGTAGAAGCCGGGTGTCGATGGCGGCGCGGTCGGAACCTCGGTGGTGGTCTGAGCGGAAGGGCCCCAAGGGTCATAGTCCCGCTGGAATGTATCGGCACGAGCGTCGACGATCTTCTTCGAAGCGTCGACCAGGTCGCCGGTGTTGCGTACCGCTTTGCGGCCGAAGCGGCTGAGCTTGCCCATCTTCGAGTCGTCGCCAGCGCCCTCATGCTCCTTCTGGAAGGGGCTGAGGCTCGGGTCGATGCCCGACAACTCTTCGCCACTCGGGCTGGCGCCGTGCCGCACATGCGGTGGGACAGCATCGAGTCCGCCTGCGAGCGCGCCGTCCCGACCTTCCTTCCGGACCAGCGGGACGATCGCGCCCGATCCGGGTGCGCCCGGTCCGATCCTCCCGTGAGCCGCCGACATCACCTGCCAGTGCGCCTTCTGCAGCCCGCCTTCAAGCGCAGCCCGAATCGATTCGGCCTCCTCGAGCGCCGTCACGACCTGCTGCATCTGCGCCGCACTGCGTTCGATCCCGATGGCGTTCAACCGGTCAGCCGTCTCCTCGACCTGGTCCTTCGCCGCGGCAAGGGGTCCGGCGAGCTGCGATGCCTGCTCCTTATCGGCCGCGATCTTCGCCGCGACCTCCAAAAGACTCGACATCGGCCGGCTAGGCGCGCTCGACGTCGGTTGCGGCATCACCGTTCGAGCCGGTCGGCGTGCCGACCTCATCGATACTCGCCATGGGGGCCTTCCTGTCTGGGGGTGGAGGCGGACAAAACGTTACCCGAATCGAGGCTTTCGCGCAGGACGCAAGGCGGCCCCGAACCGAGGGCCACGCGTATCGGCCGAGGTGAGAGCGACCTGCGCTCGGGAGGCCGCAACATCGCTGTACGAACTCGAACCGGCGGGCAGAGCGCCGCTCGTGCCGTTGCGTGTCCTCACTGGGGGCGCAGGGCCCAGCCCGGCGAGAAGTCCGGGTCGGGGAACCAGGATCGGGGTCTGCGTTCGATGTGGGTCAGGCATCGGGTCGAGTGGCTACGGTCCTCGTTCGGGGATAAGGGCAGTCTGGAAGCGATGCGCTCGGTAGGCGGCGGTGTAGTGCTCGCGGATCCGGTCGGTCTCGGCTTCCAGCTCGGCGACGATCTCCGGCGGCGCGAGGAGGTCGAGTGGTTCGCCGTCCTCGTCGAGCGCGTCGGGGTCGGCAGGGTAGCGATCGCGGTACTTCGCCAACCATGCGGTCTGGGCCTGTCTCTGCTCCTGCAGCATGGCTATCGTCTCGGGCTCTGGTCGTCTCAGTCTGCCTCGCGCCCTGGTGGCCTCATTCGTCGTCAGTCCATTATGCGCAAATTAGATGGTCGGTGGCTCGGGCCCGTTGACCAGGCCCGAAGGACCGTGGTCGCCCGCGTCCTTGGTTCGAACGTTTCAATTCGGTCGAACCCTGCAACCGTCACTGGCCGCGACGCGTGTCGATGAGGCCGGTATCTCCGGCACCCCCTGAACCAGGACCCCTCATTCACAACAGAAGCAAGGAAATACATGACCTCCCCGAACCCCACGCGGCGAGTCCTCGCCGGTGCGGGCGCCGCGCTCACCGCGGCCGCCTTCGCGGTCGGCCTCACCGCCGCCCCCGCCCAAGCCCAGGAACAACTCGACGTCCAAGCCTGGGCCGAGCCCTGGGAGACCTCCGACTTCTACGTCGGCTGGACCGAGGAGACCGAGTCGCAGCAGGCTCGGCTCGTAGTCGAGACCGGCGGTGCCGCCGATGACGAGATCCTCGAGAACGTCCACATCAAGTTCGGCCTCGCGGACGAGGGCACCACCTTCGTGACCGAAGACCCGGCCTGCGTCGCCGACGGCGCGACCCTCGACTGCAACTTCGCAGACATGCACGCCAACTCGATGTACGACATCCGGTTCGACGTGCTCCCCGGCCCTGGAGTCATCGCCAACGAGCAGGTCGACTGGCTGGTGACCGTGGAGCCCGGCGGGTACGCGCCCACCGAGATCCCCGGCAGCTGGACCTTCCTTGCTCCAGACGACGCGGAGTGGGACTACTCCGTGAACGCGAGCGACTTCGAGGACGTCGCGGCCGGCGACACCGTCACCCCCGCGATCGAGTTCGCGAACACTGGTGAGTCCACCATCCGCGGCGTCATCTTCAGCTACTGGAGCGACTCCTCGGACCTCTCGGTCGCCTCGGACTACAGCAACTGCGGCATCTTCCGCGAAGACGAAGTGATGTGCGCGTTCCCCGAACTCACGCCGGCGCCCGGTGAGGTCTACGAACTCTCCGCGGATTCGCCGATCAGCGTGACCCTCGGCGCGAACGTGCCCGGCCCGATGACGTTCCGCCAGGGCTTCCACATCTCGCCGCTTGACGGTTGGGGCCAGTACTACCTCGATGAAGTCGAGTTCTTCGACGCCGACCAGGAGCTCGTCTTCGAACTGACCGACCGCACCGAGATCGAGCGGTCCCCGCAGACGACGATCGTCTCGGCGGCCAACCCGTTCGACATGACCGTCGCGGGCCAGCGCATCGACGGCGAAGCCGGCGCGGACACCACCATTCCCGTCGTGATCGAGAACCTCGGCCCGGCCGACGGCCTCTCCCGGCCGCACCCCGGCTCCGGCGAAGGCCGATTCAACATCGCGATCCAGCTGCCCACCGGTGTCGAAGCGACCGGCTTCAACGAGTACGGCTACATCGAACTCGACGGCACCTTCTGCAACAGCATGGAAATCCGTGAGTGGACGGTCGACCCGGCCCTCTACGGGCTCGAGCGCGTCGACGTCATGTGCGACGGGCCCGACAGGCTTCGGGTCGATGAGGAGTTCGCATTCGACCTCCCCGTGACCGTGACCGTCGCGAAGCCCTCGACCGACGGCCTCGTCTCAGTCATGGAAAGCGCCGACACCTGGGACTTCACCGGCTTCGAGGAGAACTGGGGCCTCACCGAGGCTGACTACCCGACGATCGACGGCGACCTGGAGAACAACGTCGCCGCACTGAGCCTCAACGCCGCCGTCCCCGGTGGCGGGAACGGCTCGGAGCAGCTGCCGACCACGGGCGTCTCGCTCACGGTCATCGGCGCGACGGCCGCCGCGGTGCTCGCTGCGGGCGTGGTCGTGTTCGTGCTCCTGCGCCGCCGCAAGGCCGCCGCGAGCTGGTAGTCATGTTGCAGCGCAACGGTATTGCGTAATGGGAAAGCGGGGGCTCGGCCTGACGGCCGGGCCCCCGCGTCGTCGGTCGGGCCGAAAGGCCGGGCTCTCCATGTCGTTGGTTGGTTGGGAGGCGGGCCTCCACGTGGTCGGTCGACCGGGAGACGGGCGTTCCTGCAACATCAGCGCGGCTGCGGCTGCGCGGGCTCGGCATCCCCGAGTTCGGCCGAACGGCTGGGCTTTCGCGCCATGGTTCGACCTCACGCTGAGGCATCACAGCGGCTAGGCGGCTCGGCCGGGCCCGTTCTTCGGATAAGCCGCTCTGCGAGGCCCCGCCCGGTCACGGCCGGGACCCGCGCCATCGACCCTGCCGCACGGCCGCACGGCCGGGCTTGCATCACTCCCGTCGACTCGAAGCCGGCGACACAGACTGCGTCCGGCCGCCGCGTGCACACCCGACCGTCGAACATGGACTGAGCCTGGTGCAGACCGTGCGTGCGTGGTACGGTGCCGCCACCCTGGCCCGCCACACCTCCGGCCGCAACCCCTCGCTGAAAGGCCCGTGATGCCCGAACCAGACCCCCAACTCGTGGAAGCCGGACTCGAAGTCCTCAAGCAGTATGCCGCCCGCGGCGACACCCTCACCTACGGCGAACTGAACAAGGAACTCGGCTCGCCCATCGCCTCCCCGTCGGCCGGATTCCCCGGCAGGATCGGGAAGCTATGCGACGACATCAACAAGCACCATGAGGCCGTCACCGGCGAGCGATTCATGATCTCAGCGCTTGTGCACGGCGCTGATTCGGGCCTCCCCGGGCCCGGGTTCTTCGCGCTGGCAGCCGACCTCCGTCGCCTGCCGCTGACCGACGACCTGGGAGCCAAGCGCACGTTCGTGGAATGGGAGTGCGAGTCGGCGTTCGCCGCCTACCGCTCCGCTTGAGGGCGCGGTCAGCGCCGGAGCCGCGGCGCCGACCCCGTTGCCGGTCAAGCTCACGCGCCCGGTCGAAGCGGGCGTCCGCGGATCACCGGTAGCGGTCGGCGAAGTCCTTGTGCACCCAGCGGAACCGGTCGCCGGACCGGACCCGCACCAGCCCCGCGAAGTCCGGGTCCTGCTGCTCCACCAAGGCGCGGAGCCGATGGATCCGGCCGCGTGAGAGCTCGTCGAACTGCGCCTCACCGCCGAGATCCGCGTCGGCGTCCTTCCAGGCGGCCAAGTCGGAGGCGTTGGAGGCGAGCTCCTTGACGGCGCTAGCCGCCAAGCCGACCTCGTTCTCGATGCCCTTCCAATCCGAGCTCGCGAGCTCGAGCCGCAGACCCGCGGGCACCAGCTCGCCGCCGAGCCTGAGCATCCTGGCCGTGAAATTGATCCACGGCCTGGCTTTGGTGAGCCATTCCCGGTCCATGTCGAACGTGTAGACCCCCTTGTCCGGGTCGCCGTCGAGGAGATGCACGGGCCTGCGGGAGTGCTCGCAGTGGAGGATCACTCGAATGCGCTGCTGCGCAAGGCCTTTGATGCGCGGGCCCGAGTCGTCCTGGGTCACCGTGAACAATCGCGGGCCGTGCATGCCGTCGTCGGCGAGCAGCCGGAAGCCCATCTCGATCAGCTCTTCGACCCGGGTGTCCGCCTCCGTCATGGCGCGGCGCAGGTCGGTGCTCACATGCGCCCGCGTCAGCGAGCCCTGCTCGTCGACCAGTTCGCGAAGCGAGTCGAGCCTCGCCTGGATGTCCGCGACGATCCCGTCTTCGGACTCGGACCGGGCCCCGGCGATTGCTCCGAACTCCCCGATCAGCGCGTCGAGCGGGACCATCTGGTTGCACTTGTTGCAGGCGGCGCCCACATGGCCCTCGGCCTTGAACGATTGGAGCGCTTCGAGGTCGAACAGCATCGAGCCCGCTTTGGGCGAACCCGCGGCCGCGCAGACGGCGCCGCACGGTACGCGAGTCACTCGAGTCAGGCCCTTCCACTCGGGCAGATGGTTGCAGATCTCGTCGGCGAGCAACTTGCACAGGTACGTGGGGTACGCCGCCTTGACGGTCACCGAAAGGCGATCGTTTTCGATCCGCACCAGGGCCCTGCCGTGATTGCCGTCGTCCAGGACCACTCCGGACGCCCAGTGCACGCCGCGGCCGAGGTCCCCCCTCTGGAGCGCGAAGCGATGGAACCGCGCGATCAACCGGAACATGAGCCCTTCGGGCTTCGCGGGGCGGTCGCTCGCGTCGCGGAACTCGATCACATATGACTGCTCCGGGAGCCCGGGGTCGTACCGCGTCCAGTCCTCCAGGTCGGGTTCCACAGTGGATACCAGTTGGGTGATGAGGCTCGTCGGACCGTCGTAGGAATCCCGGACGGGGTAAGCGATCTCGAACTCGTGCATGAGCTCGATCAGTGCTGAATGCACGCGCCGCGGGTAGCGCTCATGCTCGGGCCTCCTCGGATCGTCCCACACTCGCCTGAGCCGATCGTGCGAGACGAGCCCTTCCCGGTCCCGTGTCACCGGGTCGTTCAAGGCCAGGCTGATGGCTCGACTGAGCCAGTCCCCCTTGAGAACCACGAGCTCGTCGAGCCCCTTGGCATCGGGGAAGTAGCACCAGTGCCCGAGCTCGGTGGCGACACGGGCGAGCGTCAGCGCCGAGTCGTCGTCGAGACCGTGGCTCCGGGTACGGCCCAGGTAATCGTCGATCGCGAGGTGGCTCTCTCCGCCTTCGGCGAGTTCTTCCATCACCGCTCGCCAGCGGGCCGGAAGGCGCCGCTCCAGATGCTGAAGGTCAGCGGCGGTGGTGGCGATAGCGGAGGCGAGTTCCGCGATGCCACGGCCGGTCTTGCTGTCAATGCGGTGGAACCCGGCGATCTCGCTGTCGGCTTTGCGTTGCAGGCGGGTCCGGTCGAGGTCGCCGAGATGGTCGTGCGCGTCGGCGTGGGTGGCCACGATGTGGATGCGAGCTTCGGCTCCCACTCGCCGGCGCACCAGGTTCACCCAGTACTCGACGAATCCCTGCGCGGCCCCGCTGCGGGGATTCCAAGCGATGACGTACACCGCCCACGAGGTGAAGAACAACTGGTGCACAGGGCGGTTGGTCGACTGGCCGCCGAAATCCCAGGCGTTGAGGGTCAACGGTCGCCCGAGAGCGTCTGCCAAGTTCACAGGGCCGACCTCGAGCCCGTGCGTGAGGGGGCGCTGCTCGACGAAGGCCTCGCCGCGCAGGGCCGCGAGCAGCGAGGACTTGCCGACCGCGCCTTCGCCGATCACGACCAGTTTGGCCTCGCGGACGGCGACGGAGGCGATCGCCTGCTCGCGAAGGTAGGTCAAGACCGACTTGGTCCCCTGCGTACTCGCGGCCTTGAGTTCTGGAGACAGGTCGTTGTCCTCGACGGCGAGCGTGCGGAGCGAAGTGGCGCGGGCGAGGCTCGGGGGGAGGTCGGTGAGGCGGTTGCCCTGGAGATTGATCGTGACTGTCTCCCGCAGCTCACCGATCTCGTCGGGGAGCGACCTCAGGCGGTTGCCGCTCAAGTTGAGGTGCGTCAAGCGGGTGAGCCTGCGGATGTCGGCGGGGATCGCCCTGATGCGATTGCCTCCGAGGTCGAGGTGGGTGAGGTTCTCGAGTTCGACGACGGCATTCGGAAACCGCCCGAGGTCGTTGCGGCTGAGATTGAGATGGGTCAGGCGTTTGAGCGCGCCGATTTCCTCGGGAATCCTGTTGAGGGAGTTTCCGCTCAAGACGAGCCGGGTCAGACCGGAACATTCGCCGATCGACCCGGGCAGACCGGTCAGGCGGTTCCCGCCGAGGTCGAGGTCCGTGAGGCCTTGCAACGACTCGAACTCGTGGGGGAGCTCTGTGATCTCGTTGCCGTACAAATCTAGGGAGTTGAGGCGGTGGAGATCGAGAAGGAAGCCGGGAAGGCGTTCGATTCGGTTGCCGCCCAGCGCTAGCTCCTCTAGCCGAACGAGTTGGCCGATCGCCCTGGGCACATCACGAAGGCCGTTCGAATGAAGCTGCAATCGGGTCAGGCGCGACAGATCGCCGACGCGCCGCGGCAGGAAGAGAAGCCCGTTGCGTTGAAGATTGAGGTTGCGCAGGCCGCGGAGCCCACCGATGAAGTCCGGAAGCGCGGTGATCCGATTGAAACTGAGATCGAGATCGATCAGACCGGTGAGCTTGCGAAGCCGGACAGGAACCTCAGAGAGGTCCAGACCGGAGAGGTTCAACGTCTCGGCACCGGTCTCAACCGCCTCAGCGATCCGCAACTCCGCCACTTCCATTGACATGGCAAGGCTCCTTAGGGGAATGACCACGAGTCTAAGCACCCTCCGCACGCCGCGCGATCCCCGAAACGGCCCACCCGCACCGGCGCGACCCCCGACGTCACCCCCGTGGGGCAGAATGAACCGACGCGGCGCACCAGCACCGATGCGTCGTCTCAGCCGTGAACGGAGCGCCATGGCCTCTCAAGGACGACAGGAACCGGCCGACCGTCCGAACCCGTCCGAACTGCTGCGCCGCCCGCAGCTGTTCGAGGACGCCACGTCATTCGGCGTCCGCGAAGACCTGCTCGGCTACCTCACCCGCGATCTCCTCGGCCCCTGGAACGGCCTCAACGAGGACATCGTGGGCAAGGACAGCCCCCGGTCCCGCTACCTCGTCGGCCAGCTCGGCCCCAAGGAACTGCTCCCGCAAGGCACCAAGCGCGACATCGAAGACGCGAACACCCACGACGACCACGACGACGGCGAGAACCTCAACGCCGGCACCGAAGACGCCGAACTCGCCGCCAAGACCGCCGACGTCGGCCGCCTCGAAGCCTCCAGCATGGGCCTCTCCTTCCGCGTCCCGGTCGACACCGCGAAGATCCACGTCCGCGCCACCTGGGGCCACTACCTCAAGACCTCCTTCACCGACGAAGACGGCAAAGCCAAGAGCGGATGGCGCCGCGTCCCGGCCGGGGACGAGCACGGCCGCGAGATCGACCTCAGCGACGACCGCCAGCGCATCGTCCTCACCGGCGACGACGACCACGGGGTGTTCCTCACGGTCGAGACCAGGCGACGCGACCACAGCATCGTGGTCGAACTCGGCCTCGTCAACGGCCAGCGCGAACCGCAGCACAACGCCGACGAAGCCTGGCTGTTCCAGCCCCAGCTCACCGTCCGCGCCCTCGACGGCGAAACCGCCGTGTTCCTGCCGATGGACGACCCGATGCGGGAGGACGCCCCCGAGAGCGCCTACCTGGACGCCGAGGACATGCGGTTGCGGCTGCTGTATCGCAATCGGCTCCAGTACACGCGCGGCCGCAACGTCGCCGTGCACGCCGACGAAGTGCGCGGCGAGCGCCGCGCCCGCGAGCTGCGGACCGAATGGATGCCGGTCACGGACGTGCCCGGCACTTCCGCGCCCACACCCGAGGAGTCCGCGCTCCTCGCCGGGCTCGAACTCTCCATGACCGCGCTCGCCGAAGCCGACGCCGAGGCGCTGCGGGCCGGCCTCGCCCCGCTCGCCGACGGCTACCGGGTCTGGCTCGAGGAGCAGGAAGCCCGGATCGACGGCCTGCCCGAGCAGTTGCGGGTCTACGCGCGTGAAGCGCTCGGCGAGGCCCGCACAATCGCCGACCGCATCGGCGAAGGCGTGCGGCTCCTCACCGAGCCGGGCCACGAGCATCACGCGATCGCCTTGCGGGCCTTCAAATTCGCGCAGCGCGCCATGGCCGACCAGCGGCTGCACACGCAGATCGCCGCCCACCGGGCGACGAACGGCTCGGACTACGCGACCGCGCAGGCGGCGATCGAGGCGAAGGGCCCGGCCGCCGCCTCGTGGCGTCCGTTCCAGCTCGCGTTCCTCCTGCTGAATCTCGCGAGCCTGGCCGACCCCGGACACCCCGACCGGAGGATCGGCCCGCAGGGCCTGGTCGACCTGCTCTTCTTCCCCACGGGCGGCGGCAAGACCGAGGCGTACCTGGGGCTCGCGGCGTTCACGATGGCGATCCGCCGCCTGCAAGGGGTCACGGGCTCCGGTGAGGAGGCCCGCGACGCGGCCGCCGGGGTGGCGGTGTTCATGCGGTACACGCTGCGGCTGCTCACTTCGCAGCAGTTCCAGCGGGCGTCGGCGCTGGTGTGCGCGGCCGAGCTGCTCCGCCGGGAAGCGCCGGACGTCTACGGTGACGAACCGTTCCGCATCGGGCTGTGGGTGGGCTTGAAGGTCACCCCCAACACGTATGACGATGCCGCGATGGACATCGCGGACATGAAGGTCCGAGGGAAGGTCGGCGAGTCAAAGACGCTCCAGTTGCAGGCGTGCCCATGGTGCGGGGAGCGGTTCGAGGCCAACGCGATCGAAACCGATGAGGGGCGCCGCCGGGTCCTGCTGTACTGCCCGCGTTCGGTGGGGGAGGGGCGGTGCCCGTTCTCCCGCCGTTCGTCGCCCGGTGAGGGCGTGCCGGTGGTGAGCGTCGACGAGGAGATCTACCGGCTGCTGCCCGCCTTCATGATCGCCACAGTGGACAAGCTGGCGCAGCTGCCCTGGAAGGGCGAGGCGGGGCTGCTGTTCGGGCAGACGCGGTCGAAGTGCCCGAGGCACGGCTACCGCCACCCCGACTTGGACGAGCGGATCGGTTGCGGGGGAAAGCATGTGCCGAAAGGCAAGCTTCCGGCCGTGGTAAGTGAGCCGGTGATCCGGCCCCGGCCCTGGGATCTGATCATCCAGGACGAGCTGCACCTGATATCAGGGGCGCTGGGCACCAGCGTCGCCCTGTTCGAGTCCGCAGTGGACTACCTGCTGCAGTGGGAGACCGAGGAGGGCGTGGCCGGGCCGAAGATCGTGGCGTCAACGGCGACCACGAAGCGGGCCGCCGCGCAGGTGAAGGGCATCTACAACCGGCGGGTCGCGATCTTCCCGCCGCCGGTGCTCGACGTCGAGGACACGTTCTTCTCCAAGCAGGACCCGATCGCTGAGAAGACGCCTGGGCGGCGCTACCTCGGGTTGTGCGCGCACGGGGTGCGCCTGAAGCAGGCCGAGATCCGGCTCTGGGACACCCTGCTCATCGCCGGGCAGACCTTGTTCGACCGCTACGGTTCTCCGGCCGACCCGTACATGACCCCGGTCGGGTACTTCAACGCCACGCGAGAGCTGGCCGGGATGCGACGGTACCTGGACGACGACGTTTCGATTCGCGTGCGGCGCACCCGCGACGGCTTCTCGGCGCGGCTGGGCTCAGCGAACACGCTCCGCATCACCGAACTGACCTCGCGCATCGCCTCCAGCGACATCTCCGCCACACTGTCCGAACTGGAGCAGGGCTTCGACCCTGAGCGGGACACCGCCGCCCGGCGCAGCGCCATCGGCCGCGAGATGTTCGCAGCCCGCAAGGAGAAGCGCGAACCGGACCCGCTCGCGGTGGAGCTGCGCGAGCGCGGCTCCCGCACCGACGCGGTGCTGGCGACCTCGATGCTGCAGGTCGGCGTGGACGTCTCGCGGTTCGGGCTCATGGTCGTGACCGGGCAGCCGAAGAACACTGCAGAGTACATCCAGGCGTCCTCGCGGGTCGGCCGCGACGCGAACCGGCCGGGGCTCGTCGTCACCCTCTACAACTGGACCCGACCCCGCGATCTCGACCATTACGAGGACTTCTACCACTACCACGACTCCTATTACCGGCAGGTCGAGGCGCTGTCCGTCACGCCGTTCACCCGGCGCGCGCTGGACCGCGGCGCGACCGGGGCGCTCGTGGCCGCGATACGCCAAGGCGACCGCGACGCCTCGCCGAACGCGGCCGCCGCCCGCTTCGACCGCAACGCGGCGGCGGTCGACGACGTGGTCAAGACCCTGATCGAGCGCGCCCAGCAGGTGAAGAACCCCCAAGCGGCGCAGTACCTGCGTGAACGGGCCGAGAACCTGTTCGACGACTGGGAGCTCGAGAAGCTCCGCGGCGGACTCGTCTACCGGGCCGGAACGGGCAAGGCCAACCGCGCCGGGCTCCTGCGGCCTGCGGACGGCACCGAATGGACCACCCTCACGGTGGCGAACTCCATGCGGGAGACCGAAGGCGAGGCGAAACTGATCTTCCCCGCGGACCACGAGATGAAGTCGCCCACGCTGCGCGGCCCGCAGTGGTCGTACGGCTCCCGACCCGACACTGAGGACGGTTCCTGACGATGGCCGCGCGACAGCAGTTCCGGCAGGTCGGCTCGGCCCGACCCAGCCACCTCATGTTCACCGGCGGCATCGGCGGGATCGTCGACCTCCCGAACTTCGCCGCGCTCGTGGGCGGCCTCGACGACTGGGAGCCGTTCTACCGCAACAGCGACGTGCGAATCGTGCACGAGAAACGGCTGCTGGAGCTGACGCGGAAGCGCCTCTCGCAATCGGTGCGGGAGCTGCGGCTCATCCCGCTGTCCGACGACGACGACCGAGCGCTCGTCGGGGTACCGGTGCGAGCCTTCCCGTCCTGGTTGCGCTGCACCAGATGCAACCTGCTCGCCCCGGTCTGGGGCGAGGCCTTCACCTATGTCAACTACAAGCGCACCCGCCCTGATCTGGCGGTGTTCCAGCATCAGAACTGCGGCGGCCGCCGCGGTCTGGACGCGAAGGCCGTCCCGGCCCGGTTCGTCGTCGTCTGCGACGACGGGCACCTCGACGAGTTCCCGTACGAGCCGTTCGTGCATCGCGGCAGCGCCTGCCCGAAGGCGGAGTACCCGATCCTGGAGATGGTCGACCGAGCCGGGAACCGCCAGGTGGACGTGCGCATCACCTGTAAGTCCTGCAATGCGGCGCGCAACCTCAAGGACGCCATGGGCGACACCGGACGCGGCGAGCTGCCGAACTGCCGGGGCCGGCACCCGCACCTCCACGAGTTCGGCGAATGCCGGGCGCCGCTCCAGACCATCGTGGTGGGCGCGTCCAACCTCTGGTTCCCGCAGACGGTTTCGGTGCTCTCCGTCCCGCCCGACGACGAGGACCGGCTGCGCGGACTCGTGGCCGAGCACGAGGAAGTCCTCAGGGAGACGGTGTGGAGCGTGGACGCCAAGACCCTTGCAGGGCTGATGCGCCACATGCCCGCGCTCAAACCGTTCCTGGACTTCGAGCCCGAGCAGCTGCGGGCGGCGATGGACGCCCACGTCCCGGCTTCCGACCAGAGGGAGGCCGGCGACCTCCAGGCCCCGGAATGGAAGGCGTTCACCGCTGAGAAGCTGCCCGCGAACGAGTACTTCACCGCCGTGCGCGACTCCGAGGGCGTGCCGGACCCGCTCAAACCGTATTTCACCGATGTGGTGCAGGCCGAGCGGCTGCGCGAAGTGCGGGCCTTCCACGGGTTCACGAGACTCGACGCGCCCGACCCCGAGGACCCCGACCTGGTGCCGGTCGCGCGGATCAGCCGCGGTGAACCCACCTGGGCCCCGGCCAGTGAAGTGTTCGGCGAGGGCATTTTCCTGCGCCTGAACTCGGATGCGTTGCGCACCTGGGAAGCCCGGGTCGCCGACGAGGAGGCCGTGGAGCGGCTCCAAGCCGCCTGGCGCAACTTCCGCGGACGCCGGCGCTCGCGCCGGCGCGGCGGCGAGTTCGACCCCATGGCCGGCTGGCCGGGCATCGGATACGTCGTGCTGCACACCCTCTCGCACCTGCTCATCCGGGCGATCGCGCTCGAATGCGGCTACAACTCGGCCAGCCTCTCCGAACGGATCTACTACGACGGGAACGACCGGGCCGGCCTGCTCATCTACACGGCCGTCCCGGACGCCGAAGGGACCCTGGGAGGTCTGGTGAGCCTCGCCGAGGCGGGATCGCTGACACGCATCGTCGGTAGGGCGTTGACCGAGGCCGGCCGCTGCTCGAGCGACCCCGTGTGCGCCGACCACCTTCCGGCCGACCCGGCCGACTCACTCCACGGCGCCGCCTGTCACGCGTGCCTGTTCGTCTCCGAGACCACCTGCGAGCGCGGGAACCGCTTCCTCGACCGCCGATTCGTCACCGACCTCGGCGACGGCCTGAGCTTCCTCGAGCCGTGGCGATGAGCGCGCAAGATACGCTGCGGGCCAAGGCGACCGAGCTCCTCGAACTCGTCGGACCGGTCGCCTTGGCCGACCAGGCCGGCGCCATCACCGACGGCACGCCGCCTTCGATCGTCGCCGAGCGGCTCGGCAGGCCGGACGCGGCGCCGGTCATCGCGGCGGTCGCCGAGGCCGCCCGCAGCTGCGGACCCGACCGGGCCGAGGCCTACCTCGAAGGGCTCGCCGACGGCCACGCCCTGCGGCCGCAGGACATCGAGACAGTGTGGACCGGCCCCGCCGTGCACGGCGTCCCCGTCCGATCCACCCAACTCGCCCTGCTCAACCTGGTCGGAGGCAGCACACGGGAACTCTGGCTCTCCACCTACTCCGCGAAACCCCATGCGCCCCTGCTCGAAGCGATCGAGCGGGCCATGCAGCGCGGAGTCAGCGTCGCCATCGCGATCGAGATCCTCGCCGGCGCAGGATCGGCGATCTCCGGGTCCGAACCGGCCGCCGCCTTCGCCCTCCTCAAAGGAGCGAAGCTCTACACCTGGCCCGTGGCATCTCGACCCTCGGACGCGAAACTGCACGCCAAACTCGCCCTCGCCGACGCCACCACCCTGCTTGTGACCAGCGCGAACTTCACCACTTCAGGCTTGGAGCGGAACCTCGAGGCCGGGCTTCTGGTGAAAGGCGGGTCGGCGCCCAAGCGTGCCGCCGAGCACCTCAAGGCACTCGTGCGAAGCGGGCACCTCACGCGAATCTGACCCGTCGAGCGGCGCCTCCGTCGTGCCGTCCGCCGCGACGGGTCTGCGGAGACGGCCGGACCTCAGGGCTCGAGCCGGGCTCAACGCCACTGGATGAGACCCCGAGGAGGCACGCCCGGATGCCTGTGGAGATAGTGCGCGTACATGATGTCGCCAGCGACGGATTCGCTCGTCCAGCCGGTGTTGTAAGAGCATTCGCCGCAGAACCGGCGGAACTTGAAGTTGGACTTCCAGACGGCGCGGGAGATCGCGATGATCGGGAACAGCACCACCGAGGCCATGCAGAGCACGCAGAGCAGATTCTCGATCACCGCCGCGCCTTCCTGAGCGTCCGTGCAGGGGCACCGGTGCTCGCGCATCCGCCCGCCCCGAACCCCGGCCGAACCGCCGTTAAAACCTCCACGCAGTTCACCCCTCGTGTCGTCGCAGCCCGTATGCATCGATTCTATGGGCCGGAGTCCACTGCGGGTGGTGCGGTGACCACTGCGGTTCATGTTGCGGCCGTTGGCCTGAGCGCTTCGAAGGGCGCGGCGTCGCGAGGGCGCGGGAGGGTTTACCCCGCACTGCCGCGCCCGGTCATGTCGCGCGCTTGCTAAGGGCGCCAGGCGGGGTTGCGGCCGGTGAGGGCCAGGAGGTGGTCTTGGGGGGAGGCGTCGGCGGGGAGTGCGACGACGGGGGCGTAGATGCCCTCGCGGGCGGCCTGGTCGTCGGAGTCCTGGCCGGTGAAGGCGGTGAGGGTCTCGATCACGGCCGGGTCGAGGGCGTAGGGCTGGCCGGTGGCGGCGGCGAGGTCCCAGCCGTGGACCGCGACTTCGTTCAGTGCGACGAGGCCCATGATCGAGGCCGGGAGGGTCACGCCGCCGGCGAGGGACTCGCCCTCCCAGGCGGACGGCTCGCTCCAGGCGTCGGCGAGCTCGGCGAGGCGGTGCGCGAGTTCGTTGCGCCACTGGGGATCCAGGGTTGTCGGGGGCTCACCGGGCGGGGCGTCGTTGTGGGGGCCGGTCTCGCCGCGGGCGGCCGCGGTGAAGGCCAGGCACAGGCCGATCAGGTGGTTGAGCAGCTGCGCCTGCGTGTAGTGCCCGCACGGGGTGGCGTCCTCGAGGCGGTCGTCCTGTACACGGTCCAGCAGGGACGCCACCTGGCCGGTCACCGCTTTGAAGTCGATCATCTGCGCTCCTTCGATGGTTCACGAATGGAGACGACGCGGATCGCCCGGATTCATCGGGGCAGCGGGCCGGGGCCCGCGGCGACTGCCGCGGGCCCCGGTTTCCGTGAGGGGTCAGGGGGTGCTGATGGCCGGGAACGGGTAGCTCGTGACGTCGCTGCCGATGTAGAAGCTCGGGTGCGGCGGCTGGTTGTACGCCGTGTTCTGCCAGGCGATCGCCACCCGGTACTGCGGGTCGTGCATGAGCGTGGCGATGCGCAGGTTGGTGGTGGAGGACGTGGCGTAGATGCGCAGCGCACTGTTGTCGCTGGTGCGCCAGACGACCTCTTCGCGCCAGTCGCCGAACAGGTCGGCCGAGAGGCCCGGTGTGGACTTCGTGCCGTTGTTGGTCGCGACGCCGGAGGCAGAGAGGGCCGTGCCGGACGGGTAGTTGGTGATCTGCGTGCCGTCGAGCAGCTCGCGCTCGCCGTCACCGTCCCACCAGGACAGGAAGTTGATCGAGGCCGGCTTGGCGCCGATGTTCGAACCGGAGGCGTTGAGCAGGCCGCTCACGTTCGACGACCAGTACTCGGCGCCGGGGTTGCTGCCCAGCACGTTCGCGGCCACGCCGCGGCCGTTGTCGCCGCTCGCGCCGGTCTGGAAGAGGATCGAGCCGTTCGAGCCGTTGAGGCTGGACGACGGCTGGCTGGCGCTCTCGTGGACCATGAACACCTCCTGCCCGGCGCGGCTGGGCACGAGGTCGCTCACATGCAGCGCGTCGCCGTGGCCGAACCCGGTGTTGTACAGGGCCTGGCCGTTCGAGCCGACCGCCATCGCGCCGAAGACCACGTCCTGGCGGCCGTCGCCGTTCAGATCGGCGATCGAGAGGCTGTGCGCCCCCTGCCCGGCGTACTGGCTGCCGGCGCTGTTGGAGTCGAACACCCAGCGCGACACCAGGTCCGTGCCGTTGAAGTCGACCGCCCAGATGACGCTGCGCGTGTAGTAGCCGCGGCTGAAGATCATCGACGGGTGGGTGCCGTCCAGATAGGCCGTTCCGGCGAGGAAGCGGTCGACGCGGTTGCCGTAGTTGTCGCCCCAGTTCGCGACGGTGCCGCGCGGGGGCTGGTAGTCGATCGTGTCGAGCACGGCCCCGTTGGCGCCGTTGAAGATCGTCAGGTACTCCGGCCCGGAGAGGATGTAGCCGCCGCTGTTGCGGTGGTCGGCGCTCCCGTTGCCGATGACCTGCCCGGTGCCCGAGACCGTGGCGTCCGCGGTCTTCATCGCGATCTCCGCGTCGCCGTCCGAGTCGTAGTCGTACACCTGGAACTGCGTGTAGTGCGCCCCGGCCCTGATGTTGCGGCCCAGGTCGATCCGCCACAGCCGCTGGCCGTTGAGCTTGTACGCGTCGATGTAGACGTTCCCGGTGTAACCCGACTGCGAGTTGTCCTTCGCGTTGCTCGGGTCCCACTTGACGAGGTACTCGTACTGCCCGTCGCCGTCGAGGTCGCCCACGCTCATGTCGTTGGCGTTGTACGTGTACGCCTCGCCCGAGGGGGTGGTGCCGCCCGCGGGCCGCTGGATCGGGACGTCCCGGTAGCCGCTCGAGTTGAAGACCGCCTCGGCTCCGACCTGGGTGCCGACGGTCCCGCCGTTGACCGCGGCGACGGTGTAGGTGCCGCTGCCGCCGGAGTCGAGGTAGTTGGTGGCGCCGGTGATCGGCGAGCTGTTGAGCAGGGTCCCGTTGCGGTACACGTTGAACGCCGTGTTGGCGCTGTCGGTGCCGAGGAGCCGCCAGCTGACGAGGCTGCCCCCGCCGGACGGCACCACGGTGACACCGCGGCCGAGGTCCTCCATGATCGGCCCGGTCTGGGCCGTGCCGCCGTCGGTGAGCTCGACGTAGTCGATGTTCGCGAGCCCGGCGGCCGCGGTGGCCTCGAGGCGGACCGTGTTGCTCCCGGTGTTCACCGGGATGGTGACGGTCTTGGTCGACCAGGCCGTCCACCCGCCGGTGGCGGCGAACGCGCTCGCCGACTGCACCGTGGCGCCGTTGACCAGGATGTTGGCCGAGCGGGTGTCGGTGCCGCCGTGGGCGTACCGGATCGCGAGGGTCGCGGTGCCGGCGCTGGAGGCGTTGACGGTGAACTGGGCCGAGGCGCCGACCGCGTTGTTGGAGTTGCAGAACCCTGAGCCGGAGTACCCGGCGTGGTTCGTGTCGATGGTGCCGTTGCAGACGGCGGGGGAGCTCTCTGCCTCGTAGCGGACGGTGGCCGCGTTCGCGTTGGTCATCGCGATGAAGGTCGCGGCGGCGGCGACCAGGCCTATGGCCGCGGCCGCCGGGGCCCGCAGGCGCCTGGCCCGTCGGGCGTTGGACTCGTTCATGTTCACTCCGTATCTGGTGAGGGGCACCGGCCGCGGGCGCGCGAAAGGGCCGCGCGGAGGCGCGCATTGGCACAGGGTGAGGCGGCGGGCGACGCGGCGTGCCGGAGCGCGCGACCGCCTGCATTGACATCGAAACATTGAATTGAATCGATATAATGGCGTTGAGTCAGAATAACCTGAAAGCGCCATCAAGGCAATGGGGGGCTAGAGCCGAAGGCCCGGCTCGCGCCGCAGGTACTCGCCCGGCGTGAACCCGAACGCCTCCCGGAACGCCCCGATGAACGCGCTCGGGCTCGCGTACCCGCACGCCCCCGCGATCCGCGTGACCTGGTGCCCCTCCGCGAGCAGCACGAGCGCGTGGTGCAGCCGGAACTGCCCGCGCCACTGCGCGAACGTCATCCCCGCGTGCTCCCGGAACAGCCGGCTCAGCGTCCGCTCGGACGCGCCGACCGCCATCCCCAGCTGCGCCAGCGTCCGCCGGTCGGCCGGGTGGTCCTCCAGGAGCGCGACCACCTCCCGCAGGCGCGGGTCCGGCAGCGCGGGCAGGAACCGCTGCGGCGCTTCGACACCGCGCAGCAGGTCGAGGACGACCCGCTCGAGGCGCCCCCGGGTGCCCGCCTCGAGCCCGGCGTCGTCGGTCAGGCACGTGACCGCCTCGCGCAGCAGCGGCGTGAACGCCAGCACCGTCGGGTGCCCGATGAAGGGCCCCGGCCCCTCGGGCGCGAAGAGGATCGCGCGCATCTCCGTCGACCCGCACGCGCGGTGCGCATGGTCGCGGCCGGCCGGCATCCACACGCCCTGCGAGGGCGGCACCACCCACACGCCCGAGGCCGTGAACACCCGCAGCACCCCGCGCCGCGGGTAGATCAGCTGGTGGCCGTCGTGGCGGTGCCAGTCGATCCGCTCGAGATGCGTGAGCATCCTGATGGGCCTGCTCGGAATGACGTGGCCGTCTGTCGACATAACTCGGCAGAATACCGTTAGCCGGAGGCGGCGGCGAGTCGGAATCCTTGGCGCATACGGACAAGGAGCACCCAGCATGGCCCAGACCGCCGCCCCGCCCGAGACCCCCGAAGCCGCCCAGTCGCCGCTGCGGCGCATGTGGCTGTGGGGCACCGCCCACGCCGTCGACGACCTCTACCAGGGGCTCGTGCCCGCCGTCGTGCCCTACTTCGTGTTCGACCGCGGCTACGGATACGTCGCCGCCACCGGCCTCACTCTCGCCGCCGCGCTCGGCGCCTCGATCCCGCAGCCGTTCTTCGGCGTCCTCGTCGACCGCCGCCGCCTCGACTGGTTCGCGCCCGCCGGGGTCGCCCTCGCCGGGCTCGGCCTCGGCCTGGCCGGGCTCGCCGGACCGTACCCGCTGGTCCTCGCGCTGCTCTTCCTCTCCGGCCTGGGCGTCGCAATGTTCCACCCGGCCGCCGGCAAAGGCGCCCGCGAGGCCGCCGGCGACAGCGCCGCCGGCATGAGCATCTTCGCCGCGGGCGGCTCCGTGGGCTTCTTCCTCGCCCCCGTGCTCGCCACGCCCGCGCTCATGGCGATGGGCGTCGGCGCGACCGCGCTGTTCATCCCGCCCGCGGTCCTCATCGCGTTCGTCATGCTCCGCCACCGCACCCGCACCGCCGCCGCGGCACCCAAGGCCCGCACCGGCCGCGACCGCTGGGGTCCGTTCGCGGTCCTCACCGGCATCGAGGTGGTCCGCTCGATCCTGTGGGTCGGGATCATCACCTTCATCGAGCTGTACTGGATCCGCCACCTCGGCGCGAGCCACGCCGTGGGCGGGATCGCCTTGGCGGGCTTCATGTTCGGCAGCGTCGCGGGCACCCTCCTCGGCGGGCGCCTCGCCGACCGCTTCGGCGCCGTCCGCACCACCCGCATCGGCGGGGTGCTCATCGTCCCGCTGCTCGTGCTGCTGCGGTTCACCACGGACGAGTACGCGGCCGTCCTGGTCGTGCTCGCCGTCGGCATCGCGATCAACATCCCGTTCGCGGTGCTCGTCAAGCTCGCCCAGGACTACCTGCCGACCCGCCCCGGCACCGCCGCGGGCGTCACGCTCGGCCTGGCCATGAGCGCGGGCGGCCTCTTCGCTCCCGCGTTCGGGCTCGTCGCCGAGCACCACGGCCCCGAAGGGGTCTTCACCCTCCTCTGCGCGGTCCCGCTGGCCGCGGTCGTCCTGGGGCTCTTCCTCAAACGGCCCTGAGCGGGGGGCCGAGGCCGCCCCGGGCCTAGAACTCGGAGCCGTTGTCCTGCAGCCACTGCGCGAAGGACCGCGCCGGACGCCCGGTCACACGCTCCACATTGTTGTTCACGGTGGCCGGGCGGTCGCCGAGGTTCGCGGCGACGTCGAGGAGCGAGGCGAACATCGCCTCAGGGAACCAGTCCGGCCGGCTCGCCAGGGCCTCATCCCGGGTCAGCTCCTCGACCGCGATCGGCTTGCCGCGCGCGGCGGCGATCTGCGCGACGACCTCGCGCTGGCTGAGGGACTCGGGACCGGTGAGGATGATGCTGCGGCCTCGGAACCGCTCGCTCACCAGGAGGTCGGCGGCGACCTCGGCGACGTCGCCGAGGTGGATCGGGTTGATCCGCCACTCGGGGTGGGCGATCGCGACCTTGCCGGCGCGGATCTGCGCGGACCAGTCGCGCGCGGGGTTGGTGGCGAGCCAGGACGGGTAGAGCACGGTGTGCCCGAGCCCGGAGTCGCGGACGGCGGCCTCGATCGCCAGGTGCGCGGCGCCGATCGGGCCGGCGTGCTCGACCGGGTCGTACGCGGCGGGGGAGGAGAGCAGTACGACGTGCTCGACCCCGGCTTCCACTGCGGCCGTGAGGAATCCGCCGATGTCGCCGAACGTGGGGTAGAGGAACGCGGTGCGCACGCCCTTGAGGACGGTGGCGTCGGGTGCGGTGAGATCCAGCGCGGCGGTCTCGACGCCGTCGGGGACGTCGAGGCCGGAGGTGTCGCGAGCCGTGGCCCGCACCTGGAGTCCGGCCGCGGCGAGGGCGGCGGTGAGGCGGGAGCCGATGTTGCCGCGGGCCCCGGTCACGAGGATGGTGCCGTCGAAGTCGGTCATTGGGTGTCGCTCCTGGTCGGTGGGTGTGCGTCGGGCATGCGAGCGAGGGGCGCGCGCCGCGCCCTCGGGTAGCATGAACCTGGAACCTATTTGCTTTGCAAGCAAACATTATTTGAGTACAAAGGTAATCTGGAGGCGTGCCCGTGTCAAGTCCTGGGAGCACCGACGATGCGATCCGCGAGCTCCTGCTGCTCATGCCCCGCATGGTCGGGCGGGCCAAGCGCCTGCCCGTGCCCGAGCGGGTCCGCAGTCTCGAGCTGAGCCCGCGCCACCTCTCGCTGCTCGCCCTACTGCTCTTCGACGGCCCCGCCACCGTCAACGACCTGGCCGTACGCCTTGAAGTCGCGCCCACCACCGTGAGCCTCATGGTCGCCGAGCTCAGCCGCAAAGGCGTCCTCGAGCGCCGTGAGGACGAGGCCGACCGCCGCCGCCGCATCGTCAGCATCACCGACGAGGAGCGGGGCGACATCGAGGCCTGGCTCGCCGGCAGCGCCGCCGCCTGGCGCAAAGCACTGGCGCCCTTGACGAACGAGCAGCGCCGCCGCTTCGTCGACACGCTGCTCGCCTACGAGCGCGCCCTGGAGGAACCCGGCTCGCCGTAATGGCGGCCGCGCGGTTGTTGGATTCTCCGGTTTGCGGCGTTCGGCGCAGCATCGCGTTTGCACTGGTAACCGCATTCTTGTTACGGCAAGCGCTTCATCGTCATTGTGCAAACGCATTCCTGAAACGCACTCGATCCAACGTATTGACACAACACACTACGCGGGTAAACATTATCGTTCAGGAGCGGCGAACGCGGCTCCAGCGCCGCGGCACCGGTGCGGGCCGACGGGCAATGCCGAAGGGGGCATGGTGAGCGAAGCGGCGATACTCTGCGACGACCGCGGCGTGCGACTGGCCGCGACCGCGCGTGTGCCCACTCGCAGCCCCGCCGCCTACGCCGACCTGCTCGTGAAGCGCCTCCACCGCCACGCGGTGGTCGAGCCCCTCCCCGGCGGCTACCGCCTCGTCTTCGGCATCGGCGAAGTCCTGCTCGTCATCGAAGGGGAGACCTTGGCGCTCTTGGTGAGCGCCGACGCCCCCGCCGCCCTGGCCCAGCTCCGGGACGCCCTCGGCACCCAGCTCGAACACGTGGGTCGGCTCGAGCACCTCCGGGTCGCCTGGCGCTGACTTCCCCGCCGCGCCAAGGCCCCAGTCAGCCCGTTCTGCGCGGCGGCGCGGTCGACTCGCGCACCACCAGGCTCGTCGCCAGCTGCACGTGGTGCGAGTCGGGGACCTTCCCGGCGGCGAGGTCGAGCACGGTGCGCGCGGCGACGCGACCCATCTGCCGCAGCGGCTGCTTCACCGTGGTGAGCGGCGGCTCGATCCACATCGCGTTGTACGTGTCGTCGAAGCCCACCACGCTCAGGTCGCGGGGGACCTCCAGGCCGCGCTGGCGGGCGGTGCGGATGACCCCTACGGCGATGCTGTCGCTCGCGGCGAAGATCGCGGTCGGCGGGTCGGCGAGGTCGAGCATCCGATTCGTCAGCACGGCACCGGTCTCGGCGTAGAACGTGCCCGCGCCGGTGAGCGCGGGGTCCACTTCGAGCCCGGCGGATTCGAGCGCCTCGCGGTAGCCGTGGAGGCGTTCGCGCGCGGGCAGCGATCCGGCCGGGCCGCCCGCAAAGCCGATCCTGGTGTGCCCCAAGTCGAGCAGGTGCCGCGTGGCCTGCACGCCCCCGGCCCAGTTGGTGGCGCCGAGGCTCGTGACGCGCTCGTCGAGCGGATTGGCCGGGTCGATCACGACCAGCGGCAGGCCCAGCTGGTCGCACATGTCCATTTCGGCCGTGGTGAGCTGCGCGGTCACCAGGACCAGGCCCGCGGCGCCCTGCGCGGCGATCGCCTTGATGCGGTCGACGCCGATCGGGTCGTTCTGCCCGGGCGTCTCGGCCTCGAGGGAGCTGGTGACGGTCTCGACCCCGAGCTCCCTGCCGCCGCTGATGATCCCGTCGAGCACGTACACGGCGTACATGTTGAGGAGCGTGTCGAAGACCGCGTGGATCGTCTGGGGCGCTGGGGACTCGCGCGGGCCGGTGCTCGGCACGTACTCGAGTTCGGCGATGGCGTCGCGCACGGCCTTGCGGGTCTCGTCGGCGACGCCGGGGCGGCCGTTGAGCACCTTGGAGGCCGTGGCCTTGGAGACGCCCGCGCGCGCGGCCACCTCGGTCAGCGTCGCCCGGGGACGGTTGCCCATCAGCTGCACCTCTTCAGATCAAGTGCGGCCATTCTAGCCAGAACTGGAAACAGTTTCCAAACGGAAGCCCGAAACTCTTGGAAACAGTTTTGGACCCGGGGCTGGTGCGACTGAGGGAACTGTACCCGGAGGGGCCTGGCGTGACGCAAAGTCACGCATCGTTTCTATTGCGACACAATGGACTTGCCTGTCTATAATGACGCGGTCCTCCGGCGGGGAGCCCTACCCGGGCCGCCCCGCCGACCCTGTCGACAACAAGGAGACCCCGTGTCCTTCAAGGAAGGCCAGTCGCGCCGCATCCTCGCCCGCGTGGCCGCCGTCGCGGCGGCCGCCGGACTGGGCGTCGCCGGCCTCGCCGGCTCCGCCTCGGCCGACATCACCATCCAGCAGTACGTCGCCCTCGGCGACTCGTTCGCCTCCGGTGTGGGCGCGGGCGCCTACGCCGACGACGGCACCGACTGCTACCGCTCGGACAACGCCTACGCGAAGCAGGTCAACGTCGAACTCGGCGAGCGCCTCTGGTTCGAGGCCTGCTCGGGCGCCCGGGTCGAAGACGTGGTCGCGAACCAGCTGAACCACCTCTACCGGGTCAACACCGAGCACGTGACCATCGGCGTCGGCGGCAACGACGCCGGGTTCTCGTCCGTGCTGGGCGCCTGCGCCGGCACCGACACCGCGCTGTGCAAGACCGCGATCACCAACGCGCGCACGATCATCACCGACTCCCTCCCGGCCGAGCTCGACGACCTCTACACCCAGGTCGAGAACCGGGCGTTCTCCGCCGAGATCGTCGTCGTCGGCAACCCGCGCCTGTTCAACGAGACCGCCTGCGCCGGCGCGCTCGCGATCACCCCGGAGGAGCAGGCGCTGCTGAACGACGCCGCCGACCTGCTCGCCGAGACCACCGCCGCCGTCGCCGCCGACCACGGCTTCGACTTCGCCGACCCGCGCGCCGCCTTCGACGGCCACGGCGTGTGCTCGGCCGACCCGTGGATCCTCGGCTACACCGGGACCCTCGAGTCGTTCCACCCGAACGCCGCCGGACAGGACGCGTACACCGACGTCGTCCTCCCCGCGCTCGCTTACTAAAGCAACCGGAACCGGCCCCGCGGGAGTCTTCCCTCGGGGCCGGTTCGCATTCGCGGGTCGGCGTTCACCTCCCACACCCAGGGGACGGGCCTCCCGGGCCCGACCCGATCAGAAGGAGACCCATGAACCGACACTCCACCAAGCGCATCGCGCGCACCCTCGCGGCCGCGGCCGTCGCCGGCATCGCCGCGGCGTCGTTCGCCTCCCCGGCCTCGGCCGGCAACTCCTGGTCGCCGCGGTACGTCGCCCTCGGCGACTCGTACGTCTCCGGCGTCGGCGCGGGCGACTACGCCGACGACGGCACCGACTGCTACCGCTCCGCGAACGCCTACCCGCAGCTCGCGGCCGAGGCGATGGGCGCCCGCCTGTCCTTCGACGCCTGCTCGGGCGCGCGCGTCGAAGACGTCGTCGCCGAGCAGCTCGGCAACCTCACCTGGCGCACCCGCGAGGTCTCGATCGGCGTGGGCGGCAACGACGCCGGGTTCTCCTCGGTCCTCGCCGCATGCGCCGGGACCGACACGGCCCTGTGCAAGACCGCGATCACGAACGCCCAGGCCGTCATCACCGGCTCGCTCCCGGCCGAGCTCGACGACCTGTACACCCAGGTCGAAGGCCGCGCGCTGTTCGCGGACGTCACCGTCGTGGGCAACCCGCGGCTGTTCAGCGGCACCAGCTGCTCCGCCACCCTGGCGATCACGCCCGAGGAGCAGGGGCTGCTGAACGAGACCGCGGACCTCCTCGCCGAGACCACCGCCTCGGTCGCCGACGAGCACGGCTTCGCGTTCGCCGACGTCCGCGACGCCTTCGCGGGCCACGAGATCTGCTCCGCGGACCCGTGGATCCTCGGCTACACCGGCAACATCGAGTCCTTCCACGCGAACGCGGCCGGCCAGGCCGCGTACGCCGAGGTCGTCACCCCGTACCTCGAGGACTGCTAAAGGGAACGCCGCACCGGCCCCGCGGCCGGTGCGGCGCTCCGGCACAATCCCGGTATGCCCAGACGCTCACGCCCGACGCGCTCCTGCCCGTGCGGCTCCGGCGCCGCGTACACCGCCTGCTGCGGGCCGCTCCACGCCGGCACCGCGAAGGCCGCCACCGCCGAGGCCCTCATGCGCTCCCGCTACAGCGCCTTCGCCCTCGGCGACGCCGCCTACCTGCTGCGCACCTGGCACCCCGCGACCCGGCCCGAGCACCTCGACCTGAAGGACGACGGCCGCCGCTTCACCAGCCTCCACATCCTCGAGACCACCGGCGGCTCCCCGCTCCACACCCAGGGCACCGTCCGCTTCCGCGCCGACTACACCGACGCCGACGGCCCCGGCTCCCAGACCGAGCACAGCGAGTTCGAGCGCATCGGCGGCGACTGGATGTACGTCGACGCGCTCGGCTTCTCCTGACCGGCGCAATCAGTCCGTCGAACGACTTGTCGATCGATTGACAGGTGTCTAACCTCGTCGGGTGAGCCTCCCGACTCCACCACCCGCCAAAGACCGCCGGGTGCGACGAACTCGCGCCGCCCTCCTGGGCGCCGCGACCGCGCTCGTGAGCGCGCGCGGCACCGCGAACGTCCCGGTCTCCGACATCGCCGACGCGGCCGGAGTGAGCCGCCAGCTCGTCTACCTCCACTACGGCGACCGCGACACCCTCCTCCTGGAAGCGGCCCTCGACCTGGCCCGCCGCGACCTCGCCGAACCCTGGGAGGACGCCCCCGGCGAGGCCGTCGGACGCGACCACGCCCTCGCGGTGGCCCGCCACTTCGCCGCCCACCAAGGCTTCTACCGGGCGATGTTCGCGACCGCGAGCGCCTTCGCCCTCAACCAGGTCGTGAGCGGCCTCCTCGCCCCGCTGCGGCGCGAATCCCTCCTCGCCCGCTTCGGCGGGACCGTCCCCGACCGCACGGTCGACGACCTGGCCGTGTTCGTCACCGGCGGCGGCGCGGCCCTCATGGCCGCCTGGCTCGACTCGGGGGAGGACCCGCTCGACCCCGAGGCCATGGCCGACCGCCTCCAGTCGATCGGCCGCCTCCTCACCACCGCCCTCGAAACGCACGCGGCCCGGAACTGACGGGCTTCTCGCCGACCCCGCGAAGGCGGCGGACCCGGCGGCCCCTCGGTACGATGAGCGGCGAGGTAAGACCCGAGGAGCGCTGATGGACGAAGACGGACTCAAGTCGGTCGCCATGCTGCTCCAAGCGCGGGGCGAGATCGAGGCCCGCATCGCCGACATCGTCGGCCGCCCGCTCGCGCACGGCCACCTCTCGGACTGGATCGCCGCCCAGGTCTTCGACATCGAGCTCGAACCGGGCGGGGACCACGTCGTCGACGGCTGGTTCCGCAGCGGCCCGCTCGCCGGGCGCACGGTCAACATCAAGCACTACACCCGCCATGAGGGCCTGCTCGACGTGGTCGAATCCGACGAGCTCGAGCACTACCTGGTCATGACAGGCCCGCGCACCGCCGCCAGGCCCGGGACGCACCGGCCCTGGAGCATCGACCACGTCTACCTCTTCGACGCCTTCGAACTCACCCAGGCCCTGCACGCGTACATGCGGCGCATCGGCGTCGCCACCAGCGTCCGCGCCGAGCACTGGCACGCCGCCGAGGTCTACCCCCGTGCGGCCCACGCCGGGTACCGGCTCAGCCGCGTCCAGGCCGCCGCGCTCGCGGGGTTCTCCTCCACGCCCGCCAGGTGACCGCCCGGGGTTCCCTTGCGGGCCTTCCCATGCCCCGGCGGCGTCCCGCCCCGGGAGCGCCGAATCGGCCGCGCCGTGGCGGTGATCATGCTTTGGTCGAGGTCACCGTCGTCAGGGTGGTCGTGACAAACGGGGCATGCGGCCGTTAGGATGCGGGCACTGGAGGGATGATGTCAGCCCTGCAGTCGTGATGATGGCAATCTGACGGAGGAAGCGTTGCTCGATATCAGCCCACTCACTTGGGCCGGAACCATCGGCCTCATCGTCGTCCTGCTGGCGGTGGACCTGATCCTCGCAGCAGTGCGCCCGCACCACGTCGGGTTCAAAGAGGCCACGGCCTGGTCGGTCTTCTACATCGCCATCGCGATCGTCTTCGGCATCTGGTTCGGCAGCCAGTACGGGAACGCCGCCGGCACCGAGTACTTCGCGGGCTACATCATCGAGAAGAGCCTCTCGGTCGACAACCTGTTCGTGTTCGTGATCATCATGAGCACCTTCGCGGTACCGGACCACCACCAGCACAAGGTCCTGACGTTCGGCATCGTGCTCGCGCTCATCATGCGCGCCATCTTCATCGCGCTCGGCTCCGCGCTCATCAACTCGTTCTCGTTCATGTTCCTGGTGTTCGGCCTGCTGCTCGTCTACACGGCGATCCAGCTCTTCCGGCACCGCAACGAGGACCCCGACGTCGAGTCGAACCTGATGGTCCGCGGCGCGCGCCGCTTCCTGCCCATCACCGAGGACTACGTCGACGGCAAGCTCATCACCAAAGTGGACGGCAAGCGGCTCTTCACGCCGCTGTTCATCGTCCTCATCGCCATCGGCAGCGTCGACCTGCTCTTCGCGCTCGACTCCATCCCCGCGGTCTTCGGCGTCACGCAGGAGGCGTACATCGTCTTCACCGCGAACGCCTTCGCGCTGCTGGGCCTGCGCGCCCTGTTCTTCCTCGTCAAGGGCCTGCTCGACCGCCTCGTCTACCTCTCGGCCGGCCTGGCGATCATCCTGCTGTTCATCGGCGTCAAGCTCGTCCTCCACTGGGCCCACGTCGACATCAACACCGCCATCCCCGAGGTCTCGACGCCGGTCAGCCTCGCGGTGGTCATCGGCGTCCTCGTCATCGTCACCGTGGCCAGCCTCATCAAGACCCGCATGAGCCCGGAGGAGAAGGCCCACGCCGGCTCGCTCTCGGCCACCAAGAAGAAGGAAGACGGGCAGTAGCAAACGCGAAGCGGCCCGGATCGTACCTCCTATTTCCTATAGGAAATAGGACGATCCGGGCCCTTCTCGCGTCCGGAGCGGTTGCGCTACTTGCGTCGTGACAGAACCAGCAGGATCACGAGCAGCGGGATCGGCAGTAGGAACGCCTCCCGCAGCCCGATCCGCCCGTCCAGCCAGCCCAGCGCCGCGGGCGCCGACAGGATCGCCGCACCCGAGGCCAGCGACCCGATCGACGCCGAGTGCCGCCCGCTCAGACCCGGGATGCCCACCAAGCGCCCCAGCATGATCGGGTACAGCGGCGCGATCCCCAGACTCGCGACCGCGATCCCGGCCGTCACGGTCACCGGGTCCTGCCCCAGGTACACCACCACCGTGCCTGCCGCGATCGTCGCCAGCGCCGCGGGCTCCGCCCACGGCCGGTCCACGAACCGCGGCCCCACCAGGCGACCCGCGGCCATGCCGATCCCGAAACTCGCCCCGAGCGCCGACGCGGTGCCCAGCGCGACCCCGGTGTCCACCAAGCGCGCGACACTCCAGATCGAGAAGCAGAACTCGATCCCGACGCAGAGGACGATCCGCGACCACGCGAGCGCGGCCGGACCGACCGGCACACCGCCGCCGGTGGCGACGGCGTCGTCCGGCGGGCCCGCCACAGTCCGGTGCAGGGCCCCCGCGCACAGCACCGGGACCGCACTCAGCAGTGCCCAGCGGCCGGGCACGCCGACCGATTCCAGTGCCCCGAACGCCAGGGGCGCGCAGACGCCGGCGGCGCTGGCGAGCCCGACCATGATCGTGATCCGCTTCGCCGCCCCGGGCCCGCGCAGCAGTGACGGGGTTGCGAGAGCGACTGCAGCGCAACCGAATCCGACGAGCACCGAGCCGGTGCCCGCGAGGAGAAGTTGGGGTGACGCGGCCATGACCACCGCGCCGACCGCGATGACGGCGCACGCCAGCCGCATGACCAGGCCGGCGCCCGCGCGGAGTACGGCCGGGCCGGCCGCGGCGGCGAGCACGAGGCCGGCGCCGAAGGTCATGGTGAGCCAGACGAGTTCGCCGCGGGGCCGGTCGAGTTCGGCGGCGATCCCGGCCAGGTAGGGGCCGTAGGAGCTGACGAGCAGGCCGAGGCCGATCTGCGCGAAGGCGACGACGCGGCTCAGGTCGCGGGTGGCCGCCCGCTGCGCCTCGGTGTCAACGGCCATCGGGCACCAGCAGCTCCGCGAGGTGTCCGAGGTCGGTGAGGCGCACGTCGGCGTCGAGGCCGCGCAATGCGGCGGTCATCGCGCCCGCCGCGCGGCCCGCGGCCAGGCCCGGTTCGGAGTCCTCGACGACGAGGCACGCGGCCGGGTCGACGCCGAGTGCCTTGGCGGCCAGCAGGTATCCCTCGGGGTCGGGCTTGCCGCGGGCGACGTCCTCGAACGTGAACAGGAGCGGGGGCCGGATGCCGGCGGCGGCGAGCCGGGCCTTGGCGAGCCGGTCGTCGGCGCTGGTCACCACCGCCCAGGGCAGGCCGATCCGGTCGAGTGCGGCGAGCAGTCGTTCCGCACCTGCGGTGGGGACGACGTCGGCGAGGTCGTCGTATTGGAGCTCGAGCTGCCGGGCGGCGGCCGTCTCGACCTGCGCGGGGTCGAGGTCGGGGCGGAGGCGGGCGGCGGTGACGGTGGCGGGGCTGCCGTGGGCGTTCGCGAGGGCGAGCGCGGGGTCGACGCCGTACTCCGCGGCCCAAGCGGCCCAGGCGCGTTCGACCGCGCCGTCGGAATCGACGAGTGTGCCGTCCATGTCGAGCAGGACGGCCTCAGGGGTGCTGTAGCTTCGCATGAAGCCCTCCGGGGTAGAAATAAACTCGTAACGCGAGGATAATTCCTGGAGGTCCCCGAGTGCAAGCCAGAACCCCTGCTCCCGCAGACGACCCGGGCCCCGCCAAAGTCGGGCGCGCCGAGGCCGCCCGCTGGAGCGGCGCGCTCGACCTCCTCAAGCTCGTGCGCTCCCGGCCCGGCGTCACCCGCGCCGAGGCCGCGCGGGCCATGCACGTGGGCAGCGGCACCGCCACCGAGATCTCCGCGCGCCTGCGCGCCCTCGGCCTCCTCGCCGAGGCCCCCGCCCCGCCCACCGGCCGCGGCCGCCCCACGACCACGCTCCACGCGCACCCCGACGGGCCGCTCGCCGCCGTCGTCGACCTCCGCTTCGCCGACTGGGTCGTCGCGATCGCCGACCTCGAAGGGACCCTGGTCGACACGACCACCGGCCGCCACGCCTCGAAGCGCCCCGAACGGGTCTTCGCGGACATCCGCGCCGCCGTGGGCGAACTCGCGGGCCGCTACGACGACCGGGTCCAGGCGGTCTCGATCTCCGCCACGGGCACGGTGCGCCGCAACGCGATCGTGCAGTCCAGTGTGCTCGGTTGGCGCGACCTCGAAGTCGAGCCGCTGCTTCCCGGTGTGCCCCAAGCGCTCGGCAACGACGCCACCCTGGCGGGCCTGGCCGAAGCCCGGCTCTCCCACCCCGGTCGGAGCGTCCTGTTCCTGACGATCGAGGTCGGCATCGGCGGGATCTTCGTCGACGAGGGCCACGCGGTCACCGGCGCCACGGGCGCGGGCGGCGAGTTCGGCCATGCGCCCCTGGGCGATCCGCTCGTAGCGTGCCCGTGCGGGGCGCTGGGCTGCTGGGACGTGGCGGTCGACGGCCGCGCGGTCGCGCGCCTGCGCGGCGAGGCCGAACCGGAGGACCCCCGCGCCTACCTCATCGAGGCGCTGGTCGACCCCGGGTCCCGTGCGGCGGTGGAGGAGTGCGCCGCCGTGCTCGGCCGGGGCACGGCCGGGCTCGTCAACATCCTCGACCCCGAGATCGTCTGCCTCGGCGGCCTCGCCCCCGAACTGCGCCGCGCCGCGCGCGAACCGTTCGAGGACGCGTACGGCAACGGCCTCATGGGGTTCCGCCGCGACGACCCGCCCCGCGTGCTCCCCTCCGCCCTCGGCCCGGACGCCCCCATCCTCGGTGCCGCCGAGGCAGCCTGGGACATGATCCTCACCGAGAACGGCATCGCCGCCTGGACCGAACGGCACGCCGAGTAGCTCAATCGATCGCCCCGCCGAGGTCGGCGACCTCGCGCACGGCCCCGGCGACGGCCTTGAAGTCCTTCTTGAGGATCAGGTCGTGGTTGCTGGCGACCTTCGCGAACACCTCGATGTTCGGGTTGCGCTCGACGACCTGGTCCAGGCTGGCGCGGATGAGCTCCTGCTCGTCGCCCTTGCTGCCGAACGACGCGCCCGAGGCGAGCACGTACCGGGTGGGGACGGTGATCGCGTCGAGCACCGGACCGAGGTTGCGCGCCAGGGAGATCCTGCCCAGCTCGATGTTGCACTCGGCCTGCTGCGCGGCGCTGAGCTTCGGCGTCAGACCGGTCGGGCGCAGGATCGCGGTGACCGGGCGGAGCCGCTTGAAGAGCTTGCGGATGCGGATCTCCATGGCGTCGTCGAGCCAGTCGTGCGGCTGCGCGCCGTCGACGGGCACCGCGCCGATGCAGCGCTCGGGGTTGCGGCTCGCCCAGTGCGCGGCGACGAACGCGCCGTACGACCAGCCGACGATGAGCACCGGGCCGGTGACGCCCCGGGCCTCGAGCACGGCGTCGACGTCGCGGACGCACGCCTCGAAGGAGTAGTCCGAGGAGCGCTGCGACTGCTTGCCGCGGGCGCGCTCGTCGAAGTTGATGTGCCGGAAGCCCGAACCGAGCTCCTCCACGACGTGCTTCCAGTAGCCGAGGGTGGCGAACTGGCCGTTGCAGTAGACGACGGGGACGCCGTCGCCCCCGGTGTCGGTGACGTAGAGGGCGGTGTCTTCGACGGGGACCAGACCGGACCAGGCGGTGTCGGTGACGCTCATCGTTCGTGTCCTTCGCTGAGAGGCGTTGCTGGGCGGGTGCTCCCGCTGTGCCCCTAGACTGCGCGCCGGACCTGTCGCGCCCCTGTCGTAGTGCTGACGCGCCTCACCAGTGCCGGTTGCAGCACTCGACATGCAGCTCAGCGTAGGTGCCGGACCCGTAGCGGCCCATGCCGATCTCGGCGCAGCAGTGCGCCTCGGGCTTCTTCGCCAGCATGGCGGGGGCCTCCTCGGCGAGTTCGCGCAGATGACCGCCGGCGCGTTCGAAGGCGATCCGGCTGCCGACGACGAACAGCGTGTCGGCCGCGATGGTCGCGGCGAGATGGTCACGGAACTCGCGATGGAACTGCATTTCCGCAAAGCCCGCCTCAGGCGCGGGCAGCGCACCGGCGGGCAAGGTGACCTTGTGGGCCTTCGGCTCCGCGAACCGTGAGCGGACCCGCTTCCACTCGGACACGCGGAGACCCAGGCTGTGGTGGAGCAGCACGAGGTCGAGCCGGCGCGCCCCGGGGGAGGAGCCGCAGTCGACGGCGCCCGTCCGCAGCGGGAGCCAGACCAGGCTCCGGGGCGACCGGGCCGCGAGCCACCAGGCGATCGCGAGCTCGACGCTCGCGGCCCTGTCGACGGAGAGCTGGCGTCCCGCGCGGTCCTCGTGCAGCACCGCGTGCGCGGGAGGACGCTCGGGCCGGATCACGCGGTAAGCGGTCGGACCCAGCCGGGCCGTCCCCACGAGCGTGCGCCACTGCCTTCCCGCGATCCGCACCGGACTCCTCCCCGCACCGCCCCGGACGGGCGCCACCGCACGAGTATGCCCAGCGTGACCGCTTGGGGGCCAGCGGGTTTCGTGGGCTAGACGGCGGCCTTCTCGCGGGGTTCGCGCGCCGGGTCGTAGACCGGGACCCACTTGGCGAGCCAGGCCGCTCCGAACCAGGTGATGAGCCCGAGCGCGATCGCCGCCGCGCCGAGCGGGAACACGAGCGAGACCAGGCTGATGAGGCCGGGCCCGGCGACGCCGCCGAGGTCGCCGCACAGCCGCCAGCCGCCGAGGAACTGGCGGCGGCCCTCGTCGGGGGCCACGTCCGCCCCGAGGGTGAGCACGATGCCGGAGGAGATCCCGTTGCCCAGGCCCATGAAGCACGCGACGAGCCCGATCGCGACCGCCGTTCCGGACATGGGCAGGAGCAGGAATCCGGCGCCCATGACGAGCATCGCCGGCAGCGCCACCCACATCCGCCCGAAGCGGTCCATGATCGCGCCGCCCGGGTAGAACAGCAGCATGTCGACCCCGGCCGCGATGCCGAAGATGAGGCTCGTGGCCGTGGCGTCCAGGCCCTGGTGCTCGGCCCACAGCGGGATGATCGCCTGCCGCGAGGCGCGGGCGATCACGATGAGCAGGACCCCTATCCCCAGCGTGGCGAGCACCCGGCGGTGCTCGGCCAGCACGGACCACATGCTCCGCTTCTCCGGAGTCGTCGTCGTGCGGGACGCGGGCAGGTCGGGGAGCGCGAGGCTGAGGAGGCCGCCCGCGAGGCTGGTCGCTGCGGCGAACGCATAGGTGGCCCCGAACGAGTGCTGCTCGATGAGGAACGCGCCCACGAACGGCCCGATGAACCCGCCGATGCGGAACGTGCCGCCCAGCGTCGACATGGCGCGGGCCCGGAAGCCGGCCGCCACCGCCTCCGAGAGGTACGCGTGCCGGGCCAGCCCGAACACGGCCGCCGACATCCCGATCACGAACACCATGGCCGAGAGCACCAGGAGCGAATCGGTGCGCGACGCCGCGATCAGCGCCGCGGCCTCGACCACGCACGCGGCGAGCAGCACCCGCTTCTCGCCGAACCGCTGGGCCAGCGCCCCGGCCGGGAGGTCGCCCATGAGCTGGCCGAAGCCGATGAGCCCCACGATGATCGCGGCCTGCGTGACGCTGGCGCCGAGGTCGAGCGCGGAGAGCGCCACGAGCGGCATGACCGCGCCCATCCCGACCGAGATGAGGATGGTGGGCCCGTAGATCGGCAGCGCGAGGCGTCGCAGGCGGATGGACGAATCGGGCGCGGACACGTTCGCGAACGTACCAAGCGGGCGTGATGATCACTCGCGTCACGGGAGTGTCTTGTGACGCGTTCGGGCCGGGGCGCCGCGGCGCCCCGGCCCTCACTCTAGGCGGGCGTGCAGGTCACCACCGGTGCCGCGCTCGCGCCGCTGGCGACGAAGCCCCACGCGGTCGCCGTCCGCCCGGCCGCGATCGCGCCGTTCCAGCCGATGTCCTCGGCCGTCACGGCGGCGCCCGAACTCGTCACCGACGCGTTCCAGGAGCTGGTGATGCGCTGGCTCCCCGGCCAGGTCCAGCTCAGGGTCCAGCCGCTGATCGCGGTGGCCCCGGCCGTGACGAGCACGTTGCCCTGCCAGCCCGAGTTCCACTGGCTGACCATCTGCACGGTCGCGGTGCACCCCGCGCCGCCCGGAGGCGGCGAGGTGGTCTCGGCGGGCGTGGTGGTCTCGGCCGGGGTGGTCGTCTCGGTCGGACCGGCCGGCGTGAGCGTCGGGGTCGTCCAGTTGCGCCACTGCGCGAGGTTCGCCGACTTGCTCGAGTGCATATTGATGAGCGCGGGCGGGTTGCCGGTGCCGTGCAGGAACTTGTTGATGCTCTGCTGCAGCGGGGTCCGCCATTCGCTGCGGGTGGCGCAGTGGGTCCCGTCCGAGACGTTCGAGTGGTACGAGATGTTGCTCCCCGCGCCGAGCGCCTTGTAGACCTCCGCGCCGCCCAGGGCCGCGAGCGCGCCGGAGCGCGCGCCGAGCCATTCGACGTGCGGGTTGTCCATGATGAACAGGCCGCGCGGGGCGATCATGCCGACGACCTCGTGGGTGTCGACCGGGAGCCCGGCGGGGTTGCCGGTGTACGCGCTGAACGCGTCGCCGAGCCACGGCTGCTCGTTGTAGGTGCTGCTCAGCGGCTGGGAACCGCTCTCCTGCGGGATCGAGCGCAGCGCCGAGACGCCGCCGCTGCCGGACTCGATCGGCATCGTCAGGGCGATGCGCTGGTCGAAGGCCCCGGCGACGAACGCGCCCTTGCCGTACCGGGAGCAGCCGGTGACGCCGGTGGTCGGCTCCAGGACGCTCCCGCCGGACTGCTCGATCACGTCGATGATGCGGCTGACGCCCCAGGCCTGGGCCATGAGCACGCCGGTGGTGCTGGTCGCGCCGTACAGGTTGTAGAACGCGCCCTGCTTGTTGCTGCGCGGCGTGCCCTCGGCCCCGACCGCGGCGGGGTCGTAGTTGACGACGGCCGTGCCGGTGGCGAGGATCGTGGCCGTGTCGGCCCCGAAGCCGCCGTAGACGATGACGGCCGGGAACGGACCGGTGCCGCTCGGGAGCTGCACACTCGCCGAGAAGCTGGTACTGCGGCCGTTGTCGCTGACGTTCACGGTGATCCGCGAGGAGGTCACGGTGCCGGTGACGCTGTCGGGCTGCGGCTTGTCGCCGTAGATCGTGCGCTCGGCGAGCTCCTTGATCTCGGACCGGCGGCACTCCCACTGGCTCTGGGCGGTGACCCGGGTGCCGTCGATCTTGAGGAACGGGTCGGGGAGCAGCGAGCTCGAGGCCCAGCTGCCCGGGACGGCGACGTTGCAGGCCGCGCCGTCCCATTCCGAAGCGGCGGTCACTTGGGCCTCCGCCCGGGTGAGGTGCGGTGTGAGCACGAAGGCGGCGGCGACCGCGAAGACGGCCGCCAGGACGAGGGTGAACCGGAGTTGTCGTCGCGGGGTGATCGGGGGGTCGATCGATGATGCCATGGCAGATTCCTTGTCCGACCAGAGGCACAGTCCATCATCGACGGTGAGGAGGGCACGGCTCGGGAGCGCGGCCGGCGTCAACGGTGAGACCACTCATGCCGTGAATACGAGTGAGACTTCCGTGAGGGTCCCCACAGATTACATTGACCAACTTCGATGCACAACGATTCGGGGCAAGCGCTTCCGAGCTTTACGGATACAAGTTCGGCCTACGCCTGTCGCGTTCCGCCCCAACGCGAAAGAGGGCCCCGCCCGCGCCTGGCCGCGTAGTGCGCGGCGGCGCGGACGGGGCCGTTCCCTTGCCCCCTGACGGCAGGTTCAGCCGGCCTTGGCCTTCAACTTCTTGGCGAGCTCCGCCTTGCCCATGCTCGAGGTCCCCGTGAGGCCCATGTTCTGGGCCTGCCACTGGAGCTCCTCCTTGGTGGCCTCGCCGGGCCGCTCGCCGAGGTGCTCGGCGCGGCTGGCCGCGAACGCCTCGCCCAGCTCCATGCGCCGCTGCTCCGACAGGTGCTCCTTCATGTGGGGGAGCACCGTCGACTCCTCTTCCTTCACGTGGTGGGTGATCGAATCCTCCAGCTCGGTGAGCACCTCCACGAACTTCGCCGAGTCGGGGTCGGTCTCGACCAGGCGCTTGAGCAGCTGCTCGGCCTGGGTGTGCTCCTCCTGGCTGTGCGCGACCTCCTCCGAGTCGCCCGCCTCGTCCTTCGCGACCGGGTAGACCGCGGCCTCCTCGGCGCGGCTGTGCGCGATGAGCAGCGCCGACAGCACCGGGGCCGCCAGAGCGCGCGTGTCCGGGAACTGCCGCATCTTGTCGAACAGACGCTCCACTTCGCGGTGGTCCTGCATGATCAGGTCTACGACATCGCCACTCATGGCCTGTCCCCTCCGTGCGTCGGTCGCCTCCTCGCGAGGCGAGAGGAACGGGAAATACCCGCCGCGCCCGGATTTCATGCACCCGCGCCCCGCGCCGGGGCACGACGAAAGCCCCCGGCCTGTCGGCCGAGGGCTTCGATTTGCTGAGCGGGTGACGGGAATCGAACCCGCGCAATCAGTTTGGAAGACTGAGACTCTACCATTGAGCTACACCCGCGCGGCCCGCCGAAGCGGACGCAGACGAGTGTAGCGCATGCCGTCAGCGCGGCGGCAACACACTAATGAGGCCGCCCTTGAGGTGAGCGAGGAACACGTCGTCCTCGTACGCCTCCGCGGCGTGGCCCAGCGCCGTGTAGAAGCACCGGCCGGCCTCGAGGCGGCGGTGCCACGCGATCGGGTGCGGGTTCCCCATGGCCAGATCGGCCGTGTCGTACGAGGCCTCGTCCGCCTCGAGCAGGATCTCCCAGCCCTTCGGCCGCTCGTCGAAGCTGTACCACTCGTCGGTCCACGCCCACCGCTTCGGCAGGTGCTCGGTCGACGGATGCCCCTGGTCCACCACGTCGATCTCCCCGGGGGTGCACCCGGGCGGGTGGCCGATGAAGCGGGCGCCCACGAGCTCGCGGAAGAACGGCCAGGAGCGCTCGGCGGTGGAGGCGGCGTGGACGCCGCACCAGCCGCCGCCGCCGGTCACGAAATCGGCCAGCGCGGCGCGCTCGAGCTCGTCCAGCACGTCGCCGGAGGGGGAGAGCCACACGGCGGCCGCGAAGCGGGCGAGGTCGAGCGGGTTGTGCACGGCCGGGTCCTCGGTGTGCTCGGTCTCGTAGCCCAGTTCGGCGGCGAGCGACGCGACCGCGGCGACGCCGGCCGGGATCGAGTCGTGCCGGAAGCCGGTCGTGCGGGTGAAGACGAGGATTGCGGGTGAAACCACAGCGTTCACTCCTGTTCGGGGTGGGGCGTCGCTCCCCGGTGCCGGACGCCGGGCCGTCCGACTCCTCCTGAGAACGATTGCAGGGCGTAGTCTAGGCGATCTCGGCGCCGGCGGCTCGCGCCGCATCCTGCCCGGCCGCGGTGCCCGCCGCGGGTGGCGGGCGGCGATATCGACCACACCCGCCGGGGCCGCGACGGTACGGCGGCCTAGACTCGTTCGGAGCGGGGGTCGATGCTGCGCTGCCGGCGGACCGATGCGCCCATGGCAACCCCCCGCCCCGACGCAAGTCAATGTCGCAAGGCAATTGAGCGAAATGATCTAGGAGTACGTCTGTGAAGAGCACTGTCGAGACCCTGAGCCCGACCAGGGTGCGGCTGTCGGTCGAGGTGCCGTTCGAGGAGCTGGCGCCGTTCATCAACGAGGCGTACAAGACGGTCGGGCAGCAGGTCCGCGTCCCCGGGTTCCGTCCCGGCAAGGCGCCCCGCCAGGTCATCGACCAGCGCATCGGCCGCGAGTCGGTCTACGCGCAGGCGATGGACCCGGCCGTGCAGGCCAACCTCAACAAGGCCGTCACCGAGAACGACGTGAACGCGCTGGGCCGCCCCGAACTGACCGAGGTCAAGCCGATCGAAGAGGGCAAGCCCTTCGAGTTCGTCGTCGAGACCGACGTGACCCCCTCGTTCGAGCTTCCCGACTTCGCCTCGCTGAAGGTCACGGTCGAGGCCGAGGGCGTCAGCGAAGAGGACATCGACAAGGACCTCGAGTCCCAGCGCCTGCGCTTCTCGTCGCTGAAGACCGTCGAGCGCGCCGCGGCCGAGGGCGACTTCGTCGTGCTCGACCTGCTGGCCACCCAGGACGGCGCCGAGGTCGAGGGCGGATCCGTCACCGGCATGAGCCACGAGGTCGGCTCGGGCAACCTGCTCGACGGCCTGGACGAGGCCCTCATCGGCATGTCCGCGGGCGACGAGAAGACCATCCAGTCCACCCTCGCGGGTGAGCAGGAGGGCGAGACCGCCGACGTCGCGGTCAAGGTCACCCAGGTCAAGGAGCGCGAGCTCCCCGAGCTCGACGACGACTTCGCCGAGATGGCCAGCCAGTTCGACACCCTCGCCGAGCTGCGCGACTCGACCCGCGAGCGCCTGGAGACCCAGGCCCGCACCGGCAAGGCCAACGAGGCCCGCCAGAAGACCCTCGAGGCGCTGGTCGAGGCCGTCGAGCTGCCCCTGCCGGAGAAGGTCGTCTCCGAGGACGTCGAGCACGAGATCATGCACATGAAGGGCGGCCACGACGGCGAGACCGCCGAGGCGCTCGCGCAGTTCGACGAGTACCTGAAGCTCATGGGCAAGTCCGAGGACGAGTTCAAGGCCGAGATGGTCGCCGACTCGGAGGCCCGCCTCCGCCAGTCGATCATCCTCGGCAAGATCGCCCGCGAGCGCGAGCTCGAGGTCTCCGGCGAGCTCATGACCGCCGAGGTCGTGCGCCAGGCCCAGCAGCGCGGCGTCCCGCAGGACCAGTTCCAGAAGTTCGTCGACGAGCTGCGCACGAACGGCGGCCTCCAGCAGATCGCCGCGTCGCTGCGCCAGCAGCTCGCCCTCGAAGAGGTCGTCAAGGAGGCTTCGATCACCGACGCCTCCGGCACCGAGCTCACCGAGGAGGACCTCTTCCCGGGCCGCAAGGCCGCCGAGGCCGACGCCGAGGCTGAGGACGACGAAGAGGAGAAGACCGAGGACTAGTTCCTCGCAACGGTTTTCGAAGGGGCCCACCGCATCAGCGGTGGGCCCCTTTTTCGCGCCGTTCCACCGGGACGCGGAGTCGGTTGCGGCGCAAGGGCTCCGCGATAAGATCGCGCCATGTACCTCGTAACAGGAGCGACAGGCAACATCGGTGGGGCAGTGGTCCGGGCGCTGGCCGGGCAGGGCCTGCCCGTCAGGGCGCTGGTGCGCGACGCGGCCCGCGCGAAACTCCCCGAAGGGGTCACCGCGGCCGTGGGCGACCTGGACGACCCGGATTCGCTCGTGCCCTGGCTCGACGGCGTGGAAGCGGCGTTCGTCCTCCCGGGCTACCCGGACATGCCCGCACTGTACGAGCGGCTGCGGGACGCGGGCGTGAAGCGGGCCGTCCAGCTCTCGGGCGGCTCGGCCGGGAGCGGTGACACCACGAATGCCGTGACGGCGATGATGATGGACTCCGAGGCCGCCGCGCGCGAGTCCGGCATCTCCTGGACCGTCCTGCGCCCCAGCGCTTTCATGTCGAACACCCTGCGCTGGCTTCCCGAGCTCCGGGCCGGCGACGTGGTCCGCGCGCCTTGGGGCGACATTGCGGTCGCCTGCATCGACGCGGAGGACATCGCCGCCGTCGCGGTCGCCGCGATGCTCGACGACGCCCATGCCGGAGCCGTGTACCGACTCACGGGGTCGCGCGCGATGCTCCCGGCCGAGCAGTTGGCGGTCCTGGGCCGCGTCCTCGACCGCCGGCTGCGCTTCGAAGGGCTGACGCTGGAGGAGACCCGGGCGCAGCTCGAGGCGACCATGCCTGAGAAGTACGTCCACGCCTTCTGGGACTTCTATGTGGACGGATCGCTCGACGAGTCCCTGGTGCTGCCCACCGTGGAGGAGCTCCTCGGCCGCCCGCCGCGCACGTTCGAGCAGTGGGCCGAAGCCCACGTGCGCGACTTCCGCTGAGTCAGAGGTTCGCCTTGACCTTGTACTGGAGGATCTTGGGGGCGTCGACGAAGCCGGTGCGGAGGTAGAACTCCTTGGAGGTGGTGGTCGCCTGCACGGTGATCTTCTTCAGGTGCAGCCGCCGCGCTTCGTCGACGACCGCGGTCATGAGACGGCGGCCATAGCCGCCTCCGCGCGCCTGCTCCGACATGAACACGGCCTGCAGATCGCCGCCCGCGCGTGACATGTTGCCGGGCGACGGCACCCGCGCGACGACCGCGAGCCAGGCCATGCCGATGATGATTCCGTTGCGGCGCACCAGGATGCACCGATGCGTGTCGGCGTTCCGCAGCGCCCACTCGGCGAAGTCCTTCGTGAAGGCCTCCTGCGTCACGCTCGGCACCGCATCGCCCTTGACCTCCTCCTCCCATCGGAACTCGGCGACGGCCGGGTACTCGTCGGGACGGGCGAGGCTGATCTCGATCACTTCTGGGATGTCCATGCCTCACATGCTGTCACGAATGGACGGTCCGGACGGGCCCCAGCGCCCGAACCGTCTAGACGCGGGCTGTAGCCGAGGGGGAACGCGATGCCGGGGGCGATCCGGGCGGGTCGGGAACGGCGGCGCACCGCTACCGGCACGGGAACGGTGCGCCGTCCGGCCGTCGACCGAGCGGGCCCGCTCAGACCGGCTTGAGCCGCCGGTGGAGGAGGCAGAACACGTTGCCCTCGGGGTCCTGGAGCACGTGCCAGTTCTCCTCGCCGGTCTGGCCCACGTCGGCGGGCCTGGCGCCCAAGGCGAGCAGGCGCTCCAGCTCGGCGTCCTGGTCGCGGTCGGTGGCGTTGACGTCGAGGTGGAGCGGGAGCTTCCAGGGCTTCGGATCGGTGCTGGGACTGAGGATCAGGGTCGGCTGGAGGCCGCCGAAGCCGACGCCGGCCGGGCCGATCTCGATGCTGCCGTCCTCTTCGCGGTCGAGTTCGACGTAGTCGAGGACCGCGCTCCAGAAGGCGGCCAGCCGTTCGGGGTCCTCGCAGTCGAGGACCAGCTCGCTGATGCGGGATGCCATGCCCGCCAGTATACGAACGCGGCGGGCCCGGCGGCCCCGCTCAGGCGGGGGCGTTCGCGAACAGCGCGATGAGCAGGTCGAGCCGCTGCTCTTGCGCCGCTTCCGGAATCCGCCCGCTCCGCAGCAGGACCGCCATGCCGTGCAGCGAACCCCAGATGAGCTCGGCCAGCGCCGCGTTCCGGTCGTCGAAGGGGCCGAAGGCGCTGACGATCTCGCCGAACGCCGCCCGCAGCGGGGCCGGCGTCTCGGCGTGGGCGAATTTGACCTTGGTCGGCAGGGTGAACATGGCCTGGTAGGCCGCGGGGTGCGCGGCGGCGAACGCCAGGTAGGCGGTGCAGACCGCGCGGACGCCCTCCGATGCGGGGGCGGCCTCGCGCGCGGCGCGGAGCTGCTCGGCCATCTCGGCGATGCCCTCGATGGCGACGGCGTCCCGGATGGCCTCCATGTTGGCGAAGTGCCCGTACAGCACGGGCTGGCTGTACTCGACCTTGTCGGCGAGCTTCCTGGTGGTCACCGCCTCCCAGCCTTCGGATTCGGCCAGTTCGCGGGCGGCGGTGATGATCAGCTGGTGTCGTTCGGCGCGTTGCCGTTCGCGGCGTTCGGTGGCAGTCACCACATTATTCTAGCAGCGCTAGATTTTTGTGCAAGCGAAGCCTATCTTTGCACAAGAACCTAGCAATGCTAGATTCACTGCCACGCCTCTCGGAAGGAACCACCCCATGCTCGCCACCACCGCCATCGTCCTCGCCTGGCTCGTCGGCGTCGCCGTCGTCGCCATGGGCGTCAACAACCTGCTCCGCCCCCAGGTCCTCGCCGGCTTCGGCATCCCCGGCACGCAGGCCGACGACCCGGTCCTGCGCGCCTGGCTCGCCGTCAAGGCCGGCCGCGACATCGGCAGCGGACTCATGCTCGTCGTCGCCGTCGCGCTCGGCACCACCACGCTCGCCGGCTGGGTCATGCTCGCCGCCGTCGTGATGCCCGTCTGCGACACGCTGGTCGTGCTGCGCGCCAAGGGACCCCGCGCCGCCGCCTACGGCGTCCACTGCTCCACCGCCGCCGCGATGGCGGTCATCGGCGTGCTCCTGCTCCTCGCCTGAGACGCGCCGAAGGCCGGTCCCCGTGCGGACCGGCCTTCGGGGTCGGAGCGGTCAGTCGCGGTCGGCGAAGACCTCCTTCGCGGCGTTCATCGCGTTGAGCGCCGCCGGGAAGCCCGCGTAGACGGCCATCTGCATGATCGTCTCCACGACCTCCTCCCGCGTCCCGCCCACATTGAGCAGGCCGTGGACGTGCACCTTCAGCTGCGGCAGCGCGCTGCCGAGCGCGGTGCACGCCGCGACCGACACGATCTCGCGCGAGCGCAGGTCCAGACCGCCGCGCGAGTACAGGTCGCCGAACGCGAACTCGATGATGTACCGCCCCAGGTCCGGAGCGATCGACTTCAGGTTCTCGATCACGGCCTCGCCCGCGTGCCCGTCGATCTCCGACAGGGCCTTCCAACCCCGCTCGTACCGCGAGCCCTCCAGCTCGGGCGCCGCGTCCGCGTATCCGGGTTCGTCGTCGTCCCGCGCCGCGAAGACCTCCTTCGCGACGGTGATCGCGTTGAGCACCGCCGGGAACCCCGTGTAGGACGCCAGGTGCATGATCGCCTCGACGACCTCGCGCCTGCCGCAGCCGATGTTCAGCGCCCCCGCGATGTGGAACCGCAGCTGCGGCAGCGCGTAGCCGAGGGCGGCCAGGCCGCCGATCGTCGCCAGCTGCCGCTCGCGCAGGGCCAGCTCGGAGCGGTGGTACACGTCCCCGTACGGGAACTCCACGGTGAGGCGTCCCAGATCCGGTGCCACGTCGGCGAAGTCGCGCGTCACCGCGGGCTCGTCCTCACCGGCCAGGCGCCGCAGGATCTCCAGGCCCCGGTCGTAGCGACCGAGTTCGGCTTGCTCATCCATTCCAGACAGTCCTTTCGTTGGTTCGTACCCGCAGGCGCGCCCGCGAACTCGTGACGCGGCCGCGTTATGCTCGTTGACCGGCGTCCGGCGCCGATTGCTGCCGAGCCCCACTGTGGAGCTTCAGGCCCTCGCGCACCGGGCGTCCGCCGCGGGCCGCCCGGGTCGGTTCTATCAGTCGGGACGACACTACCCAACCGGTTAGTTGGCGCGATATGATGCGGCGATGCCTGCTCAACCCATCACCCGGCCGGCATCGAACCGGACTCGGGATGCCATATTGCAAGCCGCCTATGAAGAGTTCACCGAGCACGGCCCCGCCGGGGCCCGCGTGGACCGTATCGCCGCCCTCGCGGGCTGCAACAAGCAGCGCCTCTACGCGTACTTCCAGAGCAAGGAGAACTTGTTCGCGGAAGTGCTGCGCGAGGCGCACAAGCGGCTCGGCGACGCGGTGCCGCTGCCGACCGACCGCGCCGGACTCGACGAGTACGTGGGCGCCGTCTTCGACTTCCACCTCCACGACCCCAGCATGGTGCGGCTCATCGCCTGGGAGGGACTGACCTTCGGCGACTCGCCGCTGCCGTGGCGCGAGGAGCGCCAGGCCTTCTACGAGGACAAGATCGCCGCGCTCCAGCGCGCGCTGGGGGTCGACAACGCGCCCGCGGTGGCCGCGCTCCTGATCACCCTGATCGGGATCTCCTCCTGGCCGTTCGTGATGCCACAGCAGCGCAACCTGCTCTTCATCAAGCTGTGTCCGGGCGTCACGACGATCGAGGCGCTGCGCTCCTCCCTCAACGCGTTCGGGCGCGCGAGCATCGAAGCGGTCGCGAGCGCCCCGGACGACTTCCCGCCCGGGGCGGTGCGGCTGCTCAAAGGCTAGGTCGGCTTCCGCGACAACGAAAAAGGCCCGACCGGCGACACCGCCGGTCGGGCCCAGTCGCATCAGCGGCTCCAGCGCACCACGGCGCTGCCGATCGACATGCCGCCGCCGAAGCCGGAGAGCAGCACCTGGTCGCCGTCCTTCAGCGCGCCGGACCGGTTGGCCCGGTCGAGCGTGACCGGGACCGACGCGGACCCGGTGTTGCCGAACTCCGCGACGGTGCGGTGGCTGGCCGCGTTCACCAGGCCGAGGCTCGGCTGGATCTCGTCGAGCATCTGGCCGTTCGCCTGGTGGGGGACGAAGTGCCGGATGTCGTCGGCGGTCGTGTCGGCCTCTTCCACGGCCTCCTTCACCGAGAGCGGGAGCTGCTCGGTGACGAAGGCGCGCACGGCCCTGCCGTCCATCGCGAAGTAGTGCGCGTCGTCGTCGGCGTCGCGCAGCCGTGCCGGGTGGCGGCTGCCGCCCACCGGGACGTTGATCATCTCGTGGTGGGCCCCGTGGGTGCGCAGTGCCGCGGCGGTGATGCCGCGCCCGTCGGGGACCGGCCCGAGGACGACCGCGCCCGCGCCGTCGCCGAAGAGCACCGCGGTGCGCCGGTCGGCGGGGTTGATGATGCGCGAGTAGATGTCCGCGCCGATGACGAGCGCGCGGCCGCCGTCGGCGACGAGCCTCCAGGCCGCGGCGAGCGCGAACAGGAACCCGGTGCAGACGGCGTTCACGTCGAACGCCGGGACGCCGTCGGCGCCGATGCGGTGCTGGACGATCGCGGCCGTCGCCGGCTGCGGGTGGTCCGGTGTGGACGTGGCGACGATGATGCAGTCGAGCGTGGCCGGATCGACCCCGGCGTCCTCGAGCGCCGCCGTTCCGGCGCGGGCGGCGAGGTCCGAAGTGGCCTCGCCGGCCGCGGCGTAGCGGCGGGCGCCGATGCCGGTCTTGCGGAGGATCCAGTCGGCGTCGACGCCTGCCTTCGCCGCGACCTCGTCATTGCTGACGACGCGGGAGGGCAGGTAGGAGCCGGTGCCCAGGACGCCCACGGGTCGCCTTGCGGCGCTGCGGGAATCGGGCGTGTAGGTGGGAGAAGTCGACAGGTGCGTAGCCATGATCGGTACCTCGAATCGGGTCGGCGATCGGTGGTGGGAGGGTGTACGCCCCGGTGCCGCATCGTCGCGGCCCCGGGGTCCCGGGGATCGCTCGCCTCGCTCGGTCGCGAGCGCGATGCATTGGGTGCGTGATCAGGTCTTGCAGGAACGGTGCGGTCGGCGCGGCGCTCGTGGAGGTCCCCGCCCGGGACGACGCCCGCGTCGTCCATGATGGAGGGTAAGCGCGTTCCTCGGCGGCTGCGGTGACGCCCAGGACGTGGACGTCGACCCCCGCTCAGGCGTCGACCCGCTCGTAGCAGCGGGTCTGGAGCCCGCCGGGGCCGCCGGCGAAGTAGCGGTCGCCGGCCTGCTGCACCATCTCGGTGAAGCGGTCGGAGGAGAACGGCCGCTGGTACTGCTCCGGAGCGCAGGAGAAGCCGCTCAGGAAGAGCACGCCGGGTTGGGTGCTGACCACCGTGTGGTAGGTGCTGAAGGACTCCACCTCCTCGGCGTCGCGGACGACGTCGAAGACGGTGGCCTCGCGCCAGGCCCGGTAGGCCTCGTACGCCTGCGGTTTGACCTCGACGTAGCGCAGCTGCACGTACGGGGTCACCGGGAGCGCGGTGCCGGGCTCCTTGGGGGCCTCGACGAAGCGCAGCGCCTGGCGGCGGAAGTCCCCGGCGGCGTACGGCCCCACGGTGTTCCACTGGGGCTCGAAGTCCGCGTCGGCCGCGGCGATCTCGTCGAGCCCGGTGAGCGCGCGCAGTTCCAGCAGGGTGTTGGCCTCCAAGCAGCGGTAGAGCGCGCGGTCCTTGTCGGCCGCGGCGGCCAGGAGCTCGCTCCAGGCGTCGACGGCCTCGTCGGCGCGGTCGGCCTGCACTGGGAGTTCGGTGGTCAGCAGATAGGTCGCGGACATGGCGGTGCCTCCATGGGGTGTGCGGATGCGATGTGGGGGGACCGGTTCGAGCGGAGCGTGGGGAAACGCTCCCGCTCAGGCGGGGAGTCGCGCGGCGGTGCGCGGTGTCTGCGGCAGGGTCCGCCACGCGGCCGTCTCGGCGCGGCGGCGGAGCACCGGGTCGTCACCGACGACGACGGCGGTGCCGGTGGTCTCGAGCATCGGCAGGTCGGTCGCGTGGTCGCCGTAGGCGATGCAGTGGTCGAGCCGGTACCCGCGCAGGCGGGCGACCGCCTGGACGGTCTCGGCCTTGCCCGCGCCGATGACCGGGTAGTCGATCTCGCCGGTGAGCTGTCCTCTGCGGATCCGCACCGGCGCGCCGTGCGCTTCGGAGGCCCCGAGGAGCGCGGCGGCGGGCTCCAGGCAGGCGAAGAACGAACCGGAGACGAAGTGGGTCGGGACGCCCTGCTCGCGCAATGCCTCGTGCTCGGCCACGGGCGCCTCCAGGAGGAACCCGGGGTCGGCGAGCTCGGCGTCGAACCACTCCCGGCCCACTGTGGAGAGGTACTCGGCGGACTCGCCGGCGTAGAGCCGGTAGTACGCGCGATTGACCTCCTCGCGCGGCACGCCCGCGGCGGCGAGCGCGCTCAGTTCGGCGGCGAGCCGCTCGTACAGGAGCTCCGGTTCACCCTTGCGCTGCAGGTAGAACCGCAGGAAGCGGAACATGCTCTTGTGCGCCAGGAGCGTTTCGTCGACGTCGAAGAACGCGGCGTCGTAGGAAGCGGAGTCGTACGCCGCGGCGTGCTCAGTGGACCGCTGCATCGGCGAGGGCCCCTCCGTGCTGCGCCACGACCGCGGCGACGGCCTGCTCGGCCCGGCGCTGCTCCTTGGACTCGATGAGCCGGTTCTCGAAGGCCGTGAACCGCACCGAGGTCAGGGTGCAGCGGCGCCCGGCCTGCTCGATGGCGATCTCCACGGTGAACGCGAGCCGGTCGGGGTTCGCGGTGTCCGACTCGGTGATCAGGTAGTCGATCTCGGCGGCCAGCGGGAACAGGAAGTTCTCGAACTCGGTGCCCATCGAGTTGATGACGAAGTACCGCTTCCGCTCGTCGGGGAGCAGGAACCGCTCGGTGACCGTGAGGAACATCTGGCGGGCCGCCTCGACCGCGACCATGCCCTGCACGTGCTGGCCGGTCTGGTGGTCGATGAGCAGCTCGTTGTCGTTGTGCACGCGCAGGTCCGCGCGGTACCGGCCGGGGCCGGTCTGCCGGGGCCGGGCGATGAGCCGGTTGGCCTCGACGTGCTTGTGGGTCTCATGGCGTGCGGCCGGAGCCGGGATGGCCGGCATGAGGTGGATGCGGTGCGCGAGGCCGCGCTCGGCGATCTCGATCCGCAGCAGGTCCCATTGGGACTCGCCGATGCCCTGTCCGGGCTGGAGGGTGAGGTGTCCGGGAGCGGTGCCGTTCGCATCATTGCGGAGGCGGCGGATGAACTCACTGACGGTGAGGACTCCTGGGTGGGCGGCGCTGAATCCCGAGAATCGATTGCCCACGAGTAGCAGGGTGGAGTGGTCAGTCAACATGGCATTGACCTCTTTAGATAGAGGGTGTCAAGAAGAAACCGTTGCTCCGCAAGGGGATCAGAGGGTAACGAAGCGTGTTGAAACTCAACGTATAGGAGTAACCGCCTCGTGGCAACCATCTAGTTGGTTGTGTGATAGCTATCACAAATTATACTATTGACAGAGGATTACGTATCGATTGACAAATCATTACGTCTCGCCGCACAACGGACTAGTGCGACACCAGTGCGACCACGCAACGGCCCGACGCGGGGAGCGGCACGTAGACCCGCATGCCTTGGGCCGCATCCGTTCCCGACAGGTGCGTGTAGTCCTCGCCGGGGTGGTAGCCGAGCCCGGCCCGACCCCTCCCGTTCACATGCACCGCGATCCGGTCGTCACCGAGACGATAGACGAACCCCTCGTCCACCGGCTCGAAGCCGCCGCCCACCGAGGGGCGCACGCCCTCCAGCTCGCCGCCGTCCCGGAAGGACAGTTCGAGCACCTGCCGCACGCCGCCCGGATCCGCTTCGACCTCCAGGCGCACTTCGCGATCGCCGATGCGCACCCGCGCCTCGGTCGACAGCGCGAACGCGTCATTCGGCCGATTCGCGAAGTCCATAGAGGCCGAGAACCGGCCGTCGTCCATGAGCGCGTAGTCGCCGCCCGCGCGCCGGTGCTCCGCCGGGAGCGGCTGGTAGTAGGCCGCCGCCACTCGCTCGCGGAGGACGAACTCGCCGTCCTCGAACGCGAACTCGCCGGCCCTGAACGGCCCCATGCCGAAGAAGTCCCGCGAGAGCCGCACCGAGTCCAGCACGGCCCCGCCGGCGTACATCCGCAGGAAGGTCGGATTGCTCGACAGCCCCGAACGGATCCAGCCGTGCTCGGCGTAGTCCGTGCCGCCGAACACGGTCACCGCGAACGCCCCGTCCCGCACCACCGCCAGCCCCGACGAAGGGAACACGGTGCTCACCGCCTGCGGCGCTTCAGGTTCGGGCAGGACACCGGCCAGTTCGGGCTCCAGCAGGATCTCCGCCAGCGCGTCCGCCGGGTAGGCGACCGGCTCCTGGAGGCCCTGCTCCTGAAGGATCCGCGCCACCACCGCCGCGAAGTCGCCGCGCCCGCGTGCGATCGCGTACCGCCGGAACTGCATCAGGAACGGCGCCAACGCGATCGAACCCAGCTGGTCCTGCCGCCGCGAGTGCACGGTCTCCACCGTGCCGTCCGGCAGCGCCGTGGCGGCGACCGCCTCGAGGTTCCGGCACACCGCGTCGAGCAGCTCCGGCCGCTCCAGCAGCGTGCCGATCGCCGTCAACGACGGGTTCGAGACGAACAGCGCGTAGTTCGGGCTCCGCTCCGAGTACATCCCGTCAGGCGCGATGTCCACGCCTTCGGCCAGCCACTCGTCGACCCGCGCGACCAGGCGCGCATCGGGCCAGTGCGCGTTGAGCCGCGCCAGCGCCGCACTCAGCTCCCACCGGTGGTTCGGCGTGTGCACGCCGCCCAGGCGCAGCGGCCCGGCCGCGGCCGCCGCGATCGCCTCCAGCGCCCCGGCCAAGGGCCGCAGCGGCTCCGGCACCGATTCGCCCTGCAGCAGCCCGTACGTGTCGCACAGGTCGTTGACCGTGAACGCCGTGTCGGGCGGTGAGGCGAGGTTCTCGCCGTCGAACAGCCCGTTCGCGCCCTGCATCCCGGCCAGGAACGCGACCAGCCGCGCCGCGGCCCCGGCCGCCTCCGGCGAGCCGAACAGCGCCGAGCCCGGATGCACCGCGCACGCGACCAGCGTCTTCGCGGCCGACATCACCCGGCGGTGGTGCGGCGCGCCCGCGAGGAGCCCGTCGACCCCGGCGAGCACCTCCCGGGCCCGCTCGTCGGCCGCCGCGGCCACGGCGGTGAGAAAAGCGGTGTCAGTCCTTGAGCCCTGCATTGATGTCCTCGTTCATGACGTACTTCTGGAACACGATGAAGATGAGCACCAGCGGCAGGATCGACATCACCGAGGCCGCCAGCAGCAGCGGCCAGTCGATGTTCTCGGCCCCCACAATGGACCGCAGCGCGATCTGGAGCGTGAACTTGCGCTCGTCGCCCACCACGATCAGCGGCCAGATGTAGTCGTTCCAGCGCCACTGGAACGAGAAGATCGCCAGCGTCATGATGATCGGCCGCGACATCGGCAGCATGATCCGGAAGAAGATCCCCGTCTCGCGCGCCCCGTCGATGCGGGCCGCCTCGATGATGTCGTCCGGAATGGACACGAAGAACTGCCGGAACATGAACACGCCGGTGGCCGTGAGGATGGACGGCACGACCAGGCCCGCCATCGAGTCGTACATGCCGAGGTCCCGGATCACCAGGAACGTGGGCGAGAGGATGACCTCGGTCGGCAGCATCGTCGTCGCCAGCAGGCACACGAAGAAGATCCGGATCCAGACCTTGTCCTGGTACTTCGCGAGCGCGTACCCGCACATCGCGCTGGCGAACACCGTCAGCACGGTGGTCGTGAGCGCCACGGCGAGCGTGTTCGAGAAGTACAGCATGAAGTCGAACCGGTCCCAGGCCTTCTCGAACCCCGCGATGGTGGGGTTCTCCGGGAGGATCGTGAGCGGGTACTGGAACAACTCCGAGCCGGGTTTGAAGGCGCTCAGGAGGAACCAGACGAGCGGGAACGCGTACAGCGCCGCCAGCAGCCACATGAACGTGGTCACCGGGACGACGGTGCCGAGCTCCTTCGCCTTGCGCGCCTTGCGGACGGGCTTCTGCGGTGCGGTCGTGGTGCTCATGCGGAGCGCCTCCGGTTGACGGCCATCTGCACCAGGGCGATGGTGAGCAGGATGAGCAGCAGGATCATGGAGACGGCGCTGGCGTAGCCGATGTCGGCGCGTTTGAAGCCGGTCTCGTAGATGTACTGGATGATCATGACGTTGGAGGTGCCGGGCCCGCCGCCGTTGAGCGCCTGGACCATCGCGAACTCCTTCATGGCCCCGAGCGAGGACAGGAGGATCACCAGGAACGAGGTGGGCGCGATGGACGGGAGCGTGATGTGGCGGAAGCGCTGCCAGGCGTTCGCGCCGTCGATCTGCGCGGCCTCGTAGTAGGCGCGCGGCACGTTCTTGAGCGCCGCGATGAAGATGAGCATGTTGAAGGCGGTGCCGCCCCAGGTCGCGGCGATGACGACGACCATGAGCGCGAGGTCGGGGTCGGTCTGCCAGGCGAGCGGGTCGGCGCCGAGCCGCGAGATCACGTAGTTGACGAAGCCGAAGCTCTCGCCGAACATCCAGCGCCACACCACGCCCGCGACGATGGGGGAGATGAGCCACGGGAAGAAGAACACGACCTTCGCGAACGAGGAGCCCTTGGCGTAGTTGGAGACCACGAGCGCGGCGATCGAGAGCGACATGACGTACATGAGCGGGACGCTGATGACCGCGAACAGCAGGGTGCGGGTGAGCGACTCGTAGAAGGTCGGGTCGGCGAAGAGCTTCTCGTAGTTGTCCAGGCCGATGAACTCGGGCGTGCCGATGCCGGAGTAGTCGGTGAAGGAGTAGATGAGGCCCAGTCCGCCGGGCCACACGAAGAACACGAGGAACAGGACGATGCTGAGGCCGGCGAGCGCGAGCGGCGCGAGCCGGTACTGGGCGCGGCGGCCCCGGCC
>NZ_JAPZVR010000015.1:95605-108705 GCF_027622855.1 Glycomyces algeriensis | reverse complement strand
GGCGGTCGCGGTCTCGGCGGCGCCCTCGGCGCGGGCGGAGCCGGTGCGGCCGGGGCCGGCGGCCGCGGTGCGGCGGGCGCGGGCGGCATGATGGCCCCCGGCGTCGCGGGCGGCGGCCAGCGTCCGGGCGGCGAGGACAAGGAGATGGAGCGCCAGTTCTGGATCGCCGAGGACGAGGACGTCTGGGGCGGCGGACCCGAGGACGAGGAGACCGACCCGTACGCGTAGCCCGGATCCCAACCGCCGCAAGCCATTTCAACGCAAGAGAAACCGGAGTCCCAATTGTTCAGTGAGGACAAGATCGCCGAGCAGCTGGCCGACGCGCGCGCCGAGTTGAGCGCCGCCGCCCAGACCCAGGCCGGCCCGCCCGAGCCCGTCACCGTCGAGAACGAGAAGGGCCGCATCCGCGTCACCGTCGGCTCGGACGGGCGGCTCACGGAGCTCATGGTGAGCGCCAGGGCGATCCGGGACGGCTCGGACGATCTCGGCCCGCAGCTCATGCAGCTGGTCAACGAGGCGCTCGACAAGCACCGCGAGCACCAGTCGACCGAGGAGCCGGTGCCGGACCTCAACGCGATCAACGAGCGGTTCGCGGAGATGCAGGACCGCTCGCTGCGCAACTTCGCGGCGATGAGCCAGCAGATCAGCGAGACGATGGCGAAGCTGCAGAACCGGAACTCATGACCGCGCCGGGGCTCGACCGCTGAGCTGCGGCCGGGCCGGCCTACTGCGGCGGCACTATCTGGTCGACCGCGGCCGAGATGAGCGCCGCCGCCCGGTCCTCGCCGAAGACGTCAGGGAGCGTCAGCCGCTCCAGGATGAGCCAGTTCAGCGACAGGTAGAGCATCACGACCGTGTCCGCGTCCCCGGGCATGCCCGACTCCAGGTGGAAGTCGATGTTCTCCTGCACGTTCTCCCGGATCTGCTTGGTGAGCACCTCGCGCAGCTCGGGGCGGCGCGTGGCCTCGAGCCGCAGCTCCAGCATCGCCAGGTACCCCGAGCGGAAGTTCGTGATCCGCTCGACCATCTCGTGCATGAGGCGGTCCACGGACTCGCGCGTGCGCGGCAGCGCGAGCGCCTCGCCCACCACGGCCGGGCCCGGGTCGAGCCGCTGGAAGACGCGCTGGCCGGCCTGCGTCAGCAGCGCGTCCCGGTTCGCGAAGTAGTTCGAGGCGGTGCCCACGGGCACCGCCGCCTGGCCGTCGACAGCCCGGAACGTGAGGCCGCGCGCCCCCTGGTCGGCGAGTACTTCTATAGCCGCATCGATCAGGGCCGTCCGGCGTTCCGGGTTCTGGCGCATGTTCCACTCCAAGGAGTTGACACCACTTCGGGTGTAGTGGTAAGTTCAAACCACTTCAATCATAGTACTTCAAACGGAGTGTGTATGCGCAAGCAGAACCGCGAGCTCACCTACTACATCGGCACTTCCCTCGACGGCTTCATCGCCGGGCCGAACGACGAGATCGAACCGCTGATGGCGTTCCTCGACGTCCATGAGGCCATCAAGGAGGAATGGCCGGAGACCGTCCCGACCCACATCCGCCCCGCACTCGGGATCGCCGACGCGCCCAACCTCCACTTCGACACCCTGGTGATGGGCAGGCGCACCTACGACCCGGGCCTGGCCGTGGGCGTCACCAGCCCGTACTCCCACATGGAGCAGTACGTGTTCACCAACAGCCTGAGCGACGACACCGACAAGGACGTCAACTTCGTCTCCGGTGACCCGCTCGCCCTCGTGCGCGACCTCAAGGCGCGCGAAGGCAAGGGCATCTGGCTCTGCGGCGGCGCGAACCTCGCGTCGGCCCTGGCCTCCGAGATCGACCAGATCATCGTGAAGCGCTACCCGGTGCTCTTCGGCGGCGGCATCCCGATGTTCGCCGGCGCTTATGAGCCGGTGCCCTTCACGCTCACCGAGAACCGCGTCTTCGAGTCCGGAGCGGCGATCCAGACCTACCGAAAGGCCTAGCCCCCTTGGCGAACCGAACCCTGACCTACTACATCGGGACCTCGCTCGACGGCTTCATCGCGGGCCCCGGCGGCGAGTTCGACGCCCTGCCGATCGAGCTCGACGTCGCGGCCGCGATGAACGCCGAGCGGCCGGAGACGGTGCCGACCGCATTCCGCGAGGCCGCCGGCCTCGCCGACGCCCCGAACCGGCTGTACGACACCGTGCTCATGGGCGCGGGCACCTACCGGGCGGGCGGCACCCCGAGCCCGTACGCCCACCTGCGCCAGTACGTCTGCTCCCGCACGCTGGAACCGAACGGGCACGTCGAGGTCGTCGCCGGTGACCCCGCCGCGTTCGTGCGCGACCTCAAGGCGCGCGAAGGCAAGGGCATCTGGCTCTGCGGCGGCGGGAGGCTCGCGGCGGCGCTCATCGGCGAGATCGACGAGATCGTCGTCAAGCGCTACCCGGTGCGCTTCGGCGGCGGCATCCCGATGTTCGCCGGAGCCTACGAACCGACGACCTTTAGGCTCACGGGGAACCGCACCTTCGATTCAGGGGCGGCGATCCATACCTACCGGAAGGCCTAGCCCCGTGTCCCTCCTCCAGCTCCTCGCGCTCCTCGCCTCCACCCTCAGCGCCGGCCTCATGGCCGGGCTCTTCACCGGCTTCTCCTACGCGGTGATGCCCGGCCTGAAGGTCCTCGACGACCGCGGCTGGATCGCCGCGATGCAGCGCATCAACAAGGTGATCCTCAACGGCTGGTTCATGACCGCGTTCCTCGGCTCCGTGCTCTTCACCGGCGCCGCGCTCGTCCTGAACTGGTTCTCGGACGACCGCTCCGCGTCGCCGTGGATCCTGCTCGCCCTCGTGCTGGCCCTGGTCATGTTCATCGGGACCGCCGCGGTCAACGTGCCCATGAACGACCGCCTCGAAGCCGCGGGCGACCCGGCCGCCATCAGCGACCCGGCCGCGCTGCGCGCGAGCATCGAGTCCCGCTGGACCGCCTGGAACACGGTGCGCGGCGTGGCCTCGCTCCTGTCGCTCCTCGCCCTCGCCTGGGCCCTGGTCGTCCACGGCGGCAACTCCTTAGCGCACACGAAAACGGGGCGGCCATCGCCGGCCGCCCCGTTCTGCTTGCGCCGCTTAGCAGCCGATGCTGCCGAAGCGGTCCTTGACCACGTTCACCACGGACGGGCGGGGGAGGACCCCGTTCGGCCCGTCGGGCCACTGCGAGGCGGGGGTCTCGGCGCTCGCGCCGTCGACCTCGCCCGGGTGCTGCACGGCGACCAGGATGTGGCGGTCCTGGACGACCGGGCCGCAGGTCTCCGCGCCGAGCGGCACGGTGAGGAACTGCTTGGTCAGGCCGCGGGTCGAGCCGGTGAGCGAGACGCCGAAGAGGCCGTCGTTGGTGCCCAGGGCGTTGCCGTCGGTGGAGATCCACAGGTTGCCCTGCGGGTCGAACGCGACGTTGTCCGGGCACGAGATCGGGCTGACCTTCTCCTTCGGGTAGCCGGAGAAGTAGGTGCTCGGGTCCTCGGGGTCGCCGCAGACGAGCAGCAGCCGCCAGCCGAACGTCACCGCCGCGACGTCGCCGTGCCGCTCCTCCAGCTCGAGCACGTGGCCGTGCTTGTTGCTGTTGCGCGGGTTGGCCTCGTCGGCCGCGGCCCTGCCACTGGTGCCGCGCTGGGTGTTGTTGGTGAGGGCCGCGTAGACCTTGCCGGACTTCGGGTTCACCTCGACGTCCTCGGGGCGGTCCATCTTGGTCGCGCCGACCTTGTCGCCCGCGAGGCGCGTGAACACGTACACCTCTTCGGCGGTCATGCCGTCCACGAAGGACTCGTCGCCGCTGGCGAGCTTGATCCACTCGCCGGAGCCGTCGAAGGCGCCGTCGTCGGGGAGCGCGCCGGTGCCGTCGATCTCGCCGGGGCTGTCGCCGGTGAACTTCGCGACGTAGAGGGTGCCCTCGTCGAGGAGCTTGCGGTTGTGCTCGCGCGCGCTGCGGCTGGAGCCGGACTTCATCCTGTGCTTGGAGACGAACTTGTACATGTAGTCGAAGCGCTCGTCGTCGCCCATGTACACGACCACGCGGCCCTGGCGGTCCACGCGCGGCCCGGCGCCCTCGTGCTTGAAGCGGCCCAGGGCGGTGCGCTTGCGCGGGGTCCAGTCGGGGTCGTACGGGTCGAGCTCGACGATCCAGCCGAAGCGGTTGGGCTCGTTGGGCTCCTGGAGCACGTCGAAGCGCGGGTCGTACTGCTCCCACTTGCGCTCGCTGGCGTTCCCGGAGAGGCCGTAGCGCGCGAGGCGGGCCTTCGCGGTCGCGTCCGCGACCTGCCCGGCGTTCGCGAAGTACTGGTTGAAGTTCTCCTCGCCGGAGAGGATGGTGCCCCACGGGGTGACGCCGCCGGCGCAGTTATTCAGCGTGCCGAGCGCCAGGGCGCCCTCGGCGTCCGCGGTGGTCTTCAGCAGGTCACTGCCCGCCGCCGGTCCAGAGAGGACGAACTCGGAGGTGGCGGTGACGCGGCGGTTGAGCTCGTGGCCCACGACCGGGGTGAGGTCGCCGGAGTTCTTGTCCTCCTTGAGGACCACCACGGACAGGCCGTGCGAGGCCCAGCCGATCTCGACCTGCTCGCGCGTGGGGGCGGCCGAGTCGTAGCCGTAGTGCATCATCGACTCGCTGGTGTACTCGTGGTTGGCGACGAGCACCTTGGAGCGCCGCTCGCCGGGGAGGTCCAGGAGCGCCAGGAAGTCGCAGTTGTAGCCGAACTGGCCGGCCGCGTCCTCGGGGGTCTGCGCGGTGGGGTCGAACTCGTTCACGCCGTCCAGGATCGGGTCGCCCCAGCGGATCACGATCTGCTGCTCGTACCCGTCGGGGACGGTGACGGCGTCGTCCCGGTTCGGTTCCACGGCGTCGAAGCGCAGGCCGCGCGGCACCGAGCCCCAGAACGCGGAGGACTGGGCCCCATCGCTCTCGGAGGCGTACGCGGCGCTGCCGAGCGCCCCCGCGGCGCCGGCGCCCGCGGTCACGACGACACCGGCCTTGAAGACGGAGCGGCGCGAGACGGCCGAGGCGATGAGGTCGCCCATGTAGGGGTTGTCCGAGGTGTTCGGCACGGGGTGGCTGCAGGCGTCGCCGCAGCGGTAGAGGCAGGTCAGCTGCGAGCGGCCGCCGATGTGGTCGGACAGGAGCGGCAGCTTGCGCCGCTGGGCGGCGTCACGACGATTCATTTGGGACTCCTATGGCAGTACGTCCGGAACCAGGATCGCCGATGCGCGGTGTCGGGGCGGCGGATCGGCGCGTTCCGACTCCGGAGGCTATGCGCCGCGGGTACCCCGCCCGCCAACCGTAAGTGAACGGGAAATGAAGGAGCGCTCTCGGATTGCGCACCCCCACCGGATTTCGGAAGCGTTTTCAGCGGCTTTCGGAAAACCGGGCGTTCCGCAGCATGAGACCCCTGTAACGGTAAACGACTGCCGCGGGTAGCCTGGCCGAAAACCTTTTCCGCCCCTTTCGCACCGCCACGTCAGAAGGAACCGCCATGCCCGCTCCGCACCGGACCTCCCTCCACCTCGCCGACGTCTCGATCGCCGACGAGTTCTGGTTCCCGCGCCGCGAGACCGTGCGCACCCGCACCATCCCCCACCAGGAGGCCCGCCTCCGCGAAGGCGGCCAGTTCGAGGCCCTGCTCCTCAAGCCCCGCAGCCACGACGGCGACGACCGCGAGCGCTTCCCCATCTTCTGGGAGTCCGACGTCGCCAAGTGGATCGAGGCCGCCAGCTACGTCCTCGCCTCCGGCGAGCACCCCGAACTCGATGCCGCCGTCGACAAGGCGATCGAACTCCTCGCCGGAGCCCAGCAGGAGGACGGCTACCTCAACAACTACTTCACCGCCGTCAAACCCGGGAAGCGCTTCACCGACCTGCGCGACGCCCACGAGCTCTACTGCGCCGGCCACCTCATCGAAGCCGGCGTCGCCCACTACGAGGCCACCGGCAAGACCACCCTCCTCGGCATCGTCCGCCGCTACGCCGACCTCATCGGCCGCGAGTTCGGCCCCGGCGGCGCCTGCGAAGGCGGCTACGACGGCCACCAGGAGATCGAACTCGCCCTCGTCAAACTCCACCGCGCCACCGGCGAGCGCCGGTACCTCGACCTCGCGCTCCTCCTCACCGAGAACCGCGGCCGCACCCCGTTCTACTTCGACGCCGAAGCCGAGCGCCGCGGCGACACCGGCTACTTCGGCGGCCACATGAGCCCTGGCGGCGTCTTCGTCCGCAGCAGCAGCCGCGACCGCGAGTACAACCAGTCCCACGCCCCCGTCCGCGAGCAGACCGAGGCCGTCGGCCACGCCGTCCGCGCCATGTACCAGTACAGCGCCATGGCCGACCTCGCCCTCGAACTCGGCGACCAGGGCCTGCGCGAGGCCTGCGAACGACTCTGGGACGACCTCGTCGCCACCAAGCTCTACATCACCGGCGGCATCGGCGCCGACCCCTCCATCGAGGGCTTCGGCGAGCCCTACGACCTCCCCGACCACACCGGCTACGCCGAGACCTGCGCCGCCATCGGCCTCGTCTTCTGGGCCCACCGCATGATGGCCCTCACCGGCGAGGCCAAGTACATCGACGTCCTCGAACGCGCCCTCTACAACGGCGTCCTCTCCGGCGCCTCCGCCGACGGCACCAAGTACTTCTACGGCAACCCCCTCGCCAGCGACGGCACCGTCGAACGCAGCGACTGGTTCGACTGCGCCTGCTGCCCGCCCAACCTCGCCCGCCTCCTCACCTCCCTTGAGCAGTACGTCTACGTCGCCGACGCCGACGGCCTCTACGTCAACCTCTACGTCACCGGCACCGCCCGCCTCGCCCACGCCGGCCAGCGCGTCACCGTGGCCCAGGAGAGCGACTACCCCTGGGACGGGCGCATCACCCTCAGCATCACCGAAGCCGAAGCGCCCCTTCCCATGACGCTGCGCCTGCGACTGCCCGAATGGGCCGACGGCGCCACGGTCTCCGTCAACGGCGCACCCGCCGACCACCGCACCGAGCACGGCTACGCGGTCCTCGACCGCACCTGGACCCGGGGCGACCGCGTCGAACTCACGCTGCCGATGGCCCCCGCCCTGGTCCGCGCCGACCCCCGCGTCCTCGCCGCCCACGGCAAGGTCGCGATCCAGCGCGGCCCGATCGTCCACTGCGTGGAGGAGATCGACAACGCGGCCCCCGTGCCGCGCCTCCTCATCGCCCGCGGCGGCGAACTCCGCACCGAGCACGTTGACGGCCGGGACGCGGTCATCGCCGAAGGCCTGGTCGACGGCCCCGCCGCGGACGGCCTCTACAGCGACAAGCCCCCGGCGGCCGAACCCACTGCGATCCGCACCGTCCCGTACTACGCCTGGGCGAACCGCGGCAAGGGCACGATGGCGGTCTGGATCCGCGAGACTCCGTAACGCATTCACCGGCGTCTTGTCGGTGCCCTGTGGCAGCCTGGCCGCATGGCATACGACAAGGCGCTGGCCGACCGGGTGCGCGAGATCATGGACAACCGGCCCTACGTGACCGAGAAGAACATGTTCGGCGGCCCGTGCTTCTTCGCGCACGGCAACATGGCGGCGGCCGTCCTCGGCGGGGGCGGCGCGATGATCCGCGTCGGCCACGACGACTTCGCGGACCTGCTCCTGGAACCCGGCGCGGAACCGATGGTCATGGGCGGGAACGACTCCAAGACGTGGATCCGCATCGACGAGTCGGTGTGCGCTTCCGATGAGCAGCTGCGCCCGTGGATCGAGCGCGGTCTCGCTTATGCGGAGTCCTTGCCGCGCAAGTCCTTAGGTGGCCGCCATCTCAAGCTGAGGTCCTTGCCGCCGGGGAGAGCGGCAGCGGCAGGCGCTTGAGGTCGCCGGCGGTGTAGAGAGCGGCGGGCCGGCCTCCGTCGCGAACGGTCGTCTCTCCGGTCGGCCGCAGGAAGCGGTCGATGCGGGTGACCTTGCGGTGGAAGTTGCCCGGGTCGATCTTGGTCTGCCAGACGATCTCGTAGACCCGTCGCAGCTCGGCGATGGTGAACTCGCCGTCGCAGAAGGCGGTCGCGTCGGTCGTGTACTCGAGCTGCTTGCGGGCGTGGTCGACGGCGTCTTCGAGGATGTCCACATGGTCGAATGCCAAGGGCTCCTTGAGGGCCTGGTCGACCGGCAGCCATTGAGTGGCGGCGGCGTCGCCACCGGGTCGGTCCAGCCCGGGGTTGGGGACGAGGGCCGTGTAGGCGACGCTGATGACGCGTCGCCGCGGGTCCCTGTCCGGGCGCGAGTAGACCCCGATGGTGTCGAGTCTCGATGCCGATTTCGGCACCCCGGTCTCCTCGAACAGTTCCCGCGCGGCCGCCTGCTCCACGGTCTCGTCGGCCTCGACGAACCCGCCAGGCAGTGCGAGCTGCCCTCGGAACGGGTCGTTGGCACGCCGGATGAGCAGGACCGAGAGCGCGCTGTCGCGGATCGTCAGGATCGCCACGTCGGCCGCCACCAGACTGTGCGGATTCGTGCTGTCGCTCAAGGTAATCCCCTTATTGACATCTTGACAATTACGGGCGGGTCGGCATACGCTCGTTCTTGTTGTTATCTCAACAATAACTGATCTCGTCAAGGCCGCGACCGTCGATCCGGATCCGAGCGGCCCCGCCGCCCTCTTGGAGGCGCCATGACCGACCTGCCGACCGCCGTGCTCTGCACGCCCATCGACCTCGAACGAAACGCGGTCCTCGACCTTCTCGCCGGGCACCGGTTCACCGACCACGAGGTCGACGGTGCCCAGTACCGCGAGACCGAATTCGAAGGGCCCAAGGGGATCTGGAAGCTCGTCCTCGCCATGGCCGGCCGCGGCAACGAACGTGCCGCCGCCTCCGTCGAGCACGCGCTCGCCACCTGGCGCCCGCAGATCCTCATCCTCTGCGGCATCGCCGGAGGACTCCGCGACGCCCGCATCGGCGACGTCGTGGCCGCCACCAAGGTCTACGGCTACGAGGTCGGCGAGGACACCGACGCCGAGACGCTCCCTCGGCCCGAAGCCCTGTCCACCTCTTTCCCATTGCATCAACGCGCGCAGCTACTCACGGAGGACGCGTCCTGGGCCATCGCACTCGACGGTCGGCCGCGGGTCTTCCACCGCCCCATCGCGTCCGGGGCGAAGGTCATCACCGGCAACGCTTCGGCCGCCGCCGAGCACATTCGGCGTTACAGCGGCGACGCCCAAGCCGTCGACACCGAGAGCTTCGGCGCCATGGCCGCCGCCGACCGTCGTCGCACGGTCGAGGCCACGGTCGTCCGCGGCATCTCCGACCTCCTGGGCGACAAGACCAAAGCGGCAGACAAACTCCGCCAGCCCATCGCCGCCCGCAACGCCGCCGCCTTCGCCCTCGCCCTCATCGCCCACTCCAAGCCGCATCGCGCCGACATCCGCCGCCTCGCCGGCGGCGTCAGCAACACCTATATAGGAGCGGTCGGCGACGGCGTCACCGCCAACATCGCGGCAATGGGGGACAACGCTCACGGCCGCATCGACATCGAGTACCAGAAGTGAGCCACCCCGCTTCACCGAGAAAGGCGCCACCTATGTCCGCACCGCAGGACGTCCCGCCCGCGCGGCTGCATGGCGATCCGCCCACGCTGGCACTGCATCGGCCGGGCGACACGCTGCCACCGACGACACCGCCCAGCGCTTCACCGCAGGCGCCGAACGGCACACCGGGCACCCTCCGCTCGCCCGACGGACCGCCGCACCCCCCGCCGCCGCTCACCGCTGCCGGGGCGCGGGTGAACCCGCTGCCTCCGACGGGGCCGCTCAAGCGCAAGAACGCCGCGACCCTGCACCTCTGCGCCGCCGCCTACCTCGACCGGAGGTTCCGCGACCGGGTGATCGACCACGTCTACCGCCGACCCGATCGGGCCGTCGCCCCGAACCCGGGGACGGACGCGGTCCCGATCCTGCGGCACGTCCTGCGCTCGCGCGCGATCGATGCCGCCCAGCAGACCGTGCTCGCCGGGCTGCTGCTGGTGCTCGTCTTCACATCGGAGTACAGCAAGCTCGAACTGGTGATCGTCCTGCTGCTCTGGGCCTTCGTCGGGCAGCTCGTCGCGGTGGGCACCGCATCGTCGCACCCGCTTCGCTCCGCACGCCAGGGGCGCGCAGTGCGGCGGCTCGTCATCGGCGTGGTCGTCACCGCCGCCGTCGTCGGCGCATGGTTCTACCTCGCGAGGGCGTTCCCTGAGCAGGTGGGATTCGAGGTCGGGTTCGAGGAATACCGGTCTCAGGGCATGCTCCATGAAGCCGGCTACGCCTGCGTCGGGTTCGGCGAGCTGTACGACCCGCTCTTCGTGGACTGCGCCGGGTACGGCTCCGAGTTCGGCTTCGTGCCCGGGTTCACCGGTGCGGTGGTCTGGTCGGCGGTCCTCGGCGCACTCTCAGCGCTGTTCGGCGCCTTGCGAGGGAGGCTTCTCGCCACGATTCCGGCCGAGCTCGAACCGATGCGGCCCGCGAATCGGAGGGTTCACTACATCGGGGAGTCGCAGCGGTCCACCGTGGTCGTCTACCAGGCCGGGCGACAGCCGTTCGCCGGGTCGGGGCCGACGCTCGAAACCTGGAACTTCGCGATGGCGCTGCGGCCCGCCGCAGGTCCGGCGGGCGGCGAGGCGGCGATGTCGATCGATCCGTTGAGCCTCAACGCCCACATCAGGGACCGGCTCAACAGGCTCGCCGCTGACTCATCGTCCGCCAGGAGGCTGCCGAGCCTTGCGGTGAGCGACCACCTCTACGTCTCCGACCGCGAGCTCGCGGACCTCGCAAGGTACCCGTACGAGCTGGTGCGTTCGGGCTACCCGTTCCAGACCGTCGAGCAGTTCCAGCAGGACCCGACGACGCCGGTGCGCCACCATCTGCGGTGCGAGGCGGCCTCGTGGGACGGGGAGCTGGTCACGTCGGTCTTCGTCCATTTCGCCCTCGAAGGGGAGAGCCTCTACCTGGAGTTCACCGGTTGCGTACTGTCGCCGACGAGACGGGAGTACCAGGTCTTCGGATACCGGGCGCGCTCGAAGCGGGCGATGACGCTGCTGGGGCTGGCGCGCGGCGCGGCGGTCATGCCGGTCGCGTTGCTGCGCAGTCCGATCGACACGATCAGGAACCTGGTTCAGGCGGTCGAGGCGATCGTTCGGAACTCGGGGAGGAGAAAGCCGAAGGCCGGGGACAACGGAGCCTTCTACGGCATCCGTGAGCTGGGCGCAGGCGCGTTCGAGCAGAACCACTTCCAGGGCCGCGACGCGGTCAAGTACATGAAGATCCTCGAACGCCAGATCCTCGACGCGCTCACCGAGTACCTGCGCGAGCGCAACGTGGACACCTCCGAGCTGGAGGAGCGCGTGACTGCGATCGTCAACAACGGGGTCGTCAACTACGGCGAACTCAATGCCGGCGCGATCGGCAAGGGCGCCAACGCCAATGTCGGATCGATCGGCCGCGGCGCCCGTGGAACGGCGAGCGGAGGGTGAGGGTGCTCGGGCTCGTCGACCGCCACCAGGGTAGACGGGTTCGGCTGAGGGCCGGGGCGGGTTCGCCGCCCCGGCCCTCGGCTGCGGTGGGTCCGGCCGGTGTGCCGTTCGGAGCGGCCCGCGCTAGTCCAGAGCGATGGTCAGGTTCGCCGTGCCTGCTTCGTCGAGCTGGAAAGCGGCGTTGCGGTCGGCGACCGTGACGCGGTAGTCGCCGAGGAAGCCGTTGAAGTGGAGGCGGCCTTCGGCGTCGGTGGCGAGGGTGGTGGCGGGGGTGCCCCACTCCTCGTTGACGAGGTGGTGGAGCCGGTCGTAGGAGGGCTTGGGGGTGCCGTCGAGGCGGACGAAGCCGCCGGGGGCGCCGAGCCACATGCCCTTGTCGAACATGCCCCAGTAGGTGACGGCCTCGACCGAGGGGTGCGCGAGCAGGGTCCGGTAGTGGCGTTCGATCTCGTCGGCCTGGCGGGCCTCGCCTTCGGGGGTCGAGGGCCAGGAGTCGACCACGTGGTCGTTCAGGTCCTCGATCTCGGGCGGCATGATCTCGCCCGACAGGATCGTGGTCTCGGTGAAGTGGATCGGGAGGCCGTAGCGGGAGAACCGGTCCAGGATCGCCTCGGTCTTCTCCTCGCCCCAGTAGCCCTGGTGCATGTGGCTCTGGAGGCCGAGCGCGTCGATCTTGATGCCCGCTTCGAGGACGCCCTCGATGAGGCATTCGTAGGCGGCGGACATGTCGAAGTCGTTGAGGAGCAGCGTCGCGTTCGGGCCGGCCTCGCGGGCGGCGTCGAAGACCATGCGCACCATGGGGATGCGGCCGATGTCGCGGCAGATGCGGGTGATGCCGTTGTCGTACTTGTCGAAGATCGGCATGATGACGACCTCGTTGATGACGTCCCACATGTCGATGACGCCGGCGAAGTCGCCGACCTCGCGCTTGATCCGCTCGACCTGGACGCGGGCGATCTCCTCGTTGTCGAGGTCGAGCAGCCAGTCGGCGCTGACGGTGTGCCACGCGAGCGGGTGACCCTTGACCGGGTGGCCGCGGTCGGTGAACCACTGCGCGGCCTTGCGCAGCGGCTCGGTGGCGGGCTTGCCGCGCTCGGGTTCGAAGCGGCCCCAGTAGAAGGGCAGTGTGGCGAAGTTGAACAGGCCCTCCCACAGCTCGGCGTTCCGGGCGTCGCCCTCGGGGTCGGCGGCGGTGCCGTTGGCGTGGTCCATCAGCTCGAACCCGGTGCACCCGAACAGGAACTTGTGCCTGGTCTGCTCGAGCTGGACCTCGCGCCCGGCGAGCGGCTCGCCGTCGAGCGTGAGCGTGATGGTCGCGTCGGCGCTCCGGTGCTGCCTGATCCGATCGTCACTGAAAGTTTCAGTCATTTAAGGGCTACTTTCCATGGAAGTTTCAACGCCCTGTATTCCAGCAGCCCCGCGCTCGCGAGTCAAGCCCCCGCAACCTCGCCAGCGAGGAAACAAGGCCCGACTCGCGGGCGAGTTGCGGTCGAGGGGTCGGCTCGGCGCCGGCACCAGCTCCTCGCCACGGGAAACAGCACTGAGGCCGCCGCGCTCGAAGAGCGCGGCGGCCGCAGTCGGTACGTTGCGTGTGTGCGGGCGATTGCAGTGGCCGGCGTGAT
>NZ_JAPZVR010000015.1:52577-95595 GCF_027622855.1 Glycomyces algeriensis | reverse complement strand
CCGGCCCCGCCGCCCCCCCCCCCCCCCCCCCCCCCCCCCCCCCCCCCCCCCCCCCGCCCCCCCCCCCCCCCCCCCCCCCCCCGGCCTCAGTCGTTCCTTTCCGATTTAGCTGGCGATTGCAGTGGCCGCCTTGAAGGTGGCACTTGCCGCGTCGGCCCAGGCGAAGCGGTTGAGCGTGTTGCTACCAGGTGATGTGATGAAGAGGCTCCCCGGGAGCGCGGCGAGCGCGGTCCCGAACTTGCCGTTGGTGATCGGTGCGGGGTCGTAGACGACGGTGTCGACGTCGGCCGCTGGGACGGCCGCACTGGTGATGTGAACGAATCCGTCGTCGTCGGCGGTCTTGTAGTCCTCATCGGTGACACCGATCGCCAACTGCAAGGTGGCCGCGTTCGCCTGCACGGTCGGGTTCAAGTCGAACAGGCCGACGGTGGCAGCGACGTGATCGTTGTTCTCAGCCGCATCGCTGAGAGCGGAACCCTGCGTGTAGTTCGCCACATGAGTGGAGACGTTGGCGGAGTCGAGATTTACCAGGTGGACCAAGCCGCCCTCGATGATGGTGTTGCTGCTGATGTCCTCTGCCGGGACTGTAAAGGCCAACCTGGTCTGAACGTCGTTGACGCCGCTCCCAGAGGGCCAGTAGTCGACAGCGGCAACAGCATGCCCGAGACGGTCTCCTGCCTCGACACCGGATGCGAGGATGGCGTCCTCTTGATCGATCAAGTCGATATAGGAGGGCTGCCCGAGACTGGAGATGTTCTGGCTGAACAGGAACGTCCCGCCGGAGTCGACGATCTGGCTGGTGCCTCCGTCTTCGTAGGGGGCTCCGACGATGAACCGAGTAGGCGTTGAGGCAATCGAGTACCCGAATTGGTCGCCCGATTCCACCGTGTCGCCCACGTTGACGGTGTTCTGGTCGATCCAGACCTTGGTGCTTCCTTGCAGATACACCAGGGCTCCTGCGTCGACCACTTCGTTGCTGTTGTCGCCGTCGCGGGATGAGCCCGTCGTGTCGGTTTGGACATCCTCTCCGGGGACGCCGATGATGACCACAGGAGTGCCGTCAGTGCGGTTGCTCGCTGCGACGGAGAATCCGTATCGATCGCCTGCTTCGCTCGCGCCGGGGACCCCGATCTTCTGCTGGCTGAACCAGTCCACCGCCGAATTGCTCACCCCCGAAGGCGCACCCGGAAGGATGATCGCCGAGCCGGAGCCGCTGTTCTCGCCGGGAACACCGACAACGATGTCGGAGCACCCGTCGCCGTCACGGTCGTAGGTGTCGACCGCGTACCCGAATTGGTCACCGGCTTCGACGGTTCCGGCAGTGCCGTGAGTGCGTTCGGCGACGATGCCGACCGCTCCGGTAGCACCGTCGACGAAGTAGAAGCCACCGGAATCGGCCAGACCGCCTGCGTCGTGCGTTCCATTGGCGATCACGGCGTCCGGGTACCCGTCCCCGTTGACGTCGCCTTCGGCGCCGAAGCAGGTGGTCGGGTCTGCCCAGGCCGGGAGGGCCACGGGATACGTACCATTGGTCGAGGCTCTGGTCCACAGGGCCCCGATGGCCCCGCCGACTCCCGCTCGCAGTGTGAGGAGATCGTCACCGCCACTTCCATCGACATTGCCCATTGCCAGGTCGACGTGCTGCCATTGGGTGAGGTCGGCGGTACACCCGGTGCAGCGATTGGCATGCGCCATCGTCTTCATCTGGTACTGATCGAGTCCGGGGTCGAAGATCGCTGCTTGGAGTCGGACCCGCGAGGAGTTGCGGTACGACATGACGAAGTCAGGGAAACCGTCGCCGTTGACGTCGCCGATCGTGACGCGGTCGCGATCGGTGTTCCAGTTTCCGGAGGCGTTCATCCGCAGCACCGGTTCGGCCAACGCTGGTGCGTCACCGGAGGCCGAGCAAAGCCCGTCGACCTTGTTGTTGTAGCGGATATAGATGTCGGCGAGGTTGTCAGCACCGGTCCGGATCTCGGCGATGTCGCCGCAGTCGTTGTTGTCGAAGTCGGCTGCGGCGAGTTCGATCTGGCGGGAAGAACCGCTGCCGGTGGCGAGCCGGGTCTCAGTGCCGAAGATGCAATCGTCGATGCAGTCCGCGGCGTCAAGCGATACGCCCCAGATCGAGTAGCCACTGGCACCGTCGCTGCGGAGCATGACGACGTCATCGGCTTCATCGCCGGTGAAATCGGTGACTTGGACCTGGGTCTCGGAGAGCAGCCATTCTACTTCGAATACGCCGTCTGCATTCGCATCGAGATTCTCGAGTTTGAGTTTTGGTTGAGTGAAGTCGTTGAACCATTGGCCGTCCACGAGTTCAGCGCCGCAGCCGCCCCGGACCCCGGTGAACGCGTTGATTTCGATTCCCGAAGTGCCGGGTACCGCCAAGATGAGGTCGTCGCAGGCATCCTGGTTGACATTTCCCGCGCGCCATTGCGCATCGTCGAGGTGCCAACCGAAGTCTTCCAGGACTTGCGCGTATTCCGTTGACAGCGCCGGTTTTTCGCTCCGGGTGAAATTGCCGGCGCCGTCGTTTTCCAGGACGTAGACCTCTGAGTGTCGTTCCTTCACGTTGACGGCTGCGAGGGCGTCGGTATCGCCGTCGCCGTCGAAGTCGCCGCTGACGAGTTCGCTGCGGGTCTCACGGACGTTCTCGTCTGAAAGCGCGGCAACCTGCTGACGGTCGAAGGCGCCGGTCGAAGTGACGACACTGTCGATGGTGCCCGGGAAGAAGGCGCGGACCGTCCCACCTCGCAGTTCGGAGCCGATCCGCAGCGCGCCTGTCGAGGACCAGAGCGTGAAGTTGCGAGTCGTGGCGCTGCCCTTGGCTTTATCGTCCTCGGCGACATCGTCGAGTTTGATGCCGTTGACGTAGAGGGTCGCCGAGCCCGCCGTGCTCGATGTCGGTGCTGTATAGACCACGGTCAGGTGGGTCCACTGGCCGACTGCGGCGTTGTGTTCGGAGAGCAGATTGCCGGTGAGCTCCGCGCCGGAGGCGTCGCCGCTCGTCGCGCGGAACGTCCACTTCTTGCTCGAAGCGATGTATCCCAGATAGAACGGGCTGTTGTGGGCGCCGTCCTGGCTGATGATGGTGGCATCGGAGTCGTCGCTGTCGAGACGGACCCAGGCGCTGATGGTGAAGTCGCTTGCGGTGTTGATGACCTGCGAGGTGGAAGTGGCGGTCGAGTTGACGCCGTTGAAGCCGCCGCCTTGACCGGTGACGCCTTCGACCAGCTCGACGGTGCCGTTCCCGGTGAGGGTGTTGCGGTAGCCCGAGGCGTCGGCGAAGGAGGTGTTGGTGTTCCCGTCGAAGCTCCAGGAGCCGTTGGTGTGCTGCCCCCAGCGCTGGATCTCGCCGAGGCTGATGGCGCGGTCCCAGACCTTGACCTCGTCGATGTCGCCGGCGAAGAAGGTGGTCGATGCGCCCGCGAACAAGTCGCGGCCGAGCACGAACTTGCCGGTGGCGTTGAAGGTCCCGGTGATCGTGGTGGTGCCCTGAAGCTGGCCGTTCACGTAGATGCGGATCTGCTTCGTGGCGAGGTCGTACACGCCGGTGACGTTGTACCAGGTGTCGACTTTGGCTCTCGTCGTCGAGCCGGCCGAAGGGCAGGTCGCGGAGCTGGAGTCCTGCGAGCAGGCGACGATGAGGAACTTCTGGCTCTCACCGTCGTACTTCAGCATGAATCCGGAGTTGACAAGGCCGTCCTGCGAGGCGATCGAGTAGTCCACGTCCGTCTCGTGGATGCGGACCCAGGTGGACACGGTGAACGACTTGGCGGTGTTGACGACCTGCGCGCTGGTCTGCGCGTAGTCGTTGACGCCGTCGAAGGTGAGGTAGTCGTTGCGTCCGCTTTCGGCGTCGCCCTCGGCGCTGGCGCCCCAGACCGCGCCGCTCACCGTGAGCGGTCGGGTCAGGTTGTAGACGTATGAGTAGTCGGTGTCGGCTGCTGTGGTGCCCGAGCCCTCATCGAGCTTCCAGTGCGTCACCGGGTCGGTGTAGTCGTCGACGAGGAACTTGTACTCCGTCTCGGCAGAGGTGTTCCCGTTCTTGTCGTAGGCCCAGACCGACAGGGTCAGCGGGCCGCTCGAAGGCATCTTGATCGGGACGGTGATCGGCTTCCCGAGCGACGGGGCCGCGATATTGGTCGCGGAGATCAGACTGGTGTCAGCCGCGTCTTGGAGACTCCATTTGTATCCGGCGGTATCGGTGCTGGTGGAGGCGAAGGTGAAGGTGCCGGTCTGGCCGAACCCGCCGTGGATCACACCGTCGTTGGGGTAGTCGGCAGAGGTCACCGTCGGTGCCTTCGGCGCGGTCTTGTCCACGGTGACGGTGCACGAGGCGGAACCGGGGCCGTTCACCTTGCCGTCGTTCGCGTAGGCCAGGGCGGTGTAATTGCCGTCGGCGAGCGTGGAGGTCGGGATACCCGGCCAACTGGACGTGGTCTTGTTCGCCGCATCAACGGACCGGACGGTCACCGCTCCGGTGCTCTTGTTCGTGAACTTGAGGTAGCCGGTCATGTTGTCGGCTTCGGCGTCGGAGAACGTGGCCTTGGCCGACCACGACACGCCGGCGCCGAGGCTCACGGTCTTGCCGGTGGTGCAGGACTTGCCGCCTATGAGCAGGTTGGTGGGCTTGTTCGGCGGGGTGTTGTAACGGACGGAGAGGTGGACGCCGCCGGAGCCGGAGTCGGTCTTCTCAGGACCAAAGCGCCGGAAGGAGTTGCAGCACGAATCCTCGTTCGAGACCTTCATGCCGAACTGGATGGACTTGTCGCTGGTCGCTGCGACATCGGCGACATACCCGGTGACGTCGGTGGTGATATCGCGCGGCGCGCCGCATCCCGAGCCGACGCCCTCTTCTCTGGTGGCGAGCTTGTCACCCCAGGAGCCGGGCTTGTTCCATGTCCATTTGCGAAGGTTCGCATCGAGTTCGTAGATGCCGAACGACGGGGTGACGTCATTGCAGTTCGGCACCCACGAGTAGGTCATCTGGACGATGAAGTCAGCTTCGAGGATCTGACGGCCCCGGAACTTGTCGGTGTTGAACTCGAAGGCCAGACGCCAAGTCTGCTCCTTCGATCCATCCTGCCGGTGCGCGCGCCCGAGTCGGGCGGTGCCGTTCTTGTCCTTCTCGAAGGACCCGCCGTTGAAGTAGTTGGTGTTCGCATAGGAGCCGTAGTCGGACGCGAGTGCCCAGGCGCTCTTGCCGATGCTCACCCATTTCGGGTCGATGCGTATCGGATAGACCGCGGCTGGATCGGCGAGCATCGCCGCGTCGGGGGTCAAGGTCAGCACACTGTCGGAGTAGGCGGTGCCGACGGTCGCGCTCAGCGCGAACGAGGAAGGCGACCATTCGATCGACGCGGAGTCGCCCGCGTCCTCGTCCGGCGGCGTCGAGTCCCACATCGTCGGCGTAGGCCCGGCGTAGACGACCGCGCCAGAGTAGTCGCTGATCTCAAGGGCACCGGTCTCGCCGACGGCGGCGGTGAATCCGTCGAGTTCGACGCCGAGCTCGATGCTCGCTACATCGGCCGAGGCCGCGGCCTCGGCCGTCTTGACTTCGAAGACCTTGGCGAAGCCGTCGTTGGTCGCGCGGATCTTCAGGTCGACACCGGGGAAGACCTCGGCGAACGTTGCCGTGTCACCGCTGATCACGGGGTCGGGTAGGTTCTCGTGCCAGGTGTAGGCGACGGAGCGGTCGTGGATGTCGGTGATACGGGCGATGACGTTGTCGCCGCCGCCGGATATCTCAAGACCCGAGTCGCTTGTGACCGGGACGAACGTGCCGTTCGCGGATTCGACGAGCGTGTTGTCGATCGGCGCCCAGGTGCCGTCGCCGGTCAGAGCCTGGAACGGCTCGAGCGCGATGTCTTCGACGAAGGTGCCGTCAGGGGCGGCGTAGACCTCGGACTCGGCGGTCGCCAGGGAGTCGATCTCGACGTTCGCGCCCGTCGCGGCAGCCTCCGCGACCGCGTCCGCGATCTCGGTGTCCACCGCGGTGTCCGTCGAACGGGAGCCGGGCGGGATGCCGACGCTCGCGGAGGGGACGGCCGCGAGCGCGGGCGAGGGGGAGATGAGAGCCGCCGAGACTGCGCCACAGATGGCGAATGCCATGAGACGCAACGGTATCGGCGTTCGGGGTATGGGTTGCAAGAGTGCTCCCTATTCGATTGGTGGGGGAGTGCGCGTCTCGGGGGAGAGGGCGCGACTGCGGTGAGTATGCCAGAACTGTGGCGGTTGAGGTAGGACAGTCGTTGTCCCACAAAATGGACTCATCTGCAAATCTGGGGTCAATGTGTTGATTGTTCTGAAGGGACTCTGCTACAGTCCCGTCCGAAACAACTTCATGTACCCCGACTGGAGCCCTCTGTGGACCTCACCCCTCTGCGTCCCGCCCCGTTCTCGAAGCGTCCGAAACGCCGCATCCGTCCTGACTTGCCAGAGTCATTGGAGATGCCATGGCGTGCGTCGAGATCGGTCCTGATCCGGCGCGGTGTCGTCTTCGGAACCGCGGCCTCGTTGCTGGCAGGGTTCTTGTTCTGGGTCGGGTCGTGGACCCCTGAGTACGCACCGGAAGCAATCGACCAAGTGGACTCGGTCCCCGGGGCCGACATCGAAGCCGAGGACCTCGAGCTGCCCGAGGACGCGACCGAAGACCGGACGCTCACGGGGGATCAAGCCATCGCATTCCCGGCTCTCGGGTCTGCCGAGGTGACCCTCGTTCCAGGTGAAGCGGCCGACGTGCCCGAGTTCGGCCTGAAGGTTCGAGCCGACGCTGGGGACCATGCGCCTCAGAAAGTCCAGATTGAGCTGACCGCTGCTTCCTCCGGGGACGGTCTGCAGTGGGAGTTCAGGCGCACCGATGGTTCTTCGGAAGCCGGTTCGGTGTCAGTCGAATTCGACTACACCGCCTATCGTGCCGCAGGCGGAGGGGACTGGGACGACCGCCTGAAGCTCTACGGCGCGGACGGCACCGAAATCGCCTCTGACAACAACGGCGTGGACGGCACGTTGACCGCGCAGGTCGCGCTCGTCCCTTCACGCAGCGGCGGCGGTTCTGTCGGCACCGCCAGTGCGGATACCGAAGGCGGCCACTCCCAGACCGGTACGTCGTCGGCAACTGTCACGCTCGCCGCTTCCGCGTCGGGTGCCAACGGCACCTTCGCGGCGACGAGCCTCGCCCCCGCCTCGACATGGTCCGCAGGCAACCCCACCGGCGACTTCTCCTGGTCGTACCCGATCGAGACGCCCTCTTCGGCCGGAGGCCTCGACCCTTCGATCGGCCTCGGCTATTCTTCCTCCGCAGTGGACGGACGCAACGAGTCGACCAACAACCAGCCCTCCACCATCGGCGAAGGGTTCTCGTTCGACCCCGGCTACATCGAGCGAAACTACAGCGCCTGCCAGATCGACGATGAGGACGGCGCCAACAACCCCCCCGAGGCCGAGACCGGCGGTGACCAGTGCTGGGCGACCGACAACGCCGTCCTCTCACTCAACGGATCCGGCGGCGAGCTCATCCGCGACGACGCCTCCGGCGCATGGAAGATCAAGAACGACGACGCCTCGAAGGTCGAGCACCTCAGCGGTACGACCAACGGCGACGACAACGGCGAGTACTGGAAGGTCACCACCGGTGCCGGCATCCAGTACTTCTTCGGCCTCGGCCGCCTGCCCGGCTATGGCTCGGGCGACGCGGAGACGGAATCGACCTCAACGGTCCCGGTCTTCGGCAACCACTCTGATGAGCCCTGCCATGCGACCGCGTTCGACGACTCCTCGTGCGACCAGGCGTGGCGCTGGCGACTTGACTGGGCGGTCGACACCCACGGCAACGCCATGGCGTACTTCTACGACGCTGAAGGCAACCACTACCTGCGCAACCTCGATGCGGACCATCCCGTCGCCTACGACAGAGGCGCGAACCTCAAGCGCATCGACTACGGTCTTCCTTCGACCGACGGCTACGCGTCCGCGACCAACCGCGTCGTCTTCACCTACGCCGATCGTTGCGTGGAGGGCGCGACCTGTGACTACGACCACCCCGAGAACTGGCCGGACACTCCGCTCGACCAGTACTGTGACGGCACCGTCGAGGACTGCGCCGACCTGTATTCGCCGGTGTTCTTCACCGACCAGATGCTCACCACCGTCACCACTCAAGTGAACGTGAGCGGCTCCTGGACCGGCGTTGACAAGTACGCACTCAGGCACTCGTTCCCCGACCCGGGCGACAGCACCCGCGCTGGTCTCTGGCTGCAAGGGATCACCCGCACCGGCCTGGCCGGAACCACTCCGGTCGTGCTGCCCGAGACCACGTTCGACGGCATCCAGCTGTCCAACCGGGTCCAGAAGACCCTCGACACCAATCCCCGGATGAACTGGTTCCGGATCTCGGCCATCCGCAACGGCACCGGCGGCATCACCACCGTCACCTACACCGACCCGCAGTGCGATGCGAAGGCCGGCGTCATGCCGTCGTCCCCGGAGCGCAACGACATGCGCTGCATGCCGATCATCACCACGACCGCCGAGGACAACAACGGCACGCCCGAATACGACTGGTACAACAAGTACCTGGTCACTAAGGTCGCCCAGATCGACGCCGTCGGCAACTCCCCGCCGGTCGTCACCAGGTACGAGTACGTGGGCACGCCCGCCTGGCGTTTCGCGGACGACGACGGCCTCACCGACCCGGAGTACAAGACCTGGTCCGACTACCGCGGTTACTCGACCGTCCGAACCGTCACCGGCATCGCGTCGGAAGGCGAGCTCGTCACCGAGACCTCCTACTTCCGCGGACTCCACGACCAGAAGCTTCCCGACGGCACCACGACGTCTGTCAAGGTCGACGGCATCACCGACTACGACGAGTACGCCGGCCGTCCGCGCACCGAGAGCACCATTCTCGACGGCGCCGTCATCTCCAAGACGGTGACGACCCCGTGGCGATCGAGCGCGACCGCCACCCGCGTCCGCGACTGGGGCACGACTCACGCCCGCCACACCGGCACCAGTCTGGTCACCTCCTCCTCGCTGCTCTCCGACGGCACCTGGCGCACGGCGACCGCGAAGACCACGTACGACTCCTACGGCATGGCCATCAGCACCGAGTCCTCCGGGGACATCGAGATCCCCGGTGACGAGCAGTGCGTCAAGATCACCTACGCTCGCAACACCTCCAAGTGGATCATCGACAAGCCGGTCCGCACCGAGACCTTGTCGACCACCTGCGCGGCCACTCCCGTCTACCCTGACGACCTCATCGCCGACGAACGCGTCTACTACGACTACGCCACCGTGCACACCACGGCGCCGACGAAGGGCGACATCACCAAGACCGACACCGCCAAGGACTACGTCAACGGCGCCCCGGTCTACCTCGTCACCGGGTCGATCACGGTCGACGGCTACGGCCGCGGCCTGACCTCCACCGATGTCGACGGCAACGTCACCCGTACCGATTACACGCCGACCACCGGCGGGCCGGTCACGCAGGTGAACACGACGAACGCGCTGGGGCACGTCACCTGGCAGGTGCTCGAGCCGCTGCGCGGCAACGTGGTCAAGTCCGTGGACGCGAACAACCACTTCACCGAGATCGAGTACGACGCTCTCGGCCGTGTCACCGCCGGCTGGAGCCCCGACCGGACCAAGGGGGCCGGTTACGACCCCGTCGCCACGTTCGAATACCTCCTCAGCAATACGGATCCTTCGGTCACCATCTCCCGCGGCATCAACGCGAACGGCGGGTACACCACCACCTATGAGCTGACCGACGGCTTGGGGCGGTCGATCCAGACCCAGACCCCCGCCCCCGACGGCGGGCGGATCCTCACCGACACCGTCTACGACACCCGCGGTCTCGTCCACAAGCGTCACGACGGCTACTACAACTCCGGCGACCCCTCCGGCGACCACTTCTATCCGGAGGACAACCAGGTCCCCAGCACCACTGCGTTCGAGTACGACACGCTGGGCCGGGTCACCGCGGAAGTCTTCTACTCCTACGGCACCGAGCAGTACCGCACCACCACGAGCTACGACGGTGAGAAGGTCACCGTCATCGACCCCGACGGACGCGGGGCCACTTCGATCGCCGATGTCAACGGCAACACCGTGGAAGTGCGCAACCTGCGCACCGCGGACCCCGACGGGCTCTACGACGCCATCACCTACGACTTCGACCACGCGGGACGTCTCGCGTCCATGACCGACCCCGGCGGCAGCACATGGACGTACGAGTACGACCTGCTCGGCCGCAAGACCGCGGTGAACGACCCCGACACCGGTCGCACTGAGACCACCTACTACGACAACGGACTCACGAAGTCCGTCACTGACGTCCGCAACCAGAGCCTCTGGTACACCTACGACAAGCTCGGCCGCCTGAAGTACGTCCGCAAGGGATCGCTCACCGGCACGGCCGTGGAGTACTACACGTACGACACCTACGGGAAGGGCCTTCCGGCACTCTCCTACAGGTTCGAGGAGAACGGCGACTACTACCTCACCCGCGTCCTCTCCTACGACGCGGCCGACCGCCCGAACGGCATCCGCTACACGCTCCCCGCCAGTCTGGGCGCGGGCGTATCAGGGGCCTTCGAGTACTGGTACACGTATTACGCGGACGGCTCGGTCGCCGAGACCGACTACCCCTCCGGCGGTGGCCTTGCTTCCGAAAGCGTCATCACCACCTACAGCGACCTCGGTCTGCCCGAGAGCACGTACTCGGCACGGCAGTGGTACGTCTCGGACTCGACGTACACGAAGTTCGCGGAGCCCTCGCAATTCACGCTCGACCCGGACGGCCCCAACGACACCGCCGCGCCGGTGGCCTGGCAGGCGTACTCCTATGAGGACGGCACCCGTCGCCTCACCGGTTCCCGCTTCGCCATCAGCACCGGCACCCAGAACCTGATCAGCGATGTCGCCTACACCTACAGCGACGGCGGCCTGATCACCTCCATCGACAACCAGTCCGCGCTCGGCGCCGACACGCAGTGCTTCGCCTACGACTACCTCAAGCGGATCACCGACGCGTGGACTGGCACCACTCCTGCGGCCTGCGAGGGCAAGCCGACGAGTGCCGGCTCCGTCAGCGGCGCTGCCGAATACTGGCAGTCCTGGACCTTCGACGCTGACGGCAACCGCAAGACCCAGGTCGACCACCTTGCGGGGGCGACCACCACCTACAAGTACGAGTCCGCGCAACCCCACACTGTCACCTCGACGGTCACCACCTCGAGCGCGGGAAGCAAGACGCTCTCGTACGTGTACGACGCGACCGGCAACACCACTACCAGGCCGAACGAGTCCGGCGTCGTCGAGACGATGACCTGGTCGAGCGACGGGAAGCTGGAGACGTCCGGGGTCAGTGGCGACATCACCGACTACGACTACCTCGCAGGCGGCGGCCGCGTCAGCCGCACCGACCCGGACGGGACCGTGACGGTCTTCTTGCCGGGCATGGAACTGGTGAAGGGCTCCGACGGGGTGGTCACCGCCTCGCGCTACTACACGCACGGCGCCCAGCAGGTCGCCATCCGCACCAACGACGACAACGTCTCCTGGCTGGCCACCGACGCGCAGGGCACCGGCACCGCCACCGTCGACGCGGATTCCCACGCCACCCAGGTTCGCTACTACGACATCTACGGCAACGTTCGCGGCGCCCCGGTCACCAACTGGGTGGACGAGCGCGGCTATCTGGGCGGTACTGAGGACCCGTCGGGTCTGACCCATCTCGGTGCACGCGAATACGATCCACAGCTGGGCAGTTTCATATCAGCTGACCCGATCATCGACGCGTCCAACTCCCAGCAGATGGGCGGCTACGCCTACTCCAACCACTCGCCCGTCTCCTTCTCGGACCCGAGCGGTCTCGCTGCCGGGTACAACAGCAACGGCTCGTGCATCGACGGCGACTGCTCGTACTACTACAACGACAAGGACCTGCGCAGCAAGGAAGACTGCGACTACTACAAGGGGACCTCTGCCGCTTGCGGCAAGGGCGCCGGTTCCGGCGCCGTCGGTGAGAACCAGAAGGCCAAAGCCGACGCTGAACGCGACGTCGACGAGGACCTCCAAGAGGACGCCGAGAAGGCCCAGGACATCCTGAACACCTCGATCATCGACGTGGTGATCGACGTGGGCGCTGAGATCCTGCTCGACCTGATCGGCGTGAACGACATCATGTCCTGCGTCGGCTCGGGCGACATGATGTCCTGCGCCTCGCTCCTCATGGACCTCATCCCTTGGGCGAAGGTCGCAAAGCTCGGAGCGAAGCTGTTCAAGGCCGCGAAGATGATCTACAAGGCCGTCAACGCTTTCCAAGAAGCCGTCTCTTGGGCCAAGAACACCATGAAGCGCTACGGCGACGCCATCAAGTCGTCGCTGAACCGCGCGAGGAACAGCCCCTGCAACTCCTTCACCGCCGACACAGAGGTGGTGATGGCCGACGGCACGACCAAACCGATCACTGAGGTCGAAGCCGGGGACGAAGTCCTCGCCACCGACGAGGAGACCGGCGAGACCACCGGTCGCGAAGTCGCCGCCACCATCGAAGGCACCGGGGACAAGACCCTCATCGCGATCAGCGTTGACACTGACGGCGACGGCACTGCGGACGACACGGTTACCGCGACTGATGAACACCCGATGTGGATCGCCGACCCGGCCACCACGACGCAGGCCATCCTCGCCCTCAACGCCGAAGGCTCCGGTACCGCGGATCCCAGCGAGACCGAGGGCCTCACCGGGTCTGGAGGCGGAGGTCCGCCGGCCGACATCCTGACGACTCAGGACGACGCATCCGACGACGCTCCCGCTGAGGAGCCTGCAGAGCCGCTCGCCGGGCAATGGGTCAACGCCATCGACCTCAAGATCGGCCAGCTCCTGCGCACCAGCGCCGGAACCTGGATCCAGATCACCGCCCTCGACGTCTCGACCGAATACACTACGGTCTACAACTTCACAGTCGCCGAAGACCACACCTACTATGTGACCGCCGGCGACACCGACTTCCTCACCCACAACTCGAATCAAGCCGATGCGTGCGTGCCTGGGGGAGCCGACAACCTTGCCGATGGCATCAACATGGAGACTGACGACGCCCTCGACACTGCAGAGGAGTTCCTCGGCGAGGGATATGTCGAAGCGGCTCCTCCGGGCCGATTCGTCAGTTCGGACGGGCTCCGGCAGGTTCGGATGACTGATGCTGATCTTGCCCACCCAGTTCAGGATCCACACTTCAATTTCGAGACATTTGCAATTCCAACTGGTCCTGGAGTTCGACAGAAGCCAATTCGGAACGATCACGTATTCCTGCCCGAGGAAGAAGGGTGGAAAGACTAACATTGGAAGATTTCATCCTCGAGGACGTTGAAGCTCGAGAAGTGACTGTCCGGGTGAAGCCCTACGACAGAAGTACTGGAGTTGTGAGCTGGTGGGAGCCTAACGCTCAGCTCTCAGTTTCCATCGTAGAGTTCAGCTTTGGGCGTGAAATTGATATTCAGGGGAATAGGGACGGACTTGTTTCACTGGCCCGTTTCCTACTTACCCTCGCTCAGGACGAAGTTCCGAACGGAAGGGATATTTTGCTGGATTCGGAGGAGCTGGACGGCGAGTCGGAGACGTTGCGAATTCTGATCCAAGAACCGTAGAAATTGCTTGAGAAAATCGCCTTCAAGCTTGGATTGTTCGGCCCTCGATTCGACCCGCTCGCGAAGTGCTCGCCGCATATTCAGTTTCCTGAAGACGATCCCGGCGCCAGCGGCCGTCGTTAGCCAGCAATTGAGCGTCAGCCGTGCCAGCGCTGCCATAGGGCCGCGTAGGCGCCGCCTTTCGCGATGAGCTGGTCGTGGGAGCCGAGTTCGGTGATGCGGCCGTGCTCGACTACGGCGACGCGGTCGGCGTCGTGGGCGGTGTTGAGGCGGTGGGCGATGCTAACGACGGTGCGGCCCGCGAGGATGCGGTTGAGGCCCTGCTCGATGTCGCTGGCGGCGTTGGGGCTGAGCATGGAGGTGGCCTCGTCGAGGACGATCACTTCGGGCGCGGCGAGGATGACGCGGGCGAGCGCGACCTGCTGGACCTCGGCCGGGGTCAGGGCGTGGTCCCGGCCGCCGACGAGCGTGTCGAGGCCGTCCTCGAGCCGGTCGGGGAGGTCCCCGGCGCCGACGACCTGGAGGGCCTCGCGCAGCTGCGCATCACCGGCTCCGGGCGCGCCGAGGCGCAGGTTGGAGCCGAGGGTGTCGTTGAAGAGGTGGTACTCCTGGGTCGCGAGGATCACGAAGCGCCGCAGCAGGGTCTCGTCGATCTCGCGGGTCTCCGCGCCGCCGACGCGGACCGTGCCCTCGTTCGGCTGGTGTATGCCCGCCATGAGTCGCGCCAATGTGGACTTGCCTGCGCCGGTCGGGCCGACGAGGGCGAGCCGCTCGCCCCGGCGCAGCGCGAAGTCCACGCCCTTGAGGACCGGCTTCTCGGTGTCGTATCCGAAGTGGACGCCCTTGAGCTCGATGATCTCGTCCTCGTCGCGGTTCGGCCGCGCGTCACCGCCGGCGGCCTGCTCGCCGCGCACGCCGATGAGTCGCGCCAGTGAGACCGTGCCGTTCTGCACCCACTCCAGGGACAGGATCATCTCGATCGCCGGGGCCACCGCGAGCTGCATGATGAGCACCACCGTGGTGGTCTGCGCGATCGTCAGGTACCCGGTCGCGGTGAGCACCCCGCCGAGGAGCAGCGCGGTGAAGCACGGCAGGAACGCCGAGAAGTCCAGCACCGGGAACAGCGTGCCGCGCAAGCGCATCGACCGCATCTGCGCCCCGAACAGCCGGTCCACCGCGCGGTCCGTATGGGCGACCCGCCGCGCCTGCCAGCCGAGGGCTTCCACCGTCTTGACGCCGTCGATGGTCTCCGCGACCGCCGACGTCAGGTCGGCCTTGGCCGCCTGCACGTCGTGGAAGATGTTGAACGCCCGCTTGAAGTACCAGCGCAGCACCAGGACCATCGGCGGCACCGCGACCAGGATCGCCGCGCCCAGCACCGGCGAGACGAAGAACGCCCCCGCCACGTACACGAGCACCGTGATCAGCCCGGTGAAGAACTGCGGTGCGGCCTGCACGAGCGAGTGCTGCACCTGCGCCACGTCGAGGCTGGTGCGCGACAGCAGCTCACCGGTTCCGGCCGCTTCGACCTGCCCCGGCGGAAGGGCGAGCGTGCGCTCCATGAACTCCTCGCGCACGTCCGCCACGATCTGCTCCGAGAGCACCGCGAGGTTCCGGTACGACGCCCATGTCAGGACCGCCTGAGCGAGCACCGCGGCGAGGATCAGCGGGATCTGCCACCGCAGGTCCGGGCCCGGGGCGGCGGTGCCGCCGCGCGCCCAGGTCGCGAACGCGTCGGTCATGAGCCCCACGATGTACGGCGTCGACATGCCCGCGAGGGCGGCGCCGACGATAAGGGCCACAACGAGACCGAAGCGCACGCGGTGTCGCCCGACCAGGGCCCGCAGGTACCGCCGGGTCTCGGCCGAGGTGGCGATGGGGAGGGTCGCAGGGCTCATCGGGTGACCGCCTCTCGGTACTCGGCCTGGTGCAGCAACTCGGCGTGCGTGCCCGCCACGGCCTCGTTCCCCGCGAGGAACTGGACGCGGTCGCAGACGGCGAGGAGCTGCGGCGAATTCGTGAGGATCGCGGTGGTCCGGCCCCGGCGGTGCCGGGCGAGGCGGGCGGCGATGCGGGCCTCGGTCTGGGCGTCGCAAGCGCTGGCGGGGTCGTCGAGCACGAGGATCTCGGGGTCGGCGAGGAGCGCGCGGGCGAGGATGAGGCGCTGGCGCTCGCCGCCGGAGAAGTTGCGGCCGCGTTCGCCTGCGACGGTGTCGAGGTCGTACCCGGCGCTCGGGACCTCCTCGCTCTCGATGAGGGAGGGGTCGACGCCGACGATGTCGACGGCGGAGGCGGTGTGGAGGGCCCGCATGATGTCGGCGTCCGTGCGCTCGCCGTCGACGTCGAGCTGGTCGCGGAGGGGCCCGCTGAAGAGCTGCGCGCGGGCTTCGAGGAGGTGCACGTGGCGCCGCACGGTGGCGGTGCCGAAGGCGTCCAACGGGATGGAGCCGATCCGGGCGGGTTCGCCGGTCTCGGCGTAGCCGCTGAGGCGGTCGAGGAGCTCGGTCGCGCCCTTCCCGTCGCCGGTGACGATGCCGGTGGTCAGGCCCGGTTCGATGGTGGTGCCGCTGGCCGGGTCGTGCAGGGGTTCGCCTGCGGGCCAAGGCTGCTCGTCCGCGGGTTCGGGCTCGGGATGCTCGTCCTGGAGCTTCTGGAACCGCCCGGAGGCGACGATGGCGCGGGTGAGGGCGTCGACGCCCTGGATGGTGTAGCCGAGGGGGCGGGTGAGGGCGACGAGGTAGCCGAAGAGGGCCACGAACTCGCCGGCGGTGATGGTGCCGTTGAGGGTCATCTCGGCGCCCATCCACAGGACGAGCACGAGCAGCGTCCCCGGCAGTGCGAGGCGCGCGAACTCGAGTCCGGCAGCGGTGCGCCGCACGCGGACTCCGGCGCGGCGGGACGCCTGCGAGGCGGTCTTGTAGCGGGCGGTGAAGTGCGCTTCGCCGCCGATGCCGCGCAGCACGCGCAGGCCCGCGACGGCGTCAGTGCCGATGCCGGTCTGCTCGCCGATGCGGTTGCGGAACTCGCGGCCGCGCGCTTCGAGGCGCAGGAACAGGGGCCGCAGGAGCATGAACATGGCCGGGACGCCGACGCCGGCGGCGAGCACGAACCACCACGAGAGGGTGGCGAGGATCGTGAGCGCGAGTACGAACGCGAGGAGCGCGGAGGCCAAGCGGCCGAACATCATCGAGACCGAGCTGAGCGCGTGCGCGTCGGCAGCGGAGATCGCCACGAGTTCGCCCGCGTCGGCCCGGGACCGGAGGCGCGAGCCGACCGCGACGACGGTGTCGACGAGGCGCCGCTGGACCCTGAAGTCGGTGTCCATCGCCGTGTACATCATGTAGAAGAAGCTGGCGACGCCCGTGACGGTGGCGATGCCGATGCAGGCCATGAGGGCCGCCGACCACCAGTAGAGCGCGGTGCGGTCGCCCGCGACGAGCCCGTCGTCGACCGCTCGTCCGACCACATAGGGCACGAACTGCTGGCAGCCGAGGAACGCGAACGAGACCAGCGTGCTCATCGCGAGCATCCGCCACTGGGATCGGAACAGCCATCCGATGACGGCGACTGCCGGTCTCGGGTGCGAAAGGGGTCCGCCCGGGTCGCGCGGGGGAGTGAAGCGTGCCATCTGGAGCCGCCTTCGGGTGTGGGGGTCGGGCGCGGGTGAACGCTACCGGCCGCCCCCGGTCCCGCGACACTCTTTTTTCAATGGTTGGACGATCTCCTCGTCACATTTTCCGGTGCCCTTGCGCCACTGCCGAACGCAGCCGAAACCAGTGGCGCCGCGCCCCCCGATCCCTGGATACTGGGCCGATGCCTCGGGACACCGCTTACCACGGCGCGCTCGGCGACGCCTTCGCCGCGCACGCGGCCACCGGCGCGTACAACGCCTACACCGACCGGCCCGCGATGCTCGCCCTCGCCGGCGACGTCGCAGGGCACCGAGTGCTCGACCTCGGTTGCGGCGCAGGCCTGTACGCGGCCGCGCTCCTGGACCGCGGCGCGACCGTGGTGGGCGTCGACGGCAGCGCCGAGCTCGTCGCCCACGCCCAGACCCTCGTCGGCGACCGCGCCGACCTGCTCGTGCACGATCTGGAGCGGCCGCTCGACTTCGCCGCGGACGCCTCGTTCGACATGGTGCTCAGCGCCCTCGTCATCCACCACCTGCGCGACCGCGCCGGCTTCCTCGCCGAGGTCCGCCGCGTGCTCAAGCCCGGCGGGCGGTTCCTGGTCTCGACCACGCACCCGGCCGCCGACTGGCGGCACTTCGGCGACTCGTACTTCTCGCAGGAGTGGGTCGACCTGCACGTGCGCGAGGGCCTGCCGCCGATCCACTTCCAGCGCATGACGATCGAGGTCTTCATCGGCGAACTCCTCGCCGCGGGCTTCGCGATCGAGCGGCTGGTCGAGCCCCGCCCGGTCCCCGAACTCGAGGCCGTGGACCCCGAGGCGTTCGCGAAGCTCAACGCCCGGCCGTCGTTCCTCGCGATGCGCCTGCGCCGACCGGAGGCCTAAAGGGTGTTTGAGAAACCCCGCCGGTCGCTATCCGGCCCATTCGCCCGCTCGCTGCGTTGTCAGGACCCCTGCATTCAACCGGTATGCAGTGGCCCCTCCGCGGTCTCGGCGAAGCTTGCGAGCCGTCGATCGGCATTGCGAGCGAACGAATGGACTCGGATACCGACTCGCCGGGACTTCTCAAACACCCATTAGCGCCGGACTACCGGTCCGCGAGCCCCGCGTCGTGGACGAGCAGCGCCAGCTGCACCCGGTTGTTGAGCCCCAGCTTGCTCAGCGCGGCGGAGACGTGCGTCTTCACCGTGGGCACGCTCAGGTGCAGCGCCGCCGCGATCTCCGCGTTCGAGCTGCCCCGTCCGACCTCCACGGCGACCTCGGTCTCGCGGTTGTTCAACGCGCCCAAGCGTTCCCGCGCCTCACCGCGGCGGTCCACCGGGGCGCCGCCCGCGACGATGCCGATCAGGCGTCGTGTCACCTCGGGTGAGAGGACCGGCTCCCCGGCCGCGACGCGCCGCACGGCCGCCACGATCTGGGCCGGCGGCGTGTCCTTGAGCAGGAATCCGCCCGCGCCGGCGCGCAGCGCCCGCCGCACGTGCCCGTCCGCCTCGAACGCGGTGAGCACCAGGACCTCCGGCGCGTTCGGCGCAGCCCGCAGCCGCTCGGTGGCGGTCAGGCCGTCCACGCCGGGCATGTGCAGGTCCATGAGCACCACGTCGGGCCGAAGTCGCGCCACCAGCGCCGGCACCTCGGTGCCGCTGCCGGCCTCGCCGACGACTTCGAGGTCCCCGGCGCCGCCGAGGATCATCCGCAGTCCGGCGCGCACCAGCGGGTCGTCGTCCACGACGAGGATCTTCACGGAGGGCAGCTCGCTCATGCGGTCCAGGGTAGCCACGCGTGCACCCGCCAGCCGCCGTCGGCCGTCGCCCCGTATTCGAGCCGCCCGCCCGCGAGCGCGGCCCGCTCCTCGAGGCCGATGAGCCCGTGGCCAGGTCTGGAGGCGGAGTCGGGTCCGCCATCGCGGCCCGGCCCGTTGACGACGGTGACGCGGAGCCCGTCGTCGACTCGTCCCTCCACAGTGACCTGTACCGGTGCGTCCTCGGCGTGCTTGCGCGCGTTGGTCAGCGCCTCCTGCACGATCCGGTAGGCGGTGCGCCCGGCACGTTCGGGCACGTCCCCGTCCACGTCCGCGGCCAGCTCGATCCGCATCGCGGGCCGGGCCTCCTCCACGAGCGCGTGCAGGTCCGCCATGCGCGGTTGCGGCAGTTCGCCGATCGGCGCGCGCAGGATCGCGATGATCTCCCGCAGGTCGCGCATCGCCAGCGTGGACTGCTCGCGCACGACCCCGGCCGCGCGGGCCAGCTCCTCGGCCGGGGCGTCGGGCCGGTACTCCATGCCGCCCGCGTGCAGGCTCAGCAGCGAGAGCCGGTGCCCGAGCATGTCGTGCAGTTCGCGGGCGAGCTCGTCGCGCGCCCGCTGGCGGGCCCCCTCGCGCTCGTCCTGCTCCGCCTGGGCCGCACGGGCCTCCAGTTGGCGCCGGTACCGCGAGAACAGGCCCCAGCCGGCGACGGCCGCGTGCAGCGACAGCGCGAACCCGATCGACCCCGCCAGCGGCATCTCATCGGGCCTGATGACGATGTAGACGCCCGCCGCCACGAGCGACGCGGCGTACACCCACGCCGCGGTGCGCAGGGGCCGCCGCACGACCACCGCGTACAGCATCACCAGCAGCGGGAACGCGATGGTCTCGGAGTAGGTCGAGGCGATGACGAGCGGCACGGCCGCCTGCACGGGCCAGCGCCGCCGCAGCCACAGCAGCGGCAGCGCGAGCAGCCCGGTGGCCATGTCGAGGTCGAACAGCCAAGGCGGCGAAGGCATCTCGGCGCCCAGTCGCTCCCCGGCGATGAACAGGTAGGTGAACACGCCGACGGCGAACACGCCCAGGTCCACCGCCACACCGCGCGCGCCGCGCCCAGGGCCGGTGCGGTGAGCCCTGACGGCCGCTATCCGGCGCATTCGGCCGCTCGCCGCATTGTCGGGGCGCACTCGGATATCGACTCACCCGGATTCACCGCACAGGCACTATCTCGCTCGCCGTTCATGCGCCCGAACCTATCCGTCCCGCACCGCCCGCGGCGAGCTTCGCCGCCCGATCCGATACTTTCGTCGGCCCGCGCGATCCCTCGGTCGCGCCCCGAGCCCCGCGATGCGATGCCTTGGACGGGCCGGTCGCGACCGATCGCCGATGCGCCGGGCCCGCCCCGGCCCATAGCGTCGAAGGCATGGAAACCACCACCACCTCCCTCGATGCGCCGCAGCGGGTCGGCCCGGTCCGGCTGCTCCTGGTGCTCGCGCTCCTCGTGCTCTCGCCGATCGCGGCCGAGAGCCTGGTCGGCTACGACGACACGACCGGGAACGCCCTCGCGCTGCTGGCCGGCCTCGTCGTCTTCATCCCCCTGTACGGCGCCCCGGCGGTGCTCCTGCGCGAGGCCGCGCGCCGGTTCGGGCTCGGCTGGGGCGCCGTGCTCGCGATCGCGGCGGCGCTCGGAGTCGTGCAGGCCGGGATCATCGACCAGTCGATGTTCTCCGAGGACTACCGCGGCATCGACTACTGGCAGGAGCTGGTCGGGCCCACCTGGATCCCCGCGTTCGGATTCGCGGCCTCGACCGCGCTCACGTTCGTGCTCGGGCACATGATCATGAGCTTCGCCGCCCCGATCGCCGTGGTCGAGGGCCTCGGGCCCCGGTCCGCCGACCGCCCGTGGCTGCGGCCGTTCGGGCTGATCGTGACCGTGCTGCTGTACCTGGCCGGGGCCTGGATGGTCCTGGACTGGCACTACGAGACCGAGACCGACCACGCCTCGGCCGGCCAACTCGCGGGTGCGGGCGCGGTGGCGGCACTGCTCATCGTGCTCGCGCTCGCGTTCGGCCGCAGGAAGGCCGTCCGCGTGGAACGGCGCATCCCTCCCTTGTGGGTGCTCGTCGCCGCCTCGGCGGTCGCGGTGTTCTCGTTCGGGCTGTACGAGACCTGGGCCTGGGTCGCCGTCACCGCAGGGATGCTGTGCGCCGCCGGCCTCGCCGCCGCCTACTTCGCGCGCTCGACCGCATGGGGCCGCCGCCAGGTCACCGCGATCGCGATCGGCGCGCTGCTCTCGCAGGCGCTCACCGGGTTCCTGGCAACGCCGATCGGCGACGTCGACCCGGTCGCGAAGTACGGGCACAACACGGCCGCCGTGCTCCTCATCGCGGTCCTCGGCTGGTTCGCGCTGCGCCGCACCCGCTGAATCCGTTGCGGGAGGGCGGGGATTGCGCAAGGCTGAGGGCATGCACGAGGCGCTCACCGACGGCACGGTCACGCTCCTCCCGCTCGGGCCCGGCGACTTCGAGGCCCATTACGCAGGGGAGGACGAGGAGCTGGTGCGCTGGCTCGGCGGGGACCCCTCGACCCCGGAGGGCCTGCGCGACCACCTGGAGCGCTGCGCCCGGTGGTGGAGCGACGGCGGGCCGTTCCACCACTTCGGCATCCGCGTTGGCGACGACCTCGCGCTCGCCGGGACCGTGGAAGTCCAGACCGGCCAGTACTACCTGCGCGAGGGCCAGGCGAACCTCGCGTACGGGCTGTACGCGCAGTGGCGCGGCCGCGGCCTGGCCACCCGCGCGGTGATCCTCGCCTGCTCGTACGCGGCGGCGATCGGCTGCAAGGAGGCGGTCATCCGCTGCGAACCGGCGAACACCCGCTCGGCGGCCGTCGCGGCCCGGGCGGGTTTCGCGTTCCTGCAGCGCCGCAGCGAACCCGACGGCCGGGTCCTGGACTGGTACACCCTCGACCTGCGGGACTAGGGGTGTCTGAGCGACCCCGCCGGCCGCTGCCCGGCCCAAAAAGCCCCTAGGCGTTCACTTGCCTTCGAGGGCCTTCTCAAGGAGCGAAGCGAGGTCGTCCAGTTCGGGGGCGCCGTCCTGGCTGAGCCTGGGGTGCAGGAAATCGCGGAACGCGCGGCTGAACTGCGTGTAGCGCCGCTCTCTGGGCCGCTGGCCGGGTTCGCCGGCGGTGAGCGCCCGGTAAAGCGCCTCGGCCTCGCTCCGCGGTCCGCCCACGGACTCGCAGTCGCTGCCCGAGGCCGGGATGCCGTTCTCTATCTGGGCCATCGCGTCGAAGTACGGCTCGTGCCGGGTGGCCGCGAAGCCGCCGCGCTCGAACAGCAGCTGCTGGCTCGCGGGGCCGGTCAGGAACCTGACGAGGTCCCGGGAGACCTGCTTGCGCTGGGAGTACGCGCTCACCGCGAGGCTCCCGCCGCCGAGCACCCCGCCGGGCATCGGCACGACGCCGACCTTGAACGCAGTGGACGCGGCCTCTCCGGTGAACGCCCCGCACTCCAGGGTCCGGATCGCCTGCGGCCAGTGCCGCAGGAACGGGACGTCTCCGTTCTGGAACGCGGCTAGGGACTCGTCCTCGTTGTGCTGCAGTGCATCCGGAAGGATCAGGTACTTGCCCGTCTCCACCTGTTCGTGAAGGCTCCGGGCGAGGTCGCCGAGCAGGGTGCGGGCCTCGTTCCCTCGGAAGTCGATCGTGCCGGCTTCTTTGTCATTGAGTTCGATCCCGTTGGCCAGCAGGTATTCCCAGACGTTGACGGTGAAGCCCTCATAGGAAGCCAGTTGCATGGCGATGCCGCCGCGGAAATTGTTCCCGCTGGTGAGGATCGTACTGATGGCGTCGGCCAGGTCGTCCCAGGTTCGGAGGGAGTCGGCCTCGTCGGCGGTGAGGATGCCGTTCGCGTGGTCGGACTTGTCGCCCCTGCGGTAGTAGAGCATGCCCACGTTGGTGTTGAACGGCAGTGCGTAGAGTCCGCCCTCGACCTTTCCGGCTGCCAAGGGGTGTTCGAGGAACCCCTTGGCGTCGCGGTCGTCGAAGGGCACCAGGTGGCCGGCCGCGGCGAACTCGGTTATCCAGGGCACGTCGAGGTCCACGATGTCGACGCCTTCGTCCTTGGCCTGGAGCGCGGCGTGGATCGCGCTGTACTGCAGGTCGGCGATGGGCGGCAGCTCCACCATCTCCACCTGGTGACCGTCGTGCCAGGCGTTCCACTGGTCGATGAGGAGCCGGCGCTGTCCGTTGGCGGTCGCGTCCTGGGAGGCCCAGAGCTGCAGTCGCTCACCGTGGAGGTTCTCCCAATCGCTGCCGGGTTCGCGCTTTCCGAGCATGTAGGCGCCGCCGATCGCGCCGGCGGCGAGGAACCCGCCGACCGCCTCGAACAAGGTGCGGCGGGCCACCGTCCTGCGGAGCGGTTTCTTGTCAGTCATTGCCGCTCCACAACTGGTTGAACAGGCTGTCGAACGTCACGGTGATCTGCTCCTCCTCGGCTTCCAGGCAGGTGACGCGGGTGTCCACGACCAGGTTCGCGAAGTTCGCGGATCGGCAGGAGACCTCGCCCACCGCGATCAGGTACAGGTGCGCCTCCGAGTCGTCGAGCGCCGCCTCCACATCCTCCACTGTGGTCGCGGAGGTGTCGGTGTCGTCCCCGTCGGTGAGCACCACCATGGCGTTATTCCCTTCGGTGCTGCCGGCGGCGTCGAGCTCGGCGATACCGTCGACCACGGTCTGGTGCAGGTCGACTCCGGAGGTGGGGGCGGTGGCGGCGAGCATCCCGGCCGCGTCGTCGCCGGGGTCGGCGGTCATGCCGAACACGACATCGTGCGGCTCGCTGCCCGGACCTGGGAACGTCCACAGTGCTGCCTGGTCCTCTGTATTTGCGCCGAGGTACTGCAGCGCTGTCGCGACGCCGTCGGCAGCGAGCTCGAAGCGGGTCCGCCCGCCGCTCACAGGCGTGTTCATGGTGCCCGAGTGGTCGATGGCGAGCAGCACGGTGGTGGGGAGCCGGTTGTCGCCGTAGACGTCCCGCAGGTCCTCCAACTCGCCGGCGCTGATCGGATCGGCCTGGACCTCGAACGCGGTTTCGAACTCGTCGCCCCCTTCGATACTGCCGCCGTTGTAGTGCTCGTCGCGTATGCCCATCTGCGTGGGGTTCCAGCGGTCGTCCCGGCCCGCGAGCCAGGCCTGCAGCTTGTCGGCGACCTCCATGCGCTCCTTTTCCATGTGGCTGTCCCATCCGAGGTACACGCCCTGGTAGTCGAGCGAGCCGAAGTGGGTGCCGTAGACCGGGGCGAATCCGGAGCGGCCGGTCTCGGTGAGCGCACAGCCGTTGCCGAGCGAGTCGCCATTGTTGTAGCGGGCGAGCGCCGCCTCGGTGGTGAGCACCGCGACCTCGGGGTTCGCGCCCTGGGTGCGGGCGAGGTCGCAGAGCAGGTCGGTGTCGCTGGTGGATGCGGCGTAGCCCTCGGAGGCGGCCATGTCGGCGAGCAGCTTGTCCACACGGGTGCCCGCGGCGCTGGGCTCGGCGTCCGGGCCGTAGAGCGCGCGCAGGAACAGCAGACTCGAAGTGGCCACGGCTGGGTCCGACCTGAGGACCGGGGTGCCCAGGGATTCGTCGAGCTCGGTGATGAGGTCGGCCAGGGGCCGCTCGGTGGTCCGCTCGTCGCCGTTGAACCCGTCGCCGAGCGCCTTGGACGGCACGGCCAGGACCAGCGGGGTGCGGCCGATCGGCGCGGCGTCGTCGGTCTCGAAGACCTCGTAGTTGAGTTCGGAGGCGTCGATCTGCTTGTAGGCGAGCTCGACCTGGGTCCGCGATTCGGCGATCCAGAAGTGGGGGCGGGGCCCGACGTCGCGCAGCGACTCGAACTGCGTGGACTCCTCGTCCTCCTCGTCCTCCTCGCTCTCCTCGTTCTCATCACCATCCTCGCTGGAGAGCTTCCAGCCCTCGGCCATCGCCTGCTCGACCTGCGGCCAGGGTGCGCTGTAGGCGGTCACGTTCGCCTCGCGGCACTTGTTGTCGTCCACGTTCGCGCGGTTGAAGTCGGCGATGGCCTTCGCGAATCCGGCGGCGCCGTCCACCGGCGTCAGCACGGTGAGTTCGACCGGGTCGGCGCAGTCGACGAGCCGATCCAGCATCCGGCTCCCCGCCGGGTTCAGGATGTAGCCGACGACCAGGAAGAACACGCTGACACCCACGATCACGGCGACCATCCGGCGGCGCTTCCCGTTGCTCGGATAGAGCAGGTCCCACAGCCAGGAGCCGGCCGCGAGTGCGATGCCGATGATGATGAGCACGGTGCGCCACGCGGGCGGGACCGCTCCGATGAGGAGTTCGAGGCAGAGCAGGAGCACCCCGATGCCGGTGATCGCGGGCGCGGCCCGCCGGATCGCATCGGCGACCGCGCGCGCGATGGCGCCCTCGTCCGTTTCGGCCTTGTGCTTCGGTCCGGTCGAGTCCGGTTGCGGTGCTTCAGGTGTGTCGTTCGGTTCGGTCCGGTCGGGTACTGCTGCGGGCACTGGTGGCTCCGTTGCCGTGTCGCTGAGGGGTGTGGTCCGAGGGTGGTTCCGAATGGTTGCAGACTCAGTATGCCGCAACCGCGCTCCCATCGGGGTCGGTCGATGTCCGCACCCGTACCCCCGGCGCGTCCGCGACGCGGCAGAATCAAACCATGATCACCATTCGCCCCATCGCGCTCGAGGACGCGGAGCCGATCGCGGCGCTGCGACGCGAGAGCCGGGACCACCTCGCGCCCTGGGAACCCGAGAGGGGCGAGGCCTCGTACACCGCCGCGGGCGTGCGCGAGGCGATCGAGGCCGCGTTCGCCCGCGCCGAGGCCGGCACCGGCCTCACTTATGCGATCGAGGACGACGGACGGGTCGCGGGCCAGATCTTCCTCAACTCGATCGTGCGCGGCCCGTACTTCCGCTCGTGCAGCACCGGCTACTGGGTCGCGAAGTCCGCCGCCGGGCGCGGCGTCGCGACCGAGGCCGTGCGGCTCGCGAAGCGGATCGCGTTCGAGGACCTGGGGCTCCTGCGGGTCCAGGCGGAGACCCTCGTCGACAACCACGCCTCGCAGAAGGTGCTGCAGCGCAACGGCTTCGAGCCGATCGGCATGGCCCCCGCGTACCTCAAGATCGCCGGGAGGTGGCAGGACCACCTGCTCTTCCAGGTCCTCAACCCCGCCCTCGCCGCGGGCACGGCGGTGGACTGACCGTGGAGTTCAAGGTCAACTACCCCGAGGCCGGCGCGACCCGTGCCGGGCCGCTCCCGCCCGGCTACCGCCACCTCCTCCGCTCGGTCGACCTCGACGCGCCCTTCGCAGAGGCCGCTGAAGTGCTCATGACCTGGGGCCTGCACGAACGGTGCGGCCTCCACCCCGAGTCGACCGCCGACCGCGCCGCCCCCGGAGTCGAGGTCACGCTCCGCTTCGCCGGGGTCCTGCGCATCCCGTGCCAGGTCGTGTGGGCCGAGGAAACACCCGGCCGCACCGGGTTCGGCTACGGCTCCATGCCCGGCCACCCCGAACGCGGCGAGGCCGGGTTCCTCCTCGAGGCGATCGACGGCCGCGTCCGCTTCTCCCTGCGGTCCTTCTCCGTGCCCGGCACCACCGCCGCGCGACTCGGGGCGCCGGTCGCCCGGTTCCTGCAGTCGCGCGCCACCGACCATTTCATGGACACCATGCGCGACGCCTGCAGTTCGCGCTGACGGCTCGCGAGCGTCGCCGAGAGCGCAAACTCACGGATCGGCAGCGTCGCGGCGAGCGCGCATTCAGGGCTCGCTAACCTCGCCGATAGCACACACGTACGATTTGCAAGCGCCACCTGAGAAAGCCGCGTAAGCGGCATTTCCCCCGATTCCCGGTCCCCGGGAGGCCCGGCCCGTAGATTTCGGACAGTGGAGCGCTGACACGGAGGTGAGGACATGGACATCGCGCTGCTCGGCGTGGGCCATCTCGGCGAGGCGGTCCTCGCCGGGCTGATCGACTCCGGACTGCCGCCCGCCCAGATCTGGGCCACCGCCCTGCCCGCCGACCGCGCCGCCCGCCTGGCCGACGCGTACGGCGTCGAGGTCGGCACCGACAATCCCAGTGCCGTCGCCGACGCGGACGTCGTGATCATCGCCGTCCCGCCCGTCGCAGTCGGCCCCCTGCTCTCCGCGATCGGCCCCTCCCTCTCGCCCGACGCGGTCGTCGTCTCCCTCGCCGCCGGTGTGCCCCTCGCCAGGCTCGCCGAGCGCCTCCCCGCCGGCATCACGGCCGTCCGCGCGATGACCAACATCGCCGCGCGCGCCCGCCGGGCGGCCACCGCGCTGGCCGCCCCCGAGGGCACCGACCTGACCGAGATCGAGGACCTGTTCGACCGCATCGGGGTCACCGTGATCGCCGAAGAGTCCATGATGAATCTCGTTACGGCCGTTGCCGGTTCGGGCCCGGCGTTCCTGTACTACCTCGCCGACTCGATGACGAACGCCGCCGTGGACGGCGGCATGGACCCGGTCGACGCCCGCGTCCTGGTCGACCAGATGCTGCTCGGCGCGTGCCTGCACCTGCAGGACTCGGACGAGCCGCCCGCCGCGCTCCTGGAGCGGATCGCCACGCCCGGAGGGACCACCGAAGCCGCCCTGACCTCCCTCGACGAGTCGAATGTGGACGAGGCGATCCGGGCCGCCGTCGCCGCCGCCGCCCAGCGCGGCGGGGAACTCCCCGGCGGCTGATACGCTCCGGCCTCGCCGGTTGGTTGTCTTGGTACACAAGCGACTTACGTGAGATCTCCCTCGTTGCGCGACAAAGCGCGACACGCCACGATGAGTGGATGAACCTTCTTCGCCTCTCGGTGGTCGCCGCTGCTGCGATCGCCGCCTCCCTCCTCCTCGCCGCCCCCGCCAACGCCCAGGACGCCGCCCCGGCGAGCGCCCCCGCACCCGCCGCGGCGGACGACCCCTGGAACGGCCAGATCTTCCTGACCTTCGACGACGGCCCCGGCGGCGCCTACACCGACGACATCCTCGAGGTCCTAGAGGCGAACAACGCGAAGGCGACCTTCTTCCTCCTCGGCCAGAACGCCCAGCGCGACCCCGCCCGCGTGGACGCGATCCTGGACGGCGGCCACACGCTCGGCAACCACACCTGGGACCACCCGGACATGACCACCCTGACCCGCGCCCAGATGGACTCGCAGATCGGCCGCACCCAGAACCTGCTCGAGAGCCACGGCGCCGAGGTGAACTGCTTCCGCCCGCCCTACGGGGCCCACAACACCACGGTCAACCAGGCGATCACCGCCGCAGGCCTGCAGCGGCAGCTGTGGAACGAGGACACCAGGGACTGGGACCGGCCGGGCGTCGACGCGATCGTCAACGTCCTGCTCGGGGCCACCCCCGGCGACGTGGTGCTCATGCACGACGGCGGCGGCGACCGCTCGCAGACCGTAGAGGCCCTCGAAATCGCGCTCCCGCAGCTGGCCGCGAAGGGCTACAAGTTCGGCATCACCCCGAAGTGCAGCCCCACCCCTTAAGGAACCGAAACGACACGGCCGCTCTCCCTTGCCTCGCAAGGGAGAGCGGCCGAGATTCGTTACTGGGCCTCTGCGCGCCTGCGGCGCAGGAACAGCACTACGAGCGCCACCACCGCCAGCGCCGCCCCGACCCACAGCATCAGCGTGTACGTCGAGCGCAGCCCGCTGGTGAACGCGTCGTAGGTGATCGGCGCGAACGCCGCATCGCCCGCGTTCTCGATGAAGATCGGCCGCCCTTCGGCGACCGCCCACAGCGCCGCACCCGCGAGCACCGCCGCGAGCGCGCCCACCACGAGCACCGCCACCCAGCGGCGCGGCATCAGGATCAACCCGACCAGCAGGAGCCCCACCGCGATCCACGGCAGCCAGGTCGCCGCCCACTCCAGCCGGTCCACCGTGCGCTGCAGCTCCGGCACCTGCTCCGAGTCGAGCAGCACGTAGTCGGCCTCCACCGCCGGGATGTCCTCGGCGAGCGCCACGTCCGCCTCGACCATCCGCTCCTTGACGACCGCCACGACCTTCCCCAGGTCGAGCGTGAGGGTGTTCCCCTCCGCCTGGATCGCCCCCGCGTTCTCGCCCTCGAGCGCCGAGACGAGCGAGCTGTGCGCCTCGCGCACCGCCGTGTCCCACACCTCCAGGAACTCCGGGCTCGCCACGAACGCGTCGACCTCGTTCTGGATGTAGCCCTTCAGGGTCTCGACCGCCGAAGCCACCAGCGACTCGACGAGCGCCGGCGCCGTCTCGGCGCCGATCCACGCGTTCGCCTCGGCCGAGATCTGCTCCACGTCCAGCGCCTGCTCGATCTCGCGGGCGATGAGCGCCGAGATCCCGGCCTGCACCTGCTCGTCCTCCGCGATCACGGCGGTCCGCTCGGTGAACCGGTCCGTGTCGAGCAGCTCGAGCCGCGCGTAGTAGGCCGCCACCGATCCGGTGACGGCCACGACCGCGAGCACGCACGCGAGAGCGGCGAGGACCCAGCGGACCACGTGCCATACGCCCTTGCGCCGCCGCGGTTCGGGCTCCTCCGCGGCGTCGGTCGTCTCCTCGCTCACGTCAGCTCCGTTCAGTTCAGATAGGGCGCTATCAGCGGGTGGATCAGGTCCATCCGCACGGCCTGGTTGGGGCACCCTCCGAAGTGGTGGATGCCCACGACCTGGCCGGTCGCGCGGCTGATCACCGGCGAACCCGACGACCCGCCCTCGGTGTCGCACCGGTACGCGAAGTCCGTCCCCGGGGCGCGCCCGCTGCGGCGCACGTCGCCGACCATGCAGTTCGAGCCGAGCCCGGCAGGCTCGGACGAACTGGCCGACGCGATCCGCAGCGGCCCCCCGCCGGGGTGCTCGGGGATGAAGATCTTGTCGTACAGACCCACCGGCGTCGCGCTGACCTCCAGCGCGGGCAGGTGCGCGATCCGCTCCGGCTCGGACACGGTGAAGAGCGTGAAGTCCAGGTCCCAGTCCGTGACGAGGACTTCGGCACCGCTCACTTTCACCGGCGTCCGAATCGTGCCGCCCGCGCAGCTGATGCACTCGTACCCGAACTGCACCTCGGTCACACGCGCTTTGGCGCTCGAATTGAAGCAGTGGTTGTTCGTCATGAGCCGGTCGTTCCCGGCGATCCAGCCGGTGCAGTACGACTCGCCGCCGATGAGGAGGCGCGCGGCAGAGCGGCTCGCGCCGTACGCGGCCGGGTCGGTCTCCTGGTAGCAGACGGCGTGGAGCGAGTCGTCGCGTCCGCAGATGCTCTCCTCCCGGGCCGCGCCCGGGCGGCTCGCGAGCTCGGCCTCGTTGAGCCCCCGCGAGTACTCGGCGATGTGCGCCGTTGCGGCCGTGCCGTCTTCGGCGTCGTCGAGCCGGACCGCCGCGGATTCGCCCTCGATCGAGAGCGCCCACAGCCCGCCGTCCTCGACGTCGGAGGCACCATATACATAGGACTCAGTGCCGTCCGGGCTCGCGACGGTGAGCGTGTCCTGCGGGCCGAGCTCGACCCGGTCGAAGCGGACCTTGATGAACGCCGCCTCCGGGTGCGCGACCGTCTGCGCGGCGCCCGGGGCGAGCGCGATGTCGGCGGGCTCGCGCTGGCCGATCTGGTCGGCCCGGTACTGCGGCGGCTCGGCGGCCGGGGCGGCGTGCGGTGCCCAGGCGAGGGCGGCGGCGGCCGTGAGGGCGGTGGCGGTGGCTCGGGCGAGTGTGCGTCTGGCCTGCAAAGGGACCTCTTCCGTCGTCGCGTGGCTGCGGTCTCGCCCGTCAGTTGTCGTAGTCGTTCTTGTAGTCCTCCATGCGGTCCGACCAGGTGTCCCAGCCGCCGACGGCCAGTGCGACGACGAACGCGAGGATCACGATGATGGAGAGCCAGCCCAGGATGATCGCCGTGGTGGCGAGGCCGCTGCCGGAGTTGTTGCGGGACTTGATCTGGCTCTTGGCGACGTAGCCGAGGATGAGGGCGAGGATGCCCAGCGGGCTGCAGAGCCCGACGATGGAGAGCACGAACGCGCCGATGGCGAGTCCGTTCATCTCTCTGGGCATGTTGACCTGCGCGCCCGGTCCGTACTCCTGCGTCATGACCCCTCCAATGCAGACGGTGAGTGTGCGCAGTCTACGGAGCGGTTCGGGCGGTCTGAGCGGTTTCGGGGGAATCAGCCCTGCCGTTGGAACCAGGCCACGGTGGTGGCGATCGCCTGGTCGAGCGGGGTGACCTGGACGTGATCGGGGAAGGCGGCGCGGAAGGCGGTGTCGTCGACGATCCAGGCGCGGTCGCGCTGGTACCAGGTCTCGCCGAGTTCCTTGACGATCGGGTTGAACGCGCCGATGAGGCGCTGCATGCCGCGGCCGACCGCGGCGCTCTTGGGCTTCCCGCCGGCGGCCCGCCAGACGAGTTCCAGGAACTCGGCGCCGGTGGTCGGCGGCGCGACCGGCAGGTGCCAGGCGTACCCGTCGGCCTTCGGGTGCTCGCCGAGGGTGACGAGTCCGGCGGCGACGTCGGGCAGGTAGGAGACGGTGTGCGGCTCGTTCGGCTCGCCCATCCAGCGGGCGGTCTTGCCTGCGGCCGCGGCGGCGAAGATCTGCGGGCCGAGGGTGGTGTTGAGGCCTCCGGGTCCGAAGTAGTCGGAGGCGCGGCCGATGCTCGCGCTGACCCGGCCCTCCTTGTGGGCGTTGAGGATCATCTCGGCGACCCGGGCGCGGGCCCGGCCCTTCGGGAACGCGGCGGCGTTCGGCAGGCCCTCGTGGAGGTGCCCTTCGACGGGCCCGTACATGTACATGTTGTCGGCCATGACGAGCCGCGCCCCGGACTTCTCGACCGCGGTGAGGACGGTGTCGGTGAGGCCGACGAACTCCTGGGCCCACTCGGCGTAGGGCGGCTGCGCGCACTGGTAGACCACGGCCGCGCCCTCGCAGGCCGCGGCGGCGCCGTCGGCGGTGGTGATATCCGCGCGGAAGCCTTGCGGGCCTTCGGCATTGCGGCTGACGGCGCGCACTTCGCGGCCGCGGGCGGTGAGCTCGGCGACGACGGCTTTGCCGATGGCTCCGGTGGCGCCGAGGACGACGTTGAGGTCAGACATGGGGTGCTCCTGGTCTTGGTGTTCGGCAGCGCTGCCTCGATGTTTAGTAACACTGTTATGTAACCACGTTACGATACGCTTGTCAACATGGCCCGACCAAGGAAACGCGATTACGAGACGCTGCGGCGCGAACTCATCGACGCGGGCGGGCGGCTGCTCGCCGAAGCGGGACCGGCCGCCTTGAGCACCAGGCGGGTCGCGCAGGAGACCGGCACCTCGACCACCGCCGTCTACAGCCTCTTCGGCGACAAGGCGGGTCTGGTGCGGGAGATGTTCCTGGAGGGGTTCGACCGGCTCACGGCCGCGTTCGCGGCGGTGCCGCGCACCGGCGACCCGCTGGCTGACCTGCTCGCGCTCGGCGACGCCTACCAGGCCAACGCCCGCGCCAACCCGCACCTGTACGAGCTCATGTTCGGCCGCCCGGTGCCGGAGTTCCAGCCCGACGCCGAAGTGGCCGAGCGCATTCGGCCCACGTTCGACGCCCTGGTGGAGGCCTGCGGGCGGTGCATCGACGCCGGAGTCTTCGCCGATCTCGGCGCCTATCCGATCGCCGTGCAGCTCAACGCCATGGCCCACGGCCTGTGCAGCCTCGAACTGCGCGGCGCCCTCGGCGACAGGGCCGAGGCGGACGCCCACTGGCGGCGCGCCTTCGACTCGCTCGTGAAGGGGTTGTCCGTCTGACCAAGGGGCCGGCTGCTACCGCCCCGACACCGGCTTCTCATCCCAGGCCAATGCCGCCCCCGTGGACACCGGGCCGCCCCGCGAACGCGAAGCGGCCCCGCCTTCCGCATGCCGTGCCGTACTCGGAGGGTGGTGCGCTCAGGCCGTGGCGTCCCAGTCGATGCGGTGGCGCTGCGCCGGGCCGAGGGTCTTCTCCGGGTTCATCACGGTCTTGATGAACAGCGGCATGATGAGCGGCATGAGCGCCTGCGCGAACGGACCGGGGGCCTTGACGGCGTTCGACCTCGCCGCGCCCGCGGCGATGCGCTCCACTCTGGAGCGGCGCAGCGCCTCGTACGCGGGGAGCGCGCGCTCGTAGGGGAGGTCGCGCAGGCACCGGGCGAGTTCGATCGCGCTCTCGATCGCGAGCGAGGCGCCCTGCCCGGAGCTGTTCGAAGGGGCGTGCACGGCGTCGCCGACGAGGACCATGCGGCCGCGGTGCCATGAGGGGACCTTCGGCATGAGGTACAGGGACCCGCTGATCTGCAGGTCCTGGGGCGCGGTGGCCCGCAGCAGCCGGGCGCCGGGGTCGTCCTCGCCGTAGACCTCGAGCAGCCGCGCCATCCACTCCTCATTGGAGGTCTGGCGGAGTTCCTTGGCGGGCAGCGGATGCGGCATCGGGAGGTTGACGCCCCACCGGGCGCCGCCGCTGGGGCGCGCCCAGTACAGGTAGTAGCCGCGCCTGCCGAACGCGAAGGTCATCAGGCCGGGCGGGGTGGGCGCGTCGTGGTCGGTACCGGCCTCGAAGCCGATCATCCCGGTGTACTTCGGCCCGGGGTTGGCGGGGTCGATCAGGCCGCGGACGGTGGAGTGGACGCCGTCGCAGCCGATGAGGAGGTCCGCTTCGGCCTCGGTGCCGTCCGCGAACTCGGCCGTGACCGATTCGGGGCGTTCCCGCACGTCCGCAAGGCGTTTGCCGTGCTCGAAGCGGACGCCGAGCGCTGCGGCCCGCTCCCGCAGGACCCGGTGCAGCTCCGCGCGGTGGAGGAGGCGCAGCGGCCCGACGTCCGGCAGGCTCGGGATGGTGAACCGCTTGCGGTTGCCGATGGTCATGTCCGTGCGGTGGATCGGGTAGCCGACCGCGTCGAGCGGCGCGGCCGCGCCGATGTGCTCCAGGGCCCGCTGCCCGTTGGGGGCGAGCGCGAGGGTGCCGCCGGCGCCGGGCGCGTCGGCCGGGTACGCCTCGTACACGGTGGCCTCGATGCCGGCGAGGCGCAGGGCCGCCGCGGCGACGGGCCCGGCGATGCCGCCGCCGATGACGGCCGCGGTGGTGATGTTCCTGCTCATGGTGGCGCTCCTTCGGTGTTCAGGACCCGCTAGGCGTCCGGTCGCGCGGTCTTCAGGCGCGCGGCCAGGGCCTCGACGCCGTCGAGGAGCAGGCCTAGACCCAGCTCGAAGAGGCCGTCGAGGTCGAGGTCGTACCCCCCTGGCAGTGCACCGAGCTCACCGAAGAGCTTGGCGAAGTGCGGTACGTCGACCATGAACGCCGAGTCGCCGGTCCGCGGCAGGTACTGGAGATCGGTCCACTCCTCAGAGGACAGACCGGTCTCCGAAGCCGCCTCGTCCTCGGCCTCGAAGTTCCCGGCCAGGCCCACGATATGGCTGAACAGCAGCACATGCACGTCCATGAGCAGTTTCGGCGGCAGTCCCAGCTCCTCGAGCGCGCCGAGCAGGCGGTCCCCGAGCCGGATGATGTTCGGCAGCGGCAGGGGCCGGGTGAGCGGCTGGGTCCGCCCGAGCCAGGGGTGGGCGCGGTGCAGCCGCCAAAGCTCCCGCGCCAGCGACTCCACTTGGGACCGCCACGGCGCGCCCGGGTCGCGGTCGAACGGCGCGGAGCCGTAGACCGTGTCCGCCATCGCGGCCACCAGCTCGTCCTTGTCCTCCACGAACCGGTACAGCGACATCGGCGCCACCCCGCACCGGCTGGCCACCGCCCGCATCGAGACCGCTTCCAGCCCTTCGCCGTCGGCGATCTCGATCGCCTCCGCGAGCAGCCGCTCCCGGGTCAGTTCCGCGGCCTCGCCGCCCTTGGCGGCGCGCCGCGGCGCGACCACTGTGCCCGAGCGCGGGCGCGTGATCACCAGGCCCTCGGCGCGGAGCACGTCCAGCGCCTTCGTCGCTGTGGCCAGCGCCACACCGAATTCTTGGGCGACCTGCCGCGTGGACGGCACCTTGTCGCCCGGAGCCAGCTCCCGGTCGGCGATGCGCCTGCTCAGCTCGGCGGCGATGCGCACGTACGGCGGCTCGGTCGACTCGGCCACGGCGGCCCTCCCTCTGATCTGTACTACGACAGATCCTAGCCGCACCCCACCCCCGGAACGCCATCTGTACTAGGGCAGTTCGGAGGCGTATTTGCAGGTCAGGGCCGGTTTCCATACGGTAGTCCCAGTCAACCCAGTACAACGTACCCGGAGGAACCCCATGACCGCCGCCAGCAACCGCACCGTTCTGATCTCCGGCTCCAGCATCGCCGGCACCGCCCTCGCCTACTGGCTCCGCGAGCAGGGCCTCACCCCCGTCGTCGTGGAGCGTGCCCCGCGGCTGCGCCGCGGCGGCCAGGCCGTCGACGTCCGCGGCGCCGCCCTCCAGGTGCTGCGCCGCATGGGCCTCGAAGACCGCGCCAACGCGCTCAAGAACCACACCAACGGCATGAGCATGCTCGATCCCGAAGGCAACGAGGTCTTCCGCTCCGAGGAGTTCGCACTCTCCTCCGGCAGCCTGGACTCCGACGACATCGAGATCCTCCGCGAGGACCTCGTCGACCTCGTCCACGAGCGGACCCAAGGGATCGAGTACCTCTTCGACGACTCCATCACCGCCCTCCACCAGGAGGCCGACGGCGTGACCGTGGAGTTCGAGCGCGCCGCGCCCCGCCGCTTCGACCTCGTCGTGGGCGCGGACGGCCTCCACTCCAACACCCGCAAGCTCGCCTTCGGCCCCGAATCCGACTACCTCAACCACCTCGGCACCTACCTCGGCGTCTTCAGCCAGGAGAACTACCTCGGCCTCGACAAATGGCAGACCTGGTTCAACGACGGCATCACCGGCGGCGCGGTCATGACCGTCCGCGACAACGCCGAACTGCGCATCTACCTCGGCTTCGGCTCCGACCCGATCGAGTACGACTACCGGGACGTCCAGGCGCAGAAGCAGCTCGTCGCCGACCACGTGACCGGCTTCGGCTGGGAGGTCCCGGGCTTCCTCGAGCGCATGTGGAAGGCCGACGACTTCTACTTCGACGCCATGGCCCAGATCCGCATGGACACCTGGTCAGCGGGGCGCGTGACGCTCATCGGGGACGCCGCCCACTGCGCCGCGCCCATCTCGGGCCAGGGCACCAGCCTCGCCCTCGTCGGCGCGTACGTCCTCGCCCTCGAACTCGGCCGCACCGGCGACCACGAACTGGCGTTCGCCCGCTACGAGCGGCGGATGCGCCCCTTCGTGGAGGTCAACCAGGCGCTGGCGCTCCTGGACCCGCAGGAGACGCCCCCGGAGGTGCGGACCGCGCGCACGGACGAGGCGAAGAACGCCGTCGACCTGGACGCGCTCGTCGACTAGGCGCCGCGAAGGGCCGCACCGGTTCCGGTGCGGCCCTTCGGCGCGCTCAGTCCTTGCGGGCGGGCAGGGGCAGCGGTAGCGCGAGGAGGCCGTCGAGGCTGGTCGCGTTGTGCTCCTTGGACTCGCAGTACGCGGCGAACTCGTCGTCGCTCTTGCGTCCCAGGAACTGGCGCAGCAGCGGCCGCTCCTCGCGGTACTCCATGATCGGCACGGCGTACCCGCAGGTGTCGGTGATGAGCTTGGCGCGCACCACGATGACGGCCCGCACGCCCGGACCGTCCGCCTCGGCGAAGCGGGGGATCAGCTCCGCGAAGCGCGGGTCGTCGCGGTAGACGGCCTCGCCGGTGCCGTGGACGCGCACGATATTGGGCGGCCCGGAGAAGGCGCACCACATGAGGGTGATGCGGCCGTTCTCGCGCAGGTGCGCGTGGGTCTCGGCGTGGGAGCCGCCGAAGTCGAGGTACGCCACGGTCTGCTCGTCAAGCACTTGAAGTGAACCGTTGTGGCCCTTGGGGGAGAGGTTGACGTGGCCGTCCTCGGCGAGGGGCGCGGACGCCACGAAGTACACCGGCTGCGCCTCGATGAACTCGCGCAGGCGGCCGCTGATCGCCGGATACGTTTTTCCCATTGCTCGAACCTCGACTCCCGGTCTGTGGACTCTCCGGCTCCGAACCTACGCCCGCCCCGGCGCAGGACCAAGCGGGTTCCCGGTGGCCGGGCGGTCCCCAGGTCGGCGAGGAGCTAGACCGTGATCTCCGAGCACCTCTGGAGGAGACGTCAGACCAGGGAGACCTGGCAGACTCCGAAACCCCGTGAGGGAAGAACGAGGAACCCACCCGTAGCCGGGCTGCTGTAGCGGCCGCCCGAAAGCCGGGAATCCCCGTCTTCAGGGCGGAGAGGATGTCAAGGTGATCTCGACGTCCATGGCTCAGATTCTCCCAGACGCGCGCCACCCGCCGAGGACCCGAGAATTCTTTTCGCGGCGGCGATGAATCCGGCGCGGCCGCGGCGTCTTAACGGGCATAACACCGAACGACACGAACCAAGGAGCACCGCAATGAGCACCAACGACACCGGCCTCACCTACACCCTCACCGCCGAAGCCGACGCGCCCATCGCCGCCGTCTGGGCCGCCTGGACCGAGGAGAAGCCGTACGAGGCCTGGAGCTACTCGAAGCCGGGCTCGGTGTCCCTCGACGCGACGCCGAACGGCCGCTACGCCTCCACCGTCGTCACCCCCGACGGCCAGGAGTTCCCGATCACCGGCCGCTACATCGAGGTCGAGGAGCACGAACTGCTCGTCATGGGCATGGACACTCCCGGCGGCGGCGAAGAGGTCATGCGCCTCGACCTGGTCGACCTCGGCGAGGACCGCACCCGCCTCACCATCTCGCAGACCTGCGCCACCAAGGAGGAGCACGACATGGCGAAGGAGGGCAGCCAGATGCTGCTCGACTCCTGCATCGCCTACCTCGCGAAAGCCTGATCCCCGCGGAGGCGCCGGGGCCGGTCCGCCAGGAGCCGGCCCCGACGCGCCTGACCGCACCTCCGTTCGACTCCCCGCCGTTCGCACCAGGCACAATAGGAGTCCCACCCGCCCCGGCCGCACCAGCGACCGGGGCCGAACCTTGAACGGAGCCAACATGATCGGCATCACCGGCGCGACCGGAGGCGTAGGCTCGGGCGTCATCCGCCACCTCCGCGCCGCCGGACGGGACGACCTCGTCGCCCTCGCCCGGCGACCCGAGGCCCTCCCGCCCGGGGTCACCGCCCGCCGCGCCGACTACGACGACCCCGCCTCCCTGGCCGAGGCGCTCCGCGGCCTCGACACGCTCGTGATGGTCTCCAGCGACGGCATCGCCGAGACCATGGCCCGGCACCACCGCAACGTCATCGCCGCCTGCGCCCCGGACGTCCACATCGTCTACACGAGCATCATCGACATCGCCCCGGACACGCGCTTCTACTACGCGCCCGGCCACCGCGAGACCGAAGCGCTCCTCGCCGACCGCCCCCACTGCCTCGCCCGCACTGGCGTCTTCGCCGACTTCTTCGCCGACACGTGGCTCGAGACCGCAACGGCGACCGGCGAACTCGTCCTGCCCCTCGGCGACGGCGCCCCCGGCACCTCCTTCGTCGCCCGCGAGGACGTCTCTCGCGCGCTGGCCGCCGCCGCTACCGCCCGCCTCGAAGGCGTCGTCGACCTCACCGGACCCGAAGCCCTCACCGGCGACCAGATCGCCGCCGCCGTGACCGCGGCACTCGGAAAACCCTTGCGCTACCAGCCGATCGACGACGCCGACTACCGCGCCCGCCTCGCCGCGGACGGCGAGCCCGAATGGCTCATCGAGGCTTACGCCAGCATGTTCCGCTCCGTGCGCGAGGCCCGCTTCGCCACCGCGCCCGGCGACGTCGAGCGGCTCACCGGGACGCCCCCGATGACCTTCGCCGAGTACCTGCGACGCTGACGCCCATGCAGCTCACCGCCGACCACCTCAACCGCGCGACCCTCGACCGGCAGTCCCTCCTGCGGCGCCGGCCGAACGACGTGGTCGGCGCCGTCCGCGCCGCCGTCGCCGTCCAGGCCCAGTCGCCCGCGTCCCCCTACATCGGACTGTGGAACCGCGTCGAGGGCTTCGACCCGGCCGACCTCGACGCCGCCTTCACCGCATTCGACCTGGTGCGCGGCAACCCGATCCGCATGACCCTCCACGCCGTCGCCGCCGCGGACTACCGGCCGTTCCGCGAGGCCACCGAGCCCTCCCTCTACGCCGCGAAACTCGGCAGCCGCATCACTGAAGCCGGCATCACCGCGGCCGAGGCCGCCCGCCACTGCGGCGACATGCTCGCCTTCACCGCCGAGACCCGCACGGCCCGCGACTGCGAAGCCCGTCTCGCCGAAACGCTCGGCCCCGACACCGCGAAGGCCGCCTGGCCTGGCATCCGCCAGTACGCGCCGCTGCTGCGCGTCCCGCTCGGCGGCCCGTGGCGGTTCAACGAGAAGGTCGCCTACCTCGCCCCGCGGGACCTGCCCGCGCTCGGCGACCGCGACGCCGCCGACCGGGCGCTCGCGGACCTGGTCCTGCGCTACCTCGCCGGATTCGGCCCCGCGACGGTCCCGGACGTCGCCCAGTTCGCGATGGTCCAGCGCGGCCGGGTCAAGCAGGCCGTCAAAGCCCTCGGCGGGCAGCTCCGCCAACACGAAGGCCCGCAGGGCGAAACCCTCTACGACCTCCCTGAAGCCCCGATCCCCGACCCCGAGACGCCTGCGCCGCCGCGCCTGATGGCCATGTGGGACAACGTCTTCCTCGCCTACCACGACCGCAGCCGCACCATCCCCGCCGACCTGCGCGCCCACGTGATCCGCAGCAACGGCGACGTCCTCCCGATGATCCTCGTCGACGGCCGCGCCGCCGGCGTCTGGCGCACCACCCCCGCAGGCATCGAGGCCACCGCGTTCCGGCCGCTCACCGACGACGACTGGACCGGGCTCGCCGCCGAAGCCGCAGCGCTCGCCGCGCTCCTCGCCGACCGCGACCCCGACGCCTACTCCCGCTACCGCCACTGGTGGCCGCGGCTTCCCGCAGGCCGCACGGAACTGCTCGCCCCTCGGTTACGATTTCGGCCACGCCCCGCCCCCGCACCGGAAGGAGCCCGCCATGAGCGGCCGCGAGCACCACTACGAGATCACGATGCGCTGGACCGGCAACACCGGCGAAGGCACCGCGAACTACCGCGCCTACGGGCGCGACCACGACCTCATCGCCGCCGGCAAGCCGGTGATCCGGGCCAGCGCCGACCCCGCGTTCCGCGGCCAGCCCGAGCGCTGGAACCCCGAGGAGCTGCTGGTCGCCAGCCTCGCCGACTGCCACATGCTCACGTACCTGTCGCTGTGCGCGCGTGAGCGGCTGGTCGTCACGGCCTACGAGGACACCGCGACCGGCACCATGGCCGAGGACGGGCACGGCGGGCGCTTCAGTTCGGTGACGCTCGCTCCGGTCGTCACGATCGCCGACCCCGAGAAGGCCGACCGGGCGATGGCGCTGCACCACGACGCGAGCAAGGACTGCTTCATCGCGAACTCGGTGAACTTCCCGGTCCACCACCGCGCGACCATCCACATCGGATGAACGCTCAGACCGGCGTGCAGGGCACCGTCGCGGGGATCTCGTAGTCTCCCTGCACGTCGGCCTGGAAGCTGGCGTCGACGCTGTCGCCGGGGTCGATGGCCGCGTTGAACAGGATGTCGCCGTAGCGTTCGCCCTCGATGTGGGTGATGCCCCAGGTCGCGGTCACGCTCAGGTGCTCGATCCCGATCAGGACCTCCCACCCGTCGACCGGTTCGGTGCCGGTGCCGGCGACGGTCACCGTGACCGAGACGGACTCGCCCCACTCGTTGTCGAGGGTCAGGGTAGCCGTGCACTGCGGGCCGCTGACGACGGCTTCGGTGGTCGGCGCCGGTGCGCTCGGGGCGGCGCTGCTCGAGGCCGCCTCGGTCGGTGACGCAGAGACGGTGGGGGAGGCCGGCGCCGGGGCGCTGCTCGCCGGGGTCTCGGCGGCGGCCGCGCTGCTCTCGGTGGTCGTCTCCTCGTCGTCGAACCGGGCGAGGTCGGGGTCGTGGCCGTCGCGGAGCGTGCTGAACTGCCAGATCGCGGCGGCCGAGGCGAGGACGACGACCGCGACGAGGACGAGCATGAGGCGGCCGTGGATGCGCCCGCGGCGGACGGCGCGGTTCATCCATGAGGACATGGGGCACTCCTCGGGCAGGATCGGGTTGTGCGGGGGCTCGCGCCCGCGGGGCGCGCGGGGCTCTATTGTGCTGCGCCGGGTGCAGCGCCAGGGTGCAGCGTACTCGAACGCGGTGCACCGGGCCCGCCGTGCAGGCCTGAACGCCTGAACCGCACTCGTGGACCGGTGTAGATTCGGGCCGAACGGAAGGGTTGTCCATGCATGCCGTTGTTGTGACCGATTTCGACGCCGAACCGGGCGTCGCCGATCTGCCCGTCCCCGAGCCGGGCCCCGGCGAGGTGCTGGTGCGCCTGGCCGCGGCGGGGGTGAACCCGTTCGACTTCAAGGTCATCGAAGGCGCGATGCGCGGATCGGTCGAGCACGCCTTCCCGCTCGTGCTCGGCTCCGACGGCGCGGGCACGGTGGAGCGGGTCGGCGAGGGCGCGGACTTCGAGCCGGGCGAGCGGGTCTTCGGCCAGTTCATGGACGTCCAGCACGGCCGGGGCTCCTACGCGGAGTACGCGGTCGCCAAGGCCGCCAAGCTCGCCCGTATGCCCGCGGGCCTCTCGTTCGCCACCGCGGCGGCCCTGCCGACCGCCGGCGCCGCGGCGCACGACTTCGTGGAGGGCACCGGGATCGGCCCCGGCTGCACGCTGCTCGTCAACGGCGCTTCGGGCGGCGTCGGCCAGGCCGCGGTGCAGCTCGCCGCCGCGCAGGGCGTCCGCGTCATCGGCACGACCGACCCCGACACCGCCGTGTACCTGCGCGAGCTCGGCGCGGCCGAGACCGTGGACTTCACGCAGGGGCCCACCACCGACCAGGTGCGCCTCGCCCACCCCGACGGCATCGACGCCATTGTGGACCTCATCTCCGGTCCCGGCGAGATCGAGCCGATCGCGGCCCTGCTCAAGCCGAACGGGGTGATCGTCTCCTCCAACGGCGCGGTCGACGACGAAGTGCTCGCCACGCGCGGCCTGCGCGGCGCGAACCTCTACGCGAACGCCCGGCCGGCGACGCTCAAGTCCCTCGCTGAGGCGGTCGAGCACGGGCAGCTGCGGCTGCGCATCGACTACGAGGTGCCGCTGGAAGGGGCCGCGGAGGCCTTGGCGCGCTTGAAGGCGGGCAAGTCGCGCGGCAAGACCGTGCTCCTCATCGAATAGTCCGAACGAAGTCTGGGCCGGAGGCGCATGCCTCCGGCCCCGACTTCGTATTCGGGCTGGGCTCGTGTCTAGGCCGCGGCGGGCTCGGGCTCGGCCTCGGCGGCCTCGTCGGGCCGCTGCTCGGCCTTGATGCGCTTCTCGATGGTGTGGAAGAACAGGATCAGGCCGACGGTCAGCACGATGTGCCCGAATCCGGCGATGCCGGCGAGCGCGGAGTCGGCGGCGCCGGTCGGCTCGGCGTCGAGGACCGTGAGGGTCCCGCGCAGGATCAGCACGGCCACCGTGAGGGCCAGGCCGCCGTTGTAGACCCAGTAGAACCACTTGAAGAGGCGGCTCTCGCTGAGGGCGAAGACCTTCTCGAGCGCGAGCGCGATGAGGAAGAACAGCATGCCGAGCGCGAGCAGGTGGGTGTGGACGACGCTCAGGCGCGTCTCGCCCTCGAAGTCGCTGAGGTGGGTGAGCTCGCGGTAGTACAGGCCGCTGACCAGGCCCAGGATCATGTAGACGTTGGCGGTGTGGAAGAGCAGTTTCACTTGGCACCTCGGGGGATCGGTCACCGGTGGGGCGGGTGATGCGGATGTCGCGAGGCCACCGTAGCGCCTCGCGACACCGCACCGCCTCGGGCTTAGGGCCTGTCCTGTGCATCAGACCGGTCGTTATCCGGCCCATTCGCCCGCTCGCTGCGTTGTCGGGGCCGATGCATACAACACCGGTATGCATCGGCCCCTCCGCGGTC
>NZ_JAPZVR010000015.1:0-52567 GCF_027622855.1 Glycomyces algeriensis | reverse complement strand
CCCCCCCCCTGCCCCCCGTGCGTGGGTGGGGGGGGCCCTTCCCAACCACCCCGCCCCGCCCCCCCCCCCTCCGCGGTCTCGGCGAAGCTTGCGAGCCGTCAATTGGCATTGCGAGCGAACGAATGGACTCGGATACCGCCGCTCCCTGATTCACAGGACAGGCCCTAGGCGGATTCGACGGGCAGGCCCGCCGCAGTCCAGTCCTCGATGCCCTCTTTGTACTTGCGCACGTCGGTGTAGCCGAGGCCGCGGAGCCGCTCGGCGACCTGGCCGCTGTTGGGGCAGGCCTCGTTCGAGCAGTAGGTGACGATCGCGGCGTCGCGGTCGGGCAGCAGCTTCGGGGCCTGGGCGTCGACGTCGGCGAGCACGAGCGGGAGGGCCCCGGGCAGGTGCTGCTTCGCGTGGTACTCGCCGCCGAGGGCGTCGAGCACGGTCACGGTGCCGCCGGCGATCGCGGCCTGGAGTTCCTCGCGGGTGATGAGCGCGGTCATGGTGTCGCCTTCCGGTAAGTGGACTATAGTCCATATGTGTTCGACGATCTTAACGGACCGCAGTCCGTTTCTGCAACCCCTCTTGAGCTGCTGCGCACACCGCCGCCGAAGGAACGCGCCGACGCGGCCCGCAACCGCGCCGCGATCCTGGACGCGGCGGCCCGGCTCTTCGCCGCGCACGGGGTCGAGGCCGTCTCGATGGACCAGGTCGCGGCCGCCGCCGGGGTCGGCAAGGGCACGCTGTTCCGCCGCTTCGGCGACAAGGCCGGACTCGCAGCCGCCCTCCTCGACGCACGCGAACGCGTCCTTCAAGAAGCGGTCCTCAGCGGTCCGCCGCCGCTGGGACCCGGTGCGCCCGAACCGGACCGCCTCATCGCCTTCGCGGACGCGTACCTGGACTACGCGTTCGAGTACCTGCCGCTCGTGCGCATGTCGGAGACCGCGAGCCCGGGCGCGCGCTACCGGATCGGCGCCTACCGCTTCTGGCACCGCCACATCGCGATCCTGCTGCCGCGCAGCGAGGACCCCGAGCACGCGGCGCACGCCCTCCTCGCGATGCTCGACGCCGAGCTGCTGACCGCGCTGCTGCCCGACCTGGGGGAGGAGCGGATCAGATCGGGCGTCCGCCGAATGTGGACCGCAGCGGATCGGGACTGAGCGGGCACCCGGCGCCCGCCCGCTCGGCCAGCTCCTCCCGCAGGGACGCCAGCTCGGCCATCTTCGCGTCGACGACCGCGAGCTTCTCCGCGAACAGCGCCGATAGCGCGGCGGCCGAATCCGGTGCCTCCCTGAGCTCCGCGCCGTGCGCGGCGATCTCCGCGAGCGAGAACCCCAGCCGCTGCGCCGTGCGCACGTACGCGAGCCACGGGACCGCGTCGGCCCCGAACTCGCGGTAGCCGTTGGGGGAGCGGTGTGATTCGACCAACCCCGTCTTCTCATAGAACCGGATGGCGTCCCTGCTCAGGCCCGACCGCTCCGACAGCTCCCCGATGCGCACGCCGCCTCCCGCTCTGCTTCGACTTGACCCTGGAGTGCACTCCACCGTTTACGGTAGGCCGTCCCCGCCACCCGAACGAACGGAGCCTCCCATGACCGCACTCACCCTCACCGCCGCAACCGCGCCCGCCGCAACCGGACCCGCTAAATACCTGCGGCTCGTCCGCGCCAGCGCGATCTACGACCTCATCGTGACCGCCGCGTTCGCCACGCCGTGGACGTTCATGCTCCTGCACAACGCACTCGACGCCCTGAGCGGTGCACTCGGCCTGCGCGGCTTCCCCGAACTCGACCTCATGCAGGTCTTCTACGCCAACCTGATGGGCTCGGTCGTCGTGGTCTGGTCGCTGCTGCGGGTCGTGCGACCCCAAGTGCTGCACGGCCTCTTCGACGGGATCGCCCGCGTCCTGTTCTCCTCCGCGATGGTCTACGCCCTCGCGAACGGCGGCCCGCAGCTGCTGTGGGGCTTCCTGGTCCTGGAAGCCGCCTGGGGCGTCGCACAGCTCGGCCTCTGGAACCGGGCGCGCCGGGCCTAGTCCTCCGGCGGCAGCGGCTCGAGGACCCGGTTGTGGTGGCGCTGGAACACCATCGACGTCTGGAACCGGGCCACCTCGGGCCGCGTGCCGAGCCGGTCGACCAGGAACGCATGCAGCCGTTCGACATCGGGCACCGCCACATGGATCACGATGTCGCTGCCGCCGGAGACCACGAACAGCGTCACCACCTCCGGCCACGACCCCACCGTCTCCCGGAACGACTCGTAGGAGGACCGCTGGTGCTGGCGCAACTGCACCGACACCAGCGCCTCCGCACGCCGTCCGAGCGCGGCGAGGTCCACATCGGCCCCGTAGCCGCGGATCACGCCGCGCTTCGTCAGCGCCCGCACCCGCTCCAGCGCGGTCGACGGCGCGACCCCGAGCCGGCGGGCCAGTTCCCGGTTCGACAGCCGCGCATCCGACTGGAGCAACCGCACGATCGATGCGTCAAGTTCGTCCATCAGCGGATTATCGCCCCGATACCGGCCGAACGTTCGGCGAGCCCCCGCAACGGCCGAACGCGCGCCTAGCGTTGCTCCCCATGAACGACCGCACACCCGCGCACGGCACCCTCGGGACCGCGCGCGGCACCGCCCTCTACCTCGGCGCGATCCTCGGGCCCGGCGTGCTCGCCCTCCCCGGCCTGGCCGCGCACGCCGCCGGGCCCGCCGCACTCCTCGCCTGGGCCGCGCTCCTCGTCCTCTCGATTCCCGTGGCCGCCACCTTCGCCGAACTGGCCGCGCGCAGGCCGGACGCGGGCGGTGTCGCGACCTTCACCCGCGCGGCCTTCGGCGACCGCGCGGCCGCCGTCTGCGGCTGGTGGTTCTTCAGCGTCATCCCCGTGGGCGCCAGCTCGGCCGCGCTCGTCGGCGCGGCCTACATCGCCGACGCCGCCGGCCTCGGCCGCACCGCCGTCACCGCCATCGCCGCCCTGCTCCTGGCGATCGCATTCGCCGCCAACCACATCGGCCTGCGCCTCTCCGGCGGCGCCCAGCTCGTCCTCATGGGACTCCTCATCGCGCTCCTCGCGGCCGCGTGCGCCGCCGCCCTGCCGCACTTCGACCCGGCGAACCTGCGCCCGTTCGCGCCGCACGGCATCGCGGGCGTCTTCTCGGCCGCCGCGGTCCTGTTCTACGCCTTCTCGGGATGGGAGGCCGCGAGCCACCTCTCCGGCGAGTTCACCGACCCGAAGCGGCAGCTGCGCCGCGTCACCGCGCTCGCGCTGGCCGTCGTCGCCGCGGTCTACCTGGCCCTCGCGGTCGCCACCGCGGGCGTGCTGGGCGGGAGCGCCGCGAGTTCGGCGGTGCCGCTCACGGACCTGCTCGCGTACGGCTTCGGTCCGGCGGCGGCGCCGCTCACCGCGGTGTGCGCGGCCCTGCTCAGCTTGGGCGCCATGAACACCTTCATCGCCGGGGCGTCCCGGCTCGGGGCGGCGCTCGCGCGCGACGGCGCGATGCCCGCGCCGCTCGCGAAGGGCCACGAGCCGGGCCGCACGCCGCATCGCAGCCTCGCGGTGCTGGCGGTGCTCTCGGGGACCGCGTTCATCGGCGCGACCTGGTTCAGGCTCGGCCTCGACGTGCAGATGCGCGCGACTTCGGCGGTGCTCGCGGGCGTCACGGTCCTGGCGTGCGCGGCGGCGGTGCGGCTGCTCACGGGCCGGGCCCGGGTCAGGGCGCTGCTCGCGACGGCGTGCACGGCCGCGATCGGCACCGCGCTCTCGTGGTACCTGCTGCTGCCCTTGGGGATCGCGGTGCTCGCCCTCGCCTATCTACGCGTGAAGCGAAGGAGCCCCCTGCCGCACCCGGTTGCGGTGCGGCAGGAGGCGTAGCTGGTTTCCTTGCGGGTCAGCGGAAGTCGTCGGCGTGGTCGGCGACCCATTCGGCGTAGGTGCGGGCTGGGCGGCCGGTGACGGCCTCGGCGGTGGGGCCCCAGACCTCGCTCGAGCCGGCGGCGAGCATGTCGAGCAGGGACTCGGGCATGAACTTCGCGGCCACTTCGCGCGGCAGCGCTTCGACACTGATCGGGCGGCCGACGGCTTCGGCGATGAGCTCGACCTGGCGGCGCTGCGTCAGGTGCCCGGGGCCGTCGACGACGTGGATGCGGCCTTCGTGGCCGTCGCCGGTGAGCGCGGCGAAGGCGACCTCGGCGATGTCGCGCTCGTGGATCGGGTTGACGGGCGCGTCCGGATAGGGCAGGCGCACCACGTCCTCGTTGCGGATGGAATCGGCCCACCAGAGGGAGTTGCTGGCGAACATGGCGGGGCGGACGAAGGTCCACGGGATGCCGGAGGCCTCCAGCGGGCGCTCGGCCGCGACGTGCATGGCGCCGATCGCGTTCTCGGGGTCGGCCGAGGCCGCGGAGGACAGGAGCACGATGTGCTTGACCCCGGCCTCCTGCGCGGCGGCGAGGAACGCGTCGATGCCCTCGTGGGCGGCGTACATGAAGACCTTCTCGACGCCTTCCAGTGCGGGCGCGAGAGTCTCGGGGGCGGTGAAGTCGACCCGCACGGGCTCGACCCCCTTGGGGAGGTCGGTCGCGCCGGGGACGCGGCTGGCGGCGCGCACGGGCACGGAGGCCTCGAGCAGCAGGTCGATCACATTGCGGGCGATGGCGCCTCGGGCGCCGGTCACGAGCACGGTCATGATGCGGTGTTCCTTTCAGGGTGGTGTTCGGTTTCCGCGGCGAGCCTCGCGAGGATGCGAGACAGGGTGTCGCCGTAGCGGGTCTCGAATTCGGGGTCGTCGATGTCGATGCCGAAGAGGCGTTTCGCGGTGCGGCGGAACAGGACCGGCGCCAGGGTCATGCCCATCATCGCGATCTGCACCGCGGCCGGGTCGAGCTCGGGGTCGATCTCGCCGCGCGCCTGGCGTTCGCGCATCTGCTCCAGATCGCGGTCGGCGTCCTCTTGGGACTCCTCCTCGGGGAGGTCGTCGGCGAGGGCCTGCCACATGGCGAGGCGGCCGATCCGCGGGTCTTCGAGGTTGTCGTGCAGGTACCAGCGCATGACGTCCTCGGCGGGCACGGCCGGGCCAGCCTGGTCGCGCTCGTCCTCGAGCCATTCGCGCTGCATCGCGCGGTAGAGGCCCTCTTTGCCGCCGAAGTAGTAGCTGATGAGCTGCTTGTTCACGCCTGCGCGGGCCGCGATCCCCCCGACGCGGGCCCCGTCGTAGCCGTTGGCGGCGAACTCGGAGAGCGCCGCGTCGAGCAGCTTCCGCTTGGTGCGCTCGGCGTCCCGCACCCGCTCCGCGGACTCGGGGGAGCGTCGGACGGGCCTCTTCGGTTCCATGCCGAAGACGCTACCAGTTAATCAACCAAATGGATAATTGAATTATCTGTGAGGATGATTACCTCAGGCCGTCGTGCCTCCCGGCTTGCGTACGAGCAGGTAGCCGCAGTGGAAGCCGCGGATCTCGTCCTCCTCCGCGGCCACGACCTGCCGGACCACCTCCTGGAACCCGGCCTCGGCGAGCAGGTCCGCGACGCGGCCGACCGAGAGCCGGTACGCCGTCGTCACCGAGTGGTCGAACGCCCACGCGAGCTGCGAGGTGTCGGTGTGCGCCTGGAAGATCAGCAGCAGGTGCCCGCCGGGGGTCAGCAGCCGGAGCCATTCCTTGAAGACGCCGGGCAGCGCCTCGGGCGGCGTGTGGATGATCGAGGAGCGCGAGAGCATGCCGCCGAGCGTCCCGTCGGGCAGGTCGACCGCGGTCATCTCGCCGGTCGCGAACTCCAGGTCCGGGTACGCCTCGCGGGCGAGCGCGATCATCTCGGGGGAGAGGTCGACCCCGCGCGCCTCCAGGCCGAGGCCGGCCAGGTGGTCGGTCACATAGCCCGGCCCGCAGCCGATGTCGAGCACCCGCGGGTTCCCCGAGGCCAGCACGAGCTCGGTGAACGCCGCGATCATCGACCTGTCGAAGGTCCGCTCGCGCATCGAGTCCCGGAACCGCTCGAAGTACTCGCCGGCGAAGTGGTCGTACCGTTCGCGCGTGGTGCGCTCATACCCGCTGTCTCCCATGCCGGGACCCTACCGGGGGCGGTCTGCCGCGCTCGGGCCCGGCGCCTGCGCGCGGGCGGTACGCTCGACCACTATGTCGGAGAACGCCGAACGCCTCGCCCGGCTCGCCCGCGCCTGGGACGAGGCCGCCGCCGGGTACGAGGAGTACTTCGTCCCGCGCTTCGCGCCCTGGGTCGATCTCGCGGTCGCCGCCGCCGTCGACGCGGACCTCCCGGACGGCCCGGTCCTCGTGCCCTGCTGCGGTACCTTCCCCGAACTCGACCGGCTCGTCGAGCGCTGCCCGGCCCGCGAGATCGTCGGCATCGACCTCTCCCCGGGCATGGTCGACCTCGCCCGCGAGCGCGCGAACGAACGCCCGCATGTGAAGGCGATCGTGGGCGACGCCCAGACGCTCGACCCCCACTGGGCGGGGCGGTGCGCGGCGGTCGTCTCCGTCTTCGGCCTCCAGCAGATCCCCGACCCGCTGGCGGCCGTCCGCTCCTGGCTCGACGCCCTCCGCCCGGGCGGGCGCCTCTCGATAGTCTTCTGGCCCGACACCACCGAGGACGAGGGCCCCTTCGCGCTCGTCGCCGAGGTGGTGCGCGCGAGCCTCCCCGCCTTCGACGACTCGCGCTGGGAGGACGAGATCGCCGCGGCGGTCACGGACCACGGCGCCACCCTGGAACGGGACGAGCTCTCGGCGTTCCCGATGTCCCACGCGAGCGCCGCCGCCTACTTCGACGCGAGTACCCGCTCCGGTCCCCTTCGCGCCCTGGCGATCTCGCGCGGCGACGCGTTCATGGACCGCCTGCGCACGGCCTACCTCGCCGCGGCCCCGGAAGGCGAATGGCACCACCGCCCGCACGCCCGCCTGATCACGGCCCGCCGCTAGCGGTCAGTCGGGGAGGCGGCCGTTGAAGGCGGTCTGGAAGTAGCGGTGCTGGTCCAGGTGCGCGACGTACCTGGGGTCGGCGGCCTCGATGGTGAAGCGGGCCTTCTCGCCGCCGGGTTCGCTCTCGATGGCGAAGGACGCGATGATGGCGGCGGCGCGGCGGAGGAACTCGTCGCGTTCGGGTTTGAGGACGAGGTAGTGGTACCCGTTCGAGCTGCCGGTGGAGCCGTCGAGGCGGCCGGCGTAGTGGTCGGCGGCCTTCACCCTGGGTTGCAGGGGCGCTTTGGTTGCCGCGTCGAGGAGGTGGCCCTCCTCGTCGGTCCAGACCTGCTTGCCGAGGAAGAGTTCGAAGCACTCCTCGAACTCCTTGGCGGTGTCGAGGTGGAGCGCCATCGTGCCGAAGCCCTGGAACCAGGCGTCCATGAGCAGCTGCAGACCGAACTCGGTCCCGCGGGGGAACCGGGTGCCGGGTCCGAGGCGGCTGGTGAGCTGACCGTCGACCCTGGTTCCCTCACGGCCCCAGGTCAACACCTCGAAGATGGTCGTCATGGCGCGAATCATATCCAGTGGGGGCAAACCCGTCATCCACCGCTACTGCACGGTTACTCACGGGTAATAGCGGACGGGGAGGGCCCGAAGGCCCTCCCCGTCCGTCTCGCCGCTCAGCCCCAGTTGTCGATGTGCGGGTCGTGCGGCCACGGCGCGCCCGTGCCGGTCTCCAGGAGCTGCTTGAGGCTCACCAGGAACGAGCCCCACTTGGTGCTGCAGTGGTGCATGAACTCGACCGGCTCGGCCCACCCCTCGTGCTTGAACAGGACGACCGTGTAGTCGTCCTCCTGGCGCAGGTCCCAGTGAATCTTCGTGCCGATCCACTCGGGCGCGCTGCCGCCGACGACCTCCCAGAGGACGCGCGCGCCCGGCTCGAGCTCGGCGACCTCCATCTCGAAATCGCCGTTCTCGAACTTGAACGCGATGCGCCCGCCCACGTCCGTGGTGCCGGTCGTGTTCTCGGTCCACCACCTGGAGAGTCCCTCCAGTGTGGTCAGTGCGTCGTAGGTCTCGCCCACCTCCACGCCTTTGGCGGCGATGCGGTGCAGGATGTCCACCATGGTCTTTGCCCTTCTATCCTTCGTTCTGCGTCTCTTGCTGCTTCTCGATGGTCTCGGCGAGGCGCTTGATGCGCTGGAGCCGGGAATCCCACGAGGACCCGACCTCTTCGAGCTGGGCGACGGCGCGCGCCAGCTGGGTCTCGTCCACGCGGAAGTGCTTCTCGCGCCCGCTGGTCGCGGCGTGCACGAGGCCGACGCGGTCCAGGACGGCGAGGTGCTTCGCGACGGCCTGGCGGGTGACCGGCAGGTGCTCGCTCAGGCTGGTGGCCGTGCCGCTGCCGGTGCCGAGCAGCAGGTCGAGCATCCGGCGGCGGGTCGGGTCGCCGATCGCCGACCAGAGGTCGTCGTCGACCGCGGTGCTCATCGCCCGGCCCCGACCTTCTCGGCGTACGGCGCCAGGCGCGGGATGAAGTGGTCCCAGCCCGTGCTGTGGTCGGCGTGCTCGGCCGCGACCTTGGCCTCGGCCCAGCCGCGCTCGCGGAAGCCGGTCTCGGTCATCTTCAGGAGCGTGCCGGTGCCGGCGGGCTCGAGCTCGAAGACGACCAGGTAGGAGTTGCCGAGCGCGGCCTTCTCGCCGACCGGGTGGGTCCACCGGAACGAGAAGTGCCGCGGCGGCATGGCGTCCACGACGGTGAACTGCTCCCAGCCGATCCCTTCGCCGCCCTTGTCGAACCCGATGCGGCCGTCCCCGGTGGGGGAGAGTTCCGCTTCGTCGGGCCACCAGGCCTTGAGGTGCTCGGGACTGCTCACGACGTCGAAGACGACCTCTGGCGAGGCCTCGATGCGGATCTCCCGCTCGATCGATCCGAGTTCCATGACTGCCACCTTTCGCAACGTTTGGTTGCACATCACGTTACTCCGATCGACGGGGACGTGCAACCTTTAGTTGCTAAAAAGATCGGCAAGTGCGACCCGGTTTTCGGACGATCGTTCACAAATCGGCGCTGCGCCCGTGAGGCGCGTGGCAGGATTGCCGTCGGAGCAAAACGGCAGCAGGACGCCACGCGTCCCGGGAATCACAGACAGCACGGAGGTTCGACATGGCCAAGCTCGGCAGGACCGACATCGAGATCCACCCCCTCGTCCTGGGCACCAACACCTTCGGGTGGAACACCGAGGAGGCCGAGGCGCACGCCGTCCTCGACGCGTTCACCGCCGCCGGCGGCAACCTCGTCGACACCGCCGACTCCTACTCGGCCTGGGCCCCGGGCAACTCCGGCGGCGAATCCGAGACCGTCATCGGCACCTGGCTCGCCAAGAACCGCGACAAGAACCTCCTCGTCGCCACCAAGGTCTCCCAGCACCCCCAGTTCAAGGGCCTGGCCGGACCGAACGTCAGGGCCGCCGCCGAAGCCTCCCTCAAACGCCTCGGCGTCGAGGCCATCGACGTCTACTACGCCCACTTCGACGACCCCGACACGCCGCTCGAAGAGACCGTCACCGCCTTCAACGACCTCGTCGCCGCCGGCAAGGTCCGCCACATCGCCGTCTCCAACTACAGCCCCGAGCGGCTCCGCGAATGGCTCGACATCACCGAGCGCATCGGCGCGGCCCGCCCGGTCGCCCTGCAGCCCAAGTACAGCCTCGTCAGCCGCAGCACCTTCGAGCCGGGCCTGCGCGACATCGCCGTCGCCGAAGGCCTCAGCGGCCTCCCGTACCACGCGCTCGCCTCCGGCTTCCTCACCGGCAAGTACCGCACCGAGGCCGACCTCGAGCAGAGCGTCCGCGGCGGCTCGGCCGCCAAGCACCTCAACCCGTCCGGCCTCGCGATCATCGAGAAGCTCGACCGCATCGCCCAGGCCCGCGGCGTCGCCATCGCCTCGGTCGCGCTGGCGTGGACGCGCACCCGGGCCGGCATCACCGCGCCGATCGCGGGCGCCCGCACCGTCGACCAGCTCGGCCCGCTCCTCGCATCGGCCGAACTGGAGCTGACGCGGGACGAGTCGGACGAGCTCACTTCGCTCTCGGACGTCATCGGCGCGTAAGCGAACCGCGAAAGGGGCGGCCGGGTGAGGCCGGCCGCCCCTTCCGCCTATTGCGGCGTGTCGGCCCCTTCGACGTCGAACTCGAACATCTCGCCCGAGATCCCGGTCACGGTCAACTTGACCTCGTACTCGTCGCCGTTCGCGGGGTCGTGGAGCGTGCAGTAGATCTCCCGGTCCACGAAGACGTGGTGCGACCGGAGGCGCGCCCGCGCCCGGATCGGTGCACCGCACCGCGCGGTGTTCGGACCTATCATGGCGATATGCCCGATCGAGCGTCCGACGACCTCAGCAGTCTCCGGCTGCTCCGGCAGCGGGCGATGATGACCCAGGAGGAGCTGGCCCTCAAGTCCGGCGTCGGCACCCGCACCATCCGCGACATCGAATCGGGAAAGGTACGGCCGCAACCGAAGACCGTGCGCCTGCTCGCCGAGGCGCTGGGTCTGGCGGGGAACGGGCAGTCCCTGCTGGCCCGCGCGAGGGACCCGCTCGCACTGGTGCCCCGCGAACTGCCGCGGGCGCTCGCCTCGTTCGCCGGCCGCGGCGGCCACCTCGACGCGATCACCGCCGCGGTCGACGACGGCGCCGCCGTCGTCACCGTGCACGGCATGGCCGGCGTCGGGAAGACCTCCCTGGCGATCCGGGCCGCCCACACCCTCGCCCCCCGCTACCCCGACGGGCAGCTGTTCATCGACCTCCACGGGTTCAGCCAGGCCGGGCCCCGCCCGGGCCTGCGGTCGGTCCTGACGCGCGTGCTGCGCGGCCTCGACGTCGCCGAGCGGGCCCTGCCCGACGACACCGACGAGCTCACCGCCCGCTACCGCAGCGTCCTCGCCGACCGCCGCGTGCTCCTCGTCTTCGACAACGCCGTGAACGCCGAGCAGGTCGAGGCCCTGCTCCCGGGTACCTCGGTGAGCCTCGTCCTGGCCACGAGCCGCCGCGACCTCTCCCCGGTGGCGGGCGCGCACTCGGTGCCACTGGAACCGCCGCCGATGGGCGAGGCCGTGGCGATGATCGGCGCCGCCCTCGCCGACCGGATCACCCCCGACGAGGCCGTCGCGATCGCCGAACGCTGCGGACGCCTGCCCCTGGCGATGGGCCTGGCCGCGGCCCGCCTGCACAGCCGTCCACTGTGGCGGGCAGGGGACCTCCTGGACCGCCTCGCCGACGAGGACCGGCTCCTCGACGAGCTCGACATGGGCCACCGCGGCGTCGCCGCGGCCCTGCGCGCCTCCTACCTCGAACTCGACCCCGGCCTCCGCCGCCTCCTCCGGCGACTCGGCCTCGTCCCCGGCGACGACGTGGACGCCCACGCCGCCGCCGCACTGTGCGGCGACGACCCCGAGCGCACCGCCGCCATGCTCGAGTCCCTGGTCGACGTCCACCTCGCCGAGACCCGGTCGCCCGGCCGCTACCGCCTGCACGACCTGGTGCGGCTCTTCGCGACCCGGCTCGCCGCACTAGAAGAGACGCAGGCCGACCTCGACGAGGCCCTCCGCCGGATGCTCGGCGTCCACCTCCACTTCGCCTACCACGCGGCCGCCCGCCTCCACCCGAACAAGCGCCGCTTCGCCGAAGCCGCCGCCGCCCACGACGCCGGCCTCCCCGGCTTCGCGGACCAGCCCGCCGCGCTCTCCTGGTTCCAGACCGAACGCGGCAACCTCGAGGCCGCCGTGGTCGCCGCGGCCCGCGCCGACCGGCTGGAGGAGGCCTGGCACCTCGCGACGGCCTTCAACGCGTTCTTCGTCCACGACCCCGACACCGCCTTCGGCGGGCGCATGCGCGACAGCCCGCACACCGCCGTCAACCGGATCGCGCTCGACATCGCCCGCCGCACCGGCGACGCCCGCAAAGAGGCCTTCACCCTCGGCGACGCGGGACGCCAACTCGTGGCGGCCGGCCGCCACCGCGAGGCGATCGGCCACCTCCACCGGTCCGTCGCCCTCAAACGCGACCTCGGCGAGTTCGGCGACGCCGCACTGACACTGGCCAACATCGGCATCCTGTACCGGCGGTCCGGCCGCTTCGCCGAGTCGGTCGAGGTGCACGAGGCGGCGCTGGCGCAGGCGGAGGCGGTCGGCGACGATGCGGCGGCGGCGCTCATCAGCACGAACATGGTCGTTCCGCTGCTGCGGCTCGGGCGCTTCGCGGAGACCGAGCGCCGCCTCGCGGCGGCGGAGCGGCGGCTGGACGCGGGCGACGAGCACAACCGGATCCGCATCGAGGTCTTCCGCGGCGTGCTCGAACGCGAGCTCGGCGACCCGGCGAAGGCCGCGGACATGCACTCCGCCTGCCTCCAGGCCTACCGCGGCGAAGGCGCCACGGCCGACGGGACCGCGACCCTCATCGAACTGGGCGCGGACCTGCTGCGCGCGGGCCGGGCGGGCGAGGCCGCGACCCGGTTCGGACGGGCCGTCGAGCACGCGGAGCGGCTCGCGGACCCGTCGCTGGAGCGGACCGCCCGCAACGACCTCGGCCGCGCGCTCACCGCCTCGGGCCGGATCGCCGCGGCGGTCGGCGAGCACGAGCGGGCCGCCGCGCTCGCCGCCTCCTATCAGGACACCTATGAGCTCGCGCGGGCCCATCACGGCCTCGCCGATGCCGGCGCGCTCGGCGGCGACCCTGCGGAGGAGCTGCGCCACTTGCGTTCCGCCGCTGAGGGATACGAGGAGTGCGGCGTGCCGGAGGCCGCTGTGGTCGCCGAGCGGCTGGACGGTCTCGGGCGGCTCGGGTCGATCGGCTTACCGCACGGCAGCGCCCGCCCGGCGCAGTGCCGAGCGGGCGCTTGTAAGACGGCGACTAGGCGCAGGTCCAGGTGACCGCCTGGTGCATCTCCCTGCCGCCTTCGTAGCCGGAGACGGCCCAGCCCGCGATGAGGGTGCCGTCGGCGCTGATGGCCTCAGCGTTGTCGTAGTTGAGGTTGTCGGCCGCGTCGATCAGGCCCGGAAGCTCGTAGACGGTGGCACCGGTCTGGTAGGCCGCGGTCGGGGCGTTCCAGACGTGGCCGACGACCGTCCCGTCAGGACCGATCGCCACGGTCTCCTCGGACTGCCCGAGCCCGGTCATCTCGACGGTGCCCTTGGCAAGGTTCCAGCGGATCCCGGGCGCGTCGACGCCGGGGGCGTGGAGGGTGCCCGAGACCCAGTCGCCGTTGATCTCCATGGGATGGGCGTCGGCGTCGGCGAGGCTCACACCTGCGGGCATGGGCAGCATCCTGCCGACGCCACTCGAGGACCAGATGTACGGCTTGGTGTCGCCGCTGTGGTCGCCTTCAAGGGTGATGGTCCCGATGATCCTGCCGTCGTTGGCGATCGCGGTGGCCGCGCCCCACTGGGCGTTCTCCGGCAGTGCCAGCCGGACCGGGTTGGTCGTGCCGGCCCGCCACACGGTCGGATGCGTCACGCCGGTGTCCTTGTTGTAGACCTGGCCGACGATGTCGCCGCTCTCATTGATCCCGTACGCGAATCCCTGGCCGCCGAGCAGCCGGGTGAGGGTGCCGTCGCGCCAGACGTAGGGCAGCGGCACGTCGTTGACGAACGCGAACCCGGCGCCGACGCCCTTGGAGTTGACGTCTGCGATCTCCTGCCACTCGCCGGGCATCGGCACCTCGGTGACCTCGCCGCCGGCGTACAGGAGCGGGTAGTGGCGAAGGCCGGTCTCAGGATCGCTGTAGTCGAACGGCTCGGCCTGGTACGCGATGACCGAGCCGTCGCGGCTCATGCCGGTGACCTTCGCGGACTGGAACAGACCCTCGGGGATCGGGAGGGTTTCCAGCGTGCAGGCCTGGGCCGCTGCAACATCGGTCTCGGCCGCCGAGGCGAACTGGGTCGTGAACACGGTGGTCGCCGCGACCGCCGCGACGGCGGTGGCCGCCGCCAATGCCCTGCGGGAGTTGAACGTTCGTCGCGCCGTGAATGCCATGGTTTCGATGTCCTCAAGATTGAGCGGTTCGCCGTCAGGGCCACTATGCATGCGGCCCGGGCGGTTTTCGAGGCGGAAGACCGGCGGGATAGCGGCGGGATCGCCGCCCCCGAATCTCCGGAGACGGCAGCGGCCCAGGTCACGACGCACGACCAGGGCGGAGACCGGCGCATCGGAGCGCTAGTCTGCGTGCCATGGCTTCGAAGATCCAGACGTTCGGCAATGGCACTCCGTACGTACCCGCCGGCGGATGGGCGCTGATGTTCACCTGGCTGATCGACTTCGTGGTGTTCGTGCTCGGCTTCGCGTTCGCCTTCGTCGCCTTCGTGGTGGTCGACCAGTCCCGGCCGGAGGCGGAGCAGATCAGCGACGGGGGAGCCGTGATCATCGCGCTCGTCCTGCTGTTCGCCACGCCGCTCGTCTACGGCCTCTGGTACCGCGACGGCCGCGCGCTCGGCGCCGTGTGCACCGGGACCCGGCTGGTGCGGACGCGCGACGGCGGCCGGATCGGCGCGAAAGGCCCGTGGGCCATGCTGGTGCGCACCATCCTGCTGCCGCTCCTGATCGCCGGTGTGGTGCTCGGCGGCGGTCTCGGCCCGGGCGGCGAGCTGCCGCGGACCAGCATCGACGTGGCGCGCACCCGCCGCCTCCAAGAGCAGGGGTACCCGCTCACGCCGCGGGACGCCTCGCAGGTCTGACCGGGTTCACCTGCGTCGGCAGGTGTCGTACCCGCCGTCGTAGATCCGGCCCCACGAGACCCGGGCCGAGTTCATGAGCCCGTCGATCGAGTCGACGCCGTGCGCGCGCTGCTGGGCGACGAGGATGCCCGCGGCGGCGAGCGTGTCCGACGCCGCCTCGTGGTGGCGGGCGAGGTTCACGCCCGCGGCGGCGGCCACGTCGGGCAGCCGGTACGAGGGCATCGGCCAGGTCTGTTTCGCGATGACCATGGTGCAGGCGTAGCGCATCGCGGGCCAGGGAATGCCGGCGGCGGTGTTCGCGGCCCGGATGACCGAGGTGTCGAAGGAGGCGTTGTGCGCCACCAGCGGGTCGTCGCCGACGAACTCGTCCAGGCGCGACCACACCTGCCGCCAGCCGGGCGCACTGACCACATCGGACGCCTGGATGCCGTGGATCTGGGTATTGCGGTACTCAAACCGGCCGTGGCCGGCCGGGGGCCGGATGAGGGTCGCGAACCGGTCGACGACCTCCTCGCCCTTGACCCGCGCCACCGCCACCGAGCAGGCGCTGGCCCTGCTGCCGTTGGCGGTCTCGAAGTCGATCGCCACCCAAGAGTCCATCTGCCGCCCTTCCGCAAAGAGCCCGAAGGTTAGCAGCATCGCCAGTTCCGGGTGGCGCTCGCTCGGCGTGTGAGCGAGCCGGTTCCGGGCGGCGCCCGCGCAGCGTTGAGCGTGGCGGTATCGGGTGGCGCCCGCCCGGCGTGTAAGTGCGGCGGTTCCGGGTGGCGCTCGCTCGGCGCCGCGAAGTGGCGAGGAGAACTCGTATTGAGTGGAATGTCTGACCCGTGTGGGAGAGTCGTCTCATTTCTTCGGTTGGTCGGAGGTGGATGCGGGTGGGAAGGGGCATGCCCTATCGCCGCGCGGCGGCGCGCCGCCGCGCAAGCCGAAGGCCCTTGCCGCCGAACGGCGGCAAGGGCCTCATGCACTCGCTTCTGCGGATCCGACCGCCGTCCTAAACGGCCGGGGCCTTCGCGTACACCTCGATCTCGCTGAGGATGATCCAGCCGACCGTGCCGCCGGACCCGGCGGTCATGGCGACGCGGACCGCCGAAGCCTCGGCGTTCACCTCGACGTCGATGATCGGCGCTTCACCGGTCGGCACGTCCACGACGCCGCCCGCGTTCTGCCACACGCCCTCCGCGTCCAGGTACTGCACCTGGAGCGTGTCCGCGTAGCTGTTGCGCCCGCCGTCGCTCCAGAAGTGCGAGACCACGCGGGTCACGTCGCGCGCCTCCGGCAGCGTGACCGTGATGGTCTCCTCGGTATTGAACGGGCCCGACTTCCAGTTCGACCAGGCCTTGTCCGTCAGGTTCCCGTTGCGCAGGGCCTCAGTCGAATAGCCCGGCTCCGTGTACGTCGCCGAGGTCGTCACACCGTCGTTCACGGCCACATTGACCTCGATCGGGTCGGTCACCTCGACCTCGATGAGGGCCGGCAGCTCCGTCCCGTCGAGGAGCGTCGCGGTGCCCGCCAGCGTCACGGTGCCGTAGTCGTCGAACGCCCCCTCGGGCGCCGCCTCCCACACCACCGGCACCGCGGCCTCGGTACCCCTGTCGCCCAAGGCGATCACCGTTACCGGCAGGTCAGGGGTGAAGCCCGGGTACGTCTTCGCCGCGGCCGTGGCCGTCTCGCTGAACGTGTCGACGCTGACGACCGCCTTGGCGCGGAACGTGTTCCCGAGCGGGTCCGTCGCCGTGCCCTTCACGGTCACCGTACCGGTCTTGTCCCATTTGGACTCGTTCGGCATCCTCCACGTCACGGGCAGCGCCCCGCGCTCGCCGTCCCGGTACACGCCGGGCACCGTTGCGGGCAGCTCAGGCACGAAGCCCGGCACCGTGTACGCCTCGATCGAGGCCGCGTCGAGCACGGTCTCATCGGTCACCGCCCAGCGCTGGTTGCTCGCTGCGGTCGGCGTGTACGTCTGGACCGGCGAACCGTCGGCGGTCGCCTCGCCCCACACGTCGAGCACCAGGCCCGTCGCCTTGTTCACCGGCACGTACGTGCCGTCGCCCGTCGTCGACAGGTACCACTGCGCGGCCTCGGACGGATCGTCCTCGGCCTCCTCGAGCACCGCCAGGCCCTCATCGGACACCGCCAAGCGGGTCCCGTTGGCGGCGTTCGTGATCGAGTGCAGCTCGCGGTTGGAGTAGCCGTCGGTCAGCCGCTCGACCTCCCACAGCTGCGCGGCGCTGGACGCGTCGTCGGTCTTGAGCACGATGCCCGTGCCGTCCTCGGACGGCGCGAGCGACTTGCCGCTCTGCACGCCGTCGAACCGGTATACGTGGTCGTCCTGCACCATGGCCGCGTCGTCATCGACGCCCGAGACGCCCTCGACGATGAACGTGGTCACGGACTTGCCCGGGACGGTGAGGGTCGCGGCGTCGCCGCGCACCCGCACCGGCTCGCCCTCGACGAGTGCGCCGTCGGCGCTGGTGACCACCGGGGTCACCGTGGCGCCGCGCTTGACCGAGTCGAATTTGGACAGGTCGAGCGTGACGTTGACGGCGCCTTCGGCGTTGTTCGTGTAGACGACGCTCGCGCCGCTGCCGTCGGCCTTGACCGCCGCTGTGGTCGAGGTGTCGTCGGTGCCGATGATGAAGTCGCCCGGCTCGATGTAGTGCGTGAAGTTCCGGATCGTGTGGTACTTCGTGTTGGTCTCGATCCCGCAGGTCTCGAGGGTGTCCTCGGCCGTGCAGTCGAACGGCAGCTGGATCGAGCCCCAGCTGTGGCCCAGGTTCTTGTCCTCGATCGGCTGCCACAGCACCCACGCCGACGGCTCCAGCTCGCGCAGGTCGTCGGTGATGCGGGTGGCCATGCCCAGGCCGTTCTCCATGGAGGTGTAGTCCTGGCCGTCGGTCCAGGCGCCGCCGACCTCGCTCATCCACAGCGGCTTGTCGCTGCCCTTGGCGAGGTCGCGGACGCCGGTGCGCCCGCCGGTGCCGTAGGTGTGGACGTTCATCTGCTCGACGTTCGCCCGGGACTCCTCGGTGTAGGCGTTCCAGTTCGTCGTGAACTTGCCCGGGTTGGTCTCGTCCATCGCCGAGATCACGGTGTCCAGTTCGGACTCCGAGAGCTGCGCCGCGAGCGCGTTGATGACCAGCTGCTGCAGCTCGGGCCCGGCGTGCGCGCCCTCCTGGCCGCCGCCGGTCGGCTGCACGCCGTCCGCGCCGAGCTGGGTGCCCCAGTAGTTCGTGTTGGGCTCGTTGAGCGGGTCCACGGTGTCGAACTCGATGCCGTGCTCGGCCTCGAGGTGCGCCATGACCTCGGTCAGGTACGTCGCGAACTCGTCGACCGATTCGGTGCGGATCTGGTCGGTGTTCGCGTCGAACCCGCCGGAGGCGTAACCGGAGACGGTCTGGAAGTACGGCGGGGAGTTGGAGAACGCCTCCCAGTGGGTGACGTCCGCCTTGATCTGGTCGATCCACCAGCGCTGGTTGGCGTCCGCGTCCCAGTTCCAGTGCTCGGGGTTCTCGGGGTCCCACCAGTCCTTGTCCTCGTGGGTGGTGCCGTCGGGGGCGGCCCAGTAACCGGGGACGGCGGAGGCGCCGCCGCGCAGGTACTCGTTGTCGATGTTCGGGGCGTTGCCGCCGCCGATGTTGTACCGCGCGATGTTGAGGTTGAGGCCCTCGGCGCCGAAGACCATGTCCACCAACTGGTTACGGATCTCGTCGGGGTAGCCGCCGGTGGCGTTGGCGAACCAGACGAGGCTCGTGCCCCAGCCTTCGAACTCCTGGCCGCGGTAGGAGGGGTCGAGGGTGACGCGCACGTCGGTCGCCTCGGTCTCCTGGGCGCTGGCGCCCGCGTTGATGAGCGGCAGGGCGGACGCGGTGATCACGGCGGCGAGGCCTACCGCACCGGCCGCGGCCAGTGGGCGCCTGCGCCTCGGTCGGGGAGATGACATCGTTGTCTCCTTCAAAGGGGGTGCAATCGAGTGACTTGAATATTGCACAAAATCCAACGCTTGTGAACACCCTTTGTCTAACGGATTGAAAAACCCTGACCTGGAATCGCTCCACCGCCGGGAAAATGTCGTACCCATACGTCAGGGTTGATACCGGGGGCCCATCGAAGTCCGATTTGCGCAGACCCTCCGCTCACGTTCAGCGCCCGCCCGGCCACGTCCCGCAAGCCTCCACCCCGGCCGCCTCCCGCAGGCGATCCGCCGCCCGCCCGGCGTCGTCGCACCGCTTCCGATCCGCCGCCGTTCCCGCCGGCGTCGCCTCGCCGCCGTCAGACCGCCTCGGCCTCGGCCGCCTCCGCGGCCTGGTCCCGCCCGATCCTCATGACCGCCAGGATGCTCACATCGTCGTCCATCCGGGTCGCGAACCGCGAGACGTCGTCCCACACGAACTCGACCAGCCGCCGCGGCGACGGCACCATCAGGCCTTTCAGGTGGCTCGCGAGCGGGTAGTAGTCCCCGTCCGCGTCGCGCGCCTCGACCAGCCCGTCCGAGAACGCCAGCAGCGTCTCGTCCTCGCCGAACGGCACCGCCATCGCCGAGCCCGGCCGGATCGGCGCGGCGAGCCGCAATCCCAGCACCGGCGACGGCTTCAGGTCGATCTCCTCGACCCGCTCGCCCCGCAGGATCAGCGGCGGCGGATGCCCGCACGACAGCAGCCGCACGTCGCCGCTGTCTTCCGCGAACTCCGCCAGCAGCACTGAGGCGAACACCTCCGGCACGTACCCGTGCGCCGCGTCGTCCAGCAGCCGCCGCTCCAGCCGCCACGCCACCCCGCCGAGCTCCTCCTCGTCGAGGATCGCTTCGTGGAACACCGAGAGCAGCATCGAGGCCGTTCCGACCGCTTCGAGGCCGTGGCCCTGCACGTCGCCGAGGATCAGCCGGGTCCCGAAGGGGCTGGGCCGCACGTCGAAGAAGTCGCCGCCGATGATCGCGCCCTGCTGGGACGAGTGGTAGAGCCCGGTGCACGCCAGGTCGCCGACCCGCCGCGAGAGGTCCGGCAGGATCGCGTGCTGCGCGGCGTCGGAGACGCTGAGCATGGTCACCAGCCCCGCCTCGTAGCGCTGGCGGATCCAGGAGATGCCGATGGCCGTGGCGAACACGATCGCGACCACGACGATGTCGTCGCCGTCGAAGCGCCGCGAGAACGGCACCGGCGCGGCGACCACGCCCAGGGCGAGCGCGGCGATGGCCGCGGTCCACACCGGACCGAGGACGAACGCCGCGAGCACGGGGACGATGGCCATCGCGATGCCCGCGTGGAGCGGGTCGGGCCGGAAGAGCTGGAACGCCGAGGCGGCGAGCAGGGCTCCGAGGGGCAGCAGCCGGACCCACAGCGGTATCGCCGTGCCCGGCTGCAGTCGGATCGAACCTGAGACCCGCAACCCCATCGCCCGAGTTTAGGACGGCCGGGGTCCACCACCTGCGATTTCGAACAGGTCGAGTGAAGAATTAGGACGCGCGGCGCGCGTCGAAAGCGGCGTGGGAGTCGAGGACCTTGGGCATCTCCTCGTACAGGTGCACCACGAGGTCGCGCAGCCGCTGCTCGAGTCCGGCGCCGGTCTCGGTGAGCCGGTACTCGACGCGCGAGGGGTAGCCGTCCTCGGGGGCGAGGCGGTCGACGATGCCGTCGCGCTCGAAGTGCTTGAGGCTCTGCGCGAGGGCCTTCTCATTGATGCCCTCGACGGCCCGCCGGATCTGGCTGAAGCGCATCGGGCCGTCGTGCAGCGCCAGCAGGATGAGCGTGCCCCAGCGACCGGTGATGTGGTCGAGGATGACTCGCGACTCGCAGCCGGCGGCCTGCACTTCGAAGCAGGGCGCGAATTCGGTGGGCTGGGTGCTCATGAAGCGATGTTACCTCCGCAACAGTACTTTCCAAATGATTGTGCTTTCCTTTCGTAAGTGCAATGGTAGACGCATCAGCCAGTCGAAGGAGCAGCAAATGATCGTCGTCACCGGTGCCACCGGCCAACTGGGCCAGCTCGTCGTCGAAGGCCTCGTCAACGAGGTCCCCGTAGAGCAGATCGCGGTCGTCGTGCGCGACGCCGCCAAGGCCGCCCGCTTCGGCGAGCTCGGCGTCGAGGTCCGCGTGGCCGACTACGACGACCCGGCCACCCTCGCCGACGCCTTCCACGAGGGCGAGAAGGTCCTGCTCATCTCCGGCAGCGAGGTCGGCCAGCGTGTGCCGCAGCACAAGGCGGTCATCGACGCGGCCAAGCACGCGAACGTCGCGCTCCTGGGCTACACCAGCATCCTCGGCGGCCCGGCCGCCGACTTCGAGCTCGCCCGCGAGCACCAGGTCACCGAGCGGTACCTGATCGACTCGGGCCTGCCCTACGTGCTGCTGCGCAACGGCTGGTACCACGAGAACTACACCGCCGCCCTGGGCCAGGTCATCGCCAACGGCGGGGTCCTGACCAGCACGGCCGCCGGTTCGAAGATCGCGAGCGCGACCCGCGCCGACTTCGCGGCGGCCGCGGTCGCGGTGCTCACCACCGAGGGCCACGAGAACCGCGAGTACGAGCTCAGCGGCGACGACGCGTGGACCCACGACGAGTACGCGGCGGAGATCTCGCGCCAGCTCGGCCAGGAGGTCCCGGTGAACCGGGTCCCGGGCGAGCAGCACCGGGAGATCCTGGTCGGCGCGGGCGTTCCCGACCCGTTCGCGGCGATCCTCGTCGGTGTGGAGGACGCGATCTCGCGCGGCCTGCTGGCCGTGCAGACCGGTGACCTGGCGAAGCTCATCGGGCGTCCGACGACCCCGATCGCGCACTCGATCACCGAGGGCCTCCAGGCCGCTCGGGCATAAAGCATCGGACAACGGCCCGCAGGGGGACCTGCGGGCCGTTTCGCGTGCTCAGACCTCGATCTGGGAGCCGATGATGACGGTGCGGTCGCGCGGCAGTTTGAAGTGGTCGGCGGCGTCGGCGGTGATGTGGGCGGTGGCGATGAACAGGCGCTTGCGCCAAGAGGCCATGGTCGGTTCGGGGCCGCCGCGCAGCTGGATGGTGGAGAGGAAGTACGTGGTGTCGCGCAGTTTGAGGCCGCGGCCGGCGGTCTGCTCCTTGGCGAGGCGGAGCGCGGCGGGCACGTCCTGGGGCTCCATGTAGCCGAAGCGGGCGGTGACGTGGACGATGCCCTCGTCGGCGGCGCCGAGGCAGCGCACGATCACGCGTTCGGCGTCGGGGACGCGCGGCACGGGCTCGGTCTCGACCGACATGACCACGATCTTGGCGTGGCGCACGTGGTTGCGTTCCATGTTGGCGCGCATGGCGAGCGGCGCGGTGATGGTGCCGCGGTTGAGGAACACGGCGGTGCCGGGGACTTGCGCGACCTTGGGTTCGCCCTGCTGGAGGCGGGAGAGGAACTCGTCGAGGGGGCCTTCACGGCGGAGGCGTTCGGCGGTGACGATCTCGCGGCCGCGCTGCCAGGTGACCATGACGGTGAACGCGGTGATGCCGATGACGAGCGGCAGCCACGCGCCGTGGACGAGCTTGGTGGTGTTGGCGGCGAGGAACAGCAGGTCGAAGGCGAGGAGCAGGCCGCCGCCGGTGAGGACGAGCCAGCGGGGCGCGTTCCAGAGTCTGCGGGCGACATAGCAGTACAGGACGGTGACGATGGTGATGGTGCCGATGACGGCCATGCCGTACGCGTACGCGAGGGACGCGGAGCTGCGGAACGCGAACACCAGGGTGAGCACGGAGACCATGAGCATCCAGTTGATCCAGGGCACGTAGATCTGGCCGATCTCGTGCTCGGAGGTGTGGCTGATGCGCAGGCGCGGCAGGTATCCGAGTTTCGAGGCCTGGGAGGCGACGGAGTACGCGCCGGTGATGACGGCCTGCGAGGCGATCACGGTGGCGGCGGTGGCGAGCACGGTGAGCGGGATGCGGCCCCATTCGGGGGCGAGGAGGAAGAACGGGCCGCTCACGTTGGCGGGGCTCTGGAGGATCATCGCGCCCTGGCCCATGTAGTTGAGCAGGAGTGCGGGGAAGACCAGGAGGATCCAGCCGGTGGTGATGTTGCGGCGCCCGAAGTGGCCCATGTCGGCGTAGAGGGCTTCGGCGCCGGTGAAGGTGAGGACGACGGCGGCGAGGGCGAAGAACGCGATGTGGAAGTGGCCGAACAGGAACGCGACGGCGTAGGTGGGGGAGAGGGCGCGGAGGATCTCGGGGTGGGTGCTGATCCCGCCGATGCCGAGCACGGCGAGGGTGAGGAACCAGGCGATCATCACGGGCCCGAAGAGCCGGCCGATGGTGGCGGTGCCTTTGCGCTGGAAGCCGAAGAGCAGGACGATGATGACGGCGGTGATGGGGATGACCCAGACGTCGAAGCGCGGGTCGATGACCTTGAGGCCTTCCACGGCCGAGAGCACGGAGATCGCGGGGGTGATCATGCTGTCGCCGAGGAAGAGCGCCGCGCCGAAGATGCCGAAGGCGGCGAGCAGGAGCGTGGTCCTGCGGCTGCGGCCGGTGCGGTGGCGGCGCAGCAGGGTGATGAGGGCCATGATGCCGCCTTCGCCGTCGTTGTCGGCGCGCATGGCGAGCGATACGTAGAAGATCGTCACGACGATCATCAGCGACCAGAAGATGACGGAGACGAGGCCGTACACGTTGTTGTCGTCGATCGGGACGGGGTGGGGGTCGGCGGGGTTGAAGAGGGTCTGGAGGGCGTAGATCGGGCTGGTGCCGATGTCGCCGAAGACGACGCCGAGGGCGCCCACGACGAGGGCGAGCCGCAGTGTGCCGCGGACGGTGGGCGCGGGCCCCGGGTCGGGCGCTGCTGCCTCGGACTGGGCGGTCACGACGGTCACTCCTTATCCAGGACCGGACACCCCGTGTCCCGGTCCGACCGGTGGACGATACCGCGCGAAACGGGTTCCCGGCCACCGACCGGAGTAATCCGGAACACGGTGTGACCTGCGGATCGGCCCCGGGACGGGGCCGGCCGCTACTGGAAGGCGCCGGCGTGGTCGCGGGCCCATGCGGCGAAGGTCCGCGCGGGCCGGCCGGTGACCTCGGCGACGGTGGGGAAGACCTGGCTGGCGAACTCGGGCGGGTCGGCCCGCCAGTCGAGCACGTAGTCGATGGCCTCCTCTTCGATCCCCATGGCGCGCATGCGCTGCTTCGCGCCTTCGCGGTCCTCGGCCTCGTACCGCACGTCCCGGCCGATCGCCTCGGCGATGCGCGCGACCTGCTGGGGCGCGGTCAGCACTTCGGGCCCGGTGAGCACGTAGGCCTTCCCGGCGTGGCCGTCCTCGGTGAGCGCGAGGGCGGCGACGTCGGCGATGTCGCGCACGTCGACGGGGGAGTGCCCGACCTCGCCGTACGCCTCGCGCACGACGCCTTCGGTGCGGACGGCCTCGGCCCAGCCGAGCGCGTTCGACATGAACTCACCGGGCCGCAGGTGCGTGTACGCGAGCGCGGAGTCCTCCACGGCGGCCTCGACGGGCCCGGCGTAGCCGTTCCAGAGCAGGGTCACCCGCCGCACTCCGGCCTTGACGGCGGCGGCCACCAGGTCGCGGCTGTCGGGGACCGTCGTGTTCCCGGTTCCGAACGTGGTGAGGAGGTGCAGCGCGGTGGCGCCTTCAAGAGCGGCCTCCAGGCTCGCGAAGTCGGTGAAGTCCCCGGCCCGCACGTCAACGCCCGCAGGGAGATCCGCCTGCGACGGGTCGCGGGTGAGGGCGCGTACGGGATGACCTGCGGCGTGCAGGTTCTGGACGAGGTGTCGGCCGACGTTCCCGGTGGCGCCGGTGATGAGGATGGTCATGGCAGTGGCCTTTCGGTTCAGCGGGACCGGGATCCGGTCCCTGAGGCGGCCCGGCCAACGGTAGGGGCGCCGGGGCGCTCCGCCATCGGACCAGCGGCCCGGGCGGGGTCCGCCGCAGGTCCTAGGACCGCGCCCGTCCGGCCCCCGACAGGACACTCAGGACTGTCAAAGTTCGATTGCGAGTACGAATGTGCGCGCCGCCCGGTTGTATAGACTGTGCGTGACCGCTTTGCCCATATCATCCAGGGAAGCCGCTGTGATCGAGTTCGAAACGGTGTCGAAGACCTATCCGGGCCATCCTGCGGCCGTCGCCGATTTCTCCCTGGTGGTCCCCTCCCACTCCACCGTGGTGCTGGTCGGCTCCTCCGGATCCGGCAAGTCCACCCTGCTGCGCACCGTGAACCGCATGGTCGAGCCCACCTCCGGCCGCGTCCTCATCGACGGCGAGGACGTGCGCGAGCGCGACCCCGTCGCCCTGCGCCGCTCCATCGGCTACGTGCTCCAGCACGGCGGCCTCCTCCCGCACCGCAGCGTCATCGACAACATCGCCACCGTGCCCGTCCTCAACGGCGTCCCCAAACGCCAGGCCCGCACGGCCGCAACCGAACTGCTCGAACGCGTCGGCCTCGACCCCAAGGTCGGCCGCCGCTACCCCGGCCAGCTCTCCGGCGGCCAGCAGCAGCGCGTCGGCGTCGCCCGCGCCCTCGCCGCCGACCCGAACATCCTGCTCATGGACGAGCCCTTCGGCGCCGTCGACCCGATCATGCGCCGCGAGCTCCAAGAGGAGCTCCTTCGCCTCCAATCGGAGCTCCACAAGACCATCGTGTTCGTCACCCACGACATCGACGAGGCCTTCCTCCTCGGCGACGAGGTCGTCGTCCTCCGCGAAGGCGGCGTCATCGCCCAGCGCGGCACCCCCGCCGAGATCCTCGGCGCCCCCGCCGACGACTTCGTGCGCGACTTCGTGGGCGCCGACCGCGCCGAACGCGAACTCCACACCACCGAAGTGGACGGCCGCACCATCGCCGTCGACGCCGCCGGACGGCCCGTGGGGGTGCTCGCGTCTTGACCTGGCTCACCCTGAACTGGCCGCAGGTCCTCGAACTCACCCGCGACCACCTGCTCCTCAGCGCCCCCGCGATCCTGCTCAGCGTCCTCATCGCCGTCCCCATCGGACGCCTCGCGCAGCAGCGCCCCCGCCTCGGCGGCCCCCTCCTCGGCGCCGCAAGCCTCCTCTACGCCATCCCCGCCCTGCCCCTGCTCATCATCATCCCCGTGATCTTCGGCATCCCCCTGCGCTCACCCGCCACCATGATCATCGCCCTCACCGTCTACGGCGTCGCCCTCCTCGTGCGCACCGCCGCCGACGCCTTCGGCTCCGTCGACCCCCGCGTCCGCGAAGCCGCAGTCGCCGTAGGCCACTCGCCCCGCAGCGTGTTCTGGCGCGTCGACCTCCCCCTCGCCCTCCCGGTGCTCCTCGCGGGCATCCGCGTCGTCGCCGTCTCCACGGTCAGCCTCGTCACCATCGGCGCACTCATCGGCGTGCCCAGCCTCGGCACCCTCCTCACCGACGGCTTCCAGCGCGGCATCCCCGCCGAAGTCGCCACCGGCGTCATCGCCACCATGGCCCTGGCCCTCCTCTTCGACGGCCTCCTGATCGCCATCGGCCGCCTCCTCACCCCGTGGGCCGCCACCAGCCACGAACGCCTCCTCCCGCAGGAGAAAGCCGTATGAACCTGTTCCTCGACGCGCTCGCCTGGCTCACCGACCCGGCGAACTGGACCGGCCCGGGCGGCATCCCCACCCGCGTCCTCCAGCACCTCGTCATCACCTTCGCCGCGGTCGCCGCCGCCGCGGTCGTCGCCCTCCCCACCGGGGTCCTCATCGGACACACCCGCAAAGGCGCGGGCGTCGTCGGCGCCATCGCCGGGGCCGCCCGCGCCATCCCCACCCTCGGCCTCCTCACCCTCCTCGGCCTCGCCCTCGGCATCGGCCTCGAAGCGCCCCTCCTGGCGCTCATCGTGCTCGCCGTCCCGTCCGTCCTCGCCGGCGCCTACGCGGGCGTCCAGAACGTCAGCACCGACACCACCGGCGCCGCCAAGGCCATCGGCATGAGCCCCCGGCAAGTCGTCTTCCAAGTCGAGATCCCCTTGGCCGCACCGGTGATCATCGGCGGCCTGCGCGCGGCCACCCTCCAGGTCGTCGCCACCGCCACCCTCGCCGCCTACACCGCGGACTTCGGCCTCGGCCGCTACCTCTTCGCCGGCCTCAAATCCCGCGACTACGCCGAGATGCTCGCCGGAGCGCTCCTCGTCGCCGTGCTGGCCCTCGTGCTCGAACTCCTCTTCGCCGCCGCGCAGCGCCGGGCGGCCGGGCGCATCGCCGCGACCGCCCGGCCCGACGACGCGGTGGCCCCGCCCGACAGTCCCCAAGAGAAGGAACTCGTATGAACACCCGCACCAAGGCCTTGGGCGCGGTCGCGCTCGCGGCCGTCCTGACCGCCACGGCCTGCTCGTCCGGGGACCCGCTCTCGAGCGGTGATTCGGACGGCGACACCATCGTGATCGGCTCGCAGGACTACTACTCGAGCGAGATCATCGCCGAGATCTACGCCCAGTCCCTCGAGGACGCCGGGTTCACTGTGGACAAACAGCTCCGCATCGGCCAGCGCGAGGCCTACCTACCGGAGATCGAGGGCGGCTCGATCGACCTGTTCCCCGAGTACACGGGCCCGCTGCTGCAGTACTGGGAGCCCGACACCGAGGCGCGGCTGAGCGATGACGTGTACGCGGCGCTGCAGGGGGCCACCCCTGACGGCCTGCGGGTGCTCGACCAGTCGCCGGCCACGGACCAGGACTCGTACACCGTCACGCGGGCCTTCGCCGACGAGTGGAGCCTGACCACGATCGACGACCTCGCGAACGTGACCGTCCCGATGACGATGGGCGGCAACTCCGAGGGCGAGACCCGGCCGAACGGCCCGCAGGGCCTGCTCGACACGTACGGCGTCGAGGTCGGCTTCACGCCCATTGAGGACGGCGGCGGCCCGCTCACGGTGCAGGCGCTGAACGACGGCGACATCCAGCTCGCCATCATCTACACCGCCGACCCGTCGGTCGAGGCGAACGACCTGGTGTCGCTGCAGGACACCAAGGGCCTGTTCCTGGCCTCGCACGTGGTGCCGCTCGCGAGCGACAACGTGAACGACGAGGCCGCCGCCGTCATCAACGCCGTGAGCGCGGCGATGACGCCGGAGGACCTGCTGGCCTTGAACTCGCGCAGCGTGAACGAGGAGCTGCCGGCCGAGACCATCGCGAAGGACTGGCTCGCCGAGACCGATCTCGGTTAGCCGCAACGACATCGCCGCCCCCGCCGAATCGGCGGGGGCGGTTTCTTAGCGTTCAGGCCGTGAGCAGGCGGCGTCGCGCTCGGCCTCGGCGGAAGGTGCTCGGCGTTCAGGCCGGGTGCGCGGCGGCGCTTCGCGGTCCGGCCGTGCGTGGGCGGCGTCTCGTGCGCGGGTCGGACGCGGGTGGCCCGCCTCGCGCGGTCGGCATTGCCTGTTCAGGCCGGGTGGGCGGCGGCGAACCGGCGCACTGCCTCGGCGAGCGCCTGCGGCCGGTCGACCGGGATGAGGGTCCCGCAGTCGTCGAGTTCCAGGTACTCGGCACCGGGGATGAGCTGTGCGAGAAGACGGCCGTGCTCGGGCGGCATCATCCGGTCCTGCCGGCCCCACACGACGAGCGCGGGGTTGGGGAAGTCCGCGAGTTTGCTCGAGGCTTCGAGCATCTCGGTCTTCCGGGTGCCGTTGAGGTACTTGACGAGGTCGGCGCGCACGGCGCCGTCGGTGCGCAGCGGCTTGAGCCAGCCGTCGGTGAGTTCGTGCGGCACGCCCTTCGCCGTCATGACGGCGAAGCCGGTCCCGGGGATGCGCCGCAGCGGGCGCGGCGTGAGCGCCAGCGCGAGGAGGCGGATGCCGCCGGGGAGCTTCGCGGCGGCGGCCATCATCGTGCCGCCGCCTTTGGGCGGGTAGTTGTCGAACGCCTCGCACCCGGCGATGACCATGCGGCCCACACGCTTCGGGCGTTCGGCGGCGAGCTGCTGGAGGCGCCCGGCGTCGTTCTCGACGAAGACCGTGTCCTCCGGAAGGCCGAGCGCGTCGGCGAACTCGCCGATGAGGTGCGCGGTGCTGAGCGGCGTGAGGTCCGCGTCGGGCTTCAGCGGGATCGCGTGGCTGCCGTAGGGGAGGGTCGGGACGATGACGCGGTGGTCGGCGGCGAGATCGGCCGCGACTTCGCGCCAGACCGTGGCGTTCTGCACGAGTCCGTGCAGGAGCAGGACCGCCGGGCCCGACCCGGTGTCCTCATAGGAGATCGTGCCGAGGGAGAGATCGATGTGGGGCATGTGGGGCCCTTCCGCTCGATGGGTGTCCCGCCCTACGCTAGCGGGCGCGAAAGGGCCCGGCACCGCGGTGGATCGCTTGCCTCGAAAGGCGAACGACCGCGGTGCCGGGCCCGCCGCTGCTACCGCTTCATGAGGGCGAAGACGCCCCATCCGAGGTAATCGCGTTGGTAGCGAACATGGTTCGCCCGCCCTGTCCGCAGGACGTTCCGCATCTCGTCGGCGAGTTCGTGGCCCGGGTTCTCGTCGAGCCACGTGCGGATGTTCAGCCACTGCGCTGCCGCGTACCGGTCCCAGCTGTCCTGGTCGGCCAGGACCATCTCGACGACGTCGTAGTCGAGCGAGTCGAAATGCTCGACCAGGCCCGGCAGGTCGAAGAAGCTGGCCTTGGTCTCGGCGTAGCAGCCGTGGAGCGTGGCCTCGTCCGGCGGGTCCTGGCGCCAGTAGCACTCGCCGATGAGCATCAGCCCGCCCGGACGGAGGCTCTGCTCCAGGAGCGCGACCGTGCCGGCGGTGCCGCCGCCGATCCAGGTGGCGCCGATGCACGCGGCGATGTCGACCGGTTCGCTCGCGACGTGCGCGGCGGCGTCGCCGTGCACGAACTCGCAGCGGTCGGCCACACCGAGTTCGACGGCGCGGGCCTGCGCCCGTGCGACGAACGCGGTGCTGATGTCGACGCCGGTGCCGCTGATGCCGTGGTCGTGGGCCCAGGTGCAGAGCATCTCGCCCGAGCCGCTGGCGAGGTCGAGCATCCGAGCGCCGGGGGTGAGGCGCAGTGCCTCGCCGAGTTGGGCCAGCTTGCGGCTATCGACCGGGTTGTGGATGCGGTGCGTGCTCTCGGCGATGACGAAGGTGAGTGGGAGATCCACTGTGGTCCTTTGCTTTCGAAGAAGTCATGACGGTGTCGGAAAGCGGCCGGCCGAAGCCCGCCGCACGCGCCTGGACCTTCAAAAAATCATCTCCAAAACTCGTTCGCCTGCGAATGCCGCAGCAGTCTACGACGCGAGCTCGCATCGTGTCGAGAGGGAATCGCCCCCCGCTGGGAGTGGGCTGTGACATCCCGTGCCGGAGGATTTAGGTTTTTCGGTGCAAACCCCTATAGTTGGACAGGTCAACGCGAACAAGGGGGTACACCATGGGTTTTGCGGACAAGTTCAATGAACTGAAGGACATGTTCTCCGGAGCCGTAGACGGCGCCAAGGAGAAGGCCGAGGAGATGATCGGCGGCGTCACTGACGCACCGGTCGACCAGCTCGGCGAACAGGTCGGCGGCACCGCCGAAGACCTGCAGGGCCAGGCCCAGGAAGGCGTCGAAGGCGCGCAGGGCCAGTTCCAGGAGGGCGTCGAAGGCGCCCAAGGCCAAGTGCAGGACCACGTCGACGGCGCGCAAGGCTCCGTTGAGGACTTCCGGAACCAGACCGGCCTCTAGCGCTGTGTCTTGACCGAACCGCGAGGGGCGGGCGGATCCACACCGGACCCGCCCGCCCCTCACGCCGTGCTCAGCGAGTGTTCAGCGTCCCGCACAGACGCGTGTAGTCGCCGAACGCGTCCTCCACGCCCTGGATCGACAGCCCGTACCGCGACAGCGAGTACTCGTGGCGACGGTCGCTCTGCGGGCGCGCCAGCACGCTCTCCAGGTTCCCCGCGTCCTTGTCCGTCCACTCGGCGCCGATCGACTTGTACAGCTTCGGGACCTCGTTCACCGGGTCCGAGCTCAGCCGGTGGTACGGCACGTCCACAATGGCTTCAATAGGCAGCTTCAGGCGCGCCGCCCGGCCCTTCTCCACCGACTCCACCAGCAGGCTCAGCGCCACCCGCCCGATCGCCTCGAAGTCGATGCGCCGCTGGTACATCGACCACGACGTCTCCATCAGCGAACACACCGAGCCCATCACCGTGGTCGGGTCCCGATGCGTCCATACGAACGTCGCGTCCGGAAACACCTTCCTGATCACGTCCATCTCGTTCAAATGCGCCGGGTACTTCAGCATCCACCGCTTCGGCTCCCGCTGGAACTGCAGCACCTGCAGCGCCCGCTTCAGATAGAGGTAGTCGGCAGTGCAGTCGCGCTCGTCCAGCCACTTCCGGTACTGCGGCAGCGCCCCGCGCAGGAACAGGTGGAACCGGCCCTGCGGCAGGATCAGCATCGACTCCTCGGGCGAGCGCACCCGCATCGGGTGGATGACCTCCCACGACGGCGCGAACTTCACCATCATCCGCGTCCCGGCCTCAAGGCTCCGGATGCTCCGCTCGGCCTCAGCGCGGTACGCGGGGACGTCGGTGCGCATCATCTCCCACATCAGCGGGCCCCGATGCGCGTCGGAAACGGCGAGGATCTTGTGCGCCAACGTGGTCGCCGTGCGCGGCAGCCCCACCACGAACACCGGGTCCACGATCTTCTCGTCCGCGATCTCGGGGTGCTCCACGAGGCGCTGGCGGATGCGCAGGCGGTTCTCCAAGCGCGCCTTGGCGTCCTCGACGCCCGACTGCCAGCCGAGCGGCGTCATCAGCGGCTCCTCGGCGAGGCACTGCAGGTGGAAGCCCATCTCGGCGACGAACTCCTCATCGCCGGCGGTCGACCACCCGGTCGACTTCTCGACGGCGGCGACGGTGCGCTGCCAGGTCTCTAGGGGCCGCTTGCGGCCCTTGAACGAAGGGCGCAGCATCGCGTTCACGACAGCGGCGGTGACGGTGGTCCGGCTCATTTGGGGGGTTCCTCTCGAAGCACAAGGCTCGCAAGGTGACAGCTGGTCCGCACAGACTACTCGTAGTAGTGCATGGTGTACACGGACGCTGCTCCCGCCGACCGGAACTAGTGGACGGACAGGCCGCCGTCCACGAACACCGACTGACCGGTGACGTACGCGGAGGCGCCGCTCGCCAGGAACACGGCCGCACCCGCGAAGTCCTCGGCGAGGCCGTTTCGCCCGGTCATCGTGCGGGCTGCAAGTGCCGCCACCTGCTCCGGATCGGAGGCGAGCCGCTCGTTCAGCGGCGTCAGCACGAAGCCCGGCACGAGCGTGTTGACGGTGACGCCGTGCGGCGACCACGCCTCGGCCTGCGATCGGGCAAGGGACTCCAAGGCGCCCTTGGAGACTCCGTAGGCACCGCTCTGCACGAAGGCGCGGTGCGCCTGCTGGGAGGTGACGTGGATGATCCGCCCGAACCCGCGCGCGGCCATGCCCGGTCCGAAGCGCTGGCCGAGCAGGAACGGCGCTTCGAGGTTCACGGTCATGGTCGCGTCCCAGACCGCTTCGTCGATCTCGCCCATCGGCGGGCGGAGGTTGATCCCGGCGGAGTTGACGAGGATGTCGGGTTCGCCGAAGACCTCGGCCGCAGCGTCGCCGGCGGCGCGGATGCCCTCGCGGCTGCCGAGATCGGCGCTCACCCAGGCCGCTTCGCAGTTTTGGTCGGCCAGCTCATTGACGGTGGCGGCCAATGCTTCCCGCCCACGGGCCACGATCACGACCCTCGCGCCAGCGCGGGCCAGTGCTGTCGCGATGGCCTTGCCGATGCCTGAGCTGCCGCCGGTGACCAGGGCGACGCGGCCTTCCAACGAGAACATTGCGGTGAGGTACTCCTGTGCGCTCATGCCCCGAACCCTAGGGTGTGCGGCGGCCCGTTCAGCGGAGGGCGGTGCAGGGCTTCGCTGTACCCCGGGAGATGCAACTGCTCCGTATTCTCTAGACATGTCTACGAGTTCCGGTACTGCGAGAATGCCCCTTGGCCGAAAGCTCTTGATTGTGGCCCTTTGCGTGGGTGTCGCGGTTGCCGGGACGCTCGTGTACTTTCTGGTTCGCGGTGAAGAGGCTGCGACCTATGAGTTTCCCGGCGAGCACCATGTGATCATCTATCTTGATCGCGACATCGAAGACGACGTCCTGGAGCAGATTGAGTCTGAGCTCCAAGAACACCCGCTGGCCGAGCAGGTCCAGTTCGAGTCCCAGGCAGAAGCCTATGAGAGATTCAAGGACACCTTCGAAAGCCAGCCCGACCTTGTGGACAGGGTCGACGCCGAAACGCTGCCATCCGCCTTCCGCGTCAAACTGACCGACGGCGACCGGTCTGAAGAATTCATTCAAGAATTCGAGGAGGCAGAGGGTGTGTACCAGATCACCGACCTCATGGAGCTCTATCGGCGCTACGAGCCGGCCTGCATTGCTTTCGAGGAAAAGGGAGTCAGTCCTGCCGAGGGCGACACTGAGTCTATTCTCGTTGAGATAGAGCAGGCATGTGAGCAGTTTCGCGTAGGCTTCTGAGGATTACTCGGAACTCGCCCGCACCCTGCAGGCGCAGTCACTGCGGTCACCGTGCCCCGGGCAGAGGTGAGGCCGGTCGGACTCCACCTTGTCCGACCGGCCTCGGAGGCAAGTCTAGAAGTCGAAGCGGCTCGGATTGGCGACCAACTCGCGCGCGTTCTTGAGAATCCAGCGGCACCACTGGTCGCCCTGCCATGCGCCGCGCCAGACCACGGGCTCGCCGGGGTCCTCGCCGAGGCGGCAGACCTCATGCGGCCCAACGCCGTCGTCGCAGTCGACGCGGTACTGCGCGGGTGTGCCGGGCGGGGTCGGAAGGAAGATGACGAAGAACTCGACCGGGTACCGCCGGAACTTGCCCAGGTAGTGCTCGCCCTCGGATCGGTCGTTGTCGGGCTTCGGTTTCGCCGCTTGCTCTTGCATCGCGACCTCCAATGGAGAGAGTGTCAGATAGCCGACAGTGGTGATGCCGAGGAGCCCACGAAGAGTCAAGCATTGCCGTTACGAGGCAGCGACTCCCCGGCATTCCCACCGCACGCGAGCCGGGAGGCAACTCGCGATGTAGCCACCTTAGGCGATGTTTTGCCTGGTCAATGCTCATGTCTCCCATCATGTTCCGGCGTTCCGAAACGGAGTTCCATGATGGGTACACCGTTTCGGTGCGCCGCAATGAAGCCTCCATTACGGCGCACCGATATTGGGTCGAGTCGTGATGAATTCGATTGGGGTGGTTCGTGCGATCATCGCTACAAACCGTTATTCGCGCAGCGCAGGGAGCACTGGATGGCAGGCACGGTCTTGTACCAGAAGTTTGCTCGGGCCTACTTGACCGCCGAGGTCAACACCATTTCGCAAGACGCGGGGTGGTCGCCGAACCAGTTCGCAAGGGTGATGAGCAAGAGCTCCACCACGGTCCGTGCCTGGCTCGACGGGAGCCGCATCCCTGACAAGGGCAACCTGTCGCTCCTGTGCGACCAGGCCGAGGTTGAAGTGGACCGCAAGAGGTTCATCCTGCATGTCAGCGACCAGCTTCTCAAGAACTCGGAGCTGATCTCGGATCTGGATGAGCGCAATCTCTACATCGTCGAGAGCGGCGAACGGACGTACCCGGTCCATGTCAAATGGAATCCACTCCTGCTTTCAGCCGTGTTGCAGAAAGAGCCGTACCACATGAAGGTGCTGGCGGGGCCTATGGAAGACCCAGCGAACAAGGTCAAGAACTGGAAGCGAAAGGAACGGCGGGCCAGAAGGTTCTTCGGCCGGTTCGCGAGCAGTAACCACCTGAGCGTGGAGTTCTACACCCCGGCCAGCGCTTTTGCTGATCTCGAGATGCTTGACCCAGAGGAGAGGTCGGAGCAGATCGAGCACCTCAAGTGGGTGGACTCGCTTCCCGGAGCTGAGGTGAGGGTTGTCCGGCCGCCGCACTTCGCAAATTATGCGTTTGAGGCGTTCGAATCCGACGAGCATACCTACGCGGGACCCAACTTCGTATACGTCGACAACCTCGACCAAAGCCGCCACGTGGTCGATGAGAAGAAGCTCGCCTTGTATGATCAAGCCCGCAGATTCCTGCGATCGAACTCGCAAGGTATTGGAAGGTTCCTCGATGGTGGAGTACACCGGCTGGCGGAAGAGCACCCGGAGTAGTGACTCCGGCCAGACCAACTGCGTTGAGTGCCGTCAGACCTGGCGGAAGAGCACCCGCAGCGACAGCGATGCGGATCCGAACTGCGTTGAGGCTCGGAACACGGACGCTGGCTTCCAGGTTCGGGACTCGAAGCTCGGCCATGACTCCCCGGTCTTCGACCTGAGCGCCTCGGACTTCACCGGCTTGCTGCGCGTTGCCGACCGCTCCTGACCAGTCGGGCCTCCGCGAAGCCTAAACACGTCGCCCTCGACTCCCGTCCCGGAGCCGGGGGCGTTTCCGTTGCCCGAACCCGAACCGGGTCTCACCGCTCGTGGTGGCGGCAGTCTCCCGGGAAGTACGATCCGAGCCGCTCTTCAAGGATCGCGTTGGTGGCCTTGACAAGTGCCCGACCGCTCCTGCCGTCAGCGGGTTCCCGGTAGAGCTCATCTGAGAGCCCGGCGATGAGCGCCGACAGTTCGAGCGCTGCTCGCTCCGCGTCGGTTTCCGGTTGGACTTCCCCGCATTCCTTGCCGTTCTCGACCGCGCGCGCGATCTGCCCCCGCACCACGGCTGCGGTCTCCCGGGCCACTTCAGCCACGGTCGGTACATCGAGCGCTCGGGCGTGGAAGGCCTTCGCCACCCGGTACTCCCCGCGCCGGATCTCATCGAGCGGCCACAGCTCGGGCATGCAGCGCATGAGGATCGCCCGGATCGGCAGCTGTTCGGACTCGCCTTCGGCGACCATGCGGGCCACTCGTGCCAGCTGGTGGTCGGTCATCCGCTTGTAGGCGAACAGCAGCAGCTCGTCCTTCGAGGCGAAGTAGTGCTGCACCGTGCCCACCGAGAACCCCGCCTCCCGTGCGACGGCGGCCATCGTGGCGGCGTCGAGCCCGGCGTGGGCGATGAGTTTGTGAGTCGCGGCCGCCATCTGGTCGCGGCGAAGGTCATGGTCAGCGGTCCTGGGCACGGGTTAACCATACCGGTGTATGGTTTTGAGGAAGCCATATGTTCGTATGGTTATTCGGCTCCGCCCGCGACACCCCGCGGCCACCCGCAAGGAAACCCATGCACACCACCGTCTTCGCCGCCCTGGCGCTCGCGCTCACGGCCGGCCCCGTCCCAACCCCGCAAGCCCCCGCGACCGACCTCGCCGACATCGACGCCTACATCGAGACGCGCCTGGAAGAGACGAACGTCCCCGGCGCGGCCTGGGCGGTCGTCACCGCCGACGGCATCGAGCACCAGGCGGCCTGGGGCGAAGACGGCAGCGGTGCGCCCATGACCGAGTCGACGCCCTTCCTGTGGGGCTCGGTCGCCAAACCCGTCACCGCGACCGCGGTCATGACTCTCGTCGAAGACGGCCGCATCGACCTCGACGAACCCGTGCGGACCTACCTGCCGGACTTCACCCTCGCCGATGCAGACCACGCCGAGCGGATCACCGTGTGGCACCTCCTCGAGCAGACCAGCGGCATCCCCGAAGGCACCGGCGTGACCGACCGCTTCGACCCCACCGCCGACCCCTACGGGCAAGCGCTCGCGGACCTGGCCGACGCCGAACCGATCGCCGAACCCGGCGCCGAGTTCGAGTACGCCAGCGCCAACTACCTCGTGCTGGGCGCGCTCGTCCAAGCCGTGTCCAGCATGCCCTACGAGGAGTACCTGCACGAGGCGGTCCTGGACCCGCTCGGGATGGACACGGCCGTCGCCGACGGCGACGCCGCCGCGACCGTGCCGGACGGCCACACGTTCGTGTTCGGGCAGCCGGTGGCCATCGGCGCGCCGTTCGATCCGACCGGACCCAGCTACGGGTACCTCGGCGGCAGCGCCGCCGACCTCGCTGCGTTCGCCGCCGCCAGCCTGCCCGGCGGCGCAGGGATACTCACACCGGATTCCTTGGCACTCATGCAGACTCCGGCCGCGGCAATGAACGAGCGCATCGACTACGGCCTCGGTTGGAAGATCGACAACCGGAACGCCGACCTGGGCACCTCGACCGTCTGGCACACCGGCGGTGCGCCCGGGTATTCCGCGGCCGTCGTCCTCCTGCCCGAACTCGACCGCGCCGTGGTCATCGCCCAGAACGCCTACGGACACTTCCAGGACGGCGCCCTGGTCGGCACCGCGCTGAGCGCGGCGCGCATCGCGGCCGGCGGTGAGGGGTACGAACTCGAGACCGACTGGACCTATCCGGTCGCCCTCGCAGGAATTGCCGCGCTGCTGCTTGTCGGTGTCGTCCTCATCGTCCGGACTTTCGGGCGGCTCCGCAGTGGTGCCGAGTCGGCGAACCGCAGTTGGCGTGTGGGGGCGGCGATGAGCGGTTGGGTGGTCGCAGGGACTGTCGTGGCCTACGGGGCCGCGTTCGCCGTCCCGGCGTTGGCTCCGAGCCGGACGCTGTTCCAGCTCATGGCACCGGATCTCGCGTGGGGCCTGTACGCGGTGGCCGTCGTCGCGCTGGTGCTCGCGGTGGTGCGGGTTTGGCTTGGGGCCGTTCGCCTGCGGGGTCGCCGCACCGCCGACCCTGTCGGCGAGGGGTGATCGCGGGCGCGGGGGTTTTCGTTTTGCATTCGGTCCGGCGACGCCTACCGTGTCAGCATGACCGCAGCAACGGAAGTCGAGTCGGGTTCGGGTGGAAAAGCGCGGCGCGCGATGCCGTCGGGACCGGTCCTCGTAGGGTTCGCGCTCGCCATCGTCTACGTCGTCTGGGGCTCGACTTACCTCGCCATCCGGATCATGGTCGAGGACATGCCGCCCATGATCTCGGCCGGTGGCCGTTTCCTCTGCGCCGCAATCATTCTCGGCCCCATCCTCATGGCTCGCGGCGGGTTCTCGAGGCTCCGGCTCAACCGGGCCGAAGTGCTCTCCTGCGCCCTGATCGGTCTGCTGCTGCCCGTGCTGGGCCAGGGTTTGGTGACGATCGCCGAGAGCGGCGGCGCTCCTTCGGGCCTGGTCGCGCTCCTCATCGCGGCCGTGCCGCTGTGGGTGCTGCTCTACCGGGTGGTGTCCGGCGAGCGGCCGAAGAAGGCCACGGGCCTGGGTGTGCTCGTCGGTTTCATCGGGCTGGCCGTGCTGCTCATCGGGAACGGGGTGGGCGGCGACTTCCCGTTCTGGGCCGTCGCGCTGGTGGTGTTCTCGTCCGCGTCGTGGGCGTTCGGGTCGTGGCTGCAGCCGCGGTTGACGATGCCGAAGGACGCGTTCGTCGCGGCCGTCTACGAGATGGCGATCGCCGGGGTGATCCTGCTGGGCGTCGGCCTGGCGTGGGGCGAGCGGTTCGCGCCGGCCGAGTATTCGGCGAGGTCGTGGGCGGCTTGGGCTTACCTTGTAGTGTTCGGCTCAGTGGTCGCGTTCTCCGCTTACGTGTGGCTGCTGCAGGCGGCGAGCATCTCGCTCGTGGCGACCTACGCGTATGTGAACCCGCTGGTGGCGGTCCTACTCGGGTGGCTGGTGCTGTCCGAGGACGTGACGGCGCCGATCATCGCGGGCGGCGCGATCGTGATCGCCGCGGTGGTGCTCGTGGTGAGTACCGAACGGCCCCAGAAGAAGCAATCGATCGCGAAGGAGCCCGACCATGGCTGACAACGAGACCGCCACCTTCGTGCTGATCCACGGCGGCGGCAGCACCGGCTGGGACTGGCACCTCGTCGCGCCGGTGCTGCGCGGCCTCGGGCACGAGGTCGTCGCGGTCGACCTGCCCCTCGAGGACCCCGCGAACGGCGTCTCCGAATACGCGGACGCGGTGATCGAAGCGTGCGGTGACCGGACGAACCTCGTGGTGGTCGCGCATTCGTGGGGCGGGCTCGTCGCCCCGATCGTGAGCTCCCGCATCGCGACCGAGCTGCTGGTCTTCGTGACCGCCATGGTGCCGTTGCCGGGTGAAGCGCCGAACGACTGGTGGAGCGCGAGCGGGTTCAGCGACCTGGAGGCGTCAGACCCCGAGGTCGACGCGTTCTACAACGGCGTGCCCGCCGAACTGGTCGAGGAGTGCAACCGGCGCGGCCGCGAGCAGACGGGGGAGCGCGACGGCGAGCCGACGCCGCTGAAAGCCTGGCCTGACGTGCCGACCCGGTTCCTGCTCTGCCGCGACGACCGGTTCTTCCCGCCCGCGTTCATGCGCGGGATGGTGCGCGAGCGCCTCGGCATCGAGCCCGACGAGATCGACGGCGGCCACATGATCGCCCTCGCCAACCCGCGCGAGCTGGCCGAGCGCCTGCACAGGTACTGGACCGAACTGCCGCGCTGATCCGCGTCGAACGCAGTGAAGGGCCCCTCGCGATTGCGAGGGGCCCTTCGGGTTCTAGGGGATTACATGAGGCCGAGGACGTAGGCGGTGGTGCCTAGGACGGTCATCGCGAGGGCCGAGCCGGGGTGCATCCAGATGGAGGCGCGGATGTCGTGCTTTCCCCAGACGAACCAGACGCCGGGGAGGAGGAACAGGATCTTCGAGGGGACCGTCCAGATCGCCCAGAAGTGGTAGATCGCGAACAGGCCGGTGTTGAACAGCGGCGCCCAGCGGCCGAGCTGCGGGAGGCGGGGCAGGAGGAAGCCGCGGAAGTAGTACTCCTCGATCAGGGGCAGAAGGAAACCGGTGAAGGGCCCGCAGATCAGGAGCGTGGTGATGACGACGTCGAGTTCGTACGCGTCGAGGTAGGTGGTGCCGGATCCGCCGGAGCCCTCGAAGGTGACCCAGGAGAAGAAGTTGTCGTACATGAAGGCGTCGAGCGGTGCGAGCGAGAGCGACACGACCGCCATGTAGAGCAGGAAGCCGATGCCGATCAGAGTGATCTTGCCGCGTGAGAACGGCTTGTCGCGGTAGCGGACCACGCCGCCGCGCATCGTGTAGCGGCCGGTCTGCTTCTTGCCCAGCCAGAAGAGGCCGAACCAGAGCGGGAAGAGGACGATCGTGAGGCCGATCGCCCAGCCCGCGAAGATCGGGGCGCCGACGGCCCGGCTGATGGGGGCGCCGATGAAGGCGTAGGCGGCGACGATGAGGGCGCCGGGGACGAGGTGGAGTGCGATGGACAGCGGGATGGAGTGGCGGTCGGCGAGGAGCTTCGCGACGAAGCCCTTGGTCTCGGTGGCGGTGGTGGTCTCGGACTTGGCGGCTTCCGCGGGGGCGGTGGGCGTGTGCTTGTTGCTCATGTCGTAGAGCTTCGCCGTCCGGACTGTCGCCGCCCTGTCGTGACGCTGTCTCGCGAAAAAGGACGGCGACAGGTGCGAGATCGGCGGTGCCGCAACGGCCATCCACTAACCCCCACCCTCCCGAGAGGGGAAGGAAGTCTTGCGGCGAGGTTCGCAGGCGGGTCCGACAGGAATCGGGGCCGAAAGGGCTTGCCCGCCCGGGGTTCACCCGATCGGGTCGGGCCGGTTCACCAGCGCTCGATGAGCGGCTCCTCGTGCTCGATCCGGGCCCACTGCCGTGTGGCGCGGGCGAGACTGGCCTGGTGGGCGATGCCGTGGAGGGCGGCGACCTTGTCGCCGCGCGGGTCGAAGACCACGATGCCCGCTACTCGCTCGTCGATCACGGCGATCATGGCGGGGGTGCCGTTGACGATGCCGGCGTGGATCGACGGGGTGCCTCCCGCGCGCCGGCGCTTCGCCGGGGTCGGCTTGAAGGCGGCGCGGAACGTGGCGGCGATGCGCGCGGGGATCGTCTCGATCCAGGGTTTGCCGAGGACTCCGGCGCCGTCGGACACGGCCGTGGCGTCGTCGGTCAGCAAGGCCACCAGGCGCTCCGTGCGCCCGGACGCGGCAGCGTCCACAAAGGCCTCGACGATGCGGCGGGCGGCCTCGCGGTCGACCCGGCCGGCGTTGCGTCCGGCGGCGACGTGCCGCCGGGCGCGGAGAGTGTGCTGCTGGCTCGCCGACACCGAGATGTCGAGGATCTCGGCGATCTCGTTGTGGCTGTAAGCGAACGCCTCGCGCAGCACGTACACGGCGCGTTCCACGGGCGGCAGGCGCTCCAAGAGCATGAGCATTGCGATGGACACCGATTCGCGCTGCTCGGCGGTCTCGGCCGGGCCCAGCATCGGGTCGCCCTCGATGAGCGGTTCGGGCAGCCACGCGCCGACCGCCCGCTCGCGCCGCACCCGCGCCGACCGCAGCCGGTCGAGCGCGAGGTTGGTGACCACTTTGGTCAGCCACGCCTCGGGCACCTCGATGCGGTCGCGGTCGGCGGCCTGCCAGCGCAGGAACGCGTCCTGCACGACGTCCTCGGCGTCGGCGGCCGAACCGAGCAGGCGGTACGCCAGCGAGGCCAGCCGCGTCCGGCCGGCCTCGAAGCGTGCGACGGTGGCGGTGTCCATGAGCGCCACTCTAGGCGGCGACCGCCGTGCGGGTGCGCACTGCCGTGCGGTGGGTGCGGGAGGGCATGGCGAACGTCGGGTTCGCGACGCCCCAGGTCGCGGTCTTGAGGATGGACTCCTTGAGGCGGGCGGCGGTGCGGCCGGTCACCGCGTACCGTGACCGCACGTCGCCGTCGACGACCTGCAGGATGCCGTCCCGGCGGCCGAGGCTGATGTGGTTGCCCACGTACGGGAGCCCCTTGTGCTTGACCGTGCGGCCGGTGAGGTCGCCGATGATCGCGGCGGTGGCCTGCTGGCTCGTGAACCCGGCCGAGGCGCACGACATCGGGAGCGGCTGCCCGTTCTCGCCGATGATGAACGCGGCGTCGCCCGCGGCGTACACATCGGGGTGGGAGACCGAGCGCATCTGCCGGTCCACGGTGATCTGGCCGTTGGCCTCGACGGCGAGGCCGCTGGCGGCGGCGATCGGGTGGACGGCGAAGCCCGCCGCCCAGACGGTCGCGTCGGCGTCGTGGCGCGAGCCGCCCGCCGCGACCACGCCATCCGCGTCGACGCGTTCGATCCTGGTGTGCTCGTGGACCTCGATACCGAGCCGGTCGAACACCCGCATCAGGTGCTGCCTCGACTTCGGGGCCAACCACCCGCCCAGTTCACCGCTCGTGGTGAGGCTGACGTGCAGCTCCGGGTGGGACTCGGCGATCTCGGTGGCGCCCTCGATCGCGGTCAGGTTGCCGCCGACGAAGAGCACCTTCCCGCCCTCGCCCATGGCGTCGAGCCGGTCGCGCAGGCGCAGGGCCGCGGGCCGGGAGGTGATGTGGTGGGCGTGCTCGGCGACGCCCGGGACGCCGTGGTCGGCGGCGGTGCTGCCGAGCGAGTAGACGAGCGTGTCGTACTCGACCAGTTCGAGGCCGTGCTCGCCGTCGACGGCGACGGTCTTCTGGTCGGCGTCGACGGCGGTCACGCGCGCCCGCTTGAAGCGGACGCCCTGGTCCCCGAAGATCTTCGCGAGCGGCCGGTGCTTGAGCTGCTGCCCGGCCGCGACCTGGTGGAGGCGGAAGCGCTCGACGAAGTCGGGCTCGGCGTTGACGGCCGTGACCTCGACGTCGTCGTGGTGAAGGTGGCGCGCGAGGTAGCCGGCGGCGAAGGTGCCGGCGTACCCCGCGCCGAGAACGACGATGCGGTGCTGCATGGTCTCGCTCCTGTCTGTGTCGCTGATGCCCTTTGAACGGGACAGCGGCGCGATCCATGACAGGCGCGGACGGTGGTCTGCGTCACTGCCCCCGCGGTCGCCTCCGCGGGCCGTGCGTCTGCACCGCGAGCGAGTCCCGATCCGCCCAGGACTTGCTCATGACGGCTTCGGTTCCCTCGCAGTGGCGCCCCAGCGGCGGGCGGGACCGGCGTTCTCGTGCCGGTCCCTGCCGCACGGGCGATGGCACCTCGGTGACGAACAGGCGCCCACGCGGACGTGACCGTCCGGCGCCGGCTAGCGGAACGCGGCGGCGTTGCGCTGCGCCCACTCCGCGAAGGAGGCCGCGGGGCGGCCGAGGACGCGCTCCACGTCCGGTGTGGGGGTCTGCTCGGCGGGGGAGGGCTCGCCGAGCGCGCCGAGCGTGGCTTCCACGACTCTCTCGGGCATGAATCCGAGCATGCGGGTCCGGGCTTCCTCGCGGGTCAGCTCGGTGAACGCGACCGGCTCGCCGACCGCGTCCGCGATTGCCGCGGCCTGCTGCCTGGGTGTGATCGCGGCGGGCCCGGTCAGCGTGTAGACCTCGCTGGCGTGGCCGGGTTCGCGCAGGGCGAGTGCGGCGACGGCGGCGATGTCGGCGGGGTCGACGGCCGGGATGGCGGTGCCGCCGAACGGCGCTTCCACCACTCGTCGTTCACGGACCGAAGCGGCCCAGGCGAAGGCGTTGGTGGCGAAGTTGCCCGGGCGCAGCATCGTCCACTCCAGACCTGAATCCCGCACGGCCTCCTCCAGGTTCGCGCGGTGGCGCCCGGTGCCGACGCCGTGCGAGGAGAGCAGGACGACCCGGCGGACCCCGCTCGACCGCGCGACCTCCATGACGGCGCCCATGTCGCCGTTCACGATGAACTCTCCGGCGGTCAGCAGGAAGAGCGCGTCCGACCCTTCGAGGGCGGCCTTCAGTGTGGTGGGCTCGGACAGATCAGCTCGGTAATGTGTCACATACTTCCCGGTTTCGGCCTCGCCTCGCGAGACGGTGTTGACCTGCTCGCCTGCGGCGAGGAGGAGTTCGACGAGCGGGCGGCCGACGTTGCCGGTGGCTCCGGTGACGGTGATCATGGCTTGGTTCTCCTTGTATTGGTGGTGCTCAGCGGAACGCGGCGGCGTTGCGCTGCGCCCAGTCCTCGTACGAGGCGGCCGGGTGGCCGAGGACGCGCTCCACATCCGCGCTGATCTCCAGTTCGGCGGTGTTCGGGCTGCCGATGATGTCGAGGGTGTCCGCCACGACGTGGTCCGGCCAGAACTGGATCAGCTGCTCGTAGGCCTCGTCCCGGGTCTGCTCGACGAACCGGACCGGCTCGCCGATCGCGGCTGCGATCGCCTCGGCCTGGCCGCGGGGCGTGATGAGCGCCGGGCCGGTGAGCGTGTACGCCTTGCCTGCGTGCCCGTCCTCGGTGAGTGCGGCCGCGGCGACGTGCGCGATGTCGCGCGGGTCGATCACCGGCAGGCCGACATCGCCGAACGGCGCGATGACCGTGCGCTCCTTGCGCACGGGCTCGGACCACAGCATCGAGTTGGAGGCGAAGCCGCCCGGACGCAGCACCGTCCACTCCAGACCCGAGTCCCGCGCGGCGTGCTCCATCGCCTGGAGCGCTTCGGTGGGGCGGGTGGCGGCGCGCTGCGAGGAGATGAGCACGACGCTCTGGATCCCGGCGTCGGCGGCCGCTTCGAGGATGGGCTCGATGCGGAGCTCAGGGTCGAGGGTGAGGAGGAAGAGCTTCTCGCCGCCTTCGAACGCGGGCTTCAATGTCGCGGTGTCGGCGAGGTCCGCCTTGCGGTGGACGACGCCGGCCGGGAACTCGGCGTCGTTGCGCGAGACGGCGACGACCTTCTCGCCGGCGGCGGTGAGGGCCTCGACGAGCGGGCGGCCAATGTTTCCGGTGGCTCCGGTGACAACGATCATGGTGGGTCCCTTTCGGTTTCAGGTGTGGAACCCAAGGTAGGGGCAGGACTTACTTTCGGGAAGGGCCTACCTCGAGGTAAGCTCCTGTCATGCCGGGAGGAAATCAGATCATCGCATGGGCCCCGCCGGACGGTCGTGAGGTCTTTCACACCAACTGCCCCGCAAGGCAGGTGCTGGACCACATCACGAACCGCTGGGGGATCTGGGTCCTCCTCGGGCTGCGGCACCGGGAACTGCGCTTCTTCGAGCTGCGCGACCGCATCGAGGGGATCAGCGAGAAGATGCTCTCCCAGACCCTCCGCGCGCTGGTCGCCGACAACCTGGTCTGGCGCCGCGTCGAGCCCACCGTGCCGCCGCAGGTCACCTACGGCCTCACCGAGTTCGGTGCGGGCACCGCGGACCACCTGGGCAACATGTTCGACTGGATCCGCGGCAACGCCGCGTCCATGATGGAGGAATGCCCGAAGGATGAAGCGGCGGTGTAGCGGCGGGGTTCAGCAGCGGCGCCTTAGAAGCTGAGCTCGGCCTTGACGATCCGGCCCGGCCGCTCGTCGGCGCGGGCCGCGACCGTGCCGTCCGGCGCCCAGACCGCCGAGTTCCCGGCGACCTCCGGGTAGTCGCTGCCAGGCCCGGCGAAGCACGCCTGCACCACCCACATGCCGTAGCCGCGGGCGAGCTGCGGCATCCGCTTGTCGCGCTTGATCAATCCCTTCGGGGTGAAGAGCGATCCTGCGACGTACGCGTCGATGCCGCCGCGCCCCGAGCGCTTCGCGTACTCGGCGGTGGCCGGCGCGTGCTCGAACATCATGGTGTCGCGGCAGACCGCCAGGCCCAGCCGCCAGCCGTCCAGTTCCATGACGGCCGGATCGGTCGCGGCCCGGAAGCGGCGGCCCTCCTCCTCGTCGGGGTGCATCTTCCGGTACGCCACGGCGACACCGTCGCCGTCGATACGAAGGGCCGCAATGAACTCCGCGTCGCCCTCCTTGATCGGCGCGCCCGCCAGGGCCACCGCGCCGGTCTCGGCGCACGCGGCCATAACCTGCTCGAGGGCCGGGTCGTCAAGGGCCACAGCGGGAGCCGCGAGCGCGTACGAGGTGAGGGACAGCTCCGGGAACACCACGAGCCGCGCACCAGCGGCGCGGATCGCTTCGGCGTGCGCCCGCGCGTTGAACGCGAGGTCGCCGGGCCGCAGCTCCGGCTGCGCGGCGGCGACGGACAGGGGCTGGGGGCGTTCGCTCATGCTCCGAGGGTATCCGGCCCTCCCCAAGGCGCGGGGTCCTCACGGCAGTAGGCTCCAGGGACCGTTACGCGCCCGCGACCAGAGAGGGACCCCTCGCATGTCATACCCCGAACCGAAGTACTTCGGCGACACCGGCGAGATCAGCGCCGTCGCCCGCCGCAACGAGACGCCCGCCGACATCCTCTTCCAGAACGGCTCCGGCGAATACCTCGCGAAGGGCGCGGCCACCGGCGGCGAGTTCGGCCTCTACCGCTGGAACATGGGCCCCAAGAAGGGCGGCCCCTCGGCGCACTTCCACAAGACCATTTCGGAGTCGTTCTACATCCTCGAGGGCACCGTCACGATCTACAACGGCAACGAGTGGGCGCCGATGAAGAAGGGCGACTTCGTGTACGTGCCGCAGGGCGGGCTCCACGGCTTCCGCAACGACACGGACGAACCTGCGTCGATGCTGCTGCTCTTCACCCCGGGCGCGGACCGCGAACCGTACTTCGAGGGCGTCGCGGCGGTCGGCGAGATGACCGAGGAGGAGCGCGCCGCGTTCTTCCTCGAGCACGACAACTACTGGGTCGAGGAGGCCTGACGAAGGTCCCGGTCCTAGCGGCCAGGCCTGACGAGGTCCGGCCTTAGCGGCCCTTCGGCTGCAGCAGGCCGCGCTCGTACCCGGCCGCGACGGCCGCGGCCCGGTCGTTGACCTCCAGCTTCGCGTACACGTGCATGAGGTGGGTCTTCACCGTCGCCTCGCTGATGAACAGGTCAGCTGCCGCCTCCCTGTTGTTGCGGCCCTTCGCGATCAGCGCCAGCACCTCCAGCTCCCGCTCGCTCAGCGGGCCGGTGCTCGGCGCGGGCCGGCGCACCTGGGCCATCAGGAGCGACGCCACTGAAGGCGCGAGCACCGTGCCGCCCTCGTGCGCGGTCCTGATGGCGCGCTGCAGTTCCGCGGGCGAGGCGTCCTTCAGCAGGTAGCCGGCCGCGCCCGCCTCGATCGCGGGCAGCACGTCCGAATCGGTGTCGTACGTGGTCAGCACCAGCACCTTCGACGCCGCGCCGCGGGCCGCCAGCTCACGGATCGCCGTCACGCCGTCCGTGCCGGGCATCCGCAGGTCCATGAGCACCACGTCAGGGCGCAGGGCGAGCGCCCGGTCGACGGCCTCCCGGCCGTCCGCGGCCTCGCCCACGACCTCGATGTCCTCGGCGCGGTCGAACATGCCGCGCAGCCCGTCGCGCACCACCGGGTGGTCGTCGACGATGAGCACCCGCACCGGTTCAGGCGGCATCGGCCACCGCCTGCGGCACGGCCGGGACGATCGCCGAGACCACGGTCCCCGACCCCGGCTCGGACTCGACCGAGAAACTGCCCGCCAGGCGGCCCACGCGCTGCCGCATCGCCGCGATCCCGTACCCGTTCCCCTTCGCGGCCTTGGCCTTCGACGGCTCGAAGCCGACCCCGTCGTCGCGCACGTCCAACGCCAACTGATCCTCCATATAGGAAAGGGTGATGCCGACCCGGGCGGCCCGGCTGTGCTTGGCCGCGTTCTGCAGCGCCTCCTGCGTGACCCGCAGGAGCGTCACCTCCACCTCCGGGTGCATCGGCTTCGCGTCCCCGGTCAGCACCAGCTCCACCGGCACGTCGTGCGCCTGCGACCACTTCGCCGAGACCTCCGCGAGCGCCTCGGGCAGCTGCGCGGTGTCGAGCGTCGGCGGGCCGATCGCCTGCACAGTGCGGCGCGCCTCGGCGAGGCTCTCGCGGGCGAGGTCCGCGGCGCTGTCGAGGTGGCGGCGGCGCTGGGACTCGTCGTCGGTGCCGTCGGCGGCGTGGAGCTGCGCGATGATCCCCGCCAGGCCCTGCGCGACCGTGTCGTGGATGTCCCGGGCCATGCGCTGGCGCTCGTCCAGGATGCCCGCTTCCCTTGCCTGCGTGAGCAGTTGCATGTGGAGGCCGGCGTTCTCCTGCAGCGCCGCCTCGCGGGAGAGGAGCGCCTCCTCGCGCTGCGTCCGCAACTGCACCAGCTTCTCGTTGAGGAGGAACCCGGAGCTGATCGCGAGCGTCTGCACGACGACCACCACGACGAAGACCACGACGCCTTCGGGGTCGGGGTCCGCGTAGTCGACGATGCTGGAGTTCACCACGATCGAGCTCGCGCCGATGCCGGCGACGAGCGCCGGCATCGACTTGAGGTACCCGGCGTGGAAGAACCCGGTGACCACGAAGATGAAGAACAGCATGTCGCGGTGCATGAGCGCCGCGCCGATGGCGAGCATCCCGAACAGGTGCACCGCGAGCCGCGTCCCGGAGCCCTCGGTCTTCGACGGCATCCGCGTGTAGACGAGGTACACCCACAGGGCCGCGGCGAGGGCGAGGCCGAGGGTCTGGAGCCGGAACTCCAAGGGCCGCTCGGTGATGAGGAGGCTCAGGGCCGCGCTGAGGGCGAGCGTCGCGTACGGCAGCCAGTCGAGGAGCCGGTGGTACGCGCCTTCGATCCGGGAGTGCCGTTCCGACAGTTCCTCTGGGGTCCGCGGCACCGGCTCCATGACTGCTACTCCCACTTGAAGACTCGGGCGGCGACCGCCCCGGCGGCGATCGCGGTGGCGGCCATGGCCACCAGGGGGATCGCGGCGGGGGCCGTGCCGGTCCAGGCGTCCAGCAGCGACTGCACGCCCGGGGGCACGAAGGCACCGATGTTCGCGACCGCGTCCGGGAGCATGAACCGGGGGAGGTACACGCCGCCGAAGAACATCGCCGCCATGAACAGGATGGTCGACAGGCCGGTCGCGGCCCTGGCGGTCGGCGCCACGGCCGCGACGAGCATACCGAGCGCGAAGACCGCGGTGATACCGAGGAGGAACGCGATCAGGAAGCCCAACGGGTGCTGGGGGAGCGGCACCCCGTAGACGATCCTCCCGGACGCGATGACGAGCAGTGCCGAGGCGAGCGAGGCCACGATGTTCACGACCAGCTGCGCGAGCAGCAGCTGCGCGGGGGCGACCGGGGTGGCCCGCATGCGCCGCAGCACGCCTTGCTCGCGGTAGGTCGCCAGCACCACGGGGAGGTTGGTCAGGCCGATGACGCCGACGGCCATGACGATCGTCGAGGGCGCGAAGTAGTCGATGAACCGCTGGCCGCCGATGTCCTCGGAGCGCTCGCGCAGCGCGGGCACCGCCCCGAGTCCGATGAGGACGACGGTGGGTAGGAGCAGGCCGACGATGAAGGTCATCGGGTCGCGCAGGAACAGGCGGGCTTCGATCTGGATGAGTTTGCCGAGTGAGCGCATCAGAGTCTCCTTGCGGGGGTTCAGTTCTGGAGGGACTTGCCGGTGAGGGCCACGAACGCGTCGTCGAGGCTGACCTGCTCGACGCGCAGCTCGGCGGCCACGATGTGGTTGCGCGCCAGGACGGACGCGACGGCCTGGAGGAGGTTCTCGCCCCCGGACACGACCATGTGCGAACCGCTGCGCTCGACCCGTGTGACCTCCGGGAGGTCGAGGAGGAGCGCGTCGGGGAAGTCGGCGGAGGGGCGGAACCGGACCCGCTGCTCCTCGCTGACGCGGGCGGTGAGGCCGGCCGGGGTGTCGAGCGCGACGAGCTTCCCGGAGTCGACGACCGCGATGCGGTCGCAGAGCCGCTCGGCCTCGTCCATGAAGTGCGTGACCAGGATGATCGTGACGCCGGAGTCGCGGACCTGCTCGATGAGGTCCCACGTGTCGCGCCGCGCCTGCGGGTCGAGGCCGGTGGTGAGCTCGTCGAGGACCGCCACGCGGGGGCTGCCGACGAGCGCGAGGGCGATCGACAGGCGCTGCTGCTGGCCGCCGGAGAGCTTCCCGAAGGGGGTCTTGCGCTTGCCGCCGAGGCCGAGCTGCTCGATGAGCCGGTCGGTGTCGGACCGCTTGCGGTAGAACGAGCCGTACAGGTCGAGGGCCTCGCCGACGCGGATGCGGTCGGGCAGGCGGCTCTCCTGGAGCTGGATGCCGAGGACCTGCTTGAGTTCGGCGCCGTCGCGTTCGGGGTCGAGCCCCATGACCTTGACGCTCCCGCCGTCGCGGGACCGCAGGCCCTCGATGCACTCGACGGTGGTGGTCTTGCCCGCGCCGTTGGGGCCGAGGATGCCGAAGATCTCGCCCTCGCCCACTTCGAACGAGATCCCGTCCACGGCACGGAAACTGCCGTAGTCCTTGACCAGGTCCTGCACTTCGATGATCGCCATTTGCGGCCTCCCTGCTTCGTGTACGACAACACTCGCAAGAACGGCGCTTCGCGGCATCGACCGCGCGACTGAGGGACCGGTTGATCCGCGGAGTCAACCGATCGGTTGACCGCGCGACCCGTTGGGGGAGTAAGCGGCGGGCCCCGCGCACCCGCGCACCCGCGCACCCGCGCACCCGCGCACCCGCGCACCCGCGCACCCGCGCACCCGCGCACCCGCGCACCCGCGCACCCGCGCACCCGCGCACCCGCGCACCCGCGCACCCGCGCACCCGCGCACCCGCGCACCCGACCCTATAGGATATATCCTATAGGATTTTGCGAAACCCCGGCCCTGCACCGACCTCGCCCAGCGACCCGGCAACGACCCGCCGCCACACCCGCACCTGCCCCGCGAGCTAGCATCGCAGCTGCGACACGGATACCCAAGGAGGCAGGCCCATGGCACGCACAGTGGTAATCAGCGGCGGCGGCACCGGCATCGGCTACGCGATCGCCGAACGACTCGCCGCCGACGGCGACAACGTCGTCCTCACCGGACGCCGCGAACCGGTCCTCGCCCAAGCCGCAACCAAACTCGGCGACCGCGCCTCCTTCATCACCGCCGACCTCACCGAAGTCGAAGGCGCCCAACGCATCGCCGAGCACATCGCTGAAAACCACGGCACCGTCGACGTCATCGTCGCCAACGCCGGCGGCAACATCGGCCTCCAATCCTCCGAACACCAACCCGAAGGCCTCGCCGGCGTCTCCTGGCTCTGGACGGAGAACCTCCGCCTCAACGTCATGACCGCCGTCCACCTCGTCGAAGGACTCAAACCCCTCCTCGCCGACAACGGCCGCATCCTCCTCTTCAGCTCCGTCGCCGCCTACCGCGGCAGCGGCTCAGGCAGCTACGCCGCCTCCAAAGCCGCCCTCCACCCGTACGCGATCGACCTCTCCGCCGAACTCGGCCCCAGAGGCATCACCGCGAACGTGATCGCCCCCGGATACATCCAGGACACCGAGTTCTTCGGCGCGGGCATCAGCCCCCAGCGCCGCGCCTGGAACATCGACCTGACCCACACCAAGCAACCCGGCACCCCCGCCGACATCGCCACCCTCGCCCACTGGCTCGCCGCACCCGAAGCCGGCAACGTCACCGCCCAGATCATCCAGTCCAACGGCGGCGCCGTAGTCGGCCGCTGATGGCACTCGCCTGGTTCATCGTCCGGCTCCTCGCCGTCACCGCCGGATTCGCCGCACTCCACTACTACCTCTGGTGGCGGCTCTGCCGCGACACCACCGAACCCGGATCACGCTGGCGCCCGACCGGCGCGGTCATCATCGGCGTCCTCGCGCTCTTCGGACTCCTCGCCCGATTCCTCACACCGTCCGACGCGCCCCTGGCCGTCCAAGCCGCCGCAGGCTACCCCGGCCTCATCTGGTTCGGACTCTTCCTCTACCTGTTCGGACTCCTCGTCGTCGGAGAAGCACTGCGCTTCATCCTCATCCGCCGAGCCCGCCGCCACATGACCGAGGCAGAGATCGCCGCCGACCGCGCAGACGGCTTCTGGCACCACCTCCGATCGATCCTCATCCGACTCCGACTGTGGCCGCGACCCGCCACCCCGACGACTGCCAACACATCCGCATCACCATCAGAAAGCCCGGATCCCGCACGCGCGGCAACCGACACCACGACTGCCAACCCGGTCGAAGACCCGAAGTCGGCACCACCGGCATCCGACGTCCGACCGCAGTCCCCGCCCGCAGACGCGGGGCCGACACACCGCCCGGCCGAAGCAATACTCGAGCACGCCGCGTCTGAGCAGACTCCGAAACCCGATGCCAGTAGTACGTCACACGCCACCCCCGAAGCCGGCGCCGCTCCGACCGCCCATCCAAGTAACACATCACATGGCACCGGCCAGTCACGACGACGCCTCATGTCGCAGGCGATCGGACTGAGCGCGTCGGCGCTGGCGGTCGCGACGGTCGGCCACGGCCTGTACGAGGGCTACCGGACGCCGCCGCTCAAGCCGGTGACCGTGAACTTGGCGCGGCTCCCGCGGCAGTTCGACGGCTACCGGATCGCCGTCGTCGGCGACACGCACTTCTCGGCGATCCGCGGCCGCGGCTACTGCGAACGCGTGGTCGACCAGATCAACCGCGCGCAGGCCGACCTCATCGCGTTCGTCGGCGACCTCGCCAGCAACGAGGCCGACCAGGTCCGCGACGCCACGGACCCGCTCGCGGGTCTCCAGGCGCGCGACGGGACGTTCTTCGTGGCCGGCAACGCCGAGCATTACGTGGGCGCCGACGAGTGGTACGACCGCGTCGAGGAGCTCGGCATGATCGGACTGCCGAACACACGCGTGGAACTGCCCGGCTTCGACCTCGCGGGTGTCAACGACCTCATCGTCGAGCAACGCCACATCGACACCGAGACCGGCCCGGACTTCGAAGCGGCCCTTGGCGACCGAGACCCGTCGCGCCCGGTGATCCTGCTCGCCCACCAGCCCAACGCGGTCGACCGGATCGCCGACTACGGCGTCGACCTCCAGCTCTCGGGCCACACCCACGGCGGGCAGATGTGGCCCGTCCACTACGCGTCGCTGATCCGCAGTGGACAGCTCACCGGCCTTGAGCTACATGGCGACACGCAGGTGTACGTCACGAACGGCGCAGGCACCAACGGTCCCCCGATCCGGGTGGGCGCCGACGCCGACATCACCGTGATGACCCTCCGAGCCGGATCAAGCTGACCCCGGCCCAGCGCGCCTCACCGCCAAACCTAGGGTGACGTTGCCGAGCCGAGCCGAGCCGAGCCGAGCCGAGCCGAGCCGAGCCGAGCCGAGCCGAGCCGAGCCGAGCCGAGCCGAGCCCCGAGCCCCGAGCCCCGAGCCCAGCCCAGCCCAGCCCAGCCCAGCCCAGCCCAGCCCAGCCCAGCCCAGCCCAGCCCAGCCCAGCCCAGCCCAGCCCAGCCCAGCCCAGCCCAGCCCAGCCCAGCCCAGCCCAGCCCAGCCCAGCCCAG
>NZ_JAPZVR010000014.1:58149-109585 GCF_027622855.1 Glycomyces algeriensis | reverse complement strand
GTGCCCCCGGCAGGATTCGAACCTGCGACGCACGGTTTAGGAAACCGACGCTCTATCCCCTGAGCTACGGGGGCGGCAGTGCACGATTCTAGCCGACCCGCCCGGCGGGGGTGCCCGGCCGGTCCTGGGGCGCCGCCTCCGGAAGGTGCGAGGCGGTCTTTCCTTGCGCGCATGGACCTCGTAAATTGGACGGGTGAGCCCACACCCCCCGAAGCGGCCCGACAAGCTCACCGTCTTCGCCCGGTTCGCCCAGTACAAACTGCGCATACCGGTGATCGTCGCGGTGTGCGCCTCCGTCCCGGCCGTCTTCCTCACCGTCTGGACCGACGGGAACCTCGCGCTGACGGGCAAGGTCATCGGCTGGGCCGCCGGCGCCGTGCTCTGGTTCGAGTCCGTCATCCTCCTCCTCGCCGCCGAGCACAAGCGGGAATGGCTGTGGCGGCACAAGTGGATGCTCGTCGTCTGCGCGCTCACCCTCGTCAGCCTTGTCGCCGCCGCCGGCGGCGCGCAGGTCCTGCGCCTGGCCTACCTCGTCGGCACCATCCGGGCGCTGCGCGCCAAGCGCATCATCGACGCCGCCGGAGTCCTCGTGCGCCGCTTCAGCCTCGGCATCTGGTGGAAGTCGGGGCTGTTCACCGGCGCGGGCGTCGTCGCCGCCGCGGTCGCCGCTGTCCTCCTGCTCGACCCCGACGCGGAGTACCGCGAACTCCTCCACTGGCTCGACGCGAACCTGCGGCTCCTGCCGATCCTCGTCGCCGGAGCGATCCTCGCCGCCGCCACCTGGTTCGTCGTCCGCTCGCGCGCGACCGCCCGGACCGCAGTGGGACGCCCGGCCCTGCCGGAGCAGCGCCCGGCCGCCGAGGCCGCGCCGCTCGCCGCACCGGCGCGACTGCTCGACCCGGCGGAGTCCGCCGAAACCCCCTGACCGCCCGGCCGCCCGATCGTCCTTCCTCGACCCACCCTCCGGTTCGAGTAGGCTCGGGCGCGTGGATACCGACCTGATCACCTTGACCGGCCTGCGGGTGCACGGGCGCCACGGCGTGTTCGACCACGAACGGGAAGCGGGCCAGGACTTCATCATCGACGTCGCCCTGCGCACCTCGACCGCCGAAGCGGCCGCCAGCGACGACCTCGCCCACACCGTCGACTACGGCGCCCTCGCCGACAACCTCGCCGACATCGTCGCGGGCGAACCCGTCAACCTCATCGAGACCCTCGCCGAACGCCTCGCCGACGCCTGCCTCGCCCTCGACCGCGTCCGGTCGGCCGTCGTCACCGTCCACAAGCCGCAGGCCCCCATCGCCCAGCACTTCGCCGACGTCTCCGTAACCATCGAAAGGCTCGCCAAGTGACCACTCGCAAGCAGCCGAACCAGTGCCCGGCTCGCAGGCTTCGCCGAGAAGGGGGCAGCAGATGACCCGCGTCGTCTTCAGCATGGGATCCAACCTCGGCGACCGCCAGGCCGCCCTCACCGCCGCCCTCGAAGCCGTGAACCCCGCCGCCGTCTCCGAGGTCTACGAGACCCCGCCCTGGGGCGGCGACGACGAGCAGCCCACCTACTACAACATCGCCGTCATCGCCGACGACCCCGAACGCAGCGCCGAGGACTGGCTCGCCCTCGGCCAGCGCCTCGAAGCAGAGGCCGGCCGCGTCCGCGACCCCGAGCGGCCCTACGGTCCGCGCACCCTCGACGTCGACCTCATCGCCGTCACGGGCGACGACGGTGCGCCCGTCCTCTCCGACGAGCCCCGCCTCACCCTGCCCCACCCGCTCGCCCACCAGCGGGCGTTCGTGCTGGTCCCGTGGTTCGCGATCGACCGCGACGCGGAGCTGCCCGGACGCGGCCGGGTGAGGGAGCTGCTACGCGACGAGTCCGTGGCGGCGGACGCGCGTGCACTCCGCAGGCTCCACCCGATATGGTCGAAGCCATTATGAGACGTGACGACGAGCACGGTCCCCGACCGAGTCTGAAGCCGACCGCGCCGTCCACCCTCGCGGTGGTCGGCCTGATCGGGGCGGCACTCACCCTGCTGCTCGTCGCCCGCTACTACCAGCAGGCCCCCGAGCTCGCCTGGTACAACTCCGTGGTCCTGTTCGCGCTGGCGGCTCTGCTGGCGTGGATGGCCTGGACCACGCGGAAGACCCTGCGCCCCAGCCGAAGGCAGGCGCAGGCGGCGAGTGCGGGCGGTCTGCCGTCCCGCGCGCCCGGCAGGCTGGAGGGTCCGGAGCACGCGCTCCAGATCGCCCGTTTCGCGGTGCTGGCCAAGGCCGCCGCGATCGCCGGTGCCGCCTTCTTCGGCGCCTACCTGGGATTCACCGTGTGGCTCGCGGTCCAGTCCGGGCGCTTGACCGCCGCTGCGGAGGACCTGCCCTCAGCGGTCCTCGGCACTGTCGCGTGCGCCGCGCTCACGGCGGCCGCGCTCTGGCTCGAGCACTCCTGCCGCATTCCCCCGCAGGACGACGAGCGGCACGGCGAGGGTTCCCGCGAGCCGACCCGTCCCTGACCGACCCCCGACAGCTGGACCCATCCCCTATATCCCCCATATGTACGCGCGTTTAGAGGTGCGCCCCATGAAGTTTGACTCCCGCAGTGAAAGCACGGGTCGAAACGACGACTCGACCACGCTGATCAGAACTGACGCAGGGAAGTCGGCGCCGTCGGGCGACGACGAGACTCCCTCCGACCGCATGGCCGTCCACCTGGTCTGGGAGATCGGCCTCCTGCTCCTGGCGGGCGGCGTGCTGTTCGCCCTCACCCAGTCCGGTTCCGGTCCCTTCGCCGACGGCTCCTGGACCGGCTTCTTCGCGGCCCTGGCACCCGTGACCATGCTGGCCACCGCGATGGCGGTCTCGCTGCGCGTCGGCGCGGTCAACCTGGCGGCGGGCCCCATCGCCCTCATCGCCGCGTGGATGTTCGTGGACGCCTCCGGTTCCGGTGCGGCCATGGCGCTCGGCGTCGGCCTCGGCGTCGCGGCGTTCATCGGCATCGTCCTGGCGACCTTGACGGCCTGGCTCCGCGCCCCCGGGTGGGCTGCGAGCGGCGCGGTCGGCGGTGCGATCGGCCTGTGGGCCGGTTCCTCCGGCGACCCTTCGGCGTTCATGCTCGCCGAGCTGCCGTCGACGGGTGTGCTGGCCGCGCTCGGTGCGGCGGTCGGCGTGTCCCTGTTCCTCGGGCTCGTCGGCGCGTTCGGCGGCGTCCGGGCCCGGCTCGCGCCCATCCGCGAGACGCCGGCGGGGGAGCGGCACGGCCGCGGCGGTCTCGTCTTCTTCGGCGTGCTGCTCTCGTCGACGCTCGCCGGTGCCGCCGGTGTGGTGGCGGCGTGGACCTCGGTTCCCGAGGGCGGCGCTGCCGCGCTTCCGGACCCGATCCTGCTCACGGTGGTGGCGCTGGGTGCGGCGCTCGTCGGCGGCACCAGTCTCATGGGCCGGCGCGGCGGCGTGTGCGGCACCGCGTTCGCCGCGGCGCTCGTGCTCGGCCTGATGTGGCTCGCCGAGGGGCGCGGCTGGTCGTTCGATCCGAGCTGGATCGCCTTGGGCGCCATCGTGGCCGGGTTCCTGGTGACGCGTCTGGTCGAGGTCATGAACGCGGCGGACGAGGTCGAGGCGGCCTCCACCCGCCGCGCGGGTTCGATCGACGACCTGCGCGAGGACGACCCGCCCGCCGAGCGCGAGCGGACCGACGCGTTCGACCAGTACGACGAGGACTTCGCGGGCCTCGGTTCCGGGGGCGACCCTTGGACGACGAACACGGGCGGCCTCCGCACCACCGGGAGCATCCCGAAGCAGAGTGCGACGGCCGACCCCTTCGGCGCCTCCGGCGTCTTCGACGACCTGCGCGACGCCCCGCGCGACGGCTTCGGTCCGCCGCGCCACGGCCGCTGACCTCCCACAAAGGACGTACGCATGACCTACATCCCCCCTGAACGCGACGAACCCGCCCTCGACCAGACCCGCCAGCTCGAGTTCACGCCGCCGCCGATGCCGTCCACGGGCGACGGCGGTCCGGTGGACCCGTTCGTCGGCCGAGTGCATGAAGCCGCGGAGCCCGCCGAGCCGGTCCGGTCGACCCGCGACCGGGTCCTCTTCCAGTTCATCTGGGAGGGCATCCTCCTGCTGCTGACCTTGAACGCGCTGTTCCTGGTCTACCGCGACGAGGACGCCCTCTTCGGCGACGAGTTCGGGTCCCTGGCGGACGCTCTCGACCCGCACGCCCTCTATCTGACCCCGGTCCTGTTGGCGGCCTTGGCGATCGGGCTCTCCTTGCGCCTCGGCGCGGTGAACCTCGCGGTTCCCGCGATCGCGATCGTGGTCGGGTGGGTCGCCCGGCCGGTGGACGCGAACCTGTGGGTCCACGCGGGATTCGTCGCGGCGGCGGCCGTCGTGGCCGCGCTGGTCTACGTGCTGCTCGTGGCGGTCTTCCGGGTACCGCCGTGGTTCGCCGGTCTCGCATTGGCGGCCGCGTTCCTCGCCTCGACGCAGGCGATCGAGCGATTCGCGGAGTCGCGCGGGGTCGACTCGATCGCGATGTGGGACCCGCCGAACGGGGTGTACGTGTTCGCCGGTGCGGCCGTGCTCGCGGTGGCGGGCGGACTCATAGGCCTGCTTCCCGGGGTGCGCGACGGGTTCAGCGCGGTGAAGCGGATGGCCGACGGCGGCGAGCGCCGGGCGGGGGCCGTGTTCCTGCTCCTGGGCGGCACGGTCCTGTCGATGCTGCTCGCGGCGGCCGCGGGCTTCCTGATGTTCGCCTACACGCTCGCGCCGACCACGGAGCCGACCTCGCTCGGGTTCGGCCCGTATGGGATCGGCTCGGCCGCGATCGACCTGCAGCTGCTCGCGTTCGCCGCGGCGCTGCTGGGGGGCACGAGCCTGTGGGGCCGCCGCGGCGGCGTGCTCGGCACGGTGCTCGCGGTCCTCGCGGTGTGGGCCGGGATGGTCCTTTGGAACCACGCCATGGTCGAGGCCGGAGACGCTTCTTGGCAGGACGACTACGCGCCGCTGATCGACGTCGGCATCCTGTTCGTCGCCCTCTTCGTCTCGTTCGCGCTCGACCGCCTCGGTCAGCCGAAGGAGGCGATCGAACCTGAGGACCGCATTTACACGCAGGAGATGCGCCCGTTCGAGCCGATGGCGAACGGTCCCGACGGCACCGGTCTCTTCGAGCCGACCCTGCCGGACGCGAACGCCCAGCAGCGCTGATCGAACGAAGCGAGCGGCCGGTCACCCGAGCGGGAGGCCGGCCGCTCGCTCATGCGGCCGTTAGGGAAGCGCAGCGGCCGGGCGGCCCTTGCCGAAGGCGAGGTGGAGGGCGAGGCCGGCGAGGACCGTGCCCATGAAGTACCGCTGGGTCTTGAGCCAGAGCGGGCGCCGTCCGAGGAATGACGCGATGCCGCTGGCGCCGAAGACGAAGAGGCCGTTGAAGGTCACGCCGACCGCGATCTGGGTGAGCCCCAGGACCAGGCTCTGGAGCGCGACGGGCCCGCCCGCGGGGTCGATGAACTGTGGGAGCAGCGAGACGTAGAGGATCGCGATCTTCGGGTTGAGCAGGCTCGTGACCAGGCCCATCGTGAAGAGCTTCCGCGGCGAGTCCACCGGCAGCTCCTTGGGCGCGAACGCCGACGTGCCGCCCGGTCTCAGGGCCTGCCAGGCGAGCCAGAGCAGATAGGCGGCACCGGCGATCTTCAAGGCCGTGTACAGCGCCGGGACCAGCACGAAGACGGCGCTCAGCCCGGCCGTGGCCGCCACGAGGTAGACGCCGAACCCGGCGGCGACGCCGAGGAGCGAGACGTAGCCCGCCCGCCGCCCCTGCGCGATCGTCCGCGACACGAGGTAGATCATGTTCGGCCCCGGGGTGAGGACCATGCCGAGTGCGACGAGCCCGATCCCCGCGATCGCGGTCCATTCGACCATTGCCGCCTCCTCTGCGCGTGCTTGCGGACTCCCCGATGAGATCCCGCGGCCCCGCTTGCGGCCACCGGGTTCCCGGCCCGTGAGAGCGGCTACCAGCGCCACCAGAGGAAGCGGCGCTCGTAGCGGACCTTGACCCGGGCGTAGTGGATGCTTCCGGTGAGGCGGACGGCCGGGCCGTCGCCGCTCGCCCGGCTCCCGTTCACCACGCGGCCACCGTGCGGCTGCACGTTGTCGTCGACGGCGGTGGCGCCTCGCGGCAGGATGACCACGAGTCCCGAGTACTGCAGGTCCAGCTCGATCTCGGTTTCTCGGCTCGTGAACTGGGCGTGCCGGAAGTCGAGGACGGTCCGGCCGTACTGGGGCCTGACGGTGATGCGCGCGGGGACCTTCCAGGCGCCTTCTTTCCGCACCTTCGTGTAGGCGTGGGTCAGCTCGAGGTCCGGGACCGCCGACTCGGCCGCGCCGCCGATCGGGACCGCGAGCGCGCCGCCGGTCTTGGGGAGGTCGGTGAGCAGGTGCTCGACTTCGGCGAAGGTCTTGGCCTCGTACACCTGGCGGGAGCGCTCGGCGAACTCGTCGAGTTCGAGGCGGCCCTCCTCGGTCGCGGCGTGCAGGCGGCCGATGACGGCCTCGCGCTCGGCGTTGGAGATGCGGACATGCGGATCGGGGGTCGCCATCGCTCGTAACCTTCGCTTGCATCGGTGGGCCCGTCAAGCCTATCGGTTAATCGACGACGCCCTCAAACGACGATGACGCGGATGCCCGCTTCCTCGAACCCTCGCAGCTGCTCGGGAGGGGCGTTGCCGTCGGTGACGAGCGTGTGGACGCGGTCGGTCGGGCAGATGCGGGCGAACGCGTGGCCGCCGATCTTGGAGCCGTCCGCGATGACCACGACCTTGCGTGCGCGGGCGGCCATGAGGGCGTTTATCGCCGCCTCGCCTTCGTGGTGGCTGGTGGCGCCGAGCTTCATGTCGATGGCGTCGACGCCGAGGAACGCGATGTCGAGCGTGATCTCGCGCAGGATCGGCGCGGCGAGCGGGCCGATGAGCTCGTACGACTGGGGGCGGACCACGCCGCCCACGACGACCACCTTGAGATGGGGCCGGACGATGAGCTCGTTCGCGATGTTGAGGGCGTTGGTGACGATCGTCAGGCCGGTCGAGCCGGGGGTCGCGACCAGGTCGGTGCGGGTCGCGAGCGCCCGCGCGACCTCGGTGATGGTGGTGCCGCCGTTGAGGGCGATCACCTGCCCGGGGCTGACGAGGCCGGCCGCGGCGGTGCCGATGCGGTGCTTCTCCTCGACGTGCCGGGCGGTCTTGTAGCGCAGCGGGAGGTCGTACGAGATGCCGCCCGCGACGGCGCCGCCGCGGGTGCGGGTGATCATCTGCTGCTGGGAGAGCTGGTCGAAGTCGCGCCGGATGGTGGCCTGGGAGACGCCGAGCCGGTCGGCCGCTTCCTCCACTGTGATGCGTCCGGTCTCTGCGAGGATCTCCAGCAGGGTGTTCCACCGGGCATAGCGGTCCACGTCGCTCCTCGGGTCGGGATCGCGGCGGGCGAGCCGCGGTCTGCGCGATAGTGTTCGTTGTACGTCTTACGACGCTCGAGCGATGCTCAAGTCATGCTCGTGCGCTCACGATCATTGTGCCGCACCGGGGTGGGCCCATACACGCCGGATCGAATGGAAGGAGCGCCGTGGACGGCGTCTTGCTGCCGGCCGTGGGCCGAATCGTCACTCCCGACGGGATCGTCAACGGGACCCTGATCGTCGACGGCGACCGGTTCGAGGGGATCCTCGAACGCGAGGGCGAGCCGACCGGCTGGGTCCTGCCGGGGTTCGTCGACGTCCACTGCCACGGCGGCGGGGGCTTCTCGCTGGCCAACGGCGACCCGGAGTCGGCGCGCGGCGCCGCGGCGTTCCACGCCTCGCGAGGCACGACGACCCTGGTCGCGTCCCTGGTCTCGTCCACGCACGGGTTCCTGCTCGACGCGACGAGGGCGCTCAAGCCGCTGGTTGCGGACGGCACGCTCGCCGGGGTGCACTACGAGGGGCCGTACATCTCGGCCGCCAAATGCGGCGCGCACCGCGTCGAGGTGCTGCGCGACCCCGACCTCTCCGAGCTCACGGAGCTGATCGAGGCCGGGCAGCTGGACGGCAAGACCGGCGCGGTCAAGATGGTGACGATCGCCCCCGAGCTCGCTGGCGCGCTGGAGGCCATCGAGTTCCTGGACCAGCGCGGGGTCGTGCCCGCGATCGGGCACACGAACGCGAGCTGGGAGCAGACCGTCGCGGGGATCGACGCGGGCGCCCAGGCCGCCACGCACCTGTTCAACGCCATGCGCGCGTTCAACCACCGCGAGCCGGGCCCGATCCCGGCGCTGCTGGACGACGAGCGGATCTTCTCCGAGATCGTCGCCGACCCGGTCCACCTGCACCCGGGCACCATGCGCTTCGCGTTCGACACCTCGCTCCCGGCGTGGACGCTGCTGGTCTCCGACGCCATGGACGCGGCGGGCCTGGCCGACGGCCGCTACATGCTCGGGCGCCACGAGGTCGAGGTCGCCGAGGGCGTCGCCACGGTCGCCGGGACCGACGTCATCGCGGGCTCGACGATCACCCTGCTGGACGCGTTCCGCAACGCGGTGCGCCTGGCCGGGCAGTCGGTCGAGGCCGCTTCGCAGATGGCCTCGGCGACGCCCGCGGAGCTGCTCGGGCTCAGGGACGTCGGCGCGATCGAGACCGGGAAGTACGCCGACGCCGTGGTCCTCGACGACGACTTCAACCTCGTCTCGGTGATGCGCCGCGGCGCCTGGCTGCAGGTCTGAGGGACAACGCGCGACGGGCCGGGTGCGAATGCGCCCGGCCCGTCGTCTTTCCGCACGCAGTGATCGCACCGCTTCGGTGCTAGAACATCGGCGCCGCGTCGTACTGCATCCCGCCGCCCGCGCCGATGAGCACGTAGATGAGGCAGAACGTGAAGAACGAGGCGATGCCCAGCACCAGGCCGGTGATGGCGATCGGCTTGTTCGTGGCGATGCCCTTGTTCGCGCGGCTCCAGCCGACCGCGCCGAAGACGATCGCGAGGACGCCGAGCGGCCACGTGAAGGTGTTGAGCACCGGGATGAACGACAGCACAATCGCGACGATGCCGCAGATCAGGGCCGCCGTGCCGAGCCCGTTGCGCGGCTCCTGGCCCCGCAGCGGCCCCTCGGCGTTGTAGGCCGGAGGCGGCGGGGGCGGCGGCGGGACCGCGCCTCCCGAGTAGGGGTTGTAGCCGGCGCTTCCCGACGGCGAGACCCCCGGTCCGGCGCCCGGCGGCGGAGGCGCGGGCGGGATGCCGCCGAACGGCCGGTCGGAGGGCGCCTGCGGGGTTTCCCCAGGGGTCCCGGATGGCCTCTCGGAGGTCTCCCACCCTGCGTCGTCCGGTCTCGGCTCATCCGGCGTCTCGCCCGGCGTCGTCCCGTGCGGCGGGTGCGGGACCCCTTCGGGGTTCGCCCCGGGCGGGTTCCAGCCCGGTTCCGGTCCGGACGGGTCCGGGCCCGGCTGGTTCCCCGAGAACGGGGTCCCGCCGTCCTCGGTCTCGTCGCGCCGTTCGGGTTCCGGCGGTTCGGGTTCGGATGGCCCCGGGTTCGGCGGGTACGTCGTCATGGCGGCCTCCTCGGCTGGTGAGGGCGCTCGGCCCCGATGTCCCGCAAGGTAGACCACATCACCCGTGTCCCGTGGGGATTCACGGGAACCGGTGGCCCCGCAGGCCCCGCCCGTCCGACCAGGCAGGGCATTCGAGAACTCTGCTCGGATTTTTTGCGGTTAGGGGTTTACTACCCGTCAGTAGACGGGTAGAAATGAGTTACGGATCCGGAAGGACTTCCCGGGGACAAGCTCTCCGCAGATCGGAAGGATTCGTGCACCGCCGCCGAGCACCCACGTGCGACCTGAGCCGTCGGGAGGCACAGCGGGACCAGCCACCATGGGGCCAGTCACCGCTATAAAGACTTCACGCTTGGTAACTCGGTCGGAAGTGCAGTACGTTGCGAGCGGCCCAGTCGAGGCAGTAACCGACTGGGCCGTGTCGTTGTCCGCAGCCGGGTCCCGCCCCCGCTCCGATGCGGCTGTGGCCGAACTGACTGGGAATGTCGAGGCGAGGCTGCAAGAATGGCCTCGATGACCACGATCGAACCCGGCTGGTACCCGGACCCCGCCGACCCGGCCACGCAACGCTACTGGGACGGCGGCGCCTGGGTCGGCAAACCCGTCCCCGCCGACGCCGAGCCCCCCGCCGAACCCGAACCGGTCGACCCCGAACCGGAACCCCTCCCGGTGTCCGCAAAGGACGCCGCCACGCCGGACCCTCCGGTGGAGACCCTCCCCATGGACCGCCGCTACGGCGACGGGCCCCCGCCGCGCGTCATCCAGCGCGTCCCCGGCGCGGTGCAGCCGCCCGACACCGTCCCGATCCGCTCCCTCGGCGTCACCGTCGGCTGGATCACCCGCCACGACATCCACCGCATCCTCGGCGGCCGCGTCCTCGCCCACCCCGGCCAGCGCTTCGTCGCCCGCATCGTCGACGTGCTCTGCATGCTGGCCCTCAACGCGGTTGTCAACGGCTACTTCATCTACCAGATGTGGCAGACCTTCTGGCCCTACTTCCTCGAGGTCGCCGCCTCCACGAACCCCGGGGACGTCCCCGTCCCCTCGCGCCTGTCCGACCAGCTGTGGGTCGTGCTGCTCATCGCCCTCGGCCTCTGGTTCGCCTACGAGGTCCCCGCGACCCTCAACACCGGGCAGACGCTCGGCAAGCGGCTCATGGAGATCAAGGTCGTCTCGCTCGCGCCCGTGGACCTCGGCTGGGGCCGGCTGCTGCTGCGGTGGTCGTACGCCGCGCTGCCGCTGATCTGCTTCCCGTTCGGCGCGGTGCTGTGGATCCTCGACGGGATATGGTGCATCCGAGACCAACCCTTCCGCCAATGCCTGCACGACAAATCCCCTGGCACAGCCGTCGTCGATGTGAGCGGCGAGAAGGCCGACACTGAGAAGGAGCCCTCACGATGAGCGACCCTCTGCGTGAAGACCTCGCATCCATCCCGCGCTACGTTCCCGGCAAGGCGATCCCTGACGCCGTGAAGCTCTCGAGCAACGAAGTGCCCTACGGCCCGCTCCCCGGCGTGGTCGAAGCGGTCGCCGACGCCGCCGAGAACGTCCACCGCTACCCCGACCTCGGCGTCGTCGAACTGCGGGGCGTGCTCGCCCAGCGGCTCGGCCTGCCTGCCGAGCGCATCGTGACCGGCACCGGCTCGGTCGCCCTCATCGGCCACCTCATGCAGGCGGTCGCGAAACCCGGCAGTGAAGTCGTCTACTCCTGGCGCTCCTTCGAGGCCTACCCGATCGCGGCCACCGTCGCCGGGCTCAAGAGCGTCCAGGTGCCGAACACCCCCGACCACCGCCACGACATCGACGCCATGCTCGCCGCGGTCGGACCCGACACCCGCGCCATCGTGATCTGCAGCCCCAACAACCCCACGGGCCCTGCCGTCACGGCCGACGAGCTCGACCGGGTCTTCGCCTCGGTCCCCGAGGACGTGCTCGTCGTGATCGACGAGGCCTACCGCGAGTTCGTGACCGACCCGGCCTGCCCGGACGCGATCGAGCGCTACGCGGACCGCCCGAACGCGGTCGTCTTCCGCACCTTCTCCAAGGCGTGGGGCCTGGCCGGCCTGCGCGTGGGCTACATGGTGGCCCGCCCCGACGTGGCCGACGCGGTGAGCCGGTGCGTGATCCCCTTCGCCGTCAACGCGGCCGCGCAGCGGGCCGCGCTCGCGGCGCTCGAAGCGGACGGCGAGATGCGCCGCCGGGTCGCGCTGGTGACCTCGGAGCGCAAGCGCACCGTCATGGCCGCAAGGGAACTGGTGCCGGACGTGCCGGACACGCAGGCGAACTTCTTCTGGCTGCCCTTGGGCGAGCGCGCGGTCGAGTTCGCCGCGCACTGCCAGGAGCGCTCACTCCTGGTGCGGCCCTTCGCGGGCGACGGCGTCCGGGTGACCATCGGCCTGCCCGAGGAGAACGACGCGCTGCTCGAGGCGCTGCGCGCGTTCGTCGAGGACTGAGCCGAGAACCCTTGCGAGGCAAGGAGAATGCGGCCCCGGTTATGGAGCCGCCTGCAGAAATGTGAGAGTCCGGGCGCCCCACCGGCGCCCGGCTCCGTCTACTTGGCCGAGCGCTCGTTCTCGCTGCAGAAGGCCTCGTACATCTCGGCGAGGGTCTGCTTCTGCTTCGAGGTGAGGTCGCGGTCCGTGGCGATGGCCAGCGGCATCGCGGAGCCGTTCTCGGGCGTGAAGTTGGCCCTCAGGTACATGATCGGGGTGGTCATCCGCAGCGCCAGTGCCAGCTGCCGCAGGACCGCGCCGCTGGGGCGGCGCACACCGCGTTCGCCCTGGAGGTAGGGGTTCGAGACCCCGGCGGAGTCGGAGAGCTCCCGCGTCGCGACGTGGGCGCGTTTGCGCACGTCCCGGACGAATGAGCTGAAGTCGCGATCTGTCACCCGCGTCACCCTACGCGCCTTCACCCCGGACCGCCACCCGACCCTGCCTGGCCTTGCCGTCATTCGGTACTACCGGTTGACACGGCCCTCACCCGATCAGACGATATGAACAGGACTCGGGGAAGGGTTGCGTCTCAACCGCTCGCCGTCGCTGGAACCCAGCCGATACCATCGGGAGACGACGCGGCTATTCAAGGGAGCGTCACGGTCCGGATGGCGTCTGACGAGGAGGAGAACCGGTGAGCGTTCTGCAACGCTTGGAGAAACAACTGGAGGGCCTGTTCGAGGGCACCTTCAACAAGATGTTCAAGGGCGTTGTGCACCCGGTCGAGATCGCCAGCGCCATGCAGCGCGAGGCGGAGACCCACAAGGCGGTCCTCGCCGGCGGTCGCGTGCTGGTGCCGAACCGCTACGTCATCGACCTCTCCCCGCCCGACCACGACCGCCTCGCCCCGTACGCGGCGGCGCTGGCGCAGGAGCTGGCCCAGTCCCAGGCCGAGTTCATCGGCGAGAACGGCTGGACCGTCTACGGCGACGTGATCGTCGAGATCGAGCGCGGCGAAGGCCTCGACACCGGCATGTTCCGCGTGACCGCCGAGGTCGCGGCCCTCAACGAGGGTGTGGACCAGCCGGTCTCCGGCGGCGGCTACGGCCCCGCCCAGCAGCAGGCCCCCACGGGCCCGGTGCTGGTGACCGCCGACGGCCGCCAGTTCACGGTCGCCCACGGCGCCACGACGATCGGCCGCGGCGAGCAGGCCCAGATCCGCCTCCCCGACGTCGGCATCTCCCGCCGCCACGTGCGCGTCGACTTCGACGGCCGCCAGGTCTCGGTCACCGACCTCGGTTCCACGAACGGCACCCTGGTCAACGGCCAGCGGATCGCCACCGTCTCGATGCAGCCCGGCGACGTCATCCAAATAGGCACCACTTCCCTTACGCTCCAGGCCGGTTAGCGCCTGCGACCACGTGAAGCCCCGGTCCTCGCGGCCGGGGCTGCGTGCTACTCCGGGCCGGTCCCCACTGGTCTTCTTGAAAGCCCTGGGGCCCTTGCCCGTAGCGGTGGGACGACCGGCTCGGTCCGGCGGCTCGCCTCTGCACCCGTGCCACGGTGGGCTACCGTGTCGGGGACCGATCGTTCATTCGCTGGGAGCGCCGAATGCCTGAGATAGTCCAGACCGTCGCCCGGTTCGGGTTCCTCGTGCTGCTGTGGCTGTTCGTGTTCGCCGCCGCCCGGACGATCACCCGCGACCTCCTGGCCCAGCGCCGCCCTGCGACCGCCGGTCCCGGCGGCGCGGGCCCCGTTTCGGCTCCGCCGGCGCCCGGCGGGCGCGGCGGACAGCAGGCCGCGCACGCCGCGCAGTGGCTGGTGGTGACCACCGGCGAGCTCCAGGGCCGCCGGTTCGTGCTCTCCGGCCAGCCCATCTCGATCGGCCGCGCCCCCGATTCGACGATCGTCATCCGCGACGACTTCGCCTCCAACCGGCACGCCCGCGTGCGACCGCAGGACGGCCAGTGGGTGGTCGAGGACCTGGGCTCCACGAACGGCACCTACCTGGGGCGCGCTAGAGTCACTGCACCCACGCCGGTCCCGCTCGGGGTGCCCATCCGGATCGGGCGTTCCTCCTTCGAGCTGCGTCCCTAGCGGCGCGAGGAACGAGAGACGGCGATGTCGACATCGAACAGCGGGCGTGCCCGCGCTACGGCGGTTGATTCATGAGTTTGCACCTGCGATACGCGGCCATCTCCGACCGCGGGGTGGTGAGGCAAGGCAACCAGGACTCGGTGTTCGCCGGGGCCCATTTCATCGCCGTGGCCGACGGCATGGGCGGCATGGCCGCCGGCGACCTCGCCTCGGCCATCGTCATCAACACCGTCGCCCGGCTGGACGTGCCCCCGCCCGCCGACTCGGTCGTCGACGAACTCGCCGACGCCGTCGCCGACGCCAACCGCGCCATCCGCCGCTGCGTCGCCGACGACCCGCAGAAGGAGGGCATGGGCACCACGCTCACCGCCCTCTGGTTCGACGGCGAGTGGTTCAACCTCGTGCACATCGGCGACTCCCGGGCCTACCGCCTCCGGGAGGGCGGCTTCGAGCAGATCACCGTCGACGACACGTATGTGCAGATGCTCGTCGACGAAGGCCGCATCACCGCAGAGGAGGCTGAGCGGCACCCGCAGCGCTCCCTGCTGCTGCGCGCACTCGGCGCGGCCGAGGTCGAGCCCGCGTTCCAGACCATCAAGGGCGTCGCGGGCGACCGCATCGTCCTGTGTTCCGACGGCCTCTCCGGTCCCGTCTCGGACGCCGACATCGCCCGCACCCTGCAGAACGCCGCCACGCCGCAGGAGGCCGCCGAGACCCTGGTGCAGCAGGCGCTCGACGCCGGCGCCCCTGACAACGTGACCGTCCTCGTCGCCGACGTCGTGACCGAGGACCCGGGCGAGCAGCGCCAGCTCATCGGCGGCGCCGCCGCCGACGCGCGCCTCGCGGAATCGGACACGGCCGTGCTCCGCGCGGTCAAGGAGTCCGAGGAGACCGCGGACCCGGACGGCGAAGCCGAGGCGGCCGAGGCACAGCCGAAGGCCCGCAAGAAGGGCCGGGTGTGGCGCACGATCCTCGCCACGTTCATCGTGCTCGCCCTCATCGCCGGCGGCGGCGTGTGGTGGGCGCGCACGCAGTACTTCATCGGGGTCTCGGAGGCGGGCACCATCAGCCTCTACCGGGGCCTCCCTTTTGAGGTGGCGGGTTACCGGGTGGCGTGGCTCGACACGGACTCCGGTCGGCCCGCCGAGGACGCAGTGGACGCCGTCGAGGCCGACCTCGAGAACGGCAGGACCGTCGACGGCGGCGCGGCCGCCGCGGAGGACGCGCTGAGCGCCCTCGTCGACCCCGCCGCCGGCAACGACGACCTCGACCCGCTCTGCGCCGCAGCGGAAGGCGAGACCGAGGCCGCCCCGGTGGCCTCACAGGACTGTCGCGACGACTGAGCGTTGCCGATATAGGCTCGCAACGCAACCCGGACCGAGACGCAAGGGGAACTGATGGCCCAGCCGATGTCGGCGACCGCCCGGCCGGCGGGACCGTCCGAGCCGCCGCTCACTCCGCTGACGGGCATGCCCAAGCGCGTCTTCCGCGAGATCGTCATGCTCGTCATGGGCGGCGTCGCGGTCTTCCTCTTCCAACTCTCGATCGACGTGGCGCTCACTGACACCACCACTTCGGTGACCTACACGCTGCCGCTGCTCATCTTCATCGTCTCCATGTGCGCGTGGACTTCGGTGAAGATCCTCGCCCCGTACGCGGACCCGCTGTTCGTGCCGATCGCCGCGTTCCTCACCGGCATCGGCATCGTCTACATCCGGCGCATCGACCGCACCGCCCGGACCGACGACCCGCTCCCCGCCGACGCGGGGGTCTTCGCGGGCCAGGGCGGGCGCCAGCTCATGTACTACATGGCCGGCGTGGTCCTGCTGACCGTGCTCCTGCTCCTGGTGCGCAACCACCGCGTGCTGCGCGGGTACGCGTACATCCTGCTGTTCGCGGGCATCTTCCTCGCGGCGATCCCGGGCTTCCTGCCCGCGTCGATCTCGTCCTCGGGCGGCTCCAAGAACTGGATCCGCTTCGGCAGCTTCTCGGTGCAGCCCAGTGAGTTCGCGAAGCTGATGCTGCTGATCTTCTTCGCCGTGTACCTGGTGCGCAAGCGGGACATGCTCTCGGTGGCGGGCAAGAAGATCCTGGGCCTGCAGCTGCCGCGCATGAAGGACCTCGGCCCGATCGTCATCGTCTGGGCCGCCAGCCTCGTCATCCTCGTCATGGAGCGCGACCTCGGCACCTCGCTGCTGCTGTTCTCGATCTTCCTCTCGATGCTGTACATCGCGACGCGCCGCGCCTCCTGGATCGTCATCGGCCTCACCATGTTCATCGGCGGCTGCATCGCGATCTACCCGTTCTTCGGCCACCTCCAAGTGCGCGTGGCGATCTGGCTCGACCCGTGGAAGTACGAGTACGTCTACAGCGACGGCTCGACCCCGTCGTCGTGGCAGCTCGTGCAGGGCCTGGTCGCCATGAACTCGGGCGGACTCATCGGCAACGGGCCGGGCTCGGGCAACCCGAACATGATCCCCGCGTCCGAATCGGACTTCATCCTCGCCGCCATCGGCGAGGAGGTCGGGCTCATCGGCCTCATCGGCATCCTGATGCTGTACGCGATCCTCGTCCAGCGCGGCTTCAAGACCGGCATCATGTCCCGCGACCTGTTCGGCTCGCTCATGGCCGGCGGCCTCGCGTTCCTGGTGGCGTTCCAGCTGTTCGTGGTGCTCGGCGGCGTCACCGGGCTCATCCCGATGACCGGCCAGACCACGGCGTTCCTCGCCGCGGGCGGTTCCTCGCTCGTCGGCTCCTGGCTGCTCATCGGGCTCCTCGTGCGCGTCTCCGACGACGCCCGCAAGCCCTGGCAGGCCTCGTTCGGCCTGATGAAGACCGAGGCCCCGCCGGAATTCCTCGCCGAGCAGGCCGCCAAGCGCGCCGCCGAGCAGGCCGAGCTCGCGGGCGTCATGGACTCCGGTCCGATCCCCGGCGGCGACCAGCCGACCGAGCTCATCATCCCCGCGAACCTCCAGGGAGGCGGACCGACCGGCGGGACCACCATGGAGGAGGACGTGCTCCCGGGCGGCCCGGTCTCCGGCCCGCCGATGTCACCCCCGCCGTCCTCGTCGCCCCCGCAAGGCGGACCGCCCGGCTACCAGAGCCAGCCCGGCGGACCCACCGGCTACCAGGGCCCCCCCGGCGGACCCACCGGCCACCAGGGCCGCCCCGGCGGACCCACCGGCTACCCGAATCCGCCCGCCGGCCCGCAGTACCCGCCGCAGTCGCCCCCGCCGCCGCCCGGTTCGGCGTACGGCAGCCCGCCCCCGGGCGGGAACACGACCCGCCCCGCCCCGCAGACCCCGCCACCGCCGCCGAGCTCTGCCTTCGACAGTGCTCCTTACAAGAGCCGCCCCGAACCCCCGAACGGCTACGACGACAAGAGGAAAGAGGGCGGCGAATGAATCCGGCCCTGCGCCGCATGGGCGTCATCGCGCTGGTCCTGCTGGCCGCTCTCATGGTCCAGTCGACCTGGGTGGCGTTCTTCCACCACGAGGACTACGAGGGGCTGTCGAACGCCCGCACCCTCATCGCCGAGTACGAGGTCCCGCGCGGCCAGATCCTCGCCGGGGACACGGTGATCGCCGAGTCGGTCCCCACCGACGGAGGCTCCTACGGCTACCGGCGGAACTACCCCGAGGGCGACTACTTCGGGAACATCACCGGCTTCAAGTCGATCAATTACGGCGCGTCCAACCTCGAGGCGTACGAGAACTCGCTGCTCAACGGCACGAGCTCGCTCCTTGCCTTCGACGACTTCTGGGCCACGGTCCTCAAGGAGAACAAGACCGGCGGCAACGTGGTCACGACCATCGACGCGGACCTGCAGAAGGCCGCCTACGACGCCATCGCGGACGCCGGCGTCCAAGGCGGTGCGGTCGTGATCGACCCGAAGACCGGCCGCATCCTCGCCCAGGCCTCCTACCCGGGCTGGAACCCGACCGACGTCTCCTCGAACAACGGCGAGACCGCCGAGGAGGCCAAGAAGGCGCTCGACGACTCCGGCGACATGCTCGACCTCACCCGCCAGGAGTACTTCCCCCCGGGGTCGACGTTCAAAACGCTCGTGGCCGCCGCGTACATCGAGAACGGCGGCAAGGCCGACGACATGGTCCCGGCCGGGAACGGCTACACCGCGCCGGACACGAACCACGAGATCAAGAACTCCAGCGCCCAGTGCCCCGATGAGGAGTACACGCTCGAGAAGGCCTTCGAGCTCTCGTGCAACACCACGTTCGCGCGGATGTGCGTCGAGGACCTGACCGTCGATCAGATCACCGAGATCACCGAGGCGTTCGGCTTCGGGGAGACCTACGAGACCCCGCTGTCGACTGCGGCCTCAGGGACCGGCGACCTGTCCGAGGACGCCTTCCGCGCACAGGCCTGTATCGGCCAGCAGGACGTCGTGGAGACGGTCCTGCAGAACGCGGTCGTCGCCGCGACCATCGCCAACGGCGGGGACCGCATGGCGCCGCAGATCATCGCCGAGCTCACCGACTCCGAGGGCAACACCGTCCAGAACTTCGCCGAGGACAACCTGGGCCGGTCGATCGACCTCGACACCGCCCAGGAACTGCAGATCCTCATGGAGGCCGTGGTCGAGAACGGGACCGGCCGGACCGCGCAGATCGACGGCTACACCGTCGGCGGCAAGACCGGCACCGCCCAGCACTCCGACTCCAGTGACAACCCCGAGCCCGACCACGGCTGGTTCCACGGGTACGCCATGGACAAGGACGGCGAGCCCGCCGTCGCCGTCTGCGTGTTCCTCGACTCGTACGGCGACGGGGCCTCCGCCAAGGCCGCCGAGATCTCCGGCGACCTCATGGAGCAGGTCCTGGAAGGCGGCGAGGAATGACCGGTCGCGAGGGCCTGCAGCCCCGCAGGGCTCCCGACCGGAACCGCGATCAGAGCCGAGGTCAGGGCCACGGCCGAAACCGCAGCCGGGACCACGTCCGGGAATGATTGCGGCAAAGACACAGTTTCCTCACGATCCCCTGACGTAGCAACCGAACGGCGCACCCGAACGTGGATCTTCAGAGAGGTCGGGGCCGAGGTGTCGCGCGGCAGTGCCGCCGCACGACGAACCAGGAGCTGAGCGGCCTGCCAGTAGACTGAAGCGTCGATCCCCCCGGAGCTGATCCCTCCCCGACAACGAGGAGACGCCGTGTTGAGCCCCGAAATGCTGCTCGGGCAACGCTATCGCCTGCGCGAACGCATTGCCGTGGGCGGCATGGGCGAGGTCTGGCGGGCCGAGGACACCGTGCTCGAACGCACCGTGGCCGTGAAGGCGATGCTCCCCGCGCTGCTGAGCGAGCCTGGTTTCGCCAAGCGGTTCATCGCCGAGGCGAAGATGGTCGCCGGCCTCACCCACCCGCACATCGTCAACGTGCACGACTTCGGCAACGCCGACCTGCCCAGCGGCGAGACCACCGCCTACCTGGTGATGGAGTTCATCGAGGGCAAGTCCCTCGCCGACCTCATCGCCGAACGCGGCCGGCTCGACGCCCGCGAGCTCATGCCGATCATCGCCGCCACCGCCGAGGCCCTCCAGCAGGCCCACGAGCGCGGGATCATCCACCGCGACATCAAGCCCGGCAACATCCTGGTGCGCGACCGGGACGGCCAGGCCGTCCTCACCGACTTCGGCATCGCCCGCTCCGGCGCGTCCGGCGACCTCACCGCCACCGGCTCCGTCATGGGCACCGCCTCCTACATCGCCCCTGAGCAGGCCGAAGGCACCGGTGTGGTGCCCGCCTCGGACATGTACTCGCTCGGGGTCGTGGCCTTCCACGGCCTCACCGGGCACCGGCCGTTCCAGGCCGAGAACCCCATCGAGCTCGCCCTCCACCACGTGCGCACCCCGCCCCCGCCGCTCCCGCAGGACATCCCGCCGGGCGTGCGGGCGTTCGTCGAGCGCTCCCTGGTCAAGAACCCGCACCAGCGGTTCGCCAGCGCCACCGAGATGGCCGCGCTCGCGCGCATCGCCGTGGACGCCAACCCGGATTCGACCTCGGTCATGCCGCCGGTCGGCCAGCTTCCGCGCCGCGCGGGCGTGGTCAGCATGGGCGGGCCGCCCGCGGGCGTTGCCGACCCGGTGACCGCTTCCCCGCCGATGCCGATGGGGGGCCAGGTCCCGCCCGGTTCCTCCCCTCCGGGCATCAACCTGGGAGCCCCGCAGCCGCCTGCGGCGTCCAACCCGGGCGCCAACCGGACCCTGATCAAGGTGCTCGCGGGCGTTGTCGCCCTCGTCGTGGTCGGCGGTATGGTGTTGCTGCTCCTCAACCTGGTGAACGGCGGCGGCACGCCGTCGGACGACAACGACCCGAGCGACCAGGTCGAGCAGAGCGAGCAGGGCGCCGACGAGCCGTCCGACGACGCCACGACCCCGCAGGAAGAGCCCTCGTCCAACGGCATGGAAATGCCCACGATGGGCGATCGGACCTGCAACCAGCTGACGGAGAACTGTAACTGATAGCGGGTTTTCGGGCCTGCTCGTGCCATTAGAATCAAGCCGCGATGAACGGAACACGAGGACGTAAAACGCGATGACCACTGAGCCCCGCCTGCTAGGCGGCAGATACGAGATCGGCGAGGTCGTCGGTTACGGGGGGATGGCTGAAGTCCACCGTGGCCGGGACCTGCGACTCGGCCGCGATGTGGCGGTGAAGCTGCTGCGGGCCGACCTCTCTCGCGACGAGTCCTTCCTCATCCGGTTCCAGCGCGAGGCCCAGAACTCCGCGTCGCTCAACCACCCCAACATCGTCGCGGTGTTCGACACCGGCGAAGACGGCGGCATCCCGTACATGGTGATGGAGTTCGTCAACGGCCGGACCCTCAAAGAGGTCCTGCTCGCCGAGGGCCGCTTCGACGCGGCGACGGCGTGCGAGGTCGTGGCCGACATGTGCTCGGCCCTGGACTTCAGCCACAAGCACCACATCATCCACCGGGACGTCAAGCCCGGCAACGTGATGCTCTCGGACACCAACCAGGTCAAGGTCATGGACTTCGGCATCGCCCGGGCCCTGGCCTCGAACCAGGCGACCATGACGCAGACCAGCGCGGTCATCGGCACCGCGCAGTACCTCTCCCCGGAGCAGGCGCGCGGCGAGACCGTGGACGCCCGCTCGGACGTGTACGCGGTCGGCTGCGTCCTCTACGAACTCCTGGTGGGTCACCCGCCGTTCACCGGCGACAACCCCGTCTCCGTCGCCTACCAGCACGTGCGCGAGGAGGCCCGGCCGCCTTCGGAGCTGAACCCGGCCATCCCCGCCTCGGTCGACGCCGTGATCATGAAGGCCCTCGCGAAGAACCCCGAGAACCGGTACCACTCGGCCGGCGAGATGCGCGAGGACCTGATCCGCGCCGCGCGCGGGCAGGCCGTGATGGCCCCCGCGGTGATGAACGCGGGGGACCGCACGCAGCTGCTCGCCGGCGCCGACTCCACGGCCCCGATCACCCCGATCGCGACCTCTTCGAGCAAGCGCCGCCCGTGGCTGATCGCCTTGGGGGTGATCCTCTCGCTCATCGCGGTCACCGCCGCTTCCTGGGGAATCATGAAGATGCTCGAGGAATCGGCGACGGTGGCCGTGCCGAACGTCGTGGGTCAGGAGCGGGCGGAGGCGGAGACGACGCTCACCGATGCGGGCTTCGAGGTGACGGTCGAGGAAGTCCCGGCGGAGGTCCCCGACGACGAGAACATCGGGCGCGTCACCGACCAGGACCCCGATGCGGACACGGAGGTCTCCGAGAACTCCGAGGTGACGCTCACCGTGATGATCGCACCGGAGGACGTCACGGTCCAGGACGTCGTGGGCGACAAAGTCGAAGAGGCCACCGAGAAGCTCGAGGGACAGAACCTCACGGTCAAGGTCGTCCAAGAGGCGAGCACCCTGCCGTCCGGCGAGGTGCTGGAGCAGACTCCTAAGGGCGGGAGCGAGGTCCCGCCGACCACTGAGGTCACGCTGACCGTCTCCGAGGGCGGCCGGGCCACGGTGCCCGACGTGTTCGGCATGACCGTCGACCGGGCGACCCAGACGCTCGACGACGCCGGATTCGGCGTCCAGGTCGAGTACGGCAACGGGGGCGAGCAGGAAGGGGTCGTGTATGCGCAGGACCCAGGCGCCGACTCGAACGAGGAAGAGAACTCCACGGTGACCATCACCGCCCAGGGCGTGGTGATCACGTGGGATGCCACGACCGCCCCGGCGGCACTGCAGACGACGCTGCAGGGTCTCGGGCTCACCGTGACCATCGAGGGTGACGCGACCGCGACGACCATTGAGTCCGTCACGGGTGAGGAAGGCCAGATCACCAGCGGCACGGCTGTCAAGCCTGGCGCTGCGGTGACCATCACCGCGGCTGAGGACGACGGCGGTGGAGGCGGCGACGAGACCACCACGCCGGCAGATGAGAGCTGTACGCCACTGGACCCGACCTGCAACAACGGGGATTAGCGCGAGACGTGAGAAAAGCGAGGGCCCGGACGCGACAGCGTCCGGGCCCTCGCTGCTTGGTGTACCGACGATTAACCTACCGCTCACGTAGGCTACCTCTGAGGTAGGCTACCTTCATGGTAGGTTTTGTGAGCAGGCGAAACGAGCTGGCGGCGCTTGACCGTTGGTGGAGCGTCGAGCGCGCCCGGCCGGGTCTGGTATGGGGTCGACGCCGAGTGGGCAAGACTGCGCTGATCACCCATTTCGCTCGTGACAAGCGCATGGTGTTCTACACCGGCGTGGGCGGCACCGCCGATTTCGAGCTCCGCGGCCTGTCCGAGGAGACCGTGCAGCTCAGTACCCCTGAACGGAATCTCGCCGAGCACCCGTTCAGGGACTGGCGCGACGCGCTGCGGTTCCTGTTCGCCCGCGCCGAGGAAGCCCCGCTGCTCCTGGTCCTCGACGAATTCCCCGAACTCCTGGTCGGGTCCCCGGAACTTCCCGGCATCCTTCGTGCCGAACTCGACCGCCACGGCGGCACGCCGCCTTTGAAGATCCTGCTCTCAGGGTCGTCGATGCGTGCCATGTGGCAGATGCAGGAGTACCGCGCCCCGCTCTACGGCCGCTTCGACCTCACGCTCCAACTCCATCCGTTCCGACCGCACGAGGTGCCGGAGATCCTCACTGGACTCGCGCCGGCCGATTGCGCCCTCGTCTACGGCATCCTCGGAGGCGTGCCGCTCTACTTGACGATGTGGCGGCAGGATGAGTCGATCGAGGCGAATCTGAGCGGTCTGCTCCTGAGCAGCGAGACGCCGCTCTACAACGAGGGCAAGCTGATCCTGGCGACTGAGCTCGGGTCGGGACAGCTGGCGGGCCAGGTCCTCACCGCGATAGCGAACGGCCGCATCCGGTTCCATGAGATCGCCGATGCGGTCGGGACGGACCCGAGTCGGTCGATCGAGCGCTTGGTCGAGCTGCGGCTGATCGAGCGCATCCTGCCCGTCACCGAGAACCCCGACAAGCACCGGCGCAAGATCTACCGGATCAAGGACAATTTCCTGCGCTTCCATCTCGGAGTGCTGGGACGGTACCGGTCCAGGATCGAGGCGGGGGCGCTCCAGACTGTATTGCCCAACGTGGTCGCGTCGCTCGACGATTTCATGGGGGACGCTTGGGAGGACGCCTTCAGGGATCACCTGGCGTTGCGCGCGGAGGAGATCGACCCCGAGACGGTGGACATCGGTCCCTGGTGGCGCGGCGACGGGCAGGACGAGCTCGACGCCGTCGCCCTCGCGGGCAGAGAGCGACGCCCGGTCCTCGTCGGAGAGGCCAAGTGGGCGAAGAGGGTGCGGGCCCCGCGCATTCTCGAACGTATGCGCGCCAAGGCTGCTCACCTGGTCGACGATCCTGGACGACTGCGGTACGCGATCGCCGCCCGCGAGGAAGTCGAGGACGCCCCTGAGGGGGTCTGGACGATGAACGCGGATGATCTGTTCTCACTCCGAACTGAGGACTCCTGCCCGCGGGCCGCGGCGGCGTGGGCGATACCGGAACGCCGCGCTTCCCGCTGCAATGGGAATTGCAGTGGGAAGCGCGCCGTGACTTGCGGGGTGGGTTGGTTAGTTGAGGTCGCCGGTCTTGATCGCGGTGAGGAGGCCGGACCAGGTGGCGGTGTCGAGGAGGAGGTGCGGGAAGTCGCCGGTGGTCGGGAGCTTCGAGTCCCGGACCGCGACGGTTGCTGCCACAGGCGCAACCTCGACACAGTTGCCGGTTCCGCTGCGGCTGGATTTCTTCCACGGAGCGGTGTGGATGCAGGCCACCTCGACACATTCCCCGTTGCCTGCGCTCCGGCTCGATTTGCGCCATGGAAGTGAACTCATTTCAAGCATTACTCGCTCCTGCCTCGGACGATTCTCACCCGATGCTACTCGCGAGCTCTCGAATCCTTCCGAGAGATTCCTGCTCCGACAGAGCGAGTTTGCGCAGCCTGTCATGGGCATCCTGGTACACGGTGAAGTGCTCCGGTTCTTCAAGAACATGCCCCTGGGTGAAATTCTCAAGGTAGACGACAGGCTCATCCATTGAGTCGGGGAACTGAAGCAGAGAGTATGGGCCGGTCATCGCCGGATGGCCGCCCGCGCCGAACGGGAGAACCTGGATTGAGACATTCGGAAGCGCGGTAAGTTCCGCAAGGTGTTCGAGTTGCGTGCGAAACGCCATCGCCGAGCCGAGTGGCCGCAGTAGTACCGCCTCGTTGAGCACTGCCGAGATCGATACAGGGTTCTCTCGGTGCAAGATCTCCTGCCTCTGAAGTCGGGCCGCCACTTTCTGGTCAGTGTCGGTGCCATCGGAGGTCAGGCCGAAGATGGCCCGCGCATAGTCCTTCGTCTGGAAGAGGCCTGGAACCACCTCCGCCTGGTAGGTCGAGATTTGCGTAGCGTCTTCCTCAAGGCCTACGTAGAAGCCGAACCAGTCGGGCATGACATCGCTGTAGTTATGCCACCAGCCGCGTTCGGTCGCGCCGCGCGCGAGTTCGATCAAAGCCTCGGCCGCGTCGCCGGTCACCCCGTAGAGCGCCAACGCGGCGCGGACGACCACTGGACGCGCGGTGATCTCGCGGTTTTCGATGCGCCCCAGGTTCCCGGGGCTCATGTCGAGCGCTTTAGCCGCCTGGCCCTTCGTCATACCGGTTTTCTCTCGCAATCGGCGCAGCTCCTGCGCGATGCGCCGACGCTTGACTGTGGGACTCCTCATCGCGGCCATGCACTAAGTTTCCCACGCGTGATCATCCGGAAGCCATCACTCAATCAGGTGAATCGTGATTATGCAACTTGCGTGAGATGGGGGTGGCGCGTACGGTTGGTGTCATGGCCATTAAGCCACGAACTCCGCACTGGGTTGCCGAGGGAACGGTGCTGACTCGCAGGTCGGCTGGTTCAGGTGGGGACCGGTCGGCGCAAACCGATCCGGCGACCCGGCTCGCTCCTTCGGAGACCTAGACCGAAGGAGCGAGCCACAACAGGGCTTTCGCCCACGCACACAACCGTATAGAGCCACACACAGACTGCGGCCCGCGCTGGTTCGAATCTTTGGACGGAATCACCCAGCGCGGGCCGCTTACCTAGAGAAATCGGAGCTTCTCATGGGTCTTATCAGCGTACCCGTCGACCCCGTGCCGGCCTGGGCCAAGATCGACCTGCAACTGCACCAGCCCTACCACACCTTTCTTGGTCTCGGCCGTGTGCGCTGCGACTGGTGCGGCGAGAAGTGGGGCCGTCACGGCTGTTCTTCCCGCGAATCGGCGGCGCGACTCTTCCTCTACACCACCACTCGCACCCAGAAGGCCGCTGCGCTCGACTCGGGCGAGATCACCCCCGACGACCTCCGGCTCCGTCGTCGCACCCCCGCCCGTCACCGCCGCAAGCCCAGTCCGCACCCGCGCCGACAACCGCCGGTCAATCCGCTTGCAGCCCTTGGCATCACCGAGCTTGCGGCTGTACTCCGATGATCGAGCCCCGCCAACGCGACACCACCGCCGACTCACCCGACTGGGTCCGCCTCGACGAGTTCTACATCGGCATCGGCGGCGGTGACCGCCTCCGTCTCACTGTCTTCCGCAGCACCACCGACCCCGAACTCCACCGCCTCGTCTCCGACGAGATGACCAGCGCCGGACCCCGCCTCATCGCCGTCTTCACCGAACCGCCCGGCGACCGCGAGGAATGGCACCCGGCCTGGCGGACCGACCAGATGCGTCCGACTGTCGAAAGGCAAGCCAGAGCCCTCGCCTGTGCATGAGCCAGGCCGGACAATCGGCGGATGCGGTCGGGTTCGGGTTCCGATACCCGTAGGCGACCGGAACCGGTTGTTCGGCAACGACATCAGATGGCTTAGACGCAGCAGGGCCCCGGCCTTGTTCCGCGGGTTGCGCGTGAACTCTGGCCGGGGCCCTGCTTCTCTTGTTAGCCGCGCGTCGACCCGCCTCGGTCCTGCGCGGCTCCGGGCCGGGGTTGTTGACCCGGTCCGAGCTTGTGTGCTCTGTGGAGTGAGGGGCTCCCCGGGCGCGAGCAGGTCGCCCGGGGAGCTGGACCGCGGCCCGAAGGCCCGTCCGAGGAACCGGCCCGGAGGCCGGTCCCAGGTGGGTGTTAAGCCGGCTCGATGCCGCCCTCGAGGAGGCGGACCATGATCGGGTTGTCGAAGTACACGTCGTTGAGCGCGTACGCACCCGGGTCGATCGCCGCCACGCGAGCGCCCTCGACGCCGTAGCTGACACGCTGGTTCAGGAACAGCGGCAGACGCGGCAGGGTCTCGTTGAACACGATCCCCAGCGTCTTGTTCGCAGCGGCCTGCTCCTCCTCGGTGCCCTGCTGGGCCTTGAGGTAGACATCGTTGACGTTCACCTTGCCCTGGCTCGGCGAGTCGACCTCGTTGGTCGGGATGCCCATGCCCGCGGCGTCGGCGGTGCCGGCGTTGTCCGTGAACCAGGCCATCTGCCAAGAGCCGTAGGCGTAAGGCACGAACGGGTTCGCCCACTGGCGCACCGCGATGTCGTAGTCGCCCGCGCCCCAGATGCCCCACGGGTTGTCCTCGGGGACGCTCTTGTACGAGACCTCGAGGCCGAACTCGGTGAGCTGGGCCGCGGCCTGCTCACCGGAGAGCACGAAGTCGGTCCAGCCCTCGACGCCGGTGATGGCGTACTTGGCCTTGTCGCCCGCCGGGGTGTGCCAGCCGTCGGACTCCTTCTTCCAGCCCGCCTCGGTCAGCAGCGTCTCCGCCTTGGCGTGGTCCGGCGCGTAGAACTCCAGCTCGACGTCGTCGAACAGGCCCTCCGCGTGCGGGTCGGGCAGACCCGAGTAGGTCGCCGGGATGTAGTAGCCGCCGTTGCCCTTCGCGATCTCGCCGATGGACTCGCCGTCGAGGATGTACATGAACGCCTTGCGCACCCGCGCGTCGGCGAACTCCGGGAACCGGCCCTGGTTGAGCATCAGGCCGATGCCGTCGAAGCCCGGCGTCGAGAGCTCCTTGAGCCCGTCCACGTCGGCGATGGTCTGGCGGTCGGTCGCGCCGAGCACCTGGGTGCAGTAGTCGATCTCGCGCGAGAGCAGCATCTGCACGGCCGCGGCGTTGTCGCCCGCCTGGACCTCGACCTTCGCGAACTTCACCTTGTCGGCGAACAGCCCGTCCGGGTGGACCTTGAAGCTGATGACCGTCTCGCCGATCTGGTCGAACTGGTACGCGCCGCTGGTGATCGGGTCCTCGTCCTTGAAGTCGACGGCCGCGATCTTCTCCGCGAGCGCCGACTGCTCCGGGCTGCCCTGGATGGCACCGGCTTCGACCAGGCCCTGGGCCTCGTCCATCCACTCGCCGTAGCGGGCGTGCGGCAGGATCTGGGCCTTCAGCGCACCGTGCTCGACGCCGGGGAACGCCGCCGAGTACGTCACGGTGACCGTGGTGTCGTCGTCGGCCGTGGCCGAGAGCAGCTGGTCCCAGCCGACCGTGCCCTGCGCGGCGTTCAGCTTCTGCAGGTAGATCGTGCCCACGACGTCCTTAGCGGTGACGGCGTTGCCGTCGGTCCACTTGACACCGGATCGCAGCTTGATCGTCAGGGTCTTGTCGACCAGCTCGACCGACTCGGCCAGCTGCGGGATCCACTCCAGCGTCTCCCAGTCGAGGATCGCCGGGCGGGGGAGGAACAGCTCCGCGACGGGCGCGGGGACCAGCAGCGCGGCGTTGTTGATCGCCGCGTTGTGGTGCTGGGTGGTGATGTCGAACGGGTAGACGTAGATGAAGGTGCCGCTGGCGCCTTCGCCTTCCGAGCCTTCGGCCTGGCAGGCGCCGAGGACGCCCGCGGTCGCAACGGCGCCGGCGCCGAGGCCGACCGCCTGCATGAGGTTGCGTCGGCTGAGCTCGAATCGCTGAGAGGTCATCGCCGTTTCCTTTCAATCAATGTAGAGGGCAGTGATGTGTATGAGATGGAGCAGGGGTACCGAGGTCAGATGGCTGATTCGGGTTCGGGCCGCCGAGAGCCGGGGACGGCGTCGAAGGTGAGCGTGCGGTCGTCGACCGGCACGCGGTCGCGGGCGACCACGTGGCAGGCCACGTTCCTTCGCGACGCGAGCTGCAGCAGCGGCCGCTCGCCGTCGCACAGACCCGGCTCGAAAGCCGGACACCGCGGGTGGAAGGCGCACCCCGCGGGCAGGTCGTGGAGGCTCGGGATCTCCGCCGAGCGGAGCTGCTCGGTGGAGCGGTTGGCCTTCGCCAGGTCCGGGTCCGGCTCGCACACCGCGCCGATGAGGGCCTTGGTGTACGGGTGCTGGGGGTTCCCGATGACCTCCGGGGTGGGGCCGTGCTCGACGACCTTGCCCAGGTACATGACCGCGATCTCGCCGTCCCACGCGAAGTACTTCGCGACGGCCAGGTCGTGGGTGATGAACAGGAAGCCGACGTCGAGCTCGTCGCGCAGCCGCCCGAGGGTGTTGAGGAGGCTCACCCGGATCGAGACGTCCAGCATGGACGTCGACTCGTCGCAGATGAGCAGCTTCGGGTCCATCGCCAGCGAACGCGCGACGTTCACGCGCTGCCGCTGGCCGCCCGAGAGCTGGTGCGGGTACGAGTCCAAGTAGGACTCTGGCGGCGTGAGGTCCACCAACCGCAGCAGGTCCGCGGCCTTCGCGCGGGCCTCGGCCCGGCCCTTGACCAGGCCGTGCCGCTTGAGACCCGCGGTGAGCGTCGAGAAGACGGTGCGGGTCGGGTTGAGCGCGGCGTACGGGTCCTGGTGGATGTACTGCACCGAGCGCCGGTAATCGGTGCGCTCGGCCGCGTTCATCTCCGTCAGCGACTTGCCGCGGAACTCGACGGCGCCGCTCGTGGGCCGGGTGATCCCGGCCGCCGCGCGGGCGGTCGTGGTCTTGCCGCAGCCGGACTCGCCGACCAGGCACAGGACCTTGCCGGCCTTGACCTCCAGGTCGACGCCGCCGACGGCGGCGACCGGGCCCTTGCGGGTGTCGAAGACCTGCTCCAGGCCCGACAGCTTCAGCAGCGGTGACTCAGACATCGGCGGTCTCGCTTTCGACAGTGCTCCGGGCGTCGCCTTCGACAGTGCTTCCGGCGTCGCTTGCGACGGTGCTTCGGACGCCGCTCGCGACGGTGCTCGCGGGTCGGTCGGCGCTCGTGTCGTCGCACTTGCGCTCGAAGCGCACCTGGTCGTGGTGCAGGCAGGCCGCCGTGTGGCTCATGCCGAGCGGGCGCTCGGCGAGCAGGTCGAGGTCGATCCGCTCGCGCTTGCACGCGTCCGTGGCGAACGCGCACCGCGGGTGGAACGCGCAGCCGCTCGGCATCGCCTTGAGGCTCGGCGGGTAGCCGGGGATCGACTCCAGCTGGGGCCGCGCGCCCTTGACGGGCATGACCGCGTTGATGAGCCCGGCCGTGTACGGGTGCTTCGGCTCGTAGAAGATGTCGCGCGCCGAACCGGTCTCGATGATCCGCCCGGCGTACATGGTGGCCACCCGGTCTGCGAGCTCGGCGGCGAGGCCCAGGTCGTGGGTGATGAACACCATCGTGAACCCGAACTTCTTGCGCAGCTCGTGGAGCTGCTGCACGATCGAGCGCTGCGTCAGCAGGTCCAGGGCCGTGGTCGGCTCGTCCAGGACCAGCACCTGCGGGTCCAGGGCGATCGCGAGCGCGATGAGCGCGCGCTGCTTCATGCCGCCCGACAGCTCGTGCGGGTAGGACTGGAGCACCCGGTCGGGGTCGAGCCGCACGGTCTCCAGGAGCTCCCCGGCGCGGGCGTCGACCGCGGCCTTCGTCCACTTCTTCTTGCCGTCCGAGTGGTCCTTCAGGGTGTCGGCGAAGTGGTCGCGGATCTTGATCACCGGGTTGAAGGCGTTCATCGCGCCCTGGAAGACCATCGCGGCCTCGGCCCAGCGGAAGCGGCGCAGCTGCTCCTGCTTCATCTTCAGGAGGTCCGCTTTGGAGCCGTCCTTCAACCGGTACGTCAGGGAGCCGGACGTGATCTCGCCCAGGCCCGGCAGGAGCCGCAGCAGGCCCAGCCCGAGCGTGGTCTTGCCGCAGCCGGACTCGCCGACGAGCGCCAGCGACTGCCCCTCGTAGAGGTCCAGGTCGATGCCGCTGACAGCGGTCACCGACTCCTTGCGGCCGGTCTTGTACGCGATCGAGAGGTCGCGGACGCTGAGAATCGGGTCGGTCATCGTTCTCACCTTTCCCTCAGGCGCGGGTTGAGGGCCTGGTCGAGGCCGCGTCCCATGGTGACGAGGCCGATCGTGAAGAGCACGATCATGAGCAGCGGCGCGAGCACGAACGGCAGCGCGACCGGGAGCAGGAAGAAGTTGTTCTGCCACGACAGGTGGATCATCAGGCCCCAGTTCGGCGTGCCCGAAGGCATGAGGCCCAGGATGTAGAGGCCGACGATCGCGTAGATCGCCTGGTTCACCGCGATCACGAAGTTCACGAAGATGAACCCGGCCATGTTCGGCAGGATCTCCCGGAACACGATCCGCATCGGACCGAGGTGCTGGAGCTTCGCGGCCTCCACGAACTCGCGCTCCTTGAGGGACATGACCTGCGCCCGGATGGACCGGAACAGGAACGCCCACATGGTCGAGCCGACCACGATCGCCACACCCCACGGCGGGATGTCCTCGAAGAACGCGACCACCGCGATCATGAGCAGGAACTGCGGGATCGTCACCGTGACGTCCGTGAGCTGCAGGAGGACCGCGTCGATCTTCCCGCGGAAGTAGCCCGCGATCGAACCGAGGACCACGGCCACGAACACGGCCATGATGGCCGCCATGCCGCCGACCCAGATCGGCTCCGCCCCGGAGTTCACCAGGATCGTGAAGGTGTCCTTACCTTCGTACTGCGTGCCGAGCCAGTGCTCTCCCGAAGGGGCCGTCCAGATCTGCGTGGTGTCGGTCGGGTTGTGCTGGTCGACCACGAGCGGGCCCACAAAGGAGAACAGGACGATCCCGAGGACCAGCACCGTGCCGGCGAACCCGGCGGGGGAGCGGGTGAGCCCGGTCCAGATCTGCCCGAACGTGCTCTCCCGGAACGTGCGGCGGGGCTTCGCGGCCGGCGCGTCAACAGCGGTCATGCTCACGCCTCCTGGTTCTCGGACTTGATGCGCGGGTCGATCTTCACCAAGAGGAGGTCCACGATGAGGCTCGTGATGACCACCGACGTGGCGAGGATGATGACCGCGGCCTGCACCACCGGGTAGTCGCGGTTGCCGATGGCCTGCATCAGCATCTGCCCGACCCCGGGGTAGTTGAGGATCTGCTCGATGACGATCGAGCCGCCCACGAGCATGCCCAGCTGGAGCGCGATCTGCGGCACCACCGGCAGGAGGGCGTTGCGGCCCACGTAGTTGCGGCTGATGCGGCCCGGCTTGAGGCCGCGGGCGCGCGCCACCGTCACGTAGTCCTCGGTGAGCACTTCAGTTGTGGCCGCCTTCATGTTGAGCATGAACGCGCCCGTGGAGGTGAACGCGAAGGCGGTGATCGGCAGGATCGCGTGGAACATCGCGTCACCGAAGAACACCGGGTCCAGGCCCGGCTCGATGCCGGCCGTCACGCGGCCGCGCATGTCGAGGAACGGCAGGATGCCCAGCACTGTGTAGCCGAGCACGACCACCGCTGCGATGAGGATGTAGTTCGGCACGCCCGTCAGGAACGAGCCCACCGAGGTCATGGTGTGGTCGAGGACCGAACCGCGCCGGTAGGCCGTGGCCATGCCGACCGAGAGGCCGATGACCGCCGCCAGGACGATGCCGGCGCCGACGGCGAACAGCGTCCAGGGCAGGTACTCCATGACGTGCTCGAACACCGAGGTGCTGGGGCTGGTGAGCGAGTTGCCCAGGTCCAGCGTGACCAGGCCCTTGAGGAACTCGAGGTACTGCGACCAGGCGCTGGCGTTCGGGTCGTAGGCCACGATGTTCGCGGCGGTGGCCATGGCCTGGTCGTGCGACATGCCCGAGCTGTTGAGGCGCCCGGCCATGATCTCGATCGGGTCGCCCGGCATGAGCTGCATGAGCATGAAGGTGATGGTCGCGACCAGCCAGATCACGAAGACCGACTGGAGGATGCGGCGGAAGACGTAGGAGGTCCAGACGCGCCGCACCACGCGGGCGGCGGTTCGGGGCGGCGCGTCGCCCGGCGGGGGCGCGGCAGGTGCGGTCACCTCGGTGCACTCCTTCGTGCGCTAGTCGGGCACCGGTTCTCGGAAGAAGCGGTGGGCCTCGAATGACGGGGGGCGAAACAAATTGGAAAGATTGTTTCTAGTTAAAGAAGCTACCTGCCGTGACCCGGGGCACGCCAGCCTTGAGACGGAATCGTTATCGGTGCGTCCGTGCTGTGACCATCGACTCCCGGGGCCGGGCGCGGCCTTCCACGGTAAAGCCAGTACGCTCGTACTGTTAGGGGCGGAAGCCTCGGCGCCCTCAGTGGCGCAGTCACACCAGGCGCAGGTGAGCGCAGGAGAGGTAGCGAAACTATGGCGAAGATCAAAGTTGCGAACCCGGTCGTCGAGCTCGACGGCGACGAGATGACCCGCATCATCTGGAGCAAGATCAAGGACGAGCTGATCCACCCCTACCTGGACGTGGACCTCAAGTACTACGACCTCTCCATCGAGCACCGCGACGCCACCGACGACCAGGTCACCGTGGACGCCGCCAACGCGATCAACCAGTACAACGTCGGCGTCAAGTGCGCGACCATCACCCCCGACGAGGCCCGCGTCGAGGAGTTCGGCCTCAAGAAGATGTGGCGCTCCCCGAACGGCACCATCCGCAACATCCTCGGCGGCGTGGTCTTCCGCGAGCCGATCATCATGAGCAACGTGCCCCGCCTGGTCCCGGGCTGGACCAAGCCGATCATCATCGGCCGCCACGCCCACGGCGACCAGTACAAGGCCACCGACTTCAAGGTCGACCGCCCCGGCACCCTCACCGTCACCTTCACTCCGGCCGACGGCTCCGAGCCGATCGAGATCCAGGCCGCCGAGTACCCGGAGGGCGGCGGCGTCGCCATGGCGATGTACAACTACAAGAAGTCCATCGAGGACTTCGCGCGCGCCTCGTTCCGCTACGGCCTGGCCCGCAACTACCCGGTCTACCTCTCGACCAAGAACACGATCCTCAAGGCCTACGACGGCATGTTCAAGGACGTGTTCCAGGAGATCTTCGACAACGAGTTCAAGACCGAGTTCGACGCGGCGGGCCTCACCTACGAGCACCGCCTCATCGACGACATGGTCGCCGCCGCCATGAAGTGGGAGGGCGGCTACGTCTGGGCCTGCAAGAACTACGACGGCGACGTCCAGTCCGACACCGTCGCGCAGGGCTTCGGCTCGCTCGGCCTCATGACCTCCGTGCTCATGACGCCCGACGGCAAGACCGTCGAGGCCGAGGCGGCCCACGGCACCGTGACCCGCCACTACCGCGCCCACCAGCGCGGCGAGAAGACCTCGACCAACCCGATCGCCTCGATCTTCGCGTGGACCCGCGGCCTGGCCCACCGCGGCAAGCTCGACGGCACCGCCGAGGTCACCGGCTTCGCGAACGAGCTCGAGAAGGTCGTCATCGACACCGTCGAGAGCGGCTCGATGACCAAGGACCTCGCCGCGCTCGTCGGCAAGGAGCAGGCGTGGCAGACCACGGACGAGTTCCTCGACACCCTGTCGGAGAACCTCGCCAAGTCCGTCTCTGCCAAGTTATGGCTCCCAAGCTTCGCCAAGAGTGCCAAGTAAGGACCGCGAGCTCAGGCCTGACCGCCTGGCAACTTCGCAAATAGCTCGAAATAATGCGTAACCGGGCCGATTCAGGCTCGTTGTAGAAGGAAGCGGCTCCCGTCTCGACAGGAGCCGCCCCTTCCCAGTTGGAGGCCCCGGCCCACGTGTGCAGGCGCACACTCGGCAGGGGCCTCCCCCCTTTCGGGACTTGTAAACTAGGCGGGTTACAGCCGTCGATCGGAAGGCCGCAATCTCGTGAGAGGCGTCATCCTCGCCGCCGGACAGGGGCAGCGCCTGCGCCCTGACACCGACGCGCTCCCCAAGACCCTCCTGCCGGTCACCGCCACGGAGACGATCCTCGACACGATCGTGCGCGGCCTGGCCGAGGTCGGCGTCACCGACCTCGCGATCACCGTGGGGCACGCCGCCGAGCGCATCCGCGAGCACGCCCCGGTCCTCGAGGACCGGTACGGCGTCAGCGTCGCCATCGTCGACAACGACAAGCCGCACTGGAACAACGCGTACTCGCTGTGGACCGCCCGCGAGCACTACGCGCACGGCGCCGTGCTCGTCAACGGCGACACCGTGCACCCCACGAGCATCGAGCGGAACCTCCTCGCCGCCGCCGCGACGGACCCCCGGCTGCTCATCGCCCTCGACGACCACAAGCAGCTCACCGACGAGGCCATGAAGGTGCGCGTCGGCGCGGGCGGCGTCGAGCTGATCCACAAGCAGCAGCCCATCGCGACCGCCGCGGGCGAGTACATCGGCGTCAGCCTCATCCCCACCGGCGTCGCCGAGGACCTCACCAAGGCCCTCGAGGCCACGTACACGCGCGACACGACCCTCTACTACGAGGACGCCTTCCAGCTCCTCGCCGAGGCCGGCCAGATCGGGACCGTCTCCACCGGGCCCGTGGCCTGGACCGAGGTCGACGACCACGCCGACTGGGCGCTCGCAAAGACCATCGCAGAGGGCCTGTAGTTTGCCGACGTTCGCGCGCACCGTCCTGGCGCCGATCACCGTCGAGGTCTCGGCCGGGGCGCTCAAGCGCCTCCCCGAGCTGCTCGCCGACTCCCGGATCTCCTCCGGCGGGCGCGTCGCCGTCGCGCTCGGGCCCGGCCTCGGCGAGAGCATCGCGGCCGAGCTCGACCACCTGCCGGACGCCACGGTGCACACCGTCGCCCCCGGCAGCCTCCACAGCGCCAAGGAGCTCACCAAGAGCCTCCGCGCCGACCACCGGGTCGACGCCCTGGTGGGCATCGGCGGCGGCAAGCTCCTCGACACCGCGAAATGGGCCGCGTCCGACCTGGGCCTGCCGATGGTCTCGGTCGCGACAAGCCTCGCCCACGACGGCCTCGCGTCCCCGACCGCCTCGCTCGAACGCGACGGCGTCTCGGTCTCCTACGGGGTCCACCCGCCGCTCGCGGTCCTCGCCGACCTCGACTTCATCCGCCAGGCGCCCGCGCACCAGCTGCAGTCCGGCATCGGCGACGCGCTCACGAACCTGTCGGCAGTGGCCGACTGGCAGCTCTCGCACGAGGTGAACGGCGAACCCGTGGACGGCCTCGCCGCCGCCATCGCCCGCACCGGCGCCGAAGCCGTGCTGCGCCACCCCGGGGCCATCAGCGACGAGTCGTTCCTGGCGACCCTCGCGGACGCGCTGATCCAAGGCGGCCTCGCGTCCAGCATGGCCGGATCGTCCCGGCCCTGCTCGGGCGGCTGCCACGAGATCGCGCACGCCCTCGAAGCGCTCCACCCCGGACTGGCCACCCACGGCGCGCAGGGCGCCCTGGGGGCGCTCGTCTGCACGTGGCTGCGGGGTGACAAGGCCCTGTTCAAGGAGTTGTCGGCCGCCATGAAGCGGCACGGCCTGCCGCGCACGGCAAGTGAACTCGGACTGCAAATCGCGGAGCTCGCCACAGCGGTGGCCTACGCGCCGAGGACCCGGCCAGGCCGTTATACGATTCTCGAACATCGTGAACTGGACTCGGTGGCGCTGGAGCGACACCTGACGGAGATGATGCATGAGCTCGATTAGCCCGCACCCCGACGGAGTCTCCGGCCCAGCCGGGAACAACGACGGGAGCCCGGAGAACTCCGATTCGCCCGCCCCCCAGGGCGGTTTCGGTCCCGGGCCTTCGGCCAACCCCGCGGGATACCCGCCGGGGTCCATGAGCTCCGGCTCGGCGGCTTTCGCGAGCCCGCCTCCGTCCGCCGCGCCCGGCATCACCCCCGGCCACCAGGGTCCCGCCGCGGCCTCGCCGCCGCACGCCCACGCCCCGCAGCCCCAGCAGGGCTACGGGCCCGCCTACGCCGCGCCCGGTGGGCAGCAGCAGGCCTACGGCGCCCCGGCGCAGCAGCACCAGGGCCCGCCGCCCGGTTACGGTGCGCCGCAAGGGCAGCAGCCCTACGGCTCGCCGCCCCCGCCGCACGGTCCCGGCCAGGGGCAGGGCCAGCAGCCTTACGGCGCTCCGCAGCCCCACGGCCCCGGCCAGCCGCAGGGCCAGCCGAATCCGTACGGCCAGCCGCAGGGTCAGCCCCAGGGCCAGCCGAACCCCGCGGGCGGCGGCCACTACCAGCCGCAGCAGCCTCCGCCGCCTCCCGCGACGGCGCCGTCCCCCCACGGCCAGACCTCGCCCCCGCGTGCGACCGCCCCGGCTCCGCACACCCAGACCCCGCCGCCTCCGGCCACCCAGCACCAGGGCCAGCAGCAGCAGAGTCAGCAACAGGGCCAGCAGCAGCAGGGTCAGCAGCCCGGCCAGCCGCAGCCGACCAACCAGGTCCCGCAGGCGCCCTACGCGACCCGCAACGAGCCGGGCCGCGACATGCCGGTCGCCGGCGCCTCCCCGATCCGCCGCAACTTCGACGACACCGCCGAGCTCCCGGCGTTCCTGGACTCGGCCCGCAGCGACGAGACCGGCCCGATCACGCGCCCCACCGAGGTCAAGCCGCTCAAGCGGAAGTTCCCGCTGACCACCGGCTTCACCGCGCTGCTGCGCCACCGCAACGCCCTGTCGGTCCTCGTCCGCCGCGACCTGGCCGTCAAGTACCAGTCGACCGCGATGGGCTACCTGTGGTCGCTCATCGAACCGCTCGGCCTCACGCTCATCTACTGGTTCGTGTTCGACGTCGTCTTCGACAGCGGCAACTCGCTGCCCAACAACGCGGGCTACCTGCTCTTCATCGTCTCCGGCATCTTCGCCTACCAGTGGTTCACCCAGGCGGTCAGCCAGGGCGCGAACTCGCTCGGCGGGCAGGCGGCGCTCATCACCGTCATGAAGGTCCCACGCGAGGTCTTCCCGATCTCGAAGGTCTTCGCGCGCTTCGCCGAGTACGTGGTCGGCTTCCCGATCATCATCCTGGTGGCCATCTTCGACCACGGCACCTGGGGCTTCAACCTGCTGTGGCTCATCCCGGCGATCCTGACCCAGACGATGCTGCTGGCGGGCATGACCTTCATCCTCGGCGCCGCCAACGTCCTCTACAAGGACGTCGAGCGGTTCCTGGGCCTGTTCATGCGCGTCCTCTTCTACGCTTCGGCGATCATCTTCCCGATCACCAAGGTCTCCGAAGCGGACACGATGAAGGAGAACCCCTGGCTGTACGACCTGTTCTCCTCGAACCCGCTCATCGGCATCTTCCTGATGCACCGCGCGGCGTTCATCCCGGGCCTGGCACCGAACACGTTCCAGCTCTGCGTGGCCATCGGCTTCTCGGCCTTCCTCATGATCTTCGGCCGCTGGATCTTCTACCGGCTCGAGCCGCGAGTCCTTAAAGCGCTTTAACGCCGTGGCCCGGCCCCGACCTGCGACCAGGTCGGGGCCGCGTTTTCGCTCAGTACGACCCGGCCGCCGTTCCCTCGGTACGATGGGCCTACGAGTGGCCCCGCGTTCCCCTTCCCGTGTGCCCGAACCGACTGGCCGTTCGCACCGGCCCTTCGGGCGGGGACGGAACGCCTATTATGGGGCGACTCGAGCGCCCGGCCCCCAGACGGAGAATCCAGCACCATGACCTCGCATCAGCCCCCTGGGCCGCAGCCCCGCACCGCAGCCGGGAACGGTGTCGACGCGGAGACCATCCACCTGGGGGTCACTGCGCCCGGTCGGGCTCCGGCCCCGCCGCGCCGGACGGCCGCGACCGCACCGAGCCCCTACCCGGCCCGACCGGCCTTCCGGGCCCCGGCGCCGCCCCCGCAGGAGCCCGCCCCCGCTCCCGCCCCGTCCCGGCCCGCGCCGCGACCCGCCTGGGAGGGCATCGGCTTCCGGCCCGACATTCAGGGCCTTCGCGCCATCGCGGTCATCCTGGTGCTCCTCTCCCACGCGGGGTTCGGTTTCGCGGCCGGTGGATATGTGGGCGTCGACGTGTTCTTCGTCCTCTCCGGCTTCCTCATCACGTCGCTGCTGATCAAAGAAGCCTTCGGCACCGGGAAGATCTCCCTGGGCGGGTTCTACGCCCGCCGTGCTCGCCGCATTCTTCCCGCGGCCAGCCTGGTCACCATCGCCACGGTCCTCGGCGCCTGGCTGTGGTTCCCCGTCACCCGCCTCGAAGCGGTCATGCAGGACGCGTTCACGGTCATCGTTTACGCGGTGAACTACCGGCTCATCGCCGAGGAGACCGAGTACCTCAACGCCGACCAGATGCCCACGCCGTTCCAGCAGTTCTGGTCCCTCGCGGTCGAAGAGCAGTTCTACCTCGTCTGGCCGCTGCTCCTCATCGGGCTGATGTTCCTGGCGGGCAGGTCGCCGCGCAAGCTCGTGTCCACTGGACTGGCGGCCTGCGCCGCGATCTTCGCGATCTCCCTGATCCTCTCGGTCTTCGTCACCGAGCAGTCGCAGCCGACCGCCTACTACGCCGCGCACACCCGGGCGTGGGAGCTGGCCGCGGGCGCGATCCTGGCGCTCACCCTGCCGACCTGGCGAAAGACGCCGAAGGCACTCGCCTGGATTCTCGGCATCGCCGGCCTCGCCATGGTGGTCGCCGCCGGCGTGATGTACACAGAGGACACCGCCTTCCCCGGGTACACCGCCCTGCTCCCCGTCGCCGGCACCATGCTCGTCCTCATCGCGGGCTCCACCAGGAGCGGGCATCCCGTGGGCTCCCTCCTGAGCACCGGTCCGTTCCAGTTCTTCGGCAAGATCTCCTACAGCCTCTACCTCTGGCACTGGCCGATCCTCATCCTCATCCCGCTCGCGGTGGACGCCGAGCCCACGGTCGGCCTGAACGTGGTCCTGCTGATCGCCGCGGTCGGGATCGCGCAGCTCACGTACCAGTACGTCGAAGAGCCCCTCCGCAAATCCCGATCCATCCAGGCGAGCAACATGTGGGGCCTGGTCACCGGCGTCGTGTGCTCGGTCCTCTGCATCGCAATGGTCGTCATGATGACGGTGGGCTTCGCGAAGGTCCCGCCGGAGGACGAACCGCCGGTCGACCTCGAGGCCGTCGAAGAGGCCGAGGACCTCTCCGAGATCGAGATGCGACTCCAGGAGGGCCTCTCGGTCACCTCAACCCCGGACGATCTCGAACCCTCGCTGACCAGTGCCGGAGCCGACACGCCCGCCATTTATGGCGACGATTGCCACCTCGACTCCGAGACCGTCGAGCCGCCGTCCGAATGCGCCTACGGCGACACCGAGAGCGGCACTGTCGTGGTCCTCATGGGCGACTCCCATGCGGCGCAGTGGTTCCCGGCGCTCGAGCCGCTCGCCGAGGCGCAGGGTTGGAAGCTCCTCTCCCGCACCAAGAGCTCCTGCGGGCCCGCCGACATCACCCCGTACAACTCCATCCTCGAACGCGAGTACACCGAATGCGACCAGTGGCGCGACAGCGTCATCAGTGAGATCGAGGAGATCGAGCCCGCCATGGTGATCCTCAGCGGTGAGGACTCGCCCAGCCTCGCCGACGGCGAGGACTCGAGTCCCGAAGCGTGGGCCGAGGCGTGGACGAGCACCCTCGGGCGCATCACTGCAGCCGCCGGGCAGACCGTGACGCTCACGGACACTCCGCGCAGCCCCACCGGCGACTCGATTCCCGAGTGCATTTCTATACACCAGGACGAGGTCCAGGAATGCGTCCTGGACCGGGCCGAGGCCGTCGACGACTCCGGCAACCGCGAGGCGGCCATGGGCGTGGCGCAGGAGTCGGGCGCCACCGTCATCGACACCGTGGGCTGGTTCTGCATCTCCGGCCAGTGCCCGGTGATCACCGGGAGCACGCTGATCTACCGGGACTCGCACCACATGAGCACCCCGTACTCCCGCTCGCTCAGCACGCTGCTGGGCGATGCGCTGCCGAAACTGTGACCCGAAGTCCCGCAGGTCGATCCGCACCGCCGTGAGCTGCGGATCGACCTGGAGACCGGGCCCGCCCCGGGCTCCTCGCGGGACCGGGGCGTCGCTCAGTCTTGGTACAGTGTGTATCGATCCCCTCCCCGCTCGGGGAGTCCTGGTCCCGATCACCCAAGCCCCCTGAGAGGAAAGCCCCATGCGCAGGTTGACCGCCCTGGCGACCGTGGCCCTGCTGTTCGCCGTCGCAGCCTGCACCGGCGACGGAGGGGGCGACGGCGACAACACCGAGTCGCCCAACGCTGAAGCGACCACCGGTCCGCCCGAGCCGACCGCGCCGGCCGCCCTCGCCCTCGAACCGCCGGCGGGTTTCACCGCCGCGGAAGGCGAGGACCGCGAGGTCCTGCTCACCGAGGACCACGTCTCGCACCTGTTCTACGTGGCGGGCTCCGAAGGCGGCCAGGACAAGATCACCGTGACCTCGTACCTGCTGAGCGAGGGGGCCGACACCTCCACGTACGACATCCAGGCGGGCATGGTCACCGACTACTTCAGCAAGCTGGGCAGCACCGTCTCGCTCGACAACTTCCACCCGACGCTCGTGCACCGCAACGAGGGCATCTACCGCTACGGGGAGAAGACCGTCGGCGACGTCGAGGTCAAGTGGCGCGACTACTTCGTCTTCGCCGACCGGTACCTCATCAACATCACCTGCCAGTGGGACGCCCACTACGCGCAGGTCGAGGCCGCCTGCGCCGACCTGACCGCCTCGTTCCCCTACCCCGAGGAATGGACCGCGGCCAAGGCCGCCTGAGCTGACGCGTTACCGGGGCCCGTCGAGGTCGATGCCGAGCGATCGGAATCGACCGCGGTGGGCCTCATGGCTGAACAGCCGCTCTACAGTGTCCAGCCCGATCCGCCGCTGCTTCAGGTACCGGTCGTGGTCGCCGCGCAGCTCTTCGATCACGCCGGCCACCGCCGCGGGCTCCGCGTACAGCGCGCCTTCGCCGAAGACCGGCTGGAAGCGGGGCGGCAGGATCGTCGGCACCCCGGCTGCCATGGCCTCCACCGGAGCGCGGCCGAACGCCTCCAGCAGCGCCGAGTTCACGTAGTAGACGTAGAAGTCCAGGCCCTGCAGGAAATCACCGACGTCGACCGAGTCGAACGCGGTCGACGACCAGTTGCGCGGCAGCCGCCCGAGGACCCGGCGCGGGACCTCGACCCCGCCGAGCACGCGGACCGCCACGTCCTCCCGCTCGGGATAGGCGCGGCGCAGGTCGCCGGCGAGCTCCGGCCATTTCGAGATGTGGTCGCGCGAGTGCCTGCCGACGCGCGCCACCGCCGGCACCGGCGACTCGTCGCGGCGCGGCGAGGCCGCGGTGTCGAACGACGGGTACCAGTGCTCCGGCGATAGCTCGACGCCTTCGAGTTCGCTCCCGTGGGAGTCGACGAGCGCCTGGTGCACGAGGGGGCCGACCGTGCGCCAGTGGTGGTCGCCGATCCAGCCGTGCAGGTTGCGGTGCACGGTCTGGACGTCCCAGACGGGCCGGTGGCCCGTGCCGAGGCTGTAGTAGGTCATCGGCGCCTGGTTGACGATGAGCATCTTGCGGGCGGCGTCGATCTCGGGCAGGTCGTCCCGCAGCCGCGAGGCGAACGGCGGGAACCGCATGAGCAGCAGGTCGCAGGAGAGCTTCCGCGCGCCCTCGACCAGCTGGACCTGCTCCCCGTCGACCAGGCTCTGGATCTTGGCGCTGATCGGGCGCGCGCTGTGGTTCTGGTAGAGCGGATGGTGAATGAGCCCGACCTGCTTGCCCGCGGCCCGCAGCATCTCGATCTCGTTGCGGTTGCTCTGCGTCGTACCGCCGCCGAGGTTGAAGTTCGAGACGAACACGACGTCGAAGTGCTTGACGTCGGCCTCCGCAGCGGGAGCGGGCCGCTCCCGCCATTCGGCGAGGACGCGCGCGGCGGTCCGCGACGCCGACGGCGCCGCGCCGTCAGCGGCGATCTCCTCGAGCCGTTCCACAGTGTCGCCGAAGAAGCCCGACCCGAGCCGGTCGCGCAGGAGCCGAAGCTCGGTGTTCAGCTTCCGGGCCTCCTTCTCCCGCCGCTGCCGCTGGCGGCGGTTGCGCGGGGACACGAGCTCCCGGAGGTTCGCCGAACCGGTGTCGGCCATACGGCGCTTGGCGCCGCGCGCCACGACGACGGCCTCAGCGACCAGGACGCCCGCCAGGTACGGCACGTACACCGCGGGCGGGGCCGTGTAGGCGAGCACCGCGCCGACACCGACTGCGGCGGTGAGACCGGCGCAAGCGATGGCGGTGCGGCGGATCGGGCTCAAGTGGGACAAGCCGGTCACTTCGAAGAGATCCTGTCTATGAGTGACTGCATACGCCGGAAGCCCGGCGCGGTCATCGCGACCGCGGCACCTGCCAGCAGTACCGCGAGTGCGGCGAAGGTGAGCAGCAGCGACGTGTCGAGCCCGGCCCAGAACCAGCTCGAAGCGCCGAGCAGCACCACGAGCACCCCGACGGCGGCTGCGATCCGCATCAGCGCACGGGCCTCGAGACGGCGCCGAATACGCCGGGCGAGGCGACCGAGGACGCCGCGAACCCGGCGGCGCGGCGCGGCCGCGGTGGTCTTCTTGGACTCGACGGTGGCGCCGATGGCCGCGTCCCAGATCTCGATCCGGTCGAACCCGGTGAGGCCGAACTCGGCCTCGCGGTCCTCCCACAGCGACGGGTCGGAGACGACCAGCTCCTCAGTGGACACCACATCCATCGCGGCGACGAACTCGACACCGGCGAGGCGCACCGCGGGCTCGTTCAGGAAGTCGAGGATTTCCGGACGGAAGTAGCGCAGGTCCTCGCGAAGCCGCAGCAGCGTCTCGATGTGCACGACGCCGACCTTCCGGCCCTCGGCGACCGCCTTGCGGGCCAACGTGATCGCCCGCTGCTGGCTCGCCTCCCAGAAGCGGCAGTCGATCACGACGAGCAGGTCGAAGCGGGTGCCTTCGAGCGGTTCGCCGCGGATCAGCGCCGGGGCGAAGAACGGGCGCTCCGGCTCGTCGGCCGCCATGTACGGCTCGCATTCACCGGCGGCGATCCGCCCGCGCCAGTGGTGGTGCGCGGAGCGGTAGGCGAAACGGGCCGGATGCTGCCAGCCGTAGCCGATGTCGCGCGAGGTCAGCGTGTCCTGGCCGAGTCTGATCAGGGTGAGGATCTCCCCGCTGAGCTTCTTCACCGCGCGGCGGCCGAAGGCGGCCTTGAACCGGAAGTGGAACTCGCTGTCGGCGCCCTTGCGCACGGCGTCGAAGAAGCCCATGCGATCACGGGCGGCCTTGGCGCGGAACAGCACCGACGTGGAGCGCGGCCCGTGGATCGGGCGGCCGGTGTTGATGAGGGAGAGGTTCTCCTTGACTCGCGCGCAGCTGGCGAACGTCATCACCACGGCGCTGTCCTGCAGCAGCGGTTCGGCCTGCCGTTCGAGCCAGCGCGGGTGCGCCCAGTCGTCCGAGTCGAAACCGGTGATGAACGTGCCCTTGCACTCGGCGAACGCGCGGTTGCGGGCGCGGTAGGTGCCGGAGTTCGCGGGCAGCCGCAGGATCCGGATGCGCCGGTCCCGCTCGCCGACGCGGTTGAGGATGCCGTCGAACTCGGCGCCGGAGTCGTCGTCGATGACGATGAGCTCCCAGTTCTGCCAGGTCTGGGCGATGATCGAGTCGACCGCCGTGAAGATCGCGTCGTCCGGCCGGAAGCAGGTCATGACGATCGAGATCTTCTCGGGCCGCTCGATCACGTCGCTGATGTCGGTGGTGAGCCGGTCGAAGTACGTCCTGGTCTCGTCATCGCCGAGCGCGAGCCCGTCCATGCCCATCGCGGTGCCGAATCGCTGCAGCCACTCCGCTTCGTCTCCGCCGTGCTTCGGGTGGGCGTCCTCGGCCTCGAGACTGCGGCGCGCGATCTCGGTGAGGTCGTCGAAGCGGTCGAGCAGCGGCGCGGCGCTGCCGTCGACCGCCGACGCGCATTCGGCGTAGTGCAGCTGGTGCTCGCCGGTGATAGCCGCACCGAGCACGACGTCTGCGAAGCGGTAGAGCGCGAGGCCGTCGGCGAAGTCCCGGTGCCTCGCGGCGGCGCCGGCGAGGGCGACCATGTAGTCCGGGGCGAACCCGGCGGTGTCGAAAGGCCCTGCCGAGCGGATCAGCTCCAGCAGGCTGTCGTAGGTGTGGCCGGGGGCGGCCGTCTTCGTCAGCAGCTCGATGAGCAGCGGCGAGCGGGTCCGCACATAGGACCGGTACGCGGCGGCCGGCGGCCGCCCTGCGATTTCGGCGAGGTGCCGCTCCAGAAGATCGGGGCCGTCCGCTTTCGTCGGCCCCAGGGGTTGCGAGGGGAGTCTGGGAGAGGCGGGGGCGCTGCGGCGCGTTTCAGATTCGACCATGCGTTTCGACCATGCTGACATCGATGTGGGTGCGGACGGGTGCGGGTGAGGCCTGCATTCACTGTAACGTCTGGCGACCGCCCGAACATTGTGGCGCGACCCGCCACCCCACCCCCTTCCGGGACGCGCCGACGTGATGCGGGGCCCTCGCATACGGGCCTTGGCCACTGTATTCGGCGGCTGCCGGTCCCACTCGGATCCGCCTCTGCAGTCGGCCTCCGTCCGTGCGTGTCGGCAGGGACGAGGGAACACGGGTGACTTTCGCGACTCCGCTAGGATCAGCCCATGGCCGAAGAAAAGGCTGAATCCCGCCGCGAGGCTCCCGTCCCCGGGCGGTCCGCTGAGCAGACACCGACGGTCGAACTCCTCCGCATAGTGGGCGGGAGGGTGGCCAGGCGGCTTCGGCTCGCCGCGCCGCGCAAGGCTCCCGGAACGGCACCGCGTCCCGCCGGTCGCGGTGGTCGGCGGGACCTGTCGCGTTCCATGCCTCCGTTCGAAGGGCGCTTCGGTCAGATGGCCGCGGGGTTCTACCGGCTGGAGTGGAACGAGGACGGCTACCCCTGCCGCCGCCAGGACGACGGGACGCTCTACGAGCACCCGATCTATCCGGTCTACGCCATCAAGCACTACCTCAGGCAGATGCGGCCCGCCGACGCCGAACTGCTGCTTCCGGCGGTCGACATCGTCGCCAACGCCGCGGTCGACCGGATGGAGGAGTTCGAAGGCGCTCTGGTCCGCTGGTACGAGCCCGGCGGTGGCGCGCGCCTCTTCGAACGCCATTACTCGGCGCTGACTCAGGGCTACTACGCCGAGCACCTCTGGATGGCGGGGGAGGCGCTCGGCCAGCCGCGGCTCAAGGACGCGGCCCGCCGCTGCTTCCTGGCGCTGACGGTGCCCCGTGAGCGGGGCGGGGTGCTGTACAAGGATGTCCACGGCGTCTCGATCGCCGAGGTGCCGCAGATGCCGAACAGCTATATCCTCAACGGCTGGCAGTCGGCCCTCTTCGCCGCCTGGCAGTACCACGAGCGTTCAGGCGACCAAGCCGCGAGCGAGCTCGTGCAGGCCTCCGTCCGCACGATGGCGGAGATGCTCCCCGCCTTCGACGCCCCGGAAGTCGCCAACAGCCGTTACGGCCTCACCGGTTTCGCGTATCTGCGCACCGTGGGTGCGGACCTCGGGGACGCGAAGGTGACCGTGCCGGGCGAGGGCGAGTTCGGCCTCACCGAGCACCGGAGCCGCTGGGCGAACCATCGGACCGGCCCGCGGCAGGCGAACCTGGTCTTCTCACTGGCCTCGGCCGAGGACAACACCGTGCACCTCGACGTCGATCGGCCTGCCGCCGTGGAATTGCAGCTCGGCAGGTACGACCCGCTCTCCGCTGCGCCCGTCGACGGCGTGTGGGAGCAGATCGGCGAGGTGACGCCGGAGGACGGGGTCGTGGCGATCCCCCGTCGCGTGGTGGAGCGGATCGTCCATCCCACGAACTTCGTCAAGGTCATCGACGGCTTGCACACCAACGTCTATCACCCGGTGCACATTCGGCGGCTCCGGCATCTCGCCGCGGCCACCGGTGTGGAAGGGCTGGAGAAATGGGCCGACCACTGGACCGAGGCGATGGGTCGCTGGAGCGGCATGCCGCTCTACCGCGGGCTCGCCGCGACGCCGATCGAACCCGGGCGCGAGTCGCCGGTACCCGTCGAGGAGCTCAGCGGCGGGTTGGAGAAGCGGCTCGGCTAGTGGGCGTCCTTCGGCCCTAGGAGTTTGCGGTACACCTCGACGTACTTGGCCGCCTGGGCCTCCCACGTGTACTGGTCGAGCCGTTCGAGGTCGCGGTACGCCTCGGTGTAGGTGTCGCGGCCGTCGAGCACGGCGCTGACCGCGCGTGCCAGGTCCTTGCCGTTCCCGGACTCGAAGACCTCGCCCATGCCGAGCCGTTCGACCTCGGCCGACATCGCCTTGACGTTGCTGACGACCATCGGCAGCCCGGCCTGCATGAACTCGAAGAACTTGGTGCTCAGCGCGACCTCGTGGTTGATCGGGCCGGTGACGAGGGGGTGGATGCCGAGATCCGCGGTCGAGAGGAACCCGACGAGCACGTCGTAAGGCACGTACCGCATGAGATGGATCCGGTCGGCGACGCCGAGCTCGTCGGCCTGCTCGCGCAGCGAGTCGACGTAGGGTCCGTCGAGCTTGTTGATGACGAACGCGGCGTGCAGCTTCGGCACGTACGCGAGCGCTTCGACCATCGTGTGCAGGCCGCGTTGCGGCGCGGCTCCGCCGCAGTAGACCATGAGCGGCACGTCGGCGCCGAGTTCGCACGCGGCGCGCACGTCCCCGAACTCGGCCGCGTCCTCGCGGATCTCGCCGGTCGGCTTCGGCGGGGCGTTCAGTGTCACCACCGGCCGTTCGGCCAGCCCGTGTTCCTTCACGAGCAGATCCGCCAGAGCGGGGGAGACCGTGAAAACGGCGTCGGCGAACTTGAAGTACTCGCGCTCGTAGGCGATCGTGGACTTCAGCCACTTGCGGCCGGGGTGGGAGAGGCCGGGCACGAACTCGTGAGCGTCGTAGACCATCTTCACGCGGCGGCCCTTGGCGCGGGCTCGCGCCACCGAGCGCGCCGCCACGCCGATCATCCGGAAGTCGTGGGCGTGAATGAGGTCCGGCTTCGCCTTGTCGATGAACTTCGCGTAGCTCAGCTCGTAGTTCAGGGGGGTCACGTCGAGCTTGCGCCAGGCGCGGTCGCGAAGCAGGAGGGTCCAGAACCAGGCCTCGAAGTCCTCGATGGCGCCTTTGAAGCGCCCGCGCTGCCATTCGAGCTTCGCCTCGGTCTGCCGTACCCGCATCTCGAGCCAGCTCTTGCGCATCGCCACCAGGCGGCGGAAGACCGCCAGCGGCAGCCGCGGCTCGCGGAGGCGGCGACGGTAGAGCCGGGGGGCGCTCGCCTCCATCCGCCGCTGAGCGAGTTCGGCGCCGTCGAGGACGAGCAGGTCGAGTCGCCGGCGCATGGCAGCGATGGACTTCGCGGCCAAGGGGAACCGGAACGACGCCAGGCGGCGCCGGAGGGTGGCCTGCGGCGGAATGGGACGGTAGGGCAGCCGGTGCACTCGGGCCTCGCCGAGGTCGTAGTGCTCCCACCGGTTCTCACGAGAGCGCCCGACGAGGTGGACCTCCCACCCGGCTGCGGCCATGGACTTCGCGGTCTTCTGCACGCGAGAGTCGCCGTCGATGTGGTTGTCGACGAGCATCAGGACCTTCCCGGGCATGGTGGCCTTCCGCTTCGCGCTCATCGTGTGCCTTTCATCAGCGCCCACCGCGCTGGGACGGGCGGTGGGCATGGGGGTCTCGATGCCGATGCGCGAACGGGGAGTCGTTCCGAGTTTTGGCGGAGTTTGTCCGCATCGGTCTTCTTCGATGCATTACGGGGGGTTCTCGACTGTCGACTCAGGGCGCGCGACATCGGAGAACGGTGTGCCGGTTCGAGGACGACTATACATCTTCCCTGGTGAGGCATGGGGTTCGGGTGCGCGGGGACCGTTGCTACCGGTCGCTGTCGAGCAGGTCGCGGCACTGCCGCTCAAGCGATTCGACGGCATGGTCGCGGGTAAAGCGGCGGGCGTACGCCCGGGCGGCGGCGGTCAGCTCGGGCTCGGGGTGCAGCGCGGCTTCCGCGGCCCGTTCGAGGGCCTCGGCGACTCGGGATGCCTCGAGGGATTCGGGCTTGAACCACAATGGATAGTGCTCCAGGTACTCCTCGGCCGCCGATCCGTCCTTGTGCACGGAGACGATCGGCTTTCCCGTGGCCATGTACTCGAAGATCTTCCCAGAGGTCACGTATCGGGAGCCGCCGGCCAGGAAGACCAGCACGTCGGTGCGCGCGTAGACCTCGCCCACGGCGGTCTTCGATACGGGGCCCTCGTAGCGGATCAGGTCGGGGTCCGGTTCATCGGCGCTGAGGAACGGACCGATGCCGAGTTTCCGCTGGAGTTTCTCGGCGCTGTCCGCGAAGTAGCCGAGGTGGCCGTGGAGGTGCAGCCGAGGGGTGAACGCCAGGTCCCGGGAGCGCAGCTCCCTGAAGCCCTCGGCCATGCGGATCACCGGCTGCTGGGCGGTGACCGTGCCGATGTAGCCGAATCGGACGATGCCCGCGGGCGCCGGCTCGGCGGCGGCCTCGGCCATGACGTCGGGGTCCCAGCCGTTCGGTACGACCGACATCCGCTCGGCGGCGTCCGGGTAGCGCTTCGCGTGCCAGTCGCGAAGCGGTTCGTTCACGAAGGCGACCGCGGCGGCCGAGGCGATGAAATCCGCTTCCCACTGGTACGAGGGATGGCCCTCGGGGAACGCCGGCTTGTTCGTGAAGAGGTCGAGCGTCCACGAGTCGCGGTAGTCCAGCACGTACGGCAGCCCGGCCCGCCTGCCGAGCGACTCGGCTGCGGCGAACGCGGAGAACGGGTTCCCGGTGGCGAGCACCAGGTCGAAGGGGTGCTCGCCATGGAGCCGGAGCCCTTCGCGGAGCGCGTTGCCCGACCAGCCGGCGTACTTCTCCGGGAAATCCCCGAACCGGCGCATCGGATCCGCGGCTGCACGCAGCGGTCGTGGCAGCAGGCGGGTCCAGCCCGCCGGCGGGGCGCCCTCGAACGCCGGGCGGACGACCCGGACCGAGGGATCGACGGTCGCGGCCAGCGCGTCGTCGAGTCCGCTGCTCGCCGCCGTGAAGTGGTCGACGGGACCGGAGAGGACGGTGACGTCCCAGCCGGCGCGGGTGAAGTGGTTGGCGACGGCGCGGCTGCGGTACACGCCGCTCGCGCGCGACGGGGGGAAGAAGAACGCCAGGTACAGCAGGCGGGGCGGGGCCGTCATCGGCCGGCCGCCCGCTCGCCGCGGCTTCGGAGCCGGGAGATCAGGCCGCGCCGCGCCTCGGGCGCGGCTTCCGCGATCAGGGACCGGACCTGCCGCACGAGATGCGTGCCGGAGAACGAGTCGCGGACCTTCTCGAGTCCGCGGTTCGCTTGCGCGGCATAGGCTTCAGGGTCGGCCACGAGTTCGCGGACGACCGCTTCGAGTGCTTCCGGCTCCGCGTAGAGCGCGGCGTCGCCGAACGTGGGCTCGAGCCTCGGGTCGAGCACGCACGGCACGCCTGCGGCCATCGCCTCCATCGGTGCTCGGCCGAACGCTTCGATGCCGTCGTCGGCGAGGTGGTAGACGAAGACGTCGATCTCCGCGAGGAATTCCTCCACGGGCAGGGCGTCGAATTCGTGGACGGTCCAGTTGGCGGGGAGTTCCCCCAGGAGGCGCCGAGGGGTGTCCGCCCCGCCGAGCACGGTGACGCTGAAGTCGTCCGAGGCCGGGAAGCAGCCGAGCAGGTCCTGGGGACTCGAGGGCCATTTGAGTTTGGAGTCGCGGGAGTGCCGGCCGATCCTGATGGGTCCGCTGCGCGGGCGCTCGAGCGCGTCCGCGTTCCAGCGTGCGGGGTCGGTGACGTCGTACCAGTACTCGGCGCTGATGTCGATCGCGGCGGTCTCGTCGGCATGGCGGGTGGCGAGCAGGTCTGCGATGACGGGGCTGGCGCAGAACCAGGTGTGGTCGCCGAGCCAGGAGGTCAGTTGCTCGTGGACTTCGGGCACCCGCCACGAGCGCCGCTGCGGCTCGGCGCCGTAGTAGTAGTACGGGGCCTGGTTCACCACGAGCACAGTGCGGTCGCTCGTGATCTCGGGCCGCTGGTCGACGAGCCGGGTCATGCACGGTGGGAATCGCACGATGGTCAGCCGTGCGCGTACGCGGTCCCGGCTGCGGACGAGGTGGACCCCGTCGTCTTCGGCGGCGAGGGCGAGGATCTTCGCATTGATGCCGCGCAGGGCGTCGAGCTCGTAGCTGGGGTGGTGCAGCAGCGCCACGGTCAGTCCGGCCTCACGCAGCGCGCACAGGTCGGCGGCGTTCGAGGCGGTGGTCCCGCCGGGCAAGGACAGATCGGAGACGATGAGCACGTCGACGTCGTGGGCGGTCGGCTCGGGACGCCGCTTCGCCTGGAGCTCGTGCCACCGCACCAGCGCCTGGAGGAGCGCGATGCGGTAGGCGGGGTGCTCGGTCTCGTCGTCGGCGGAGCGCTTGAGGACCTTGAGCGACTCTTTGTGGAAGCCCCTGAACAGACGGGAGGTCCACCGTGCGCCGGCGAGACGTTTCTTCTCCGGAATCTCCGGATCGAAGGATTGCGGTGCCGGCATCCGATCGCGGTCCATGTGAAGGCCTCCCGAGCAGACAGGACTGAGGGTGCCGTCGTGTACGAGGGGGTTCCGCGGCAGATGCGAGGATACCAAGCGTTTTCCGGGAACTGGCGACGCGGAGTGGCGGACGTCATCGAGACGATCGCCGAGACGCAGATGAGGGGCGGGGGGGGGGGGGGGGGGGCGCCCCCCGGGGGGGGGGGGGCGCGGGGGGGGGGCGGCGCCCCGGGTG
>NZ_JAPZVR010000014.1:0-58139 GCF_027622855.1 Glycomyces algeriensis | reverse complement strand
GGGGCGGGGGCCCGCCCCCCCCCCCCCCCCGCCCCCCCCCCCCCCGGGCCGCCCGCCCGGGGGCCCCCCCCCCCCCCCTCTGGGTCTATCAGCCCTCGTGGTTAGACGAGGCCCTTCTTCTCCAGGGCGGAGCAGACGGTGTCGACGATCTTGCCGGTGACGAGGTAGGGGTCCATGTTCGCGTTGGGGCGACGGTCCTCGAGGTAGCCCTTCTTGTCCTTCTCGACCTGCCACGGGATGCGGATCGAGGCGCCGCGGTTGGAGACGCCGTAGGAGAACTGGGTGAAGTGGGCGGTCTCGTGGGCGCCGGTGAGGCGGTCCGCGATGCCGTCGCCGTAGACGGCGATGTGCTCGGCGGGCTTGTCGTCCTGGCCGAGGGCCTCGCACGCGGCGATGATGGGCTCGTAGTCCTCGCGCATCGCCTTGGTGGAGAAGTTGGTGTGGCAGCCGGCGCCGTTCCAGTCGCCCTTGGCGGGCTTCGGGTCGATCGTCGCGGAGACGTTCCATTCCTCGGCGGTGCGGTAGAGCAGCCAGCGGGCCAGCCACAGCGCGTCGGAGACCTCGAGCGCGGAGGCCGGGCCGACCTGGAACTCCCACTGGCCGGGCATGACCTCGGCGTTGATGCCGGAGATCGGCAGGCCGGCGGCGAGGCAGTTGTCGAGGTGCTTCTCGACGATCTCGCGGCCGAAGATCTCGTCGGCGCCGACGCCGCAGTAGTAGCCGCCCTGGGGGGCCGGGAAGCCGTTCTCGGGGAAGCCGAGCGGGCGCGAGCCCACCATGAAGGTGTACTCCTGCTCGATGCCGAACCAGGACTCCTGGCCCGCGTACTGCTCGGCGAGCTCGGCGGTCTTCGCGCGGGTGTTGGTGGGGTGGGGGGTGAAGTCGGTGTCGAGGACCTCGCACAGGACCAGGATCGAGTCGCCGCCGCGGATGGGGTCGGGGGTGACCTTGACGGGGCGCAGCACGCAGTCGGAGGAGTGGCCCTCGGCCTGGTTGGTGCTGGAGCCGTCGAAGCCCCAGATCGGGGGCTCCTGGCCCTCGTCGAGGATCTTGGTCTTGGAACGCAGCTTGGCCGTCGGCTCGGTGCCGTCGATCCAGATGTATTCGGCCTTGATAGCCATCAGGTAGGAGCCCTTCAAACGGTGACGCGGGTCCAGCTTCGCCCGAACCGCGCCGTGAAAGCAGAGCCCCGAGCCGTGAAGCTGTGCTGCCACGCTCCCAAAGGGCAATTTCTCGTTCGTTGAAGTCTTGTAAACAGTCTGTTAACCGCTGCTGTGCGTGAGCAGAGACGCGCTGTGCGTCCGTCTCGCCCCGCTTTCGGGCGTACGCGCGACCAGGCGCTATGAGTCCGACTCACCCTATTTTCGGCGATAAAATCTGGTTCACCCCGTATCCCCTCTCAGTCCCGTTTCGTTCTAACAGTTGCGAGCGGCGAGACCGCTCGCGCTCAGGTACAGGACGACGGGGGAGACGATGGGACGCATCGCCGGAGGCAGCGAGGTCACTCGCCGCTTCAGCGTGCTCCGATTCCTCCTCGGCGCCGCGCTCACCGCATTCGGGTCCCTGCTCTTGGGGGCCTTCGCGTTGGCCGCATCCGCTTGGGCATCAGACGATTCCGCAGCATCGCAGGGCCTTGCCGCGATGACCGACCCCCTCTCCGCAGAGGTGTCCGACATGTCGCGCCTGGCCGCGCGACTGATCCCGCAGAACCAGCTGGGACATCGGACAACGGCGGGGCAGGGGGAGGTCTCGGGGCTGGTGTCGGGCCTTGACGAGCCTGTGGTCTCCCTGGTGGACGAGACGGACGGGGCCGTGCGCACTGCGTTGCAGGGCGATGCCGTGCCTGGCCTACTCGACTTGGATGACGAGTCCGTCGGAGATCGCACCGCCGAAGTAGTGGTACCGCTGGTAGGAAACCTGGTGAAGGGAACGGCCTCCATTGCGGACGGCCCGGCCTCCGCGGTGCCCGGTGTCTACGAGACTGTCGCGCCCTCGACCGATCCGGTCGATGCACTGGCGCGACTGGTGACCGATGGCCTGCGCCTCGGCGACGGGACGACGCCCGGGAGCGTCCCCGTCGGTGCCGCAGGACAACCGAGCTTCACCATGCTTTCGGCGATGGCCTCCAACGAGGTGGCGGCGTCGCTCCACGGAGCGAACAGCGGCCGGCCGGCCGCCGCCGCCGAGTGCTCCGCCGAATACGAGCGGGGGACGGAACGATCCACTGTCGAGGACGTGCGCGGCGTGCCGCGCACCTCGGCCAGGCCGTGGCTGTACGACGGCCCCGGACTGCCTGACCTGAAGGTCATCCCCGGTGGAGCCAAAGGCTCGACCGCAGGTGTCAGCGTCGACAGCGGTCACACCGCTGTCTGCGCCTTCCCGTCAACCGCGGGGGAAGAGGTGTCACTCTCCCGCACGGTGATCGGGGAATTGGGGCGGCCGCTGGACCGCGCCGCCGAGCTGTCCGTCGCCCCAGACTAGGGCCTCCGCGCGTCGGTGCGCGGGGAACTTGAAGGCCGCCTTCAAAATCTCCCTCCGGTTGCAGTGCATGGGGTCTCACATCCCACGCCCTCCGGTGCGCCGACGCGCGGAAGTCAGTTGCACCACCGCTCCGAACAGGGCGGAAAGCCGAATCCGAAGTCGCCCGGGAATTCCCGGCGCACAACCCAGAAGGAAAACGCAACTCATGCGCAAGGTTCTCACTGTTGCCGCCGTCGCCGCCGGCGCCGCCGCTCTCTCCGCCGCTCCCGCCATGGCCGGTGGCAACAACTCCGGGGTCACCGCCGGGGACGTCTCCCTGGTGAACCTGGACGCCTCGAGCCTGGCCCACTGGCAGATCTGCGGCCAGAACGTCCTGACCCAGTCGTTCGGCCAGGTCTGCGACAACCGCGACCACATCGGCGACGGCCCGCAGTCCGGCGTGGACGCCGGCGACACCTCGCTCATCAACGGCGACGTCTCGAGCGCGCTGCACTGGCAGATCTGCGGCCAGAACATCGCCGTCTCGCCGTCGCTCGACCAGCAGTGCCTCAACTACGACCACCTGTCGGACGAGGCCCAGTAGCAGCACCAGCTCTGCCGGGGCGGGCGCGAGCCCGCCCCGGCGATTTCGAAATCCAACGATACGGGGGAAGTCCAATGCGCAAGTCCACCTACGTCCTCGCCGCCGCTGCGGGTGTCGCCGCCATCGGCGCCGTCGCCACGCCGGGCATGGCCGAGAACTCCGGCGTCACCGCCGGCGACACCAGCCTGCTGAACATCGACGCGTCCAGCGCCGCCCACTGGCAGATCTGCGGCCAGAACATCCTGGCCCAGTCGTTCGGCCAGGTCTGCGACAACCGCGACCACATCGGCGAGGGCCCGCAGTCCGGCGTCTGGGCCGGCGACACGTCCCTGGCCAACCTGGACATCTCGGACGCCGCCCACTGGCAGATCTGCGGCCAGAACATCGGCGTCTCGCCGTCGCTCGGCCAGCAGTGCCTCAACTACGACCACATGCCCAACACGGCGCAGTAGGTCGATCCCGGGGCGGGTCCGACGGGTCCGCCCTTCCGCACTCGAAAGGAACTCACGCAATGCGCAAGCTCACCGCAACCGCCGCCTTCGCGGCGGCTGGTGTCGCCGTCCTCGGTGCCGCCGCCTCGCCCGCGATGGCCCAGAACTCCGGCGTCGCCGCGGGTGACGTCAGCCTCGTCAACCTCGACGCGTCGTCGCTGGCCCACTGGCAGATCTGCGGCCAGAACATCCTGGCCCAGTCCTACGGCCAGGTCTGCGACAACCGCGACCACATCGGCGAGGACGGCCCGCAGTCCGGCGTCTGGGCCGGCGACGTGTCCGGCGTCAACGCCGACCTGTCGAGCGCCCTGCACTGGCAGATCTGCGGCCAGAACGTGCTCACCCAGTCCTTCGGCCAGGTCTGCGACAACGCCGACCACATCTCCGAGGACGAGCACGACTACGACAAGGGCCACGACCAGGGCGACTACTAGGCCGCGTCACACTCGGGCCAGGTCGGGAAAAGGTAGAGAACAATGGGCAACACCACCATGGCCGCGGTCTCGGCCGCCGCTGCCGCCGCGGCGGCCCTCTCGGGAGAAGTCGCTTCGGCCTCGACTCCCGACTGGCTGACGATCGCCACGGTGGAGACCGAACACGATTCGATGCTGCCCGTTCTGTGCGAGACCGACGAGACCGGTCCGCTCGTGGACACGGCCTGCGCGACGCTGCTCGGCGCCGACACCGCGCACGACGCGGAAGACTACGGGTATTCGCTGCCGGAGGCCTCCGGGGACTTCGGAGGCATGCCGACCCTGGTCAACGCAGATCTGCGGAACTTCGCCAAGTGGCAGGTCTGCGGCAACGCGATGGCGGCCTCGGCCGAGGCCGTCGAGTGCGACAACTCGATCCAGGGCCCGAGCGAACCGGTGGGTCCCAGCGGGATCGCACTGGTCAACGCGGACGCCACAGGTGCGTTCCACTGGTCGGTCTGCGGCCTCGCCGTCGGACAGACGATGGAGACGTTCGACTGCTGATCGGCGGTCCGCTTTCATACCCAAGCGGCCGGAGCCTCATGGCTCCGGCCGCTCCCTTGCGTCCCTTAGTACTTCACGGTCCAGCTCTGGCCGCGGCGCAGGCGGACCGGCTCGCCGCGGACCAGCACCTTGGTGTCGCACGCGGCCGCCAGCGTCACCTCGGTCACCTCGCCGCCGCTCCAGGCGAGCCGCTCCACGGTGACGCCGCCGCGGGCCCGCAGGCCGCGGACCTCGCCTTCGGGCCAGGCGCTCGGGAGCGCGGGCAGCAGTTCGATCACCGGGGCCCCGCCCTCGGTGCGGTGCGACTGGACGAGCATCTCGGCGACGGCTGCGGTCGTGCCGAAGTTCCCGTCGATCTGGAACGGCGGGTGCGCGCACAGCAGCGAGGCGTAGACCCCGCCGTCCGCGTACTCGGCGCCGTCGCCGCGGAAGCCCACGGGCGTGAGGAACTCGCCGAGGAGGCGATGCGCGCGGTCGCCGTCGCGCAGGCGCGCCCACAGCGCGGTCTTCCACGCCAGGGACCATCCGGTGCCCGCGTCGCCGCGCGCTTCGAGGCTCTTCCTTGCGGCGTCGAGCAGTTCGGGGGAGTCCGCGAAGGAGTCGCCGGGGAAGACGCCGTACAGGTGCGAGACGTGCCGGTGGTTCGGCTCGGCCTCTTCGCGCTCTTCGGCCCATTCGAGGAGGCGCCCGTCGGCGCCGATCTTCGGTCCGGCCAGTCGCGGCACGGCCGCCTTGATGCCCTCGACGAGTTTGAGATCGTCGCCGTGGAGCGTCTCGGTGACCACGTCGGCGGCTTCGAGGATGAACGCGAAGAGCTCGCGCACGAGCGTCGCGTCCATCCCGGTGGACTCGTCGACCGCCGAGTTCCCCTGGGGGGTCACGAACTCGTTCTCGGGGCTGGTGGCCGGGCTGGTGACGAGGGTGCCCTCCTTGCCCTCGGAGAGGCGGTCGAGCGCGAAGCGGGCCGCGCCCAGGGCGATCGGCAGGTGCTCGGCAAGGAACTCCTCGTCGCGGGAGAAGCGCCAGCGCTCGGCGAGGTGCATCGAGAGCCAGACGCCGCCCATGGGCCAGTTCTGCCAGCATGCGCGGCCCTGCACCGGGACGGTGGTGCGCCAGTAGTCGGTGTTGTGGTGGCAGCACCAGCCGTCGGCGTCGTAGAGGACGCGGGCGGTCTCGGCGCCGGTGCGGGCGAGGTCGCCGACGAGCCCGAACAGGGGCTCGTGGAACTCGGGGAGGCCGCAGGTCTCGGCGGGCCAGTAGTTCATCTCCACGTTGATGTTCGTGGTGTAGTCGCAGTTCCACGGCGGGGTGACGTGGTGGTTCCAGATGCCCTGCAGGGTCGCGGCCTGGGTGCCGGGCCGCGAGGAGCCGATCAGGAGGTAGCGGCCGAACTGGAAGGCGAGCACGGCGAGGTCTTCGTCGTCGCCGCCCGCGGCGCGGCGGTGCAGCCGCTCGGCGGTCGTCGCGTTTTCCACAGGGGCCTGTGGACTGAGGTCGAGGCCGACGCGGTCCATGAGCTCGCGGTGCGCGGCGACGTGGGCGTCGAGGACGGCGGACCAGCCGGTCTCGGCGGCCCGGAGGGCCTCGCCGCGGGCGGTGCCGAGCGCGGCCTGCTCGTCGAAGTCGGACTGCAGGGCGACGTAGACCTCGATGCTGCGGGCGCCGCTGATGCGGTGGCCGCCTTCGGTTTCGGTGGCGTCGCCGTCGCTGCGCACCTGGGCGTTGAGACCGAGGCGGCGCACGCCTTCGGTCGTGGAGTAGTCGGGCTTGCCGCCGAGGACGCTGACCGGCGCGTGGCCGGTGAAGTCGAACGCGGTCGGGTTCGAGGCGGCGGTGCCGCCTTCGTGGGGCCACTCGAAGCGCAGTTCGAGGTCGAACGCCTCCTCGGCGGTCCACCGCAGGGCGATGACCTGGTAGGCGGCGGAGGCGAAGGCCTGGTGGGCGACGCGGCCGCGCGTCACCGTCGCGACGCCGTCGCGCAGGTCGAGTTCGCGCCGCTCGCCTTCGGTGTCGTCGGAGTGGGTCACGACGAAGGCGCCGGCGGGCTGGTAGGCGTCGGGCTCCCTGCCGGTCATGCCGGACGCGAGCTGGTCGGCGGCGAAGTAGTCGCCGCGCCGCACCGCTTCGGCGGCTTGGGCCGCAAGGCCCGCGGCGCCTTCGGGGACGGTCCAGGAGCCGTCGCCCGCCCAGAAGCCGTCCTCGTTGAGTTCGATGCGGGGGCCCCACAGCATCGCGCCGATGCGGCCCTCCCCGATGGGAAGGCCCTCGTGCCAGGCGCCGGGAGCGGAGTCGTACGTGAGCTTCAGTGCTGCAGCCATGCCCTCGATCCTATAGGATATAGGGTTGGGGCTGTCCGAAGGCGGTCGCGCGGCCCTCCGGTCGACCTGACGCACACCTGCCCGGGTTGGCCGCGTGGCGGGATGCCTTCGCCGCGTTGGCGTCGCGCGGCACGTGAAGGCCAGATCTTCATAGAGCCCATGTCTCCGCGGCGCCGAGTCCGGCAGTGCCCTCGCGCGAGCGCTGCGGGGGCGCCGGCGCTTGCGCACCGTTGCGGTGGTCGTGTGGGACGTGGCCAGCCGCGTCCCGGCCCCGACCGGCGGTTCCTCTGTTATCGGATCGCGCTGCAACCCCACCCGCCCCATGCGCGTGGAGGCAGTGCCCATCGCGAATCCGGCACATTCGTTTCCTCTGGCAGACGGAAAACGGAGCATCCCCGAGTGGAACTCAAGCAATCCTTCAAGCAGGCCGGTCGTTTCGGCCTCACCGCGGCGGCGGGCCTCGTCGGCTCGCTCGCCATCGCCTCGGCCGCGCAGGCCGCGGTCGAGACGATCTTCATCAACGACGGCAACGTGCCCACGACCGCTGGCGACTTCGAATACTCCTGCGCAAACCTCCCCGCAGACCGCGCGGCGACCGAGGACGGCTGGGTCTTCGTGCTCCCCGCTTCGGCCGGAGTCGAAGGCAACTTCATCTCGGTGACCGCGACCTTCGAGGACGGGGACGGGGACGAGTGGGTCCTCAGCACCGACACCGACGGCGGGATCGTCGACGGCTCGGGCGACAACAAGGCGTACATCATCACGCCCGCCGGCTGGACCCTGACCGGCGCCGAAGCCGAGGTCGAGGGCCCCGACGACGACGCGTTCTTCAACCTCACGCACGCCTGCCCCGGCGAGCCGGGCGAGGAGGAGACGACCCCCGGCGAGGAGTCGTCCTCTCCCGGCGAGGAGCCCTCGTCCCCGGGTGAGGAGAGCTCGAGCCCCGGCGCGAGCGGCACCCCCGGCGAGGAGTCGACCACTCCGGGCGGCGCCAACCTGCCGACCACCGGCGCCCCGCTGACGATCGCCCTCGTCTCGGCCGCGGCGCTCGCCGCGGGCGGCGCCGCGCTGTTCATGTTCATGCGCCGCCGTCGCGAAGCCCAGGACTGGTAGTCCGACCGGCGGCCCCACCGGCCGCGCTCCGACCGTTCGAGGACCGACGGCAGGCGCGCGACCGGTAAGGCCGCCAACGGGTCACGACGGTCCGGGCCCCCACAGCCCGAACCGACACAGCCCTTGACGACGCCCCCGCGTGAGCTGTCGCGGGGGCGTCGCCATGCCCGCCCCGGTTTGCCCCGTCTGCGCAGGTCAGCCGTTCGGCCGATGTCACGATCATCCGAATGCGACGCAACGCGGGCCCTGGTGCGAACGTGAATACTCTGCCCATCGCCAGGTCCAGCGGCTCCCAGAGTCGTCCCGTCTAGACCGGGTGCAGAAGAACGACAGGCGTTATCGAAACCGGCACGTTCGATTCCTCCGGCCACCCATCACGGAGAGCAATCCCATGAAACTCACACGCCGCCACAAGGTCCTGGGCGCAACCGCCGCCGCAGGCCTGGCGGGAGCCGTCGCGCTCGCCTTCGCCGTCCCCGCGCTCGCGGGCGCGAGCACCCTCATCGACATCAACGACGGCAACGTGCCCACCACCGCCGAGGGCTTCAAGACCCACAGCTGCGACCAGATCCCCGGCGGCACCGCCGCCTGGCTCGACGGCTGGGTCTTCGTCCTGCCCTCCTCGGTCAAGGCCGAGGGCAACTTCGAGTACATCGAAGCGGTCTTCCAGGACGAGGACGGCAACGTCATCCGCTACGACACCGAGGACGACGGCGGCATCGTCTCGGGCTCGGGCGACAACAAGGCGTACATCGTCACCCCCGCCGGGCTCACCCTCATCGACGCCGAAGCGCGGGTGAACCTCAAGGAGGACAACAAGAAGGGCAAGGAGCCCGAGTTCAACCTGACTCACGCCTGCCCCGCGACCGAGCAGCCGCCGGGCGAGGAGACCCCGACTGAGGAGCCGTCCTCGCCGACTGAGGAGCCCTCGTCCCCGACGGAAGAGCCGTCGAGCCCGACTGAGGAGCCTTCATCGCCCACGGAGGAGCCCTCCAGCCCTACGGAGGAACCGTCGAGCCCGACCGAAGAACCTTCCTCGCCCACGGAGGAACCGTCGAGCCCCACGGAAGAGCCGTCCTCGCCGACCGAGGAGCCTTCGTCTCCGACTGAGGAGCCCTCCAGCCCGACCGAGGAGCCTTCCAGCCCCACGGAAGAGCCCTCGTCGCCCACGGAGGAGCCCTCCAGTCCCACCGAGGAACCGTCGAGCCCCGTCGAGTCCAGCTCCGCCGCGCCGTCCTCAGAGGCCCCGTCCTCGCAGGCGCCCTCGAGCTCGACGCCCGGCCAGGCCTCGACCACCCCGGCCGGCAACTCGCTGCCCAGCACCGGCTCGTCCCTGACCTACGCCCTCGGCGCAGGTGCGCTCCTCGCGGCGGGCATCGCCCTGCTCGTGGTGCAGCGCCGCCGGGCCGAGCACGCCGAAGGCGCCTGACCTGGGTTCGGTGCGGCGCCCGCGGGGCTCCGCACCGAAATCCGGCCCGTTACCAAAACGTTATGCAACCGGCCGTGTCGCCACCGCGTTTAGCAGTTGTCTCAAGACAGGACGCCCGATTCGTCGGGAAGGAGACACCGCGACTACCGCCCGCTGCTTGACGGTGCGGTCCTTGTCGGGCCCCCGGAATCCTGCCACCGGGGGCCCGACCCTAAGTCGACGCCCCGGAGCCGTCCCCCCCTTGGCTCCGGGGCGTCGCTTGTTTTCCAGCTCATATCGGGTGCGTAAAACTCACATTCGCAGGACCCGATCCCTGTCTTCTCCGTGGTGGACCCGGTACATTACCCGCAGGTTCACACCTGCCCCGTTACCCTGTTTCCCGAGGTGCCAGCTGCCCGGCATCGCACCACGCCCGCACAGGAGTGCCCGCCACATGGCCACCGAAGCCACTGAAGAGAAGAAGGACGCGCCGCAGCCCGGCCGCGTCGACAAGTTCTTCGGCATGACCGAGAACAAGACGAACTGGAAGCGCGAAGTCCTCGCCGGGACCACGACCTTCCTCGCGATGGCGTACATCCTCGCCGTCAACCCCGGCATCCTCAGCATCGCGCTCACCGAAGCCGGGGTCGACGCCCCCAACCCGGGCGCGGTCTTCACCGCGACCGCGCTGGCCTCCGCGCTCGGCTGCCTCGTCATGGGCCTGTGGGCCCGCTACCCGATCGCCACCGCGCCGGGCATGGGCCTGAACGCGTTCTTCGCGTTCACCGTGGTCCTCACCCTCGGGATCCCATGGCAGACCGCGCTCACGGGCACGCTCGTGTCGGGCGTGCTGTTCTTCATCCTCGCCGTCACCGGTGCGCGCGAGGCGATCGTGAACGCGATCCCGACGCAGCTGAAGCTCGCCGTCGGCGCCGGCATCGGCCTGTTCATCGCGTTCATCGGCCTCAAGGGCGGCGGCATCGTCGTCGCCGACCCCGCGACCCTGGTGTCGCTCGGCCCGTTCCAGGGCGAAGGCTCCAGCACGGTCCTGCTCACCGTCTTCGGCCTCCTCGTCACCGCCGTGTTCATGGTGCTGGGCTGGAAGGGCGGCGTCTTCTACGGGATGCTCGCCACGCTGGTCGCCGGCGTCCTCACCGGCGTCATCGACCTGGAGCTCGCCGAGGGCTTCACCCCGAACCTCGACTCGTTCGGCGCGGCCTTCACCGGCTTCGAGGACGCGTTCACCGCCCACATGATCGCGGTCATCCTGACCATGCTGTTCGTGGACTTCTTCGACACCGCCGGCACGCTCTTCGCCGTGGCCGGCCAGGCCGGCCTCGTCAAGGAGGACGGCAAGCTCCCGCGCGCGGGCCGCGCCCTCGCCACCGACTCGATCGCGACCTCGGCGGGCGCGGTGCTCGGCACCTCGACCACCACGGCGTACATCGAGTCGACCGCGGGCGTCTCGGTCGGCGGCCGCACCGGTCTCACGGCGGTGACGACGGGCTTCTGGTTCGTCGTGTCGCTCGTGGCGTTCCCGGTGTTCGGCCTGTTCGCGAACAACCCGGCGGTCACCGCGCCGGCCCTCATCGTCGTGGGCGTGCTCATGGCGAAGGCGCTCGGCCAGATCGAATGGAACAAGCTGGAGTACGCGATCCCGGCGTTCCTCATCGTCATCGCGATGCCGCTGACCTACTCGATCTCGAACGGGATCGCGCTGGGCCTGGTGTTCTTCCCGATCATGATGACCGCCAGGGGCCGCTGGCGCGAGGTGCACCCGATCGCGTGGGTCCTCATGCTCGCCTCGATCGGCTACTTCTTCTTCTTGACCGAGTAGCGCGGCCTCACCGAGTAAGCGGCGCAAGCGAAAAGGGGCCCGGGATCGAATCCCGGGCCCCTTTTGCCGTGCGCTTACGCCGCGCGGCGCAGCGCCTCGGTCAGTTTGAGGCGCGAGCCGGTGTACAGGACGCTGCGCTTGTACAGCTGCGCGCCGAGCGCGAGCGCTCCGGCCGCAGCGAGCACGAGGAGCGCGATGGAGAGAGCGATCTCCCAGGCCGGGACCGTGGTGATGGCCATGCGGGTGGGCATGGTGATCGCGGAGAACGGCGGCACGATCGAGAGGACCTGCGCGAACGTGCTCGTGGGCGCGTTCAGGGTGAAGATCGCGCCGATGTAGCTCAGGGTCAGCGACATGATGAGCGGGGTCAGGACCGACCCGGACTCCTCCTGGCGGGAGACGAGCGAGCCGACGCCGCCCGCGAGCGTCCCGAAGAGGACGAGCGCGATGAGCCACCAGCCGATGGTGGAGACCGCCGCGGAGGCGGTGCCCGGGGGCAGGTCGGCGAGCACGCCGGTGGCGGCGGAGACGCCGAGGCCGACCGCGACCATGGCGACGAGGTTGACCAGGGAGATCACGCCGAGGCCGATGACCTTGCCGCCCAGGAGCTGCCAGGGCTTGAGGCTGGTGAGGAGGATTTCGACGATGCGGCTGGACTTCTCCTCGACGACGCCCATGGCGATGTACTGCACGGGGGTCATGAGCATCATGAACATGATGATGGAGATGACGAGGCCGGTGAAGTAGCTGGTCACCGGGTCGCTCTCGCCTTCGGCGAGGGTGACGGTCTCCAGGGGCCGCGGCGTGAGCGCGGTGGCGATCTCGGCGTCGCTGAGCCCGGCGTCGGCGAGGTTGGTCTGGACCGTGGCGGCCTGCCAGGCGGCGTCGAGCTGGGCCTGGAGGCTCTGGTCCGGGTTCTCCTCGCTGTAGAGCGTGCCGTCGGCGACTGCGGTGTCGACGGTGCCGTCCTCGACGGCCCGCTCCGCTTCGTCCGCCGAGTCGTACATGGTGATGTCGAAGCCGCCCATGGCGTTGAGCTGGCCCTCCATCGCGGAGGCGTTGGTGCCGGCGAGGCCGATCTTCTCGGCTTCGTCGTCGCCGCCGCCGAGGATCGTGGGCAGTGCGGCGAGCACGCCGACGATGACGACGGTGACGATGAGGCTGACGAGGTTGGCCTTGGAGAGGCCGCGGACGCGGATCTCGCGTCCGGCCACGAGCATGAGGCCCCGCATCCGCGAGGTCTCGGGGGCCCGAGTTTCGGGAGTCTGGGCGCTCATCGGGTCACGGCCTCTCGGAAGATCTCGGCGATGGTGGGCTGGTCGTAGGCGAAGTGGGTGACGCGCCCGGCGGCGGCGGCGATGCGCAGCACCTCCTGGTCGTCGGCGTCCTCCACGAGGTAGTCGTCGCCGTCGCGGGTGACGGTGCCGGGCAGCGAGGCGCTGAGGTCCTGGGCGGTCTGGACGCTCACGCGCAGCTGCTTGACCTCCTTGGCCTTCAGCTCCTCGACGGAGCCGGCGGCGATGATCGTGCCGTTGCCGATGATGACCACGGAGTCGCAGAGGCGCTCGATGAGGTCGAGCTGGTGGCTGGAGAAGATCACGGGCGCGCCGGCCGCGGCGCGGTCCTTGAGGGCGGTGCCCATGACGTCGACGGCGAGGGGGTCGAGGCCGGAGAACGGCTCGTCGAGGATGAGCGCCTCGGGGTCGTGGACGAGCGAGACCGCGAGCTGGACGCGCTGCTGGTTGCCGAGGGAGAGGTCCTGCACGAAGTCGCCGGAGCGCTCGGTGAGGTTGAGCTGCTCCAGGAGCGCGGCGGCGGAGCGCTTGGCCTCGGCGCGGCTCATGCCGTGCAGCTCGCCGAAGTAGGCGATCTGCTCGGCGGTCTTCATCTTCGGGTACAGGCCGCGCTCGGAGGGCATGTAGCCGAAGCGGCGGCGCGCCTCGACGTCGAGCGGGGCGCCGTTGTAGACGATGCGGCCGGAGTCGGCGGCGAGCACGCCCATGGCGATGCGCATGGTGGTGGTCTTTCCGGCGCCGTTCGCGCCGACGAATCCGACCACCTCCCCGGGGGCTGCGGTGAGCGACACGCCGTCGAGGGCAACGGTGTCGCCGAACCGCTTGTGGAGGTCCTTGATTTCGAGCATGGATTCACCCTAGGTCGCGCATCGGGCCGGTTCCTCCGTCTTGAGGCGGATACCGGCCCGGCCGCGTTCATTCGCGAGGAGTAATCGGGATACCGGGTCGGCGGGCTCCGGTGCTGCGGGTCCGCCCGGTCTCGGCACGTTCCGGAACGCCTTCACGGTGAACAGCCCGACCAGGAGCGCCGTGGCCGCGAGCAGCAGCAGGCCGATCGTGTAGTCGCCGTTGGCCTGGTAGTTGGCGCCCATGATGAGCGGCGGGAAGTACCCGCCGAGGCCGCCCGCGGCGCCGACGATCCCGGTGACGCCGCCGACCCGGGCCGGGTCGACGAGTTCGGCGACGAGCGCGAACACGCCGCCGGTGCCCAGGCCCAGGAACAGGGCCATGAGGACGAACGAGGTCCCGGCCGGGACCTCCAGCGGCGGTTCGAGGGCGAGGACCACGGCCATGGCGGCGGCCCCGAAGAAGGAGGTGAGGCAGACCTTGAGGGGCCCGACCTTGTCGGAGAGGATGCCGCCCGCGGGGCGGGCGATGACGGCGGCGAGGCTGAACCCGGCCGTGCGCAGGCCCGCGTCGGTCTGCGCGAGGCCGTACTCGGCGACGAGCATCGTCGGCAGGTAGGTCGAGAACGCGACGAAGCCGCCGAACGCGATGGCGTACAGCAGCGACATCTGCCAGGTGACCTTGAGCTTCATGACGGCTTTGAGGCGCGGCAGGGCCGGTTCGGTGGAGGCCCGCCACTGCGGGGCGTTGCGCGCGAACGCCCAGACGACGAAGCCCATCACCGCGAGCGCGGCGCACATGACCAGGTGGGTCGCCAGGAGCCCCAGCCACGCGACCAGGCGCGGGGTGAAGAACGCCGAGAGCGCGGTGCCGCCCATGCCCGCGCCGAAGATCCCGGTCGCGAAGCCGCGCTTCGCGGGCGGGTACCAGCCGTTGACGAACGGGATGCCGACCGCGAACGAGGTGCCCGCGACGCCGAGGAGGAAGCCCGAGACCAGGAGGGCCGGGTAGGAGTCGCCGGACAGGCCGACGAGGAGCACCGGCACGATTGCGATGAAGCAGGAGGCGGTGAGCATGACCCGGCCGCCGAGCTTGTCGGTGAGGATGCCCGCCGGGATGCGCCCGACCGCGCCCACGAGCACCGGGAACGCGACGAGGACCGAGACCTGCGTCGGATCGAGGTCGAGCCGGTCGGCGTAGGTCTTCGAGAGCGGGCCGATGAGGTTCCACGCCCAGAACGTGAGTGCGAACGCGGCGGTCGCGAGCGCCAGGTTCGACCCGGCCCCGCGCTGCACGGCGGCCTGCGGTGCGCCCGCGGCGGCAGTGGTCATCGCTGCTCCCTTCCCCCGTGCGGGGCCTGAGCGGCGGCCCCGGGGACAGTATGCCGATTCGTCCTCTTCGGAGGCGTGAAAGCGCCTAATCTGGGCGCGGACCGCACCCCCGAACCGGATGGAGCGAGCAGCCATGGCACAGCACCGAGCGGCGACTCCCGAGCGCAGCGCCGCCGACCTGCTCCTCGCCGCGGGCCTCTTCCTCACCCGCTCCGAATCCACAGAGGACAAGCGGGCGGTGTTCAAGGAGGGCGGGCGCGAAGGGGACGTGTTCTACCGCGACCGCTGGAGCCACGACAAGGTCGTGCGCTCCACGCACGGCGTCAACTGCACCGGCTCGTGCTCGTGGAACGTGTACGTCAAGGACGGCATCATCACCTGGGAGACCCAGGCGACCGACTACCCCTCGGTCGGCCCCGACCGCCCCGAGTACGAGCCGCGCGGCTGCCCGCGGGGCGCGGCCTTCTCCTGGTACACCTACTCGCCCACGCGCGTGCGCTACCCGTACGGGCGCGGCGTCCTCATTGAGATGTACCGCGAGGCCAAAGCGCGCCTCGGCGATCCGGTCGCCGCCTGGGCCGAGATCACCACGGACCCGGAGAAGCGCCGCCGCTACCAGTCGGCGCGCGGCAAGGGCGGGCTGGTGCGCATCGGCTGGGACGAGGCGGTAGAGATCGCCGCCGCCGCGCATGTGCACACCATCGGCGCGTACGGTCCCGACCGCATCGCCGGGTTCAGCCCGATCCCCGCGATGTCGCAGGTCTCCCACGGCGTGGGCGCGCGGTTCGTGAACCTCCTCGGCGGCTCGATGCTCTCGTTCTACGACTGGTACGCGGACCTGCCCGTGGCGTCCCCGCAGGTCTTCGGCGACCAGACGGACGTGCCCGAGTCGGGGGACTGGTGGGACGCCGCGTACCTCGTGCTGTGGGGCTCGAACGTGCCCGTCACGCGCACGCCGGACGCGCACTGGATGGCCGAGGCCCGCTACCGGGGCCAGAAGGTCGTCACCGTCGCGCCCGACTACAACGACGCCGCGAAGTTCGCCGACGAATGGCTCGCCCCGCACCCGGGCACCGACGGCGCGCTGGCCATGGCGATGGGGCACGTGATCCTCAAGGAGCACTTCGTGGACGAGCGCACGGAGGCCTTCGACGCCTACGTGCGCAAGTACACCGACCTGCCGTTCCTCGTCGAGCTCGTCGAGGGCGGCGGCGAACTGGTGCCGGGCAAGTTCCTGCGCCAGGACGCGCTGCCGGGCGAGGAGCCGTACGCGGAGTGGAAGCCGGTGTTCATCGACGCGCGCTTCGACCAGCCCCGTGCGCCGCACGGGACGCTCGGCCACCGCTGGGACGAGGAGCGGCCGGGCAACTGGAACCTCGACCTCGAGGGTGCCGAGCCGCTGCTCAGCTGCTACGAGGAGGGCGGCGAGACCAGGGTGATCGCGTTGCCGCGCTTCGATGAAGCCTCCGCTGACCCTGAAGGCGGGCGCATGCTGCGCGGCGTCCCGGTCCGCCGGGTCGAGGGCCGCCTCGTGACCACGGTGTTCGACCTCCTCCTCGCCCAGTACGGCGTGGCCAGGCCGGGCCTGCCGGGCCGGTGGCCGAGCGGGTACGACGACGCCGACGAGCCGTGCACGCCCGCCTGGTCCGAGTCGATCACTGCCGTGAAGGCGGACCGGACGATCCGCATCGCCCGCGAGTTCGCCGCCACCGCAAGGGATTCGGGCGGCCGGGCGATGATCGTGCTCGGTGCGGGCACCAACCAGTGGTTCCACGGCGACACCATGTACCGGGCGTTCCTCACGCTCCTGCTGCTCACCGGCTGCCAGGGGAAGAACGGCGGCGGCTGGGCGCACTACGTCGGCCAGGAGAAGTGCCGCACCCAGACCGGTTGGGCTGCTTACGCATCGGCGATGGACTGGACGCGGCCCGCGCGGTTCATGGCCGCCACCCCGTACTGGTACCTGCACACCGACCAGTGGCGGTACGACACCTACAAGGCCGACGCGCTGACCTCGGCCACCGGCCCCGGGCGGCTGGCGGGCACCCACACGGCCGACCTCGTGGCGGCCTCGGCCCGCATGGGCTGGATGCCGTCGTACCCCACGTTCAACCGGAACCCGCTGCTCATCGCCCAGGAGGCCCGCGAAGCCGGGCTCGCACCGGCCGATTACATCGCCCGCGAACTCGCCTCGGGCGACCTGCGCTTCGCCTGCGAGGACCCGGACGCGCCCGAGAACTGGCCGCGCGTGCTCACCGTCTGGCGCGCGAACCTGTTCGGCTCCAGCGCGAAAGGCGACGAGTACTTCCTCAAGCACCTGCTCGGCACCCAGCACTCCGTGCAGGCCGAAGAGGCGGGCCCAGAGGACCGCCCGGCCGACGTCGTGTGGCACGGCCGTGCGCCCCGAGGGAAACTCGACCTGCTGCTCTCGCTCGACTTCCGGATGACCAGCACGACCCTGCTCTCGGACATCGTGCTCCCGGCCGCCACCTGGTACGAGAAGCACGATCTGTCCACAACGGACATGCACCCGTTCGTGCACGCGTTCTCGCCCGCGATCGACCCGCCCTGGCAGGCCCGCACCGACTTCGAGGCGTTCCAGGCCCTCGCGCGCCGCTTCTCCGAACTCGCCGAAGCCCACCTCGGCACCGCCACCGACCTCGTCGCCGCACCCCACCAGCACGACACCCCGGGGGAACTCGCCCAGCCCGGCGGCACCGCGCCCGACTGGAAAGCCGAAGGCGCGCCGCCGGTCCCGGGCAAGACCATGCCCGCGATCATCGCCGTCGAACGCGACTACCCCGCCGTCGCCGCCAAGATGACCGCCCTCGGCCCGCTCGCCGAGACCAAAGGCCTGCCCGTCAAAGGCATCTCGTTCACCCCCGACGTCGAGATCGGCTGGCTCGCCCAGCGCAACGGCACCTCCGCCGAAGCGCCCGCCAGCGGCCGTCCGCTCATCGACACCGACGTCAAAGCCTGCGAGATGATCCTCGCCCTCTCCGGCACCAGCAACGGACGCCTTGCCGCCCAAGGCTTCGAGCGCCTCGCCGCCCGCGTGGGCACCGACTTCGGCGAACTCGTCCACGGCTCGGCCGAACGCCGCGTCGTCTTCTCCGACACCCAGCACGGCCCCACGCCCGTGGGCGCCAGCCCTGAATGGTCGGGCAAAGAAGCGCACGACCGCCGCTACTCGCCGTTCACCATCAACGTCGAGCACGACAAGCCCTGGCACACCCTCACCGGCCGGATGCACTTCTATCTCGACCACGACTGGATGCACGAGTTCGGCGAGGCCCTGCCCGTCTACCGGCCGCCCTTGAACATGGCCGCCCTGTTCGGCGAACCGGAGATCGGGCCGACGGGGGAGAAGGCCGTCGCCGTCCGCTACCTCACCCCGCACTCCAAGTGGTCCATCCACTCCGAGTACCAGGACAACCTGCTCATGCTCACGCTCTCGCGCGGCGGCCCCAACATCTGGATGAGCCCCCAGGACGCCGAAGCGATCGGCGCCAAGGACAACGACTGGGTCGAAGCGGTCAACCGCAACGGCGTCGTCGCCGCCCGCCTCGTCGTCTCCCACCGCATGCCGCAGGGGACCGTCTACATGTACCACGCGCAGGAGCGCATGGTCGACGTGCCGAAGACCGAGACCACCGGCAAGCGCGGCGGCATCCACAACTCGCTCACCCGCCTCCTCGTGAAACCCACCCACCTCATCGGCGGGTACGCCCAGTTCTCCTACGCGTTCAACTACATCGGCCCCACCGGCAACCAGCGCGACGAGGTCACCGTCGTCCGCAAGCGCACCACGGAGGTCGAGTACTGATGGACCAGCGCATCGGCAAGGTCATGGCGCAGGTAGCCATGGTCATGAACCTCGACAAGTGCATCGGCTGCCACACCTGCTCCGTCACCTGCAAGCAGGCCTGGACCAACCGGCCCGGCGTCGAGTACGTGTGGTTCAACAACGTCGAGACCCGCCCCGGCCAGGGCTACCCGCGCCGCCACGAGGACCAGGAGCGCTGGCAGGGCGGCTGGAAGCGCACGGCCGCAGGCAGGTTGAAGCCCCGCGCGGGCGGGCGCCTCAAGAAGCTCGCGACGATCTTCGCCAACCCCAAGATGCCGTCCATACAGGACTACTACGAGCCCTGGACGTACGACTACGAGCACCTCGTCTCGGCCCCGCTCGGCGACGACATCCCCGGTGCGCGGCCCCGCTCCCTCATCTCCGGCGATCCCATGCAGATCAAGTGGAGCGCCAACTGGGACGACGACCTCGCCGGCGGCGAGGAGCTCGGCTCGCAGGACCCGATCGTGCAGAAGATCGGCGACAAGGTGAAGTTCGAGTACGAGCAGAGCTTCATGTTCTACCTGCCGCGCATCTGCGAGCACTGCCTCAACCCCAGCTGCGTCGCCTCCTGCCCCTCGGGCGCGATGTACAAGCGCGCCGAGGACGGCATCGTCCTCGTCGACCAGGACAAGTGTCGCGGCTGGCGCATGTGCGTCACCGGCTGCCCCTACAAGAAGGTGTACTTCAACCACAAGACCGGCAAGGCCGAGAAGTGCACGCTCTGCTACCCGCGCATCGAGGTCGGGATGCCCACGGTCTGCTCCGAGACGTGCGTCGGGCGGCTCCGCTACCTCGGCGTCGTCCTCTACGACGTCGAACGCGTGGGCAAAGCGGCCGCGGTGAAGGACGAGCAGGACCTCTACGAAGCCCAGCTCGACGTCTTCCTCGACCCCGACGACCCCGACGTCCAGGCCGCGGCCCGCCGCGACGGCATCCCCGAACGCTGGCTCGAATCAGCCCGCCGCTCCCCGATCCACCTGCTCGCCAAGCGGTTCCGGCTCGCGCTGCCGCTGCACCCGGAGTACCGGACCATGCCGATGGTCTGGTACATCCCGCCGCTGTCGCCCGTGGTCGACGCCCTGAGCGAGACCGGCCACGACGGCGAGGACGCCGACAACCTCTTCGCCGCCGTCGACACCTTGCGCATCCCCGTCGAGTACCTCGCCGAGCTGTTCACCGCGGGCGACCCCGAACCGGTGAGGGCCGTGCTCAACCGGCTCGCCGCGATGCGCGCATATATGCGCCGCATCAACCTCGGCGAACCCCCCGACGAGTCGATCGCGGAAGCAGTCGGCTTGACGGGCAAGGAGATCGAGCAGATATACCGCCTCCTCGCCCTCGCCAAGTACGACGACCGGTACGTCATCCCCACCGCCTACGGCGTCGACGAGGCCGACCGCGGCGTCATCGACGAGATCGGCTGCTCACTCGACTTCGACGGCGGCCCCGGCATGGGCGGCTCCGGCCCGTTCGGCGAGGCCTCCGGCACGCCCGCGCCCGCCAGCGTCGAGACGTTCCACGCCCTGCGCGACCGCCAGACCAGCGACGACCCGGCCGGTGCGTCCCGCCGCTTCAACCTCCTGAACTGGGACGGCAACGGCCGCCCGCCGGGATTGTTCCCGGACAGGGACCGGCAGGCGCGCCGGCACACCCAGGACGGCGAGTACCTCCACGACCGCGAGGAGTCGCAATGAACGCCGTCATCCACCAGGCCGCGGCCGTGCTCCTCTGCTACCCGGACCGCGACTTCTACGAACGCCTCCCGCTCGTGCGCGCCGCCGTCGCCGAGACCCCGCCGGGCGACGCCCGCGAAGCCCTCACCGCATTCTGCGCCTACGCGCACGGCACCCCCGCCCTCGAACTCGGCGCGGCCTACGTCCGCACCTTCGACCTGAAGCGCCGCAGGGCACTCCACCTCACCTACTACACCGACGGCGACACACGACGACGCGGCCACGCGCTGGCCCGGATCAAGGAGATCTATGCGGCCTACGGATGGCGCCTCGAGCCCGGCGAACTCCCCGACCACCTGGCGGTGGTCCTTGAATTCGCGGCCAGAGGCGATGCCGTCCAAGGCATGCGGCTCCTCACGGCCTTCCAGCCCGCGATCGAGCTGCTCCGCGCCGCCCTCCACGAATGCGCCGGCCCCCACGCCGCTGTCCTCGACGCCGTGGCCGCAACCCTCCCGCCCGCCGACGAAGCCCGCCGCGAAGCCGCGAGACTGGCCGCCGCCGGCCCCCCGGCCGAGGACGTAGGCCTCGACCCCTTCGACGGCAAAGTGCCGCTCGGCATGCCGGTGGCGATGGGAGCCGAGCGATGAGCCCGACGGCCCTCGACCACCTGCTGTGGGGCGCGCTCCCGTACGTCGTGCTCGCGATCCTGATCGGCGGCACCGTCTGGCGCTACCGCTACGACCGCTTCGGCTGGACCACCCGCTCATCCCAGCTCTACGAGTCGCGGCTGCTCCGCATCGCCAGCCCCGTGTTCCACTTCGGACTCCTCGTGGTGATCATCGGCCACGTCGTCGGCCTCCTGATCCCCGAGACCTGGACCGAAGCCGTCGGCATCACCGACGAGAGGTACCACGTGACCGCCCTGTCCCTGGGCGCCATCGCGGGCGTGACCACCCTCGGCGGCATCGCCCTCCTCATCTGGCGCCGCCGCACCAACGGCCCGGTCTTCAGCGCCACCACCGTGAACGACAAGGTCATGTACCTCGTCCTCGTCGCCGCGATCCTCGCCGGCCTCACCACGACCCTCCTCTCGGCCGTCGCCGGCCTCACCGGCGGCCACGAGGTCGACTACCGCGAGACCGTCTCGCCCTGGTTCCGCAGCATCTGGATCCTCCAACCCGACGTCGCCGCCATGGCCGCCGCCTCCACCGCCTTCAAGGTCCACGTCCTCATCGGCCTCACCCTCTTCGCACTCTTCCCCTTCACCCGCCTCGTCCACGCCTTCAGCGCACCCGTCTGGTACCTCTTCCGCCCCTACGTCGTCTACCGAACCCGAGACCAGGAACCCACCCCGGCCTCCCGCCCGGCCCCCCGCGGCTGGAGCTGATCAACACGCCAACGCGGTTCCGGCCCTTGAGAGCATGGAAGCGGAAATGATGCCGACGTGTTGGGGCGGAATCGATATGGCGGATGACGCGACGTTGCGGGAACGGCTGCGGCACGTGTACTGGATCGGGGGCGGCAGCGGGGCCGGGAAGTCGACTGTCGCTGCGGCGATGGCGGATCGGTACGGGCTGCGGCTCTATGAAACGGACGAGGCGATGCCCGATCACGCGCGGCGGACTTCGGCCGAAGAGGCGCCGTACCTCCACGAGTTCATGTCGATGACCATGGACGAGCGCTGGCTCGACCGGTCGCCCGAGGTCATGTTCGAGACGTTCCACTGGTTCCGGGGCGAGGGGTTTCACCTCATCGTCGAGGACCTGCTGGCGATGCCGCGCGAGCAGGGGATCGTGGTCGAGGGGTTCAGGCTGCTGCCTTCGCTCGTCGCACCGCTCCTCGCCGACCGGAGTCGGGCCGTGTGGCTGCTGCCGAGCCCTGAGTTCCGCGCGTACGCGGTCGTCAAGCGGGCGAAAGCGACGAACAGGCCGGGGTTCCTCGACCAGACCAGCGACCCCGAGCGCGCCGCGCGCAACCTCGCGGTTCGCGAGCGGCACTTCGTCGAGCGCCTCAGCAAAGAGACTCGCGAGCTGGGGTTGCGGGCGCTTACAGTTGATGCGGCCGTTGACGAGGACGCGTCGATTCGGTGCGTGAGCGAACACTTCGGCCTCTCGTGAAGCCGCCCCCGAGACCCCCTTTGGAAGGAACCCCATGCCGCAGGTCGTGATCGTCGACATCGACGGCACCGTCGCGCTTCGGCTCGGTGCGAAGCCCCGGTCGCCGTATGCGTTTCATCGGGTCGGCGAGGACGCTCCGAACCCGGCCGTGATCTCGGTGGTGCAGGCGCTGGCCCAGGTCGGGCACAAGATCGTGTTCCTGTCGGGGCGGGACGAGGTGTGCCGGACCGAGACGCTGACCTGGCTCAAGCTGCATGTCGGGTTGGCGGACGTCGAGCTGTACATGCGCAAGTCCGGCGACAGCCGCCGCGACTCGACGGTCAAGCGCGAGCTGTACGAGCGGCACCTCGCCCATCGCGAGGTGCTCTGCGTGATCGACGACCGGGATCAGGTCGTGCGCATGTGGCGCGAAGAGCTGGGCTTGACCTGCCTGCAGGTCGCCTACGGCGACTTCTAGATGCGGGCCCCGCCGATGGCGGGGCCCGGAACTAGAAGCCGTGGTGGGAATGCCAGTGGCGGCGGTGGGCGTCGATCGACCACGCGGAGATGCGGTCGGTGTCGGGTTCGGCGGGCAGTGCCGTCGCGCCCGATTCGAGGAGCGCGACGATGCGGGCCCGGATCGAGGCGATCTCGGCGAGGACCGTGTCGAGTTCGGCGACGCCGCCGGACTTGACGTGCAGCACCCGCTGGCGGTCGGCGTCGGGCATCGGCAGGGTGAGGCGGGCGTGCTCGGCGATCTCGAGGCCCTGCAGGCCGAGGCGGAGGGCGTGCGAGGCGTACTTGACGTCGTAGCCGTACTGCTCGACCAGCTCGGGACGGTTCGGCATCGAGCCCTGTCCCCGGTTGAGCAGGCGGTCGGTCTGGCCGTCGAGGTAGCCGACGAAGCGCTCGACCGCGCGCTGCGAGAGGAACGCGGGCGCGAGGTCGCGCAATTCCGCGCCCAGGTCCGTGGCCGTGTAGACCGACGCCTCGGGGGCGAAGAGCGGCAAGAGGATCGTGGGGTTCCCTGCGATGGCGAGCTTGAGGAACTTCCGCAGCGAGTACATGACCAGGTCGGTGTCGCCGTGCGAGGAGCGGTGCCCTTCGGGCTGGGTCCGCCACACGTAGTGGTTCATCGGGCCGCGCAGGCCGACGGCGCATTCGGGCGGTTCGATGAAGACGCCCATCTCGTCGTGGTCGTCGGTCCCGGCGATCGCGATGCCGTGCAGGCCCGAGCCGACCTCGGTGCGCAGGATCTCGCCGCTGCGGGCGATCGCGGCGTTGCCGTGCTCGGTGTGGTCGGGGTTCTCGCTCATGCGGTCAGCTTGCCAAGAAGGGGCGCGCGACGCGAGCGAGATTCGCCGCATCGGGGGATTGCGGGCGGGGCCGGCGGGAATCCGCTGAACGGGCCCGACCGCGCTCGAACGCGGGAGAATGGGGCCGAACCGCCGTCTATCGTGCCGGAGGCAAGATCGTGAGCAACCCGTACGTCATCGTCGGGGGCGGCCTGGCCGCCTCGAAGGCCGCGCAGACCCTGCGCGACGAGGGGTTCGAGGGCGACCTCGTGGTCGTCACGGGGGAGGCCCACCGACCGTACGAGCGCCCGCCGCTGTCCAAGGACTACCTGCGCGGCGAGGCCGACCGCTCGTCGGTGTTCACCGTCGATGAGGACTGGTACGCCCAGAACGCCGAGCTGCGCACCGGCGAGCCCGCCACCGGCCTCGACCCGGCCGGCCGGCGCCTGACCCTCGCCGACGGGTCCGTCATCGACTACAAGAAGCTGCTCCTCGCCACCGGCTCCAGTCCCCGGCCGCTGCCGATCCCGGGCGCGGACCTGCAGGGGGTGCACCTCCTGCGCACCGTCGAGCAGTCCGATCTGCTGCACGCGGCGATCAAGGACGCCGAGCACGTCGCGATCGTCGGCGACGGCTGGATCGGCATGGAGGTCGCCGCATCGGCGCGGCAGCTCGGCCGGGAGGTCACCGTGTTCGGGCTCGGGGCGCAGCCGCTCGAGCGGGTCCTCGGCCCGGAGATGGGGCTCGTGTTCGCGAAGCTGCACACCGATCACGGCGTGGAGCTGCTGCGGCGCACACAGGTCGCGAAGATCCTCGGCGAGGACGGGCGCGCGGTGGGCGTCGAGACCGACGACGGCCGCACGGTCGCTGCGGACGTCGTGCTCCTCGCGGTCGGGGCCACGCCGAACATCGGCTTGGCCGTGGAGGCCGGCATCAACATGCGCCCCAAGGAGTTCGGGGGCGGGATCGCCGTCGACGGGACGCTACGGACCAGCGGCCCCGACGTGTGGGCCGCCGGCGACGTCGCCAGCATCCCGTCCGTCCACTACGGACGGCCGGTCCGGGTGGAGCACTGGCAGACCGCGCTCGACTCCGGCCCGCACGCCGCGAAGGCGATGCTCGGGGACGAGGCGCCGTACGACAAGCTGCCCTACTTCTTCACCGACCAGTACGACCTCGGCATGGAGTACATCGGGTTCGTGGCGGGCCCGGACGACTACGACGAGGTCGTCGTGTCCGGCTCCATCGAGTCGCTCGAGTTCGTGGCGTTCTGGACGAAGTCCGGGCGGGTGCTCGCGGGCATGGCCGTGAACACGTGGGACCGCATGGCCGAGGTCGAGGCGCTCATCCGCGCGCCGGAACCGCCGTCCCAGGCCGACCTGCAGTCATTCCGCTGAATCGCCGACCGGTTCCCTGATCAGGAAGGGCCGCAGCAGGTCCGGCACGGTGTCGTCGGCGAAGTCGAGGATCTCGTGCTCGTCGGCGTCGATGACCGCGTAGTGGCCCTTGCCCGCGGCGGTGGTCGCGTCCAGGGTCATGAGGCCCATGCGCCGCTGGAACACCGACTGCTGGATTCGCCAGCCGATGATCCCGGAGCGGTCGAGGTGGACGGTGGCGCGGCGGGTGCTGCCGCGCCGCGAGACCAGGTAGCGCGGGCCGGAGGCGTGGCCGAGGGACGCGTACGAGTCGAAGGCCGTCCAGACGGCGAACGCCGAGGTCGACACGGCGGCCAGGACGACGGCGGCGCTGAGCAGCGCGGGCATCGACCACAGGAGGTGGGCCCCGGTCGCCAGGCCGGCGGCGATCAGGATCGTCGCCCCCGCCCAGCGCAGCCGCCGGTGCAGCGCGGTCCGGGGGTGCGGGGCGAGGCCCGTTTCGAGAGGGCCGATCACCGCTTCGGCGGCGGCGAGCGTCTTGTCAAGGGGCGCAGCGGGAACCAGGGTGCTGAGGTCGCTGCCCTCCTGGTCGGTCTTGAGGCCGATGGCGACCACGTCGAGGCGGCCGGCGCCCGCGGTGCGCACGCCGAGCGGTTCGACGATCTCGATGCCGCGGATGCGCTCCTCTTCGAGGCTGAGGGAGCGCGCGATCATGAGGCCGCGCCGTACCCGCAGGGTGCCGCCGGGTTCGCGGTCGAGGCGGTGGTTCCACCAGGCCTCGCCTTGGAGGACGAGGCTGGCGATGGCGCCGAGGAGCAGGAGCGCGGCGAGGCCGACGCCGAGGACGGTCCACGGACCGTGCGCCTCGACCAGGTCGGCGGTGATCTCCACGGGCAGGCCGCCCCGGCCGAACCAGTCGGCGACCTGGAAGACCGCGCCGACTGCGATGCCCGCGAGCATCGGGGTGAGGAACGACAGCGGCGCGTACTTGAGCCAGCCGGGTTCCCAGGTGGCGAGGCGCCCTTCGGTGTCGACTTCGGAGGCGACGGCGCCGCGGCGCAGGAGCTCCTGCCGGAGCCGGTCGGCTTCGGTGCGGTGCACGGAGTCGAGGGTGAGCGTCTGCTCGGTGGTGGAGCCCGATCCGCTGCCGGTTTCGCCGGTGCCGACCTTGACCTTGGTGAGGCCGAAGACCCGCTCGAGCGGGTTGGCGGCGAGGTCGACGGAGCGGATGCGTTCGCGTGCAAGGGAGCGGCGGCGCTTGAAGAACAGGCCGGTGTGCATCTCGACGCGGGTGGCGGTGACGCGGTACCGGGTGGTGCGCAGCCGCACGGCCTCGAACGCGACGACCGCGCCGATGACCAGCGCGGCGCCGGGCAGGACCCACGCGAGGGCGATCGGCCAGGAGGTGCCCGAGGCGAGGGCGATCGCGGCGGGCGTGCCGGCGCCGACCATGACGCCGGCCATGTAGAGGGCGGTGGATTTGAGGCCGTCGCGGTGGAGGCGCCGCCAGGGGGTCTCGGGCTCGGCGGCGGCGGGGTCTTCGACAGCATGGTCTTGAACAGCGAGGTCTTCGGCGGCAGTGCCTTCGGGTTCGGTGGGGCGGTCGCTCATGTCGCGTCCCCGGGGGTGGCGTCGGTGAGCTCGGTGAGGCGCTCGGCGAGTGCGGCGGCCTGGTCCTGTTCGAGCCCTTCGAGTTTGATCGCCCCGGCGGAGGACGCGGTGGTGACGACCAGAGTGGACAGTCCGAAGGTGCGCTGCAGCGGCCCCTGCGTGGTGTCGACGGTCTGGATGCGGGACATCGGGGCGATGCGCCAGGTGCGCCAGAAGTAGCCGGTGAGGGTGTAGACGGCGGTGTCGGTGACCTCCCAGCGGTGGACGCGGTGCCACCAGACCGGCAGGGCCGCAAGGGAGACGAGGCCGATCACGGCGATGGCGGCGGCGGGGCCGAGGAGCCAGGGGCGGGCGGGGGCGATGAGGAGGCCGAGCACGAGGAGCGGGACGGCGGGCACGGCGGTGGCGATCGCGAGTTGGACCCGCCACCAGGGCTTCACCCGGGGGTCGAACTGGTGCTGGGGCGGACGCAACGTTGTCCTTGACGAGGTCATGTCCCGGATCGTAGTTTCCCGTGACGGACCGGACTTCCGACTCGGGGCGGATATTCGTCGGCCGGTGTCATACCTGAGTACCTCCCCCGGAGGCTCGCCGGGGCCCGTGCGGCGCCGTCCGCTCGCGTCCGCGGCTCCACCGCCGAGGCGACGGCCTCTGGCAGGGTTTCCCGGTTCCGGTACCGGGAATCCCATCCTGGGCGCGTCTGCCGCCCGAGGCAGGCGCCGCGATGAAGGAGTCCGCCATGACACAGATGCCGGCGCGGAGGAGCGACGCGATGAGTCTCATCGACGACTTCTCCGCTTACATGAATCGCATGATGGGCCCGTACTACTCGCCGCTGGACACGGGTGCGGAGGCCTGGACGCCGACGGCCGACGTGACCGAGAACGACGAGGAGTACCACGTCGACATCGACCTGCCCGGGGTCGAGAAAGAGGACGTCAACGTCAGTCTTGAGGGCCAGGAGCTCACGGTGAGCGGCGAGTGCAAGAAGTTCGAGCACATCGAGGGGTCCGCGCGGCGTTCGACGCGGCGTACCGGGCCGTTCGAGTTCGCGCTCCGTCTGCCGCACGCGGTCGACGCGAGCGGGACCACGGCCGAGCTCTCCAGCGGCGTGCTGTGCATGACCGTCCCGAAGGCCGCGTCCAAGGGCCAGCGGAAGATCGAGGTCAAGTAGCGCGAGGCCCGCAGGATCGATCCTGCGGGCCTGACGCCGTCCAGGCACGTTCTAGCCGATCGCGTGCTCGTCGATCGCGGCGAGTTCCTCGTCCGTGAAGTCGAGGTTGCCGAGGGAGCCGATGTTGTCCTCGAGTTGCTTGACGCTGCTCGCGCCGATGATGACGCTGGTCATGCGCTCGTCGCGGAGGGCCCAGGCGAGGGCGGTCTGCGCGAGGGTCTGGCCGCGTCCGGCGGCGATGTCGTTGAGGGCGCGCACGCGCGCCATCTTGGTCTCCTCGAGTGCGTCCTCGTTGAGGAAGACGCTGGTGCGCACGCGCGAGTCCTCGGGGATGCCCTTGAGGTAGCGGTCGGTGAGGAGGCCCTGGGCGAGGGGGCTGAAGACGATGCAGCCCGCGCCGACCTCTTCGAGGGCGTCGAGGAGGCCGTCACGCTCGGTCCAGCGGTTGAACATGGAGTAGGACGGCTGGTCGATCAGCAATGGCGTGCCGAGGTCCTTGAGGATCGCGGCGGCCCGGCGCACCTGCTCGGCGTTGTAGTTGGAGACGCCGACGTAGAGGGCCTTGCCGGAGCGCACGATCGCGTCGAGCGCGCCCATGGTCTCCTCGAGGGGCGTCTCGGGGTCGGGCCGGTGGTGGTAGAAGACGTCCACATAGTCCAGTCCCATGCGGGAGAGGGACTGGTCGAGCGAGGAGACGAGGTACTTGCGCGAGCCCCAGTCGCCGTACGGGCCGTTCCACATGTGGTAGCCGGCCTTGGAGGAGATGACGAGCTCGTCGCGGTAGGGGCGCAGGTCCTCGGCGAGGACGCGGCCGAAGTTCTCCTCGGCGCTGCCGGCGGGCGGGCCGTAGTTGTTGGCGAGGTCGAAGTGGGTGACGCCGAGGTCGAACGCGCGCCGGATGATCGCCCGCTGGGTCTCCAGGGGCCGGGTGTGGCCGAAGTTCTGCCATAGGCCGAGGGAGATCGCGGGGAGCTTGAGGCCGCTGCGCCCGGAGCGGCGGTACTGCATGGTCTTCTCGTAGCGGTCGTCCGCGGGAAGGTAAGTCACTGGTGCAGCCTATCCAGCGGAGCCGCTGCACCGGCTCGGCAATCGCATTCCGCAAGGCCTATAGGATATATCCTATAGGATTCGGGAGGGTGAACGGCGGGTGAAGCCGCCTGAGGGCCTTACGCGTGCGGGTCGAACTTGTAGCCGAGGCCGCGGACCGTTACGAGGTGGCGGGGCTTGCCCGGCTCGGGCTCGATCTTGGAGCGCAGGCGCTTGACGTGCACGTCGAGGGTCTTGGTGTCGCCCACGTAGTTGGCGCCCCAGACGCGGTCGATGAGCTGCCCGCGGGTGAGGACGCGCCCGGCGTTGCGCAGCAGCATCTCCAGCAGCTCGAACTCCTTGAGCGGCAGCTGCACGTCGCTGCTGTTCACGGTGACCGTGTGGCGGTCGACGTCCATGCGCACCGGCCCGGCCTCGAGCACGGTGACGATCGGGTCGTCGGGCTCCGCCGAGCGGCGCAGCACCGCGCGGATGCGGGCCACGAGCTCGCGGGAGGAGTAGGGCTTGGTGATGTAGTCGTCCGCGCCCAGTTCCAGGCCCACCACTTTGTCCACTTCGGAGTCGCGGGCGGTGACCATGATGATCGGCACGTTCGAGTTCGCCCGCAGCTCGCGGCACACCTCGGTGCCCGACTTCTCGGGCAGCATCAGGTCGAGCAGGACCACGTCGGCCCCGGCGCGCTCGTACTCCTTGATGGCGGCGTCGCCGTCCGCGGCGACGGCCACCTCGAAGCCCTCCTTGCGGAGCATGTAGGAGAGGGCATCGGAGAACGATTCCTCGTCTTCAACTACGAGCACGCGGGTCACGAGTGAACCTTTCTACAGGCCGGCTTGCTGGGTCGTTCCGATTGCATCCGAGTCCGGTGCCGTGGCGTCGGACGGAAGGGAACGAGCAGGCAACATCAAGGTAAACACTGATCCAGCTTCGGGCATACTGGACACTTCGACCCTACCCCCGTGATTGACCGCCACATGCTTGACGATCGCCAGGCCGAGGCCGGTGCCGCCTGTGGAACGCGAGCGGGCCGCGTCGACGCGGTAGAAGCGTTCGAAGATCCGGTCCAGCTCCTCGGCGGGAATGCCGATCCCCTGGTCGCGCACGGCGATGGTCACCATCTTGACCCCCGCCAGGTGCCCCGTTGGAGAGGCTATCGAAGTGGCGACCTCGACGGCGGTGTTCTCAGGTGAATAGGAGATGGCGTTGCCCACGAGGTTCTTCACCGCGGTCACCAGCTGGGACTCCGAACCGAGCACCTGCGCGCCGCGCACGCCCGAGTAGGCGAGCTCGATGCCCTTCTCCTCGGCCGATATGCGCGTCTGGTCGAACGCCTCGGCGACGATCCGGTCGACCTCCACGGGCTCGGGGTCGGGCAGCTTCTCCGCGCCCTGCAGGCGCGAGAGCTCCAGCAGGTCGGAGACCAGGTGGTTCATGCGCTTGGACTCGGACTGGATGCGCGCGGCGAACCGCGCCGACGCGTCGGGGTCCTCCGCGGCGTCCTTCAACGCCTCGGCGAGGATCTGCATGGCGCCGACCGGGGTCTTCAGCTCGTGGCTGATGTTGGCGACGAAGTCGCGGCGCACCCGCTCGACGCGGTGCAGCTCGGAGATGTCCTGGAACTCGGCCACGGAGACGCCGTCGGGCAGCGGCGTGATGCGCACGCTCACCGCGCTCGGCTCGCCCATGACCTGCTTGGGGACCTCGATCTCGGCGTCCCGGTAGCGGCCGGAGCGGCGGGCCTGGGCCAGGAGCGCGCGCAACGTGAGCGAGACGATCTCGTGGTCGTCCACCAGGCCCAGGTCGCGGGCGGCCCGGTTGGTGTAGAGGACGCGGTTGTGGTCGTCGACCAGGCACACGCCGGTGCGCAGCAGGTCGGTCGCGGCCTCCCAGGGGCGGGAGTCGGCGACGGGGGCGGTGCGGACTTCGGGGCGGGGGGCGCCGCGCTGCCGGGTGCGCATGAGCGCGGTGGCGGCGGCGCCGAAAGCGGCTCCCGCGGCCAGACCGGTGAGGACGCGACCTGCGCTTCTGCGCAGGGACGCGAGCGGCTGCGACGAATCATTGTGGGCCACGGACCCAGCCTAGGACCGAAACGGCCCGGCGTCGAACGCCGGGCCGTAACCGATGTCACCCTGCGTTAACGCAGAGTGCACATTAGGGCTTATTTCTTCCCTTGGGCGGCCACCGCGGCCGCGGCCTCGGCCGCCGCCTCGGGGTCGAGGTACTCGCCGCCGGCCGTGATCGGGGCCAGCGTGGCCTCGTCCAGCTCGTAGCGCAGCGGCATGCCGGTGGGGATGTTCAGCTTGACGACGGCCTCGTCGGTCATGCCGTCGAGGTGCTTCACGAGCGCCCGCAGCGAGTTGCCGTGGGCCGCGACCAGCACGGTCTTCCCGGCCCGCAGGTCCGGGACGATCCCGTCGTACCAGTAGGGGAGCATCCGCTCGAGGACGTCCTTGAGGCACTCGGTGGCCGGGAGGATCTCGGGGGCGAGGTCGGCGTAGCGGGCGTCGCCGTCCTGTGCGAACTCGGAGCCGGCCTCGATCGCGGGCGGCGGCACGTCGTACGAGCGGCGCCAGGTCATGAACTGCTCCTCGCCGTACTCGGCGAGCGTCGCGGCCTTGTCCTTGCCCTGCAGCGCGCCGTAGTGGCGCTCGTTGAGGCGCCAGGAGCGCTTCACGGGGATCCAGGAGCGGCCGGCCTCGGCCAGCGCCAGCTCGGAGGTGTTGATGGCGCGGCGCAGCAGGGAGGTGTGCACGACGTCGGGGAGCAGGTCGGCCTCGGCGAGCAGCCGCCCGCCGCGGCGGGCCTCGTCCTCGCCCGACGCCGACAGCTTCACGTCGACCCAGCCGGTGAACAGGTTCTTGGCGTTCCATTCGCTTTCGCCGTGGCGAAGCAGCACGAGAGTAGCGGTCATGCCCCCTATCCTGCCGTGCCCGCCCCCGTCCTGCCGCCCGGTCAGCGGACGGGTGTGGCGGGCGTCGCCGTCCCAGGGCCGGGCGCGGGGGCTGCGGCCTCGGGTGACGCCGGCCGGCTCGGTTGTGCCATTTCATGGCGGATGGTCCACGTTGTGGGACGGTGTGCCATATCGCCGTCCGGGCCTTGTGGACTGTCGCGGGTGCCGATAGCGTCTGGTCAGCGCGCGGTCACAGGTGCCGACCGAGATGACCGCGCGCCGTGAATCACCCTGCCCTGGAAGGAATCCGCATGAACAGGGGACCTCGGTCCACTCTAATCCCCGCCCTGCGCCGGATAGGAGCGACGGCATCCATGGCCGTGCTCCTGGCCGCGGGCGCGCTCGCACTGCCGTCCCCGGCGACCGCGGGCGGCGTCAACTACACGATGAGCTGCGACGACTGGTGGTCCGGCGTGTCGACCACCAACGGCGACGACTACGGCGAGACCGTGCGGTGGCGCTCCCGCTTCACCTCCTGCGGCGAGCACTACGCCTGGGTCAACGTCTACTACTCGAACTCCAGCGGCTCCGGCAGCACCGGGAAGAAACGGTCCACCACGGCCGCGACCGTGGGCAACCAGGTGACGGTTCGCTTCTACCGCAACGGCGTCGACAAGTCCTGGCACTCGGGCTGCAGCTCAGGCTGCCACACCGAGTGGACCTATGCCTGACCTCCCGCACGGCCGGGCCGCCCTCGGCGTCCCGGCCCTCCTCGCCGCACTGCTCCTCGCCGGCTGCGCCGAACCGCCCGACCCGATAGACCGCGCGACCGCCGAGGCCGTCCTCGCCGACAACATCGCCTCGGCCGACCAGGTCGAGCAGGCCCTCGAACGGGTCGCGCGGCTCTGCGTCGAGAACCTCGGCTTCACCGTGCACCCCGCCGCGACCGAATACGAGGAGCCCACCGACATCCGCGGCCTCCTCGGCGAGTGGGTCTACTCCGCGCCCGACCCCGCCCTGCCGCCCGAGGAGATCTACGGCATCCGCGTCGACGACCCCGCCATCACCCTCATGTATGAGGGCGCGGACGGCGAGGGCGTGCGCACCGAACCCGACCCGTTCACCGAACTGCCGCAAGGCGACCAGGACGCCTACTTCGCGGCGTACTACGGCTCGCCGGGCATGGAGGCCGAGACGGTGCAGCTGCCCGACGTCGGCGAGTCCGAGCGCGCCGGAGGCGGGTGCATGCGCGAAGCGGAGGACGCGCTCGCCGACGGCGCCTACCCGGACTACCTCAACCACGCCGGGCTCGCGGGCGCCCGCGGCGGCACCGACTGGGCGGTGGACGAGCGGGTCGCGGAGGCGCTGCACGCCTGGTCGGACTGCATGGACGACCGCGGCTACGACTACGCGGAGCCGATCCACCTGCGCAGCGCCCTGTTCTCCCGGGCCGGGGACCTCAAGGCGGCGTGGCAGATCGAGGGGTCGATGTCCCTCGAGGAGGCCGAGGCGGCGCTGGCCGGGGAGGTCGTGGCGACGGCCGGGGACGACGCGGCGTGCCATGCCGCGTCGAAGCTGGAGGACGTGCAGGTCGCGGTGTTCTGGGAGTACCTGATCGCGTACGTGAGCGCGCACGAGGAGGCGTTCTACTCGTTCCACAAGCGCGCGCAGGACATGCAGGTGCGGGCGCAGGAGGTCCTGGCCGCCGGGGGCCTGTAAGTCGCGCGGCCTGAGGTGCTCGAACGCGGCGAGGTTCTTCGTGGACTCGCCGCGGGCGAGCCGCCAGCGCCACTCCTCCTCGATGGAGGTGCGGAAGCCGAGTTCGAGGATGACGTTGAACGCGGTGTCGGCGGCTTCGAGGACCTGGCCGAGGACGCGGTCGAGTTCGGCGGCGGTGACCGCGGTGAAGGGGAGGCGGCCGACGAGGTGGATGTCCTCCTCCTCGTCGGTGGCGAACGCGACGGCGTACAGCTTCCCGTTGCGGCGCAGGAGTTCCGCCCAGACCTGCTCGTGGTGCTCCTCGGGCCTGCGGGCGACGAAGGCTTCGACGCGCAGGGCGTGGTCTTCGAGGACGAGACCGCAGGTGATGGTGAGTTTGCGCTGCCCGGGGAGGCTGACGACGACCGAGCGGGGGGTGTCGGCGCGGTAGTCGGCGCCGATCTCCTCGAGTGCGGCGTGGAGCTGTTCGATCACCGGTTCAGGGTAATCGCCTGGGAGCGGGCGAGGAGGGCGCGCCGGTAGGCGCCGCTGAGGCCTTCGGCGGTGGTCTGCCAGGAGAAGAGCGCGGCGTGGGTGCGGGCGCCGGCGGCGAGGCGTTCGCGGAGTGCGCCGTCGCCCATGAGGCGGCCGAGGGCGGCGGCCCAGTCGTCGGCGCGGTGGGTGTCGACGAGGAGGCCGGAGGCGCCGTCGGCGACGGCGGTGGTGAGGCCGCCGACTTTCGCGGCGATGACGGGGGTGCCGGCGGCCTGGGCTTCGAGGGCGACGAGGCCGAACGACTCGTTGTAGCTGGGGACGGCGACGGCGTCGGCGGCCCGGTAGACCTGGGCGAGCGCTTCGCCCGAGCGGGGGGTGCGCCATTGGACGCGGTCGCCGAGGCCGAGTTCGCCGGCGAGTTTGGGGAGCCAGTACAGGTCGGTGTTGGAGGGCCCGCCGACGAAGACGGGGACGATGCGCTCGGCCAGGAGCGGGTCGGTCTCGCGCAGGCGCGCGAGGCCGCGCAGGAGCACGTCCGGCGCTTTGGCGGGCTGGATGCGGCCGACGAACGCGACGACGAGCGCGTCCTGGGGCAGGCCGAGGGCCTGGCGGGCGGCGTACCGGTCGCCGGGGCGGAAGACGCCGAGGTCGACGCCGGGGTGGATGACCTCGACGCGGCGCTCGTCGGCGCCGTAGTAGCGCTGCAGCTCCGCGGCTTCGGCGGCGGTGTTGGCGATGAGGAGGTCGGCTTCGGTGGTGATCTGCTCCTCGCCGACGACGCGGCCGATGGGCTCGGGGGAGTCGCCTTCGGCGAGCTGCGCGTTCTTCACTTTGGCGAGGGTGTGGAAGGTCTGTACGAGCGGCACGCCCCACCGGTCGGCGGCGACCCACGCGGCCTGGCCGGAGAGCCAGTAGTGGGCGTGGATGAGGTCGTAGTGGCCGGGCCGGTTGTGGGCCTCGGCGCGCAGGAGCCCGCCGGTGAACGCGCACAGCTGCGTGGGGAGGTCGTTCTTGGAGAGGCCCTCGAAGGGGCCGGCGGGGAGGTGGTGGACGAGGACGCCGGGCGCGGCCTCCACCGTGGGGGGCTCGTCGGAGCTGGTGGCGCGGGTGAACACCTCGACCTCGACGCCGGAGCGGGCGAGTTCGCGGGCGGTGTTGAGGACGTACACGTTCATGCCGCCGGCGTCGCCCGTGCCGGGCTGCGCCAGCGGGGAGGTGTGCACCGAGACCATCGCTACGCGACGGACGTTCTGCTTTCGGCATCGTGCCCTGAAGGCCGGTGTGCGCCGCTGCTGCATGTGGTCGTCCTCTCCCGCGGGCTTGAAAGAAAGCCCGCGAGGCTTGTATGTCCGCTGCTCGTCCCCTGAAGCAACGCGCAAAACCCTCGCAATCCTTCCGTGTCAGGGTGTTCACGCACAACCGCCACAACCGTGAGAGTGATGAACTCCGCAACGCGTCAAGTCGTTTCGCGACATGACGGTCGAGACCGCCTGATCGCACCGCGAGGGCCGAAGTTGGAATTTCCTTCGCGACACGACCCGGAATGAGCCTCAAATCCGGGCAAGTCGTCCATGATGGGGATACTTGTCATCACAGGGGGGAGACAACACCATGAGCACTGCTACCGTGCCGGCCGCAAGGCAGCCCACGATGTCACCGGTGTCCAAGTTCGGTGCCACGCATTCGCTGCGGCGCCTGCCGGTCCAGGAGCGTTCGGCCGCGCGCGTGCGCCGGATGCTGGACGCCGCCGCGGACCTGATCGAAGAGGTCGGCTACGACCGGCTCTCGACCACCGCCATCGCCCAGCGCGCCGACGTCGCCATCGGCTCCGTCTACCAGTTCTTCGGGGACAAGCGCTCGCTTGCCGAAGCCCTGAGCCAGCGCTACATCGACCTGTACTTCGAGCGCCTCGCCGCCCGCTTCGACGCCGAACCGCCCGCCGACTGGCGCGGCGGGGTCGAGGCCGCCATCGACGAGTACGTCCAGATGTACCGGACCGCGCCCGGCTTCCGCGTGCTCCACCTGGCCGACGCCATCGACCCGGGCCGGGCCGACGCCGTCACCACCGGCGGCGACGTGATCGCCGACCAGATCCTCGCCGGACTCGCCCAGCGCTTCGGCATCGGCGGCGACGACGAGCTCAACAAGACCGTCACCGTGGCCGTCGAGACCGGGCAGGCCCTGGTCCGCCTGGCCTTCCGCCGCGACCCGGAGGGCTGCTCCGCGTCCATCGCCGAAGCCGCCGACGTCGTCTGCGACTACCTCGGGCGCCGCCTCCCGTAATCGGGGGTCCCAGGCCACTCAAACCACCGCGCCAGGGCATGGGACCGCACCGGGCCGACTAGTCTCGTAGTCGACCCGGTGCGGTCTCTGACTTTCGAGGAGCAGCATGGCGAACACCCTTGGCGACATCCAGACGGTGCTGCGGATCCGGCCGTTCAGACGCCTCTGGACCGTCCTCGGACTGGCCTCCTTCGGCGACTGGCTGGCCATCTTCGCCACCGCCGGATTCGCCCAGTCCCTGTTCGACGACCCGGCGGCCAAGGGCGCGGCGTTCTCGGCCACGATCGTGCTGCGGCTCCTGCCGTCCCTGGTGCTCGGCCCGGTCGCGGGCGTCTTCGCCGACCGGTTCGACCGGCGCAAGACCATGGCTGCCTGCGACACCGCCCGCTTCCTCCTCATCGCCTCGGTCCCGACGGTCTACCTCATCACCGACAACACCGCCGTCACCGTCGCCTGGCTCGCCATCGCCCAGCTCTGCATCGAGGGGGCGGTCCTCATCTGGTCGCCCGCGAAGGAAGCGGCCGTCCCGAACCTCCTCCCGCCGGAGAAGTACGAGGCCGCCAACCAGCTCAGCCTCGCCACCACGTACGGCATCGCCCCGCCGCTCGCCTTCGCCGTCCTCGCGATCCTCGAACGCGGCTCCGCGGTCTGGTCGAACCTCGGCACCTGGGCCGAGCCGATGGTCATCGCGCTCTACCTCACGGCCGCGATGTTCGCGATCCTCGCCGTCACCGTCTACTTCTTCATCCCGGAGATCTCCGGCCGCATCGGCGAGGCCGCCGCGAAGACCTCCAGCGTCTGGCACGACTTCGTCGAAGGCTGGTCCTACCTGCGCACCTCCGAACGCGTGCGGGGGCTCATCGTCGGCATGCTCGGCGCGTTCAGCGGCGCCGGCATCCTCATCGGCGTCGGCACCGTCTACGCCACCACCCTCGGCGCGGGCGAAGCCGCGTTCTACACCCTCGCGGTGTTCCTCTTCCTCGGCCTCGGCTGCGGCATCGCCTTCGGACCCAAGCTCATCGGCGAACTCTCGCGGCTGCGCTGGTTCGGCATGAGCATCGTCCTCGCCGGCACGGGCCTCGCGCTCGACGCGGTCGCCCCGCACATGGTCTTCTCCGTCATCGGCTCCCTCATCATCGGCCTCGGCGCCGGCATGGCGTTCCTCGCCGGGATCACGCTCCTGCAGCGCGAGACCGAGGACGAGATCCGCGGCCGCATGTTCGCGTTCATCGCCGTCTCCGCGCGCGTCATCCTCATGCTCTCCATGACGATCGCCGCGCCCCTCGCCGGCTGGCAGGCCGCCCGCAGCCTCGACCTCGGCTTCGCGGACGTGCCCCTCTCGATGAGCCGCATCCTCCTGTTCATCGCCGCCGCCCTCGTCGTCTGGCTCGGCGTCACCGCCTTCAAGTCCATGGACGACAAGCCCGGCGTGCCCGTCTTCGCCGACCTCTGGTCCTCCCTGCGCGGCCGCCCGCTCACGGCCGCCGAACCGGTCGCCGGCACCGGCTTCTTCGTCGTCTTCGAAGGCGGCGAAGGCGCCGGCAAGTCCACGCAGTCCGTCAAACTCGCCGCGTGGCTCAAGCTCCGCGGCTACGAGGCCGTCCTCACCCGCGAGCCCGGCGCCACCGACATCGGCATGCGCATCCGCTCCCTCGTCCTGGACAGCGCCCCTGAAAACAGCGGCGGCGCCTCCACTCCCACTCCGCGCGCCGAAGCGCTCCTGTTCGCCGCCGACCGCGCCCAGCACGTCGACAAGGTCATCCGCCCGGCCCTCGAACGCGGCGCCGTCGTCGTCTCCGACCGCTACATCGACTCCTCCATCGCCTACCAGGGCTCCGGCCGCGCTCTCGGCAAGGACGAGATCGCCTGGGTCTCCACCTGGGCCACCGGCGGCCTCAAGCCCGATCTCACCGTCCTCCTCGACGTCGACCCCGCCGACGGCCTCCACCGCGCCAAGGCCGGCGGCGACGGCGACCGCCTCGAGCAGGAGCAGCTCGAATACCACGAGAAGGTCCGCGAGACGTTCCTCCAGCTCGCCGCCGCCGACTCCGGCCGGTACCTCGTCATCGAAGCCGGCGGCACCCCCGACGAGATCGCCGCCCGCGTGCGCGCCGCCGTCGCCGAACGCCTCGACATCCGCACCCGGACCACCCGCACCGAGACCGGCTGGCCCGGCCTCGACGCCACCCGCAACGGCGCCAAAGGGAACAAGAACCCGCAGCACGACACCACCCAGAACGACACCGCGCCCCACGACACCACCCGGAACGGCACCGGCAAGCCCGACGCCGCACCCACCGCCCAATCCACCAAGGACTACGGCTGGGACACCGTCGCCGAAGAGGCCAGCCGCCCGTGAGCGCGAATGTCGCCGGCGTGTTCAGCGAGCTCGTCGGGCAGGACGACGCCCAGCGGATCCTCGCCGAGGCCGCCCGCGGCACCGGCATGACCCACGCCTGGCTCTTCACCGGACCGCCCGGCTCCGGCCGCTCCACCGCGGCCGTCGCCTTCGCCGCCGCCCTCCAATGCCCCCAAGGCGGCTGCGGCGACTGCCACACCTGCCACACGGTCCTCGGCGGCACGCACGCCGACGTCACCCGCGTCATCCCCGAAGGCCTGACGCTCGGCGTCGACCAGGTGCGCCGCCTCATCCTCGAAGCCAGCCGCGCGCCCACACAGGGCCGCTGGCAGGTCCTCATCGTCGAAGACGCCGACCGCCTCACCGAGGCGGCGGCGAACGCCCTGCTGAAAGCCGTCGAAGAACCGCCGGAGCGGACCGTGTTCCTGCTCTGCGCGCCCTCGACCAACCCGGCCGAGATCTCCGTGACCATCCGCTCCCGCTGCCGCGTCCTCGGACTGCGGCAGCCGCCGGCCGGGGCGATCGCGGACCTGCTGGTCCAGCGCGACGGCCTCGACCGGCGCGAAGCGGAGCTCTACGCCGCTGCCGCGCAAGGACACGTGGGCCGGGCCCGGCGGCTCGCCACGGACGCCGAGGCGCGGGCGAAACGCCACGACGTACTGCAGATCCCGCGCCGCCTCACCGGCCTCGGGGCGTGCTTCACGGCCGCGGTCGAGCTGATCGAGGCCGCCGAGGCCGAGGCCTCGGGCGTGTACACCGAGCAGTCGGTGGCCGAGAAGGAAGCGCTGGAGACCGCGCTCGGCAAGGGCGGCACCGGGAAGGGCGCGTCGAAGGCCGCGCGCGGCTCGGCGGCGGCCCTGAAGGAGCTGGAGAAGCGCCAGAAGACCCGCGACACGCGGGCGCAGCGCGACTCCCTCGACCGGGCCCTGGTCGACCTCGCGGCGTTCTACCGTGACGCGCTCGCGGCCGGCTTCGGCGCCCGCGTCGACCCGATCCACCTCGACATGGCCGACACGACCAGGGCGGCCGCCGGCAAGCTCAGCGCCGAGTCCCTGCTCCGCCGCATCGACGCGATCCTGGAGTGCCGCAAGGCGATCGAAGCGAACGTCCGCCCCCGCATCGCCGTCGAGGCGATGATGACGAGGCTCTGGCAGAGCTAGCCCCGCGAAAATGTCGTACCCCCATGCGAGGGTTTATACCGGGGGCCCAACGATGTCCGTTTTGCAGGCTGGCGCCCGCGCTTGCGGGCATTCACATTCCAGGGCTGTCGCACCCGAATGCGACCCTTGCTATTGGGGGCCCAACGATGTCCGTTTTGAAGGCTGGCGCCAGCCTTGCCCGCGTTCACATTCGCGCCGTTTTCGTCGGCCCCGAAGCGTCACTGCGTCCACAGATGCTGGATGAACGCGTCCTGCGCCTTCGGGATCGTCCCCGAGCGCTGCCACCGGTACCAGGCGCGCTCCTCGACGACCCGCACGCAGAAGTCGCCGTCGAGCTCGAACGCCTCTGAGACGCAGCGGAAGTCGTCCCTGAACCCGCCGTCGGTCCAGTACCAGACGCGCTGGCCGATGAGGCCGGGCACGTCCGAGGCCGGGTAGGGGCGGCGGATCGGCGGCGAGTCGGGGTCGGTGAGGCGCTCGATGAGGTAGCCCGGTCGCGGTGCGCCGGTGCCGGGTTCGGGCTTCTGCACGTACACGTCGGCGGCCGGTACGAGGCTCGCGTAGGCGTCGCCGTCGCCGTCGACCGCGCGGTAGTAGTCGGCCTCGGATATCAAGGGGACCACCAGCATGCCGTCCCGTGTCACCGGGTCGTCGGCGCGGAGGTCGAACTGCCAGCCGCAGCCCGCCGCGCCGGCGATCACCCGCGAGGAGTGGAGGTCGAACGCGCGCGTCGCGGGTACCGGGACCAGGGCCGGAGGCGGTTCGGGAACGTCGAAGGCATTGCCGGACAAGCCCAATGGGAGCTCCAGACATGGTGTGACAGGCGGGTGCCAGGGTGACCGGAAGAAAGCATAGGGGGTTGGCACACTCTGGGGATTCACGGCCCTCGCGAGGATCGTAGAGTTCTCTTCACAAGCACGGAACACCTCAAGATCTAAGGATGGAAGAGCTATGAGCGAGTACGACGAAGCCGCTGTCGAAGAAGACGTCACCGCCGAGGACTACACCGCCGAGGAGGAGACCTACACCGACGAGGCCACCACCGACTACACCGCCGAGGAAGACCTCTACGCCGAGGACGACACCTCCGTCTCCACGGTCACCGAGACCTTCGACGTCGACGGTGACGGCTACGCCGACGAGACCATCTCGAGCGACGGCGTGACCCTGATCGACTCCGACGGTGACGGCGACGCCGAGGCCATGGCCGTGGACTACGACGGCGACGGCATCTCGGACGAGCTGTCGGTGGACGCCGACGGCGACGGCTCCATCGAGTCCTTCGCTTCGGACACCGACGGCGACGGCCTCATCGACACCTACGAGTCGGACACCGACGGCGACGGCATCACCGACCAGGTCTCGACCGACTCGAACGCGGACGGCTACATCGACTCGGTCGCGACCGACTCGAACGGCGACGGCTACGCCGACACCGTGGCCACCGACTACAACGCCGACGGCCTCGTGGACGAGATCTCGGTCGACTCGAACGCGGACGGCACCGCCGACACCGTGCTCAGCGACACGGACGAGGACGGCTTCCTCGACACCGCGTACACCGAGGCCGTGCCGGAGGGCGACTCCTTCCAGTCGCAGACCGGTCAGGTCATCTAACAACCGAGCGTTCCGATGCCTGGACACCCCTAGGCTCGCTCGCCCTCATAGCGAAGGCCGGATGCAGCGCATCCGGCCTCTTCGCGTTCCCGGGCGCCGATCGGGCGGCGCCTTGTGTCAGTTGGTGCCGCGCAGGAGCGACATCGCCTCGGCGCGAGTGCGGGCGTCGGACTGCATGGTGCCGCGCACTGCGGACGTGATGGTCCGGGAGCCCTGCTTCCTGATGCCGCGCATGGACATGCAGGTGTGCTCGCATTCGACGACGACGATGACGCCGGTCGCTTCGAGGGACGAGTAGAGCTGGTCGGCGATCTGGCTGGTGAACCGCTCCTGCACCTGGGGGCGGCGGGCGTAGACCTCGACGAGGCGGGCGAGTTTGGAGAGGCCGACGATCTTCCCGGCGGGGCCGGGGATGTAGCCGACGTGGGCGACGCCGGTGAACGGCAGCAGGTGGTGCTCGCAGAACGACTGGACGTCGATGTCGCGGACGAGGACCAGTTCGTTGTGGTTCTCGTCGAAGGAGGTCTTGAGGACCTCGCCGGGGTCGACGCGCAGCCCGGCGAAGAGTTCGGCGTAGGCGCGGGCGACGCGGCGTGGGGTCTCCTGGAGGCCGGGGCGGTCGGGGTCGTCGCCGATGGCCGTCAGGATCTCCCTGACGGCGGCTTCGATCCGGCCCAGGTCCACCGCGTCTTCGACGGGGCTGCCGTTGATGCGGCCGTCGATGAGTCGGGCGGCCAGGTTGTCGAGTTCAGCCATCGCACAAGCTTACGGGTTCCCCCTGACACGCCCAGTGTGCTTCGCCACCACGTGACCCTTCCCAAGTGCGAAAACGGGCCTTCCTACCAGGTAGGAAGGCCCGTGAAATGGTTCACTCGGGTTACGGCTGCGGGGCCTGCCCCTCGGTGGCGGGGCCGATCTCGATGCCCTCTTCGGGTCCGTCGGCGGGCTTGGAGCCGTTCGAGGTTGAGACGGGCGGAGTCGAGACGGGCGGTTCGCCGAGCTTGCGGGAGGCGGTGCCGTTGAACGGGGCCATCGGCGGGCGCTTGACCACGCGGGTCGCGATCCGGGCGAGGTCCTCCTGGTTGAGGGTCTCCTTCTCCAGGAGCTCGGTGACCATCTGGTCGAGCACGTCGCGGTACTCGGTGACGATCGCGTACGCCTCGTCGTGGGCGATCTCGATGAGCGCCCGGATCTCGGCGTCGACCTGGGAGGCGACGTCGTCGGAGTAGTCCTTCTGGTGCCCGTACTCGCGGCCGAGGAACGGCTCGGAGCCGCCGGATCCGTACTTGATGGCGCCGAGTTTGGCGGACATGCCGTACTCGGTGACCATGGCCCGGGCGACCTTGGTGGCCTTCTCGATGTCGTTCGAGGCGCCGGTGGTCGGGTCGTGGTAGACGAGCTCCTCGGCGGCGCGGCCGCCGAGCGCGTACGCGAGCGTGTCGATCATCTCCGAGCGCGTCTGCGTGTACTTGTCCTCGGTGGGGAGCACGAGCGTGTGGCCGAGCGAGCGGCCGCGCGGGAGGATCGTGAGCTTGTGGACGGGCGCGGCGTGCGGCAGCGCGTGGGCGACGAGCGCGTGCCCGGCCTCGTGGTAGGCGGTCATCTTCTTCTCGGCGTCGCCCATGACGCGGCCCTTGCGTTCCGGTCCGGCGATGACGCGGTCGATGGCCTCTTCGAGGGCGTCGGCCGAGATCGCCTTCTGGTTGTGGCGGGCGGTCAGGAGCGCGGCCTCGTTGATGACGTTCTCGAGGTCGGCGCCGGAGAAGCCCGGCGTGCGGCGCGCGATGGTCTCGAACTCGACGTTCGGGACGAACGGCTTGCCCTTCGCGTGGACCGACAGGATCGCTTGGCGCCCTTCCTTGTCGGGGGCGTCGACGGGGATCTGGCGGTCGAAGCGGCCGGGCCGCAGGAGGGCCGGGTCGAGGATGTCGGGGCGGTTCGTCGCGGCGATGAGGATGACGCCGCCGCGCGTGTCGAAGCCGTCCATCTCGACGAGCAGCTGGTTGAGGGTCTGCTCGCGCTCGTCGTGGCCGCCGCCCATGCCGGCGCCGCGGTGGCGGCCGACGGCGTCGATCTCGTCGACGAACACGATGGCGGGGGCGTTCTCCTTGGCCTGGGTGAACAGGTCGCGGACGCGGCTGGCGCCGACGCCGACGAACATCTCCACGAAGTCGGAGCCGGAGATCGAGTAGAACGGGACCCCGGCCTCGCCGGCGACGGCGCGCGCGAGGAGGGTCTTGCCGGTGCCGGGAGGGCCGAACAGGAGGACGCCCTTGGGGATCTTCGCGCCCAGCTCCTGGTACTTCTTCGGGTCCTCGAGGAAGTCCTTGATCTCGCGGAGCTCCTCGACGGCCTCGTCCGCGCCGGCCACGTCGTCGAACGTGGTCTTGGGGGTGTCCTTGGACACCATCTTGGCCTTGGACTTGCCGAAGTTGAGGACCCGCGAGCCGCCGCCCTGCATCTGCGACATGAAGAACAGCAGCAGGAGGACGATGAGCACGATCGGGAGGAGGCTCAGCAGGAACGAGACGAACACGGAGGTCTCGTTGACCTCGGTGTCGAACTCGACGCCGGCCGTCTCGAGCTCGGTGGCGAGCGGCTCCATCATCCCGGTCGGGACGTAGGCCTGGACCTGGTCGCCGTTGTTCTTGGTGATCTGGACCTGCTGCTCTTTGTCGAGCAGGATCGCCGATTCGACGTTGCCGTCGTTGATGTCCTTGAGGACTTCGGAGGTCTTCGCGTCCTCGTAGTCGGAGCCGCCGGACCAGAAGCTGCCGATCAGGACCGCGATGAGGGCGATGAGCACGATCCAGACGAGCGGCCTGCGGAAGAACCGCTTCCGCTCAGGTGTGGGTCTCCCGGCGTCGACCACTCGTTTCCTCCTGCGTAATTCGCGTTTCGAGAGCGATGCTGTCCTTGCCGCGGCTGTGTTTCCGCCGCGGTCCCGCAGGGTTTCCTTGGCTGCAGGGTGAAAGACAACTCGAACGTACACGGTGGGGAGGTTCGACGACCCGCAGCGTCAGCACCCCTGGCCCTACGCGACGGATACCGCCCTTACCCCGTCCGCTGATAGACCGTAATTAGTACCACGGGCGGGTTGAGTTCGCCCACCCAAGCCAGCGCCGCCGGCGATCGGGTGGCACCCTTGTTACATGACGTCGGAGCTAGCCAGCCCACCTTCCGTCCCGTCCGCTGCAGCGCGGGACGCGGTGTTCGATCCTGATTCGTGGTACGCCGAGGAGATCGAGCGGACCATCATCACCGAAGACGAGATCCGAGCGAAGGTCGCCGAGCTCGGTGCGCGCGTCTCGGCCGACTACGCCGACGGCGTGCTCGAGGACGGTGACGAGCTGCTGCTCGTGGGCGTGTTCAAGGGGGCGGTCATGTTCATGGCCGACTTCGCGAGGGCGCTGAGCGTGCCGGTGAAGATGGAGTTCATGGCGCTGTCCTCGTACGGGAGCTCCACGACCTCCTCGGGGACCGTGCGCATCCTCAAGGACATCGACTCCGATGTCGCCGGGAAGCACATCCTGGTCGTGGAGGACATCATCGATTCCGGTCTCACCCTGGACTGGCTGCTGAAGTACCTGGAGGGCCTGCACCCGGCCTCGGTCAAGGTGGTCTCGATGCTCCGCAAGCCGGGCGTGCAGCGGGTGGACATCCCTGTGAAATACCTGGGCTTCGACATCCCGAACGAGTTCGTGGTCGGCTACGGCCTCGACTACGCCGAGCGCTACCGGGAGCTGCCGTTCATCGGCGTCCTCAACCCGGCGGTCTACCAGAAGTAACGTCCGGGGAGCCCCGCCCCGACCCTCCGTCCCCGACGGCCCGCGCCACCGCGCGGGCCGTCCTCGTCGGTGGGGGTCGTCGCGCGCGGCCGCCGTGCGGAGTCGTTGCGCGGAGCCGTTGTGCTCGGTGTGCATCGGGCCCGGTTTGCGCGCCCCGACCGTCGCGGGGCGGCGTTCCCTCGTGCGTCACACCTTATTTATTTCGCTACAAGCGGAACGAGTTCGCCTGAGGCCCTGGATTGTCGGACCCGTCGGTCAGGATTTGACCCGGGGGCGCCGAGAACGCGGGCGCCTGAGGCTCAGTGATGCCCGCGATCCGTCCCGGACCGGGCCGCCGGCCGCGTTGCCCGGACTCTCGGGACCGACCGCGAGGCTCAGTGATGCCCGCGATCCGATCCGGACTCAGTGATGCCTGCGATCCATCCCGGACCGGGCCGGGCCGCCGGCCGCGCGTTGCCCGGACCCGCGGGACCGACCGCATCGCCTCCGCGGTCGTCCTCGCGTCGCTCACACCCCGCGGGACGGGGGGTCGCCCCGCCGTGCCGTGAGCCGCCCGCTGCTGCGCCGCACTTCGATCCCCCCGGGGAGGAAGGTCGGGCCCTGGCCGTGCCAGTACACGACGAGCGCGTCGACCGCGTCGAGATGCCGGTGGTTCAGCTCCGCCCCTTCGACCCCGGCTTCCAGCACCCACGCGCGCAGCGCCCGCTGCCGCACGGGCCCGGCCAGTGCCGCCACCCGCTTCGCGTCCAGTGCACCGGTCGAGCCGCCACCGTCCGCAATCGACTCGGCATCCGCGTCGCCGCCCGCGGTGACGCCGTTCAGGGCGTCAGGCGCCGCACCGTCGTCGGCCCGGCACGCCTCCAGCGCCTCGCCCGCCAGGCGGTCGAGGTAGTCGGTGTCGGCCCCGACCAGTGCCGCGGTCTGCGCGAGGTTCGCGACCACGTCCTCGCCGAGGGTCGCGACCAGCACGTCCATCGCCGGACGCAGCGCTGAGCGCAGGAACCGGGGGTCGGTGTTGTGCGGGTCGGTCCAGGGCTTGAGTCCGCGCTCGGCGCAGGCGGCGTGCGTGTCGGTCCGCGCGATGCCGAGCAGGGGACGCCGGTAGATCCCGCGCACCGCCCGCATCCCGGCGATCCCGCGCGGCCCGCCGCCGCGCGCGAGCGCGAGCAGGACCGTCTCGGCCTGGTCGTCCCTGGTGTGCCCCAACAGGACAGCGCCGGCGCCGTGCTCCTGTGCGGCGTCGTCGAGGGCCGCGTACCGGGCGGTGCGCGCCGCTCCTTCAGGGCCGCCGGCCGCGCCGACCTCGACCGCGATCGAGAGCGCGGGTTCGAGCCCCGCACTCCTGGCCCATGCCACGACTTCGGCCGCGCGTTCGTGCGAGCCGGCCTGCAGGCCGTGGTCCACGGTGACGAGGCCGGCGCGCAGGCCCATGCGCGGGGCGCAGAACGCGAGCGTGTCGGCCAGCGCGAGCGAGTCGGGGCCGCCGGAGCAGGCGGCGAGCGCGAGCGATCCGGTGGGGAGGTCGGCGAGGGCGTCGCGGACGGCGACGCGCAGGCGCGCCACCGGCGGCGGCAGCTTCGCCATGCGGGTCAGCCGGGTCCGGCGCCGAGCCGCTGCGGCGCGGAGCCCTGGCCTCGCAGGACGCGGGCGGTCCACTGCTCCGGGTGGTCGATCTCGGCTTCGGTGGGGAGGTGCTCGGGGCGTTCCCAGACGCGGTTGAAGCCGGTGACGCCGTGTTCGGCGACGACCTGGTCGACGAAGCGGCGGCCGGCGGCGTACTGGCGCATCTTCGCGTCGAGGCCGAGGAGCTGGCGCAGGAAGCGCTGCAGCGTGGTGGGGTTGGCGCGGCGGCGGTCGAAGCGGCGGCGCAGTAGCGCGACATGGTTGATGGCGGTGCGGCCGACGCCGTCCATGACGGATTCGGCGTGGCCCTCCAGGAGGGTCATGAGCGCCTGGATCTGCGAGATCGCCTCGCGCTGTTCGGGGCTGGTGACCGCGGACATGACGTCGGCGCCGGGGATCTCCTCGCCGGGGCCGCCGTGCTGCTCCTCTTCGCGGGCGGTGGCGAGGGCGCGGCGCACGGCGCGGGCGAGGCCGGAGGCGGAGGACCGCTCGGGTTCGGCGGCGTCGAAGAACGTGTGGATGAGGTGGTGGAAGTGCTCGCGCATCCACGGGACGGCCGTGAACTGGGTGAGGTGGGCGGCTTCGTGGACGGCGATCCAGAGGCGGAACTCGCGGGAGGGCAGGCGCAGGCGGCGTTCGACCTCGACGATGTTGGGGGCGACGAAGAGGAGGCGGCCGGTGTCGGTGGAGAAGGTCTCGAACTGGCCGAGCACGCGGGAGGAGAGGAACGCGAGGACCGCGCCGGTCTGGACGCCGGTGACCTTGGCGGCGGCGGAGACGGGAGCGGCCGGTGCCGGGTCTTCGGCGCCGAGCTCGATGAGGAGGCGGCGGAACCCGGCGATGTTGATGCGGCTCCAGCGGATGCGGTCGACGACGTCGACCGACACGGCCGTAGTCGGCACGAGCCCGGTGTAGTCGGTGACCAGGTCGATCGCCGTGCGGGCGTGGCGGTGGAGGTCGGCGACGACGTCGAGGGCGCCTTCGGGGCTCATGCGGGGACCGCCGCGGCTGAAGGCCCGGGAGCAGGACGCGGCGGTCTGCCAGTCGACTGACGGCAGCATCGGGTTTCCTGCGGGCGGCGCCATCGGCCAAGCCTATCCATAGCGCAACGACGGCGCCACTGTCCCGCGCAAGTGGGCGCGAACCGGCGCGTACCGGACCTGGGGTTTCCGGCCGGGCCCGCGTGTTCGCCGCGCTGCCGGGCTCGGCGGGGGCGGCGAGGTTCACCGGATCGGTTTGCGGCGGTCCGCCCGCGCCGCAGGGCACGCTGCGTGACCATACGAATTCAAATATCGAACATCTTGAAATTATCGGACCGCTGATGTTACGTTCTTCTCAAGTCCGCAACATCTTGCAGCATTTGCGGGCAGAAATTGCAAAGGGAGCAACGATGCCTCACCACCTCCGCCGCCGCACACTGCCCGCCATCGGCGCCACCGCCCTCGCGGCCCTCATCGCAGCCACCGCCGTCCCCACCGCCCAAGCCGACAACGACGACCCCGCACCCCTGGCCGCCGCACCCGCCGCCGCCCTCACCGGCGGCGACTCCATCCTCAACATGTTCGAATGGAACTGGAACTCCATCGCCGCCGAATGCGAAGGCCCCCTCGCCGACTCCGGCTACACCTACGTCCAGACCTCCCCGCCCAACGAGCACATCCGCGGCGACGACACCACCCCCGGCGAAGAGAACGCCTGGTACATCCACTACCAGCCCGTCAGCTACAAGATCGAATCCCGCCTCGGCACCCGCGCCGAATACCAGGACATGATCGCCACCTGCCAGGCCAACGGCATCGGCGTCATCGCCGACGTCGTCATCAACCACATGGCCGCCGGCTCCGCCACCGAACAGCGCACCGGCTGGGCCGGCAGCACCTACCGCCAGTTCGACTACCCCGACGCCGGCTACGACGCCTCCGACTTCCACAACACCGGCAGCGCCTACTGCGAGATCGACAACTACCAGGACCGCGGCGAAGTCCAGAACTGCCACCTCGTCGGCCTCAACGACCTCGACACCTCCCAGACCGACGTCCGCGAGACCATCGCCGCCTACCTCGACGACCTCCAGAACCTCGGCGTCGCCGGCTTCCGCATCGACGCCGCCAAACACATCGCCGCCACCGACCTCGCCGCCATCATGAACCTCGTCGACGGCGACCCCTACATCGTCCAAGAAGTCATCGGCGCCCCCGGCGAACCCATCACCGAAGCCGAATACACCGGCATCGGCGACGTCCAGGAATTCAGCTACGCCTACGACCTCAAGAGCCACATCAACGGCGGCTCCGAAGCCCGCCACCTCACCACCATCGGCACCGGCTGGGGCTACACCGCCCCCGCAGGCGTCTTCGTCGCCAACCACGACACCGAACGCGGCTCCCAGACCATGAACTACAAGTACGGCCAGGACTACCTCCTCGCCGAAGCGTTCATGCTCGCCCACCCCTTCGGCACCCCCGCCTCCTACACCGGCTACGAATTCACCGGCAACCACGCCGCCCCGCCCCTCAACGCCGACGGCACCGTCGCCGACGCCGTCTGCGGCCCCGGCGCCTTCACCTGCCTCCACCGCTCCCCGTACCTGAGCGGCATGGCCGGCTTCCGCGCCGCCACCGCCGGCGAAGCCGTCACCAACACCTGGGGCTCGGGCGACGCCCTCGCCTTCGGCCGCGGCGACACCGGCCACGCCGTCGTCAACGCCGGCACCGCCCCCATCACCCGCACCTTCACCACCGCACTGCCCGACGGCTCCTACACGGACGTCATCTCCGGCGGCACCGTCACCGTCTCCAGCGGCGCCTTCACCGCCACGGTCGCGGCGAAGACCGCGCTGGCGATCTATGTGGGCAACGGCTCGGGCGGCGGCAACGGCGGCGGCACGAAGGACTGCGTCACCGTGAACGCCACGGTGAGCGGCACGAGCGTGGGCGACGAGGTGTACGTGGTCGGTTCGATCCCGCAGCTGGGCAACTGGACCGCGATCAGCTCGGCGCACCTGTCGGGCGCGTCCTACCCGGTGTGGAAGGGCACGATCAGCGTCCCGGCCGGCACCACTTTCCAGTACAAGTACGTGATCGTGCGCTCCTCCGGCGCCTACACCTGGGAGTCCATCGGAAACCGGACGGCCACGGTGCCCGCCACCGGCTGCCTCAACCTCACCCAGACCTGGAACACCGCCTGATCCCAAGCGGCGCAAAGGGCCCCGGGCGTAAGCCCGGGGCCCTTCCACGTTCCAGGCTGAGTTTCCTGAAGCCGCCTTCAGCCGTCTTCAGCGTGGCTTCAGGTTCCCCGCGCCACCATTGCCCCAACGCGAATCCACAGCACGCGAATCCCAGAAGAGGAGGCCCATCAGGACACGAGCACCAGCAGCCGCCGGGCAAGGCAGGCCACCGAAGCCCAGCGGAGTCCACGACCGACACGACAACAGGGGTGGGTGGGGTGGGGGCGGGGGGAGGGGCCCCCGGAGAAGGAAGGCCCCGCCGCTAACAGTCGCACAGGGACACGGCCGTGGTGACCTCGTCCATCGCCGTCTCCACCGCATCGGTGCCTGTCGTGTGGCCGTTGCTGATGAGGGAGAAGATCAGCTGCCTGCCGTCCGCCGTGGTCAATGTGCCGGTGAGGGAGGTGACCCCGGTGGGCTGGGTGAGCGTCCCGGTCTTGCCCCGCACCACGCCCTCGCCTTCCTCGGCGGTGCCGAAGCGGTCCTCGAGGGTCCCTGAGTACCCGGCGACGGGCAGGGACTCGAACACCGAGGACGCCTGCGATCCGGCCGCGCCGAGCAGCATCTGCGTGAACGCCTGCGCGGTCATGCGGTCGTCGGGCGAGAGCCCGGACCCGTCGTGGAACACCAGGCCGGCCATGTCCACGCCGAGGCTCTCCAGCGTCGAGGTGTGGGCGGCGGACATCGCGGCCCAGGTCATCTCGCCCTCGACGACCAGCGCCGTCTGGAGTGCGACCGCGTCGGAGAGCAGGTTGTCCGAGGTCAGGATGAACGAGTCCACGAGCGCGGACATCGGCGCCGAGTGGACCACGGCGAGTTCGGCCGCGCCCTCGGCGGCGGTGCCGACTTCGACGGTGGCCGCGCCGAGGAGGTCCGCGAACTGCTGCGCGGCGACCATGGCCGGGTCGGGGTAGTGCTCGGCGTACTTCTCGGTCTTGTTCATGCGGCCGCCGTCGACCATGATCGGCGCCATCGGCCCGGTCGAGGTGGCCAGTTCGCCCGGCAGCACGCCTGAGGCGGCGACGGTGTCGGTGAACACGCTCGTGTCGAGGTAGACGGTGGCCGGGGCGGTGCCGCCGCGCGCCTCCAGGACGAGGTCGGCGAGCTCTTTGAGGCTCGCGCCGTCGGCGTACGGGGTGTAGTAGCCCTCGCCGTCCACGGTCAGGGTCGGGTCGCCGCCGGCGACGAGCACGACGCTGTCCTCGGCCGGTCCCTCGACCACGGTCGTGGGAATGCGGTATTCGGCGCCGAGGTGCTGGAACGCGGCCACGGCAGTGACCACTTTCATGGAGGAGGCCGGCGCGAGCGGGGTCGTGGACTCCTGCTCGAAGAGGACTTCCCCGGTCAGGGCGTCGGCGAAGGACGCCGAGAGGTTCCCGTTGAGCCGCGGGTCGGCGAGCAGGCCGGGGAGGACCGCGGCGAGGTCGGGGAGGGGTGCGTCGGCGTCCGACCCTGCGAGGACGGGTGCGGGTGAGGCCGGGGGGTAGGCCTCGGGAGCGGTGAGCGTCCCGGTCCGAGGGCTGGTGACGGCGGATATCTGCCACACCAGGCCCCCCGCTGCGGCTACGGTGACCACGATGGCGAGGGCTGCGAGGACCCGCGTGAGCGCCCGGCGACGGCGCGCCCGGGCCTGCTGCGGGGCGGGTGCGGCATGTGGCGTACTACTCGCGACCTTGGGGTCGGCGTTGTCGCTGAGGGACATGCACAGAGACTAAGCCATTAAGAGCACTGCATTTGAGCCTGGAGGAGGTCGGCCGATGGAGTTCGACGTGACCGTGGAGATCCCGAAAGGGAGCGCCAACAAGTACGAGATCGACCACGAGACCGGACGTATCCGTCTGGACCGGACACTGTTCACCGCGACGGTGTACCCGGCCGACTACGGCTTCATTGACGACACGCTCGGCCAGGACGGCGACCCGCTGGACGCTTTGGTCCTGGTGGAGCCGACGTTCCCCGGTTGCGTGATCCGCGCGCGTGCCATCGGCATGTTCCGGATGCGCGACGAGAAGGGTGTCGACGACAAGGTGCTGTGCGTCCCGGCCGAGGACCCCCGCAAGGACCGGTTCAAGGACATCGGCGACGTGCCCGAGTTCGACCGCCTGGAGATCCAGCACTTCTTCACGGTCTACAAGGACTTGGAGCCCGGCAAGAGCGTCGAGGGCGCGACCTGGACCGGACGGGCGGAGGCCGAGGAAGAGGTGCGCCGCTCGTTCGAGCGCGCCAAGGCCAACGGCTACCACTCGAACCACTAGCGACACGAAGGAAGGGCCCGGACGCGATGCGTCCGGGCCCTTCCTATTTGGCTTCTCGTCTGCTCTCGTCCTGCCCGCCACCCGCTTCAGCCTGCCTTCAGGTTCCGCGAGGCAGGGTTGTTGCCGGGGGTGCTCGGAACGAAACGCGCGGGTAGCTTCCGACCGCCTTCAGCTCCCCTTCAGGTCCCGCCGGGCAGGGTTGTTGCCGGGGGTCTTCGCTACTACACGCGAGGGTAGCTCCGCTCAGGCGCTCACGATGTCGAGCTGCCACGGCTTGGAGCGGGTGGCCGGCTCGCTGAGCTCGACCTTCCAGCCCTGGCCGGCGAGGAAGTCGGCCAGGTCCGCCGCGGACTCGGGCCGGGCGCCGCCGGCGAGGAGCGCGCGGGCGACCTCGCCCCGGGTGGCCTTGGCCATGTGGGTGATGACGGTGCGTCCGCCGTCGGCGTCCTCTTTGAACACGCGCACGGCGACGCCGCGGTCCTTCGGACCCCACACCTGGGCGTACGTGCCCGAGCGCAGGTCCACGATGAGTTCGTTCCGGGCGCCGAGCACCTCGGTGACGGCCGGGCGCCACAGCTTCGCCAGCGTGTCGAGGCCGGGGAAGCGGGTGCTCATCGGCATCCGGTACGGCGGCACGCGATCCGAGGGCCGCAGGAGTCCCCAGAGCGGGGACGCGATGAAGACCTGCTCGCCGTCGGGGAGGTCCCCGAGCCCGAGCCGGTCGTAGAGCACGCCGTTGTACAACTCCCAGGCCGCGAGGGTCGGGGCGGTGCGGAGCGTGCGGCCGGCCTGGACGTAATGGCGCGCGCTCGCGGGGAGCTTGAGCGCCTTCACGGCGGCCTCCTCGTCGGCGCACAGCTCGACCAGGCGGTCGACGAGAAGCTCGCGGACGGGGTTCAGCGCGGGAGAGGAGAGTCGGCCGAGGTCCAAGGGAGGACCGTCGCCTTGACCGGCCTTTCCTTCTGACGGCGGCAGCAGTATGAGCACAGCAGGCGAGTCTACCTGCTCGTCCGCCTGATGCCGCCGGGGCCGTGCCGGGCGACGAGCGCGTTCCTCAGATCCGTTGGGAATTCACCCGACCGGGGGTGTGCGGGCTCCGCGCGATGGTTTATAGTACATATGTTCGATCAAGCGGGAGCGGGTCCGACCCCACCGAGGACTGCGTGTGACGCGGATCGAATAGGCGCGGCGGCGGTGCTCCGCGACTGCCGCCGCGCCGTCCACCCGCGGCGGTGCGAAGCCCACACCGCCCGCCGCAGGCTCCACCGCCACCGGCCCGGCGGTGGAGTCCGGCCTGAAACACCTCGCACCAGCCCTGCATCGTCCCTGCCCGCCGTCCACAGGCTGTGGACGAGCGCGCCGCACACGACTATCGCACCCGCCACCGACAATCCGAGTGCCGCAGGCCATCCGGGCCCCGCCACCCGCACCGGCGGCGTTCCGATGCGGTAATCTCCCCGTTGGGTCTATAGCTCAATTGGCAGAGCTGCGGACTTTTAATCCGTAGGTTGTGGGTTCGAGTCCCACTGGACCCACCACAAGCCCCAGCTCAGCGGGCATACGAGAACCGGGCGAGTCCCGAAGGACCCGCCCGGCCTTATGCGTCCCGATCCTGAAGCCTGCCTTGCTTCGCCGGCTGCGGTCGGGCCTCATTTCCTTGAACGTCAGTGCGCGGGATGGTGCCTGCTCTGGGCGATGCCTTCGGCGACGCCGATGAGCAGGATCGAGGCGATCACTGCCATGACGAAGCCGAGGACGTTCAGCTCCCAGATGTCGCCCGTGCCGAGCAGGTTCGCGATGGTGCCGCCGATGACCGAGCCGACCAGGCCCAGGATGAGGGTCGCGAGGAGGCCGAGGCGCTGCTTCCCCGGCTTGATGAGGCGGGCGAGCGCGCCGATGATGAGCCCGGCGACGATGAATCCGATCATGAGATCCTCCTGTGTCGTGCAGATCCGGCCGAGGGGATGGCCCGGCCGATGGAGCTCTGGTGCTGCTGCGGGCCTAGTGCGCCGCAGCGGAGTGCGAGCGGTGGCGGCGGCGCATGACCTCGCGCACCGCGTACTGCAGTACCGCCATGGTCGCTGCCAGGGCCACGTTTCTTACGAGCCAGCGCATGCCGGTCTCCTTTCCGGTGGACGGTCCGACGTGCCTGCGGCTTCGTCGGCGGCGCCTCCTGTCTGGACTCCGGGTACCCAGATGTCCGGCGAATGATGTACGCCTGCGGCCCGGTATCCGCCTCGGCGTGTCCGCCGGGTCGTTTCGGCGTTTCGCAGGGACGGGCGCGGCGGCCCTCGATCCGGGCGGTGCAGAGCGGCGCGCCCGCAGTCCGACTGCTCGGAGCTGCGGACGCTGAAGGTTCGCGTCAGCTGTTGAGCCGCTGCGCCAGGAGGGCCTTGCCTTCCTCGGCGCCCTTGCGGCTCGCGCCTTGAGCGCGCTTGAAGAACTCCACCAGTTCGGTGTCGTTCGCCCGCTCGGCGTCGGCGATGTACGTCTCCAGCCGCAGTGCGTTGCTCAAGCACGCCTCGACGAACCAGATGATGTTGTAGTCCTTGTCCGGTGTGCCTGTCACGTGACCGGTTTCTTCACTGGCCATGCGCTTGCTCCCTTCGATCGTCGTGCGCTGCTGCACCACGGGTACCCGGGTCCGCCGCACTGACACGTCAGCGCCGGCCTGCCGGCCTCGATTGCGGCAGCGGTGCATCGCTTCGGCTCGCGGCCGGGTTGCCCGGGCGGGAGCGGGCCGGCGTCTGGATGCGGGCGGCCTCCCGGCGCCTCTTGTTCGGGCGACGTTCGATTGCTGCTGGCGCACAACGGGTGTGACCTGGGGCATGATCGGCACCTTGGTGTTCACCGGACTTGTCCGAGGGTTTCCTGGGGCGTAATGAGCCGGTGACAAGGGCCGGTCAGAGTAGTGGCCGAGGCCCCGGAACCGACCGCGGCGCCGGGAATCCATCCCGGTCGCACCCATACGCGGGGCGGGCCTCACCGCCGCACCGGCGCGGCACGCTTCTCGCATCACCGCCCGGAAGGAAACACCCAATGGACGCTTACGCACTCCTGGCAATGCAGATGGTCGGCTCTGAGGCTCGCTCGGCACTGCCCGACGCGCCCGTCGTCCCCGACCGCCCGACGCTGCTCGGCCGGATCGCCGGCGGTTTCACCGCCGCCCGGCGCGGCCTCATCGCCCGCGACCTGCGGGCGGCTTCTGAAGCCGCGCTCCCGACCCGGGCCGAGGCCCGGCGGCCCGCCTCCACACCGCCCGGGCCCGGGCCGGCCGGCGCGCTTCGGCGCCCCGCCGGGCCCGGGGCCGCGTCCGAGTCGTCCGGGGCGGCGGACCAGCCTCCACAGCGCCGCCGCCCCGGGCCCAGGCTCAGCGTCTTGAAGCGTTGCAGCCCTTGATGTCAGGGCTCAGCGCGCCCGCCCGGCTCGTGCGGCCTACGCGACCTGCTTGCCGTCGATGTAGGCCCGTTCGACCTTCGAGTAGATGTCGAGCGGGTCGCCCGACCAGATGCAGAAGTCGGCGTCCTTGCCCGCCTCAAGGGAGCCGAGGCGGTCGTCGACGCCCATGATCTTCGCCGGGTTGATCGTCACCGACCGGAGCGCGGTGTCGCGGTCGAGCCCGGCCTTGACCGCCAGCATCACCTGGATGATCAGGTGCTCGATCGGGACCACCGGATGGTCGGTGGTGATCGCGAGATCGACGCCCGCCGCGGCGAGCTTCGCCGCGTTCTCCGGCCAGCGGTTCACCGTCTCCACCTTCGAGCGCGAGCACAGCAGCGGCCCGAAGATCACCGGAATCCCCCGCTCGGCGATCACGTCAGCGAGCAGATGCGCCTCGGTCCCGTGGTCGAGCACCAGGTCGTACCCGAACTCCTCGGCCACGCGCAACGCGGTCGCGATGTCGTCCGCGCGGTGGCAGTGCTGGCGCCACGGGATCTCGCGGTCGAGGACCTTGACGAGCACCTCGAGCGTGAGGTCGCGGTCGGGGCCGTCCGCACCGCGGTAGTTCTCGGCCTCCACGAACGCCTTCCGCAGCACGCCCGCCGTGCCGAGCCGCGTCGACGGCGTCTTCTTCTGCTCGCCGTACACCCGCTTCGGGTTCTCGCCGAGCGCCGACTTCACGCCCGACGGCGAACGCAGCACCATCTCGTCCACATAGCGGCCCACGGTCTTGATCGCCACGGTCTCCCCGCCGATCACGTTGCCCGAACCCGGGTTCACGTTCACCGCCAGCACGCCGCCCTCCAGCGCCTCGGCGAAGCCCGGCTCGGCGGGGTTGATGCCGTCCAGCGCCCGCACGTACGCGGTGTTCGGGTCGGTCATCTCGTTGGTGTCGTTCCCCGCCCAGCCCTCGGCGACCTCGTGCACGCCCAGGTGCGTGTGCGCGTCGATCAGGCCCGGCACGATCCACTTGCCCGTCGCGTCCTCGACGGAAACGCCTTCGGGCACAGGGAGGTCCGCGCCGCCGACGGCGCTGATGCGGCCGTTCTCGACGAGGATGACGCCATGCTCGATGGGTGCTGACGTGATGGGGACGATCGTCGCGCCGCGCAGCGCGAAATTGGCCTCGGACATTGGCCCGCCTTCCAGGTGGCTCGTCGGGTGGTCGGTGGGGCGACGGCCCCGCTACATCCTGCCCGATGCACTAGCCGCGCGGCTAGTGCGCTGGCGGATTCGTGGACGATGCCACTCGTCGTGCGGTGTACGGAGTGCAACGTACGTTGTACGGTGTACACCGTACGAGATGCGATGCGACCTAAGGTATACAACGTACAAAGTGCAACGTACGTTGTACTTTGTACGGTTCAATGTGTGGCGTCCTTCCGTGCGGTGTACGAAGTACTACGTACGGAATACGGCGTATGAGGTCAGCTCGCCCAGCGGATGATCTCTTTCGTGATCGTCTCCGGGGCTTCCTGCTGCGGGAAGTGGCCGATGCCGTCGAGGAGCTTCCACTCGTAGCGCCCGTGCACGTACCGGCCGGAGCCCTGCGCGGTGCGCGGCAGCACGCAGGAGTCGAGGGCGCCGTGGAGTTGGAGCGTCGGCACCGGCGTCGGCCGTTGGAGGAGTTTCACGAACCGGCGCCCGGCCAGGCCGATGGCGGTGCGGAACGGCCACCGGAACGCCTCCAAGGCGCAGAACGCCGCCTGAGGGATCTGGATGACGTCGCGGCAGGCCCGCACATACTCCTGGAAGTCGCGGCTGCCCCGCCAGCCCGGGCCGGACCACGCGTACATGAGATCGGCGACCTTCCTTGCGTCCCAATCGGTCAGCTTGTGCTCGTAGCGGGGCATCTGGAAGGCGAACAGGTGCCGGGAGGCCGTCATCTGCCCCTTCGGGTCGACCGCGAGCGCGGCGCGCTGGCGCAGCGGATGGGCTGCGCCGATGACGACGAGGGACCTGAACTGGCGGGGGTGGAACGCGGCGGCGGCGAAGCCGAGGATGCCGCCGAGGTCGTGTCCGACGACGGTCGCCTCGCGCTCGCCGAGGGCGCGCACGAGCCCGACGACGTCAGCGGCCATCGTGTAGGCGTCGTAGCCGCGCGGCGGCTTGTCGGAGGCGCCGTAGCCGCGCAGGTCGACGGCCACGACGCGGAAGCCGGCGTCGGCGAGGGCCGGGATCTGGTGGCGCCAGGCCCACCAGAACTCGGGGAAGCCATGCAGCAGCAGGATGAGCGGGCCCTCGCCGGCTTCCACGACGTGGAAGCGCGAGCCGTTGGCGTCGATGTGCCGGTGGGTCCAGGGGCCTTGCTTGATGGCGGCGCTGTCGGCGAAGGTCTTGCGGGTCACGCGCTCAGCGTACGAGGTCACCGCCCGCCGGACGAGCCGGAGGCGGTGAGGACGCGTCCGGTCACGTGAGGTGAGGTGGCGCGGCGCGTGGGACGGCGGCAGCATCCGGTGCGGGGTGCGGGGTGCGGGGTGCGGGGTGCGGGGTGCGGGGTGCGGG
>NZ_JAPZVR010000013.1:113368-114352 GCF_027622855.1 Glycomyces algeriensis | reverse complement strand
TTTGTTTGGTGGTGAGAGCGGAAGTGACACACCCGGTCCCATTCCGAACCCGGTCGTTACGGCTTCCAGCGCCGATGGTACTGCACTCGAGAGGGTGTGGGAGAGCAGGACACCGCCAAACATTTACTTATATAAGTGCCCCACCGCATCGCGGTGGGGCACTTTTGTGTACCCGGAATACGGGCATTGCGCTATTCGCGGGGGCGTCTAGGATGCTCGTTTATGACGGATGAGCCCGAGCACCTCAGTGCTACAAGGGAAGCGTACGACGAGGTCGCTGTTGCGTATGCCGAGATCGTGCGTGATGAGTTCGACGGGTTGCCGCTTGATCGTGCCATGCTGGCCGCGTTCGCTGAGTACGTCAAGACGGCTGATTCGGGCGCTGTGGCCGAGTTGGGTTGCGGGCCTGGGCGAGTGACCGCGTATCTGCAGGGGCTCGGGTTGGAGGTCTTCGGGGTCGACTTGTCGCCGGCGATGATCGACATCGCTCGTGAGACGTATCCGGGACTGCGGTTCGAGGTGGGTTCGATGGACGCCCTGGATCTGGAGGATGGTGCACTGGGAGGAGTCGTGTCTTGGTACTCCGTGATTCACGCCCCACCTGAGGATGTGGCGGTGTACTTCGCCGAGTTCTGGCGGGTGCTGGCGTCGGGCGGGTATTTGATCGTCGCGTTCTTTGAGTCTGAGGGCGATCCGGTGACGAAGTACGGCACGAGGGTGGTGCCGGCCTACCGCTGGCCTATCGATGAGCTTGCGGCGCTTGGTGTTGCGACCGGGTTCACTGAAGTGGGCCGGATGTTGCGGGAGCCCAGGGCTGAGGAGCGGTACCGGCGGGGGCATCTGCTGATGCGCCGTTCGGAGGGCGAGACGCTCGTGGGAACGAGTTTGTTAGGGGAGACGGGGGGGGGGGGGGGGGGGGGGGGGGGGGGGGGGGGGGGGGGGGGGGGGGGGGGGGGGGGGGGGGGGGGGGGGGGGGGGGGGGGG
>NZ_JAPZVR010000013.1:74107-113358 GCF_027622855.1 Glycomyces algeriensis | reverse complement strand
GGTGCGGGGGGGGCGCTGGCTGGGTGCGTGTGTTGTGGGGGGGCGCCGGGGGGGCCCCCCGCCCCGCCGCCCCCCCCCGCCCGTCTCGTCGTTTTGGGTGTTCGCTTAGACGTAGGGGCCGTCGAGGTGTTCGCCGGCGTGCTGGCGGTACCAGAGGCCCCGGTAGCAGCGCCACGGCTGAGGGCGGAGCTGGGTCGGGGCGAAGATCTGCTCGAGGAGGCGCCGGGCTTCGAGGAAGAAGTCGAGGCGTTCGTCGGGCGCGGCCACGTGCTGCGAGTCGTCTACGGGCGATTCGGCCGGGAGGATCGTCAGTGAGGGCCACATGGTGGTCTGCTCGGCGAGCGGCAGGAGCCAGGCGCGCATCTCGTCGAGGGGTTCGCTGCCGACGGTGTACGTGAAGGAGGTGCGGTGACCGGCTTCACGGGCGGCGGCGAGGATCTCGGAGAGACGCTCCGACTGGTGGTTCGTGACCGGGACCAGCGGGTCTGCGGCTGCGGCGTCCTCGGGGACCGAGGGTTCGGCCGCTGATGCGGGGCTGTCGTCCTGGAAGCTCTCGGTGGTCAGGAAGAGCAGCACGGGCCCGACCTTCGCCGCGAGTTCCGTGAAGGCGGTCTGGCTGCGGAGGGCCGGGGTGAGGACGCCGAGCGTCGTCGTGTCCGGGAGGCCCTCTGCGGTCATCGCTTCGCGGACTGCGACGAGGTGCTCGACCACGAGGGCTTCGTCGTGGACGCCGCCGGCGGAGAGCGTGACCTCGTCGAAGAGGTGCGGCTCGCCGTCGTCGGCCAGGTCGGAGGCCAAGGCCTGCAACAGGTCGCGGTAGCACTTCACGAGGTCGGTGGCATCGGTGGCGGCCTGCAGGAGCAGGGTCGCGGCGGTGCCGTCCGCGCGCAGGTAGCCGCGGACCTCTTCGCCGGGTTCGGCTTCGATGATCTCGGCGACCGGGGTGCCGTCGACGCAGAGCTCGCTCAGGCCGTGCTGGGGCGAGGAGGGGTCGACGTGGGCGCGGAGGCTGAACGGCGAGGTCGCGCGGTCAGCGGGCAGGACCAGCATGAACTCTTCGTCTTCGGAGTTCAGGCGCAGTCGCATGCCTTCAGAGTTGTTGCCGCGCAAACCGTACAGGTTCAACGCGATGAGCAGGAGTTCGCTCCACTCGAGGTCGTGCCGGACCGCCAGGCGCCGCCAGCGGTGCACCGTCGACGAGATCGGCCCGGCTGAGTCAGCAGGCTGTGTCGGCTCTTCCATGACCAGTTCCGATCTTTCCTCTCGTCCCCACCGCAGTCACTCCACGGTACAAGAGACTTGGCCGTACAGGTGGACGCGGTCCACCTCTATGCTAAGGGCGTCGGGAGACAAAAGCACCTGTCGTGAGCACCGGCACGTGGTTGGAGTCCCGCGGAGGCCCGGGTGCTCCGCCGTCGCGGCGCCTCCCCGTCCTGCTTGCAGGGCCCCCGAGTGATCTGGAGTCGGGTATGAGCGGTGCCGCCGAGCCGAACGCGATCCCGGCCCCGCGTGCGCGCGGGCGAGTCCTCCAGGCGGTGAACAAGACTTGGCCGGGGTTCATCTCCGGCGCCGTGGAGGGGCGGGCGCGGGAACTGATCGACAAGGATCAGTACGGCGAGGCCGCCGCGGTCTTGGAGCAGGGCGTCGGGAAGTACGGGGCCGGCTCGGTCTCGCAGCTGCTGCTGGCCTGGTGCCTGCATCTGGGCGACCGCCAGGAGGACGCGCTGGGGTGGGCGGAGCGGGCGGTCGAGGAGGAGCCTTCGAACGCGGATGCGCACTGGGTGCGTGCGAACGTCCTGTTCGACCTGGGCCGGGACGACGAGGGCACGGCGTCGATGTGGCGGGCGGTCGAGCTGACGCCGGACAACGGCCGGTATTACATGCAGCTGGCCTGGCGCCGCTACCGGGACCAGGAGTTCGCCAAGACGCGGGAGCTGGTGGAGCAGGCGCTGGAGCGCTCGCCTGAGGACGTGTGGGTGCAGCACACGGCGGGGCGGATCTACGAGCACCATCTTCGGCACAAGCGGGCCTACGCGCACTATGTGCGGGCGCTCGAGCTCGATCCGGACGACGTCTCGGTGCGGGACGACCTGGCCGTGATCCTCCAGACGCGCGGCCGGTTGAGCGCGGGGCTGCGGATGGCCTGGGAGAACCTGCGGGCGGCCGAATCGAACGAGACTGCGCTCGAGGGTGAGGCGGGCGCGGGGGCTGAGGAGGAGGCGCGGCTTTACGAGACGGCGCTGCGGCACTGGTCGTGGCGCTGGTACGAGCGGGTGCTGCGGGGGGCGTTGCTGCTCAACGTGATCGACTGGATCTTTCCGACGCCGTGGGTCGAGGCGGGCGCGGTCGCGGGCGGGCTGGTGCTGCTGTATTGGGTGTGCTGGTTCTGGTCGTTGCGGGCGCTGCCGCCGGAGTGCCGCCGCGACCTGGTGGGGAAGGGCCGGCGCGGGCATTTCGCCGGGGCTCTGGCGCGGACGCTGCTGGTGCTCGGGGCGATGGGCCTGGTGGTGCGGGGCGAGCTGAGCGCGTTGCAGCACTTGGGAATGCTTGCTTTGATCGTCGGCGGGTACCTGGAGTGGTACTGGCGGGCGGCGCTGATCGCCGGGCGGCCGCTGTTCGGGGCCGACCGGGAGGTCTGACCGCTCCCAGCGATTTTTCTACTTGCCGACCGGCAAGGTAGGCTTCGGGGCGTTGCAAGCGCGCGGACCTGCGGTTCGACGCGCGTCGTTCCCCCGGACGGGCCGCTGTGCGGCCCGTCGGTTGCACAGAAGGAGGCCCCGTGGTCGATCAGGGTGTGGTGTGTTCAATCGATCCGCTCGTCAGCGGTATCGGACGCGAGGTGCTCGAGAGCGGCGGCAACGCCGCTGACGCCGCGATCGCTGCGGGTGCGGCCCTGACCGTGGTGGCCCCGCACCTGTGCGGGCTCGGCGGCGACCTGTTCGCGCTGGTCCACGTGCCGGGCCAGGCGGTGCCCACGTCTTTGAACGCCTCGGGGCGGGCCGGTTCCGGCGCCGACCCGGCGGGTCTGCGGGCCGAGGGACATACGGCGATGCCGTTCCGGAACGACCTCCGCTCATCGACCGTGCCCGGTTGCGTCGACGGCTGGTTCGCGCTGCACGAGCGGCACGGGTCGCTGCCGATGCCGCAGCTGCTGGCGCCGGCGATCGCGCTCGCGTCGAGCGGCTGGCCCGCGACCGCGATGCTCGCGAAGGCGGGTGCGAACCTTGCCGGGGTCGCGGGCGCCGAGGACCTGGTCGGCCTGGAGGCGGGGGCAACGGTGCGGCGCGAGCGGACCGCCGCGGCGCTGCGTGCCATCGCCGAGGGCGGCCGGGACGGGTTCTACCTGGGCGACTTCGGGCAGGGCCTGATCGAGCTCGGGGCAGGGCTCTTCAATGAGGCGGATCTGGCTGCGTCCCATGCGAACTGGGAGGAGCCGTTGAGCGTCGAGGCGTTCGGGCACCGGGTGTGGTCGGCGGGGCCGAACTCGCAGGGGTACCTGCTGCTGCTCGCGCTGGCGATCGCGGATCGGCTGGAGCTGCCGGTGGACGCGGGCGACCCGTTGTGGGCGCATTACCTGGTGGAGGCCTCGCGGCAGGCGGGCTACGACCGGCCGGAGCGGCTGTTCGAGGGCGCGAACGTCTCGGATCTGCTGGCGGCGGCCGGGGAGCGGGCGGCGCGCATCAGCGCGGACCGGAAGGCCGAGGTGCCGGTGCGGCAGGCGGCCGGCGGGACCACGTACATGGCGGTGCTCGACGGGAACGGGATGGGCGTCTCGTACATCCAGTCGAACGCGGCCGGGTTCGGGACGTGGCTGTTCGAGCCGCGCACGGGGATCGGGCTGCAGAACCGGGGGACCGGGTTCAACCTCGAGCCGGGGCACCCGGCCGAGTTCGGGCCGGGGAAGCGGCCGCCGCACACGCTGGTGCCGGCGCTGGTGACGCGGGCCGACGGGTCGCTGCGGCTGGTGGCGGGATCGATGGGCGGCGATTCGCAGCCGCAGATCGTGGCGCAGCTGATCGCGCGGGTGCTGCACGGCGGCGAGTCGGTCGAGTCGGCGGTGGGCGCGGCGCGGTGGCGGCTGCACCCGGGCGAGACCGGGTTCGGGACGTGGACGGGCCAGTACGAGATCGACGTCGAGCTGGAGGGCGGGAGCCCTGAGGCTTGGGCCGTGGGCCTGGGCGAGCGCGGTTTCGCGGTGCGGGATGCGGAGGCCGGGAGCGGTTTCGGGCACGCGCATCTGATCGAGGTCGACGAGGACGGCCGGGCGCAGGGCGCGGCGGACCCGCGCGCGGAGACGGGAACGGTGGCGCTCGCGCCGAACTAGGCGAGCGTTGGCGGATGCGGTAGGTCGGCTCGAAGCGGGAGCGTTAATGAGGGCGCGACGGCTTCGAGCGCGGAAGGCTGCGTTGAGCCGGGCGCAGGGCGGTCGGGCGTTCGGGAACCGGACTCGGCGGGCCTTGGGCTCTGGTAGGCCGGGGATCGGGGCTGGTGTGCCGCCTTGCGAACAGGCTGGGGCGTGGCCGGACCGGCTCGGCGCGGGCCCGGGGCGGCATAGGGCGTGCCCCTTCCCACCCGCATCCGCCTCCGACCAACCGAAAAAGGCCACACTCCCACATGGGTCTGACAATTGGGCGTTAGCGCAGCTGGCGGGCATGATGTCGGCGTTGGGCGTTGGGCGTTGGGCGTTGGGCGTTGGGCGTTGGGCGTTGGGCGTTGGGCGTTGGGCGTTGGGCGTTGGGCGTTGGGCGTTGGGCGTTGGGCGTTGGGCGTTGGGCGTTGGGCGTTGGGCGTTGGGCGTTGGGCGTTGGGCGTTGGGCGTTGGGGTGATGCGCGGCGCGATGGTCGCGCCGCGGATGGGCCCGGCGAGAACGAGACCCGGTCCGATGCCGGGCGCAGCAGTGCCGCTCCGCCAGTCGGCGGCGCTGGCTTGGGGTGGTCGGGTTGTCGGGGGGCGGTTGTACGGTCTGAGGTGACCGTTGTCGTTGGTGGAAGGACCGGACCTGTGCCTGAGTCGTTGCGGCTTGCCGATGCCCGTCGGATTGCGATCGCCGCGCAGTTGCGGCCCAAGGCGACCCGCTTCAAGACGGTGCTGGAGCGGCTCGGGTGCATCCAGCTCGACACGATCTCCGCGGTGCGCCGCGCGCATGAGCTCACGCTTCTCGCAAGGAACCTCGACGTGGACGAGGCCGTGCGGAGCCTTGAGCGGCGCCGCAACCCCGTCGCGTTCGAGTACTGGGCGCACGCCATGTCGCTGCTGCCCGTCTCCGCCTGGCCCTACCTCGCCCGCCGCCGCCGGAACTGGCGCGAGCGGTACCAGGACGACTCGCTGGCCGTCGCCGAGGCGGAGGTGCTGACCCTCCTGCGCGAGCGCGGCGCGATCACCGTCTCCGACTTCCCCTCCGGCGCGATGCACCGCGGCCAGGGGGTCAGCAACATGGGCGACAGCTGGAACTTCCGCACCGACCACAAGCACGCCGTCGAGCGGCTGCTGTGGTTCGGCGAGGTCGCCTGCACGCACCGGATCGGCTTCAAGCGGGTCTACCAGCTCGCCGAGCGCGCCATCCCCGCCGAGCACCTGTGGGACGCCGACGACGAGGAATGCCTGCGCTACATGGTGTCCACGGCCCTGCGCAACCTCGGCGTGGGCACCAGCAAGGACATCGCCGACTACTTCCGCCTCAAGTTCGCCGACACCGAGCGGGTGCTCAACGACCTCGAGGTCGAGCAGGTCGCCGTCGAAGGCTGGAAGGGCCGCACCTGGATCGACCCGCAGATGCGCCGCACCCGCCTGCCCGGTGCGGAGCGGCCGGTCGCGGTGTCGATGTTCGACCAGCTGGTGTGGTTGCGCGAGCGCATGGAGCGGCTGTGGGGCCACGGCTGGAAGATCGAGATCTACGTGCCCGAGCCGCAGCGGACCTTCGGCTACTACTGCCTGCCGATCTTCGCCGGCGACGACCTGCCGGGCCGGGTCGCGCTGCGCCGCAGCAGCGGCGAGCTCGTGGTGGAGGCCGTGCAGTGGGACGACGCCCGCGCCGACCGGGAGCACCTGCACGCCGCCGTCGACCGGGTCGCGTCCTGGGTGAACGCCGAAGTGCGCTGGAAGGCCGAAGTGCAGCCGCTGGTCCTTTGACGGGGAGCCCGAGTCGCTTGTCCTCGGACAGGCGGCGCGGGCCGCTCGTCCTTCAGCAGGCAGTGAACCCTGACGGGCCGAAGCCTGTCGAACGCAACGCAATGGGGGCCTTCCTTTCGGAAGGCCCCCTTCGTTGTTCGACGATGCTAGGTGGTGACGAGGGTCAGGCCCCAGGCGCTGAGGGCCGGGCCGATGGGCTGGAAGTAGGTCGTGCCGCCGGAGGAGCAGTTGCCCGAGCCGCCGGAGGTCATGCCCTGCGCGCTGTTGCCGGAGATGAACGAGCCGCCGGAGTCGCCGGGCTCGGCGCACACGTTGGTGCGGGTCATGCCGTACACGGCGCCTTCGGCGTAGCGCACGGTTTGGTTGAAGGCCTGGACGGTCCCGCAGTGCCAGCCGGTGGTCGAACCGGAGCGGCAGATGGAGGAGCCGACGGCGGCGACGGTCGCGTTCGCGACGTCGCGGGTGCCGGAGTACATGTTCACGTCGTCGTACAGGACCTCGCCGGTGCCGACGGCGACCCAGGCGCGGTCGGCGGACGGGAACACCGAGTTGCGGAAGGTGCCGGGAGCGGCCTCGCCGCCGGTGACGGAGTCGCCCGCCGCACCGCAGTGGCCCGCGGTGACGAAGCCCGGGGTCGAGCCCTGGCGGACCGCGAAGCCCACCGAGCAGCGCCACGAGTTCTCGATGTTGTAGGCGTCGCCGCCGCGCACGAAGTACGTCTCGGGCGCTTCGGCGCCGGCGTCGACGGTGGCGAGCGCCGGGTCGATCCCGGCGGCCTCGATCACGTCGGCGGCGGTGGCGGCGTCGGCGGCCTCGACCACGAGGGTGTTGGCGACGACGTCGACGTAGTTGCCGTAGTAGCCGTCGATCTCGATCGCGGTGAGGGCGCTCGCGGCGTCCTCGAGGGTGGCGAGGTCGTGCTCGACGAGGACCGGGGTGGCGCCTTCGGCGCGCAGCCCGGTGGTGTCGGCGGCGTCGGTGGTGGCGACGAAGACCTCGTCGGCGTCCTCCGAGACCCACAGGCCCGCATAGGACTCGTCGAGGTCGGCGGGGACCTCTGCGAGGAGGTCGGCGGCGACGTCCTCGACCGCGAGGCGGTCGTAGGCCTCGGCTTCGGTGAGGCCGAAGGTGTTCTGGAGGCCGTCGATCACGCCTTGGGAGACGTTGCCGGTGAGGTCGGCGCGGGCCTCGGCGGCCTTGGCGTCGAGGATCTCGGCCGAGGCGGGTGCGGCCCCGGCGGCCAGGGAGAGTGCGGTGGCGATGGCACCGGCAGCGGTGACTGCAAGCGCGCGTTGGCGATTCATGTGATGCATGCCTTTCGGGTGGGGGCATCGGCGGTCCACGGGGAGGCGACCGCCATGGCAGGCCGGCGCCGGCCGCTGGTTGCGGACGGGACCGAGATGATGGTGAGCCGTGCCATACAAGGAGACTAGGGCCAAACGGGAAAAAGTGAAAGATCCAAGTAATTCAGTGAATATCAGCCAAAGTGGTGTGTTGTTTCAGGAATGTCAAAAACTCTGTGAATTCCCAGAATTACCGACAAAAAGGGGCGCATCCGCAAGTGCGGATGCGCCCCTTCGGCTTTCGTCGCTAACGGAATGCGCCGGCGTTCGCGTTCGCCCACTCGGTGAACGTCCGCGCCGGGCGGCCCGTCACGCGCTCGACGGTGTCCGACACGGTCTTACCCTCCTCGGGCGTGTTGCCGAGCGCCTCGGTGAGGAACGCGATCACGCCTTCGGGCATGCCCTCGCTCCGCCACTTCGCGTGCGCCTCATCGACGGTGAGCTCCACGAACGCGATCTCGCGGCCGACCGCCTCGCCGAGCACCCGCACCTTCTCCTGCATCGTCAGCACCTCGGGGCCGGTGATGATCAGCGACGCCTCGTCGTACCCGCCGTCGAGCAGCACTTTCGCTGCGACCGAACCGATGTCGGCCGGGTGGACCATCGCACTGAGGCGGTCCCCGAAGGGCTCGCGGATAGCCTCGCCGGCCTTGATGACCTCGGACCACCACATGCCGGCGTTCGACATGAACTCGACCGGGTGCAGGTAGGTCGTCTCGATCGCGCTGGCGGCGAGGGCCTGCTCGAGCGGGCCGGTCGCGACGCCGCCGAGGACGGTGGCGCGGCGGACGCCGGCGCTTTCGGCGAGGGCGACGAGCCCGGCGGGGTCGGGCAGCGCGCCGTAGCCTTCGCCGGCGAAGTTGATGAAGTGGACGGCGTCGACGTCTTTGAAGGCCTCGGTGAGCGTGTCCAGTGAGGCGAGGTCGCCGACCGCGACCTCGACGCCCTCGGGCAGGACCGCTTCGGGGTTGCGGGTGAGGCCGCGGAGCTGGACCGTCGCGTCGAGGGCGGTGAGCTGCTCGAGGACGTTGCGGCCGACGGTGCCGGTGGCGCCGGTGACGAGGATGCGCATGGGGTTCTCCTTCTTCGAAACTCCGGAACGGAATGTCATGTTCCAATAATAGCAGAGCGGAACGATCTATTCCAGTACGGGGTCGGGATTTCCCGTAAACGCAGGTGGACGAGGTGAGGGGCGGCCGGTGGCCGCCCCTCGCCGCCCTTAACGTGCGACCGCAGGCGCCTTCGGGCGCCACGCGGCGGGCCACCGGCCCGCGCGGTCGACCATCGCCATGAGCGCGGGCAGGAGCATGACTCGCACGATCACGGCGTCCAGCAGCACGCCCAGCGCGAGTGCGAACCCGAGCTGCTTCATCTCGATGCGGTCGATGAAGACGAAGGCCACGAACACCGACATCATGATCACGGCCGCGCTGGTGACGACGCTCGCGGAGGACTTGATGCCCTGGTGGATCGCGTCCCGCGGGGCCGCGCCGCCGAGTGCGGCCTCCTTGATGCGGCTCATGACGAACAGCTGGTAGTCGAGTGAGAGTCCGAAGAGGATCGCGAAGACCAGGAGCGGCGTGCGCGAGCCGATGAATCCGGGGGAGTCGAAGTCGAGGAGGCCTTCGGCCCAGGTGTGTTGGAAGACGAGCACGAGCGCGCCCCACGCGGCGAGGGTCGACAGGAGGTTGAGGAGCATGCTCAGGAGTGCGAACACCACCGACCTGAAGGCGATGAGCATGACGACGAAGGTGGCGGCGAGGACGAAGCCGACGACGAGGGGCAGGCGCGCGGACTGGTGGTCGGCGTAGTCGCTCGCGTAGGCGGGTTCGCCGGAGACGGCGTACTCGACGCCGGGGACCTGGCCGATGGTGGCGGGCACGAGGTCGTCGCGGAGCAGTGCGAGGGACTCGGCGGCGCGGGGGTCACTGGTGGCGTAGGGGACCGGCAGGTCGAGGCGGATCGCGGTCGCGTCGTCGGAGAAGCGGAGGCGGGAGGTGTCGGTCGGGGCGAACAGGGCGTTGCCGCGGGTGCGCTGCTCGAGGTCGGCGGCGGCCGCGGCGAGCGCGTCCGCGTCGGCCGGGTCCACTTGGGCGACAATGGAGTGCGCGAGTCCGGCGTTCGGGAACTCGGCGGTGAGCGCGTCGTAGGCCGCGATGGAGTCGAGCGATTTGGGGAAGGACTCCCTGCCTTCGACGCTCGTGGTCATGGCCAGGGCGGGGAGGGCGAGGCCGCCGACGACGACCAGGCCGATGACGGCGGTGGCGACGGGGTGGCGCAGGGACGGGCGCAGCAGCGCCGACCAGACGCGGCCTTCGCGGTCCGCGTCGGGCGCGGTCACCTTGCGGCGCAAGAGTTTTCCGCCGTCGATGCGGCGGCCGGTCTTGGCCAGCAGCGCGGGCAGGACGGTGAGCGAGCTGATCACGGCGATGGCGACGACGATGATGCACGCGGTGGCGATCGAGGAGAAGATGACGTCGTCGACCAGGTAGAGGCCGGCGAGGGACACGATGACGGCGATGCCGGAGGTCACGATGGTGCGCCCGGCGGTCTCGGCGGCGAGTTCGACGGCGTTGGCGAGATCGGCGGTGCCGCCAGATCGCTTGCGCTCTTCCCGGACCCGTTTGAGGTAGAACAGCGAGTAGTCGACGCCGACGGCCATGCCGATCATGGCGAGCACGCTGGTGACCGCGCCGCCCGCGTCGGGGAAGAAGTGGGAGCTCAGCGCGTACACGCCGAGTGCGGCGACGATCGAGGAGATCGCGAGCAGCAGCGGCACGCCGGCCAGGAGCAGGGAGCCGAACACGATGAAGAGGATGGCCAGTGTGATCGGCAGGGTGAACCGCTCGACCTGGCCGAGCTGGGACCCGAGCTGGTCGTCGAGCTCGTTGGACATGGACTTGCCGCCGGTCTGGGCGATGTCGAGGTCGGGGTGCGACTCCTGCACGGCCGCAGTGACTTCCAGCAGTGGGTCGATGTGCTCGTTCGCTTCGTGCGCGGGCATGGACATGGTCACGGCGAGCATGAGGGCGTCGCCGCTTTCGGCGGTGACCGATTCGGTGACCTCGGCGACCTCGTCCAAGGCGCCCATGCGGGTGCGGAGGTCGGCGGCGGCCGCTGCGGCGGTCTCGGCGTCGAGGGCGCCGTCGGGCGAGGTGATGAGGAGCTGCTCGACGGCGGGTGCGGAGAGGCCGTTCTCGAGGGCGAGGGTCTCGGCGTCGCCGGCCTCGCCGATCCAGTAGTCGGAGAAGGCGACCTGGTTGGTGCCGGCGGCGGTGCCCGCGCCGAAGCAGACGGCGACGAACACCGTCCACGCGAGGATCGCCTTCCACGGGTTGGCGGCGCTCCAGGAGGCGATGCGGACGGTCGGCGACCGCTTCGTCGAGCCGGTCGGCGGGGATGCGGTTCGGGTGCTCATGGGTGGCCGATCTCTGACGCCCGGTTCCGGGCAGGGCGGATCGCCATGCGAGCCTGTGGGGCCGCATGCCGCGGGAGGTGGGATGGCGGGCCCGCCGCACGGCGGGCCCAGGATCGACGCTAGTCCGATCGGTGCTCGAGGGCACTACGGCAGACCCCACCATTTCGGGTGAGGCCCACGGGAACGGACCTGACGCGCGAGAGGTCGCCAGAGGCCGCCGCCGCGCCCAGATTGAGGCCCACCGGAACGGCGCGAACGCCGAGAGGCTGCCGGGGGGTCGCACCCAGATCGAGGCTCACGTGAACGGAGCTAACGCCGGGATGCCGCCGAGGGCCACCGCACCCAGATGGAGGCCCAGGGGAACGGCGCTAGCGCTCCCGGGGGTCGCCCGCGGTGATGAGGCCGGTCTCGTACGCGCAGACGACCGCTTGGGCGCGGTCGCGCAGCCCCAGTTTGCTGAAGACCTTGCCCACGTGCGTCTTCACCGTCTGCTCGGACACGAACAGGGCCCCGGCGATCTCCGGGTTCGAGAGGCCGCGTGCGATCAGCCGCAGGACCTCCTCTTCGCGGGGGGTGAGGGCGTCGAGTTTCGCCGAGCGCTTGAGCGCGGGCTTGGCCTTGAAGCTCTGCTCGATGAGCCGCCGCGTGACGGACGGCGCGAGCAGCGCGTCGCCCGCCGCGACGATCCGAACGGCCGCGATGAGGTCGCCGGGCGGGGCGTCCTTGAGCAGGAACCCGCTGGCGCCCATGCGAAGCGCCTCGTACACGTAGTCGTCGAGGTCGAAGGTGGTGAGCATGAGCACGCGCGGGCGCCGCTCCTCGGGGAAGGACAGGATCCGCTTCGCCGCCTCCAGTCCGTCCATAGTGGGCATGCGGACGTCCATGAGGACCACGCCGGGTCGCAGCCGGGTCGTCTCGGTCACCGCGCCCACGCCGTCCTCGGCGTCGCCCACGACCTCGATGTCCTCCTGCGCGTTCAGCAGCGCCGCGAACCCGGCCCGGACCATCGCCTGGTCGTCGGCGATCAGCACCTTGATCGTCACAGGGACTCCTCCACGCTCGAACGGTCCTCGACCGGCAGCACCGCGTGCACCCGGAACCCGCCTTCGGCGGTCGGCCCGGTCTCCAGCGTGCCACCGTCCAGCGCGACGCGCTCGCGCATCCCCACCAGACCGAGCCCCTGCGAATCCGGTTCGACCCCGGCCGGTTCCCGGCTCGCCGGTCTCGTCGGCGCGGGGCCGTTCACCACCGCCACCGTCACCCGCCCGTCCGCGAACCCGATCGCCGCATCGGTGGCCGCGCCCGGCGCGTGCCGCACGACGTTGCTCAGCGCCTCCTGCACCACCCGGAACACCGTGAGCGCCACCGTCTCCGGCAGGTCCTCCGGCAGTTCGCCGACTCGCAGCGACACCGGCGTGCCCGCCCGTTCCACCGCCTCCGCCAGGCCCTGCAGCGCCTCCGGGCCGGGCTGCGGCGCCCGCGCGCCGGCCTCGTCCTCACTGCGCAGCACGCCCAGCAGCCGCCGCATCTCCGCGAGCGACTCGCGGGCCTGGTCGCTGATCGACCGGAACTCCGCCTTCGCCTCCTCGCTGAGGTCGGCGAGCCGGTACTCCGCCGTCGACGACTGCACCGTGATCACCGACATGTGGTGCGCCACGATGTCATGCAACTCCCGCGCGATCCGCGTCCGCTCCTCCAGCAGCCGCCGCTGATGCCGCTCCGCCTCGGCGACCTGCTCCTCCTCGGCCACCCGCATCCGGCCCTGCCGCCAGATCCGCACCGTGAAGCCGATGAGGAAGGCGAGTGCGCCGAGGAGCGTGCCGAGCACCAGGTTGTCGGAGGCGAGGCTGCCGTTCGGCAGCGGCGCCATCGCCGGCTGCGGCGTGAACAGGCCCGCATTGGACGCCCACACGGCGTAGGCGCCCGCGAGGAAGTACGAGAACCAGCTGACCGCCCCGATCCAGGCCCGCCGGTCGCGGCCCAGTGCGAACAGCACCACGATCGCGGCGAGCAGGTTCGGGGTGGTGAGCGGCCAGGGCTCCCAGTTCTCGACCTGGGCGGAGAGCAGGGTCGCCGCGAACGAGGCCAGGATCAGCACCCACGCCTCGACCGGCCGGAAGCGGGCCAGCACGACCGCGATCCCGGTCGCCGCGGCCGGCAGCGCCGCCCACCCGATGCCGTAGTTCGCCCGCAGCGCATCGTTCTCGGTCAGGAACAGGATCACGGCGAACGGCACCGAGCCCGGCCCGAACAGCGCGAGCGTCGTGACGAACCGCCAGCGCCACGTCCCCGAACCGACCGGACCGGCCGGGATCAGATAGGTGATCACGGCACGGACGGGACTGTACGGGGCCGGCTCGGCCTTCGATCGGGACTTCACGCCACCAACCTATGCCGCCCGGGGCCTGCACGCCTCACTCCCGGGTACGGGTCGCGGGCCTGCTTCTCACCCCACGGTATGAGTCCTGATTCCACGCCGCGGACCGAGGGAACCGCACGTCCGCGCCCCTACCGTTCGCCGCATGATCCAGAACCTGTTCCGTTCGCGCGCAGCCGGAGTGACCGCCATGGCCGCGGTCGCGGCCAGTCAGACCGGTTTCGCGGTGATGCACCTGACCCAGTCCGACGCGGTCGATCCGGTGGCGACGCCGGTGTCGAGCTACGCCGTGACCTGGCCCGGGATCGTCCTGTTCCCCGCCTCGGTGCTGGCGCTCGCGCTGGCGTGCGCGATCCTCGCCGGACGCGGGGTCGGCCTCGCCCGCGAGGGCTTCATCCGCTTCCTGCTCGGATCCACTTCGGTGATGCTGCTGTGCGCCGCGGTCTTCCGCACGGGCACGCCCGAGTCGGGGCTGACCTGGTGGGCGCAGATCCACCGGTACACCGCCGGTGCGGCGTTCGTGCTGCTCACCGTGGTCGCGGCACTGTGCGCGATCCGCATGCGAGACGAAGCCGTGCCCGAATGGGTGCGGCGCGGCACGTGGTGGGTGACGGGGCTGGCGGCGCTCGCGTTCCTGACGACGACGGTGAACACGTTCCTTCCCGGGTTCCTCGACGGCGGGGAGTGGCGCGGGATCGTGCAGCGGGTGCTGCTGGTCGTGCTCTCGGCGCTCGTGTGGATGCTGGTCGCGAACTCGGTCCGGGCGATGGTCCCGGCGGGTGCGGCGGTCCCGGTCGGCGCGGTGGCTCCGGCCGATCGGACGGCAACGCCTGCAACGGCTTCGATCGGGTCTGGCCGGTTCGCGAGCGCTGCGCGGGAGTCCGGCCAGGTCGGTGACGCGGTGCCCGCGCTGGCGGGGTCGCGGTCATGACCGGGTTCGGGCGGTTGCGGGCCCGGTTGGGCCGGGCACGGATGTCGGCTGGGAAGTGCGGCGAGCTGCGCAGGCACGGGCCGGTCGGGACGTGGCGCGACGGGGAGGTCTTCCGCCGTGAGCGGGAGGCCCCGCCGGGGCCGTCGTTCGGCAGCTGGTTCTGACGGATACGGCGGGGCAAGGGGCAAGGCCGGGGACCTTCCGGGAGGGAGGTCCCCGGCCTTTTGCCTGAGCGCGCCGGCTCGCCCGTGCGCGGCTCAGATCGTCCGGCGGTGCCGGTGCCGGTGGCGGCGTGACGCCTTGACCCGGTTTCGGTGCTCGCCTGGCGAGTCGAGGCGTCTTCACGGGTGCGGTGCTCCTCGACCGCGTCCCGGCGCGGCTAGTGCGCCGGTCCGCTTCCGGCCAGCTCCGGGTAGACGGTGCCCGGGTCGGCGCTGAGGATCGCTTTGAGCTCCACGGCGTTCTGGTCGGCCAGGACCTCCAGGGCGCCGGCGGCGATGCCGTCGAGTCCGGCGCGGGCGATGTCGGCGGGGTCGCTCTTCTCCGCTTCGAAACCGGCGAGCATGTCGGTGTCGATGCCGCCGACGTGCAACCCGACGACCTGCGTCCCCTGCTGTGCGAGTTCGAGGCGCGCGCTGTTGGTGAGGCTCCACGACGCGGCCTTCGCTGCGGCGTAAGCGTTCCCGAGCCCGAACGAGCGCCACGACAGCACGGAGAGGATGTTGAGGACCGCGCCGCCGCCGTTCGCGCCGAGGACCGGTGCGAAGGCCCGCACCATGTTGAGCGTGCCGAAGAAGTTCGTCTCCATCTCCCGCCGGATCGCGTCCTCGTCGCCTTCGACGAGGTTCGCGAACGTCGCGATCCCCGCGTTGTTGATGAGGATCGTCGCGTCGGAGGCGGTCGTCGCGGCGGCCGCGACCGATGCGGGGTCGGTGATGTCGAGTTGCACGGGTTCGACGCCGGGCAGGTCGACGGATTCGATCCGGCGCGAGCCGGCATAGACCTTGGCCGCGCCGCGTTCTAGGAGTTGCTGCGCGAAGCGGCGGCCCAGTCCGCGGTTGGCGCCGGTGACGATTGCGATTGATCCTTGGATTTCCATGCGGTCGACGCTATGACCTCACGCCGGCGTCAGAGGCAAGCGGCAGTGGCGGACACCACATCGATCGGGGAGGCGCGGATGCGCATCGGGGAACTGGCCGAAGCGACGGGCGCGACCGTGCGCGCCATCAGGTACTACGAGGAGCAGGGGCTCCTGCGGCCCGAGCGGACCGCGAGCGGCCAGCGCGTCTACACCCCGGACGCGGTCGACCAGGTCCGCTGGATCCGGACGCTGCTGGGCAACGGCTTCCCCAGCCGGGCGATCGCGAAGCTCCGCAGGTGCACCAGCGCCGAGGAGGTCACCCCCGAGCAGCGGGCCGTCGTCTACGAGGAGTACGCCCGCATCGAGGCCGAGTACCGCGCCGCCGCCGCGACCAAGGAACGCTTCGAGTCGGTCCTCGCGTTCATCGGCGAGGGCCCGGGGCGCCCCGGCTAGATCGAGTTCGCGTACTGCTCGAACGTGTCCGCGCCGCCCTGGTACAGGGCGAGGGCCTCTTCGAGCTTCTCCTTCGCCTGCTGCCATTGGGAAAGGGCCTCGCCCGGCATGGCGCTGCCGGTGTCCTGGGTGGCGGCGGTGCCCGCGCCGATCGCGTCGTCCGTGCGGGACTGGGCGCCGCCGATCGCGCCCATCGCCTCCTGGACCTGCTCGATCGCGCCCTGGATCTGCGACTTGATCTCCGCGGTGCTCGCCATGCGCCGTCTCCTCGCTGCTCGACTGCTGCTGCCGCACTCACCGTAATGGACACGGCCCGCGTTTCGGGGCGGGCGCATCAACCGGTCGGTTGATTTCCGGTCCGCACATCGATGCGCCGAACCGCACCTGGGAGCCGATTCGGCTGCGCCGCAGGACGACGAGGCTTGAGGCATGGCAATCATCGAAGTCGCTCACCTGCGCAAGGCCTACTCGGGCCGCACCGTCCTCGACGACGTCTCCTTCTCGGTGGAGGAGGGCGAGGTCTTCGGCATCCTCGGTCCCAACGGCGCCGGCAAGACCACCACCGTCGAATGCGTGGAGGGCCTGCGCCGCCCCGACGCCGGCACGATCCGCGTCCTCGGGCTCGACCCGGCCCGCGACGCCCGGGCGCTCCGCGAGGTCGTCGGCGTCCAGCTCCAGCAGACCCAGCTCCCCGAGAACCTGAAAGTGGGCGAAGCCCTCGACCTGTACGCGTCCTTCTACCAGGCGCCCCGGGACTGGCGCGAGCTCCTGGAGGAGTGGGGCCTGACCGAGTTGCGCCGCAACCGGTTCGGGAAGCTCTCCGGCGGCCAGCGCCAGCGCCTGTTCATCGCGCTGGCCCTCATCGGCGACCCGAAGGTCGTGTTCCTGGACGAGCTCACCACCGGCCTCGACCCGCAGGCGCGGCGCGCCACTTGGGAGCTCGTGAAGCGGGTGCAGGCCCGCGGTGTCACCACCGTCCTGGTCAGCCACTTCATGGACGAGGTCGAGGAGTTGTGCGACCGGGTCGCCGTGATCGACCGCGGCACCGTCGTCGCCCTTGACACCCCCGCCGGCCTCGTCGGCTCCAACGCCGGGCCGCAGCAGATGCGGTTCACGCTCCTGGTCGACACCGACCCGGTCCCGCTCCTCGCCGCGCTCCCCGGCGTCACCGCGGTCGACCGCGACGGCGCGCACGTCACCGTGCACGGCACCGGCGACTTCGCGACGACGGTCGCCGCCCGCCTCGCCCAGGAGCACCTGCTCGTCACCGACCTGCGCATCGATCAGCGCTCCCTCGAAGACGCCTTCATCGCCCTCACCGGCCGCCCCTTCGACCACTAGCCGCCGCACGCCAACGCCCGCAACACAACCCATTCGGAGACACCATGCACGCCCTCGCGAAACTCACCACCGTCGAGACCAAGCTCCTCCTGCGCGAACCCGGCTCGCTCGTCAGCGTCCTCATCCCGCTGTTCTTCCTCATCGTCTTCGGCGCTTCGACTCCCAAGAACGACACGGTCCTCCTGCCCATGGGCATGGCGATCGCCGTCGGCCTCATCGGCCTCTACCTCCTGCCCACGACCCTCGCGGGCTACCGCGAACGCGGCATCCTCCGCCGCCTCTCCACCACCCCCGTCAGGCCCGGCTACCTGCTCGCCGTGCAGCTCCTCCTCCAGCTGGTGCTCCTCGCCGCCGCCACCGCGCTCCAGCTCACCGTTGCCGGCGGCGTCCTCGGCATCCACCTCCCGGCCCGGGCCTTGCCGGTCGTGCTCGTGTGCGCTCTCGGCACCGCCGCGATGTTCGCCGTCGGCCTGCTCATCGCCGCGCTGGCCCCGAACGGGCGGGCCGCCAACGGGATCGGCGTCCTCCTCTACTTCCCCATGGCCTACCTGGCGGGACTCATCCAGCCGGTGGCCCAGATGCCTGCTAACCTGGCGCGCATCGGCGAGTTCACCCCTCTCGGCGCGTTCAGGGCGGGCCTCCACCAGGCGTGGTCGGGCCAGGCGCCCGACCTCCTGCCCCTGGTCCTGCTGGCCGTGTACACAGTGGTCATCAGCGCGGTCGCGGCGCGCTGCTTCCGATGGGAGTAGGGGACATGGCGAGCGCGAGCGGACGTCTCGACCGCTGGGAACGGCGGCTCCAGACGCAGATGCGGCTCGCGCCGTACGCGCTCCTCGCGGTCTCGCTGCTCCTCTACTGGCTCACCGTCGACGCGGACTGGACCGGCCGGCTCGAAGTCCTCGGCGTGTGCACGCTCGCCGCCGCGTGGATGCGGTACTTCCAGGGCCTCAAGCCCTCCCGGGTGCCGGACGGCGCCTGGCAGGGCGCCTACCTCGCCGGTCTCATCACCGCGATCGCCGCGTTGGGTTCGCACGCGGTCTGGTTCACCACGTTCTTCGGCTTCACCGGGTTCCTCCACTCGTGGTGGTTCCTCAAGGGCCCGTGGCGGTTCGCGGGGGTTACGGCGACGGCGGCCGTCAGCGTCGCCACGTACACCGGGTTCCCGCCGGGCGATGCGACCGAAGCGTTCGCGTTCGTGCTCTTCACCGCCGCGATCGCCGGCCTGGTGGCGCTGTTCAGCTTCGTCGGGGACGTCACGAGCGAGCGCAGCGCCGAACGCAAGCGCACGGTGGACCGCCTCGAAGCCGCGCTCGCCGAGAACGCGGGCCTGCACGCGCAGCTGCTCGTCCAGGCGCGCGAGGCCGGGGTGATGGACGAGCGGCAGCGCATCGCCGGCGACCTCCACGACACCCTCGCGCAGGGCCTGGCCGGGATCATCGCGCAGCTCCAGGCCGCGCCGGAGGAGCCGGACTGGCGGCCCCGGGTCGACAAGGCGCTGATGCTGGCCCGCGCGAACCTCGCCGAGGCGCGCCGGACCGTGCACGCCGTGGGGCCCTCGCAGCTGGAGGCGGCAGCGCTGCCCGAGGCGCTGGAGGCGGTGTCCGGCCAGTGGGCGGAGTTGCACGGGATCCCGGTGGCGGTGAACGTGACCGGTACGTTCCGGCCCCTGGACCCCGACGTGGAGGGCACGCTCCTGCGGGTCGCCCAGGAGTCACTCGCCAACGCGGGCAAGCACGCTGGCGCCGGGCGCGTCGGCATCACGCTCTCGTACATCGGGGACGTGGTCGCGCTGGACGTGCTCGACGACGGCCGCGGATTCGAGCTGGACCGCGTCTCGGACGGCGGCGGGTTCGGGCTGGACGGGATGCGGCGGCGCGTCGAGCGGCTCGGCGGCACGTTCGCGGTCGAGTCCGCACGGGGCGAGGGCACCGCGGTCTCGGCGACCGTGCCGGCGCTGGAACGCGACGACGACAGGTCCGAAATCGAAGGGGCGCAAGCATGACCGAGGTGCCGATCCGCATCATCATCGCCGACGACCACCCGGTCGTGCGCGACGGCTTCCGCGGCATCATCGCCGCCGAACCCGGCTTCGAGGTCCTCGGCGAGGCCGGGAACGGCGCCGAGGCGGTCGCCATGGCGAAGGCCCTGCGCCCGGACGTGATCCTCATGGACCTGCGCATGCCCGTCATGGGCGGCGTCGAGGCGATCCGCGAACTGGCCCGGGCGGGGCTCCAGGTCAGGGTGCTGGTGCTGACGACGTTCGACACCGACCAGGACGTGCGCCCCGCGATCGAGGCCGGGGCGACCGGGTACCTCCTGAAAGACACCGGGCGGGCCGACCTCGTCAAAGCGGTGCGCGCCGCGGCCCGCGGCGAGGCGGTGCTCTCGCCGACCGTCGCGACCCGCTTGATGAGCCAGGTCCGGGCCCCGCAGGAGTCCTTGAGCGACAGGGAGATCGAGATCCTCCGGCTCGTCTCCGAAGGCTGCTCCAACAAGGAGGCCGCCAAGCGGCTGTTCCTCAGCGAAGCGACCGTGAAGACGCACCTGCTGCACCTCTACGCGAAGCTCGGCGTCAAGGACCGCGCGGCGGCCGTCGCGGCCGGATTCCGCAAGGGCCTGCTCCAGGTCGACGAGCGCTAGCGGAGCCCGGCCTCGACCTGCCGCTGGACCGGCACCCTCGGACGGCGCGCCGCTTCCGGCCGACTGGAGGTGCGGGATCGCCGCTGCCGGGGAACATCCACTATGGAGGACTCGTGCTGCATCGGCACCGCCAGCACCGGGGCCGGCTGCGGTGCTACGTCAGGGACCGGTCGTTCAGGTGCAGGGGCGGCTTCGCGCTTCGGCGCCGCGACACCCCGCAGCCTCCAGGCCAGCAGCACGGCCTTCGCGCGGCAGCGGAGGAACGACAGGAACAGCGACGCCCGGTAGACGCGCGCCCGCAGCGAGCACTTGAAGACCCTTGCGCGCCAGCGGAACAAGGCCATGAGGCCGAACATGCGGATGGTGAACGCCTGCACCGCAATGCGGCGGGCGGGGCGGAACCTCGTCGTGACGCGCATTCGCCGGACCTTCCAGTGGGGTGCTGCGGCAGGGGTGCGCCGCAGTATCCCCATGTTCGTCCAACAAGGCCGATGCGATCAATGACCGGATCTGGAATGTACGTTCAACAGGGATGAACTACCCCGCGAGGGACGGCTCCTGCACCGGCCCGAAATCGTGCGCGAGCCGCGAGAAGTTCCTGATGAGCTCGGTCTCGCGGTCCGCCCGCCACACCAGCGACACATTGTGGACGATCGAGTCGTCCAAGGGCAGGTAGACGATCTGGGGCCGGGGGTTGAACCGCGCCCACTGCTGCCCGATCACACCGATGCCCTTGCCCGCACCGACCAGTGCGAGTTTCGCCTGAATGGAGTCGATCCAGGAGACCGGCACGATGGGCCGGCCGCTCGGGGAGGCGTCCGGCAGGATCTGCCGGAGCCAGTCGCGGGAGGCGTTCGCAGTGATGACCGGCTCCCCGGGCAGGTCCTCCATCGTCGCCGAACCGCGCCCGGCGAGATGATGCGAAGCGGGCACCGCGAGCACCATCTTCTCCTGGAGCACAACGGGACCGGTGACGAAACCGGGGTCCACCACCGGCGCGTACAGCGCGAGGATGTCGACCCGTCCCGAACGCAGCGCCGAGAGCGGATCGGAGACCTCGACCTCGAGGACGACCTGCGCCTCCGCGTCACGGTGGTTCCGGTCGAACGCGTCCGCGAGGTCGGCCAGATGCTCGCCCGTGGCAGGGCCGAGGAACCCGAGGCGGAGCACCCCGGCCGGCTGCTTCGCGGCCTCGGCGGCCCGCAGGAACGCGGCGGTCACCGCCGCATGCGCCGGGGCCAGTTCGCTGAGGAGCAGCCTGCCGATGTCCGTCGGGGTCACCGCGCGGTTGCTGCGGTTGAACAGGGGCGCGCCGATCTCGCGCTCGAGCTTCTGGATGAGCTGCGTGACCCGGGCCGGGGCGACGTGCAGCCGCTCGGCCGCGCGACGGAAGTGCAGCTCTTCCCCCAGAACGAGGACGGTCTCGATCTCCTGCCGCTCCAACGCTCGACCTCCGTGGTTCATGGTCCTTGAACCATGGTTCAAAGAACGGCCATTGTCGAACCACAATACGGTCGGGTAGGGCGGTTCTGCAACACGTGTCCGCCTAGTCACGAGCTGCGACACCGCCCGGAGGGGTCAGCCGCGCCAGTACGCCATCGAGTGCATGCGGTCCTTCGGGAAACCGACCTCCTTGCGGGCGAACGCGGTCAGGGCCCGCGTGGACTTGGCCTCGGTCGCGATCCAGAAGTACGCCGCCGCCGTGTCCTTCGCGAGTTCGGGGAGTTCCTTGCGCACCTGGGCGACCAGGGCGTCGCCGCCGTCGGCGCGGGGGATCAGCCTGAGGTCGTGGCGGTCCGTGGTCCGGTGGGGGAGCTCGTCATCGGACGCGGTCTCGAACCAGATCGTCGCCGGCGTCCCGGGGAACGCGTCGAGCAGGGAGTTCACGGCCGGAAGCGAAGCCGCATCGCCCACGATGAGGAGTCGCTCCGGGGCGGGGTCGAGCGGTTCGAAGCCGGTGCCGTAGACCGTGGCCTGAATGGCGCCGCCCGGCTCGACCTGCCGCGACCAGTCGCTCGCGATGCCCTGATGCAGCGCGAACTCGATGGCGAACGTGCCGTTCTCAGCGTCGGGGTCGACGATCGTGTAGCCCCGCTGGTGCGGCTTGCCGTCGTTGTCGAACCACAGCCGGACCCACATCGTCGGGTGCAGCGGCAGTTCGGCGAGGAGGCCGCCATCGGTGAACGTGAGCCGCCGGTAGTGCTCGGTGATCTGCGTCGCGCCCGTGACGGTGAACGTGAAGTCCTTGGCGCGCAGCAGCTTCAGTACCGCGCCCTCCCAGCCGTGCCCCATGTTCGAACCCTTTCCGCATCCCAGTGAAGATCAATAACCTTATGCTTAGGTTAGACTAACCTAACTATGAGTTTCGTGTGCTTCAGGGATGCCCTGGGAATCCCCCACCTGCAGGCCCCGGACGCGAACGCGCTGGCGTTCGCCCAAGGCGCCAACGCCGCCCGCGACCGGGCCTGGCAGATCGAGATCGGCCGCAGGCGCGCCGCCGGCGACACCGCGGCCGTGCTGGGCGCCGACTGGATCCACTGGGACCGCCTCGTCCGGCAGGCCTGCGTCGTCCCCTCCGCCAAGGCCGCCTTCGCGGCGCTGGACGCCGGCACCGCCGCATGGGTCCGGAGCTACGTGGCCGGCGTCAACGCGGGCCTCGCCGAGGGCGCCCGGCGCGCGCCCGAACTCGACGCGCCCCCCGCGCCCTGGGAGCCCTGGACGCCGCTCGCCCTCTGGTACGGGGAGCACCTCCTCTTCGGCGTCGGCTTCCCCGGCAAGCTCTGGCGCGAACTGGTGCGGGACACCCTGGGGGAGGCGGCCGTCGCCGCCTTCGCGCTCGACGGGCCGGAGCCGACCGGCTCGAACGCCTGGCTCGTCGACGGCACGATGACCGCCTCGGGCCTGCCGATCCTCGCCGGCGACCCGCACCGCTCCCTCCAACTGCCCGGCTCGTACCAGCAGATCCGCCTGGCCTGCCCCGAATTCGACGTCGTGGGCCTCGCCGTGCCAGGCGTCCCCGGCATCGCCCACTTCGGACACACCGGTGGCGTGGCCTGGGGCATCACCAACGCCATGGCCGACACCCAGGACGTCTACCGGGAACAGCTGCGCCGCCACCCGGACGGCACGGTCGAGGCGCTCGGCCCCGACGGCTGGGAGCCCGCCGCCGTCCGCACCGAGACCTTCGCGGTCGCCGGAGGCGCCGACGAGCACGTCGACGTCGTCGTGACCGCCCGCGGGCCCGTCGTCGGCGAGGACGCCAAGGGCCGCTTCAGCTTCCGCGGCCCCCTCCAGGCGCTGCCCGACCTCGGATTCGACGCCCTCCCGAAGCTCCTGCGCGCCCGCACCGCGGCCGACGTCGACGCCGCGATGGACCACTGGGTCCTCCCGGTCAACGTCGTCATGGCCGCCGACACCGCCGGCGGCACCCTCCACCGGGTCGCCGGGCGCGTCCCCGACCGCGACGAGCGCAACCGCCGCCACCCCGTCCCCGCCTGGGCACCCGAACACGCCTGGACCGGATGGAAGCCCATGCCCCGCAAGCCGATCGACCGCTTCGAGGCCATGGCCAACGAACGCGGCCTCGCCGCCCCGCTCGGCCTCGAGTTCTGCCCGCCCCACCGGGCCGACCGCATCCGCGAACTCCTGCGCGACCGCGCGGACTGGACCGCCGCAGACATGGCCGCCGTCCACACCGACACGCTCCAGCCGAGCACCCAAGTGCTCCTCGGCCCCCTGGCGGGCCTCGCACACGCACCGGACGCCGCGAAGCTCCTCGACCGGCTGCTCGCCTGGGACCGCCACATGGACGCCGGCAGCGCCGACGCCACCGCGTTCGCCGCCCTCCGCGCCGCCACCGCGCGGCGCCTCGCCGACCTGCCGGAGTTCGCCGCCCTCACCGTCCCGGACGGCACACCGCCGATGTACCAGCCGTGGTTCCTGGTGCGCAACCGCATCGGCTTCGTGATCGAGCACGTCCTCGCCTACATCGGCCCGGCGGCGCGCGACCGGGTCCTCGCCGCCGCCCTCGCCGAGGTCGCCGCGGACGACTTCGCCCCCTGGGGCGAGGCCCACCGGCTCAAGCCCTGGGAGCACCTGCCCGAGGGCACCGCCCCCGTCGAGCCCCTGGCTGGCGGCGGCGGCGACCTCGACTGCGTCCTCGCCGCCTCCGGCATCCCCGGCCTCACCGAGGACTACAGCGGCGGCCCCGCCGCCCGCTGGGTCTGGGACCTCGCCGACCGCGAGCAGAGTCGCTGGATCGTCCCCTTCGGAGCTGCCGGCGCCCCCGGTCCGCACCAGCGCGACCAGTTCCCGCTCTGGCGCGACGGCGAACTCGTCCCCGTCGTCACCGACTGGGCGCGACTGGAGGAGGAGTACCGCGTGATCGACCGCCCGGCAGTGTTCGAGAAGAAGCCGGAAGGGTTCGGCACCGTGTCCATTGTGCCACTCAATCCGGCCGAGGACCTCGACCTCGTCCACGGCTGGGTCACCCAGGAGCGCGCCCGGTTCTGGGGGATGACCGAGCACTCGCGCGAGCACGTGCTCGAGATCTACGAGTACCTCGACGCCCTCGACACCCACCACGCGTACCTGATGCTGCGCGACGGCGAGCCGATCGCGCTGCTGCAGACCTACGAGCCCGACGCCGACCCCGTGGGCGAGTGCTACGAGGTCGAGCCCGGCGACTTCGGCATGCACCTGCTCATCGCCCCCGCCGGCGGCAGCGCCCAGGCCGGGTTCACCGGCGTCCTCATGGGCGTCATCGCCGGATTCCTGTTCGCCGACCCGAAGCACCTGCGGATCGTGGTCGAACCGGACGCCCGCAACGAGCAGGCCGCGGCCCGCATGCGCCGCAGCGGCTTCACGTTCGGCCCGGAGATCCAGATGCCGCACAAGACCGCCCGGCTGGCGTTCTTCCGACGCGAGGACGCGCCCGCGCACTTCCTGCCCTAGCGCTCCGGTACACCCGCGGCCCCGGGCGGGGGGGGGGGCCCGGGGGGGGCGCCCCCGGGGGCGGGGCCCCCCCCCGGGGGGCCGCCGCCGAATTCAACGGCGGTGTCTATCTAGGAGCACCCCGGCAGCTCAGGTCCCAATCTCGGGCTGCGGTCCGCTGAATTCGCTGAGGAGCGCCGGAACGGCGGCTGCCGGATCGGCCTTGTAGTCGTAGAAGTCGCGGGGGTCGAACGCGTCGCCCTGCTCGCGGATCACGTCGTCCCAGGTGCAGTCGACGGTGATGTTGCCGCGCTGGACCAGTTCGCCCGCGACGGTGTAGTACGGGTTGTGCGTGCCCTCGTAGTAGCTGTTCTCGATCACCGCGCTGGTCGCGCCGCGCACGTAGTTGCCGTACGCGGAGGCGTTCTGCAGGTAGTTGTTGTACATGTGCAGGTTCGCGATGTTGTCGGCGCTCGGGTTGCGCTGCACGGTGTTCTTGAACCAGTTGTGGTGGATGGTGATCTGCGCGGTCACGTTGGGCGTCCAGCCGATCCCGAAGGTCTTGTTGTTGTCGAAGAACCGGTTCCAGGAGACGGTGAGGAACGTGGTGTCCTTGCGGCTGTCGAGGAGCCCGTCGTTCATGCGGGTGAGGGTGTTGTGGTCGATCCAGATGTGGTCGGCGGTGTCGAGCTGGATCGCGTCGTAGTCGAAGTCCTTGTCGTCCGGGTCGTCCTCGGGCATGAGGGTGTCGCGGATGGTGAGGTTGCGGATGATGACATTGTGGACGCCGGTGCCGAGGAAGAACCCGCCGCCGACGATCTCGCCCGCGGTGCCGACGCCGATGATGGTCTTGTTCGAGGCGACTTTGAGCTCGGTGCCCTTGGGGTCGATGTTGATCGCGTCCGCGACCTGGATGACGTACGGCTCGGCGGCCGTGACGTAGCGGTTGAGTTCTTCCATGGTGTCGACGGTGACCGTCTCGCCGGCGGCGCCGCCCGTGGTGGGGCCGCGTCCCAGTCCGGGGAGAGACGCGAAGCCGTCGGCCGTGTCGGACCAGCCCTGCTTGGGGCGGCTCGGCGGGACGGCGTTCGCGCCCGGGAGGGCGGTGGCGGTGACGAGCCCGGCGAGCACCAGGCCCGCGGCGGCAGTGGCCGCGACGAGGGCGCGGCGCAGCCTCCGGCGGCGCTGAAGCCCTGTCTCGGAAGGGTTCATGTGACGCTCCTATCGGTGGAGGGTGGGCGTCTGCAGGGCCCAGCCTAAGCACGGTCATCGATTTGCGTCAATGGGTTGCCGAAACTTCCATTTAATTTTTTTCATGACTTGACATAACCCCGTGCGCGGTCCTAGCCTGGTCCCACTCATCGAGTCCGATCGATGGCCCGACCCCTCGTCCGTGTGAAGGGACCACCAGCGTGACCACTGAACGACCCCCCGCCTCCAATTCGGAGCTCAACCGCCGCAACCTGTTCAAGCTCTCCGGCCTCGGCCTGGCCGCCGTCCCCGGGCTCGCCGCCTGCGGGCGCGGCTTCGGCGGGGGCGGTGATGACGAGAGCGGTGACGGCGTCACCCTCAACATGGTCTGGTGGGGCGACGCCACCCGGGCCGAGAAGACCCAGGCGGCGCTCGACGTCTTCCTGGAGGCCAACCCGGACATCACGATCAAGGTCGAGTACCAGGACTCCGGTCCGTACCAGGACAAGCTCGCGACCCGCTTCGCCGCGAACGACGCGCCGGACCTCATGGCGATGCGCATGGACTCCCTGCGCGAGTACGCCGACCGGGGCGCGCTCCTGGACCTCAACGAGTACGCCGACGACATCGACCTGAGCGGCCTCAGCGAGAACGCGGCCAATCTGGCCGAAGTGGACGGCAGCGTGTTCGGGGTGCCGGCCGGGCTCAACGCGGTCGGCTTCGTGATCCGCAAGGACTTCGCCGAGCAGTACGGTGTGGCCGTCCCGGACGGGAACACGTGGAGCTGGGACGACCTGGCGGCCTTCGCGCAGGCGATCAGCGACGCCTCCGGCCAGGAGGTCTACGGCACCGGCTACGACGTGCAGACGCTCCAGAACCTCGTGGTCTGGGTCCGCCAGCAGGGCGAGGACCTCTTCACGGAGGACGGGAAGCTCGGGGTCACCGCGGCCACGATGGAGGCCTGGTTCAACCTGGCCGACGGGATGCGCCGGTCCGGCGCCTACCCGCCCGCGGGCTTCTTCGAGGAGATCGGCGGCGGCGCCGACCAGTCGTACATCGCGCAGGGCAAGCTCGCGTCGCAGATCATCCCGACGAACAACTTCCTGGGCTACAACGAGGCCTGCGGCGGGACCCTCGCGCTCCTCCGCATTCCCGGTGAGACGCAGGCAGTCCGGCGCGGGCAATCGGTTGACTGCCCGCACCTGTGGTCCGTGGCCGCGGCCTCGAAGCACCCGAAGGAGGCCGTGAAGCTCCTCGACTTCCTCACCAACGACCCGGAGGCCTCGCTCGCGACCGGCACCACCCGCGGCGTGCCCGCGAGTTCGGCCGTGGCCGAGGAGATCAAGGACTCGCTGGAGCCGGACGACCTGACCGCGACCGAGTACCTCATGGGCCTGCAGGGCGAGGACCTGCCGCGCTCCTACACGTACCCGCCCGGCGGCAGCGCGATCGCCGACTTCCTCGACGTCATCGCCGTCGAAGTCGAGTTCGGCCGCCAGTCGCCCGCCGACGGGGCCGCCCAGTTCATCGCCGAGGCCACGGCGGCGATCGAAGGGTGACCACCACGTCGACCGAGACCGCCGTCATGCCGGGGGCGGTCGCCCCTCCTGCGCCGCAGACAAAGCGGCGCAGGGGGGTGCGCAAAGACCGCGCCGGCTACCTGTTCCTGCTGCCCTGGTTCATCGGGATGCTCTTCACGATCGTCCCGTTCTTCGCGTCGCTCTACCTCGCGTTCACCGACTACAACCTGCTGAACGCTCCGAAGTGGATCGGCCTGGAGAACTTCGCGGACATGTTCAGCGACCCAGTGCTGCTCAAGTCCCTCAAGGTCACGTTCGTCTACACGTTCGTGTCCGTGCCGCTCTCGCTCGCGGCCGCCCTGGGCGTGGCGATGATCCTCAACCGCGGCATCCGGGGCCTGCCCTGGTACCGGGCCGTGTTCTACCTGCCCTCGCTCCTCGGGGCGAGCGTCGCCGTCGTCCTCTTGTGGCGCTACGTGTTCGGGTTCGACGGGATCGTGAACGCGTTCCTCGGCTGGTTCGGGATCGACGCGATCTCCTGGACCTCCGACCCCGACTACGCCCTCACGACGCTGATCATCCTGCACATCTGGACGTTCGGCTCGCCCATGGTGATCTTCCTGGCCGGGCTGCGGCAGATCCCCGTCATGTACTACGAGGCCGCCGCCGTCGACGGCGCCTCCAAATGGCGGCGGTTCCGCTCCATCACCCTGCCGCTGCTGAGCCCGATCATCTTCTTCAACCTGATCCAGTCGCTCATCGCCTCGTTCCAGACGTTCACGCAGGGCTTCGTCATGAACAACGGCGGCGGCGGACCGGCGAACTCCACATTGTTCTACAACCTGTACCTCTACCAGCAGGGCTTCGGCCAGTTCAACATGGGCTACGCCTCGGCGATGGCCTGGACGCTGCTCGTGATCATCGCCGTGTTCACCGCGATCACCTTCTTCACCGCCAAGTACTGGGTCAACTACGACAGCTGAGGTCCCACCCATGTCTCAGACCTTGCAAACCCCTCGGGCCGCCAAACCCAATGAGGACGCCGACGCGCTCATCGAGCGGTTCGGCAGCACCCGCAAGAGCCGCTTCTCCCGCCACGTGATCCTGTGCGTCATCGGCCTGGTCATGATGTACCCGCTGCTGTGGCTCGTCTCCAGCTCGCTCAAACCGAACGGCCTCATCTTCGAGGACCTCTCGCTGTGGCCGGCCGAATGGAGCCCGTCGAACTACACCGAGGGCTGGAACGCACTCGAGTACGACTTCGGGATCTACTTCTCGAACTCGATCATCATCGTCGTGCTCAGCATCGTCGGCAACCTGTTCTCCTGCTCCCTCGCGGCGTACGGGTTCGCGCGCCTCAACTTCACCGGCCGCAAGCTCTTCTTCGCGCTCATGCTCGGCACGATGATGCTCCCCGGGCACGTGCTGCTCATCCCGCAGTACATCCTGTTCGCGAAACTCGGGTGGCTCAACACGTACTACCCGCTCCTGGTCCCGAACTTCCTGGCCACCAACGCGTTCTACATCTTCCTGATGGTGCAGTTCATGCGCTCGCTCCCGCAGGAGCTCGACGACGCGGCCCGCATCGACGGCTGCGGACCGTTCCGCACCTTCTGGAGCATCATCCTGCCGCTGTGCCGCCCCGCGTTCGCGACCACCGCGATCTTCACGTTCATCTCCGTGTGGAACGAGTTCTTCGGACCGCTCCTGTACCTGACCGACCCGGAGCTGTACACCGTGCCGCTCGCGCTGCGCCAGTTCATCGACTCCGAGGGCCAGTCCCAGTGGGGCCAGATGTTCGCGATGTCGGTGCTCTCCCTCGCGCCCATCATCGGCTTCTTCATCGCTGGGCAGAAATACCTGGTCAAAGGCATCGCCACCACCGGCCTCAAATAGCGGCCCGCACCACGAACAGGAACACCTTGAGCCATTTCCTCTTGCGGCACAGCACCGCCGACAACGGCGACGGCACCTACCGCAACCCGGTCCTGCGAGCCGACTGGTCCGACCCCGACGCGATCCGCGTCGGCGACGACTACTACCTCATCGCCTCGAGCTTCCACCGCGTGCCGGGCCTGCCGGTCCTCCACAGCCGCGACCTCGTGAACTGGACGATCATCGGCCACGCCCTCGACCGGCTCGTGCCCGAAGCCGACTTCCGCACGCCGCAGCGCGGCGGCGGCGTCTGGGCCCCGGCCCTGCGCCACCACGCCGGCCGGTACTGGATCGTCTACCCCGACCCCGACCGGGGACTCTTCGTCACCAGCGCCGAAGACCCGGCGGGGAAGTGGACCACCCCGCACCTCCTCAAGGGCGGCAAGGGACTCATCGACCCTTGTCCACTATGGGCGTCGGACGGTTCGGCGTACCTGGTGCACGGCTGGGCCAAGAGCCGCGCCGGCATCAACAACCGCCTCACCGTGCACCGCATGAGCGAGGACGCGACCGAACTCCTCGATGCGGGCGCCGTGGTCATCGACGGTGACGAGCTGCCCGGCTACCGCACCCTCGAAGGACCCAAGTTCTACGAACGCGACGGCTGGTACTGGATCTTCGCCCCCGCCGGCGGCGTCGCGGACGGCTGGCAGTCCGCCTTCCGATCCCGCAACCCCCTCGGCCCATACGAGGAGCGCATCGTCCTCGAACAGGGCGACACCGATATCAACGGGCCCCACCAGGGCGCCTGGGTGACCACTCAAGGCGGCGACGACTGGTTCCTGCACTTCCAGGACAAGGGCGTGTTCGGTCGCGTCGTCCACCTCCAGCCGATGCGATGGGACGACGACGGCTGGCCCGTCATCGGCGACAAGGGTCGCCCGGTCACCGTGCACCCCAAGCCCTTGCAAGGCGAGACGCCCGCCGCGCCCGCCACCTCCGACGACTTCGCCACGGGCATCGGCCCGCAATGGGCCTGGCAGGCCAACCCCAAACCCGGCTGGGCCGCAACCGGCTCCGGCCTCACACTGACCTGCGTCCCCCATGTCGATCCCGACCTGCGGTTCCTCCCGAACCTCCTCGGCCAGCGCCTCCCCGACGGCGGGTGCCGGGCCGAGACGACCATGCGCCTCGACGCCGAACCCGGTGCGACCGCCGGTCTCGCCGTCGTCGGCGACGACTACGCCTGGATCGGCCTGGCCCGCACCGAAAACGGCACCGTCGTCACCTGCCGCACCGCCCAGGACGGCGAACCGCCGCACGACAACGGCAGCCCGTTCCCGCTCGATGCCCCTGCGGTCACGGTCGGCGTCGAAGTCGACGCCACCGGCCGCTGCCAGTTCTTCGCGCACCTGCCCGGCGAGGCCACGCAGCCGGTCGGCGAGGCGTTCCAAGCCACCGAAGGACGCTGGGTAGGGGCCGCGCTCGGCCTGTTCGCCACTGGCGAGGGCTCCGCCTCGTTCGACGCCGTGCGCGTCACTGCGGCGGACACCGATGCATGACCCGAACACCCTCGTACAGACCGTGCCGCTCATGCTCGGCGGGCGCACGGTCGCCGAGTACGTCTGGCGACCGCACGTACCGAACACGTTGTCGCCCAGACCCTTCCTGCACCCCGTGCGCACCCTCGCAGGCACCGCCGTGACCGAAGCGATGCCGCCCGACCACCTCCACCACCTCGGCGTCAGCCTCGCCGTGCCCGACGCCGGCGGCGCCAACTTCTGGGGCGGACGCACCTACGTGCACGGCAAAGGCTCGCTGCCGCTCCCCAACCACGGCGTGCAGCGCCACCACAGGTGGGAGACCCGGACCGACACCGTCCTCGCCCACGAACTCCACTGGATCGGCCCCGACCGGACCATGCTCCTACGCGAACGGCGACGCATCGCCGCCCGGCCCCTCGACCACCGCGCATGGGCACTCGACTTCCGGTACTCCCTACACAACCTGACACCCGAACCGCTCGACATCTCCAGCCCAGGCGCCAAGGGCCGCACCGGCGCCGGATACGGCGGATTCTTCTGGCGCGCGCCCGGCGGCGAGAGCGACACCACCGTCCTCGGCCCCGGACTCACCGGCATCGAACACCTCCACGGCTCGACCGCGCCCTGGCTCGCATTCCGCAACAGCGGCCCCACGCCCTGGACCCTCGTCCTCATCAACCGCCAGGCCGAACGCGACCCGTGGTTCGTCCGCGGCGCCGACTACCTCGGCGCCGGCCCCGCGCTCGCCTGGACCGCCCCCTTGACGGCCGCCCCGGGGGAAGGCCCCAGGCGTCGTATCATCACGGTAGTCGCAGACGGCGACCTCGGCCCGCGAGCGATCGAAGACCTGGTCGACGCCGTCGCGGCGAGCCCCGCACCCCGCGAGGCCTAAGTGATTGGAGCCGCAATGGAGCACTCCGGCACTGCCCGCGCACTCGACGCCGGCCAGCCCGTCCGGCTCCAGGTCGAGGGCCGCGACGTCGCCGACTACGTGTGGCGATCGGACCTCCCCGCCTCCACCGCGCCCCGCCCCTTCCTCCACCCCGTCCGCACCCTCGCGGGCACCACGGTGACCGACGCCCGGCCGCATTCGCACACGCACCAGCTCGGGATCAGCATCGCCGCACCGGACATCGGCGGCCGCAACTTCTGGGGCGGCCGCACCTTCGTCGCCGGGCACGGCCCCGCCTGGCTCGACGACCACGGCGCCCAGCGCCACCGGCGCTGGCTGCGGCACACCGAATCGGAACTGGCCCACACCCTGCACTGGGTCGACGGGCAAGGCGCCGCGTTGTTGAGCGAGCGGCGCGCGATCGCCTGCGGCCCTTTGTCCTCCGAGGCGTGGACGCTCTCGGTGCAGACACGGCTCACGAACGCCACCGACCGGCCGCTGCCGATCCGCAGCCCGGCGTCGCTCGGGCGCGTCGGCGCCGGGTACGGCGGGTTCTTCTGGCGCGGCCCGGCCGTGAACGGACAGGTACGGGTGCAGAGCCCGGCCGGGACCGGAGTCCGAGCCGTGCACGGGACGACCGCGCCCTGGCTCAGCGTCTCCGGCACGAGCAGTGGCGCAATGTGGACGATGCTGTTCGTGCCCGCCGACCCGACCACCGCCCAGGACCGGTGGTTCGTGCGCGCCCGCGACTACCTCGGCGTCGGCTCATCGCTCACATGGGACCGTCCACTGGTACTCGAGCCGGGCCAGCAGATCGAACGGCATATCCTCGCTGTCGTGGCAGACGGCAACCTGACCGAGGACGCGGCCGCCGCGCTCGCCGACGCAGCGCGGCCCCCGGCATGAACGCCGCGCGCTCCAACGACCCCGCCCGGCAGGAACGCCTGCGCGCCTTGAACCTCGAGCTCGTGTTCCGGCACGTGCTCGCCGCAGACGCCCCCGTCTCGCGCACCGAACTCGCCGCCGCCACAGGCCTGACCCGGCCCACGATCACCCGAATCGTCGAAGAGCTCATCGCCGGACGCCTCGTCACCGAGACCGGCGCGACCCCGGACGGGCGCGCCGGACGACCCCGCATGGGACTCACGCTCTCCCGCAGCGGACCCGCCGGACTCGGACTCGACATCCGCACCGACGGCCTCGCCGCATGCGTCGTCGACCTGAGCGGCACAGTGCGCTACCTCGCCTACGCGCCGTGCGACGACACCGAAGCCCCGGCCGTGCTCGAACGCCTGGGCCGCATGGCCACCGAAGCCGCCGAAGCCGCAGCCGCAGAAGGCCTCACAGTCGTCACCGCCACCCTCGCCGTGCCCGGCCCGACCGACGACGGCATCGTCCGCACCGCACCCTCCCTGGACTGGCGCGACGTCGACGCGGGGGCGCTCCTCGCCGAACACCTCCGCCACCTCGACCTCCCCACCAATGTGGACAATGAGGCGAACCTCGCGGCCCGCGGCGAACTCCACCGCGCCACCCCAGACCACTTCCTCTACATCTCAGGCGGACTCGACATCGGCGCCGGCATCATCCTCGACCGCCGCCTCATGCGCGGCTCCCACGGCTGGGGCGGCGAACTCGGCCACGTCACCGTCGACCCCGACGGCAAACCATGCCGCTGCGGCTCACGCGGCTGCCTCCAGACCTACGCCAGCCTCGCCGCCATCCTCGACGGCCAGACCCTCCCGGACGGCCTCACCGCCGACGCCGCACTCCTCACCTGGGCCGACGCCGGCCGCCCCGAGACCATCGCCGCCCTCGACACCGCCGCCACCGCCCTCGGCATCGCGATCGCCAACGTCCTCAACCTCCTCGACATCGACACCGTGCTCCTCGGCGGCAGCTTCGCCCTCCTCTCCTCCTGGCTCATCACCGGCGTCGAAACCGAGATCAACCAGCGCGTCCTCTCCGCCCGCTGGGCCCCGATCACCGTGCGCCCCGCGACACTCGGCCCCGACGCCGCCGCGATCGGCGCCGCAATGGCCGTCGTCGACCGCATCCGCCGCGACCCCACGGCATGGCTCGCCTCCGGACGATGACACGACCCCGCCCGGCAGGGCAGGATTAGCGCTGAACGAAGGAGACGTGCAATGACGCACCAGTCCGACGCCCCCCACGGCGCCCGACACGACGCCGCAATCGACGGCCCCGGCCACGGGACCCTCTCGATCGCCGCGATCCTCGCCGAATCCGCGCGCCGCCGCCCCGAAGCCCCAGCCCTGCACTTCATGGACCAGACCATCACCTACGGCACCTTGTGGGACCAGACCCGCGCCTACGCCGGCGCCCTCGCGGCCCGCGGCATCGGCCCGGGATCACGGATGGCGATGATCGTCCCGAACGTGCCCGACTTCCCCCGCGTCTACTACGCGGCCCTCGCACTCGGCGCGATCGTCGTCCCCGTGCACCTGCTGTTCAAGACCGAAGAGATCCGGTTCGTCCTAGACGACGCCAAGGTCGACCTGGTCGTGGCCGCCGCCCCGTTCCTCGGCGAAGCCGCCCCCGCGGCCGCGCTGGCAGGGGTCCCGCTGCTCACCGTGCTCGCCCCGCCCGGTTTCGAGCTCGACGGCGAACCCGTTGCGCGCCTCGAAGACGAGGCCGCGGCCGCCGAACCGATCGAACGCTACGCCTCGGTCCATCCGCTCGCCGCCGCCACGATCCTGTACACCTCGGGCACCACGGGCACCCCGAAAGGCGCGGTCGGCTCGCACCTCGCGGTGGTCGAGCAGGTCCACACCTGCCTCATCGACACCTGGGACTACCGGCCCGACGACGTGCTCTACGGCGGACTCCCGTTCTTCCACACCTTCGGGCAGACGGTGGTGCTGAACGCCGGCTTCCGGCGGGGCGCGGCGATCATCCTGCTGCCGAAGTTCGACGCCGACGAGGCGCTGGCGCTCCTGGTGCGACACCAGGCCACGGTGTTCGCGGGCGTGCCCACGAACTACGCCGCGATGGTCGCCGCCGCGAACCGCACCGCCGACCGCCCGCCGCTGCGGTACGCGATCTCCGGCGGCGCGCCGCTGCCGACCGCACTGCTGGAGGCGTTCGAAGCCGGCTACGGCGCGCAGGTCCACGAAGGCTACGGCCTCACCGAGACCTCGCCGGTGGCCAGCTTCAACCTCGTGTCCGAACCGATCCGGCCCGGCACTGTCGGCAGATCGATCTGGGGCGTCGACATAGCGGTCGCGGACCCGGAGACCGAGGACCGCATCGACCTGCTGCCGCCGGAAGCGTTGGGGGAGATCGTGGTGCGCGGTCACAACCTCATGAAGGGCTACCTCGGCCGCCCCGACGCCACCGCGGCGGCGATCGTGAACGGCTGGTTCCGCACCGGCGACCTGGGCACCGTCGACGCGGGCGGCGTGATCCAGATCGTGGACCGCAAGAAGGACATGATCATCCGCAACGGCTACAACGTCTACCCGACCGAGGTCGAGGCCGTGCTCTCCCGCCATCCATCCGTGGCCCTCGCGGCGGTCTTCGGTGTGCCACATCCCGAACGCGGCCAGGAAGTGCACGCCGCGGTCGTGCCCGTCGAAGGCGCCGATCCCGACCCGGCCGAGCTGGTCACGTACGTGAAGGCGAAGATCGCCGCGTACAAGTACCCGCGCGTCGTCCACCTGGTCGAGGCGCTGCCGCTCGGCCCGAGCGGCAAGATCCTCAAGCGGGAACTCCAGCGGCTCTTCGGCGGATAAGTCCGCGGCAGTGAAACTGACGGGCGGCCGGGCTGGTGTGTCCGGCCGCCCACTGGTGTTCCTCCGCGGAGGAGGGGTGGCCCGTGCGGGGACCGCGCGCGAGTGGGTTCCCGCGCGCGGTCTCGGTATGGCGACGTTCGCGAATCCCTTTGTGTCGCCGCCATCCCGCAAGGCCAGATGGCTTTTTTGTATCAAGGCTGACACGCCTTGGAGTTGACCCGCAACAGAAAGTTTCTGCCTGTGGATAACTTCCGGCAGTGCTGTTCCATGCTGGACAGCGCCCTGTGGATAGCGGCGGTGAGGGCGGTGTTGCTGCTGTTCTTGCGCATACATCAACACTGTCATGGGTTGCATCGAGGCGGCAACAACGAGTTCGCTGCCTGTGGATAACTCCCGCGAGGGTGGTTGGCATACGAGTTTGAGTTGAGTCGACTTATTGCTGCTGTGCGGGCTTCCAGGCGGGGTCGCGGCCGAGGATCGCGAGGAGCCGGTCCAGGTCGCCTTGGCCCGCGCCGATGGGGACTGCCGGCGCGAACGGCGCGTAGGGACCGTTGCGGGTCGGGCCGTCCAGGGGCACCTCCGCTGCCAGCAGCAGCACCGCGTCGAGAAGGTCGTCGTCGAACTCGACTGGGAGTCCGATCGACACGGCCACATCCCAGGCGTGCACGACATAGTCGATGAAGTGGAAGCCCAGGGCCTGCTTGCCGGCGACCTGGACGGACTTGTCGGCGCCCACGAGGATCGGCCAGTCCCGCTCGAGCGCGCCCTCAGAGGTGAACGCGTCGACGACTTCGGCGGCCGAGGCCGCGAAGGCCTCGCCCGGCGCGGTCGCGACGGGCCGGTCGGCCCAGGCGGCCGGGTCGAACACCTCGCCGCGGGCGGCCGAGGCGAAGCCGTGGTTCTGCCCGATCATGTGGGCGAGCAGCTGCGAGACATCCCAACCGGCGCAAGGGGTCGCCGCGCGGAGCTGGTCTTCGCGGACCTGTTGGACGACCGCGGTCGCGATCGTCATCGTCTGGCGGTGAAGAGGGAGAAGATCGGTCATGATCCGGATCATAGGCCTCCCGGGCACCCGCGGGTAATATCGCTCGCGGCGTCCGCCTCCGGGCCGGCGCCGTGATCGAAGGAGACAGCTCAATCAGTTCCGACACCGACCGCCTGGTCGCGTTCAGCACCCAGCTCCGCAACGTCCACCAGAGCCTCCGCAAGGCCCTCGACCTCGCCCGCCGCTCCATCGACGGCGAATTCGAAGCGTCCACTGGACAGGATCTCCTCCTGTTCTGCCGCGGTTTCTGCTCGGCCCTCAGCGGCCACCACCGCAGCGAGGACGGCGGGCTCTTCCCGCAGGTCATCGCCGAACATCCCGAACTCAAGCCCGTGATCGCGAAGCTCATGACCGACCACAACATGCTCGAGCACCTCATCGGCCAGCTCAGCGCCGCCATGGACTCCGGCGCCGACCCCGACGAACTCCACCGCCACCTCGACGGCATCGGCGCGGTCATGGAGACCCACTTCCGGTACGAGGAGAACCAACTCCTCACGATCCTGGACGCTCTCTCTCTTGAGGGTGAGCCGAGTCAGCTCCTCGGCGACCTCGCCTGATCTGCCGCTCGGCCGGTCGATCCACAAGCGGATCGACCGGCTTTGCTGTTCCACCCGAGTGGGATTCAGTGGGACGGGAACGGCGGAAGCCTAGTACCCAGTCTCTCTATCTAGCGGTAGTCAGTTAGGCTACCTAGCATGCTGGATGCGATGAGGCAGCAATGGCTGCACGGATTCCTCGACCTCTGCCTGCTGTGCCTGCTGGGCGAACGCCGCGACTACGGACTCGGGCTCGCGCAGCGGCTCGCCGAGTCGGGTTTCGGGGAGATCCCCGGCGGCACGCTCTACCCGTCGCTGCTGCGACTGGAGAAGCAAGGCCTGGTCCAGGCGGACTGGGTGTCCTCGGCGGTCGGGCCGCGACGCAAGTACTACCGGCTGACCGCCGAAGGCCGGGTCGCGGCCGACGAGCGGGTCGCCGTCTGGCGGGAGTTCCGCCAGGCCATGGACCGCATCGCCGACCGCGCTGACCTCGCCGAGGTGGAGACCGCATGACCGGCGACGAATGGCACGGCTCCTTCATCCGCATACTGCTCGACCAAGGCGTCGATCCCATTGAGGCGCAGCGTATCTCGGAGGACAGCCGCGCCGAGGCGATCGCAGCGAGACGCCACCCCGCGCAGCTCTTCGGGCCTGCGGCGGCGTACGCGACCGCGGTGGCCCGTGCCGCCCGACCCGCGCCCTTGAACGCGCCGCTCGCCAGGGCCAAAGGCCCGGTCGTCCTGCGCCTGACCGGCGTCACGAAGCGGTACCGCCGCCGCGAGGTCCTCCGCGGCGTCGATCTGACACTGCACGCGGGCGAAGTGGCCGCCGTGACCGGCGCGAACGGCGCCGGCAAGTCCACCTTGCTCGACATCTGCGCAGGAACCATCAAGGCCACCAGCGGCGTCGTCGAGCGCACCGCTCGCATCGGGTACGCCCCGCAGCAGCACGGCGTCGCCCCGTACCTCACCGCCGAGGAGCACTTCCGCCTCTTCGGCGCGGTGCACCGCATGGGCGCCCGCAAAGCCGTCGCCACCGGCGCGCACCTCGCAGCCGGACTCGGTTGGCGGCCCCGGGCGGGCGTGGTCGCGTCCCAGCTTTCCGGCGGCACCCAGCAGAAGCTCAACGTCGTCCTGGGCGAGCTCAGCCGACCCGACCTGATCCTGCTCGACGAGCCCTACCAGGGTTTCGACCAGGACTCCTATCTGGACCTCTGGGCCCAGGTGTACGCATGGCGCGATGCGGGCGCCGGCGTCCTCGTCGTCACGCACCTGCTCCACGACCTCGACAAGGTCGACCACCTGCTCGAACTCCAAGGCGCGGAGGACCGCTGATGCTGCTCGCGATCGCAGGGACCAGCCTGCGCGAACTCACACGCAGGCGCTCGGCGCTCCTGCTCGTCATCGCCCTGCCCCTGGCGTTCTACTCCGCCCGGAGCGACGAACCGGGCCAGGCCGTGCGCTTCCTCGCCCTCGGAGTCGGCTGGGCAGTGGCGACACTCGCCCTGTTCTCACACGTCGGCTCGCGCCACCTCGACCGGAGGCTGGCCGTCGTCGGCGCCTCGCCCACGGCGCTACTCCTCGGCAGGCAACTCGCCCTCCTCGGTACCGGCTTCACGATCGCCGGCGCCTACCTCGTCCTCGTCGCGGTGGCGCAGGACGTCGAGCGGCTCTGGGCGGTCGCGCTGCTCTTGGGGACGACCGTGCTCGTCGCCGCGCCCCTGGGCGCGGTCGTGAGCCTCGCGCTTCCACGCGAACTGGAGGGCGCATTGGCGCTGCTGGCCATCATGGCGACGCAGATGATCGCCGATCCCGAAGGCGCGCTGGCGAAAGCCCTGCCCCTGTGGTCGACCCGCGAGCTGACCACCTACGCGATCGAATCGACAGGCGACGAGTTCCTGCACCGCGGCCTGCTGCACTTCGCCGCGGCATTCGCGCTCTGCGCCTGCGGCGCTTGGGCAGCGGCGGTCGTCAGACTCCGACCGAGCGTTCCGCCGGAGCCCGCTCCCGCCTGAACCGGGCGATTCGCATCCAGGCCGGCTCGAGTCCGACGGGAGCGGACCGGCGAAGCCGCTCGCAACGCAGCCGAAGGCGGCCCAGATGATCGCGGAGTCTTCGAGGCGACCCTAAGAGTCCCATCGGGCTCGCCAGATCCATGCCTGAGCGGACCCGGGGGGGGGGGGGGGGGCCCCCGCCGCCGGGCGGCCCCCGGGGGTGGCACCACCGGAGGGGGTGGGGGGGGGGG
>NZ_JAPZVR010000013.1:32240-74097 GCF_027622855.1 Glycomyces algeriensis | reverse complement strand
TCCTTCACCTCCCCCCCGGGCCCCCCCCCCCCCCCCCCCCCCGGCCCCCGGGGGGGGGGGCCCCCCCCCCCCCCCCCCCCCCGCCCCACGGGGTTTCCCACCTGAGCAGGATTCAGGTGTTCTCGGGTTCGGCGATGAGTCGGAACGCCCGCTTGAGGATCCACGGGCACCACTGATCGTTCTTCCAGGCGCCGAACCATTCGACTGTCGGCTCGGGCTCATCGAAGAACCGGCAGATGACGCGCGGACCGGCGCCGTCGTTGCACTCGACGCGGTGTTCGGAGGCGGTCAGCGGGTGATCGGTCGCGACCTCGCGGAAGACCGAGAAGACGGCAGGGCCGCGATGGAAGGTGCCGAGCCATCCGGAGGTGTCCAGGTGTTGCTCCGGGTCGGGTTCCCGGCCCGGCCCGGATTCGAGTTCGCTTGGGGAGTTCGGAGAGTCAGCCATCGCAGAGCCGCACCTTCCCCGGTGTCGGACGGTCATCTGCGCGGCCGGTGTAGAAGACCTTGAAGGCGGTGTCCTGGAACCAGGCCTTCCAGTCGGGTACGAACGCGCGCCAATCCTCGCCCCAAGTGGCGTGGAGCATGCCGGTGTTGACTCCGGACACGATGAGCACGAGGTCGGCTGGGTTGTTGGTCACCGCGACCTGGAAGGAGTCGGGTGCTTCGACCGCCGAGCTCCAGACGGTGAAGTGGGTTTGCTTGTCGGTGAAGGTGCCTCGGATCAGCTGGACACCCGGCCCGCGATCTCGGTTGGGATTGTCGGGGCCGTGCGCGACAATGGTCAAGGACACGGATCAACCTCCGATGTCTGTTGAGACCGGGGCGGGCCTCGGCGTCCAAACTTTGGCCCCGCCCCGGTCGGCTTCTGCGAAGGCTATGAAATGTCCCATCTCGCGAACCCCATCCCTGGAATCCCAAGATGCGCTTCTCGTGCCTGATTGGTATCATGGCACACATCATCGAGTCGAGCAATATTGCCTCACTCGATCCGGTCCAGAACTTTCTGTCGGTTCCCCGACAGAGGCTTGGAGTAGCGATGGCGATCATTACCGGACCCGGACCCTCCCTCCGCTCACAGTGGCTAGGCGAGAAACTTCGAGAGCTGCGAACGGCGAAGAAGATGTCGCTGCGGGTAGCAGGCGAGTATCTCCAGCGAGACGCGAGCACCATGAGCCGCTACGAGAACGGCGAATACCCGCTTCGGCGAGCCGACCTGGTAGCGCTCATGACCCTCTACGATGTGTCGGACTCCCAGCAGCGCGCGGATTTGGAGCAGATCTGCGAGGACGCCTGGCAGCGAGACTGGTGGGACAGCCACAAGGCCGACTTCGGCAGGGACTTCATCGATGTGCCTTGGCTGGAGAGCCGTGCCAGTCGCATCCGGGCCTACCAGCACTTCCTCATCTACGGCTTGTTCCAGACCCGTGACTACGCCACGGCCGTGATCACTGAACTCAAGTTCGGACACGAATCGGCTGAGCAGATCGCTCGGTGGGCTGATCTCAGAATCGATCGCCAGAAGATTCTCGTTGGAGACGCTGCGCCGCAGATTGAAGCAATCTTCGAGGTCTCCGTCTTGAAGCGCATCACGGGGTCGCCGGAGGTGACACGCGCGCAGCTCAGGCATCTGTTGGACCTCACCGAGCAGGGCAATATCACGATCCGTTTCATACCGGAGGAGTCACGCCCTCACAAGGGCTCCGAAGGAACCTTCACCCTCTACCATCTGCCGCAGCCATATCCGGCAGTAGCTCATATCGAAACCCGAGTTGGAGGGCTATATGTCGAGGAGCCCAAAGCGAGCGTTTTTGAGGATGTGTGGCAGGATCTTGATCGAGAAGCAGTATCCGTGGAACGGTCGCGCGACTTGCTCGCCGATCGATTGAAGGAGATGCGATGAGCACCGAACAGCAGCTCTCGGTGGGCGAGTTTGCTGGAATCCGCTGGCGCAAGAGCACCCGCAGCACGAGCGGCAATGGACAGTGCGTGGAGGCCGGTCCCCTGGTTGATGGCTCAGGGCGGGTCGCGGTGCGGCACTCTCATCACCCCGACGGCTCGGTGATCGTCTACACCCGTGCCGAGTGGGATGCCTTCCTCGCCGGGGCCAAAGACGGCGAGTTCGACTTCAACGCCTAAGTTCCCGTTCCGACGGATCCGAAACTCAAACCGAGGGACCCTCGACGTTCCACTGGATTCCATGCGGGATCAGAAAGTCGAGGAACGCAATCGGCTGGAAGGCCTGCGCCGGGGCGAGCACTCCGGGCTTGGCCGGATCGGCGATGAGCCGGCGGGCGCTTTCCACGGCGATCACCGCGGTCGTGCCGTAGGTATCGGGACCCTGGACGATGCCGCGGACACGCCGGCCGTCGGTGCTGACGGCGTCGAGCACATACGTGAAACGCTGGGCGCGTCGACTGTCCTCATCGGGTCCCTCCGGAAGGCTCTCAATGATCTCCGGCGTGAGCGGGGCGTTCAGCTGGTCGCCCAACGCCGCCTCCGTCAGGCCCTCGACGTGCCGGAGGCGTATGTGCCGGGGAATGGTGACCACCTCCGACACGGGGAAGGCCATCACGGGGGTCGCCTCCGAATGTCCGGGCAGTGTGATCGCGGTATGGCGGGCGGGCATCCCCGACCGCCAGTCGCCGTCGTAGTACGCGAAGCCCCCCGCTTTGATGGCATCGATCGTCTCGACCAGCGAGCGCAGCGAGCCGCGTGACATGGCACCGCCCCCGACGACCATGTGGGTGGTGACGATCTCCTCGACCGGTCCAAGGCGGTCGGCCAGGATCTGGGCCATGAGGTCCACCGGGAGGCAGCCGTCGTTCGTTGCGGGGACGACGCTGACTCCGGCGCTCTCCGCCGCTGTTCCGAAGGTGTCGAAGATCTTCTTGACGTACAGCTGCTCGCCCGAGGTGTCGACGTAGTGAGAGCCGGCGGCGATCGCTGCGCGGACCACGGCCTCACCTGACGAGGTGAACGGACCGGCGCAGTTGATGACCCCGTCGCAGTCGAGGAACGCATTCACCAGCGCCTCATGGTCATCGGTGTCGGCTACCCGCCGTTCCGCGTCGGAGAGGCCGACCGTCGAGGCTGCCTTGTCCAGACGGGCGAGACTGCGTCCGGCCAGGACCGACTCGATACCGCGCCGTGCCAGTTCGGTGAGCACGAGTTTTCCTTGGTATCCACTCGCACCATAAACGGCGATCTTCATGTCGTCTCCTCGCATCGGGAGCTGTGCGGTCGCCAAGCTCATGAGCACCATAAGTCGATCGCATAAGACGATGGAATGCGTGAACCGCTCCTACACTTGCGCCATCGTCTTGCCGGGCTGTTGCTGGCTACACTGGCGGCGTGGACGTCTTGTCTGACGTGGTGAGTGTGGCGCGTACCGGTCGACCGCACTCGGGCCGGGTGACCAGGTCCGCTCCCTTCTCCCACCGGTTTCCGGCGGTGCCGTCCGCGGGGTTCCACATCGTGCTCCAGGGAACGTGCTGGCTGCTTCCCTCGCAGGGCGACCCGATCGCGCTCGGTCCGGGCGATGTTGTGTTCCTGCCGCGCGGATCCGCACACGGCCTGGCCGATGACCCCGCCACCCCGGTGAGCGAGCCGCCCTCAACTCTCACCGGAGTCCATGGCGGCCGCGATGACGAGACACCGGCCGATCGGCCCCCGACGGTCGTCATGCTCTGCGGCGCTTATCTCCTGGACAGTTCCGGGCCGCATCCGCTTCTGAACGACCTGCCCGAGGTCATCCACTTGCCGACGCGGGTGGGGCATCAGCGGGAACTGCGCGCCGCAGTCGAACTCCTCGGGGTGGAACTGGACGGCGACGCCCGCCCGGGCTCGGACACCATCCTGCTCACGCTGCTCGACCTGCTCCTGCTCTACATCCTGCGCGCGTGGTTCGAAGCGCAGCACGCTTCCGGCCACGCCGCTACCGGCTGGGCCGCGGCCCTGCGCGACTCCGCCGTCGCCCCCGCCCTGCGCGCCATCCACGGCGACCCTGGTCGCCAGTGGACCGTCGAGGAGCTGGGCGCGCAGGCGCGCTTGTCCCGTGCCGCCTTCGCCCGGCGATTCACCCGACTGGTCGGCCAGCCGCCGCTCACCTACCTGACTTGGTGGAGGATGACCACCGCCGCCCGGCTCCTGCGCATCTCCGACGCCCCTGTCGACACGATCGCCCGGCAGGTCGGCTACAGCTCGCAGTACACCTTCACTCATGCCTTCAAGCGCCAGTACGGGTCACCGCCCGGCAGCTATCGGCGCCAGGCCGACTGAAGCAATACCGACCGGGCGATCCGCGTCAGCCGTGGGTGGTGCCGAAGGCTGCCCAGATTATTGGGGAGTTTTCGAGACGGCCGTGGGCTTCCCATTGGGCTGCGTGGGTTCGCTGCCAGGCGCTCACGGCTGCTACCGGGTCGGGGGCTTGGTGGGCCTCATTGACAGCGAGGACTACTTCGGGGATGGCCGTTGTCTCGGGGGTGACCCTGGGGGCGTAGCGGCGGAGGCCGGCGTCCGTTGGCAAGGTCCAGCGGGTTGCGGTCACGTACTCGGCTCCCGCGTGAATCGCGGCGGCGACCAGGCCGACCGGTTCGGCGAAGCGGGCTTCGCCGCCGCTTTCGCAGGCGATGAGGGCTACCCGGTTGGGCATGCGCCAGCCGCCCGGTGAGCCTGGACGGTGTCCCAGCACGATGTCGGCCGCCGTGAGGGGGCGGTGGCCTGCGACTACCTCGGCTCGGCCGGTTGTGCTTGGGCCGCAGCTCAGGTGGAGGCGGGCGTCGAGGCCGTTGGTCGAGGTGGTGACGTGTCCTACGTAGAGGAAGCGGGAGGCGTCGGCGAGGTCGCGTTGGAGGGTGTCGCGGGTCTGGTCGGACCTGCGGAAGGCGGTCACCTCGAGGCCGAGTCTTTCGGCTAGTGCGCCGCCTTCTGGGCCCAAGACTGAGCCGAGGGCTGCAGTGGTGCCCGGGACTTTCGGGTCGAGCACGGCCGCCACGCGGCCGTCCAGATTCCATGGGGTGATGCGGCGTTCGGGGGCGTTGCGGACTGTCGCCGGGGGTAGGACCGACATGTCGGCGTTGGTCACGAACCGTTCGCCGGCGTCGACTCGCAAAGCCTCCCAAGGGACTTGCGCGGTCGCGTGGGAGGGCTGGATTCTCACATGCGGGCGGATGCCCTGCTCAAGGTAGGCGTTCATCTCCATCGCCAGCTGGTGCGGGATCAACGCGCGGGCGAGGTCCGTGGCCAGGGCGAACTCGCGGTCGCGGTCGGTGAGCGGGCCGTTCAGGGAGCGTTCGAGCGCCTGGTCTACGGTCTCGCCCGGCAGGGGGGTCGGGAGGGCGGCGGCGAGGTCGTCCAGGATCGGCCAGACCGTCTCGCCGGGGACCATGATGTTCTGGACCGCGCCGAGCTCGTGCTCCCAGCGCCATGTGTAGAAGAGGTGGTCGGTGTCGACGAGCTTGAGCTGCACCGTGGGCGTCACCATGCGTCGACCACCTGGTCGGAGCGGATCGCGAAGCCGTAGCGCTGCTCGGTCTCGGCGATCCACGGTTCGAGTGCGGACGGGCGGTTCGGGTTGACGCGCACTCGGGGCGGCAGCGAGAACTCCGGGGCCGGGAAGTCCGGCGACACGCCGGTGACGAACGCTGACGCGGCGAACGAGAGCTGTTCGGCCGCAGCGGGGAACAGCGGGGCCTCCAACTCATCGATGCCCGTGGAGAATGCGGCGGCCGGGCTCGGGGCGTGGAGTGACATCGTGCCGCTCATGTGCTCGAGGAGTTCGGCGACCAGCGCCCCGTCCTGCAGAGCCGCGGCCAAGTGCAGCGCGTGGGCCATGGCCGGGATCGCCACTGTCGCGGCCCACTGCTCGCGGGCCCGGCCGGGCGCGTACGTGTGGCGGATCGCGTCCGTGGCGAGTGCCGAAGGGAGCGAGAGCTGCAGCGCCAACTGCACCAGTCGCAGCTGCTCGTTCGGGTCGGTCGCGCGTTCAGCCGCGGCCGAGAGGGCGAGGGCGCGCCGCATGTCGGTTCGTGCGAGCTGGTAGCGCGCCTCGGTCGCGTCGTAGATCGCCCGGGCTTCGAGGTAGGCGTTCTCGGCCTCGAAGAGGTTGTCATCGGCCGCGAGCATGTCGCCTTGGAGGCCGAGGGCTTCGGCGAGCATCGCCACGTGGCCCGCGTCCCGCAGCGTCGTGATCGCTTGCGGGAGCAGGGATCGCGCGAGCTCGACCTCGTCGTTCTGGAACGCGGCGTGCGCGCGGCTGAGGCGGATCTCCGCGGCGCGCAGCGGCTGCTCGCCGTCGAGGAACGCCTGCTCGGCGGTGGCGAGGAGCCGCGCGGCGGTGGCGTTGTCGCCGCGGCGGGAGGCGGCGCGGCCCTGGTTGGCGACGGCCAGCGCGGCGGCGGCGGGGTCGCCTGCGGCGGTGTGGATCTGCTCGGCCGTGCGCAGGTAGGCCATGGCGGCGTCGTGGTCGTTGTGGGCCTGGGCGATCAGGGCGAGGTTCGAGTAGGGGTGGGCGGCGAGGCGCGGGTCGTGGGCGTTCGCGAGGTCGAGGGCGTGGCGGGCGGCGGCTTCGGCCGCTTCGAGGTGTTCGAGGTGGATGAGCTGCACGGTGCGGGTGTTGTGGACGCTGAACGCGAGCAGCCGGGTGTTGTGGTCGTCTTCGGCGGCGTCGATGAGGAGCAGGGCGGCGTCGAGGTCGGTGAGGGCGTCGTCGTAGCGGCCGAGGAGCTGGAGTGTCTGGGCGCGGTGGATGAGGACGGAGGTGCGGACGGCGACGGTGCCGTACCGGTCGTCTGCTTCCCGTTCGGCGCGTTCGCAGGAGAGGATCGCCTCTTCGGCGAGGCGGAGGGCTTCGCCGGTGTCGCCGTGCTGCTCGGCGAGGGAGGCGAGGTTGCCGAGGACGCGGGCGCGGGCGTCGTATCCGGCGGCGTCGACGTCAGGCACGAGCGTGAGCCGGTAGGCCTCTTGGAACTTCGCGGTCGCCTCGGTGGTGCGGCCCTCGCTCGCGAGGCGGGCGCCGGCGTTGTTCAGCTCGCGGAACTTGGCCCAGCGCGGGCCGAGGGTCTCTTTGCCGTGTAGGCCGATGATGTCGTCGGTCATGCGGCCTGCTCCGCGGGGCTGGCGTCGGCGTTGTTGCGTTTGCAGGACTTGGCCCAGCGCGGGGCGAGGGTCTCTTTGCCGTGCAGGCCGATCAGGTCGTCCGTCATGCTGCCCGCTCCGTGAGGTTGTTGCGTTCTCGGAACTCAGCCCATCGCGGGCCCGGGATCTCGTTGCCGTGCAAGCCGATCAGGTTGTCGGTCATGCGGCGCGCTCGGCGAGGCTGGCGTCGGGGTCGGTGAGGCGTTCGCGGGCGTACTCGATGATCGCGGCACGGTGCGGTGCTTCCTCGGCGTTGACCGGTTCGCGTACGAAGTCGGGGGAGTGGACCCACAGCTCGCGCTGGGAGGCGGGGAGTATGAGGAACGCTTGCGGCGCTTCGGCTTCGCCCGTGAAGTTCCCGGTGGCGGGGTCGAGCTGCAGCGGGATCTCGACGCCGCCGATCGCGGCGGCCAGGCGAAGGTCGCGGGGCTCGGGTGCGGCCGGGACGGTGACGTGGACGACGAGGCCGCCTTCGCGCTGCGTCAGGGTCCAGGTGGCCCCGGCTGCGGCGTCGACCAGGCCTTGGGGGACACGTTCCCAGGCAACGGGTCCGCCGCCGCTGGCGAGGGCGAAGTCGACGGTGGGGCTGCCGCCTGCGGCGAGGGCCCAGTCCTCGCGCCGGGGCTCGACGGGTTCGCGGCGCAGTTCGACGCCGTAGTCCTCGGCGATCGCTTCGACTGCGGCCGTGAGCGCTGCGGCGCCGAGGTCGGGGTCGAGGGCTTCCGCTGCGGTCAGGTCGGCGTCGGCGAGGGCGCGTTCGACCGCTTCGTCGTCGTCGAGGAGGTGTTCGACGGCGGCGGTGCGCCAGGCGGCTTCGGCCCGTAGGAGGCCGGTGTTCAGTGCGGGTATGGCGGCGGCGTGGGAGGACGGCCACCATGCTTCGGCCCAGCGCAGGTGTGCGAGGCGGCGGGCGGCGTCGAGTACCGATGAGTCCCATTCGGTGGCGATGGTGTTGTCGCCGTTCAGGATCGCGCTGGCGGCGTCGGGTCCGTAGATCTCCCAGAGCCAGTCGGCGGCCAGATCGATGTCGTAGATCTCGGCGTCGGGGTGTGCGTGGCGGTCCAGGACGTGCCAGTACAGGAGCGCCCCGCGGGCCTCGACGAGCGCGGCGCACTCGGGGTCAGGTTTCATTGCGTCAGGCGGCAACGCGTTGTCGAGTTCGATACGGGGGCGCGGTCGCTGACGGGATTCCACGGCCGTTCTCCCGCGCACCCGTCTGACCGTGAACTGGGTCATGACCGGCCTCCGTCCCGTTCGAGGAGGCGCCTGAGCCGGTCGCGCTGGTCGAGGAGGACCGACCGGAAGACCCCGTCGAGGAGGTCCCAGACGTCGGCGGCGGCGGTGGTCTCGCCGCGCAGTTCGCGGCCGTGCAGGCGGGCCCAGAGGCGCCGCAGGTAGGGGACCTGGACGTACAGGATCTCGTGTTTGAGGTCGTCGGGGACGTTCGTCGATTCGGGGTCGGGCTGCCGGTGGACGGCGTGGACGTACGCTTCGCGGGCGTAGCGGGCCTGCAAGCGCGCGTTGGCGTCCGAGGTCGAGGGCGGGTCGACCCAGTAGTCGATTCCGTTGCTGGCGTCGCGTCCGAGCGCCATGGCGACGCGGCTGGGTTCCTCGGCGAGCTGCCAGGCGGCGGCGGAGCGGTGGATCTCGCCGACGACCATCGAGGGGATGTCGGCCATGGACTCGCGGTGGAACGCCGCGGTGAACGCGGCGAACAGTCGCTCCATGATGGACCTGTCGAAGGGGGGCGGGAGCTGCCGCTTCGAGGCCCGGTCGCCCAGCGCCGGGGGCGCGGGGCGTTCCCGGGCCGTGAGGCCGTAGTTCAGGGCGACACGAGGTCGGTCGAGCTCGGCGGCCTCGGCCGTGCCGGTTCCGTTCGCCGCCAAGGCCTTCCATGCGCGCTCGTCCGGCTTGGTGGCACACGTGTCGAGGAACGCGGTGAGCCCGTCCTGCGGCGCTGGGCCGGGCGCGGGCCTGTCCTCCCAGGCGTGCTGGAGGAGTCCGGCGAGGCGCACCACCTGGTCGGGGTCGGTCATGAAGCGGCGCAGGCGGTCCACGGTGACCTCGCCGCGCTCCGCCCGCACCTCCGCGACAGCCTCCGCCGCGATCGACTCCGCATCCGGCACGCCGCGCGGGTCGCCGTGCTCATGCGCGAGCTCGTAGCAGCGCTGGAAGTAGAGGTCCTGCGGGTTGCCCTCGGTGACACCCGCGCGCCGCCGGGCCTTCTTCAGCAGCTGGAACCAGGCCGCGGTCGCGGCCAGCGCCGGGCCCGCGTCGAGGAGGACGCGGCGCAGCTCGTCCACGTGCTCGACGCCGACCATGCCGCCCGCGAACCGGGGGTTCAGGTTGGGGCGCAGCACGAGCGGGTCGAGGAGGAGCTTCACGGTGCGCGCGAGCGGGCGGCCCGACGGGTTGCTCAGGGGCGCGACGCCGTCGCCGAGCTGGGCCCAGGCGTCAGCGATGAGCATGCCCCGGGGCACGGCCGCCCCGGCCGCGATGCTCTGCACCATGACGCGAAGTGTAGTCGGGTCCGGCCGCCCGCGGGCGTCGACGAAGTTGTGATCGGTAGGGGCCGAACCGCGGCGACGCTGGAGCCCACAGCGTTCAAGGAGACCCGTCATGAGCCACGTCCCCGGATACTCGTCGGCCCGGCCGTTCCCCACCCACCGGCAGACCGTGCAGTCCCCGTACGGCACGCCGAGCCACCCGCTGACGCCGAAGACCCGGCGCCCGCGCGGCTTCGGCCTGCTCGGGCTCGTGGTCATCCCGTCCGTCGGCATCGGCGGGATCGCGATCGGCGCCGAGTACCTGACCGCGCCCGAGCCCGACATCGCGATCCAGTCCGGGGTCGGCTTCGCGCACTACGACGGCACCGACCTCGCGCTGGTCCCCTACGACCGCAACGGGTCCGGGGACCCGATCTCCTCGTTCGAGCACGAGATGTTCGAGGTGCGGATCGCCGCGGTCGACCTGGCCACGGGCGATACCGCATGGGACGTGCGGCTCTCCGAGGAGCTGGCCTGGAGGACGGCCGTGGTCGCGGCCGGCGAGCACTACGCGTACCTGGCCTCGGACGACGGCCTCATGATCCTCGACCTCGCCGACGGGGACACCGTCACCGCAGCGGGCGAGATCCCCGGACTTGAAGGCTCCCAGTCGGTCTCGGGCGCGGCCTACGGCTTCGACCCCGCGCTCGGCGCGGTCGTGGCCCTCGATGTGAACGGCGGCGTCCACACGATCGCCCTCGACCAGCTCGAAGCGACCCCGGCCGACGCGGACACCACCGCCACCTGGTCCGGCGTGCTCTTCGCCGAAGGGCCCGTGCCCGACATCGGCGGCATGACCAGCACCGAAGCGCTGCTCGCCGACGGCGAGAGCACGGTGCGGATCGAACCGGTCGCCGACAACGCGCTCGGCGGCGGCCTCGTCCTCAGCGACGCCGAAGGCGAACGCGCCCTGGGCACCCGCGTGTTCTACGGGGCCGGGATCGTCCTCGACCAGACCGCGCTCGTCTCCTCGTTCACGGCCGAGATCGACGTGGACGCGCTCATCGCCGAGTTCATGGAGGACGCCGCCAGCGCGGGCCAGGACCTGTGGACCGGCATGGGCACCACCGCGGCCGGGGCCGGCGCCGGGCACGTCCTCGTCGAGCACCAGCCCGAACCGGCCGTGGAGGCGTACGCGCTCCACGTCGTCGACCTCGCCACCGGCCAGGTCACCGCCTCCCTCGACACCGGCAGCCGCCTCGGCCGCGCGCTCACCGGCCCGGCCGGCCACACCGTCGTGATCGCCGCGCCCGAAGGCTCCTACTGGCTCGCCGACCTCGTCATCGTCGCCCCCGAAGGCTCGATCGAACGGGTCGAGATCGGGCGGGGCTGAACGAAACCTGTGACCGGTAGGCGCAGGACCCGCCAGAGACTGAACTCCCGAACCCGAAAGGAACACCTCATGTTCAAGACCATCGCCGTCATCGGCACCGTCATCGGCGCCGCCCTCACGGTCGTCTACGTCCTCACCAGCCTCGGCAGCGACGCCCCCGTCGCGTGGGTGAACGGGTGGCTGGCCGGGCCGATCATCCTGCTCACCACCCTGCCGTTCTTCTCCGTGTCCCGCATGGCCGACGGCGCGATCCGCGAGATGCGCGGGCTCGGCGCGAAGGGCTTCGAAGGGGCCCCGATCGCCATGGGCACCGTCGTCTCCGCGTCCCGCACCGGCCTGAGCATCAACGACCAGCCGCAGCTGGAGATCCTCTTCGACGTCGACACCATGGACGGCCAGTCGTTCCGCGGTGTCGCCAAGGCCATCATCGACATCACCGAGCTCGCCGCGGTCGTCCCCGGCGCGGTCCTGCCCGTCCGCTACCGCCCCGGCAGCACCGACGGGAAGATCGCGATCGCCGCGGACGCCCCGCAGCAGGAGCTGCAGGCCGTGCTCGACCGCGTGCGGGTCGCCAAGGGCCTGGTCACGCCCCGCCAGCTGCAGATCTCCGAGCAGGGCACCGACGCCCGCGCGGTCGTGCTCGCGATCAGCCCGACCGGGGAGATCCAGGGCGACCGGGCCGTCATGGACCTCCAGTTCCGGGTCACCCGCGCCGACCAGACCACGTTCGACCTCTCGCAGCGCAAGCCGGTCGACTCCGGTGCGCTCGCGCAGCTCCAGCCGGGCATGGTCGTGCGGGTCCGGTACCTCCCGCACGACGAGTCGGAGCTGGTCGTCCTCACCGCCCTCAACCCGTGAGCCCGCCAGGGCGGCTCCCCGGTCCCGTCGCCGACGGGACCGGGGCCGGGTCCGGAGGCCGCCGCCCCACGGCGATGTCGGACGGCGGTGCCACAGTAGATCGAGCCGGGATATCCTCGCGATGGATCGCCGGTCCCCTGCCCCCTCGCCACCGCCCATGAACAGGACCAGCTTGCAGACCCCCGTATGGCTCGCCGTCGACCTCGGCACCACCCACACCGTCGCCGTGGTCGGCCGCGAAGGCGCCGAACCCCGCTCCCTGCTCTTCGACGGCTCGCCGCTGCTCCCGTCGGGCGTGTACCTCGACGCGGACGGCGAGCTCCACACCGGCCGCGACGCCCAGCGGCTCGCCGCGTCCGAACCCTCGCGGTTCGAGCCGCACCCCAAGCGCCGCATCGACGACGGCGCCGTGCTCCTCGGCGACCGCGAGGTCCCGGTCGAGGAGCTGCTGGCCACCGGCCTGCGCCGCGTCGCCGAAGCCGCGGCGTCCGCGGGGCAGCGCCCGACCGAGACGGTCCTGACGTACCCCGCCGACTGGGGCCCGGTCCGCCGGGCCGTCCTCGAACGCGCCGCGGTCCTCGCCGGGTTCGGGCGGGTGAGGCTCCTGGCCGAGCCGATCGCCGCCGCGACCTACTGCGCCGAGATCCTCGGCCAGGACATCCCGCGCGGCGGGGCCGTCGCCATCTTCGACTTCGGCGGCGGCACGTTCGACGTGGCCGTGGTCCGCCGCGAGAACGACGACACCGGGCGGTTCCGCACCCTCGCCGTGGGCGGCCTGGACGACCTCGGCGGTCTCGATGTGGACATGGCCCTCTCGGCCCACCTCGGCCGCGTCATCTCCGGGCGCGATCCCGAACTGTGGCAACGGCTCTCGGAGCCGGAGACCACCGCGGACCTGCGCGACCGCCTCGCGTTCTGGGGCGAGGTGCGCGCGGCGAAGGAGATGCTCTCGCGCACCTCCACCGCGCCCGTGGCCCTCACCGGCCACAACCCGATGGGCCTGCACCTCACCCGCGACGAACTCCAGTCCCTCGCGGACCCGCTCGTGTCACGAGCGGTCGACGAGACCCGCCGCACCGTCGAACGCGCGGGCGTCAACCCCGGCGAGCTCACCGCGCTCCTGCTCGTCGGCGGTTCCAGCCGCATGCCCCTCGTGGCCACCCGCCTGCACGCCCGCCTCGGCGTCGCGCCCGCCGTCCCCGAGCAGCCCGAACTGCCGGTCGCGTTCGGCGCCTTGCGGTTCAGCGTCACCGACCAGGGGGAGGTCCAGAGCCCGCCCGCGACGCCCCAGCAGGGCGCGCCCGCGGTCGCCTACTCGCCGTTCCCGCAGCCCGCGTACTCCCAGCCCAGTCCTGTGAGCCTCCCGCCGCACGCGCCCGTCACGCCGCAGCCCCAGGCGCAGCTGCCGTTCCGACCGGTCGTCCACACTGGACCGCTGCCGGGGGTGCGGTCGGGAAAGCGGACCCGGGCGTTCGCCTCGGTCTTCTCGGCGATCGCCCTGGTCGCGGTCCTCTTCGTCACGGTGGCGTTCAGCGGCATCGTCAACTGGGGCGACGTCTTCGGCGACGACTTCGACCCCGGCGGCATCATGGAGGGCCTCGGCGTCGAGACCGGGCCCGACCTCGTGTCCGTGTACGAGGAGCAGCTCCCCGCCGGCGGCATCGCCACCGTGGCCGCCAGTGAGAACATCGCGGTCATCGCCAGCGTCATCGTCGGGTCCACCGTCGTCAACGCGGTGAGCACCAGCGGCGACACACTGTGGACGAACGAGTACGAGCTCGAACCCGAAGAGCTGCACCTGATGATCGTGGGCGACCTGATCGTGATCGACGCCGTCCGCTCCGCCACCGACGAGGGCATGACCATGCGCGCCGTCGTCCAGCTCGACTCCGGTGAGCTGCTGTGGAAGCAGCCGTGGGAGTACCGCAACGACGTCGCGTTCTACGGCACCGAGGTCTTGGTGGAGCAGCGCGACGGCTTCGACGACAACGCCGCCATCCGCATCGACCTCACCACGGGCGAGGAGGTGTGGCACGAGAAGGGCCCCGAGAGCCTGTACACCATCGACGACTACCGCATCCGCGCCGCGACCGTCTGGGACGAGGGCGCGGAGGACCCGGTCGGGACCGTGCCTCCGGACTCGTACTCGCTCTACGACAACCTCATCGCCACCGGCCAGGTCGTGGACCTGAACCCCGAGGAGGGGACGGCGATCGTGCGCGACGCCGCCACCGGCGACCAGACCGCCGCAGGGCCGCTCCCGGTCGACGACGACTTCTGGACCGTGTTCGACGGCTACGTGATCGGCCGCGCCAACGAGGAGTCCTCTCCCGGCCGCGACACCCTGGTCGCCTACTCGCTCGACGACTTCATCGCGGCGGGGAGCGGCGGGACCGCCGAGATCGCCACGGCGTGGAGCATCCCGCTCGACGTCACCCTCAGCGTCCAGCAGGTCAAAGCCTGCGGGCCCCACCTGGTGTGCGTCGCCCTCGACCACACCGACGCCGACAAGACCGTCGCCTACGACACCGCCACGGGCGAGCAGGCCTGGGAGGCCGTGCTCGACTGGTCCGCCGAAGGGCACTGGTACACCTCGCCGGACGCACTGGTCCTCGGCGACCAGACCTTCGACACCGTCGACACCGCACGGGTCCTGGACTTCGACGGCGGCGAGATCGTGGAGGGCGAGCTGTTCGTCTCGGCCCTGGCGATCCAGGGCGGCCGGGCGGTGATGGACGGCTCCCACATGGGCGGCTGGGAGGTCTCCGTGCTGGACATGGCGACCGGCAAGGCCACGGCGACGGCGGACGTCGGCGCGGACCTCGTCGAGCACGCCTCCCTCTCGGGCGACCTCCTCGCGATCCTCTCCGGCGGGAACAACGCGATGGTCTTCACCGTCCCGGACATGTGACAAAAGGGGCCGGGCTCGCGCCCGGCCCCTTCATCGCACTGCCGCTAGGTCAGCGTGATGCTGTCGAGCTCGGCGAAGCCGGTGCCGCCGTTGAAGTTCGGCGAGCCCTTCGCCAGGCGGATCATGTTGTAGCCCGCCTTCAGGTTCACCGTGACGTTCACCGTGGAGAACTGCGCCCACCCGGACGTCGGCGGATAGGACACTGTGGAGAATGCTCCGCCGTTGTAGGCCAGGCCGTGCGTCGAGGTCGCGCCCGTCCCGTTCGCGTACCGGATCGCCATCGTGTAGCTCCGGGCCTGCGGCACGTTCACCGTGAAGTCCACGAACGAGTCCGAGCGCATGTCCGTGTTGTTGTCGATCTGCCCCACGTAGTAGCCGTTCGAGGCATTGCCCGACCCGAAGGTGTTGGCGTTGACCACAGTCTGGTTCTCGGCCTCGTACACCTGCTGCCACGAGGTGGTCGGACCGTTCACCGGGGTCACCACCAGCTGGTACGCGGCGTTGGCGTCCATGTTGTTGACAGGCACCGAGATCGCGCCGTTCGACACGGCCATCGTCGTGGTCGAGATCGTGGTGGGCGAGGTGACCGCGGTGTGCCGCCCCGAACCCGGCGTCGAGAGCAGCTGCACCCGCACCTGCGACCCGAGCGCGCCGAGCCCCTCGACCCGGACCGTGTTGTTGCCGTAGTCGCCGCCGAAGACCGTGTTCACGATCTTGCGGGAGGCGTCGTAGGAGGCCACGCCGTCGAGCCAGGAGTGCGGGGTCGTCTCCACGATGTTGCCGGTCATCGCGCCGTACCAGCGGTACAGCCAGTACGAGGCCGTGGGCTGGTTCTGCAGCGTGAACAGGCCGTCGAACGTGCCCGCCTCGAACCAGTACGCCCGGTGCGCCTCGCGCGCGCCATGCCGCTCCAGCACCGCCATCCAGTGCAGGGCGACGGACGGGATGTCCATCTGGCCCAGGCTGTTGTACTCGTTGATCGCGATCGGCCGGTCCGCGATGCCGAGGGAGTCCTCGATCGCGCGGTAGTCCCTGACGTGGTCGTCGAAGTTGTTCCAGTCCATGTCGGTGAGCTCGTGCCACACGATCACGTCGGGCACGGTGTTCGTGGCCTTCGCGTGCGTCAGGAACGAGACCATCCGGTCGTGGCTGTAGTAGGAGTCGCTCGGGCCGACGATCGGCGTCACCGGGTCGAGCGAGTCCACGAGCTTGTACGTGCGCGCCCAGCCCTCGTTGAACGAGCCGGCCGAGTTCGTGTTCCAGGTCCAGTCCGGCTCGTTCCACAGCTCCCAGCCGTGGATGTTCGTCATGTCCGTCTCGGCGAGGCGGTCCTGGACCTGCTTGCGGACCTTCGACTCCCAGTCCGCCCAGCCCTGCCACTGGTACGGGAAGGAGGGGTAGATGTCGGGCATGCGGATGAACTGCTGCGCGCCCGCCCGGATGAGGTTGTCGCCCACGTCGAGCGAGTCGCAGCACGGCTCGGTCGCGCCGTTGCCCAGGTGCGTGGTGCCCGGCGCGGGCTGCGTGAAGCTGGTCGGGTTGAGCGGCAGCAGCATCGCGGTGGTCGGCTGCGAGTCCGAGCCGACGCCGTAGAGGCCGCCCGCGGCGACCTGCGTCGCCGGGCGCACGACGTCGGCGACGTTCACCGTGAGCGTGAGGCCCGCCGCCTCGGCCGGGACGGAACTCCCGGCTATGACCGCGCCGAGGGCGGCGGCGATGACGCCCGCCCGTGTCGCGGCCCGGCGGAACCGGGGAAATCTGAGGGTGGATCGCATGAGTGCTCCTAGTCGAAAGGTCGAACCGGTTCGACACGTCGATGGAGGTCTGACGCTAGTTTCGAACCCTGTTCGATGCAAGATCTTCGATATAACAAAGGCATATACACGGGAAACGTTCCCACCCGGCACTTGCGTCAGACGGATCACGGGGTTAAGCTCCGAACCGGTTCGACGATTCGCGTCGGCTCGGAGGAGGCACAGCATGGTCAACATCGGCGACGTCGCCCGCGCCGCAGGCGTGGCCCGCTCGACCGCGTCGTACGCGCTCACCGGCAAGCGCGCCGTCTCCGACGAGGTCCGGGCGCGCGTCCGCCAGGCCGCCCTGGAACTCGGCTACACCCCCAACGCCGGCGCGCGGGCCCTCGCCACCTCCCGCTCCAACGTCATCGGGCTCCTCGCCCAGTTCCTCCCCGACGAGTTCGCGCCCGCGATGCTCCAGTACCTCCAAGGCGTCACCGACACCGCCCGCGACCTCGGCTACGACATCCTGCTCAGCTCCGACTCCGACGGGCCCGGCGCGCTCAAGCGCATCACCGACTCCCGCATGGTCGACGGCGTCGTACTCCTCAACGTCGCCGAAGACGACGACCGCCTGCCCGTGCTCCGCGCCGCCGCCCAGCCCGGCGCGCTCGTCGGCCTCCCGCGCGACTGCACCGGCGTCGACGTCTTCGACCTCGACTTCGAAGAGGCCGGGCGCGCCATGGTCGAGCACCTCGCCCGCCTCGGCCACCGCGAACTCATCCTCGTCTCCCAGCCCGAGCACGTCGTCGAACGCGGCGGCGCCTACGTCTGGCGCCTCCAGAACGCCGCCGTCCAGGCCGCCGCCGCCAAGGGCGTCGTCCTCCACACCGTGTTCGGCGCCGCCACCCAGCCCGACATCGGACGCGACCTGCACGCCCTCCTCGACGCCCACCCCGGCGCCACCGGCCTACTCCTCAACAACGAGGCCGCCGCCGCCGCGCTCCCCACCGTGCTGCGCTCGCGCGACATCGAGAGCCCCGCCGACCTCTCCGTCATCGGCCGCTACTCGGACGAGTTCGCGCGCACCTTCTCCCTGCCCTACTCCTCGATCGAGAGCGCCCCGGACCGGTTGGGCCGCATGGCCGTACGCCAGCTCGTGCGCCGCATCGAGAACCAGGTCCCCGACGGCGACCCGTACGTCGTGCGGTTCGTCCACCCAGAACTCGTCGACCGGGGCAGCACCGCCGCCCCGACCTCGGCGTCCCGGCAGTAACCCATCCCTCAATGCAGTAACCGTTCAAGGAGGAACACGAAATGCGATCCGGAAGACCCCTCTTCAAGGCCGCGGCCGCCGCAACGGCATGCGCCGCACTGGCCTTCGCCACCGCCTGCTCGTCAGGCGGCACCACCGACCAGGACGCCGACACGTACACCTGGTGGGACCCGTACCCCCAGCACGCCGAGGGCTCCGACTGGGCCAAGCGCGTCGCCGCCTGCGGCGACGCCGCCGGGGTCACCATCGAGCGCACGCCGTTCGACACCACCGCGCTCACCAACCAGGCGCTGCTCGCCGCCCAGGAAGGCACCAGCCCGGACGTCATCCTGCTCGACAACCCGGCCGTCTCCACCCTCGCCGACACCGGCATGCTCACCACAGTGGACGAACTCGGCCTCGACGTCTCCGGCGTCGACGAGAACCTCCTCGCCGCCGGCGTGGTCGACGACGCGACCTACGGCATCCCCGTGGGCGCCAACACGCTCGCGCTCTACTACAACGCCGACGTGCTCACCGCCGCCGGGGTGGACCCGGCCACCGTCACCGACTGGGCCTCCCTCACCGACGCGCTTGCGAAGGTTACCGGTAACGGCGGCAAGGGGATCACCTTCGCCGGCATCGGCACCGAAGAGGGCTCCTTCCAGTTCCTGCCCTGGTTCTGGGGCGCCGGAGCCGACCTCCGCCAGCTCGACTCGCCCGAAGCCGTCGCCGCCCTCGAACTGTGGACCGGCTGGCTCGACGCGGGCTACGCGCCCGACTCCGTCATCACCAACTCCCAGAACACCACCTGGGAGGAGTTCCTGACCGGCGAATACGGCTTCGCCGTCAACGGCACCTGGCAGGTCAACAGCGCCGCCGAAGCCGGCTTCGCCACCGGCGTCATCCCGCTGCCCGGCCAGAACGGCGGCACCGCACCGGCGCCCACCGGCGGCGAGTTCGCCCTCGCGCCCGTCCAGTCCGACACCGAGCGGTACGACGTCACCCGCCAGATCATCGAGTGCATGACCACCCCCGAAGGGTTCGTCGAGACCGCCACGACCTTCGCGTACTACATCCCGCCCACCAGTGACGGCCAGACCGCGCTCCTGGAGGCCCAGCCCGAGCTCCAGCCGTGGGTCGACGCCGTCCGCGGCGCCAAGGGCCGCACCAGCGACAACCTCGGCACCGACTACCCGAAGATCTCCGAAGCGCTCTGGACCGCCGTCCAGAACGCCCTCTCCGGCTCGGCCTCACCGGCCGACGCCCTCGCCCAGGCGCAGGCCGACGCGGCTGCCGCCACCGAGTAAGACGGAGTTGCCCCCCCCCCCCCCCCCCCCCCCCCCCCGCCCCGCCCCCCCCCCCCGGGCGCCGCCCCCCCCCCCCCCCCCCCCCCCGGCCCGGGCGCCCGCCGCAAGCACCTCGGCGGCGCCTCCCGCTGGACCGCCCTCGGCTTCGCCGCCCCGCTCCTCGCCTACCTGCTCGTCTTCTACGCGTACCCGCTGTGGCGCAACGTGGAGCTCAGCGTCCACGACTACACCGTGCGCGCCTTCGTGCAGGGCAACCCCGAGTTCGTGGGCTTCGAGAAGTACGCGGAGGTCTTCGGCTCGGGCTCGTTCGGCACCGCCGTGCTGAACACCGCGCTGTTCACCGTCGTCTCCATCGCGTTCCAGTACGCGATCGGGCTCGCGCTGGCGGTGTTCTTCCGCAACAACTTCCGGCTCTCGGGCGTGCTGCGGGCGCTGTTCCTCGTGCCGTGGCTGCTGCCGCTCATCGTCTCGTCCTCCACGTGGGCGTGGATGCTCAACAGCGAGAACGGCATCGTGAACTCCGTGATCGAGGCGTTCGGCGGCGAGCAGGTCAACTGGCTCACCTCGCCCGACACCGCGCTCACCGCCGTCATCATCGCCAACATCTGGCTGGGCATCCCGTTCAACCTGGTGATCCTCTACTCAGGACTCCAGCAGATCCCGCCGGAGACCTACGAGGCCGCATCCCTGGACGGCGCGAACGCCCGCGAGCAGTTCTGGCACATCACGCTGCCGCTCCTGCGCCCCGTCTCCGCGATCACGCTGCTCCTCGGGTTCATCTACACGCTCAAGGTCGTCGACGTCATCTGGATCATGACCACCGGCGGGCCCGGCGACTCCTCGCTCACCCTCGCGGTCTGGTCCTACCGCGAAGCCTTCGGCACCGGGCAGCCCGACTTCTCGCCCGCCGCCGCGATCGGCAACCTGCTCATCGTCATCGCGCTGGTCTTCGGCTTCGTCCACCTGCGCATCCAGCGGAACGGAGCCCAGCGATGACCGCCACCCGAACCTGGTGGAAGACCGGCCTCGGGCTCGTCTTCACCGCCGTCATGCTGTTCCCCGTCTACTGGATGGTGAACGTCTCGCTGACTCCCACAAATGAACTGCGCCAGACCAACTGGTTCCCCGTGCACCCGACCTTCGAAGGGTTCGAGTCCGCACTGGGCCAGCAGCTCCCGGCGCTCGGCACCAGCCTCGCCATCGGCGCCGGCTGCGTCCTGCTCACCGTGGTCATCGCCGCGCCCGCGGGGTACGCCCTCGCGATCCTCAACCTGCGCGGCGGGCGCGCGCTCAACTTCCTGCTCCTGGTGGCACAGATGGTCCCCGCGGTCGTCATGGCCATGGGGTTCTACGCGATCTACGTGCGCCTCGGCATGCTGAACACGGTGTGGGGCCTCATCATCGCGGACTCCACGATCGCCGTCCCGTTCGGCGTGCTGCTCTACACGACGTTCATGGCGGGCATCCCCAAGGAGCTCATCCAGGCCGCGCGCGTGGACGGGGCCGGGGCTTGGGGCACGTTCACCAAGATCGTGCTGCCGGTGAGCCGCAACTCCACGCTCACCGTGTCGCTCTTCGCGTTCCTGTGGGCCTGGTCGGACTTCATCTTCGCCTCGACCCTCAACCGCGCCAGCGAATATGTGCCGATCACCCTTGGGATCTACCAGTACATCGGCAACAACACCACGCAGTGGAACGCGATCATGGCCACCGCCGTCGTCGCGTCGCTCCCCGCGGCGATCCTCCTGGTCGTCGCCCAACGATATGTGGCCGCCGGCGTGACCGCCGGTGCCGTGAAGGACTGAGCCAGTGCGAGACCACACCGTGCCGGTCGACGCCCCGGGCCGCTCGCGCGGCCTCGGCGTCGGCGAGTTCCACCTCGCCGGAGGATTCTGGGGCGGCCTCCAGGCCGCCAACACCGCCGCCACCCTCCGGCACTGCCTGGAGTGGATGGAGCGCCTCGGCTGGATCGCGAACTTCGACCGCGTCGCCCGCGGGGACACGGGCGGGGAGCGCCCCGGCTGGCAGTTCTCCGACTCCGAGATCTACAAGCTCATGGAGGCCCTGGCCTGGGAGTACGGCCGCACCGGCTCGACCTGGGCCGAGGAGACGCTGGCGACGCTGACCGAGCGCGTGGCCGCCGCGCAGGACGAGGACGGCTACCTCAACACCTGCTACGGCCATGCGGGGCAAGCGGACCGGTACTCGGACCTCTCCTCCGGCCACGAGCTGTACTGCACGGGGCATTTGCTGCAGGCCGCGGTCGCGCGCCTGCGCACTGTCGGCGAGGACAAGCTCGTCGAGGTCGCCCGGCAGGCCGCCGACGAAGTGTGCCGCACGTTCGGCGCCGACGGGCGGGACGGCATCTGCGGGCACCCCGAGATCGAAGTGGGCCTTGCGGAACTGGGCCGGGCGCTGCAGGAGCCGCGCTACACCGAGCAGGCCCGGCTCTTCATCGAACGGCGCGGCCGCGGGACCCTCAAGCCCGTCACCCTGCTCGACGCCGCCTACTTCCAGGACGACCTCCCCGTCCGGGAGGCCGACGCGTGGCGCGGCCACGCGGTGCGGGCTCTGTACCTGGCAGCCGGAGCGGTTGACGTCGCGGTTGACACCGGTGATGCTGAATTGCTCAATGCCGTTGAGCGCCAGTGGGATCGGAGCGTCTCGCGCCGCACCTACCTCACCGGTGGGATGGGTTCGCGCCATCAGGACGAGGGCTTCGGCGAGGACTGGGAGCTCCCGCCGGACCGCGCCTACTGCGAGACGTGCGCCGGGATCGCCTCGAACATGGTGTCGTGGCGGCTCTACCTGGCCACGGGCGACGTGAAGTACGCGGACCTGATGGAACGCACCTTCTACAACGTCATCGCCGCCTCCCCGGCCGAGGACGGGAGGTCCTTCTTCTACGCCAACCCGCTCCATCAGCGCAGCGCTGCAGCGGATGTGCGCCCCGACGAGGTCAACCCGCGCGCCGAAGGCGGCGTCCGCGCCCCCTGGTTCGACGTCTCGTGCTGCCCGACCAACCTCGCCCGGACGCTTGCGAGCTGGCAGGCCTATGCGGCTTCCGTTGAGGGCGAACAGGTCTCGCTGCTCCAATACGCGGCAGGCGACATGCGCATCGCGATGGGCGAGGGGGAGGAGCTGGTCCTGCGGATCACGACCGCGTACCCGCAGGAGGGCACGGTCCGCATCGAAGCGCTGGAGGTCCCGGATCGCCCGATATCGCTGCGGCTTCGGGTCCCGCACTGGGCGGACGGCGCGAGGCTGGCGACTGACACGGGAGCGCAGGCCGTGGATCCGGGTTGGGCGAGCCCGCAGGGCCCGCTGCGACCGGGCGCGGTCATCGTGCTGCGACTGCCGGTGGAACCCCGTTTCACCTGGCCGGACGAGCGCATCGACGCGGTGCGGGGATGCGTCGCCGTCGAACGCGGCCCGCTGGTCCTGTGCGCCGAATCGACGGACCTACCGAATGAGGAGGCCATCGAGACCTTCCGCGTGGACCCGTCGATCCCCCCGCGCGCCGAGCGCGAAGGCGCGATCGTGCAGGCCACCATGGCCGCCGCGACGAGCACACCGGGCGCGCTTCCCTACGGGCCGAACCCGAGGCGGTTCGACGCCGCGGCGACGCTGGAACTCGGCCTCATCCCGTACCACCGCTGGGCTCAGCGGGGCAGCACCGCGATGCGGGTCTTCCTCCCGACCGTTTGACACCGCGGCCCTTGACCGACCACCCTGCGGTCAAGGGCTGCTTCGTGTTCGTAGAGCGAGTACGCAGGAGCGAACCGGCGGCTCGAAGGTCGTCGGTGGGCCCATTCGATGTCGACTGCGGTGCTCTCCCGGGCGCGACGGGCCGCGGCGGAACACGCGGGTTGACCGTTCGCCAGGCGATCGGCACCGGCGTCGCCGCCAGCGCGGCCGGAACTTCGCCGAGAGCGACCGGCCTGCGATGGTCGGTTGCGGCGATCGGTCTGCATCGGGCGGTCATGCCGACACATCATGGCTATCGCCGCGGTTCCTGAGCCGCGTCCCAGTCGGATCGGGCGGTGGCGATGGCGTCCTTGTGCTCGCGCGACCAGTCCGCGAGACCGTTGACCACGTCGGAGAGACTCCGGCCGACCGGGGTGAGCCGGTACTCGACCTGCGGCGGGATCGTCGGATACACCGTGCGCTCCACCAGGCCGTCGCGCCACAGGCGCTTCGTCGTCAGCGTCAGCATGCGCTGCGAGATCCCGGGGATCGCGCGTTCGAGTTCGCGGAACCGGCGCACGCCTTTGGCGAGCTCGACGACGACCAGCACGGTCCACTTGTCGCCGAGCCGGTCGAGCACGTCCCGGATCCCGCAGTCGTCATCGCCACACGGGCCTTCGGGAATAGGGGCTGCGACCGGGGGACTTACCGCCGTGTTCGTGGGTGACACAGAAGTGCCTCCTTTCGGAGTCCGCAGCCGCGTGCGAATCTCGGGCTGCATTCGAACCTTACAACGCAAGGAGCACCCCGATGATTCTCGTGACCGGCGTGAGCGGCGGCCTTGGCGGCCTCATTCTGAACGGGCTCAAAGCAATCGACGACGGCGACGTGACGGGTGGGACCCGCGGAGGCGACGGCGCCACCGCGCGCCGCATCGACTTCGACGACCCCGCCTCCCTCTCGGAGGGCTTCAAGGACGTCGACGTCCTGGTGTTCGTCTCAGCCGGGTACGCCGAAGACGACGTGGTCCTGGCCCGCCACGGCGCGGTCGTGGACGCCGCGACCGCCGCGGGCGTGAAGCACGTGATCTACACGAGCCTCGCGTCTTCGGGCGAGCGCATGACGATCGCGCTGCCGCACCGCTGGACCGAGGCGCGTCTGGCGGAGGCGCCGTTCGACGTCACGGTCCTTCGCAACGCCCTCTACACCGAGATCCCGGCCGGGCTGGCGGTCGCCGGTGCGGCCATGGCGGCTGAGACCGGCGTGTTCGCCGCACCGTTCGGGGACGGACGGGTGTCGGTCGTCGCGAAGGAGGACCTCGCGGCGGTCGCGGTTCGCGTTGCGGCCGAGACGGATCGGGATCTGGCCGCGGGCGAGCGGAGCCGCCACGCGGACAGGACCTACGAACTCGAAGGCCTCACCCCGGTCGGCGGTGCGGAGCTCGCCGACGCCCTGGCCGAAGCGCTCGGCAGGCCTGTCGGCTACCACCCGGTGTCGCTTGCGGACGCCAGGGCGGGCTTGGAAGGAAGCGGGTTCCTGCCGTACCAGGTCACTCACACCCTTTCGATTCTCTCGAACATCAAGGCCGGCTGGACCGAAGCGAACCGCTCCGACCTCACGAGCCTGCTGGAGACCGAGCCCTCACCGGTCGGCGAGAGCATCGCGGCCGTAGTCAAAGCTGGGCTCTCCTCAGCGAACTGACCATGTCTACGGCCCTGCCGCCGATCCGCGGTCCAGGTGGACCGTGGCGTGGTGCGGGCCGATCGTCCGTACCCGGCATCCCGGGGCGGCGTTCAACCCGTGTTGCGGCTTGGCTTAGTCGAATTCGAACCGCATGAAGCGGGCTCGAGACGGGTCGGCGCGGCCGGAGCGCGAGCGGGATCCGTTCGGGCCCCGCTGGATCCGTGGGAGTCGCTTTGGCGCAGCGGTGGTACTGGACCTCCTTCGTTGGGTTGCAAGGCGGCGGAGGTTCGGATCGACGCTCCGTCTCGCCGCAGTCGGCTCATCCGCCTTCGGGACCTCGACTGGGGCAATGGCACCGGGAGGGGAAGCGATCGGGGCCGCCGATCAGGGGCGGTCGTCTCGACTTCTACGGGGCGTACGGAGTATCCGGCCAGAGGCTGTCTTAGTCTGCTTATCACCGGACTCTGCGTTCGCCTGCTCGTATTTCGCATCCTTGTGCGTACTTTCAATTGTCCGGGTATCGGGGAGGCGCCGCATCGCCCTACGGGTGCGAAAGTCTTCATGTTTCGTTGTGGCGGTTGGGGAGTTCACGGGCGACGGCCCGGACCATTGCGGTCCGGGCCGTCGGTTTCCTGGTGGAGTCGGTCAGACGTCGGCGCGCTTGATGCGCCAGGCGGCGGCGCCGAGTGTGGCGGCGATGTAGCCGCCGAACACGGCCAGTCCGGCCATCGGCGAGAGCGCGTCGTCCTGCTGCGTCACCGCGGTGAACGCGTTGCCCGCCTCGGAGGGCAGGTACTGCACGACGTCGCTCCAGCTCTCCGGGATCAGCAACGCGGCCACCATGGCCAGCAGGAACATCACCCCGAACAGGGTCGTGATCGCACCGGGCGTGGAGCGCAGCAGCGCGCCGAGCCCGACTCCGAGGAGCCCCGAACCGGTGAGCAGCCCTGCGGTACCGAAGACCGCGCGGGCCACGCCCGGGTCGGACCACGACGCGCCGCCGTCGATGAGGGCCTGGCCCGCGGTGAAGACGACGGCCGAGGCGGCGAGCGCCACGAGGAACACCACGGCCGCGAACACGGCGACCTTGGCCCACAGCACCGGCAGGCGCTTCGGCACAGCAGCCATCGAAGAGCGGATCATCCCGGTGCTGTACTCGCCGGCCGTGAACAGAACGCCCAGCGCCCCGAACGCCAGCAGGGCGAAGTTCGTGCCGGTGAAGCTCGCGCTGATCGGATCGGTCGGCTCGTTCCCGGGCGGACCGCCCGGGTCGCTGCCGTCGCCGAACAGGGACGAGGCGAGCAGCCCGAAGCCGATGAGCAGCAGGACCGCGATGCCCAAGGTGATGAAGGTCGAGCGCAGCGACCAGAACTTGATCCACTCGCTCTTCACGACCCGCGGGAGGCTGACGCGCTTGCGGGGGAGCGCGGCGATTGCAGTGGTCATCGGGATGCTCCGATCATGGCGGACTGGTATTCGACGGCGTCCTTGGTGAGTTCCATGAACGCCTCCTCAAGGGACGGACGGATGACGGTGAGCTCGTGCACCGGGATGCCAGCGGCCGCGGCCCGGTCGCCGATCTCCTCGGCCGACAGGCCCGAGACCTCGAACAGGCCCCGGTCGAGGCTCAGCACCGTCGTCCCCGGCCCGGCGATGAGGTCGTGCAGCGCGTTCGCATGCGGCGAGCGCACCCGGACGCTCTCGTTCGACGCGCTCTCGATGAACCCGCTCACCGACACGTCGGCGATCAAGCGGCCCTTGCCGATCACGATGAGGTGCTCGGCGGTCAGCGCCATCTCGCTCATCAGGTGCGAGGAGACGAACACCGTCCGGCCCTGCTCCGCGAGGCCGCGCATCAGGTTGCGGATCCACAGCACGCCTTCGGGGTCGAGACCGTTCGTCGGCTCGTCGAGGATGACGACCTCGGGGTCGCCGAGCAGCGCCGAAGCGATGCCCAGGCGCTGGCCCATGCCGAGGGAGAACCCGCCGACCCGCTTGCGGGCCACCTCGTGCAGGCCGACGATGTCGATCACCTCGTCCACACGGGACTTCGCGATGCCCGTGGTGGCGGCGAGGGCGAGCAGGTGGTGGTAGGCGGTGCGGCCGGTGTGGACCGCCTTCGCGTCGAGCAGCGCTCCGGCCTGGAACATCGGGTCGGCGTGCTCGGCGTACGGGCGGCCGTTCACCGTGGCCGTGCCGGAGGTCGGCCGGTCGAGGCCGAGGATCATGCGCATGGTCGTGGATTTGCCGGAGCCGTTCGGGCCGAGGAAGCCGGTCACGATGCCCGGCTTCACCGTGAAGGTGAGCCCGTCGACCGCGGTCTTGTCGCCGTAGCGCTTGGTGAGGTCGTGTACTTCGATCATGGCTCAAGTCTCGGATCAGGCGCCCGTAGTCGTCGTCGTCCAACCGCGGGCGAGTGCACTACTGCGAACGCGGTAGCCGCGGCGCCGACCGGTACTGCGCATGGACGATGACCTGGGAACTCGTTCGCGCGTACGATTTCGGCATGACATGGGGGAAGGTCCGGGCGTGGACGCGCAAGCACGCGGCGATCATCGACGTGGTCGTCGCGGTCGCATTCGTCGGACTGTTCTTCCTCGGATACTTCCGCGGCGACGAGAAGCACGGCCCGCCCATCGAACGTGTCGATTTCGCGGCGGCGGTGCACGTCGCCGCAGCCGCCACGGCGCTGGCCTCCCTGTCGCTGCGGCGGTACTGGCCCGAGCGGCTGCTCATCCTCGACACGATCGTCTCTGTCGCCATCATGGTCGCCACCGGCTACCGCCACCCGCTCCTCATCGTGACCTGGATGATCGTCGCCTACACGTTCGCCCGGACCACCGGGCGTCGCCGGGTGTGGCTGGTCGCGGGCGCCTGCATCGCGGCGATGTTCGTCGCCGCCGGCCTGTTCGGCGGCAGCGGCTGGATCTCCCCGGAGACCTTCGGCCTCGCGGCCTGGTCGATCGCGTTCGTGGCGATCGGCGACGCCACCCGCAGCCGCCGCGCCTACATCGACGAGGTCGAGGAGCGCGCCCGCCGCGCCGAAGACACCCGCGAGGAGGAGGCCCGCCGCCGCGTCGCCGAGGAGCGGCTGCGCATCGCCCGGGAACTCCATGACGTTGTGGCCCACCACATCGCGGTCATCAACGTGCAGGCCGGCGCCGCCGCGCACGTCCTGCAGACCCGCCCCGAGGCGGTCGGGCCCGCGCTGGCGCACATCCGGCGAGCGGCCGACACCGTGATGCAGGAGCTCGGCTCGGTCGTCGGCGTGCTCCGCGCCGACGACGGCGGCGGGCTCGACGAGTCCACCGAGCCGACCCGCGGCCTCGCCCGCCTCGCCGAACTGCTCGACTCCTTCGCCGCCGCGGGCCTGCGGGTCGAGCACCGCCAGAGCGGCACGGCGCGCGACCTGCCCGCGGTGGTCGACCTGGCCGCGTACCGGATCGTGCAGGAGTCGCTCACGAACGCCCACAAGTACGGCACCGGCCGGGCGCGCCTGGCGATCACGTACGCGCCGGACGCCGTCCGGATCGAGGTGGAGAACCCGATCGCCAAGGACGCCGAGCCCAACGGCTCCGGGTACGGTCTCGTCGGGATGCGCGAACGGGCCGCCGCCACGGGCGGCACGGTCACCGCCGGCGCCGAAGGCGACCGCTTCGCCGTCCGCGCCGAACTGCCCGCCACCGCGAAGGAGACGCCGTGACCATCCGAGTCCTGCTGGCCGACGACCAGGCGCTCATCCGCGCGGGCTTCGCCCTCATCATCGGCTCCGAACCGGATCTGGAGGTCGTGGGGGAGGCCCACAACGGCCGCGAGGCGGTCGAACTGGCCCGCTCCGAACGCGCCGACGTCGTGCTCATGGACATCCGCATGCCCGAGGTCGACGGCATCGAGGCCACCAAGCGGATCGCCGCCGACGACGACCTCGCGGGCGTGCGCATCCTCGTGCTCACCACCTTCGAGAACGACGACAACGTGGTACTCGCCCTGCGTGCGGGCGCGAGCGGGTTCCTCGGCAAAGGCGTCGAACCGGCCGACCTCGTGCGCGCCATCCGGGTCGTCGCGGGCGGCGAGGCGCTCCTGTCGCCCAAGGCGACCCGCGGCATGATCGGCCGCTTCCTCTCCCAGAACGAGCCGGGCCCGCTGCCGAGCCCCGAACCGCTTGCAGCCCTTACGGAACGCGAGCGTGAAGTCCTCGCCCTCGCCGCGCACGGCCTCTCGAACGACGACATCGCCGCGAAGCTCTACCTCTCGCCGCTCACCGCGAAGACCCACGTCAACCGGGCCATGACCAAGCTCGGGGTCCGCGACCGCGCCCAGCTCGTGGTCATCGCGTACCAGGCCGGACTGGTCCGGCCGGGGGACCCGCTGCCCTAGATCGAACATCACATTGTTCGTTCGAACAATGCTCTGTTAGATTCGAGGCATGGGTATCGCCGACCGCCTCGACCTCACGCTGCGCCTCGTCCAGGGCTCAGGCCGCGTGTCCGTGGCCGAGCTCGCCGGGCGCCTCAGCGTCTCGGAGATGACCGTGCGCCGCGACCTCGATGAACTCGAGCGGCGCGGCCTGGTGCGCCGCGTGCGCGGCGGCGCCGTCGCCACGCGCACCGTGGAAGAGGACGACGGGTACGCGGTGCGCGAGGGCTGGCAGGCCGCCACGAAGGACCGCCTCGGCGCCGCCGTGGCCGAGCTGGTCGAGCCCGGCTCGCGGGTGCTGCTCGACGCGGGCACGACCATCGTGCACGTCGCCGAGCACCTGGCCGCGCGCGGGCCGCTCACCGTCGCGGTCCTCAGCCTGCAGGCCGCCGCGGTCCTCGCCGACCGGCCCGGCATCGAGCTGATCGTCATCGGCGGCCGCTCCCGCCCCGGCGAACGGTCCCTCGTCGGGCCGCTGGCGCTGCGCACCCTCGCATCCCTCACGTTCGACGTCTTCATCATGTCCATCGGCGGCGTCCACCCCGACCACGGCTGGTCCGAGTTCTCCCTCGACGACGCCGCCGTGAAGCAGATCGGCCTCGAACAGGCCGCGAGCACCGTCGCCGTCGCCGACGCCACCAAACTCGGCGTGCGCGCCTTCAGCAGCGTCGCGCCGCTCGAAGCGGTCGGCCGGTTCGTCACCGACCGGTCCGCCTCCGACGACGCGACCCATCCCGGCGGCCCGCCCGCCCTGCGCGCGCTCCGCGAAGCGGGCGTCGAAACCCATCTGGTCTGAACGGCCGCAACAACAAAGGAGCCACCATGGCCGATGCGCCACGCCCGACCGCCGGCATCGACACTCCCGACCGCCGCGGCCGCACCGGCCTCGACCGGCACGGCCGCGACCTCGACGGCAATCCGCGCGTGCGCATCCGCGACGTCGAAGTGCTCTCCAGCGACTGGTTCGTGCTGCGCAAGACCACCTTCGACTACCGGCACAGCGACGGACACTGGAGCCGCGAGCAGCGCGAGACCTACGACCGCGGCGACGGCGCGACCGTCCTGCTCTACGACGAGCGGCGCCGGACCGTGCTGCTGACCAGGCAGTTCCGGCTCCCCGCGTACGTCAACGGCCACCCCGACGGCATGCTCCTGGAGACCGCCGCCGGGCTCCTCGACGACGACGACCCCGAGACGGCGATCCGCCGCGAGGCCGCCGAGGAGACCGGCCACGAGATCGGCGAGGTCCGGCACGTCTTCGCCGTCTACATGAGCCCCGGCTCGGTCACCGAGCGCCTCCACTTCTTCGCCGCCCCCTACGAGTCCCCGCCGCGCGCAGGGACGCACGGCGTCGCCGCCGAAGGCGAGGACATCACCGCCGTCGAACTGCCGTTCGCCGAGGCCCTCGCCATGATCCGCACCGGCGGGATCGCCGACGCGAAGACCGTCATGCTGCTCCAATGGGCGGCCCTGGAAGGCCCCTTCGCCCGCTGACCGCCGCCGCGAATGCGCCCGTGAATACATGAAACGGGAGGTAGTGTCGGTGCTGAAGGGGTGCGAGTTCCTCGACCCGGAGGCGCAGGGACGGTCGGCGATGGCGGAACTGGATTACGCGGCGCTGTTCGCGGCCGCCCCGAGCCCCTACCTCATCATCAACCCGGACCTGGTGATCGTCGAGGTCAACGAGGCCTACCTGGCGGCCACCGGCCGCACCCGCGACGACCTGCTCGGGAAGCAGATCTTCACCGCGTTCCCCGACAACCCCGCCGACGCCCACGCCGACGGCGTCCGCAACCTCAACGCCTCGCTGCAGCGCGTCCTCAGCCTGGGCAAGCAGGACACGATGGCCCTCCAGAAGTACGACATCCCCGTCGCGCACCCGCCGGGCGCCTTCGAGGAGCGCTGGTGGTCGCCCATCAACACGCCCGTCCTGGGCCCGGACGGCGCGGTGGAGTGGATCATCCACCGGGTCGAGGACGTGACCCCGTTCCTCAAGGCCATCGCCTCGGGCGGCTGGCCGCTGACCGGGCGGTCGATCGACCGCGAGGTCCTGGTGACCGAGTTGTACGCGCGGGCCCGCGAGCTCCAGCACGTCAACGAGGAGCTGCGCCTCGCCCACACCCGCGAACGCCAGGTGGCCACCACCTTGCAGGAGGCGATGCTGCAATCGCCCGACCTCGCCCGCCACGACAACGTCGCCCTGCGGTACCTGCCCGCGACCGGGTCCCTGACCGTGTGCGGCGACTGGTTCGACATGGTCGACCTGCCCGACGGCCGCTTCGGCGTCGCAGTCGGCGACGTGGTCGGCCACGGCCTGGAGGCCGCCGCGGTCATGGGCATGCTGCGCAGCGCGCTGAGCGCCACCATCCGCGCCCTCGAGCGGCCCGCGCAGGCGCTCGACGTCCTGAACCTGTACGCCCGCTCGATCGAAGGCGCCCAGAACACCACGGTCGTCTGGGCCATGGTCGACCCCCGCAGCAGCCTCATCGTCTACAGCAACGCCGGGCATCCGCCGCCGGTCCTGGTCCACCCGGACGGCACCTGCCAGATGCTCGACGAGGCCGCCGACCCGCCGCTGGGCTCCCGCCCCCACCACGCGCCGCACCCGCAGGCCGCGCTCTCGTACCGCCCCGGCGACACGCTCGTGCTCTACACCGACGGGCTCTTCGAACGCCGCGGCGAGGACATCGACGCGGGCCTGACCCGCCTCGTCGACGCCCTCAGCCGACACGGCACCGAGAGCCCGGAGCTCCTCGCCGACGACGTGCTGTCCGACCTCGGCGTGGCGGGCGGCGCCCGGGATGACATCGCCCTGCTCATCGTCCGGCTCTGAGCCGGACGGCCGATCCTCGTCGCGCATGCCCGCGTCGAGAGTCGCCGCCGCGGCTTTCGCCACGGCCGGGTCACCAGTTGACATTGATGCGCGTGTTGATCGCGAGGTTGACGCCCTGCCCGGCCGCCGCAATCGGGGGTTCATCCTGCGCCGCAGCGCCGAAGGTTGACCTCCCCGATTGCTGCGGCCGTCGAGGCCCTCAGTGCCCGCGTCGCCGCCGTATTCGAAGCGCGCGAACGGCTCGACCTGTCCCAGGACCCGGCCGCCGCGTGAGCCGGATCGGCCGAAGGACCGAGGCATCGGGCCCGAAACCGTCCGAACGACCGAAGCCCCAGGGACGCACGGGATGCCAGAATCCCCTGGTGAACTGCACAGCGGCGAGCCGATGACCGAACCGGTCCCGGGACTGAGCATGTCCCCCTTGGAGATCCTCGCCGTGCTCGGCGCGATCGCGGTCGTACTCGCCCGCTGGTTCCCGCCGCGCGCCCGCAGGCCGGTCCTGTACGCGGGCGCGGCAGCGGTCGCCGTCGCGGGCGTCGGCTGCGCAGTGTCGGGCCTGCGCTGGCAGCTGATCTCGGTCCTCGCGATCACCGCGCTGGTCCTGGCCGTCGCGGCCGCACGGCGGCGCCGCGGCCGGATGCGCCGCTGGATCGCGATACCGGCCACGATCGCGTGCCTGCTCGCCCTCGCCGCCACGCCTGTCGCGACCTGGGCGCTGCCGGTCCCCGTCTACCCCGAACCCTCGGGCGAGCACGAGGTCGGCGCGACGGTCTTCGAGTGGACTGACGAGACCCGCGACGAGCCGTTCACCACGGACCCGGACGACCACCGCACGGTCGTCGTCCAGCTCTGGTACCCAGCCGACCCCGCCCCGGACGCCGAGCGCGCCATCGGTGGCAGGCCCACTCTCGAAGCGTCCCAAGCGATCACGCAGGCCTCGGCCGAGTTCTTCGGCATCCCCGGGTTCCTCCTCGCCGACGCCACCGCGGCCCCCTCGCACGCCGTCTTCGACGCGCCGGTCGCCGCCGGGTCGGAGCGGTACCCGGTCATCGTGTTCTCCCCGGGCCTGAGCGCGACCCGCACCGCCAACACCGTGCTCGCCGAGGAATGGGCGAGCCGCGGCTACATCGTCGCCACCGTCGACCATCCCTACGACGCGGCATTGACCTATGTAGACGATGAACCGATCTACTCCCGCAATGCCCTCACCACCGCCGATGAAGCCGAGATCGCCGCGATCAACCGCGCCAACATCGAGACCCGGAGCGCCGACCTCAGCTTCGTCCTCACCCGGCTCGACACCCTCCCGGGCGACCTCGCCGCGCGCATCGACACCGGCCGCGCCGCCGTCGCCGGCCACTCCCGCGGTGCCACCGCGGCCCTCGCCGCACTGGCAGCCGACCCCCGGTTCGACGCCGCCGTCCACCTCGACGGCGGCCTCGAGCCGACCCTCCTGCCCGGGCTCTTCTCCCAACCGGCCCTGTCGATCACGAGCCCGATCTCGGCGGATCGCAACCCCGACTACCTCTCGACGCTCGACGCCGCCCTCGCCTTGGGTCCCGACGAGACCTACCGCCTCGAGCTGCCCGAGTCCGGCCACTTTTCCTTCACCGACGCGGCCCTCTACTTCCCACCCGTCCCATCGGCTGTGGGCACCATCGGCCGCACCGAAGGCCTCCACGCCACCGCCGACGCCACTATGGCATTCCTCGACGCCGTCCTCCGGGGGAAATCCACCGATCTCCCTGCGGCCCTTGCGCACTACGGTGACCTCGCCGTGCAGTAGCGAGGTCGGTGGCGGTATCGGCTTGCCCGGCTTGGGAAGCATTGACTTGATATTGATTGAAATCTATACTATCTCTCGTGTGAGCGCTACCACACTGCGCGCGCACGCGAGCCGAAAGGGTTGGGATTCAAGCAGAACGCACCGAACCGATGGGTGACCTATGTCTACAATCGACTACACCACGCAGCGAATCGACTACGTGAGACGAGCGAGTGATCTCGCCACACCGTCTGGATTGGACGATCGGGACTCGCGCCTGTTCCGCCGGTTCGGGTGGGGACCCGCTCGAACCGTTCCCCGGGTGGGGATCCACGAGATGATCGAGCGGCATGCGGCCGTGCGGCCTTCCGTGACGGCCGCCCAGCACGGCGGCGAGCGCATCTCCTACGGCGAGCTGGAACGGCGGGCCGACCGGCTCGCGGCCCGGCTCATACAGGGCGGCGTGAGCCCCGGCGACCGCGTCGCGCTCGTCGTCCGCCGCGGGATACCGATGCTCGTCGGCATCCTCGCGATCCTGAAGACCGGCGCGGCCTACGTGCCGCAAGACGCGAAGATGGTCCGGAACCCGGCACTCCGGCACATCCTCGCCACCGCGAACTGCACGATCGTGCTCACGCAATCCGATGCGCCCGTGGAGCTCCCGCCCGGCGTCATCGGCATCGACATCGACCGGGACGGCGAAGCGGCCGATGTCCCGGTACCGCGCATCGCCCACGACCCGGCGCGTGCCTGCTACGTCCTGTTCACCTCGGGCACCACCGGCACCCCGAACGGGGTCGCGGTGACGCACGCGAACCTCGCGAACCTGCTGCTCACCGAGCCCGGCGACCTCGGAATCCGGCCCGGGACGACCGTGGGGCAGATCCTCAACATCGCCTTCGACATGGCCGCCTGGGAGATCCTCGGCTGCCTCTCGCACGGCGGCACGCTGCTCATCCGCGGCCACGACATCGCCGCGACCGCCCGCCGGGTGAACGTGCTGATCGCGACCCCCACGATCCTCTCCCGCATCGATCCCGAAGCGTGCGAAGGAATCCGCACGGTGGCCGTCGCCGGCGAGCCGTGCCCGAGCGCCCTCGCCGACCGGTGGGCGGAGCGGGCCGCGTTCTACAACGGCTGCGGCCCAACCGAAACCACCATCGTGAACACGATGCAGCGCCACCATCCCGGCGTGCGGCTCACCATCGGCAAGCCCACGCCCAACAACACCGTCTACCTCCTCGACGAGCACCGCAACCCCTGCCCGATAGGCGCAGTGGGGGAGATGTGGGCGGGCGGCGACGGCGTCTCCGCGGGCTACCTCGCCAACCCCGGGCTGAACGCCGAGCGGTACGCGCCCGACCCGTTCCTCGGCGGCGGGCGCACGATGTTCCGCACCCGCGACCTGGGGCGATGGACCCTCGACGGCGAGCTCGAACACCTCGGGCGGACCGACGACCAGGTCAAGGTCCGCGGCTTCCGCGTCGAACTCGACGCCGTCTCCGCGGTGCTGGAGAGCGTTCCGGGCTGCGTCCGGGCGGCCACCGTCAAGCTCGACGACCGCACGCTGGCCGCGTTCGTCCAGCCCAGCGGCGTCGATCCGGAACTCGCGCGCAAGGCCGTGGCGGAGGCGCTGCCGTACTACTGCGTCCCCGAATCCATCCACTTGATGGAAGCGCTCCCTCTCACCGACCGGGGCAAGATCGACAAGGCGCGCCTCCTGCGGCTCGCCCGCCTCGGACGGGAGGCGACCGCATGACGCAGCTCAAGCAGGGCGTCAGCGACGACGTCGACCTCCCGCCGCTCCTCCCGCTCGCGCGCCGCGCCTTCAAGCACCCGGCGCTCATGCACTTCAACCGGCTCGCCGCGGGCGTGATCGCCGTGAACCTCGCGGTCCTCATCGCGGCGATGCCCGATATCTCAGCCGAGTTCGCGTCCCGCGCGGCGCTGTGCAACTTCGCCCTGGCGGTGCTCATCCGCCGCCAGCGCCTCATCAACCTGCTCTTCAAATTGGCGACGGCCGCGCCGGTCACGTGGCCGCTGCGGGTGCGGTGGACGCTGGCGAAGGTGTACCACTTCGGCGGCCTGCACGTGGGGGGCGCGCTCGCGGGCTCGCTGTGGTTCGGCGCGTTCGTCGTGCTGGCCACAGTGGAGCTGGCGCCTGCGGACGTGCTCGCGGTCGCGTACGCGCTCGTCGCGCTGTTCGCGGCGATGCTGGTGACGACGGTTCCGAAGCTGCGGGCGAAGCACCACGACCGGTTCGAGCTCGTGCACCGCTTCGGCGGCTGGCTGTCGCTGGTCCTGCTGTGGTGGATGACCATGCTCCAGATCGGTCACGGCGGCGAGCCGGTGTTCGCAGTGCTGGAGTTCCGGGTGCTGGTGGTGGTCACTATTGCGATCGTCGCGCCGTGGACGCGTCTGCGCCGGGTCCCGGTGGACGTGAAGCGGCCGTCGTCGCATGTGGCGATCGCGCGGTTCACGCACGGCCGCAAGCCGTTCGCGGGCTCGTCGACGGCGATCAGCCGTTCGCCGCTGCTGGAGTGGCATTCGTTCGCGAACATCCCCTCGCCGGACGAGCACGGGTTCCGGTTGACGATCTCGCGCGCGGGGGACTGGACGGGGCGGTTCATCGACGAGCAGCCCAGCCACGTGTGGGTCAAGGGCATCACGGTCGCGGGCGTCGCGAACATCGAGGTGCTGTTCCGGAAGGTCGTGTACGTGGCCACCGGGAGCGGCATCGGCCCGTGCCTGCCCCACCTGCTGGCGCAGGAGGTGCCGGCGCTGCTGGTGTGGTCGACGCGCGCGCCGCGGGACACGTTCGGGGACGAGCTGGTCGACGAGATCCTCGCCGTCCAGCCGGACGCGCGGATCTGGGACACCGCGCAGCACGGCAAGCCGGACATGGTCCGCCTCGCGGTCGCCGCCTACCGCGACTTCGGCGCCGAGGCGGTCATCTGCATCTCCAACAAGAAGCTCACCTGGCAGGTCGTCCACGGCCTCGAACGCCGGGGCATCCCGGCGTACGGCGCCATCTGGGACTCCTGAGAAGGGAAGACGACATGCGATTGAAGATCGAACGGATCGGCAGGGTGGTGCGGGTGCGCCTGCACCGGCCGGAGGTCCTGAACGCCCTCGACGCCGAGCTGATGACCGAGCTGGTGGAGGCGCTGACCCCGCTCGACGCCGATCCGGGCGTCGGCTGCTTCGTGGTCACCGGCTCCGAGCGGGCCTTCGCGGCGGGCGCGGACATCACCGAGATGTCGGGGAAGTCGGCGGCGGACATGCTGGCGGAGGACTACTTCGCGGGCTGGGAGGCGTTCGCGGCCCTGCGGACGCCGAAGCTGGCGGCGGTCGCGGGGTACGCGCTCGGCGGCGGGTGCGAGCTCGCGATGATGTGCGACATGATCATCGCGGCCGACAACGCCCGGTTCGGGCAGCCGGAGATCACGCTCGGCGTCATCCCCGGCATCGGCGGGACGCAGCGGCTCACGCGGCTCGTCGGGAAGGCCAAGGCGATGGACATGATCCTGACGGGCCGGCTCATCGACGCGTTCGAGGCCGAGCGGATCGGCCTCGTCTCCCGCGTGGTCCCGGCCGACCGGCTGGCCGCCGAGGCGGGCGAGGTCGCCGAGCAGATCGCCGGGTTCGGCAAGCTGGCGGTGACGGCCGCCCGCGACTGCGTCGACCGCGCCCTCGAGACCGGCCTCAGCGACGGCATCCGCTACGAGCGGCGGGTCTTCCACGCGCTGTTCGCGACCGAGGACCAGAAGGAAGGCATGCTCGCGTTCAAGGAGAAGCGCAAAGCGGTCTTCACGGGGAAGTGACGGGTGAGGGGCACTGCGGTGCCCCTCAGCCGTTGAGCATCCGCTCCACCGAGCCCCACCGCACGAGCTGCGCGACCTGCAGCCGCGACCAGGGCGAGAGGTCGGAGCCCGGCCGCTGCGCCCGGGCGACGTACTCGGGCCAGTCGATCCACTCGAAGTCCGAGACCTCCGCGGCGTCGGGCTCCGGGTCGGCGTCGATCCGGCCGAGGTAGACCGGGCAGATCTCGTTCTCGACGACCCCGTTGGACTCGGCCCGGTACCGGAAGGTGGGCAGCGCGCACACCAGGTCCCGGACGGGGACGCCGAGTTCGGAGCGCATGCGCCGGTCGACGGCGGCCTCCATGAACTCGCCGGGCCCCGGGTGCCCACAGCACGTGTTCGTCCACACCCCGGGGAACGCCCGCTTGCCGTCGGCGCGGCGGGTCGCCAGCAGCCGCCCCGCGTCGTCGAACCCGTAGCAGGAGAACGCGAGGTGCAGCGGCGTCTCGGCGCCGTGCACCCGGTCCTTGCGTTCGGTCCCCGTCGGTGTGCCGTCGTCGCCGAGCAGCACGACCATCTCCGTCGATTCCCCCACACACGCCCCCGTAGTCGATCGGGCACTGATGGTATCGCGCCGCCCCGGGCGGCGCCTCCGTCAAAATGGCCTCACTGATGGAACGGCGCTAGCATTGGCCGCCTTGCCCCGATTTCGACCCGCCCGAAGGAACCCACCGCATGCGCAGCCTGTTCAGCTTCCCGAACCCCGTGAACGAGGTCTCGGCCCGCCTCGTCGCCGGCGGCGTGGTCGCCATGAGCGCCGCCGCGCTCGCCTTCCAGCTCGAATGGCTGGTCGCGGTCATCGCGCTCGGATTCATCGCCCGCGTCGCGACCGGCCCGACCTTGAGTGTCCTCGGTCAGTTCGTGACCCGCGTCGTCACGCCGCTGCTGCCCGCGGCCCCGAAGCTGGTCCCCGGACCGCCCAAGCGCTTCGCGCAGGGCATCGGCGTGGTCTTCTCCGTGGCCTCGGCGCTCCTGCTCCTCGTCTTCGACCTCGACACGGCCGGCTGGATCGTCCTCGGCGCCCTCACCGTGGCCGCCGCACTCGAGGCGTTCCTCGCGTTCTGCCTGGGCTGCAAGATCTTCGCCCTGCTCACCCGCGCGGGCCTCATCCCCGACTCGGTCTGCGAAGCCTGCAACGACATCAGCGCCCGCACCGACGCCGCCCTCCAGCGCGTCTAACCCGAGGTCTCGGTCGTTTCGTGCGAGGTGCCCACGGGCTTGGACTCGGGTGAGCCGCGCTGGCGCAGGTACACGCTGAGCACGGCCAGCGAGCCCACCGCGAGGAGCTCGGACTGCCAGTTCTGCAGCGTCCGGTTCCAGAACTCGCCGGAGACGACGTAGCCGCCCCAGGTCACGGGGTCCTGCAGTTCGGCGATCTGCTCGGCGTTGTACACGCTGAGGCCGCTCACGGACTGCGCGAACCACGAGAGCAGGAAGATCACGGCCATCACGATCCCGAGCGAGCGTGAGAACACGCCGGTGCGCCATCCGCCCGCCTTGGCCCACTCCGGCGATTCCTCGGTCGTGTGGCGCCCGACCCGCTGCTCCTCGTCCGATTCGAGGCCGACCTCGTCAACCGGCTTGGACTCGGGCGAGCCGCGCTGCACGAGCCAGACGGTCGCGAACACGTACAGGAAGAACTGCAGGTACTCCGACTGCCAGTTCTCCGCGACGTTCACGGCGAAGTCGCTCGAGGTCACGTACTGGAGCAGCGAGAGCTCCCGGCCGCCCTGCGCGAGCTGCCGGTGGTTGAAGTCGGACTGCCCGGCGAACGCCTGGCCGACCAGCGCGGCGAGGAACATGAGGCCGAAGCCCAGGCTCAGGCCGTTGTCCCGCAGGAAGCGCTTCATCCCACCCTCCTCACAGGCGCAGCAGGCCGACGACGATGAAGTACGCCAGCCCGCCGAAGATCACGACCAGATACGTCCAGAACAGGCACCGCCGGTCCATCAGCCCCCCACCTCGCACAGGTACGGGCGGTCGCCCTGAGGCTCGCAGCCGGCGGCGACCACCTTCCAGCCGTCCTCGAGTTCGACGAGGAACAGCACGTCCTCGTCGGTGCGGACCTGGGCGCGGTCGCCCCACACCTGCACCTCGCCGACCGCGCCGCTCGGCAGCTCCTGCGCGCCCAGCGACGCTTCGCAGGACTCGCCTTCGGAGGCGGCCACGGCCTCCACGGTCTCCGGGGCGAGCGCGGCGCAGGCCGCGGCCGCGTCCCCGCTCGCGATCGCATCGGAGAACGCCGAGGCCGCGGCCGAAGCCGCGGACTCGCGCTGGTCAGCGCTGCAGGCCGCGGCTCCCGAGAGCAATGCCAGGCCACATGCGGTGGCCAGCGTCTTCCGAAACATCCCCCAGTGGTTCCCTTTGCGAGTCCCGGTCAAACCGGGGCACGAGTCCCCCTTGACTCCACGCGCAGACATTGACAGACTCCGATATGAGTTATGGGAGCGGTCCCGAGGAGAGGCAGCCATGCAACCACATCGAAGACGAAAGCTCGTCGCGCTCATCGGCGCGGCCGCGGCGGCGCTCAGCGCCGGCGCGATCACCATCGTCGCGTCCCAGGGCGCGAACGCCGCCGCGGGATGCGACGTCGACTACGACATCGTCAGCAGCTGGGGCTCCGGCTTCCAGGCGAACATCAGCATCACCACCGACGAGCCGCTCAGCGACTGGACCGTCGAATGGGACTTCACCAGCGCTGTCTCCGGCATCAGCGCCTGGAACGTCACCGGCCAGAGCCTGAGCGGCTCCCACTTCACCGCGTCCGACGCGGGCTGGAACGGCAGCATCGCCGCCGGCCAGACCCGCGAGGTCTTCGGCTTCACCGCGTCCGGCTCGCCCGGCGACATCGAGGCCGCCGAAGTCAACGGCGTCCTCTGCGGCGAAGGCGGCGGCGAGCAGACCACCGAGCCCGAACCCACCGAGCCCACCGAGGAGCCGACCGAGCCCGCCCCCGACGGCACCCCGGTCGAGGAGCACGGCAAGCTCCACGTCTGCGGCACCCAGATGTGCGACGCGCAGAACGCGCCCGTGCAGCTCCAAGGCGTCTCGAGCATGTGGCTGCACTGGCAGACCCAGCCGTACGCGCAGAACCTGCAAGGGCTCGAATGGATGCGCGACAACTGGAACCTCGAGGTCTTCCGCGTCGCCATGGGCGTCGAGCCCGAAGGCGCCTACCTCGACGACCCGAACGGCTGGAAGTCCGAAGTGGAGAAGGTGATCAACAACGCGGCCACGGCCGGCGTCTACGTGATCGTCGACTTCCACGCGCATGAGGCGCACCTGCACCAGGCCGAGGCCGTCGCGTTCTTCAGCGACCTCGCCGAGCGGTACGGGCACCTCCCGAACATCATCTGGGAGCCGTACAACGAGCCCCTGCAGGTCTCCTGGAGCGGCACCATCAAGCCCTACCACCAGGCCGTCGTCGCCGCTATCCGCGAGCACGACCCCGACAACATCGTCGTCCTCGGCACCCCCAGCTGGTCCCAGGAGGTCGACGTCGCCGCGGCCGACCCCGTGGCGGGCACCAACCTCATGTACACGCTGCACTTCTACTCGTGCACCCACACCAGCTGGCTGCGCGACACCGCCGACCGGGCCATCGATGCCGGCATCGCCCTCTTCGTCACCGAATGGGGCGCCAGCGCCGCCGACGGCGGCCTCGACGGCCGGGTCTGCCTCGACGAGGCGCAGCGCTGGATCGACTGGATGGCGGCCAACGGGATCTCCTGGACCGCCTGGAAGCTCGACGTCGGCACCGACTCCACCAACCTGCTCTCCCCGGGAGCGCCGGTCACGGGTGGCTGGGACAACTACGTCCGCGGCCACGCGCCCTTCGTGATCGAGAACATCAACTAGCGCAACGGAACGCGGCCCGGACCAGGTGGTCCGGGCCGCTCCCGTGCGCGCCATGTGTCGGCTCCGGTCCTCACGGGTAACCGCCTGAGGACAGGTGCAGCGAAGACGCTCGCCGCGACCGACGAAGGAGAATCGCCTTGAGCACCATCACCGAATCAGTCGACGTGCACGTCCCCGTCTCGCGGGCCTACAACCAGTGGACGCAGTTCGAGTCCTTCCCCGCCTTCATGGACGGGGTCGAGAACGTCCGCCAGCTCGACGACACCCACACGCACTGGGTGACGAAGGTCGGCGGCGCCACCCGCGAGTTCGACGCGACCATCACCGAGCAGCACCCGGACGAACGCGTGGCCTGGCGGTCCATCAACGGCCCCACGCACGCCGGCGTGGTGACCTTCCACCGCCTCGACGACGCCACCACGCGCGTCACGGCCCAGATGGACATCGATCCCGAGGGCTTCGCCGAGGAGACGGCCGACAAGCTCGGCATCATCGACCGCAAGGTCAAGGGCGACATGCGCCGCTTCAAGGAGTACATCGAATCCCGCGGCGCCGAGACCGGCGGCTGGCGCGGCGACATCGACCCGCCCGGCACGATCTGACGCGAACGGACAGCGGGGTGGGGGGGGGGGGGGGGGGGGGGGCGGCCGCGCGGGGGCGGGGGCG
>NZ_JAPZVR010000013.1:0-32230 GCF_027622855.1 Glycomyces algeriensis | reverse complement strand
CCCCCACCCCCCCCCCCCCCCCCCCCCCCCCGCGCCCGGGGGCGGGGGGCCCCCCCCCCCCCCCCCCCCCCCCACCCCGCTGTTCGCAGCCGGCTCCGAGTCGTCTTGATGGAGGCGTTCAGGTCCCTAACCGGTGTCGTACCTGATCGCTAACGTTACGGATGTGAATACAGAACACCCCTTGCCCGACGAATCCCTGCTCCTCATGCCCGACGAATGGCGTGCAGAGCTGCTGCCCCGGCGCGGTGTGCGTCCGGGAGAGGTTTTCGAGGCCGATGGCGATGCATCGGCCCTCTGGCGGAAATACCTCGCCGCTCACGATCCCGCACTGCGCACGGCGATCGCCGCCGCGACGAACCACGACGCGGCCGAATACCTGGACGGGAAGCCCAACGTCCTAGGAGCGGGACTCGTTGCGGTCATGGCGGCCATTGAGAGTCCGCATCACCGCAACTCGAAAGTGCGTCCGGTGTTCGATGCCTGGATCGAGGAGCACGGCCTGCCGTTCGCGATCGGTGCCGCCGTCGCCGTGCTGTCCCTCGAAAGCGCAAGGGGGACGAGCATCCCGACCTTCGGTTCGCTCGTCGAGTACGAGATGCGGCGGATCCACGAGCGCCCGCTCTCCTCCATGAGCGGTGTCCTCTTCCTCAAAAACGATTTCCATTTGTTGCGAGGCCTGCTCGCTGATGTGCCGGATGAGGAGTACGCGGCGGCCGAGGCGGCAGTGGAGCGGCTTCGAGACACCCCTGCCCGCAAGTACCTGGCCGCCTTGCTCTTTCCCGACCGAACGGACTGGGTGGATGAGGCTGCCGAGGAAGTTGCCAAAGAAGCGTGGACGGAGCTCCTCACCTCGCGACTGGCTCACTCAGTGACATCGCTTGACCAGCTCGCAGCCATGCGAGTGCGAACCATCGAAGCGTACGCACAGCACGCGGGCCTGATCCCACCACTCCTCGACGGCCTCGGCGCTCAGGCACTGCCGCTGCTCACCGCCCCGACTCGACACCTGCTCGAACCCGAGCAGACCCGGGAACGGGTGCAGGCCATCGCACTCCTCCCTCACGACGAGGCCACCACGTACCTGGTCGAGCACATCGCCGAAAGGTTCGTATTCGACGCGGCCGTTACCGCTGCGGCGCGGTTCCCCCTCCGGATGCTGCGCGCTCTCGCCCGACACGCTTCACAGGCGCAGCCAGCGCACCTCCCCCTCCTGGCATCGCTGGCATTGCGCGTCGACGCCCGAGCCCAAGAGGCGCTGGCCGAAACCGATCGCACCTCGGTCACCTGGCTCGTGTCGCAGTTGCGTCCGGTTCCAGATGCAGCCGAAGCGAACCTCCCCGAGCTCCTGGTCCGCCCGCCATGGACGGTGAAGCGACCCAAGCGCAAGCCAATCGTGGTGCCCGGCCTCGAACCAGACGATGAGGAGACGGTGATCTGGTCCGAGGGCGAGCGAGAACGCTACTGGGAGAGCACCGAAGAAATCCGGCTCGGCTATATCGAGGACTGGGATCGGCGCCTCGGAAGGAACGGTGATGCCTGGTGCGAGCTTCTCGTATACGCTCCCGCTTCGATCGCCGACGCACGTCTCGAGACTTGGAGCGGTGATTTCGGCGGCTTGAGCAGTGACGTCCGTGCCACCATCCTCGCGCGGGGACTGCTCGCCCGGTACGGGGTAGCGGTCGCCGACCACCTGCTCAAATTCCTCGCCGTCAAGCCTAGGCTCGGCGCCCTTCTAGGTCCGATCCGGTCCGCGGAGGCGGCCCGGCTCGCCGCGCACTGGTACGCCAATCTGAAGTCGGTCAAGGAACACGGTGCCGCCTGGCTGGACCGGCACGGTGCTGCCGCCGCCGAACTGCTGGTCCCGAACGCACTCGGAACCTCGAAGACCGACCGATCTTCCGCAGCCGTTGCACTCCTGCGGATCGCCGAGATCCACGGCCCCGACACGATTCTCGATGCTGCCGAGGTTTACGGCCATGCCGCCCGTGCCGGTGTCGAGGCACTCCTGGAAACGGCAGCAGCCGGCACACTGCCCGACCGCATTCCGAATCCGGGCGACTGGTTCGATCCGACACGGCTGCCGCAGGTCCTCCTTCACAACCGCGATTCCGCGCTGCCCGAGTCCTCGATGCGGCACGTCGCCGTGGTCATGGCGATCGCAGTCGACATCAAGGACGACCCGCGACTGGCGGAGCTCACCGAGACCTGCGACCACGACTCGCTGCAGGAGTTCTCATGGGCGGTGTTCGAGCAGTGGCTGGCAAGTGGGGCTCCGTCAGCCGACCGCTGGGCACTTGCGGCGCTGCGGTTCTTCGGCGACGACGTCACCGTTGCACGCCTCACCCCGATGATCAAGGCATGGCCGGGCCAGAACCAGCACCATCGGGCGGTTGCGGGATTGCGGGTCCTCGGCGCCATCGGTTCTGAAACTGCTCTCCGCGCCATGCTGCACATTTCGCAGCGAGCCAAGTTCAAGGCCATCAAAGCCGAGGCGGCTCAGCAAATGCAGGTCATCGCAAAGAGTCTCGGGCTCACGGGCGAACAACTCGCCGACCGGCTCCTGCCGGACTTCGGGCTTGGGAATGACGGCGTCCTCGTCCTCGACTACGGGCCGCGGAAATTCAAAGTCGTGTTCGACGAGCAATTGCGGCCTTATGTCACCGACGAGGCAGGCAAGCCGAGGAAAGTCCTGCCCAAGCCCGGCGCGAAGGACGACCCCGAGCTTGCGGGTGCCGCATATCAGCGATTCGCCGCGCTGAAGAAAGAACTGCGCACCGTCTCGGTCGACCAGGTCCGCCGCCTCGAAGCCGCAATGATCAACGCCCGCACCTGGGAACGCGATGAGTTCGAGGAGTACATGCACGGCCACCCGCTCATGCGGTACCTGACTCGGCGCATGATCTGGCTCGCCCATGCTCCCGACCAACGATTGAGCTTCCGGATCGCAGAGGACAACACCTTCACTGACGCCGAGGATGACTCGGTTTCGCTGCCGGGCGACGCCGTGATTCGTCTGGCTCATCCAATCGACATGACCGCTGAGGAACAGGGCGCATGGGCGCGCCTCCTGGCCGATTATGAAATCCTGCAACCCTTCGAACAGCTCGGCCGACCTGTCATGGCTTTCACTGAAGCAGAACTCGAGACCGGCCGTCTGCTCCGCTTCGAGAACGCCGTGGTCCCGCCAGGCGCCATCCTCGGCCTCACCAAGCACGGTTGGGTCCGGGGCAAGCCCCAGGACAACGGCATCGAGTTCGGCTTCCATTTTCCGCTCCCCGAAGGTGGCTACGTTGCCGTCGAGCTCAGCCCCGGCCTTCAAATCGGCCTGGGCGCGGATACCGACGACCAGTGTCTCGAAAGGGTCTTCCTGACCCACCGCCTGGACGACTACTACCGAGGTCACAGCACCGGCCACCCCACCCGCATCGACCCGGTGATCGCCTCCGAAGTTCTCGCCGCCCTCGACCGCCTGACGGCTGAGGAATGACAACTTCCCGAATGCAATGCTTTTGACGTACAACGGCCCGGGTCTGCGGATCCGGGCCGTTCGCCATTCCTACGCGGGCCGATCGCTGGTTCGAACCTGCGCTTGCCATAAGGCGAGGGCGGCTGAGTCAGGACTCAGACACCCTGTCATCATGTGTTCACCGTGTGAATTGAGTTCGCGATACCCTTGCGTCCCAAACCACCCCTGAAGAAAGTTCCTTATGAGCGACGTCAACCGCACCATCGACGGCACCGCGAAGACCATCGGAGAAGTGCTGGCGAACCAGAAATACGCCATCGACTACTACCAGCGTGAATTCAGATGGGAAGCCAAGCAGCTCGCCGAACTGGTCACCGACCTCACGACCAAGTTTCTCGAGATCTACGAGACCGATCACGACCGCAAGGAAGTCGGCCGGTACCCGGGCTACTTCCTCGGTTCGATCATCGTCTCGCGCAAAGACGGGCAGCCGTTCATCGTCGACGGCCAGCAGCGCCTCACGAGCCTCGTTCTCCTGCTCACCTATCTGCATCGCCTCCAATCGGGGCGGCTCGACGCCGTTCCGGTGGAGCAGCTGATCTGCTCGGTCAAGTTCGGCGAGAAATCGTTCAACCTCGATGTCCCCGAACGCAACGACTGCATGAATGCGCTGCTCGAACACGGCAGGTACATGCCTCTGGAAGGCTCCAGTGAGTCGGTGCGCATTCTCGCTGCGCGGTACGACGAGCTGGAGGGCTTGTTCCCCGGCGATTTGAAGGATGAAGCGCTGCCGTTCTTCGTCGACTGGCTGGTAGACCGGGTGCAGCTCGTCCAGATCACCGCCTACACCGACGACGACGCCTACGCGATCTTCGAGACCATGAACGACCGCGGCCTCAAACTCACCCCCGCCGACATGCTCAAGGGCTACCTCCTCGCGAACATGGACGAGGGTGAACCGCGCATTCAGGCGAACGAACTGTGGCGCAAGCGCCTCCGGGCACTCGCCGACCGCACCGACGACGCCGCTGCGGACTTCCTCAAGACCTGGCTGCGCAGCCAGTACTCGACGAAGATCCGCGAACGCAAGAAGGGCGCCCGCCCCGAGAACTGGGATCGGATCGGCACCGAGTTCCACCGATGGCTCCGCGGCGCGCACGAACACGTCGGTTTGCGGACTCGCGGGGACTACCACCGATTCGTGGTCAAGGACCTCGACTTCTACAGCCGCCAGTACGAGCGCATCCTCAACGCCGCATCAGGCGATCAGTTCGACCCGACCAGCCCGCTGCGGTTCATCCGCTACAACGCCGACCTTGGTTTCACCCTCCAAGACCAGTTGCTGCTCGCGCCCCTGCGGGTCGAGGACGATGAGGCGACGGTCGATCGCAAACTTGAGATCGTCGGCCGGTTCGTCGGGATCCTGCTCGCCAGACGCATCTGGAACTCCCGCTCGACCGTCTACTCGACCATGCAGTACGCCATGTTCAACGTCATGCGCGATATCCGCGGGCTCGATCCGAAGCCGTTGGCGGAGGCGTTGCACGACTACTTCAAAGACCAAGATTCCTTCGACAGCACCAACGATCTGCTCGTCCACCAACAGAACCGAAAAGCGCTGCATCGGATCCTGGCGCGGATCACCGATTACGTCACGGTCGAGTCCGGAGGCGCCTCGAACTACGCCGAGCTCGTCGGCGACGAAGGCGTGCACTACGAAGTCGAGCACATTTGGGCGAACCGCCCCGAACGCCATACCGGCGAGTTCAGGCACGCGGCGGACTTCGCCAGGCACCGGAATCGGATCGGCGACTTCCTGCTCCTTCCCAAGAAGTTCAACGCCAGCTTCGGCGACGACACCTATGAGGAGAAGCTCCCGCACTACTACGGTCAGAACCTGCTCGCGGCCAGCCTCAACTCGCTCAGCTACGAGAAGAACCCCGGATTCGTGTCCTTCATCAAGAACAGCAACCTGCCGTTCCGTGCGCACGCGAGTTTCAAAGCCACCGATGTGGTCAAGCGGGGCGCCCTCTATCGCGAGATCGCCAAGCGGATCTGGAACCCCGACGACCTGCTGAGCGCTGCGTCTGCCCCGTAGTTTGACTAAGCTCTAGGACACGCGCAAACGAAAGAGGCACCGTCCATGCCCGATGACCTCGGCGAAAGCCTCCCCGCGGGCCTGCCACCCGTGCTCGGCCGGTACACCCTCCTGCGCGCGCTCGGTGCCGGCGCCATGGGCCGCGTCTACCTGGGCCAGGACCAGGACGGCACGCAGGTGGCCGTGAAGGTGCTGAAGACCGACGACATCGAGCGGTGGCGCTTCGACCGCGAGGTCGCGGTCCTCAGCGGCGACTTCGGGGATGCCGTCGCCAAGTACTACGACGCCGACCTCGAAGCGGCCACACCGTGGATCGCCATGGAGTACCTCCCGGGGATGAACCTGCGCCAGCGCGTCGAACGCAAAGGGGTCCTCTCCGAACGGGTCGTGGCCACCGTGGGTATGCGCCTCGCCGACGGCCTCGCCGCCCTCCACCGCGCGAAGATCGCCCACCGCGACCTGAAGCCGGTCAACATCATGATCCGCGAGACCGGGGACCCGGTCATCATCGATTTCGGCCTCGCCATCGACACGGCGGCCCCCGCCACCGACGACCGCACCGCGACTCGCATCGTCGTCGGCACCGAGCAGTGGATGGCCCCCGAGTACGCCCAGGGCGACCGCTCCGACTTCTACCGCGCCGACATCTACAGCCTCGGTGCGATCCTCGTATACGCGGGAACCGGCGTCTTGCCCAGCGAAGCCGGCAAGTTCTTCCGCCTCGACGGCCTCGGCGAACCGCTCACCGAGCTCCTGCGCGCCATGCTCGCCCAGGACCCCACGGAACGACCCAAAGCCGCCGCCTGCGCGAAGCGCTTCGCCGCCCTGGCCGGGGAAGGCCGGACCCTCGGACATTCAGTGGCCGACATGGAAGCGGAACTTTCCAGCGGGGCTAAGCGTGAGAGAAGTGGCGCAAGGCGGGTAGCCCCGTCCGTGCCGAACGCGAAAGCCGCCGCCGCGCACCTTCGCGCCGCCTACTCCAAGACCAAGGACCTCGTGTGAGCACTCACCAGACATTCGCCGCCGGTTCCCATGTGCGGGTTCGTGACGAAGACTGGCTGGTCACCAACGTCGAGGAGACCGAGCACGACGGCCTCGCCCTCACCTGCACCGGCGCGAGCGCCCTCGTCCAGGACGAACGCGCCGTGTTCCTCACTGAACTCGACCCCGTCACGGTCCTGCGCCCCGAAGACACACACTTCACCGACGACGACTCCTCGCACTACACGAACGCCCGCCTCTACCTCGAAGCCGTGATGCGCCGCGCCGCCCTGCCCCGCTCCGAACAAGGCCTCGCGCTCACCGACCGCTTCCTGCTCGACCCGCTCGACTACCAGCAGCGCCCCGCGCAGATGGCCCTGTCGAACCTGCGCCCGCGCCTGCTCATCGCCGATGTCGTCGGCCTCGGCAAAACGCTCGAGATCGGTCTGCTTCTCGCCGAGCTCATCCGCCGCGGCCGCGGGGACCGCATCCTCGTCGTCGTCCCGCAGCAGATCCTCGACCAGTTCCAGCGCGAACTCTGGACGCGCTTCTCGATCCCATTGCTGCGCATGGACTCCGACGGCATCGCCCGGGTTCAGCAGCAGCTCCCCGCCGGCCGCAACCCCTTCGAGTTCCACCAGCGAATCATCATCTCCGTCGACACCCTCAAGAGCGAACGCTGGGAGCGCCACCTCCAGAAGGTCTCCTGGGACGCCGTCGTCTTCGACGAATCCCACAACCTCATCGGCGGCTCAGGCGGACGCAACCTCCGTCGCCGCCTCGCCCGCCTCGTCGCGACCACCACTGAAGCGCTCATCTTCGCCTCGGCCACCCCGCACCCCGGGAAGGACCGCGACTTTGCCGAGCTCATCGACATGCTCGACCCCACCCGCATCGTCGACCGCGACAACTACGACCCCGACGACGTCGCCGATCTCATCATCCGCCGCACCAAAGTGGACCCCGAAGTCAAGCAAGGCCTCTCACGCCGAGAAGGCATCCAATGGGCCGAACGCGGCGCCGCCCGTGGCATCGAAGCCGCGGCCACCGACGCCGAAGAAGCCGTGTTCGCTGAACTCGAAGCCTCCTGGATGCGGCCCGAACAGATCCGAAAAGCCGACAGCCACCTCTTCGCCTACACGCTCCTCAAATCCTTCTTCTCCTCCCCGGACGCCCTGGCGCACACCATCGAACAGCGCCAAAAGCAGTCCCGGCCCGGAGAGACCGAGGCCCTGCAGCGCCTCGCGGACCTGAACGCGAAGATCGCCGAACCCGCGAAGCTCGCGGCCCTCATTGAATACCTGCGCACCATCGGCATCGACAAGAACTCTGACGAACGCGTGGTCATCTTCTCCGAGCGCCACCAGACCCTCGACTGGCTCAAGACCGAGATTCAAACCGCCTTCGGCATGGACAAGGGCCTCTCGAAGGACGCGAACACCGGCCAGGTCCGCACTCTGCGCGGCACCACCCCCGACAAAGAGGCCACCACGATCATCGAGGACTTCGGGCTCGGCGGCTCGAACCTGCGCGTCCTCATCACCGGCGACATCGCCTCCGAAGGCGTCAACCTCCACCGTCAATGCCACCAGCTCGTCCACTGGGACCTGCCGTGGAGCCTCATCCGGATCGAGCAGCGCAACGGCCGCATCGACCGCTACGGCCAGAAGCGGTCCCCGGAGTTCGCCGCGTTCATGCTCCGATCCGCGAACGCCCCGGCCTGGGACGAATCGCGAGTCGCACAAGCCCTGGTGCGCAAGGAAGCTGCCGCAGTCAACACCCTTGGATCGGTCGAGGCCGAACTCGGCCACAACAACGCCGGAGTCGAAGAGGACCGCCTCGTCCGCGACATCTTCACCGAGCAGAAGGACCCCGAGACGGCCGTCGATACCCCTGCAGCACCAGCGTTCGGCCTCGGCCAGCGCCTGCTCGCCGACTTCAACCCGGTCGCCCAGACCCCGCCGCCGCTCAAGGCCACCCCGCCCGGCCTCTTCGATGACACCGCCGCGTTCGTCAAAGCAGCCCTTGCCAATCCGGTCATCCGGAAGCAGCTCGAGGTCGAGCTCACCGAGGACGGCGACCTGATCCTCACCGAACTGCCCGAGGACCTGCTCCAGCGCATCACCCGCATCCTCCCGCCCCGGTACGTCAAAGACCAGGACCTCACTCGGCGGATGTTCTTGACCGACAACAAGAAGCGCGCCCAAGCTAGCCTCGACCGCGCCCGCGACCAAGGCACGACCGCCTGGCCCGACCTCTCGTACCTCTCCGACCTCCACCCTGTGGTCGAATGGCTCACCGACCGGGCCATCCTCGCGATGGGCCGCGACAGCGCTCCGATCATCTACGCCGACGTGCCCGGCCCGGTCTGGTGCATCGAGGGCATCTACACCAACGGGCTCGGCCAGTCCGCGGTCGTCGAGTGGATGGCAGTCACCCAGCACGAAGAGGGCCACCTGGAAGTCCACGACCTGGTGGAAATGCTCCACACCCACGGCGTCAACGAACGCCTCCAGAACCGCCCGGGCGCCACCGACCCCAGGAAGCTGGACCTGCTCCAAGCCGGTCTGCGCGAAGCGCTCGAGGTCGCCCGTGTTCACCTCGACAACGCCCGGGACGAGTGGCGCACCACCCTCGCAGACGAGATCGAGAAGGGCAAGAGCAAAGTGCGGCAATGGGAGACGGACGTCCTCGCCGGACTCGAAGCGCTGATCGCGCGTCGCGAGCAGGAGCAGGCCAAGGCCCGCGACACTGCCAAGGCCCAGCGCGGCACGCTGCAAGCGCTCGACGTCAAGGGCGACCCGCTGCTGCGCGTGGTCGCCGCAATCCTGCCCGCCGCCTCCCTGCCCAACGCATAGCCCGCCAGCGAAGGAACCAGCATGCTCTACGACTCGATCCTCAACGCCGGCGAGTACTTCACCAACTACTACCTCGAAGAACTCCTACCCGGCGAGGTCACCAAGACCCACGCGAAGGCCTGGAACGAGACCGACCGCGGCACGGACGGCGTCTCGCCGCGCAAGCGCCTCCTCGACCTGCGCACCCCGTACCAGAAGGCCCGTGTCGCGATCGTCAACGCCACTGAGGCACGCACCGACGAAGCGAACGGCGATGGCGCGCAAGGCAACAGCCCGGAACCTGGCAGTTCAGCAAGCAGCAGTTCGGAACGCAACGACGCGGCGGACCAGCGCGCCGCGGACACCCCGCCCGCCGTCGGCGAGCGCCGCAAAGCCGCCCTGCACGCCTGGCACCTCGACCTCCTCGCCGGACTCGGCTACACCCCCGAACCTGAGACCGTCGAGCTGACGAACTGCGGCGAGACCCGCGAGATTTCCCTTGCCTACCAGTCGAAGACGGTCTTCGCCGTCGAATGCGACTTCCGCGAACTCGCCGGCGACGCCGCCGACCTCGGCCAAGTCCAAGTCCTCCAGGACGGCTTCCGCGACGCCGCGAAACTCGCCGACTGGCTCTTCGGCATTGACGGAAACGCGCCCAAGTACGTGCTGCTGCTCTGCGGCGGTGTCGTCGTCACGGCCGACATCGACTCCTTCCGTGAAGGCCGCTACCTCGCCGTCTCCATCGGCACCGTCCTCGAACGCAACGACAAGCCCGAAGCCGGCCTCGCCACCGCGCTCGTCGCTCGAGAAATGCTCGAACCTCTCGACGCCGCCGAACCTGACGCTACCGGACTCGACAACCTGGTCAAGCAGTCCCGGACCCAGGCCCAGGGCGTCTCGAAGAGCCTCCGAGAGGGCCTGCGCCGCTCGGTCGAGATCATCGCGAAGGAGGTCCTCGACTGCCTTCGCGAGCAGGAATTCGACTGGACCGACTTCTTCACCGACCGCGAATTCGCCGACCGCCTCGCCACCGAGAGCCTGCGGTACCTCTATCGGATCCTCTTCCTGCTCTTCGCCGAAGCCCGCCCCGAACTGCGCATCCTGCCGACCGACAGCCCCGACTACCAGTCCGGCTACTCGATCGCCCGCCTCGGCCGTACCGTCGAACGCGAACTCGGCGAGGAATCGCGCGAAGGCACCTACCTGTATGAGTCGCTCGCCCTGCTTTTCCGCCGTGTCAACGACGGCTACCGCTTCGAAGGCTCCGACGGCAAGGCCCGCATCGTCTTCGAACCGCTCCAGTCGCGCCTTTTCGACCCCGCCTCGATCACGCTCATCGGCAACGACCTCAAGCCCAGCGACGACGACTACGTCTGGCCGGTCGACACCCGCCTTCGTAACAAGGCGCTCCACCGAGTGCTCCGGATGCTCATGATCGACGACGGCACTCTCAGTGGAAAGCGCGGACGCCGCGGCCAGACCCAGTTCATCTCCTACGCCAAGCTCGGCATCAACCAGCTCGGCGCGGTTTACGAAGGACTGATGTCTTACACCGGCCGCATCGCTCGCGGCGAGACGCTTTACGAAGTGGCCCAAGCGAAGGACCTCAAGGACAACAACGGCCAGTCGAAGGACGGCTCCTGGCTGATCCCCGAGAGCGAAGTCGACGAGTACCCGGCAGACGTGTTCGTCAGCGTCGAAGACCCGTACACCGGCGACCGATCCCCGGTCACCTACCCGGATGGGTCCTTCGTCTACCGCCTTGCGGGGCGCGACCGTGAGACTTCAGCGTCGTTTTACACTCCGCTGTCGCTGACGCAGACCACGGTTGAGCTGACGGTCCGCCAGCTCATTGAGGAACATGGCGGCCAGGTTGCGGCCAAGGACCTGCTGAACTGGAAGATCCTGGAACCCGCGCTCGGGTCTGGCGCGTTCCTCAACGAGGCCATCAACCAGGTCGCCGCGAAGTACCTGGAGCTGCGACAGTCCGAGACCGGCAAACGCGTCGACCCCGACAAGTGGGAAGAGGAACTGCGCAAGGTCAAGGCCTACATCGCACTCCACAATTCGTACGGAGTCGACCTGAACGCGACCGCGACTGAGTTGGCTGAGGTCTCGCTGTGGCTGAACGTCATGTACCCGGGCCTCAAGGCCCCTTGGTTCGGCTTGCATCTGCGACACGGAAACTCCCTCATCGGTGGTCGCCGAGAGACATACAGCCTCAAGGAACTTGCCCCGGCCAAGGGCAAGCCGTTTTGGTACGACATCACCCCACGCCACGACAAGCTCAGCGAGATCCCAGCAGGGGAGTTGCCGGAGGACCGCATCCACCACTTCCTGCTGCCGAGCAAGGGCTGGGCCGCGATCGCGGATCACAAGGAAGCGAAGGCCCTGGTCGGGGATGACGCCAAGGCACTCGGAAAGTGGCGCAACAGCTTCACTAAGAAGCTCAACAAGAAGCAGCTCGAACGGGCACAGCGTCTGGCTCGACAGGTGGAGTACTTGTGGGGCCTGGTGAGGCGGCGCTTGGAGCTGTCGGAAGAGGCGATTGCCCGCGATATCGATGTTTGGGGGGCACCGGAGCTCGCAGAGCACTCTGGGAACTTGGCCATCAACAAGGAACAAGTCCTCGTGGACCTGCATCGCCATGGCTCACCGTACTGGCGTCTCAAGAAGCTCATGGACACTTGGTGTGCGCTGTGGTTCTGGCCTGTAGGCGAGACAGAGTTGCTGATCGGCCCCGAAGAAGTGAACCCAGCCCCGGGTGGACCGAGCCACCTACGGGATCTGGACGAGTGGTTTAAATACTGCGAGGCCATCGTTGGCAACACCCTGCCCGGAGATTTCTTCGGTAAGGAGCTGCCCGCTGACCTGAACGCGCTCACCGACCATGAAGACCAACTGGACGCCTGGACAGGCTGGCAGCACTATCTGTTCCTAGAACAGAACGATCAGAAGTTCGCCTTCATTACCGAGCTTGACAGGATTGTACGCGAGCAGCACTTCTTCCACTGGGAACTACAGTATGCACATGTCTTCCGAAATGGCGGATTTGATCTTCAGGTAGGCAATCCGCCGTGGTATCGGCCAATCTGGGACAGCGATGGAATTATGTCAGAAGCTGACCCGCACTACGTGCTGAGCAAGTGGAACGATGCGCAGAAGAGAAGTCGTAAAGAAGCATTGCTTGCCGAAGAAAAAGTACGATCATATTTCCTAAATGAGGTTGCAAACCATGCCGGTCTGAGCGCGTTTGTCGGACATGTCACGACTTACAACTTGCTAGCAGGGACGCAGCCGAACTTCTACCGCTGCTTCATGGTACGGACTTGGTCGAATGCAAAGTTGAAGGGGACTATTGGCCTAATACATCCCGATACGCATCTGTCCGGTGCAAAGGAAGGAAGGTTGCGGTCGGGTGCCTATGGGAGGTTGCGGGTACACGGACACATGGTCAATGAGCGAAAGCTCTTTGACGAAGTCCATAATCTCATGGAATATGGGCTTCACATATACTCGTCTCCGCAGGAAATCTCATTTACGCATCTCTCATGGGCTTATGAAGCTTCGGTCATAACTGGATCTATGAATCACGACGGCCATGGGCCACTTCCTGGATTGAAGTTCGATGGCGGTTGGGATATAAGGCCGCACGCGGGTCGAGCTATTCAAGTTGATCTGTCCGTACTGGCGGAGTGGAATAAACTTCCAGGGGTGACGGACGATCCGATCGAAGAAACCAAGATTCTATATCCAGTTTCTGTGGCCGAGCTCGAGCCGATTGCGAAGTTGGCCGAAGTTTCACACCGATTCGGTGATCTCGGTGCGGATATTTCTTCCGGGTACCATGAATCTGCTGACAAGAAGGCAGGGTACTTCATCGACATCGACCGGTCAGCGGAAATTAGTGACAAGCCCGCTGCAAAGGCCGTAGATTCATGGAGCGAGGTAATTCTTCAGGGTCCGCACTTTGCGATCTCAACGCCGTTTTTCAAGTCGCCACGTACGCCGTTGAAGAGCAATAAAGATTGGGAGCCATTCGACATAACTAAGCTCCCTCCGAATGAGAGGCCGATAACGAACTACCGTAGATCGGTCGATCTAGAACTCTACCGCAGAAAGCAGGATCGATGGATTGATTATGCGTCATGGACAGCGAAAAAGAGCGATGCGCTGGAGCGGGAGCGGGCTGAGGATTGGTTGCAAAGTAAGGCCGATCCTTCTGGAACTGAGATTCCTGAGGCCCTCGTTGACACTTTCCTAATGGATGAGTCCAAGCGTCCGTATACAGATTTTTGGCGTATGGCTTGGCGTGAAATGATACAGGTCACGAATGAACGATCGCTTTACGTTTCGCTTATTCCACCAGGTCCGGCACATGTCGATGCGGTCCATACTGGGCGTCTTCCTGATGACCTGGCTACGGTTGCACAAGTTGGGTTCTGCTCATCTCTCCTATTGGATTATTATGTGCGAGTCACCGGAACCTCCCATCTCAAAGCCGGAAGCGCTCGCAATTTTCCTTCCGTCCCGCCGTCGCATCCTCTTGCCTCAGCGCTTCAGCTACGAACGCTGCGGCTGAACTGTCTGACGGAATCTTATGCCCCAGTCTGGGAGGAATATTGCAATGTGGAAGAGATTTCAATGGAAGATTGGGCGTTTCCGTGGCCTGGAGTTGCTCCACTAAATAGTGTCGGGCCGCAATGGGGCTATGAGACACCTCTCAGGACCGACTTTGAGCGCCGAGCTGCACTAATCGAAATCGACGTGCTCTCGGCTCTAATTCTCGGGATAACCGCCGAGCAACTGAAGACCATTTATGCCGCTAGATATGTGGTTCTTGGTGGTCGCGAGGAAGCAACCTGGTTTGACTCTGCTGGCAATAAACTGTGTGGCGACACCAAAGCAGCCGGGTACAAGCAGGCGCACACCGAAGGCCTCGACGGGTTGGTGAATGCGAAGTTGCCGTTCCAGCAGCTCTCCTCTTACCTCGCCGGGGATCGTGACGAGGGGCCGTCCGGATTCCCCCGATTCCCGGAGTCCTCTGGCTTGGCCTACTACCGGGCTAACCGGCTGGGGATGCCTGTGGATGACGAATACCCGCAGGGTGTCAACGGCAACGCTGAAGCCGATACTCTCGGTGAGTACGCCCACGCGCACAAGGTGTTCAGTGAGCGTCTCGCGAAGTTGACCGGTGAGAAGAGCTAGGAGCGTATGTGAAGCCGTCGATCGTCGCTCCCAGCCTCAAGAAGACTGTCTTGACCTACCTGACCTCGACCTTCGGACTGGTCGAGGATGCGACGGCCGATGCTCTCGCTGAGTTCTTCTCTCACCCGACCGACGGCCTGTTCCAAGGCCCCTTCCTCCGCGTCCGTGCGCCCTTCCGTCCCGCAGCCGAAGGCTGGCAGCGTCACCTCGATTGGTACCCACCGGGTTTCACTCCGCACCTCCACCAGGCGAAGGCCTGGGAGCGTTTGTCGTCTCGTAGCGGGCGAGTGCCCGAACCGACCGTCGTCGCAACGGGCACTGGCTCGGGTAAGACTGAATCGTTCCTAGTCCCCGTCCTCGACCACTGCGCTCGTCACGCCTCCGAGCCTGGTGTCAAGGCCGTCATCATCTATCCGATGAACGCCCTAGCCACGGACCAGGCTGGGCGCCTTGATGAAATGCTTGCCGACAACAAAGAACTCGCGGGCGTCACCGCCGGTCTCTACGTCGGTGAGCAGTCCGCAAAGTCGTACCGTCGACTCCTCACTGAGCGCTCCGACATGCGTCAGTCGCCGCCGGACCTCCTCCTCACCAACTACAAAATGCTCGACCTGCTCCTCACCCGAGCCGAGGACGCGCCGCTCTGGGCCGACGGCAACCTCACCTACCTGGTCATCGACGAGTTCCACACTTTCAATGGCGCCCAAGGCACCGACGTCGCGATGCTCCTGCGCCGTCTCAAGGCGGCAAGCAACACCGACCCGACCCCCGTCGCAACCTCGGCCACGCTCGGCGATGACGAGCAGGCCCGTGAGGTCGCGTCCGCGATCTTCGGACGCGACTTCGCCCCTGGCTCGGTCATCGGTGAAGACCGCTTGAGCGCCATGGAGTTCGTGAAGCCGACCAATGAGCGTCAGCTGGAACCGAGCGTCCAGGAGATTGCCGCGCTGCCGGATCCGTACGAGCACCGCGAAGCGATCGCCGATGTCTGCAAGGCGATCCTCGGCTCGGCGAACCTCACCCCGCAGGAAGCGGGGGAGAAGCTGCGGAGCCACCCGCTCCTCATGGCGGTGCTCGACGGGTTCGCGTCCGGGAAGCTCATCACCGCAGACAAGTTCTACGACAGCCTCACCGGCTGGATGATGTACCCCTGGAAGCAGGCCTGGGACTCAGTCGCCGGCCACGACGATGCCGTGATTGCGCTGGAGCGTCTGCTAGCCCTGATCTCGTGGGCGCGCATCGGGAATCGTCCGCTGCTGCACGTCGAGACGCACTTCTGGATCAGGTCCGTCTCCCGTCTCCTCCGCAATGTGCCGCAAACCGAAGAAGAGCCGATCGCGTTCGCCTGGTCGACCAGCCTCCCTGAGTCCGGCCGCTGGCTGCCCGCAATCTCCTGCCGCCACTGCGGGCGCTCCGGATGGATGGTCAAGACCAAACCACCACGCAACGACGAGCTGAAGCTCAACCCCGCCGAGATCTACGTCCAGGCCCGCGTAGACCGGAAGCAGACTCGCGCCCTCATCGCCGCTTACAATCGCGAAGAGCACTCCTTCGATCCGAGGGCCCGCATCGAGGACAACCCTCCGCTCAAGCTCCTCGAGGGCGAGACCTTGGCCGACTACCTCCCCGGAGGCACCGGCACGGCAGTCCTGGTCGATCTCGACAGCGACGAGTCCGCCCGTTCCGAGCGCTGTCCCGCCTGCGGGAACGAGAACGCGATCCGCTTCATCGGTGCAGGCCTCGCCACGCTCTCCTCAGTCGTCCTCACCGAGGTGTTCCAGCACGCCGTGGACCCCGAAAGCGGGGATCAGGCAAAAGCCCTGCTGTTCAACGACTCCGTGCAGGACGCCGCACACCGGGCCGGGTTCCTCTCGGCCCGCGCCGGGAACTTCTCGCTGCGCACGCACTTCGCGGCGATCCTCCAGAACCTCGACAATCCCGATCTGGCCGAAGCCGCTGCTGCTGCGCTGATCGGCATGGCTGAGAACCCAGAAGCCCTCGGTGGTGTCATTCCGGCGGATCTTCACCCGAACCCCGGCGTCGCGAAGCTGCTCAGTGGCGATGATCAAGGCTCCGAAGGCACTTGGCGGTTCGTCGGCCAGCGCCTAGCGCTCGCCCTGATGCTCGAATTCGGTCTCCGCTCCTACGCGGGCCGCACCTTGGAGAGGACCGGCGTGGTCGCCACGACGGTCGATCTGCCTGAAGAGGTTCGTCCGCTCCTGCGGGATGCTTTGCGGCGCAGTGGTGCCCGCCAGTCGCTCATTCCGATCGAGCCCGAGGATCTGGCCTGGCACGCCCGTGGCGTGCTGGACCGCCTGCAGATGCGCGGCGGGATCTGGCACGAGTGGCTGCGCGAGTGGGTCCGGAACGACGGCTCGAAGCGCTGGAACGTCTGGGGCGGGCGCGAGCCCGGCATGCCGGCGTTCCCCGATGGAGTCTCGGCCCCGACGTTCATGCTCGACGGCAATCGGAACCGGACCCAGTTCGACCGGCTCGAGACCAACGGCGAAACCTGGCTGACCGACTGGACGCGGCGGGTCCTGCACCTCAACCCAATTGAGTCCCGCAAGTACCTGCGGGAGCTGATGCGGCTCCTCGCCGATCAAGGCGTGGTCAGCCGCATCTCCACCGGGGCGAACACGGTGTACGCGTTGACCGCCGGGAGGATCCACCTCTCACTGCTCTCCAAAGAGGACGCAGCGAGATCCCAAGTCGGATGCGACGTGTGCTCCTGGCAGCGGACCGTGCATCCCGACGAACGCGAGGCCTGGATGGCGACGCCGTGTCCGCGTTGGCGGTGCAGCGGCACGATGCGCGAGGCCACCTGGCACGACGAGTACTACTTCGACCGCTACACCGCCGGAGATGTGCTGCGTCTCCAGGCCGCCGAGCACACGGGCATCCTCAGCCGCGAGCAGCGCGAGAAGGTCGAGGAGCAGTTCAAGCACGCCTCCTCCTGGGACGCGCCGAACGTGCTCACCGCGACCTCCACCCTCGAACTCGGCATCGACATCGGCGACCTCTCGACCGTTGCCCTCGCCGGCATCCCGCCCGCGCCCGCCTCGTACGTGCAGAGGTCCGGCCGTGCCGGTCGCACTACCGGCAATGCGCTCACGATCGCGTTCGCCGACCGTCGGCCGCGCGACCTCGCGTACTTCACCGACCCGGATCTGATGATCAACGGGGACATCCGTCCGCCCGGGGCACGGCTCGAAGCGAGCGCGATCCTGCGACGCCAGTACACCGCGTTCCTGGTGGACAAGGCCGCGCGGGGAGTGCTCTCCGGTGTGAAGCCGTTGCCGCGCTTGGCAGGGGAGGTGTTCGGTCAAGGCAGGTGGCTTGAAGGCTTCACTGAGGCGGCGCTCGTAGGCGCACCGGTGTTCGGCGTTGAGTTCTGCGACCTGTTCGGGGATCGGATCGGTTCGGAGGTCGCTGCAGACCTGCGGCAGTGGGCGAGCGCGGGCATCGAACGCGATGTCAAGACCGCCGCCGAGCGCTGGGAAGCGGGCCTGGCGCGGCTGCGCGGCCGTCGCGACCAGTTGCGCGATGCCCGCAAGATCCTGGAGGCCGCACCCGAGACGCGGCCCGACAAGCAGCGGGACCTGCGCATTCTGAACGCCGAGATCCGGGCGGTCGGCAAACGCCTCTCGGACATCGAGCACGGCATGACCGCGCACACTGCGCTCACCGAAGGCGGGCTGCTCCCGAACTACGCCCTCATCGACTCCAGCGTGAACCTCGAGGCGACCTTGACGTTCGTGCGGCAGGACAGTCCTGACGCGCAGCGCGAGTACGTCACCGAGCTGCGCGACTACGCGCGCCCGGCGAGCAGCGCCATCACCGAGTTCGCGCCAGGCAACCACGTTTACTTCCGCGGCTACGCCCACGAGGTCAAGGGAATCGACCTGGGCGGCAAGGACGCCGAGGTGATCGAGACCTGGAACATCTGCCCGTCTTGCGGGTCCGTTGCAAAGGGCTTGGAGGCCGAGACGCGGCTGCGCTGCGGGCACTGCGGTACCGACGTCTCCGACATCGGCAACTGCCACGATGTGGCCGTCCCGCTCACGGTGTACGCCTATGACCGCGCCGCCGACATCCGCATCGACGACCGTGACGACACCCGCGACCAGCGCCTCTACAACACGATCACCACCGCGGAAGTGACCGTGCCCGCGCAGTCATGGCGCTCCACGGGCGGAAACTTCGGGTTCGACTACACCCCGGAAGCCGTCGTCCGCCGCGTCAACCTCGGGCCCGTCCCCAGGACCGAATCGCCCGGCGACAAGGTGCACTTTGCGGGGGAGGAGCGCACACTCAACCCGTTCTGGGTCTGTCCCGAGTGCGGCGGGACCGGGCTCGACACGGACCCGACCGGCAAGGGCGACCCCCGCTGGAACCCCGAGGCCGACCCCGAGAAGCGCCACCACAGGCACTGGTGCCCTAACCGCGACAACGGCACTCAGCACCGGAAGGTCCTGCTCGCGCACGAGCTCGACACCGAGGTGCTGCGGTTCCTGCTGCCCATGCGCGACACCGAGGACGTCCAGGCGATCCTCTCGTTTCAGGCCGCCCTCACCGCCGGCATCAATAAGTACTTCCGCGGCGACACCAGCCACCTCGACACCGTCACCTGCACGATGGCCGATGCGAAGAAGCCAGGCACGGACGCGCCGCCCGCCGCCCGCGTGTTCACCGTCCTGTTCGACCAGTTGCGCTCCGGCACCGGCTACCTCAAGCAGCTCTCTGACCCGGAAGCGATGCGCAAGGTCCTCCAGGAGGCCTTGCAGTTCTGCGAGGCCTGCGACTGCGGCACCGCCTGCCACCGGTGCCTGCTGCTCTACACCCGGGAGCGCCACTATCCGCACATCAGCCGTACCGCCGCCGCGAACCTGCTCGAACGGCTCCTCGACGGCTGGGCGATGGAGGCGAACTCCGGGATCGGCGACATCTCCCTCAACGAGAAGGCCGACTCGCGTCTCGAGAAGCGGTTCAACGAGGCCCTGCACGAGATGGCCACGCATGACGAGACCTTCAGCATTGCGAAGGCCGCCAAGTACGAGCGCGAACTGACCTTCATGCCCACGGGAGCACCCGTCACGCGCTGGCGGATGCGCACCCAGCACCGGGACGACGCGGTCGACACGCTCCCCGACTACACGTTCACCCGGATCGACGGCCCGCCCGAGACCGTCCTGCTCTACCTCGACGGGTTCGACTACCACGCCCAGCCCGGCTTCAATCGGGACCGGCGCGATCAGGGCAAGATCCCGCGCACCAGCGACGACGCCGCCAAGCGCGGTGCGCTGATTGACGCGGGACGCCGCGTCTTCGCCGCCACCTGGCAGGATGTCGAACGGCTGCAAGGGAAGTCCGGAGCTTATGAGGCGCTCCTCGGATTTCAGGCGCAGCAGGCCGCGGCGCAGGAGTTCGGCATCCCGGTCGAGAAGCTGAAGGAAGAGATCACCCAGAATCCGTTGTCGTTCCTGTTCGACTACCTCGCCCACCCCGACGCCGAGGAGCAGCGGGTCATCGCCCGAGCCGCGTGCGCGGCGCTGCTGGTCGAGACACAGATGGGGGAGAACCGTGCCCCGATCGTGCAGTTCGACTCGGGCGCGGTCGAGGACGCGGTGGCGGCGCTGGCCCGCGGCGGCGATCCCGCGCCGGGCGCCGGGGGCATGGGCGCGGTCCGCAAATCGCCGTACCTCAACATTGCCGTCGGCTTCGCCGGACACGACCTCCAGACTGCACCAGTTGTCGCCGAGATCGTATTCGACGACGACCCCGACGTCGACGACCGGTTGATCAAGTCCTACCGCGAGGCATGGCGGAACTGGCTGCGCTGGTCGAACGTCCTGCAGTTTCTCGCTCCGGATGACGCCTTCGCTCTGCGGGCCAAGGGAATGCCGCAACTCGCCCCGCCACGCGAGCCGGTCAGGGTCGACGCATCCTTCCACGGGGCGGCGCTGCTGGGCGACATCGAGGGCGACGACATGCGCCGGCTCGCGGAAGAACTGCTCGCCGGCGGCGCACCGGCCCCGCAGATCGGCGAAGAGCACATCGACGGGTTCGCGGCCGAACTCGCCTGGCCCAACCTGCTTATCTCCGTCTTCGCCGACCCGGTGGGACGCATCGACAGCAGCGAGTCCATCTCCGAGTACCGCAAAGCCGGCTGGCAGGCCGACACGCTGTCCAATTGGGACCGTGAAGCACTCCTGCAACTCTTGACGAACGGCACCCCTACCGAGGAGGAACCGAGTGAGCGCCGATAACACCGCCCGCATCCAGATCGAGGAATCGGCGATCAACGACATCAGTCGCCTGTGCAAGGGCGACAGGGGCTTCGGCGCGAAGTTCACCGCATTCCAGGGCAAGTTCCAGCAGAACTACGAGAACCCCGGCCTGAACCTCGAGAAGCTCTACGCCGGCAAGCAGGAGCTGTACTCCGCCCGCGTCGACCAGAGCATCCGCGCGATCTTCCTGCCCGCGCAGGGGAGCGTCTGGACGCTCGTCCGTGTCGGCGGTCATGAGGTGTACGACGAGATCAAGCGGACGGTTTTCACCTACAGCAACACCGACGGCCGGGTCGAGTACACCGTCGTCCCTCCCGGCGTCGCCGTCGAGACCGCCGACCGGCCCGCCCGGAAGCCGGTGGACGAGTCCGGGCCATTCCAGGCCTGGACCGATGCCCAACTGATCGAACTGGGTGTCAACGAGCGCTTCATCCCCTCGGTGCGCGCCTTGCGAACCGAAGAAGAAGCCGAAGCGTTCCTCAATGACACCACCGGCCTCTCGCACAAGGTGCTCGAATCGCTCCTGCTCGGCTCTACCTTCGAAGAGGTCTACGCCGAAGTCACCGAGCCCTCCTCCGCAAGCCAACCGGCCAAGAACTTCGACGAGGCGCTCGAACGCAGCGCCGACCGCATGACCTCCTCCGACGCCGTCATCGACGCGATCCTCTCAGAGGACTGGTCGAAGTGGCGCCTGTTCCTCCACCCGGGCCAGCGCGCCGCCGCGACCAAGGACTACAGCGGCCCCGCCCGCATCTCCGGCGGCCCAGGCACCGGTAAGACCGTGGTCATCATTCACCGCGCCCGCGAACTGTCCCGGCGAGAGGGCTTCGACGGACGCATCCTCGTCGCTACCTTCAACAAGGCGCTGGCCGGGGACATCAAGAACAAGATCCTGACCCTCGGCGGCAAGCAGACCGCCGCTCTCATCGATGTGGCCCATGTGGACAAGCTGGCTCGCGACTACTTTGTCGAGGCGCTCGGCGAGCAGCAGGGGAACCGGGATCGCGCGAGCGACGCGGAGGTTCGGCGCCTCTGGGAGGAGGCCATCATCCAGGCCGGCCAGATCGCCGACGGCTTCAGCGCGTCGTTCCTCGAGGAGGAGTACAAGGACGTGGTGCTCGCGCTCGGCTTGAGCGAGCGCGCCGAGTACCTGCAGGCGCCCCGGCGGGGCCGCGGCCGCAGGCTCAGCCGGGCCGAGCGGAACGTCGTCTGGGAGCTCACCCGGCGATTCGAGGCCCTCCTTGAGCGCGAGGACAAGACCACCTTCGAGAAGATCGCCGCCATCGCCGCCGCGCATGCGGAAGCGAATGCCGCCCAAGGGAAGTACCCGTACGCGCACATCCTGGTGGACGAGGCGCAGGACCTCAGCCCGCAGCACTGGCGGATGGTCCGGAACCTGGTCGCCGAAGGCCCGAACGACCTGTTCCTCGCCGCGGACGCCCACCAGCGGCTCTACCAGAAGCCGATCGTCCTCTCCAGCCTCGGCGTCAACATTCGCGGCCGCTCCTCTCGTCTCAAGCTCAACTACCGCACCAGCCGCGAGATCCTTCGCCGGACCCTGTCGTTCCTCGGCGACGACGACTTCGAGGACTTCGACGAGGGGACGGACACGCTCGACGGCTACCGCGCCGTGCTCAGCGGCGGCCACGTCGAGATTCAGAAGGCCGACCGCTCGAGCGACGAGCTCGACGCGGTCGTCGAACAGGTCAAGCGATGGCGTGCGGAGAATCCAAAGGCCGACATCGGCGTCGCCGCACCGACGAACGAGCTTGTGCGGACCGCGAAGTCCGCGCTGGAACGGGAGGGCGTGCAAGTCAGTGGTCTGGACGCCAAGCCGCGCGACGGCGAGAGCCGGGTCTGCGTGTCGACCATGCTCCAGATGAAGGGGCTCGAGTTCCAGTACGTCATCTGCTTCGGCCTGGGCGCTGAGAACTTCCCGCTCTATCACCAGCGTCCGGTCGATGGGGATGACAAGGCGACCTTGCGCCGCAAGGAACAGCAGGCGCGGTCGCTGCTCTTCGTCACCGCCACAAGGGCACGCGATCAGCTCGTGCTGATCTACGGCGGCGACACGAGTCCCCTGATCAGTAACCTGCGAGCGTGATTCCGCCTACTCTGTTGGCGGAGAAGGAGTTCCGCCAGGCGTAGAACGACCGCCCGAACTAGACGCTTTCGTCTGGTCGGCGTGTCGTGCCTTGAAAACGGCGAAAAGACATGGAACAGTTTCAGCACGCGTGTATCACGCGTCCTTTAGAACAACCGAATATCAAACGCGGCGGGCCGCCTGAGGCCTTGGCAGAAATCCGGCGGCCCGCCCCTTACCAGAGAGGAGACCTCTCGTGGTCTCGTTCAGCGTACGCCATGACCCGGTCCCGGCCTCGGTCAAAATCGACCTCGAACTCCACAAGCCGTACCGCACCTGGTTCGGTTTCGGCCGCCTGCGCTGCGAATGGTGCAACCACAAGTGGGGCGCCCACGGCTGCCCGCAGCGTCGCTCCGCCGTGAAGCTCCTCGCCTCCCGGATCAGCTCCGACTCGCTCCGGGACGTGCTCACCACGCTCATCGGCTTCACCTGGGGCGGTGCCGCATGACGAGCACCGAACCCGACCTCCCCGGCCGCCGCGATCCCGAGCGCATCGTCTTGGGCCGCTTCAACCTCGAGCACCGACGCATCGAGGTCTACCAACTCTCCGGAGGCTCCACCACCTCCGTCCGGCTGCGCCGCATCGCACCCGAACCCGCCGTCGACCTCGGCTACATCAACCGCATCGGCTCACCGTTCGCCCGCCTCCACCTCTACCGCGCCGAATGGTCCACCGCGCTGCGCCGCAACGCCAAAGACAAGACCACCGCCATCTGGCACCACGCCGCCCGCCACGAAGCGGAGGTCGAAGGATGACCCTCCGCTTCGCCGACGGCCTGCCCGTCCTCGGCTACCGCGAGATCGACGGCCGCACCCTTGCCTTCGCCTGGGCATGGCACGAACCGACCCTCCGACTGACCTTCACAGAACACACCCCACCGCTCCTTGGCCACGTCACCCATCTCGACTGCCTCCCGCGCCTGGCCGCCGCCCCCGACAACCTCGCCTGGCTGAACCAGGACGACCCGGCCCGCACCCGCGCCGTCCTCGACCGCGCAATTGATCTCTGGCGCAGAAAGGACCAGATCTTCCGCGACCGCAACGGCTGACCGACTCAGAGGGATGCGGGAGTGCCGCCGCGATGTCCGCTACCGTTCCTCGGCCGGGACCAACCCAGTACAAGGGGCCTCGCAGCGATGGGGCCTTGCGCTAGATTCAGGGGCGCTGGGCTGCCCGGTCGAGCACCTCCTGCTCGCTCAAAGCGCTGCCCGGGTGGTGGCTCAGACACATCGGGACCACGGTTTTGCGGAAGGCGACTCCTTCGCTGGCGATGTAGAACTCGCCGGCTTTCAGCCGGGAGACGTCGGGGACGCTGCCGCCCTTCGCACGGGCTAGATCCTGCACCGCCTCGATGTGGGCGATGGTGTTGAGGAAGCCGTAGTACTGGGTGGCGCAGTTACCGACCAGATGCGAGTGGATCCCTCGTGGCGACTGCGTGGCGAAGACCAGCCCCAGGCCATATTTCCTTGCCTGTGCGGCCAAGGCGATCGTCGAATAGGTGCACGGTGTCGATCGTCCTGAAGGCGCGAACGTCTGCGCCTCGTCCATCACGTACAGACCGCCGAGCGGGCGGTCACCCGAAGGCCGGCGTTTCACCCACGAGAACAGCGCCATCTGGAGCTGGTTCACGAACCCCTGACGGTCCTCCTCGTCGGGCAGCCCGACGAAGTTGACCACGGAGACTCGGGCCCTCTTCCCCGGAGCGGGAGTGAGCAGGACCGCGGGGTCGAGCGGTTCTCCTTCGCCACCGAAGAGCGGATCGTTGATGCGAACGGCTTCCAAGGTCTGCGCCATCTCGTGCGCGAGTGCGTCCGCCTTGGCAATTGAGCTGGTTTCAGCAGGAAGGTCGTTGAGCAGGCGCAGGTAGTCCTGGAGGGTCCCCGAGGGCGTTCGTTCGGCGAACATCTGGAGTGACGAGCGCAAGATGGCCCGGCGCTGCTCGTCCTTGGGGGTCTTGCCGTCCACTTTCGCTCGCGGCGCGAGAAGGGACACCGCTGAGTCGATCGCGAGGCGGTACTCGTCGGGATCGTCGGCCACCGCAGTGAAGTCCGGAAGAGGACGGAACGACAGCGGGCGGCCGGTCTGCCTGCCAGGGGTCCAGACCACGACCTCTGTGCCTTCGAGGTATTGCTCCGCCGCGATTGCGTCACCGCCGTCCCAGCTCGCGGGCGGTTCCGGCCACGGATCGCTCAGGCGGGCGAGGTCGTTGTTCGGATCGAGCACGATCACCGAGATGCCGCGAAGCGCGCACTGCTCGATGAGCCGCCGCAGCATCGCGGTCTTTCCCGAACCGGAGCCGGCGAATACCGCGGTGTGCTTTGCGAGTGCGGCAACATCGAGTTCGATTGTGGCCGAAGGCTTCTCGCCACGCCCAAGGTTGATCGGCGCACCGGGATCCGGGGGATCAGGGCCCTCGTCGCCGGACTCATCGGACGCTCCTTGCCCCGCGATGAGCACGGCGCGGACCACCGATGTGCCCGAGGCGGGCTTTCGCGCCCGGAGCCAGGCCTCGAAATGACGGTCGCCTTCCTTTCGCATGTCTCGCAACGCGGTGAAGACGCGCAGTTCCTTGAGCAGATCAGCGGTGAGGATTCTTCCCCCGCTGTGCTGGAACGCGCCCTCGGTCGCGACGATCGTCCGTGTCGGGTTCCATTTCTGCGGTCGGAGCAGGACCGCATGTCGCTTCCCGTTCTGGAAGGTGAGTTCCGCGTCGCCGGTGAGCTTGCGGGCCCGGCTCTGAATCGCCTTCCAGTGGCTTGCTGTCACCGTTCGGACGGTGAACTTCTCGACGGCCTCGCTGTCCTCGTCGACTTCGCGGACGAGCCGGACGTGCCAGCCGAGGTATTCGCCCGGGGCCGGCTTGTAATGCTCATTCTTGGTCACCTGCCAGTCGTGCTCGGCCCCGAGTTCGGTGAGAGCGCACGTGAAGCCTTCGAAGAGCAGGTCGGGCACGGCGGAGTCCTCGCCGGTCTTGCTGAACACGAGGTCGACGTCCGCGGTATCGAGGAGCTCGCTGAAGCGGGCGTCCAGTGACGCGAGCGCCTGAGGTTCGATCGGTGCCGGCGGGGTGACCGGTTTACCCGTGGGCGCGAACGTCTCCAGTTCGAGGACCACCCCTTGATTGATGCACTCCTCGATGTGATCGCGAATCTGCTGGAGCAGGTACCGGGGACGGAAGTGGCCGGGGACCTCTTCGAAGGCCTCCGGCTTGATCGGCCAAGTCGGGTAAGGCGGCGCGAAGCCGACATGGTCGAAGGCGATCCGAAGCCGCTCCGCCGCCAGGTCTCGCGCGGCCTCCGCAGACGGCAGATCTCTGAACGCGACCATCGGGTGGAACCGGTCCTGCGCAGTGCCCGAGGCCCACGTACTGAAACGCTCCCAAGCCAGTGGCTGGCATGCAAGCACGAGCGCCGCCCGACGGAGGTTCTGGCGAAGGTCCATGAGCCCTTCGCCGAGATCGGTGATGAGGTCACCTTCCGGCGCGATCCCGGAGGATTCCTGTCCGGAAGTGCGATGGACCGTCTGGCGGACCAGCTCGTCGACCTGGTCGACGCTCACCAGCATTCCCGAGACGGTGGCGATGAGCTGCGAGATGCCGATCGCGACGCGCTGCGGATCGGGCTCGGACTCACCGAGACTCCACTCCCTGCGCAGTTCAGGGTTGGAATCACCGTTTGCGTTGAGGTAGTCGATACCGATGTCCGCGGTGTCGGCGTCCTGCGCGTTCGAGAGCGCCAGGGCGATCGCGGTGCGGCGCGCATCGGAGCCGAGATGGCTGAATTTGTGGTGCAGAGCCTGTTTGAACCCGTTGGTGTCCATCGGAACGATCGCCGCACCATGCATCAGGCGTTCCCGGTCTGCAGAGGGAAGTCCGACGGCGGCGGTAAAGCGATCGAGCAGGAACATTCGCTGGCTCGGCGCGCTGACGTGGGGCCGCCGCAGCGCATCGACGATGCGAAGGCACATGGTCGGCCAGAAACCGCGTTCGCGCGAGGGCTCGAACGGTACGAAGATCCCCCCGGATTCCTGAACGTATCGTCCTGCCCAGCTGAGGGCGTGGGTCTTGCCGGATCCCTTCGGGCCGACGATCGGCAGGATCTCGGCACTGTGGCCTCCCCGAACCACCACCGTGTCGATCGACGAGCGAAGCGCGTCGCCGACGTGCCGGTTGACGGCGTCGGTGTGGCCGGGGACGCCGTCCCAGAGCTGGTCCGTTGTGGGCGCGAGCGTTGAGGAGAGGGTGTGCCGCAGCTCCTTGAGAACGGCGATGGGGTCTGCGGTCACAGAGGCCGTCCAATCGATATGAGGTGTCGGTCCTCGCCTCCGATGCGGATGGCGGCTTCCCGGTCCTCCGGTGTGATGCTGCGGCGGTTCTCCTCGGGAATGAGCGTGACGTCTCCGGCGACGTGGAGATCGTGGATCAGGCGGTCCAACGATTCCCGCTCGACGCCTTCGAGTTCAGGGCGAAGGTCGGCAAGCGAGACCCAGGCCCCGGGTCTCGGGGCGAGCGCGAAGTACGCCGCGCTCAGGCCTTCCTTGGACGCCGCCTCTGGCTCGGCCTGAGACTTGACGAGGTCGAAAACGTCCAGGCCATTGGCGGCCAAGAGCTCTGCAAGGCGCTCGAACATGCCTTGATTGATGCGGTGGCCAAGGCTCGCTGAGGAGTCGGGCCCGGTCCGCAGTGCCTCTCGGCACAGTTCCCGACCTTTTTCGGTCAGCAGCAGATCAAATGGGGCATTGCCGCTCTTGCGGCTGCTTGAGATATAGCCGCCCAGTTCAAGGGCGGTTCGTGGCTTGCTCACAAGCCTGAAGCGATAGCGCTGCCAGAGTTCTGAGTTCGAGGCAGAACCCCCGAAACTCGCCAAGGCGATGAGTTTGTCAAGTTGATCTTGGGGGAGCTCAGATGGCATGGAGAGGTCCTATGCTCGGAGATGTAGGGGTACATGATGGTCCGACGGCAACTCATCATACTCAGCCCGCAGCGTTTGCGATAGGGTCGATTTTCCTCAGGCGCAAGATCATTTTTGTTGGCGCAGAGGGGGGTTGCGAACTCACCGGTGCTGCAATACAGTGACTGGTCGACCCTTCTCATCCATCGAATCGCGCATGGAGCCCTTCATGATCCGTCGACAGGTGAAACGTCTGTCCACTTTGGAAGATGTTGCTCGGAGTCCTGTCAAAGAATCGGCTGAAACTGATCTTGACTCGAGTAAAGGTCCGCAGTGGCTCCTCGACCAAGCGGCGAATCGGGGTCCGGATCGCCCGCTGCGCATCAAGATCGAGCACTTGATCGCCTTCTGGCAGGCGCGAATCGTCTCCAGTACGGTCATCTTGCGCATCCTGGAGGAACTCGAGAAGCACGGCCTGACGGTAGAGCCCGACCTGCACGGACTCGAATTGTCGGCGGTCGTGGAGATTCGACCCGTCGGACAGGAAACCGCGGGGGACACCTCCGCGATCGGCTACAGCATCGGTGACATCCCCGCGGCGAGGGACGGTTTGTACTGCGTGAACTGGGATGAACCGGTGACCGCGATGTTCGATGAGATGCTGCGCAGTGGACGCGACCACATCGGCGTCATCGACAAGGACGGCCTCCTGATCGGGTGCGCGAACATGATCGAGGTGAGCCGGGCGATGCACAATTCGCCCGAGACTCCCGCGGAACTGGTCGCCAAGGGAAGGCACCTGGAGGTGAACGCCTCCGAGAAGCTCTTCCGTTGGACCGGCGAGATCATCAGGCGTGGGTACGTATGCGTGGTCGACGAGTCCGGTTCGGTCACCGGGGCGGTGAACTGCGCCGACATCACACTCGAGCACGAGCGGCGCATGCTCCCGCTGTCGTTGATCGAGGAGATCGAAGTGCGGCTGCGCAACAGCATCCCCGAGCGCATCGATGTGGCATACCGCCGAAGGGGCAAGGTGTTCAGAGAACGGAAGCGACCCGATGACCTCACCTTCGGCGATTACGTCACGTTGATCCGTGAGGACGAGTCATTTCGGAAGATGGGCTGGGGCGTGCCCGGATCCCGGCTGAGCAAGGCGGTCAACCGTGTCCGGATCATCCGCAATGCCGTCTTCCACCACCGGCCCGGGCGCCCGAACCAAGATGACGTAGCAGAGCTCGAAGCGCTCCTCAGAACCCTCGAAGTCTTCGACAATTCATCTGGGAAGAATCCCCGCCGTGATAATGCGTCCAACGATCCGGGGCAGAACCGGTGACCAAAGCCATTAGAGCGAAATACCTCCAGCTCAAGCGAATCCTCGGCAACGAGGAGATGTACGGGGTCGACAAGACCGCGATCGACCGCGCCCGAAGGTTCCGGATCGAACAGGTCCTGCCGGCGGTTGTCCAGGGCATCAGGGAGAACTGGGCTCAGCCGACCAAAGAGGCGGTCGACCTCCTGGTGAGTCTTTCGGGCCACTCGCCCGAGACGACCGTCGTCTCGTTCGAGATGCTGCGGCCTGGACGGCTTCTGGTCCTTCAGTCCGAGGCCGCTGACCAGAGCATCGACACGATCGTCGAGTACGCGAGCGTTCCACCGTCGCGGATCGAGACGCGGAGGGTCGACCCCAACGACCCGCTGTCGACATACGCGCATGTCAAGGAGAATGCCGAGCAGATCTGGAAGCGCACCGGTCGCAGGGCCAATGTCGTCATCGACATCACCGGTGGAAAGAAGATCATGAGCGCTGCAGCAGCCCTCGCCGCGGCGCAGCTCGATCTTCAGCTGTGCTACATCGACGGCCGGTACGACCCTTCGCTACGACAACCGGTGCCGGGCACCGAACGGCTCGTTCTTCTGCCCAACCCCACTGAGATATTCATGGAACGGGAGATGGACAAGGCCTGCACACTGCTCGCGCACGGTGACTTCCCCGCCAGCCGTCGTCGATTCGCAGAACTCGCCGAGAAGACCGATCGTTCCTCGCATGCCAGATTCGGGCGGGATCTCGCCCACTGCTACGGCGCTTGGTGCAACTTCGACAGTCAGAACCTGCCGATGCGGGCAGAAGCGCTCCGCCGGCGACTGGACGACCTCCGCTATCAACCGTCGCAGCCGGTCCGCGACAGGATCGAAGCGCAGCTCGAGTTCCTCGACGCACTTGCCGCCGAACCGAACGGCATCCATGCGACATTGAACTACTTCCTGATCGCAGGCCACTACCGCAAGCGTGAACAGCACGAACTGGCGGTCCTGCTGCATTACCGAACCCTTGAACACCTTCTCTGCCGGAGCCTCGAACAGCGTGCCGAGGGGTTTCGTTGCGAGGCCCCGGATTGGGGGCTGCTCAGCGACGACCCGAACGATCTGGCAGAGCGCTTCCGGCGAGTCGGTGCGCGAATCTACCGCACTGAGTCCGTGAGCCTGCCATTCCGGATCGGCTTGATGGACGCCGCTCTCCTTCTGCATGCTCTTGAGGATCCAGTCGCTTCGGCTCTTGGCCTGGACGACGAGCGGTCGCTCTTCGCGCTCATGCGGCAAGCCGAGACTCGCAACCGGAGTGTGCTCGCCCATGGGTCTCAGAGCGTGAACTCCGAAGCGAGCCAACAGTTCGAGAGCTACGTATGGGACCGACTGCTCAAATACTGGCCACTTCAGTCCGAACTCCCCCGACTCGGTCCTTACGTGCAAGCCCTCCGATTCGTCGAGCACCTCTGAGCTGGATGGCGATTGGGGTCCATGCCTTGAACGAGACGATCGATACCGGGGCCCTCCCTGTGCCTGGCGGCTACTTCATCGTGCGGGCGGGCCGTCCGGAACGCACGCCCTTCCATCGGCTCGGCGAGCCGACCGACTTCCGATACAGCCACACCTACGCCGGGGGTGGCTCGACCACTCGAGACGACCTCATCGAGTTGATCGACAGTGCTGCTGAGCAGGTCCTTGTGGCCAGCTACCTCATCGGCGACGAGATGCTCTGCCGTGCCCTGGAGAAAGCGGCTGCGCGGCTGCAAGGCCGCGTCCACGTCATCGTGAACCTTGATGGACCTCGCCTGAGCGACGATCTCGATGAGGCTCTTGAACGGCGGAGGTTCGAAGCACTTGCAGCACAAGGGGTCACCATACGAAGCTATCCAGGCTGCCACGCCAAGTTCGCCGTCATCGACCAACGAGTCGGACTCGTCCACAGCGCGAATTTCATGACGAGGGCATTCGACACAACCGGCGAAAACGGGGTGGTCATCCGCGATCCTATGGCGGTAGCGGATGCGGTGCGATTCTTCGAGTGGATCTGGCGCGGAGCGCTTTGGGAGGTGAGCTCCGCCGGTGCGGGTGAGATCGTGCCGCGCAATCCGGAGATTCGCGCCCTCCGAACACTTTGCAGCCCTGCCGTACCCGGCTTAATCTGGACCTTTCACGACGAGCATCTGATCCTCGACGCCATCATCGATCTCATCGACAGCGCCGAACAAGAGCTGGTGCTGGCGACGTTCAACGTGAACGGGATGTCGCGCCGGCCCGAACTCCTGCATGACCCTCTCCGCACTGCGGTCGCGCGCGGAGTAACGGTGAAGCTCCTTATGAGGGCTCGGGGCGGACCTGAAGCCGGGGACGAAGCCGCGGCGCTCCAGGACCTCGGCGTGGATCTCTATCCCTGCTCGCTCAACCACGCGAAGGGCATCGTGGCCGACCGGGCCCGCGGGGCAATGTTCTCGGCGAACTTCGATGCCCGCTTTGGTCTCGATCGAGACGTCGAACTCGGCGTGAGATTGGACGGGACCGCGGCCTTGGCCGACCTGCTCCGGTTCTTCGAACATTCGATGGCCGAGCACGACCGTGGATTTGTCCGGCATCCCGATGCCCGCACGCTGGCCTTGGGGTGGGGTTCCCTGCCGTTCCCCGCAGGCGAACGGCTGGACGTGACCGCCACGCTCGAAGACTGGAAGCGCCTCCGCGACTTGGCGTGCGGCCCGGTGATCTTCAAGCAGTGTCAGGGGCACTTGTCGCTCTACGCTGAAAATCAGTCGTGGAGACTTGAACGCAGCCGTGTGAGCGGGTGCTACCGGCTGGAAGCCGGTGCACCGCAGCAGAACTCCGCAATGAGTGGAATTCTGGACGGTCGGGCAAAGGAATCAGAGGTCGGCATATGCACCGCCGTCTTTCAGTTGAGCTCGCTGCTGCTCAGGTGACCGGGTCGCGCGGCGCCGAGACCGGCGGCTGGCGCGGCGACATCGACCCGCCCGGCACGATCTGACGCGAA
>NZ_JAPZVR010000012.1:84541-122305 GCF_027622855.1 Glycomyces algeriensis | reverse complement strand
GGGCGCGGCGTTATCCGTGTCCGTTCGTTCGCTCGCAAGGCCGATCGACGGCTCGCAAGCTTCGCCGAGACCGCGGAGGGGCCGCTGCATACCGGTGTTGTATGCAGCGGCCCCCGACAACGCAGCGAGCGGGCGAATGGGCCGGATAACGACCGGTCTGGTGCACAGGCCTAGCTGAAGTGGCGGTAGAGGACGATCGCCACGGAGACGCAGACGATCACCGCCACGATGGCGGCCACGACGAACAGCGCGCCGACGAAGCGCTGGATCTCGAGTTCGCGGCCTTCCCGGACCGGCCCGCGCCAGCGGCCGTAGCGCCAGTGGTCCTCGCCGCCGAGCTCGTCGTCGCCGACGTCCAGCAGGAGTGTCTGGAGGTCGGCGACGCTCCGGGCCCGCTGGGCCATGCGGCGGCGCAGACGGTACTCCCGGGCGTCGAACACGCCCTTGCGCCGCGCCGTGGCGAGGCGGTCGAGGGCGATGCGCTTGTCGGTACTGGAAGGCCGCGCGGCAAAGGCGTCGTCCATTGCGTCCATGAGGTGCTCCCTGTGCTGTCTTCATCTTCGCAGAGATGAAGACCCTATGCATTCCCCATTTTCGCTGGTAGTACGCATAGGTGGCACGGGTGCACCACAGGCCGCAGGAGCCACTCCCGCGCGGCCGTTCATATGGGCCGGGTCAGTCGAGCAGGCCGCTGACCGCCCGCGCCAGGTCGGTGTCCTTCGCGGACACCTGGTTGCCCGCCGAATGGGTGGTCGCGGAGACCCGCAGCTTGTTGTAGTTGATCGTGAGGTCGGCGTGGTGGCCGCGCTGCTCGTTCAGGAAGCCGACCGCGGTCGCGGCGGCGAGGGCCCGGAGGTGGCCGTCGAAGGTCCAGGTCTGCTCCAGGCGGTCGCCGACGTGGCTCCAGCCGGGGAGTTCCGACAGCGCGAGCTCGATCTCGGCCTCGGTCAAGGGTTGGTCGCTCATACCCCGATTCTGACAGCTCTTCGCGATCAGTTCTCGTCGATGAGGGTTACTTTGCCCGTGTCCAGGTCGTAGACCGCGCCGACCACGAGGACGCCGTCGAGGCTCTCGCGGCGGCCCAGATCGGCGACGGTGCGGCGCACCTGGAGGCGCAGCGCGCGCGAGGCGGCGTCCTCCGGGTCCTTCGTCTCCGACCATGCCTGCGAGGCCGGCTGCCACAGCTGCTCGACGAGGTAGTCGGTGCGCGGGTCGTGCGCGTCGTCCTCGACCGCGTGGAGGGCCGCGTTGATCGCCCCGCACCGCTCGTGGCCGAGCACGACCACGAGTGCGATGCCGAGCTCGGCGGCGGCGAACTCGAGCGAGCCGACGGCGGCCCGGTCGGGCACGTGGCCGGCCGTGCGCACCACGAGCAGCTGCCCGAAGTCGCAGTCGAAGACGCTCTCGGCGGTCACCCGGGAGTCGATGCACGTGAAGACGGCGGCACTGGGCGTCTGCCCGGGCGCGGCCTCGCGGGCCGCGACGATGTCGCGCTTGTAGCGGGGCTCGCCGGCAATGAAGCGGCCGTTGCCCTCGAGGAGGGCGACCAGCGTGTTGGCGGCCTGGTGGTGCTCCATCAGCGAGGAGGCGGTCAGTTCTGGCACGCCCTGAATGGTGCCGCACGATGCCGCTCGGCGCAAGCGGGACCGGGGGTCGGACACGCACCTTTTACAGACCGCACGTTACCGTTTCGAGATCTGCTGGTCATTTACCAGGACTTGAAGCTCGCCTTACGTGACTCTATGATTAAGACGTACCACCGCGATGGCATTCACCAGCGGTTTCTCACCTTGCTCTGCGTTCTGGAGGAGACCCGTGCGCACCTACGGCGACGGCTGCCCGGCCGCACACGCGCTCGACCTCGTGGGCGAGCGCTGGTCCCTGCTCATCGTCCGCGAACTGCTCCTGGGGCCCAAGCGTTTCACCGACCTCCGCGCCGGGCTCCACGGGGCCAGCGCGAACGTCCTCTCCCAGCGGCTGCGCGAGCTTGAGACGCACGGCGTGGTCTCCAAGCGCCGCCTGCCGCCCCCGGCCGCGTCGAAGGTGTACGAGCTCACCGATTGGGGCCGCGACCTCGAACCGGTCATCGTGTTCCTCCTGCGCTGGGGCGCGCGCTCGGCCGCGATCCCGCTCGACGCCCCGATGGGCGCGGACGCGCTGATCCTCTCGATGCGGACCCTGTTCATGCCGGTGGCGGCGCGCGGCTTCGACGCGGCGTTCGAGCTGTGGGTCGACGACCGGCCGTTCATCGCCGAGATCATCGACGCGCAGCTGCTGCTGGCGCCGGGCCGGCCCGAGCACCCGCACGCGGTGATCCGCACCGACGCCGAGACGCTCAAGCGCCTCACCCTGGGCAGCCGCAGCCTCGACGTCTCCCTGCACGCCGGCCGCGTCACCGTCCAGGGCGACCAGGCCATGGCCGAGCGGTTCCTGGGGCTGTTCCGCCTGCCGGAGCCGGCCGCGGCGTCGGCGGGGGCGAGGCCGGGCCCGGTCTAGGGCCTCAACGGATCAGGCGGATCTCGCCGGTGCCGCCGGTCTTCGTGCGGCGGTCGGTGATGAGCATGTGCCCGGGCGCGTGGGTGATCGCGAACGGCAGCTTCGCCTTGACCACCGCCTCCTGCAGCGTGACCCCGCAGGCCCAGAACACCGGCACGTCGCCCTCGTGGAGGCGCACCGGGTCGCCGAAGTCGGGCCGGTCGAGGTCGCGGATGCCGATCGCGCCGGGGCGGCCGATGTGGACGGGCGCGCCGTGCGCGTACGGCATGTCGGCCGTGACCGCCGCCGCGTGGTCCACCATCGCGGCCGGCATCGGCCGCATCGAGACCACCACGGGGCCGCGGAACCGCCTGGCGCCCAGGCATTTCAGCGAGGTGCGGTACATCGGGACGTTGACGCCCTGCTCGAGGTGGCGCAGCGGGATGCCCGCCCGCTCCAGGAACGGCTCGAACGTGAAGGTGCAGCCGGTCAGGAAGGTCACCAGGTCCGGGCGCCACAGGTCGGCCACGTCGGTGCGCTCGGCGACCAGCTCGCCCTTGCGCCACACCCGGTACGCGGGCAGGTCGCGGCGCAGGTCCGCGCCGAAGGCCAGGTCGGTCCAGTAATGCCCGGGCGCGACCACGTCCAGCAGCGGGCAGGCCCGCGGGTTGCGCACCGCGAAGCGGCGCAGGCTGATCGCATGGTGGGACGGCACCGACACCAGGTTGGCCTGCACGTACCCGTGCGACCAGCCGCTCGTGGTGGCGACCAGGCCGCCGCGGAACCTGGCCCGGGCCTCTTGAGGCCTGGTCTGGGCCTCGGGACGCTGTCTCGTGAACATCGCTCCTCCTCTGCTCGATACGTCGAGCATCGTTGCGGCGGCGTCAAGACCTTCACGAGTCGTTCATGAGACACACGGCGGTACCTGCGCAGTCACTCTGCGCAAACCCTTTGCAACCGTTCCCAAATGATCACCTTCTGCCCATAGACTGGAACCGTCCCCGCCAATGACGGCCGCACCTCGACTCCCCCGGGAGGTGGACCGTGGACTTCGGCATCCTCGGGCCCCTGCAGCTGGCCTTGGAGGGCCTGCCCGTGGCGCTGCCAGGGCGGACCCTGCCCCGGCTGCTCGCCGTGCTGCTCTTGGAGGCCGGGCACGTGGTGCCCCTGCCGAAGCTCGTCGACGCGATCTGGGGGGAGCTGCCGCCCGCGACCGCGCGGCGCCAGATCCAGAACACCGTCGCCAGCGCCCGCGGGATCCTGCTGCCGAACGGCACGAGCGAACTCGAGACCGTCGGCGACGGCTACCGCCTGCGGGTGCGGCCCGAGCAGCTGGACTCGCTGCGGTTCCAGCGCACCGTGCGCATCGCCCGCGAGCAGGAGGCGGCCTCCGAACCCGAAGCGGCCCTTGCGAGTCTGCGCGAGGCCCTCGACCTGTGGCGCGGCCCGACCCTCGCCGGGCTCGGCGGGCGCGTCATCGAGGCGGGCGCGCGCCGCTGGGACGAGGAGCGCGCCGCCGCCGAAGAATCCCGCGCCGAACTCGAACTCGCGCTCGCCACCGGCGTGTCCGTGGTGGCCGACCTGCGGCGGGTCCTCGACGCCCACCCGTACCGGCAGCACTCGGCCGAGCTGCTCATGGCCGCGCTCTACCGGGAGGACCGGCCCGCCGAGGCCCTCGACGTGTACGAGTCGATCCGCCGCCAGCTCGCCGAAGAGCTCGGCATCGACCCCGGCCGGCGCCTCAGGGAGCTCCACACCGCGATCCTGCGCGACGACCCGTCCCTCAGGGCCGCAACGCGGACCAAGGCGCCCACGCCCCGCGCCGAGCTCCCTGCGCCCGCGCAGCTGCCTTCGGACAGCGTCCACTTCACCGGCCGCGCCGCGCAGCTGGCGGCGCTCGACCGGCTCCTCGACGGCGGCCCGCAGGTCGCCGTGATCTCCGGGATCGGCGGCTCGGGGAAGACCACGCTCGCGCTCCACTGGGCGCACCTGGTGCGCGAGCGGTTCCCCGACGGGCAGCTCTACGTGAACCTGCGCGGGTTCGACCGCACGCCCTCGCTCGCCCCACTGGACGCCCTCGCCGGATTCCTGCGGGCCCTGCGCGTCCCGACCGAGGCCATCCCCTCCGACCTCGACGAGGCCGCCGCACTGCTGCGCTCGCGCCTGGCCGACACCAGGACCCTGCTCATCCTCGACAACGCCCGCAACTCCGCCCAGGTGCTGCCGCTCCTGCCGGCCACCGCCGGCTGCGTCGCCGTGGTGACGAGCCGCGGCCGGCTCCCCGACCTCGCCGCCGCCCACGACATCCGGCAGGTCACCGTGGGCGCACTCGACGACCGCGAATCCGTGCGCCTCCTGGAGAGCCTCATCGGCACCGGCCGCGTGGGACGCGAACCCGTTGCAGCCGAACGGGTCGCCGAGCTCTGCGGCGGCCTGCCGCTCGCACTGCGCATCGTCGGCACCAACCTCGACGCGCAGCCCGGCACCACCCTGGAGGCGACCGCGGCGGCGCTCGCCGGACACGACCGGCTCTCCCGCCTCGCCGTCGAAGGCGACCCCACCACCACGGTGGCCGCCGCGTTCGACCTGTCCTACCAGGCGCTCGAACCCGAAGAGGAGCTGCTGTACCTCAACCTCGCGTACCTGCCGGGCACCGACTTCTCCAAAGGGCTCGCGTGCGCGCTCGTCACCTGGGAACCCGAAGCGGCCGAACGGCTCCTGGCGAACCTCGTGGCCGCCCACCGCATCGACGAGTACCGGCCCGGCCGCTACCGCTTCCACGACCTGGTGCGCGAGTACGCCCGCCGCAAAGCCGAGTCCGCGTTCGACCCCGCTGCGCTGCAACGCCTCAGGGAGCAGGCCGTCGCCTGGTACGCGAAGGGCTCCACCCGCCTGCCCGTGCTCGAGTACCGCAACATCGTGGCCACGTTCCTCGAATGGAACGGCCACCCGCACGTCTCGCGCCTCCTCGCCCGCCTCATCTCCTTCGCCGACGCCGGCTATCGCGATGACGCCGCGAACCGGCGGGCCCTCTCCGACTCCCTGTACGAACTGCCCGAGCTCGCCCGCGTCGCCGAACTCGGCATCGAGACCGGCAAGCGCTCGGACGAGCCCATGGACGCCGTGCGCGCCTACGCCCTCGCCGACGCGGTGGCCTTCGCCTCCGGCGACCTCCACCAGTCGAAGGCCTACGCCGAGAAGACCCTCGAGTACCTCCGCCTCACCCCGCACGGCGACGCCACGGGCAAGGCCCGCAACGACCTCGCCACCACCCTCACCCAGCTCGGCCGGTACCGGGAGGCCGTGTCGCTCCTGCGCGAGGCCGTGGTCGCGGCCGAGCGCTCCGGCAACCGGAACGTGCGCGTGGAGGTCCTCACCTCGCTGGGCACCGTCCTGCGGCGCATGGGCATCTTCGCCGAAGCCGAAGCGCTGCTGCTCAAGGCCCGCGATCTCGACGCGACCGCCCCTGACGGGCCCACAACCGTGTACCCGCTGCTGTCGCTCTCGGAGCTGTACGTCGATCAGGGCCGCATCAGCGCCGCCGAGCACCTCAGCCGCGAGATCGCCGAGATGCTCCGCGACCACCCTTCGAAGTACTACCGGTCGAGGCTCTACTTCCGGCAGTTCGCGGTCCACCGCGCCGACGAGGACTTCCCGCGCGCCGAGGCCGCCCTGCTGCGCAGCCTCGAACTCGTCGAGCAGTTCAACAACTGGCGCCACCAGCTCATCTACACCTACTGGCTGGCCGACCTGTACGTCGACACCGAGCAGTTCGAGCAGGTGCGGGACACCCTCGGGCGGGTCGCGCACCTGGCCCGGTACGAGACCTCGGAGTCGCTCGCGGTCAAGGCCAGGGTCATGTGCAAGCTCCACACCGCCGAGGGCGACCTGCGCAGGGCGATCGGCATGGGCCGCCAGGCGTGCGACGTCTTCGCGGCCATGCCCGACCCGCTGCGCCAGGCCCGCAGCCTGCTCGCGCTGGCCAACGCGTACCGGGCGGGCGGGCTCGCGGCGGAGGCCGAGCGGTGCCGCGAGGAGGCGCGGGACCTCTTGAGCGGCTTGGGCATCGACCCGGGCTGACCGAGCTGACCGACCGGTGTACGAACCCACCCCACCCACCCGGGGGCCGACCGGCCTGCTCGTCAATCGTCTCCGGCAGGTCCGACAGGAAATCGGGTAACGAGTCGTCACGCCGCCGATGTTCACCCGAAAGCGTGAGCGCCCGTGCCCGCCATGACTTTGGGCAGGGGTGGTTCTAGTCGTTCGACAGATGCGGCCCCAGTCGGCCGGTTCCTACAGTGGTGAGCACACCCACCGATGCGAACGCATCTGAGCGACGGCGAGGAAACGACATGCACGCGATCCGGCATCACGAATTCGGCGGCCCCGAAGTGCTCGTGTACGAGGAGGTGGCCGACCCCGAGCCCGGCCCCGGGCAGCTGCGCATCGACAGTCGCGCCGCCGGCGTCCACCTGCTCGACACCACCTTCCGCAGCGGCGACAAGACCGGCCCGTACCCGCTCCCGGACCTGCCGATGGTCCCCGGCCGCGAGGCCGCCGGGATCGTCGACGCGGTCGGCGAGGGCGTCGACCCGTCGTGGCTCGGCAAGCGCGTGGTCGCCCACCTCGGGTTCGCCTCCGGCGGCTACGCCGAGAAGGCCGTGCGCGAGGTCGCGAACGTGCACGAGATCCCCGAGGGCGCCGGGTTCGCGGAGGCGATCGCGATGATCGGCACCGGCCGGACCGCGCTCATGGTCCTCTCGGTCGGCCCGGTGAGCAGTGACGACGTGGTGATCGTGCCGGCCGCCGCGGGCGGCATCGGCACCCTCCTGGTGCAGGCCGCGAAGCACGCCGGGGCGTACGTGGTCGGCCTCGCGGGCGGGCCGGACAAGGTGCGCCAGGTCGCCGAGAACGGGGCGGACGCGGCCATCGACTACAAGGCCGCGGACTGGACCTCGGTGCTGGACAAGGCGTTGGAGGGCCGGGAGGCGACCCTGCTGTTCGACTCCGTCGGCGGCGAGACCGGCCGGGCGGCCTTCGACCGGCTGGGATTCGGAGGCCGCATGGTGGTCTTCGGATGGTCGGCCGGGAAGGCCACCGAGGCCACGGTCGAGGACATCGTCGGCCGCGGCCTCACGGTCTCCGGCGCGCTCGGCCCGAAACTCCTCGAGAAGCTGGGCGGCCTCCGGGCGCTCGAAGAGCGCTCGCTGGCCGAGCTCGCGGCTGGGCGCCTGCGCCCCGCGGTGCACACCTTCAAGCTCGCCGAGGCCGCCGAAGCCCATCGCGCCCTTGAGCACCGGGGCACCACCGGCAAGGTGGTGCTGATCCCGTAAGCGACCGCACGGGGAGGCCGAACAGGACCGGCACCGTTGCGGTCGCAGCGCGAACGACGGCGATCGCGACAGCGGAACGGTCACAACGGGGTCGGGCCTGCGCAGTGCGCCGGCGGGAAACGGCACCGCCGCCCCGGCTTGCAGCCGGGGCGGCGGTGCTCGAGCGGCTCTGGTTAAGAGGCGCGCGCCAACTCTGCGGTCGTCAGGTGGCTCGGGACCACCGGCATCGCGGCCTCGGCCTCGGCGTGGGCCCGCGCGAGCGGCACCGAGAGGGCGAGGCCGGCCAGGGCCAGGCCGACGCCGACGAGGATCGGCGCGGTCAGGCTGAGCCCGACCGAGAGGGCCAGGCCGCCGAGCCAGGCGCCGTTCGCGTTGGCGAGGTTGAAGGCCGCGTGGTGCAGGGAGGAGGCCAGCGACGGGGCGGCGTGCGCGCCGTCGAGCAGCAGCCGCTGCATGATCGGGCCGACCAGCGAGGACGAGAGCGCCATCAGGAACACCCCCGCGATCGCCAGCGCCGGGTTCGCCATCGTGAAGAACATCATCAGCATGACGGCCGCGATGGTCGTGAACGAGGCGAACAGGCCCTGGATCGGGGCGCGGTCGGCGACGTGGCCGCCGACGATGTTCCCGGCCGTGAGGCCGAGGCCGAACACCGCGAGGGTGATCGCGATGGCGACGGTGCCCATGCCGGTGACCTCTTCGAGGATCGGCGTCAGGTAGGTGTAGGCCGCGAACATGCCGCCGAAGCCGACCGCGCCCGTGACGAGCGGGAGCAGGACGCGCTTGGAGCGGATCGCGCGGATCTCGTCGGCGGCCTTGGTCGGCACGATGACCCCGCGGGTGTCGGGCACGGTGGCCCAGATCGCGGCGGCGGCCACCAGGCCGAGCGCGGCGACGGCGGCGAAGATCCAGCGCCAGGAGAACTGGCCGATGAGCAGGGCGCTCACCGGGACGCCGATGATCGTCGCGACCGTGAGGCCGGACATGATCCCCGAGATGGCGCGGGCGCGCCGCTCGTAGGAGACCAGGCTCGCGCCGACCACCGCGGCCGCGCCGAAGAAGGCGCCGTGCGGCAGCCCGGCGAAGAACCGGGAGGCGAGCAGGGTCCCGAAGTCGGGGGCCGCTGCGGTGACGAGGTTGGCGACCGCGAACCACGCCATCAAAGCGATGAGCAGCGGCTTGCGGGGGACGCGGGTGGTGGCGACGGTGAGCAGCGGGGCGCCGAGGACCACGCCGATGGCGTAGGCCGAGACGGCCAGGCCGGCTTCGGCGAGCGAGACGCCCGAGGAGGCGGCCACCTGGGGCAGGATGCCCATGATGACGAACTCGGCGGTGCCGATGCCGAATGCGCCGATTGACATGGCGAACAGGGGCATGCGCATGAGAGCAGCTCCGGGATGAAGAGAAGGAGGGTGAGAACGCTGAGGCTGTCACCGGCTGCTTCCTTGCCGTACCGGTCGCTGTCAAGAACGGGAGGCTCGTGCCTCCGCGTCAATCATAAATACACTCGCCCGCGGAGTAAAAGTCTTGGAGGTGAAATCCCGGCGTGATGTCCGTCGCCGCCGCGTTACGAACCGCCCCCGGGGGTTTCGGCGGTGACCTGCGTCAATGCCCCCATCATCGCGAACACCTCGGCGGTGCGCGAATCCGGTTGCGGCACATAGAAGATCATCCGGAAGCAGGTGCCGGGGACCTCGAGCACCTGGCAGTCGAACTCGAGCGGCCCGTACTCCTCGTGCACGACCTGCTTGGTCTGGACGGTGCGGACGCCGACCTCGTGGTCGGACCACAGCTCGCCGAACTCCGGGCTCGACCGCAGGAGCTCGTCCACGAGCGCCCGCAGCACCGCGTCCGCCGGGTCGCGGGCGAGTGACGCGCGCACGTCGGCCACGCATTGGCGCAGGAACCCGGCATACCGCTCGTCCGCGAGCGCCGCGGCGGCGTGCGGACCCGCGAAGTTCGTGCGCAGGATGTTCCGCTGCGCGGGCTCCAGCCGCGAGAGCCACCCCATCAGCCGGTCCGCGAGCGGGTTCCAGGCGAGCATGTCGTAGGCCGCGTTCACCACGTAGGCCGGGTGGTCGCCCAGTCCGGCCAGGAGGTTGAGGATGGTCGGCGGCACCTCGCCGCGGCTCGCCGCGCTCGTGTCCGGCCGCTCGTCGGCGAGATTGAACAGGTGGGCGCGCTCGTCGTGGACGAGCATGAGCGCCCGGGCGAGCGCCCCGAGGACCTGCCGCGACGGCTTCGGCCCGCGCGCCTGCTCGAGGCGGATGTAGTACTCCACCGAGATCCCCGCGAGCTGCGCGACCTCCTGGCGCCGCAGCCCGGGGGTGCGCCGGCGCGGCCCCTCGGGCAGGCCCACGTCGCCGGGCTTGAGCGCGGCGCGGCGGGTGCGGAGGAAGTCGGCGAGCTGCTGGCGGTCCATGGGACGATCATCCCCCGGTTCGGCGCCCGGAACCAGGTACGGCCGGTACCACCATAAGCGGTCCTCTTTGCAGCGCCAGCGATCGCGCGCAGGCTCGTGGCATGAACGAGACCACCGCACTCAACCGGACCGCACTCATTACCGGCGCCAACAAGGGCATCGGCTTCCACATCGCCCGCGCCCTCGGCCAGCGAGGCCATACCGTCCTCGTCGGCGCCCGCTCGGAGGAGCGCGGCGAGGCCGCCGCCGCGGCCCTGCGCGAGGAGGGCCTGGACGCCCGCTTCCTCCAACTGGACGTGACCGACGAGGGCTCGGTCGCCGCCGCCGCGAAGCGCATCGAATCCGAGTACGGCCGCCTCGACATCCTCGTGAACAACGCGGGCATCGCACTGGCGGACGGGGACTGGAACACCAGCGAGCTCACCGTCGCCACCGCCCGGAAGGTCTTCGAGACCAACGTCATCGGCGTCGTCTCGGTGACCAACGCGCTCCTGCCCCTCATCCGCAAGGCGGACGCGGGCCGGATCGTGAACGTCTCCAGCGAGGTCGGCTCGCTCGCCTTCATGACCGGCGACCACCCGTTCGCGTCCATGCAGGGCGGCGCCTACGGCGCGTCCAAGTCGGCGCTGAACATGCTCACCGTGTCCTGGTCGAAGGAGCTGGCGCCCACCGGGATCAAGATCAACGCGATGACCCCGGGCTACACCGCGACCGACCTGAACAACAACCAGGGCACACGCCGCCCCGAGGACGCCGCGAGAGCAGCCGTCGAACTGGCCCTCATCGGCGAGGACGGCCCGAACGGCGGGTTCTTCCAGGAGGGCAACGACTACTTCGACACCGAAGTGGTCCCCTGGTAGGGATCTCGGCCCGGCGCTGAGCCGGTTGCACGACAAGGGAAACAGGAAGGCCCCGCCTATCGCGGGGCCTTCGCTCTGTAGGGCAGGCAGGACTTGAACCCGCGACCCAGGGATTATGAGTCCCCTGCTCTAACCAGCTGAGCTACTGCCCCGAGCGGGCAATATCCTCTCACACCGCGTGGCCGCCCGGTGTCCGGAGGGGAAGGCGCCGACCAGGTCGGCGTCGCGGGAACGTCGCGGGGACTTCATCGGTCTCGAATGCGGTCGCAACGGGCGTAAGGAACAACAGGGCGAGACGAGGGTGGCCTCCGATAACATCTGGGCCACAACTGCAACGGTTTGATAACGACACCTGCAGTTGTTACCCAGCTCTCCATAAGATCCGACTCACTCCCGTCGTTTCGTGTTTCTCGAACAATCCACGATGCGCGGGTTCCGAAGCCCAAACCTCCCGAGGGGGCCCATTGAGACGTGCAGTGTTGTTGCTGTCGGCTGCGTTCGCCGGCCTGTTGCTGGGGTTGGGGGTGAACAGCAGCGCCACCGCCCAGGACGCCTTCGGCGTCCACGGCACCCTGGAGAACCAGCAGGACGAACCGGTCGCCGGGGTCTCGATCACCGTGACCGATGCCGCCGGCACCGAGGTCGCCACGGTCCAGAGCGCCGAGGACGGCACCTGGGCCGTACCGCTCGAGGCGGGCGGCGACTACGTCGTCGTGCTCGACGAGTCCACCCTGCCCGACGGGCTGGTCGTGCGCAACGGCAAGCCGGAGCTCGAAGTCACCATCAGCTCCGACAGGACCGTGCTGTTCCCGCTCGACACACAGGTCGCCGGCGGCGCGGAACCCGGCGGGGACGAACCCTCCTCCGGCGGCGACGCGACCGGCGAGACCCCCGAAGGCGACGAGTCGAGCACCGGCGCCGACGAGGCGGAGAACGGCGAGAACCTCGCCGAGATCGAGGACGAGGGCGGCGCCACCCGCGCCGTCAGCCTCCTGTTCTCCGGACTCCACTTCGGACTCATGATCGCCCTGGCGGCGGTCGGCCTCTCCATGGTGTTCGGCACGACCGGCCTCACCAACTTCGCCCACGGCGACCTCGTCACCTTCGGCGCCGTCATGGCCCTCCTGTTCAACCTCACCTTCGGCGTCCCCGTGTGGATCGCGGCCATCGCCGCCGTCCTCCTCGGCGCCGCCTTCGGCTGGCTCCAGGACTGGGGCCTGTGGGCGCGGCTGCGCCGACGCGGCACCGGCCTCGTCTCGATGATGATCATCTCCATCGGCGTGGCCCTGCTCATCCGCAACGTCACCCTGTTCTTCGTCGGCGGCGAACGCCAGCGCTACAACGAGTTCGTGGGGCAGCAGCCCTGGGACTTCGGCTGGCTCGTGATCACCCCGAAGGAGGTGGTGACGGGCTCGATCGCGCTCGTCGTCTGCATCGCGGTCGGCCTCGCCCTCGTCTACACGCGGCTCGGCAAGGCCACCCGCGCGGTCGCGGACAACCCCTCGCTCGCGGAGTCCACCGGCATCGACGTGAACCAGGTCGTGCGCCTGGTGTGGACGATCGGCGGCGCGCTCGCGGCCATGTCCGGCGTCTTCCTGGGCATCAGCGACGGCGTGAAGTTCGACATGGGGCAGCACCTGCTGCTCATGGTGTTCGCCGCGGTCGTGCTCGGCGGGCTCGGCACCGCGTTCGGCGCGTTCGTCGGCGCGATGCTCATCGGCGTGTTCGTGCAGATGTCGACCCTCGTGGTCGCGCCCGAGCTGAAGTACGTCGGCGCGCTGGCGGTCCTCATCATCATCATGCTCACCCGGCCGCAGGGCATCCTGGGCCGCCGCGAGCGAATCGGCTAGGAGAGCGAAATGGATTGGCACTTCGTCTTCAGCCAGGCGCTCACGCAGGCCATCGGGCCGACGATGCTCGTGTACGCGCTCGGCGCCATCGGCCTGAACCTCCAGTTCGGCTACACGGGCCTGCTCAACTTCGGCCAGGCCGCGTTCGCCGCGGTCGGGGCGTACGGCCTCGCACTGGCGGTGGTGGCCTTCGGGCTGCCGTTCTGGTGGGGCATCATCGTCGGGCTGGGCTGCGCAGTGGTCCTGGCCCTGCTCATGGGCATCCCGACACTGCGGCTGCGCGCCGACTACCTCGCGATCGTCACGATCGCCGCGGCCGAGATCGTGCGCCGCCTCTTCCGGGCCACGGTCTGGTCGGAGCACACCGGCGGCTCGGACGGCATGCGCGGGTTCTCGGACCCGTTCTTCGAGCTGAACCCGCTCTCGGAGGACGCGACCTGGACGTTCGCGTTCCTCTCGATGGACAGCGGCCGCCTCACCGTCGACTTCGGACTGTTCGACCTCCAGTACTCGCACCGCGACCTGTGGGTCATGACGATCGGCTGGGCGCTGGTGGCGTTCTTCTGCATCGTCCTGGCCCTGCTCGTCCACAGCCCGTGGGGCCGGGTCCTCAAGGGGATCCGCGAGGACGAGGAGGCCGTGCGGAGCCTGGGCAAGAACGTGTTCGCGTACAAGATGCAGGCGCTGGTCATCGGCGGCCTCATCGGCGCGGTGGCCGGGTTCGTGTTCGCGCTGAGCCGCGCGAACGTGCAGCCGGACACGTTCTCGACGGACTTCACGTTCTACTTCTACGTGGTCCTGATCCTCGGCGGCGCGGCCCGGATCTTCGGGCCCGTGCTCGGGGCGGCGCTGTTCTGGTTCCTGTACACCATCTTCTCGCAGGGCCTGAGCCAGGCGATCACGGCCGACCTGATCTCGCCCGAGCTCATCAACCAGACGCAGGTGGGGCCGCTCGTGTTCTTCCTGCTGGGCCTCGGCATGGTCCTGCTGCTGATCTTCCGGCCGCAGGGCATCCTCGGCAACAAGAGGGAGCTGATGCTCGATGTCAGATAAAGCGCAGCCCGACGAAGCACCATTCGACGAAACGCAGTCCGGGGAAGCGCCGGAGGCCGAAGCGGCCGCACCGCCCGCCGAGGACAAGAACGCCAGGGCGGGCATCGCCGCGGCGCGCGCGTCGCTGGCGGACGTGCGGCCCGAACCCGGTGCGCCGAAACAGGACGCGATCCTCAACGCCACCGGCGTGCGCCGGGCCTTCGGCGGCCTGGTGGCCGTCGACGTGGCGCACCTGGAGGTCCAGCGGGGCACCATCACCGCCCTCATCGGGCCCAACGGCGCGGGCAAGACCACGTTCTTCAACCTGCTCACCGGTTTCGACCGGCCGAGCCGGGGCGAGTGGGTGTTCGACGGCCGCCGCGCCGACCGGATGCGCTCGTACCAGGTGGCGCGGGCGGGCATGGTCCGCACGTTCCAGTTGACGAAGGCACTCACCCGGATGAGCGTCATGGACAACATGCTCATCGGGGCCGCCGACCAGATCGGCGAGCGCTTCTGGGCCGGCCTGATCCCGCCCCTGTGGAAGGCGCAGGAGGCGGCGAACCGGGCCAAGGCGATGGAGCTGCTGGAGCGGTTCAAGCTCATCGACAAGCGCGAGGACTACGCCGGGGAGCTCTCCGGCGGCCAGCGCAAGCTGCTGGAGATGGCCCGCGCGCTCATGCTCGACCCGAAGATGGTGATGCTCGACGAGCCGATGGCCGGGGTGAACCCGGCCCTGAAGCAGACCCTGCTGGAGCACATCAAGAACCTGCGCGAGGAGGGGATGACGGTCCTGTTCGTCGAGCACGACATGGACATGGTCCACGAGATCGCGGACTGGGTCGCGGTGATGGCGGCCGGTCAGCTCATCACGGAGGGCACGCCGGACCAGATCTCGGCGGACCGGCGGGTCATCGACGCCTATCTGGGCGCCCACCACGACGCGGCTCAGCGTTAGGAGACGACATGAGCGACAACGAGACTGCGGTCGGCATCGGACCGACAGGCGCGCCTTTGGAGGCGGTGCCGGACTCCGACACGGAGGTGTGCTCCCGCGAGGGGCACCTGGCCGCCTCGCAGGAGGCGCTGCTGCGCGCCGACGAGGTGGAGGCCGGCTACCTGCCGGGCGTGTCGATCCTGAACGGCACGGACCTGTACGCGAACGAGGGCGAGCTGGTGGGCATCATCGGCCCGAACGGGGCCGGGAAGTCGACCCTGCTGAAGGCGATGTTCGGGCTCGTCGGGGTGACCTCGGGCAAGGTGACCCTGCGGGGGGAGGACATCACGAACCGGAAGGCGCACCAGCTGGTGCCGCTGGGCGTGGGGTTCGTGCCGCAGACGAACAACGTGTTCGCGGCGCTCACCGTGGAGGAGAACCTCGAGATGGGGGTGTTCCTGCGGCCCAAGGCGTTCAGGGAGCGGTTCGGGTTCGTGGTTGACCTCTTCCCGATCCTGGGCGAGCGGCGCGCGCAGCGCGCCGGTTCGCTCTCGGGCGGCGAGCGGCAGATGGTGGCGATGGGCCGGGCGCTCATGATGGAGCCCACGGTGCTGCTGCTGGACGAGCCGTCGGCGGGGCTGTCCCCGGCGATGCAGGACGAGGTCTTCTTCAACACCAAGCAGATCAACCAGACCGGGGTCACGGTGGTCATGGTCGAGCAGAACGCTCGGCGGTGCCTCCAGATCTGCGACCGGGGCTACGTGCTGGACCAGGGCCGCAGTGCCTACACCGGTCCTGGTGCGAGCCTCATCGACGATCCGAAGGTGGTCGAGCTGTACCTGGGGACGCTGGGCCGGGCAAGTTGACGTCAGCGTCCGCGGGCACCGCTCGCTAGAACACGGATAAGGCGATGCCCCTCGGGTCCTGTGGTCCCGAGGGGCATCGCCTTTGTCTTGCCTACTGCTGCTTACTCTTCGAGGTCGCCGAACGTGTAGCCGAGGTTCTCGAAGGTGTTGTCGGCCTTGTACTGGAAGACGCCGATGGTGGCGGCGGAGACGTCGCCCTCAGGGGAGAACTCGATGGGGCCGGAGTAGCCCTCGTAGTCGATGTCCTCGCCGTCCGCCAGGAGGTCGGCGCATTCGGTGTAGCCGTTGCACTTGGTGCCCTCGCGGCTGACGTCGATCAGGTTGTCCTTGATGACCTCGGAGTCGACCTCGCCGCCCTGGAGTGCGGCCAGGGCCGCGAGCACGGTGGCGTCGTAGGACTCGGGGCCGTACGTGAAGTCGGTCAGCTCGGGGTCGACCTCGAGGAGGCGCTCCTGGATGGCGGCGGTGTCGGCGCCGGGGTAGGTGCCCTTGGCGCCGTCGAGGAAGCCCTCGGGGAACTGGTCGCCGTAGTTGGAGAGGTTGCCGTCGACGAAGTACCAGCCGAGGTCCTGGGCGCTCATGTTCTCTTCGGCGAGCGCGGGAGCGAGGTTCACGATCTCGTTGAAGGTGATGAGGACGACCGCGTCGGCGCCGGAGTCGGCCACCTGGCCGGCCTCGGCGGAGAACTCGGTGGCGGCCGGGTCGTAGACGATCGTGTCGATGACCTCACCGCCGAAGTCGGTGAAGTTCTGGGCCACGGCGTCGGCCAGGCCCGTGCCGTAGGAGTCCTGGAGCGCGAGGATGATGATCTTCTCGTGCCCGTCCTGGATGATCGTGTCGGCGAGGACGCGGCCCTGGAGGATGTCCGAAGGGGCCGTGCGGAAGTAGTAGTCGCCGTTCGCGTAGGTGGTGAACTCGGGCGAGGTGTTCGCCGGGGAGATCTGGACGATCCCCTCCTGGTAGAGCTTGTCGATGAAGCTGAGCGACACGCTGGAGGAGGCGGCGCCGATGACGGTGTGGACGCCCTGGCGGATGAGCGCGTCCGCCGATTCGCTGGCGATGGGCGAGGTGGTGTCGCCCGAGTCCTGGTGGATGACCGAGGCGTCGCAGCCGAGTACGCCGCCGGCCTCGTTGATCTCCTGGATGGCGAGGTCGACGCCGGCGAATTCGGGCGGGCCGAGGAAGGCGAGGGAGCCCGTCTGCGGCAGGATCGTGCCGATCTTCAAGCCGTCGCTTTCGCAGTCGGCGCCGCCGCCGGAGTCGGAATCGTCGCCGCACGCGGTGAGTGAGAGCGCTGTGATACCCGCTGTGGCCACTGCCAGCAGAGCTCGGGGAAAGCGAGACATGGTTGCTCCTAGTTTGCTGTTCGAGAGGACACGCGGCAGAGATTGGAGGTTTGCGTGATCCGAGTTACACACTATGGCAGTGGGGAACCTGTTGGCAGGGGTCGTGACCACACCCCGTCCAGTTCGTGATGAGTCCGTGACCTTCTCGTACAGGTATTGCAATCGCAGGTCGTCCGTGTTGCCGCCCAGCGACGTTCGGGCCGTCCTCCCCCGGGGGCGGCTCCCCCGGGAGGGGGAGCGCGGAAGCCCCCGCAAGGGGAGCCCGCTCGCCCGCTCGCGGGAGGGGCCGGGCCCGGGAAGCCGCGAGTCTGTATGCATGACAACGCGAACGCCGCTCCGCCGGCCCACCCGCCTCGCACGGACGACCGTGCTCGCCGCCTTCCTCTGGTCGCTCCTGGCCCTGCCGTTCGGCCTGTGGCAGCTCCTCGACCCCGAGAGCGGCCCGTATTCGCACGACCTCTACGAGCCCACGATCCCGCTCCCCGCAGCGCTTCCCGACTGGATCGCGCCCGCCGCGCTCATCGCCGCCGGACTCGGCGGGCTCCTCATCAGCAGGGTCCGAACGCGGCTCTGGCCGCTCACCGCGCTCTACGCCGCGGTCTTCGGGCTGCTGCTGACCACCATCGCGCCGATCTCGCTCGCCGGTTACCTGTGCGCGTTCCTCATTCCGATCGCCGCCGTGGTCGTCCCGGTCCTCGTGGCCCGCGGCACGACCGCCCGCCTCGTCACCGCCGCCGTGATCGCCGCGATCCTCGTCGCCCTCGGCGTCACCGGGATCGTCGACTACGCCGCCGTCGCCGGGTTCGCGAAAGAACTCGGCAGCACCATGGTCGGCATCGGCGGCTACTTCTTCTCGCAGATCTGGACCGTCGCGGGGGCCGTCATCTGGACCGCGCTCACCATGCAGCTGCTCATGCAGCGCCGCGACGGCGAGCCCGCGGCCGAGTGGCTCGCCCCCGAACGCGCCGCGAAGTGGGGCCGGACCGCCGCCTGGATCGCCTTCGCCTGCGCCCTCCCCTACGGGCTGGTGCGCATGAGCTGGCTGACCCCGTGGGCCTACGCGGGCGGCCCGGTCGGCGAGGACTTCCCGCTCGAGACCCGGATCTGGGGGCTGCTCCTCGGCTTCGCCGCACTCGGCGGCGGCGTCCTCTGCCTGGGCCTGACCCAGCGGTGGGGCGAGCGCTGGCCGTTCTGGATGTTCGCCCTCAAGGGCCGCCCGGTGCCGCCGATGATCGCGATCATCCCCGGGGCGATCATGGCCGGGCTGTTCACGTTCATGGCGGTGCCGATGGCGGCGTTGGGGATCCGCCAGGACGCGCCCGAGCTGATCTGGTCGTTCCCGTTCTGGCTGTGGGGCCCCGCCCTCGGCGCGGCGACCTTCGCCTACGCGATCCGGCGGGGCAAGGTCGACACGGGAGTGGTCCGATAGGGGCTTGACCGATTGCGGGACCCGACCTAAGGTCGAGTCCTGCAATCAATTCCGAACAAACCTGCAAATTCTTGCAAAGGAAGCAAACACATGCTCGACATCCTGGTCGTGGGCGGCGTCGGCGTCGACACCATCGTGCGCGTCCCCGAGATCGCCATCGGGGACGGCGACTCGCTCGGCGTGGAACCGATCCACGACTACGTGGCCCACACCGGCAACGGGGTCGCGCTCGGCTGCCTCCACCTCGGGCTCGCCACCCGGTTCATCGACTACATAGGCGACGACGAGCAGGGCCGGCTGGTCCTCGGCCACTACGAGCGGCACGGCCTCGACTTCCGGCACCTCATCTCCCCCAACGGGACCTCGCGATCGGTCAACCTCGTCGACGCCGCCGGGCGCCGCTACTCCTTCTACGACTACCGCCACGACGCCGATCTGCGCATGCCCGCCGAGTTCTTCGGCCCGCACGTCGCCGAGGCCAAGCACGTCCACGTCTCGATCCCCAACCACACCAGGGACGTCCTGACCGCGATCCCCGAGGGCGTGACCGTCTCGACCGACCTGCACGGCTGGGACGGCGAGGCCGAGCACCAGAAGGCCTTCGCCCTGCGCGCCGACCTCGTGACCCTCTCCGCCGCGAAGCTCGGCGGCGACCCGGAGAAGGCGATGCGCTGGATCCTCGACAACGGCCGCGCCGCGGTCGTGATCGCCACGGACGGCGAGCACGGCGGGTACGTCCTCGAACGCGGCGGGTCCCTCGAGCACTACGACGCGATCGACCCGGTCGCCCAGCTCGGCGCGGCGGTCCCGGCGTGGGCCGACTGGTCCCCCGTCGACTCCAACGGCGCGGGCGACGCGTTCGTCTCGGGCCTGCTTTGGGCGCGGGCCCAGGGCGGCGACCTCGCCGCCGCCATCGACGCGGGCCGCGTCGCGGGCGCGTACGCGTGCCGCACCAAGGGCACGAGTACGGCCCTCATCTCCGCGGAGCTGATGACCGAAAGCCTTGCGGCGCTGAACGAGTGAGCGAGGGCCCCGGCGCAGTGCGCCGGGGCCGTTCGCTACTCCGCGGGCTTGTTGGCGGTCATCGCCTTCGCGCGGGCGATCACGTCGTCGAACGGGGAGGGCTCGACGGGCACCGTGCGCACCGCGTCGCGCCGCTCGGGCTGGACCACCAGCATGAACAGGCCGCCGACGGCGGCCGCGACGAGCGGGGCGCCGAGGCCGATCTCCGCGGCGGGCCACACGCCGGTGGCGGCGCCCGTCGCGATGAGGAACGCGGCCCAGATCGGCACCGCCCAGGCCCCGGCGAGCACGAGCAGGTCGCGGCGGCGGCGCAGCTCGGGCCGGATGAGCCAGACCAGGAAGTCGAGCCACGCGCCCGAGAGCAGGAAGATCCACACGTACCCGCCGTACTCGAAGCCCGAGTACGCGCCGGCCATCAGCGCCGGGTACGCGAACGCCACCGTGAAGAATCCCAGGGGCAGCCGGAACCGGCCGGTCATGAGGACCGCCAGCGCGAGCACCAGCACCGTGGTGAACACGATGCCCGCCACCGGGAAGCCCTCGAAGACGTTAGGGCCCTCCAGGGCCGCCGCGACGGCGAACGGCGAGTTCGTGTGCGGCACGAGGTAGGCGAGGAACAGCACGAGTGCGGTCGTGATGTAGCCCAAGGAGAGCGCCGGGGCGGCCATGCGCGCTTCGAGCGGGATCGGCTCGGGTTCGGCCGCGAGCACGGCGCGGCGCCAGGCCGAGAGGAGCGGCGCGGCGACGATGAGGACGCCGCCGACGGCGAGGGTGAGGTGCGAGGGGCTGAAGAGGATCGCAAGGTTCGTCTCGACCCCGAGCACTTCGTGCCAGATCATGTCGGCGATGCCGGAGGCGAGGAAGAGCGGGATGCCGATGACGGCGGGGCCGTAGCCGTGGGGGACGGCGGCCATGCCGGTGCGGCCTTCGGCGCGGTGGGCGCGGACGGCGATCCAGGCGATCCAGGCGGCGGTGGCGAAGAATCCGGTGTAGAACGCCAGGTGCCACCAGGTGAAGAACGATTCGGCCCAGCCGCGGGCGTGGGCGGTGACGTCGAGGATGAGGCCGCCGAAGAACCACGCGGAGAGGGCCGCGGTGGTGAGGTCCTGCCACCAGGTGGCGTAGGCGCGGGGCTGCCGGGAGTCGGTCAAGAGGTGCATCTTGTACTCCAGCAATCGGTCCAGGGGTGTGATGGCCATGACCTCATCATGGCCTACCCGCACCTCCCGCGCAATTCCCGATTCGGCGGCGGTCCGTTCACTGAGGACGGTGAGTGTGCAGTTCCCTACGCGCTCGGGCGCTTCAGGGTGAGCACCTTCGTGACGGAGCCGTCGTCCTCGGGCTTGTCGCGCACATGCTCGAAGCCGAGCTTCTTCATGACGGCGAGCGAGCCGGTGTTCTGGTCGGCGACGGTGGCGTGCACGGCGTCCAGACCGAGGCGGTCGAAGCCGTAGTCGATGATCGCCTGCGCCAGCTCGGTGCCGAGGCCGCGGCCCCAGGCGCGGTGGGCGAGGGCGTAGATGAGCTCATGGCCGCCGGACTCCTCGGTCGGCTTGATCTCGGCGTGGCCGATGAGGTCGCCGTCCTCGCGCACGGCCCACACGTCGAACTTACCGGTGTCGTAGACGTGCGTGAAGACGCGGTGGAACAGCGCCCGGTTGGCCTCCTCGGGCTCGGGTCCGTCGCCCATCCACTGCGAGACGCGTGTGTCGCCGAAGAGCGCGACGAAGTCCTCTTCGTCGGCGGGGACGTACGGGTCGAGGACGAGGCGCTCGGTGCGCAGGGTCGGCGTCATGGCCCGAATGCTGCCATGGACGCGGCCCGGCCGCACTGCGTTATCGGACCGGTGTGAACCGCACCAGGTAGAGCTTGGGCCAGAGCTTGCCGGTGACGTAGAAGGTGCCTTCCTCCTCGGCCGCGGCGATGCCGTTGAGGACGTCGGCGCCGCCGGCCTCTTCGGGCGGGAGCAGGCCGGCGGCGTCGACGACCGCGCCGACCTCGCCGGTGGCGGGGTCGATGCGCACGATCTGGTCGGTCTGCCAGAGATTGGCCCAGACCTGGCCGCCGGTGCACTCGAGCTCGTTGATCTGGAAGACCGGCTCGCCCTCGAGCGCGACCTCGACGGTGCCGGTCTCCTCGAACGTGACCGGGTCGCGGAACGTCAGCGTCGAGGAGCCGTCGCTCATGACGAGCTGTTCGCCGTCAAAGCAGATGCCCCAGCCTTCGCCTTCGTACTGGACGCTTTCGACGATGTCGAGCGTGACCGGGTCCCGCCGGTGGGCCACATGCTCCTGCCAGGTGATCTGCCAGATCGAGTCGTCCGTGAGGGTGAGCCCTTCGGCGAACTGGTCGGCCGGGAGGTCCTGGGAGGCGAGCACAGCGCCGGTGGCGGGGTCGGTGATCCGGACGTCCGACTCGCCGTAGAGTCCGGCGCTCTCGTAGAGGACGGTGCCGTGCTCGGGGTGCTCGGCGAGCTGGAGGCCCTGGGTGAAGGAGGTCGCGTCGTGGTCGAAGGTCTCGAGGACTTCGACCTGGAGCTCCTCGACGCCCGCGTCTTCAGGCACCGTGATCTGCTCCTCCGCTGCGGCGTCGTCGGTGCCGCAGCCGGCGAGGGCGAGGAGTCCGGCCGCGCCGAGGGCCAGGGCGCGCCGCGTCGCGCGTTTGTCGTCGAACACTCTGCTCATCTCCAGCCGGTCAGGGGTGATGCTTCGTACCGTACTGGTCACGGCAAAGGAGGACAAGTGCCCCGTGAGGGGTACTCACCGATCGAGATCGATCAATGCTTCTTGCGCCACCGGGTGACGTTCGCGGCCACCTGGACCTCGATCCGCTCGGGCAGTGCGGCCACGGTCGCGGCGAGGGCGGCGGCGTCGAGGTGGCGGGCGCTCGGGCCCATCCCGACCAGGCGCAGGACCTCGTTGTGGCCCAAGTCGATCGAGTACACGACCTCGTCGGTGCGCTCGGCCTCGAAGAGGGTGCCGAGCTGGTCGGCGGTCCGCTGCTCCTTCTCGGGGTCGACGCTCAGCATGTCCAGGGTGCCGACGAGTTCGCGCAGGTGGTCCTGCCGGGGGGTGAGGACGACGAGCGCTCCCTGCGGGTCGAGGACGCGGGCGATCTCCTCGGCGTTGCGGGGGGCGAAGACGTTGAGGACCGCGGCGGCGGCGCCGTCGCGGATCGGCAGGCGCTGCCACGCGTCGGCGAGGACCGCGGCGATGCGCGGCCGCGGTCCGGCGCCCGGTTCGCTTCCGGGGACGGTGCGCTTGGCGCAGCGCCGCAGCGCGTACTTCGAGGTGTCGAGGCCGATGCCCTCGCGCGAGGGGTCGGCGGCGAGCGCGACGGCGAGGTAGTGCCCTGTGCCGCAACCGGGTTCGACGAACACGCCGGGGGCGTCGGTGAGCGAGGCGGTCGCGACGGCGGCCATGAGCGGGTCGTAGACGCCGGAGTCGAGGAAGTCCTCGCGGGCGGCGATCTGGTCGGCGGTGTCGCCGGTGGTGGTGTTCGACCCGGGCGCGAGCAGCGGCGCGTAGCCCTGCTTGGCCAGGTCGAAGGAGTGGCCGTCGGGGCAGGACAGGCGGCGGTCGGCCTGCGTGAGCGGCCCTGCGCAGTTCGGGCAGGCCAGCGCGTCGAGGGCGGGCAGGGTCACTGGGCTGTCTGTCAAGGTGCCGCTTTCGGATCGAGGAGCCGGACGAAGGCCTTGAATGCAGCGGGCATGTCGAACGACTCGGGCTCGTGGAGCCACTGGTACTGGAGACCGTCCATGATCGCGACGACGAGCGGCGCGGCCTCCTCCGGGGTGAGCCCGGACGGGAGCCGGTCACCCCATTCGAGGCGGAGCGTGGCGGTCATGGCCTCGCGGACGCGGCGGTAGCGGATCCGGAAGTACTCGGCGGCGGGGTGGTCGCCGGTGACGGACTCGCCGAGCAGCGCGGAGAAGGTGCGGACGATGGCCTCGCGGTGCGCGTTGGCCTCGACGACGCCCTGGGTGGCGGCGAGGGACATGGGATCGGCGACGATGTCGCGGCCGCCGGTGTCGGTCTCGGCGCGCCATTGGAGGACCCCGATGAGCAGGTCCTCCTTGCTGCGGAAGTAGTGCAGGAGCCCCTGCTGGCTGAGGCCGGCCTTCTCGGCGACGGCGGCGAGGCTGGCGCCCCGGTAGCCGCGCTCGGCGATGACCTCGATCGCGGCCCTCACGATCTCCTCGCGGCGGGCGTGCCCGCGGGCGCTGTGCTGGATGCTCGGCATGGGCGTCTCGAATCTGCGGGGGTCGGGTTGGACAGAGCATAGATGGTAACGGTTCGGCGACTAAACCTACCGGTTGATCGGTAAAAGTGCGAGACTCGCTCTTGCCGCCCTGCGGGGATCGACGAGGAACACCGAAAGGAAGGGCGCCATGAGCGACTGGGTCATCCCGGACGACCGGCCCGAGTACGCAGAGGCCGTGGAAGCGGCCCTCGCGAAGATGGACCTGGAGACGAAGGCCGACCTCCTGGCCGGGCTCGACATGTGGCGCACCATCCCGGTGCCCGAGGCCGGGCTGCGGTCGATGACCGTGTCGGACGGCCCCATCGGCGTGCGCGGCCGCTTCTGGACCGCCGCCGACCCGTCCCTGGCGCTGCCTAGCCCCACCGCGCAGGCCGCCTCGTGGGACCCGGAGCTGGTGCGCCGCATCGGGAACCTGCTCGCCGCCGAGTCCCGCCGCAAGGACGTGGACGTGCTGCTCGCACCGACCATCAACCTCCAGCGCTCCCCGCTCGGCGGGCGCCACTTCGAGGCGTTCAGCGAGGACCCGTACCTGACCGGGCGCATCGCCCAGGCGTACGTGGCCGGGATCCAGGAGTGCGGCGTCGGGACCACGATGAAGCACTACGTCGCCAACGACGCCGAGACCGACCGGTTCACTGTGGACAACATCATCGGCGAGCGGGCACTGCGCGAGCTGTACCTGCGGCCCTTCGAGATGATCACCGCCGCCGTGCGGCCGTGGGGCGTCATGACCGCTTACAACGCCGTCAACGGCCACACCATGACCGCGCACCGGGAGCTCATGGCCGTCCTGCGCGAGGAGTTCGGGTTCGACGGGTTCAACGTCTCCGACTGGGGGGCGGCCCGCCACACCGTCGAGGGCGTCGAGGCCGGGCTCGACCTCGCCATGCCCGGGCCGTTCACCGTGTACGGCAAGGCACTCGTGGCCGCCGTCCGGGAAGGCCGCACCGGCGAGAACCACGTCGACGAGGCCGTGCGCCGCATGCTCAAGCTCGCCGCCCGCGTCGGCGCCCTCGAAGGCGTCCGGGCCGCGGTGGACGAACGCGTCGAAGCGATCGCCGATCCCGAAGCGCTGCTGCGCGAGATCGCCCAGCGCTCCTTCGTGCTCGTGCAGAACAATGCCCCCGAGGACGGCGGCGCGCCGGCCCTGCCGCTCGCGGCCGACGCGATCGGCGGCCTCGCGCTCATCGGCCCCGCCGCGGCCGAGGCCCGCATCCTCGGCGGCGGCTCGGCCACCGTCTTCCCCAGCAAGGTGGTGTCGCCGCTCGACGGCCTCCGCGAGGCCCTCGGCGACCGCGTCCGGTATGCGCAGGGCGTGGACCTCTTCGAGAAGATCCAGGCCGCCGGCAAGGGCTTCGACCTCAAGGCGTACCCGGTGCGGAAGGACGGCACCGGGCTGCCTCCCCTGGCGCTCGCCAGCGGCGACGTCAAGTGGATGGGGTACCTGCCCGGCGACCTCGCGCAGGACGAGTTCTCCCACGCCGTCGTCGAAGGCGTCTTCACCGTCGAGACCACGGGCGAGCACGTCTTCGGCACCAGGGGCACCGGCCTCCACCGCCTCGTCATCGGCGGCGAAGTGGTCTTCGACGGCGAGCACGTGCCCTCCAGCGACGACCCGTTCGAGGCGTTCTTCGGGCCCGCCGTCGAACGCGCGACGGTCCACCTGGAGGCCGGGCAGCAGGTCTCGGTGCGCCACGAGCACACGCCGGTCTCCGTCTTCCCGCCCGGCTACCCGCCGTCGGTCCTGTTCGGGCTCATGCACGCCGGGCCCCGCCCGGACGAAGACCGGCTCATCGCCGAAGCGGTCGAAGCGGCCCGCGCCGCCGACGTGGCGGTCGTCGTGGTCTCTACGACCGCCCTCACCGAATCCGAGGGCTTCGACCGGCGCGACCTGCGCCTGCCCGGCCGCCAGGACGAACTCGTCGCAGCCGTCGCCGAGGCGAACCCGAACACGGTCGTCGTCGTCAACACCGGCTCCCCGGTCGAGATGCCCTGGTCCGACGGGGTCGCCGCGATCCTCCTGACCTGGTTCCCCGGCCAGGAGGGCGGGCACGCCCTCGCCGACGTCCTGCTCGGCGCCGAACCGGGCGGCCGCCTCACCACCACTTGGCCGCGCCGCCTCGAGGACGCACCCGTCGTCCAGGTCGTGCCCACAGACGGCGAGCTCCACTACGACGAAGGCGTGTTCATCGGCTACCGCGCCTGGGAGCAGCGCGACGCCGCCGAGCCCGCGTTCTGGTTCGGCCACGGCCTCTCCTACACCGAGTGGACGTACGAGGACCTGCAGGTCGACGCGGGCGAAGTGACCGTGCGGGTCCGCAACAGCGGCACCGTGACCGGCCGCGAGGTCGTCCAGGTCTACCTCTCCCCCGAGGCCGGCCTGGACCTCCCCGGCGGCATCGAGCCCCACCGCCTCGCGGGCTTCGCCGCGATCGAAGCGGCCCCGGGCGAGACCGTCGACGTCGCGATCCCTCTCGAAGACCGCTCCTTCCAGTACTGGGACGAGGCCGAGCACGCCTGGCGGCAGGTCCCGGGCGGCTGGACCGTCGCCGCGGGCCGCAGCGTCGCCGACCTGCGCCTGCGCGCCTCGGTCAAACCGGCATAGCAGAGCGCCCCCGCGGCGGGCCCCCCCCCCCCCCCCCCCGGCCCCGCGGGGGGGGGGGGGGCCCCCTCCCCCCCCCCCCCCGCGCCATGCGCCTCTGAAGATCAGAAACCGGGGGCGTCCCCGCGCAGCGCCCTGTCGCTCCGGACCGGCGTGGTCACCCCGGCGGAGTCCCAGGGCTCAGCTTTTGGGGTCTCATCGGCGCTCGAGGTGAAGCTCTCCACGATGTCGCCGAACTTGGTGCCCTTGATCTTGTCCTGGGCCGCGTCCACGGCCTTGTTCGCCTGGGTGCGCACCGTCGACGCGACTTCCTGGACCTTGTCGTTCCCGGTCACGCGCCGGGTGTAGTCGACGATCTGGTCGTAGCGTTCCCGCCCGGCCTTCGCCCCCAGGACGTAACCGACCGCGAACCCTGCTACGAGATACCACTTCCGCATTATTTGCCTCCTCGGCCGGCCCGCAGGCCGATCTCGTTTCAATGTGCTCGGGAGTTCACTGTGCGTCGCCGCATATAGCGGCCATTCTGCCCCATGTGAGGGTGCCCACGCGGCCCATGACGGAAACGCGCCGCCCGTTTCCGACCCGCTTTCCCGCCCCGGATCGGACCCACACCACACCCACCCCGGTGGCACCCGCCCGCGCCGGTCCTGTACTGTCATATCCGGTTCGCACGGCGAAAGCCGAGCTCGAACCCCTTCCCCAATAGCTCAATTGGCAGAGCAGCCGACTGTTAATCGGCAGGTTCTTGGTTCGAGTCCAAGTTGGGGAGCCACCTTGAGACAGTGGGAACGGCCCGGACGGCGAAAGCCGGTCCGGGCTTTTTCGTGCTCCGGTCATGGCGCGGGGTTGCGGCGGGCCTGCTCCCAGGCGAGGGGGTCCTGGTCGAGGACCTCGCGGGCGAGGCGCCGGGCGGTGTCGGTGCGGAGGGCGGCGAGGCCGCTGTCGATCCAGGGCTGCACGGTCGATACGCCTTGGTGGCGGTACTCGACGGCTTGGACCAGGCATTCGAGCTTGTCGGCGTCGTTCGCGCAGATCGCCTCCGGGGTCTCCCCCGCCTCGAACTCGGCGACGGCGTCGCGGATGGTGTCACTCATGCGCGGCGGGCACTGCGCCGTCTGATCGGCCACGACGTCGAGCGCGCCGGCGGCGGTGAGGTAGGCCTGCCCGAGCTTGGGGATGTCGCCGATCCGCGTCTCCGGGGTGTCGTGGAGGACGCACAGCAGCGCGGTCCGGGCCGGATCGGCGCCTTCGAGACTCGCGATGGCCATGCCGGTCACCGCCGCCCGCCAGCTGTGCTCGGCGATGCTCTCGGGGTCGCGGACCCCCGCGACCCACCAGCCGGAGCGCCGGGCGCGCTTCAGCATCCCGGCTTCGAAGAGGTACCCGGCGGCACCCGCGAGTTCGGTCATGTCCTGCCTCCCACTGTCCGCGCCGGCGGGGCGCGGTCTCCGACCGAGCGTAGTGCTCTCCGGGCAGTTCGGGAGACGGTGACTACTGCCGCGGTTCGTTCTGTACCGGAAGGTGTTCGGCGCGGGCGGCTTCGATTTCGGGGTGGTGCGCCACCGCCCAGTCGGCGAGGGCGGAGAGGGGCGTGAGGAGGCTCCGGCCGAGCGGGGTGAGGCGGTACTCGACGCTGGGCGGGTTGGTGGGGAACACCTCGCGGTGCACGAGGCCGTCGGCCTCGAGGGCGCGGAGGGTGCGGGTCAGCATGCGCTGGCTGATGGTCGCGATGCCGCGGTGGAGCTCGTTGTAGCGGTGCGGGCGCTTCCCCAAGAGCACGACGATCAGGATCGACCACTTGTCGCCGACCCGGTGGAGCACGTCGGTGACCGGGCACCGCTCGTACTCCTCGGCCGGCACCGGATCGGGGAGGGCCGCGCTGACCATGGAAGGCACATGCGTGTGCGTACCGGACTGCAAAGTGCCTCCTTGTGCTGCGGCGCAGGGTTACCGACGATGGTAGTTCGCAAGGCGCACACCGGAGGAAACCGCATATGCCAGACCAGGAACCGAACCCCCGCGTCATCGTCGTCAGCGGCGGCACCGACGGGATGGGCCGCGCGCTGGCCCTCGCCCGGGCCGAACGCGGCGATCGCGTCATCGCGCTCGGCAGCAGCCCGGAGAAAGGGGAGCGGCTGCTCGCCGAGGCCGCCCGGATCGGGGCCGCCGACCGGGTGCGGTTCATCAGAGCCGACCTGTCGAGCGTGCAGGCCGCACGGGCGGCGGTCCGGGAGATCGCCGCAGCGGAGCAGGTCGTCGATGCCCTGTGCCTGTTCGCTAACCGGCTGTCCCCCGAGCGCACCGAGACCCCGGAAGGGCTCGAACAGACCTTCGCCCTCTACTACCTGAGCCGGTACCTGCTCGGCCACGGGCTCGCGCCGCAATTGCGGCGGAGCGAGGCCCCGGTGATCGTCAGCGTCGCCGGCGTCGGCACCACGAAGGGCGCGATCCACTGGGACGACATGCAACTCGAGCACCGGTACGGCACCGTCACCGCGCAGCTGCAGGCCGGCCGCGCCACCGATCTGCTCGGCGTCGCCTACGCCGCCCGGCCGGAGCACCCCGCCCGGTACGTCCTGTACCACCCGGGCTTCACCAGGAGCGGCGACCTCGGCCCGCTGCCCGCGGCCGCCCGGCTCCTCCTCCGCTCGATCAGGTTCGCCGGGCGCCCCGTCGAGCGGTCCGTCGCGCCGATCCACGGGTTCATCGACCATCCGCCGGCGGCGCCGCTCACCGCGATCGACCGCGGCGACCCGCTCCCGCTCACCTTGAGCTCCCTCGATCCCGTTGCCGCCGAACGACTTGCGACGGCGACGGAAGCGCTCCTCGCCGCGCTCCCGACCACCCCGGCCGGGAACCAGCGCTAACCGCGTTGCGCGCCTTCGGGCCAGATGACGGTGACCGGGATGTCGAGGGCGCGGGCGGTGGCGACCGCGTCGGCGGTGCCTCCGGGTTTGGGGGACGGGAGGCCGTCCCAGACGGCGAGGAGGCGGTCGACGGAGGCGAGCATCGCGTCGTTCGCGGCGGCGTAGGCCGCGACCGAGGAGGTCTCGGCGACGTAGCTGATCCGGTGCGCGCGGGCGGTCAGCGCGTCGAGGACGGGCCGGTGGCTCGGGCCCGCCTGGGTGTCGCGGTAGTCGCGAGAGGGGAGGATCGCTTCGAGGCGGGCGCCGGCGTCGAGGACGGCCTGGGCGAAGATCGCGTCCGCGCCTTCGGCGAGGCAGGAGACGCCCGTCAGGTCAGCGGGATCGAACCGTTCGAGTTCGCGCTGGAGGGCGGTGCGGACGAGCTCGATCGTTGCGGCCGTGAGGTTCATGTGGCCGGTGATGCCGATGCGCATCAAGCGTCGGCGAGCTGCGCGCGGGCCTGCATCAGGGCGAAGCCGAGGAGGTTGAGGCCCTTCCAGGTGTGCGGGGACGCGGCGAGCGGGTCGGTCTCGCCGAGGCCGATGCCCCAGATGCGGTCGCGGGGGCTGGCCTCGACCAGGACGCGGTCGCCGGTGCCGAGGAGGTAGGCCGAGAGGTCCGGGTGCTGACCGAACTTGGCGAGGCTCGCGCGCACGACGATGCCGAACCGCTCGGCCTCCCAGGTCCGCTGGTCGAAGCCGCGGACTTTGCGGCCCAGGGCCTGGGCCTCGCCCGGGTGGCCTGCGGCGAGGATCTTCCGGGCGCCGGCGTCGTCGCCGAAGAGCCACGCCTTGTGCGCCATCATGTAATGCTCGGCCGAGGCGAAGCGGTGGTCGTCCTCGGTGAACGCCGCGGGCCACCACTGGCTCAGGCAGCCGCGGCCGGCGCTGCCGTCGGCGTTCGGCGAGTGGCCCCAGAAGTGCACGTACGTGAAGGTCTGGCCGGCGGACGTCAGCGCGACGGCCTCGTCGACGCTGCGCGGCAGAACGAGTGCTGCAGACATGCCGCCCACCTTGCCATAACGCGGCCCGGGATTGGCACGGGATCGCGAACGCCCATGCGTCCGGCGGACCTCCGCGCTTCCCTCGGCCCCGCCGCCGGGTCCCGTCCGCACCCCTCGGCGTCCCAGTAGGGTCGTGGCATGGGCGACCCTCAGCTCGCTGCGCTGGCGCAGCGGTACTTCGACTTCCACCTGGCCGACAACCCCACGTCGGCGAGCTTCTACGGCATCGCGGGATACGACGACAAGCTGCCGGACCCGAGCCGGGACGGCGACCGGGCGCGGCTCGCGCACCAGGCCGAGATCCGCACGGGTCTCGACGCGATCGACGCGCGCGTCCTCGAAGGGCAGGACCGGATCACGTACTCCATGCTCGCGCGGCTCACCGCCGACCAGTCGGCGAGCATCGAGGCGGCGCTCGGGGAGGTGGGCCTCTCCAACACCATCACCGGGCCCGTCTCGACGATGCTCTCCTCGCTGCCGCGCATGAGCCTGAACTCGGAGCAGCGCAGCCGCGACTACCTCGTGCGGCTCGGCTCGCTCGGCGGGTACTTCGACGCCGTGCTCGACAGGTACCGGCAGGCCGCCGCCGAAGGGCGGCACCAGACCCGCCGCGGCGTGCTCGCGGTCATCGAGCAGATCGACGACTACCTCGGCACCGACCTGGAGAGCGATCCGCTGGTGGGCCCCACGCCCACTGGTGTGGACGGCTGGAAGGAGCAGGCCGTCGCCTTGGTCGCCGAGCGGGTCCGGCCGTCGCTTCAGCGGTGGCGCGAGGCCCTGGAGACCGAGTTCCTGCCGGTCTCGCGCGGTGACGACGAGGTCGGCGTGTGCCACGTTCCCGGTGGGCTGGAAGGGTATGCGGCCGCGTCGCGGCAGTTCACGACCACCGACCTGACGCCCGAGGAGGTCCACCGGATCGGCCTCGAGGAGGTCGAGCGGCTGCGCGGCGAGTTCGCCGAGATCGGTGCGCGGGCCCTGGGGACCGCCGATGTCGCGGAGGTCGTCGACCGGCTCCGCAACGACCGGTCGCTGCGGTACGCGAGCTCGGACGAGATCCTCGCCGACGTCACCGAGGCGCTCCGGCGGGCCGAGGCGGCGCTGCCGAAGGCGTTCCTGGACTACGACATCGCGCCCTGCTCGGTCGAGGTGATCCCCGAGGCCGCCGCGAAGGGCTCGACCCTCGCCTACTACACCGTCCCCGCCGCGGACGGGTCCCGGCCGGGCACCCACTGGGTGAACACGTACGAGCCCGAGAGCCGCGCCCGGTACGAGTACGAGGCGCTCGCGTTCCACGAGTCCGTGCCCGGGCACCACCTCCAGTTCGCGCTCGGCCAGACCCTGGAGGGGCTGCCGCAGTTCCGGCGGTTCGCGTACGTGACCGCGTTCGGCGAGGGCTGGGGCCTGTACACCGAGCGGCTCTGCGACGAGATCGGGCTCTACAGCGGGGATCTGCAGCGGCTGGGCATGGTCTCGTTCGACGCGTGGCGGGCCTGCCGCCTGGTCGTGGACACCGGGATGCACGTGTTCGGGTGGTCGCGGGAGCGGGCGGTCGCGTACATGCGCGAGAACACCGCGCTCTCGGAGGCCAACATCGCCAACGAGGTCGACCGCTACATCGCGTGGCCGGGCCAGGCGCTCGCCTACATGGTGGGGCGCCGGCACATCGGGGCGCTGCGGGAGCGGGCCCGCGAGGCGCTGGGCGAGGCGTTCGACCTGCGGCACTTCCACGACCGCGTCCTCTCGAACGGGTCGATCCCGCTGGAGACGATGACGGCGGTCGTGGAGGACTGGATCGCCGAGTCCGCCTAGGGATTCCGGGGCCTGACGGGATGTTGTCGGATTGGTGACAGACAGTTCAGGCCCCGTACTGCACGATATGAGCGCGGCGGCGGCTCCCCCCGGGCCCCCGCCGCAACATCTTCCGGTAGACGGCGCGTGCACGGTTTTCATTCCGGCGCAGCCGATTCTCACAGTCCACAAAGGACTTTTCGGTGCGTGAGGCGCCGCGCGCAAATGCCTTGATCGGGAAGCTTTCGCAAGAATTCGTGGAGAACGTCACCATTCGGGATCAGCCCTTCTGCACGGTCACCATTTAGGTTAGCCTAACCTACACGTTCCCCGGCCATGCGAGTTCCCGTCCCTCCGCGCTGTACTTCTCCGAAAGGTGACCCTCCGTGCTGACAAGCGCCGACCTCCGTCCGGCTCCCGCGCCTATCACCAGCTCCGACCCGCCGGCCCTCCTGGGCCGCGAATCGGCCGCCGCCTACCGCGGCATGATCGTCGATGTCGCAGGGCGCCTTGCCCACCGGTTCGCCGCCGTCGACCGGCCGTGGACCGGCGCCGCCCCCGCCGACCTCGGCCCGGCCATCGCCGCGGTCGACCTCGACCGGCCCCTGGAGTCCTTCGAGGACGCGATGGACGAGGTCGGCGAGCTCTACCTCAAGGACGCGGTCTGGTTCCACCACCCGCGCTACCTCGCGCACCTGAACTGCCCGGTCGCGCTCCCGGCCGTCGCCGCAGAGACCGTGCTCGCCGCCGTCAACACCTCGGTCGACACCTGGGACCAGAGCGCCGGCGGCACCTTCATCGAGCAGCGGCTCATCGACTGGACCGCCCGGCGCATCGGCCTCGGGCCCGACGCCGACGGCATCTTCACCTCCGGTGGGACGCAGTCGAACCTGCAGGCGCTGCTCCTGGCGCGCGACGAGGCCGTCGAGACCATCCTCCTCAAGCACCAGGTCGAGGCGGGCACGCCGCTGCGCGGCGTCGAGGTGCTCCCCCGCCTGCGCTTCTTCGCCTCCCCGCACTCGCACTTCTCCGTCGTCAAGGCGGCCCGGCTCCTCGGCCTCGGCGAGGAAGCCGTGGTCACCGTGCCCGCCGACGACTGGTTCCGCATGAACCCCGCCGCGCTGGACGCGGCGATCGAGACCTGCCGCGAGCAGGGGCTCGTCCCCGCCGCGGTCGTCGCGACCGCCGGGACCACCGACTTCGGGTCCGTGGACCCGCTCGGCCCGATCGCCGAGATCACTGCGGCCCACGGGGTGTGGTTCCACGTGGACGCGGCCTACGGCTGCGGCATCCTCGTCTCGCAGCAGCACCGCGGGCTCCTCGGCGGCATCGAGCATGCCGACTCGGTCACTGTGGACTACCACAAGTCGTTCTTCCAGCCGGTCAGCTCCTCCGCGCTCATCGTGCGCGACCGCGCCTCGCTGCGGCACGTCACGCACCACGCCGACTACCTCAACCCCGCCGAGGCCGCCTTCCCCAACCAGGTCGACAAGAGCCTGCAGACCACGCGCCGCTTCGACGCGCTGAAACTGTGGATGACCCTGCGCACCTTGGGGCCCGACACGCTGGGCGCCATGTTCGACCGGGTGTGCGGCCTGGCCGACCAGACCTGGGACTGGCTCGCCTCGGACCCGCGCTTCGAGGTCGCCGCGCCGCCCTCGCAGCTCTCCACCGTGCTCTTCCGGCTCGCCGGGGCCGACGACGACACCCACCGCATCGCCCGGGAGTCCCTCGCGGCCTCCGGCGAGGGCATGGTCGCGGCCACCAAAGTGGAGGGACGCACCGCCCTCAAGCTCACGCTGCTGAACCCGGAGACCGGGCTCGCCGACATCGTCCCCGTGCTCGAAGCCCTCGCGCGCCACGGCAAGAAGGCGCAGGAAGCGGCATGAGCAAGGTGCACGACTTCATCGGGATCGGCTTGGGGCCGTTCAACCTCGGCCTCGCGGCGCTCACCGCGCCGATCGACGGCCTCGACGGCATCTTCCTGGAGCGCAAGGCGAACGTGGACTGGCACCCCGGGATGCTCATCGAGGGCACCACGATGCAGGTGCCGTTCATGGCCGACCTCGTGACCCTCGCCGACCCGACCTCCGAGTACTCGTTCCTCAACTACCTCAAGGAGAGCGGGCGGATCTACCCGTTCTACATCCGCGAGTCGTTCTACCAGCTGCGCACCGAGTTCCAGGACTACCTGCGATGGGCCGCCGAGAAGCTCGACAACCTCCGCTTCGAGCAGACCGTGACCGCCGTGACCTGGGAAGACGGGGTCTACGCGGTGCGCTCCGACGGGCCCGGCGGGGCCGCCGTCGACCACGCCCGCCGGATCGTGCTCGGCACCGGCACGCCGCCCTGGATCCCGCCCGCGTGCCGGGACCTCGAGAGCCCCACGGTCTGCCACGCCTCCGCGTACCTGGAGCACCGCGACCGCCTGCGCGAATGCGGGTCGATCACCGTGGTCGGCAGCGGCCAGAGCGCCGCCGAGGTCTACCGGGACCTCCTCGTCGACATCGAAGGCGGCGGCTACGAGCTGAACTGGGTCACCCGCTCGCCCCGGTTCTTCCCGCTCGAGTACACCAAGCTCACGCTCGAGATGACCAGCCCGGAGTACGTGGACTACTTCCACGCGCTGCCCGCGCCGAAGCGCGACGAGCTGAACGCGGCCCACAAGAACCTGTACAAGGGCATCAACACCGAGCTCATCAACGAGATCTTCGACCTCCTGTACCAGAAGCGGTTCGAGCGCGGGTCCGTGCCGACCCGGCTGTTCACGAACTGCACTGTTGAAAAAAGCACTGCGGAGAGGGACGCCGGGGTAGGGAGCGTGCGGCTCTCCGTGCGCCAGCACGAGCAGGACCGGTCCTTCGAACTCCAGACCGAGGGCCTGGTCCTGGCGACCGGCTACAGTTACCGCGTCCCGGCGTTTCTCGACGGGGTCCGCGACCGGCTGCGCTTCGACGCGACCGGGCGCCTGGAGGCCCGCCGCGACTACAGCGTCGACGCCTCCGGCGGCGCCGAGCACCGCGGCGAGATCTTCGTCCAGAACGCCGAACTCGCCACCCACGGCTTCGTCTCCCCCGACCTCGGCATGGCCGCCTACCGCAACTCCTGGATCATCCGGTCGCTGACCGGCCGGGAGGTCTATCCCATCGAGCGCCGCATCGGCTTCCAGGAATTCGGAGCACCGGAGTGATGACCTTGAAGGCCCCCAGCACGTTCTACCACCTGCACCCGCAGCTGGGCGACTTCGGCCTGCGGCCGGTCGACCCGCCCACCGACTCGCCGCTCCTGCACGAGTGGGTGACGCACCCGAAGGCGAAGTACTGGATGATGCAGGACGCCTCCGTGGCCGACGTGCTCGCCGAGCACGAGGGCATCGAGGTCGACGCCGATCACTTCGCGTACATGGGGCTCTACCACTACCGGGCCCGGTTCCTCGTCGAGGTCTACGACCCGGCGGCCTCCGAGCTCGCGGGCGTCTACGACCCCGCGCCGGGCGACATCGGCATGCATGTGCTGACCGCCCCCACCGAAAAGCCGATCCCCGGGTTCACCAAGGGCGTCATGGACACCGTGATGCACCTGCTGTTCGACGGCTTCGGCGCGCAGCGGGTCGTCGTGGAGCCGGACGTGGGCAACGAGGCCATCCACCGCCTCAACGAGTTCGTCGGGTTCAAGCCCGAGCGGAGCGTGGGGCTCAAGGACAAGCAGGCGCTGCTGAGCTTCTGCACCCGAATCGATTTCGAGCGGTCCGCCGCGAGAGGAGTGCCCGCGTGAGCGCCATCGACCACCTCACCCCGCAGTTGTGGCAGCAGGCCACGAGGAACCTGCTGGCCAAGGCCATCGGCGAGTTCGCCCACGAGCGGCTGCTGGTGCCCGTGAAGGACGGCGAGGGGTACGCGCTCGCCGCCGGGTCGGAGCGGTACCGGTTCGCGGCGCACCGCTTCAAGCTCGACCACTGGGTGGTCGACCCGGCCTCGATCGAGCGCACGGACGCCGCGGGCGAGGGCCTCGAACTGGACGCGGCCGCGTTCTTCCTCTCGTTCCGGGGCGAGCTCGGCCTGAGCGACACGGTGCTGCCGGTGTACCTCGAAGAGGTCGCCGCGACGATCAACCGCGGGGCGTACCAGCTCGGCGAGGGCCAGCTCAGCGCCGCGGCCCTGGTGGACGCCGGGTTCCAGGCGATCGAGGCGGGCATGACCGGCGGGCACCCGTGCTTCGTCGCCGGTTCGGGCCGTCTCGGCTTCACCTCCGAGGACTACCGCTCGTACGCGCCTGAAGCGGGCGCGGGCGTGCGCCTGATGTGGCTGGCCGCGCCGCGCGAGCACGCCATGTTCGCGTCCTCCCCGGAGCTCGGCTTCGACTGGCTGCTCGACACGCAGCTCGACGCGGACTCGCGGGAGTACTTCGAGTCCATGCTCACCGACCGCGGACTGACCTATGAGGACGTGTACCTGATCCCGGTGCACCCCTGGCAGTGGCGCAACAAGATCTCCGTGACCTTCGCGCCCGAGATCGCCGCCGGACGCCTCATCCCCCTCGGCGAGGGCCACGACGAGTTCCAGGCGCAGCAGTCGATCCGCACGTTCTTCAACCGCTCCCGGCCCGGGGCCGACTACGTGAAGACCGCGCTCTCGGTGCTCAACATGGGCTTCATGCGCGGGCTCTCGACCGAGTACATGGAGGTCACACCCGCGATCAGCGACTACGTGGCCGACCTCGTGCACGGCGACCCGACCCTGAAGCGGCACGGCGTGACGATCCTGCGCGAGCGCGCCTCGGTCGGCTACCGCCACCCGGCCTACACGGCCGGGGCGCCGAAGGGCTCGCCGTACCGCAAGATGCTCGCGGCCCTGTGGCGCGAGAGCCCGATCCCCAAGCTCGCCAAGGGCGAGCAGGTGGCCACCATGGCCTCGCTGCTGCATGTGGACGCCGACGGCAAGCCGCTCGCATCGGCCCTCATCCGCCGCTCCGGGCTGCGCCCGGCCGACTGGCTGCGCGGCTACCTCGACGCCTACCTCGTGCCCGTCGCGCACTGCCTGTACCGGTACGGGCTGGTGTTCATGCCCCACGGCGAGAACGTGATCCTCGTGCTCAAGGACGGTGCCGTCGAGCGGGTGTTCTTCAAGGACATCGGCGAGGAGTGCGCCGTCGTCGAGCCCTCCACGGAGGTGCCCGAGGAGATCGCCCGGATCAAGGTCGAGATCCCCGACAACGTGCGGGCCCTGTCGATCCTCACCGACGTCGTGGACTGCTTCCTGCGGTTCCTCGCCGGACACCTCCACCTCGACGGCGTCCTCGGCGAGGACGAGTTCTGGCGCGTCGCGGCCGAGTCCCTGAAGGACTACCAGGCCGCTCACCCGGACCTGGCCGACGCGTTCGAGCGCTTCCCCCTGTTCGAGGAAAGCTTCACGCTCTCGTGCCTCAACCGCCTGCAGCTCAAGAACAACCAGCAGATGGTCGACATCGAGAACCAGGAGGAGAGCCTGATCTACGCCGGCCGCCTCGACAACCCCCTCCACGCCTGGCGCTGATAGCGCACAACGCCGAAGCGGGGGGGGGGGGGGGGGGCGGGGGGGGGGCCCCCGCCCGGGACCGCGTTAGAGAGAGGGGTAGGGGGGGGGGGTGGGGG
>NZ_JAPZVR010000012.1:65610-84531 GCF_027622855.1 Glycomyces algeriensis | reverse complement strand
CCGGGCGCTTACCGCCCAAACCGCCCACCCGGTGGGGGCCCCACCTCAACGGGGCGCCCCACCCGCGCTTCAATGAATCAGTAAGTCATTCCCATGGGTTGATGAGCTCGATCCCGGTTCCAATGAAGTCCTTGATGTTCCGGGTGGCGAGAGTGAACCCGCGAGCCGCGCAGATCGCGGCGATCTGCGCATCAGGCTTGTCGATCGGTAGTCCGGCCGCGGATCTCTTGACCGAGATGATCGCGTAATGCTGCGCGGCCGCATGATCGTAGGGCAGGACTCTTCCGGAGAAGAACTCCTGCAACATGCCCTCGAAGTCATCCGTCAACCGTTTCCGCCTGGCGCCCTCATCGAGGCGGACGATGCCCTCCCAGGCTTCGCCGACCGTCACGGCGGTCACCGCGGTCTTTCGCTTGGACAAGTACCCGAACCAGGTGTATACACGCTCATTGCCGTTCGGGTTCGAGATCTCCGAAATCACGTTTGTGTCGAGGACGATCATTCGCCGAGCGGCACCAGCTTGCTCGGGTCCTTGCGGGAGGGGACCATGAGATCGGCGAGGCCGCCGCTCGAGGCGAACCGCCGCCGGATCAGATCAGCGAAGTTCTCGGGCTCCAGTTCCTGGTCGACCGGACGTTCGGCCGCCGCTTCCAGGATCTCCCTGACTTCGGCCTCCATCGATTGGCCGTGTTCGGCCGCTCGAACCCTCAGCCGTTCGTACACGTCCGGTCGGATACCTCGGATCGACATGGCCCTGGTGTCGGGCTCGGATTTCGCGGGCTTTGCTTCTGTCAACGTAACCACCCCCTGACGATACCGATGCTAGCACCGATTTTCGGGTCGGACACGCCGAAGTTTCGTTTTCCCCTCGGGAGCGTGGGCGGACTCGGTCCCTCCCGCATCCCGTCCGTTCGGAGGCTGGCGCTCCAGAGTGGAGTGCAATACGCTCCCACGCATGAAGCGCCTTTTCGGTGCGGCGGCACTCCTCTTCGCTCTGACCGCCTGCACCGCCGACGACCCCGAGCCCGCCGCAGACCTCGACTGCGAGCCGGGCCAGTTCACCGACGTGCCCGCAGCCGCCCTCGGCGACTACACGTACGAGGCGGCCTTCCAGTGCCCTGAGTCCGGCGCGCTCCTCCCGGCGGTCATCGTGCTACACGGCATGCCGAGCAACGGTTCGATGATGCGGGCCTCCTCCGGCATGGACACCCTGGCCGAGGAGGCCGGGTTCCTGGCCGTGTACCCGTCGAACCCGGACAACGAGTGGGACGCGCAGGCCGGGGGCGACGACGCCGCGTTCCTGTCCGACCTGATCGACGAGCTCGTCGCCGAGCACGGCGCCGACCCCGAGCGGATCTACCTGACCGGCTTCTCCAACGGCGGCGACATGACGCTGGCCGCCGCGGTCGGCCTCGGCGACCGCCTCGCCGGCGCCGCGGCCGTGGTCCCGGCCGGCACCTACGACACGCTCGCGCAGGTGGAGAGCATGGAGACGCCGATCCCCTTGGCCGCCTTCGTGGGGACGGACGACCCGCGCACCGACGGCCAGGCGGTCCTGGAGGCGTGGCGAGCGAAAGGGGCCTGCACAGAGGCCGAGCAGCGCTCGGGCGGCGACTTCGAGCGCGCCGCGTGGACGTGCGCCGGCGAGGTGCCGATGGTCGAGTACCAGGTCGACGGCGGCCACGTGTGGTTCGGCACCCCCGGTGCGACTGAGACGCTCTGGGCCAGCGCGGAGATCTGGGACTTCTTCACGGCGCTCGGGTGAACTCCCGCCGCCCGGCGGGTGCGGGGACTGGACGGGGCGGGCCATTATGAACGGTATGCAACTGAACAGCCCTGTCCTCATCACCGGTGCCAGCCACGGTCTGGGTATGGCCACGGCCTCGGTGCTCGCCGCCGACGGCGTGCCGCTGGCGCTCTGCGCGCGGAACGCCGCCCCGCTGAACGAGTTCGCCGAGAAGCTCCGCGCCGAGTTCGACGTCCCGGTCGCCACCAGAGCGCTCGACGTCAACGACACCGAGCTGATGGTCGAGTTCGTACACGAGGCCCAGCGGCGCCTCGGCGACCTGAAAGGCCTGGTCGCGAACGTGGGCGGGGCGCGCGGCCGGAGCATCGTCGACACCGAGCCGGACGACTGGGCCTACTCCCTGAGCGTCAACGTCACCAGCGCGATGACCGCCCTCCGAGCCTCGCTCTCGCAGCTGCGGCGCACCGGCGGCGCGGCGGTCCTGGTCTCCTCGATCTCCGGCACGAAGCCCTCCCCCGGCCTCGCGTACGGCTCGACGAAGGCCGCGCTCAACCACGCCGCCACGGTGCTCGGCCGCGAGCTGGGCCCGACCGGGGTGCGCGTCAACGCGGTCGCGCCCGGCTCGATGCTCATCCCCGACCGGAACTGGGACCGCCTGCGCCTGGCTGATCCCGGGCGCTACGAGGCGTTCCTGGAGGAGTTCCCGAACCGCGAGCTGCTCGACCCGAACGACGTGGCCGAGGTGATCGCCTTCCTCCTCTCGGACAAGGCGAAGGCGATCAACGGCGCGGTGATCCCGGTCGACGGCGGCCAGAACGCGCCCAGCGCCTACGGCTACTAGCCGAAGTACCCGTCCATCAGCTCGTCGGCCCATTCCGGTTGGGCCACTTCGTGCCTCGGGGCGAACTCGCGCAGGTACGGCTTGACGTCGAGCACCGGCGTGCCCGCGAGCGCGTCGAGGTCGCTCACCCGGATCGCGAGGCCGTCGACGCCGATGAGGCGGCAGCGGGAGACGCCGATCCGGTTGGGGCGGAAGGGGCCGCGGTGGGCGAAGACGCCGACCGGGGGCCAGGCGGGGTTGCCGCGCGCGGGCCTGGGCTCCAGGTTCACCTCGTGCTCCTCGATGCGGTCGAAGAGGAACACGACTTCGAGGTGGGTGTAGTCGGCGAGGCCCTGGGTCACGCTGGGCGCGAACCGGTCTGGGTCGAGGCGGATGACCGCTTCGACGCCGTCCCAGGCGTCCTCGAACCATTCGGTGCGGCCGCCTTCGACGTGGCCGACGGGTTGCATTTCGATGCGCATCGCTGCTCCTTCGATCAGGCGGGGGTGGGGGCGGGGCCGGTGAGCTTGCCCAAGAGGAACGGGAAGACGAGCAGGGCGACCACGGCGCACGAGACGCAGAGGATGCCGTAGCTGGCGTACTCGACGATGGGGCCGGAGGCGAGGCCCGCGGCCATGGCGGCCAGGCCCATGATCAGGTCCGAGAAGCCTTGCGTGGACGGGCGTTCGGCGGGGGTGATGGCGCCGGTGACGAGCGCGGCCGAGCCGACGGTCATGGCGGACCAGCCGACGCCGAGCAGGACCAGGCCGATCGGGAGGCGCACGTGATCGTCGGCGGGCGAGGAGCCCGAGACGGTGCAGGCGGCGACGAGGAGGGCGGTGCCCGCGATGAGGACGGGGCGCGCGCCGTGCTTGTCGACGAGGCGGCCGATGATCGGCGCGAAGGCGTACATGCCGCCGATGTGGAGGCCGAGGATGACGCCGACGACGCTGAGGGCCTCCTTCGGGTCGGCCATGCCGTGCTTGATGTGGACGGCGGTCATGGCCATGACGCCGACCATCACGAAGTGGCCGAGGGCGGCGGCGACGACGCCGGTGCGCACGGCCGGGTTGGCCTTCGCGGTCCGGTAGCCGTCCGCGATGGACCGCCTCGGGGCGTCGGTCTCGCCGCTGATCTCGCGGGCGGTCAGGAGCGGGTCGGGGCGCAGGAACACGAGGATGACCGCGGCCGTGAGGAGGCAGAGCAGGCCGATGGCCACCATGGAGCCGACGTAGGCGGGGCCGCCGAACCAGCCGGTCCAGACCCGCTCGGCGACGCCGGCGAGGGACGGGCCGGCGACCGAGCCGATCGTGGTGGCCCACACGATGAGCGAGAGGTGGGAGCCTCGGCGGGCGGCGGGGGCGAGGTCCGCTGCGGCGTACCGGGACTGGAGGCCGGCGAAGGAGGCCGCGCCGAGCAGGAAGTAGCCGGCGGTCGCGAGCACGGCGCTGCCGAGGTGGATCGCGGCGGCGACGATGAGGGTGCCGACGACCGCGCACCCGTAGCCGAAGGCGAGGCCGCCGCGGCGGCCGAAGCGCTCGGTGATGCGCACGGCCGGGACGACGACGAGCGCCGATCCGCCGACGAAGAGGCTCTGGGCGAGCCCGGTGAAGGTCGCCGAGCCCGTCATCTCCTCGATGAGCAGGGCGCCCACGGCGATGCCGATGCCGACGGCGAGGCCGCCGAGGACCTGGGTGAGGAAGAGGGTGCGCAGGACGCGCTGTTGGAGGGCCGCGGTGCCGGCGGGGTCGATCTCGGGCGGTGCTGCGGGGGGTGGCTGCTGGGCGGTCACGGGGTTCCTTTCTGGAGTTGTCGGCCGGATCGGGGGGATGCGGCCCGCGGCTCCTCCGGCGCGGGCCGGAGGGCCGGTCAGATCGTGGGCGACGCCGGCCCGGAGGCCTGCGCGACCGCGTCGGCCACCGCGTCGGCCCGCCCGGGGTCGAGCCGGGAGGTGCTGATGCGGATGCCCTGGTGGCCGTGGAAGGAGTAGGCCCGGCCGGGGGCGACGGCGAACCCGTTGTCGCGGAGGGCGACCACGGCGGCGGTTTCATCGGCGACGGGGACCCAGAGGTTGAGCCCGGCGCGGCCCCACGCCTCGATGCCGCGGGCGGCGAGCGCTTCGCGAAGGGCCCCTTGGCGTTCGGCGTAGACGCGGCCGGCGGTGGCGACGTGCTCCTCGACGACCTCGTCGGTCCAGGCGGCGATCACGAAGTGCTGCAGGATGCACGAGACCCAGCCGTGCCCGATGGCCATGCGGCCCTGGACGCGGGCCTTCGTGTCCGGGTCGGCGGCGACGAGGGCGGTGCGCAGGTCGGGCCCGTAGGGCTTGGAGGTCGAGCGCACGAACATCCACCGGTCGGCGGCGTCGGCGACGAAGTGCAGCGGGATCTGCGAGAGCTCGGCCCAGTGGTCGTCCTCGATCACGAACACGCCCCGGTGGCGGGCGACGACCGCGCGGAGGGCGGCGGCGCGTTCGGCGGTCACCGCTGCGCCCGTGGGGTTCTGGCCCCGCGAGGTGAGGATGAAGGCCTTCGCGCCCGCGGCGAGGGCGGCCTCGAGCTCGTCGGGCAGCGGGCCCTCGCCGTCGATCGCCACGGGGGTGACCTGGTATCCGGCCGAGAGCAGCAGGTCGCGGCCGTTGGACCAGGTCGGCTCCTCGACGGCCACGGTGTCGCCGGGTTCGAGCCGGGCCGCGAGGCCGCGTTCGAAGGCGTCCAGCGCGCCGGAGGTGACGGTGAGCTCGCCGTGCACGCCGTCGGCGGCGAAGCGGTCGCGGGCGAGGTCGAGCAGGTCCGGGCAGGGCCCGCCGTCGCGGTAGTTGCCGTGGACGATGTCGACGCGCGGCTTGAGGGCGGCGAGGTCGGGGAGCAGCTCCGGGTCGGGTTCGCCGGAGACGAGGTCGAGCACTCCCGTTGGGACCGTGAGGGTGCCGGTGGGGGTGAAGGCCGAGCGCTGGCGGATGAAGGTGCCCGCGCGGCCGCCGGTCTCGACGACGCCGCGTTCGCGCAGGCGCCGGTAGGCGGAGGCGACGGTGCCGGCGGCGACGCCGAGGTCGGCCGCGAGTTTGCGGACGGGGGGCAGGGTGCGGCCGGGCGCGAGCTGCCCGGAGCGCACGCCGGACTCGATGCTGGCGGCGATCTCGCTTGCCGCGGATCCGGTGATCTGATACTGTACCGACATAACCAGAGCATTGTACCAGTACATAAAAACGGCGTTAGGAGCCACCCCCGATGTCCGCCCTCGAATGCCCCCGCAGCGGCCGGTTCACCCCCACCGAGCGCACCACCCCCAACCGCTCCCGGGAGCGGGTCACCTACGAGCGCGACGCCGCCTACCAGGTGCTCGACGAGGCGCTGTTCGTCGACCTCGCGTTCGTCGGACCGGACGGCGCACCGCGCGTGCTGCCGACATTCCATGTGCGCGTTGGGGACACGCTGTTCGTGCACGGCTCCACGGGATCGAGCATGGGCCTGGGCGGGCGCGAGGGGTTCGCGGTGAGCGCCACCGCTACGATCGTCGACGGACTGGTCTACTCCAAGAGCTGGTTCCACCACTCCATGAACTACCGCAGCGTCGTGGTCCACGCGAACGCGCGGCTCGTGAGCGACCCGGCCGAGCGCTGGGACGTGTTCAAGGCCCTCATCAACCGGATGGGCGAAGGCCGCGCGGAGCGCTCGCGGGAGGCCAGCGACAAGGAGAACGCGATGTCGGCGCTCCTGGCGATCCCGCTGGAGGAGGTCTCGCTCAAGCAGCGTTCGGGACCGCCCGTGGAGGAGCCCGAGGACGAGGACCTGCCGTTCGACAACGGCGTCGCCCCCGTGACAACGACTGTTGTGGGACGGCTTTAGGCGGTGCTCAAGCACCCCGGGCGAGTCGGAATCCGAGTCCATTTGTTCGCTCGCAAGGCGGAAGGCCCTCCAGATACCGGTGTTGTATCTGGAGGGCCGACAACGAAGCGAGCGGGCAAATGGGCCGGATACCGGCCGGCGGGGGTGCTTGAGGATCGCCTAAACTGCGATCCGCGCGGTGCCGGATCGGGCTCGGCCTCTAGGCGATATGACCGTCCAGAGCGTGGGTCGTGGGAACTTCCCTTCGGGCCGGTCCGGCGCCGTCTGGCGCAGGAGGTGCACCGCGCGCATCGCGTACGGATCGGGCGGGCCGCTGTTCGAGACGGCCCGCCCGGTCACTGCTGCAGATCGGCCGCTACGCCTGCGTGGCGGCCGCTTCCTTTTCCGTCTCGGCCTTGTCCAAGCGCCACACCGCGATCGAGCCGCCGCCCGCGACCGCGACCACGAACAGCGCGAACGTCAGCGTGTACGGCCACGACGGCGCGGCGTCCTCGGAGTTCTGGACCATCGCGCCCTCTTCGCCCGCGCCCCACCAGATCGCCTGGCGGATGAGCTTCAGGAAGTCCCGGTCGCCCCAGGTCTTGCCCTCGCCGCCCGGCGAGGCGTAGAAGACCGGCAGCTCCTCGTTCACCCACGCCACCGCCTCGCCCGAGCCCAGCTGCGCCAGGATCGTCGAACCCGGCTGCGCCGGTGCGGGATCGAACCGGTACCAGTGCTCGGTGAGCTTGAGCTCCTCGTTGAGGCCGTCGGTGACCTGCGAGCCCGAGTTGAACGTGACGGCCTCCTCGGTCGCGGCCTCGGGCGGCGGCAGCGCAGTGGCGCTCAACGTCTCGTGGTACCAGGTCCAGTCCATCTCGCTCTGGACCGCGGAGTTGGTGGCGATGAGCCCGCCGCCCTGCTTCACGAACGTCTCGACCGACTCCTGCTGGGCCTCGTCGAGGAAGTCCGCGCCGGTGTTCACGAACATGACCACGTCGTACCGGCCGAGGTGCTCGAGGTCCTCCGGCCCGCCCTCGATGAGGGTGAAGTTCCAGCGCCGCGCCTCCATCTGGAGGCGCTCCAGCGCGTAGTCGGCCACGTCCTGCGCGCCGTTCCCGGTCGTGACGACCAGGACCTGCGGCCCTCCGGCGGCGAGCGCCGCCGAGGGGACGAAGGCGGGCGCGCAGGCCAGCGCGACGATCATGCACAGTCGCAGCAGGATTCTCACGCGCCCAGCCTAGCGGGCCCGGCGCCCGGGGGCGCTTTCGAGCCGGTCATTGGCACAGTGCCCTCAGCCGCAATGGCTCCAGGCACTGGTCCAGGTCGTCGTGCCGACCGAGCCGCCCCACTTGATGCAGGTGTTCGGCGCGGACTTCTTCACCGGCCCTGCGTAGTAGGCGAAGTTGCCCGAGTCGCGGGCGACGGTGCCGCCCTCGACCTGGAGGCTGGCCGAGACGGCGCTGGCGACGCCGACGCTCGTGTACTTGAGGGTCACGACGCAGTTGTAGCCGTTGGAGGCGTTGTACATGAGGTAGATCCGGCCGACGGTGCCGAGGGCGTGCGTGTTGATCTGGCTGTAGCCGGAGCCGCAGACCTCGCCGGGCGTGTACGGGTTGCTGCCGCCGCAGCCGTTGGAGGAGGTGATGGCCTTCTTGGTGCCCAAGGGGACCTGGACGCCCTCGACGACGGGGGTGACGACGGAGCCGGAGGCGTTGCGCTGCTCGTAGTGCAGGTGCGGGGCGGAGGAGCCGCCGGTGGAGCCGACGGTGCCGATGACGGTGCCCTGGGAGACGGACCTGGAGGTGCCGACGGCGCCGACCATGGTGGCAAGGTGCGCGTAGCGGGTGCGGGTGCCGTCGGAGTGGACGATCTGGACCCACTTGCCGTAGCTCGTGCTGCCCTCGTTGTAGAAGTAGGCGGTGCCGCCGGCGGTGGCGCGGACGTTCTCGCCGTTGATGGCGTCGGAGCCGTAGTTCTGCCAGTCGATGGTGTTCGACGGGTTGTGGCCGCCTGTCCAGTTGTTGGCGTTGAAGGTCTTGCTGCAGTTGAAGGGGCTCTTGTGGCTCACCGCTTGGATGGTGATCTCGCCGGCGTTCGCGGCGAGGCCCGGGGAGAGGAAGGCGGCCGCCGCGGCGAGGAGTGCGGCGGCGAGGAGCGCGAGGCGCCGCTGGACTGTGGGGGGAGGTCTCATGACAGAACGGTATCGAAGAAACGTTTCGTTGTGAAGGTCACATTTGAAGAATTTCTTCTTAAAGAACGAAGACGGCCGCGCCCTCCGCCAGGAGGACGCGGCCTGCTGCTTGACCTGCCTTCTATTTGTACAAGGCCTTCGCCAGCCGCTTCTGCGCGATCCACATGCCCGCCACGCACAGCGCCATGAGGTAGGCGATGTGCACGAGCATCATCGGGCCGACCTGGCCGAGGCTGAGGCCGCGCACCAGTTCGATGCCGTGGTACAGCGGCATGATGTAGACGATCGGCTGCGCGAACGCCGGGTAGGCCTCCACGGGCGTGAAGGTGCCGCCGAACAGGAACATGGCGAACACGACCGCGTTCATCCAGTCGAAGTCGACCCAGTCGCGGAAGAGGGTGGCGAGGGTGAGGCCGATCCCGGCGAAGGCCAGGGCGACGAACACGCACGCGGGCACCGCCAAGAGCGACCACCAGGAGTCGAGGAGGCCGAAGAGCCCCATGACGACCACGAACGCGCCGATGTAGGTGCCGCCGCGGATGAGCGCCCACCAGACCTCGCCGAGGGCGACGTCCCAGGGCCGCAAGGGGGTCGCGAGGATGCCGTCGTAGACCTTCATCCACTTGAACTTGGCGAACACGTTGATGGAGGTCTCGGCGAGCACGCCCATCATCGCGGCGTTCGCGAGGATCGCGGGGGCGACGTAGGCGGTGTAGGGGACGGTGGTGCCGTCGGGCAGGGTGATGTCCCCGACGAGCGCGCCGACGCCGAATCCGAAGGCGAACAGGAAGAGCAGCGACTCGACCGCGCCGGAGATCACGAGGATCCAGGCGCGGCGCATGGCCACCCAGTTGCGGTTGAGCAGGGCGCCCGAGGACTTCAGGGAGGCGCGGGCCGCGCCGTAGGCGATTACCGACATGCGTTGGCTCCTAGAAGTTCAGGCGGCGCTGGATGGCGTGGCGGGCGGCGAGCCAGCCGGCCACGGCGAGGGCCGCGAGGTAGGCGATGTGGAGGACCGGGGGCAGCGCGGGCGCGATGTCGGCGGTCGCGGCCCGGGCGAGCTCGGTGCCGTGCCACAGGGGCGAGAGCCACACGAGCGGTTGGAGGAACCCCGGCATCTCGCTGGCGGGGAAGAACACTCCGGAGAACAGCGAGATCGGCATGACGGCGAACCGGAAGATCATGTTGAGGTTCGCGTCGTTCCGCAGGCAGGTGGACCAGAAGTGGAGCCAGGGCGCCATCGAGGCCGAGACGAGCGCGGCGGCCACGACCGCGAACACCGCCCACCAGGAGTTGTAGACCCCGAAGAACGCGAGTACGACCGCGACGAGCGTGCAGTTCGTGTACGGCCGGAACACCGCCGCGTAGGCGAGGTGGCCGTTGAGCATGTCCACGGGGCGCAGCGGGGTGGCGCGCTGCGCGAGGTAGTGGCCGCCCCAGTCCGCGTAGCCGCCGAAGACGGGGAAGACCATGTCGTTGCCGAGCATCATGACGGCGACCGAGCAGATCAGGCCGGGGGCGATGAACGCGGCGTAGTCGAGGCCGCCGAGGGACGCCGGGTCGATGTAGGCGCCCACGCCGATGCCGATGGAGACCATGTAGAGGATCGGCAGGAGCACGGAGGTGAACACGGTGCCGTGCCAGACGTGCTTGTACAGGGCCAGTTGGAGGTTGAAGGCGCGCCAGGCGGCCTGGGCCGCGGTGGGGGCGGCGCGGTCGACGCTCAGTGCGGTCACGCTTCGTCCTCCACGAGGGCGCGGCCGGTGAGGCGCAGGAAGACGTCTTCGAGGCTCGCGCGGCGGGCCAGGACCGAGGTGGGGCTGATGGCGCGGGCCTCGAGCGCGGCGTTGGTGTCGTCCGCGCTGTCGGTGTAGACCAGGATCTTATCCGGCAGGGCCTCGATCTGGGCGCCGATCCCGTTGAGGGTCAAGGCGAGTTCGGCGAGCTCGGTGGTGTGGGCGGCGCCGAAGCGCAGCTCCACGACCTCCTTGGTGACGTGCGTGTCGATGAGCTCGCGCGGGGAGCCGGAGGCGATGATGCGGCCCTCGTCCATGACGACGAGGCGGTCGCAGAGCTGCTCGGCCTCGTCCATGTAGTGGGTGGTGAGCAGGATCGAGACGCCGCGCTGCTTGAGCTGGAACAGCCGCTCCCACACGAGGTGGCGGGCCTGGGGGTCGAGCCCGGTGGTGGGCTCGTCGAGGATCACCAGCTCGGGGTCGTTGATGAGCGAGCGGGCGATCGCGAGGCGGCGCTGCATGCCGCCGGAGAGCTCGCTGACCTGGTCCTTGGAGCGGGAGGAGAGCTGCACGAACTCGAGGAGCTCGGCGGCCCGGACCTTGGCGTCCTTCTTCTTGATGCCGAAGTAGCCGGCGTAGACCACCAGGTTCTCGAAGACGGTGAGCATCCCGTCGAGGGTGTTGTCCTGGGGTACGACCCCGAGGCGGGCGCGGATCTCGGCGCCCTGGGCGTGGGGGTCGCGGCCGAAGACCTCCAGCTCGCCGCCGGTGGGCTGCGAGACGCAGCCGATCATCCGCATCGTGGTCGACTTGCCCGCGCCGTTCGCGCCGAGGAAGCCGAAGGCCTCGCCGCGTCGGATCTCGAAGTCGACGCCGCGTACGGCTTCGTACTCGCCGTAGCTTTTCCGCAGGTCGACGGCGCGCACCAGGATCTCATCGTCATGTGGCATGGGGCAACCCTAAGCCCGGCGCCCGACAGAGTACAACAGATTTTGAAGCGAATCCTTCATAAATACCGGCCAGTAAAGGTAGTGCTTGCCCTACCCCCATTGAGGGGCCAGCGGTAGTTACAAATCACAGACCACGGGGAAGGATTAAGGGGTCGAAGTTTCCCGACAGAACGGACCTTTCCATGACGCTCATCGCCGACCAGGCGCCGCAGGCCCCCGAGAAGCCGCGGACCGGCAGCGACTTCGCCGAACTCGGCCGCCGGATCAACGAGGCCGGGCTGATGGCCCGCCGCCCCGCGTACTACGTGATCCGGTTCTCGCTCATGTCTGCGGTGTTCGTCGGCGGCTGGGCCGCATTCGCGCTGATCGGGGACACCTGGTTCCAGATGTTCACGGCCGTCTTCATGGCGCTCGTCAGCACCCAGGTGGCGTTCCTCGGCCACGACCTCGCGCACCGCCAGGTCATCCGCAGCCGCGCGACCTCCGAGCGCCTGGGCTGGTTCACCGGCAACCTCGCCAACGGCATGGGCTACGGCTGGTGGAACGACAAGCACAACCGCCACCACGCCAACCCCAACCACGAGGAACTCGACCCCGACGTCTCCCCCGGCCTGTTCTCCTGGTCCAAGCGCCAGGCCGGCTTCGCGCAGGGCTTCAGCAGGTTCTTCGGCAAGTACCAGGCGGAGCTGTTCTTCCCGATCCTCCTCCTCGAGGGCATCAACCTCAACTGGTCCGGCATCAAGTCGGTCATCAAGCCCGGCCTGAAGAACCGCGGCTGGGAGGCCCTGTTCCTGGCCGTCCACTGGGCCGCCTACCTGGCCGCACTGTTCATCGTGCTCTCCCCCGGCAAGGCCATCGTCTTCTTCCTCGTGCACAAGGCCGTCTGGGGCCTGTACATGGGCTCGGTGTTCGCGCCGAACCACAAGGGCATGCCGACCTTCGTCGGCGAGACCGAGCTGGACTTCCTCCGCAAGCAGGTGCTGACCTCCCGCAACGTCAAGGGCGGCTGGTTCACCAACTTCGCCCTCGGCGGCCTGAACTACCAGATCGAGCACCACCTCTTCCCGGCCATGCCCTCGATCAACCTCGCCAAGGCGCAGCCGATCGTCGAGGAGTTCTGCGACGAGAAGGGCATCCCCTACCACGCGACCGGCCTGATCCAGTCCTGGCGCGAGGCCCTCACCGAACTCCACGCCCACGGCGAGCCGCTGCGCAACGCGGCCAAAGCTTAAGCAAGGAACACCACGACAGCCGCCCGCGGAATCCGCGGGCGGCTGTTCGCGTCCGTTCAGGAGGTGGCCACGAAGTACCGCGGGCCCGATTCCCAGTACTGCTCGACGCTGATCACCGCCTCCTCGACGCCGGCGGTCGGCACCGCGACGCAGACATTGCCGGTCGCCGTCCCGCCGGCGTAGACCTCGGGCGCCAGATAGAGGTCGTCGGGGACCACGGCGCCGCAGATGTCGGTGTACAGCGTGTTGTCGAAGTAGACGCCGAACAGGAGGTCGTCCCAGGCGAGCCGGGACTCCTCCCCCTCGTACACGGCGTCGACCTGGAACATGAAGTACTGGTGTCCCGGTTCGGGGGGAACGGAGAACTCGTCCACGACGAGCGAGTCGGTGGCGTCGGGGACCACCTTGCCGATCGTGAGCTTCCAGGACCCGGACGCTATCTCGCTGCCCGCCGGGAGCGGCGCGGTCGGGTCGGTCCCGTCGACGATCTGGTCCTTCGGCGCGTTCCCGTGGCCCGCGCCGTCGTCGGTCTCCGCATCGGTCCCGCCGTCGGTCCCGGTCTCGTAGTCCGTGGGCCAGTCCTCGATGAAGTCCTCCGCGGCCTTGCCCACTGCCACGGTCACGACCGTGGCGACGATCAATGCCAGCACCGCCAGGCCGATGCCGATGATCGACATCAGGCGGTGGGACTTGAAGATCCCGACGATGCCGAGCACGATGCCGGTGAGCGCGAAGAGCCCGCCGATGAAGATCCCCGCGACCGGGATGCCGCTGAACAGCAGCGCCGCGCCGCCGAAGACGAGCGCGAGAATCGCGATGGTCTTGGAGGGGCCCCCCGCGCCGTCCACCGGCGCGCCGGGCGGCGGCGGATAGTACGGCGGCGGCCCCGGAGGCGGTTCGTACGGCTGCGGGCCGCGAGGCGGCTCGTACGCCGGGCCGGTCGGCCGCTCGAACCCCTCAGGAGGCGGCTCATTCGGCGGATACTGCTCGGGCGGCGGCGAGGCGGGTGGCTGGGACATGACTCCCCCTCCAGATGCGGCTGCCGCCCACGCTGCGATGAAACACTCGGCCGTTGAGCGGCATGCCTATTACCTGCATCACAGCATGAGAACGAGAGGCTGTCTCGGATACCGACCGGTTCCCGGACTCCTCGAGCGTGCGCTCATTCGACAGAGTTATTCGGCCGAGCATTCGACCCAGCTATTCGACCGAGCTGTTCAACCCAGCTATTCGACCGCGTTCGCCGCTTGGTCCCGCAGCGACCGCACATGCTGCTCCAAGCCCATGAGCTGCCCGAACAGCTTCATGTACTCGTCCTTGTCAGTACTCGGGTTGATGCGCTGCAGGCGGCGCTTCAGATCGGCGACCTCCGCCTCGACCACCGGCCGCTGGATGCGCGCCAGGATCGTGCGCACGTAGAGGCCGTCAGGCTCGCCCGCCAGCCGCAGCTCCTCCACCGCGAGCTCGCTCACCAGCGCGCCCGCGGCGATCTCCGAGCACGCGCTCTGCACCGCGGCGATCCAGTTCGGGCCCGCGGCGGCCCTGGCCGCTCCCCCGGCCGCCGCGACGGCCTCGCGGACCGCCCGGTAGTTCGGGTCCGTGTACGGCGTCGAGTCCACCGCGTCGAAGTACGGACCGGCGATCTGGGGCTGCTGCAGGGCGACCTTCAAGACCTCGCGCTGCGCGCGCAGCTGCGTCGAGTCCGTCCGCTGCACCCGCTTCGGACCCTCCGGGGCCTCCGGCTGCTGGCCCGCGGCGGCGCCCTGCACGGCCCGGCGCAGCTCCGCCTTCTCCTTGCCCAGGCGCCCGGCGTAGACGCCGATGTACTCCTCGACCAGGCCCCTGTCCTTGACCCGGGCCAGGAGCGGCGCGATCGCGCGCGTGGCGTGCAGGCGGCCCTCGGCCGTGTCCAGGTCGTGCTTGGCGATCGCGCGCTCCAAGGCGAACTGCACCAGCGGCGTGTGCCGCTCGATGAGCTCCCGCACCGCCGCGTCACCGGCGCTCTGGCGCAGCTCGCACGGGTCCTGCCCGCCGGGCGTGACCGCGATGTACGTCTGGGAGACGAACCGCTGCTCCTCGTCGAAGGCCTTGAGCGCGGCGCGCTGGCCGGCCTCGTCCCCGTCGAAGGTGAAGATGATGCGCCCGTCCGCCGACTCGGAGTCGAACAGGAACCGCCGCAGGATCCGGATGTGGTCGGGGCCGAACGCGGTGCCGCAGGTGGCGACCGCCATCGGGACGCCCGCCAGGTGGCAGGCCATGACGTCCGTGTACCCCTCGACGATGACGACCCGGCCGGTCTTGGCGATCTCCTTGCGGGCCAAGTCGATTCCGTACAAGACCTGGGACTTCTTGTACAGCGGCGTCTCAGGGGTGTTCAGGTACTTGGGGCCCTGGTCGTCGTCGAAGAGCTTGCGGGCGCCGAAGCCGATGACCGCGCCCGAGGAGTCGCGGATCGGCCAGACCAGGCGGCGGCGGAAGCGGTCGATGAGGTTGCCGGTGCGGGAGGGCTTGGCGAGCCCGGCCGTGTTCAGCTCCTCGGCCGTGAAGCCCTTGGCGCGCAAGTGCTTCGCCAGCGCGTCCCACGAGTCGGGGGCGTAGCCGCAGCCGAAGGTCGCGGCGGCCCCGCGGTCGAAGCCGCGGGCGGTGAGGAACTGGCGGGCGGTCAGCGCCTCGGGGCTGAGCAGCTGCTTCGTGTAGAACTCGGCCGCCGCGGTGTGGGCGTCGAGCAGGCGCTGCTTGAGGCCGGGCGCGTTGGACGGGCCGCGCTGCACGCGGCCGTCGACGTCCTCGTACGTGAGCTTGAGGCCGGCCCTGGCGGCGAGCCGCTCGACCGCCTCGATGAAGGTGAGGCCGTCGAGCTCGGTGAGGAACGTGATGGCGTCGCCGCCGACGCCGCAGCCGAAGCAGTGGTAGACGCCGCGCGCGGGCGTCACGTTGAAACTCGGCGAGCGCTCGTCGTGGAACGGGCACAGGCCCTTCAGATTGCCGCCGCCGGCGTTGCGCAGGGTGACGCGCTCGCCGATGACATCGGCGATATCCACGCGCTCGCGCACCAGCTGGATATCGGCGTCCCGGATTCGCCCCGCCACTGTTCACCTCTTCTCGCTGCCCCACCATTCTGCCCGGTCCCCCCGACAACCCGCTCGCAGACGCCGCCCGGTGTGAGCACCGAACCGGAAGCGGACCCCCGGCCCGCGCGCGCTGCGTAGCCGCTTGACCCCGTTGCGGTACCGCAGGTGAGTGATCGGCCACCATGGACGGGTCGCGGAGGTCACGTCGCGAATCGGGTTCGCGGAAACCGTTGGCGCAGATCAGAACCGGTGCGCATGCCCGCTGTACCATGGTTGTGGTCAGCAATTTTCCCGACCACGCCTCACGCGAGCGCGGTCCGATCCGCTAGAGTCGCCTATCATGCCGGACCCATCGCCCGAGCAGCCGCCCTCCTGGCCTCCCACCAGTGAACCGGCGGCCACACCCACCAATCCGCCCCGAATCACCGCGCGCGGAGTGGGCCACCTGCCTTCCAAAGCGCCGGCTCCCGCGACTCCGGAGGACGAGCCTTCGGCGGCCGACCGGTTCCTGCGCCCGCCGCCCAGCGGCGGCGCCTTCGGCGACCAGGCCGGCGCGTACGAGGAGCTCGACCCCGAGTCGCGCCGCAGCGAATGGGGCGCGTTCGACGACGCGACCCCGGAGGTGCCGCAGCAGCCGGGGCCGCAGCACGGCGGCGCGCCCTACGGTGAAGCACCGTTCGCCGGCGCGCAGCGCCAGCCGCAGTACAGCGCTCCCGAACCCCAGCAGCCCGCCTACCAAGAGCCCCCTGCGCCGCAAGGCGACTGGAACGGGCAGGGCGACGCGGACGCACCCGACTGGCCGCCGAAGTCGAGCCAGGAGTGGATGCACCAGCAGTCCCAGACCGGTTGGGGCCTGACCAGCGGCGGTGCCGCCTGGACCGGTGCGGGCGAGGTCCCGCCGCCGGCCGCGGCCCCGGTGCCGGAGGCGCCCGTCGAGCAGGCGTTCCGCCCGAAGGACGGAACGCCGTTCGCCGCGCAGCAGCAGGCCCCCGGGTTCGACCCGCCGACCTACGACGCGCCGCGCCAGCCCGCCCAGGGCGAGAGCCTCGAGTTCCCGGAGCTGCGCTCCGATCCGTACGAGGCGGACGTCTACGGCCACAACCAGTACCGCGGCGAATCGGGCGGCCAGGACCTCTACCAGTCCGACCCGTACCAGGCCGAGCGGCTGCAGGCCGAGGCCCAGCAGGCCCGCGAGGAGTACCAGGCGCAGCAGCAGTCCGAGCCGTTCCCGCCCGTGCCGCAGCAGCCCTCCTATGGGGAGCAGCGCACCGGCGCGCCGTTCGGTTCGGGCGCAGACGCGTTCGGCCCGACCGGTGGCGCGGCCGAGCCGCAGCAGGACCCGTTCGCGGCCGCGCCGCAGCAGGACCCGTTCGCGGCCGCGCCGCAGGACCAGTTCGCCCAGCAGGACCCGTTCCCCGTTGCGCCGCAACCGGACCCGTACGCGCAGCAGGAGGCCGTCCCGGCCCCGCCGCAGTCCGCGTACGGCACCCCGGGCGGGTACGGCGACCAGCCGTCGGGCGCGCATTCGGTCTACGCCGAGCAGGCCGCGCCTGTTGCGGCGCCCGATGCGGTTCCCGCCCAGCGCACCGCCGAGCCGGCCGAGAAGAAGCCCGAGCCCTCGGCCGAGTCGCCGTCGGGGCCCATCCGCGTCGCCCCGCCGACGCACCGCGGGGTCCGCTACGCCATCTATGGCATCGGCGGCCTCATCACCCTCGGCCTGATCATCGGCATCGTGCTCATGCTCGGCGCCGAACCGCCGCGCGAGCCGACCCAGCCGGGCGGCGACGGCGAGGGCGACTCCTCGGCCGAGAGCCCCGGCTCCGACGAGGCCCTGACCCCCGAGCGCTACACCGAACTGGCCGCCGCCGCCGGCACCGCCGAGTGGTTCTCCTGGCGCTACGGCGAAGCGGGCGAGAACGGCGCCGAAGAGCTCGCCGCGGCGAGCGGCGACGTGCTCGCCACCGAACCGCTGCTCGGCGACGCCGACCGCAGCATCCAGGGCCAGCTCGGCTACGTCACCGACGAGTCCGGGCTGACCGGGATCGACCACGTCACGGTCGTCGAGTCGACCGACGAGTCGCTGGGCCTCACCCCCCGCTCCGGCGGGCGCTTCACCGACGAGGGCCGGCCCGAACTCGAACTGCAGGAAGGCGCGACCGCCGACTGCATCGCCGGCCTCGGCGGCGAACTCGGCAAGCCGGTCGCCATGGCGCGGCCCGAGCAGAGCGCCGAGGTCAACGCGCACTCCGTGATCGCGTTCTCCTCCGGCATCGTCGCCACCGCGGGCATCAGCGGCGCGCAGGGCGGCACCTGCCTCCAGCTGCCGGCCGGGCAGGTCCCCACGGACGTGGCGCTCACCGACGGCAACGAGCTCGCGCTCGTCACCACGTGGACGCCCGAGTCGCAGACCGGTTCGCTGGTCGTGATCGCCTTGGGCGACAAGAAGGGCTCGTACCAGTCCAGCTGGTCGCAGTCCTACCCCGGCCTGCCGAACCCGGGCCACTTCGGCGAGGCCGAAGTCCTCGGCACCATCGAGCTCCCGTTCACCGCGCCGACCTCGGTCGACGCATGGTCGAACTCGGGCGGCTCGCTCTCGGCCGAACGCAGCGACGTCGCAGAAGGCGCCGGACGCGACCAGGTCGCGACCGCGGGCTACGCGATCGTGGGCGACCTGAGCGCCGGCCAGGTCACCACGGTCGATCTCACCTCGACGCTGGAAGGCCTCGCGGCACTGCACTACGACAGCACCGAGTTCGCGTTCGACGCGACCGCCGGTGAAGCGGTCGGCTTCGACGGCGGGGTCGCCGACGTGGCCGCCGCCGAGGGCGCCTCGGCCGTCGCCACCGCCGACGGCACCGTGCGCGAACTCGACGGCGCGCTCAAGGAGACGGCCGCGACCGAGGTCGGTGCGAACCCGACCTGCCTGGTCGTGGGCACGCAGAGCGGTGCGTTCATCGCGACGAGCCGCGGCGAGGCCACCGTCAGCTGGGTCTCGGGCGGCGAGGTCACCAAGGAGCTCGCCGACTCGCGCATGGCCGACCCGCTGTGCGCCTCCGAGACGCCCGCGCTGAACGCGAAGGGCTACGACGGCACCGCCGCGGTCGTCCTGGTCTCGGACTACACCGGCCAGAAGCTCCACTCGTACCTCGACGGCCAGGCCTCGATCCCCGGCGGCGGGACCGCGGGCGGCGACGGGTTCTCCTACGCGGGGGCCTACGAGGTCGCGGGCAACCCGTGGGGCGCCTCGGTGACCGTGGACCTCGAGTAGACGAAGACCGATCGAAGGGCGCCCGGGGGGCGCCCGGGGGGCGGGGGCGGGGGCCGCGGGCCGGGGGGCGCGGGGCCGG
>NZ_JAPZVR010000012.1:11302-65600 GCF_027622855.1 Glycomyces algeriensis | reverse complement strand
GGGGCGCGTGGGTGACGGTGGACCTCTATTAGACCCAGCCCTTTCTCTGCCCGCCCGGCGATCGCCGGGCGGCCTTCGTCGTTCGACGCGGACCGTGGCGAGCGGTCACGGCAGTACGGCAGCCCCGCCTGCGGCACCGCCGCCGCTACGAAGGGGCGGATTCGCCGCATGGAGGCCGAGGGCTCAGGTGCGGCGCGTCACCGGGTAGGGCGGCCCGCCCGGTCCGCTGGAATAATGGACCGGTGACACAGCAGCTCTCGCTCGCAGGCACCACGGTCGACCCGCCGGTGGTGCTGGCACCCATGGCCGGGATCACGAACCTCCCGTTCCGCAAGCTCTGCCGCGAGCAGGGTGCGGGCATCTACGTCTGCGAGATGATCACGACGGTGGCGCTCACCGAGCGCAACCCGAAGACGATGCGGCTGATCGAGTTCGATCCCGAAGAGCAGACCCGCAGCCTGCAGCTGTACGGCGTCGACCCGGCCGGGATGCGCAAGGCCGTGCAGATGGTCGCCGACGAGAACCTCGCCGACCACATCGACCTCAACTTCGGCTGCCCGGTCCCGAAGGTCACCCGCCGCGGCGGCGGCTCCGCGCTGCCGTGGAAGCGGCGGCTGTTCCGCGAGATCGTGACCGCGGCGGTCGGCGCGGCCGGGAGCATCCCGGTCACCGTGAAGATGCGCAAGGGCATCGACGACGACCACCTCACCTACCTCGAAGCGGGGAAGATCGCCCAGGACGCGGGCGTCGCGTGGGTCGCGCTGCACGGGCGCACCGCCGCCGAGCGGTACTCCGGCACCGCCGACTGGGACGCGATCGCGAGCCTGAAGGAGCACCTGGACCTGCCGGTGCTCGGCAACGGCGACATCTGGGAGGCCGACGACGCGCTGCGCATGGTCGAGCAGACGGGCTGCGACGGCGTCGTGGTCGGCCGCGGGTGCCTGGGGAGGCCCTGGCTCTTCGGGGACCTTGAGGCGGCGTTCAACGGCCGGGAACAGCGCATCATGCCGTCCCTCGGCGAGGTCGCGAAGGTCATGTACCGCCACGCGGAGCTGCTCGTCGAGTGGATCGCGGGCGCCGAGTCGTACGAGGCCCGGCGGAACATCGCCGCCGAGGAGCACGGCTGCCGCGAGTTCCGCAAGCACGTGGCCTGGTACCTCAAGGGCTTCCCGGTCGGGGGCGACATGCGGCGGGCGCTCTCGATGGTCTCCCACCTCAGCGAGCTCGAAGACCTCCTCGGCAAGCTCGAGGCGGACGCACCGTTCCCCGAGTCGACCATCGGCAAGCCGCGCGGCCGCACCAACAGCCCCGGCAAGGTGACCCTCCCGGAGGGCTGGCTCGACGACCGGGACGACCTCACGGTCCCCGAGGGCGCCGAGATCGACTCGTCCGGCGGCTGACGCCGGGCGCGAGACGCGAAAAAGGGGAGGCCTCCGGTGCCGGGAGGCCTCCCCTTCGCTCTTGCCCGCCCTTACTCGGCGGGGGTCTTGCCGTACTTCTTGTAGAACTTGGCGACACGGCCCTCGTCGTCCAGGACGCGGCTCTTACCGGTCCAGAACGGGTGCGACGCCGAAGAGATCTGCACGTCGATCACCGGGTAGGTCTTGCCGTCCTCCCACTCGACGGTCTCGGCCGAACCGACCGTGGACCGGGTGAGGAAGGCGAAGTCCGCGGCGCGGTCGCGGAAGACGACGTAGTCGTATTTCGGGTGAATACCTTGCTTCATTCCTGGTTCCTCTCCTTGCTATCGAAACAACCGTCGAAGGGGTCGGGGTATTCCCGCCAGGCGGCGGCCCCTTCGGCCGCTTCGGCGTCGGTGAGCAGGCAGGCGTCGAGGACGGCCGCGAGCTCGTCTGCCGCGAAGTGGATGCCCACGAACGCGAGTTCGATGCCCCGGTCACCGAAATCGGCGTCCCAGTGCAGGTCGGCGTTGACGCGCCGCTCGGGGCTCGACTCCTCCCACTCCTCGTCGGGGGTGGCCGCGAGCCAGCGCCCCAGGTCGCCCATGGAGACGCCGCCGCCGCTGGACTCCCAGGCCACGATCGTGTCGGGCTGTCCGGCGAGCCACAGGTGGCCGCGGCCGCGCAGGGTGCGGCCGGCCAGCGTCGGGAGCGCCCGGTGGAAGCGCTCGGGGTGGAAGGGGCGGCGGGCGCGGTAGACGGTGGCGACGACGCCGCAGTCGGGTTCGGGCTCGTGGCAGCCGACGGCGTAGCCCTCGAGGCCGCGGCCGTGCGGTTCGGGCGCTTCCGGATCGAAGCGGCCGCTGCGGCGGATGCGCGCGGAGAGCCAGGCCGGTTCGGGAAGGTCGAGCACCAGGTGGCGGGCCCAGGGGTTGAGCCGCTGGAGCAGCACGGACAGGCGCGTGTGCTCGTAGTCCCGCTCGGAGTCAGGTGCCCAGAGGAGCACGGTGTCGGCGAACTCGATCTGGCGGGCGGCGACCTCGGAGACGGAGCGAGTGTCGTCGTCGGCGGCCTGCAGGCGGCGGTCGGCGAGGTCCTGGTCGGAGTCGAGGGTCTCGAGGAGGGTGCCTGGGTCGCAGACGGCGACGACGGAGTCGATGCGGATGGCGTCGGTGACGGGCGCGCCGTCGACGTCGCACCAGCCGCAGGCGGTGGTGACGGCCTCGGGCTCCATCGAGGGCGGGAGGACGAGGGCGAGGTCGACGGCGGGCCGGGCGCGGGCGAGGCGCACGAGGGCCGGGAGGAGGTCTTCGCGGATGGTGCAGTTGATGCAGCCGTGATCGAGGGTCACGCGCTCGTCCTCGATGGGGCCGCGTCCGTCGTGCACGAGGCGGCGGACGGTGCCGTTGTCGAGGAGTTCGGCGAGGTCGTAGGTGACGACGAGGAGGCTCGGGTCGGCGAGGGTGAGCAGGTCGGCGGCCTCGCGGGTCGCTTTGGGGGCGAAGCCGGTCAGGAGTGTCAGGGCCGGCCGGAGGTCGGCCGGTGACACCGAGGAACCGGGTTGGGCGAGCTGGCTCATGAGGCCTCCGATCTAATTGAAAACGATTGTCATTATACTAGAACTTGCGAAGGGAGGACGACAGTGTCCAGAACATGCGAGGTGACCGGCGCCGGGCCCGGCTTCGGCAACAACGTGCCGTGGTCGAAGCAGAAGACCAGGCGCAAGTGGAACGTCAACCTGCAGAGCAAGCGGTACTACCTGCCCAGCGAGGGCCGGCACGTGCGGCTTCGCTTGTCCGCCAAGGGCATCAAGGTGATCGACCGCGACGGCATCGAGTCCGTCGTGGCGCGGCTGCGAGCAGAAGGAAGGAAGATCTGAGATGGCGAGCAAGAGCACCGATGTGCGGCCCGTGGTCAAGCTGCGGTCGACCGCGGGGACCGGCTACACGTACGTGACCCGCAAGAACCGCCGCAACGACCCGGACCGCTTGGTCCTCAAGAAGTACGACCCCGTCGTGCGCAAGCATGTCGAGTTCCGGGAGGAACGCTAGTGACGACCCGGAACCAGAAGCACAGCCGGGAGGACCGCTAGATGGCGAAGAAGAGCATGATCGCCAAGCAGCGGCAGCGGGAGGTGCTGGTCGAGCGCTATCGCGGGCAGCGTGCCGAGCTCAAGCGGCTCGTCGCCCATCCGGGAACCGATCCCGAGGTCCGGGCGGCGGCCGTGGTGCGGCTCCAGAAGCTGCCGCGGGACTCCTCGGCCACGCGCCTGCGCAACCGGGACGTCGTGGACGGGCGCCCGCGCGGGTTCAACCGCAGGTTCGGACTGTCGCGTGTCCGACTCAGGGAAATGGCACACCGCGGCGAATTGCCCGGAGTGCGAAAAGCGTCCTGGTAGTAATTCCCCGCACACCGGGCAAACGCCGCACCAGGTCGGCGCCCTCTTGCGACTCCATGGAATGAAAGCGTTATACGACCGTCGCAAGGGGGCGCTAGTGTGGGCGTTGCGAGTGCGCTGTGAGACTGCTCTCAAGCCCGGAACCATGTGAGCTCCTCCTGCGTTTGACTCGATGAACGAAGGAGCGGCCTCGGCGAAGCTCGCGAGCCGCGATTGAGGAGAGTGCGATGGCCCAGCAATTGGAGACCGCCCCGGCAACGACGCCCGAAGGGGTGAGCGAGCCCAACCCGCTCGCCGCGACCTCCGCCGACGTGCCCGCCAGCCCCGCCGCCCTCTGGGCCTCGGAGAGCCGCGCGAACTACTCCATCACCCACACCGACCAGGTCGAGCACGCCTGGATCGACTGCGGCTGCGTCATCCACAGCGAATAGCGCGTACCGCCGCCATGCCTGGGGCCTGACCTGCGGATCAGGAGCGCCCTAGACCTCGACGAGCGAGCGGCAGTGGTCCTCGAACATCTCGTAGCCGGCGTCGATCGAGAAGCCAACTTCGAAGTCGAACGCCGCGTAGAGCCCGTTCACCCGGATGGGGCAGCTGACCAGCGCCGTGCGCGTCTGGCCGTCCTCGGTAATCTCGACCTGCACTTGCGCCTCGCCAGGCAGGGACGACTCGAGGCCGAAGCCCGCGCCGTGCTCGTACCAGAGCCGCTCTGAGCGCACCTCGGGGTAGACCGCGACCTGCCACTGCGCGCCGGGCGCGAGCGCGAGTTCGCGCGCGGGGTCCTCGGGGAATTTGAACGGGCAGCCCTCGACCGTAGGGTCGGCGGCGCACCCGTCGTAGAACTCGCGCAGGGCCGCGTTCACCGCGTCCTCGCCCTCCTGGGAGACGACCACCCACGGCGAGGGCATCCACTCGTCGAGCACGCCGGACTCGATCTGGAGGAACTTGCTCCCGAGCACCATCATCGCGCCGTCGTCCTCGAACTCCATCGTGGACGGCAGGTCGGGGTAGAACTCGTAGTACCCGGGCAGGAGCAGGATGTAGACGGGCCCCTGCTCCAGGTCGAGCTCGAGCTTGACGCCGTTCAGGTCGAGGTAGTCGAAGGACCCGTAGGCCTCGTGCTCGATCATGGCCCCCTCGATCTCGGCGTGGCCGCGGTCGATCGCCACGTGGTAACGGGTGCCGATGAGGGCGTGGTCCGGGCCCTCGATCTCCGCGTAGACCTCGGCCGTCGCCTTGCCGTCCCCGGTGTCGGTGTACGCGACCTGGGCGACCCGGGTGATCTCCCAGCGCGCGTCGAGCGCCTCGGGCACCAGGTACGGGCCTTCGGCGTCCCTCTGGTCGGTGAAGGCGAGCGCGGCCTCCACATCGCCGTCGTGGACCGCTTCGAGAAATCCGGTGACTGTGGACTCGGCGAGCGGCCGGTGCAGCGGCGACCACTTCACGACCGTGACGACCGCGGCGGCCAGCGCGATGGCGATGGCCGCGTATGCCAAGGCGGCGTTGGGGATCCGCAGAAATCGGCGGGGTTGCGAGGGGGCTGGTTCGGGCTCCGGGCCGGCTTCGCCGACGGCGCCCAGATCGATCATGTGCTCCTCGCCCCACCGCTGCGGAGAGGCGGATTCCGACACGCTCGCTCCTGTGATTCGACTGCTACCGTTGCTGTGGAAAGTGTAGCGGCCTCAGCTAGGAACCCCATGCCCTCGAACCGGTGGCCCAGGCGCCTCGCCCGCGCGGTGCGGGACCTCGCGACCCATGCCCACATGCGAGCGGAGCTCCTGCCGAGCCTGCCGTTCGTGATCGCGCTCGTCGTCTCGGCGGTGGCGCTGGTGGTCGCGGTCGAGCACCGGCCGGCGACGGACGCGAAGGTCGCCTCGGTCGACGAGCAGACCTCCGCGGGCCCCGAGGAGTACACCGACGAGGCGGCCCTCGTCGAGCAGCGGGTCGAGCTCGAGATCGTCGAGCAGGGCTTCAGCAAGATCGTCGACCAGCACGGCGAGGAGCGCATCCTTGTGGCCGTGGTGGTCCGCAACCCGCACGACGGCGAGCTGGTGCCGGGGGCGCTCTCGATCAACACGGAGACCGCGCGCGGCTACCCGGTCAACCTGGACACCCTGTACCTCGGTTCGATCCCGCCGCTCGCGACGGCCTCGGTCGGCTACGTGATGGCCGTCGACGTCACCGCGGTCGAGGTCGAGGACCTGAAGCTGAAGCAGGAGGAGCCCACGGTCCTCTACCCGTCGGAGTACCTGGAGGACGTGGACGGCATGGAGTGGTTCGAGATGTCGCCGCTGCCGGCGTTCTCGTTCACCGGGCTGGAGCCGATGGCGAGCCCGGACGGGTACCGCGTGCACTTCCGGGCCGAGACCGCCGAGGAGACCGATGCGCAGATCGCGGTGCTGTTCCGCGACGGCGACGGGAAGCTGCTCGGGGGGCTCCCCGCCGGCAGCGACTCGGAGTACTACACGGGCGCGTTCCGGACCCTCCCCGAAGGGGTGTCGGATCAGTACGTGGACGTGGCCGCGGAGTGGATACCCGAAGGGGCCGACCTCGATCGGATCGAGATCGGCCCCAGCCGGTACTGACGTCTTACAGGCGCTCGAGCAGGAACCGCTCGACCTGGTCGATGGCGACGCGCTCCTGCTTCATCGAGTCGCGGTCGCGGATGGTCACGGCCTGGTCTTCGAGGGTGTCGAAGTCGACGGTGATGCAGTACGGCGTGCCGATCTCGTCGGCGCGGCGGTAGCGGCGGCCGATCGCGCCGGCGTCGTCGAAGTCGACGTTCCAGCGCTTGCGCAGGGTCGCGGCCAGGTCCTTCGCCTTCGGCGAGAGGTCCTCGTTGCGGCTCAGCGGCAGCACCGCGGCCTTGACCGGCGCCAGGCGCGGGTCGAAGCGGAGCACCGTGCGCTTGTCGACGCCGCCCTTGGTGTTCGGGGCCTCGTCCACGTCGTAGGCCTCGATGAGGAAGGCCAGCACCGAGCGGGTCAGGCCCGCGGCGGGCTCGATCACGTACGGGGTCCAGCGCTCGCCCTTGGCCTGGTCGAAGTACGACAGGTCGGCGCCCGAGTGCTTCGAGTGGGTCGAGAGGTCGAAGTCGGTGCGGTTGGCGATGCCCTCGAGCTCGCCGAACTCGCTGCCGGCGAAGTTGAACTTGTACTCGATGTCGACGGTGCGCTTCGAGTAGTGGGAGAGCTTGTCCTTCGGGTGCTCGTAGCGCCGCAGGTTCGCTTCCTTGAGGCCGAGGTCGACGTACCAGTCCCAGCGGGTCTGCAGCCAGTACTCGTGCCATTCCTCGTCGGTGCCCGGCTCGACGAAGAACTCCATCTCCATCTGCTCGAACTCGCGGGTGCGGAAGATGAAGTTGCCCGGCGTGATCTCGTTGCGGAAGGACTTGCCGGTCTGCGCGATGCCGAACGGGGGCTTGCGGCGGGACGCGGTCATGACGTTCGTGAAGTTCACGAAGATGCCCTGCGCGGTCTCGGGGCGCAGGTAGTGGGTGTTCTCGGTGTCCTCGGTGGCGCCGAGGAAGGTCTTCATCATCCCGTTGAACATGCGCGGCTCGGTGAAGGAGCCGCGGGCGCCGCAGTGCGGGCAGGTGAGGTCGGCGAGGCCGTTCTCGGGCTCGCGGCCGTCGTGCTTCTCCTGGTACGCCTCGATGAGGTGGTCCGCGCGGTAGCGCTTGTGGCAGGACTGGCACTCGGTGAGCGGGTCCGTGAACTCCTCGAGGTGGCCGGAGGCCACCCACACCTGCGGGTTGAGGACGACGGCGGAGTCGAGGCCGACCACGTCGTCGCGCTCGCGCACCATCGCGTTCCACCACTCGCGGCGGATGTTCTCCTTCAGCTCCACGCCGAGCGGGCCGTAGTCCCAAGCGGAGCGGGTGCCCCCGTAGATCTCGGAACTGGGGAAGACGAAGCCGCGGCGTTTGGACAGGCTGATGAGCGCTTCGGTGCGATCTTGGGACACGATGATTCCTCTCGATCCGGCTGGCGGTCGGTGAGACTGCGGATGATTGCTCTCGGTTGAGATCCTCTGGACAGACTGCCCAGGCGGCGGATACTCGGTCAACTCGGTTTCGCTGCTGAGTCGTCCCCGAGTCGCACGTCAAGTACGGTCCGCCAGTGGGCAAGCGTACCTCGCAGCGGACCCGGGACTCGCCGCGGCCCGCTCGGCGGGTCACCGCCTCACAGCACCCCGCTCAGGCTTCTGCCGCACCCTGCCGGAGGTCGGCCAGATGCCCCTCGAAACCCTCCCTGGCCTCGGCGGACTCCGGCGCGGTGAGCCAGGTCAGGGCGTCCTCCCCCACCTCGATCGCGCCCTGCGCGTCGCCGAGCTCGGCCAGCAGCCACATGGTCTGGTGGGCGGTCAGGCTCGCCCGTTCGAGCAGCAGCGGACCCTCCCGGAACACGGCCAGCGCGCGGCGCTGGAGGTCCAGCACCGGCTCGGCCTCGTCGCGGTGCAGGCCCTGCTCGCCGGCCTGGCTCTCCAGGAACTGGAAGGTCAGCTGGGCGTGCTGGCGGTAGGTCTCGCCGAGCTCGAAGCGGGCGGCCTCGCGGAGCGTCTCGGGCGCCTCGGCGTCGGCGCGCACGGTGTGGAGGCGGGCGGCGATCTGCGCCATCGTCTGGAGCCCCTCGCCGAACGCGGCGTCGCCCATGATCGTGCGCAGGAGCCACGCTCGGGAGCGGCTGACGCGGGTCCAGCAGGCCAGGTCGCCGACGGCGTCGGCCGCCTCGATCGCGCGGGTGTACACCTCGAGGGCGTGCTCGTGCTCGCCGAGCTTCTGGAGCAGCTCGCCGGTGAGGAACAGCGTGTCGGCGTACAGGTTGACGAGGTAGTCCTCCTCCGCGGACTCCATGAGCGCCAGGGCCGCGAGGCCGTGCTCCACGCCTTGGCGGGTGTCGCCCTGGCGGTCGTAGGACTCGGCGAGGTTGAAGCGCACGTTGCAGATCCGCCACAGCTCGTGGGGCGGGAGGTCCTCCAGGGCGGCCTCCAGGAGCGGCACGGCCTCGGCGCGGCGGTCGAGCTCGACCAGGGCCACGCCCATGAGGTGGCGGGCGACGGCGGCCGGGACGGTCATGCCCACGGCGTCGCAGTGGACGGAGGCGGCCAGCGCGTGCTCGTAGGTCGCGTCGTGGTCGGCCGCGCGCATGGTGAACTCGGCGGCCTGGAGGTGGAGCTTCGCGGCGACGGTGTGGGAGGGCTCGCCGCCGAGCGCGGCGAGGCCTTCGCGGCAGATGGCAAGGGCCGCTTCGAAGTCGCCGGTGAGGCCGACCTGGTCGGCGAGGTCGGCGCTGGCGCGGGCGACCGCCCAGCCGGCGCCGGCGGCGCGGGCGAGCTCGATCTGGGCGGCGAGGAGCGCGGTCTTCGCGGCGGGGTCGGGTTCGAGGCGGGCGCGCAGGTCGAGGAGGTCGCAGCGGCGGATGAGCGCATAGCGCCGGTCGGGGAAGGCCGCGAGCTCCGCTTCGAGCGTCCGGGCGCGTTCGTCGAGGTCGGCGCGGAGCAGGTCGGGCCTGGCGGTGGCGGCGAGGTACTCGGCGCGCATGGCGAGGACCTGGCTGGTGTGGAAGCTGCGGTCGTCGATGCGCTGCTCCGCGCTCAGGGTGCGGGCGGCGGCGGTGATGCGGCCGGCGCCGTCGCCGATGGCCTCGGGCTCGGTCTCGGAGCGGTGGATGAGGAGGAAGGACTCGGCGACGAGGGCGCGGCCGGGCTGGGCCGCGAGCCCGAAGAGCTCGATGGCGCGGGTGAGCCCCGATGCGACGGCCTCGGGGTCGTCGGACTGGGCCGATTCGGCGTGCGCGATCTCGGCGCGGTGCTCCGGGATGAGCTCGATGCCGAGCGCGTCCGCGAGGGCGCCGACGCGGAGCCAGGCCTTCCACGTGTCGGGCGAGCAGTCGTCGTAGGCGGCGTACGCGGCGTCGATCGCGGCGTCGAGGTCGGGCCCCTGGACCTCCTCGGGGGCCGGGAGCAGTGCGGCCACTTTCGGCTTGGGCTCCTTGAGGCCCAGGTGGACCGGCTTCTCGTAGGGAGTGGACTCGGTGACGCAGACGGACATCCGGGAGTGGTGGTCGTTGCCGTTGCGGGCGTCGAAGCGGGCGCAGATCGCGGCCCGCTCGGCCTCGGCCCAGTCGTGGAGCGTCGCGACGGTCCAGTCGGTCCCGGTGGGGCCGGGCATCGCCGTGTCGGTGAACCCGAGGGCGGTGAGGCGCCGGCAGGTGAGGACGGTGACCTCCATGAGGCGCTGGCGGTCGCGCACGCCGAGGTCGAGGTCGTAGAAGCGGGCGTGGTCGGTGAGGATCTCGAGGGCGCGGTGCTCGTTGCCGGTGAGGGCGCAGAACTCGACATGGAGGGCCCACATGTGCACCATGTCCTCCTTGCCCTTGCACATCGGGTAGCCGCGCAGGTGGTTGGCGCGGGCCTCGTCGATGCGGCCGAGCTCGACCAGGGGCAGGAGGGAGAGCGCGAGCCCGTAGTGGGGTTCGTGGGCGCAGGTCTGCTCGCCGGAGAGGACCGGTTCGAGCATCTCCATCGCGGCGTCGGCGGCGTCCTCCTCGGCGTAGAACACGATGGTGGCCAGCGAGGTGTACTGGCAGGCGGTGCAGTCGGACATCTCGTCCTCCTCGGCCTCGCCGAGGGCCTCGATGGCGGCGGCGACCCGGTCGTAGTCGCCCACGTGGTAGGCCAGCTGCATCTCGTAGGCGGCCGGGGCGTGCATGGAGTAGCCGGCCTCGCGGTAGCGGCGGCGCATCTCCTCGAGCCAGTGCTCGATGGATTCGAGCGGCACGTCGGGCTGCTCGATCATCGTGTCGACGATCCACTTGAACGTCCAGTACAGGGAGCGCGTCAGGTAGGCGTCGAAGTGCGCGGGCTGGGAGTCGAAGTTGCGCAGGAGGCGGGCGAAGGGGACGAGGAGTCGGGTGGAGTCGCGGGAGAACTCGTAGGCGTCGACGAGGCCGTTGAGGGCGTAGTTCTGCAGTTCGGGGTCGCCGACGGCGTCGGCGGCCTCGACCGCCCGCTCGAGGGCCGCGACCTTCGCCTCACTGGCCTCTTCGAAGCGGGCCTCGTTGAGCAGTCGCCAGATCTCGTCGGGGTCGGGAGTGGCCATACCAGTCCTTAACTGTCCTATGTGAGGAGTGAGCCGCGGGTCAGACGATGGGGTGCGGCTCAGTCCTGCGTGATGTGTTCCAGCAGGTTCATGAAGGAACGGTTGAGGAGCGCGGTGTCGGCGCTGCGCAGCGGCCGGTGGCTCATCAAGAGCGCCTGGCCGTACAGGGATTCGACCGCGGTGCCCGCGAGCTGGGGGTCGCCGATGGCACTGACGCGGCGGACGGTGGGGTTGCGGTGGTTGAGGACGAGCTGGGCGCGGGGCGCGTGCTGCTTGATGGAGGCGAGGATGCCGCCCCACAGGTCGTCGGCCTCGGCTTCGGCTTCGGCCCGTTGGCGTTCGCGGCGGGACTCGCGGTCGTCGAGGAGCAGCGCGGGTACTGAGACGGGGTTGAACTCGCGCACGACCACGTCCACGTCGACGCTGTCGAGGCGGGCGCGGGCGGCATTGAGGAAGGGGTGCAGTGCGAGCTCGGTGCCGGTGTCGACCGGGTCGAGGCTCGCCGAGATCACGCCCGGCTGCAGGTTCTCGACCTTGACCTGCGGGTCGAGGCGCGGCAGGGCCTGCACGAGCTCCGCGTCGTAGGTGTAGCCGCCGTTGACGACGCCGATGCCCTGCGCGGCGGCGATCGGGGCGACCTGCCGGTACTCGTCCACGCTGGAGGCCAGGTAGATCGGCTGGTGGGCGCGGGCGAAGTCGGGCAGGTTGGTGTGCCCGGCGGTGGTCTCGAACCGCAGCCACGGCAGCATCGCCGCGAGCAGTTCCGGGTCGTGGCGGGCGAGGGCCTTCACGCCGAGCTCGTGCACGGCGAGGAAGGACTCGAGGCGGTGCGGGTCCTCGGCGGCGAGGCGGGAGATCCACTCGCGGATCTGCGCGCCGATCGCGTCCCGGGCGACCGCGAGCGCCTCGTCGTCGTAGAGCGATTCGCGGGAGGCGGTGGGGCGCAAGGAGTCCGTGTCGATCACGCAACGGACGAAGAACGCCCACTCGGGGACCAGGTTGTCCGCGGTGTCGGTCAGGAGCATCCGCTTGAGGTGCACGCGGTGCGCCGGGCGGGTCGAAGGGGAGGTGGCGTGCGGGAGGACGAACGCGACGCCCTTGATGCCGGCGAGCGGCACGTCGAGGTCGATCACGTCGAGCGGCGGGAAGCCCAGCACCTGCTCGCAGTAGGTGTTCAGGGCGAGGCGGCGGGCCGTCGCAGTCGGATGCCGCCGTTCCCACAGCGGCGGCGTGTCGGAGATGTCGACCGGCGTGCCGCCGTCGGAGACGGTGATGCGCACCGGCAGCAGCGACCCGTACTCGCGGGCGAGGTCGGCGACCCGCTTGGGCTGCAGCCAGTCCTCGCCGCGGCGGGCCACGAGCTCGACCGTGGTGCCCGGCTCGGGGTGCTCGCCGGGCGGCACCTCGGTGACGGTGTACGAGCCGTCGTCGCGGGCGGTCCACCGGACCACCGGCGCCGCCGGGTCCTTGGCCGAGCGCGAGGTCACGGTGATGGCCGAGGCGACGGTGAAGCACGCGAGCAGGCCGATGCCGAACTGCCCCAGGAAGTCCCGGCGCGCGCCCTCGATCTCCTCGTCCCGCTTGGAGGAGCCGCCGATCGTCGCGAGCAGCTTGTGGACCTCATCGACGGTGAGGCCCACACCGGGATCGGTGATCCGCAGGCGCTTGCCGTCGGCGATGATCGCGACGTGCTGGTCCCCGGGCGCGAAGCCCGGGTCGGTCTGAGCGCGGGCGGTGATGGCGTCGACCGCGTTCTGCAGCAGCTCGCGCACGTAGACCTTCGGCGAGGAGTACAGGTGGTGGGACAAGAGGTCCACCAGGCCGCGCAGATCCACTTGGAAGGTATGGGAGGTGGGCGTCGTCTCAGCCACAGCGCGTCCTGCTTCACTCGGAGGTCGTTCGGCGTCAGTCAGACTAGCAAACCGCCGCATCACGGGAACGCGTGAAAAGGACCCTCAGGACGAACAGGGACGCGGAGCGCTTGCGGCCCTTCAGAGATGCCGTAAACCGGCACGCACCGCCCGATTGGGCACCGCCCGGATGGGTGAGGTCCGGTAAGGTGACCGCTACCGAAGCCCCAGAAGCCAAGAGGAACTCACCCCGCATGACGATGCCGCCCCCGCCCCCGGACCGGATGCACCTCCAGTACCAGCCCGCCCCGCCGCCACCGCAGGGCCCGCAGCAGATGGGGCCCGCCGGGGCGTACGGCCCGGCGCAGTACGCCCCCGGTCAACCCGTACCGGGGCAGATGCCCGTGGGCATGTCGCCTTCCGCGATGCTTGCGAGCGGTCAATTTGCACAGGTCAAGCCCGGCACGATCACCGGCATCCAGGTCATCCTCTACATCTTCTTGGCGCTCAGCGCGATCGGGAACGTCTTCTCGATCATGGGCATGGTCGAGTTCTTCAACCCGTTCAGCCTCATCGGGCTCGGGTTCGCCGTGTACTCGGCGATCCAGTCGCTCGCCAGCGGCGTGCAGATCTCGCGCGGCAAGCGCTGGGCGTGGATCTGGTCGCTCGTGAGCGCCATCCTGGGCCTCGCCCTGGCCTGCACCGGGATCGTCTACGGGACCATCTTCTGGGACACCGGCGGCGACGTCATGCTCCTGATCACCTGCCCGCTCGCGGCCCTCTACGGCACGCTCCTGATCCTCCTCTGCACCAAGTCCGCCAGGCAGTGGATCCTCATGCACCGCATCCAGCGAGGCGAAGTGCAGGTCCCGGGGATGCCCATGGGCGCGATGCCCGGCATGGGCGGCACGGGCGGCACCGCCCAGGCACCGGCCGCGCCGCAGCGACCCGACACGCGGCCGGCCGCGGCCACGTTCCTCGTCGCCGTGCTCGGCCTGACCGTCGCGCTGAGCGCGTGGACCGTTTACGGCAGCGTCCGGTCCATGATGATGCTGGCCGGCACGGCCGCAATGGACTTTCACGACCCCGCGCTGATGTACGGCGCGCGGATCGCGCTCATAGCGGGCTGCGTCGCCTTCCTCGCGCTGGTGGGCGCCCTGATCTCGGCCCTCGGCGTACACCGTGGAAAGTTCGGCGCCCGCGTGTACACGCTCATCTGGACGCCCCTCGTCTTCCTCTGCGCCGCATTGCTGGCCTTCGTCAACCTGCGCGAATACCTCCACTGGGCGGACGTGATGCCGCCCCCGGCCCGCACGGCCTGGACCATCGACATCGTCCTCGACCTCGCGCTGGTCGCGTTGATCGTCACCGCCTTCATCACCGTCCTGACACCTGCGGTGAAGTCGTGGACGCCCGGAAAACCCGCGGTCGCGAACATCGTCTTCGTCCCCATGGGACAACCGCAGGCCCCGCAGCAGCCGGGACCGTACGGCGGCCAGCCCCAGCAGGGCTATCCTCAGCAGCAGCAGCAATACCCGCCCCAGTACTGAACCCTCAAGGCAGGCAATGTCCTTCAACCAGGCACCCCCACTTGCCGGGCCGGGCGGGGCGTACGGCCCGGTCCCGGCGCGAGCCGACCAGATCGTTCCCGGCGGTGCCGTCGACCTCGGCATGGCCAAACCCCGCACCGTCACCGGGATCCAGACGATCCTGTGGCTCTTCGCGGTGCTCGCCGCCGGCGGCGACCTGATCGCAGCCCTCACCATGGCCGAGAAACTCAACCCGCTGAGTCTGATCAGCCTTGTCTACGCGATCTACGCGACCATCCAGGCGGTCGTCACGCCCCTCCAGATCGCGCAGGGCAAGCGCTGGGCGTGGATCTGGGCGGTCGTGAGCGCGGTCCTGGGCATCGCGGTCGCGCTGACCGCCACCATGTTCGGCATGACGATCCTCGACCGGACGACGTGGCCGGTGCTGGGCGGCATCGCGGTCGGTCTGCTCTACGCGGCCCTGCTCGCCCTGCTCCTGTCGAAGCCGGCGCGGGCCTGGATCCTCATGAACCGCGTCAAACGCGGTGAGATCACGATGCAGCAGGCGGCGGCGGTGCACCCGGTCCCCCGACAGCCCGGACCTCGGTACCGGGCGCCGTTCGAGGCGGCCCAGCCGCCTGCGCCGCAACCGGTTCTGGAAACGCCCGCACCGGCGGCACCTCCGCCGGGGCACGCACCGCAGCGGCCGCAGGGACCGCCGCCCCGGCAGCACTGCGCGATCCATCAGCACGGGCCGTGCCGGTGCCGGGTCCCGCAGGGGCCGGTTCGCTAGAGCGGCAGGGCTATCCGGCCGACTCCCAGCCGCACACGCTGGTGGTGAGGCTCTCGGAGGTCTGCTCGATGGGGATGACCAGCTCGATCGCGGAGCCGTCGTCGAACTCGACCGTGACGTTCCCGGTGCTGGGGTCCATGGGCTGGACCTCGGCGCCCTCGGCGTCCCAGGAGTCCCACTCGTCCGTGTAGTCCTGGACGGGGCGCTCGCGGAGGGAGTCGCAGAGCATCGCGTAGGCGGTGTCCCAGTCGTCCTGGGCGACCGCGCCGATGAAGTCCTCGGCGGTGCCCTCGACCTTGTCGGTGATCGAGTTCGTGAAGACGAAGAGGGCGAACACGACGGCGAGGACGACGACGATGATTGCCACCGCACCGCCGGTGATGCCGAAGCCGAGCTTCACGCCGAAGTGCCGGGAGTGCCCGGTCGGCGGGGCCGCGAACGGGACCGGCACACCGGTGGGCGGCGGCGGGCTGGAAGGCGCGGGCGAGGGCTCGACCTCTTTGGTCGTGGGCGGCAGCGCGAGCGTCTGGTCGGTCTCGGGCGAGAGCGCGACGGGCGCGCTCGTCTCGGCCGAGATCGGTTCGGGGACGGAGGGTTCGGGCGCCATCGGGATGGGGGGCGCGCCGGCCTCGGGGGCGATCTGCTCCGGAGCGGAGTACTGCGTGAAGTTCGCCTGAGTCGCGGCATCGACCACGGGTTCGACGGAGGTGTGCGGCTCGGCCTCGACCGTTTCGTGCGATTGGGAGTCCGGTTCGGGCGCTGGCGCGGCGGTCTCGGCCGGGAGCGGCGGGGTCGGTTCGAGGGGGATCGGTTCGACCGGGACCGACATCGGCACGGGCTCGGCCGACGGGCCCGGCGGGGAGGCAGCCGGGCTCGGCGGGGAGGCGGGCGCGAGGACTTCCGGGTTGGGGACGGAGGGCTCGGGCTCCATCGGGATCGGCGGCAGGTCGGGCTCGGCGTCGCGGTCCTGTTCGGGCCTTCCGGGGTTCGGCCGGTCGCTCATCGGGCGGCCTCCCGGCGGGCCTGGTCGGGGTCGGCCTCGCGGTCCGAGCCGGTGCGCCGCGGTTCGCCGCCCGGCTCGCATTCGGCGAGCACTTCGAAGCCGGAGGCTTCGGGCAGGGCGCGGGAGAGGAGCGGGGTGGCCATCTTCACCTGGAAGGCGGAGAGCGCCCGGCGGTAGGAGCCGACGTCGCTCCACTCGGTCCAGAGCATCCAGGTGGCGTCCTCGCCGTCGGTGAAGGAGTCGAGCGCGCGGCCCAGGCCGCCGCGTTCGTAGCCACCGCAGGAGGCCAGCGCGGCGAGGGCGCCCTCGGCGTCGCGGGCGAAGGCCTCCGTCTCGCCTTCGGTTACGGCGAAACGATATACAACCAGCACGGCGCCCAGCCTACTGCGCTTTGAACGACTGCGAGCACTCGGCGCAGAGGCCGTGGAGTTCGAGCGTGTGCCCGACCTCGGTGAAGCCGTGGTCGGCCGCGACCTTGTTGGCCCAGCGCTCGACGGTGGGCCCGGCGACCTCGACCGTGCGCCCGCACGAGCGGCACACGAGGTGGTGGTGGTGCTCCTCGGCGGAGCAGAGGCGGTAGAGGTGGTCGCCCCCGGGCAGGCGCATGACGTCGACGATGTCGGCCTCGGCGAAGGCCTGGAGGGTCCGGTAGACGGTGGTGAGGCCGATCTTGGAGCCGGCTTCGCGGAGGATCGCGTGGAGGTCCTGGGCGGAGCGGAACGCGTCGTCGTGCTCGAGCAGTTCGAGGATCGCGGTCCGCTGCTTGGTTGAGCGGGCCATGTTCTCGGCCGGAGGCTTGGTGGCCACTAGCGTTCCTCTCGGGCGTGGTGGACGGCGTCGGTGACGATGTGCGCGATGTGGTCGTCGATGAGCGAGTAGGAGATCTCACGGCCCGACCGGGTGCCGCGCACGATACCCGCTCCCCGGAGCACCCGCAAATGCTGGGAGACGAGCGGCTGGGTCACGCGCAGGGTCTCGACGATCTGGTGCACGTACTTCGGCCCGGCGGCCAGCTCCATGACGATCGCGATCCGCAGCGGAGCGGCGAGGGCGCGCAGGAGCTCCCCTGCCGCTTCGTAGTCGGCTGGGGTCTCAGGTGACTCGGTCTCGGTCCGCACACTGCAAAAATATCGCGTCCCGCGCTCGTCGGCGGGCCCAGGTGGCGCGGGTCCCGGTCCCGTCATGCGTTCCCGGCGGGCAGTTCCACCTCGAGCGGCTCGCCTTCGGGCGGGAGGTGGCCGCGGCGCACGCGCCTGACGCGGCGCACGACGGCGGCCAGGACGGCCGTGGCGACGAAGACGGCGACGCCGATGAGCACGATCGTGGAGCCGGGCGGGACGTCCTTCACGGCGGAGGCGAGGACGCCCGCGCCGGCGATGAGGAAGCCCGCGGCCATCGCGGCGAACATCGTGGCCTTGAAGGAGCGCGTGAACTGCTGGACGGTGACGACGGGGATCACGAGCAGGGCGCTCACCAGGAGCAGGCCGACCGCGCGCATCGAGACGGAGACGACCACGGCCGTGGTGATGAGGAGCAGCAGGTTGAGCGCGGCGACGGGCAGGCCGGAGACGCGCGCGTACTGCTCGTCGGCGCAGATCGCGGCGAGCCAGGGCCGGAGCACGAGCATGAGGACGGCGACGATCGCGCCGCCGATCGCGATGGTCCAGACCTCGTCCCAGCCGGCGGTGAGCAGCGAGCCGAACAGGTACTGCTGGAGGTTCGCGACGCCTTTGTCGGAGGCGATGCCGGTGAGGTAGACGCCGCCGGCGATGCCGCCGTAGAACATCATGGCGAGGGCGACGTCGCCGGAGGTCTTGGAGTGGCTGCGGAGGATCTCCATGACGATCGAGGCGGCGACGGTGACCGCGAGGGTCGTCCACATCGGGGCGGCGCCGGTGATGAAGCCGATGGCGACGCCGGTGAGCGCGATGTGGCCGAGGCCGTCCCCGATGAGCGCGAGCCGCTTCTGGACGAGGAACACGCCCACGGCGGGGGCGCAGAGTCCGACGACGAGCGCGCTGATGAGGGCGCGCTGCATGAACTCGAACTGGAAGTAGTCCAAGAGGCCGAGGTTCATTTGCCGCCCCAGAAGGGTTCGTCGGCGCTGTCGCCGTTGGCGTGCGGGTGGGCGTGCTCGTGGTGGGGGTCGGCGTGCTCGCCGACCGGGCGCGGCGGGGCGCCGTCGTGCACGACCTTGCCGTCGGCGAGGACCACGGCGCGGTCGAGCCGGTCGGTGAGCGGGCCGAGCTCGTGGGTGACGAGGAGGACGGCGCACCCGGCGTCGATCCGGTCCGAGACGACCCGCGCGAGCGCGGCCTGCGTCTCGGCGTCGACGCCCACGGTGGGCTCGTCCATGATGAGCAGGTCGGGGTCGGTGGCGAGGGCGCGGGCGATGAGGACGCGCTGCTGCTGGCCGCCCGAGAGGGTGTCGACGGAGCAGTGGGCGTGGTCGGCCAGGCCGACCTCGGCGAGGCTGCGGGACACGGCGTCGCGGTCGGCGCGGCGCGGGGGCATGCCGAGGAACCGGTGGGCGAGGCGGCCCTGGGAGACGACCTCGGCGGCGGTCGAGGGGACGCCGGAGGCGGCGCCGGTGCGCTGGGGCACGTACCCGATGCGCTTCCAGGCGCGGAAGCGCTTCTGCGGGGCGCCGAAGAGCTCGATCGACCCGCCGGCGAGCGGGACGAGCCCGGCGACGGCCTTGATCAGCGTGGACTTCCCGGAACCGTTGGCGCCCATGAGGGCCACGGCCTCTCCGGGCTCGACGGCGAGGTCCACGCCGCGGACGACGGCGCGACCGCCGTAGGAGACGGTCGCACCGCGGACGTTGAGAACGGGCATTGGGCTAATGCTGCCTTATGCCGCGCCCAGCGCCGTCTGCAACGTGGCCAGGTTCTCGCGCATCACAGTGAAGTAGTCGGCGCCGGCGTCGGCCTGCTCCTGGGTGAGGCCTTCGAGCGGGTTGAGGACGGCGGTCTGCGCGCCGGTCTCGGCCGCGAGCGTGTCGGCGATGTCGGGCGAGACGAGGGTCTCGAAGAAGATCGTGGTGATGCCGTTGGCCTCGACGTAGGCGGCGACCTCGCCCATGTGCTGGGAGTCGGGCTCCTGGTCGGGGCTCAGGCCGGAGATGGCGATCTGGGTGAGGTCGTAGCGGTCGGCGAGGTAGCCGAACGCGGCGTGGGAGGTGACGATCGCGTCGCTGGTGCGGGCGGCGAGGGCGTCGGTGAACTCCGTGTCGAGCGCGGTCAGGTCGGCGTTGAAGGCCTCCGCGTTCGCGGTGTAGTCGGCCGCGTTGGCGTCGTCGAGACCCGCCAGGCCCTCGCCGATGGCGGTGCCGATCTGGCCGTAGCGGATCGGGTCGAGCCACACGTGCGGGTCGACGCCTTCGGGCGCCTCCTCGTGCTCGTGGCCGTCCTCTTCGCTGTGCTCCTCTTCGGCGGTGGCGCTCTCGGCGGCCTCTTCGGCGTGCTCGTCGGCGTGCTCGTCCTCGGCGTGCGCCTCTTCCTCGATGGCCTGCTGGTAGTCGTACTCGCTGGTCTCGACGGCGGTGAGCACGTCGAGGGACTTGTCGGCGGCGTACTCCTCCACGGCGGCGTCGAGCTCGGGGATGAAGCCCTTGAGGTAGACGACGTAGTCGGCCTCCTCGATCGCGGCGATGTCGGAGGGCGCGAGCTCGAGGTCGTGGGGCTCCTGGCCGGCGGGGGTCAGGTTGGTGACGGCGACGTGGTCGCCGCCGACCTGCTCGGTGGCGAAGGTGAGGGGGTAGAACGCGGTGACGACGTTGATCTCGCCGTCGGCGGCAGGGTCGTCGGAGCCGGTGCCGCAGGCGGCGAGGGCGGCCGCCGCCGCGAGTCCGGCGGCGGGCACGAGAAGGAATCGGGTACGGCGCATGCCTGCACTCTGCCCAGTCATGACAATCATTGTCAACACCTAATATGTGCGCCCCGGACGGGAGCGGCATTCGCGAGCAGCGTAAACGCTGCGGCTCCACCCGATCGCCGACGCGCGCGGATGACCGGCGTCACGCGAAAGGATGAACTCGGCGGCCGCCGGGCCGGAATCGTCGTACCCCCCGGGCATCGTTGCAATCCGGGGGCCCAACCCGCCCGGCCCCGCGGACCTGCGGCGTGCCCGGCAGCCGGGCGTGCCCGCTACTGGTACTCGTTGTCAGGGGTCGGGATGTTCGTCATCGACTCGACCTCGATGTACGGCACCAGCTCGCCGTTGATCTCGTCGCGACCCTGGCGCGGCGTGTAGACGCCGACGACCTCCACCCACCGGTCCTGCTCCAGGTTCGCGGGCACGTCGCCATCGAAGCCGATCTTGACCGGCCGCGCGTCGGCCGCGCAGCAGGACACGACCATGCGCGCCAGCTGCGGCTCGTCCCCTTCGTAGAGGATGAAGCCGCGCAGCTGGATGCGATGGCCCTCCAGGGTCTCGCCCTCGTCGAAGATCGCCCGCGCGGCGTAGTCGAGGAGGGTGATCGGCACGGGGTCCACGTCGTCCGGCAGGTCGGGGTAGTTCGAGCGGTTCTCCTCGGCGCCGATCACCGTGCCGGTGCGCTCGGCCTCGTAGGACCCGAGCGCGTCCGGGGCCACGAGCAGCATCCCGACCACGGGGGCCAAGAGCAGCCAGGCGACCTTGGGTTCGCCGTGCCCGTGGCCGTCGTCGGCCTCGCGCTTGGCGCGGAACACGTTCCAGCCGGTGATCGCGGCGACCGCGAGGAGGATGACCCCGGCCGGCACGATGAGCCAGAACGCGTACGGCTTCACGTAGTTGAGGTAGTCCCCGGTCCAGGCCAGGCGCAGCATGCCGCCGCCGACCAGGAGCAGGATGACCGCCTGCGCGTCGCGTCTCACAGCAGCAGGGCTCCCATCAGCACGGCCGCGAGCACGGCCGCGACGAACGCGGTCGGCGCGAAGCGCAGGGCGAACCGGCGGCCGAAGGTCCCGGCCTGCATCGCCGCGAGCTTCACGTCGATGAACGGGCCCACGACCATGAACGCGAGCTTCGCGGTGGGCGAGAACTGGGTCAGCGAGGCGGCCACGAACGCGTCCGACTCCGAGCAGATCGACACGAGCACCGCCAGGACCGCCAGCGCGAGCACCCCGAGCACGGGGTTGTCGGCGATCGGCTGAAGCCAGGTCTCGGGCACGAGCGTGTTGAGGCTCGCGGCGATGGCCGCGCCGATGACGAGGTAGCCGCCGGCGTGGAGGAAGTCGTGGCGGATCGCCGACCAGAACGCGGCCCACTTGCCGTCGTCGTGGTGGTGGTGCTTGGGCAGGTTGAGCCATTCGGTCTTGCCGAGGCGGGCCCAGAGCCAGCCGATCGCGATCGCGGCGCCGAGGGAGGCGGCGACGCGCGCGAACACCATCTCGGGGTTGCCGGGGAAGGCCACGAAGGTGGAGACGACGACGATCGGGTTGATCGCCGGGGACGCGAGCATGAAGGTGAACGCGGCGGCGGGGGCGACGCCCCGGCGCACGAGCGCCCCCGCGACGGGCACGGAGGCGCATTCGCAGGCGGGCAGCACGGCCCCGGCGACCCCGGCGACGGGCACGGCGAGGGCGGTCCGCTTGGGGACGACCTTGTGGAAGAACCCGGCGGGCACGAACGCGCTGATGGCGGCGGAGAGGACCACGCCGAGGACGAGGAACGGGAACGCCTGCACGCAGACCGCCACGAACCGGGCGGACCAGGCCTGCGCGGCGGGGGCCGCGAAGATCTCGGTGAGGCCGGGGCGGGCGGTGAGCCCGAAGATGAGCAGGAGCGCGAGAGCCTCGATCGAGGTGAGGCCGCGGCGGCGGTGCGAGGGCTTGGATGCGCGCGCGGGAGTGGCCGATCTCTCGGCGGGGTTCTCGGTCTCGGCGAGTTCTGCGCTCACGCTGCCATTGTGCGGCATGGCCGCAGGTGAACATCGGCCGCCCGACGTGACCCACCAGTACATGAGGGTTCCGCTTTATTACTCTTGGGCGGTGCGCGTTCCCACCCTAGGTACCGATCCCAGTCGCGTCCCGGCCGCCTGCCGGTGGCTGCTGGCGAACCCTCGGTTCCAGATGCTGTCGATGGTGGTGATCATCGTGAACGCCGCCGCGCTGGGAGCCATGACGTTCCCGCACTCGGCCGAGTTCGCGGAGCTCCTGCACCGGGTGGACTACGTGTGCCTGGGGTTCTTCACGTTCGAGGTGCTCGCCGGGCTCCTGTCGTTCGGGCGGCGGCCGCTCAAGTTCTTCAAGGACGCCTGGAACGTCTTCGACTTCGTGATCGTGTTCGCGTCGTTCATGCCGGGCCTGCGCGAGAACGTGACGATCCTGCGGATGCTGCGGCTGGCCCGGATCGTGCGGATCTTCCGGAACCTGCCGTCGCTGCGCCTGCTCCTCGTCGCGGCCGGGAAGGCGATTCCGAAGTCGGCGGGCGTGTTCGCGCTCACGGGCGTCGTCATGTACCTGTGGGCGATGGTCGGGTGGATCGCGTTCAGCGCCAGCGACCCCGCCCACTTCGGCACCGTCGGCAAGGCCCTGCTGAACCTGTTCCAGCTGGTGGCGTTCGACGACATGGGGAACGTCATGCGCAACAGCATGGCGAACAACATCTGGACGCTGCCGTACTACCTGGTGTTCATCCTGTTCGGCGCGTTCGTGCTGGTGAACCTGCTGCTCGGCGTGGTCCTCGCGTCGATGGAGGAGGCGCAGCGCCTCGACGACATAGACGACCAGATCTCGGCCGACACCGCGATCATCCTCGAGCGGATCGACAAGCTGCAGAACACGGTCGACAAGCTCCAGGCGGACCAGGAACGAGGCCGGGGCTACACCCCGTTCAGATAGCGGGCGCCGGGTCGCGGCGCGACGGGGTCGGGCAGGGCTCCGGCCCTGCGGCTCCGGTTCGGCTCCGCCACCGCCCCGTCCCGGGCATCCCTCCTAGGTGCGACGCGGTTGGGCGCGGCCTCGCTCCTGCGGCTCCGGTTCGCCTCCACCGCTACCCCGACCTCGGCATCCGCCTACGGCGCCACGGGGTCGGGCACGGCTCCGCCCCTGCGCTTCCGGTTCGGCTCCACCGCTACCCCGACCTCGGCATCCGCCTACGGCGCCACGGGGTTAGGCACGGCGCCCCCGAAGCGGCGGTCGCGGCTCGCGTAGATCTCGCAGGCGTGCCACAGGTGGCGGCGGTCGAAGTCGGGCCAGAGGACGTCGAGGTACACCATCTCGGCGTAAGCGGACTGCCAGAGCAGGAAGTTCGAGGTCCGCTGCTCGCCCGAGGGGCGCAGGAACAGGTCGACGTCCGGCAGGTCCGGGTTGTACAGGTACTTCGCGAAGGTCTTCTCGGTGACGCGCTCGGGGTTGAGCCGCCCGGCCTTCACGTCGCGCGCGAGCGCCGCGGCGGCGTCGGCTATCTCGGCGCGGCCGCCGTAGTTCACGCAGAACTGCAGCGTGATCTTGTCGTTCTTCTTCGACATCTCCTCGGCCACTTCGAGTTCGCTGATGACGCTCTTCCACAGCTTCGGGCGTCGCCCGGCCCAGCGGATGCGCACGCCCATGGCGTGCAGCTCGTCGCGGCGGCGGTGGATCACGTCGCGGTTGAAGCCCATGAGCCAGCGGACCTCCTCGGGGCTGCGCCGCCAGTTCTCGGTCGAGAAGGCGTACGCGGAGACCGTCGAGATGCCCATCTCGATCGCGCCCTCGATCGTGTCGAACAGCGAGGCCTCGCCCATGGTGTGGCCCTCGGTGCGCTTCAGGCCGCGCTCCTTGGCCCAGCGGCCGTTGCCGTCCATCACGAGCGCCACGTGCCGGGGCACCAGCTCGCGCGGCAGCGCGGGCGGGACCGCCCCCGAGGGGTGCGGCTTCGGCGGCTCGTACGTGCGGCTCACAGGACCTCCAGGCGGCCAAGTCGTCAGCGGGGGCCTCGATACTAATCCGGGCGCGAGGGAGGCGGGGAGCACGCCTGCCCCAGTGCACCTCCCGAACCCGTGGGCGACACACGCAGCTGTCGGCGCCGGAGCACTCGTGCCATCCGGTGCCGAATCCAAGCGATGAGCGAAACCCGGTGCCGCATCGGAGCAACCAACCGCATCCAGTGCCGCCCGGGCGGCGAGCGATACCCAGTGCCACATCAGAGCGACCAGCCACATCCAGTGCCGCATCCGAGCGACGAGCGCCATCTGGTGCCGCATCGGACCGAGCAGCCCCATCCAGTGCCGCTACCGAGCGACGAGCGACATCTGGTGCCGAATCCGGGCGACGAACGCGATCCGCCCCCGCCGCCCTGTCGGACCCTCGACGCATCATTGAATACGGGGGCGATCGCGAACCCGTGCCACGCTCACCTTTTCGTCATGGCGGCCCAGTGTGCGCTCTGTTACGTTCGGGCCGTGGAACCTCTCAACGTCGAGCACGCCGGCCGCACTCTCCGCGGCGTCCTCCACCTCCCCCATCCGAACCCCTCCCCCGCACCCGCCGTCGTCCTCTGCCACGGCTTCGGCGCCAACCGCTTCGAGTTCGGCAACATCTTCACCGAGCTCGCCCGCCGCCTGGCCGCCGAGGGGCTCGCCGCCTACCGGTTCGACTTCGCCGCCTGCGGCGAATCCGACGGCGACTTCGCCGACCTCACGGTCTCGGACCAGGTCGCGCAGGTAGGCGCCGTGCTCGACACCGTGGCGTCCCACCGCGCGCTCGACCCCGATCGCCTGTCGCTCCTGGGCATGAGCCTCGGCGGCCTCACCGCCTCGCTCGCCGGCGCGAAACGCCCGGTCAGCTCACTGGCGCTGTGGGCGCCGGCCGCCCTCGCGGTGGACGCGAACGTGCCCGACGAGGTCGCCTACTGGCCCGAGATCCTCGAGAACGGCTACGAGGACCTGCTCGGGAAGCCGGTCACCCGGCACTTCACGGAGGACGGCTTCGGCATCGACCCGTGGGCCGACGCCGCCGGGCACGCCGGGCCGGTCCTGCTCGCCTTCGGCACCGACGACGACCTCCTTCCCGACGACGTGGTCGACAACTACCGGAACCTCTACGACGACCGGCTCGAGATGCACGTGTTCGAAGACCTCGGCCACACCTTCGAGACAGTCCCCGCCCGCGCGGCGCTGGTGGACGTCACCGTCGAGTTCCTGCTCCGCACCACCTAGGGCCTGTCGGTGAATCCGAGTGGGGGCCATCCGGTTTCACCGGACGGGCCCGCACCGTCAGGCCTGGTGCGGCACGTACTTCAGCGTCTTCAGGGGCCGCTCGGAGTGCCACTGGAAGTGGGCGGCGATGAGTCCGGCCGCTTCGGAGCGCTGGCGCGGGTCGGCGGCCGTGGCGCTCGCCCAGTCGCCCTGCTCCAGCGCGCGCATGAGTTCGAGCGAGGCCGGTTTCGGCACCGTGGCGCCGCCGGGGCGGCAGTCGCCGCAGACGGCGCCGCCGGCCGCGACGGCGAAGGCCCGGTGCTCGCCGTCCTTGCCGCAGCTGGCGCATTCGTGGAGCGAGGGCGCCCACCCGGCGGTCTTCATGCCGCGCAGCAGGTACGAGTCCATGACGAGCACGGCGGGCAGGTCGGTCTCGGCCAGCGCCCGGAACGCGCCGAGCGTGAGCTGGAAGACGTCGAGGTCGGGCTGGTGGTCCTCGGGGACGAGCCGCTCGGCGGCCTCGGCGATCACGCACGCGGCGGTGTACGCGGTCCAGTCCGCGGCGATCGAGCCGCCGGAGAGGTGGAGGCCGACGGCCTGGGTGACGGTGTGCAGCTCGGCGCGGCCTTCGATGAGCTGGAGGTCGACGTGGCTGAAGGGGGAGAGTCGCGCCCCGAACTTGGAGGAGGTGCGGCGCAGGCCCTTGGCCATGGCCCGGTAGCGGCCCCGCTGGCGTCCGAGCAGGGAGACGATCGCGTCCGCTTCACCGAGTTTGAAGGTGCGCAGGACCACCGCGTCGTCGCGGAACAGCTTCCGAGTGCTCACCCCCACGCAGCAAGCCTAGCCGGAGGGTCCGACACCGCTAATGCGGTTGAGGCCGGGGGCGCGGCGCCGTTAGGCTCCCGGCCGTGAAGATCATGAGCGTGAACGTGGGCAGGCCGCGCGAGAACCCGTGGAAGGGCCTCGAGGCCACCTACATCGACAAGCAGCCGGTGGCGGGCCCGGTGCGGGTGACCGCGCCCGGCCCGAAGGGCGACGGCTCGGTCGGGCTCGCGGGCGACCGGGTGGGCGACGTTCGGAACCACGGCGGCACTGACCAGGCGGTGTATGTCTACAGCCTCGAGGACTACGCGCATTTCAATCAGTTGACGGGTAGGGATTTCGGCGCGGGCGCGTTCGGGGAGAACCTGACGACGAGCGGGTACGACGTGAACGCGGCGCTCATCGGCGAACGGTGGGCCGGTCCCGGCGGGCTGGTGCTCGAGGTGGCCTGCTCGCGCATCCCGTGCGGCACGTTCAGGGGCTGGATCGACGAGCGGGGCTGGTTGAAGACGTTCACGCAGGAGGCCCGGCCGGGCCCGTACCTGCGGGTCGCGGAGCCGGGGCATGTGGAGGCGGGTGCTGATCTCGAGGTGGTGCACCGTCCCGACCACGACGTCACGGTCTCGATCCTGTTCAGGGCCGCGATGGGCGAGCGGGAGCTGATCCCGCGGATCCTCGAGGTGCCCGAGGTGTCGCAGTCCGAGAAGGACTGGCTGCTCGGGAAGTGAGCGGTGCCCCCCCGGCCTCGCGGTCGGGCGCGATGACCGTCGCCCGAGCGGAGCCGAGTGCCCCGGCCATCAGGCCGGGTCGCGATGACCGTGGCTTCGCCCGGGCGGAGCCAAGTGTGGACTAGCGGTCGGCGCGCGATGACCATGGCTTCGCCCGAGCGGAACCAAGTGTGCCCCGGCCTGATGGCCGGGGCACTGTCGTTCTATGCGGCATTCACGGGAGAGGCCCTAGGCGGTCGCGAGAGCAGGCTTGCGGAAGTAGTCGTTCGCGGCCGGGCTGAGCATGAGACCCGTGGCGAGGAGGACGGCGGCGATGTGGGCGAGCCGGACGACGAAGAACGCGAGGGCGAAGTCGCCGTCGCCGCCGACTGCCGCGATGAGTGATTCGCCGTCGGCGAGCTGCATCGCGGAGGGCACGACCATCGCGGCGAGGCCGACCACCGAGAGCAGCAGGGCGAGGCTGACGCGGGCCCAGCGGCGGCCCCGGGCGAAGAAGGCGACGAGGACGAACGCGCCGAGGTAGATCACCGAGCGGACGCCGATGTTCATCCAGACGCCTGCGTCCAATCCGGAGTCGCGGGCGATCTCGCTGACGGCGAGCACGGTCTCGACGATCCCGGCGGCGATCGCGGTGGTCCAGAGGAGGGCGGCGTGCTTGACGGTTTCGGGTGCTTCCATGCGGTCCACGCTATTGGCGGCGCGGGCCGCGATCCATCCTGCGAGCGCCCCGGTGCAGGGTAAGGACGGCCCTACCGCGTGGTCATTCGGTCGCGGCGAGTCGCCTGCGGCCCAACTGGTCCGCGGCGCGGATCGGCTCGGGGAGCCGGTAGGCCGGGGCGAGTTCGAGCACGAGCTCGCGGGCGGACGTGAGCGTGCGGCGGTGGCCGACCGAGACGAAGACGGGCTTGACGCCGTCCTGGGTGCGCAGGGAGCAGCCGACGGTCTCGCCGCTCGCGGTGATCGCGGTCCACGCGCCGCGCTCGGGCCCGGGGGCGTCCCACGGCAGGTGCGGCGGGTTCTTGGCGACGCCGATCGCGGGCGCGTCGAGGACGACGCCGAGGTGGCAGGCGAGGCCGAACCGGCGCGGGTGGGTGAGCCCGTAGCCGTCGCACACGTAGAGGTCGGGGGTCACCGAGAGCGCTTCGATCGCTTTGAGCAGCAAGGGAAGTTCACGGAAGGCGAGGAGGCCGGGCACGTACGGGAAGTCGGAGGTGCCGTGCACGATCGACTCGTCGAGCACTTCGAGGTCGCCGCGGCGCAGGACGACGGCGGTCGCTATCGCGGTGTCGCTGTCCTTGTCGTAGGCGATGTCGAGACCGGCGATCGTCTCTATTGGATTGTCGTCGTCAGCGACGACCACGCATCCGGCGAGTTCGGTCTGCATGGCGACCGCTTCGGCCTCGTCACGCGGGAGGCGGGCATAGGCGGCTCGAGATTGATCGCTCACGCCCGAAGCCTAACGAAAGGGATCTATCGGCGGGGAGGACCTCGGAGACCGGGTCAGAAACCGCGGCCGAACTCGGAGCCGAACTCGCCATCGCCCTCGTTGTCGAGGTCGCCGTCGGGGTCGTAGTCGGGCTCGATGTCGATCTCCGCATCGGCACCGGGATCGAAGTCGTCGCCGTAGTCGACGCTGTAGGAGCCATAATCGAAAGCGCTGTCGAATTCGGCCTCGAATCCGCCGTCGAGGTCCTCGTCGCCGAAGTCCTCCCCTTCCGTCTCGAAGCTGCCGTCGCCCTCGGACTCGTAGAGGAACTCGTCCTCCCCCGCGTCAAGGCCGATGCCGGGCTCGTATGCCGACGCCGGGTCGTCCGGGTTCGCCGCCAGGGACGAGAAGAAGCCGTCGCCGAACATCCCGTCTTCATCCGTCAGGTCGTCGGTCATGGCATCCCCCTCTCCGCCTGCCTCCCAGCATATTCCGCGGGTGCGACGCCCGGGCCCGCCCGCGTCGCCGCACCCGATCCGCTCAGGGCGAACGCCCCTTGCCCGCCGCCCGGTCAGGGGCCATGCTCAGGTGATGAGCACCGAGAAGAACGTCCTCGTCCTCGGCGGGACCGTGTTCCTGTCCGAGGCGATCGCGAAGCAAGCCGTCGCGCGCGGGCACCGCGTCACCATCGCCTCCCGCGGCACCACCGGCGAACCGCCCGAAGGCACCGCGTTCACCAGGCTCGACCGCTCCACCGGGGAGGGCCTCGATGCCTTGCGCGGCAAGGAGTTCGACGCGGTCTTCGACGTCGCGCGCGTGCCCGGCCACATCGGCCCGGTCCTCGACGCGCTCGCCGACAGCGTCGGCCACTGGTCGCTCGTCTCCACGATCTCGGTCTACGCGCGCAACGACATCGTGAGCGACGAGCTCCACGAGCCGACCGCGCCCGACTCGACCGACGCCGACTGGGCGACCTACGGCGCCAGCAAGGTCGCCTGCGAGACCCTCGTGCGGGAACGCATGGGCGACAGGGCCCTCATCACCAGGCCGGGCCTCATCGTCGGGCCCGGGGACCGCAACGACCGCCTCGGGTACTGGCCGCTGCGGTTCGCCGAGGGCGGCGAAATCCTCGCCCCCGGCACGCCCGACCGGCGGGTCCAGTGGATCGACGTCGAGGACTACGCGGCCTGGCTGCTCGACTGTGCCAATCTCGACAGTGCCAATCCCGACCGTGCCGACGCGGCCGTCACCGGCACGATCGACGCCATCGGCGAACCGGTCCCCTTCGGGCCCTTCCTCGACGGGATCGCCGACGCCCTCATCAAACGCGGCGTCCTCACCGAGCGCCCGAACCTGACGTGGGTGCCGCAGGAGTTCCTGGCCGAGCACGGCGTCAACCCGTGGGCCGGGCCCGACTCGCTGGGCATGTGGCTGCCCTCGCCCGACTACGACGGCATGCAGGGCCGCCCCGGCGGGCCCGCGGTGGCAGCGGGCTTCCGGGCCTCGCCCCTCGACGTCACCGTGGACCGCTGGTGGGACGCGAACGCCGCCGCGCCCCGGCTGAAGGCCGGGCTCACCAGGGAGAAGGAGAGCGCCGTGCTCGCCGCCTGGCACGGCGACCCGGACCGCGTCCCCGCGTACACCGTCGAGCGCCGCTTCACCGTGCCCGAGGCGGGCAACCTCAAATACGAAGGCTGATCACACGGCGACAGCCCCACCGCGAATGCGATGGGGCCGTTGCAATATCCGTTTACGGCGCGGGCGGGCCCTGGCCGTACGGGGGCTGGCCGGGACCGGGCTGGCCCGGGCCGGGCTGGCCGTACGGCGGCTGGCCCGGGTACGGGCCCATCGGGGCCTCGTCCTTGCGGAAGAACTCGTTCGAGGCCGGGACCGCGAGCAGGATGATGATCAGCAGCGAGCCGACGATCAGCACGATGAGCGTCAGCCAGTCGACGATGTTGACCCAGGACGGCGTCGCGTCCTCGATCGCCTGCGTCGCCTCGTCCTGGTACTCCTGGCCGTTGACGTTCGTGGTCATCGAGCCGAGCTGGCCGACGATGCCCCCGATGCCGCAGCACAGCAGGCCGATGCCGGAGAGGATCCAGCTGAGGATGCGGGCGGGGCGCTTGCCCTTGTTCACCAGCAGCGCCAGGACCACGTAGAAGATCGCCATGACCACGTAGACGCCGGCGATCAGCGCGAACGTGAAGGTCATGAGCTGGCTGATGTTTTCAACGGTGAGCCCCGACTCGGCCAGCTCGGGGTCGCTGAGCAGTTGCTCGGTGACGGTGTCCTCGACCGAGGACATCGTCGCGAAGAGGGCGATGCCGCTGATCACGAGGAGTGCGGCCGTGAGGATCTGGGTCCACACCACCGCCGTGACCGACCCCGGCCGGGTCCTCGGCTGCGGCGGAGGCGACTGCGGGTACTGCGGCGCCGGCGGGTATGCCATGGCGTTCTCCGATCAATGACAAGCTGGGCGTGACGGTCTCAGGAACCTCATCGTACGGAGTGATCGTTCCCCATGCCAGCGGTCGCCCATGACTGATCGGAATCTCGCCGGCCTCGTCAGGTACGCCGGTCTGCGATCTCCACGCGCCGAGGCGAACCCGACAGCAGCCAGCGCCAAGCCTCCCGGTCGTCGCTGAACCACCTGTGCCTGATGGACTCCGCGGCCAGCGCGGACCGCAGCGGGTCGAGATCGGACAGTGCTTCGGGGTCCGCCGCGGCGCCGGAGAGCACGAGGGCGATCTTCACCCGGCGTGGATCGTCGCGGTTGAGCGGCAGGCGCTGCCGCAGCACGTTGAAGCGCTGCCGCACTCGGTCGGGTTCGACGACGCGTCCCTGCTCGACTTGAATGACGAATGCGGCCGCATGGCATTCGTCGAAGGCGGGGAGGTCGCGGCTCGCTTCGACAGTGTCAAGGTATTCGGCTGCGGCCACCTTGCAATGCAGTCGGATCGGAGTGCCGGCCATGCGATGGAGACGTATTGCAACGGTATCGGGGCGCGGGCCACCGGGTACGAGCGGCGTGGCGGCCCGGCCCAAGGCCGCGGCGAGCGGTTTCGGGCCGTCAGCGCTCGATTCGAGGAGCTGGCGGAGCCCGCGGGTGACGAATGCGGTGCCGCCCTCCTCTGACGCGCCGGTGACAAGGATTTGGCGGTGCGCGTCGCGGTCGGCGCCCTTGCCTAGGGCGCGTCCGCAGTATGGGCAATAGGCGGGAGCTGCGCGGCCCAGGAACGGCAGGGTCGAACGGCGGTGCCCGTGGCGGTCCCTCGTCCACAGCACACCGGCTGCGGACGGGTATCGGTCGAGCCGGGCGTCGCAGTCGCGGCCGCAGTCGTAGGCCGGGCGTGGGCCTGCGCGCAGGCACTTCCCGTTCGTGCACACCACACCGCCGGTGCGGTGGCGGTGCCTGCGGTGGGCCAGGCGCAGCAGCGGCGTCACGGCCATCCACAGGAGACGCCATGCTCCGGTGACCGCGAGCGCGACCGCGGTGAAGGCCGTTGCGAGCGCCGCGAGTGCCGCAGCCGCGGCGAGCCACCACATCAGGAGGATGGCGAAGCCGGGCCAGAGGGCGACCCACACGAGCGGTCCGAGCCAGGTGGTCCATCCCAGTAGCCGCCTTCCGGTGTGCAGCACCGCGCGCCAGTGGCCGCGGATGTCGGCGAACACGCGACCGCGCGGGTACGGCTGGATGATCCGGTAGCGGCGACGGGTCGCGCTCGCCGGGTCCGGTTCGGCCTCGACCAGGTCATGCGCGGCCCAGCGGATCGACGCGGCGACCCAGGCGCCTGCTCCGGCGAGGCCGCCGACGGCGGCGTCAAAGGCGTAGAAGGGCCCGAGGTCGACCAGGTTGAGCAGGACGAGCGCGATGGCGGTGGGGGCGAGGGCGAGGGCGACGATCAGGAACAGGAACGGCATCAGCTGCCTCCCCGGGTCAGGACGGCGAGCGCCTTGTCGTTCTTGGCCTCGGCGAGGACCAGGCGAAGGGTCCCGCGCCAAGTGGAGTTGTTGCCGAGGTTCGCGATCACCCCCTCGGTCCCCGCGACGGACAGGTACTTGGCCTCGTCCCTGATGTAGGAGGCGATCGAGCGGCGCAGCGGAGGGGCTTTGCGCCGGTACAGGGCGATGCCGAGGGCGAACTGCGCGGGCGTCCAGGTGGAGCGCTTGAGCCGGTCCCGGATCGCCTCCTCGACGTCAGCGCGCAGATCGGGGCCGCACTTGTTCAGCGCCGCGACCGCCGATGCGGTGCCCTCCATGTCCAGGAACGCATCGACCACCCGGCCGGTGATGCGGTCGAGGATCCAGGGCGCGTGCCGGGCCAGGGCGACCACGTCGGCCTGCTCCAGGGGGCGGCCGGAATCGGGATCCGCCGCCGCGGCCGCGCGCCCGGTCTCGGAGCTGGGGTCGCAGAGCCCGCGTTCGACGGTGATCCGCAGGTTCTCCAATGCCAGCACGGCGTCGCCGACTTCGACGATCCCGGGGTCGAGCAGCCGTCCCATCAGGACCGGGCCGAACGGCGACGACGGCCCTGCGTCCAAGAGCCGCCGTATCAGCTGTGGTCGGATCCGCGCCCTCCGTTCGAAGAGCGCGGACGCGGCGGCGGTCAGATCGTCCGGTCGCACCGACCTGATCTGCTGGAACAGACCCTGCTCCAGGCCATCGTCGTTCGCTCTCGCGCCCGCTTCGGCGAGGCAGGCGCGGTAGACGGGGCTGCCGAGGGGCGAGGGGTCGAACCAGGTCAGCAGCTGAGTGAACCAGGTCTCGGCGGTTCGGGCGAGCGCGGCCGGGTCGCCCGCGCAGCGGCGGTCGAGGCGGCGCAGGAGTGCTTCGTGCAGTTCGTACCGGTAGGAGCTGCTCGGGGACAGGCTCGGGCGGGCCTCCCAGGCGGCGAGGTACCGCTCGACCGCGTCGGGTGTCTCCTGGTGGAGGTCGACTCTGGCGAGGGCGAAGCGGTCGGCGACGCTGAGCACGGCGTCGAGGGCCTCGGACCGGCCGGTGCGCAGCATGTCGAGGAGCAGCGCCGAAGCGGCGCGGTCGGCGTCGAGGTCCCACAGGCCGCGGCCGAGGGGTTCGATCGGCGCGGTCGCGATCGGCCTGCCGCCCTGGGCGGACCGCAGTTCCTCCGCGATGAGGTCGAGTCGGATCGCGGCGGTGCCGGGGGTCGGGCGTCCGCTCGTGGCAAGCCGGTCGAGTTCGAGCAGGAGCGGGCGGGGCCGGTCGGGCAGGTCGAGGACGGCGGTGATGGCGGGGGTGGCGTAGGCGCGGTGGCGTTCGGGCGGGCAGCGGGCGAGCCAGGACGCGACGGCGCTGGCATGGGTCAAGGAGAGGGCTCGGCCGGCGAACACGGCGAGGGCGAGGTCCTGCGCGGCGGCGGGGGTGAGACCGGAGTCGTCGGCGAGTTCGACCGCGTCGGTGAGGTCGAGGTGGTCGACGAGGCCCAGCTGGGCGAGCCAGGTCTGCTCGATGGGACCTGGTTCGGGCCCCTGGTCGCCGCCACCGGTGAGGTCGATGACGGCCGAGCCGGAGAGCTGGAGCCCGGCGGCGGTCTGGGGGCGGATGGCGATGGCCGCGAAGTCGCCGAAGTAGGGGCGGGTGGTGAAGGCCTTGAAGCCGATGCGCTGCGCGAGGCGCCGGGGCAGGAGGAGGGTGGCGGTGGTGATCCAGTTCAGGACCTCTTCGAGGTCTTCGCTGACGAGGATGAGCCGGCCCTCGAAGGCGGGGTCGCCGAGGACGGTGAGCGCGACGGCGAGTCGGTCGCGCCATTTCGGAGCGGCCATGACCGCGGCGAAAGCGGCGTCGGCGGTGCGGTCGCCGAAATCCCAGTCGTCCGCCACCGTGTCGAGGTCGGTGCGGCCGGGGTCGGCGCGGAGCCAGAAGTCCGCGGCCGCGAGCTGCGCGGGCCGCAGGCCACGGTAGTCGGATCCGTCTCGGGTGCAGATGATCTCGGTGAGGTGGTTGCCTTGGCGGTTGCCTTTGCGCTCCCGGCCGAGGTAGGCGCCGAGGGCCGTGCAGTACCAGTCGCCGCGGTGCAGGTGGGCGAGCATCGGCGGGTAGTCCTCGACGGGCCGCTCGCGGCGCATCCACTCCTCGGGGGCCTCGTACAGGAGCTGGCGGGACGCGGTGTCCTGGACGACGCCGTCGGCGCCCGGGGAGGCGGCCCGGAAGCCGAGCCCGGCCTGCCCGGAGAGGCTCTCTCCGGGCAGGCAGTCGGTGTACACGAGGCGCTCGAAACCCACGGTTCAGCGTCCTTTGAGTACCGGGACGGTGCCGAGGCGCGACAGCAGCCACAGCAGCGGGTCCTCGACGCGCAGCGGCCGCACACCGCGCGGGCTGACACGCGACTGCTCGTAGTCCGGGGGCTCGCCGAGGGCCGAGACCGCGAAGTACCGGAAGTCGCTGTAGTTCATGCTCAGGTGCTGGTCGAGTTTCATGCCGTCCCAGCGTTCGAGGAGAGTGCGGACGTGCTCGTGGATCTCGAGGCTCTCCTGCTCGTCGAACCCGGTCCCGGTCTCGGCGACGCGGCGGATCGGCGACTGGGAGGGGATGTGCTCGAAGAACGCGTCGATCTTCGCGAATGTGGCCGCGACCGGCATGCGGATCTGCCCGCGGCGGAACGACCGGTGGCTCTCGCGCAGTGCCTCGGTGACCCGCTGGAGGACCATTTCGGGCGGTTCGGGCGCGGAGTCCGGCAGTCCGGTCTGGTCGGCGATCTCGTCCCGGGCTGTTTTGAGGGTGAACGGGTCGAGCAGCACCAGGACCGCGTCAGCGGCGGACAGGTACTTGAGGTCGCGGGCGCGATCCTGCCCGCCCAGGTCCTCCCCGGCAGTGTCGTAGAACGAGAGGTAGTTGCTCTTCACACCCAGCTGGGTGCGGTGCCTCCACTGGATCACGACCGGCTCCTTGCGGCCGTCCACGGCCCGTGAGGTCTGCGGGAACAGATGCCGCGTGTGGATGAGCGTGTCGATGTTCCCGTTGATCCAGTCCCGGCCGGACTCGCTGCCGCCCTGCTGGTCCCCGAACAGCTCCACTGAGGAGCCGAATCGGGAGCCGAACTTGTCCAGGAGCTGGTGGGCGAGGACGGTGAAGTAGACGGTCTTGCCAGTGCCGTATGCGCCGACGATCGCGATCAGGGGGCTCTTGGACTGAGTGAAGTCGGAGGGCAGGGTCGAGTGGCAGTGCGGGCAGGCCCGCTCACCGGACGGGGCGCCGCACTGGTCGCAGTCGGCGATACGAGGCGGGCGGAGAAGCGGGAGCCCGGGCTGGATCGCGAAGACCCGCCGGGACGCGCCCTGGTATCCGGTCTCGCGCCTCCGGTCGGGGTCGACCGTGATCTCGCAGGCCTCCAGTCCGGGTCGGTTCCTCCCGGAGCATCGGTACATGACCGCCTTGCGGCTGGCGATGGCGCGATAGCAGAAGGGGCAGCGCAGGGTTGGCCTGGATGCGCTCATGGTCAGCCTTTCAGTGTCGTGAACGAGGGGTCGACGACCTCGACGTGCCGGTCGCCGATCACGAAGCAGCGCAAGGTGTAGGGGCGGCCGAGCTTGGCGGGGACCTCCACGGGGAAGTCGAATCCGCCGAGCAGGCCGCCGATGGGGATGCGCGAGATGATGGCGCGCTGTTCGAGTCGGGAGGGGACGACGGTGCCGCGCTGTGCGACGACGGCGAGCTCGAGGTCGGTCCCGTCGCCTTCGATGCTGCCGCGGATTATCCAGGTGCGCTTGCGGTCGCGCGACGCGAACCGAGGCGGGGGCTCGGCTGTCCAGGTGACGGTGATCCGCGGCGGCGACACACGGACTTCGACGGGCTCGGAGAGGATCGTGTCGCCGTCGGGTCCGCGGCGCAGCGACCGGATCTGCGCCGACCCCGGCGGGCCTTCCCACGGGAGGACGCAGCCGCCTTGGGCGAAGTACTGGTTGCGCGAGAGGTTCCGGGTCTGGAAGCCCTCCGGGAGGAACTCGTCCCGACTCCCCGCGTCGACGATCCCGCTGACGATCTCGGCCGCGGTGCGCCTGCCCGGCACCAGGGTCACGCGGACCCAGTTGACACCCTCAGGCCATTCCCAGGCGACCCGCAGATGGTCGGAGAGCCATTCCGCGCGCACCTCCGCCACCGGTGCCGGCGCGGGAACGGCCGGGCCGGGGTCGGACCGGCGTTCGGAACGCGCCCTGGGCGGGTGCTCCACCACCGGCGGTTCGACGCCAGGTACGGGATCCGGTTCCGCCGCTTCACGGACGGGCGGCACCGGTCCGTCGACCGGCCGGGGACGAGCGTCGGTCTCGAGACCGGACGCGGAGGCAGTGGATTCGTACGTGCCTGTGTGGGCGGTCTCGAACCGCCGGTCCGACCCGGGATCGTCGCTCGCCGCAAGCCGGGCGCATACCTCCGCGAGCGTGCCGACGCCGCCGGCGGTGACGGCCCAGAAGCGGCGGACCTCCTCCGCATGCACCGCCAGCGCCTCACCGGTGAGCGGCTCGAACAGTCCGTACTTGGCTTCGAAGGACGACGGCAGTAAGCCCGGGCGAAGCCGCAGCGGACGAAGGACTTCCGCTCGGTATCGGTCGGCGTCGAAGGTCATCGCGGCTCCGGAGGGTACGGGTGCGGCACGGGGGACGATGCGGCGTTCGGCGCGCATCGCGTGGCACACCACCATATTCCGCCTCGGCCACCGTGTCGACCACCCGTCGGGTCAGACCTCCAGGTTCAAGCGGTAGCCGCGCTTGATCACTGTTTCCACACAGGACCGCAGGTGGACGGCGTCGCGCAGGCGGGTCACCGCCATCTCCACGGCGTGGCCGTCGGCGCCGCGCGGCAGGTGGCCGAGGAGCTCGGCGCGGGAGAGCACTTTGCCGTTCGCGGAGGCCAGCGCTCTTATGACGGCCATCGGCGCGGGCGGGAGCTGGAACGGCTGGTCGTCGAGGAGGACCATGTGGCCGCGCAGCTCGATGCTGTGCCCGGTCGCGAGCTGGAGCTTGCGCGAGCGCTTGGGCAGGGCCGAGGCGACGGTGCGCACGAGCGCGCCGAGGCGGGCCCGCTGCGGCTGCACCGATTCGACGCCGAGTCGGGTGAGCGGCGCGGCGGTGATCGGGCCGACCGAGACGGAGAGGACCCCGTTGTCCTCGGCCGAGGCGCGGAACGCCTCGAGCATGTCCGCGGCCTGGTCGCCCGCGATGCGCAGCAGCGCGTTCGCGGCGGGCGCGGACGTGAAGGTCACGGCGTCGATGCGGCGGGCGCAGATGGCGTCCACGAGGCGCTGCACGGGCGTGATGTCGGTGGGCAGGGTCCAGCGGTAGACCGGGACGGCGACGGCCGCGCCGCCGCCGTCGCGCACGGTCTGGATGAAGTCCTCGGCGGGGTCGCCGTGGAGCTGGATCGCGACCCGCTGGCCGTTGACGCCGCTCTCGCGCAGGTACTCGACGACCTCGTCGCCGGTCTCGCTCGGCGCGGTCCACTCCTCGGTGAGGCCCGCCGCGCGCACCGCGCCGAGGGCCTTGGGGCCGCGGCACAGGATGCGCGCGCGGCCCATCACGGTGAGCAGGTCGTCGCCCATGCCCCAGCCCTCGGCCGCCTCGAGCCAGCCGCGGAAGCCGATGCCGGTGGTCGCGACCACGAGGTCGGGGGCTTCGCGGATGAGCTCCACTGTGGCCGCTCGCAGCGCCTCGTCGTCCGGCAGCGGGACGATGCGCAGCGTCGGGGCGACGATCGTCCGGGCGCCGCGGCGCTCGAGGAGGGTCGCCAGCTCGTCGGCGCGGCGCTGGGCGGTGACGGCCACGGTGTAGCCGGTCAGCGGCGCCAGCGTCGAGTCGACGGCTTCGCGGGAGGGGGCAGGGGCTGCGACCATCAGGCGCTCGCTTTCACTTCCGAGTTGACGCCGACGCGGACCTGCCCGTCGAGGACCTCGACGGCGAAGACCTCCAGGGCCACCGTCTCGTCGTCGAGGCAGATGCCGGTCTTGAGCGAGAACGCCTGCTTGAGCAGGGGACTGGTGACGATCGGCTCGCCGCCGCGGTCGCCCACCAGGCCCCGGCTCATGACGTTGGCGTCCATGAACGGGTCCAGGTTGGACAGGGCGTAGAGGCTGTCGTCGTGGAGGCGGAACACCGCGACCTGGGTGCCGTCCTCCAGGAGGGCGGCCACTCCGCGGCCGGGAATGATGCGATCGAACCGGCAGATGGTTTGCATTCTGATCACTTCCTTGTCGGAGTGCCGAGAGCGACGGGCGTGCTGTGCGAGCGCTCGGTGGTCCCGGCCGGGAACTTCTGGCCGCGGACGGTCTCGAACTCGATCTTCGGGTCCGGGGCCTCCGGGGCGTTGACGAAGGACACGAAGCGCTGGAGCTTCTCGGGGTCGTCGATGACGCCCTTCCACTCGTCCGCGTAGTTCTCGACGTGCTTCTCCATGAGCGCGTCGAGTTCGCCGCAGATGCCCAGCTTGTCGTCCACGATGACCTCGCGGAGGTAGTCGATGCCGCCTTCGAGGCCCTCGACCCACTTCGAGGTGCGCTGGAGCCGGTCGGCGGTCGAGATGTAGAACATCAGGAACCGGTCGATCGTCCGCACCAGCGTCTCAGTGTCCACGTCGGACAAAAGAAGGTCGGCGTGGCGCGGCGTGAAGCCGCCGTTGCCGCCCACGTACAGGTTCCAGCCGTGCTCGGTCGCGATGATCCCGAAGTCCTTGCCGCGGGCCTCGGCGCATTCGCGCGCGCAGCCCGAGACGGCGGACTTGAGCTTGTGCGGGCTGCGCAGCCCGCGGTAGCGCAGCTCCAGGTCGATCGCCATCTTCACCGAGTCCTGGACGCCGTAGCGGCACCAGTCGGTGCCGACGCAGGACTTCACCGTGCGCAGGGCCTTGCCGTAGGCGTGGCCGGACTCGAAGCCCGCGTCCACGAGCTTGCGCCAGATCTTCGGCAGGTCCTCCACGCGCGCGCCGAACATGTCGATGCGCTGGCCGCCCGTGATCTTCGTGTAGAGGTCGAACTCCTTGGCGACCTCGCCGATGACGATCAGCTTGTCCGGCGTGATCTCGCCGCCGGGGATGCGCGGGACCACCGAGTAGGTGCCGTTGCGCTGCATGTTCGCCAGGAAGTGGTCGTTGGTGTCCTGGAGGGACGCCTGCTCGCCTTCGAGGATGTGCCCGTTGGAGAGGCTCGCGAGGATCGACGCCACCGTGGGCTTGCACAGGTCGCAGCCCGCGCCGGTCCCGTACCGGGCGATGAGCTCGGAGAACGTGGTGATGCCGGTGACCTTGACGATGTCGAACAGCTCGGCCCGCGACTGCGTGAAGTGCTCGCACACCGCGTTGGAGACCTCGACGCCGCCTTCCTTCAGCAGCTGCTTGAGCATCGGGATGCACGATCCGCACGAGGTGCCGGCCTTGGTGCAGGCCTTGAGCTCGCCCACGTCGGTGCAGCCCTGCTCGTGGATGGCGCCCATGATGTCGCCCTTGGTGACCGCGTTGCAGGAGCAGACCTGCGCGCCGTCGGGCAGGGCGCCCTCGATCTCGCCGCCGCCGAGGAGGTCCGCGAGCTTCCCGGGGACCTTGCCGCCCACCGAGGCCCGCAGCAGCGGGTACGGCTCGGCGTCGCCCACGAGCATGCCGCCCAGGAGCGTCTGGGCGTCGTCGGAGAGGATCAGCTTGGCGTACGTGCCGTGCGCCGGGTCCAGGTACGTGGTGGAGAGCGGCCCCTCCATCGCCCCGAACTGGGCGACGTCCACACCGAGGAGCTTCAGCTTCGTCGACATGTCGGCGCCCGGGAACGTCGCCTCGCCGCCCGCGAGCCGGTCCGCGACCACTTCGGCCATCGAGTAGCCAGGGGCCACGAGGCCGTAGCACATGCCTTCCATCGCCGCGACTTCACCGATCGCGTACACGTCCGGGTCCGAGGTCTGGCAGGACAGGTCGGTGATGATGCCGCCGCGCTCGCCCACCTCGATGCCGCAGTCGCGGGCGAGCTGGTCGCGGGGGCGCACGCCCGCCGCGAAGATGATCAGGTCGGTGTCGTACGCGACGCCTTCGCGGTTGGTCTCCATCCGCAGACGCCCGTCGACCGCCTCGATCTTCGTGCCGCCGGTGCCGCAGTCGACGCCGATGCCCAGCTTCACAATGTGCTGCTTGAGGATGCCGCCGCCCGCTTCGTCGAGCTGGCGGGCCATGAGCCAAGGGGCGAACTCGACGATCTGCGTCTCGAGCCCGAGGAGCTTCAGCGCGTTCGCGGCCTCGAGGCCGAGGAGCCCGCCGCCGATGACCACGCCGTGGCGCCGGCCCTGCGAGTGGGCCTTGATCGCCTCGAGGTCCTCGATGGTGCGGTAGACGAACACGCCTTCGAGGTCGGCGCCCTCCATCGGGGGCACGAACGCATAAGAGCCGGTGGCGAACACGAGCTTGTCGTAGGCGTACTCGCCGGAGGCGGACCGCACGACCTTGGCTTCGCGGTCGATCGACACGGCCGCCTCACCGAGGCGCACGTCCACGCCGTCGAGCTCCGAGGCGAGCGAGAGCTCCTCGGCGCTGACCCCGTCGAAGAACGCCGACAGGCGCACCCGGTCGTAGGCCGGGCGGGGCTCCTCGCAGAGGACCGTGACCTCCCAGGACGGGTCGCGCTGGGTGACCGCCTCCAGGAACCGGCGGCCGACCATGCCGTCGCCGATGACTACCAACTTGCTCATGCTGACACCTCATTCAATTGCTCGGCAGCCTGACCGATTCCAGCGACGGTGCTGTTCAGCCACTTGCACAGGCCGGCGACGTCTTCGGCACAAGTGCCGCAGCCGGTCGAGGCCTGCGTGGCCTCCGACAGGGCCTCGGGCGTGCGCGCTCCATTGAGGAACGCCTTGCCCAGGACCCCTTTCGTAACGTTGTTGCAGCGGCAGACCACGACCTCGTCGGACATGGACGCCGGGGTATCGGGGGCCACCGACACGGACTCGCCGGGGCGGCCCATCAGGAGGGTGCGGCGGTCGTGCGGCACCGGGTCACCGGTGTCGAACAACTGGACCACCTGGCCCACCATGGGGTTGTCGCCGAGCATGACCGCCCCCGCGAGGCGGCCTTCGGCGTCGATCACCAAGCGGGCGTACGTGCCCCGCGTCGGGTCGGCGAAGGAGACGACCTCGTCGCCCTCGACCTCGCCCATCGCGGCGAGCTCGATCCCGGAGGCCTTCAGCCGGGTGACCAGCCGCGAGCCCTCGTAGGCCGCGTCCGGGTTCACCCCGGAGAGGAGGTCGACCACGACGTCCGACTGCTCCCAGGCCGGGCCCACGAGCCCGTAGGGGATGCCGCGGTGCTCGGCGCAGTCGCCCACGGCGAACACGTCCGGGTGGGAGGTGCGGCACTGGTCGTCGATCTTCACGGCCCGGCCGCACTCGATCCCGATCGAGCGCGCCAGGTCGGCGTTGGGGCGGATCCCGCACGACACGACCATGAGCTGGCCCGTGACGGTGCGCCCGTCCGCGAGCACGAGCGTGAGGCCGTCGTCGCCGTGGATGACCCGGGTGGTCTGCGCGTCCACGACCGACTGGACGCCGACCTCGGCGTAGGAGTCGGCGAGGACCTTCGCGCCCAGCTGGTCGAGCTGCCGGTCCATGAGGTGCCCGGCCGCGTGGACCACGGTGACGTCCATGCCGCGCTTGGCGAGGCCGCGCGCGGCCTCGAGGCCGAGGAGCCCGCCGCCGAGCACGATCGCGCTGGCGCGGTTGGCGGCCTCGTCGAGGATGGAGCGGGCGTCCTCGATCGTGCGGAGGACGTAGGCGCCGGTGGGGAGGGGGTCGAGGCCCGGGATCGGCGGGACGAACGCGTCCGCGCCGGTGGCGAGGACCAGCTTGTCGAAGGCGACGCCGTTGACGGTCTTGGCCTCGAGGTCCACGGTCTCGACCGCTTCGCCCAGGCGCACCTCGACGTTCGCGGGCGGGACCGGCAGGGCGATCTCGTCCTCGGTCTGCTTGCCCGCGATCATGCTCGAGAGCAGGATGCGGTTGTAGGCGGCCTGGGGCTCGTCTCCGAAGACGGTGACCTCGACCCCGCGCCGCCCGAGCTCGCGGGCGATGCGGGCCCCGGCCATGCCGTAACCGACGATCGCGACCTTCACGCGCTGGACCTCCCGGTGCTGGACTGACTGCGTAGGCGGCGGTGGGCTCGCTGTCTTGCGTTTCCCGCAAGCCCGCCCGCCGCGCGCTGTCTGGGCGACGACGCTGTCAGTCCCCGACTGGCGTCTAGATTCGCCCGGACCTGTTACGCGATCGAGCGGTGAATGTTTCGCGTGTGCTAAGTAGTCCGCACTCTCCCGATTCCCGCACTCGACAGCTCGCGCCAGGAACCGGACACGGGGTGAGCACCGGCAATGCGGATACAGGGCAGCGCCGTGGGCAGATTCATGATCAGATTCATGGGCCGAGCCGGGGGCCGGCTCATAGGCCCGCCTCTTGTTCTAGGAATCGAGGAGCACAGTGCAAGACGATTACAGGACCACGCTGGTGGAGCAGGTGCGCAAGTACGCGCCGTCGCTCGCCCAGCGCGTGGTGGACGCGCTGCGGGAGAAGGTGGTCGTGGGCGAGCTGTCGATTGCTGCGGCCGATTTCGTGAGCGCCCTGGTCCGGGCGGGTGTGCCCGTCGCTGCGGAGCACGTACCGATCCTTCGGTGGCTCCTCGAGAGCGTGACCCTCCCGCCGGACACCCCGGCCGATTTGACCGATCGGCTCACGGTCGCCTGAGCCTGGCTATCCACGGAACACGAAGGCGCGCTTCCCAAAACAACGGGAAGCGCGCTTGGTTTCTTCGTGGGTGGGCCGGGTTATGCGACGGGTCCGGCCCAGATCGCCGGAAGGCGCTCGCGCGCGTGGGGCGGTCTAGGCGATCGTTCCAGCCTTGATCGCGGCGAGAAGCCCGCCGAGGTCAGCGGAGCTGACGCGGAGGTGGGCGTAGGAGTCGGCGAGAGGAGTCTTGGTGTCCCCCACCGCAACCTCATCGCCATGGACAGCGACCGCGACGCAGTTGCCACTCGAACCGCCGTTGCTCCGACTGCTCTTCCGGAACAGCTGACGGCCCCACGAAACTGTCTGACTGTTGAACGTATCGCTCACTTCAACTCCTTGGAGATGGTGTGATCGTCGCGGACGGGCTCGTCTAACGGGGAGCGTCAGCCTTGATCGCAGCGAGAAGCCCTCGGAGGTCGGCGGAGCTAACGCGGAGATGGGCATAGGTGTCGGCGACAGGACTCTTCGTGTCCCCCATCGCAACCTCGCCGCCCTGGACAGCGACCGCAACACAGTTGCCATCACCAGAGCCGTTGCTGCGGCTGCTCTTCCGGAACACACCACGCGCCCAGCGAGCATCGACACCAGCATCATGACTCATTGTTCCACTTCCTTCAACCTCTTCGATATCAAGCTGGATGTCCGCTTCTCGTCCAAGGCATCCTGCCAAAGCACCTCGTAGACGCCTATAAACGAGTCTATGTCAGGTGTCTCCGCAACCACCGCGCCCACGGGAGTCTCCGCATGAAGCAGCGTAGGCCAGGATTCGTGCATCTCAAGAATGGTGAAGCTGCTGGTCACCGCTCGGACGTTGTGGGTCGCCGATGAGAGCGGAAAGACCCGGATACTGACATTTGGCAGCTCGCCGAGCTCTAGTAGGTGCTCGAGCTGAGCCTCGTGCACCACTGAGGGCGCATTCGGCAGCCGCTGGTGCAAGACCGCCTCATGGATGAGAAAGCGAGCAGTCGGGCCGTTGACCCTCCGCAGCAGCTCACCTCGTTGAAGCCTCGCTTCGATCAACTTGGCGACCTCGCCCTTCGACTTCTCCGAGGATCCGGTCTGGATGAGCCGCTCCGCGTAGTCAGGGTGCTGCAGCAAGCCGGAGAAGATCGAGATCTGGAAGTCATGGATCGCGCGGGAGTTGTTCTCCGCCCATACGAAGTCCGCGAACGCGGGTTTGGAAACGAGGCTGTCCCACCACCCCCGCTGGGCGACCTCTTCAGCAAGCTGGATGAGCTCCGATCGCTCGCGGCGCTCCGCAACGCCGTAGAGATTCATGAGCATCACCAGGACATCGGTCTTGACCGGGAAGGTTCCCGCCTCATACCGATTGACCGTCGCCGTGCCGGCCCCGAGGTAATCCGCTACGTCCGAGACCGCGAGCTTCTTGTTCTTGCGCAGGTCACGAAGCTTCTGACCGAGCCACTTGGCCCGCCATGTGGGGTCCTTCGGTTCTGCCATCCCTGCCGCCTTCCGAGAGCCGAGTCGCGAGTCAGGCATCGAGCGCTCGATCGAATCGCCGCAGTGATACTTGACATCAATGATGATTTGCATCAGTATAGCGATGTAGATCGCAACAGCGATAAACGGGCAAGGTTCACATAGACCGCGGCCCGCGCTGGGACAGATTCTTGGCGGAGTCACCCAGCGCGGGCCGCTTTACCTCAGAGAAACGGACTTCTCATGGGTCTCATCAGCGTACCCGTCGACCCGGTTCCGTCCCGAACCAAAATCGACCTGCAACTCCACCGGCCCTACCGCACCTGGCTGGGCTTCGGCCGCCTCCGCTGCGACTGGTGCGGCGACCGTTGGGGCGATCACGGCTGCACCGTCCGCGAATCCGCGGCCCGCCTGTTCCTCTACACCGCCACCGCATCGCAGCGCGCCGCCGCACTCGACTCCGGCGAGATCACGACAACCGACCTCAAGCTCCACCGCCACGCGCGACCTCACTCCCGCACCCCCGCCCGCCACCGCCGCCGCAAACCGCGTCCGTACCCGACTCCCCCGAACCCCCTTGCGGCCCTTCGCCTCGAACTCGAGGCGGCGACCCGGTGATCGAGATCAGCCGCCGCGACGACACCGCCGCCTCCCCCGACTGGACGAAACTCGGCGAGTTCTACATCGGCATCGGCAGGGGCGACCGCGTCCGCTTCACCGTCTTCCGCTCGAACCCCGACCCGACCCTCCACCGCCTCACCGCGGACGAACTCACCAAAGCAGGCCCCCGGCTCATAGCCGTCCTCACCGAACCTCCGACCAAGGCCGAGGAATGGCACCCGGCCTGGCGGCGAGACCCGATGCGCCCGACCGTCGAATCCCAATCGCGCGACATCATCCACGAGGCGACAGTCGGCCAATAGCCACCGCCCGGGGACACCCCTACTGGGGGTGGCGGCGCGCCTTCGGAGGGCTTACAGTGAACGGCGTTGCAATCAGCCGGTTTCGCCCCTAAGGAGTGATATGGCGGAAAATCACCCGTTCGTGTTGCCAGTGTTCTATCTTCCGTATCCAGCGCGTCTGAATCCGAACGTCGAGGGCGCCCGCGCGCATGCGCGCGTGTGGGCCAAGGAGATGGGGATGCTCGACGCCCCGGCCGAGGGAGGCGGCGTCATCTGGGATGAGGCCGAGCTCGACCGGCACGACTACGGTCTTTTGTGCGCGTACACGCATCCCGACTGCGACGCGCCCGCACTCGACCTCGTCACCGACTGGTACGTGTGGGTGTTCTTCTTCGACGACCACTTCCTCGACGCGTTCAAGCGGACCCGGGACATGAAGGGCGCCAAGGCGTACCTCGACCGCATCCCGCTGTTCATGCCGCTCGACCTCAGCGAGCCGCCCGAACCGGAGAACCCGGTCGAGCTCGGCCTGATCGACCTGTGGCGGCGCACGGCGCCGTCGATGTCGATGGGCTGGCGCAAGCGGTTCCTCGAGAGCACGATCAATCTCCTGTTCGAGTCCATGTGGGAGCTCACGAACATCACGACCGACCGGGTCGCGAACCCGATCGAGTACATCGAGATGCGCCGCAAGGTCGGCGGTGCACCGTGGTCGGCGGGGATCGTCGAGTACGCCGTGGGCGCGGAGGTGCCGGACGCGGTCGCGTACGAGCGGCCGCTCGAGGTCCTGCGTGACACGTTCAGCGACGGCGTGCACCTGCGCAACGACCTGTTCTCCTACGAGCGCGAGGTCACCGACGAGGGCGAGAACGCCAACGCCGTGCTGGTCTTCGAGCGGTTCCTCGGCATGGGGACCCAGGAGGCCGCGAACCTGGTGAACGACATCCTCACCTCGCGGCTCCACCAGTTCGAGAACACGGCTCTCACCGAACTGCCGATCCTCGCCGCCGACCGGCGGCTCTCCCCGTCCGAGCAGCACGCGATCGGCTTGTACGCCAAGGGGCTCCAGGACTGGCAGGCCGGCGGCCACGAATGGCACATGCGCTCCAGCCGGTACATGAACGACGCGGCGGACCGGGTCCTGGGCGGCCCCAACGGGATCGGGACCGGCGCGGCCCGGATCTCGCTGTCGGGGCTGAAGCAGCATGCGCGCGAGCCGTTCCGCGAGGTCGGCCCGATGACGATCCCGGAGATCCACCTGCCGTACGAGCTGCGGCTCAACCCGCTGCTCGACCAGGCCCGGCGCCACGGCGAGGAGTGGGCGTCGGCGATGGGGTTCCTCGCGCCCGACCCGGCGCTGCCGGGCTCGGGCCTGTGGGACCGGGAGCAGTTCCTCGGCTTCGACTTCGCGATCTGCTCGGCGGGCATCGCCCCTGATGCGGAGCAGGCGGAGCTGGACACCTCTGCGGACTGGCTCGCCTGGGGCACTTACGGGGACGACTACTACCCGGCGGTGTTCGGGCGCGGGCGCAACCTGGCCCCCGCGATCGCGCAGCACCGGCGGCTCCTGGAGTTCCTGCCGCTGGACTTGGGCCCGACCCCGGTGCCGGCCAACCCGATCGAGATGGGGCTGGCCGACCTGTGGCGGCGCACCGCCTCGCAATTCGAGGAGCGGGCGCGCGCGGAGTTCAAGGGCGCGGTCACGGTGATGATCGAGTCCTGGCTCTGGGAGCTGCACTCGGAGAACCAGAACCGGGTGCCCGACCCGGTCGACTACATCGAGATGCGGCGCCGGACGTTCGGCTCGGACCTCACCATGGCGCTCGCGAGGCTGAAGGCCGGCCGCGAGATACCGGACGCGGTGTTCCAGTCCCGGCCGATCCGCGCGATGGAGACGGCCGCGATGGACCAGTCGTGCCTGGTCAACGACCTCTTCTCGTACCGCAAGGAGACCGAGTTCGAGGGCCAGATCGCGAACGCCGTCACGGTCGTCGAGGAGTACCTCGACTGCGGGCCGGTCGAGGCGATGGACGTCGTCAACGCGCTTATGACGGCGCGTGTCGAGCAGTTCCAGTTCATCGCCGAGAACGACCTGCCGCCGGTCGTCGCGGAGCTCGAGCTCGACTCGGACGCGCGGCGGGCGCTCGACGCCTACGTGGTGAGCCTGCAGGACTGGAACGCGGCGATCCTCAACTGGCACCGCGTCACCGCCCGCTACGACGACGACAAGCTCCGGCCGCTCATGATCGCGGGCCCGGGCGCGGCGGGCGGACCGAACGCGTTCCCGAAGAGCACTCCTTCGGACCCGTTGGCTCCCAAGGAGTTCAGGCTGCCCGCGACGGCGACCGCTGGACTGCGGCCGCCGTCGTGGCGGGACTACCTGCCGACGCGGCGCGAGAGCGCCGATCCGGCTCCGGTGGCGACGACGAACCCGACCATGGCGGCGATCATGCGCCGCTGAGGCGTGCCGTCGTCGGAGTCGTCCGCGACCGCTTCGGGGGCCTCCTCCTCTTCGACCGCGAGCGCCTCGGGCAGGGGCCCGGGGGGCTGCGGCGGGGCGGGGTCCTCGGACGGCGGGTCCGCGACGGGCGTGGGCGTCGCCGCCGCCGGTGCGGGCGGGACGGGCGGGGCCGCGGGGTCGGGGCTCACGGGCTCCGGGTCCGCCGGCTCCGGCTCCTCCGGCGCGGGCGGGCTCGGCGGTTCGGGCGCGGGCGGACTCGGCGGCTCGGGGGCCGGGGGTGAAGGCGGCTCAGACGGCGGCGGTTCGGGTGAGGGCGGTTCCGGCGGCTGATGCGAAGGCGGCGTTGGGGGTTCAGGTGAAGGCGGTTCGGGCGACGGCGGCTCCGGCGGCTCAGGGCAGTGGTGATGGTGGTGCCGGCCTTCGGCCCGCTCCCCCGGGTAGTCGGGGTAGGTCGGGTACTCGGGGTAGGTAATGCAGTAGGTCGGATAGTCCGGCCAGGTCGGGTAGTCGGGGTAGCCGTCGCGCCCCTCGGCCGCCGGGTCCGGCGACGCGGGGCCGCCGTCGAAGGCGAGCGCGAGCGCCGGCAGCACCGTCAGCACGACGGCGGCGACCACCAGCGCTATGAGGCGTCGCATGTCCGGCTCCGGGCCGATGTTCCGAATTCACTAGTATCCACACGCATATTCTGCTTTACGAGGTTTGGTAGGGACAATGGCCATTTGGGTGCAAGGTCTGCTGTTCGCGCTCGTGGTGGTCGCAGCCGCGAGCGTCGTCGTCGCACTGCTCCAGAAATTCGCTCCGCCCACGGCCCGCGGGCACAACAACGAACTGGGCACGACCCTGTTCGAACTGCTCACGGTGTTGTACGCGATCGTCCTGGCGTTCGTGCTCATCACGGCCTGGGAGGACAAGAACGAGGCGGGCCACGTGACCTTCCTGGAGGCCAACGAACTCGTCGACGTGTACTGGTCGGCCGCGGCGCTGGAACCGGCGCAGCGGGACGAGGTCCGCGCGGCCGTGCGGGCTTACACGGACGAGGTGATCGCGACCGAGTGGCCCGCGATGCAGCACCAGGACCCGGTCCCGTCGACCGGCCTGCTGATGCTCGACGCGATGCGCGCGCCCGTGGCCACCGCGCAGACCGACGACGACGCGGTCCAGATGCGCCTGGACACCGTGCGCGACGGCGTCCTCGAGGTCGAGGCGTACCGCACGGACCGCCTGTTCCAGGCCCAGCGGGGCCTCGGCCCGACCATGTGGACGGTCCTCGTGCCCGGTGCGCTCCTGGTCTTCGCGGTGATGCTGACGCTCGGCACCCCCACCCGCAAGTACCAGTTCGTCCTGGTGGGGCTCATCTCCGGCATGGTGGCGCTCATGCTATTCGCCGCCTACCAGCTCGAATACCCGTTCAGCCGCGGCGGCGCGATCGACCCCGTGGCGTACGAGACGGCGATCGAACGCTTCGACGTCATTGACGCGGAGTACTCACAATAATGACCCTTATGGGTGAAATATTGGCTTTCCGTCTCTAATGAGCGCTAAGATGCTCTACGAGCCAAACCAGCCCCAATGTGAGGAAGTGACTGCATGACCGACTCTGTCGTCGACAGCACGCCGGCCGTTCCAACGCAGACCTCGAACGGTCAGCATCCCCAGACCAGCCTCAGCACCGCCGCTGCGCGCAACCTCGCCACCACCACCAAATCCGCGCCGCAGATGCAGGAGATCACCTCCCGGTGGCTCCTCAAGGTCCTGCCGTGGGTCCAGACGCAGGGCGGCGCCTACCGCGTCAACCGGCGCCTGACCCACACGGTCGGCGACGGGCGCGTCGAGTTCTCCACCGAAGGGGACAACGTCCGCGTCATCCCCACCGAACTCGGCGAGATCGCGCAGCTGCGCGGCATCGACGACGAGGAAGTGCTGTCGGCGCTCGCCGACCGCTTCGAGCAGCGCGAGGTCCAGTCCGGCGAGCACCTGGCCCAGGAGGGCCGGCCGGTCGACGGCGTGCACCTCATCGCCCACGGCCGCGTCGAGCAGTTCGGCGCCGGCCCGTTCGGCGACCAGTCCTCGCTCGGGCTCATGGTCGACGGCGACCACTTCGGCGAGGAGATCCTCGTCGAGGACGACGCCAAGTGGGACCACGACGTCGTGGCCGCGACCCCGGTCACGGTCCTCACCCTCCCGGCCGCCGCCGCGGCAGAGCTCATCGACCAGATCCCCGCGCTCGCCGAACACCTGCGGCGCTACAAGGCCGGCCGCTCGGCGAAGGCCAACAAGCACGGCGAAGCCGCGATCGACGTCGCCGCGGGCCACACCGGCGAGCCGGAACTGCCCCGCACCTTCGTGGACTACGAGCTCACGCCGCGCGAGTACGAGCTCTCGGTCGCCCAGACCGTGCTGCGCGTCCACACCCGCGTCGCCGACCTCTACAACCAGCCGATGAACCAGATGGAGCAGCAGCTCCGGCTCACCGTCGAGGCCCTGCGCGAACTGCAGGAAGACCAGATGGTCAACAACAAGGAGTTCGGCCTCCTCCACAACGCGGCCCTGAGCCAGCGCATCCCGACCCGCTCGGGCCCGCCGACCCCGGACGACCTCGACGAGCTCATCAGCCGCCGCCGCAAGCCCGAGATCCTGCTCGCGCACCCGAAGGCGATCGCCGCCTTCGGCCGCGAGTGCACCAAGCGCGGGATTTACCCGTCCACGGTGGACTACCACGGGCACCACATCCCGGCCTGGCGCGGCATCCCGATGCTGCCCTGCAACAAGATCCCGATCACCGGCGCGCGCACCACGTCGATCCTCTGCATGCGCACCGGCGAGGCGGAGCAGGGCGTCGTCGGCCTGCACCAGATCGGCCTGCCGGACGAGTACGAACCCGGGCTCTCCGTGCGGTTCATGGGCATCGACGAGAAGGCCGTCATGTCCTACCTCGTGAGCGCCTACTACTCCGTCGCAGTCCTCGTACCGGACGCGCTCGGCATCCTCGAGCACGTCGAGATCGGGCGCTGAGAACCCCGGGCGGCCGCCTCCGCACTGAGGCGGCCGCCCGGGCCCGCCGTACCCGTGCCGCGAATCCGACCGGTCGCCATCCGGCCCGTTCGCCACTCGCCGCGTCGTCGCGGTGCCTGCCACCGGTATGCAGACACCGCTCCGCCTTGCGAGCAGACGGCACAGGCCCCAGCCCCCACCACGTTCCCGCAGACCCCGCCGCCCAGGGAGGCCCCGCTTGACCGTCCTGACCGACCACACCGCCGCCCGCGAGGCCGTCGACGCGGGACTCCGCGCCGCTGCCGCCCGGCTCCCCGCCCCCGCCGCACGCATCGCCGCCTACCACTTCGGCTGGACCGACGCCTCCGGCTCGCCCGTCCAGGCCAACTCCGGCAAGGCCCTCCGCCCGCTCCTGACCCTCTTGGCCGCCAAGGCCGTCGGCGGCGAGGAGGGATGGCGCCAGGCCGTCCCGGCGGCCGTCGCCGTCGAGATGGTCCACAACTTCTCCCTCATCCACGACGACATCATCGACCGCGACAGCCTGCGCCGGCACCGCCCGACCGCGTGGAAGGTCTACGGCGTCAACGACGCCATCCTCGTCGGCGACGCACTGCACGCGCTGGCGTTCGAGGTCATCGCCGAGTCCGGCTGCGACAAGGTCCCGGCGGGCACGGGCCTGCTGGCCCAGACCGTGCGGGCGCTCATCGAAGGCCAGCTCGAGGACACGCGGTTCGAGACCCGCGAGCGAGTCGAGCTCGCCGAATGCGTCGCGATGTCCGAGGCGAAGACCGCCTCGCTCATGGGCTGCGCGACCGCGCTCGGCGCGCTCTTCGGCGGCGGCACCGCCCAGCAGGTGGATGCGCTGCGGGACTTCGGGTTCCGGCTCGGGCTGGCGTTCCAGCACGTGGACGACCTGCTGGGGATCTGGGGCGACCCTGCGGTCACCGGCAAGGCCGTGTACTCGGACCTGCGCAACCGCAAGAAGTCGCTCCCGGTCACCGCCGCACTCGGCTCCGGGCACCCCGACGCGCCCGAGCTCGCCGCGATCTACGGCTCCACGGTGCAACTCACCGAGACCGAGCTGCGCCGCGCCGCCGACCTCGTCGAGGCATGCGGCGGCAGGCAGGCGAGCCGGCGCGCCGCCGAGATGCTCACCGACGCGGCCACGAACAGCCTCAACGTCGAGGGCCTGCGACCCGAAGCCGTGGAAGAACTGACGGACCTGGCCGCGAGCACGGTCCACAGAGCAAACTGATGGCTCGCAAGCTTCGCCAAGAGGGCAGATTCACGCCTCCCCAAGAGGGCGAATCGACAGCCCGCAAGCTCGGCCAAGGGGCGAATTCATGACTCGCGAGCTTCGGCGAGAAGACACACCGATGGCACTGAAGGCCCACGACACAGTTCGCCGAGTGCTCCTCCCCGCGCCGCGCTCATTCTGCGCAGGCGTAGAGCGGGCGATCGAGATCGTCGAGCGACTGCTCGAAGACCACGGCCCGCCCGTGTACGTGCGCAACCAGATCGTGCACAACGCGCACGTCGTGGCCGACCTCGAGGCGCGAGGGGCGGTCTTCGTGGGCGAGCTCGACGAGGTGCCCGACGACGCCCTCGTGGTCTTCAGCGCGCACGGCGTCGCCCCGGCGGTGGAGCGCGAGGCCGCCGCACGCGGGCTCGACACGATCGACGCGACGTGCCCGCTGGTCGCGAAGGTCCACGCAGAGGCCAAGCGGGCGGCCGAGGGCGGCGACACGGTGATCCTCATCGGACACGAAGGCCACGAAGAGGTCGTCGGCACGATCGGCGTCGCCCCGGACCGGACCCTGCTGGTCGAGAGCACCGCCGAGATCGCCGCACTGCAGGTCCCCGACCCGTCGAAGCTCACGTACCTGAGCCAGACGACCCTCGCGGTGGCCGAGGTCGAGACCATCGCCGAGGCCCTGAAGCAGCGCTTCCCGCAGATCAAAGGCCAAGGGGCCGAGGATATCTGCTATGCCACGAGCAACCGCCAGGCCGCTGTCGCCGCAGTGGTGAACGAGGCCGACCTGGTCCTGGTGCTCGGCTCGGCGAACTCCTCCAACTCGAACCGCCTGGTGGAACTGTCGACCAGCGCCGGCGTCGCGGCCCACCTCATCGAGGACGCCGAGGCGATCGACCCGACCTGGCTGGAAAACGCCTCGACCATCGCCGTGACAGCCGGCGCCTCAGCACCGCCGCGCCTCGTCGACGAAGTAGTGCAAGCCCTCGCCGCATTGGGCCCCGTCGAGATCATCGAGCGAGTCCACACCCGCGAAACCCAAGAGTTCCTACTCCCCCAACGCCTCCGCCCCACCGCCCAGCGCCGCCCAAGCTGAGCCCCAACGCGAACCGACAGGCCGCACCCTCCGACCGACTCGCCCCCAGCCCGACCGAACTAAGCCCGACCCCGACCCCGACCCCGACCCCGACCCCGACCCCGACCCCGACCCCGACCCCGACCCCGACCCCGACCCCGACGACCATGCCACACCCCCCGACCGTCTCGGCCCAGCCCTGCAGCGCTGTACCCCGCCCCCGATCCCGAACCCACGAGCCGGCATCCCCCGACCGTCTCGCTCCGGCGAAGCCCCACCTCCCGCCCAAAACCGGACCGGACCACATCCCCCGACCGCCCCTCCCAGTCCCGCAAAGCCGAACTCCCACACCGGCACCGACCAGACCGCATCCCCCGCCCCCGCGCCCCCGCCCCAAACCGGACCGGACTGACCGCGCCCCGCCCCACGCCGGCCCCGGACCGGACCACATCCCCGACGTCTCTCTCACCGTCCAGATCACCCTGCCCCGCAAAGACTTCAGCCAAATGAGGCCGCCCGCCACCTCCTTTTCTCAACCGTTGAAAAAAGAGCTCCCGGGACTTCCCTGCACGGCTAAGCTGACCGGATGACAGTCAACATTCCCGCGCTCCCCTTCCCCCTCGCCTGGGAAGGCGCCGTCGAGCCGCCGAAGTGGCGGGTCACCGACGCCGGCCTGGAGGCGACCGCTACAGGCGGCACCGACTGGTACGTCTACGCCCCCGCGCCCGCGACGCACGCCCCCGCCAACGGCGCCCGCCTCCTCGGCGTGCCGCCCGAGGGCGACTGGCAGTTCAGCGCCCGGATCACCGTGGGCTTCAACGGCAAGTACGACGCGGGCACCCTTTTCCTCCTCGCCGACGACACCCATTGGTCGAAGCTGTGCTTCGAGTACTCCCCGGACGAGCAGGGCATGGTCGTCTCGGTCGTCACCCGCGGCGTCTCCGACGACGCGAACGCCTGGAACGTCGATGGCGACTCGGTCTGGATGCGCGTCAGCCGCATCGGCGAAGGCTTCGCCTTCCACGCCTCCTCCGACGGCCAGCGCTGGGAGTTCGTGCGCTGCTTCGGCTTCGGCGTAGACGCCCCCATCAAGGCCGGCTTCGGCGTCCAAGCCCCCGAAGGTCAGGGCTGCGAAGTCCAGTTCACCGACATCACCTTCAAACCCGAAACCCTCCAGGACCTCCGCAACGGCTCCTGACCCCCCAAGCGCCCCCGCGGGGGGGGGGGGGCGGGCGGGGGGCGGGGGGGGGCCCCCCCCCCCCCCCCCCCGGCGGGG
>NZ_JAPZVR010000012.1:0-11292 GCF_027622855.1 Glycomyces algeriensis | reverse complement strand
CCACCTCCAACCCCCAACCCCCCCCGCACCCCCCCAACGGCTCCTGACCCCCCAAGCGCCCCCGCGGTTCCAGCTGCGACGCGTCGCAGCTGGAACCGCGAAGCACCAACACCCGGTTTCAGGGTTCGCATGGCACCTCTCGAACACACCTTCACGGCCACTCCGCCACGGACACCGAAAACACAACTCAGCCCGAAACTTATCCACAGGGGATTCACCTGCGGAAATGCCCGATCACTCCGAGTTATCCACAGCCGCAAAACTTTCCGTTGCCAACTATTGACCCAAGGTGATGTAGTTAGTAGCAAAAAGACCTCCTCGAACAGGAACTTCACTCCGGTTCTCACAGGAAGGCGGCACAGAGGGATCGATCGAGCCGCCAAGCAAAGTCCGCGGGCGAGTGCACTCGCCCGCGGCGCCTGTGAGAACCACCGGAGCCGCGCCAAGCGGAGGCCGCAAAGCGCCCGCTCCGGACCGCCCCTCACCGGGGGTGCGGGGCCCGTCCCCTTCACGGGTCCCGCACTCCCATAACCTGCTCGACCACAAGCGGGCCGGCCGGAATAGTGCGTAACTCACCAATCGAGTCAGCGCCCAGATCACCCGCGCCACAGCCGCCAGGGCAGCAGTCGCAACCAGTGGGCCCACTACCCTGTCGGCCAGTCCTAATCGGCCAACAAACTCGGTCGGGGCAACGAAAGAACCCGGTCGCGAAGTGCGCGACCGGGCCTATCGGTTTCCTACTGATGTTTACGGGTTGTGGAAGACCAGCTCGGGCCAGTCCGCGTTCGGGTCGAGGACCGCGGCGGGTTCGTCGCGGAGGTGGGTGTCGACGAAGCCGGTGACAAGGGCGCGAGCGATTTCGTTGCTGCGGTTGCCGTCGAGGTCGTCCTGGTTCATTCCAGCCTGCTCGCCGAGCGGTCCGAAGTCAGTCATCGAGCTGTGGGTGGTGCCGGAGACGGTGATCCAGCGCTTCCAGTCGTCGAGCTTCTTCCAGGCCTTGTCCCAGGTGTCGTCCTGGCCGGGCGCGCCGTGGTCGTCGCCGCCGCCGACCATCATGAACGGGCGGTCGAGCTTGTGGGGGTCGAGGGCGAAGAAGGTGCCGTCGAGGTTGAACCCGGCGTCGAAGCGGTCGTCGGCGTGCATGGCGCGGTGGCTGCTCGCGCCGCCGATCGAGTGGCCGCCCACGACGATGCGCTCGGCGTCGATGATGCCGGCGTCCTCCCAGGCCGCGTCGTCGCCGGTGAGTTCGTCGAGGACGAAGGAGAGATCTTCGGCGCGGTTCGGCACCAGGGTCTTGTCGTCCAGGTCTTGGCAGGCGAGGCATTCGGTGGTGCGGCCGTCAGGGAAGGTGATCGGCGCTTCGTAGTTGTGGCCGACCGCGGCCACGGCGTACCCCTGGCTCGCGAGCTCTTCGGCCATGCCGGTGAGGGTGGCGCGGGGGAAGGAGAATCCGGGCGAGAGCACCACGAGCGGTAGTGAACCGTCGTCGGCGAGCGGTTCGGCGCCGGACACCGAGTTCGTCTCGATCGAGGCGAGGAGTTCGCCGGGCAGCTGCAGCTGCGCGCCGAACAGTGCGCCTTCCTCAGGAGTCATGTAGGGCGCGGTCGCGCCCTCCGTCTCGGCGGTCGGGTACCACATGGTGACCATGAGCTCCCGGTCCCCCTCGGGGACCCAAACGTCGGTCCGGTCCTCGTCGACGAGGTGGAGTTGCGTGGTGCCGGTGGCGAACTCGCCGCCCGGCGCGGGGATGAACAGGGGTGCCGCGGCGGTCTCGGTCGGCTCGGTGGTTTCGGCTTGCGCGGTGGAGATGGCGGCTCCGGTCGCTCCGGCGGTGACCGCGAGTGCGGTGGCGCCGAGGAGGAGTCGTTTCGCGTGGCGTCGCAACGTCGAGTTCCAATCGGTCGGTGGTGCGGGCCCCGTTCGGGCCCGCACCATCAACTCTGCCGCCTGCAATCGTTGCTGCCCTGGGTATTTCGACCAAAGCTCCTAGGTCTTTCGACCGGTATTCGGCGCCCGGGCCCCTGCCGAAAGGCAGGGGTCAGGGCCGGGCGGCCGGGGCGATCTTGACCGCGCAGACCTTGAACTCGGGCATGCGGCTGATCGGGTCGAGCACGTCCGAAACCGCGGCGTTGGCGTTGCCGGCGCCGGGGAAGTGGAACGGGCTGAAGACCGTGTCCGGGCGGATGTCCGCGGTCAGGCGCGCGGGCGCCGTGTAGGAGCCGCGCCGGGAGGTGATGCGGACCGAGTCTCCCTCGCCGATGCCGTGGCGCACAGCCGTATCGGGGTGGATCTGCAGGAACTGCTCGCTGTCGGGCCCGTCGAGGGACGCGATGAGACGGGTCTGCGCACCCGACTGGTACTGGGTGAGGACCCGCCCGGTGGTGAGGTACAGCGGGTAGGAGCGGTCGCGGCGCTCGGCCGGGTGCCGGTGGTCGACGGCGATGAACTTGGCACGCCCGTCCGGGGTCGCGAACTTGAAGTCGGCGAACATGCGCGGGGTGCCGTCGTGGTCCGGGCCGGGCACGGGCCACTGGAAGGTCCGGTCCTCAAGGCGCTCATAGGAGACGCCCGAGTAGTCGGCCTTGCCGCCGGCCGAGGCGCGTCCGAGCTCCTCGAAGATGGCCTCGGGGTCAGTCGAGTAGGCGCCGGGGGCGTCGAGGCGCGCGGCGAGCTCCTTCATGATCCACAGGTCCGAGTGCACGCCGTCGGGGGCGCCGCGCAGCGACTTGCGGCGGATGATGCGGCCCTCGAGGTTCGTCATGGTGCCGTCCTCTTCAGCCCACTGGGTCACCGGGAGCACCACTTCGGCGAGCCGGGCGGTCTCGGACATGACGAAGTCGAACGAGACCAGGCAGTCGAGGTCCTTGAGCCGGTCGGCGACGCGCGCCGCGCGGGGCGCCGAGACCACCGGGTTGGAGCCGAGCACGAAGAGCATCTTCACCTCGTCGCCGCACTTGCGCAGCAGCTCGACGGCGGAGACGCCCGCGCCGGGCAGGATCTCCGGGTCGACGCCCCAGACGGCGGCGACGTGCTCGCGCGCGGCCGGGTCCGTGATCATGCGGTAGCCGGGGAGCTGGTCGGCCTTCTGGCCGTGCTCGCGCCCGCCCTGGCCGTTGCCCTGGCCGGTGATGCAGCCGTACCCGGAGCTCGGCTTGCCGGGCAGGCCGAGCGCGAGGGCGAGGTTGATCCAGGCGGTGACGGTGTCGACGCCCTTCGCGTGCTGCTCGGAGCCGCGCGCGGTGAGGATCGCCGTCTTCTTGCCGGCCATCAGGCGCGCCGCGGCGTACAGGTCCGGGACGCTGACGCCCGTGATGCGCTCGACGAACGCCGGCCAGTAGCCCGCGACGGTCTGGCGGACCTCGTCGAAGCCGTTCGTGTGCGCCTTGATGTACTGGTGGTCGAGGTAGCCCTGCTCGATCGCAATGTGCAGCAGCCCGTTCGCCAGCGCGAGGTCGGTGCCGGGGGCGGCCTGGAGGTGCAGCTGGGCCTGCTCGGCGGTGGCGGTGCGGCGCGGGTCGATGACGATGAGCTCGGCGCCGGTGAGGAATCGCATGAGCGGCGGCATGGTCTCGGCGGGGTTGGCGCCGACGAGGACGATGACGTCGGCGTCCTGCAGGTCCTCCTTCGGGAAGGGGAGGCCGCGGTCGATGCCGAAGGAGCGGTTGAGGGCGCCGGCAGCCGAGGACATGCAGAATCGGCCGTTGTAGTCGATGTGCTTGCTGCCCAGGGCGAGGCGGGTCCACTTGCCGAGCTGGTAGACCTTCTCGTTGGTGAGGCCGCCGCCGCCGAAGACGCCGACGGCGTCCTTTCCGTGCTCGGCCTGGACCGCTTTGATGCGGTCGGCGACGTGGTCGAGCGCGGTCTCCCAGGAGACGGGCTCGCCGTGCAGCAGCGGGGTGGTGAGCCGCTCGGGGTGGTCGAGGAGTTCGGGTGCGGTCCAGCCCTTCTTGCACATGCCGCCGCCGCGGGGCGAGGCCGTGACCTTGCCTTCGGTGTCCTCCTCGAGCCGCATGCCGCACTGCAGCGCGCAGTACGGGCAGTGGGTGTCGGCGGTGCGGACGACGGGGAGGGCGGCGCGAACGGTCATGCGGCGAGTGTGACCGGGGGTCGTTTCGGCGTCACGTGAGCAATGTTTCCGGAATGCTAAGTGGCCCGCAATCGTCGGTAAGTGACGATTGCGGGCCGGTGGCTCGACGGCGACGCTGCCGCGGTGGGGAGTCTCGGTCAGACCTTCGCGTAGGCGAGGCTGGGGGCCTTCTCGACGAGGACCGTGCGCTGGTAGCACCACCAGTTGATGACCAGGAAGACGGCGTAGGCGGCGACGAAGGCCCACATGGCGGGGACGACGGAACCGGTCTGCTCGTTCGCGATGCGGAAGCCCTGGTTGATGAGGAATCCGCCGAAGGCGCCGATCGCGGAGATCCAGCCGAGCGCGGCGGCCGTGATCTTCTTGGCCTGCACGACCTCGGTCTCGCTGGCCTTGCCGCCCGCGGCGGCGGCCGCCTCGGCCTGGAAGATGGCCGGGATGGAGCGGTAGGTGGAGCCGTTGGCGATGCCGCTCATGGCGAAGAGCAGCATGAACGAGGTGAAGAACAGGGCGAACGACCCGGTGTTGATGCCCCAGATGGCGCCCATCGCGCCGACGCCCATGAGGATGAACGCGCCGCTGGTGATCGGCGCCCCGGCGAGCCGGTCGGCGAACCAGCCGCCGATGGGGCGCACGAGCGAGCCGACGAGCGGGCCGAGCGCGGCGATCCACAGCGACTGGAATTCGGGGAACTCGATCTTGATGACCAGGGGGAAGGCGAACGAGTAGCCGATGAACGACCCGAACGTGCCGATGTAGAGGACGCTCATTATCCAGGTGTGGCGGCGCGTCAGCGCCGGGAGCTGCTCGCGCAGCGGGGTGCGGGCGACCGCGAGGTTGTCCATGGCCCGCCAGGCCATGATCGCGGCGAAGACGCCGAGCACGAGCCACAGCAGCGGCACGTTGTGCAGGAAGAACTCCTTGCCGGCGGGCGTCGTCCCCTGGGAGGTGCCGAAGATGGCGAGGCCGATGACGAGCGGGCCGATGAATTGCACGGCCGAGACGCCGATGTTGCCGCCGGCGGCGTTGATGCCGAGGGCGGCGCCGCGGTGGCGTTCCGGGTAGAAGTAGGAGATGTTGGCCATCGAGGAGGCGAAGTTGCCGCCGCCGAACCCGGCGAGGATGCCGGAGAGGACGAACATCCAGTAGGGCGTGCCCGGTGTCATCACGCAGTACGCCAGGAGCGCGGTGGGCAGGACCAGCAGGGCCGCCGAGATGATGGTCCAGTTCCGGCCGCCGAACAGCGCCACTGCGGCGGTGTAGGGGATGCGCAGGAACGCGCCGACCAGGTTGGGGACGGCGGTCAGCCAGAACAGCTGGCTGGTGGTGAAGTCGTAGCCCGCCGCGGCCAGGAACGGCGTGATGATGCTGAACATCGTCCACACCGAGAAGCCCAGGTGCTCGGCGAGCACGGACCAGACCAGGTTGCGTCGGGCGACCTTGCGGCCGGTCGACTGCCAGAAGGCCTCGTCGTCCGGGCGCCAGTCGGTGATCCAGCCTTTGCGGGCGGGGGGTGCGGATTGCGTCAGGGTCGCTGTCATGCCGCTACCTTCCGCGAGCGGCGTTGCCTGGTTGTGCGGCACCTGTGCCGGTGCGATGAAGTTCGGCTCACGGTCTTGTTACGGAGGGTGTGAAAGGGTCGGGTCTGCGGCGGCAGGCGTACGCGGACGGGACGCGTACACCCGTAAGGCGAGAACCCGGTCACAAAGGCCGATGGCATAGCGTTAGCGGCTATGGACGCCGCCATCGAGGTCGCCGACCTCCGCAAGACCTACCGCGGCCGCAGGACCGGTGAGGTCCGCGCGGTCGACGGCGTGAGCTTCCGCGTCGAACGCGGCGAGTTCTTCGGCATCCTCGGCCCGAACGGGGCCGGGAAGACCACGACCCTCGAGATCGTGGAGGGCCTGCGCAAGCCCGACTCCGGGACCGTGCGCCTCCTCGGCCGCTCCCCGTGGCCCCACTCCCCCGAGCTGACGGGCCGGCTCGGTGTGCAGCTCCAGGCGTCCGCGTTCTTCGAATTCCTCACGGCGCGCGAGCAGATCGAGACGTTCGCGGAGTTGTACGGGGCCGGGAAGGCCCGTGCGGCCGAGATGCTCGAGATCGTGGGCCTCGCCGAGCACGCGAACATGCGCTGCGAGAAGCTCTCCGGCGGCCAGCAGCAGCGTCTCTCCATCGCGTGCGCGCTGGTGGGCGACCCCGAGCTGGTGTTCCTCGACGAGCCGACCGCCGCGCTCGACCCGCAGGCGCGGCGCAACCTGTGGGACCTCATGCGCTCCATCAACGCCGAGGGCCGCACCGTGGTGCTCACGACCCATTACATGGAGGAGGCCGAGGCGCTCTGCGACCGCGTCGCCATCATGGACGCCGGGAAGATCCGGGCGATCGACTCCCCCGCCGGGTTCGTGCGGGGCCTCGACGCCCCGACCAGGGTGACGGTGGCGGCCGGGCAGCTCACCGGCGAACGCGTCCAGGAGCTCGCGGCCGGTGAGGCCGTGGCCGCGAGTGAGGCCGCGGTCGTGTTCGAGACGCGCGACCCGCGCAAGCTGCTGACCGCGCTGGCCTCGGACGGGGCCTTGGAGGGCCTGTCAGTGCGCACGGCGAACCTTGAGGACGTCTTCTTGCACGTGACCGGACGGGAGTGGCGCGGATGAGCATCGAGACGGTGGAGGTGACCGGCGGGACCGCCGCGCGCACCCGGACCGGGCCGTTCCTGAGCCTCGTGAAGGCGCTCGGGCGGGGCTGGCTGCGCGACCGCAGCCAGGTGTTCTTCACGCTGCTGCTGCCGTTGATGTTCATGGTGCTGCTGGCGAGCGTGTTCGGTTCGACCGATGACGCGGCCTCCCGGTTGATCGTGGTGGGCGACGCGCAGGTGTTCGCTGACGCGGAGCCGGGCGATTTCGCGATCAGTGAGCAGTCGGACCTCGAGACGGCGCTGGACGCGATGCGCGACGGCGACGCGGACGCGGTGGTCGTCGTGGAGGGCTCCGGGGCGGGCACGGTCGTCCGGATCTACCCATCGGCGACGAGCGCGACCGCCGGTTCGATCGCGGAAGAGAAGATCACGTCGTACGTGAACGGGCAGAACCTCGAGATCCTCTCGCTGGTGGCCGGCGAGGAGCCGCCGCTGATCACCGAGGTCGAGGCGGCGGACGGCGGTTCGCTCAAGCCGATCCAGTACCTGGCGCCGGGGATCCTCGCGTGGGGCATCGCGATCTCGGGCGTGTTCGGCGCGGCGGGCACGATCGTGGACTGGAAGCGCGACAAGCTGCTGCGGCGCCTGCGGCTGACGCCCGCGTCGGTGCGGACGTTCCTGGGTGCGAAGGTCTCGGTCATGCTCGCGGTGGCGCTGGGCCAGACCGCGGTGTTCCTCGCGGTGGCAGCGTTGGGCTTCGGGCTCGAGCTTTCGGCGTGGACGTGGTTCGCGGCGCCGCTGGTGCTGCTGGGGACGCTCGCGTTCCTGGCGATAGGCGTGGTGATCGGCGGGATCGCGCAGACGAGCCCGGCCGCGGCCGGGCTGAGCAACCTGGTGACGATGCCGATGGCGTTCGTGTCGGGCGCGTTCTACCCGCTGGCGCTCTCGCCGGAGTGGGTGCAGTGGATCTCGTACGCTTCGCCGATGCGGTACCTGAACGAGGCGCTGCAGTCGGTGGTGGTCTACGGGGAGCCGCCGTCGGCGGTGCTCCCGCAGATCGGCTTCCTGGCCGCGTTCGCGGCGGTCGTGGCGCTCTTCTCCTGGAAGACCTTCAAGTTCGACGAGCTCTGAGCTTCGCTCACATCGTGTTCGAACCTGGATTGTCGGACCCCGGGAGTACTTTTGCGCCAGGGGTCCCTTAGGGGGTATATATCCGCTTATTAGCGGATATGAGAGCCTTTGGCTACCGCGTGATGTCGCTCAGTCCGTCTTCAGCACCGCGTCGTAGACGTCGCGCCGGCTGACGCCGTAGCGGACGGCGACTTCTTTCATCGCGAGTTTGCGGTCGGTGCCCTTGGCCTCCAGGGCGGCCACGGCTGCGGCCATCGCCTCCGGCGTGGCCTCGCTCGCGTCCGGGCCGGTCCAGCCCGAGACCACCAAAGTCACTTCGCCGCGCGGCGGGTCGGCCTGCGCGCCCTCGGCGAGTTCGGCGAGTCCGCCGCGGCGGATCTCCTCGTGGGTCTTGGTGAGTTCCCGGCAGAGCGCCGCGGGGCGGTCGTCGCCGAAGGCCGCGGCCATGGCCCGCAGGGTGTCCTCGGTGCGCCGCGGCGACTCGAAGAACACCATCGTGCGCTTCTCCTCGGCGAGTTCGCCGAACAGCCGCCGCCGCTCGCCGTCCTTGCGCGGCGCGAAGCCCTCGAAGCAGAACCGGTCGCACGGCATCCCCGAGAGCGCCAGCGCGGTCGTCACCGCGCTCGCGCCCGGCGCGCAGGTGATCGCGATGCCGGCGTCGATCGCGGCTTTGACCAGCCGGAAACCGGGGTCGGAGACGGAGGGCATGCCGCCGTCGGTGATGACGGCGACCCGCTTTCCGTCGTACAATTGTTCGATGAGGGTCGTCGTTCGACCCGCTTCGTTCGCCTCGAAATACGACGTGATCGAGGCGGTGGGAACGACATCCAGTTCACTGAGGAGCCGCCGAAGCCGCCGGGTATCCTCTGCGGCGATGACGTCGGCGCGGGCCAGCTCGGTCCGGAGCCGAGACGAGGCGTCCTCTGGATTTCCCAGGGGCGCACCGAGAAGCACCAAAACGCCCGTTGAAGATGTCGACATCCGGCCAGTATCCCCCACCACCGGCGGCGGGGCGCGGGCTCGGTGAGCGTGTCGGGACGGGCCGCACATGCAGGATGCCGCGCCAAGCTGTCGGGTACCGGACATAGGCCTTACGCGTGAGCGAACGGTAACGGATACTCAAAGTCATGGCGACGCTTGCGAGCCATGCACTACGACATCACAGGCGACATATCGCCGGCGCCTCGCGGCGGCCGGGGAGCCGTAAATCTGCCGAGCCCTCTAACCCAGTGGAGGCCGCCATGTCCGTGATCCTTCGAGCCGGAGCGGGAATCGCCGCTCTCATCCTCGGGTACTTCGTTCTCGGATTCATAGCCGACCACTGGGCATGGTTCGCCTCCATCGCGATCCTGTTGGGCGGCACCGCACTCGCGGGCTGGATCCTGTTCCGCAGCCGTGGGCACGAGCACCGCGACCGGGCGGTCGCGGTCGAGCGCCAGGCCCTCATGCGCAGCGTCGACAAGATGAACATCCCGGCGTTCGACGCCATGGCGGGGCAGCTCCTGGTCGGCCTGGACGCCAAGCGCGTCAAGAAGTTCGGCCACCGCAAGAACGACCTCGGCTGCAACTTCGTCGTGACCTTCAACAACGGCCAGCGCATCATCGTGCGCGCCAAGAAGGACGACAAGACGATGCGGCGGCGCAACGGCAACCGCCACGTCCAGATCCTCGGCGGGGAGATCAAGGCCCGCTGGGACTGCGACGCGGGCGTCCTCATCACGAACGCGAACCTGCACTGGATGCACCACGCCGCACGGAACGAGGCCGTCGCCGCGCAGCTGGGCGTCCTCATCGTCGACCGCGACCGCCTCGCGGAGTGGATCGACACCGGTGAGGCCCCGCCGCAGCTGCGCCCGGTCCGCGCCGCGCTCGAGTCGAGCGGGAGCACCGCCGCGCAGTGACCCTGGGGCGCGGGGGCGGCCCGGACTGCGCACCGGCGTGTCGCAAGGCGAGGTCGCTGAAGCGGCCCGGACCGCGCGCCAGCTCGCGGAAGCGTGTCGTGGCGTTGTGATCGCGACACGGCGCCACGACGCCGCGGTGAGAACAGACGCGTGCTCAGCGGCCCCTGAGCACGTCCACGGCCCCGAGCCTCAGGCTCGGGGCCGCGTTCGTGCCAGCCGGCGTCTAGGTGCTCAGTAACCCTGCGGCGCGGGAATACCCCTGCGCCTAGGCTCCTGTGCTTCTCGAGCCCCTAGGAGGCGTCGAGGGTGGCCGTGGTCTCGGCCTCCTGCTGGTCGCGCATGTAGGTGATGGCGACCTCGGTGCCCGAGGAGGTGCCCTGCACGGCGGCGACCACTTCGGTCGCGGTGGTGACGGGGGTCCCGTCGATCGCGGTGATCACGTCGCCCTCCTGGAGCCCGGCCGCCGCGGCCGGCGAGTCGGGTTCGACGCTGAGGACCATCGCCCCGTTGCCGTCGGTGTTCGCCACCGAGACCCCGAGGTAGCCCTGCTCGACCGAGCCGTTCTGGATCAGCTGCTCGACGGTGTCCTTCACGGTGTTGGACGGGATCGAGAAGCCGAGGCCGATCGAGCCGGAGTCGGTGGTGGCGATGGCGGTGTTGATGCCGATGAGCTCGCCGTCGCCGTTGACGAGCGCGCCGCCGGAGTTGCCGGAGTTGATGGCCGCGTCGGTCTGGATGAGGCCGCTCAGGGTCGAGCTGGACTGGCCCGCGCCGCCCTGCTCGCCGGAGACGGTCATGGACCGGTCGAGGGCCGAGACGATGCCGGTGGTGACGGTGCCTTCGAGGCCGAGCGGCGAGCCGATCGCGACGGCGACGTCGCCGACCTGCACGGCGGCGGAGTCCGCGAAGGTGACCGGCGTCAGGTCGTCCGCGCCGTCCACTTGGATGACGGCGAGGTCCTGGGTGGCGTCGGTGGCCACGATGCTCGCGGCGGCGGTGGTGCCGTCGGAGAAGCGGACCTCCACGGACTGCGCGCCGTCGACGACGTGGTTGTTGGTGACGATGTAGCCGTCCTCGGAGTAGACGACGCCGGAGCCTTCGGCGGCGTCGGTCACGATGGTGACGACCGAGGGGCTGACCTTGTTCACGATCTCCGTGTAGGTCATGCCCTGCCCGGCGTCCATCGAGACGGACTGGACGGTGGTGGTGCCGCCGTCGCCGCTGCCGATGAACCATCCGGCGACGCCGCCGGCGCCGCCCGCGATCAGGGCGAGGACGAGTGCACCGGCGACGAGCCTGCCGCGGCCGCGGGGCCGCGGCGGCGGGCCGACCGGCGCGCCGGGCTGGTGGTACACGGGCGGGACGGGCCCGCCGGGCTGCCAGGCGGGGGCGGCCATGTGCGGGGCCCCGGCGGGCGCCGGCGCGGGAGTGCCCTGCAGGACCTGCGTGTGGTGCGTGTGCTCGGCCGGGCGCGGCGCGGCGCCGACGGCGTCGCCCGGGTAGGGCGGTGCCGCGGCGGCCTGCGGCTGCGCGGCGTACGG
>NZ_JAPZVR010000011.1:100097-126262 GCF_027622855.1 Glycomyces algeriensis | reverse complement strand
CCCCCCCCCTATTCCCCGCGCCGCTAGTTCGCGGCGACGTTCAGGATGAGCTTGCCCGCCGCGTGGCCCGTCTGGCTCGCGTCCTGCGCCTTGGCGGCGTCCGCGAGTTCGTGGACCGAGTCGATGCGCAGGTCGAACTTGCCGGCCTCGAAGAGCGCGGTCGCCTCGCCCAGCGCGTGGAACGCACTCGCCGCCACGGTCACCTGGGCCTCCGGCACCGAGCCGGAGAAGTCGGCGATCGTGACGACCTGCTTCGGGTCGCCGGTGATCGCGGCCAGCTGGGGCAGCGAACCGGCACCGGCGGCGTCGATCGCGCCGTGGACCCCTGCGGGAGCCAGCGCGGCCACCCGCTCGGCCAGGCCTTCGCCGTACACCGCGGGCTGCGCGCCGATCGAACGCAGGTACTCGTGGTTGCCCTCGCTCGCGGTGCCGATCACCTTGAGGCCCTTGGCGACCGCGAACTGCACCGCGGCGCTGCCCACGGACCCGGCCGCGCCGTCGATCAGCACGGTCTGCCCCGCGGAGAGTCCGAGCAGCTCCAGCGAGCGCACGGCGGTCTCCGCGGCGGTAGGCAGTGCCGCCGCCAGTTCCCAGCTCATCGACGCGGGCTTGGGCGTGAAGTGGTCCACCACGGTGTACTCGGCCTGCGACGTCGGCCCGTACCCGATGACCTCGTCACCGACCTCGACGCCAGTGACGCCCTCGCCGACCTCGTCGACCACGCCCGCCGAGTCCCAGCCCGGAATACCGGGGAAGGCCACCGGGAAGAGCTCCTGGAGGTACCCGGCCCGGACCTTCCAGTCGATCGGGTTGACGGCCGCGGTGCGGACCTTGATGCGGATCTGGCCCGGGCCCGCGTGCGGCTCGGGCACCTCGGTCACCACGAGCACATCGGAGGATCCGTATTCGGAGAAGGTGAGAGCGAACATGGCGTACCTGGCTTTCTACTTGCGGGCCAAGGCGCTCCGAGGCTCGCGGGGGTTCCACTGCTACTGCGGGTCCAACCCCTCGCCGCGCCCCGGTCATTCCGGTCCGCCGCCGTTCGTGATCATCGACGCTCTTCTCTGCACGGGGAATAGCCCGGGCGGGACCGGCCCGCCCGGGCGCTCACACGAGGCTGTCTTCCCACTGGCGGTGCAGGGTGGCGTACTCGCCGCCGTGGTCGATGAGCTCGTTCGGGTGGCCGTCCTCGATGATGCGGCCGTGCTCGAGCACGAGCACGCGGTCCGCGATCTCCACTGTGGACAGCCGGTGGGCGATGATGATCGCCGTCCGGTCGGCCAGGATCGTGCGCAGTGCGCGCTGCACCAGCCGCTCCGACGGGATGTCGAGCGAGGAGGTCGCCTCGTCCAGGATCAGCACCCGCGGGTCCGCGAGGAACGCCCGCGCGAACACCACGAGCTGCCGCTGGCCCGCCGAGAGCCGCCCGCCGCGCTTGCGCACGTGCGTGTCGTACCCCTCCGGCAGCGCCTCGATGAACTCGTGCGCGCCCACGACCTTGGCCGCCTCGATGATCCGCTCCCGGTCCGATCCGGGCTTGCCCAGCTCGATGTTCTCGGCGATCGTGCCGTTGAACAGGAAGTTCTCCTGCGTGATCATCACGATGTGCTCGCGCAGCTCCCGCTCGCTCAGGTCGCGCAGGTCCACGCCGTCGAGCGAGACCGTGCCGCCCTTCGGGTCGTAGAAGCGGCTCACGAGCTTCGCGATCGTCGTCTTGCCCGCGCCCGTGGACCCCAAGAGCGCCGTCGTCTGGCCGCCCGGGATGCGCAGGTCCAGGCCCGGCAGCACCACCTGGTCCTCCCGGTACTGGAACCGCACGCCGTCGAAGCGGAGCTCGCCGCGGGGCGCCTCGATCGAGCGCGGCTCCTCGGGCTCGCCCACTTCCACTTCCTCGTCGAGCACCCCGGAGATCTTCTCGAGCGCCGAGGTCGCCGACTGCAGCACGTTGTAGAACTGCACCAGCTCGTTCAGCGGGTCGAAGAACCGCTTCATGTACAGCAGGAACGCGGCCAGCACACCGACCTCGGTGTTGCCCTGCATGACCTGCCAGCCGCCGAACACCAGCACCACCACGGTGGCGAGGTGCCCGATGCCGCGCATGCCGCCGGACATGAACGCGTTCTGCTGGTGGCCCCTGGCCTGCGCGAACCGGTTGTCGGTGTTGAGCCCGTCGAACAGCTCCCGGTCGCGCTCCTCGCGCCGGTACGCCTGCACCGCGCGCACCCCGCCCATCGACTCCACGAAGTAGACGATGAGGAGCGCCACGGTCTCGCGCGCCCGCCGGTACGCCAGCGTCGACACCCGGTTGAACCAGCGGCCCAGCAGGATCATCAGCGGGAACGTGAGCAGCGTGACCGCCGCCAGCCGCGGGTCGATCACCAGCATGACCACGGTGATCGTGATGACGTTGAGCCCGGCCAGCACCAGGTCGTCCACGCCGTTCTCGGTCATCTCCCGGATCGACTCCATGTCGGAGCTCTGCCGGGCCGTCACCCGGCCCGACGTGAACCGCTCGTGGAACGACACCGACAAGTCCTGGAACTTGCGGAACACCCTGTTGCGCAGCGCGAACAGCATCGCGTTGCCGACCCTCGCCGACTGCGCGATGTACAGCCGCACGCACACGTACTTGAGGACCGAGACGACCGCGAACGCGACCGCGATGCCGATCAGCACCGAGTAGTCGCCCCGCTCGCGGATCGCCGGGATCGCATTGTCGATCCCGAACATGACCAGCAGCGGCGTGGCCATGCTCGTGAAGTTCTGCACCAGCAGGATCGCGCACAGGAACCCGATCGCCTTCTTGTGCGGTCGGATCATCGAGCCCAGGAGCCGCCGCGACTGGCTCCGCAGCTCCTTGATTGACGCCGCGTCGTCCACCTCGGCGCTCGTGCGGTCGGCCTCGGCCGACTCGGCCTGGCCGCGCCAGGACACGTGCTTGTCGGCGGGCTTCTCAGCGGGATTGTCGGTCATCGTCACGCCGCCATCTCCTCGGACTCCGCCGAGAGCACGCTCACGTACTCAGGGCTCTGGGCCATCAGCTCGGAGTGCTTCCCGAAGGCCGCGATCCGGCCTTCGTGCAGGAGCGCCACCCGGTCGGCGAGCGCCACCGTCGACGGCCGGTGCACCACGACGAGCGCGGTCGTCTCGCGCAGCACCTGCGCGAGCGCCTTCTCCACGAGCTCCTCGGTGTGCACGTCGAGCGCTGAGAGCGGGTCGTCGAGCACCAGCACCGCCGGCTTCACGACGACGGCGCGGGCGAGCGCGAGGCGCTGGCGTTGGCCGCCGGAGAGCGAGAGCCCCTGCTCGCCGATGCGGGTGTCGAGCCCGTACGGCAGGTCGTGGACGAACTCGGCCTGCGCGACCCGCAGGGCCTCCTGGAGGTCGGCCTCGTCGGCGTCGGGGCGCCCGAGGGCCAGGTTCTCGCGGACGCTCATCGAGAACAGCGTGGCCTCTTCGAACGCGGTGGTCACGACCGAGCGGAGGTTCGCGAGCTGCAGGTCGCGGATGTCGGTGCCGTCCAGGAGGATGCGGCCGCCGGTCGGGTCGTTGAGGCGCGAGGGCAGCGACACGAGGGTCGACTTGCCCGAGCCGGTGCGGCCCGCGATCGCGACGGTCTCGCCGGGCTTGACCCGCAGGTCGACGCCGCGCAGGATGTCGCGCGAGTCGTCCTCGTAGCCGAAGCGCACGTCCTCGAAGACGAGTTCGCCGCGCACCGCACTGCGGTCGATCGCCTTCGCGCCGGGCCGGTCCTTGATGGCCGGCTCGGTGTCGAACACTTCGTAGACGCGGTCGGCGGCGGTCATGGCCTCGTTGCCGTGGGCCATGACCCAGCCGGAGGCCTCGATCGGCCACAGCAGCGCGAGCTGCAGCATGACGAACGCGGTCAGGTCGCCCACGGTCATGCGCCCTTCGGCGACCATGACGGAGCCGAACACCAGGACCGCGCCTACGGCGGCCGTGGCGATCGCGTCGTACCCCGACCAGGAGCGGGACGCGATGAGGCTCTTGCGGATGCCCCGGTCGCGCAGCTCGGCGGCCTCCTTCTCGAAGCGCGCGGCCATGAGCGGGCCGCGCCCGAGCGCCTTGATCGCCCGGATGCCGAGCGCGGACTCCTCCGCGGCGCTGGAGACCTCCCCGGACTGGTCCTGCTCGGACCTGGCCGCGGGCAGGTAGCCCCGGAAGAACTTGCGGCCGATGAGGAACAGCGGCACGGCCGAGGCCGCGACGATGAGGGCCAGGCGCCATTCGATGAACAGCAGCTGGCCCAGGATGATGAGGATCATGCCGATCGAGGTGATCGCGAAGACCAGGCCGCCGGCGAAGAACCGCCGGATCATGCCGAGGTCGGAGGTGACGCGGGCGAGGAGCTGCCCGGTCTGCCAGCGGTCGTGGAAGCCGGTGTGGAGCCGCTGGAGGTGCTCGTAGAGCCCGGCCCGCATGTCCGCCTCGATCGCCATCGCGGTCGTGGTCTGCATGTAGCGCCGGGAGAGCTGGAGGATCGCGTCGGCGGCCCCCAGGACGGCGATGACGCCGACGATGACCCACAGCCCGTGCATGTCCCGCTCGGCGATCGGACCGTCGATGGCCTTGCCGACCAGCGGGGGAATGGCCAGGCCGGAGGCGATGTTCAGGAGGACCATCGTCCACAGCAGCGCCAGCCGGTACCGGTAGGGGTACAGGTACTTCTTGATGCGCCACAGGTTCGACAGGGCGGATTTCCGCTCCGGCGCCGAACGCTGCGGCTCGAGATCGTCTGTTTCGGACAGTTCTGGAGTTTTCAACCGCTCTGAGCCCACCGAACCACCGTACGAGCAGGGTACGACACAGGGCAAACGATTTTCCACCTGCCGACCGGTAAGTAGCCGGCCGGTGCGTAGTCGACCAGCGGGCGGTCCGGTGGGCGCACTAGCGGTCGCGGCTATTCGAGCAGCAGGTCGCGCAGCGCGTCCGCGCCCTTGAACCCGGTCGATTCGGCGTACTGCTCCATGGAGCCGAAGCGGGCGTTGATCTCGTCGATCGTCTGGAGCATCGCCTCGATCGGGACGTCCAGGCCGCCTTCGACCTCGGGCCTGCCGAGGTGCCGGTCCCGCCACGCGCGCCAGCGCGCCGAGCCGTGGCGGGTGAGCGCGTAGTCCGCGGCGATGTCCTCGTCGCTCACGCCGAGGATCGAGAGCAGCACGGCCGCGACGATCCCGGTGCGGTCCTTCCCGGCCATGCAGTGGAAGACCACGGGCTCGCCGGCCGCGATGACCTCGAGCGAGTCGCGCACGGACAGGTACCCGGACTCCATCATCCCGGTGTAGCGGTGCCGCAGGAACCGGATCACGTCGGCCTCGTCGGAGAGCCCGTTCGCCCGCAGGCCGATGTGCTCCCACTTGATGTGGAGCATCTCGAAGTGGTGGAACTCGACGCCGTCGACCTCCGGGAACCGCCCGGACTCCTCCCATTCCTCGGCCCTGCGCAGGTCGATCACGTGCTGCACGCCGAGGCGGTTCACGACATTGTCGATGTCGGCCTCGGTCGCCTGCCCGAAGTTGTCGGAGCGGAAGACCTGCCCGGTCTTCACCTTCTTGCCGCCCAGGCCGGTCCAGCCGCCGACGTCGCGGAGGTTGAACACGTTCTGGGTCGGGACGAACTGCGGGGGGAGCGTCTCCAGGGGGTCGTTCTCGAGAACCATGAGCGTCTGCCTTCCTTGGGGTGCGCGGCGGGAAGCGGCCTCGGGCAAAGCGAACGGCGTGAACCGGATCGGTCCACGCCGTCGTAGCCCTGTCCCATTATCCCGATCGGTCCGCGAACGCGCTCATGCGTTCCCGCGAACCCCGGCCCAACGGCAGGTTTCGCTTACTTGGCACCCTCAGCGAGCTGAAGGCTGTGCTATTGGGTTCCTTCAGCGAGCTGAAGGAACTGCTTCTTGCTCGCCAGGTCGGCTTCGGCCTTCTTGATGCGGCCGGCGTTCCCGTCGGCCTTGGCGCGCTCGAGCTTCTCCTCGGCCTCGGCGACCTGCTGGCGCATCTGGAGCAGCAGCGGGTTCTTCTCGACCGGGACCTTGCGCCAGGCGGTGTCCAGCGCGTCGCGGAGCTTGTCCTCGACGTTGCGCAGGCGCCGCTGCAGCTTGGCCTGGTTCTTGCGGGGGACCGCGCCGATGTCGTGCCAGCCGGCCTGCAGCTCGCGGAACGCGTTCTGCGCCCCCTTCGGGTCCTTCTCGATGTCGAGCGCCTCGGCCTGCTTCAGGAGTTCCTCCTTCGCGGCCTGGTTGGCGTCGAGCTCCGCGTCGCGGGCCGAGAAGACCTCGGAGCGGGCGTTGAAGAACACGTCCTGCGCGGCCCGGAACCGCTTCCAGGCCTTCTGCTCGGCGTCGGGCGCCAGTCGCCCGGCGTCCTTCCACTCGGCCATGAGGCCCTTGAGCGCGTCGGCGGTCGGTCCCCAGTCGGTCGAGGTCGACAGCGCCTCGGCGCGGGCGATCAGCTCTTCCTTCTTGGTCCCGATCACCTTGCGCTCGGCGTCGAGCTGCGAGAAGTACGCGCCGCGGTGGCGCGTGAACGTGTCGCGGGCCGAAGAGAACCGGCGCCACAGCTTCTGGTCGGTCTTCCGGTCGACCCCGTGGATCGCCTTCCACTCCTCGATGATCTCCGAGAAGCGGGCGCCCGAGGCCTTCCAGTGGCTGTCCTTCGCTGCGAGCTCCTCCGCCTCGGCCACGAGGGCCTCCTTGGCGGCGACCGCTTCGGCGCGCTCGGCGTCCTTCGCGGCCTTGAACTCGCCGAGCTTGTCCTCGGCGTGCTTCGAGAGGCCGTCGAGGCGGGTGGCGAGGGCGTCGACGTCCCCGACCACGGCCGCGGACTCGAGGCCCTCCCGCAGCTTGCGCAGCTGCGAGGCGGCCTGCTCGACGTCGGCGGACTCCGAGTTCAGGCGGGCGGCGATGAGATCGACTTCGACCACGAGGTCGGCGTACTTGCGCGCGAAGTGCGCGAGGCCCTCCTCGGTGGAGCCGGCCTGCCACGAGCCGACCGCGCGCTCGCCGGAGGAGGTTTTCACGTAGACCGTGCCGTCGGCGTCAACGCGGCCGAAGCTGGTCCAGTCTCCGAGGTCACTCATCGCGGTAATCTCAAATCCTTCACACGAACTTAGGGACGTATTTCCCGTACCTTACGGTGGTTGACGGGTAGCCGCCAGTCGGGTGGTGCCGCACGAACCGAAGGGGTCGTTCAGTTGGGCTCTGCATCGCACGCTGGCAGCCTCCCCACCCTACAGCCGCCGGTGATCGCCGTCGTAGGCCCCACCGCAGCGGGCAAGACCGCGCTGTCGGTCGCGCTGGCCGAGGCGCTGGGCGGCGAGGTGGTGAACGCCGACTCGATGCAGCTCTACCGGGGCATGGACATCGGCACCGCGAAGATCACCGAGGCGGAGAAACGCGGTGTGCCCCATCATGTCTTCGACGTCCTCGATGTCACCGAACCGGCCGATGTGGCCAGTTACCAGCGGCTCGCCCGCGAGGCGATAGCGGACATCCGCGCCCGCGGGAAACGCCCGGTCCTCGTCGGCGGCTCCGGCCTGTACGTGCAGGCCGCGCTCGACGAGATGGAGTTCCCCGGCACCGACCCCGTGATCCGGGCCCGGCTCGAGGCCGAACTGGAGCGGGAGGGCTCCGCCGCGCTCTGGGAGCGGCTGAAGGGCCTCGACGCCGCCGCCGCCGCCGCGATCCTGCCTTCGAACGGCCGCCGGGTCGTGCGCGCCCTCGAAGTCGTGGAACTCACGGGTTCCTTCACTGCGAGCCTGCCCGAACCCAAGGCCCATATCGAGGCGGTGCGCATCGGCGTCGACCTCGACACGCCGGCCCTCGACGCGCGCATCGAGCAGCGCGTCCAGCGCATGTGGGACGCCGGTCTCCTCGACGAGGTCCGCGCCCTCGAGCAGCAGGGCCTGCGCGAAGGCCGCACCGCGTCCCGCGCCCTCGGCTACCAGCAGGTCCTCGCGCATTTCGCGGGGGAGTACGACGAGGCGGAGGCCTTCCGCCTCACCGCCCAGGGCACGCGCCGCTTCGTGCGCCGCCAGCGCTCCTGGTTCAAAAGGGACGGCCGCATCGAATGGTTCGATGCGGCCGATCCGGAACTCGTCGCCCGGGCGCTCGCGTTCGCGGCGTCCGCCCGGCACGAGCAGATCCAATAGGATATATCCTATAGGGTTCGGGCAAATCCTAAAGGATACATCCTATGCGGTTCTAGGCGCGCGGGTTCGGCGCCGTGGTCTCCTTCGGGTCGGTCACGGCGACCGGCGCGAGGAGATCGTTGATCTGGGCGTAGACCTCTTCAGGGAGCTTCACGCCGACGGCCTTGACGTTCTCGACGACCTGCTCGGGGCGGGTGGCGCCGATGATCGCGGCCGAGACGTTCGTGTTCTGCAGCACCCACGCCAGGCTCAGCTGCGCGATGGAGAGGCCCTGCGCCTCGGCGATCGGGCCGAGCTGCTGGACCCGCTCGAGCACATCGTCGTTGAGCCACTGCTCCACGAACCGGCCGAACTTCGGGTCCGCGCCGCGCGAGCCCGCGGGGGCGTCCTGGCCCGGCTTGTACTTGCCGGTGAGGATGCCCTGCGCCAGCGGCGACCAGACGATCTGGCCGATGCCCAGCTCCTCGGAGGCCGGCACGACCTCGGCCTCGATGACCCGCCACAGGGCCGAGTACTGCGGCTGGCTCGACACGAGCTGGATCTTCAGCTCCTTGGCGAGCTCGGCGCCGGCGCGGATCTGGTCGGCCGTCCACTCGGAGACGCCGATGTAGTGGGCCTTGCCGGAGCGCACCACGTCGGCGAACGCCTGCATGGTCTCCTCGAGCGGCGTCTCGACGTCCCAGCGGTGGGCCTGGTACAGCTCCACGCGGTCGGTCTGCAGGCGGCGCAGCGAGTTGTCGATGGACTCCTTGATGTGCTTGGCCGAGAGCCCCCGGTCGTTCTTGCCCGGGCCCATCGGCCAGTACACCTTGGTGAAGATCTCCAGGCCGTCGCGGCGCTGGCCCTTCAGCGCGCGGCCGAGGACCTCCTCAGCGGCGCCCTGGGCGTAGACGTCGGCGGTGTCGAACGTGGTGATGCCCGCATCGAGGGCGGCGTTCACGCACGCGACGGCGGCGTCCTCTTCCACCTGGCCGCCGTGGGTGATCCAGTTGCCGTAGACGAGCTCGGAAATGACGAGGCCTGAGCGGCCGAGATGACGAAACTCCATGCCAAGAGATTACCTGCCGCACGGCTAGCGTCAACGACTCAGGCGTCACACGCAGGTGTACGGGCGGTGGGCTCAGAGCGGCCCGTCGTCGATCGAGACCGCCGCGTCGAGCGTCCTGAGCGCCTCGGCCCGGTCGACCCGCAGCGGCACGATCTCGTTGCCGTCCAGGCCCAGCGCGCCCCACGAGTACCCGTCGGAGGCGAGGAACCCGGAGGGGTGCACCTCGACGCGCTGGTAGCGCGGCGGCACGACCACGCGCCCGGTCTTGTGCACCACGAGCACGCGCCCGCGCTGGGAGGCGACGGCGACGCCGTTCACGAACCCGGTCACCGTGCGCCCGTCGGCGGTGGGGGTCTCCATGGAGCTGTAGAGCATGGGGACGACGACGGTGCCGGTGCGGTCGATCGCGCCCCAGTCGGCCTGGCAGACGGCGGCCACGCCGCCGCGGAAGTCCCCGGCCTGGCTGAACGCGGCCTGCACGACGGGCCGCCCGTCGACGCCGAGGTATCCGAAGCGGCCGGTCTGCGGGTCCTGGAACCGGTCGGGCGCGGGGTGCCCGGCGCGTTCGGGCCAGCCGCGCGGCGGCGGCCCGAACCCGGCCTTCGCGGCGTGCTCCTCGATGAGCGAGAGCGCGGTCTCCACGATCTGCATGACGAACCCGTGCGGGTTCTGCTCGGAGGCGCGCTGCACGTGGATGAGGGATTCGGTGATGCGGCCCTGCGCGATGCACGAGAGCCCGGCGTAGGCCCGCACGGCGCCGGTGAGGGTTCGCGGCAGCTCGCCGGCCTCGGCGAGCGCGAACAGCTGGTCGGCCTCCTCGTAGCGGCCGCGCACGCGCAGCACCTGCGCCAGCCGGGCCCGCGCGGGGGCCAGGAGCAGGTCGGCGCCCACGGCCTCGGCGTACTTGACGGCCGCCGCGGCGTCCACCTCGGCCCCGTCGAAGTCGCCGAGCACCCGCAGGATGACGGCGCGCACGCCGAGCAGGCGGGACTGGTCGGCCTCGGCCGCGGCGCGGGCGAGGCGCTTGGTGGCCTCCTCGCGGATCTGCTGGAGGGCAACGGTGTCGGCGATCGCGTGCCGCATGGTGGCGCGATCGAGTGGGCCGAGGGCGCGGAACAGCCCCGCCCGCAAGTCCGCCGCGACATCCACCACGTTGACTACTTTCCGGGGTCAGAGAGGGCTACGACAGTTCGAGGGTAAGCCATGGGAGACCCGGGAACGACGGCAGAACGGTCCCGGGCCGGACCGGTGCAAAAAGGGCAGGTCCTCCACCTCCTCCACGACGCCTGCGGGTCGTGAATTCGTGGAGAGCGGGCCGTCCCGCCTTACTTGACGACCTTGCCGAGGTCGTCTTCCTTCGCCTTGTAGCTCATGCGCGGGCGCGGGCTGCGCATCGAGCGGGGCATGATGCTCCGCTGGATCGCGTACCAGTACAGGCCGCCCTTGCGCTGCGCGGTCTTCGGGAAGCGCGCGAACACGATCCGCTTCACGCGGCGCGCGAGCAGCACGGACTCGATCACGATGACGGCCGTCAGCGCGATGAGCGCGATGAACAGGTAGCTCTGGAGCTGCACGGAGCCGGAGGTCGAGAGGATCAGGATGCCGAACGCGCCGAACATGTAGTACTGGCCCACGGACCAGCGGGAGTCGACGATGTCGCGCACGAGGAGCTTCTCGGCGCCGCGGTCGCGCGGCAGGTGGTACTTGTCGAAGAGCGGGTCGCCCTTCCACTGGCCTTCGGCGATGCGGCCGCGCTCGGCGCGGATGTCGTCCTTGGCCTGCTTCTTCTGCTCCTTGGTGAGCGGGCCGGCCTTCTTCAGGGCCTCCCGCTTCTCCTTCGCGGTGAGCGGGGGGTTGACCGGAGGGCGCGCCTTGGACTGGTTGGGCCGCTTGGGAGTGGCCTTCCCCTTCTTGTCGGTGGCGGAAGCCGGTTGGGTCTCCTTGGGAGCAGGTGTTGCCGCCTGCACGGACTTCTTCGCCACGGACTTAAGGCCTTCCTCGACTCGCTGCGGGATGCTGCCCCCCAAGCATACCTACGCGGTTTCGGACCGCTCCCGCTCAGTTGCGGGTGGCGACGCGGCTCTCGGGCCCGGATGGTCCGGGCGCGCACGGGTCGCAGGCGGTGCCGCCGCTGCTCGCGGCGGCCCGCCTGCGTCACCGGTGTGCTTCAGCGGCGGTTGGCGAGCGTGGAGGTCGGCCGCTCGATCTTCGCGCCGAGGCCGAGGAGCTTCGCCTCGAAGTTCTCGTAGCCGCGCGTGATGTAGCGGTCGACGCCGTAGACGCGCGAGGTGCCCTCGGCCGCCATGGCGGCGATCAGGTGGCTGAACCCGGCGCGCAGGTCGGGGATCTGGAGGTCGGCGGCGTGCAGCTTCGAGGGCCCGGCGATGACGGCCGAGTGCAGGAAGTTGCGCCGGCCCCAGCGGCACGGCGTGCCGCCCAGGCAGTCGGAGTACAGCTCGATGTTGGCGCCCATGCGGCGCAGCTCGGAGGTGTAGCCGAAGCGGTTCTCGTACACGGTCTCGTGCATGATCGACAGGCCGTCGGCCTGGGTCAGCGCCACGACGATCGGCTGCTGCCAGTCGGTCATGAGCCCGGGGTGCACGTCGGTCTCGAGCGCGACCGGCTTCAGCGCCGTGCCCGGGTGCCAGAAGCGGATGCCGCCCTCGTTGGGGTCGTCGTTCACCTCGTAGGCGCCGCCGATGGAGCGGAACACGTTGAGGAACGTCATCATGTCGGTCTGCTGGGCGCCGCGCACGAACACGCTGCCCTGGGTGGCCAGCGCCGCAGAGGCCCACGACGCGGCCTCGATGCGGTCGGGCAGGGCACGGTGCGAGTAGCCCTTGAGCTCGTCGACGCCCACGATCTCGATGACGCGGTTGGTGTGGACCTTGATGATCGCGCCCATCTTCTGCAGGATGCAGATGAGGTCGATGATCTCCGGTTCGATGGCGGCGTTGCGCAGCTCGGTGGTGCCCTTGGCCATCACGGCGGTGAGCAGCACCTGCTCGGTCGCGCCCACCGACGGGAACTCGAGCTCGTAGCGGATGCCGTGGAGGCCGTTGGGGGCCGAGAGGTGGGTGCCGTCGGCGTCCTTGTCGACGACCGCGCCGAACTTGCGGAGCGCGTCGAGGTGGAAGTCGATGGGGCGGCCGCCGATGTTGCATCCGCCGAGGTCGGGGATGAAGGCGCGGCCGAGGCGGTGCAGGAGGGGCCCGCACAGGAGGATCGGGATGCGGCTGGTCCCGGCGTGGACGTTGATCTCCTCGACGCCGGCGGACTCGACCGAGGTGGGGTCCATGTAGAGCGTGTCGCCGTCGAGTTCGACGTCGACGCCGTGGACGCGGAGCAGCCCGGTCACGACTTCGACGTCGCGGATGGCGGGCACCGAGCGCAGCACCGAAGGCGACGTGCCCAGGAGGGCGGCGACCATCGCCTTCGAGACGAGGTTCTTCGCCCCGCGGACGTGCACCTCGCCTTCCAGCGGCGTGCCGCCGTGGATGATCAGCATGTCTTCTGCGGGGGTGGCGTCGGTGCTGCTCAAGAGGTCTCCTCGGTGGGTGGAGTTCTGGGACTGAGGCCGGGAACCGGGGGCGGCATCGCCAGGTCTGCGTGGACCTGTCGAGACCACTCGGCGGACCAACGATAACGGAACAGCCACGGGAAAAACGCCCAGGTAGCGGCATAACCCACGGTGATCATGCGCACCTGGATCCGAACGGGCGAACCTGCTCTGGAACGCCTGCGCGGGCCGCCGCGCGCCCCCTAGGGACACGCCGCGACCCGCGTCGGCGGTTGCATGATCACTGCCCGTTCTATGGCAGCGCGAGCATCCGGTCGAGCGCTTCGCGGGCGTACCCGGCGGTCGCGGGGTCGACGGTGATGGTGTTCGGCACCCGCCCGGCCACCAGCTCCTCCAGCGCCCACACGAGGTGGGGCAGGTCGATCCGGTTCATGGTCGAGCAGTAGCAGACCGTCTTGTCCAGGAACGAGATCTTCTTGTCCGGGAACTGGTTCGCCAAGCGCCGCACCAGGTTCAGCTCGGTGCCGATGGCCCAGGACGAGCCGGGCTCGGCCGCTTCGAGGGCCTTGATGATGTACTCGGTCGAGCCCACGTAGTCGGCGGCCTGGACGACCTCGTGCTTGCACTCGGGGTGGACGAGGATGTTGACCTCGGGGTCGATGCGGCGCATCTCCTCCACGGTCTCGAGCGTGAAGCGCCCGTGGACCGAGCAGTGGCCCTTCCACAGGATGATCTTGGCGTTCCGCAGCTCCTCGTCGGTGAGGCCGCCGTTGGGCTTGTGCGGGTTGTAGAGCACGCAGTCGTCGAGCGAGTAGCCCATCTCGCGGACCATCGTGTTGCGGCCCAGGTGCTGGTCGGGCAGGAACAGGACCTTCTCGCCCTGCTCGTAGGCCCACCGCAGCGCCCGCTCGGCGTTCGAGGAGGTGCACACGATGCCGCCCTCGCGGCCGACGAAGCCCTTGATCGCGGCGGTCGAGTTCATGTAGGTGACCGGGACGGTGGTCTCGGCGATGCCGATGCGCTGGAGGTCCTCCCAGCACTGCTCGACCTGCGAGGCGGTGGCCATGTCGGCCATGGAGCAGCCGGCGGCGAGGTCGGGCAGGATGACCTGCTGGTGGTCGCCGGTGAGGATGTCGGCGCTCTCGGCCATGAAGTGCACGCCGCAGAAGAGGATGTACTCGGCGTCGGGCCGCGCGGCGGCCTGCTGCGCGAGCTTGAACGAGTCGCCGGTGACGTCGGCGAACTGGATCACCTCGTCGCGCTGGTAGTGGTGGCCCAGGATGAAGACGTTGCCGCCGAGCGCCTCCTTGGCGGCGCGGGCGCGCTCGACCAGGTCGGGGTCGGAGGGCGCGGGCAGTTCACCGGGGCAGTCGACGCCGCGCTCGGAGCCGGAGTCGGTGCCGCGTCCCAGGAGCAGGAGCGCGGTCTGAGTGGAAGCAGGTTCGTTGAAGCCCGTCATGGCGGCAATGTTAGACCTTTTCGCGCCCTCGCCGGACTCCTCGAATCCGCCATGCGGACAAGCGGTCCACAGGGTGGGCCCTCCCCCCGCTCGGCAAGCGGTTACACCCAGCTTCCGGGCATCCACTAGGCTCACGGTGTGCGCATCCTCATAGCTCCCGACAAGTTCGCCGGCACCATGAGCGCCGCCGAAGCCGCCGACGCCGTCGCCGCGGGCTGGCGCCGCGCCAGGCCCGGCGACACCATCGTCACGCTGCCGCTGGCCGACGGCGGGCCCGGCTTCGTCGACGTCCTCGCCCACGCCCTCCCCGAGGCGACCCTCCGCGACGTCGACACCTGCGACCCCCTCGGCCGCCCCGTCGTCGCCGACTACCTGCGCGACGGCGAGACCGCCTACATCGAGTCCGCAGAGGCGTGCGGCCTCCACCTCCTCGAACCCTCCGAACGCGACCCGCGGCGGACCACCTCCTACGGTCTCGGCATCGTCCTGGCCCATGCCATCGAGCAGGGCGCGAAACGCCTGGTCATCGGTCTCGGCGGCTCGGCCACCAACGACGCCGGCGCCGGGATGCTCACCGCCCTCGGCCTCACCCTCCTCGACTCCACGGGCGCCGCCCTGCCCTACGGCGGCGGCACCCTCTCGGCCTGCGCCGGCATCGAAGGCCACGCCCGCACCCGCGGCGTCGAGATCATCGCGGCCACCGACGTCGACTCCCCGCTCCTGGGTCCCCACGGCGCGACCTACATGTTCGGCCCGCAGAAGGGCGCCACCGGCAACGCCCTGCCGTTCCTCGAACTCTCCCTCTCGTCCTTCGCCGAACTCGCCGAACGCACCATCGGCCCGGTCGGCGCCTCCGAACTGCCCGGCGCCGGCGCCGCCGGGGGCCTGGGCTTCGCGTTCTTCCTGCTCGGCGGCCGCCGCGAGTCCGGCGCCCGCCTCACCTGCGACGCCGTCGGCCTCGACGCGAAGATCGCCGCAGCCGACCTCGTCATCACCGGGGAAGGCTCCTTCGACGCCCAGAGCCTGCGCGGCAAGCTCGCCGCCGAGGTCGCCTCGGGCGCGCGCGCCCACGGCAGGCCCTGCCTCGTCATGGCCGGCCGCTCCGACCTCGACTCGCACCCCGACCTCGCGGGCGTCCACTCGGTCACCGAACTCCTCGGCAGCCCCGAGGCCGCCATGGCCGAACCCGCAGCGGGACTCACTTCACTCGCCGAGAAGGTGGCGAAGGAATGGCAGGACTAGGTACGGTCGAGGACTGGTCACCAGTACACGTCACATCTCCAGGTATGTGACCTCCGGAATAACGACACACCCGATGCGGTTGGGTACTGTTGACCTGTCGAAGAGACCCGATCGACTTGGATCTCGCACACACACGAGGGAGTTGCCAGTGAGCGCCACCCAGCAGGCCGACACCGAGCAGGCGAACGACGCCAAGGACGCCACCAAGGTCGGCGTTGTGCTCACCGAAGCGGCCGCCACCAAGGTGAAAGCCCTGATCCAGCAGGAGGGCGAGGAAGGCCTGCGCCTGCGCGTGGAGGTCAGCCCCGGCGGCTGCTCCGGCCTGCGCTACGGCCTGTACTTCGACACCGACGTGCGCGACGGCGACACCGTCCAGGACTACGAGGGCTTCGGCGTCGTGGTCGACAAGATGAGCGTCCCCTACCTCATCGGCGCGAGCATCGACTTCGCCGACCGCATCGACGCCCAGGGCTTCACCATCGACAACCCGAACGCCCAAGGATCCTGCGCCTGCGGCGACTCGTTCCACTAAACGGATCGACGGGGATTTGCCTCCAGCCCGGTCGATCTCCGGATCGGCCGGGCTGAGCCATGCGCTAGGCTGGCGGCTCCCATAGGGCCCCATCGCCCGATCTGCACAGCGCGCAGCGCAGGCGCACACGCGCTTCCATTCATTCGCATCACCGCGTCCCCGACTGAACGAGGACAATCGCAGTGCCACTTGTCGTGCAAGGCATGAAGACCGCCGTCACCGGAGCGACCGCTGAAACGGTCGGCCACGGCATGAACCGACTCGGCCAGGCGCCGGTCGTGATCGACGGCGAAGAGCTCGACCTCATCGAGGTCATGGAGCGCGGCGGCACCCTCGGCCTCGTCCACATCGGACCCGGCGAGGCCAAGGCCATGCACGCCTACGCCGACCAGTGCCGCGACCTCGGCCTCGAGTTCAGCGCCGACCCCGGCGAACTCGCCGGCGACGAAGCCGTCGACTTCCTCACCGGCGCCAAGTTCCTCGTCACCAGCCAGGACCGGTACGAGCTGCTCCAGGCCACCACCGGACTGAGCGACGACGAGATCCTGGAGCGGGTGCGCGTCCGCGTGACCACGCTGGACCAGGACGGCGTCGAGATCGCCGGCCACGACATCGAACGCATCCGCGTGCCGTTCCCGCGCGCCCGCGAGATCATCGACCCCGCCGGCGCGGGCGACGCCTTCACCGCCGGCCTCCTGGCCGGACTGGGCTGGGGGATGGGCCTGCGCCGCTCCGCCGAGGTCGGCTCGCAGATGACCGCGCTGGCCCTCGAAACCGTGGGCCCGCAAGGCTATGCGGTGAACCCGGTCGAGTTCGTGCACCGCCTCGAGCAGTCCTACGGCCCGGCCGCCGCGGCCGAGGCCTCCGCGTACCTGCTGCCGGAGTGATCCAAAAGGGCCGAACGGCTCTGAGCGCCGACCGCCTCGCGGGACGGGTGATCGTCCGTCGCGAGGCGATCACAAGCGCCCCTTGGGCACTCATTGGAAACCTGCGTCTCACTAATTGGGATTCTGCAGGCAATACGGACGAAATGATTGCAGCCCAAGGTCTCTGACAACCGTCTGCACGGTAACGATTTCACAACGCACCCTATCTTTTAGATGTGTTGTGCGCCATGGTGTGAGTTATCCCACGACCCACTCACGCTCTGGAGACCCTCGTGAAACGAATCCGTACAGCGGCCGCCGTCCTTGCGGCGGCCGCTCTCGCACTGACCGCATGCACGGGCGACCCGAACGACGTAGGCGACGGCGGCGAGGCGGGCGGCGGCACCGTCGACATGCAGATCGGCGAGGTCCCCACCCTGGTGGTCAGCGACTGCGACGACTCGGAGTGCTACCGCATCCTCAAGAACGTCTACGACGGCCTCGTCTACTACGACAACGAGACCGGCGAGCCGGTCAACCTCGTGGCCGAGGAGATCACCACCACGGACAACCAGACGTGGACGATCACGATCAAGGAGGGCCTGACCTTCCAGAACGGCGAACCGGTCGACGCCGAGTCGTTCATCCGCTCGTGGAACCACACCGCATACGGCCCCAACGTGGCCGGGCTGAACTACTTCTTCGGCCGCTTCCAGGGCTACGACGAGATGAACCCCGCGCCGCTGCCCGAGGACCAGTGGGCCGACCCGGAGACGCCCGAGTTCCCCGAGCCCGCGGCCGACACCCTCTCCGGCCTCACCGCCGTCGACGACCTCACCATCGAGGTCAAGCTCGTCGAGCAGTTCAGCGGCTTCGCCACCATGCTCGGCTACGCGGCCTTCCTGCCGATGGCCGAGGAGTGCCTGGCCGACCTCGAGGCCTGCATGTGGAACCCGATCGGCAACGGCCCCTTCATGCTCGAGGAGCCGTACGTCGTGGAGTCCGGCGGCACCGCCGTCCGCTGGGAGGACTACGCCGGCGACATGCCGGCCGAGATCGACAGCGTCGTCTGGCACCCCTACATCGGTGAGACCGACTGCTGGAACGACTTCAAGACCGGCGACATCGACGTCTGCTCGCCCCGCGCGGCCGACTTCGAGACCGCGATGAGCGACCCCGAGCTCACCGAGCGGCTCATCACCCAGCCCGGCACCTCGTTCACCGCCCTCGGCTTCCCCCTGTGGATGGAGGAGTGGCAGGACGTCAACCTCCGCCGCGCCTTCTCCGCCGCGATCGACCGCGAGGCCGTGCTCACCGTCATCGGCGAAGGCCGCGGCGTCCCCGCCGACGGCTTCATCCCGGAGACGATCCTCGGCGGCGGCACCGGCGCCTGCGAGTACTGCAGCTACGACCCCGAGCTCGCCAACGACCTCCTCGAGCAGGCCGGAGGCTGGCCCGAGGGCGAGGTCTTCCAGCTCTGGTACAACGAGACCGCCGACAACCAGACCCTCTACCGGGCCGTCGGCGACTCCATCAAGGAGACCCTGGGCATCGAGTACGAACTGGTCCCGCTCGACTGGCCGGAGTTCCTGACCGCCCGCGACGAGCACACCGTCGAAGGCCCGTTCCGCTACCAGTGGGGCCCGGACTACAACCTCAACGAGAACTTCCTGACGCCGGTCTACGGCGGCGGCGAGGCCATGAACGTCTTCGGCTACGCCAGCCCCGAGTTCGACGCCGCGATCCTCGCCGCCGACCAGGCCGCGACCCTCGACGAGGCGATCCCGCTCTACGCCGAAGCCGAGGCGATCATCGCCGAGGCCATGCCGGCCGCCCCGATCATCTACTCGGCCGACAACGTGTTCTACAGCGAGGACGTCGACAACATCGTCCTCAACGCGATCTACCTCGGTCCCGGCGGCGACTGCGAACTCCGCGAGGTCACGGTCGTCCAGTAGCCGGCAGCGGCACCGCTACGGCGCCTGAGACGTGGGCGGAGCACCGCGCGACCTCCAGTCGCGGTGGTCCGCCCACCCCGCCGGCACCGTGCCACGCGCTATGCCGCCCGCTGCGCCGTCCAAATAAGGGAACGGGAACAACTCCAATGGGACGCTACGTCATTCGCCGCCTGCTGCAGGCGCTGCTGACACTGGGACTGGTGCTCTTCCTGATGCACTGGCTGATGGCACTCTCGGTGCAGGTCCGCGGCAATCCGGCCCGCCTCTTCTTCGGCGACCGCACGCCGAACGCCGCGGCGCTCGCACAGGTCGAAGCCATGTACAACCTCGACGACTCCTGCTACGACCGCATCGGCGACCCCTGCGTCATGCCGTTCGTCGAACGGCTGCAGGCCTATGCCGCGGGCGACTTCGGCACCACCCTCCGCGGCAACCGGGACGTCGGCGAGCTCCTCGCCATCTCCATCCCGAACACGCTGCGGCTCTTCGCCTTCTCGATCATCACCCTCGTCGTGCTCGCGATGGTCTTCGGCTCCTGGGCCGCCCGGCACCGCGGCCGCCTCCAGGACCACGCCGTGCGCGGCGGCACCATCCTCGTCGACTCCGTGCCCGTCTTCCTCATCATGCTGATCTACACCTCGCTCATCGCCGTGCCCCTGACCCGCTGGGTCCGCGGCATCTTCGGCGACGAAGCGGCGATAGGCCAGCTCTTCAGACCCACCTACGACGTCGACTACCCGTGGATGACGATCATCATCCCCGGCCTGCTCCTGGGCACCGCCGGACTCGCGAGCATGACCCGGCTGGTGCGGGCCAGCCAACTGGAGAACTACCACGCCGACTTCGTGCGCACCGCACACGCCAAGGGACTCAGCCGGAGCCGCGTGGCCCGCGTCCACATCGTGCGGAACTCGCTCATCCCCGTCGTGACCGCGATCGGCTACAACTTCGCGTTCATCCTCACCGGCGCCGTCGTCACCGAGGGCATCGTGCAGATCCCCGGCATGGGCCAGCTCCTGTGGAACGCGCTCCTCACCACCGAGGTCAGCATCGTGATCACCTCGTTCGTCATCATCGCCGTCGTCGTGCTCGCCGTGAACCTCCTCGTGGACCTCCTCTACGCCGTACTCGACCCGAGGATTCGCTATGCCTGACAGCGCCGAAACCCTCCCCGACACCGTGCCCGGCGTCCTCAAGACCGAGGACGCCCCGCAGGCCTCACTGTGGAAGGACGCGTTCCACCGCATGGTCCGCCGGGTCGACGTGCTCATCGCCGCCCTGCTCATCCTCGCTGCGGTCGCCATGGCGCTCTTCCCGACCCTGTTCACCGACGCCGACCCGCGCAGCTGCTCGGGCCGGCTCGCCAAGCAGCGCCCGGAGACCTGGTTCACCGGCGACCACCCGCTCGGCACCGACGCGTTCGGCTGCGACTTCGCCGCCAAACTCGTCTACGGCACCAGGCCGACCCTGCTCCTGGCCGTCACCGTCATCCTCATCAGCGTCCTCATCGGACTCGTCATGGGGATCCTCTCCGGCTACTACGGCGGCTGGACCGACGCGGTCATCTCGCGCGCCCTCGAGGTCTTCATGGTCGTGCCGTTCCTCCTCGGCGCGCTCCTCCTCCTGGCCCTCTTCCGGGGCCGCAGCAGCTCCGAGGACCTCATACCCTCGGTGGCCCCGGCGGCGCTGGCGCTCTCGGTGTTCGGCTGGATGGAGTTCGCCCGGTACGTGCGGGCGGCGACCATCGAGACCCGCAACCTCGACTACGTCGCCGCCGCGCGCTGCCTCGGCGCCAAGGACCGCCGGATCATGTTCCGCCACATCATGCCCAACGCGATCGTGCCCGTGACGGCCATCGTGCCGACCACCGTGGGCGGCATCATCGTCACCGAGTCCGTGCTCGCGGTCCTGGGCCTGGGCATCCGGCCGCCCGCGACGAGCTGGGGCATCCTCCTCGCCGAGGGCACCGGCTGGGCCGCCGGCGGGTACCTGTACCTGCTGGCCTGGCCGATGGCGTTCCTGCTCATCACCGTGTTCGCGTTCGCGACCTTCGGGGACGCCCTGCGCGACGCCCTCGACCCGAAACTGAGGTGAGCCATGACCAACATGCGCATCCGCGTCGTCGGCGACACGCTCCCCGGCGTCGACCCCAACCGGCCCCTGCTCGAAGTGGACGACCTGCACGTCGAGTTCCGCCTGCGCGGCGTCCGCATCCCGGCGGTGCGCGGCGCGAGCTTCAAACTCGAACTCGGCCGCACCCTCGCCATCGTCGGCGAATCCGGCTCCGGCAAATCCGTGACCAGCCAGGCCGTGATGGGCATCCTCGACACCCCGCCCGCGCGCATCACCCGCGGCGAGGTCAGGCTGCAAGGCGTCGACCTCCTGGCACTCGACGAGGAGACGCGCCGGAGCGTACGCGCCAACCACATCGCGATGGTCTTCCAGGACGCCCTCTCGGCCCTCAACCCGGTGTGGTCCGTCGGCTTCCAGATCGGCGAGCTGTTCCGCGTCCACCGCGGCCTCAGCCGCGCCGAGGCGAAGACCAGGGCGGTCGAGCTGCTCGACCTCGTCGGCATCCCCGACGCGAAGAACCGCGTCGGCCACTACCCGCACCAGTTCTCCGGCGGCATGCGCCAGCGCGTCATGATCGCGATGGCGCTCGCGCTCGACCCGGAGATCCTCATCGCCGACGAGCCGACCACGGCCCTCGACGTCACCGTGCAGGCCCAGATCATGCGGCTGCTCAAGGACATCCAGAACGACCGCAACATGGGGCTCATCCTCATCACCCACGACCTCGGGGTGGTCGCTGACGTCGCCGACGACGTCGCGGTCATGTACGCGGGGGAGGTGGTCGAGCGCGCCGGCATCCGCGACGCGTTCAAACGCCCCGCTCACCCGTACACGAAGGCGCTGCTGCGCGCGATCCCGCGCGTGGACACCATCGGGCAGGCGCTCGAGGTGATCCGCGGCCTGCCGCCGAACCCGGCGAGCCTGCCCAGCGGCTGCCCGTTCCATCCGCGCTGCTTCGCCGCCGAGGACCAGTGCGCCGAGGCGGTCCCGCCCTGGCTCGAACCCGCGTCCGGCCATGGCAGCCGCTGCCACTTCGCCGAGGAGGTCTACGCCGATGAACGCTGAACTCGGCCAAGCGAACACGAGCACCGAGCCGATCCTCGAGGCGACGGACCTGGTGAAGCACTTCCCGATCCAGAAGGGCATCGTCGTCAAGCGCACCGTGGGCCAGGTGCAGGCCGTCGACGGCGTCGACCTGCGGCTCTACCCGGGAAAGACCCTGGGCGTGGTCGGCGAGTCCGGCTGCGGCAAGTCCACGCTGGCGAAGCTCCTGGTCGGCCTCGAAGCGCCCACGTCCGGTTCGATCAAACTGCAGGGCAAGGAGATCGGCGACCTCTCCTCACGGCGCATGCGGCCGTTCCGACGGGACATCCAGCTGGTCTTCCAGGACCCGTACACCTCGCTCAACCCGCGGATGACCGTGGGCGACATCGTGGGCGAGCCGTTCGAGATCCACCCGGAGGTGATCCCGAAGCGGCAGCGCGCCAACGAGGTCAAGGACCTGCTCGACATGGTGGGCCTCAGCCCCGACCACGTCAACCGCTACCCGCACCAGTTCTCCGGCGGCCAGCGCCAGCGCATCGGCATCGCCCGCGCGCTGGCGCTGCGGCCGCAGGTGCTCGTCTGCGACGAGCCGGTGAGCGCCCTGGACGTGTCGATCCAGGGCCAGGTCATCAACCTGCTCGAGCGTTTGCAGGACGAGCTGGGGTTGGCGTACGTGTTCATCGCGCACGACCTGTCGGTGGTGCGCCACATCGCCGACGAGGTCGCGGTCATGTACCTCGGCAAGGTGGTCGAGCGCGGCACCGGCGCCGAGATCTACGACCATCCCCGGCATCCGTACACGCAGGCGCTCCTCTCGGCGGTCCCCGTCCCCGACCCGGACCTGCGCGGCCGGCGCGAGGAGATCATCCTCCAAGGGGACGTCCCGTCCCCGATCAACCCGCCGTCCGGCTGCCGCTTCCGCACCCGCTGCTGGAAGGCCACCGACCACTGCGCCGAGGAGGTCCCCACCCTCGCCACCGGCGACCAGGGCACCCACCCCACGGCCTGCTTCTACGCCGAGGAGAGGGACGTCACCCACGCCGTGAAGTAGCAAGGCCGCCGGGAAGCCAACGCTGCTTCCCGGCGACCGAACATGCTCAGGCTTGGAGGAGGTCCTGCGCGGTCTTCAGGGCTTCGCGGAGGTTGTCCTGGTAGGTGTAGAGGTCGGTCTCGATCGCCGCGTAGGCCGCCTGCTCGTCCGCGTCGGACGCCGCGATGAACGCCTCGCGGTACTCGACCTCGTCGGCGCATTCGGCGAAGGCGACGGCCATGTCGAGTTCGTGCGCCTTCTTGCCCTCGAAGTCGTCGGGGAGGTCGGCGGGCGGCTCCGGCATCGCGGTGGGCTCGTCGTAGCCCGGTCCGTCGAAGGGCTCGTAGTCCTCGCCCTGGTAGATCTTGCCGAAGTACTGGTTCACCGGCAGCCAAGATCCGTCCTGGAACTCCCATCCGCCGAAGCCGCGCTCGGTGATGCAGGTGAGGAACGCGTCGGTGACGTCCCGGGTCTCCGCGTCGATGAACGCCTGGTCAGTCGGGGGGACCGCGGGCTCCTCCAGGCGGTACTTCCAGGTGTAGATCGCCAGGCCCGGTTCGACCCCCTCCTCCATCTCCTCCTCGACGAGCTGCGGTTCGCCGTAGAGCGCCTCGATCGTCGCCAGTTCGCACCCGCCGGGCTTGGGCGGGATGATCTCCATCTCGCCTTCGATGGAGCCCTCGTCCTCGGCCGGCTCGATCTCGGAGCGGCGCTCGGCGAGCTCCTCCTCGGTGGCGTCCGGGTTCCGCAGCCTCCAGGCGCGGTCCTCGTACGCCATCTTCTCCTCGCCCATGAACGCCGTGTACCAGTCGATCTGCTCTTCGGCATCGAGCGCTTCGAACGCCGAGTTGTCCGGCGGCTGCTCCTCCTCGATCTCCGGCTCGTCGGGGAACTGGATCTCGTTGTACGCCGTGATCAGCTCCTCGTCCCCGCTCTCCCAGATCCACTGCCCGAAGCCCCACTCGGCGGCCGTGGCGGTCTCGGGGAGCCAGTTCTGGAAGCCGTAGTAGTCCTCCTGGGGTCCGGCCTCGTCGACGCCGATCACCATGACCTGGAACAGCGCCGCCTCGTCGTGCACCGAGAAGCCCTGGTTCTCGAGGCACACGCGGGTGATCTCCGGTTCGATCTCGTACAGCTCCTTGGCGAGCCGGTCGTTCTCATCGAGCAGCGCGACGAGGTCGACCTTCGCCTCCTCCGCGGGCGGCTCCTGCTCGGGCGCGTCCTCGGTGCAGGCGCTCAGGGCCGCGAGGGAGGTCAGCAGCGCGGCTGCGGCCGTGGCGCTCAACGGTGTGATGGGGGACCGTCGCATGGGGATTCCTCTCAGGTGGGTGTGAGGGATACGCGCCGCGCGGCGCCCAGGTTGCCTGCGTTCCGCGATTTTCTACGCGAGGGACTTGGCGTAGCAGACCGAGATGTCCCAGTCGGCGTAGTGGCCGAAGCGGGGGATCCGGTGGTAGCCCTCGCGCTCGTAGAAGCGGATCGCGTCGGGCTGGGCCACGCCGGTCTCGAGCTTCACGGTGGTCCAGCCATGTGCGCTGGCGGCGTCCTCCAGGGCGGCCAGGAGCGCCGCGGCCACGCCGGATCCGCGCGATTCGGGGACGACGTACATGCGCTTGACCTCGGCCGACGACTCGTCGAGTTCGCGGAGGGCGCCGCATCCGAGCGCCTCGCCGTCGGGCCCGAAGGCCATGAGGAACACCGAGACGTCCGCGGCGGACGGCAGCGGGCCGGGCTCGTGGTCGTCGCAGCCGTAGCGCTCGTCGAGTTCGGCGCGCTGGCTCGTGCGCAGGCCGACGCCCCGCGGGTCGTCCCAGTCGCGGGCTTCGATGATCCAGGCGGCGGTGGTCGGCATGGCGGGGTCCTTGTCGTCGAGTTCGTCGTAACGAATGTTACGGTAACACTTGTTACGACTATGAGGGGAGCGGGCCATCGCACGCAGGGCGGACCACGGCGAGCAGCAGGAGCGGATCTCGAAGGCGGTCTGGAGCATCCTGGCGGGCAAGGGGATCGAGCACCTGACGATCCGCGCCGTCGCCGCTGAGGCGGGGTGCACCACCGGCCTCGTCATGCACCGGTTCCCCGGCCGCAAGGCGCTGCTCGCCCACGCCCGGGACCTGCTGCACGCCCGCACGCGGGTGCGCGTCGAACGCCTCGAAGCCGAGGCCGCGACGCCCCGCGCCGCACTGCGCGCCGTCCTCGCCCAAGGCATGGCGCTCAACGAGGACTCGGCGCAGGAAGCACTGGTCTGGATGGGGTTCCTGGCCGCCTCAGTCGGCGACGATGACCTGATCGCCCTGCACCGCAAGAACAACCGCGCCTGGCGCGAACGCGTCGCCGCACTCGTGGCGGCCTCCGCCCCCGACTGGGCGCCCGAACGCGTCAACACCGCGGTCGTCGCCCTCGTCGGCGCCACCGAAGGCGCCGCCCAGCTCGCCTGCTTCGACCCCGAGACCTACAGCGCCGCAATCCAGGAGGCCATGCTCGACTCGCTCCTGGCGGCCTACGACCTGGACTGAGAGGCGCCCACCGCGGCGGCGAGATCGTCCTCGAGCGGGTACGGCCGCTCGACCGGCAGCAGGTGCCGCACCTGCTCGCCGCGTCCGACCGCCGCGCCGATGCGCACCGCGAGGTCCGTGACGTCCTCGATCGCCGTGATCCACTGCCCCGTATAGCGATCCACGGCCTCACCCGACATGCCGATCTGGATCGAGCGGTGCTCCAGCCGCTCCAGCGCGGGCCCGCGCTCCGGATCCCACTGGACCCGCACCGGCGCCGCCGCGAGCCGGGCCTTCCAGGCCTCCACGTCCTCGCCCTCGGCGGGGTAGCTCCCGCACGAATGCGCCAGCGCCCAGGCGAACCCCCCACGCGTGATCCGCACCGCGAGCACCCGCTCCTGGCCCGGCTTCGCCGCCCAGCCGCAGCGGTACATCATCCACAGGAACGACGGCTTGATCCACGTCATGCGCTCGCGCTTGAACGGCGCCACGAACGTCTGCGCCGCCAGCGCCGGCTCGGCGATCGCGGGGGAGTAGGCCTGGTAGACGGTGATCGTCTCGGCGTCGAAGACGGCGCGGATCTGGCGCGAGGGGGTCGGCATGGCCCGAATCCTGCCAGCGCCCGCCCTGGGCGGCAACCCGATTCGGGCCGCGGGGGGCGGGCCGCCGCCCGGGGGGGGGGGCGCGGGCGGGCGGGGGGGCGGGGGGGCCGCGCCCCCCCGGGGGCCCGCG
>NZ_JAPZVR010000011.1:24880-100087 GCF_027622855.1 Glycomyces algeriensis | reverse complement strand
ACCCCCCCGCCCCAAACCCGCCCCCCCCCCCCCCGCCCCCCCACCCCCCCGCGCCCCGCCCCGCCCCCCCCCCCCCCCCGGGCCGGTGCCTCAGGCGGCCGTGGCCGCGGCGTACCGCGCCGCCACGTCCTGCCAGTTCACGACCTCCCACATCGCCTTCACGAAGTCGGGGCGGACGTTCTTGTACTGCAGGTAGTACGCGTGCTCCCACGCGTCGAACGCCAGCAGCGGCACCGAGGACTGCGCGACGTTTCCGTGGTGGTCGTAGACCTGCTCCACGATGAGCCGCTTCGCGACCGGCTCATACGAGAGCACGCCCCAGCCCGAGCCCTGCACGAGCGTCGTCGCGGCCGAGAGCTGCCCGTGGAAGCCTTCGAAGGACCCGAAGTACTCGTCGATGGCCTCCGCGAGGTCGCCCTCGGGCCGGCCGCCGCCCTCAGGGCTCATGTTCGCCCAGTACAGGGAGTGCAGCACGTGCCCGGTGACGTTGAACGCGAGCGTCTTCTCCAGGCCCACGATCCCCGAGAAGTCGCCCTTGTCGCGCGCCTCGTCGATGCGCTCGAGCATGTCGTTCGCGCCCTTGACGTACGCGGCGTGGTGCTTGTCGTGGTGCAGTTCGAGGATGTGCCCGTTGATGTGCGGCTCGAGCGAACCGTAGTCGTAGGGCAGGTCGGGCAGCGTGTAGACGGTCATCGTCGCCTCTTTCACTCTCGGCAGTACGAATGTTGTCGCCACAGTTTCACAGTTGCAAGTCATGTGCAATAGGACGCGGCCAGGGTCGCCCCGTGATCCCCATCGTCTTAAGACCAAGGTCCGAGAGCCCCTCAGAACCGAAGGCGCGCAAGCCCTACCGCGCCGCCCACGGGCCTACCGCGACAGCCGCCGGATGCCCTCCACGATGCCCGGCAGCACCTCCAGGAACCGGTCCACCTCGTCCTCGGTGGTCTCCCGGTGCAGCGACACCCGAACGTTCCCGTGGCTCAGCACCCCCATCGCCTGCAGCACATGCGACGGCCGCAGCCGCGTCGAAGCGCACGCCGAACCCGACGACACCGCGAACCCCGCCCGGTTCAGCTCCGTCAGCAGCACCTCGCCGTCCACCCCCAGGCACGAGAACGTGACGATGTTCGGCAGGCGGTCCACCGGATCGCCCGGCAGCTCCACCTCGGGCACCGTCTCGGCGATGTGCTCCCTGATCCGCTCGGTCATCGCCCGCACCCGCTTCGACAGCTCACCGCGCTCCGCGGTCACCGCCCGCAGCGACGCCGCCGCGGCCACCGCCGCCGGCACGTCGACCTCGCCGATCGCCTCCCGGATCGAGGAGTCCTCCCCGGGGAACGGATTGCGCCAGCGCGTCCCCTTGCGCACCACCAGGATCCCGGCCCCGGCCAGCCCGCCCCACTTCCGGGCGCTGGCCGCCAGCACCGACCAGCCCTCGGGCACCGGCTCCCACGGCAGGCTCGCAGCCGCGTCGCACACCAGCGGCACGCCCTCGCTGTTCGCGGCCACGGCCGCGATCGGCTGACGCGTCCCGACCTCGTGGTTCGCGCTCTGCACGACCAACACCGAGGCGTCCTCGACCCCTGCGAGCGGATCGGCGTCGACGCGGCCGAGCCGGTCCACCGGCACCGCGACGGCGGTCCCGCCCGAACGCTCGTGCCATTGGGCGGCGTGCAGGACCGAGGAGTGCTCCACGGCGCTGTGCACCAGCGGCCCCGGCTCGCTCCGGGCGGCGATGACGCCGAGTACGCCCGCGTGCACGGCCTGTGTCCCGCTCGATGTGAAAGTGACCTCATCAGGGCTCACGCCCAGGGAGGCGGCGGCCGACTGGCGCGCGGCGTCCAGCAGCATCCGCGACCTCCGGCCCAATGTGTACAGTCTGCCGGGGCCGGCCCAGCCCTCCGACAAAGCCGCAGCATAAGCGTCGCGGGCCGCCGGATGGGGCGGCTGCGCGGTCGCGCCGTCGAAGTAGGTGTCGGTCACCTGTCAAATGTAGAAGACATCTCGGCGCGAACCCAACCCCTTGCACTTCCGGGCCCGGGCCAAGCAGTAGGCTCTTGCCGTCAAGATCTGCGCCTTGCCGCCCGCCCGGCGGCGGACGCGGAGCCGAGCGCTGAGAAAGGCATGAGACAGGTGGTCGGAAAACCGTCCCGAGAACGTCGCGGCCGAGCCCGCCGCGCGATAGGTCTCACCGGGATCGCCGCGCTGCTCCCGATCGTGCTCGCGGGGTGCAGCCTTGACGACGCGTTCTACCTGGGCTGGCCGCGCACGCGCCCCACGACCCAGTCCGAGCAGATGTTCGATCTGTGGATCGGCTCCACCGTCGCGGCCCTCGCGGTCGGCGTCATCGTGTGGGGCCTGACCTTCTGGTGCATCGCCGCCTACAAGAAGAAGGACACCGACACCGAGCTGCCGCGCCAGACCAAGTACAACCTGCCGGCGGAGCTCACGTTCACGGCGCTGCCGTTCGTGCTCATCGGCATCCTGTTCTACTACACGGTCATCGTGCAGGACAACGTCACCGAGATGAGCGACGAGCCCACGAACTGCACGAACGTCACCGCGTTCAAGTGGAACTGGCAGTTCACGTACTCCGACGAGAACTGCGAGCCGCTCCTCGGCGCCGACGGCCAGCCCGTCACCGAGACCGGCGACTCGGACTACATCCCGATCATCGTGGTCCCGAACCAGGAGGACGTGCGCTTCGTCGGCAACGCCGAGGACGTCATCCACTCCTTCTGGGTCCCCGACCTGCTCTTCAAGCGCGACCTCATCCCGGGCTCGGACGCGCAGACCACCCAGTGGGAGGTCGACTTCAAGTCGGAGGGCGTCTTCGTCGGCCGCTGCGCCGAGCTCTGCGGCGCCTACCACGCGTTCATGAACTTCGAGATGCGCGTCGTCTCGCCGGAGGACTACGAGACCTTCGTGAACGCCCGCGTGGAGGGCATGTCGACGCCGGAAGCCCTTGAACTCATCGGCTTCACCGGCGACGACCGGTACGCGACGACGACCCACCCGTTCGACACCGACCAGGCCACTGGCGAAGCGAGCTAGGGGAGCAGCTGTGAAGACCGAGAACCGCCTTTTCCTCATCGTGATGATCTCGATGTTCATCTTCGCGGCCATCTACGGGTACGTGACCTGGTACAACGAGAACCCCGCGTACGGCGTGCCGGGCGAGATCGAGTGGGTCGGGTTCCTGGGCCTGATCTTCTCCGGCCTCCTCACCGGCATGGTGTGGCTGGTGTTCTGGGTGATCTCCCGCCGCATCGACCCGCGCCCGGAGGACCGCCCCGACGGCGAGATCTCCGACGTCTCGGGCGAGGTCGGCTTCTTCAGCCCCGGCTCGTACTGGCCGCTGGGCCTGGCCCTGACCGCGGTCCTCGCCGGCATCGGCGTCGTGTTCTGGCTCCCGTGGCTCATCTTCGCGGGCGCCGTCGCGATCCTGCTCGCCGTCGGCGGCCTGACCTTCGAGTACTACTCGGGCACGCGCAAGCTCGGCCCGCAGTAACCCAAGCAAGGAAGAGGCCCGGAGCTCTGGCTCCGGGCCTCTTCGCTTTCCGCCCTTGGCAACCCCTCAGTTCGCCCGACGCCGTCGTGCAGGGCGCTCCGGTCCCCTGGGTAGGGTGTGGCGGTGACTCCCTCTGTGCAGCGCCGGAAGGCGCCGATGCTGCGGCGCCTTGTCGGAGTGGTGTTCTACAACCTGCCGCACCCGATGCGGCGCCGGATCGTGCGGATCGCCACGCCCACCTACACGCTCGGCTCCGTCGTCCTCGTCATGGACGCCGACCGCGAGCGCCTGCTCATGCTCCGCCAGCCTCCCGGGAAGCGCTGGACCCTCCCCGCGGGCCTGCTCAACCGCCGCGAGCAGCCCGTCGAAGGGGCCCGCCGCGAACTCGCCGAGGAGACCGGCATCGAAGCCGACCTCGCCGAGCTCGTCCCGGCGAACCCGTGCGCGGTCGTCCACACCTCCGGCCGCTGGGTCGACAACGTCTTCCACCTCGAACGCGACCCCGAGACCACGCAGATCCTCGTCGACGGCCACGAGGTCTGGGACGCCGGCTGGCACCCGGTCGACGACCTCCCCGAGATGACCCGCGCGACCGCGAAGCTCCTGGCCCACTACAAGCTCGGGCCGCTCGCTTAGTCCTGCGGATCGGACCGGTCTCCGGCCCATTCGCCCGCTCGCTGCCCTAGCCCCAGCGCAGCCGCACGGCCGTCGCGTCGTCGTGCCGCTTCGACTGCGGCAGGAACCGCGTGTCGTCCGTCTCCAGCTCTCGCACCAGGTCGATGAGGCCCTCCACACCGGACTCGAACAGCGACGGCCACTCGCGCCCGTAACGCTCGACCAGCCGGGTCAGCCCGTCAGTGCAAAGCAGCACCTCGCCGACCCGCTCCCGCGGCCACGAACCCGTGAACGCCCGGTCCGCCGCCCCCGGGTCGGCCGAGGCCACCCAGAAGCCGCCCTCGCGGTTGCGCACACTCGCCACGTACTCGACCGGCCAACGCCAGACCCCGGCCACGTCGACAGCCGCAGGCGTCCCCGCCAGACCGGCGAGCCGCCCGTCCGACTCGACCGCGACCCCGCCGTCCCGGTCCCGCATCGCAATGGCGCAGTCCCCAAGGACCAGCCACTCGACCCGATCCCCCACCCGCCGCACGATCGCCACCGTCGCACCCGGCGACACCGGGTTCGCCAGGTCGCAGCCGCCGGCGTGCAGCGAGTTCACGGCATCGATCGCCTGCGCGAGCGCAGTCCTGAGATCGGCCTCGCCGATCCGCGCCGCGATCGCCGTCCCGAGCAGCCGCACGTACCACGGCACGTCGTGCACGCAGCCGTCGTCGGGGTACCGCGTGATGCCGTCCAGCACCAGCGCCCACCCGTCGCCGACCAGATGAAAATCCTCATTCGCCGCCGCCCCACCGGGACGCGACGCCGCCATGACCTCGATCAAAGGGGTCCTCACTCAAAGCCTGAAGGGAACGAGCCGACCGATACGCCGGGTAGCGTGCGCCGTTTCACGCCACCACTGCTCAGATGGCGTGATAGCCCGTCTACCAGCACTTTAGCCGGGGTGCTCCGGGTGAAACTTGGTGGATAACGGTGGCCCTAAGACGGCCCAGAGACGGCCCCACGGCCCCGAGACGGCCCAGAAACGGCCCGTCCCGGCTACTCGTCAACAGTCCAGGAGAACTGAGCGCGGAAGTCCTCGAAGCAAGCCGGGCACACCCAGGTGTACTCGTCGTCGGCGGTCACGAACGCGGTGCTGAACTCGGCTCCGGAATCGACGGCTCCGATCTTGGCCTGACAGAACGCACAGAGATCGTGATCCCATTCCGGTCGCGGGGCACGCCATGCCCGAAGAACGAACGCGCGGCCGGCGAGCCAAGGTTCCTGACCCATCAACCGCCAATCGCTCGTCATGCGCTCTCCCGGTCCTTTACCGATCCGTCCCTGACCTGGCCCACTGGGAGCCTTGAGCCTTGCCGCAGCCGACGCTTGCGGCGGCAAGTAGCCCTCGCCGATCCTACGGCGGTGCCGCCGACCGCCACGGGCCGCTTCCGAGGCGGTGGCTGACTACGTTCGTGTCGACCTCTCCCGAGACGGTGAACGGGTCTACACCGCCATGAGCGCTCGCTGGAGAGCCGACAGCGGCCCGGGCCCGCTACGGTCTCCTCGTCGCTGCCCTGGCGCCCCTGCGCCCACCCGGTCCGGCGTCCTGCTCCATGTCGGCTGTTCTTCGTCTAGTCCGTCTCGCTGGCGCCGCCGCCGCCCGCGGAACGGCCGGAGGCCGCACGCCCCGGGCGAGCGGCGAGCGCCAGGCGCGCGAAGCGCGCCCTTGATGACGTATAGAAAGTTTGAACCGGTGCATTGAGGAAGCTATGACAACCGGAGGGTCGCTTAAACGAATCGACTGTGTCAAAATGAAGATAACGGCTTAGGAGGTCCAGCTATGGAAGAAGAATGGATCGAGACCACTGAAGTTCGAATTGCGGTATGTGAGACGGATTGGCTAGGCTGTGTACCTTTGCGCATGTGGGGACAAGACCTGGCTCTCCCCACGGATGAGATCCAGAAGCTGCGTCCTCAACTTGAGGAACTCACGTACGACGGTAATGCGAAAGTGGCTCACAGAATCGACATAAGGGGAGGCCGCACTAGTTGGGGAGCGGACAGCGGTGAGCACCTCTCAATTGTTTTGTATATAACGAGCTCCGTAGGATCCGCGGTCATCGGCGCGGCGGTAAATGAGCTGTATAGCAAACTCCGAGACTGGCAGCGGCAATGCCGAACGAGGTCGGAGTACTGGAGTCCGGAATTTACGGCGGAAGAAGCAGTAGCTAGAGCAAAATGGATCATACAATCGCGATTCGGGAATGCTTTGGAAATTCAAGGACTCGATGATGGATCCTTTGAATCTCTTAGGCTAGTTTCCGAGAGGAGAGAGGCTGATGAAAACAAGTGGACAATTCGCCTAGTTGACAGCAGAGGAATTGAGTACCTGATCTCATTTGGGTTCGAGGGCGATATTCCGATCTGTACTACTATTGAGCGCACGCTTGGCGTAGAAGGTGGCAAATGAATAAAATGCCTCGTCGTCCGAGAGAGCACGTTCTGGAGACCGAATCCGAACTTGCCTTTCGAAAGCTGATTCCTGCAACTTGGGTAGTTCGAGAGGTGCTGAGCGATTACGGTGTCGACAAAGAGGTTGAAATATTTGAAGATGGCCAGGCGACGGGGATTACATTTAAGGTTCAGCTTAAAGGAACTGATGCAGACTTCGGCGACAAAAGCCCATTTGTACGGGTGAAGTCCTCGACACTTTCATACTGGCTGAAACTGGACTCGCCCGTTTTGATAGTACTTTATTGTGCAAAGAATGATCGAGTCCATGCTCGGTGGGCTCATTCTTATGACCCTCATCCGAGGAAGTTTCCTAAGGTCTCGTCGACCTTCAAATTCTCGCCGAAAGACCGTCTCTCTTCAAAGTCGCATATCCGGATTGAATCAGAGCTCGCATACGTGCGAGCATTTCGCGCTCGCAGTATAAATGGTCGTGTACCGGTGCGACTCGTATCGCGTTCGATTACGGGTGTTGATACTGAACGACTGAATTTCCATCTGATCTCGATAATTCGAAATTGTGACGGCGTTCTTTCGACGGACTCGAATGAAGATGGGACTTCTATTGAAGTGGAAGTACTCAAGAATGAGATTGCGGTAACCTTCCCAGCGGACATCGCCAGTATGACAATTCATGACATCCGCAATCAGTACTCTGGTGAGGAAGCACCTAGGATTCTGGCCGCAGATATTTTGCTCGTCATTAGCGCCATCTTCGCCAGACTCGGCTTGGCTTCGCAAACAATTGAAGTGCTTCGGTACGTACCTACCTCGAGTCCTTTGTTGAAGGAGTCCGAGCTGGGGTGTAAATTGGCTGAAGCTCTCATCTTTGCGGATCGCCTGCCAGATGCTCTGCCCTTGATTGAGGTGACATCCGAGTCCCCGGTGGATGAGATACGAGATTATGCGACCCGGCTTCTCGGCCTTATTGCCATGCATCGCAGTGTTGTGGATCTAAATATGGATCAGCATGCAAGAATTCTATTCTTGCTGGAGCGTTTGGCAGTAATTGAGGAACAGCTTGGAAACCTTCGAAAAGCTGGTCGTACCTGGTACATTATTGCCCAGAAACATCGAGCTGCTCGGGACTATGAAAGAGCGCGAGACTCTTTCACTCGAGCGCTGGAAACCGATAGAACCTATGAATTGCGTGGCTATATCTTCCGCGAGCGAGGTGCGGCTTTTTATGAGCTGGATGAATTGAGTTCAGCGGAAGCTGATTATCGCCGAGCTATAGATGTAGGCGGAGTTCCAGAAGCGCAATTCTTGCTCGCTCTAGTGCTAATTGAGATGGGAAAATACGAAGAAGCATCGAATCTGTCTCACATGCTTTCTTCAGATCTGCCTGAATATTATGCAATCGGAGCTAAGGTCTTTCCTTTGGTGGCTGAGACGTTGTATCTGACGGTGCAGATTTCTACCCAGATGCGGAAGCCCGTTCCTGACGAACTATTGAATCGAATCGAAGTATCCGATGTCAGCTCCGCAGAGATCATCGATGCAATGCAATCATGGGATGCGTTCGATCCACGGCTTTGGGTGAAGCTCTCGAACGTGGAAGATGACCTCAATTTGAGCTTCAAGTATCTGCTGGTGGCGGCTTGGATCTGCCAATCGAACGCCCAGCTTTGGATATACGCTATTTGCGCCGCATTTGTGAATGAAGAGGGCGATATTACCCCTCTTGATGTTTGGAAGAAAGCGCGGCTGTTCTGTCCAAATATAGTTTCTGTAGCGGAACAGCTTATGCCTGGAATGCCTGAAACTCTTCGACAAGAAGTTCAGACGCTCGTATTCAGTCGAAGCCTGGATCCACTTCCACACCCGCCACGTGTGGTTCGTATCATCGGGGATGAAGATGAATACTTGGAGCTTGATGCGGAAATTGCGTATGAGATTCTGCGTCCCGGAGGTATGTCGACCGGTTAAACAGGCTTTCGATGTGTCAGTTGCTGGCTGGGTTCCGGCTTTCTGAGATGCGCTGCCAGGAGAACGAGCGCTGTACCAGCAATGGTCTGGGATTCAAGAACCTCTCTGAGCACTGCGATACCGAGGGCGACCGCTACGACTGGGAGCAGATAAACAACGATCGAGGCTGCTGTAGGGCCGTCGTCGGTGATGATTCTGTAGTTGAGGATGTAGGCGATGCCTGTGCCGAGGGTGCCGAGGATGAGGACCGCGAGGATGGGGATGGGTTCCCAACTTGGTTGAGTCCATCCGAAGAGGGGGATCATCGCGAGGGTGAGGGCGGTGGCGCTGATGAGTTGGCCTGTCGCCATGCGCAGGACGCCGAGGTCCTTCTTGACCAGGAACTTGCCGATGTACACGTAGCTGACGCCGTAGGAGGCTGCGGCACCGAGGCACGCGAGACCTCCCCAGCTTGCTATCTCCGAGGTGTGGTTCCAGGGGGAGAAGATCAGTAGAACGCCTGCGAAGCCGATGATGAGGCTCCAGGCGTTTCGTCGTGCCGAGGTCCCGTTGCGATAGGCGAGGACAGTGATCAGAACGGTCCAGAGCGGGGTGCTCGCGTTGATGACGCCGGCCGTTGTTGAGGAGACGGTCTGTTCGCCGATGCCGAAGAGCAGGTATGGCAGGGCGTTGCCGAAGAACGCGGCGACGGTGAGGTGTCCCCAGGTCTTGCGGTCTCGAGGCAGGCTCAGGCCGCTGAGTCGGAGGATCACGAGGAGGACCGCGGCCCCGAGTGCCATCCGGAAGAGGGTGATCTGGATGGGGGTGAAGCCCTCGAGGCCGATCTTGATCCAGAGGAAGCCGGAGCCCCAGAGGAGTGCGAGGGCTGCGACGCGGGCGGTCCCTGCGAGGCGTGGGCTCATTCAGTCCTCGATGCGGATTCGGTAGTCCAGGCCGTTCAAGTCGGCGCGCATGGTGAACGTCGTGACCTCGAAGGGCTTCTCGTCCTGATCGATGCCGGTGTGAATGACGTCAATGACGGGAACGCCGGCAGGGATCGCGAGACCCTTGGTTTCCTCTGGGGTCGGCATCCGAGAGCCGATCTCCTCGCGAATCCACGTGATGCGGTGACCTCGGTCCTCGAAGCGGCCGTAAAGGCTGCCCTTGCCCATGTTGGGGGAGTCGGCGAGCACCGTTCCCTCGGCGATCGCCCAGGGGATGTAGGTGATGCCGACCTGCACGGGTTCGTCGTCGGCGAAGTACCAGTTCTCGCGGCGGACCACGGTGTCGTCGTCGGCGGGGAGGTCGAGGCGCTCGGCGATCTCCTCGGGTGCCGGCACGCGCTCGATTGACGTGCAGTTGACCCGCGCGGTCTTGCCCTGCTTCTCGACTTCGGCGCGAAAGGGCGACAGGCCCGTCTCGTTCCGGAGGCGGTTGGAGTACCGCTCGGCACCCAGGCGCAGCAGCCGGCGCCGCTCGCGGACCTTCGGGCGTGCCCGGTTCCGACTCTCGATCAGGCCCTCGGACTCCAGAATCTTGACGGCCTCGGCTGCGGTGTTGCGGGCAACGCCGTACTTCTCGGCCAGTTCTCGCTGAGACGGCAGGGGGCTGCCCGGCGGGAGCTCTCCGTTCAGGATGTCGGCCCGGAGCTTGTTCGCCATGACGCGGCGCGGGGGCAGGTCCTGCTCCACGGCTTCGGTCGTCGTTTCTGCTGCTTGTGGCACTTCTTCGTTCATCTCTTTCACCTCGCTAGCCAGCATATCTCAACTGGCTTGAGCCAGATGCTTGCGCCGCCGAGATCGTGTGTGATATAACTGGCTTAAGCCAAAGTGGCCTAGGCCAGATTTGACCCGCTGGGATCACCGATCCCGGTTTTGCTCCAGGGGTGGTCCCGCGGAGCTACGGAAAGAGGTCACTCACATGCAGAACATTCCTTGCAACCTTGAGGGCTACAAGCTCATGGTCACCGAGCTGCCCGAGATCAAGTCCTTCACCGATGACTCCGGCGTCTCCCGGGTCGCGACCGTCTATGGCACCGATGACCCGATCTGGGTGGTCTCGCTGTTCGCTAAGCCCCGCGAAGCCGGCCCGCACGGGAAGCGCGCGAAGGGTGAGGAGATCAAGGTCGAGTTCACCCGCGAGCCGGAGCAGGAGTTCGAGGAGGGCACCTACGTGCAGCTCGATCGCGCCACGGTCTCGCTGACCGACTTCACCTCCGGCAAGGGCGACCGCTTCGTCGGGCTCAAGTTCCGCGCACAGGGCCTCGTGCCCGCCAACGGCTGATCTCGGTAGCTGGCGCTGCCTGGTGGCCTTCCCCGGGTTTTGACGGGGCGGCCGGTTTGAGTCCGGCAAGGGCACGGGGCCGGTGAGGTGCGTTCGGTGCTGACGGGATGTCGCACGGTTCCCTTCGCTGGCGAGTTGTTTCTGAATTCAACAGTGTGTTTGAGCTTGCCTTTTTCCGGGCTGACTCGCCGTCCGCAATAGACACATCGTGTCGCGGTCGCCGGGTTCATTCCTCCACGGGCACAAGGAAGGAGCTGCGACTCCGTGGAGGTTTGTGCACGTCGAACGTCGATGTGCGGGTCACCGGATAAGGAGAAAGCATTGCGGGATTTCAATCCGTTTGAAGGTGAAGCACGGGCTCGCGTGAACCGCCAGCTGTCCGAGCTGGGCTTGGTCGAACCGCGCTACTACTTCGGCCAGTTCGAGCTGAAGGGCACGCTCGACTCGTTCCGGGACCTGCGGGAGTTCGCCGACCAGTACGGCGGGGAGATCGAGGTCGACCACGAGGCCGGTTCCTTCTACAGCCGGGACTCGAAGGTCTTCACGATCATCGAGATCCAGGGCATCAAGGTCTACCTCTGCGCCTTCGCCTCCGAAGAAGATCTCGAGGCCCACGGGCTGTGAAGGCGAACGTGCTCGCCGCCGAGGTCGCCAAGGTCGCGGCCTCGCGAGAACCGCACGCCGTGAACGCACTGTTCCGTCAGGCCCTCACCGAGGTGCTGCCTGACGGGACGGTCCAACCGCGGTGGATCGCCGATCGCGAGCTGATCGGCGTCTTCGAGGGCTACGGGTCGGTGCGCGACTTCGCCGACTGGTGCGATGCCACCGGCGCCGACCCCGGTTTCGAGTTCGGCCCGCCCCCTGAGGTCGTCCTGTACGCCCGGCACCTGCTTGCCGGCCATGTCGTCCACGTCGAATGCGTCGCCGATCAACACGATGTCGAGCCGTGGTTCCGGCTCAATCCCTCCGGGCTGCTGTGAGCAGCCCTTCAACCCTGAAAGGAGCTGAGGTTATGCGAGAGACGTTGCACGCCAAGGAACAGCGCGAAGTGAAGGCATGGGCTGACGCTGAATCGCGGATGTCGAGCCTCATCAAGCAGGAACGCAACCGGCCCGGCCGGAGCGAGGCGGACCAGTTCGCCACGCACCAGCTGAACGACTTCTTCGCCCGCGAGTGCCCCGGCCTGCCGCTCCCTTCGGAATGGCGGTGGGCCTACGGATGCCCTAGGGGCTACCTGCTGGCGATGGTCCGCTATTCGGTCTGCGAGTGGGCCGAGATCTGCGGTGACGGCACGGTCGAAGCCGAACCCGCCGGTACCGGGGAAGTGAAGATCCAAGCCGACTGCCTGAAGTTCGGGCAGCGGTTCACGGTCTGGGGCTACGTCGACGCCTACGAGGCCGACTGCATCCCGAAGCTGGTCCAGGGCTGGTCAATGTGAACGGCCCCAACGGAAACGAGAGGAGGTGAGTGTGGGTGGAGCTGTTTGTTGTGGTGCTGGTTCTGGCGCTGCTGGGTTCGGTCCTGCTGAACGTCTGGTTTCTTCGCCGGGCGTGGGCGCGGTTCATCTTCCGCGCCTAGACGCTGATCGGTGGCGTCATTCCTCCATCAACCCGGGGTCCGGGCTGGTGGGGGTTTGTGGTCACCGCCTGGTGATCTGCTTCGGCACCAACACATCTGGAGGTCAACGCCGATGGAGAAGATCGACTGGTTCGGGACGAACGCCCGATCCGCCAAGAAGTACGCGGCCTTGATGGGCAACCTCGACGGCGTCCGGTTCGCGTTCGAGGACGTCGACAAGGCCATCACCGATTACGTCCCCGAGGGCTCCTCGGGTGCGTGGCAGGCGGTGGAGAAGGAGGTCTTGAAGAAGGCCCTCCAGGACGCCTTCGGCGACCTCGCCTCACTGCGGGTCGCGATCGTCCGCCACGAATCGAAGCTCAAGACCTGGGAGTGGAGCCTCTAAGGCTCCGAGAAATCAAGGGAGACAACGCATGCTGACCACTGCCAAGGTCGATGAGATCAACGCGACGCTGAACGTCGCCATGTCGAACCTGCGCGACGCGATGAAGAAGGTCCCCGACAAGGGGCTGGGCCTCAATGCTGCGCACACCCGCTTCGCGGGCTCGGTCGCGGTCCTCGCGGTCCTGCTCGATGAAGCGGCCCGCTTCACCCCTGACGGGGAAGACCTGTTCGACCTGCTCTAGACCCGCTTCGGCCGGTCTGATCCTCCCTCGGCACTACGGGGTCCGAGGGGGCGGTCACATCCGCCGAATTGCACGAATCCTATTGCTACTCAACAAATCACGCCACTAGGCGGGAGGTACTTGTCATGTCCGAAAACCACTCGAAGTCCAAACGCAAGACTGGTCTGGAATGGAAGGCCGCCGCCTGGGTCGGTCGCCACCCGCTCATCACCACGACCGTGCCGGCACTGGGCTACGCCGCCGCGACCGCTCCTGAGGTCACCGCTTGGGCCGCTGGTTCGACACTCGCCGCTGCCGTCGCCTGGGGCCGGGCGCACCCCGACTCCTTCGACCAGCTCGTGCTGCCGCATCTGCGGAATCTGCGCCGCCGCTGGCTGTCGGCCACCTACACCGGCCCTGCCTGGCGACGGAACATGCGCGAAGCCAACCTGGTCCGCGAGCATCCCTCGACCGGCGAACTCCTGGTTCCTCGGATTCTGCGGCTGCGCTCGTACTCCTCGGCTGTGGAGACGGTGTGGATCAAGATCCTCAAGGGCCAGACGGTCAAGCACTGGATGGACGCCGCCGAGGTCTTGGCCGCGTGCTTCAACGCCGAGCGGGTCACCGTTGAGAAGCTCGCCCCGCGGAAGATCGCGCTCATCGTCCAGCGGCGGGAGCCGTTCACGTACACGATCCCGGCTCCGGAGATCCCGGCGACGGTCGAGGAGGTCGACCTGGCTCGCGTGCACTTTGGCTTCGACGAGTTCGGCCGGGAGTGGACCGAGGACATGTCCGACAAGCACATGCTGGTCTCGGGCGCGACTGGTTCGGGGAAGAACTCGGTGCTGTGGGCGCCGCTGTTCACGCTCGCGCCGATGATCGCCGAGGGCTCGGTCCGGCTGTGGCTGTGCGACCCCAAGCAGGTCGAGCTGAACGCCGCCGCTCCGATCGCCCACCGCTACGCCTCCGGCGAAGAGGCTTCCGCTGAGGTCGTCTCGGAGTTCCTGGAAGACCAGCAGGCCACCCAGGCGAAGCTCCACGAGCAGGGACTTCGGAAGTTCACGCCCAGCGTGGAAACGCCGCTCAACATCTTGATCGTGGATGAGCTGGGCGCGGTCCTGGCTTACGGCTCGGACCGCACGCGCATGATGCGCAACCGCCAGGGCATGGCCCTCGTCGGCTCCCAAGGCCGCGCGACCGGCCACCTGATGTGGGGCGCCGTCCAGGAACCCACGAAAGACACCGTGCCGGTCCGCGACCTGTTCACGCTCCGGATCTGCCTGCGGGTCACCGCAGCTGTCCACCCCGAGATGGTCCTGGGCGACGGCGCCCGGATGCGTGGCGCTCTCGCTGACGAGATCCCGAACATCCCGGCCACGGCCGGCATCGGCTTCAAGGTCGCCGAGCGCACCCGCACGCCGTTGCGAGTCCGGGCCGCCTACGCCACCGACGCCGATCTTGAAGGCCTCGTCAAGCACGTCCTCGCCGAACGCGACGGCCACGAAGAGCAGGGCGGATCGCACCTGCGCCTCGTCGCCTGACCATCCACTATCCACCATTGCGAAGGAGAACCCATGTCCACCAACAAAACTGATGACCGCGAGTCCTACCGGTTCGCTGCCGATGTCGTCGTCTTCTATGACGGCAACGTGCTCCTGGTCGAACGTGGCAAGGCCCCGTTCAAGGGATGCAAGGTCTTCCCCGGCGGCCATGTCGAGCCCCACGAGACGGCCAAGGACGCCGCTGTCCGCGAGCTGCGCGAAGAGACCGGCCTCGACCTCCACCCGGATGCGCTCCGCGCGGTCAACCTCTACGACGATCTCGACCGCGATCCCCGGGCCCGCGTGATCACGGCCGTCTACGCCGCTCACCTCACCAACCTGCCCGGAAACCTCACAGCCGGAGACGATGCCGCCGCTGCCGGGTGGTTTGACATCGAAGCGGCCCTGCGCGACCGGCTCGGCTTCGACCACAACACGATCCTGGCCGACGCCTACAACCTGCTCCTGGACGACCGCCTCTAACCCCGCGACTCACCGAATCGTCGAACCGACATGACTCCTGAAAGGAGGAGACGAAGATGGTTGCAAGACAAGGGAAAGCATCCGAGGAGGCCGAGGAGGAGGCGAAGAAGGTCGCGAAGCTCCGGAAGAAGGTCGGGGAGGCTCGCCAGGTCCATCGGATCGCTGACGACCCGTACTTGAAGGTCGTGGAGCTGGACCGGTTCCGGGCCTCGATCACGGGGTCACTGTGGTTCTTTCTGGCGGTCGGGCTCGGCTACACCACGGTCGGCGTTCACGACTTCATCGCCGAGGGCCTGCACATCACTGACCCGATGTGGTGGGGCGCGTGGGCCGTCGAACCTGCTCTCGCCGGAATGCTCATCACCGTACTGCGGTGGGAAGCGGCCATGCTCATGCGCGGCATCGCCATCGAGTCAAACTGGGTCACCTTCACCAAGTGGGCCCTGCTCGGATCCACACTCGCGATGAACGTGCTCTCTTCCCTCGACGGAACGACGGTCGAGAAGGTCTTGCATGTGGCCTTCCCGGGCCTGGTGTTCTGCCTCGCCGAGGTCATGCCCGTCGTCCAAGACCGCTTCGCGATCGCACGGGCAAAGGTCCTCGCCCAGATCGCCGCGCTCAACGCCGAAGCCGAGCAGCGGGCCGCACGCGAGGTCCCGGTCAAGCCGACCCCGGCTCCGGTCTCCTCACCGGTCACGGTCGCGGACTTCGAAGCCGACTTCGGCCGGTCCCCGGCGCCAGTCTCACCGAGCCTGCCGCCCGTCGCCGCCTCGACCTCGCCGACCCCGCCGGCCACGATGCGGCCCCCGAAGCTCCCGGCGCCGATGCTCCAACAGCTCGAAACCCGGGCCGCTGAACTCGCCGACGCCGGCCGCACCATCACCGCCGCCGACGTGCAAGCCGTCATCAACCTGCCCGCCGCCATGGCCGAGCAGGCCGCCAAGTACTACGCCGCCGCCAACACCCCGGCGTAGACCGCGCTACCAGGCGGGAGCATCGCTGATCCGCTCCCTACCGGTCCCAATTCGATTCCACAACAACGCGACTCAGCGAAAGGATTCTACTATGTACTACCCGATGATCTACACCGGTCTCACCGACCTGCGCGACGCGATCCGTGATGACTTCGAGGCCGAGGGCTACGCCTTCCTCCGGCCCGAGTCCTCCGAGGCGGAAGCGGCCATCGACTCCGGCGAGTACGCCGCCATCACCTACCGCGGCGGCGACACCGCCATCATCGAGGACTTCCCATCGGTCAACCCGCGAATCATTAACCTCCCCGTCGCTTCTGACGGGTCCCTCGACGGCGCACTCGCCGCCAGAGTCATCCGTGCCCACCTCGAAGGCTGGGGCCACCAAGGCATCGCCGAGATCGAGGAAGAAATCGACCAGTTCCGCCGCCAGGCCGGCACCGCTTAGGCCGCCAACCGAACCCGTCACGAACACGCGAAAGCCCGGACCAGCTGAACCCTGGTCCGGGCTTTGTGCGCTCCGCTAGCAGAAAGCAGGTATCTCACCATGCACCATATCGATCCCGACGCAGGACTCCGCGCCCTCGTCACCCGACCGGGTTTCCGCATCTGGAAGACCAAAGTCAAGTCCGTCCACGGCTGCGCCGCCCCGATCAAGCTGCGCGGCTCCTCGACCATCACGCACAAAGCAACCGGCGCGGTCCTGAAGGACACCGTGGGCTCGGTGTGGGTGCCGTGCGGAACTCGCCGCGAAGCGCTCTGCCCTGCATGCGCCCAGTGGTACGCCGAGGACGCCTTCCACCTCATCCGCGCCGGGCTCGACGGGGACGCCTCGAAGGGCATCACGCCTGAGGTCGCCGACCGGCCCCGCTACTTCGCCACGCTCACGCCGCCTTCGTTCGGGCCGGTCCACTCCCGCGTCGTCGGTGCCGGTGGTCGTCTCACCCGGCCGTGCTCCTGCGGCGAGTGGCACAAGGAGGCCGACACGCGTCTCGGGCAGGCCATCGACCTAGCGGCGTACGACTATGAAGCCGCGGTCCTGTGGCAGGCGCACGCGGGGAAGCTGTGGCACCGGTTCACCATCGCCCTGCGCCGCCAGCTCGCGCACGCTGCCGGCCTGAAGGTCGCCGAGTTCAAAGACGCCGCCCGGCTCTCCTACGCCAAGGTCGCCGAGTACCAGCGGCGCGGCCTGGTCCACTTCCACGCCGTCATCCGGCTCGACGGCCCCGAAGGTGCGGCGACTCGTGCTCCGGTGTGGGCCACGAAGGAACGACTCGCCGACGCCATCCGCACCGCCGCCGAGAACACGGTCATCACCGTCGCCCGCCGGACCGGGGAAGCACTCGAGCTCCGCTTCGGTTCCCAGCTCGATCTGCGCGACATCACCGCCGCCGCGGCTGGCTCCGGGGAGGTGGGGGAGGAGGCCGACATCAAGTCCTCGCGGCTGGCCTCCTACATCGCCAAGTACGCCACCAAGTCCACCGGCGCCCACGACGGGCCGGACCGCAAGATCCGCAGCGCAGAGGACATCGACCTTCTCACGGTCTCGGCGCACCACAAGGCCATGATGCGCACCGCCTGGGAGCTCGGCGGCCTCGAAGCCTATGCCGATCTCAACCTGCGCCGCTGGGCGCACATGCTCGGCTTCCGCGGCCACTTCCTCACCAAGTCCCGCGCCTGGTCGACCACGCTCGGTGAGCTGCGGAACATCCGCGCTCGCTTCCGCCTCGCCGAAACCCTCGCTGCGCTCGAGGTCGCCGAGGACGACGTGCTGATCGTCAACGACTGGGAAGCGGTCGGCTTCGGCCACGACACCGACGCCGAACGCGAGTACGCCCAAGCCATCGCCGAAGCGCTACTCGAACGAAAACTCAACCGCGACAACAGCAACCGGGAGGTGCGGTGATGGAACCGCTCTGGACAATCGAGCAGGTCTCGGAGTTCCTGAACATCCCGGTTGAGACGCTGCGCTACTGGCGGAAGAAGAAGACCGGCCCGAAGGCCGCTCGGATGGGCCGGTGCCTCCGGTATCACCCGCAGCACGTTCTCGCATGGTTCAAAGAGTGCGGCGGGGAGGTGGCCTGATGGCGGGTCATGTCGAGGATCGCTGGTGGAAGGTCGTCTACGAGGACGGAAAGCGGAAGCGGATCAAGTCCGACCGCCACGGCATCGGGATGCGCTACCGGGTCCGCTACTTCAACGCCGAGGGCCTGGAGCGTTCCAAGTCGTTCGAGGACGGCAAGAAGGAGGACGCGAAGGACTTCCTCACCGATGTCCAGAAGGACCTGAAAGCCGGGACCTTCATCGACCCGGACGCCGGCAAGACCGACACGGGCGCCTTCACGAAGGAATGGCTCAAGGGCCTCGGCGGTGACTCGGCGACGAAAGAGCAGGTCAACCGGCAACTGGGGAAGCACTTCATTCCCTACTTCACCGGGCGCCCGCTCGAGGCGTGCCTGACCAGCACGATTCGCACCTGGCTCGCTGGGCTGGCGCTCGAGGAATCCACCAAGGCGGTGCTCTTCGTCTACGTCAATTCAATGTTCGACGCGGCGGTCGATGACAAGCTGATCCGCTCGAATCCGTGCCAGGCGAAGAGCCTGAAGAAGCCGCGGGCGGCGAACCGGCTCGTGGTCCCGTGGAACCGGGCGCAGCTGGATTCGGTGCAGTCGAAGCTCGCCCCGCGCTATCAGGCCATGGTGCCGGTCGGCGCGGGCTGCGGCTTCCGCATCGGCGAGATCTTCGGCCTCGACGTTGACGACATCGACTTCGGCGCGGAGGAGATCCACCTCCGGCGCCAGGTGAAGCTGCTCAGCTCGAAGCGGCTCTTTGCCCCGCCGAAGCGGGATTCGACGCGGGTCGTGCCGCTGCCGCGGTTCGTTGCTGAAGCACTCCGGGCGCACATGGAGCGGTTCCCGCCGCAGCCGGTGACGCTTCCCTGGGGAGAGCTCGACGGGGAGGAGGTGACGTTCAACCTCGTCTTTACGAATGTCCGGAAGGCTGCCATTCACCGCAGCTCGTTCATGTACGAGCCGGGCGCTTGGCGCAAGGGGATCGGGACGACGGCGTTCGGGCCTGAGCAGAACACCGGGACGCACGCGCTTCGGCACTACTACGCGAGCACGATCCTGGAAAACGGCGGCAATATCCGGGCCCTCGCGGAATTCCTCGGTCACAAAGATCCCGGCTTCACGCTCCGCGTGTACGGGCATCTGATGCCGAACAGTCGGGGCCGGGCCCGTCAGATCCTCGATGACGCTTGGGGCGGCTGACGGCCCCGCCACGGCCCAGAGGGCAAGCTCTGATCTAAAAGGGAGGGTGTTCACCTGTGTATCCGCAGGTGAACACCCTTCTTGCTTTCGATGCTGGGGAACGAGCCGACCGATACGCCGGGTTCTGTCGTTGAGCGGTCATCCATCTAGGCGCGCCGTTGCCGGCGTGCTCGAGCGGTCTACCCGTGAAGGCGCCCTTGCGGGCTCGGGCGGGCCGCCCTCGGGCCTTCACGCAGAGCCTCGCGGCTCCTTTTGACCTTGCTCCGGGTGGGGTTTACCGAGCCGCCGCCGTCACCGGCGGCGCTGGTGGTCTCTTACACCACCGTTTCACCCTTACCGGCCGAAGCCGGCGGTCTCTTTTCTGTGGCACTGTCCCGCGGGTCGCCCCGGGTTGCCGTTAGCAACCACCCTGCCCTGAGGAGCCCGGACGTTCCTCGCCGGATGTGGTCTCCCGCATCCGCCGCGACCGCCTGGCCGACTCGTTCCAGCGGCCAAGCGTACGCTGCCGGAGCCATGAATCTGCTCCAGGTCTCCGCACTGCTGCTCGCCGGCCTCGTCGGCGGCGGCCTCAACGCCGTGGCCGGGGGCGGCTCGCTTATCACGTACCCGACCCTCATGGCCGTGGGGGTACCGCCGCTCCAGGCGAACGCCACCAACGGCATCGCCGTCGCGCCCGCCTACGCGGCCGCCGCATTCGGATCCCGCGAGAACCTCCGCGGCCAGCGGCGCCGGGCCCTGCTGCTCATCCCCACCGCGCTCGCCGCGTCGGTCTGCGGCGCGCTGCTGCTGCTCAACACGCCGCACTCGGTCTTCGAGGCGATCGTGCCGTTCCTGGTCCTGGCGGCGACCGTGCTCATGGCGGTCGGCCCGTGGGTCAACCGGACGGTGACCAAGCTCAACGGCGGCCGCGCCCTCCACCCGGTGGTCCTCCACATCGGCGTGTTCGCGGGCTGCCTCTACGGCTCCTACTTCAACGCCGCGCTGGGGCTGATCCTCATCGCGGTGATCGCGATGAGCGTCTCCGAGAAGCTCGTCCGGGTGGGCGCGCTGAAGAACTTCTGCACGATGCTCGTCGGCGTCGTCACCAGCGTCATGTACGGCGTCTGGGCCGATGTGGCCTGGTGGGCGATCGGCGTGCTCGTGCCCGCCACGTTCATCGGCGGGTACATCGGCGCGCGCGTGTTCCAGAAGATCCCGGAGCGGCCGTTGCGGATCGCGATCGTCGTCTACGGCCTCGTGCTGTCGGCCGTCCTGCTGGTCCGTTCCCTCTGATCCAGACCACTTCCCGGAACTCCCGTGACGGAGGGTGCGCGGGCGCGGAAGAATAGGGCCATGCCGACGCTCCGAATCGCACTCGCCCAGGACAACCCCGTCGTGGGCGACCTCGACCACAACGCCGACCTCATCCGCCGTGCCGCCTCCGCGGCCACGGCCGCCGGGGCGCACCTGCTCGCCACCGGCGAGCAGTCCCTCACCGGCTACCCGGTCGAGGACCTCGCGATGCGCCACTCCTTCGTGGAGGCCAGCCGCGACCGCCTGCTCCGGCTCGCCGAAGAACTCGCCGCGGACGGGAACGGATCGTTGCCCGTCGCCGTCGGATATCTGGACGCGGACGGACCGATCGGTTCCACCACAGGTCACGGCATCCGCAACGCCTTGGCGCTGCTTCAGGACGGCAAGGTCCTGTTCCGCTACTACAAGCACCACCTCCCTAACTACGGGGTCTTCGATGAGGACCGCTGGTTCGTCGCGGGCCACGAACTGCACCTCGCGCGCATCGGCGGGGTGGATGTGGCGTTCACCGTCTGCGAGGACGTGTGGGGCGGCGTGCCCTTCGGCGTCGCCGCGGAAGCCGGGGCGGGCCTCGTCGTCAACATCAACGCTTCGCCGTACGAGCAGGGCAAGCACGAGCGCCGCCTCACGGTCGTCAAGAACCGGGCCGCCGGGCTCGGCGCCCCGATCGCGTACCTCAACACCGTGGGCGGCCAGGACGACCTGGTCTTCGACGGCGGGTCGATGATCGTCGCCGCGGACGGCTCGATCCTCGCCAGCGCCCGCCGCTTCGCGGCCGAACTGCTCGTCACCGACGTCGAGTGCGCCGCCTCGACGGGCCGCGACATCGCGAACCACTCGTCGGCGCTGATGAGCGCGTCGCTGCACGTCCTCTCCGAGGAGCCGGCGACCGTGGAGACGCGCGTCGAGCCGTCGTTCGCGCCCGAGCTGAGCCGCCACGAGGAGGTCTGGGAGGCCCTGCGTCTCGGCCTGCACGACTATGTGGAGAAGAACGGGTTCCCCTCGGTGCTCCTCGGCCTCTCGGGCGGCATCGACTCGGCGGTCACCGCCGTGCTGGCCCGCGACGCGATCGGGGGCGAGCGCGTCTACACCGTCGCCAACCCCAGCCAGTACTCGTCGCAGCACTCGCTCGACGACGCCGCCGACCTGGCCGAGCGCTGCGGCCTCAACCACGTGGTCGAGCCGATCCAGCCGATCGTCGACGCGTACCTCTCCGAGATCGCGGTCTCGGGCCTCGCCTTGGAGAACCTGCAGGCCCGCGTGCGCGGCGTCATCTGGATGTCCCTGTCGAACCAGCACGGGCACCTCGTGCTCGCGGCCGGCAACAAGAGCGAGTACGCGGTGGGCTACTCGACCCTGTACGGCGATTCGTGCGGCGGCTTCGCGCCGATCAAGGACGTGCTCAAGACCCTCGTCTACGAGCTCGCGAACTGGCGGAACGAGAAGGCCCGCAGCCTCGGCGAGACCGAGCCGATCCCGGAGAACATCATCATGAAGCCGCCGAGCGCCGAGCTGCGCCCCGACCAGCTCGACTCCGACTCGCTGCCCGACTACGCGGTCCTCGACGGGATCCTCGTCGGCTACGTCGACGGCGACGCCGGCCGCGAGGACCTCGTCGAGCAGGGCTACCCGGCCGAGGTCGTCGACCGCATCGCCGGGCTCGTGGACCGCGCCGAGTACAAGCGCCGCCAGTCCGCGCCCGGCACGAAGATCACCGTGAAGTCCTTCGGCCGCGACCGCCGCCTGCCGATCACGAACCACTTCAGGGGAAAGCCGAGTTAGTGCGTGAATCACCCGGCCCTCCGGGGCCGGGTGATTTGTCACAGCAAGCGCTTCGCCGGATGACAAGGACATCGATGAGCGTTAGTTTGGATCAGTAATGCCCGGGGACCGGCGCGGCCGGCCACGAGGAGATTCAGGAGCAACGACGATGGCGTCAACATCGAACCCTTCCCCCAGCACCAGCGGCGCTGACGAGATCCCGAGCCTGTACGGGCCGGGCAAGAACGTCAAGCGCGTCCGCACCCGCCACCTCATCGAAGCCAAAGAGCGCGGTGAGAAGTGGGCGATGCTCACCTCCTACGACCAGTACACGGCCGCCCTCTTCGACGAGGCCGGCATCCCGGCGCTGCTCGTCGGCGACTCGGCCGCCAACAACGTCTACGGCTACGAGACCACCCTCCAGGTATCGGTCGAGGAACTCGTACCGCTGGTCGCGGCCGTCGCCCGCTCCACCGAGCGGACCCTCGTCATCGCCGACCTGCCGTTCGGCTCCTACGAGGCCGGGCCGGCCCAGGCCCTCGAGACCGCGGTGCGGTTCATGAAGGCCGGCGCCCACGCCGTCAAGCTCGAAGGCGGCCGCCGCATGGCCGAGCAGATCCGGGCCCTCACCAACGCGGGCATCCCCGTCATGGGCCACATCGGGTTCACCCCGCAGAGCGAGCACGCCGTCGGCGGCTACCGCGTCCAAGGCCGCGACGCCCAGGCCGCGGAGGTCGAGGCCGATGCGCACGCCGTCGCGGAGGCCGGGGCGTTCGCCGTGGTCCTGGAGATGGTCACCGCCGCCGTCGCCGCCGAGATCACCAAGCAGCTGCCCATTCCCACCGTGGGCATCGGCGCCGGGCCCGACACGGACGCGCAGGTCCTCGTCTGGCAGGACATGGCCGGGCTCCGCCGCGGCCGCCCGCAGCGGTTCGTCAAGCGCTACGCGGAGGTCGCCGACGTGCTCCAGAACGCCGCCAAGGCCTTCGCCGACGAGGTGCGCGCGGGCGAGTTCCCCACGAAGGCCCACAGCTTCGAATAAGTCGTGAGTCTGGTCGCCTTGCCCTTTGGGCGGGGCGACCTTTCGCGTAGCGTCTCAGTACGTGAACGACGCCATCCTGCTGTTCGACTACGACGGCACCGTGCGGCTCGGCTCCGAGCACGCGACCCATTACGCCCGTCTCGTGGCAGCCCACCTCGACGCCGCGGACGAGCGCGCCTTCCTGGCCGCGCACGCGGCATTCGTCGCCGGCAAGCCCACGACCGCCTCCACTTTCGACGCCTACGACGCCGACAACGCGGTGCGCCGCCTCGCGGGGGAGTTCGGCGTCGACGACCTGATCCGCGCCGAGGCGTACACCGAGACCCGCAAGCGCATGGCGGCCGGCGAGTTCGACATCTGGGCCCCCAAGGGCTTCCAGGAGTTCATCTGGAGCCTGCCGCGCGGCATCGAAGTGGCGCTCGCGACCAACGCCCCCGCCTCGAGCCTCGAGCCGTCGCTCGAGCGCCTCGGCCTGGACGGCCTGTTCGACCACGTGATCGGGGACGCGGGCAAGCCCGAGAGCATGGACTCGATCATCGACGAGCTGCTCGAGGAGCGCCCGGCCGAAGCGCTGCTGAGCGTCGGCGACATCCCCCGCAACGACCTCGCCCCCGCCGCCGACCGCGGCTGCGCGACCGCGTACATCGACCACTACGGGCGGCCGTGGCCGCGGGCCACGGTCTCCGGTACGTCCCTTGAGGAGCTGTACCCGTTCATCCACCGCTGGGTGACTGAACGCACCGCGTGAACCCAGGTTGTCGCACGCACGCTTTATGCTGGTAGTGCGCCCTGAGCCGACCGATCCCCGGCTCAGGGCGTCCTACCGTCTCCGCTACGCGGCGATCGGATCGCCGACCTTGATCGTCACCGGGTCGCTGATGCGCAGGTAGATCCCGAAGTGGTTGTCGAGCTCGTTGATGATGAACTTGTGCAGCTCCTTGTCGCGCACGTTGGCGCCCTGGGGGTCCCAGCTCGGAAGCACGCACCGCTCGCACGGCTTCTGCAGCGTGAACTCGTGGCCGCCCAAGGTGATCGCCGTACCCGGCTCGATCCCGTACTCGGCGTACGGCTCCAGGTCGGCGTCCACGACCACGTTCGGCCGGAACCGAGAGGCCTCGACCTCGCGGCCCAGCCGCTCGCCCAACCGGCGCACGCTGGACTCGAAGACCACCAGGATGCGCCCGTAGTCGCGCTTGACCTTCCGCAGCTCCACGCCCTTCTCGGCGTCGATCGTCTCGGCCAGCCGCTCCGGGAGCCCCGACTCGTCGCCGCCCCAGGCGGCCCCGCCCGGCTCGTACAGCACCGGCTCGCCCGACACCGCGTCGGCGCAGCCGCACTGCGCCGGCCAAGCGGCCTCCCAGCCCATCATCTTCGGGTGGCTGCCGCCCCACACCGCCTTGTCCGAACCCGGCTCGAACAGGCCGAGCAGGCGGTCGCCCGCCAGCCCGTCGAAGTCGACCACGGTCGACCGGAGCGACTCGCCCCGCAGGCCCTTCACGGGGTAGCGCCACAACTCTTTGATCTCGCCAGCAAACATGCCTGCAAATGTACCTAGGCTCACGTTCCTGCCGCCATCTACCACATTCAGTTCCGGCTCGCAAGCACGCCAAGGCCGGTTAACGTCGATGACATAAACAGGTGAGACAATTGCGGCCCCAGGACCTAGGAGGACACACCATGGAACGCCAGAAGGAGTTCGTGCTTCGCACGCTCGAAGAACGCGACATCCGCTTCGTGCGGCTCTGGTTCACGGACGTCCTCGGCACGCTCAAGTCGGTGAGCGTCGCCCCCGCCGAGCTCGAATCCGCGTTCGACGAGGGCATCGGCTTCGACGGCTCCGCCATCGAGGGCTTCGCCCGCGTCTACGAGTCGGACATGGTCGCCATGCCCGACCCGACCACGTTCCAGGTCTTCCCGTTCGAGGGCCGCGGCATCGGCGAGTCCGCCCGCATGTTCTGCGACATCCTCACCCCCGAAGGCGCACCGTCCTGGGCCGACCCGCGCCACGTGCTGCGCCGCGCGCTCTCCAAGGCCGCCGACCGCGGATTCACGTTCTACGTGCACCCCGAGATCGAGTTCTTCCTGTTCAAGGACATCTTCCCGGAGACCGGCGACAAGCCCGAGCCCGTCGACGACGGCGGCTACTTCGACCACACCACGCACTCCGTGGCCCGCGACTTCCGCCGCCAGGCGATCCTCGCCCTCGAGCGCATCGGCATCTCCGTCGAGTTCTCCCACCACGAGGTCGCCCCCGGCCAGCAGGAGATCGACCTCCGCTACGCGGACGCGCTCACCACCGCCGACAACATCATGACGTTCCGGCACACCATCAAGGAGGTCGCGCTCACCTCCGGCGTCACCGCCTCCTTCATGCCCAAGCCGTACAACACGCAGCCCGGCTCCGGCATGCACTCGCACCTCTCGCTCTTCGAGGGCGAGGACAACGCCTTCCACGACCCGGGCGACGAGCAGCGCCTCTCCAAGACCGCGAAGGCCTTCATCGCCGGGCTCCTGCGCCACGCGCCCGAGTTCACCGCGATCACCAACCAGTGGGTCAACTCCTACAAGCGGCTCTTCACCAGCCCGCAGCCCGGCCAGATCTCCGAGGCGCCCTCGTACGTCTCCTGGGGCAAGGCCAACCGCTCCGCGCTCGTGCGCGTCCCGGCCTACGGCAAGCCGAACTCGGCCCGCGTCGAGATCCGCTCGCTCGACTCCGCGACCAACCCGTACCTCGCCTACGCCGTGCTCCTCGGCGCCGGCCTCAAGGGCATCGAAGAGGGCTACGAGCTGCCCCCGGGCACCGAGGACGACGTCTCCGCGCTCACCAGCGCCGAGCGCATCGCCGCCGGCTACCAGCCGCTCCCGGGCAACCTCTCAGAGGCCCTCGACAAGATGGAGTCCTCCGACCTCGTCGCCGAGGTCCTGGGCGAGCACGTCTTCGACTACTTCCTGAAGAACAAGCGCCAGGAGTGGGAGGACTACCGCACCCAGGTGACGGCGTTCGAACGCAAGCGGTACATCAACCTGTGACCGATTAGCATGGGGGAGTGACCACCGCACTCGGCAGAACTGCTCTCGTGATCGAGAACGACCCCGCGCAAGGCCTCGGACGGGCCGCCGACTGGCTCGCCGAAGCACGTATGGAATTCGACACGGTACGGCCCCACCTCGGTGAGGCCGTACCGAACTCCGCCGGAGGGCACGACGCCCTCATCGCCCTCGGGGGCGGGCGCGGCAAGGACTGGGCCGACGACCTCGCCGGGCTCCTCGAGACCGCCGTCGCCGACACCACGCCCGTGCTCGCGATCTGCTCCTCCGCGCGGATGCTCGCCACCGCCTTCGGCGGCGCGGTCGAGGACCGCGACGAGCCGTTCGGGCCCCGGATGCTCGCCAAGCGCGACGCCGCCGGACGCGACCTCATCTTCGGCCCCGCGCCGATGACCCTCGACGTGATCCGCTGGCGGCGCCAGGAACTCGTCGAACTCCCGCCCGAGGCGACCCTTCTCGCCGCCTCCCCGCAGGGGGCCCTCGAGGTCTTCCGCATCCGTGAGACCGCGTGGGGCGTCCAGTCCCACTTCGAGTTCACGCCCGAGCAGCTCGCCGGGTTCGGGGTCTTCGACGAGCGCGCGCTGGCCAAGGCCGCCGAGGTGGACGAGCACATCGTCGCCACCTGGAAGCCCATCCTCCAGCGGTTCGCGCGCGTCGCCGCGGGCGAGCGGAAGGCGCTGCCGGTCCTCGATGTCTGAGCCGGAGAAGAGCACCGGGGCCGATGCGGCCCGCCTCGCCGTGGTCGAGGCGAGCAACGCGCTGGGCGACTTCATGCGCGCCCACCCCGACCAGGAGTCTGCGCTCACCGAGGACGAGGACACCGGGCTCGCCCGCCTCCGGGACGCGGGCCCGTTCGAGCTGAACGCCGCGTGGAAGGCGAACCTGCTGCGGATCGCCGCGCACGACCTCACCGGCCAGTGGGACCTGCGCGCGACCTCGGCCGCCTTGTCCCGCTTGGCGGACGCGGTCCTGGCCCGGGGCCTGGAGCTCGCCCGCGAGGACATCCCCGGTGAGACCAGGCTCGCGGTCGTCGCGATGGGCAAGACCGGCGCCGAAGAGCTCAACTACGTCTCCGACGTGGACGTCGTGTTCGTCGCCGAAGGCGACCTCGACCTCGCCACCCGCCAGGCCGCCCGCATGATCCAGATCGTCGGACCCGCGACGTGGCCCGTCGACGCCGGGCTGCGGCCCGAGGGGCGCCACGGCGCGCTCGTGCGCTCGGTCGACGCGTACCTCTCGTACCTCAAGGACTGGGCCCGCACCTGGGAGTTCCAGGCGCTCTTGAAGGCCCGGCCCGCCGCGGGGGACCTGCAGCTGGGGCTCGACTGGCTCGCGGCGGTGCAGCCCTTCATCTGGGGCGCGGCCGACCGGCCCGGCGTGGTGGCCGACATCCGCGACATGCGCCGCAAGGTCGCCGAGTCCGTGCCGCGCGCCGAGCGGCGCTACGAGATCAAACTCGGCCCCGGCGGCCTGCGCGACATCGAGTTCGCGGTGCAGCTGCTCCAGCTCGTGCACGGCCGCGGCGACGCGACCCTCCGCGTGCGATCCACATTGGAGGCACTCGACGTCCTCGTCGCCGCGGGCTACCTGGCCCGCCGCGACGGCGACGAGCTCGCCGACACGTACGTCTTCCTGCGCACCGTCGAGCACCGGCTGCAGCTCCAGCGGCTGCTGCGCACCCACCGCGTCCCCGACGGCGGCGAACCGCTCCACCACCTCGCCCGCACCCTCGGCTACAAGACCGACGAGGCCTTCCACACCGCTTGGCGCGCGCACGCGACCACCGCGCGACGCCTCCACGAGAAGCTCCTCTACAAACCGCTGCTCGACGCCGTGACGCGCGTGCCCACGCACGAGCTGCGCATGACCGAGTCCGAGGCCGCCTCGCGACTGGCCGTGCTCGGCTTCAACGACCCCGCGAGCGCGCTCACGCACATCAAGAAGCTCACCGCGGGCGTCTCGCGCACGGCCACAGTGCAGAAGGCCCTCCTGCCGGTGGTGCTGCACGAGCTCGCCGACTCGCCCGAGCCCGACCGCGGGCTCCTCGCGTACCGGCAGGTCTCCGACAAGCTCGGCTCCACCCCTTGGTACCTGCGGCTGCTGCGGGACGGCGGCCCGGCGGCGGTGCGCCTGGCCCGGCTCCTCGGCACCTCGCGCTACTTCACGGGCCTCCTGCTCCATGAGCCGCAGTCGCTGCGGTACCTCTCGGACAACGCCGACCTCACGCCGCGCTCGCGCGCCGAGCTCACGGCGGGCATGAGCCAGGCCGCCGCGCGGCACGCCGAGCCGGCCGCCGCGATCGGCGCGGTGCGCGCGATCCGCCGCCGCGAACTCATCCGCATCGCCGCCGCGGATCTTCTGGGCCTCCTGGACGACCAGGCCGTGGGCCTCGCGCTCTCCGACCTCACCGACGCCGTGCTCGACTCGGCGCTCCACATCGCCTCGCGCGACGTCCCGGACGCGCCGCCGATCGCCGTGATCGGCATGGGCCGCTTGGGAGGACGCGAGACCGGGTTCGGCTCCGACGCGGACGCCGTGTTCGTCCACGCCGGCGACGGCGACCCGGGGCGCAAGGCCTCCACCAAGATCGTCGAAGCGGTGCGCACCCTCCTCGCGGCCCCGACCGCCGACCCGCCGCTGCAGCTGGACCTCGACCTGCGGCCGGAGGGCAAAGGCGGGTCGATCGTGCCGAGTTTCGCCGCGTACCAGCGGTATTACGCCGACCGGGCGCGGCTGTGGGAGCGCCAGGCGCTGCTGCGGGCGCGGCCCGTGGCCGGCGACCCGGCGCTGTGCGAGGCCTGGACCGCGTTCGCCGACGACGTGCGCTACCGGCCCGGCGGGCTCACCGAGGCCGAGCGGATCGAGTTCCGGCGGGTGAAGGCCCGGGTCGACTCCGAGCGGCTGCCGCGGGGCGCGGACCCGAACGGCCACACCAAACTCGGGCGCGGAGGGCTCGTCGACATCGAGTGGACCGCGCAGCTGCTGCAGCTCGAACACGGCGGCGACGCCACGCTCCACACGACCCGCACCGTGCCCGCGCTGGAGGCCGCTGCGGCGGCCGGGTACCTGAGCCGGGACGATCTCGCGGCGCTGCGCGAGGCGTGGGAGTTCGTGTCGCGGGTGCGCAACGACATGACGCTCGCGCGCGGTGTGCCGCGCGACGACCTGCCGCGGTCGGGGCCCGAGCTCGCGGGGCTGGCGCAGACCCTCGGTTTCGGGGAGGACACCGAGCGGTTCCTCAACCACTACCGCAGGGTCACGCGCCTCGCCCACGATGCGGCGCACCGGATCGTCTACGAGAACTGAGCACGCGACGCGGTGGGTTTCGATATGGAGCGCCGGCCTTGTGGCACTGCGGTCCTTCCTGCGGGCCGACCCTATCGGCCGCGTTCGTCGGCAGCCGACCGCGGCGGCCCGCCCCTTCGATCGCAGATCCCGATCGTTCACCCGATCCGGTGAAGAACTGCCGCTAAGGTTCGTTTGGCGGCGGTTCTTGTCGGCCGGGCGCGGGATGATCGCGGCAGTACTTTCCCCTCTAGTGGTGGGTGGGGGCTAGTGGACGGGTAATCGCCGGAAGTCAGAGCCGGGGCCGGGGCCGGGGCCGGGGCCGGGGCCGGGGCCGGGGCGGGGGCTGAGGCCAGGTCCGAAGCCGAGCCGGGGCACGGGCCAAAGCCGAGGCCAGGGCGAGGGCCGGGGTCAAAGCCGAGGCCGGGGTCAAAGCCGAGGCCGGGGCTGAAGCCGGGCGAACGCGGTCGGGCGGACGCGGCCGAGCCGAAGCCATTGCCGAAGACGGAGGTACGGATGATCGACTACACCGTGATCGGTTCCGGCGGGACCGAGGACGGCCGCGGCAGCGGCGACGACCTCCGTGCGGCGGCCGCCGCCGAGGACGCCTTCGTCTGGGTCGAGCTCGACGCGCCCGCCCCCGAACTCCTCGCGACCGCGCTCGACGCCTTCGGCCTCAACCGCTTCAGCATCGACCCCGCGCACACGACCCACCGCCGTCCGAAGGTCGAGACCGTCGACGGCGCCGTGCTCATCCTCGTCAAGACCGTCTGGTACATCGAGGCGACCCGCCAGGTCGAGACCGGTGACCTCGCGTTCTACACCGACGGCCGCTCACTGGTCACCTTGCGCCGCGGGGTCGTCGACCCCGTTCCGGCCATCCGCGAGCGCCTCGCGGCCGAGCCCGACTTCCGGGCCGAGGGCCTCGCCGGCGTCGTCCACGCCCTCTTCGACGCGATCGTCGAGCAGTACGACGGCGCGGTCGAGGACCTCGCCGACGACGTGAGCGACCTCGAGCGCGCGATCTTCTCCGGCGAACGCGTCGATCGCAACCAGGAGATCTACTTCCTCATCCGCGAGACCCTCGAGTTCCAGAACGCGGTGAGCCCGCTCGTGCCGTTCGCCCGCTCGCTCAAGCAGCGGCACGGCAACACGGTGGTGCAGCACCCCGGTTTCGGCGCGGTCGCCGGGCACCTCCTCCGCGTGGACGCGGCGATCGCGACCTGCATGAGCCTGCTGACCACCGTGCTCACCGCCCATCAGGGCCAGATCGGCACCTGGCAGAACGAGGACACGAAGAAGATCTCGGCGTGGGCGGCGATCGCCATCGCGCCCACCATCATCGCGGGGATCTACGGCATGAACTTCGACGACATGCCCGAGCTGCACTGGGCGGTCGGATACCCGTTCGCACTGGTGCTCATGGCCCTGGTCTGCGTGCTGCTGTACCGCGGTTTCCGTCGCAACGGCTGGCTCTGAGACCAAGCGGCCCAACGGTATTCGGGCCAGGTTTCCAATGGGGACGAGTGAGGGGCGGTGCCATCGCGTCCGCTCCCGACTCGCGAGTGCTGACGCGAAGGTGCCGCCCCTCTGGCCCTGCCTGCCTTCGCCGACCACTGTAGCGGGGCCGTGCAACGCGCAAGTGTGGAGGCGATCGTCGCGCTGCGTCGCAATAGAACGCTCCCATTTCAGGGCCTATCGGGCCATTGAAATTTTTCGATGTAAATCCTTGACTTCAATCCGCGTTCCCGTAAAAATAAAGATACCTATCAGTTAAGTCTCTTTACTTTTGGGAGGAACATTGAGGCGACTGAAAACAAGACGGATGATCGCGGCGGTCTTCGCGGCTCTGGCCGTGATGACCACCGGCGCGATCTACATCGTCGCCAACCCCTTCTCGGCTTCGGCCGCGATCGCCTGCTCGCCCGCCTGGTCCTCCTCGAAGGTCTACGTCGGCGGCGACACCGCCAGCCACAACGGCACCGAGTACCGCGCCAAGTGGTGGACCCAGGGCGAGACCCCCGGCACCACCGGCGAATGGGGCGTCTGGGAGTCCAAGGGCGCCTGCGGCGGCGGCACGAACCCCACCCAGTCCCAGACCCCCTCCGGCGAACCCACCGAGACCCCCACCGGCAACCCCGGCGGCGGCGGCAAGATCAACGCGGCCTACTTCACCGAGTGGGGCGTGTACGGACGCAACTACCACGTCAAGAACATCGTCTCCTCCGGCTCGGCCGAGGACCTCACCCACATCGTGTACGCGTTCGGCAACGTCAAGAACGGCCAGTGCACGATGGACGACTCGTACGCGGCGATCGACAAGGCCTACACGGCCGACCAGTCGGTCGACGGGAAGGCCGACACCTGGGACCAGCCGCTGCGCGGCAACTTCAACCAGCTCAAGAAGCTCAAGGCCATGTACCCGGACCTGCAGGTCCTCTGGTCCTTCGGCGGCTGGACCTACTCCGGCGGCTTCGGCCAGGCCGCGCAGAACCCGGCGGCCTTCGCCGAGTCCTGCTACAACCTCCTCCACGACCCGCGTTGGAACGGCGTGTTCGACGGCATCGACATCGACTGGGAGTACCCCAACGCCTGCGGCCTGACCTGCGACACCAGCGGCACGAACGCGTACCCGAACCTCATGGGCGCCTTGCGCTCCAAGTTCGGGAGCGAGCTCGTCACCTCCGCGATCACCGGCGACGGCACCGCGGGCGGCAAGATCGACCTCGGCGGCTACGGCAAGGCCGCGCAGTACGTCGACTTCTACATGGTGATGACCTACGACTACTTCGGCGCCTGGGACAAGGACGGACCGACCGCCCCCCACTCGCCGCTGAACAGCTACAGCGGCCAGCCGATCGCGGGCTTCGACGGCGCCACGGCCATCGCCAAGCTCAAATCGCTCGGCATCCCATCGGAGAAGCTGCTCCTCGGCTTCGGCTACTACGGCAGAGGCTGGACCGGCGTCACGCAGTCGTCGCCGGGAGGGACGGCGACCGGCCCGGCCCCGGGCACGTACGAGGCCGGCATCGAGGACTACAAGGTCCTCGTGAACGAATGCCCCGCAACCGGAACCGTCGGCGGCACCGCCTACGCCTACTGCAACGGCGAATGGTGGAGCTACGACACCCCGGCCACGATCGCGACCAAGACGGCCTGGGCCAACAGCCAGGGCCTCGGCGGCGCCTTCGCCTGGGAGCTCTCCGGCGACACCAGCAACGGCCAGCTCGTCAACGCCATCGCCGCCGGCATCAACTAACTCCATAGGCTGACCCACCAGGTCGGCGGGACCGCGAGGTCCCGCCGACCGCTGCCGTGTCGGGCCGCGATCATCAGCCACAGCACGGCGACGCTGAGCGCCAGGAACACGAGCGGGCCGTAGAAGTTGTGGTAGACCCGGTGTCGAATGTGGAGCCCAGTGGCGAGGACGAAGAACACCACGAGCCCGACCCCGGCGGCGATCCCCAGCGGCCGCCAGAACAGCCCGACCGCCAGCCCGACCGCGGCCGCGCCCTTGACGAGGCCGAGGAGCGGCAGCCACGAGTCCGGCACGTTGACGGCGTGCGAATTGGCCTTGCCCCAGTCGGCCTTCATGAAGTTCGCGACGGATTCGATCGCGTTGAACAGGACGTTGACGAAGGTGACGGCGACGAGCGCGATGACCATGGGACGGCTTTCTCGAGTGGCTACGGTTGACTCCGCAAGTCTCCGAGGCCCCTATGCGTGCTGTCCAATTGTTGAATCGTTAACCTGCGGTTTTGACATCCTCCCCTGCAGGACGCAGGGGATTTCGGCCATTGCTGGCTGTGGTTCACGGACGCTCGCCCGAGGATTCGGGGTCGCCCCTCCGGCATGTCCTGCCGAGATGTTGATGCTGGCGTTGGTGTCGGCGTTGCAGGTGAACCCGCAGGTAACACAGGAGAACTCGGCTTGGCTCTTGCGCGAGTGCTTCTCAATCCATCCGCAGGCGGAGCAACGGAGACTGGTGTACGGAGCGGGGACGTCTTCGACGCGGCCGGGGGCCTTCTGCTCGGTGCGCGACCGGAGCTGGCCCCAGCCCTGGGCGAGGATCGCCCGGTTGAGCCCGGCCTTGCCCGCGACATTCCGGCCCGGTTCATCCGCCGTGCCTTTGGCAGAGGCGGTCATGTTCCTGATGTTGAGCTTCTCGAACCGGATCACATCGAACCCGGTCGCGAGCATCGTCGAGGTTTTCTCGACCCAGTCCTTGCGCCGAGCCGCTTCCTTGGCTTTGATCTTCGCGGCCTTGGCGTACTCGGCGGCGCGTCGGTCCGAGCCTTTAGGTGCGCGGGCGGCCCGGCGCTGGTGCTTGCGGTGCCGGGCGTGCTCGGCCGCGGTGAGCTGCGGGCAGTTGAGGATGCGGCCGTCTGAGAGCGCGGCCGTGATCACCACGCCCCGATCGACACCGACGACCGCGCCATTGCCGGGCGTGGGTTTCGGGTCCGGCACGATCGCGAACGCCGCATGCCACTGGCCATTGCGGAAGGTGACGCGGAAGGTCTTCGCCTCCGGAAGGCCCCGGCCCTTGGTGAGGCGGAACCGGACCTGTCCGCACCCGGGCACGTTCACCTGCGCCCAACGGCGGTTCAGTCGCTCGACCCGAACCGATCGCGACATCACCTGTTGGCCTTTGGTGTTCAGCTTCGGGGAACCGTCCGCCGCGAAGGCGGGGAGGCGGTCGGTGCCGATCACCCTGAAGCCCTCGTGTTGGTGGCGCTTGCGCCATGTCGGTTCGCCACGGCCCGAGACAAAGCGCTGGCTGACTGCTTGGTCGAAGTCACGCAGCGCCTGTTGCTGCACCTCCGCGTTACCCTCACGCAGCCACTTGCTCGCCGCTCGGGCCTCGGTCAACTGCCGAGCCAGCTCCACATACCGGGGGGTTGCGCCCTTGTGCCTGGCCCAGTAGGAGCGCTGTTCGACGGCGAGATTCCACACGTACCGAGCCTGCGCACAATGCAGCAACATCTGCTGTTCCTGTACCGGAGTCGGGTACATCCGAAAACGAGCCATTTCTACATTATAATCCGAATCTTTCTCAATTGCTAACTGTGTTCGAAGACTCACCACTGCAATTTGACGTGGTGCAGGAGGCCGTTCATCGGAGTGTTCACGGCCGCAACGCTATCGCGTCGCAGGGGGCGGTTCGGGGGAACCGCGGACCGGCCCTGGCCCCCCGGTCGGGCCGGTCCGCGGCTCCCGGTTCGGGGCGCGATTTGAGGAGCTTCGCGGGCAGGGTCGCCCAGTACATCGGGTACTCGAGCGGGCCTCGCTTGCAGAACCGCCTCCAGATCGGGGCGAAGACCAGCATGGCGACGACGAAGACCGCCCACATGCGCCAGCCGGTCGCGTAGCCGACCCCGTCGGCGGGGTGGTCGACGAGGTACCAGACGGCCGCGATGTGCGCGACGTACGCCGTCAGCGACATCGAGCCGACCGCGATCAGGGGCGCGAGCCAGAACCGGAGCCGGCCGAAGCGGCCCAGCAGGAGCACGAGCCCGGCGATCACGGTGAGCGCGACGCCGATGTTCCCGGCAAGTTCGAGCGGCATGTTGGAGTGCGGGCTCGCCGATGCCAGGCCCGTCCAGTCGAAGCCGCCGCTCACGGCCTTCTCGTCGGGCGCCAGCTCCCAGATCGAGGCGTGCTCGGCGTCGAACGCCTTCCACTCCTCCTCGTCCCAGTTCGCTGAGTCCGTGCCCTCCAACGCCTTCGACATGGCCTGGTCGAAGGAGTTCCAGCTCGCGTCCGCGACCGAGGAACCCGCGGTCCCGGCCGTTTGCAGGAGCTTGCCGAGGAGCCACGCGCCGCCGTAGCCGAGGAGGGCCAGCGCCGGGCCGACGATCAGCAGCCGCACCTGGATCGCGCGCCCGGTGAGGTCGAGCTTGCCGACCGCCATGCCCGCGAACACGTACGCCATCCACGCCAGCCCCGGGTACGTCCCGTTGAACAGCAGCGCGGCCAGCCCTTCGCCGCTCCACATCGCGAGCGGGTCCTTCGCGGTGAACGCGTCCAGCCATGAGGTGTCGGTGCTCCACAGCCACTGGATGAGGAGCGGTCCGCCGATGCCGACGCCGACCGCGATGATCGCGAGCGTCCGCGCCCGCAGTTTGATGAACGGCAGCGCGAGCAGGAAGAACAGGCCGTAGTACGCCAGGATCACCACGATCGAGGTGCCCAATGCGACCAGCCAGGAGCCGAGGGCCAGCAGCAGGAGCGAGCGGATCACGATGCGCACCACGGTCTGGCGCATCGGGCGGCCGGTCTTGGGGCGGCTGCCGCCCGCAAGGAGGACGAGCGAGAGCCCGGCGAGGGTCGCGAACAGCGCCGACGAGCGGCCGTGGGGGATCTCCATGAGGAAGCTCTTCCACGTCCCCGTCTCTTCAGGGAACGGCCCGACGTGCGCGTAGTACATGCCGAACACGGCCAGGGCGCGGGCGGCGTCGATGCCGAGGAGGCGGCCCAGGGACGCCGCCCGGGCGGGCGGGCCCTCTGTCGGCGCGGGCGCGGTCTCGCGCGGCTTGCAGTCGATGACATTGCTCATGACGCCAGCGTGCGGCGGCGCGGGGACCCTTCCCATCCGGCGATGCGCGGAGGTCGACCCGCCGCCGGGCGGCGTCCGATCCGCCGCCCGGCCGGAACGCACCCGCCGATCGGCGGGTTTGCCCACAGGCCCCGCTCCGGGGGCGGCGGGAGGTGGCGCGGGCGTGCTACCAATCGTCGGAGACACCGTCACGAGGAGGCCGCACGCATGATCCGGGTACTGGTGGTCGACGACGAGGCGCTCATCCGCACCGGCTTCCGGCACATCCTCAACGCCGCCGGCCACATCGAGGTGGTCGCCGCGGTCTCGGGCCGCGAGGCGCTCGCCGAGGTCGGGCGGCTGCACCCGGACATCGTGCTGCTCGACATCCGCATGCCCGACGTGGACGGCCTCACGGTGCTCGAGCGGCTCCGCGCGCTGCCGAGGCCGCCGGTCGTCGCGATGCTCACGACCTTCGACACGGACGAGTACGTGGCCGCCGCGCTGCGCATGGGCGCGGCCGGGTTCCTCCTCAAGGACACCGACCCCGAGCACCTCGCCCTGCAGGTGCGCACGCTCGCGGCGGACGGCGTGGTCCTCTCCCCGAAGGTCACCTCCGCGGTGGTCGACGGGTACCTCGCCGGGCGTGCCCCCGCAGGCGGCCCCGTGGAGCGCCTGAGCGCCCGCGAGCGGGAGATCCTGGTCCTGCTCGCCGACGGCCTCTCCAATGCCGAGATCGCCTCCAGGCTGTACCTCGGCGTGGGCACCGTGAAGGACCACGTGAGCGCGATCCTCACCAAGCTCGAGGTCTCCGGCCGGGTCCAGGCCGCGCTCGCCGCCGAGCGCGCCGGGCTCCTGCGGGAGCGCCGGTGAACCGGCTGCGGCGCTGGTGGCGCCCGTGGATGACCGACATGGCGCTCGTCGTGGTGAGCGCCCTCGACGTGTGGGTCGTGTTCTGGTGGGGCGAGCCGACCTGGGACATGTGGCTCATCGGCGCGGGCGTCCTCGCGCTGCTGCTGCGCCGCCGCCGGCCCATGGCGGTCTTCCTCGTGACGCTGCCGACCGCCCTGTTCATGGGGCAGGCCGCGGCCCCGCTCATCGCCCTGTTCACGCTCGCGAGCCGCACCCACCGCCGCCGGCTCCTCGCCGTGGCGACCTTGGTCCTGGCGACCTGCATGGTCTGGCCGGTCGGCGTTCAGCTCTCGGAGTACCCGCTCGACTCGTGGATCCTCGCCGACGCGGCGTACGCGCTGGCCCCGGCCGCGGCGGCGGCGTTCCTCGGCCAGCTCGTGCAGGTCCGCCGGGAGCTCTCGGCGCGGCTGGTGGAGATCACCGAGGCGCGCGAGCACGAGCAGCTGATGGCGACGCAGAAGGTCCTCTCCGAGGAGCGCGCGCAGCTCGCCCGCGAAATGCACGATGTGGTGTCGCACCAGGTCAGCCTGATCGCGGTCCGGGCCGGAGCGCTGCAGGTGAGCACCGCGGACGCGGAGGCGAAGGAGGCGGCCGGGACGATCCGCACGCTGAGCGTGCGGACCCTGGACGAGTTGCGGCACATGGTGAACGTGCTGCGCGCGGGCGGTTCGGGCCCCACGGACCTCGCCCCGCAGCCGACGCTGGCGCAGCTGGCGGACCTCGTGGCCGGCAGCGGCATCGAGGCGACGCTGCGCATCGGCCCGCACCCGGAGCTCGGCCCGCCCGCCGAGCGCGCGATCTACCGCACGGTGCAGGAGTCGCTGACGAACGTCCGCAAGCACGCCCCGGGCGCGAGCGCGAAGGTCGTGCTCGCCCACGAGGGCGGCGGCGTCACGGTCACCGTGCACAGCACGGCGCCCACCCGGCCCGCGGTGCCGCTGCCGAGCTCCCGGCACGGCCTCCTCGGCCTCCATCAGCGCGCCGCGCTCCTCGGCGGCACGCTGACCTGGGCCGCGACCCCTGACGGCGGCTGGCGCAACACGCTCACGCTCCCCGTCTGACAGTTTCCGCGCGTCCCGCCGCGGGTACCTCCCGCGCATGTCGACGCAGACGATCCAGATCAACGGCCACGATCTCAAGCTCTCGAAGGTCGAGAAGGAGCTGTTCCCTGAGGACCATGTGAGCAAGGGCGACATGGTCGGGCACTACCGTGCGGTCGCGGCGGCGATGCTCCCGCACCTGGCCTCGCGGCCATTGACGCTGCGCCGCTTCCCCGACGGCATCGGCGGGTCAGGGTTCTTTCAGAAGCACGCCGCCGACTACTTCCCCGACTGGCTCCGGACCGAGACGATGGACGCGGAGGAGGGCACGGTCGACTACGTCGTGTGCGAGGACGAGGCGAGCCTGGTCTACCTCGCGAACCAGGCCGCCGTCGAGTTCCACGTCTGGCTCTCCACAGTAGACAAACCGGACCATCCGGACCGGCTCGTCATCGACCTCGACCCGCCCGACGGCACCCCGGTCGCCGCCCTGCGCGAGACCGCCCGCCGGGCCCGCGACCTCTACGCCGAGGTCGGCTTGACGCCGTTCGTGCAGGCCACCGGCGGCCGCGGCTTCCACGTGGCCGCCCCGCTCGACCGCTCCACCGACTTCGACACCGTGCGCGAATTCGCCACCGAGCTCGCCGACCGCCTCGCGGCCGCCGACCCCGACCGCCTCACCACCGCCCAGCGCAAGGCGCAGCGCGGCGACCGGATCTTCCTGGACTGCAACCGGAACGCCTACGGCCAGACGTTCGTCTGCCCGTACTCGCTCCGCGCCCGCCCCGGCGCGCCCGTCGCCACGCCCCTCGACTGGAACGAGCTCGGCCGCGCCACCCCGAACGGCCAGGACCCCGCGTCCATGCGCCGGCGCCTCGCCCGCAAGGCCGACCCGTGGGCCGACATGGACGCCCACGCCGCCTCCGCTGCCGAAGCCCGCAAGCGCCTCCTCGCCCTGGGCGGGTAGCACCCGCGTGCGAGGCGACCCGAGCGGCATCGCACTAGGATCGAGCGGTCACCCTCCCGCTTGACCTCCGAGGACGCCACGTGAAGACCACCCTGGAAACCGACGCCCCGGCCCGCAGGCGACGCTGGCTGCGCCCGGTCGCCGTCACCCTCGCCGTGCTGCTCGTGCTCGCCCTCGGCGGCCTCGGCGCGGCCGGCTGGTACTTCTCCGGCGAGGTCATCGACGTCACGCACGGGGAGGACCCGTACGGGCTCGAGGTCGTCGCCGCCGACGGCGCCACGGTGACCCTCCCGCTCACCGAGGCCTCCGCGCAGCCCGGCACCTGGGGACTCCAGTGGGAGGACGGCCAGGCCGTCCTCGGCGAGGTCTTCACCAGCGACGACGAGACCGTGACCCGCGCGGTCGACGCGGTCCTCTTCGGCGACCTCGCCGCGGGCACCAAGGCCCGCATCGACAAGTGGACCTTCCGCGACGACCCCGCCACGGGGCTCGGCCTCGAGTTCGAGGACGTGGCGGTCCCCGCCGACCTGGGCGACTTCCCCGCCTGGAAGATCCCGGGCGACCCCGCCTCGCCCAACTCGGGCACCTGGGTCGTCACCGTCCACGGCCGCAACGCCGCCCCCGCCGAGACCCTGCGCGGCGTCGGCCTCTACGCCGGCCTCGGCTACTCCGTCCTCGCCGTCACCTACCGCAACGACGAAGGCGCCCCCAAGGCCCCCAACGGGATGCACGCCCTCGGCGCGCACGAGAACGAGGACGTGACCGCCGCCGTCGACTACGCGCTCGCGAACGGCGCGGAATCCGTGATCCTCCACGGCTGGTCCATGGGCGGCGCGGTCATCGCCACCGCCTACCGCGGCCTCGACGACCCGTCCGCCGTCAAGGGCCTCGTCTTCGACTCGCCCGTCATGGACTGGAACTCGACCCTCGACATGCAGGCCGCCGACCGCGACGTCATCGCCCCGATCACCTGGGCCGCCAAGCGCATCGTCGAGTTCCGCGCCGACATCGACTTCGACGACCTCGACCAGCGCAACTTCGCGGACGAGTTCGACCTGCCGATCCTGCTCTACGTGGACACCGCCGACGAGACCGTGGACCACACCGCGACCCTCGACTTCGCCGAGATGCTCGACCCCGCGCAGACCACCGTCATGGAGACCGCCTCGGGCCACACCGCGTCCTGGAACGAGGACCCGGCCGCCTACGCCGCGACCCTCGAGTCCTATCTGGCGGGTCTCTGAACGACCTGAAACGCCGCCGTTGACCAGTGCATCCGCGAGTTCGCGCGCGGCAGGGAATGTCGTACCCCCCGCATAGAATCGGGGGAGAGCACGACGAACGGAGTGGATGCATGCACATCACCCCAAGCCCGCGCACTGCGCACAGCGACCCCCGCGGTCTCACCAACCGCGACCTCGCCCTGATGGTGCTGGAGGAGGCCGACCGCGCCGACACCGCCGAATCCCACCTCGAGGCCCTCGCGCCCGCCGCCGAGTCCTGGCACCGCCTCGCCTCGGCGCGCGGCACGTTCTCCGCCGCCGACGCGGCGAAGATCCTCTCCCGCGACCCGGCCATCGACCTCGGCCAGAACCGTCTGTTCAGGACGCTGGGCGATCTCCGCTGGGCCTACCGCCAACGGCGCGACCACGCCTGGCGCGCCCGCCAGTCCGCCGTCGACGCTGGCTGGCTCACCGAGATCCCCCAGTCCCACCACCACCCGCGCACCGGCGAGCTCCTCTTGGACGCACCGCAGCTGCGCATCACCCTGAAGGGTCTCTCCGAGCTGCGGCAGCGCCTCGGCACGTCGGCGGCCCTCTCGCTCAAACGCGAGAACGACCGGGCCCGCCCGGACGACAACCGCCCGTAGCGGCAAGCGGCCCGATCGCCCCGCCGAGGCGATCGGGCCGTCGCCGTTTCGGATGATCGGGACGTTCGCCACCGCCCGGCCATGGCGCCGCCGATTCGGGTGCTGCGCCCCGGAGGTCATGACCTTCGGCACCAATCTGCCCAAAAACCCGGGACATTCAGGGGCAAACAGTTGAATGCGAGAAGAATTTCCGCGCTGGCCCGGTGCAATCCGGCGGGAGTGCTGTAGTGTCCAGGGGTCACCTCGATTCACAGCAATGCGAATCGGAGTGGTGAAGCGCCAGCAATGGCGGCAATATCAGACCGCATGGCGGATGCGCACCACGGGCGTCAAAAACCCGGGCTGCAAACCGTCGGTCTGAGCATCAACACCAAGGATATTTTAGTATGGCGCAAGGCACCGTTAAGTGGTTCAACTCGGAGAAGGGCTTCGGCTTCATCGCTCCGGAGGGCGACGGCCCCGACATCTTCGTTCACTTCTCCGCGATCACCGGCAACGGCTACAAGTCGCTCGAAGAGAACCAGCGCGTCGAGTTCGACATCGAGCAGGGCAACAAGGGTCCGCAGGCCGCTAACCTGCGCGCGCTCTAAGCCCCCACAGCTCTTAAACACGAAGCCGCTGCCCTTCATTGAAGGACAGCGGCTTTCATGGTGTCCGGGGTCCTTTCGCCACGCTGATGACGATGTTGCCGCGGGCGTGGTGGCCGAGCATGTGGGCCACGGCCTGCGCCGTCTCCTGCAGCGGGTACACGCGGTCGATCACCGCTTTGATCACCCCTGAGGCCAGCAGTTCGCTTACGGCCGTGAGGTTCTCGCGGTTCGCCTCCGAAGGGGAGAACCGCACGTCGGCCCGGCCCAGCGATCCCAGCATTCTGGCGCTCGCCATGCGCCCGAGCCCGGCGAGCAGGCCGCCGCTGTTCCCGACGCTGTTGGGGATGAGGACCCCGCCGGGGGCCAGTACGCGGGCCGTGCGGCGCGGCGGGTGGTTCAGGACGTTGTCGAGGACGACGTCGTAGCGTTCGCTCCCCTTCGTGAAGTCCGTGCGGGTGTAGTCGATGACATGGTGCGCACCGAGATCGCGCACCATCGCGGCGTTCGCGGTCCCGCAGACGCCGGTGACCTCCGCGCCGAAGTGCGCGGCGAGCTGGACCGCGAAGGTCCCGACGCCGCCGGAGGCGCCGTTCACGAGCACCTTCATGCCTTCATGGACCTGGACGGTGTCGCGCATGGCGCACAGCGCGGTCACTCCCGACATGACCGAGGCCGCCGCCTCCTCGAACCCCACCCCGGCCGGGATCGGCGCGAGCCGCTCGGCGGGCACGACGGCGAATTCGGCGAAGGCCCCGGCCGTCACGAACGTGCTCGTCCACAGCGATCCGAACACGCGATCGCCGATACCGCGGTCCGCGCCCTCCGGGCCGAGCTCCTCCACGACGCCCGCGACATCGGTGCCGCGCACGACGTTCGACCCTGAGCGGACGCGGCCCTGGAACCGCAGCACGTACGGCACGCCGGTGATCGCGATCCAGTCCGGGGTGTTGACGCTGCTGGCCCGCACGCGGACGAGCACTTCGCCCGGGCCGGGCGCCGGCCGGTCGATCTCCTTGAGCGCGAGCACTTCCCCTGGCGGTCCGTAGCGGTCCTGAACGATGGCCCTCATGGCGACTCCTTCGCAGTCTTACGTTGTAAGTCACGATAGACTTACATTGTAAGTCTGTCAAGTGCAGCGCGGTGCCCACCTGCGCAAACAGGGGCAAAATCGGTGTTAAGGCTTGGTGCGCAACCGCTCCAGGCCGTCCAGGATCAAGTCCAGCCCGAACTCGAACTCGGCCTGGTAGTCGCACCAGCCGAGCACCGCGCCGCCGTGCGTCGCGTCCCTGATCATCGCCACCAGGTGCGGCACCTGCTCGGCCATCGCCGCCAGCGCCTCCTCAGGGGCCTCGATCCCGTCGGGCTCGAACAGCTCCTGCGAGAACCCCAGCGCCCGGCTCCCCAAGGCGTGCAGGGCGCGATGGCCCAATTCGTAACTGAACCCGCCGCGCCGCATCAGGCCGAGCACCCCGTCGAAGTACCGCGCCACCGCCAGGCTCGTGCCGGTCCGCGTCTCGAACACCCGCGGCGCCCACGGATGGCGCACCAGCACCTCGCGGGCCGCGAGCACCCGCATCCGCATCGCCGTCCGCCAGTCGTCCTCGGGCTCAGGCGCATCGAGGTCGGCCACGGCCGCCTCGATCTCGGCCATGACGACCTCGACCAGCCCGTCGAGGACCGCCTCCTTGTTGGCCACATGGTGGTACAGCGACATCGCCTCGACCCCGAGGGCCTCGGCCAGGCTCCGCATCGTCAGCGCCGCCAGGCCGCGCTCGTCGGCGATCGCCGCCGCGCCCCGCAGCACCCGTTCCCGGCTCAACCCGACCTGCGGTCCCGCCGCGCGCTTGCCAGCCATCGTCCACCCCTTCCCGGCGAACGTACCGTACAACGTAAGTCCCCGATGCGGCCAGCGACCGCCGCAGCGGCACACCGGCACGGTGCGAAGGCGCCCGCTCAGCTCGTCGTCTGGACGCCGGTGAGGCGGGCGAGGAGCTCTGAGGCCGCCACAGGGTCGATCGCGCGGCCGGGGAGCGGGCGGGCGTGTTCGGGCCGGCGGTTGCGGTTGGCTTGGAGGCGGAGGGCGGTCACGGTGTGGACGCCGTCGGGGTCGGGGTTGTGGCGGTCGGGCTCGGGGTCGGCGTCGGCGAGCAGCCAGCCGCCGGGGAGCCGCTGCTGGAGCCGCCAGACCCAGGAGAGGTCGGGCCCGGGGGCGAGGAAGGTCTGGGTCCAGCCGATGCGCGCGCCGAGGTCGGCGTAGCCGCATCGGAGGCCGTCGAAGCGGGGGAGGCGACCGGTCTCGAGCTCCTCCTCGGTGAAGTGGAGCCGCGGGCGCGCGAGCTGGTCGAACGGCTGGAGGAGCTCGTAGTCGGCGAACAGGGCGGTCCAGGCGGGGGTCTCGTCGCGCAGGAGCGCGGGGTGGGCGAGGCGGATCGCGTCCGGGTCGGGCCGGAACTCGCGGTCGTCGACGTCGGCGAAACCGCCGTCCTCGGCGATGCGGAATCCGGCGCCGCGGCTGAACCAGGCGAGGCGCCGGGTGAAGACGCCGCTGATGGGGTGGGCGTCGAGGACGCGGAGGTCGTCGAGGGTGAAGACGCGGCCGTCCAGCATCGCGGCGCAGAGGAGTTCGACCTGCGTTTCGGCGGTGTCGCCGACGCTCTTGACGAGGGCCTTGTAGCGGGCGACGGCGGCCTTGGCGCTGGCCGCGTCGTCGCGGACGCCGGGTTTGGGGAGGGCTTTGCGGGGCTTGCCGGCGTCGTCGGTGAGGTGCGGGGTGAGGAGCCGGTCGAAGGTGAGGTGGAAGCGCCTGGGGCCGTAGTCGAACGAGACGGTCTCGGCCGCCCCGTGGTCGGGGGTGAGGCGGTCGGCGAGCCCTTCGAACGTGAGACCGCGGGCGGCGGCGAGGCGGTCCGCGAGTCCGCGGGCACGTTCGGTGGTCGAGTTGGGGAACTTGAAGGCCCGGGAGATGTCGCGCAGCGCCGTGAACGCGGCATCGGTGCCGATGTGGGCGAGCACTTCGAGGCCGGTGTGGGCGCGTTCGTTCTGGCTGCGGCCGGGCCATTGGGCGACGAGGGGGCCGAGGACGGCGACGGTGTCGTCGTTCCCGAACGCGCCGAGCTGGTCGACGGCCCAGGAGTCCTTGCTGGGGGCCTCGGAGCGCAGCCACAGGTCGAACAGGGCGAGCGAGAACCGTTGGAGTGAAACGGGGTCGCAGTGGGCGGCGAAGTCGTCCACGCCGGGGAATTGCAGGCGCGGCGACCAGAGCGCGAGTGCGCCGATGAGGTGCCGCACCGAGACCGCGGGCAGGGCGGTCTCTTTGCCGCGCAACATGACCGGAGGAAGCATGTCAGGGTCGGCCCAGTCGCCGGGGTTCACGGTCCCGGCGAGGGGAACGCGCGGGTCGGTGGCGAGGAGGCCGGTGATGCGGGCGAGGGCGTCAGGGCCGAAGGACGCGGCGGCGTCGAGGACGGGCTGGTCGCCGAGGCGGCGGGCGAGATACCGGAGGGCGGCTTCGCCGCCGTCGCGCAGGCGCTTGTCGGCGCCGAGGGCGCAGGGGACGAGGTGCGGCACGGCGTGCTCGCCGTGGCGGTCGAGCCAGTCGGCGGCGTGGACGCGCGCGGACTTGAGACGCGCGAACCAGTCCGCGGCGAGTGCGGCGGCCTCAGCACTGCGAATGGGGACGAGGGCGCTCCCGTGTTTGGGCGAATCGCGCAGTTTCTCGATGACGGCGCCGGGGTCGCCGCCGCGGGCGAGGCGGCCGAGGAGCCGTTCGGCGAGGCCGAGGCCGGTCACGCTGTCGGAGACCCAGAACTCGGCTTCGTCCCACTCGGCGAAGGCCGGTTCGAGGGCCAGGGCCGCGTCGAGTTCGCCTGGGCCCCAGCGGAGCTCGACACCGGCGGGAGCGGTGAGGCCCGGGACCGGCTCGGGGGCGCGACGGCGCCGGCGTTCGGCCCACGACGGCGTGAGGAGGACCGCGGGAAGCCGGTCGGACGCCGCGACCAACGGGGCAGTCTCGGCGAGGAGCGCTTCGACTGCGGCCCTAGCAGTGTCATTGAGTCCCTTCAGGACGGACTCGAGCGGGACGCCTTCCTGGCGGAGCGCCCCGGCGAGGCGGACCCGGTCGGCCGGAGCGGTGTCGGCGGCGCGGGCGGCGACGGCGCGCGCGAAGCGGTGCGGGAACCGGGCGGCGGCGGGTTTGACGGCGGCGAGCGCGCCGGGCTCGGCGGCGCGTTCGACGAGGAGGTCCGCGGCGGCGTCGTCGGGCAGGAGCGCGATCGCCTGGAACAGCAGGGTGCGCTGGGCGAGGTCGAGGCTCTTCTGGTCGAGGGTCTTGGCGAGGACCGGGAGCGCGGCGACGCCGAGGTTGCGCACGAGTTCGGGGACGAGGCGGTGCCGGACCATGTCGGCGGCGAGCCGGGGGACTCCGAGGAGCCGCAGATGGTCCTCATCGGACACGATCGCCCAGACGAGCTCCTCGACCGCGGGGTCCCCGCGGTAGGCGTCGCGCGCTTCGCATGCGGCCGCGACCCACTCGCGCTCGCCGGGCAGCAGGAGCGCTGCGGCGACGCGCTTGAGCGGGGTGGCGCGGTACTGGGCGGCGAGGTCGACGATGCGCCGGTACTCGGCGTCGTCCGCGGCGGCGATCAGCGCGCGGACGAAGGGCAGCACGCCTTCGCGGTCCGCCCAGACCCTCCACTTCAGGTTCGACGCGTCGTCGACCACCACGGCGGGCACGTCGGCCGGGCCCGCGCTTCCCGTTGCGGCCCAGCGGAACCCGATAACGAGGTCCTCGATGCCGGTGCTCACGGCGAACGGCAGGCCGAAGTCGGCGACCACCGCGGCGAACAGCTCGCGGTTCGCGAGGGCGCGCTCCCCGCCCGGCTGGAACAGCGAAGCCCGGTAGGGCTCGATGAACCGGAGCATCGTGAGCACGGCTGCGGCACCGGTCGGGTTCGGCGCACCGCCGAGGTGGGCGAGGCCGGCCCGGGACAGGTCCGGGTCGCATTCGGGCCGCTCAAGGGAGGCGATGAGGTCGTCGCGCCTCGCGTCGACCGCCGCGGCCACCTTCCGGGACGCCGCGGCGTCCGGTTCGACCGGAATGCCCGCTCCGCTGCCGCGCCGCGGCAGGAGCCACTCCGCCCAATCGACAGGAAGACGCAGTTGCTCTTCTTGCATGGCAACGGGTTCGGTCATCTCGGTCCTTCGCGGGGCGTGCGGTTCCCTCAAGATCCTAGAGGCAGGGTGCGACGCGCCGCCGGACTCGTCGGCGCCTTGCTGCAAGAACCCGGTGGTGTCGCGCTTCCGACAGCGGCTCGCGCCCGCCGCATATCCTCGACGCGGAAACGCCGCCTCCTGAAACGACTGCCATGACCGATCGCACCGCGCCGCAAGAAGACCGCCTCAACCCGCCCCCCGAGTGGACGGCGAACGTGCTGCCGCGCCGGAGCAACGGCGTCCGCGGCCGGTTCGTGCTCGCCGCCGACGCGTCGGACCTCGTGCGCGAGCAGATCGAGCGGTGCCGCGCCGAGTTGACGTCGGCACTGGAGAAGCCCAGCGGCGACCCCGTGCTCGCGCAGGCGGGCCTCGACTTCCTCGCCGACGCGCCGAGCCCGACCGGAGCCGCCGCCGTGACCAGGCTGCTGCGGCACACCGACCGCTACCGCGACTGGTCCAAGAGCAGGGCCGGGACGCCATTGGACCGAGAGTTGTTCAGCGCCTGGGTGATCGAGTTCGGGCTGCCGTTCGCGATCGGGGCCGCCGCCGCGGGTGCCGGGATCACCACCGGCTGGGACCACCCCGGCGGCGCCACGAAGGCCGACCCCCTGCCGTTCGTCACCGCCGCCGACCCGCACGCCGCGCACTGGACGGGCTCGCGGTTCCTCGGCGAGCTCGAACTCTCGCGCGAGCTCACCGCCGCCGCAGAACCGGACGAGTACGAAGCGGTGGTCGCCGCGGCCGCCGCGCACCGCGAGGCCCTCCTCCAGCGCGCCGCCGCCGCACTCCTGCTGCCCGACGAGACCGCATGGGTCGCCGCGACCTGCGAGGAACTCGCCCGCACCGAGCACGCCTCCGGCCTGCAGCACCTGATGTGGTCGGCCATCAGCAGCGTCGACCATCGCGAACGCCTGGGCCGCAAAGCCATCGAAGCGGCGCGGCTGACCGCGCAGGACGTCGCCGAACTGGTCTGCCACCTCGGCGTCGCGGCCCTCCCGGTCCTGGAGGCCACCCTCGCATACAAGAGCCTCACCGCCGCGCAGCGCACCGCCCTGCTCGACGGCATCGCGCTCCTGCCCAGCGACGACGCGACAGCGCTCCTCATCGACCGCAGCGGCGAACCCCAGGTCCTCCCCGCCGCACTCCGCTCGGCTGCACGGTTCCCGCTGCGCACCGCCAGGATCGCCGCCGAACGGGCACCGCGCCTCGCACCCCTGGACCGGACCCGGCTCGCGGTGATCGTCCGATCAGACCCCGCCGGGCTCGACGCCGCCCTCCCGCACCTGAACGACACCGCCCGCGCCGCCATCACCGACCTGACCTCCTCGACCGCCCTCCCCGTCGCCGATGCGGCACGGCTCCCGCAGATCCTCGTCGCACCTCCCTGGACGAACACCGAGCGCCCGGCACCCGCGCCCCTGCGCGGCCTCGAACCACCCGCGGACATCGAGATCATCTGGGCACCAGAGGAACACGAGCGGGCCCTGTCCGTCGAACCGAACTTCTGGTCATGGGACGACGACGAGTACTGGGCATCCGTCAAAGGCGAGGTCGTCAACCGGGTCGACCTGAGCCTGGAAGCCGGCATCTGGAGCCGACTCGCACGCCACGGCCCCGCCGCGGCCGACGCGGTCGCCGAGCGCCTGCGGACCAAGCACCGATACGGCAGCGCACTGGTCCCGATCCGCAGTGCCACCGCAGCCACGGTCGTCGCGGACTGGTTCCTCCGCCTCAAATCGACGCGCGCCCACGCCCTCGACTGGCTCGACCGCCACGGCGAGGTCGGAGCGACCCTGCTGATCCCCGCGGCGTTCGGCTCGTCCAAGCGGTACCACGCAGGCGGACAGGCCGCCCTGCGCCACCTCGCCGGGCAGCTCGGCCCCGAGGCCGTAGTGCGATCCGCCGAACGCTACGGCCCCGACGCGGTCCAGCGCGTCCAGGCACTCCTGGCCACCGATCCCCTGATGCCCCTCGGCGACCCGCCCCGACCGGGAGCCTGGGCCGACCCCCAGCACCTGCCTCCGGTGCTGCTGCGGGAACGCGACGCAGTGCTGCCGCCCGGCGCCGTCACCCACCTCATCACGATCCTCGCGCTCAGCGCCCCGCGCGTGCACCACCCCGGCACCGACATCGTCGCCCAGCACTGCGACGCCGAATCCCTCACCCAGTTCTCCCACGCGCTGTTCCAGCTCTGGCTCTCCGCCGGCGCACCCCCGGCCGACACCTGGGCCGTCGACCAGCTGGCGCGCTTCGGCACCGACGCGACCGCAGCGCTCCTGGAGCCGCTGGTCCTCACCTGGCCGGGCGGCGACCAGTCGGACAGAGCCGGCTACGCCCTGTACGCACTGGCCGCCATCGGGACCGAGACCGCCTTCAACGTGCTGCACCGGATGTCCCGCCTGCGGAAATACCCCGTCACGACGGCGCTGGCCCGAAAGCTGGCGGCACAGGTCGCAAGTGGATTCGGTGAGGACGTCGAGACGCTGGCCGACAGGCTCGTCCCCGACCTGGGCGTGGGCGATCCCGAATCGCTCGCACTCGACTACGGGCCCAGGCGCTTCCACGTCCGGTTCGACGAGCGGCTGCGCCCGAGCCTGGTCGACGGCGCCGGCAAGCAGCGGCTGCGACTTCCCCAGCCGGGCGTGCGCGACGACGCCGACCTGGCCGCGGCCGCCAAGACTCGGTACCAGCGCCTCGCGAAGGACCTGGAGCGGCTGGTCGCCGAGCAGACCGAGCGCCTGGACGACGCGATGTACAGCGGCCGAACCTGGACGGTCCCCGAGTTCCGGCTGATCGCACGGCATCCCGTGCTCGGATCCCTGGTGAGCCGCCTGGTCTGGCTGGCCGACCACGACGGCACCCGCTTCGGCTTCCGCACCGCCGAGGACGGCGGCTTCGCCGACGCGCACGAGAAACTCGTCGGCCTTCCCGACGCGGCGACGATCCGCCTGGCCCACCCGGCGCTGCTGGGGGAGGAGCTGCCCGCGTGGAACGAGATCTTCAACGACTACGCGATCCTGCAGCCGATCGAGCAGCTGGGCCGACCGCCCTTCACCGCGGCTGAGGCCGCGACCGGGCAGCTGACCCGCTTCGAAGGGGTCGAGATGCACACCGGGACCCTGCGCGGCCATATGTCATGGGTGAACCGCTACCCCCAGTACGGGGATTGGGGCACGCAGCGGCGGGGTTTCGAGCGGCGGGTCCCCGGCGGGTACCTCCTGGCCGACGCGAGCACCGGTGCGCCCGTGACGGACAGCGAGCTCGGCGAGTGGCACCGGGTGCACGCGGTCCGGCTTGTGACCACCCGCAACCGCAAGGCCGCCAAGCCTTTGCGCGGCGACCGACTCGATCCCGTGACCGCCTCCGAACTCCTCGCCGATCTCACTGCCGCGGTCCGGCGCTGAGGCCGTCCTGAGCAATCGGGCCCGCGGCCCGCACCGTATACAGTTCTTCCGAGCCGCACGGCGAGCGTTTTCACGCCCCGCCCTCCTCCGGACGGCGGCGGGCCCGGTCGGCCGCACGGGCCCGGAACGCCGCGCCGATGCGGCGCCGCGTACGACGGAGCGGTTGCATCGCGCAGCCGCATGGGAAGGAACGATCTGATGATCATCGACAGAGCCGAAGTCGTCGTCACCAGCCCCGATCGAAACTTCGTCACCCTCAAGCTCACCACCGACGACGGCCTCACGGGCCTGGGCGACGCCACCTTGAACGGCCGCGAACTCGCCGTCGTCGCCTACCTCAAGGACCACGTCGTCCCGCTCCTGCTGGGCCGCGACGCCCACCGGATCGAGGACACCTGGCAGTTCCTCTACCGCTCCGCGTACTGGCGGCGGGGCCCCGTCACGATGGCCGCCATCGCCGCGGTCGACATGGCGCTGTGGGACATCAAGGGCAAGGCCGCGGGGCTCCCCGTCTACCAGCTCCTCGGCGGCGCCTCCCGCTCCGGCCTCCTCGCGTACGGCCACGCCTCGGGCAAGACCACCGAGGAACTCTTCGACTCCATCCGCTCCCACCAGGAGCAGGGGTACCGGGCGATCCGCGTCCAGACCGGCGTCCCCGGTCTGAAGTCCATCTACGGGATCGCCTCGAACGCCACTTACGAAGCGATGGAAGGCGTCCGCTACGACCACGAGCCCGCCCAGCGCGGCGCACTGCCCAATGAGGAGGACTGGGACACCCGCTCGTACCTGCGGCACGTCCCGACCGTGTTCGAGGCGGTCAGGAACGAGTTCGGCCCGGAGCTGCCGCTGCTGCACGACGCGCACCACCGGCTCACGCCGATCCAGGCCGCGCAGCTCGGCAAATCCCTTGAACCGTACGACCTGTTCTGGCTCGAGGACGTCACGCCGGCGGAGAACCAGGAGGCGCTGCGCCTGGTCCGGCAGCACACCACGACGCCGCTGGCGATCGGCGAAATCTTCAACACCGTGTGGGACTACCAGCAGATCATCCGCGAGCAGCTGATCGACTACGTGCGCTCGGCCGTGACCCACACCGGCGGCATCAGCCATTTGCGGAAGGTCCTCGACTACGCCGCCCAGTACCAGGTCAAGTCGGGCATGCACGGCCCCACGGACATCTCCCCGGTCGGCATGGCCGCCGCGATGCACCTGGGCCTGAGCATCCACAACTTCGGCATCCAGGAGTACATGCGGCACGGCGCGAAGACCGACCAGGTCTTCCAGCAGTCCTTCACCTGGGCCGACGGGTACCTCCACCCCGGCGACCGGCCGGGCCTCGGCGTCGAGCTCGACACCGACGAGGCGGGCAAGTACCCGTACGTGCAGGCGTACCTGCCGTACAACCGCCTGGCCGACGGCACGGTCCACGACTGGTGAGCCCGGCGCAGCGGGGCCGTCGCGACCGCATGCGGGCGTGATAAACCGTTGCCCGGCAACCGGACCGGTGGTTGACTGAGGCGCATGATCAGCGAGGACGTCTTGCGCGCCTCCCTCGGCCACCACTGGGGACTCCACAATGCTCGGATCGAGCCGCACCATGGGGGCATGAACTCCGGCACGTGGTTCGTCACCGCGGGGCCGCGTCGCTGGGTCGCCAAAGCGGTGGACCCGGACACGCTCTTCGACTACGCCGGCGGCCTGGCCGCCGCGGCCGTGCTCGACCGGCCCGATCTCCCGACCGGAGCCCCCGAACGCAGCCGCGGCGGCCGCCTCGCCGTGGCCGCCGATGACGTCATGCTCGCGCTGCTGGCCTGGGTTCCCGGCGACGGCATCGCCACCGACGGCCCGGCCGAACAACGCATCATCGGCACCACGCTCGCGCGAGCCCATGCGGCGCTTCACGATGCCGACATCCCTACCGCCGACCGGTTCCACTGGGTCGACCCGGCGGCCGGGCATCTCGACGTCCGCGACTGGGTCCGTCCTGCCGTCGCGGCCGCGCTCACCGCCCTTGACGACCTCGACCCCGCGACCTTGACCTGGGGTCCCCTCCACACCGACCCCGCGCCCGAAGCGTTCCGACTCGACCCGGACACCGGCATTTGCGGGCTCATCGACTGGTCCACCGCCATGCGCGGCCCCTACCTGTACGACCTCGCCTCCGCGGTGATGTACGTCGGAGGGTCCGGCAACGCCGGGCCCCTGGTCGAGGCCTACCTCGCCCAGGGCGTTCTCACGCGCGCCGAAACGGAACGCGGCCTGCTCACACTCCTCCGCTTCCGATGGGCCGTCCAGGCCGACTACTTCGCCCGTCGCATCGCCGCCCACGACCTCACCGGCATCGCCGACCACGCCGAGAACGAGAAAGGTCTCGACGACGCCCACCGCGGGCTCGCCGGCATCGTTTCCGGCAGCGGATGACCCACCGGCGTCGCGGTTCACCTTGGGGCGGCCAGGAATCCCTCGATCACCTCGGCGACCCCGTCCTCATCACTCGCTCCGCAGCGGTCCGTGGCGGCTGCGGCCGCCTCAGGATGGGCTCCGGCGACGGCGAAGGACCGGCCCGCCCAGCGCAGCATCGGCACATCGTTCGGCATGTCCCCGAACGCGGTCACCTCGGCCGGACCGATGCCGCGCGCGGCGCACCAGGCGGCGAGCGCAGTGGACTTCGAGACGTCGGGGGCGGTGATCTCCAGGAGGCCTTCGCCTCCCGAGTGGGAGAGGTGCACGCCGGGGAGTACGACGGCGCGTGCGGCGGCGAGCATGGCGTCGGCTCGGCCGTCAGGATCGTGGACGAGGAGTTTCACGATGCTGTCGGCGGCGGTGAAGACCTCGTCGAAGGTGTCGACGAAGAGGCGGTTGTCGCCGACGGTGTCCACTTTGCGGTATCCGGGCTCGGCGACGACCAGGGCACCGGTCTCGACCGCGATCCTGGTGCCGGGGAGCGCGGAGCGGAGGATCTTCGCCGTGGCGGCGGCGGTCTCGGGTTCGATGGTGTGGGCGGTCTCGATCACACGACGGGCGGGGTCGTAGACGATCGCCCCGTTCGCGCAGATCGCGGCGTCGAGGCAGGCGGCGAGTTCGGGCCACTCCGCGAAGACCCGAGACGGGCGGGCGGTGACCGCGACGACGGCGATCCCTTGGGCCCGAGCGGCGTGCAGCGCCAGGCGGGAGCGTTCGGTGAGGATGCGCCCGGGGGCGAGGAGGGTGCCGTCCAGATCCGTGGCGATGACGCGGGGCGGGTTCACCGGGCCAGTCTGGCACGGCGTTCGCCCTTTCAACGGGTGCGGGCCGGGCGCCCGAAACTGCCGGGCCCCCGGCGAGAGCCCGGGACCTGATTCCCGGCTAGACGGGTTCGCAGTTTCCGCGAAGCCGCCGACCGCAAAGACTGCGCCCCGACACTGCTTGCAGGTTATATCGGCTACGAGGCATAGAACCTCGATGCCTGCCCGTACGACCGGCTTCGCCGCCACCAAAGCGGCAGACCTAGAGTCTGTCTCGGAAGGGGTGGGGCATGGACAAGGTGACCGATGGGGAGATCGCTGCGGGGTTCCGGCCGGTGCTGGCGCTCGTGGAGGAGTGCGAGCGGTTGGGAGCGGAGCTGGACCGGCTGGAGGACGCGACCGATCCAGCTGAGCTGGAGGAGCGGGACGTGGTCGAAGAGCGGTTCGCGTCCCTGAACGAAGAGATCTGCCGCAGCACCGCGAAGGCCCTCAAAGGAATCGGGCTGTGGCACGGTGCGGCCATGATCGATGCGGGACTCGCGATCCCCCACGAGGTCCGGGAAGACCTCGTCGAGCAGTACCCGCCGTACCCGCCGGCCGCACCCGACATCGAGCTCAGGCCGCGCCGGTCCTGGAGAGCCGCCGGACGTTCGTAAACCTCGTCCGCGATTTCGCGTCGCCGCCATTTACCGCGTCATACGATCAGCACCATGCTCAGCGACTATGCAAGCCTTGATGCCGGCACGCTCCACGTCGACGGCGAACACCCTGTCGACGGGCGAGTGCAGTTCCAGCCCGGCAAACAGAACTACAAGGGCGCCGAATTCCACACGGAACCCCTCACGCAGGAGCAAGCGGCCACCATCAACGACGGCGGGCTGACCCTGTCGTTGCTGCACGGGGACACGGAGATCGAGCTCGGTCCCGAAGCGCTCGAAGTCGGTGGCGTCGTGAGCGAAGGCGACGAGGTCGTGCAGCTTCGCGCCGCAGGCCCGGAGGGATGGCCGCTAGATCTCTGACCCTACCCAGGTCGGCGGCGAGCGCAAGCGAATCGTCGATCGGCGCGCCGAGATGGGCCTTGATGCCGGCCGCCTGCTCGCTGGTGCCGTGAGCGCCGTCTACGACCACTAGGCCGCCCAACACCTCGGCGAACTCCTCAACCAGCCGGTCACGGTCTTCCCCGGCGGCCACAACGGCAACACCACATACCCCCGCGCTTGGGCCGAACACCTCCGCACGACACTTCTCCCGCGCTAGGAGACCGGCCGCTGCCGTGAAGCGGGCGATGCCCGGCGGTTGTCGGTGCTCGATCTCGTTCGTCGGGTTGACCTATCATTGCGGCATGGCCGACCGAGCGTCCGACGCCCGCATCAACCTGCGGCCACTGCGGCTCCGGGCGATGATGACGCAGGAAGAACTCGCCCTCAAAGCGGGCCTGGGAACCCGCACGATCCGGGACATCGAGACCGGGAAGGTGCGGCCGCAGCCGCGAACCCTGCGGCTGCTGATCGAGGCGCTGAACCTGGACGAGGACGATCGAGCCCTGCTGACCGGGGCGTCGGATCAGCCTGCGGCGGCGTCTCGAAACGTCCCCCCGGTGACGCTTCCCTCGGGAACCACGGTCTTCACCGGCAGAAGCGAGCTGCTGACCAGGCTCGACGAATCGTTCGATGAGGCATCCTGCCGGCTCACCGTCCTGACCGGGGTCGGCGGCATCGGCAAGACGATGCTGGCCCTGCACTGGGGCCACCGGTCGGGCGACCAGTTCCCCGGCGGGCAGATCTACATCGACCTGCGCGGCTTCAGTTCCAGCGGGGCCGTGATGGAGCCCGCCGAAGCGGCGCGTCAACTGCTCGGTTCCATGGGGGTGGAGCCGCCCCGGATCCCGGCCGACACCGATGCCCTGTTCACGTTCTACCGCAGCGTCATCGGCAGCGAGTGCCGCCTGCTGGTCCTGGACAACGCGCGAGACGCCGCGCAGGTGCGGCCGCTGCTGCCGAACTCCTCTCAGGTGCACACGGTCGTCATCAGCCGCAACCAACTCATCGGGCTCGCGGCCTCGCACGGGGCGAAGATCATCGAGATCGGGGCGTTCGACCGGGCCGAATCGAGCGCTTTCCTCGAACGGCAATTGGGCAAGGCGCGACTCGCGGCCGAACCGGCGTCCGTGGAGCGGATCCTGACCGCGTGCGCCGGCCTCCCGCTGGCACTGGCCATCATCGGCGCCAAGGCCTCGACCCGGCCCGACCATGCTCTGAGCGCCATCGCCGACGAGCTGGAAGCCGCACGGCTGGACGCCCTCGCGGTCGACGAGGCCTCGGTGGACCTCCGGGCGGTGTTCTCCTGGTCCTACCGGGAACTGGACGCCGCGACCGCGCGGACGTTCCGCCTGCTCGGTCTGCACCCCGGCCCGGCGATGTCGGTATCCGCCGTGGCCGGTCTGGCCGGTATTTCGGCGTCGCACGCCCGCACGTACCTGGGCCGCCTGTGCCGCGTGAACCTGCTCAGCGAACCGGCTCCGGGGCGCTACGTGCTGCACGACCTGCTCCGCGCCTACGCCGCAGAGCTCGCGACGTCCGAGGAGAGCGCCGAGGAGCGCCGACGGGCCGTCCTCCGCATGACCGACCACTATGTACTGACATCGCGCGATGCCGCTCTGCGGCTGAACCCGAGTCGGCGCACGCTCGCGCCGCCGCCACCGACCTCCATCGAGCCGGAGCACATCGAGGACTCCGCGGCCGCAGTGGCGTGGTTCCGCGCCGAGTACCAGTCGATACGCCTGATCGCCGAGCACGCCGCCGCGGCCGGTCTCCACGCGCACACCTGCCATCTCGCCTGGAACCTCCGGGACTTCCTTCACCAGCAGGGACATTGGCGATTCATGGCGAGCATCCATGCGGCGGCGCTGCAGGCCGCCGAGACGCTGGACGACCGGGCGATGACCGCCTACGCTCACCGCAACATCGGCGTGGCGCTCACCCGCCTTCGCCAGTTCGACGCGGCGGAAACGCACCTCCTCGAGTCACTCGCGCTGTCCCGGGAACTGGGAGACCACGAAGGGACGGGCACGACAGAGGTGTACCTGGCCTCGCTCGCCGAGGCCGCCGGCCGTTTCGACGCGGCGCTGGAGCATGCGCGGAGCGCCCTCCGATCGGCGGGCAACGAGCGCGGGAAGGCGATGGCCTTCAACGCACTCGCGTGGACGTCCATACTCGTGGGCGCTTATGCCGATGCCGTGGAGTACGGCCGTCAGGCACTCGAGATCTGGGAGCAGGCCGGCAGCAAGGCGGGCACCGCCAACATTCTGGCCAACATCGGCCGGGCCCACCACGGGCTCGACCGGCTCGACGAAGCGCTGGAGTATCTCCGGCGATCGCTCGCGGTCACGGTCGAGCTGGGGAGCCGGTACTTGGAGGCCGAGGTCCTCGCCATGATCGGGGACGTCCACCACGACGGCGACCGGCCTGACGAAGCCCGCGAATCCTGGCGTGCCGCCGAAGCGATATACCGCGCCCTCGGCCACCCCGAGGCGGAACGACTCAGCGCGAAGCTCACTCCCGCATAGACCCCGTCGGACCAGTCGACCCGGGCCGCGGTTCTGTCCGCTGTGGAAGGCGTTTCCGGGCCGCCCCTAGAATCAGCGCATGACGACTTCGCGAGCTCTTCCCAAACGGCACATGGCAATCGGGGCGTTGCTCGTGATCCTTACCGCGGCCGGCTGCGGCACCGAAACGGAGCCGGACACCGACGCTGCGGCCTCGAGCCCCGGCGCCACCGCGAGCGAGTCCGCTTCCCCGAGTCCCGAAGCCACCACCTCCTCCGCGCCCACTACTGAAGCGCCGGAACCGGAGAGCGCCGACTACGAGTCGTGCGGCGACGGCGAGTGCGAGGTGTCCTTCTCCGGTTCGGTCGAGTTCCCCCTCGATGGGAACGACGGCCAGTGGACGGTGGCCGCCGCCGTCGAAGAGGGCGGCGTCAAAGTGGACCTGACCGACCCTGACGGCATGGGCGGAGGCGGCGGCCTGCTGTACGAGCCCGGGTGCACCCTGCAGATCCGCGGCGACGGCGGCGGCGGTCTCGCATGCGCCGACGCGGGAGCGGAACCGCCGGCACCCGAGGCCGGAGGATTCGTGGCACACCTGCTGGAACTGGACGGGGACAGCGTGACCCTCCACGTGGCCCTGGGCTGAGCGCGCACTCACGTCGTCATTACCGCTGCGGCCCTAGGCCGTTGCGTCGTGTCGTTCGAAGGCTTGAATGATGTAGGTGCCGTCGGCGTTGGAGACTGTGCCGGGTTGGGCGACCGCCGGCTGCTCCTCGCCTCCAAGGCGCTGGGTCAGGTCGTCTTGCTCGCTTGGGCGGCGATCGGGTTCGGTTCGCGGTGGACCAGGCCCGTCAGGGTGGTCGCCACGAACTCGTGCAGCGACGCGTTCAGGTCATGGCGCATGGCCGCGAGTTCGGGGAGCAGCTCGTAGGCGGCCTCCATCCCGGGGGAGGGCCGGGTGCCGGCCCAGATGCCCCCGATGCCGAGGATGACCATGCCCGCCAAGGCGATCGACGCGTTCTCGCTGAATCCGCCGAGTCGGCCGCCGACGATCGCGGCGAAGCGGCGGGCGTTGGCGACGAATGCGAGCTTGTAGGTCGCGGCGACTCCGGCGGAGAGGTTCCGTTCGAGGACCGCTTGCGAGGTCGCGGCCAGCTCGCACAGCCGGGGCCGCCGGGCGGCGGTGCCGGCCAGCGCCGCGGCGACCGACTCGATGTCGGCGTCGGCCGTAGGCGGCAGTTCGCGTTCGAGCTCGTCGAGCCAGTCGCGGAACTCGCGGTTGTAGACGTCCAGGAGGACCGCTTCGCGGGACTCGAAGTAGCGGAGCACGTTCGACTTCGCCAGGCCCGAGCGGCGGGCCAGTTCGGTGAGCGTCAGGTCGTTCACGCGTACCTCGTCGAGCAGTTCGAGCGCTGCCGCGACGATGGCCTCGCGCCGCTCGGCCCGCTGCTCCTCGGTCCGGGCGCGTCGGAATCCGTCGTTCACTGCGTTCCTCACTGCCGTCGCTTGTTAAAAGACCGACGGTCTGTTATCTTCCAAGTAGTAGACCGTCGGTCTCTTAATCTACCGCAGGGAGTGACTCATGTACCGGGTACCGGACCAGTCGGGCAAGCGGATCGTCGTCACCGGGGCCAACAGCGGCACCGGCAAGGAGGCGGCCAAGCGGCTCGCCGCCGCCGGGGCCGAGGTCGTCATGGCGGTGCGCTCGCCCGAGCGCGGCGAGGCCGCCCGGGCCGAGATCGCCGCGGCCGTTCCGGAGGCGCGCCTCGACGTTCGCCGCCTCGACCTGGCCGATCTCAATTCGGTGCGGCTCTTCGCCGAGGACCTGCTCGCCGACGGCGAACCGATCCACACGCTGATCAACAACGCCGGGATCATGCGCCCGCCCAAGCGACTGGAGACCGCCGACGGCTTCGAGCTCCAGTTCGGCACCAACTTCCTCGGCCCGTTCCTGCTCACCAACCTGCTCCTGCACCGCCTCGTCGAATCAGGCGGCGGCCGGATCGCCACGATGACCAGCGGCGTCGCCCACAATGCCGCGATCCGCTTCACGGACTTGCAATGGCGCGCCTCCTACCGGCCGTTCGCGGCTTATGGACAGTCCAAGCTCGGGAACATGCTGATGGGCATCCGCCTCGCCCAGATCGCCGAGGCGCGCGGCTGGCCCCTGCTGAGCACCCTCGCGCATCCCGGGTACACGCGCACCAATCTCCAGACCGCCGGCCTGAACCTCGCCCGCAGCCCAGAGGCCGCGAAACCGCCGATCCGGCGCACGCTCCTGCCCTCCCAGGACGTCGCGCATGGCGCCGAGCCGATCCTCTTCGCCGCCGCCGACCCGGCTGCCGCCCAAGGCGCCTACTACGGCCCTAAGCGCATGCTCACCGGCCCGACCAGGCGGATCGACCTCCCGCGCAGCGCCCGCAGCGGCCCCGACTACGCCGCGTCGCTCTGGTCGATCGCCGCCGACCTCACCGCCGCTCCGGGCCTCGATGCACTCTGACCGGCCACGACCGATGGTCGTCGCGCCGGTCCTAGACTCGTGCTGATGAGCGAGCACACCGTCCTAGCCGACGGCGCGATCCTGCGCCGCGCCCACCCGAACGACCTCCCCGAGATCCTGCGGCGGATCAGCGACCTCGCGGCATACGAACGCGAACCCGACGCGGTCGAGACCACCGTCGACGACCTCGACGCCGCCCTGTTCGGACCCGAGCCCGCGGTCTTCGCCCATGTCGTCGAGGCAGGCGGCCGCATCGCCGGTATCGCCGTCTGGTTCCTCAACTTCTCGACCTGGACCGGCAAGCACGGCATCTACCTCGAAGACCTCTACGTCGACCCCGCCTCCCGGGGAAGCGGATACGGCGCGGCGCTCCTGCGCGAACTCGCCCGCATTTGCGAGGTGAACGGCTACCAGCGAATCGACTGGTCGGTGCTCAAGTGGAACGAGCCCGCCATCGGCTTCTACGAATCAATCGGTGCGGTGCCCATGGACGAATGGGTCGGCTACCGACTCAGCGATGCCGCGCTAAAGGCCCTCGGCGGCTGACCTGGTCGTTTGCGCGAATGGGCACGAGTCGGTGCCGCTCTTCGATTGCGGAGAAGAGCGGCGACGGCCCGGCACTACCTGGACGCGGTACCCGACTGCGTGCCCGGAATGCGCCCGAACCAGGACATCGCGAAGAAGCCGAAGACCGCGGCCACACCGGCGGCGCGTTCCTGGCGAACCGGAACCCAAGCCCCAGAACGGGACTCGCGGTCAACTCCAAGATCCGCCAATTACCAGCCGAAGCTACCGGATGAACCGTTAGCGAGGAGTGACGGCCAATACCAGGTTCGCAAGGTCGTCGTCGGTATCAGTCAGACCTGCGGTGGAGATGAACCTGACCGGCTGCCATGTTCCGTCGGCGCGACGGATGGTGTGTGAGGCGACCTGCTTGCCGTCGGACAGTTCGAGGATCCCCAACTGCAGTTCGCCGCCGGCGTTGGCGGCACTTGCACTGAAAGGAATCCTGCCTTCGAGTACAGCCGGCTCCTGGAACCGCTGCCAGGTTGCGTCCGCTCTACGGATGGCGTGGTGCAGGCCGTAGCGAGTGGTCATTGCCACGACATGAAGACTCGAGCCGATCCCCGCCAAGGTCACCTCATTGACGTCGCCGATCTCGCCGGCCGCGCCCTCGATGTTGCCCCAGCCGGTCCAAGTCCCGCCCGAGGATCGGATCGCGTGGAGGATTTCGCCGTTGGAGACGACGGCGGTGTCGATCGTGGTGCCGACCTTGGCCGTGGCGATGTGTTCGATGCCGTTCGCGAAGCTCCGGAGCCGCTTCCAACTGGCCCACCAGGTGCCGTCCCCGTTGCGGACAGTGTGGTACAGGTCGCCGCTGTCGCGGATCGAGGCGAAAACATGCAGCTGAGTGCCGACAGATGCCGCCGCGACCAGGACAATGCCCGTGGGGCCCGATTGCGAGGGAATGGGACTGAACGGCGTCGACGAGCCGTCGGCGGTGTTCCGGACGGCGTGCTTCGGACCTTCCTCACCGATGCAGGCGACGATGTGGAGAGCGCTGGAGATGCCCGCGGCAGAGATGGAGTAGAGAGCCTTGTGAACGGGATCAGGGGCGATTTCATTCCAGCGCGCGTTCCAGCTGCCGCCTCCATATCGCGTTTGACGCATGATGTTGCTGCCCAGGGTGCCCGCGAGAAACTGCGTGTTCCAGTCGGCGGGGGCGGCCGAGGCCGTACCGGCGGCGAGCGATCCCAGGCCCGTGCCGACCAGCGCGGCGGCTGGAAGGGCGAGGAGCGAACGGTTGAATTGCCGGCGGTTGAGCGAGGTCATTTCCGACTCCTTGGAGATCGAGTGAGCTTGCAGGCCAGGGCGCTGCGGCGTTCGCCGCGCGGCTCTCCCGCAGTTCTTGCACAGGCCCGACGCAGTACGTTGAGCGATCGGGAAGGCGCCGGGATCGAGATTTCCCGAGGCGTCCTCGATGCATTCTGGTCCGGGAGGGTGCCGTTTTCAAGGCGGGAAACCGGCGGGGTACCGGCAGGAACTCCGTGTTCAGCGGGATTCGAGGACCGCCAGGTCTCGCAGGGCGAAGCGGCGGTGCTCGCAGTGTTCGTTGAGCACCACGCGAAGGCACCTGCCCACGGGCAGGGTCTTCACTCCCCAGGTCGGGGCCGGCTCGGCGGTGACGACCCGCTCGAATTCCGCTTGGGTCAGCTCCGCGACCGCGTCGCGCATCATCGTCGCGCGACCGGCGCGGACTTCTAGGATCTCGTCCCAGGACGGCTGCGCGTCGCGGTCGACGCCGATCTCACGGGCCGCGTCGGTCGGGTAGTCGCCGGTCGGCAGGCCGATCCGGTGGAACGGCCGCGCCTCTCCTCTTGCCATGCGCCCGACCCAGATGTCGGTGGCGAAGATCAGGTGGCGCAGCGTCTCGGCGAACGACCACTCATCATCGACCCGCTCGTTTCGGGTCGCCTCCGGCAGCCGCTCGGCGCGGGCGATCGCGTCCTCCCAGAGCCGTTCCTGGACCTCCCACATCGATCGGAAGTCGTCCGGCGTCCGGGCCGCCCGCAGCGCCACGCGTTCGGGAGAACGCCGGTCGAGTTCGTCCCGCACGAAATCGGTGACATCGACGTCGTTGACCATCAGTCGATCGATCTCGCCGGCGTGGCCCGACACGCGCAACGCCGGGATCGCCGACCCGGTGATGCGGACCCGGCTCAGATCGCAGTCGCGGAACACCGCCTCCGACAGATCGACGGACTGGAAGACCGCGCCGCGGAAGGCGTCAGTGTGCTCGAATCTCGCTGTCATCTCGCCATACTCCCGGACCGCACCGACAATCCGATCCAGGCCGATCAGATCGCACGCGGTTCGGGATCTGCTCGGGTGCTCATCCGGCACAGCCCAGGACGGCTTCGGCGGCTGCGGTGGTGGCGTCGCCGATGCCCATTGCCTGCATGTTGTCGATCTCGAGGGTGACGGCCACAGCGAACTGGATGCGGCCGTCGGTCGAGAAGAAGGTGGTGGAGTTGATCCCGGGCATGCTTCCAGCGGCCCACCCGACGGTGCCCCCGCACAGCCCGGGCATCGGCTGGGGCACCTGCCGCCGCAGGTCCTCAGGGACCAGTCGGCCTTCGCTGAGCGCGCGATAGAAGCGGCTGACGTCGCGCGCGGTGGAGATCGCGCCCTCGGAGCCGATGGTGGCGTTGATGCGGTCGACATCGCGCGGGACGCCTTGGGCGTCAGGGTAGTAGCCGTGCCCGTGCGGGCCCTTGACCTGGTCGGAGATCTTCACGGCCAGATAGGTGTCGCGCATGCCCAGCGGTTCGAACAGGCGCCGCTCGAACTCGCCTGCTCGCCCGTTGCCCGTCACCCGCTCGATGATCATGCCCAGGAGGACGTAGTTGGTGGTGGAGTAGTAGTACTGCCCCAGCTCCACCTTGCGGGCGACGCTTCGCGCGGCCTTCACCTGGTCCAGCTGTGTGTACACAGTGGTGAAATCGAAGACGTCGAACCATCCGCTCTCGATGAAATCGGGAATGCCGGACGTGTGGCGGATCAGGTGCCGCACGGTGATCTGGTCGGCCAGTTCCACCCAGTCGTTCTCGGCCGTCTCGGGCAGGACGCCGCGGAGCGTGTCCTCCAAGCGGAGCCTGCCCTCCCCGACCAGCTGCACGACGATCGCGGCTTCCATGATCTTGGTCTGGGAGGCGATGCGGTACCGCGAGCCCGGAGGGATGCATCCGCCCTTGCCGTCGAGCAGGCGCGAACCCGCCGTTCCCTCCCCGGCGAGCCTGCCGTCGACGTACGCCCTGCCGATGGCCCCCACCACGCCCGCAGTCGCCGCCACGTTCTCGATGGCCTGCTGGACGTCGCAGAGCCTGATCCGGTCGGCGACGATCGGCTGCGAATACGCGGTTCCGGCGGCCAGTCCGGCGGTCGCGGCGGTCGCGGTGACGCCCAGCAGCCGCAGCGCCGATCGGCGAGTCGTGATCATGGTCGTTCCCCTTCGTTCAACGAATGTCAACGGATCGCACGCTACGGACCGGCGCGTATCGGCGGCCGATCGTCGCTCCATACCCATTCCATATGCGCCCGTTGCGATACTGAATGGATGCGCGTGCTCCTGGTCGAAGACGAACAGCCCCTTGCCCGGTACATCGCCGCAGGGCTGCGCAAGCACGGCTTCGCCGTCGACCTCGCCCTCGACGGGCAGATCGCGTTGGACAAGTGCTCGATCACGCCCTACGACGTGGTGGTGCTGGACCGGGACCTGCCGGTCGTGCACGGCGACAAGGTATGCCGCCGACTCGCGGATCAGGGCGCGTCGCGAGTGCTGATGCTGACCGCGTCCGACACGGTCGAGGACCGGGTGGGCGGGCTGATGCTCGGCGCGGACGACTACCTCGGCAAGCCGTTCGCGTTCTCCGAACTCGTCGCGCGAGTCCACGCGCTGGCGCGGCGCACCGCACCGGCACGACCCCCGGTGCTGCACTGCGCCGATGTGACGCTGGACCCGGCCCGGCGCACGGCTGAGCGGGATGGGCGGCTGCTGCCGCTGACGCCCAAGGAGTTCGGGGTCCTCGAACAGGTCATGGCCGCCGCGGGCGCCGTGGTCAGCGCCGAGACCCTCCTCGACAAGGTGTGGGACGAGCACGCCGATCCGTTCACCAACGCCGTCCGGATCACGGTCGGCACACTGCGCCGCAAACTCGGCGACCCGCCGATCATCGCGACCGTGACCGGCGCCGGCTACCGGATCGCCGAGTGAAGATGACCGCCCGAGCCCGATTGACCCTGCTGCTCACCGCGCTCGTGCTGGCGGCCGGGGGAACGCTGACCTTCCTGACCTACGTGCTGACCAAGCAGAACCTGCGGCACCGGTCGGTCTTCGTGGACCTGGACCCCGGCGCGTCCCCTTCGCCGCCGCCGTGGGCTGCAGACGCGGTCGACCTCTCCGACCGGTTGGTGGCGGACACCCTGTCCGCGCTGTTGAGCCAGGCCGCGCTGTCACTCGCAGTGGTGACTGTGCTGGCAGCCGTACTGGGCTGGCTCGTCGCGGGCCGGGTGCTGCGACCGATCCGCGCGATCTCCTCCGCCGCAAGGCGATTGTCGGCCGAGAACCTCACCGAGCGGGTGCCGGTCACTGCGCCCGCCGACGAGCTGTCCGGTCTGGCGGGCACCGTCAACGGCATGCTCGACCGCATCCAGCGCGGCGTCGAGGAGCGGGACCGGATCCTCGAGAGCCAGCGGCTGTTCACCGCCAACGCCGCCCACGAGCTGCGCACACCGCTGACCACCGCGCGGACGGCGATCGACGTGACTCTGGACGGCGACCCCGACCGCGACGAACTGCGCGCGATGGCCAATGACGTCCGCGACGCAGTCGAGCACCTCCAGCGCATCCTCGACGGCCTCCTGCTGCTCGCCCGCAGCCAGGCCGGACTCAGCGCGCGCGAACCGACCGACCTGGCCGCCATCGCGACCGTCGCCCTCGACGCCGCCGGCGAACGGACCCTTGGTCTCGCCGTGAACGCGGATCTTCGACCGGTGCCGGTCTGCGGCGAACCGGTCCTCCTGGAGCAGATGGTCGGCAACCTGGTCGACAACGCGATCCGCTACAACCATCCGGGCGGCGATCTCAGGATCACCACCGGGACGACGAACGGCCACGCCGTCTTCCGGATCGTCAACTCCGGCCGAAAGATCCCGCCCCACGAGGCCGAATCGCTGCTCGAACCGTTCGTCCACCGCGACGGCAGCCGAGTACGGGCAGACGGCGGACTGGGACTGGGCCTGTCCATCGTGCGCGCGATCGCCGACGCCCACCGAGGAAGCATCATGATCGCTGCTCCCACTGGCGGCGGCCTGGACATCAGGATCGACCTCCCCGCCCATTCGCCTTCAGCGCGAGCCACGTCCGTGGCGTAGCGTCGAACCGGATCCAGCAGGGCCCTAAGAACGCAAGACTGCTGTGCACATACGAAAACACCGGGAACATGGATCATGTCCCCGGTGTCCGATTGTCGGGACGACAGGATTTGAACCTGCGACCCCCCACTCCCAAAGCGGGTGCGCTACCAAGCTGCGCCACGTCCCGAACGCCGCCGAAGCGGCCTCAGCCAGGGTACAGCACTACCGCCGCAAATCGCCGCCCGGTATTCGCCCCGTCCTGTACCGATCGCCAGGCTTGGTTACTGATCTGACCTGGTCAAACCCGGACAGCCCGGCTCAGGCGGAGGGGGCTTCCGGAGGCGTTGCAGGCTGGATGAGGCTCCTCAGGCCTTCGCAGCGTAGGCCGCTCGGCGCAGTGGCGCTCCGATGCGTGCCTCGGTGCTGATTCCCCCTGGCGGGGGAGGCGGATGGCTCCGCAAGGGGAGGCGCCTTCGCATCGGCCCCAATACGTTCGGGGGCATGATCGACATCGAACCACAGCGCACTCGAACTTCCTCCAAGGCCGCGGGGCGGCTGACCTCCCTCGCAGGGTGGTCGCTCATCGTCATCGCCGTGCTCCACACCCTGGTCTTCATTCCCCAGGCGCCCTGGGGCGACTGGGTCGGCGGGGCGCTACGCACCGCGGAGCCCGACATGGAGTCGGTCGCGATCTTCTGGGCCCTGCCGGGCGGGTTCGTGGTTCCCGGGCTGCTGGCGGGCCTGCTCATCATCAAGGCAGGACGGCGGCGCGAGCCGCTGCACGCCGGCATCGCGGCGGCGCTGTTCCTCTGGTGCTCGGGCTGCATCTGGCTGGCAGGGCCCAGCGGCTTCATGTTCTTCTACGTCACGGTCGGCTTCCTCACCGCCGCGTCCATCGCCGCGCGGCGAGCGTCCGCCAGGATCGCTCGACCGGCACGCTGAGCTGGACCGCCGGCCGGCCGCAGCCTGTGCACTGTGGAGGACCTGGGCAGCGGCTACTGGAGAGCGTCGACACTGCGGTTCGCGTCCATCGATGTACTCCTGTTCAGCTTGCGCTTTCGCGGACCCCGTTCGGGGTTCAGGAGTACATACCCACGGCGAGACGCGAATTCGTCGCTACGGGTCTGCGAGGGTCCGGCTCGTTCAGGGCTCCCGCGTCACGTCCACCGCTCGAACTCGGTGTCGAGGCGCGGGTCGGTGCGCACCCAGACCTCGCCGTCGTCCGCCTCGGCGGGCGGGTCGACTCGCTCGAGGTCGAGGAACCCGATCAGTTCGAGCAGCTCGGCCCGCTCAGCCTGGTGCTCCTCCAAGCTGTCCGATTCGAAGAAGACGTAGCACTGGTCGCTCGGGTCGACGATGCCCGAATCGGCCCAGATCCGGGCTACCTCCTCGATCGCTGCGGACGCCGTCGTGATGGCTGCGGCCCGGGCCCGCCCGCGGGCCTCGGGTGCGGCTTCGAGGTCTTCGAGACTGGGCATCCACTGTCCGAAAAGGCGCAGCCCTGCGAATCCGTTCTCGAAGAACCGCATCGCGGCGGGCATGTACGCGTTGACGCGGTCGACTTTGAGGTATTCGGTCCGAGAACCTTCGCCCCCTTCGATCCGGGCGATCACGCTCCGCCCGGGCATGAGCACGAGGCTTTCGCCCGACGTCCGGTCCTCGATGGTGACGGCCTCGCCGGCGCGGTCCTTGAAGAACGCCGAGAAGGCGACATAGCCCTCCTGGGGGTGACGCACGGACGCCTGCTCCTCGTTGCCCGCATCGTCGCGAAAGACGTACCGGTGTGTCTCGGCGCCGGGGGCGGGCTCGCCGCCTGCGCCGCTCGCGCCTTGCCGGGCCGCCTCGTCGCGGCGCCGGCGGGCCTGCTCGAACTCCTCGGCGTCCGGCAGCCAGCGCCCGAGCCCGTCCAGTGCGGCGCATCCGCCGTCCACGAACCCGCGCACCAGGGCTCGGAAATGACCGAGGTCGTCGACCAGGCTGTACTCGGCCCGGTACACCGCCTCCGTCTCGCCGTCGGCCGGCGTGGCGGTCGTGATCCGGGCGATGGCGTCGGCGTAGAAGAACAGCTGGACCCCTTCGCCCTGCGCTTCGTCCTCGATGGTGAACACCTGGTTGCCGGAGCCGTATCGTTCGGCCACGAACTGCCAGAACTCCTCGGCGGCGGCGCGGGGCGAGCCCGGGGTCCACGTCTGCTCGGCGTCCTTGTCATCGGAGAAGGCGAGTGCCCGCGCCGCGGCGGCCCCGTCGAGGCGGTCGGCTTCGGCGTCGAAGGGCCGCTTTCGGGCGTCGGCGGCGGCCTCGGAGCAGATCAGGAAGCTCACGGTGTGCACCGTGTCTTCGGCGAGGCCGGGATGCGCTCCCCGCACCGCCGCACCGGCCGCCTCCTCCATCCGGTTCCAGTCCTGCTTGTCAGTGCCGGTGCTGCCCCTGCGCGCATCACGGGCGATCGCCATCCCCGCGCAGGCCCGCTCCGCGGCGCCGATCACCTCGAGCACCTCGGGGAGCAGTTCGGGGTCGACCGTCTGCGGGTTGCGGCGCGGGATCGTCGAGCGGTGCAGGTACTGGCCGGTGTACTTCAGGACGGCGGCGTCGAGCGGGGAGAGCGCGACGCCGCGCCGGGCGCGGTCGCGGTCCGCTTCGTACTCCTGCGCCCGGCTCCAGTCGGCGGCCTCGCGGGCCGCGCCCATCGATGCGAGGACCCGGCCGCCGTCGAGCAGGACGACGTCCGCGCCGTACGCGACGAGCTGCACCCGGTCGTATCCGGCCCGGTCGAGGAACGCGTCCACGTCATCGGGATCGGCGAGGAGGATCGGGTCGAGGAGTGCGGCGGCCGCGTCCTCATCGAGCGGACCGCTGACGCCGGCCGCATGGCACAGCGGCAGCAGCGCGCTCAAGAGGATCAGGTGCCTGGCGAGGTCGTCGCGGAGCACCGCGAGGTGCGCCTCACCTACCGGGAAGGTGAAGACCCGCGGGTCGTGCAGCGCGTCGGCGCCGCCGACGACCTCGAGGGCCAGCTCCCCGTCCTGCCGCAGCACGCGCGGCAGCCACCGGTTCTCGCGGGCGAACTCGACCGAACTCATCCGACGCTCCTTCTTCATGTCATCGCGGCAGGCAGCGGTGAGCCGGAAGGCCAGGTGACGGACCGCTCGACCGCCGCGGGCGAGGCGCCACAACACCTTGCACACCTGCAACCTGGAGGGGTCGGAACAGGAGTCGCGCTCGCCCTGCGGATCCGGTGAACTCTAGCCGGTGCAGGGCTTCGAACTCGACGGGTGCGGTGGCGGCGACCGAGGCCGGGCACGCCTCCGGCCCATCAGGGGCAGCGCTTCCCTGCAGGCCTGGGGCCTGACGAGACCTCGCTCGGCCTCCAGGTCCCGTTCCCGCAGCGACCGGGTCCTCTGGGCCGCAACGCGGATGGCGCTGGGTTGGCAACGGCGCGGCCCGCCGGTTTGCGGTCGGTCACGCCGGCGCGGGTTCAGCGGCGCCGTTCGGCGAAGCGGGCCGCGCGGGCGCGGTTGCCGCACGAGGCCTTGCACCACTGCTGGCGTCCGTGTTCCTGCACGAAGTACCGCACGCACCGCGGCGCTTGGCACGAGCGCAGCCGCGTCGCCAGCGGACCAGTGAGGAAGTCGGACACAGCGAGCGCCAGGCTGCCCTCCACCAACGTCTGACCGGTCGCCGTGGTCGCTAGTGCCATGCTGACGCCGTTCTCGCCGATCACGAAGGCCGGCTTGGCATCGAGTGCCACCAAGGCGGCGGTGAGCAGCTCACCCGCCTCGCGATCGCTCATGCGGCGCTGCCGCTCGACCCGGCTGGCCGGGTGCGGGGCCACCGCGGCCGCGAACGCCGAGCGCGCGGCGAACCGGATGGCGCGCAGCCGCTCGGCCTCGTCATGGTGGCGCGGCGCCAGTCCGGGGAAGTGCTCGGCGAGCCACGCGTCGACTTCCCGGTCCTCGGCGAAGTGGTCGGCGACCCCGCCCTCGCCGTCGTGCGCGATGGTGCCGACGAGAGCGAGCGCGGTCCTGCCGTCGGCACCACTTGGAAGCGAGGGCATATGCACCACCTAACGGTAAATAAAGATTTAGTGTTAGCGTAGCGCACATGAGTCTCACCCTCCTCCACCTCAGCGACCCTCACCTCGACGGCGAACCTGAACGCGCCGAACGGCTCCGCGCCGTCCTCGAGCTCCTGCCCGCCTCGCGGCGGCCCGACGCGATCGTGATCACCGGCGACGTGGCCGACACCGGCACCACCGCGGCGTACGACCAGTTCCGTGCGGTGCTGGACGGACACGAGCCCTGGCTCGCCGCACCGGGCAACCACGACCACGCCGGCCGCTTCGCCGACGCTTTCGCAGACGGCCGCCCGGTGAACACGCTCGACGTCGGCGACGCGCGGATCATCGGCATCGACGTCACCGTGCCCGGCAGCGACCACGGCGAGCTCCGCCCCGAGACCGCCGAACTCGCCGCGGCCCGCGCCGAAGGAGCCGGCGCCACCGTGCTCGCCTTCCATCAGCCGCCCATCCGGATCGGCCACGCCTACATCGACTCGATGCCGCTGGTCAACCCGGAAGCGCTGGCCGACCTCGTCGCGCGCATCGGCACAGTCGCCGCGATCCTCTGCGGACACGCCCACACGCCCGTGTCCTCCACGTTCGCAGGCGTCCCGCTACTGATGGCACCGGGCATCGTCTCCGCGCTCCGCACCGACCCCGACCACTCGCCGCTGACCGACCGCGAGCACCCGCCCGGCCTGGCCCTGCACCGGTTCGACCAAGACGGGACCGTCACCTCCTCCTTCCACTTCGCGTCCTGATGCCTGAGGCGCTGTTCGCTTTCGCGCTGGCGATCGTGCCCATCGTGGTCACCCCCGGCGCCAGCTTCACACTCATGGCGACGCACGTCCTCGGCGACGAGCGCGGAGTGGTCCGCCGCGTCGCGGCAGGGACCGCAGCAGGCATCCTCACCCACGCGGTCCTCGCGGCCTGCGGCCTCTCGGCGCTGGTGATGCAGTCCGCCGAGCTGTACCGCGCAGTGCAGTTCGCCGGGGCGGCCTATCTCATCGCGCTCGGCATCGTGACGATCGCCCGGCGGGACCACGCAGCGACGGCACCTGAGGCTTCGGCCGGCCCCCGGCTCCGCATCCGGACCGCATATCTGGCCAACCTGCTCAACCCGAAGGCCGCGGCCGTCTACCTCACACTCGCGCCGCAGTTCCTCGACCACCGGACCTTCACCGCCGCGAACCTGATCGCCCTCGCCGCCGTCCACGCCGCGCTCACGGTGCTGTGGCTGACGCTCGGCGCGACCGCGCTCCGCTCGCTTGGAAAACGCGCACTCGCCCTGCCGCGAAGGGCCTTCGACACGATCGGCGGCGCGGTGCTCATCGCGCTCGGCGCCCGCACCCTCGTGCAGGCACACAGCGGCGCACCAGCCTGACTCCCGGCACTCGGCCCGGGACGCGCTGCCCTGAGTCCGCTCATAGGACCGCACCGCCGACGAAAACTCATGTTTCACCTCCGCCCCTGCAGTCCCGCTGTCATCCTGGGTTCATGCGGTCGATGCTGAACACGACGATCGAGATGGGCCTGGTCAGGATCCCCGTCAAGGTGTACGCGGCCACAGGCAGCCATGACCGCGCCATGCGCCAGTTCCACGCGGACGACGGCGGCCGCATCCGGTACGAGAAAGTCTGCGAACTCGACGATGAACCCGTGGACGCCGATGAAATCCGCAAAGGTGTCGAAGACGGCGACGGGAACCTGGTCCTCCTCGACGAGGACGACCTGGCGTCCCTGCCGGTGCGCTCGTCGAAGCATGTCGACGTGCTCATGTTCGTCAAAGAAGGCCAGGTCGACCCGATCCTCTACGACAAGGCGTACTACCTCGGCCCCGGAGCGGAAGGCACCGGCCCGTACCTGGTCCTGCGGGACGCGATGGCCGAGAAGGGCCTGGTCGCGCTCGTGACGATCACGCTGCGCCAGCGCGAATCGCTCGCGATCATCAGACCTGCCGGTGAGGTACTCGTTCTGGACCGGCTGCTGTGGGCCGATGAAGTCCGCATACCCGAGATCACCGGCGCGGACGCGAAGGCCGACAAAGCCGAGCTTGAGATGGCGCAGATGCTCATCGACATGCGCACCGGCGACTGGGACCCGGAGCAGTACTCCGATGAGTACCAGGCGGCACTGGACGAACTCATCGAAGCGAAAGCCGCTGGTCGTCCGGTGCCGAAGGGGAAGCCGAAGCCGCAGGCGAAGGTCACGAACATTCTGGATGCCCTGCAGCGGTCGGTGGAGGCCGCCGATCCCGGCCGCAAGCCTCCGGCGACCGCGCGGAAGCGGACCGCCAAGAAGGCGGCGAAGAAGGCCACGCGGAGGACGGCCGCGAAGAAGACCACGAAAGCCGCGGCCCGCAAGCGCAGCAGCTCGTGAACCGCCCTCAGCGCTGATGGCGCCGGGATACTTCGGCTTCGGCGTCAAGTTCGGACGCGCCGGTAGCCGTCGACCGGCAGGTGGTCGATCGAGGCGGTCTTCACGGTGTCCCCGGGTTTGGTGGCGTGGATGACCTGGTTCTCACCGATGTAGATCGCGACATGGCCCAGGCCGTGCGAGAAGACCAGATCGCCCGGCGCCAGTTCGCTGCGGCCGACCGGTGCGGTCTCGGCCCATTGCGATTGGGAGGTGCGGGGCAGTTGCACTCCCGATTGCGAGAAGGCGGCCACCACCAGGCCCGAGCAGTCATAGGCGTCCGGGCCGGTCATGCCCGAGCCGTACGGCTTCCCGATTTGGTCGTACGCGAATCCGACGACCGAGTCCGCCGAAGCGGGGGCCCGTCCGGACTCGACTGCAGTCGTACTGGAGCGGGAGGACGTCTCCTGGCGTTCGCGTTCGCGCTCTTCCGCCTCCTGGAGGGCGCGCTCGGCCGTGCGGATGTTCGCGGACAGGTCCTCCGACCGGTCGGTGAGATGCGAGATCCTCGGCGCGATCACGTCGAGTCGCTCGCCGGCCCGTTCGGACGCCTCGTATCGGAATGCCTGCTCGTTCCGCAGCTCCGCCAGCGGCTCGATCTTGCTGGAGAGGTCGTCGTCCGCGGCGCTGATCACCTCGGTAGCCCGAGTGAGCTGAGCTTCGACGGTGCCGAATTCCAGAATGGTCCGCTCGATCAGCGCGCTCAGTTCGGAACGTTCGGCTTCGAGCCGTTCGATCTCGCCGTCTACGGAAGCGCGCTCTGACACCAGGTCGTCGACGTGCGCCTGGATCTCGGAGCTGTCCGCTTCGGCGAGAACGATGTCGGCGGCCTGCGCGGGGGCCGCCGCTGCGACGACCATCGCCGCCGCGAAGTGGGCCAATGCCAGCGCGGTCAACCGGTGGGTCGTCGCAGCGCGCGCCAGGAACTGCCGCTGTTGTGAGTCGAGGTCGGATTCGTTGTGCTTCAACACGGATGCGGTCATCGGTTCATTCGCCTCCCTTGGGCCGGTCGGCGAACCTCGGTGAGGCGCAACCCGAGCGGGATACGCAATTCGATCGCCTTGGTGTTCACGGCATCCTCCTCGCTGCGGTTCGGCCGACTCGTTCGGCCGCCTTCCCTACGCTGACGCGGATGCGAAGCATTGGAGGGAATTCTCGGAAGTCCGATACGCCGCGCTTGAGTCGTCGTATCGTCGGCCGGTTCGCGGTCACTCACGCGATCGACTGCACGCCAGCGTAAAAGGTGAGTTCGGTTCCGAATGTCCGCGACCCCGGCGACGAGGGGCCGTGCGCTCGAGCGGGATCGGAACGCGGTTGATCGCCTTGCACGGCAAGGGAGGTGGACCGGTCGAGGGCGGATACCAGCCACCTCAGGTTGATCGACGCGGGGGTGATGACCACCGACGGCCCTGCGAGCCCGCGGACCGATGTGAGGGCGGGCGGCGAAAAATTTAGGCAATCGGTTGCGGGGAAACCATTGACTCCTTGAAAGCCCTTGCCTTAGATTCATTCAAATGCCTCAATATCACCCTCACGAGAGGTAGTCCACAGATGAGACGTTCAGCGAGACTCAGGATCGGCGCGGCGCTGGCCGCCGCGGCGGTGGTGATCGCCGGGACCGCCATGTCGATGACGATGGCCGCGGCCGAGACCAACGACAGCCCGTCCTACTCGACCATGGCCCTCGGCACCAACCTCAGCCTCGGCGCGGGCGCCGACGGCACCAGCAAGGCCAGCGGCACCAGCTACGGCAATGTCATCGACGGGAACGCGAGCACCTACTGGTCGCCCGCCGGGAGCACCGGCCGCGTGTCCGTCAAGTGGGGCACGGCCCAGACCGTGTCCACCGTGATCATCAAGTCGGCCTCCGGCGGCGGCACCATCGGGAACTGGCAGGTCGTCAACAACGACAACGGGTCCGTGCTGGCCTCCGGCACGGGCGCGGGCACCATCACCTTCTCGGCGGTCTCGACCAAGAAGATCAACTTCGTCATCACCAGCGCCACCGGCACCCCGCGGATCGCCGAGTTCGAGACCTACGCGGGCACGCCCGACGGCGGCACCACCACCGGGCCCCCGACCGAGGAGCCCCCGACCACCCCGACCGACCCGGGCACCACCACCCCGCCGCCGAACTCCGACGCGCTCTACGCCGCTCCCAACGGCTCCGCGAGCGCCGACGGCTCGATCGGCAGCCCGACGACCCTCGCCTCGGCGATCAGCCGTATCAACGCCGGCGGCACCATCTACCTGCGCGGCGGCACCTACAACCTGTCGACCACGATCGACATCCCGCCGGGCAAGGACGGCGCCTCGGGCAACCGCACGGAGCTGTTCGCGTACGGTTCGGAGAAGCCGGTGCTCAACTTCTCGGCGCAGGCCGAGAACACCGCCAACCGCGGCATCGCGCTCGGCGGCGACTGGTGGCACTTCAAGGGCTTCACGGTCGAGCACGCCGGCGACAACGGCATCCTGGTCGGCGGCAGCAACAACATCGTCGAACGGGTCGTGACCCGCCACAACGCCGACACCGGTCTGCAGATCGCCCGCTACACGGCGGGCGCGCCCTCCAGCGAGTGGCCGGCGAACAACCTCATCCTCAGCTCCGAGTCGCACGACAACGTCGACTCCGACGGCGAGGACGCGGACGGCTTCGCCGCGAAGCTCACCTCCGGTTCCGGGAACGTCTTCCGGTTCTGCCTGGCCCACAACAACATCGACGACGGCTGGGACCTCTACACCAAGGGCGACACCGGTCCGATCGGCCCGGTGACCATTGAGGACTCGCTCGCGTACGACAACGGCACGCTCTCCAACGGCGGCCAGGCCGGCAACGGCGACCGCAACGGCTTCAAGCTCGGGGGCGAGGACATCGCCGTCAACCACACGGTGGTCCGCACCATCGCCTTCGAGAACGGCAAGCACGGGTTCACTTACAACTCGAACCCCGGCAACATGACCATCTCGAACAACCTGAGCGTCCGCAACGGCGAGCGCAACTTCAACTTCGACGCCGGCAGCTCGGTCTTCCGCGGGAACACCTCGTGCGACAGCGGCTCGAACGACCGGATCGTCGGGAACACCGACAGCTCGAACCAGTGGGACGCCGGTGCCAACGGCTCCCGCTGCTCCGCCTACGGCGGCAGCCTGAGCTGGAGCTTCAACTCCAGCGGCGTGCTGGTGGTCTCGATCGGCGGGGCGGTGGTCGACCTGTAGTCCGACCCGAAGTCCCTCCTGGATTGCACGAGGCGGGGGCGCCCCCGGGGGGGGGGGGGCGCCGCCGGGGGGGGGGGGGGGGGGAGGCGGGGGGGGGGGGGGCGCGGGGGC
>NZ_JAPZVR010000011.1:0-24870 GCF_027622855.1 Glycomyces algeriensis | reverse complement strand
GGGGGGGGGGCCCCCCCCGGGGCCCCCCCCCCCCCCCCCCGCGGCCCGCCCCGCCCCCCCCCCCCCGGGGGGGGCCCCCCCCCGCCTCAGCTGCTCAGTTCTGAGCTCGGCGGGTGCGGGTGGCCCAGAGGGCCGCGGCGCCCGCCGCCAGGGTCAGCGCCGCGAGGGACACCGGGAGGATGCTCGAGGTCCCGGTCGAGGGCAGGGCCTCGTCGCTCTCGTCCTCCGAAGGGGTCTCGCTCGCGGGGGCCTCGGGGTTCCAGCCGCCCTCGCCGCCTTCCTCTTCCTCTTCGCCCGCTTCGCATTCGAAGGCCCCGGCGAAGGGCTGCTGGTGCAGCTCCCCGCCGCTCGCCGCGGCGGTGCCGAGGTCAAGGGACGCGGCGACGACGGTGCCTTCGAGGTTGGAGGCGGACTCGTCGGTGAACGCCGCGCCGGGCGCGTAGACCGAGCCTTGGAGGGAGTCGCCGCCGGTGACGGTGACCTCGGTGGCGTCCGGGAAGTTCCACAGGATGTAGGGCGCGTTCGCGCCGCTGATGCCGGGGAAGTTCGGGGTGCTCCAGTCGAACACGCCGCCGGTACCGGTGGTGTCGACGTTGATCAGGTAGACGTCGCCGGCGCTCGGGGCCGCGGGGAACGTGAACTCGGCGACGCCGTTCAGGTCCTCGCCGCTGATGTTCAGGACGTTCGCGCCCGCGCAGGAGGCCAGTGCGGCGGAGCGATCCTCGAACTGGGCGAACAGGGCCTCGAAGTTGAGGCCTGTGTCGGCGCCGACCGACTCGCCGGGCTGGTGCTCGGTGGTCTCGACGCGCACGTCGGCGTCGTAGCCCGCGCCCGCGGGGACGGCGCGCGTGGTGCGGGCGGCCTGGTTGGCGTCCTCGGTGAGGACGTCCGTGGCCGCGAGGACGCCGATCTTGATGTAGCCGTTCTGGACGCGCGCGTAGCCGCTGCTCGCGTCCCAGTCGACGCCGCCGCCGACGACGAGGGCGCTGGGGGCCGCGTCGCCGGGCGCGGTGAACGCGCCCGCGGTGTGGGCGGCGATGTTGTAGCCGCCGAGCAGCGTCAGGTCCCCGCCCGCGGCGAGGGGGCCTTCCATCTCGGTCGAGGCGAGGGCGGCGTCGTAGCGGGCGACGGCGTTGAACCCTTCGACACCGGCGAGCGGGTCGATGGTGACGGGGGCCGCCGCTGCGGTCCCGGTGAGGGCGGTGCCGAGGACGACGGTGCCCGCGGCGGCGGACGCTCCGATGCGGACCGCGGCGGACAGGAAGGGGGAGAGGCTCATTCGACGCTCCATGCCGGTGGATACGAGAGAGGGGCTCCGAGGATCATATACTCGCTCACCTTTGTCCTCTCGCGCACGGACAGTGGCCGTAGCGCTCACCGATCCCATCCGGCACTCGGGTCGCACATCCTGCAGTGGCCCGTTCAGCCCGCTTCGCAACTATGCCGGACGGCCTCGGCGGCGGCGTTCCGGCGGGCGATTGGCACCCGGATGCCAGACTCCCGCCGCTGGTCTGTGATCCGGGCACCTTCGTTGAGCGGTGGTGCCCTGATGCCGCTATCCTCGTCCGCATGGACGATTCTCCCAGTCATAAACCCTGGCTCACCTCGGAGCGGCAGGCGCCGATTACCGCTACGCCGCAGCGAGGTGAGCGTTGAACACCGAAGTCTGGGGCATCCTCGCGGGTGTCATCCTGACCGTGGGCACGGGCCTGTTCGTCGCCTCCGAGTTCGCCCTGGTCAACCTCGACCGGCCTGAACTGGAGCGCCGCCGCGACCAAGGCGAGAAGGGCCTCCAGCCCACGATCAAGGCCCTCAAGGTCACCTCGACCCACCTCTCCTCCGCCCAGCTGGGCATCACCCTCACCACCCTCCTCGCGGGCTACACGTTCGAGCCGGCGATCAGCTCCCTGCTGCACGACCCGCTCACCGGCCTCGGCATCGCCGAGTCCGCGGTGCCCGCGGTCGGCGCGATCGTCTCGATCACCGTGGCGACGCTGTTCTCGATGATCCTCGGCGAGCTGGTCCCCAAGAACTTCGCGCTGGCGGTGCCGCTGGCGACCGCGAAGCTCGTGGTGCCGTTCCAGATCGGGTTCACGGTGGTGTTCAAGCCGCTCGTGGTCCTGTTCAACGGCACCGCGAACCGCACGATCCGCGCGATGGGCATCGAGCCGAAGGAGGAGCTGTCCGGGGCGCGCAGCGCCGAGGAGCTCAGCTTCCTGATCCGGCGCTCGGCCACCGAAGGGGCGCTCGACCGCGACGACGCGGCGATCCTGCAGCGGACACTCACATTCTCGACGCACACCGCCGAAGAGGTCATGACCCCGCGCGTGCGGACGACCACTTTGGAGCGGACCGCGACCGCCGCCGACGTGATCGCCGAGGCGGCCCGCACGGGCCATTCGCGGTTCCCGGTCCTCGGCGAGGACGTGGACGACGTGGTCGGCGTGGTCCACGTGAAGTCCGCGTACGGCGTCGAGTTCGACCGCCGCGGCGAGGTCGCGGTGAGCGAGCTGATGTCCGAGCCGCTGAAGGTCCCCGAGGCCGCAGGTGTCGGGTCGCTGCTCGGCACGCTGCGCGGCCGCGGCTTCCAGATCGCGGTCGTCATCGACGAGCACGGCGGGACCGCCGGGATCGTCACCCTCGAAGACCTCGTGGAGGAGCTCCTCGGCGAGGTCCAGGACGAGCACGACAAGATCCAGCGCCAAGTCCTCAAGCAGGCCGACTCGATCCTCATCGCGGGCTCACTGCGCCCCGACGAGCTCTGGGAGCGCGCGGGCGTGCGCATCCCCGAGGGCGAGGACTACGAGACCGTCGCGGGCTACGTCCTCGAAGCGCTCGAGCGCATCCCCGCTCCGGGCGAGGAGGTCCGGGTCGACCGCGGCCGGCTTCGGGTGGACCGGCTGACCGGTTCGCGGATCGAGCGCCTGCGCTACCTGCCCGACGACAAGGCCACCGACCCGGCCTTCGGCGGGACGCGTGAGCGCATCATGGAGACGTTCGAGCAGGAGGCCGGCCGATGAGCGAGTACCTTCCCGGACTGATCTGGCTGGTGGTCCTCCTGGCCGCCAACGCCTTCTTCGTCGGCGCGGAGTTCGCCGTCATCTCCGCGCGCCGCTCGCAGATCGAGCCGCGCGCCGCCGAGGGCAGCCGTGCCGCGAAGACCACGCTGTGGGCCATGGAGCACGCGACACTGATGCTGGCCACGAGCCAGCTGGGCATCACGGTCTGCTCCCTGGTGATCCTCAACGTCTCCGAACCGGCCATCCACCACCTGCTCGAGTACCCGCTGGGCTGGACCGGGCTGACCCCGGCGGCCGTCACCGGGATCGCGTTCGCGGTGGCGCTGCTGCTGGTGACGTTCCTGCACGTGGTCTTCGGCGAGATGATCCCGAAGAACCTCGCGTTCTCCGTGCCCGACCGCGCGGCGCTGATCCTGGCGCCGCCGCTGGTGTTCATCTCGCGGGTCGTGCGCCCGATCATCTGGTCGCTGAACGCGATCGCGAACGGCGCGCTGCGGCTGTTCCGGGTCGAGCCGAAGGACGAGGCCCAGAGCGCCTACACGATCGACGAGGTCGCCACCATTGTGGAGGAATCGCAGCGCGAGGGCACCCTGGTGGACGACTCGGGGACGCTGACCGCCGCGTTCGAGTTCACCGAGAAGACCGTGGCCGACGTGGAAGTCCCCTTGGCCGAGATCGTGCTGCTGCCGGCCCGGCCGACGCCGCGCGACGTGCAGCGGGCGGTCTCCGCGAACGGGTTCTCCCGCTACGTGATCGAGGACGCCGAAGGGACGCCGCGCGCGTACCTGCACCTCAAGGACGTGCTCGACCTGACCGGCCCCGACGAGCTCGACGCGCCGATCCCCGCCGAGCGGCTCCGTGAGCTGCCCGTGGTGGCCGGCGCCGCCGAGCTCGAGGACGGACTGGCGCAGATCCGCGCCGAGGGCGCCCACGTCGCCCGCGTGATCGGCGCGGACGGCGCGGCCACCGGCGTGCTGTTCCTGGAGGACATCGTCGAGGAACTCATCGGCGAGGTCCAGGACGCCCCCCCCCCCTCCCCCCACCCCCGCGGGGGCCCCCGCCCCTGGACCGATGTCCAGGCGCAGGGCCCCGAGTCGTCGCCGATCAATGCAGTCGCTGCGTGAGGTGCACTGCGACGGTGTCGCCGTCGCCCTTGCCGATCCGCTTGCGGATCGCGGCGGCGACGGGGAGTTTGTGGGTGCCGTCGCCCAGGGCCATGAAAGCGCCGCGGAAGGGCACGCCGTCCACGGTGCCGGCGACTTTGACCAGGCCTCGCGTGCCGAAGATTTCGGCCGACCCGGGCAGTTGGACGCAGGTCCAGGTGTCGCCGGGCCGGACCTTGCCGAGCGTCGCGTTGAAGGCGATGTCGAGGCTTGCGCTGTCCAGTGGTGCTTCGCTCATGGTGCTGCTCCTTCTCAAGCGGCGAGACCGACGATCGCGCCGATCAGCGTCAGTTTCACGACCCAGTCGAGGGCGTGGACCGCGGCGAGCCCGACCGGGACGCCCTCGTGGACGACGGCGCCGGTGAGGATGGCCGCCGGCAGTGCGCCCAGTGCGAGTCCGAGCAGGGCGCCGTCGCCGAGGCCACTCCATCCGGCGACCTGCATGAGGCCGGCGGTGAGGCAGGCGGCGACGAGGCTCCGCGCGAGGACGGCGCCCATCTGGACCGCGACCGGGACGCCCGGCCGCGGGTGGCTGTGCCGCCCGACGTACGCGGCGACCGGCGGCGCGCCGTACAGCACCGCGCTGAACGCGAACGAGGCGACGGTAGCGAAGACGACGGCGAGGGCCATGGGATTCCCCTTTAAGTACTCGATGGTACTGAACAATGCTAGCCCTGGTTTTCAGTCCGGTCAAGTACTAAAATTCGGGCATGCCTGCACCCACCCGCCGCCGCGGCCGTCCCCCCGGCCGGACCGGCGCCGACCTCGTCGCCACCGCCCGCGAAGTGTTCCTCGAGCACGGCTACGGCGGCACGACCATGGACGAGGTCGCCGCGCGCGCCCAGATCTCGAAGGCCTCGCTCTACCGCGAGCACCAGAACAAGGACGCGCTCTTCGCCGCCGTGGTCCGCGCCTGGGCCGACGCCGGACGCGACGCCATGCGCCCCCACCTGGAACGGCTCGCCGCCTGCCGCGACGTGCGCGAAGGGCTCGTCGAACTGGCGGGGACCATGCGCGCGGGCGTCCTCAGCCCCGCCGTCCTCAACATGCGGCGGCTGGTCACCAGTGAAGCCAGGCGCCTCCCCGACGTCGCCGCCGACTACCTCGAGCACAGCTGGGAGCGGAACATCCGCGCCCTCGCCGAAACGCTTGCGGCGCTAGGCGACCGGGGCCTGCTGCGCCTACCCGACCCGCTGAGCGCGGCCGACCAGTTCACCTGGCTCGTGATCGGATCGCCCCTCAACCGGCGCCTCCTCACCGGCAGCGACGCCGCCGATGCGGCCGACGCCCCGGTCGACGACGCCGTGGACCTCTTCCTCGCCCGCTACGGGACCTAGGCCACCGCTCGCGTCGGCGGCGCGGGGACTCCGGTCCTCACGCCGCTGCGCGGCCGCCCACGAGCACCGTCGCAGGGTGCCCGTTCACCAGGATCTCGTGCACCGAACCGACGTTGAGCCGGTTCGCGGTCAACGCCTTCTCGGCCTCCTCGGCCGCCATCCGCGCGATCAGGAGCACGAACCGCCCGTCGCTCGGATCCAGCACCCGGTCGAACGACCGCGCCATCGCGCCCAGGAACTCGGGCAGCGGCAGCGGCAGGTCCTCGTACTCGCCCCACGGCGGATCGGTGACGATCACGTCCACTTCACGGTCCTTGAAGGACGGCAGCGCCAAGGCGTCGTCGGCGAGGAACTCAACGTTGCGGGAGTCGCGGATCGCGGGCGGGAAGTCCTCGCGCAGCCGCGCCAGATCCGCGTCCGAATACACGATGCGCATCGCCGGGAACGACATCCGCGCATTCGTGAACGAGCCCGAACCGGCGAACGGGTCGAGGAACACGTCATCGGGCCGCGGCTTCGACGCCGCGATGAGCAGCGACGACAACTCATGCGAGATCGCGCCCGCCGCCTTCTCCGCGCGCTTGGCCCGGATATGGCGGCGGCACAGCATCAGGTACTCGAAGTCGGTCCTCCCGACCACCCAGTACTCCTCGCCCGAGCCCCGGCCGACCATGCGCTGGCCCGACGCGTCGCTGATCTCGGTCTCGAGCGCGCGCTTGGCGCGCGGGTCCACGGGAATGAGCGCACCGTCCACATGGAACATAACCCGGAACGTGTCCGCGCGGGCCTCGAGCCCGTCGTAGCGGAGGCTGTCCGCCAGCTCCAGCACGCCCTCGTCGATGTCGCGCCGCACGACGTCGGCGATCACCGTGAACGAGTTCTTCACGAACGGCATCTGCACCACTTGCGCGTACGGCGTGTCCGACTCGAAGATCAGTGAACTGTCGTCGGCGTAGACGACCTCCGGCCGGTCGACGTACGAACCGATCGACTCGGCGACCAGTTCGCCGGTCCCGGCAGGAAACTGAACGTAATAGCGCACGCAGGGAACTATACCGGCGCTCCGACCGGCGAACCCGCGTTGCGCACGCACCCCCTGGCCGGCGCACCGGCCGGCACCTGCAGCCCGCAGCGACCTCGAGTCCACCTGGCGGAGCCCGCGACGGCTCCCTAGACTTGCCCCGCGAGATACGCGTCGACGAATGTGGGGGACCGATGGAGCAGCGCACTTTCGGCAGGAGCGGCCAGCGGGTGTCCGTGGTCGGGCTCGGCACCTGGCAGCTGGGCGCCGACTGGGGCGAGGTGCGGGAGGCCGACGCGCTCGCCGTCCTCGGCGGAGCGGTCGATGCGGGCGTGACCTTCTTCGACACCGCCGACGTGTACGGCGACGGCCGCTCGGAGCAGCTCATCGGCCGCTTCCTCAAGGAGCGCCCGGACGCCGGGGTCATGGTCGCCACCAAGATGGGCCGCCGCGTCGACCTCGACCCCGCGCTCTACACCCTCGAGCACTTCCGGGCCTGGACCGACCGGTCCCGCGCCAACCTCGGCGTCGACCGGCTCGACCTCGTCCAGCTCCACTGCCCGCCCACGCCCGTGTACGCCTCCGACGCGGTCTTCGACGCGCTTGACACTCTCGTCGACGAGGACCGGATCGCCGCCTACGGGGTGAGCGTCGAGACCTGCGACGAGGCCCTGGCCGCGATCGCCCGACCGGGCACCGCGAGCGTGCAGATCATCCTGAACCCGTTCCGGCTCAAGCCCCTCGAGCAGGTCCTGCCCGCCGCGGCGGCGGCCGGGGTCGGGATCATCGCGCGCGTGCCGCTCGCGTCCGGGCTCCTCTCGGGCAAGTACACGAAGGACACCGTGTTCGCCGCGAACGACCACCGCACCTACAACCGGCACGGCGAGGCCTTCGACCAGGGCGAGACCTTCTCCGGGGTCGACTACGCCACGGGCGTCGAGGCTGCCGCCGAGTTCGCGGAGCTCGCACCGGCAGGCGCCACCGCGGCGCAGACGGCGCTGCGCTGGCTCATCCAGCAGCCGGGCCTCTCCACCGTGATCCCCGGCGCGCGCAATCCCGAGCAGGCCAGGGCGAACGCCGCCGCGGCGGATCTTGCGGCCCTGCCCGAGTCGACGCTCGCCGCCGTGCGCGACCTCTACGACGCGAAGATCCGCGCCCAGGTCCACCACCGCTGGTAGCCGTGCCTCCCCGGAGGCATCTTATATTCGCGACCGTCGATATTGATCGATCGATATCGTTGACTTTCGAGGGGTGCCTGCCTACGCTGGCAGCAGGATTGTTATCGATCACAACATGTGGTCTCCCGCCCTCGAGGAGTTCGCCATGCAGTTCCCGCCGATCAGCCGCCGCCGGCTCTTCCAGGCCGCCGGGGTCGCCGCCGCGTCAGGTGCCGGCGTCGGGTTCGCCGCCGCCGCGGCCCGGGCCGCCGACACCCCCGGCGTCCGGTACGTCAACCCCCTCATCCAGCAGCGGGCCGACCCGCACATCTGGCGCCACACCGACGGGTACTACTACTTCACCGCCAGCGTCCCGGCCTACGACCGCATCGTCATGCGCCGCGCGACCACCCTCCAGGGCCTCGCGACCGCCGCCGAGTCCACCATCTGGAGCAGGCACTCCAGCGGCGAGATGGGCGCGCACATCTGGGCGCCGGAGATCCACTTCGTGAACGGGAAGTGGTACGTCTACTTCGCCGCCGGTCGCACCGACGACGTGTGGGCGATCCGCATGTACGTGCTGGAGAACGCGAGCGCGAACCCCATGAGCGGCACGTGGACCGAGAAGGGCCGCATCGCGACCCCGCGCGACTCGTTCGCGCTCGACGCGACCACCTTCACCCAGGGCTCGACCCGCTTCCTCTGCTGGGCCCAGAGCGACCCCGAACTCGGCTCGGGCACCAGCCTGTACCTGGCCGCGATGGCGAACCCGTGGACCATCACCGGCACCCCGGTGCGCATCAGCAAGCCGACGCTCGCGTGGGAGACCATCGGGCACAAGGTGAACGAGGGCCCGGCCGTCATCGCCCGCAACGGGCGGATCTTCATGACGTTCTCCGCCAGCGCGACCGACGCGAACTACGCGGTCGGCCTGCTCACCGCCTCCTCGGGCGCGAACCTCCTCAATGCCGCCTCGTGGACCAAGAACGCCCAGCCGGTGCTGCGCAGCAACGACGCGACGAGCCAGTACGGCCCCGGGCACAACTCGTTCACCGTCTCCGAGGACGGTCAGAGCGACATCCTCGTCTACCACGCCCGGCCCTACAAGGCCATCAGCGGCGATCCGCTCTACGACCCCAACCGGCACACCAGGATCCAGAAGGTCTACTGGCGCGCGGACGGCACGCCGGACTTCGGCATCCCCGTCGCGGCGGGCGCGACCCCGTACCGCTTCGCGCTCCACGGGCAGGCCGGGGCCTACCTGAACCACTACGACTACCGGGTCCGGGCGGGCACCTCGGTGGCGATGCTCGCCGACTCGCAGTTCCGGATCGTGCCGGGTCTGGCCGGTTCGGGGACCGTCTCGCTGGAGTCGGCGAACTTCCCGGGCCGGTACCTGCGGCACCGGAACTACGAGCTGTGGGTCGAGGCCGACGACGGCTCCGCGGTGTTCGACGCCGACGCGAGCTTCTTCCAGCGCGACGGCCTCGCCGACGCCGCCGCGGAGTCGTTCGAGTCGTACAACTTCCCGGGCCGGTTCATCCGCGCCGCAGGCGGTCTGGCGAACATCCTGACGGCCGCCACCGCGCAGGAGCGCTCGGAGGCCACGTTCCGGCTCACCTGACGGCGGACCGGTCGGCCGGGGCGCGCGGCTTCCCGGCCGGCCGTTCGCGGTTGAGCGCCAGGGCCACGCCGACCGCGGTGACCGCGAGGCCGATCCAGGACACGGGCGCCAGCTCGTCGCCGAACATGAGCCACGCCCAGAGCATGGTCGTGGGCGGCGTCAGGTAGAGGAGACTCGACGCGGTCGTGGCGCCGCTGCGCCGGACCACGACCCAGTAGAGGCCGTAGCCGCCGAGCCCGGCGAGGACGGCGGTCCAGGCGACGCCCGCCCAGAATCCGGGTGCCGCCGACGGCGCGAGGTCGCCGCCGATCGCCGAGGCGAGGGTGAAGACGGCCGCGGCGGCCAGGAACTGGACCGCGAGCGCGTCGACCGGGCCGAGCCCCTGCGGTCCGGCCCGGCGTTCGAGCACGGTGGCCGCGACCAGGCTGAGCACCGCCATGAGCGGCAGTGTGAACGCCCAGAGCGGGGCCGCGCCGTCGAAGCCGTCCGCGGAGACCACGAGCGCGACGCCGGCGAGGCCGACGCCCAGGCCGAGGATCTGGAGGCGCCGGATCGATTCGCCGAGCAGCAGCGCGGCGGCCGCGGCCATCACGATCGGCTGCAGGCCCGCGATGAGCGAGATGACGCCCGGTGCGACGCCGAGGTCCGCGGCGAAGGCGATTCCGCTGAGGAAGCCGGCCTGCGCGAGCACGCCGATGGCGAGGTGCGTGCCGAGGGCCCGCCGGTCGCGGACCCGCCGCACCGCCAGCCAGAGCAGGGAGGGCGCGGCGAGCAGGAGGAACCGCCAGGTCAGCAGGTCCAGTGCGGAGCCATGGCGGGTGCCGAGCTCGTTGCCGATGAAGCCGCTGCTCCATGCGATGACGAAAGCGGCGGCCCAGATCCGGTCGAGCGGTCGCATGGCTCCTCCGTTCGGGTTCGATGCCGTAAGCCAGGGGGCTACCCCGTCGGCGCGGGCCGCACGTCGGGAGCGGCCGGTGTCACCGCGCCGCACGCGTCCCGGGTGCGGCGCAAAGAATCCAGCGAACCGGTTCTCCAGGCTATTGCCAGGAGCAGCCAGCCTCGGTACGGTGTTGAGCGAACCGGTTCGCTGGAATGCCATCCCTCCGGCGGGTTTCTCAACGACGAGAGTGAGTCGACATGAAGTCCCGAGCACCAGTCCGAGCGGCGAGCGTCCTCGCCGCCTTCGCGATAGTGCCGCTGGCGTCGGTGCCCGCCGCGGCGCAGACCCTCGATGAGCACCTGATCCTCTCCTACTCCTTCGAGGAGGGGCAGGTCGCGAACGGCATCGTTGACGACCTGTCGCCCTCGGGCCTGGACGGCACCGTCGTCAACGCCGCGCAGGCGCCCTCGGTGCCCGGCCGCGCCGACGGCTCCGCCGCCCTCGACCTCACCGGCGGCGCCGCGAGCTCCACCACCGCGCCCTATGTGGAGGTCCCGCACGGGCTCTTCGAGGGCCGCGACGCGATCACGATCGCCACCTGGCTGCGCTGGGACGGCGGCGCCGACTTCCAGTGGGCGTACAACCTGGGCAAGGACAACGCCAGCGCCACCTTCCTGACTCCCTCCTTCCAGGGTCCGGGCACGAACCGTTCCTCGATCAAGCCGGTGAACGGCGGCAGTGAAGTCGGCGTGGACGGCACCGGCAAGCTCCCCGCGGGGGAGTGGGTGCAGGCCGTCACCGCCATCGACGGTGAGCAGATCGCCTACTACCTCAACGGTGTCGAAGTGGGCCGCACGAAGGCCCAGGTCGACCTCGACGCGGTCATGCACGACCCGAACGGCGCGACCTCCGGGTTCCTCGGCAAGGCGTTCTGGGCCGGGCACCCGTTCTTCGACGGCGCGATCGACGAGTTCCAGGTGTACGACCTCGCGCTCGACGCGGCGCAGGTCGCCGGGCTCTACGGCGGTGAGCTGCCCGTCATCGAAGGGCTGCAGCAGGACTCGTTCGAGGCCCGCACCGTCGTCGGCGAGGCGCCCGACCTGCCCGCCTCGGCTCCGGCCGCCTTCAGCGACGGCATCGGCCGCAACGTGGGCATCGACTGGGACGACATCCCGGCCGAGCAGTACGGCCAGCCCGGCACGTTCACCGTGTCCGGCAAGGTCGTCGGGCACGACCTCGCAGTATCGGCCACTGTGGAGGTGATCGAGAACGCCATCAACGTGGACCTCGGCAAGCCCACGGGCGACTTCCTCGGCGGCGCCTCCGGCACCCTCTACGGCCTCTACGACGAGGGCCTGCCGTCCGCGAACCTCATCGACGGCATCGACCTCGCGACCGTGGCCACCAAGGCCCAGGACGGCCCGCAGCACCCGGGCGCGGACGCGCTCGAAGTGCTCGGCCCGCTGGTCGAGGCCTCGAACGGCGACGTCTACATCTACATGACGGACATCCACCGCGGCTTCCCGTACCAGTGGCCGGGCGACACCCCGGAGGAGAAGCTCGACACCTACATGGAGAAGCTGCGGGCGCAGGCCGAGCAGGTCGCGACCCTGCCCGCCGAGCAGCAGTCCAATGTGGTGTTCATGCCGTACAACGAGCCCGAGGGCAACATGTTCGGCACCGGCGAGTGGAGCTACGACGGCACCAGCTGGCTCGACGACCCGGCCGACTTCTTCGCGGCCTGGGACCGCGCCTACGCGGTGATCCACGAGGTGCTGCCGGACGCCCGCATCGGCGGACCCAACACCAGCGTCCTGTACAACCAGGTCAAGGGTTTCATGGCGCACACCATCGAGGCCGGGACCGTGCCGGACGCCGTGGTGTGGCACGAGCTCTCCGACCCCGCGAACATCCGGGCCAATGTGGACCGCTACCGGGCCTGGGAGGCCGAGCTCTTCGCCGGCACCGAGCACGAGGGCACCCGGCTGCCCATCAACATCACCGAGTACGCCTTCAACTACCACACCTCCGTTCCCGGCCAGATGATCCAGTGGATCTCCGCGCTCGAGGACAAGAAGGTGTACGGCGACATCGCCTACTGGAACATCGACGGCAACCTCTCCGACTCCGCCGTGCAGGCCAACCGCGCCAACGGCCAGTGGTGGCTCCTCAACGCCTACAGCCAGATGAGCGGCACCACGGTGGAGGTCACCCCGCCGCACCCGGGCCAGAGCTACACCCTCCAAGGCGTCGCGACGCTCGACGAGGACCTGCGGCAGAGCCGCGTGATCCTCGGCGGCGCCGGCGGCGACTACACGCTCCGCCTCGGCAACGTCCCCACAGACGTCTTCGGAGACACCCTGCACGTGGCCGTGCGCGAGATCGGCTGGAGCGGCCAGATCGGCGACAGCGCCCAGCCCGACACCATCGCCGAACTCGACGTGCCCGCCGCCGATGCGGCCGTGCACTTCGGCGCGGGCGACCTGCCCGAGCTGAACGCCGAATCGTCCTATGAGGTCATCGTGACCCCGGGCGCCGACACCGGCGCCGCCGCCGAGCCGCGCGCCGCCTGGGAGGCCACGTACGAGGCCGAGGACGCCGAGTTCCAGGGCACCGGTCTGAACGTGAACGGCCCCGAGGGCTCGCCCTCGAACGTGTCGAAGTTCTACACCTCCGGCGGCTACAACGTCGGCGGCATGCGCACCGGCACCGACAACGGGCTCACGTTCAACGTGGAGGTCCCCGCGGACGGCGAGTACGACCTGAGCATCTTCGCCGGCTCGCTCAACACCGACCCCGAAGTGCAGGCCGAAGGCCCGACCAACATGTTCCTCAGCGTCGACGGCGGCGCCGAGCAGGAAGTCTTCCTGCCCTTGGGCTACAAGTGGACCGTCTGGGACCACACCGACACCACAGTGGAGCTCACCGCCGGCGAACACGAGATCACCCTGGCCACCAGGAGCCTCGACGGGAGCGGCAAGATCGCCGGCGACGTCCTCATCGACAAGCTCGACCTCGCCCTGCCCGACCCGGACCGCACCGCCGACGTGTACGAGGCCGAATACGCCGAACTCGAAGGCGCCACCCCGGTCTACGGCACGGCCGGCGGCGCCTCGGTCCCGAAGGGCGCCACCGCGACCTTCTGGGTCTACTCGCCCGCCGACGCCGCGGCCCTCCTCGACCTCGACACCGCCCGCAGCGGCAGGGTCCAGCTGGAGGTCAACGGCGAGACCGTCAAGACCGCCAAGGACGGCACCGTGGACGCCTTCCTCCTGGGCGGCGTCAACAAGATCGTCGTCAAGGGCGCCAAGCACCTCCAGGTCGACCGGCTCACCGTCGCCCCCTCCGGCGCCCTCGAACCGGTCGCCTACGAGGCCGAGGACGGCGTGCTCGCCGGGACCGCCACCGCCCAGGACCTGTCCCTAGCCTCCGGCGGCCAGGCCGTCACGGGCATCGGCGGGGAACCGGGCAACGGCAACACGCTCACCTTCGACGCCGTCGAAGTCCCCGAGGCCGGGACGTACGCGCTGACCTTCCGCTACTCCAACGAGGAGCAGTCGCCGGCGACGCACTACAACCCCGACCCCGTGGCCCGCTATGCGCTCGTCTCGGTCAACGGGGCCGAGCCGATCCGCGTGATCTTCCCGCACTCGTTCCACGAGAACAACTTCTGGGAGCTCACCGTAGTCGTCGGCCTCGTGGAGGGGGTGAACGAGATCGGCGTGAGCGGCGAGGAGAAACCGCAGTTCGACGGGGTCAGCTACGGCTCCGACGCCTGGCCCGGCGTCCTGCTGCGCTCGCAGTACGCGCCGAACCTCGACCGGATCACCCTCACCCCGCTGTCCGACTGAAGGAGCGGCGGGGGGCGGGGGGCCCCCCGCCCCGCCCCCCCCCCCCCCACCCCCCCCCCCCCCCCCGCCGGCGGGCCGGCCCCCCCCCCCCCCCCCCCCCCCCCCCCCCGACACCCCCGCCCCGACCAGGCGAGCCGATACACTCGCCCAGACAGCACCAGAGAAGGAACGCAGTGAGAGGAGCCGGTGTGGCGACGATCGGCGACGTCGCGCGCGAGGCCGGCGTCTCGCGCAGCACCGTCTCGTCCGTGCTGACAGGCCGCAAGTTCGTGACCCCCGAGACGCGCGCCCGCATCGAAGCGGCCATCGCCAAACTCGAGTACTCGGTCAACTCCGGCGCCCGCGCGCTCGCGACCTCCCGCACCATGACCTTCGGCGTCGTCGTCCGCTTCCACGAAGCCGAGTTCAGCCCCGCCCTGGCCACCTACCTCGTGGCCTTCTCGGACGCCGCCCGCGAACGCGGCTACGCCGTCATGCTCCTCACCGAACCCGATGGGGCCGAAGCGGTCCGGCGGGTCATCGCGGGCCGCCAGGTGGACGGCCTCATCCTCCTCAACGTGGTCGACGGCGACCCGCGCCTGGAGCCGATCAGCCGCTCCGGCTACCCGGCGGTGCTCGTGGGCAACCCCGAGGACCCGCGCGGCATCGACGCCGTGGACCTCGACTTCGCCGCCGCCGCGAACCTGCTCGTCGACCACCTCGCCGACGCCGGCCACCGCGAGGCGATGTTCGTGCGCTGGCCCGAGGAGCTGTACGAGTCGGGCTCCACCTACGCGACCCGCTTCGAACGCGCGGCGCTGCGGCGCGCGGCCGACCGGGGGCTGCGGCTCGTGCCCGTCCCGGTGCCCGTGGGCCCCGAGCAGGTGCGCGCGACGCTGCGCACCGCGCTGCAGGACCCGGCGCTGCCGAAGACCCTGCTCATCCACAACGACGCGGCGGTCGCCATGCTGCCGTTCGTGCTCAACGACCTCGATCTGGAGGTGAACGTGGTCTCGCTGCACTCGGCGGAGCTCGCGCGCCTCTACGTCCTGTCGTTCACCGCCGTCGAATCCCGGCCCGAAGCGGTGGCCGAGGCCGCGGTCGAGATGCTGTGCGACCGCGTCGCCGGACCCCAGGCCCCGGCCCGGAAGCGGCTCATCGAACCGCGGCTCGACCTGAAGCCGAAGGCCCGGCCCTGAGCTCACCGGTTTTCACAATCCGGCTTCGGGCTCCCACAGCTCGACCGTGTTGCCCTCGGGGTCGGTGATCCACGCGAACCGTCCCGCGCCGGGCTCGACCTCGATGCCGTCGTCGATCGTGATGCCCTCGGCGCGGAGCCGGTCCAGGAACGCGTCGAGGTCCCCGACGCGGAAGTTCAGCATCACGCCCTGGCGCGGGCCGAGCCTGTGGAACTCGGTCATCGGGGCGAAGATCGTCGGCCCGGCCTGCTGCCTCCACACCTCGGTGCCCTCCAGCCCGTTGGCGACGCCCAGATGCGTCTCGTACCAGCGGGCCAGGGCGAGCGGGTCCTTCGCCCGGAAGACCACGCCACCGATGCCTTCGACCTTGTCGGACACTGCATGCCTCCTCGTTGACGGTCATGTGCGGGACGCGGGCCTCGGGTAGAAGCGCGACCCGGGTCGGTTTCGCCATGGTAGGGGCCACCCCCGACATCCTCGGTGCGAAACGGCCGTCGGGCCAGTACCGGGCCCCGACATTGGAGGCGCCGGCCTCCTTGACGCGTGCCCCGTGACCTGGCATGATCGTCAGCGAACCGGTTCGCTAGCTCGGTCCCGCGGGCCCGAAGACGAGGAAGTTGAGCGCCTGATGAACACCTTCGAGACCTCCCCGGACGCCGTCCTCTGGCGCGGCGACGGCGAGACCCTCCTCGTGCAGGCCTGGGGCCGCGACTCGCTGCGGGTGCGCAGCAGCCCCTCAGGGGACGTGCTCGACACCGACTTCGCGCTCCTCGAACCCGAATCCGTGAACGTCGAGATCACTGTGGACGGCGACGCCGCCACCCTTGTCAACGGCGCGATCACCGTCGTGATGCGCGCGTGGGCCGGCTGGGACTGGCAGACCGAGTACGCGATCCACCGCTGCACCGTCGAATTCCGCGACGCCTCCGGCCGCACCCTGCTGCGCGAGATCCCCGACGGCGGCGCGCTCAAGCTCACCGCCCGCGAGTTCCGGCCGCTCGCCGGCGGCGCGCACCGGCTCCGCGCCGCGTTCGAGCCTCCGGCGGGGGAGCGGCTGTACGGCATGGGCCAGTACCAGCAGGACATCCTCGACATCAAGGGCTCCACCTTCGAACTGGCGCACCGCAACTCGCAGGCGAGCGTCCCCTTCGTCCAGTCCAGTGCCGGCTACGGGTTCTTCTGGCACAACCCCGCGATCGGCACGGCCACGTTCGCCGCCAACCGCACCGAGTGGACCGCCGAGTCCACGCGGCAGCTCGACTACTGGATCACCGCCGGCGACACCCCCGCGCAGATCAGCGCCGCCTACGCGAAGGCGACCGGCCACGCCCCGGGCATGCCCGAATACGGGCTCGGCTACTGGCAGTGCAAGCTGCGGTACTGGAACCAGGAGCAGCTCCTCGAAGTCGCCCGCGAGTACCAGCGCCGCGGCCTGCCGCTCGACGTGATCGTCGCCGACTTCTTCCACTGGCCCAAGATGGGCGACTTCCGGTTCGAGGACGAGTTCTGGCCCGACCCCGCCGCCATGGTCAAAGAGCTGCAGGACATGGGCGTCGAACTCATGGTCTCGGTCTGGCCGCAGGTCTCGACCGAATCCGAGAACTTCGCCGCGTTCCGCAAGGAGAACCTCCTCGTCCGCACCGAGCGCGGCCACGGCGTGCAGATGAGCTTCCAGGGGCCGAGCATGTTCCTGGACGCCACCGACCCCCGCGCCCGCGAGCGGGCCTGGGAGATCCTCAAACGCAACTACCACGACCTGGGCGTCAAGCTCTTCTGGCTCGACGAGGCCGAACCCGAGTACGGCGTCTACGACTTCGACAACTACCGCTACCACGCGGGCCCGAACGTGGAGGTCGGCAACGTCTACCCGCAGGCGTTCTCCCGGATGCTCTACGAAGGCCAAAGGGCCGCAGGGCAAGCGGAGATCGTGAACCTGGTGCGCTGCGCCTGGGCCGGCAGCCAGCGCTACGGCGCGCTCGTGTGGTCGGGCGACATCCACTCCGACTGGGCCGACTTCCGCCGCCAGATCACCGCCGGCGTCCACATGGGCGTCGCCGGGATCCCCTGGTTCACCACCGACATCGGCGGCTTCGCGGGCGGGAACATCGAGGACCCGGGCTTTCGGGAGCTCCTGGTCCGCTGGTTCCAGTTCGGGGCGTTCTGCCCGGTCATGCGCATGCACGGCGACCGCCAGCCGAGCGAGCGGGTCCTGGCGGCCGACGGCTCGCCGCGCAACAACTCGGGCGCCCCCAACGAGCTGTGGAGTTTCGGCGAGGACGTCTACGAGATCCTGGTCCGCTACGTGAAGCTCCGCGAGGCCCTGCGCCCGTACACCCGCCGCCTCATGGAGGAGGCCCACACCGACGGGCAGCCGGTCATGCGCGGCATGTTCCACGAGTTCCCGCGGGACGCGGTCTGCTGGGACCTGGCCGACCAGTACATGTTCGGCCCCGACGTCCTCGTGGCCCCCGTGGTCCGGCCCGAGGCGACGAGCCGCCGCGTCTACCTCCCCGAGGGCGCGACCTGGACGGACCTCCACTCTGGAGCGGTGCACGAGGGCGGGCAGTGGATCGACGCAGCGGCGCCGATCGACGTGATCCCCGTTTTCGCGCGCGACGGCGCGCTGGCGGCGCTGGTCGGTACTATCTGACCGACTCGACGGCCCTCACTTGACAGGGCTCCGGAGCGAGGCGTAGGTTACGTCTGACAACGTAGTCAGTCTCGATTCGGGAGCCTTATGACCGCCCACGCGACCTCCGACGATGCCCGGCGCCGCCCGCCCGGCATGACCGATGTGGCGCGCCTGGCCGGGGTCTCCCAGAAGACCGTCTCCCGCGTCGTCAACAACGAGCGGTACGTCAGCGAAGCGGTGCGCGAGAAGGTCCTCGCGGCCGCCGCCGAGCTCGGCTTCCGGCCCAACACCGCCGCCCGCGCCCTCATCACCGGCCGCTTCAAGCGCATCGGCGTCGTCTCGCTCGGCTCCGCGCTCTACGGCCCGGCCTCCATGCTCGTGGCCCTGGAGCGCGCCACCCGCGCCGCCGGGCTCTCCTTCATGGTCGCCAACACCCCTGAGGGCCAACCGGAGGCGATCCAGGACTCGGTCGACTGGCTGCTCGCCCAAGGCGTGGACGGCATCATCCTCTCCGAACCCATCGACGAGGGCCAGCAGGTGCGCCCCGACGCGGGCGTCCCGATCGTGGGCCTCGGCCAGGCCGCCGACCTCCCGGCCGAGCGGGTGGCCCTCGCCCGCGGCCGCACCGCCGCGTCCTGCCGCGAGGCCGTCGAGCACCTCCTCGACCTCGGTCACGAGCGGGTCTGGCACGTGGCCGGACCGCTCGACTGGTGGGAGGCCCGCGAGCGCCTCGAAGGCTGGGCCGAGGCCCACCGCGCCCGCGGCATCGAGGCGCCCCCGCACCTGGAGGGCGACTGGACCCCCGCCGGCGGCCACGCCGCCGGCCTCGCCCTGCCGTCCGAGGCCACGGCCGTGTTCTGCGCCAACGACGACACCGCGATCGGCCTCGCCCGCGCGCTGCACGAGGCCGGACGCCGCGTCCCCGAGGACGTCTCGCTCGTCGGCTTCGACGACATCCCCGCCGCCGCCTACCTCTCCCCGCCGCTGACCACCGTCCGCCAGGACTTCGAAGGCGATGCGACCCACGCCCTCAACGTCCTCATGCGACTCCTGCCCGGAGCCGCGCCCGAACCCGAGGCGAGGGCGGCCGCACCGCGCCGCCCGCTCGTCGTCCGCTCCTCGACCGCACCGCCCACCTCCTCACACCTGTCCCCACCGTAGTGCCATAGGACGAATCCTGATTCGCAATGGCGCGCAACAGGAAAGGACCGATCCGGATGAATCCCCGCTTCAGTCGCAGGACCGGCCTCACGGCCGCGTTGGCGGGCCCGCTGGCACTCGCCGCCTGCGGCAGGCACACAGTGGACCCGCCCAAGAGCGTGACGCAGGACCAGATCGACGAGGCCATGCGCACGCCCACGGAACTGAACTTCTGGACCTGGGTGCCCGACATCGAGAAGGAAGTGGCGCTCTTCCAGGACGCCTACCCGGCCATCAGCGTCGACATCGTCAACGCCGGCCAGGGCAACCCCCACTACGCGAAGCTGCGCACCGCCCTGCGCGCCGGGAACGGCGCCCCCGACGTGGCCCAGCTCGAGTTCCAGATGATCCCGTCGTTCGTCATCACCGAAGACCTCCTCGACCTCGGCCCCTACGGCGCCGCCGCGATCGGCGACCAGTTCGTCGAGTTCGCGTGGTCGCAGGTGAGCGGCCCGAACGGCGAGGTCTGGGCGATCCCGCAGGACACCGGCCCCATGGGGATGCTCTACCGCGAGGACATCTTCCAGGCGCACGGCATCGAAGTGCCCGCGACCTGGGACGACTTCGCCGCCGCCGCGCAACGGCTGCACGAGGCCGACCCCGAGGTGTACCTGACGAACTTCGCGCCCTCGCAGGGCGCGTTCTTCGCCGCGATGCTCTGGCAGGCGGGCGCCGACCCGTTCGGCGGCTCCGAAGGCCCCGACCTCAACGTCGACCTCACCTCGCCCGAGGCCGAGAAGGTCGCCCGCTACTGGGGCGAACTGTCCGAACAGGACCTCATCTCGGTCGACGCCGACTTCAACGACCAGTGGTACCAGGCCCTCAACAAGGGCAAGTACGCCACCTGGATCGCCCCCGCCTGGGCCCCGACCTTCCTCCAGTCCGCCGCGGCCTCCACCTCCGGCCTCTGGCGCGTCGCCCCGCTCCCGCAATGGGAAGCAGGACAAGCGGTCTCCTCCAACTGGGGCGGCTCCACCTCCGCGGTCATGGCCACCACCCGCAACCCGATCGCCGCCGCCGTCTTCGCCCAGTTCATCAACACCGACCCTCAGTCCACGGCGACCATGGCGAACGAGCAGTTCCTCTACCCGCCCACGAAGGCGCTCCTGGAGGACCCGGCCTTCACCGGCCAGCAGCTCGAGTTCTACGGCGGCCAGGAGGTGAACGGCCTCTTCGCCGAGATCGGCACCACCGTCGCCCCCGACTTCCAGTGGGCCCCGTTCCAGGACAAGGTCTACGCCGACTTCACCGCCACCGTCGGCACGGGCGTCGCCGAGAAGACCGACGCCTTCGCGGCCATGGAGGCGTGGCAGGCGCGCATTGAAGAGTACGCGAAGTACCAGGGATTCACGGTGAGGAAGCCATGACCGCGACGACCCAGACCCGCAACCGCCAAGAAGGGCCGCGCCCGAGCACACCGACGGCTCGCAAGCTTCGCCGTGGCCGCGCCCTCGCCGGATACATGTTCGTGGCCCCGTTCATGATCGTGTTCCTCCTGATGTTCCTCGTCCCGCTCCTCTACGCCGCCTACTTCAGCCTCTTCCGCGAACAGCTCGTGGGCGGCAACGTCTTCGTCGGCCTCGAGAACTACACCCGCGCTTTCGGCGACGAGCAGCTGTGGACCGGCATCGCCCGCGTCTGCCTCTTCTTCCTCATCCAGGTGCCGATCATGCTCGTGGCCGCGCTCGCCTTCGCGCTCGCGCTCGACACCGGCCTCGTCCGCCTCAAGCGGACCACCAGGCTCGGGATCTTCGTGCCCTACGCCGTCCCCGGCGTCATCGCGACCCTCATGTGGGGCTTCCTCTACGGACCCGACTTCGGGCCCTTCGCGCAGCTCGCCGAGAAGATCGGCATGAGCGCCCCCGACTTCCTCGGGCCGGACCTCATGCTCGGCTCCCTCGCCAACATCGTGTTCTGGGAGTTCACGGGGTACAACATGGTCATCCTCTTCGCGGCCCTGCGCTCGGTGCCCACCGAGATCTACGAGGCCGCCGCCGTCGACGGCGCCGGGCAGTGGCGCATCGCCTGGAGCATCAAGATCCCCGCGCTCAAGGGGGCGCTCGCGGTCTGCATGATCTTCTCCATCATCGGCGCCTTCCAGCTGTTCAACGAACCGCAGCTCATGCAGTCCCTGGCGCCCACCGTGATCGACGCCGCCTACACGCCCAACCTGTACGCCTACAACCTCGCGTTCGTGGGCCAGGAGTACAACTACGCCGCCGCCGTCTCGTTCGTGCTCGGCCTGGTCATCCTGGTCGGCTCGTACGCGTTCATGTTCGCCACCAACCGCAGGAGCCGGCGATGACCACCACCGCGATCAAGCCGCGCCGCCACAAGCCCAAGCGCAGCACCGTCCTCACCATCGGGATGCTCGCCGCCGCGGCCTATTTCCTCCTCCCGCTGTTCTGGCTCGTCGTCGCCTCCAGCAAGACCAGCGAGGACCTGTTCTCCACCTTCGGGCTCTGGTTCTCCGACGAGTTCAACCTCTTCGCGAACATCAAGCTCACGCTCACCCAGGACGACGGCGTCTTCCTCAAATGGCTGTGGAACACGCTCCTGTACGCGGTCACCGCCGCGGGCGGCGGCGCGCTCCTCGCCGCCCTCGCCGGGTACGGCTTCTCCAAGTACCGCTTCAAAGGCAACCGCACCATGTTCCTGATCGTGCTCGGCGCGGTCATGGTCCCCACGACCGCGCTCGCGATCCCGACCTACCTGGTGTTCAGCGAGATCGGCCTGGCGGACACGCCCTGGGCGATCATCCTGCCCTCCCTGGTGAACCCGTTCGGACTCCTCCTCATGCGCGTCTACGTGGAGGCCGCGGTCCCCGACAGCCTCCTGGAGGCCGCCCGCATCGACGGCGCGAGCGAACTGCGAATCTTCTTCCAAGTGGTGCTGCGCCTCCTCGCGCCCGGCTTCGCCACCGTCCTGCTGTTCGCCCTGGTGCACACCTGGAACAACTACTTCCTGCCGCTGATCATGCTCAACGACCCCGAGCTGTACCCGATCACGGTGGGCCTGGCGCGCTGGCAGGGCCAGGCCGCGGCGGCGGGCGGCGCGAGCGGGGACCTGGTGCCGCTGGTGATCACCGGCTCGCTCCTGTCGATCATCCCGCTCGTGATCGCCTTCCTGTTCCTGCAGCGGTACTGGCAGTCCGGGCTGGTCGCCGGCGCGGTGAAGCAGTGAACCAGTGGTGAACCGAACCCGTTCAAGAGTGAACTTCGGGTAACAAATCCGAGTGCACCTCAGTGGACTCATCGACCGCCGTCCGCTCCACAGCGGGCGGCGGTTCGGCGTCCTGGCAGCTCAGTCCCGCTTGAGACATCGAAACCCGTTGCTATGCATCCGTTCGCATACATACCGTGCGACCGGTGCCGAACACCGGGATTCGGGAAGGTGTGCTTATCATTGACGCCATCTCCGCTCCTCGCGCGCGCCAGCCGAGTTCAACCCTCGCCGCGGGCGTGCGCCCCAGAGAGCGCTCACCGCCGAGCCGCCTCGGCGCCGGGGCAGAGCGCCGCTCACCAACGGATAGGCGACCTCATGGCTGAACGAGTAATCGACACCGAAGCGCTCGAGGAGTACCGCACCCTCGTGCGCGAGCAGCTGGACCACCTCGAGTCCCTCATTCCCCGCATGGAGCACGGCCAGCGCCTCGGGCTCCTGCCCGCGTTCGGGCAGCTCGACGCCTCCGCGACCGCGCGCACCAACTACGAGGCGTTCCACCAGACCACTTGGGACAACCTGCAGGACCTCCGCGAGGCGCTGCACGGGATGATCAAGACCCTCAACGACTCCGCCGACCTCGCCGCGGAGGCGGACGAGACCTCCGCCGGCGAGATGGACGGCTATGCCGACCTCCTCTGACGCGCCGCGTCCCCAGTCCGCCACCCACCCTGAGGCAGAGAGCGAGTAGCCGCCATGTCCGAAGAGGACCAGTTCGAGCGCACCGACTACGGGAAGTTGTCCGAAGGCCAGAGCGGCGCGGACTTCACGACCGCGCAGAACGCGCTCAAGGTGTCCCCGCAGTGCAGCCACGACGAGTGCACCAACGCCACTGAGGACCCGGCCGAGCCGGCCTGGGTCAAGCTCATGTCGGCGGTGCCCGTGGCGGCCCAGATCGACTCGCTCAAGGCCGCGCGCGAGGGCACGATGATGCTGCCCGAGGGCAAGTCGATCAAGAGCATGGTCGCCTCGATCCGGCCGCAGCCGGAGGCGGACTACGCGCTCGACACGATCCGCGACCAGTGGGTCGAGTTCCAGGAGGAGTTCGCGGCGATCGCGCCGAAGCTCAAGGAGGGCCTGGGGAGCCTCTCGGCCTTCTGGAAGGGCGACGACTTCGACGCCTTCGAGGAGCAGACGGAGACGGTCCTCAAGAACTGCAAGACGGTGAGCGGCGACATCGCCGGCGAGGACGGCAAGGGCGGCGTGGTCAAGCTGCTCGACGACAAGCAGGCGGAGATCTACGAGCAGCAGGGCGGCACTTCGTGCGTCTACCCCGCGCCGAAGTTCTACATGCAGGGCACCAGCTGCGGCTCGCACCAGATCCACATCCGGCCGCCGTTCTTCAAGAACTGCGAGATCCACAAGAACGACGAGATCGCGAAGGCCGTCGAGCTCGCCGGGTTCGACCCCACGGTGATCGACGAGGTCCAGGAGGGCCGCGAGACCACCTACAACCGGTGGATCGAGTACGTCAACGCCAACCCTGAGTACGAAGTGGACGGTCTCAAGGGCGAGGAGCTGGCCCGCAAGAAAGCGGACGAGTACGCCGACGAGCGGCTGATCTCCCTGGGCGCGCAGGGTTCCGACCAGCTCGAGGAGGAGGCCGCGCGCGTCAACGAAGAGGTGACCGAGCGGCACGCGAACGTCGAGGCCCACGTCCAGGAGATCGCGCCGGACGTGCGCAAGGGCGAGCAGACCACCTTCAACGACGGCGAGACCGACAAGTTCGACCCGCCGGAGCTCGACGCGGGCGACGGCGGCGGCATGCCCGACCTGGAGGGGGCGGGGCTCGACGACATGGCCCCTCCCGGGACCCTCCAGTCGCTGGCGGGCGGCCCGGACCAGGGCGGCCTCAACGGCAACGGCCTGGGCGAGAACGCCTTGAACAGCAGCGGGTTCAACGGCGGGACTCCGCCGGGCGGCGTCAACGGCGCCGGCGACCTGAACTCCCTGAACGACGAGAACCCGTTCAAGGCCCCGGACCCCGACGACCTCACCGGCGCCGGCGGCAACCCGCCTGGGGGCTACAACGGCGGGACCGGCCTGGACTCCCTCGGCGGCAACGGGCTCGGCCTGAACGGCGGCGGGGTCCCGCCGGGCGGCTACTCGGGCGGCACGGGCCTCGAAGGGCTCGACGACAACCCGTGGAACACGACCACCGACCCCGACGACGTCTCGGGCGGTCTCGCCGGCGGCGGCCCGACCGGCCTGCCGCCCAGCAGCATCGGCGGCGGCACCGGGCTCGGCCCGGGCAGCAGCCACCTCCCGCCCCCCATGGTCACGCCGACGCCGAGCGGGACGCGCGGCATCACGCCGCCGCGCTCCTCGGGCCCCCGCAAGCTGGACTCGGGCCGGAGCACCGGCCTCAACCCGGGCTCGGGCGGCACCGGACCCCGCAAACTCGACTCGGGCCGCTCCTCGGGCGGCCTCGGCGGCAAGGGCCTGGGCGGCACCAGCGGCGGCGGCACCCCGCCGGGATCCACGGGCGGCCGGGGCAGCGGCCTCGGCTCCGGGGCCGGCGGCGGTCGCGGTCTCGGCGGCGCCCTCGGCGCGGGCGGAGCCGGTGCGGCCGGGGCCGGCGGCCG
>NZ_JAPZVR010000010.1:132438-181610 GCF_027622855.1 Glycomyces algeriensis | reverse complement strand
GCTTCGCTCCCCGCGGCTTTTCCCTTGTGCGCTAGGTGAAGAGCAGCAGCGGTGCCGTTGCGAAGTGGTAGAACTCCATGGCCGCAAGGAAGACCACCGCGCCCAGAACCGCAAGCGTGTAGTGGAGGCGGCGGCCGGCCGTCCACCAGCGGCGGGCCCAGGCCATGACGACCGCGACAAGCGCAGCAGCCGTGGCGATCCCGGCGACCAGCAGCGGGATCGCGGCCAGCGGCACAACTGGGGCGCCTTCGAGGACCTTGACGATGAACGCGTCGGTGTCGGCGAGGAACGCGGCCATCGTCGCGATGAACGCTGTGCTCAGGATCCCGGCCGCAGCGGCGAGGACGATCGCGGTGCGGCTGCCGGGGCGCATCGCCGGGCGGCCCCTTCGGCGGCGGATGAGGTTGCCGATCGGCCAGGCGAGGAGGCTCGCGAGGAGCAGCAGGCCCGCAGCAGTAGCGGCGAGGAAGACGTCCGTCCGCTCGTACCAGGCAGTCTGCTCGTAGGCGCCGTCACCGGTGTAGAGCATGGTGTCGGATCCGTTGGCGCCGAAGGCGATAAGTCGTGTGCCGTCGACTTCGCGGTAGAGCCCCTCGCCCTGGGGCTCCCAGTGCTGCTCGTCCACTTCCGGGTCGAACGAGAGGCCGGTGGTGGTGACCGTGCCGTCGTCCTCGACGGCCACGGTGATGTCGGAGCCGATCGCGAGGAACAGGTTCGAGTAGTCGCTCTCGTTCATGCGGGTGGAGCGGTAGGTGCCGGCGGCGGCCTCGGCGGCCGTCTCCGGGGCGGTGGCTCCGGCGGGTCCGTCCGCTTCACTGCTCTCGCCGAGCACGCTGTCGAGGATCGCCCGGGTGGCCTCCTCGGCGTGGAACGCCGCCGCGCCGTCGTCGCCGTCGCCGTTGAAGGCGATGTAGATCCCGAGGTCGTGGTCGGGCACGAGCGTCATGAGGCCGTGCGAGCCGGGGCCGTCGCCGCCGTGGGCGACCATGCGGGTCGAGCCGTGGAACATCTCGTAGAACCCGAGCGCGGAGCCGGGCAGGCGCGGGTCGGCGTGGAACTGCGGGCCGTGGAGTTCGGCGAGGGCGTCGGCGGAGAGGAGCGGCGCACCGTCGCCGAGCTGGTACTCCATGTACGCCCCCATGTCGGCGGCGGTCGCGATGATGCCGCCTGCGGGGTAGTCGCTCTCGGCCTTGCGCTTGTACGCGACCTGCTCGCCGTCCTGGAGCGCGTAGGCGGTCGCGAGGGGCCGGTCGGGGGTGGCGGTGCCGGTGTTGACCTCGGTGTGGTCCAGGCCGAGCGGTTCGAAGACGCGGTCGGCCAGGACCTCGTCGAAGTCGGCGCCGATCGCGTCTGCGGCGGCCAGGCCCGCCAGGGCGAGGCCGGAGTTGGAGTACGCGTACACCTCGCCGGGCGGCCTGACGCGCTCGGGGAGTTCGAGCATGGATTCCTCGAGGCGGTCGCCCGCGCCGGTCTCGGCGAAGAGCCCGATGATCGCCTCTTCGAAGCCGGCGGTGTGGGTCAGCAGGTGCCGCAGGGTGATCGGCTGCCCGGGGTAGGTGTCCTCGACCTCGACGTTGTCGAGGTACTCGTTCACATCGGTGTCGAGGTCGAGCGTGCCGTCGTCCACAAGGGTCATGATCGCGGTGGCGGTGAAGGTCTTCGAGACGGAGTCGATCGGGAAGCGGGTGGTCTCGGGGTCGACCGGGGTCCCGGCGTCGATGTCGGCGAGCCCGAACCCGTACGTGTCGGTGGCGCCTCCCGAGGTGATCGCGACCATCGCACCGGGGATGCCGTGCTCGTCCATGGCCTCGGTGACGATCGCTTCGATGTCGGCGGGTTCCTGGGCGTGCGCCGGGGACGCCAGGGCGCCCGCGGCGACCGCGACCGCCGCCGCGGCAAGGACGGTCCGCATTGGACGAAAGTTGCGCCGTTCGACGTTGCCGCTTGGCTTCTGGTTGATGAGCATGGTTCAACCGTAGGCAAACGAGGGGTGCGGCACTATGCAGGCAGCGGGCGGGTTCCCGGTAAGGCAGGCCCCACCCGGAACGGCGAAAGCCGCGGGGAGCCGTTGGCTCCCCGCGGCTTTTTGTTGGCGCGCTAGGTGTTCAGGAAGGTGCTGGCCTGGTCGACGATGTCGAGAAGGAAGCCGGGCATCACACCCAGGAGGATCGTGGCGACCACGCCGGCCGCGACCACGGTGCCGGCCATGGGGCTCGGCAGGTTGACGGTGGGGGCGTCCGGTGCGGGCTCGTTGAGCCAGAGCAGGACGACCACCTTCAGGTACGGGAACGCGAGGATCGCCGAGGAGACGACGCCGACGATCACCAAGCCCAGTTCGTCGGCCTGGAGGGCCGCCGTGAAGAGGCTGAACTTCGCGGTGAAGCCGCTCGTGAACGGCAGGCCCGCAAGGGCGAGCATCAGGATCGTGACCACCACGGCGGTGCCCGGGGACTGCTTCCCGAGCCCGGCCCAGCGGGCCAGGTGCGTGGCCTCCTCGTCGCCGTCGCGCACGAGCGAGACGACCGCGAAGGCCGCGATCACCGTGAAGCCGTAGGCGGCCAGGTAGAACATGGTCTGGCCGACCGCCTCGCCCAGGGCGATCACGCCGATGAGCAGGTAGCCCGCGTTCGCGATCGAGCTGTAGGCCAGGAGCCGCTTGATGTTCCGCTGGGTCACCGCGAAGATCGCGCCGCCCAGCATCGTCGCCACCGCGATCACCGTCAGGATCAGGTGCCAGTCCCACGCCGAGGACGCCAGGCCCACGTTGAAGACCCGCAGCAGGCCGCCGAAGGCCGCCACTTTCACGCAGGCCGCCATCAGCGCGGTCACCGGCGTCGGCGCTCCCGTGTAGACGTCGGGCGTCCACATGTGGAACGGCACCGCCGCCGCCTTGAACAGCATCGCGACCGCGAGCATCGCGACCCCGATGTACAGGAACATCCGCGGCTGGCCCGAGTCGACGCCCGCCTGGTTGATCCCCGCGAGGTCCACCGTGCCGGCGAAGCCGAAGAGCATCGCCATGCCGTACACGTAGAACGCGGACGCGAAGGCGCCCAAGAGGAAGTACTTGAGCGCGGCCTCCTGGCTGATGAGGCGGCGCCGCTTGGCGAGCCCGCACAGCAGGTACAGCGGCAGGCTCAGCATCTCCAGGGCCACGAACATGGTGAGCAGGTCGCCCGCGACCACGAACATCATCATGCCGCCGACCGCGAAGAGCGTCAGCGGGAAGATCTCCGTCGCGCCGTCCTCGCGCCGCTGGGCCTTGTCCGCGGCCGAGTCGGCGACCACGGCGGCCTCGGCGACGAAGTCGCCGCCGCGCGTGGTGCGGCGCTCGGCGAGGAGCAGGACCGCGATGATCGAGAGCACCGCGAGCGTCCCCTGCAGGAACAGGCCCGGGCCGTCGAGGACGACCGAGCCGATGGCCGCCCCTTCGATCTCGAACGCGGTGCCGTTCTTGCCCTGGTTCAGGATCACGGCCGCGAACGCCGCCGCCAAGGCGATGACGGCGAGGCTCACCTGCACGACCAGCCTGCGGCCCTTGGGGACCGTGGCCTCGACGAGGAGCCCGCCGAAGGCCGCGACGAACACGATGATCATGGGGGCCAGGCCGGCCCAGTCGATCTGGAGCCCCGCTTGCTGGGCCTCATTCATTGGTGACTCCTTCGGCGGCGGGCAGGTCTTCAGGGGAGCCTGAGATGAAGAGCAGCGTGTTGTCGACCGCCGGCTCGACCGCGTCGATCAAGGGCTGCGGGAAGAACCCGAAGCCGAGGATCGCGATCACCAGCGGCGCGACGAGCGCCTTCTCGCGCAGCGTGAGGTCGCGCTTCATCGCGGGCACCTCGTCGAGCGCCGGGTTCCGCTCGCCCTGCATGGTGCGCTGGTACATCCAGATCACGTACGCGGCGGCGAGGATGATGCCCAGGGTCGCGACCACCGCGACCGGCTCGTTGCCGGTGAAGGCGCCGAACAGGACCAGGAACTCGGAGATGAACGGCGCGGTCCCGGGCAGGGACAGCGACGCGAGGCCGGCGAACAGGAAGATCCCGGCGAGCACCGGCAGGGTCTTGGCGGCCCCGCCGTAGTCGGCGATCTGCGCCGAGCCGCGCCGGATCGCGAGGAACCCGACGACGATGAACAAGAGGCCCGTGGCGAGCCCGTGGTTGAACATGTAGAGCACCGCGCCCGTGGCGGACGCCTGCGTGAACGCGAAGATCCCGAGGCCGATGAAGCCGAAGTGGGCGATCGACGTGTAGGCGACCAGCCGCTTCAGGTCCGTCTGCCCGATCGCGACGAACGCCGCGTAGACCACGCCGATGACGCTCATCCCGATGATCCACGGCGCGAACGTCTGCGTCGCCTCCGGGAACAGCGGGATGCAGTAGCGCAGGATCGCGAACGTCCCGATCTTGTCCATCACGCCGACCAGCAGCGCCGCGACCGCGGCCGGGGCCGCACCGCCCGCGTCCGGCAGCCAGGTGTGGAACGGGAAGAACGGGGCCTTGATCGCGAACGCGATGAAGAAGCCCAGGAACAGCCAGTTCTGCAGCGTCCCGTCCGCCATCGGCTCAGAGTCCACAAGGGTCTGCCAGTCGAAGACGCCGCCGTTGTGCACCCATAGGGCGATCACGGCCACGAGCATGAACAGGCCGCCCAGCAGCGAGTACAGGAAGAACTTCACCGCCGCGTACTGCTTCTTCGGGCCGGTGCCGTAGGAGCCGATGAGGAAGTACATCGGCACGAGCATCGCTTCGAAGAAGAAGTAGAACAAGAGAATGTTCGAGGCCAGGAAGGTCGCGATCATCGCCGCTTCCAGCGCGAGGATCAGCGCGAAGAACGCCGGCACCGAGCGCTTCACCGCGTCCAGGTCGCGCCAGGCCGCGAGCATCGCGATCGGCGTCAGCCCCGCGGTGAGCAGGAGCATGAGCAGCGCGATGCCGTCGACCCCCCACGACAGGTTCAGGTCCCAGGCCTCGACCCACGTGTACGACTCCGTGAACTGGAGCCACGGCGCGTCCGCGGAGTAGTCGAAGCCGAGCGCCACGAGCGCGGCGAGCACGGCGACCAGCCCGGCGGCCCCGAGCGCGGTCCAGCGGGCCGCGTCCGCGTTCTCGCGGCGGATCGACGCGACGACCACGGCCCCGATCAGAGGCACGGCGACCAGCGCCGACAGCAACGGGAGTGCGTTCATTGGACGACCACCACCATGAGCGCGGCCACCACGATGACCGCACCGGAAAGAATCGACAGGGCATAGGAGCGCACGAAACCGGTCTGCAGCACGAGCAGGCGGCGCGACGTGCCGCCTACGCCTGCGGCCAGGCCGTTCACGGCGCCGTCGACGACCCGGCCGTCCATGGCGACCGAAGCGCTGGCGGCCAGGCGGCTCGGGCGTTCGAAGAGGCCGCGGTTGACGGCCTCGCCTCCGAGGTCGGCGCGGGCGGCGCGCACCGGCCAGGCGGCCGCGCGCGGCACCTCGTCGGTGCCGTTGCGGAAGAGGAACCAGCCCAGGCCCGCGCCGAGGACCACCACGACGGTGGTGGCGACGGTGACCTGCATGTGGCTCAGGTGGCCGTGGACCTCGTGGGGCTCACCGAAGACGGGGGTGAGCCACTCGGGGACCGAGGTGGCCATGAGGGCGCCGGCGCCGAGCGAGCCGAGGCCGAGCAGCACCAGCGGCACGGTCATGATCGCCGGGGACTCGTGCGGGTGCACGTCGTCCGTCCAGCGCTTGGGGCCGTGGAAGGTGAGCACGAACAGGCGGGTCATGTAGAACGCGGTGAGCGCGGCGCCGAGGAGCGCGGCGCCGCCGACGGCCCAGCCCTGCCAGCCTTCGCGGGCGAAGGCGTCGTGGATGATCGGGTCCTTGGTGAAGAAGCCCGAGAACGGGAACAGGCCGATGATCGCGAGCCACCCGGCCGCGAAGGTCGCGTAGGTGAGCGGCATCTTCCGCCAGAGCCCGCCGAAGCGGCGGATGTCGGTCTGGTCGTTCATGGCGTGCATGACCGAGCCGGAGCCGAGGAACAGGCCGGCCTTGAAGAACCCGTGGGCCAGCAGGTGGATGATGCCGAGCGCGAACGCCCCGCCGCCGAGGCCGACCGCGAGGAACATGTAGCCGATCTGCGAGACCGTGGACCAGGCGAGGACGCGCTTGATGTCGTCCTTCGCGCAGCCCACGACCGCTCCGAAGAGGAGGGTGAGGGCGCCGACGATGACGACGGCGGTCTGCACGTCCGCGTTGAGGCTGAAGATGACGTGCGAGCGGGCGATGAGGTACACGCCCGCGGTCACCATCGTGGCCGCGTGGATGAGCGCCGACACCGGGGTCGGGCCCTCCATCGCGTCCGGGAGCCAGGTCTGGAACGGGAACTGGCCGGACTTGCCGCACGCGGCCGCCAGGAGCAGCAGCCCGATGGCGAGGCTCGTGCCGGTGGAAAGCGACGCGGCGCCGTTGAAGACGCCCGCGAAGTCCACAGTGCCCAGTGCGCCGATCATGGTGAACATCGCCAGGAGGAACCCGACGTCGGCCACGCGGTTGGTGAGGAACGCCTTCTTGCCGGCGGTCGCCGCGGCGGGCTTCATCTGCCAGAACGAGATGAGGAGGTACGAGGCGAGGCCCACGCCCTCCCAGCCGATGAAGGTCATGAAGTAGTTGCCGCCGAGCACCAGGATGAGCATCGCGGCGACGAACAGGTTGAAGTAGGCGAAGAACTTCCGGCGCCCCGCGTCGGGAGCCATGTAGCCGACCGCGTAGACGTGGATGAGGAAGCCGACCCCGGTGATGAGCAGGCAGAAGACCGCGCTCAGCGGGTCGAAGAGCAGGTTCGCCTCGATGTCCAGGTCCCCTACGGAGAGGATCGTGAACAGGTCGAGGTCCGCGCTCTTGTTTTCCAGGCCCGCGAGCGAGGAGAACATCGCGAGGGCGAGCGCGAAGGCGCCGCCGATCGTGGCGACGCCGAGCCAGTGGCCCCACTTGTCCGATCTGCGGCCCGTGAGCAGCAGGACCGCGGCGCCGATCGCGGGCAGGGCGATGAGCAGCCACGCCAGCGAGAGGACCCCTTCGGCCGGTGCGTACGAGATTTCGTCCACTGTGTCCCCTCTAGGCCTTCAGCAGGTTGGCGTCGTCGACGGAGGCGGAGCGCCGGGACCGGTAGATCGCCATGATGATCGCCAGGCCGACGACGACCTCGGCGGCGGCCACGGCCATCACGAAGAACGCCATCACCTGCCCGTCGATGTTGCCGCTCGTACGGGCGAAGGTGACCAGGGTCAGGTTCCCGGCGTTGAGCATCAGCTCCACGCACATGAACACGACGATCGAGTTGCGGCGCACCAAGACGCCGACGGCGCCGATCGTGAACAGCGCGGCGGCCAGGATCAGGTAGTACTCGGGGCTCATGCGTCCCGTCCTTCCGTGTGCTTCGGCGCGGACTCGGCGGCCGTGAGCTGGCGCGGCGGGACGTACGGCGAGAGCGACGCCGGCTCGACCGAGCCGTCCGGCCGCAGCGCGGGCGTCGCGGTCGAGTCCGAGGTCGCGAACACGCCCGGGCCGGGCTTCGGGCCCGGGTAGACGCCGGGGGCGAACCGCTCGCGGCTGTGCTCCTTCTGCCCGCGGTGGCCGCCCTTCTTGGCGACGTGCGCGAACATCAGGGCGCCGACGGCGGCCACGGTGAGCACGCCCGAGACGACCTCGAACGGGAACAGGTAGGTCGAGAACAGCGCCTCGGCGATGGCCTCGACGTTCGACTGCGCGCCGGTGGCCCAGCGCGGGTCGGCGGCGACCGTCATGCCGGAGACCGCGCGGGCGAGCCCGGAGGACAGGAGCGCCGCCAGGCCGATGCCGAGGCAGATCGCGAAGAGGCGCTGCCCGCGCAGCGTCTCGAACATGGAGTCCTTCGAGTCGCGCCCGAACAGCATGAGCACGAACAGGAACAGCATCATGATCGCGCCGGTGTACACCATGATCTGCACGAACCCGAGGAACGGGGCGGCCTGCATGATGTAGAAGACCGCCAGGCACATCATGGTGATCGCGAGCCACAGCGCCGCGTGGATCGCCGAGCGCGCCAGCACGAGGCCCATGGCCCCTCCCAGCGCGATCGGCGCGAGGATCCAGAAGAAGACCGATTCGCCGAAGGAGGCGTTCTGGGCGACGGTCTGCGCGAGGTCGATCACTGCTCACCCCTCTTGGTCTGCGCCAGCATCTCCGTGAGCGAGAACTCCGCGCCCTCGCTCGCGCCCGGGTTGCGGGGGCCCGACTCGTAGTAGGCCTTCTCGCTGTCGCCCAGGCGCATCGGGTGCGGCGGCTGCTCCATGCCCTCCAGGAGCGGAGCGAGCAGCTCCTCCTTGGTGAAGATGAGGTCGCGGCGGTCGTCGCGGGCCAGCTCGTACTCGTTGCTCATGGTGAGCGAGCGGGTCGGGCAGGCCTCGATGCACAGACCGCAGAAGATGCAGCGCGCGTAGTTGATCTGGTAGGTCTTGGCGTACCGCTCACCGGGCGAGAACCGCTCGGCCTCGGTGTTCTCCGCGCCTTCGACGTAGATCGCGTCGGCCGGGCAGGCCCACGCGCACAGCTCGCAGCCGATGCACTTCTCGAGACCGTCCGGGTGACGGTTGAGCACGTGCCGGCCGTGGTAGCGCGGCTGGAGCTTCGAAGGCTCCTCGGGGTAGTCGACCGTGACCTTCGGCTTGAACATGTGCGAGAAGGTGACGCCGAAGCCTTTTGCGAAACCGGACATTACTCCTCCTCTCCCTTTTCAGTCGGGCTCGAGCCGTTGGCGGGCGCGGCGTTCGTAGCGGGTTCGAGTTCCTTGAGGGCCCTCGGGTTCGGGGGCACGGCCAGGTCCATCGGCGGGACGGGGAAGCCGCCCATGCCGGTGTCCGGCTCGGCCGGCGGCTCGTAGGGCTTCCGGTTGGGCCAGAAGAAGATCAGGGCCATCACGACGATCGCCGCACCGCCCGCGAAGGCGATCCGGGTCGCCAGCTCGTTGTCGGTGTCGAGGCCGATGTTCATGGCCGCCAGGACCATGAGCCACACCAGCGAGATCGGCACGAGGACCTTCCAGCCCAGGCGCATGAACTGGTCGTAGCGCAGGCGCGGCAGCGTGCCGCGCAGCCACACGTAGAAGAACAGGAACGCCAGGACCTTCCCGAAGAACCAGACGAGCGGCATGAAGCCCTCGTTCGCGCCCGGCCACCACGAGCTCGGGAACGGCGCGGCCCAGCCGCCCAGGAAGAGCGTCACGCACAGGGCCGACATCGTGACCATGTTGACGTACTCGGCCAGGAAGAACGACGCGTACTTCAGGCTCGAGTACTCGGTCGCGAACCCCGCCACCAGCTCCGACTCCGCTTCCGGAAGGTCGAACGGGGCGCGGTTCGTCTCGCCGACCATCGAGATCACGAAGATCACGAAGCTCGGCGCGAGGATGATGAAGTACCAGCCCGGCAGCGTGATCTCGAAGCCGCCGAAGCGCAGCGGCAGGCCCTGCGCCTGCGCCTCCACGATCGCCCCGGTCGACATCAGCTGCGACTGGAAGAACACCGTGAGGACCGCCAGGCCCAGCGCGATCTCGTACGAGATCACCTGCGCCGCGGCGCGGAGCGCGCCCAGCAGCGAGTACGTGGAACCGGAGGACCAGCCCGCGAGCACGATGCCGTAGACGCCCACCGCCGAGCACGCGAGAATCAGGAGCACGCTCACCTCGAAGTCGGTGAGCTGCAGCTCCGTCTCGATCCCGAAGACGTTCACCTCGGGCCCGAACGGGATCACCGCGAACGCGCAGAACGCGCACGCGACCGCGATGACCGGGGCCGCGATGAACACGACCTTGTCGGCCGTCCGCGGCATCACGTCCTCTTTGAACGCCAGCTTCAGGCCGTCCGCGAGCGACTGCAGCAGGCCGAAGGGCCCGTTGCGGTTCGGCCCCGGCCGCACCTGCATGATCGCCACCACGCGCCGCTCGTACCAGATGGTGAAGAGCACCAGCAGCACGAGCACCACGAAGACGAGCACGCCCTTGACGAGCATGAGCCAGATCGGATCGTTCATCACTTGACCGCCTCCACGGCTTCACCGGAGTCGCCGCTTGGCGAGGCTTGCGAGCCGGCAACGGGCTCGGCAGCGGCTGGGCGAGGGACGTTCGGGTAGGCGCGGATCGTGACGACATCGCCCGAACCGGCACCGAGGTGGCGGAAGATCCCGCGACCCGGCGCGTTCTGCGGCAGCCAGACCACGCCCTCGGGCATGTCGGTGACCCTGAGCGGCAAGGTGACCCCGCCGATCGAGGTCGCCACGGTGACACCGCTGCCCTCGCTCGCGCCGATCGACTTCGCCGTGGCGGCGCTCAACCGCACCACCGGGTCGGGGGCGCAGCCCGCGAGGTGCGGGTTGTTCTCCTGGAGCGAGCCGCCGTCGAGCAGCTGCCGCCATGTCGCCAGCACGGCCTTGCCGTCCTCGATAGCGTGCGCGGGATTGTCCACGGCCCAGTCCGGCGCGGGCTGGCGCGTGATCGGGTCCGGCAGACCGGCCAGCTCGCCGCGCACCGTGCGGGTCTCGGCGAGCCCCAGCTTGAAGCCCATGGCCTCAGCGAGCGTGTCGAGCACCGCGTGGTCCGACATCAGATCCGAGGGGATCACCGTGTCGAACGTCCGCAGGCGCCCCTCCCAGTCGAAGTACGCGCCGGGCTTGCCGGTCACCGGCGCCACCGGCAGGATCACGTCCGCCACGCGGGTCACGGCCGAGTGCCGGATCTCCAGCGAGACTACGAACCGGGCCGCGTACAGCGCCGCCTCGACGGCCGGCCCGTCCGCGAAGTCGTATGGGTCCACGCCGCCGATGAGCAGCGCGTCGATCTCGCCGTCGGCGGCCGCCTGCAGGATGTCCCAGGCGCCGCGGCCGTCGTTGCCGGGCAGGTCCTCGACACCCCAGTACTCCGCCAGCTGCTCGCGGTCCGCCGCATAGGAGGCGAGCCCGCCGCCCGGCAGCAGACCCGGAAGGCAGCCCGCCTCGACCGCGCCGCGGTCGCCCGCGCGCCGCGGGATCCAGGCCAGGCGCGCCCCGGTGGCCTTGGCCAGCCGGACCGCCGCCGAGAACGCGCCCTCCACAGTGGCGAGACGCTCGCCGAGCAGGATGACCGCACCGTCCTCGCCGAGCGCGTCGCGCACGAAGCCGCCGCGGCTCCAGCCGTCGAGCAGCTCGGCCTCCTCACCGGGCAGGGCCTCGATGAGGTTCGCGTCGAGCTTGGCGGTGCCGCGCGTCGCGAACGGCGCGACCACGTGCACGCGCTGGCCGTTCGCGCGGACCGCCTTGCGCAGGCGCAGGAACGCGATCGGGCATTCCTCTTCGACCTCGAGGCCCACGGTGAGGACCACGGGGGCCTTCTCCAGGTCCTCGTAGGTGACCGCGCCGCTGGACGGGTAGACCCCGGCCACGGCGTGCGCCAGGAACTCGGACTCCTCAGTGGAGTGCGGGCGGGAGCGGAAGTCGATGTCGTTGGTGCCGAGGGCGACCCGCGCGAACTTCGCGTACGCGTAGGAGTCCTCGACGGTGAGGCGGCCTCCGGGGAGCACGCCCACCCGGTTCGCGGCCTCGGCGAGTCCGGCGGCCGCGCGGCGCAGGGCCTCGGGCCAGGACGCTTCGCGAAGCGACCCGTCCTCATCGCGGACCAGCGGCTTCGTGATGCGGTCGGCGGCCTCGATGTAGGAGGAGCCCCAGCGGCCCTTGTCGCAGTTCCACTCCTCGTTCACCGCCGGGTCCTCGCCCGCGAGGCGGCGCAGGACCTTGCCGCGGCGGTGGTCCGAGCGCTGCGCGCACCCGGCCGAGCAGTGCTCGCACACGCTGGGCGTCGACACGAGGTCGAACGGCCTTGAGCGGAACCGGTACTGCGTGCCGGTGAGCGCGCCGACCGGGCAGATCTGGACGGTGTTGCCCGAGAAGTAGGACTCGAACGGCTCGTCCTCGTAGACGCCCACCTGCTCCAGGGCGGAGCGCTCCATCAGCTCGATGAACGGGTCGCCCGCGACCTGGTCGGAGAAGCGGGTGCAGCGCGCGCAGAGCACGCAGCGCTCGCGGTCGAGCAGCACCTGCGAGGAGATCGGCAGCGCCTTCTTGTAGCGGCGCTTGTCCTCGGGCTCCATGCGGGTCTCGGTGCGCCCGGTGCTCATGGCCTGGTTCTGGAGGGGGCACTCGCCGCCCTTGTCGCAGACCGGGCAGTCCAGGGGGTGGTTGATCAGGAGGAACTCCATGATCCCCTCCTGGGCCTCCTTGGCGACCTCGCTGGTGTGCTGGGTCTTGACGACCATGCCCTCCATGGCGGTGGTCGTGCAGGAGGCGGCGGGCTTGGGCATGCCGCGGCCGTTGCCCATGTCCGGTACGTCCACGAGGCACTGGCGGCAGGCGCCGGCCGGTTCGAGCAGCGGGTGGTCGCAGAAGCGGGGGATCTCGATGCCGAGCTGCTCGGCGGCCCGGATGATCAAGGTGCCCTTGGGGACCGTGACTTCGACGCCGTCAATGGTGAACGTGACTTGATCGGTCATGTCAGTGTGCTCCGATCGTTGCGGCATCGAGGACGGCGGGTTTGTGCCCCTCGATGTAGTCGAGGTAGTCCTGCCGGAAGAACTTCAGCGACGAGGTGACGCACGAGGTCGCGCCGTCGCCGAGGCCGCAGAAGGACCGCCCGAGGAGGTTCTTGCAGGCGCTCTCGAGGAGCTTGAGGTCGCCCATCTGCCCGCGGCCGGAGAGGAGGCGCTCGTAGACGCGCACCATCCAGTAGTTGCCCTCGCGGCAGGGCGTGCACTTGCCGCAGGACTCGTGGGCGTAGAACTTGATCCAGCGCCAGCAGGAGACCACCGGGCAGTCCTGGTCGGAGAAGATCATGACCGCGGTGGTGCCGAGGATCGAGCCGGCCTTGGCGACGTTGTCGAAGTCGAGCGGGACGTCGATCGAGTCGGCCGCGAGCATCGGGGTCGAGGACCCGCCGGGGGTGAAGAACTTCAGCTCGTGGCCCTCTTCCATGCCGCCGGCGAGCTCGATGAGCTCGCGGAGCGTGGTGCCCAGCGAGCACTCGTACTGGCCGGGGCGCTTGACGCGGCCCGACAGCGAGTAGATCATCGTGCCCGCGGCGTTCTCGGAGCCGAGGTCCTTCCACCACTGCGCGCCGCCGAGCACGATGTGCGGGACGGCGGCGATGGAACCGACGTTGTTGATGCAGGTCGGCTTGTTGTAGAGCCCGTGCGTGGCGGGGAACGGCGGGCGCAGGCGCGGCTGGCCGCGCTTGCCCTCCAGGGAGTCCAGGAGGGCGGTCTCCTCGCCGCAGATGTACGCGCCCGCACCGGAGTGGATCACGACCTCGAGGTCGAACCCGCTGCCGAGGATGTCCTTGCCGAGGTACCCGGCCTCCTTGGCCTCGCGGACCGCGTTGCGCAGGCGGCGGGCCGCGTGGATGGCCTCCCCGCGCACGTACACGAACGCCCGCGAGGCCTTGATCGCGTAGGAGGCGATGATGATGCCCTCGATGAGCGAGTGCGGGTCGTTCATCATGAGCGGCAGGTCCTTGCAGGTGCCCGGCTCGCCTTCGTCGGCGTTGACGACCAGGTAGTGCTCCTGGCCGTCGTCGGGCACGAACTGCCACTTCATGCCGACGGGGAACCCGGCGCCGCCGCGTCCCCGGTGGCCGGACTCCTTCATGAAGCTGATGAGGTCGCCCTCGGAGTACTTGAGGGCCTTGCGGAGCGCCTTGTAGCCGTCGAGCTGCTCGTAGACGTCGAGCTTCCAGGCGCCGGGGGACATCCAGCGCTTGGTGATGACGGGCTTGAGCTTGTTGAGGGCGTCCTCGCGGGGCCGCCGGGGACCGGGCACGGTAACGCTCACTTCGCTTCCTCAGGTTGCTTGGCCAGCAAAGGCGCGGTGGGATCGAACGCGGGTGCGGTGATCCCGGCTTCCGCCGCGAGGCGGGCCCCGGCGAGCGTGGCGTCGCCCTGGGCGTTGCCTTCGAGCCCGGCGGTGCGCTCCTCGTCGAACCCGGCCAGCTGCACCGAGATCTCCCGCAGTGTGCACAGTGGAGCACCGCGGCTGGGGACGGGGCGGCGGCCCTCCTTGAGCTCGCGCACGAGCCCGAGGGACTTCTCCTCGTCCATGTCGTCGTAGAACTCGTAGTTGACGGTGACGACCGGCGCGTAGTCGCACGCGGCGAGGCACTCGGCGTGCTCGAGCGTGATCTTGCCGTCCGCGGTGGTCTCGTCGTGGCCGACGTCGAGTTCGTCGCTGAGCGCGTCGAAGACCTTCTGGCCGCCCTTGGAGCGGCAGAGGGTGTTGGTGCACACCGAGACCAGCCAGTCGCCGGCCGGCTCGCGCTTGTACATGGTGTAGAAGGTCGAGACCGCCTGCACCTGGGCTTTAGTAATGCTCAGGACCTCGGCGCAGAAGGCGATGCCGTCGTCCGAGACGTAGCCGTCGTGCGACTGCACCAGGTGCAGCAGCGGCAGGAGCGCCGAGCGCTCGCGGCCCTCGGGGTAGCGGACGAGGATGGCCTCGGCCTGCTCGCGGATCTTCTCCGGGTAGTTCACCTGTCGCAACCTCCCATGACCGGGTCGAGCGAGGCCCCGCCCGCGATGACGTCCGCGAGCAGGCCGCCTTCGGCGAGCGCGGGGATCGACTGCAGGTTGATGAAGGAGGGCTCTCGCATGTGGACGCGGAACGGCCTCGTGCCGCCGTCGGAGACGGCGTGGATGCCGAGCTCCCCGCGTGGGGCCTCGATGGCGGTGTACACCTGCCCGGCCGGGACCCGGAAGCCCTCGGTGACGAGCTTGAAGTGGTGGATCAGCGCCTCCATCGACTGGCTCATGATGTGCCGGATGTGGTTGAGGCTGTTGCCGGAGCCGTCCGCGCCGAGGGCGAGCTGGGCGGGCCAGGCGATCTTCTTGTCCTCGACCATGACCGGGCCGGGCTCGAGCTTGTCGAGGCCCTGGCTGATGATCTTGAGGCTCTCGCGGATCTCGTCGAGGCGGATGACGTAGCGGGCCCAGGCGTCGGCGCCGTTGTGGACCGGCACCTCGAAGTCGTACTCCTCGTACCCGCAGTACGGCATGGTCTTGCGCAGGTCCCAGGCGAGCCCGGCGGAGCGGAGCACGGGTCCGGTGACGCCGAGGGCGAGGCAGCCGGAGACGTCGAGGTAGCCGACGCCCTGGGTGCGCTCCTGCCAGATGGCGTTCCCGGTGAGCAGGCCCTCGTAGTCGTCGAGGCCCTGCGGCATGTACTCCACGAAGTCGCGGATCATCTTGACGCCGTCGCGCGGGAGGTCCTGGGCGACGCCGCCGGGGCGCACGTACGCCATGTTCATGCGCAGGCCGCAGACGGCCTCGAAGATGTCGAGGATCTTCTCGCGGTCGCGGAAGCCGTAGATCATCATCGAGAGCGCGCCGAGCTCCATGCCGGTGGTCGCGAGGGCCACGAGGTGGGAGCTGATGCGGTTGAGCTCCATCATGATCACACGGATCACGTCGGCGCGCCGGGGCACGGTGACGCCGAGCAGCTTCTCGACCGCGAGGCAGTACGCGGTCTCGTTGAAGATCGGCGCGAGGTAGTCGGCGCGGGTCACGAAGGTCGTGCCCTGGGTCCAGTTGCGGTACTCGAGGTTCTTCTCGATCCCGGTGTGGAGGTAGCCGACGATGGGGCGGACCGAGCGCACGGTCTCGCCTTCGAGCTCGCAGACCAGGCGGAGCACGCCGTGCGTGGACGGGTGCTGCGGGCCGAGGTTGACGATGAGGCGCTCTTCGCTGACCGGGTCGACCGAGGCGACGAGCTCGTCCCAGTCCCCGCCGGTGACGGTGTAGACGCGGCCTTCGGTGGTGTCGCGCTCTGCGGCGTAAGCGTCTTGGGCGTTCTCAGTGGCGGTCACTTGTAAGCCCTCCTCTCGTCGGGCGGCGGGATGTGCGCGCCCTTGTACTCGACTGCGATGCCGCCGAGCGGGTAGTCCTTCCGCTGCGGGAAGCCCTCCCAGTCGTCGGGCATGAGGATGCGGGTGAGGTGCGGGTGGCCCTCGAAGACGACGCCGAACATGTCGTACGCCTCCCGCTCCTGCCAGTCGGCGGTCGGGTACACGGCGGTCACCGACTGCACGGTGGGATTGTCAAGGCCCACAGCGGTTTCGAGGCGCACGCGGCGCCGGTACGTCATCGACGTCAGGTGGTAGGCGACGTGGAGCCGGTTGCGCTGGTCCGGGTAGTCCACACCGGACACCGAGTTGCAGAGCTCGAAGCGCAGGCTCTCGTCGTCGCGCATCGTCTGGCAGACCTCGGCGAGGCGGTCGGGCGCGATGTGGATGGTGAGCTCGCCGCGGTCGACGATCACCGCGCGGGTGATCTCGTCGCCGTGCGCTTCGCGCAGGGCTCCGACGATCTCGTCGAAGTAGCCGCCGAGCGGCGCCGGCGTGGAGACGATCTCCCCCGCGCTCGGCGTGGCCTGCACGAGGCCGCCGAAGCCGGAGGTGTCGCCGGTGTCGGCGACGCCGAAGAGGCCCTTGGACCGCTGCATGCCGACGGGCTGGACGTCGTCCGGGCCCGCGCTGCCCGTTCCCGTGGGATCGGATGTCATCGCTTCGCCACCGCCTTTCGGATGCGGAGCTGCTCTTCCGTACCCGCCTCCACGGCCTCGGTCCACTCCTTCTTGCGCTCCTTGTTGAAGCGGTAGGAGGAGGGCATCGCGCCGGGCTTGACGATCGGCTCGGGGAGGTCGGCGAGGGCCTGGCGGCGCTTCTCGCCGAGGGGCTCGTGCTGGACCTTCTCGTGGAGCTTGAGGATCGCGTCGAGCAGCATCTCCGGGCGCGGGGGGCAGCCGGGGAGGTACATGTCGACCGGTACGACGTGGTCGACGCCCTGCACGATCGCGTAGTTGTTGAACATGCCGCCGGAGGTGGCGCACACGCCCATCGACAGGACCCACTTCGGTTCGGGCATCTGGTCGTAGATCTGGCGCAGGACGGGGGCCATCTTCTGGCTCACGCGCCCGGCCACGATCATCAGGTCGGCCTGGCGCGGGGAGGCGCGGAAGACCTCCATGCCGAAGCGGCCGGTGTCGTAGCGGGCGGCGCCGGTGGCCATCATCTCGATGGCGCAGCAGGCGAGGCCGAACGTGGCGGGCCACATCGAGGCCTTGCGGGTCCAGTTCACCAGGGCCTCAACGGAAGTGAGGATGATGCCCTGCGGGAGTTTCTCTTCTACACCCATGTCGGTTCCTCAGTCCCAGTCCAGTCCGCCGCGGCGCCATTCATAGGCGTAGGCGACGAACAGCGCGGCGATGAACATGAAGACGGCCCAGAACCCGAAGATCCCGAGGACGTCGTGGTGGACCGCCCACGGCACGAGGAAGATGATCTCGATGTCGAAGACGATGAACAGCATCGCGGTGAGGTAGAACTTCACCGGGAACTTCGTGGGCCCCGAGGTCGTGGGGGCCGGTTCGATGCCGCATTCGTAAGGGTCGTACTTGGCGCGGTTCTTGCGGTGCGGGCCGGTGATGCGCGAGGCGACCACCGAGACGATGCCGAACCCGGCGCCGATCGCGAACATGATCACTACGGGCACATAGACTTCCACGTTCTCAGACCCTCCTTCCCAGAGTCGGCGTGACGATGCGCATCCCGTTGACGATCCGGTCGGCGGTGTCGCGCCCGGGTCGGTCGGTGAGGTTCGCCAGCAGTTTCAACACGACGCGCATGAGCGCGGGACGCTTCAGGCCGTGCTCGGTGCACAGCTTCATGACGGCGGGCTTGCCGATGAGGTGCGAGAAGATGCCGCCCATGCGGTAGTACGAGCCCCAGAGGTCGTCCATCTTGTCGGCGTAGGTGCGCAGTACCGCTTCGCGGCGCGGGACCGAGCGGGCCTTGAACGCTTCGGCGACGACGGACGCGGCGACCTCGCCGGCCTCGACGGCGTAGGCGATGCCCTCCCCGTTGAAGGGGTTGACCATGCCGCCGGAGTCGCCGACGAGCATGAGGCCGCGGCTGTAGTGCGGGGTCCGGTTGAAGCCCATGGGGAGCGCGGCGCCGCGGACGGGGCCGTCGGCGTTCGCCTCGTCGGCCAAGCCCCACTCCTCGGGGGTGTTGGCGAGCCAGTCGCGAAGCAGCGCGCGGTAGTCGGTCTTGCCGTAGCCCTCGGAGGAGTTGAGCACCCCGAGGCCGACGTTGACGCGGCCGTCGCCGAGGCCGAAGATCCAGCCGTAGCCGGGCTGCAGCACGTCGGGCTCGGCGGCGGTGCGCAGCGCGAGCCAGGACTCGAGGTAGTCGTCGTCGTGCTTGGCCTCGGACTTGTAGTACTGGCGGACCGCGACGCCCATGGGGCGCTTCTCGTCCCGCTTGAGGCCCAGGGCGAGTGCGAGGCGGCCGGAGACGCCGTCGGCGGCGATGACCAGCGGCGCGCGGTAGGCGACCTGCTCGCCGTCCTTGACCGCGGTGACCCCGCAGACGCGCCCGGCGAGGTCGAAGACCGGCGCGGTGACCTTGACGCCGCACTGGAGATCGGCCCCGGCGGCGACGGCGCGGTCGGCGAGAATCTGGTCGAAGTCGAGGCGGGTGCGGGTGAGGCCGTAGTCCGGGAAGTCCTCGAGGGCGGGCCAGTCGAGCTCGATGGCGATGTCGTCGGCGACGACGCGGAGGCCGCGGTTGCGGATCCAGCCGGCGGACTCGGAGGTGTCGACGCCCATCTTGAGCAGTTGCGCGACGGCGCGGGGGGTGAGGCCGTCGCCGCAGACCTTCTCGCGGGGGAAGACGGTCTTCTCCAGCAGCAGGACGTCGAGTCCCCGGGAGGCCAGGTGGTAGGCCGCGGCCGAACCACCAGGTCCCGCGCCGACGACGACGACGTCGGCCTCCGGGGTTGCGTGAGTGGTCACGGGCGTCCTCTCAGGCGAACGGGGCGGTGATCCTTGTAACGACCATGGGGCTTGTGAAGATCTTCACAAGCGTTTGCCGCAAGTCTAGAACTCCGCTATCTACGCCCTGTCACTTAGGTCCGCCTAAGTTGTCATTATTCGAGGTCACGATGCATACAGGCGTGCGTTGACCAGAGTTGCGGGAGCGAGGCGAGCGCCTGGCGTGACGCGCGACGGACGAGTGATAAAGCCGACAGTCGATCACCCTTGCCACACGCAACACCTTGAAACACTCTCGTAACAAGTGCCGCGCACGCATTCGCCGCCCCGCCAAGGGGATCCGCGCGGCCGAGGCAACGTGGCCAGCGACACATCGTTCAAATTTGAAACTTCCCCGAGGGACCCGTATGGTCGATGGGTACTTCAAATCTGAACTATCTAAAGTTCGTTCTCCCTGGAAGAGGTAGGAACATGTCCGAGCCTGTCAAGGTCACCGTGGCCTTCTACTCCGCCACCGGCAACGTCACCGGTCTGGCCCGCGCCATCGCCGCTGCCGCCGAGAAGGCCGGCGCCGAAGTGCGCCTGCGCCGCGTGGCCGAGCTGGCCCCGCAGGCCGCGATCGACTCGAACCCGGCATGGGCCGAGAACGTCAAGAACACCGCCGACATCGCCGAGGTCACCCCGGACGACGTCGACTGGGCCGACGCGGTCTTCCTCGGCTCCCCCACCCGCTTCGGCAACGTGGCGTCGCAGCTTAAGCAGTTCATCGACACCCTCGGCGGCCTCTGGTTCCAGGGCAAGCTCGCCGGCAAGGTCTACTCCGGCTTCGCCGCGGCCTCCGGCAAGCACGGCGGCAACGAGTCCACGCTGCTCGCGCTGTACAACTCGTTCCACCACTTCGGCGGCATCGTCGTGGCCCCCGGCTACTCGAACGAGACCCTGTTCGCCAACGCCTCGCCTTACGGTGTCTCGCACTGGAACGGCACGGAGATCGACGACACCACGCTGGCCGCTGCCGCAGCCCAGGCCGAGCGCGTCGTCGAGACCGCCGCGGCCCTCAAGGCCGGCCGCGCCGCCCTCGCCAACTAAGCGACACGACAAGAACGCTGAAGCGCCCGCTCGGGTCCTCCTAGGCATCAGGAGGATCCGGCGGGCGTTTTGCTGTGCCCGGTTGGTTATTGGGCGGGGTTCAGGCGGTCGGCGACGAAGCGGTGGGTTGGGGGTGCGGGCCGGTGGCGGGGCTGCGGGTCGTTTCGGGGCGGCGGGCGGCGACGAAGGGGTGTCGCGGGGCAGGGTGAAGTCGCGGGGCTCGGATCGTGTTCGGTTGGGCCGCAACCAGGTCGGTCGAAACATGAATACCTTGTACACCTGTGGGTGATGACGGCCTGGTCTACTTCGGGGATAATTGAGATACGTACAGGGACAGGAAATTCGTACAGGTGTCACCTTCGGTGAAAGCAGACTAAGACAGCCTCTGGCCGCCGACAAACCGACTTATTTCGAGGCACTCAGCCCCCATCGGGGGTTCCAGATCTCATCCCTTGCCATCGCCCGCAGCTGTCCGCGCCCCCGATGGGCCGTGATTGGGTGGACGATGTTCTGTAGGGGCCACCACCCCGATCAGAAGGTAGTGCCTTGCAGTGAGGCACTTGCGATTCGAGCAAGACCCGCCAGCGTGTCACCGGCACCGATCCCGAGCAGGGACCTCCCGACCTCGGCCATGCCGCCGAAGTTCGGTGTTCCCCCTTGAGATCAGCAGCCCGGCGAAGCGACAGGGCGGCGGAACGATCCCCGACACGATCGGAGTCCATGGCGGCTTCGACCGTCGCTCCGGCGTCGTTCATCCGCCGTCGACTTGCGTGCCTTCCGGGATGCTGTCGTGTTCGGGCTGGACGCCGCCGAGTGGCGCGGGGACCGTGAAGTCCTCGTCCGCTTCGACGCATTCGGGTCCGCCGCCGAGGGAGGCGTCGATGACGACCTGACCCAGGACCCGGTAGTAGAGGCCGATGCCGTCGTCGCGCACGGCGCTCACTCTCGAGAGGGCGCCCGTGTCGTCGCGGTCGACCTCGACCTCATGGCCCTCGGCCTTCCAGAACTCGGCCAGCGCCTCCGGGTAGGTCTCCCGCACCAGCGGGTCCTCCCAGCTCGATTCAGGGAACACGTAGGAGAGGTGGACGGTGTCATGTCCGTTGAGCGACTCGTTGCGGTCCACGCCGTGCAGGCACTCTTCGAGGTCGACGAGTCGCGACTGGAAGCCCGGGAAGTTCTCGAGCTCCGCGATCGACTCGGCGATGAAGCTCTCCATGGCGGCCAGTGCTTCGGTGTCGTTGAACTCCTCGTTCACTTGCGGCCCGGTGCATGCGGTGGCTGCCATTCCGAGCGCGAGTGCCGTGGCGGCGAGCCCGGCGCTCCTGGTGCGGGTCGCAGCAGGGGTTTCGGAGTCGTGCCCCGCTCTCCCGATTCCCCTGGTGCGGGTCACAGGGAGTCTTCGTATGAGTCGGGCGAGTCGAAGGGGTCGACCACGTCGGGGTCGGCCGGTATGCCTTCGGGGAAGTACTTGCCGACCTTGTCGTAGCGGCCGCCGGGCCTCACTCCCCCGGTGGGCGGGAGGTATTCGATTGCGTCGTGATCGCTGGCCGTCACCGGGCCGGACTGGACCCGGAGCACGGTGTAGCCCGCGGCCCAGTACCAGAGGGCGATGCCGTCGGGCCGGATCGCGACCAGGCTGCGGTCGACGCGGTCGGGTTTCTCCTTCACGGCGTCGCGGGTGATCCTGTAGCCCAGTGCGGTCCAGTGCTCGCGGAGCACGTCGAGGTAGGTCTCGCGGACCAGCGGCGTTCCGGAGTCGGGGAGGGAGAAGACGTAGGTGATCTCGACAATCGTGAACCCCTGCACGTCGATCCCGTTGTGGGTCGCGGGCAGCTCTCCCCAGATGCGCTCTTTGAAGCCGGGGAAGTCCGGGAGCACTGCGACGGCGTCCGCCGCCGCGGCCTCCATGGGCGCGTAAGCCTCGGCCTGGGTGTACTGCGGTTCAGGCGGGTTGTCCATGGCGTCCTCCAGGATGCTGTGGACCGGCGGCAGTGCGGCGAGGACGCGTTGCCATCGCGATCCGGGTCGGCGCGGGGTGCGTCATCGCTGTCCCGTGGCGATGTCGGCGAGGGTCTCGCGTCCGGCCATGTTGGTGTCGTCCCAGTAGGTGCTGTGGTTGTTGGCGTTCCAGGCGCCGGTGTCGCTGTGGTACGCGTTGCCGCCGAAGTCGTCGCCGGTGGGGTCGGCCCCGTGGAGGAAGTCCGGTGTGAGGTGGATCGGGTCGAGGGAGTTCCTGGTGGCCCAGACGTTGTCCTCGTCGACGCCGAGGGCGCTGGCGGTGTCGGTGCCGACGCCCGGGGAGGCGACGAAGACGAGGTTGTCGGCGTCGACGCCCTCCTTGGTGGCGGCGTGGCCGATCACGGTGGTGCCGTATGAGTGCCCGGTGAGGGTGTGGTTGGTGTCCTCCCGCCCGGTGGCGCTGAGGCCCTCGGTGAAGTTCTCGAGGTCTTCGCTCGCGCCGTCGGCCCATCGCTCCTGCATGGCCTCGGGCACGATCGTGTCGGGGGCGTCGTAGCCGAGCCAGGCGATGGTCGCGTTCGAGGTGTGGGGCGAGGAGAGTTGCGCGTCGCTCTGCATGGTCTCGGCGCGGTGGAGGAGGCCGCCGGCTCCGGAGAGGTTCGCGGTGGTGCCGGGGACGAGGGTGTTGACGTTGTCCGCGGTGTCGGGGTTGCCGATCGAGACGATCGCGCGGCCGTTGTCCTGGGTGCCGAATCCGAGCAGGTAGTACGGCTGCTGCGGTTCGGGGCCTTCGGCGAGGCGGGGAGTGCCGTCGTCGTTGGTGATGCGGTCTTGGAGTCCGGCGAGGTCGTTGCGGTCGCCTTTGAGGCCGTCGAGTGCTTCCTTGGCGTTCTGGTACTCGTCGGATTCGGGGTCGAGTCCTTGGAGTGCCTGCTCTTCGGCGGCGATCCGGGTGTCGAGTGCGTCGATGTCGCGGTCGAGGACGGTGCGATTGGCGGTGTCGCGGGCTTCGGTGGGGATGCCGTCGACGGGGCCGACCCATTCGGGGTGCTCGTCGATGAGGGCTCGGCGCTCGGTCTCGCTGAGCCCTTCCCACCACTGGTTGACCTGTTCGGGCGACAGGCCGGAGGTGCCGTCGGCGATGGCCTCGGCCTCGTCGGCGACCTCTTCGGTGACGCCTTCCTTGTAGTCGTCGACGAGGTCGTCGTAGGTCGCGCCGAGGTGGGGCGGGAGTTCGGCGGGGTTCTCGTGCATCTCGGCGAGGGCGGCTGCGGCTTCGTCGTCGGCGTCGTGGGCGCGAGACATGACGGCGCGGAGCCAGTCCTGGTACTGGCCGGCGAGGCCGATGGCGGTGCCGTAGAGGTCGACGCTGTCGAAGAGGACCTTGAGGGTGTCGATGTCCCAGAAGCCGTCGGGCTTCTTCACGCCGCACATGTCGCAGAGCCACTGCGGCGGGTTGAGGGTGAGGATCGCGCGGTGGAGGCCGCCGGAGAGGTTGACGTCGTATTCGCTGTGGGGGCCTTCGATGTCGAAGTCGTGCTGCTCGATGAGCGGGACGAGTTCTTTGAGCTCGTTCTGCTCCTTCTCGAACGCGTCGGCGGCTTCGAGGAGGGTGGTGGCGATGCGGGTGCTGGCGTAGTCGGAGAGGTCGTCCTCGTAGCGGTCGGCGGTCATGCCGATCTGGTCGCGCACCTGTGTGGCGGTGTCGGACTCGTAGTGCTCGGTGCCGAGGTGGCCTTCGATGACGTCGGTGCGCAGGCGCTCGGTGTGGGCGAGCTGCTGGTCGATGTAGGTCTTCCAGGTGTCGCCGAGGGTGCGGACGGCGCCGCAGTCGAGGTCGCGGAGGTGCTCCCAGGTCATTTCGCTCATGGGTCACCCGCCCCGCCGGGAGGAGGCGTTGGCGTTGGGGCGCTCGGGGTAGAGGTCGCCGGCGACGGATGCGAAGGTGCCGGCGTTGTAGTCGTCGACTTCGACCGCTTCTTCGGCGCAGACGGCGAGGTATTCGCCGGTGTTGCCGAGGAGGCCGCAGAATCCGCCGGCGCGGTGGACCCGCCACCATTCGCCGGCGGCTTCGAGGGCGGGGCCGAGCGCGGTGGCGGCGTCTTTGAGGGGGCCGGCGGCTTCGGTGTTGGCGGTGGCCATCGAGGCGGCCTGGCTGTCGGCTTCGGCTTCGATCTCGAAGAGGATCTCGACGGATTTGCGGACCTCGTCCGGGTCCATGGCGAAGACGTCAGCGCCGGCCATGGGCGGCCTTCGGGTACGGCGGAGTTACCTGGGACGCAAGGGGCATGGTTCGAGTCCTCGGGGGTCAGGAACGAATCTTTCGCTCACTATAACGACCCAAAGCAACACGGACCAGACTTGAATTCGGAGTGTCAGGCCTGTATGCGGGCGAGGACGCGTTTGGCGAACTCGCCCATCTGGCGCATCTCGGTGTCGTCGAGCTCGTCGAAGACGAGGCTGCGGACGAGCAAGACATGTCCGGGCGCGGCCTGGGCGAGGCGTTCGCGGCCGTCGTCGGTGAGGCGGGCGAGGGTGGAGCGGCCGTCGTCGGGGCAGGCGAAGCGCTCGATGAGGCCTTCGCTCTCGAGGCGGCGGGCGACGTGGGAGAGGCGGGAGAGCGAGCCGTTGCAGAGGAAGGCGAGGTCGCTCATGCGCATCGTGCCGCCTTCGGCGTGCTCGAGGCCGACGAGGACGCAGTACTCGAAATGGTTGAGGTCGGCGTCGCGGCGCAGCTGCACTTCGAGGGCTCCGGGGAGCCGCATGACGACGCCGATGAGCGCCAGCCAGGTCGTCATCTCCGCTTCGTCGAGCCAGGGCGCTTCATCACTCATGCAACAAGCTTAACTGGACTACTTGATACATCAAGAATCCCGCGCTAGGTTCGTTGAAGGTTCAACGATTCAGGAGTGAGCAGATGAGTGCCAGGCCCGGCGCCGCGTTCGACGCCTTCCTCGAGGCCACCGCGCCCGCCGCCGCCGAGCGCCGCGACTGGGCGCCCGAGGACGGCGCCCTCCCCGCGCTGTACCTGAGCCACGGCGCGCCGCCGCTGTTCGACGAGGCCGCGTGGATGGGCGAGCTCTTCGCCTGGGCGCAGGGCCTGCCGCGGCCCAAGGGCATCCTCATCGTCTCGGCCCATTGGGAGGCCGCGCCGCTCATGATCTCCAGCCCCGCGGCCGGGACCCCGCTCGTGTACGACTTCGGGGGCTTCCCCGAGCGGTACTTCCAGATGCGGTACGAGACGCCGGACGCGACCGCGATGGCGCGCCGGGTCGCCGCGGCGATGCCCGACTCCGAACCGCTGCACCAGCACGCGAGCCGCGGGCTCGACCACGGCGCGTGGGTGCCGCTCAAGGTCATGTACCCGGACGCGGACGTGCCGGTGCTGCAGATGTCGATCCCGACCCACGACCCGGACCGCCTCATGGCGATCGGGGCGCGGCTGCGGCCGCTGCGCGAGGAGGGCTACCTGGTGGTCGGGTCGGGGTTCATGACCCACGGCCTGCCGTTCCTGGACTTCCGCCGCCCCGAGAACGTGCCCGGCTGGTCCGCGGAGTTCGACGACTGGGCCGCGGACGCCTTGGCGCGCGGCGACATCGAGGAGCTGGCGCGCTATCGCTCGGAGGCACCGGGGATGCCGTACGCGCACCCGACTGTGGACCACTACGTGCCGCTGTTCGTGACCTATGGGGCCGCGAGCGAGCAGGAGCAGGCCGCGGCCACGGTGATCGACGGGTACTGGATGGGGCTCTCGAAGCGCTCGTTCCAACTGAACTGAGGCAGCCGGTCCCGAGCACCGGGCGGCCGCTGGGCCCGACCACGGGGCGGGCCCCACAGCCGCGGGCAGGTGATCGTCAAATCCCGGCCCGCACGCGCCGTCCGCGCCGCACCCACCATGCGGCCGGGCGGCGCACCTCTGCCCGCCTGCTTGCTGCGCCTTCTACTTGAAGCCGCGGTGCATGGCCACCGCGCCGCCGGCGAGGTTGCGCCAGGCGACCTTCCGGAAGCCGGCCTTGACGATGCGGTCGGCGAACTCGGCCTGGTCGGGCCAGGCCATCGTCGTGTCGGAGAGGTACTGGTACGCCTCCGGGTCGGAGGCCACGCGCGAGGCGACCTTCGGCAGCACGTGCTTGACGAACACGCCGTGGGCCTTGCGGTAGGGCTTCCAGACCGGCTGGGAGACCTCGCACAGGACCATCCGGCCGCCGGGCGCGAGGACGCGGCGGATCTCGGTGAGGCAGGCGTCGAGGTCGACGACGTTGCGGATGAAGAAGGAGCCGGTGACGGCGTTGAACGCGTCGTCGGCGAACGGCAGGCGCAGCGCGTCGGCGTTCACCAGCGGCACCTGGCGGTCCCTGTGGTGCTTGAGCATCTCGAGGGAGAAGTCGACGCCCACGACGTCGGCGCCCGACTTCGCGAGCTCGGCCGTGGAGACGCCGGTGCCCGCGCCGAGGTCGAGGCAGCGCTCGCCCGGCTGGAGGCTCAGGGCCTCGCGGGTCGCCTTGCGCCACCGCTTGTCCTGCCCGGCGACCATCACGGTGTTGGTGCGGTCGTAGCCCGGCGCGACCCGGTCGAACATCGCCGCGATGCGGCCGGGTTCTTTACGCGGGGTATTCGCTTCGTTCGCCTCGATCACTCGCACAGCCTTGCACACGGGAAACAGAAAATCCGCCGGAGCCCTGTCGGTGTGGGCCCCGGCGGATCAAGGGGTTATATCGGACGCGCGCGGGGTAACGCGGCGCGGGCGGCCCTGAGGGAGCAGGGAGCCGCTCGCTCGCCCTGGAGCAGAGCTGCGGAGTGAATTCCGGGATGGGGTGACTGGAACGCCTGGGGCGCACCGGAAGGCGATGCGTTGCGCTCGGGCGAGCGGTGCATGGCGCCTCCTTGTCGGGTCCGGTTCACCAGTGGCGCGGACCGGTGTCCATCCCGGCTGGGATGACCCTGAGAGATCCCTCAAGTGCGGTCTGCGCTACACGACCACATTGACGCATGGAAGCTGTGATGTCGATCTATGAAACCGAACCGTTATCCCGTGTAACCCTACCGATAGCAACGGCGTGCCGGTTGTCACAGAGAGCGACGCACTCGTAGGCCTTCGTCGGATAACCGCTGGTTCCACCGGTTTGCGGGCCGGTGTCCCGCTTGACGGAGGCAATAAAAAACGGCGGGGCGCGCATGCGCGCCCCGCCTTCTCCAGGGGATACACAGAGAGGCGAGCCTCTCCGGTGAAGGAAGTCGTTCAGCCTGCGTTCAGGCCCTATTCAGCATCGCGGATGCGGGGCCGATCGACAAGCGACGAGATCGAAGCGTTATTCACGGTCTACCGCTGGATGAGACTGCCTTTAAGCACCGTGGCGGTGCAGTTTCCGGCCGCGCCGTTCACGAGCGCCGTGTACGGGTCGCCTTCGGTGTCGACGTCGAAGACCGCGAGGTCGGCGCGGTTGCCGACCTTGATGGCCCCGATGTCGTCCCGGCCGAGGGCCTTCGCGCCGCCCTCGGTGGCCGCGCGGACCAGCCACTCGTTCAGGCCCTCGCCGCCGTCACCCTGGGCCAGCGCGAGCTTGCGCAGCAGCGGCCATTCGGCGGCGACGTCAAGGTCGGGGCTGGAAGCTCGCGAGTCGGTGCCGATCGCCACAACGTTGCCTTCGGCACGGTAGGCCGCGACGGGCGGCTCCCCGGCTTCGAGGCGGGCGTTCGAGCGGGCGCAGAGCGCGACCGGGGTGCCGAGGTTGCGGAGGATCTCGCGGTCGGCCTTGTCGAGGTGGACCCCGTGCGCGACATGCGAATCGGCGCCGAGCCAGCCGACCTTCTCCATGTGGGCGGCCGGGGAGAGCCCGGTGCCGCCGTCCGCGATCTCGAGCGCGAGACCGGCGCGGCGGTTCATGAACGCGAACGGGCCGGAGCCGCGGCGCACGAACATGTCCTCGTGCATGGTCTCGGCGAGGTGCGGGTGGAGGCGGATGTCGAGGGTGCGCGCGAGCTCGGCGAGGCTCTTGCCGACCTCGGTGCCCAGCGTGTACAGGGTGTGCGGGCTGATGCCCACGGCCACGTCCGAGTTGTTGACGGCCCGGCTGTCGGTGACGATCTCGCGCCACGCGCTCCGGTTGCCCTCCCAGCGGGCGCCGTCGATGAAGCACGCCTCCCAGTACGCGACCCCGGCCAGGTCCGAGGCGAAGAGCGGCTCGAAACCGGCTGCGGGCGTGACGATGTCGGCGACGGCGGTGACCCCGTGCGCGATCGACTCGTCGATGCCGAGCTGGACGGAGGCCTTCCAGGCCTCATCGGCGGTCGTGGGGTTGCGGCGCGCGAAGTCCTGGATCCACTCGAAGAACTCCTTCTCGTTGCCGTACATGTCGGCGAACGCGGAGTAGCACAAGTGGGTGTGGGCGTTGACGAGCCCGGGGGTGAGCACGCCGTCGAAAGCGGTGGTCGATTCGGCTTCGGGGGCGTCGGCGGCGGGGCCGACGTAGGCGATCCGCCCGTCGTCGACCCCGACCGCGCCCTCGCGAATCGGCTCGTCCGCAACAGGGACGACGACAGGGGCGGTGTATACGTGCATGGAACCGAGCTTACTCAGCCCCAGTGGACTCCAGCGCGGCGTACGCGGGGCGGATGACCTCGGCGAGGATCCGGCGGCGCTCCGGGTGGTGCAGGAACGAGGCCTTCATCGCGTTCTCCGTGCAGCGCTTGACCTCGGCCCAGCCCCAGCCGAACGTCTCGGAGAGGATCTGGAACTCGCGGGAGACGCTGGTGCGGCTCTGGAGGCGGTTGTCGTTGTTCACCGTGACGCGGAACCCGAGGTCGTAGAGGGCCTTGATCGGGTGCGTCTCGATCGACTCGGCGCCCTCCGTCTGGAGGTTCGAGGACGGCGCGACCTCGAGGGCGATCCGGCGGTCGCGGATGTAGTGCGCGAGATTCGAGAGCTTCGCCTCGTCGCCGGTGAGGTCGATGTCCTTGATGAGCTGCACGCCGTGGCCGATGCGGTTCGCGCCGCACACGGCGACCGCGCCCCAGATCGACTCGGGGCCGCAGGACTCCCCGGCGTGGATGGTGAACGGCATGTTCTCGCGGCGCAGGTAGTCGAACGCCTCGACGTGCCGCTCGGCCGGGTTGCCGATCTCGCCGCCGGCGATGTCGAATCCGACGACGCCCTTGTCGCGGTAGGCGACCGCGAGCTCGGCGATCTCCTTGGTGCGGTCGGCGTGGCGCATGCCGCACAGGAGGGTGCGCACGGTGATGGGGCTGCCCGCGGCGGCGGCGAGGCGCTGGCCCTCTTCGAATCCGGCGAGGGTGGCCTCGACGACCTCTTCGAGGCTGAGGCCGGCGAGGAGCTGCTGCTCGGGGGCGTACCGGAGTTCGGCGTAGACGACGCCGTCGGCGGCGAGGTCCTGGGCGGCTTCGGAGGCGACGCGGAAGCAGTCGTCGGCGCGCTGCATGACGGCGACGGTGTGCGCGAAGGTCTCGAGGTAGCGCTCGAGGGTGCCGGAGTCGGCGGCCTCGAAGAACCAGTTCTTCAGGGCCTCAGGCTCGTGGGCGGGCAGGGGGTGCCCGATCTCGTCGGCGATCTCGATGATCGTCTGGGGGCGCAGGCCGCCGTCGAGGTGCTCGTGGAGGACGACTTTGGGGGCCTTGCGGATGGCGTCTTGGGTCAGCGCGGTCTTCGGCAGTTCAGGCGAATTCATCCCATGAATATAGTCAGCCGCTTTCGCGGGCCTGCCTCACAGCCGCACTTCATCCCAGTGGACGGGCCGCTCGTCGGCGAAGACCACGGCCCATTCGAGGGCCCAGCGGCGGTGCCAGACCAGGTTGTCGTCGACGCCGCGGGGCGGGGCCTGCCCGGCGCGGCGGGCCTGGTCGCAGATCCAGTCGAGGCAGTAGTAGAGGTCGAGCATCTCGGCGATCACCGCGGGGTCGCGCGTGGGCGTGAGCTGGCGGTCGCGCCAGGCGCCGAAGGTCTCGGGGCGGCGCAGGTCCGGGAGCAGCTCGGGGAGTTCTTCGCTGCAGGGCACGGCCGGGTCGAGGTGGTCGACGAGGCCGAGCAGCCACGAGACGGTGTAGAGGCTCTCGAGCTGGTCGGCGTAGCGGGCGCGTTCGCCGCGGCCGCAGGCGATGAAGCCCCATTCGTCCGGGGAGAGGTGGTCGAGGACGTGCGCGTCGAGGAGCCAGCGCATCGCCAGTTCCTCGGGCATGTCGAAGACGCGGGCCTGGACGATGTTGAGGATCGCGGCGCGGGCCTCGACGTGGCCGCGGGGGCGCAGTCGCGGGAGCTGGCCGGCGGGGAAGGGGAGGGGGAACTGCGAGGGGGGCGCAGGTATGCCGAGCGCAGTGAGTCCGTCCACTGTGCGCAGTCGAACGCTTCGCTGGTCTGAGATCGCCGTCGGCATAGGGCTCCCTACCACTTTGGGGGTTCACCGGTGGGGGTGAATGCGCGTTCACTAGGAAGGGTGATTGTGAAGAACTGTAGCGTCCACCACATGTCCGAGTCAACGCGGGCACAGGAAATCTTTAAGGTTCTATCTACGTATTACGCAGGTGTTTCACTCCTACCGCGCGTGAGTCGCAAGTGTCCCCAGGGGCGAAGTGAACTCATCGGTAACCGCGTCCGTTCGACACCGCTTCGACGATGAAGGGACGGGTTCGGCACGATCCGCCGCAATCACGGGCAACCCCGTCCACAACGGTCCGCGCACCGGAACCCGCCGCTCCAGGACGCCGGCCGCGCCGCCCCCGCGCAAGGAGTCGCGCGACGCAGCGGCCGCAGCCTGAACACCGTTGCACCGCAATACGAAACCGCTCCCCAGGCGACACCGCCCGCTCCCCGAGGGTCCGGCCTGCGCAATCCGGGACGCGCCGGGCATGCTTGTACCGTGAGCACTCCCCAGGTCTTCGGCGACCGGTACCGGCTCGTCCGGCCCGTGGGCGCCGGCGGCATGGGCCGGGTCTGGCAGGGCCTCGACCTCCACCTCGAACGCGAAGTCGCCGTCAAGGTCGTCAAACCCGACCTCCTCGACGGCCCCCAGCGGCACGAGGCCGCCGCCCGCTTCCGCCGCGAAGCCCGCGTCACCGCCCAGATCCAGCACCCCGGCGTCCCCGCCATCTTCGACGCCGGACTCGACGAGGCCTCCGGCGAGCTCTACCTCGTCATGGCCTACCTCCCCGGCCTCAACCTCCGCGACCTCCTCGACGAGACCGGCGCGCTCCCCGGCGACTGGACCCTCGCCGTCGGCGCGCAGCTCGCCTCCGTCCTCGCCGCCGCCCACGCGAAGCAGGTCGTCCACCGCGACCTCAAGCCCGCCAACATCATCGTCGGCCCCGAAGGCCTCGTGCACGTCGTCGACTTCGGCATCGCCGCCGTCCTCGAACCCGACGTCTCCCGCCTCACCATGACCGGCGACAAGCCCGGCACCCTCAACTACATGGCCCCCGAGCAGATCCGCGCCCAGCCCGCCGGGCCCGCCGCCGACCTCTACGCCCTCGGCGCGCTCCTCTACGAGATGGCCACGGGCGAACGGCTCTTCGCCGACCGCGGCTCCGCCTACGAGGTCCAGACCGCGCACCTCAAGGAACTGCCCGACCCCGTGCGCCGCCACCGCCCCGACCTGCCCGCCGAACTCGACGGCCTCGTCTCCCGCCTCCTCTCGAAGGAACCCGCCGAACGCGGCTCCGACGCCGCCGCGATCCACTTGCGACTCGCCGCCCTCCTCGCCGCCGCTCCGGCCTCCAACGCTCCCGCACACGACTGCGGCGACCCGACCTGGCCGTTCCGGGCGCCCCTCGCCCCCGCCCGGGTCGCGGCGCTCGCCGCCTCGCAGACCGCGGTCGCCACCGCACCGCACGGGCGCGACCGCATCGCCGAGGCCGACCGGGCCTTCGGCATGGGCGACTACAACGGCGCACTGAGCGCGTTCCGGGCCCTCGCCAAGGACTTCGAGAGCCCCGACCCGGCGCTGGCCCTGCACTGCCAGATGCGGGCCGCGCAATGCCTTGCGGCCCTTGGGAATGCCGCGAGCGCGCTGACCGGGCTCACGCGGGTCATCGAGCGGCAGCGGCGCCTGGAGGGCGACCGGGCCCGGTCCACGCTGCGGTCGCGCCGCATCGCGGCCGACCTGCTCGCCGTTCTGGGCCGAGGCCCGGAGGCGCACCGCGAGCTGTCCACTGTGGTTCACGAGATGGCCGCGGCGCTCGGCCCGGCCGATGCCGATACCATCGAAGCCGAACGGCTGCTGCGGACCTGGTCCGCTCCGTCCCCGATGGGTCCCGCGTGGCCGGTGCCGCCCCCCGCCTCGCCTGGGAGTCCTCCTCGATGACCGCCCTCGGTCCCTATGCCCCGCCCACCGACGACGTGAAACTCCGCAACCGCAGGCGCTGGGCCGCGGTCGGCACGTTCGCCTGGGCCCTCATGCCGCTGCTCACCTGCGGCTTCGGGGCGCCGATCGCGTTCGCGATCGCGCTGAGCCGCCGCCGCGACGCCCTGACGATCGTCTCGCTGGTCGTGTACTCGGCCCTGATCCTCCTCGGCTGCGGCGTCATCGCGGCCCATGATCTGACGCCGCCGCAATGGGTCACGCTCGTGTTCAACACCGTGATCACCATCAGCGCGTTCGGTGCGACGGTGCATCTGCTGCTGATCCGGTCGATGGTGTGGGCGCCGCCCGAGCGGTCGCAGGTGCCGGTGGCGCGGTTGTCCAGCATGGAGGTCGTGGACCGGGCGCGGAAGCTGCGCGAGCAGGCCCGCCGCACGGCCGAGGCGGATCCGATGCTGGCGAAGCGGCTCGGGATCGGGCGGCCGGACCTGCCGCGCCAGTTCGACGACGGCGGCCTGGTCGACTTGAACCACGCCCCGCTGCCGGTGCTCATGACCCTGCCGGGGGTGACCGAGCGCAGCGCGCGGCAGATCCAGGACTGGGTGGAGCAGTCCGGGCCGTTCGGCAGTCTCGGCGAGGTCATGCTCGTGATCGAGATCAGCCCGACCTTCGAGCACCACCTGCGCGAGTACTGCGTCTTCATTCCCTAAGCGCGCCAGGCACATAGGCAAGCGAAAGGCCCCGAGACCGGAGTCTCGGGGCCGAACGTCTGTGCGCGCTAGAGCAACGCGCGAGGCCGGGCCGGAGCCCGACAGGGGTTTACTCGACGCAGAACACCGAAGCGGTGCGGCCGAACTGGTCCTCCATGGGGACGTAGCTGGCGGTGCACTCGGCGGCGAGGGCCTCGGCGTCGACGGTCGCCCACTCGGCCTGCGGCACCTCGATGACGGAGGTGATCACGGTGTCGCCCGCGGCGCAGTCGATGGTGCCGTAGTTCCACTGGGTGGTGGCGAGCAGCGTGCACTCGCCGGCGGCCGAGGGCACGGTCGGAGTGACGCCTTCGCTGCTCGGGATGCCGTTGGCCTCGACGCAGAAGGCGTAGTCGACGGCCAGGGTGGTCTCGTTGTAGATCATGCTCCAGTCGGTCCAGGTCGCACCCGGGACCTGCGCGCCGACGGTCTCGCCGCACATGTCGTAGATCGGCTGCGGGTCCTCGACGCCGGTGCCGTCCGCGGTGGCGGTGACGGCCGGGTCGGCCTCGATCGCGGTGATGGTCCAGAACGCGGCCGGGTCGGAGCAGTCGATGGCGAAGACCGACCGGTCGGCGCCGAGCATCTCTTCGGGGAGACAGTCGCCGGCTTTGGCTTCTGCCACGGCGTCGACCTGGTCGGCGCTGACCTCGGTGTCGCTCGTGCTGTCGGACGCGGCGTCCTCGAGGAGGCCGCAGCCGGAGAGGGCGACGCTGCCCGCGAGGGCGACGCCGCCGATGGCGAGGATTCGGCGGATGGGACCGAAGGTCTCGGAGTTGAGGTTCATGAGCTGCTTTCTGTGGGTCACCGCCGATCGGGTGGGGCGGTGCTAGGGAATTCAGCGCGACGATATGGGAGGGACTCAACTACCGAGGCGGCAGGGATCGTCACGACGCCGGCCGTCACGCTTCTGACCTGGGATTTTGCGGCGATCACGGATTGGCGCGGCGTCCGTCATGGCGAGGATCACTATGGTTGCAATTCGGTCAAGCTGCCAGGAAACTCGACTGCTTCCCGGGATTGCTTGGGGCGCAAAGGAGGACGCGGGTTCCGCCCAATGGTCACCGCGTCCTCCGGCCTGCGGGCGCTCAGCCGATCTCGACGAAGTACTGGGTGCCGTCGAAGCTCAGGATGTCCTCGAAGTAGAGGAGGTACTGGTCGGCGCCGGACGGGACCTCGACGCAGGCCGAGCCCGAGGAGGTGCCGCCGCTGGAGACGTCGGGGACGAGGGTGATCTCGTTCTCGACGGTGTTCATGCAGTCGATGCTGTCGTAGAAGGTGCCGTCGGCCCAGACGCCGAAGGTCACGTCGAGCCACAGCGAGCCGGTCTCGGTGCCGTTGTACGTGCCGTCGAGGGTGATCAGGCTCTGCTGGAAGCCCTCGGCCGGAGGCGCGTTGAACTCGTCGCCCGAGACGATCGCGTCCGTCGCGTCGAGGGTGGCCTCGGAGGCGGTGACGCTCCAGTCGCCGACCTCCAGGGTGGAGCCGGCCGCGAGCGGGGCCTCGGGGCTGGTGCCGTCGCCCGCCGGGGCCTCGGCTTCCGCCTCGGTTTGGGCGCCGGCTTCTTCGGCGGCGTTCGTGGTGTCACCCGAGCCGGTGTCCTCAGCGCCGCAAGCGGAGAGGGCGGCGAGGGCGATGAGGCCGGCGCCGGAGGCGGCGAGGAGGCGCTTCGAGATCTCGGGGAATTCGAGGTTCATGATCTACCTTCTGTGGAGTGGTGTTCGTAGTTCAAATCTTGTGAACTCACTTCACGAGTTTAAATGACTGTGTCGAGTCTCCGCAACGGGGGGTGGGTTACGATTCGATAAATCCAGACAGGGGAGCCGCATGACCACCCGTGACGCCAGTTCCGGCGAGACCATCACGCTGACCGACCTCGCCCGACTCGCGGGCGTCGGCCGCAACGCCGTCAGCAACTGGCGCCGCCGCGAAACCGACTTCCCTGAGCCCGTGGACGAATCGTCCCGCCGCCCCCGGTTCGACCTTCACGAACTCGAGCAGTGGGCCGAACGGCACGGCCGCAGACTCGACATCACCGGCGCCGACCGGCTCTGGTTCACCCTCGCCGGAGCCCACCCCACCGCCGAAGCCGCACTCGGCGCGGTCGCCGCGGCCTTCAGCGGCAGCGAACCCGCGATCGCCGACCAGCTCAAGGACTTGCAACGCGAGACCCCCGCCTCCGACCTGTTCGAGTTCTTCATCGAACGCGCCCGCGAAGCCGCCGGCACCGGCGTCCCGCCCGGCATCGCCCCCCTCGCCGACATCGCCGCCGCCGTCACCCAAGGCCTCACGCGCCCCGCGGTCCACGACCCCGCCTGCGACGAAGGCGACCTCCTCGCCGAAACCGCCCGCCGCACCGGCCCCTGCCGCATCCTCAGTGGACAAGACCTCTCCGCGCCCCGCACCGCCATCGCCGAACAGCGCCTCAGACTCCTCGACGACAACGCCGAAGTCGTTGCACGCGTAGGCGACTCACTCCTCCAATCCCTGCCGGGCGAACGATACGACCTCGTGGTCTGCGACCCTCCGTTCAACGTCAAGGACAGCGGCACCAACCAGTACGCCGTCGGCGACGACCCGCGCCTCGCCTACGGCACCCCGCCCCGCACCGAACCCGAACTCGCCTGGGCCCTCCACTGCATCGCACTCCTCGCCCCCGGCGGCCACGCCGTCGTACGCATGCCCGCCCAAGTCGCCCACCGCCGCACCGGACGACGCATCCGCTCCGAACTCCTCCGCTGGGGCGCCCTCCGCGCCGTCGTCGACTCCCCGGAAGCCAAGGCGCACATCTGGATCCTCGCCCCCCGCGGCGAGACCACCCAACTCCTCGTCTCCGGCGGCGCCGACTTCGCCGACGCCTGGCGGCAGTTCACCACCGCACCGGACGCGCCCATCACCACCACCGACTCGACCACGGTCCCGCTCATGCGGCTATGGGACGAAGACGTCGACATCTCCCCCGCCGTCTACCTCGCCAGCACCACCGGCAACGCCGCGAGCCTCGCAGAATCCGTGGCAGGCCTCGGCGAACGCCTGGAGGGTCTTGCGCGGCACCCGCTGCCGCGCTTCGGCATCGGGGCCGAAGAAAGCGCACCCGAGACGAGCCTCGCCGACCTGGAACGCGGCGGACACCTGGCCATCGTCCCCGGAAGCAACACCGAACCCGTTGAGCCGCAAGGACCCACCGAAGACACCAGATGCGTGATCGTCGACCCGGTGGGCGAACCCCAAGTCCGCCTCGGCCGCCGCTCAGAAACCACCGAAACACAGTGGACCGTCGTCTGCGAGCCCACAGTCGACCTCGGCTGGATCGCCGCCGCGCTGGCCGCGCGCCTCCCGACCGCGACGAAGCGCACCGCCACTGGCGCGAAGCGGCGCCTGCTCTCAGTGAAGATCCCCAGGATCACCCTCGCCGAACAGCAGCGGCGCGGCGCGGCGTACACGGCCCTGGAAGACCTCCGGGCCGCCCTCGCCCAAGCGGAGGCGGAGGCAGAAGCCCTCGCAGCCGAGGCCGCGGCGGGCCTGGTCTCGGGCACGGTGACCATAGAGGACTGAAGACGGTTTCGGGTCGCCCGGTGTGGTGCGGGAGCGCCGGTCCGCGGCGACGCCGCGCCCGGCCTATAGGGCATGCCCCTTCCCACCCGCATCCACCTCCGACCAACCGAAGAAATGAGACGACTGTCCCACACGGGTACGACATGGCCCCCAACGCGAAAGACCCTCAAAATGGACCTGTCCGTGGAGGTGGTGGAGGAGGGCCCGATGGCTTAACGTCAGCGGTGTTCCCGTCGCCGATCGAAAGGCGTGGCATGGACCGAGCCGAGCCCCCGGAAACGCCCGAGCCCGAACCGCTGCCGAACGAGGCGTCCGACCCGCCGGAGCCAGGGCTGCCGGCAGGAGCGTCCGGCCCGCCGGAGCCAACCGAGCCATCCCAACCACCAACGACGGCGCCGCCGACAGCGGCGTCCGGCCCGCCGGAGCCAGCCGAGCCGTCTCACACACCGAAGACGGCCCCGCATTCCAAGCCGTCCGAGCCGCCGACAACGGCGCCGCCATCCGAACCACCCACCGCGACTCCGGCGAAGCCGCGCACCCCGGCCACAGTCCTCATCTCCATCACGCTGCTCTGGCTGCTCACCGCCCTCGCCACATGGGTCGCGCTGATCTCCACCGTCGCTACGGCGTTCGAGGTGAGCGCCCGCTACGCCGGTGCCTGGAGCCCGCTGGAGTTCGTCGAACCGGCCCTCATCACTGCCGTCGCCGTCCTCTGCGGACTCCTCGCGGTCAAACTCCGCAGCGGCCGCGACTGGGCCCGCCGCATCGTCGTCATCACGACCGCGATCGTCCTCGCCGTCGCGATCCTCACCGGAGCCGGAACGAACCCCGGCACCGGCATTGTCGGCACCCTCCTGTTCGCCCTGCTCCTCGTCATGCTGCTCCTGCGCCCCACCCGCGACTGGTGCGACTGCGACGCGCCCCGCCACAGCCCCAAGATCGACAGCGCCGCACAACCGCCCTACCAGGTCGTGGCCTCGCTCCTCATCCTCTGGACGGCCACCGCCATCGCGCTCTACGCCGGCTCGGCGGCACTCCTCGCATTGGCAGGCGACGAGGCGAACATGGCCGAGGAAGGGCTGGCCCGGATCGCGGGTGCGGCGATGCTCCTCGCACTCGTCCAGGGCGCCTTGAACATCGGCTTCTCATTCCACCGCAACTGGGCCCGCTGGTCGACGATCATCCTCGCCGCGGCCTACGCCGCCTGGCTGCTCATCGCCGCAATCCTGAACCTCACCGAAGACGGCCCCGGCCCCGACCTGCTACTGGCCCTGCTCAGCCTGGTCCCACTCGCCCTGATCGCCTCGATGGCAAGCAGGGAATCCCGGAAATGGTGCCGCCGAGCCGCGCCCGAGAGCTGAACTGAGACAAGAAAAAAGCCCGGCCAAAGGCCGGGCGATGGAGCCGCTGAGGGGACTCGAACCCCTAACCTTCGCTTTACAAGAGCGGCGCTCTGCCAATTGATGCTACAGCGGCTGGTCAGCGCCGCTTTCGCGGTGCGACGGGACGATTCTACTCGACCGGTATGGCCACCCCGAAATGACTGAGCTCGGGCCAACAATCACTCGATCGTGTGACTGTTTTTAGCACGGTTGTCGCATATCGTTAATAGCATGCAGTTGCGATACCAGTTCCGCGCTTACCCAGGAGGCCCTGAGCGCGCTCGCGCAGCCCGGACCTTCGGGTGCGTGCGGACGGTCTACAACGATGCCGTGGCCGCCCGGAAGGCGGCCCTCGCTGCAGGAATGCCGTTCCCCCGGTCCGCAGACCTGCAGAAGCTGCTCATAACAAAGGCCAAGCGGACTCCTGAACGAGCATGGCTCGCGGAAGTCAGTGCTGTTCCACTGCAGCAATCAATACGAGACTGCGATCAGGCCTACAGCCGGTTCTTCAAGTGGCTGAGGCGCGGCCGAAGTGGTCCGAAGTCCGGGCGTCCTCTCTTCAAGAAGCGGTCGCGCCGCCAATCGGCACGTTTTACCCGGAATGCGTTCAAACTGCGAGACAACGGCAGGCTCTTCTTGAGCGGAATCGGGGAGCTCCCGATCGCCTGGTCGCGCGAACTCCCTGTGGAGCCGTCCAGTGTCACCCTGATCAAGACCCCGACTGGGAAGTACTTCGTCTCGTTCGTAATGGATGTGCCAGGGGAGTCCCTGCCTCCACTCGATCCGGATGACGACACCGGAATCGACGTTGGTTTGTCCTGCTTCGCGGTGCTGCGGGACGGCAAGCGAATCGAGTCACCGAGATTCCTCCAGAAGCAGGCAAAACAAATCGCGAAGGCTCAGCGGGTGCTGAGTCGGAGGAAGAAGGGCTCGAAGAACTGGGACAAACAGCGGTTGCGGGTTTCGAAACTCTACGAGCGCACAGCGAACCAGCGTAAGGACTTCCTTCATAAGCAGTCCACGGCAATCATCCGCGAGAACCAAGCGGTATATGTCGAGGATTTGGATGTGGCGGCGATACACCAGCGGTTCGGACGCCTCGCGACCGACCAGGCCTTGGGTGAGTTTCTGAGAATGATCGAGTCCAAGTCGGCCCGGTACGGGCGTGACTTCGTGAAGGTCGACCGGCACTTTCCTTCGACCCAGCTGTGCTCCTCCTGCGGCGCGATGACCGGGCCGAAAGGGGTGGCCGGCTTGAATATCCGCAACTGGACATGCGCGAGTCCGAACTGCGGCGTCACCCATGATCGAGATGAGAATGCTGAAAGCAATCTTCGCGCCTATGGGCGCGAAGTGCTCGCCGCAGGACGGAAAGGCCAGGCTCCGGTCAGGCCAGGCGGAGAGTCGAAACGACTGCAGAGCGCTGGTCAGACTGGGAGCTCCCAGCTCGGCACGAAACCCCGATCGCCGGGAGGCGAACGGACAGAAGCAGTAACCACCGCTGCCGTGAGGTAAGTGGCCGTGCGAGTCATGCTCGCGTGGAGTCTCCGGCTCGATCGGAGAGGACGTCAAAAATCAGTTGCTCTTCCTTGTCCTCTCCATCGATTCGAGGAGGACGTCAAAAGTGCGTTGTTCTGCTGCGGGCCCGGTGGCGCGTTTGGTGGAAACCTAGAAAAAAGGTGGGCGGAAGCGGGCATCGGGTGGAGTGGGGTTGTGGGAACCCTACAACGATGGCACGAAATTGGTAGCGGAGCGGTTGCTGTGGGTTGCGAGACTGGGCGCATGAACACTGCAACGAAAACCGTCGGGCGCAGCGCCCCGAAGTCGATCGCGATGTGGGCCGCCGCGCCCGTCGTGTGGTTCGCCGTCTTCCTCGGCTGGATCTTCCTGAGCAACGAGCCGCCGGGGTTCGCGGTCGTGGTCGCCGTGCTGCTGTCGCTGCCCGCGCCGTGGCTGCTGTGGGCCTCGTGGCGGATGCCGCGGCCGCGGCCGGACACGTACGTCGCCGAGGCCGGCGCGCTGCTGTCCGGGGCCGTCGCCCTGTACATCGCGACCCTCGTGAACATGATCGCGAACGAGGGGCCGGCGCCTGTCGTGCTCATGGTCGCCTACCTCGCTGCGGCGGCCGTGTTCGTCGCGGCGGCCTGGCCGCTGCCGGGGCGCCGGATCGCGTACGGGGCCGCCGCGCTGGCATGCGTGATCCTCGGAATCGGGCTGCGGGTGCTCTACTCCGGCACCTCGTACTACCCCGGGATCGACTTCATCACGAAGGACGAGCTGTTCGTCTGGGCGTTCCTCGGACTGCCCGCGCTCGGCGCGCTGCTGCAGATCCTGTGGTGGCTGCGCAGCAGGTCCCGCGACCGGTCGGCCTGACCGGTTCGCCTGTCCCGCTAGGCGATTCGGTCCTGCAGGTCGACTCCACGACCCGTTCGACCATCCGGTCCGCCTGACCCGTTCGACTGTCGCATTGCATCTCCCGGGGGCCGCACCCGCGGCCCCCGCACCCCTCCGAACCTAGGAGTTCCGATGACCGCCCCTCCCGCTTTCCGGCTGCGCCGCCACCCCGAGATCGTCGGCGGCCCGCTCGTGGTCCTGCTGTTCCTGCTGTCCTACCTGGTCAGCAATCCGCCTGTCCAGACGTGGCTGCTCGGCATCGGTCCGGACGAGTACGGCGATCCCGACGCCGGCCCGGCGGTCCTCGCGTGCGCGCTGGCGATGGCGGTCGCGGTCACCGTGGCCTTCACGTCGGCCAGCACCACCGCAAGGGTGGTCTCCTGGCTGATGGTGCCGGTGTCGCTGGCCGCCGCGACCTGGTACTGGTTCCTGATCGCCTACTACGGCACCGATCTCGGCGGGATCACGGCACTCTCCGAGGTGCTGTTCTGGGGCATGGCCGCGGCCGTGCCGGTCCTGTTCCTCGTGGTCTCTTGGCGCTCGCCCCGACCGAATGTCGCGACGTACGTCGCCGAGGCGATCCTGCTGCTGTTCATCGGGTGGGCACTGTTGATCACCATCGAGGAGTTCGGCTCGATTGAGGCCGAGGCCGGAGAGCGGCGGGTCGGGGCCGTCCTGATCTTCCTGGGCGCGGCCGCGTACTTCGGCCTCACGACCTGGCTGGTGCGCTCGCGGCGTCTCTTCTACGGCGCGTGCGCCCTCGCGTGCGCGGTCGTCGCCGCCTGGGGGACCCTCGGCGGCACGACGGCCACGGGCTATTACGAGGGCGACCCGATCCCGGTGGTGCACCCGGTTCTCCTCGCGGCGGCCTGGTCACTGCCGGCGATCGGCGCGCTGGCGCAGGTCGCCTGGTGGGCGCGCGGCAGGGCCCGCACGACCGACTGAAAGCGTCGGAATCCGGGGCCGGGGGGGGGGCGCGCCGGGGGGGGGGGGGGGGGGGGGGGGGGAGCGTGAGTTTGGGGGTGTGTGGGGGGGCGGGCGGCTGGCCCCCCCCCCCCGACGCAACGCGGCGCAACCGGGGCCCGCCCCCCCCCCCCCGGGCGGCGCCGCGGCCCCGTTTCCTATGCGTCTCTGAAGGAGTAGACCTGCATGCCCTCGACGGTGAGGCAGGACAGCCGGGTCTCGCTCGCGTCGCAGGCGTAGACCTCGAGGTCGATGTGCAGCGAGGTGCGGGCGCCGTCGCGGCCGAGGCCGATCACGTTGCCGGTGCTGGTGCTGAAGCCCGAGGCCGCGGGCCAGTTGAGGGCGCTGCCACCGTCGATGGCCTCGAAGTCGCTCTCGCCGACATCGTTGCCGACCTCGTCGAAGCCCTTGTCGTAGATCCGGGTGCGCACGTCGTCGCCCTCGTAGAACTCGACCATCATGCGGTTGCCCAGCGGGGTGATGTAGCGGTACTCGCCTTCGTCGAAGACGTGCACGATCTCTTCCTTGTCGGGGTTGTAGATCCGCCAGGTGTAGACGTCGATGGCGCCCTCGACCGGTTCGCGCACGCAGATCAACTTCTCGCCGCAGGCCTTCACCTGATCCGGTGCGGGCGTGTCGGACTCGACGGTCTCCTCGTCCACACGGGACAGGCCGTCGTCGATGTCGTAGACGTTGAGGTCGTAGCCGGTCTCCTTGTCGACCGCCACGTACAGCAGGTTGTCCCACCCGAAGTACATGTCGTCGACGGTCTCGACCTCCTTGGAGGCCACCTTCTCCCCGGACTCGAGGTCGTGGACGTGCGCCACGTTGTCGCTCGTGACCGCCCACACGCGGCCGTTGCCGTTGGCGCGCAGCGACGGCTCCTTGAGGTCGTCCGGCGTGCCCACGAGGTCCCAATTGGACACTGTGACGCCTTCTTCGACGTTCCCGAGCTCCCAGCTGGAGACGGTCTCGCCGTCGCCGTCGTACACGGTGAAGGTGTTGCCGCCCAAGGGGCCCAGCACGAGGTGGTCGCCCGAGCGCGCGGCCGTGCGGTCGGCGCTGTCGACCGTGTTGCGCGTGTCGCCGGTCTCCCAATCGAGGAAGTAGAAGCGGTACGGGGTCTCACTGGCGGTGTCGACCTCCTGCGAGAAGGCCACGAGGTCCTCGGAGACGTAGAAGTTGCCGTCCCAGCCGGTGCCGGTGAAGACCGCGTCGCTCTCCCACAGGGGTTCGCCGGTGGCGGTGGCGACCGCGCGCAGGTGGAGCTCCTCGCCGCTGGCGTCCGTCGAGGAGGTCGTGTAGGCGAACAGGGTCTTGTCGTCCCAGACGCGCACCTGGTAAAGGCCGTCGTTGAGCTCGCCGCTGTACGCGGTGGCCGCTCCGACCGGCGCCAGCTCTTCGTCGAACGGCTTCTGCTTGTACGGGTTGGTGAGCCAGAACCAGCCGATGGGCAGCACGATCGCGAGCACGACCACGGCCGCCGCGATGGCGATCCACTTCGGACGGATACGGCGCTTGGGCTTCTCGGGCTCGCCCCGGCGCAGCATGACCGTCTCGTCGGTGCCCGGCGTGACCGGCGGCAGGCTGCCCGACCGCATCGGCGGCGAGGAATGCGGGGCCGAGTGCGGGGCCGTCGGCGACTGCACCGGCGGCGAGGGCATCTGCGCCGGCGGCGTCACCGGCGCGGGCCCGGCCAGGGCGAGGGCCGCGCCCTCGCTCACGGGCAGTTCGGGCTGCTCGAGGACAGTGGGCGCGATGCCCAGGCCCTCGTGGAGCACCTTGGACACCATGGGCATCCGGCTCGAGCCGCCCACCAGGAACAGCCCGGCGAGCTGCTCGGGGCGGCGCCCCGTGAGGCCGAGGACGCGCTGGGTCTCGCCCACGGCCCGCGACAGGAGGGGCCGCGACAGCTGGTCCAGCTCGCCGCGCGTCAGGTGGAGGGACTGCGCCATGTCGGGCACGGTCACGGGCGCGACAGAGGAGCGCGAGAGCATCTCCTTGGCCGCGCGCACCTCTTCCCACAGCTCGCGGCGGTTGCGCATCTCCGAAGCGCCGGTGGGGTTCTCGAGGCGCTTCCAGATCTCGGGGTCGCGCTGCTTCACCGTCGCGCCGATGTGCTCGACGAGCACGGCGTCGAAGTCGAGGCCGCCGAGGTCGGGCAGGCCGCCGTCCGCGAGGACGCCGAACGAGCCGTCCTGGCGGCGCTCGAGGACCGCGATGTCGAGGGTGCCGCCGCCGAAGTCGAACACCGCGAGCGCCTGCCCCGGGCGCATCGGGTGGGACAGGCGGGAGGTGTAGTAGTGCGCCGCCGCAACCGGTTCGGTGAGGATCTTGACCGGCCGGTACCCGGCCTTGGCGGCCGCGTCGTGCAAGGTGCCGCGGCGCTGCTCGCTCCAGGCGGCCGGGCAGGTGAGGACTGTGTTCGGCAGGTGCCCGACGGACTCGATGGCGGTGCGGGCGACCCGGCCGAGGATCGCGGCGAGCGCGGCGGCGACGGGGACCTCGCGGTCGCCGAGGAGGATCGTGCCGTCCGCGATGCGCTGCTTCGGGTTCGGCTCGAACCGCTCGGGGGCGGTGAGCGCGAGCCGCTCGGCGTCGCGACCGGTGTGGATCGTGCCGCCCGGGTCGAGGAACACGGCGGAAGGCATCACCGGGGAGCCGTCGAAGAGCAGCGGCCGGGTGCGGCCGTCGGGCCACACCAGCACCGCCACAGTGTGGGAGGTGCCGAGGTCGACGCTCAGGAGGTAATCAGCCGGCATGTGGTCGCAGCTCCGGGGGCGCTAGGGGGTGTTTCCGGACTCCCGGCGAGTCGGTATCCGAGTCCACTGGTTCGATCGCAAGGCGGAAGGGCCTTTGCATACCGGTGTTGCACGCAAAGACCCTGACAACGCTGCGATCGGGCGAATGGGCCGGCTACCGGCCGTCGGGGGTGCGGAGACACCCCCTAGGGCATGCAGGGTCGTTCCAGGTTAGTCCGGCGCGGCGAATCGCGCGGTCACGGGATGACCGTTTGTGGTCGAGTGCGGTGCCCGCGCCACCGGGCGGTCCCGGGGTGTATCGGGCGGTGCGCATGCCGTTCGGGACAGCCGTCTGCGCGCAGGAGGCGGCCCTGAATCGTGCACGATATATCCTATAGGATCCGGCTTAATCACCCGGATCATGCAGGATATATCCTATAGGATTTACGGTCGAGTGGTGGTCAGCGGCGCTGGCGCTGCACCTCGGCGAGGGCGATCGAGGCCGCGACGGAGGCGTTGAGCGACTCCACCTCGCCGGCGATCGGGATGCTCGCGACGTGGTCGCAGGTCTCGGCGACGAGCCGGGAGACGCCCTTGCCCTCGTCGCCGACGACGATGAGGAGCGGGTCGGTCGCGACGGGCATGTCGAACACGTCGATGTCGCCGCCGCCGTCGAGCGCGACGGTCATGAACCCGGCCTGCTGGCAGGCCTGGATGGTGCGGGTGAGGTTGACGACCTTGGCGACGGGCAGGCGGGCGGCGGCGCCGGCGCTGGTGCGCCAGGCGACGGCCGTCACGGAAGCGGCGCGCTTGGACGGGATGATCAGGCCGTGGCCGCCGAAGGCGGCGGCGGAGCGGATGATCGCGCCGAGGTTGCGCGGGTCGGTGACGCCGTCGAGGGCGACCAGGAGCGGCGCGGTCCCGGAGGTCTTGCTGATGCGCAGGAGGTCCTCGAACTCGCTGTACTCGTACGGCTCGATCTGGAGGCCGATGCCCTGGTGGAGGGCGTTGTTCGTGCGGCGGTCGAGGTCGCGGCGGGCGAGCTCCTTGATGGGGAGGTCGCGGTTGCCGGCGAGGCGCACGGACTCGGCGATGCGGTCGTCGAGCTCGGTGCCGAAGGCCACGTACAGCGCGGTCGCGGGAACCTTGGCGCGGAGGGCCTCGAGGACCGGGTTGCGGCCGAGGATCAGCTCGGGCTCGTCGTCGCGGCGGCGGCGCGCGGGGCCGGAGGGACGGGCCTTGCCGATGTTGGTGGTGCGGCCTTCGGAGGCGGCCTTGGCGCGCTCCTTGGACTGCTTCCACTGGGTCTTGCGGGGCTTGTCGTCGCCCTGGTACTCCTTGTGCCAGGGGCGGTCCTCGGCTTTGAGGGTGCGCCCCTTGCCGGCCAGGCCCTTCTTGCCGCCGCCGGAGCCGATCTTCGGTCCGGCTTTGGAGGTCTTGCGGCGGTTCGGGTGTCCACCCTTGGTGCTCATCGGTCTCGGTTCCCCAGGTCTCGGTCGTTGCTGGCGGCCGCACCGCCTGAATGCTCAGACGTGCTGGCGTCGCCGCCGGTCACATTTACACAGGCTCGCAAGCTTCGCCCGGACTCAACATCACACGTGCGGTCAAGGCTCGCAAGCTTCGCCAAGACTCAATCACACACGTGCGCAGTCAAGGCCAGGCTCCACCTAGTTGACTGTCCATACGGGACCGCGAGGGGTGTCCTTGACGGTGATGCCGGCTCCGCTGAGTTCATCGCGGATGCGGTCGGCAGCCGCGTAGTCCTTGCGGGCCCTGGCCTCGGCGCGCTGTTCGAGCGCGAGCTTCACCAGCGCGTCTACAGCGCCGTGGAGCTTCGCGTCCCCCGGGTCGTCCCAGTGCGGGTCGAGCGGGTCGAGGCCGAGCTGGTCGAGCATAGCTCGGACGGCGGCGGCGTGGCGGGCCGCGGCGGCGTCGTCACCCGCGTCAAGTGCGGCGTTGCCCTCGCGAGCGGAGTCGTGGATCACGGCGACGGCGGCGGGCGTGTTGAGGTCGTCGTCCATCGCGGCGGTGAACTCGGGGACGAGCGGGCCGCCGATGGTGGCCTCGGTGCCGAGCGCGTCGGCGGCGCGGTGCACGAAGTTCGAGAGCCGCTCCCAGGCCGAGCGGGCCTCGCCGAGGGCGTCCTCCGAGAAGTCGACGGCGGACCGGTAGTGGACGCCGGTGAGGTAGTAGCGGATGGCCGCGGTGCCGAAGCCCTTCTCGCCGAGGGCGCCGATGGAGAGGGTGTTGCCGAGGGACTTGGACATCTTGGTGCCGGCGAGGTTGAGCATGCCGTTGTGCACCCAGTACTTGGCGAAGGGCAGCCCGGCGGCGCTCGACTGGGCGAGCTCGTTCTCGTGGTGGGGGAACATGATGTCGGTGCCGCCGCCGTGGATGTCGAAGCCGTCGCCGAGGTAGCGGCGGGCCATCGCGGAGCACTCGATGTGCCAGCCGGGGCGGCCGGGGCCCCACGGGGAGGTCCAGGCGGCGTCGGCGGGCTCGCCGGGCTTGTGGGCCTTCCAGAGGCCGAAGTCGCGGGAGTCGCGCTTGGCGCCGGTCTCGGCGCTGGAGAGCATGTCCTCGGGGCGGCGGTGGGAGAGCTCGCCGTAGGCCGGCCAGGAGGAGACGTCGAACCAGACGTCGCCCGCGCCCGTGACGTAGGCGTGGCCCCGTTCGATGAGCTCCGAGATGAGGTCGATCATCTGGGTGATGTGGCCGGTCGCGCGGGGCTCGTACGTGGGCTGCTCGGCGCCGAGGGCCGCATAGGCGTCGGCGAGCACGCATTCGTTGGCGTAGGCGATGGACCACCAGGGGCGGCCCTGCTCCTCGCCGCGCACGAGGATCTTGTCGTCGATGTCGGTGATGTTGCGCACGTACGTGACGTTGTAGCCGCTGCGGCGCAGCCAGCGGATGAGCACGTCGTAGGAGACGCCCGAGCGGAGGTGGCCGATGTGGGGCGGTCCTTGCACGGTGAGACCACACAGGTAGACGCCGACTTCGCCGGGCTTCCGGGGCTGGAAGTCGATGACGGATCGGGTGCCGGTGTCGTACAGTCGCAGGCTCACCCGTCAAGTCTAAACAACCAGGCCACGCCTGAGCCCCGCCCGGCCCGCGTGTCCGCGCGCCCGGTCGGATCGGCGGTCTGGACGCGGTCGCGAGTAGTACCCCGGTACTGCGCGGGGCCTCCCGCTCCTCCTCCGGCATGAGGCGAAGATCGGTCCGCGAGCCGGTGCGGCGGCGGCCGGCGTCCTCATAGACTGACGGCGTCGCCGGGCCCGTCCCGCCGACGATGCCCTGCCCCTCAGTCCGATTGGAGCCTGATGATCACTGCGAAGGGCTTGTACAAGCGATACCGGAAGACCGTCGCGGTCAACCAGCTGTCGTTCGACGTCCGGCCCGGCGTCGTCACCGGTTTCCTGGGGCCCAACGGCTCCGGGAAGTCCACCACCATGCGGCTGATGCTCGGCCTCGACCACGGCGAGGGCGAAACGCTCTTCGACGGCGAGTCCTTCACCGACATCCGCCGCCCCATGAACAAGGTCGGCACCCTCCTCGAGGCGAAGCCGTTCCACCCGACCCGTTCGGCCCGCAACCACCTGCGGATGCTCGCCAGCGCCAACGGCGTGGGCGACAAGCGGGTCGACGAGGTCATGGACCTGGTCGGCCTCGGCAGTGTGAAGCGCAAGAAGCCGAAGGGCTACTCGCTGGGCATGGCGCAGCGGCTCGGCCTGGCGCAGGCGCTCTTGGGCGATCCCGGCATCCTGCTGCTGGACGAGCCGACGAACGGCCTGGACCCGCACGGCATCCACTGGATGCGCGACATGCTGAAGCACCTCGCGGCCGAGGGCCGCACGATCTTCGTCTCGAGCCACCTGCTGTCGGAGATGCAGCTGATGGCGGACGAGCTCGTGGTGATCGGGCGCGGCACGATGATCTTCAACGGCGACGTGGACCAGTTCGTGCGTGACTTCACGCAGTCGACGGTGATCGTGCGCAGTCCTTCGGCGGACGGTTTCGTGTCGGCGCTTGAGGGCGCGGGCGCGGAGGTCGCGAAGGGGAAGGACGGCGAGCTGGTGGTCTCCGGGATGGAGATGGGCGCGGTCGGGCACTTGGCGTTCACGGAGAACGTGGAGCTTTCCGAGCTGTCCACCCGCAGTGCCTCGCTCGAGGAGGCGTTCATGTCCGCGACGGGGTCCTCTGAGGAGTTCGTGGCGGCCGAGCCGCTGGCCGGTGGCGCGAACCCGGCTGCCGCGACGTCCCCCGCCGCCCCTGCTACCAAGACCGGTGGTGCCGACAATGCTTGATGCCCTTCGTTTCGAGTGGACGCGGTTGACGACGCTGCGTTCGACCTACTGGCTCATCGGGATCGGGCTGCTGTGCTCGCTGGCGATTCCGGTGATCGCGGGGATCGCGGTGAGCGACGACCCGCTGATTCCGGAGACCGTGGCGGCGGGTCTGAACGGCGGTGCCGCGTTCGGTATCCCGTTCCTGGCCGTGTTCATGGCGATCATCGGGATCTTCGCGACCGGTCACGAGTACCGGCACGGGACGATCCAGCCGACGTTGACGGCGCTGCCGCAGCGGTCGCGGCTGATCGCGTCGAAGATCCTGGTGGTCTCGGCGGTGACGGTCGCGGTGACGGTGTTCTCGATGGCGTTGAACGCGCTGGCGATGCTCGTCTTCTGGGGTGAGGTGCCGGGGCTGTTCGAGGACCCGCTGCGGTCGGCGCTGCTCGGGTACGTGGTGTACACGCTGATCTACACGCTGGCGGGTCTGGGCCTGGGGCTGCTGTTCCGGGGTGTGCCGTCGGCGCTTGTGGTGATCTTCTTGGCGCCGCTGATCATCGAGAACCTGATCTTCGGCTTGTCGTTCCTGCCGATGGCGGACTGGCTGGTGCCGGTGGTGAAGTTCCTGCCGTTCTCGTCGGGTGCGCGGTTGATGTCGCTGAACCTGATGGAGATGTCGGGTGAGGGGATGCCGGACTTCGACTACTTCGGCCGCTGGGGTTCGGGTGGTGTGTTCGCGGTCTTCGCGGCCCTGATCATCGCGGCTGCTTGGATCCTGTTCAAGAAGCGCGACGCCTAGGCGAGGCGCGAGACGTGAACGGGGGGCCCGGGGGGGAACCCGGGCCCCCGGGCCCGGTGAAGCAGGGGGCGTGGGGCGGGGGGGGGGGGGGG
>NZ_JAPZVR010000010.1:65259-132428 GCF_027622855.1 Glycomyces algeriensis | reverse complement strand
TTAACTAAGCGCGCCGCCGTGGGGTGGCGCGAGAGGTCACGGGGGGCCGGGGTGGAACCCCGGGCCGCCGTTCAGCTTTCAAGCTCGGTCCTACGGCAGTGTCGATGGTCGGGAGGCGCGGTGGTGCGTCGATTGCGAGGTCGACCAGGAGTTCATCGTCCATGCCGGTGAGATGCATCCGGCAGAAGGTCGGGACTTCTTGGATGATCGCGGCCTTCCAGGCTCGTTCGGTGACGGCACGGGCGAAAGCGCGGACGGCGGGCACGACCGAAGCGTGCTGCGGCGAGGTGAAGAAGTCGAGGTCGTCGGTGGGCCGGTCGATGAGGTGCTGGGCGATGAGCGCTCCGCCGCCCGCCAGGACGAAGCCGCGGCTTTCGGGTAGCTCGAAGAACACCGCAGTGCCGCGGTCTGGAGCGGCGTGAGACCTGCCTGGGCGGCCATTACCCGTTGCCTCCGCGGATCAGCGGCGTCCAAGCTTCGCGGATCTCCCGGGGCAGGACAAGGTCCTCCCAGAGATCGACGAGCAGGACGCCGTCGATGTATTCGATGAGGTCGGCCGGAGTACCTTCTCGCAGCACGATCGCGTAGACGCGCGTTCGCTGCCGCCGGTCGGAGAGGTCGAACACGCGGCCGCGATCGGACCAGTCCAGGTGGAGCGGCAACCGGACCTTGGCGAGGGCGGCAGGGGCGGACAGTCGCGGCAGATGATCCGGCACGTGGAATGGCCTGCCGCGGGTGGTGGTGTGCAGCTCGAATCGGATTCGAGGTTCGATCGCGAGTTCGAAGCCGGCGGCTTCGATGATGCGCTGGGCGGTCGTCATGGTGGGCGACTTCTGCCCGTGCTCGTATGCCGACAAGGTCGGCCGTGAGGTCTTGGCGAGTTTCGCCAGTTCGGCCTGGTTCAGATTCGCGGCATCCCTGGCCCGCCGAATGAGGTCAAAGGCCATCACGCCCCCTGTAAGTATCCGATCAGATACCTCCATGCTACGCGAAGAGCGGGGGGGGGGGGGGGCGCCCCCCCCCCCCCCCCCCCCCCCCCCCCCCCCCTCCCCCCCCCCCCCCCCCCCGGGGGGGGCCCGCCCCCCCCCCCCCCCCCCCCCCCCCCGCTCTCCGTGCCCGACCAGCCGCGCGTTCGCGCGGGACCGGACTCGGTGGTTGCGGCTACGCCGCTTCGAGTTCGCGGCGCACGAGGTCCGCGGTCTCGATCGAGTTGAGTGCGGCGCCCTTCATGAGGTTGTCGGCGACGACGAAGAACTCGAGGGAGTTCGGGAAGTCGATCGACTGGCGCACGCGCCCGATCTGGGTGCCGCCCTTGCCGACCGAGTCGATCGGCATGGGGAACACCATGTTGGCGGGGTCGTCGACGAGGTCGACGCCGTCGGCGGCGGCGAGCACGCGGTGCGCGTCGGCCACGGTCACTTCGCGTTCGAAGGTGGCGTGGACGACCTGCGAGTGGCCCACGGCCACGGGTACGCGCACGCAGGTCGAGGCGACCTTGAGGTCGGGCAGGCCGAGGATCTTGCGGGACTCGTTGCGGACCTTCAGCTCTTCGGAGGTCCAGCCGTCCTCTTTCCAGCCGCCGACCTTCGGCACGACGTTGAGCGCCAGCGGCGCCCCGAACGGCGTGTTGAAGTCCTCGCCGAGCACGGCGCGCACGTCGCCGAGCTCGGTGCCGATCTTGTCCGCACCGGCCAGCTTCTGGATCTGCGCGTAGAGGGCCTCGAGGCCTTCCTTGCCCGAGCCGGACGCGGCCTGGTAGGAGGCGACGCTCATCGAGACGAGGCCGAACTCGGCGTTCAGCGCCGCGAGCGACGGGATGAGCGCGAGCGTGGTGCAGTTGGCGTTCGCGATGATCCCCTTGGGCCGCACGGCGGCGGCCTCCGGGTTCGCCTCGCGGCAGACCAGCGGCACGTCCGGGTCCATGCGGTAGTGCGCGGACTTGTCGATGACGACGACGCCCTTCGCGGCCGCGACCGGCACCCATTCGGCGCTCACGTCGTCGGGCAGGTCGAAGTGGGCGATGTCGATGCCGTCGAAGGCCTCAGGGCTGATCGCCTGGACCTCGATGCGCTCGTCCCCCACCGACAGGACCTTGCCGGCCGAGCGCGCGGACGCGATGAGGCGCACCTCGCCCCAGTTGCCGCGCTCTTCGGCGATGAGCCGCCGCATGATCGATCCGACGACGCCGGTGGCCCCGACGATCGCCACGTTCAGTTTGCGCGCCATGCTCATCGCCCCGTTCCGGCGTAGACGACGGCCTCTTCGTGGCCGCCGAGCTCGAACTTGTCGTGCACCGCGCGCACGGCCGAGTCGAGGTCGGTGTCGCGGCAGACCACGGAGATGCGGATCTCCGAGGTCGAGATGATCTCGATGTTGACGCCCGCGTCGGCCAGCGCCTGGCAGAAGTTCGCGGTCACGCCCGGGTGCGAGCGCATGCCGGCGCCGATGAGCGAAATCTTGCCGATGTTCTCGTCGTAGATGAGCTTCTCGAACCCGATCGACGTCTGGTGCTTCTTGAGCGCCTCGGTCGCCTTCGGCCCGGCCTCCTTGGGGAGGGTGAACGAGATGTCGGTGTGGCCGTTCCCGGCGGTCGACACGTTCTGCACGATCATGTCGATGTCGATCTCGGCGTCGGCGATCACCTGGAAGATCGAGGCGGCGGCGCCGGGCTTGTCCGGGACGCTGGTGACGGTGATCTTGGCCTCGGAGCGGTCGTGCGCGACGCCGCTGATGAGTGCTTGCTCCACGGGCAGCTCCTCCATGTAACCCGACACCATCGTGCCGGTCTTGGTCGAGTACGACGAACGGACGTGCAGCGGGAGCCCGTAGCGCCGGGCGTACTCCACGGCGCGCAGGTGCAGGATCTTGGCGCCTGAGGCGGCCATCTCCAGCATCTCCTCGAAGGTGATCGCGTCGAGCTTCTGCGCGTTCGGCACGATCCGCGGGTCGGCGGTGAAGACGCCGTCGACGTCGGAGTAGATCTCGCAGACGTCCGCTTCCAGCGCTGCGGCGAGTGCGACGGCGGTCGTGTCGGAGCCGCCGCGGCCGAGCGTGGTGATGTCCTTGGTGTCCTGGCTGACGCCCTGGAACCCGGCGACGATCGTGATGAACCCCTCGTCGAGCGAGGAGCGGATGCGTCCGGGCGTGACGTCGATGATGCGGGCGACGCCGTGGGCGGCGGTCGTGATCATCCCGGCCTGCGAGCCGGTGAAGGACCGGGCCTGGAAGCCGAGGTTGTTGATCGCCATCGCCAAGAGCGCCATGGAGATGCGCTCGCCGGCGGTCAGCAGCATGTCGAGTTCCCGGGGCTCCGGTACCGGCGAGACCTGGGCCGCGAGGTCCAGCAGCTCGTCGGTGGTGTCACCCATGGCCGAGACGACGACGACCACGTCGTCCCCCCGCTTTCGCGTCGCGACCACTCGTTCGGCGACGCGCTTGACGCGTTCGGCATTCTCAACCGATGAACCGCCGTACTTCTGCACGACTAGCGCCACGGATTTCACCTCACTCGCTCGTGTCTCAGGTCACTCGAAACCGCCCTCGCGGGGGCGGCCACCTCACCTTAGCTGCGCATACCGGTGTGTCGCCAGGTCGTTCTGGGTGGTGGGACAGAGAATCGGGCGGTGGCATGGACATGGACGGGCAAGACAGTGGCGGCGCTCACGCTCGTGGCGCTGCTGGCGGGCTGCGGGACGGCGACCGCCGTCGACACCCCCGAGCAGGCGCCGCCGAGCCCCAGCGCCCGCGCGACCCTCATCGGCCGCGCCAGCCTGGCCTTGGACGAGACGTTCACTGCGGAGTACGAGTGGTCCGAGGGCGGCACGGTCACCGTGTGGGCCGCCGCTGACGGCACCTGGCGCGTGGACGTCCCCAGCTGGGCGCTCGGCGGCACGGTCGACGTCACCGTCGCCTGGACCACGGGCGGGTTCTTCCAGTGCGCGGCGGGCCGGTGCGTGCGCCTGGCCGGGATCACCGGCGAGATCCCGAAGGACTACGACCCGAAGGTGCAGCTCCCGTTCATCGAGTGGCTCCCGCAGCTGCTCGACCGGCACCTGCCGTTCGCGATCGCGCAGGACGGCGACTGCTTCACCCTCACCCCGAACACCGTGGTCGTCGACCCGCCGATGCCGCCCGGCGAATGGTGCCTCGACAAGGAGGGCACGATCCTGTCCGTCGAGAGCGACGCGTTCGGGACCCTGGAGCTCGCCGGCCCCCCGGCCGAGGCGGTCGCCACGGTCGAGCTGCCCGGCGACCTCAGCGACGCCGAACCGTTGGGGCGCAAGGCGCCCGTCGAACCGAGCCCGAGCGTGGACCCGTCCGCGACGCCCGCGCCGGACGCGAGCGGCACGCCCTCACCCGCCGCCTCGCCGTCCCCGACGCCGTCACCGGAGGAGTGAGGCGAGAGTAAGGAAGGCGACACGGGCAGGCGGTCCGCGCCCTGTTCGTGGCACCATGAACGATGGCGAGCGACGACGCCGCTACAAGGACGGCACCGCTGCGATGCCGCCACCTGACAGCAGACGCGCCCCCGCCGGGCCCCCGGCGCCGGCAGCGCCGTGCGAGACCCAGATCCGAAGGAACGCGCATGACCGCACCTACCGACCGCCACGCCCAGACCGCGGTCCCGATCCACCCGCTGCTCGCCGCCCGCCAGTCCACGCGCGCCTTCGCGCCCGGCGTCGACCTCACCGAAGCCCAGGTCGCGGCCCTCCTCGAAGCGGCCCGCTGGGCCCCGAGCGCGGGCAACACGCAGCCGTGGCGGTTCCTCCTCGCCAAACGCGACACCGGCGAGTTCAAGCGCGTCCTCGAGACCCTCAACCCCGGCAACCGCGACTGGGCCGGCCAGGCCTCCGCGCTGCTCGTGGCCGTCCGCACCGACGCCAACGCCCGCGGCCCGCTCTCGCACGCCGCCTACGACCTCGGCCAGGCGATCGCGCACCTGACGTTCCAGGCCGCCGCCGAGGGGCTCACCGTCCGCCAGATGGGCGGGTTCAACGCCGCGGCGCTGGCCGCCGAGTTCGAGCTGGCCGAGACGCTCGTGCCGACCACCGTGGTCGCGATCGGTCTGCCGGGCGACCCGGCCGACCTCGACGACGCCGTGGCGGGCCCGGACCGCGCGCCGCGCGCCCGCATCGCGCTCGACGACCTGCTCATCCACCCGTAAGGCAGCAGTGGGCCGGTGCCGCATTGCGGTGGTGCCGTCCCATTATTCGGGCGTCGAGCTCGACCCGGGTCACACCTGCGGTGTAAGCTCTCGGGGTCATGCGGTTCACGATGCTCCTTAGCTGCCGCGGCGGGGCCAACTAGGTCGGCTCCTCGCCGCGGGTTTTCGCATGCCGGCTGGATCAGTCAGAAGCGACTCAGACCCACAGCCATCTCCACAGGAGCATCCGTGACTTCCACGTCTTCCAACCGCACTGCCTTCGGCGATCGCGCCAAGCGCTACCAGCCGTACCACTCCCAGTTCAAAGTGGACCTGCCCGACCGCACGTGGCCGGACAAGGTGACCGAGACCGCGCCGATCTGGTGCGCGGTGGACCTGCGCGACGGCAACCAGGCGCTGATCGACCCCATGACCCCCGACCGCAAGAAGAAGATGTTCCAGCTGCTGGTCGACATGGGCTACAAGGAGATCGAGGTCGGCTTCCCCTCCGCCTCGCAGACCGACTTCGACTTCGTGCGGCAGCTGATCGAGCAGGACCTCATCCCGGACGACGTCACCATCCAGGTCCTGACCCAGTGCCGCGAGCACCTGATCGAGCGGACCTTCGAGAGCCTGCGCGGCGCCAAGCAGGCCATCGTCCACTTCTACAACTCGACCTCGACGCTGCAGCGCCGCGTCGTGTTCGGCCTGGACAAGGACGGCATCACCGACATCGCCACGCAGGGCGCGCGGCTGTGCCTGAAGTACCGCGAGATCCACACCCCCGACACGGCGATCCGCTACGAGTACTCCCCCGAGTCGTACACCGGCACCGAGCTGGACTACGCGGTCGAGGTGTGCGCCAAGGTCGCCGAGGTCATCCAGCCCACCCCCGAGTGGCCGCTGATCGTGAACCTGCCCGCCACCGTCGAGATGGCCACCCCGAACGTGTACGCCGACTCGATCGAGTGGATGCACCGCAACCTGCCCAACCGCGAGTCGCTGATCCTCTCCGTGCACCCGCACAACGACCGCGGCACCGGCGTGGCCGCCGCCGAGCTGGCCGTGCAGGCCGGCGCCGACCGCGTCGAGGGCTGCCTGTTCGGCAACGGCGAGCGCACCGGCAACGTCTGCCTGGTCACGCTGGGCCTGAACCTGTTCAGCCAGGGCGTGGACCCGGCCATCGACTTCTCCAACATCGACGAGATCAAGCGCGCCGTCGAGTACTGCAACCAGCTGCCGGTGCCCGAGCGGCACCCGTACGCCGGGGACCTGGTGTACACCGCGTTCTCCGGTTCGCACCAGGACGCCATCAAGAAGGGCTTCACGCACCTGGAGGCCGACGCCGAGGCGGCGGGCGTCCCGGTCGACGAGTTCACTTGGGGCGTACCGTACCTGCCGATCGACCCGAAGGACGTCGGCCGCAACTACGAGGCGGTCATCCGCGTCAACTCGCAGTCCGGCAAGGGCGGGGTCGCGTACCTCATGCAGAGCGAGTACGGCTTCGACCTGCCGCGGCGCATGCAGATCGAGTTCAGCGGCGCGATCCAGCGGCACACCGACGCCTCCGGCAAGGAGGTCTCGACGCAGGAGATCCACGACATCTTCCGCCGCGAGTACCACCCGGAGTACCAGCCCACGCCGCGCCTGGTCGTCGAGGACCACACCACCGTCTACACCGGAGAGACGCTGACCCTGGACGCGCACATCGTGCTGAACGGGGTGGAGCAGAAGGTCTCCGGCACCGGCAACGGCCCGCTCTCGGCGTTCACCGACGCCCTGTCCTCGGTCGGTGTCGACGTCGAGGTCCTGGACTACGCCGAACACGCCCTGTCCGCCGGCCAGCACGCCCAGGCCGCATCCTATGTGGAATGCGCCATCGACGGCCGCACCGTGTGGGGCGCGGGCGTCCACCCGAACATCGTCCTGGCGACGATGCGGGCCGTGGCCAGCGCCTACAACCGGGCGTAGGTTGTAGCGCGCAGCAAGGTCGCCGGTGCGACGCGCTTAGTCGCGAGTACTTCGAGAACCGTTGGGGCGGGCCGCTTTCGCGGCCCGCCCTTTCGCATGCGCCGAGCGGGACGCACCTGTCGCCCCTCGGCAGTACGATGCGCGCATTGTGTTCCTCCGCAGCAGAATGCAGGGCCGATGACCCGTACGACACCCCCGCGCCCCCATGACGTCGCCAAGCAGTTCCCTGCACTCGCGCAGTACGCGAAGCCGGCCGTCCGGCTGCACCCGCGCCGAGGCGAGCCCGGCGTCGGCGACAGCTCCATCGGAGGCCCGCTGCTCTGGCCCGCCGATGAGCCGTGGCCGACCTGCGAACTCGCGCACGACGACTTCCAGGACGAGACCCTCGACTACACGTTTGCGATGCGCGCCTATCTCGCGGATCGCGACCGACGCGAAGAGCGGGGAGAGGCGCTCGACTGGGATGCCGAACGCCGGCGCATGGCGGCACTGGAGGCCGAGTACGACGTCGCCGAATACCCCGAGTACGAAGCGGACGCGCCACCGCCGTTGATCCCGTTGGCGCAGTTGCACTACCGGGACGTGCCAGGACTCCCGTGGGCCGACCGGTTCGACCTGCTCCAGCTCCTGTGGTGCCCGCGCGACCACCCCGACGCCGACACCCCGTACAACCCGGCCTTCCAACTCCGTTGGCGCAGGGCCGAAAGCATCAACGAGCGCCTCACCGAACCTCCGCGACCGGTGGTCGGCAACGGCGACTACGTGCCGAACCCGTGCGTCGTCCACCCCGAGGTCGTGACGGAGTACCCGGTGTACCGGGAACTGCCCGAGACGCTGCAGCAGGCAGTCGCGCACTGGGCGGAGGCGATCGACGACGAGTCGGCCTACCTCTTGGACGCGTCGGTCGCGCCCGGCTGGAAGGCCGTGGGCCACGGCGGCAACTGGGCGATCATCGACCCGTACCCGATGACCTGCGAATGCGGTGAACTTCAGCTCCCGCTGTTCACCGTCGACAGCGGCGAGTCCGGCGGCGACAGCCGGAGCTGGGACGCGGTGGAGGACACCGACGGGCGGTACTCCAATCCGGTCGAGATCATCATCGGCCGCGCCTACATCCTCCAGCTCTACTACTGCCCGGCCTTTGAGCAGCACGTGAACCGCACCGAGATGTTCTGACCCGACGATCACTCGAGCCCCGCCAAGGGCGTCCCATGGGACAGGCCCTCGGCGCGACTCGAATTCGCGCACTGGCATCGCCAATCCATCGAATGGACGCCGATCGACCGGCGATGACGCGCCTCCGAGCCGTCATTTACGCTCGCTGGACGAGCAATAATGTTGGAGGTAGTTCATGTCCGTTGCTTACGTCTCCGGTGCTTCGCGCGGCCTCGGTGCCGTCATCGCGCGGCGTCTTGCCGCCGACGGGTTCGCCGTCGCCGTCAACTACGCGAAGGGCCGCGAAGGCGCCGAGAAGGTCGTCGCCGACATCCGGGAGGCGGGTGGGACCGCCGCGGCGTTCGGTGGTGACGTGACCGATGAGACCGCAGTGCAGGACATGATGGAACGCGTCCGCGCCGAGCTCGGACCGGTCACCGTGCTGGTGGCCAACGCGACCGGCCCGCAGCCTGAGCGGCGCCTCGAACAACTCGAGTGGCAGGACCACCTGGACCAGTTGGCGTTCTTCGTCAAGAGCCCGACCCTCCTGCTCCGCGCGGTCCTGGCGGACATGCGCGCGGCCGGCGGCGGGCGCGTGGTCCAGATCGGGTCGGACATGTTCGAGCGCGCGCTGCCCGGCTTCTCCGCGTACAACGCCGCCAAGGGCGCCCAGTGGGGACTCACCCGCACATGGGCGCGGGAACTGGGCGGCGACGGCATCACCGTCAACCTGGTCGCCCCGGGCTGGATCCCGGTCGAGCGGCACGGCGAACTCACCGACGCCGACCTCGCCGGGTACGTGGCCGAGGTTCCCATGGGCCGCATCGGCAAGCCCGACGACATCGCCGCAGCGGTCTCGTATCTCGCCTCCGACGCCTCGAGTTTCGTCACCGGGCAGCGGATCACCGTGAACGGCGGCCACAACATCGACTAGGCGGCAATGCCATCGGGTCGATGGCGCTCGGGTGCAGCCGCGAAAGAGTCCCCCGAAGAGGTCGGCAGCCCGGGCGCTAGGACCCCACCGCGATCTGGGCGACGACTGCGAGGTGGTCGGTCCCGTCGATCTCGGTGAACGACACCGAGTCGGCTTGCAGGCCATCGGTGGTGAAGACGTGGTCGATCTGCGTCCGCAGTAGGCCGGGTGCGCTCGCGGGCCAGGTGCCGTGCAGGCCGTCACCGGTCGATGCGGCGGCGTCGGCGCAGCCATCCATCACGGTCCGGAGCGCGCTGTGGTCGAGCGTCGCGTTGAAGTCTCCCGCGATGATCGCCCCTTCGCCGGACCTGCAGACTCCTTGGAGCCCTTCGAGATCGCTGCGCCAGCGGTCCGTGGCGAATGGCAGCGGCGGGTAGGCGTGGAAGGCCAAGAAACGCAGCGCGCCGAGCTCGCCGCCGGTGAGCTCCCAGATCGGGAACGAGCCCTCGATCGACGGCTCGGCCGAGACTGCGCCCAGGTCGGTCCGGTACAGCACCGACACCGCGTCCACCGCCGCATCCGTGAGCTGCAGGCTGACGCCGGTGTAGCCGTCCCCGAGCGCCTCCTCCAGTAGAAGCCGGAACTCTTCGCCCGCTTCGGGAAGCGCCACCAGGTCCGCATTGCTGTTCATGATCACCGCGGCGACCTCATCGACAGATGCACTGCCGCCCTTGACATTGATCGTCGCCACCGTCAACGTCCCGGTCGCACCCTCCAGGCCCGGATCGGGAATCGTCCGATGAGCCATGGAACCTGCCGCGAGGACGCAGGCCAGCAGACCGGCGGCCGCGGCCCAGCGCACGGCCGGACGGCGGCCGAACATCAGGCCCACCCCCGCGATCGCCAGCGCGACAACGAAGACGGCTCTGAACGCGATGACCTGAGCGAACGGCGTCCAGTGGTCCAACCGCACCACATCGGACAGGACCACCAACCCGGCGGCGACGAACGCTGCGACCGCAGCCCCCGCATACCGGCGACGACGCCGCAGCGTCTCAAGATCGCGCTGCCCGCTGTCGGTTCGCTGCACTGCCTGGCCCTTCCACAAAGTCCTCGGTCAGACCGGAGTCTACGAGCCCAGTGCAGCGCGAACCGATCGTTCCAGCATGATGGCCGGGCCGGAGGCGGCAGCGGTCCCGGACTTCGCCCTCCTGGCTGTCGCGTCGCCGACGACGGGGCCGAGGAGTTCACACCCTGCGCATCGCGAGGATGCTCGCCGGGAGCCAGGGGTAGTCCGCGCACGTCTCCCGGGAGTGCAGCACCGCGCGAAAGTACCAGAGCACGAGCATCGGCGCCACCGGCGGCACCACGAGGAGCATCAGCCACGGCCACCCGCCCCCGAACGCCAGCATCGCGACGAACGCGAGGATCAGCGGTGACACGACCGTGCTCAATACGCAGACGGCGAGCTCGGGTCTGTGAAGGCTCCGCCACACGCGAACGCACGCAACGAATCCGACCACGAGGGTCGATGCGAGGACCGCCATGACCGAGCCGACGAGGATCATCAGGGGATCCGACTCGCCGAACCCCTTGCCGATCATAACTCCCCCGAATACCAGGCTCAAGAGCGATTGCAGCGCCGACCCGAAAACCGGCACTGCGGCCAAGAGGAACACGATCTGCTTAGAGCCCGGCAGATCTCGCACGCTGATGCGGTGCGGACACGCGCCCGGAGCGACGGCCCGGTGCGCGGCGACGCGCCGCCCGTGAGCCCAGCCAGAATCCTCGCCCCCGGCCGACTCGAACGGCGCCGGCTCAACGGTGATGAGCGGCCCGGGCATCGCCGCTTCGGGGGGTTCAGAATCCATTCAGGGGCTTTCGAGAGCAGAGGGGCAACCCCACGCGGCCGGGGGTGTCCACATCCTAACGCTGAGCGAAGCCCTGCACAGTCCACTGCTCCGCACACCATCGCTTTCGATCGGGCAAAGGGCGAGGTCCCGGCCGTGTTCGGCGGGGACCTCGCGAATTGTAGGGAACGCGTTCGGCTCGGTCAGCGGTAGGCGGAGCTCTGGAGCGTGTACAGCTCAGCGTAGGCGCCGCCGCGGGCCATGAGTTCGTCGTGCGTGCCCGATTCGGCGACCCGGCCCTGATCGAGGACGATGATGAGGTCGGCCATCGACACTGTTGAGAAGCGGTGGGAGACAAGGACGGTGACGGTGCCGCGCTGGCGGCCCGCGTGGACCTCTTCGGCGAAGCGCTCGAAGAGGGCGTGCTCGGTCTGGGGGTCGAGGGCGGCGGTCGGTTCGTCGAAGAGGACCAGGAGCGGGTCCTTGCGCATGCGGCCGCGGCCGATCGCGAGCTTCTGCCACTGGCCGCCGGAGAGGTCGGTGCCGTCGTCCCAACGGGTGCCGAGACGGGTGTCGAGTCCGGCGGGGAGGTCGTCGATGACGTCGTCGGCTCCGGCGCGGACCATCGCGGCGCGCACGCGGTCGTCGTCGAAGCCGCCCTTGAGGTCGCCGATGCCGATGGTCTCGCGGGCGGTGAACTCGAAGCGGGTGAAGTCCTGGAAGGTCGCGCCGATGCGCTCGCGCCAGGCGTCCACCTCAAAATCGGTCAGGGTGTTGGCGTCGACCTTGATGTGACCTGCGGTCGGCTGGTAGAAACCGGACAGGAGCTTGACGAGGGTGGTCTTGCCCGCGCCGTTCTCGCCGACGAGCGCCACGACCTTCCCGGCGGGGAGGTGCAGGTCCACGTCGTCGAGGGACTGGCGTTCCGAGTCCGGGTAGGAGAAGGAGACGCCTTCAAGGGTAATGCCGCCGGTGAGGCGTTCGGGGACGTCGAAGGGCACCGACGGACCGCTGGACTGCGCGGCGTAGTCGCGCAGCCGGGCGATGCGCTCGCCCATCTTGGCGAGGCGGGCCATGAACATGCCTTGGAAGGCGACGTTCGCGGCGGCCCCGGCGACCATGCCGATGAGGCCGACGAGGAGGACGACGTCGCCGGCGGTGGCCTGGCCGCGGATCGCGAGGTGGAGGACGATGCCGATCCCGGCGGCCATGCCGAGGGCGGAGATGAGGCCTTCGCCGGTGGAGAGCCGGGCGGCCCGCCACTGGCCCCGGTTGCGTTCGGCGACGACGGCGGCGCCGGACTCGTGGTGGCGTACGGCGACCGCCGCCGCGGAGCCGAAGATGCGCAGTTCCTTGCCGGATTCGCCGAGCGTCGCGACCTCGAAGAGGTGGCGGCGCTTGCGTTCGGGTTCGCTGGTGGCCGCGTAGACCTCGTCCTCGATCATCCCGGCCCGGTGGGCGATCGCCATGGCCACCAGCGCGAGTAGCGGGAACACGAGCAGCAGCGGGTGGACCTGGAAGAGGAGCGCGCCGCCGACGATGATGGTGACGATGGCGCGCAGCCACTGGGCGAGCTGGTTGACGCCGCCGGCGAGGAGCCAGCGGTTCTCGCGGATGTACTGCACCTCGTCGAGGTAGTCGGGCCGCTCGTGGTGGTCGAGACCGGGCGGCGTGCCCATGAGCACCATGAGCTCGCGGTCCGAGGCGCGGGCGGTGTGGTCGAGGACAAGGAACACGAACTTGACGTAGACGAAGACGACGGTCCAGATCAGGGCGACGCCGAGCCCGAGTCCGGCCGCGGCGAGCAGGGCGTCGCGGTCGTGTCCGGCCTGGACGGCGTCGATGACGACCTTCGTCAGGTAGACGGTCAGGGGCATGAGGATCGCCTGGAGGATGCCCAGGACGATCAGCGTGATGATCGCCTTCGGGTGCGAGCGGTAGCCGACGGCGAGGCCGTCCTTCAAGCCGCGCAGGCGTTTCGCGATGGTGTGCATCTGGGGAGCTCCTATGCGAGGGGGGACCGGGCGAGGCGGTTGGCTTGGAGGGTGAACGCTTCGGCGTAGCGTCCGCCGAGGCGCATCAGGTCGTCGTGGCCGCCGTCCTCGACGACCTTGCCGCCGTCGAGGACGACGATGCGGTCGGCGCGGCGCACCGTCGAGAACCGGTGCGAGATGACGATCGTGGTGAGACCGGCGGTGATGTCGAGGAACTGCTCGTAGAGCTCGGCTTCGGCGCGCACGTCGAGCGCGGCGGCGGGCTCGTCGAGGATGAGGATCTTCGCACCGGCCTGGACGGCGAACAGGGCGCGGGCCAGGGCGATCCGCTGCCATTGGCCGCCGGAGAGGTCGGTGCCGTCCTTGTACTCGCTCGACAGGACGGTGTCGAGTCCATTGGGGAGCGAGTCGATCAGGGCGCGGATCCCCATGGGCTCGCAGGCCTTCCAGATCAGCTCGGTGTCGCCGGCCAGGTGCGGGGCCCCGAGGGTGATGTTGTCGCGCACCGTGAGCTGGTACCGGGTGAAGTCCTGGAAGAGCGCCGAGAGGCGCGTGCGCCAGGCGCCGGCGTCGACCCCGGCGAGGTCGACACCGTCCACAGTGATCTTCCCGCCGGTGGGTTCGTAGAGCCCGGCGAGGAGCTTCACGAGACTGGTCTTGCCGGCCCCGTTGTGGCCCACCACGGCCAGGGACGTCCCGGCCTCGATCTCCAGGTCGAGCCCGCCGATCACGGGCCGTTCGGATCCCGGGTAGGCGAAGTCGACGTTCTCGAACCGCACCGACCGCTCGGGTGCGGCGGCGGGGAGCTCGGCGGTGACGGGGCGTTCGTCGGCGACCAGCTCCGATTCGAGTGCGAGGGCCTTCGGCACGGGCAGCGAGCCGAGCGCGAGGAACGCGGCCACGTCGTCGAACGCGGTGAAGTTGAACATCGTGGTCAGCGCGACCAGGTAGACCGAGAGCGCGGCGAAGCCGACGGCCCCGTCCAGGCCCGACTGGACGAGCAGCAGCGCGGTGGCGGCCGTGAGCCCGAGCAGGGCGCCGATGACGCCGACGGCGGTGCGGGCGCGCAGGCGCAGGAACCGCCCCGAGTACGCCAACCGGTCGGCCCACTGGTTGTCGTACCGCTCGAGGAGCCAGCCCATGAGGCCCCAGACGCGGATCTCCTTGGCGGGCTCGGGGGTGACGGCGAGGTCGCGCATGTACTCGCTCTCGCGCATCTCGGTGGAGCGCAGGTAGGCGGTCTTGCCGACCCGCGTGTACTCGTGCTGCATGGCGATGAAGATCAGCGGCCAGGCCACGAGCCAGGCGAGGCCGACCCAGACGTTGAAGAAACACAGCACGATCGACGCCCCGGCGGCGGCGAGGAACTCGGGGGCGATCGCCGCGAGCCCGCGGATGGCGCGCTCGGGCCGGACGTGGTCGCTGCCGAGCTGGCGGGCGATGCGCAGGAGCGCGAGCACGTGGTCGTCCTCGAGGTGCGCGATCCCGGTGGGCCGGGCGACGGCGGCGACGAGGCGGTCCTGGAGGAGCAGCTCGAGTTCGCGGCCGAGGTTGTAGGCGTTGGCGCGGTGGACGTTGTCGGCGAGGCGGCCGAGCAGGAGCGCGGTGACGCCCGCGGCCAGGAGCAGGTAGGCGGAGCGGGCTTCGGGCGAACCGGGCCCGGCCTCGGCGGCGTCGGGCACGGCGCCGATGAGGAGGCCGGTGGCGACGGTCATGGCGAGCGGGAGCGCCGCCACCAGGACCGTGGTGACCGCGAAGAGCGCGGTCCGGGGGCGGCTGATCTGCGGCAGGAGCCGCGCGACCGCGAGCACGGCCCGGCCGGCCTCGAAGCGCACCGACTTGGCATTCGGGGGTGTCATATGAATCCGTTCATGACGTCACGATGACTTTTCATTGACACCATAGCGGAGTCGGTAAACGCTCGCAATCCCCAGCTCGGGGACGCGAGGCGATTGGAGGGCATGGCAAAGGAGGTCGAAAGCGAGATTTTCGGGCCCCCGAAACATCAAGGGTGACAGAGGGGTACGACATCATCGCGCCCGGCGACCCCCGCGCTCGGGCGTGTCAGGTGATCGAACTGTCGCGTCGAACCCCAGGTGCATTCGCTCCAGGCAAGGTCGGGCAGTCCGGGCCCGTCACTGCCGCGACCCGGCTCTCCTTCGGCCGCTCGGCACCGCGGGTAGTGTTGTGCCTCGTGTCAGCGCCCAATCTCGTCAACCTCGAAACCGTCTCCAAGGCCTACCCCGACCAGGTGGTCCTCGACGCGGTCTCCCTCGGCATCGCCGCAGGCCAGCGCGTCGGCGTTGTCGGCCGCAACGGCGACGGGAAGTCGACGCTGCTGCGCCTCATCGCCCGGGCCGACGAGCCCGATTCGGGCCGCGTCGTGCACACCGGCGGCACCCGCATCGCCGTGCTCGGCCAGACCGACGGCCTCCGCGACGACGCCAGCGTCCGGGATCAGCTGTTCGGTGACGCCGACGCCCACGAGTGGGCCCGCGACCCGCGCGTCCGCGAGATCCTGACCGGCCTGTTCGGCGGCCTCGACGCGCCCGTGCTCCCGGAGGGGCTGGACTCCAGGATCGGGGTGCTCTCCGGTGGCGAGCGCCGCCGCGTCGACCTCGCCCGGGTCCTCTCGGAGGACGCGGACCTGCTGCTGCTCGACGAGCCCACGAACCACCTCGACATCGAGGGGATCGCCTGGCTCGCTTCGTATCTGAACTCGATGCGGGCGGCGATCATCGTCGTCACGCACGACCGGTGGTTCCTCGACGAGATCTGCGACCGCATCTGGGACGTGCAGCGCGGCAACGTGTTCGAGTACGACGGCGGTTATACGGCGTACGTCCTGGCCCGCGCCGAGCGCGAACGCCAGGCGAGCGTGGCCGAGGAGAAGCGCCAGAACCTCATGCGCAAGGAGCTCGCGTGGCTGCGCCGGGGTGCCAAGGCGCGCACCGGGAAGGCGAAGTACCGCGTCGACGCGGCGAACGAGCTGATCGCTAACGAGCCGCCGCCGCGCGACACCGCCGAGCTGGTGAGCTTCGCGACCGGGCGCCTGGGCAAGACGGTGTTCGAGGCGGAGAACGTCACGGTGAAGGCCGGCGACCAGACGCTGCTGGAGCACTTGGACTGGATCCTCGGCCCGGGCAAGCGGGTCGGGCTCCTGGGCGTGAACGGGGCGGGCAAGACCTCGCTGCTGCGCACGCTCGCGAACGCGCTCGACGAGGTGCAGCCCGCGGCGGGCCGCGTCAAGGTGGGCCGCACGGTGAAGCTGGCGTGGCTCACGCAGCACATGGAGGACCTGGACGGCTCCTGGCGCGTGCTCGAGGCGATCGAGAACGTCGCGAAGCGGGTCCAGTTGGGCAAGAAGGAGATGTCGGCCGGGCAGCTCGCCGAGCGCCTGGGCTTCCTGGGCGGGAAGCAGCGCACGTTCGTGCGCGACCTCTCGGGCGGGCAGCGCCGGCGCCTGCAGCTGGCGCGGCTGCTCATGGCCGAGCCGAACGTGCTGTTCCTCGACGAGCCGACGAACGACCTGGACATCGAGACGCTCACCCAGTTGGAGGACCTGCTCGACGACTGGGCGGGGACGATGGTCGTGGTCAGCCACGACCGGTACTTCACCGAGCGGGTCGCGGACGAGACGTGGGCGCTGCTGGGCGACCGCAAGCTGCGGCACCTGCCGCGCGGTATCGAGGAGTACCTGGAGCGCCGCGCGGACAAGTCCGCTGCGCCGCAAGCGAAGAGCAAGGGCCCGAGCAACGCGCCGCAGTCTTCGGCCGCCGAGGACCGGGCGACGCAGAAGGAGCTGTCGAAGCTCGAGCGTCGCCTGGCGAAGGTCGAGGAGAAGATCGCGGGCCTGTACGCGGACATGGCCGAGCACGCGACGGACCCGGCGAAACTCGGTGAGCTGCAGGACCAGGTGACCGCGTTCGAGACGGAGCGGGACGAGATCGAAGAGCGCTGGATGGAGCTCGCGGACTGAGGTCCTCGACACCATTTCACATGCGGTTCATAGTCGCGGCGAGCAAGCTGCGCTGAGAATCGCTGCCGCGGTTGGAACTCCTCGCGGATTTGCACCGTTTTGCGTTGCGCCCCTTAGGTTCACGATTTGCGGTGAGGCTGCGCGCGGCGGCTTCGCTGCGTCGCGACTTCGTAACGGAGCCGAATATTCTAGCGGTTCCGAACGCTCCCATACCGGTTGGTAACCGACTCTTCATTCAGTGATTTATGGGCATCTTCCAGGGTCTTCACAATTCATTGTGATTTCCCTAACCTCAGGATGAAAGACCGAAAGGGACCGGTTCCACCGAACCGCGCCCTGTGCGGCAATGCGCCCCATTGATCCCTTGCGCATCAGCCGTCTGAACCGAGAGGGAGTTCCACCCCTATGACTGTCTCGCAACTTTCCCTTCGCCGCATTGCGGCCGCGTCCCTCGCGGGCGTGGCGGCACTCGGCACGGTCGCCTTCGGCGGCCTTGCCGCGCAGGCCGATCCGGTCGCCCAGATCGTCGGCGCCGACTCCCCCACCGCCATCGACGGCGAGTACCTCGTCGTCCTGGAAGACGCCTCCGCCTACCGCGAGGCCGACGAGATCGCCACTGACGCAGGCGCGTCGGTCATCGACGACTACGCCGAAGTGGACACCGTCCTCGTCGACGCCTCCGAATCCGAAGCGCTCGAACTGGCCGCCGCCGACGGCGTGGCCTTCGTCGAGCAGAACGCCGTCGTCTCCATCGACGCCGTGCAGTCCCCCGCCACCTGGGGCATCGACCGCATCGACCAGGTCAACCTCCCGCTGAGCAACAGCTACGAGTACCTGGGCACCGGCTCGGGCGTGCACGCGTACATCGTGGACACCGGCATCAACGCCTCCCACACCGAGTTCACCGGGCGCGTGGGCAACGGCTACGACTTCATCCAGAACGACGCGACCCCGCAGGACGGCAACGGGCACGGCACCCACGTCGCCGGGACCGTGGGCGGCACGACCTACGGCGTCGCGAAGAACGTGACCCTGCACGGCGTGCGCGTCCTCGACAACGCCGGCTCCGGCACCACCGCCGGGGTCGTCAACGGCATCAACTGGGTCGCCACGAACGCGATCAAGCCCGCCGTGGCGAACATGAGCCTCGGCGGCGGCTACTCCGCCTCCCTCAACAACGCCGTCACCGCGGCCGTGAACTCCGGCGTGACCTTCGCGGTGGCCGCCGGCAACGAGGACCAGGACGCCTGCAACGTCTCCCCCGCCTCGGCCCCCGCCGCGATCACCGTGGCCGCCAGCGACAACGCCGACGTCCGCGCCTACTTCTCCAACTTCGGGTCCTGTGTGGACGTGTTCGCGCCCGGCGTGAACATCACCTCCGCCTGGCACTCCTCGAACAGCGCCACCAACACCATCTCGGGCACCTCGATGGCCTCCCCGCACGTCGCCGGAGCCGTCGCGGTCTACCTGGGGCTCAACCCGTCCGCCTCCACCAGCGCCGTCGCCTCCTGGGTGACCGGCAATGCGAGTGAGAACAAGATCTCGGACGTCCAGGGCAGCCCGAACCTGCTGCTGTACACCGGGACCGGCGGCGGCACCGACCCCGACCCCGACCCGAGCGACTGCACCGCGACCAAGTCGACGGCCACCGCGATCGCGGACCGCGCGACGGTCAACTCGACCCAGGCGCTCAGCTGCGACGGGAACGCCCGCAGCAACAGCACCGTGGCCGTGAACATCAGCCACACCTGGCGCGGGGACCTCGCGATCTACCTGATCGCCCCCGACGGCACGAGCTACACGCTCAAGACCTCCTCGAGCGGGGACTCGGCCGACAACGTCATCGCCACCTACCCGGTGAACCTCTCCAGTGAGACCGCCACGGGCACTTGGACACTGCGCATCGTGGACGCCTACTCCGGCGACACCGGGACGCTCAACTCCTGGACCCTCGCGCTCTGACTCCCCCGCACAACTGAATAGCGGGTGACCGCGGGCGGGCCCTCCCCGTCGCGCCGCGACCCGGTAGGGCGACCTGGAGCCGTCGCCCGCCGGGAGGCGGCGCCAGGGCCCGGACCGCGGCCCCGCACCCAATGAGCTCCGATCCTCGACGGCGCCAGCCGTGCCGATTCCCGCCATCCTCATCCCGTCCCGGCCCTGGACCGGCCCGGACCACCCGAAGGGACCCGATGTCCATGTCACGCAAGCACAGATTTTCAGGCAAGCACAGATCCGTAGCGGCCGCCGCCATCGGCGTCGCCGCGTTCACCGCACTCTCGTTCACGGCCACCGCCGCTGAAGCGCGTCCCGCGCAGGGCCAGATCGTCGGCGAGGACGCCGCGGGCGCCATCGCCGGCGAGTACCTGGTCGTCCTGGAGGACGGCACCTCCGTCTCGACCGCCGTCAAGAGCATCGAGGGCGAGGAGGTCGTCGAGACCTTCGGCGAGGTCGACGCGTTCCTCATGGAGGCCAGCGAATCCGAGGCGAAAGAGCTCGCCGCCGAGGACGGCGTGGCCTTCGTCGAGCAGAACGCGGTCGTCTCGATCAGCGCGACCCAGGCGAACGCGACCTGGGGCCTCGACCGGATCGACCAGCGCAACCGGCCGCTGTCGGGCACCTACACGTACAACTACACCGGCCGCGGCGTCCACGCCTACATTGTGGACACGGGCATCAACGCCACGCACACCGAGTTCACCGGCAGCGTCGGCAACGGCTACGACTTCGTCTCCAACGACTCGACCCCGCAGGACGGCAACGGGCACGGCACCCACGTCGCCGGCACCATCGGCGGCACGATCTACGGCGTGGCCAAGGACGTCACGCTCCACGGCGTGCGCGTGCTCAACAACTCCGGCTCCGGCACCACCGCCGGGGTCGTCAACGGCATCAACTGGGTCGCGGCCAACGCGATCAAGCCGGCCGTGGCGAACATGAGCCTCGGCGGCGGGTACTCGGCGGCGCTGAACAACGCCGTCACCGCCGCGGTGAACTCGGGCGTGACCTTCGTGGTCGCGGCCGGCAACGAGAACCAGAACGCCTGCAACGTGTCCCCGGCCTCGGCCCCGGCGGCGATCACCGTGGGCGCGACGACCTCGACGGACGCGCGGGCCAGCTACTCCAACTTCGGCTCCTGCCTCGACGTGTTCGCGCCGGGCTCGAGTATCACGTCGGCGTGGCGCACCAGCAACACGTCCACCAACACCATCTCGGGCACCTCGATGGCCTCCCCGCACGTCGCGGGCGCGGTCGCGCTGTACCTGCAGGCCAACCCGGGCGCGTCGACCTCCGCGGTCGCCTCCTGGATCACCGGGAACGCCACCACCGGCGTCGTGACCGGCGCGGGCTCCGGCAGCCCGAACCGCCTCCTCTACACCCTGTAACCCACTCGAAGACCCGCGAGGCCTTGCGCTCTGTAAGCGCAAGGCCTCGCTCTGTTTATCCCTTTTAGACCAAAGGCTGGATTTGCTCATTCACTGATCTATTGATGTGATTCGGGGGGTTTACACAGTTTGTTCTAGAGATTACGCTCACAGCCAGGGCCTGACGGCCCGTCGCAGAGCCGCTGGGGCCCGGACGGGTGAAGCGGACCGGGCCCCCGTCCGGTCCGCGCCCGCCGGTCCGCACCACCCTCCCCCCGGGGACGGCCGCCCCCAAGCAGGCGGACGCCCCGCACAACCGAAGGAGTTCCTATGGCAGGAACGAAACGGCGCATCCGCGCCGCCGCCGCGATCGGCATCGCGGCCGCGGCGGCCGGAGGCTCGCTCATCGCGGCCTCCGCATTCGCAGGTGCAGCAGAGATCCCGGCATCCGACGCCAGTGACATCATCGGCGCCGACTCCCCCGACGCGATCGCCGGCGAGTACATCGTCGTCATGGAAGACCAGGGCGCCAAGGCGGCAGGCGGCCTGGACGCGCTCGCCGACGACCTCGGCGTCAACGTCGACGTCGAGGACACCCTCGGCATCGTCGACGGCTACGTCGCCCAGATGAGCGAGGCCGAAGCGGTCGAGCTCGCCGCGGACGACGCGGTCGCCTACGTCGAGCAGAACCAGTGGGCCCACGCCTCAGAGGTGCAGGCCGACCCGCCGTCGTGGGGCCTCGACCGCGTCGACCAGGACGCGCTCCCCCTCGACCAGTCCTATGAGTACACCCAGTCCGGCGCGGGCGTCGAGGCGTTCGTGCTCGACACCGGCGTGAACCTCGAGCACCAGGAGTTCGCGGGCCGCATCGGCGAGGGCTACGACTTCATCGACGACGACGCGGACCCGGCCGACTGCCACGGCCACGGCACCCACGTCGCCGGGACCATCGGCGGCTCCACGTACGGCCTCGCCAAGGACGTCACGATCCGCCCGGTCCGCGTCCTCGACTGCCAGGGCTCCGGCTCGTACGCCGCGATCATCGGCGGCATCGACTGGGTCGCCGCGAACGCCGGCGAGTCGGCCGTCGCCAACATGAGCCTCGGCGGCTCGTTCAGCCAGGCCCTCAACGACTCCATCGCGGCCGCGGTCGAGTCGGGCGTGACCTTCGCGATCGCCGCGGGCAACGAGGGCCAGGACGCGTGCAACGTGTCCCCGGGCTCCGAGCCGAGCGCGATCACCGTGGGCGCCACCGATGACGACGACGCCGCCGCCTCGTTCACGAACTTCGGCGAGTGCGTCGACATCTTCGCGCCGGGCGTGGGCATCACCTCCGCGTGGATCGACGCGACCGACGCGGAGAACACCATCTCGGGCACCTCGATGGCCGCCCCGCACGTCGCGGGCGTCGCCGCCCTGTTCCTCGAGTCGAACCCGGGCGCCACGCCCGCAGAGGTCGCCACCGCCCTCACCGGCGGCGCCCTCGCGGACGTCGTGACCGAACCGAACGGCAGCCCCAACCTGCTGCTGAACACCGCCTTCCTCGGCTAGCACCCCGGGAGCGCATCGATCAGGGGCCGGAGCGGCGACGCTCTGGCCCTTCGCCGCGCCCGGGGCGAAACGCCCGTCTCCGGCACCCCGCGCCCCGGCGCGCCTGGCGGCTCCCGCGCGCGGCCGTGAAACAGTCCACTGAGACTTGTAGGCGACGGCCGCTTTCCGGTAATAATGGCTCAGGCCACGCCCGCCATCGCGTTCGAGATCTGGAGGCTTGACGATGACCGTGCTCCTGGTGCCCTACCACCTCGACGAGCGCCTTCCCGACGACGAGTTCCCGGTCGTGCCCGACCGCGTCGTGACCAAGGACCTGCCCGACGGCTCCTTCTGGTCCCGCATCGCCGACCTCTACGACCTCGTCGGCGACGCCGTCGCCACCGCCAAGCGCCCCATCGTGGTCACCGCCGACTGCACCGTCGCCATCGGCGTCGTCGCGGGACTCCAGCGCCAGGGCATCGACCCGTCCGTCATGTGGTTCGACGCCCACGGCGACCTCCACACGGCGGCCAGCAGCGCCTCCGGCTACCCCGGCGGCATGGTGCTGCGCACCCTCCTCGGCGACGGCGACCCCGCCATCGCCGCGACCACCGGCCTCACCCCGGTCCCGCCCGAGCGCATCGTCCTCGTCGACGCCCGCGACCTCGACGCGCCCGAGACCGAGTACCTCGCCGGCAGCGCGATCACCCACACGGACGTCGCCCACGCCACCGCCCCGGAAGGGCCGGTCTACCTCCACATCGACCTCGACGTCATCGACGCCGACACCGTCCCCGGCCTGCGCTACCCGGTCACCCCCGGCCCGACCCCCGACCAGATCCGCGACACCGCCCTGCGCATCCTCGCCACCGGCCGCGTCGCCGCCATGACCATCGCCTGCACCTGGCACCCCGGCTCCGAGGCGCCGCTCGAGGTCCGCAAGCTCATCGACGACCTCGTCACCGCCGCAAGCTGACCGAGCACGACGAAAGGGTGCCGTCCGGATCGGACGGCGCCCTTCCCGTTGCGCCCCTGCGCGTCTGACGTGGTGAGAGGAGAGCCGGCCGGTCCACGGGGGCGCGACCGGCCGGCTCGGCTTCAGGCGGCGCTAACCGCGGTTGTACTTCTCCCACCATGTGAAGGTACCTCGATATGCCGACGGCGTGTTGTCGGCGGCGTGGCTCGCCAGGCCGTTCTTGCCGTAGAAGTAGTCGTGCACCTGCGCCTGCGCGGGACCCGACATGTCGGTGTCGCCCACCGCATTCGCGTGGATGTGGTAGCTGAACCCCTGCTCAGGGGTGCGCAGCCAGGCCGCGAAGCCGACGTCACGCATCGCCTTCACCGTCTGCCAGCGCTGCGTCGCCGTCATGGAACCGACGTTCACGTCGACGACCCCGCCGCCGTCGTGCGTCCCTGCCGAGCTGGGGTTGCCGGTGTTGTAGGAGCCCTGGGTGAGCGTGATGCTCCACGAGATCTTGGCGTCGGCGGCCGCCAGCATGTTCCTGGTGCGGGTGTTGACGCGCCTGCCGCCGTAGGAGTCCGTGCTGGACCCGACATTGATCGCGCGGGTCACGGTGAACAGGCCGGTGTCGGACCCGAGCTTCGCGAGCGAGGTCGGACCGGGGATGCCGTTGGCGTCGAGTCCGGTGTAGCCCAAGGACTTCTGGTAGGCCGAGTAGGCGCTGATGGTGGTGGTGCCGTAGTGGCCGTCCACTGAGCCCGCGGCGAGGAAGTTCTTGGCGTCGAGCGCCTGCTCCACGACCTTGACGTGCGGGCCGGCGGTCAGGGTGGTGCCGGTGCCGGACTTCGGCGGGTCGACCATGGCGGCGACGAGCACGAGCTCCATGTCGACGGCCGTGGCGGCGTGGGCGGCGTTCCCGGTGAACACGGCGGGAACGGTGGCGGCGCCGATGCCGCCGGCGGCCATGATGGCGCGGCGCAGCAGCCAGCGCCGGGAGCGGGTGTCGGGTGTTTCGGACGGTTGGGAGGTCATCTGTTCGGGTCCCTTCCAGGAGCTTCGCACCGAGGGGTGATCGACGCGACATCTGTCGTGTCACGGAACCATATCGAAGAATTCTTTCGTTGAGAAGTACTGCGGTGAAACAAAACTTCATCATGGGGAGATTTCATCCGAACCCCCGCTTTTCTGCACACCCCGCGCACGGGCCGACACGCTGAGCACTCCGCCGAGCGACGCGCAAGGGCCACTGGCGGTCCCGTGATTCGGCATTGGACCGAGGTCCCGGCCTCGACGCCGGCCCGGCCCCAAACACGGCCCAGCCGAGATCTGCCCAGTCGAAAAAGGCGGCGCGGGCACTCGAGTACCCACGCCGCCTTCTCGATTGCCGCCTAAGCGGAAGTGCCTGTCACAGTCGTGCCGGTCTTGGTGACCGTGTAGTCGACCGTCCCGCCGCCCCAGAAGTGGAACGTCAGAGTGACAGCCTCGCCTTCCCTGACCGCGTTGAAGAAGTCAGCGGTCAGGCCGATCGAGCCCGCGGGGTAATCGGGCCGGTAGGTCGCCCAGAACTCCTTATAGGAGGTCCAGTCATGCGGCCCGGCGAAGGTGCCGTCCGCGTACTTCGCCTCCATGGTCGCGATCCGGTCGCCGTTGAACTCCGTCGGGATCGCGAATGAGCTCGTGGTCCCGGACGCGTCCGAGAGCTCCGGCGTGTCATAGCTGATGATGTGGATCTGCCACGGCAGACCGTCAGAGAAGCGCGCCTCGATCGTCGCGTTGGTCCCGTACGCGCGGTCGCCCGCGAGACGGGTCAGCGCGGCGGCGGTGAGGGTCAGCGTGTCGCCGGTGACGGTGTAGTCGGCGCCCTCGGCCAGCTCTGTGCTCCCCTGCCACAGACCTTCGAATTCAAGACCGTTGCGGTGCAATGTAAGCGACTCGTCCGTAATGGTCCCGACCTTCTCGACGTAGATCGAGTCGAACGAGGCCGTGCCCGAACGCGTCGTCAGGCCCGAATCCATGTAGGACTGGATGAGCGGGTCGCGCCACTCGAGGGTGTCGCGGTTCAGGTACGAGCCGGCGTCCCACAGCATCAAGGTCATCTGCTTGTCCCGGGCCTGGAACATCATGCCCTCGAAGAACTTCAGCAGCTCCCCGTACTGCTGGGAGGGGACGATCGGGCGCGTCCAGTCGTAGCCGAGGACGCCCCACTCACCGATGATGACCGGGATGTCGTCGGCCACGAAGGTGGCGTGCACGCGCTCGAAGGTCGACGTGATCTCCTGCTCGACCTGCTCGCTGTAGGTCGTGCCCCCGGCGATGTTGACGCTGAAGGGCCAGGGCCCGTACATGTGGACCGTGGCGGCGATCATCGGGTCGTCGAGCGAGTCGATGGTCGCCTTGAGCGCGTCCAGCTGCGGCTGGTCCGCACTGGTGACCAGCGTGGGCATCACCAGGAGCCGGTCCTCGTTGTTCCCGCCGGAACCGCGGACGATCTCGTGGAAGGCGACGTTGAGCTCGTCGACCAGCACGTCCCCCTCCGCGGGCTCGGTGCCGGTGAACTGCGGCTCGTTGATGCTCTCGAAGGAGAGCTCCGCCGGGTAGTCCTTGAACCGCTCGGCGATCTGGGTCCAGATCGCCTCGTACTTGGCGAGCGCACCGTCGTGGTCGGTCGGCATGGCGCTCAACCACATCCACGAGTCGTGGTGAATGTTCAGCAGCACCTGCAGGTCGTTCGCGAGGGCCATGTCGGTGACCTCGGCGACGCGGTCGAGCCACGCCGGGTCGATCGTGTAGTCCGGTGCGGGGCCGAGGTTCTCGTCCCAGGTCACGGGCAGCCGGAGCGAGTTGTAGCCCTCGGCCTTGACGGTCTGGAGGAGCTCCTCGGTGATCAGCGGGTTGCCCCAGCCGGTCTCACCGCCGAGCGCGTCGAGGGTGTTGCCGACGTTCCAGCCCGGCTGCATGGCCGCGACCTGCTCCATGGCCGTGTCGTAGGCCGGCGGCTCGTCCACGGTGCCGTCGCAGAGGCGGCCGTTGAGGCGGAACTCGGCGGGCTCGGTGTTCGCGCCGGACCACGAGCCGGAGAACCCGAACGACGTCGAACCGCCGGTCGCGAGAGAGGCGTTGTAGCCGAGGCTGGAGGCCTTGGCCGAGGCGGCCTTGCTCTTGTCCTCGGCGTTCCACATATGGGTGACGCGCTGGCCGTCGGCCCAGGTCCACTCCAGGTCCCAGGTGTCGACGGGCTCGCCGAGGTTGGTGACCTCGACGTTCGCGTTGAAGCCGTCCGACCACTGGCCGGTGACCCGGTAGTCGACCTCGCAGCCCTGGGCCGCTTGGGCGCCGGAGGCGCCGATGAGACCTGCGGTGAGGGCGGTGACTGCTGCTGCGGCGATCGCGCCGAGGCGCAGCCGTCTTCTATGGATGGTGTCTGAAGTCTTCACGGCTCTCCTTGGGGAAGGTGAATTCCGAGAGGGCGCGGCGATCACCGCAGGAGGGGGGGTCGATCTCCTTGTGCGACATCAGACTAAGTTGGGTGTCTAAACTTTGTCAATATATCGATCTTCGCGGTTCGAAACCGTTGTGCTCGTTTTGTCGAGCGGGGCCGCCCCTGCGACCCGGGCTCAGAGGTACAGGCAGAAGGGGTGACCGGCCGGGTCGAAGAGGACCCGGACGTCGGATTGAGGTTGCGTCTCGGCGAGGGTCGCGCCTTGGGCGACGGCGTGCGCGACCGCGGCATCGAGGTCGTCGACCTGGACGTCGAGATGCTGAGTCGCGAACGGCCGGTCCGGTTCGGCGGGCCAGACGGGCGCCCGCCAGCGCCGCTCGTACTCGAAGTTCAGCGCGAAGCCGGGCCCGTCCGATGCGATCTGCGCCCACCCGGCCTCGGGCGGCTCACCCGGCGCGGGCTCGGATGCGGTGGTGACCGTCCGGCCGAGGAGGCGGGCGTAGAAGTCGGCGAGCGCGAGCGGGTCGGGTGCACCGATGGTGATGGCGTTCAACGTGAGTCGTGGCATGCCCATCCCACCAGACTATTCGAAGCGCCCCTAGGCCACTGTCGCTTCACGGTCGCCGTCGCCGCTGAGGACGCAGAACTCGTTGTCCTCAGGGTCGGCGAGCACGGCCCAGCCGGTGCCGTCCGCTCGCCTGCGATCGTGGACGAGGGTGGCGCCGAGACTCAAAAGCCGCTCAACCTCCGCCTCGCGCGTGGTCTTCGGCCGCAGGCACAAGTGCAGCCGGTTCTTCGCGGTCTTCGGTTCCGGCACCTGGTTGAAGAAGATCGCCGGGCCGCCCGGCAGCATCACTTCCGTCTCCGCGTCTCCGGGCCTGTCCTCCGGATGCAGGGGACGGTCGAACACCTGACTCCAGAACTGCGCCAGCTCATAAGCGTTCGCGCAGTCGATCGCGACATTCTGCAGCACGGAGACCATGCCCGGAAGTCTGCCAGAAACGCCTTCCGCCAGCGAGAGCTTTACGGCCGCAGGGCGCGAGGCCGTGCCAGGACTATCGGGCCGCGCCGTCTAGACGATGCGGTCGAGGACGATCGGGCCGCGGTGGGCGGGCTCGGCTCCGATCTTCCACTGGCCCTCAAGGGTCTCCATCGCGGCGGAGAAACGCGCCGGGGTGTCGGTGTGGAGGCGGAAGACCGTCTCGCCCGCCACCACGCGTTCGCCGACGGTCTTGAGGATCTCGATGCCGGCACCGGCCTGGACAGGCTGGCCCTGGCGTTCACGGCCCGCACCGAGGCGCCAGGCCGCGACACCGACCGCGTAGGCGTCCATCTCCGAGATGAAGCCGCCGGTGCCGGCCTTGATCTCCTCGAATTCGTGCGCGACCGGCAGCTCGGCGTCGACATCGCCGCCCTGGGCGCCGATCATCTTGCGCCAGACGTCCATCGCGCGGCCGTCCTTCAGAGCGGCCGCCGGGTCGACGTCCATCCTGCCCGCGGCGGCGAGCATCTCCCTGGCGAGGGCCACGGTCAGCTCCACGACGTCCTCGGGCCCACCGCCGGCCAGGACCTCGACGGACTCGCGCACTTCGAGGGCGTTGCCCGCGGTGCGGCCCAAGGGGATCGACATGTCGGTGAGCAGCGCGCGGGTGTCGACGTCGTGGTCCTTGCCGAGGCGGACCATGGTCTCGGCGAGTTCGCGGGCCTGGGCAAAGTCCTTCATGAAGGCGCCCGAGCCGACCTTGACGTCGAGGACGATCGCATCGGCGCCCTCAGCGATCTTCTTGCACATGATCGAGGACGCGATGAGCGGAATCGCCTCCACAGTGGAGGTGATGTCGCGCAGGGCGTACAGCTTCTTGTCCGCCGGGGCGAGGTCGCCTGTCGCGGCGCAGATGACCGCGCCGATGTCCTTGAGCTGCTGGAGGACCTGGGCCTCGGTCATGTCGACCTGGAAGCCGGGGATGGACTCGAGCTTGTCGAGGGTGCCGCCGGTGTGGCCGAGGCCGCGGCCCGAGAGCTGCGGGACCGCGACGTCGAAGACGGCGACGAGCGGCGCCAGCGGGAGGGTGATCTTGTCGCCCACGCCGCCCGTGGAGTGCTTGTCCACGCACGGCTTGCCCACGGTCGAAAGGTCGAGGGTGATGCCCGAATGGATCATCGCGGCGGTCCAGTCGGCGATCTCGCGCGGCGTCGCGCCCTTGAGGAAGATCGCCATCGCCAGCGCGGACATCTGCTCGTCGGCGACGAGGCCCTTGGTGTAGGCGTCGATGAGCCAGTCGATCTGGGCGGTCGAGAGTTCGCCGCCGTCGCGCTTGGTGCGGATGACGTCTACAGCGGTGATCATTGGGTTTCCCTCACAGACAATGGAATTCGAGGACCGAGAGCGGGAGGGCGGGCCGATCGGCCCGCCCTCGCCCTACAGGTAGTCGGGGCCGAACGCGCCCGGGAGCAGGGCCCCCACGGTCGTCGGTTCCGGTGTGTCGTCCACCAAGCACTCGGCGCCACCGTGCTCGTAGAGCAGCTGGCGGCAGCGGCCGCAGGGAGTGAGGGGCTCCCCCGCGCGGTCGACGCAGGCGATCGCGAGCAGCCGCCCACCACCGGTGCGCGCGAGCTCGGAGACCATGCCGCACTCGGCGCAGAGGGTCAGGCCGAACGAGGCGTTCTCGACGTTGCAGCCGGAGACGATCCGGCCGTCGTCGACCAGGCCGGCGACGCCGACCGGGAACTTCGAGTACGGCGCGTACGCGTGGCTCATGGCCTCGCGGGCCTTGTCGCGCAAGGCGTCCCAGTCGATGTCAGGCATGGCTACTTGTCCCCCGGGTGGTAAGGCACGCCGTCGGCCGCAGGGGCCTTGGCCTTGCCGATGAGCCCCGCGACGACCACGAGCGTGACCGCGTACGGGAGCATCTGCAGGAACTCGCCGGGCACCAGGGCGCCGCCGGCGGCGTCCAGGTCGCGGGCGACCTGGGTGGTGAAGCCGAAGATGAGCGCGCCGGCGAGCACGCCGAGCGGGTTCCAGCGGCCCACGATCATGACCGCGAGCGCCACGAAGCCGAGCCCGGCCGTCATGTTCTTGCTGAACGCCAGCGAGTTCGCGATGGTGAACCAGGCGCCGCCGAAGCCGGAGATGAGGCCGGCGAGGGTGACGTTCCAGTACCGCAGGCGGTTCACGTTGACGCCCATGGAGTCCGCGGCGGCCGGGTGCTCGCCGACCGCGCGGGTGCGCAGGCCCCAGCGGGTGCGGTAGAGCAGGAACCAGACCACGAACACCAGCACGAGTCCGATGTAGACGAAAATCTTCTGCTGGAACAGGACCGGGCCGAGCACCGGGATGTCCGCGAGCGGGCCCCAGGAGAGCGTCGGCACGGTGAAGGCGCTGTTGAGGCCCTCGGCCTTCTTCAGCTGGTCGTACATGAAGCTGGTGAAGCCCAACGCCAGCAGGTTGAGGATGACGCCCACGACGACCTGGTTGACCTGGTACTTCGTGGCGAGCAGGGCCAGCAGCATGGTCGAGAGGAGGCCCGCGACCATCGCGCCGACCATGCCGGCGTAGACGTTCCCGGTGATGTTCGCGACCAGGACGCCGGTGAAGGCGCCCATGAGGAACTGGCCCTCGATGCCGATGTTGATGACGCCCGAGCGCTCGCAGACCACGCCCGAGAGCGCACCGAACAGGTAAGGGAGCGAGAGGAACAGCGCCCCGGCGAGGATCGACTCCGCGCGGAACACGGTGCCCGGCTGCGAGTACGCCCAGAACAGCAGGCCGAGCACGAACGCGGCCACCGCGATCCCGGAGACGAGCTTGAAGCGGCGCTTGGGGAGCCCGACGAGCATCCAGGCGCCCGCCGCGGCCGTGATCGCGCCGAAGACCGCCACGCAGGCCGTGGTGGGCAGGGCCCACTCGACGTCGGTGAGGGTGCGGTCGAAGCTGATCGTGGTGGTCGCGCCGCCGTCGATCACCGCGAAGGCGATGACGAGCAGCAGCAGGCCGAGAGCGGCGAGGACGCCGCCGGCCTTGGCGTACCGGACCGGTGCGGTCTCGTCGACGAGCGCGGGTGAGGCGGTCATGGTGTCCACTGCCATGGGGCTCACCAGCCTTTCGCTTCGAGGGTGACCAGGCCGCCGCGCGGCGTGCGCAGATGCAGGATCGCCTTGACCAGTGCGGGAGCGGCGATGAAGAGCACGATGATCGCCTGCAGCAGCGTCGAGATGTCAACGGGCACATCGGGCTGGGCCGACAGGGCCCCGGCCTTCAACGCGCCGAACAGGAGCGCCGCCGCGACGATGCCGCCGGGGTTGGCGCGGCCGAGGAGCGCGACGGTGATGCCGTCGAAGCCGTACTCCAGGGCCGTGTTCGTGGTGACGCCCGAGGAGCCGACGCCCAGCGACAGGGCCGCGCCGGCGAGGCCCGCGAGCCCGCCCGCGACGGCCATCGTGGTCGTGTACGTGGAGCCGATGCGCATGCCGGCGGTCGCGGAGGCGTGCTCGTTGAAGCCGACGGCGCGGATGCGGAACCCGAACGTGGACCGCGAGAGCAGCCACCAGGTGAAGACCGCGGCGGCGACGCCGATGATGAGCGCCCAGTTGACGCGCAGGCTCTCCCCGAGGCTGGAGAGGAGCTTCGGCATGACCGCCGACTCGTCCACGGGCTTGGTGATGAGGTCGCTCTTCGTCTCCGAGTGCAGGAACTCGGTGCCGATGGCCCACACCAGGAACAGCGCCGCGATGTTGTTCAGCATGATCGAGGAGATGACCTCGTGCGCGCCCGTGGTGGCCTTGAGGACACCGGGGACGGCGCCGAACGCGGCGCCCGCGAGCGCGCCGGCGATGACGGCCAGCGGCAGGTGGAGCACGGGCGGCAGGTCGAGGGCGAAGCCGACGATGAGCGCGCCGAGCATGCCGAAGATCATCTGGCCCTGGGCGCCGATGTTGAACAGGCCGGCGCGGAACGCCAGGCCCACGGCGAGGCCGGTGAAGATCAGCGGGGTCGCGTAGGTGAGCGTCTCGGACAGGGGCCGGAGCAGGTCGCCGAACTCGGCGGTGCCGGCCGAGTACCGCTCGAGGGTGCTGAGGTTGAGGATCGCGCCCTCGAACAGCGCGATGTAGGAGTCGCGCACGAGGTACCAGGAGGCGGAGAGGGCGTCCTGGGGGCGCGCGAAGAAGTACGTGTAGGTGGAGCGCACGTACTCGTCGGAGACGATGAGGAGGATGCCGCCGATGAAGAACGCCAGGAGGAGCGAGTAGATCGTGACCATGACCGAGTTGGCCTCGGTCAGGTAGCGGCCGAAGAGCCGCATGAAACTGGGCTTCTGCTCGGGGGTCTCGTCCGCGTCGGGCTGGTCTGCGGCCGGGGCTTGCGTATCCGTGCTCATCGGTCACCTCCGTTGGCTTCCTCGTCGTTCGCGGCTGCGTCGTCCGCGGCTGCGCTGGGCTCGTCCGTACTGCTCTCGCCCGCGTCGTCTTCCACCGGGGCGGGCTCCTGCACGGGGGCGATGTCGGCGCCGACCATGAGGCGGCCGATCACCTCGCGGGGCGTGTCGGGGGCGACCTCGCCGACGATGCGGCCGTTGTAGATCACGGCGATGCGGTCGGCCAGGGCGTAGATCTCGTCCAGTTCGGACGAGATGAGCAGGACCCCGGTGCCGGTGTCGCGCTCGGCGACGAGGCGCGAGTGGATGAACTCGGTCGCGCCGACGTCGACGCCGCGGGTCGGCTGCGCCGCGACGAGGAACCGGCGGGGCCGGGAGAACTCGCGGGCGATGATGACCTTCTGGGCGTTGCCGCCGGAGAGCGACGAGACGGGCTCGTCCGGGGACTGGGTGCGGATGTCGAACTCGGCGATCGAGTCGGCGGCCTGCTTGCGGACGGCGCTCGCGTTGACGGCGCCGCGCTTGCTGAACGGGGCGTTCCGGTACTGGTTGAGCACGAGGTTCTCGGCGACCGAGAACTCGCTGATGACACCGTCGCGGCCGCGGTCCTCGGGGATGTAGCCGAGGCCGTCGTGGATGCGGGCGGCCGGGCTCGTGCCGTGCACGTCCTTGCCGTCGATCGCGATGGTGCCCGAGTCGGGCTTGATGAGACCGAGGATCGAGCGGGCCAGTTCCGTCTGGCCGTTGCCCTCGACGCCCGCGAGGCCGACGATCTCGCCGGAGCGGACAGTGAGCCCGAGTCCGTCGACCACTTTCACTCCGGCGTCGGAGACGACGGTGAGGTCCTGGACCTCCAGGCGCGCCTCGCCCGGCTCGGCCGGGGACTTGTCGACCTGGAGCGTGACGGCCCGACCGACCATCGCGGAGGCCATCTCGGCCTCCGAGGCGGTCGGCTCCAGCTCGGCGACGACCTTGCCGCGCCGGATCACCGTGATGGTGTCCGCGACGGCCTGGACCTCTTTGAGCTTGTGGGAGATGAACAGGATCGACGTGCCGGCGGCCGCGAGGTTCCGCATGATCTGCAGGAGCTCGGTGATCTCCGCGGGCGTGAGCACCGCGGTCGGCTCGTCGAGGATGAGCAGCTGCGTCTTCGGCCCGGAGAGGGCCTTGACGATCTCGACGCGCTGCTGGACGCCCACGGGCAGGTCCTCGCAGATCGCGTCGGGGTCGAGCTTGAGGCCGTACTCCTCGGACACGTCGAGCACGGCCTTGCGTGCGGCCTTGGCCGAGAGCACGCCTGCGGTGGCGTGCTCCCGGCCCAGCTGCACATTGTCCGCGACACTGAAGGGCCCGACGAGTTTGAAGTGCTGGTGCACCATCCCGATCCCGGCGGCGATCGCGTCGCCCGGACCTCCGAAGGCGACCGGCTCTCCGTCGATGAGGATCTCGCCGCTGGTGGGCGTCAGGATCCCGTAGAGCATGTTCATGAGCGTCGACTTGCCCGCGCCGTTCTCGCCGAGGACGGCGTGGATCTGGCCGGGCTCGACCACGAGGTCGATGTCGTCGTCAGCGGTGAACGAGCCGAACTTCTTCGTCAGGCCCTTCAGTTCGAGTCGCAAGTGCGTGTCCTTTGACTTCAGTCCGCTCGGTTACTGAGCTTTGGGGCTGGACGGCGACTCGACGACCAGGGAGCCGTCGATGATCTGCTGCGTCAGCGCGTCCAGCTCGGCCTTGGTCTCGTCCGAGACGGCCGAGTCGAAGTCGTGGAACGGCGCGATGGAGACGCCGTCGTTCGCGAGCGTGCCCACGTAGGAGCCGGAGATGGCGTCCCCGCCGTTGGCGGCGTCGTAAGCGGCGAGCACGGAGTCCTTCACCGCGGTGGCGAGGCCCTTCTCGGCCGAGGTGATGAGCTCGGCGCCGTACTCGGTGGACTCGAAGCCGTCGGTGTCGACCCAGATCGCGGAGACCGCGTCGTTCTCCGAAGCGGCGGTCAGCGCGCCGATGCCGGCAGGGCCGGCGACCGGGAAGAGGATGTCGGCGCCCTGGGTGATGAAGGTGTCCGAGGTGCTCTTGCCGGCGGCGGCGTCCTCGAAGGTGTTGATGAAGGTGCCGTCCTGGGCCTCTTCGTCCCAGCCGAGGAGCTCGACGTTGGTGCCCTTGTCCTCATTGTGCTTCGCGATGCCCTCGGCGAAGCCGTCCATGAAGATGGTCACCGGCGGGATGTTGACGCCGCCCCAGGTGGCGACCTTGCCCGTCTTGGTCTGCGACGCGGCGACGTAGCCGGCGAGGAACGCGGACTGGGCGGTGTCGAACTGGATCGAGTAGACGTTCGCGACCTCGGAGAAACCGTCGACCGTGGCGAACGGGATGTCCGGGTTCGCGGTGGCGATGGTGTTGACGTTCTCGGTCATGAGACCGCCGACGCCCACGACGAAGTTGCAGCCGTCGTCGACCGAGGCCTGCAGGTTCGGGTCGTAGTCGGTCTCGGAGCTGGACTCCTTGACCTGGACCTCGATGTCGTCGTTCTCCTCGGCGGCGGCTTCCATGCCGGCCCAGGAGGACTCGTTGAAGGACTTGTCGTCGACGCCACCGGAGTCGGTGACCATGCACGCCTTGAACGAAGCGTCGGCGTTGTCGTCGCCGCCGTTCTCGGACGGGGCCTGGCCGCAAGCGGCAAGGGCGGCGAGGCCGACGGCGGAAAGACCCGCCACGGCCAGCTTGAACGGCTTGACAGCCATCTCGGTCTCCTTTGACAATTCAAGGGGTAAGTCGATACCCGCATAATCATGGCCGCACTCGATGGCCTTTGACACTGACCTTGATGATTTCGTTACCGAAACATCCTATGACTGAGATCAGCGATGAACAGGTGTTTCACTCGGGCTACGGCGCGGTTGCAGCTCCGAGCACCTGCAAAGGGTCACAGCCGGGTCCCGGCCGCGGCCCGTTCGCGCCGACTTCGCCGGGACGCCGTCGGCGGGCTACGTCCAGAAGACGGCCACGCCGGCGGTCACGGCGATGAGCGCGCCGGTCGCGTAGAAGTGCCCAGCGGCGACCTTCTCACGCTTCTTCCACACCGGAATCGCGATCATGACGCCCAGCATCAGCGCGAGCAGGAACTTCACGCCGAGCTTGGCGTGGTTCGCGTCGCCGTCCGCCGAGGCGATGCCGTACAGGACGATGCCGGTGGCGAGCTGGGTCGCGATGCCGTAGAGCATCGCGGCGTTGAAGTTGAACTTCTTGGAGAGGAAGGAGACGAGCCAGCCGCCGAAGACGGCCGCGAACCCGAGCAGGTGGAGGTAGCGCAGCAGCAAGTGGACGAATTCCATGCTCAGGAGTATTGCAGAGGAGCGGGATCGGGCAGGCGGCCGATCCGGAGGCCCACCGCATCAACGCGCGGATCAGGCGCCGCGGTAAACCTTGCTGCGGTGGCCGACCGCTATCACCAGGACCACGAGCTCGCCGTCCTCGATGCGGTAAACGATCCGCCAGTCGCCGACGCGGACGCGCCAGCGATCAGCGCTGCCTTTGAGCTTCTTCACGCCATCGGGCCGGGGGTCGTCTTCCAACTTCGCGAGGGCCAGGATTATCCGGCGCCGCACCGGCTTGTCCAGCTTCTGCAGTTGCTTGTCGGCGTCTTCGGAGATGACCAGGCGATACCGCTCCTCGCTCACGCGGCTTCCTCGCCGAACTCATCGGCGTACTCGGCCAGCACCTGCGACAGCGGTTTGTAGGGCTTGTCGGCTTGGTTTGCTTCGGCCTGATCGGCGAGCTGCATCAGGTAGGCGTCCTCGGCGGCATCCAGCATGTCGGCCTCGTCGGCGGGCACGATGGCCGCGATCCGCTTCCCGGCTCGCGTGACATAAGTCCGAACCCCGGCGGAGGCGGCCTCATTGAGCACATCGGCGAGGTGAGCGCGCAGTTCGCTCACCTTGATCTCATTTGCCGCGTCAGTCATGTACTAATGGTACGACATGTACGTGTTGTACACAAGCCCCGTCTGCTGCCGCGAGCGGCAGCAGACGGGCGGCCGATTCAGAGGACCCGGTGGGCTCCCGCCGCCGCGCGGGCGACGAAGACCCGCGGCACGGGCAGGCCCTTGTCCGCGGCGGCCTCGATGACGGCGGCCTCGACCTTCGGGGCCGCGGCCGCTTCGACGAGGGCGATGGCGCTGCCGCCGAACCCGCCGCCGGTCATGCGCGCGCCCAGGGCGCCCGCGCCGAGCGCGGCGTCGACGGCCGAGTCGAGCTCGACCGAGGAGACCTCGTAGTCGTCGCGCAGCGACACGTGCGAGGCGGTGAGCAGGTCGCCGATCCCGGCCACGTTGCCCTGCTTGAGGATCGCCACGGTGGCGAGGACGCGCTCGTTCTCGGTGAGGATGTGGTGCATCCGCCGGTTCAGGCGCTCGTCGTCGAGTTTCGCGTGCCGCGGCGCGTCGCGCAGGAACGGCACCCCGAGCTGCCGGGCCGCCTCCTCGCAGTCGGCGCGGCGCGCGCCGTACTCGCCGTCCACGTGCCGGTGCGGGGCCTGCGTGTCGATCACCAGCATCACCAGGCCCCCGGCGGCCAGGTCGAACGGGACCTGCTCGCGCGAGAAGTCCCGGCAGTCCATGAACATGACGTTGCCCTCGGTGCACAGCAGCGAGGCCGACTGGTCGAGGATGCCGGTGGGCGCGCCCATGTACTCGTTCTCGGTCTTCTGGACGATCCGGGCGAGCTCGGTGCGGTCGATCTCGTGGCCGAACAGGTCCGCGAGGGCGATGATCACCGAGCATTCGAGCGCGGCCGAGGACGAGAGCCCCCCGCCGTGCGGCACATCGGAGTTGATCGCGATGCGCACGGGATCGACCGGGTAGCCGGACTCGTTCATGGCCCAGGCGACGCCCGCGAGGTACCCGGCCCAGCCCTCGACACCCTCGAGGGTGTCGGTGCGGACCGTGTCGCCCCCGCCGTACGTGGAGTGGAACTCCCAGGTGTCGGACTTGGCGACGGCCGCCACCGAGTAGAACGGCAGCGCGAAGGGCATCACGAAGCCCTCGTTGTAGTCGGTGTGCTCGCCGATGAGGTTCACGCGGCCGGGTGCGGCCCAGAGCCCTTCGGGCTCGGCGCCGAACACGTCGCGGAAGGCCGCCGCGGCGGTCTCGGCGAGCTCGATGGCGTGAATGTCAGGAGTGGGCATGCTGGTAGTACTTCCACGCGTCGTCGACCATGCGGTCGAGGGTGTCCCGGCTGGGCTTCCAGCCGAGTTCGGTCTTCGCGCGCTCCGAGGAGGCGACGAGTTCGGCCGGGTCGCCGGGGCGGCGGGGCCCGATGTTCACGGGGAAGTCCTTCCCGGTGACCGCCTTGACGGTGGCCACGACCTCTTTGTTGGAGAAGCCGTTGCCGTTGCCGAGGTTGTAGATCTTGTGCTCCCCGGCCTCGGCCGCCTGGAGGGCGAGCAGGTGCGCGTCGGCGAGGTCGGCGACGTGGATGTAGTCGCGGACGCAGGTGCCGTCCGGGGTCGGGTAGTCGTCCCCGAAGAGCCCGAAGGACTCGCGCTTCCCGGCGGCGGCCTCGAACGCGATCGGGATGATGTGCGTCTCCGGCTCGTGGTTCTCGCCGTGCCAGACGCCGGCCTGGTCCTGGTAGGCGCCCACGACGTTGAAGTAGCGCAGGGAGACCGCGGCGAGGCCGTACGCGGTGACCTCGGAGGCGATCGCCATGTCGCTGGCGAGCTTCGTCGCGCCGTAGGTCGAGGTGGGGGCCTTGACGGCCTCCTCCTTGATGGGCACCTCGGTCGGGTTGCCGTAGACCGCGGCGGTGGAGGAGAACACGAGGGTCCGCACGTTCGCCTCGCGCATGGCGTCGAGCAGCGCGAACGTGCCCGTGGTGTTGGCGTCCCAGTAGATCTCCGGGCGGCTCATCGACTCGCCCGCGGCGATGAGGCCCGCGAAGTGCAGGACCGCGTCGAACGTGGCGTCGAGGACCTCGTTGGCGTCGCGCACGTCCTTGCGCACCAGGGTCGCCCCGGCCGGGACGCGCTCGGCCGCGCCGGTCGAGCAGTTGTCGAGCACGACCACTTCGTGGCCCGCTTCGAGCAGCATCGTGGCGACGATCGAACCGATGTAACCGGCACCGCCGGTGACGAGGTACTTCACAGTGCTCCCTTAAGAATTGCGGCTGAGGCCTCGGGGCCCAGGTCGTGGACCCAGCCGCCCATGACCGACTCCGACGAGGCCAGGAACTTCACGCGGCCGGGGCCGCGGCGGATCGAGACGAGCTCCAGGCGCAGGCGCCCGAACTCGCGGTCGGCGCCGATCGGGGCCTGGTGCCAACCGGACATGTACGGCATCGGCTCACCAGGGTAGGCGGCGTCGCAGCGCTTCAGCAGGTCCAAATACAGCGGCGCGAACGAGTCGATGTACTCGTCCGGCAGCTCGGTGAGGTCCGCGAAGCGGGCCTTCGGGTAGACCTGGACCTCGAAGGGCCAGCGCGCGGCGAAGGGCGTGAACGCGATCCAGTGGTCATTCTCGGCGATCACGCGGTCCGAGCGGGACTCGGACGCGATGATGTCGTCGAAGAGGTCCCGGCCGGTGGCGGCCTTGTGGCGCTTGGCGGCGTCGAGGTACTTGCGGGTCTGCGGGGTGGTGTACGGGTAGCCGTAGATCTGCCCGTGCGGGTGATGCAGGGTCACGCCGATCTCGACGCCGCGGTTCTCGAAGCAGAAGACCTGGGCGACGTCGCCGCGGGCGTACAGGTCGGCGGTGCGCTGGGCCTGGGCCCGGACCACGAGGGCGACGCGCTCGGGGCTGAGGTCGACGAGTGAGGAGTCGTGGTCGTCGGAGAAGACGACGACCTCGCAGCGGCCGCTCGCGGGGGCCGCGACCTCCATCTCGGGCCCGATCTCGGTCGGGGCGAGCGGGCCCGGTTCGGCGAAACCGCCGAAGCTGGGGAAGCGGTTCTCGAAGACCGCGACCTCGTAGTCGGGGGCGGGGACCTCGGTGAGCTCGCCGTCCCGGGACGGGCACAGCGGGCAGGCCACGGGCAGCTGCGGGCGTCCGGAGCGTCCGGCGGAGACCGCGACCCACTCGTCGCGGAGCCGGTCGTAGCGGATCTCGCCGGCGCTGACGCGCTCGCCGAGGTCGCGCTTGTCGGCGTAGGCGGCGCGGCCGCCCGCGGGCTCGTTCGAGTAGTAGAGGATCTGGCGGCCGTCGGCGAGGCTGCCGGACTCCATGTGCAACGGTGTCATGGTCTCTTCTCGGGTGTAGTGCGCTGCTTCCCGGTGCCTGGTGCGGCCGGGACCGGCGCGAGCACGACCTGGTCGACGTGGTCGCGCAGCCGGCGCCGGGCCTCCTCGTCGAGGAGGGAGTCGGTGACGATGACGTCGGCGTCGTCGAGGGACGCGATCGTGGCGATGCCGACGACGTCGTACTTGGTGTGGTCGGCGACGACCACGAGGCGGCGGCCCTTCGCGGCGAGGGTCGCGACGGTCTCGGCCTCGAGGAGGTTCGGGGTGGTGAACCCGGCGCGCAGGGACATGCCGTGGACGCCGAGGAAGACGGTGTCGACGTTGACGCGTTCGAGCGAGGCGACCGCGAAGGGGCCGACGAGGGCGTCGGAGGGGGTGCGGACGCCGCCGGTGAGGATCACGGTCTGGTCGGAGCGGCCGGCGCGGTAGAAGACGTCGGCGACGGGCACGGAGTTGGTGACGACGGTGAGGTCGGGGACGTCGGTGAGGCGGTGGGCGAGGGTCCACGTGGTCGTGCCGGCGGAGAGGGCGATGGCCTGGCCGGGGCCGACGAGGGTGGCCGCGGCGTCGGCGACGGCCTGCTTCTCGGCTTCCTGGCGGACCTGCTTGACGGCGAATCCGGGCTCGGTGGTGGAGCCGAAGTCGACGGCGGTCGCGCCGCCGTGGACCTTGGCGATGAGGCCGCGGTCGGCGAGGGTCTCGAGGTCGCGGCGGATGGTCATGTCGGACACGCCGAACTCTTCGACCAGTTCCGCCACCCGGACCGCGCCGGTTCGGTGGACGCGTTCGGCGATCCGGCTCTGTCGCTGCTGCGCCAGCATGCCGCCTCCTCATGTTTCGAGAGCAGAGTGCTCAAGATCCAACACAATTAAACATCAGGATCGCCGGCGCCGCAATACCGGGTGGCCGCCTTCTCAGCGTGGATGTCAGAATCGGTCCATGACCACTGCCGAGCGCAAACCCCGCGTCCTCTCCGGGATCCAACCGACCTCGGACTCGTTCCACCTCGGGAACTACCTGGGCGCGATCCGGCAGTGGGTGGCGATGCAGGACTCCACGGACGCGTTCTACTTCGTCGTCGACCAACACGCGATCACCGTCGATCACGACCCCAAGGTATTGCACCAGCGCTCACGCGTGAGCGCCGCTCAGCTCCTGGCGCTGGGCGTCGACCCCGAGCGGTGCACGCTCTTCATCCAGTCCCAGGTCCCCGAGCACACGATGCTCGCCTGGATCCTCGGCACCGAGACCGGTTTCGGCGAAGCGTCCCGCATGACCCAGTTCAAGGACAAGTCGGCCAAACAAGAACGCACAACGGTCGGGCTGTTCACCTACCCGATCCTCCAGGCCGCGGACATCCTGCTGTACCAGACCGACCAGGTCCCGGTCGGCGAGGACCAGCGCCAGCACCTCGAGCTGACCCGCGACCTCGCGATCCGGTTCAACACCACGTACGGCGCCACTTTCACGGTCCCGGACGCCTACATCGTCAAGGAGACCGCGACGATCAAGGACCTGGCCGAGCCCGAGAAGAAGATGTCGAAGTCCTCGCCGTCGCCGCGCGGGTGCCTCTACCTCCTCGACGAGCCGAACCAGATGCGCAAGAAGATCAAGAGCGCCGTCACCGACTCCGACGCCGAGGTCCGCTACGACCCCGAGCACAAGCCGGGCGTGTCGAACCTGATGAACATCTACGCCGCGCTGGGCGCCACCACGCACGAGAAGATCGAGGCCGAGTACGCCGGCAAGGGCTACGGCGACTTCAAGGGCGACCTCGCCGAGGTCGTGGCCGAGTACCTCGGCCCGATCAGCGCGAAGACCAAGGAGTTCCTGGCTGACAAGGCCGAGCTCGACCGCATCCTGACCGCCGGCGCCGAGAAGGCCCGCCACGTCGCCGCGCGCACACTCGCCAAGGCGTACAAGAAGGTCGGCTTCTACCCGCCGGTGGCGCTTTAGTGGAGCGGTCCGCCCGGCCCGTCACCGTCGGCGTCGCCATCCCGGTGCCCTCGCCGTGGCGCGAGGTCCTGGACGACGCCCGCATCGCCTCCGGCGACCCCCTCGGCGGCATCGTGCCCGCCCACCTGACCCTGTTGGGCCCCACCGAGATCCCGGGCGGGAGCCTCGAGGGCTACCGCGCGCACCTCGAAGGCGTGGCCGCGGCCTGCCCGGCGTTCGACCTGCACTTGCGCGGGACCGGCTCGTTCCGGCCCGTCACCGAGGTCGTGTTCGCGGCCGTCGTGGACGGCATCGCGGTCTGCGAGCAGCTCGAGTCGGCCATCCGCCAGGGCCCGGCCGGGCGCGAGCGGACCTTCCCGTACCACCCGCACGTGACGATCGCGCAGAACGTGGGCACCGCCGCCCTCGACCGCGCCTTCCAGTCCCTCGCCGGCTTCGAAGCGCGCTTCCGCGTGGACTCCTTCACCCTGTACACGCACCCGAGCCCCGGCGACTGGAGCTCCGAGACCCTCGCCGGCGCCCCGATCCCCTGGACGCCGAAAGCCGTGTACCCCCTGTCGCACCCATGAATGGGCCGAGGGGCTGACGCTCAGCGTCAGCCCCTCGATCACATCCGTCGTGCAAGCCGCTCAGGCACCCATCTCACGGATCTTGCGCTGCAGCTCCGCGAGCTCGGTCTCCTCCTGGATGAGGCTGATCTCGCGAACGAGCTCGCCTTCCCGGTCCTCGTTGGGACCGCCCAGGTCGGTCCACTCCACGCCGAGACGGAGACCGAGCTCGGGGTAGAAGTCCACGTTGACGACGGTGACCGGCTCGTGGCCCCGGGCCCGCATCGCCGCCCGCACCTGCTCGACCGGTTCGTCCGAGAGCTGTACGTCCTCCCAGTAGACCTGGGCCTGGTTGTTGGCGATCTGGAGGTACTTGAGATTGTCGTTGTCGTCGTATTCGAGCGTGACCATGCTCGGCACATAAATGTCGACGAGCACCTCGGGATTCCCGCGGGTGAAGCTGTCGAAATCACCGAGCGATTCGCGGTGGGCACTGCGGGGCTCACCGAAGTGGGCGCCATCGATGCCGACACCCGGAATCAATCGAATGGGAAACTCAAACATCGGCCGATCCTACCATGAGCAGCGATTCTCCTTCTTGACGACGAATTCCTTGGGCGCCAATCCAATGCGCCGAATTGAACGCCGCAGCGCCATGCCGGCCCCTTACTGCAGCATGTCCTTGAGGTCGCCGTACTCCGGATAGCACTTGTCGATCATCTCTCGGAGCGAGTCGTCGTACTTGCCCGGGAAGCGGCGGGTGATGTCCTGGATGTCCAGCGCGATCGCGTCCCTGACCTGCCCGTTGGCGACGAGCTGGTTCTGGTGGGCCCGGTGGAGCAGCGAGTCCGCCGCACTACCGGTGCTGTGCACGGCGCGGTGGTCGATGTAGTCCATCTGCATGGCACCGCCGGCGTCGTACTTCCAGCCCGGAATCTGCTTCATCGTGTCGCAAGGAGGAATGTGGTTGATCTGCGTTCCGGGAATGTTCTTCCCGTCCGACCCTTTCAAGTCCTTGTAGGAACCGCCGTTGTACACCGGGGGCGGGTCCTTGCGCAACTTGTTCTTGTTGGTCAGCGGATTGATGGTCTCCGCCGGATTCGTGTTGGTGCTGTGCGGACCGGGACGCCGGTTCACTCCGGGACGGCCGCGGTTCCTCTTCCTTGTCGACCGCACGAATTTGCCGATCGCGGCGCGCACGATGTTGTTCCTCGCGGAGCGATTGGTTGCCAATGTTCAGTCCTGCTTACGCTTCGAGGAGTTTGAAGACGGCTTCCTGAAAGAGGTTGCCGACGATCGTGCGGATCAGCTGCTGCACGATGGGGATCTGGAGCAGCGAAGCCCCGAACGTGACCGCCGCTTGGGCGACCGCAATGGCGATCTGCACCGCCAGCCAGATCAGCTGGGCGATGACCGCGACCTTCAGGACCAGCACGATCACCGAGCAGACCATCATGCCGGCCCCGGCGATCATCCCGCCGATCGATCCCGAGGTCAAGATGTGCTGCGGGCCGTCTTCGGACTCCCACCAGGTCTTGAACGCGTCGATGTCCTTGCCGATCTGGTCGGTCCAGGCGGAGGCGGCCCCGCCCGTCGCCTCGTCCGCGATGTCACCGAGCTCCTGGCCGAAATCGAGCCAGGCCTGCCCCATCTCCATGAGCGCGTCCTCGTTCGACTCGGGCCAGTCGAAACCCAGGATGCCCAGCAGCGACACCAGTTCGCTCGGCAGCATGAGCGCCATCAGGCACCACCGCCGAGATCGGATTCCAGCTTCGTGAAGATCGCCGCGATCTCATCGTCGGCCGCGGTGTGCTGCTTGGCGAAATCGCGCAGGTCGTATCCCGCGTCGGCGATCGACTGGGCCGCTTCGGTGAAGCACTCCTGCGCGGCGGCGAACACCTCTTGATGGGCCATCCCGATGAGCCCCCCGATCTCATCGCCGCCGGAGGCGTCACCGAATCCCTCGATCTTGGCGCTGAACTGCTCGAGCGCTCCGAAGAAGCGCTCCGCGACCCCTTCGATCTGCGACCCTGAGGAGTCCAGGCCCTCCGGGTCGATGTCCAGCTGGCTCATCAGCGGCGCTCCTCACCGGCATCGCGATCATCGTCTGTGGACTGAAGGACCCTGGTGTGGGCCTCGGTGAGGCTCGTCATGAACGAGCGCAACTGCGCCACGGACTGCTTCTGGATCTCCTCGGCCTTCTCCGCGAGGCCGCCCAGGTCGATGGCACCCGGCACACCGGCCTGCTCCCGGGCCGCGGTCAACGCCTCGTTGACCGCTTTCGTGATCTCCTCGCCGAGCACTTCGGCGCCGAGCCGGACCGCCCTGGGGTCGATGATCTGGACCTTGACCTGACCCGCCAATGTCGCTGTGACGCGGACCTGCCCGTCGGCGGCCTCCTTCTCCACAGCCTGGGCCGCCGCTTCCTCTTGGGCGCGTTGGCCTTCCCTCGCTGCCTCGATCGCCTGTCCGAGCATGTCGCTGATCGAGTTCGTGTCCGGATAGCCCGCAACCATCGCTTCTCCAGTCCTGTGCCGGTGGGGTAACCAGTCAAAAGATACCCGAGCTTCGCTTGGGTCAACGAAACGCGATCGTTCGGTTCACGGGCAGACGACGAGGACCGAGGGGCCCATCGCCGCTCGGTCCGTTTGCGTCGCCGCTTCGTTCTAGAAGTCGAAGAGGTCTTCGAAGACGCTCTTCTTTTTCTTCTTCTTGTAGTAGTAGTCGTCCTTGCGGCGGTGGTCGTCGTAGTGGTCGCGACGGTGGTCGTCATCGCGGCGACGGTCGTCGTACCGGCGGTCGTCGTAGCGCGGGTCGCGCGGCGGCGGGCCCGCGGAGACGGGGGGCGCCGCGGCGACCGGCGGACCGGCGTGGAACGACTGCTCGAACTTCATCAGGTGCTCGAGTTCACCGCGGTCGAGGAAAATGCCCTTGCACTCGGAGCACTGCTCCACGACTACGCCGTTGCGCTCGTACTGGTGCATGGGGTTCTGACATTTCGGACAGAGCATCTGCATCATGACAACAACCTATCGTGGATCGCGCATGGATGCCCAACCACAACCGGGCACTCCACCTGTGAGTTCTCTCAGCTGGAACGCCTGGGGTAAGAAATCCGACGAACAGCGTCCAGGCGTCGACAGCGGTGCTCGTTCATGCCAGCGTCGTCTTGGTGCGGGCAATCCCCGCAAGTCGACAGAAATGGAGTGGACCGTGAGAACAACGATGATGGCGCTCTTGGCCTGCGCCGCGGCGACGGCGTTCACCGCCGGCACGGCGGCGACAGCGCAGGCGGCTGACGTGGAGGCGGCGGCGGTCTGCGCGGCGGTCGCGGACGAGAACCGCGCGGTCTGGGCCCAGCCCGGCACGTCGGGAGGCTCGGTCGGCTTCGTGATCGCCGGCCGCACCTACGACGCCGACTGCGCCCTGGCCTCCGGGCAGTCCTACACCGCCTGCGGCGACACCACCAGTCAGTGGGCGTACGTCAACTACGCCGGCGACGAGTGGGGCTACGTCCCGAGCGCCTGCGTCACCTGGGCTTCGTGAGCGTGAGGGCCGGCCGCCGGAAACGGCGGCCGGCCCGGTAAGTCAAGAGCCGCCCTCGGGGTGGGTGGAGAAGTACCCGTGGGTGAAGTCGTTCGGGTATTCGGGCTGCTCGAACGGGCCGGTGATCCAGAACTCGGTGAAGAAGCCGTTCTGGACGTTGAAGAGGGTGACCGTGACGTTGTCGTACTGGCTCTCCTCGTTCTCGATCCACAGGCCGCGGAGGTGGCCGGTGGCGATCGCGACGTCGGGACCCCACTGGAACCACTCCAGGTCCCCGACCGAGCTGAACTCGGAGATGCGGAAGCTCGCCGGCTCGACAAGGTGGTAGGTCGCCCCGCCGAGGCCCATGACGGAGACGACCGGCGTGTCCGTGGCGTGGACGTCGGCGCTGCCGGCAGGTGCGGCGGGAAAGTTGTTGTCCGCGGATGCCGAGGACGCGACGGCGATGCCGCCGACGACCCCGGCGACGGCGGCGGCCGATGCCGCGCCGAACGCTCTTCTGCGCATGGGAACACCTTTCGGTTGTGCGAAGGTTCTCGCACCCAATACGCCGGGGCGGTCCGGCAAAGATGCCGAAGGCGGGCAGGGAATCATGGTAATTCCTTGCCCGCCAACGAGTCTCAAGTCACCTAGTGCGTGCTGAGCTGCTGCTTCACGCACTTCCTTTTGTCAGTGCGTACTGCGTTTTCGGCTCCGCGCATTTCCTTCGTCAGTGCGTACTGCGTTCCCTGCCCCACGCACTTCCTTCGTCAGTGCGTACTGAGCTGCTGCTTCACGCACTTCCTCCGTCAGTGCGTGAAGTGCCTGGTCCCGGTCAGGTACATCGTGATGCCGGCTTCCTTGGCCGCGGCGATGACCTCTTCGTCGCGGACCGATCCGCCCGGCTGCACGACGGCCTTGACGCCGCCGTCGATGAGGATCTGGAGGCCGTCGGCGAACGGGAAGAACGCGTCCGAGGAGGCGACCGAGCCGTTGGCCCGCTCGCCCGCGCGCTCGACCGCGAGCTTCGCGGAGTCGACGCGGTTGACCTGGCCCATGCCGACGCCGACCGAAGCGCCGCCCGAGGCGAGCAGGATCGCGTTCGACTTCACCGCACGCACTGCCCGCCAAGCGAAGGCGAGGTCGGCGAGGGTCGCCGCGTCGGCAGCGTCGCCCGTGGCGAGGGTCCAGTTCGCCGGGTCGTCGCCGTCCGCGTCGATGCGGTCGGGGCGCTGAGCCAGCACGCCGCCCGAGATCGGCTTGAGCTCGAGCTCGGCCGGCACCCATTCGGGGGCGCGGAGGAGCCGGATGTTCTTCTTCGCGGAGAGGATCGTCAGTGCCACGTCGGTGAACGACGGCGCCACGACGACCTCGGTGAAGATCTCGGCGATCTGCGCGGCGGCCTCGGCGTCGACCTCGCCGTTGGCGGCGATGACCCCGCCGAAGGCGCTCACCGGGTCGCACTCGTGCGCGGCGCGGTGGGCCGCGGCGATCGAGTCGCCCACTGCGATGCCGCACGGGTTGGCGTGCTTGATGATCGCGACGCACGGCTCGGAGAAGTCGTGCGCGGCGCGCCAGGCGGCGTCCGCGTCGGTGTAGTTGTTGAAGCTCATGGCCTTGCCGTGCAGCTGCTCGGCCTGAGCGAGCCCGGCCGCGCCCGGGGCCGCGTAGACGGCGGCGGCCTGGTGCGGGTTCTCGCCGTAGCGCAGGTCCGCGAGCTTGCTCATCGGCACGGCTTGGAAGTCCGGGAGTGCGGCTTCGGTCGACTGCTCGGCGAGCCAGGTCGCGACGGCCGCGTCGTAGGTCGCGAGGTGCGCGAACGCCTTGGCGGCCAGGCGGAGCCGCTCGGCGGCGGTGGTGCCCTCGACCGCGGCGGTGCGCACGAGGTCGTAGTCGGCGGGGTCGACGACGACCGCGACGTTGGCGTGGTTCTTGGCGGCGCCGCGGGTCATGGAGGGCCCGCCGACGTCGATCTTCTCGACGATGTCGTCGAAGCCCGCGCCGGAGGCGACGGTGTCCTGGAACGGGTAGAGGTTGCCCACGAACAGGTCGAACGCCTCGATGCCGAGGTCTTCGAGCTCCTGGCGGTGGGATTCGCGGCGCACGTCCGCGAGCATCCCGGCGTGGACCTTCGGGTGGAGGGTCTTCACGCGGTCGTCGAGGATCTCGGGGAACCCGGTCAGGTCCTCGACCTTGGTGACAGGGATGCCGACCTCGCTGATGCGCGCGGCGGTCGAGCCGGTGGAGACGAGCTGGACGCCCGCTTTGTGGAGGTCTGCGGCGAGTTCGACTACGCCGGTCTTGTCGAAGACTGAGATGAGGGCTCGCTGAATGCGCTTCCGCTCGGACATGAATGCACTGCTCCTGATGGTCTAATGACTGCGGCCCAGGCGTTCGACCGCAGTAACAGGTTCAGCAGTGCCGCTCCCTGGTGGTACTCCACCCGTGAACGTCTCAGAAGGTTCCCCCTCAACAACGAGCTGCCCGGTCCGTGCCACGGGAAACCTCGAAAGACGTCACTCGCCAGTCGCGACCAGCCGAGCGTAACACGGTCGCGCCGGGGACCCCTGCCGCGACCGAAGGCGCCGGTGAGACCCGCCACCAGCGCCGGGACGCGAGCGCCCCGAGCAGCGCGCCGACGGCGTTGAGCAGCACGTCGTCCACTGACGCGACCCGGCCGGTGCCGAACGCGTACTGCGCGGTCTCGACCAGCGCCGCCCCGAGGGCCCCGCCGAGGAACACCGCGAGCAGCCCGACCCGGAAGCGCAGCGGCACGAAGAGCCCGGCGAGGAAGAACAGGAGCATGTTGCCGACCAGCTGCTCGATGATCGTGCGCGGGTCGGCCCCGGCGAGGTCGATGAGGTCCGCGAACGGGACCAGCTGCACCCCGCCGTCCCCGCCGCGGGGCGTGAGCACGAGGAACAACCAGGGCAGCGTCCCGGCCACGGCCCCGACCTCGGCGACCGAGAACCGCCAGGCAGTCCGGCGCGGCACGCCGCGCCGGATCCGCGTGGCCGCGAGGACCCAGGCGGTGAGCAACCCCAACGGCACCAAGGCGATCGAGACGAAGACGGTCGTGGTCTCGAGCGCGTTGATGGCGAGGGGAGGGGTCATGTCCTGAACCCTAGCCGGGCGCGGCCCGCCCGCTTAGGCCGTGCGGTAGCCGATCGGCTGGACCAGGCGGTTGACCGCCCGGTGCAGGTCGCTCAGTTTCAGCGTGACCGTCTGGTCGCTCGCCTCCGTGGCCTTGGCCTCCGTCAATGCATCGCGGATGACCAGGCTCGGGCTCACGCCGCGCCGGTCGGACTCGGCCGCGATCCACTCGGAGAGCTCCTGGTCGACGCGGACCGAGTACACGATCGAAATCTGCCGCTTGGTGTCGTCGACCTCTGCCCCAGACCAGTCGCGGGATTCGAGCGCCCGCAGTGCTTCTTCTCGCTTCGTCATGACTTGGTTCCTTCCCGGAAGGCCCGCTCGATCCCAGCGATCTCGGCGGCGTCCAACAGCCTCGCGGACACGACGAGAAACTCGTTGTCCACGTCTTCCTCGATGAGCGACACCGCGATCCATCGATGGCGACGGTCTTGCGCGGCAATGCGCAGCACCGCCCCGATGTGCTCTCGCACCTTCGGCTTGCCGTGCAGTACGTCCTGCACGTCCGTCCAGTGGAGCCCGGCTCCCGCGATGGCGTCGTATGACGCTTCGTCGAATCGGTATCGTTCTTTCACATCTTCGATGTTTACAAGCGTAAACCGAAAATGGGCGCAGCGACACCCCATCGCCTTGGAATGGTTTCGTGTTTCGCGATCTAGCCGAGGCGGACTCGGTTGCCTTCGACCTTCCAGCCGCCTTGGACCATGCGGCCGACGGAGGCGACGAGTTGGGCGCGTTCGGCTTCCTTGATGCGCTCGGTGAGGGTGTCGACGGTGTCGTCGTCCTCGACCGGGACCGCGCACTGGGCGATGATCGGGCCGGTGTCGACGCCGGCGTCGCAGATGAAGAGGGTCGCGCCGGCGAGTTTGACGCCGGCGGCGAGTGCTTCGCCCGGGCCGTTCATGCCGGGGAACGCCGGGAGCAGGGAGTTGTGGGTGTTGATGTAGCGCCCGGGGAAGGCCGCGAGGAAGCGGGGGCCGCAGAGCTTGAGGAACCCGGCGGAGACGACGATGTCGGGCTCGTAGGAGGCGACGTCTTCAGTCAGGGCCTGGTCCCAGGCGTCGCGGTCGGGGTAGTCCTTGACGCGGTGGACCACGGGGGGGCGCCGGGCCTCCGCCGCGCGCGCGGCCCCGTTGGGCCCCGCGCGGGCGGCGCCCCCCGCGACGACCTCGGCCCCGTAGGCGGGGTCCGCGCAGGCGTCCATGAGGGCCTGGAGGTTGGAGCCGGAGCCGGAGACGAGGACGACGAGTCTTTTCGCAGTCGGCGATGCTTGCGAGCCGTCAGTTGGCACGGTCGGCGATGCTTGGGTCACGTCAGTACGGTAACGCGTCGTCGCGGTTCGGCGCGGGTTCGGGGATGACCACCGTGTCCCTCCGCACCAGCTCGGCCTCGGCGGCGCGGCGGTGGACGGCGAAGAGGCGGGCGATGAGCGCGGCGCCGACGAGCCCGATGACGAACTGGACGGCGGCGACGCCGGCGACGGCGAGCGGGTCGGGCCCGAGGTCGGCCATGAGGTTGGTGCCGGCCGCGCCGCCCGAGAGGTAGGAGAGCAGGCCGAGGACCGCGGCGGCGGTCGCAGCGGCCACCGTCGCGGCGGTGGTGACGCGCGGGACGCGCAGGTCCGGGGAGCGGTAGGTGAGGACGACGCCGAAGACCGCGGCGAGCATCAATGGGAGTCCGATGAGGATGGTCGCGTAGTCGGACAGGTTCGCGCCCGGGACGGCCGCGAAGACGGGGAAGGCCGGGAGCGGCCCGAGTTCGACCATGGAGGCCTGCACGGTGGTGCCCGCGCCGACGGCGAAGCCGGGGCCGGTGATGTACGCGGTGGCCCAGACGGCGCAGTTCGGCAGGTAGAGCAGGCTCAGGAGCGCGACGATCCAGGATTCGTTCCCGTAGAGCCCCATGGTGTCCGCGACGGCAGGTCCGCGCACGGCGAAGGCGACGCCGGTGGCGGCGGCCCCGGCGGCGAGCAGGGCCCCGGCGGTGGTCATGCCGGTGCGCAGGCCGCGCCGCATCCACACCGAGGCGGTGTCCCAGGGCAGGACGCCGGCTTCGCGGGCGGCGCCGAAGGCGGTGGCGGCGACGATGAGCGGCACGGCGTGGAGCAGTGCGGGGAGCAGGTCGACCGCGAACGGGCCGGTGGTGCTGAGGGCGGCGGCGCCCGCGACGAGTCCGGTGTAGAGGATCGTGACGAGGCCCGCGGCGGCGCGCACGGCGGCGGCGTCGCGGCCGCCGATGGCGCGGGTGGTCCCGCCGGCGGCCTTGGCGAGCCGCCAGAAGACGAGGACGGTGAGCGCGAGCGGGGCGATGCTGAGGTGGAGCGGTCCGATGTCGACAGGCACGCCGTGCCCGGAGAGCCACGCGATGCCCGCGGCGGCGGCGACGGTGGAGACGGCGCCTTGGGCGCCGGCCTGCCACCAGCCGAGGATCACGATGACGAGGATCGGCGTGAAGACCACCGTGGCGGCCCACACGGTCGTGGCGAGTGCGGACGCGAGGAGCGCTCGGGGGCGCTTCGCCTTGGTGCGCTTGGCGTAGGCGGCGGTATCGACCACTTCGGTGTCGGCGGTGCGGCCGCGCGGCGGAGCGTCGACCGCGGAACCGCCGTCCGACACGCTGATGCGTCCCCTCGGCGACGCTTGCGAGCCGTCGATTGACCCCTTCGGCGACGCTTGCGAGCCGTCAATTGACACAGTGTCCCGCTGCGCGGACCCTGATCTGCCAGGGCGTCGGTTCGGTCGTCGCTCCACGCCGACCAGTCTGTCACAGCCGGGCACGCGGAGTACGGTTCCCGTCCACGGCTTCGGAATGCGAGGATGGCAGCCGAACGTCCGGCTACTGGGGCCGGCCGGGAGGAGGCACCGCATGGAAGGTCCGGGCGATTTCTACGCCACGGTCGACGTGATCGACGTGGTCGACGGGGACACGTTCCGCGCCGTCGTCGACGGCGAGAAGGTCCGCGTGCGCATCATGGGGATCAACTCCCCCGAGTCCGGCGGCTTCCGCGAGGAGGAGGACTGGGGCGCCGAGGCGAAGGCGTACGCGCGCAAGAAGCTCGAAGGCCGCACCGTGCACCTCTTCACCGACCCGGGCGACCCGGCCTACGACCAGTACGACCGCCTCCTCATGCACGTGGTGATGGAGAACGGCATGAACTACGCCGTTCTGGCAGTCGCCGAAGGCATGGCGCACACCTACATCCTGCGCCAGCAGGAGCTCACGATCGGCGACACGCTGCGCAAGGCGGAGAAGCTGGCGAAGGCCGAGCGCCGCGGCATGTGGGCCGCGAAGGTCCACGACTGACGCACGCGAAACGGGCACCCCCTCGGCGAAGGGGGCGCCCGGTCGCGTCCTGTCAGGCTTCTGCGGTCTCCGGCCGCTGCGGTTCGACGGCCTCGCCCTTGCCTTCGCTGCGGTACACCGCCAGCTGGGCCACCGCGCCGAGGAGGCCGCCGGCCAGCGGCGCGAGGATGAACACCCACACGTGCTTGAGCGGCTCGCCGCCCGCGAACAGGGCCGGGCCGAGCGAGCGGGCCGGGTTGACCGACGTGCCGGTGAGCGGGAGGCCCACGAGGTGGATGATCGCCAGCACCAGGCCGATCGCGGCGCCGGCCACGGGCGTCTGGCCTCGCTTGCTGGTGACGGCGAGGACGGTGAAGACGAGCAGGGCCGTCATCAGCACCTCGATGACGATCGCACCGCCGAGGTTGACCGTGATGCCGTAGTCGTTGGCGCCGAGCACCCCGGTCTGGTCGTTGACGTCGCCCGCGGTGGTCATGAACTTGAGCATCGCCGCGGCGGCGATGCCGCCGATGAACTGGGCGGTCCAGTACCGGCCGGCCGTCTCGATGTCGACGCGCTTGGCGAGCAGTGCGCCCAGGGTGACGGCGGGGTTGACGTGGCAGCCGGTGATCGGGCCGAGCGCGTACGCGAGGGCGAGCAGCACCAGGCCGAATGCGAGCGCGACGCCGACGAAGCCGATCGTCTCGATCCCGTAGACCGCCGATCCGACGGCGAAGAACACCAGGATGAAGGTGCCCAGCATCTCGGCCCAGAATTCCCGCATGTCGTCCCCTCAGTCCCGGTCTCCTCGCATTCGAGGGTCGCAGGAATTCCGAACGCACGTGCCGCTTTCGACCATTTCGGACTGAGCGGGCGCCTCGTTCAGGCGCGTTCGAGGTAGTGGAGGACGGCCGCGACGCGGCGGTCGGTCTGGTCGTCCGGGGTGAGGTCGAGCTTGAGGAAGATGTTGCGGATGTGCTTGTGGACGGCGTTCTCGGTGATGAACAGCCGCTGCGCGATCGCCTGGTTCCCCAGGCCCTCGGCCATCACGGAGAGGACCTCCTTCTCGCGCGGCGTCAGCCGCTCCACCGGGTCGTCGGCGCGGCGCTGCGCGAACAGCTGCGCCACCACCTCCGGGTCGATGGCCGTACCGCCCTTGGCGACGCGGTGCAGGGCCTCCACGAACGCGTCAACGCGGCCCACGCGCTCCTTCAGCAGGTAGCCGACGCTGCGCGCGCCGTCCGCGAGGAGGTCCGTGGCGAAGCTCTGCTCCACGTAGGCGGAGAGCACGAGCACCGCGAGGCCGGGGTGGGCGCGGCGCGCGGCCACGGCGGCCTTGATGCCCTCGTCGGTGTGGGTGGGCGGCATCCGCACGTCCACGACCGCGAGCTCGGGCCGGTGCTCCTCGACGGCGGCGAGGAACTCCTCGGGCCCGCCCACGGTGGCCACGACGTCGAAGCCCTCGCCCTGGAGGACGAGGTTGAGGCCCTCGCGCAGCAGGAAGTCGTCCTCGGCGATCACGATCCGCATGGCAGCTCCACTCTGATCTCGGTCGGCCCGCCCACAGGGCTGTGGACGGCCACGGTGCCGTCGAGCGCCTCGACGCGGCGCGCGATCCCCGCGAGCCCTGAGCCGCCGGCGGCGTCGGCGCCGCCCCGGCCGTCGTCGGCCACGAGCACGTTGAGGGTATTCCCCGTGCGCCGCACCTCCACGGAGGCACTGGTCGCGCGGGAGTGCTTGGCCACGTTCGTGAGCGACTCGGCGACCACGAAGTACGCGGTGGCCTCGACACTCGCCGGGCAGCGGCCCTCCACGTCCACCTCGAGGGTGCACGGGACGGCGCAGTCGGAGGCCAGCGCGCTGAGCGCCCCGGCCAGGCCGCGGTCCTCGAGCACGGGCGGGAGGATCGAGCGGACGACGGCCCGCAGTTCGGCGAGGGCGCCTTCGACGGTGTCCTGGGCGCGTTCAAGGATCTGGTCGGCGCGGGCGGGGTCGCGCTGGATCTCGCGGCGGGCGGCGCCGATGAGCACGTTGACGGCGACGATGCGGTTCTGCGCGCCGTCGTGCAGGGCGCGTTCGATGCGGCGCAGTTCGACGGCGTGCGCGTCGAGGGCGGCGGCGCGGGTGGCGGTGAGTCGCGCGACCTTCTCGGAGAGGTCCATGCCGGGGTCGGGGCCGAGGAAGGCCCGGCCGGGGCGGGTCTGGAGGTCGAGGAGGTTGGTGCCGAAGAGGATCCACAGGGCGAAGACGGCGACGCCGGTGGCGCAGCCGAGGAGCGCGGCGGTCGCGGTCTCGGCCTTGAGCATGCCGTTGAGGAGGTTCTGCTCGGAGTCGGTGGCGAACATCCACCACAGCGGGTAGGAGACGTCGTGGACGGCGGTGAGCGGCAGCTGGATCAGGAGCGCGCCGAGGATGAGGCCCCAGGTGCCGTGGATGACGAGCCAGGTGAGGTCGCGGCGCACGCTGGGGTCGGCCTTGAGTTCGCGGAACTTCCGCGGCGTGTCGATGTAGGGCCCGAGGTAGGGGTTCTTGACCTCGTAGCCGAGGCGGCGCAGCCGCCCGCGCTCCAGGCCCGCGATGGTCCGCACCCAGCGGGTCATGGGCCGGATGAGGAGTCGGCCGGGACCGAGGACTCCGAGCACGAAGGTGAGCAGGAGCAGCGGGATCGTGTAGAGGGCGAGGAACGCGAATCCGGCGCCGACGATGCCGTAGCCGGTGGCGCGCAGCGACGCGAGGAGCAGCGCCCACAGGTCGGCGGCCTCCCCCTCGGGGCGCAGCTGCGCGTCGAGCCAGGCTTTCGCCCGCCGCATCGGTTCGCGGACCATCCACGCCCCCTTTTCTTGGTCAGGTCGAAAGCTACCCGCCGCGGGCCGGATCGTCGGTAGAGCTGGCTGTACCACCGGGCCTGCACCAGGCCCCCCTGTGAATCGGCAAGCCAGCCGCATTGGGCCGCAGCGCGTTTCGCCATAGCGTTCTCCTCAACCGATCCGATCCGTTGGGGGAGCGCCATGAACGACCAGTACCGCATCACCGAACCGCCGCCGCGGCCCGCGCCGGGGCACTTCACGATCATGGGGATCGCGCTGTGGACCGGCCTCGTCGCCGGCGCCGTGCTGAACACGGGTCTGCAGGCCGTGGGCCTGCCGCTGCTCGCCGTCCCGTTCGGGGCGTTCGCGCTGGCCTGCGGTGTCGCGCTCATCGTCCGCGCCGTGAAGAACAGGAAGCGCGCATGAGCACGCTGACCGCGCCCCGCGCCGCCGCGCTCACCGAGACCGGCCGGCCGCCGGCCCTGCTCCTGCGGGACGTCACGAAGACCTACGACGGCGCGCACACCGCGCTCGACCGCGTCTCGCTCGAGGTGCGGCGCGGCTCGTTCCTGGCGGTCATGGGCCCTTCAGGGTCGGGCAAGTCGACGCTGCTGCACTGCGCGGCCGGGCTCGACACACCGACCTCGGGGGAAGTCCGGATCGGCGGGACCGAGATCGGGAAGCTCAGTGAGAACCAGCGGACCCGGTTGCGGCGCAGCCGGATCGGGTTCGTGTTCCAGTCGTACAACCTGCTCCCGTCGCTCACGGTGGAGGAGAACCTGACGCTGCCGCTGCGCCTCGCCGGGGCCCCGGCGGACCAGCGCTGGCTGCGCGACCTGGTCGAGCGCGTGGGCATCGCGGACCTGCTGCACCGGCGTCCCGGGGAGCTCTCGGGCGGCCAGCAGCAGCGGGCGGCGATCGCCCGTTCGCTCGCGGCCCGCCCGGAGGTGGTGTTCGCGGACGAGCCGACGGGGGCGCTCGACCTGGACACGGCCGCCGAGGTGCTGGACCTGCTGCGGGAGCTCGTGGACGACTCGGGGCAGACCGTGGTCATGGTGACGCACGACCCGGCCGCGGCCGCCCGCGCGCACGCCACGGCGGTCGTCGCGAACGGCCGCATCGAGCACTACGTGCCCGGTGCGAGCGCGCCGCAGCTCGCCGCGATCTTCGCCGGCCTGCGGAGGCGCTGACCTTGCGACCTCTCGCCCGCGGCCGGCTCACCATGGCCGGTCCGTCGATCAGCATGGCCCGCAGCCGGATCGCCAGCCTCATCGCCGTGGCCTGCGCGGTCTTCGGCGGGGCCGCGATGGTCACCGCCACCGCCGTCGTCGGCGAGACCGGCGCGACCTCCCACCTCGCCCCCGACCGGCTCACCGGCGCCGAGATCCTCGTGACCGCCCCGCAGCGCCACCCCGTGGTCGAGGACCCCGACATCCCGTTCCCCGAACGGCAGACCCTCCCCGCCGACCTGGCAGCGGACCTCGCCGCCATCCCCGGAGTCACCGGCGCGGCCGCCGACCTCACGTTCGCCGCCCGGCTCGCGGGCACCGAACTCGAAGGCCACAGCTGGGACACCGCCGCGCTCTTCGACACGTCCACTCCCGCGCCCGGCACCGGCGAGGTCGTCCTCGACACCGAGACCGCCGACGCGACCGGGTTCCGATCCGGTGACCGCATCGCGCTGACCACCGCGGTCGGCACGACCGAGTACACCGTCAGCGCCGTCGCGGACCTGCCCGGCCAGGGCCTCTACACCGACGCGGCGACCGCCCTCGCGCTCGCCGGTCACGCTGCGGGCCAAGCCGACCTCATCGCCGTCGATGCCGACGGCGACACCGCTGCCGTCGCCGCCGCCGTGCGGTCCGCCCTCGCGGGCACCGGCTTCGAAGTCGTCACCGGCGACGCCCGCGGCGACGCCGAGACCCTCGCGGGCGGCACCGCCCGCAGCGAGCTCATCGAACTCGCCACCGCCCTGGCCGCCACCATCGTGCTCCTCGTCGGCTTCATCACCGGCGGCGCGATCAGCGTCTCGGTCGCCGGCCAGCGCCGCGACCTCGCGCTCCTGCGCGCCGTCGGCGCCACGCCCCGCCAGGTGCGGCGGCTCGTCGCCTCCCAGGCCACTCTCGTCGCCGCAGCGGGGCTCGTCCCCGGCATCGGCGTCGGCTACCTGCTCGCCGAACGGTTCACGGCGTTCCTCGCCGGATCCGGGACCACCGCGGGCCTGCCGGTCGCGTTGACGCCGGTCAGCGGCCTCATCGCCGCGGCCCTGCTCCTCCTCACCGTGCAGTGCGCCGCCCGCATCGCCGCCTGGCGCACCTCGAGGCTCCCGGCCACCGCGGCCGTCACCGAATCACGCGTCGAACCCCGCGGAAGCGGGCGCGTGCGCACCGTCATCGGGCTGCTCGTGATCGCCATGGCGATCACGCAGGCGCTCATGCCGCTCGTCGTCCCCGGCGAGGCCGCGTTCGCCTCGGCCGCGACCGCGACCCTCACGGCCGTGATCGGCCTCGCCCTCGCCGGGCCCGCCCTGGTCAGGGCCGTCCTGCGGTTCACCACCCGAAAGTCCGGCGCGGGCACTGGCGCCCCGGCGTGGCTGGCGGCCAGCAACGGCCGTGCCTACGCCCGCCGCACCGCGGGAGCCGTCGCCGTTCTCGCACTCGCCGTGGGCCTCACGGTCACCCAGGTGTCCGCCCAGTCCACGTTCACCCAGACCGCCGCCGCCGAGATCGCGGACGGCTCGAAAGCCGACGCCACCGTCACCGGCGCGATCAGCGCCGCCGACCTCGCCGCGCTCAACGAAGCGAGTGGGGTCGACGCCGCCGTCGGCGTCATCCACACCGACGTCCTGCGCATCTACGAGATGGCGGGCGACGTGGAGGCCGACCCGCTCCCCGCGCTCGCCTTCAGCCCCGGCATCGACCAGGTCGCCGACCTCGACGTCGAAGACGGCGACCTCGCGGACCTCACCGGCGACACCGTCGCCCTCGACGCGGGCACCGCCCGGCTCTGGGGCGCGGACGTCGGCGACGAGATCGGCCTGATACTCGCCGACGGCACCCGCGTCGACGCCGAGGTCGCCGCCACCTACGGACGCGGCTTCGGCTTCGGCACCATCGTGCTCGCCGCCGACCTCGTCACCGGCCACGCCGGGCCCCGCTTCTACGACGCCGCACTCGCCACCGGCGACCCAGCGGCCGTATCGGACTGGGCCGCAGGCGTCCCCGGCCTCACCGCCGAACCGGGCGCCGCCGTCCCCTACATCTCGACCGGGATGACCCCCGACCAGTGGCTCAACATCATGGTCACGCTCGCGCTCTGCGGCTACGTGATGCTCGGCGCGGCCAACAGCCTCGTCGCCGCCACCGCCCGCAGAAGAGGCGAGTTCGCGGGCCTGCGCGCCGCCGGCGCGACCCCGCGCCAGGTGCGGGCCATGATGCGCCGCGAGACGCTGTTCCTGTGCGCCTTGGCGATCGGGGCCGGACTCGCCGTCTCGGTCCTGCCGATGACGCTGCTGAGCCTGGTCTTCCTCGGCGAGCCCTGGCCGCAGGGACCGCTGTGGGTGATCCCCGCGGTCGCCGCACTCACCGCACTGGTCGCGAACGCCGCCATCGCGATCCCCACCCGCAAGGCGCTCAGGACGCCGCTCACCACGCTGGTGGCAGCGGCCGAATAGACCGGATTCACTGGGAAACGCAAGTGGGGCCGCCATCGCTGGCGGCCCCACTTGCGGGTGTTATTTCGGGTGTTCTGTTGAGCTAGGCGGCTTCGACCGCGGCGGCGCGGCGGCCCAGCAGCGCGGTGGCGCTGGCGAGCAGTCCGACGATCGCCACGACCGTGACGAGGTAGAGGCCCGGCGTGTACTGGCCGATGCCGGTGGTGACGCCGCCGGAGATCAGGCCGGTGACGACGGCCAGGACGACCGCGCCGCCGATCTGGCCGGAGGTCTGGACGAGGCCGGAGGCCAGGCCCTGCTCGTCGTCGTCGATGCCCTCGGTGGCCTGGACCATGGTGGCCGAGAAGCCGATGGCGAAGCCGAGGCCGAGCAGCAGGAACGCGGGCAGGTAGTCCAGGAAGTACGCGGGCGTCGGGTCCCCGGCGCGGACGATGAACCAGAGGTAGCCGAGCACGAACGAGCCCATCGAGGCGATGATCATCGGCGTGGTGCCGTAGCGGTCGATGAACTTGCCGGCGAGCGGCGAGAGGATCGCGACGATGATGCCGGCCGGGGCCAGCGCGAGGGCCATCTGGAGCGGGCCCCACTGGAGCGTGTTCTGCAGGTAGAGCGACACGATGGTCTGGAAGCTGATGTAGGAGCCGAAGATCGCCATGGCGGCGAGGTTGGCGCGGACGATCGACTTGACCTTCAGGATGCCCAGGCGCACCAGGGGTTCGCGGATCTTGTTCTCCACCACCAGGAACGCGGTGATGAGGACGACGGCGGCGACGGTGGTGAACACGGTGAGCGCGGTGAAGCCGTGCTCGGGGACGGTGACGATGGTGTAGACCGCGGCGAGCATGCCGCCGGTGAGGAGGACGGCGCCGCCGAAGTCGATGCGGCCGTGCTCCCCTTCGCTCTTGGGGATGACGAAGAACGCGGCGACGATCACGGCGGCGACGACGATCGTCGGCACGTAGAACGTCAGGCGCCAGTCGATGCCGGTGAGCAGGCCGGAGACGATGAGGCCCGAGGCGTAGCCGGTCGCACCGAAGACGGTGAAGATCGAGAGCGCCTTGTTGCGGTCGTGGCCTTCTTTGAAGGTGGTGGTGATGATCGAGAGCGCGGCCGGGGCGGTGAAGGCGGCGGCGACGCCCTTGACGATGCGCGAGGCGATGAGCAGGGCCTCGTTGTCGACGAGGCCGCCGACGAGGGAGGCGAGGCCGAAGACGACGAGCGCGGCGAGGAAGACGCGGCGGCGGCCGAGCAGGTCGGCCATGCGTCCGCCCAGGAGGAGGAGGCCGCCGTAGCCGAGGATGTAGCCGTTGACGATCCACTGCAGCGAGCTGGTCTCGAGGCCGAGTTCGGCGCCGATGGACGGGAGCGCGACGCCGACCATGGAGACGTCGAGGGCGTCGAGGAACATCGCCAGGCCGGCGACGAACAGGACCGCCCACAGCTTTGGTCCCCATCGGCTCGGGGCATGTGCGTCGTGATCGGGGATGTCGGGGAGCTCGTTGGAGTGGGGCTTGGTTTCGGTGATCGTCATGCCGAGAAACTTACATGCACGCGCATTGGATGTCAACACATCTAATGAGTGGACATTAAATGTCTTGACATGGTAATGTGCTGGTCATGGAGGCTGGAACCGACGTAGACGTCTGCACCAAGTGGTCTGAAACACTTCGCGTGTACCACAACACATCGTGCGAGCTCGAGAACGAGCTGCAGGCCAAGCACGACCTCGGCCTCAGCGAGTTCGAGGTGCTCCTCATCCTCGGGCGCGCCTGCGGCGAGCAGGCCGGCTACAAGGCCCGGATGAAGGACATCGAGGCCGAGATGTACCTCAGCCAAAGCGCCCTCTCCCGCACCGTCACCCGCCTCGAGAAGGCCGGGCTGGTCACGCGCGCCGCCTGCGACTTCGACCGCCGCGCCAACTTCCTCATGCTCACCCCCTCGGGCCTGGAGCGGTTCGAGGCCGCCAAGCCCACGCACCGGGCCGTCCTCGTCAAGCACCTGACCGACCCGGCCGCCTCCGCCCGCGCGGAGACCTGCGCCTGACCGGACACCCCTGGGGGCCTTGGCACTCCCGCCCCGGGCTGGACGGCTTTCCCCGACTCCCAGCCTCGGTCGGTATGGTGAAGGCGAGAGCAGTCACAACCGATCCGGCCCGTGGAGCGTGGATGCAATGACTCCCCCAGAGAACGAACAACCCGACGAAGACGGCGGCACCTTCAAACTGAAGCCCGGCGCCGCAGGCGCACCAGGCGGCGCACCCGCCCCCGCAGGCGACGAGTCCGGCCTCGACCGCACGATGAAGATCCAGCGCCAAGGCGCCCCGGGCGGTGCGGCGACCCCGCCGCCGCCGCCCTCACCGCTCGGCAACCCGACCGGCCCGGCAGAGCCGAACGTCGCCTCCTTCGCCGAGACGACCGTGATGCCGCAGCAGGGCGGCTCGCAGACCGGCTTCCAGCCCGCTCAGCAGCCCCCGCAGCCGAACCCGCTCGGCAGCGGCCCCGTCCCGCAGCCGCAGCAGCCCTACGGCCAGCAGCCGCAGCCCTTCCCGGGCCCGCCGCCCCAGCAGCAGCCCGGCTACCCGCAGGGCCAGCCCGGCATCCCGCAGGGCGAGGCGCCCGCGGGCATCAAGCTCATCGGGCTCCTGATCCTCATCGGCGCCGGCATCGGCGTCCTCGGCGGCATCATGTCGATGGTGGCCGCCTCGCAGTACGTGTTCGGCGGCGGCGGCCTCATGTTCTTCGGCGTGATCGGCATCGCGCTGGCCGCGTGCCTCGGCTGGTTCGGCTGGGCGCTCCCGAAGGGCAAGATCGCCTCCAGCGGCCTGCGCCTGGCCGGCATCATCGTCGTCATGGTCTTCGCCGGCCTGTCGCTCCTGGGCGCGCTCGGCGGCATCGGCTCGCTCGCGATCACCGGCGGGGCCGGCGTGTTCAACCTGCTCCTCAGCCTCGCCAACGCCGGCGTCTACGGCTACGCCAGCTTCCTGTACCTGACGAAGGACGAGGTCAAGGCGTACATCAAGGGCGCCCCGGCCGTGGCCGGCGGCTACCCGCCGCCCGGTTACCCGCAGCAGCCCCAGCAGCAGTACGGCCAGCAGCCGCCTCCCGGCTACGGCCAGCCCGGTCCGCAGCAGCCCCAGCAGCAGCCGGGTGCGTACCCGCCGCCGCCTCCGGGCTACCCGCAGCAGGGCCAGCAGCCGCCGCAGGGCCCCTACGGCGGTTAGCCCTACCGCCTCACACCGGACGCGACTAAGCTCACTCGTAAGCAACGGCCGCGGCACGCACGGACCGCCAAGAGCGCCGTGCGGGCCGCGGCCACATGTACGAGGAGGTACATCTATGTCCGCTACCGGGACACCGATCCGGGTGGTCGTCGCGAAGGTCGGCCTCGACGGGCACGACCGGGGCGCGAAGGTCGTGGCGCGGGCACTGCGCGACGCAGGGCTGGAGGTCATCTACACCGGCCTGCACAACTCCCCCGAGCAGGTCGTGGCGACCGCGCTCGCGGAGGACGCCGACGCGATCGGCCTGAGCATTCTCTCCGGCGCGCATATGACGCTGTTCCCGCGAGTGCTGCGACTACTCGACGAAGCGGATGCGCGCGACATCGTCGTCTTCGGCGGCGGCATCATTCCGGAGGAGGACGCCGCGCAACTGCGCGAAGCCGGAGTGGCCGCGATATTCGGCCCCGGCGCCTCGACGCAGGTGATCGCCGAATGGGTGCGGGGCCATGTTCCCTCGCCCGGAGTCGCCTCACCCGATCAGGGCCGTCCGGCGGCCGTCTGATCGGTATTGAGCTGCGAAAACGCCCACGGCAAAAAATATTCTGAGCAGACCGTAACCGGCCGCGAGCGCCCTCGTTCTTAATAGTGTCGGACGCAGTGCAATACAGCGGAAGACGCATCGGCAGCGGGCCTATAAGGCCGCTATTGAGAAAGACCGCCGCGGCACCGGAGTTCACTTCCGGTCGGGTTCGCGGCAATATCGCACGGTTCATAGAGCTGTGCCACAAACTGCCGATGCCCTGTCGATTGAGGGGTGGCGATAGGGCATCGTGCCTAAGGGAGTCAAGCCTTTGAGGGGTGGGCTTGATTCCCGCTAAGGGGACCGGACGCCTGAGGGGTGCGTCCGGTCCCCGCCTCTATGCCCTCGGAATCGTCGCTCTCCGCCATGCCGCACGCCCCGCGCCGCGCATCGCACTCCGCGGTCGTCCGCCCCGCGGCCCGCCATGGGGCCTGCCATCCGACCGTGCATCGGGCTTCGCAGCCCCTGGTCGGCCTCACGGTCCAGCGTCGCGTTTGTGCGGAGTCCCCGCTCCGGCGCGATCGCCGCCAGACTCGTCACACCGGTCGCCCGCCGCAGGCTTCGCCGCACTCGCTTAGGGTTACCCTGCGGGAACGGGCACCTGTACCCGGACCCCGCCCACCGGCGGGGCGGCCAGGCCGTCCGGTCAAAGAAGACTAGCTAGTGGAGCGGACTCTACAGTGGATCTGTACGAATACCAGGGCCGCGCACTGTTCGCCCGGCACAACGTGCCGGTACTGGACGGCGGCGTCGCCACCACCACGCAGGAGGCCGTGGAGCTCGCTGAGCGCCTCGGTGACCGGGTGGTCGTCAAAGCACAGGTGAAGGTCGGCGGCCGAGGCAAGGCGGGCGGCGTCAAACTCGCCGACAACGTCGACGAGGTCACGACCCACGCCAACAACATCCTCGGCATGGACATCAAGGGCCACACCGTCGAGAAGGTCATGCTCACCGTGACCGCCGACATCGACCAGGAGTACTACTTCTCCTACCTCCTCGACCGGGCGAACCGCACGTTCCTGTGCATCGCCTCGACCGCGGGCGGCATGGAGATCGAAGAGGTCGCCCACACCGACCCCGACAAGGTCGTGAAGCTCCCGATCGACGCCGGCGTCGGCGTCAATGCGGACATCGCGAACGACATCGTCACCCGGGCGGGCTTCCCCGAGGACCTGCGCACCCAGCTCGTCGACGTGTTCGTCAAGCTCTGGGACGCGTTCGTGTCCGAGGACGCGACGCTCGTCGAGGTCAACCCGCTCGTGCGCACGCCCGAGGGCAAGGTCCTCGCGCTCGACGCGAAGGTCACCCTGGACGAGAACGCGGACTTCCGCCACCCCGAGAACGCCGAGTTCGAGGACAAGTCGGCCGTGGACCCGCTCGAGCAGCGCGCCAAGGACTCCGGCCTGAACTACGTGAAGCTCGACGGCTCCGTCGGCATCATCGGCAACGGCGCCGGCCTCGTCATGTCGACCCTCGACGTCGTGTCGTACGCCGGGGAGAGCCACGGCGGCGTCAAGCCCGCGAACTTCCTCGACATCGGCGGCGGCGCCTCTGCCGCCGTGATGGCGAACGGCCTCGAAGTGGTCCTCTCGGACCCGCAGGTCAAGAGCGTGTTCGTGAACATCTTCGGCGGCATCACCGCCTGCGACGAGGTCGCCAACGGCATCCTCGGCGCCCTCCAGACCCTCGCCGACCGCGGCGAGGACGTCACCAAGCCGCTCGTCGCCCGCATTGACGGCAACAACGCCGAGGCCGGCCGCCAGATCCTGGCCGAGGCGAACCACCCGCTCATCACCGTGGTCGAGACCATGGACGCCGCGGCCGACAAGGCCGCCGAGCTCGCGAACAAGGGGGCCTAGTCCAATGGCGATCTTCCTCAACGAGAACTCCAAGGTCATCGTCCAGGGCATGACCGGCTCCGAGGGCATGAAGCACACCCGCCGCATGCTCAAGGCCGGCACCGAGATCGTCGGCGGCGTGAACCCGCGCAAGGCCGGCACCAAGGTCGACGTCGACGGCGTGAGCCTCCCGGTGTTCGCGTCCGTGGCCGAGGCCATGGCCGAGACCGGCGCGAACACCTCCGTCGTGTTCGTGCCCCCGGCGTTCTGCCGCGACGCCGTCATCGAGGCGATCGACGCCGAGATCGAGCTGGCGATCGTCATCACCGAGGGCATCCCGGTGCACGACTCGGTGAAGTTCTGGAACTACGCCGAGGAGAAGGGCAACAAGACCCGCATCGTGGGTCCGAACTGCCCCGGCATCGCCTCCCCCGGCAAGTCGAACGCGGGCATCACCCCGGCCGACATCACCGGGGCGGGCCCGATCGGCCTCGTCTCCAAGTCGGGCACGCTGACCTACCAGCTCATGTACGAGCTGCGGGACCTCGGCTTCTCGACCTCCGTCGGCATCGGCGGCGACCCGGTCATCGGGACCACCCACATCGACTGCCTCAAGGCGTTCGAAGAGGACCCCGAGACCAAGGCGATCGTCATGATCGGCGAGATCGGCGGCGACGCTGAAGAGCGCGCGGCCGAGTACATCAAGAACCACGTGACGAAGCCGGTCGTCGGCTACATCGCCGGGTTCACCGCCCCCGAGGGCAAGACGATGGGCCACGCGGGCGCCATCATCTCCGGTTCGGCCGGCACCGCCGAGTCGAAGAAGGAGGCCCTCGAGGCCGCCGGCGTCAAGGTCGGCAAGACCCCGAGCGAGACCGCGCGCCTCATGCGCGAGGTCATCGAGAACCTCTAGGGGCGCATAGCGATACGAAGGGCCCGGCGGTCTGACCGCTGGGCCCTTCGCCATGCCGCCTCGGCCTGGGCGACGCCGGCCGGGGAGCAGCACCTGCGGGAGCACGCCCTGCTCATGCCGTAGGGCGCGCTACTCCTCGACCCAGAAGTTGTCGTGGCGGGCGAAGAAGTCCCTGCGCTCCTCCTCGGACAGCTCCCCCACGGTCAGCAGGCCCTCGAAGTACGCCTCGCGGGGCGCGCCGGGGTGGAACATCAGCAGCATCGACGCGGGCTCGCCGGACTCGTTGCGGAAGCCGTGGACGCCGCCTTCGGGGACGTGCACGAAGTCGCCGGGCTCGTGGTCGACCCACGCGGCGCCGTTGTAGATCGTGATCGTCCCCGAGAGGATGTAGAAGGACTCCGAGATGGTGCGGTGGAAGTGCGGCGCGGGACCGGAGCGGGCCCCGGTCGAGTTCCACTGGTAGAGCCCGAACTGGCCGTTCGTGCTCGCACCTGTCGCGAGGTAGTCGACGGAGACGCGGTCCGGATAGGTCAGGTCCGGCGGCGCCGACACGGGCCGGAAATGGGCGCTCATCTCGCCGTCGCCGAAGTACTTCGGTTCGGGATAGGTCATGGCACTCGCGCTCCCCTGCGTCGCAGTCGTCGGGCCGGTCGGTCCGGGCCGCGCGAACGTCGTCGCCGGTGCCGGGCCCGTGTCCGACCGCACCCGTCGGTCAGGCATATTGGACCACGGAGCTAGCCGCGCGGCAAGTGCGCGGCGCCCATGAAGCACTGGGAGAGGCCCATGACCGGGACCGTATTGTTCGAGCGGGCCGCCGTGCTCGACACCGCCGCGGGCGAACTGGTCCGCGGCCAGCGCGTGCTGGTGCGCGGCAACGAGATCGCCGAGGTCGGGCCGGATGTCGAGGCGCCCGAGGGCGCCCGGGTGATCGACCTGGCCGGGCGGACGCTCATGCCCGGTCTCATCGACTGCCACGCGCACGTCAACGCCCACTCCGCGGACCTCGCTGGGCTGGCCGACGAGTCGCCCGCGTACGTCGCGTTGAAAGCCGCCAAAGAGATGCGGGAGATGCTGCACCGCGGCTTCACCACCGTGCGCGACCCGGGCGGGGCGGACTTCGGGCTGCACGAAGCGGTCGCGCAAGGGGTCGCGGAGGGCCCGCGCCTGTACTTCGGCGGGAAGGCGCTCTCGCAGACCGGCGGGCACGGGGACGGGCGCCCGCGCGGGCGCAGTGTGCGCGAAGACCACCAGTGCTGTCCCGATCTGAGCATGGTGTGCGACGGCGTGGACGAGGTGCGGCGGGCCGCCCGGGAGCAGCTGCGCACGGGTGCGTTCCACGTCAAGATCATGCTGTCGGGCGGGGTGGCCTCGCCGACGGACCGGATCGACTCGACACAGTTCTCGTTCGAGGAGATCCGCGCGATCGTCGAGGAGGCCGAGGCCGCCAACCGGTACGTCGCGGGGCACGCCTACACGGCGCGGGCCATCAACCGGGGCCTCACCGCGGGGGTGCGCTCCATCGAGCACGGCAACCTCCTCGACGAGTCGAGTCTGGAGCTGTTCCTGGAGCACGACGCGTTCCTGGTGCCCACCTTGGTCACCTACGAGCGCATGGCCGCCGAAGGCGCCGAGCACGGGCTCCCTCCGGCGAGCATCGCGAAGAACCCCATCGTGCTCGACGCGGGCCTGCGCGCCCTCGAACTCGCCCACAATGCCGGCGTCAACGTCTGCTACGGCTCCGACCTCCTCGGCGGCATGCGCCGGCACCAGTTGCAGGAGTTCGCGATCCGCGGCGCGGTCCTCCCCGCCGCCGCCGTCATCCGATCAGCCACGGTCACCGCCGCACGGCTCCTCAAGGAGGAGGGCCGTCTCGGCCAGGTCGTGCCGGGCGCGCTCGCCGACCTCCTCGTCGTCGACGGCGACCCGCTCGCGGACCTTGCCGTCCTCACCGATCCCGAGGCGAACCTGCGGCTGGTCATGCAGGACGGCGAGGTGAAGGCGGACCGGCTCGGAGACTGACGGCGAATCGGCCCCGGAACGCCCCGACCGTGACGAGGAGGGACGCCAAGCGACCCCGCTCCGCTTGCGCGGAGTGGGGCCGCTCGACTCAGGCGCGCTGCGGGCTACTTGTAGCTCTTCGCGTGCACCTTCTTGTCCCAGTCGTGGGAGTAGACGACCTCGGTCAGGTGGTCGCAGTGCTTGTCCGAGTAAAGCTTGACCTTCTTGTGCGAGTTGTTGACGACCGAGCCGATCTTGTGGTCGTCGGTCCGCTCGCAGTGGTGACCGGTGTTCCAGTCGACCTCCATGTCGCCCTGGAAGTACTTGCCCTCCCAGAAGCAGACGGCGTGGCGCGGGCAGTCGTGGGGGCCGTCGTGGTCGTGGTCGTGGCCCCATCCGGCCGATGCCGGGGCTGCCAGCGAGGCGGCGACGAAGAACCCTGCGGCGATGCTCGCGATGATGCGCTTGCGCATGATGTGGTACTCCTTTCGCTCCCACCGATTCGGCGGAGCGCTCGATTTCCGAACCGCTACTTGCGGCAACGAGAAAGTTACGCACAGCAACGATCGCCGGGATCGATTTCACTCTTTCGAGTGATGCAGAGGCCCACGCCGAGCGCAAACGGCGCGGATAGTGTCGGGTACCCGACAGTTCTGAACGACAAAAGTGAGCAGCGGACATAACCAGTGCACACGCGAAAGGCGCGGACGGCAGCGCCCGCCCCGCCCAAAAAACACACAAAACGGTCAAACCACAACCCCTAGCACACAAAAAGACACT
>NZ_JAPZVR010000010.1:4004-65249 GCF_027622855.1 Glycomyces algeriensis | reverse complement strand
CGCCCGTGCTCACCCCCACCCGGGCGCCGCGTACATACCCTGGGCCCCCCCGAACGGCGGGGACGGCAGCGCCGTCCGCGCCCTTCACGCTCACTCAGCGGTCAACGCGCTCCCGTTCGATCACAGATCGAAGTGGCACGCGACCTTGTGACCGCTCGCCGCCTCACGCCACTCCGGCTCCACCTCAGCGCAGATGTCCTCCGCCCACGGGCAGCGCGTGCGGAAACGGCAACCCGACGGCGGATTCGCCGGCGACGGCAGATCGCCCTTCAAGATGATCCGCTCACGGTTCGCCTCGACCTCCGGATCAGGCTGCGGCACCGCCGAAAGCAGCGCCTTCGTGTACGGATGCCGCGGATGCTCGTAGATGGTCTCCGAATCCGCCTCCTCCACCAGCTTGCCGAGGTACATGACCCCGACCCGGTCGGAGAGGTGACGCACCACCGCGAGGTCGTGCGCGATCACCAGATACGTCAGACCGAACTCGTCCTGCAGCTCATCGAGCAGGTTCATCACCTGCGCCTGGATCGAGACGTCCAGCGCGCTCACCGGCTCGTCGCACACGATCAGATCCGGACGCAGCATCAGCGCCCGCGCGATCCCCAGACGCTGCCGCTGACCGCCCGAGAACTCGTGCGGGAACCGCTCCAGCACCGACTTCGGCAGACCCACCGCGTCCAGCGTCTCAACAGCCAGCTTGCGCCGCTCCGCCTTCGACCCGACCCCGTGGACCTTCAACGGCTCCGAGAGCAGCATGTCCACATTGTGCCGAGGATTCAACGAACCCAGCGGGTCCTGGAACACCATCTGCATCTTCGACCTGAAGCGGCGCAACTTCTCGCCCTTCATCGCCGTCACCTCGTCGCCGCCGAGCCGCACGCGACCACCGGTCGGCTCTTCGAGGCGGAGCACGGCGCGGCCGAACGTCGTCTTGCCGCAACCGGACTCCCCGACCAGGCCGTACGTGCCGCCCGAGTCAATGCTCAGACCGACCCCGTCGACCGCCTGGACATGGCCCACGACGCGCTCGACCACGATCCCCCGCCGGATCGGGAAGTGGACCTTCAAGTCCTCCACCTCGAGCAGCGGTGCCGCAACCGGACCCGTTGCAGCAGTGGACAAATCCGGACCCTCAGTGCGCTGCGCGGGAACATGCGGCTCCGCGTGCTGCTCAGTGCTCATGCGACCTCCTCGGCCATGACGCAGCGGTGGGCGTGCACGGCCCCGACCAATGCGGGCTCACCCGCGACGCACGGCGCCGCGACACGGTCGCAGCGCGGCGCGAACGCGCAGCCGTCGTGCCAGCGGATCACGTCCGCGATCGAACCGCGGATCGGCGTCAGCGGCTCATGGATCGGCAGGTCAAGCCGCGGAATCGAACCGAGCAGACCCACCGTGTACGGGTGCGTCGGCGCCGCGAACAGCTCCCGGACCGGCGCGGACTCGACCACACGGCCCGAGTAGAGCACGTTCACCTCGTCGCAGATCCCGGCCACGACGCCGAGGTCGTGCGTGATCATCAGCAGCGCCGTGCCCTCGGCCTCCACGAGGTCCTTGAGGAGCTCGAGGATCTGCGCCTGGATCGTCACGTCCAGCGCCGTGGTCGGCTCGTCCGCGATCAGGAGCCGCGGATTGCAGGCGACCGCGATCGCGATGAGCACGCGCTGGCGCATGCCGCCCGAGAGCTGGTGCGGGTACTCCTTGAGGCGCCGGGTCGGGTCGGGGATGCCGACGCGGTCGAGCAGGTTCGCGGCCTCCTTCGACGCCTTGTCGCCCTTGAGGCCCCGGTGGCGTTCGAGGACCTCGGTGATCTGCCTGCCGATCGGGACGACCGGGTTGAGGCTCGACAGCGGGTCCTGGAACACCATCGCGAGGTCCTTGCCGCGGCGGCGGCGCATCGCGGCGGGGGCGAGCGAGAGGAGGTCGGTGCCGTCGAAGACGGCCCGGCCGGACACGTCCGCGCCGCTGCCGCGGCGCCTGAGGACGGGAGCGACGGCCGTCGCCGAAGGCGGCGGACCGGTCGGTGCGGCGACAGTGCCGCCGTCGGCCGCCTCCACTGTCACCGGCCGGCTGGCTGTGACCGGCGCGGGGCGACCGTTCCGCCGCTTCGGCAGCAGGCCCATGATCGCCAGGCTCGTCACCGACTTGCCGCAGCCGGACTCGCCCACGAGGCCGACCACCTTGCCTTCGGGGACGGAGAAGGACACGCCGTCGACGGCGGTGGACGCCCCGAAGGCGACCCGCAGGTCTTCGACTTCGAGCAGTGCCACTATTCCTGCCTCCTCAGTCTCGGGTCGAGCGATTCGCGCATGGCCTCGCCCAGGAGGGTGAAGCCGAGCGCCGTGACGATGATGCCGATGGCCGGGTAGATCGCCAGTTGCGGTGCGCCCGAAAGGAACCGCTGCGCGTCGGCGAGCATCGTGCCCCACTCCGCGCTGCCCGGGTCGGGGTTGCCGAGGCCCAGGTACGAGAGCGCGGCGGCCTCGATGATCGCCGTCGCGAGCACCAGCGTCGCCTGCACGATCACCGGGCCCAGCGAGTTCGGCAGGATGTGCGAGACCACGATCCGTCCCTTCGGGACGCCGATCGCGATCGCCGCGAGCACGTAGTCCGAGTGGGCCTGCGCCAGCATCGAGCCGCGCAGGAGCCGCGCGAAGATCGGGATCTGGGCGACCCCGACCGCGATCATCACGGTCCGCAGCGACGGGCCCAGCAGCGCCGCGACGCTCAAGGCGAGCAGCAGCATCGGGATCGCCAGCGCCACGTCGACCGCGCGCATGATGACGGCCTCGAGGCGTTCGCCCCAGCGTCCGCCGAAGGTGCCCGCAGCGGCGGCGATGCCGCCGATGAACGCGCCCGCGATGAAGCCGATGAAAGTGGCCACGACGCCGACGAGCAGCGTCTGGCGGGCCCCGACGATCATGCGGGAGAACATGTCCCGGCCCAGGTGGTCGAGGCCGAACCAGTTCTCCGGGCGCGGGCCCGGGAAGATGTTCCGGTTCAGGAAGACCTCGCGCCCCCAGGTCTGCGCCGTCGGGTCGTACGGTGCGACCCACGGGCCGACGACCGCCACGAGGACGAACAGGCCCACGATGACCGCGCCGGTGATCGCCATGGGCGAGCGGCGCATCCGGCGGATCGACTGGCGCCACAGGGAGCCGGTCCTGGCGTCCCGGGCGGTGGCCGTGGCCTCGATGAGCCGGTCGAGCTTCTCGATTTTCGCGATGGTCATTTGCGCACCCGCACTCTCGGGTCGAGCAGGCCGTACGACAGGTCCACGATGAGGTTGATGACCACGTAGAACACGGCGATGACGAGGATGAAGCCCATGAGCGCCGGGTAGTCCCGCTCGGTCGTCGCCTGGTAGACGAACGAGCCGATGCCGCCGAACGCGAAGACGCTCTCGGTGAGGACCGCGCCCGCGAAGAGGCTGCCGAGCAGCAGGCCGATGATCGTGGCGATGGGGAGCATCGCGTTGCGCATCACGTGGCGGCCGCGGACGGTGGCGGGCTTGAGGCCCTTGGCGTCCGCGGTGCGCACGTAGTCCTCGCCGACCACGTCGAGCACGCTCGCGCGGGTGATGCGGACGATGACCGCGAGCGGGATCGAGGAGAGCGCGATCGCGGGCAGGATCAGGTGCCGCACCGCGTCCCAGGCGATGTCGAGCTCGCCGGTGATGAGCCCGTCGAACACGCGCAGGCCCGTCACTTCGGTGAAGTCGGCGCCGGCGGTGAGGCGGAACGTCGTGGGCAGCCACCCGAGCTCCTGCGCGAACACCACTTTCAGCATGGCGGCGAGGAAGAAGATCGGGATGCAGGTGCCCAGGAGCGAGCCGGAGACGGTGCTGAAGTCGACCCAGGTGCCGCGGCGCTTCGCCGCGAGGTACCCGAGCGGAATGCCCAGGCCGACGGCGATGAGCATGGCGGCCAAGGAGAGTTCGACGGTGGCGGGCAGGCGTTCGGCGAGTTCCGTCGCGATCGGACGTCCGCTCGACAGCGAGGAGCCGAAGTCGAGGCGGACGATCCGGGCGAGGAACTCGCCGTACTGGGTCCAGACCGGCTCGTCCAGACCCAGGGCGGCCCGCAGCGCCTCCCGCTGCTGGTCCGTGGCGTTCTCGGGGAGCAACCGGTTCTCGGGTCCGCCCGGAAGGGCTTTGAACCACGCGAACAGCAGGAGCGAGAGTCCCAAGAGCGCCACGGACAGCTGCAGGAGGCGCTTAACGGTGTAGCGCAGCATATTCGGCTGTAATCGATCCGGTCAGGAACCGGTGGTGAAGTAGACCTGCGAGAAGTCCTCCCGCGTCAGCGGGGAGACGTCCGGCGGGTACACGTCCGGCGCGAAGGCGATCGACGGCGGCGAGGACGAGATCGGCAGGCCCGGGAGCTCTTCCATCACGGCCTCGTTCGCGGTCTTCCACAGGTCCACGCGGGTGGCCTGGTCGGGCTCGGTGTTGGCCGTGGCGATCGCGTCGAAGACCTCCTGGTTGTCGAAGCCCCATTCGGTGGACTCGGTGGCGAACCAGGTGCCGAGGAAGTTGTACGGGTCGGCGAAGTCGCCGGTCCAGCCCAGCAGGTACAGCGGGCATTCGCCGGAGCGGGTGGTCGGGATGTAGTCGACCCACGTGATCGGCTTGGCCTCCACCGTGACTCCCGCGGCCTGCAGGTCGGAGGAGATCATGTCGAAGATGTCCTTCGGGGCCGGCATGTACGGCCGGGTCACGTCGGTCGGGTAGCAGAAGGTGATGCTGAGGTCTTCCGCGCCCGCGTCGGCGAGCATCTGCTTGGCCTTCTCGGCGTCGTAGTCGTAGGTCGCGACGTCCTCCGAGTACCCCTCGAGGCTCGGGGGCATGAACTGGGTGGCGACCATGCCGCCGGCCGGGAGCACGGAGTTGACGATGCGCTCGCGGTCGATGGCGTAGGAGAGGGCCTCGCGGACGGCGTGGTCCTCGAGCGGGGCGTGGCTCTGCGTGTACGCGAGGTACAGCAGGTTGAAGACGCCGCGGACGGGGACCTGGTAGCCCGCGTCGAGGAGCGACTGGGCGTCGGCCGGGGCGGCGAGGTCGTAGCCGTGGATGTCGCCGGCTTCGAGGGCCTGGCGGCGGGCGGTCTCGTCGGAGATGGTCTTGAAGATGACCGTCTTGACCTTCGCGGGCTCGCCGAAGTACTCGTCGTTGCGGGTGAGCACGACCTCTTGCGAGCTGTGGTCCCAGCTCTCGAGCTTGTAGGGCCCGGTGCCGGCGAGGGTGCCGACGGTCTGGGTGTACTCGGGCAGCGGCGAGTCGGCCGTGGGGATCGCGGCGTCGGCGACGGCGTCGATCGAGGCCGGGCTGATGATCGAGAGCGACTCGAGGGTGAACGCGCCCGGGAAGCTCGAGGTGTACTTGCTCAGGCTGATGGTGACGTCGAGGCCGTCTGCGGCGCAGCCCTTGTAGATCGACTCGGCCTCGATGCCCATGGCCGGGTCGTTCTCGGCGAAGCCGCCGAAGACCGAGGAGTAGTAGTAGGTGAAGTTCGGGGACTGGTAGCCCGCCTTGAAGTTCGCCCAGCGTTCGAAGTTCTTGCAGACGGCGGCGCCGTCGAGGGCCTGCCCGTCGTGGAAGGTCACGCCCTCACGCAGGTGGAACGTCCACTCCGTGCCTTCCTCGTTCTGCTCGTAGGACTCCGCGAGACCGGGGACGGTGTCGGTGCAGTCGGCGTCCAGGAGGGTGTCGAAGACCTGGCGGTTGACGCGGAAGGTCTCACCGTCGGAGGCGAGGATGGGGTCGAGGCTGGTCGGGTCGCCGGGGGTGCCGAAGACGAACGGCTGCGAGTCGTTCCGGGCCGCGTCGGCGGCGGGTTCGCCGTCGGTGCGTTCAGGACACGAGAAGTCGAAGTCTTCGGCGGTGTCGGCGTCGCCGCCGCTTTCACCGTCGGAGCCGCAGGCGGCGAGCAGGCCCAAGGCCATTGCGGCGCCCGCCGCTGCGGCCAGAGCGCGCCTGATTGGGGTTGGGGACGTGCGCATAGGTTGTCTCACCCGTCGGTCGTTGGGTATTCGGAGGTAGAGACAGCCTAAGTGCAGGTGAGTTACACCACTGTTAAGCGTTATGTGATCGTGACCGTTTCGGCGAATATTGTTACCCAAATCGTAAGGATCGCACCGAAGTGAATCCCGTTGCACCACAACGGAACCCAAAAACCCGCCGCCTGACGGGCCCTAACGGAGAGCAAACCTGCCAATTACCGACCGCAGGACCTCAACGGCTTCGAAGCCCTGGGCGGACCAGAGCGCGCTCGCGGTGGACGCGCACCGCCCCGTCCGAGCACCAGACCTCGGCACCTTCAGGCCCGCAACCGCTGGCCCCATAAACCGGAACGGACCGCGCATGCACCGCACACCAATGCCCTTCGCCCGCAACGCCCCGACGAACCCCGCGCACCCAAGACCCCGGAACCAGTCGGCCCGCACACAGATGAACCCGGAGCCCGAAAACCCGGAGCGAGCCGCGCTCGCACCGCACCCCCATGCCCCGCACCTACACCTGCAACGCCCCATCGAACCCCGCGCCGAAACCACAACGCGGGGGCAACGCCAGAACCAGGGCTTGGGACCCGCGGCCCTTCGCGCCCGCCCTTTCGGTGCCGTCTAGTCGACGTCCCGCCGGCCCGAGAACGCCCGGCCGAGCGTCACCTCGTCCGCGTACTCCAGGTCCCCGCCCACGGGCAGACCGCTCGCGAGCCGGGTCACCTTGAACCCCATGGGCTTGATGAGCATCGCCAGGTAGGTCGCGGTCGCCTCGCCCTCGGTGTTCGGGTCCGTGGCCAGGATCAGCTCCTTGGTCTCTCCCTTTTGGAGACGGATCATCAGCTGGCGGATGCGCAGGTCGTCCGGGCCGATGCCCTCCAGCGGGTTGATCGCCCCGCCCAGCACGTGGTACCGGCCGCGGAACTCGCCGGTGCGCTCGATCGCGAGCACGTCCTTGGGTTCCTCGACGACGCAGATGAGCGTCTCCGACCGGCGCGGGTCCCTGCAGATGCCGCACTGCTCGGCCTCGGTCACATTGCCGCAGGTCTCGCAGAAGCGCACCTGGGCCTTGACCCGCTCGAGCGCGGAAGTGAGGCGCTCGACATCGACGCTCTCGGAAGCGAGCAGATGGAAGGCGAGCCGCTGGGCGCTCTTCGGCCCAATGCCCGGGAGCTGCCCCAGCTCTTCGATGAGGTCGCCCAAAGCCCCGTCGTACAAGGATCTCTCTTTTCCTGCGGCTCGTTCGTGGTCAATGTGGGGGTGGCGGCTGGTGAACGGCGCATACGCGCCGGGGCCTTGCGGCCCTGAGGTCTTCCGGTCTACATCCCGGGCAGGCCGAGGCCGCCGGTCATTCCCCCGAGGGCGTCCCCCAGCGGGCCCATCTTCTCGGCGGCGAGGCGCTTGGCGTCCGCGTTGGCGGCCTGGACCGCGGCGAGGATGAGGTCCTCGAGGGTCTCGGCGTCTTCGGGGTCGATCGCCTTCGGGTCGATCTTGACGCCCTTGAGCTCACCGTCGCCGGTGACCGTGGCGCTCACGAGCCCGCCGCCGGCGGAGGCTGTGACCTCGGACTCGGCCAGCTCGGCCTGGGCCTGCATCATGTCGGCCTGCATCTGCTGCGCCTGTTGCAGCATCTTCTGCAGGTCTCCTCCTGCGAACATGTCCATGTCACTCCTCGCCGTCGGCTCCGGGTCTCCTAGGTGTCCCGCCAGCCTAGCCGTCGCGGACGACAAACGTGTTGTGGCGGGCGGCCGGGCTGGTGGCTCGGCCGCCCGCGTGTGCTCCCGCGGGAGCGAGGGGCGGGGCATCTGGCGGGGACCGCGCGCGGCCGGATTGCCGCGCGCGACCTTGGTATGGCGACGTTCGCGAATCCCCTTCTGTCGCCGCCATCCCGCTGATGCCCGATGGCGTTTTTGCTATCTACTACAACACGTTGGGTAGTAGGGCAGCAACAGAAGTTTCCCGCCTGTGGATAACTTCAAGCGAAATGAGCATTAGCGCAGGTCAACCGCCTGTGGATAAATTTGGGGGTTTCGGGGCTTCTGCTGGACCGGTGTCGCGGGCGAGGCAGTGCCACTTCGGGCGCTCAGACGCCACGGCTTGGCCGGACGTGCTCCGCTCGTCTTCGCTGCGGCCTTTGGGGAGGCGGTCGTGATCCTCGGCGGTCTGGAGTTCACCGCGGGTGGCGTCACCGGGCTCGTGCTCGGCTTCGCGACCATGGTCATCGTCTGGCGGCTGTACCTCGCCGCCCGCGCTGCGGACGCCGAGCGCGGCAACGGCGCCCAGATTCCGCGCCGCGACTACGCTTTCGCGCGCGTCCTCATGGCGGCCGGGGCCGTCCTCATCGCAATCGGCGCTGTGCTCGTGCTCGCGCACCCGTGGGACACCGCCGACACGGCCGCCGTCGCCACCGTCCTCGGCGGGCCCGCGGCCTACCTCCTCGGCGACCTCGTGCTCACCCGCGCCGCCACCGGCCGGATCGCCGCCTCACGGATCGCGGCCCTCGCCTGCCTGGCCGTGCTCGCGCTCATCGCGTTCGCGTTGCCCGTCCTCGTCCTCGCGGCCCTCGCCCTCGCCGTGCTCCTGCTGCTCTCACTCGCGGCCTCCGGCTGGTTCCGCCTGCCGTCCATGAACGTCGAGGATGAGCAGAGGTGAATGAGCCCGACTGAGTGGCCTCAGATGGGTGGGCACGGACCAATGCGCACAATTGAATGCGCACAGTCGAATGCGCGCAGATAGAGCAGGGGGCAGGGGGATGAGACCAGTCGTCAGCGCAGCCGGTTCAGCCGCATCGCCGGCTCCTCCGAGACCGTGAACCCGAGCTCCCGGTACAGCCCCTCGCCCTGTTGCGACGCGAGTAGCTCCAAGACGTGCACGCTCTGGTCCCCGAACCAGTCCAGGAGCGCCTGCGTGCACGCCCGGCTGTAGCCGCGCCCCCGCCACTGCGGATCGGTGACCACGTTGAAGATCCAGCCGTACCGCCCCGAAGGGTTCACCGGGTTCGGCAGCCGCTCGCTGATCACCCCGGTCGCGCAGGACGCCAGCGCGCCCGAACCGCCCGGGGCCTCGACCACGGTGACGGCCATGGTCGGCTTCGGCTCGTCGAGGCGGCGCTGGAGGATCGCGGCGGTCTCGGGCTTCCAGCCGGTGTCGCTCATGTCGAACCAGGGCGCGAGCATGACCTCGCGGAGCCGGATGATCTCGTCGATGTCGCCGAGCTCGGCGTGGCGTGCATTCGTCATGCCGGGAGCTTACGGGCGGATCGGGGCCTTCGCCTAGACCGTTCGCGGGTTCCCTTGGCGCGCAGAACGTGCCATGATGTGGTCTATGTCCCACCGCCCCAAGGACCTCAGTCCCGAGCAGCTCCGCTTCCGGCCGCAGGGGCCGGTGCGCTGGCTGTCGCCGCGCACGCTGCTCGATACGAGCATGCGGTTCGGGCTCGCGCGGGTGTTCGGCGGCTATGTGGACAAGCGCGAGATCATCGGCGGTCGCCCGCAGGGGGTGTACAACCATGCGGACACCGACGAGTTGTGGCTCGATTACGTGGCGGACGTGGGGGACGGTTTCAACGCCACGTATTCGGTCGCGTATCTGATGGCGCAGGACCATGTCGAGGTCAAGGGCGCGGACGGCGCGGTCGAACGGCTGCCGCGCGGGTCGGTGCTGATCATGGGCGGCGACGAGGTGTACCCGGCGGGGGACTGGCTCGAGTACGAGCAGCGGATGAAGGGCCCGTACGAGGCGGCGAACCCCGGCCATCCGGTGTCGCTGTACGCGATCCCGGGGAACCACGACTGGTTCGACGGTTTGACCGCGTTCGCGCGGCAGTTCACCGAGGGCCGGAAGGTGGGCGGGTACCGGACGTACCAGAAGCGCTCCTATTTCGCGTTGGAGCTGCCGCACCGCTGGTGGCTGTTCGCGGTGGACGCCCAGTTCGACACGCATCTGGACCAGACGCAGATCGAGTACTTCCGGCATGCGGCGGAGCGGATGCGCCAGGGGGACCAGGTGATCCTGTGCGTGCCGCAGCCGTCGTGGCTGTGGACGGAGGACGATCCGCGTTCGTTCGACCGGATCGACCATTTCATCCGGGACGTGGTGGCGGCGCGGGGCGCGCGGGTGCCGCTGGTGGTCACGGGCGACCGGCACCATTACGCGCATTACGAGGAGATCGACGGGTCGCGGCACCTGGTGACTGCCGGTGGCGGCGGCGCGTACCTGTCGCCGACGCACACGCTGCCGGAGGAGTTGACGGCGCCGCGCAAGTCGGTGCCGGAGCCGGATGCGCGCGAGCGGGACTACAAGTTGACGCAGGCGTATCCGTCGAAGGCGAAGTCGATGGGGTACGCGTTCGGAATCTTCGCGCGCCTGCCGTGGTTCAACAAGGGCTTCGTGGCGCTCATGGCGGTGGTGGGCCTCATCGCGACGGTGTCCATTCTGGAGGGCACGGGCACGTTCGTGGCGGTGACGGCGGTGCTGCTGGGGGCCGGGGTCGGTTTCGCGCACCCGGGGCAGGGGAGCCGCACGTCGCGCCATTACGTGCTCGGCGGCCTGCACGGTCTGGCGCAGGTGGCGTTGTCGTGGGGCGGGGCCCAGGCGATAAAGATGTTCGACGACGTGAGCCTGTGGACGTACGTGGTGTACCTGCCGGTGGCCGGGCTCGTCGGCACCTGGCTGGTCGGCCTCTACCTGGTGGTGGCGAACCGCTTGGGGGTCAACGCGAACGAGCTGTTCGCGGGGATGTCGGTGATCGACCAGAAGTGCTTCCTGCGGATCAGGGTCGCCGCTGACGGGGTCACGGTGTACCCGATCGGCCTCGACCGCGTGTCGCGCCGCTGGGTCGCCGATCCCGACGGGGCGCCGACGGATTCGTTCATCAAGCCGGTGGAGCCGCTGAAGCCGCGGCTCATCGAGCCGGGGTTCGCGGCGCTGCATCCGGGGCCGCGCAGCACCGAGCTGCCGCCGCCGAGTCCGGTGCGCCGCTTGGTGGCCCAGGCCGGCGAGTGGTTCAAGTCGGGTTAGTCCCCGCGCACGTCGGGGCCGCGTCCGAACTCGGGTTCGGGCGGTGTCTCGAGGACCGCGTCGGGGCCGTGCCCGCCGCGGCCCATGAGCCGGTGGATGGCGGGTCCGCAGATCGCGAGGATGACGGCGGTGAGGATCGCGATGCCGGCGAGGATGTAGAAGAACGCGGCTTCACCGACCCTCGGCACGAGGAACGCGAACGCCTGCCCGCCGAGCGGCGTGCCCACCGCGGGGCCGAGGAACCACACGCCCATCATCTGGCCCTTGAGGCTCGGCGGCGCGAGCTGCGTGGTGACGCTCAATCCTACGGGCGAGACGCACAGTTCACCGAAGGTGAGCAGCAGGTACACCCAGGCCATCCAGCCGAGGGCGACGAGCACGCCGTCGTCGGCGCGGGTCTGGAGCCAGCCGAGGAACACGTACGAGAAGCCGGTGAGGAACACGCCGACCGCGAACTTGTACGCCGTCCCGAAGCGGGTGCCGGCCTTCAGCCAGATGACGCCGAAGATCGGGGAGAAGATCAGGATGAAGATCGAGTTGAAGTTCTGGACGCCGCCGGCGGGCAGGTGGAAGCCCCACGAGTCGAGGTCGACCGAGTTGGCTGCGAACGCGGTGAGCACGGAGCCCATCTGGAGGTACAGCATCCAGAACACGACCGAGGCGATGAACAGGCCCACGTAGGCGCGCAGCCCGGCCTTCTCGGCGGGCGTGATGTCCTTGGCCTCGCCGAAGATGTAGACGAAGTACCAGACTGCGGCGACGATCGACAGGCCCGTGACCACGGTCGGCACGGTCGAGAGGGTGAGCGTCCCGGTCCAGGCCCAGATCGTGATCGCGACGGTCGCGATGACCAGTGCGATGACGACGATCTTGGTGGTCTTCCGCTTCTCGGCCGCGTTGAGCGGGCGGGCGGGGCCGATGCCGGCGTTCGACAGGCGCGGCCAGCCGCGCACGTACCAGAGGAGGCCGAGGGCCATCCCGACCGCGGCGGCGCCGAAGCCGAGGTGCCAGCGGTCGTCGCCGGCCAGGTACGGGGTGATGAGGATGCCGAGGAACGCGCCGAGGTTGATGCCCATGTAGAACACGGAGAACCCGGCGTCGCGGCGGGCGTCGGTGTCGCCGTCGTAGAGCTTGCCGACCATCACCGAGATGTTCGGCTTCAGCAGGCCCGAGCCGGCGACGACGAGGAACAGGCCGAAGAACACCATCGCGGGGTTCTCGAGGGGGATGGCCATGGAGATGTGGCCGGCCATGATGATGATGCCGCCGATGAGGACGGCGCGGCGGGGCCCGAGGATGCGGTCGGCCAGCCAGCCGCCGGGCAGCGCCGTCAGGTACACGAGGCCGGAGTAGAGCGAGGCGATCGGGACGGCGACGGTGTCGGAGAGGCCGAGGCCGTTCTGCGCCGTGTCGGCGACGAGGAACGTGAGGAGGATGCCCTGCAGGCCGTAGAAGCTGAACCGCTCCCACATCTCGGTGCCGAAGAGGACGGCGAGGCCTCGGGGATGCCCGAAGAAGGTCTTCTCGCGGCCGACGGGACGCATCTCGCGGTGGGACATCGGCGCTCCCGGTGTGCTCGGCGGTGGCTTCTTCCGGCGCGACGTGCACCGATACCTGCGTACCGTAGTGGCTCGGGGGCGGCCGGGCAGGGGAATGCGCGAACGTGTCATCCCCGAACGGATGCGTTGCAGCCGTTTGTCTGATATGCACCGTTCATTGCCTTAGGATCCGGCGTATGAGCGACGATCCATACTGGAATGCGGGGCAGGGCGGCGAGCCCTCGGGCCGCTTCTCCGGCGGCGACCCCCTGGTGACCGACACGTTCGAGGGCTGGTGGCATGCGTCGATGGACGTCGTGCAGCGCTCCTGGCGCACCGTCGGCCTCATCCTCCTCATCGGCGTCGTCCTGCCGCGCTGGATCCTGGGCGCGTTCAACAGCACCGTGCGCACCCCCGACATCGACGTCACCCAGACCGACTGGGGCACCATCGTCCGCGAGTACAACCCCGGTGTCGCCGTCGGCGTGATCGGCGCGATCCTCTCCCTCGCCGTCCTCTACGTCTCCGGTTCGGCCGTCCTCGGCGCCGTCCGCACCGCCGCCGCCGAAGCGGCCGGCGGCTTCCTCGCCCTCGGCGAGGCCTTCTCCTTCGGGTTCAAGCGCGGCGGCCGGTTCTTCCTGTGGCTCCTGCTCGCCTGGATCACCATCGCCGTCGGCCTCGTCCTCTGCATCCTGCCCGGGCTGTGGGCGATCTTCGCGCTCAGCCTCATGGCCCCCGCCGCCGTCTTCGAGGCCCGCCGCAGCCCCTACGCCCGCTCGATCCAGCTGACGCACTCGGCGTTCTGGCCCGCCCTGGGCCGCATCGTCATCGTCGTACTCGTCGCCGTCGCCGCGAACCTCATCATCTCGCTCGTCGGCCTCCTCCTGGCCGGCGTCTGGCACGCCGTCTTCGCGTCCTGGCTCGCCACCGTGCTCACCGTCCTCACCGAGGCGGTCATGGCGCTGCTCCTGCTCGTCCCGATGATCTGGATCCTCGCCGCGTCCCTGTGCGCGTACGCGTGGCTGCGCGGGCGCGCCGAATCCGTCTCGGCCACCTCGCTCTCCGCGGAGGCCGCGGGCGTCGCCGTCGACCCGGCCGAACCCGGCGAGCCGGGCCACCCGGTCCCGCCCCCGCCGCCGCCGAATCCGTAGAACGCACCACCGAGGCCCGGGCGCACGCCCGGGCCTCTCTGCCCATCTGCGGGTTGCAAGCATTCCCGAGGCTGCTCATGTACGGCTCGCAAACGTCACTGAGGCCGCTCGTTCGCGGCTCGCAGGCGTCGCCGAGGCTGCTTTTCACCACTTGATTCACGCCCCGGATTGGCACTCTCAAGGCGAGAGTGCTATACCTGGAGCTGGCACTCGCAGCTGGCGAGTGCTAAAGAACGCTAAGAACGCGATGAGGTGGTCGAGCCTTCACAGGCTCACCGTCGCGGGGATGCCGCCTCACCGTCGACCACGAACGTTATCCGAAAGGAAGCCATCGACCATGGCGAAGATGATCGCATTCGACGAGGAGGCTCGCCGCGGGCTCGAGCGAGGCATGAACACCCTCGCTGAAGCCGTCAAGGTGACCCTCGGCCCGAAGGGCCGCAACGTGGTGCTCGACAAGAAGTGGGGCGCCCCGACGATCACCAACGACGGCGTGTCCGTCGCCAAGGAGATCGAGCTCGAAGACCCGTACGAGCGCATCGGCGCCGAACTGGTCAAGGAAGTCGCCAAGAAGACCGACGACGTCGCGGGCGACGGCACCACCACCGCCACCGTGCTGGCCCAGGCCCTCGTCAAGGAAGGCCTCCGCTCGGTAGCCGCCGGCGCCAACCCGATCGCCATCAAGAAGGGCATCGAGAAGGCCGTCGCCGCCGTCGTGGAGCACCTCCAGTCCACCTCCACCGAGGTCGAGACCGAGGAGCAGATCGCCAGCACCGCTTCGATCTCCGCGGGCGACGTCACCGTCGGCGCCATCATCGCCGAGGCGATGGAGAAGGTCGGCAAGGAAGGCGTCATCACCGTCGAGGAGTCGAACACCTTCGGCCTCGACCTCGAGCTCACCGAAGGCATGCGCTTCGACAAGGGCTACCTGTCCGGTTACTTCGTGACCGACCAGGACCGCATGGAGGCCGTGCTCGAAGAGCCGTACATCCTCGTGGCCAACCAGAAGATCTCCGCGGTCAAGGACCTGCTCCCGACCCTGGAGAAGGTCACCCAGACCGGCAAGCCGCTCCTGATCATCGCCGAGGACGTGGACGGCGAAGCCCTCCCGACCCTCGTCGTGAACAAGATCCGCGGCATCTTCAAGTCGGCCGCCGTCAAGGCCCCCGGCTTCGGCGACCGCCGCAAGGCCATGCTCGGCGACATCGCCATCCTCACCGGCGGCCAGGTCATCTCCGAGGAGATCGGCCTCAAGCTCGAGAACACCGACCTGTCCCTGCTGGGCCAGGCCCGCAAGGTCGTCATCACCAAGGACGACACCATCATCGTCGACGGCGGCGGCGAGGAAGAGGCGATCCAGGGCCGGATCAACCAGATCCGCGCCGAGATCGAGAACTCCGACTCCGACTACGACCGCGAGAAGCTGCAGGAGCGCCTGGCGCGCCTCGCCGGCGGCGTGGCCGTCATCAAGGTCGGCGCGGCCACCGAGGTCGAGCTCAAGGAGCGCAAGCACCGCGTCGAAGACGCCGTGCGCAACGCCAAGGCTGCCGTCGAAGAGGGCATCCTCGCCGGCGGCGGCACCGCGCTGGCCCAGGCCGGCGCGATCGCCTTCGACAAGATCGAGGCGGACGGCGACGAGGCCATCGGTGTCGAGATCGTGCGCCGCTCGCTCGGTGCGCCGCTGCGCGCCATCGCCGAGAACGCCGGCCTCGAAGGCGGCGTCGTGGTGGAGAAGGTCCGCAACCTGCCCACCGGCCACGGCCTGAACGCCGCGACCGGCGAGTACGTGGACATGCTCGCCGCGGGCATCCCCGACCCGACCAAGGTCACCCGCTCGGCGCTGCAGAACGCCGCGTCGATCGCCGCGCTGTTCCTCACCACCGAGGCCGTCGTCGCCGACGCCCCGGAGAAGGAATCCGCAGGCGGCGCGCCCGACATGGGCGGCATGGGCGGCATGATGTAAGCAGCCCTTCCGGGTTGCCCACTCAGGCCGACTGAGTACTGCAAGGGAGAACCGCTCACTGTATTGTGAGTGGTTCTCCCTTTCTCTGTACTGGCTGCCAGTGCAGACGGCGTAGTCCGCTGCGCAAGCGCGGCATACCGCCCCTTCCAAGGACGGTATGCCGCGCTTTTCGCCGCCGTCGGCACTCTTTCGAGTGACAGATTTCCTTACGACGGTAAGAACGACGGTTTTCTGTCAGACCCCGGCGAGAAGATTGAACCGGGGACGCCCCCCTGGGAGGGCGGGGGACTGCCCGGAGCGCGCGGAGGGGCCGAACCGGCTGCGCGCCAGCGCATTCCGCCCCTTCACATCGCGTGCCGCCCGCGTTACCCTGAGCCCGTGCCCCCCGCGCCCCGCCCCCAGCACCGCCTCGCGATGGCCGTCTTCGTCCTGATCGCCTTCGCGGGCATAGGGTTGAGCGGCCTCCTGGCCGCCCAGGGCCGCGTCGACGTGCTTCCCTATCCCGACGTCCCCGTCTACGAGCGCACCATCGAACCGCCCGTGTACCGCGAGGACGGCCCCTACCTCCTCGTCTGCCCTGCCGACCCCGAAGCGTTCGCGGCACGGAACGAGGGCGTGGAGTACCTGCGCCGCCTCGAGAACGAACGCCTCTACGAGGAGTGCCAGGACAGTGGGTTCCCTTCGCTCCCCGCCGCGCTCGCGCAGTCCGAACCCGGCATGCGCGTGCTCATCCTCCCCGGCGACTACACGCTCGACGAGCCCGCGCGCGTCCCCGAGGACCTCGAGAACCTCCAGATCGAAGGCCGCGGCGACGGCCCCGAAGACGTCCTCCTCTCCGGCCGCTTCGCACTCGACACGGTCATGGAAGTCGACGGCGCGCCCGGCCTGTACCTCAAAGGGTTCACCCTCGGACAGGCCCGCGAGAAGGCCCTGGGCCTCCTCTCGTGGGGCGCGACCGTCGAAGCGGTCGCCGCGGTCCAGAGCGGCGGCGCCGGCATCCACCTCTCAGGGTCCCGCGCGGTGGTGCTCACCGACTGCCGAGCAGAGTCCGCCGACACCGCGGGCATCCTCATCGAGGAGTCCGACGCCGACGTCAGCGGCTGCGAGGCCACCGGGAACACAGTCGGCGTCTGGTACTGGGGCTCGAGCGCGACCGGCCGCATCGCCGGGAACCGCCTGCACGGCAACACGACCGGGATCGCCGTCGAACATACCGGCGCAAGACCCGAGATCCCCGGAGTCGACGTCGCCGACAACCTCATATACGGCAACAACACCGACCACTACGACCACCTCGGCACGGCCGCCTGCCGAGCGCCCCTCGACGAGCGCGCCTGGGGCGAAGTCCTCTGCCCCGACTTCGCCGTGCCCGCGGGGGTCGGCCTCCTCGTCGCCGAATCCGACAAGCTGACCGCGACCGGCAACCGCATCTGGGACCAGCAGACCGCCGCGATCGCCGCCTGGGGCGGGACCGGCACCGACTTCCAGGCTTCGGGCGACCAGAACACCTTCTCCGGCAACACCTTCGGCATTCGCGAGGACGGCCAGCGTCAACGCAACCGGGTCGACCTGTGGTGGGACGGAACCGGAACCGACCTCTGCTTCGACGAGCCCGGCGCCTTCCGGTCGTCACCCGCAGTCCTCCCCGACTGCGATGCGACCTTGCAGCCGTCGCGCATCGCCGGTGATCCGATGAAGACGCTGAAAGTCGCGGTCTGCGGTGTCGACAGGACTGAGGAACTGCCCGACGGCTGCGACTGGTTCGGCGCGCGCTTCACCGACCGGCTCGAGTTCCAGGCCGTCGTGGTCTTCGCCGCCTCGCTCCTGTTCCTCACCGGCGCCGGGTGGCTCGCCGCCGCCCGCACCGACGACCCGCCGCGGGCGGGCCGGATGACGTTCTCCGCCATGGCGACCGGCGCGGGAGGGCTGCTCCTCGTGCTCGCCGTCTGGTCGGGCCGGGCCGACTACGAGGCGCTGGCGACCGGCCTGTGGGGCTTCGGCTGGCTGCTCGCCGGGCGGTCCTGGCGGCAGTGCGGCATGGTGTTCTTCGGGTTGTTCACGGGTCTCATCGGTGCCGTCGCCGTGCTCGACGCGGTCGACCGCGCGGTCTGGACGCTCCCGTTCGTGCCGGTCGCCCCGGCCTGGATCTGGGCCGCGCTGCTGCCCTTGTGGACATTGGTCGCGCTGAGCCTGGCGCTCGGTCCGCGCCGCCGCGAGGAGGAGCCGATCCCGGTCGAGCGCACCCCGGTGACCGCGCCGGCCCACGACCGCTTCGACTGGTGACCGCAGACCGCAGACCGCAGACCGCAGACCGCAGACCGCAGACCGCTCGCCCCGCGACACGTTTCCGGTCCGGTTCGGCGCCACGGCTCGGCAATCGCGGCAGGGGCCGATCACGTACTGTTGTGCCATGACTTGGACCTGGACTCTCGAAGACGCCGAAGGCAACGCGATCGACACTCCGGACAGCGACCTGGGCAGCCAGGGCGACGCGGAGTCGTGGCTGGGCGAGCGGTGGCGCGAGTTCGCCGACCAGGGCGCCACGGTCGCCGTCCTGCTCGAGGACGGCCGCCAGGTCTACCGCATGGACCTCGCCCCGGCCGAGGAGTAGCCGTCCCCGAAACCCGCGCACTGCGCCCGAGTTGCCGGTGTGGCAAGACTGGCGCACTGTGAGCGTCGCCGTGGGCGGCCGGACCGTAATAGGCTGGGCGGCGTGACCGACTCTGGTTCCCTCACTTTGACAGCGACCCGCGCCAAGGCCGGGCTCGACGCCCGCCGCGGCATCGTGCGCCTCCACCCCGAAGCCCTCACCGCGCTCGGCCTCCGCGCCGGCGACGCGGTCGAGCTGACCGGGCGGCGCACGACGGCCGCGATCGCGCTGGCCGCCGACCGTTACGCGTCCCGGCGCGCCCTCTACGCCGACGACCTGACCTTGGGGAACATCGGTGCGCGCGACGGCGACCCGGTGCGGCTCTCGCCCGTCGACCTCGCCGCGGCCGACCGCGTGGTGCTCTCCGGCCCGGCGTCGGCGGTGGCCGTGGTCGACCCCGACACGCTGCGCCTGGCGCTCCTGTCGAAGGTCGTGGGCGAGGGCGACGACGTGTCGCTCCTGCCGATCGAGCTGGGGGACGGGCAGCGCGACATCGTCGCCGCGACCCGCCGCACCCTCAACAACACGCTGGGCATCGGCTGGACCACCATGGTGCTCAACGTGGTCGAGGCCAGCCCGGCGAGCGGCGCGATGATCACCTCGGATACGCGCGTGGAGTGGGAGCACGACGCCCCCGCCGCGATCGACCTGCCGCTGGAGTCCGGCCGGGTCGCGAACCTGGGCCGCGCCCGCGCGCCGATGCCCGCGTCGTACTCCGGCGGCGAGGCCGCCGCGACCCGCCCGCGCACCGAACCGCAGGGCCGCGTCACCGCGCCTCCCGAAGCCCAGCCCGGCATCGCGCCGATCCCCTACGAGGAGCTCGCCGGGGCCAAGATTCCCGCCGAGGAGCTGCGCGAACTGCTCGACCTCGGCTTCAACCACCGCGAGGTCCTGAAGGTGGTGGGCACCGACATGGCGCTCGGCGTGCTCGTCTCGGGCCCCTCGGGCGCCGGGAAGGCCACCGTGACCCGCTCGGTCGCGGCCGCCGTCGGCGCCCGCGTCAGCGAGGTCTCCGGCCACGACCTGGCGGCGCTCGAAGCGAATGCGGCGGCCGACCGGCTCCGCGCCGCCGTCGCCGCGCTCGCCGTCCCCGGCGTGCTCCTGGTGCGCGGGGTCGAGGCGATCGCCCCGGCCGGGAAGCGGACCCCGTTGGGCACCATGTTCACCCAGCTCTGCGACGAGGTCCTCGCCGAAGCGGGCGAGCACGCGGTGGTGTGCACGACCGCGCGCGTCGAGGACGTCGACACCGCGCTGCGCTCGCGCCTCGAGCACGAGGTCGTCGTCCCGATGCCGGACGCCGACGCCCGCCGCGACCTCCTCGTCTACTACACGCGCGGCATGAAGGTGGCCGAGGACGTGAAGCTCGAGGCCGTCGCGCACCGCGCGCCCGGCTATGTGGCCTCCGACCTCGCCGTCTTGGTCCGCGAGGCCGGCGTGCGGGCCGCCATGCGCGCCAAGGCGGGCGGCGCGACCGCCCTGCAAGGAACGGACTTCGACGGCGCGCTCGAATCGGTGCGGCCCACGAGCATGTCCGGCGACTCTGTCGAGCTCGGCGGGCTCACCCTCGCCGACGTCGGCGGCATGGAGGACCTCAAGCAGACCCTCACCGAGACCGTGCTCTGGCCCTTGACGTACCCGGACGCGTTCACACGCCTGGGCATCGAGGCCCCCCGCGGCATCCTCCTGTACGGGCCGCCCGGCTGCGGCAAGACCTACATCGTGCGAGCGGTCGCCGGCGAAGGGCACGCGAACGTGCTCAGCGTCAAGGGATCCGAGCTGCTCAACAAGTGGGTGGGGGAGTCGGAGAAGAACGTGCGGGAGCTGTTCCGCCGCGCCCGCCAGGCCAGCCCGACCCTGATGTTCTTCGACGAGCTCGACGCCCTCGCGCCGGTGCGCGGCGGCGGGACCGACGGCGGCACCGCCGACCGCGTGGTCGCCGCGCTCCTCACCGAACTCGACGGCGCCGAGTCCCTGCGCGACGTCGTGGTCGTGGGCGCGACGAACCGGCCCGACATGATCGACCCGGCGCTGCTGCGCCCCGGCCGCCTCGAACGCCTCGTCTACGTGCCCCCGCCGGACGCGGTCGGCCGCGCGGACATCCTGCGCGCCAACGCCAAGAACGTGCCGTTCGCCGACGACGTGAACCTCGACGAGGTCGCCGACGAGCTGTGGCTCTACTCGGCCGCGGACTGCGCCGCGCTCGTGCGCGAGGCCGCGCTCACCGCGATGCGCGAGTCCCTGGACGCCAGCATCGTCACCGCCTCCCATGTGGCCCAGGCGATGGAGCGCGTCCGCCCCAGCCTCGACCCCGAGCAGCTCGAGTACCTGGAGAACTACGCCCACAACCGCGAAGGCTGAGGCGAGTGCAGCGAGGACGTCAGACGGCCGTCGGCGGCGACGCCTCCGACCTCACTGCCGACGCCGAGCATCGCCGCCGCGTTGAGGAAGCCACGGAGGCCGTGATGCGCCACTTCGATGCGTCCGGGGCCGCCGAGGAGTGGGCGAGTTCGCTGCAGCGCAGTCCGGATCGACCCCGGGAACGTTCGGTTCATGAGCGGTAGCGCGCGAACGGCGTGTCGTGCATTCGCGTCCGCGAGTCGATAGCCTCAACGCATGCCCGGCACCGCGATGCAATCCGACCACCGCTGGCCTCCCCAGTTGACCGCCTGGGAGCGCGCGACCAACCTGCCGCTGTTCGCCCTCGCCCTGCTGTTCCTGGTCGCGTACGCGGTCCCGATCCTCTACCCGGGGCTGCCGGCGTGGGTCGGCACGGCCGCGACCGCGGTCTACGCCCTGGTGTGGGCGGTGTACGGGGCGGACTTCGCCGTCCGGCTCGCGATGGCGGGCCGGGGGAACCGGTTCCGCTTCGTCTACTCGCACCCGCTCGATCTCGTCATGGTGCTGCTCCCGATGCTGCGCCCGCTGCGGGTCGTGCGGATCGTCGTGCTGCTGGCGGAGGTCTTCCGCCGCCACGCGGAGGCCTCGAAGCGCTTCCAGGCCGTCTTCTACGTCGTCACCGTGACCGGGATGATCCTGCTGGTCTCCAGCCTGGCGATCCTCGACGCCGAGCGGCACGCCCCCGACACCCAGGTCGCCGACTTCGGCGACGCCCTGTGGTGGTCGATCGTCACGGCGACCACGGTGGGCTACGGGGACATGGTGCCCCAGACCGTGGAGGGCAAGGCGATCGCGGCGTTCCTGATGTTCGCGGCGATCGGCCTGGTCGGCCTCGTGAGCGGTTCGCTCGCATCCTGGTTCGTCGACCGCGTCTCGGCCGCCGAGGAGACCACCGAACGCGCCGAGTTCGTCGAGCTGCGCACCCGCATGGAGCGCATGGAGCGCCAGCTCGCCGAGATCCACGCCGCCCTCGCGCCGCCGCACCCCGGGACCGACCTCCCGGCGCAGCGCCCGAGCAGCGCAGCGGCGCATGCGGACTGACCGGCACCCGCGAACCCCAGTGGACGGTCGCGCCTGAAATGTTCAGCCGCCGTTGGCATGCCCGTCACCAACGCGCACTAGCCTGCGCGGTGGCGCGCCGTACGGCCGCCGCCTTCCGGGAGGGAACCCCATGCGATTGACGCGACTGCTGCCCGCGCGGCTGCGCCGCAGGCTGCGCACGCTCCGCACCGCCGTCCCCGGCAGCGCCGAACGGACCCGCGGGCCGCTCCCGGACTCCCCGGCGCTCCTGCACGTCATCGCCACCCGCCACGGCATCGGCGTCTTCGACGAGCAGTGGTTCGCCTACCGCCAGCTCCTCCTGGAGCACCTGACGCTCGCCTCGCTCGACGCGCAGACCCACCGGGACTTCGTGTGGTACATCGCGATCGACCGCGAGATGCCCCCGGCCGCGAGGCGGCGCCTCACCGCGCTGGCCGCCGAGCGGCCGTGGATCCACCTGGCCGAGACCGAGCTCAAACGCGACTTCGTGCCCGACCTCGTGGCCTGGGCCCGGGAGGAGGCCCGCGCCCGCGGGAAGGGCTGGGTCCTCACCACCCGGCTCGACGACGACGACGCGGTCAACCGCGACCTGGTCGGCCGCCTCCATGAATCCGCCGCCGAGTACCTCGCCGAAGGCGGCGCCGCGCCCGCGATCCTCTCGCCCACCTTGGGCTGCAACTGGGTGCCGTCGGAGGCCGCCGGGCACCGCACCTACCACCACAGCCCCTCGATCGGCCTGAGCCTGCTCGAGCCGGCGTCCCGCGCCCTGAGCGTCTACCGCCGCAACCACTCCACGCTCGCGCAGAAGCTCGTCCCCGGCGGCGTCAGCGTCCGGCACATCGACGGCGAGACCATGTGGTGGCTGTACGCCCACACCGGCCTCTCCGACCAGCAGCGCGAAGGCTCCGAGCGGATGTCCAAAGTGGCCGACCATCCGAACGCGGTGGCGCTCGACGCGGCCGCGCTCGCCCAGTTCGGCATCACCGCCGAGGGCCTGCGCCTGCTGCGGCGCACGCCCGAACCCGAGCCGCACGAGACGCTGCACCTGCTCAACCGGCGCGGCCTCGACGTCGAGCAGGAGATCCACGACCTGCGGGAGGCCATGACCCGCACTGGTGGCGACGAGGCCCTGCAGGCGAAGATCGCGCGGCTCCACGCCGAGCGCCGCCGCATGCACGAGAAGCTGATCCGCTGAGCTAGCGCTTCTTCTGGTAGACGTTCTCGTGGTGGACGAGGCGGTAGCCGACCGCCTCGTTGATGGCGATCATGTGGGTGTTGCTGGTCGCGTTGCCGGTCCACACGTACCGCATCTTCGGCCGCCACTCGCGGACCGCGCGCTGGTTCGCGATCTTGAGGATCGTGCCGAGCCGGTGGCCGCGGAAGCGCGGGTCGACGATCGTGTCGCCCTGGATGCAGTGCTCCTCGCCGCCGGCCTCGACGATGACCTCGGTGAGCCCGGCGATCGAGCCGGTCTCCTTGTGGCGCACCACGGCCTGGAGGTGCAGCTCGCCTCGCAGGCGGCGCACCCGCGCCTCCTTGAGGATCCGCTCGCCGTCGACCGCGGCCTCCTGGAGGTCCCAGTCGCCCAGCGGCATGTCGGTGTACATGCGCGAATGCAGGTACGCGATGCCGTCGAGGAGCTCGGCGGGCGGCGCGCCCGCGAACGTGACCAGCTCGAAGCCCTCGGCCCGCTCCCAGGCGTCGTCCCAGAGTCGTTCGAGCTCGCTGTCGTCGACCGCGTCGAGGTCGCAGGCGCGGGTGGCGCCTTCGAGCGAGGTCCGGTAGCCCTGGTGCGCCGCGAAGTGCGAGCCGTCGGGGCTGATCGCCGCGCCGCCTTCGACGGGCACGGGCACCCATGAGGAGATGCTGGTCCGCCCTTCCTCGGCGGCGCGCTGCTCCGCGTGGCGCAGCAGGGCCGAGCCGACCCCGCGGCGGCGCTCGTCCGGGTGGGCGCCGAGTTCGAGGTTCATCAGGTGGGTGTTGTCGAGGAACGGCAGCGAGAGGTCGAGGTAGCCGAGGACGCGGTCGTCGCGGACCGCCGCCCACCGCTCGCGGCGGACGTCGCTGCTGGCCAGGACCAGTGCGGCCCAGGTGTAGACGGGGCTGAGGGGCCTGGTGCCGGGCCAGTCGCGGGCGGCGACGGCCTCCCGGGTCGCGAACCAGGACTGCACCAGCGCGTGGTCGTTCGGGTCGACCCGCACGATGTCGAAATAGGTCATGGGCCGATTGTGGCGCTGCGCGCCAACGGCGGCAAGCCCGTTTCCTCAAGGGAACGGGCTTCAAAAAGGTTTGGGCGCGTGGGGATCCGGGCAGTCCTCACGCAAGGGATTGGTCGGGAGACCGCAGATCCTGACACCGGCTGGCGCTGCTCGACACGTTCTAGCCCCAGGACTCGCAGTCAACCGGGTGAGTGGCGACAGGACGTCTGCGGCCTCCCGCAAGAAGAATTCTTGCTTATTCACTGAATAGGGTCAAGACCCGACGACTGATTGATTTCTGTCGGGTACCCGACACAACCATTCACATCGGTCACGCACAGTGATAAATTCGGGAGTTCGGAAAGCGTTTGACTGAGAATCCTTTCCAAACTCCCGCTCCATTCAGGACTCCAGAAGTCCCGCTTCCTTAGCCGCCTTCAGCGAAGGCTTCACCGTGTGCGTCGGTCCGACCAGCGAGGACACCGCGTCGAGCGTCTTGAGTCCTTCGCCGGTGTTGTAAATGACCGTCTCGGCCTCCGGGTCCAACTGACCGGACTCCAGGAGCTTACGGAGCGTAGCAACGACCACGCCGCCGGCCGTTTCAGCGAACACGCCGGTGGTCGCGGCGAGCAGCCGCACGCCCTCGCGGATCTCGTCGTCGTTCACCTTCGCCATGCCGCCGCCCGTGCTGCGGCACGCCTCGATCGCATAGGGCCCGGCCGCCGGGTCCCCGATGTTGAGGCTCTTCGCGATCCCCGTCGGCTTCACCGGCGTGATCACATCCGTGCCCTCGGCGTACGCGTCGGCGATCGGGCTGCACCCGGCCGACTGCGCCCCGAAGACCCGCACCTTGCCCGGCTCGACCAGCCCGATCTCGGCCGACTCCTCGAACGCCTTGTGGATCTTGGTCAGCAGCTCGCCCGAGGCCATCGGCACCACGACCTGCTCCGGCAGGCGCCAGCCGAGCTGCTCGGCCACCTCGTACCCGAGCGTCTTCGAGCCCTCGGCGTAGTAGGGGCGGATGTTGACGTTCACGAACGCCGTCGACTCGAAGTCGTCCGTCTCCGTCAGCTCCGAACACAGCCGGTTCACGTCGTCGTACGAGCCCTGCACCGCGACCAGCTTGCCGCCGTAGATCGCCGACTGGACGATCTTCCCCGGCTCCAGGTCGTGCGGGATGAACACGATCGACGGCACGCCCGCGCGGGCCGCGTGCGCGGCCACCGAGTTCGCCAGGTTCCCCGTCGAAGCGCACGCGAACCGGTCGAAGCCGAGCTTGATCGCGGCCGAGACCGCGGTCGACACCACGCGGTCCTTGAACGAGTGGGTGGGGTTCGCCGAGTCGTCCTTCACCCAGAGCTTGCGCATGCCCAGGGCCTTCGCGAGGTTCTTCGCGTCGATGAGCGGGGTCAGGCCGGGGTTCAGGCTCACCCGGTCCTCGGGGTGGACGCCCACGGGCAGCAGCGGCGCGTACCGCCAGATGTTCTGCGGGCCGGCCTCGATCTGCTCCCGCGTGACCTTCGCCAGCTCCGCCTGGTCGTAGTCGACTTCGAGCGGGCCGAAACACTGCCAACAGGCGTGCTGGGCGATCAGGTCATAGGTGGCGTTGCAGTTGCGGCAGACCAGGCCCTTGGCCGGGCTGTCTTCGAACAGGGTATTGGACATACGAGAAGGCTCCTCCCTCATCTTCCCCGCGCAGCGGGCCGGAATTGGCACCTGCCGCCTGCCCTGAAGGACAGGACGGTGGTTGCCGCAGCTTCACAGGGCCGGACCCCTCAGCTGCTCTGGATGAAGTACGAGCCGAATGCTACGGGTGATACGGGCGAAACCGCAACCGCTGTTCCAAGTTTCGAGATGACCTCGCAATCCCACCGCTCCGATCGGTGAGCTGCGCACGCCCAGGTCAAGGCGCACTGGGTGGCAGCACGCCGACGGCGCGCTGTCCGAGATCTGTCAGGACTACCGGGCCTGGCGCGTGGCCATCCACACGGCCCGCGCGTCGGCCGTCCCGGCCACGTCGTGCACTCGCACGCCCCACGCGCCCGCCTCGAACGCCAGCAGCGAGGTCGCCAGCGTCGCCGCCTCCCGCTCCCCGACCGGGCGCGGCTTTCCGCTCTCGTCCTCCAGGAGCTTCCCCAGATACGACTTGCGCGAGGCGCCGAACAGCACCGGGAACCCCAGCGCCACGAACTCGTCGAGATGCGCCGAGAGCCGCCAGTTGTGCGCGGCCGACTTCGCGAACCCCAGCCCGGGGTCCAGGATCAGCTTCGAGCGGTCCACACCGGAGTCCAGGGCCGCCTCGACCCGGTCCTCCAGCTCGGCCTTCACATCGGCGACCACGTTCTCGTAGTGCTGGAGGCGCTGCATGTCCGCCGAATGGCCGCGCCAGTGCATGAGCACCCACCGCACGCCCGTGTCCGCCACGACCCGCGCCATGTCCGGATCGGCCAGGCCGCCCGACACGTCGTTCACGACGCTCGCACCGGCCCCGATCGCCGCCGCGGCCACCGCCGCCCGGGTCGTGTCGATCGAGACGGCAAGGCCCCGTTCGCACAAGGCCGCCACCACGTCCACCACCCGCGCGATCTCGGTCTCCGGGTCCACCCGGTCCGCGCCCGGGCGCGTCGACTCGCCGCCCACGTCGATCAGGTCGGCCCCCTCGGCGCCCATCTGCTCGCCGTGCGCCACCGCGTCGCTGAAATCGAGGTAGCGTCCGCCGTCGGAGAACGAGTCGGGGGTGACATTGAGGACACCCATGATCTCGGGCCGGGCCGGACCCGGCTCCTGCGGCGCGCTCAACTCTCCAGGTGTCGTCACGGCATCGACGTTACCCGGGCCCGGTGCGTGAACGCCTCGCATTAAGCGAGGTCCGTGAGGTCCAGCACGTGCCACTCCAGCAGCTCGCCCGTCCCGGTCGACCACCACAGCGACCGCGCGTCCGCGCCCGTCTCGCCCGCACTGGAGGCCACCAGGTACTCGGCGCCCGCCTCGAGGTCGAAGAGCGTCACCGTCGTCGCGTCGCCCGTGGTGGCCGCGGCCTCGGCGAGCGGCTCGAACCGATCGATGAGCCCCACGTCAGGGGACACCGCCGACTTGAACCCCTCGGCCACGGTCACCCGGTCGCTCCCGTCTGGACGGACGAGGTCCACCCGCGCGCCGTCAGCGGCGGTCACGATCAGGCGGCACCACGTGGCCGAGCACAGCGTCAGCTCGTCCGAACCGGAGAACACCTTCACGCCCGCACCGGTGTCGGTGCGCACCAGCTGCGCTCCGCCGAGCGAGTCGGACCCGGCGCTGGCGAGCCACGGCCAGGCCGCGGACTGCCACGCCCCGCGGTGGCCGACGACCCCCACCTGGCCGCCGTCCACGCCGATCGAGCGGTGCTCGGTGACGAGCGATGCCCCGCGCGCGGTCGAGAGCCAGTGCAGCCCTTCGGCGGCGAACTGGAGGTCGTACGCGCTCCCGGCGGTGATCACGTCGCCGGTGTCGGCCGTCAGCAGCGCGGCCTCGCCGGGCCTGCCGTCCGCGCCGCGTTCGGCGGTCCAGAGTTCGGAGACGACCCGGCCCTGCGGGTCCGGCACGGTCTGGAGCCACGCGAGGCGCTCATCGGTCGCCGCCGCGGCGACCACCCCGGGCACGCCGCCGGGCTCGGCGATCACCGTCAGGGTCGGCTCGGCCTCGGCGGCACGCTCCACATAGAGCAGTGACCCGGCCTCGTCGGTGCCGAGCAGCGCTTCGGTACCAGGGGCCGGGTCGTCGAGGACGGCGAGCGGAGTCCAGGCCCGGCCGTCGATGAGTCCGGGCAGGTCAGTGGGTTCGGCGTCCCAGGTCGACCATACGGTCGGCGCCGCTTCGGGCACCGCGGCGGTCTCGGGACGGTCGGGGGAGGGCCAGGCGAGCCAGGCGACGGCGAGCACGGCCGTCCCCGCAAGGGTGAGCCGCTGCGCGGTGTCGATGTGCCCTGCCATTCGCCTCTTCGTGTTCCAGCCCGGGCCGGGTCGGCCTAATCCCGCTCGCGGGACTTGTAGAGGTACAGCAGGCCCGCGCCGACGCCGGCGGCGGCGGCCGTCGGCAGCGCGAGCTTCGCGGCGCGGCGCCCGCGCCGGTAGTCGAGGACGGGCCAGCCGTAGTGGCGGGCCTGGCGGGCGAGGCGCGTGTCCGGGTTGACGGCGATCGCGCGCCCCACCTTGCGCAGCATCGGCAGGTCGTTCGCCGAGTCCGAGTAGGCGGTGCACTGCTCGAGGTTGAGGCCGCGCTCGGCCGCGAGCTCGGCGATGCCGTCCGCCTTCGCGGGGCCGTGCATGAGGTCGCCGACGAGGCGCCCGGTGTAGCAGCCCTCCTCGACCTCGGCGATCGTACCGAGCGCCCCGGTCAGGCCCAGGCGCGAGGCGAGGACCCCGGCGAGCTCGACCGGGCTGGCCGTCACGAGCCACACCTCCTGGTCGGACTCGAGGTGGCGTTCGGCGAGGCGGCGCACGGGCGCGAGGATGCGCGGGGAGATGTCGCGGTCCACGACCTCTTCGCAGATGGCCCGCATCTGCTCGACCGGGAACCCGGCGACGAGTTCGAGCGCGGAGGCCTTGATCGAGGAGATGTGCCCGTGGTTCTCAGCGCCGAACTTGAACCGGGCCTGCTTCCAGGCGAAGTTGAGGATGATGCGGCCGGAGAGCACGCCGTGTTTGGAGAGGGCGCGCGCGAGCCAGTACGTGGAGGCGCCGTGCATGAGGGTGTTGTCGACGTCGAAGAAGGCGGCGGTGGGGAGGTGGGCGAGTTCGTCGTCGCCCGGCGCGGCGGGCTCGACGACGACGGAATGGGTCAGCGCGGTGCCGCCCGCCCGCACGGTTCGTGGAAGGGGCGTGGCGGAGGCGGTGGAGGAAGCCTCGATCTCAGACACCCTAAAAGCCTACAAGCCTCAGGCAGACGGCCTGTAACGCCAGGACGCGAGCCCGGTGAATTTCCAGTGTGGCCCTGGTTATACGGACATTGCCGCTTGCGAGGGGAAGGCCGGCGCCGCACTGGCCGATACGTCCGCAGCGCCTCACGGTCGAAAGACTCGGACCGCCCGGTCCCGGTCCATCCGGTCCGATTGAACAGCCCGGCTCGCCCGAACCGCCCGAACCGTCCGGTCCGGCCGAGCGACTCGGTCCGCCCGAGCAACTCGATCCGCCCGAACCGCCCGTACCGTCCGGTCCGCCCGAGCAACTCGATCCGCCGGGCTCGCCCGGTCTGCCCGGACCGCTCGGAGCGGCTCCGCGTCGAACGACCCCTTTCGGATGACATGGTCACGCTGACCCCCTCGTCTTGTCGTACCCCCGCGCCATCGTGGTGACTACGGTCCCCGGGTGGGTGGGGGCTAGGGAAGGTATACGGCCTTCAGCACCCCAGTGCCTGCAGTGCACGCGGCGGGCGGGCCGGGCCGGCACCTCCACAACCACACGGCGGGAGGCCGGGCCGGCACCTTCATCGCACAAGGTGGCGGGCCGGGACGCCTCTCGGCATCCCGGCCCGTTTACTCCACACCTTGCATTCTGCCGGGCCGAAATCAGCCCGCATAGGCGTACCCCGAAGGGCGCCAATCTACTCGAACAGGTCCGAGAGGATTCCGGTCAATTCCCCGAGGACGTCGCCGTCTGCGGGCTCGCTGCTCGGCTCACCGGTGGTCGCCGGGTCGCTCGCGCCGCCGGTGGTCGGGTCCGTCTGCGGCTCCTCGGCGCTCCCGGCGGGCTCCTCGCCCGCCGCGGGCTCCGACTCGCCGTCGGTCCCGACAGAGGCCTCGTCGCCGCCGGTCTCCACCGTGCCGTTCTCGGTGGCGTCGGCACCGCTCGGCTCGACCGGGGCCGTCGCGTCCATCGAGTCCTTCACGCACGAACCCGGGATCGGGCCCAGGTCGTCGCTCGCGCCGCCGGACTCGGTGCAGTCGAGCGCGCCGCGCAGCTCCACCGAGCGCACCGCCGCGGCCTCGAGCACCGAGACCAGCTCCTCGCCGGCCGTCAGCGCATCGCCGTCGAGCTCGGCCACCAGGTCCTCGAGCACCCAGCGGTGCTCGTTGGTGAACAGGTCCACGTAGTCGAGCGGTGCCGGGTCGCCGCTCTCCACTGCGATCGCGCCCAGCAGCGCGGTGCCGCTGCGCAGTTCACCGGTCGCGTCGCTCAACGCGCTGGCCACCGCCGCGTCGTCGCCGACGACCTCGGAGGCCTCCTGGATGCGCGTGCGCGCGAACTCCAGGTACAGCTGCGCCCGCCCGAGGTCGTTGCCCGCCAAGGCGAGCTGCGCCCGCTCGGTGGAGCGCTTGACGCCGTAGAGCGTCTCGCCCGGCAGCGCGTCGCCCGAGGCCGCTGAGACCCCGGAGACGGCCACGGTGCCGGTGAGCAGGGCCGCCACGATCGCGAGGCGGCGCCCACCGCGGGGGCGGCGCGGGAACATGTCGTCCAGCACCGGCGCCCGCTTGGTATCGGGCACGGCGGCGCTGGCGCGGGCACGGGCGGTGACGCCGATGCCTTCTTCTGCGGCGACGGCCATGAGCCGGCGCCTGGTGGCGTCCTGCCAATGCTGCGATGGCCGGCTTGCGGCCATGAGCTGCTCGCCGAGACCGCCGAGCCGTTCGGTGACGCCGACGAGTTCGGCGAACGCTTCCGCGGTATCGGTGTGCACTGTCGCGGCCGACGTGTCAGCCCTGTGCTGGTGAGGGAGGGAGGGTTCCTCGGAGTCAAGCAGCCGTGCGAATTCCTCCGCGCGGCGGCGCTCCATAGGGTTCAAAGTCACCGGGCACACCCCCTCTCACTGCATGGATCCTGCTCCTGTACTGAGAACAACGCACGAGTAGCCCCTGAGGTTACGGTTCGCCGAGAACCTTGCGACGCGGACCACTTTGTCCGCCTCGCTGCTCGATTCCACGGCGGTAGAGGGCCGGTGTACGGCCCTGACCTGGCAGTGTCGGTCCGCCCGGGTAGGGCCCGGCGGATCGCTGATGACGGGTTCGCGGGTCGGTGCCCGCGGAGACGGGTTTTTGTCGGTTTTCCGACAGCAGCCTGAGCCGCCGGAGTAGGAGGAGGAGAAAAAGGGATCGGAAACGCCTGCCTCAGCCTCTGAAGCCGTCCGGCAGCAGCCGGGCGAGGGTCCGCACGGCCCGGTACTGGAGCGCTTTGACCGCGCCTTCGTTCTTGCCCATGGTGCGGGCCGTCTCGGCGACGGTGAACCCCTGCAGGAACCGCAGGACGATGCACTCCTGCTGGTCGGGGTTGAGCTTCTTGACCGCGGTCAGGAGGGTGGCGTTGGTGAGCTTCTCCAGTGCGGCGGTCTCGGGCGAGGTGGTCGGGTCCGTCTCGGGGGAGTCGGTCCCCAGGACGTCGGGTTTGACGATCTCGAGCCGGTAGCGGCCCGATTTGAAGTGGTCGACGACCAGGTTCCGCGCGATCGTCACCAGCCAGGCCCCGAAGGCCCGGCCCTGCCAGCTGAAGCTGGAGATGCGGCGCAGCGCCCGGAGGAACGTCTCTGAGGCGAGGTCCTCTGCCAGCTGGGCGTTGTTCACGCGGAAGTAGATGTAGCGGTAGACCGTGTCGCTGTAGCGGTCGTAGATCTCGCCGAAGGCGCCCGGGTCGCCGTCCTGCGCGCGCGCCACCAGGTCGGCGACCTCGTCGCCGTCCACCTGGTCGGTGCTCGGGTCGTGCTGGTCGGGGCCGGCGGCCTCGGTGGCCCCTCCCGCGGCGCCGGGTCCGGAGCGCACGTGGTGCTGCTCGGCGGTGCCGGTGTCGAGGCTCAGGACCGTCCAGACGGCCTGCCGGAGCCGCTCGAAGGTCGGGGCGGGCAGCCGGGCCAGGGTCTCGGCGATGGCGCCGGCGTTCAGGTAAGGGGCGAAATCGGCTGTGAGCATTGCGGTGTGGCGGTTCGCGTAGTTCGTCACCATTGCTGGTGCAATACCGGGCACTAGTGGCCTCCTCGTGTGAGGGGTCGGGCCGAGTCATGCGATCGGGTCCCGCAGGGACTGACCCGCCTGAGTCTAGAAATCAGGAAGGCCGCCGACGCGGATTTGCGTTCGGCGTGTCGCGTTCGGTGACGGCTTGGTTGCGGGTGATGTCGGCGATCGCCCGGCGCACCGACGTACCCTTCTTCGCGGGGGCGGAATCCCACCATTACCTCCCCAAATGTTTGGAGGTCCGCGTTCGCGGACCGGTTCTGGCTCAATAGTGATCGAGGAATGACGGAGGGTGTCGCACAGATTGTGCGATCTTCTGTTCCAGGGAGGGAGCAGGGTGAACAGGCTGACGCTGCTGACTACAAGGGATTGCCATCTCTGCGGCGCCGCGCGCGCCGATCTTGGCCGGGTGGCGCGCGAGGCGGGCCTCGGATACACCGAGGTGGACGTCGCCGATGACGCTGCGTTGGCGCGCGAATACGGCGACCGGCTGCCCGTCGTGCTGCTCGACGGCCGCGAGCACAGCTACTGGGACGTGGACGTGCCGCGCCTGCGGCGCGATCTCGAGGCTTCCTCGAATTCGTGATTCCGGGGACGACGCGCCGAAAAACATTGATTTACGGGCATCGCCGGTCTTTTAGGGCAAAATCTATACAGACGGCGGCTCGCCGGGAATCGGCTTTCGGTACAGCTGGGCTTCGCCCAGTGTTACGGGGGTGTACCGCACCGGTCCCGCGAGCCGCCGAGTCGCGTCCGGCGCAGGTTAGCGCCGCCTGTGCGAGTCCTCCCGCGGTCCACCTCCTAAGCTGGGTTGCGCGCCGGTGAACGGCGGCGCGGAACTAGCGGACCTGGAGTTCCACCATTGACGACCACCGGCGAAGGCACTGACCACCGGGCCCCCGGCGGCCCGCCCGCGACGGCCGCCGACCTCCCGGCCGCCACGGTCAGGCGCCTGCCCGAGTACCTGCGGGCGCTCGGCTCGCTGGGCGAGTCCGGTGTCGAGACCGTCTCCTCCGAAACCCTCGCGGCCGCCACGGGCGTCAACTCGGCGATGCTCCGCAAGGACCTCTCCCAGCTCGGGGCCTCCGGGATGCGCGGCGTCGGCTACAACGTGGCCGCGCTCGCCGCCTACATCGCGGGTGTGCTCGGACTCACGAAAGACTCCCGCGTGGCCATCATCGGCCTGGGCCACTTGGGCCAAGCCCTGGCCAGGTACCCCGGGTTCTCCGAACGCGGGTTCGACATCGTTGGCCTCTTCGACGCCGACCCGGGCATCATAGGGAAGGACCTGGACGGGATCCAGGTGCGCGACGTGGCGCTCCTGGCCGGCGCGGTACGTGACGAAGGCATCAACATAGGGGTGATCGCCACACCCGGTGCGGCCGCCCAACATGTGGTCGACCTTCTCGTAGATGCTGGTGTCACAAGCATTCTCAACTTCGCGCCATGTGTTCTCGCCGTGCCGCAGGGCGTGGCGGTCCGCAAGGTCGACCTGGCCGTCGAACTGCAGATCCTCTCCTTCCACGAACACCACAAGACGATCGGCCGGAACAACGCAGACGTCGAGCAGTCACGCCGACCGCTCGCGGAGACGTAAAGAGAGCAGTCACGTCGACCGCTTGCGGAGACGTAAGAAGAGAACGGCCGAGAGACGGGAACGGTGAAGTGAACCTCCTGGTAGTGGGCATCTCGCACCGCAGTGCCGCGGTGGAGACCCTGGAACGGCTCGCGGTGGGCCCTGAGGCCGCCGCCGATCTCGCGCGCTCGCTCCTGGGCGGCGGCGAGGTCCGCGAGGCCGTCGTGCTCTCGACCTGCAACCGCGTCGAGGTCTACGCCACCGCCGCCACCTTCCACGGGGGCCTCTCCGCGATCGTCGACGAGCTCCACCGCGTATGGGGTCTGAGCGACGCGGAAGCCGAGCTCGACTTCGCCTCCTGCGGGTACGTGCGCCACGGCGCCGACGCCGCCGCCCACGCCTTCCGGGTCGCCGCCGGCCTCGACTCCATGGTTGCGGGCGAACCTCAGATCCTCGGCCAGCTGCGCGACGCCTACGAGACCGCGCGTGAGGCCGACCAGGTCGGACGCCACCTCCACGAGCTGTTCCAGCAGGCCCTGCGCGTGGGCAAGCGGATCCACGCCGAGACCGACGTGGACGCCGCCGCGCCCTCCGTCGTCACCGCCGCCCTCGAACTCGCCGAGCGCGAACTGGCCCGCGCCGGCTTCGCGAACGGCCTCACCCAGGCCCGCGCCGCCGTCGTCGGCGCCGGGGCCATGGGCAGCCTCGCCACCGCGACCCTCGCCCGCTCGGGCGTCAAGTCCCTCAAGGTCGCCAACCGCGACCGCGAGAAGGCCGAGCGGCTCGCCGCCGTCTGGGACGCGGAGACCGCCGCCTACGACGACCTCGCCTCCCTTGCCGCGCAAGTGGACCTGCTCGTGTGCGCGACCTCCTCGCCCGAGCCGGTGCTGCGCGCCGCGCACCTCGCCGGCCGCACCGCGCCGCTCGTCGTCTGCGACCTCGCCCTCCCCAAGGACGTCGCCGAAGAGGTCTCGCGCCTCGACGGCGTGCACGTCGTCGACATCGCCGAGATCCAGCGCGCGGACGCCGCCGGCGCCGCCGCGGACACCCTCGCCGAAGTCGAGGCCCTCCTCGCCGAGGAGATCGCGGCCTACAACGAGAGCCTGCGCGCCGACGCCGTCACGCCCACCGTGGCCGCCCTGCGTTCGGCCGCCGCCGACATCGTCGAGGCCGAGCTCTCCCGGGTCGCCCGCCGCGGCGACTTCACCGACGACCAGCGCGCCGAGGTCGCCCGCACCGTGCACCGCGTGGTCCAGCGCCTCCTCCACGAGCCCACCGTCCGCGTTCGAGAGCTCGCCGGCCAGCCCGGCGCGCCCGACTACGCCCGCGCCCTGCGCGACCTGTTCGCGCTCGACGCGGCCGCCGTCGCCGAACCGCAGAGCGGCGACCTCGCGGAAGCCCTCAAAGTCAATCCGGTCCTCGCGGCCGAAGCAAGCAACACCCTCGGCACTGCCCCACAGCAGCCCGGAGCGCCTTCGCGCCACCGGCCTTAGGAAGGGAAACCACCTGTGATCCGAGTCGGGACCAGGGGATCGAAGCTCGCGCTCGCGCAGAGCGGCATGATCGCGGACGAGATCGCGCGCCTCACGGGGGAGCAGGTCGAACTCGTCGAGATCAAGACCACAGGAGACGGCACCACGGTGCCCGTCGCCCAGTTGGGCGTCGGGGTCTTCGTGAACCAGCTGCGCGACGCGCTGGAGCGCGAGGAGATCGACATCGCCGTCCACTCGTACAAGGACCTGCCCACGGCCCAGCCCGAGCACCTCGTCATCGCGGTGCCCCCGCGCGCCGATCCGCGCGACGTGCTCATCGCCTCGGACGGCCGCACCCTCTCCGACCTGGGGCCGGGCGCGCGGATCGGGACCGGTTCGCCCCGGCGCATCGCGCAGCTGAACGCCTTGGGGCGCGGCTTCGAGTGCGTGCCGATCCGCGGCAACATCGACACCCGCATCGGCCGCGTCGGCGACGACCTCGATGGGGTGATCCTCGCGGCCGCCGGCATCAAGCGCATCGGCAGGCAGGCGGAGATCACGGAATACCTGGACCCGCTAGTGATGCTTCCCGCCCCAGCACAAGGGGCATTGGCGGTCGAATGCCGCAAAGCCGACATGACATCTGCGCGGATCTCAAGTAAGCTCAACGACCGGTACGCACAGGCCGCCGTCGCCGCCGAACGCGCCCTTCTGCAACGACTCGAAGCCGGATGCAGCGCTCCCGTCGCCGCACTCGCCGATGTCGCCGAAGGCGCTTCGCCAGACGAGGTCGACCTGTATCTGCGGGGGGCCGTCGGTGCCGAGGACGGTTCCGTCATCGAGCGGCTCTCGACCACCGCCGCTCTCCCTGACACAGGCGATGCGGGCGCCGCCGATATGGCCGCCCGCGCCGCCGCCGTGGGGCGAGCGCTGGCCGAGGACCTCCTCGAGGCCGGTGCCGAGCAACTATTGAAGTTAGACCCAGCTCTAGACGACTGTTGATGGAGAGAACATGACCAGTGCCCGTAAGCCGGTGGGCCGCGTGCGTTTCGTCGGGACCGGCCCAGGCGACCCGGGACTGCTGACCAAGCGCGCCCTCGACGCGATTCGCGAGGCCGACCGGGTCTACTACGACCGGTCGCTCCCGCAGTCGCTCATCGAGACCGCCAAGGAGCTCAACGGCGACGACTCGCGGATCAAGCTCATCGAGTCCTCCCCGAGCGACCAGGGCAAGCTCATGGCCGCCGCGGCGCGTGAAGGCGAGAACATCGCCCGCCTCATCGTCGGCGACGCGTACCCGAACCGGCTCGCGAAGGCCGAGATCAAGGCCGCCAGCGCCGAGCAGGCCCGCTTCGAGGTCATCCCGGGCATGAGCCACGCGCAGGCCGTCGCGGTGTACGCGGGCATGCCTCCGGGGGAGATCCGCACGGTCATCGACATCGACGACATCGCCTCCATCGAGCCGCTCATGATCGCGGACGCGATCAAGCGCGGCAGCCTCACTGTGACCGCGGACGTCTCGGACCTGTCGAGCCTGCGGGACATCCTGCTCGCGGGCGGGGTTTCGGGTGAGACGGCCGTGGCCGTGACGGGTGACGCGACGGGCGAGACCGAGTACACCACCACGTCCTCTGTGGACACCTTTGTGGAGGCGGCGCTCGGCTACGCCGGGCAGGTCGTGCTCACCATCGGTCCCGGCGTCGACGACCGGCACGAGCTCGCGTGGTGGGAGGGGCGCCCGCTGTACGGCTGGAAGGTCCTCATCCCGCGCACCAAGGAGCAGGCCGGCATCATGTCGGAGCGCCTGCGCGCCTACGGTGCGATCCCGTGCGAGGTGCCGACGATCGCGGTCGAGCCGCCCCGCACGCCCGCCCAGATGGAGCGGGCCATCAAGGGCCTGGTCGACGGCCGGTACGCGTGGATCGTGTTCACCAGCCAGAACTCGGTGAAGGCCATCTGGGAGAAGTTCAAGGAGCACGGCCTGGACGCGCGCGCGTTCGGCGGGCTGCGCATCGCCTGCATCGGCGAGGCGACCGCGAACGCCGTGCGCGAGTTCGGCATCGAGCCCGAGCTGATCCCGACCGGGCAGCAGTCCTCGGAGGGCCTCCTCGAGGTCTTCCCGCCGCACGACCCGATCCTCGACATGGTCGGCCGGGTCCTGTTGCCGCGCGCCGACATCGCGACCGAGACCCTGGTCTCGGGCCTGTCCGAGCGCGGCTGGGAGGTCGACGACGTGACCGCGTATCGCACGGTGCGCGCTTCGCCGCCGGCCGCGGACATCCGGGACGCCATCAAGTCCGGCGGGTTCGACGCGGTGCTCTTCACCTCGTCGTCGACGGTGCGCAACCTCGTGGGCATCGCGGGCAAGCCGCACCAGCGCACGGTCGTGGCGTGCATCGGCCCGGCGACCGCGGACACGGCGACCGAGTTCGGTCTGCGTGTGGACGCCAAGCCTGAGAACGCCTCCGTGCCGGACCTCATCGAGGCCTTGGCGGAGTACGCCATGGAGCTGAAGCAGCGCCTGGCCGAGGGCCCGATCAAGACCCGTCGGGGCCAGAAGATCCAGGGGCCGACGGCCCTGAGGTTCCGTTAGCAACGTGTAGAGGAAGTGGTCGCAGTGCCGAACAGTCCCGAGTTCCCGGTCATCCGCCCTCGGAGGCTGCGGCGCACTGCGGCCCTTCGCCGTCTCGTGGCCGAGACGCGCGTGCATCCGTCGGACCTGGTGCTGCCGGTGTTCGTCAAGGAGGGCCTCCACGAGCCCGTCGAGATCGCGTCGATGCCAGGTGTGCACCAGCATTCGGTCGAATCGGTCCGCAAGCTCGCGGTCGAGGCCGCGCGGGCCGGGCTCGGCGGGCTCATGCCCTTCGGCATCCCGGCGGTGCGCGACGCGATCGGTTCGGCCGCAACCGATCCGAACGGCATCCTGAACGTGACGACGCGGGCGATCCGCGAGGAGGTCGGCGACGACCTCGTGGTCATCCCTGACCTGTGCCTGGACGAGTTCACCGACCACGGCCACTGCGGCGTGCTCCGCCCGGACGGCACTGTGGACAACGACGCTTCGCTGGTGCGCTACGCCGAGATGGGCGTGGCCCTGGCCGAAGCGGGCGCGGACCTGCTCGGCGCTTCGGGGATGATGGACGGCCAGATCGGCTATGTCCGTGCGGCCCTTGACGAAGCGGGCCACACCGACACCGGTCTCCTGGCCTACGCGGCGAAGTACGCGAGCGCGTTCTACGGCCCGTTCCGGGACGCGGTGGAGTCGCAGCTGCAGGGCGACCGCCGCACGTACCAGCAGGACAACGCGAACGTGACCGAGGCGCTGCACGAGATCGACCTGGACATTCAGCAGGGCGCGGACATCGTCATGGTCAAGCCGGCCCTGCCGTACCTGGACATCGTGAAGGCCGCGGCCGAGCGGAGCCCCGTTCCCGTTGCGGCGTACCACATCAGCGGCGAGTACGCCCAGATCGTGGCGGCGGCCGAGCGCGGCTGGATCGACCGCGACGCGGCGATCCTGGAGTCCCTGACGAGCATCAAGCGCGCGGGCGCGGGCGTCATCGCGACCTACGCGGCGATGGAAGCGGCGGCGCTCCTCCGCTAGAGCGGCAGGTCTTCAGGAATTGTCGTGCTGATGCGCTGCTCGCTGAGCATCGGATGGTGACGGGCAGCCGCTGAGAAATCCGCATCCTCATGCAGGACAACGAACCCTTCCTGGATTGCGGTCGCTGCGATGAGGTAGTCGGCGAGGCTGAACATGGTGTGCATGCTGCGCTCGGTGAGGTCCCTTCGCAGGTCTCGCATGTAGGAACTGACCTTATCCGACATCGGCACCCATTGATGACTCGACAGCAGTTGAGCCTCAATCGCCTTGGCCTCGCGCTTCCCGGAACCTTGGACGAACTCGAAGAGCACTGGCTCGCAGATTCCGAACTTTGCCTGGTCGGCATAGTGAAGCCAGGCAGGATCGACCTGTCCTCGGATGACACGAACGAGTGCGCTCGTGTCGATGAGGTATTTGAGGATCATTTGTCAGTGCGGCCCTGCTTGTGAAGATTGCTAAGCCGCTCGACCTCGTCTAGGTCGAGTGTGCCGTCGGCCGCCATGCGGCGAAGATTGTTCCACGCGGTTTGCGGGCCGGTGCGCTGAGCTTCCCGGTAGTATTCCAGCGCTTCGTTGATCGCCTGCTTCTTGGTCCGCGCGCCGGTTTGCTCCATGACGTCGGCCAGCAGCTCGTCGTCAACGTCTACGAGTGTCTTGGTCATGTCTGCCTCCGCAGTTTGATATCCCATACCATTCAGAGTATATCCGGATTGGCTAAATCTCGCGAACCTTAGGAGCGCTCGGCGTGTTGTTTCGGCGCTGTCCGCGCTAGCGCCGGTCTTCTCGGGGATGGTCCCGGTCCAGAACGTTCTCGACCGCACGCACGTGTTCTGCGCGAGCTTCGTGGATCGCGGTCAACACATCGTCGGTGGTTACGTTGCTGCGCATAGCGATGTGCGCAGCCTTGCGCGCGGCCTCTTCAGGGGTGAGCGTGCGCCTGTTGTGCTGCGGCGTCGCTTCCAGATCGATTCGGGGCGACAGGTAGCTGAAGAGGACTTCTTTGGTCTCGGCGACGAGGACCGGGAGTTCCGCTTCCGTTGCGGTCATGATGAGGGGGAGCAGGCCTCTGAAGAGGTGGACTGCGACTTCTGCTGTGCGGGTGCGCTGTTCGGCCGGGAGGTCGGGGGCTCGCCGTTCCAGGATCTGGTCGAGGCGCTGGAACATGAGCTTCTGGGCGGGCTTCTTCGCGCTCGCGAGCTCGGGTGACAGGGCGGGGTCCGCGAGGAGCGCGTAGAACCCCGGGTTGGCCCGGTCGAAGGCGACCACCGGGTCGATGATGCGGTCGAGCATCTCCTCGAGCGGCAGTTCGGCCACGGCCGGGTCGAAGGCCTCGCCGTGGGCCGCGCGCAGTCGCACCACATACCGGGCCATGAGGGCTTCGGCGATGGCCTCCTTGTTCTGGAAGAACTGATACAGCGTGCCGGGGGAGGCGCCCGCGCGCCGGGCGATCTCGTTGGTGCCGGCCGCTTTGTAGCCGCGCTCCGCGAAGACCTCGGCGGCGGCGTCGAGCAGTTCTTCGATGCGCTTCTCGCCTCTGGCCTGGCGTTTTCGTTCGGGCTTGGCTGTGTCGTCGGGCACGCGTCCCCCTCGGGCTTGTAATTGCGAGCGATCGCTCGTATTTTTATTTGCGAGCGCTCACTCGCATTTTCAAGTCTAGCCAGACGGAGACCCCATGCACCGCCTTGGTCGATTCACCGTGCGCCGCAGACGCATCCTCCTGCTCGTCGCCCTCCTCGCCTTCCTCGCCAGCGCCTTCATCGGCTCCGGAACCATGAACGCGCTCGTCCTCTCCCGCTTCGAGGCGCCCGGCTCCGAGTCGATCGTCACCGGCGACGAACTCGACCGGCGCTTCGGGATCGGCAGCGCCAACTTCCTGCTGCTCGTCACGGCCGCCGACGGCGACGTGGACTCCGCCGCGAGCGCCGAGGCGGGCGCCGTGCTCGCCGCCGAACTGGCCGCCGCCGAGGGCACCGCCGCGGTCGACTCCTACTGGGACTCGGGCTCGCCCGCGCTCCGCTCCGAAGACGGCTCGCAGGCGCTCGTCACCGCGTACCTGCCCGGCGACGTCACGTTCGTGCGGGAGGAGCTGCTGCCAGCGCTGAAGGCGGACTTCGCCCGCGACGACGGCGCGCTCACTGTGGCCGTCGGCGGCTCCGACGAGCTGTTCCGCGAGGCCGCGCAGCTCGCCCGCGAGGACTTCCTGCTCGCCGAACTGATCATCCTCCCGGGGATGCTGGTGCTGCTCATCGTGCTCTACCGGCGCCCGGTCGCGGCCCTGCTCACCCTGGGGGTCGGGGTCTTCGCGCTCGTACTCTCCCTGGCCGCCATGCGCGCTGTGGCGGCGGCGACCGAGGTCTCGACGTTCGCCGCGAACCTCATCCTGGTCATGAGCATGGGCCTGGCCGTGGACTACTGCCTGTTCATCGTGCACCGGTTCCGGGAGGAGTCGGCGCTGCACGACCGCGCTGAGGCGGTCGCCCGCACGGTGGCCAGCGCCGGGCGCACCGTTGTCTTCAGCGCCGTCACTGTGGCTGCGAGCCTCTCGGTGCTGCTGCTCATGCCGTTCCCGTTCCTGCGGTCCTTCGGGTACGCGGGGATCATCGTGCCGCTCGCGGCGCTGCTCGGCGCGGTCGTCGTCCTCCCTGCGGCCCTGGCGGTCTGGGGCGGGCGGGTGACGCGGACGCGCCCGGTGCGGCCGCTCGAGACCGGGCGCTGGTTCCGGACGGCGTCGGCGGTCATGCGCCGCCCGTTCCTCTGGGGCACAGCCGCTTTGGTCCTGGTGCTGACGCTGGCGTCGCCGATCCTGGGCGTGCGCTTCGGGGTCCCCGACGAGCGGGCGCTCCCGGAGGACGCCGCGAGCCGCGTGGTCACCGACCAGATCACGGCCGGGTTCGCCGCCGAGGAGTCCGACGCGTTCCAGATCCTCGCCGAAGGGGCCGATACTGATGCGCTCGCCGCCTACGCGGCCGAACTGTCGACAGTGGACGGCATCGCGCAGGTCGACTCGAGCGCCGGGCGGTTCATCGACGGCACCGCAGTCGCTCCCGGCGACACCGACCGCTTCGCGCACCTCGACGGCGCCACTTGGGTTTCGGCGGTGCCCGCGGTCGAGGCGATGCGCGACGACCCGTACGCCCTCGTCGGCGACATCCGCGCCGTCGAAGCCGGATTCGCGGTGTCCGTGTCCGGCTACCCCGCGGACCTGGCGGACTTCCGCGACGCCCTCCTCGACCGGCTCCCGCTCGTGCTCGGCCTCATCGTCCTCATCACCGTCGTGATCCTGTTCCTCATGACCGGCAGCGTGATCGCCCCGCTCAAAGCCACTGTCCTCAATGGACTCTCACTCGCGGTCATGTTCGGCGCCCTCGTCTGGGTCTTCCAGGACGGGCACCTCGCAGTCCTCATCGGATTCACCCCGCAGGGCTCCTTCGAGCCGAGCATCCCGATCCTCATGTTCTGCATCGCCTACGGACTCTCCATGGACTACGAGGTGTTCATGCTCGCGCGCATCAAGGAAGAGCACGACCGCACCGGGGACCGGACCGGCTCGATCGCAGTCGGCCTGCAGCGGTCAGCGCCGCTCGTCACCGCCGCCGCCGCGGTCCTGGCGTTCTCCTTCGCGGTCTACGCCACCGGCGACGTCGTGTTCCTGCAGATGCTCGGCCTCGGCATGGCCCTCGCGGTCCTCGTGGACGCCACCGTGATCCGCGGCGTGCTCCTGCCCGCGCTCATGCGCCTCACCGGCCGATGGAACTGGTGGGCGCCCGCACCCCTGCGGCGACTCCACGACCGCATCGGCCTGCGCGAGAACTAAAGGACCATCACCGGCTCGGGGTGGAGGCGGACACCGAAGTCCGCTTCCACCTTGTCCGCCACCTCGTCCGCGAGCGCGAGCAGCTCGCCCGCCGTGGCGCCGCCACGATTCGTCAGAGCCAGCGTGTGCTTCGTCGAGAGACCCACGTTCCCCCGCTCGTACCCCTTCGCGAAACCCGCCGCACCGATGAGCCACGCGGCCGAGACCTTCACGGTCCCCTCGCCCGCCGGCCAGTGCGGGGGCTCGCCCCCGGCCCGCTCGGCCACCTCATGGAACGCATGCGCATCGATCAGCGGATTGGTGAAGAACGAACCGGCGCTCCACGTGTCGTGGTCGGCCTCGTCCAGCACCATGCCCTTGCCCCGCCGCAGCTCCAGCACCGCCTCGCGCGCCAGGCCCAGCGGCACCCGCTCACCCACGTCCACGCCCAGCCGCTTCGCCAACTCCGCGTACGCGACCGGCTGCGACACGCCCGAAGCCTCGAGCCGGAAGTCGACGCTCAGCACCAGGTACCGGTCCGAATGCTTGAAGACACTGCGGCGGTACGCGAACCCGCACTCCGCCGGAGACCAGTCGCGGATCTCGTCGACCTCGCGGTCCCAGACCTTCACCGCCGCGATCGTCTGCGCGACCTCCTGGCCGTACGCCCCCACGTTCTGAATCGGCGTCGCACCCGCCGAACCGGGAATCCCGCTCAGGCACTCGACACCGGAGCACCCGTTCGCCACGGTCCACGCCGCGAACTCGTCCCACACATGCCCCGCCTGCACCCGGACCAGCCCGCCGCCGACCTCCTCGACGCCCTCGCCGCGCAGCAGCACAACCGTCCCGTCGAACCCGGCGTCGCCGATGACGACGTTCGAGCCGCCCCCGAGCACCAGCGTCCGACCGGCCGCCCCGCGAATCGCCTCGACCGCCTCCGACCAGTGGCGCGTCTCGATCAAATCCCGGGCCGGACCTCCTATCCTCAGCGTCGTGTACGCACTGAGGGACCTGCCCGGAACCGGGCCGTCGGGAGCCTGCTCGCTCCGCGTTGGACTGGCGTCTGTCACACCGGAAAGCCTAAGCTTTACGCAGGCTACGAGGAACGGCGGTCACCATGGCTAAGCTGCGCATCACCGACTACCTCACCGAGTTGAAGACCGAGGCCGCAGGCCTGCGCTCGGCATGCGGACCCGAGGCCCTCGACCGCGTCGCGCCCTCCCGCCCCGACTCCACCGTCGCGGGCATCCTCCTCGAACTCGCCCGCGAGTACCGCTGGGCCGTCGACGCCCTCTTCACCCGCCCCACCGCCGACCAGGACCTCCCGCAGCCACCGCCCGTCACCGCGCAGGGCACCGCCGTGCTCGACGCCTACGACCACGCGCTGGCGGCCGTGCTCGACGCGATCGAGGCGCGCGGGGCCGATTCGCCCGCGTGGACGTGGGCGCCCGTGGAGTGGCGGGCCGAGTTCTGGCACCGCCGGGTCGCCGTCGCCACGGGGCTGGCCCGCTGGGACGTCCAGATGGCCGTGGGCGCGACCGCGCCCGTCCCCGTCGCGCTCGCCGCGGAGGCGATCAGCGAGGTGTTCGAAGCGTTCCTCCCGGTCGGCGCCCGCCGCGGCGCCCACCCGGAGGCCTCGGGGCTCGTGCAGCTGTTCGCGCAGGACGCGGACGCGACCTGGTTCGTGCGCCTGCGCGAGGGCCGGGTCGCGCTGCTCGACCAGCCCGATTCGCGCACGGAACTGCAGGCCCGCGCGGCGGGCTCGGCCTCGGACATCGCCCTCGCATTGTGGGGCCGGCTGCCGTTCGGGATCTGCGACGTGGCCGGCGACGAGGGGCTGCTGCAGGCCATGCGGGTGGAATAACGTTTCGGTAAACCTTCGCGGTAAACCGGACAAACGTTCGGCTGCGACTTGGCAAAGGCATTCCCCTGCGGCTAGGCTCACCTCACGACTGCACGGTGCCGAGCATCACGCGGTCGTGATCGCAGCGCAGGGTCGCGCCGCTTCGGCGAGGTCCCGTCTGTGATGAAAAGCCGCCTTTTACCACGGATCGTCTGGCACGTACCTGCCAGTGAAAGGGACCATAATCATGGCCACAGTGACGTACGCCGGTGCCACGCGCATCTACCCGGGCACCGAGAAGCCCGCCGTCGACAAGCTCGACATCGAGATCCAGGACGGCGAATTCCTCGTCCTCGTCGGCCCCTCCGGTTGTGGAAAGTCCACCTCCCTCCGGATGCTCGCCGGCCTCGAAGAGGTCGACGAAGGCTCGATCTTCATCAACGACACCGACGTGTCGAACCTCCCCCCGAAGTCCCGCGACATCGCGATGGTCTTCCAGAACTACGCGCTCTACCCGCACATGTCCGTCTTCGACAACATGGCGTTCGCCCTCAAGCTGCGCCGCATGCCGAAGACCGAGATCAAGCAGCGCGTGGAAGACGCCGCGAAGCTCCTCGACCTCACCGACTACCTCGGCCGCAAGCCGAAGGCCCTCTCCGGCGGCCAGCGCCAGCGCGTCGCCATGGGCCGCGCGATCGTGCGCGAGCCGCAGGTGTTCCTCATGGACGAGCCGCTGTCGAACCTCGACGCCAAGCTCCGCGTCCAGACCCGTTCGCAGATCGCCTCGCTCCAGAAGCGCCTCGGCATCACCACCGTCTACGTCACCCACGACCAGGTCGAGGCGCTGACGATGGGCCACCGCATCGCGGTCATGAAGGACGGCCTGCTGCAGCAGTGCGACACCCCGCGCACCCTGTACGACGCGCCGAAGAACACCTTCGTCGCGGGCTTCATCGGCTCCCCGGCCATGAACCTGAAGACCGTGAGCCTCACCGAGGCCGGCGGCCTGTTCGGCGACGTGACCCTCCCGCTCTCGCGCGAGGTCCGCGACGCCGCCACCCAGGACGGCGGGGACCAGAAGGTCACCATCGGCATCCGCCCCGAGCACTGCAAGCTCGGCACCGAGGGCTCCGGCGGCATCCCGATCGAGGTCGACCTCGTCGAGGAGCTGGGTTCGGAGGCCTACGTGTACGGCCACGCCGCGTACAACGGCGACTCCGAGCGCTTCGTCGTCCGGACCGAGTCGGCCAACGTGCCGCGCCTGGCCGAGACCGTGTACGTCGTGCCCGAGCCGGGCCACGAGCACGTCTTCCACGCCAACACCGGCGAGCGCCTGAACTAGTACCGCCCGGGCCGCACGCTGCGGCCTCAGCGGTCGTACCAGCACTGTCAAGACCGGTAGGGGCCGTTTCGAGCACGACGCTCGGGGCGGCCCCTTTCGCGTGCGAACTGCTCGCGCCCATGCCGAAACGCAACGGCAACGGCGCAGGCGCTACGGTAGTGAGTATGGCCACCCTCACTCCCCGTAGGCCACGGACCGAAGGTGCGGACGATTTCACCGTCGGCACCGGGTTCCACCGCGCGCTCGACGACGGGCGCATCGAATGCACCGTCTGCCCGCGCGCCTGCCGCTTGCGCGAAGGGCAGCGCGGCCTGTGCTTCGTGCGGGCGCGGCAGGGCGACCAGATCGTGCTGACCTCGTACGGGCGCTCCTCCGGCTTCTGCATCGATCCCGTCGAGAAGAAGCCGCTCAACCACTTCCTGCCCGGCACGCCCGTGCTCTCGTTCGGCACCGCCGGATGCAACCTGGCCTGCCGGTTCTGCCAGAACTGGGACATCTCGAAGTCCCGCGAGACCCACACGCTCACTTCGGAGGCCGAGCCCGAGACCCTCGCCACCACCGCGAAGCGCCTGGGCTGCAGGTCGATCGCGTTCACCTACAATGACCCTACGGTGTTCCTCGAATACGCTGCGGATTGCGCGGACGCGGCCCGCGAGGCCGGGCTCAAGGCCGTGGCGGTCTCGGCGGGGTACATCAGACCCGAAGCGCGACGAGAGCTCTACGCGCACATGGACGCCGCGAACATCGACCTCAAGGCGTTCACCGAGGAGTTCTACCGCAAGATCGCTTTCGCTTCACTGAGGACCGTCCTCGACACACTCGAATACCTGGTGCACGAGACCGGCGTGTGGACCGAGATCACCACACTGCTCATTCCCGGGCACAACGACTCCGATGCGGAGATCGCCGCGGAATGCGAGTGGATCCACGACCACCTCGGACCCGACGTGCCGCTCCACTTCACCGCGTTCCATCCGGACTTCAAGATGCGCGACGTGCCGCCGACCCCGGTCGCGACACTCCGCCGGGCCAGGCGGATCGCCCGCGACGCCGGCCTGCACTACGTCTACACCGGCAATGTGCACGACCCGGAAGGCCAGACCACGACCTGCACCGGTTGTGGCGAAGCCCTCATAGTGCGTAATTGGTACCGGATTGACCGGTATGCGGTGTCGGATAGCGGACAGTGCGGCCGTTGCGGCGCGGCCGTTCCCGGAGTTTTCGACGGACCGGCGGGAGACTGGGGTCCCAAACGGCAACCGATCCGCATCGCCCCGCCGTCAACCAGGCGAGCACCGGCGCACGACCACATTCCGGCTCACTGACCAGAGCCTTCACACCGACCATAGGAACCACCACCGGAAGACCTGCGATGCCTTCGATCACATCAGACACCGTACGGCCCGCTGCCGTCGCCGGACGCTTCTACCCGGCCGACCCCGGGCTGCTCCGCGCCGACATCGAGCGGCTCATCGACGCCGCCGGACCGGTGAGCGAGCCGCTCGCCGACGCCTACATCGTCCCGCACGCCGGCCACCGCTATTCCGGGCCGGTCGCCGCCGAGGTCTACGCCCGGCTCGCCGCCCACCGCGGCCGCGTCAAGCGCGTGGTCCTCGTCGGACCGTCCCACCACTACCCGCTCCGCGGGCACGCCGCCGCGCCCTACGCGCGGTGGGCGACCCCGCTCGGGGAGGTCCAGGTCGCGGCCACGGGCGTCGTCGGCTCCTCGCGCCTCCCGCACGAGGCCGAGCACTCGCTCGAGGTCCAGCTGCCGTTCCTGCAGGTCGCGCTCGGCACCGACATCGAGATCACGCCCGTCGCGTTCGGCATGGGGCAGACCCCGGACGCCGCGAGGCTCATCAGCGCGCTCCGCGAGGAGGCCGGCGAGGACTCGGTCATCATCTGCTCCACCGACCTCTCGCACTTCCACGACCAGGCCACCGCCGAGCGCATCGATGCGTCGACCGCCGAAGCGATCCGGAGCCTGCGGCCGCGCGAGATCGCCCCGCACCACGCCTGCGGCGTGTTCGCCCTGCGCGCCACGCTCGCCTGGGCCGACGCCACCGGCCGCCGCCCGCGCCAGCTCGCCCTGGCCACCTCGGCGGACACAGTGGGCCGGCCCGACCGCGTCGTCGGTTACCCGGCCTTCGCGATCGAACGGCCGATCCTGGCCGACTAGGCGAACACTCCGGAGCGGCCGTTCCCGATGGGAGCGGCCGCTCTCCACGTGCCGGCCAACCGCCCGCCCACGCGAACAAGATTCGCGTTCGATGGCATGTCGGACCCGTGTGGGATGGTCGTCCCATTTCTTCGGTTGGTCGGAGGTGGATGCGGGTGGGAAGGGGCATGCCCTACGTCCGCAGCCGTCCGCAGCCGTCCGTTCCGGGGCCGCAGACCTCCGGAGCCCGGCGGTGTGACACGGCGCGATGCGGGGAAACTCGCATGCCGTCCCGCAGCGACGGCATTTACCCTGTAAGACGTGACCGAGCACGAGCAGCACAGCGACAGCGACAGCGGCGACGACCTTCCCGAGCAGATGCAGATCCGGCGTGACAAGCGCGCCGCCCTCCTCGCGGAAGGCAAGGAGCCCTACGCGCTCGGCTACCCGCGCACCCACACGCTGGCCGAGCTGCGCGAGCAGTTCGCGGGCCTCGTCGACGGCGAGTCCTCGGGCGTCACCGTGGGCACCACCGGACGGGTGATCTTCGTCCGCACGGCCGGGAAGCTCTGCTTCGCGCGCCTGCGCGACGGCGACGGCACCGAGTTCCAGGTGATGCTCTCCCAGGGCAAGATCGGCGAGGAGCGCCTCGCCGACTGGAAGCGCCTGGCCGACATCGGCGACCACATCGGCGTCACCGGCGAGGTCGTCACCTCCAAGCGCGGCGAGCTGTCGGTCATGGCCGACTCCTTCGAGATCACAGGCAAGGCCCTGCGCCCGCTGCCCGTGGCCCACAAGCCGCTCGCCGAGGAGACCCGCGTCCGCCAGCGGTACGTCGACCTCATCGTCCGCCCCGAGGCCCGCGCGAACGCCCGCAACCGGGCGAAGGTCGTCCGCTCGCTGCGCGCGCAGCTCGACGACCGCGACTTCGTCGAGGTCGAGACCCCGATGATGCAGGTGCAGCCGGGCGGGGCGACCGCGCGGCCGTTCGTGACGCACATGAACGCGTACGACATGGACCTGTACATGCGCATCGCGCCCGAGCTCTATCTGAAAAGGTGCGTCGTCGGCGGTATCGACCGCGTATTCGAGATCAACCGGAACTTCCGCAACGAGGGCGCCGACTCGTCGCATTCGCCGGAGTTCGCGATGCTGGAGGCCTATCAGGCCTACGGCGACTACCGCACCATCGCCGGCCTCACCAAGTCGCTCATTCAAGGTGCGGCGCGCTCGGTGTTCGGGACTGAGACCGTGGCACTCGCGGACGGCTCCGAGTTCGATCTCGGCGGCGAGTGGGCCGAGATCACCCTCTTCGGGTCCCTTTCCGAAGCACTCGGAGAAACCGTGACCGTGGACACCCCGCTGGAGACGCTGCGCGCTTACGCGGAGAAAGTCGAACTCGCGGTCGACCCCAAGTGGGGCCCCGGGAAACTCGCGGAGGAATTGTTCGAGCTGCTGGTCTCCGACCACATCGTCGCACCGACCTTCGTCTTCGACTACCCCGAGGAGACCTCCCCGCTCACGCGCGGTCACCGCACCACTCCCGGACTCACGGAGAAATGGGACCTGTACGTGCGGGGCTTCGAACTCGCCACCGGCTATTCGGAGCTGATCGACCCGGTCATCCAGCGCGAGCGCCTGGAGGCCCAGGCCAGACTGGCCGCGAAGGGCGACGACGAGGCCATGGGCGTCGACGAGGACTTCCTCCGCGCGATGGAGTACGGCCTCCCGCCGCTGTGCGGGATGGGCATGGGAATCGACCGGTTGCTTATGGCGCTCACCGGACTCGGTATCCGAGAGACCATCCTCTTCCCGCTGGTGAAACCCGAATAGCAAAGCCAAAGGAACCGCGTCCGAAGCCGTTATTCAAGGGACGGCCTCGGGCGCGGTCCCTTTTCGCCCGGAGCCGGGACACTTGGACGCATTCAAGTCGCCACGTGGCCTGGACGGTAGCGATGTATTCACAAATAGATGCGCCCACCCTCTTTCCCTTCGCTAATGGACTCGTATATGCTCTGGCACTAGCAAGACGGTTGTCCCGGCAGCGGTAGTCGCTACAGTTCGAGAGGAATTTGCCATGGCGAAGAAGACACAGGTCATCCTGATCGACGATATCGACGGCAGCAAGGCTGAGGAGACCGTCAAATTCGCTATCGACGGACAGGCCTACGAGATCGACCTCTCGGCCGGGCATGCCAAGGAACTGCGCGACGCGTTGGAGAAGTTCCAGGAGGCCGGCACCCGACTCGGCCGTTACAGCCTGGGCGCCCCCCGCGGCCCGGTCCGCGGCGCCGTCGCCCCCCGCCGCCAGACTGTGGACCGCGAGCAGAACAAGGCCATCCGCGAGTGGGCCGAGCGCAGCGGCAAGCGCGTCTCGCCCCGCGGGCGCATCCCGCAGGCCATCGTCGAGGAATACAACGCCGCGCACAACTAGTCAGGCACCCGTCGAACCGACTTCCATGCCCGCTCTCCCCAGGGGAGCGGGCATTTCGCGTGCGGTGAACTGCGGCGCGTTCGCGGGCAGCGAACAAAATGGGGAGCCGAGCCGCGATCGGCATAGCGGACACGCAGCGGACATAGGCGCGGAACGGCCGCGCGGTTCCGTTCCTTGGGACGGCGGATTCGGCCCGCGTGTCACACCCGTCGGGCACCATTGGATTGCTGCGGCGGTGCACGGGTATTGCGCTCACAGCGAACCTGTTATCACCGGGAATGGTCTTAGAGGCACGCTTGTTGTCACCCACGTGGCACCCGTCGTCCGCGGACCCGGGAGATAAGGTGTACCCACAGGGTTTTGCAAGCCACGACCAGTAACGACGACAAGTAGCGGCGGACGCGAGGAGCAGAAGCGCATGTTTGAACGGTTTACGGACCGTGCCCGACGCGTGGTCGTCTTGGCTCAAGAAGAAGCCAGGATGCTCAACCACAACTACATCGGCACGGAACACATCCTGCTCGGCCTCATCCACGAGGGCGAGGGCGTGGCGGCGAAGGCCCTGGAGAGCCTGGGCATTTCCTTGGAAGGCGTCCGCCAGCAGGTCGAGGAGATCATCGGCCAGGGCCAGCAGGCCCCGTCCGGGCACATCCCCTTCACCCCGCGGGCGAAGAAGGTGCTCGAGCTGAGCCTGCGCGAGGCGCTGCAGCTCGGCCACAACTACATCGGGACCGAGCACATCCTGCTCGGCCTGATCCGCGAGGGCGAGGGCGTCGCCGCCCAGGTCCTCATCAAGCTCGGCGCGGACCTCAACCGCGTCCGCCAGCAGGTGCTGCAGCTGCTCTCCGGCTACCAGGGCAAGGAGCCCGCGGGCGCGACCGCCGGCGGCACCTCCCAGGAGGCGCAGCAGTCCGGTTCGCTCGTGCTCGACCAGTTCGGCCGCAACCTCACGCAGGCCGCGCGCGACGGCAAGCTCGACCCCGTGATCGGGCGCCAGCGCGAGATCGAGCGCGTCATGCAGGTCCTGTCCCGCCGCACCAAGAACAACCCGGTGCTCATCGGCGAGCCCGGCGTCGGCAAGACCGCCGCCGTCGAGGGGCTCGCGCAGGCGATCACCAAGGGCGAGGTCCCCGAGACCCTCAAGGACAAGCAGCTGTACACGCTCGACCTGGGCGCCCTGGTGGCCGGGTCGCGGTACCGCGGCGACTTCGAGGAGCGCCTGAAGAAGGTCCTCAAGGAGATCAAGACCCGCGGCGACATCATCCTGTTCATCGACGAGATCCACACGCTCGTCGGTGCGGGGGCCGCCGAGGGCGCGATCGACGCGGCCTCGATCCTCAAGCCCATGCTGGCCCGCGGCGAGCTGCAGACCATCGGTGCGACCACGCTCGACGAGTACCGCAAGTACCTCGAGAAGGACGCCGCCCTGGAGCGCCGCTTCCAGCCGATCCAGGTGGCCGAGCCGTCGCTGGCGCACACCATCGAGATCCTCAAGGGCCTGCGGGACCGCTACGAGGCCCACCACCGCGTGTCCATCACGGACGGCGCCCTGGTGCAGGCCGCGACGCTCGCGGACCGGTACATCTCGGACCGGTTCCTGCCCGACAAGGCCATCGACCTCATCGACGAGGCCGGCGCGAGAATGCGCATCCGCCGCATGACCGCACCGCCGGACCTCCGCGAGATCGACGAGGAGATCGCGGAGACGCGCCGCCAGAAGGAGTCGGCGATCGACGCCCAGGACTTCGAGGCCGCCGCGCGCCTGCGCGACACCGAGAAGCGCCTCCACGAGAAGCGCGCCAAGCGCGAGCAGGAGTGGAAGGCGGGCGACCTGGACCAGGTCACCGAGGTCGACGAGGAGATGATCTCCGAGGTCCTCGCGAACTGGACCGGCATCCCGGTCTACAAGCTCACCGAGGAGGAGACCTCCCGTCTGCTGAAGATGGAGGAGGAGATCCACAAGCGGATCATCGGCCAGGAGGACGCCGTCAAGGCGGTCTCGAAGGCGATCCGCCGTACTCGCGCCGGGCTCAAGGACCCCAAGCGCCCGTCCGGCTCGTTCATCTTCGCCGGCCCGTCCGGTGTGGGTAAGACCGAGCTGGCGAAGGCGCTCGCGGAGTTCCTGTTCGGCTCCGAGGACTCGCTGATCCAGCTGGACATGTCCGAGTTCCACGACCGGTACACGGTGTCGCGCCTCGTCGGTGCGCCTCCCGGGTACGTCGGGTACGACGAGGGCGGGCAGCTCACCGAGAAGGTGCGCCGCAAGCCGTTCTCCGTGGTCCTGTTCGACGAGATCGAGAAGGCCCACCCGGACGTGTTCAACACGCTCCTGCAGATCCTTGAGGACGGTCGTCTGACGGACGGTCAGGGCCGCATCGTGGACTTCAAGAACACGGTGATCATCCTGACCACCAACCTCGGCACGAAGGACGTCGGCAAGGCCGTCTCGCTGGGCTTCCAGTCGGACGCGTCCGAGGGCGGCGACTACGACCGGATGAAGGAGAAGGTCTCGGAGGAGCTGAAGAACCACTTCCGCCCCGAGTTCCTGAACCGCATCGACGACACGATCGTGTTCCCGAAGCACTCGCAGGACGCGATCGTCGCGATCGTCGACCTCATGGTCAAGCGCATCGAGAACCAGCTCGCGAACCGCGACATGGCTCTGGAGCTCACGGACGCGGCGAAGCTGTACCTGGGGCACAAGGGCTACGACCCGGTCATGGGCGCGCGGCCGCTGCGCCGCACGATCCAGCGCGAGATCGAGGACACGCTCTCGGAGAAGATCCTCTTCAACGAGTTCACCCCCGGTCAGATCGTGATCGTGGACGTCGACGGCGACCCGAAGGACGTCGAGAAGACGAACCTGACGTTCAGGGGCGCCGACAAGCCCGCGAGCGTCCCGGACACGCCTCCGGCCGAGCTGGCCGGCGAGCGGGCTCCCAAGAGCCCGGGAGCCGGTACCGGCACGATGCCGCCGAAGAGCCCGGGAGCCGGGCCGCGCGGCGGCCAGGTGGGCCAGGGCGGCGCCGCTTAACCGCGGAGGCCGATAGAGCGAGACAGGGGCGGGACCGCGAGGTCCCGCCCCTTCGTCGTCCTGGCGCCGTGTGATGGCGCCGTCATGCCGCGACGAGCCTGCGGCTGTCGCGGGAGCCCAGCGGGCGCACACGTGCTCGCCGTCGAGTCCGGGCCCGACCAGCCAGCCCTCGGCCTCGGCGGCGCCGCACAGCACCGGCCAGCTGTAGTACGAGTCGTCCCCGCAGTCGAACCGGGCACCGCAGTGGTCGCAGACCAGTTCGTAGTCGGGGATGCCGTCGCGCGTGTAGTAGACGCGGCCGCTCATGGTGTGTTCCTCCCGTCCGATGCCGTCTCGGACGCGGGTGCTCGCCCCGCGTCCGGGACGGGTGCGCTACTGCTCGATGGCCTGCTTGCCGCTGGCGACGAGCACCTTGCGTGGCTTGGCCTCCTCGGCCATGGGGATCGTCAGCGTGAGGACGCCGTCCCTGTAGACCGCTTCGACGTGCTCGGTGTCGAGGACGTCGCTGAGGAAGATCTGCCGCATGAAGGTTCCCGCCGGGCGTTCGGCGTGGATGATCTCGCGGTCGCCGGGCTCGGCAGTGCCGTTGTCCAAAGTGCCGTTGTCGACAGTGCGGCGTTCGGCCTTGACGGTGAGGACGTTGCGCTCGACCTCGAGGTCGATGTCGTCCTCTCTGACGCCGGGCAGGTCGAGTTCCACCATGAACCGGTGTCCCTCCCTCCACGCGTCCATCGGCATGGCCAGCCGGGTGTCGTTCTGTCCGAGCAGCTGCTGTGCGAGACGGTCGAGCTCGCGGAACGGGTCCGTGCGCATCAGCATCGCCAGGTCACCTCCTGCAAAGAGTGTGCTTACCGATCGATACGAAAATATATAACACACGATGCAGATTTCGTCCACCCGACTATAAGAGATAAACTCGGCGGGTACGTTCCCGCCATGATGGAGGAGCACTTGGACCGCCAGCCGCAGCCCGCCGCCCGGCCCGCACCCGACCGCGCCGTCTACGGCATCTCGGTCGCGGCCGAGCTGCTGAACCTGGCCCCGCAGACCCTGCGCGTCTACGAGGCGCGCGGCCTCGTCGAGCCCCGCCGGACCTCGGGGGGCACCCGGCGCTACAGCGACGACGACATCGATCGCGTCCGCCGCATCGGCGAACTCCTCGCCTCCGGACTCAACCTCGCCGGCGTCAAGCTCGTGCTCGACATGGAACTGGAGAACCGCCGCCTCCGCGCCGAACTCGGCGAGGCCCTGGCCCGACTCGCCTCCCGCGACTGAACCCCAGCGCACAGGGCACGAAAAAAGCCGGAGCGACCGCTCCGGCTTCTCTCTTCCCGCTAGTGGCGGAGGATAGGGGATTCGAACCCCTGAGGGCGTTAACCCAACACGCTTTCCAAGCGTGCGCACTAGGCCACTATGCGAATCCTCCGCGGAAGACCTTACCGGATGCCTCCGGAGTACTTCCACCGGGTTGAACGAGGTGACCTGCGCTGCATCGGGCCCGATCCGGGCGCTCCCGGTTCGGCGGCGGGAAGGGCGTGGGGTAGACTTTCGCCCGTCCCTCATGCGGCGTCATCTTGTGAACCTCCCCAGGGCCGGAAGGCAGCAAGGATAAGCGGGCTCTGTCGGGTGCGTGAGGGACCCCGCCGCCTTAGCTCAGTCGGTAGAGCGATTCACTCGTAATGAATAGGTCAACGGTTCGATTCCGTTAGGCGGCTCCAGTAAGGCCCTGGTGACAGGGCCTTTTTTCATACCCGCTGGTCTGCCGGCCGGCAGCGGGCTAGTCCCAGTAGCAGCTCCCGTAGCGAGCCCGGTCAGTCGCCTGCGGCCGGCAGGCGCACCGTCACCGTCAGGCCCCCCTCGGCGCGGGCAACGGCGGCCACTTCACCGCCGTGGGCCTTCGCTACTGCCCTGACGATGGACAGGCCGAGCCCGGCGCCCTTGGAGGCGGTGGCGAGGCGCTCGGTGCCGAAGCGCCGGAAGGGCTCGAATAGGCCCTCCACTTCGAATGCGGGGACGACCGGGCCCGAGTTCACGACCTCCAGGACCGCGAAGGCGCCCTCGCGGCGGGTCGCCACCCGCACCCAGCCGCCCTCCGGCGCGTTGTACCGGATCGCGTTCTCCACCAGGTTCTGCGCCAGGCGCTCCAGCAGCACGGACTCGCCCAGCGTCGGCGCCTCCTCGCACGCGGCCGTCACCGCGACGCCGCCCGCGGGCGTCTGCGCCACCACGTACTCCGCCACGTCCGAGAGGTCCACGTACGACCGCTCGGCAAGCTCCCGGTCCGAACGCATGAGCAGCAGCAGCCCCTCGATGAGCCGCTCGTGCCGGGCGTTCACCTCCAGCAGCGTCTCGCCCAGCAGCCGCACCTCCGCCGATGCGTCCTGCCGGTGCAGCGCCACCTCCAGCAGCGCCCGCGTCACCGTCAGCGGCGTCCGCAGCTCATGGGAGGCGTTCGAGATGAACGTCCGCTGCCCGTCGAAGGACTGGTCGAGCCGCTCCAGCATCCGGTTGAACGTCTCCGAGAGGTCCCGCAGCTCATCGCGCGGACCGCTCACCTTGATCCGCTGGTGCAGGCCCCGGTCGGCCGCCGGGGACTCCGCGATCTGCGCCGCCGTGTCGGTCACCCGCTGCAGCGGCCGCAGCATCCGCCCCGCCACCAGCCAGCCGATCGCGATCGTCCCGAGGCCGACCAGCAGCAGCGCCAGCGGGCCCTGGTTGCGGATCGCGTCCAGCGCCTCGGCCCACACCTCGTTCGTGGCCAGCAGCCGCAGGTTCTGGTCCTCCGTCAGCACCTCGGTCCCCGGCTGGGGGACCTCCTCCCCGGCGGAGTTGAAGCTCCGGATGATCGCCCCCTCATCGGGGATGCCCTGCTCGACGAGGCTGTACGTGAGGACCAGCAGCAGCGCCCCGCCGGCGAGGAACAGCCCGCCGTAGACCAGGGTCAGGCGGGCCCGGAGCGTCAGTCGGATGCGGCGCTTCATTGCAGGAGCTCTGCCACTCATTTCAGGAAGTACCCCACTCCAGGATCGGTCAGGACCACCGGCGGGTCGCCGAGCTTGCGCCTGAGCTTGAGGATGGTCATGCGCACCGCCTGCGTGAACGGGTCGGTGTGCTCGTCCCAGGCCTTCTCCAGCAGCTGCTCGGCCGAGACGGGCGCGCCGTCCGCCCGCAGCAGCTCCGTCAGGACCGCGAACTCCTTGCGCGACAACGGCACATACCGCCCGTCACGGAACACCTGGTGCCGGTGCGTGTCGAGCGTGATCCCCGCCCGCTCCAGCACCGGCGGCGCCGCCGGCCGGGCCCGCCGCCCCAGCGCCGCGACCCGCGCGGCCAGCTCCCGGAACGCGAAGGGCTTCGGCAGGTAGTCGTCAGCGCCGAGCGCCAGCCCGGTCACCCTGTCGTCGATGTCCGACGCCGCCGTGAGCATCAGCACCCGCGTCTCCCCGTGCCCGGCCGCGATCGCCCGGCACACCTGGTCGCCGTGCACCCCCGGCAGGTCCCGGTCCAGGACGACCACGTCGTAGTCGTTCACGCCGAACCGCTCGAGCGCCGCCGCACCGTCGAACACGATGTCCACCGCGTGCGACTCACCGCGCAGCCACTCGGCCACGGCATCGGCGAGCAGCGGCTCGTCCTCCACCACCAGGATTCTCATGCCCCCATCATGGCCCGCCCCGCATTGCCGCGGCATTGCCGAATCGGCTTACGGCCGGGCAACGCCGCCGCGACTGTACTGGTGCTGCCGCCGGGACCTCCCCGGCGGCGGCGAAAGGACGAACATCCATGCGGCGATACACGATCGCACTCCTCTTGGGTCTCATGGCCCTGTCGGTCGCGGCCTGCAGCGACGACGACGACGGCGGCGGCGTCGCCACCGCCGACGGCGCCACCGAATCCGCGAGCGAGGACGCCGGCGACGGCGAGGACCTGGACGGCTTCGAGCAGGCGCTGGCGTACTCGGAGTGCATGCGGGAGAACGGCATTCCGGACTTCCCGGACCCGGAGCGCAACGGCGAGAACGGGGTGGGCCTGTCCCTGCCCGAGGGCATCGACCCGGAGGACGAGGACTTCAAGGCGGCCGAGGAGGCCTGCGAGGACCTGATGCCCGGCCCCGGGGAGGGCGAGACGCTCGACCCCGAAATCTACGAGGCGCTGCTCGACTATTCCGAGTGCATGCGGGAGAACGGCATCGCCGAGTTCCCGGACCCCCAGCCGAACGGCGGCATCATGATGAACGGCGAGCAGGGCTTCGACCCGCAGAGCGACGAGTTCCAGGCGGCCGACGAGGCGTGCGCGGAACTGCGTCCCGAGCGCCCTGATGAGGACGAGTGATGACCCGCAAGCGCCGCAAGGGCGGCGCCGGGAAGGCCGTGGCCGTGACCGCCGTCGTGGTCGCCGCCGCCGGGGCGGCCGCGGCCGCCCTCGGCTTCGATCCGCGGGCGTTCTTCGACGAGGCCGAGGCCGGCGCGTCGCAGGAGACCCCGGCGACCGCCGAGGTCGTGCAACAGACCCTCACCGAGACCGTCACGGTCTCGGGCGACCTGGGCTTCGGGGACGTGATCGGCCTCGACTGCCTGAAGAGCGGCACGTTCACGGCGCTGCCGAAGGCGGGCGACGTGATCGAGCGCGGCGGCGAGCTGTTCGCCGTCGACGACGAGCCGGTGACCCTCCTGTACGGGACGCTCCCGGCGTACCGGTCGCTGACCCCGGGCGCCGAGGGCTCGGACGTGAAGCAGTTCGAGGAGAACCTCTCGAAGCTCGGATACGACGGGTTCACTGTGGACGACGAGTACACGGACGCGACCGCGGAGGCGGTCGAGGAGTGGCAGGAGGACCTGGGCCTGCCGGAGACCGGGGTCATCGACCTGGGCCAGATCGCTTACGCCCCAGGGGAGGTCCGGGTCGACACGGTCGGGGTCGAGCTGGGCGATCCGGTCCAGCCGGGCTCGCCGGTCCTCGACTACACGGGCCTCGACAAGGTCGTCACCGTCGAGGTCGAACTGGAGGACCAGGAGCTGGTCACGGTCGGCGAGGCCGTCGCGATCACGCTCCCGGACGGCACCGAGGCGACCGGCACGATCGCCGACTCCGAGTCCCTGGTGAGCGAAGAGGAGTCCCAGAGCGGCACCGAGAGCGTCACGTACCTGGAGGTGACGGTGGCCGCGGACGACCCGGCGGTGTTCGACGGGCTCGACCAGGCCGCGGTCGACGTCGGCTTCGCGGGCGAGACGGCCGACGACGTGCTCACCGTTCCGGTGGAGGCCCTGCTGGGCCTCGGCGGCGGCGGATACGGCCTCGAGATCGCGAACGGCGACACCACCGAGGTGATCGCGGTCGACACGGGCCTGTTCGCGGACGGCTCGGTGGAAGTGAGCGGCGAGGGCCTCGAAGCGGGCATGTCCGTGGTGGTGCCCTCATGAGCGCCCTCGCGGAGGCGACCGTGGAGGCCCCGCCGACCGGGCCGCGGCCGGTGGTCGAGCTCGACGGCGTCTCGAAGACGTATCCCGGCGGGGTGCGGGCGCTGCGCGGCGTCTCCCTGCGGATCGACGCGGGGGAGATGTGCGCGATCGTCGGCCCCTCCGGCTCGGGCAAGTCGACGATGCTGCACCTCATCGGCACGCTCGACCGGCCCAGCGAGGGCACGGTGCGCATCGACGGGTTCGATGTGGCGCGGCTGCGCGACAAGCAGCTGTCAGCGCTGCGCGCCACCCGGATCGGGTTCGTGTTCCAGCAGTTCCACCTCGCCGTGGGCCAGCAGGTGCTCGACAACGTCGCGGACGGGCTGCTCTATTCGGGCCGGCGCGGCCCGGACCGGCGGACCCGTGCCGCCGAGGCCTTGGAGAAGGTCGGGCTCGGACACCGCCTGGACCACCTGCCGAACGAGCTGTCCGGCGGCGAGCGGCAGCGGGTGGCGGTGGCACGGGCGATCGTCGGCGAACCGGCGGTCCTCCTCGCGGACGAGCCGACGGGCAACCTCGACTCGGTGTCCGGGTCCGGCGTTATGGCGCTGCTGCACGAGCTGCACGAGGCCGGGACCACCGTCGTGGTCATCACGCACGACCAGGACATCGCGCGGTCACTGCCGCGGCAGGTCGCGATGCGCGACGGAGAGGTGGTCTGAATGACAACGCCCCCAAGCGGTCCGGGCAGCGGGGAGGAGCCGCCGCCGGGCGACTGGCCGCCTCCGCCGATCCCCGCCCCGCCGGCACCGAAAGCCGACGCGACCAGTCCAGCGGGCGACCGACCTGGACCGCGAACGCCGACCGGGTCTTCACGGAGCGAACCCGTTCCGGCTTCGGACGCGGACAAGGCGGTGCCGAGTCGACCGAATGGCGCGCCTTCACGACCGCAACCGGGTAGTGCTCCGCTCGAGCCCGCGCCAGGCGTCGAGCAGTCGACGACGCCGATTCGATCGGCAAGTGCGCCTTCGCGACCGCAACCAGGAGCGGCGTCGCGGGGAGGTCCGCCCGCATCGGAGCCGGGCGCCGCTTCGGCGACACCGCCGCCCGATCGAGGGACGGGACCGGCGCCGAGGACCAGCGGGACCGACGCGCCGGGAAGCCGCTCGGAACCACGAGCACCGGGCGGGCCTTCGCGGAACGAACCGCATGCTTCGGGCTCGGACAAGGCACCGCCGAGACGACCGGCAAGTGCGCCTTCGCGACCGCAACCGGGAGCCGCTCCGCAGGGAGGTCCGCTCGAACCCGCGCTGGCCGCCGCTTCGGCACCGACTTCCGGTCCAGATCCGGCTCCGGACGCCGGCCCGCCGCCGGAGCGGCGGAAGGGGGCTCGCCGGATGCGGTCGCTGCGGTCGTCCGGTCCGGCGGAGCCTTCGGCGAAGTCGCTGCGGGCGGCGCGGATGCGCCCGGGGGACGTGCTGCGGGTGGGGGCCACCGGCCTGCGGACGCGGCCGCTGCGGGCGTGGTTGTCCGCGTTGGGGATCGCGATCGGGATCGCGGCGATGATCGCGGTCGTCGGGATCTCGTCGTCGAGCCGGGCGGAGCTCGACCGGCAGCTCGCGGCGCTCGGCACGAACCTGCTCACGGTCACGCCGGGCACGTCGATGATGAGCGGCGAGGTCGGGGTGCTGCCGTACGAGGCGGTGTCGATGATCGGCCGGATCGCGCCGGTCACGCAGGTCGCGGCGACCGGGGTGGTGCCGGACGTGAGCGTGTACCGGTCGGACCGGATTCCCGAGGGGCAGAGCGGCGGCATGACCGTGTGCGCCGCCGAGCTCAACCTGCTCGACACGGTGGGTGCGGCACTGGCGGACGGCGTGTGGCTGAACGAGGCCACGTCGCAGTACCCGGCGGTGGTGCTCGGGTCAAGCGCCGCCGAGCAGCTGGGGGTCACCGGCGCGGGCGTGGACGTCTACATCGGCGGGCAGTGGTTCTCGGTGGTGGGCGTGCTGGAGCCGGTGGCGCTCGCGCCGGAGCTGAACCTGACGGCGCTCATCGGCTGGGAGTCCGCGGCGGCGTACCTCGCGTTCGACGGGCACGCGACCACGGTCTACACCCGCGCCGAGGACGCGTACGTGCTCGATGTGGCGAATGTGCTCGCGGCGACGGCCGATCCTTCGGCGCCCGATGAGATGTCGGTGTCGCGGCCCTCGGACGCGCTCGAGGCGCAGCAGGCGGTGGACTCCGCGTTCACCGGGATGCTGCTGGGGCTCGGCGCGGTGGCGCTGCTCGTCGGCGGCGTCGGGGTCGCGAACACGATGGTGATCTCGGTGCTGGAGCGGCGCAGCGAGATCGGGCTGCGGCGGTCGCTCGGGGCGACGCGCGGCCAGGTGCGGGTGCAGTTCCTCGCGGAGTCGCTGCTGCTCAGTGCGCTCGGCGGCCTGGGCGGGGTGCTCATCGGGACCATGGTCACCGTCGGGTACGCGTCCTCGCAGGGCTGGCCTGCGGTGGTGCCGTACTGGGCGAGTGTGGGCGGGGTGGGCGCGACGCTGTTCATCGGCGCGGTCGCGGGGCTCTACCCGGCGATCCGGGCGTCCCGGCTCTCGCCGACCGAGGCCCTCGCGGCCCAGTAGGCGCGCCATGGAGAACGGTGGTGCCCGGCTCATTCGAGCCGGGCCGCCCAGTGCGACGGACTGGACCGTAGGTGTACCCGGCGGGA
>NZ_JAPZVR010000010.1:0-3994 GCF_027622855.1 Glycomyces algeriensis | reverse complement strand
CGCGCCCCCCCCGCGCCCCCCCTGGCCGCCGGGGGGCCCCCGCCTACTGCCCCCCGGCCACCACTGTCATCCTGAGTGGACCTTAGATGTACCGGTCGAGAACCGGGGTCAGCAGGCTCGCGATCTTCGCGTGCCCGGCGTCGTGCGGGTGCACGTTGTCGCTGGTGTCGGTGGCCGGGTCGACCCAGCCGCGGGTGTCGACGTAGTGGACCTTCGCGTCGCCGGCGTTGTTGCGGTTGGTGACGGCGTTCTGGACCTCCGTGAGCAGGCGCTCGCGGAAGACGCCCATGGCGAGGATCTCCGCGTTCGGGTACGACTGGCGGACCCGCTGCAGCAGCAGGATGTAGTCGGCCTGGAACTGCGCCGCGGACACCTTGTTGTTGGTGCCCAGGTTGATGACGACCAGGTCGGTCTCGTAGGTGTTGAACTCCCACATGTCGTTCGCGTCCTGGTTGGTGGTGCGCAGGAACCAGTCGACCATGCCGCGGCAGTCGGTGGTCGAGACGCACGCGCCGCCCTCGGCGACCTGCATGTGGGAGGCGCCGAGCGCTTCGGCCGAGTTCCACGCGTACGTCGAGAAGGGACGGTTCGCGTTCGGCTGGCCCACGGTGATGGAGTCGCCGACGAACTCGATGTGCTTGTCGGGACGCACCGTGGGGGCGGTCGCGCCGCCCGAGGCGAGGATGAAGCCGCCGAAGGACGGGTCGCCGGTGTAGGAGCCGGCGCGCTCGCGGAAGCCGATGCGGATCGTGTGGGTGCCGCTGAGGCCGCTGCGGACGGTCACGTTGCCGGAGACACCGCGCATCCAGGTCTCCGCGCCGCCGTCGATCGAGTACCACATGTCGATGGCGCCGCGCAGCTTCACGCCGATCGAGGCGCCGGTGAAGGCGGTCTCGACGTACCCGCCGGCCCAGCCCATCTGGTGCCAGGCGGCGTCGTCCTTGTCCCAGCGGCCGTAGAACTGCACGTTCGCGTCGGTGAGGGAGCCGTTCCCGGCCGTGCCGCCCGTGCCGATCGGCACGAGCTTCCAGTGCTGCGACTCGAGGTTGTTGCGGTCGTACTGGGAGACGCGGCTGCCGGGGGTGGTGGCCCACTCCCAGTTGTCGAGGGCCTTGGCGGAGTTGCGGTTCACGAGCTCGACGCTGCCGTCGGACTGGGTGTTGACCTGCCACTGCTGGTTGGTGCCGCCGTTGGAGGTCCACTGGGTGATGTCGGCGCCGTTCGCGGTGGACTTGGCGTAGACGTCGAGGACCTGACCGGAGTGCCGGGCTTCGATCCGGTAGTAGCCGCTCCCGGCGTCCACGAAGCGGAACTGCTGGTTGGTGGCGTTGGACGGGGTGGCGAGCAGGGCCTTCGCGCCCGTGGCCGTGGAACTGTTCTCGATGCTGACGGCGAGTCCGGAGGCGTCGTTGACGAGGCGGTACCAGACGTTGGTCTCGACGGCGGACGCCGGAGCGGCCGCGAGGGCGGTGAGGCCGGCGGCGGCGCAGACGGCGACGACCGACGCGGCGAGCCAGCGCACGAGTCTGGCTCGCAGTGGTGCGGGAGTGCGCAAGGGGGAGCTCCTTAGATTGAAACGTTTAAATGTGTAGGTATCGTTAGAGGATACCGCTTGCACGTGAGCGGGGCCACCCCTCGGAACGCCCGAAATCAGCGAGTTCGCGACACCCCGCGGCACCCGCCGTCCCCCGCTGTGCCGCCCGCACCAACTCCACCGGTCGCGCCGCCATATGTCGGAGCCAGGCCGTACCCTGGCAGGAACGGAAGAGCCCCGGCCAGCAGGAGGAAGACGTGGCACTCGCGCTGTACCGCAAATACCGGCCGCAGACCTTCGCCGAGGTCGTAGGCCAGGAGCACGTCACCGAACCGCTCATCAACGCGATCCGGGCCGGGCGGCTCAACCACGCCTACCTCTTCTCGGGCCCCCGCGGCTGCGGCAAGACCTCCTCCGCCCGCATCCTCGCCCGCTCCCTCAACTGCGCCCAGGGCCCCACCCCCGAACCCTGCGGCGAATGCCGCTCCTGCCGCGCCCTCGCCGCAGACGGCCACGGCTCCGTCGACGTCATCGAGATCGACGCCGCCAGCCACGGCGGCGTCGACGACGCCCGCGAACTGCGCGAACGCGCCGTCTTCGCCCCCGTCGACTCCCGCTTCAAGATCTACATCATCGACGAAGCCCACATGGTCACCGCCGCAGGCTTCAACGCCCTCCTCAAACTCGTCGAAGAACCCCCCGAGTACGTCCTCTTCATCTTCGCCACCACCGAACCGGACAAGGTCCTCCCGACCATCCGCTCCCGCACCCACCACTACCCCTTCCGCCTCATCGCCCCGCCCGCGATGCGCGAACTCTGCCGCAAGCTCTGCGACGAGGAGGGCGCGATCGTCGCCGACGACGTCCTCCCCCTCGTCGTCCGCTCCGGCGGCGGCTCCGCCCGCGACACCCTCTCCGTCCTCGACCAGCTCATCGCCGGCGCCGGACCCGAAGGCGTCACCTACGAACGCGCCGCCGGACTCCTCGGCGTCACCGACGCCGGACTCCTCGACGAGATGTGCGAAGCCTTCGCCGCCGCCGACGGCCGCGCCGTCATGGAAGTCGTCGAACGCGTCGTCGAAGGCGGCCACGACCCCCGCCGCTTCGCCGGCGACCTCCTCGAACGCCTCCGCGACCTCATCGTCCTCCACCAGGTGCCCGACGCCGGCTCCTCCGGGCTCGTCGACGCCCCCGCCGACCAGCTCGCCAAGATGACCAGCCAGGCCACCCGCATGGGCACCTCCACCATCACCCGCATGGCCGAGGTCATCGCCGCCGGCCTCGCCGGCATGCGCGGTGCCACCGCCCCCCGCCTCCTCCTCGAACTCGCCTGCGTCCGCGCGATCCTGCCCGGCTCCGACGAGTCCATGGCCGGCCTCACCCAGCGCCTCGAGACCCTCGAGCAGCGCGCCGCCGGAGCCGCATTCGCGGCGCCCGCCCGCGAGACCGCGACCGGCGGTGCAGCCGCGGCACGCGCCGCGCTGGCGCGGGTCGCCGAGTCGCCTGCACCGATCCCTGCCGCGACCCCGGCGCCGGTCGCCGCTCCGCCCGCGGAGGAGACCGTCGCCGCGCCGACCGGGCCGGTCGCCGTGCCGCCCTGGGAGGACGAAGCCCCCCAGCCGAGCCCGCCGCAGCCCGCACCGGTTCCCGAGCCGGCGGCTGCCGCTGACGACTGGGCGGACGCCGAGCCCGTCCCGGCCGCCGAACCGGCCCCGGCGTACGCGCCGGTCGCCGAGGCCGGCGGTGCCTCGGCCGCTTCGATCCGGCGCCAGTGGGACCGGATCATGTTGGCGGTCAAGGACAAGAAGCGCACGACTGCGGCGCTGCTGCAGGACGCGACGATCGCCGACGCCACCGACAACGAGGTGGTGCTCGCCTTCAAGCACTCCTTCCATGCGGAGAACCTGCAGAAGGAGCCCGCGTACGGGATCGTCGTGGGGGTCCTCAACGACGTCCTCGGCGGCAACTGGAAGATCCGGTGCGAAGTGGGGGAGGCCGGCAGCCTCCCAAAAGCGGGAACGGGACCGGCGCCTAGCCCGGCGCCGAGCCGCCCCGCGCCCGCATCGAACGGCCAGGCGCCGAGCTCGCGGCAGCAGAGCGCGCCGTCGCGCCAGGCCCCGCCCCCCGCCGCGGAGTCCTTCGAGGAGCCCCCGGCGGACGACTACGACGAGCCGAGCCCTGACGACCCCGTCGCCCCGGGCGGCTTCGGCACGAGCGAGGAGCAGGCCGTGAAACTCCTGACGACCGCCTTCAGCGCCAAGCAGATCGCCTAAGTTATCCACAGGCATTTGACCTGCGATAACGCTCATTTCGCTTGAAGTTATCCACAGGCGGAAAACTTCTGTTGCTGCCCTACTACCCAACGTGTTGTAGTAGATAGCAAAAACGCCATCGGGCATCAGCGGGATGGCGGCGACAGAAGGGGATTCGCGAACGTCGCCATACCAAGGTCGCGCGCGG
>NZ_JAPZVR010000001.1:638863-757027 GCF_027622855.1 Glycomyces algeriensis | reverse complement strand
CCCCCGCCCGCGTCTACCGCTCCGTTCGGTTGCGCGCGAAGGCGACGGGAACGCGCAGTTCATGGCCTCTGAACAGGTCCGCGTCGGCCGCTTCCGCCTCGGTCATCCAGCGGTGGTCGGAGGCCTCCAGCGGAGCGAGGCGGATCGCCTGGCCCGGTCGGGTCTGAACGGCGGTGAAGCTCATGATCATCGGCATGCGGCTGTCCCCGAGGTCCGTGTCCCGCTTGTCGAACGCCCAGGACAGACCGGTCAGCGCGACCTCGAGCCCGGTCTCCTCGAAGGCCTCGCGGACCGCGGCCAGAGCGACCGGTTCGCCGACCTCGGCGCCCCCGCCGGGCACCGCCCACTGCCCGGTGTCGGTGCGCTTGATGACGAGGACGCGGCCCTCGTCGTCGAAGACCGCGGCATCCGCGCCCGTCGGAACGCCGTAGGCGGCGAGGTCCCCGCAGTCGATGCGCGGGTAGGCCAGGTCCGCTGCCACGGTGCGCTCGCAGTGCGCGGCGACCCGGTGGTGCCGTTCGACCGAGTACGGGCTCGTCGCCTCCGCAAGGGAGGTCTGCGCGGTCGCGGCGACGGCGTCGAGGATCGCCTTGGCCGCCGGGGAGACGCGCAGCGGGCCGCGCTCGCGCTCGACCGCGCTCGCGGCCGGGGCGAAGGTCGGCAGGTCGCCGTCGAGGTCCGGGTCGGCCGGCTCCAGCAGCTTCTCGGCCGCGTCGGCGTCGAGATCGGTCGTGAACTCGTAGACGAGCAGGTAGGTGTGGGGGCACGGCAGATCCGCGAGGTCGGTGTCGGCGATGGCCACCGGTTCGGCCGGGACGTCCGCACCGAGGGCCGCGGCGGTGGCCTCCAGCCGCTGCGCGAGCGTGTCGGCGCGGAAGCGCCGGCGGTGGACGAGGCGCGTGCCGTCGCCGCAGTCGATGCGGAACTCGGTGCCGGGGATCGGCGTCCGCAGGCCGCTGTCGTTCGCGAAGACCGCGCTGATCTCCTCGTACGAGCGGTGGTCGACCTCGGCCAGCAGAGCCGCGGCGTGCTCGCGCAGTGCCCGCAGCCGGGCCTCTTCGCCGAGGTCGCATCCCCAGTACAGGCCGTTCGCCGCTTCGGCCCGCAGCATGTCGGCGAGGCGGGCGAGGCCGATCGCCTCGGGCCGTGCGGCATCGGAGTCGGCGGTCGGGTTCGTCGTCATGGCGTTCCTCTGCTCGGCTTCACGGAGGGTCAGATCGTACGCTGGCCGACCGCTGCGCGGGCGGCGCTCAGCGCCTCCTGTGTCGCCGTGACGAGCGCCGGGTCGCCGATCCTTTGACGCATGGCCAGCACCTCGGTGAGGACCTCGACGGCGAGGTGCGGCCGGCGGGCGTCGATGAGGTGCTTGCCGTAGTGCTGCAGCGCGAAGTGGAGCGTGTTCGGGCTCTCGGCCCGCGCGATCTCGATGGCCTGCTCGTAGAGCGGCTCGGCGTCCCCGAGGTCGCCGGAGTAGCGGTGGGCGTCGCCGAGGTTGACGAGCGCCGCAACGCGCTGGCGCGGGACCGCGGCGCGGTCCACGGCGGCGGCGAGGACCCGCCGCGCCTCCGCGTACTCCCCCAGGGCGATGAGCCCGACGCCGGCCTGCCGCAGCTCCGGCTGGGAGAGGCGCTCTTCGCGGGCGAGCTCGTAGCGCACGAGCCGGCGCAACCGGTCCGGCTCGGTGGCGTACATGCGCCCGTCGTTGCCGGTCGCGATGAGTTCGGCGATCTGTTGCTGCTCAGCAGACAATGGCGTGTCCCCCGTTCCGCGCCTGGGGCCGCGAGGCGGCCTGAGGCGAGGATAGAGCGGGGCAGAGCGTTTGCCCAGCCCCAAAGCCCCGCACCAAACGTATCTCGCGGACTCAGCGCCGGCGCAGGATGAGGCCCTGGTACTGGTCGACGGCCGATTCGAGCGCGATGTGGTTCACCTCGACGAGCGCGAAGTGCCCGGCCGCGACCGCTTCGATGCGGTCTGCTGTGAAGAAGGAGAAGAACCGCTTCGGCTCGTACGAGTCGGTCTCCCAGACCCCTTCGAAGTCCTGCCCGCCGTACTGGCCCCAGTAGAACCACCCGCCGGGGGCCATGACGCGGCGCACTTCGCCGAGCACGCCGGGGAGTTCAGCCTTCGGCACGTGGAGGAGGCAGTTCATGCCGAACACGGCGTCGAAGGACCCGTCCTCGAACGCCAGGTCCGCGAAGTCCATCACCGCCGCGTCGAGGCCCTTGGCCCGGCAGTGCGCGACGAGCTCGGGCGAGAGGTCGACGCAGGTGACCTTGAAGCCCTCGTCGGCGAACCACCTGCCGCTGACCCCGTGCCCCGCACCGATCTCCAGCAGGCGCGACACCCCCGCTTCCCGCAGCTTCTCCGCGAACCGGTTGCGCTCCAACGCCTTCCAAGGGCGGTCGTCCATGACCGCGCGGGTGTCGGCCTCGGCGTCGTACGCCCGGCGCAGTTCCTGTTTCAGCTCTCGGTAGTCCACGGCGACGATGATGCCAGAGCCGTCCGACACGTAAGCCGTGGCGCGCCTCCCCTGTCGTCGGTGATCCGGGGTCGGGCGGCGGCGTTCGTGGCGCTGCCGTTCGCCAACGCGGCGTGCCTGCCGACGCCCGCCGCGGTCCGCTGGTTCCGGACGGCCCAGGGCCCGTTTTAGCGGAGGCCGGCTTCGGCCAGGGCGCGGTTGCGGGCCTTCTTCGGGAGGCGGTCGACGTAGACGGTGCCTTCGAGGTGGTCGTACTCGTGCTGGAGGCAGCGGGCGAGCGTGCCGGTGCCCTCGATGCGCACGGGCTTGCCCTCGGCGTCGAAGCCCTCCACCACGGCGGTGGTCGAACGGGGCGTGTCCTCGAACGCGCCGGGCACCGAGAGGCAGCCCTCGTCGTCGACCATGAGCTCACGCGGAGCCGGAGGCAGGTGCAGCACCGGGTTGACCACCGCGGCCACGGTCCGCTCGCCGTCGGCGTCCTCGCAGTCGAGCACGAAGACCCGCGCGTCGACGCCGATCTGGTTGGCCGCCAAGCCGACCCCGTTGGCCGCGTACATGCTCGCGAACATGTCCTCGATCAGCGCCGCCAGCGCGTCGTCGAACGCCTCGACCGGCTTGCAGGCGCGGTGGAGCACGGCCTCGCCGTAGCGGGTGATCGGGTGCGCCCGGCCATGGTCTCCAGGGGCACGGCCGCCGGGGGCGGGGGCTTCAGGGGCGGGGTCTCCGGCGGCAGGGCCGCCGGGTGCCGCGTCTTCGGAGGCGTGGCCGCCGGGGGCGTCGTGTTCGTGGTCGGTCATCGTGGTCTCCTTGTCCGCCAATCGGTCTCCCTCTTGGGCTCGACTCGCGGCATGGCAGTGGCATATCACATGTCACGCACCGCCGCTTTATTGCAAGTATATTGCAGCAGACTGCATCGCCCGCGCCGCTTCGGGGAGCCCGCTTCGCGCCCCGGCCGGGAACGCCTCGGGGCCTCCGAGCGTCACAAGTGCGCCGATGGCCGACGCTCCTCTATCGAGAGATTCCCGTGGTCGATTCGTGACGCGGAGGAACCACCATTGGATACACCGGGCGGCCCCGGCCGTCGTACCCCTTCCGAGATCCCTTGCGAGGCAAATGATGCGACCTCTCAGATACGCCGCCGTGCTCGCCGCGGCCCCACTGCTCCTCTTCGGCTGCTCCAACGCGGGCGACGGGGGCGGCTCCCAGGCCGCCGAAGGGGAGGCCGCCGACCTCGTCGAGGACGCGCCGGCCCCTGAAGCCTCCGCGAACCCGCAGGTCGACACCGGCGACCGCGCCGTCGTCTACGAGGCGGTGCTCGAAGTCGAGGACCCCGACGCCGAGGGCATCGCCGAAGCGGCGTGGGACCTCGCCGAGTCCTTCGGCGGGTTCGTGACCGCCGACGAGCGGGACCGCGCGACGGGTGAGGAGGCGTCCTACAGCAGCGCCCACCTGGTCCTGCGCGTGCCGTCCGAGCAGTTCACGGCGGCCATGGACGGGCTCTCCGCGCTCGCCGAGAGCGAGCGGTACCGGGCGGTGACCACTGAGGACGTCACCGAGGCCACGGTCGACCTCGACGCGCACATCGCGACCAAGACCGCCAGCGTCGAGCGCGTGCGCGGGCTCCTGGCCGAGGCGACCTCAGTGACCGCGATCCTCGAGCTCGAGGCCGAACTGGCCGAGCGCGAAGGCGAGCTGGCGTCCCTGGAGTCGCAACTGGAGGACCTGCAGGACCGGGTCGCGATGTCCACCATCGACTTCACGGTCGTCACCCCGTCGGCCGCGGAGGCGGCCGGGTATGCGGGACCGGACTCGTTCTGGGACGGGGTCGTCGTGGGCTTCAAGGGAGCGGTGAACCTGCTGGTCGGCGTCTCGGTGGTGGTCGGCATCCTGCTGCCGTTCCTGCCCGTCGCGGCGCTCGTGGCCGCCGCAGTCATCGTCCCGGTCCGGTGGACGCGCAAGCGCCGCAACGCCAGAGCGCTGCTCGTGGGCCCGATGGCGCCGGTCGCGCCCCCGATGCACGCCACGCCCCCGCGGCAGTAGCGGTCGCGCGGCGCGGGCCCGGCCGGGCCCGCGCCGCTGCGCCCTAAAGGCTCCAGACCTCGACCTGGCCCATGGCGGTGCCGGTGACGACGACCTGCTCGCCGTCGATCTCGGTCACCGCGGCGCCGGTGAGCGCCTCGTCCCCGGTGTGCGGGGCGAAGCTCTCCCCGAGCTGCGCGCCGGTCTCCAGGTCGAACAGGCTCAGGCCCTGGTCGCCGGAGGCGATGACCGCGGCCTTCCCGTCGATCTCGATCACGCCCAGGCCGGTCACGGTCTGGTACAGCTCCTGGGCGGGGGTGCCGAACGGTTCGGCGGCGGCGAGGTCCCAGGCCTGGATGGCCCCTTCACCGGTGACCGTGACGGCGAGGCTCTTCCCGGCGGCCTGGCCCACGGCCAGCGCCATGATCTCGTAGGAGAGCTGGTCGAACGTGCCGCCGACGGGCTCGCCGGAGGCGAGGTCGGTGACGATGACCCGGTTCTCGTAGTGGGAGACGGCGCGCAGGGTGCCATCCACTTCGATGAACGAGAGGCCGTAGCCGTAGTACGTGCTGATGTCGGTGATGGTGTTGCCGGTGAACAGCTGCTTGACCTCGTAGTCCGTGGCGTAGGCGGGGGTACCGTCCCAGAGGCCGTACCAGTAGACGGTGTCGTACTGGGATTCGCGGTCGGCGACGGACGTGGCGGGGTCGTCGAGGTACCAGGTGTCGTCGGTGGAGCCGTCGCTGGAGAAGACCGCGACGCGGCCGCCGGTCTCGGTGACGGTCCCGAGGCTCTGGATGGCGCCGGTGTGGCCGCGGTACTCGTCGATCAAGGTGCCGTCCGCGGGGTTCCAGATGCGGACCATGCCGTCTTCGCCGCCGGTGAGGACGACGTTCGCGCCGTCGAGCTGGGCGGTCTCGATCTGCGTGATCGCGCCGACGTGCTGCGAGGCCATGCGGGCAGTCAGGTCGCCCTGGACCGCGTCGGCGAGCGGCACGAGGCCGTCGTCGTCACCTGTGGAGGCCGAGCCGTCGGTGTCGTCCTCGGTGGCGCCGCCGTCCGCGGCTTCGCTGGCCTCGTCGCTCTGCGCCTGCTCGTTCGCCGTGGTCGGGTCGTCCTCTTTGTCCTTGGCGAGGTACGGCAGCGCCACGAGGGCGGCGGCCACGAGGACGATGGCGGCGGCCGCCGAGACCAGCACGGCGATGCCCTGCTTCGACTTGATCCACGGACCCTGCTGGGGCGCAACGGGACCGGTCGGGTACTGGCCGTGGGGCGGGCCCGCGGGCGGGCCAGAGGGCGGGCCGGTGGGCGCGGCCATGTGCGGCTGGGTGAGCGGGTGCGGCGGCATTCCCGGCACGGCATGCGGCGTGGGCTGCGAGGGCGACTGCATGGTCGGCGGCTGCATGCCCGGCTGCGAGACCATCGGCGGGGCCGAGGGGTGCGGGAGCCGCATCGTCTGGCCGGTCGGGGCGCTCACCGGGCTCGGCACCGGGGCCGGGGCGACCGGCGGGGCGGTCTGCGGCGGCAGGGCCGGGCTCGGCACCGAGATCGGGGTGTTCACGGTGTGCTGGGCGACGAGGCCGCCTTCGGAGACGGCCAGCTCGGGCTGCTCGATCGCGGACGGGGCGATGCCGAGCTCGCGGTGGAGCAGGGTGGCCACGAGCGGCATCCGGCTCGCGGCGCCGACGAGGAAGAGCGCGGCGACCTGCTCCTTCGCGAGCCCCGATTCGCGGATCACGCCCTGGGTGACGCGGATCGTGCGCTCGACCAGGGGCGTGCAGACCTGTTCCAGCTCTTCACGGGTGAGGTGGGCGTCCACGTCGAGCAGCGGGATCGTCAGCTCGGTCGAGGCGCTGCGGGAGAGCCGCTCCTTCGCCTGGCGCACCTCGTCCATGAAGGCGGTGCGGTGGCGCAGGTCGGCCGGCTCGGTCGGGTTCGTCAGGCGCGGCCAGCGCTCGTCGTCCGGCTGCACGCTCTTCGCGACGTGCTCGGCGAGGGCCTGGTCGAAGTCGAGGCCGCCGAGGTCGTCCGCGCCGTCGACCGAGAGCACGTCGAAGCCGGTGGTGGCGCGGCGCAGGACCGTGGCGTCGAACGTGCCGCCGCCCAGGTCGTAGACGACGACGCCGCTGCCGGGCGGCACGTTCGCGCCGATGGTCTCCACGAAGTAGGAGGCGGCCGCGACGGGTTCGGCGACGAGGTCCACAGTGCCGAGCCCGGCGGCGGTGGCGGCGTCCGCCACGACGTGGCGGCGGGTCGGCCCCCACGCGGCGGGGACGGTGACGGTGACCGGCCCGAGCGACCCGAGGGTCTGCTCGCATTCGCGTGCGACCCGGGAGAGGACCGCGGCGATGACACTGGTCACGGGGATCTCGGTCTCGCCGAGGAGGATCTGGGCGTCGTCGATGCGCCGCTTCGGGTTCGGCTCGTACCGTTCCGGTTTGCGGCGGCCCGAGTGGACGGCGTCCGCGCCGACGACCGGTCCGCCCTCGTCGTTCATGAACACCGCAGAGGGCAGCTGCGGGGAGCCGTCGAACAGCTGCTGGTGGACGCGGCCGTCCGCGCGGCGGATCGTGGCGACGGTGTGCGAGGTGCCGAAGTCGACGCTGATCGAGGCGGGTCGGGGGCTGGAGAAGGACATGCCGCAACTCTAGTGACCGCGGTCCACCGGCCGATGTGTAGGGAACTCCCGTCGCACTTGGACCCGTGTGCTCGGCGGGCGCCTGGGAGAATGCGCGGGTGGGTTTGCAGACGCAGTTGCGGCGGGCGATCGCGGTGTTCCGGTTCGCCGCCCTGGGCTATCCGGTGCTCTTGGGCGCCTTCGCGTTCGAAGCGTTGGTCCGGCCCGTGGCGGCGGCACTGCTGGTGCTCGTGCTCGCCGGGTGGACCGCGGTCGTGAGCTACCGGTACACCCGCAAGGGGTACGAGGAGCGGGCGGTCTACGCCGACCTCGCGGTGACGGCGCTGGCGGTCGCGGTGTCGGCGTGGGCGCTGGCGGTCTCGGACGGGCCGGTGCCGATCTCGTTGGGGCCGTGGCTCGCCGGGGTGGTGCTCGCGTGCGGCGCAGCGTGGGGGCGGCGCAGCGGGGCCGTGGCGGGCGGGGTGATCGCGGTCTTCGGGATGGTGTTCCGGGGCGGGATCGGCGAGAACACGGTGAACGAGGCGGCACTGCTGGTGCTGACGGGCTTCACCATCGGGCACCTGGTGCGGCTCGGGGTGGAGGCCGAGGAGCGGACGCGGCGGGCGACCGAGCGGACCGCGGCCGCGAAGGAGCGGGAGCGGCTGGCGCGGGACATCCACGACTCGGTGCTGCAAGTGCTGGCGCTGGTGCAGCGGCGCGGCAACGAGATCGGGGGCGAGGCGGCCGAGCTGGGGCGGCTCGCGGGGCGGCAGGAGGAGGCGCTGCGGGCGCTGATCTCCTCTGCGGCGTACCAGCATCCGCTCGACGGGCGGCCGGACCTGCGCGAGCTCGTGGGGCGGCACGCGGGCGGGTCGGTGACCGTGGCGGCCCCGGCGACGCCGGTGCGGCTGCCCGCGGCGACCGCGAGGGAGGTCGCGGCGGCCGTGGCGAGCGCGGTCGACAATGTGCGGGAGCACTGCCCGGAGGGGACGCGCGTGTGGCTGCTGGTCGAGGACGACGGCGAGGCGGTCACGGTGAGCGTCCGCGACGACGGCCCCGGGATCGCGCCGGGCCGGCTGGCCGCGGCCGCCGCCGAGGGGCGTCTCGGTGTGGCGCAGTCGATCGAGGGCCGGGTGCGGGAGCTCGGCGGGACCGTGACCGTGGTGTCCGGGCCCGGGTCGGGTACGGAGGTCGAGATGCGGGTGCCGCGTCCGCGAACGGAAGGGGACGCCGATGGCGACGCTCATCGTGGTCGATGACCACCCGATCTGGCGGGAGGCGATCGCCCGCGACCTGACGGCGGCCGGGCACCGCGTGCTCGCCGTGTGCGGTGAGGGCCGGGCGGCGCTGACTGCGATCCGGGAGCTGCGGCCGGACGTGGCGATCCTGGACCTGCAGCTGCCGGACCTCACGGGAGTGGGTGTGCTGCAAGGCCTCGGGGAGGACTGCCCGACGGCGGTGCTGATCCTCTCGGCGAGCGGCGAGTCCTCCGACGTGCTCGAGGCGATGAAGGCCGGGGCGCGCGGCTACCTCGTCAAGTCGGCGTCTGCGGCCGAGCTCGCGGACGCGGTCGAGCGGGTCGCGGCCGGGGATGCGGTGTTCACGCCGGGCCTGGCGGGCCTCGTGCTCGGCGAGTACCGGCGCCTGGCGAACGCGAACGAGGAGGAGCGGCCGAAGCTCTCCGAGCGCGAGACCGAGGTGCTGCGGCTCGTCGCGAAGGGCCTGAACTACCGCGAGATCGCCGAGCGGCTGGTGCTCTCGCAGCGCACGGTCCAGAACCACGTGCAGCACATCCTCACCAAGCTCCAACTGCACAACCGGTCCCAGCTCGTGCGGTACGCGATCGAGCAGGGCATCGACGGCGACTGAGTACTTTCGTCACCGAAATTTGAGTAGAAGGGCCGATGCGCGCAGGGCCTCCGGCGCTGTCCAATGGAGGGATGAACGCCTACATCACCGCCGCCGGCGCCTACCTCCCCGGTCCCCCGGTCGGCAATGACGAGATCGCGGCGCGCCTCGGCGGGGTCGACGAGCGCGGCGACCGCCTGCGCCGCCGCATCCTGGCGGCCAACGGGATCGCCAAGCGCCACTACGCGCTCGACGCGCAGGGCCGCACGACCGAGCTGAACGAGCAGCTCGCCGTGAACGCGCTCCACGCCGCTCTGGACGAGCGCGGACTGGGCGCGGCTGACCTCGACATGCTCGCCACCGCGACCACCCAGGGCGACCTGCTGGTGCCCGGGTTCGCGTCGATGGTGCACGGCCGCTTGGGAGGCGGGCCGATGCAGGTGCTCTCCGCCTCCGGCGTGTGCGCCTCCAGCCTCGCCGCGCTCGACGCGGCCGTGGCGAAGGTGCGGCTGGGCGACCGGCGGCGCGCGGCCGTGGTGGGCAGCGAGCTGTCGAGCCGGTGGCTGCGGGCCTCCAGGTTCAACGGGGGCGGTGACGCCGACGCGCACTTCCTGCGGTGGATGCTCTCGGACGGCGCCGGCGCGGTCCTGGTGGAGGCGCAGCCGCGCCCCGACCGGCCTTCGCTGCGCGTCGACTGGGTCCGCACGGTCTCGCTCGCGCACGCCAACCAGGTGTGCATGCGGGCCGGGATGGGCGAGGGCCCCTCCCCCACCGCGGGCCGCACCTGGCAGGACATGGGCAGCGCCGCCGCGGCCGAGCAGGCCGGGATGATGCTGCTGCGACAGGACACGAGCGCCCTCGGCGCCCTCGCGGAGGCCGGACTGCGCGAGTTCCAGGCCCTGGCCCGCGACGGTCTCATCGACCTCGGCAAACTCGACCACGTGCTGTGCCACTACTCGACGAACGCGTTCCGCGACATCGTCTTCGACCAGCTCGCCTCCGCGGGCGCGGAGATCGACACGGACCGGTGGTTCTCCAACCTCGAGACCCGCGGGAACACCGGAGCGGCCTCGATCTTCATCGCGTTGGAGGAGTGCTGGCGGACCGGGCGGTTCGAACCCGGCCAGACCGTGCTGCTCGCCGTGCCCGAATCGGGCCGGTTCACGTTCGGGTTCGCCCATCTGACCTGTGTGGACGCCAGCACTGAGGCGCCTGCGGCCGTTGCGGTCTCGCGGCCCGCCGTGCACGCGGCCCCGCCCGCGGTGCAGCGCGTCGCGCCGGAGTCCGGGAGCGTCCAGGACCGGCTGGCCGCCGTCTGGCAGGAGTTCGAGCAGCGGCTCGACCAGGTGCCGGTCATGCACCGCCTCGCGGAGGGCACCGCCACCATCGAGGACTACCGGCGGCTCCTGTTCAACCTGCGCCAGCAGGTCGCCGACGGCGCCCGCTGGATCTCCCGCGCCGCCTCCAACTTCTCCGTCGATTGCTTCGACCTCCGCAGCGCCGCCATCGGGCACGCCGCCGAGGAGCACCGCGACTTCATGATGATCGAACGCGACTACGCCGCCTGCGGCGGGTCCATCGAGGACATCCGCGCCGGCGAGAAGAACATCGGCTCCGAAGCCCTGTCCGCGTATATGTTCCACACCGCCAGCCAACCCGACCCGATCGGCCTCCTCGGCGCCATGTTCATCATCGAGGGCCTCGGCACCGGCAAGGCCTCCGCCTGGGCCGCCCGCTTCAAGGAGACCCTGGGCCTGCGCGACGACCAGGTCAGCTTCCTCGCCTACCACGGCGAAGCCGACGACGACCACTTCGCGAAGCTCCAGGCCATCCTCGCCTCGCCGCGCATCGACGCCGCGGCCGCCGACGCCGTCGTCAAGACCGCCAGGATCGTCGCCCGCCTCTACGCCCTCCAACTGGAAGAGCTCGACAATGTCTGAAGCGGCGCCGTCTGCAGGTGCGCGGCCTGAAGGTGCGTGGTCCGAAGATGCACGGCCTGAAGAGGCACGGTCTGAAGAGGCGCCGCCCGGCGGGCCGCTCAGTGACCCTCCACTGTGGGACGCCATGGTCGCGGACCCCGCGATGCCCCTCGAACCCGGCGTCGCCCGAATGGTCACCGACGACCAGCAGCAGTGGACCCGCACCTGGATCTACCCTGTGCTGCGGCCGGTCTCGCGGGTACTGGCTCTCGTCATCGTCGCCCTCAAGCGCCTCACGCCGGTGCGCTGGACCGCGCACCGGCTCATGGACCGGCTCTGCCTGTGGTTCCTGCGCCGCTTCGTCTCCCCGCTCGCGGTCGAACTCCTCATCCGCCACTTCGTGATCGAGACGAACCTCCTCAACTTCATCGTCCGCAACACCGACACCGGGATCGAGCCGGTGTCGCTCCGGCCGGTGAACCTCGCCGGACTCGGCGACCGCGCCGTCATCGAGCACGACATCAACGTCTACGAAGTGCTCATCGCCCTCGACGGCAACCGGATCGGGCGCCCGCAGACGATCGACTTCAGCGGCCTCGACATGCCCGAGCTCGACCCCGAGCCGTACCGGTTCCGCCTCATGCGCCTGGACATCCAGACCGCCCTGTGCCTCATGAACCTGCCGTTCGCCGCCTGCCTCACCCCCGACGAGTACCGCCGGGCCGTGCACTCCATGCGGTTCGACGACTCGATCCTCGCCATCCTGAGCGAGATCACCGGCGACCCGACGTTCCTGCGCTGGTGCAGCGGCGACCTCGCCATCCGCGCCGACTCCAACACCGACGTCCCGCACGCCGTATACCGCCACGCCGTGGTCTGCGAGTACGCCCACGCCCAGTTGGTGCGGATCGCCGCACGGGGCGGACCGCTGACGGTCTGTCCGGTTCCCGACATTGACGTCCCTTTCATGTCAAGAACCCGTCAAGAACGTTGACGATGCCGCCCGGCGGTGGTGCGCTTGAGTCATCAGCGGTTCTCTACCGGAGGTGGAAGATGGAGCGCACTCCCTCGACCCCGTTCTCCCGCATCGGCGGCCTGGCGGCCCTCGGCGGCTCGGTGCTCATGGTCGGCTCGATGTTCATGCCCTGGGTCGACACCGCCGGAGGCGGCTCGCTCGACTACTGGCACCTCTCCGGCGTCGAAGGCGTGCAGCCCGACACCCGGACCTACGTCATGTCCCTCGGGCTCATGCTGCTCCTCGTCGTGTGGTGCGCCCTGTACTTCACGCTGCACACCCACGAGACCCGCACCGTCTGGGCCTTCGGCGGCCTCGCGGGCGCCATGATCCTGTACGGCAGCGACCTGCGCATCAGCGAGGACCTCCCGGCCGGCTCGCTCGCCGCGGGCGAGGCCGCGGCCGCGCTCGGGCTGCTCCTGCTCCTGGCCGGATCCGTGATGGCGCTGGCCGCGAACATCCCCGAGCCCGCGCCGGTCCGGCAGCGGGCGGGGAAGGCGTCGCTCTGAACGCAAGCGCGGTAAATACATCACACGCCACATGTCACGCATTGCAAAGGCGGGGCTCCCGGACCACCGGGCGCCCCGCCTTTATCGCTGCGGCCGATCACACGCCTGTCCGTCGCGGGCGGCGGCGGCCACGCGCACGTTCGCGCGGGCGGCCATGTTCATGCCGGCTCGCCCGATGAACGAGCTGAATAGCGCACCGACGATGAAGAAGAACACGCTCCGTCCGACGCGGACGTCCGTGCCTCGGTTCAAGCACTGTCGGAGGAAGCGCTGTCGGATCAGGCGCTGTCGCGGATGATGAGCTTCGTCGGCAGGATGACCGGCTCGACTTCCTCGTCTTCGAGCAGGGCGAGGAGCAGCCGGACGGTCTCCTCGGCGACCTTCGCCAGCGGCTGGCGGACCGTGGTGAGGGCCGGGCGGGTCGCCGAGGCGATCGCCGAGTCGTCGAAGCCGCCGACGGCCACGTCTTCGGGGACCCGGCGGCCGGCCGCGTGCAGCGCCTGCAGCGCACCGGCGGCCATGAGGTCGGAGGCGACGAACACCGCGTCGAGGTCAGGCACGTTCTCCAGCAGCCGGTGCATCGCGGCCTCGCCGCCGGCCTGCGTGTAGTCGCTGTGCACGACCATCTGCTTCCCGGCCTTGCGGCCGAGCACGCTCGTGAACCCCTCCAGGCGGAGCGAGCCGCCCGGTGTGTCGAGCGGGCCGGTGATCATCCCGATCTTCCGGCGGCCCTGCTCGACCAGGTACTCGGCCATGGCGCGCGCGCCGCCGCGCTCGTCGGCGGCGGCGTACGGGATCACCGACTCGCGCCCGAGCACCGCGCCGAGGGCGACCGCGGGCACGCCCGCGCGCTCGATCTCGTCGAGCAGCGGGTCGCCCGCGTGGGTCGAGATGAGCAGCGCGCCGTCGGCGTGGCCGCCGCGCAGGTACCGCGCCACCCGGTCGCGGCCGCCGTCGTCGCCCGCGATCATGAGCACCAGCGACATGTCCCGGTCGGCGAGCTGGTTCGTGGCCACGCGCATGAGCACTGAGAAGTTCGGGTCCTCGAACAGCCGCTCCTGGGGCTCCGAGAGCACCATGACGATCGAACCCGTCCGGCTCGTCTTCAGGCTCCGGGCGGCCCGGTTCACGACGTACCCGGTCTCGGCGACCGCGCGGCGCACCGCCGCCTCGGCCGACAGCGAGACGTTCGCCTTGCCGTTGAGGACGCGGGAGACCGTGCCGCGCGAGACGCCCGAGGCCTCGGCCACGTCGTGGATCGTCGGTCGTTTCCGTGTCAAGATGCTCAGCTCTCCCCTGTGTCTCACTCGATTATCACTCGCCCTGGAGCAGCGGTCCGGACCGAGGCCCGCTCCGAAGCTCCGGTCGAGCGGTGCGCGGGGAGGCCGCCCAAGGGGACGGCGGCCTCTCCGCCGATGCCGGACGAAGCGTCCGAACGGCTGCGCCGCAACGGCTTCACCCGCCGCCGAGCGCCCGCAGCGACGCCAGCGCGTTGCCGTCGAAGTCGAACAGCGCTTGGTTGGCCCACGAGCTGCCGGTCTCGTCGACCACGTCGTCGCCGTATTCCATACCGGCCCGCGAGGCCCAGGTGGTGCCGTCGACCGGGAGCCACGCGGGCTCCCAGTAGACGATGCCGAGGCCGCGCCCGCCGGGCACGGCATCCACAGTGGCGTAGAGATCGCGCAGGAACGCGGTCTGCCCCTCGGGCGAGGCCGGGTAGCCGCCGGCCTCGGCGAGTTCGGGCTTGAACACCTGGTGGTGCCCGGCCGGGGACTCACCGGTCCAGGCGTACGCGGTCTCGACGACCACGAGGTCCTTGCCGTAGCGGCCGGCGAGGTCGTTCAGGTTGGCGCCCAGGTCCTGCAGGGTCCCGTGCCAGTACGGGTAGTAGGACAGGCCGATGACGTCGAAGTCGAGGCCGCGTGCGGTGGCCTGGTCGAACCAGCCGCGGTAGAGCTCGTTCGCGCCGCCGAAGTCGAGGTGGATCATCACCTGCGCGCCGGCGCCGTTCGCAAGACCCGCCTCGCGGACGGCGGCGGTCCCGGCGGCGAGGAGTCCGGTGAGCCGGTCGAACGCGGCCGGGTCCTCTCCGTCGAAGCGGCGTTCGGCGTCGATGAACCGGGGGGTCCGGCCTTCGGGCCAGAGCATCCCGTTGGTGATCTCGTTGCCGACCTGGACCATGTCGGGCGGGGCCCCGGCCGCTTCCAGTGCGGCGAGGACGTCCGAGGTCCAGTCGTGCACACGCGCTTCGAGTGCGGCCCCTTGGAGGTCGCGCCAGGCCTTCGGCGTGGACTGCTTCTTCGGGTCGGTCCAGAAGTCCGAGTAGTGCAGGTCGAGCAGGACCGCGTGGCCCGCCGCCTTGGCGCGGCGGGCCAGCGCGACCGTCGTCGCGAGGTCGTTCGTGCCGCCCAGGTACGGGGCGCCGGTCTCGTCGCGCGGGTCCACCCACAGGCGCAGGCGGATCCAGTTGACGCCTTGGGCCGCGAGGAGCTCGAAGAGGTCGTGCGGTGTGCCGTCGGCGCGGAAGACCGCGCCGAGCTGCTCGATCTCGGCGGTCATCGAGACGTCGGCGCCCCTGATGGGAGTCGGCATGGGACCTAGCCCTTCTCGGCGCCGGCGCTCGCGCCGGTCACCAGGTAGCGCTGGAGGACGATGTAGAGGATCGTGATCGGCAGGGCGAGTACGACGGCGCCGGCGGCGAACGTGGTGTACGAGTTGGCGTACTCGGAGCTGATCATGTTGAACAGGCCGAGGGCGACGGTCTGCTTGTCCGCGCTCTGCAGCACGAGCCGGGGCAGGATGAAGTCCATCCACGGCAGCGTGAACTGCGTGATCGCCACGAAGGTGAGCATCGGGCGCATGAGCGGCAGGATGATCTTCACGAAGATCGTGAGCCGCCCGGCCCCGTCGATCGCGGCGGCCTCGTCGAGGCTCGCGGGCAGGTTGTCCGTGTAGCCCTTCATGAGCCAGATGTTGTACGGCAGAGCGCCGGCGATGCTCACGAGTGCGAGGCCGGTGAGCGAGTCGAGCAGGCCGAAGTTCAGGAAGAGCATGTACACGGCGATGGCGGCCAGGAAGGCCGGGAACATCTGCAGGATGAGGATGCTCAGGAGCCCCGCTTTGCGGCCCTTGAACTTGACGCGCGAGAACACGAATCCGCAGACGGCCGCGAGCACGACGGAGCCGGCCATGTTGAGGACGGCGACGTAGAGCGAGTTGAGGTACCAGCGGCCGTACGCGGTCTCGGTGAAGAGGTTCACGTAGTGGTCGACGGTCGCCTCGGACGGGAACGGCGAGACCTCGCCGAGGCCGTCGCCGGGGCTGAGGGAGGCGCCGACGACCCACAGGAGCGGGAAGATCACGACGGCGGCGACGAGGACGAGCTCGAGGTGGATGAGGACTGTGGAGAGGCCTTCGCCGCGGGGGCGCCTGCGGCGGCGCGGGGGTGTGGCGGTCCCGCTCGGGGCGGGGCGCTCGATGGTCTTGGCGGTCATGGTCAGAGCTCCCGAATCGCCTTGGAGCGGTTGAGGTTCCACACGGAGATCGTGCCGACGATGAGGAAGATGAAGAGGCTCATCACGGCGCCGATGTTGTAGAGCTGGGTCTCGAAGGTGAGCTTGAACAGCCAGGTGACGAGCAGGTCGGTGCTGCCCGCGAACCGGTAGTCGGCGTTGTCGGGGCCGCCTTCGGTGAGGAAGTAGACCACGCCGAAGTTGTTGAAGCTGGACACGAACGAGAGGATGAGCAGCGGCGCGACGGTCTTGTGGACCACCGGCAGGGTGATGTGGCGCAGCTGCTGGAGGGCGCTGGCGCCGTCCATGCGGGCGGCCTCGTAGTAGCTGGCGTCGATGTTGGTGAGCACGCCGCCGACGAGGGCCATGAAGAACGGGAAGGTGAGCCACAGGTTGATGAGGAGCACCACGGCGCGGGCGAGGTTGGGGTTCGAGGCGTCGGTGAACCAGTAGATGCGGTCGTCGGTGAGGCCGACGTCGACGAGCCACTGGCTGACGGGTCCGAACTGGCCGTTGAACATGGAGCGGAAGACCAGGGCGGAGACGATCGCGGGGACCGCCCAGGGCAGCAGGAAGATCGAGCGCCACACGCGCGGGGCCTTGACCTTCTTGTTGGCCAGGAGCACGGCTTGGAAGAAGCCGAGCGCGTAGGAGGCGACGGTGGTGACGAGCGCGAACACGAAGGTCCAGGCGAGGACGCCGAGGAACGTGTCGGTCCAGGCCGAGCCGGAGAGGATCGCGCCGAAGTTGTCGAAGCCGACCCATTCGACGAGGTTCTTGGGGGGCAGGTGGTCGCGGTTGTAGTTGGTGAAGGCGACGAGGATGACGAACAGGACCGGCAGGACGGACATGAACACGACGAGCACGAGGCCCGGCGAGAGCATGATGTACGCGAACGCGCTGTCCCACAGGCGCCGGTAGTAGGCCGCGGAGGACTCGCGGGGGCCGCCGGTGTTGAGGGTGGCGCGGTAGGCGGCGGCGTCGCGGACGCCCCAGATCCAGATGACGGCCAGGAGGGCGAGGACGAGCAGCGCGATGAGGCCGCTGGCCAGGAGGGTGATGGAGTTGTCGCCTTCGGAGAGCCCGGTGAGGGTCATCTGCCGGGACTGGGTGCCGAGGGTGAACAGGCCCCACAGGCCCTTGACGAAGAACCCGCCGTTGCCGCGCGCGGTGAAGTCCATTCCGGCGTAGTAGTTGCCGGAGGCGATCTCCCAGCCGACCAGGCCTGCGAAGAACGCGAAGTAGAAGGCGGCCTTGCCCGCCTGGCGGTTGAGGAGCTGGCCGGCCCCCCACACCAGCGCCGAGGCGAGGCCTGGCACCAGTGCGGGGAGCCTGCTGCTTGGAGCGTTGCTCATCGGTTGCGTTGCCCTACAGTCCGTGCAGCTCGTTGTAGGTGTCGACGGCCTTGGTCTGGGCGTCGGCGGCGGAGCTCAGGGAGTCCCAGACGTCGACGGCGAGGGTGTTGCCGACCTCCCAGAAGTACTCGGGGACCTGCGGGATGAGGTCGGCCTGGGCGGACTGCTCGACGATGCCGGCGACGTGCGGGTCGTCGGCGAGGCCTTCGATGCCCGCGAGGAGGTCGGCGTTGAGGGCCGGGATCTGGCCCGTGGCGGCGTAGAGGGCGGCGGCGCCGGCGTCGGAGGCCAGGAACGCGGCGAAGACGCGGGCGGCGGCGGGGTACTTGGTGTAGCCGGAGACGACGGCGGTGTGCATGCCGGCGAAGGAGCTGGCGGGTTCGCCGCCGGCGACGCTCGGGAGCACGGTGACGCCGTACTCGAAGCCGTTGGCCTCGGCGCCGGCGTCGGAGTCGGCGAAGGCCCAGGGGCCGTTGATCGCGTAAGGGGTGTTGCCGGCGGCGAACTCCTGGCGGATGTTCTCCTCGGTGGCGTCGGCGGCGGGGACGTCGAAGACCTCGCGCAGGCCCGCGTAGTAGTCGAGGGCCGCGATGAGCTTCGGGTCGTCGAAGTTCGGCTTGGCCGGGTCGAGGTCGGGGTAGAGCTGCCAGCCGACCGCGGAGAGGATCGAGTAGGCGTGGTAGACCTCGCCGGGGGTGAACTGGACGGTCCACTGGTTCTTGGAGGGGTCGTTGTACTCGGCGGCGAGGGCCTTGATGTCCTCCCAGGTGGCGGCCGGGGCGTCGGAGCCGGTGAGCTCCTTGAGGAGGGTCTTGTTGTAGAACAGCGCGATCGACTCGGTGGTGACCGGGACGGCGTGCATGGTGCCGTCGTCGCCGCCGGAGACGACGCCGGTGAAGGTCTCGCTCATGCGGCCCTTGAGCACGGTCTCGTACTCGCCGAGGGGGGCGGCCACGCCCTGGTCGATGGCGCGGGAGAGCTGGTCGTAGAAGGACATGTAGACGTCGGCGCCCTGCCCGGCCTCGCCGGCGGTGGTCATCTTCTCGACGGCGTCGTTCTGGGGCACGAGCTCGTACTCGACCTTCACGCCCTTGAACTGCTCGGTGAAGGCGGCGATGATCGCCTCGGCCACGTAGTCCTGCTCGAACCAGACCTTGAGGGCGGCCTTGCCGGAGGCGACGTCCTCCTCCATCACGTACTGCAGGGCGTCGGCGTCCCACTCGAGGCCGCCGCTCTGGGCGTTCTCGTCTTCCTCGGGCCCGCCGCAGGCGGCGAGGGTCCCGGCCGCGGCGACGCCGCCGCCGAGTGCGAGGAGGTTGCGGCGGTTGAGGGAGGGTCCCGCGTGAGCACCTTTGCTGCGCATGTCAAGTCCTTGTCTCGGTGAGTGGTGGCCTGGTCGGCGCTGGGCGTATGAATCGCGCCACCGGGCTGTGAACGTTTACACGAATCTAGCGACTCGCATCGCAGTTAGCAACCAAGTTTTGCGCCTAATGTCCGCTTTTAGAACAAAGATTCTTCATGAAACGATCACAATTTTGAAACGACGCTCGACAGAACCTCAGGTTGCGCGATCTCTGGGCGTCGAGTACTGTGCACGTTCACAGGCATTGATGCAAGGAACCTCACAGGAGACACGCGGTGCAGACCATTCGCTACGGAGGCGACTACAACCCCGAACAGTGGCCCGAGGAGGTCTGGCACGAGGACGTCCGCCTCATGCGCGAGGCGGGGGTGAACCTCGTCAGCCTCGGGATCTTCAACTGGGGGATCATCGAGCCCGCCCCGGGCGAGTACGACTGGACCGGCCTCGACAAGGTCATCGGCCTCCTGCACGACGGCGGCATCGGCGTCGACCTGGGCACCCCCACGTCCGCCCCGCCCTCGTGGCTGCGCCGCGCGCACCCCGAGATCCGCCTCGTCGACTCCGAGGGCCGCGCCATGGCCTCCGGCTCCCGCCACGGCGTGTGCCCCTCGCACCCGGTCTACACCGACGCGTGCGAGTCCATCGTGGAGCAGCTCGCGGCCCGCTACGGCGAGCACCCCGCCGTCCAGATGTGGCACCTGCACAACGAGTACGGCTGGGCCAACGTCCAGTGCTACTGCGACGAGTCCGCCGCGCACTTCCGCCGCTGGCTCGCCGCCAAGTACGGCGACGTGGACACCCTCAACGAGGCCTGGGGCACCGCCTTCTGGGGCCTCACGTACCGGGAGTTCGACCAGGTCGAGGCCCCCGCGATCGCCCCGCCCGGCGTCAACCCCGCCCTGCAGCTCGACTGGATGCGCTTCTCCAACGACGCGCACCTCGCCAACTACCGGCTCCAGCGCCACGTCATCGCCCGCCACTCCCCGGCCCCCGCGACCACGAACTTCATGGTGCCCAACTGCAAGGACATGGACTACTTCCGCTGGGCCGAGCACGTGGACGTCGTCTCCAACAACCACTACCTCATCGCCGAGCGCGAGGAGCACGAGATCGAGCTCGCCATGAGCGCCGACCTCACCCGCGCCGTCGCCGGCGGGCCGTGGATGGTCATGGAGCACTCCACCTCCGCCGTGAACTGGCAGCCGCGCAACATCGCCAAGACCCCCGGCGAGATGCGCCGCAACTCCCTCGCCCACGTCGCCCGCGGCGCCGACGGCCTCATGTTCTTCCAGTGGCGGGCCTCCCGCGCCGGCTCCGAGAAGTTCCACTCCGCGATGCTCCCCCACGGCGGCACCGACACCCAGGTGTGGCGCGACGTCGTGCAGCTGGGCAACGACCTCGAGAAGCTCTCCACTGTGGTCGGATCCGAGGTGCACGCCGAGGTCGCGGTCCTGTGGGACTGGGAGTCCTGGTGGGCCCTCGAACTCGAATGGCGCCCTTCGGTGGAGCTCGAGTACCGCGAGCGCGTCGAGGCGTACTACGGGTCGCTGTGGAAGCAGCACGTCACCGTCGACTTCGCCCACCCCGAGTCCGACCTCGGCCGCTACAAGGCCGTCATCGCGCCGTCCTCCTACCTGCTCACCGCCTCCGCCGCCAAGAACCTCCGCGGGTACGTCGAGGACGGCGGCCACCTGCTCGTCTCCTACTTCTCCGGGGTCGTCGACGAGCACGACACCGTGCACCCCGGCGCGCACGCCTCAGTGCTGCGGGAGACGCTCGGCCTGTGGGTCGAGGAGTACCACCCCCTGCACGAGGGCGCCCGGCTCGCCCTCACCTCGGGCGCGAGCGGGCGCATCTGGTCCGAGCACGTGCGCCTCGACGGCGCCGAGGCCGTGGCGGCGTTCGGGGAAGGCCCCGACGCGGGCCGCCCCGCCGTGACGCGGCACCGCGTCGGCTCCGGCACCGCCTGGTACGCGGCGACCGCGCTCGACGACGCCACCGGCCTGCGCGAGCTCCTCGCCCAAGTGCTCGACGGCGCGGGCGTCCAACGGCCGCAAGGCCTTCCCGACGGGCTCGAAGCGGTCCGCCGCGGCCCCCTCAGTTTCCTGATCAACCACACCGGTCAGGACCAGCACGTCCCGGACCTCCGGGGCACCGACGCCCTCACCGGCGCCGACTACGCAGACGGCGTCCCGGTTCCCGCCGGAGCGGTCGTCGTCCTCGCGCACGCGGGGAGCTGAACCCTCCGCGGCTCCGGCCGCACCACCTCTTAAGGCTCTACCTCTTAAGGCTCTACCTCTGAAGGAAGTGCTCGCAATGAAGCGAAGGACCGCACTCACCACCGCGGCCGCGGCACTCGCCGCGCCCGCCCTGGCGCTCGGCACCGCCGAGTCCGCAGGCGCCCAGACCGCGTTCGCGCGCGGCGCCGACATCTCCAGCCTCGCCAAGTCCGAAGCCAAGGACGGCGTGTACATGTGGGCCGACGGCTGGAAGGAGGACGCGATCTGGATCCTCCAGAAGAGCGGCGTCAACTGGATCCGCCTGAAGGTCTGGGTCAACCCCGCCGACGGCTACAACAACAAGACCCACGTCGTCAACGTCGCCAAGCGCGCCCGCGCGGCCGGCATGAACGTCCTCGTCGACTTCCACTACTCGGACACCTGGGCCGACCCGGGCGCGCAGACCAAGCCCGCGGCCTGGGCGAACTACAGTGTCGCGCAGCTGAAGACCGCGATCTACAACCACACCGCCGACGTCCTCGGCGCGATGGTGTCCGCCGGTGCGGCCCCGCAGATGGTGCAGGTCGGCAACGAGCTCAACGGCGGGATGCTGTGGCCCACCGGCCGCTACGACCAGCTCGACAACCTCGCGCAGTTCCTCATCTCGGGCGTGAACGCCGTGCGCGCCACGGTCCCGGCCGCGAAGGTCATGCTGCACCTCGCCGAGGGCGGCAACAACTCGCTGTTCCGCTGGTTCTTCGACGCCATGAAGGCCCGCGGCGTCACCTGGGACACCATCGGCGCCTCCTACTACCCGTACTGGCACGGCTCGCTCTCGGGCCTCCAGTCGAACCTCAACGACATGGCCTCGCGCTACGGCAAGCCCGTGTACGTGGTCGAGACCGCGTACCCGTTCAACCCCGGCGACCGCGACGGCTTCGGCAACATCATCAGCGCCGCGACCCCCGTCTCCGGCTACCCGGCCAGCTACACGGGCCAGTCCAACATGCTGACCGCGATCGCCAACGTCGTGAAGGCCGTGCCGAACGGCCGCGGCGCGGGCGTGTTCTGGTGGGAGGCCACCTGGACCGCCGTCGCCGGCAACGGCTGGGACCCGTACGACCCGAACAGCAAGAACGGCTGGGAGAACCAGGCCCTGTTCGACTTCGCGTGGAAGGCGACCCCGGCGCTCAAGACGCTCGGCACCCTCTAGACCCCCTCCTGGCGGGCCGGTCCCCGCACTCGGGGCCCGCCCGCCTCCCCCGACTCCTCGATAGGAAAGCCATGAAACGCAGAACCGCGCTCACCGCCGCCGGTGCGGCCGCCGTCGGCGCCGCCGCCGCCACGGCGACCACCGCCTCGGCCGCTCCGACCGAGTGCCCCGGCAGGTCCCGCTTCGTGCGCGGCGCCGACATCTCGGGACTGATCAAGAACGAGGACTACGGCGCGGTCTACCGCCGGGCCGACGGCCGCCGCGGCGACGCCGTCACGATCCTCGCCGAGAACGGCGTCAACTGCATCCGCGCCAAGGTGTGGGTCGACCCCGCCGACGGCTACAACACCAAGACCCAGGTCGTCGAACTCGGCAAGCGCGCCAAGCGCGCCGGCATGGACCTCCTCGTCGACTTCCACTACTCGGACACATGGGCCGACCCGGGCAAGCAGTACAAGCCCGCGGCCTGGGCCGGTCTCGGCTTCGCCGAGCTGAAGACCGCGGTGTACGAGCACACCGCCGACGTGCTCGGCGCGCTCAAGCGGGCCGGCGTCAAGCCGGGGCTCGTGCAGATCGGCAACGAGACCAACGGCGGACTCATCTGGCCGGACGGGCGCTGGGACCAGCTCGAGCAGATGGCAGGGCTCCTGACGGCCGGCTGCGACGCGGTGGCCGACGTCCTCCCCAAGGCGCAGACGATCCTGCACCTCGCCGAAGGCGGCAACAGCGGCGCGTTCCAGTGGTTCTTCGACAACGCGGTCGCGAACGGCGTGCCGTTCCACGCGATCGGCGCGTCGTTCTACCCGTACTGGCACGGCGAGCTCTCCGGCCTGGCCGCGAACCTGAACGACCTGGCCGTCCGGTACGGCAAGCCGCTGTACCTGGTCGAGACGGCATACCCGTTCACCACCGGCGACTCGGACGGGTTCGCGAACATCATGACCGACCCCGAGCCGGTGCCGGGCTTCCCGTCGAGCCCGGAGAACCAGTCGTACTGGATCGAGGCGATCGCCGACGTGGTCAAGGCCGTGCCGGACGGGCTCGGCAAGGGCCTGTTCTGGTGGGAGGCCACCTGGACCGGCGTCGCCGGCGCCGGCTGGGACCCGGCCGACCCGACCAGCGGCAACGGCTGGGAGAACCAGGCCCTGTTCGACTTCGACGGCAGGGCGCTGCCGGGGTTGCGGACGCTGGGCACGCTGTAAGGACCCCCCCGAAGCCGCCGTGCCGTCTGAACCTCCGCAGCCCGACCGGGTCAAGACCGGGTCGCGGAGGTCGGGCGGCACGGCCATACCTCCTGCGAAAGCTGACCGGATCGGTCCGCAGCGGGACGCGATCGTGCCTGGCCGCAAGGCCTCCGGGGAACGACGATTGACCGCATGAGAACCGCACTCTTCGTCATCGACGTCCAGGAATCCTTCCGCCGGCGACCCATCTGGGCCGCGATCTCGAACCCCGACATCGTCGACAAGATCAATCCGCTCGTCGAGACCGCCCGCGACAAGGGCGACCTGGTGGTGTGGATCCGTCATGTCGAACCGGACACCGGCAACGTGTTCGACCCCGCGAGGGGCTTCGTCGAATACCTGCCCGGGCTCAAACCCCTTGCGGGCGAACCGGAACTGTTCAAGACCTCGCACAACGCCTTCACCACCACGAACGCGCAGCAGATCCTCACCCAGCACGGCGTCGGCGAGGTCGTGGTGACCGGCATCCGCACCGAGCAGTGCTGCGAGACGAACGCGCGGGTCGCCTCCGACCTCGGCTACCGGACCGTGTTCGTCACCGACGCGACCGCGACCAACCCGATCCCGCACCGGGACGCCCCGCAGGACCGGAGCCTGGAGGAGCTCCTCGCGGACCCGCGCACGCTGGGGACGGACGCGATCATCGAGCGGACCGAGTACGCGCTGGCGGGGCGGTTCGCGACAGTGACGGGAGTGGACGCGCTGGTGCGCGAGTGGCAGGATCGTCCTTCCGACTGAATGCTGAGGGGGCGCGGTGTCCGAGGTGGTCTTCCTGCTGGTGCCCAAGCTGCACCTGCTCGATCTGGCGGGCGCGGCGCAGGTCTTCTCGACCGCCGCAGACGTGCTCTCCGACTCCGGCGCCTCGCCCGACTACCGGCTCCGGTATGTCGCGGACGAGCCCGAAGTGGCCACGGCCCAAGGGCTTTCGGTGAACGCCGAGACCATGTGGCCGCAGCTCGGCACCGACGACCTGGTCATGGTGCCGGGCTGGCGGTCCCCCGGGACCGCGGGCGGCCCGCGGCTCTCGGCGTCCCAGGCGCGGAACCTGTTCGAGCATCATCGGCGCGGAGGCACGGTCGCGAGCGTCTGCTCGGGCGCGTTCGCGCTCGGGCAGGCGGGCCTGCTCGACGGGCGGCGGTGCACGACGCACCACGACCTGCAGGAGGAGCTGGCGCGCCGCTTCCCTGACGCCGCAGTGATACGTGACGTCCTATATACCGAGGACGACCGCGTGATCACCTCGGCGGGGATCGCGAGCGGCATCGACCTGGCGCTGCATCTCGTCGCGGTGCGGCACGGACCGGCGCTGGCGGCGAAGGTGGCGCGGGAGATGGTGGTCTACGCGCGCCGCAACGGGGACGATCCGCAGGCGAGCGCGATGCTGCGGCACCGCTCGCACTTGTCGGACACGGTGCACCGGGTGCAGGACCGGATCGACGCCCAATTCACGAAGGCGCTGCCGCTGCCCGAGCTGGCGGCCGCATCCGGCGTCTCGCAGCGGACGCTCACTCGGCGGTTCGCGGAGGCCACGGGCTTGACGCCGCTGCGGTACCAGTCGCTGCTGCGTCTCGAGCGGGCGGAGCACCTGATCGGTCAGGGGGCCACGGTCGAATCGGCGGCGCGGGCGGTCGGCTTCGCGGACGCGAGGATGCTGCGGCGCCTGCGGGCGGGCGCCGCAGCGTGAACGCGGTTCGGGCCGGCTAGAAGGCGTACGGGCCGAACCGGCCCCAGGCGACGATCCCGGCGAGGACGAGGATCACGACGTTGACGGGGATGCTGGAGTACTCGCCCTTGCGCACGTGGTAGACCGCGGCGAGGAGCATGATCAGGCCCAGGCCGACCGCGGCGAGCGGCGTGAGGACCCCCGCGATGCCGGTGAGGGCGGGCAGGACGAGGCCGAGCGCGGCGGCGAGCTGGGCGATGCCGACGAGCTTGACCGTTCCGGTGGAGAAGTCGTTCACCCAGCCCATCTTCGGGGCGAGTTTCTCCTTGGGCTGGGTCGCCTTCATGGTGCCGGCGACGAGGAAGGCGGCTGCGAGCAGGCCTTGGAGGATCCAGAGGAACACGTTCATGGGGGCGGTATCTCCCTGCGAGACGGGTGGTTCGGGGGCCGTTCAGTAAGTGGAGCGGTCTTTCCGTTATTCGCTGCCGAGTGTAGCAGCATAAGCGGATAGGTCACTCCACTTGGTTAGGATGTGGTCATGGAACCGAGCTCTGAGAGCGGCATGTGCAAGCGTGCCCGGCGGCTGCGCAGCGACGCCGAGCAGAACCGCGACCGGATCGTCGAGGCGGCTCGGAAGGTCTACCGGCGCGAAGGGCTCAGTGCGTCCATGGCGGGCATCGCCCGGGCGGCCGGCGTGGGCATCGCGACGCTCTTCCGCCGGTTCCCCACTCGCATGGACCTCATCACGGCGGTCTTCGAGGACGCCATGCAGCGCAACCGGGACGCCGCGGTGGCCGCGCGGGATGCGGAGAGCGCCTGGGAGGGGTTCCGGGGTTATGTCGAGACCGTCTGCGCGCTGCAGGCCGCCAACCGCGGGTTCGCGGAGGTCCTCACCATGAACTACGGCACGGCGAAGGTGCTCGAACGCCAGCGCCAGGAGGCGTTCGAGGCGTTCACGGAGCTGATCGGCCGGGCGAAGCGGGAGGGGCGCCTGCGGGAGGACTTCTCCCCCGAGGACCTGCCGATCCTGTTGATGGCCAATGCGGGGGTGCTGGGGGCGGTCGGTGACGCGGGTGCGGCGGCGTCGAAGCGGCTGGTGGGCCAGATGCTGCGGGCGTTCTCGGAGAGCGGCTCAGAGCCACTGCCTCCGGCGCCGAGCCCGAAGGAGCTGTTTCGAGGCATGGTGCGCCAGCGCCGAAGCGGCGGCAGCTGAGCCCGACCAGGGTCGCGCGGCCATTGATATGTCACCTACCGCAGGAGGATCAGCGACACCGGAGTCCGCGCCGGTGCCATGTGACCGGTGATATGCCACATGCCATACCAAGGCACCTCGACGTCCATGCCGGGCGGCCGCGACGCCCAGGGCGACTCCGCCCAGACCCACGGCGCCTCTCCATCGAACCCGGCCGCAGCCTCATCGACCCTACGATGGTCACGCTCTATCAGGTCGGCACCGTCAAGGCCGTTGCCTTTGCCGGGTCCGTCGCCCGCTGCTACGTCTCCGTCGTCGGCGGCAACGAGATCACGGTTGCCGCCGAGCTCACGGCGGCCTTAGACTGGCCAGGTTTCGCAGGACGCGCTGCGTCCGCCCGCCCCTCCCGCTCGACTGCTCGGCCCCTGAGAGGAACCGCCCGTGTTCGGCACCGTCGATCTGTGGACTTATGTCGTCGCCACCGTGCTCATCATCCTGCTGCCGGGCCCGAACTCCCTCTATGTCCTGTCGGTGGCGTCGAGGAAGGGGCGTCGGGCCGGGTTCCAGGCCGCGGCGGGGGTGTTCCTCGGCGATTCGGTGCTGATGGTGGCCTCGGCTGCGGGTCTCGCTTCGATGTTCGCGGCTTCGCCGGTGCTGTACAACCTGGTGCGGTGGGCGGGCGTCGCATATCTGGCGTTCCTGGCGTTCGGGCTGCTTCGAGGCGGCTGGAAGACCTGGCGCGCGGTGCGGCGGGGCGATCCGCTGGAGGCGAAGACCTTGGACGCGGGCGCGGCGAACGAGCGGCCGTTCGTGCGGGCGCTCATCGCGAGCCTCTTGAACCCGAAGGCGATCCTGTTCTTCGTCGCGTTCTTCGTGCAGTTCGTCGACCCGGCCTACGCGTACCCGGTGCTCAGCTACGGCGTGCTCTTCGTGATCCTGCAGATCTGCTCGATGGTCTACCTGTCGACGCTCATCGTCGCCGGCAACGGCCTCGCCCAGACCTTCCGCCGCCGCAGGCGCCTCGCCGCCGCCGGCAACGGCCTCGTCGGCGCAGTCATGATCGCCTTCGCGGCCAAGCTCGCCACGGGCTGACCGCAGCAATATTGCACTGACCTGTACGAACACCCGAATGTCGGACCCATGTGGGAGTGTGGTCCTTTTCGGTTGGTCGGAGGCGGATGCGGGTGGGAAGGGGCATGCCCTACGCGCGGCACCGCGCGCCGGCCCGCGCCGCAGGGAGTCGGGCTGAACACGGCGGGCCGGCTCCAGTGCGGCAGCGCCCCGTGGCCTGGCGCACCCGTTACGGCCAGTGCGGCACTTCCTGGCACGGGTGCAGGTCGTCATCACCCTTTGCGTGGGAGTTCACTTGCGCCACTTCGGTGCCGAAGACGATGTATTCGTGGAGCGAGGCGCGGAGCTCGTCGTCGGCGGGGCCGTGCTCGGTGACCGCGCGGTCGAAGAGTTCGATGAAGCGGGCGCGCTGCTCGTCGGTGATGGCGAGTCCGCGGTGGGCGGTGAGGAGCGTGTCGAAGCCGCCGAGTTCGTCCGTGTACCGGGCCGGGCCGCCGAAGACTTCCGCGAGGAATGCGGTGAGGTGGTCGACGTGGTGAGCAGCGCCGGCGCCGAACAGCGGCTGCAGGACCGGGTCGTGGAGCACTGAGCCGTAGAACGCGTCGACGGTCCCGCGCAGGGTGCCGTCGCCGCCGATCCGCTCGTAGATCGTGGTGTCGCCGTCGCCCATCGGGGTGTCCTTCCATCGGGGTGGAGTCCTTGTCCCCCAAGGTCTCTCGCGTCGACTCTAAACCCGTCCCGCCTCAAGCCCCAAGCGGAAGCGCCCTGCTCTTGCAGGCTGAGTCCCGGCTCCCGCAGGCCGCGGTCTCGCCCGCGGCGTGGCCTCGATGGCCGATGCCGAACGTTCGGGGAGGTCAGAGCGGGCGGGCTTGCACGGGCGGCCTATCCTGGATGCGAAGACGAGGCCGGTGGCGCGTGCGGGTATGCGCCTCCGGCCTCGTCGCGTTCGGGTCCGGTCAGGACTTGTCGAGGCGCGGGAGCACGAGCTCCTTGCCGATCAGGCGGATCGCCGCGTAGATCGGGACCGAGAGGACGATGCCGACGACGCCGAAGAGGGTGCCGCCGACGAGCACGGCGACGATCGCCGCGAGGTTCGATACCTTCACCGCGCTGCGCATGACCGTCGGGTAGATGACCCAGTTCTCCAACTGCTGGTAGGCGACGAAGAAGATCGCCGAGGCCACGGCCGTCATGGGCGAGACGGCGAGGGCGACGAGAGTGACGACGACGGCGCCGATGGTCGCGCCGATCTGCGGGATGAGGTCGAGCAGTGCGACCAGGAGCGCGAGCAGCGCGCCGTAGGGGATGTCCACGATGGCCATGAAGATCCAGGACGAGATGCCGGCGAGCGCCCCGATCGCGAGGGCGCCGATGAGGTAGGCGCCGATCTGGCGGAGGATGCCTTCGAGGATCCGCTCGGTCTGCTCGCGCTGGGAGGCGGCGACGAGACGGATCACGCCTTTGCGCAGCTGGACGTAGGCGGCGAGGATGAAGATGGTCAGCAGGATCGTGGTGATCGTCCACACCAGACCGCCGAAGAAGGACGCGACGCCGCCCGCGACGCCGCCGAGCGCCTTGGTCATGTTCCCTGCGGTGAGTGCGCCTTCGGCGCGCTGGAGCAGGCCGTCCTTGCCGCCGAAGCTGTCGACGAGCCGGCTGTTGATGAAGGTCTCGTAGTAGCCGGGGGCATTCTCGACGAACTCGGCGGATTCGCGGACGATCGCGGGGATGATCGCGGCGATGCCGCCGCAGAGGACGATGGCGACGCCGAGGAACAGGATGGTCATCGCGAGCCAGCGGGGCATGCCGCGCTTGGTCATTCCGCTGATGATGCGTTCGAGGCCGACCGCGAGGAACGCGGCGACGATGAGGGCGGTGATGACGGTGCCGAGTTCCTGGACGGCCCACACGGCGGCGGTGGCGATCGCCAGACCGATGCCGAAGAGTATGCCGGCGGCGAGCGGCGGGGTGTTCGCGAGACTTCTGCGCAGGGGCAATCCGGTTTTCTCAGCCATGTGAGGTTTCTAGCAGACACCGCATCGGGCCGGGGTCCGGCACACACCCAGTGCCCGCTTGGCCTCACTTGCGACCGCTTCGCGATCGGCTCGGCGCGCCCCTTCGGCGTCGCCCGCGAATCCTGGGGTCGACTTCAGGTGACTTAAGGCCGGCTTCAGGTTCGGGCGGTGCTCATGGCCGGCGGCATCGCCGTCACCGTGCTCGCCCGCCGCCGCGCCGCGCACGCCGACGCCTGGCAACGACCGCACTCCAGCGAGGGGCCGCCCAGCCTGCAAACTGGGCGGCCCCTCTTTTTCGTTGCGGCCCTTCAGTGCAGCGCCCGGCCCCAGGCGCGGTCGCCCATGAGCGCCAGTGCCGCCGGGAGCAGGACGCCGCGCACGACCGTCGCGTCGAGGAGGATCGCCAGCGCCATGCCGAGGCCGAGCATCTTGTACTCGATGGCGGAGAGGGTCACGAACACGGAGAAGACACCGGTCATGATGAGCGCCGCGCTGGAGACGACGCCGGCGCTGGCGGCGATGCCGCCGACGATGGCGTCCCGTCCGGCGGCTCCGGCCCGGCGGCGTTCGGCGACGCGGGAGAGCACGAAGATGTGGTAGTCCATGCTCAGTCCGAACAGGATGATGAACATGAAGATCGGGATCCAGCTGACGACGCCGCCGTAGGAGGTGAAGCCGAGGAGGTCCTCGAAGTGGCCGCCTTGGAAGACCCAGGTGAGGGCGCCGCAGGCGGCGCCGATCGACAGGAGGTTCAGGGCGATGGAGGCGAGCGGGAGGGCCCAGGAGCGGAAGGTGACCGCGAGGAGGGCGAAGGCGAGCAGGAGGATGAACGCGATCACCCAGGGGGTGCGGGTGGTGAGCTGTTGGGTGAAGTCGTGCGGGAGTGCGGTCTTGCCGGTGACGGCGGTCTGCGTGTCGGTGTGGCCGAGGGCGGCGGGGAGGGCGTGGTCGCGGAGGTGGGCGAGGGCGGCGTCGGCTTCGGGGCCGGTGGTGTCGCCGGCGAGGGGGACGCGGATGACGAGGGCGTCGCCGAGGCTGGTGGTGGTGATGGGTTCGAGGAGGCGGCCGTCGCTGGCGGCGGCCGCGGCGTGGAGTCGTTCGACGGCGGTTTCCAGGGCGGCGGTGTCGAGAGGGTGACCGTCGTCGGGGGTGATGACGACGCGGGCGCTGGTGGCGGATCCGGGGAAGTGCTCCTGCATGGTGACGGCGTTGTCGGCGGCGGTGGAGGTGCCGGGCGGGAGGCTGGCGGTGACGGCGGCGTCTTGGAGGCGGAGGCCGAGGACGGGTGTGGCGGCGATGAGGAGGAGGACGGCGGCGAGGCCGCCGGTGAGGACGGGCCTCCGGACGACGTGGGCGGCGATGCGTTCCCAGAGGCGGGAGGGTTCGGCTTTGATGCGGCGCTTGCCGATCCAGGGGAGGCGGGCGGCGTCGACGCGGTGCCTGAGGGTGGCGATGAGGGCGGGGAGGACGGTGATGGAGCCGAGGACGGCGAGGGCGACGACGAGGACGGTGCCGAGCGCGAGTCCTTTGAGGACGTCGATGCCGGTGATGAGGAGTCCGGCCATGCAGACGATGACGGTGAGGCCGGAGGCGGCGACGACGTGCCCGGAGGTGCGGGCGGTGGTGCGCAGCGCCGTGTCGGGGTCGTGGCCGGCGGCGCGTTCTTCTCTGAAGCGGCGCAGGTAGAACAGGGAGTAGTCGATGCCGACGGCCATGCCGATGAGGAGCACGATCGCGGAGCCGGCGCCGTTGAAGGGGAGCCAGTGGCCGAGGAGCGCGAGGAGGCCGAAGGCGCCGGCGACGCTGGTGGCGGCGAGGAGCAGCGGGAGTCCGGCGGCCACGATCGAGCCGAAGACGGCGAGGAGGACGAGGACGGTGAGCGGCAGCGAGGTGGTCTCGGCGCGGTGCATGTCGTCTTTGATGCCGGCGTCGACGGCGCCGGAGAGGGTGGCGTCGCCCGCTTGCAGGAGTTCGGTGTCGGGGTGGTCGGCTTGGACGGCGGCGACGGCGTCGAGGACGGCCCGGTAGTTGGCGTCGTATTCGGCGTCGGGGCCGAGGATGGCGAAGGTGACGAGGGCGGCGCCGTCGTCGGCGAGCCAGCGCTCGCCGTGCTCGCTGAGCGGGGAGCCGATGTCGGCCACCGCTTCGGGGGCGGCGCCGGAGGCGGCACTGGAAATGGATTCGAGCGCGGTCACGAGGTCGGTGACGGCGGCGTCGGTGCCGGGGCCGGTGATGAGGACGTTCTCGCGGACGGCGTAGCCGCCTGCGGCGTCGATGCGCTGCTCGGCGACGCCCGCTTCGCCGGGGTCGGTCGCGCGGGCCTGCTCCCCCAGTGGGATCGCGCCGGAGAGGACGGCGAGGGCGACGAGTGCGAGCCAGCCGCCGATGGCGAGGGCCCGGTGCCGGGCGGACCAGTCGGCGACGGCCGCGACGATGCCGCGGCGGGTGTGCGGCGGGGTCGGGGCGTGGGGGTCTGCGGTCGTGTGGTGCAGCACGGTCTGCTTTCCTGTTCTGGGGGCGCTCCTGCGGAACTCGCCGCGGCTTTGCGTGCGGCGAGGTGGTGCGTTCCCTCGGGTGGAAGTCGCCGGGTTGCCGCCCGGCGGTGGAGGCCCGGGTCCGGGCCGTCGAGTTGCCGCTCGACGGCCCGGACCGCTCACGGCCCGGTTCGACGTCGGTGTGCCGACGCCAGTGCGCTTCTGGACGAGCGCTATTCGACGACTTTGAGGGTCTCCTCGATCGAGGCGTTGCCGGCCTCGATGCGGGCAAGGCGCTCGTTGACGACCGCGAGCTGCTCGGCGATCTTCACCTGGCCCTCCTGGGCTTTCGCGGCGAGCTCCTTGTACTGGTCGTCGTGCCGGTACTGCAGTTTGACGCGTTTGATGAACGCACTGCGCCAGATCAGCGAGAGCACTACGCCGATGAGGAGTGCGAACATGCCGATCGCGCCGATGACCTCCGGCCATTCGTGCTCGTTCATTGCTGCGTCCCTTCTAGGTGGTGAGGCTCGTCGAGGCCCGCTCGACGGTTTCGGGGGTGAGGTGCACCGCGAACGGCACGACCTCGTAGTAGTGCATGGCCTTGCCGTCCTCCGACACTTCGAGCGCGGAGGTGACCAGGCCGGATGCTTCGAGTTTCTTCAAGTGGACCTGGAGCAGCGCCCGGCTGATGCCGAGGTCGCGCGCCAGCTGGCTCACGTAGTTGCGCCCGCCCGCGAGGGCGGCCACGACGCGCAGCCGGTGCGGACTGGCGAGTGCCGCCAGGAGCGCGACCAGGTCGTCCCCGGTCGGGATGCCTTCGTCCATGCGGCCTCCAATACCTGCAAACATATGTTAGCAGGTGCCTTGAGTGTCTTGCATGCGATGCGGAGCGGGCACGCGAAAGGGCCGGTGGCGGTGCCACCGGCCCTCGTTGCGCGGGGTCATTGCACGGACTTGAAGCCGTGCTCGAAGAACCGCTGCGTCTGGTATCGCCGGACCCACGCGATCCCCGCGAACAGGACCAGCAGGATCAGCGGGGTGATGACGGGGTAGTCGAGGAGCGCGACGTTGAAGATCGCGGCGCCGATCATGAGCAGGCCCAGGCCGATCGCGGCCAGCCCGGCGACGCGCGGGATGAGCAGGCCGATGCCGCCCGCGATCTCCAGGGCGCCGATCAGGTACATGAACCAGTCGCCCCAGCCGATGAGGTCGAAGCCCTCGGCGGCGGACTCGACGGCGAACAGCTTCGGTGCGCCTGAGGCGGCGATCATGAAGACGCCCAGGAGGATCTGGAACACCCAGGTGGTGACGTCGAGGCCCTTGCCGGGGCCTTCGGCGGCGGTGGTGGCGAGAACGGTGTCGTCGGCGGTGCGGTCGTAGGTCGGCATGACGGGCCTCTTTCAGGAGGGGTGGCGGGCTCTTGCACATGTAGACGATCCGGGCCGCGCGGATTCATCGCGGCATCCGAAGCGTTTCGGCGGCCCGATGGAACCCCGTGTGTCGGTCCCCGGAGATAGCGTGGGGGCATGATCGAACGCCAGCAGGTGCAGCGCTACCGCGTCCAGGCACAGCAGCTCGACCGCGAGAGCGGGACGATCGCCGACACGGCCGCCCTCGACCTCGGTGTGCAGGACACCGGCCCCGACGGGGCGCTCTGGGGCCTCGAGGTGCGCGGCGTCGACACCGCCGGACTCGGCGCCGCCGCCGAGCACCACGACGACCTCGTGTGGTTCTGGACCCTGCGCGGCGCACCGCACTGCTACCGGCGCGCCGACGCCCCGCAGGTCGCCGCCGCCGTCGCCCCCTGGTCCGAGGCCGATGCCGCCAAGCGGATCTTCGACGCCTCCAAGCCCCTCAAGGACGCCGGCATCCCCGTCCTCGACGCCCTCGACGCCGTCGCCGGCCAGATGCGCACGATCGTCAAGGAGCCCATGGTCAAAGGCGAGATGTCCACCCGCCTGCACGAGGCCATGCCCGAGCCGTACCAGCGGTACTGCCGCTCCTGCGACGCCGTGCACCTCTACGAGATGCCCTTCCGGCTCTCCGCGGTCCGCGCGGGGCTCGAACTCCTGCCCGACACCTCCCCGCCCGTCCTGCAGCCCATGCCCGGCTTCACCGTGGCCGACGCCTACGCGGACCGCCTCGACCCCGTCCGCGCCTACCTGCACCTGCTCGGCCCGGCCACCCACAAGCAGGTCGCCGAGTACGTCGACGCCCCCGTCCGCGAGGTCAAGGCCCACTGGCCCGCCGACGCCGTCGAGGTCACGGTCGACGACGGCGCCGAGGGCGAGACCCGGTGGATGCTCGAAGCCGACCTCCCAGCGCTCCAAGCGGCCGAGGCCTCCGGAACCCGGCTGCTCGGCCCCTACGACCTCTACCTCCAGGCCCGCGACCGCGCCACGCTCGTCACCGACCCCGCCAAGGTCAAAGCCCTCTGGCCCGTCCTCGGCAGGCCCGGCGCCGTCCTCGTCGACGGCGGCATCGCCGGAGTCTGGCGCCCCCGCAAATCCGGCAAGAAGTTCACCGTCACCGTCGAACCCTGGCGTGATCTCGAAGCGCCCGAATGCAAGGCGATCGAAGCCGAGGCCGAGAAGCTCGCCGCGTTCCGCGGCGTCGCCCTCACCAGTCTCGACTACACCGCATGACCGGTCAGCGCGCGCTCGCCGTCAGGTTGTCCACGAACAGCCCGTAGTCCCCGAACGCGTCGTCGACCATCGCCGGGTCGAGCCCGTAGTGCACCATCGAGTACTCGTGGCCGCGCTGGTCCCGCGGGCGGTTCAGCGCCTCCTCCAGGTTGTCCTCGTCAGCGCCCGTCCACTTCAGGTCGAGCTTGTCGAACAGCTCCGGCACGTACCTGAACGGGTCCGCCATCATCGCGTGGTACGCCACATCCACTGTGGACTCGCGCGGCATCTGGATCCGCTCGCGCCGCGCCCGCTCCACCATCTCCGGGAGGATCTGGAGCCACACCTCGCCGATCTTCTTCGGGTCCACCGCCTTCGGGTGGTTGTGCAGGTACCCCAGGGACTCCGCCATCGAGCACATCGACCCCATCACCGTGTGCGGGTCCCGGTGCGTCCACACGAACTTCGCGTCCGGGAACACGTGGTGGATCGCCGCCGTCTCCCCCAGGCAGTCCGGGTGCTTCAGCATCCACCGCGGCGCCGGGCGCCGGAACTGCAGGATCTGCAGCACGTCCCGCACGAACCGGTAGTCCGGCCGCGCGTCGTACGAGCGCAGGAACTCCACGTACTCCGGCATCGGCGCCATCGTGTTGTGCAGGCGGCTCTGGTTGAGCAGGAAGTAGATCTCCTCCACCCAGTCCGCGCGCACCGGGTGGATCCGCGACCACGACGGGCTCAGCATGAGGATCTGGTCGAGCCGCCGCTGCGTCTGCCGGCGCAGCCGCGCCACCTCCTCCTCCGGGCGCGGCAGCCCGATGTTGTCCATCTCCCACATGTACGGCCCGCGCCCGCCCGGCGCGTTCGCCAGGATCTTGTGCGTCAGCGTCGTCGCGGTGCGGGGCAGCCCGATCACGAACACCGGCGCCTCGATCCGCTCCTCGCGCACCTCCGGGTGCTCCGCCTGCAGCCGCCGTACCAGGAAGCGGTTGCGGATGCGGGTCTTCACCATGTCCTGCACCGAGAGCCAGCCGACGCCGCTCAAGGACGGGACGTCGGCGATGAACCCGAGGAAGCGGCGCAGCAGCTGCAGCTCCGCCTCGTCCTCGGCCGTCAGGCCCACGCCCGCGTTCGCCGAGCGCTCGGAGTCGAGGAGGCGGTCGAAGAACCGGTAGGGGTCGTGCCGCGCCCGCGCGGCGGGAGCGGTCAGGACGTTGACAAGGCGCAATCGTGCGGTGGTCCGGCGCATGGAAGGTCCTCTCTGCGTTGGCAATTCACGCCACAGAGCCGCCCGGCCGGGTGACGCACACGCAGCGTAGCGCAACCGAGTCGCCGTTTGAAGGCCTGCGGGACAAGCATTCAGCGCGCACCCGCGGCCGGGGCTCCCACCTCCATTGCAGACTGTTCCAGTGGGATTCGCTATTCGCCGGTCTCGCCGTCCAGTGCTTCGCGGATGAGGTCCGCGTGGCCGTTGTGGCGCGCGTACTCCTCGATCATGTGGCACAGGATCCACCGCAGCGACGGACGCCGCCCGTCCGGCCAGGCCCGGTGCGCGAGCCGTCCCAGACCGCCGTCCCCCAGTGCCTCCTCGGTGAGGACGCGCGCGCCCTCGACGCTGCGCCGCCAGACGGCGTGCAGCTCCTCGGGGGTGTCGGCGGTGGCGGAGTGCCATTCCCAGTCGCGGTCGGCGTCCCAGTCCACGGCGTCCCAGGGTTCGCCCATCGGGCGCCCGAAGAGGGAGCGGGAGAACCAGCTGGTCTCGACGTAGGCCATGTGCTTGAGGAGGCCGCCGAGGGTCATGGTGGAGGCGGCGACGGTGGTGTCGAGTGCGGCGGCGTCGAGGCCGGCGGTCTTCCAGGCGAGCGTGGCGCGCTGGAATTCGAGGAAGCCGATGAGGGTGGCCGCCTCGTCGCCGTCGGCGGGCGGTTCGGGTCGGCCTTGGGGGTCGATGACGGTCATGGCTGGACTGTACCCGGGGGTGCGGCGCTCCGGAAGTTCCGGAATGACGCGGGAGAGCCGAAGGCATTTACAGGCGTCGATGTTTATCGGTAACCTGTTCATGCGGTCACGATATTTCCGGAACCTCCCGAAAGTTTCGGTTCTGGACGTGGACGCCTTACATCCCAAGGAGAACGACATGAGCATCTCTGTCCGAACGCGGTTGCGGGCGGTGCGCTTCGCGCTGCTCGCCGCCGCACTGGCCGCCACCATGGGCGCCGGGCTCACCGCCCACGCCCAGAACGCGGAGGAGGACGCGGCCGCCCCGGTGCAGGCCGAGGCCCTGCCCGCCAGCTTCACCTGGAGCTCCAGCGGGGCCCTCGCCGGCCCCAAGCCCGACTCGGCCCACCCGAACATCGCCGGGCTGAAGGACCCCTCGGTAGTCTTCCACAACGGCAAGTGGCACGTGTTCGCGTCCATCGCGAACTCGGCCGGGTACAACATGGTGTACTTCAGCTTCACCGACTGGAACCAGGCCGCCAACGCGACCCACTACTACCTGGACCGGTCCGGGATCGGCACCGGCTACCGGGCCGCGCCCGAGGTGTTCTACTACGAGCCGCAGGGCCTGTGGTACCTCGTCTACCAGGACGGCAACGCCGCCTACTCCACCAACGCGGACATCGCGAACCCGAGCGGGTGGACCGCGCCGAAGCACTTCTACTCCGGCATGCCGCAGATCATCAAGGACAACATCGGCTCGGGCTACTGGGTCGACATGTGGGTCACCTGCGACGACGTCAACTGCCACCTGTTCTCCTCCGACGACAACGGGCACCTCTACCGGTCCCAGACCTCGGTCGCGAACTTCCCGAACGGCATGAGCCAGCCGGTGATCGCCATGCAGGACAGCAACAAGTACGCGCTGTGGGAGGCCAGCAACATCTACAAGGTGCAGGGCACGAACCAGTACCTGCTGATCGTGGAGGCCATCGGGTCGGGCCGGTACTTCCGGTCGTGGACCTCGACGAGCATCGCCGGGCCGTGGACGCCGCTGGCGGACACCGTCGCGAACCCGTTCGCGGCCGCGTCCAATGTGACGTTCCCGGGCGGGGTGTGGACGAAGGACATCAGCCACGGCGAGATGATCCGGGCCGGGGTGAACCAGAAGATGGAGATCAACCCCTGCAACATGCGGTACCTGTACCAGGGCATGGATCCGAACGCCTCAGGCGACTACAACAGCCTGCCGTGGCGGCTCGGGCTGCTCACGCAGACCAACACGAGCCCCGGCTGCGGGACCGGCGAGACCACACCGCCCCCGACGACCCCGCCGCCGACCACGCCGCCGCCTTCGAGCGGCTGCACCGCGGTGATCACGGTGGTGGGCGACTGGGGTTCGGGCTGGCAGGGCCGGGTCGACGTGACCGCCGGGAATGCGGCGCTGAGCGGCTGGAGCCTCAAGTGGACCTGGCCGGGCTCGCAGCAGATCAGCTCGTCGTGGAATGTGGACCGGTCCCAGGCGGGGGCGGTGGTGACCGCCGATGACGTGGGCTGGAACGGGTCCGTCGCGGCGGGCCAGTCGCGGGAGGCCTTCGGGTTCACCGCCTCCGGACCGAGCGCGGCGCCGAAGGTGACCTGCACCCCGGCCTAGGGCCGGTCCCAGCCGGAAACGAGGCCGGCGCCCGCTCCCCCGGATCTGGGGAGCGGGCACCGGAGTGCACGGGGGACGGGGGGTCCGATCGCGTTCGCCGCGATGCTTTCAAGCTATGGCCCACCAGGGCCGGGCGGCAAGGCATGGCCGGCAACGGTTTGGTAAATCAGCTGTTCAGTCGATGCGGCGTGGCCCCATCGGCGGGCCTGAGCGCCGGGCCCTGACCGCGACAATCGCGATCCGGGAACCGAACCAGACGACCGCGGCCGCGCCGAGGACCATCGCGGTCCGGTCGCCGGCGTCCAGCAGCAGGAGGGCGGCGGCGATGACCGCGAACGTCGTGGCCGCGACGGCGGCCTCGACCGCCCAGTGCGTAGGGAGCTTCGCGTAGAGCAGGGAGTTCTTGAACTCTTCGAGGAACACGGGTGGCCTTTCGTTGCGGCGGTTCAGGACCGGGGCTGCCAGCGGAAGAGCCTGGCGGCGACGAGCGCGGCGGCGACGGCCACCGCCGTGGAGAGCAGGAGCGGCTGCGCGATCGCGGCCAGGTACCCGTCCGGGGTGCCGTCCCAGGCCACGGTGGTCAGCTCGGTGAGGGCCGCGCCCGGGATGGCCGAGCGGAGCACCCCGCCGGGGCCGTCCATGGGGACGAGGGTCCAGAACGCGCCGATCATGAACACCGCCGCGCCCGGGATCACCGTGATCTGCGCGGCCTCCGGCGACCTGGTGAACGACGCGGTGAGGAAACCGAAGGCCGCCATGGTGACCGCGCCGTTCGCGAACGCGAGGACCAGCAGCTCGGGGTGGGCCGGGGCGGACCCGGACTCCCAGGCGGTCACCGCGAGCACGATCGCGGTCTGCACCAGGGTGATGAGCGCCAGCGGGCTCGCCAGTCCGGCCACGATGGACGCCGTCGAGGCCGGGGAGGTCCGCAGGCGCTTGAGGTACAGCTGCTGGCGGCGGGCCGCGAGCGTCATCGTGATCGTCATGAACAGGCCGAACATGAGCAGCATCGCGAGCTGCGTGGCCGCGAGCGCGCCGGCCGTCCCGGCCCCGGCGGTGACCGGCGAGTTCGCGAGCGAGATGCCGAGGAGGAGCGGGAGGATCGCGGCGGTGACGAGGACGGTGCGGTTGCGCAGGATCAGCCGGGTCTCGGCGGCGGCGAGCGTGAGTGCGGTCATCGGAGGGCTCCGGTTCGGTCGGCGGGTTCGGTCTCGAGTTCGGCGAAGATCTCGTCCAATGTGGCGGGTTCGGCCTTGAGGTCGGCGAGGGCCACGCCGTCGCGGGCCGCCCAGTCGAGGAGGCGGTGGAGGTCGCGCTGGAGTTCGGTGGTGCGCACGGTCAGGCGGCCGTCCGCGATCGCGGTGCGCCCGGCCAGCGCGGGCAGGGCGATCGGGTCGAACGGCTCCGGGCGGGCGGTGATCCGGGCCTCGTAGGAGGCGGTGATCTCGGCGACCGTGCCGAAGCGGACGATGCGGCCGCGGTCCATGATGGCCACGTGGTCGGCGAGTTCGGCCGCCTCGTCGAGGTAATGGGTGGTGAGGACGACCGCGGTGCCCTGCTCGGTGAGCTCGCGCAGGAGGCCCCAGGTGCGGCGCCGGGAGGCGGGGTCGAGGCCGGTGGTCGGCTCGTCGGCGAACAGCACCTCGGGGTCGGTGGCGGCGGCCAGCGCGAGGTCGAGGCGGCGCCGCTCGCCGCCGGAGAGGGCGCCGACGCGGACCTGCGCCCGGTGGGCGAGGTCGACGCGTTCGAGCAGTTCGGCCCGGGGCGCGAGGCGGTGCAGGTCGGTCCAGAGTTTCAAGGTCTCGGCGACCGTCAGGTCGTCGGCGAAGCCGGTCTCCTGGCCGATGACGGCGACGGCGCCGGCGAGTTCGCGGCGGTGCCGGCCGGGGTCGCGGCCAAGGACGCGGGCGGTGCCGGAGGCGGGGCGGCGCAGGCCGATCGCGGTCTCGAGGGTGGTGGTCTTCCCCGCGCCGTTGGTGCCCAAGAGCGCGAAGAGCTCGCCGTGGCCGACGGTGAAGGACACGCGGTCGACGGCGGTGAAGGCGCCGTACCGGCAGGTGAGGTCGCGGACCTCGACCGGCGGGGCCGGCTGGTGGGTGATGGCGTTCATGGGTGCAATCCTGCGGGTTCGCAAGGGCCGCAGGTAGTGCCGTAACCGCATCGGTCCAGGTGACGGACGTGTGCGGCCGGTCTGACAAATGTCATTCGGGGCCGGGGTGGTTGAATCTCGGGGTGCCCCCTGAACCTGAGCCGTCCGCGCGGAATCTGCGCCGACTGCGCACGTACACCTTCGCCACCGTGATCGGCTCCGGCCCCTTGGCGCTGTTGATGTCCGCGTCGTTCCTCGCGAACTCGCCGCTGGCGTACGGCGGGCTGCCGGTCGCGGCCGGGGCGGCGACCGCGTCGGTCGTGCTGTGCACGGCGGCGCTGGCGCTGCACTGGCACGGGCGGGACCTGTGGCGCCGTCGCGTGCTGTGGGCGCTGGCGTCGGTGCTGCTGCTGGTGGGCGCGGCTTGGGAGCTGCGGTCGGGGCAGATCAGTCCGGCTTGGGCGGCCCCCGCCGGTCTGCTCCTGACGGAGGCGAGCCTGTGGGCGCGCCCCGGGAGGCGGGCCCGGGTGATCGGGTTCGGGTCGGTCGGTGCGGCGGCGGTCGTGGGACTGCTGGCGCGGTTCGGCCTGGTCGCCCCCGAGATGGTGGTGATGACGATCGTGCTGGTGCCGACGATCGCGACCGGGGTCGTGTGCCAGGTGTGGCACTACCAGGTGGCGCAGGAACTTGAGCGGGCCCGTGAGCTGGCCGGGGACCTGGCGGTCGCGGAGGAGCGGCTGCGGTTCGCCGGCGAGCTGCACGACATCCAGGGCGGGAACCTGCAGGCGATCACCTTGAAGGCGCAGGTGGCGCGGCGGCTCGTCACGGTCGATCCGGAGCGGGCAGAGGCCGAGATGCGGGCGGTGGAGGAGCTGGCGCGGGCGGCGCTCAAGGACGCGCGGGAGGTCGTGGGCGGGTACCGGAAGGTCGCGCTGGCCGATGAGATCGATTCGGCCGCAAGGATTCTCGAGTCGGCGGGGGTGCAGGCGACGGTACCGGACGCGCCGCCGTCGCTGGACGAGGACACTGAGAAGCTGCTGGGCCTGCTCGTGCGGGAGGCGACGACGAACCTGATCCGGCACGCCGAGCCGACCGCCGCCGATGTGTCCATCGTGGAGATCGACGCGCAGGTCACCGTGACGGTGACGAACAACGGGGCGCCCTCGCCCACCGGGGGCGGGAACGGCCTGACGATGCTCAAGGACCGGTTCACCGAAGCGGGCGGCACTGTCGAGCACGTCCACGACGGCGACCGGTTCACGCTCAAGGGCACGGTGCCGAAGGCGCCGCAGCAGGCTCCGGTGCCGCCGCAGCGCCGGGCGGCTCGGCCCCGGCGCGCGGTGCCGGTGCGGCGGGTCGTGCCGAAGCGGGCCCGGCGATGATCCGCCTCCTGGTCGCCGACGACGAGACGCTGGTGCGCGAAGCGCTGGCCGTGCTGCTCGGACTCGAAGCCGACATCACCGTGATCGCCCAGGCCGACAACGGGGCCGACGCCGTGACCCTCGCCGCGTCGCGCCTGCCCGACATCGCGGTGCTCGACCTCGAGATGCCGCCGCAGGACGGCCTGTGGGCCGCGATGCGCATCCGTGAGTCGAACCCCGACGTCAAGGTCATGCTCGTGACCCGGCACGCGCGCCCCGGCGTGCTGCGCCGCGCCCTGGCCGCCGGCATCTCCGGGTTCGTCCCCAAGACCACCCCGGCCGAGCGGCTCGCGCAGATCATCCGCGACATCAGCCAGGGCCGCCGCTACATCGACCCGGAGATCGCCGCGACGGCCCTCACCGAGGACCGCTCGCCCCTGACCGAACGGGAGCTCGACCTGCTCCGCGCGGCCAGGGGCGGCGGCACGATCGAGGAGATCGCCGCCCAGCTGCACCTCGCCCCCGGCACCGTGCGGAACTACCTGTCGACCGCGATGCGCAAGCTGGACAAGAAGACCCGCCACGCCGCGGCCCAGCACGCCTGGGAGCAGGGCTGGATCTAGCCCTCGATCGTGAACGACTCGAGGTGGTCCAGCAGCACGAACTGCGAGTCCGGGCTGTGCAGGGCCACCTGCTCCCCCAGGGCCGCGCCGCCGAAGAGGTCCACGGCCGGTTCGTTCAAGGGCTCCTCGTAGTCGTCCCAGTGGGTCGGGATCACGTACGGCGGGCTGCCGACCGCCGCGAACAGCCGCTCCTCGTAGTCCGGGTAGTTCCGGTTGGCGCCCTGCATGAACAGCACCGTGGGCCGGATGCCCGCGACCTCCTGCTCGTGGAACGAGGGCACCGCGTTGAAGTACAGCGAGACGCCGCCGAAGTCCACCAGGTAGGCGAGGCTGCCGCCCTCCACGAGGTCCTTGATCTTCTCGGGCTTGCGCGGGGCCTCGCCCGGGCGGGTGCCCGGGAACAGCAGGCTCTTGTGCTTGCCGGTGACGCCGTGCGAGGAGCGGAAGACCTCGACGGCGTACCCCTCGAACTGATACAGCTCGCCGCCGGCCACGAGCGACAGCTGCTCGGCCGGGGCGCCCATGGCGCGCAGCAGGTTCAGGTGCGTCTCGGTGCCGAGCACCGTCGCCCCGGTCCGCTCGGCGACGTACGGGACGTCGGCGATGTGGTCGAAGTGGGCGTGCGTGATGAGGATCGAGTCGGCGGCGCCGATGTGCTCGTCGATCGCGGCCTCGTCGATCGCGATCGGCGTCTCCGGGTCGAACTGCCCCGGTTTCGTCGCGCCCGTGTAGGTGCGCGAGACGTACGGGTCGACGAGGACCGTGGCGCCGTTGCCCGTGACCTCCCACGCGTTGGTGCCCAGCCAGCGGACGGTGACCTCAGAAGTCATGGCTCTCCAGGTGGTCGATGACCAGGAACTCGGAGTCGGGGCTCGCGGCGGCCACGCGCTCGCGCAGCTTCTCCACATTGGCCGGGTCGCCGCCGGGGACGGCCGGCTCGGTCAGCGGCTTGTCGAAGTCGTCCCAGTGCGTCGCGATCACGTACGGCGGGAAGCCCGTGGCCGCGAGCAGCCGCTCCACGTAGTCCGGCGTGTGCTTGCCGCCGGGCTGCACGAACACCGCGGTGGGCCGCAGGTGCGCGATCTCGTGCTCGTGGAAGCTCGCCGAGCCCGCGTTGAAGAACGAGACGCCGCCGAAGTCGACCAGGTAGGTGAGGCTGCCGCCCTCGATGAGGTCCTTGATCTTCTTGGGGCGCTTCGGAACCGCGCCGGGGCGGGTGCCGCCGAACTGGATCTGCTTGTGCTCCCCGGCGGCCGAGTGCGAGGACCGGAACACCTCCACGGTGTAGCCGTCGCCCGTGCCTGCTCCAAACTGGTAGAGCTCGCCGCCGAGGACCTGCGAGAGCTGGGCCTCGGGGGCCTCCATCGCGCGCAGGAGGTTGAGGTGCGTCTCGTTGCCGAGCACCGTCGCACCGGTGCGCGAGGCCAGGTACGGGACGTCGGCGATGTGGTCCCAGTGCCCGTGCGTGACGAGGATGGTGTCCGCTTTCGGCAGGTGCTCGTCGATGACGTCCTCGTGGACCTCGATCTTCGTCTCCGGGTCGGCCCCCTCGGGCGTGTACGCGCCGGTCGGGAAGCGGCTCACCCACGGGTCGATGAGCACCGTCGCCGCCCCGGCCGTGAACTCCCAGGCGTTCGTGCCGAGCCAGCGCAGCCGCACCGCCGGAGCGGCGTCGTCGGACTGCGCGTTTCCTTCTTGTGCGGCGGCGATGCCGCCCGCGGTCGCGGTGGCCGCCAGCGCGGCGGCGCCGGTGCCCATGAGCAGGCCGCGGCGGCGGATCGGCGGTGTGTGGTCCTTGGGTGTGGTCATGGGTGGTATTCAAGCCGCCGCGTCCCGTTCCGTCCAATATCAACGCGCCTATCGGCCGATACGCGCGTTGATATCGTTGCCGCGTGGACATCATGCGGCACTTGGAGTGTTTCCTGGCGGTAGGTGAAGAACGTCACTTCGGGCGGGCCGCCGAGCGCCTGGGTATGGAGCAGCCGCCGCTGAGCCAGCGCATCCGGCGCCTGGAGAAGGAGCTGGGCGCGGAGCTGTTCGACCGCGGCGGCGGGCAGGTCCAGCTGACGCCTGCGGGGCATGTGCTCATGCGGGAGGCGCCGGAGCTGCTGCGGGCGCATCAGCGGATGCGGACGCTGGTGCGGCGAGCGGCCGAGACCGACCCGGCGAACCCGCCGCGGCCGTGGTCGTCGATCTACTGACCCGCGTCGAGTTCTTCGGTCAGGGCCAGGGCGGCGCGGCTCATGGCGAGCTCGACTTCGCGGAAGTTGCCGCGGGTGACCTGCGCGAAGACGGCGATGGCGTGGCGGCGGCCGTCGGGCCACTCCCAGACCGCGACCTCGTTGAGCCGGCCCGGGAGCGAACCGGAGCGGCCGAAGGGCTTCACTTCACTGGGGGCGAGGCGGGAGAGTCGGCCGCCGGTGAGCTGGCGGCCCATCCAGCGGCGCACGTCGGCGGCCACGGGTGCCGGGCCGTTCCAGACGTGGCGCAGGAACGCGGTCATGTCGGCGGCGGTGGAGGCGTTGGTGCGCATCGGGTCCCAGGCGCTGGTGGCGCGCAGTTCGGCGGTGGTGACCGAGCCGGCCTCCAGGACGTGGGCGAGGGCTTCGAGGTCGGCGATGTCGAGGTCGCGGGCGACCGCTTCGAGGATGGTGCGGGGCGCGCCGAGCAGGCGCGTGTCCTTGAGGCCGAGCCGGGCGGGCAGGCTGCGGAGGGCGCCCGCGCCCATGTGCTTGACGACGAGGTCCGCGGCGGAGTTGTCGGAGACCTCCATCATGAGCGAGGCGAGGTCCCACACCGAGATCTGGGAGTCGTAGCGGAACCCGGCGACGCCGGTGCCGCCGAGCCGGTCGGCGGCGGTGACGCGGACCGGGGCGGCCGGGTCGATGCGGCCCGCCTCGACCTGGCTGCGGAACTCCCAGGCTATGAAGAGCTTCACGACGGACACGAGGATCACCGGTTCGGTCTCGCCGAACCCGGTCCCGCGCCCGTCCGCGATGTCGCGGATGTGGGCGGTGGCCTTGGCGCCCAGAGGCGCGAAGAAGCGGTCGAGGTCCATGGGGTCTCCTGGTCGGGCGGCCGCAGGCCGCTGGTGGGGAGGTCGACGATACCGAGTGCGGGGGCGCCGGTCGCCGGCCGGGAGCGCGGCGGTGCCCCGGGTGGCCGAGGTCGACGGTCGACTGGGACCCGCCCGCGCTGGTGCGCCGGGACGGCCGGTCGGCGCGGTCGGCGTGCATGAAGCCGCCGAGCGCCCGCAGGTAGCCCCGGAAGCGGCGACAGGGCGGCGGTCTCGACCGCCGGTACCCGCCCGGTCCGGTGAAGCGGACTCGCTTCGGGCCGGCCGTCACTATGCTTGGCGTTCATGGAGCCGCATCCGCTGGTTCGGGAGGTGTACCCCGAGCTCGTCGCCGAGGTCGCCCGCCTGCTCGAGGTCGAGGGCGAGCGGCACTTGGCGATCGCCGTGCACGACCTCCGCCTGATCGCCGAGTGCGGTTGCAAGGAGGACTTCTGCCAGAGCTTCCGCACCGCCGAGCATCCGCCCGGGACGCCGTACGGGCCGGGGCACCGCAACGTCGTCCTCGCTCCCGAGACCGGGGACCTCGTGCTCGACGTCGTGCACGAGCGGATCGTGTACGTCGAAGTCCTCGATCGGCCGAGCATGACCCGCCGGGACGCCTAGCGGTCGCATCGCTGTGAGGGCGACGGGCTCCCTTTCGGGAGCCCGTCGCCTTTCTTCACCGGGAGGCGGGCATCGGGGCGAGCGCGGCGTCGCCGTCGTCTTCGGCGACCGCGTTCGAGGCGGCGAGCGCGAAGTCCTGGCGGAGGCCGTCGGAAGGGGCCGCGCCCGGGGCGTGCCGGGTGACGGAGACACCGCGGACGCGGACCGTGTAGACGCCGTCCTCGGGCGCGGTGACGGTGATCTGCTGGACGTTGTTCGTGACGCGCGTGGCCGGGCCCGCGTCCCAGTTCAGGACCTCGCCCGATGGGGTCTCGAGCTGGAGGTACAACTCGTTCACGAGGCCGCCCAGGCCTTCGAGGGACGGCGCGTCGGTCCACACCAGTGTCACCTGCAGCGGGAGGTCGGGGTCGGCGGTCTCGATCCGGTAGCGGCGGATCTCGCCCGTCGCGACCGCATCCGCCGGCGCGTCCGCGAAGCGGCTGAGGTGCGCGGACCCGACCGCGCGGGCCACGTCGATGCGGCCGAAGCCGCTCACCGGGTTCGGTCCCGCGGGGACCTCGCCGGGGTACTGGCCCGGCATCGCGACCGCGCCGTTCACCAAGAGCGCCTTCAGGAGCGCCGCCGACGGGCGGCGCCCGTCCTCGAGGTGGCCCTGCGCAGCGAGGTGCTGGCGCACGATCGCCGCCGCGCCCGCGACCAGCGGCGTGGCCATGCTCGTGCCGCCGCTCCAGCAGTAGCGGTCGCGCAGCGGGTGGCCTTCGGGCAGGCGGCCCCACAGCGGCTCGTCGTCACCTGAGTACACCGAGGTGAGCATGGACAGCACGTTCGTGCCGGGCGCGACGACGTCGGGCTTGATCCGCAGGTCGTCGGTGGGGCCGCGCGAGGAGAACGCGGCCATGCCCCCGGCGTCGTCCGAGACGTGCCCGGCCGCGCCGAGCTTCGGGTAGCGGCCCAGCTGGCTCCAGTTGCGGTCGATGCCCGGCGGCGGCTCGGAGCCGCTCGGCCGCTGGTTCTCGCTGGCGCCCACCGTGAGACAGTTCTTGGCGGTGCCGGGCGAGCCCATCGAGTCGGGGTCGATGAGGCCGTCGTTGTCCGCGTCCGAGCCGTCGTTCCCGGCCGCGAAGAGCACCAGCATGTCCGGGTGGGTCCACATGAACTCGTCGACCGCCCGCGCGTTCTGCCCGTACTCCCCCGCCAGCGGCGCGCCCCACGAGTTGGTGTGCACGCGCGCGCCCGCCTCGTAGGCCTCGCCGAACAGCGCGCCGAGGTCGCCGGGGATCCCGTACAGCCCCGATGCGGGCGGCGGCCAGGGAGTCGTGAACGGCTGGAGACCGGCGGCGGCGAGCTCGGCGCGAGATTTCCACCGAATTTTTTGATTGATCGCTTGAAAGAAGAGCGTCGCCTCGGGTGCGATCCCGGCCGGGACCGGTCCGGCCTCGGCTTGGCGGGCGGCCTCGCCGTTGCCGAGGACCGAGCCGGCGACGTGCGTGCCGTGCCCGGAGTCGGTGTCGGCCGGGCCGTCGTCGTGGCCGGGCGGGTCGTTCGTGAAGGGCGCCAGCACTGTTCGCGTCGGCCACGAGGTGATCGCCTTGATCCGGCCCCGCACGTCCGGGTGGATTGTCTCGGGGTCGCCGTTGTCGAGCCCGGAGTCGGCGACGGCCACGATCTGGCCGGTGCCCGCGAGCGCGAGGGCGCCGAAGCGGTGGTCCGGCGGGACGCCCATGATCGCGGCGGCCTTGTCGTTGCTGGTCTGCGAGAACGCGTACGGCATGATCGCCTGCACGCCTTCGAGGTCGGCGAGCTCGGCGATCACCGAGCGCGGGACGCTCGCCACGAGGGACTTCGGAAGGGCCGTGAAGACCGAGCCGCCCGCGTCGCGGATGCGGCGGGCCAGCGGGGCGGTGTCCTCGCCGGGGAAGACGGCGACCTCGATCATCTGCGGGCCGTCGTCGGCGAAGTCGTCGGGATCGACGGCCGCGAGGTAGGCGGCGTCGAGGTGGCGGCGCGGCGAGGGGTGGAGCTTCGGGGAGACCTTCATGGCCGGGCGGTACGGGGTGACCTCCTCGACGAAGTCGAGGCCCCGGACCGCTTCGGCGCGTTCGGGAAGGAACCCGGCGAGCAGCGTGAAGCCGGAGAGGCTGCCGTGGAGGTCGGCGCCGGCCTCGGTGAGCGCGTCGAGCCAGGCGCTGATCGGCGGGCCGACGAGTTTCACGAGGTAGTACGCGGTGCGGCCGGGTTCGGGGGCGATGGCGACGGCGGTCTGGGCGTCGAGCGCGGCGGCGAACTGGAAGCTGGCGCCGGCGGTCTGGACGGGCTGCTCGGGCAGCGGGGTGGTCTCGAGGCCCTGCGCCGCGAGGTCGCGGGCCTGGCGGGGCGTGCCGTGGACGAGGAGCTGGTCGGGGTATTCGGCGAGGACGCGGGCGCCGGTGTCGCGGACACTGCCGAGGACGGTGTCGCGGTCGTCGGTGCGCCGCAGGGTCACGAGGAGTCTGGACATGGCGGCCTTCTTCGGAGGGGAGGATCGGCCGTCCTGTCAGGGCAGTGGCGTTCGGAAACGGGCGGCCATCATCCAGGCTACGCCTCGATCACGGTGGGTAGGGTCCCCCAGTTCAGGCGGTCGCGGGCACCGGTGCCGTCAGCGGTCGCGGTGCGGCGGGGCTCCGGTCGGTGCCCAGGAGGATGAGGCCTCCAGTGAGGACGGCGGCGGCGAGCGCGACCCACAGCTGCCAGGTCCCGGCGTCGAGGAGGAAGCCCAGGAGCATGGGGGCGAGGGTGCGGCACAGCGACCAGGACAGCTGGTAGACCGAGAGGTACCGGCCGCGGAGGTGGTCAGGGGCGGCGTGCACGGCGAGGCTTTCGGCGGGCGCGGAGTGGATGAGCTCCCCCGCCGTGTAGACGACGGCGACGGCCAGGACCGCGATGATCGCCGCGGTGCCGTCGAGCGTGGGCAGGAACGCGAAGGCCCCGAAGGAGAGTGCGAACACCGCGGTGCCGAGCGCGGCGCCGCGGCCGCGGCGGGTGCGGGCCATCAGGCGGGCGACCGGGACGCCGAGTCCGGCGACGAGCGCGGTGTTGACGGCGAAGACGACGCCCGCCGTGGCGTCGGGGAGGCCGGCGTCGCGGGTGAGGAACACCGGCATCGCGATGGCCTGGGCGGTGTAACCGAAGCCGATCAGGAAGTTCGCGGTGGCCAGTCGCCGGTAGCGACGGTCGGCGAGGACGATGCGGTAGCCGCCGCGGGGACGCGCGATGGGCCGCGGGGTGCGGTTGGGCTGCACGGGGATGCGGGCGACGATCATGGCGGCCGCGGCGAACGATCCGGCGAGGGCCAGCGCGGCCGCGAGGTAGCCGCCGTCGCCGAGGGCGAGCATCGCGGCGGCGGCGAGGGCCCCGAATCCCATGCCGCCGTTGCGCAGGCTCCGGTTCCAGGCGAGGAGGCGGTCGCGTTCGGCGCCTTCGGCCATGTCGCCGATGAGGGACTGCTGGCTCGGCGCGGAGGCCCACATGGCGACCGCGACGGCGAAGGCGACGGCGAGGAAGGCCGGGTAGGCGGTGGCGAGCGGGTAGAGCGCGAAGCTCGCGGCGCGGAGGGCGAGCGCGGCGGTGTAGACGTGCTTGCCGCCGTGTCGGTCGATGAGGACGCCGGCGAGGGGCATGGCGGCGAGGGCGCCGAGTCCGGCGAGGGTGAGGCCGGTGCCGATCGCGGTGAGGGACTGGCCGGTGAGGTCGTGGACGAAGAGCATGGTGAGGGGCACGTAGACGCCGTTGCCGACGGCGTCGACGAGGCTGGCGGCGATGAATCTGCGGCGCGCGGCGGGGTCAGGCGAGGTCGAGCGCATTGCGGGTCCGTTTGAGTTCGGCGAAGGCGTCGAGGCGGGCGAAGGTGCGGACGGCGTCGAAGAGCGCGGTGGCGTCGTCGCCTTCGGGGGCGGAGGAGAGGACGGGTCCGAAGTGGCCGGTGCCGTCGATGACGGTGAGGGGTGTGCCGGACTCCTCGCCCACGGCGTCCTGCCCGGTCTGGTGGCTGCGGCGCAGGTCCGCGTCGAACGCGTCGGTGCGGGCCGCGTCCGCGAGGTCGGCGGGGAGTCCGGTCTCGGCGAGGGCGGCGGCGGTGACGCGGTCGTAGTCCTTGTCGCGGCCGAGGTGGATGCGGGTGCCGAGGGCGGTGTAGAGGTCGCGGAGGACGTCGCCGCCGTGGCGCCGCTCGGCGGCGGCGCAGACGCGGGCGGGACCCCAGGCGCGGTCGTTGAACTCGCGGTACCAGGGTTCGATGTCGCGGTGCTCGTTGAGGATCGAGAGGCTCATGATCCGGAAGCGGAGCCTGATGGGGCGCCGCCGCTCGACTTCGAGGAGCCAGCGCGAGGTGATCCAAGCGTAGGGGCAGGCGGGGTCGAAGTAGCAGTCGACGACCGGCACTATTTCATCTTCCATGGAAGACATCTTATCTTCCTTGGAAGGTATAGTGCAAGGCATGGAGAGCGATGCCGTGGCGCACATGATCGACCAGTGGAAACGCGAGCGTCCGGACCTGGACGCCTCGCCGATGCTCGTGGTGGGCCGGATGTTCCGGCTCGTCGGCCAGTGGGACCGGCGGCTGCGCGGACCGTTCGCGGACGCGGGGCTCGGCAACGGCGACTTCGACGTCCTCGCGGCCCTGCGCCGGGCCGGGGCGCCCTATGCGCTCTCGGCCGGCGAGCTGAGCAGGGAAGTCCTCGTCACGACCGGGGCGATCACCAAGCGGGTCGACCGGCTCGAAGCGTCCGGACTCGTCACGCGGTCGGTCGCCGAGGAGGACTCGCGCGGGCGCACGATCGCCCTCACCAAAGCGGGCGTGCGGCTCACGGACGCCTTGATGGAGGCGCACCTCGCGAACCAGCGCGAGCTCCTCGCGGGATTGAGCAGTGCGCAGCGGGCCGCGCTGGCGGGCCTGCTGGCGAAACTGGCGGAGGACTGAAAGGCCGGGCCCGACTGGGCCCGGCCTGAAGGCGGTACGGCTGTTCGGATCCGGGCCCGAATGGGCCCGGCGGCTACTTCGTCCAGGCGCCTTCCGCGGCGGCGCGCTTCGCCCAGTCGGCGAACGCGGTCGGCTTGCGGCCGAGGACCTGCTCCACACCGTCGGCGACATCGCCGATCCTGCCCTCGCGCATGACCCGGTACATCACGTCGAGGAAGAACACGAGGTCCTCGGGGAGGTTCTCGGCGCGCAGCGCGGCGGCGTAGTCCTCGGGACTCACGGCCTGGAACGCGATGGGCCGGCCGGCGGCCTGCGCGATCGCGTCGACCGCCGCGGGGAAGGCCAGCGACTCGGGGCCGCTCAGCTCGTAGGTCCTGCCGTGGTGGCCGTCCTCGGTGAGGACGGTCGCAGCGACCTCGGCGATGTCGTCCACGTCGATGAACGGCTCCACAGTGTCCTCGACCGGGAGGAACAGCTCGCCCTCGAGGATCGCGCCGAGCATGTCGCCTTCGCTGAAGTTCTGGTTGAAGTTGTTGGCCTGCAGGACGGTCCATTCGATGCCGGAGGCCTTGACCGCTTCCTGGGAGGCGTACATGCCGACCGCTTCGGGCCCGACGCCGGCCGCTTCGGCGACCACGTGGATGCGCCGGCCCGACTGGGAGACGAGGCGGCGCACGCCGGCCCGCTCGGCGGCGGCGACGACCGCCGCGGCCGGGAACGGCTCGTCCGGCGGGATCAGGTAGGCGGCGCTGACGCCTTCGAGGGCCGCGGCCCAGGTCGAGTCGTCGTGCCAGTCGAAGCGGATCTCGGTGCTGCGCGAGACCGCGCGGACGGTGTGCCCGGCCTCGCGGAGGCGGGCGGTGAGGCGGCGGCCGACTTTGCCCGTGGCGCCGGTGACCAGGATGATGTTCTCGTTGCTCATGTCCCCCAGTCAAGTCGATCGGGGGCGCTGCGCCCATCGCTGAGACGCCACGATGCATGCGCGTTCGTCTACGACCTCGCGATGCGACAAACGGGCGGCGGACCGGAGTGGTCCGCCGCCCGCGATCGCTCAGTCTCAGGCGGTCCACTCCGGGTCGCGGCCGAGGTAGCGCAGGAGGGCCGCGACCGCGTCGTCGCCGTCCTGCGGCTCGAGCGCGGGGGCGTAAGCGCCCCAGGCGCGCAGCGGTTCGACGATCTGCTTGGCGGCGATGAGGATCGCGGTCGCGGCCTCCTCGCTGAGCGGCTGGTCCTGGCCGGTCGCCTTCGCGATGTCCCAGGCGTGGACGGCCGCGTCGAGGGCGCAGGCGCCCACGCCGGTGACCGCGTCGAGCGAGTTCGGCGGCACCGGGACCGGTACCGCTTCGGCGTCCGCCGCGACGCCCGCCCAGGCCTCCGCGGCGGCACCGGTGGCGGCCGCGGTGTAGGAGATCGGGTCGGCGATTGCGGTTCCCGAAGGGGCGAACGGGTTCTCGTCCGGGCCGTCGCCGCCGGTGAGCGCGGCGGCGAAGCCGATCTGGTCCCCTGCGGCGTGCTGGAGCACCTGGGTGACCGTCCACTGGTCGCAGGGCGTGGGCAGCTGCCACTGGTCGTCGCCGACGCCCTTGACGGCGTTGAGGAGTGCGTCGTGGGCTTCGGCGAGGAGGGGCCAGGCGGTCGTGGTCATGTCGTGCTCCTTGAGGTGTGTGCGGTCGCTGTCGCTTCCAATGATCCAAGCATAGCGGAACGGAATGCTTTATTCCATTACTTCCGGAGGTTTTCCTGAAACGGTCGCCGCCGTATAGCGGGCGGCGAGCGCGTCGAGATGGTCGCGCAGCGACTGCGGGGCCTCGACTATAAACGGGAGGTTCAAGGCGGTGACGTAGTTCGTGAGGTCCCGCAGGGAGTCGCTGCCCGTCCGCCACAGGCACTCGGCGTCGCCCGCGGGCTCGAGGAGGCCGCTGCCCGGCGGGAGCATCCCCGCGACCCGTTCCACCGGCGCCTGCACCCGGATCACCGCCTGGTGGCGCCACGCCGAGTGCCCCAGGCCGCGCAGGACGTGGGCGACCGCCTCCTCCGGGGGCTCCTTCGGCGTGAACCCGGGGCCGTTCGGGGTCCGCAGCCCGATCCGGTCGGCGCGGTACGTGCGCCAGTCCTCGCGGTCGACGTCCCACGCCAGGAGGTACCAGCGCCGCTCGGTGTAGACGAGCCGGTGCGGCTCGGTCCGGCGGCGCGAGGCCGCACCCGCCCGGTCGCGGTAGTCGAAGCGCAGCTGCTCGCGCCGGTACACGGCCTCGGCGATCCCCGTCAGGACCCCGGCGTCGACCGTGGGGCCGGCGCCGGCGGCCGAAACGGTGGCGGCCCTGAGCATGTCGATGCGGTGGCGCAGCCGCGACGGCATCGTCTGCTCCAGCTTCGCCAGCGCCCGCAGCGAGGTCTCCTCGATCCCGGCCACCGAGCCCGAGGCCGCCGCGCGCAGGCCGACCGCGACCGCCACGGCCTCCTCGTCGTCGAGCAGGAGCGGCGGCATGGCGTTGCCGGCCTCCAGTCGGTAGCCGCCGGCGCTGCCGGTCGTGGAGTGGACGCGGTAGCCGAGCTGGCGGAGCCGGTCGATGTCGCTGCGCACGGTCCGGGTCGTCACGTCGAGGCGCTCGGCGAGGGCCGCGCCCGTCCAGTCGCGCTGGGCCTGCAGGAGCGCGAGGACGCGGAGCAGGCGCGCGGAGGTCTCCAACATTTTTCGATTCTCGCACGCATTGCGGAAGCGAATCTTCCGCAATGGGCCATAGCTTGGTCCTTAACAACGACAAGGGAGCAAGCACATGCTGCGAGGATTCAGCACCATCAGCTTTTTCGCCGACGACTTCGAGGCCGCGAAGGCCTGGTACACCGAGCTGCTCGGCGCCGGACCGTACTTCGAGGTGCCCGGCTACATGGAGTTCCGGGTGGGCGAATACCAGCACGAGATCGGGATCGCGCAGGGCGAGTGGGCGCCGCACGACATGAGCGCCGCGCCCGGCGGCGCCATCGCGTACTGGCAGGTCGACGACCTCGACGCGGCGATCGCGCGGCTGACGGCCCTGGGCGCCAAGGAGTACGAGCCGAAGATCGTGCGCGGTGAAGGGTTCGAGACGGCCTCGTTCGTCGACCCGTTCGGGAACCTGCTCGCCGTCATGTACAACCAGCACTACCTCGACATCCTCGCCTCGTTCGGCAAGGGGGCCTAGCGGTGGAACCGCTCGATCTCGTCGACCGCGCCGAGTGGGAGGCCTGGCTGGAGGCCCACCAGGGCGAGCGCGAAGTGTGGCTGCGCATCGGCAAGGAGCGCTCGCCCGAAGGGCGGCTCCGGATCGGCCCGGCCCTCGAAGCGGCACTGTGCTTCGGGTGGATCGACGGCCACCGCAAGCGCCTCGACGAGGACTCGTTCCTGCAGCGCTACTCGCCGCGCACCAAGCGCAGCCCGTGGTCGAAGCGGAACCGGGGCATCGCCGAAAGGCTCATCGCGGAAGGCCGCATGCGCCCGGCGGGGCTCGCCGAGATCGAGCGGGCGAAGGCCGAGGGGCGCTGGCCCGCCGACGATTGAGGTCGCGGGCTGGGATGATGGCCGGGTTCGAACAGCGCCTGTGCAACACCAGTAGGAGGCACCATGAGCGGACCCGGCCGGCGGCCCCAGACCACGATCTTCACCACCATGTCGGCGCTCGCGCTGCGCCACGGCGCGGTGAACCTCGGCCAGGGCTTCCCTGACGAGTCCGGGCCCGCATATGTCATCGAAGCCGCCGCGGCCGCCATGCGCGACGGGCACAACCAGTATCCGCCGGTCGCCGGCATTCCTGAACTGCGCCAGGCGATCGCGGCGCACCAGCGGCACTGGTACGGACTCGCGCCGGACCCGGACGAGGGCGTCACGGTCACCGCCGGGGCCACCGAGGCGCTCACCGCGGCGATCCTCGCCTTCGTCGGCCCCGGCGACGAGGTGATCGCGCTCGAACCGAGCTACGACTCCTACAAGGCCGCCGTCGCCATGGCGGGCGGGACGCTGGTGCCGGTGCGGCTCGAGGCCCCTGCGGGCGGCGCGGGGCACTGGCGGCTCGACAAGGACCGGCTCGCCGCCGCCGTCACCGAGCGCACCAAGGTGCTGCTGGTCAACTCGCCGCACAACCCCACGGGCACCGTGCTGGACCGCGGCGAGCTGGCCGCGATCGCGGCCGTCGCCATTGCACATGACCTCATCGCCGTCACCGACGAGGTGTACGAGCACCTGGTCTTCGACGGCCGCGAGCACGTGCCGCTCGCGACCCTCCCGGGCATGTGGGACCGCACGGTCACCGTCGGGTCGGCCGGGAAGACGTTCTCGGTCACCGGCTGGAAGATCGGCTGGGCGACCGGCCCCGCCGAGCTGGTCGCCCGGGTCAAGGACGTCAAGCAGTGGCTGTCGTTCGCGTCCGGGACCCCGTTCCAGTACGGCATCGCGGCCGCGCTCGCCTCCGGCGACGGGTTCTACCGGGACTACGCGGCGGGCTACCAGGAGCGGCGCGACCTCATGGTGGCCGGGCTCAAGGGCATCGGGTTCGACGTGCACGAACCGGAGGGCACCTACTTCGTGACCGCGAGCGCCGCCCCCTTCGGGTACGCGGACGGCCTGGCGTTCTGCCTGGAACTGCCCGAGCGGTGCGGGGTCGTCGCCATCCCGAATCAGGTGTTCTACCTCGACCAGGCGCCGCGCCCGGAGGTGCGGTTCGCGTTCTGCAAGCGCCTCGACGTCATCGAGGAGGGCCTCCGGCGGCTGGGCGCGGGCCTGGCCTAGGGCCTGTCCTGTGAATCAGGGAGCGGCGGTATCCGAGTCCATTCGTTCGCTCGCAGTGCCAATTGACGGCTCGCAAGCTTCGCCGAGACCGCGGAGGGGCCTTTGCATACCGGTGTTGTATGCGAAGGCCCCGACAACGCAGCGAGCGGGCGAATGGGCCGGATAACGACCGGTCTGATTCACAGGACAGGCCCTAAACGGTAAGGTGGCCTCGTGCCACTAGGTTTCCTCCCCCCGCCCGCCGCCTGAGGCGGGCACCTGATCAATTGCCGCGCAAGGAGTTCTGAGCCAAGCGCGAATCCGGCATGCCCGCAGACGAGCCCGTATCCGCTCGCTCCCTGCTGGAGAACGCATGTCAACGACCCTCGCCACCGCACGCCCTGCCGAAGCCGCCAGGCGCGGCCTCGGCTACCTCACCGTCACCGGCCTCGCCTGGGGCACCACTGGCGCCGCCGCCGAACTCGTCTACCGCGCAAGCGATCTCGGCCCCGCGGCCGTCTCGTTCTGGCGCCACCTCGGCGGCCTCGTCCTGCTCCTCGCCTTCACCGCGCTGCGCCCCAAGCGGATCCGCGTCGAACCGGCCGCACCGCTGCGGCGCCGCCTGCCGCTCCTGGCCGGCGTCGGGACCGGCATGGCGGTCTTCCAGACCGCCTACTTCGCCGCCGTGGACGCCACCGGCGTCGCCGCGGCCACCCTGCTCACCCTCGGCACCGGGCCGGTCCTGACCGCATTCGGCAGCCGCCTGCTCCTCGGTGAGCGCCTCGGCCGCGGCGGCGCGCTCGCCGTCGCCGGAGCGGTCACCGGGCTCGGCGTCCTCGTCCTGGGCAACGGCGCCGAGGTCGTCGACCCGGGAGGCGTCGCCCTCGCGCTGCTCTCGGCCGCCGGATACGCGGCCGTGACGCTGCTGGGCCGCGCCACCGGCCGCCGCAGCGACGGCGAGGACCCGTTCACGCTCACCATGTGGTCCTTCGGCATCGGCGCGGCGCTCCTGCTCGTCCCCGCCTGGTTCGAGGGCCTCGCGCCCGCGACCGGCGACCCGGTGCGGGCGTTCGCGATCGTCGGGTACCTCGCGGCGTTCACCACCGCGCTGGCCTACCCGCTGTACTTCGCGGGCGCGGCCCGGGTCAGGGCCACGACGGCCTCGGTGATGATGCTCATCGAGCCGGTCACGGCGGCGTTCCTGGCCGTCGCGGTGCTCCGCGAACCGCTCACCGCGGCTACGACGGCGGGTGCGGTGGTCCTGCTGGGCTCGATCACGGCGCTGGCCTTGGCCGAATCCCGGCGCTGACGGGTCGAGAACGCGGACGAGGGCCGGTCGAAACGACCGACCCTCGTTGCAGTGCAAGGGATCAGGTGGCCTGGAGGTAGCCCGTCTCCAGCATGATGACGACGGCGACGCCGAGGATGCAGCGGTACCAGACGAAGATGAAGACGCTGTGCTTGGCGACCCACTTGAGCATCCAGTGCACGGCCGCCAGGCCCACGAAGAACGCGATGATCGTCGCCACGAGCATCTGCGCGCCGCTCGGCACCGAGCCCTCCGTGGCCGGGTCGAACACGTCGCCGAGGCTGAGAATGCCCGCGCCGAACACCGCCGGGATCGCCAGCAGGAACGAGTACCGCGCGGCCACCGTCCGGTCCAGGCCGATGAACAGGCCCGCCGTGATCGTGCCGCCCGAGCGCGAGACGCCGGGGATGAGCGCGCCCGCCTGCGCGAAGCCCAGGATGAGGCCGTCCCGCATCCGGAAGTCGCTCCACGTGCGGGTCTTCTTGCCCACCAGCTCGGCGAGGGCCAGCAGCAGGCCGAAGAAGATGAGGCTGAAGGCGACGAGCCAGAGGTTGCGGGCGCCGTCGCGGATCGCGTCCTTGAAGATGAGTCCGAAGAACACGATCGGGAGGGTGCCGATGATCACGTACCAGCCGAGCCGGTAGTCGGTCTCGCCCCGCTGCTCCTTGTCCCACAGGCCCTTCCACCAGGCCACGAGGATGCGGACGATGTCCTTCCAGAAGTAGAGGAGGACCGCCGTCTCGGTGCCGAGCTGGGTCACTGCGGTGAACGACGCGCCCGCGTCCTCCTCGAAGAACAGCGCCGAGGTGAGGCGCAGGTGCGCGGAGGAGGAGATCGGCAGCATCTCGGTCAGGCCCTGAACGACCCCGAGCACGATGGCCTCGAACCAGGTCATGTCGACCACGGGGAGGCCTCCTTCCGGGCACGGGTCCTGCAGGGGGAAGTGTGCATTGGCGCTTCTTTCGTCGCATCGACAGTCGTCGCGCACGTGTTCGGTGGCGCCGCCATGCGGCTCCCGGCGCGACGGGGACATCTTGCCAGACTCGGTCCTGTGATCGGTCGGCACACGCATGAGGGAGTGAGACGCGCCGGGGCCCGCGCCCTAAGAGGACGCGGGCCCGAAGGACCGGTCGGATCAGCGGAGTTCCTGCGGGCATCGCAGCCCGTTCTCGGGGACGTCGAGGTCCACGAGGTAGGCCGTCACCGGATCGTCGATGCACGTGTGGCCCAAGGCGTACGCGGTGTGGCCGCTGCCCTCGTAGGTGAGCAGCACCCCGCTGTCGAGCTCCTTCGCGACCGACTCGGCCCACGCGTACGGCGTGGCCGGGTCGCCGGTGTTGCCGATGAGCACGACGTCCGGTGCGCCCTTGCCGTTCACGGACTCCGGTCCCGGGTCGCTCGCGGACCAGCTGGCGCACGGCAGGTAGCTCCAGGCGATCCCGGCGCCGAACAGCGCGGAGTTGTCGTAGGCGTCCTCGGCGGCGTTCTGGTACGAGTTGAAACCGGTCGGGTTCTGCCGGTCGACGCATTGCACGCCGTAGAAGTTCGCGTCCGTGTCGCGGCGCGGCAGCGGCAGCGGCGGGAGCCGCCGCGGCAGGAACCGGGAGGCCCCTTCGGCGCCCGCGAGGTCCTCGAGCTGCTGCGCGAGTTCGCCGATGGCGCCCGCGTCCACCGCAGCGAGGAGCTTCTCGAGCCTCGGCCACTTCGCCTCGCTGTAAAGGCTTTCGGCGATCATGTTGAGCATCTCCCCCACCGTGAGCCGCCCGCCGGCCGCCTCCTGGGCGTCGGTGAGCATCGCCACGAGTGCCGCGTCGGCCGTGTCGGCGCTGGTGAACGGGCAGCCGTCCACGGTGAGGCAGTACGCGATGAAGTCGTCCCAGGCGGTCTCGAACCCGGTGGCCTGGCCTTCGGCGAGGTCGAGCACGGACCCCGACGTGCGCATGACGCCGTCGAGCACCATCGCGCGGACCTTGTCCGGGTAGAGGTAGAGGTACATCTGCCCGATGTAAGTGCCGTACGAGTAGCCGAGGAACGTCAGCTCGTCGTCGCCGAGGGCGCTGCGCATGACCTCCATGTCGCGCGCGACGTTCTCGGTGCCCATGTTGGCGAGGAAGTTCGCCTTGACCTGCTCGGTGCAGCCCGCCGTGAACGTCTCCGAACCGCTGTCGAGCGCGGTCGCCTCGGCGTCCGTGATCGAGTCGGGCTCGTCCGTGTCGACCTCGGCGAGGGCCGCGCTGAACGGGCCGCTGTTGCCGCACGTGAGGTTCTCGCTCGCACCGACGCCGCGGGGGTCGAAGCCGACGACGTCGAACGCGGCGGTCACTTCGGCTGGCAGGAACGGCGACATCGCGAGCTCGATGCCGGAGCCGCCCGGCCCGCCAGGATTGACGAGCAGCGAGCCGGTGCGGTCGCCGGTCGCGGGGTGGCGGACCATCGCGATCGCGACCTGGTCGCCGCCGGTGTCCTCGTAGTCGACCGGCACCGTGATCGCACCGCATTCGAGCGCTTCGGCCCAGGCGGTCCCCTCGGCGTTCAGCTCCGCGTCGCCGTACATGGCCGCGAGGTCGCACGGTCCCCAGTCGACCTTCTCGACCTCCTCTTGGACGGTGGTCACCCCGCTGCGGGCCTTCGCCGAGCCGTTGCCGTCGTAGTCCTCGCCGCAGGACGCCAGCGCCGCCGCCGCGAGGACGGCGACGGCGGCGGTGAGCGTGGCCGTTCGCTTCATGCCGACTCCTTGTGCGCGTGCGGCCGTGCCGCGTCGTCCCGTGGGGTGATGCACGCACTCTAAGACCGTGGCGTCCGGTTCGGCATGGATTCGGGTGATTGCCGCCTTTCGGGTCAGCCCTTCAGAGCGCCGCTGAGGCTGGCGCCGTTGAGGAAGAGCCGCTGGAAGACCAGGAACAGGCCGATCGGGATGAGCGAGGAGATGGCCAGGGCCGCGAGGAACACGTCGAGCTCGACGAACTGCTGCAGGACCGGCAGGCGCACCGACAGCGGCTGGAGCGCCGGGTCGGGCAGCACCAGCATGGGCCAGAGGAAGTCCTTCCAGGAGGCGATGACGGCGAAGACCGAGACCACGCCGATGATCGGGCGGGACATGGGCAGCACGATCGACCAGAACACGCGGTACGGGCCGGCGCCGTCCACGCGGGCCGCCTCGAAGAGCTCCCGGGGCAGGTTCGCGAAGAACCGCTGCATGAGCAGCACGTTGAAGGCGCTCGCCCCGGCGGGGAGCCAGACCGCCCAGAACGTGTTGAGCATCGAGGTGCCGACGAGCGGCGGGTCGAGGACCGTGAGGTAGAGCGGGACGAGGAGCACCACACTGGGCACGAACAGGGTGGCGAGCACCGCGCCGGAGACGTATCTGCCGATGCGCGGGCGCAGGACCGCGAGCGCGTAGCCGCCGGTGGCGGCGACGACGAGCTGCACGGCCCAGGATCCGGCGGCGAGGGCGACGGTGTTGAGGAAGTACTTGTCGATCTCGACGCGGGTCCAGGCCTCGGCGAGGTTGGCGAAGTCGAAGCCGTTGGGCCAGAACGCCATCGGCGTGCGGAGCGTGTCCTGGGTGGGGGTGACGGCGGCTTTGAGGAGCCACAGCATGGGGCCGAGCCCGGCGATGGCGACGCCCGCGAGGAGGACGCCGTGGGCCAGGCGCGCGGTCCATTTGACGCTGGGGCGCTTCCAGTCGGTGGGTGCGATGAGGCCGCGGTCGGCGCTGGCTTTCATGAGCCGCTCCAGGATCGGGTGAGGCGGAAGTACAGCATGGAGAAGGCCGTCAGGACGAGGGCGAGGAGGAGGCTGAGGGCCGCCGCCGCGCCGTAGTCGCCGCCGAGGGAGTTCGTGAACGCGTACCGGTAGATGAGGAGCAGCAGGGTGAGGGTGCGGTTCGCGGGCCCGCCGTCGGTGAACAGGAACGGTTCGAGGAACACCTGCGCGGTGCCGATGATCTGCAGGATGAAGGTGATGAGGAGGATGCCGCGCAGCTGCGGGAGGGTGATGTGCCAGAGCTTGTGCCACACGCCCGCGCCGTCGATCTCGGCGGCCTCGTAGAGGCTGGGGTCGACGCCGGTGAGGGCGGCGAGGTAGATGATGATCGTGCCGCCCGCGCCGGCCCAGGTCGCCTCGAGCACGAGGGCGGGCATCACGACGTCGGCGTCCTGGAGCCAGGCGACGGGGCCGATGCCGGCCCAGCCGAGGACGGTGTTGAAGACGCCCTCCTCCCCCGCGTCGTAGAAGATCTTCCAGAGCAGGACGGCGACGACGGGCGGGACGACCACGGGCAGGTAGGCGAGGGCGCTGAACAGGCCGCGCATGCGGCGGACCTCGCTCATGAGGATCGCGGCGACGAGCGGGATCGGGTACCCGAAGAGGAGCGCGAGGACAGCGAAGTAGCCGGTGTTCTGGACGGCGGTCCACAGCTGCGGGTCGGCGAAGACCTGCTGGAAGTTCGCGAACCCGACCCAGACGGGGTCGGCGACGAGGTTGGTGCGCTGGAAGCTCATCACGACCGCGCGGCCGATGGGGAGCCAGGAGAACACGCCGAAGACGATGAGCATCGGCGCGAGGAACACGAGTGCCGGGCGCCCGCCGGGGGCCCGGCCCCCGCGCCGGCGGGTGCGGGGGGGGGGGGGGGGGGGCGCCCCGCCCCGCACGCCGGTGACACCGGCGGGGCGGGTGTCGGTCGAGGTCATGTGGTTCGTTTCCTATGCGGCCGCGTCGATCGCGGCCTGGGCGTCGGTCTGGGCCTGGGCGAGCAGGGCGTCGATGTCGGCGCCCTCCTCGGTCAGGATCGTCTGCACGACGGTGTCGAGCACGGCGTAGACCTCCTGGGTGGCGTGCACGGGCTCGGTGAGCAGGGGCTGGTCGAACACCTGACTGGTGTAGGGCGCCATCTGGTCGACCGGGACGTTCACGAACTCCGCGATCCAGGACTGCTGCTCGTCGTAGGTGGCCTTGTCGAAGACGGGGAGCTCGGGGGCGCCGACGGGCTGGTCGGTCTCGGCCTTCACTTCGGCGTCGGCGACCGCGGCGGCCTGGTCGGTGAGCTTCTCCATGTAGTAGAAGTCGATCCACTCGACCGCGGCGGCCTGCTCGTCGGCTTCGGCGCTGGGGCTGACGGCGGCGAGGGTGCCGCCGCCGAGGACGCCCGAGTCGGGGCCTTCGGCGAGCGGGAGCACGGTCAGGCCGTAGTCGTCGGGGTTGAGGGCGTTCTGGGTGAAGAGGTTCCCGTAGTTGCCGCCGCCGGAGACGTACATGCCGATGCGGCCGGAGGCGAAGGCCTGGTTGATGGTCGCCCAGTCGTACAGGAAGTCGTCGCCCATGGACTGGTCGTCCCAGCGCATGGCCTGGAGCCGGGTGAGGGCCTCGCGCATGGCGGGCGTGTCGATGGTGGCCTTCCCGTCGGCCTCGGTGCGGCCGCCGAGGGCGTTGACGACGGTGGTGAGGATCCAGCCGCCGGTGTTGTCGTTGGTCATCACGGCGTAGCCGGCCTCGCCGGTCTCCTCCGTGATGGTCTTCGCGGCGGCCTGGATCTCGTCCCAGGTGGTCGGCGGGGCGTCGGGGTCGAGCCCGGCGGCCTCGAACAGGGTCCGGTTGTAGTGCAGCCCTTGGCCGTAGGCGGCGATGGGGACCGCCCACAGGTCGCCTTCGGCGTCCTCGCCGGCGGCGGCGATGTTCGGGTTGTACTGGTCGCGGTAGGGCAGTTCGGCGGTGAGGTCGCCGATGTCGGCGATCTGGCCGCGCTCGATGAGGCCGCGCCCGTCGGTGAAGGGCACCACGAACACGTCGGGGAGGGTGCCGCCCGCGAGCTGCGCGGTGAAGGTCCCGGCGGTCCAGGTGTACTCCTGGGTCTCGACGGCGATGTCCGGGTGGGCTTCCTCGAACTGGTCGATGCGGGCGTTGAACGCGTCGATCGCGGCCTGCTCGAGGCCGGCGTCGATGGTGACGGTGATGTGGGTGCGGCCGTCGTCGGGTTCGTCGTCCGAGCAGGCGGCGAGGCCGACCGCGGCGAGGGCTGCGGCCGCGACTGCGGCGGCGGTGCGAGAGGGTTTCATCGGTTGCTCCTTGTCGGTTCTTCGTTGAGCCGGTTCAGTTGCGGGCTCGTCTTGCGGGCATTGAGGGGTGGGCGGGTCAGGTGCGCAGCCATACTGCGGCGTCCTGCGGCAGGCGGCCGTGCTCGAGCGGAGCGCTGGCGATCAGGACCGCCGTGTGGGCGGGCAGGTCTGCGGGCGCGTCGCCGAAGTTGACGACGCAGACGAGGTCCTCGCCGCGCCGGAAGGCGAGGGTCCCGGGTGCGGCCGGGGTCCAGGCGAAGGCGTCGCCGCGCAGCGCGGTTTCGGTGTGGCGCAGGCGGATCGCCGCGCGGTAGAGGGCGAGGAAGGAGTCGGGGTCGTCCTGCTGGGACGCGGCGGCGTAGGCGCCCCAGCCCTCGGGCTGGGGCAGCCAGGGCGCGGTGCCGGTGGCGTTGAAGCCGCAGGTGGGTCCGGTCGCGGTCCAGGGCAGGGGGACGCGGCAGCCGTCGCGGCCGGGGTCGATGCCGCCGGAGCGGAAGTGCATGGGGTCCTGGCGGGTCCCCTCGGGCAGGTCCTCCACTTCGGGCAGTCCGAGCTCGTCGCCCTGGTAGATGTAGAGCACGCCGGGGAGCGCGGCGGTGAGCAGCGCGGCGGCGCGGGCGCGGCGGGCGCCCAGTCCGAGGTCGGTGGGGGTGCCGAACCGCTTGGCGCTGAACGCGAACGAGGAGTCCTCGCGGCCGTAGCGGGTGACCGGGCGGGTCACGTCGTGGTTGGAGAGGACCCAGGTCGGCGGGGCGTCCACAGTGGCGTGGGCCGCGAAGGTGGAGCGGATCGACCCGGCCAGCGCCTCGGCGTCCCAGGGGCGGGACATGAAGTCGAAGTTGAAGGCCATGTGCATCTCGTCGTCGCGCAGGTAGCGGACGAAGCGCTCGTTGTCGTCGAGCCAGACCTCGCCGACGAGGATGCGGGGGTCCTCGTAGGAGTCGGCGACCTTGCGCCAGCCGCGGTAGACGTCGTGGAGCTCGTCGCGGTCGAGGTGCGGGTGGCGGCCGGGCTCGTGGTGCTCCCCGACCTCGGGCAGCTCGGGGTCCTTGGCGATGAGGGCCGCGGAGTCGATGCGGATGCCGGCGACGCCGCGGTCGTACCAGAACCGCAGGACCGCTTCGTGCTCGGCGACGACGTCGGGGTGGTTCCAGTTGAGGTCGGGCTGCTCGGGGGCGAAGAGGTGGAGGTACCACTGGCCGGGCTTCCCGTCCGGGCCGGTGGTGCGGGTCCAGGTGTCCCCGGCGAAGCTGGAGGTCCACCGGGTCGGCATCTCGTCGCCGCCGAGGCCGCGCCCGTCGTGGAACCAGAAGCGGTCGCGGGCGGGGTCGCCGGGGGCGGCGGCCAGGGCTTCCTGGAACCACGCGTGCTGGTCGGAGACGTGGTTGGGGACGACGTCGACGATGGTGCGGATGCCCAGCTCCCCGGCGGCACTGATGAGCTCCTCGGCGTCGGCGAGGGTGCCGAAGGCGGGGTCGATCGCGCGGTAGTCGGCGACGTCGTAGCCGCCATCGGCCTGCGGCGAGCGATACCAGGGGGTGAACCAGAGCGCGTCGACGCCGAGTTCGGCGAGGTAGGGGAGGCGGTCGCGGACGCCCGCGAGGTCGCCGGTCCCGTCGCCGTCGGCGTCCGCGAAGCTGCGCGGGTAGACCTGGTAGATCACCGCGTTCCGCCACCAGTCCGGTGCGGAGGCGGCGGGGCCCGCGGTGGGGTGTGCAGTGGGGTTGACCGAGCGCAATGCGGTTCCGTTCCTTCGTCCGAGCGCGACCTAGGGCATGCCACAGGGAGGGTGTAGTCCCTGCACATGATAGGTTTAGCGCTATACCTAGGTCGGTAGCTTAGACCCGGGTGACAGACTTGTCAACGGCGGGAGCCCTGCTGCCGCCGCGAGAACGTTTGCTGATCGTTTGGGGAGCTCCGTTGGCCGTCACGCTCAAGGACATCGCCGCAGAGGCGGGCGTCAGCCTCATGACCGTGTCCAACGTGGTCAACGGCAAGCAGGCGCGCGTCTCCGCCGCCACGCGCGACCGCATCCTGCGGATCGTCAAGGACCGCGGCTACGTGCCCAGCGCCTCCGCCCGCAGCCTCGCCGCGAAGTCCTCCCGGCTCGTCGGCCTGCTCGTGCCCGCCGAGGGCGAGACCAGCCTGACGATCGACCCGCACACCGTCGAGGTCGTCGGCATGCTCGAGCGCGAGCTGCGCCGCCTCGACTACCACCTCATGCTGCGCGGCATCTCGCACCGGACGGAGATCACCGAGGCCCTGCGGTCCTGGCACCTCGACGGCGCGGTGCTGCTGGGGTTCCAGGACGCCGAGATCGACCGGCTCAAGGCCGACACCGTCGGGGGCGTGGCCTTGGTCGCCATGGACTCGTACTCGGCGAACCCGCTCGCCCTGGAGGTGCGCTCCGACGACTTCGGCGGCGCCGAACTCGCCGTCCGCCACCTGATCGGCCTGGGGCACCGGCGGATCGCCTTCGCCGGACCGGGGTTCTCGGAGACGGGCGTGGTCCGCGAGCGCTTCGAGGGGTACCGGAAGGTGCTGGCCGAGAACGGGATCGGGTTCGAGCCCGAGCTGGTGTCGCGAGTGGAGATCTCGCACGCCGAGGGCGCGGCCCACGGGCGGTGGCTCGCCGCCGAGCGGCCCGACGTGACCGCCGTGTTCACCACCGCGGACCTCCTGGCGATCGGGGTCGTCGACGGCCTGGCCGCCGCCGGGCGCTCGGTCCCCGGCGACGTGTCGGTCGTGGGCTACGACAACGCCGACATCGCGGCCTATGTGACCCCGAAACTCACCACAGTGGCCCAGGACCTCCCCGGCAAGGCGGCAGAAGCCGTGCGGCTCATGATGGACCGCCTCGCGGGCAAGGACCGCCCCGAGCAGGCCACGACGCTGGGCGTCCGGCTCATCGAGCGGGACACCGCCGGTCCCCCGCCGCAGTGAACGGGGCCGGCGCATCGGCGTGCAACGCAGCAGGAGGCCGCCCGGCCCGGCAAAGGCGGGCGGCCTCCCGGCTCATGCCGCCGGGGGCGGGCGCCTCGCCCGCCCCCGGTCGAGGTGTCAGGGCCAGCGCAGCGAAGCGCCGCCCGAGGCGATGACCTCCCGGTACCAGTGGGCGCTGCGCTTGAGCGTGCGCTGCTGCGTGGCGTAGTCGACCCGCACGAGCCCGAAGCGCTTGGAGTAGCCCTCGCCCCACTCGAAGTTGTCGAGCAGCGACCACACGAAGTACCCGCGCACGTTCACGCCGTTCTCGATGGCGCGGCCCGCGGCCCGCATGTAGCCGTCCAGGTAGTCGACCCGCTCGGTGTCGTCCACCGAGCCGTCCGGGCCCACCGCGTCCTCGAAGGACGCGCCGCTCTCGGTGATGTGCACCGGCAGGTCGGTGTACTCGGCCGAGAGGCGCTCCAGGACGCGCTGCAGGCTGTCGGGGTTGATCTCCCACCCGAACCCGGTCACCGGGTTCGCCGGCGGCAGGCTGCGGTTGCCCAGATGCGTGTCGGAGGGGTCGGCCTCGACCACGAAGCGGTGGTAGTGGTTGACGCCCACGAAGTCCAGGGGCGCGGCGACAGTCTCCATGTCCCCCGGCAGGACCGCGTCGAACGCGCCGGTCGGCGCGAAGTGGCGGAGCATGTCCTCGGGGTACGAGCCGCGGAAGAGCGGGTCGAGGAAGAGCCGGTTGCCGCCGCCGTCGGACAGGCGAGCGGCTTCGAGGTCCGCGGGCTTGTCCGTGGCGGCCTCGAGGTCGGTCATGATGACCGCCGAGCCGACCTTGGCCCCCGGCGCGTGCTCGCGGATCGCGGCCACGGCCAGGCCGTGGCCCAGGTTGAGGTGGTGCGCCGCGCGCAGGGCCGCGACCCGGTCCTGGCGGCCGGGGGCGTGGACGCCCGCGTGGTAGCCGAGGAAGGCCGCGCACCAGGCCTCGTTGATCGGGATCCACTCGTCCACGAGGTCGCCCAGGGCCCGCACGGTCCGGGAGGCGTAGTCCGCGAAGCACTCGGCGGTCGCCCGCTCCGGCCAGCCGCCCTCGTCCTCCAGGACCTGCGGCAGGTCCCAGTGGTAGAGGGTCACCGCCGAGCGGATCCCCTTGTCCCGCAGGTCGGCCAGCTGCTCGCGGTAGAACGCGACGGCCACGGGGTTGAGGTCCCCGCGGCCCAGCGGCTGGAGCCGCGCCCACGAGACCGACATCCGGTAGGCCTTCAGGCCGAGGTCCGCGGCGATCCCGAAGTCCTCGCGCCAGCGGTGGTAGTGGTCGCAGGCGGTCTCGCCGGTGTCGCCGCCCTTGACGTTCCCCGGGGTCGCCGAGAAGGTGTCCCAGATGGACGGCCCGCGGCCGCCCTCGGCGGCGGCGCCCTCGATCTGGTAGGCCGCGGTCGATGCGCCCCAGGAGAAGTCCTCCGGGAACGGGGTGGTGGCGGTCATGGCGTTGCTCCTTGCTGTGGTGGTTCGGTTCGGCTCGTTCGTCCGCGTATTTGTCCGCTCATTTGTCCACACCGGTCACGACGATCCCCCGGACGAAGACCCGCTGCGCCACGAGGAAGATCGCGACCGGCAGGGCCAGCGCCAGGATCGCGGCGGCCAGGATCAGGTGGGGTTCGGTGTTGTAGACGCCGCTGAAGTAGCTCAGGCCCACGCCGATCGGGACGATGTCGCGGTTGCCGGCCAGGTAGAGCAGCGGTTCGAAGAAGTCGTTCCAGGCGTAGAAGAAGTGGAAGAGGCTCACCGCGGTGAGGGCCGGGAAGGCCTGCGGGATGATCACGCGCACGAACGTGCGGATCGGCCCGGCGCCGTCGATGCGGGCGGCCTCCTCGAGCTCCTTCGGGATGGTCATGAAGTACTGGCGCAGGAGGAACACGTTGAAGGCGTTCGCGAACAGCTGCGGCACGATGAGCGGCAGGTAGGTGCCGATCCAGCCCATCTGGAGGAACACCGCGTACTTGGGCACGAGGGTGACCGCCGGGGGCAGGAGGATCGTCGCCATGAGCAGTCCGAAGAGGATGCCGCGGCCGGGGAAGCGGAAGCGCGCGAAGCCGTAGGCGACGACCGCGGAGGAGACGACAGTGAACAGCATCGTCGTGAGGGCGTACATGAGCGTCCAGCCCATGAGGCGCAGGAAGTCGATGGTCTCCCAGGCCTCGGCGAAGTTGCCCCACTGGGGTGCGAGGCCGGTGACCGGTTCGAGGGTGCGCCAGCGGCCCTCCCATGCGATGGTGCCCTCGCCCGGGGCGTCGGGGTCGACGAAGGTGCTGGACTCCCGGCCGGGTTCGACGAGGGCGAGTTCGCGTTCCCCGCCGCCGGGCATGGGCACGGCGTAGACGTCGAGCGTCTCGCCCTCGTACTCGAAGGTGAGGGCGGAGACGGGCAGGAGCGAGCCGTTCGGGTCGGAGACGCCGTCCTTGTCCTTGAGCGCGGTGACCGCGCCGTACCCGAGGGGCATGAGGAAGACCGCGGCGAGCAGGAGCGCGCCGAGGGTGGTGCACGCGGTCAGCAGGAGGTTCCTGCGGCGGCGGCGCAGGGCGGCGTCGGAGTGGTCGGTCTGGGCGGTCACGATCGCTCCGTTCCGTAGTGGACCCAGTAGCGGGCGGTGCCGAACAGCAGGCCCGTGAGGACCGCGACGACGATGAAGATGAGCCAGGCCAGGGCCGCGCCGTAGCCCATGTTCCCGAAGACGAAGGCCTCTTGGTAGAAGTGCACGAGGAGGAACCGGCTCGCGCCGTCGGGGCGGCCGCTGGCGCCGAAGAGGACCCAAGGCACCACGAAGTACTGGAGGACCAGCACGGAGCCGATCACCAGGTTGTAGAAGAGGATCGGGGAGAGCAGCGGCAGGGTGATGGCGCGCAGCCGCCGCCACCAGCCGGCGCCGTCGATCTGGGCGGCCTCGTAGAGCTCGGTGGGGATGCCCTGGAGTCCGGCGAGGTTGACGATCATCGAGTTGCCGATGCCCCACAGGCCGATGAAGCTGAAGGCGAACAGGACGAGGACCGGGTTGTCGAGCCAGCGGATGCCGTCGGAGCCGGTGGCGTCCGCGCCGGTGAGCCCGATGAGCTCGTTGACCCAGCCGGTCTGGGGGTTGAGCACCTGCTGCCAGATGAGGATGCCCGCGACGAGCGGGATCATCGAGGGCATGAAGAACAGGAGCCGGAACAGGCCGGTGAACTTGAGGTACTTCGAGTTCAGGAGGAGGGCCAGGCCGAGGGCGACGATGAGGCTCAGCGGCAGGAAGAGCACCGTGAAGCGGAACGTCGCGGCCAGGGAGCTCCAGGTGTCGGGGTCGGACAGCGCCCGCTCCCAGTTGCTCCCGCCCGCGAACGCGGTCGCGTCGGGGTCGGTGAGCTGGAAGTCCAAGGTGGAGAACACGAGCGACGCGGCGATGGGGACGGCCCAGAAGAGCACGAAGCCGATGATCCACGGGCTGATGAAGGCGTAGCCCCAGCGGGCCTCGCGGCGCTGCATCGGGCTGGCGGGGCGGCCGGACCGGCCCCCGCGGCGCCGGGCGGCGAGCACCGCCTGGGTGAAGTCGGACATGGGTCTTGCCTTTCGGAGGGCGCAGTGGGTGCGCGGCGCGGAACGCGGACCGGGTCGGGGCCCCGGTGGGGCCGCCGTGCCGCTTGGGGTGCCGGGCGGGCGCGGAGCCCGCCCGGCGGAGAGGGGCGGTGGCCTCGGCGACGCCTGCGAGCAGTTACGTCGGTTCAGGCGCCGAGGGTAGGCCGCCCGGGGTCACGCGGCGTCGAAGACCGCTTGGAGGTCCGCTCGGAGCGCTTCGAGCTCGGCCGGGATGTCGAGCCCCTCCTCCTGGGTGAAGCGGGTGCCGTACTCGGCGAGGACCGCTTCGGCCTCGAGGAAGTTGGGCATGCCGCCCTCGTGCGGGGGGTTGTCGACGTAGGACATGCCTTCGATGGCGGTGTCCCAGTTGATGTCCTGGCCTTCGAAGCTCGCGGCGCCGACGCGGTCGAAGTAGCCGTCCTGGAGGCTGATGCGCGCGGGCATGCCGCCGTAGGTGGTGGTCAGCTCCTCCGCGGCGTCGCCGAGGAGGTGGGTGAGGACCGTGAAGGCCTCGTCGGCGTGCTCGGTGTCCTTGGTGATCGAGAAGGTGTCGGCGTGCAGCTTCGCGGTGGTGGTGCCGTTGAACGACGGGACCGCCGCGGTGTCCCAGCTGCCTTCGAACCCGCCCATGCAGCAGGTGGCGTACCACAGGTGGGTGTTGCCCATGGCGAGGTTGCCCGACTCGAACCACGAGCCGGCATTGAGCATGTCGGACTCGCCGTACGGGCCGTTCGGCATGAAGTGGTCCTTCCACATGCCGTCGTAGTACCACTGCTGGGCCTCGACCCAGTGCTCCGGGATCTGCGCGTCGCCTTCGGCGTCGACGAGGCTGCCGGCGCCGAAGAGGGTGGACTGGGCGCGGATGTCGGCGTGGAGGTTGCCGAAGCCGAACTGGACGATGTTGCCCGGGTCGAAGTCGGGGCTGTTGGCGTCGTTGCCGTCGGCGTCGACGGTGAGCCGCTTGGCGAGCTCGGTCATCGTCGCGATGTCCCAGGGCTTCTCGTTGCCGTCGGCGTCGATGTAGGGCGCGCCGTACTCCTGGGGCGGGTAGGGCAGTCCGGCCTCGTCGAACAGGTCGAGGTTCACGTACATGAAGGACGGGAAGACCGCGAACGGCAGGCCGATCTGACCCTCCTCCTCGATCCGGTAGAAGTCGACCAGGGCCTGGTCGAAGTCGCTGAGGTCGTAGTCGTTCTCCTCGATGTGCGGCGTGAGGTCGAGCCAGGCGCCGGGGAACGACGAGCGGCCGCGGATGCCCATGGGGCCCACGATGTCCGGGGCGTCGCCCGTGGCGATCTGGGTGGAGAGGATGTTCGGGGCCTGGTCGGCGTCCACGACCTCGAGGACCAGTTCGATCTCGTCCTGGCTGGCGTTGAACTCCTCGACCACCGCCTCCTGGGCGGGGATGGTGGGGGCGTCGGTGCCGGCGCCCATGCCGACGAACCAGCGGATCTCGACGCGCCCGGAGTCGCTCGAGCCGCCGCCGCCGATGCAGGCGGTCGTGGCCAGGGCGGCGACGGTGCCGACCGCTATGGCGCGGGCGGCGTGGGCGCCGCGTCCGCGGAAGAGAGGTGTGATCCTCATGGGATGCTCCTATGTACGGCCGCGGAGGGGGATCCGCAGCTCGGGAGGGATATTTGGAAAGTTCCTTTGTGGAGATGTCGCGTTGCGGGACGGGGGCCGGAGCCGGGTTCGGGGCCGGTTCGGTGCGATCCGTCGTGCGGACCGGAGGTAGGCTGGCGCAGTAGTATATGACTTACTACTAAGACTTAGATTAAGTATTCGGACACGTGCCGTCAATCCCTTCGACATAACGGCATGGTCCCGGACCGATAACGGACTGGTGGACAGATGGAAGCCCCTAGGCACAGGACCACGCGCGACCTCAAGCTCGGCAACCGCATGAGCCTGCTGCGGACCCTCTACTTCGACGGCCCGCTCACCCGCCGCGACCTCGCGCCCGCCACCGGACTGAGCACCGCGACCATCTCGAACGTGACCGCCGAGCTCCTCGCCGACGGCGTCCTGCGCGAGGCCGGCAAGGTCGAGTCCGACGGCGGGAGGCCCCAGATCCTCCTCGAAGTCGACCCCGGCCACGCCCGGGTCGTCGGCGTCGACGTCGGCGAGACCCAGGTCCGCGTCGAGCTGATGGACCTCAAGCTCGACGAGCGCGCCGGCGCCCGCTACGCCCTCGCCCCCGGCCGCCACGACCCCGCCACGGTCATCGAGCACATCGTCGCGGGCGTCAAAGAGGTCGTCGCCGAAGCCGGGGCCGCCCCCGTGCTCGGCGTCGGCGTCGCCATGCCCGGCATCGTCGAGTACGGGCCCGACGGCGTCATCCACGCCAAGGCCTTCGGCTGGGACGCCGTCCCCTTGGGCCGCATGCTGATGGAACGCCTCGACCCGCTGCCCGTGCACGTCGAGAACGGCGCGATGACCATGGGCCAGGCCGAACTCTGGTTCGGCGCCGGGCGCGGCGCCCAGAACGCCGTGATCGCGCTCATCGGCTCGGGCGTCGGCTCCTGCATCGTCGCGGGCGGCGCCCTCTACCGCGGCGCCGGATCCAGCGCCGGCGAATGGGGCCACACCACCATGGCCGTCGCCGGGCGGCCCTGCCGCTGCGGCTCCCGCGGATGCCTGGAGGCCTACGTGGGCGCGGAGGGCATCCTCGACCGGTACCTCGCCGCGACCGGCGTCGTCGAACTCTCCGGCCAAGGCGAGGAGGCCGACCTCGAACGGCTCCTCGACGACCCCTCCCCCGCCGCCGTCGCCGTCGTCGACGAGACGGTCGAGTACCTCGGCGCGGGCCTGGCCGACCTGCTCAACCTCTTCAACCCCGAGCTCATCGTCATCGGCGGCTGGGCCGGGCTCATGCTCGCCCAGCGCCGGCTCGCCGGCATCCAGGCGGCGGCCGGGGCGTACGCGCTCGGCCAGCCGTTCGCGACCGCCCGCATCGAACCCGGGCTCCTCGGCCCCGACGCGGTGGCCAAGGGCGCCGCGACCCCCGTCATCGAGCGGTTCCTCAGCGGCGAACCCCCGGCCCGCACCCGGGCGCGGCGTACCTGAGGCCACGTTTGACGCTTTCTTGATGGCCGAACCCCCGGACACGGGGAATGATGGGTCCGTGCCACGCGGACAACTGCGGATCTACCTCGGCGCCGCCCCGGGGGCCGGCAAGACCTTCGCCGCGCTCGAAGAGGCCCGCAGGCGCGGCGAGCGCGGCACCGACGTCGTCATCGGCCTCGTGGAGACCCACGGGCGGCCCCACACCGCCGAACTCCTCGACGGCCTCGAGACCGTGCCGCGCAAGACCGTGGCCGGTGTCGGCGAACTCGACGTGGACGCCGTCATCGCGCGGGCGCCCGCAGTGGCGATCGTCGACGAGCTCGCGCACGCCAACGCGCCCGGCTCCCGCAACGAGAAGCGCTGGCAGGACGTCGACGAACTGCTCGACGCCGGCATCGACGTAATCTCCACCGTGAACGTGCAGGACCTCGCCTCGCTCGGCGACGTCGTCGCCCAGATCACCGGGGTGGCGCAGGAGGAGGCGGTGCCCGACGAGGTCGTGCGCCGCGCCGACCAGGTCGAACTGGCGGACATCACGCCGGAGGCCCTGCGCCGCAGGATGATCCACGGCAACGTGTACCCGCCGGAGAAGGTGGGGCCCGCCCTCGCGAACTACTTCCGGGTCGGGAACCTCACCGCGCTGCGCGAGATCGCGCTGCTCTGGCTGGCCGACAAGGTCGAGGACCAGCTCGAGCAGTACCGCGAGGCCCAGCACATCACCGCCACCTGGGAGTCCAAGGAGCGCGTCGTCGTGGCGCTCTCGGGCGGCGACGAGGGCGACACGCTCATCCGCCGCGCCGCCCGCATCGCCGCCCGCTCCGGCGGGGCCGACCTCAAGGCCGTCTACGTGGCCTCGGGCGACGGCCTCACCAGCGCGCGCTCCGCGCGGAACCTCGCCCGGCAGCGGAACCTCGTCGAAGACCTCGGCGGCTCCTACCACCAGGTCGTCGGGCGCACGATCCCGAACGCGCTCCTGGAGTTCGCGCGCGGTGTGAACGCGACCCAGCTGGTGCTCGGGGCGTCCCGCCGGGGCCGGTTCGCGCAGATGCTCTCGCGCGGCGTCGGCGTCACGACCACCGCGAGCTCCGGGAAGATCGACGTCCACCTGGTGAGCCACGAGCGGGTCGCCACGGTGAGGCGCACCCGGGCGGGCCGCGGCGTCGTCGGCGGCCGCCGCCGGCTCGGCATCGCACTCGCGGTCCTGGGGATCCCGGCCCTGTGCATGGCGCTCCTGCCGCTGCACGAGGAGCTCTCGCTCACCACGATGATCCTCATCGTCCTCACCGCGGTCCTCGGCCTGACCCTCACCGGCGGCATGTGGCCCGCGCTGCTCGGCGCGCTCACGGGCAGCCTGCTGCTCAACTACTTCTTCACCAAGCCGTTCAACACGTTCAAGGTGCACGACCAGGAGCAGCTGATCTCCCTGGCGATCTTCATCGCCCTCGCTCTGGGCGGGGCGGGGGTCGTCAACCTCTCGGCCGCGCGGGCGCGCCTCGCCGCGCGCGCGAGCACCGAGGCGCAGACCCTCGCGACCCTCGCCGGCAGCGTGCTGCGCGGCGGCAGCCGGGTCGAGGACCTGCTGGAGCAGCTGCGCGAGACGTTCTCGCTCGAGTCGGCGACGCTCCTGGAGCGCACCGAGGCCGGGGCGGGCCCGGCCGAGCGGCAGGACCCGCGGCTGTGGCGCATCGTCGCATGCGCCGGTGAAGGCTGCGCGAGCCCGGGGACGGCCGAGAACGACCTGCCCATCAGCGACGACCTCGCGCTGGCCCTGCGCGGGCACACCCTGGAGGCCGCGGACCGGCGGATCGCGCAGGCCTTCGCGATGCACGCGGCCGCCGCGCTCGAACGCGAACGCCTCGAGCGCCAGGCCGCCGCCGTGCAGCGGCTCACCGACACCGACAAGCTCCGCACGGCCCTCCTCGCGGCCGTCTCGCACGACCTGCGCACCCCGCTCGCGTCCGCGCGCGTCGCCGTCTCCAGCCTGCGGTCCACAGGGGACCTGTTCACGCGGGAGGAGCGCGACGAGCTGCTGGAGGCCGCCGAGACCTCCCTGGCGCGGCTCACGAGCCTGGTCGACAACCTGCTCGACATGAGCCGCCTCCAGGCCGGGGTGCTCGGCGCGAACCCGGTGCCTGTGGCGCTTGACGACGCGGTGCCGTGGGCGCTCGACGAGATCGGGGAGGCCGCCGCGGCCGTGCGCCTCGACGTGGCCCCGGACCTGCCGGAGGTGCGGGCCGACCCCGGTCTGCTGCAGCGCATCCTGGTGAACGTGGTGGCGAACGCCCTGCGGTTCAGCCCGGAGGGCGAACCGCCCCTGGTCATCGCGGGACGCCACGGGAGCCTCGTGGAGCTGCGCGTGGTCGACCGCGGCCCGGGCGTGCCCGACGAGAGCCGGGAGCTCATGTTCACGCCGTTCCAGCGGCTCGGCGACCGCGACAACACCAGCGGGGTCGGGCTGGGGCTCGCGCTCTCGCGCGGCCTCGCGGAGGCGATGGGCGGCTCGCTCGTCGCCGAGGCGACACCGGGCGGCGGACTGACGATGGTGCTGGCGCTGCCGCAGGTGGAAGAGAAGGGCACGGAGTGATCAAGATCCTGGTCGTGGACGACGAACCGCAGATCGCGAGGGCGTTGCGGATCAACCTGAGCGCGCACGGGTACGAGGTGGCGACCGCGCCGGACGGGGCGCAGGCGCTGCGCGCCGCCGCCGCGTTCGTCCCCGACCTCGTCGTGCTCGACCTCGGCCTGCCCGACATGGACGGCACCGAGGTCATCGCGGGGCTGCGGGGCTGGACGAGCGCGCCCATCCTGGTGCTCTCGGGCCGGGCCGCGAGCGCCGAGAAGATCGCCGCGCTCGACGCCGGCGCCGACGACTACGTGACCAAGCCGTTCGACATCGGCGAACTCCTCGCCCGCGTCCGCGCCGCGACCCGCCGCGGCAGCGGCGGCGGCGACTCCCCCGTGACCGCAATCGGCTCGGCCACCGTGGACCTCGCGGCCCGCGAGGTCGTCCGCGACGGTGAGAAGGTGCGGCTCACCAAGACCGAGTGGCAGCTCCTCGAGGTGCTCCTGCGCAATCCGGGCAAGCTCGTCGGCCAGCGCGAGCTCCTGCACCGCGTGTGGGGGCCCAACTACGACCGCGAGACGAACTACCTGCGCCAGTACATGGCCCAGTTGCGCCGCAAGCTCGAGGCCGACCCGGCCCGCCCGGTGCACCTCCTCACCGAACCGGGCATGGGCTACCGCTTCCGGCCCTGAGCCGTGGCGCGCGGTTCGTACCATGTGGTCAGTCGGCAACTAGGAGGCACCATGGACGCGAACGCGATGCGACCGCGCGCACTCGGGCTCGCGAGCGCGGTGCTGTGGGCGCTGGCCGCGGTGCTCGCGGCGGCTGCGGTCGTGAAGGTCGCCATGTACGGGCGGTTCGCGAACGTCTCTGCGGAGGCCTGCGGGGACGTGATGGACCTGGAGCCGCCCGGCGGGTGGAGCGACCGGTCATTCCCGTGCGAGCAGCTCGGGCCTATGGGCTGGTACCTGCCGTACTGGGTGTCGCTGCTGGCCTATGTGGTCTTCGCGGTGCTGTTCCTGGTCGCGGCGATCCTCGCGGCGCGGACGGCCACGACGGCACGGGGGTTCACGCTGTGGACGGCGATCGTCGCGGTCGCGCTGTGCGCGGTGCCGGGGCTGCTGAACCTCGGGCGGCGGTTCGCGGAAGCGGGCGCGAACCAGGCGGACACCCTGGTGGCCGCGCGGGTCTTCGACGCGTTCCCCGGGTGGGTGGAGGCGGTCGAGACCGTGGTGCAGGTGCTGCTGGTCGTCGGCGCGGCCGCGGCGGTGTGGCTGCTGTCGCGGCCCGAGGTGCGCGCCGCACTCGAGCGGCGCTGAGTTCGGGCGGGCCGGGCGGGGCCGCTTCGCGCGGAATCGCCTTGCGGGTCAGCGCAGTCGCACGGTGTGGGTCGCGCCGAGGGAGCCCTCGGTGCGCACGGTGATGCGGGGCCGGTCGCCGGTCTCGACGGTGACGGTGTCGTCGGCTTCGAGGACTTCGCTGGCGGCGGAGGAGAGTTCGACGACGACTTCGCTGGTGGTGCGGCCGGGGTCGGCGATCGCCACGGTGTACTCGCCGTCTTCTTCGGCGACGAGGACCGAGGCGGGGCCGTCGCAGGTGAGGCCTCCGGCCTCGCCGGCCTGCCAGAAGTGGGCGGCGATGCGGCTGCCGTCGGTGACCGCTTGCACTGCAGGCGTGTTCGCGAGGATCTGGAGCCGGTCGCTGCCGGCGGCGGTGGCGGTCGCGGACTCGTCGGCGGTCGGGAGCAGGACGTACGCGTAGGTGGCGGCGGCGGGCGAGGTGCCGTGGTCGAACCACAGGGTGGCGTACCGTCGCGAGTGGACTTCGGTGTCGCCGCCGCCGGTGGTCGGGCCCTGCTCGATGTCGTTCCATGCGCCCGTGCGGGTCTCGCGGAGGCCGCGGAGGCCTTCGGCGCCCGAGGGGAAGAGGTAGCCGCCGACGCCTTCGAGGTGGATCCAGCGGGCGTCGTCGAGTTCGGCGGCCCAGCCCGGTTCGCTCGACTGCTCGTCGCCGTTCACGCTGAGGCGCGGCGAGCCTTCGGCGCCGAGGTTCCGGTTCTCGACGGTGGTGACGACGGTGCGGCCGTCGGAGGCGGTGATGTCCGCGCCGAGGGCGACGACCGCGTCGTCGAGGACGAACCAGGCCTTCTTGGCGCGCAGGCTGGAGCCGTCGGCGACGAGTTCCATCGCCGCGACCGCGTACCGGTCGCCGAGAGCCGCGCCGCCCGCGACGTCGTTCTCGGGCAGGTGCTTGACCATGCCCTCGGAGGCGGCGGTGACTTCCCGCTCCCGGGTGTCCACAGTGGTCCCGGGCAGGCGGTACGGGTCCACGGTGGGCCAGAACTCGTCGTTGTACTGCTCGGCGTCGGTGCGGAGGTAGAGGTAGGTCATGCCGTCGCCGAGGTACCAGCCGTGCAGGTTCTCCCAGTTGCCCATCTCGTAGGCCGCCACCCGGTTCGAGGACATCGACAGCGCCCAGGACCAGTCGGCGCGGCGGGCCACGGCGCGGTCCATCCCGGCGAAGACCCGGCTGTGCTCGGGGCGCGGGGCGGGCGCGACCGCGTCGTCCTCCAGGATCGCCCGGGCGCGGCTCAGGCCGGCGATCCCGGCGCGCTCGGCATACGGGAAGGTCTCCTGCGAGCGTTCGGCCCAGCCCTTGACGACGGCGTGCCAGCGCTCCCGGTACTGCGGCGGGGCGCCGACGGCCAGCTGCGTGAGGGCGGTGATGAAGGCGGCGCCGTTGGTGTGGTCGCGCTGCTCGGGGCGGGAGACGCCGCGCCCGTACACGCAGTCCATGAACAGGCCGTCCTCGAGGAACGGCTCGAAGCTCAGTTCGACCGCGTCGTAGAGCACCGGCAGGTTCTCGTCCACCACCTCGCCCGCCGAGCCCGCGAGGAGCGACACGGCCATCCCGGCCGAGGAGAGGAGCGTGGTGCCGTACGCGGCGGCGTAGGGCACGTTGTCATGCTGGATGAGCGAGCCGTCGCGGTAGAAGCCGTCGTCCTCGGTGACGTACTGGAAGAGGCTGTGGCGGCCTTCGTCGGTGGTGGTGCCGGAGAGGCCGTCGCGGGCGAGCCGCAGCTTCTCGTCGTCCTCGCCGAGGATGCCGCGCAGCGCCAGGATGACGGCCTTGTCGGCGCGGTTGGCGCCGACCTCGTGGATCACGGGGTTGACCACCCGCATGTCGGCGTCGGGGCACCAGCGGTCGACGGCCGCGAAGTACTGCTGCATCCGCTCGGCGGGGATGTGGTCGTAGAGGATCACGCACATCTTCAGCAGGGCGGTGGGCGAGCCGATCTCCCACCAGTACCAGTTGTCGACCTGTTCGACGCGCTCGTTGTAGCCCTCGTCGTAGAGCAGGCCGAGGCTTTCGGCGATCGCGGCCGCGATCGCCTCGTCGCCGTACTGGGAGGTGCCGGGCGTGGCCCAGGCGGTGGCGATCCGGTAGAGCTGTCGGAAGGAGTTGTTGAAGTTGGCGGCCTTGGAGACCGGGTCGAGGTCGGGCCAGACGGCGGTGCGCCCCTCGCTGCGGTCCATCGTGTCCCACAGCTCGGCGGCCTCGGTCTCGATCCGGGCGATCGCGGGTGCGTACTCGGGGTCGGACGGGTCGAACTCGCCGCCGACGAGGAGTTCGGCGGCGCGCGCCCGCAGTCCGTTGAAGTCGAGCGTGGGAATGCTGAGGTCGTCGGAGGCGGCGATGGACGCGGGCTCGTCCGGGCGCAGGAAGAAGGCCGCCCCTCCGGCGCCCACGCCGATGCCGGCGACCCCGAGCGCCCCTCCGAGCAGTAGGCGGCGGTTCAGGGAGGAAGGCGGGTTCGGCATCGAGCGTCCAAATCAGGGCGGCGGGATGGGGGTCGCCCCCATACTAGCGGCCCACACGTGCGACAGCAGCACCTGAATGAGCTGCGTGTTCGCAATGCGCGCAACGCCACAGTGAACGCTCGGCAGCGGGGCTGACTCAGTCCCGGCGGGCTCCGACGACGAGGTCGTCGGCGCGGGTGCGGCCGCGGGCGACGTACTCGTCGGTGAAGCGGTCGAGGCGCGCGGCCGTGTCGGAGTCGGTCTGGGCTCCGCGGGCGGCGGCGAAGCAGGCTTCCGCGGCAAGGCGGATGCCGTCGTCGCCGAGGGCCGCGGTGGCGGCGCGGAGGTACAGGTCGGCGGCGGTGGCGCGGTGCCAGAGCGGTTCGAGGGCGGCGCGGGCGCTCATCGCCGCGGCGGGGTCGTCGAAGAGCGCGGCGACGGCGGCGACGGGCACGATCCAGTCGGCCCCGGGCTGGGCGTCGATCATCCGCAGTTCGAGGTAGTCGCCCCGGGGGCGCACGGGCGGGAAGAGCGTGGAGAGGTGGAAGTCGAGGTCGTCGAGGGTCGGGGCCTGGTGGTAGTCGCCGTTGATCCAGTCGCGGAAGGTGAGGCCGCGCGGCACGGTCCAGCGGCCGGGGCCGCGCACGGCCATGACGCGGGCGTCGAGGGCGTACCGGGCCCAGGATTCGCGCGGGTCGCCTTCGCCCACAGGGCGGGAGCGGGTGCGGTCGATCGCGGCCCACACGTGCTGGCGGGTGGAGCGCCACATGCTCGGTTCGCCGCGGCGCAGCGGCGAGTTGGCGAACGCGGCGATGAGCACGGGTGCGAGCCGGTGCGCGAGCTCCCAGCGGTCGGCGATGCCGCGGTGGCCGGGGCGGTCGTCGCCGATGTCGATGCAGACCTGGACTGACGCGGTGTTCGACATCATCCAGCGCCCGGCGCGCCCGTCCTGGTCGAACAGCTCCTCCATGGCCTGGTAGCGGGAGGTGCGGAGGACCCTGCGGGGCAGGCGGACCGGGTCGAGGCCGAGCCCGAGGAGCTCGTAGCCCTCGGCGCTCAGCGCGGCGGCGACGCGGAGCCGGTCGGACTCGAGGTCGGCGAAACACGCCGCTACGGAGGCGGCGGGCCGCGAGCTGAGCTCGACGGCGCCGCCGGGCTCGAAGCTGAGGCGGGAGCGGCGCGGCAGGGCGTCCCGGACGGCCAGCACGGCTTTGAGGGACTCGGGGTCGAGGCGGCGGCGCCGGTCAGCCGCACTGGTGACGAGGGATTCGACCTCGGCGCCGATCCTGGTCGGGGCGGCGGGCCGGAAGCCTTGGGCGGCAATGTGTTCGAAGACCGCGTCCACGGTGAGGGGCGGGGCTGCGAGGAAGAGCGAGGCGTCGGACATGGGTGACCTCCGAGCGGTGCGGTTATCCTATCTAATCAATAGGATATGTAGATATTAAGGCCCGCGCACCCGCCGCGCAAGGTCAGCGGGGCGCCCAGGCGCCCTCCTCGTCTGTCAATTCCGCGACACGGACCGGGAACTCGCCGCTGGCGGCCTGCTCCAGCGAGACCTCGTCGAGCACCGAGCGCACCGCGGCGCGGGCGGCGACCCACAGCCGCGGCAGGTTCACCGCAGCCCCTTCGTAACTCGTCTCCTCGGGCCGGCGCCCGCGCACCTCGGCGAGCGGGCCGTCGACGGCGCGGAGCACCTCCCCCACCGATATCCGCTCCGGCCCGCGGGCGAGCCGGTAGCCGCCCTCGACCCCGCGGGCGCTCGCGACCAGGTGGGCCCGCCGCAGGTCCCCGAGGATCACCTCGGCGAACTTGCGGGGCAGGCCCTGAGCGGACGCGAGGGTGCTGGCCGAGATGGTGCGCGGATGCTCGGCGGCCAGGGTGAGTGCGATGCGGACGGCGTACTCGCCGCGTGCGGAGACCTGCATGAGCCAGGCTCCCTTCATGGGTTCTGGGGCAGAACGGAACGTGGACTTGAATCCTACTTGATAGATAGGATATGCTGTCATGGTGAACCACAGCAGCGAAGGCGCAGCGCCCGGAACGGCGCCTGGGGCGGAGTCGAGGCGGACCAAGCGCCGCCACATCGACTTCTCCCGCTCGAACTCGGCCCTGTGTCGCCCGGGCGGCACCGTCGGCGCCGGTCACGCTCGCTAGCCGCAAGGCCTCCGAGCACCGCGCCCTTGGCGTCGCCCGCTCCGGTACTCCATTCGAACCCGAACCCGAAGGCGACGCCATGACTCCCGTCCAGACCCACACCCGCCCTCCCGTCCACCGCCGCAACGGACTCGCGACGATCACCGTCACCATCGAGATCCCGGCCGACGACCCCCGCCTCGCAAGGCGGCTCACCGCCGCCCTCGGCGTGCTCTCCCAGAGCGGCGGCCGCATCTCGGTCGCCTCCGAGGGCGCGCCCGCCGCGCCCGAGAGCCCGGCCGCGCTCGCGGCGCCGAGCGCGCCGCAGTCGCCCCCCGCGCTCCTCATCGACGTGCCCGGCCGCGAAGTGCTCGTGCGCGGCGAGTCGATCGCCCTGACCCGCTTGGAGTTCGAGCTCCTGGCGTTCCTGGCGCGGTACCCCGGGATGGTCCACACCCGGGCCGAACTCCTGCAGTACGTCTGGGAGACACCGGACACCGGCATCCCCGGCCGCACCGTCGACGTCCACGTGCGGCGCCTGCGATCCAAGCTCGGGGAGTTCGACGAGCTCGTGGGCACCGTGCGCGGCGTCGGCTACCGGTTCACCCGCAGCCGCGACGTGGAGTACCGGACCGGCGCGGCCTCGCCCGCCGCAGACCGGCTTCTCACCATCTAAGAATTCCTAGTATTTCTATAGGAATACTGATAGTGTTCTCCGTATGACGACCGCCGAGTTCCTCACACGGCGGCGCGAAATCGACCAGATGCGCGCCGCCAGCGCACTGTGTCTGCGAATGTGTTAGGGCCTGTCCCGCGGATCAGGGAGCGGCGGTATCCGAGTCCGTTTGTTCGCTCGCAAGGCGGAAGGCCCTCCAGATACCGGTGTTGTATCTGGAGGGCCGACAACGAAGCGAGCGGGCAAACGGGCCGGATAACGACCGGTCTGATCCGCGGGACAGGCCCTAAAGCGCAGCCCCTAGCGGGCAGGCGTCCCAGGCTGCGCTCGATCACCCTCCTCCTGCGAATCCCCACGGGCCCTTCCATGCCCGCATCCCCGCACGCCCTCCAGCGGCGTGCCTTCGCCCATCTCACCTGTAAGGACACCACCGTGACCGCCGCCATCTCACTGACCACTGTGGTCGGCAATCCGAAGCGACTCTCCCGCACCCTCACCACCGCCGAGGCGCTCGCCGCGGCCATCGGCTCCGAGCTCCGGGCCGAACCGCGCGCCGCCTCCATCGACCTCGCCGAGCTGTACCTGGACGGCATCGAGCCCCCGCACGACGGGTTCGAGCACGCCGCCACCCAGGTGCACACCGCGAACGTGCTCATCGTGGGCACGCCCGTCTACAAGGCCAGCTACACCGGTCTGCTCAAGCTGTTCCTCGACCAGCTCGCCCCGCGGGCCCTCGAAGGGGTCCTGGCCGTGCCGGTCACCATCGCGGCCTCGGCCGAGCACCGATTCCTCGCCGACCTGCAGCTGCGGCCGGTCCTGGCCGAGCTCGGCGCGAGCCTGCCGGTGCCGTCGCTGGCGCTGCGCGAGAGTGAGCTGCCGGCCCTCCCCGAGCACATCGGCGCCTGGACCGAGGCGCACGCCCCGGCCCTGGAGGCCGCACTCGGCCTGGGCCGCAAGCCGGTCGGAGCGGCAGCATGAGCGCGCGCCTCGCAGCCCCGGCGGGGGTCGCCCCCGAGTCCTTCAGGTCCCTGTTCCGGGCCCACCCCGCGGGCGTGACCGTGGTGTGCGCCGACGCCGGGTCCGGCCCGGCCGGGTTCACCGCCACCTCGCTCACCTCGGTGTCGATCGACCCGCCGCTCGTGTCGTTCGCGATCGCCACCGGCTCGTCCGCGTGGCCGGCGGTCCGGGACGCCGAGAGCCTCACCGTCAACTTCCTGTCCGCCGCGCAGCACGAGATCGCGACCCGGTTCGCCACCAGCGGCATCGACCGCTTCGGCGGGCCGACCCTGTGGTCGCGGCTGGAGACCGGCGAGCCGGTGCTCGACAACGCCCCGTCGTTCCTGCGCGCGGTCGTCACCGAGCGCATCGAGGCCGGGGACCACCACGTGGTCCTGGCCCTGGTGGTCGACGCCGAGGCCGGCGGGGACCACGAACCGCTGGTGTACCACGCGGGCGGCTACTGCGCCGCCGCCCCGCTCGAATGACCTGCCGGGCGGCGGCCCGCCCCGGCCCCGCCCGACTCCTTCCCGACTCCTTCTGAAAGGCCGTCCCCATGTCCTCCAACGCAACCCGCCGAACCCTGCTAGCCGGTGCGCCCGCCGTCGCGGCGCTGGCGCTCACCGCCTGCTCCGAGGAGCCGAGCGGCCCGGTGCTCGCCGCCGACGCCGCCCTGCCCACCGCCGTCCCCGAGGGGACCAAGGTCGTCATCGGCGACCCGGTCCAGCAGCTCGCCTTCGAGCTGTCGGGCCTGGTGGGCCTCCTGACCTTCGACGTCGAGTGGGCCAACATCTCGGGCGGGCCGAAGTCCGCCGAGGCGTTCCGCGCCAAGTCCCTCGACGTCTCCTCGGTCGCCGACATCCCGCCGATCCACGCGACCTGGACCAACCTCCCGGTGAAGATCGTGGCCGCCGCGGGCCGCACCGACCCGCTCGCGCACCCCATCTACGACCTCGGGGTCGCCCCCGGCGTGGACGTGGCGGCGATCGAGGACCTGGCCGGCAAGAAGATCGCGTACTCCCCCGGGCAGGCGCAGGGCGCGCTGATCCTGCGGGTGCTCGACGCGGCCGGGCTGAGCCAGGACGACGTGCAGCTCGTGGAGCTGCCGAGCACCGCCGACACCTACTCGAACGCCCTCGGCGGCGGCGAGGTCGACGTCGCCCCGATCGGCGGCACCCAGGTGCGCTCCTACATCAACAAGTACGGCCCGGACGGCGCCACCGCGATCCCGCACGGCCTGCGCGACGACCCGTGGACGCTCTACGCGCCCATCGAGGTCCTGGAGGACGCGGACAAAGCGGCCGCCATCGCGCAGTACGTGCGCCTGTGGGGCGCCGCGAAGCTCTGGACCAGGGCGAACCGCGAGGAGTGGATCAACGCCTGGTACGTCGACCACGAGGGACTGCCCTATGAGGACGGCGAGTACCTGTTCGACCGCGAGGGCGAGCCGGACTTCCCCGAGAACTGGGACGAGACCATCGAGCGCCACCAGGAGACCATCGAGATCGTCGCGGCCGGCACCGGCAACGACGTCTTCGACGCCGAGGAGATCTACGACCGCCGCTTCGAGCACCTCGTGAACGAGGGCATCGCCGAGTACGGAGAGGCGGGCGCGTCATGACCGCCGTGGAGACCAAGCCGGCGCGCGGCGCCCCGCCGCCGCTCAAGCACGACGAGGCGGCGAGCGGCCGCGCCTCCAGGCCGCGGGGCAAGCGCCGCCTCGGCCCGGGCAAGTCGATCCCGCTCGGCTACCTCATCGGCCCGCTGCTGCTCCTGGGCGTCTGGATCTGGGGCTCGGCGCAGGGCTGGATCGACCCGCGCATCCTCACGGCCCCTTGGACCGTGGTCGAGACCGCCTGGGACCTCTGGGAGTCCGGGCGGCTCGGACCGGACCTGCTCGTCTCGGCCCGCCGCTTCGCGCTCGGGCTCACGTTCGGCGTGCTCGCCGGGCTCGTGCTCGCGATCGTCTCGGGGCTGAGCCGCTGGGGCGAGGCCGTCGTGGACGGACCGGTGCAGATCAAGCGGTCGATCCCGAACCTCGCGCTGCTGCCGCTGCTGCTCCTGTGGTTCGGCATCGACGAGCGGATGAAGATCATCACGATCGCGCTCGGCGTGCTCATCCCGATCTACATCCACACCCACAACGGCCTGCGCTCGATCGACGGGCGCTACGCCGAGCTCGCCGAGACGCTGCGGCTCAACCACGCGGCCTTCCTCGGCCGGGTGGTCCTGCCCGGCGCGCTCCCGGGGTTCTTCCTGGGCATGCGCTTCGCCGTGACCTCCTCGTGGCTGTCCCTCGTGGTGGTCGAGCAGGTCAACGCCACCAGCGGCATCGGCTACATGATGCTGCTGGCCGGCACCTACGGGCAGACCGACATCATCATCGTCGGCCTGGTCCTCTACGCCCTGCTCGGGCTCGTCTCCGACACCGTCGTCCGCATCGTCCAGAGGAGGGTTCTGTCATGGCGACGCACGCTGGAGGACTGACCGCCACGACCGCGGCGGTGCGCATCAGCGGCCTCCACCGCTCCTTCACCGACGACCGCCCCGTGCTGTCCGGCCTCGACCTGACCATCGAACCCGGCGAGTTCGTGGCCCTCCTGGGCCGCTCCGGCTCGGGCAAGTCCACGCTCCTGCGGGCCCTAGCGGGCCTCGACCAGGATGCCTCGGGCACCGGCGACATCGAAGTGCCCGAACAGGTCTCGGTGGTCTTCCAGGACTCGCGGCTGCTGCCGTGGCAGCGGGTCCTGCGCAACGTCGTGATCGGCCTCAACGGCCCGAACGCGAAGGCGCGGGGCCGCGAGGCCCTCGCCGAAGTGGGGCTCGCCGGACGCGAACGGGCCTGGCCCCGCGAGCTCTCCGGCGGCGAGCAGCAGCGCGTGGCGCTCGCCCGCTCGCTGGTGCGCGAACCCCAGCTGCTCCTGGCCGACGAGCCCTTCGGGGCCCTGGACGCCTTGACCCGCATCAAGATGCACGGGCTCCTGCGTGCCCTCTACGAGCGCCACAAGCCCGCCGTCCTGCTCGTCACCCACGACGTCGACGAGGCGATCGTCCTCGCCGACCGGGTGCTCGTCCTGGACTCCGGGCACGTGCGCACCGAGCGGCGCGTCGACCTCGACGGACCGCGCGACCCGTCGGACCCGCGGTTCGCCGAGGTCCGCACCGAACTGCTCGCCGCACTCGGCCTGGCCGGCGGCGCCGAGATCAAGAAAGAGGAGGAAGCATGAGCACGAGGCAACTGCATCTCAACGCGTTCCTGATGAACACCGGCCACCACGAGGCCTCGTGGCGGCTCCCCGAGTCCGACCCGCACTCCTCCACCAAGATCGCGCACTACGCGAACCTCGCGCGGATCGCCGAGCGCGGAAAGCTCGACTCGGTGTTCTTCGCGGACTCGCCGTCCCTGTGGGGCACCATCGGCCGCCGGCCCTCCGGGTCGCTCGAGCCCACGGTGGTCCTGGCGGCGCTCGCCGCCGTGACCGAGCACATCGGACTCATCGCCACCGCGTCCACGACGTACAACGAGCCGTACAACCTGGCGCGGCGCTTCGCCTCGGTCGACCACCTCTCGGGCGGGCGGGCCGGATGGAACATCGTGACCACCGCGACCCTCGACGCCGCGCGCAACTTCAACCTCGCCGAACTCCCCGACCACGCCTCGCGGTACGCCCGGGCCGAGGAGTTCCTTCAGGTCGCCAAGAAGCTCTGGGACTCCTGGGACGACGCGGCGATCCTGGGCGACAAGGAGACCGGGCTCTGGGGCGACGAGAAGCTGGTCTACCCCGCCGACCACGCGGGCGAGCACTTCCAGGTCGCCGGGGCGCTCAACGTGCCGCGCTCCCCGCAGGGGCACCCGCTGCTCGTGCAGGCCGGGTCCTCTGAGGACGGCAAGGCGTTCGCGGCGCTCCACGCCGAGGCGATCTTCACCGCGCAGCAGACCCTCCAGGAGGCGCAGGCGTTCTACGCCGACATCAAGCGCCGGGCCGCGGCGGCCGGCCGCGACCCCGACGGGGTGCTCGTGCTGCCGGGGATCGTGCCGGTCATCGGCGACACCGAGGCCGAGGCCCGCGAACTGGAGGCCGAGCTCGACCGGCTCATCGTCGCCGAGTACGCGCTGGGCAGCCTCGCGAAGCAGCTGAAGCTCGACCCGTCCGAGCTGGACCTCGAGCGGGAGCTGCCCGCGAACCTGCCCACGGAGGACGACATCGAGGGCGCCAAGAGCCGCTTCACGCTCATCGTGGACCTCGCCCGGCGCGAGCGGCTCACGGTGCGGCAGCTGATCGGCCGCCTCGGGGGCGGGCGCGGCCACCGCACCTTCAGCGGCACCCCCGAGCAGGTCGCCGACGCGATCTTCGAGTGGTTCGACGACGGAGCGGCGGACGGGTTCAACATCATGCCCGCCGTCCTGCCCTCGGGCCTGGAGGCGTTCGTGGACCGCGTGGTCCCGATCCTCCAGGAGCGCGGGCGCTTCCGCACCGAGTACACCGGCACCACCTTGCGTGAGCACTACGGCCTCGCGCGCCCGGAGAACCCGCGGCGCCGCGAAGCCCTCGAATCCGCGGTCAAGGGCGTCCTCGCCCACGCCCGCTGAGGGAGGGGCGCATCACGTCCGATGCGCCCCTTTCGCGTCCCAATGCGCGGAACGCCGCCCGGACGGCGAACGTTTTCCGAGCTCGCGCACCGAATCCCGGCCCATTCCCGGCCCATTTACTGGGACGCGGGTTGCCCGCGCGAGACTTCCGATCCTAGAATTCCTACTAGTTTGATCTAGTTAATCGAACTACTAGGATTCATGCCCTCTCAATCAGAAAGCATCCCCATGAGCATCAGACGACGAAGCGTCATCGCAGCCGCAGGCGCGGCCCTCACCGCGGCCCCGGTGCTGGCCGCGTGCGGCAACGACGGCGACGGCGCAACCGCTGCCGCCGAAGCGGACGGCGCGACCGCCAGCGGCACGATCCGCCTGGGCTACTTCGGGAACGTCACCCACGCCCCCGCCCTCGTCGGACTCGAGGCCGGCGTCTTCAAGGAGACCCTGCCCGAGGCCGTCCACATCGAAGAGACCGTCTTCAACGCCGGGCCCTCGGCGATCGAGGCCCTCTTCGCGGACGCCATCGACATCTCCTACATCGGCCCGAACCCGGCCATCAACGGCTGGGCCCAGTCCCAGGGCCAGGCCCTGCACATCATCGGCGGCTCGACCTCCGGCGGCGCCGGCCTGGTCGTGAACGAGTCCATCACCACGGTGGAGGACCTGCGCGGCAAGGCGCTCGCGACCCCGCAGCTGGGCAACACCCAGGACGTGGCGGCCCGCTACTGGCTCAAGGAGCAGGGCTTCGCGACCGACGAGAACGGCGGCGGCGACGTCGCCGTCACCCCCATCGACAACGCCGAGGTCGCCGCGGCCTTCGACGCGGGCACCGTGCAGGCCGCCTGGGCCGTCGAGCCGCGCTACTCGGACCTCGTCATCAAGCACGGCGCGCTCGAGTTCGTCAACGAGCGCGAGCTGTGGGAGGGCGGCCAGTTCGTCACCACCCACATCATCGTGTCCAAGGCGTTCCTCGACGAGCAGCCGGCACTGGTCAAGGCGTTCCTCGAAGCCCACCTGGCCGCACTCGACTTCATCGCCGAGAACCCCGAGGAGGCCCAGACCGCCTCCAACGACCGCATCGAGGCGCTCACCGACAAGCGCCTGGACGACGCCGTGATCGCCGCGGCCTGGGAGAACCTCACCTTCACCGCCGACCCGATCGCGGCCTCGCTCCAGGGCAGCAAGGAGCACGCCGTCGAGGTCGGACTGCTCGAAGAGGTCGACCTCAAGGGCATCTACGCGCTCGAGGCCCTCAACCAGGTGCTCGCCGACCGCGGCGACGCCGAAGTCTCGGCGGGTGACCTGGCATGAGCCTCATCCGCCACGCCGTGGCGGCCGAAGACGCCGCCCGGGTCCCAGGGGCCGTGGTGCTGACCGACGTGGTCAAGCGCTACGGCCGGGGCCCGGGCGCCGTCACGGCCCTCGACGGCGTCTCGCTGAACGTGGCACCCGGCAGCTTCACCTGCCTGGTCGGCGCCTCCGGCTGCGGCAAGAGCACCCTGCTCTCGCTCGTCGCCGGGCTCGACGAGCTCAGCGCCGGCAGCATTGACAACGTGGAGCGGCCGGTCGCCATGATGTTCCAGGAGTCGGCGCTGTTCCCGTGGCTCACCGTCTCGGGCAACGTCGAACTCGCACTGCGCGTGAAGGGCGTCGGTCGGGCTGAACGACGCCAGCGCGCCGCAGAGCTGCTGGACACGGTGCGGCTCAACGGGTTCGCGCACAAGCGGCCGCACGAGCTCTCGGGCGGGATGCGCCAGCGCGTGGCGCTCGCCAGGGCGCTGGCGCAGGACGCGTCGGTGCTGCTCATGGACGAGCCGTTCGGGGCGCTCGACGCGATGACCCGCGACATCCTGCACGACGAGCTGGAGCGGATCTGGCGCGAGCGGGAGCTCACGGTGCTGTTCGTGACGCACAACGTGCGCGAGGCGGTGCGCCTGGGCGACCGGGTGGTGCTGCTGAGTTCGCGGCCGGGCCGCGTGCTCAATGTGTACGACGTGGGGCTGGACCGGCCGCGGCGCATCGACTCGGCGCCGGTCGCGGGCCTGGCGGCCGAGATCACCGACGCGCTGCGCGAGGAGGTGTCGCGCCATGCCGGTTGAGACCGTCTCCTCGAAGGAGGAGGACACCTCCCGCGAGCGGCTGTCGGGGCTGGACGAGCTGGAGCGCACGCCGGTGACGGAGACCCGCTGGGGCCGTTTCGGTTCCCGGTTGTGGGCGAGCACGTGGCCGAAGGTGCTGGCGCTGGTCCTCGTGATCGGCGTGTGGCAGTTCCTGGTGCTGATCGAGTGGAAGCCGGTGTGGGTGCTGCCCGCGCCGCTGACGGTGTGGGAGGACCTGGCGGCGTACGCGTCCACTCCGGACTACTGGCAGGCGATCCTGATCACGATGCAGCGGGCCCTGACCGGGTTCGCGCTGTCGGTGCTGGTCGGTTCGGTGCTGGGCATCGCGGTGGCGCGGTTCAGGCCGCTGCGGGCGGCGATCGGCTCGGCCATCACCGGGCTGCAGACGATGCCGTCGATCATCTGGTTCCCGCTGGCGATCCTGCTGTTCAAGATCTCGGAGTCGGCCATCATGTTCGTGGTGGTGCTCGGGGCGGTGCCCGCGATCGCGAACGGGATCATCTCGGGCATCGACTACGTGCCGCCGGCGTACAAGCGGGTCGGGGCGGTGCTGGGCATGAAGGGCCTGACGCTGTACCGGCACGTGATCCTCCCGGCGACGCTGCCGTCGTTCGTGTCGGGTCTGAAGCAGGGCTGGGCGTTCGCCTGGCGCTCGCTGATGGCGGGCGAGCTGCTGGTGATCATCGCCGGGCAGGGTTCCATCGGCGCGCTGATGCAGGGGGCGCGGGAGTTCAACGACGCGTCGCGGGTCATCGGCTGGATCGTCACGGTGCTCGTCATCGGCATCCTGGTCGACGCGGCGTTCCGCGCCGCGGACAACCGCATCCGCAGTTCCTGGGGCCTGAACCAGGACCGATAGCACCAGACTCCCCCGCGGGGCGTTCCGCACCTTCGCCCCGCGGGGGGACCTCCGGCCCGATGGGCGGCTGAGAGCTGCAGCCGCTTCGACCGACGCCCGACCCGCCCCCGCAGACCGCCGGAGGCCGGGTTCCCGATCAGCTCGCGGGAACCCGGCCTCCGGTACCAGGACCGACCACAGAGGAGCCCACATGTCCGTCGCATCGAAGTCGTTCGTCGGCCCGGCGGCCGCGAGGCAGCTGGTGGAGTCGCACGGCGCCGTCCTCGTCGACGTGCGCACGCCCGGCGAGTTCGCCTCCGAACGCCTCCCCGGCTCGCGCAACGTCCCGCTCGCGACCCTCCCGGCCGCCGACCTCGCCCACGGCGGTGCGCCCGTGATCCTGGTGTGCGCCTCCGGGACACGCGCGGGCCAGGCCAGGAACCTCCTCGACGAGGGCGCGGGCGTACCCGTCCACATCCTCGAAGGCGGCCTGACCGCCTGGCGCAAGGACGGCGGCGCGGTCGAGTCGAGCGGCCGCGGCGTCTGGGGCATGGAACGCCAGGTCCGGCTCGCCGCGGGAGACCTCGTCATCGCCTTCGTGGTCCTCAGTCTCGCCTGGGACCCGCTCAAATGGCTCGCCGCCGCCATCGGCGCCGGCCTGGCCTTCGCGGCGGTCACCGACACCTGCGCCATGGCCCGCGTCCTGGCGCTCCTCCCCTGGAACCGCAGGGCCGCTTGAGGTTCAGGCTCCGGGCGGCAGGTGCACGGTCATGACGAGGGTGCACGTGCCGGTGCCCGCGCCGCGGTAGGCGTGGGGGGCGTCGCCGCCGAACGTGGCGGTCTGGCCTGCGGTGAGCGGGTGTTCCGTCCCGTCCACGACGAGGACCATCTCGCCGGTCATGACGCTGACGGTCTCCTGCACGCCCGCCTGGTGCGGGTGGCTCGCGTACGCGTCGCCCGGCTCGAGCCGCCAGCGCCAGACCTCGACGGGGGCGGGGCCGGAGGTGGTGAGCATGAGGCGGGCCTCGCCGCCCCGCTCACCGGTCCACAGTGGTGTGACCGCTGCTGCGGTGACGATGCGGACGCGGTCTTCGGCGGGGCCCTCCATGAGGGCGGAGACGGAGACGCCGAGGGTGTCGGCGAGGCGGACCAGGGTGGCGAGGTTGGGGTTGCCCTGGGCTTTTTCGAGGCCGACGAGGGCGCCTTTGCTGACGCGGGCGCGACGGCCGAGTTCGTCGAGGGAGAGGCCGGCGCGGACGCGGGCCGCCTTGACGTTGGCCGCGACGGTGCGCAGGGCCGCCTCTGCGTCGCTCATGTGCCCGCCTTCCTGACGCATAAGTCACTCGAATAGTCCGCGCGGTCGTTTGACTGCACCACCGCGGTCGTTCTACTATTCTATCCGGTCGTTCTGATAGAGGATGGTGGGATGCCGTGATCGCCTTGGTACTGGCTCTGGGTAGTTCGCTCGCGTACGGCTGCGCGGACTTCCTCGGGGGGCTCGGCGCGCGCAAGGCGCACGTGCTGCGGACGGTGATGATCGCGGCCCCTGCGAGCCTCGTGGTCGAGCTGCTGCTGTGGCCGCTGCTCGGGGCGTCGTTCGATGCGGCCACGGTCGCTTGGGGCGCGGCCTCCGGCGTGGCTTCGGCGGCGGCGTTCGTGCTGCTGTACCGGACGCTGGCGATCGGTCCGATGAACGTGCTCTCACCGGTCACCGCGCTGGTCTCGGCGGCGCTGCCGGTGGGCGTGGGGCTGCTGCAGGGCGAGCACCTGGCCGCGGCCGGAATGATCGGCCTGCCGCTCGCGCTGGTCGCGGTGGTCCTGGTGAGCGCCGGCCCGGGAGTGCGGTCCTCACGGCCGTCGCGGACGGCGCTGCTGCTCGCATTCGGGGCGGGCGCGGCCATCGCGCTGCAACTGGTCTTCCTGCACCAGGCGCCCGCCGAGAGCGGCGTCGGGCCCTTGATCGTCGGCCGGACCGTCTCGTCGGCGGTCACGCTCGCCGCGGCGTTCCTGATGCGGCGCCGACTGGGCCCGGAGCGGCCCGCCTACGCGGTCTCGGCCGCCGCGGGCGCGCTCGACTCGATCGCGAACCTGCTGTTCCTCCTGGCGGCCCGCAGCGGCGACCTCGCGGTGGTCGCGGTGATCGTCGCCCTCTACCCGGCCGGCACAGTCCTGCTGGCCCGCAAGGTCCTCGGCGAACGCCTCCACCGCGGCCAACTCATCGGCCTCGCCGTAGCGGCGGCGGCAGTCAGCCTCCTGGCCCTCAACTGACCGCTCGGACGATGGTCCTCTTCGGGCGGTCGACCGTACGGTGGACTAGACCTTCTCGAGGGGCTGCTTCGGGGCGTCCAGGTCGGCGGCGGCCTTGGCGCGGCGCTCGGCCGCTCCGGAGGCCGCGGCTACGGCGAGGGCGGCCAGGCCCAGGGCCACGCCGATCCACACTGGAGCGATGAGGCCGTGGCCGCCGTCGATGGCGAGGCCGCCGAACCACGCCGAGAGGGCGATGCCGACGTTGAACGCCGCGGCGTTCACCGAGGACGCGAGCGAAGGCGCCTCCTTCGCCACGTCCATGACGCGGGTCTGGAAGACCGGGACCATCGCGAACCCGGCCGCGCCGAGCGCGAACACCATGACCGCGGCCGGGACCGCGTACGGGGCCGCGAAGGCGAACACGACCAGAGCGGCGGTGGCCGCCGTGATGGTGCCGTACATGGTCGGCATGAGCGCGCGGTCCGCGAGCCGCCCGCCGAGGAGGTTGCCGCCGGTCAGGCCGATGCCGAAGAGGATGAGCAGCCAGGGCACCGCCCCGGTGTCGAACCCCGAGACGCGGGTGAGGATCGGCTCCATGAAGGTGATGGCGGCGTAGGCCGCGCCCCAGCCGAGCATGGTGATCGTGAGGACCTGCCACACCTGCGGCCGGCGGAAGACCGCGAGCTCGGTGCGCAGCGACCCGCCGGTGTCGTTGGCCCGGGAGGGCACGAACGCGATGATCGCCGCCAGCGAGACCGCGCCGATGACCGCGATGCCCCAGAACGCCGCCCGCCAGCCCAGCTGCTGGCCCAGCGCCGTGCCGAAGGGCACGCCGACGACGTTCGAGAGGGTCAGGCCGGTCATCATGAGCGCGATCGCGCGGGAGCGCCGGTCGGGCGCGACGAGGCTCGCGGCCATGACCGGGCCGATGCCCATGAACGCGCCGTGGCAGAGCGCGGAGACGACGCGGCCGGTCATGAGCACGCCGTAGTCGGGGGCCTTCGCGGCGAGCACGTTGCCGGCGATGAAGAGGCCCATGAGGATGACGAGCATCGTCTTGCGCGGGAGGCGGGTACCGGCGGCGGTCATGATCGGCGCGCCGACGGCCACCGAGGCCGCGTACCCGGTGACGAGGAGTCCGGCCGTGGAGATCGAGACGTCGAGGTCGTCGCCGAGCGGCCCGAGGAGGCCCACCACGACGAACTCGGTGAGACCGATTCCGAACGCGCCCAATGCGAGTGCACCGAGGGCGAGCATGCGGCGGCGCTTGGAGGTGGACATGGCGGTCAAGTATTCGCCGCCGCACCGCGAACGTCCAGTACTTTCTCAACCCCTTGGAAGAATCGGCCGGACGGTCTCGCGCGCGCGGCACCCGCCGGCTCGGCGATGCGTAGGCTGGGCGTGTGGCACAGAGCGAACCCAACCGGACCGACGGCACCGCGCACTCCACCAAGGGCGCGTACGTGACCGGCGGCGAGTTCACCAGGGACACCAACTACATCGAGGACCGCGTCGTGGCCGACGCGGCGGCCGTGCGGGCGGCGCCCGTCGAGGCGCACTCGAAGATCGGCGACCCGCGCATGGCCGGGCTCACCGAGGGCGCGCTGGCCTGGCCGGTCGAGCCGGGCCGCTACCGGCTCGTGGCCGCGCGGGCCTGCCCGTGGGCGCACCGGTCGATCATCATCCGCCGCCTGCTCGGCCTCGAGTCCGCCATCTCGCTGGCGACGCCGGGGCCGGTGCACGACGTGCGCTCGTGGACGTTCGACCTGAACCCCGACGGACGCGACCCCGTGCTCGGCACCGAGCGGCTGCAGGAGCACTACTTCAAGCGCTTCCCCGAGTACCCGCGCGGCATCACCGTGCCCGCGCTCGTGGACGTGCCCACCGGTCAGCTCGTCACCAACAACTACCCGCAGCTGACCTTCGACCTCTCCACCCAGTGGGCCGGGCACCACCGCGAGGGCGCGCCGGACCTGCTGCCGGAGTCGCTCATCGACGAGATGCTCCCGGTGATCGAGCGGATCTTCACCGAGATCAACAACGGCGTCTACCGCGCGGGCTTCGCCGGGTCCCAGCGCGCCTACGAGCTCTCGTACAAGCGGCTGTTCAAGGCCCTCGACTGGCTCGAGGAGCGCCTGGCCGGGCAGCGGTACCTCATGGGCGAGCACATAACGGAAGCCGACGTGCGGCTCTTCACGACCCTCGTGCGGTTCGACCCGGTCTACCACGGCCACTTCAAGTGCAACCGGAACAAGCTCGCCGAGATGCCGGTCCTGTGGGCGTACGCGCGCGACCTGTTCCAGACCTCCGGATTCGGGGACACTGTGGACTTCGACCAGATCAAGCGGCACTACTACGTCGTGCACGAGGACATCAACCCGACCCAGGTGGTACCTGCGGGCCCGGACCTCGCGAACTGGCTCTCCGAGCACGGCCGGGAGTCCTTGGGCGGCAGCCCGTTCGGCGACGGCACCGCGCCCGGGCCGGTAGCCGACGACGAGCGCCCGCCGGGTGCGAACCCGCTCTACGCCAACATCACCAGCCCGCGGTGACCTCGGCCCGCCGCTCCCATTCGGCGACGGCTGGACCATCCGGATCCCAGCGGCGGCAGAACTCGCGCAGCTCCAGGCACCGGTCGACCATGGCGGCCCGGCGCAGCGGCCAGTCCGGAACCGACGCGCCGTAGCCCTCGAAGAACGCGTCGAGCGCCCCGACCCGGTCGGGGTGGTGCATCCGCACGATCCACTCGCACCACGCGAGGTCCTCGATCGGGTCGCCGAGATGCGCGAACTCCCAGTCGACGACCGCGGTCACCGCGTAACCGACCGGGTCGAGCAGGAGGTTGTTCGGCCCGAAGTCGCCGTGGACCAGCGTGCCCTCGCCGAGGGCGCCCGTGGTCGCGTGAATGCGACGCAGGACCTCGCCGCAGGAGCGCAGGACCTCGGCCGCGTCGCCGGAGTCGAGGAGCTCCTGGCCGGGCGCGCCCTCGACGAAGCCGAGCGTCAACGCGCCCTCGCCCGCGCCGAGCAGTGGGGGCACCGGGACCGTGCCGGCCAGCGCGGTCAGCACCAGGCGTTCGCGTTCGAGCCGCAGCTCCGCGTCGGGCCCTTCGTAATGCTTCACCACCGTCGCCCGGTCGCGGGTGGTCCGGTTCGTGTAGCCGTGCGGGAGTCGACGCATCCGCAGAGTATGCGGTCCCGGTGCCGCGGTGGCCAACGGTTTAACGGCTGCGGAACTCAGCGGTTCCCGGTGTGAAGTGCGGCCGGAACCGTGGTGGGGTCGCCCGTGCTCGGTTACGGTTGCGGCGACCGCCGCAGTCCAGGACGGAAGGCCCGCCGTGATCCACAGCCTCTTCGACTCAGCCGTCGCCTACCGGCCGACCGCGGCCGAGCAGTCCGAGCCCGTGCCGCCGATCGAGGCGGTCCTGTTCGACTTCAGCAACACCATCTTCAAGCTCATCGACGCGGGCACCTGGCTGCGCCGGGTCGCCGCCGCCACGGGCCGCGTCCTGGACGACGACCTGCTCGAGAAGACCGTCGCGCAGCTCGGCGAGGCCTACCGCATCCCCGAGGTCGCCGCCCTGCAGATCGGCCGCGACGAGTCCGCCGAGCAGCACCGCACGGCCCTCCTCGGCTGGTTCGAGCACGTCGACTTCCTCCAGGGCATCGAGGCCGAGGCGTACGACGCGATCGCCGCCCCCGACGCGTGGGTGCCCTACCCGGACACCGAGCCGCTGCTGCGGGAGCTGCGCCGCCGCGGGATCAAGACCGGCATCGTCTCGGACTTCCCGTGGGACGTGGGCGTACACATGGAGCACTTCGGCCTGGTCGACCTCATCGACGTGCGCGTCATCTCGTACCAGTACGGCACCGAGAAGCCCGACCCCGTGCTGTTCCGCGCGGCGTGCGAGCGCCTCGGCGTCGACCCGCGCCGCACGCTGATGGTCGGCGACAACCCGGCCAAGGACGGCGGCGCGGCGGCGAGCGGCCTGCGCGCGTACATCCTCCCGGGCGAGGTCCGCATGGGCGAGCGCGGCCTGGCGCACGTCCTGGGCTTCCTCGACTAAACGAGACTCCACTCAGGTCGGTGCGGAGTGCTGACCTGGCGGTTTGCGTTGGAGTGCACTCCAAGCCGTAGCGTGGTGGCATGACCGACAAGCAGCAGCCGATCGACTCCGGCTTCAACAACCGCTCCACCGCCGCCGACGTCCTCGCGGGCATCGACCTCACCGGGAAGACCGCCGTGGTGACCGGCGGTTACTCCGGCATCGGCCTCGAGACCACGCGGGCGCTGGCGAACGCCGGGGCGACGGTGATCGTCCCCGCCCGCCGGCCCGACCTCGCCGCCGCGAGCCTGAAGGACATCGACGGCGTCGAGGTGGACGACCTCGACCTCGCCGACCTCGACAGCGTCCGGCAGTTCGCCGAACGGCGCCTCGCCGACGGGCGGCGCTTCGACATGCTCCTCGGCAACGCCGGGATCATGGCCTGCCCGGAGACGCGCACCGAGCGGGGCTGGGAGCTCCAGTTCGCCACCAACCACCTGGGCCATTACGCCCTCGTGAACCGCCTCATCCCGCTCCTGGAGGGCGCGCGCGTCGTCATGACCTCCTCAGGCGGGCACGGCAACTCGCCGATCCGCTGGGACGACCCGCACTTCGAGCAGGGCTACGACCGCTGGAAGGCCTACGGGCAGTCGAAGACCGCGAACATCCTGTTCGCCGTCGAACTCGACCGGCTCGGACAGAGCTCTGGCATCCGCTCCTTCGCACTGCACCCCGGGGCGATCCTCACGCCGCTGCAGCGGCACATCCCCTTGGCGGAGCAGAAGGAGATGGGCTGGATCGACGACGAGGGCAACCCGCCCGAGCGGTTCAAGACCACCGAGCAGGGCGCCGGGACCCAGACCTGGGCCGCCACCTCGCCGCGGCTCGACGGCATGGGCGGGCTCTACCTCGAGGACTGCGAGGTCGCCGAGGTGTCCGAGGAGTGGTCGGGCGTGCGGCCCTACGCGGTCGACCCCGACGAGGCGAAGCGGCTGTGGGCGTTTTCGGCCGAGCTCACCGGCGTGAACGCCTTCGCCTGATCTGGCGGTTTGCGTTGGAGCGCACTCCAGGCCGTAGATTCGGGGCATGAGCGAACAGCAGCGACCGATCGGATCCGGCTTCGACAACCGTTCCACCGCAACCGATGTCATCGACGGACTCGACCTGACCGGGACGACCGCGGTCGTGACCGGCGGCTACTCCGGTATCGGCCTGGAGACCACGCGGGCGCTGGCGCGCGCCGGGGCGACGGTGATCGTCCCGGCGCGCCGGCCCGACCTCGCCAGGAAGCACCTCGAGGGGATCGACGGCGCCGAGGTGGACGACCTCGACCTCGCCGACCCCGACAGCGTCCGGACGTTCGCCGAGCGGCGGATCGCCGACGGACGGCGGATCGACGTCCTCGTCAACAGCGCGGGCGTCATGGCCTGCCCCGAGACGCGGACGCCGCAAGGCTGGGAACTCCAGTTCGCCGTCAACCACCTCGGGCACTACGCGCTCGTGAACCGGCTCATGCCGGTGCTCGCGGGCGCCCGGGTCGTGTCCGTCTCCTCGGTCGGCCACCGCCAGTCCGCGATCCGCTGGGACGACCCGCACTTCGCCACCGAGTACGACCGCGGGCTGGCCTACGGGCAGTCGAAGACCGCGAACGCGCTCTTCGCCGTCGAGCTCGACCGGCTCGCCCGCGGCGCCGGAATCCGGGCGTTCACACTGCACCCCGGGGCGATCCTCACCCCGCTGCAGCGGCACTTCAGCGAGGCCGAGCAGCGCGAGATCGGCTGGATCGACGAGCACGGCCGGCCGCCGGCCCACTTCAAGACCCCCGAGCAGGGCGCGGCCACGCAGACCTGGGCGGCCGTGTCACCGCAGCTGGACGGCCGCGGCGGGGTCTACCTGGAGGACTGCGAGGTCGCGGCGGTGAACCCCGACCCGGGGCCCGGACCGGGCGTCCGGCCGCACGCGGTCGACCCCGACGAGGCGAAGCGGCTGTGGGCGTTCTCGGCCGAGCTCACCGGCGTGAACGCCTTCGCCTGAGCGGCGCTCAGCCGCCCTTGGCTTTGGGCTTGGCGCGCAGGTGGGCCCGTTCGCCCTGGCTGCCGAAGAGGCTCAGGAACTCCACGGACCGCTCATCGGCGTTGCCGAACCAGTGCGGGGTGCGCGTGTCGAACTCGGCGGCCTCGCCCGGCTTCATCACGAAGTCGTGCTCGCCGAGGACGACCCGCAGGTTCCCGTTCAGGACGTACATCCACTCGTACCCCTCGTGGACCTGCGGGGTCGGCTCGCTCTTGCCGCCGCCGGGAATGATGAGCTTGTAGGCCTGGATGCCGCCGGGGCGGCGGGTGAGCGGCAGCAGGATCATGCCGTGGCGGGTCACCGGTCGCATGTGGATGCGCGGATCGCCCGTGGGCGGCGCGTCCACGAGGTCGTCGAGGGTGACGTTGTGGGCTTTCGCCAAGGGCAGCAGGAGTTCCAGGGTCGGCTTGCGGGCCCCGGACTCCAACCGCGAGAGGGTGCTCACGGAGATCCCGGTCTGCTCCGAGAGATCCGCGAGGGTCGCCTCGCGCGCCTTCCTCAGCGCCCGCAGGCGCGGGCCCACCGCGCCGAGCGCCTGGTCCATCGCGTCGTCCATGCCTCGAGTTTGCCAGATCGGCAAGAATGTTTGCCAGTTTCACGGGGGCACCTTTACCGTGGGGCGCGGAGGTGGTCGCAGTGACCGATGAACTGAGGGAACAGTACGACGCCGTGGTGATCGGCGGCGGCGCCGCGGGACTGAACGGGGCGCTCATGCTCGCCCGCGCGCGGCGGTCGGTGGCCGTGATCGACGCGGGCGAACCGCGCAACGCCCCGGCCGAGGGCGTCCACGGCCTGCTCGGCCGCGAGGGCATGCCGCCGTCCGAGCTGCTGGCGATCGGGCGCGGCGAGGTACGGCAGTACGGCGGGCACGTGGTCGACGGGTCCGTCACCGGCGCGAAGGCGGGTGAGGAGGGCTTCACCGTCGCGCTGGCCGACGGCCGGGAGGTCAAGGCCCGCAAACTGCTCGTCACCACGGGCCTGGTGGACCGGCTGCCGGAGATCCCGGGTCTGGCCGAGCAGTGGGGCAGGGGCGTGATCCACTGCCCGTACTGCCACGGCTGGGAGGTCCGGGACCAGCCGATCGGGATCGTGGCGACGGGACCGATGTCGATGCACGGCGCGCTGCTGTTCCGGCAGTGGACCGACGACCTGGTGGTGTTCACCAACGACCGGCTGGCCCTGCCGCCTGAGGAGGCCGAGAAGCTGAAGGCGCGCGGCACCCGGATCGTGGATGGCGCGATCGAGCGCATTGAGTCGGAGGACGGGCGCATCACCGGCGTCCGGTTGGCGAGCGGCGAGTTCGTGGCGCGGACCGTGCTGGCCACGGCCTCGCGAATGGAGGCGCGGGCCGGATTCCTGCAGGACCTGGGGCTCGTCGTGGTCGAGCACCCGTCGGGCGCGGGCGAGCACGTCCCGGCCGACCCGTTCGGCAGGACCGACGTCCCCGGCGTGTGGGTCGCGGGCAACGTCACGGACCTGATGGCCCAGGTCGGCGCCGCCGCCGCGGCGGGTGCGATGGCCGGGGCGCAGATCAACGCGGAACTGGTCGGCGAGGACACCGACGCGGCGGTGGCCGCGTACCGGGTCCGGTAGCGAGGAACGCGGCGGCTTCACGGCCGCCGCGTTCGCAACCCGCCGCGTTCTCAACCCATGGTCGCGCAGCGTTCCCGCAGGACGGGGACGCCGTCGCCTGCCAGGTCGTCGCAGAACGCCGCTCGGCCGGTCATGGCCATGACCAGGGCCACCGTGGGGCCGGAGACGAGCGGGCCGGTGCCGGCCTCGAACGGGCCGTCCGTGGCGACGAGGCGGAGGTCGAGCACCCGCTTCTTGGCGACGACCACGAAGTCCGAGCCGCGGTAGTACTCGGCGAGGAGCGTGATCGTCTCGACCGGATAGGTGCGGGGCAGGCCCAGCGGGCGGCGGATGTCCTCGCCGTGGACGATCGACTCGCCGAGCATCGCCTTCAGCGGCACCGGGCTCGACGTGCTCGGGACGGCGCGGCCGAACCGCGCCAGCGTCTCTTCCGGGTCAGCGCCGAGCTGCTCCCGCAGGCGCATCACCACCTGCTTGTCGAAGTCGAAGCGGCACTTGAGGACCCCGGCCATCCACCGGGCCCAGCCGATCGTCGCACCGGAGGTCAGGTGCGCCAGGACGTCGCGCACCGACAGGCCCTCGCAGAGCGACGGCGTCGCCCAGCGCTCCTCGCCGAGTCCGGCGAGGTCGGCGGCCAGCGCCGCCCGCTCGGCGTGGATCATGCGCCACAGCCGTGCCTTGCGCGCTGCTCGCGTCGTGCTCGATGCGTGTTCGGTCATGTCGAATCCTCTCCGGGTCTCCGGTACTGAGACTGCACCGGGGTCGGGGATTCATCGGCCGCACCGCGCGGGCGGGCATGCGACTGCTGCGTTCAGGGCCCGGAGGTGGTGTCGGGTTCGACCCAGGTGAGGGCGACGAGGTCCTCCTCCTCGGACTGGAGGCGTTCGCCCGCGAGATCCGGGGGTATGGGGAGGACGAGGTCGTGGAAGTCGTCGCCGGGCGGGCCCGCCGACACCGCGGCGACCGCCGTGCCGTGCTCGACCGGGAGGTCCGCGGCGGAGTAGTCCACCAGTTCGCCGTCGCCGCCGTCGCTCATCGTGCCTCCAGTGTTCTCGGCTCCCTTCCAAAATACTGGTCGGGAACCGAGAACGGGGGTCCGCTAGGCCTTGCGGTTCGGCTTGGCGGAGCCGCCGGTGGCCAGGCGCATGAGGTCGGAGCTGAGGTCGATGTCGAGCTCCGTGCCTCCGGCGCTGCCGTATTCGTGCTGGTAGTGCCTCCAGGACTCGCTGCGGACCTGCTCGGCGAAGCCGGACTCCATGAGCAGGAGGAGTTCGATAGCGGCGCGGGTGATCCGCTCCCCCAGCTCCTTCGAGTTCCAGTCCTCGGTGGCGGCGAAGACCGAGGTCGGCACGGTCATGGTCCGCAGGTAGGCGAACAGCGAGCGCATCTGGTCGTCCACGACGAGCGCGTGGCGGGCCGTGCCGGCGGTCGCGGCGAGGACCACCGGTTTGGCGATGAGCAGGTCGTTGTCGAGGACGTGGAAGAAGGAGCTGAACAGGCCGCTGGGGGCGGCCTTGTAGACCGGGGCGCTGGCGACGACGGCGTCGGCGCGGCCGAGCAGTTCGATCGCGCGGGCCATCTTGGGGCCCATGAGCTGCGAGACGATCGCGGTCGTGATCTCGGTGGCGAGTTCGCGCAGGTCGATCACGTCGGTCGCGACCTGCTCACCGCGGTCCTCGGCGAGGGTGTGCACGCGGTCGGCGATGCGGTCGGCGAGCATCCGCGTCGAGGACGGGTCGCTCGTGCCGCCGCTGACGACGACCAGGTGGAACGGTTGGGCGCCTTCGGATCGGCGCTGCTGGACGGTCACAGGACGGCCTCCTGGCGGTTGCGTTGGGCGGGGGTCGCCGCGCCTTGGGCGGCGAGTTTACGGCCGATCGCCTCAAGCAGGGCGATCTCCTCGTCGGTGAGGGCCGCGGTGACGGCGCGGGCGACGTCGACGGCGTGGCGGCCGCCGACGCGCCGCTGCCGCTCGCGGCCGGCCTCGGTGAGGTCGAGGCGGACGCCGCGCCCGTCCTCGGGGTCGGGCGTGCGCTCGATCAGGCCCCGGTCGGCGAGGCGGTCGACGAGCCGGGACAGGGCGGGCTGGCTGAGCAGCACGCCGCGTCCCAGTTCGAAGAGGCGCAGCGGCTCGTCGTGCTTGGACAGCGTGTAGAGGACGTCGTACTCGCGCATCGACAGCTCGCCCCAGATCGGCTCGGCGGCGAACCGCTTCATGAGCGAGGCGTGCGCGGTGAGCAGCGCTTCCCACGCCTCGTTGGCGCGGCGGCTCCTGCTGCGGGTCATGGTCGCCCCCTTCAGCTCTCGTCGTCCTGGTACGGCATGTCGCCGGCGGTGTTGTCGCCGAGGTTGGCGTTCGGGCGCGGCTGGCGGGCCGGGCGGTCGCCGTACTTCGCCCTCACGAGGCCCGCGTGCGTGGGCGCGTCGGCCGACTCGGGGTCGCGGCGGGCCGCGAGCTCCTTGCGCAGCACCGGGACGACCTCTTCGCCGAGGAGGTCGAGCTGGTTGAGGACCATCTTGAGCGGCATCCCGGCGTGGTCGATGAGGAACATCTGGCGCTGGTAGTCGCCGAAGGCGTCGTGGAAGGTCAGGGTCTTGTCGATGACCTCCTGCGGGCTGCCGACCGAGAGCGGGGTGCCCTTGGTGAACTCCTCCAGGGACGGGCCGTGGCCGTAGACCGGGGCCTCGTTGAAGTACGGGCGGAACTCGTCCACCGCGTCCTGCGAGCGCTTCGCGATGTAGGCGTGGCCGCCGAGGCCCACGATCGCCTGCTTGCGGGTGCCGTGCCCGTAGTGCTCGAAGCGCTGGCGGTAGAAGTCGACGAGGCGCTTGGAGTGCGAGGTGGGCCAGAAGATGTGGTTGGCGAAGTAGCCGTTGCCGTAGAACGCGGCCTGCTCGGCGATCTCGGGCGTGCGGATGGAGCCGTGCCAGACGAACGGCGGCACGTCGTCGAGCGGGCGGGGCGTCGAGGTGAAGCCCTGGAGCGCGGTGCGGAACTCGCCCTCCCAGTCCACGACGTCCTCGCGCCACAGCCGGTGCAGGAGGTTGTAGTGCTCGAGCGCGAGCGGCAGGCCCTGGCGGATGTCCTGGCCGAACCAGGGGTAGACCGGGGCGGTGTTGCCGCGGCCCAGCATGAGGTCCATGCGGCCCTTGGAGAGGTGCTGGAGCATCGCGTACTCCTCGGCGATGCGCACCGGGTCGTTGGTGGTGATCAGGGTCGTCGCGGTGGTGACGATGAGCCGCTCGGTGAGGGCGGCGATGTGGGAGAGCAGCGTGGTGGGCGAGGAGGAGAAGAACGGCGGGTTGTGGTGCTCGCCGATGGCGAAGACGTCGAGGCCGACCTCTTCGGCCTTGACGGCGATCTTGAGGATGCCGTCGATCCGCTCGGCCTCGGTCGGCGTCTCCCCCGAGACCGGGTCGCGCGTGATGTCACTGACTGAGAAGACACCGAACTGCATGGTATTCCCTGCTCTCCCCGCCGCAGCGGTCCAATCTTCATGCGTTTGCATCTACCTTAACGGTCCTGGGACAAGGACTATTCCGAAATATGGGAGGCGCTGCTCACACCGGGGGCCGCTGACAACCGTCGCGCCCCGGCGGCGGTATTACCCGCAACCGACATCCCCATCGAGAGGACCACGATCAATGCGACACAGAACAGGCCGGGCGCTCACCTCGCTCGCCGTCGCCTGCGGCCTGCTCGCCGCCGCGGCCTGCAGCGCCGAGGGCGCTCCGGAAACCGTCGGCGGCACCGTGGAGCCGGGGCCCGACGCCGTCGCCGAGGCCGAGCGGCTCCACCAGATCGTCAACGAGAGCCAGGCGATCACCGACGAGCTCACGGCGATCGAGCACCGCGTCGCCAAGCGCTGCTTGGAGGACGAGGGCTTCACCGTCCACGACCCGATGGAGTTCCAGGAGTCGCACACCGCCGCGTACAGCGCGGGCGGCTACCTCTCCGCCGCGCCGCTCAGGGCCGTGCCGACCGCCGAGGCGGCCGAGGCGTGGGGCTTCGGCGTGTGGGCCGAGTTCGTGCGCAACCCCGGCAACGAGGACCTGGCCGAGGAGCTGCTCACCCCTGAGGCGATGACCGCCTTCGGCATCCTCGACACCGAGGACATGGGGATGGACACGAGCGAATGGGACGCCGAGGACGACGAGTACCACGCCGAGTGGATCGAGGCCTATACGGGCTCGCCCGCCGTCGACGAGGGCATCAAGGGCCCCGAGCCCGACCCCGAGGCCCCGCTGGGCGGCTGCTGGCTCCAGATGGTCGAAACCATGTACGGCGAGCCCTTCATGGTGACCTACGAAGGGGAGGACGGCGAAGAGGGCGGCCAGTACCCCGAGACCCACGAGCCGAGCCCGCTGTTCGCGCTCGGCGAGTTCGAGGACTTCAGCGCGCTGCTCGATGCCGTCCGCGACGAGGTGGACGCGTTCGAGAGCTGCCTCGTCGACGCCGGGTACGAGGGCTGGGAGCTCGGCGAGAGCTTCTATCCGCCGCTGTGGGAGTACTTCGGCGCGATGTACGACCCGGACCACTTCGAGGAGTTCGGCGAGGAGGGCCTGGAGGTCCCCGAAGGGCCTGAGGAGGTCCCGGCCGACTTCATGGGCGTGCTCGAGCTCGAACGCGCCATGGCCGTCGACTTCGCGGCCTGCGGCCAGGAGAGCGGCCTGCGGATGGCTGTCGAGGAGGCCTGGGCCGCCATGCTCGTCGAGGCGTACCAGCCGATCGAGACCGACCTGGTCGCCTGGCGGGACGCCATGCAGGGCCACCTCGACAACGCCCAGGACTACCTCCAGGCGTAGCCCTCGTGAGGCCGGGTCGCAGTCGCGCCCCGGCCTCACGCGAAGTCGGCGATCTCCTGGTAGCCCAATCGGCATCATGCCGATCGGCCTGGACGCCCGATGCGGCCGCGGGCATGCCGCCGTCCTCGGCGTCCGGACCGGCCCCGCCCCTCGCGGGGGGCGCACGTCGAACGGCCCCGCCGTAAGGCGGGGCCGTCGTCGATCGCGTCGGATCAGGCGTCGCCGTCGGCCTCGAGCGCGTCCCACACCGGGTCGGTCTCGAGTTCGGTGGCGAGGGCGATGATCTCCTCGGTGGTCACGGCGAGGTCGCCGTTGGGAAGGCCCCACCAGACGGTGGCGACGGAGCCGTCGCGGTGGAACACGGCGGCCTCCACATAGGTGCCGTCGGTCGTCCAGGCGACGAGCGAGCCGTCCTTGCGCTTCTCCTCACCGCAGTCGGTGTCGCTCTCGTGGCAGTGGAGGAGGTAGTGCATGTCGAGGTCCGCGCCGCCGGTGAGGTCCTGGACGCCGGTCGCGACACCGCCGGGCAGGTAGAGGGCCACTTCGAAGCCCTCGCCGGTCTGGTCGACGTAGTAGTCGGTGCGGAACTTGCGCTGCACCGGCGTCTCGTTGCCGCCGTCGATGTAGTAGTTCTGGAGGCGGAGGGTCGGCAGCGAGTTGTCGAAGCTCCAGTCCTCGAAGGAGTCCTCGAGGAGCTCGTCGATCTCCTCGTTCGCCTCGGCGGTGTACTCGTCGTTCACACCGTCCCAGAGCTCGGAGTACTCCCAGCCCTCGGCGGGGATCTCGGGGTCGTCCGCGGCGGCGGCGGTCGCGGGGAGGAGCACTGCGGCGGCCGATGCGACGACGACTGCGGTGCGCTTGAAGGAGGACATGATGGTCACCTCTCGGTAGATCCTTGCCCGTAGTTATATGCCCCGGCTCGCCGCCTGCGCACCGCCTCATGCCCTGTTGTGGAGTTCGTTCCCTTTTCGACTGGCAGGCAACGCCGAGGGTCCTCATAGGCGTATTCATTCAGGTTCGTGCGCCCGAAAACCGGGTCGGGGCGGGGGGCGGGGGGCCGCCCCCGGCGCCCCCCCCCCCCCCGGGGGGGGGGGGGGGGGGGCGGCCCCCCCCCCGCCCCGCCCGCGCGCCCTCAGAGGGTCCAGTGCTGGCTGGTGGCGGTGGTGCAGTCGGCCTGCTGGAGGCGGGTGCCGTTGGCGGTGGCGCCGTTGATGACCTCGAGGCATTTGCCGGAGTGGCGGGCGACGAGCTGGACGTACCCGCCCGCGTCGCGCACCTGCCACTGCTGGTTGGTGCCGCTGCCGCAGGTCCACTGGATGGCGCGGGCGCCGGTGGCGGTGGAGACGCCGCTGATGTCGAGGCACTTGCCGGAGGCCCGGGAGACGATCTGGACGTAGCCGCCGCCGGCGTCGCGCAGCTCCCACTGCTGGTTCACACCGCCGTGGCAGTCGTACTGGATGATCTCGGCGCCGTCGGCGGTGGAGCCGCTCACGACGTCGACGCACCTGCCGGAGACGCGGCTGACGATGTCGGTGACCTGGCCGCCGCCGCCCCCTTCTCCCCAGCCGTGGAGGATCCGGTCGGCGCCGGAGCGGTTGCGGAGGGCCAGGTTGATGTCGGTGCCGCTGCCGCTCTTCGCGAACATGGAGTACCAGTCGTAGCCCGAGGTGCCGGTGAGCTTGCCGCCGAGGGCGGGCCAGTAGGTCGAGCCCATGCCGAGCTCGCGCTGGGCGTCGGTGATGCCGCGCAGGTACCGGACGAAGTTCTGGCTGCTCGCCGCGTCGGCGTAGTTCAGGCCGTTGTCCATCGGCGAGCCGTACTCGGTCAGCACCGTGCGGGAGGCGCAGTTGCCGACGCCGTTCTTGAAGCTCTGGACCCACCAGGCGTAGTCGTGGTCGCCGTAGAAGAAGGCGTAGTGGTGGTAGGAGAGGAGCGTGCCGTTGAGGCGGCTGTCGGCGCACAGCGGCTTGACGTCCTGCGCGAAGCCCGAGCCGTCGATGAGGATGCGGCCCTTGGGAACGGAGGGGCGGGAGCTGACCCAGGCGGCGGCGACGTTCGCCCAGTCGCCGGCGCTGTAGCCGTGCGGCTCGTTCATCGGCTCGAAGTAGACGAGGCTGTTGGAGCCGTACTTGGCGACCACGGTGTTCCACATGGTGTTGAACGCGGTCATGTTGGTGATGCGCCCGCCCGAGGCGGCGCCGTCCTCCCAGTAGGCGAGGATGACCTTGAAGCCGCGCGCGGTGGCCTCGTCGATGGTCGCGGAGTACGCGTTCCACCAGGCCGTGCCGACGGTGTGGGTGTTGACGGGCAGCCGGATCGTGTTGGCGCCCATGAGGGTGTCCATGTCGCTGTACACCGCGGCGGCCTTGGCGCGGACGGTGTCGTAGCTGTCGGACTGGCTCAGGCCGTCGAGGACGAGCGGGCCGTCGTTGAAGTTGTCGCCCAGCATGGCCCAGTTGAAGCCGCGGAACCCGCTGGTGTTCGCGGCGGCGGGCGCCGCGTCGGCGAGGGCGATGACGGGCACGAGGACGAGCGTGGCGAGGATCGAGAACAGGAGCCTGCGGAGGGGGCGCCCCCGCCGGGGCGGGGCGTGGAGGGAGGATGCGGCGTTCATGGGCCGGCCTATCTCGTGCGTGGTGCACGCGTGAGGGAGCAGGAAGATGGAAGCGCTAACATCCGCCCAAAGTATGACACCGGCCCGACCTCGGGTCAAGCATTGATTCATGTCGATGTCTGACATTCGATTGCGGCGTTCGCGGCCGTCAACAGGGCGTATGCAGCGGCGCAATCGGCGTCAAGAAAACGTATGAATTTGCGAGGAGTCGTCGCGAATCCGTTTTCGACCCTTTCCAGGGACTAGCATCCGCCTGCGAAAGGAGCTTGACACCCGTGACCGCTCAGAGCACCGCAGTACCCGCCGGCCCCGGCCTCGCACCCCCGACGAACGACCCGCGAAGAACCTCCGCCGGCGGCGCGACGCGGCTCGCACTCGTCGTCGGCGCCCTCGGCATCGTGTACGGCGACATCGGGACCAGCCCCATCTACGCGCTGCAGACAATCTTCAACCCCGCCGACCCCCACCCGGTGCCCGTCACCATCGACAACGTCTACGGCATCATCTCGCTGATCTTCTGGTCGCTCATGCTCATCGTGACCATCTTTTACGTCGGCTTCGCGATGCGCACCGACAACGACGGCGAGGGCGGCATCATGGCCCTCATCACCCTGATCCGCCGCCACAGCGAGGGGCGCGGCCGCAAGACCGGGTTCTTCCTCGCCGGTCTCGGCATCTTCGGCGCCGCCCTGTTCCTGGGCGACAGCATGATCACCCCCGCGATCTCGGTCCTCTCAGCGGTCGAAGGCATCAAGACGGTCAACCCCGACCTCGAGACGTTCATCATCCCCGCCACCGCCGTGATCATCGTGCTGCTGTTCGCGTTCCAGCGCAAGGGCACCGCGGTCATCGGCCGCTGGTTCGGCCCGATCATGATCGCCTGGTTCACGGCGCTCGCCGTGCTCGGCCTGGGCGGCATCACCCGCAACCCCGAGATCCTCCGCGCCCTCTCCCCCACCTACGCGATCGACTTCCTGTTCGGCCACTTCCACATCGCATTCTTCGCCCTCGCCGCGGTCATCCTGACCTTCACCGGCGCCGAGGCGCTGTACGCGGACATGGGCCACTTCGGGCGCAAGCCGATCTCGCGGGCCTGGCTGTTCATGGTCTTCCCCGCGCTCCTGCTCAACTACATGGGCCAGGGCGCGCTCATCCTCGACGACACCGGCAACATCTCCGGCTCCTTCTTCCTCCTCGCACCCGAGTGGGGGCGCATCCCGCTGCTGGTCCTGGCCGCGACGGCGACCGTGATCGCCTCCCAGGCCGTCATCAGCGGCGCCTTCTCCGTGGCCGCGCAGGCCTCCGAGCTCGGCTACCTGCCGCGCCTGCGGGTCGCGCACACCTCCGAGCACCACTACGGCCAGATCTACGTGCCGTGGATCAACTGGCTCCTCATGGTCTCCGTGCTGACCCTGGTCTTCGCGTTCCGCACCTCGGAGTCGCTGGCGTTCGCCTACGGCATGGCAGTGATCGGCACGATCGTCATCGTCACGATCCTCTTCCTCTACCTCGCCAGGAAGCGCTGGAACACCCCGCTGTGGATCCTCGCGTCCGGCGGCGGCCTGCTCTTGGCGATCAACGTGACCTTCCTGGCCGCGAGCAGCACGAAGATCGTCCACGGCGCGTGGCTGCCGCTGCTCATCGGCCTCACCGCGTTCACCGTGATGATCACGTGGAAGCGCGGGCGGCAGGTGGTCTCGGACGAGCGGGAGCGCCGCGAGGGTCCGCTGCGCGAGTTCGTCGAGAAGATGCGCCGCGGCGAACCGAAGGCCGCCCAAGTGCCCGGCACCGGGGTGTACCTGGGGCGTGGCAAGGACACCGCGCCGCTGGCCCTGCGGGCCGCGTTGGAGCTCAACCACGCCCGGTACGCGCAGACCATCGTCCTCGCGGTCCAGACCGAACCGGTGCCGCGCGTGCCCGACGAGGAGCGGATCGTCGTCGACGACCTGGGCGACTGCCAGGACTCGGTCATCCACGTGACCGCCCGCTTCGGCTACGCCGAGACCCCCGACGTGCCGCGCGCGCTGCGGCTCGTGAGCCCGGCGCAGGCCGAGGGGCGGAAGCTGCGGCTGGAGAAGGCCACCTACTTCCTCTCCACGATCCAGCTGCGCTGCGGCCCCGAGCCGACCATGGCGACCTGGCGCAAGCACCTGTTCATCGCCACCTCGCACATCACCTCCGATGCGGCCGAGCACTTCCAGCTCCCGCGGGACCGCACGATCATCGTCGGCTCCCACATCGAGGTCTGACGCGGGAAGCCGCTCCCCGCGCGCCGTTCAGCGGTACTCGGGGAGCGGCTGCGTGAACCGCCAGCCGCCCTCGATGAGGGCGTCGACGGCCTCGACCGCGTGCTTGAGGCGCTGCTCGTGCGGCCCTCGGAGTGTCACGTAGCGGCGGCCGGTGCGCTCCAGCTCCGCCGCGAAGCGGGCGGTCATCCACGGGCGCAGGTGCTCGTCCGAGCGGAGGCCGTCGTCCTCGAACGGGACGCCCTCGTGGTCGGTGAGCAGGTAGAGGTCGTGCGCGACCCGGTCCGCGACCTCGTCGATCGCCGGGTTGCGCCCGCCCATGTAGCGCTCGTGCCAGATGCCCGTCGCGAAGGCGTCCGTGTCGCAGAACAGGACCGGCCCGCCGATGCGCACCGCCCGCTCCTCGAGTTCGAGCTGCCGCTCGGCGATCACCGGGAAGTCCTCGGTCGCGAACCGGACGTCGGCCCAGGTCGCGTCCGGGCGCTCGGCCTGCAGGGCGAGCAGCCGCTCCTCGCTGAACGTGCGCCCGTACTCCCCCGCGCACTGCGTGAGGGACCAGACGCCGCCGCGCCCCCGGTAGTGGTCCGCCAGCGCCTCGGCGATGGTGGTCGTGCCGGTGGATTCGGCGCCGAGGGCGACGACGCGCAGGGCGAGGCCGGCCCTGACGGGGCCTTCGAGGTAGTCCCAGCTCCCGGCCGGGTCGGCCCGGACCTTGGTGCCGGAGATGGGGAACGCGCCGCGGTCCTGGTCGACTTCGACGTGGGCGGCGCCGAGGCGGCGGGCCAGTTCCGGGCCGTAGGACTCGGAGGTGAAGAGCGCGTCGATCCGCTCGGGCACGGCCGCTTTGAAGATGTCGACGTGGGCCTGCCAGATCGCCTCGTCGTGGAGGTCCATGTGGACGTCGTCGACGGTGCCGATGACGCGCGCGTCCGGGTGGGCCTCCTGGAGCCAGGCCATGCGGGTCGCGAGCGGGATGTTCTCGACGGTGGCGTGGGAGACGAGCACGGTGAGGCGTTCGCATCCGGCCCGGGCGGTGCGGATCAGGTGGTGGTGGCCGGCGTGCGGCGGGTAGAACTTGCCGAGGACCAGGCCGTGGTCGGGTTTCGTCATGCCGCGGCTCCCACCGGTTCGGCCTGGGCGGCGAGGTCCTTCCTCCAGTTGCGGAGGCCGATGACGCACAGCGCCATGAATCCGATGTAGAGGATCGAGGTGAGGTAGAGGCCCTTGTACGCGTAGAGCGGGACGTACACGATGTCGGCCGCGATCCACAGGTACCAGGATTCGACGCGCTTGCGGCACTGGCCGTAGGTGGCCAGGAGCGAGAGCACGGTGGTGAGGGCGTCCCAGAAGGGCACGTTCGAGTCGGTGGCGGCGCTCAGGAGCAGCGTGATGCCGGTGAGTCCGACGAGCCCGGCGCCGGCGAGGGCGAGCCACTCCATGCGGCCGGTGCGGCTCACCGGCAGGGTGTCGGCGCGGCCGCCGCCTTGCACCCAGTTCCACCAGCCGTAGACGCCGAGGGCGATGAAGACGAGCTGGAGTCCGGCGTCGGCGTAGAGGCCGCTGTCGGTGAAGATCAGGATGAAGAGCAGGCAGTTCGCGATGCCGATGCCCCAGTTGGCGAGGTGCTGGCGGGCGACGAGCCAGACGCACAGCGCCCCCGTGACGAAGGCGAGGCCTTCGGCGAGGGTGGTGGGGACTCCGGCGATCGTGAACAGGGGGAAGTAGAGGAATTCCATGAGAGGGGCCATGCCGCATGGAATCACAGAAACCCCTCTGGTGTCCATGGGTGTCGGCTGGTGCTCATTGCGCGGGACGCTGAGGATTCAGGTGCGCGGCGGTATTGACACGGCGGGTGTGCGACCGGGTAGAGTGAACCGCGCTTTACCGATAAAGATCCCGTACACCGGTCCATTCGCCAGGAAGGCACCCCATGAGCACCGACGCCGTGTCCGCCGTCATCAACGTCGACATCGAAGGCCCCAAGATCAGCAAGCACGTGTACGGCCACTTCGCCGAGCACCTGGGACGCTGCATCTACGGCGGCTTCTATGTCGGCGAGGACTCCGACATCCCCAACGTGCGCGGCATCCGCCTCGACGTCGTCGAGGCCCTCCGCGCCCTCGACATCCCCAACCTGCGCTGGCCCGGCGGCTGCTTCGCCGACGAGTACCACTGGATGGACGGCATCGGCCCCAAGGAGGACCGCGCCGTCATGGTCAACACCCACTGGGGCGGCGTCGAGGAGAACAACCACTTCGGCACCCACGAGTTCATGGACCTGTGCGAGCTCCTGGAGACCGAACCGTACATCTCCGGCAACGTCGGCTCCGGCACCGTCCGCGAGATGAGCGAGTGGGTCGAGTACATCACCCGCGAGGGCGACTCGCCGATGGCGCGCCTGCGCAAGCAGAACGGCCGCGAGGAGCCCTGGAAGGTCAAGTTCTGGGGCCTGGGCAACGAGACCTGGGGCTGCGGCGGCAACATGACCGCCGAGCAGTACGCGATGGACGCCCGCAAGTACGCCACCTACTGCCGCAATTACGGCGACAACAAGCTCTACCGCATCGCCGCCGGTGCCGCCGACGCCGACTACGGCTGGACCGAGACCCTCATGAAGCAGCTGAGCCACCTCGGCTGCCAGCGCGTCGAGCGCCCGCTCTACCAGGCCCTCTCGATCCACTACTACACGATCGCGGGCGACTGGAACGACAAGGGCGCGGCGACCGTCTTCACCGACGACGAGTACTACACGACGATGCTCAAGGCCAACCGCACCGACGAACTGCTCACCGGCCACGCCAACGTCATGGACCTGTACGACCCGAAGAAGGAGATCGGGATCGTCATGGACGAGTGGGGCACGTGGTGGAACGTCGAGCCCGGCACCAACCCCGGGTTCCTGTACCAGCAGAACACGATGCGCGACGCGCTCGTGGCGAGCCTCCACTTCGACATCTTCCACAAGCACGCCGACCGCCTCATCATGGCGAACATCGCGCAGACGGTGAACGTGCTGCAGGCGATGATCCTCACCGACCCCGACTCGGGCGCGCTGGTGCTGACGCCGACCTACCACGTGTTCCAGATGAACAAGGGCCACCAGGACGCCGCGTCGCTGCGCGTGGACACCCCGGCGGGCGTCCCCACCCGCGAGGTCGACGGCAAGGAACTGGCCACGGTCTCGGTCTCGGCCTCCCGCAAGGACGGCCGCCTGCTCGTCTCGCTGTCCAACCTGGACGCTGGTGCGGCGCAGGACGTCGAGATCGACCTGCGCGGCGGCGGCCTCGGCGACCTCGAGTCGCTGATCCTCACCGCCGACACGCTGCAGAGCCACAACACGCCGGAGCAGCTGGAGGCCGTTGCGCCGCAGAAGCACGACGGCGTGACGCTCGACGGCTCGAAGCTGCGCGTGCACCTGCCCGCGCACTCCTTCGTCACCGTTGCTGGCGCCCTCGCGTGAGCGAGCGCTTCACCGTCCGCGTCGGCGCCCCTGGCGCCGAGCCCCCCCCGGGCCCCCCCCCCCGCGGGCGCCCCCCCCCCCCCCCCCGGCGCGCCCCCCCGGCCCCCCCCCGCGGCCCCCGACCTGTGGGGCCTGTTCATCGAGGATCTGAACGACGCCCTCGACGGCGGACTCAACGCCGAACTGGTCCGCAACGGCGACTTCGAGTTCAACGAGGCCGACCGGGAGGGCTGGCACGCGCTCACCGGCTGGACGACCACGGGCGTGGTCGAGGTCCGCACCGAAGCGCCGCTCCACCCGAACAACGAGCACTATGCGCGCCTGACCGGCCCGGCCGCGATCGCGAACGGCGGCTGGGACGGCGTGCGAGCGAGCGCAGGAGGGCGGATGCGCCTGTCGCTGTTCGCCCGTACCGACGCGCCGACCGCCATCGAGGTGCAGGCGAGCGGCGGCGCGGCAGTCGGCGACCTCGCCGTCGAGGCGGGCGGTTGGCAGCGCGTGGAGCTCGACCTGGAGGCCGCGGCCGTCGGCCGCGGCGAGCTGCGCCTCGCCGTCCCGGCGGGCGCGACCGTCGACGTCGACGCGGTCTCCTTGCGGCCCATAGGGACCGACGGCGAGCCGCTGACCTTCCGGCCTGACCTCCTTGCGGCGCTGCAGGACCTGAAGCCCAGCTTCATCCGCTTCCCCGGCGGGTGCCTCGCCCACGGGTACGGGCTCGACAACATGTACCACTGGAAGCGCACGATCGGGCCGCGCCACGAGCGCGAGCAGATCCGCAACGTCTGGGGCTACCACCAGTCGCGCCAGATCGGGTACGTCGAGTACTTCGAGCTGTGCCTGGCGACCGGCGCGACGCCGGTCCCGATCGTCGCGGCGGGCGTGTGCTGCCAGAACTCCCCCGGCGGTCCGCACCCGATCCCCGAGTCCGACATGGACGACTACATCCAGGACGTGCTCGACCTCGTCGAGTTCGCCAACGGCGGCACCGACACTCCCTGGGGCGCGAAGCGGGCCGAGCTCGGCCACCCCGAGCCGTTCGGGGTGCGCTACCTCGGCATCGGCAACGAGGACCAGATCACCGACGACTTCCGGGACCGCTACGCGCGCATCGAGGACGCCGTCCGCGCGGCGCACCCGGAGATCACGGTCATCGGCACCTCCGGTCCCCAGCCGTTCGGGCCCGACTACGAGGCCGGATGGGCGTACGCGCGCGAGCGCGGCACCCCGATGGTCGACGAGCACGGCTACCAGATCCCCCGCTGGTTCCACCAGAACATCGACCGGTACCAGGCCTACGACCCGGACGAGGCGAAGGTCTACATCGGCGAGTACGCGGCGCGATCGAACACCGTGCGCTCGGCGCTGGCCGAGGCGGCGTACATGATCGGCCTCGAGCGCCGCCCCGAGGTGGTCAGGCTGGCCTCGTACGCGCCGCTGCTGGCGCGGGCGGGGCACACGCAGTGGACGCCGGACCTCATCTACTTCAACGCCGACGAGGTCCTGCCGAGCGCGTCCTACCACGTGCAGCAGATGTTCGGCTCCGAGCGCGGGACGCGCGTGCACGCGGTGGAACTCGAAGGCGTGCAGCCGGTTCCGGTGGTGCTGCCGAGGCAGGGCCGGGCGCTGCTGCGCTCCGACCGCGCCACCGTCGCCTTCACCGATGTGCGGCTCGACGGGCACCGGCTGCCCGACGTGATCACCCGCGCCGACGGCGAGGGCGTGCTCCTCGGCGGCATCGACCCGGGCGCCGCAGAGCTGGAGTTCGAGGCGGTCCAGCAGGACGGCATCGAGGGCTTCACCGTCGTCCTCGGTCCCGAAGCGCCCCAGAGCCACCTGGCGGTGAACATCGGCGGCTGGCAGAACAAGTCCACCGCGGTGGCCCGCAGCGACGACGGGATCGGCGAGAACGACGACGGCCCGCTCCCGTGGCGGGGCATCCGGACCGGCGAGCCGTTGCGGGTGCGCATCCGCCTCGACGGCCCGCGCGTCCAGGTCTGGGTCGACGGGGAGCTGCGGCACGACTACGAGCAGGACCTCCGTCCTGAGCAGCGGGTCGTCGCCGGGGTGCTCTCCCGCGACCCGCTTTCGAACGGCACTGGCGAGTACGTGGTGCGGCTGGTCAACGCCACCGCGACCGCGCGCACGGCCGCGGTGGCGGTGCCGGACGGCACCGGCCCGGTCGCCGCCGACGTGCGGCTCCTGGCGGGCGCCGGCCCCGACGAAGGGCGCCCGCACGAGGCCTCGCCGGTGACCCCGGCGGACTCCCGTGTGGAGGGCGACGGCGGCTTCGACCTGGAGCTGCCCCCGTGGTCGTTCGCGACGGCCGTCGTGCGGCCGCTCGGATGATGGGAAGATAGGCGGCGACATGAGAGGCGGTAACCGATGGTGACGATGAGCGACGTGGCGCGGCTGGCCGGGGTGTCGAAGATGACGGTGTCCAATGTGGTCAACAACCGGCCCGGGGTGAGCGACCCCGTGCGCCGGCGCGTGCTCGAAGCCGTCCAGCAGTCCGGTTACCGCCTCAATGTCAACGCCCGCACGCTCAAGGCCGGCCGCACCGGGGTCATCGGCCTCGCCGTGCCCGGCGTCGACCAGCCGTACTTCGGGGTGCTCGGCGAACACGTGATCGCCGCGGCCGCCGCCAAGGGCTTCCACGTGGCCATCGAGCAGACCGGGGCGGCCGCCGAGGGCGAGGCCGAGGCGATCTCGCAGTCGCACCGGCTGCAGTTCGACGGGCTCATCATCAGTGCGGTGATCCTCGACCCGCGGGAGCAGGCCCACGCGTGGGCCGACTTCCCCATCGTGATGCTCGGCGAACGGGACTACGGGCAGGCCATCGACCATGTGGGCATGAACAACGAGGCCGGGTCGCGCGCGGCCACCGAGCACCTCATCGAGCGCGGCTGCACCAGGATCGCCAATGTGACCGGGTGGAGCCTCGAAGGCGTGCACGTGGGCTCGCGCCGCTACCGGGGCTACACGGAGGCGTTGAAGGCGGCCGGAATCCCCGTCGACCCGGCGCTGGTGTGCCTCTCGGGCATGGGCCAGGAGACCGGCCGCCGGGCGGTGCACGACCTCCACGAGGCGGGCGTCGAGTTCGACGGCGTCGTCGCGATCACCGACTCCGTGGCGATCGGCGTCATGCGCGGCCTCGCCGACCTCGGCATGCGCTGCCCCGAGGACGTGCGCGTGGTCGGCTTCGACGACATCTCCGTCTGCGAGTTCCTCACCCCTTCGCTGACCACCGTCGCACCGGGCCACCGCTGGATGGCCGAGAAGGCGGTGGAGCTCATCGCCTCCCGCCTCGAGGACCCGAGCCGGCCCCCGGAAGACCACACCGCCCCATACGAGCTCAAGGTCCGCGAGTCGACCCGCTAGACCCCTGCGGGACTCACCGCTAAGTCCCCACAGACTCTTCCGCTACGTCCCCACGGGACTCTCGCTACGCCCCCACGGGACTCTCCCGTTACATCCCTACGGGACGGCGACGAGCTTCCCGAACTGGGCCCCGCCCTCCATGTGGCGGTGGGCCTCGGCGATGGCGTCGAGGGCGAACACGCGGTCGACCGTGGGCGTGAACGCGCCGTCCCGCAGGCCCGAGGCGATGAACGCGGCGGCCCTGCGCAGCCGGTCGGCGTCCCGGGTCGTCTCGTGCACCAGGAACGTGCGCATGTTCAGCGCGGGCATGCCGAGGTCGAAGCCCGGGTACGGCGTCGGCTGACCCGAGAGCGCGCCGTAGAGGAACAGGATCCCGTCGGGCGCGACGGCCTTCGCGAGCGCGGTGACGCCGGGACCGGCGACGGCGTCGAAGGCGAACTCGGCGCCCCGCCCGCCCGTGAGGTCGAGGATCCGCGCCGTCACGTCCTCCTCGTCGGTAACGACCACTTCGGCCGCACCGGCTTTGAGGAGCGCGTCCTTCTTGGACTGCGAACGGGTGGTGGCGATCGGCACGGCGCCAAGGCGGTTCGCGATCTGGATCGCGGCGAGCCCCACACTGCTGGAGGCCGCGGTGATCACGGCGGTGTCCCCGGGCCGGATGCCGCCGACCTGGGCCAGCGCGCCGTAGGCCGTGAGGTAGGGCATCCACACGGCCGCGCCTTCGACGGCGTCGACCGAGTCGGGCCGGGCGATGAGCGAGGCGACCGGGACGACGGCGCGCTCGGCGTACACCCCGTAGTCGTTCATCGAGAAGGTCGGGATGACGCTGACCGCCTGGCCCGCAAGGAAACCGGCGGTATCGTCGCCGAGTGCCTCGATGACGCCGGCGGCTTCGGCGCCGAGCCGGGCCGGGAACGAGCGCGCCCGCTCGATGTACACGCCGCTGCGGAACAGCGCCTCGGCGCGGTTCAGGCCCACGGCCTCGATCCGCACCAGCGCCTCCCCCGGGCCGGGCTCGCCCACCGGGGCGTCCTCGACGCGGAGCACGTCGGGACCGCCGTACTCGTGGAAGCGTACCGTCTTGGCCATGTCCAGCTCCTTCACCGCTAAAGTACGATCATCATCGAAGTTCGATCATGATCATACTTCGATGGGGATCGAACAATGAACCGGGGAGGTCACATGGGAACGGCGGAGCAGGAGCGGCGGCGGGCGCCCGCGCACCCGGAGGTCGGCGACGTGCCGCTCCAGCAGGTGCTCGAGGCCCTCGCGGACCCGGTGCGGCGCGTCATCCTGCGCGAGCTCTACGACTCCGGGGAGGACCGCGCCTGCGGGACCTTCGACATCGCCGTGAGCAAGTCCACCGCGACCCACCACTTCAACGTGCTGCGCGAGGCCGGGCTCATCCACCAGCGCTACGTCGGCACCTCCCGCATGAACACGCTGCGCCACAAGGAGGTCGACGCGGCCTTCCCCGGGCTCCTCGACGCGGTGCTCGGGCACGTCGAGGCTTGAGCCGCCAGGTTTCTCGCATCCAAAATCGTTGCGCTGCAATGAGAAGGCGGCCCCGGGCACGTGCCCGGGGCCGCGGCTGTGCGCGAGGTCAGGTGAGCGAGCCGGTGACGTT
>NZ_JAPZVR010000001.1:603270-638853 GCF_027622855.1 Glycomyces algeriensis | reverse complement strand
CCCGGGTTTCCCCCCACAAAAACTGGTGGCGCCCCAGTCCCCGGGGGCCCCGGGCCCCGGCCCGGGGGCCGCTGCTGTGCGCTAGGTCAGGTGAGCGAGCCGGTGACGTTGCCGCCGGATTCGGTCACGTAGTAAGTGACGGTCTTGCCGCTCCAGAAGTGGAACGTCAGGGTGACCTTCTGGCCGTCGTTCACCTCGCTCCAGAACGCCGTCGGCAGGGTGATCGTGCCGGCGGTGTAGTCGGGGCTGAACGCGCGGGCGAACTCCTTGTAGGAGGTCCAGTTCTGCGGGCCGGCGTTGCTGCCGTCCGCGTACTTCGCCTCCATGGTCGCCAGCTGGTCGCCCTTGAACTGGGTCGGGATCGCGAAGGCGCTCGAGGCGCCGGACGCGGCCGACATGGTGGGCTGGTCGTACGAGATCACGCTGATCCGCCACGGCGCCCCTTGCGAGAACACCGCGTGCAGGTTCGCCTTGACCCCGTAGTTGCGGTCGCCGAGGAGGCTGGTGAGCCTGCTCGCCTTGATCGTGAGCGTGGAGCCCGAGATCGTGTAGTCGGTGCCCTGCACGAGGTTTGTGGAGCCGAGGCGCAGGCCCTGGAACGTGGTGCCGTTCAGGTTCAGCGTCAGCGAGACGTCCGCGACGGTGGCGGTCTTCGCCACGTACACCTGGTCCGTGGAGGCCGTGCCCGAGCGGGTGGTCCAGCTGGCCTTCATCATGTTGTAGAGCTCGGCGTCGCGCCACTGGTAGGTGGCCCGGTTGAAGTGCTGGCCGTTGTCCCACAGCTGGAGGGTGAGCCCCTTCTGCTTCGCGTAGTAGCCGACGTACTCGAAGAACTTGAGCTTCTCGCCCTGCTCGACGGTGCCGGTGTGGGCGTCGAAGCCCAGCAGGCCCCACTCGCCGACGATGACCGGGATGTCGTTCGCGACGAACTCGTTGTAGGCGCGGTCGAAGTACCCCTCGATGTCGGCCTGGACCTCGGCGTTGAACTTCGTGTAGCCCGCGATGTTCACGCTGAACGGCCAGAAGCCGTAGAAGTGGACGGTCGCGGCGATGTTCTCGTCGTTCAGGGCGGTGATCGTGGAGCTCAGCGCGTCGAGGTGGGCCTGGTCGGCGCTGGTGTGCAGGGTCGGCAGGACCAGCACGCGGGTGGCGTTGCCGCCGCCGGTGCCGCGCACGATCTCGTGGAACTGCACGTTGAGGTCGTCAAGGAGGGCCTCGGCGGTCGCGTCGTCCACATTGTTGAACTGCGGCTCGTTGACGCTCTCGAACAGGACCTCCTGCGGCGCGTCGCGGAAGCGGGTCGCCAGCTCGGTCCAGATGGCCTCGTAGCGGGCCTCGACGACCGTGCGGTTCGTGTTCATGTCCGCCATCCAGATCCACGAGTCGTGGTGGATGTTGATGAGGACGTGCAGGTCGGCGTTGAGCGCGTAGCCGACGACCTCTTCGACGCGGTCGAGGTAGGCGTCCTCGACGGCGTACGGGGCGGTCTTCGACTGGTGGTCGTCCCAGGTGATGGGGATGCGGATGCTGTTGTAGCCCTGGGCGGCGACGTTGTCGACCAGCGCCTGGGTGACGCGCGGGTTGCCCCAGGCGGTCTCGTCGGCGCCGACGGAGTCGAGGGTGTTGCCGAGGTTCCAGCCGGGCTCCATGGCCGCGACGGTCTCCATGGCGGTCGATTCACCGGGGGGCGGCGTGGTGGTGGGCGGGGTGCTGGTGGGCTCGCCGACGGTGCCGGTGCAGACGGCGCCGTTGAGCTTGAACTCGGCGGGCACGCCGTTGGAGCCGGACCAGGAGCCGTTGAAGCCGAAGGAGACCGAGCCGTTGGTACTGATGGCGCCGTTGTAGCTCATGTTCTTGGCGGTGACCTGGTCGCCCACGTTCGTGGTGGTGGCGTTCCAGGCCTGGCTGACGCGCTGGCCGTTGGGGAAGGTCCACGCGAGGGACCAGCCGTTGATCGCGTCGCCCAGGTTGGTGATCTTGACGTCGCCGGTGAAGCCGCCGCCCCACTGGCTGGCGACTTTGTACTCTACTTTGCACCCTTCGGCCGCATAGGCGACCGAGGGGACGAGGATGCCGAGACCGGCCGCCATGGTGGCGATCGCCACCGTCACCAGGGCTATCCACCTGCGTGTTCGTCGCTTGACCCCTTGCATGGCACTCCTTCTGTCCACTATGACTGCCGGGAAGGACGCGCGACCGCGCGAGGCCATCGAACATCCTCGATACCACATTAAGTTGGGACACCCAACTTTGTCAATCGCTCCCAATGAAGAGTTTCGAGCGGCCCCGACCAGGCGGAATGAAATTGTCCGCTTTGCACACTTGACAGAAGAAAGCCCTTTCCATACGCTCATGGCAACCGGTTGATCGAAACATTTCGATCTTTGATCATTCGGTTCCCGAGGCCCCCGCACCCTCGGCCTCGGTGCAGCTCGCACACCGTCAATTGGTAGAGCAACAACGACGTTGCGAAGGGAAGCAACATGTCTCGAAGAAGCGTGCGCACCGCGCTCGTGGCCGGGTTCGCCGGCATCATCGCCACGGCGGCCACCCTGGTCGCCATGAACTCGGCCTCCGCCGCCCCCATCCGGTACGAGGCCGAGACCTCGCCGGCGACGTGCTCCGGCACCATCGACTCCAACAACGCCGGGTTCTCCGGCAGCGGGTTCTGCAACACCCCGAACGGGACGGGCGCGACCGCCCAGTTCACCGTGAACGCGGCCAGCGCGGGCACCGCCACCCTTGGCATCCGGTACGCCAACGGCACCACCGCCACCCGCGCCGCGGACATCACCGTCAACAGCTCGGTCGCCCAGTCCGCCAGCGCCTTCGGCGGCACGGGTTCGTGGACCACCTGGTCCACGAAGACCCTGACGGTGCCGGTGAACGCCGGCAGCAACACGATCCGCCTGACGGCGACGAGCGCCGACGGCCTGGCCAACATCGACTTCGTCGACTTCGAGGTCGGCGGCACCGGGCCCACCACGCCGCCGCCCACCGGGAACGCGATCTACGTGGCCCCGGGCGGGACCGACTCGGCCGCCGGCACGGAGGCGAACCCGACCACGCTGGCCTCGGCGCTGAGCCGGGTGAACGCGGGCGGGACCATCTACATGCGAGGGGGCACGTACAACTACTCCTCGACCGTGGTCATCGACCAGGACAGCGGTTCGTCGAGCGCCCGCACGACGCTCGCGGCCTACCCGAACGAGCGGCCGGTGCTGAACTTCTCGGCGCAGTCCGAGGCGTCCGCGAACCGGGGCCTGGCCCTGTACGCGAACTACTGGCACCTCAAGGGCCTCACGGTGGAGCGCGCCGGTGACAACGGCATCTTCGTGAGCGGGAGCAACAACATCCTGGAGCGCACGCTCACCCGCTACAACCGCGACAGCGGCGTCCAGCTCTCGCGCCAGTCCTCGACCAGCACCACGGCCTCGTGGCCGGCGAACAACCTCATCATCAGCGCCGAGTCGCACGACAACGCCGACTCCGACGGCGAGGACGCCGACGGGTTCGCCGCGAAGCTCACCGTGGGTTCGGGGAACGTCTTCCGGTACGCGGTGGCGCACAACAACGCCGACGACGGCTGGGACCTCTACACCTACTCCGACTACGACCCGATCGGGACGGTGCGGATCGAGGACTCGCTGTCGTACCGCAACGGCACCCTCTCCAACGGCACGATCTACAGCAACGGCGACCGCAACGGGTACAAGCTGGGCGGTGAGAACGTGCCGATCAACCACACGGTGGTGCGGAGCATCGCGTTCGACAACGGCCAGCACGGGTTCACGTTCAACTCCAACCCGGGTTCGATCACGATGTCGAACAACCTGAGCATCGACAGCGAGGAGCGGAACTTCCAGTTCGGCGCGGGTTCGCACGTGTTCCGCAACAACACGTCGTGCTTCTTCAGCGGCGGCACGAACGACGCCATCACCGGCAACTCGGACAGTTCGAACCAGTTCTGGTCGGGCTCGAACGGTTCGCGCTGCGCGAACTACTCGGGCGCCCTGGGCTGGTCCTTCGACTCGACCGGCAAGCTCGTGGTGACCTTGGGCGGCAGGGTGGTGACGCTCTAACCTCGACCGCATTCCAGGCGGCCCGTCCGGTATCCGGACGGGCCGCCGCTCTGCGCCCGGGTCAGCCCTGTGCCTGCGCGGCGGCGCGGCGCTCCATCTCCTCGGGCATGACGTCCTCGACATGGCTGGAGACGTGCCACTTGTGGCCCCAGGGGTCCTCGAAGGTGCCGCTGCGGTCGCCGTAGAACTGGTCGGTGACCTCGCTGAGGGACTTCGCGCCCGCGGCGAGCGCGGCGGCGTAGACCGCGTCGACGTCCTCGACGTAGACGTGGAGCGACACGGGCGATCCGCCGAAGTGCCCCGGGGCGTAGGCGTCCATCTCGGGGTACTCGTCGGACAGCATGACCATCGAGTCGCCGATCTCGAGCTCGGCGTGGCCGACGCCGGTGCCGTCGCGGCCGGCCATGCGGCCCCGCTCGCCGGCGCCGAACACGGTCTTGTAGAACTCGATGGCCTCGGCCGCGCCCTGGACGTGCAGGTACGGCGTCACCCGCGGGTACTCGTCGGGTATCGGTTTCGGTTTGGACATGCGCTGCCTCCTTCATCGACCGGGCGCTGCGCGTCCCGGTTCGCGGCTACTGGCGGTGCTTCCAGACAACCACCGGGCGCGGCCGGGCGGGCGCGGTTCGGCGCAGAAACCGGACGCGAAAGCGGCCCGTCCGGTCCGGACGGGCCGCTCTGGCGCTCGGGTCAGCGGATCGGGTTCCAGCCGTCGCTGCCGCGCAGGTAGTCGGCGGGTTCGTAGTTGGCAGCGTCGCCGGAGGACATCTGCGGGCGGTTGGCGTTGACCGTGGCGCCCGGACCGGTGTTCCGGTACTCGCTCAGGCGCGCGTCCTCCCAGGCCAGGCCCGACATGTCGGACCACGGTTCGGCGGTGCGGAAGTGCGCGCCGAGGTTGGACTCGCGGTAGAGGACCTGGCCGCGCGCGGTGGTGGAACCGCCTGCGGGCCAGGGCCGGCCGAGGTAGACCGAGTTCGCCGGGGCGTTGCTGGTCATGTCGCACTGGTAGAACAGCAGGCCGTACGGGTTGGTGATCTCGGTGCTCGCGGCGGTCACATAGCCGTTGTTGGAGGTCGAGCCGCGGCTGAGGGAGTGGATGCGGCAGTCGTCGAACACGGCGGTGCCGCGGCCGAAGATGAAGTCGACGTCGCCTTCCACGTAGCAGTTGTGGTAGTACTGCCGCGAGACCGCGGTGGCCGAGGACGAGTCGGTCAGGAGCGTGTCCTGGTTGCCGAGGAAGCGCACGTTGTCGAAGACCATGCGGTCGCCCTGGACCTTGACGGCGACGGCCTGGCTGTTGCCGTTCGCGGCCTCGTCGTAGGTGTTGGCGAAGGTCAGGTCCTCGGCGGTGAAGTTCGCGCCCTGCAGGAGCACGCTCGCGCTGCCGCTGGTCCCCCAGGTGCCGCCGGAGCCGTTGTCGCAGCCGGCGCACCGGTTCTCGTGGATGACGACATCGGCGGCGTTGCCCGTGGCGCCGATGAAGGTGATGCCGGTCTTGGAGGAGGGCACCGTGACGGCGCCCTTGTAGGTGCCCTTCTTGATGAGGATGGTCGAGCCGGAGGGCGCGGCGTTCACGGCCGCCTGCACGCTGGCGTGGGTGCCGCTGCCGTCGAGGGCGACCACGAAGTCGGCCTCAACGTCACCGCCCGCGGGGATCAGCTCCCACTGCTGGTTCGCCGCGCCGGTGGCGGTGTACTGCGAGATGCGCGCGCCCTGGGCGGTGGACCACTCCCACACGTCGAGGGCCTTGCCGGAGGCGCGGTTGACGATCGTGGCGTAGCCGCCGCTCTCGGTCACCTTCCACTGCTGGTTGGCGGAGCCGGCGTCGCCCCACTGCTGGACGGTGGCGCCGTCGGACTTGCTCGCGCCGGCCACGTCCAGGACCATCCCGGAGTGCCGCACCTGGATCTTGACGTAGCCGCCGCCTGCGTCCACGAAGCGGAACTGCTGGTCCTGGGAGCCGTTGGCGGCCCATTGGACGAGTTCGGCGCCGCTCGCGGTGGAGGCGGCGCGGATGCCCATGACGAGCCCCGAGTGGCGGGACTCGAGCTGGTACCAGACGCCGGTCTCCACGGCCTGCGCGCCGGTCGTGACGACGAAGGCCCCGGCCGCGGCGATCACGCCGCTCAGGACGGCGGCCAGCAGCGCCGCCAGGCGCCGCCCGCGGCGCGGGCGGCTATCGATGTTCATTGACATGTCGACTCCAGGGGAGGGCCGGTCGCTGAGACATGCCGGGTCTTTCCTCAGCAATCCGGGCATTTATATTTGTCAATGCGATCATAGGGCAATCGCTTCCCAAAACCAACCCCCGCAAGTGGACGAGAACGGACCCGGCCGAAGCCGGGTCCGTCCCCGCTCGACTGCCGATACCGCGGCTGCGGCGGTCAGTTCTGGAGGGCGACCGCGATCATCGCAACGGCGACGAGGGTGTCCAGGACGACGCAGAACTCCGCGAGGGAGCGGGAGACGACCCGCTCGGTGCGGTGGTGCCACACGTCCCACGCGGCGTGGCCGAGCAGGCCGGCCGCCACCAGGTAGAGGCCGAGGTCCCCGCCGACGAGCAGGACCGCGACGGCGAGCCCGCCGAAGCCGGCCATGGCCAGGCTCTGCAGCGGCAGGCCCTCGGCGGGGCGCGCGGCGCCGCGCAGCAGGCCGAACGCGGCGAAGCCGACGCCGATGGCGACGAGCGCCCAGATGGCGAGCGGCGCCTCGAAGGCGGTGAACCCGGCCGCGCCGATGACGACGAACGACAGGAAGAACACCGGCCAGGCCGCGCCGCGCTTCTGGAAGGCGGCCGAGCCGAGGTACACGAACCCGGAGGCGGCGAGGACGGGCGCGGTGTCGGCCCCGGAGGTCGCCCCCCAGGCCACGAAGGCGGCCATGACGACCCCGGCGACGGTGGGCCAGCGCCGCAGGGCGGCGCGGAGCGGATGGGTCGAGCGCGGCACGGTTGCGGCGGATGTCGTGGTCATGGCGGCACTCCATACCTAGAGGGGGTATCTGATGGATCCACCTTCGCGCGTCCCGTCGGGCCGGTCAACCGAGCCGGATCGGCAGGTCCGAAATCTTGGCATCGTGGTCTTCCAGACCTAGGGTGGAGACATGGCACACCACCGCGTGGTCGTCGTCGGCTACGACGACGCCGAACTCCTCGACATCGCCTGCGTCACGACCACACTGGACGCCGTCCGCATGATCGACCCCGAGCTGGGCTACGACCTCGCGCTCGCGACACCGGGCGGGCGGCCGATCACCTGCTCGACCGGGCTGGTCCTCAACGGCCAGGCCGCACTGGAGCGGCTGCGCGGTCCGATCGGGACGCTCGTCGTGTCCGGCGGACTCGGCCACGAGCGTGCGGCCGGGGACGAGCGGTTCGTCGGCCACGTGCGGCGGCTCGCCCGCGAGAGCGAGCGCGTCGCGTCCCTGTGCACCGGCGCGAGCGTCCTGGCTGCCGCGGGCCTCCTCGACGGGAAGCGCGCAACCACCCACTGGCACTTCGCGAAGCGCCTCGCCGAGCAGTACGAGCAGGTCGAGGTGGACGCGCGCCCGATCTGGATCCGGGACGGGAACGTCTACACCGCAGCCGGAGTCACCAGCGCGCTCGACCTCGCGCTGTCGTTCATCGAGGCCGACCACGGGCCGGACCTGGCCCGCTGGGTGTCGCGGGCCATGGTCACCTACCTGCACCGGCCGGGGAACCAGGCGCAGATGAGCATGTTCACGGCCGCGCCGGCGGTCGACCACGACCTGGTCCGGAAGGTCACCGACCACGTGAGCGGGCGGCTCGACGCCGATCTGTCCACTGAGGCACTGGCGGCGGTGGCGCGGGTGAGCCCGCGGCACCTGACCCGGTTGTTCCGCGCGCATCTGCGGCAGACGCCGGGCCGGTTCGTCAGGCAGGCGCGGGTCACGGCGGCGGCGCAGCTGCTCGAGACGACCGATCTGCCGGTGGCGCGGGTGGCGTCGCGCTGCGGGTTCGCTTCGGCGGAGGCGCTGCGCCAGGCCTTCGCGCGCGAGTACGGGATCGCGCCGTCGCAGTACCGGGCCGTGGCTGCGACTGCGCATTGAACAACCCCGCATTGAACGACCGCGCGTTGAGCAACCGCGCACTGACAACCGCGGGGTGAGGTGGGCGGCGCGGCGGTGCAGTAACCTGTGGCGGCATCGGAACCAGGGGTGTGAGCGCCCCTGACCTCGACCCGAAGGGCCCCGCGTCGTGATCGTGCTGCTCGTAACCGTGTTCGGCCTCGCGGTCAACACCACGCTCGTCGCGTACACCGCGACCCGGCTGCTGGACGTGCGGTACACGTTGTGGCGGTTGGTGTTCGTCAGCGTCGTGAGCCAGTCGATCGTCCAGTACGGACTCGTGCCCACCCTGTTCGCGCCCTTCGACGGGACCACGCCGAGCCCCGATGAGACGGCCGGAGCGGTGGCGCTGCTGGCGCTCGCGTTCGTCTGCGCGCCGGTGATCGCGATGATCATGCTGGTGGTGTGGGAGGCGGTGCTGCCCACGGGCGCGGTGCCGCCGGTGCGCAGCTGGTTCAAGGGTGTGCGCGCCCGGCTGCGGCGCACCCGCCGGTACCTGCAGATCCTCGCGATCGCGTCCCGGCACGGCCTGTTCGGGCTGCTGCGGGGCCGCCGCCAGCTGGGCCAGGGTCCCGAGCAGGCGCGGTCGCTGCGCCTGGCGCTGGACGACGCGGGCGTCACGTTCGTGAAGCTCGGTCAGATCCTCTCCACCAGGCGCGATCTGCTGCCGCCCGCGTACATCGCGGAGCTGGCGAAGCTGCAGGACCAGGCCGCGCCGATCCCGGGTGCGACGGCCGCCGAGCTGGTCGAGACGGCGATCGGCGCACCGGTCGGCGAGGTGTTCTCCCGGTTCGATCCCGAGCCGATGGCCGCCGCGTCGATCGCGCAGGTCCACAGTGCCGTGCTGCACGGCGGGCAGGCGGTGGTGGTGAAGGTGCGCCGCCCCGGGGCCGCGCAGGCCGTGGAGCGCGACCTCGACATCATCGGGCGCCTCGCGCACCTGCTGGACCGCCACACCGCTTGGGGCCGTTCGATGGACGTGCTGGGGCTGGCCGCCGGGTTCGCGACGGCGCTGCGCGAGGAGGTCGACTTCACCGTGGAGGCCCGCAACCTCGCGCAGGTCGCGGTCGCGCACGACCGGCGCCGCGCCGCGGTCGGCGTCCCCCGGCCGCACCCGGACCTCTCCGATGAGGGCGTGCTGGTCATGGAGCGGCTCTCGGGCGTGCCGCTCGCGACCGCCGGTCCGGTGCTGGCCGAGCGCGGGCTGGAGCCGGGCCCGCTCGCGGCCTCGCTGCTGCGCGAGATGCTCGACGAGGTCATGATCGACGGGATCTTCCACGCCGATCCGCATCCGGGCAACCTCCTGCTGCTCGACGACGACCGGTTGGGGCTCATCGACTTCGGGTCGGTGGGCCGGCTCGACCGGGAGCTGCGCGCCTCGCTCCAGGCGATCCTCACGGCCGTGGACCGGCAGGACGGGCCGGCGCTCGCCGACGCCTTCATCGGCGTCTCGGCCAGGCCCGACGAGCTCGACCAGGCCGCGTTCGAGCGCGCGCTCGGCGCGTTCATGGCCCGCCACCTGATGGCCGGCACCGCACCGGACCTGCGGATGTTCACCGAGCTGTTCCGGATCATCGCCAAGTACCGCATCGCGATCCCGCCGGAGCTCGCCGCGGTGTTCCGCGCACTGGCCACACTGGAGGGCTGCCTCACCGCGATCGACCCGGGCTTCGACCTGGTGACGCAGGCGCGCAGCGTCGGCGAGGCGTACGCCGAGCAGCACCTGCGCCCGGCCGCGGTCAAGGACATGCTCGCCGAGGAGGCCGCCGACCTCCTGCCGGTGCTGCGCAAGCTCCCCCGCCGCCTCGACCGCCTGGCCGCCGCGGCCGAGGCCGGGCGGCTCACCGCGAACTTCCGGTTGTTCTCGCGCGCCGAGGACCGCCGCGCCATCACCGACTGGCTGCACCAGGTCCTGCTCACGGTGCTCGCCGCCGCCGCGGGCGTGATGTCCGTGATGCTCATCGGGATCGAGACCGGTCCGTCGCTCACCGACGACATCGGCCTCTACCAGTTCCTCGGCCTCGCGCTGCTGCTGATCGCCTCGATCATGGCGCTCAGGGTCCTGGCGGACATCTTCACGAAGCCCCGCGACCGGGACGACGCGCGCTAGCGGAACCCGTTGGGCCGCATGCCCTCGAAGAGGAGGTCGAGCGCGCGGCGGCGGAACTCCGCGTTCCAGCCGTCCGCGATCGCCTCCTGGCACACCGCGGCGAGCAGCGCGATGAGCTCGTCGGTGGTCAGGTCGTTGCGGACGGCACCGCCGTCGCGGGCCCGCTCGAGCAGCACCTCGACGGCAGGGCGCAGGCGCACCAGGGCCTCCGCGACCCGCACCTGAACGCCGGTCTCCGCCAGGCGCTCGAAGACGGCCCGGTGGCTCGCGCCGGCGTCCATGACGAGCGTGCAGAACTCGAACAGGGCGGACACCGCGCCCTCGTCGCGGACCATCGCGTCCGCTTCGCCGACGATCCGGTCCTGCAGGTTCATGACCACGGCCTTGAGCAGGTCGGGCTTGGTGGGGAAGTGCCGGAAGACCGTACCGATCGCGACCCCGGCGCGCGCGGCGACGGCGTCGGTCGCGGCTGACGCGCCCTGCTCGGCGAACACCGCCTCGGCCGCTTCCAGGATCCGCGCGCGGTTGCGGAGCGCGTCGGCCCGCAGCGGCCGCTCTCCTTTGGGCGCCAAGCCGTCTCGGCTCATCCGAAAATCCTCCTTGCCAAAATGAGTCGCACTCATTATATTCGAAGTCGAGTCTTACTCAGCTTACTTCAGGAGGCACCACCATGTCCCACGCGACTCCCCTCGAGGTCTACCGGCAGATGCAGGAGGCCGTGCTCCGCGAGGACGGCGCCACCCTCCTCCCCGCCGAGCTGCTGGCCGACGACATCGTCGTCGAGACCCCGTTCTCCCCACCGGGCATGCGCCGCTACGAGGGCCGCGAGGCGTGGCTGGCGTTCTACGCGAGCCGCCCGCTGCCGTTCCGGTTCGAGGAGTTCCGCGAGATCACCACCCTCGCGACCGCCGACCCCGAAGTCCTCGTCGTCGAATACGAGCTCACGGGCACGGTCACCACCACCGGCCTCGCCGGATCGGCGGCCTTCATCGCGATCCTCCGCGTGCGCGACGGCAGGATCCTGCTCTGGCGCGAATACCAGGACGTCATGGCCATCACCCAGGCACTGAGCCTGCGGCCGGAGGACCTCGGCGGCGGCGCCTAGACGCTCCCGCATGGACCGATGAGTTTCGGACCCGCGCCTCGTCGGCATGAGTGCGGCCCCTAGGCCGCCTCAACCGAAGGAGTCATGCATGTCCGAGAACGTCACGCTCGGGGTCGAGCACTTCGGCGACCCCGCAGCGCCTCTCGTCCTGCTCGCGGGGAACCCGACCATGCTCTCGTGGCCCGACCCGCTCTGCCAGGCGCTCGCGAACGGCGGACGCCACGTCGTGCGCTACGACCTGCGCGACAGCGGCGCCTCCACCACCGTCGACCCCGACGCGCCCGGCTACACCCTGCGCGACCTCGCCGCCGACGCCGCCCGCCTCGCCCGCGAACTCGACCCGCGGCCCGCGCACCTGGCGGGCATCGGCGTCGGCGGCCTGGTCGCCCAGGTCGCCGCGCTCGACCACCCCGACGCGTTCGCGGCCCTCACCCTCGCCGGGACCCGGCCCGTCGCACCGGGCCCGGTCGACCCGGACCTGCCCGACCATGACGGGGAGACCATGGGCCTGCTGTTCTCGCGCCCGATGCCCGACTGGTCCGACCGGGACGCCGTGGTCCGCTTCGTCGCCGCCGGCGCGGCGATCCTCGGCGACGACCCCGAAGCCGCCCGCACCCGCGCCGAACGCGTCTTCGACCGCGCCGCGAGCAAGGAGCCCGCCGTCCAGTCGGCCAACCACCTGGGCACGGTCTTCGCCAAGCTCGACTGCACGCCGCGCTGGCGCGAGCGCCTCCCCGAACTCGCGGTGCCGACCCTCGTGGTCCACGGCCGCCACAACCGGTTCTTCCCGCTCGGCAACGGCGAAGCCCTCGCCCGCGAAATCCCCGACGCGCGCCTCCTCGTGCTCGACGACGCGGCGACCGCCCTCCCTGACGACACCGTCGATGCAGTGGCGGCGGCGATGCTCGCGCTCATCCGTACCGGCCACGGATAAATCAGCCCAATGACTTGTACGAGGTGCGGTTGACGCTGGAGTTGCGGGGGTTGGCGCGGGCGGCGGCGGATCCGGAGGGCAGATCGTGGTCGGCCGGGCGCGTTCGAAGACGACGCGGTCGAAGAACCGCAGCCGTGGCGGGCGTGGATGAGCACGCGGCCGCACCCGGTGAGGCCCGGGATCGCCTGGACGGCGTTCTCGCCGACGTGATGGCATAGGGTCAGCGACTTTGGTTGACTACCAACAGATTTGTCTCCGGCATGTCCACCAAGGGCTGTCGGGGACTCGAACCAGTCGAGCGGGACCCTCTTTGTGGGGTGCATGTCCGTATCCTTTACGGATGTGGTGGTGGCTGGCGGGTGCAGGCCTCGTCGCGGCCGGGATCGCCTTCGTGCAGTCGCTTACCGCGGCACAGTTGGGAGCCGTGACGCTCGTACGGGCCGCGATCGTCCTGGCCCCCACGGGGCCTGGACCCGACGCCGTGTTCGGGCCGATCGTGGACCGGCCGCAACTCGCGCGCGGACTCATCGGTCACCTCGCAATACCGGTGAGCCTGGGATTCTTCCTGTCGCTCGCGGCCGCACCGGTCGTGGGCAACACCACGGCGCTGATGCTCAAGCACGGAACGGGGTACACGGCGACGTGGACCGAGCTCTACCCCGGGCCTGGCCGATGGCTCATCGGTGCCGCCCTGTTCGCGGTCGTCGCCGCACACGCTGCCACCCACGTCGCCTTGGACATGCACCTGCGCGGTTGGAACCTGGTGCGAAACACAGGGTGGCTCTGGTGGGCCGGGGCGCTTCCCGGACTCGCGCTGTTCGCGTGGGCGTGGCGGTCGATCACCGGCGCCGACGCGCTCACCGCCGCAGTCGCCCTGGCGGCAATGTCGCTCGCGCTGGCCTGGACGGCGAACCGAGCAGTGTGGAGCTGCTACACGGAGATGGGTTTCGCGCCGCCGACGGTCACCGCTGCTGGTGCGACCAACCGTTCTCGTGTGGCGGCCCGGCTCGGGACCTGGCTGCTGATCCTGACCGGTGCCGCGCTTGCGGCGTTGGTGCGCGGACTCGACATCGGCGCGTACGGCACTGGGCCAGGCATAGCCCTGCTCACGCCGGCGGTGATTCTGGTGGCGACCGTTGTCAAGGGCTTGATCGGCGACGTCGGTGAGGCCACCGCCCGCCGCCACGGGCTCCCGTTTCATAGGGACTAGGTCAGCACAATTGAAGTCTGCGGCGGCTCCTTGGGTGCGTTTGGCTGCTGCAACCGGGCCGCCGAGTGCTGACTCAGCGGGATTGTGATTGCACCGTTCCATCCCGGCTCGTTGAGTACCGGATTGCAGGTTGTCGAATTGCAGGGCGATCCGTGTCGCGGGCCGCCCCTACGATGGGTTCACCGCCTAGAAGATCAGGACCCCGACGATGTCGAATCGATCGTTCGCTGACGAACTCCCCGATCGCCTGGCCCGCAAGCTCCGACGCAAGCGGAACTGGAAGGATTTTCGGGGCACCTCGCATCGCCCTGCTCATCGCCCTCGCAGCGGGTCTTGCCGGGCTCTGGGCCTACCTCGCCTGGCCGCCTTCGCTCCCCGAGACCAACGCGCATCTGGAGGACTTCTGCTCGGACCGCGAAACCGTCTTCGACGAATCACCGCGCCTTGAGACGACCCAAGCGCCGTCGATCGTGTACTGGATCGACAAGAACACCGGCATGCACGACAATTCCAACCTGAAGGACGAGACCGAACCGAACCAGGGGTACACGGACGAGGAACTGGCCGGCGCGGAACTCATCGCATGCGGCACCGCGAATCATGCTTACGAGGTGGATGTCTGCCCGTACGAGGGCGACGTCGAAGTGGGTGTCTACGCGGTCGACTTCGTGTTCGAGGTCTACGAGGCCGCCACTCATGAACAGGTCGGTGAGATCGTCGTGAAGAACACCGAAGAGCCAAGCTCGGAAGGCGGAGGACAACCCCCAATCCCCGGCGAGGAGCCGGACTCCTGGGGCTGCCCGATGTACATCCAGGAAGGCAACTCAATCCTCCGGGAGCCGAAACCGGACGAAGTCGACGCGGCTATGACCGCTTTCGCTGCAGCGCATGGCGAAGCCTGATTCAATGGCGAGTCGGTGACCGGCCGTCTTTCCACCGTCTGGTGGAGGGCCATACTCGTCGGCGAGGCACGACGAACCGACGGCAAGGCAGGGAACATGACACCGCAGGGGCCCCGGACCTACCAATGGCACCTCACCGCGGACGGCACGGCGATCAAGGCCTACCCGAAGGCGCTGGACCACTCGAACCCGCAGCAGGAGACACCGAACGGCCTGAAGTACCTCCGCTACGCCACCACGCGGCGCCTGGCGCTTACGGATTTGTACGCTGTCGAGGACGCCCTCGACGCGTCCGCCGCGCGATACGAGCGCGTGGCGCGAGCGGTGGCCCTCACGGGCGTGGTCGGGCTGGCCGCGATGATCTGCGGCTGGATCGTCCTCCCCGCCATCGGCGTCGACGGCGACTGGACGCAGGCGCTGCGCGTCACCTCGATCCCGGTCCTGGCGGCCGGCGTCGCGGGCGTGATGTTCACGCCCCCGTCGATGCGCCGCAGCATCAACCGCATCCGCACCGAAGGGGGCCTCGACGTCTCGGAGCCCAGGGTCCTCAGGGAGGACGAAGCGCTGGCCCTGCTCCACGCCCCAGGGACGGTGTCCGGCCCCGCCATCGAAAGCGGCACCCGCTGACGAGGGGCTACATTTCTGGGGTGGCAGGGTGGGAAGCACTGTCGAGGGCCGTCTGCGCGAAGCAGATTCGTTGAGGTGAGCACACCAGACACTGACGCGCCCATCTGCGTCCGGTGTTGGGGTTGTCGGCGAGAATCGGCGGATGAGCCGTTACGAGTACCCTCCGGTCGACCAGATTGACCCGTTCGACATGCACCGCGGCGAGCCGCAGTTCATCGTGTTCGGGTCGAACCGTGTCTCGTATGCGACGACCGAGCGCCCCGACCGGCTCGGGTTGGCGCTCGAGGAATGGATTCCGATGGGCTACAACGTGCTCGCGTTCGCGCAGAAGGCCGCGGTCTACCGCAATCGGAGGTTGGAGCGGTCATGGCCGCTGGTCGTGTCCGAACCGGATCCGCCCGAGGAGGACTCGGAGCCGTGGCGGCTCGCCGGGTACCGGTGGCAGCACGCATCATGCGGGTATCGGATCTCGGTCGCGGGCGACGAGGTCGGCCACCGCTTGGAAGACGGGGCGTACGACCCGGTGGCAGCGGCCGAGACCGCCGCCAAGTCGTCGGTCGCCGGCCGGTCCGCACTGTGGTTCGTGTACGAGGTCGCGAACTGGCACTGACTCCGGGCGCCTGCTTCAGCCCCGGCGCCGGCTCGAGATCAGCAGTTGCCTGGGCGGCCCAGAGGCTCGCTCCAGGAGCTGGTCCGTTTGCGGGCGGCGGCTTTTGTGGTCCTCTTCGCCGGTGTCTTCCGCGTGGCCTTCTTCGCCGATTTCTTGGCGGTCTGCTTCCGTGCGGTAGCCAGCGGATTGCGGCCAGGGTCGGCCTGCTCCACCGACTGCTTCAAAGCGTCCAGGATGTTCGTGACCTTCGCCGGGTTTCGGTCTTGCCCTTGGTCGCCGGGCGACCCTCGGCTTTCGCTTCGATCAGTTCGTCCAGCGCCTGCTGGTACTCGTCGAAGTACTACTCGGGGTCCCAAGTCGCCAGTGCGCATGTCGATGAGCTGCGCCATCTCAAGCTCGGACTGCGGGGGCGGATGTGAAACGTGAGTTTTCGTCGGCAGTGCGCGCGCCTATGCTCGAGAACGTGGACCTTCCGCTCTACCCGCACCGATGCTGCCTGCCGCGGGGAAACTTCCAACCGGGCCAGGTTGGTCATCCGAGGTGAAATGGGACGGGATTCTTTACCGGACTTGACCGACAGGTATCTGGCGTTCAAGGACTCTCGTTGGAGCGGGCGGTGGGCAGCCGATGCCGTACGCGCTCGGCCTAGTCTGATTGGGACAGTACACCGCGGTGGTATCCGGCACCTAAAGCTTGTCCCGCTATTGAGGAACGGTTGTCGCATCGGTGGTTCGCGGGTCAGGTGAGTTCGGCAAACTCGTCCTCGCCTGGTCGCCACACCGTCCAGCTGCGGTCCTTGAAACCGGAGAGCATGGCAATCTCTGGTCCTGCGAGTTGATCGGATGTCGGATTGAGTGCGATTGCCCCGGTCCGCAGTTCAATGACCAGGCCGGTGCCCACCGCTGCGGTGGCGTCGCACACACTCTCGTCGATAAAAGCCCTGAGCGCGTCGGCAAATCCGGGGCTGCCGTCTACGAGTTCGGCAGCGCCCGGAGGGAACTTCGCTACCCCAGGCATGACGTAGCAGGTAAGCACGGGCGAATCTACGGAGCCCTCGAAGTGCAACTGCACATAATCCCGCACAAACTGCACCGAGCACAGCTCGCATCCGACAAGCCGGTCCAGCAGATTCTCGATCTGACCGTCGCTCATCACCATCACCCCTTGCCCTGCGCCCAATGGCCAATCCATGCCACGCCAACCAGGTTAGGCGAGTCCCGCCTCAGCTCCGAAGTGGCATTGAGTGCGAATTCCGACTCGCCGTTCATCCGAGCCTGGCGAGGTTGTGGAGACGGGCGATGCCGCTCACCGCGACCGCGACACCGTCGTGTCGGCATCGATGACAACCTGGTGGTTGGTCGAGTATCGGTAGTTCTTGCTGGGCGCAGCGATGGTCCGGTCACGGGTAAGAACCAGCGTGCCATCCACGATCAGCACCGTTCCCTTCACAAACCGCTGGCGCGGCCGCAGAGCCAGCTTCGGGCCCAAGTGGTCGATGATGCGGTCGGCGGCTGACTTCGAAATCCCGAACAGGGGCGCGAGCTGACGAAGGGTCAAGTTCGTCCGCCAGTAGGCGGCAACCAGCAGAATGCGGTCGGCTAACGGCAGGCTCCAAGGCCGACCCGGCCGAGGCGCGTTGACACCCTCGCGTTCGAGCTGTCGCACCAGACGAGAGAACACTCCAGGCGTCAACCCCGAGAACGGCTCGATCCAGCACTCCTCAGAAGCCGTCACCACACCCACCCGGACATCATAAGTCGTTGGGCCACAGGCGATAACGGGCAACCTCTAGGATCGGAAGTCCCGCACACGTCGATCGGACACCCTCATGAGGCGACTCCCGAGTCCCCCGCGTCCCAAACCGAACCGCTCCGAATCCGCGGTCATCCTTTCCTTCACGCTCGCGGTGATCCTCCTCGCCTGCGCGGTCGTCCTGTTCGACGCTGCCGGACCCGCCAAGGAATCCGTCGCAGCGATCCTGATGAGAGGCGAGGTCTTCGGAGCGAACTACCTGCCGGATCTCGACTACATCGTGGGCCTCCGATTCATTTTTTCGGGCGTTCTCTATCTCGTCCTCGCGATCGCGTTCGGGGCGCTCGCGGTCGCCTCCCGCATCGGGCCGCGGTGGTCGGTCGTCGCCCTGGGAGTGCTCTGCATGGTCGGCACCCTCGTCATCCTCTACTTGACCGTGGCCCAGAGCCTTTCACGCAGCTTCGTCTACTACGAGCTCAGGGAAATGCTGCAATCCGCCGCGCCACCCTGGCTCGCGCCGACCGAAGGGATTCCCCCGCTCGTGACCCTCTTCGGACTGCCGCTCGTCGGCATCCTGCTGATCAACCGGCACCTCCGCAACTCGGCTACCGCCTGAGCGCCGGTGCAACCCCGCCCGGGTGCCAGCTGCGCGTCAATGCCGGACGCCCGATGCCAATGCAGGCAGTCGCTTCAGCCCTTTCCGGCCTCCCCGAGTCTGAGAAGGTTCGTAAACACTGCCTAGTCCGGTCAACATGTCGTGTTATCGGCGGCTGCGTCGACCGCAGTTCCGGCTCCAGTCCCGCGCGCCCGTTCGCCGAGCGCCGGGCCCTTCTCGAAACGCTGCCGCTACCTCCCGCGTGGGTCGTCCCGCCGATCTCGAATGACGGGCCCGCGATGATGGCCGCGAGCGCCGCCCACGGCCTCGAAGGTGTGGTCGCGCAAAGCCTCGGAAGCTTCTACGTCAAAGGCAGAACGAGGTCGTGGGTGAAGGTCCGGCACACTGCTGCCATCGACGCCGTCGTGGTCGGCTGGACCGAACGTGACACCGGTGCGGTCTCGCTCCTGCTCGCTGAAGCTACTGCGGACGGCCTGGCGTACATCGGCGAGTCAAAGCCTCCAAGAACCTCCTGGAGGTCCTTAAGCCCTTGAGGATCCGGACCCGGCCGGCGGGAATGTCCGCCCGTAAGGGCGTCCACTGGGGGTAGCCGGTGCGGCCCTTTGAAGTGCAGGCTGCGTCGCGAACGCCAAGCGGGCAACTGCAGCATACGAAGCTGCGTCGTGTACACCTTGACGAGCTGCCCTTACGACCAGGCGCCAGCCGAGCCGTGACACCGCAGTGTCATCGTTCCGCGCCGCTAGTAGTTCGCTTCGTCGGCGACCAGCCATCCAACCACGGCCGCGAGGGCGGAGGCAATGACGTACCAGGTGACCCGCCCCGGATCGACGGCGCCGACGATGAAGCCGAAGTACACGGCGATCGTAGCCAGCAGCACGACTCCTACCGCGTCGAAGAAGCGTCGCGTACCGAAATTCCAGTAGGCGTCGGCGACGAGCACGCCAGAGGTCAGGGCGAACGTCGTCAGGATGACAACACTAATGCGACAGGCCCACCGAGGCTGAGCTGCGGATCGCCATCAAGGTGGCCCCCTGCAGCGTCCGACACGGGAACCGTCACGCTGTCGCTTAGGATCGTTTCGACGACTTGGCTGCAGTCGGTGCCGTACCTTGTGGATGTATTGAGGGAGGCCGAGGTCCGCGGTACGCTGCCGGGCGCTGGGTTCGCCTTCATTGCAGTGAATCTTCAGCCCCTAGCTGCTGAGCCGGAAAGTGCCTACCTTCGGGCGGTTCCTCAGGGGCTCTTCTGGTATTCGGGCTTTCCGGGTATCTGTCATTTTAGAGTGAGGAAGACTTTCGGATCATGGGCAGCGATATAGTTCCCCGTCTGGCGGCCCTTGTGGCATGGAGCGAAGTGCAGTCGGTTGAAGAAATGTCAAAGATTGCTGGCATTGCTCCGGATATCTCCCTAGGCAAGGGCCAAATCCGGTCGGGGTCGATTGTTTCAATTCCGGCGAAGGAGAGCTCCTGGAAAATTCGTGAATTCGGTGATCGTGAAGTGCCTCTCGAGGAGGTCATTGACCGACTCTTTGTGAGGGTATTTCGTATGCGAGAGTCTTTTATTGCTTTGCGGGAGGCTGGGTGTGAAATAACTCTGGAGCTGGTGCAGTGGATGTCGGAATCCGATCCGCACGGGCCGGGGTTTCACTTGGATGCCGGCATGCTTCATTTCTTGGCCGAGATTGACGCCGAGGTTGACGTTGATCTTTACCTCGACTGAAGCGTAGTGTCGGCCAGCGTACCGCGGTTTCGACGCTGCAGGGTGTCACCAACCCAAGGGGACAGTCTGTCCCCATGAACTAGGGGGAACAAAGTGTCCCCTCGAGGCTCGGTCGCAGGGCTACAAACGTCCGATGAGATTCGACATCAAAGGTAGGCACTCACAGTGTCAAACTGTGGATTTCGGTTCCATGAGCCACGGATGCAACAGGTAATGGACGTTTCGACTCTCGGCCCTGGTTTGCCGCCGCTGCGATCTCCTCGGTCCTGCTACGTGCCTTCGTCGCCTGGATGGCCTTGCGCGGCACGAAACCCAGCGAGCGATCAGAGATCCTCCGTGCGCTCCCCCGGGCACACCGATCGGCGGCCGCTCTCCGACGACAACCGCGCCGACCGAACCGGAGTCCGAGGAGCGTTGGTGAGGACTTCACTGGTGTGGTCCGCCGGCTGGATGACCACAACTTCCAGGTCCAGGTCAAGCTCGATGCGTGGGCGCAGCATCCCGACGCCGATATTGGCACGATTGTCGCCCTCGGACCCCCTGGCGTGTTCGTTCGCGTCGGTGCTTGCGCAGTCGGACTCGTGCCGCGTGCCGACCTGTGCCGAAGCACAGGGCCGAAACCGGCACGTTGCTCCAGAGGTTTCAAAAGGTGCCGGTTCGCATCATGAAGGTGGATGCAGATGGGCCAAAATACTGCTGGCCACGGTATAACGGCTTCAAGCAGTCGAGCGAGCCTCTTGCAGCAGGTGATTCCTGCCGCGAGGGCGAGGAACGCGGCGAAGAGGTATCCGTGGCACTTGTACCGGAGAGCGAGTCGGCGGTAGCCGCCGAGCCAGGCGATGGTCCGTTCGACGGCCCAGCGATGTGTTGACCCGGGTCAGTAGTTTGGAACACATGGGATTTCTCGAACGCTTGGTGGAGCGAAGGCTGCGTCCGATCCTTCTCCCGGGTGAACGTATCCTCCTGCTCTCCCAGGGGACACTGCCGGACGGTGGTCGGGTGCAGCTCTGTGGTGGTACGGAGGCCCTGTACGTCCGCTCGGGGCCACCGGACGGCTTGAAGGGCTTTCGCTATACCGACATCGCCTCTCTGGTCGGCGGTCCTTCGCTCGACATCATCTTTAGCGACTCTGCCACCCTCACCATTGACCTGGACTCGGGTCAGCGAGGCCGCGTGATCGACTTCGTTGCCGCGCGCCTTCTCGAGTTGCCCTCATACGAACTTCAGACAAGTGTGGATGGCGCACCTTGGAGAGTGGCGTTCCGTCCCTGGCGGCCCGGTGTGATCAGCAAATGGGTGGTGGATCGACCGCCGGGTGTCAAACCAGGAGGGCCGACCGAGATCCGCCTGCTTGAACGAGCGGTTGCCGAGATCCAGGCAAGCGTGAACGGCACCCTGGGCGAAACCGATGCGGTCGTGGTGCCGGTCCCGGAGCACGACGGAACGGAACTTCTCAAAGGGTGGGCACACTACTTCGAGCTGTCCGATGCCGGCGACATGGAATGGGGCGAGAAAGCCGATGTGCATCCAGCGACCACTATGGTGTTTGCCCTCATCGGCGAGACCGTGGCGGTTGCCGACGTCGGGAGGTGGCGCGAGCGCCATCCGGCAATCCTCAGATATCCCTTGGGCGACTTCCAGCTCCACGATATCGGCGCCGGTCGCTTCAGCATCGAGCTACAAGGCCGCAGCCCACATTCGGCGTTCCTTCGACTGGGGACTGAGGACACCGCCGGGTATGAGTGGGTGCGCCGGGTCCGCGCGGCAAAGGGTGGAACAACAGCTACGCCGGCCGACTGAACGGACGTGCGCTGCGACGTGCGCGACCGATCCTGGGTCGCACTGCTCAGGATGGCCCTCGCCACCGATCCCGTCCGCGCGAACCCGAGCGAGCCGGGGCTATGGCTCGACCGCGGCGACTGGGATCCGGTCACGCGGCTCGTTCGTGCGAAATATCCTGAGCGTGCATGAGCTTGTGAACGCTCGTCGGAGCGGCGTGTTCAATGCGTCTCCCGCGCCAGTCGACGGGTTCTGCCGGCGTTCGAGGATTATCAACACCTGCGTGTGACCGTTGAGGGGTTCCCTGAGCGAAAGATGGATGTCGTCGCAAACGTGCGTGAGGGCCGTGCAGCGTTGCAGTACTCCGGCGTTGACGGCATCTATACCTCCGAGGGAAAGCTCTTCCTCGTCCAGTCCAAGTGGAAGGCAGTGAACGACCGCCCCACGCCACCTGCGGAGGCCCAAGTCCCGCTCGAAATGGTCAGCGTTGTGGTCGAAGAGTTCTACGAAACGGCGGGGGAACGGCCGACTTCCATTGACTGGCAACATGTCTAGAGCGATCGCTTGGGGCCGCCGGCCTCCTGTCGGTCGCTCCGAGCAGCATGACCGCAGCCTGCCCGGCTCTGGAGATTCTGCGCCGACGATAAACAGCGCCACCGATGCCGTCAACCACTCAGTCGCCGGCGCCGCCTTGTCCGCGAGCACTGCTGGAGCGAACGTCATCGGCCGCCTCTCGGCTCGAATCGTGGCGCTTGGCGTTGAGGGCCACGCGCACGTCAAGTGATGAGTGAGTCCGACCGACCGGTCCAAGCGGAGAAAGCAGCGAGCTGGTCGAGCGCTTGATGACAATGTCTGGGCCCATGCTCGTCTGCTCAGCAGACATGGCCGGTCATGGTCGTCGACCAGCGCATTCCGGCGGACAGATGCTCCAGATACCCCGGGTCGGCGACCGCCACCGTGATCTCGGCGTACGGGAATTCAACGAGCGGCCGGTCGTGCACCGCGTCCCAGGTGTCGTAGTCGTCCAGGTCGGCGAGTCCGTCTGGCCCCTCCAGCTCCAGTCCTTGGACCGCGGCGACCTCGCTCAGCAGCGGGACGTTCCGGTATTCGGAGACCTCGTAGCCGGTCACGACCGCCGCGGCGCGGCGGGTGAACGCCGTCTGGTCGCCAGGGGTCATCACGAAGTCTGAGATGCCGTCGGAGCCGCTGCCGCCGTCCAGCTTGTAGAGGTCGGCCGCTCTGCGCTTCGGTTCGAGCACGGTTCGGTCGTCGTCCGCGAGCAGGTATCCGTCCTCGGTGACCCGGATCTTCCTGCCGAGAATGAGGTCGAAGATCTGGCCGAGTTCCGTGCCGAGCCGCATGCTCGAGATGATCGCTTTGCCGCGCTCTTCGTCGAATGGGCAGCGGTCGCCGTCCTCGTCGTCCTCCTCGTTGTGAAGGGACCCGTGGTCCAGGCTCCACCACAGGTCCGCCAGGAGTGAGAGTGGGAATTCCGGCTCCCGCGGCACCCGTGGCACGTCGGAGTTGATGAGGTGGACTCTCCCGCGGAAGGTCGTGTCCTCGACGGCGTCGATGGAAACGGTGAAGATCGTGGTCACGCGGATGTCCCTTCGTCGGCAGCGGTGATTCTGCCCCGCCAGTCGATCGCCATGGTACGCAAAGCTGACGACCCTGTATCGTCCTCGATTTCCAGCCGCCGGAACGAGGTTTGGACAGGGTCGTGGCGGCTTCAACGGAGGCGGCAGTCACCTTGCCAGGCGAGCATCACGCCGTGCCAGCAGTGGCCAGGGTCAAGGCGGCGCTAGCGGAACCGGGCCGCAGCGACCGTTTGGACGCCATCGCCGACGATGAGGCTCTGCAAGGTACGTGCCAGGTGCTCTTGGCGCACCTCTAAGAGCGCGTCTCAGTTGGTGAGTTTTGGTAGCAGGTGATCGCTGTGACGAGGGCGAGGAATGCGGCGAACAGGTGACCGTGGCGTTCGTATTGGAGGGTGAGGCGACGGTAGCCGCCGAGCCAGGCGATGGTGCGTTCGATGACCCAGCGGTCGCGGCCCAGCCTGGTCGAGGATTTGATGCCGCGGCAAGCGATGCGATCACCGATACGCCGTTCGCGCAGTGTCCGGTGGCAATCGGGGATGTCGTAGGCCTTGTCCGCGTGGAGTTTCGCAGGCTTGCGGCGCCTGGGCCCGCGCCGGGACCGGATCTTCGGGATGCCCTGGACGAGCGGCTCGAGCGCATGGCTGTCGTGGAGGTTGGCGGCGGACACAACCAGAACCAGGGGCAATCCGATCCGGTCGGTGAGGTCGTGGATCTTCGAGTCTCGCGCGAGCATCCAGTCCTCAGCGCTGGCCTCTGCGGCAAGTGCAACGAGATCAGCTCGGTCCTGTGGGCGAGTGTCGTCGTCGCATGCAAGGAGTTTAAGCGCGATCAAATGCCCAGTTTGTGCTATTGATCCGAAACTTATTGGTTGAAGGTTGGGTTCGATCGTTGGACTCGGTCGGCCCAGTCTGCAGCATCGGCGGCGAGCTCGGGGAGCACGGAGGGCGTCTTGTAGTCCTCGAATCGGTCGATTGGCACCCAGCGGCAGTCAACGATTTCGTCCTCGGCGACGGTGAATTGTCCGGAGCCGCGCGTGGCACCCGGATGGGCAACGCGGGCGACGTAGACGAAGTCGATGTGATGGTGAGAGCCGATGTGTTTGTCTTCGGTAGCTACCTCGATGATGCGCCATGGCGGGATGAGGGCCGTGACGTTGGCGTAGGGGGGAAGGGATTCCGCGATGATCTCCACCTCGATTCCGGTCTCCTCGAACACTTCGCGTTTGGCGGCCTCGTCCGGAGCCTCGTTGGGATCGATGTGGCCACCTGGGTAGAGCCAAAGGTCGAGCTTCCGGTGGTGGACGAGCAGCATCGCGCCTTCGTCATTGAAGACGCAGACGGAAGCGGTGAAGTGTCGCTGTAGGGTCACGGTCGTTCCTTCACAATGCGGCCGACGGATTCCGGGAGGAATTCGCTCCACCGTAGTACCGCACAGTCGAACTCGATGGTTGAGCTGACGTACTTCGTATGCGGCGCTTGGAAGTAGCTGAGCACACGGGTCGGGAGCTTCTGAACGCGGTGGAAGAACGCCCGGACCGATCGCTCCATCTGGGCCCGGTCGGTGATGACCTGGTCGGCGAGCGTGTGCTGCAGATCGGCGCCCGCCAGCTCGTCGGGGTTGAGGTGCGGGGCGCAGGCGGGCAGGAAATGCGGCTCGATCCGGTCGTTCCGGTCGGCGACTCATTCGGCGACCTTCTTGGCGCGGTGGGCGGAGTGCCCGTCGACGACGAGGTGGATCGCGCTGGAATCGAGGCGGGCAGCATCCAAGGAGTGCATCGCGGCGGCCTCAATCGCGCGCGCCCCAGCCGAGGCAGCCCTGGTTCGATCGGTCGCTGCGTTACGCGAGGTATTCCTGCGCGCTCGCAAGATAGTCCGCAACCTGCTGCTCCCAGGCGAAGATTTCCGCCTCACGGTCGATAAGTCGATCGACGTACAGCATCGCCCACGCCTCTTCGGCCTCGTCCCGCAATCCAGAGTCTTGGGCGCATTCGGCGAAGTCCTTCGCCATGGCGAACTCGTAGGCCATCGGATCATCGGACTCAGATGCGTCGCTGTACATCCCGGCAAGCTGCTCTCTGACCGGCAGCATCCCCATCTCGTCGAACTGCCACGCCCCGTAGCCGCGGTCCTCGACACAATCGAGGAAGCCCTCTTCCTGCTCGGCGTACTGCGCCGACAGCTCCCGGTACAGCTCCCCGTCACCGACCCAAGTGAGCGGGCTATTCAGATCGGGCCTAGTCAGGTACGTGCCGCTCTCAGTTTCCACCACCGCGGGTTCACCGTAAACCGCCTCGATCGTGACCAGCTCACAACCGCCGAACGGCAACTGATCGGCCTTGCCTGCCGGGGCCTCAGCTCGTTCCTCCCCGAGGAACGCGGCAAGCCACTCGGTCTGGTATTCCTCGCCGGATTCCTTCCACTCCTGGTATGCGTCGAGCGACGTCATGTCCATCCAACCCTGTTCGCCTGCAACATAGGCGAGATAGTTCAAGTCCTCGCGCATCGATGCCGACTCAGGGGTGTAGTTCAGCTCCACCCACTGTCCGAACCCGAACTGCTCGGCCTGTTCCACTGTCGGAATGCGACTGTAGGGGGAAGCGAAGCCCTCGAACCGGTGCGGCACGATCCCTCCGTGCAACAGGTTCGTCTCATGGGCGAAGAACCCTTGGTCTTCCATGCATTCGGTGGCCACTCGGGCTTCGGCCTGGGTCAGTTCCCAGCGCAAGGCGGACCCGTTGACCAGGGAGGTTTCGATCCGGTCGATGTCGTCAGCACCGATCGTCTCCGGTTGGCCGGCATCGCACGCTGACAGCAGCACGATCGCGCACACCGGCACCATGAGCGTGCAAGCAAAGGGTTTCACGCCCAACAGCCTAGAACCTCCATCGATGGTCCACAAGTGCGCAAGCGGCCCCATTTCCTTTACGCGGCATACTGATTCTCTTGACAGACCGGTGAGGAGCCGCGACGATGAGAACGATCCAACGGCTTCAGAGTTGCTTTCACATTCGACCGTCTCCCCCTGGAAGGCACTCAAGTACATGAAACTTCTCCTCATGCGCGCGGGCGCCGCACTTGCGGCCCTGATCGCGGTTGTCGCGTTCGCCGCCCCTGCGGCGGCGCACCTTGCCACAGGAACTATCGTCCGAGGTTCCAACTGCACGTACCCGTGGCGGAGCACCCACACTTCCGCTTCAACCACGAGAGCCACTGATATCTGCGCAGGCCATGCCTATGTGCGGGCCTACGGCATCAACTCGAATGACGATGTCGTGAACACTGGATGGTTCGGCAGTGCCAGCTATGCCGCCGTCAGCAGCTCCACGCACTTGAACGGCGTGTACTTCACTACAACCAACCACAAGGGCTGCAGCACCTGCGATTACAACATCATTTCGCACTAACGGTAGCGTTCCCAGAGAAGCAACCGGCCTGCGCAGGCTGTCGTGGGAGGGCGCCAACATCGGCGCCCTCCCGCCATTTGGCCACACTCCATTATGACTTTTCTGTAGAGGAGAGCAGGCTCGGCCGGTGCGGTGTCGGGGCTACCTGCCAGGGTAGTACGGCGGCGGAAGTTCGTGACCTCATGACGGTTGGTGGTCTCCTCGTCGCTGGCAGCGGGAGCGGCGGGCTTGCATGTTGGGGTCGAATATCCACTCTGACAAGTGGTTATGGAAGTCTTCATCGTGGACTGCGCGCGTGATCTCGCCATAGAGGCGGGCGAGCCCGGTGAGGCGTCCCGGTGCCCACGGGTACACGGCGCGACGCTGGTGCCTCGGCTCACATCGTTGGCGTGCCAACTGATGTGGCGAGCAGACTGTCTCCAAGACCTGACTATCTCGCTTCCCTGTCCACGCAGGGGGGCAGCTGACTCCCCCGGTATTCGACGCCTTGGGGTATCTGGAGGCGATCGAGGAGTGCCGCGATCGGTTCCCGGAGCTGCGGATCCTCAGCGGCTTGGAGATGGGCGAACCGCATTGGCACGCCGCGGCCATCGCGAAGGTACTCGGTGCCGGCCGGTTCGACCGGGTGCTCGGCTCCCTGCACTGCCTGCCACTTCCCGGTGGGGACAGGTTCGCCGAGCCGCCGGGCCTGTACGAGCACCGGGAGGCGACGGAGGTCGTCCGGGCCTACGTGTCCGAGGTGGCCAAGCTGGTCAGCGAAAGTGACGTGTTCTCCGTGCTGGCCCACATCGACTATCCGATCCGCTACTGGCCGCAGCAGACAGCCGGACCGTTCGAACTCTCAGCGTTCGAGGAGGAGTTCCGCTTCGCGCTGCGGGCCACCGCCCAGTCGGGCAGGGCGCTGGAGATCAGCACCCGCATACCGCTGCACGCGACCATTCTGCGATGGTGGCGCGAAGAAGGCGGAGACGCCGTGACATTCGGCAGCGACGCCCACGAACCCTCGGCCATCGCCCGCGGCTTCCGTGAGGCGGCACAGATGGCAGAGGCGCATGGGTTCCGCCCCGGGCCGAACCCGTACGACCTCTGGGGACGCCTGAACTGACCTCGTAGACGAGCACGGCTGCTGTTTCATGATTCTTGTTGTGACGCAAGGAAACATGACGGCAGCCACTGCCGTGAGCATAGTAGGCGAGGTGACGGCCGAGCTGCTCGGCTCGTGTGCGGGGTTGTTCGCGCGCATCGAGTCCCGCCGCCTGGCCGCCGACGCGGTGACCGGGTTGCAGGCGGACCTGCCCAGGAAGAACTGCTGTTCGATCGCGAAGAACGCCGGGCATGCCGATCCGTGGCGGCTCCAGCACTTCTTCAACGACAGCGCCTGGAATGAGGACGTCCGGGAGAGCGCTGCGGCAACCGCGTGGGTCCAGGTCGCCGACCGGCCCGAACGGGTGCTGGTGTTCGACGAGACCGGCGACCTCAAGAAAGGCGCGGCGACAGTCGGAGTGCAGCGACTACCCGCACTGGTGGACTGAATCGGCTCGACGCTACCGCGGTAAGCAGGAAGCGCACTGATACGGCCGGCAGGTTGGCCATGCCACGAGTCCCCGAGTCTTTCGCGTCCCGCGCAAGACCATACAAGACTGCTGATCGTCCGCCCGGTAGTTGCCCCCTGTATGTTCCAACGCCGACCGCGATCTCGACCACGCGTGGATCCCGTGCTGAGCACATCAACCGAACCATCGATGGCACCAGCCTGCACCGGTTGCCGGTACGAGGACGGCGACACACCCAGCGTGCTGCCAGCCGCGCTGCGAGGCCTGAACCTCGCAGCGCCACGTGCTCAGCCACTACGACACCCATGCTGCTCTCATTCCTCAACGTAGGTGGACGCTACTTGGGATCACCAGGAATGGTTGTCGATGCCAGTTCGGCGACTTTGCGGATGCCGGCGCTGTCGGCGACAACGGCAAGCGTGTCACCTGCCGCGATCTTGAAAGCCGGATCAGGATTCCACCTGACGCCACCGCCAGAACGTCGGACAGCTATCACTTCCATGCGACCGACTTGAGCTACCGCGCTGATGGAGGCTTCGTGCAGGCTACTGTCGGGCTGCACTTCAACGGTTAGCAGAAAGACCAGCTGATCATCCACGGGAATGATCTCCACGATCGCGGCTTCGGTGACCGCCTGAGCGAACCGTTCCGCAGCTACCGCTGTGACGCTGAACGACTTATGCGCCTGGTAGATGTTCCTGGTGAGCTTTTCGCGAATACGACGGGATATCCCCGTCTCTGAGACGCGCAGGACGGTCGGCAGGGCCCGATTGAGTTCAAGTGCGGTCAGCACGACTCGCAGGCTGTCGACTTCACGGCTGGCGGTGGCAACAAGTGAACGCGCGTCGCGAACCTCTGCGCTCTGGAGAATCCGCCTGTCGGCCGCGTCGCCGATGAGCACTTCAGCGCCGACCGCGCGCGCCTCGGCAACCCCTTGCGCGTCCGCGTTGCGTTCGATCGCAACTACGGGCACACGACGTTCACGAAGTGCGATGACGACGCGATGCCCCAACGGCCCGAGCCCGACAACGATGACATGGCCGCGGACCGGCTGGATGGTTCGACCGGAGAGGCGGGCGTCCCGGCGGTCGAACACCGATTGGAGGATGGCTGCTGTAAAGACCGGCAGCAGCAGCGAGCTGGTGAGTGCGACCATCATGTGCGCCGACTGAATAGCACGGCTGGCACCCATGTCGGGGTTGGTGCCGCCGGTCAGGAGCACCATTACGTAGAACGCTTCCCATGGGTTGTCGATGTGAACGGCGCTGGAATCGTCGCGCAGGAGCACCGTCAAGCTCGTGGCCATGACTGTGAGGAGGACCGCCGCACTAATCCACCAGAGGCGTGCGGTCGTCTTCCGAAACGACCCCAACGCGCGTCGCATTCGATGCAGGACCTGGCCAATGTCCTCCAGCGGGCTCCGCAGCGCCGCTTTGAGCCACCGCCGCCGCACATCGGGTGCAAGATGCAGGACGAAATCCTCCCCAGGAGCGTCCGATACTAGGACGGTGCCGTCGGCCCCAGCGACAGCCCAAGCAGCCTCTGCTCTCGTGTCCCACCAGTCTGCGAGATACAGCGTGCGATTCCAGAGCCCGATGTCGCCCGGTCCCGCTCGCTGCACGGCCGCCGCAACGAACGTTGCAGCGACCGCCCCGGTCTCCGAAATCGCGAACACGTCATTCTCACCCAAGAGTTCCATGGCGTTAGTGCCGAACTCCTCGTCATCCATCCTCAACACCAGTCGAGGATGTGGCAGATCCCGCTCAGTCACGAGATCCCGAAATTCCAACGCAAGTTGCACGTTGCCCAGGTCATCTCGGTCCATGAACGCAACCGCATGTATCCGACGAAGAACGCTATCGGACAGACCCTCAAGAATGCCGACTTGGAACGGAGCAACCTGAACAAGGTCGTCGTCGAAGCCCGAAGACCACCGTGCGACAGCAGCCTCGTTCCTGTACAGCACTTGCACGCGATACCCGTACCGGAGGGCGAGCGTTCGCACGAGGCTGCCGGCCAGCTCGTCCTCACCGACAACAAGCACCAGCGGACTTGCAGCAGCGACGCTACGCTCGTCAGAGGTTTGATCCGGCTTTCGCTTGCGGGGCATACACACCAGTCTATGGAGATTCACGTTGCACGTGGGTTCTCGCTCCCACCGTTACATGAAAGGCCCCTCATTCCATTTGACCTGCCACCGGTATCCCTATTGCGGCGGCGCCCTTCCTCGCCATCCAACCTGGGGCGCCCCGGTTCGGCAACGCCGCACCGTCCCCGCCGCTACCTGCTCCGATGAGCGGACCGGCCAGCATCAGAACAGATCGAGGTCGGTCCTTGCAGGTTGGGCGGTCACATCGATCAGGGCGTTGCCGTGTGAGTCAGTTGCCAGGGGCGCGGTCATGCGCGAGACGCTATCAGGTTCTGGGAGTCAAGACTCATGCTCGACTACGAGCCGGGCCACCGGGTGGTGGCCAGCGGGGCGCGCAAACCCACTGGAGGAGAAACGTTCGCCGTTCTGGAGCCGAGGCCCGCTTTACGGTTCGGATCCCGGCCGTCCATGAGAGGAGCACCGAGTCAGCCTGGCAGACCAAAAGAGTGGGCCCCCTGAGTTTGCACGCCCGGGAGCCCACCGTGTCGCTCCGATTCCGCGGTTACCGGCCAGCAGTCGCCGGTCCGGCCGACCCAGGCATTCCCGCAGTGCGAGGACCAGCGCCGCCTCGGGGGCGAAGTGCTCGTCTGGGCGGCGCGGGTGGAGCGTGTCGGCGCAGTGCAGGAGGGCGGCGGGCATGTCGGCATCGTAGCGGCGGGATGTCGGGTCAGCGCACGGACTTGATGGGCCACACCAGGATGCCGCCGAGGAGGGTGGCCGCCGCGCTCAGGGCGTAGAGGGTCGAGTAGCCGCCGAGCCCCGCCACGGTCACCGCGGCGAGGGCCGGGCCGAGGACCTGCGGGGCGGTGGAGGCGATGTTGATGATGCCGAGGTCTTTGGCGCGGTCGGAGGCGGCCGGGAGGACCTGGGTGATGAGCGCCTGGTCGACGGAGAGGTAGATCCCGAAGCCGGCGCCCATGATCGCGGCGGCGGCGATCGCGGCGGGCCAGGTGTGCCAGAAGGTCAGGAGCAGTGCGGCGACGGTCATGATCGCGGAGGAGACCACGACGAGCGGCTTGCGGCGGCCGATGCGGTCGGAGAGCACGCCGCCCGCCACCGAGGTGGCGATGACGCCGCCGGTGTAGAGGAGCGTGAGGATCAGGACCCCTTCGTCGGCGCTGCGGCCGGGGAAGATCTCCTCGTAGTGTACGGCGTCCTGCAGGAAGAACAGCAGGTAGAGCGTGCCGGTGGCGTTGCCGAGCATGACGAGGAAGCGCGTGAACCAGGCCCAGGCGAAGTCGGGGTGGGCGCGGGGCGAGACCCAGAACGTGGCGAGGAGGGCCTTCCAGTTGAAAGGCGGCCGGGCGGTGCGCGGCAGCGGCGGGTCCGGTGTGGACAGTACGAACGGGAGCGCCATCGCCAAGGCCGCCAAGCCGATCACGAGATAGCCGGTCGGGATGTCCGTGACCAGCATGGTGACGATGACCGCGCCGAGGACGAGGCCGAGGGCCTGCGGGAAGCCGATCCAGCCGGAGACGACGGCGCGCTGGCGGACGGGGACGTGGTCGGGGATGCCCGCGTTGAGGCTGGCGTACCCGGCGTTGAGGGCCGCTTGGGCGAGGCACCAGCACAGGAGCACGCCGATGACGGTGGTCTGGAGGCCGAGCAGGTAGAGGCCGAGGGCGCCGACGGCCATCCCGCCGAGGGTCCAGGGGTGGCGGCGGCCGAAGCGGCCGGTGGTGCGGTCGGAGAGCGCTCCGGCGAGGGGGTTGGCGACGACGGCGACGAGCGCGCCGAAGCCGGTGACGAGGCCGAACGCGGCGACCTTGCCGTCCTCGTCGATCTCGGCGAGCTGGAGGGGCAGGAGCACCTGGATCGGGGTGAAGAAGGCCATGTAGAGGCCGAGCATCCCGGTGGTGATGCCGCCGATCCAGACCTTGCCCACATTGCGTTCGGGTTCGGCGAGGGCGGCGGGCGCGGGGGCTTCGGGGGCGGTGGTCACGGGCGTCTGCTCGCGAGGTGCTCGCGGTACCAGGCGAAAGAGGCCTTCGGAGTGCGGTCCTGCGTCGCGGGGTCCACGTGCACCAGTCCGAAGCGCTGGTGGAACCCTTCGGCCCATTCGAAGTTGTCGAGGAGGGTCCACACGAGGTAGCCGCGCACGTCGGCGCCTTGGGCGATCGCAGCGTCGAGGGCTTTGACGTGGGCGGCGAGGTAGTCGATGCGGTCCTGGTCGGGGATCGAGCCGTCCGCTGCGGGCGGGACGGCGTAGGAGCAGCCGTTCTCGGTGACCCACAGGGGCGGGAGGTCGGGGCCGTAGTCCTCGGTGAGGTCCATCAGGGTCTGGGTGAGGCCGGAGGGGATGACGGGCCAGTCGAAGTCGGTGGTCTTCACGTTGTCGAACTCGACGATGTCGAACGGGAGCGGCGATCCGGGCGGGGCGGCGGCGAGGCGGGTCGGGTTGTAGTAGTTGACGCCGAGGCCGTCGAGGGGCTGCGCGATGGCCTCGAGGTCGCCGTCCTTGAGGAACGGCAGGGTGTCGAGGCCGAAGGGCGAGAGATCGGGGTAGCGGCCGAGGAGCACGGGGTCGGTGAACAGGCGGCGGTGGAGGAGGTCGTAGGTCGCGGCGGCGGCGAGGTCGTCCTCGTTGCCGGTGGCGGGCACCGCGGGCGTGTAGCTGTTGGTGAGCATGACGAACGGCGCGCCCGCGGCGCGCAGGGCGCTGGTCGCGAGGCCGTGGCCGAGGAGCTGGTGGTGGGCGGCGGGGAGCGCGTCGAGCAGCAGCGTGTGGCCGGGGGCGTGCTGGCCGAGCGCATAGCCGAGGGCCATGTGCTCGAACGGCTCGTTGAGGGTGATCCAGTGGCGCACGCGGTCGCCGAGGCGCTCGGCGCAGATCGCGGCGTACTCGGCGAAGCGGTGGGCGGTGTCGCGGTCGAGCCAGCCGCCGGCGTCTTCGAGGGGCTGCGGGAGGTCCCAGTGGTAGAGGGTCGCCATGGGGGCGATGCCCGCTTCGAGGAGGGCGTCGACGAGGCGCTCGTAGAAGTCGAGGCCGGCCGGGTTGACGGGGCCGGTGCCGTCCGGGCGCACGCGGGGCCAGGCGATCGAGAACCGGTAGACGTCGATGCCGAGGTCGCGCATGAGGGCGATGTCCTCGGGGTACCGGCGGTAGTGGTCGCAGGCGGTTTCGGCGGTGTGGCCGTCGCGGATCTTCCCGGGTGTGCCGGTGTAGGTGTCCCAGACCGACGGCCCGCGGCCGTCCGCCGCTGTGGCGCCTTCGATCTGGAAGGCCGAAGTGGCCACCCCCCAGGCGAAGTCGGGCAAGCGCGGCATTGCGACCACAGGTACCTCCGAGAGTGACGTGAGTAACTTTCGTGACGGTACCGCAGCGCAGCGCATTCTTGTAGCCCTCGACGGCTCAGAGTTTCCGGGCCGCCTCGCGCACCGCCCGCGGCGAGGCGCCGAGTTCGCGGCGGCAGGCCTTGTTGAACGCCTGGAGGTCCGCGATGCCCACCGCGGCGGCGACCGCCGGGATCGACAGGGTCGACTCTACGAGGAGGTGCCGGGCCCGCTCGAGGCGGCGGCGCCGGATGTGGGCGACCACCGTGGTGCCGGTGGCGGCGTGGAAGAGCCGTGTCAGGTGGTTGTGCGAGAGGCCGACCGCGGCGGCGATCTCCGGCACCGCGAGCGGGGCCGGCAGGTGCTCCTCGATGTGTGCGAGGGCCGCCTCCACCGAGCGGTGGTGCCCCTCCCCGGCGGGCCCCGGGTCGAGCCGCGTCATCCGCCACAGCAGCGCCCAGGCCTCGGCGTTCGCGCGCGCCGGGGCCTCGGCGGTGACGGCCTGGCGGAACATCTCGGCCAGCGCGGGCGCGGTCGGTCCGGCGTCCTGCATGACCGGCACCGTGCACCGGTTGCCGTCCTTCGGGAGTCGCGCGTGGATGTGGAGGTTCTCGGAGCGGCCCTGGTAGCGGAAGAGGACTTCGACGCCGGCCGGGATGAGGCTCACGTACCCGGGCCTGACGGGGTGGACGGTGCCGCCGAGCTCGATCGCGCCCTCGTACTTGTACAGGTGGATCTGCCACAGGTCGGGCAGGAGGAAGCGCTCCTCGGGCAGGTTGAGGCCGTGGAGGCCGACGCCGGCGTTGACGACCTCCGGCGGTTGGTCGAGGTGAAGCGTCACCGTGCGCATGATGAGAACCGACCACTAGTTGGTGATTACTGCCAATTACAACTGCGGGAACTGATCCTATCTTCGGTGTATGACAACCAGCAAGCATCTACTGACCTCGGTCGAGGTCGCGCGGTTCGTCGCCAACGGGTTCCACCGGATGGACGCGATCGTGCCGCCCGACCTCAACGCCGAAGCGATCGGGATCATGGAGGCCGGGCTCGGCCCGGTCCCCTACGGGACCCCGGTCGGCGAGGCCTACGAACCCGGGTCGTTCACGCGGCGGCTGCTCGAGATCCCGGCCGTGGCCGGGGCGCTCCAGAGCCTCCTCGGGTCGGACCCCACGGTCGACCACCACGCCATCCACATCCGCGAGCCGCACGAGGGCGGCGCGCAGCCGCTCCACGGGGACGCGATCATCGACACGCGCATCGACGCGTTCGACGTGCAGCTCATGTACTACCCGCAGGAGGTCACCGGCACGATGGGCGGCACCCTGTCCGTCCCCGGTTCGCACCTGCGCCGCACCAACGAGTCCGACACCGGCCGGTACCAGAACCTGCGCGGCCAGACCCGCCTGACCTGCCCGCCGGGCACCGTTGTCCTGCTCCACCACGGGATCTGGCACGGCGGACGGCGCAACGACTCCGACATCCGCCGGTACATGTACAAGATCCGGTTCAACCCGACGGCGCCGCAGGTGCGGACCTGGGACGTGTCCGATCTGGACGATCCGCAGGTCGCGGCCGAGCTCAACGTCTACCACCCTTGGTGCGAGCACGCGACCGCCCGCCTGGAGATCTACAACCGCGTCAAGATGTGGCGGGCGCTCACCAACAACCCCTCGTTCGACGTCGAATACTGGGCGACCCGCGTCGCCAACCGCCCCGGGAGAACCTGATGAAGCAAGAAGTCCTCGTCCTCTACTTGAACACCTCCGCGCTCGACGCCGACGTCTTGGCCTGGGCGTACTACGACGGGACCGGGAGGACGAACCCGACGACCGGCGACAGCGACCTCCCGCCGTACGACACGGGCGTGGAGGCGCTGCGCGACGGCTGGCGGCTCTTCCAGGCCTCGCAGCTGATCCCGCCCTATCCGGGGCACGAGTACGACACGTCGTTCCTCAAGCACGAGTTCTGGTTCGAGAAGATCGGGTAGTCCGGGACCGGGCGCGCGGCGGCGCGCGGGCGGGCCGGTGGGGAAGCGCCCCCGAGGGTAACCACCAGCCCCGGGGCGGGGGGCG
>NZ_JAPZVR010000001.1:569921-603260 GCF_027622855.1 Glycomyces algeriensis | reverse complement strand
CCTAACGCCGGTGTTGTGTGCGGTGATTAGGGGTTCGGCGGGCACCGGCCGCGCGGCGCCGCGCGGCCGGTCCGTTCGTCAAGCGCCCGTGAGGATCACCAGCTGCCCGGTGGCGCGGGTCATCGCCACGTAGCGGTCCACCGCTCCTTCGATGCCGTCGCCGAAACCGTCGGGGTCGATGAGGACGACGAGGTCGAACTCGAGGCCCTTCGACAGCTCCGGGGTGAGCGAGCGGACGCGCGCGGTCGCGTCGAAGGCGGGGTCGCCGATGACGCAGGCGGTGCCGTCGTCGTGCTCGGCGAGCCATGCCCCGAGGACCGCGTCGAGCTCCGCGGTGGACCCGCGCCGGACGGGGACGCCGCTGCTGCGGACCGAGACGGGCACGTTGGCGTCCGGGATCGCGGCCCGGATGACCTGCTCAGCCTCGGCCATGACCTCTTCGGGCGTGCGGTAGTTGATGCTCAAGGAGGCCAGGCGCACCTGGTTCAGGCCGATGCGCCGCAGCCGCTCATCCCACGACTCGGTGAAGCCGTGCCGCGCCTGGGCGCGGTCGCCCACGATGGTGAAGCTCCGGGACGGGCAGCGGCGCAGCAGCATCTGCCACTCGGCGTCGGTGAGCTCCTGGGCCTCGTCGACGATGACGTGCGCGAACGGCCCGGCGAGCAGGTCGGGTTCGGGGGCCTCCAGGTCCTCGTAGTGGACGAGGGCGTCCTGCAGGTCGGCGCCTTTGAGGAGGATCATCTCCTCCACATTGCCGTCGCCGGCCTGGAGTATTTCTTCCACGACGCGGTCGATGACCTGCCGTTCGGAGGCGATCTCGGCCTCGCGGCGGCGGGCCCGGCGGGAGGACTCGGGGTCGCCGAGCCGGTGCCGCGCGGCGTCCAGGAGCGGCAGGTCGGCGGTGGTCCAGGCCTTCGGGTCCTCGCGGTAGAGCAGCGCCACCTGGTCCTCGTCGAGCCAGGGGGCGCACATGCGCAGGAAGTCGGGGACCGCCCACAGTGCCGCGACGAGGTCGGTGGGCTCGATGACCGGCCAGGCCTTGTCGAAGGCCTTGGTGAGCTCGCGGTTGCGGGCGAGGGAGCGGCGCAGCAGGTCCTCCTCGATCTCGTCCTCGTCGTGCTTCTCGGCGATGATGGCGACCAGTTCGTCCCAGATCTGCTCGCGCGCTTCGTTGTGGGGCGTGCCGAGGCCCGCGGCGTCGAACGCGTCGGCCCAGTCGTCGGCGCTGAGCCGGACCTCGGACCAGTGGGTCTCCACGGCCAGCTCCTCGGCGGGCGGGCGCTCGTAGCGGCGCACGGCCGGTTCGAGGGCCTTGACCATGTCCGCGCCGGACTTCAGCGCGGCCACCGCCGGGTCCGCTTCCTCGGGCGCGTCCGCGCCTTCGGGCTGGAGGTCGCGGACGGTGCAGGTCTGCACGCCCTCTTCGCCGAGGCTGGGGAGGACGTCGGCGACGTACGCCAGGTACGGCTGGTGGGGGCCGACGAAGAGGACGCCGCCGCGGTGGTGGCCCACGCGCGGGTCGGAGTAGAGCAGGTAGGCGGCGCGGTGGAGGGCGACGACGGTCTTGCCGGTGCCGGGCCCGCCGTCGACCACGAGCGTGCCGCTCGACCCGGCGCGGATGACGGCGTCCTGGTCGGCCTGGATGGTGCCCAGGACGTCGCGCATCCGCTCGGACCGGCTGGTGCTGAGGCTCGCGATGAACGCGGACTGGTCGTCAAGGGCCGCATGGCCTTCGAGGCCGTCCGTGGTGAAGACCTCCTCCCAGTAGTCGCTGATGCGCCCGCGGGTCCAGCGGTAGCGGCGGCGGCTGGCCAGGCCCATCGGGTCGGCGTGGGTGGCGCCGAAGAACGGCTCGGCGGCGGGCGAGCGCCAGTCGAGCAGCAGGCGGCGGCCGTCGTCACCGGTGAGCCCGAGACGTCCGATGTAGACCGTCTCGCCCCCGGTGGCGACGGTCCGCCCGAGGCACAGGTCGAGGCCGAAGCGGCGCAGGGCGCCGAGGCGGCCGGTCAGCCGGTGGATCTCCCGGTCCCGGTCGGCCGCGGCCTGGCCCTCGAACCGGCCCGTGCCGCCCTCCTCCTTGCGGATGGCGGCGAGGCGGTCGGCGACCTCGGCGATCGACTGCTCGAGACTGGCCGCGATGGCGGCGAAATGGCGCTCGTCGTCGGCGATGAGCGCCGGGTCGGCCTTCGCGGCGAGGCGCTCGGGCAGTTGGAATGCACTGTGGGACTTCGGGTTCACTCAGCGGCTCCCTTCGAGCATTGGAAGTACGAGTGTGAACCATGCTGACCTGCGAAAACACACCCCGGTGCACCCTTGTTCGGCACCCCCGGGCTATATTCTGGAGAGGGAAGCGGCGCAGGCGGCTTCCTTTCTGCGTTTCCGGGCACCGGTGCGCGGGCCGCGCAGACCGGCCCGGAGGCGGCGTCGAGCGCAGGGCCCGCCGCGACACCCCCGGAGCGGTTCCCCTTCACGCCCCTTCCCGCCAGGGCGCTCATCGGCGAGACCGCCCGTTCGGGTGTTTTCCCCGCTGCCCGCTCACCCTGGGTCGGATGGGCGCGATCATCGCGGAAATGCCGATTCGTGGCCATTCCATGCCATGTGACCTGGGCCGAGCCGCAGATCGCCGCCGGGAGATTTATCAAACACCTGTTTGAGGTTGCGCGCTGCCATCAGTTCGGTATGTTGATCTTGATACACATGTTCGACAGATACGGGGGAACTGGTGGCGACATCCGTCGCGGCCGCGCTGGCCGCTGAGCTCGGCCTGCGCACCGCCGCAGAGCTGCGCCCCGCAGCCGAAGCGAGGCCCGGGCGCGAGGCCCGCCTTGCGGGCGGGCCGCCGCCGGACACCGGGGCGCTCGCGACCGCGCCGCACAGTGTTGTCAGTGCGGCGGTCGCCGAACCGCGGCCCGAGGCCGCCCCCGACGCTTCTCGGGTCATCCTGCCCGTCACCCCTGACATTTCCGCGCTGCTGCCCCACGGCGGACTCGCGACTGTGACCGCGATCATGGCCTCGCGGCGCGGGGCGACCTCGCTGCTGTGGCGGCTGCTGGCCGGCCCGACCGGGTCGGGCGCATGGTGCGCGCTGGTCGGGATGCCGCGCGTGTACCCGCTGGCGGCGACGGCCGCCGGGGTCGACCTCGGGAGGGTGGCGCTGGTCGACCCGGGGCCGCTCGTGGTCGAGGCGGCGGGGACGCTGGCCGAGGGCGTCGCCGCGGTGGTGGTGCCGAGCGAAGGGCTCACGCCGACGCAGACCCGGCGGCTGGCCGCCCGCGCCCGCAAGAGCGGGACCGCGATCATCTGGTGGGAGACCCGTCCGGTCTCCGGCGCCGACGCCCGGCTCGAAGTCGCCCGCGCGCGGTGGAAGGGCTTGCGCCCCAACGCCGGCCGCCGCTGGGGCGCCGGCCGCCTCGACGCCTGCGAACTGGAGGTCGCCGCCCACTGGCGCACCGGCGGCACCCGCAACGCCCGGATCTGGCCCTACGGCGGCGAGGCGGAGGCGGCCGGCGAGAACCGATCCGCCCACGGGAACGTCATCGACCTGCACTCGAGGTCCGCCATGGATCGCGGTGCCGCCGAGGCGAACCGCTCGCGGCCCCGTGCGAACGGCGCTCAGCGCGGGCGGTTCGGCGAACGCATTGCGATCGCGGACCGTCAGGCCGATCTCGCGGACTCTGGGGGCCTCCCTCCCTCCCCCTCGCCCACCCACCCCACCACCACCTTGCCGACTGCCACCTCGACCGGGCGCGCTCCGGTCGAGTGTGGTGATGACCCCGGTGCCTCCGGAAAATTCCGGATTCGTTCCGGTGCAGCGGATGCATCCGCCGGCCACTCCAGTGTGGCAGGGGGGTACGACAGTTCAGCACCTTCGGTGACCCAGGTCTCACCCTCAGTGATGGTGCCGCTACTCGACCGTACGCGCCTGCGGATCGACTCCAGTGCGGCCTCCGGTGGCGAGGTGGTTCCTCTTCGGCCTGCCGGAGGCGATCTGCCGTGAGCGTGCAGGTGCGGCGGGCCGGGAGCCGGGTGCTCGTGATGCGGCTCGTGGACTGGGAGGCCGAGGACTCGGCCGCGTTCGAGCCGGTGCTCGACGCGCTCGACCTGCTCACGCCCTATGTCGAAGTGCTCGAGCCCGGCGTCGTCGCCGTGCCGCTGCGGCGCGGGGCGGGCGATGAGGCCGCGTTCTGCGAGACCCTCATCGACACCGTCGCCGGGCTCGTCGACCAGGACTGCCTGACCGGGGTCGCCGACGGCCTGTTCGCCGCCGTCCTCGCCGCCCGCGAAGGGCGGATCGTCCCGGCCGGGCGCGACGCGGCCTTCCTCGCCCGCCGCGACATCCGCGACCTCCAGGCCACCGGCCTGGTCGACCCCGAGACCTGCGAGACCTTGCGGCACTTGGGCATCGACACGCTCGGCGCCTTCCGCGACCTGCCCGGCCAGGCCGTCGCGGAGCGGTTCGGCGCGGCCGTGCGAAGGGCCCAGCTGCTCGCCGCCGGGCAGCTCGCCCGCCCGCTCGTCCCCCGCCCGGCCGCGCCGGAGCTGACCGTGGCCGAGACCCCCGAGACCCCGTACGCCACCGTCGAGCAGGCCGTCTTCGCCGCCCGGCCCCTCGCCGAACGCCTGCTGCGCCTCCTCGACGCGCGCAACCTCGCCTGCACCCGCGTCACGATCACCGCCCGCACCGGCAGCGGCATGGGGCGCCGCCGCACCTGGCAGCTCGACCCCGCCATCGGCGCCGCCGAACTCTCCCGCCGCGTGCGCTGGCAGCTCGAGGGCTGGCTCTCCACCAGCGCCGCAAGCGAAACGGCCGACGAAACCGCGCACGCCATCACCGTGCTCGAGCTCGCCCCCGGCGGGCTCATCGGCCTGGTCGCGGCCGGGCGCGGCCTGTGGGGCGACAAGGGCGCCCGGGACGTGAAGGCCGAGGCCGCCCTGCGGCACGCCCAGAGCCGGTTCGGCCCGGACGCCGTGCAGATCGCCGCCGCCACCGACGGCCGCGACCTCGACGAGCGGTTCGGCGCCGCCGCGTGGGAGGTCGAGCACGCGCCGCCGCCGCCTTCGGGGCCGTGGCCCGGAACGCTGCCCGATCCGCTGCCCAGCCTCATCGGCACCGACGACCACGTCGCCGTCCTCGACGCGGCCGGAGCTCCCGTCCAGGCGCTCGCCAGAGGCGACCTGTCCGCGTCCCCCACCGTGATCGCCTTGGGCGGCAAGCGGATCCCGGTCGTCGCCTGGGCCGGGCCGTGGCCGGTGTCCGAGCGCTGGTGGAGCCCGGTCGCCCGCCGCTACGCGCGCCTCCAGGTCGAGCTCGCCGACGGCCGCGCCGCCCTCCTCGTCTGCGAGGGCGGGCAGTGGAAGGCGGTGGGCTGGTATGACTGACTACGCCGAGCTGCACTGCCACTCCCACTACTCCTTCGCCGACGGCGCGGACGCCCCCGCCGCGCTCGCCGCCGAAGCCGCCCGGCTCGGCCTCAAAGGGCTCGCGATCACCGACCACGACGGCCTGTACGCGATCCCGCAGTTCGACTCGGCCGCAGCCCGGTTCGAGCTCCCCTCGGTCTTCGGGGCCGAACTGAACCTCGACCTGACCCGGGCCCGCCGCGGCCAGGTCGACCCGGCCGGGCGCCACCTCGTCGTCCTCGCCCGCGACCCCGACGGCTACCGCGCCCTCTCGCGCGCCATCACCGCCGCCAAACTCGAAGGCGGCGAGAAGGACCGGCCCCGCTACTCCCTCGCCTCGCTGGGCGCCCACGCGAACGGCGGCTGGCAGATCCTCACCGGCTGCCGCAAAGGCTTCCTCAACGCGGCCCTGGACGCGGGCGGGCCCGACGCCGCCGAGGACGCGCTGCGCGAACTCGCCGACGCCTTCGGCCGCGAGCACCTCGCCGTCGAACTCACCTGCCACGACCTGCCCGGCGACACGGAGCGGATCGAGACGCTCGCGGCCCTGGCCCGGCGCTTCGGTGTACCGGTCGTGGCCACCAACAACGTCCACTACGCGGCCCCGAACCGCGCCCGCACCGCCGCCGCGCTCGCCGCCATCCGGGCCCGCAGCACCCTCGAGGCGACCGACCCGCACCTGCCCGCGAACGCCGGGGCGCACCTGCGCTCAGGCGAGGAGATGGCCCAGCGCTTCGCCGACTTCCCTGCGGCCCTTGAGGAGTCCGTGCGGATCGCCACCGAGTGCGCGTTCCGGCTCAAGCTGCTCGCGCCCCGGCTGCCGCACTTCCCCGTCCCGGCCGGCCACGACGACCACTCGTACCTCAGGATGCTGACCGACGAGGGCGGGGCAGTGCGCTACGGGCCGCGGGGGCGGGAGCGGGTCGCCGGCGCCTGGGACCAGATCGAACGCGAACTGCAGGTCATCGGGGAGCTGGAGTTCAGCGGCTACTTCCTCATCGTCGCCGACATCGTCCGCTTCTGCCGGGAGCACGACATCTACTGCCAGGGCAGGGGATCGGCCGCCAACAGCGCCGTCTGCTACGCCCTCGGCATCACCAGAGTGGACGCCGTGGCGTACGGGATGCTGTTCGAGCGGTTCCTCTCCTCCGACCGCGACGGCCCGCCCGACATCGACCTCGACATCGAATCGGGCCGCCGCGAAGAGGTCATCCAGTACGTCTACGAGAAGTACGGCCGCGACCGGGCCGCATTGGTGGCCAACGTGGTCACCTACCGGCCCCGCTCGGCCGTCCGCGACGCCGCCAAAGCCCTCGGGTACGGCCCCGACCAGGCCCTGGCCTGGTCCAAGCGCCTCCACCGCTGGGGCAGCGTGGACCCCGCGGAGGCCGAGGGCATCCCCGCCGACGTCCAGGCGCTCGCCGGCGACCTCGTCAACATGCCGCAGCACCTGGGCATCCACCCCGGCGGCATGGTGCTCACCGAGCAGCCCGTCAGCGAGATCGTCCCGGTCGAGCCGGCCCGCATGAAGGACCGCACCGTCCTCCAATGGGACAAGGAGGACTGCGCGGACGCGCACCTCGTCAAGTTCGACCTGCTCGGCCTGGGGATGCTGGAGGCCCTGCACCGCATGGTCGACCTCATCGGCGACTTCCACGGCGACGCGGTCGACCTCGCCCTGATCGACCTGAACGAGCGGGTCGTCTACGAGATGCTGCAGCGCGCCGACACCGTGGGCGTGTTCCAGGTCGAGTCCCGCGCCCAGATGGCGACGCTCCCGCGCCTGAAGCCGGAGGTGTTCTACGACCTCGTCGTCGAGGTCGCCCTCATCCGGCCCGGCCCCATCCAGGGCGACTCGGTCCACCCCTACCTGCGCCGCAGGCACGGCGAGCCCTGGGAGCACCTCGTTCCCGAGAAGCTCATGCCCGCCCTGAAGAAGACCCTCGGCGTGCCGCTGTTCCAGGAGCAGCTCATGCAGATCGCCATCGACGCCGCCGGATTCGACGGCGGCGAGGCCGACAAGCTGCGCCGGGCCATGGGCGCCAAGCGCTCCGCCGAGAAGATGGAGGAGCTCAGGCTGCGCCTCTACAAGGGCATGGCCGCGAACGGCATCACCGGCGCGCAGGCCGACCAGGTCTACGAGCAGCTCAAGTCATTCGCCGACTTCGGCTTCCCCGAATCCCACTCCGCCTCCTTCGCCCACCTCGTCTACTCCTCGGCCTGGATCAAATGCCACTACCCCGCCGCGTTCTACGCCGGGCTCCTCGCCAGCCAGCCGATGGGCTTCTACTCCCCCGCCTCGCTCATCGCCGACGCCCAGCGCCACGGCCTCACCGTCCTCGCCCCGGACGTGAACGCCAGCGAAGCGGTCGCCTCCCTCATCCCCTCCGGGCGCGAGCGCCGCGCGCCGATCCTCGGCGAAGCGGACCTGCGCCTGGGCCTCGACAACGTCAAAGGGCTCGGCGAGGCGGCCGCGCTGCGCATCGTGGCCGAACGCGGGCAGGACGGCCCGTTCGAGAGCCTCGCCGACCTCGCCCGCCGGACCGGACTCGGCAAGGAGCGCATGGAGAAGCTCGCCGTCGCCGGGGCCTTCGAAAGCCTCGAACCGGACCGCCGCAAAGCACTGTGGGCGGCCGGAACGGTGGACGAGCGCCCCGGCACGATCCCCGGCACCGGCCCGGCCGCGCCGCCGCCCACCCTGCCCGGCATGAGCGGCGCCGAACTCGCCCGCGCCGACTACACCGGCCTGGGACTCTCGGTCCAGACCCACCCGATGGAGCTGGTCCGCGCCTCGCTCGACGCCGCCGGGATCCTGCCCGCCGCGCGGCTGCCGTTCGCCGAGGACGGCACGCGGATCGAGGTCGCCGGGATCGTCACGCACCGCCAGCGCCCGTCGACCGCGAAGGGCGTCACGTTCCTGAGCCTGGAGGACGAGACGGGGATCGCGAACATCGTGTGCTCCCAAGGGCTCTGGAAGCGCTGGCAAAGCGTGGCGTCGGTGGCGAGGGCGCTGGTGATCAGGGGCGCGGTGGAGAAGCCGCACGATGCGCCCGGGGATGTGATGCCGATGATCGTGGCGGACAAGCTGACGCTCCTGGACCTGAACGGCCCGAGTGCGCCGTCACGGGACTTCCGTTAAAGGAAGCACGGTCGTTGGAGAAGCACAGCCGTTGAAGGCACGGCCGCTGGTCACCGCAGAGTGTCGCGGATCACTGACCCTCAGGGGTACGGAGAGTGCGTCCGGTTCACGTCTTGATTGGTACGACGGCGTTTCGACAACGATGCGCCCCAAGTGATTTGGAGCCTCCACAATGAACAAGACCTGGATTGCGCGCACCGGTCTGGCGCTCGGCGCCGGCCTCGCGCTCGCCGCGAGCATCGCCGCCCCCGCGCAGGCCGCCGACATCGAGGCCCAGCTCACCGATGCCGGCGGGAACCTGGTCGCCGAGATCATCCACCACGATGACGGCGACGTCTTCTCCGTGCACGACTGGCACCCCGACGGCCATGGCGTCCGCGGCAGCCTCTACCTCGTCGAGGACGGCGAGTGGATCAAGCTCAGGAGCATCTACAACGGACTGGGAGCGGGCGAGTTCAAGACGTTCCAGTGGAACGTGCTCACCGGCGAGGAGTACGTGATGGAGATCTGCACCGTGGACGGCGCGAACGACCCGGAGGCGAACGACTGCTCGTTCCAGGAGGTCACGGAGTAGCGGGGTTCCTCCGCACGGGCCGGGCCCCTTCGGGGTCCGGCCTTCAGCGTTCGAGGTAGGCCTCGAGGTTGAGGAGGGAGGAGCCCAGGCCTTCGGCGTGGTCTTCGGCGCTGATGCCGTCGGGGACGTTCTCGGCGGTGACGGTGACGCGGGTGCCGTTCGCGATCGGCTCGAGGGTCCAGGCGCCGGTCATCGTGCCGGAGAAGGCCGGATCGTCGGAGACGAAGTCGACCTCGGTGACGATGCGGGTGTTGGGGACGAGTTCGATGAAGCGGGCTTCGACGGTGTCGGTGTCGGCGGTGGTCTTGCCGGGCGAATCGGCGGGGTCGTCGTAGGTGAGGGTCATGCGGTAGCCGCCGCCGGGGCGGGGGTCGTAGTGGTCGAAGCGGCCGGTCATGCCGGCGGGCGGGAGCCAGGCGGCGAGGGCTTCGGGGTCGACGAGCGCGGTGTAGACGCGGTCGACGGAGGCGGGTACGTCCCTGCTGGCTTGGTCGGTTCGCGGCATCTTCGGACCGTAGCATCCGGTGCCGGCGGCAGGCGTGAAAAGGCCCGGCCCCGCGTACGGGACCGGGCCTCGGGTGGTGCTGTTAGTGGACCGGGACGGCGTCGCCGCTCGGGCTTTCGGCCTTCTTCACGAGGAAGGCGGCGGCCACGGCGACGAGCGCCATGGCGGTGCCGCACAGGAAGGCGAGGTGGATGCCGTCGGACTGGGCGACGACCTCGGTCGCTCCGGCGTCGAGGCTCGAGGCGGCGCCGGTGGTCATCAGGGTGATGAACACGGCGGTGCCGACCGCGCCCGCGACCTGCTGGAGGGTGCTCATGATGGCGCTGCCGTGGGGGTAGAGCTCCATGGGCAGGGCGCCGAGCGAGGAGGTCATGAGCGGGGTCATGAGGCTGCTGAGGCCGAGGCTGAGCATGACGTGGATGACCACGACGAACCAGGTCTCGCTGTTCTGGTCGAGCATCGTCATGAGCCCGAGGGCGCCCGCGAGCACCATCGAGCCGGGGATGACGAGCGGCCGGGGGCCGACCTTGTCGAAGATGCGGCCGATGAACGGGCCGGAGACTCCCATGGCGAGGCCGCCGGGGAGGACCACCAGTCCGGTCTCGAGGGTGGTGAGGCCCAGGACGTTCTGGAGGTAGATCGGCAGCAGGATGAGCGAGCCGAAGAGGGCCGCCATCGAGATGAGCAGCATGATGATGCCGACGGTGAACGAGCGGCTCTTGAAGGGCCGCAGGTCCATCAGGGCCGCGTCGCGCTTCTGGAGCCGGAGCTGGCGGAAGACGAACAGGGCCAGGGACGCGGCGCCGACCGCGACGGCGGCGTACGGCGGGATCGGGGTGTGGTTCCCGGCCGCCGACTCGCCGAGGCTGCTGAGGCCGTAGATGATGCCGCTGAAGGCGACTGCCGAGAGGAGCGCGGAGAGCAGGTCGAGCTTGACCGGGCGCGTCTCGCCGAGGTTCTTGATGAGGACCCCGCCGAGGACGAGGGCCAGGACGGCGATGGGCAGCACGGCCAGGAACATCCAGCGCCAGGTGAGGTTGTTGAGGATGAACCCGGAGAAGGTCGGGCCGATCGCGGGGGCGACGGCGATGACGACGGTGATGAAGCCCATGGTGCGTCCGCGGCGCTCGGCCGGGACGAAGGTCATGACGGTGGTCATGAGCAGCGGCAGCATGACTGCGGTGCCGCTGGCCTGGATCACGCGGGCGACGACGAGCACGGGGAAGACCGTGGCCACGCCGGCGAGCAGCGTGCCGGCGCAGAAGAGCCCGATGGCGGCGAGGAACACCGTGCGGGTGGTGAAGCGCTGGAGGATGAGGCCGGTCATGGGGATGACGACGGCCATGGTGAGCATGAAGCCGGTCGTCAGCCACTGCACGGTGGCGGCGGTGATCTCGAACTGCTCCATGAGGCGCGGCAGTGCCACGCCCATCACGGTCTCATTGAGGATCATGACGAACGTGGCCACGAGGAGCACGCCGAGCACGATCTTGATCTGGCGTGACATGCCCGGTTCGGGCGCTGGGGCGGCTTCGGCCTCGGGGGTCTCAGCCGGTCGCTGGTCAACGGTCATGGGGGATGTTTCCTTCGGTGGTGTTCCTGCCGGTGCACGACTGGCCCGTGCCGGGACCCGCCGGGGTGTCGGAGGGTGACGGGACGCGCGCGCCGGAAAGTGTCAGTGACTGTCAATCATTGCAGTTGCTACCATCCGGGTCATGGGCGCCGGTGGGAGTCTGCGAGAAGTGTCACGTCGGGCCGTGCAGTCGAGGATCGCACGGACCGCGGAGGCCCTGTTCGTGGCGAAGGGTTTCGAGGAGACGACGGTCGATGAGATCGCCGCCGCCGTCGGCATGTCCCAGCGCAGTTTCTTCCGCTACTTCGCGTCGAAGGACGAGGTGGTGCTCGACAGCGTCGAGCGCCTGGGCGAGGAGCTCTCGGCCCGCCTGGAGGCCCGGCCGTGCGGCGAGTCCGTGTGGGACTCGCTGCGGCGCGCGTTCGACCCGGTGGTGGAGCGCCTGGCCGATCCGGCGGTGCGCGAGCGCGACCGGGTGCTGCACGAGATCGTGAGCGCGAGCCCGCGCCTGCTGGCGGCGTACCTGGGCCGGCTGGACCTGCTGCAGCGGTCGCTCTCGGAGCTGCTGGTGGAGCGGGCCGGGCGGAGCGGGGACGAGCCGGACGCGGTGGTCGTGCGGGCCATCGTGGGCGGGGCGTTCGCGTGCCTCCAGGCGGCGTCGCTCCATTGCGGTACCGATCCGGAGGTGTTCGGGCCGTGCCTGGACCGGACGATGGAGGCCCTGCGTCCGGTCGCGGCCTGACCGCCGCCTAGTGCCGGTGGTGCTGGTGCACGACCGCGTGGCCTTTGCCGCGTGAGATCAGCCAGCGGTTGATCGGGACGGTGACCACGAAGGCGATCGCGAGCGCGGCGGCGAGCATGAGCCAGAACCGGGGGTCGGCCACGCCCATCTCCATCCCGCCCGGGATGGCGAGGATGAAGGCGTTGTCGACGATCTCCATGACCGCGATCGAGATGGTGTCGGCGGCGAGCGCGACCTTGAGCGCGTCCTTGAAGGACAGCCCGGCGCGCATGACCCCGCGCATGGTCAGGGCGTACCCGAACACGAACGCGAGGGCGATCGCGAGGGCGATGGTGGCCGCGCCGTGCCAGCCGAGCGCGGTGCCGATGACGACCCCGAGGACTTCGCCGATCGCGCAGCCGGTGAGGCAGTGGAGGGTCGCGGAGGCGGCCATGCCCCAGCTCGCGGGGCTCGGCTTCGCGTCGTGCGCCGCGTGGCCCGCGTGGTCCTCGTGGTGCGGGTGTCCCGAGTGGTCCTCATGGCCGGCGTGCTCGTGGTGGTCGTGGTGCTCATGGGCGGAGTGGTCCATCGGCTGCTCCTCAGTGCTCGGCGGCCAGGGGCGGCCGCGACCGGATCACTATATACCCCCCTAGGGTATGTGGCAAGAGGGGTTGGGGTGGCGTGACGCCGAATGTCCTGCGGCCCGCCCGCAGCCGTAGGAAGATCCACAGTGCAGCACAGGGGCGATGTGGGGGCACAGTGGTCGAGACTTCCGAAGGCGAGGGCGCTGAACGGCTGGGCGCGCGGTATGCGCGCGTGCTCGCCCTCGCGGGCCTGGTCGGCGTGCCGGTATCGGTGGCGGCCTTCGCGTTCCTCGCGCTCCTGCACTGGCTCACCGACGTCGTCTGGGAGGACCTGCCGGAGCACTGGGGACTCGATCCGGTGCCCTGGTGGTGGCCGGCCCCTTGGCTGCTCATCGGCGGCGCGCTCGTCGCCGTCGCCGTCGCCCGTCTGCCCGGGGGCGGCGGCCACGTGCCGATCGAAGGCCTCTCGCCCGATCCGGTGCCGCCCTCGCACCTGCCCGGGGTCCTGCTCGCGGCGCTCGGCGGCCTGCCGCTCGGCGTCGTGCTCGGCCCGGAGGCGCCGCTCATGGCGGTGGGCGCGGCCTTCGCGATGATCCTCACCGGCCGCTGGGTCGCACGCGGCCAGGAGAGCGCCCTGGTCAGCACCTCCGGTTCCGCCGCGGCCGTCGCCGTGATCTTCGGCAGCCCGCTGGTGGCGGCCGTGTTCATCCTCGAGTCCGCGGGCCGCGCCGGGGTCCGGCAGACCGCGGTCGTCCTGCCGTGCCTGCTCTCGGCCGGCATCGGCGCACTCGTGTTCACCGGGCTCGGCGAGTGGACCGGCCTGCCGGTGTCCTCGCTGCAGCTCCCCGGGCTCGTGATCCCGGCCCGGCCCGACCTCGCCGATCTGCTGTGGACGATCCCGCTCGCGGTGCTCATCGCCGTCGGGGTACGCCAGGTCCACCATCTCGGGCGCCGCCTCGTGCCGCACGCGGCCCGGCGCCCCGCGCTCATGGCGATGGCCGCCGTGGCCGTCACCGCCGTCGCCGCCGCGGCCTACGCGCTGCTGACCGGACGCTCCCCTGTGGAGGTGCTGCTGTCAGGGCAGGACGCGCTCGGGATGTTCACTGAGAAGGGCGACGTGCCCGGGACCTGGGCGCTCATCGCGCTGCTGGCGTTGAAGGGCCTGGCGTACGCGGTGTCGCTCGCGACGCTGCGCGGCGGCCCGATCTTCCCGGCCCTGTTCCTCGGCGCCGCCGCAGGCGCACTCCTGAGCGGGCTCCCCGGCTTCGGCGTCGCTGCGGCTATGGCCGCGGGCATGGCCGCCGCCACCGCCGCCATCCTGCCGCTGCCGGTCTCGGCGGCCGTCCTCGTCACGCTGCTGCTCGGGTCGGGGTCCGCCGCGCTGGCCCCGATCGTGCTCGTCGCGGTGGTCGTGGCGTTCGTGAGCGAGCAGCTCATCGACCGGGCCGGCAAGCGCGCCGAGCCCGCGGCCGAGGCGGTATAGGGCGATGCAGGTGCAGCACGAGGAGAGCGACCCGGCGTTCAAGCCGCACCGGCTGCGATGGGCGCTCGCGGCCCTCGCGCTCATCGTGCTGTACGCGGTCGTACCGGTCCGCATCGAGCCCGATCCGGCCGTGCTGATCATGCGCTGGACCGCCACGGCAGTGCTCCTCGCGGCCATCGCGGTCACGATCCGCTGGCAGGCGGTGCGGCAGCTCCGCGAGCCGAACGCCCCGCTGGGCGCGCTCGTCGTCGGCATCCTCGGGGGGCTGCTGCTGTTCGCGCTCACCGACTACACAGTGGCCGTGTACCGGCCCGACCAGTTCGACGGCCTCCACACCCGCGTCGACGCCCTCTACTTCGCACTGAGCACGCTGAGCACGGTCGGCTTCGGCGACATCACGGCGCACGGCCAGGGGGCCCGGATCCTGGTGTGCCTGCAGATGGCGTTCAACGTCACCGCGATCGCGGGCTCGGCGTCGCTCATCGCCCGCAAGCTCACCGAGCGCGCCCGCGCACGCCGTCCGCGCGCCTGACCGCCGAGCCGGGCCCGCGCCGGGACGGATCCCGGCACGGGCCTTCTAGGCTGAAGGCATGGAGCCCTTGCGCGAGCAGTCGACCGTCCGGATCGGCCACCTGACCGGCACCAGCACCACCTTCGGGTTCATCTGGATCGGCGAGGAGCGGCGCTACGACCTCACCGGCTTCCAGGTCCGCCGCCCGGCGACCGGCGAGAAGATCGTCGAACTGCGCTGCGACTCGTGCGGTGCGGAGCTGCTGCTGCGTGTGCGCAGCTCCGCGCTCTCGCGTGCGATCCGCAAGCGGCGCATGGTGACCACGCTCGTGAGCCTGGCGCTCGCGGTCGTGCTCATCGGCGGCGCCATCGGCCTTGACGAGGCCGGGATCACCATCCCGCTCTCGACCGCGTTCGGCGTGGTCCTGCTGGTCGTCTCGCTCCTGACCCTCGCGGTCTTCGGCATCGCCTGCTACGCCTGGACGCACGAGGAGGGCCTGCGCCTCTACTCCCCCACCGGGCAGGGCGACCGCACGCACCGGCTGCTGGTCGGCGCCGGGCCGCACGACGCGCAGGCCCCGTGACGCCTACGCCGCCAGCGGGATCGCCCGCTGCGGGAGCCCGGTGTAGGCGCTCAGCGGCCGGATCAGGGCGTTCGACTCCAGCTGCTCGATCACGTGCGCGGTCCAGCCGGTGATGCGGGACATGACGAACAGCGGCGTGAACATCGGGATGTCGAAACCCATCAGGTAGTAGGCGGGCCCGGCCGGGAAGTCGAGGTTCGGATGGATGCCCTTGGCCGCCATCATGGCCGCCTCCAGCTCCTCGTACATCGCGACCCACCGCTGACCGCCCTGGAGCTCGGCCATCTCGACGAACGCGGCCTTCATGGTGGGGACGCGCGAGTCGGCGTCCTTGTAGACGCGGTGCCCGAAGCCCATCACCTTCTCCTTGGCGGCCAGGCGCTCCCGCAGCCAGTCGCCCGCGAACGCGGGGTCGCCGATCTCGAGCATCATGCGCATCACAGCCTCGTTCGCGCCGCCGTGGAGCGGGCCCTTGAGGGCGCCGATCGCAGCGGTGACGGCCGAGTAGATGTCCGAGAGGGTGGAGGCGACGGTGCGGGCGGTGAACGTGGAGGCGTTGAAGCTGTGCTCGGCGTAGAGGATCATCGAGATCTCGAAGCAGCGCAGCACTTCCGGGGCCGGCACGGTGCCGAAGCACATGTGGAAGAAGTTCTCGGCGAAGCCCAGTCCCGGGTCGGGGGCGATGCGGGCGAGGCCCCTGCGGCGGCGAAAGTCGTGGGCGACGATCGTGGGAAGTTTGGCGAACATCGCCTCGGCCTTGGCGCGGTTGGCGGCCGGGCTGTTGTCGTCCTCGGCCGGGTCCTCGGCGCCGAGGCAGGAGACGGCCGTGCGCAGCAGGTCCATCGGGTGGCAGTTGTCCGGGACGCGGTCCACGACGCCGATCGTGGAGCGGGTGACCTCCCGTTGCGCGCCTTCGCGTTCACTGAGGCGGGCGAGCGCGGCGGCGTCGGGCAGCTCGCCGTACCAGATGAGGTGCGCGACCGATTCGAAGGAGCAGCTGCGGGCGAGCTCCTGCACGGGGTAGCCGCGGTAGGTGAGGGAGTTCGTCTCGGGGACGACCTCGCTGATGGCGGTGGTGTCGGCGACGACTCCGACCAGGCCCTTGTGGATAGTGCTCATGCGTCCCTCCCGGGGATCTTGAAGTCGAAGAGCTGCTGGTCGAAAGCGCTATAGGAGGCGTAGTCGACGAGTTCGTACAGGCGGGCGCGGGTCTGCATCCGGTCCACATGGGAGGCCTGGGTGCCCTCGGCCTCGAGCGTGTCGAAGAGGTCTTCGACGGCGCCCATGGCGGCGCGCAGGCTCGAGACGGGCCAGATCACGAGGTTGTAGCCCAGGTCCTCGAGTTGCCGCGCGGTGAGGCTCGGCGAGGCGCCGAACTCGGTCATGTTGGCCAGGAGCGGCACGTCGACCGCTGCGCGGAAGGCCGCGAACTCGGCTTCGGTGCGCAGGGCCTCGGGGAAGACCATGTCCGCTCCGGCATCCACATAGGCTTTGGCGCGGTCGATGGCGGCGTCCAGGCCCTCGATCGCGCGGGCGTCGGTGCGGGCGCAGATGACGAAGTCCGGGTCGGTGCGGGCCTGGACGGCGGCCCGCACCCGCTGCAGCATCGCGGCGGCCGGCACGACCTCCTTGCCGTCGAGGTGCCCGCAGCGCTTGGGGTTGACCTGGTCCTCCAGGTGGCACCCGGCGAGCCCGGCGTCCTCGAAGGACGCGATGGTGCGGGCGACGTTGGCGGCCTCGCCGAAGCCGGTGTCGGCGTCGATGAGGGTGGGCAGGTCGGTGGCGCGGGCGATCTGGCCGCCGCGCCCGGCGACCTCGGTCAGCGTGGTGAGTCCGATGTCCGGCAGCGCGAGGTCGGCGGCCAGCGCGGCGCCGGAGACGTAGACGCCTTCGAAGCCCCGGTCGGCGACGGCGCGGGCGACGAGCGGCGAGAACGCGCCGGGGAGCCGCTGGAGGCGGCCGGAGGCGAGTCCGGTGCGCAGGGCCTTGCGCTTCTGGGACGGCGAGATGCGTTGGGTCATCGGAAGAGTCCTCCGTTCGCGGGTGCTTCGAGCGTGCCGGGAGGGGCGGCGAGGTTGAGGGCGCGGACCTCGGCGGCGTCGAGGGTCTCGATGCGGCAGGCGAGGTCGAGGAACCGGTCCTGTTCGGACGGTTCGATGACGCCGTCGGCGAGGATGCGGAACTTCTGGAGGTACTGCTCGCGGGCGAAGGGGCGGGCGCCGCGGGGGTGGGCGTCGGCGACGGCGAGTTCGTCGTCGAGCGTGGTGCCGTCGTCGAAGACGACGGTGACGTGCCCGCCGAAGGCGCGCTTGTCGGGGTCGGGGTCGTGGTAGCGGCGGGTCCACTCCTGGTCTTCGAGGGTGCGGACCTTGCGCCACAGACTGACCGTGGAGTCGCGGTGGGCGCGTTCGGGAGTGTAGGAGCGCTCGTGGTGCCAGTCGCGGTCTTCGAGGGAGACGGCGAAGATGTACATGATGGAGTGGTCGAGGGTCTCGCGGCTGGCGTCGGGGTCGGTCTTCTGCGGGTCGTTCGCGCCGGTGCCGATCACGTTGTGGGTGTGGTGGCTGGTGCGGATCACGATCTCGGCGACGCGCGAGAGGTCGGGGATGCGCGGGGCGAGGCGGCGGGCGAGGTCGATGAGGGCCTGGCTCTGGTATTCGGCGGAGTGCTCCTTGGTGTAGGTGTCGAGGATGGCGCGCTTGGGTTCGCCGGGGGCGGGCAGCGGCACGGTGTAGCGGGCGGCGGGTCCACTGAGGAGGCGGGCGATGACGCCGTCCTCGCCTTCCCAGATGGGCGAGGGCGCGCCTTCGCCGCGCATGGCGCGGTCGACCGCTTCGATGGCGGCCTTGCCCGCGAACGCGGGGGCGTAGGCCTTCCAGGAGGAGATCGCGCCCTTGCGGGACTGGCGGGTGGCGGTGGTGGTGTGCAGCGCTTGGCCGATGGCCTGGTAGATCACCTCGGCGTCGAGGCCCATGAGGGTGCCGATGCCACTGGCGGCGGCGGGGCCGAGGTGGGCGATGTGGTCAATCCGGTGCTCGTGCAGGCAGATCCCGCGCACGAGGTCGATCTGGATCTCGTAGCCGGTGGCGATGCCGCGCACGAGGGCGGCGCCGTCGAGGCCGCGGTGCTGGGCGGCGGCGAGGATCGGCGGGATGTTGTCGCCGGGGTGGGAGTAGTCGGCGGCGAGGAACGTGTCGTGGAAGTCGAGTTCGCGCACGGCGACGCCGTTGGCCCATGCGGCCCATTCGGGCGAGGCCCGCACTTCGGGGGCGGCGCCGAAGACGGCCGCGCCGGGGCGGTAGGGGTGCGTGAAGGCCTGGGCGCGGGCGTTGGCGACGGGGCGGCGGGCGAGGGACGCGGCCGCGACGGCGGCGTTGTCGATGACCCGGTTGCCGATCATCTCGGCCACGTCGGGTTCGACCGGGACGGGGTCGGTGGCGACCTGCGCGAGTTTCCAGGCCAGTTCCTGTTCGCGCGGCAGTGCCTCGCGGGAGGCGTGGGCGCGGACGTGGTGCTCGATCATGCGGCGGCTCCTTCGACGGGTATCTTCACAGTATGTACAGCCGCCTGACCGCTTGAAAGCACTGAACATGTGGTTTCTTGTGGAAATATCGGCCCGGTTTTGTGAATGTTGTGAAAGGACCAGTCGATGGCGTTGAGGACGGCCAAGGTGGGGCTGCGGCTGCGCCGGTTCCGCGAGGAGCAGGGGCTCACGCAGGCCTCGCTCGCCACCGCGCTGGGCATCTCCACGAGCTATGTGAACCAGATGGAGTCGAACCAGCGGCCCATCACGGGCCCGGTGCTGCTGCGCCTGGCCGAGGTCTTCGATGTGGACGTGCAGCGGTTCTCGGCGGCCGAAAGCGACCGGCTCGACGCCCAGCTGCGGGACGCGCTCGCCGACACCGCGCACGCCGAGCAGGTCTCGCCGCACCAGACCCGCGAGCTCGCCGAGGGCATGCCGGAGCTGGCGCGGTACGTGGTGGACCTGCACCGGCGCTACCGGCACGCGGTGGAGCGCAACACGGCGATGAGCGCCGAGCTGGACGCGGGGGCGGCGCCCACGGCGTACGAGGAGGTGCGGGACCTGTTCTACGCCAAGCGGAACTACGTGCCCGAGCTCGACGAGGCGGCCGAGCGGATCGCCGCCGGACTGGACCCGGCGGACCTCGCCGCGGAGCTCACGCGGCTCCTGGCCGAGCGGCACGGCACCGCGGTCGCGGACCTCGCGGCGGGCGAGCAGGCCGGGGCGAAGCGCCGGTTCGACCCGGAGGGGCGGGTCCTGCGCGTCTCGCCGCTGCTCTCCCCCGGCCAGCGCGCGTTCCAGCTCGCCACGCACTTGGCGCTGGTCGAGCACGCGGACCTGATCGACGGCCTGGTGGCGGCGGCGGACCTCTCGGGGCCGGAGGCGCGGGCGCTGGCGCGGATCGGGCTGGCGAACTACTTCGCGGGGGCGCTGATCCTGCCGTACGGGGTGTTCCGCAGTGCCGCAGAGGAACTGCGGTACGACCTGGACCTGCTGCAGCGGCGGTTCCGGGTGGGGTTCGAGACGGTGGCGCACCGGTTGAGCACGCTGCAGCGGCCGGGGTCGCGGGGCGTGCCGTTCTTCTTCGTGCGGGTGGACCGGGCGGGGAACATCTCGAAGCGGCAGTCGGCCACGGACTTCCACTTCTCGCGGGTGGGCGGCAGTTGTCCCCTGTGGAACGTCTACGAGGCGTTCGCGCATCCCGGGGAGGTCCGCACGCAGCTCGCGCAGATGCCCGACGGGCGGTCGTACCTGTGGGTGGCGCGCACGGTGACCCGCCGCTACGGCGGGTTCGGGACGCCGGCGAAGACGTTCGCGATCGGGCTGGGCTGCGACCTCCACCATGCGCACCGCCTGGTGTACGCCGACGGGCTCGATCTGGCGAGTCCGGCGGCGCTGACGCCGATCGGGCCGGGCTGCAAGGTGTGCGACCGCTCCGGCTGCCCGCAGCGGGCGTTCCCGGCGATCGGGAGGCCGCTCGACGTAACGGACCACCGCAGCGGCTTCACCCCGTACCCGTCGTCGGCGTAAGGCCGCGGCCCTCCAGCGGGCGGCAAAAGGGCCGTGGGATGCCGGGTCGAACGCCGAGCCGTGGCGCGCTCGTCGGCATCCACGCCGTCTCGCCCGAACCGGGCGCTGCCTCTGACCCGTGTTCGCCGCCGATGACGGCATCGTGTGTGCTCGCCGCCGCACCCTCGTTCGCGTCGGCACCGGCACGGGATGCGGCCGCGGTCACCCGGCTTCGCGCAGTTCCAATACGGCGGCGGTTGGGCACCGCCCGAAGGGATCGCGAGCCGGTGGCCGGCGGTGGCGTCCACGTCGTCCGCGAATGCGAAAGTCGGCCGTGGTCGGCGGCGCGCTCAGGCGGGCGGGCTTTAACCGATGGCCTCGGCGAGGGCGGCGACGCCGCGGTCGATCTCCTCGGGTTCGATGACCAGCGGCGGGGCGATGCGCACGGTGCGCTGATGGGTCTCCTTGGCGAGCACGCCGAGTCGGAGCAGCCGTTCGCACACTTCGCGCGCGGAGGGGGCGGTCTCGGCGAGGTCGACGCCGGCCCACAGGCCGCACACCCGAATCTCATCCACTCTGGACTTGTCGAGGCCGGCGAGGGCGCCTTCGAGGTACCGGCCGAGGTCGCGGGCGCGCTGCTGCCACTCCCCGGTGGCGAGCATGGCGACGACCTCGGTGCCGACGGCGGCGGCGAGCGGGTTGCCGCCGAAGGTGGAGCCGTGGGTGCCGGGCGTGAAGACGTCCATCACCTCGCGGTCGCAGGCGACGGCCGAGAGCGGGACGATGCCGCCGCCGAGGGCCTTGCCGAGCAGGTACACGTCAGGCGTGACGTCCTCGCGGTCGCAGGCGAACGTGTGGCCGGTGCGGCCGAGGCCGGACTGGATCTCGTCCGCGATCATGAGTACGTGCTGCTCGTCGCAGAGGCGCCGGACCTCGGCGAGCCAGCCGGCGGGCGGGACGATCACGCCCGCTTCGCCCTGGACGGGTTCGAGCAGCACGGCCGCGGTCTCGGGGCCGATGGCCGCGGCGAGCGCGTCGATGTCGCCGTAGGGCACCGAGTCGAAGCCTCCGTCGAAGGGCCCGAAGCCGTCGCGGGAGCCCGGGTCGGAGGAGAAGCCGACGATAGTGGTGGTGCGGCCGTGGAAGTTCCCGTCGAACACGGCGATCCGGGCCCGGTCGGCGGCGATGCCCTTGCGCTCGTAGCCCCATTTGCGGGCGGCCTTGACGGCGGTCTCGACGGCTTCGGCGCCGGTGTTCATGGGCAGCACGGACTCTTTGCCGGTGAGCGCGGCGAGACCTTCCAGGAACGGGCCGAGCGTGTCGGTGCGGAAGGCGCGCGAGGCGAGGGTGATCCGGTCGAGCTGGGCGTGCGCGGCGGCGGTCAGGCGCGGGTGGCGGTGGCCGAAGTTCACGGCCGAGTACGCGGCGAGCCAGTCGAGGTAGCGGTTGCCCTCGGTGTCGGTGACCCAGGCGCCCTCGCCTTCGGCGATGACCACCGGCAGCGGGTGGTAGTTGTGGGCGCCGTACTGCTCTTCGAGGTCGGTGAGGTGGCTCGAACGGTTCACGGGCGGCCTTTCTCGGGCGGAGGCGGCGGCGCGGTGCGCGGCGCCGACCGGTCTCGGTGGTTCCCGGTCGCGCCGGGCTGCCACCAGCATGGACCCGGCGGCGGCGTTCTCGGCGCTGCTGCGCGGGCGCGGCCCTGTCAAGTCTACTGTTGCAAAATACTGGCGATAAGCGCCGCGGCCGCGTACGTGAATAGCCGTCGAATCCGCTTGTCGAACGCTAAACCTCGGTGCAAGCTGGTTGCCGGGCCCTTTCGGGCCCGCACCCGTGCCGCCGCCCGATTGGATGACCGTGACCAGCACCGCCCTGCCCGCCCGCACCGACCCCGCGCTCGTGCACTGGCGAAACGCCGTGTTCGCGGTCTTCGCCCTCTCGGGGTTCGTGTTCGCCAACTGGGCCGCGCGGGTCCCCAACATGCGCGACCTCCTCGGCGCGACCACCCAGGAGATGGGCGTGCTCATCCTGGGGCTCTCGGCCGGGGCGATCCTGGGGCTCGTCGCCTCGGGCCATGTGGTGGCCCACCTGGGGGCGACCGCGGCGATCCGCTGGTTCCTCGCGCTGACGGCGGTCGGCCTGATCGCGATCGGCCTCATCGCCGGGTTCGCGCCGTCCTACTGGGCGCTGTTCGCGGCGCTCATGGTCCTCGGCGCGGGCAACTCGGTGCTCGACGTCGCGATGAACCTCTCCGGTGCGGCCAACGAGCGGCGCATCGGCAAGACCCTCATGCCGATGTTCCACGCGTTCTTCAGCGTCGGCACCATGCTCGGCGCGGGCGTCGGCGCACTCACCGAGCAGCTCGGCGTCCCCGCGGGCGTGCACCTGACGGGCGTGGGCGTCGCGGTCCTCGTCGCGTCCGTGTACGTGGTGAAGTTCCTGCAGCCGGCCGAGGAGCCGCGCGAGGCCGCGCCGGGCGAGCGGGCCGGGTGGCGCACCCGCCTGTCCGCGTGGACGGACGTGCGCGTGCTGCTCATCGGCCTCATCATCCTCGGCATGGCCTTCACCGAGGGCACCGCGAACGACTGGCTGGGCCTGGCGATGGTCGACGGCTACGGCCTCACCAACCCCGGCGGCGCGGCCGTCTTCGCCGTGTTCGTGACCGCGATGACCGCCGGGCGGGCCTTCGGCGGGCTGTTCCTCGACAAGTTCGGGCGCGTGCCGGTCCTGGCCGGTTCGGCGCTGCTGGCACTGGTCGGCCTGCTGTTGGTGATCCTCGGCCCGACCGCGCCCGTCGCGATCGTCGGCACCGTGCTGTGGGGCCTGGGCGCGTCGCTCGGGTTCCCCGTGGGCATGTCCGCAGCCGCGGACGACCCCGAGAAGGCCACCGCGAACGTCGCGGTCGTGGCCACCGTGGGCTACTGCGCCTTCCTCATCGGGCCCCCGCTCATCGGCCTCATGGGCGACCAGGTGGGGCTGCGCAACGCGTTCTACGTGGTGCTCGTGCTCGTCGCGGTGGCGCTCCTGTGCTCCCCGGCGGCGCGCAAGCCCAAGGTGTGAGGGCCCGGCGCGGGCGGTGGGGCCCGCGCCGGGCGGACCGGTTACGTGGTGACGCGGAAGGTCGCGTCCGCCCGCTCCTGCGTGGTGCTCACCGGGTCGAGCCGCAGCGCGTACCCGTAGTGGCGGATATAGCGGGTCGGGAAGTTGTAGGACGTGAACGAGCTCCACGAGGAGTCGGCCAGGCCCGCGACGCGGTTGAAGGTGGCGTCGGCGTTGAACGTGCCCCCGGAGGCGCGCGGGGCGAGCACGAAGTCGTAGTCGACGTGCCGCAGGAAGTGCCCGGGGAAGTTCACCGACTCGAACGAGACCGCGCTCGAGGCGGCCAGGCCCGGCACGAGCCGGAACTGCGAGTCCTGGGCCGGGCTCACGCCCGGGTCGATGCGCACGTCCATGTTGTAGTGGCGCACGTAGCGGTCCTGGTAGTTGTAGGACTGGAGCCGGTTGAACACCGGGCTCTGGTACCGGTTCAGGACCCGCGTCTCCTCGGCCTGCGTGAGGTTGAGGACGAAGCCGTGGCGCTTGAGGTTGCCGCCGAGGCCGTAGCCGGAGGTGGTGCGGTAGCCGGAGACGGCCGCCGGGTTGGTGGTGAGCACGGGCATGTAGCCACGGCCCGTGGCGTACTGGTCGAGCCACAGCGCCCATTCGTTGCGGTCGTTGAACTTCGCCCACATCGGGCCCTCGACGCCGCCGCCGGTGAGGTTCGCGAGGTCGCCCAGGCGGGTCCACGAGCCGGTGAGCGAGTTGCTGCCCTCGATGACGATCTGGCTGGTCTTTGAGGCGCGGTAGTACCGGTAGCCGCCGGTGTTGGCCTCGATGATCTGGGTGTCGATGAGCCCTTCGGTGCCGGCGGGGTTGATGTACGCCTGCGGCGTGGTGATGGAGCGGAAGTCGGTGGTGCGGGCGCTCCAGATGCGGTGCTTCTTGATGCCGTTCAGGGTCGAGTTGGTGGCCCAGTAGAGCAGGTAGTTCCCGGCCGCGGCGTCCCAGATCGCCTCGGGCGCCCAGGCGTCCCCGGCGTCGCCGATGGACGCGGCGACCGGGAGCAGCCACGGGATCGACCAGTTGACGAGGTCGGTGGACTCCCACACGACGAGGTTGCGGCTGCCGCTGTTGGCGGCGTCGTTCCAGGACGTGCCCGATCCGATGTGGAGGTCGGTGGCGACGATCCAGTAGCGGTTGCCGGCCGGGTTGCGCACGATGATGGGGTCGCGCACGCCCTTGGTGCCCAGCGGGGTGCGCAGCACGATCTGGCCGCGGTTGAGGTCGGTCCAGTTGAGGCCGTTGTCGGAGTGGGCGAGGTAGATCTGCTCGCCGCCGGAGCCCTCGCCGATGAAGTGGGCCATGAGGTAGCCGGTGTAGGCGGTCTGGGCCGCCGCGGGTGATGCCGGGAGCAGCGCGGCGGCGGGGAGGGCGGCGGCTGCCGCGATGAGGCCGCGGCGGCTGAGCCGGGGCGCGGTGTGCGGTGAGGGTGGTGTCGACATTGACGCTCCAAGGGGGTGTGCAGCCGAAATGATGATGTGAAGGGTAACAATCAACATCGATGTAGTCAATATCTTCGATATTTAACGAGAGCGCTCCAGTTCCCGCGGCACACCGATAGGCAGCGCCTATGCACCGCAGAGGATGTGTGTCTTGGACCCGGTATGTCACCCGGTGAGAGAGTGATCCAAGTCTATCCCTCAAGGAGGAGGCATGACGTCCACCGCCCCGGAGCAGCCCCAAGAGGCAACGCCCGCAAGCACAACGGCCGAAGAACCCCGCACCGACGTCGAGGCGGCGCTCCTCGGCGGCAGCACCTACCGCAGCCTCTCCGAACTCGGCCGCTCCGGCGCCGAGGCCAGGTTCGAGCGGGGCCGGCGCCTCGTCGGCTGGTTCCTCGCCCCCGCCGTCTCGCTCCTGTTCTTCTTCCTGCCCATGGACATCCCGGGCGAGCAGCAGAGCCTCGCGGCCGTCCTCCTCGGCGTCGTCGTCCTCTGGATCTGCGAACCGATCCCCATCCCCGTCAGCGGCCTCATCGGCGTCTCCGCCATCATCCTGCTCGGCGTAGCCCCCTCCGACGACGTGCTCGCCCCCTTCGGCTCCACCACCATCTTCACCTTCATCGGGGCGTTCATCCTCGCCCAAGCGATGCTCAAACACGGTGTGGCCCAGCGCATCGCGTTCGCGATCCTCGCGATCCCCGGCGTCGGCCGCTCCACCTTCCGCACCATCATCGCGTTCGGCGCCATCACCTGCGTCCTCTCGGCGTTCGTCTCCAACACCGCCACCGTCGCGATGCTCATGCCCACCGCCCTCGGCATCCTCGCCGTCATCGCCAAGCTCATGCAGGACCAGGGTGTCGTCCGCCCCGACTTCGACCCGATGACGCTCCGCGTCGGCGCCGCCCTCATGCTCATGCTCGCCTACGGCGCCAGCGTCGGCGGCCTGCTCACGCCCGTCGGTTCACCGCCGAACTTGATCGGGCGCGGCCTCATCGAGGAGGCCACCGGCGAACGGATCTCCTTCGGGCAGTGGATGCTCACCGCACTCCCCATCTGCCTGCTCATGTTCGTGATCCTCTTCGTGGTGCTCCTGCTCATCAACAAGCCCGAAGTGCGCCGCATCGAAGGCGTCGAGGAGTACATCCGCGAGCAGCGCGCCCTGCAGGGCCCCATGAGCCGCGCCGAGAAGAACACCGTGACCGCCTTCGCCGTCACCGTGTCCCTCTGGCTCGTCCCCGCCGTCGTCGGGCTCGTCTCCGGCACCGGCTCCGAGGCCTATGCGCTCGTTGACGACCGCCTCAACGAAGGAGTCGCCGCCGTCATCGGCGCCGGCCTCCTGTTCATCCTCCCCGTCAACTGGTCCAAGCAGCAGGCGACGATGACCTGGAAGGACGCCGGGAAGATCGACTGGGGCACCATCCTGCTCTTCGGCACCGGCATCATCTTCGGCGCCATGCTCTCCGCGACCGGCCTCGCCGAGACCATCGGCAACGGCGCCGCCGACACCTTCGGCATCACCAGCGCCTTCGCCATCACCGCGTTCGCCGTGCTCCTCGCGATCGTCATCTCCGAGACCACCAGCAACACCGCCTCGGCGGCGGTCGTGGTGCCGATCATCATCCCGCTGGCCGCCGCCACCGGCGTCGATCCGCTCGTCCCGGCGCTGGCGGCGACGTTCGCGGCCTCGCTCGGGTTCATGCTGCCGGTGTCGACGCCGCAGAACGCGATCGTCTACGGCACCGGCTGCGTGCCGATGACGCGGATGATCCGCTCCGGCATCGCCTTCGACGTCATCGGCGGCGTGCTCATCACCCTCACCGTGCCGACCATGGTGGCGCTCACCCACATCGGGAGCTGACGGCGTCCAGGCCTGGCCGAATGCAACGGTCGGGCCTAGACTCCGAAATACCGCGAACCGGACGGAGGCGGTCATGGACGTGCGCCAGCTCGGCTACTTCCTCGCCGTGGTCGACCACGGCGGGTTCGGCCGGGCCGCCGAGCAGATCCGCATCGCCCAGCCCTCGCTCTCGCAGGCGATCGGGAACCTGGAGCGGGAGCTGGGCGTGCAGCTGTTCCACCGGGTCGGGCGCGGCGTCGTGCTCAGCGAGGCCGGCCGCCAGCTCGTCGAACCCGCCCGGCAGGTCCTGCGCGACCTCGACGCGGCCCGCGCGGCGGCGCAGGCGGTCAAGGGCCTCCAGACCGGGCGGCTGGACCTCGTGTCCATGCCCTCCCCCGGGATCGAGCCGCTCACCGAGATGATGTGCCGCTTCGCCGAGAAGCACCCGGGCGTCGAGTTCCGGGTCGACGGGGCGTTCACGGCCGACGAGGTGGTGGCGAGCGTGCGGACCGGGGTGGCCGAGATCGGGCTGCTCGGTTCGGCGGGCGACGTGCGCACCGCCGAGCTGCGGGTGCAGGCCATCAACGACCAGCCGCTGGTGCTGATCTCCCCGCCCGACCACGGCCTTCCCGAGGGCGACACGGTGCGCGACACCGATCTGGAGGGCGTGCGGCTCATCGTTTCGCAGTACGGGACGTTCATGCGCCGCTTCGTCGACGACCTGATCGCGCGCGGCATCGGGGTGCGGATCGCCGCGGAGGTCGCGCACCGCACGTCGATCCTGACGCTGGTGCTGGCCGGGTTCGGACACGCGGTGATGCCCTCGTCGTGGACGCCGCTGGCCCGGCGCGCCGGGGCCGCGGTCCACCGGATCGAACCGGCGTGGGACCTGCGCATCGCGCTGGTGAGCCGCCCGTCCGGGCTGACCCCGGCGGCGCAGGCGTTCCTGGAACTGGCCGCCGACTGGCGGCGATAGGCCGCACCGATCGCGGTGATCGCGGATCGGTCTTGGACACCGGGCCCGGCCCCGTTGTTCACTCGAGGCGAGCATCAGCGCATTCGAGGAGGAGCCATGAGCGCCAAAGAGTTCCGCATCGCCGCCATCCCCGCCGACGGGGTCGGCCGGGAGGTCGTGGCCGCCGGGAGGGCGGTCCTAGAGGCGATCGCGGCGGACGGCACGGGCTTCTCGTTCGCGTGGGAGGAGTTCCCCTGGGGCTCGGACTACTACGCCGAGCACGGCGTGATGATGGCCGAGGACGGACTGGAGACGCTCAAGGACTTCGACGCGATCTACTTCGGCGCGGTCGGCTGGCCCACGGTGCCCGACCACGTGAGCCTGTGGGGGCTGCGGCTCAAGATCTGCCAGGGCTTCGACCAGTGGGCGAACATCCGGCCCGTGCAGTTCCTGCCCGGCATCGAGAGCCCGCTGCGCAAAGCCGACGACACGCACCTCGACTGGGTCGTCGTGCGCGAGAACTCCGAGGGCGAGTACGCCGGGTTCGGCGGCCGCGCGTTCGCCGCGCGCGAGGACAAGGGCGAGGTCGCGGTCCAGTCCGCGCTGTTCACCGAGGTCGGCTGCGAGCGGATCATCAGGTACGCGTTCGAGCTGGCCCGCACGAGGCCGCGCAAGAAGGTCTCCAGCGTCACCAAGAGCAACGCCCAGCAGTACGGGATGGTCCTGTGGGACCAGGTGTTCCAGCGGGTCGCGGCCGAGTACCCGGACGTGGCGACCGAGAGCGTCCTGGTCGACGCCATGAGCGCGAAGTTCGTGCTCCAGCCCGAGTCGCTGTCGGTCGTGGTGGCCTCGAACCTGTTCGCGGACATCCTCTCCGACCTCGGCAGCGCCCTCGCCGGGAGCCTCGGCCTCGCGCCGAGCGCGAACCTCAACCCGGAGCGGCGCTTCCCCAGCATGTTCGAGCCGGTGCACGGCTCGGCGCCGGACATCGCGGGCCAGGGCGTGTGCAACCCGATCGGCGCCTTCGGCAGCGCCGCGATGATGCTCGACCACCTCGGGCTGCCCGGCGAGGCCGAAGGCCTGCGCAAGGCGATCGAAGCGGCCACGGCCCAAGGCGTCCGCACACGGGACGTGGGCGGCGGCGCCACGACGCGGGAGGTCACCGAAGCGGTGATCGCGAACCTCCCGGCCCGCTGAGTCCCGCGACCGCGACGGGCTGCGGACTCCTGACCTCGGTGCCGCATGCGGGGGCCCCGGCAATGCGGGGACTCGCAGCCCTAACGGCGCGAATGCACGTGTTCGAGCAGGTCGACGCGGGTCTGGTCCATATGGCCGGCCATGGCGTCCCGGGCGGCGATGCGGTCCCCGGCGGCCAGCGCGGCGACGATCGCGGTGTGCTCGGCGATGGCGTGCTCGCGGATCTCGGCCACGGCGCTGGTCTCACTGCGCGTCTCGGCGAGCATCGCGGTCAGCGGCAGGAGGGCGGCCACGAGGATGCGGTTGTCGGCGGCGCGGAGGATCACGTCGTGGAACTCGAGGTCGGCGGCCACGAAGGTCACCACATCGCCCTTCGCGTGCGCGGTCTTCATGCGCCCGAGGAGTTCGCGCAGCGCGTCGAGGTCGGAGGCCGAACATCGCTCGGCCGCGAGCTGGGCGGCGCCGGTCTCGATCATCATCCGCACTTCGAGCAGCTCGAGCGACGACCGCTTCCGCTCCCCCGCGCTGCGGGCGTGCCGCACGACGGCCTCGATCCCGGTCCACTGCGCGACCGGCGCGACCCGGTGGCGGCGGCCCGGCACCTGCACGATGACCCCTTGCGCCTGAAGCAGTCGGACGGCCTCGCGCAGCGTCAGCCGCGAGACGTGCAGGTCCTCGGCGAGCACCCCTTCCGGCGGCAGGGGCTCACCGGGCTGCAGCTTGCCGTCGATGATGGCGTCGAGGACCTGTTCGACCACTGCCTGCGTCCGTGACGCTCGCGCCATCGGACCTCCTCCCGGTAAATGCTTCGAGCGTAAGGCAGTTGACGGTCCTGGGTGGAACGAGGTCGCGGCCCGCGCCGCTCAGGCCGTCACCTGCCCGGTGGACCAGGCCCACGCGGCGATCTCGACCCGGTTGCGCACGCCGAGGCGGCGCTGCACGTTCGCGAGGTGGTTCTTGACGGTGCCGGCGCTGATGAACAGCTCCCCCGCGATCTCGTCGTTCTGGAGGCCGCGCGCGACCAGCCGCACCACTTCGAGCTCGCGTTCGCTCAGGGCCTCACCGGATCTGGTCGGCGCCTGCGGCGGGATCATCTTGCGCAGCAGCTTGACCGTGATCTGCGGGCTGATCAGGGTCTCCCCCGAGACCGCCGCGCGGATCGCCTCGATGACGAGGTTGGGGCCCGACCGCTTGAGGAGGTAGCCGCACGCGCCGCCGCGCAGCGCGGTGTACACGTACTCGTCGAGGTCGAACGTGGTCACCACGACGACTTTCACCGGTTCGGCGACCTCCGGTCCGGCGAGGCGGCGGGTCAGTTCGAGGCCGTCCATCACGGGCATGCGGATGTCCGCGAGCACCACGTCGGGGCGCAGCAGCTCGGCCTGCGCGAGGGCGCTGCGGCCGTCGGCGGCCTCGGCGACCACGCGCATGTCAGGCTGGGCGTCGATCACCATGCGGAAGGCCTCGCGGATGCCCTCCTGGTCGTCGGCGATGAGGACGCGGATCGTCACAGCGGAGCTCCTTCATTGATGTCCTGCAACGGGAGCCGCATCGTGATGCGCCACCCCGAGGGTTCGCGGGGCCCGGCCTCGAAGCGCCCGCCGAGGCTCTCGGCCCGCTCTGCCATCCCGGCCAGGCCGAGGCCGGAGGAGTCGCGGAACGCCGCTTTCGGCGCGTCCCGACCGTCGTCCTCGACGCGCAGTTGCAGTGATCCGTCCACTTCGGTCAGTTCGATCGAAACCGTTGCGGCCGTGCGCGCATGGCGGCGCACGTTGGTGAGCGCTTCGGTCACGGCACGGTGCACGACCGCACCGGTCTCACGGGCCACGGGCTTCGCGAGCCGGATCTCGAGCACGGCCTGCGGACCGCCGCTCCCGTTGAACCGCTCGACCAGCGCTTCGAGGTCGTCCACGCCGCCCACTGGAGCCCGCGCGGCCTCGCCCGGGTCGCGCAGCAGGGCGAGGGTCCGGTCCATCGAGCCGAGCGCGCGCACACCGGCGGTCTCGATGCGCTCCAGCAGCTTCGCGAGCTCGGGCCGGTCCCCGCCGAAGACGATGCGCCCGGCCTGCGCCTGCGCCACGATCTCGCTGATGTCGTGAGCGACGAAGTCGTGCAGGTCGTTCGCCAGGTCGAGCCGCTGCTCCCGGCGGGCGTCGAGCACCGCCCGGCGGCGGCCCGCCGCCAGCCAGCGGAGATAGAGCGCCACCCCTGCCGCGATCGCCGCAGGGGCCAGCCACACCGCCGGCCCCAGGAACTGCTCCGGGCCCTCGTCCCCGGCGTCGAAGCGGAACAGCAGGAACGCGGTGGCGAGCGCAGGCACGACCCCCGCCACGGTCGCCACTGCGCTCCGGCCCCACAGGACCGCGAGGTACACCAGGCCCGTGAGGGCGAGCGCTTCGAGGAAGAACCACGCCATGGTCTCCGCGTCCCCGGGCACCCGGCCCGCGAATGTCAAGGCGGTCACGGCGATCGAGACCCCTCCCGCGACAACGGCCGCAGCCGGTGCGACACGGCGGTGCCTGGTGCCGAGCAGGGTCAGGACCGCGAGGCACGCGGTGAGCCCGCCGACCAGGTGCACCACCGGATCCGGCGGCGCCCACACCGCCGCGTACAGCAGCGCGAGCACACCGATCACCATGAGCGGCAGCCGAACGAACCTCATCGGCCGTACACCGCCAGCAGATCCTCGATCTCCGCCAGCGACTGCAGAGACGCCTCGGAATCGGCGGTCGCGAACGCCTCGGCGACCGCGGTCCGTACCGCAATGCCGGTGAGCCACTGCACGACCTGGGCGCCCCTGCTGCCCCAGAACGCGTTCGTCAACCGCATGGCGCCGCGCTTCAAGCGCGCCCCATGCCGCAGTAGGTCCCGGAGTTCGGCGGCCGCGACCGGATGCCGGAGGTGGGCGGCCCACTCGTCGAGGTAGGGGCCGAGGTCGTCTTCGGCGTTGCCGATGGCGCACAGCACGGTGTCCGCGTCGCGGTCGCCGGCCGCGAGCGTCAGGCTCCAGAACGCCCGGAGCAGATCACGGATCGCCGCCTGCTCCTCGGCGGCCCAGTCCGTCCACCCGGCGACACGCAGCCGCCTGAAGAGCGGTTCGAGTTCGGGCCAGTCGAATCCGCTCGTGCAGGCGATCGCGTAGATCCGCGGGAGGAAGTAGCGGAAGTCCGCCACGCTCCCGACGGTGAGCAGTACATCGGCGACGTACGGCTCGAGCACCGCAACCCGCAACTCCCGCAAGGGAACCCGGACTACAAGCGCGGCGGCCTCGGACTCGGTCATGCAGCACGGGCACAGCTCGATCGCCGCCGGTCGCGGCACCGTGCCGAACGCCGCGTACAGGCGGTCGATCGCAGCGTCCAAAGCGCTGCCGGGGGGCTCGGTGGGCATGCGCCGACTATAGACAGCTTCGCAGGCCGCCGCCGATATGCCGTTCGGCATATAGGCGGCCTCCGGAGCGGCCGGAAGGGCCCTTTCGGCACATGGGCGCCGAGGCCCCGCGCGACCAGGCTTGAGGCATGACGGAACTGCTCACGAAGACCCAGCGCCCCAAGACCGGCTGGCCCGAATGGATCGGGTACGCCGCCGCGGCCTGGTCGCTCCTGTACGGCGCACTCGGACTCGTCTGGGCCCTCGGCGGCCCCGGCTTCCCGTTCGGCGTCGGCGACGCCGAACTCATGGCCGAACCAGGGCTCGCCTTCACAGTCTCGCTCCTGGGGCGCTCGACGCCCGAGGTCGCCGGACCGATCATCGCCGGCCTCGGCGCGCTCGGTGCCTTGGCGGGCGTGCTCATGGCCCGGGGCTACGGCACCGGGGCGGCGCGGTGGCTCCTCCCGGCCTACGCCTGGATCGTCGCGGTCGGCCTCACCGTGGCCGTCCAGGACTACCGCACGCTCATCGTCGTCGCCTACACGCCGGTGATGCTGATCGGAAAGGTCTTCTTCGGCTGGCCCGAAGGCGTCGGATGGGGCGCGCTCTATCGCGTTGAACGGCTCAACCTGCTCATGCTGCTCCTCATGGGCGTCGTGTGGGCCCTGACTGCGGTCGCCTACCGCCGCAAGGTGAACGGCGACTGCGGCAGCTGCGGTCGCAGCGAGGCCGAACGGCCCTCGACGCTCCAGCGCTGGGCGCGACCGGCGACATGGACCGCGTTCGCCATCCCGCTGGTCTACTCGGTCACCCGCTGGGCCTGGGCGCTCGGGTTCAGTCTCGGCATCGACCCGGCGTTCTACGCCGAAGGCCGGGAATCGGGCCTGTGGCTGGCCGGGGCCACACTGGCGACGCTCGGCGGCATCGGCGCCGTGCTCACCCTCGGGCTGATCCAGCGGTGGGGCGAGGTCTTCCCGCGCTGGATGATCGGCCTGCGCGGCAAGCGGGTCCCCCCGATGCTGGCGGTCGTGCCGGCGACGCTGGTCGCGGCGCTGGTGGCCTCGGCGGGCGCCATGTACATCCGGTTGGTGGTCGGCCGGGGCGGTGTCACGGCCGAGACCTGGCCGCTGGAACTGCCGGAGACGCTGTGGGTGGTGTGGGGCGCGGCCCTGTTCGTGGCGGCGATGGCCTACCACCAGCGCAGGCGCGGCCTCTGCAAAGCCTGCGGCCGAGGCGAGACGAAGTAGCGGTCCGAACGAGCGGCGGGCCCGAACTCGGGCCCGCCGCGCCGCGCCAGCGCCGGCGTCGCGGCCGAGGGCCAGGGCCCGGCCCGGGCCG
>NZ_JAPZVR010000001.1:511114-569911 GCF_027622855.1 Glycomyces algeriensis | reverse complement strand
CCCCCCGCCGCGCGGGCGGGGCCGGAGCCGGGCGGGCCCCCCCGGGCGGGGCCCCCCCCCCCCCCCCCCCCCCCGCTCCGCTCATGCGCCTTCTTCGAGGCCGAGGGCCAGGTCCAGGCCCGTCCAGGCGCGCTGGCCGTTCGCTTCGTTGAGGCGGTCGAAGAGGGCCGACAAGGCGTTCGCCTTCGCTGTTGCCGCTGCGATGTCCATAACCACAATGCTCTCAGCAATCTCAGTAGTATGGCGCTGTGAGAATCCTTCCACTGCTCAGCGGGACGGCCGTGCTCCTGCTCGCCGGCTGCGGCACCGTCGCCGACGCGGTCACGGGGACGCGGGACTACTGGGGGCAGACCACCGCCGTCTCGGCCGCTTGGGAAGAACCGCCGTCGAACGTCGACGCCGAGGGCCGCCGCCTCGACGAGCCGACCCTGGAACCGGTCGTCGAGGGCTCGGTGTTCGAGGTGGTGTGCGCGCTGCGGGTCGGCGAGACGGCGTACTACCAGACCCGGACCACCACTGCCGACGGCTGGTCCGACGAGGTCTCGGAGTCGTGGGTCTACGCCGAGGGCGTGCAGGTGAAGCCCGAAGGCGAGGACGAGGAGTACGGCGATGCCGGCGCGGTCCCCGACGACGTCGCCGAGTGCGATGTGGACCTACCGGAGACGGTGTCGGAACCGGAGGCCCCTGACGTCCACCACCAGGCCTATGTCGTGGCCTACGAGAGCTCGCTCTACTTCTCGCTGCCCGACACGACCTTCAACGGCATGAGCAACGGCGACTACGAGAGCGTCCGGCTGCCGTCGCACGCCGAGATCGACGTCCACTGCGTCTGGACCACGATGAACGTCGTCGAAGAGCCGCCCAGCACCTCCTACAACGAAGAGGTGCCCTACTACCTTGTGACGCAAGGCGATCACACCGGCTACGTCGATCCGCTGTGGGTGTACTTCGCCGACGACCCGGCCGAGGTCCCGTCCGAACTCGACTACGACGCCCAGACGGGCACCGTCGCCGACCACGGGAACGTCCCCGAATTGGCGGAGTGCCCCGCCGACTAGAGTCCGGCGAGTTCGGCGAGGCGGCGGTGGGAGTCGAAGAGGGCCTTGCGGTCGTAGGACGAGGTGCCGATGAGGAGTTCGTCCGCCCCGGTGGCCTCGACGAGACCGGTCAGGCGCGGGGCCACCTCGTCGGCGGTGCCGTAGACCGCGCCCGTCAGCGCCTGCTCGAGGTACTTGGATTCGCGGCTGGACTTCTCGGCCGCCCGGATCTCGCCGGGCGGCAGCAGCGGCCGGAACTCGCCTCTGGTGCGGGACAACGCGGTCGACCACTGCTCGGGGAGCAGCAGGTCCTCGGCGGCTTCGCGGGTCTCGGCGACCGCGACGGTCTGCGCGACGACGACGTACGGCTCGGTCCGCCACGCTGAAGGCCGGAAGCCGCGCCGGTACTCGTCGATCTTGGCGCGCGTCGCCGCGAGCCCCTTCGACGGGGCGATGACCAGGCCGACGCCGTGCTTGGCGGCGTACTCGCCGCCGGAGCCGACCGCCAGGACGAAGGGCTCGGGGCGCAGTCCTTCGCCGGGCCGCGCGTGCACGCCCGGGTGGGAGGTCTGCTCACCGGAGAAGTAGCCGAGGAGCTCGGCCAGGAGGTCGTCGAAGTGGTCGGCCTCGTCCAGGTCGTGACCCAGCGCGGCGCGGACGGCCGGGACGAAGCCGAGGGTGCGGCCCAGGCCCATGTCGATGCGGCCTTCGAAGAGCGACTCCAGGACCCCGAACTGCTCGGCGACCACCAGCGGCCGGTGGTTGGGCAGCATCACGCCGCCGGTGCCGACCCGGATCCGCGAGGTGGCCGCCGCGACCGCCGCCGCCAGCACCGTGGGCGCGGAACCGGCGATGCCGGGCACACTGTGGTGCTCGGCTACCCAGTAGCGGTGAAAGCCCAGGTCCTCGGCCTGCTTGGCGTTGCCCACGAGGTCGCGCAGGGTCTCAGCGGGCGTCTCGCCCTTGGCGATGACGGCGCGGTCGAGCAGCGAGAGCCGGAGGGACTGCGGAGTCTTCATATGCCGCGCAACGCCCGCGCGTGCGCGGATGTTTCACGATCCGCTCCGATCGTGCCCGAGTTCACCGGTCCCTTGGCGGGCCTCAGCGCCCGTCCTGTGCATCAGACCGGTCGTTCGCCCGCTCGCTGATGCACAGGACAGGCGCTAGGCGAGGCCGAGGTCCCGCCGCGGGTCGCCGACCATGGTCGCCGGGTCGACGATGCGGTCGAAGTCCGCGGCGCTCACGCCCAGCGCGAGCGCGGCCTCCCGCAGGGTCGTGCGCTCCTCATCGGCCTTGTGCGCAATCTCGGTGGCCTTGTCGTAGCCGATGTGCGGGCTCAACGCGGTCACGAGCATGAGCGAGCGGTCGACGTGCTCGGCGATCTTCTCCCGGTCGAGTTCCGTGCCTTCGACGCTGAACTCCTTCAGCTTCTCGGCGGCGTCGCCGAGGATGCGGGCGGAGTGGAGCACGTTCGCGATGACGACCGGCCGCATCGTGTTGAGCTCGAAGTGCCCCTGCGCGCCGGCGGCGGCGACGATCGAGTCCTCGCCGATCACCTGCAGGCACACCATCAGCGTGGCCTCCTGCTGCGTGGGGTTGACCTTGCCCGGCATGATCGAGGAGCCCGGCTCGTTCGCCGGGAGCCGCAGCTCGGCGAACCCGGCGCGCGGGCCGGAGGCGAGCCAGCGCATGTCGTTGGCCACCTTCATGAGTGCGACCGCGACGCCGCGCAGGCCGGCGCTCACGGCGACCATGCCGTCGAGGGACGCCTGCGCCGCGAACTTGTTCGGGGCGGTCACCAGCGGCAGCCCGGTGAGCTCGGCGAGTTTCGCGGCGATGGCCTCGCCGAAGCCTTCGGGGGCGTTGATGCCCGTGCCGACCGCGGTGCCGCCGGCGGCGAGGCCGCAGATGCTCGTCAGCGAGTCTTCAAGGCGCACACGGGCATCGCGCAGCTGAGCGGCCCATCCGGACCATTCCTGGCCCACCGTGAGCGGGGTGGCGTCCTGGAGGTGGGTGCGGCCGATCTTGACGACGTCGACCCACTGCTCGGCTTTGAACCGAATGGCCTCGGTGAGGGCGTCGAGCTGCGGGAGGGTGTGGTCGCGCAGCGCGAGGAGGGTCGCGACGTGCATGGCCGTGGGGAAGCTGTCGTTGGAGGACTGGCTCAGGTTGACGTGGTCGTTGGGGTGGACGGGGGTCTTGGTGCCGAGTTCGCCGCCGAGGAGCTGGTTGGCCCGGTTGGCGATGACCTCGTTGACGTTCATGTTGGTCTGGGTCCCGGATCCGGTCTGCCACACCGAGAGCGGGAACTCCGCGTCGAGGTCGCCGGCGACGACTTCGCCCGACGCGACGACGATGGCCTCGGCGAGCTGCAGGTCGAGCAGGCCTTCGGCGGCGTTCACGAGCGCGGCGGCCTGCTTGACGCGGCCGAAGGCGCGGTAGACGGCGGTGGGCATCCGGTCCTCGCCGATCGCGAAGTGGTGCAGGGAGCGCTGGGTCTGCGCGCCCCAGTAGTGCTCGGCGGGGACCTTGATCGGCCCCATCGAATCGGTCTCGGTCCGGGTTCCGGTCGCGCCGGTGTCCACCGGCAGGCTGCGCAACCGGTACTCCTCGTTCACCATCGTGGGGTCTCCGCTCTCGATGCCGTTTCGCCCCAGGATTCCACGATTCCGCCGGGACCGCTAAGACTCCGCGTTCGGTGGACGCTGCGGCCCGGGGGGACCATGCTTGGCGGGAGGCCTAAGGAGGCAGGACGTGGACGTGACCGATGCGCCGGAACGCAGCCGCTACGAGGTGCACGAGGACGGGGAGCTGCTGGGCTACGCCGAGTACGTGCGCCGCGAGGGGATCGTCACGTTCACCCACACCGTGGTGTTCCCCGAAGCCCAGGGCAAGGGCGCGGCTTCGGTGATGGTGCGGGTCTCGCTGGACGAGGTGCGCTCGCGGGGCGAGCGGGTGCGGCCGCTGTGCCCCTACTACGCGAGCTGGATCGAGCGGCACCCCGACTACCAGGACCTGGTCGTCGAGGGCCGCTCGCTCAAGCACCCTTAGTCGGTGTGCGGGAGGCGCTTCGCGGGGATCACGCCGAGGCGCCCGGCCTGGTAGTCCTCGAAGGCCTGCACCAGTTCGGCGCGGGTGTTCATGACGAACGGCCCGTAGTGCGCCACCGGTTCGCGGATGGGCTGCCCGCCGAGCACGTAGAGGTCGAGCTTGGGCGTGCGCGAGTCCTGGAGCGGCGAGGCCGCCACGCGGATCGCGTCGCCGGGACCGAACACGGCCGTCTGTCCCATCTGGAACGGGCGCCGGTCGGTGCCGACGGTGCCCGCGCCCGAGAGGGCGTAGACGATCGCGTTGTACTCCGGGTGCCACGGCAGGTCCACCTGCGCGCCGGGCTCGACGGTGATGTGCGCCAAGGTGACCGGTGTGTAGGTGGAGCCCGGGCCGCGGTGCCCGGCGATGTCCCCCGCGATGATGCGGATCAGCGATCCGCCGTCGGGCGTGGTGACGAGCGCGGATTCGCGGCCGCGGATGTCCTGGTAGCGCGGGGCGACGAACTTCTGGGCGCGCGGCAGGTTGACCCACAGCTGGGTGGCGTGCACGACGCCGCCGCTCATCACGAAGCTCTCGGGCGGCATCTCGTTGTGGAGGATGCCGGCTCCGGCGGTCATCCACTGGGTGTCGCCGTCGCTGATGCGCCCGCCGCCGCCGTTGGAGTCCTCGTGCTCGATGACGCCGTCCATGACGTAGCTGACGGTCTCGAAGCCGCGGTGCGGGTGCCAGGGCGCGCCGGTGGGCTCGCCCGGGGCGAGGTCGACCTCGCCCATGTGGTCGAAGTGGACGAACGGGTCGAGTTCGTGCATCGGGATGCCCGCGAAGCCGCGGCGGACCTGGAAGCCTTCGCCTTCCATGCCGAGCGGCGCGGTGACCAGGCGCTTGACCTCGCGAAAGCGGGTCTGGGCGGGGTCGGGGAGCGGCAGGCGGGGCAGGACGAGGACGTCTTCGACGGTGACGGCGGGCATGGCGATGCCTCTGCTTTCCTTCACGGCGCACCCGGTGCGGTGGTCCCGCAGCCGTACATGATGCGTCATGTTCTTCATGGCGAACTGTAGCTCGCGATAGATGATGTGTCAAGAACCGGGTAGGATGGTGCCATCATGAACGACGAGACCCAGTGGCTGAGCCCGCGCGAGCAGCACTCCTGGCGCGCCTTCATCCGGTTGAACCAGAAGCTCACCGCCCGCCTGGGCAGTGAGCTCCAGACGCAGTCGAAGCTGTCCGGCCCCGACTTCGCGATCCTCGTGGCCCTGACCGACGACTCGGCCGGGCGCCTGCGCTTCCAGGAGCTCGCCAAGGCCATCGACTTCGAGCAGAGCCGCCTCTCGCACCAGATCGCCCGCATGATCAAGCGCGGCCTCGTCGCCCGCGAGGAGTGCGCCGAGGACGGCCGCGGCGCCTTCGTCACCATCACCGACCAGGGCCGGGAGACGATCGAAGCCGCCGCGCCCAAGCACGTGGCCGCCGTCCGCCGCCTCGTGCTCGACGCGATCCCGCCCGAGGACCTCGACGCCCTCGGCGACATCGCCGCCCGCATCATCAGGCACCTGGACGAGACCGCGCCATAGGCGTCAGGCGGCGGCGAGTTCGAACTTCACGCCGGTCAGCTCCTCGGAGAGCGTCCACAGCCGCGCGGCCGTCTCCCTGTCCTTGGCCTCCGGGATCGTGTCGACCACGACCGGCGCGCCTTTGCGCTCGCGCTTGCCGTCCGGGCCGTAGTACTCCCCGCCCTGCGCCTTCGAGTCGGTGGCCGCGCGCAGCTGCGGCAGCGCCCCCTCCGCCTGCGATTGCGTCACGAACGGCATGATGAGGTTCGTGATCAGCCGGGCCGGCGCGTTCATGCCGTTGTCCACGAGCTTGGTCGCGGAGAACCCCGGGTGCGCGATCAGACTGCGGACCGGGCTCCCGGCCGCCCGCAGCCGCCGGTCGAGCTCGAGGCCGAACACCGCGTTGGCGAACTTCGACTGCGAGTAGAACCCGACCGCGCTGTAGCGCCGCTCGCCGGTCAGGTCCTCGAAGTGGATGCGCCCGCTCCGGTGCGCCAGCGAGGAGACGGTGACCACGCGCGGGTCCCGGCCCGCCTCGAGCAGGCCCAGCAGCCGCCCGGTGAGCGCGAAGTGGCCCAGGTGGTTGGTGGCGAACTGCCGCTCCTGGCCCTGCGGGCTCAGGCTCCGCGGCACCGCCATGACCCCGGCGTTGTTGACGAGGAGGTCGAGGCGGTTCCGGTCGGCGACCAGGCCGTCCGCGAACGCGGCCACCGAGTCAAGGTCTTCGAGGTCGAGCGTGCGCACTTCCAGGTTCGCGCGCGGGTGGTCGGCGCGGATCTCCTCGGCCGCCTTGCGGCCCTTGCCCTCCGAACGCGCGGTCATGATGACGTGGGCGCCGCGCCCGGCCAGGGCGCGGGCGGTCTCGATGCCGAGGCCGCTGTTCGCGCCGGTGACGACGACGGTGCGGCCGGTCTGGTCGGGGATGTCGGCGGCGGTCCACTGCCTGCTGCTCATCGATGTCTCCTGTCGGTTTCGCCTCGAGCATATGCCTGGAGGCGAGATAAGCTGAATTTGCGTTCATCTTCATCATGAACCATGATTCAGGTTATTGCAAGCTTCACGGTGCGCGTCGCGAAATCGCGATGCCATACGATGCGGGTCCGAACGAGAGGAGACGGGATGACCGCGGAACGCCCGCTGCGCGCCGACGCCGCCCGCAACCGCTCCAAGATCCTGGAGGCCGCCGACCGGCAGATCGTCGTCCACGGACCCGAGGTCCGCATGGAGGCCATCGCCGAGGAGGCCGGCGTCGCGGTCGGCACCCTCTACCGCCACTTCCCCACCAAGGACGCCCTGGTCGCGGCCGTCGTGGAATCCCACGTCGAGTGGATCATGACCGAGGTCGAGGCCACGGCCGACCGCATGGAAGCCGGCGCCGACGCCCTCGCGGAGTTCCGGCGGTTCCTCCTCACCACGGTCGAGCTCGCCGCCAGCGACCAGGCCGCGAAGGCCGCCGCGCGCGCCCTCGGCGCGCAGTACGACATCGCCCGGCCGATCGAGCGCGGCACCGCCGCCATGGAACGGATCATCAAGGCGGGCAAGCAATCCGGCCACCTGCGGGCCGACCTCGACATCGAGGACTTCTTCATCCTCTTCGCCACCGCCCCGGTCGACCAGCCGCCCAAGGCCCGTGAGCGCTGGATCGAGCTGTTCCTCGGCGGCGTCGCCGCGGTTCCGGCCCCGAAGCGGAGCGAGACCGGCTGACCGAGGCGCAATGCCTCGTTGTCGATATATATTCTTTCAACACCCGCGATGGCGCGGTGCAGGTCCGGTCCCCCGCTCCCGCGCTAAGGTGACCGCGTGAGCAATCTCGAGGTCCGCCCCGTGGAAGAGCCCTGCCGGCCCTCCGGCCATGCCGGGCCCGAGTCGGTCCTGCTGGAGGCGCGCGACGTGCCGCTCGGCGGCGTCCGCGCCATGCACGTCAGCCGCACCCTGCCGCAGCGCGAGATCCCCACCGTCGGCGCCTGGTGCTTCCTCGACCAGTTCGGGCCCGAACGCACGGACATGGCGGTGCTCCCCCACCCGCACTCCGGGCTCCAGACCGTGACGTGGCCCGTGGCGGGCGAGATCCGGCACCGGGACAGCCTCGGCTCCGACGTGCTGCTGCGCCCCGGGCAGCTCAACCTCATGACCAGCGGCCCGGGCATCGCCCACTCCGAGTTCTCGCTGGGCGAGGCTCCGCTCATCGAAGGCCTGCAACTGTGGGTCGCGCTGCCCGGCGGCGGACACGGGATCACCCCGGGCTTCGAGCGGCACGTCGCGCTCCCGCGATTCGAACTCGAAGGCGCGCAAGGCATCGTGGCCCTCGGCGAACTCGCCGGCGCCGCCTCGCCCGCGACCGTGTACACGCCGATCGTGGGCGCGCAGATAACGATCGAGCCCGGCGCGGCTCCGGTGGTGCCGCTGCGGCCCGACTTCGAGCACGCGGTGCTCGTCATCGCCGGTGCGCTGCAGGTGGACGGCACACGCCTCGAACGCGGCCCGCTGCTCTATCTCGGCACCGGCCGCGACGCGCTGCCGCTCGCCTCGGACGAGGGCGCCACGGTGTTCCTGCTCGGCGGCGAGCCGTTCGCCGAGGAGCTGGTGATGTGGTGGAACTTCGTCGGACGTTCCCACGAGGACATCGTCGCCGCCCGCACCGCTTGGGAGGACCCGGATCAGACCCGGTTCGGCCGCGTGGAGGGGCACGGCGACCAGCGGATCCCCGCGCCCCCGCTGCCGGGCGGGCGGCTGCGCCCGAGAGGGCGGCGCTGAACCGCGGGCACGCAAACGGGCCGGACGAAGTCCGGCCCTGATATGCGCGGTTCGCGCTTTTCACGGCTACCGGAGCGGTCTGGCGTCGAAGCCGACCGCTGCCGGAAGCGTTCGCGAAGGTCCCGGTCTACCGGAACGCGTGCCGCTGCTCGCGCTCGTTCGCGACGAAGTCCGCGACCGCGGCCGCGAACAGCTCGGCGTCATCGGCATCGAACGTCACGGCCTGCCCGGTCGACTCCGATGCGGCCGTGACCGAACCGGCATCCGTGGAGGTCAGGGCGGCGATCACGTCGCAGATGGCGGTGCGTGACCCGGTGAGCGTGTACCCGTTGCGGCGGAAGGCGTCGCGGAACACGCGCGCCCGGCTGGGAACCATGTCGGCGAGGCCGGACCAGAGGATGACGTTCGGTGTCGGTGCGAGCATAAGCAGGTCCCATCGTGTCGTGTTCGCGGATCACCAGCGGCGGAAACACTGATGACAGGCCGTTCAGCCGCGCTGCGCCGGCCGCAGCGTCACCTGCGTCCTCGGCACTTCGGAACGGCCGGTGCCTCCGATGAGGTGCCCGGTGTCGTCCCGCGGACATTCCACCAGTTCACGGCAGCACTGCGGCTCTCCCCAATTGTACCGCTGAGGCGGCGGCGGCGTTCAGGCATGGAGCGGACTCACATGCCATAATCGGATCTTTTGCCCAGATGCACGTCAGCGGCGGCGATCCGTGTCCTCGCAGGACACCTGCTAGCCGCGGCGCAGGAACGGCTTGACGACCTCTCGGACGCCGTGCGCGGCGCCCCCGTCGCGGTCGTCATCGTGGGCGATCACACTGAGGAGCTCCCTGAGGTGCAGGATCGCCAGCCGCTCCTCCCAGCCGTCGTCGAGGCCAGCGATCTCCCGGTACACGGCGAAGAACCGCTCCGAGACCGGCGGGCGGAGCGCGCACCAGAGCATGCTGAGCTCGGACTCGGGCCAGCCGTAGTGCACGGCCGGGTCGATGAGCACCGGCTCGCCCGCAGCGGTGGCGAGGATGTTCTCCTGCCAGAGGTCGCCGTGGTTCAAGCACGGCGGCTGCGGCGGGATGAGCTCCGGGAGGGCGGCGCAGAGCCGCTCGAGGCCTCGCGCTCCTCGCGGTCGAACGCCGCGTCGACCAGCGGCTCCGCGAGCCAGCGCAGGACCCGCCGCTCGGCGAAGAAGACGTGCCCGTCCTGCTCCCAGGTGTTGTCCTGGCGGAGGCGACCGAGCCAGCCGTCGCGGTGCCAGCCGAACCGGTCGCCGGTGGTGGCGTGCAGTGCGGCGACGGTGTGGGCGAGCCGCTCCCAGAACGCGGCGTCGTCGCGGCGCGGCTCCATCTTCTCGAGTACGAGCAGCCGCTGGGTCGCGAGCAGTACCTCTGGGGTGTGCGCGCCGCCGATATCGCGGAGCGCGGTGAGGCCGGCGGATTCGACGTCGAACACGTCGACGGCGTGGTCGGGATGGAGGTCGAGGAGGGTCTTGGCGAAGAGTTGGGTGCCGTCTTCGAGCGTGACCAGACCGGCGACGGCGACCGCGCCGCCGACGGCCCGCTCGACGGTCCGGGCGACGTACCCGGCCTCGCGGAGCCGTTCTGTAAGGATTCTTTCATGTTCCATGTTCTCATCCAAACATGTGTCGGACTCGGGGGCGATCGGCCCTCAGGCGAGGGTCTGGACGAACTCGACGGCGAGCCAGCCCGCGAAGACGAGCAGGATCAGGCCGGAGATCCGGTCGAACCAGACGCGGCGCTCCTTCGTCATCACGCGGCGCAAGGCGTGTGCGGCGGTGGCGAGCACCAGGAACCAGGTCCAGGACGCGAACACCGCACCGACCGCGAACGGCAGACGCGTGGCCGCGGCCTGGGCGGCGATGGCCGCGCCGAGCACGCCCACGGTGTCGAGGATGGCGTGCGGGTTGAGCAGTGAGACGGCCGCGGTGCGGCGCAGCACTTGGCCGCGCGACCAGGTGCCGGTCTCGTCGTCGAACTCGGTCGGCTTGGTGCGCAGGGACTTCACGCCGAGGTAGGTGAGGAAGAGCGCACCGGCGGCGAGCATCGCCGGGCGCAGGCCGGGCACGGAGTCGAGCAGGGCCGAGGTGCCGGCCGCGCCGAGGACGATCAGGATCGTGTCGCACACGGCCGCGGCGACGACCGCCCACAGCGCCCGCGGCATGCCGAGCGAGACGCCCTGGCCGAAGACGAACACGTTCTGCGCGCCGATCGGCACGATCAGGGCCAGTCCGAGGGCGAGCCCGGTGAAGAACGCGGCGGTCACCGCGCCATGGTAGCCGCCGGTCGCACGGCCGAGTCCCGGCGCGATGCGGTGCATTGCGGCGCAATGAGATCCGTGACCCGTATGCGGCGCAATGCGATGCAGGTGCGGGCGCAAGGCGCGCTGCCGTGAGCACCGGGGCGAACAGGACCCCTTCCGCCGCTCCTCGGCGCGCTCAGGTGCGGCGCTGCTCGTTTCGGTCGCGGCCCATCTCGTTGATGCCCCGCGTGGTGAGCCAGCCTCCGGCGATCATCACGGCGATCCCGATCGCAACGCCCAGCGCCGCGTCCTCGTTCTGCTCGCGGCGCCGCGCCTCGGCGAAGTCGGTCTCGTCGGCCACCGGACCGTCGGCGGCGATCGCGCAGACGGTGTTCCCGCCCGGTTCGCAGACTGTGGCGTTCGACCGGATCACGAGCGCGGTGACCATGATGCCGATGCCGAAGAGGACCACCGCGATCCCGACGGCCGTCAGGCTCACGCCCCAGCGCCGCTCCTCGCGCTCCACCGGCGTGGTCGCCGGCGTCTCGCTGAGCTTGACGAGCAGGTCGCCCCGCCGCTCCGGATCCTCTTTGGACGGGTAGCCGTGGCCGCGCAGCCGTACGACCGTGCCCTCGCCGCTGCCGGCCGGGATCTCGAGCTCCCGGTCGTCGTCGAGCGTCTCGACGTTGACGATGCCGCCGGTGGCGAGCACTTTCGCGGGCACGTCGAGCGAGGTCCGCAGGTGCTCGCCGGCCCGCTTGAACACCGGGTGCGGCTGCTCCCGCACGGTGACGGTGAGGGTCCCGAGCCCTTCGGCGTGCAGCTCCAGCACTTCGCCGTCGTCGAGGGCGCCGGGGATCGTGATCGCGGTGCGCCGGCGGTCGGTGATGATCCCGATCCCGTCGCAGAACGAGCAGACCGCGTCCTCGTCGCGGCCGGAGCCCTCGCAGTTGACGCAGTCGATCGGCGCGTCGAACGAGAGGGGCTGCTCGCCGCCGAATGCCATCGCCTCGAGGGCCAGGCTCAGCTCGAAGGCACGGGCGGTGACGTGGATTTCCTCCATGGTCGTCCTCTCGAGCGGGGTGAGGGGCAAGGACCCCAACGGTATTCGAAGCGCGCGGGGAGGGGAAGCGGGCGGCCTGCGGATTCCGGGCGCCTCCTATATGCTCGCCTGACTAGTATTTTCGTGACGGTCGGATGGCGCAGGTCGAGCGCAGTTCGCCGAGTGTCGCCGTTGCACGCGGCTTGGAGGAGATCGTGGACTTCATCGGTTCGCACGAGGAACTGCGCGCGGTCTACAAGACGCCGGACGCGTCGGACGTCGCCGTCCGCAAGGAGCTGGGGCGGCTCGACGGGCACTGCCGGTCCTTCATCGCGCGGAGCCCGTTCGTGCTGATCGGCTCGTCCGACCTGGAGGGCAACGCCGACGTGACGCCGAAGGGCGACCGGCCCGGCTTCGCCGAGGTGCTCGACGACCGCACCATCGCCATCCCCGACCGCCCCGGCAACAACCGCCTCGACACCCTCGAGAACGTCGTGCTGAACCCGGCCGTCGGCCTGCTGTTCGTGATCCCCGGCATGAACGAGACGCTGCGCGTGAGCGGCGACGCCCGGGTCACTGTGGATGCGGAGCTGCGCGAACGCATGGCGGTGGAGGGGAAGCCGGCGATCAGCGTCCTCGTCGTCTCCGTGAAGACCGCGTACATGCACTGCGCCAAGGCCTTCATGCGGTCCAAGCTGTGGAAGCCAGAGGCCTGGCCGGACCGCGCCTCACTGCCGACGCTCGGGCAGATCTTCCGTGACCAGCTCGCGGTCGACGGCACCGCGGAGCAGACCGACCGGCGGCTCGACCAGGCGTACAAGGAGACCCTCTGGTAGGAGCCGCGGCCCGAGGACTTATGCGGCGCCTTTGAGCGCCGCGGCGGTGTCGAACCGGTCGGGCTGGCCCGCGAGGCGCTGCACGGTGTCGAGCCAGATCGCGCCGTGGACGCGGAGCCGCCAGGCCAGCGCTTCGTCCTTGCCGACTTCGAGGCGGGCCGCCGCGAGGTCGAGGACCGAGGCGATGAGGTCGAGGCGCAGGGACTGGTCGAGGCCGAAGCTGTCGAGGTCGGCGGCGAAGAGGTACTGGAAGTGCCGGGGTTCGCTGCGCGGCGGGGCTCTGGCGCAGCGGCGCGCCGCGGGTTCCGCTCGCGTTGTACGCCGCCGCCACGTTCCCGATCGGGCTGCGCGCGCTCGTCCCCGAGATGGCGCTCCAGCTCGCGCTCGTGGTCCTCGCCGCGGCCGTCGTCTGGCTCTCGGCGACCCTGTGGCGGCGGGCGGTCGAACCCGCGACCGCCTGATCGCAGGCAGGCGTGCCCTCCGAACCGGAGGGCACGCCTTTTCGCTAGCGCGCCAACAGCTCCCGCAGCGTCTTGGCGACCATAACCGGGTCCTCCTCGGCCATGAAGTGGCCCGAGTCGGTGAGCCGGTGGTCGAGGTCGGGCGCCCAGGCCCGCCACAAGGCCGCGGCGTCGTAGCCGAGGGCCGCGCCCCAGTCCTGCTGGACCACGGTCACCGGCATCCGCAGGAGGTCGCCGTTCGCGCGGGAGGCCCGGTCGTGCTCGATGTCGACGCCCGCCGAGGCGCGGTAGTCGGCCACGATCGAGGTCACGGCCTCGCGGGAGGCCCGCAGGTATGCCGCGCGCACCGCGACCGGGATCGCCTCGGGGTCCTTGGTCCAGGCGTCGAGGAAGAACCCGAAGAACTCGTCGGCGCTCGCGGCGATCATCCGCTCGGGCAGGCCGGGCGGCTGGGCCATCAGGTAGAGGTGGAACGCGACCGCCGCGTTCGCGCCGTGCAGGACCTCCCACATGTCCAGGGTCGGGAGCACGTCGAGGATCGCCAGGTGCGAGACCGCCTCGGGGTGGTCGAGCCCGGCGCGGACCGCGACGAGCGCGCCCCGGTCGTGCCCGGCCAGCGCGAACCGCCGGTGGCCGAGCCGTTCGGCGAGGTTCACGATGTCGGCGGCCATCGTGCGCTTCGCGTACGTGTCGGGGCCGTCCTCGGCGGGCTTGTCGCTCGCACCGTAGCCGCGCAGGTCCGGGACGATGACGGTGTGGTCGGCCGCGAGGTCGGCGGCGACGTGCCGCCACATGAGGTGGGTCTGCGGGAAGCCGTGGAGCAGGACGACGGGGCTGCCCTCGCCGCCTACGGCCGCATCGAGGGAGACGCCTTGGTCGACGGGGATGCGGTGGTGTGCGAAGCCCGGTATGGAAAGGCTCATGGTCGCTCCTTCTGGTTCGGTGGGTCTCCCGAGTCTGCGAGTCGCCGATGAGCGTTCGATGAGCGCGATAGTTTGGCGGCGGACGGAGGTGCCCTTGCTCGTGCGAATCGGTGTTCTCGGCCCGGTCCTGGCCTGGGACGAGGCCGGGTCCGAGCTGGATCTGCGGGGTCCTCGGCACCGGGCGGTGCTGGCGCGGCTGGTGGCCGCGCACGGCCGGGTGGTGCCGGTGGACCGGCTCGTGGACGACCTCTGGAGCGAGCCGCCCGCGGGTGCGGTGGGCGCGGTGCGGACGTTCGTGGCGGCGCTGCGGCGCGCGCTGGAGCCGGACCGGCGCCCGCGTACGCCGGCGCGACTGCTGGTGACCGAGGGGCCGGGGTACGCGTTGCGGGCGGAGCCTGAGGCCGTGGACGCCTGGCGGTTCGAGGCGGCCGTCGCGGAGGCGCTCGATGCGCCGCCGCATCGGGCGCTCGCGCTGCTCGATGGGGCCCTTGGGGATTGGCGCGGTCCGGCGTACGCGGACTTCGACGAGGCTTGGGCCGGGACCGAGCGGGCCCGGCTCGAGCAGCTGCGGTTGGCGGCGGTCGAGCGGCGGGCCGGGGTGCTGCTGGAGCTGGGGCGGCCGGGCGAGGCGGTGCCGGAGCTGGACGCGCTGGTAGCCGAGCACCCGTGGCGCGAGGAGGCCTGGCGGCTGCTGGCGCTCGCGCTGTACCGCGCTGGGCGGCAGGCGGATGCGCTCGCGGTGCTGCGGCGGGCCAGGTCGCTGCTCGATGAGCGGCACGGTGTGGAGCCGAACGTGCGTCTGCGGCGGCTGGAGACCGACCTCCTGCGCCAAACCGATCCCGGTGGCGAAGGAGCCGAACAGGTCTGGGCCGCAACGGCTGCGGCGTACGACCAGACGGTGGGGCCGCAGTCGCCGGCACGACTGGAGTCCACTGTGGGTCTGCTGCGGAGCCTCGCCCTGACGGGCGGTGCGGGGCTCGGGACGGCGCAGGAGCAGCGGGCCGCGACGGTCGCGGCGGCCGAGCGGTTGGACGACCCGGAGCTGGCGGCGCGGGTGATCGGCGGGTACGACGTGCCCGCGATCTGGACGCGTTCGGACGACCCTGCCCGGTCCGCCCGGATCGTGGCCGCTGCCGAACATGCCTTGGCGCGGTTGGGGTCCGACGCGCACGAGGTCGACCGGGCCCGCCTGCTCTCGGTCATCGCGGTCGAGTCCCGGGGCGTGCCGGGGCCGCGCCCGGCCGAGGCCGCGAGCGAAGCCGAGCGGCTGGCCCGGGAGCTGGGCGACCCCGCGCTGCTGGCGTTCGCGCTCAACGGCGTGTTCATGCAGACCTTCCACCGCACCGGGCTGGCCCCGGAACGGGACCGGATCGGGGCCGAACTGGTCGCACTCGCAACCCGGCATCGGCTGCCCGCGTACGCGATCCTCGGGCATCTGATCCGCCTCCAGGCACTGAGCGCCTTGGCGGACTTCGACGGCGCGGACGAGCACGCCGCTGCGGTGGACGCCCTCGCCGAGCGCCACGAGCGCCCTGGTGCGGAAGTCTTCACCGAATGGTATCGGGCCATGCGGCTCGCGGCCGGGGATGCCCCGTTCGAGGCGGCCGAGGCCGCCTATCGGGCGGCGGCGGTGCGGCTCGACGGTGCGGGCATGCCGGGGGTGCAGCGGGGTCTGCTGCCGCTCGCGCTGCTGGGGCTGCGGTTGCGGCACGGGAGGCCGCTGGAGTTCGGGGACGACATTGATTGGGGCCCTTACGAACCCTGGGTGCGGCCGCTGCTGCTGATTGAGGCGGGACTGCGGGACGAGGCGGCGGCGGCGTTGCGGCGAACGCCGGTGCCGCCGGGAGACCTGCTCATGGAAGCGATGTGGGCCCTCACCGGACACGCAGCGATCGCCTTGGGCGACAAAGCGATGAAAGAGAGGGCGGCTGCCGCGCTCACCCCGGCGGCGGCCGAACTGGCCGGAGCCGGAAGCGGCATGCTGATGATCGGACCGGTTTCAGAGCTGCTCGACGCCCTCCGCTGACCGTCCTTCGCGGGTCGGCAATGGCGGCGCGGTCCTCGACGCGGACATAGGCCGCACCGCGCGAGCGGCGCTCCTTGGTCGTGAGGGCCGGCCGCAATGCGCCGCCGCACGGCCGGACAGTTTGCGGCGTTTAGGACCGGCCAAGGGCGGAAAGCCACGGAGACCGCGCCCTTTTCAGCAAACCGGACGATCGGAGACGGACATGGACACCGCACGGGCCGCGCAAACCGGCCCCTCGGCTCCGGACCGGAGCGTCCGGCACCACCGCCTCGATCTCGACGGCATCGAGATCTTCTATCGGGAGGCCGGACCGGCGTTCGGGCCGGTCGTGCTGCTGCCGCACGGCTATCCGTGCTCCTCGTACCAGTTCCGGAACCTCATGCCCGCCCTCGCCGACCAGTGGCGCACGATCGCACCCGACTTCCCCGGCTTCGGCCACAGCGGCACCCCGAAGCCCGACCAGTTCTCCTGCACCTTCGACGGCTACGCCGAGTTCCTGCGGCGGTTCACCGACCGGCTCGGCCTCGACCGGTACGCGCTCTACCTGCACGACTACGGGTCCCAGATCGGGCTGCGCCACGCCATCGCCGAGCCGCGGCGGATCGCCGCGCTCATCATCCAGAACGGCGACATCTACGAAGACGAGCTCGGCCCCAAATACAAAGGCCTGCAGGAATACTGGGCGAATCCCACACCGGAGGGCCGCGCCGCGCTCGAGGCGGCGGTGAGCAAGGAGGGCTTCCGGGAGGAGTTCCTGAACGACGTGCGCGAGGACCTCGCCGAGCTGATCCCGCCGGACCTCTGGACCCTGGCCTGGGCGCAACTGCGCACTTCCGAGCGCCGGGAGATCATGACCGGCCTCATGGAAGGGCTGCGCGAGAACCTCGAATGGTTCCCGCGCTACCAGGCCTACCTGCGCGAATACCAGCCGCCGACGCTGATCGCCTGGGGGCCCCAGGACGGCTACATGCCCGAGGTGTCCGCCCGCGCGTACCTGCGCGACCTCCCGGGAGCGGAACTGCACCTCCTCGACGGCGGGCACTGGGCACTGGAGACCAACCTGGACGAGGTCGCGGCGCTGGTCCGCGACTTCCTCACCCGTGTGCACCCCTAGTAGTCGAGCCCACTTCGCCACGTCGCATTGGTCCTCCTGGTTCAGTGGTCGCTCAGCGGCGCTCGAGGACGAGCCCCACGACGGGGTCGTAGGCCGGGTGCGGCTGCCACTCCTCGCCTCGCGACTTCGCCACCTCGAGGTCGGTGATCATGCGGAACAGCAAGGCGCGCAACAGCGTCTGCGACCATTGCGCGAGGTGGCCCCAGCGGTCGACCAGATCGTCGCCGGCGCCGTTCCAGCACATTGCGTCGACCACCGCCACCGCCGCGGCCCATGAGGTCGGACGCCAGTAGGGCGACCAGTCGATGATCGCCGGCGGCAGGCCCGGCTCGTAGAGGACGTTGCCGAGCAGGTCGCCTTGGACCATCTGCTCCACCATCGACACCGGCTCCCGGGCCTCCATCAGCCGCCGCAGGACCGGAGCCTCCGCGACCGTCCCCAGGTTCCACGAGGCCCGGTCGGCGCGGCTCCACCAGTTGTCCCGGTCGTCGAGGAAGTCCGGGCGGGGCACTGCAGCGAGCAGTTCATGGAACGCCGCACCGGCCTCAATCGCCGCGTCCCAGCGCTTCGCGTCCGTGCGGCCGGCGACGTGGTACGCGGCCTCCCAGCCCTCGTGCAGCCAGTCGCCGGAGGCCGCGCGCACCGGCCGGGCGATCCGCACTCGTTCGGTATCCGGGAGCGCGTCGAGAACCGAAGCCCGCCAACGGGACTCGGCCTCCAGGCCCACCGGCTTCAGCACCACGGCACCGACCTGCCAGGTCTCGCCCTGCCCGCCTGCGAGCAGGCGCGGTTCACCGGTGACGGCAAAGGCTTCGAGCACGCTCTGAGGCGGAACCGTTCGCATCCGCCGAACCCTGCCACGGCCCCGCCGGGTCGTCAATCGCATTCCGGCGCTTCACGGCAGACGGGAGGCGCATCGGCAGCAGGTCAGCCGCCGAGCGGTCCCATGAAGCGACGATCAGCGGCTCTCTGCGAGGGTCTCGGGGTCGGCGATGCGGATGAGCTGCTTGCCGAGGTTGCGGCCTTCGAAGAGGCCGCGGAGCACCGCGGGGGCCTGCTCGAGGCCTTCGCTGATGTCCTCGGCGTAGACGAGTCCGCCGCTGCCGAGCCACTGCCCGAGCCGGCCGAACGCCTCGGGGAACCGCTCGAGGTAGTCGAGGAAGATGAACCCCTCCATGCGGGCGCGCTTGATGCCCAGTTGCAGGTAGTTCCGCGGCCCCGGCGGCGGTTCGCCCGGGCCGTAGCCCGAGGAGATGCCGCCGACCACGACCACCCGGGCGCGTTCGGCCAGGTTCGCCAGCGCGGCGTCCAGGACTGCGCCGCCCACACCGTCGAACACGACGTCGAGACCGTCCGGGGCGAGCTCGCGCAGCCGGGACTCGACGTCTTCGGAGCGGTAGTCGACGCACGCGTCGAACCCGGCGGTCTCGACGGCCCACTTGCACTTCTCCGGCCCGCCCGCCGAGCCGATCACGCGGCACCCGAGGAGCCGGGCGATCTGGCCCGCAATCGATCCGGTCGCTCCGGCGGCGCCCGAGACGAACACGGTGTCGCCTTCCTTGGCCTGCCCGATGTCGACCATCCCGAAGTACGCGGTGAGCCCGGTCGAGCCGAAGATGCCGAGCATGGCCTTGGGATCGATGCCGTCCGGGACGCGGTTGAGGCCGAACAGGCCTCCCGCCTCCGCGATCACGTAGTCCTGCCAGCCGACCATGCCGGCCACCCAGTCCCCCACGGCCAGTTGGGCATGGTTCGACGCGACGACCTGGCCGACGCCGCCCGAGCGCATGACTTCGCCGAGGCCGACCGGGTTCATGTAGTTGGGCCCGTCGTTGAGCCAGCCGCGCTGCGTGGGTTCGGCGGCGAGCCACACGACTCGGACGAGCGCTTCGCCCGGCCCGGGTTCGGGCACGGGCGAGGTGCGCAGTTCGAAGCAGGTCTCGTCTACCAGGCCCTCGGGTCTGGCGGTCAAGATCCACTGCCGGTTGACCTGCTGGTCGGGGTCGGTCATGACTTCTCCGTCTTCTTCGCGGTGGCGGTCCAGGTGTCGATGAGCAGTTCGAAGGCGTCGACCACGACTTCGTCGCCGATGCCTTCGGCGGTGCGGCCTGAGGTGGCGTTGCCTGTGGAGGCAGGGCCGGGGGTGGCGTCGCCCTCGGTAGCGCCTTCATGCGAGACGCCTTGGGGCGCAGCACTTTCAGGGTCAATGCCCTCGGGGGCGATGAGGCGCTGGATGAGCAGGCCGTCTTCGAGGGCGTGGACGATCAGGCCGAGGAAGGCCGGGTCGGCCGGCGGCGCGACCCCGTACCGGGACAGGATCTCGGCGATGCCCCCGGCCATGGCGCGACGCGCGAGGTACTCGCGCCGGGCGAGCAGGGGGCGCGCCTCAGGGTTGCGCAGGGCGTAGAGGAGCAGCTCGATGCGCAGCGCGTACCACTGCTCGAGGTGCTCGGCGCGGCGCCGGTTGAACTCGCGCAGGCTTTCGATGACCTCGGCGAACGACGCGGCGTTCTCGCCGAGCGCCGCGACCTCGCGGAGTTCGCGCTCAGTGCGGCGCTCCAGGAGCGCCAGCACTAGTTCGTGCCTGCCATCGAAGTTGCTGTAGAACGCGCCGCGGCTGAATCCCGCGAGTTCGGCGATCTGCTCAACGGAGGTGCCGTTCACCCCGCGCGAGACGAACAGCTCCTCGGCCGCGTCGAGCAGACGTTCCTTGGTCTGCGCGCGGCTCTCCTCACGGCTCAACCGCTTCGCCACCGGGCCTCCTTCGAGTTCAGATACAGTTTCGTATCTGGATACAGAACTGTATCACGAGCTAGAGCATCGCCAGTCCTCCCGCGAAACCGGTGCTCGTCGGCTCGGACCGCGACCTTTGTCGACACCGCCTCGCGCACCGATCGATCACGCATTCGATTGCGATCCGCGCCCTCCGGGTAAACGAAGCCCGTGAAAAAGAACTCCAGCACCGCCCTGAAGATCGCGGGCCTCCTCGCAGACCTCGCCCGTCTGATCGTTCTCATCGGCACCATCGCCGCCGCGATCACCGGCAGCATCGCCGTCGCCGGTCTCTTCGCGCTGGTGTTCGCCCTCCTGATACTCCCCCGGATCGCGCGCATCCCCAGCCCCTTCGACCTGGCGGTCTGCATACTCCTGCCGCTCGCCACCCTCGCCACGACCGCCTACTGGTACCAGCGGTTCGCCTGGACCGACTGGGTGATGCACTGCCTGGCGACCGGAGCCATCGCGGCCGCCACGTATTTGATGATCGCCGGTACCAGGCTCCTGCCCCCGATAAGCGACGACCGCCGCACCACGACGGTCCTGCTCACCGCGATGATCGGACTCACCCTCGGCGTGGTCTGGGAGTTCTTCGAATGGTTCTTCCTGGTGGTCCTGAACGTTCGGGTGGGCGTCGGCTACGGCGACACGATCGCCGACCTGGCGATGGACATCCTCGGCTCGCTCATCGCCGGCACCGTGCTCGTGGCGTGGACCGCCCAGGTGGCCACCAGGCGGAACCGAGAACCCGCTCTGGCCCCGGGCATCGTGAAAGCGGGCAGTTGACGACCCGTCCCACCAGCGCGCCGATTCAGACTCGGCGCACCCGGGTATCCAAAGGCGACCAAGACGGAAGAAAGGAAGGGACGCGATGAACGACATCCCGACCACCCTCACCCGGCTCGGCGACAGCGAACTGACCGTCGCCAACGAAGCCGAGGACGTACGCGGCCGCAAGGTGATCGACAAGCACGGCGACGAGACCGGCTCGGTCGACGCCCTCCTCATCGACGAACCCGAACGCAAGGTCCGATTCCTCGAAGTCGGCTCCGGCGGCTTCCTCGGCATCGGGAAGAAGCAGGTGCTCGTTCCGGTCGACGCGGTCACGCGCATCGACGACGACCACGTGTACATCGACCGCGGCCGCGAAGAGGTCGCCGCAGGCCCCGTCTACGACCCCGAACTCACGCCCGAACCGGACCGCCCCTACTACGAGGGCGTGTACGTCCACTACGGCTACCTGCCCTACTGGGGAGCCGGATACCGGTACCCGGGTTACCCGCACTTCTAGCGGTAGTGGAGGCGGTGGGGAGCTCGCTCCGAGCTTCGAGCTTTGAGAACCGCTGACATCCAGGCATCCTGAAACACCCCCGCATCGAGACGGGCCGGCCGATCCCCCATCAAGATCGACCGGCCCTTGGTGTGTCCTCGACTGCGACCCTGGGGCTACCTAAGTAAGGCCTGCGGCAACCCCGATGCGAACCATGGCAAGCATCCTCAGTTGTGATTATTCGAGATGTCGTTCATCGATTGGACGACGGTGTTGACGTCATTACCACCCTCGACATCCTTGAGGAACTCGGAACCGAGAGCCCCGAAGGCGAACACGGAACTGAAGATGGCGGCTGCCACGGCAACAGGCACCATATCGCCCGAACCGAGGGACGAGACGTATGCGGCGATCAGCGAGATTCCGGCCAGGACCGCGAGACTCAGTCCAATCCAGCCGGCGACGCCCATCCGGTCCTCCACGCGCGCCTTCATACGCTCGATCACGACGAGGATCGCCACGAAGGCCAAGACCGCGATTCCGGCGGGCCCGGTGATCCATAGCGCCGCTTCGCCGAACTCCATCAGACCCAGACCGGCCGCGACCGCGAGTCCTGCGACGGCCACGGAGCCGCAGACTGCGGCCGCCCGAACGAGCGGCCTGCGCTGTTCGCGTTCGCGCTGCCGGGCCTCTTCCCTCCTGCGCTGCTTCTCACCTTGTTCGGAGTTCGGCCGTTCGTCGCCTTCTGGAACGGCATCTTCGTTCAGGGCCTTTGACATATCGGCAGGTTAGCAAAGACAGGTATCGCGACATCCCCGCAATCGGTCTCAGCGGTGACGGGCGAACAGGTCGTGGGCGTCCCGGCCGCCGTGCGGATCGGGGTGGACGGCGGCTCGGGTCAGGCGAGGGCGTCGCGTCGACGGTCAGGTCTGTCTCGACGTTTAGCTCATTCCCGATCCACCTGAGCCGCAACCGGATCGCATGAAACTCACTCAGCGCACCGATCACCTTGCAGAGAAAGCTCACTGAAACTCCCACGTCGAAACGGGCCGGCCGATCCCCCATCAAGATCGACCGGCCCTTCGCGTGTCCTCGGCTGCGACCCTGGGGGCTACCGCGCCAAGGACACCGGGAGGAAAGTCAGAGGAAGTTCAGAGGAAGGTCAGGTGTTCTCGGGGCTGGCCACGAGGGCGAGCGCCCGGTTGAGGATCCACTCGCACCACTCGTCGTTCCTCCAGGCGCCGAACCACTCCGGGACCATCTCCGGTTCATCCACGAACCGGCAGATCACGCGCGGACCCGCCCCGTCATTGCAGGTGATCCGGTACTCGTCCGGGATCAGCGGGTGCCGATCCGACATCTCCCGGAAGACGCTGAACACCGCTGGGCCCCTGTGGAAGTCGCCGAGCCAGCCTCCGTCGTCGGGTGCATCGAGTGTCGTCTCAGCCTTCACAGAAACACCCACGAGACCGGGGCCGAGCTGATCGGCTGGCGCTGGCTGTAGAAGACGCGGAACGCCGACTCCTCCACCCAGATCTTCCAGTTGGGTTTGAAGGACCGCCAGAACGGGCCCCACGTCGCTTTCAGCTCGCCGGAGTTCAGGCCCGACACGATCAGCACGATGTCGTCGCCCTTCCCCGTCAGCACCTGGAACGAGTCGGGCGCATCAGCGCTTGATGCGCGGACCCGATAGGTGCGGTAGTCATCGCTGAACGCACCTCGTTCAAGCAACACGTCATCCGGCATTCCGGGTTGGTTCGGAATAGTCATCGGCACTTCTCCCTTTCAGACCGTCGGGTATCCGACAGATGCAAGCCCGGGGACCACATCGGAACTTTGTGAGGCAATGGCCCCGGGCTCCCCCACCGCACCGAGAGCGGTTCGACCATCTCCCGGCACTCATGAATTTAGGCGATGTTTCCGCAGGTCACAAGAAGAGACTTGTCCACTGCGAGTCGAACGCCGAGAACTCGGACCAGGAGAAAATAGGCCGAAAAATTCAGGGTTGGCTACTCCCCCAACGACACTCCGGGCCTTCCAAAGCAGCATGGCTGTGCGATAGTGGATGACTCAAATCAACAGCAGGCACAAACCTGGGGGCAGGTATGGTGATCGAGGATTCCGCGTGGTGGTTCCTGAAGACCATGGGCAGGACTCATCGGATCAGATCGCATAGGACACAGAAGGAAGTCGGCGACGCAATCCCGCGATCAGAAGACACCGTTCGAGCCTGGGAGCTCGGCCGAGCCGACATCCCCGTCGCCCTCGCAGACCTGTACGGCAAGGCCTGCGGCATGGACGACGAGAGCGCCGGGTACATGCGGATGGTTGCGGCCGCCCGGAAGAGGGGCGAGCCGATTCAGGCCGATACAAGATTCAACGCACTGTTCATTTCCCTGGCTGAGCAGTACAGCGGCTTCATCTTTAAGTTCGACGCGTTGGTCATCCCTGGACCCCTGCAACTCCACGGGTACCACTACGACGTGGTTCGACTTGCCGAACCGTTTGCAACATCCGCGTGGCTCGACAACGGCTGGAAGTTCAAGGAGACGAGGCAGCGCGCTCTGAAGGAGCGCGTCGACAGGCCGACCATCCAGTTCCTGATCGGCGAATCGGCATTGCTCCAGCTCCGGCAGGTCTCCGAAGAGCTTTATCAGGGCCAGATGGCCCACCTACGCAATTGGGCCAAGAGACCCGGGGTATCGATCCGCATTCTGCGTGGCCCGGTGCTCGCCAAAAGAAGCAACTTCGAGATCTACGAGCCGGGTGACAACGACCTCGCTTGCCCGCCGTTCGTCTACACGGAGAGCGTCGACTCGAGCTGGTGCATCGATGATCCCTCCCGCATCCCGAGTTACGATGACCTCCGCAAGAAACTGTGGAAAATGGCGATCCGGATCGAGGTCTACCACGATGACGACAGGCGTGACCGTTTGGCGTAAGAGCACCCGCAGCGGTGGCGGCAACGACTCCAGCTGCGTCGAGGTTCGCCGGGCTTGGCGGAAGAGCAGCCTCAGTGGCGGGGGCAATAACACCGACTGTGTCGAGGTCGCCTTCTGCACCGAAGACGCTGGCTTCCACCTGCGGGACTCGAAGCTCGACAGCGACTCCCCGGTGTTCGACCTGTCCCCCAAGGACTTCGGCGCCCTGATGAGCGCCACGGGCTGACAACAAAACCGACAAGGGAGGGGTACCGCTGCGCGGCACCCCTCCCTTGCTGTTCGCCGGCTGGCTTAGGCGACGGGCAGTCCTGACAGTCCGGCGACCAGCCCGAGCGCGGCGCAGACTCCGAGAACCCGCAGGACCGACCATCGCAGGGCGAACACCAGCACCAGGGCGATCACGGTGATGGCCAAGGCCACAGGCCGAATCGAGGCGAGCTCCGGCAGAGTGAAATGGAACGGCCCGGCGTCCACCGCCCGGCTCTCAGCGAAGAGGGTGTTCACCGCAAAGTAAAGAGCAAGGTTGGCGATGACGCCGACGACCGCAGCGGTGATCCCGGTGAGGGCGGCCGAGAGCCGTTGGTTGTTCCGCAGTCGTTCGATGTAGGGCGCGCCGAGGAAGATGAACAGGAAGCAGGGCACGAAGGTCACCCAGGTGGTGAGCAGTGCGCCGAGAACACCTGCGGCCCAAGGGTTCATGTCGCCGGGGTTGTTGTAGGCGCCGAGGAAGGCCACGAACTGGACCACCATGATCAGCGGTCCGGGAGTGGTCTCGGCGAGCGCGAGGCCCTTGACCATGTCGCCCGCCGAGAGCCAGGCGTAATGCTCAACGGCCCGTTGGGCGACGTAGGCGAGCACCGCATAGGCGCCGCCGAAGGTGACCACCGCAGTGCCGGAGAAGAAGAGTCCCTGGGCGGTGAAGACCGAGTCGGTGCCGGTCAGCAGGATCACGGCGAGAACTGGTGCGGCCCAGAGGATCAGGCCGATCGTGATGATGCGGAAGGCGCGTTTCGCGCTCGGGGGCTCGTGGTGGAGGGCGTCGTCGGCGATGAGTGGGGCGGGGCCGTCGTCGGCCTTGCCGTGGCCGCCGTTCTTCAGGATGCCGGGCCTCCAATGCCCGATGGCCCAACCGGCGAGCGCCGCGATGGCGATGACGATCGGGAAGGCGATCCCGAACAGCGCCAGCGCGATGAAGGCCGCGACGGCGAGGCCGATGAGGAGCGGGTGCGAGAGGGCGCGTTTGCCTACCCGGTGGACCGCTTGGGCGACGATGGCGACGACGGCCGGGGCGAGTCCGGCGAACAGGGCGGTCACGACCGTGGTGTCGCCGAAGGCGACGTAGACGATCGAGAGCACGAGCAGGGCGACCATGCCGGGGATGACGAACAGGATGCCGGCGGCGAGGCCGCCTCTGACGCCGTTGAGCAGCCAGCCGACGTAGATCGCGAGCTGCTGGGCTTCGGGTCCGGGCAGGAGCATGCAGTAGTTGAGGGCGTGGAGGAAGCGCTGCTGTCCGATCCAGCGGCGTTCGTCGACGAGCGTGCGCTGCATGACCGCGATCTGTCCGGCGGGGCCGCCGAATGTCTGGAGCGAGATGATGAACCAGGCTTTCAGGGCGGTGCGGAAGGGCACCACGTCACTGCGGGCGCTGTGGATCTCGGCAGTCGAGGAGTCGGGCGATTGGCTCACTGCTCATTCCTTCTACGTATTGGAGCGTTGGGAGCGTTGGTGGCATTGGGCGCGTTAGGCGTTGGAGGCGTTGGAGGCGTTGGTGGCATTGGGCGCGTTAGGCGTTGGGGGCGTTGGAGGTTCAGGCGGGTTCGCGGCCGAGGAGGATGGGGCGGCGGTAGGCGGCGGTAGTACTCGTAGAGGCCGTCGAACAGCGGCTTGGCCTGGCCGATGGTCTGCTCGTCGCCGCGGGTCGCGGGTCGCGGGTCGCGGGTCGCGGGTCGCAAACCATGGGTCGCAGCCCGTGGGTCGCAAGCCGAAGGTCGCAAACCATGGGTCGAAGGCGATGGAGCGTGGGCGCATGGCGTTGTCGGTGCCGTGGGTTTCGGGCACGTCGAAGCGCTGGTCGTCCAGGTCGGCCTCGTGGGCGACCGGGCGTGTACGCCTCGTGAACGGTCTCTCGGACGGTCTCGTGGACGGTCGCGGTGAGGTGCCGGTGCACCGGGTCTGCGGTGTCGGAGCGGCGCGGGATCGTCTCGCGGGTGAGTCGGCACTCGGCATCCGGTTGGGCGGGAGCACCCGCTCGCCTGCTCACCTGCTCGCCTGCACCCGACGCCCTGATGCCGTTCACCGAGACATCGTCACATGAAACCGCGGATGCACCAAGCCTGAGAGCCCGCATTCGGCGGCTGTTTGCAGGTTACTTTGCTCCTGATCGGTTGGGGCACAATAAATCCCAAATTCCCATAGGAATTTAGGAAAATATCGGGCCGCAGCGGCGCGGCCCGACGGGAAAGGCCCGCAATTCGGGCGTTCAGGTCAGTCGGGGCGGGTTCCAGTCGTAGATGTCGGCGATCGTCTTCATGGCGATCGAGGGCGGCACGACCGAGGCGGACGCGTCCCGGATGCCGCTGGCGATCCGGCTCGGATTCATGAGCATGCGACCGATCCGGCCTGATTCGCGGGCGAGCGCCGCCGCGCGGGGGCGGCGGGCCGCGTCGTAGGCGCGCAGTGCTGCGGGCACCTCGGCCGCTGAAAGCTCTGCGGCGAGCACGACCGCATCCTCGATCGCCAGGCACGCGCCTTGGCCGATGTCGGGGGTGACGGCGTGCGCGGCGTCGCCGAGCAGCGCCACGATTCCGGCCGTGAACGATTCGAGCGGTTCGGCCAGGTAGTAGACGTCGTTGCGGAGCAGCGCCTCGGTGGGCGTGGCCGCGATCAGGGCCGGGACCGGGTGGTGCCAGTCGGCGAACCTCGAGACGAGGTCCGCGACGCGGTGTTCATGGGCCGCACCGGGTTCGGCGTTCTCGAAGGCGTACCAGTAGGCGCGGCCGTCGCCGATCGGGGCGCTGCCGAACCGGGAGCCCCTCCCCCAGGTCTCCGAGAGGCGCGTCGGGACGCCGATCCGGTCGGCCGCCTCAGCGGGAACCAGGCCGCGCCAGACGGTGTACCCGGCGTATGCCGGTCCGGGGTAGTGCGGGAAGAGCTGGGCGCGCAGCTTGCTGCGGACGCCGTCGGCGACCACGACCAGGTCGGCGTCGACCGTGACCTGGCCGTTCGGTCCGTCGAAGACGACCGAGGCGCCGGTCCCGTTCGCGGCGGCCCCTGAAGCGGTGTGTCGGGTGCGAGTTGCGGCGCCGCTGGTTTCGCCGGTTTCGCTTGAGGCGACGCCCGCAGCGGCTCCCGTGGCGGCGCGATCGGTGTGGATTGCGGAAGCGCCGGTCTCGCCCGAGGCGACTCCCCCGGTGATACCTGTTGCGGCGTGGCCGGTGTGAATCGCGGAGTCGCCAGTCTCGCCGGAGGCGACGCCCGCGGTGAGTTCCGTTGTGGCGTGACCGGTGTGAATCGCGCAGCCGTCGGCCTCGCGCGGACCGACCCCCTCGGTAACTCCTGTTGCGGTGTGGCCGGTGTGGACCGCAAAGTCGCCGGCCTCGCCCGAGGCGACCCCCTCGACAACTCCCGTAGCGGCGTGGCCGGTGTGAATCGCTGTGTCGCCCAATGCATCTCGCAGGATCTTATAGAGCGCGGCGCGGTGCACGTTGTAGAGGCCGGCGCTGTACCGGTCCTTGAGCAGGGCGGATTCCACACCGGTGATGCGCCTGCCGCCCCGGGTGCGGGATTCGAGGCCGTCGAGGGCGCAGGCCGCCGCGAGCAGGTCGGGTTCGAGGCCGAGTTCGCGGAGCGCTTTGACGGCGTTCGGCGCGATGCTGACCGCCGCGCCCACTTCGCCGAGCTCCGCGGCGCGCTCGTAGACCTCGACCTGCCAGCCGGTGCGCCGCAGCGCGACGGCTGCGGCCAACCCCCCGATTCCGGCTCCGACGACGACCGCCTTGCCGCGAGCTGCAGGAACAAATGCATTGACCATGGAAAAACTCCTCGAGTTACTGCCTCTCACTCTTGTTAGAGACTGTAACTGAATTTACATGGTCTATCCTTGGACGGTCAACAGCGGGAGGCAGCAGTGGAGCAGACGGCCATCGACCGGCGGCAACGCCAGCGCGAGGCGACGCAGGCGGAGATCCGGCAGACGGCCCGGCAGCTGCTCGTCGAGTCCGGTCCGGAGGCGATGAGCGTCAGTGCTATCGCGCGGCGCATGGGGTTGAGCGGGCCGGCGATCTACCGCTACTACGGCAGCCATGAAGCGCTGATCGGCGCCGTCATCGCCGACCTGTTCAAGGAGGTGACCGAGGCGATCGAGCGGGCTCGCGACGCGGCCGAGCCGGACTCGCCGGGCGAACGGCTGCTGGCGATGTCGAGGGGCCTGCGTACTTGGGCGACAAGCCAGACCGTCGAGTTCCGGCTCCTGTTCGCGGCGCCGATCCCCGAGGCGAACCGCCGCGCCGATTCCGAGCGGCAGCAGGCGGGCGAGGAGTTCGACCAGGTCTTCCTGCGCGAGATCGAGCGGCTCTGGGCCGAGCGGCCGTTCCCGGTGCCGGATCTTGACGGGCTCGATCCCGCGCTCCGGTCCCAGGTGCTGGCGTACACCCAGCGGAAGCGGACAACGCTGCCTCCTGAAGCGGTGCAGGTGTTCTTGACCTGCTGGACGCGGCTGTACGGGCTGCTGGTCATGGAGGCCCTCGACCAGCTCTCGTTCGCGTACAGCGACACCGAGCCCGTGTTCGAGGCCTGCCTCGCCGACATCAGCGGCCTGCTCGGCATAGATGGACGGCGGCAGCCCGGGCAGTAGGTGGAGTGGGCCCACGAAGCGAGCGTCCCGAGTCGGGGCGGTAAGCAGGCGGGCGCACCGCGAGTCGGGGCGGTGAGCAGGCGGGCGCACCGCGAGTCGGGGCGGTGAGCAGGCGGGGCGGTCAGCGGGCGGGCGCGCCGCGAGCTCGGGGCAGTGAGCAGACGGGCGCGCCGCGAGCTCGAGAAGTGGGCGAGGCGGGCCCCGAGGTCAGCGCCGCGAGCCCCAGCAGCGAGCGGGGCGGACCCCCGAAGCGCACACCGCGACCCCGGGCAGTGGGCGAGGCACGCCGCGAGACCTGGCAGTCCGCGGGACGGCAGGCCCCCGATGCGTGCGCTGCGAGCCCGGGCAGTGGGCGATGCGGACCCTGAAGCGCGCGCCGCGAGCGCGGCCAGCGAGCGGGACCGAAGCGTGCGCTGCGAGCCCGAGCAGCGAGCGGGACGAAAGGCCGCGGCCCTGCGGGGTCGCAGGGCCGCGGCTCGGTTCAGTTCGGTTCGATCGTTCCGTTTCGTCTCGATCCGACCCGATCTGGGGCTACTGGGTGAGGACACTCACGCCGATCGCCTCGTTCATATCGTCCACTCTGGAGAACACGTTCTGCCAGGAGCAGTCGCCCACGTGCGAGCCGTAGGCGCGGTTGTTCCAGGACCAGCCGCCGCCGGAGTCGCCGCCGATGGTGACGTCGCCGTCCATGCGGACCAGGCTCTCCGTGAGGAAGCCGTCGAGTGTGCAGGACCACCAGGGGTTCTGGACGTCGAGGCCGCACTCGCGGCTGTTGGTCGAGCGGCCGAACATGCAGATCGACTCGCCGACGGTGAAGCCCCACCAGGGCTCGACCGAAAGGGTGTCACGCCGGGTGTTGGGGTGGGCGTAGAACTCGGCCTCGTCGACATGGCCGGGCGTGGTGTGCCATTCCATGTCGCCCCAGTAGCCGCGGTGCTGCTGCTGCCAGGTGAGGGAGATGAACCCGTGGCCGGGCTGCCAGGCCTGGTTGATGCCGGTGCAGTGGCCTGCGGTACTCACGCCGGTGGTGCCGCTGGGGCTGACGACGGTCCAGCCGGTGGTGCAGTTGAAGGTGCCGCCGACGTAAGCGGCGAGGCCGCCGTAGCCGTGCTCGGCGGTGTTGCCGAGCTTGTCGGAGACGGTGAGCTGGACGCCCTCCTGGAACTCCTCGGGGAGCTTCTTGAGGATCTCCTCGGGGTCCGAGGGCAGCCCACGGGTGGCGCCCACTTCGACGGTGATCGTGCCTTCGGCGGTGATGTCGAAGCCGCTGGAGAGGTTGCGGAATCCGGCCTCGGTGAGCGCGCCGTTGAGTCGCGTGTTGCGTTCCTGGAGTTCGAGGAAGGAGTAGGGCTGGTTGTCGGCGATGTTCACGTCGAGGCCGCTCTCCTTGACGACCTCGTGCACGAAGGCGTCGGCCTCACCCTTGATGTAGAGGGTCGGGGCGCCGCCGGGCTTCTCGGAGAGGGCGGTGCCGACGAACACCTCCAGGCGCTCGGGGGCGATCTTGGCGGCGATCTCACCGATGGCCTCGGTGACCCGGTACTGGGCTTCAGCTTCTTCGAAGCTCCAGCCGTGGGTCTTGGCGGTGTTGCTGAGTTCGTCCTTGAGGCTTTCCTCGGGGCTCTGGTAGCCGTCGGTGGGTTCGGGGTCCTTCTCTTGGGCGGTGGCGGCGGCCGGCGGGGCCAGCAGCACGATGGGCGCCACGAGCGCGATGAGCACGCGCCTCGTGATGGGGTTCTTCATGGGGAAAATCCGATCTGCACTTCATCGAGAAGATGGGGATTGGGAGATTCGGGCCCGATGCCAGGTGTGGTGGCCTGACAAGAAGTCACGCTACCAACACGCACAGGTCCGGTGGGTCCCTTGTAGGACGATACGGTCGGATCAGACCAGCATCAGGTGGACGTTTTCCGAGGTGGCGGGTACATTTACGGTTCAACCTGTGTCGACAATGGTCGGTTAAGCGACACAAGGCGTTCTGGTCTAGCGGCGGTTCAGCGCCCTGATCCGGTCAGCCGCCCCCTCTTGCCCACGCACTCGGGCCTTCCCATGCCTCGCAGGTGTATTGATCAGATCTTTATTTGTTTATTTATCTGTTCAAACATTGACATGCATACATGAGCCATAGCAAGATGTCCGTATATGAACCAGGAAATACTCCTGGCCCGTTCCGACACGATCTGCGCACCGGCAGCGCAGGAAGGGAAACATCAGATGACCCTTGTCAAACGCAGGTCGGCCGCCCTCGGCCGGCTCGTCCTGGCGGTCCTCGTGATCGCCGGGTTCGTGAGCTTCGCGTCTCCGGCGCAGGCCCAGGCCTACCACTCGTGCGACCGGTGGGGCTCGTACCAACAGAGCGACTGGACGGTCTACAACAACATCTGGGGCGAGAACTTCGGCACCCAGTGTCTGACCGTCAACAGCGCCACCTCGTGGTACGTCGACGCCAACCACAACGGCGGCGGCATCAAGTCCTACCCGAACACCTCGGTCAGCCCCCAGACGCCCTTGTCGCAGATGGCGAACGCGGGGTTCACGTACAACACGTCGTCGGCCCCCGCCGGCAGCGGCGACTGGTGGAACTGGACGGCGGACCTCTGGTCCACCGGCAACGTCGACGAGATCATGATCTTCACCAGCTGGGAGACGGACGGCTCGCCCGCCGGCGGCTGGGGCACCCAGATCGCGTCCAACGTGACCGTTGGCGGCATCCTCTACTCGGCGGTCTGGCAGGCCGACCCGGGCTGGAACGTCCTGCAGTTCATCCCCGCCCAGCAGAGCAACGAGGGCCATGTCGACGCCCTCGCGACCTGGAAGTGGGCCGCAGACCAGGGTCTCCTGCGCAACACCGACTTCAGCACGATGCAGTTCGGCCTCGAGATCACCTCGACCAGCAACGAGTCGAAGCGGTACTCGCTGAACGAGTACCACGCCTGGTGGACCAACACCTCAGGCGGCGGCTCGGGCATCTGACCGCAAGCCGCGCAACACGAGTGAGGGCCGGGGACCGCAATGGTCCCCGGCCCTCGGCGCCTTCTCGTTTCGGCCCGTCTCGTTTCGGCCCGTCTCGTATCTAGACCGCTCGTTCCGGGACTTGTCGTTCCCGGCCCGCTCGTTCCGGTCAGCTCTCGGGACGCCACGCCGGGTCGCGGCCGATGAACGCGGCCAGCTTGTCCTGCGAGGACGCGTCGTCGGCAACGGGCACGGCAGGGCCGAACTGGCCGCTGTCGCGCAGGAGCTGCTCGATCGGCCGCATGCCCTCCAGCGCGGCGCGGCAGCGCTCCTCCCCCAACTCGGGCTCGCGGCCGAGCGCCTTGGCGAGGTCCCAGGAGTGCGCCCAGATGTCGGCCGTGTAGAACTGGTCGATCGCCTCGTCCACGGGCTTGTCGCCGGTGTTCGGGTTGCTGAGGACCCGTCCGGCGGGCTCGTCGAGGATGGCCTGCACCTCGGCGACGTGGCGCTTCCAGGCGGCGGCCGGGTCGGCGTCGACGTCCAAGGGCTCCAGTTCGATGCCGGCTCCTTTGAGGAAGTCGCGCGGCCATTCGATCAGGTGCTTCACCACGTCCAAGGCCGTCCAGGCCGGGACGGGGCTCGGGCGGGACCAGTCGTCGGCACTGGCCGCCTCGACGAGCGCGGTGAAGTAGGCGGCGTCGTAGGCGTGCCGCCCGGAGGGGTCGGCGGGCGGCTCGTGCGTTTCGTTGTGCGGCACGGTTCTACGCCTCTTCCTGTGCGGCGAGCATTTCGTCGAGCTTCTCGTAGCCCTCGTTGACGCCGACGTCCATGCCGCTGGCGAGCATGCCGTCGCGGGTCTCGAAGTCCCCGGTCACGCTCAGCACCCGCAGGCGGGTGCGGCCGCCCTCGAGCGGTTCGAAGGTCAGCGTCTCGAGGAAGACCTTGTCGGGCTCGCCCTCGTAGGTGAAGGTCCAGACGATCCGCTCGTTCTCGCGGACCTCGTGGTAGCTGCCGAAGAAGGCGTAGGTCCCGCCCCCGTCCGGCCCTTCGCCGGTGAAGGCCCACTCGCCGCCCGTGCGGACGTCCCAGCGGGTGATCTTCGTGTTCGACGCGCGGGGCCCGATCCACTCGGCGTAGAGCTCCGGGTCGACGTGAGCGTGGAACACGCGCTCGGGCGTCGCGTCGAATTCCCTGGTGATCTCGATCGTGGGGACCATGGGGTCCGCGACGATCTCGGCTTGCTTGGTCATGATGCCTGCTCCTTTTCGGTTCGCCGGTCCTCGTCGTCCTGGGCCGTGCGGGCCAGGAGGGCGTCGAGCCGGCGGTAGCGTTCCTCCGCCTCGCGGCGGTATCGCTCGATCCACTGCGTCATCAGGTCGAAGGCCTCCCTGTTCAGGTGGACGGGTCGGCGCTGGGCGTCTCTGCTGCGGGTCACCAGGCCGGCCTCTTCGAGCACTTTGACGTGCTTGGAGACGGCCTGGAAGCTCATTTCGTACGGCTCGGCCAGCTCGCCCACCGTGGCGTCGGAGACGGAGAGCCGGGCGACGAGGTCGCGCCGGGTCGGATCGGCGAGTGCCGCGAAGGCCCGGTCGAGCAGCTGCGTACTGTCACCCACGATTCGTCCTCAACTAGTTGGTTGAATACAACGATAGACCTCGGCGCCGTTGTTGTCAACTGATTGGTTGAATACGTTGCTGACCTGGAGGGATGCGCGGAGGTTCAGGCCAGCGCGCGGTCGAAGACCTCGCGGTGCGCGGCGACGAAGGCGTGCTCGCGGCGGCTCCACTCGATGCGGTCGGCCAACTGCTCCGGCGTGGTCGGGGCGGTCGCCGGCCCTGCCTTGAACTCGGCCCAGAAGCGCACATTGCGGGCCTGTCGTTCGAGGATGCAGTCGACCAGCACCTGCCGCTCCGCGACCTCCAGGCCGTACGCATCGGCGATGATGCGCACCTGGTCCGCTTGGCGCGCAAGGGAGAGGACCTGCTTCGAAGCGACGGACCAGGTCCAGGCCAGGTAGGCCACGTCCTCGAGCCGGCCGCCGGGGGCGGCCTCGGCGAAGTCGATGAACGCGACCGGGACACCGCCCTGGAAGACCGCGTTGTTCGGGCCGGGGTCGTGGTGGCACACCACGTCGCACCGTCCGGCCAAGTCGCTCCCGCGGGTCGCGTCGTGCATCTGGCGCAGCAGCGCCGCCGCGGCCTGGACCTGGGTGTCCGACCAGACCCCGAACCGGGCCGGGACCTCGCCGGGGAGGAACGAGAGGACGTCCGCGCCGCCGGTCCTGCCGAGGTGCCTCGGCGCGCCTTCGAAGCCCTGCCGTTCGAGCAGCCCGAGCAGCGCGGCCATGAAGTCGGAGGAGCCGGAGAGCGGGCGGTGCACCGTGTCGCCGACGCGGACGACCCCGGCGGCCATGCGCCCGCCCTCGAGCGGCACGGCGTCCGGTGAGGATTCGGGCAAGGTCAGGAGCCCTGCCTCGGAGCGGCGGTGCTCTCGCGCCGGACCAGTGCCGGGCGCTCGCTGGAGTAGCGGCGGGCGGCCGTGCCGTCGATCGCCAGCTTCAGGAGCTGGAAGCCCCGGGTGCCCAGGCCTGCGAAGTCCTGGTCCACTGTGGTCAACGGGGGGCTCCAGAGCTCGGCGAGCGGGTGGTCGTCGAAGCCCGCGACCGAGATGTCCTCGGGGACGCGGCGGCCCGCCTCGGTGATGCCGCGCATGACGCCCATCGCGATCTCGTCGTTGCCGCAGAAGACGGCCGTCACCTCGGGGTCCGCGGCGAGTTCGCGGCCGACCGCTATGCCGCTCTTGGGGTCCCAGGTCGCGTCGCGCACCGCGGGGACCGCGGCGCCCGCCTTCGTCAGGGCCCGCTTCCAGCCGCTCGTGCGGCCGTCGACCCGGCGCGAGGGCGGGACCCGCACGTGGTGCACGGTGCGGTGGCCCAGGCCCAGCAGGTACTCGGTGAGTTCCTCCGCCGCGGCGGCCTCGTCCAGGACCGCTTGCGGCACACCGGCTTCCCGCGTTCCGGAGAGGGCCACGACCGGCAGGTCCTCACCGAGCTTGTGCAGCGCGGCGACGCCCGGCGGATCGAACTTGAGGACCACGACCCCGGCGAGGGTCTGCATCCGGACCGCCGCCACCGCGCGGTCCACCTCCTCGGCGTCTGCGCTCTCCACGACGGTGATCATGACCGTGTAGCCCTCGGCGCGGGCCGCGATCTCGATGCCGCGGATCGTCTCCGCGTAGCCGTACCGGGAGGTGTTGCCCGCGATGACGGCGATGGTCTGCGACCTGCGCGAGACGAGGACGCGGGCGGCGGCGCTGGGCCGGAAGTCGAGCTCCGCGATGGCGGCCTCGACCAGCTCGCGCTTGGCCGGGCTCACCTTCGCGGCCCCGGTGAGCACCCGGGAGACCGTCGGGACCGAGACGCCCGCCAGTTCGGCGACGTCCGAGATCGTCGGGTTCCTGCCCGTCCTGCCCACAGCTCTCCTCACTTCCCCGCACCGCCGGCGCTCATTTCACCGCACCACTGGTACTCGGGTTCATTTCACCGCTCCGCTTGTGATCCCGGAGATGATCCTGCGCTGGGCGACCACGAAGGTGATCAGGAGCGGCAGGCTCATCAGGATGATATAGGCGAAGATGAGGTGCCAGTTCTGGAGATACAGGCCCGCGCTCGCCACCTGGTAGAGATTCAGAGGCAGCGTGTCGAGCCGGCCGCCGACCACGAACAGCGCGTAGAACACGTCGTTCCAGATGTAGAGGCAGATCAGGATGGTCGCGGTGGCCAGCACCGGCCGCAGCAGCGGCAGGATCACCCGGATGAAGGTACGAACCGGCCCGGCCCCGTCCACGCGGGCCGCCTCCTCCAGCTCGTGCGGGATGGTGCGCACGAAGCCGGTGACGAAGAAGATCACTGTGGACAGGTACATGCCCATGTAGACGCCGATCATGCCGAGCGCGGTGCCGGCCAGGCCGAGCTGGCGCAGCAGGAGCACGATCGTCACCACCGCAGGCGGCAGCACGATCCCCGAGATGCCCAGCGCGTAGATCGCGGCCGTGAGCTTTCCGCCGCGGCGGCCGAGGATCCAGGCGGCCATCGAGCCGAGGATGAGCACGCCGATCACCGCCGGGACCATCACGAGAAGGCTTCCGAAGAAGCCCGCGACCATGCGGCCGTCCGCGAACACTTGGGCGAAGTTGTCGAACAGCCGCCATTCGCTCGGCGGCGACAGGTCCGGGTTCAGCGCTTGGGCCTGGTCCTTCGCGGCGGTCGCGATGACCAGCCAGAAGGGGACGCCGAGCACGAGGACCGCGACGAGGATCGCGACGACCGGCTGGACGGGGAAGCGGCGCTTCGGCCCCCGGCGGGCGGGTGCGGTGCGGGCGGCCGTCTCCGGCCGTTCGGCGGTGAGGGTCACAGCACGTCCTCTCGCTTGCGCAGGTACCGGATCACGGGGAAGGCGAGGATCGCGACCAGGAGGAACAGGATCAGGCTCATGGTCGTGGCCTGGGCGAACAGGCCCTGCCCGAAGGTCCGGAAGATGTAGATGTTCAGCAGTTCGGTGGTGCCGCCGGGGCCGCCCTCGGTGGTGGCCTGGACGATGTCGAACCCGTTCATGGAGCCCAGGAGAGCGGTCGCGACGTTGAACGTGACGGCGGGGGCGAGCAGCGGGAACCGGATGGCGCTGAACATGGTCCAGCGCTTCGCCCCGTCGAGGCGGCCCGCTTCGAGCACGTCCTCGCTGATGGTCTTGAGCCCGGCCAGGTAGATGAGCATCGAGAGGCCCATCCACTTCCAGGCGTGGACGATTGCGACGACCACGATGGTCCAGGTGGTGCTGCCCAGCCACGGGATCGACACGTCCGAGCCGGTGAACCAGCCGATGATGCCGTTCAGGGCGCCGTCCGGCTTGAGCAGCGCCTGGAAGATGTAGCCGACCGCGAGCGCGGACATGATGACCGGGACGAAGAACGCGACGCGTACGGCGCGGTTGACGCGGGTGTCCTTTTCGAGCAGGAGGGCGAGGCCGAGGCCGAAGGCGTTCTGGAAGATCGCGACGAGGACGGCGTAGAGGAGGGTGACTTTGAGGGAGTTGAGGAGGGTGCCGTTGGTGAAGAGGGAGGTGAAGTTGTCGAACCCGGCGAAGTTGATGGCGCTCTTGAAGCTCGACCAGTCGGTGAAGGCGTAGACGAAGTTGAAGACGGTGGGGACGAGGAAGAACACGACCAGGACCGCGAGCGCGGGGATGAGGAACCATAGTGGATGGTCTTGGTGGCGGGGTCCTGCCTTGCCCTTGGCGAGCATGGTGGTCACGGGTTGGGCCTTCCTGCTTGCGTGTCGCTGGAGATGTGGGCGCCGGGTCGTGGTCCCGGCCCGGCGCCCGTCGGTGTGGCTAGAAGCCTTCGGCGCCTTGGGCCTTGGCGAGTTCGGCGAACTGGGCCTGGGTGGCCTCGGCGACCTCGGCGGGCGTCTTGGTCCCTTGGATCATGTCCGCGAGGTAGATGTACAGGTCCGGGTTGGCGATGGCCTGGGCCTGCATCGAGCCGACCGACGTGCCGACCGAGTCGCTGACACTGAGCAGGGCCTCCGGGACATCGGCGGGGGTCTCGACGCCGGCCTGGAGCGAGACGGTGGACTGGGCGTTCACGAAGTCCTGGTAGCCGTCGCCCATCCAGTAGGAGAGGAGCTGGCGGGCGGCGGCCTCGCGCTGCTCGTCGCCGGTCTTGAAGGCCACGAGGGCGTTCGACTGGTCGGGGATGAAGGTGCCGGTGTTGCCGGACGGCGAGATCGGGAAGAAGCCGATCTTCTGGTTCAGCTCCTCGGTGTCGGCGAGCGACTGGAGCTGGCCGAAGTAGGAGTTGACCTGCATGACCATCGCGGCGTCGCCCGCGAGGAGGGCGGCGCCCTGGTCCTCGAAGGTGGCGGTCTTGATGTCCTCGTTGAACAGGCCTTCGTCGATGAGCGCCTGGTAGGACTCGATGGCGCCCAGGATGGTCGGGTCGGTGAACTGCTCCTCGTTCGCGTTCACGCGGTCCCAGAGGCCGTCCGCGGCGGCGTCCGCGAGCAGCACGTGGACCCACCACTGGGTGCTCCACTTGTCCGCGGCCATCTCGTGGAAGGGGGTGACGCCGGCGGCCTTGAGGTCGCGGGCGGTCTGCACGAAGGAGTCCCAGTCGGTGGGGGTCGCGGTGATGCCGTTGGCCGCGAACACCTCTTTGTTGTAGTAGACGCCCTCGACCGCGGGGGTCGTGATGAGCGCGGCGTAGCGGGTGTCGTCGAGGATGCCGGTGATGTCGCGCAGCTCGGGCTTGTAGGCGTCGAGCCAGGGGGCGTCGTCGAGCGGCTGGAGGTTCTGGGAGGCGTTGAGGGCCGTCAGCTGGGAGCCCGTGGGCTGCCAGAACGCGAGGTCGGGCTTGTCGCCGGTGGCGACCTTGGTCTGGACGCCCTGCTCGTACGGGTCGGGGATGGTGACGACCTCGACCTCGGCGCCGGTGAGCTCCTCGAAGCCCGCGATGACGCTGTCGGGCACGGTGTTCGAGTTCTGGGCGGCCCAGATGGTGAGGGTGGTGCCGGTGAGGTCGGCGTCCTGCGCGGGCCAGGAGACCGGGCCGTCCGACCCGGTGTCGGCGCCGGGGTCGGAGCACCCGGCGAGGGTGATCGCGCCTGCGGCGGCGAGCGCCAGCGCGTTGCGGAACCTGTTCTTCATTGAATCGCTCCTTACGGTGAGGGACTAGTAGTGGAGTCGCAGGGTGCGGGCGGCGATGTCGGCGTCCCCTCCCTGCACGGTCAAGGTGCCGGCGTCGCGGTCCCAGTCGGTCTTCCACTCGGGGAGGTCGAGGGGGAACACGGTGGCGACGCGGAGGTCGCGGCCGGCGAGGTGCGGCAGGTGGAGCACGGTCGTCGCGTCGCCGCCGCGGCGCCAGACGGAGACGAGGTCTTCGCCGTCGCCGCGGAGGCCGAGGGCGACCCAGGGCGCGGTCCAGTCGGGGAGCCCGGCGGGCCAGTAGGCGTGGCCGGCGGCGATGGACTCGCGGAGTTGCTTTGCGGTCGCGACGGCGGTGGCGACGGTGGCGCGCTGCGCCTCGGTCATGCGGTTGAGGTGGCCGGAGACGTAGAAGCGGCCGAGGAGCCCGGTGACGAGGCAGAACGCGACCTCCTCGTCGTTCATCTCGGGCTGCGGGTAGGCCCAGCTGGCGGCCTGCTCGGGCAGGAGCGAGATCGGCGCGGCAGCGGCGATCGGCGGGTACTTCGTGAACTCCTGCTGGTCCGAAGTGGACTGCATGGCGAGGCGGGAGAGGACGGCGAAGTCCATGCGCATCGCCCCGGAGGAGCAGTTCTCGATGACCAGGCCGGGGTGGCGGTCCAGGACGCCGTCGAGCCAGGCGAGGTGGGCGCGGTTGTGGCCGAGGAGGCCGTCGCCCACGCTGTCCGCGTTCAGGTCCGTGCCGGGACCGGGGTTGATGTTGTAGTCGAACTTGAAGAAGCCGATGCCGAACTCGGCGACGAGGCGGTCGACGACGCCGTCGAGGTGCGTGACGGCCGCCGGGTGGCGAAGGTCCAGGTGGTAGCGGTGGTGCTCGATGAGGCGCTGGCCGTGGCGCTGGAGGAACGCCTCATCGGGGAGCCGCTGCGCCATGGGGCTGCGGACGCCGATGACCTCGGGTTCGAGCCAGAGGCCGGGGACCATGCCGGCGGCGCGGATCGCGTCGATGACCTCGCCGAGGCCGCCGGGGAAGCGGGTGGTGGAGGGCCGCCACTCCCCCACGCTGGGCCACCAGTCGCCGCCGTCGTCGTACCAGCCGGCGTCGATGCAGAAGATCTCGGCGCCCACTTCGGCGGCGGTCGTGATGAGCGGGAGCAGCTTCTCGGTGGTGGGGTCGCCGAGGAGGGTGTTCATGTAGTCGTTGAAGACCACGGGCATCGCGGCGTTGTCGGGGTGGGGGCGGCGGGCGGCGCGGCGGAAGTCGGTAAGGGCCGCAACGGCTTCGGTGAAGTCGTCTCCGGCGGTGACGGTGGCCGGGACGGTCGTGAAGGACTCGCCGGGGCGCACGACGCGGGTCCAGGCCGAGTCGGCGTCGGTGGGGCCGGAGAGGGTGAAGTAGCCGCCTTGGAGGTCTTCGCCGAGCTCCCAGCGCCAGGCGCCGTTGTGCTCGATCTGCCAGGCGAAGGCGAGGCCGGGGGTCTCCACGCCCGCGACCGGGAGGTGGCGGCCGGTGGACCAGGTGCCGTCGGAGGTGACGGAGTGGTGGCCGCGCGGGTCGTGCGTGCTGTGCGCGTATTCGGTGGAGAGGCGCGGGAAGTCGTTGCCGCGCAGCGGAGTGCGGGTCCAGCGGCCTTCGCCGAACCAGTCGCTCACACCCTGGACGCGGTGCCAGCCGGCGAGGTTGTCCTCCCCCGCGGCGCCGGGCCGGGTGAAACCGGAGGACCAGGAGGCGACGGAGCGGAGCACGAGGACCTGGTCCCCGGTCGCGCGGATCTCGACGCGGGAGCGCACGGCGGCCGGGGCGGCGTCGAAGACCTCGAGGGTGACGACGGCTTCGAACCCGGGTGCGGTCTGGCGCAGGACCAGCCTGCGGACCCCGTCAGTGTGCTCCTCGGCGTGCGAGGCGTAGCGCAGGGCCAGGCCGAGCTCGGTGTGGGAGATCCGGTCGGCGGCGGGGGTGTTGCCGGTATGAGCGGTCGTGACCTCGACGAGGGGGACGGCGTGCAACGGGACGGCGGCCCCGTCGCGGACGAGGCCCGCCAGGCGCACCGGCGAATCGTCGCCCCAGGCGAATCCGAACTCGAGACGTCCACTGCCCCAAGAGAACTGATCGGTCACGATACTCCTTTGCCCTAACGTCGGGAACGCGGTCGGGAGCCCGCCGCGATGCGTTGACAGCCCGAACCCTAACCCAAATCTGAAATCGATTTCAAGTCACGTCTTGAAATCGTTATCAAAAATCGGTACGGTCTACCTGCGATCCGACGGTCGCGATCCCCGGTTTTTCAACAGGGGTGTTCGAGCAGTCCCGGCGAGTCGGTATCCGAGTCCATTCGTTCGCTCGGAAGGCGGAGGGGCCTTTGCATACCGGGGTTGTATGCGAAGGCCCCGACAACGCGGCGAGCGGGCGAATGGGCCGGATAGCGGCCGGCGGGGCTGCTCGAACACCCCTTAGTCCCGGCTCAATGAAGAGAGGACCACCCTGATGTTGAGGAGACTCATGAGCACCGGTCTGGCCGCGGCAGTCGCCGCGACCGCCCTGACCGGTCTCACCTCCCCGGCCGCCGCCGCCGAGCCCCAAGTGCTCGCGGTGGACTTCGCCGAACGCACCGGCGACTTCCGCGGCGGCGCCTCCGGCACGCTCTACGGCTTCGGCGACGAAGGCGCCCCCACGCAGGCGCTCGTCAACGGCGCCCACATCACCAACACCTCGCAGAAGGCGCCCTACGGCACCCAGCACCCCTCCGGCGACGCCGTCAAGGTCGAAGACGGGTTCTTCGCCGAACACGGCGAGGACATGTACATCTACATGCAGGACTACTACCCCGAATGGCCGTACAACGGCGGCAGGCGCCCCGGCGACGACCGCACCTACAACCTGCAGGACGGCACCTACACCCTGGGCGGCAACGGCGTCTGGGACTTCCTCGAGGTCATCGAGTTCGTGACCGAGGCCGTCGCCACCGACTCCGCACGACCCCAGGACTACGTGCTCCTCCCCTTCAACGAGCCCGACGGCGGCAACTGGTACCCCGACTGGGCTGGCCAGAAGGACCAGTTCCTCGGTGACTGGCAGGCCGTCTACGAGAAGATCCAGGAGGTCTGGGCACGCCACGACCTCGGCCACGCCCGCATCGCCGGCCCCGGCGACACCCGCTGGCAGCCCGAGCGCAGCCGCGACATCCTCGAGTTCGCCAAGGCCAACGACTCGCTGCCCGACATCTTCGTCTGGCACGAACTCGGCATCGACAACCTCGCCACCTACCGCGGGCACTTCGCCGACTACCGCGCACTCGAAGCCGAGCTGGGCATCGACCCGCTCCCGATCAACATCACCGAGTACGGGATGCTCCGCGACATGAGCGTCCCCGGGCAGCTCATCCAGTGGTTCTCCATGTTCGAGGACACCAAGGTGGACGCCCAGACCGCGTACTGGAACTACGCGGGCAACCTCTCCGACAACACCGCCCGGCCCAACGGCGCGAACGCCGGCTGGTGGATGTTCAAGTGGTACGGCGACCTCGACGGCGGCGAGACGGTGGCCGTGACGCCCCCGACGCCGAACGGCGTCGACACCCTCCAGGGCATCGGCGCGGTCGACGAGGCGAACCGCCGCGCCACCGTCCTCTGGGGAGGCACCGACAGCGATGTGTCCCTTGACCTCTCCGGGCTCGACATGGCGATCTTCGGCAGCAGGGTCGACGTGGAGATCCGCGAGAACGCCGTCACCGGCGCCGAAGGCCTCGCCGACACCCCGCCCGTGATCGCCGCCTACGACGGCCTCGATGTGGTCAACGGCGAACTGCGGCTCGACGTGCCCACGTACGACCGGTACGCGGGCTACCAGCTCATCATCACCCCGAGCCAGAGCCGGGACGTCGAGGCCGACGCCGCCGCGCAACCGTGGCGCGACGCGATCGAGGCCGAGGACATGGCCCTCACCGGCGCCACCGTGTACACGCAGGACCCGCAGGCGAACGGCGGCTGGCAGTTCCTCGCCTCCGGCGGCCAGGACGTGGGCTCCTTCAACCAGGTCGGCTCCCGCGCCGAATGGACCGTTGACGTCCCGCGCGACGGGACCTACCGGCTCCAGGTGATCGGCGGCGCCCCGGGCGTCCCCGGCCGGCACGCCCTGTTCGTGGACGACGAATCGTCCGGCACGATCCAGTACGCGGCCGACCTGGCCCTCAACGACAACAGCCGGTGGAAGTACCGCGGCAGCGCCGAACTGCTCGTGGACCTCACCGCGGGCAGCCACACCCTCTCGATCCGCTCCAGCGCCGACGGGACCACCAGGCTCCCGAACTCGGACATCACCCTCGACAAGGTCGCACTGACCGCAGTGGAGGAAGGCGAGCCGACGCTGTACCCGGCCTCGGGCTTCCGCCTGGAGGACGGCGCGTCCCTGAAGTGGACCGGGAGCGCCAGGGGCGGCGCTGCGCTGCGCGGTGACGACCGGGCGGACCTGTACGCCACCGCGATCGAGACCGGCTACTACGACGTGCAGGTCGACTGGGCCTCCACCAAGGCCTCCTCGGTCGAGGTCGCGGTGAACGGCGCACCGGTCGCCGAAGTGACCGCGAACGGCGCCGGGAAGTGGCGCTCCACCGCCACCGTCCACCTCAACGAGGGCATCAACGAGATCGAGCTCCGCTCCACTGACGGGGCGGTCGTCCAGTCGCTCACCACGATCCGCGACCGCGCCGCCGACAGCGCGGCCGTCTCGGTCGAGGCCGAGGACATGACACTGCACGGCCAGGCATCGGTCACGCAGCTCGCGGACAGCACCGGCACCAACGCCTCCGGGAACGCCTTCGCCGGCTGGATCGGCAACGGCGCGGGCAACGCGGTCGAGATCGACCGTGACGGCTTCGCCGCCGCCGGGGACTACGACCTCACCGTCTACTACGCCAACGCCGAGACCTCCGGCCAGCACGACTACAACCCGCAGGTCGTGGACCGGCTGCTGGAGGTCCAGGAGGGCACCGAGCAGGTGGGTCACGCGTACTTCCGCTACACGTACTCGTGGAACAGCTTCTCGCAGCGCACGATCCCGGTGACACTGTCCACTGCGGATGAAGCGCTGCGCTTGGGCAACGCGAACGCCTGGGCGCCGAACATCGACCGGGTCGTCATCGCCCCGCGCCTGATCGGCGCGCCGACGACGGCCGCCCGCTAGCCGGAACAGCCCGAAGGCCCTGTGCGCGAACCGCACAGGGCCTTCGTCATTGGTGCCGTGAGGCCTAGACCCAGGACTCGTACCAGCCGCTGTGCTGCCAGCCGTTCGCCGTGTTCCAGCCGAGCTGCCACTGGATCTTGCTGCCGTCCTCGAAGTTCTTGTTGCACGCGCCCCAGCCCTTGGCCTGGCCGAGCGTGTTCAGGCAGGTGCCCGAGCGGGTGCTGCCGGTGTCGCGCCACGAGAGCGAGACCGCGTAGCCGTCCGCGGAGTTGTCCTTGATCCACAGCACGTCGCCGTAGCCCTGCACGCAGCCGTCGACCTTCGCGAAGTCGAGGCAGTCCTTGACGTACCGGTCCGACCAGTCGACGTCGACCGCGCGGTCGGACTCCGAGGCCGCGGCGGGTGAGGCGATCATCAAGGCGATGCCGACCGACGCGATGAGCGCCGACAGGATCGCTGCAATGCGATTGCGCATGCCGAGTTCCCTTCAAGGTCAGTGCCCGCCGAATGGCGGGCAGCTTCGATCAGCGGCTCACCCGTTGTGCCCCAAGGCATCCGGGTGTCCGATGTTCTCTGTTAAGGACCGCGACACGGGGTGCGGCGGTTGCTTGAACGCAGCAGGAATTTCAACCGCTTCCCGGCTTGGGGCCGAATCCGGACGGCCGCAGGGCCCGCAGAGCTGAAAGGGCGGTGGACCGGAGGACTGACCCCGGCTCCCGGCCCACCGCCCGGTCGTGCAGCGGCGCCCTGACGAGACGAGTGGCAGGGCACCGGAAATCCGTTACTTCAGGCCCGAAGTCGAGAAGCCCTGCACGAAGAACCGCTGGAAGAACAGGAACATCAGCAGGACCGGCAGGATGAACAGGGTGCTGCCCGCGGCCAGCAGGTTCTGCACCGGGAAGCCCTTCTCGTTCACGTACCCGGCGGTCATCGCGACCGCGAGCGTCGTGCGGTCGGAGCTCAGCAGCAGGCTCGGGGCGATGTAGTCGCCCCAGGCGGCGGTGAAGGTGAGCACCATGCACGCGGCCAGGACCGGCCAGGACTGCGGGATGAAGATCCGCCAGAAGATGCGCACATGGCCGCAGCCGTCGAGGATCGCGGCCTCCTCGAGCTCCTTCGGCATGCCGGAGAAGAACTGCCGGAACAGGAAGATCATGTACGCCGCGCCCGAGAGCCCCCACAGGATCCACGGCACGTACGTGTCGACCAGGCCCATCTTCGCGAACATCAGATAGGTCGGGATGAGCGTGATGATGCCGGGCATCATCATCGTCGAGATCAGCAGCCCGAACCAGAACTTCTTGCCCGGGGCCGAGAGCCGCGCGAAGCCGTACGCCATCCACGCCGAGGAGATCGTGGTCAGCACCGCCGAGAGCGTGGCGAGGATGAGGGAGTTGCGGGCGTAGCCGAGGAAGTCGATGAACGTGATCGCGTCGATGTAGTTGTGCCACTGGGGCGTCGACGGGAGCAGCTGGATCGGGAAGACCGACAGCTCGTTCGGGGCCTTCAACGAGGTGAGGATGAGCCAGCCGAGCGGCCCGGAGAAGATCACCGCGAGGACGATCAGGCAGATGTACAGGGCCGTGACGCGGGCCCGGCGCGCGATGGTCTCGGTCATTGGTCAGTCCTTGCGTTCCGAAGGGTCGACGCCGCCGTAGAAGACCGCCCTATTGCCGATCTTGAAGACCACGCCGGTGATGAGCAGCACGAACAGGAACAGCACCCACAGCAGGGCCGAGGCGTATCCGAAGTGGCTCTTGGCGAAGTACTCGGCGTAGACGTGCACCATGAAGAAGTAGTTGCCCTCGGGCACGGCCGTGACGGCGGCCGCGCCGTTGACGGGCGCGAGCAGCAGCGAGGGCACGAACACCTGGAGCGAGCCGATCACGCCGGTGACCACTTGGAAGAAGATGATCGGGCTGAGCAGCGGCAGGGTGATCCTGAAGAACGAGTAGACCGGGCCCGCACCGTCCACTTTGGCGGCCTCGAGGAGTTCCCGGGGCACGTCCTGCAGCGCGGCGAGCGAAACGATCATCGATCCGCCCACGCCCCACAGGATCATGAAGATCAGCACCATGCGCACGTAGGGGTCGGCGAGCCAGGAGATCGGCTCGCCGCCCGTGGCGCCAATCGCGGCGTTGGCGAAGCCCGCGTTCTTGTCGAAGATGATCTTGAACGTCAGGGCCGCGGCCACGCCGGGCACGACGGCCGGCAGGTAGAACAGGGCCCGGAACAGCGCGCGGCCGCGGAAGTCGCGGTTGAGCAGGACCGCCATCGCGAGCCCGGCGGCGACGCCGGTCGGCACGGTGGCGAGCATGAAGACCATGGTGCGACCCAGGGACGCGATGGTCTGCTGGTCCTGGAACACCCTGACGTAGTTGTCGAGGCCCACATAGGACCAGTTCGGGGAGAGTCCGTCGGTGTTGGTGAGGCTCATCCAGAACGCGTAGGCGAGCGGGAAGATCGTCAGCAGGACGAACCCCGCGATCCAGGGCCCCACGAACAGGTAGAACGTGCGGATGCCTTGGCCCGCCCGGCCGCGCTTCCCACTGCGCGGCCGGGCGGTTCCGGGGGGAGTGTCCCGCAGCGCTTCGAGCGTCGCGGTCACTTGACCAGCTCCTTGCCTTCGTCGATGAGGGCGTTCATGTCGTTGTTCAACGTGTCGGCGAGCGCGGCGGCGCTGGTGCCGTCGTTGATCGCGTCGGGCAGGTACTGGTTGAGCACCGCGTCGAGCGCTTCGACCTTGACGTACGGGGTGAAGGTCAGGACCTTGAAGTAGTCGGCCTCGGCGTCCTGGACGGTGAGCGCCTGGGCCTGGGCCGGGGTGCCGGTGGGCAGGTCGGCGCGGAGCGACAGGAGGCTCGGCAGGCCCCAGCCGCCGGCGGCGCGGTCCTTGGCGGGCTGGCCGCCCATGAACCACTCGAAGAGCTTCCAGGCGTCGTCGTGGTTCTTGGAGGCCTTGGGAATCCAGTAGCCGGTCGCGCCGAAGCAGGGGCTGATGCGCTCGGCGCCCATGACCGGGGCCGGGGCGAAGCGGGAGGTCTCGGCGAGCGCGGGCTCGGCCGCGATCGAGCCGCCGAACCAGTAGCCGGACCAGCTCATCGCGAGGCGGCCGGTCTGGTACGGGGGCCAGTCCCAGCCGTCGGGGTTGGGCTCGACGGGGCTGAAGCCGACCCTGGCGCGGGCGTAGTCGAGGTACCAGGAGAGGGCCTGCTGCCCTTCGGGCGAGGAGAAGTCGAGGGAGCCGAGGTCGGCGGCGAAGAGGCTGCCGCCGGCGGAGGCGGTCATGTTGACCATGGTGATGAAGAGGCCGAGGCCGCCCGCGGAGAGGCCGTAGACGGAAGTCGTGTCGCCGTCCTTCTGGGTGAGCTGCTTGCCGAGGTCGAGCCACTGGTCGTAGGTGACCGGCTCGGTGTCGGAGAGGTAGTCGACGCCGGCGGCGTCGAACAGTGCGGTGTTGTACCAGATCATGGCGTCCTGGGAGTAGTCCTTCGCCAGGCCGTAGCGCGGGCCCTTGCCCTGGGCGGAGCCGTCGTAGCGCCACACGTCGTTGATCGGGTCGATGTCGTCCTCTTTGAGCAGTTCGCTCTTCGCGAAGTAGTCGTCGAGGGGCAGGGCGAGGTCGCGGGCCACGATGTACGGCGTCTCGACGGCGCCGAGGCCGCGGACGAGGTCAGGTGCGGTGCCGCTGGCGAGCATCGCGGTGAGCTTGGTGGTGTCGACCTCGACGCGCTTGATCTTGAGGCCCAGGGCCGCTTCGGCGGCCTTGATGTCGATCTCGTTCTCCGGGGCCATGACCGTGAGGGTCGTCTTGCCGCCGTCCGAGCCGCCTGCCGAAGGGGCGCAGGCGGAGAGGGCTCCGGCGCCGGCCGCGGCGGCCGCGCCGAGGGCGGTACCGCGCATCAGCGCACGACGGGACAGCTCCGTCTTGGACAGTGCCGCCTGGGACGCCGTCGTCCCGAGGGATCCACGCATGGGTTTTCGCCTTTCAGGGAAGGGGTACGAAAGTCTGTGGACGAAGGCTAGCTCCGCTCACATAAGTACGTCAATAGTCTTGACACAGATTTATGAGCGGGTTGTATGATCGGCGCATGCCCCGGACGAAGAGCGGATCACTCCAGTCACTGCGCCGGGCGAACCAGGAACGACTGCTGACCCTCTTGCTGCGCAAGGGGCCCACGCACCGCGCCGAACTCGCCCGCCGCGCCGACCTCTCCCGTACCACCGTGTCGACGATCGTCACCGACCTGATGTCGCGCGGCCTGGTGATCGAGCGGGACGGCGACCCCGACGGGGACGGCCGCGCCAAAGAGACGCTCGCGATCAATCCGGGCGCGGCCGTCGCGCTCGGCCTCGACTTCACCTTCGACCACGTCTGGGTGCACCTCTCCGACTTGGCGCACAACGAGATCGCGGGCGCCGGGCGGGCCGTGGACCCCGATCTGGGCTGGGCGGAGCGGATCGACGTCGCCGCAGACCTCCTCGACGCCCTCATCGCCGAGCACGCGCTCGACCGGGGACGGATCGTGGGCGCCGGCATCGGCCTGCCCGGGCCCATCGAGAAGGCGACCGGGATCGTCTCCACGTCCCTCCCCGACCAGCCGTGGTCCCATGTGCACGCCGCGGACGAGTTCCAGCGGCGCCTGCGCCTGCCGGTCGCCATCGAGAACAACACCCGGCTCGAGGCCGTGGCCGAGGCCTACAGCGGCGCGGGCCGCGGGGTCCGCGACCTCATGTACGTGGGCCTGTCCAGCGGCATCGCGGCCGGGCTCATCCTCGACGGGCGGGTCTTCCGCGGCTCGGTGGGCGCCGCCGGGGAGCTCGGACACACGTCGGTCAATGTCGACGGACCGGCGTGCCCGTGCGGCAACCGCGGCTGCCTCGTCCTCCACGCCGGCATCCCGGCCGTGCTCGCCGCGCTGCGGCCCCACTTGGGCGCCAAGGCGACCGTGGAGGACGTGCTCGCCGCCGCCGCGGCGGGCGACCGCGCCTGCGAGGGCGTGCTCGCGGACGTCGGCCAGATGACCGGCCGCGTGCTCGCCAGCCTCTGCAACCTGCTCAACCCCGAGCGCATCGTCGTCGGCGGCGAGCTCTCCCGCGCAGGCGAAGTGCTCCTCGACCCGCTGCGCACTGCCATCCGCCGCTACGCGCTCACCCTCGTGCGCGAGGTCGACGTCGTCCCCGCCGCCCTCGACCTCGGCGCCCGCGCCGGAGCGGTCGGGGGCGCGGCCCTCATCCTCCGCGAACGCCCCGGCCTCGCCTCGGCCCTCGTCGACCTCACCGAATCGCAGGCGGGCAAGCCGCCCGGCGACGGGCGATAAGGTCGCCGCATGAATCGATTCGAGGGCAAAGTCGCTGTCGTCACCGGGGGCGCGAAAGGCATCGGGGCCGCCACCGCGCGGCGCCTCGCGAGCGAGGGCGCGGTCGTGTACGTCGCCGACGTCGACCGCGAGCACGGCGAGAAGACCGCGGCCGATATCGGCGGCAACGTCCACTTCGTCCACTGCGACGTCGGCAGCAGTGCCGATTGGGCGGCCCTCGCCACCGAGATCGAAGGCGGCCAGGGCAAGGTCGACGTGTTCGTCTCCAACGCCTACGCGATCCGCTTCGGCCCCGCGCACCTGCTCGATGAGGACGACTGGGACCGCACCCTCGAGGTCACCCTGAAAGCGCTCTACCTGGGCATCAAGGCCCTCACACCGCTCGCCCCCGCGACCGGCGCGGCCGTCGTCGCCGTCTCTTCCGTGCACGCCCACGCGTCGTTCCCCGGGTTCGCCGCGTACGCCGCCGCGAAGGGCGGCGTCAGCGCGCTCGCACGGCAGCTCGCCATCGAGTACGCCCCCGGTGTGCGCGTCAACACCGTCGTCCCCGGCCCCATCCTCACGCCCCAATGGGACGGCGTCCCGGCCGAGAGCATCGCCGACGAATCGGGACGCACCCTCTTGGGGCGCATGGGCGGCGCCGAAGAAGTCGCCGCCGCCGTCGCCTTCCTCGCCTCCGACGAGGCCGGTTTCATCACCGGAGCCGAACTCCCCGTCGACGGCGGCTGGCTCATCCGGCACCGCTGACCCCGCAGCTCCACAAGAGATAGAGGTTCCCTTGAACATCGCCAGAATCGAGACCTTCTTCGTCCGGCCCCGCTGGCTCTTCGTACGCGTCGAAACCGACGACGGCCTCGTCGGCTGGGGCGAGCCGATCGTCGAGGGGCGCGCCGAAGCCGTCGCCAGCGTCGTCGAAGCCCTCGCCGACCGCCTCATCGGCGCGGACGCCACCCGCATCGAGGACCACTGGCAGGTCATGACCAAGGGCGGCTTCTACCGGGGCGGACCGGTGCTCTCCAGCGCCGTCGCCGGCATCGACCAGGCCCTGTGGGACCTCAAGGGCAAGGCCCTCGGCGTGCCCGTCTACGAGCTGCTCGGCGGCGCCGTGCGCGACACCGCCCGCGTCTACACCTGGATCGGCGGCGACTCCGCCCAGGCCCTCGCCGAGGACGCCTTGCGCGCCAAGGAGAACGGCTTCGACGCCGTCAAGTGCAACGCCTCCGCGCAGATCGGGCACATCGAGACCGCCGCGCAGGTGCACCGCGTCGTCGACCAGTTCACGGAGCTCCGCGCCGCTGTGGGCGACGACTTCGACTTCGCGATCGATTTCCACGGCCGCTTCTCGACCGCCATGGCGCGCCGCGTCCTCCCCCTCCTCGAACCGCTGTTCCCGCTGTTCGTCGAGGAGGCGGTCCTCCCCGAGTTCTCCCGCGACCTGGGAGCGGTCACCGCGGGCACCTCGATCCCGCTCGCCACCGGCGAGCGGCTCTACTCGCGCTGGGACTACCGGGACGTGCTCTCCACCGGCATCGCGGTCGCGCAGCCGGACCTCTCGCACGCGGGCGGCATCTCCGAGGTGCGGCGCATCGCGGCCATGGCCGAGGCGTACGACGTCGCGCTGGCCCCGCACTGCCCGCTCGGGCCGATCGCGCTCGCCGCGAGCCTGCAGGTGGACTTCGCGTCGCCGAACTTCCTCATCCAGGAGCAGAGCCTCGGCATCCACTACAACCGGGACAACGACCTGCTCGACTACCTCGTAGACCCGGCGGTGTTCGCGTTCACGGACGGGTACGTCGAGCGGCCCACCGGGCCGGGCCTGGGCATCGAGATCGACGAGGCGGCGGTGCGCAAGGCCGCCGAAGACCCGCACCGGTGGCGCAACGAGATCTGGCGCCTGAAGGACGGCTCGTTCGCCGAGTGGTGAGGTGCAAAGAGAAGGGCTCCCGCCGCGATGCGACGGGAGCCCTTGCCGTTCAACCGGCCTGAAGCCTTTGCGGTCAGGAGTCCAGGAGGCTGCGGATCTCGTCCAGGGTCGGGATCGAGGGGCCGGCGCCCTTGCGCTGCACCGCGATCGCCGAGGCGGCGGTCGCGAACTCGGTGGCCGCCACGAGCGAGCGCTCGTCGGCCGTGCGGTCCAGGGAGGCCGCGAAGGCGCCCACGAACACGTCGCCCGCGCCCGTGGTGTCCTTGACCTCGACCGGGAACGCGGCCACCTTGACCGGCTCGGTGCCGTGGCCTCCGACGAACGCGCCGTCAGAGCCGAGGGTGATCACCACGTCGCAGCCGTGCGCGGTGAGCACGGACATGAGCGACCGCTCGCCCGTCCCGGCCGGCTCGCCCGCGAGTTCGGCGGCCTCGTGCTCGTTCACGATGAGGATGTCGACCTCGCCCAGCAGCTCCTCGGGGAAGGCCCCGCTCGGGGCGGCGTTGAGGACCACGACCGTGTCCGCGGCCCGCGCGGCGCGGATCGCGGCGGTCACGGTCTCCAGCGGCGTCTCCAACTGCACGACCATGACGTCGGCGGCGGCGATCTCGGCCAGCTCGGCCTCGGTCAGGTCCACGAGCGTGGCGTTCGCGCCCGAGTCGACCACGATCGAGTTCTCGCCCTTGCGGTCCACGAAGATCACGGCCGTGCCGGTCGGGGCGTCCACACGGCGGTCGAGCAGGATGATCCCCGCGTCCCGGGCCTGCGCGGCCAGCGCGTCGGCCGCCGCGTCGCGGCCCAGCGCGACGATGAAGCGCGTCTCGGCCCCCGCGCGGGCGGCGGCGATGGCCTGGTTGTTGCCCTTGCCGCCGGGGAAGGAGGCGAGGCCGCGCGAGAGCACCGTCTCGCCCGGCGTGGGGATGCGCTCGACCTCGTAGACGAGGTCGAGGTTCGCGCTTCCGATGACGACCACGCTCATGTTGCCTGCCTCCACAGTCCGGATCACGGGGCGGCGTTCCCCCATACGCGAAGCCTGACACAGCGGTCGCGGGCCGGTCCGCGAGTCGGCCGATCCAGTGATCCGGGACCGTCCGTCTCAACTGCTGAGCGGCATCACCCGGGCGATCCGGATCGTGTCGCCGTCTCCGGCGGCGGGGTAGGCGGCGCTGCCGTCGTCGTAGGCCTTGAACGCCTGGTAGTCGTGGTCGGGCACGTCGATGGCGAAGGACTCGCCCACGGTGTCGCCGGTTCCAGAGCCCAGGACCTGCGCCCGCATGGCGTCGCCGTCCTCCCAGGCGAGCAGCATGTGCGTCTCGCCGTAGGAGACGAGGTGCGGGTGGGACGCGTCGATCCCGGTGTCGACGCTCGCATTACTGGGTGAGAATCGCTCCAGGCGCACCTCGCCGCTCTGGCTCCACGCGGTCCAGTAGCGGGGTCCGTCGCTCGACAGGACGAGGTCGCCGCCGAACAGGGTGCCGTCGCAGACGCCCCAGGCGACGGTCTCGTAAGGGTCGGGCCGGGCGATCCGGCATTCGTTGTCGGTGGCGCAGACCATCGCGAACTCGTCGGCGCCGGGGTCCCAGACGATCCGCGTGGTCCAGCTGTGGCTGCAGCCGGTCGCGAAGGCGTCGGGGTGGTCGACGAGGTCGCCGTCCGCGTCGACGACCTGCATGCGGTCGCCCTGGTGGACGTCGACGCAGTCGCCGTTGGCGACGGTGATGGCGACGCCGAAGTAGGCCGCGAAATGCTCGCCGTCGGTCGCGAGCCGGCCGTGGTGCTGGTACCACCAGACGAACCGCGCGCCGTCGTCGTAGCCGTCGAGGCCATCGCCGAGGTTGGTGACCTCGCGCTCCCAGACCTGGTCGCCCTCGTTGTCGAAGCGCACCATGTGCATCGTGTTGCAGGGGCTGGACTCGCCGCCGCAGAGCGGGCCGTCGCCGCATGCGCCTTCGCGGGTCACCAGGACGACGACGCCGTCCTCGTCGGCGATCACGTCCTGGAGGTCGATGCCCTCGAAGGCGATCGGCTCGCCTTCGAGGCGGTCGTCGCAGTCGAGCTTGCCGAGGTGGATCCGGTCGTCCGTGCCGATCCAGGCGAGCCAGGACCCGCCGGGCCTGGCCGCGATGGCCATGGGCAGGGGTTCGGTGTCGCCTTCCTGCCCGTATCCGATGACGCCGCCCGTGTCGACCTCGGTGATGGTGACTTCCGGTGTGCTGCTGGGGGTCCGGCCGCAATCGCCGACCGTTTCAGGTCCGGCGAGTGCGGCTGCGTCGGGCGGCGGCTCAGTGGTCGGGGAGGGTTCAGTGGCGCTGCTCGCCGACTCGACGACCGCGGGCGAGGCGGCCGGGTCGGAGGGCGCGGTCGCCATGGCCGTGGCCATGGTCGTCGCCGCGAACAGGGCCGCCGCAGCGGCGACCACAATGGAGATGCGCTTCCAGTTCGCCTTGCGGGGCTGCCGCTCCTCCTCGGAGGGCGCGGGTTGCGAAGGTCTACTCATGCCGGTTTCGTCCTTCGATATGCCCACTGGCGGTCGAAGCCGCCGGTGGAATGTGGATCTTGCAGACCGAGACTACCGACGCTGCGGGAACCGCTTGCACGACGGCGAGCAGGGGCTGGGAAACCAGTTGCCTCCGTGCTGCCACTGGGGCGAGACTGGCTCGCGATGATGCCATTGAATGCGATCGACCGTCTGAAGCAGACCGTCACCGAATCCTGGACCAGCCCCGTCGCCGACGAGGTCGCCGCCGCATGGGGGTACGAGCCCGGTACGGCCCGCTGGTGGCGCTCCAGCGCCTCCCACGTGTTCGTGCTGCCCGATCCGCGCGGGAAGCGGTACCTGCGGTTCGTACCCGAGAGCCTGGTGGGCGCCGAGGCGGTGGCGGCCGTCGCGACGCTCATGGACCGCCTCGCCGACGCGGGCACACCGGTCGTCAGGCCGGTCAAGGCCGGTTCCGGGCGGCTCACCGTCACCGTGCCGACCGCGCACGGACTGATGCACGCGATGGTGGTGGAGGCCGCCGCCGGTGAGGAGGCGGACGCCGACGAGCTCACTGCCGAGCGGGCCCAGGCGTGGGGCCGCGCGCTCGCGGAGGTGCACCGCGACGCCGCGAACTTCGATGCGGTGCTGCCGCAGGCGTTCGGCGAGCTCGGCGAAGCGGCCGAGCGGTTCCCCGACGACGCCGAACTGGTGAAAGCCGTAGCGCGCCTTGGTGACCGGGTCGCCGCGCTGCCTCGCGACCGGGCCGGGTTCGGGGTCGTGCACGGCGATTTCGAGTTGGACAACCTCGCCTGGGAGGGCGACCGGGCGACAGCCTTCGACTTCGACGAGGCCGCGCGCTCCTGGTACGCCGCCGATGTCGCCTATGCCCTCCGCGACCTCACGGGCCCGGACGGCGGCGTCGCCGAGGAGCGGCGGGCGCTGGTCGACGCGTTCATCGCCGGGTACCGGAGCGTTCGCGCGTTCGAGGACGACGAGGTCGAGCGCCTGCCGTTGTTCGCGGGCGTGCACGCCGTCTGCTCGCTGGTCAGGATCGCGCGGGCGCTCGGCACGCCGGAGGCCGACGAGCCCGAATGGCTGGCCGGGCTCCGGTCGGATCTGGAGGACATGGCGAAAGCGCACCGGGAGCTGGCGATCACCGTCGCGGCGGCGGAGTAAGCGGGTGAGTCAGCGGACGGCGGCGTTCGACAAGCGCTCCGCGCACCGGGCCGCCGCCCGCTAGGAAACGGCACGGTGTCCGGCTCCCGGTCACCGCACCGCACCGCACCGCACCGCACCGCACCGCACCGCACCGCACCGCACCGCACCGCACCGCACCGCACCGCACCGCACCGCACCGCACCGCACCGCACCGCACCGCACCGCACCGCACCGCACCGACGATGCTCGCACCTCCGAACCGGGCGGCGCATGCCTATCGGCTTGCGCCCCTTAGCAGTTGTCCTCGGCGAATTCGAGGTACGTGAGCGTGATCGGGGTGTCGTAGTCGACCGGGGAGCCCGGGCCGGGGTCCTGGTAGAGGACGCTGCACTCGGTCTGGCCGTTGTCGGGGTCGGTCGACTCGGTGGCGAAGGAGACGTTGGTCCAGCCCTCCGACGCCAGGTGGTCGCGGGCCTCGGTGAACCACTCGCCCCGGACGTCGGGCAGGTTCGCCGGGCTGCCGTCGATCAGGCCACCTTCGTCCTCAGTGGATTCTTCGGTGGCCTCGTCGCCCCCACCCCCGCCTCCTCCGCCGCTGCTGCCGGTCGTCGCCTCTGCACCGGCTTCGCCCGTCTCGACGGTCTCGCGGTCGGTCGCGTCGGCGGCGGCACTGGGAGTGTCCGATGCGGAGGGTCCGGGTGCGCTGGCCCCCGTGCCCGCCGGCGCTTCCGCGGTGGTCGCCGATGACTCCTGCGCGGCGAAGGTGCCCTCCGCCCCTCCCCCGCCGCCTCCGGCTTCGCTGAGCCAGGGCGAGAGCATCAGGGCCGCGACGGCGGCCACGATGGCGACCGCGGCCGCGGGGAGGATGACCATGAGCCGCTTGCGCATCGAGGGGCGGCGGCGCGGCAGGACCGGAGCCGGGAAGGGAATCGGACTCGTTGGCGACTCCGGCCTCGGAGCCGGGGCGAAGAGCGCGGGGTCGGCATGCGGCGCTTCCGGGTTCGCGGCGGCGTGCAGGCTCGCTTCGGCGAAGGCCGCCGCGGTGGGCCAGCGGTTCTCGGCGCCCTTCGCGAGGGCCTGGAAGACCGCGGCGGCGGGTGCGGGCGGCACGGTCTCGGGGAACTGCGGCGGGGGCTGGTGCAGGTGCCCGTTGATGATCGTCCCGGCCGTCTCGCCGGTGAACGGCGGCGTCCCGGCGAGGCATTCGTACGCGACCGCGCCGAGCGAGTAGACGTCGGTGGCCGAGGTGAGCTCGTGGCCTTCGAGCTGCTCCGGAGAGGCGTAGTAGAGGGTGCCCAGGAGCAGCCCGGTCTCGGTGATGGCCGTGCGCCCGGCGGAGAGGGCGATGCCGAAGTCCACCAGGACCGCGCGGCCGCGACCGTCGATGATGATGTTGGCGGGCTTCACGTCACGGTGGATGATCCCGGCGTCGTGGGCCGATTGCAGGGCCTCGGCGACCTGCGCGCACAGGCGCATGGCCTCGGCCGGGTCCATCGGGCCGTCCAGGAGCGCCTCGGTCAGCGAGCGCCCTTCGATCAGCTCCATCACGAGGTAGGAGAGGATCGCGCCCTGCTCGCCGGTCGTCTCGCCGTAGTCGTGGAGGGCGGCGATGCCGTTGTGGCGCAAGGAGGCCACCGCGTGCGCCTCGTGCTCGAAGCGGATGCGGGCGTTCTCGTCGCGCTCGAAGCCGGACTTGAGGATCTTGACGGCCACGGCCCGCTTGAGGCGGGTGTCGAACCCGCGCCACACCGTGCCCATCCCACCGGAGGCGATCGCGGCGTCGAGTCGGTAGCGGTCGGCGATCAGCGATCCGGGTTCCACGGCTGCACCTCGGGGTCAGGTGTGGACAGAGGTCAATGCCCAACAATCCTAAGGGATCTCGGCTCCGCAGGCGGGGGCCGAGGGCGTCCGCGTCCGTCCCGGACAGCACGCGCCCCGGGCCCCGGCCCGGACCGGTCAAGCGGCACGGTCGGAGCGCCGCACCCGTTGACATCGACGAATCGCTATGGATATCCTGTGGTCGGCTTAACCGATTCAGTATTCGAAACCCCAGGTCATGGCCATATTCCGGATCCAACCCCTCCCGCGAGGGCCTTACGTTCCAAAGGAGACGCAAGTGCCTATCTCCGCATTCCGCGCGCCCCGGCGCGCCGTGATCACCCTCGGCGCCGCCGCAATCGCGGCCGCCGGCATGCCGTCGGCCGCCAGCGCCGCGCCGAGCCGGCCCCGCCGCGTCGCGATCGTCGACGACTGCGCGACCCCGCAGACGCGCGCGCTCTTCCAGTACATGCTCGACCAGCAGGGCCAGGGCATCCTGTTCGGGCACGAGCACTCGCTCACCGACGGGTTCACCTTCGACACCTTCACCGAGACGACCTCCGACGTGGAGGCCACAACGGGCGACTACCCGGCCGTGTTCGGCTGGGACACCTTGATCCTCAACGGGTTCCAGAAGCCGGGCGTGTACGGCGGCACCGTCGAGGAGAACATCGAGGCCATGAGCTGGGCCTTCGAGAAGTCGGACGCGCTCGGCGGGATCAACGTGCTGAGCGCGCACATGTACAACTTCGTCACGGGCGGGGACTTCTGGGACACGACGGGCCGCGTCGTGAGCCAGATCCTCCCGGGCGGGCCCAAGCACGCGGACTTCAACGAGTTCCTGGACCGGATCGCGGCCTCGGTGAAGGGCGCCAAGCGGGCCGACGGCACGCTGATCCCGATCGTGTTCCGGCCGTTCCACGAGAACACGGGCGGCTGGTTCTGGTGGGGCGCGGGGCACTGCACGTCTGCGGAGTTCATCGAGATCTTCCGCTACACCGTGGAGTACCTGCGGGACACCAAGAAGGTGCACAACCTCCTGTACTCGTACTCGCCGAACTCGAGCTTCGGCGGGGATCCCCAGAACTATATGAAGACGTACCCGGGCGACGAGTTCGTGGACGTCCTCGGTTACGACGCGTACGACAACTCGGCTGGCTCGGCGGAGTGGCTGGCGGGCACCATGAAGGACCTGGCGATGGTCGTGGGCCTCGCCGAGGAGCGCGGGAAGGTGCCGGCGTTCACGGAGTTCGGCGAGTCCGGGGAGGAGGGCCGGAACCTCGACTGGTTCACCGACCTGCTCGCGGCGCTGAAGGCGGACCCGGCCGCGAGCCGGGTGTCGCACATGCTGACCTGGGCGAACTTCGGCGGGACCAACCGCGCGTACGTGCCGTTCCCCGGGCATGCGCTGGAGCCGGACTTCGTGGAGTTCTACGAGGACCCGTACTCGCTGTTCGCCTCCGACCTGGACGGGGTGTACGACGCGCGCACGCACGCGGTGCCGAGCGCGCCGTTCCTGCATCTGGTCACTCCGACTGACCGCCAGCGCGTGACGACGGCCGAGACGACGATCCGGCTGCGCCTGACCTCCGCGACGACGCGGAAGGCGACGTACTCGATCAACGGGGGTTCGCCGGTGACGCTGACGCGGGACTCGGCGGGGTTCTACTCGGGGAAGTGGTCGATCGATCCGTCCTGGCTGGACAACCGGACGGTGACCGTGTCGGTGAGCGCCAAGGTGAACGGGCGCACGATGACGGACGAGGCGCTGGTGTTCCTCGGCGAGGTCGAGCCGCTGCCGGTGGGGTGGATCGACGACTTCGAGGGGTACGCCGGTGACGACCTGACGCTGAGCGAGGCGTACAGCCACGTCAACGCCAACACGACGACCCTCTCGGCGGATCACAGGGCTTCGGGCGCTTACGGTCTGGCGTACTCGTACGACTTCGCGAACACCGGGTACACGGGGATCGGGCGGTCGGTGGGGCAGGACTGGACGGCGTTCAGCGCGTTGAAGCTGTGGCTCAAGGGCGACGGCTCCACGAACGGGGCGACGATCCAGATCGTGTCGAAGGGCGCGTACTTCGAGTTCAACACGGGCCTGTCGGACACGGCAGGGGCCGAGGTGAACGCGCCGTTCGCCGACTTCCGGCCCGCGCCTTGGGACACGGGGCACGCGGACGCGCGGCTGGACGCGGAGCACCTGGCGGAGATCTCGGCGTTCAACCTGTACCTCGGGTACGGCGGGACGACGGCGGCCGGGACGATCTATGTGGACGATATTCGTGCGGAGTGAGTGAGGGCCCCGCGGCCGGAGGCGAACTCCGGCCGCGGGGCCCGAACCGTCAGATCAGGCCCGGGGGCGCGCATTCCGGG
>NZ_JAPZVR010000001.1:455281-511104 GCF_027622855.1 Glycomyces algeriensis | reverse complement strand
TTTCTTTGGGCCCGTTTGGGGGGGGGTGGGTGTGCGCCCCCGGGGCCGGGCCCCCCCCCCCCCCCCGGGGGCCCGAACCGTCAGATCAGGCCCGGGGCGTCCATGACCTGGGTCTGCTCCATGGCCTTGACGTACTTCGGCTCCTCCATGCGGCGCATGGCCTCCTCGGGGTCGGGCGCTTCCACGCGCTCTTGGAGCCACCAGATGTTGCCGAGGGGGTCGCGCAGGCGGGCGACGCGGTCGCCCCAGGCCTGGACGTCGGTCACGGGGGTCACGATCGTCGCTCCGGCGCCGACGGCGCGGGCGAGTACGGCTTCGGCGTCGTCGACGTAGAGCCGCAGCAGCGCCGGGGTGTCCACAGTGAACGGCGTGTCGAAGAGCATCACGATCGAGGTCCCTATGCGGACTTCGGCGTGGCCGATCCTGCCGGGCTCGAGTTCGACCCGGCCGAGCTCCTCGCCGTCGAAGGCGTCCTTGATGAAGTCGATGACGCGGGCGGTGTCGCTCGTGACGATCCAGGGCGTGACGGTGCCGTAGCCCTCGGGGACCGGTTCGGGCTTGGTGCTCATGGCGACTCGCTTTCACTCGTGGAACGATGCCGCCTCAGAATATCAGAACGGAATAGTTTGTTCCCGCATTGGGGCGAGCGGGTCGAGGGCGATGGCGTTCGTGCGCACGATCTCCAGGGCGCGGGCCAGCGCGCCGAGGGTGACCACGCCGCCGCCGAGCGGGGAGGCCGCGAGCTCGGGCGCGGGCGGGTGGGTCAGCTCGTCGAGGCGGGCGGCCGTGCGGGGCAGGAGCAGGCCGAGGGACTCGGCCACGGCTCCGGAGAAGACGATGCGCTCCACGTCGAGGAGCCCGCCGAGCACCGCGCAGATGCGGGCGAGCCGCTCGGCCATGCGGTCGAGGAGCGCGAGCGCGGCCGGGTCGCCGGCCTCGGCGGCATGGAACACGATCTCGGCGCCGAGCTGCTCCTTGGGCGTCTTCATGATCAGGCTGTCGTCGCTCACTGCGCCTGAGGTGCGCAGGTCGAGGGCCCAGGTGCGGAGCAGGGCCGCGATGCCGTGGGTCGAGCCGACGCCTTCGACGAGCGAGAGGAGCCGCAGCTCGCCCGCCGCGCCGCGCTTGCCGCGCACGAGGTGGCCGTCGACCACGTAGCCCGCGCCGAACCGCTCCCCCGACATCAGGGCGATGTAGGAGGAGGCGCCGACCCCGGCGCCGAGGGCGCCTTCGGCGAGCGCCGCGAGGTTCGCGTCATTCTCGACCTCGGTGAGCCAGCCGCGCTCGCGGAAGTGCGCGGCGAAACCGGGGTTCATGCGGGACCAGAACTCGAACTCGCCATCGGGCGAGGCGCCGTCGAGGTCGGTGGGGGCGGGCACGCCGACGGCGGCGCAGAGGACCGACCGCTCCAGGACGCCCGCGGCGTCGAGCGCCTTCGCGATGGTCCGGTCGGCGATGGAGACGCGGTCCTCGATGCCGTCCGGGTCGACCTCGGTGTGGACGCGCGCGAGTTCGCGCCCGCGCAGGTCGGCGACCGCGGCCGTCACGCAGTGCTGGCCGGCGTCGACGCCGACGACCGATCCGGCGTCGGCGCGGAGCCCGTACCTGCGGGCGGGGCGGCCCTTGCGGTACTCCTCCCCCGCGGCGCGGGCGTTCGGGAGCTCCGCGAACCAGCCCCGTTCGACGAGGTCGTCGCAGAGCGCTATCACCGTGGAGCGGGTCAGCCCGGTGGCGGCGATGGCGTCGCTGGCGGTGAACGCGGTCGTGCTCCAGGCGTACTCGAGCACGGCGGCGGCGTTCGCCCGGCGCAGTGCGAACGCGTACTTCTCGTCTTCTCGGGGCAACTCTCTTGACACCTCGGCTTTCCGTGCCTCAGTATGGCAGGAGCCACTTGATTTTCAAATTAGATTTAATCAGGATATCAACAGCTGAAAGGCTCATGTCCATGACCGAGCTGCTCACGAGCACCACCGACAACGCCGCACCCGGCCGCATCGACGCCGACTGGTGGCGCCAGGCGACCGTCTACCAGATCTACCCGCGCAGCTTCGCCGACGCGAACGGCGACGGCCTCGGCGACCTCCCCGGCATCACCTCCCGCGTCGACTACCTCGCCGGACTCGGGGTCGACGCCGTCTGGCTCAGCCCGTTCTACCCCTCCGAGCTGGCCGACGGCGGCTACGACGTCGCCGACTACCGCGACGTCGACCCGCGCCTGGGCACCCTCGCCGACTTCGACGACATGATCGCGGCCCTGCACGCCGCGGGCATCAAGCTCATCGTCGACATCGTCCCCAACCACTCGTCCGACCAGCACGAGTGGTTCCAGCAGGCCCTGGCCTCCCCGAAGGGCTCCCCCGAACGCGACCGGTACGTCTTCCGCGACGGCCTCGGCCCGCACGGCGAACTGCCGCCCGCCGACTGGGTCTGCATGTTCGGCGGCCCGGCCTGGGAGGCCGTGGGCGACGGCCAGTGGTACCTCCACCTGTTCGCCCCCGAGCAGCCGGACTTCAACTGGCGCAACCAGGACGTGCGCGACGACTTCCTCAAGACCCTGCGGTTCTGGTCCGACCGCGGCGTGGACGGCTTCCGCGTCGACGTCGCGCACGCCCTCGCCAAGCACCTCCCCGAGGACCTGCCCTCCGAGGCCGAGCTCGCGGCGATGGACCGGGCCACCGGCACCCACCTGCTGTGGGACCGCGACGAGGTGCACGACATCTACGCCGGCTGGCGCGAGGTCTTCAACGAGTACGAGCCGCCGCGCATCGCCGTCGCCGAGGCCTGGGTCGACCCGCCCGCGCGCCGCGCCCGCTACGCCAGCGCCGAGGGCCTGGGCCAGGCGTTCAACTTCGACCTCCTCGAAGCCGACTTCGACGCGGGGGCGTTCCGCCGCATCATCGTCGACAACCTCGAGCAGGCCGCCGCGTCCGGTTCCTCCACGACCTGGGTGTTCTCCAACCACGACGTGGTGCGCCACGCGACCCGGTACGGCCTGCCGCCGAACGGGGACCGGCCGCGCCACTACAACCGCAAGTGGCTGCTCTCGGGCGGCTCCGACCCGGTGCTCGACACCGCCGCCGGGCTGCGCCGCGCGCGGGCCGCGACCCTGCTCATGCTCGCGCTGCCGGGCAGCGCGTACCTCTACCAGGGCGAGGAGCTCGGCCTGGGCGAGGTCGCGGAGATCCCGGACGAGGAGCGGCAGGACCCGACCTTCTTCCGCAGCCCCGGCACCGACGTGGGCCGCGACGGCTGCCGGGTGCCGATCCCGTGGACGGAGAAGGGTGAGTCCTACGGGTTCGGCAGCGCCGAAGCCCATCTGCCGCAACCGGAGTGGTTCGGCGCGGTCTCGGTCGAGGCGCAGTCGGACGACCCTGACTCGACCCTCAACCTGTACCGCGACGCCCTGGCGCTGCGGCGGCGGCTCCAGACCGACGAGTCGCTGACGTGGGTGGACTCGGGACCGCAGGTGCTGCATCTGCGCCGGACGAACGGCTGGGAGGCCGTGGCGAACTTCGGCGCGACCGCCGTGCCGCTGCCCGCCGGCGAGGTGCTGATCGCCAGCGGGCCGGTCGACGGCGAACTGCCGCCCGAGACCACGGTCTGGCTGCGCGGCGGCGAGTGAGTTCCCGGCCCCGCCTCCGGTGCGCGATGGGCGCATCGGAGGCGGGGCCTGGTGCGGGAGCGCCGGGTGGGATAGGCTCAGGGTTTGAAACGATTCAAACTGCGGTCGGGGCCGCAGCGGCGGTCAGGGGTACCGGCGGCCGCGGCGTCCGGGCCGCAGGTTGCCCCACCCGTCATCTCCCGATAGGCCCGCACATGACGCAGCGACAGTTTCCCCGGCCCAAGGATTTCCTGCCCTTGGTGAAGTTCAAGAAGCCGGACTTCAACGCGAAGCGGCGGCGCCTGCGCGCCGCCCTCACGATCGAGGACCTGCGCCGGATCGCCAAGAAGCGCACCCCGCGCGCCGCGTTCGACTACACCGAGGGCGCCGCCGAGGCCGAGCTCTCGCTGGCGCGGGCGCGGCAGGCGTTCAAGGACATCGAGTTCCATCCCGCGATCCTGCGGGACGTCTCGAAACTCGACACCGGGTGGGACGTGCTCGGCCGACGCTCGGCGCTGCCGTTCGGCATCGCCCCCACGGGGTTCACGCGCATGATGCACACCGAGGGCGAGCGGGCCGGCGCCGGAGCCGCGGCCGCCGCCGGCATCCCGTTCGCGCTGTCCACGATGGGCACCACGCCGATCGAGGACGTCGCCGAGGCGGGAGGCGCGAACGGCCGCAACTGGTTCCAGCTGTACATGTGGAAGGACCGCGACCGCTCCATGGCGCTCGTCGACCGGGCCGCCGCGGCCGGGTTCGACACCCTGCTGGTCACTGTGGACGTACCGGTGGCGGGGGCGCGGCTGCGGGACAAGCGCAACGGCTTCGCGATCCCGCCGGAGCTGACGGTGAAGACCGTCTTCGACATGGCGAAGCACCCGAACTGGTGGTTCGACATGCTCACCACCGAGCCGCTCGCGTTCGCGTCGCTCTCGCGCTGGTCCGGGACCGTGGCCGACCTGCTGAACTCCATGTTCGACCCGACGGTGGACTACGAGGACCTGGCCTGGATCAAGGCGCAGTGGCCCGGCAAGCTCGTGGTCAAGGGCGTGCAGACCGTCGCCGACGCGAAGCGCTTGGCGGACATGGGAGTCGACGGCATCACCCTCTCCAACCACGGCGGCCGCCAGCTCGACCGCGCCCCGGTCCCCTTCCACCTCCTGCCCGAGGTGGTGCGCGAGGTCGGCCGGGACACGGAGGTGCACGTGGACACCGGGATCATGTCCGGCGCGGACATCGTGGCCTCGATCGCTCTGGGCGCCAGGTTCACCATGATCGGCCGGGCGTACCTGTACGGCCTCATGGCGGGCGGCCGCGACGGTGTGGACCGCACCATCGCGATCCTCAAGGAGGAGGTCGAGCGCACCATGAGGCTCCTCGGCGTGGCGAGCCTGGAGGAGCTGGAGCCGGGCCACGTGACCCAGCTCCAGCGGCTCATCCCCCGCTAGGCACCGCGCTGGCGGCGTCGAGCGTGTACGGGTAGAACGTTGACGGGGTGAAGGCCGAGCCGCTGGTGACGCGGTCGCCGGTGCAGTCGACGAGGATGCTGCCGCTCTGGCGCAGCTGCGCGGTCGCGTCGGGGTAGAACGGGTCGTTCACGTTGTCGAAGTAGGAGTTCTCGATGACCATCTTCGTGGCGCCGCGGGAGTAGTTGCCGTACCCGCTGACGTCCTGCAGGTGGTTGTTGTAGAGGTGCGCGTAGGCGACGTTGTCGGTGCTCGGGTTGCGCTGGTTCGTGCCGTGGATCCAGTTGTGGTGGATGGTGATCCGGGCGGTCGTGTTCTCGGTCCAGCCGATGCCGAAGGACTTGTTGCCCGGACCGAGCTCGTTCCAGGAGACCGTGAGGTTCGTGGTGTCCTTGCGGGAGTCGATGAGGCCGTCGTTCATGTTGTAGATGCGGTTGTGGTCGATCCACACGTTGCTGGCGGTGTCCATCTGGATGCCGTCGTAGTCGTACGCGTCGTCGCCGGGGTCGTCGTCGGCCATGAGCGTGTCGCGGATCGTCAGGTTGCGGATGATGACGTTGTTCGTGCCCGCGCCGAGGAAGAACCCGCCGCCCACGATCTGGCCGGAGGTGCCGACGCCGATGATCGTCTTGTTCGAGCCGACGCGGATCTCCTTTCCTTTGGGGCTGATGTTGATCGCGGCCGCGACCTTGATGATGTAAGCGCCCGAGGCGTTCGCATAGGTCTCCAGGTCCGCCTGGTTCGTTACGGTGACGGTGGTGCCGCCCTGGCCGCCGGTGGTGCCGTTGCCGAAGCCCTCCAGGTCGTCCACGTGCCCGGGGCGGCCCGAGCCGTCGACCGGGACGAGCCGCCACTGCTGGTTCACGGCACCGGTCGCCGTGTACTGGGAGATCCTGCCGCCCTTCACGGTCGACCACTCCCAGAGGTCGAGGGCCTTGCCGGAGGCGCGGTTCACGAAGGTGGCGTAGCCGCCGCTCTCCTGGATGCGCCACTGCTGGTTGGTGGAGTTCGCGTCGCCCCACTGCTGGACTTTCGCGCCGTCCGCGGTGGAGCCGCTCGCGACGTCGAGGACCTTATTCGAATGCCGGGCCTGAATACGGTAGTAGCCGCCGCCGGAGTCGACGAAGCGGAACTGCTGGTCGTAGGAGCCGTTGGCGTCCCATTGGACGGCTTCGGCGCCGTTGTCGGGCGAGGCCGCCCGGATGCCGAGGACGAGGCCGGAGTGGCGGGACTGGAGCTGGTACCAGGTGCCGACCTCGAAGGCCTCCGCCTTCGGGGTGTGCCAGGCGCTCACGCCGGTGGCGGCGAGGACGGCGCTGGCGAGGAACGCGAGGACCAGCGTCAGGCGCTTGGCGCGAGTCGCGGGCGGGCGCGGCGGTGCGCTCGCGGGCGGTGAGGAGGACATGGCGTGCCTTTCGATCGGAGGGGGCGACGGTCGCCGTCCGACGCTGCGGATATCGACGAACATCACATTTATTTTCATCAATTTACATAATGCGGGGGAACTCTGGCAAGCGTTGGCAGTCGTCGATTTCGGACGGTTCGCTCCAGGCCGGTCGGCCGCGAACCGGCGCGGCGCCGGCGCGCGCGGCGTTAGGGTGGCCCCATGATCGCGATCGACCTCGAAGGCAGGACTGCGCTCGTCACCGGCTCCACCCAGGGCATCGGCGAGGCCATCGCCGCGAAGCTCGCCCTCGCCGGGGCGCGCGTGGGCGTCAACGGCCGCAAGCCCGCGACCGTCGACGCCGCCGTGGCCCGCATCAACGAGATCACCTTCACCGACCGCTGCTTCGCCGCTCCGGGCGACCTCGCCACCGAGGACGGCACCGCCGCGCTCGCCGACGGGCTCCCGACGGTCGACATCCTCGTCAACAACCTCGGGATCTTCGGCGCCGAGCCGGCCCTGGAGATCGCCGACGACGAATGGCGGCGCTACTTCGAGGTCAACGTGCTCTCCGCCGTGCGCCTGATCCGCACGTACCTGCCCGGCATGACCGCGCGGGGCTGGGGCCGCGTCCTCAACATCGCCAGCGACTCCGCCGTGGTCATCCCCGAGGAGATGATCCACTACGGCACCACCAAGACCGCGCTCCTCGGCGTCTCCCGCGGCTTCGCCAAGTCCTCGGCCGGCTCCGGGGTCACCGTCAACTCGGTGATCGCCGGGCCCACCCGCACCGGCGGCGTGGAGGACTTCGTCTACCAGCTCGTCGACCGGGACCTGTCGTGGGAGGAGGCGCAGCGCGAGTTCATGCGGCTGCACCGCCCGCAGTCCCTGCTGCGCCGCCTCATCGAGCCCGAGGAGATCGCGAACCTGGTGGCGTACCTGAGCTCGCCGCTCGCGTCCGCGACCACCGGCGCGGCCGTGCGGGTCGACGGCGGGTACGTGGACTCGATCCTTCCCTGACCGCCGGAGCAGCGGCGACGCTGAGCGGCCGTGAGTCGTCAACCGATTGCCAGCGCTATTTCCGCGGAACCCTCGCCTCCGCGAACCGGGCGGGCCTCCGGTATGCTCAGTAGGCCCTGTCGCGGAACGCGGCTGCGTGGCACCAAACGATTGCCGGATGACAACCTCCGGCAACAAGCGCGAAAGGGGAGGCATGGAGCAGTCCGACGCCGCCACCCGTCCCCGCAACGGCGATCGCAAGGCGCCCCCGACGATCTACGACATCGCGCGCCTGACCGGGGTGAGCCCCTCGACGGTGTCGCGCGCGCTCAACAAGCCCGGGCGGCTCAACGCGCAGACCGAGCGGCGCATCCGCGACGCCGCCGCCGAGCTCGGCTACCGGATCAACCCGATGGCGCGGGCCCTGCCGACCGGGAAGACCGGCACGCTCGGCCTCCTCGTCTCGGACATCACGAACCCGGCGTACTTCGACCTGGTGCGCGCCGCCGAGCGGGTGGCCTCCGAGACCGGCATGACCATCGTCTTCGCGGACTCGCAGGAGTCCCCCGAGCTCGAGCGGGCCACGGCCGAGCGGCTCCAGACCTCTGTGGACGGCCTGCTGCTGGTGGGCTCGCGCCTGGAGGACCACCAGATCCAGGACCTCTCCTCGGTGAAGCCGCTCGTGGTCGTGAACCGCCTCGTCGAGGGCATCCCGGCCGTCATCCCCGATGTGCGCCCGGGCATCACGACCGCGCTGGAGCGGCTGCGCGAGGCCGGCCACCGCCGCATCGCCTACCTGGCCGGGCCCGAGGCCTCGTGGATGAACGGGCAGCGCTGGCAGCACGCGTTCGAGATCGCGGTGCAGTGGGACATGTCCATCGTGGAGATCAAGTCGAACGCGCCGACCCGTGAGGGCGGCGCGGAGGCCTTCGGGCGGGTGAAGGCCGCCGACGTGAGCGCGGTGCTCGCCTACAACGACCTTGTGGCGCTGGGACTCCTGCGGGAGTGCCGGGACCACGGCCTGGACGTGCCGGGCCGGTTGAGCATCATCGGGTTCGACGACATCTTCGGGGCCGACCTGCCGACGCCGGCGCTGACCACGATCCGGATGCCGCTGGCGCTGGCCGGCGAGCGCGGGATCAGGCGGCTGCTCATCGAGATCGACGGCGGCGCTTCGGAGAACGAGGCGGCGCTGCCGACGGTGTTCGTCGACCGCGAGTCGATCGGGCCCGCCGCCTAAGACGCTGCGCAGGAGGGCGTCGAGCGCGGGGTTGCCGTGGCGGTGGCGCCACACGCCGTGGAGCTCGACGGTGTCCGGCGGCAGGTCCGCGATGTCGAGGAAGACCAGGTTCGAGAGGTTGAACGCGCTGGCCGAGGAGGGCACGAGCGCGACCCCGAGCCCGGCGTTGACGACCGACAGGACCGTGTGGACCTGGCTGATGTGCTGCACGTACCGGGGCTTCAGATGGGCCTGCTGGAACGCGGCGACCACGAGCTCGTAGAAGTACCAGGCCTCCGAGGGCGAGTACGTGACGACGTCGTGCTCGGCGATGTCCTCCATTGTGGGCGTTCGGTGGAGGCGCGTGAGGGCGTGGTCGCGCGGGGCGGCGAGGATGAGCGAGTCCCTGGCCACGAGCCGGGAGTCGAGCAGGTCCGAGCGGGGCACCTGGCGCACGAGGCCGACCTCGATCTCCCCTGCCAGGAGCGCGTCGAGCTGCGCGTGCGTGACCATCTCGCTGAGGACGAGGTCGACGCCGGGCAGTTCGGCGGCGGCCACGCTGATCCACCGCCCGAGGACGGTGAGGGCCGAGACTGCGGTGAAGCCGATGCGGATGGTCCCGGCGGTGCCCGCGGCGACGCGGCGGGCGCGCAGCGGCGCGGTGTCGGCCGACGACAGGAGGCGGCGGGCCTCCTCGAGGAAGATCCGGCCGGCGGGGGTGAGCTCGGCGCCGCGCTGGGTGCGCAGGAACAGGTCGAAGCCGACGGCGCGCTCGAGGCGCTGGATCTGGCGGCTCAGCGGCGGCTGCGTCATGCGCAGTCGCTCTGCGGCCCTTCCGAAGTGGGACTCCTCGGCGACCGCCACAAATCCGCGGAGTTGGTCGAGTGTGTACCCGATGTCGCCTGTGGCCATGCCCTGAAGGTATCAGTCGATGTCGAATGAGTGTTGGACCGGTATGACCCACGGCGGATACGGTACGGACCACATCCCCGAAACAGGAGACTGCCGCATATGTCGCGATACACCCCCGCAGAGATCCAGCGTGCGCTGGGCGAGGGGCTCTTGTCCTTCCCCGTGACCCACTTCCAGCAGGACCTCTCGTTCGACGAGGCGGGTTACCGGAAGCACTTGGGGCACTTGGCGTCCTTCCCTGCGGCGGGACTGTTCGCGGCGGGCGGCACGGGCGAGTTCTTCTCGCTCACCCCCGACGAGGTCGGCCGGGTCGTGCGCGTCGCCGCCGACGAGGCCGCCGGCGCCGTCCCGATCATCGCCCCGGCAGGGCAGGGCACCGCCCAGGCGGTCGCGTTCGCCCGCGACGCCGAGGCCGCCGGCGCCGACGCGGTGCTGCTGTTCCCGCCGTACCTCACCGAGGCCGGCCAGGACGGCCTGGTCGCCCACGTGCGCGCCGTCTGCGCGGCGACCTCGCTGGGCGTCATCGTCTACCACCGGTCGAACGCCGAGTACAGCGTCGGCACGATCGAGCGGCTCGCCGCCGAGTGCCCGAACCTCATCGGCTTCAAGGACGGCGTGGGCGACATCGAGTTCATGACCCGCCTGTACGCGACCCTCGGCGAGCGGCTGCTGTACATCGGCGGCCTGCCCACGGCCGAGACCTTCGCGCTGCCCTACATCCAGCTCGGCGTGACCACGTACTCCTCGGCGATCTTCAACTTCGTCCCCGAGTTCGCGCTCGCGTTCTACGACGCGGTGCGCGCCGGGGACCGCCCCGAGGTGTACCGGCGGCTGCGCGAGTTCGTGCTGCCCTACCTGGACATCCGCAACGCCGGCAAGGGTTACGCGGTGTCGATCGTCAAGGCGGGCATGACGGCCGTGGGCCGCTCGGCCGGTCCCGTCCGCCCGCCGCTCACCGACCTGAACGAGGGCGAACTGGCCGCGCTCGCAGCGCTGATCGAGCAGTCCGCCTCGTGACGCGACTCGAACCGGCCGCTGGCCCAGCGGAACAGGCGACCACCCCCACCGTGACCGCGATGCGCGTCGTGCCCGTGGCCGGGCAGGACTCCATGCTGCTCAACCTCTCCGGTGCGCACGCCCCGTACTTCACGCGCAACCTCGTGATCCTCACCGACGAGTCCGGGAACACCGGCGTCGGCGAGGTGCCCGGTGGCGAGGCCATCGCGCAGACCCTCCGCGACGCCGCCGACCTCGTGGTGGGCTCCGGGATCGGCGCGTACCGGTCCGTGCTCGAGGCCGTGCGCCACCGCTTCGCGGACCGCGACGCGGCCGGGCGCGGCAGCCAGACCTTCGACCAGCGCGTCACCGTGCACGTCCGCACCGCGCTCGAGGCGGCACTGCTCGACCTGCTCGGCAAGCACCTCGGCGTGCCGGTCGCAGAGCTGCTCGGGGACGGGCCGCAGCGCACCAGCGTGCCCGTCCTCGGGTACCTGTTCTTCATCGGCGACCGGGGCCGCACGGACCTGCCGTACCGCGACGGCTCCGGCGCGGACGACGCCTGGACGCGGCTGCGCGACGAAGCGGCGCTGACGCCCGAATCCGTGGTGGCCCTGGCTGAAGCGGCCGAGGCGCGGTACGGGTTCCGGGACTTCAAACTCAAGGGAGGCGTGCTGCCGGGACCGCAGGAGGCCGAGGCCGTCAGGGCGCTCGCCGAGCGGTTCCCCGACGCACGGATCACTTTGGACCCCAATGGGGCCTGGTCGCTCAACGAAGCGATCGAACTGTGCCGGGGACTCGAAGGCGTACTCGCCTATGCCGAAGACCCTTGTGGAGCGGAGAACGGCTATTCAGGCCGTGAAGTACTCGCCGAATTCAAGCGCGCCACCGGAATGCGCACCGCGACCAATATGATCGCCTGCGACTGGCGGGAGTTCGCGCACGCGGTCCGTTCGAGCGCGGTCGACATCCCCCTGGCCGACCCCCACTTCTGGACCATGGCCGGCTCGGTGCGCGTCGCGCAGGCCTGCGAGGCCTTCGGCCTGACCTGGGGTTCCCACTCCAACAACCACTTCGACGTCTCGCTGGCGATGTTCACCCACGTCGCCGCCGCCGCGCCCGGCGAGATCACCGCCATCGACACGCACTGGATCTGGCAGGACGGACAGCGCCTCACCGTCGAACCGCCGCGCATCGAGAAGGGCGCCATCGCAGTGCCCACCGCGCCTGGTCTCGGCATCGAACTCGATGCGGCGCAAGTAGAAGCAGCTCACGAGCAGTATACGAGAAATGCTCTGGGCGCGCGCGATGACGCCACCGCTATGAAATACCTTGTCCCCGGATGGATGTTCAACCCGAAACGCCCCTCGCTGGGGTGAATTCGGTGGCTATTCGATCACTAAGAGGAGCAGACAATGCAACACCCCCTCCCCCGACGCGGACTGCTCGCCGGTCTCGCCGCCGTGCCTCCGCTCGTCGCGCTGTCGGCCTGCCAGGTGCAGGGCGGCGCTGACGAGGCGAACGCGACCTTCCCGACCCGCGCGGTCGACTTCTGGGTCCCTTTCGACGCCGGCGGCTCCGGCGACCTCATCAGCCGCGCAGTGGCCAAGGCCGCCGAAGAGCCCCTCGGCGAGTCGCTTCCGGTCACCAACAAGCCCGGTGCCAACGGCGCCGTCGGGCTCAAGGAACTGCTCGCGGGCAAGGCCGACGGCTACACGATCTCCCTCGCCGTCAAGTCGCTGTTCGCCATCGGCCCGCTCATCGTGGACGACCCCGACGCGGTCGTCATCGAGGACCTGCGCATCATCACCACCCTGACCAACGAGGGCTACGTGCTCGTGGTCCACGCCGACTCGCCGTACCAGACCCTCGCGGACCTGCTCGCGGCCGACCAGGTCAACTACGGGACCACGGGTGTCGGCACCGGTTCGCAGCTCTCGGCCGGACTGCTGTTCGGGCTCGCGCAGGTCCCCGCGACCGACGTGCCGTTCGACGGCGGCGGCCCCACGGTCACCGCGCTACTGGGCCAGGACATCGACGCGGCGTCGCTCTCGCTCGCCGAGACCATGCCGCACATCGAGGCCGGGGACATGCGGCCCCTGTGCGTGTTCTCCGAGGAGCGCAGCGTCTACCTCAACGACGTGCCGACCGCAGTGGAGTCGGGTCACGACATCCTCGTCGACCAGCGCCGGTTCATCGTCGTCCCCGCCGACACCCCCGACGAGGTCGTGGGCGTGCTGACCCTGGCGTTCGAGGAGGCCCGCGAGGGCTCCGAGTACGGCCAGTTCCTCCAGGACAACTTCATGGAGCGCTGGGAGGTCGACGGCATCGAGGCCGAACTGCACCTGGCCGAGGCCACCCAGCAGTTCGCCGACCAGATCGAAGCGTCCGGCGTCGAGCTGGGCACCGCGGAATGAGCGAGGCGGTCATGGCCGATGCCGAAACCGAAGCGGCCCTGGGCGAGCAGCCTGAGGAGCCGCGCGCGGGCGGACGGGTCCAGTCGGTGGTCGCGGGTGCGATCCCCGTGCTGCTCGGCGCCGTCGCCGCCTGGTTGAGCTTCGGACTGAACATCGGGAGCCTCACCGAACCCGGGCCGGGGCTCTGGCCGCTGATCGTGGCCGGCCTGCTCGTGGCCTCCGGGATCGGGATCATCGCCGTGACCGCCAAGACCCGCAGGGACACCGAGGCGTTCACGCGCGGGACGATCGCGGTGCTCGCCGCCGCGGGCGGCCTCGCCGTGTACGCCTCGCTGTACGAGATCGTGGGCTTCGAGGTGCCGACGGTGCTCCTGCTGTTCGCGTGGCTGCGGTTCCTGAGCCGCGAGTCGTGGCTCATGAGCGCGATCCTGGCGGTCGCCGTCACGGCGGTCGCGTACGCCCTGTTCATCATCGGGCTCAACGTGCCGCTCCCGCACCTCATCGCCTTCTAGTCCGTCCCCTCTGGAGTAACGAACGTGGACTTCTCCTCCGTGCTCTCCGGGTTCGCGGTGGCGTTCGAGTGGCAGAACATCCTCTTCTGCCTGCTCGGCGTCACTGTCGGGATGCTGATCGGCGTGCTGCCGGGCCTCGGCCCGGCCGCGACGATCGCGATCCTGCTGCCCATCACCTACAACCTGGAACCGACGGCGGCCGTCATCATGCTCGCCGGGATCTTCTACGGCGCGCAGTACGGCGGCACCATCACCTCGGTGCTGCTGCGCCTCCCCGGCGAGGCCTCCACAGTGGTCACCGCGCTGGACGGGCATGCGCTCGCGCGGCGCGGCCAGGCCGGACCCGCGCTGGGGATCGCCGCGATCGCCTCGTTCATCGGCGGCACCGCGTCGATCATCCTGCTCTCGTTCATCGCCCCGGCCCTGGCCGGCGTCGCGCTGGCGTTCGGCCCGGCCGAGTACACGGTCCTGGCGCTGATCGGGATCTTCCTGGTCGGCACGCTCGGGAACGGCTCGATCATCAAGAGCGCCGCCGCCGCGTCCGCGGGCCTCCTGCTCGCCGTGGTCGGGCTGGACCCGCTGCTGGGCACCCCGCGGTTCACGTTCGGCACGGACCAGCTCGCCGACGGCATCGACTTCACCATCGTCGCCATGGGGCTCTTCGGGGTCGGCGAGATCCTCTACAACCTCGAGCACCGCGACCGGCCGCAGACGGCCGTGCCGTCGTTCGGGCGGGCGATCCCCGGCCGCCTGCACTGGCTCCAGTCCCGGCTGGCGATCCTGCGCGGCTCGGTCACCGGCTTCGTCCTCGGCATCCTGCCCGGCGGCGGGGCGACCATGGCCTCGCTGGTGGCGTACGCCGTCGAGAAGCGCTCCGCGAAGGACCCGTCCCGGTTCGGCAAGGGCGCCATCGAAGGCGTCGCCGGCCCGGAGTCGGCCAACAACGCGGCGGCGACCTCGTCGTTCATCCCGCTGCTGACGCTGGGCATCCCGGCGAACGCGACCATGGCGGTGCTGTTCGGGGCGCTCATGCTCCAGGGCATCACGCCGGGACCGGGGCTCATGAGCGACCACCCGGACGTGTTCTGGGGCGTCGTGAACTCGATGTACCTGGGCAACCTGCTGCTGCTGGTGCTGAGCATCCCGCTCATCGGGCTGTTCGTGCGGATGCTGAAGGTGCGCCCGGGGGTCCTGGCGCCGATCACCATCGTCATCACGATGATCGGCACCTACTCGATCCGCAACAACGCCTTCGACATGCTGCTCGTGATCGGCCTGGGCCTGCTCGGCTACGGGATGCGCAAGCTCGGGTTCGAGCCGGGGCCGTTCGTGCTCGCGTTCGTGCTCGGCTCGCTCCTGGAGGCGTCGTTCCGCCGTTCCATGCGGATCTTCGGGGGCGACGTGAGCGAGTTCGTGCAGCGGCCCGTCTCCGGGACGCTCGTGGCGATCCTGGTCCTGACCGTGGTCGTCGTGCCGCTGCTGCGCAAGGTCCGCACCCGCCAGACGGCGAACGCCGAAGAAGAAGGCGTCAGAGCGGACTGACCGTGTCCGCACTGAGCGGGGGTCGGGGGGGGGGGGGGGGGGCGCCCCCCCCCCCCCCCCCCCCCCCCCCCGGTGCGTTCCAGTGCAATTCGATTGACATCGATGCGGCGCTGGCGCATCGTTGGCGCTTGTGCCCCTCATCGACCGCTCGCGCGTGAACCCGTACCTGCTCTACCTCGCGGTGCGGGTCGGGCTGTCCTTCCTCGTCGCCATGGCCTTCACGACCTCGATCGTGTACCGGGTCGAGGAGGGTGGGATGAACCCGTTCGAGCTCATGCTGATCGGCACCGTGCTCGAGGCCGCGTACCTGGTGTTCCAGCTGCCCACCGGGTTCCTGGCCGACCTCGTGAGCCGCCGCGCGTGTGTCGTGGCGGGCTTCGGGGTGTACGCGGGCGGCCTGGTCTGGATGGGGCTCTCGGCCGCGTTCTGGGCGCACCTGGCGGCGCAGGTGCTCTTGGCGCTCGGTGCGGCCCTCATGAGCGGCGCCCAGGAGTCCTGGGTCGCCGACGAGACGCAGCGGGCCGAGATGACCCCGGTCTACCTGCGCGCCACGCAGCTCAGCTTCATCGGCGGCATCACCGGCAGCCTCCTCAGCGGGGCTCTGGGCACGATCGCGCTGAGCCTGCCGATGCTCGTCGGCGGCGCGCTCATGGGCCTCGGCACGGTCGCGCTCGCGCTCGTCATGCCCGAGCGGCACTTCCAGCGCCCCGCCGGCGACGGCAAGGTGCGGAGCGTGCTCGGGCAGGCGCGGGCCGAAGTGGGCGAACAGGTCCGCACCGCGCGCCGCGCCCCGCGGCTCGTGCCCGGCCTGGTCCTGCTGCTGGGCATGACGTTCGCGTTCGGGCTGTGGAGCGAGAGCTTCGACCGGCTCTCCGGCGCGTTCCTGCTGGAGGACATCGGGTTCCCGACGGTGTTCAGCCTCGAGCCGGCCATGTGGTTCAGCCTCATCTCGTGCGCCGTGGCGCTCGGCGGCATCGGCGTCACCGAGTGGGCCACCCGGCGCACCGCGCGCCTCGGCTCGGGCGCGATCATCGGGATGCTGGTGCTGTTCACCGTCCTCACGCTCGCGGGCGTCATCGGATTCGGTCTGGTGCAGGGCTTCTGGGTCGCACTCGTGTGCATGCTGCTGGTCTCGGTGACCCGGCCGCTGTACGAGCCGCTCGTGAACGGCTGGCTGGTGGTCAGGGTCGAACCGAAGGTCCGCGCCACCGCACTGTCCGCAAGGGACATGTTCGACAGCGGCGGCCAGATCATCGGCGGACCCGTCATCGGCGCGATCGGCACCGCGTTCACCCTCCGGGCCGCGCTGCTCACCGGCGGCGCCCTGCTCGTCCCGGCGGTCCTGTGCCTCGTCGGCATGGGCCGGAAAGCGGGCGAGCCGGAGCCCGAATCCGTGGGCGCCACCGCGGGCCGCTGATCCAGACACCGCTCTCACCTGGGGATATGACGCCAGGGGGGCCGTGCTGTTCCCCCGCTGGCGCGCCCCGGTCAAGGCCCGGTCCTTGGCGCGGGGCCGAAACGGAGCGAAGATGGACCGGAACCGGAAACGGGCGTACGTCGAAACCAGGCGCTCAAGCCCACCAGTGTCACTCGATCTTCTCAAGGAGCCACCGTGCCGACCGTCACCGCCTGGGCCGCGCCGTCCGCGACCGAGCCGCTCGTCAAGACCACCATCGAACGCCGCGAGCTCGGCCCGCACGACGTGCTCATCGAGATCAAGTACGCCGGCGTCTGCCACTCCGACATCCACACCGTGCGCGGCGACTGGGGCCCGAAGCAGTACCCGCTCGCGCCCGGGCACGAGATCGTCGGCTTCGTCACCGAGGTCGGCGCCGAGGTCGTCAAGCACGCCGTCGGCGACCGGGTCGGCGTCGGCTGCATGGTCCGCTCGTGCCGCGAATGCGAGCAGTGCCTCAAGGGCAACGAGCAGTACTGCCTCAAGGGCTTCGTCGACACCTACGGCTCGGTCGACGCCGACGGGACCATCACCCAGGGCGGCTACACCACCCACATCGTCGTCGACGACCACTTCGTGCTGCGCATCCCCGAAGCCATCCCCTTCGAGGCCGCCGCGCCGCTCCTGTGCGCCGGCATCACCACGTACTCGCCGCTGCGCCACTGGAACGCCGGCCCCGGCAAGAAGGTCGCGGTCATCGGCATGGGCGGCCTCGGCCACATGGCCGTCAAGTTCGCCCACGCCCTCGGCGCCGAGGTCACCGTCGTGTCGCAGTCGCTGAAGAAGCAGGAGGACGGCCTCCGCCTGGGCGCCGACCACTACTACGCGACCAGCGACCCCGCCACGTTCGAAACCCTCTCGGGGACGTTCGACCTCATCATCCACACCGTCTCGGCCAGGGTCGATTTCGACGCCTACCTGCAGCTCCTCAAGGTGGACGGCGCGCTCGTGAACGTCGGCGCGCCCGCCGAGCCGCTGTCAGTGGCCGTGTTCCCCCTGCTCCTGGGCCGCTTCTCCATCGCCGGCTCCGCCATCGGCGGCATCGCCGAGACCCAGGAGATGCTCGACTTCTGCGCCGAGCACGGCATCGCCTCCGACGTCGAGGTCATCGCCGCCGACCAGATCAACGAGGCCTACGAGCGCGTGCTCGCCTCCGACGTGCGCTACCGCTTCGTCATCGACACCGACACCATGCGGTAAGGGCCGCAAGCAATGCGAAACGCCGGGGCGCTGATGCGCCCCGGCGTTCGGCGTTGCTACTGCTGCACTTCCACGGCCGGCGAATCCGCCACCGGGGAGGCCATGTCGAGCAGGGCCAGCGCGTCCTCCTGGTCGGTGCCCGGCTCGGCGTAGTAGACGATCATCCGCACCCCGTTGCCGCCGGCGAGGTCGAACCCCTGGTAGCCGAGGGTGATGTCGCCCAGGAGCGGGTGGTGGTAGGACTTGCGGCCCGTGGTGTGGGGCCGCACCTCGTACCGGTCCCAGAGCTTCGCGAACGCCGGGCTCTTCACCGACAACTCCCCCACCAGGGCCTGCAGGTCAGGCGCGTCCGGCTCGGTGCCGGCCAGCGCCCGCAGGTTGGCCACGCAGCCGCGCACCTGGTTCTCCCAGTCCGCGAAGAACGCCTTCGCGTCCGGGTGCAGGAACATGTAGCGGGCGACGTTGCGCTTGGCCGCGGGCCAGTCGTCGATGCCCGGCAGCAGGCGCAGGCCGCCGGGGTTGGCGGCGAGGACGTCCATGTTGCGGCTCATCACGTACGCGGGGTTCGGGCGCAGGCGCTCGAGGATCTGCGCGATCCCCGGCGGCAGGGTGCGGCTCGGGGCCTTCGGGGCGTCGGTGGAGCGGCGGGCGGCGCTGGCGGCGAGGTCGCGCAGGTGCTCGTGCTCGGCCTCGCTGAGTTTGAGGGCCCGGGCGAGCGCGTCGACGACCTGCGGGCTCGGGCGGGTCTCCTTGCCGCGCTCGAGGCGGGTGTAGTAGTCGATGCTGACGCCCGCGAGGGTGGCGAGCTCTTCGCGGCGCAGCCCGGGGGTGCGGCGGATGCCGGGGCCGGCGGTCAGGCCGACCTCGGCAGGGGTGATCTCCTCGCGTCGGGCGCGCAGGAACCGTCCGAGCGCGGAAGCGGCGCCGGGCTGCTGCGTATTCGTCATGCCTCCAAGTGTTCCACCGGCGCGACCTGGGCCGCCGCGGGTTGAGGGGCCGCGTTGCACCCCGGCACCGCGTTCAGGTCGGCCTCGAACGGCAGGTGTGAGTTGCGACACTCGTTCGGGCGTTTCCAGCGGATTCCCAGTGGTTTCCCACTTATGTCCATTTCGGTCTGCGCAGCTGGCCTGTCATGGTGGGGCGCAAGGGTATTGACTCCCTTGCATCTCGATCGCGACGGCGCCGTCCACCCCCGGCGCCTTCACCCGTCACAACGAGGAGCCGTCTTGTCAAGTAAGCAACGATGGCGTCAGGTACTCGCAGTCTCGCTTGTGGGAGCGCTACCATCGGCCTTCGCCGGTGCCGCGCCCGCCCTCGCGCAGACCGAGACCGACGCGACAGCACTGCTGGAGCAGAAGGTCGAACCCGCCCTGCTGGCCGAGATCGACGCCGAAGGCGAAGCCGAACTCTGGGTCCAGTTCGAGGGCGCCCCGGACTACTCGGCCGCCTTCGCCGCCGAGACCAAGGCCGAGAAGGGGGCCGCTGCCATCGCGGCGGCGAAGGCGTTCGCCGAGTCCTCCCAGGCCGACGTGACCGCCGCCCTGGACGAGGCCGGCGTCGAGTACGAGTCCTTCTGGGCCTCCTCGACGCTCAAGGTCACCGGCGACGCCGGCCTGCTCGAGACCCTCACCGCCTTCGACGAGGTCACCGAGGTCGTCGACGCCCCCAAGGTCGTGGACGTCGAACCGGTCGCACCCGCCGAGACCGAGCTCGAGACGGCCGCCGCCGGCTGGAACGTCGCCGACATCAACGCCCCCGCCGTCTGGGACCAGCTCGGCACCACCGGCGAAGGCGTCGTCGTCGCCAGCATCGACTCCGGCGTCCAGTACGACCACCCCGCGCTCGTGAACCAGTACCGCGGCAACAACGGCGACGGCACCTTCACGCACGACTACAACTTCTACGACGTCGAAGGCGGCTGCGGCGCCGCCCCGTGCGACCTCAGCAACCACGGCACCCACACCGTGGGCACCATGGTCGGCGACGACGGCGCGGGCAACCAGATCGGCGTCGCCCCCGGCGCCGACTGGATCGCCGCCAACTACTACGGCAGCAGCATGGAATCGGTGCTCAGGGCCGGGGAGTGGATGGTCGCGCCCACCGACTGGGCCGGGAACAACCCCGACCCGTCCAAGGCGCCCGACATCATCAACAACTCCTGGGGCCGCGAGGGCGACGACCCGTACTTCGAGGACATCGTGGACCTCTGGCACGCCGCCGGGATCATCCCGGTGTTCGCGGCCGGCAACAGCGGCCCGGTCTGCAACACCGCCATCTCCCCCGGCGACTACGCGAACGTGATCGCCGTGGGCGCCTACAGCGTCAGCGGCACGATCGCGGACTTCTCCTCCCGCGGGCCCACCAGCGACGGGCGCGTCAAGCCGGACGTCTCGGCCCCCGGGTCGGGCATCCTCTCCTCGGTGCCGGGCAGCGCCTACGGCTCGCAGAGCGGCACCTCGATGGCCGCGCCGCACGTGGCCGGCACCATCGCGCTCATGATGTCGGCCGAACCCGCCCTCCGCGGCGACTACGGCCTCGTCTACGAGCTGCTCACCGGATCGGCCCGCTACACCGCGGACGACCAGTGCGGCGGCACCGCCGAGGCGAACAACGTCCACGGCCACGGACGCATCGACGCGCTCGCGGCCGCCCAGGCCCTCCCCGACGGGGACTCCGGCTCCATCTCCGGCACCGTCACCGGGCCCGACGGCGCGCCGCTGGCGAACGCCGAACTGGTCTTCGACGGGGCCTTCGACCGCCGCGCCACCACCGCGGCCGACGGCACGTACACCGTGAAGTTCGCCCTCACCGGGCAGCACGCGGTCACGGTCACCAAGTTCGGGTATGCAACGGCCACAGGCACAGTCACCGTCGCGGCCGACCAGACCGCCGTGTTCGACAAGGTCCTGACCCCGCTGCCCACCACAGTGGTCACCGGCACCGTCGTCGACGGCTCCGGTCACGGCTGGCCGCTGGCCGCGTCCGTGTCCTCGGTCGGCGGCGAGGTCACCACCCAGACCGACCCGCTCACCGGGGAGTTCTCGCTGACGCTGCCCACCGGCGGCGTGGACCTGGTCGTCGAGGCCGCCTACGGCGGTTACCAGACCGTCCAAGTCGAGGCGAACGCGGCGAACCTGCAGATCGAGGTGCCGGTCGCTGCGAGCTGCACGGCTGCCGGCTATGCGTTCGACCCGCTGGGCACCGGCTTCGAGTCCCTGAGCACGCCGCTGGGGTGGACCGTCGACAACCGCGGCCCCGCGCCGTGGATCTTCAACGACCCCCACAACTACGGCAACCGCACCCCCGGCTCGGGCGGCTTCGCCTTCGCCCGGCCGCCGGGCGGCGGCACGATGGACACCGACCTCATCTCGCCGGTGTTCGACCTGTCGAGCGCGCCCGAGCCGGTCCTGACCTTCGCCACCGACTTCACCGGGTACCTGCCGTACTCCGCGGCGGAGGTCGCGATCAGCACCGACGGCGGCCAGACCTGGACGAACGCCTGGGCCGCAACGGGGTCGATCCGCGACAGCACGGTCACCGTGGACCTGAGCGCCTGGGCCGGAGCGCAGGAGGCCCGGCTCAAGTTCCACTACTACCACGCCTACATGTCGGGGTACTGGTGGCAGATCGACGACGTCCTCGTCGGCGGCACGCCCACCTGCGCCCCGCTCGCGGGCGGGCTGGTGCGGGGCACCGTGACCGATCAGAACGGCGCGCCCGTCGCGGGCGCCGTGGTCACACACACCGCCTCGGGCCACCACGGCGTCTCCGGGGCCGACGGCGTGTACTGGACCTTCGCGCCCGGTTCCGGCTCGTCGCAGTTCTCGGTGGTGGACGCCGAGTCCGGCTCGGCCACCGGTTCGGTCAATGTCGCAGCGGACGACGTGACCGAAGCGGACTTCACGCTCTCCTAAGATCTGTCCATTGAGGAACGGGCCCGGTGGCGTCGCTACCGGGCCCGTTCCCTTACTCCGCGGGCGCGAGGAGCGCGGCGTAGAGCGTCAGGCCGGGACCGAAGGCGAGGGCGACGACCGGGCCGTCCTGCGGCCCCAGTTCCTGCATGACGAGCAGCACGGTCGCCGAGGAGCAGTTGCCGTGCTCGGCGAGCACCTTGCGGGAGGCCGCGAGCGCGCTCGGGCCGAGCTCGAGCCCTTCTTCGATGGCGTCCAGGATGCGCGGACCGCCGGGATGGACCGCCCACGCCGCGACGTCCCGCACGTCAAGGCCGTGGCGGCCCAGGAGGTCCTTCACGAGCGGGCCCACGTGCTCGGCCAGGGCGTCCGGGACCTCCGCCGAGAGGCCCATGCGGAAGCCGAGATCGGTGATGTCCCAGGTCATCTGGTGGCGGCGGTCAGTGTCGGTGCGGGCCGCGACGTCGACCACGCGCATCCCGGCAGCGCCGGGCTTGACGACCACCGCGGCGGCGGCGTCCGCGAACAGCGCGTGCGAGACCATCTGCCCGGGATCGATCGTGGCCGGCTGCAGGTGCAGCGAGGTGAGCTCCAGACAAAGCATCACCGCCGGCCGGTCATGGGCCGCAACATAATCTGCGGCCGTGGCGAGCGCCGGGAGCGCCGCGTGACAGCCGGTGTGTCCGATGAGGAGCCTGCGGGCGTCGGCGGGGAGCGGGAGCATCCGCGCGAGCTCGATGTCGAGCCCCGGCGTGCGGTACCCGGTGCAGGTGACGACGGCGAGCAGGCCGACCTCCTCTGGGTCGGTGTCCGCCGCCTCCAGCGCGTTCCGGACCGCCTCGAGGCCGAGCGGCGGCGCGACCTCGCCGTAGCGGACCATGCGCTCGGCTGTGGACCAGTCCGCGACCGCCTTGAATTCGGCGGGATCGGTGGCGGAGTGGCGGGTCCGCACATCGGAGGCGGTGAAGATCCGCTGGGCGACGCGGCTGCGGGAGAAGTGCCAGCGGAACACGTCCTCCCACAGCTGGTCCTGGGTGTAGGTGGGCGGCAGGGCGGCGCCGATGCCCGCGATCCGGGCGGTCACCATCGCGGCACTGCCGCGTCGTGGTCGGGGTCCTCGCCGAGCGCGGCGACCCCGAGCCAGTCGGCGCACACGTCGGAGGTGGCCGGCTGCAGTGCGCCGCAGCGGGCGTCGCGGTAGAGCCGTTCGAGGGTGTGGCCGCGCCGGGACGCGGAGGCCCCGGCGGCTTCGAGCAGCGAGGAGGCCACCTGGACGGCGGTGTCCCCGGCGGTGAGCTTCGCGCGCCAGACCCACTGGTTGGTCTCGGGATCGCCTGGGGCGCTGTCGATCCGCGCGGCGGTCTCGGCGACGACGAGCTCGGCGGCGGCGGCCATGGCGTCGGCGCGGCCGAGCCGGGCGCGCGCTGCGGGAAGGCGGCCGAGGCCGCGCCGCCCCAGGTGCTCAGCGGCGGCGTCGACCGCGGCGCGGGCGACGCCCGCGTACACGGCGGAGTAGGACGCGACGAGCCACTGCGGCATGGCCTCGGCGATCATCAGGGTGAGGCCTTCGACGCCGCCGAGGAGCGCTTCGGAGCCTACTTCGAGGTCGAAGTGGACGTCCTGGCTGCCGGTGGCGCGCATGCCGAGCGAGTCCCAGGTCTCCTCGACCCGGATGCCCTCGCCCGCGGGGACGAGGAAGTAGGAGACCTGCGGTTCCTCGGCGTCGGCTTCGCGCGCGGTGACGAGGTAGGCGTCCACGTGCCCGGCCCCGGAGACGAAGGCCTTGCTGCCGGTGATGCGGTACCCGGAGTCGGTGCGGCGGTAGGCGGTCGTGGTCTGGGAGAGGCGGGATCCGCTGCCGCGCTCGCTCATCGCGACACCGTAGAGGGCCCCGCCCGCGGCGGCTTCGAGGGCCTTGTCGCGGGCTTCGAAGGAGCTTCTCGGGGCGCCGAGGAGGCGCACCAGGTCGTCCGGGGTCTGAGCGAGGGCGCCGGTGACCGAGGCGTGCATGTTGAAGATCAGCGCCGTGGAGCCCGCGCCGCGCGCGAGCGCGGAGGCCACGCGCGTGTACTCGGTGAAGGAGGCGCCGAAGCCGCCGAGGCGTTCGGGCACCATGAGTCCGAACAGGCCTGCCGCGCGGAGGTCCGCGAAGTCCGCTTCGGGGAACCGGCCGCCCTGGTCGTGGGCGGCGGCGCGTTCGGCCAGTTTCGGCGCGAGCTCGCGGGCCAGCGCGAGTGCTCGTTCGCCGGGGCTCTCTGCTGCAGTCATGCGTTTCAGTGTCCCCGGAAGCCCCGTTCGGATCAACCCTCAGTTCAGGCGGCGGATATTCCAGTGTGGAGCAGGAGTGCGACGTCGATGAGGGCCACGAGCATCACCGCTCGGAACGCGGCCCGGGAGCGCGGGCGGTTGTCCAGCATGAATCCGGTCACGAGGATCGTCACGGCGAGGGGCACCGTCCCCAGGGCGAGCGGTGACGGCGGGCCGTCCGGTCCGAGCACCAGGAGCAGCGAGGTGGTCAGGACGAGGGCTGCGGTGGCGAGGCGGCTCGGGAGCGGGCCGAGGCGGTGCGGGAGGCCGCGCACGCCGGTGGCGGCGTCGTCGGCGAGGTCGGGGAGCACGTTCACGAAGTGCGCGGCGGAGCCGAGGGTCGCGGCGGCGGCGATGAGCCAGGGCGGCGGGAACGGGTCGCCGTTCGAGAGGAACGCGGGCAGCAGGCCGAAGGCGATCGCGAAGGGCACCACGGAGAACGCGGTGGCCTTGACGCCGAGGTCGTAGGCCCAGGCGCACGCGAGCGCGGCGAGGTGCGCGGCGGCGGCGAGCGGAGCGGAGAAAAGTGAGAGGACCACGGCGGCGAGCGCGGAGGCGATGAACGCTGCGCGAACCGCGGCTGGCCGGATCTCGCCGGCGGCCAGGGGCTTGTCAGTGCGGCCGACGCGGGCGTCGCGGGGGGCGTCGACGAGGTCGTTGAGCCAGCCGACGGAGAGCTGCCCGGCGAGGACCGCCGCGATGGCGCAGGCGGCCGAAGCGGGCCCCCGGTCCGAGCCCAGGGCCAGTCCGGTGGCGACTGCGGAGACGGCGACCGCGGGCAGCGGGTGGGAGGCCCGCACCAGCGCCCAGCTCGTCGACAACTGCTTCACGGCCATCAGTGTGTCACTCTGACGGGATGAGCGGAACCCCCGAATCCTTGGCGCCCAATGATCCGGCCATGTACGACCGGTTGGCGGCGCAGTGGTGGCGGCCGCGGGGCGTGTTCGCGATGCTGCACTGGCTGGCGGCGGCGCGGGCCGCGCTGGTGCCTCCTACGCCGCACGAGGACGCGGTCCTGGTGGACCTGGGCTGCGGGGCGGGGCTGCTCGCACCGCATCTGGAGGGCAAGGGCTACCGGCACATCGGGGTGGACCTCTCGTTGGAGGCGCTGCGGCAGGGCGCTGCTCACGGCGTGCTCGGCGTCCAGGGGAGCGTGCTCGCGGTGCCGCTGCCGAACGCGTGCGCGGAGGTCGTGGTGGCGGGCGAGATCCTGGAGCATGTGCCGGATCTCCCTAAGGCGGTCGCGGAGGCGTGCCGGCTGCTGCGGCCGGGCGGGTTGCTGGTGATCGACACGCTCGCGGCGACCGCGTTGTGCCGCTTCCTGGCGATCGGTGTCGCCGAACGGATTCCGCGGATCGCGACGCGCGGTGTCCACGACCCGGCATTCCTCGTCGACCGGAGGCTGCTCGTGGCGGAGTGCGCGAAGCACGGTGTGGCACTGGAACTGCGCGGGATCCGGCCGTCGCTGATCGACTTCGCGCTCTGGCTCGGGGGGCGTCGCGAGTCGGTGCGGATGCTGCCGGTGCCGACGACGGCGGTGCTCTTCCAAGCCCGGGGTCGCAAGCGCTGATGGCTGGCGCGCTCAAGTTACTTCTGGGAGGGGTGTTGCACCCGTCTCATCGAGCCGGTTATATTTGTTTGGTCATACCATTAAACAACGGCCCCCTCAGCCTGCACAAACACCGGCGAACCCTGTATCCCCCAACGAAAGGCATCGCCATGGGCGACACCTCAAGCAACGTCCCCGCGTTCCGCATCCAGCGCCGAGGCCTGTTCCAGGCCGGCGCCGCGGGCGCGGTCGCAGCCTCCCTCGCCGGGTGCGCGGCCCTCGACGAAGGCCCCGAAGGCACCGCGGCCGGGTCCGACGAACTCGCGGATCTGCTCCCGACGTACACCCCGTACGAAGGCGGCATCGAACCCGACCTGCCCGGCCAGCCCGACGGCTCCGTCACCCCCGGGTTCCTCTCGCGCCCGGCCGAACCGGTCACGGCCGTCACCGAACCGGTCATGACCACCGGCGAGGACATCACGGCGGTCACCCCCCTGTGGAACCCGACCCCGCCCGGCCTGCCCGACAACTCGTACTTCGCCACGGTCAACGAGATCCTCGGCGGCACCGTCGTCTTCAACATCGCCGACGGCAACAACTACCTCGACAAGATCACCACCACCCTCGCCAGCGGCGACGTGCCGGACATGTTCCAGATCCCCGGCTGGGAGATCGTGAACCTCTCCGACTTCAGCGAGGCCGCGAACGAGCTCTTCGCCGACCTCTCGCCCTACCTCGCCGGCGACAAGGCCGCCGCGGACTACCCGCTCCTCGCCTCCTACCCCACGGCCGCATGGGCCATGGGCGTCTTCGGCGGCAAGCTCCTCGGCATCCCCTGGGAACGCGCGCCCTACACGAACGCCCTGTTCGCCCGCCAGGACATCCTCGACGAGCTCGGCCTCGAGCAGCCCACGAACCTCGACGAGCTCCTCGCGATCGCCGAAGAGGTCAACGACCCGGGCAGCAACCGCTGGGCGTTCGCCAGCCTCGACCAGACCGTCCAGGAGGCCATGGGCGTGCCCACGCTCTGGAAGGTCGAGGGCGGCAAGCTGGTCCACAAGTTCGAGACCGAGGCGTTCGCCGCCGCGATCGAGTTCACCAGGCAGGTCTTCGACAAGGGCCTCGTCCACCCCGACTACGTGGCCGACCGCAACACGAACTCCAAGGAGCTCATCGGCTCCGGCCAGGCCGTGTTCTACGAGGACGGCCTCGGCGCCTGGCACGAGATGTACCAGACCTACCGCAGCGTTGAAGGGTTCAACCTGCAGGTCATCGACCCGCTCGCCCGCGAGGCCGGCGGCACGCCCACGATCTGGCGCGACGACCCCGCCGGCATGTTCACCTTCATCAAGAAGGACCTCTCCGAAGAGCGCGTCCAGGAGTGCCTGCGCGTGGCCAACTGGTGCTCGGCCCCGTTCGGCACCGTCGAGTACGACCTGGTCTCCGACGGCGTCGAAGGCGTCCACTTCACCATCGACGCCGAAGGCGTGCCCCAGCGCACCGAACTCGGCCAGACCGAGGTCGCGCCGACCTACATGTTCCTCTCCGGACGGTCCAACGCCAACAACCGGTTCCAGTACCCCGGCATGGTCGAGCGCCTGCACGAGTGGGAGACCAACGCCGCGCCGTTCCTCGACCCCAGCCCCTTCCAGGGCCTGCGCGTCGAGATGCCCTCGGACCTCTCCGCCGAGAACGAGCCGATGAAGGACGCCCACCACGAGATCTACCGCGGCCAGCGCGACGTCGCCGCCTGGGCGACCATCGTCGAGGACTGGCGCGCGAAGGTCGGCGACTCCGCCCGCGAGTACTACACCGAGGTCGCGAAGGACAACGACCGCCTGTGAGCACCGTGACCGACAAGGAGTCCCCGGTCGAGCAGGCCGGGGACTCCCCGAAGCGGAAGGCGAAGGCGAAGGCGCACTGGCGGGAGCGGCTGCGCCGCGACTGGCCGCTGCTGCTCATGGCCGCGCCCATGATGATCCTGGTGTGGGGGTTCTGGTGGATCCCGACCCTGGGCAACGTGGTCGCCTTCCAGGACTACAAGCCGTTCACCGGCGGCATCTTCGGCTCGCGCCTGGTCGGGTTCACGCACTTCCAGGTGCTGTTCGCCGACTCGGAGTTCCTGCGGGCCATGGTGAACACGCTGTCGATCACCGCGTTCCAGCTGGTGTTCTACTTCCCGGTGCCGATCGCGCTGGCGCTGCTCATGCACTCGATCGCGTCCGAGCGGCTGCGCGCGATGCTGCAGAGCGTGGTGTACCTGCCGTACTTCTTCTCCTGGGTGCTCGTGATCGCGATCTTCCAGCAGATGCTCGGCGGGGCGGGCCTGCTCTCGCAGATCCTGCGCTCCAACGGGTTCGAGGGCGTGGACTGGATGACCGATCCGGACACGTTCATCCTGCTGGTGACCTCGCAGGCGATCTGGAAGGAGGCCGGGTTCGGGGCGATCATCTTCCTCGCGGCGCTGGCCGCGATCGACCCGAACCAGTACGAGGCGGCGGCGGTGGACGGGGCCGGGCGGTGGCGGCGCCTGTGGCACATCACCTTGCCGGGCATCCGGCCGGTGATCGTGCTGCTGCTGATCCTGCGGCTCGGCGACGCGCTGAACGTCGGGTTCGAGCAGTTCTTCCTGCAGCGCAGCGCTGTGGGTTCGCAGGCCTCGGAAGTGTTCGACACGTTCGTGTACTACAGCGGCATCCGCACCGGCGACTTCGACTACGGCGCCGCCGCGGGGCTGTTCAAGGGCGTGGTCGGGCTCGTGCTGATCCTGGCCGCCAACAAGTTCGCCCACATGCTGGGCGAGCGGGGGGTGTACTCCAAATCATGAGTTCTCGGAACCGTCCCGCCTGGGAAGAGAAGCCGAGTGCCGCCGGACTGGCGGCCAAGGGTGCGAGCATCGTGGTGATCGCGCTGCTGATCCTGTTCCCGCTCTACACGATCGCATTGACGAGCCTGTCGAGCGGGGACACGGTGAACCGCGTCGGCGGGCTCGTGATCTGGCCCGGCGACGGGGTCACGTTCGAGGCGTACGAGCAGATGTTCCGCAACCCGGTGGTGCTGCGGTCCCTGGTGGTCTCGCTCGGGATCACGGCGGTCGGCACGTTCATCAGCGTCGTGGTGTCGATCCTGGGCGCGTACTCGCTGTCGCGGCCGGGGTCGTTCGGGCACAAGACGATCCTGTTCTCGGTGCTGCTGATGTTCGTGATCTTCCCGGGCCTCATCCCCGTGTACCTGTGGGTGAGCGCGATCGGGCTGCGCGACAACTACCTGGCGATCATCCTGCCGATGGCCGTGTCCGCGTTCAACGTGGTGGTGCTCAGGGCGTTCTTCATGAGCATCCCGCAGGAGCTGTTCGACTCGGCCCGGATCGACGGCGCCGGGGAGTTCCGGGTGCTGTGGCAGATCGTGGCGCCGCTGTCGAAGGCCGTGATCGCCGTGGTCACGCTGTTCTACGCGGTCGCGTACTGGAACAACTGGTTCAACGCGTTCCTGTACCTCGACGACACCGGGAAGTGGCCGCTCGCGCTGGTGCTGCGCACGTACGTGGTGGAGTCGGCGCCGCTCCCGCAGGCCTCGGGCCTGCAGGACGCGCCGCCGACCCTCGCGGTGAAGATGGCGATCGTCATGATCGCGATCATCCCCGCGCTGATCATCTACCCGTTCGTGCAGAAGCACTTCAAGAAGGGCGTGATCATCGGCGCGGTGAAGGGCTGACCGATCCGAAGCGGACCGCACGCTCCCTCCGGGGGCGTGCGGTCCCGTCGTTCACCTCTTCGGTTCGGGGAAGAGCTCGGCGATGAGGGCTTCGACGCGGGCCCTGATCTCGTCGCGGATGACCCGGACGGGCGCGATGCCCTGCCCGGCCGGGTCGTCCAGCTTCCAGTCGAGGTAGCGCTTCCCGGGGAACACCGGGCAGACGTCGCCGCAGCCCATGGTGATGCACACGTCGGAGGCCTCGACCGCGTCCACGGTGAGGATCTTCGGCGACTGGTCCGCGATGTCGATGCCGACCTCCCTCATGGCCTCGACGGCCATCGGGTTGACGCTCTCGGCGGGGGCCGAACCGGCCGAGCGGACCTCGACGCGGCCCGCCGAGAGGTGGGTGAGCCACCCGGCGGCCATCTGTGAGCGGCCGGCGTTGTGGACGCAGACGAAGAGGACTGAGGGCTGCTCAGACATCGGCGGTGTTCCTTTGCGGTCGGGTGTCGAAGAATCGGCGGGCCCACAGGCTCACGTAGACGAGGCCCACGAGCACCGGGACCTCGATGAGCGGGCCCACCACTCCGGCCAGGGCCTGGCCGGAGGCGGCGCCGAAGGTCGCGATGGCGACGGCGATGGCGAGTTCGAAGTTGTTGCCGGCGGCGGTGAACGCGAGCGTCGTCGAGCGTTCGTAGTTCAGGCCGATGGCCTTCCCGAAGAGGAAGGAGCCGGCCCACATGAGCGCGAAGTAGACCAGCATCGGGAGCGCGATCCGGACGACGTCCATCGGCTGCCCGATGATCGCTTCGCCCTGCAGGGCAAAGAGGACCACGATCGTGAACAGCAGGCCGTAGAGCGCGAACGGGCCTATCTTCGGCAGGAGCCGCTCCTCGTACCAGTCGCGGCCCTTGCGGCGCTCGCCGATGCGGCGGGTCAGGTATCCGGCGGCGAGCGGCACGCCGAGGAACACGGCCACATTGAGGGCGATCTCCCAGCCCGAGACTTCGAGGCCGGTCGAGTCGAGGCCGAGCCAGCGCGGGAGGGCGTCGAGGTAGAGCCAGCCGAGTGCGCCGAAGGCGATGACCTGGAAGACCGAGTTGAGGGCGACGAGGACGGCGGCGGCTTCCCGGTCGCCGCAGGCGAGGTCGTTCCAGATGATGACCATGGCGATGCAGCGGGCGAGGCCGACGATGATCAGCCCCGTCCGGAACGCGGGGAGGTCGGGCAGGAAGATCCAGGCAAGGGCGAACATGAGCGCCGGCCCGACGAGCCAGTTCAGGACGATCGAGGAGACCAGAAGCCGCTTGTCAGCGGTGACCGAGTCGAGCTTGTCGTAGCGGACCTTGGCGAGGACCGGGTACATCATGAGCAGCAGTCCGGCCGCGATCGGAAGGCTGATGCCGCCGATCTGGACCGCGTTCAGCGCCTTGCCGACCGCGGGGACGAACTGGCCGATGGCGATGCCTGCGAGCATGGCCGCGCCGATCCACACGGGCAGGAACTTGTCGAGCGTCGAGAGCCTGGCCGGAGACGCGGTGGCGAGGTCGGTGCTCACGCGTTGGACTCCTGCAGGACGGCGGGCTGCGGGACGGCCAGCACTGCCGAGAGCAGGCCGAGCGCTTCGGCCCGGGCCCGGTAGTAGACCCAGGTGCCGCGGCGTTCGGCCGTGACGAGCCCGGTCTCCTTGAGCACCTTGAGGTGATGGGAGATGGTGGGCGCGGTGAGGTCGAACGCGTCGGTCAGGTCGCAGACGCAGACCTCGCCGCCCGCGTGGGAGGCGATGAGCGAGAGCAGCCGCAGCCGCACCGGATCGCCGAGCGCCTTGAAGGACGGGGCGAGCCGCTCGGCCTGGCCGGCATTGAGCGGCTCGCTCACGAGGGGCACCCGGCAGTCGTCCAGATCGCCGCGCGCAGCGATATGAACAGGTTGCTTAGACATGCGCCTATTTTGGCAGACGTCTAATCAAGCGTCCATTCGCGTCCCGATAGTTCTCACCACAGGTGCCCCCGGGCCGCTCCGGCCGGCGGAACGCGGTCCGCCGGTACGGGGAGCAGGCCCGACTGGGCCTTCGCTCAGTTCCTCAGCCGAGGGCGTGGTCCAGCAGGAGCGCCATCACGGTCTCGAGCGGTGCGCCGGTGTCGATCTCGAGTGTCGCGCCCTGGCGGAGCAGCGGTTCGACCTCCGCCTGGTCCTGCAATGCCCGCTCCAGTTGGCCAGGGCGCTTGCCGTAGTCGTTGCCGGTGCGCTCCAGGAGTCGGCGCCGCACCACCTCCGGTGCGGCGCTGAGCAGTACGATCCGGTCGAAGTCGGGGTAGAAGCGACCCTGGTTCGAGACGCAGCCGCCCACGAAGAGCGGGTTGCCTCCTGCGGCCAGCAGCTGCCGGAGGCGCGCCTCGTTCCAGACCCAGCCGGGCTCGGCGGTCGGCTTCGGCGGATCGATGTCAGGACCGGGCGAGCAGTAGCCGCCGTAGTCGGTGTCCACCGCCGCATGTCCGCGGGCAGCGAGTTCCGCGACGACGGTGGACTTGCCGACTCCTGACACGCCCGTGATGAGCACCCGCTTCATGACGCCAAGCTAGCAGGCGGGTCAGCCGCAGCAGCCGGACTTCAGCTGCGGCAGCTCGACCCGCTCACCCGCGCGACCGTGGAGTACGCCAGTGGCGAGGCCCCGGGGACCGACGGCCACCGGCTCGGGCTGCTCCGTGCCGCAACCGGAGTCGGCACTCGTGCCGCACCCGGCGTCGTCGGCGGCGGCAGTGGTGCCGCAGCAGCCCCCAGACTCCGCCGCGTCGGCGATCGAGGTGGCGTCGAGCGCCCGGCTGGATGAGCAGACGCCGGTCTCGGGCAGTTCCAGTTCGACCGCGTCGGCGGCCTCGCGGTCGCCCGCGAGGGCCGCGGCGATGGACCGCACCTGCTCGTACCCGGTGGCCAGCAGGAAGGTCGGGGCGCGGCCGTAGCTCTTCACACCCGCGATGTAGAAGCCCTCGTCGGGGTGGGCGAGATCGGCCTCGCCGTGCGGCGGGACCGTGCCGCAGGAGTGGAAGTTCGGGTCGATGAGCGGGGCGAGCTTCGCCGGGGCCTCAACGGTGGCGTCCAGGTCCAGGCGCACTTCGCGCAGCAGTTCCAGATCGGGCCGGAACCCGGTGGCGGCGGCGACATTGTCTGCTTCGATCGCCACGGCGAGACTGCCGGTCCTGCCGGTGACGGTCACCGATCCGTCTGCGGCCGTGTCGAACCCGGAGATCGTGAAGGAGGTGACCAGCTCGATCGCACCCGACTCCACAAGGCCCTTGAGACGGGTGCCGATCGTGCCGCGCGCCGGTAGCGCGTCGGCCGTGCCGCCGCCGTAGACCTTCGCGGCGGACTGGCCCCGCACGGCCCAGGTGATCACGGTGCCCGGTTCGGTCTCGGCGAGTTCGGCCAGCACGATGAGGGTGTTGGCGGCCGAGTGGCCCGCGCCGACGACGAGGGTGCGCTTCCCGGCGAAGCGGGCGCGGTCGGCGCCGAGGACGTCAGGGAGCGGACCGGCCTGCCAGGGCGCGTCGGCGGTCTCGCCAGCTGCGGGCAGGCCGTGGGCGCCGAGCGGGTTGGGCCGGCCCCAGACGCCCGACGCGTCGATCACCGCGTCAGCGACCACATCGGACCATTCGCCGTTGCTCACCGTGCGCAGCAGGTAGGACCGGCCCTCGCGGCCGATGGTGTGGGTCTTGTCCGCGTCCACGCGGCTCACGCCGGTGACGCGAGTGCCGTAGCGGACATGGGAGCCGAGCGCGGCGGACAGCGGCTCGAGGTACCGTCCGATGAGTTCCGCGCCCGTGGGCAGGCCGTCCGCGTCCGGCTCGGCCCAGCCGGCGCTTTCCAGGAGTCGCCTCGCGGCTGTGTCGATGTCGAAACGCCAGGGCGAGAAGAGGCGAACGTGCCCCCACTGGCCGACCGCCGCCCCGGCACTCGGGCCGGCTTCGAGCACGACCGGGGTGATGCCGCGCTCGAGCAGGTGGGCGGCGGCGGCCAGGCCGACCGGTCCGGCCCCGATGACGGCGCAGGTCGCGGCCGGGCGGGTGGTGAGAGACATGGTGACCTCCTTGCAGTGGTCGCGCCGATCGCGATCACATGAATTGATGTAAGTAATACCAGCGATTGCTGTTGATAGCAAGTTCTGTGGTTTACTTGATCGATGAGCCGCCTGATCGAGATCGAGTTGACCGACGTCACCGCCGAGTCCGACGAGAAGCTCGTCGAGCGCGCCCGCGACCTCGCACCCCAGTTCAAAGCCCTCGCCGACGAGAACCGCCTGGCGATCGTGATGCTCCTTTCCGAGCGCGACCGCACCGTGCGCGAACTCACCGAGGCGACCGGTCTCGCCCAGACCCTCGTCTCCCACCACCTCGCGCCGCTGCGCGAACTCGGACTTGTCACCGTGACCCCCAAGGGCCGCAGCAACATCTACGCCCTGTGCTGCGACGCCTTCACCGGCCCGATGCGGGCGCTGGCCGGCCTCTCGACCGCCACCAGTTCTCAAGGCTGCTGAGCCAAGGGCCGCTGAGCACGCGAAAGGGCCCCGCATCATTGAGATGCGGGGCCCTTTCGGCGTTCGTCAGGCTGCGGCGAGGCCGGCCAGCGCGATCGTGTGGCCGGTGCGCTCGACCTTGGCGCTCAGGTACCGGACGTTGCTGTCGGTCGCGAAGACGCCCGTGGGGACGGTCGCGGTCACGTCGGCGCCGAGGTCGCGGAGCTGGCGGGCCTTGTCGGGGTTGTTGGTGAGGAGCTCGAAGGCGCCGGTGCCGAGGGCCTCGAGCATCTGGGCGGCGGCGGTGTAGTCGCGGCCGTCCTCGGGCAGGCCCAGGGCGGCGTTGGCCTCGTAGGTGTCGAGGCCGCCGTCTTGGAGGGCGTAGGCGTCGAGCTTGTTGTACAGGCCGATGCCGCGGCCCTCCTGCCGCAGGTAGAGGAGGACGCCGCCGCGCTCGCTGATGCGTTCGACGGCTTCGCGCAGCTGGGGGCCGCAGTCGCAGCGGGCCGAGCCGAAGACGTCGCCGGTCAGGCATTCGGAGTGGAGGCGCACGAGGGGGGCGGTGCCGGGGGCGGGGTGGCCGAGCACGAGCGCCAAGTGCTCCTGGCCGTCGGCGAGGCCTCTGAAGGTGACGGCCTCGGCGGTGGTCGCGTAGCCGTCGGGGAAGGTGAGAGGGATGGTGACGCGGGTGCGGACCGCGGCGGTCGCGTGAACGGTTTCCATGTCGTCTCCGATGCTCAACCGTTTCAAATTTGAACTGCTTGGACTAAGGTACAGTTGAGTTCAAATTTGAACAAGGAGTTAGGCTGGAGGCATGGGTCACACGAATTGGCTGAACGAGGAGGAGATGAACGCCTGGATCGCGTTCATCTCGGCGGCGACCCTCGTCGACCGCGAGCTCGACCAGCAGCTCAAGGAGGACATGGGCCTCTCCCACCTCCAGTACCAGATCCTCATGACCCTCAACCGGGCCGAAGCCGGCGCGATGCGCATGACCGAGCTGGCCGAGCGGATCATCAACTCCAAGAGCGGCCTCACCTACCAGATCGGCCAGATGGAGAAGGCCGGGCTCGTCACCCGCCGCCAGTGCGAGTGGAGCAAGAGCGGGGTCCTCGCCGAGATCACCGCCGAGGGCCGCGCGACCCTCGAGCGCGCCGCGCCCGGGCACGTGGAGGCCGTGCGGGAGATCCTCATCGACGTGCTCACCCCCGAGGAGCGCAAGGCCGTGGCCGACGGGCTCGGCCGGGTGCGCGACCGCATCGCCGAACGCAAGCAGGGCGGCACCTGCTGGTAGCCGCACCGCGGGAAATCGGACCACCGAAGGTACAGCCTGCGGGATCCCCAGCGGGGCAATACCTTTCATAGACTCTCAAATGCAATAGGAACGACCGGGCCGCGCCCGCGCGGTCCGGTGTACTTCGGGCAGAAGGACTTCCTGCATGAGAGCATCCACCCGTTACCTCACCGCGGCCGGTTCGGCCGCGGTCCTCGCGATCACCCTCCTCGCCGCGTCCCCCGCGGCTGCGGGCTCCGGCCACCACGGCATCGACTGGCAGCCGTGTCCCGACACGGACCCGGCCGAAGCGGTCGAGTGCGCCACGATCGAGGTCCCGCTCGACTACGACCGCCCGCGCGGCGAGACGATCGAGATCGGCCTGGCCCGCAGGCAGGCCGCGAACCCTGACGAGAAGCTCGGCACGATCCTCATGGACCCCGGCGGGCCCGGCGGCTCCGGCGTCGACTCGGTCAAGCAGTACAACCCGCTCACCGGCGAGGCCGCCGAGCGCTTCGACATCGTCGGCTTCGACCCGCGCGGCGTCAACACCAGCACGCAGGTCCTCTGCGGGATCGACGCCGTGGCCGCGGTGGACGCCGTCGGCGTCCCGACCGACCAGGACTCGTTCGAGGCCCTCGAGGACGCCAACGCGGCACTCACCGAGGACTGCCGCGAGCGCACCGGCAGGCTCTTCGACCACGTCTCGAACCTCGAGACCGTCGAAGACATGGAGCGCATCCGCCGCGCGCTCGGCGAGGGCAGGCTCAACTACCTCGGCTACTCCTACGGGACCATCATGGGCCAGCAGTACGCCGAGGCCTACCCGCGCAAGATCCGCACCATGGTGCTGGACGGCAACATGGACCACAGCCTCGCATCGGTGTGGGAGTTCATGAGCACCGAGACCGAGGCCGTGGAGGAGAACTTCGCCGCGTTCACCGCCTGGTGCGCGGGCGCGCCCGCATGCGCGCTCCACGGCGAGGACGTCACCGCGCTCTACAGCGAGATCAAGGCGAAGGCCCGCGCCGGGGAGCTCCTCGACCCCGACACCGGTGAGCCGCTGGACTTCTACGCACTGTCCATGCAGTACACGTTCGCCGCGAACTCCCCGCACGCTTGGCCGAGCCTCGCCGAGGCGTACGTCGCGATGCGCGACGGCACACCCCTCAGCGGCCTCACCGCACTGCAGGAGGAGGACGAGGTGGAGCACCTCTACTACCCGGCCTGGTGCCAGGACTACGGCTGGGAGATCGAAGACTACGAGGAGCTCGCCGACCTCCAGGAGCGCCTGACCGAGGACTACCCGAACGTCGAGTGGACGCCGTACAACAACCACGCGCTCACCTGCGTCGGCTCCGGCATCGAGCACACCAACGAGCGCGAGGAGCTGGACGTCGACCACGCCCCGCCGATCGTGTTCATCGGCAACGAGCACGACCCCGCGACCGTGTACGACTGGACGCTGGCCTCCGCCGAGCAGGCCGACGGTCACCTCGTCACCTACGAGGGCTACGGGCACACCGTCTACGGCGGCATCTCCGAGTGCATCGACGAAGCGGTGAACGCCTACTTCGTGGACCGGGCCGTTCCTGAAGCGGGCCTGAGCTGCCCGAACCTGGACTTCCCGGGAGTGGGCGCGCTGAACGACCGGCGAGTGCCGCGCACCGCCGGCCCCTTCTAAGGATTTGCAGCGGCGGCCGGGCCCCCCAGCCCGACCGCCGGGCGCGGCCCCCCCCCGCCGGCCCTTTTCTAGTTTTTGCGGGGGGGGGGGGGCCCCCCCCCCCCGCCCCCCGCTTTTCCCTTACCCCCCAGTGAGGTCTATGACGACTTTGACGTCGTCGGGTTCGCCGCGGAAGGCCTCCTCGAAGCGGCCCAGGGGCACGCGGCGGGTGATCATGCGGCGGAGCCAGGCCCGGTCGGCCTCGGCGAGCTGCCGCGCCGCCTCCGCGTAGTGGTCCAGATTGGCGTTGACCGTACCGAAGACCACGTCGTTCTCCAGCACGATCTGCCGGTTCACGCCGCCTGCGTCCACATCGGACGTCCGTCCGGCGGATGACACGCCGGTGAGGCAGGTGATCCCGAAGGCCCCCGTGGCGCTGATCGCGTCGAACACGAGGTCGGCCACGCCGGTGGCCTCGATGACGATGTCCGGCTTCGCGGCCTCGACCGCGGCGGCCATGCTCTCGTGGTGGTAGGCCGCGCCGAGGTCGGCGACGAGCTTCGGCTTGGGCCCGTGGTCGTTGTGGTCGTAGACGTGGACCTCGAGCCCGCGCCGCGCCCCGATCAGCGCGGCCAGCAGCCCGATCGGGCCCGCGCCGGTGACCAGGACCGACTTCGGCTCGAACCAGGCGCGGGAGCCGATCCGGTCGATCTGGTCCCAGGCCTTGGCGAGCACGCTCATCGGCTCCAGCAGCACGCCCACATCGGACAGCTCCGGGTCGAGCTTGACGGCGTACTCGGCCTCGACGGTCCACAGCTCGCTGCCGTAGCCGTCGAGCTGCTTGATGCCGCGCTCGGTGTAGTCGCCGTTGCGGCACGAGTCGAACTGGCCGCGGGCGCAGGCGCCGCACGGTTCCGGGTCGGGGCGGCGCACCACGCCGACCACCAGGTCCCCCGCGGCGAAATCGCTGCCTTCGGGCGCGGTCTTGACGCGGCCGAGCGACTCGTGCCCGATGACCATCCGGTCGGCGCCCTCGGGCGCCCAGCCGTACTCGCCGTTCGCGAGCTCCTTGTCGGTGCCGCACACGCCGAGCGCCAGGCCCTCGACGAGCAGCTCGCCCTCCCCCGGTGCGGGGTCGTCGATCTCGGCGAGCTCCAGAGTGCCCTGCTTCCCAGGGGCGAAGGTCAACGCGCGCATGGCGGCTCACTCCCTCTCGACGGGCTCGTGCGCGGGCCGCACGGCACGCGGGCCGGGAGCGTCCACTCGTAATGCTCGATGCGCGAAGCCAAGTCGTCCCACTCCCTCCAAGGCGGCCGTTCCTTCGTCCCGCTCGGCTACCCAGACGGGCCGGGTGTATGCCTGCGGTGGACCAGATCACCGGCACAACCGTGCGGGACGAACCGAGCACGGGAGCGCGCGGCGACCGGTGCCGCCGGTACTCACCATGCCACGGATCAAGCGCCGCCGCAGGTGGATCGGGTCGAACCGGTCGGAGAACGGCACGCCGTAAGGAGCCGGCGCCCGTCAGACTTGAAGGCCTTTCACGAAGAAGTCGAGCGAGTGCGAGACCTCCGGGAGGCTCGGCGCGTGGTTCAGGTGCCCGTGCGTCATGCCATGGGCCACGTACGACTCGACCGGGACGCCGACCTCGCGCAGCTGGCGCTCCAGCAGATCGGCCGAGGCGCGCAGGTCGTCGTACTCCGAGACGACCAGGCGGGTGGGCGGCAGGCCGTCGAGCCGGGCCGCGCCCGGGAGCGCGTTCGGCGGGATGTCGCTGATGCGGCCCACGTAGTTGCGGACCATCTCCTCGACCCCTTCGGCCTCGAAGCGGAACGGGAGCACCGCCATCTCGGCGCTCAGCGCCGGGCTCACCGCCGGGTTCGGGTAGTGCGCGAAGGGATAGGCCAGGAGCAGCACGTCGGCCGGGCGGCCGCCGAGGTCCCTGGTGCGCAGCGCGGCCGTGAGCGCCAGCGCCGCACCGGCGCTGGCGCCGCCGAGGCCGATCGGCGCGCCCTCGGGCAGCGGCTGCTCGCACCACCAGTCCCAGGCGACGAGCACGTCGTCGCCGGGCACGGGGTACTTGACGGTGTCGTTCGCGAGCCGGTAGTCCACGGAGGCGACCGCGACGCCCGCGCGGCGGGCGAGCTCGATGCTCACGACGTGGGCCTCGAACATGTCGAGGTCGCCGTATTTGAAGCCGCCGCCGTGGCACCAGAGCACCGAGCCGGCGAGTTCGCCTTCGGGGCGGTAGAGGCGCAGCGGGATCGGGCCGTGCGAGCCCTCGATCACGGTGTCCTCGACCGTGATGCCGGTGGCGTCCCAGGCGAGGGCCTCGCCGATGTACTCGCGCATGTAGGCCTGCGCGAGCGCGTCCTTCGCCTCGTCGGTCTCGCCCGGCGCGGTGGCCTGCTCGAGGCCCCGGAACATGGTGGTGAAGTACTCGTCGACCGGCAACGCCGCCTCCTCGGATCAGTGCCGCAGGATCAGTGCAGCACCTGAATCATGGCGTGCGTGCCGCTGATCCGCCAGTCCGGGGAAGCGTTGTCCAACTCGGTGAGACGGGCCGGGGGGATGCCGACCGCGAGGTCCGACTTCGCGGTGCGGAGGGCGGCCACGTCGCCCGGGAAGTACGCGACGACGTCGCCGAAGGGCGTGGCCGGGTCCCACTCGCGGTCGCCGACGAGGCGGCGGTAGTTCAAGTCGCCCTTGACGATCACGAGCCTGGCCGCGCCGTAGTCGCGGGCGAGGCCGGGCGGCAGGTGCCGGTAGGTGGAGGGCAGCGCGTAGAAGCCGTGGGTGCGCACGCGCAGCGACTCGTCGCGGATCGCCTCGCGCAGCCGCTGGGCGAGGGCCTGCACGGGCTTGTTCGGGTCGGCGTCGAGCGCGTCGAGGGTGGCGAGCAGGTCGTTGCCGGTGGCGTCCGAGACGAAGTACGGGTGCGGTTTGAGGTGGAGCTCCACGACACCGGTCTCCAGGAGCGCGTCCACCAGGGCGAGGTCGGCGGTGAGCTCGCGGCCCGCGTTGTCGGCCACCACGATCACCGGTCCGCCGCCGGGGCCGTCGACGAGGTCCCAGACGGCGGCGCCGTCGTCGACGACGACGCCGCTGCGGCCCGCGATGTCGGTGGTGGTGCGGAAGCCGAGGTCGGCCTGGTTGCCCCAGAGGCTCGCGTGGAGGAGGGCCTGGCGGCGCTCGGTGCGGTCGCGTTCGCTGAGCGCGGCGTAGGCGTCGAGGTCGGCCCGGATCTCGGGGCCGGCGAGCTGCGCGTGCTTCTGCGGGGCGAAGAGGTCGACGCCGCACCAGGGGCTCTCGGTGTCGAAGTACTCGGTGGCGTCGAGGAGGCGGCGGTAGAAGTACGACTCGGCCCATAGGTAGGGCAGGGCGCTCCAGGGACGGCCGGCGCACGCGGCGAGCTCGGCGGCCCAGAACGCCTGGTTCGGGCCCGGCGGGACCTCGGGCGGGACGGTGCCGTCGAGGCTCTCGGCGAGCAGTGCCTCGAGCCGGGCGCGGATGCGCGGCGGGTACGGGTGGTCGGCGATGAGGTTCGCGATGAGCACCGGGTGGCGCTCGTGGAAGCACGAGCGGCTGAACGACCCGGGCCGGTCGATGCCGATGCGCGGGGGCGGTTCCGGGCGCAGGTCAGCCATTGCCACTCCGTTCGTTCGCGGTTGCGCCGGCCAGCGCGGTGATCGCGGGCCGGAGTCGGTCGGGGTCGTCGCCGGTGAGGGCCAGGTGGTGGAGGGTGCCGGTGAGGGCCAAGGCGATCGCTTCGGTGTCGGTGCCCGCGGCGAGGCGGCCGAGGCCGCGTTCGGCGGCGAGGTACGCGGCGGCGGCCTGCTCGATCGCGTCGAGGGCGGTGGCCTCGCCGAGGACGTCGTGGACTCGCCGGGCGAGGTCGGGCCGGAGGACGAGGAGGCGCGCGAGCGCGGCGAGGGGCTCACGGGGGATGGCGAGGAGGGCGTCGGCCAGGTTCGCGGCGGGGTCGCCGGTCCCGGCGCGTGCGGAGAGGCGGCCGGCAGCGGCTGTGACGACGAAGGAGCGGTCGACGGCGTAGGCGGCGAGGAAGTCGTCGAGGTCGGCGAAGTGGGCGTAGAGGAGTCCGGCGGCGACGCGGGCTTCGGTGGTGACGGCGCGGCCGCTGAGCCTGCCGGGGCCGTCGCGGAGGATCACGCGCTCGGCGGCGGTGAAGAGCTGCTGGCGCAGCTCGGGAATGGCGACTCCTCTTGGCACGGGCCCAGTGTAGCGGGCGGCGCAGGGCCCCTCGCCGCAAGTTTGAACAATCGTTCATACTGATGATGAACACGTGTTCAAACCAAGGAGGCGGCAATGGCGGAGTACGGGAAGCGCACGGCGGTCGTGGTCGGGGCGGGGATCGCCGGACTGGCGGCGGCGCTGCGGCTGCACCGGGCGGGCTGGCGCGCGGTCGTGGTCGAGCGCGCGCCTGCGCGGCGCAGCAGCGGGTACATGCTCAACCTGATCGGCGGCGGCTTTGACGCGGTCGAGCGGTTGGGCCTCCTGCCCGCGTTGGCGAAGCGGGACCTCGGCGCGTTCACCTCGGTCCTCGTGCGCGCGGACGGCAGCGCCAAGTTCACGGTGCCGCAGGCGATCGTGGAGGCCGCTCAGGGCGCGCGGGCGGTGTCGGTGTTCCGGGGCGACCTGGAGACCGTGCTGTTCGAGGCGGTCGAGGCCACGGCCGAGTTCCGGTTCGGCACCACGGTCACCGCGATCGCGCAGGACGCGGACGGGGTCGTCGCGACCCTCAGCGACGGCTCCCGGGAGCATGCCGACCTGCTCGTCGGCGCCGACGGCCTGCACTCGGACGTGCGGCGGCTCGTCTTCGGCGAGGAGGCGGCGTTCCGGGTCGACCTCGACCACATGGTCGGGGCCTTCCCGCTGCGCCGGGTCCCGCAGGGCCTCGCGGAAGGCAGCGGCACCACGTTCATCGGCCCGCACCGCACCGCGGCCGTCATCAACCTCGGCCCCGGCCGCTCGTCGGCGTTCTTCGCCTACCGCAGCGCCGACACCGGAGCGGACCTCGCGCGCGGGCCGGCCGCCGCGCTCGGCGAGGCCTTCGGGGACCTCGGCGGCGGCGTGCCCGAGGCCTTGGAGCAGCTCCGGGAGGACCACGGCGCCTACTTCGACTCGGTGGCCCAGATCCGCATGGACTCCTGGAGCGACGGCCGGGTCGTGCTCCTCGGCGACGCGGCGTGGTGCGTGACGCTCTTCGCCGGTTACGGTGCGGGCCTGGCGATCTCGGGCGCGGATGCGCTCGGCGGGAGCCTGGAGCGGCACGGCGCGGACGTCCCCGCGGCGCTCGCCGAATGGGAGTCGCGGCTGCGTCCCGAGGCTGAAAAGCGCCAAGCCTTGGCGCGCAAGGGGATCGCCCGGTTCGCGCCGCCCACGCGGTGCCACGTCTGGTTGAGCGACATGATGATGCGGTCCATCACGCTCCCGGGCGTGCGGCAGCTGGTGGAGCGGTCGATCAGGAAGTCACGCTGAACCAGAAAGGGCCCGCAGACCGTCCACGACCTCCGCGGCGCTAGGGGCGCGGTCGGGGTCGATGAGGTGCTGGGTCATCACGCCCATGATGAGGGCGAAGTGGAGGGAGCCGGCGGCGCGGCGCGAGTTCCCCGCGTCAGGGGTGAGGTGGCGCCCGAGCCCGTCGCGGGCGCGCTCCTGGGTGTCGGCGAGGCGGGTCCGCAGCTCCGGGTCGTGCAGGGTCTGGACGAGGATCTCGAGGTTGGCCCGCCACAGGCCGGGGTCGGTGCGGAAGGACGCGATCATGCCCTCCCAGAACGCGAGCAGCCGCGAGGCGGCGTCCCCCGCGCCCGGGTCGACCGCCATCATCCGCTCGGCCAGCTCCCCCGACATCTCGACCATGGCCTGCAGCAGCAGCTTGTCCTTGGTGCCGTAGTGGTATCCGATGGACCCCAGGTTGGTGTGCGAGGCCTCGACGATGTCGCGGGCGGTGGTCCGGCTGTAGCCGCGCTCGACGAGGCACCGCTTCGCGCCTTCGAGCAGGTCCTCTCGGTGTCCCATGCGGCGATCCTAGCGGGCGTCCTGGATTTATACATTCGTATGATACGTTTGTATAAATCGACGCGTTCCCGCGTCGCACCAGAGAGGACCCCCATGCGCCCCGAGCGATACACCCGCGGCAACTTCGCGCCCGTCACCGAGGAGGTCACGGCCTACGACCTCCCGGTGAGCGGCGCGATCCCCGCCGACCTCAACGGCCGCTACCTCCGCATCGGCCCCAATCCGCTCGGCCTCGAGGACGCCTCGGCCCACATCTGGACCCTCGGCGAGGGCATGGTCCACGGCGTGCGGCTGCGCGACGGCCGCGCCGAGTGGTACCGCAACCGCTGGATCCGCTCGGCCTCGGTCGCGGACCGGCTCGGCGAGCCGCGCCGCGGCCGCACCGCCGAGGCGGGGTTCGACGAGCGGTTCGACTTCGCCCCGAACGTCCAGGTCGCCGGGCACGGCGGCCGCGTCTACGCCCTCATCGAGGGCGGGATCGCCCCCTACGAGCTCACCCCCGAACTGGAGACCGTCGGCCCCTGCGACCTCGGCGCGACCCCCGAGGGCTTCACCGCCAACGCCCACACCAAGTTCGACCACCGAACCGGCGAGATGCACTCCCTCGCGTTCCGCTACGGCGCCGACTTCCTCCAGCACATCGTCTTCTCCCCCGGCGGCACCGCCGAGCGGGTGACGAACATTCCCGCGCCCACGCTCCCGTACATGCACGACTTCGGCCTGACCGAGCACTACGTGCTCATCTACACCTCGCCGGTGGTGTTCGACCCGCAGCGCCTGGCGACCGGCGTGCCGTTCGGGTGGAACCCGGAGCTGCCCTCTCAGGTCGGGGTCATGCCCCGCGCAGGCGGTGCCGTGCAATGGATCGACCTGCCGCCGGGCATGGTCGGCCACACGCTCAACGCCTTCGAGGAGGCCGGGTCCATCGTGGTCGACGTGGCCTGGCACCCCGGCCGGTTCGACATCGCCGACATCGGCGGCGGACGCCCCGTCCTCGAGCGCTGGACCCTCGACCTCGCGGCAGGGAAGGCCCGCACCGAGCTCCTGCACGACCGGCCCCAGGACTTCCCGCGGCTCAACGGGCGGTACTCCGGTCGCCCCTACCGGTACGGGTACACGGCCTCGACCGAGCTGTACGCGGCGCCGAGCACGATCGACGCCGACCGCCCCGACGAGGGGTTCTCCAACGCGGTCCTCAAGCACGACCTCGTCGCTGGGACCACCGAGGCGCACGAGTTCGGCCGCGACGCCGCCGCGGGCGAGACCGTGTTCGTGCCCTCAGCAACGGCCGCAGCCGAAGACGACGGCTACAACCTGCTCTACGTCCACGATCCCGAGCGCGGCGCGGCGGACCTGGTCATCCTCGCCGCGCAGGACTTCGCCGGCGAACCGCTCGCCCGGGTCCACCTGCCGGCGCGCGTGCCGCTCGGCCTGCACGGGAACTGGATTCCCGAGGCGTAAGGCCCGTCCGCCGAGCAGGCCGGACAGGAGCGCCGCCAGCGCCGTGATGCGGCGGCCCCGCGGATCGGGGTCCGCTGTGGACAGTTCGTCGAAGAGCGCGGAGACGCGCGGGCGCTCGCCGCCGGCGGCCACGTGGCTCAGGTACGCGACGGCCCTGCCGGACTGGTCGGCGGCGGCGAGCTCGTTGCGCGCGAAGGTGGCCACGAGGGCGTTGAGGAGGGCGAAGACCTCGAGCTTCGCAGTGGCGTCGCCAGGGTGGTCGGCGAGGACGTCGAGCACGTGGTCGAGCACCGCCACCCCGCCGGGGCCGAGGGCCGGGCGGGTGACCGCCAGCTCCGGGAGCCAGGGGTGGCGCATCATGACCTCGTGCAGGCCCTCGGCGACGGCCACGAGGTCGGCGACCGGGTCGCCGGTGGGCGGTTCGAGGCGGCATTCGGCGGCGGTCGCGTCGATCATGAGGTCGAGCAGGTCGTCGCGGCTGGAGACGTAGCGGTAGAGCGAGGCCGCGCCGGTGCCGAGTTCGACCGCGATGCTGCGCATGGACACCGCGTCGAGACCGCCGCGGTCGGCCACCGCAATCGCGGCGGCCGTGATCTCGGCGCGGTCGTGCGCGGCGGGTCGGCCGGTGGCGGCGCGCTCGGGTCGCAGCCAGATCACGTCGGTCATGTCACTCCTCCGGGTATTTGCGAACAGTGTACTCGAAGCGCTATAGTTCGAGAACAGTGTTCGCGAACTCCGAGGAGGAGCCATGAGCCAGACCCCCACCGGCTACGCCCGCAACGGCATGGTCGAACTCGCCTACGAGGATCACGGCGGCGCCGGCGGCGAGCCGCTGCTGCTCGTCATGGGCTCGGCGGTGAGCCGCTTCTGGTGGCCGCCGGGCCTCATCGCGGCCCTCGTCGAGCGCGGGTTCCACGTGGCGTCCTTCGACAACCGCGACGCCGGGCAGTCCACGCACTTCCCCGAGACCGCCTACCCTGTGACGGCGCTCTTCCGCAAGCGCGCCCCCGCCTACACCGGCGAGGACGTCGCGGACGACGCCGCGGCGGTCATGGACGCCCTCGGCTGGGACTCGGCCCACCTCTTCGGCCACTCCAACGGCGGCCTGCGGGTGCAGCGCATCGCCCTGCGCCATCCGGACCGGGTGCGCAGCTTCGTCTCCTCGGCCGCGGTCTCGAGCGACGCCGGGAGCCTCAAGCTCCTGCGGTACATCCGCTTCGGCTTCGTCGCGAAGATGGCGCGCCTGAAGTTCCCCGAGACGCGCGAAGGCGACATCGCCCTCTCGATGGCCGTCTCGCGAGCGCTCGCCTCACCGGGCTACCCGTTCGACGAGGCGGAGGCGCTGGCGCGCATCGAGCGCGACGAGGTGAGCTCCCTCCAGGATCCGAAGACCATGGGCCGCCAGCTGGGCGCGCATTGGAACGGCGGCGGCCTCGCCGAGCTCCGGCTCCCGGTCACGGTGATGCACGGCGACGCCGACCAGCTGCTGCGCACTTCGGCGGCGCGGGACCTCGCGAACGCCGTCCCCGGTGCCCGGCTCGTCATCGTCCCGGGCGTCGGCCACGACATCCCGCCGGCGATGTGGGAGTGCTACGCGGACGAGATCAGGGCGACCGCCTCGCGATCGCCGCGGGCGGCCGAGCGCTAGTTCGCGACGCGCGGGCGGACCGAGCCGCGGAGTACGAGGTGGGTGCCGAGGACCGTGTGCGGGGGCGGGCCGCCTTGGCGGGCGTGCTCGAGTGCGAGGCGCACCGCGGTGCGGCCCAGTTCCTCATGGGGCTGGTAGACGGTGGTCAGGTCGATGTCGGCGGCCGGGGGCAGGTCGTCGAAGCCGACCATGGAGAGGTCCTCGGGTACGCGGAGGCCCTGTTCGAGGAGGGCCTGGCGGGCGCCCGCCGCGATCTGGTCGTTGCCGGCGAAGATCGCCGTGTAGTCCGGCGGCCCGGCGGCCAGGCGCTCCTTCATCATCCGGTAGCCCTCGAAGCGCTCGAAGGTGCCGTCGACCTCCAGGCCGGGGTCGTGCTCGGCGCCGTACGCCGCTAGGGCCTTGCGGTAGCCCTCGATCCGGGCGTCCGCCGTCGTGAAGCCGTCGCGGCGGCCCAGGTACAGGATGCGCTTGTGGCCGTTGGAGAGCAGGTGGCTCGTGGCCGCGAACGCGCCACCGGTGTTGTCGTACTCCACGACCACGGCCGGCACGTCGGGCCCGAGCGGGGGCCGGCCGCAGAGCACCAGGCGGGAGCCGATGGCCGCGAGCGCGTGCGCGTACCGGCTCATGCGGGCGCGGTACTCGGCGTCGGCGTTCACGTTCCCGACGAGGATCACGGCCTCGGGGTGCTGCTCGCGCATGAACTGGACCATGGCGAGCTCGCGCTCGGCGTCGCCGCCGGTGGTGCCGATCTGGCACAGGCGGCTGTCCTCGGCGGCCTGGGTCTGGACCCCTTGGGCCACATGGGCGTAGTGCGGGGAGATCACCGAGTTCACGATGATGGCGATGCTCTTGCGGGTGGTCCCCTGGAGGGCGCGGGCGTGGTGGTTGGCGACGTAGTCGAGCTCCTCGACGGCGCGCATGACCTTGCTGCGGGTGGCGGGCGCGGCAGGGTAGGTGCCCGAGAGGATGCGCGAGACGGTGGCGACCGAGACGCCGGCCCGCTCGGCCACCTCGCGGATGGTGGTGTGGCGCGTCCCGTCGCCCGAAGCACTCGCTTTGCGCGCCAAAGTATCCACCTCGGTTAAACAGTTTCAAGAACGGTTACGTAAACCCATGATTCCCGCTCAGTGCCGGTGTGTCAAGTTCGGGGGCCTCCTGCGCCGGGCTAGCGCGGCCCGCCGGGGGCCGCCGCGCGCACGGCCATGGAGCCCTTGCCGCCGCCCGCGTGGATGCGGAGGATCAGGCGCATCGGCAGGAGTCGGCTGAGCGCCGTGATGACCTTGTTGTGCCAGCCGGGAATGCTCACCGCCCGGCCTCGGCGCCAGTCCCGCAGAGCGCCCTTGACCAGGGTGTCCGCGTCGAGCCACAGGAAGCCCGGGACCTTCGCCATGTTCATCCCGGCGGTGTCGTGGAACCCGGTGCGCGTGAAACCCGGGCAGAGCACGGTGACATTGACGCCGTGCGGCCGCGCCTTGGTGTGCGCGGACTGGCTGAAGTTGATGACCCAGGCCTTCGAGGCCGAGTAGGTCGAACTGGGGAAGAACCCGAGGACCGAGCCGGTGTTGACGACGCCGCCGGCGCCGCGCGCGATCATGGCGGGCAGGGCGGCGATCGTGAGCCGCAGGACGGCTTCCACGTGGACCCGCGACATCGCGATCTCGGCCGCCGCCGAGGTGTCGAGGAATTCCGTGGGGTGGCCGAACCCGGCGTTGTTCACCAGCAGGTCGAGGCCCGTCCGGCAGCGCTCCTCGACCTTGGCGATCGCGCCTTCGTCGGTGAGGTCCGCGGTGATGGTCTCGGCGTCGAGCGAGGCCGCGAAGGCCTGCAGCCGTTCGTGATCGCGGTCCACGAGGACGAGGCGGTACCCCTCGGCCGCGAGCGCCCTGGCGAACGCGGCGCCGATGCCGGACGCGCCGCCGGTGATGAGCGCGGTCGGCCGGGGTGCTCGCTCGCCATGCATCGGGCGAGTCTAGCGATCCGGCACGCGCCCAGCGGGAACGGGAGTGGGGAGCGGCCTCGGCGGGCCGCTCCCCCGCGGTGCTGCTACTGCTCGCTCTGGAACAGGGTCTCGGCCTCGGTGAAGAAGAGGTCGGCGGCCTCGGCCGGGGTCATCTGCGCGTACTGGACCTGGCCGTAGATCTCGGTGAACTTGGCCTCGATGGCGCCGGCGGCGGCCGGGGGCACCACCGGGGCCTCGATGAGGTACTGCTCGACGGAGGCCTCGTAGTCGAGCACGATCTGCGAGGCCTCGTCGATCTCCACGCTGTCCAGGCCGGTCTTGGTCGAGGGGATGCCGCGGTTGGTGCCGAGGATCGCGGCGGCCTCGGGGTCGGAGAGCAGGAACTCGATGAGCTTGGCGCTCTGCTCGGGGAACTCGGAGTTCGCGGCGATCACGAACTGCACGGACGGGCGCAGGTGCAGCGCGAGGTTGTCCGGGTCCGCGGAGGGCGGCGGGGCGAGGGCGAGGGTGCCGCCGCCGTCGGACACGGCCGCCCAGTAGCCGCTCATCGCGGTGTCCCACCGCAGCTCGGTGGCCATCACGCCGCCGGCGACGCCGGGCGCGGTGGCCTCGGCGACGACGTCCGGCGGGGGCATCGCGCCCGAGGCCACGAGCTCGGTGGTCGAGGACCACCAGGTGACGAGCTGCTCCTGCGTGAAGGCCAGGCTCGCGGCGTCGTCGGCGTAGAACGCGGCGCCCTGCTGGCGCAGCCACAACTCCATGAGCAGGTACGAGCCGGCCCAGTCGCTGCCGCCCCACTTGTCCTCGCCGAGCGCGGTGGTGGCCTGGGCGATGAGCCGCCCGTAGTCCTCCCACGAGTACCCGGCCTCGGGGACCGCGATGCCGTGCTCCGCGAACCAGTCAGGCCGGTAGATGACGCCGAACATGTTGCTGCCCACCGGGACGGCGACGAGTTTGCCGTCCAGTTTCGCGGTGTCGAGCACGCCGTCGCGGAAGTCGTCGGTCGCGACCACGCCGTCGAGCGGCAGCAGCATCCCGGTGGCGCCGAACTGGCGCAGGCGCGGGTAGTCCATCTGGAACACGTCGGGGAGGTCGCGCGAGGCCATGCGGCCGGTCAGGCTCTCCCAGTAGGCCGGGTAGTCGGCGAAGTTGGTGCGGACCTTGATGCCTTCGTTCTTCTGCATGAAGAGCTCGACGGCCTGCCGGGTGACCTCGGCGCGGGCGTCGTCGCCCCACCATTCGAAGCCGATCTCGACCGGGTCCTCGGCGGTCCCGGCGGGGGCGTCGTCGCCGCACGCGGCCGTCGCGCCGAGCGCCGCGGCGGCGGTCGCGCCGGCGAGGAGGCTCCGGCGGCGGAGGGGATTGTGGATCGACATTGATGCACTCCTTCAGGTGGTGAGGGGAAGGGCGGGGAGGGGGTCGCGCCCGGTTGTTAAATCGTTTTAACTTTTGCTGTGTCACCTTAGAACGCGCTTTCCGAGGCTGTCAAGACGCTTCGGCGGCGATTCAGTCGTTCCCTGCGAAGATCCGGGCGCGGAGCACGTGCCGGCCGGGTTCGAGCACGCCGGTGAGCACGGGCAGCACCGTTGCGGGCCAGTACAGGTGGGTGCCGGGCATCGGCGCGATCAGCCCGGCGCAGCGGTTGGCGCCGTCGTCCACGAGCTCGCTGCGGATCCCTTGGGAGACCACGGCGATGCGGTCGTTCGCGACCGCCGCCTCGTGGCCGCGCTGCGGGACGCACCAGCCGCCTTCGCCGGTGTGGAGCCGGCGCGCGGTCGCGATCTCGTGCGTGCGGGAGTGCCAGCCGTCGCGCGCGCCTTCCAGCGTGGTCGTGACGGTGACGTCCCCCCAAGGCCGCCAGGTGATCACGACCGTGCCGTCGGCGCGCACGACGCCGTCGTCGGAGTCCTCGCGGCCGCGCCAGTGCCGCCCGTCCTCCGAGAACACCAGGGCCCCATCGGGAGCGGCGGCTTCGAGGCCGGGCCCGTCCACCGAGTGCGAGAACCCGGCGAGCGAGGAGTACGCGAGGCGGCCGTACGTGTCCTTGCCGCCGCGCATCATCGGCCGCCACGCCTGCCCGTTCAGGCGGGTCACATGGCCGCCGGTGTCGCGCACGTGGACCGCGCGTGCGGGCGGGTGCGGTTCGCTCAACGGTCCCGGCAGGGCCGCCTCGGCGGTCCAGAACGGGTGGGCGGGGCCGGCGAGCAGCCCGGTGAACACCTTCGTCGCCCACCAGGGCGAACCGGCCGTCAGGTACTGCTCGACCAGGGCGTCGTTCGGGTAGCCGTAGCCGACGCTGAGGCGCCCGTCGGGCTCGAGGATCGGCTTGTCCCACCACCACTGGAGGTGGCGGCGGCTGAACCCCGCAGCCTCGGCCCACGGCACCGCCTCCACATCGGCGGCGGCCAGCGCGCCCCACAGGGAGCCCTGGGCGAACCGGTAGCCGAGACTTCGTCCATAGGGGACGGCCGCGCCGTCCGCGGCGAACCAGGATCGGAACCGCCCGGCGAAGGCCGCGGCGGGTGCGACGAAGCGGTCGTCGCCCGAGATCCGGTAGTGGAGCAGGCCGTAGGTGTGGAAGGCGAAGGGGTTGTAGTAGTCGACCCGGTTGCCCGGGCCGTCCTCGAAGACGCCGTCGCCGAGGTAGAACTCCCCCAGGCGTTTGAGGTGCGCGTCGGCGATCGCGGGGTCGCGTTCGACGCCGACGGCGTCGAGGCCGTGGCCGGCGAGGACGGGGAAGAACCGCCAGTTGCTGTCGATGACCTCGGTCTCGTAGGCCTGGGAGAGCCAGGCGGCGACCTTGTCCTTGGCCTTGGGCGCCAGCGGGTCCCAGAGGAGTTCGGGGGCCAGCACGAGGCCCCAGCCGACGGCGGCGGACTCGACGCACCGCTGGTTGCGGGGGCCGGCGTCGCCGATGTACCAGTCGTCGGCGGGGTCGAGGGCGCGGGCCAGGGTGCCTGCGAGCGTGTGCCAGAGGTCCCGCGGCACGGCGTCCTTCGCGGGGGCGAGGCCCCAGAGCGGGCGGGTGAGCAGTTCGAACCAGTTCTCCTCGTGGGAGTGGTTCGACATGGTCACCGGCATCGCGTCCGGCCCGCGGGCGGCGAGGTCGACGGCGGGCCGGCCGAGGGCCGCCGCCGCTTCCCGCCAGCCGGTGAAGGTCGGTTCGAGCGGCCCGAAGGCCCGCAATGGGGAGGTCACAGAGCACTCGCTATCGGTTCATGGGGGCGGGGCCGCCCGGGGCGGCCCCGCCGGGCGGTCAGTAGGTGATGCGCGGCGCGGGCGGGGTGGTCATGCCCGCGCCGAGGAAGTAGTCGACGTGGTGGGACTGCATGTACCCGTGGAGGGTCATGGCGTTGCGGTAGGCCGGGTTGTGGGCCAGCGTGTAGAGCCTGGTGGAGGTGGGTTTGTCGGTGGTGAAGATGATGAGCTGGTCGTAGGCGGCGTTGGTGTAGACGACCTCTTCGCGCCAGTCGCCGAAGAGGTCGCCGACGAGGGTCGGGCCGCTCTGGGCGGCGGTGACGGCCCCGTGGTTCCAGGTGCTCTCGATGCGGGGCAGGCTGCCGGTGGGGGTCGGGTTGAGCGGGTCCCACTCCTCGATCTTGCCGGCGTTGAGCAGTTCCATGGTGAGGTCGCCGTCCCACCAGAGGCCGAGCTGCGGCCAGGGGCGCAGGGACGCGTCCGGTTCGGTGAGCTTGTTCTGGGACGCGTTGTAGAGGCCGTCGAAGGACCAGACCTCCATGCCCGGGAAGCGCGGGTCGACGTCGCCGGCCATGCCGCGGCCGACGTCGGCGGTGCCGCTGAGGGTGTGCTTCCAGATCATCTGGCCGGTGCTCGCGTCGTAGTAGTACTCGCGCAGGCCGCTGGGGTTGTTCTGCTGGACGCCGTAGCCTTCGAGGCCGGGGCGGGCGGGGTCGATGTCGGCGATGTGGAACCGGTCGCCGTGGATGACGCCCTGGCTCGCGAGCGAGTAGCGGAGGGTGCCGTCGCCGTTGAGGACGAAGCCGATCTCGGCCACTTCGTCCTTGCCGTCGCCGTTGACGTCGACGATGCGGGTGTTGTGGCCGTCGGGGGCGTTCGTGCTCCCGCGCAGCCACTTCCATTTCTGGGTGAGGTTCGAGCCGCTCCAGTTCCAGGCGGCGATCATGAGGTTGAAGGAGCCGTCGTCCTTGCGGTTCTTCATGAACGCGACCAGGCTCGGGGTGACGCCGTCGAGGTACCCGACGCCGAAGCGGGCGGCGAGCGGGCCGTCCGCGAGGTAGTCGGTGGGGACGGCGGACCAGTTGCGCAGGGCGCCGGTCTGGCCGTCGAGGATGGCCATGAACTGGCGGTTGTCGTCGGCGTGGGTCCAGGTCGCGCCGTCGCCGAAGGTCACGCCGTCAGCGATCTTGAGGGCGACTTCGGCGCGGCCGTCCATGTTGAAGTCGTAGACCGTGACGCCGTCGTTGTGGCCGACGTCGATGGTGGCGGAGCCGGGTTCGATGTTGTCCTGGTTGGTGCTGTTGGGGCCCAGGTCGACCTCCCAGAGGAAGGTGCCGTCGCTCTTGTAGGCCTCGATGGACTGGGGCGAGGTCTGTCGGTCGACCACGTAGTCGTACGCGCCGTCGCCGTCGAGGTCGCCGGTCCAGGTGAACTTGACGGGGCCGCCGGGGCGCAGCGGCACGCGGACCACCGGTTCCTCGGCGTGGTTGGCGCTCAAGGTGAACGCGGTGCTCGGCGCCTGCTCGGCGCCGCCGGTGACGGCGGTGACCCGGTAGGCGTTGGCCTGCGCGAGGTTCGCGGTGGTGTCGGTGTAGTTCGTGCCGCCGGTGAGGGGCGAGCCGTTGAGCTTGGTCCAGGCGCCGCCCGCGGTGGAGCGGTAGACGTTGAAGCCGGTGCCGTTCGGGTCGAGCCCGAGGAGGCGCCAGCTGACGAGGACGCCGGCGCTGCCGGACCGGACGGCGACGACGCCGCGGCCGAGGTCCTCCATGGGGCGGAGGGCCTGCTCGGCGTCGAGCTGCTGCGCCGTGGTCTCGGCGTGGGTGGCGGTGGTGCCCAGGGCGAAGCCGGCGGAGGCGACCAGGAGGCCGACCACCGCCCCCACGACCCGAACCCGCGTAAACGTTTCCATGACTGCTCCAAGTATGCCGGTTGGATGGCAAGCGCCTGCACGCCGGTCGACTTGCAGTGATCAGGCCGGTTCTAGGCGCTTCTTTGAATGCTTGACTATACATTGACGCATGACTATATTGAACCCCCTGAGTTAAAACGATTAAACGTCCCCGGCGCACCCCATCCCCTTGGAGGAACCTTGACCAGCCCCGCCACGCAACCGCACGGCGTCAGCCGCCGCGGCGTCCTCGCCACCACCGCTGGAGTCGCGGCGGCCGCCGCGCTCTTCGAATCCGCACCCGCCCACGCGCAGACCGACACCGGCGAGGGCCCCGACTCGGTCCAGCTGCGCTGGCTCGAAGGCCGGCCGGCCGAGTCCCCCGGCTCGACCTGGGGCGTGCCCTGGGGCCGGGGCCGGTTCCCCGAGGACCAGCAGTTCAAGCTCACCGCCGACGACGGCGCCACGGTGCCCGTCCAGACCTGGCCGCTCGCCTACTGGCCGGACGGCTCCCTGAAGTGGACCGCCCACGCCGTCGGCCCGGCCGCGACCGCTGAGACCTTCACGCTCACCGCCGGGGAGCCCGCGGCCCCCGCGTTCGCCGTCACCGTCTCGGAGTCCAAGAAGCACATCGACGTCAACACGGGCGTCATCACCGCCCGGATCGGCAAGAGCGGCACCGACCTCGTCAAGCACATCAAGCGCGGGGACCGCACCCTCGTCAAGGGCGGGCACCTCGTCAACATCACCCAGGACGAGGCCCCCGACCCCGAGACCGGCTCGGTCAGCCGCGACCGGTACACCAGCGACATCGACGAGGTCGTCGTCGAGCAGGACGGCCCCGTGCGCGCCGTCGTCAAGGTCCAAGGCACGCACCGCAAGAGCCGCGGGGACACCTGGCTGCCGTTCACCGTGCGCCTCTACTTCTACGCCGGCGGCGAGTCCTTCCGCATGGTCCACACCTTCGTCTACGACTCCGACGGCGACGACGCCTTCATCGCCGGCCTCGGCGTGCGCTTCAAGGTGATGCTCACCGACGAGCACTACGACCGGCACGTGCGGTTCGTGGGCGAGGGCCACGGCCAGCTCACCGAGGCCGTCAAGGGCATCACGGGGCTGCGGCGCGACCCCGGCGCGGCCGTGCGCGCCGCCCAGATCGCGGGGCAGCCGCTCCCTGATCCCTCCACTTGGGACCAACGGGTCACGACCCGTCTCCACTGGATCCCGAACTGGGGCGACTACTCGCTCGCGCAGCTCAACAGCGAGGGGTACGCGGTCAAGAAGCGCACCAAGGACGGCCACGGCTGGGTGCCCGTGGACCAGGGCCGCCGCGCCTCCGGATTCGGGTACGTGGGCGGGCCCTCCGGCGGGTTCGGATTCGGCATGAAGGACTTCTGGCAGCGCCACCCCACCGGGCTCGACATCCGCGGCGCCCACACCGACGAGGCGACGGTGACCGTGTGGATGTGGTCCCCCGAGGCGCAGCCGATGGACACGCGGTTCTACCACGACGGGCTCGGCCAGGACACCTATCCGAAGCAGCTCGACGCCCTCGAGATCACCTACGAGGACTACGAACCCGGCTTCGGCACCCCCTACGGCGCCGCCCGCACCACCGAGCTCCAGTTCTGGGTCACCGAATCCACGCCCTCGCACGAGCGGCTCGGCGCGATGGCCGACGTCGTGCGCGCCCAGCCGCAGGTCATCGCCCCCACCGAGCACATGAGCGCGGCCGGGGCCTTCGGCGGGCTCTTCGGGCCGGTCGACCGGTCCCACCCGGTCAAGGCCGACGTCGAGGACACCCTGGACTTCCTGTTCGAGCACTACCGCACCGAGCAGGACCAGCGGCACTGGTACGGGTTCTGGGACTTCGGCGACTTCATGCACTCCAAGGACACCGACCGCAAGACCTGGCGCTACGACGTCGGCGGCTACGCCTGGGACAACTCCGAGATCTCCCCCGACCAGTGGTTCTGGATGGCGTACCTGCACACCAACAAGCCCGAGGTGTTCCGCTTCGCCGAGGCCATGACCCGCAAGACCAGCGAGGTCAACTGCTACCACATCGGCGAGTGGGCGGGCCTCGGCACGCGCCACGGCGTCCAGCACTGGGGCGACTCCTCCAAGCAGGTGCGCGTCTCGAACGCCAACTACCGCAGGTACTTCTACTACCTCACCGCCGACGAGCGCACCGGCGACATGCTCCACATGCTCGCGAGCAGTGAGGAGACCGCGCTCGTCCTCGACACCGGCCGCAAGATCCGCTCTCCCGAGGACCCGTGGAGCCCCGACCGGAACGCGGTCGACATCGGGTTCGGCACCAGCTGGGCGGCCCTCGCCGCCGCGTGGCTCACCGAGTGGGAGCGGCGCGGCCCGGACTGGGAGTTCTGCCGCGACAAGGTGCTCGGCACGATGGAGACCATTGCGGCGCAGCCGAACGGGTTCGCGCAGGGCTCGGCCCTGTACGACCTCGACACCGGCCGGTACGCGATCGCCGAGACCCCGGTGACCGAGCGCAGCAACCTCAGCAACTCCTTCGGGCGCATCGAGATCTGCGCCGAGCTCATCCAGCAGATCGACATGCCGGCGTTCGAGGCGGACTGGCTCAAGTACTCCCGCTTCTACACCGCCACCCGCGCGGAGCAGGAGGCCGAGTACGGCGGGCGCTTCGGCGACCTGTTCCTGTACTCCTACACGCGGGCGAACGCGTTCGTCTACCAGCGGACCGGGGACGAGTCGCAGGCCAGGCTCGCCTGGGACCGGTTCCGGGGCGCGAAGGACGCGCCGGACTACACGCCGCGCGAGACCGAGGCCGTCGAGACCACCCTCAACCCGATCGCCTGGTGGCCCAACGGCGGCACGAACGACATCGCCCAATGGGGACTGGCCGCGATCCAGATCCTGCACCTGGCCGGCGACTTCGCGCCCGAGGAGTAGCCCGCGGCCGAGGGGCCCCGGGCGGGGGCCGCGGCCGGGCGGGCACAGTGTGCGGGGGATACACGAGCGTGGGTCGGGC
>NZ_JAPZVR010000001.1:363813-455271 GCF_027622855.1 Glycomyces algeriensis | reverse complement strand
CGCCCCCCCGGGCGCGCGCCGGCCCCCCGGGGGGGCCCCCGCCGCCCCGGCCCCCGGGCCGGGCCCCCTCGGCCGGTCGGCCACTCTGAGCTGGGAATACACGAGAGTGCGTCGGACCCTTGTGGGAGAGTGGTCCTTTTCGGTTGGTCGGAGGCGGACAGCGGGTGGGTAAGGGGCATCCCCTACGCCCGGCCGTTGTCCGCCTCCGCTTTGCGACGAACCTGAGCGGCGAGCGCATCCGGGGCGGCACGGCAGCGCCCCCTCGGCCTTCGCCGATTCCGCACCGCTAAAGGGATCGCATCATCGCCTCGACCAGCGTGTCCTGCATCGTGGTCAGCCACCCGTAGGTGGCCACGAGCAGCGCGCGCGGGTCGTCCTGGTCGAGGTCCATGAGCTCGTCGAAGTCCTCGTCGTCGGTGATGTCGAGCCACGACGCCATGACCAGCCGCAGGTCGTTCAGGGCGCCCAGCCACTGGCGGCAGTCGTCCGGGTCCAGATGCACTGCGGCGCTTCTGGTTCCCGGGTTGAGCAGGTTCTCCGGGTCGTCCGGGAACAGCTCCTCGAGCGCGCGGACCACCGCCCGGGCGTCGTCGCGCTTGCGGGCGCGCAGGTCGTTCTCGGTGTAGCGGCGGAACTCGGCCGAGGCCGCCTCCGCGTCGCCGTCCGGGCCGAGATCGGTGTAGGCGTCCGGGAAGAGCCGGGCCAGCGCCGGGTCCGCGGGGCGTTCGGTGGGGCCTTCGCTGAAGGCGGAGGCGATGAGGTCCTCGGCGGTCCCGGTGGCGGTGTCGGGAACGTCGACGAGCTCCAGGATCTTCCTGGCGTAGGCGGCCAGCAGCGCGGCCTCGAACTCGTCGAACTCGGCGGCGGCGCCGCCGCTCGCGGCCTCGAAGTAGCCGCCCACTAGCGGTCCTGCCTGAGCGTGGCCCAGAGGCCGTAGCCGTGCATGGCCTGCACGTCGCGCTCCATCTCCTCGCGGGTGCCGCTGGAGACGACCGCGCGGCCCTTGTTGTGGACGTCGAGCATCAGCTGGTTCGCCTTCATCTCGGAGAAGCCGAAGTACGACTGGAAGACGTACGCGACGTAGCTCATCAGGTTGACCGGGTCGTTGTGCACGAGGGTGATCCACGGGACGTCGGGCTCGACGGTCGCGGAGGGCGTGGCGGATCGCTCGGTCTCGATCGCCGCGGCGGACGGGAGCACGGCTGTACTTGCTGGCACGTGCCCATGCTGCCATCCGGGCGCGGGCCGGCGGCGACCGCCGGTCGGGTCGGTGACGCGGGGAGTGCCGGCTGCTCCCCCGGACCGGGGTCGGCGGGGCTTTCGCACGGCACGCGAACGGGGCCCGGCGCGCCGGTGGCGCCGGGCCCCGTTCGCGGTGGTCAGGCCGCGGTCGTGTACTTGGCGGGGTCGGCGTCGAAGGCGGGGCCGCATCCGGCGCAGCAGAACCAGTAGCGGCGGCCCTCGTGGTCGCGGAAGAGGCCCTTGGACTCGGCGACGGCCTTCACGACCGGGGTGCCGGCCATGACCGGGCAGGTGGTCTCGGCGGTGTCCTCGGGTGCGGCGGGGGTGCGGGCTTCGGTGGTGCTGCAGCAGCTCGCGGCTTCGGTGTGGCACATGGCTGGTCGCTTCCTCTCGGGAGTTCGGATACCTCGGTGGGGTATCCGGTCGACATGAATATATACCCCCCTGGGGTATCGAAGTCAAGCAGGTCCCCGCGGCTCGCACCGATCGAAACGGGGGAGGCGTCACCGCCTCCCCCGTTCGTCACACCATGCCGCCGTTGGCGCGCACGACCTGGCCGTTCACCCAGTGGCCCGCGGGCGTGGCGAGGAACGCGGCGACCTCGGCGATGTCGCGCGGCTCGGCGAGGCGCTCGAGCGGGTTCGACTTCGCCAGCCGGGTCACGAGCTCGTCGCTCTTGCCCTCCAGGAAGAGCTCGGTCGCGGTCGGACCGGGGGCCACGGTGTTGACGTTGACGTCCCGGCCGCGCATCTCCTTGGCCAGCACCATGGTCAAGGCCTCGACGGCGCCCTTGCTGGCGGCGTACGCGCCGTAGGTCGGGAAGGCGGTGCCGACCACGGAAGTGGAGAACAGCGTGATCGAGCCACCCGGGCGGACCCGGCGGGCGGCCTCGCGGGCGACGACGAACGCGCCGCGGATGTTGGTGCGATGCAAGGCGTCCATCTCGTCGAGGTCGATGTCCTCGACCCGCGCGAGCGTCATCCGGCCCGCGGCGTTCACGACCGCGTCCACGCCGCCGAACCGGCTCTCGGCCTCGGCGAACATCCCGGCGACGGCCGTCTCGTCGGCCACGTCCGCCCGGTACGCCACCGCCTGGGCCCCCGCGGCCTCCGCCTCCTTCACCGCCGCGGCGGCCTCATCAGCGTTCCCTGCATAGCCGACCACGACCGCGTAGCCCTGCTCGGCGAGGCGCCGCACGACGGCGCGGCCGATGCCGCGCGAGCCGCCGGTGACGATGGCGGTGCGGTTCATCTCGATGCTCATTGCGTGCTCCTTCATTCGAGGCGTCGAAGCCATTCTGGCGCTGAATTCCCTGGTCAGCAGCGGTTGCGTTGACCCCGGGGTCGGCAACCCCCCTCAGGCCCGCCCGCCCGGGCCCGCCGCGGCGTGGATGATTGCGGGGTGGACGCCACTGAACTCGCCGCCTTCCTCCACTCGCGCCGCGACCGGCTGCGGCCCGCCGACGTCGGGCTGGCCGGCGGCCCGCGCCGCCGCGTGCCCGGCCTGCGCCGCGAGGAGGTCGCGTTCCTCGCGAACGCCTCGATCGACTACTACATCGAGCTGGAGCGCGGGCGCGGCGTGCAGCCCTCGGCGCAGATGCTGCTGGCGCTCGCGCGGGCGCTGCGACTCACCGGTGACGAGCGCGACCACCTGTTCCACCTGGCCGGGCACCCGGCGCCGCCGCCCCGGGAGCCGTCCCGCGAGACCGACCCGTCCCTGCTGGCCCTGCTCGAGCGCCTCGACGGGACCCCGGCGCGGATCATGAGCGACCTGCACCAGCCGCTCGCGCAGAACCGGCTCGCGGCCGAGCTCCTGGGCGAGATGGACCCGGTCGGCGAGCCGAGCTACACGAGCAGCGTCGTCTACCGGTGGTTCACCGATCCTTCCGCGCGCGCGATCTATCCGGCCGAGGACCACGAGCGGCACGCGCAGTCCTTCGTCGCCGACACCCGGGCGACCGCGGCGAGGCGCGCACTCGCCGGCGGCGACGCCGAGGCGGAGAAGATGATCGCCGACCTCCTCGACCGCAGCGAGGTGTTCGCCCGCCTGTGGGAGGCGCGGGACGTGGCGGTGCGCCGCTTCGACCGCAAGCGCTTGGTCCATCCGGCGATCGGCGTGATCGAGCTCGAATGCCACCACCTCTTCACCGAGGACGGCGGCCAGCGCCTGCTGTGGCTCGCCCCGATCGAGGGCACTGACGCCGCCGAGCAACTGGCTAGGCTCGGCGGATGAGCGAGACTCCCCGAGTGCTGACACGTTCGGATCTGGCCGCCGACCTGCGGCGGCTCGGCCTGGCCGAGGGCGATGCCGTGATGGTCCACGCGGCGTTCGGCCGCGTGGGGCCGGTCCTCGGCGGCCCTGACGCGCTGGTCGACGCGATGCTCGACGTCATCGGTCCTCACGGGACGGTGCTGAGCTACCAGGACTGGGAGTTGAGCGTCGACGTCTGGGACGAGGACGGCCGGGTGGCCGAGGCGCTCCGCGAGCATGTGCCGCCCTTCGACCCGGCGACGGCCCGGCCGGCGCGCGACCACGGTGTGCTCGCGGCCGTCATCGGCACCCGCCCCGGCGTGCGCCGCAGCGGCAACCCGGGCGCCTCGGTGGCGGCGATCGGCGCCCGCGCCGAGGAGTTCACCGCGGACCACCCGCTCGACTACGGGTACGGCGAGGACTCGCCGTTCTCGCGGCTGGCCGCGGCAGGCGGGCGCGTGCTCATGGTCGGCGCGCCGCTCGACACGATGACGATCCTGCACCACGCCGAACACCTGGCCGCGCTGCCGGCCAAGCGCCGCATCCGGATCGAGTACCCGTTCGCGACGCCGGAGGGGACCGTCTGGCGCACGGTCGAGGAGTTCGACACGAGCGAGCCGGTCGTGCCCGGGCCCGAAGAGGACTACTTCCGGCAGATCGTGGAGGACCACCTTGCGTCCGGCGCCGGCCGGCGCGGCCTGATCGGTGAAGCCGACAGCGTGCTCGTCGAGGCCTCGGCCGTGGTGGCGTTCGCCGTCGACTGGCTCGAATCCCGTTACGGGGCTTGACGACTCGGCGCGGCCGACCGCTAGCCCAAGGACTTGCAGTCGATCTCCGAGTGGCGAATCGCCAACGCGCCCAAGGGGACACTGTTCGAACATGCCGGTGCTCGCCTGTCGGTCGGCCCCTTTAGGCTGCGCGACATGAAACAGTCCGAGACGTCCCGTCCCGCCCCCGGCCCGGATGAGGACCGCCTCCTCCTCCCCGCGAAATGGCGGCGGCACGTACCGCCGCGGCGCGGCCGAGACCTCGCGAACACCGACTTCGACCCCGCGGTCGATCCGGGAGCGTCCGAGGCCGTGGCCCGGCGCATCGCCGAGTTGCGGCCGCTGCTCGACCAAAGGCTCGCCTCATGGGAGAACAAGGTCTACCCTCCGGCGATAGCCGCCCACCTCGAGGGGCGGCCGGACCCGGTCGCGGCGGCCGCCCTGATGCACCTGCTGGAGAGCACTGAGACGCACCAGCGCGAGTACAACACGATTCCCGTTGCGGCCCGCGTGCGGCACCTGGACGCCTGGATCACCGACCACGGGCTCGCCTTCGCCACCGTCGCCGTCCTCGAGTCCGCGATGTGCCAGGCCCACACGTTCGCCCGCGACGAACGCGCCGTCACCGACGCGTCGATCGGCGTCTACTCCAAATGGGACCAGCCCGGCTGGCGGCGCGCCCAGCCCGCGGTCCACCGCGTCCGCTCGATCCTGGCGACGGCCTCCGAGGCCGAGTACCGGGAGGTCGCCGCCGCGGTCGGCGCCCGCCGCACCGACCCGCACCGGTGCGTCGGCGCGGCGATCCTCATGCCGACCGAGGCCGACTGGGTCGAGGAGGCCGTCAAGGCGTCCACAGGGTACTTCGAAGAGCGCTGCGCCGACGACTGGATGCGGTGGTCCTTCGCAGCTGATCCGCTGCACCTGCACGTCGTCGAGCGACGCGGCCTCAACCTCAAGGAGATCGGTGAACGCTCCCTCGCTCCGCTGGTGGCAGGGCTCGGCACGGCCGCGCTGCCGATCCTGGTCCGCACCTTGGACAATGCGTACTCCCGAATCTCCAAGCCCGCCCGCGCCGCCCTCATGACCGCGATCGGCCTCCTGCCCGCGGACGAGGCCACCGCCTGCCTGGTCGACAAGCTGGAACTCCCCGGCGCGCTCACCGCGGTGATGGAGGCCGCCGAGCGGTTCCCGCACCGGATGCTCCGCGTCGTCGCCGCCCGCGCCGGCGGCGACCCCGCGTCCCGGGAGCGGCTCGCGGGCGTCGTCAGGTCGTCCCCGGCGCTGGCCGCCGCCCTGCCCGATGCCGGCGAGGAGACCCGCGAGGCTATCGCGGCGCTCCTCGACGCCCCCGAGGCGGTGCCCGACGCCCCCGCCGACGCACTGCCGCGGCTGCTGGTCGCACCGCCGTGGAAGGCCAAGCGGCGCAAGGCGGTCGTGGTCGAGGGCCTCGCGCCCGCGTCCGAGACGCGCCTGGTCTGGGCCGACGCCGACGAGATGCGGCGCTGGGCGACCCTCCGCGACGACGAGCCCTACCGGGAGTACGGCCCCGGGGACGTGGACCGCTTCCTCTCGTACATCGAGCAGTACCCCGACTACGACTTCCTGATCGACTTCCTCGCCTGGGCCCCCGTCGAGGCCGCCGAGCCGGTGCTCGCGCGGTGGCACGGCACCGCCCGGTACCCCCTCGACGTGCACCTCATGCGCCTGCTCGGCAGGTTCGGGGAGACGGTCGCCGACCGGGTCTTCGCCCTCGCCAAGGGCCGCAGCGCACTCGCCGAAGTGCTCATCCCGATCCAGAACCCCGCGGCCGCCCGCATCGCCGCCGACTGGCTCGCCCAGGCCAAGTCCCTGACCCCGGTGGCGATGCGCTGGTTCGACCGGCACGCCGACGCGGCGGCGCGCCTTCTCGTCCCCGACGCGCTCGGCGGCGACACCGCGCTGCGCCGGGCCGCGAACGCCGCACTGCGGCACCTGAGCGCCGTCCACGGCGCCGAGACGGTGGCCACGGCAGCGAAGGAGTACGGCGAGGCCGCCTCCGCGGCGATCGGCGTCCTCCTCGACTCCGACCCGCTCGATCCCCCCGGCGCCAAGATCCCCCGGGCACCGGCGTGGGCGAGCCCCGCCATGCTGCCCCAAGTGCTCCTCAAAGGACGCGAATCCGCGCTGCCGCCCGCATCGGTGGAGCACTTGCTCACCGTTCTCGCCCTCGACACCCCCGAACTCCCGTACGCGGGCGTCGAAGTCGTCACCGGGACCTGCGACGCCGCCTCGCTCACCCGTTTCTCCTTGAAGCTGTTCGAGCAGTGGACGGCCGCCGGCGCGCCGGCCAAGGACGGGTGGGCGTTCACCCAGCTCGCCCATTTCGCCGACGACGACGTCGTGGCCGAGATCGCCGCGACGGTCCGCCGGTGGCCCGGCCAGGGCCAGCACAAGCGCGCCGTCGCCGGGCTCCGGGTCCTGGGCGCGATCGGCTCGGAGACCTCCCTGCGGACCCTCCACGCCATCGCCAAGAAGGCCGAGTTCAAGGCCCTCAAGGAGGAGGCCGGGCGGCAGGTCGAAGCGGTCGCCGAGCGGCTGGGCCTCACCACCGAGCAGCTCGCCGACCGGCTCGTGCCCGACTTCGGGCTCGACGAGGAGGTGAGCCTCGTCCTCGACTACGGGCCGCGGCGCTTCACGGTCGGCTTCGACGAGCAGCTGAAGCCGTTCGTGACCGCTGAGGACGGACGGGCGCTCAAGAGCCTGCCCAGACCAGGCGCGCAGGACGACGCCGAGACCGCCAAAGCCGCGTACGAACGGTTCTCCCGCTTGAAGAAAGAGCTCGCCGCCGTCGCGAAGGAGCAGCTGCGGCGGCTCGAGCTCGCCATGGTCGAGGGTCGCACCTGGACGGTGCCGGAGTTCGGGGAGTTCTTCGCCCGCCACCCGGTCATGCGGCACCTCGCCGCCCGGCTCGTGTGGCTGGCCGAGACCGATGGGGAGACAACTGGTTTCCGCCTGGCCGAGGATCGCACGGTCACGGACGTCGAGGACCGCGGGTGGACCCTGCCCGACGAGGCGCTGATCCGGGTGGCGCACCCGGTCGCGCTCGGCGACCGGCTCGCGGCCTGGGAGGAGGTCTTCACCGACTACGAGATCCTCCAGCCGTTCCCGCAGCTCGCGCGCCCGGTCATGGCGTTCACCGACGAGGAGTCGAAGACCGGTCGGATCACCCGCTTCGACGGCGCGACCCTCAAGTCCGGGAGCGTCCTCGGCCTGGCCCGCCAGGGCTGGCACCGGGGGCCGCTCAACGGCCTGTGGGTCGAGCCGGGCTTCCACCGCCCGCTCCCGACGGGCGGTTTCGTCGTCGTCAGGCTCGATCCGGGCGTCGAGGCCTACGAGGGCAGGGTCGACGCCGCAGAGCTCCAGACCGTCGTCGCCGTGCACCTGCGCGCGACCGCGGACTACACCGCGTCCAGCGAGGGCGCCCACCCGACCGAAGTCGATCCGATCGCCGCCTCGGAGGCACTCGGCGCGCTCACCCGCGTCACCGCGAACGTGTAGGGCGAGTTCAGGAACGGTCCCGCTCGCTCCGTCGTAGGGCCTGCGAGTACGACATCGGCATTCGCAGGCCCTTCCGGGCGGGCGACGGCTGCGCCTCGCCGATTCGAGCACGTCCTAAGGGCGACACTCGGTCCGGTGGGAGCGGGCGGAGGTCAGGCGGTCTCGGCCTTCGGCCGATCGTCCGCGCCGCGTGCCGATCGGCGGATGACCGCCCAGGCGAGTGCTGCTCCCCCGAGTGCTCCGAGGGCGTTGGCGGTGAAGTCGCCGGTGTCGCATGACCGCCCGATGGCGGGGAGCAGCGCTTGGACCGCCTCGATGAGTGCGGAGAACACTGCGCCCGCAAGGAGTCCGAGCAGCGGTCGCTTCGCGGCGACCGCGATGAGGAACGCGATCGGGATGAAGAGCACGAGGTTGGCGAACGGCTCGACCCGGTCGGGAGTCGGCAGCGACCACGCGACCTCGCAGCGCGCGTACAGCTCACGATCCTCGGGGACCACGGCCGCCACAGCGACCACAAGGACCGATGCCATTGCGAGCGCCCACGCGATCGCCTGGCGGGCCAGCAACCACGGACCTACGAGGTACCCGAGCACGATCACGATGACGAGGAGGACCGGGCTCAGCCACGGATGCTCGGCGATGAGGGTCGCGATCATGAGCCGGACTCTAACCTGCGGCGCAGCAGCCCCCGGCGCGCACGGTCGCAGAAACAGCCGTGCGCCAACGCGAGGCGCCGGAACGTCTCGCTCGGCGACATGGCGGACGCGCGGACTTCTGAGCCGAGCCTGCCAGTCAGGCCCGCGCCCGAGCAGCGCGCGCTGCCTGACACTTTCGTCCGCAGTACTGCGCCCGTCGAGCGATAGGCAGCCGCAGACGAGACGGACCTGGACCGCGGCGGCGGGCGACCTCGCCCGCCGCCGTCCGGCCGGGACTCCTTACGGAAGCCTCGTCAGCTCGATCATCGCCGAGGCGTAGTCGGCCGGGTCGAGGCCCAGTTCGAGGCCGTGCGCGGCGAGGATCGCGCCGTGGTGGACGCGGCCGGTGCGCTCGTCGCGGTAGCGGGCGTCGGGGTCGAGCCCGTGGAGCTTGAGCAGCGGGTCCGGGTAGGCGAAGGACCGGGCCCGGCGCCAGGCCAGGACCACCGTCTGATCGCCCCGGTCGTACTGGACGCCCGTGACGGCACCGGCCTGCAGCGGGTGGCGGCGGCCCAGCTGCACGGCGTGGCGGATCCGCTTGTAGTCGGCCACCAGTTCCGCGCCGCGGGCCTGGTCGGCGTCGCTCCAGACGCGCAGGTCGCCGCCGACGGCGAGCACCCCGGCCATCGCCGCATGGAAGCGGAAGTCGAGCGGGACCTCCCTGCGGGTCAACGGGTTCGGCGAGTCGGTGACCCATGCGCCCATGACCCGGGCGGGGTAGACCTGCGCGAAGCCGTCCTGGATGGCGATCCGGTCCAGCGCATCGGTGTTGTCCGAGGTCCACACCTGGTCGGTGCGGCGCAGGATGCCGAAGTCGACGCGGCCGCCGCCGGAGGAGCACGACTCGATCCGCAGATTCGGGTGGTCGGCGCGGAGCCGGTCGAGGATCGCGTAGAGGTTGCGGGTGTGGTCGAACCAGAGCCGGTCCGGGTCCTCGCCGTCCGGCCAGCCCGCCTCGGTGAAGGGCCGGTTCATGTCCCACTTGACGAAGTCGATCTCGTTCTGGCTCAAGAGCTCGTCGAGGCGGGCGTGGAGGTGCTCGGCCACGTCGGGGCGGGCCAGGTTCAGCACGAGCTGCTGGCGCACTTCGCTGCGGCGGCGGTGCGGCTGGTGGTAGACCCAGTCCGGGTGGGCCCGGTACAGGTCCGAATCGGGGTTGACCATCTCGGGCTCGACCCAGATCCCGAACCGCATCCCGCGGCTGTGGACGTGCTTGATCAAGGGCCCCAGGCCGTCAGGGAACCGGTCGGGGTTCGGGGTCCAGTCGCCCAGCCCGGCGCGGTCGCTGACGCGGGCGCCGAACCAGCCGTCGTCCATGACGAACAGCTCGCAGCCCATGGCCGCCGCCCGGTCGGCCAGGCGCATCTGGTCCTCGGCGGTGAAGTCGAACTCCGTTGCCTCCCAGGAGTTGTAGAGGATCGGGCGAACCTCGTCGGGGTGCGGCAGGACGTGCGCGAGCGCGTAGTCGTGCCAGGCGCTCGCGGCCGAGGCGAAGCCGCCGGCGGTGTGGAGTCCGGCCGCGATCGGGGTCTCGAGCGTCTCGCCGCCGCTCAGGCGGATCGCGATCGGGTCGTGCCCGAAGCCGGCGGAGACGACGACGCTGCCCGTGGGTCCCTTCTCGACGGTGATGCGCCAGGTCCCGCTCCAGGCGAGCGCGGTCGACCAGACCGGGCCGGAGGTCTCGGTGGCCGCACCGTCGTCGATGGCGACCCACGGGTTCGCCTGGTGGCTCGTGATCCCGCGCCGGGAGCCGATCACGGTCTCGCCGTACGGGATCGTGGTGCGGGTGAGCTGCGTTTCGGCGCCCCATTCGCCGTGGAGTTGGCTCAGGCGCGGGGTGTCGAGGCCGGGCACGACCCAGGTCGCCGAGTCGGCGCGCACGACGTCGATCGCCTCGGTGCCGGTGTTGCGCAGGGCCAGCGTGCGCTCGATGACGTCGGAGCCGGGGTGGCTGCGGTAGCGGGTGCGCACTTCGAGCGGGTAGTGCCGGTCGGCGAAGACGAGCGTGAGGTCGCCGTCCTCCTCGATCGCCTCGGCGAAGACGAGTTCGAGGTCCCGCGTGCCGTCGCTGAAGCGGACCTGGAGGCCGTTGTGGCCGTACTGGAACGCCGATGCCGCGCCGAGGTCGAAGCGCGGCTCGCGGCCCACGACGGGCCGGAACGGCGACTCCGGCAGGTCGAGGAGGGCCAGCGCCTGCTCGGGGCTCAGTCGTGGTCCCCAGTGGAGGCCGCGGAGCCGGTCGTGGTCGTCCACGGCCACGACGTAGCTCGTGTTCGGCGTGTCGATGGTCCAGAGGCGGGAGTCGTGCGCTGGCATGGACGTCCTTTCATAGGTTCGGGCTTTCGGTGGTGCCGGTCGTGGTGCGAGCCCGCCCCAGTGATGGGGCGGGCTCGAGCCCCTTGACGAAGCTTGCGAGTCGTAAAGCGCCAGTCGCTCAGGGCTGGTTCAGGAGCGGCGCGAGCTCGAAGTGGTCGAAGTCGGCGGTGCGGCCTTCGCGGTCGCCGATGTCGGTGCGCAGGCCCGCGTTGCCGATTTCGATGGTGTTGGTACCGGCTTCGAGGTCGACGATGAGCGGGTAGGACCAGAAGTCGTTCCAGCTCCAGGTGCCGCGCATCGGCACTGCGGCGGCGGTTTCGCCGTTCACGGTGAACTCGGCGTAGCGGGAGATGATGTTGGTGTTGTAGGCGTGGCCGCCGGTGCGCTCGTCGTTGGCGTAGTGGACGAGCAGCAGGTGCGGCCCGGCCTCGTCGGCGGAGACGTGGAGCGTGGCGGTGTTGCCTTCGCCGCCGCCCACGCCGGTGATGGCCACATCGTCGCCGGCCCAGGTGTTCTCGGTGAGTGCGGCGGTGCCGGAGAGTTCGGCGTCGGCGGCCGCGATCCGGGTGAAGTCCTCGGTGCCGCCGTCGCCGGTGACGGTGAGGTCGTGGACGTGGAGGGTTCCTCGCTCGGCGCTCAGGGCGATGCGGTTGACGCCTTCGTGGAGGGCGAGGGTCTGCTCCTCCTCAAGGCCGAACGCGATGTTCTCGCCGTGCGGTCCGAGGACGGTGAGTTCGCCCTTGCCGTCGGTGTCGGCGGTGACTTCGTAGTAGCCGTCGGCGGGGGCGTAGACGTCGAAGACGACCTGCTCGTCGCCGTTGACCTTGACGCCTTCACGGTGGCCGTACTGGTAATCGGCGTCGCCTTCGGTGCGGGCGAATACGGCCGGATAGGTGTGGGTGTCCACTGCGGAGGGGGCCAGGTCGATCTTGTCGATCCCGGCTTCGCCGTAGGCGGTCCCGGCCTCGGGGTCGCTCTTGGCGAGTGCGATCGTGTTCGCGCCCGCTTCGAGTTCGACTTGGAGGTGGACCTGGCCGCGGGAGCCCCACTGCATGGTGGAGGGGTAGGTGACGGTGGCGGCTTCGCCGCCGTTGACGGTGAGGAACTGCTCGGTCGGCGAGGCGCCTTGGGCGAGGTCGCGCCCGTAGGTGTTGCCGTAGGTGACGGTGAGGTCGTAGGCGCCGGCCTCGGGTACGTCCACAGTGAATTCAACGCGGCTGTCGGCGCGGTTGAGGGAGCCGACGCTCTTGCCGCCGGAGGCGGGGAAGCCGAACGGGTTGGCGGCGCTGCCCTCGTTGTAGACGGCGCCGGCGGTGACGGCGGCGTCCTCGGCCTCCCAGGTGCCGTGGAACGGGACTTCGACGGTGTCGGCCCTCCCGGTGCCCGGGGTGAGGGTGATCCAGTAGGCGGACATGGGGTCGAGGTCGTCGAGCGCGATGCTCGCGTCGCCGTCGCGGTCGGGGCGCAGGGCGATCTGGTCGACGGCCTGCGGGGCGGGCGAGGAGCCCTCGTTGCCGGTCCAGGCGATCTCATGCACTGTGGCGGTGACCTTCCTGCCGAGCTCGAGGCCTTGGAGGTCGACGGTGGTGTCGCCGGCGCCGCCGCCGAGGAGGATCTGGGCCTGGTCCTTGGCCTCGTCGTAGGTGGCGATGCCCTGGAGGGTGTCCACGGCGTTGTCCTGCGGCGGGGTGACGAGCGCGGTCTGCCCGGTCATCTGCGAGTAGGTCTTGAGGAACCACCAGCCGCCGTTGGGGACGTTGGTCTGCGGGGCGTTGCCGGAGAGGCCGCCCGCGGCGGTCCAGTAGGCCATGTCGGCGAGCGCGTCGGTGTCCTCGAACATCGCGGCCCACTGGATCATCTGGCCGGGCATGCCGAAGTCGCGGTTGTTGCCGTACTCGTTGATGTTGATCTGGCGCGGTTCGACGCCGAGTTCGGCTTCGAGCGCGCGGTAGTTCGCCTCGTTGTCCGCGTAGTAGCGCAGGGAGTCCGGGGAGAGCTCGTGCCAGGTGACGACGTCGGGGACGGTGCCGGCTTCGACGACGTGCTCCATGAAGTCGCGCATGAAGCGGGCGTCGTAGTGGGACTCGTTGGGCCCGGCGATGGGGGTGTCGGGGGCGATCTCGCGGAGGCGCTCGAAGGCGAGGTCCCAGTCGTGGAGGTAGCGGGCGAGGGCGCCGTCGTAGTCCCCGCCGCGGCCGTACCAGATCCAGTTCGGTTCGTTGAAGGGCACGTAGACGAGCCGGTCGGCGTGCTCGGAGGCCTCCATGATCGGCACCATCTCCTCGACTTCGGCGAGGTAGGCGTAGATGCCGTCGTTCTGGTACGGCCAGTCGGGGTACCAGTCCTGGAGGTTGACGAAGGCGTCGCCGCCGTCGTGCTCGGCGAGGGCGGCGAGCACGTCGTTCGCGTCGCCGTTGGGGTGCTGGGTGCCGCCGGTCGGCTTGGGGGCCATGGAGGACATGTACAGGGAGTCGAGGAGGTTGTCGCCCGGCACGCCGTTCTCGGAGATGCCGTAGAGGGAGCCGACGGCGCCGTAGGCGGGCGCGCCGCCGAGCCGTCCGAAGTCGACGGCGAGGACGGTGGCGTCCTGGCCCTGGGCGGGCACGGCCGCGAGGCCGGTGAGGAGACCGGTCACGGCGGTCGCCGCGAGGCCTCTGCGCAGGAGTGGGTGCATTGCTGCCCTTTCAGTTGTCGTCATTGACGCGGTGGTCCCGAGGTCTCGCGCACGACGAGTTCCGGGGACCGCCAGGAGGGTCGGGGATCGGGTCCGCCTTCGAGCTTGTGTCGCAGGAGGTCGAAGGCGCCGCGGCCGACGCCGCGGAAGTCGAGGTCCACTGTGGTGAGCGGGGGGACGTGGTAGGCGGCGAGGGGCGAGTCGTCGAAGCCGACGACGCTGAGGTCGCCGGGGACGCTGCGGCCCGCGCGGTGCGCGGCGTGGAGGACCCCGAAGGCGAGGTCGTCGTTGCCGCAGAGGATCGCGGTCACGGAGGGGTCGGCGACGAGGACGGCCGCGGCTTCGGCCGCGGCCCCGATCGACCAGTCCGAGTGCACGACCTCGGGCCGGGTGATCCCGGCGTCGGCCAGGGCGTCGGACCAGCCGGTCTGGCGGCTGGCCTTGCCCGGGATCGCGAGGTGGTGGACCTGCTTGTGGCCCATGGAGAGGAGGTAGCGGGTGGCGCGGGCGGCGACGGTGCGGTCGTCGAGGAGGACGCGCCAGTCGGCCGAGTCGTGCTCGGCGCCGAGGTGCTCGCCGCCGGTGGCGACGAGCGCGCCCGGCTGCCGTTCGCGGAGCGCCTGCATGGCGCCGGCGGTGACCTCGTCGTGGGCGATGACGATGGCGGGGGCGCCGTCGTGCGGGAGCCGTTCGAGGACGTCGGCCTCGCTGTAGACCCGGGCGGGGTCCATGACGGAGATGAGCACGGAGAACCCGGCGTCCCTGGCGGCGTCCTCGATGCCCCGGAGGGTCTCGGCGGTGCCGTAGAGGGAGGTGTCGGTGGTGAGGACGGTGACCGACCGCACGGCGCCGCCGGCGAGGGTGCGGGCCGACCGGTTGGGCCGGTAGCCCAGGTCGGCGATCGCGGCTTTGACCCTGGCCCGGGTGGCGGCGGCGACCATCGGGGCGTCGTTGATGACGCGCGAGACGGTCTGGTGCGACACCCCCGCCCGCTTCGCGACGTCGAAGATGCTCACGGGTCTGGGTCCGGCGGCGCTCATGCTGTCGGTGCCTCTCTGCTCGGGTGCGGCTATTCGGCGTTGGCGATCGCGACGACCGCCTCGGCCGCTTCCTGGGCGTCCTTCTGCCCCAGCCAGACCTGATTGAACTCGTCCATCGCGGCGGTGCCGAAGGCGGCGTCGTTCATGGAGAGGGGGTAGCCGGTGGTGGTGCCTTCGGCCGCGGTCTGGAAGCCGGTGACGTCGATGCCCTCGCCGGCCCAGTAGTCGGCGAAGCCCTGGTTGAGGGAGCTGACGCCCGGCCAGACCGAGCCCATGCCGGTACTGATGGACTGGGCCTCTTCGGAGCCGAGGAACTTGACGAGCTCCCAGGCCTCGTCGGGGTGGTCGGTGCCGGCGTAGATGGCGTTGGAGAGGCCGTTGATGACGGTGCCGGATCCGACGGGGCCGGACGGGTTGTCGGCGACGGCCCACGAGCCGGGCTCGAGGCCGTCGCGGTAGAAGCTGAGCATCCAGGAGCCGTCGAGGGTGGTGGCCGCCTGGCCGGGGACGACGTAGTCGCCGGGGACGCCGCCGTTGGGCTGGTTGGTCGATTCGGCGGGGACCGCGACGTGCCACTTGTTGTAGAGGTCGGCGGTGAACTGGATGGCCTCGACGCATTCGGGGGCGTCGATGGCGTAGTCGCCCCAGGGCTCGGTCTGGAGGGAGCAGCCGTTCTGGACCGCGTAGTTCCACCAGTCGGTCTGGCCGGTGTTGGAGGACATCGCGGTGCCGTACTGGACGACGTTCTCGGGGTCGAAGTCCGGGCTCAGTGCGTTGTTGCCGTTGGCGTCGACGGTGAGCTTCTGGAGGAATTCGACGTAGGCGCCGCCGTCGACCGGGTTCCATTCGAGGTCGTTCACCGTGGCCGGGTCGATCCCGGCGGCTTCGAGGGCGTCGAGGCGGTAGACCAGGGCGATGGAGTCCCAGTCCTTGGGGAGGCCGTACTGGTCGCCCTCGTACTGCCAGGAGTCGTAGAGGTCCTCGGGGTAGGCCGCGGGGTCGACGCCGTCGGCCTCGATGTCGTCGGTGATGGGCAGGAGGACGCCGTTGGCGGCGTAGGTCGGGAAGCGCGAGACGTGGTTCCAGAACACGTCGGGGGCCTCTTCGGCGGCGAACCGGCTGTCGAGCCCGGCCCAGTAGTCCTCCCAGGGGTTCTGCTCGAGCTCGACTTCGATGTCGGGGTGGTCCTCGTTGAAGGCCTTGATCATCGCTTCGAGCGCGGGCCGCTGGTTGTCGTCCCAGAAGGCGTAGCGCAGCGTCACCGGTCCGTCGTCGTCGCCGCTGCAGGCGGCGAGGGCGGCGGGGAGGGCGAGCGCGAGGGCGGCGATGGCGGCCGTGCGCGTCTTGTTCATGCCGTTTGCCTTTCGTTGAGAGGTGGGCGGGAGAGGTCGGGACGTCACTTCATGCCGCTGAGGGCGATGGAGCGGACGATGTGGCGCTGGAAGGCCAGGAAGACGACGACCAGCGGGAGGAGCGCCATGGTGGAGGCGGCGAGGATGAGGTGGTACTCCTGGTTGAACTGGGACTGCATCTGCGCGATGCCGCGCGTGATGACCCTGGTGGACTCGGAGTGGGTGATGATGAGCGGCCACAGCAGGTTGTTCCAGGTGTTGACGAAGCTGATGATCGCGAGCGTGCCGAGGATCGGCTTGGCCATGGGGACCATGACGCGCCACAGGATCGTGAACGTCCCGGCCCCGTCGATGCGGGCCGCGTCCTCAATGGAGGCGGGGATGGTCTTGAAGTACTGGCGCACCAGGAACACCCCGTAGGGCATGAGGAACCCGAACACGAACGGCAGGATCAGGCCCACGTGCGTGTCGACCAGGCCGAGCTCGCGCACGATGATGAAGGTGGGCACCAGGGTCACGATCTGCGGCACCATCAGGGTCGCGATGTAGGCCCAGAACAGCTGGTCGCGGCCGGGGAAGTCGAGGCGCGCGAAGGCGTACGCGGCGAGGGTGGAGAACACGAGCTGGCCGACGGTGACCGCCACCGCCACGACAAGGGAATTGACCACGAAGGTGGCGAAGTCGTACCGGCTCCAAACCTCGCCGAAGTTGGAGAAGATCGGGTTCGCGGGGAGGGCCCACGGCTCGGAGGTCAGGATCTCCTGTTTGGACTTGAACGCGGCGTTCAGCGTCAGCAGGTACGGGCCCACCGAGACGAGCGCGCCGGCGATGAGCACCAGGTGGAGCGGGAGCTTCTTCATGGTGGCCCCTAACTGAAGTCGTAGGTGGTGCGCTTGCGGAACAGCGCGGCCTGCGCCAGGGTGATGAGGGCGATGATCGCGAACAGGATCACCGCGAGCATGGACGCGTAGCCGGCGTTGCGCTGGGTGAACGACTCCAGGTAGATCTGGTAGTTCAGCGTCGCGGTGGATCCGGCGGGGCCGCCGGCGGTCATCACGTGGATGGTGTCGAAGACCTGGAACGAGCCGATCACGCTGGTGATGAGCACGAACAGCATCGCCGGGCGCAGCAGCGGCAGCGTGATCGCGAAGAACCGGTACAGCGGCGATGCCCCGTCCACATCGGCCGCTTCATAGAGCTGGGCCGGGATCGCTTGCAGCCCTGCGAGGAAGAACAGCATGGTGTAGCCGGAGTACTGCCAGATGTTCACCGATGCGATGACGGGCATGGCCCAGGTGGAGTCGGTGAGCCAGGCCGCGCCGTCGACCCCGAACAGGTCGAGGAAGCGGTTCAGGGCGCCGTACTGCGGGTCGAAGACCCACCGCCAGATCACGCCGAGCGCCACCGGCATCGCCATCCACGGCAGCACGTAGAGCACGCGGAAGGTGTTGCGGGCCTTGATCTTCGAGTTGAGCGCCAGCGCGAGGAGCAGGGCCAGCACGGTCTGGGCGGGAATGTTGAGGAGCACGTAGTAGAAGGTGTTGCCGATCGACTTGAGCGCCCGCTCGTCCCCCGCCAGCTCGCGGTAGTTCTCGAGGCCGATGAACTCGGGGTCGGACAGGAGGTTCCAGTCGTAGAAGCTCAGGACGACGACGATCACGATGGGCGCGATCAGGAAGACGGCGAAGCCGAGGATGCTCGGCGCGAGCATCGCGTAGGCCTCGAAGGCCGCGTTGGACCTCCGGTGTTTTCGGGGCGCGCTCTCGGGCTCGAAGCGCGGCTCGGTGTCGTGAAGGGTCTGCATAACACCTGGCCAAAGGACGTAGGGGTCGGATGCGAGGAAATGTTAGCGCTCACGGTCGCGACACGTCAAGGCTGATTTCCTATATTTCTACGTCTCAATGTCTTGGGAGCGTTATTCCTGGCAGCACGCAATAGACGATGCGAGTGCTCGTACCTGCGGTCTTGCGCGCCGCGTTCGCGCGAGGCATGGTGCTGAAAATCCGTTAGCGCTCACAGGCGGAGGAGGCCGCCGAAGGGGCGGTCGCTCGGGAGCGATGGACCCCGGGCCGGGGCTGCGAGTTCCCGGCCCGGGGCGTCAGAGGGGCCGTTGCGGCCGCTGCTCCCCCGCCGTCACCGCGACGCTCAAGGCGTTCGCGTCCACCGGCTTCGGGCAGGTCCCGAACTCGGTGAAGGCGCAGGGCAGGTTCTGGGCGCGGTTGAAGTCGAGGACGACCGCGCCGTCCTCCGATGCGGGCGCCAGGGACAGGGACCGCCACGCCGCGGTCGTGTCGCCGTTGGTCCGGTCGGAGAAGAGCACGCTCAAGGCGCCGTTGTCGGTGGTGGAGGCCAGCAGCGATTGGCGCCGCCCCGCCACGGTGAAGTCGATCTCGCCGGTCAGGCGGAGCAAGTGGGAGAGGTCGCCGCGCGCCGATCCGACCACGGCGTCGAGCGGTTCGTCGAAGGCGAGGTACCGGCCGGTGACCGCCCAGTCGGGGTCGGGCGGGAAGCACGGGATGCCGTTGAACCCGGTCCTCGTGGGGGCCTTCGGGTCCCGCACCCGCGCGGCGAAGCGTCCGCCGCGCAGGGCCACCTCGATCCGGCGGCGGCCGCGCTCGACCCAGGCCGGGGCACCGGCCTTCTCCAGGTCGAAGGTGAGCACGCCGTCGACCGCGCGGCCTTCGAACCGCAGTCCGTCCGCGGCGACCGCGGTCAGCCGGGCGAAGTCCCCGCCGCTCCAGAGCCCGGGCAGGTCGGGCAGCTGCGCGGGCGTCTCGCGCAGCCAGTGGAACGCGGTCAGGCTGAGCCACCCGTGCGGCTCGGTCAGCTCGGCCTCCCGGAGGCGGCGCCATGCGGTCCAGCCGCGCGTGAAGTCGTCAACGCGGGTCGCGGTCATCGCCGGTCCTCTCAACGTTCGGGTCCGAGGTGGACGGCGCGGGGGGCGCCGTCTCGATCATGCGCCCCTTCACCGGGACGGCAGGCCCTGCCGGCGCAGCGTGTCGCGCAGCAGATGGCGCCCCGCCATCGACTCCGGCCCCTTGAGCCGGGCCAGGACCCGGTCGCTCCAGTTGCCGTGCAAGCCGAACCGGGCGTTGTAGGCGGCGAGGCGCTCGTCGTAGACGGGGAGGTGCCCATCGGCGGCGTCCGCGTCGTAGTGCTCGTGGTGGAGCACGGCCTGCTGCGGCAGGCGGGGTTTGACGTCCGCCCGCTCATCGGGGTCCGGGGCGCCCACGGCCAGGCCGAACGCGGCCGTCGTGTGCGGCGGCAGGCGCAGTTCGGCCGCGACCGCCTCGGGGCTGTTGCGGATCGCGCCCACGAAGACGGTGCCGAGGCCGAGCGATGCGGCCGCCACGACGGCGTTCTGCGCCGCGAGCGCCGTGTCGATGTACCCGATCAGCGTGGTCTCCAGGTAGTCCGCCGCGTCCACGTCGGTGCCTGCGCGGGCGGCGAGCCGCCGGGCCCGGCCGAGGTCGGCGATCCACACCAGGAACAGCGGGGCCTGGGCGATGAACCGCTGGTCGGCGGCGAGCGCGGCGAGCCGGGCCCGGCGCGCGGGGTCGCGGACGGCCACGACGCTCCACGGCTGGAGGTTCGAGGAGGTCGGCGCGGACTGCGCGGCCGCGATGAGCGCGGTGAGCTCGTCGTCGTGGACGTCGCGCGGCCCGAAGGCGCGCACCGAGCGGTGCGCGAGCTGCAGGCGGATGACGTCGCTGACCGCGCCGAGCACCGCGTCGGGGTCGCCGTAGCGGGCGGTCGGGGTGCCGGTCATCAGCGCAGCCCGGTGCCGTGGACGCCGTGCTCGTCGATCAGCGCCAGTTCCTCGTCGGTCAGCGGCGCGGCGTCGAGCGCTTTGGCGTTGTGGTCGAGTTGCGCGATCGAGCTGGCGCCGATGAGGGCGGAGGTGACCTCGGGGCGGCGCAGCACCCACTGGAGGGCGAGCTGCGCGAGCGACTGGCCGCGTGTGCGCGCGAGGTCGTCGAGTGCGGCGGCGCGCTTGCGGTAGGTGTCGTCGATGACGTCGGGAGAGAGGAAGGCGCTGTTCGCGGCGCGGGCGTCGGCCGGGATGCCGTGCAGGTACTTGTCGGTGAGCAGGCCTTGCGCGAGCGGCGAGTAGACGACCAGGCCGAAGCCGTCTGCGGCGGCGAGGTCGAGGAGGCCGTTCAGTTCGGGGCCGCGGTCGAAGATCGAGTAGCGCGGCTGGTGGACCAGGAGCGGGACGCCCGCTTCCCGCAGCAGCACGGCGGCCTCGTGCGCCCGCTCGGGGTCGTAGTTCGAGATGCCGACGTAGAGCGCCTTGCCCTGCCGCACGGCGTCCGCGAGGGCGCCGACGGTCTCTTCGATGGGCGTGGCCGGGTCCTGGCGGTGATGGTAGAACACGTCCACGTAGTCGGTGCGGAGGTCGCGCAGGCTGTGGTCGAGCGAGGTGAGGAGCGACTTGCGTGAGCCGCCCTTGAGGTAGGGGCTCGGGCCGATGGGGTTGCCGGCCTTGGTGGTGAGGACGAGCTCGTCGCGGTACGGGGCGAGGTCCTTGGCGAGGACCTCGCCGAAGACCTGCTGGGCGGCGCGGTGGGGCGGGCCGTACCGGTCGGCGTTGTCGAAGTGGGCGATGCCGAGGTCGAAGGCGCGCAGGATGATCGCGCGCTGGGTCTCGTAGGCGTTGTCGGTGCCGAACCGCTGCCAGAGGCCGAGGGAGAGCGCGGGCAGGTCGAGGCCGGTGCTCCCGGCCCGCCGGTAGGGCAGGCGCTCGTACCGGTCCCCGGCGGCGGCGTAGGTCGTCTCGAAAGCTCCGTGTGCCATGGGGGGAAGCCTTTCAGGTGTGGTTCGCGCGGTCGCGGCGGAGGGTGGCGGCCGCGCGCCTGGGGAGGCGGAACCGCCTCAGGCAATCTATACTACATCGATAGGATAACTCGAACATCTGCCGCCCCGAAATGGAGACCCGCACATGAGCAGCCAGCACCTCTGGTACATCCCGAACCAGGCCCGCCCCGGGCACCGCGGCGACGACGTCGTCGAGGGCCACAACAGCCTCGAGACACTCACCGCCCACGCCGAAGCGCTCGAGGAGCACGGCTGGGGCGGCGCGCTCCTCGGCACCAGCTGGGGCCGGCCGGACACCTTCACCGTCGCCACCGCGCTCGCCGCGCGGACCACCAGCTTCAAACCCCTCATCGCGATCCGGCCCGGGTACTGGCGCCCCGCCAACTTCGCCTCGGCCGCCGCCACCCTCGACCACCTCACCGGGGGCCGGGTCCTCGTCAACATCGTCTCGGGCAGGGACGGCCTCGAGGCGTACGGCGACACCGAAGGCGCGCAAGCGGACCGGTACGCCCGCACCAAGGAGTTCATCCAGATCGCCCGCCGGCTCTGGACCGAGGAGCGCGTCACCTACAAGGGCGAGTACTTCAGCGTCACCGATTCGAGCCTCGAGCTGAAGCCGGTCGCCGACGGCGCGCGCCGGCACCCGACCCTGTACTTCGGCGGCGCCTCCGAAGCGGCCGAACGGGTCGCGGCCACCGAAGCGGACGTGCAGCTGTTCTGGGGCGAACCGCTCGACGGCGTCGCCGAGCGCATCGACCGGCTCAAGCAGCTCAGCGCCTCGCTCGGCCGCGAGCACGCGCCGCTCGAGTTCGGCCTGCGCGTCACCACCCTCGTCCGCGACACCACCGAGCAGGCCTGGGCCGACGCCGAAGCGCGCGTGCAGCAGATGGCCGACGCCGGCCGGGCCGCCCCCGACCACGACTGGCGCCGGGCCACCGGCCAGCGCCGGCTCCTCGATCTGGCCGCGCGCGGCGACGTGCTCGACGACAACCTCTACACCGCCCCGGGCAAGGTCGGCGGCGGCGGCGCGGGCACCACCTGGCTGGTCGGCTCGGCCGAGGACGTGGCCAAGTCGCTGCGCAAGTACGAGGCGCTGGGCGTCAGCCACTTCGTCCTCTCCGACACGCCGTACCTGCAGGAGATCAAGCGCCAGGGGAACCAGCTCCTGCCGCTCCTGCGGGACTGACCGCGGTCCGTTCGAGCAGTGCCGGCGCGACTGCTCGAACGGCCCGCCGCAAGACTGCGCGGCGCGCGTCGGCACGACTGCCGATGCCCAGCCGGCACGACCCCTGAAGCACAGCCGACACGACTCCCGATGCCGAGCCGGCGCGACTCCTGAAGCCAGATCCGGAAGGCTCCTGAATCCAAGCCGCACGGCTCCCGAAGCGGGGCAAGACCGGCGAACGCGCTGCTCAGCACCAGTGGTTCTCACCGTCGGTGATCACATGGGACCAGGGTTGTCGTACCCTCTTGTTAGGATGACCTCTCTACCGCTCCGGCCCGCCACGAGCACGGCGGAGCGGCTTCGACAGCCCTTCTGAAGACCCACCTCTCGAAGATCCGCCTCTCGAAAACCTGCCTCTTGAGAACCCACCTCTTGAATCTCCTGCAGAGCCATAGAAGAGCTCAAGATCCCATGTCTTAACCGTGGTCCATGGGAGCGCTGCGCCAACGAGGTCGCCGGCCGCTCCCGTACCCGCGTCGACCAGTGCGGCGAGCCCTGCCGCACGCGGTGCGGCGCGCACCTCGACTCGAAGGTGAGCATGAGAACCCCTGAAATCAACGTGCGCCTGTTCGGCGCCATCGGTATGTCCATTGAGGACGAATCGGTCCACCTCGGACCCGCGCGGGAGCGGGAGTGCTTCGGCATCCTCGTCATCCGCCGCGGGTCACCCGTCCTCGTCGACCAGTTGATCGCCGACCTCTGGGGCGCCGCCGCACCCGCCAGCGCCGTCAACGTCGTCCACACCTACATCAGCCGCCTGCGCCGCCGCACCGGCAGCGCCGAAGGCGGCGGCCTCCTGCGGTCCCTGCGGCCCGGCTACTCCATCGCCCCCGGCGACATCACCCTCGACGTGGAGGAGTTCGAGGCCGACCGCCGCACGGGCATGGCCGCGCTCTGGGCCGGGCACCTCGGCCAGGCCCAGGAAGCGCTCGACCGCGCGCTCGACCGCTGGTCGGGCGGGGAGGCGCTGCACGGCGCGACCGGGCCGCTCGCGACCCAGGAGCGGCGCCGCCTAGAGGAGCTGCGGCTCGACACGCTCGAGACCGCGCTAGCACTGCGGTTGCGCTTCGGCGGGCGCAGCGACACACTGGCGGAACTCGCGACCCTGGTGCGGCGCCATCCGTTCCGGGAGCGGTTGTGGATCCTCCTGATGCTGGGCCTGGACCGGGAGGACCGGCGCGGCGAAGCGCTCGTGGCCTACCACGACCTGCGCTCGCTCCTGAAGGAGGACTTGGGGATCGGCCCGTCCCAGCGGGCGCAGGAGCTGTTCTTCGACCTGCTGGCCGACCGTCCCCGGGAAGAACTGTGGACCGAGCACCTGACCCTCGCCGCACAGCAGCGGTGAGCCGAACAACGAGGAGTGACATGCGACGACACCAGATCGGCGGAACGACGGGGTTCGAGGCCTCCCAGTTCTGCCTCGGCACCATGTACTTCGGCACGACCGTGGGCGAGGACGAGGCGTTCGCCATCCTCGACCGGTACGCCGAGGCCGGCGGGAACCTGCTCGACACCGCGAACTGCTACGCCTTCTGGGCCGACGGCGGCACCGGCGAGGAGAGCGAGGCGCTGATCGGGCGCTGGCTCGCCGCCCGGGACGCGGCCGGGACGATGCGGGTGGCCACGAAGGTCGGGTCCGCGCCCGCGCGCCCCGACGAGCCGTACCACGGCGGGAACCGGGAGGGCCTGTCACCGGAGCGGATCGCCGAGCAGTTCGAGCGCAGCAGAGAACGACTGGGGGTCGAGTCGGTCGCGCTGTACTACGCGCACGCCGATGACCGCGAGGTGCCGCTCGACGAGACGGTCGACGCGTTCGCCCGGCTGGTCGAGAAGGGGTCGGTGGGAGTCCTGGGCGCGAGCAACCACGCGTCCTGGCGGCTCGAGCGGGCCCGGGCGAGCGCCGCGCGGGCTGGCCGCGAGGGGTACCGGGCGATCCAGCAGCGGCACACCTACCTCTACCCGCGGCCGCTGAACGTGCCGGTGCCCGAATCGATCCAGCTCGCGGCGAGCGATGAGCTGCTCGACTACGCGGTGGCCGAGGACCTGCCGGTCTTCGCCTACTCGCCGCTGTCGAACGGCGCGTTCTCCAGGTCGGACCGCAGGCCGCCCGGCGCGCCTGTGGACTACGACCACGCCGGATCCGAACGCCGGGTCGCGGTGCTGCGCGAGGAGGCGGCGGCGCTGGGGGTGACGCCGAACCAGCTCGCGCTCGCCTGGCTCACGTCAGGTCCCGCGACGGTGATCCCGATCCTCGGGGTCAGCAGCGTGTCGCAACTGGACGAAGCCCTGGCCGGGTCCGGGATCGAACTGGACGCGGCCGTTCGCGATCGGCTCACGGCGGCCTGATCCGCTCCAGCTGAACCACGTTCCGCGACGCATCGCTCGCGGAACGTGGTTCAGTTTCGTTTCAGTCCCGGTCGAGTCCCGGTCGTGGCTCGATAGAGGTGGTATAGAGACCCGGTCGAGGTGCGATAGAGGCCCGGTCCAGCACGGTTGATTACGTTCAGTACCAAGAGATTCACCTGCTGTGCTACGGAACTGAGCGAGAGTGACCCATGGGACGAGACCCCGCCCGACCGCGCGAACCGGCCGCCGGACCGCTCTTCGTCAGCGCGATCGTGCCCTGCCACAACGCGACCGGCACACTCCGGGACTGCCTCGGGGCCCTGCGGAACCAGACGCGGGCGCCCGATGAGGTGATCGTGGTCGACGACGCCAGCACTGACGAGTCGGCGGCGATCGCGGCCGAGTTCGGGTGCGAGGTCATCCGGTTGGAGCGCAACGGCGGACCGTCGCGGGCGCGCAACACCGGGATCGCCGCCGCGCGCGGCGAAGTCCTGTTCTTCGTGGACTCGGACGTCGCGCTGCGGCCCGACGCGGTCGCGAACGCGATGGCGCTCATGGAATCCGACGCGGGCCTCGACATCGTGCACGGCACCTACGAGCCCGTACCGTTGCGCGGCAGGGGCGTCACCGAGTGGTACCTGGTGCTGCGCGAGGCGTTCTGGCGACACCGCTACGCCGGACCGGCCAATGTGGTCGTGTTCGCGGTCGCGGCCGTGCGGCGCGGCGTGTTCGAGCGGTTCGGTCCGCTCGACGAGCGGCTGCGCGACTGCGAGGACGTGGAGTACTCGGCGCGGATGGGCGGGCGCGCGGCGATCGTCATCGCCGAGTCCGTGGCCGGGAGCCACGACGCGGGCGGGTCGCTGCCGAAGGCGCTGCGGACCCAATGGAAGCGCTCCACGCCGCTGACGGCGCTGCGTCCGCGCGGGGTCCGGCTGGAGCGCATCAACCGCATGCGGTCGCTCGCGGCGACGGCCGCCGCGCTCGCGTCCCTTCCGGTCGCGGTGCTCGCACCGCAGGCGCTCCTCGCCACCGCGGCGGCGCTCGCGTTCGCCCTCGCCTCGGACGCGGACCTGCTCCGCTACGCCGCGCGCCACATCGGACCCGCGCGGACCGTGCCGCTCGCGGCCGTCCACCTGAGCTTCATGGCGGTCCTCGTCTGCGGCATCGCCGCAGGGCCGCTGATGCGCCGGGGCGCCCGCCCCGCCGCGAGCACCACCCCCACCACGAGGAACGAACCCTATGCGACTCATTGACATCGACGAAGCCGAGGCGATGGACCTCAAAGAGGTCCAGAAGCTCTACCGCCGCTACATCAACAGCAGCCAGGTCTCGCTCATGACCTCGTTCGGCTTCGGCCGCGAGCAGGTCGACCGCGCCGAAGGCTGCTACCTGCACCTCAAGGACGGCCGCCGCGTCACCGACCTCACCGGCGGCGTGGGCGTGCTCAACCACGGCCACAACCACCCCCGCATCCTCGAGGCGCGCCGCCGCTTCGCCGAGCGCGGCCGCATGGAGGTGCACAAGACGTTCTTCTCCCCCTACCTGGCGGCGCTCAGCCACAACCTCGCCGAGGTCCTGCCCGGCGATCTCGACCACTCGTTCTTCCCCAACTCCGGCGCGGAGGCCATCGAAGGCGCGGTCAAATGCGCCTACAAGTACCACCGCGGCCGCCGCAACACGGTCCTGCGCGCCACCTCCGCCTTCCACGGCAAACTGCTCGGCTCCGGCGGCCTCACCGCCGCCCAGGGGCACGGGTTCCGCTTCCCGACCATCCCGGGCATCGAGGACTTCGTCTACGACGACCTCGACTCGGTGCGCAAGGCCGTCGCCGCCCACCCCGGCAACGTGTACGCGCTGCTCATCGAACCGTTCAGCGCCTCCACCATGGGCCAGTGCTCCGAGGAGTTCCTGCAGGGGCTGCGGGCGCTGTGCGACGAGGAGGACATCGTCCTCATCTACGACGAGATCTACACCGGCTGGGGCAAGACCGGGAGCCTGTTCCACTTCATGCGCTACGAGGGCGTCATCCCCGACATCCTCTGCACCTCGAAGGCGCTCGGCGGCGGGAAGTCCTCCATCTCAGGGTTCGTGGTCCGCAACCGCCTGTACCGCAAGGCGTACGACAACCTCGGCGACGCCCTCCTGCAGACCACGAGCACGACCTACTACGGCTTCGGCGAGGAGTGCGCCACCGCCATCGAGGCCGTCAACATCGCGATCGAGGACGACTACCCCGCGCGGGCCCGCGCCATCGAGGCCGTGCTCGCGCCCGGGCTCGACCGGATCGCGAAGGCCTTCCCTGACGAGGTCGCGGACGTGCGCGGCTCAGGGGCCCTGTGGGGGCTGTTCCTGCAGGGCGGCCCGTCGTTCGTCGCGCCGCTCATGAAGCTCGTCCCCGGCGGACTCGCCAAGGACCCGGGCTTCCAGCAGAAGCTGCTCGCCTCCGCGTTCCTGCAGGCGATGTACGAGGACCACGGGATCTACCTGTACTACACCCTCAACGGCGAGCACCCCGTCGTCATCGGGCCGCCGCTCGTCACACCGCTCGACGAGGTGCACCGCTGCCTCGCCGCGATCGAGGACGTCCTCTCCTCCGGGCTGGGACGGCTGGTGCGCCGCTTCGTCGCGCAGAAGGTGAGCAACCTGTGGTAGACCTGCCCTCCCGCGTGCTCGTCACCGGCGCCGCCGGCGTCCTCGGCTCCCGGCTCACCGCCGACCTCCTCGCGGACGGCGTGTCGGTCGTGGCCTACGACCTGCGAGCGCTCGACCCGGCCCCCGGGCTGACCGTGCGCACCGGCGACGTCCGCGACACCACCGCGCTCAGCGAAGCGGCCGACGGCTGCACCACGGTCGTCCACTGTGCATCGGCGCTCCCGTCGTACCCGAAGGCCGACATCCGGTCGATCATCGTCGACGGCGCGCGGTCCATGCTCGACGCCGCGGCGAAGGCCGACGTCGAACGGGTCGTGCACATCTCCTCCACCGCGGTGTACGGCCTCCCGGCCCTCGTGCCCACGCCCGAGGACCACCCGCACGAACCGGTCGACACCTACAGCGCCGCCAAGGCCGAGGCCGAGGCGCTCGTCGTCCCGCACCGCGCCGACCGGTGCGTGAGCATCGTGCGGCCCAAGACGTTCCTGGGACCGGGGCGGCTCGGCCTGTTCGGGATGCTCTTCGAATGGGCCGAGGAGGGCCGCGACTTCCCCGTCATCGGACGCGGTGACGTTCGCGTCCAGATGCTCGACATCGACGACCTCGCCCGCGCCGTGCGCACCGTCCTCACCGCGCCCGACGACGTCGCCGCCGACACCTACAACATCGGCGCGGGCGAGTTCGGGACGCTCCGCACGGACTTCCAGGCCGTGCTCGACGAGGTCGGACGCGGCGGCCGCATCAGGTCCGTCCCGGCCGCCCCCGCCATCGCGATGCTCCGCGCCGCCTCGGCGCTCGGCCTCTCCCCCGTCTACGACCGCTTGGTGCGCAAGCTCAAAGCCGACTCCTTCGTGGACATCGCGAGGGCGTCCGAGCGCCTGGGCTTCACGCCCGAGCACTCCAACCGCGACGCGATCCTGCGCACCTTCCGGTGGTGGCGCGAGCGTCCGCCCGCCCCGCGCGGCGCCGCCGGGGCCACCAGCTCGGACCGGTGGCGGCAAGGGATGCTCGCCGGCGCCAAGATCCTCTTTCCACCCGCACGAGCGCAGGAGGGCCGCCATGACCAGCCTCAAGCCGGAAGCAATCGCTCCGGCCGAACCCCGGACGCCTAGCCTCCGCGCGGCCGCCGCCGGGGCGGTCGCGCTGGCCCGGCCCCGCCAGTGGGTCAAGAACGTAGCGGTGCTGCTGCCGTTCCTCGACCCGCAGGTGTGGGACCGCGCGACCATCGCCGGGCCGCTCCTCGCAGTGGCCGCGTTCATGCTCGCGTCCTCACTCGTCTACGCCGTCAACGACATCGCCGACCGCGAACGCGACCGCCACCACCCGGTCAAGCGGCACCGCCCGCTCGCCTCGGGAGCGCTCTCGGTGCGCCAGGCCGTGCTCGTCGCGGCCACGTGCGCCGCCGGCTCGGCGGCCCTGGCGATCGCGGCCGCCCCCGGACTGCTGGTCCCCATCGGGGCGTACGTCGCCCTGAACTTCGCGTACAGCCGCAAGCTCCGGGACGTGCCGGTGCTCGAACTGTTCACGGTCGCGGCCGGCTTCCCGCTGCGGGCCCTCGCCGGGTACCTCGTGCTCGGCGCCGCGCCCGCGAGCCTCATCGTGCTCGCGACGCTGTTCGTCTCGCTGCTGCTCGTGCTCGGCAAGCGCCGCAGGGAGATCGTCGTCGCCGGGACGGCCCACCGCGCGGCGCTGCGCGGCTACACCGCCTCGATGCTCGAGCACTTCATCTCCATCGCGGGCGGGCTCGCCACGGCCACGTTCCTGCTCTTCGCGCTGCGCGGCCCGCACGCCACCGAATCGGAAGGGCCACAGGCGATGCTGGTGATCCCGCTGCTGCTGATGGCGCTGTTCCGCTACCTCCAGCGGCTCGAGCTGCGCGGCGGCGACGGCGACCCGACGCGCCTGCTGCTGCGCGACCCCGTGCTCCTGGCCATCGGCGCGGGCTGCCTCGCATGCCTCGCGGCCACTGAGCTGATCGACATGTCCGACCTGTTCGGCCCGAGTGATTGAAGGAGACCATGAGCCTGACCGAGAACCCCGCCCCCGCCCCCACCACTGAGGACGCGGCACCGAAGAAGCCCCGGAGACTGCGGCGCCTGGGCGTCCGCCTGGTCGTGGGCCTGACCGTATCGTGGGCGGCCTTCCTCGTCGCCCACCTCGTCCTGGCCGGACGGGTCTGGTGGTGGTCCCTCATCGAGATGGTGCCGCCGTTCGCGCTCCTCGTCCCGCCGCTCCTGCTCGCGCTGTGCGCGATGGCCCTCGCCCGCGGCAAGCGCTGGCGACTGTGGATCGTCCACCTCGCCGTGTTCGCGATCGCCTACCCGATCGCCGGCATCAACCTCTCAGCGCTGTTCACCGGCCCGCCCGGCGAGGGCACCGCCGACGTCTCCGTGTTCACCTGGAACGCCGACTACTGGCACTACCGCTGGGACGACGCCGACGAGTTCTACGACTACCTGCTCGCCCAGGACGCCGACGTCTACCTCCTCACCGAGTACCTGACCCGCACCGACCGGGTCGAGATCATCGACGACGAGGCCGCCCTCCGCGAGCACTTCCCCGACTACGAGCTCGTCATCGCCAGCGAGATGGTCACCCTCTCGCGCTTCCCGATCGTCGAATCCGAAGCCCTCGACACCGAGGCGCTCATCGACGAGGGCGACCCGGGCGCGCCGCCCGCCGACGACCCCTGGCGCGAGTACTGGACCACCAAGATCCTCCGCACCGACATCGACGTCGACGGGCAGGTCGTCTCCATGTACAACCTGCACCTCTCGGTGCCCGTGCCCACCGGCGAGGCCTCGCCGCTCAGCGCGGACTTCTACGAGTACGTGCGCTCGCAGTACCAGCGCCGCACCTCGCAGTTCACCGTGCTCAACGAGGACATCGACGCCAACCCGCACCCGGTGTTCATCGGCGGCGACCTCAACTCGACCATCCTCAGCGCGGGGGTCGCCTCGCTGCGCGACCGCCTCGACTGCCCCGACCCGGACTCGGTGATGCCGGTCAGCTGGCCCTCCATCCGGTTCCCGTTCCCGAAGTGGTGGCGGCTCGACTGGGTCTGCACCGGCCCGGGGCTCGGCGTCGCCGAGTACGCGATCGTCTCCAGCGAAGGCCTCTCCGACCACGACGCCCAGATGGTCGGGCTCGACATCCGATAGGAGCCCGCACGGTGAACTCCCGATACGACGCCTGCGTCGTGCTGAACTACTACGCCCCCTACACCAGCGGGCTGACCAGGGTCGCGATGGACGTGGCCGAGTCCTTGGCGGCCGACGGGAAGCGCGTCGCCGTCGTCGCGTCCCGCCACGACCCGGCCCTGCCGCGCTTCGAGGTCCGCGGGGGCGTGCACGTCCACCGCGCCCGCGTCGCCGCCCGCATCGGGCGCGGCGTGGTCAGCCCGGGGTTCGCCTCGCTCGCGGGCCGGATCGCGCGGCGGTCCGATGTGGTCAATCTCCATGTGCCGATGCTGGAGGCCGGCCTCATCGCGCGCGCGGCGCGCGGCACGCCCGTGGTGGTCCACCACCACGACGACGTCTGGCTCTCCGGGGGCGCCACGGCCAAGGCGCAGATCGCGGTGGTCGACGCCTCGGTGGCCGCCGCGCTGCGCCGCGCCGCCGCGGTCGTCGTCGCCAACCTCGACCACGCGAAGTCCTCGCGGCACTGGGCGATCATGGAGCAGCGGCGCGTCTGCGCCGTCCCGCCGCCGTGCCGCGAGCGCGGCCCCGGGAAACCGGTGTTCCGCGACGGCGCGGGACCCCACATCGGGTTCCTCGGGCGCATGGCCCCCGAGAAGGGGCTCCACCATCTCGTGCGGGCCTTCCGGGACTGGGACGACCCGGCGGCGCGGCTGCTGCTCGCCGGCGACGAGAGCGTGGCCGGCGGCGACGTGGTCGCGCGGCTGCGCGGCCAGGCCGCCGGGGACGGCCGCATCCGGTTCCTCGGGCGGCTCGAGGAGCCGGCGATCGCCGACTTCCACGCGTCCCTCGACGCCTTCGCGCTGCCGTCCGTGGCCGAGGAGTCCTTCGGCATCACCCAGACCGAGGCCATGATGTCCGGCGTCCCGGTCGTCGCCTCGGATCTGCCTGGCATGCGCGTGCCGTTGCAGACCACGGGATTCGGCGAACTCGTCGAGTCCGGCGACGCGGACGGGCTGCGGGAGGCGCTGCGGCGCGTGGCCCGCTACCCGGCCGGGCGCCGGTCCGCCGGCGCGGGGGGCGCGGCCGCCGCCGTCGGCCAGGAGTCCGCGTTGGGGGCCGTTTGGGGGGGGGTCGGAGGGGCCGCGCGCGCGCCCCCCCCCCCCCCCCCGGGGCCCCCCCCCGCCCCCCCCCCCCCGCCCCCGCCGCCCCCGCCTCGCCCAGGCGTAGACCACCGCGGCGGAGGCGACCTCGCCGAGCGTGGCCACCGCCCTGCTCGTCACGGCGACCGCCCCCGCCATCGGCAAGGGCAGCACCAGGGTCAGCGCCGCCACCAGGATGCCCTCGCGGACACCCAGGCCGTCGGGCACGATCACCACGAGCGAGCCGACCACCAGCGCCAGCCCGAACAGGCCCACGCACAGCAGGTAGGACCGCCACGGGTCCGCGCCGGCGGCCAGCGCCAGCACCCACAGGTGGTGGCCGGTGACCAGCCACGACACCGTCTGGTAGAGCAGCGAGGCGCGGATCGACCTGCCGCTGTAGGCGGGCGGGGCGGGCTTGCGGACGATCTTCGTGGTCAGGGCCGCGGCGCGGTTGACCAGGGCGGGCCGGACGAAGAGCACGAGCCCGGGGACGGCGGCGAGGAGCACCCACCAGCCGCGCGGGCCGAAGGCCGCCGGGGCGGCGAGGAGGCCCGCGAGCATTCCGGTGGTGATCATGACGCCGATGTTGAGCACGTAGACGCCGGCCATGCGGGCCGGGCCGACGCCGACCTCGGTGCCCATGCGCATGTTGACGAACAATGTCCACAAGCGACCGGGAAGGTATTTGACGAGCATGCCGGCGAAGAAGATGTTCGCGGCGTCGCGCACCGGCACCGGTTCGCCCGCGCCGTTGACGATCGCGCGCCAGGCGAGCATGCCGAGCACGAGGCCGACGAGGTTGATCAGGCCAGCCAGCACGATCTGCGGCACGTGCTCGCCGCTGGCGAACGCGAGCGCCGCGCTCCAGTCCTGGCCGCGCATGGCCGCGGCGACCGCGACGACGACGGCGGCCATGACGACGATTCCCGAAAGGCGCCAGAGGATGCGTTTCATGCCCGGACCCTCCAGACGGCGGGCCGGAGGACCCCGACGAGGCTCGCGAGGCCGGCGGTGCCGACGTACAGCAGGTGCAGCGCGAACACCGTTGCGGCCCAGCGGTGGCCGTTGGCTGCGGCGGCCGTGAGGAGGGGCGCGCTGGCGAGGGCGAACGCGGCGGTGAAGAGCACCGGGAGGAGTGCGAGCCAGGGCGACCAGATCGCGAGGGGCGCGGTGGCGGCGATCGCGGCGGCGGCGAGGACCGCCGCGGGCCCGTAGGCGCCGGTGCGGACGGTGTTCGATGTGGACGGACTGCGGCGGGCGCGGGCGAGGAGTTCCGCGAAGCGCAGGGAGCGGCGCCACTGCTCGGCGAGGAGGGCGCCGAGCCGGTCGACGTCGTCGTGGCGGCCGACCACGGCCGGATCGGTCACGGCGGTCCAGCGGGCGGGGAGGCGGGAGCCGAACTCGACGTCCTCGCCGGAGCGCAGGGTCTCGTCGAAGCCGCGGGCGGCGGTGAAGACCTCGGTGCGGATCGCGGTGAGCGCGAAGAGGGTCACGTCGGTGGGCCCGGCGGCGGCGGTGCGCCAGCGGTGCTCGAAGAGGGTCTTGTAGCGCTCGACGGGGCCGTCGTCGATCATCGGTTCGGCGGCGTAGACGCCTTGGACGAGGCCGACGCCGGGGGCGGCGAGCGCGGCGGCGGCGCTGGCGAGGGCGTCGGGCCGCAGTTCGATGTCCGCGTCGAGGAAGAACAGGACCTCGCCGACCGCGCGGGCGGCGCCGAGGTTGCGGGCGGCGGCGGGTCCGCGGTTGGGGTCGACCGTGATCGTGCGGCAGGGGAAGCCGGCCGCGATCGCGGCGGTGGCGTCGGTGCTGGCGTCGTCGACCACGATGACTTCGACGGGCAGAGCGGATTGCGCGTATACCGCTGATAGGCATCGCGCAAGGGTTTTGGCGGCATTGTGGCAGGGGATGACCACCGACCATGGAAGCTCTGTCGACATATCCCGATACTCGCTTCCGGTTCTTGAATGCGACGATATTCGACCTGTACGAGTACGGTCATTCCATGCCGCTTGAACAGGAAGATCGTGCTACCTGGCGCTTGCACGGCGGCCTTGAATGCGCCTGTACGGGACCTTGACGAATGGCGATTCGGTATCACTCGTCGGCGCTGTCGAATACGGATTCCCGAGCGGTGCGCGGATTGCGCGGTAATGGTCCGCGTGTTATTTTGGTGGCGCTTCATCGACCATTCTTAGCCCTATACCCCAAGGGATGCAGCATGACCGCGCAACTCTCCACTCACCAGTCCGCTGAAACCAGCGCCGCCGCCGACGTCCGCCCGCCGCGCAGCCTCGCGGTCGTCCGGATCGTCCTCGGCTGGATCTTCCTGTGGGCCTTCCTCGACAAGACGTTCGGATTCGGCTTCAGCACCCCCGCGAACGAAGGCTGGATCGACGGCGGCAGCCCGACCGCCGAGTTCTTCTCGGGCGGCGCCGGCGGGATGTACAACGGCGCGTCCGGGATGGTCTGGGCCGACTGGCTGTTCATGGCCGCCCAGGCCGGTCTCGGGATCGCCCTCATCCTCGGCGTCTGCCTGCGCCCGGCGGCGATCGGCGGCGCGGTGCTCATGCTCGCGCTGTGGGCCTCGATGCTCCCGCTCGAGTCCAACCCGGTCGTCGACCCGCACTTCGTCTACGCCACGGTCATGATCGCGCTGATCTTCACCAGCGCCGGGGACCGGTGGGGGCTCGGACTCGCCTGGGGCCGGCTCGGCCTGGTGCGGCGCTTCCCGATCCTGCGCTGAACCCGAAGGCGTGCAGGCGATCCCGTGCGCCGGGAACCACCTCGACCGCGCCGGGCGCTCTGCGGAGCGCTCGGTGCGCGGCCTTGTGGTCCTCCCCTATTCGAGCAGCTCCGCGTCGTGCCGTTCGAAGAGCAGCCGCATCGCCTCCGGGCTCTGGTCGGCCGCGGCGTGGATGGCATTGATCAGCGCGTTCGTCTTGGCGCCCATGACGAGCAGGTACCGGGCCGGTTCGGCGCGGGGGTTCCAGAACGTGTGGGCGAGTCCGCCCGGGACGATCGCGGCGCCGCCCGCGGGGACCTCGACCTCCTCGTCGCCGATCCGCACGGCGAGCGTCCCTTCGAGCACGTACCAGGCCTCGTCGTCGCCGTGGCGGTGCAGCGGCGCCTGGTAGACGAGCGAGCCGTCCGGGGAGCCGTCGGCCTCCCACTCGGCGAGCACGAGGTCGGAGCCGGGCGGCGCGAGGGTCTTGCCGCGCAGGTGCGGTTCGAACGAGTCCGGGACGGACATGGGCTTCACCTAGCGTCGATGTCGGTCAGTTGAGTCGCGGGGCGGTGGCCGGGAGGGGCCGGGCGCCTTCGGGGCGCAGGCCGTCGAGGATGAGCTGCAGGTAGCGGCGCCACAGGTCGGGGGATGCGTCAGGCACGTATCCGGCGACGTAGTTCGGGGCGCACATCAGCAGGAACACGTCGGCGCCCGTGACGTCGTCGCGCAGCATGCCGTGCTCGCGCGCCCGGTCGGCGAGCGCGTCCACGGCGGCGAGCATCCGGTCGCGGGCGCGGCCGACCTCATTCAGCGACGCGCTCGCCTCGGCCAGGAAGGACAGGTCGCGCTCCTGCCGCTGCATCGCTGCGGCCGTGAGGAACTCGCGCAGGGCCTCCCCTGCGTCGGCGGCCTCGCAGAGCCGCTCCCCCAGGTCGCTCAGCGCCTCCATGCGGTCGATGAGGATCGCGGCGATCAGGTCGTCCTTCGTCGGGAAGTGCCGGAACACCGTGCCCTTGCCGACCCCGGCCCGGCGGGCGATGTCCGTGACCGAGGCGTCGAGGCCGTGCTCGGCGAACTCGTCCGCGGCGGCGGCCAGCAGGAGCCCCCGGTTGCGGGCGGCGTCGGCGCGGAGCGGGCGGGTGTCGGGCATGGTCCCACCATACCAAGTTGACCGGCCGGTCCGGTTAGTGCTAGCGTTCCGACACGAAGGTGACCGCACGGTCCGTTTACCGCACCCCAAGGAGCGCACATGAAGGCAGTCGTCGCCAACGACTACGGCCCGCCCGAGAGCTACACCGTCGCCGAGATCCCGGCGCCGCGGCCCGGCCCCGGCCAGATCCAGGTGCGCATCGCCGCCGCCTCGGTCAACCCCGCCGACGTGCAGGTGCCCAGCGGCGACTTCCGCGAGCAGTTCCCGCTCGAGTTCCCCCACGTGCCCGGCAACGACTTCGCCGGCACCGTCAGCGAACTCGGGCCCGGCGTCACCGCCTACGCGGTGGGCGACGAAATCTTCGGCCAAGCCGTGCCGCGGGCCCTGCGGGCCATGGCCGGCACCGGCAGGCCCTCACTCACCACCGGGACGCTCGCCGAGTACGCGGTCTTCGAAGCCGACACCCCGTTCATCGCCCGACGGCCGCAAGGGCTCAGCGTCGAGGACGCCGCGGCGCTCCCGACCGCGGGCCTCACGGTCCGCGCCATGCTGGCCACCGCCGAGATCGCGCCCGGTTCGTCGGTGCTCGTCGTCGGGGCCACCGGCGGCGTGGGCACGGCGCTGCTGCCCGCGCTGGCGGCGGTCGCGACGGTGACCGCGACGGCGAAGCCGGAGGACGCGGACCTGGTGCGCGGGCTCGGTGCGGCGGCGGTGATCGGCTACGACGCCGCCGAGTACCCCTCCGATGTGGATGCGGCGTTCAACCTGGTACTGCCCGGCGACCGGCTCACCGAGGTGGCGGCGGCGCTGCGTCCGGGCGGCCGCCTGGTGAACATCACGTTCCCGGTCACCCAGCCGGAATGGCTCGGGCGCGACGATGTCGACCTGCGGTTCGTGCTCGACATGGACGGGCGGCTCGGCGGGATGGCCGAGGTCGCCGAAGCGGCCGCGGGCGGCGAGCTGGCCGCGCACATCGGTCGCCGGTACACGCTCGACCAAGGGCCGCAGGCGGTCGCGGACTTCGCGCGGCGGCACACCTTCGGGAAGCTCGTGGTCCGGGTGTTACCAGCCGAACCCGGAGGCCGGTTCGAGGACCTGCTCCACCACGTGCTCGGCGATCGCCATCGACGAGGTGGCCGCGGGCGAGGGCGCGTTGCGGACGGCCGTGACGGGGCCGAGGCGGTGGATCCGGAAGTCGTCGACCAGGCCGCCGTCCCGGTCGAGGGCCTGGGCCCGGACGCCGGCGCCGTCGCGTTCGACGTCCGCGAAGCCGATCTCCGGGAAGTACTGCTGCGCGGTCTCCATGTAGGCGCGCTTGGAGACCGAGCCGTAGACCTCGAGGGCCCCCATGCGCCAGTGCCGGGCGGCCATCCGCCAGGCCCCGGGCCAGGCGGCGAGCCGGGCGATGTGGGCGGGGCTGAGGTCGCGCCAGCGGTAGCCCTCGGCGGCGAGCGCGAGGACCGCGTTCGGTCCGATCTCCACCGTGCCGGAGTCGATGCGGCGGGTGAAGTGGACGCCGAGGAACGGGTACCCGGGCACCGGCACGGGGTAGACGAGGCCGCGCAGGAACTCGGCCTTGGCGTTCTTCACGCGCAGGTACTCGCCGCGGAAGGGCACGATGCGGGGGCCGGGCTCGTCGCCGGCGAGCGCCGCCACGCGGTCGGCCTGGAGCCCGGCGCACAGGACCAGGTGGTCCACGGTGACCCGCTCCTCCCCGGAGGCGACGCGCACGCGCGACCCGGCCGGTTCGATCCCGTCGACGGGGAAGCCCAGGCGCACTTCGCCTCCGGCGGCGGTCACCTCGGCGGCGAAGGCGCGCGCGACGGCGGCGTAGTCGGTGATGGCGCTCCCCGGGGAGTGGATCGCGCCGAGGCCGGTCGCGTGCGGCTCGATCTCGCGCAGCTCCTCGGGGCCGACGCGGCGCAGGCCCGGCACGCCGTTGGCGACAGCGCGCCCGTAGAGGGCGTCCATGCGCGGCACCTCTTCCTCGCGCACCGCGACCACGAGCTTCCCGCACTCCACATAGGGCAGCTTGTGCTCGGCGCAGTACGCCTTGAGGAGGGCCACGCCGCGGGTGCACAAGCGGGCCTTCAGACTGCCCGGCACGTAGTAGATCCCGGCGTGCACCACCCCGGAGTTGTGGCTCGTCTGGTGGGCGGCGACGCGGTCCTCCTTCTCGAAGACCACCACCCGCGCCCCCGGGCGGCGCCGCGCCAGTTCCCGCGCGACCGCCAGACCGACGATCCCCGCGCCTACGACTCCCAGTACCTCGTCAGCCATAACGGACCTCCACGATTGCCTAAAGCGTTCCCAGCGGTCCCTTTTATAAACGCCGCCTTCGCGATCGGTGTCGACTTCAGCCGACCCTATCGTTCACTTCCGTTGCCGCTCAACCGGTCAGGGCCGAGAGCATGAGCAGGCCCGCGCCCGCGCCCGAGAGCACGAGGGTCGCGAGCTCGAACTGCCGCTGGTTCACCCGGTGCACCACCGCGCGGCCGACCAGCGCCCCGACCGCGACGGCCGGGATGAGGATGACCGCCATCAGGAGGGTGTGCCAGGAGATGAGGCCGAGGCCCCAGCTGAATGGGACCTTGAACAGGTTGACCGCGAAGAAGAACCACGCCATCGTGCCCAGGAACCGCAGCTTCGGGAAGCCCGAGAGCATCAGGTACAGGACCATGACCGGGCCCGCCGCGTTCGCCATCATCGTGGTCGCGCCCGCCGCGACGCCCGCCCCCGCGGCGGCGCTCCGGCGGGCCAGGCCGCTCGGCGGTTTCGGGTCGATCGCCTTGGGCCGCAACCGGTTCCACACCTGGATTGCGAGCATCGCCAGGAGGACGGCGCCGATGACCAGCCGCATGAGCGTGTCGTCGACGAACCACAGCACGACCGCGCCCATGACGGTGCCGACCACCACCCAGGGGGCGAGGCGGGCGAGCACCCGCCACTCCACGTGCCGCGAGTAGAAGCGGATCGCGAAGAGGTCGGCGAGGATCAGCACCGGCAGCAGCGCGCCCGTCGACTCCTTGGCCGGCAGGACGGTGGCGAACAGCAGGATCGGCAGCGAGCCCATGCCGCTGAAGCCGGTCTTGGCGACGCCGACGAGCACCGCCGCGAGGGCCAGCATGGCCCAGGCGGCGGCGCCGTCCGGGAGTGCGGTCACGGCCGGAGCCGGCCGTCCACGCGCTGCGGGACGGCGGCGTCGTCTCGCAGTTCGGGCGGCAGCACCGACTCCGGCGCGTTCTGCCAGGTCATCGGGCGCAGGAAGCGGCGGATCGCGGTGGCGCCCACGGAGGTGTGGAGCGTGTTCGTCGAGGGCCACGGGCCGCCGTGGTGCTGCGCCCACGAGACGAGGACCCCGGTGGGGAACTGGTCGAAGACGAGGCGGCCGGCCAGCGGCGTGACGAGTGCGACGAGCGCGTCGAGGTCCGGGTCGCCTTCGGCGGTGTGGAGGGTCGCGGTGAGCGAGGCCGGGAGGGCCGCGAAAGCGCGGGCGAGTTCGGCGGCGTCGCCGTAGCGGACGGCGATCGCGCTGGGGCCGAAGCACTCTTCGGCGACGGCGGGCGTGAAGTCGGCGGCGTCCACTTCGAGCAGTCGCGGGCTGCCGAAGGAGCCCTCCTGCGGGGCGGCGGCGCCGACCGCGAGCTCCTTCACGCCGGGTGCGGCGGTGTAGGAGTCGGCGATCGCGCGGTAGGACTCGGCGATGCGGGCGTTCAGCAGCGGGTGCGCGGCGGTCTCGGTGATGAGGGCCGCGGCGGCGCCGAGGAGCTTGTCGCCTTCGGTGCCCTTGGGCACGAACACGATGCCGGGCTTGGTGCAGAGCTGCCCGCCCGATCCGGTGACGGAGGCGACGAGGCCGCTCGCGATGGCCTCGGGCCGCTCGGCGGCCGCGGCGGCGGAGACGACGAGCGGGTTGACGCTCGCGAGCTCGCCGTAGAACGGGATCGGCTCGGGGCGGCCGTTGATGATGTCCAGCAGGGCCTTGCCGCCGGTGAGCGAACCGGTGAAGCCGACCGCCTTCACCGCGGGGTCGGCGACGAGGGCCGCGCCGGCCTCGGTGCCGAAGACGATGCCCACGGTCCCCTCCGGCGCGTCCACGTCCGCGCAGGCCTGCACCAGCGCCTCATAGGACAGTTGCGAGAGGCCGAGGTGCGAGTCGTGCGCCTTCACGATCACCGGGTTCCCGGCGGCCAGCGCCGAGACGGTGTCGCCGCCGGGGACGGAGAAGGCGAGGGGGAAGTTGGAGGCGCCGAAGACGGCGACGGGGCCGAGCGGGATGAGGAGGCGGCGCAGGTCGGGGCCGGGTCCCATCGGGGTGTCGGCGGCGTGGTCGATCGTGGCTTCGAGGTAGCCGCCGTCTTCGATGACGCTCGCGAAGAACTCGGCCTGGTAGGCGGTGCGGGTGAGTTCGCCGTTGAGACGGGCCTCAGGGAGCCCGGTCTCGCGCTGGCCGAGGGCGACGATGGCGTCGCGGCGCTCTTCGAGGCGGGCGGCGACGGCGCGGAGGAGGCGGGCGCGGAAGGCGCGGCCGCGGCGGTCGAGTTCGGGGGCGGCGGCCGCTGCGGCGGCGGTGATGCGGCGGACCTCGACGGGCGAGGTGGGCGCGGCTTCGGCGACGGGGGCGCCGGTGCGCGGGTCGGTGCTGGTGATCTGGGCGTTCATGTCAGGCTCCTTGGTGTGCTCGGGCCGCTTGCGGCGGCGTCCGGTCGCTGTAGCCGAGGCGGCGGGAGAGGGCGGCGGCGGTCTCGGCCACGAGGGGGCCGAAGGGGTCGCGGGCGGCGTCCATGCGGTCGGTCGGCCCAGCGATGCTGATGGCGGCGACGACCGCGCCGCTCTGGTCGAACACGGGTGCGCCGAAGCAGGTGCTGCCGGCGTCGAACTCGCCGTGCTCCTCGGCCCAGCCGCGGCGGCGCGCTTCGGTGACGGCCTCGCGGAGGCGGTCGCGGTCGCAGACGGTGGCTTTGGTGAAGGCCTCCATCGGGAGTCGCGCGATGGTCTGCTCGCGGTGCTCGGGGGCGAGCCCGGCGAGGTAGGCCTTGCCCACGGAGGTGGCGTGCAGCGGCCGGCGCGCGCCGAGCTCGGAGCGGACGTGCACGGCCTGGTGGCCGATCTCGCGGAAGACGAACACGATCTCGTCGCCGCTGTGCACGCCGAGGCTGACGGTCTCGCCGGTGCGGTGCGCGAGGTCGCGCAGGATCGGCGGGGCGATGGCGTGGACGTCCATGTTGTGCAGGGCGGCCATCGCCATCCGGGCGGCGGCCGGGCCGAGGCGCCACTGGCCCTCGGCGAGGGTCAGGTACTCGGCGGTCTCGAGGCGTTCGACGAGGCGGTAGACGGCGCTGCGGCTCACGCCGACGGCTTCGACGAGTTCGGAGGTGGTCGCCTTGCCGCGCATGGTGAGCACTTCGAGGATCTCCAGGGCCCGGTCGAGTGCGCCCTTGGGGCCCTCGGCGCGGGGTGTCATGCGGCGCCCTCGAACTGTGCGGAGCCGAACCGTTCGGTGGCCTGGGTCCAGGCGCGGGCCTGCTCGCTGAGACTGAACCCGAGGCCGGGGCGGGCGGGCACGATCATGCGGCCGCCCACGGTCTCGAGGCGTTCGTTGAACAGCGGCTCGAGCCATTCGAAGTGCTCGACCCACGGGTCGTGCTCGTAGGCGGCGGCGAGGTGGAGGTGGATCTCCATGGCGAAGTGGGGTGCCATGCGGACGCGGGCGTGCTCGCCGAGGGCCATGATCTTGAGGAACGGGGTGATGCCGCCGACGCGGGGCGCGTCGGGCTGGATGAAGTCGACGCTGCGGTGGCGGATGAGCTCGGCGTGCTCGGCGGCGCTGGTGAGCATCTCGCCGGTGGCGATGGGGGTGGCGAGTTCGCGGGCGAGGTCGGCGTGGCCTTCGGCGTCGTAGGCGTCGAGGGGCTCCTCGATCCAGGTGAGCTCGAACGGTTCCAGGTTGCGGCCCATGCGGATCGCGGTGCTGCGGTTCCACTGCTGGTTGGCGTCGACCATGAGCGGGAAGTCCTCGCCCAGGTGCTCGCGGACGGCGGCGACGCGGCGCAGGTCGATGCGAGTGTCGGGCTGGCCGACCTTGATCTTGATGCCGCCGATGCCGTTCGCGATGGCCGCGTCGGTGTTCTCCAGGACCTCTTCGATGGAGGAGGAGAGGAAGCCGCCGGAGGTGTTGTAGCAGGCCACGGAGTCGCGGTGGGCGCCGAGGAGTTTCGCCAGGGGCAGGCCGGCGCGCTTGGCCTTGAGGTCCCACAGGGCGATGTCGAACGCGGCGATGGCCTGAGTGGACAGTCCACTGCGACCGACGGAGGCGCCGGACCACACGAGCTTGGTCCAGATGCGCTGGATGTCGTTGGGGTCCTCGCCGATGAGATCGGGGGCGATCTCGCGGGCGTGCGCGTACTGGCCCTTGCCGCCGGCGCGCTTGGAGTAGCCGTAGCCGACGCCTTCGAGGCCGGACTCGGTGCGGATCTCCGCGAACAGGAACGCGATCTCGGTCATCGGCTTCTGGCGGCCGGTCAGGACCTTCGCGTCGCTGATGGAGGTCTTGAGCGGGAGGATCGCGTGCGAGATCCGCACGGAGGCGATGCGGTCGACGCTCGCCTCGCCCCGCTGGAGGGCGCTGAAGTGGCGCTCGTTGACCGCGCTGGTCTCGGTGGCGCTCGTTCGCTCGATGAAGGTGGATTCACTGGACATGGCGGCTCGCTTTCCGGTGCGGGACAGTCCCATTCATTGGGAATTCATATCGATGAATGGGACGTGACGAGCTTAGGCCAGGGCCGCGGAGCGACGCAAGGGGCCCGGTTCCGGCGCCCGGACCGAAGGCGCACGTCAGCCGCGCGGGCGGACCTCGCGGTGTGACCGCTCTGGCATTGACGTTCCCGGCGGGGCGACTACCATCGGAAGTGGGATCCGGTGACCGGGTCCGCGGACGAGGGAGCTGTACCCGCACCACGACAAGACGGCCGGAAAGTCGAGGCTGTCGTCATGGCATGGATCGTCCTGGTCGCCGCGGGGATGATGGAGGCCGTCTGGGCCACCGCACTCTCCGAATCCAAGGGTTTCAAACGGCGCAAACCCACCATCCTGTTCATTCTCGCCCTGGCGCTGAGCATGGCCGGCCTGGCCTGGGCGATGCTCTCGCTCCCCACCGGCACCGCCTACGCGGTGTGGGTCGGCATCGGCGCGTCCCTCACCCTCGTGTGGGGCTTCATCAGAGGCGAGGAGCGGTTCACCGTCGCGCGCTCGCTCCTGCTGGTCCTGCTGCTCGGCTCGGTCGTGGGCCTGAAGGCGGTGAGCTGACCATGCCTTGGATCGTCCTGGTCGCCAGCGCCGTGCTCGAAGCCGTGTGGGCGACCGCGCTCGGCGAGTCCGGCGGGCTCGCCGAGCCCGTGCCCACGCTCGTGTTCTTCACGGCCCTCATCGGCAGCATGCTCGGACTCGGCTGGGCCGCAAAGCACCTGCCGATCGGCACCGCGTACGCGGTGTGGGTGGGGATCGGCGCGGCCCTGACCGTCGCCTACGCGATGGCCACCGGCGAAGAGGCCGTCTCGGTACTGAAGGTGGTGTTCCTGATCGGCGTCATCGGGGCCGTGATCGGTCTGAAGCTGGTCTCGCACGGGCCGGAGGAGCGCGAGGCCTCCGAATAGCGCCCTTCCGGGTCCACCGGGCAGGCCCTACGTGAGGCGGTCGACGTCCGCGTCGATGTCGCCCACCGCGGGCTCGCCCGCGGTCTCGTACTCGAGCTTGACCGTGCCGTTCGCGAACACCCGCGATTCGGTCAGGCGCAGCGCGGTGGGCACCGCGCCGTCCGCGAAGACGCGCTTGCCCTGGGCGAGGACGAGCGGGTAGACCCACAGGTTGAGATGGTCGACGAGGCCGAGCCGCAGGAGCGACTGCACCAGCTCGAGGCTGCCGATGACGTGGACGTGCCCGAAGCGGTCCTTGAGGTCCGCCACGGATTCGGCCAGGTCGCCCTGCAGGAGGCTCGCATTGTCCCAGCTCAGCGGCGATTCGAGCGTGCGGGAGGCGACGAACTTGGGGACGCGGTTGATGAGCGCGGTGAAGTCGAACTCCACGGGGGCCGTGGGCCAGTAGCCGGCGAAGATGTCGTACGTGCGGCGGCCGAGCAGGAGCGCGTCCATGCCCTTGGCCTGCTCGAAGATGAAGTGCTCCTCATCGCGGTCGATGAGCGGGGCCTGCCAGCCGCCGTAGGCGAAACCGCCCTCGGGGTCCTCCTCGGGCGCGCCGGGGGCTTGGCCCACGCCGTCGATCGACATGAACTCGGTGACGATGAGCTTGCCCATCTGCTGCTCCTCTACTCGGTGGTCCTCAGGTATACCGACGACGCTACGGGCCGAAACTCATCGGGACGGCGGCATCGGGGCGACGCGGGCCCGGCGGACTCGCGGTCGCACCGGACGCAATGCTTGGAGGGTGCTGTTACCGTTAGAACATGCCTGCGCTGCTGCTTCCCGGCGAGCCGGCGCCGGTCCGGTTGATGAACACGACCTGGGCCGACCGCTCCGGCCTCCACGACGACCTCGAGTCCGCCGCCGACCTCCGCACCTGGATCGACGCGGTCGGCACCACCGCCGAGACCGGCGATGCCGACCTCGCGCGCTTCCGGTCCCTGCGCGACGCGCTGCGGCGCCTGGCCGCGTTCGCCACCGAGGACACCCGGACCGCCGCCGCCTCCCCGATGCGGGAGGTCACCGAGGCCGTGGCCGAGGTCAACCGGGCGGCCGCGCTGGCGCCGGCCTGGCCGGTGCTCGCACTCGGCTCTGCTCCCGAGTCCGGTCCCGACGCTGCACCCGACTCCACACTCGACCCTGCACCCGACCCTGCATTCGAAGGCGGCGCACTGGTGCGTCGCTACTCCAGCGAGGCCGATCCGGTGTCGCAATGCCTTGCCGCCCTTGCCGTCCAGGGCATCGAGCTGCTCACCGGCCCGGGCCGGGAAGACCTGCGCGCCTGCTACGGGCCGGGCTGCGTGCTGTATTTCGCCAAGGACCACCCGCGCCGCGAGTGGTGCTCGGCCGGGTGCGGCAACCGCGCCCGCGCCGCCCGGTACTACGCCCGGCACCGCACCGCTCCCGAGGGCTGACGCCCACCGCCTCCACACCGCACGACCATCGGTCGTGCGGTGTTTTCGCCTGCCCGCCAACAGATGGCGAGGGGCAGCGACGACCGTCACAGAATTCTAATGGTTGCACGCGTTGCAATCATTAGGAACGCATGGGAAGCTTCTTCTAACGGATCAACCGTTAGACAATCGAAGCGCGTCTGACCGCGTTCAGTCCCTTCGCGACAGTTCCTTCTCACCCGTGGAGCACCCATGACCGCAACGGCACTCAAGACCGGCCACGTAGGCATCAATGTCACCGACCTCCCCCGGTCGGTCGCCTTCTACCGCGAGATCTTCGGCCTCGGCCTCATCGGCGAGAAGACCGAGGGCGAGGACCGGTTCGCCTTCCTCGGCGACGACGACATCGTCCTGGCCCTGTGGGAGCAGAGCGAAGGCGCCTTCGACACGCGCCGCCCCGGCCTGCACCACCTCTCGTTCGAGGCGCCCGACATCGAGACCGTGCGCCGGGCCGAGGCCGCCCTCAAGGCCGCCGGCGTCGAGCTGTACTACGACGGCGTCGTCCCCCACGGCGAAGGCGCCGCCTCCGGCGGCGTGTTCTTCACCGACCCCGACGGCACCCGCCTCGAGATCTACGCCCCCACCGGCGCCGACACCGCCCCCGCGCCGGTCAAGGGCGCACCCACCTGCGGCTTCTTCTAGACGCCGATGCACGACGGCGGGGGGGGGGGGCGCGCCCCCCCCCCCCCCCACGCCCCCGAAAGGAGCACCATGTTCCACAAGGGAGAACGCGCCGTCCAGCGCCGGGTCGGCCTCGACCTCCCCGCCTGGGGCTCGGCCGGAGTGGACCCGGCGATCCCGGCGATCGCCGCCGAGTTCATCGCCCGCCAGCGCATGGTCGTGGTCGGCGCCGCCGACGACGACGGCGCGGTCTGGACGAGCGCCCTCGCCGGTCCCGAAGGCTTCGTGGAGGCCACCGGCGAACGGACGATCACCGTCGACCGCGTACCGGCCGGCTCCGATCCGCTGGCCGGACTGTTCGACACCGAACGGGACCTGGGCATGCTCGCGATCGAGCCGGCCACCCGCCGCCGGATGCGCGTCAACGGCGGCGCGCGCCGAATCGGCGACCGGCTCGAGATCCGCACCGAGCAGGTCTACGCCAACTGCCCCAAGTACATCCAGGCCCGCACGCCCGAGGCCGTGGCGACCCGGCCGGGGCCGGGGACGGCGCGCGCTTCGGCGCGGCTCACACCCGAGCAGCAGGACTGGATCGCCGCGTCGGACACGTTCTTCGTCGCCACCCGCGCCGGGGAGCTCGGCGCGGACGCCTCGCACCGGGGCGGGAACCCCGGCTTCGTCGCCCTCACCGGCGATCAAGGCCTGGTCTGGCCCGACTACCTCGGCAACTCGATGTACATGACCCTCGGCAACCTCGAGCTCGACCCGCGTTGCGGCCTGCTGTTCCTGGACTGGGAGCGGGGCCGGACCCTGCACCTGACCGGGACGGCCCGCGTCGACTGGGATCCGGGCCGCGCCGCCGAGGTCCCCGGCGCGCAGCGGCTCGTCCGGTTCGCGCTCGAACGCGCCGTCCAGATCGACGGCGCCCTGACGCTGCGGTGGGCGTTCGGCGGCTACTCCAAGTTCAATCCCAGAAAGGAAACCCCATGAAGGTCCGCGTCGACCGCTCCCGCTGCCAAGTGCTGGCCCAGTGCGTCTTCACCGCGCCCGACGTCTTCGGCATCGATGACGAGGGCGGCCTCGTGTACGACGCCGACCCCGACGATGCGTTCGCCGAGGAGGTGGAGCAGGCCGCCCGCGCGTGCCCGCTGCAGGCCATCCTCATCGACTGACCTGCGGCAGAAGGCGATCCGGGCCGGAGACTCGTGGTCTCCGGCCCGGGGGGTGTTGCGGTGTCGGGTCTCTAGAAGTGCACGTCGACGTAGCGGGGGCGGTACAGGCGGGCGTCCGTGTAGTGGTCGCTGCCTTGGAAGGTGTTCACGTTGTACGTGACGACGAGGGTGTCGCGGTCGCCGAGGTTCGGGTGGGCCTTCGCGTTGTAGGTGAAGACGTTCCCGCCGGTCTCCGGGGTCGTGTACAGCTCGGTCTTGCCGGTGTAGGGGCCGGTGATGGAGGCGCTGCGGTACATCACGATCTTGGCGCTGAGCGGTTCGGTCGCGTCACCGGTGACGAGCGTGAACTTCCCCTGGAAGCGGGAGACGCTGAACTCGTTCGAGACGCCTTCGAGGATGCGGCTGGACGCGGCCGGATCGGTGCTCCACTCCCCCTCGCCGAAGTACTCCCAGTCCGCGGTGGTCAGCGAGCCGGAGGGGACGCGGGCCAGGTGGGCGTACTTCTGCGCCTGGTTGTCCTCGACGCCGAAGACGTAGGTGTAGCCGTCCGCGGGGTCCTCGTAGATCGCCGAGCCCCAGTTGATCGTGGAGTCCGGCAGGTCGGTGACCGACACGAGGCTCATGTCGGCCGGGTCGATCGTGGCGACGGCGTTGCCGGTGAACTTGAAGTCGAACACGCCGGTGCCGGTCTTGATGAACTCGAGCAGCATGACGCGGAGCATGCCGTCCTCGACCGTGGCGTCGCCGAACCAGTACCAGCGCTGCGTCTCGTCGGCGCCCGCGACCTTGACGAGCGATTCGGGGGCGGCCTCGGTGCCGCCGGTGTGGGTGGTGAGGACGCCGTCGTCGTCCACGACGATCGAGTTGTGGAGGAACGGCGAGTCGGCGGGCCGGCCGCCGTTCGCGTCGACCTCGCCCATGAACGTGTCGGAGTAGATCCACGCGGTCGAGCCGTCAGGCAGGTCGACGCTGTACGCGGAGTCGGAGCCGGTCCAGCGCCCGGCGGTGTCGCCGTAGGTGCCGAAGCGCTCGGTGAGCTCGGTGTTGATCTCGGTGCCGGTCGGCGGGCACGCGATCGGGGCCGCCGCGGCGGCGGTCAGGGGTACGAGGGCGGTCGCCAGTCCGGCGGCCACCGCGAGGGTGATCGGTCTGCGGGTCATGGTCTGCTCCTTTGCAGGGTCATGGACGTGGAGGGGACGGTCAGGAGGCGTGCTCGGCGAGGACGCCGGCGGCGAAGCGCTCGCCGATGAGGCGCTGCACGTCCGGGCCGGGGTGCAGGTTGTCGGGCAGGGGCATCGCGGCGGCGTCGGCCTCGCCGTAGAGCGAGAGGCCGTCGAGGTAGTGGAGCAGCCGGTCGCCGTCGGCGCGGCGGCGCTCGACGACGGCGGCGAGTTCGGCGCGGATGACGCGCAGCGAGAGCTTGCCGGCCTCGGTGTCGGCCTCGCTGCCCGCCGCGATCGACCACTCCTCGGCCCGTTCGGGGTCCTGCATGGTCGGTCCGGCCGCGGTCTCGACCGGCTCGCACCAGATCGGCGAGACGACCACGATCGGCGTGCCCGGGTGGCCGTCGCGGATCGTGTCGAGGAAGCCGTCGACCGCGGGGCGGAACCCGCGCACCCGCATCACGTCCCCGCAGACGAGGTTGATGCCGATCTTCAGGCTGATGAGGTCGGCGGCCGTGTCGCGCATCGTCCTGGCGGTGAACGGGTCGAGCATGGCGTTGCCGCTGAACGCCAGGTTCGTCAGGGCCGCACCGGCTTTGAGCGCCGCGACCACCGGCCAGGTGCCCGTGGTGGAGGCGGCCCGGTAGCCGTGGCTGATCGAGCTGCCGTGGTGCACCCACCGGAGCGCGCCGCCGTCCGGCACGGCCGTGACCGGGGCGTCGGCGCGGAGGGCGAGCAGTTCGACGTGGTCGTAGTACGGGAGCCACAGTTCCAGGTCGCGCTCGGCGCCGGTGCTCAGGCCCTCGAAGCGCACGGTCGCGTCAGGACCCGGCACGATCTCGCCGTCCGGGCGCTCGAAGGTGAACACGAAGCGGGAGCCGACCGGGGCTTCGGCGGTCGCGACGACCGCGCCGCGCTCGGTGAGCTCGTAGACGCTCGGCGGCATCGGCGCCTCGGCGTCGGCGGCGATGCGCCGGGCCTGCACGTCGAGCTCGATCACGTTGGCGGCCGTGCGGATCGCGAGCCGCACTCCGGCGCTCTCCGCGCTCGTCTGCACCATGAACCGGTCCGGGATCTGCCGCCTCGCCCACTGCGGCAGGCGGTGCGGGACCAGGCCGCGCTCAGTGGCCTCGACGTCGACCGCGCCGCGGACCATCGAGGGGTGAATGTCGAAGGGCTGCAGGGTCATGCGGCATCGGTGACGGTGCCGTCGGCGACAGTGCCGTCTGCAAAAATGTCCACGATGCGGTCCCCGAGTCGCAGGCCGCGCAGGACCGCGCTCGGATCGAGGTCGGCGATGCACCCCTGCGACGTGTCGATATCGGCGGAGCCGAGCCGCGGGTCGACGCCGAAGAACGACTCGATCACCAGGGCCACATACGCTCCGGCCGAGGAGCACGCCCAGTCGATGATGTACGGCAGCTGCGGCGGGGCCTTGCGCGCGCCGCCGTTCACCGGCGGCACGGCCTCCTCGGTGAAGTGCGCCTGACCGGGCGGGCCCTGGTTCGCCGAGCGTGCCAGCCCGGGCAGCCAGTCGATGGCGACCTCGGGCGCGCCGAGCGCCACGAGGGAGCGCGCCGCGTCGGCCGGCCAGGCCGGGTACGCGCCGTTCCACTGGTGGTCCGGGCGGGGACTGAAGCTCGCATCAGGGTCCCATGGGGACAGTGACCGGAGCCAGGCCTCGGTCCGCAGCTCGCGCTGGTAGAACTCGACCATCTCGCGCCGCGTCCGCTCGTCGAGGTCGGCGGCGATGGTGGTGCCGACGACGCTGAAGTCGTAGACGTGCCGCACCGGCACGCGGGTGCCGTCCGGCTGGCGGGCCGCGAAGTGGCCGGTGCCCGGCAGGTAGAGGTCGGCCACGGATTTGACGAGCGCCTCCGCCTCCGCGGCGAGCGCGGCGGATCCGTCCGTGTCGCCTTCGGCGGCAAGGATGTCCGCCACAGTGCGCAGGTTCCACACGTTCGCCGCGTTCAGGCTCGCGACCTCGTGGGTGTAGGAGCTGACGCATTCGAGGAGGTTGTCGATCTCGCCGTAGTCGGCGAGCGGGCCCGTGCCGCGCAGCGACTGCCAGGCCAGCGCCCAGTCGCGCAGGTGCTCGCGGACGGGCCGGTCCCCGGGGGTCTCGTCGAGGAGGGCGGTGTCGCGGGTGAACCGCAGGTAGTCGTGCACGAGCCGGGTCATGGCGTAGTCGTTGACCGAGTACCAGCGGCCCACGGGCCCGCCGGTGAGCGAGGAGGTGCCGAAATGCGTGTGGATGTCGGAGGCGATCCAGTGCCGCAGCTGGGCCTTCATCGGCTCGGGGTCGAGGAGGGCGTGCGTGATGGAGCTGAGGCTGTAGTCCCAGATGAAGGTGGTCGTGGCCCAGTAGTTGGGCATGAGGGTGTCGTAGCTGCGGCCGAGCACGTTGCCAGCGAAGTCGCGCCGGAACCAGATGGTGCCGAGCGCGCCCCACCAGTAGAGGCGGCGCAGCGCGTCGGAGTCGGTCTCCAATGTGGGCAGGTGGCCGGAGAACTCGGCGTTGCCGGGGGTGAAGGCGGCTTCGAGCTGGCCGTTCCAGAACGCTTCGGCGCCTTCGATGGTGCCCGGGACGTCGGCGGCGACGCGTTCGAAGGCCGCAGTGGCGGCGTCCTCAGTGGTGCCGACGGCGTGGACGTAGCCGAAGCGGCCGGTCGCGCCGGGGGCGAGTTCGAGCTCGACGGTGACCTCGCCGCCGCGTTCGATGCCGCCGATGCCGACCTCGTGCTCCCCTGCCATCGGGGCGATGCCCGAGAGGCGGACCTCGGCTGCGGTGTCGACGCCCTGGATGCTCCACGCGGTGCCGTCCCGGTCGCTGAAGGCCAGGCGGGACGCGCCGATGGCGGCGCGGTTGCCCGCTTCGGGGGCCACCGCGTCGAGCCAGGCCGCCTCGGATCGGGCCGCGCCGGCGGCGAGGGTGAGCGTGAGGGGCACGGTCCGGGCCCGGTCGCCGGTGTTGGTGACGCTGATGTCGATCGCGACGGCGGTTTCGCCTGGGGCGCACACGGTCGTCGTGACCAGCTCGAGGCCGGGCAGGGTGGCGCTGCGGCGCACCCGGTCGGGCCGCCACTCGTGGGTGATCGGGGCGCCGTAGGACTCGACCAGGCGCCCGTCCACGAAGCACGCCGCGGTGCGGGTGAGCCCCTGGGACACCGGCGGGAAGGTGACCGCGCTGACCGCGGTGAGGTCGTGGTCGACGCGGGCCGTGCCGAGGAAGTTGGTGAGGCCGCTCGGCGCGATCATGTCGTCGTAGTGGTGCGAGACCGGGTCGGCCGCGAGGTCGTCGACGTCGGGAATGAGGCGCATGGGACTCCTAGTACTGCCCGAGGGCGAGGCCGCGGGCGAAGAACTTCTGCGTGAACAGGAACAGGACCACTGTGGGCAGTGAGACGAGCAGGCCGCCCGCGAGCACCGTGGACATCTGCGCGCCGCCGTAGGTGCTCTGCATCCCGGCGAGGCTGGTCACGATGGGCCGCACGGTGTCGGACTGGCTGAGCACCAGGCCGAGCAGGAAGTCGTTCCAGATGAAGGTGGCCTGCAGGATGAAGACCGCGACGAGCGCGCTGGAGGCCATCGGGAGGTAGACGCGGGCGAAGATGCGCCAGGTCGACGCCCCGTCGAGCACGGCCGCCTCGAAGACGCTGTGCGCGATGCCGGTGAAGAAGTTGCGCATCACGAAGGCCGAAAACGGGATCGAGATCGCCGTGTAGACGATGATCATGCCCGTCCGGGAGTCGAACAGGCCCACCCGGGAGTAGGCGTCGAACAGCGGCAGCAGGATCATCTGGAGCGGGAACACGGTGCCCCCGAAGACCACCACGAACCAGGCGAAGCCGTGCCGCAGCCGGAGCGCGACGATAGCGAACCCGGCCGCGGCGCCGACCACGACGGCGATCGCGGGCGAGACGACCGCGTAGAGCAGGGTGCTCGCCGCGCTCTCGGCGAGCCCGGAGAGGCGCACCGCCTCGGCCATGTTCGCGAGCAGCGAGAAGTCGGTGGGGATCCAGGACTCCTTGGTGGTGAACGTTTCCGGCGACTTCGCGGCGTTCACCAGGAGCAGGTACACCGGCAGGAGCCAGAACAGGCCGAGGACGACCAGGACGGCGGTGCGGACGATGCGTGCGGTGTGCTTGAACGGCATGTCAGACCCCGTGTTTGCTGGAGAGCTGCTGGCGCAGGTAGAGGATCGAGGCCGCGAGCGTGACCACGGTGAGGAACACCGCGATCGCCGAACCGAGGCCGTACTCGCTGTTCACGAACGTCTCCTTGTACATCGTGAGCGCGAGCGTCTCGGAGGCCCGGCCGGGCCCGCCCTTCGTCATGCCCTGCACGATGTCGAAGGTCTTGAGGCTCGCGACGATCGAGAGGCCGACGACGACCGCGGTGAGCGGGCGGAGCATGGGCCACAGGATGCTCCGGAACAGGCGCAGCCCGTTCGCGCCGTCGACCCGCGCCGCCTCCAGCGGCTCCTTCGGGATCGACTGGAGGCCGATCGTGAAGAGCAGCGCGTTCACGCCGACGCCCTGCCACGCGGTCGCGAGGATCATCACGACCGTGTTGAGCGGGGCGTCGACGAGCCAGCGCGGCGTGTCCTGGATGCCGAAGGCGGCGAGCGCCTGGTCGAGCGCGCCGTCGCCGGAGAGGATGAACGACCAGATCACGCCGACCCCGATGCCGGAGAGGGCGTAGGGGATGAGGAACGGCAGGCGCAGCCAGGTGCCGCCCTTGAGGTTCCAGGTGAGCAGGGCGACGCCGAGCCCGATCCCGACCGGGACGAGGAGGGTGCCGGCGACCCACAGCAGCGTGTTGAGCACGGAGCCGATGAACCCGGGGTCGTCGAACATCTCCAGGTAGTTCGCGAAGCCGACCCACTCGGGGTCGCCGAGGCCGTTGTACTCGGTGAGGCTGAGGAAGGTGGTCCACAGCAGCGGCAGGTAGAGCAGCACGGCCACGAGGATCACGCCGGGCGCGATGAACCCCGCGGCGGACCGCGCGAACGGGTCCTTGGGGCGCTTCGGTGCGGCCCGGTCGGGCCCCGAGGACCGGCGGAGCCGCTCCTCAGGGCGGTTCAGAGTGGTCTGGTCGGACGTCATGCGGTGCTACCCCTGGTCTGCCCAGTAGGCGTCGGCTTCGGCCTGGATGGTCTCCAGGAACGGGAGCGGGTCGCCCGGGTTGGCGATGAACGCGCCGAACTGCTCGAGGGCGACGGTGAGGATCGGCGTGGGCGTGGCCTCGTAGTAGCGGTCGTAGCGTTCGTACCCGTCGCCGGCGACGGTGGTGCCGAGCTCTTCGAGTATCGGGTCGGCCACGGTGGCCTGCGGGTTGAAGGCGACGTCGCCGCGGGCGGCGCTCCAGGCGGTCTGCGCGTCGGGCGACATCCACCACTCGGCGTACTCGAGGCCGAGGGTCTTCTGGGAGGAGTTCTCGGCGACGCAGAGCGGCCCGGACTCGACCGCGACGGGGGTCGTGCCGAGGTCGGGGTTCACGGCCGGGATGACGAACATGTCGTAGTCCTGGCCGGAGACCATGCCGGCGCCGTCGAGGGAGCCGTTGAAGAACGACCCGAAGTTGATCATCGCGAAGTCGCCCTGCTTGAGGCCGACGGCGGGATCGACGGTGCTGCCGGCGTCGCTGAACCAGCCGGCCTCTTGCTGTGCGCGCCAGGTCTCCATGATCTCGACGATGCGCGGGTCGGTGTACTTCACTTCGCCGGTGGCGAGCCCGTTGTAGAGCTCGGGGTCGGTGCCGGCGACGAGCTGCTGGAACCACGGGAAGGTGAACAGCGTGCTGGTCTGGTAGTACGGGGTGATTCCGGCGCCCTTGAGCTTCTCGGCGGCGGCGTCGAGCTCGGCCCAGGTGGTGGGCTCGGCGATGCCCTGCTCCTCGAAGAGGGGCTTGTTGTAGTACATGACCCAGTAGGCGACGTTCATCGGCACGCAGTACTGCTTGCCGTCGAAGGTGTAGGCCTCCTTCAGGTCCTCGGCGATCCAGCCCTCGTCCACGGCCTTGGTCCAGATGTCCGTGGTCTCGGCGACCAGGCCCTCGTCGACGAGTTCGCTGAGCGAGGGGCCGGTCTGCCAGGTGAAGAGGCCGGGGCTCTTGTCGGTGCGGAAGGACTGCTTGATGAACGCGTCGTACTGGGCGGCGTCGGAGTAGCCGGTGGTGTTGAGGCTGATGTCGACGTCACCCTCGCTCTGCGCGTTCAGCTCGTCGAAGTCGGGCTCCCAGGCGGCCTTGTTCGTGTAGAAGTCGAGCGTGCCGGTGGTGGCGCCGTCGTCGGCGCTGCCGCCGCCGCACGAGGCGAGCAGCATCGAGGCGGCAGCGGCGGCCGCGATGGCGGCGGGGATCTTCCTGGATCGCATTGCGAACTCCTTTGTTCGGTAAGGGGGTGGGGTTGCAGGTCAGGCTTCGCTGGTCCGGGTGCCGCGGACCGAGGCTTTGACGGTCCCGAAGCGTTCGCTGCGGGAGCGGGCCGTGCGGCGGATGACGTAGGGGCCGACGGCGGCCGGGACGATGAACGTCTCGGCGTAGTGGATCGTGTAGGGCGCGAACGCCCCGGTGGGGCTGGTGATCTCGACTTCGTCGCCCTCGACCAGGTTGAGCACGTTGACGGTGCCCTCCGTGTCGTGGGTGACCTCCTCGGCGAACCAGTGGCGGCGCACCTCGATGAACTCGAGCTCGTGGAGCCCGGTGCGCTCCTCGACCACATCGCCCTCGCTCGTGATCGTTTCAACCCGGTTGACGAGGTTCGCCTCGGTCCAGGCCGTATCGCGCTTCCAGACGAGGTTGCGCTCGCCGTGGTCGATGTGGACCGGGCGCGGGACGCCGTCGAGGCCGAGGCGGCCCCAGTCCCAGAGCTTGAAGGTGAAGATGAACGGGGTCGCCGAGATCTCCAGGACCATCGAGTTCGCGCCCGAGCTGTGGATGGTGCCGGCCGGGATGAGGAAGTGGTCGTGCTTCTTGGCGGGGAACGCGTTCACGTACCGCTCGGCGGGGAAGGGGCGTTCGCCTGTCTCGGCGGCGCGGAGGTCGGCGAGCATCGCGTCCCGGTCGACGCCGTCCTTGGTGCCGAGGTAGACGACGGCGTCGTCCCCGGCGTCGAGCATGTAGTACGACTCGTCCTGCGTGTAGTGCATCCCGAAGGTGCGCTGGATGTAGTCGGTGAGCGGGTGCACCTGGAGGGAGAGGTTGCCGCCCTCCATGGTGTCGAGGAAGTCGAAGCGGATCGGGAACTCGGCGCCGAACCGCGCGTAGGTCCGCTCCCCCAGCAGCGCTTCGGGTTGCGCGAGCACGAGGTCGAGGGAGGGGATCTCGACGACCGCGCCTTCGGCGTCCTCCAGCAGGAGCGAGTTCTCCTCGGGCACGCAGTCGAAGCACCACGCGTAGTTCGGCTTGCCGGGGTCGAGGTCGAGCCGCTGCTTCATCCACTGGCCGCCCCACACGCCGGGGTCGAAGAACGGGACGACCCGCAGGGGCGCGCGCGCGGCGTCGCGGAGTCCGGCGCGGAACGCCTCGCCGGTGATCATCCCGGCAGTGCGGCCGGTCGGCTCGGCGGACCCGATCGCGTTGGCGTCCAAGACGAAGTCGAGCCGGTCGAACAGGGTGGTCTTGTGCCGGTCGGCCACGCGCCACTCGACGAAGAAGCCCCGCTTGTACTTGCGCAGCTGATCCTCGTCGGGGTTCTCGGCGCGCCAGTTGGTGGCCCCGGCGCGCTGGCGCAGCTGGAGCTCCCAGCGGGCCATGTCGGCGAGCACCAGCGCGTACGGGTGCGCGAGGCGCCGGGCGACGAGGTCGGCGCCCCAGCCGAGCAGGACCGTGGGTCCGGTGGCGCCGTCGACCTCGACGGCGAGCTTGTCGAGGCGCTCGGCGTCATAGAAGGCGTCCACTGTGGCGTGTGAGAGGACGCCGAAGACGCGGTCCTCGGTGAGGTTGTCCGCGAAGCGGGCGTCGATGTGCGCGATGGGGAGCGCGGCGGCGTCCTCGACGTCGACGATCCGCCAGTCCGGGAGGGCGCCCGCGATCGCCTTGGCGAGCAGGGGGAGGTCCGCTCCGGGGTAGGCGTCGACCACGATGAGCGGCGCGCGCTCGCCCGCTTTCGCGGCGGCCGCGTCGGCGGCGGCGGCCCAGGCGCTCGCGCCGGTGAGGACGCGGGCGTCTGCCGGCAGCGGGACGGTCGGCTGCTTCTCGTACTGTCCGAGAGGGACGGTGGACAACTGCTGCTCCTTCAGTTTCGGGGATCGGCGGCGAGGGCGGCGAGGCCGCGCAGCACCGAGAGGTCGGGGCGGTCGGGGACGACGAAGGCGGGGCGGTGCGAGCTGGTCCAGAGGTGCTCGCGGACGTACGCCTCGATCGGTGCGGCGACGGCGGTCCCGGCGCGCAGGATGCCGCCGGTGAGGATCACGACGTCGGGGTCGTAGGCGTGGCAGAGCGACACGGCGGTGGCGCCCCAGGCGCAGACGGCCCTGTCGCGCAAGGCGAGTGCCGCGTCGTCGTCGGTCTCGAACAGCGCCTTGACGTCGGTGACGGCGTCGCCGCGCACCGCGAGGTCGCGGCGCAGGGCCCAGGCTCCGGCGATGGACTCGGCGCAGCCGATGTTGCCGCAGTTGCACGGGGCGCCGGCGAAGTCGACGGTGAAGTGCCCGCCGAGGATGCCCGCGTGGTCGTGCGCTCCTCTGAGGAGGGTCCCGTCGATGAGCGCGGCGGTGCCGATGCCGGTGCCGAGGCTCATGAGGACCGCATCGCGCGCTCCAGCCGCGGAGCCGGTGGCGGTCTCGCCGACGAGCGCGGCGCGGGCGTCGTTCTCGATCACGGCCCGCAGCCCGAAGGACTCCCGGGCCCAGCCGATCAGGTCGAGGCCGTCGAGGCGCGGGTGCTTGTCGTGGGCCTTGACGAGGCGGCCGGCGGCGCGGTCGACGACGCCGGGGACGGCGATGCCCACTGCGGCCGGGGCCTGCAGGGGCGTGGTCTCGGCGAGCAGCGCGGCCGCCGCGTCGCGGACCTGTTCGAGGTCTCTCGCGCCGGTGGGCACGGTCGCGGTGCGCACCGGTTCGCCCCGGTCGAGGATGCCGAGCTTGATCTCGGAACCGCCGAAGTCGATGCAGAGCTCCATCGCCCGTCTCCTTCCTGCCGCACTGCCTGTCGGTTGGTAACGTTACCAACGATTGGTGGGTTTTGGCAAACCAGCAGTTCAGCGAGGGTTTAACGCTCAGGGATGCTCGATCGTGACAGGCAGTTCGACCGTGTTCGGCTTGCTTTCGGCGGTGCCCTCGAGCCTGGCGAACAGGAGTGTCGCGGCCTCGCGGCCGAGGAGGCGCGCGTCGTGGTCGATGATCGTCACCGGGACGGGCATGAGCTCGGAGAGCTCGAAGTCGTCGAAGCTCACGACGGCCGGGCGGGGCCCGGGGAGGCCGTCGCGGATGCGCCGCCCGATCTCGCGCAGCGCGCCGATCGTGTTGCGGTTGTTGGCGCTGAAGATCGCGGTCGGCGGCTCGGGGTGGTCGAGCATCGCCCGCGCGGCCCGGCTCGCCGCGTCCACGTCCTGCTGGTCGCGGGCGATGATCGACGGGTCGACCGGCGCGCCGCGCTCGGTCATCGCCTGCTCGTACCCGCGGTACCGGCGCTCGCCGGTGAACACCGAGCTGCGGTTCCCGAGGAATCCGATGCGGGTGTGCCCGGCGTCGAGCAGGCCGATCGTGCCGCGGTAGGCGCCGCCCACATCGTCGAGCAGCACCGTGTCGACGTCGAGGCCCGGCACGCGGCGCGAGGCGAGCACCAGCGGCACGTCGCCCAGGCGCTCGGGCTGCAGGTGCGCGGCTTCGCCGCTGGTGGGCACCAGGATGAGGCCGTCCACCTGGCGGCCGATGAAGTCGCTCACGAGCTGGCGCTCGCGCCCGGCGTCCTCGCCGGTGTTGCCGAGGATGATCCGCCGCCCGTGCTCGGCGGCGACCTCCTCGACGCCGAGCGCGAAGTTCCCGTAGTACGGGTTGGCGAGGTTGGTGATCGCGACGCCGATGAGCCCGCTGGGCTGGCCGGGGCGCAGGCTGCGCGCGTTCTCGTTGCGGTAGTAGCCGAGCTCGCGCACGGCCGCCATCACCCGCGCCTGCAGGTCGGGCCGCACGTTGACCCCGCCCGCGAGCGTGCGGGACACGGTCATCGGGCTGACCCCGGCGAGCGTCGCCACCTCTTTGATCGTCGGCTGGCGCGCGCCTCGCGTTGTCGACATGCCCGCCCTCCTCTGCGTCGGCGCCAATCCTATGCGAACCCCGCCCCGCCCGCCGGTCTAGAGTCGGGCGGTCCCCCACCCCGAGAGGCCGGTACCCCCTTGCGGGAGGCGTCATTCGGCGAAGCCGACGGACATCCACAGGGCCGCCGGCACGGGCACTTCTCCCCGCCTCCAAGGGAAAACGACCGAATAAGGGCCGAGGGGCGACGCCGTCGGCCTCATTCCGCGCCCGAACGGCCGCGTCGCGCGTTACGGTCGTGCCGACCGGTCGCACGACGGAAGGAACGACCTGACGATGACCACGCGCAAGGACGTGCTGGAGGCCGCCGAGCGGATCGCCCCCTATGTGCGCGACACGCCGCTCTTTGCGGCCGACCCCGGAGAAGGCGGCTGCGAACTGCACTTCAAGGCGGAGTTCCTGCAGCACACCGGGAGCTTCAAACCGCGCGGCTCGTTCAACCGGCTCCTCACCGCCAGAGAAGCGGGCGAGCTCGACCCCCGGGTGGGCGTGGTCTGCGCGAGCGGCGGCAACGCCGGGCTGGCCGCCTCGTACGCCGCCTCCGCCCTCGGGGTTCCGGCCACGGTCTTCGTGCCCGCCACCGCCCCGGCCATGAAGGTGGCGAAGCTCCGCACGCTCGGCGCAGAGGTCCACCAGGTCGGCGAGCAGTACGCCGAGGCCTTCGAAGCGGCCCAACGGCATGTGGCCGAGACCGGGGCCGCGTTCGTCCACGCCTACGACCAGCCCGCCGTCGCCGCCGGAGCCGGGACCATCGCGCTCGAGATCCTGCGCGACCTGCCCGAGGTCACCCATATCGTCGTGGCCGTGGGCGGCGGCGGCCTGTTCGCCGGCATCGCGGCGGTCGCCGCCGAGCACGGCGTTCACGTCATCGCCGTCGAGCCCGAAAAGGCGCCGACGCTCCATGAGGCGCTGCGAGCCGGACGGCCGGTCGACGTGGGTGTCTCCGGCATCGCCGCCGACTCGTTGGGAGCCAAGCGGATCGGCGAGATCGCCTTCGCCGGAGCACAGCAGTCCCCGATCACCTCGGTCCTGGTGAGCGACGACGCGATCATCGCTGCGCGCCAGGCGCTGTGGGACCAGCGGCGTGTGGTCGTCGAGCATGGCGCGGCGACCGCGCTCGCGGGCGTCCTCAGTGGGCAATCCGGGATCGGGTCCACCGACAAGGTCGCGGTCGTGCTCTGCGGCGCGAACACCGACCCCGGCGACCTGGCCGGGGGTCATCGCTAAGGGGCTCAGTCCGACCGCTCGTTCAGCCGCCCGTTGTCGAGCTGCAGTTGGACGGTGCGGGTCCAGCCGATCGTGGCCACGGTGGCGAACCCGCCGTAGAAGAGGATCGCGAGCACCACCGGCAGCGAGGTCCACGACGAGCTCGCGGCGGCCACCACCAGCGCGTACACGGTGAACGAGAGCAGGGCCGCGGCGATGCCGCCGAAGGCGATGAAGATCTGCAGTTTGAAGATGCGATACCGGCCCGTGAGTTCGCGGATCGTGACGGCCGCGCGGTGCCCGATGTCGTTGCGGTCGTTCGCGGGCAAGCCGGCGCGGTCGACCACGTGCCGCTCCAGGAGCAGCACCGAGCGGGACCGGCTGAGGGCCGCCGCGACGAGGATCTGATGCTGGGCGTGCATGAACCACAGCGGCGCCGCGCTGAAGGCCGCGACCCACTCGCCACCGATGGGGCGCTGGCCGCCGAGGGCGATGATGGCGAGGCCGAGGTACGTGACCTGGACGGCGACGAGCGCGAGCCGCTCCCCCGCGAGGGTGGAGAGCTTCTCGCGGTCGGTGGTGTAGAGGGCGAGGAGCGCGTCCGTCCCGCCGGAGGAGTCAGTCGCCATGCGAGGGCCTTTCGGTAGGGGTCGGCACTCCCTTCGCACTGTACTGCGCCCCAGCGACTTCAGGGGCGTGCGCTGATCGGCCGGGCAGCGCCCGGGTACCCCGCGCTGGACGCTTTCGTTGTGGCAGCGGCTTTCCGGTCACGGTGAGGATCAAGCCGAGCGCCACGCGCCGAGGGCTCCCGGCGGCCCGGCACTCGCTCGACGCTCGACGCTCGACGCTCGACGCTCGACGCTCGACGCTCGACGCTCGACGCTCGACGCTCGACGCTCGACGCTCGACGAAAACACTCGAACCCATCCCATCCGACGCGCGTGCGGAAGATCGGCGAGTAGGCGTCCTCAGTTGAGGACGCGGTAGGTCACGTGGGTCACCGCGGTCGCGGCGCGGACGCTCACCTGCTCCATGCGCAGCGGCGGGACGCCCTCGAAGAGGCGCGTGCCCGCGCCCATGACGAACGGGACTATGTGGAGCCGCAGCTCGTCGATCAGCCCGGCGGCGAGGAACTGGTTGACGGTGGTCGCGCCGCCCATGACGGCGATCTCGCCGTCCCCGGCGGCCTCGCGCGCCTGCTTCAGTGCGGATTCGATGCCGTCGGTGACGAAGGTGTAGGTGGTCCCGCCGTCCATCGGCTGGGGCTCGCGCGCGTGGTGGGTGAGCACGAAGACCGGTGCGTGGTAGGGCGGGTTGGGTCCCCACCAGCCGTTCCACTCGCGGTCCCATGCGCCGCGGATGGGGCCGAACATGTTGCGGCCCATGATGAACGCCTTGGCGGCGGTCATCTGGGCGATCTCCTCGGGGTTCTCCTCGGGGGTCTCGAACATCCAGGCGTGCAGCCGATCGCCGGTGCCGCCGCTGCCGTCGTCGCCGAACGGCCGCTCCTCGGTCTGGTTGTGTCCGGCCGCGTACCCGTCGGCCGAGATCGAGATCCCGCAGATCACCTTGCCCATGTGCGCCTCCTCGTTGATGGCTGGGGGTTCAGCATCGCATCCGGGACCGACACTTCGGCGGGTAAGCGGGGCAGGACGCCGCGGCCTTCGCGCACTTCGAAGACCAGCTGGGTCTCGGTCTGGCGCACCACGGCGTGGGCGGTGACGTGCTCGAGGATGAGGTCGCGCAGTGCCTCGGGGCCTGCTACGGCCACATGGAGGAGGAAGTCGTCGTCGCCGCCGACGTGGAAGACCGTCATCACCCCGGGCAGCTCGACCAGCCGGTCGTAGAGGTGGTGCACATGCTCGCGGCTGTGGCTTCCCAAGCGCACCTTGATGATCGCGTGCAGCGGGCGGCCGAAGGCCTCGGGGTCGAGGTGCGCGGCGATACGGGTGAGGACACCGGATTCGCGCAGCGCCCGCAGGCGGTACGCGCAGGTCGACTCGGCGACGCCGGCGCGGGACGCCAGCGCGGCGTTCGTCATGCGGCCGTCGTCGACGAGCGCGGCGAGGATCGCCAGATCGGTGCCGTCCAGTGCCATCGGCTGCGGTTGTGTTTTCTTCGGCCGTTCGTCAGCCATGGTCACCTCTATCGCAGTTTCTTCATGGATTCCCGCGATCAATGCGGGTTCCTGCGGCAAGTATTGCTAGTAGTTGCGGTTCAGCCTACATTCTGCTCATGAACCCGCCACGGCTGCAATTCGACACCATCGCGGTCCACGCGGGCCGCGAGGACCTGGCGGAGCTCGGCGTGCACGCGCTCCCCATCGACCTCTCCTCCACGAACCCGCTGCCCGGGATCGAGGCGGGCGGACTCTCCTACGAGGCCATGGCGAACGGCGGGACGCCGACCGCCGAGGGCGGCTCGGTGTACGCGCGCCTGTGGAATCCGACCGTGGCGCGGTTCGAGACGGCGCTGGCTCGGCTGGAGCACGCGGAGGCCGCGGTGGCGTTCTCCTCGGGGATGGCCGCGATGACCGCCGCGCTCCTCGCGGGCGGCCGGGGGCGGCACATCGTGGCGGTCCGCCCGCTGTACGGCGGGACCGACCACCTGTTGTCATCGGGGCTGCTCGGGACCGAGACCCAGTTCTGCGCGGCCGGGGAGGTCGCGGGCGCGATCCGGCCGGACACGGCGATGGTCGTGCTCGAGACGCCGGCGAACCCGACGCTCGAGCTGGTCGACATCCGCGCGGTGGTCGAAGCGGCCCAAGGCGTCCCGGTGCTGGTGGACAACACGTTCGCGACGCCGGTGCTGCAGAACCCGGTCGACTTCGGGGCCGCGATGGTGCTGCACAGCGCCACCAAGTACCTCGGCGGGCACGGCGACGTGGTCGCCGGGGTGATCGCCTGCAGCGAGGAGACCGCGGCGGCGCTGCGGCGGGTGCGGGCCGTCACAGGCGGGCTGCTTCATCCGCTAGGGGCTTACCTGCTCCACAGGGGACTGACGACGCTGCCGATCCGGGTGCGGGCCCAGCAGGCGGGTGCGCAGCGCGTCGCCGCCTGGCTCGAACGCCACCCGGCCGTCGCCCGGGTCCACTACCCGGGGAGCGACGGCGACCCGAAGGGACTGCTGGGGCGGCAGATGCGCGGCACGGGCGCGATGATCGCGGTCGACCTGCGCGGCGGCTTCGAGCAGGCCGCGCACGTCACCTCCGCGGTGCGGCTGTTCACGCACGCGGTGTCTCTGGGCGGGGTCGACTCGCTGATCCAGCACCCGGCCGCGCTGACGCACCGGCCGGTCGCCGCCCACGCGCGGCCGGCGGCGAGCCTGGTCCGGCTGTCGATCGGCCTCGAAGCGCCCGAAGACCTCATCGCCGACCTGGACCAGGCCCTCACGCCGCCGCTGTCCATGACGGCGCGCCAGCCGACCTCGGCGCACGGCCACGCCTTCGGGTAGCGCTCCTCGGCCCGGCTTGAGGCCGAGCACCTGCCAGTGCGCATCCCTCAGGGGCCCCACCCTTTCGGGTGACATGGTCGCTCACGACCCCGGTTTTTGTCGGGCCGGGGTGCGACGGTGGACAGTATCTTCCCCTCTAGTGGTGGGTGGGGGCTTGTGGACGGCCGTTCTCGAGCTTCATTCGCGAGCCGCCCGAGCACCGGCCGTCCAGTCGACCGTCAGCCCATCACCCAGTCCTCGACGCCCCAGTCGGCCGTCAGCCCATCACCTGGTTCTCAGAAGCCCGGTCCGCCATCAGGCCATCGCCTGTCGTCAGCGCCCCAGCAGATCGTTCGCGCAGCGCAGGACCGCGGCGTATGCGGCCGGGTCCCCGGAGGCCGCAATGACGCGGATCCGGGCCGACTCCCCCGCGCGGAGCGTGAGCATCCCCTGCTCGGCACGGGCGGCGGGGTCGACCTTGTCCGCGTGGCAGAACAGGTCCCGCACCAGCGAGGTCGCGGTCACGTGCAGCACGCAGCCGTCCGCGGTCGACTCGGACTCCACTGTGTACGGCTGCGGGTCCAAGTCCTGGTCGAGCACTTCGGCACCGTAGTGGAACGCGGGCGCGAAGCCGTCACCCTCGGCGCGGATGAACTCCGCGCCCGGATCGGTGTACGCCGCGACCTCGGCCGGAACCACGATCGTCGCGCCGTCGCGCGGGTCCACCCGGGCGTCGACCACGGCCTTGGCGAGCACCGTGCCGTCGAAGGCCTCGCGGGTCACGGTGAACGAGCCCGAGTAGGCCTCCCCCGTGTCGTTCACGAGGACCAGCGCGAGCTGGTCGAACTCCGGCACGAGGCCTTCCCAGGCGTTCGCGTAGCTCTCCTCGGACGGGCGCGGCTGGAGCGTCGCCAGACGCGGCGCGTAGGCGGCGCGCAGTGAGTGCCACAGCGGCTTGCGGTGGCCCGCGAAGTCGACCGCGGCCCAGGAGACCACGGGCCAGTTGTCGTTGAGCTGCCACATGATCGTGCCCGTGTTGTGCGGGGTGAGCGACCGGTAGTGCTCGATGCCGAAGCTGACCGCGTGGGCCTGGTTCAGCTGCGTCGTCCAGTGCCAGTCCTCGATGGACCGCGGGTCGGGGAGGTGGCCCTTCCAGCCGCGCTCGAGCTTCTCGTTGCCGCGGTTGGCCTTCTGGTGCACCAGCATCTCCGCGCCGAACGGGTCGAGCGGCTCGTCGTGCACCACCGCCGCGAGCGTGGACCACGCGGGCGGGGCCTGGAAGCCGAACTCGGCGACGAAGCGCGGCCGGTAGTCCGCGTAGACCTTGTAGTCCGCGCGGTTCCAGACGTCCCAGACGTGCATCGTCCCGTACCGCTCGTCATTGGGGTAGCGGTAGTCGCCGAACGAGTACGGGCTCGCGGGCGAGTACGGGCGGGTCGGGTCGAGCTCGGCCAGGATCTCCGGCAGCAGCCCGTTGTAGTAGGCGTCGCCCCAGCCGCGGCCGCCGAGGCGGTGCGCCCAGCTCCAGTCGACCGAGCCCCAGGTGTTCTCGTTGTTGCCGTTCCACAGCACGAGCGAGGGGTGCGGGCTGAGCCTGGTGACGTTCTCGCGGGCCTCGGCCTCGATCTCCGAGCGCAGCGGGTCGTCCTCGCTGTATGCGGCGCAGGCGAACAGGAAGTCCTGCCACATGAGCAGACCGTGCTCGTCGGCGAGGTCGTACAGGTCGTCGGACTCGTAGATCCCGCCGCCCCACACGCGCAGCAGGTTGATGTTCGCCTCAAGCGCGTCCGCGACGCGCAGCGCGTACCGGTCGCGGTCGATCTCGGTGAGGAACGCGTGGTCGGGGATCCAGTTCGCGCCGCGCACGAGGATCCGCTCGCCGTTCACCTTCAGGTGGAACGGCGCCCCGGCCGCGTCGGGCGCGGTGTCGAGCTCCACGGTGCGGAAGCCGACCCGGCCAGTCCACGCGGCGGTGCCGGTCTTGACGGTGACGTCGTACAGCGGCTGGGGGCCGTAGCCGACAGGCCACCAGCGCTCGACGTCCGGCACTGCCGCGTGGACCACGGCCGAGGCCGATCCGGGGGCGACGGTTCCCTGGGCGGTCACGGCGGCGCCGTTCGGGCCGGTCACGGTCACCGTGACCGGGACGGGGTCGTCGCCTTGGGCGCGTTCGATGTCGATGTGGGCCGCGAGGGTTCCGGTGTCGCCGTCGAGGCCGACCAGCGGCCGCACCGAGGCGACCCGCGCGCCCGACCAGGATTCGAGGCCGATCGGCTTCCAGATCCCGGCCCCGGCGACGTCGACGCCCCAGTCCCACCCGAAGGAGCACGCCATCTTCCGCAGCTGGTTGTAGTCGTGGTGGTTGGTGTGCGGCAGCGCGCCGTCGCGCTCGGCGCGGGCCGCCGCCTCCGGGACCGGAGCCGCGAACGTGACGGTGAGGGTGTTCGCGCCTTCGCGCAATGCCCGCCGCACGTCCCAGCGGTAGCCGCGGTGCTGGTTCTCCGTGCGGCCGATCTCGATCCCGTTGAGCGACACCACGGCCACGGTGTCGAGCCCGTGCGCGACCAAGTCGTGGCGGGCGGAGCCGTCGTCGGTCCAGTCGAACTCGGTCGAGAACCGCCAGGCGGTGTCGCCGATCCACTGCTGCGCGGACTCGTTGTCCCCGTCGAACGGATCGTCGATCAGCCCCGCCCGCAGCAGGTCCAGGTGGGCCTCACCGGGAACGGCGGCCGGGACGCCGGCCGCGAGCGGGGCCGCCACCGCCTCGGGTGCGTCGGCGGCGAGGCCGGACGCGGTCAGCGTCCACCCCTCGTGGAGGGCGCGGAAGAACGGCGGGTGGGTCACGGTGACTCCTCATGGTCGATGGGCAGGCTTCGTGAGGGGGGACGGATCGGTGCGAGCGGATTTCAGTCGGCGGAGACGGCGGCCTTCGCCCCTGCGGCGGCCTCGCGCCACTCGCCGGCGAAGTGGTCGTAGCAAGTGCTGTTGTCGATCGCCTTGCGGTCGACGGCCGCCTCCGAGGTCACGCGCCCCGGCCGCTCCGGGTCGGGGGCGGCCAGCGCGAGGAGCTTCGTGTAGTCGTGGTGCGGGTCGAGGATGACGGCGTCGGAGGGGCCGCGTTCGACGACCCGGCCGCGGTAGAGCACGACGATCTCGTCGGAGAAGTGGCGTGCGGTGGCGAGGTCGTGGGTGATGTAGAGGACCGCGAGCTGGTCTTCACGTTGCAGGCGGCCGAGGAGGTTGAGCACGCCGAGCCGGATCGAGACGTCCAGCATGGACACCGGTTCGTCGGCGATGAGGACCTGCGCGCCGGGGGCGAGGGCCCGCGCGATGGCGACGCGCTGGCGCTGGCCGCCGGAGAGCTCGTGCGGGCGGCGGGGCGCGATGGCCTCGGCCGGGGTGAGGTTGACGCGTTCGAGCATCTCGAGGACGCGCGCCCGGGTGTCCTCTTGGGACTGGGTGCGGCCGTGGATCTTCAGGGGCCGGGCGATGTGGTGCTCGATGGAGTGGAACGGGTTGAGGGAGGCGAAGGGGTCCTGGAAGACCATCTGCACTTCGCGGCGGTAGTGGCCGTTCGGCACGGGGGTGCCGTCGTCGAGGCGGACCTCCACGGTGCCGGAGGTGGGGCGCTCCATGCGGGTGAGGATCTTCGCGATGGTGGACTTGCCGGAGCCGGACTCGCCGACGAGGGCGACGGTGCGGCCGGGGGTGAGTTCGAGGCTCACGTGGTCGACGGCGCGCAGGCGGGTGCGTTTGAGGCCCGACCGGAGCGTGTAGTCCTTGACGAGGTCGGTGATCTTGACGCTGGTCATGCTCGCTCCTCCGCGGTTTCGCTGATCTCGTCTGCGCTGGTTTCGTCGATGCCGGTGCGGATGAACGCGCCGCGCTCCCCGGAGAGGCTCGGGAAGGAGCCGAGGAGCTTCCGCGTGTAGGGGTGCTGCGCGTCGCGGTAGAGGCGGTCGGCCGCTTCGAGTTCGACGATCTCGCCTTCGAGCATCACCGCGATGCGGTCCGAGATCTCGAGCAGGAGCGGGAGGTCGTGGGTGATGAAGATGACGGCGAAGTCGAGTTCGTCGCGCAGGCGCACGATCTCGCGGAGGATGTCGCGCTGCACGACCACGTCGAGCGCGGTGGTGGGCTCGTCCATGATCATGATCTGGGGTTCCAGGAGCATGGCCATGGCGATCATGACGCGCTGGCGCATGCCGCCGGAGAGTTCGTGCGGGTAGGAGCCGAGGCGGCGGGGGTCGACGCCGACGCGGGTGAGGACGTCCTCGGAGCGTTCGCGGATCTCCTTGCGGGACATGCGGGGCCGGTGGGCGAGGAGGGTGTCCTTGAGCTGGGCGCGGACGGTGGTGACGGGGTTGAGCGCGTTCATGGCGCCTTGGAAGACCATGGAGAGGCGTTCCCAGCGGAAGGCGCGGAGCCCGGCGTCCTCGAGGGCGAGGATGTCGATGTCGCCCTGGTCGCCGTGGAAGATGATGCGGCCGGAGGCGATGCGGGCCGGCGGGCGGTGGAGGCGGTTGACGGCGTAGGCGAGGGTGGTCTTGCCGCAGCCGGACTCGCCGGCGAGGCCGAGGATCTCGCCGCGGTGGAGGGTGAGGTCGGCGTGCTTGACGGCGGTGATCGGCTCCTCGGTCTCGTAGACGACGGTGAGGTCCTCGACGGTGAGCACGGGTTCGGCGGTCATCGGACGGTCTCCTCGTCGCTGGGAGCGGCCTGGCGGGGCACCTTGCGGCCGGTGCGGGCGAGCTCGCGTTCGAGGCGGAGCGCGCGGCGGGCGCGTTTGCGGTGCAGGCGGGTGTTCTTGAGCTTGGGGTTGATGATCTCGTCGATGGAGAAGTTGATGAGGGCGAGGCCCATGCCGAACAGGGCGATCACGAGGCCGGGCGGGACGAACCACCACCAGGCGCCGAGCGGGAGCGCGAAGCCGTTCTGGGCGTAGAAGAGCATGGTGCCGAGGGTGGAGGAGTTGGAGGCGCCGAGGCCGATGAAGGAGAGGCCGGCTTCGCCCAGGAGCGCGGAGATGACGGCGAACACGAACTGCGAGGCGATGACCGGCAGCAGGTTCGGGAGGATCTCGACGACGATGACGCGCCAGGGCCGCTCGCCGGAGACCTGGGAGGCGGCCACGTAGTCGCGGTTGCGCACCGAGAGGGTCTGGGCGCGGAGGACCCGGGCCGAGCCGGCCCAGCTGGTGATGGCGAGGACCAGCGCGATCGTCCACAGTCCGCGGCTCTCGCGGGGCACGAAGCCGGAGATCACGATGACCAGCGGCAGGCCCGGGATCACCAGGCAGACGTTGGTGAAGAGGGAGAACGCCTCGTCGACGACGCGGCCCCGGTAGGCGCCGTAGATGCCGAAGAACGCGGAGAGGACCGTGGCGAGGACGCCGACGATGAAGCCGATCTGGAGCGATCCCCTTGTCGCGTAGGCGAGTTGGGCCATCACGTCCTGGCCGGTCTGGGTGGTGCCGAGGATGAAGTCGCCGGTGGGCGCGGTGAGTCCCTGGTCGCGGATCTCGGTCGGGTCGCCCACGAGGAGCGGCCCGATGAGGCCGAAGAGGGTGATGCCGCCGACGAGGATGAGGCCGACGGCGAGCCAGGGCGTCATGGTGGGCAGGAGCATCCGCCAGCCCGAGCGCGGGGCCCTGCCGGTCTCGGCGGCGGCCTCGGCCAGCAGTTCGGCGTTGTCGGCCGCGGCGGGCGCGTTCGATGGATTGGTCACGGCGGTCTCCCGTCAGTTCCGGGCGCGGGTGCGCGGGTCGATGACGCCGTAGAGGAGGTCGACCACGAGGTTGGCGCCGAGGACGGCGAGGGTGATGAAGAGGAACACGCCCTGCATGAGCGCGTAGTCGTTGTTCTGGACGGCGCCGAGGAGCCGGTTGCCGATGCCCGGGTAGGAGAACACCTGCTCGGTGATCACGGAGCCGGTGACGACGAAGCCGAGGGAGAGCGCGAAGCCGGCGACCGAGGGCAGGACGGCGTTGCGGGAGGCGTAGGAGCGCAGGATCTTCCGCGGGGTCAGGCCCTTGGCCTCGGCCGTGAGGATGTAGTCCTCGGACAAGGTGGAGACCATCATGTTGCGCATGCCCAGGAGCCAGCCGCCGATCGAGGCGAGCACGATCGTGAGCGCGGGCAGGAAGCCGTACTGGATCGCGGAGGCGATGAACTCCCAGTTCCAGCCGGGGGTGAGGACCACGTCGTAGCCGCCCTGCATGGGGAACCAGCCGAGGACGCGGGCGAGCAGGTAGGTGAGGAGCAGCGCGAGCCAGAAGTACGGCACGGCCGCGAGGAGCGTCGTGGCGGGGATGAGCGAGTCGAGCCAGGTGCCCGGCTTCCAGCCGACGAACGCGCCGAGCGCGACCCCGAGGACGGCGGCGATGATCGTCGAGAGGCCGACGAGCACCACCGTCCACGGGATCGACTGGCTGATGACCTCCGAGACGGGGGCCGGGTAGTAGCTCACCGAGACGCCCAGGTCCCCTCGGAACATGTTGCCGAGGTAGTCCCAGTACTGCGTCCACAGCGGCCTCGAGTCGTCGCCCCCGAGGAGGAGCGCGTAGGCCTTCCTGGTCTCAGGGCTGACCGCGCCGCCGCGCTGCTGGAGCTTGGCGAGCAGGATGTCGACCGGGTTGCCCGGCAGCATCCGCGGGATCGCGAAGTTCAGCGTCAGCGCCGCCCACAGGGCGATGGCGTAGAAGCCGATTTTGCGCAGGAAGTAGCTCACGAGGTCCTCCTTCGGGGGCGATTAAGCTGCTGTTCAGGAGGCCGGTTCGAGGTGCTTGAAGATCTCGGCGGCGTCCCACGCCGACCAGACCGCCGGGAAGGCGTACAGGTCGTCGTCGGAGGGCCAGCCGGTGAACTTCGCGGTGTTCCACACGCTCGTGGTGCCGCCGGTGAGGATCGGGATGAACGGCATGTCGCGCACGATCTCCGTGTGGATCGCGTCGAACTGGGCCTGGCGCGCCGGGTCGTCCGGGGACAGCAGCGCGAGCTGCGCGATCGCGTCGTCGACCACGGGGTTGGCGTAGCGCGAGTAGTTGTTGCCCGCGGTCTCGCCGACCGGGACGCCGGTGGTGAAGAAGTAGTTGTACACGTAGTACGGGTCGGGCGCGGGGCCCTGCCACAGCGAGTCGATGGCGAGCTGGAAGGTGCCGGAGCCCTTCTTCTCGGTCCACTCGTTCCACGAGGACTGCGCGGCCTTCACTTCGATGCCGGCCTCCTTCGCCTGGGAGGCGATGGTGTCGACGGCGGTGATGTAGTCGGTCCAGCCGGTCACGACCTCGACGGTGAGCGAGAGGCGCTCGCCGTCCTTGGCGTAGATCCCGTCGTCGCCCTTGGCCCAGCCGGCGCCTTCGAGGATCGAGGCGGCCTCGGTCAGGTTCGGCTCCATCGGGACCTTCGGCTCGGTGACCGAGGCGCCCACGTACTCGTCCTGGCTCGGGGTGAGCGCGAACGTCGGCGACATCTCGCTGGCGGTGTCCATGAACGCGAGGCTGTTGAGCTGCGTCCGGTCCATCGCGTAGTAGAGGGCGCGGCGCACGGCCGGGTCCGTCTGCGGCCCTTCGCATCCCTGCTCGGCGCTGGAGCAGGTGGAGAGGACCATCTGGTTCTGCCACTGCGTGTACGCGTTGTAGTTCGGGAAGTTCTCGTTCGTGTTCTGGACGTCCGGGATCGGGCCGGTCTGCCAGTCGATGGTTCCCGCGGCGATCGCGTCGGCCCCGGCCTGGTTGCCCGAGAGCGCGAGGAAGCGGATCTGCTTCACCGCGGGCTCGCCGCCCCAGTAGTCGGGGTTGGCCTTGTAGGTGAACGCCTGCGGCTTGAAGTCGTCGAGCAGGTACGCGCCGGTGCCGACGGGCTCCTCGTTGACGTCCTCGGCGGGGTTGACGTCCTTCCACAGGTGCTCGGGCACGATCGGGGTGCTCATGAAGTCCGGGCCCTTGACGAACGCGGGCGCGGCGAAGGTGAAGGTGACGTGCGTGTCGTCGACCGCGACGACCTCGCCGTCGAAGCCGCCGTTGTTGATCGCCGGGTTCGCCTTGATCATCCCGAAGGTGAAGGCCACGTCATCGGCGGTGAACGCCTCGCCGTCGCTCCACTCGACGCCTTCGCGCAGCGTCACGGAGAGCTCGGTGCCGTCCTCGTTCCAGGCCTGCTCGGTGCCCAGCAGCGGGACCGGCTCGGTGACCTCGGCCTTGTTGTAGAAGAACAGGGATTCGTAGATCGTGCCGAGGGCGCCGATCCGCGTGGGCGAGAACGGGTTGAAGTTGATCTGGTAGTCGCCGGCCTGGCCGGTGTAGGCGATGAGCGTCGAGGGGTCGCCGCTGCCTCCGGATCCGCCGGAGGAGCAGCCGGTCGCGAGCATGCCGAGCGCGGCCGCTCCCGCGAGCAGCGCAGCGGCGCTGCGCCTTCTGAGTTGGAGTGACATCATTGTCCTTTCAGGACCGTGGAGAGGGAGTTCCCACGGGACGGAGGGGTGGCGTCCGCGCCGGGCGCCGAGCTTATTATTGACTCGTTAAATTAAACGTGTCAAGAAGTAGTTCATGCAAATGAGCGAATCCTTCGGACAGGAGCCCGCACGGCCGCCACCAGCACCTGCGGGGGATGCGGTGCGTGAGCGACCGTGTACGGCCGTCGACACGGCGCGAGCCGGTGACGACGACCGGCCGCGCGCGCCGCTCCCCCGATGGAATCCGCTCGGTGCGCCCGCGCCGGGCAAGTATGGTGGTGCGGATCGGTCGGCCCAGGCAGACGGCCGCGCCACGCTCAGGAGGTCGTATTGAGGTCGTTCGGCTCGGACACCCGGATGTCCACGCTGGCCGTGGTGCTCGACCTCATCCGGGAGCGCACCACCGTCAGCCGCGTGGAGCTCGCCGAGGCCACCGGCCTGACGCAGGCGACCATGACCCACGCCGTGCGGCGGCTCATCGCACTCGGCATGGTGCACGAGGTCGGCACCGCCCGCTCGGCGCGCGGCACCCCGCGGCGGCTCCTCGAACTCCAGCCCGACGCGCGGCACATGGTCGGCGTCCAGTTCGACCGGTACACGGCCCTCGGCGTCGTCGTCGACCTCGCCGGGCACGTGGTGGCGCAGACGGCGATGCCCGGCGCCGGCGACCGCCACCCGGGCGCGGTGCTCGTCGACTACGCCGCGAGCATCGAAGCGCTGCTGCAGGACTCGGGCGTGCCGCGCGACGGCGTGCTCGGCATCGGGCTCGCGACGCACGGCCCGCAGGACCGCGACGCGGGCGTGCTGCTCACCGAGTACCCCGCGCCCGCCTGGCGCGGCTACCCGCTCGCCGCCGAGCTCTCGGCCGCCACCGGGCTGCCGGTGCGGATCGAGAACGACGCCACCGCCGCCGGCCTCGGCGTCCAGGCGCAGGGCAGCGCCTCCTCGAGCTTCGCCGTCGTGTTCATGTCCGGCGGCATCGGCTCCGGCGTCATCCTCGACGGCTTCCCCTACCGCGGCGTGACCTCGAACGGCGTCGAACTCGGACACATCTCCGTCGACGCCCGCGGCGAGGTCTGCGGCTGCGGCAACCGCGGCTGCCTCGAGATCATCGGCGGCCCGAACGCCGTGGTGCGCAACGGCCAGGCGCACCAGGGCCTGAGCGCGCGGCTCGACCTCGACGGCGACCAGCTCGACGCGTTCATGGGCATCGGCCGGGCCGCCCTCGCCGGCGACCCCGACGCCGCCGGGCTCATCGACGACTCCGCGCAGATGCTCGCCGTCGCCACCGTCTCGCTCGTCAACATGTTCGACGTCGGCCGCGTCGTGCTCGCCGGGCGGGCCTTCGCCGAACTCGGCCCGCGCTACCGGGACGCGATCCAGGAAGTGCTCGACCGCTCCGTGTTCATGCGCCAGGTCCACAACGTCCAGGTCGAACTCGCCGACGACGTCTCCCAGGCCCCCGCCATCGGCGGCGCCGCCATGGTGCTGCGGAACTTCCTCGAGTCCTCGGGCCTGCGCGACCGCGACGCCGCGGGCACCTGAGGCGGCCCGCTCCCCTTCCGCGGGAGGCCCATAGGCCCGTCCATCGAGTCCGGGCGAGGCGATGACCGAGTCGGCATGTTCGGCGCGAAGCGAAGGGGCGCACCGGCATGCAGGCGCCCAGGCAACGCCGCGAGCGGGCGAACGGGCCGGACGGCGGCCTTCCGAATGCACCGGAAAGGCCCTAGACTGAGGCCGCCCCGAATGCACGGCCCCCTTCACCTCGGCGACTCGAGCGGTCCCCGTTCGGCGCACCCGCCGCCCGTTCCCCCGAACGGCGCCCCAAGCGACCGAGGTGAACCCCGATGTCCATACTGTCCGATTTCGACAGACGATCCGTGGCGGCGCTGCTCGCGCTCGCGACCGCCGCGTTCTGCTACGTCACCGTGGAGACCGTCCCGGTGGGGCTGCTCTCCGAGATCGCCGCCGACCTCGACGTCTCCCCCTCCCGCGTGGGACTGCTGGTCACCGGCTACAGCATCACCGTCGCCGTGCTCACGCTGCCGCTGGTGCGACTCGTCGCCAACGTGCCGCGCCGCCCGCTGCTCCTCGCCCTCATGGCCGTCCTCGTCGCCGCGACCGCGCTCTCGGCCGCCGCCCCCACCTACGAGCTGCTGTTCGCCGCGCGCGTGGCGACCGCCCTCAGCCAGGCCGTGTTCTGGGGCATCGTCGCCCCGGTCGCCGCCGGGATGTTCCCCGCCCACGTCCGCGGGCGCGTCATGGCCGTCGTCTTCACCGGCGGGTCCATCGGGCCGATGCTCGGCGTCCCCGCCGGGACCTGGCTCGGCCAGGCCGCCGACTGGCAGACCGCCTTCCTCGCGTTCGCGGGCCTCGGCATGATCTCCCTCCTCACCCTCGTGCTCGCCCTGCCCGCCAAGCCGACCCGCAACGAGCACGCCGGACGCGGCACCACCCCGGACGCCCGCCAGTTCGCCCTCGTCCTCGTCACCAGCTCGCTCGCGGTCGCCGGGTTCTTCGCCGCGTTCACCTACACCTCGACGTTCGTCACCGTCGTCGCCGGGATGTCCGCGGCGCTGCTCGGGCCGCTCCTGCTCGCGCGCGGCCTGGCCGACTTCGGCGGGATCGCCGCCGGCGGCGCCCTCTCCGACCGGAACCAGCGGCTCGCCGTGATCCTGCCCGTCGGCCTGCTCTCCGCCGCGATGCTCGCCATGTTCGCGCTCGGCACGAGCCCCTGGGCCGCCGCGGCCACCATCGTGGTCACCGGACTGGCGATGGGCGCGCTCATCCCCGCCCTGCAGAACCGGGTCATGGAGTTCGCGCCCGGCAGCACCGACACCGCCTCGGCCGGGAACTCGATCGCGTTCAACATCGGCATCGCCCTCGGCTCCTCGCTCGGCGGCCTCACCCTCACCCAGGCGGGGCCCCGGGGCACCGCGCTCACCGGGGCGGGACTCGCATTGGCGGCCTTGGTCTTCGCGGTGTCGATGAAGGCCAGCTCGCGGATCGAGGCCGCACCGGCCCCCGACCGCGCCGGAGCGGGCGAACGCTGAGCGCGCCGGGACCGCCGGCGAACCCCTGGCGAGGGCACCGCACCGCCGGTACACTTCGCCGCGTCGCGACCCGATAGGAGAACCACAGCATGCGCATCGTCGTCATCGGCGGCTCCGGCCACATCGGCACGTTCCTCGTCCCGCGCCTCGTGCGCGCCGGACACGAAGTGGTCAACATCAGCCGCGGCACCAGCACCGCCTATGCCGACGCGCCCGAATGGGCCCAGGTGCGCCAGGTCGTCGCCGACCGCGAACAGCAGGACGCCGAAGGGGTCTTCGGCGCCACGGTCCGCGGCCTCGAACCGGACGCGGTCGTCGACCTCGTGTGCTTCACCCTCGCCTCCGCGACCGCGCTCGTCGAGGCCCTGCGCGGCACCGACGCGCACCTCGTCCACTGCGGCTCGATCTGGCGGTACGGCAAGAGCCGCAGGGTCCCCATCGACGAGAGCGGCGCCGGGGCCGAAGCGCCGCTCGACGAGTACGGGGTCCAGAAGGACCGGATCGCGCGGATGCTCAAGCAGGAGACCGCATCCGGCGGGCTCGCCACCACCTCGCTGCACCCGGGGCACATCGTCGGCCCCGGCTGGCACCCGATCGGCCCGCTCGGCAACCTCGACCCGGCCGTCTGGACCGCCATCGCGAACGGGGAGCCGCTCCAGGTCCCCGGCAGCGGCGCCGAGACGATGCACCACGTCCACGCCGACGACCTCGCCCAGGCCTTCCAACTGGCCGTCGAGCACCGCGACGCCGCCGCGGGCGAGGACTTCAACATCGTCGCCCCCACCGCGCTCAGCGTCCGCGGCTACGCCGCCATCGCCGCCGCCTGGTTCGGCCGGACCGCTACCCTCGAACCGGTGACCTGGGACGAGTTCCGCGCCTCGACCACGGCCGGGCACGCCGACGCCTCGTGGGGCCACCTCGACCGCAGCCAGTGCTTCAGCATCGAGAAGGCCAAGGCCCGCTTGGGATACGCCCCCGCGTACGAGCCCGACGAGGCCGTCCGCGAGTCGCTGCGCTGGCTCGTCGACAACGGGGAGCTCGACCTGCCCGTGCCGTGCGTGCTGGGAAGCGAGCCGCCGCCGCCCCGGTGATCACCGGTATCGGTCCGCGAGTGCCGCCGCGCGGGCGTGCAGTGCGGCGCGCAATGACTGCGGCGCAAGGGCTTCGGCGTCATCGCCGAGTTGCCACAGCGCCCATTCGGCGTGCTCGGCGTCCTGGTAGGTGACCTCCAGGCGCACCCGGCCGTCCGGCCCGGGGGCCTCCGCGCGCACGGCGACCGCCGACTGCAGGAGGTCGTCGCGGCGCTTCGGGTCGACACTGACCTGCACCGTGAGGTGCCCGTCGGCGAGGAACCGCGCGCACCGCTCCTGCCAGATCCGGTCAAGATCGACCCGGTCCGGCCGTTCGGCCGGTTCCGGAAGCGCTTCGGCCGCAAGGCAGCGCGAGAGCCGGTACGTGCGGTCCGCGCCGGAGCGCGTGGCCAGCAGGTAGGCGCGGTCGCGCACGGTGACCAGGCCCAGCGGGTCCACCGTGCGCCACTCCGGCGCCGCACCGGCCGCCGCGTAGTGGAGCCGCAGGCGGCGCCCGGCGAGCACGGCCCGCCGCACCTCGTGCATGACGGCCTCGGGGACCGCTTCGGCGGTGTGCCGCCGCGAGAGCAGGTCCGTCTCGGGCTCGACGAGGAACCTCCCGGCCGCGTCGCCCACGGTGGACTGGGCGCTCTCCGGCAGCGCGTTGACCACTTTGCGCATGGCCGAGGCCAGCGCCGAGCCGAGGCCGAAGGCCTGCTCGCCGCGTCCCGATCCGGCGGTGATGAGTGCCAGGGCCTCGTCGTGGTTGAGCCCGGTGAGCTCGGTCCGGAAGCCGGGCAGGAGTGCGAAGCCGCCGTGGCGGCCCCGTTCGGCGTAGACCGGGACACCTGCGGCGGAGAGCGCTTCGATGTCGCGCAGCACGGTGCGGGTGGAGACCTCGAGTTCCCCGGCGAGGGTCTCGGCGGTCATCCGGCCGCGCTGGCGCAGGAGGAGGACCAGGGAGACCAGGCGGTCGGCGCGCATGCGGAAAACTGTACCGGAATACCTGACACTAGGTGTCGTGATTGGGTGCGAAGCTCTGTTCCACGGCGGCAGGTTGCCGCCGGTGTACATGAATGGAGCCGTTGTGGCGATGGAACGAACTGCGGTCAACCCGGTGGACTGGTCGCTCGAGCTGGGGTTCAACCAGGGCGAGCTGGTGTCGGGCCAGACCCGGACGCTGTACTGCTCGGGGCAGACCGCGATGGACGGCGAGGGCAGGCCGCAGCGCGAGGGCGACATGGCGGCGCAGCTCGCGCTGAGCCTGGACAACCTGGAGGCGGTGCTCGCCGGGGCGGGGATGTCATTGGCGAACCTGGTGCGGCTCAACGTGTACACGACGGATGTCGACCAGCTGTTCCCGCACTACGGAGTGCTGGCCGCGCGGCTCGGCGCGGCGCGCGTGGCGCCGGCGACCACGATGCTCGGGGTGGCGCGGTTGGCGGTCCCCGGCCAGATGGTCGAGCTCGAGGGCACTGCCGTCGCTTAGGGCCCGCCGCTCCTCGTGCCGGGTCGGCCGGCACGAGGAGCGCCTGATCACATGTGGCGCAGGAGGAACGCTTCGGTGAGCTCGAGCAGGTGCTCGCGGGCGGGCACGGTCTCGAAGCCGTGGCCGACGCCGTTGAGCTTGTGGTATTCGAGCTGCGAGCCGTAGAGGCCGTGGTAGCCGTCGAAGACGCCGGGGCCGAAGACGTTGTCCTCCGAGCCGGCGGCGAGGAGCACGGGGCCGGCGTGGCCGCGGGCGTCGGCGAACGCGTCGATGGTCTCGGCGTCGTCCGCGTAGCGCTTGAAGATCGGGGTGCCGCCGAAGTCGTGGAGGCCGTGCTCGGCGATGATGGCCTGCCGCTGCCTGGTGACCTCGGGGTCCACGGCGATGGCGGCCGGGGCCCACAGGGCGAGGGCGCGGACCTGGCGCTTGGCGGCGGCGAGCGAGGCGGTCAGGCCGCCGAGGCTCATGCCGAGCAGGGAGAGCCGCTCGGCGTCGACCCCGCTGTGGTCGCCGACCGCGTCGAGCACGGCGAGGACCTGCGAGACCTGGTCGGTGACGGTGATGTCGCCGTACTCGCCGTCGGATTCGCCGCCGCCGGCGAAGTCGAAGCGGTAGGCGGCGACGCCGCGCTCGGCCAGGCGCCTGCCGAGGCGCACGAAGGTGTGCCCGAACTCGGTGCGGTTGCCGGAGAAGCCGTGGCACAGGACGACCGCGGGGGCGGAGGCCTCCTGCGGGAGGTGGAGGGTGCCGCGCAGCGTGCGGCCCTCGTGCTGGACGTTCAGGGGTTCCATGCCGCGAAACGTAACATTCCGAAAAGCTTTCGCCTGGCCGGTCGGCAGACCGCTCCGGGGGCGGGCCCGGCCGCGGTGAGGAGCGGTCGCCGCGGCCGGGCCCACGTGGAGGAGGTCAGACGAACCGCCAGAGGTGGTCGGCGGCGCCGGTGTCGTCCCAGGTGACGACCTGCGCGCCCTGGGTCTTCGACGCGTTCTGGACGCCGAGGACCTTGCCGCCGTTGGCGCACTGGATGCGGAAGGCGCCGTTGGACCCGTAGCGCAGGCGCCAGCGGTGGTCGCTCGTGCCGTTGTCGTCCCATTGCATGACGCGGGCGCCCGCGGCGGTGGAGGCGTTCTCGACGCCGAGGACCTTGCCGCTGTTGCCGTTGCGCAGCTTGAAGTAGCCGCCGGTGTCCATGACCGCGGTCCAGAAGTGGTCGGCGGTGCCGGTGCTCCCCCACTGGACGGCCAGGCCGCCGTTGGCGGTGGACATGTTCTGGATGCCGATCACCATGCCGCTGTTGACGTTCTGGATGCGGCGGGCCCCGTCGGGGACGAAGCGCCAGAGGTTGTCGGCGGTCCCGTTGTCGGGGTCCTGCACGGCCTGGCCTCCGGCGGCGGTGGCGGCGTTGAGGATCGCGAGGAGCTTCCCGGTGTGGGCGTTGCGGATCTTGTGTCGGCCGTCGCCGGTGTCGACGACGGTCCAGAGGTGGTCGGCGGTGCCGGTGTCGCCCCACTGCACGATGCGGGCGTTGTCGGCGGTCGACATGTCCTGCACGCCCAGCACGAGGCCGGAGTTGCGGTTGCGGAGCTTCACGTTCGCGCCGGAGGCCACCACCTCCCACTTGTGGTCGGCGGTGCCGGTGTCGTTCCACTGCAGGGCGAACCCGCCTGCGGCCGTTGACATGTCCTGCACCCCGAGCACGAGGTTCGAGTTGGCGTTGTAGAGCTTGAACGCGGGTGCGCCGGTCGATCCGCCTTCGCCGGAGGCGTTCCAGTAGACGGTGTAGTTGTGGCCGTGGGCGTCGTAGAACGGGCCGAGGTTCACAGTGGAGCCGTCGGCGGTGGCGGTGAACGCGAGCGAGGAGGTGCTGGTCCGCTCGATCGAGTCCGGGTCGAGCGTCGGCAGGGTGCCGAGCGTGGTGCTCCCGTAGTCGCCCGAGAGGACCGTGGGCCCGAAGACCACCGCCGCGACGTTCTCGTCGTCGTTGGCCGCCTGCATCTTCACGCTCATCGGCAGCTTGACGGTGACCACGTCGCCGGAGGCCCAGGTGCGGGTCAGCGCCGCGTAGGTGCCCGGGGTCGCGGTGACGGCCTGGGCCTGGCCGTTGACGCTGACGACCGCGCCCTGGGTCCAGGCGGGGATGCGCAGCCGCATCGTCCAGGACCCGCTCGCGCTGCCGGTGACGGTGAGCGTGGTCGTGTCGCTCACGGGGTACGAGGTGGACTGCACGACGGTGATGCCGCGTTCGGTCCAGTTCAGGCGGGAGGGCGTGTAGAGGTTGACGTACAGGGTCGTGTCGGCCTTGAAGTACACCGAGTCCATGAGCTTGGTGAACGTCTCGAGGCCCGTGCCCTGGCAGCACCAGAACGAGTTGTAGTCGGTGCTCCAGGTGCCGCCGCCCCAGGCCGGTCCGACGCCGCGGCGCCCGCCCGGGTTCAGGGGCGTGAAGTAGGTGATGTGCCCGTGCGGGTCGGCCGGGTTCTGCCAGCCGATGAGGTGGTTGAGCAGCGCCCGCTCGTAGTAGTCGAAGTAGGCGGCGTTGTTCGGGTCGAGGAGCCACAGCTCGCGGGTGAGGCGGAGCATGTTGTAGGTGTTGCAGCCCTCGCACGTGTCGGTGTCGAGGTACCCGGCGATGGCGTTCGGGGCGCGGAAGTGCTCGGCCTCGCTGTTGCCGCCGATCACGTACGTGTGGGCGCCGACCACGATGTTCCAGAAGTTCCGGGCGATGTCGCGGTAGCGGGTCGTGCCGGTGGCCTTGTACTCGCGGGCGGCCCCGATCACCTTGGGCACCTGGGTGTTCGCGTGCAGGCCGTTCAACCGGTCCTGGTTGCCGGCGAGCGGGTCGAAGACCGCCGCGTGGTCGAACCGCTTCGCGGCGGTGAGCCAGCGCTCGGTGCCCGTCTGCTGGTAGAGGTCGGCGAGGACGGTGTTCATGCCGCCGAACTCGACGCGCAGCACGTTCTGCATCTGCGTCGCGGAGAGCCGCGCGGTGCGGGCGTCGACCCATCCGGCGAGGCCCAGGAGCACGTCGCGGGCCTGGGTGGAGCCCATGAGCCGCCACACGTCGAGGAGGCCGGCGAGGGTCTTGTGGATGACGTAGTACAGGACGTCGCCTCTGGTGCCGTTCTCGAGGCCGTCGAAGTTGGATTCGGGGAACCCGCTGAGGTACCCGGCGGCGAATCCGGCGGCGGCGTTGTTGGCCTGGCATTTGGCGAGTTCGGCGACCATGGTGTTCGCCTTGTCGCGGCAGGTCGTGTCGCCGAGCACGGCCCATCCTTGCGCCCACGCGGTGAGGAAGTGGCCCTGCATGTGCGTGCGGAAGGGGAAGTCGGGGGCGTCCCAGCCGCCGTTGGGGGCGGCGCCCCCGGTGGACAGCCGGTGGGTGGCGCGGAAGTTGTAGAGCAGGCGGTTGACGTCGACGAACCGCAGGTACGCGAGGGTGCGGTTCTGGTTGTCGAGCCAGCGGCCCGCGTTCAGGGTGACCTGGCCGAGGGGGAATTCGTAGGCGGCGGCGCCGATGTCGGGCCGGGCCGGGGCGAGCGCGGCCTGGGCGTGGCCGCCGCCGATGCCGGGGGCGGCGGTGGCCACGGCGGCGACGCCGGCGGCTTGGAGGATGCGGCGGCGGGAGACGGGGGACGTGGTCATGAGGGGTACCTCCGAAAGGGAATGTTACCGTGAACCTACGCTAGCAAAGATCGACACGTTTGAATACCGTGTGGATCTTCGCTTGCGGCTCAGGGGGTCGTGACGTCGAAGCGCCTCACGGTGACGGCGCCGCCGAGGGCCTGCGTGGCGTGGTTGAAGACGGCGAACCGGTAGCCCATGAAGAACGTCCAGTTGCTGTTGAGCGTGAACGCCGGGCCGAGGCGCACGAAGTTCGAGCCGTCCGTGCTGTACGAGAACAGGGCCTGGCGGCCCGCGCCCGGGCGGATGTCCGCGGCGACGCGCAGCCAGATCCGGGCGTCGCACAGGTCCGCGGTCGCGCGCTGCGTGCCGGTGCCGGTGGTGTTCCAGCTCGAGTCCATGGTCAGGCCGTCGGTCATGACCGCCCGCAGGACGCCGTTGTCGCGCCGCACGCCGATCCAGGCCGACGCGTCGCGGAGCATCGCCAGACCGGTGCGGTCGCCGTCCCTCATGGCGGAAAGGTCGAGTTCGACCGTGGCCGTGGAGCTCGGGCCCTGGATGCGGTGGGTCAGGGTGTTGCGGGCCGAGTAGAGGTCGTTGGTGACCGTGGCCGTCTGGAGCCGGAGCCCCGACCCGGAGGTCCACTTCGTGTTGTCCGGGTTGTGGTTCCACTCCCACTTGGCCGCCAGCGCGGCGGTCGTGAAGGTGTCCGAGCCGGTCATCGGCGGCACCGGGTGCGGCGTGAGGTTCGGGAACGGGTAGGTCTGCCCCCAGGCGCCGTTCACCGTCTGCACCTGCGGCCAGCCGTCCGAGGTCCAGCTGATCGGCGCCATCGCCGGCATCCGCCCGCCGGGGTAGGCGTCGACGAACCCCATGTAGTACCAGGCGCCGCCGGGGGTCGAGATGAGGCCGCCCTGGTGCGGGACGCCGCCGCCGGGGATCGGTCCCGGCATGTCGAGCAGCACCTGCCGCAGCGTGTAAGGGCCCCAAGGGGACGAGGCCTTGAGGATGTACTGGCCGTTGGCGGGGCGGGTGAGGAAGATGTAGTAGCTGCCGTTGATCTTGTAGAAGCGGGCGCCCTCGAGGGTGCCGATGTTCGAGGGCGTGGAGAACACCTGCTGGTTGCGGACCTCGGTCCGGCCGTCCGCGGAGAGCTGGGCGACGGAGATCTGGGTGTTGCCGTAGGCGACGTACATCGTGTTGTCGGTGTCGACGAGCATCCCGGCGTCGTAGTAGGCGCGGGGCAGCTCGGCGTGGCGGGTCCAGGGTCCGGCGGCGCTGGTCGCGGTGTACATGTAGGAGCGGGCGAAGTCGATCTGGCCGAGCCAGTAGAACCGGCCCTCACTGGCGCGGTGGGCGAGGGTGGAGGCCCAGATGCCGCGCACGTAGCCGCGGCCGCCGCTCATGTCGTACTTCGCGCCGAAGTCGAGCCTCGGCACGGAGTGGCCGATGAACTCCCAGTTGACGAGGTCCCGGGAGTGGAGGACGGGCGCGCCGGGCGAGTAGTGCATCGTGGACGCGGTCATGTAGAAGTCCGCGCCGACGCGGATGACCTCGACGTCGGCGAAGTCCTGCCACACGACCGGGTTGGTGTAGCCGGTCTGCTGGGCCTCGGCCTGGCCGAGGGCGTACGGGGCGTAGACGGCCGCGGCGGCTCCGGCGGCCAGCCCGGCGCCCGCGATGAACAGGCCGCGGCGGCTGGTGGCGAGGTCGAGGGCGTGGTGGATGCGGTTCACGGTGTGCTCCTCAGTCGAGGTCGGCTTCCCAGGCGATGCCGCCGCCGGAGGCGTCGGCGGCGAGCCGGTCCCGGGCGGCGGTGTCGCCGTAGAGGCTCCATCGCATCCAGTCGAGGCTGGTGGCGACGGTCTGCGGGTAGGTGGGGCCGTTCCAGATGTACTCGTCGTGGCCCTGCCCGGTGTGGGTCATGAAGGCCTTCGGGGAGGGCAGTTCGGCGTAGGCCTGGCGGGCCAGGTCGTAGTGGGTGAGCGTGTCCTGGTCGCCGTGCACGAACAGGACCTTGGCCGCGACGGCCGGGGCGCCCATGTCGATGCAGGCGAAGGGGATCGCGGCTTTGACGCGGCTGTCGGGCCAGGCGGTGAGCAGGCCGTGGGTGGTCATGCCGCCCAGGGAGTGCCCGGCGACGCCGACGCCGTTGGTGGTGTCGATGCGGCCTTCGAACGGGTCGCAGGAGCCTTGCTCCCCGAGGGCGAGCGTGCGGGTGAGCACTTCGGTGACGTCCTTGGACTGGTTGCCGTTGTAGACGTCGCCGACGTTGCCCTCGGCGCCCGTGGTGGTCGTGGGGAACACGGGCGCGGGGACGATGAAGCCGGCTTCGGCGAGGGGCCGGATGATGACGCCGTAGCTCTCGGGGTTGCCGCCGAGGCCGTGGCTGAACTCGCAGACGGGGAAGTTCCCGGCCGCGAGCGGGGCGTCGCGCACGGGCTCGCCGCCCGGGGCGCCGGCGGCGGGGTAGAAGACGCGGGTGGTGAGGCGGCGCGGGCCGCGGCTCCAGGCGAACTCGCGGACGCCGATCGCGAACCTCGTCGCGGGCGCCTGCCGGGCCGTGGCCGCCGTGGGGGCGATCAGGGACGCGGCCACCGTGGCGGTCGTGGCGGCGGTGAGGCTCAGGACGGTTCTGCGCTGCATGGGGTCGCTTTCTCTCGGCGGACGGGGAAGGGGCGGGGCGGCCGGTTCGGTATCGCTCGATGGCGCCGGCCGCCCCATGGGGGATCAGACCTGTGCGTCCTCGCGGATGTCCGCGATCACGGTGTCGGCGCCGCACGTGGCGCCGACGGGGTTGAGCTGCCACTGCTGGTTCGTGGCGCCGGTGACGGTGTACTGCACGATCGGGGCGCCGGCGGTGGTGGACCAGTTGTGGACGTCGAGGGCTTTGCCGGAGTGGCGGCTGACGATCGAGTAGTAGCCTTCGGCGTTCTCGGTGACCTTCCACTGCTGGTTGGTGCCGCCGACGTCGGTGAACTGGGCGATGGCGGCCCCGTTCGCGGTGCTGAAGTTCCAGAGGTCGAGCACGAGCCCGGAGTGGCGGGCCTGGATCTTGTGGTAGCCGTTGCCGACGTCGATGAACCGGAACTGCTGGTTCATGCCCTCGAAGTTCGTGTACTGGGTAAGGGTCGCGCCGGTCGCGGTCGAGGCGCCCTGGATGTCGAGGACGAGGCCGGAGTGGCGCGATTGGACGGTGTACCAGTCGCTGGCGGTCGGCTGGGCTTCGGCGCGCTGGGCGCCGAGGCCGAGCAGGCCGGCCGTGGCGAGCACGGCCGCCACCGCCAGGGCGGTGAGGACGCGGGCCCACCGGTGGAGGGCGGCGAGGTCGGGTGCCGGTTGCATCGATGACTCCTTTATGGATTCAGTGGCGGAGCCGCGCGGTCTGCGGGCGCGGGCTCGGAGGGGTCGGCACTAGTCGCCTCCCGCGGGGTCGAGGGCGCGAGGCGGAGCGAAACTTTCGATTGATAAATCGAAAATTCCGAATATAAGTTACCGATAACGCTCGCTGGATGTCAAGGGACGGCCGCTCCTCGACCCGGAACGGCACACGCAACCGCAGCTAGAATCCACGAATGACCTCCTCCACCGACTCCCCCGCCGCGCCGGAAGGCGAGCCGTTCACCATCGCGCAGCTCGCCGAACGCGCCGGCGTCTCCGTGGCCACCGTCTCCAAGGTCGTGAACGGGCGGCTCGACGTAGCGCCCGATACCCGGGAGCTCGTCGAGACCCTCATCCGCCGGTACGGCTACCGCCGCCAGAAGCGCCCCTCGCGCCCCGCGCCGCTCATCGAGCTCCTGTTCCACGAGGTCCGCGGGCTGTACCCGGTCGAGGTCATCAACGGCGTCAGCGCCGTCGCGCGCGCGAACGGCCTGGGCGTCGTCGTCTCCGAGCTCGGCGGCAGCCACGTTCCGGGCCGCGGCTGGGTCGAGGACGTCCTGGCCCGCCGCCCCGTGGGGGTCATCCCCGTCTTCTGCGGTGTCACCGCCGAGCAGCGGGAGCGCTTGCGCACCAGGGACATCACGATCGTCGCCGTGGACCCGACCGGCGAACCGGGCCACGACGACCCGTCCGTGGGCACGAGCAACTGGAACGGCGGCCTGGAGGCCACGCGGCACCTGCTCGAGCTCGGGCACCGCCGCATCGCCGTCATCACCGGCCCCGAGCGGGTGCTGGCCGGCCGGGCCCGGCTCGACGGCTTCCGCGCCGCGATGGACCTCGCCGGCGTGCCCGTCGACCCGGAGCTGGTGTGCGTGGGCGACTTCCAGATCGAGGACGGCCGCGACCACGCCAGGACCCTGCTGCGACTCCCCGACCCGCCCACGGCGATCTTCGCGTGCAACGACGGATCGGCGCTCGGCGTCTACCACGCCGCCGCCGAACTGGGCCTGCGCGTGCCCGACGACCTCAGCGTGGTCGGCTTCGACGACCTGCCGAAGGCCAAGTGGATGATCCCGCCGCTCACCTCGGTCCGCCAGCCGCTGCACGACATGGCCGCCACGGCGGCGACGATGCTGCTCGACCTCGCGGCGGGCCGCACGCCGCCGAAGCGGCGCGTCGAGATCGCCACGGAACTCGTCCTGCGCTCGAGCACGGCTCCGCCCGCCCGCTGAACCGCGGGCGGGCGGAGCCTCGGTCAGCCGAGCGTCCAGCGCTGGTTCGACTGGCCGTGGCAGGTCCACAGCACCGCCTGAGTGCCGTTGGCGGTGGCCGCGCCGTTGACGTCGAGGCACAGGCCCGAGAGCCCGTTCCTCACCGTGCCGTCGGATTGCAGTGTCCAGCGCTGGTTCGCGCCGCCGTGGCAGGACCAGATGATCACGGGCGTGCCCGCGGTCGTCTGGTTCCCTGAAGCGTCGAGGCAGCGCCGGGACCCTCCGCTGTAGACGGAGAGCTCGCCACTGGCGCTGAGCGTCCACTGCTGGTTGGCGGCGGTGTGGCAGTCCCAGATCTGGACGCGGGTCCCGTTGGCCGTCGCCGAGTTCGGCACGTCCGCGCAGCGCCCCGACGCCGCCGAGCGCAGCTGCCCGGTGTCCTCGCCGCCGCCCCCGGTGGCCGGGGTGAGGTAGACCGAGTACGCGTCGTTGCCGTTCTGGATGTTGAACGGCACGGTGATCGAACCGCCGGCGGTGCTCACGTCCTGGTTGTACACGACCTGCGGCGCGCTCAGCGTCCCCTCGGGGTTGCGGTTGACGGTGACGTGGACGTTCCCGCCCTCGGTCAGCCACGGCACCGAGGACAGCCCGTTGAAGGTGACCGAGGTGGACCCGGTGGCGCCGTTGATGTTGCCCAGGACCGCGACCGCCCGGCGGGCGGCCTCGTCCTTCGACGCCGCGATCGCGGTGCCGTTGACCTGGCCGGAAGTCTGCAGGAGCGTCCCGGTCATGTCCGCATAGGACTTCATGGCCCACCAGTTGCCCGTGGTGGTCCAGGTGCCGTTGACCTGCGTCAGCAGCCCGGTCAGGTTCGGGGTGAGGCAGCAGATCCAGTTGCCGCGCATGGCGTTGTCGTAGTCGGACTGCGCGAACCGGGCCAGGTACCAGGCGGTCACGTTGGCGGTCTGCATGTTCTGCGGCTGGTACTCGTTGGCGGAGAGCGGGAGTGCCGGGATGCCGTTGGCGGCCAGCGCGGCGAGCGTGGACTGGCCCACCCGCACCGGGTCGTCGACGTTGCCGAGGGTGTGGTTGGCGATCATGTCCGGCAGGGTCCCGGCGGCCTTGACGTGCGAGAGGAAGGTCTGCCACTGCTCGGGGCGGCGGTCGGGGGTGTAGGCGAAGGAGGGGCCCACGATCTCGGCGTCGGGGTCGACGCGCTGGATGGTGCGGACCGCGGTGTCCCACATCTGGAAGTACTGGGCGCTGTTGACCCCGCGCGTCCAGAAGATGTCGATGTCCGGCTCGTTCCAGACGTCGTAGCTGATCGGCAGACCGGTGTCGCGGAGCTGCCCGACGACGGTCTCGAGGAAGGTCACCCAGTTCGAGCAGTTGCCGTTGTCGCAGGGGTACATGGTGTTCGCGCCCTGGCCGCCGTAGGCGCCGTACATGTCGCTGAGGATGGCCTGGTACTGGGCGTTGTAGGGGGCGGCGGTGAAGCGGCGCGCCTGGGAGGTGATCGAGTTGAGGATGGTCTGGGTGGCCGGGCCGTTGCGGTAGCCGTCCTCGATCCAGCCGCGGGTCATGTGGCCGCCCGCGCGGAAGGCGTTCATGCGCAGGGGGTCGAGGAGGGAGGCGGGCGGCTGGGTGCCGTCCCCGTTGACGCCGTAGAGGAAGCCGAGTCCGACCCCTTCGGACGGGCCGGCGTTCGAGGCGAGGTTGACGGTGAGTCCGGTCTGCGCCTGCGCCGCTTGGGGGGCGAGGAGTTGGGCGGACAGGACCATCAGGAAGGCGATGAGGAGCGCGGCGGCGCCGCGACCTCGTGATGTGAGCGCTCTCAGTCTCATTCGAGCTCCAGGTTCGGGTACTTCGCGGGTTGGGGCGGCCGGGGCCGGGATGCGTCGCGGCTGCGGGCGGCGCACGGGTGCGGCGCCGGGGTTGGAGTGGAGCCGGCGCACACCGCAGGTGTCGAAACGTTCGACATTGAGGACGAACGTTTCGTTCCCCCCACCATAGACAGTTGTCGATATCTGGTCAACCCGGAGCCGCCGCGGTGTCGGCGTCGGTGTCGGCATGAGCGGTTAGGCTCCGGCCATGCCGAACTCCTCGTACCTCTGCACCGCGGAGCAGGACTCCCTGTACCCCTCGACCACGGTGGCGGGCTTCGCCTCTGCTACCGGCGTCGTCGCCTACGACGTCCGCTGCGTGCCACTGCTGTGGCTCGCCCTGTTCCGCCCGGCGGACATCAGGACGCAGACCATCGTGATCAAGGCCGACCGGGACGCGTACTACGCCGAGTGGGACCCGGCGACCGGCGACTTCGTGGAAGTGCCCGGCGGCAGGAAGGACGAGGTGGTCGAGGCCGTCGCGCCCCTGGCAGCCAAGGACCGGGCGCTCGCCCAGCTCGACGCCGCCCTGCCGGCGCTCAATCGGCTGTTCGAATACGAAGGGCCCCTCGACGACCACGCCGCAATGCTGCGCGAGGCGGTGGCGGCCGCGCCGGGCGGGTTCGTCACGATCGAGCTCGACGAGATCGAAGCGCTCTGGGAGGAGGGCACCTTCCAGCCCGCGATCCGCCGCGCGCTGGCCTCCATGGAGGCCGTGGTCGACCCGGAGTCGGAGCGCGCCGGCCTCATCGAGATCGCGCAGCTGCGGGCCGGCCGGCCGTTCCCGCCCGCGCGCATGCTCCTCGGCGAGCACGAGGGCGTGGACGACGACTTCTGGAACCTGTCCCGCCTCCTCGGCACGGGCTTCAGCGCCGTGCCGTGGGAGCCGAACGCCTGAACGCGAAGCGGGGCGCACTCCGCGCCGGATCCGTGGCTCAGCAAATAGATCATATCTATCGAGGCCAGTACGCGCCCTTAGCGGACCGTTATGCCCGCTTCATGGCGGAATAGCGATAACTCGTGCCCGATTTGCCGGTGCCCGACGCAAGATTCATCGGTCTTTTCGGGCCTCGACCCTTGTACACTTCCGGGCTCCCGGCTAGCTTGATTCGTTGAAGGATCAACACATCTCTATCCAGAGTGGAGTCATCTGTGGCACCGACCGCCCCGCGCCGAGCCGACGAGGCATCGACCTTCGAGTGGGCCGCCCCCGGACTGCACCTCGGCTTCGACTTCGGCGACGACCGGTCGGTGCGACTCGTGCGTCTGGCCACCGGTCCCGACGCGGCTTCAGCGGCCGCCCCCTGGCCGGTCGTCGACGTGATCACCAATACCGGTGAGCAGCGCGCCAGGAATGATCAGAGCCTCTTGCATTCGAAGGCCGGCCAGCGGCTGCGCTATGCCGGGCACGAGTCGCTCGACGGCGAACTGCGGATCAGCCAGCACGATGCGGAGACCGGCCTCGAGGTGACGAGCGTGTTCCGGGCCGCCGGTCCAGGCCTGCAGATCCGTCATACCGTGCGCAACGGGTCTGAGCGCGACCTCGTGCTGCTCTCGGTGAGCTCGGCGGTCGTCGCCGTGCCCGACACCGGCGAGCAGGAGCTGCTGTGGGGCGAGAGCGAGTGGCTGGCCGAGGGGCGCTGGCACCAGCGTCCCGTCAAGGAGCTGCTCCCGGAGGTGAATGTCGCGTTCCACGGCCAGTTCTCGCGCGGGATCTTCCCGGTGACGGGTCACGGGAGCTGGTCGACCGGTTCGTTCCTCCCCACCGGTGTCTTGGCGAGCGCCGCCGGGCCCTCGCTCGCGTGGCAGGTCGAGACCAGCGCGGGCTGGCACTGGGAGGTGGCGCAGACCGGTCCCACGAACACGATCGGCGTGCACGGCGCGACCGACTTCTACCACCAGTTCGCGCAGCGGCTGGCCCCCGGCGAGGAGTTCACGAGCGTGCCTGCCGGACTGTGCGTGGCGGACCGCGGCCGGGACGCGGCCTTCGCGGCGCTCACGGACTACCGGCGCGCGATCCGCCGGATGCGGCCGGTCGACGCGCGGCTGCCGATCGTCTACAACGACTTCATGAACACCCTCATGGGCGAGCCGTCGACGGAGAAGCTGCTGCCGCTCATCGAATCCGCGGCCGCGGCGGGAGCGGAGTACTTCTGCATCGACGCCGGATGGTTCGCCGCGCCCGGCAGCGCCTGGTGGGTCAGCGCGGGCGAATGGCGTGAAGGCTCCGGGCGGTTCACCGGCGGCCTGCTGTCGGTCGTCGACGCCATCCGCGCCAACGGCATGCGCCCGGGTCTGTGGCTCGAACCCGAAGCGGTGGGCGTCGACTCGCCGATGGCGAAGCGGCTGCCCGAGGACGCGTTCTTCCAGCGGTACGGCGAACGCGTCATCGCGGCGGGGCACTACCAACTCGACTTCCGCCATCCGGCGGCACGCGCGCACCTCGACGAGGCCGTGGACCGGCTCGTGGACGAGTTCGGGCTCGCGTTCTTCAAGCTCGACTACAACCGGAACATCGGTGCCGGGACCGAAGTGGACGCCGACGCTCCAGGAACCGGCCTGCTCGGACACACCCGGGCCTTCCGCGACTGGCTGCTCGGCGTGCAGGACCGGCATCCGGGGGTCCTGTTCGAGAACTGCGGTTCGGGCGCGCTGCGCATGGACTACAACATCCTGTCGGTGGCCCATCTGCAGTCCACCAGCGACCAGCAGGACTTCCTGCGGTACCCGCCGATCGCCGCGTCGGCCCCCGCGAGCGTCACGCCCGAGCAGGCCGGGAACTGGGCCTATCCCGCCGCGTCGATGAGCGCGGAGGAGACGGCGTTCGCGATGACGTCCGGCGTCATGGGCCGGCTCTACCTCTCCGGGTTCCTCAACGAGCTGAGCGCCGAGCAGTCCGCGCTGGTGCGCGAAGCGATTGCGCTCCACAAGGACTGGCGCCACCGCATCGCGGCGTCGGTGCCGTCATGGCCGCTCGGGCTGCCCGGCTGGGAGGACGAGGTCCTGGCGCTGCGCCTCGACGCGGGCGCCCAGTCGCTGCTGGCGGTGTGGTCGCGGGGCGAGGCCGCCGAGATCGGGCTGCCGGAACTGGAAGGGCGGACGGTCGAGCAGGTGTACCCGGCCGCGCTGCCGCAGTGGGCGGTCCGCACCGGCGGGGGCGCGCCGGTGCTCGAGGTGCCCGCCGGCCCGGCCGCGCGCCTCTTCGAGATCCGGTAGCGAATGATCTGATGACCCATTGGCGGGATTTAGCATCTGGCAATGAAAAGCCAGCGTTTGCCGCATAACGGCTCCGCATCGATCTCGCAAGACTACGGAATCATCTGATCTTTCCGGGTCTGAGGCCTTGCCTCAGGGGCCCCACCTCGCTACCGTTTGTTTGAAGGCATATCCAAATTTAGATCCCTCGCTGCCACCCGTCCCTCGCGGCAGCACGACCGAAAGGCCACCGATGCCCGACTCCTCCTCCGCACCGCTGCGGCGCCGCTCCCTCTTCAAGGTCGCCGGTCTCGGCGCCGTCGGCGCCGCGGGACTGCCCTTCGCCGCCGCCTGCTCCGACATCCAGACCGGCGAGGGCTCCACGCAGGCGACCGAGGGCTTCGACTTCCTGCCCGAGTACAAGGAATGGCCGCTCCCGGCCGAACCCGACCTGGTCGGCGACCCGCCGAACCACCCCTCCGGGTTCACCTCGTACCCCGAGCCGGTCGAGGCCGTCACCGAGGTGCCCTCGAACAGCGGCACCTACGAGATCACCGTCCCGTTCTGGGGCGAGGCCCCCTCGAACGACGACCCCTACTTCGCGGCGCTCCGCGACGCCTGGGGCGGCACGACCGTGAACCTCCGCCAGGCCGACGGCAACACCTACGCCGACACCTCGGTCCAGTGGCTCAACGCCAACGAGTACGGGGACGGCATCCTGCTCTTCAGCTGGATGCTCGGCTCCCACACGAACTTCCCCGAGACCGTCGTCAACTCGTTCTACGACCTGACCGACATCCTCAAGGGCGACATCTCCGGGCGCTGGCCGCTCCTGGCCGGCCTACCGACCCAGTCGTGGGCGCAGTCGGTCTGGTCCACGGACGCGAGCGACCCCGAGAGCGCGCGCCTCTACGGCATCCCCTCCACCTTCAGCGGCGGCCCGGGCAACGCGCTGTTCACCCGCGTCGACCTCATGGAGGCCGCGGGCATCGCGATGCCGACCACGGTCGAAGAGCTGCTCGAGGCCTGCCGGGAATGGTCGGACGACGCGAACGGCAAATGGGCCTTCGGCGGCGTCGACTGGATCCTCCCGCAGCTGTTCGGCCTGGTCGGCGACGAAGGCTGGTCCTGGGACGACGAGCAGGGCAAGCTCGTCAACGACTGCGAGAAGCCCGAGTTCACCGAGATGCTGGAGTTCCGCCGCACCCTGTGGGACGAGAAGCTCATCCACCCGGACGCCCCCACCGGCACGCTGGACAACGGGGCGCTGCAGATCGCCGGGACCACGCTGTTCTCGCAGGAGAACCCGGTCCGCTGGTACGACTACACGACCAAGGTCAGGGACGGCCAGGCCGAAGGCGCGATCGTGCCGGTCCCGCCGATCGGCGCGAAGGGCCGCAAGCCCACGCTCAAGGCGAGTACCTCCGTCGACGGCTGGACCTTCCTGAACAAGGACCTCTCCAAGGAGCAGGTCGAAGAACTCCTCGACGTCGCCAACTGGTGCTCGGCGCCCTACGGCACCAAGGAGAACGAGCTCCTGGAATACGGCGTCGAAGGCGAGCACTTCGAGTACGACGCCGGCGGCAACCCGGTCCACACCGAGCACGGCCAGAAGATCGTCCAGGCGCCGGTCAACCTCAAGCAGTACTCCGGCAAGGTCCAGCGGTTCCTCACCGGTATCCCCGAGGTCGTCCAGGCGCACTTCGAGTTCAACGCCCTGTGCCAGGAGTTCATCGTCCCGAGCATCTTCGAGGGCGTCCGCATCGAGGCCCCGGCCGCGTCGAAGTCCGCCTCGCAGACCCTGAACGACCAGCAGAACGACATCGCCTTCGGGCGGGCCGAGCTCTCCACGATCCCGGACATGGTGCAGACCTTCCTGGACAACGGCGGCGAAGAGGCCCGCACGTTCTACACCGACATCTACAAGAGCCTCAACGAGCAGTGACGGGCGCCGGGGGGGCCCCCCCCCCCGGCGCCCCCCCCCCCCCCCCCCCCCCCCCACCGCAGTAGTCCGGGACCCACCCGGCCACCCATA
>NZ_JAPZVR010000001.1:351976-363803 GCF_027622855.1 Glycomyces algeriensis | reverse complement strand
CCCCCCCCCCCCGGGCGGCGCCGCCCCCCCCCCCCCCGCGGGGCCCCCCCGGCCGCTCACACCCGCCGAACTCGGACTTGAGACTGGAACTCCCATGGCAACTCTGCAAAGCGAGGCCCCGCCGACCACGGCCCGGACTCCGAACGCGCGCATCGTCAAACGCAAGCGGTCCGCTGCCCAGCGGCTCCGGCACGACTGGCCCCTCCTGGTGCTGGCCCTCCCGGTCATCGTCCAGCTCGCGCTGTTCTTCTACTGGCCTTCGGCCTGGAACATCATCGCGTTCATGGACTACAGCCCCCACCGGCCGTTCTGGGAGAACCCGTTCGTCGGCTTCGCGTGGTTCGAGCGGCTCTTCAACGACCCGTACTTCGTTCCGGCCCTGCTGAACACGCTGAAGTTCGCCGCCGCGCACCTGCTGTTCCTGTTCCCGCTCTCAGTCGTGCTCGCGCTGGTCATGCACTCGGTGGTCTCCACCAAGGTCCGGTCCACGTTCCAGTCCATCGTGTACCTGCCGTACTTCTTCTCCTGGGTCCTGGTCGTCACCGTGTTCGTCCAGGTCCTAGGCGCCGACGGGCTGGTCTCCAACTGGCTCATGAGCCTCGGCGGCGACCGCCTCACCTTCACCTCGAACCCGGACACGTTCCTGGTGCTGGCGTGGATGCAGTGGGCGTGGAAGGACGCGGGCTGGGGCATGATCATCTTCCTCGCGGCCCTCGCCTCGATCAACCCGAGCCTCTACGAGGCCGCCGCGGTCGACGGCGCCAACCGCTGGCGCCGCATGTGGCACATCACCCTGCCGGGCATCAGACCGGTGATCATCCTCCTGCTCATCCTCCAGATCGGCGGCATCCTCTCCGTCGGGTTCGAGCAGTACCAGCTGCAGCGCAACGCCATCGGCTACCAGGCCACCGAAGTGCTCGACACCTACGTGTACTACCGCAGCGTCATCGGCACCGAAGGGGCCTCGTTCGGCACGGCGGCCGGCCTGTTCAAGGGCGCGATCGGGCTCGTCCTGATCCTCGCCGCCAACAAGGTCGCGCACCGCCTCGGAGAGCAAGGGATCTACCAGAAGTCATGACCGCCGTGGACATCAAGCCCAAGCCCCGCCGCCAGAGCAACCGCCCCATGTGGGACGAGGAGCCGTCCTTGGTCGGGAAGAGCGTCAAGGCGCTGTTCCTGATCGCCTACGCGGGCGCGATCCTGGTGCCGCTGTGGGCGATCGTGGCCACCAGCTTCGCCAGCGAGGACGCCCTCTCCAGAGCGGGCGGGAACCTGCTGCTCATCCCCACCGACCTGAGCCTGGCCGCGTACACCGAGATCTTCTCCGGCGGCGCGCTCACCGACTCCCTCCTCCTCACGATCATCCTCACGACGGGCGGCACCGCCTTCAGCATGGTGCTCACCGTCTGCGGGGCCTACGCCCTCTCGCGCACCGGCTCGCTCCTGCACCGGCCGATCCTCATGCTCGTGCTGTTCACGTTCCTGTTCGGCCCCGGCATGTACCCCAGCTTCCTGGTGGTGCAGAAGCTCGGCCTGTTCAACGACTACCTGTCGCTGATCCTGCCGGTCGCCTTGAGCGCGTTCAACCTGATCGTGCTGCGGGCGTTCTTCATGAACACGATCCCCGGCGAGCTGCTGGACGCGGCCCGCATCGACGGCGCCGGCGAGTTCCGGATCCTCCTCACGATCGTGCTGCCCATGTCAAAGGCGATCCTCGCGGTCGTCGCCCTGTTCTACGCCGTGGGCTACTGGAACATCTACTTCTCGGCCGTGCTCTACACGCCCGGCCTGGAGACCCAGCCGATCCAGGTGGTCCTGCAGCGGATGCTCATGTCCACGCAGGGCCTGCCCGAGGGCGCCTCCGCCACGGCGCAGTACCAGGACCAGGGCGAGGCCGCACCCACCGCGGCGCTCAAGATGGCGGTCGTGGTCTGCACCGTGATCCCGATCGTGATCATGTACCCGTTCATCCAGAAGCACTTCACCAAGGCCGTCATCACGGGGGCCATCAAGGGGTAGAGACGTCCCGGGGGTCCGCCTCCGGGACGGCCGCGAGCGCGATGTGAGGGTCGGGGGGTCGATTCGCTGTCGTACGGCTCGCGGCCGGGGGCCTTCCGGCCGGGCAACGCAGACTGCACACTGCGCCCGGACCCGGAAGGCCCTCTTGTTCCGTGCGCAGCGCCGGTCCCGACGCGAAAGATCCGACCATTGTTGCGGTTCGCGCGCGGCTCGGCGATACTTGCACCCATGTCCCGCACGGACGATGTCGTCAACGGCATCAAACACATGATCCTCAACGGCGACCTCCAGCCGGGCGAGCGCCTGCCCGTGGAGAAGGAGCTCGCCGAGACCCTGGGCGTCTCCCGCGGCTCGCTCCGCGAAGGCGTCCGGGCCCTGTCGATCCTCGGCATCCTCAACTCGCGGCAGGGCGACGGCACCTACGTCACCGACCTCGACGTCTCGCAGCTCCTCGCGCCGATGGGCTTCGTCGTCGACCTCCAGGGCGACGGGCAGACCCTGCACCTCCACGCCATCCGCCGCCTGCTCGAATGTGAGGCGGCCCGCCTCGCCGCCACGAGGATCACCGACGAGGCCCTCAAAGAGGCCGAAGCCCTGCTCGAGGAGGCCGGCCGCATCCTCGACGAGAACCCCGAGGCGCACGAGCGGATCATCGAGATCGACATCGCCTTCCACCGCATCATCGCCGCGCACACCGGCAACCCGGTGCTCACCGGCATGATCGAGACCTTCGCCAGCCGCACCGTCAGGGAGCGGCTGTGGCGGAGCCTCCGCGAGGAGGGCATCGACCGGCGCACGCACGGCGAGCACAACGCGATCTGGCGGGCCCTGAAGTACCACGACCCGGACGCCGCCCGCATCCGCATGGCGAACCACCTGCTCGGGGTCGAGGACTCCCTGCCGTTCCTGCCCGGCCCGGACGAGGACGAACCGCCGCTCGAGTCCTGACGGGGACCGTCAGGCCTTGCCGGCCTCCTGCCGCCGCACGATCTCCTCGATCCAGATCGGCGCGTAGGGCGAGGTGCAGTTCGGGGGCGTCGGGTAGTCCTTGAGCACTTCGAGCCGCTCGCCGATGGCGATGGCGCGCTCGCGGAGGTCGGCGTGCGAGATGCCGATCTGGGCCAGGCACTGGTTCATCGCCCATTGGAGACGGTCGGGGGCGTCCTTCATCTCGGCCTCGATCACGTCGAGCAGGCCCGGGAGGTCGAGACCCTCGGGCCGCTTCTGGACGCGCTCGCTCGTCAGCGCCCAGCCCGCGGAGGCGGTCGCCGGGTCGGGGTCGTCGATCCACGCCAGGCGCAGCGCTTCGGCCTGGGGATGCTTCTTGACCACGTAGTTCACGAGCCAGTCCTGGACCTTCGGGGTCCGCGCGCCGCGCAGCATCGCGTCGAGCTCGTCCTGCTCGAAAGCCTTCGGACGGCAGACCAGCAGCGCGAGCAGCCTCGCGGCGGTGTCGCCGGTGGCCCACAGCTCGCGGGCCAGGTCCTGCTGCGTCTTGAGCCGCTTGGCGACGGCGCGCAGCTTCGTGAGGTTCACGCCGTGGTCGTCGCCGTGCCGCTCATTCACTTCGCGGATCCTCGGGTCCTCGAGCTCGGCCAGCTCGGCCATGACCGCGTCGATCTGGGCCATCGCCCCCTCCTTCGCCTCTGCCGGGCAGTCTACGTGCGGGGTCCGACGCCCGGCCGGGCTTCGAGGACCGCCATGGCCGCGTTGTGCCCGGGGATCCCGCTCACGCCGCCGCCGCGCACGGCCCCGGCGCCGCAGAGGAGCACGTTCGGGTGCCCGGTCTCCACGCCCCACCGGCCGGTCGCCGCATCCGTGCGGAACGGCCAGGACAGGTCCCGGTGGAAGATGTTGCCGCCGGGGAGCCTGAGGTCGCGTTCGAGGTCGACCGGGGTCTTCGCCTCCATGCACGGCGCGCCGTCGCCGTCGGTGGCCAGGCAGTCGGCCAGCGGTTCGGCGAGGTACCGGTCGAGCTGGGCGACGGTGGCCGCGAGCAACCGCGCCTTCTCATCCCCGGAGCCGTCGAAAAGCCTTGCGGGCGTGTGGAGTCCGAACAGCGTCAGCGTCTGGTAGCCCTCGCGCGCCAGCGCCTCCCCCAGGATCGACGGGTCGGAGAGGGAGTGGCAGTAGATCTCGGAGGGCGGCTGCGACGGGAGCCGCCCGGCGGCCGCCTCGGCGTAGGCGGCTTCGAGCTGCTCGAAGGACTCGGTGACGTGGAAGGTCCCGGCGAAGGCCTCGCGGGGGTCGACGCCGGTGTCCCGCAACCTCGGCAGCCGCTTGAGCAGCATGTTGACCTTCAGTTGCGCCCCTTCGGCGGGTTCGGGCCGCTCTTGGCCGAGCAGGTCTGCCAGCGCCTCGGGCGAGGCGTTCACGAGCACGTGCCCGGCGTCGACCGTGGCGGTCCGCTGCTCGTGCTGGTAGGTCACCTCGGCGCGTTGTCCGTCGGTGGCGATGGCCGTGACCTCATGGCCGGTGAGGATCTCGGCGCCCGCCTCGCGTGCGGCGCGGGCGAGTTCGTCGGTGAGGGCGCCCATGCCACCGACGGGGACGTCCCAGTCGCCGGTGCCGCCGCCGATCACGTGGTACAGGAAGCACCGGTTCTGCCGCAGGTCCTCGGCCCATGCGGAGGTGAAGGTGCCGATGAGGCCGTCGGTGAGCACGACGCCGCGCACGAGGTCGTCGGTGAAGGTCTGCTCGATGGTCTCGCCGAGGGTCTGTTGGAAGAACATGCCCCAGATCCGGTCGTCGCCCACGCGCTCGCGCAGTTCGTCCTCTGTGGGTAGTGGGGCGGTGAGGGTGGGGAAGACCCGCTCTGCGACGTGCGCGGCCTTGCCGTAGAAGTCCTGCCAGGCCGCGAACTCGCGTTCCGAGCCGGTGAGCCGGGCGAAGGACTCCCTGGTGCGGCCCGCGTCGCGGGTGACGAGGAGGCCGGTGTCGCGGCCTCGGCGCTCGGTCGGGGTGTAGGAGGAGACGCTGCGCTTGCGCAGGTCGAACCGCAGGCCGAGGTCGTCGACGATCTTGCGCGGCAGGAGGCTCACCAGGTACGAGTACCGCGAGAGGCGGGCGTCGACGCCGGGGAACGCGGGCGCCGATATCGCGGCGCCTCCGGTGCGGCCCAAGCGTTCCAGGACGAGGACGCGGCGTCCGGCGCGGGCCAGGTAGGCCGCGGAGACGAGGCCGTTGTGGCCGCCGCCGACGATCACGGCGTCATAGGAGCGGTGAAGGACCATGATCATTCCTAACACGCCGGGCCCGGGACCGAGCAGGGTCGCGGGGTAAGTCCAGGGGGCCTCGTTCGCGATGCTCGCGCCGAGGTCGGCCGCTTCGCTGCGGCGCTCGTCCCCTGCGGTCGCCACAATGACGGCGAACCCGACGAGACCGAGTGCGACCAGCCGGGAGAAGCCGCGGGACGACAGGCGGGAGGGCCGGGCGGGCGCGCGTTTGGGTCCGGCGGCCGGTGCGGCGGGCCGGCGGGCCACGGGCGCCGCAGCGGTCGCGGCATCGGCGGTGCGGGCCGGTTCGGGTCGCGGCGGCGCGGCGGGTGCCCTCGGCACCAGGTCCAGGCTGGGGTCTTCGCGGAGGATGGCGACGTAGAGGTTGCGCAGGCGGCGGTCGGGTTCGATGCCGAGTTCGGCGGTTCGCCTTGCCAGAGCGCCTCGATGAGCCGCTGCATCGACACCGTGCGGCCCGATTCCAGGAGGAGGACGGCCAGCGCCTTGCGCTGCTGGGTGCCGCTGATCGGCACGTCGAGGCCCTCGTGCCGCACTTCGAGCTCACCCAGGATTCGCAACTCCACGGAGCTGCCTCCAGAGGGGACGGGTCGCAAGGGGTGCTGGAGACAGACTAGCGAAGGCCGGACACGGGCGGTTCCCGCCGCTTTCATGCGCGAAGACGGAGCACGAGAGCCTGTACGCCGCACGACTCCACGACGTGGACGGGCAGACGGTTATCATTCGGCTTCCGCAATATCGAGGACGGCGGGTTAATAGGCGAGCTCACCGACCCGATTCCGGTGCGGTGGGACGGCGAGAGGCTGGTACGGGCGTGATCGGAGTCATCGGCGAGGCATTGATCGACCTCAATGTCGACCAGGAGGACGCCCGCCGTCCGGTCGCACATCCGGGCGGCAGCCCGATGAACGTCGCCGTCACCTTGGGGCGCTTGGGCAGTGCGGTCGCGTTCCTGGGTCGGCTCTCCGGAGACGCCTTCGGGAGGTTCCTGCGCACCCACCTGGCCGAATCCGATGTGGACCTGCGGTGGATCGTGGACGCTGCGGAGCCGACGAGCCTGGCCATCGTCTCGGTCGGCCCCGGAGGATCGGCGGACTACGCGTTCCACGTCGACGGCACCGCCGACTGGCAGTGGGCCCCGAGCGAACTGCCGCGCCAGCCGGGCCTCGACGCGGTGCACGCCGGGTCGCTCGCACTCGCCGTCGACCCCGGCGGACCGGCGATCGAGCAGTGGCTCGAGGAACTCAGCGCGCACACCACGATCAGCCTCGACCCGAACGTGCGCCCCGCGCTCCTCGGCGACCGTGAGGCCTACCGGGCGCGCCTGGAACGCTGGCTCGAGTTCGCGGCGATCGTGAAGGTCTCCGACGAGGACCTGGAGTGGATCTGGCCCGGGTCCGACCCTGCTGAACTCGCCGATGCCTGGATCGCCCAGGGCCGCAAGCTGGTCGTCATCACCCGCGGCGGCAAGGGCTCGCTGGTGCGGACCGGAGGCGCGGCGTTCGACGTGCCCGCCGCTCCCGTCGACATGGTCGACACGGTCGGCGCGGGCGACTCCTTCGGCGGCGCTTTGCTCGATTGGCTGGACCGGAACGGGCGCCTGCGCCCTGACGACCTCGCGCGCCTCACGGCCTCCGAAGCGCGCGAAGCGGTCGACTTCGCCTCGCAGGTCGCGGCCATCACCTGCTCGCGGGCGGGCGCGAACCCGCCGTACCGATCGGAAATATGACCGAGAGCCATTCGGAATGGCCGGTCCGCTCATGCTGACCGGCCATTCCCGACCAACCGCCGGACGTGCACTCGAGCCTGGTGTACGCCCGGCCGGGGGACGACCGGCTGGGCCTGTTCACCGACGCGGGCCGAGCCGTCTTCCACGACCTCACCGTCACCGAGTTCCACCAGATCTGCGCACTGCCGTTCTGTGCACTGCCAAGAGGAACGACACCAGGGCCGGGCGCGATGCGCCCGGCCCTGGTGGCCGTGAAAGCGGGAGTGATCCCCTCCCGGTGGGTCAGACGACCGAGGCCCGCGCCAGGTCGGTCGGCTCGGCGCCGCGCGCCATCAAGAGGTCGGTCATCTCATCGACGCTCGTGCGCATGGCGAGGTCCAGCTCCGCGTTCGAGATCGGCACGGCCTGCAGGAACGCGACCTGTCGCCCCCCCGCGTCGAACGAGCGCAGCCGCTCGCCCCACAGGAACGGGGACATGAGCAGCAGGTGCTTCATCTCGAGGTCCGGGTAGTACCCCTCCACCACGCCGCCGATGATGCGGTCGGGATAGACGAACCCGCCGTCCAGGACTTCGAACGCCACCGAGGCGAGCATGTTCGCGAAGCCGTCGTAGCCGTCGTCGGCCGCGCCGCAGATCTCGACGCGGAACGGCATCTCGGTCGAGCCGTCCATGAGCGGTGCGGCGGAGAGGCCGAGCGTCGCGTACGAGGCGATGCCGGGACCCGGCGAGCCGTCGTACTTGGCGACGTCGACGAACGCCGACTCGTCCTCGGTCCAGAACCGGGCGACCCGGTCGAACTCGCCGTCGTCGAAGGCGTCCGCCACCTTCAGTCCGACGCGCTTGTCGGCTTCGGAAATCGGCATGTCAGTTCCTTACTGAGAGTACAGACTCACTCGGAGGCCGGTCGAACCGTACCTTGGCTGCGCCCCGGCTAGGGAGGCGGCGTGCCGTACCGGTTCTTCAGCAGCTTCGCCCACTCGTCGCCCTTGCCCTCGCCCGCGTGGCTCTGGTTCGAGCTCGGGAGCTCGGGGATGACGTGGTCGGGGGTGTTGTAGTCCTTGACGAACTGGCTGCGCGGGTAGATGGTCGTCCCGTACTGCTCGGCCGCGGCCTTGTGCTTGCGGAACTCCCAGTCGGGGGCGTGGCCGCCGTCCCAGCGGTCCTTCTTGTCCATGACCTTGCCGGTGAGCGGGTCGCGCACTTTGCCGTCGGCGCTGGCCTTCTCGGCGTTCTCCCAGATCTTGTCCTTGGTGGACTTGTTGAACTTGGGGCGCTGGTAGGGGTCGTTGGCGACGGACTGGCGCGGCGGGCGCTTGCGCTTCTTGGGCGGCGCGGGGGCCGCCGGGCCCTTGGCGGTCTTGAAGGTGCTCGTGCTGTTGAGCACGCCCGAGAGGAGCTGCCCGCGGGTGGAGCTGGTCTTGCGCGGCGAGGAGCTCCGCGACCTACCGGTTCCCACTGAGCACCGCCTCGGTGGCCATGCCCACGAGCATGTCGATGATCTTGCCGGTGATGGTCTTGAAGACCGGGATCTGCAGGAGCGAGGCGCCGAACGTGATCGCGGCGGTGGCGATCGCGTAGGCGATCTGGACCATGAGGATCACCAGTTGCACGATCACCTGGATCTTGAGGGCGAGGGTCAGGCCCGCGGCCGCGGTGAGGCCGATGCCGATGACGTTCAAGGGGTCGGCGGTGTCCCCGATGTTGCGGTTGGAGGACTCCTCGTCGTCCCATTCCGCGCTGAAGGCGTCGATGTCCTTGCCGTAGTTGGCGTCGAGGACGGTCCGTGCGGCGGCGTTCAGTTCGTCGACCGAGCCGGAGATGGTGCCGGCCATGCCGGTCCAGGTGCCGGCCAGCTCGAACAGCTTCTCCTCGTCGGACTCCGGCCAGCTGTAGCCGAGCGCCCCCAGGATCGATACGAGTTCCGACGGCAGTTGCATTCCCACGGGCGCGTCTCCTTACTGGACCGGCTGCTGCGGCACGAGGCCGGCGAAGAGGGCGTCGAGGTCCGCGGCGGCGTCGTCGTCGGCGGCCTGATAGTCGTCGGCGAAGCCGCGCAGGCATTCCGCGTAGTCCGCGAGGCCCTCGATGTTCGTCTCGAAGCACTCCCTCGCCGCTTCGAGGCAGGCGGTGTGGGCCTCGCCGAGGATCGAGCCGATGTCGTCGCCGCCGAACGCGTCGAAGAGGGACTCGGCCTCGGTCCGGAACTGCTCGTACCGCGCCTGGACGGAGGCCTTGGCCTGGTCGAGCTGTTCGGCGCCCTTCCGCAGCGATTCGGGGTCGATGTCGATGGACTGCATGTCGGTTCCCGCCTTCCGGACCGGCCTCGGGGTGTCGAGGTGAGCTGCAGCCACCCTACAAGACCTGGTTTGCGGCGGTTCGCGCAAGTCGCTCGAATGCCGGCGAGACCATATGCGGCGGAGACGAAGTGGAGCTCAGACCGAAAGGGACTGACGGGTCGCCGCTCAGGCCTGGCGCGCCCAGCGCCTGAGGTGGCGGCGGGGCGCGGCCCGCCACCGCGCCCGCATCAGGCCGGCCGCCAGCCGGATCCGCCACATCGGGCTACTCGCTGAAGATCCGGACCTGGGCATCGGCGCTGTCGATGTCCACGATCACCTCGTCGAGGTGGTTCACGAGCTCTTCGAGCTCGTCGGGCTTGAGCTGGGTCAGGTCGAACGGGACGCCGGACTTGGCCATCTCGGTGTTGGCCTTCTCGAGCGCCTGCGGCGGGACGAGGGCCGTCAGCCGCACCCCGGCGCGCAGGAGCGCCAGCGGCACGCGGATGTTGACGCGGCCGGGTTCGCCGTTGTCGACGTACTCCACGACGAGGCGGAGGTACTTCGGCTTGCCCTTGGGCCGGCCGGCGGCGCTCGGGGCGGGCTCGCCCGCCTCGAGGGCGACGAGCAGCCGTTCGGCCTCGGTGGCGGTGATGGTGCCTGCGGCCAGCATGTCCAGGATGGCTTTGCGCTGTTCGTTCATTTCGGGACCTCTCTTAACGGATGTTCACGAGGAAGGCGTGGCGGCCCTGCTCGATGTCGAAGCGGGAGCCGGGGAGTGCGGCGATGACGCGCCAGACGCCGGCGAAGGTCGGCAGCACTCGCATGTCGAAGACCATGCAGGCGATGACGCCGCCCAGGAGTGCCAGCAGGAGGATCGGCGACAGCAGGATCACCAGGAGGAGCACGGGGATCCAGAGCCGGAGGGTGCGGTGCCCGGGGCGCACGACCCGGACGGTGACGAGGTGCGGCATCACGGCGATCCTTCCAGTTCGGACAGTGCCTGCTCGGCGTTGATCTCGCCGCGGCGCAGGCGTTCGATGACGTCGGCGCGGGAGGGCGCCGGGTCGGTCTCGACGAAGTCGAGGGCCTGCGTGATCCGGTTGAGCCGGGACTTGATCGTGGGGTAGCTGACGCCGAAGGTCCGCTCCATCTCCTTGATGGAGCCGTGGCACCGCACGAACGCGGTGACGAAGACCTGGTCCTCGGCGCTGAGCTGCGCGAGCTGCGGGAGCTCGAACGCGCCCTCGATCGCGACGCCGCTCTCGTCGAGGCGCACGCGCTCGACGGTGAACGACTGCCCCCGGGTCAGGTTCGTGAGTTCCTGCCAATCCAATGCTTCATCTGCCATACCTCAATTTGTACTCGTCAGAATCTTAATTTTCAAGAGGTGGAGATTGATTTTCTTAATTTCTGCGGTGTTCGGGGAGCAAAACGGGTCCTGGGCGGGCCGAAAACCGCCCGCCCAGGGGGCCTCGCGCACGGTGCCCACCCTCGCTACGATGCCGATACCCTCGGCGCAACCGCTTTCCTACAGCGCTTCGGCGCGCGCCACCGCATCGTGAAAGGCAGATCATGATTCACCTCGCCGGCGACTCGACCGTCGCTCCGACCGACAACGGCGACTCCGCCGGGCACGCCGAGCTGCCGCTCCTGGGCTGGGGCGACGAGCTCGCCGCGTTCCTCGCCGAGCCGGTGAGCAACCGCGCCTTCGGCGGTGCCACGACCGCGACCTTCCGGGAGCGGGGCAACTGGAAGCTCATCACGGACGAGCTGCAACCGGGCGACACCGTCGTGTTCGGCTTCGGCCACAACGACCAGAAGGAGCCCGAGACCCTCGCCGCCGAGGGCGGCTACCGCGAGCGGCTCACCGCCTTCATCGAGGAGGTCCGCGCCGCCGGCGCGAAGCCGGTGCTCACCACCAGCGTCGAGCGGCGGATGTTCACTCCCGAAGGGGCCCTGCGGTACTCGCACGGCCCGTACCCGGCCGAGGTGCGCCGCCTCGGGCACGAGCTCGACGTGCCGGTGATCGATCTCAACGCGTTCACCCGCTGGCTCTACACCTGGCTCGGCGAGGAGGCCTCGGCCGCGCTCTTCGTGCACGGCGCCGCCGCCGAGCGCGGCATCGAGGTGAGCGCCGACCTCAAGAAGGACAACACGCACTACACGACCGCCGGAGCCGTCGCGGTGGCCCGGTTCGTGGCCGAAGGACTCCACGCGCTCAACGGCGAAGGCAGCGACGCCGTGCCGGCCGGGCTGGAGATGGTCCGCAAGTAGCCGCTCGTGCTCCGCGATTCCTTGGGCCGCAAGGGTATCGAGCGGCACCTAAGCGCTACAGGTCGGCGGTCTCCCCGGCGGCCGGTCGCGTCCCGGTGCGGGTGTTCAGCCGCTCCTCCAGCGAGGTCGTGTACAGCTGCGCGGCGAGTTTCGCCGGGTGCGACGCGGGCCAGACCTGGCGGCGGAAGCGCCAGCGGCCCCCTTCGAGTTCGACGACGGTCGTGGGGGGGGGGGGGGGGGGGCACAACACCCCCACCCACCCCGACCCCCCCACCGGCCCGCGGGCGGAGCCCGG
>NZ_JAPZVR010000001.1:340450-351966 GCF_027622855.1 Glycomyces algeriensis | reverse complement strand
GCCGGGGGGGCGCACGCGCCCGGGCCCCCCCCCGGGGCCCCCGGGGGGGGGGGCGGGGGGGGGGCCCCCCCCCCCCCCCCCCAACGACTCGACCCGGCACTCGGACCAGGTGAAGACCGAGGACACGCCCGCCCACGCGACGGGCAGGAACGCCATGATGTAGCGGATGCGCACGTCGGGGTCGTGCTTCCGGTCCCACGTGTGCTGGTCCATGGTCGTCGATACTAAGGCGCGCACGAGTGCGCGGCGGCCGGGCAGGTCGTGGCCTCAGCGGCCGAGGGCCGCGCACATCTCGGCGAACCACTCCTCGCCCCGGCGGCGGCCGTCGGGAAGTCGGTCGTCGCGGTCCCAGCGCCAGGTCACGACCATGGCGAGCTTCAGGATGCGGCACTGGCGCACCAGTTCCCGGTCGGCGCCCGGATAGTGCTCCTCGAGCGATTCGGGCGCGTGCGCGATGTCGAACTCGACGGGCCCGCGGCAGCAGGTCTCGAAGTCGATGAACAGTGGCCCCTCGGCGGTCGCGAGCAGGTTGCCCGGGTGCGGTTCGCCGTGGAGGATCTGCTCCTTGCCGCGGCCGTCGATCTCGCTCCGCAGGTCGCGCAGCGTCTCGGCGAGGAGCCGCCGATCCGGTTCGGCGAGTTCGGGACTGAGGTCCCGGTCGGCGAGGATCTGCTGCGCCTCTCCGACCCGGTCGGTGACGTGCGGCGTCGGCAGGTCGAGCGACCGCATGCCGGCGTGCAGCCGTGCGAGCGCGGCGGCGTACTCGGCCGGAGGGACCTCCTGGGCCGAGACGGGCGGGTAGTAGGTCCACAGGGTGATGTCGAAGCCGTCGCGGGCGTAGACACGCGGTTCCGCGCGGGGATCGAGAGCGGCCACCGGGCGACCGGACTCGCCGAGGCGCTGGGCGATGTCGATCTCGAACTGCGCGATCCCGTGGGAGGCGGGGGCGACCCGGGCGAGCACGTCGCAGGGCAGGAGTCGCAGTGTGAGCTTGTTCGAGTCGTTCAGGACGATCGCGTCGTCGGCACGCAGGCCGACGGATGCGGCGACCGCCTTCGCCGCTGCGACCGCCCGTGCCGCGCTGGGAACCTCCATCGTCGCCGGACCCCTCTCCCCTGCCCGGCCCGCGCGGTGCGCGTCCGAAGCGCTGCCCGCATTGCCGTGCACGGGCCTGCCCGACATCGTACGGGCGCAGCGGCTCCCGCTCGAGCGCGTTTTTCGGCGGGCGTTCGCAGCGGGCCGGAGGCGCTGGTCACCGCCGGTTGCGCGGGTCCTCTGAAGGGTCGGCGTACATGGGCGGCGGGCCGTGCACGGCCGCTTCGGGGCGCAGTTCGTAGTGCCAGGGCTCGTTCCGGTAGATCTGGCACAGCCCGTAGGCGGCGCCGTGCCGCGCCAGCCACGCCGCGGAGGCGCGCGGGCCGATGTCGACCGCGTGCCCGGCGACGTGGGCGGAGGTCTCCGGTGTGGACACCCAGCGGGAGGCGGCCTCCTCGGAGCCGTACCGGGAGACCGCTTCGCGGCGCAGGTGCCGCTGGTACTCCGGGGAGCGCCAGCCGCTGTTCACATAGAAGACGAGGCCGTCGCGCGAGGCGTCCGACGCGGCCCGGCGCACGGCGGCGAGGAGTGCCGGGTCGAGGTTGGCGACGCCCGCGACCGCGTCGTCGAAGACCGTGGTGCGGTATGGGACGGCGCCGTCGGCCACGCCGAGCGCGCCGCGGTCGCGCAGGTGCAGGAGCCGGTAGCCGAGCGCCCTGGCGATCGCCGCGAGGAGGGCCACGACTGTGGCGGCGAGCCCCCGGCGGAGCCGGCGGGTCATGGTTCGTGCGGAAAGGCTGTAGGACATGCCCTCCAGTACAGGAGGGGCGGTGTTGTCGGCGCGTTAGCGGTTTTCGATACGCCGGCGATAGGCGCGGGCCCGTAGCATCGTGGAACTATGCGCGTGCTGATCGTCGAGGACGAACCCTATCTGGCAGAGGCCATCCGCGACGGCCTGCGGCTGGAGGCCATCGCCGCGGACATCGCCGGCGACGGCGACGCCGCCCTGGAGCTGCTGAGCGTGAACGCCTACGACATCGCGGTCCTCGACCGCGACATCCCCGGGCCATCAGGGGACGAGGTCGCCGCGCACATCGTCGACTCCGGCACCGGCATGCCGATCCTGATGCTCACCGCCGCGGACCGGCTCGACGACAAGGCCTCCGGGTTCGAGCTCGGCGCGGACGACTACCTCACGAAGCCGTTCGCGCTCAAGGAACTCGTGCTGCGGCTCAGGGCGCTCGACCGCAGGCGGGCCCACCACCGGCCGCCCGTGCGCGAGATCGCGGGCCTGCGGCTGGACCCGTTCCGGCGCGAGGTCTTCCGCGACGGAAAGTACGTGGCGCTCACCCGCAAGCAGTTCGCGGTGCTCGAAGTGCTCGTCGCGGCCGAGGGCGGGGTGGTGAGCGCCGAGGACCTGCTGGAGCGGGCGTGGGACGAGAACGCCGACCCGTTCACGAACGCCGTGCGCATCACCGTCTCGGCGCTGCGCAAGCGCCTGGGCGAGCCGTGGGTCATCGCGACCGTGCCCGGCGTCGGGTACCGCATCGAGGCGGGCGCGGACCGTGGATAGGCGCCCCGGCCTGAGCGCCCGCCTCAAACTGACGATCAGCTACGCCGCGCTCCTGCTGCTCGCGGGGGCGATGCTGCTCGCGGTCGTCTGGGTGTTCCTGCTGCGCTACGTGCCTCCCGAGGCGGTCAGCCTCGGCGGCCCCTGCGAGCCCGGCACCGGGGGCCGCTGCCCGCCGAACTACTTCATCCCCGGCCGCCTGGACCTCTGGCGCGCGTTCGCCCCGAAGGCGGCGGTCATGATGGGCCTCCTGCTCGTGCTCGGCCTCGGCGGCGGCTGGTTCCTCGCCGGCCGGATGCTCGCCCCGCTCAACCAGATCGCGGGCGCCACCCGCATCGCCGCGAAAGGCTCACTCGCGCACCGCATCCGGATGCCCGGCCCCCGCGACGAGTTCCGGGAGCTCGCCGACGCCTTCGACTCGATGCTCGAGCAGATCGAAGCGCACGTGGGCGAGCACCAGCGGTTCGCCGCGAACGCCTCCCATGAGCTGCGCACTCCCCTGGCGACGATGCAGACGCTCCTCGAGGTGGCGCAGCGCGACCCCGCGGGATGCACGCCGGAACTCGTCGACCGCCTGCACTTCGTGAACGCGCGGGCCATCGACCTCACCGAAGCGCTGCTCATGCTGAGCCGCACCGGACGGCGCTCGTTCGCGCGCAGCCCGGTGGACCTGTCGCTCGTCGCGGAGGAGGCGGCCGAGACGCTCCTCCCCCTCGCGGAGGCGCAGGACGTGGACATCCAGGTCTCGGGTGAGGTCGCGTCGGCCGCGGGTTCGCCGGCGCTGCTGCTGCAGATGACGGTGAACCTGCTGCACAACGCGATCGTGCACAACCGCTCTGAGGACGGTTCGGTCTCGGTCGCGGCGGCCGTGGACGCCGGATTCGCGGTGCTCACGGTCGAGAACTCGGGCGAGGTGCTCCAGCCGCACCTGGTCGCGACGCTCACCGAGCCGTTCCAGCGCGGCACGCGCCGCGTCCGCAGCGACCACGCGGGCGTGGGCCTCGGCCTGGCGATCGTCGAGAACATCGTCAAGGCCCACGACGGCCGCCTCACGCTGACCGCCCGCCCCGAGGGCGGGCTCCGCGTGGAGGTCCGCCTACCCGCCGCCGAGGCTCCGTAGCAACCGCGACGACCGTCCCGTCTGGACGGTGTAATCGCGGGCCCGGTAGAACGCGTGGGCGTCGTCGCGGTGGTCGCTGCTGGTGACCTCCATGCTCCTGCATCCGCGGCGTGCCGCGAACGACTCCGCGGCGTCCATGAGTCGGCCGCCGACGCCCTGGCCGCGGGCGGTGTCGGCGACGACCAGCGCCACGATCCGGGCCCAGGAGCCGTCGCGTTCGAAGAACGGGCAGACATGGACGGCGATGAGCCCGAGCAGGTCCCCGTCGCGGTCGGCGGCGAGGGCGGCGCTCGACGGGTCGGCGCTCCAGGCCCGGATGCGCGCGGCCGTGGCCTCGGCGCCGTCCTGCGGGTAGCCGAGCTGGTGCAGCAGCGCGCTCGCGGCCTCAGCGTCGCCGCTTTGCAGCGGTCGTATGCGCATGCGCTGCCTCCTAGGCGACGGGGAAGTCGAAGTACGTGTCCGGGTGCGGCTCGTTCTTCAACGTGTAGTGCCACCACTCCCATTGGTACGGAACGAAACCGCAATCCTCCATGATCGACCGCAGGAGGGCGCGGTTCGCGGCCTCGGCACTCGTGATGCCGGTCGCGCCGTGGTGCGACACCGGGTCCATCAGGTCGTGGTGGCCGCCCATCGGGACCGGTTCGCCGTTGCCGGCGCGGCAGAGGGTCAGGTCGACGGTGCTGCCGCGGCTGTGGCCCGACTTCGGGGCGACGTACTGCTTGGCGACCATCTCGGACCTGTCGATGTTCGGGTAGTGGTCCCCCTTCGTGCGGCCGTCCTCCGGCTGCGCCGCCCACCGCAGGAAGTGGTCGACGGCGCGCTGCGGGCGGTAGGCGTCCCAGACCAGGAGTCCGAGGCCGATCGACGCGGCCTTTCCCTGCGCCTCGGCGAGGGCCGCGCACAGCGCGCGCGTGCCGACGACGCGGTTCGTCAGGTACCCGTCGACCGGTGCGCCGACGAAGTTCGCCGCGGCGGCGTACGTCGCGTCCCAGCGGATGCCGGGCACCGTCTCGTCCAGGTAGGCGAAGTCATCGCGCAACGGCCGTTCCCTCCAGCGCCAGTGCGACCATCCGGTCGATCACCTCGGCGAGCGGCAGCCCCGAGGCCGCCATCATTCTCGGATAGCGGCTGTACGAGGTCAAGCCGGGCATGGTGTTCACCTCGTTGAGCACGACCGTGCCGTCCGCCTTCAGGAACAGGTCGACCCGCGCGAGCCCACGGCAGCCCAGGGCGCGGTAGATCGCCTTGGCGGTCTCCTGGACGAGCGCGCGCGACTCGGCGGGGATGTCCGCGGGGACGATGAACTGGGCGTTCTCGGAGCCGGTCTCGGGCGCGTCCTCCTGGTGGATCCTGAAGAAGCCGTGGGAGAGCGCGACGCGGTCGACCTCGCCGGCGAAGAGCGCGGCCCCGTTGCCGAGCACGGCGCACCCGATCTCGCTCGCGTCGACGGCCTCCTCGATGAGGACCTTCGCGTCGTACCGCCGGGCGGAGTCGATCGCCTCCTGGAGGTCCGCCTCGCGGGTCACCTTGGTGACGCCGAACGAAGAGCCGGAGCGGGCCGGTTTGACGAAGACGGGGTACGGGAGGGCCCCGGCGTCGATCTTCTCGTCCGCATCGACGGTCCAGAAGGCGGGCACGGCGATGCCGGCCTCGCGGACCACGAGGTAGGTGAGGGTCTTGTCCATGCACAGTGCGGAGCTCTGGACGTCGCAGCCCGCGTAGGGGATGCCGGAGAGCTCGAGCAGGCCCTGGATCGCGCCGTCCTCGCCGAGTCTGCCGTGGAGCACGGGCAGGACCGCGTCGAGGCGGATCGTCTCGTACCGGCCGCCTTCGAGCACGAGCAGGCCGGGCGCGGCGCGGTCGGGCGAGAGCACGGCCGGGCGGCCGTCCTCCCAGCCCGGTCCGGGGCCGTCGCAGAGCCGCCAGGCACCGCTCTCCGTGATCCCGATGTAGTACGGCTCGTACTTGCCGGGGTCGAGGCTCCCCGCGACCTCGCGGGCGGACTTGACGGACACGGGGTGCTCCTCGGAGCAGCCGCCGAAGACGATGCCGATATTCAACTCAGCCATGCTGGTTCCTCTTCTCGAATCGCAGACAGTTCACAATGGAGTTCTCGACGGTGTCGCTGAGCGCGCGGTCGGTGTAGTAGGCGGTGTGCGGGCTGACGAGCACGTTCGGCAGCTGCTGGAGGCGCAGCAGCGTCTTGCTCTCGACCGGTGAGTCCTGATGCGCGACGTAGAACACGCCCTCCTCGCCTTCCAGCACGTCCAGGGCCGCGCCGCCGAGCCTGCCGCTCTCCAGCGCCGAGACCAGGGCCTCGGTGTCGATGAGCGCGCCGCGCCCGGTGTTGACGACGTAGGCGCCGCGGCGCATCCGCGCGAGGCGCTGGCGGTCGAGGAGGTGGTGGGTGCCCGGAGTGAGTGGAGTGTGGAGGGTGACGATGTCGCTGCGGCGCACCAGCTCGTCGAGCGGCACGTACTCGGCGGCGGCCTTCGCGGTGTTGTCGTGGGCCAGGATGCGGCAGCCGAAGCCGCGCAGCCGGTCCACGACCGCGCCGCCGATGCGGCCGGTGCCGACCACGCCCACGGTGAGGTCGCGCAGGTCCCGGCCGCGCGTCTCGTGGAGGCGGTAGTCGTGGACCTCGGCGCGCAGGACGGTGGACTTCGCGTGCCGGACCGCCATGAGCATGAGCATCAGCGTGTAGTCGGCGACGCTGTCGCTGGAGTACGCGACGTTCCCGACCTCGATGCCCAGGCTCTGCGCGTACTGGACGCTGATGTGGTTGAAGCCGATGCTGCGGGTGGAGATGTAGGCGACGCCGGCGCGGCCGAGCGCGCGCAGCGCGGCGCTGGTGACGCGGGTCTTGTGGCCGATGCTGATGCACCGGTGGCCCGCGGCGAGGTCGGCGTTGGCCTCGGACGCCGGCTCGCCGGTGATCCTCGGCGCGATGCCGAAGCGCGGCGCGAGCGCGCGGAACAGCGCGGCCTCGTCCTCACCCGCCCCGTAGATCGTGATGCCGACCGGTTCTCTCTTGAGCATGCGCACAGTCAACGGGGCCAAGCGTTGTCGGAGCGTATGGCGTTTTCGATACGCCGACGATAGGTCGGGCGTATCGCGGGCGTATCAAAAAGCGCATACACCCGGGCAACGGCGCCTCGCTTTGACTGGGCGCATGAAACCTGTGCGCATGAGACGTGTCCCGATGTACCGCGCCGAACCGGCCGCACGCGCCGACCGTAGCGGGGCGCGGGCATGATCGCGCTGAGCCTCAAGGAGATCGCCGCGATCACCGGCGGCACTGCCGTCGGCGATGACGTGACGGTGACCGCCCCGGCCGTGTTCGACGGCCGCCGTTCCGAACCCGGCGGGCTCTTCGTCGCGTTCGACGGCGAGCGCGTGGACGGCCACGACTACGCCGGGCAGGCGGGCGAGGCCGGGGCGGTCGCGGTCCTGGGCTCGCGGCCCACGGCGCTGCCCACGGTCGTCGTCGCGGACGCGCAGGCCGCGCTGCAGGCGCTCGCCGCGAACGTCGTGGCGCGGCTGCGCAGCACGCTGATCGTCGTCGGCGTCACCGGTTCGCAGGGGAAGACCAGCACCAAGGACCTGGTCGGGGCGGTGCTCGCGAGCGCCGCGCCAACGGTCACCACGGCCGGCTCGATGAACAACGAGCTCGGCGTGCCGGTCACCATGCTCCGCGCTGACGCCGACACCCGTTGCCTCGCTTTGGAGATGGGCGCCCGCCGGGTCGGCGACATCGCCGCGCTCGCGGCGCTGGCGCCGCCGGACATCGGCGTCGTGCTCAACGTCGGACAGGCGCACTTGAGCTACTTCGGGACGCGCGGTGCCATCGCGAAGGCCAAAGGCGAACTCGTGGAAGGCCTCACGCCGGGCGGGACCGCAGTCCTCAACGCCGACGACCCGGCCGTGGTCGCGATGCGGGCGCTGACCGACGGCCCGGTCCTGACGTTCGGTCGGGCCGAGCACGCGGACGTGCGCGTCCTGGACCTGACACTGGACCGGCGCAGCCGGCCCACTTTCACGCTGCGGACCGCCGACGCCTCGGCCGAGCTCACGCTGCCGTTCATCGGCGCGCACCAGGCGTGCAACGCGGCGGCGGCCGCCGCAGTGGGGCTCGCCGCCGGGATCCCTCTCGATGCGAGCGCGAAGGCGCTGGCCGGTGCCGCACTCTCGAAGTGGCGCATGGAACTGCGGGAACTGCCGAGCGGGGTCGTGCTGCTCAACGACTCCTACAACGCCAACCCGGACTCGGCCCGCGCGGCCTTGGACGCCCTCGCGGCGGTCGAAGGCGGGCGGCGCATCGCGGTCCTCGGCGACATGGCCGAGCTCGGCGACGCGAGCGAGGCCGAGCACCGCGCGGTCGGCCGCTACGCCGCCGCGCGCGCCGACATCGTGATCGCGGTCGGCACGGCTGCGCAGCCGATCGCCGAAGGCGCGGGCGCGCGTTCGGTCCGCCTGCCCGACAACGGTGCGGCGATCGACTGGCTGCGGGCGCGCCTAGCGCCAGGGGACGTCGTGCTGGTCAAGGCCTCCCGCGAAGCCCGCCTCGACGAGGTCGCCGACGCGATCGGCTAAGCGGGTTCGGTACGTCCGGGGTAGCGCCTCGGGCCTACCTCCGCGAAGCCGGCCTCAGGGAGGCCGCCGACACGAACACCTGGACGGCTGGACGGCTCGGGGTTCTCTCCCGCGAGCCCCGCCGCGACCAGGTCGCCGAGGCGATCGCCTGCGCGGCTTCGGAAAGCCCCGGATGCGACCCGGGGCTTTCCCGCCCTGAAGCGTTGGCGAGGGCGCTCGCCTAAGCGGCCTCGACCGAGTCCCGGGCTGAGCTCGAAGTCCGCAGGCCCGCCTGCGCCTCGATGATCGCTTCACTGAGCTGGTCGGCGAGGCCGTGTCGGCCGTCTTCGGCGAAGAGGTTGGTGCGCATGAAGGTGACGCCGCGCAGGCGGCCGTACCGGTCCACCGTCGCCCGGCAGAGGCCGCTGCTGGAGTAGGCCTGGTGCCGGTAGGCGTCGCCGCCGCCCTTGCCCGAGCCGATCTCCGGGAACAGGTCGTACCGGCCGAGCTCCTTCGCGCTCCGCCAGCGCTGCTGCTCGGCGTCGACCCAGGCGCGCACGATGCACGCGCCGAGCGACTTGCCGCCCATGCGTTCGGCGCCGCGCAGGAGTTCGAGGGTGTGCATGGTGCCGTCGAGCCTGAGCGTCACCGTCGCCACAGCCTGCGGTTCGGCGCCCGTGAACTCGGTGCCGGGGTCGACGATCTCGTCGGCCCTGGTGCGGAAGTCCTCGTGCAGCTTGGCGATCTCGCGGATGACGAGGTGCTGTGCGGTGAGCACTTGCCGGGGGCTCATGCCTTGGACCGCAACGCCTTCCACTGTGGAGCGGATGACGCGGCGTACGCCGCCGGCGTACTGCGGGTGGCGCTCGCCGGTGCGCTCGATGAGCGCGAGCGTCCGCTCCCTGGCGGGGCGCTTGCCGAGGTGCCTGGCGAGGGCGGTCTCGAACACGCGGCGCACCAGGGCGCGGTAGGCGGAGCGCTCCTTCTCCGGCAGTTCCCGGTAGGCGATGCGGGCCTCGCGGCTGCCGGTGCGGATGTAGGTTACGAGCGCCCTCGGGCCGGGCACTGGTGTGGTCATTTGCCGTCCTTGTCCTGGGCGGGTCACCGAAACCCGCCCAGTCTACAAATCGACCGCAATTCCTAAATGGACGCTACGGGACGGTGTACCCGGCCGCGCGCACCAGTTCGTACCATTCGGGGCGGGTCAGCGGAATGTCCGAGCCCAGGGCCGAGGCGGCGACGCGCTCGGGGTTGGTGGTCCCGATGACGACCTGCATCTGCGCCGGGTGGCGGGTGATCCAGGCGACCGCGATCGCGATCGGCGGCACGTCGTACTTCGCGGCGAGCCGGTCGATCGCGGCGTTCAGCTCCGGGTAGCGCTCCGAGCCGAGGAACGGGCCGTCGAAGAACCCCGCCTGGAACGGCGACCAGGCCTGGAGGGTGATGCCGTGCAGGCGGCAGTAGTCGACGATGCCGTCGTCGCGCGCCACCGACTGGTCGAGGCCCTGCATGTTCGCGGCCACGCCCTGGGCGATCAAGGGCGCGTGGGTGATCGAGAGCTGCACCTGGTTCGCCACGAGCGGCTGGTTCACGTACTTGCGCAGCAGGTCCATCTGGCGGGCGGTGTGGTTCGAGACGCCGAACGCGCGGACCTTCCCGGCGGCGGCGAGGTCGTCGAACGCGCGGGCGACCTCCTCGGGCTCGACGAGGGCGTCGGGGCGGTGCAGCAGGAGGATGTCGAGGTAGTCGGTGTCCAGCGCGGCCAGCGACTCGTCGACGGACTCGACGATGTGCTCGTACGAGAAGTCGAAGTACGGGCCGGGGTGCATGATGCCGGTCTTGGTCTGGATGACCAGGCGCTCGCGCTCGGCCGGCGTCAGCTTCATGGCCTCGGCGAAGCGCCGCTCGCAGCCGTGGCGCCCGCTGCCGTAGAGGTCGGCGTGGTCCAGGAAGGTGATCCCTGAGTCGATCGCGGTGCCGAGGAGGGTGCGCACCTCCTCGTCGGTCTTGTCCTGGATGCGCATCAGGCCGAGCACCACGTTCGGTGCGGTGATGTCGGTGCCTGGCATGGTGAAGGTCTTCATCGGTCTCTCCTCGCCGGAGCTGGAACGCGGCCCGAGGCGGGCCCGCACCGCTCATGCTAGGGACCGGTAATCTAGAAGTCCAACAACTGGCGATCATGGGATTGAGAAGTGCGGGGCATCGTTCATGGAACTGCGGCAGATGGAGTACCTGGTCGCGCTGGCGGATGAGAGGCACTTCACCCGCGCCGCCGAGCTGACGGGCATCTCGCAGTCGGGCCTGTCGGCCGCGATCCGGGGGCTCGAGGAGGAGCTGGGCACGAGCCTGTTCATCAGGACCACGCGGCGGGTCGAGCCGACCGAGGCCGGGTTCGCGCTGCTGCCGTACGCGAGGGCGATGCTGGAGCAGGCCGCGGGCGCGCGGGACGCGGTCGTGAAGGCCAGCCGCGACCTCGCCGGGTCGCTGCGGATCGGCGCCGAGCAGTGCCTCGGCCTGGTCGACATCGCGGCCCTGCTCGACCGGTTCCACCGGCGCCATCCGCGCGTGGAGACTCATTTCGTGCAGGCCGGTTCGCACGACCTGCTGGGGCTGCTGCGCGCCGGGGAGCTCGACGTCGCGTTCGTGGCGACGGAGCGGCACCTGAGCGGCCTGCCGCGCCTGGAGATCGGCAGGGAGCCGCTGCTGGCGCTGCTCCCGCCCGACCATCCGCTGGCGACCCGCGCCTCGGTGCGCTGGGAGGCGCTGGCGGACGAGTCGTTCATCGACTTCGGGCCGGCCTGGGGCGTGCGGACGCTGAACGACGAGGCGTTCGCCGCGCGCGGCGTGCACCGGCGGGTCCGCTGCTCGGTGAACGACGTCCACACCCTGCTGGACCTGGTGTGCCGGGGGCTCGGGATCGCGGTGGTGCCGCGGCATGTGGCCGCGAAGCCGCAGGCGAGCGGGTTGCGGGCGCTGCCGATCGCCGCCGAGGACGCTCCTGAATGGACTGTTTCGGCGGTGTCGTCGGGCCGGGACCGCGCCGACTCCCCCGCCGCGCACCTCCTCGAACTGGTCAAGGAGCCTCGCGGCTGAGGCGGCACCCGGCCGCTTCGCCGAAACGCCGCGGGGGCCGCCGGGGGCGGCCGCGGGGGCGGGGGGGGGGCGGGGGCCCGCGCCCCCCCCGGGGGGGGGGGGGGGGGGGGGGGGGGGGGGGGGGGG
>NZ_JAPZVR010000001.1:110663-340440 GCF_027622855.1 Glycomyces algeriensis | reverse complement strand
GGGGGCCCCCCGCCGGTCCGCCCAAAGGCCGCGGGCCCTCCGGATACCGGCGCGGTATCCGGAGGGCCCGCGGCGAACGGACCGGCCCTGGGGGGGTCAGTCGTGCGCGGTGAAGCGCTTGGTGATGTCGGCGACGACCGGTCGCACCACGAGCCACAGCAGGGCCGCGAACGCCCAGCCGAGCACGAGGAGGAGGCCCTCGGAGCTCACGACCACCGCGGCCGCGGCCACGATGAGCAGCGAGAGGAGGCCGAGCGAGGACTTCCAGGAAAGGAAGAACTCCGCCGCCGCCACCCGCAGCACGTCGCGGAACCGGAACGAGAAGAACGAGGACACCACGAGCAGGTGCCCCGCCCACACGGCGAGCATCACCAGGAGCACGATGCACACCGGCCGCAGCATCCCGCCGCCGGCGACCTGCCCGGCGAACAGCACGTTCACCGAGAGGACCGAGGCGAGCACGAGCACCGGCACCCACCAGGCCAGCGTGTCCCGCAGGTTCATCTTGAGGCCGCGGAAGAGCGGCTTCGCCGGGCTGAGGTCGGGCTCCTCCGCCCACGCCCGCTGCGCGTACAGCGCCGCCGAGAGCGCGGGCGCCACCGGCAGGAGCGCGGCGACGAACCAGACCACGTTGCCCGGGTCAGGGGCGAGCAGCGCCCACAGCAGCAGCGTCGGCACTCCCGCGACCGCGAGGAACACCCCGAGGACGAGGAACCGGTAGACCCCGGCGGTGAACCGCGAGAGGACCCCCGGCCCGATCTCGTCCGCCTGCTGCTGCGTGCTCATGCCGCCGCCCCTTCCCTGGCTCGCATTAACCCTTGACCGATCCAAGCATGACGCCCGACACGAAGTACCGCTGGACGAAGGGGTAGATGGTCAGGATCGGGATGACGGTGAGGATCATCGTCACCGCCTGGATGTTCGCCGAGACCTGCGCGGTCGTGCTGCCCGCGGCCGCCGCCCCTTCGGACGCCGTCGTCGAAGCGCCCGCGATGAGGTTGCGCAGGTACAGCGTGATGGGGAACAGCTCGCTCTTGTCGAGGTACAGGAACGCGGCGAACCAGTCGTTCCAGAACGCGACCGAGTAGAACAGCACCATCGTGGCGATGACGGCCTTCGACAGCGGCAGCACGATCCGGCCGAAGATGCCGTACCAGCCGAGCCCGTCGATCTGCGCGGCCTCCTCGAGCTCCTTCGGCAGGTTCTCGAAGAACGCCTTCATGACCAGCAGGTTGAACACCGAGATCGCGCCCGGGAGCACCAGCGCCCACATGGTGTTCTTCATGCCCAGCGCCGAGATCAGCACGTAGTTCGGCACGAGGCCGCCGTTGAAGAACATCGTGAACACCGCGATGCCGATGAGCACCTTGCGGCCCTTCAGATGCGGCTTCGACAGCACGAACGCGTAGGTCGTGGTCAGGACCATCGCGATAATGGTGCCGACCACCGTGTACAGCACCGTGTTGCCGTAGTTGCGCCAGAAGATGCCGTCCGACATCACGATCGCGTAGGTGTCCACATTGAAGTCGACGGGCAGGAAGTTCACCTGGCCGGCCTTGATCGCCCCGGAAGAGCTGAACGACTGGGCGAGCACCGTGATGAACGGGTACAGCATCCCCAGGCACAGCAGGACGAGGAAGGTGGCGTTGAACGCGCCGAAGACGCGCTCGCCCCTCGACCGCTGCGTCGTCCGCGGCTTCACCGCCGCGAGGTCGGGCGTGCGAATATCGGTCACCACAGGCTCGTTCCCGTCGTCCGCCGCGAGATCAGGTTCGCGGTAAGCACCATCACGAGGCCGATCAGCGCCTGGAACAGGCCGATGGCGGTCGCGTAACTGAGGTTGTTCGACACCAGGCCGACCCGGTAGAGGTAGGTCGAGATGACGTCGGCCGTCTCGTATGTCAGCGGGTTGTAGAGCAGGAAGACCTTCTCGAAGCCCACGTTGAGGAACATGCCGATGTTGAGGATCAGCAGCGTGACCATCGTGGGCCGGATCCCCGGCAGCGTGACGTGCCACGTCTGCCGCCACCGGCCCGCGCCGTCGATCTTCGCCGCCTCGTAGAGGGTGTCGTCGATCGAGGTGAGCGCCGCCAGGTAGAGGATCGTGCCCCAGCCGATGGTCTGCCACACTTCGGAGCCCACGTAGATGAAGCGGAACCACTCCGCGCGCTGCAGGAACGGGATCTCCTCGGCGCCGAAGGCGCGGATGATCTGGTTCGCCGTGCCCTCCAGCGAGAGGATCTGCATGACCATGCCGACGATGATGACGATCGACAGGAAGTGCGGCAGGTACGAGATCGACTGCACGAGCTTCTTGAAGTACTGCTGCCGCACCTCGTTCAGCAGGAGCGCCAGCACGATCGGGAGCGGGAAGCAGACCACCATGGTGAGCGCGCCCAGGACCACCGTGTTCGTGAAGACGTGCCAGAACGACGGGTCGTTGATGAACATCTCGATGTAGCGCACGCCGACCCATTCGTCGCCGAAGATGCTGCCGCCGGGGCGGAACCTCCGGAACGCGATGACGTTGCCGAGCATCGGGCCGTACTTGAAGATCACGAAGAAGATCAGCGGCACGATCGCCAAGGTGTACAGCTGCCAGTCGCGCTTGAACGCGGTCTTCCAGCTCAGCTTGCGCTTGCGGGGTCGCGCCTTCGGGTTCGCCGCAGGCGGGCGCGGCGGCGCCGGGGGCGCCGCGGCGCCCCCGCGGGCCTCGGCCCGCGGGGACTGCTCGTCTTGTGTGAGGGACATAAGCACTCCCTCCCGTCCGTGCCGGGGTAGAGCGGCTGGTTCGCGAGCCCGGCGAAGCCGTGCTCACCAGCCGCCCCCCGGCGGGCGGACTAGGAGTTCTCCTCCTCGAAACGCTGGCGGGCGGTGTTGATGAGGTCGACGTAAGTCTGGAGACCGGCGGATTCGAGCTCGCCGACGTAGGCGTCCCATTCGGCGATGTCGCGGTCGCCCAGGATGAACTGCAGCGTGGCGGTGTCCACGGTGTCCTTCAGCGGGGTGGCCTGGAGCGAGGCCTGCTCCAGCTCCATCTCGTCGAGCGGGGCCGGCGGGTTCGGGTCGCGAGGCGTGCGGCTGGAGAGCACGGAGTCGATGTACTCCACGAAGGTCGGGGAGTTGTAGGACTCCTTCAGCGCCCGGGACTCGGTCGAGTCGGCGAACACCGCGTTCGACCAGCCGAGGTCCTTCTGGATGTCGGTGGGCGCGCCGGGGTTGATGCCGTACGCGTCGAGGCGGAACTCCGGCTTGAGGGTGATCTTGCCGGAGGCGTCCTTGGTGTAGGTCTGGTCGAGCACGCCCCAGCGGAGCAGCTCGCGGGCCTCCGGGTTGTAGTACAGCCAGTCGAGGAATTGCAGGATGGCGATGAAGTTCTCGGAGTCCGCGATCTCCGCGTTCAGCATGAAGCCGTTCCAGAAGTTGCGCGGCTCGCAGATCTGGCCGGCCGGGCCGCCGGGCGGGGCGATCTGCAGGATCTCGTAGTTGCCTTCGCCCACAGTCTCGTTGAGGGCCGTCGCGAACTCGATGGCGGTGCCGGCCGAGCCGGACGCCGCGAACACGAGGTTGGCCGCGACCTTCTCGGTGACGCTGCCGCCGCCGGTGCCGTCGTTCGCCGCGGTCATCGAGTCGGTGTCGAGCAGGCCGTCCTCGACGAGGCCGCGGAAGAACTCGACCATCTGCTTGTAGCCCTCGGTCGCGGCGGTGTACACCAGGCTGCCGGAGCCGTCGTCGATCATGCCGCTGCCGAAGCCCCAGCCGGCCTGCGCGCCGAACGCGTGGGCGGCGTAGTTGAGCATCGACGCGCCCTCGAACCCGTCAGCGAGGGGCTTGGAGTCGGGGTACTCGGCCTTGATCTTGACCAGCGCCTCGCGCATCTCGTCCCAGGTCTGGGGAATGCCGCCGGCGACCGACTCGAAGACGTCCTTGCGGATGACGAGGGTGAACACGGGCACCGACACCTCCTGGAGGCCCGGCAGCATGTAGTACTTGCCGTCGGCCTGCTTGAGGTTGTCGATCATGTCCGCGAGGTCCCACTCCGCCACGTACTTCTGGAAGTTGGGCATGTGCTCGACGTACTCGCTCATCGGCAGGATCGCGCCGGAGGAGACGAACGAGTTCTCCTCGCCCGTGTAGACCAGCGGGATCACGGTGGGGGCGTCACCGGCGCTGATCAGGAGACTGCGCTTCTCGGTCGCGTCGCTGAACGGGATGTTCGTGACGTCGATCGTGACGTTGGTGCGCTTCTCGATCTCCTTGAAGAACTCCCACTTGTCCGTGATGGGAAGGTCGGGCCAATCCGTCCAGAGCACCGAGAGATTGAAGGGCTCCGTAGCCGTGAACTGGGTGTCAGCGGCGAAATTGTCCATCGCGCCCTTGGACTGCGCATCGACGTCGATTTCGTCGCTGCCGCCGTCGTCGCTGCACGCCGCGAGTGCGGCCATGCTCGACGCGGCCAGCGAGAATCCGATGACCCCGCGGCGGGTGGCTCCGATGGGCGAACGCCCGAACACACCTGACATGACTCTCCTCCTTGAGATGGACCAAACAGTCCGCCCCTCCGTCCACTCCGGCGGGCAAGATTTCACTGCCGTAACGATCGAAACTTTCGGGGCTATTTCCGATAACTTCCAGAGCTTAGTGAGAACGAGCAGTGATGTCAATGAATCTCTTTTCGTGATCCGTGAAATACGTTCAGTGATGATCCATGCGGCTCGAGCAATGCGGAGGAACGGCTACAAACCGAGCGATCGGACGGACTTTTCCCAGGCAGGAATGGCCAAAGCGGCGATCCTCCCCCGCTTTTCCGGAACGCCCGCGTTTCGCGCCCGATCGCCGGTTCAAGAGTGAATGCTCCTGCGCTCGGCAAGCCTTCTCCATCGTCGAACACGCGTCGACGGGACCGCGAAACGCCCGGAACTTTCAAAGGTCTGACGATTCCGCGGGTGGGCGGGGCCACTGGGCGCGGTGGGACGCGGGCGGCACAGGAGTCGGACCCGGCCCGTGGAGGCGGAGGGGAGCTCCGGCGCGGCCTGCCGGATCCGTTCGGGCGCACCTACAGTGGAGGCCTCCGAGACGACCGCGCCCGCAGGGGCGACGAGAGCAAAGGACGGGCCATGGCCTCCAGACGTCAGACGCTGCGCTACGCGGGTGCCGCGCTCGCCGGGATCCCGCTGGCCGCGTGCACCGCGGAACCGAACGAGGAAGCCGAGCCGGACACGGGTTCGGCACCCGCCAACGAACCGGCGCCGACCACCGCCGCGACCGCGCTCGGCGAGCCCGAGGTCGTCGCGAGCGGCCTGGAGGCGCCCTGGTCGATCGCGTTCCATGAGGGCACCCCCCTGGTGAGCGAGCGCGACAGCGCCCGCGTCCTGGAGCTGGACGCCCAGGGCGAGGCGCGTGAGGTAGCCGTCGTCGACGGCGTGGCCGGGGGCGGCGAGGGCGGGCTGCTCGGGCTCGCCGTCCGCGACGGCTTCCTGTACGCGTACTTCACCGCCTCGGACGGGAACCGGATCGAGCGGTTCGCGCTCGAAGGCGCCGCGGGCGCGCTGACACTCGGTGCGCCGCAGGCGATCCTGTCCGGCATCCCCTCGGCGGGCAACCACAACGGCGGGCGCATCGCGTTCGGCCCCGACGGGATGCTGTACGCCACCGCCGGGGACGCCGGGAATCCCGAGAACGCCCAGGACCGCGAGTCGCCGGCGGGCAAGATCCTGCGCATGAACCCCGACGGGACCGCGCCGGACGACAACCCGTTCCCCGGCTCGCTGGTCTACACCTGGGGCCACCGCAACCCGCAGGGGATCGCATGGGACGAGGAGGGCGGCATGTGGGCCGCCGAGTTCGGGCAGGACACCTGGGACGAGCTCAACCGCATCGAGCCCGGCGCGAACTACGGCTGGCCCGAGGCCGAGGGCATCGCCGGGATCGGCGACTACACCGACCCGGTCCAGCAGTGGGGCACCGACGACGCGAGCCCCTCCGGCATGGCGATCGCGGGCGGCACCGCCTACATCGCGAACCTGCGCGGCCGGCGCCTGCGCGCGGTCCCCCTCGGCGACCCCGGCACCTCGGTCGAGCACTACGTGGAGGAGTACGGACGCCTGCGGGACGTCGTGAACGCCCCTGACGGGTCGCTGTGGGTCCTCACCAACAACACTGACGGCCGCGGTGACCCCGGGCCCGACGACGACCGCGTCCTGCGGATCGCCCTCACCTGACCGGGCGGCGGTTCAGGGCCTGCCTTGTGTATCAGGGAGCGGGCGAACGGACCGGACGACGACCGGTCTGGTTCACAGGACCGGCCCTAAGCTGTGGACTCGCGGACGACGAGGTCGAACGGGGCCGTGTACTGGCGGGGCGGGGCGGCGGGGTCGGCGATGCGGCCGACGATGAGGTCGAGGGCCCGGGCGGCGATCCAGTGGTGGTCCGGGGCCACGGTCGAGAGCGCGGGGATGACCTGCTCGGCGACCGGGATGCCGTCGAAGCCGATGACGCGGACGTCGCCGGGAACCGAGGCGCCGCCGTCGGTCAGGCCGCGCATCACCCCGATCGCGGTGGTGTCGTTGAACGCGACGACCCCGTCGACGCCGAGGCCGGAGGCCGCAATGTGGCGGCCGGCCTCGCGGGCGCCGTCCCAGGAGAGCGAGTCGAGGGCGAAGCGCAGCTCCGGATCGGGCCGCAGCCCGCGGTCCTCGAGCGCGGCGCGGTAGCCGTTGTAGCGGCGGGTGACCGTGTTGAGCCGGTCCAGGCCCGACCCGGTGACGATCGCGATCCGCTTGCAGCCCTGGTCGATCAGGTGCCCGGTGGCCGCGGCGGCGCCGGCCTCGTTCGGGAGGGTGATGTGGTCGAACCGGCCGCCCGCGCCCTGCTCGCCGAACAGGACGATCGGGAAGCCCGCGTCGGCGAGCAGCGGCATCTGCGGGTCGAGCTCGATCGCCGAGAGGAAGAGGCCGTCGACCTGGAGCCAGCGCGACTGCGCGACGGCCGCGGCCTCGCCGTCGGCGAGCGCGCCGGTCTGGCCGATCGTGACCTCGTAGCCGCGCTGGTGCGCCTCGTCGATGAGGAGGGCGCCGAGCATGCCGTAGTAGGGGTTGCCGACCTGGGGCACGGCGACGCCGATGACGCCGGTGCGGCCGGACCGGAGGCTGCGGGCGGTCAGGTTGACCTGGTAGCCGGAGGCGCGGATGGCCTCGAGCACGCGTTCGCGGGCGGCCTCGCTGACCTTGACGCGGTTGTTGACGACGTTGGAGACGGTCATCGTCGAGACGCCCGCGAGCCGCGCCACGTCGCTCATGGTGACTGTCCTGCGCCGCACCCGTCCTCCAGCCGTCGATGCCGATCCGGTCGGGCCGCGCAGCGCCGCTGCGCTCGGCAGGGGTGTCCGCGGCCGGACCGAGGCTCGAGTCTATCGGCCCGCAACCGGTGGCCGCCGCGCCGAGGCGGAGCGCCCGATGCCTTGGGCCGCAAAGCGGACACAATGGTGCGGACCGGCCCGGCGGGAGTGCGCCCGCCGGGCCGGCCCTCGCCGCCCGCGTCGTCGGGCGGCTGTCGGACAGCTTAGGGACGGCCTGCACTGTCGCACAATGCGATGAGCGGGGCATTTTATCGATTCATCGTCACATAGATGATCTCCCGTCACTCCAGTGCACCGCACGGCTCCTGAAATTGTTGCGCCGCAAGCGCGCTCGGCCGCCCATCGGCGCTAGGAACCGCCGTTGAACTGGCATTTCGCTCATGCTTGCGCATCGGGGCGTTCATCGCTACGCTGAAACGGTTCAAAATATCGATACAATGCAATCTCTCGATATTGAGCGGTCGGCGCGGCGAGTGCGAGACGCAGGCGGCCGAGCGCTCCAAGACCCTCACATCAGCACTCACGGAGTGAACATGCACAAGGCACCATCCCAACGGTCACGGCGACTGCGGGCACCCGCAGTCGCGGTGGCCGGTCTCGTCGCCGCGGCGGCGACGATGATCACCCTGCACTCGGCCGACGCCGCCACGGTCCGCTACGAAGCCGAGAGCGCCCCCGCCACCTGCCAGGGCGCGGTCGAGTCGAACCACGCCGGGCACTCCGGCAGCGGCTTCTGCAACTCGGACAACGTGGTCGGCGCGACCAGTCAGTTCACCGTCAACGCCGCGAGCGCGGGCACCGCGACCCTCGCGATCCGGTACGCCCACGGAGGCACCGACACCCGCTCGGCCGACATCGTCGTCAACGGCGCCGCCGTGCAGACCGCGAGCGCGTTCACCGCGACCGGGGCCTGGACCACGTGGTCGACCAAGACCGTCCAGATCCCCGTCAACGCCGGGAGCAACACCGTCCGCCTCGTCGCCTCCTCGGCCGCGGGCCTGGCGAACATCGACTACGTCGAGATCACCGACGGCGACCCGCCGCAGCAGGGCGACGGCCGGTACGAAGTGGAAGAGCTGACCCGCGGCGTCACCGTCGTGCCCTCGGGCGCCGGGCGGCTCGTCTCGTGGCGGCTCCTCGGCACCGATCCGTCCAATGTGGCATTCAACGTCTACCGGGACGGCACGAAGCTCAACGCCTCGCCCCTCACCGGCGCGTCGAACTACCTCGACAACGGCGGGTCCGCGTCCTCGCAGTACACGGTCCGGTCCGTCGTGAACGGCACCGAGGGCACCGCCTCGGGCACCGAACTGACGTTCAACTCCAGCGGCTACTACGACGTCCCGATCCAGAAGCCCGCGGGCGGCACCACGCCCTCGGGCGAGGCGTTCACCTACTCGGCCGGCGACCTCAGCACCGGCGACCTCGACGGGGACGGCGACTACGAGCTGATCGTGAAGTGGGACCCGAGCAACCTCAAGGACAACTCCCACGCCGGGTACACCGGGAACACCATCATCGACGCCTACAAGCTCGACGGCACCCGCATGTGGCGCATCGACCTGGGCCGCAACATCCGCTCGGGCGCGCACTACACGCAGTACCAGGTCTTCGACTACGACGGCGACGGCCGGGCCGAGATCGCCATGAAGACCGCCGACGCCACCCGCGACGGCGTCGGCACCGTCATCGGCAACGGAAGCGCGGACTACCGCAACTCCTCGGGGTACGTCCTCTCCGGCCCGGAGTTCCTGACCGTCTTCAACGGCCAGACCGGCGCCGCCATGGACACCGTCAACTACAACCCGCCGCGCGGCAACGTGTCCAGCTGGGGCGACAACTACGGCAACCGCGTCGACCGGTTCCTCGCCGGCACGGCATACCTGGACGGCGAGACCCCCTCGATGATCTTCGCGCGCGGCTACTACACGCGCTCGGTGATCTGGGCCGTCGACTGGAACGGCACCGACCTGACCACCCGCTGGACCTTCGACTCCAACAGCGCCGGTTCGCAGTACACCGGCCAAGGCGCGCACAGCCTCTCCATCGCCGACATGAACGGCGACGGCAACCAGGACGTCGTCTACGGCGCCATGGCCGTCGGGTCCAACGGGCAGGCGCTCTACAACACCCGCCACGGCCACGGCGACGCCCAGCACGTCACGGACCACGTCCCCAGCCGTCCCGGCCAGGAGTCGTTCATGGTCCACGAGTGCAGCTGCAACCCGTCCTCCAGCCTCAACGGCTCGAACGGGCAGATCCTGTTCCAGACCAGCGCCAGCGGCGACAACGGCCGCGGCGTTGGCGCGAACATCCTCGCCTCCAACCCCGGCTCGGAGTACTGGTCGGCGAACGTCGGCGGGCTGCTCAACGCCTCCGGCCAGAACATCGGGTCCAAGCCCGGGTCGATCAACTTCCTGTCCTGGTGGGACGGCGACGGCGAACGCGAGCTGCTCAACGGCACCTCCATCACCAACTACCCCTCCGGGACCTCGCTCTCCGGATCCGGTGTGTCCTCCAACAACGGCACCAAGTCGACGCCGGGCCTCTCCGCGGACCTGTTCGGCGACTGGCGCGAGGAAGTGATCTGGAAGAGCACCGACAGCACCCGGCTGCGGATCTACGCGACCCCGCACCAGACGAACCTGCGCATCCCGACGCTGATGCACGACATCCAGTACCGGGTCGCGATCGCCTGGCAGAACACGGCCTACAACCAGCCGCCGCACCCGAGCTTCTACATCGGCAGCGACAAGACCGCGTACGCGTGGCCTGACGTCCACACCCCTTAGAAGAAGCCCCGCGGGGCCCGGACGCCGTGCCGGTACGCCCGGGCCCCGCGGCCCACTCCATGTGCTGGGAGTCAGCGGCCGAGCCAGCCGCCGTCCACCGGGATGACCGTGCCCGAGACGTAGTCGGCGGCGGCGCTGGCGAGGAAGACCGTCGCACCGGCGAGGTCGTCGGCCCGGCCCCAGCGGCCGGCGGGGATGCGCTCGAGGATCGCCTTCGAGCGGTCCGGATCGTCTTGCAGCGCTTGGGTGTTGTCAGTGGCGATGTAGCCGGGGGCGATCGCGTTCACCGTGATGCCGCGGCCGGACCACTCGTTGGCCAGCGCGCGGGTGAGCCCGGCGATGCCGGACTTGGCGGCGGCGTAGCCGGGCACGTTGATGCCGCCCTGGAAGCTCAGGAGCGAGGCGGTGAAGATGACCTTCCCGCCGCCGCGCTCGAGCATGGTGCGGCCGACGGCGCGGGTGAGCGCGAACTGGCTGGTGAGGTTGACCTGGAGCACTTCGTCCCAGTACGCGTCGGGGTGCTCGGCGGCGGGGGCGCGGCGGATCGTGCCGGCGTTGTTGACGAGGATGTCGACCGGTTCGGCGGCGAGGGTGTCGGCGAGGGCGGCGACCTGCTCGGGGTCGTTGAAGTCGGCGCGTATCGCGCGGAAGGCGCGGCCGAGTCCGGTGACCCGGGCTTCGATCGCGGAGCCTTCGGGTTCGATGGTGGCGCTGACGCCGATGACGTCCGCCCCGGCGGCGGCGAGGGCCTCGGCCATGGCGAAGCCGATGCCGCGCTTGGCGCCGGTGACGACGGCGAGGCGGCCGGTGAGGTCGAAGAGGGTCATGGTCACTCACTGTCCTTGGAGGCGCGGTCGGCTTGGACGTCGATGAGGATCTTCATGGCCTGGCCGCCGGTGAGGTCGTCGAAGGCGGCCTGGACGGCGTGCAGGGGGACGGTCCTGGTGATGAGGGCGTCTGCGGGGATCGCGCCGGTGGCGAGGAGGGCGACGGCGGTATCGAAGTCGTCGCGCTGGTAGACGCGGGCGCCGAGGAGGCGCAGTTCGCGCCAGAAGACGCGCTGGAGGTTCACGGGGCGGGGCTCGGGGTGGATCGCGACGACGACGAGGGTGCCGCGCACCTTGGCGTAGTCGACGGCGCCGAGGACGGCCGCGGCGGCGCCGGAGACCTCGAAGACCACGTCCGCGCCCGCGCCGCCCGTCCACTCCTCGACCCAGGCCACGGTGTCGTCGCGGGGGTCGAGGACGGTGTAGCCGAGCTCGGCGATGGCCTTGCGGCGCTTGGGGTCGAGCTCGATGACGACGACCTCGCCGCCGAAGGCGCGGGCGACGGCGGCGATGAGGACGCCGATGGGGCCGCCGCCGATGACGACGGCCTTCTGCCCGGCTTCGAGTTCGGACCGGCGCACGTCGTGGACGGCGACGGCGGTGGGCTCGACGAGGGCCGCGTGCTGGAGCGAGAGGGTCGCGGGGAGGCGCACGAGCAGGTCGGCGTCGACGTTCCAGCGGGTCTGGAGGGCGCCGGGCGAGTCGATGCCGACGAAGTCGAGGTTCTGGCAGATGTGCGAGTTCCCGGCGAGGCAGGCGGGGCAGGTGCCGTCCCAGGCGAGGGGCATGACGGTGACGGGGTCGCCGACGGCCCAGCCCTCGACGCCGTCGCCGATGGCGGCGAGGGTGCCGCTCATCTCGTGGCCGATGACGGCCGGGACGGCGACGCGGGCGTCCATGTGGCCGCTGAGGATGTGCAGGTCGGTGCCGCAGATGCCGTTGTAGGCCACGTTGATCTGGACCTGGCCGGGCCCCGGCGGCGACGGCTCGGCGTCCACCACGGTCATGGTCCGGTTTCCTGCGTACTGTGCGGCGGGCACGGCTGCCTCCTCGGGGGTACGGGTGCGGGTCGGTCGCCGATGAGGATCGCACACATCCCGCGAATGCGCAATCGTTTGCTCAGGCGCGGCGGGGATAGGCGATACTGGAACCGTGGCGAAACTCAGCGATGTGGCGGCCCGCGCGGGCGTCTCGGTCTCGGCGGTCTCCAGGGTGCTCTCCGGCGACCCGTCGGCGCGGCTCAGCGAGGCGACCCGGGAGCGGGTGCGCAAGGCGGCCGGGGAGGTCGGGTACCACCCGAACTTCGCGGGCCGGGCGCTGAAGCTCGCGCGCACCGACGTCATCGCGCTCATCGTCCCGGACGTGACGAACTCGCTGTTCGCCGATCTGACCCGCGGCGTGGAGGACGAGGCGGTGGCGCGCGGCTGCGTGATGCTGCTGGCCCGCAGCGAGGACATGCACCCCGGCGGCGCCATGTTCGACCGGCTCGTGGGCGAGGGCCGGGTCGACGGCATCGTGCTCCAGCCGCGCGACGGCACCGATCCCGAGGAGCTCGCGCAGTCCGTGGGCGGACGCGGGCCGCTGGTCACCATCCACCAGCGGCTGCCCGGGGCGAGCTCGGTGGTCGTGCCGGACGCGCTCGCGGCGCGGCGGGCCACCGAGCACCTGATCGCGTTGGGGCACCGCAGGATCGGCTTCGCCGGCGGACTCGCGGAGTCGCCCACGGCGCAGCGCCGCGCCGCGGGGTACGCCGCGGCGCTCGAGGAGGCCGGTATCGCGCCCGACACCGGCCTGGTCACCTGGCGCGGGTACCGCGAACCGGACGGGCGGGCGTCCACCGCGGAGCTGCTCGCACTCCCCCAGCCGCCCACCGCGGTCGTGGCCGCGAACGTCAACGCCGCGGTCGGCGTCCTCGCCCAGGCGCGGGCGCAGGGCCTGGCCGTGCCCGGCGAGCTCTCGGTCGTCGCCGTCCACGACGCGTGGACCGCCGCCCACACCTGGCCGCCGCTCACCTGCGTGAAGCTCCCCCTCTACGAACTCGGCCGCACGGCCGCCGCCGCGCTCGCGCGGGTCGTGGACGGCGGCCCCGTCGAGCACCTCTCCGTGGAGGACCCGGAGCCGGTGCTCATCACCCGCGAGTCGACCGCGCCGCCGCGCGCCTGACGCTCCTCCCCTTGCGCCGGGCGGCGACCACGGCTAAGGTCAACGCCTGATCAATCGTTTGCGCAAACGGCGGCGCCCCTCCCCGCCGCGCGCCGCCACCGCGCCGCAGACCACCCGACCAGCACCTGAGGACCACCGCATGACCACCATCGAGGCCGTCGAGGCTCACGATGTCCGCTTCCCCACCTCGCAGACCCTCGACGGCTCGGACGCGATGAACAAGGACGGCGACTACTCCGCCGCCTACGTCATCGTCCGCACCGACGACCCCGAGCTCACCGGGTACGGCTTCACCTTCACCATCGGACGCGGCAACAACATCGTCACCGCCGCCGCCCTCCACTGGGCCGTCCGGCTCATCGGCCGCGACCTCGACGCCGTCGTGAACGACCCCGGCGCGCTCTACCGCGATCTCCAGTCCGACTCGCAGTACCGCTGGCTCGGCCCCGAGAAGGGCGTCGTCCACATCGCACTCGCCGCCGTCATGAACGCCGTATGGGACCTCACCGCGCGCGCCGCGGGCAAGCCCCTGTGGCGCCTCCTCGCCGACATGACCCCCGAGCAGCTCGTGGACGCCGCCGACCTGCGCTACCTCTCCGACGCGCTCACTCGCGAAGAGGCCCTTGGGATCCTGCGCGACAAGTACGACACACGCGCGCAGCGCATCGCCGAGCTCGAGGCCCGCGGCGGCTACCCCTGCTACACCACCAGCGCCGGCTGGCTCGGCTACAGCGACGACAAGCTCCGCCGCCTCCTCCAAGAGGCCGTCGACCAGGGCTACCGGCACGTCAAGCTCAAGGTCGGGGCCGACCTCGAGGAGGACCGCCGCCGCCTGCGGATCGCCCGCGAGGTCATCGGCTGGGACGCCAAGCTCATGATCGACGCCAACCAGGTGTGGGACGTGCCCGAGGCCATCGACTGGATCAAGGCGCTGGCCGAGTTCGAGCCGCACTGGATCGAGGAGCCGACGAGCCCCGACGACGTGCTCGGGCACGCGGCCGTGCGCCGCGCGGTGGCGCCGATCGGCGTCGCCACCGGCGAGCACGGCATGAACCGGGTGCTGTTCAAGCAGATGCTGCAGGCCGAGGCGCTCGACTACCTGCAGCTCGACTCCGCGCGGCTGGCGAGCGTCAACGAGATCATCGCCGTGTACCTCATGGCCGCCAAGTTCGGCGTGCCCGTGTGCCCGCACGCGGGCGGGGTGGGCCTGTGCGAGCTGGTGCAGCACCTGTCCATCTTCGACTACGTGGCCGTCTCGGGCACGTTGGAGGACAGGGTGACCGAGTACGTGGACCACCTCCACGAGCACTTCACCGACCCGTGCCTGGTCGAGAACGGCAACTACCTGCTGCCCTCCCGGCCCGGCTACTCGGCCGAGATGTACACCGCCTCGATCGAGGAGTTCAGCTACCCCGACGGCGGGTACTGGTCGGGCCGGGACGAAGCGGCAGTGCGCTAGCACGACCGCCGCCCGGTTTCCTATAGGAAATATCCTATAGGGTTTCAGGCCCGTCCGGAGCGCCGGACGGGCCTGAGTCCTCAGTGGAGTCCGGTCAGCGCAGCAGCCGCACCATGGTCACGCCCGGCGTCGATCCGCCTGCCGGGGCGGTGAACTCGAGTTCGCGCACGGCCGAGCCCGTCCCGGACTCCGCGGGCAGGACGTAGTCGACCTCGAAGGCGCCGTGCTCGCCTTCCCATGCCTCGGTCGCGACGGGCTCGCCGTCCAGTGTCACCGTGACGCCGGTGGTCCCGCCCGCGTGGCGGTAGCCCACGCGGAGGACGCGGCCGGCGCGGCCGGGGTCGTTGAGGCCCACGGACATCCGGGCGGCGGTGGCGCGGGAGCGGCGGCCCTGCGCGTCCACGGACACCTCGGTGGCCTCGCCGCGGAAGCCGTGGTCGCTCTCGGGCTGCTGCTCGCCGAACGCGACTTTGTCCACCGTGGTGGCGTCGAGCGTGAGCGACTCGCTGTCGGCAGCGAGCAGTGCGGCGCGGCGCTCGGCCACCCGGTCGGCGTCGGCCACGGGCCAGTAGACGGTGTAGCGGGTGTCGTGGACCTCGTGGAACGGGACCAGCTCGACCGCGCCTTCCGGGTCGGCGAAGGCCAGCCGGTAGCGCAGGGGCGCTTCGCGGGTGAGCACGTCCTCGGCGGGCGCGTCCGCGACCACAGGGAGGTCGGCGAAGCCCAGCAGCGGGCCGCGCGCGACGTGCCCCATGCGGCTGTCGTCGGCTTCGAGCCCGTCCAGGTGGTGCGCGCCGTCGCGGGAGGCCAGCAGGACCGGGCCGGCGAAGTACGCCTGCCACGGCGAGCCGTCGGGCAGCCGCTCGGCTCGCAGGCGCAGCGGCAGGCGGAAGGCCACGAGGTCCCCCGGCTGCCATTCCCGTTCCAGGACAAGGGCACCGGGGATCGAGGCGGCCTCGACCGGGTGGCCGTTGACCGTGAGACCCTCGAGGCCGTCGCTCCAGTCGGGGACGCGCAGCCGCAGGGCGAACGCGCGCGGCGCGTCGAGGTCGAGCGTGAGCCCGATGTGCTCGTCGGCCGGGAACGCGGTCTCCAGGCGGAAGCGGCCGCCGAACTCGGGCGCGTCCAGCTCGGCGGGAATGTACAGGTTGACCGCGAGGGCGCCCTCGTGCTCGCCGAAGACGAACTCGCCGTACTTGGCCTGGGCCTCGATGCCGGTGCCCACGCAGCACCACATGCCGAGGTCGGCCTGGGAGTAGACCCGGTAGTGGCGCGGGCGCATCGGGGTGAAGTAGACGAAGCCGCCGCGCTCGGGGTGCTGCGAGGCCAGCTGGTGGTTGTAGACCGCGCGCTCGGCGAAGTCCAGGAGGGATGGTTCGAAGGCGGTCTCGGCGAGGGCCTTCGCCAGCTTCAGCATGTTGTAGGTGTTGCAGGTCTCGGGGCCTTCGCGGTCCTCGATCATGGGCGTGAAGTCGCCGAGGGCGTGGAAGTGCTCGCGGACGCTGTTGCCGCCGATGGCCACCGTCCGGTTCGCGACCACCTCGTGCCAGAAGTACCGGGCCGCCTCGAGCAGGTCCTTGTCGCCGCGCACGGCGGCGGTGGCCGCGTACCCGACGGCCTTGGGGATCTGCGTGTTGGCGTGCAGGCCCGTGAGGCCGTCGCGGCGCTCCAGGAGCGGGTCCAGGATCGCGCGGTGGGAGAAGCGGCGGGCCATGTCGGCGTGGTCGCGGCGGCCGGTGATCGCGGCCAGGTCGGCGAACGCCTCGTTCATGCCGCCGAACTCGGTGTCCAGCATGGCTTCGAAGGCCTCGTCGTCGAGCGTCGCCGCCACCCCGAGCCACCAGTCGGCCAGCCGCACGACCACCTCGAGCGCCTGCACGCTGCCGAGGAGGCGGTGCGCGTCGATCAGGCCCGCGAAGGTCTTGTGCAGGTTGTACCAGGGCACCCAGTGGCCGCCGGCCCAGCCGAGCGCGGTCGCCGCCGCGGTGCCGCCGCCGCGCAGGGTCTCGAACAGCGCCGCGCCGCCCGGGACGCCGCCCACGTACCCGGTGCCGAGGGCGTCCTGCGCCCGCGCCAGCTCGGCGACCATGTACTCGAGGCGCCGCTGCGGTTCGGCCTCGCCGGTCGCGGCGGCGAGCAGGGCCAGCGCGGAGAGGCAGTGGCCGCCGATGTGGCCGTCCAGGCCGCTGTCCTCCCAGTTGCCGTAGGAGGCCGCGCGGGGTTCGAGGCCCGACTCGCGCAGGAAAGGGGCGAGGAGCCGGTCCGGTTCGAGGGCGAGCACGTATCCGAGGTCGGTGCTCACGGCGCGTGCGAACGGGCCCTCCAGCAGGGTGACCTGGCTGAGGGAGAAGGTCTTCATCGATGGCTCCTGGGTAGGTGGGGGCCGGGTCCGGAGAAATTTACCGGTAAAGATCGAGTGGGCGCAAGCCCTAGGCCGACTCGCGCCAGAGGATCGAGGACCCGACCCTGCGGTGGATCGGGTCGAGCCGGGCGAAGTCGGCTTTGGCGACGAGCTCGGCGATGTCCATGGTGTGCGAGGCCATGGCGCGCACGTCGAGGGCGATCGAGGTCAGCCTGGGATGGACCGCCTCGCCGAGGGCCAGGCCGTCGATGCCGACGATGCGTACCCGGCCGGGTACGTCGATGCCCCGCGACTGCGCGTACCGCACCGCGCCGAGCGCCATGAGGTCGTTGAACATCAGGACGGTGTCGACGTCCGGGTGCTGCTCGAGCAGCTCGCCGAAGGCCCGGCTCCCTGCGGCGATGCTCTCGTCCCCGATCGTGACGCCGGCGAGCGGCTCGCCCACGGCGCGTTCGAAGTACCGCCGCTTCGGCGAGGGCCCGTACCCGCCGCCCGCCCCGCGGGCACCGTGCGCCTGGAGCGAGTGCGCCGAGTCGACCATGCCGAACCGCCGGGCGCCGCGCGCGCGGAGCTCGGCGACGACCGCGACGATGCCGGACTCGATGTCGAGCGCGACCGAGTGGACGCCTGGCAGGAGGCTCTCGGCCTCGAGGCGCACCACGGGCAGGCCGCCGGCGAACTCGCTCAGCTCGGCACCGGATCCTCCGAAGTGGAGCGCCACGACGTCGGCCTGCGAGGCGAGCATGCCCAGCACCGCCTCGGTGTCGTCCTGCGCGGCCGCCATCATGAGCTGCCAGCCGCGCTCGGCGGCGGCGGTGAGCATCTCGGCGGCGATGCCGGTGTAGTACGGGTTGTCGAAGGAGGCCACCACCAGGCCGAGCGCGTGCTGCTTGCGCCGCGTGACCAGGTTGCGGGCGAAGCGGCTCGGACGGTAGCCGAGTCTCTCGACGGCTTCGAGGACCCGGAGGCGGGTCGCCTCCTTGATGTCGTCCCTGTCGTTCATCGCCCGCGTCACGGTCTGGCGCGACACGCCGGCCTCTGCCGCCACGTCGTGGATCGTCACCCGCTTGGCCACGGAGGCCCCGCCTCTCCTGTAGATCGTTGCTCGGAAGGTACAGCGGGGCACCGCCGCCGCTCGCGGCGGTGGGCCGCCCCCGGTCTCGACCCCTGGGGCGGCCCACCTGGTGGGGAGGAGAAAGCCTACTTCGAGGCGTCCCAGGCCTCTTGGTAGATCTGGACGTACCGCTCGGCGCCGAGGTCGGTGAGGTTCTGCTGGAACTCCGCCCAGTCCTCGTCGCTCTCGATGTCGCGGACGCCGCTCACGAACTCCGCGGCCGCCTGGACCACGAAGCTCTCCACATTGGTCTGGATCGTGGCGAGCTCCGTCGCGGTCTCGCCGGTCACCGATGCCTCCCAGTAGGGGAACAGCTCGTCGGACTCGTGGCCCGCGTAGAGCTCCGTGGCTTCGAACAGGCGGCGCTCGTAGCCTTCGGGCGTGTCGACGTCGGTCGCGGTGACCTGGGAGTTGCGGAACTCCTCGTCGGTGAAGAACTGCGCGATCGGACCCCAGGAGTTGTTCAGGCCCTCGCCCGCGGGCAGTGCGACGACCTTGAAGTTCGGTTCGAGGGTCTCGTCCAGGGCCACGTCGCCCGCCTCGGGCCGGACCCAGTTGACGCCCTCGACGCCGAACTCGCCCTGCAGGTGTCCGTCGTAGGAGATCATGAAGTCGACGATCTGCATGAGCTTCTTCTGCTTCGCCTCGCTGGAGCGGTTCGTGATGACGAAGGTCGCGCCGGGCGAGGCTCCGGCGGCGCCGCCGGTGTAGGTGGCGTCGCTCCCGTTCGGCCCGGTCAGCGGCGGGACCGCGTTGTACTGCGTGTAGCGCCCGTCTTCGTTGTCGTCGGAGACGAACCACGGGTGCATCAAGGCCGCCGATCCGACGATCACGCCCTCGGCGCTGTTGCCCTTCGCGATGAGCGCCTCGCCGTTCTGCGTGAAGGCGGCCTCGTCGATCAGGCCGTCCGCGTACAGGGACGCCGCATAGGAGATGCCCTCGCGCCATTCGTCGCGGGTGGGCTGCATGACGACCTCGCCGCCGACGACGCCGAGCGTGGCCGGGATGGTGCCCTCCGCACCCATCTCCGGGGTGTAGACGAACGGGTTCATCAGGTACGAGAGGAGGGAGCCGCCGCCCGTCGCGGAGAGCGGGATCTCGTCCGCCGCGCCGTTCCCGTTGGGGTCCTGGGTCTTGAAGGCCTCCAGGACCGCGCGCAGCTCCTCAGGCGTGGTGGGCTGCTCCAGGCCGAGCGTGTCGAGCCAGTCGGAGTTCATCCACAGCTTCGAGGGGTAGGAGCAGTGGAAGCAGTCGTTCCAGGTCGGCATGCCCCAGATCTTGCCGTCCGGGGAGGTCGCCAGCTCCTTGAAGCCGGGCTCCTTCTCGAACGCGGCGGTGATGTTCGGGGTGTCCTCGCCGATGAGGTCGTCGAGCGGCATGAGCACGCCCTGGCCGCCGAGCTTCACCAGCTCGTCGCTGGAGAACTGGTCGATCCACGGGATGAGCATGTACGCGTCGGGGTAGTCGCCGCTGGCGAGGGAGATCTGCCGCTTCTCCCCTGCCGCGGCCCCGTCCCAGGTGGTCGTCTCGAACTGGAGGTCGACGTCGAACTTCTCTTCGAGCAACTTCGTGAACGCGTTCTCGTCCAGGTTCTGCTCCTGGCCGGCGTCCTGGGGCGCGAAGATCGTGATCACGTCGTCCGGAGTGGTCTCCGGCTCCGAGGAGCACGCGGCGAACGCGGTGGCGGACACGGCCAATGCCGCTCCGGCCGCTGCCGCTCGGACGAATCTGCTGGTCATCGTTGACTGCCTTTCGATTTGAGGAGTTGATGGGAATGGAGGGGATTCGCCGGCGAGCCGGTCACGGCGAAGGTCGGGAGGCGGGTCAGCCCGCCCCGGGCATGCCTGCGATCAGCCCTTGACGGAGCCGAGCATCACGCCCTTGGTGAAGTGGCGCGCCACGAACGGGTAGACGAGGAGCACGGGCACTGTGGAGATGACGATGAGGGAGAACTTCATCAGGTCGGCCATCTGCTGGGCCGCCAGCTGGTCCGCGAGGTTCGTTCCGGCGCTGTTGTTGACGATGAGGATGTTCCGCAGCACGAGCTGGAGCGGATAGAGCTCTTCGCTGCGCAGGTAGATGAGGGCGCTGAAGTACGAGTTCCACTGCCCGATGCCGTACATGAGGGCGATGACCGCGAGCAGCGGCTTCGACAAGGGCAGCACGACCGACCACAGGAAGCGCAGGTCGGAGGCGCCGTCGAGTTGCGCCGCCTCGTACAGCTCGCCGGGGATCGAGGAGCGGAAGAAGGTCATCGCGATGAGCACCTGCCAGGCGCCGACCGCCGCGGGGAGGATGATCGCCCACCGGGTGTCGAGCAGGCCGAGGGCCCGCACGACCATGTAGGTCGGGATGAGGCCGCCCGAGAACAGCATGGTGAACAGGACGCCGCCGATGAGGACCTTGCGGCCCACCAGTTCCGAGCGCGACAGCGGGTAGGCGATCATCACCGTGAGGGTGACGCTGACGATCGTCCCGACGATCGCGTAGAACAGCGAGTTCCCGAATCCGGTGAGGACGGCCTTGTTGCCGAGCACCGCCTCGTACCCGACGAACGTGAAGTCGACCGGCCACAGGAACACCCGGCCGCCGGACACCGCCGCGGGGCTGGAGAACGAGCTCGCGAGGATGTTGATGAGCGGGATCAGCACGATGAGCAGGAAGGTCGTCAGCAGGATGTAGACGCCGACCATGAAGATCCGGTCCACCGGGGTGTCCTGGACCGGGGTGGGGCGGCGGCGCTTGGGCCTGTTCGGCTCGGACTCCGGCTCGGTGCCGAGCGCCGCGCCGGTCGCGGTCTCAAGGGTCATAGCAGAGGCTCCCTTCACCACAGTCCGTTGCCGGTCACGCGCTTGGACACGGTGTTGACAACCAGGAGCAGGATGAGATTGATGACGGAGTTGAACAGCCCGACCGCCGTCGCGAGACTGAAGTCGGCGTTGAGCAGGCCGATCTTGTACGTGTAGGTCGCGATGATCTCCGCGGTCGAGAGGTTCAGCGGGTTCTGCAGCAGGAACGCCTTCTCGAAGCCGATCGCCATGACACTGCCGACGCTCAGGACCATCACCACGACCACAGTGGGCGCGATGCCGGGCAGGTCGACGTGCCAGATCTTGCGCAGGCGGCTGGCCCCGTCGAGCCGGGCGGCCTCGTACAGGCTCGGGTCGATGCCCGCGAGCGCGGCCATGTAGATGATCGCCGAGTACCCGGCGGTCTGCCAGATGTCGCTCCACACGTAGACGCTGCGGAACGCGTCGGGCTGGGCGAGGAGGTTCGAGTCCATGCCGAAGAACCCGAGGAAGTCGGCCATGAAGCCGATCCGGGGCGAGAAGATCAGGATGAGCATCGACACGACGATCACCGTGGAGATGAAGTGCGGTGCGTACGTGACCATCTGGACGGTGCGCTTGAAGAACCGCGCCCGGACCTCGTTGAGCGCCAAGGCGAGGATGATCGGGACCGGGAAGCCGGCCAGGAATCCGTACAGGCTCAGCATGAGCGTGTTGCGGATCAGGTCCCACGCGACCGGGTTGGCGAAGAACCGCTCGAAGTGGTCGAGCCCGGCCCACGGACTGCCCCAGATGCCCTGGACCACGTTGTAGTCCTTGAAGGCGATCACGTTGTTGGCCATCGGGATGTACTGGAAGATCACGAAGTAGGCCACGGGAAGCACGAGCAGCAGGTACAGCTGCCAGTGGCGCTTGACGCGGTCCTTCACCGACTTCCGGCGCGGCTTCGGGACGGTCCGCGCCGCCGCCGCACGGCTGCCGACACCGCTTCCGACGCCACCTTCGACTCCACCTTGGACCACGGCGCTCACCGCACCGCCGCCTTCACTTCGCGCGCCTGCCGTGGGCGCTCTCGGGTCATCACTCGCACGCTCGCTCGCTCCTTCGCGACCTGGACTTCGTGAACGTTCACGATAGATACGACCAATCAGATCCGTCAATACATTGCACGCGGAAAGATCTGACCTCTTTTGTGGGAGCGATCTCGCAGGCCGTTTTCTGTCCAGATTTGGGCGACGACTTCTGAAATGACGCGGTCATTGATCAGATCTTTTTTGTCCGCATGTTGAGACTCGCAGGTCAGCGGGCATAGACGAGCAGCGACCAGATATCGCCCTATTTACATATCTGGAGGCCGTGCCTAGTCTTACCGGTAACACTCCCTTTCGACGCATCGTCGAAACGCTTCGACACCTGGCGCGCGAGCGCCGGAGAGGTTGCCCATGAGAACCCCGAACGCCGTCCGGCGCAGGCCCGCCGCGATCGCAGCGGCCCTGATCGCCGTGGTCGTCGCGGCCCTGCTGAGCACCGCCGCCGACCCGACGCCCTCCCCCGCGCGGGCCGACAACCCGATCATCCAGACCATGTACACCGCCGACCCCGCACCCCTGGTCCACAATGGTCGCGTCTACCTCTACACGGGGCATGACGAGGACGGCTCGTCCTCCTCGTTCAACATGAAGGACTGGCGGGTCTGGTCCTCCGACGACATGGCCAACTGGACCGACCACGGCTCGCCGCTCAGCCTCGACACGTTCAGCTGGGCGGGCGCGAACGCCTGGGCGGGCCAGGCCGTCGAGCGCAACGGCATGTTCTACTGGTACGTCCCCACCTCCGAGCGGACCACCGGCCAGTTCGCGATCGGCGTGGCCGTCTCCAACAGCCCCACCGGACCCTTCTGGGACGCTCTCGGCCACCCGCTCGTCATGAACGGCGAGATCGACCCCTCGGTCTTCATCGACACCGACGGGCAGGCCTATCTCTACTGGGGCAACCCGAACCTCTGGTACGTGAAGCTCAACGCCGACATGATCTCCTACTCGGGCGCCGTGACCCAGGTCCCGCTCACCACCCAGGGCTTCGGCACCCGGCCCGGGAGCACGGAACGGCCCACCCTCTACGAGGAGGGCCCGTGGGTCTACAAGCGGGGCTCCTTGTACTACAACGTGTTCGCGGCGCAGTGCTGTCAGGAGTTCATCGCCTACTCGACGGCCCCGACCGCGACCGGGCCGTGGACCTACCGGGGGACGGTCATGCCCGCACAGGGCAACGCCTTCACCAACCACGCCGGGGTGATCGACTTCAAGGGAAACTCGTACTTCTTCTACCACAACGGCGCCCTGCCGGGCGGCGGCGGTTTCACGAGGTCCGTGGCGGTAGAGCAGTTCAGCTACAACGCCGACGGCACGATCCCCCAGATGAACATGACCACGGCCGGCCCGCCGCAAGTGGGCACCCTCAATCCCTATGTGCGCCAAGAGGCCGAGACGATCGCCTGGGCCACGGGGGTCGAGACCGAGTGGACCGCCGCCGGCGGGATGAACGTCGGCTGGATCGAGAACGGGGACTCGATCAAGGTCAAGGGCGTGGCCTTCGGTACCGGTGCGCGGACCTTCAGCGCGCGGGTGGCCTCGGCGACCAGTGGCGGGACCATCGAGCTGCGGGTCGACGGACCGAACGGCCCGATCGTGGGCAGGTGCGCCGTCGCGGGCACCGGCGGCTGGCAGACCTGGGCGGACGTCTCCTGCCCGATCAGCGGCGCGACCGGCACCCGCGACCTCTACCTGAACTTCACCGGCGGCAGCGGCTTCCTCTTCAATGTGGACTACTGGCGCTTCGCCGTTTAGCGAGGATGAAAGGACGGGCCTCCCGCGAGGGGGCCCGTCTTTGCTTGCGCAGCAAAGAACGTGCGCCGCCGGCGCCGGGTCGGGCGCAGGGACGGACCCGGGCTCGATATCGACCTATTTACATATCTAGACACTATGGATAGGCTGACCGGTAACACTTGTTTTCGGCACGTCCATCGAAACTTTCGAAGGCGTCCGAGACTCCTGCGTGACACCTGTGGCGCGCGAGCGCCGGAGAGGTTTCCCATGAAGACCCCGAATGCAACCCGGCGCCGACCCGCCGCGATCGCCGCGGCCCTGGTCGGCGTGGTCGTCGCGGCCCTGCTCAGCGCCGCCGCCGATCCGTCGCCCGCCCCGGCACGGGCCGACAACCCGATCGTCCAGACCATCTACACCGCCGACCCGGCCCCGCTGGTCCACAACGGCCGCGTCTACCTCTACACCGGGCACGACGAGGACGGCTCGACCTGGTTCACCATGAAGGAGTGGCGGGTCTGGTCCTCGGACGACATGGTCAACTGGACCGACCACGGCTCGCCCCTGAACCTCGACACGTTCTCCTGGGCGCGCCAGGACGCGTGGGCCGGCCAGGCCGTCGAGCGCAACGGCAAGTTCTACTGGTACGTCCCGGTGATCAACGACGCCACCGGCAGGCCCGCCATCGGGGTGGCCGTGGCGGACAGCCCGACCGGCCCGTTCCGGGACGCCCTCGGGCGCCCGCTCGTCCAGAACGGCGAGATCGACCCGACGGTCTTCATCGACACCGACGGGCAGGCGTACCTGTACTGGGGCAACCCGAACCTCTGGTACGTGAAGCTCAACGCCGACATGATCTCGTACTCGGGATCCGCGACCAAGATCCCGCTCACCACCCAGGGCTTCGGCACCCGGCCCGGGAGCACGGAACGGCCGACCCTCTACGAGGAAGGGCCGTGGGTCTACAAGCGAGGATCCTTGTACTACAACGTGTTCGCGGCGCAGTGCTGCTCCGAGCACATCGCCTACTCGACCGCCCCGAGCCCCACCGGCCCCTGGACCTACCGGGGCACGGTCATGCCTACGCAGGGCTCGAGCTTCACCAACCATCCCGGGGTGATCGACTTCAAGGGGTCGTCGTACTTCTTCTACCACAACGGCGCTTTGCCCGGCGGCGGCGGATTCACGAGGTCGGTGGCCGTGGAGAAGTTCACCTACAACGCCGACGGGACCATTCCGCAGATCAACATGACCACGGCCGGGGCGCCGCAGGCGGGGACGCTGAATCCCTTTGTGCGCCAGGAGGCCGAGACGATCGCGTGGGCCACCGGCGTCGAGACCGAGCGCTCGAGCGCGGGCGGCATGAACGTGGGCTGGATCGAGAACGGCGACTCGATCAAAGTGAAGGGCGCGGCCTTCGGGACCGGCGCGCGCCAGTTCACGGCGCGGGTGGCCTCGGCGACCAGCGGCGGCACGATCGAGCTGCGGGTCGACGGACCGAACGGCCCGGTCGTGGGCCGGTGCACCGTGACCGGCACCGGCGGCTGGCAGAACTGGGCGGACGTCTCGTGCCCGATCAGCGGCGCGACCGGCACCCGCGACCTGTACCTGAAGTTCACCGGCGGCGGCGGATACCTGTTCAATGTGGACTACTGGCGCTTCGCCGTTTAGGACGCGGCAGAACGGGCCTCCCGCGAGGGAGGCCCGTTCGGTCATGCGCGGCGCTGAGGGCGTGCCACCGGTGGTGCTAGACGAACGTCCACTTCTGGCCGTTCGAGCCGTTGCAGCTCGAGAGGACGACGCCGGTGCCGTTGGCGGTGCCGCCGTTCGCGGTCGCCAGGCACAGGCCCGACTGGACGCTGGTGACCGAGCCGTCGGCGTTCACGTTCCACTGCTGGTTCGCCCCGCTGTGGCAGTCCCAGATGATGACCCGGGTGCCGGGGGCCGTGCCCGCGCCTTCGGCGTCGAGGCACTTGTTGCCGTAGACGTTCAGCTGCTTGGCCGAGGTCCGCGTCCACTGCTGGTTCGCGCCGGTGTGGCAGTCCCACAGCTGCGTCAGGGCGCCGTTCGAGGTCGACTGGGCCGCGACGTCGAGGCAGCGGTTCGCCCCGTTGTTGCGCACCTGGTCGGTCTCCGTGGGAGTGCTGGTGCCGAACTGGCTGATGAAGTTCCAGACCTCGTTCTTCACCCAGCTGCGGGCGCCGCTCTCGCAGCCCGTGCAGCCGTCCACCGGGCCCTGCTGGTGCCCGCCGTCGAAGGCGGCCCAGCGGACCGGTTCGCCTGCGCGGCAAGAGTAGTTGGAGGTGATGTGGGTGCCGCTGCCCGAGGCGGGCTCGCGCGGGCTCATCGCCGCGCAGCCGTTGTTGGCCACGAACCGGTCGCGCATCGACCGGGCGTTGGGCATGGAGTCGTTGACACCCTGGATGCCGAAGTACGCCACGGAACCCGTGCCGCCGCTGCAGCCGCTGACCGGGCCCGGGACGGCGATGGCGATCACCGCGCGGAACACGTCCGGCCGCGCGCAGGCGAGGGCGTAGCTGATCGCCCCGCCGTAGCTGAAGCCCAAAGAGAACCGCTGCGACTCGTCGACACAGAGGTCCGCTTCGATCCGGCGGATCATGTCGTCGAAGAACACGACGTCGATGCCGTTGGCGTTGGCCCAGGCGTTGTTCTGGCCCTGCGGGGCGACGAAGATCGCCGATCCGCCCGCCAGCGCGTCGAGCCCGTAGTGGGCGTAGACGGCGCCGTCGGAGCCGCCGCCGGCGACCTGCTCGGCCGTGCCGCCCCACCAGTGGTTGCCGAAGATCAGCTTGTGCGGCTTGTTGCGGTCGTAGTTGGCGGGGACCTTGAGGATGAAGCTGCGGTTCTGGCCGCTGCTCTGGATGGTGTGGGTGCCGCTGTTGAGGGTCGGGGCCTTGCCGCAGCCGGTGCTGGCGGCCGCGGTGACGTCGGCGGCGGTGGCCCGGGGCGCCTCGGCGGCCTGGGCCGTCGCACCCCCGGCCGTCGCCACGACGATCGCGGCCGCGAGGCACGCGAGAGCGGTTCTGAATCTCGACATAGGACGGAACTCCTTGTGGTCAGGCTCGTTGGGAGACCTGCGGGGCGGCATCGCATGAGAGGTCCGTTGCGGAGGGTGCGGCCGGGCGCTTTCTGGAATCGCTCCCAGTCGGCGGGGGAATCAGGCCGTGCGGTGCCTTGAATATCGACGATAGTCTATATACGTTGGATCTATGCGGTCAATACCCGGGAGGTTCCAGAAGTTTAGGGTCCTATGTCCTCATGACGGAGAGCCATACATCGGATCTCTCCGCGGTTCAGCGTGCCAGTCGGTCGGGGTCGCCCTGCTTGCCGCGCCGCACCAGCCAGGCGTCGGTGATGTGGGCGTACATGGCCTCGGCGGCGCCTTCGGGGTCGCGGGCGGCGATGCGCTCGCTGATGCGGCGGTGGCCGCGGTTCGAGGCCTCGCAAAGGGACCGCTCGGTCCGTCCCATGTAGCTGGAGGTGTTGATGACCTGGCTCTCGAGGGAGCGCACGACGGCGCGCGCGATGCGGTTACCCGAGGCGCGCATGACCGTGTCGTGGAAGGCCCGGTCGTGCTCGTGGTAGGACTCCGGGTCGTCCACCAGCTCGTCCATGCGGTCGACGAGCTCGCGCATGCGGTCGAGGGCGGCCTGGTCCGCGGCGCGGGCGGCCACGTTCGCCATGTCGGATTCGAGGAGGCGGCGGGTGACGACGAGGTCGTCGAGGATGCCGAGGGTCGCGTCGTCGTCGATGGTCGCGGCGAGCACGAGCTCGTCGAGCAGGTTCCAGGAGGTCGAGGGCAGCACTGCGGTGCCCGAGCCCTGGCGGATCTGGACCAGGCCCTTCTCCTGCAGGACCTTCACGGCCTCGCGGACCACGGTGCGGCTCACCGAGAACGTCGCGCAGAGGGCGTGCTCGGCGGGGAGCGCGGACCCGGGCGGGTAGTCGCCGCGCACGACGCGGCGCACGAGCTCCTCGGTGACGGCCTTCGCCAGGTTGGCGGGCCGGCGCGCCCAGGCCGGGGGCGCGGGCTCCTGCGCGGCCGGGCGCTGCAATGCCGTCATTCGGTCCTCCGTCCGCCGCCTTCGGGTCGCCGCCCAGTATACGTCATCAGTCCATTGACGTAAGACGTCATACGAGTTATGTTCACTGGCGACCCTGTGAGCCGGACCCCTCCGGCGCCCCTACAGAGAGTGATCTGCAATGAAGCGACGAGCACTGTGGTCGACCGCCCTGATAGCGCCCCTCGCGCTCTACGGATGCGGCAGCGCGGCCGGCCCGGAGTCCTCCGGCGGCGGCGGCGAGGGCGGCACCCTCGTGGTCTGGGACTGGAAGTCCGGGGACGAGACCGCGAAGTCCTATATCGAGGCGGCGAAGGCCGACTTCGCCGCGAAGCACCCGGACGTCGAGGTCGAGTTCGTGGCCCAGCCGTTCGACCAGTACTACAACCTGCTGGGCACCGCCATCCAGTCCGGCGAGGGCCCTGACGTGATGCTCTTCAACGGCGGCGGGCAGCTGCGCGACCGCACCGACGCCCTGCTCCCGCTCGAGGAGTTCCTCGCCGAGGACATGGAGCGCCTGGCTGGCTGGGAGGCGTTCTCCGCCGACGGGCACGTCTACGCCGCGCCCGTCACCCTGCAGGGCCACCCGATCTACTACAACAAGGCGCTGTACGCCGAGGCCGGGCTCGACCCCGAGGCGCCCGCCGCCACCTGGGAGGCGTTCCTCGCGGACTGCGAGCAGCTCACCGAGGTCACCGGCGCGGACTGCTTCGCCTTGGGCAACAAGGAGGGCATCGGCATCCAGTTCTTCCTCTCGGGCCTCGGCTCGGGGGTGCTCACCCCGGCGGAGTACGACGCCTGGATCGCGGGCGACCGCGACTGGGTCTCGCCGAACGTGAAGCGGATCTTCGAGCTGTGGGCCGAGACCGAGCAGGCCGGGCTCAACAACGACGGCGTGAACTCCACTGCGATGTTCAACGACGAGTTCGCGATCTTCGACGCCGGCGACGCCGCCCACGTCATCGGCCTCATGTCCGATGTGGGCCACTGGAAGGACTTCAGCGAGTTCCTCGGCGCCGAGAACGTCGGCGTCATGCCGGCCCCGGTCGTCACCGCCGGCGCCGAGCCGAGCCTCCCGTACGACGGCGGCATCGGCTACGGCGTCGCCGAGTGGACCGAGGACCCGGCGCTCGCGGCCGACCTGGTCCGCTCGCTCTCCTCGGCCACCGCGCTGGAGGCGTTCTACGCCGACGCGGGGGCGATCGCCGCCGACACCACGATCGACGCCTCCAGCTCCGGCCCGGCCACGGCCGAGATCGTCGACATGCTCCCCACCGGCAAGCCCGCCTTGCACGTCGCGCTCTCCGCCGAGACCCTCGAGCTCATGGGCCGGCTCTCGCAGCAGCTCCTGAGCGGCTCGGTCACCGTGGACGACGCGCTCGCGCAGCTCGCCGAGAGCGACGCCTAGGCATGCCGCCACTCGCCACGCCGGTCCGGACCCCCGTCCGGCCCGGCACTCCGACCCCGCGGCGCCGCGTGAGATCCGGGCGCGGCGCCGCGGGCAGGTCCCGGGCCGAACGGCTCGCGCCCTATGTGCTCGTCGCGCCCGCGGCGCTCATCATCGGCGTGTTCCGGCTCTACCCGCTGGCCCTCGGCGTGAACTTCTCGTTCACCGGCGACGGCGACCGCAACGGGCAGGCCGTCGGACTCGACAACTACGCCGCGCTGTTCGAGGACCCGCTGTTCCTGGCGTCCATGCGGAACGTGGGCCTGCTCGTGCTGCTCCTGCCCGTGGCCGTCCTCATCCCCGGGCTCCTCGCCACCTTCATCTACCTGCGGGTGCCCGGGCACCGGGTGTACCGCAGCGTCTACTTCTTCCCCGCGGTCCTCTCCCCGGTGATCATCGGCGCGATCTTCAACCTGCTGCTCGCCTTCGACGGCCCCGCCAACGCGCTCCTCGGCACCGTGGGGCTCGGGCCCGTCGACTGGCTCGGCGACCCGGACATCGCCATGTTCGCCGTTGTGGGCGTGCACATCTGGGCCACCTTCGGGATGGCGCTCGTGGTGTTCCTCGCCGGATTCGCCACGCTGGACGCCTCGCTCATCGACGCCGCCCGCGTCGACGGCGCCTCGCTGCCGCGCGTGGTGCGGCACGTGATCGTCCCCGGGCTCTCGCGCACCATCCAGTTCGTCGTCGTCACCACCATGATCGGCATGCTCACCTCGATGTTCGGCCTGCTCTACGTGATGACCGGCGGCGGCCCGGAGGGCTCGACCTACCTGCCCGAGTACTACATCTGGTTCCAGCAGGGCCAGATGGGGCGCCCGGCCCTCGCATCCGCGGCGTCCACAGTGCTCTTCGGCGTCATGCTCGTCGTCGGACTGGGCCAGATCGCCGTCCTGCGCCGGGCCGGGAGGGAGGACTGATGTCACCGCTCCGCGCGGGCCGCTGGCTCGCCGCGATCCCCATGGCCGCCTTGGCGATCGCCACCGTCTACCCGATGGTGTTCACCGCCAACGTCGCCATGAAGACCCGGCACGAGTACGTGCTCGACCGCTTCGCCCCGGCCGAAGGCCTGCGCTGGGACGCGTTCGCCACCGCCTGGGCCAGCGCCGACATGGGCCGCTACCTCGCCAACTCGATCCTGGTCGTCACCGGCTCGGTCGCGCTCCTGCTGCTCTTCGGGTCCATGGCCGGATTCGCCTTGAGCCAGTTGCGGTTCCGCGGCTCAAGGCTCCTGTTCCTGGCGGTGCTCTCGGCGCTGTTCATCCCGTTCCAGGTCATCATGGTCCCGCTCGCCCGCACCATGGGGCAGGCCGGGCTCATCGACACCTACCCCGGGCTGATCCTCGCCTACACCGCGCAGTTCCTGCCGTTCACGGTGTTCCTGATGACCAGCTACTACAGCGGGATCCCGCCCGAGATCATCGACGCCGCCCGCATCGACGGCAACTCCGTGTACGGGGTCTACGGCCGGATCATGCTGCCGCTGGGGCGGCCCGCGCTGCTCTCGGTGGGCATCCTCAACGCCCTGTTCTGCTGGAACGACGTGCTCATCGCGCTGCTGCTCATGCCCTCCGCCGAGCACCGCACCCTCATGGTCGGGGTCACCTCCCTGCGCGGCCAGTACTCGGCGGACATCCCCACGTTCGCCGGGGGCGTGCTCATCGCGGCCGTCCCGGTCCTCGTGCTCTACCTCTGCTTCCAGCGCCAGATCACCGCCGGTGTCACCGCCGGCGCCACGAAGGGATGACATGCGGATCACCGGTTACCGCACGCTGACGACGATCCAGGAATGGGCGCGGCCCGTCGGCGACGCCAACGGCGTGCTCGCCGACGGCGTCACGACCATCCCGCTCGTCCTGGTGGACACCGACGAGGGCCTCACCGGCGTCGGCATCGGCTCCCATGCGGAGATCGCGGCGGTGTTCGCCGCGATCGAGGGCGAGGACCCGCGGAGCGTCACCGCGCTGTACGACCGGATGCTGCGCCGCACCTTCAAAGCCGGGCACGGCGGGGCGGTGTTCGCCACCATCGGCGCGCTCGACACGGCCCTGTGGGACCTCAAGGCCCAGGCCGCCGAGGAGCCGCTCTGGCGGTTCCTCGGCGGACGCGACCGGGTCGTCCCCGCCTACGCGTCCGGGCTCGACATCGGACTCGGCGATGACGAGCTCGCCGCGGCCTACCGCGTGTACGCCGAGCGCGGCCTGCGCGCGGCGAAACTCAAAGGCGGCCTTGACGTCGAGGCCGACCGGCGGCGCCTCGCCCTGGTGCGGGACGTGCTGGCAGACGCGGGCGCCGCGCGGCCGGGCCTCATGCTCGACGCGAACGAGATGTGGTCGCGCAAGCAGGCCGTGCGGTACGTCGGCGAGCTCGAGCGCACGATCGACCTCGCGTGGGTCGAGGAGCCGGTGCGGCGCTGGGACGCCGAAGGCCTCGCGGTGGTGCAGCAGGGCGTGCGCGCCGCCGTCGCGACCGGTGAGAACCTCACCGGCCTCGAGCAGTTCCGCCCGCTCCTCAACGCGGGCGGGGTCGACATCGTCCAGACCTCCGCGGTCGGCGGCGTCACCCACTTCCTGCGCACGGCCGCGCTGGCGCACGCGTTCGACCTGCCGGTGAGCCCCATCGGGAACGTGCCCGTGGGGCTGCTCCATGCCGCCACGGCGGTACCGAACCACCTGGTCAGCGAGTTGCAGGACCTGCGCCCGCCCGTCGGCGTCACCGCCGACCTCGACATCGAGGACGGCGCGTTCGTCCTCGGCGACACTCCCGGCCTGGGCCTCACAGTCCATGAGGGAGCCATCACCGGACTCGGCCCGAGACCGCGCCACGCGGACCCCGCCGGTCCGGGAGTCCGGCCCGAACGCGCCGGACTGCACCTGCTCGCGACCCCGCGGCAGGGCGACCCGACCCACCGATCCCCTGCTCGCCGCGGTCAGGAGGACCCCGAGGCAACCCCCGCCGAGCTGCGAGTACCCGTCACCGAACCCTAGGACCCGCCTCGCCAACGATGGAAAGGCAACACGCCATGCGGCACTCACCCCCGCTGTGTTCACTCCAGAAACGACTCGCCCTCGCGGCGGTACTGCTTCTCGCCGTCGCCGGAGCCCTCGCGGGCCCCGGCGCTTCCCCGGCACAAGCGCAGACCGCGTACGACTTCTACGTCTCCCCCACCGGCAGCGACACCGGCCCGGGCAGCTCGAGCCAACCGCTCAAGACCCTGACCGAGGCCCAGAAGCGGGCCCGCCAGGCCGCCGGGGCGGGCGACGGCGACGTCTCGGTCAACCTCCTCGCCGGCACCTACCGGCTCACCAGTCCCCTGCGGTTCAACGCGACCGACTCCGGGCGCAACGGCCACACCGTGACCTGGCAGGCCGCCGAAGGCGCGGCCCCCGTGGTGACCGGCGCGCAGCCGGTCACCGGCTGGACCCTCGACGACGCCGCGACCGGGATCTACCGGGCCGACGTCGGCACCGGCTTCGACACCCGGCAGCTCTACGTGGACGGCGTCCTCGCCCAGCGGGCCCGCACGGGCATCGCGCCCTCGGACATGACGCTGAACGCGAGCGGGTTCACCCTCAACAACGGCAACTTCGACTACCTGGCGTCGCTGCCCGACAAGCAGCGCATCGAACTCCAGGCCCTGCTCTCCTTCACCAACCGGTTCGCGCCCGTCCAGGGCATCAGCGGCCGGACCGTGACCATGCAGCAGCCCGCGTGGAACAACAACACCTACGGGTACGACGCGATCCAGAACCCGTTCCGCACACCGCAGTTCTTCCTGCTCAACTCCAAGCGCTTCCTCGACCAGGGCGGCGAGTGGTACCTCGACACGGCCGCCGGGCGGCTCTACTACAAGCCGCTCTCGGGCCAGAACATGGCGAACGCCAAGGTCGAGCTGCCGCGCCTGGAGACGCTCGTCGAGGTCGGCGGCACGTACGACGCGCCGGTGCGCGCGCTCGAGTTCGCCGGGCTCACCTTCACCGGCACCAGCTGGCTGGACTCCAGCTCGAACAACGGGTACGCGAACCAGCAGACCGGCACCTTCATCACCGGCGTCCAGGCCCAGCGGCCCGCCGACGCGTTCACCTCGTGCCGCTCCGGTTGCAAGGGCTTCGAGGCCGCGCGCAACGGCTGGGCGCAGGTCCCCGCCGCCGTGCAGGTCTCGGCCGCCGACGGGATCACCTTCACCGGAAACACCTTCCGGAACCTCGGCTCGGTCGACCTGGGCATCGGCAACGACGCCAACGCGCACAGCACCGGAGTCGGGTTGGGCGCCAAGAACATCAAGGTCATCGGCAACACCTTCACCGCAGGCGCCGGCGGCGGCATCACGGTCGGCGGGGTCCGCCCCGACGCCCACCACCCCTCCGACCCGCGCATGCTCAACAGCGACATCATGATCAGCGACAACAGCATCCACGACACCGCGGTCGAATACCTCGACCAGGTCGCGATCCTCGGCACCTACGCCACCCGGCTCACCATCGCCAACAACTACGTCTCCGACCTGCCTTACAGCGGCATCAACGTCGGCTTCGGCTGGGGCGCCAACGATCCGGGCGGCAGCCCCGAGTACCTCAACCGCGGGCTCTACGACTACCAGCCGATCTACCAGACGCCCACGACCTCGCAGTACGTGAACGTCACCGGCAACCACGTGCGCAACGTCGTGGAGACCCTGTTCGACGCCGGGTGCATCTACTCGCTGTCCGCGCACCCGAACAGCGCCGTCACCGGGAACTTCTGCGAGAACAGCGGCCAGCTCGGCATGTACTTCGACGAAGGCTCGCGGTACTTCAACCTGTCCGGCAACGTCTTCCGCAACACCTACGGCCAGTGGGCCCACGCCAACAACCAGAGCGGCAACCTCACCGGCAACATGTCCGTGACCGGGAACTTCTCCACGAACTCGAGCATCACCGGACTCGTGGACGGCCAGCGCGGCAACACGGTCAGGAACAACACCACGTTCAACGCCGGCTCGCCCCCGGCGGCGGCCTCGCAGATCATGGCGGCCGCCGGACCGCGCGACGGCGGCACACCGGGCGGCGGCACGGGCGCATTGCGCTCGGCCAGCGCGAACCGGTGCCTGGACGTGCCGAACCAGTCCACGACCAACGGCACGCAGCTGCAGATCTACGACTGCTGGACCGGCGCGAACCAGCAGTGGACCTACACGGCCGCAGGCGAGTTCACGGTGTACGCGGACGGGAACCGGCGCTGCCTGGACGCGTCCGGCGGCGGCTCGGCCAACGGCACGCCGGCCATCATCTGGTCGTGCCACGGCGGCGCGAACCAGCAGTGGAACCGCAACGCGAACGGCACGATCACCAACGCCGCGTCGGGGCTGTGCCTCGACGTCTCCGGTGCGGCGACCGCGAACGGTTCCAAGGTGGTGCTGTGGAGCTGCAACGGCGGCTCGAACCAGCGGTGGACGCTGGGCTGATCCCGGTTCGACCGAACACTGATGGCGCGGTCCGCGAGGATCGCGCCATCGGCGTAGAGATCGAATGAAGACGGCCTCAGACTGCCATTAAAGTCTGTTTTCAGGTGAAATATGCCTGTCGATCGCTCGTATAGATCAGATGTATCTTGGTAACGGTCGCGCCTGAGGGCCGACCGACCAGGGAAGGGAAGCATGCTCAAATACCCGCTCATCCACCCGCCGCTCCTCGCGGCGCTGGCCGCGGCCGGCCACGGCTCGCGGATCCTCATCGCGGACGGGCACTTCCCATGCTCGACGCATGCCAATCCGGCGGCGGCGATTATCTACCTCAACCTCCGTCCGGGCCTGCTCACGGGCGACCAGGTGCTGGAGACGCTGCTCGACGCGGCGGCGGTCGAGCACGCGGTCGTGATGGCGTCCGACGGCCCGGCGGTGCCCGCACACGAGGGCTACCGGGCCGCGCTCGGCGACGAGGTGCCGTTCGAGGCGGTCGAGCGGTTCGCCTTCTACGACCTCGCGCGGACCACGGACACCGCCGTCGTCATCGCCACCGGCGACCAGCGCCAGTACGCGAACCTCCTGCTCACGATCGGCGTCGTCGGCGTGACACCACGAAAGGCCTCTTGAACATGACTGCAACGCACCGCGAGCGCCTCCCCGACTGGGCGCAGGAGGCGAGCCTCGGCATCTTCATCCACTGGGGACCGTATTCGGTGCCGGCCTGGGCCGAAGTGGACAACACGTTCGGCGAGGGCGAGCCCGAGGGCGGCTGGTTCAAGCACAACTCGTACGCCGAGTGGTACGCCAACACGATCCGCATCGAGGGCTCCCTGGCCGCGGCGCACCACGCCGAGGTCCACGGTTCGGCGCCGTACGAGGACTTCCTGGACAAGTGGCGGGCCGAGGCGTACGACCCGGCCGCCTGGGCGAAGCTCTTCGCCGGGCTCGGGACGGACTACGTCGTGCCCGTCACGAAGCACCATGACGGCGTGACCCTTTGGGACGCACCGGGAAGCGCGGGCTTCAACACGGTCGACCGCGGCCCGCGGCAGGACCTGCTCGCGCCGCTCGCGGCGGCCGTCCGGCAGGAGGGGATGCGCTTCGGCGTGTACTACTCCGGGGGCCTGGACTGGAAGTTCGCCCCGACGCCGCCGCTCCAGTTCGGCGACGACCTCCACCGCACCCGCCCGGTCGACGCCGCGTACGCCGCCTACGCGACCGCCCATGTGCGCGACCTCATCGACCGGTTCGCGCCGTCGGTGCTGTGGAACGACATCGAATGGCCCGACGCGGGCAAGGAGGACGGCTCGCTCGCCGGGCTCATGGCCCACTACCGGACGGTGGTTCCCGACGGCATCGTCAACGACCGGTGGGGCGCGGACGTGTGGGACTTCCGCACGAGCGAGTACTCCCAGTTCGCGCAGCACGAGACCGGCTCCGGCTGGGAGCACAACCGGGGCCTCGGGCTCTCGTTCGGGTACAACCGGGTCGAGGACGAGGCGCTGACCCTGAGCCCGCGCGCACTCGCGCAGCACTACGCGGACGTGGTCTCGCGGGGCGGGCGCCTGCTGCTCAATGTGGGCCCGGACGCTTCGGGGCGGATCCCGGACGTCCAGCTGCGGACGCTCAACGGCGTCGCCCCTTGGATGCGGGCGGTCAAGCCGTACACCTTGGACCGGAGCGCGCCCGACGCGGCGGTGGCCGTGGCGGCCCCTGACGGCGGCTGGCACCGGGCGTGGCTCAGCGGCGGCAGGCTCGTCGTGGTCGCGGACGACCCCGGGGCCGTGCGGGTCTCCGGTTTCGGCGGCGAGATCGTGCCGGTGGCGCTGCCCGGCGAACGGTAGCCCCGGGTCGCCGATGCGGCGGTGGTGACGGCAACGGCCCCGGGAGCGCCGGGCCGGATCGTGTGTCGCGGTGCTGAACAGGGCGGCGTCTGCGAGGGCGGCGAGGCGGTCCGGGCGCGGGCGGCGGGTGAGCCGCCAGGCGTCGGGACCGCCCCGATGCGGCACCGTCCGCTCGGGACCGGTCCCGGCATCCGGGCCGGATCGGCGGTTTCAGTCCCCCGGGCGCGTCCGCCGTGGCACGATCCGACCTGGACAGCAATCCGGACACTCCCGGACGGGAGTCCAGTCACCGCACACCAGAGGGAACGGAAGCTCCATGAAGAAGCAGCGCAGCAGGGCATTGGCAGTCGGCGCCGTCGCGACCGCGGTCGCGGCCGGAGCGGCGATCGCCATCGCGGTCAGGGCCCAGCGGCCCGCGAACGTCGGCAGGATCCGCCTCAACAAGTTCGACCGCTGGTTCGACACGCTCGACACCGACGGGAACGGCTACATCACCGAGGCGAACCTGAACCATGCCGCCGCCCGCGTCCTCGGTGCGCGCGGCATCCCGGTCGACAGCCCGATGGGCCTGGAGCTGCGCGAGGCCACCGAGCGGCTCTGGAGCGAGTTCATCGCCCCGAAGGCCGACCCCGAAGAGGGCCGGGTCGGGCGCCGGGAACTGCGCGCCGCGCTCGCCAAGCACATGATCGCCGACCAGTTCGCGGCCGCCGCGAAGCTCGCCTCGATCGCGGACGCGTACTTCGCGATCGCCGACGAGGACGGCGACGGCCTCATCGGCTCCGGCGAGTTCGTGCAGCTCCTGCGCAACTGGCACGGCGTGGACTACCAGGAGAGCCACCGCGTGTTCGAGTACCTCGACGCCGACCACGACAACCGGATCTCGCCGGACGAGTGGCGGAGCGCGATCTTCAGCTTCTTCCTCGGCAGCGAGCGGAACCACCCGGCGAACGACCTCCTGGGCAAGGTCGGCAGCCCGATCCTGGCTCCGGCCCAGTTCTGAGCAACGGCTGCAGGCCCCGGGGAACGCGGTTCCCCGGGGCCTTACCGGTCCCCGTAGAGCGCTTCGAGCTCGCGCCGCAGCAGCGGGCTCGCCTCGCCCTCGACCAGCTTCAGGAGCCGGTCGGCCTCGGCCAGGGTCATGGCGTGCTCCCAGCGCCGCCGGAACAGGTAGGCGTCGAGCGAGCGGTGCCGCCGGCAGAAGTGGTCGAGGTTGCGCATCAGCTGGGCGCGCATGACCCGCTGCGCGACCATCGGGTTCGGGTCCGCCAGCGGGTGGACCTGGTGGTAGTTCACGGCGTCGGTGTGCACCGAGAACCGGATGCCGAGGCGGTGCAGCCGGTAGCTCAGGTCGGTGTCCTCCAGTCCCCAGCCGGTGAAGGACTCGTCGAAGCCGCCGGCCTTCGCGATCGCCTCCCGCGAGACGCCCAGGTTCGCCGTGGTCGCCAGCGCCCACCCGAACCGGAAGCCGTCGAGGCCGTGGCCGTACTCCTCGACGATCGCGTGGTAGTTGTCGGGCTCGTCGCCCAGTTCGACGCGGTCCAGGGCCGCTTCGGGGTCGGCGGCGAGGTCGCCCGGGGCGAGGAGGCGGATCGGTGCGCGCAGCTGCTCGGCGCCGCCGACGCGGTCCGCGAGCCGGAGCAGGTCGTCCTCGCCCACGGGGAGGACGCCGGGCCGCCACCAGGTGAGGGCGCGGCGCTTCCAGCCGATGGCCCCGCGCGAGTCGTCGTGCGCGGCGGCGTGGGCGGCGACGAAGCCGGGGGCGGCCATGCGGTCGTCGTCCATGAAGACGACGAGGTCGCCTTGGGCGCGTTCGAGGGCGGCGTTGCGGGCGGCGGCGCGGCCCCGGTTCTCCTGCACCACGAGGGTGAGGTCGAGCCGGTCGCGGAGCGGGTCGACGATGTCGGCGACGCCGCCGGCGGTCCCGTCGTCGCACACGACCACTTCGAACCGCTCGTAGGTCTGCGTGAGCAGGGATTCGAGGGTGAGCGCGAGGTAGTCGCGCTTGTCGCAGGTCGCCATCACCAGGCTGACCTGGGGGTGTTCTACCATCCGAGTCTCCATCGGGTCTCGCCGTCGAGGTCCACCATCTGGTGCAGGTCGCCCGTGACCGCGCTGGGCGGCGGGGCCGGGTCGGTGCGGGGGCGGGCGACCACGGGCACGGGTCCCTTGGGCGCCATCATGAGTCCGACCTGGCGCGAGACGTCGGCGCCGGGGACGGGGTCGAGCCGGTAGCGGCCGAGGACGGCGGCCAGCACGGTCTTCATCTCGAGGTCGGCGAACGCGGCGCCGATGCAGGCGTGCGGGCCGGCCCCGTACGGCAGGTACTGGTACAGGCTGGGCCGCAGGGTCTCCCACCGGGCGGGCCGGAAGCGCAGCGGGTCCGCGAACACCGCGGGGTCGCGGTGCGTGGCGAACTTGCTGGTGACGACCTGGCACCAGGCCGGGATCCCGTGGCCGCCGATCTCGGTGGGCTCCACGGCGATCCGGGAGGTGTTCGGTCCGGGCGGCAGGAGCCGCAGGACCTCCTTGAGCACGTGGTCGAGGCCCGCGGGGAACTCGGGGACGGCGGCTCGGCCCTCGGGCCGTTCCGGAAGGGCCGCAAGGAGCTTGTCGAGTTCGGCGGGGTGCTGTGAGAGCAGCAGGAGCGTCCACGCCAGGGTGTTGGAGGAGGTCTCGTGCCCGGCGACGAGGAGGGTGGTGAGCTGCCCGACGAGCTGGTCGTCGTTGAAGCCGCGGCCGTCCTCACCGCGGGCGTCCATGAGGGACTGGAGCAGGTCGGGCGCGGCGCCCCCGGCGCGCCGGGTCTCGATGATCTCGGCGAGCGCGGCGTCGAGCCTGCGGATCACGGTGAGCAGCCGCCGGTACGGGGTGCCGGGAAGGTCGAACGGGAAGTACCTGATCGAGGAGGCGAAGTAGCGCAGCGCCAGCATGTCCTGGACCATGCGTCCGATGTGGTCGGCCTGCGCGGCGATGTCGACGCCGAAGAAGCACAGGCACGCGATCCTGAGCGTGAGGCGGCGCATCCGGTCGGTCAGGTCGAACGGCTCGCCGGGCGTCCACGAGTCGACCTCTTCGGCGGCGAGGCGGGCGATGAGCTCGCCGTGCGCCAGGGCCGCTTGGGGTTTGAACGACGGGGTGGCGACGCGGCGGGCCCGCCGGTGCTCGGGGCCGTTCATGTTGAGCAGCCCGATGCCGCGCCGGGCGTCGCGGATGCCCTGCGGGATGGCGTACTCGAGCACGGTGTGGAAGGTGTCGCCGCGGGTGAGCACGGTCCGGTTGTGCTCGGGCCCGAACGCGAATACCTGGCGCCGGTCGCCATGTACGAGCCCGCTCACCGGTCCGAACTCGTGGTAGAGGCGGGCGGTGTACCCGACCGGGTCGACGGCGTACTCGTGCGCGTTGCGGCGGCGGCCGAGCCACCGGTGGGGCGCGGGCCCGGGGACGCTCACCGCGGTTCCTCGTGCCAGTCGGGTTGCGGCCGTTCGATGTCCGCGGCGGCGCCGCGCTCGAACGCGGCGATGGCGAGGCGGCCCGCGCTGCCGCGCAGCGCCTCCACTGTAGGCATCGGAAGGTAGCGGCGGAACAGGCCCGGGAACGCGGTGGCGAACGCGGCCTCGGCGTACGGGCCGGACTTGGCTTCAAGCGGTTCGGGCTGGACGAGACCGAGGGCGAAGTGGACGGTCCAGTATTCGAAGAGCGTCAGTTCGCTGGCCGCCTGCGTCAGCGGCGCGCCGACTTCGGCGAGGTCGGCGCGGAACCGCTCGGCCAGGTCGGTCTTGCGGAAGCCCTCGGGCAGCCGCGTGTCGCCGAAGTCCCCCAGCCACGCGTACGCCTCCGGCGACTCGCCGCAGTAGAACCACTCGGCGTGGACCCGCATCCAGGAGGCGTACGGCAACTGGGTGAGCCCGGTCCCGGCGGCGGGCGTGTCGAAGTCCGGCTCCGCCCCGGCGGTCGCAGTGCAGACGGCGAGCCGCGGGCCCTGGAAGCCGTTGGCGGTCAGGCTCAACCGGTCGTCGTGCTCGAGCAGGTTCGGGACGGTGACGAGGTTGTCGATGCCGTTCCCGCGCAGATGGGCGACGAGCGCGAGGTCGTCGGCGCCGCCCGCGTCCTCGGTGGCCGCGAAGGCGAGCGCGGTCCCGCGCGGCATGACCAAACCTTGGGAGGGCGTGTACATGTCGACCGCGCGGGCCCAGCCCCAGCCGCGCCGGGCCGCGACGCGAGCGAGGGTCGCACTGCGCGAACCCCACTCGCAGAACAGGCTGATCGCGGCCTCCGGGCGGGCGGCGATGGCGCGGCGCACCAGCGCGGCGAAGTCGTCGCAGGGGACCACGTCGTCCTGGAGCACCAGGTGGTGCGTGGCCTCCTCCCCCACTGCGGCCCAGGCGCGCAGGGCGTTGCCGAGGTTGCCCCGGCCGGCTTCGGAATCGTCGACGACGACGGCCGGGTTGAGGTCCGGCAGCGATTCGGCGAGCTTGCGCGCGCGGTCCTCGCGGGCCGGGTGGGTCATGATCGCGGTGGAGAGCACGACGTCAGTGTGCACTGGAGACCCCGTTCGCCACGCCCGCAACGGCGGCGCGGTGCAGCGCGACCGCCCGCTCGACGGTCTCGACCATCGCGCCCGCGCCGTCGGCCGCGCGCAGCACCGAGGCGAACGCGTCGTGCGGACCCCGGTCGGCGGCCAGCGCGGACCGGATCGCGGCGGTGACGGCTTCGGCCGGGTCGTCGTCGGCGATCACCGTGCCGAGGCCGAGCCCGGCCACCCGGGCGGCGTTGCCGCGCTGCTCGGCGGATTGCGGCGTGAACACCAGCGGCGTCGCGCAGAGCAGGCCCTCGATCATCGAGGAGTGTCCGCCGTGGACGACGGCGGCGGCGCTGCGCGCCATGAGGTCCACCGCGTCGTGGCGGAACGCGGCGACTTCGATTTCGGCGCCGCCCGCGGCGGCGCGCACCTGGTCGGCGAGCACGTCGCTCTCGGGCCCTTCGACGCCGAGGGTGACCGCGAGGCGCACCCCGAGGCCGCTCGCGGCGGCCACCACCCGCAGCAGGTCCTTGTCCCCCGCTCCGGAACCGCCGAGCGTGATGTTGAGGACCGGTTCGCGCTCGATCGCGGCGGGCGGCGCCAGCAGCTCCTGCGGCACGAGTGGTCCGATGTGGCGGATCTCCGCGGTGAGGCCGGCCATGAGTCCGGCGGTCTCGGCCGGGACGCCGCTGAGCGGGTCGAGCAGCGGCAGGTCCGGCACGAGCACCGCGTCCCCCAGGGGCGCACGGTGCTCGGGCTCGACGCCGATCGCCTCGAGGGTCGCCAGGATCTCCGGGAGCACCGCGTGCATCGGGTGCTTGAACAGGCGCAGGTTGTGGCAGGTGAAGCTCGGCAGCCCGCGCATCGAGGCCGCGACGGACGCGGTGTTGCGCATGTCGCTGACCACGGCGTCGGGGGCGAACTCGTCGATGGCGCGCAGCTCGTCGCGCAGGGAGGCCTGCACGTAGATGGGGCTGGCGAGCCGCGTGCGGGCGAAGGCGCGCAGGCTCGCGACGTCGCTCATGCCGCGCCAGGCCGGGGCGGGCCCGATCTCGTCGATGCCGATCCATGCCAGGCCGGCGTGCTCGATGAGGTGCCGGACCTCCTCGTGGGCGGCGACGGCGACGGTGTGTCCGGCGTCGGCGAAGCGCCTGGCGGCCGTGCGCATGCGCGTCACGTGGCCGAGGCTGGAGCGGCTGAAGGCCACGAAGAGCACCCTCAGTGGACGGGATGAGGTCATGTGTCTGCTTTCTCAAGAAGTGCGTTGTCCGTGTGCAGCGCGCTGGGGGCGCGCAGGGCGGTGACGAGGCTCGCGAACGCGAACGCGCCCAGGGCGGCCAGTGCCCACCGTGGACCGATGAGTTCGGTGAGGCCGCCGCACAGCAGCGTACCGAGCGGCACTGAACCCCAGACGATCATGCGGCCCACGGCGTTCACGCGTCCTTGGAGCCGCTGCGGTGTAGCGGTCTGGCGCACCGAGATGCCCACCACCAGGAAGCAGGTGTGGACGGCGTTCCAGGACAGCAGCAGGACGGCGGCGAGCTGCCAGGACGGCGCGGCGGCGTACGCGAGCAGCAGGAGCAGGTCGAGGCCGGTCATCCAGCGGGCCGCCGGGATCGGCGGCACGCCTTTGAAGCGGCGGGCCGCGATCGCGCCCAGCAGTGCGCCGACCCCGGAGGCCGCGACGATCCACGCGACCCGGTAGTCGTCGCTGGGCAGGCCGAGCGCGCGGGAGGCGAAGACGACCAGCATCCCGTAGACGGCTCCGGCGCTCACCCCGACGCCCACGTTCACCGTGGTGTAGGTCCGCAGCAGCGGGTGGCCGGCGAGGTACTTGAGGCCGGCCCAGACCGCCCCGGGTTCGGGCCGGGACGGGCCGGCCGTGTCCGGGCGCGGCCGGATGGCGGCGATGAGCGCCGCCGAGAGCAGGTAGCAGGCGGCGAGGACCGCGAAGGTGGGGCCGAGCCGGAGCGTTTCGAGCAGGAAGTACCCGACCGGTGCGGCCACGGCCGTGAGCACGGTGGTGGTCATCCAGAGGTAGCTGTTGGCGCGGAAGACGCCGTCGGCCCCGGCGAGTGCCGGGACGAGCGCGGCGCTGGCCACGTCGAACCAGACGTAGGCGGTCGCGGAGGCGAACCCGATGGCGCACAACACAACCGGGCCCGCGCCGACCGTGGCGGCCAGGAGCGGCACGCACAGCAGCACGGCGGCGTTGGCGACTTCCATCCAGGCCATGACCCGCACCGGCGAGGAGCGGTCGACGGCGGCCCCGGCGAGGAGCCCGAAGAGGAGGAACGGGAGCACGTTCGCCGCGGACGCCAGCGCGGTCAGCAGGGCCGAGCCGCTGGCCTGGTAGACGTAGAGCGGCAGCAGGACCCAGGAGGTCGCGTAGGCGACGGTGGAGGCGGACTTGCTGCCGATGAGGAGGCCCAGGCCGCCGGTCCGGGCCCGCGGTGCCTGCGTGACGGTCACTCGGTCAGCTCGTCCTTCCGACGCGCCGCTCGACCTCGGACGGGCGCGGGAGCCGCGTCCCGGACTCGGCGAGGGCGTTGCCGATGTCGATGATGCGGTCGACGGTGCGGTGCAGCGCCTCCATGCCCTCGGTGTCGGAGAGGACGCCCTGCTCGCCTCCGGAGTGGATGGTGACGGGGAAGCCGCTGCCGACGACGATGAAGCGGTTGAGCAGCAGGTTGTGCAGGAGTTGAGCGTGCACGTCGAGGTGGCCGTAGCGGCGGCCGATGACGACGGCGGCGCCGATGGTGTTGGTGAGGGGCCGCTCGAAGCGCAGATGCCCGACCCCGGCGCGCTCGACGAAGGTCTGCATGAGCGAGGAGAGGCCGAAGCCGTGGACGGGCGCGGCGAGGAAGACGGCGTCCGCTTCGACCATGGCGGCGACGATCGTGCCGACGTCGTCGTCGACGGGGCAGGGGTCGGTCCTGGAATTGCAGCGGCCGCAGTCGCAGCGGGTGACGCGCTGCTCGGCGAGGTCGACTTCGCGGGTCTCGCAGCCGCGGGCGCGGGCGCGCTCCACGATGGCCTGGACGGCGAGCCAGGTGGAGCCGCGGGACCGCTCGGAGCCGTTGATGGTCAGGATCTTCATGCGCGGGCCCCGGCGGGCTGGGCGCGGACGGCGGCGGCGAAGCCGGCGAAGAGGCCCATGCCGGATTCGGTGAGGATCGACTCAGGGTGGAACTGGACGCCCTCGATGAGGAGTTCGCGGTGGCGCACGCCCATGACGTAGCCGTCGTCGGCGGCGCGGGCGGTCACCTCGAGTTCGGCGGGGAGGGTGTCCTCGACGACGATGAGCGAGTGGTACCTGGTGGCGCTGAAGCGTTGCGGCGCATCGGTGAAGACGCCGCGGCCGTCGTGGTCGATCGTGCTGGTCTTGCCGTGCATGAGGTGGCGGGCGGGCCGCACCTGCGCGCCGAAGGCGACGCCGACGGCCTGGTGGCCGAGGCAGACGCCGAGGACCGGTTTGACGCCGGCGAGGGCGCGGACCATCTCGACGTGGCCGGAGTCCTCGGGGGTGCCGGGTCCGGGGCCGAGGAGGACGAAGTCGGCGTCGTGGGCGAGGGCCCCGGCGGGCGCGATGTCGCCGGAGCGGATCACGTCCGTGTCGATGTCGAGGACGCGCAGGTACTGGTAGATGATGTGCGCGAAGCTGTCGTACGCGTCGATGAGCAGTGCCTTCATCGGGTGTCGCCCTTCGGTGCGGAGTCGGTGGCCGCGTCGTGTCCGACGACGGCGTGGATCGATGAGCCGAGTTTCGCGAGGGTCTCGCGCCATTCGCCCTGGGGCGAGGAGTCGGCGACGACCCCTGCGGAGGCCCGGGCCGTGTAGGCGTCGCCGGTGGCGACGATGGTGCGGATGCTCAAAGCGAGGTTGGTGAACCCGCCGAAGCCGATGACGCCGAACGCGCCGGCGTACATGCCGCGGCGGCTGGTCTCGGTGGTCTCGATGATCTCCATGGCGCGCAGCTTCGGGGCGCCGGTCATGGTGCCGGCAGGGAAGGTCGCGCGGATGACGTCGTAGGCGTCGAAGCCGGCGGCGAGGTCGGCCGTCACCGTGGAGACCAGGTGCAGTACATGGGAGTAGGCCTCGACGTTCATGAGGTCGTCGACCTCGACGGAGCCGGGGTCGGCGACGCGGCCGAGGTCGTTGCGGCACAGGTCGACGAGCATGATGTGCTCGGCGATCTCCTTCTCGTCGCCGCGCAGGCGCGCGGCGCGGGCCTCGTCCTCGGCGGCGGTGGCGCCGCGGCGGGCCGTCCCGGCGATGGGGCGCATGGTGAGGTGGTCGGCTTCGATGCGGACGTGGAGCTCGGGGCTGGCGCTGAGGAGCGTGAGGTCGTCGAAGGGCACGAACCCCATGTACGGCGAGGGGTTGTTGGCCCGCATCCGCAGGTAGACGTCGAGGTCGGAGCGTTTGCCGCGCATGCGGACCTCGTGTCCGATCTGGACCTGGTAGATGTCGCCGGCGCGGATGCGCTCCAGGGAGCGCTCGACGCGTTCGCCGTAGGACTCCGGGGTGATCGTCAGCTCCGGTTCGACGTCGCTGAGCGGCGGTTCGGGGACCTGGTTCGCCTGCGCCGCTTCGGTGGCGAGCGCGGCCTCGATGCCGCGGTGCACGTCGGCCGGGTCGGGCTCGTCCCAGTCGGGGCAGTGGGCGACGTGGAGCTGGGCTTCGCGGCGGACGAGGTCGATCTCGATGACGGAGCGGTAGATCCGGAACACCGCGTCGGGGACCCGGTCGTGGGCCTCGATCAGGCGCGGCAGGGTCTCGATGTAGGTCACCGCGTCGTAGCTGAGGAGGGCGACGAATCCGAAGCCGAAGCCCTGGTCGTCGAGACCGTCGACGTCGAGCCCGCTTTCGAGGTGGCGCAAGGCCTCCCACAGCGCGGTGCGCTCGTGGAGGCGGTAGAACCGCTCGCCCTCGGGCCGCGCGCCGCCGAAGCCGGCCATGCGACGCAGCGCCCAGTCGAGCCACGGCCCCCGGCCGTCGAGTTCGAGCACCCCGTCGCGGACGACGACGTCGAGCAGCGGGGTCGCGCCGATCATGGCGCGGGTCTTGTCGGCCGCGGGGCCGGCGAGTGATTCGAAGAGGAAGACGTTCTGTTCGCCTTCTGCCGCGCGCAGTCGAATGAACGATGCGAACGGGTCTTCGGCTTTGGAGAGAAAGCGCCGCAATGCGATCTTGGGTCGGTCGGCAGCTGCGCTCATCAATACGGACCTTTCGCCGGTCTGGGGGATCGGGCCAGATTAGCATCGGCAAGCCAAAACCGTTGTGCACCGCTCCCACCGTATTGGGTCGATTGGGAAGCACTGCATCCATTGAGGCTCCTGTTGCGAAAGTCGCCATGGCCGGGACGACTCCCGACAGTGACGATCCCCATGCTCAGCGGCGGCGAAATGCCCCGCGACCCAGGGTTTGTGACGGTGGTCATAGATCCGGCGTTCGGGACACTCCGCCCGGAACGCACGGGCCACTGCCGTCCCTTGTGCGCTCACTCTGGTCACAATGGAACCATTGTGTCACTGAAATGCCAGCTCATGCACTCGAGCCACTATGGAAGCGCCTTCCAGGGTGTGCTTGACACGGACCCCCGCGTCTCATACGATCGTCACCGGCCTGACACGTCGTGTCACCGCCCGGAACCCGATACCCCCATAGCCGACCCGCGCGCATGCGGGTCCGGATCCCTTTCCCCCGCGTTCTTCTCGTTATCACAGTAGGGAGACGACTGTGCCTGGAAAAAAGGTGCTCTTCGTCTATTCTCGCGGCGGCGCGCCACTCGAGTACGCCTTTCCGAAAATTGCGGCCAAAGCCGAGTTGCACGTTCTCGCGCTCAAACCGCCGCCGACTCATACCGAACCACTGTGGAGTCCCCACTGCACTTCGGTGACACCCCACTGGGAGACCGAGCGCACCGGTGACGACCTGGTCGGCCTCATCGTCGAAGAGGCCGAGCGGATCGGCGCCGACGCGATCCTGACGCTCTCGGAGTACGCCGTCATCGCCGTCGCCGAAGCGGCCGAGCGGCTCGGCCTGCGCGGCGCCGGCCCCAATGCGGTCAACTCCCGCGACAAGCGCCGGATGCGGCAAGTGTGGGAGGACGCCGGAGTCCCCGTGCCGCGGTTCCGGTCCGTCGACTCCGCCGCCGATCTCCGCAAGGCCTTCCGCGAGCTCGAGGCCCCGATGCTCCTCAAGCACGCCTGGGGCGCCGGGGCCATCGGCCAGCTCGTGCTCGAGACCGAGGCCGACATCGAATCCGCCTGGGCCCAGGCCAACGAGGCGATGATCCGGGCCCGCGAGCGCGGCTACACCGAGATGCAGGTCGCCGGCGCCGACGCGGACTTCCTCGTGGAGGAGATCATCCAGGCGAGCACCGAGTCCTGGTGGGACGCGGACAGCGGCTACGGCGACTACCTGAGCGTCGAGGGCGTGGTCGCGGGCGGTGTCTACCACCCGGTCTGCATCACCTCCCGCATCCCCACGATTCCGCCGTTCACCGAGTTGAGCAACCTCGCGCCGTGCGCGCTTCCCGAAGCGGCCCAACGGGAGATCGAACGCGTCTCCCGCGCCGCGGTGGACGCCCTCGGACTCGACTACTGCGGCACCCACACCGAACTCAAGCTCTGCCCCGACGGGAAGCTCTCCGTCCTCGAGTCGGCCGCGCGGCTCGGCGGCGTCATGGTCGCCGCCGAGATCGAGCACTGCTTCGGCGTCGACATCGTCGGCATGCTCACCGACGCGCTCCTGGGCGAGCCGATCGACCCGCCCGAGCGGATGCTCCTCGACACTGACGCCACGGGCGCGGCCGGATCGCTGTCGCTCATCGCGACCGACTCGGCGGGGCGGCCGTGGACCGAGCACCCCGTCTGGGACGAGTCCCTCGTGGACTGGACCGGCGTCGTCGACCCGGGGACCACCGTCACCGCCGTCCCCGGCCTGTGCATCCCGGCCGGGACCCCCATGCCCGCCTACGACCTCAGCACCGGGGCGCTCGGCTACGGCGGCATCTTCATGCTCCGTGCCGCCTCGGCCGACACCCTCGTCGCGGACTCCTACCACGTCCTCGACAACCTGGAGGCCCTGCTCGCCAAGGGCCACGAATCGAGAAGGACTGACGCATGATCGTCTGCGGCCTCAAACTCACGCACGACGGCGCGGTCGCGCTCATCGACGGCGACCGGCTGGTCTTCAGCGTCGAGATGGAGAAGCTCGGCAACGGCGCCCGGCACGGCCAGGTGGCCGACCTCGCCGTCGTCACCGAGCTGCTCGCCGACTTCGGCTACCGGCCCGACCAGGTCGACCGGTGGGTCGTCGACGGCTGGGACGGCGCCAAGTTCGGCCAGGTGAGCCTCGAATCCGACGGCGAGCCCGTCCTGCTCCAGCTCGCCCCCTACCGCGAGACCGAGGCGGTGCCGAACCTGTTCGAGCCCGGCTTCGACGGGACCCTCCCCATCGGAGGGAAGGCGCGGCCCTACACCAGCCACGTCCACGTCGCCGGTCACGTGGCGAGCTCCTACGGCCTCAGCCCCTTCGGGCAGCGCCGCGAGAGCGCGCTGGTCCTGGTGTGGGACGGCGGCAGCTTCCCGCGCCTCTACCACGTCGACCCCGACGGGACCGTCGAGAACGGCGGCGCGCTGTTCCCGCTCACCGGCCACACCTACGCCGTCGCCGCGCACCACTTCGGACCGTTCCACTGGGACGAGCGCCCCGCCTCGGTCAACGAGGACCTCTCGGTGGCCGGCAAGCTCATGGCGTACATCGCGCTCGGATCGCCCAAAGAGGACGTCATCGCCGTGCTACGGGAGAAGTACGAGGAGAACTTCCTCGGCTCCGAGGCGCTGGCGGTCGGCTACCGGCATGCCGTGGGCGGCTTCGGATCCACCTCCGAACCGGTGCTCGACTACCTCCACCACTACTTCCGCGAGGTCAAGCGGATCGTGCGCGGCGACGGTGCCAGCGGCGCCTCCGACGCGGACGTCCTCGCCAGCGTCCACGTCTTCCTCGAGCGGCTCCTCTCCGAGCAGCTGCGGGCCCGGGTGCGCGAGTGGAAGGGCGAGGGCCCCTGGAAGCTCTGCTTCGTCGGCGGCTGCGCCCTGAACATCAAGTGGAACTCCCGGCTCCGCGCGCTCGACGAGTTCGAGGACGTGTGGGTGCCGCCGTTCCCCAACGACTCCGGATCGGCCATCGGCGCGGCGGCCCTGGGCCGCGAGAACCCGGCCGCGCCGGTCGACTGGCACGTCAAGCTCGGCCCCGCGCTCAAGCCCCTCGACGAAGTCCCCGAGGGCTGGAGCGCCGCCGCAGTGGACGAAGCGGAGCTCGGCCGGATCCTCCACCGCACCGGCGAGCCGTGCGTGGTCCTCGACGGCCGCGCCGAACTCGGGCCGCGCGCGCTCGGCAGCCGGTCGATCATCGCCCCGGCCACCTCGCCGAAGATGAAGGACCGCCTCAACGAGGTCAAGGACCGCGAGCCCTACCGGCCCGTGGCGCCGATCTGCCTGGAGGAGGCCGCTCCCGGCGTCTTCACCCCCGGCACCCCGGACCCGTACATGCTCTTCGACCACGAGGTCCGCCCCGAGTGGCGGGCCCGTATCCCCGCGATCGTCCACCTCGACGGCACGGCCCGGCTCCAGACCGTCGGGCGCGGCGACGGCGCCGTGCGGCGCCTCCTCGAGTCCTACTTCGAGGCCAGCGGCATCCCCGTGCTGTGCAACACCAGCGCGAACCTCAAGGGCAGCGGGTTCTTCCCCGACGTCGCCTCCGCCCTCGCCTGGGGCCGCGTCGACCTCGTCTGGAGCGAAGGCACCCTCTACCGCCGCAACAGCGGCTGACCCACACCCCAGCACCGGAAGGAGCGCGCACCGATGACCTACATCCTCGGCGTCAACCTCAGCCACGACCGCTCGGCCGCCATCGTCAAGGACGGCGAGGTCCTCGCCGCGATCGAGGAGGAGCGGCTCGACCGCATCAAGCACTCAGAAGGGTTCCTGATCCAGGGCCACTTCGAGCGCCTCACCAAGCTCATCCCGATCAAGTCCATCGCCTACTGCCTCGACGCCGCCGGGATCGGCATCGACGAGGTCGACCTCATCGTCGGCAACCGGCCGCTCGGCGACCGCACGGTCCCGCGCATCCTGCGCGACCTCCCCCTCAAGGACAAGAGCAAGGTGCGGGCCTTCCCGTTCCCCTCGCACCACCTGGCGCACGCCGCCACCGCGTTCTACACCTCGCCGTTCGAAAGCGCGGCCGTGCTCATCGTCGACCAGGCCGGCAGCCGCACCGACGGCATGGTCGAGAAGCACACCCTGTTCACCGGCAGCGGCGTCGAGATCACCCGCGTCGCCGAGACGGCCTACCCGGTCGACTACAGCGACATGAGCATCGGGCTGTTCTACGACTTCTTCACCGCCAAACTCGGGTTCACCACCCGGTACGGGACGCCCGACTTCGGGGTCTTCGAATGCGGCGGCTACCCCGAGGCCGGCAAGACGATGGGCCTGGCGCCCTACGGCGAGCCCCGGCCCGACTGGGGCCGGTGGCTCACCTTCGACGGCTTCGACATCACCGTCTCCCAGGCGGGGCTCGAGCAGATCTGGAAGGACATCGTCGCCTCCGACGGCGCCGAGTGGGAGTCGCTCACCGAGCGGCGCTGGGACTGCCAGTTCGCGAAGGACGTGGCGCGCAAGGTCCAGGACGAGCTCGAGGAGGCCATGCTGCACCTCGCCGGGGAGGCCCACCGCCGCACCGGCGAGACCAGGCTCTGCCTCGGCGGCGGCGTCATGCTCAACTCGGTCGCCAACCACCGGGTCCTCGCCGAGGGCCCCTTCGACGAGGTGTTCATCCCGGCCCCGGCCGGCGACTCCGGCGTCGCCATCGGCGCGGCCCTGTACGGCTGGCACCAGATCCTCGACGGCGGCACCGAGCGGCGCGGGCGGATGACCACCGCCGCATACGGTCAGCGCTACTCCGAGGAGCGCGTCCTCGAATCGCTGCAAGCGTACGAAGGCAGGCTGGAGTGGCGGAAGGCGCCGATCAGCGACGTGGCCGACCTCCTGGCCGAGCACCGGATCGTGGCATGGGTGAACGGCGGCTCCGAGATGGGGCCGCGCGCGCTCGGGCACCGGTCGATCCTCGCCGACCCGCGCCACCCGCGCGTCCGCGACTACCTGAACGACACCGTGAAGCACCGCGAGCCGTTCCGGCCCTACGCGCCCTCGGTGCTCGCCGAGGCCGTCGAGGACTGGTTCGACTTCCGCGGCGCCAGCCCGTTCATGCTGCTGGTCCCCTCGGTCCGCGAGGACCGCCGCGACGGGCTGCCGGCCATCACCCATGTGGACGGCACCGCCCGCGTCCAGACCGTGGACGCCGAAGTGGACCCGGAGTACCACGAGCTGATCTCGCTGTTCGCCGCGCGCACCGGCGTGCCGATCGTCCTCAACACCTCCTTCAACGACAACGGCGAGCCGATCGTCGAGACCCCCGAGGACGCGCTGCGGACCTTCGCCCGCACCGAGATCGACCACCTCTACATCGAGGGGTACCTGGTCGGCAAGCCCGGGCGCGAACTGCCCGCCGGCCACCCCGCGCGGGCCCGGGAGTAGCCGTGTTCGCCGGCGACGCCCCGATGCCCCGCATCGAGGCCTTCCGCAACTGGTACGAGCGCGCGGGGGTCCGGGCCGAGCGCCGCAAGATGCTCGCCCCCGAGGACGACATCCACAAGGCGTTCTTCCCCGAGCACCTGGTGCCGCACCTGGACCACCCGCTCCTCGACCAGGAGGACCTGGTGCTGCGCCGGTATCTGACGGCGCAGCACGCGTACCAGTGGCTGCGGTTCACGATGCACTTCGAGGTCGCGGTGGTCGTGCGCGCCTCGCAGAAGATCGCGGACGGCTCCAGCGGGCTGCACCTGCACGAGACCACCCGCATGGACGCGTACAAGATCGTCGTCGACGAGGGCTACCACTCGCTGTACAGCCTCGACGTCCAGCACCAGCTCGTGAACCGCTCCGGGATCCCCGCGCTGGACTACGACTTCGGGCCGTTCATCTCCGGGCTCGACGCGGTCGGCGAGGAGTTCCCGCAGCACCGCAAGCTGGTCGAACTGCTCCAGGTCGTCGTGTTCGAGACCCTCGTGACCTCGATCCTCTCCGACATCCCGCCGGACGAGAGCGTCGTGGACATCATGCGCGACACCGTGCGCGAGCACGCGATCGACGAAGGCCGCCACCACGCCTTCTTCAGCGCGTTCTTCAAGCACCTGTGGAGCCAGCTCGACCCGCCGCTGCGGCAGCGGGTCGCGCACTACCTGCCGCCGCTCGTCCTGCGCTCGCTGCGCCCGGCCACCGACCCGGCGCGCGACGCGCTCCTGTCGACCGGGCTCGGCGAGACGCAGGTGAAGGACGTCATCGCCGACTCGTTCTCGAACGAGCGGGTGCTGGCCGGCATCCGGCACTCGGCGGCGAAGACCCTGCGGCTGTTCGAGGAGGTGGGCGTCCTCGACCAGCCCGGCGCTCGGGACGCGTTCACCGAGCAAGGCCTGATCCTGCCCTGACCAGAATGGAGCGACGCCGATGGACCTGCTGCTGATCATGGGCACCGGGCACGAGCTGTTCCGCGAGTACCTGCTGGCCTCCGCCGCCAGGGAGGGCACTCCGCTGTGGGCGCTCGACCCGGCCGAGCCGACCTGGCAGGCGCCGTACCTCGCCGGGCACACCGTGTGCGACGTGTTCGACCCCGCCGCCGCCCGCGAGGCCGTGCGGCGGGTCGCCGCCGAACACCACGTCCTGGGCGTGTTCTGCTGGCACGAGGCCGCCATCCAGGCCGCCTCCGAAGCCGCCGCCGAACTCGGCCTGCCCGGGCCCGACCCCGAAGCGGTGCGGGCCGTCCGCGACAAGTCCGCGACCCGCCGCCGCCTCACCGAAGCGGGCGTCCCGCAGCCCGCGTTCCACGTCCTCGCACCAGGCGACGACGGGACCGAGGCCGCCGCCGCGATCGGATTCCCGCTGGTGGTCAAGCCGATCGCGCTCGGCGCCAGCCAAGGCGTGATCAAAGTGGACGATTCCGGGAACCTGGCCGCGGCCGTGGCGGCGGCCCGCGGCACGCAGCAGGCGGGCATGCGCAACGACGGCACCCTGCTCCTGGAGCAGTACCTCACCGGGCCCGAGATCAGCGTCGACGCCGCCGTCATCGACGGCGAGTACCTCCCGTACGCGCTGGCGCGCAAGCAGATCGGCCCCGAACCGTACTTCGAGGAGATGGGGCACACCGTCGACCCGCACGATCCGCTGCTGGCCGACACGGCGCTCACCGGGATGCTCGCCGCCGCCCACGAAGCGGTCGGCTGGCGCCACGGCAGCACCCACACCGAGGTCAAGCTGACCCCCGAGGGCCCGGTCCTGGTGGAGATCAACGGCCGGCTCGGCGGCGACCTCATCCCCTACCTCGGCATGCTGGCCAACGGTATCGACTCCGGCGTCGCGGGCACCCGGCTCGCCCTCGGCGCACGGCCGGACCTCGCCCACCGCCGCGAACGGCACACCGCCATCCGGTTCCTCGTGCCGCCCTGCAGCGCCGTCGTGGACAAGATCGCGCTCCCGCCCGCGCGCCCCGGCGAGCTCGAGACGGTCCAGGTCGCGGCCCCCGGGGACGAGCTCCTCATGCCCCCTGACGGGTACATCGCCCGGTACGGCTGCCTGATCGCCTTGGGCGCCAATGCGAGTGAATGCCAGGAGATCCTCGACCGCGCCGAAGCCGAGACGATCTTCGAGTGCACGCCCCTGCGGGGAGCCGCATGAGCGGGACCCGCGCCCCCGAGGAGGCCGCCGACGGCGTCTGGTCCACCCTGCGGGACCTGCCGCCGTCCGTCATCACCCTCCTCGTCGGCATCGCGCTGAGCCGCACCGGCACCTTCATCGCGGTCTTCCTCACGCTCTACCTCACCGCGCGAGGCCACACCCCCGCCAGCGCGGGGCTCGCGCTCACGGTGTTCGGCGTCGGCTCGATCGTCGGGAGCTTCGCCTCGGGGACGGTCACCGCCTGGTGGGGCGCCAGGCAGGTCATCGTCGGGTCGATGCTCCTTTCGGGACTGGCGGTCCTCGGGGTCGCGTTCGCCGAGGACTACCGGCTGCTCGTGGCGCTCGCGTTCGCGGCGGGCCTGTTCGGGCAGATGTACCGGCCGGCGGCCGCGGCGATGATGGCCGCCTTGACGCCGCCGCAGCGGCTCGTCATGGTCTCCGCCGCGGCGCGGCTGGGGCTGAACGTGGGCGCGGCGCTCGGTCCGATGCTCGGCGTGTGGCTGCTGACGCATTCGTTCGCGCTGATGTTCGTGGTGAACGCGTTGACGCACCTGGCGTTCGGTCTCATCGCGCTGTTCCTGCTCCCGAACGCGCGCGAGGGCCAGGAGTCGTCCGACGAAGCGCCCGCGGTGAGTTACCGGGACGTCTTCAAGGACTCGAAGTACGTGCTGGTGATCGTCGCGATGTTCCTGACGGGGTTCATCGAGTCGCAGTACCAGGCGGTGCTGCCGCTGCAGATCCTGAGCGAGGGCCATCCGGCGTGGCTGTACGGGACGATCGTGACCTTGAACGGCGCCATCGTGATCCTGTTCGAGCTGCCGGTGACCCGGTACACGCAGCGGCTGCCGATGCGGACGACGATCGCGTTCGGCAGCCTCTTCATCGGCGCGGGCCTGGCGCTGTTCGGGGTCCCGGCGGGGATCTGGGTGTGCTTCGCGGGGGTCCTGGTGTGGACGTTCGGCGAGATCATCTCCGCGCCTTCGGTGGTGGCGTATCCGGCGCTCGCGGCTCCCACGGACCGGCACCGCAGCCGTTACATCGGGGCGATCACCACGGCCCAGATCGGCGGCTACGCGCTGGGTCCGGCGGTGGGCACCTACCTGTTCCAGATCGAGCACTCGTTCGTGTGGATCATGTGCGCCGCAGTGGGTCTCGTGGCGTTCCTCGCGATGTGGAGGGGCGTGCGCGAACCCGAGCAGGCGCTCGCCTGAGTCCTTATTGGTGCGGCTGGAAGGCTGCGCGGCCGCGGCCGAGACGAATCACCGCGGCCGCGCAGCCGCCGTCCAGGTGCCCTGAGGTCAGTTCACCTGGAAGCCCTGGGCCTCGCCGTAGCCCTCCAGCGACTCCTGCCAGGCTTCGAGGCCGGCGTTGAGGTCGCCCTGCTCGGTGTAGGCGGCGCCGACGGTGTCGGGGAAGACGCTGTTGGCGTAGACCTGGAACGGCAGGTACTGGAATCCGGTGGCGACGTTCTCGGAGGCGGCGACGCACACCTCGTTGATCTTCTGGCCCCCGAAGTAGTCCGGTGCGGTGCCGGTGAACTCGGGCGAGGCGAGTTCGGCGGTGGTGGAGGGGAAGCCGCCGTTCTCGAGGAACACGGCGATGCTCTCCGGGGAGCTGTTGAGCCAGCGCAGGAAGGCCGCGGCGAGGGCCGGGTCCGCGGACTGCTTGAGGACGGACTGGGCGCTGCCGCCGTTCTCGGCGGTGACGGGGGTGCCGTCGTAGCTGGGGACGGGCGCGACGCGCCAGTTCCCGGCGCCTTCGGGCACGGAGCCCTCGAGGATGCCGGGCATCCAGGAGCCGCTGATGAGGCTGGCGACGGTGCCGTTGGAGAGGGCCTTCCACCAGTCGTCGCTCCAAGTGGGGATGGGGGCGAGGAGGCCGGGCTGGAGCATCCGGTTCCACAGGTCGGCCCAGCGGCGGGTGCCCTCGTCCTGGAGGTCGATGCCGACGTTCGTGCCGTCGACGGTGTAGGGCCGGCCGCCGGCCTGCCAGATGAGGGGCTGGGCGAAGCCGGGGTCGCCGGCGTCGTTGGTGAGGAACCGGTTCGGGTCGGCGGTGTGGAGGGCTTCGGCCGCGGCGACGTACTCGTCCCAGGTGGCGGGGACGGTGAGGCCGAACTCGTCGAAGACGGCCTGGTTGTAGAGCATGACCATCGGCCCGGAGTCCTGGGGCAGGCCGTAGACGCCGCCGAGGTCGACGGCGGCCCATGTCGAGGCGGTGTACTGGGGTTCGAGGTCGGCGAGGCCGTACTGGCCGAGGTCCACGAGGGCGTCGGAGAGGACGAACTGCTGGAGCGCGTAGTACTCGATCTGGGCGACGTCGGGTGCGCCGGAGCCGGCGGCGACGGCGTTCTGGAGGGCGGTGTACTCGTCGGTGGCGGTGCCGGCGTTGACGACCTCGACCTCGACGTTCGGATACTGGGCCGTGAAGGCCGCGGCCTGGGCTTCGCCGGAGGGGGTCCAGGTCCAGTAGGTGAGCTTGCCGCCTCGCTCGAGGGCGGCGTCGAGGTCTTCGGGGCTGCCGGCGGCGGCCGGTTCGGTGTCGTCGCCGCAGGCGGCGAGTGCGCCGGTGGCGAGGGCGGCGGGGACGGTGCCGATGACGGTGCGGCGCTTCAAAGTGGACATGTGCGGGTTCCTTCACTTCGTTGTGCGGGGGTGCGGAGACTCCCGGGGCTGGGCGGGATCGGGCGGGGCCGGAGGGGTCCGGTCAGCCCTTGACGCTTCCGGCGCTGAGGCCGGACTGCCAGAAGCGCTGCAGGAGGATGAAGACCGCGACGATCGGGACGATCGTGAGGAGCGATCCGGTCAGGACGAGGTTGAAGATCGGTTCGGCGGCGACGCCGGACGCCTGCTCGCTCCACTGGTTGAGCCCGACGGTGAGCGGGTACCAGTTCGGGTCGCTGAGCATGATGAGCGGCAGGAAGTAGTTGTTCCAGGTGGCGACGACCGCGAAGAGGGCCACGGTGACGATGCCGGGGGCGAGCAGCTTGGCGGAGATGGTGAAGAAGATGCGCATCTCGCCGGCGCCGTCGATGCGCGCGGCCTCCAGGAGCTCCTTCGGCACCGATTCGAGGGTGTAGACCCAGATCAGGTAGAGCCCGAAGGGGCTGATGAGCGAGGGGACGATGATCGCCCACGGGGTGTTGGTGAGTTCGAGCTCGCTGAACAGGAGGAACGTGGGGACGGCGAGAGCCGTGCCGGGCACGGCGATCGCGCCGAGGATGACGGCGAAGTAGGCCTTGCGGCCGGGGAAGGCGTACTTGGCGAGGCCGTACCCGGCGAGGGTGGCGAGGAGGGTCGCGCCTCCGGCGCCGAGGACTACGTACAGGAGCGTGTTGCCGAGCCAGCGCAGGAAGATGCCGTCGTCGTAGGTGAAGGTGCGGACGATGTTGTCCCACAGGGCGAAGGAGTCGCCGAAGGCGAGCCCGAAGCCGCTGAAGAGGTCCGCCTGGGTCTTGGAGGCATTGATGAAGAGCCACGCGAGCGGCACGAGCGCGTAGGCCAGGAAGAGTCCCATGAGGAGGGTGAGGGCGAGGGACTTGCGCGGCGAGGCGACCGAGTGGCGCGGCCGGCGCGCCCGGTGGTGGATCGTGCGGTGCCTTGGGGCGGCGAGTGCGGTGGGCATCAGCGGTCCTCCCTGCGGGTGCCGCGCAACTGGACCGCGTAGGCGATCGCGGCGGTGATGACGCCCATGACGATCGCGATCGTGGCGGAGTAGTTGTACTGCTGGCCCGCGAAGCTGAGGTTGTAGGCGTACATGTTGGGCGTGAAGTAGCTGTTGACGACGTTGTTGGCCAGGGGCTTGAGGACGTTCGGCTCGTTGAAGAGCTGGAAGCTGCCGATGATGGAGAAGATCGTGGCGATGACGACGGCGCCGCGGACGGCGGGCAGTTTGATCGCCTTGAGGACCTGGGCGCCGCGGGCGCCGTCGATCTCGGCGGCCTCGTACAGCTCGAACGGCACGGTCTTCAGGGCCGAGTAGAAGATGAGCATGTTGTAGCCGACGTACTCCCAGGTGACGATGTTGCCGAGGGAGGCGAGCATCCAGTCGGGGGCGAATGGCCGCAGGTCGGTGCCGAGGAGCTCGTTGAGGTCGGCGGTGAGGCCGAAGTGGTCGCCGTAGATGAAGCCCCACATGAGGACCGCGACGACGGCCGGTACGGCGTAGGGCAGGAAGATCACCAGCCGGAAGAGGCCGGTGGCGTAAAGCCGGGCGCCGTCGATCGCGAGTGCCGCGACGAGCGCGAGAGCGAGCATGATCGGGACCTGGACGAGGAGGAACAGCGAGACGCGCAGGAAGCCGTCCCAGAACTGGGGGTCGGTCAGCGCGGTCCGGTAGTTCTCGAGGCCCACGAACGCGTTGCCGCCGACGAGCCGGTTCTGGAAGAGGCTCAGCCACAGCGCGTACGCGAGCGGGGCGATGAACACGAACACGAACACGGCGGCGAACGGTCCGGTGAACTGCCAGCCGCGCCAGTCGCGGCGTGGCCTTCGGGAGGGATGAGGGGGCATCGCGTGGTCGCTCCGTTGCTGTTTCGGATGAGGCAGGTGTGTACGCTAACCCAGAATGTTTTCGAAAACAAGACGAGTTTACCAAGATGTTTTCGATAAACTCGACCGCGCGGGCCAGACTGGGCGACACCGCGCCCCACACGGCACAATCAGGTGCACAGGCACCGGACTTCGGAGGTAAGCGGATGGCAGTGGACGCGGCCGGCGAGACGACGCCCTCCTCGGGAACGCCCGGCGAGGCGCCCGCAGAGGCGGCTTCGAAGCCCGCCACGATCTACGACGTCGCCCGCGCCGCCGGCGTCTCCCACCAGACGGTGAGCCGCTTCCTGAAGGGGTACAAAGGCATCCGGCCGCACACGCAGGAGAAGGTGGCCAAAGCGCTGGCCGAGCTGCGCTACCGGCCGAACCTGACCGCCCGCTCGCTCAAGAGCGGCCGACCCCACCGCCTCGCCGCCCTCACCCACGAGATCGAGCAGGTCGGCCCCAGCCGGATCATCCAGGGCGCCAGCGCCGCGGCCCGGCAGGCGGGGTACCTCCTCGACATCATCACCTTCGACATGACCGACGCCGACGCGGTCGACGAGGCCGTCCGCCTCGCCGCGAGCCAGGACGTGGCCGGCATCCTCGCGCTCGCCTCCACCGACGCGATGACCGAGGTCTTCGAGCGCACCGACTTCCGGGTCCCGGCGCACATCGCCGCCGAAGAGGACGACGAGGTCACCGGGCACCGCACCGAGCTGAGCGACGTCGGCTTCCCGTCGCTCATCGCCTACCTGGCCGGGCTCGGCCACGAGCGGTTCCTCCACATCGCCGGGCCGTCCGCGTACTCCGCGGCCCGCAACCGCGCTCGCGCGTACGAGCGCGCGCTCGCCGACCGGGGACTGGCGTCGGCCGGGACGATCCACGGGGACTGGTCGGCCGAATCCGGGTACGACGCGGTCATGGGCCGCGGCGCCGACCTGGGTGCGACGGCGGTCGTCGCCGCGAACGACCAGACGGCGCTGGGGGCCATGCTCGCCTTGCGCGAGCTGGGCCTGCGCATCCCCGAGGACGTCAGCGTCACCGGCGTGGACGACATCCCCGAGGCCGCGTACTTCGCCCCGCCGCTGACGACCCTGCGCGTCGATTTCGCCGCGCAGGGCCGCTCAGCGGTGCAGGAGCTGCTCAGCCGGATCGATCAGGCGCCGCCGCCGCGCGTGCCGTCGCTGCAGACCGAACTCGTGATCCGGGCCTCCACGGCGTGGGCGGCGAAACCGCGCTGATCAGGCTGGGGCCCAGGTGAACTGCTGGTTCTGACCGCCGTTGCAGGCGTACTGCTGCAGCCGGGCGCCGTCGGCGAGCGCACTGCTCGGCACGTCGAGGCACTTGCCGCTGTGCCGCGCCACGAGCCGGATGTGGCCGCCTCCGGCGTCGACGACCTCCCACTGCTGGTTGCGGCCGCCGTTGCAGGTCCACTGGACGACCCTGGCGGCGTCGGCGGTCGACGCGGCGTTCACGTCGAGGCACTTGCCCGAGTGGACCGCCGTGATCTGGTGGTAGCCGTTGCCGAGGGCCTGGAACCGCCAGGACTGGTTCGCGCCGCCGTTGCAGCCGTACTGGGCGGTCTCGGCGCCGTTCGCCGTGGAGGCGCCGACGACGTCGACGCACTTCCCGGAGTGGCGCGCCGCCAGGGTCACCGCACCGGCCGTCCCGTCGGACAGCCGCCACTCCTGGGAGCCGTTGTTCGTCAAGGGCTGCAAGGTCGCCGCTGCGCCTTCAGCGCCGCCGGTCAGGTACAGGGCCGGGTTCGCGGTGGACTGGAACCGGTGGAAGCCGTCGCTGGTGGGGACGAGGTTCCAGGTGCCCGTGGCGGTGTCGTCGACCCACTGGCCGATCCGCTGGCCGGCCGTGGCGCTGCCGGTCCAGATGCCGGCGGCGCGGCCGCCCGACTTGTTCAGCAGCGTCACCGAGCTGCCGCCCTTGGTCGCGAGGTGCCAGAACTGGGTGTCGGGCTCCGGAGTCGCGCCGGCGTCCTCCAGGACCACGTCCGGGACGTCCCCGTTGCCGAGGTTCGCGTCGGTGGTGTTGCCGCCGGTGCCGAGGACCTGCCCGGTCTGGCGGTTCACCAGCTGGTGGTAGGCGCCGTCCGAGTCGCCGAGGTCCACTTCGCCGAAGCGGATGACCGCGGCGCTGGTCGGACCGCCCCACGTGCCCTGGAGGATCACGACGCGGCCGGTGCCCTCCACGTACTGGAGGGTCCGGCTGTACCCGGCGCCGATGTTGGTCTGGTGCTCGGTCCAGGTGCCGGTGCTGGAGCCGGTCTCGTTGACCCAGACGCTGGCGCTGCCCGCGGCGTTGTACGCGATGCGGCCGTCGGGGAGTCCGATGAGGACCGGGCTGCCGCCGGTCGAGAGGGCGCGTGAGCCGCTCGCGACCGGGAGGGCGCCGATCTCGGCGCCCGCCTGGCCGCCCACGGTCCTGAAGTCGAGCGGGCTGTTCGCGACCTTGTAGCGGATGTTCGCTCCCCCGCCCCAGTACTCGTAGGTGATGAGCCACTTGCCGTCCGAGGTGGGCGCGACGGTGGTCATGCCCGGGCGGCCGCCGCCGATCACGGTCTTGCCGCCGCCCATGCCCTGCGTCAGGCCCTGCACGTCGACCACGGGGCTGGACCAGGCGGCGCTGGTGCCGTTCCAGGTCTTGTGCACCAGGATCTGCCCGTGCGAGTCCGGTGCGGTGGCGTTGGCGGGGTCGAGGATCGGGACGCCGGCGGCGGTGACGCCGATGTAGTCGTTCTCGTCGGAGTAGTACGCCACGAGCTGTCCGTTGTAGACCATCAGGAACGGCTCCCAGATGGGGTCGACCTGCCGGTAGGTGTTGGCGGCGGCGACGTTGACGCCGGTGGCGCCGGCGCTGCCGCCCTGCCAGCCGCCGGTGGCGATGATGTTCACGACCCGCCAGGTCGCGCCCTCATCGTCGCTGGCGTACAGGGCGAGGGCCATGTCGGAGCGGTCGCCGTCGTTGGTGGGCACCCAGTTCGGGTCGGCGGCCTTGCGTTCGAGGTAGTAGTGGTCGTCGCCGGTGACGACGCTGGCGAGCAGCAGTGTGCCGGCGGCGAGGTTCCCGACCCGCTGCGGAAGGGCGTAGAGGTACGGGCTGCCCCAGTGGCTGATGTACCTGTCGTACGCGGGGTCGGCGGAGAGGTAGGCGGGGGCGGGCACCTCGGCGAGGTGGCTCCAGCTGGTGCCGCGGTCGTCGCTCTTGTAGACCGGCAGGGTCTCGCCGTCCGCGCTGCCGGAGGGGGCGACGACGGCGTTCTCGAAGGCCGCGACGAGGCGGCCGCTCGGCAGCTGCGCGGACTTCGGGTAGACCGCGCAGTTCCCGAGGCCCTTCAGGCAGTCCCGGTCGCCGAGGTCGTAGAGGACCCCGCCCATCGGGTTGTAGGCCTGGGCCGGGGCCGATGGTGCGAGCACCAGCGCCGCCGCGGCGACGAGCGCGGCCAGCGCCCTCCACCACATGGATCTGTTCGGCTTCATCGCCACTCCTCAAGGGGTCGCTTGCGGTGGGTCGGGCCTCTGCGCCGGCGCCCGCACCCGGTTCGTGGCTCAACCTAACAGAAATGTTGTCGAAAACATAGACCGTCGTCGACCCCTTCTCGGCGGGGCGCGGCGTCGCTAGCCGGCCGCCGCCTGGAGGTGGCGCGTGATGTGGCCGAGGGCCCGCCGCAGCGACTCCTCAAGGGGGAGACCGGACTGGAGCGCGGTCTGGACGGCGGCGCTGCCGGCGCCCATGACGGCGCCGACGAGGGCCGCGGCCTCGAGTTCGCCGAGGCCGGGGTCGGTGGCGCGGAGGGCTTCGGCGAGCTGGTCCTGGATGTCGAACATCCGCTGAAACATGAGGCCGCGCAGCACGGGCGAGTCCATGACGATCTCCAGCCGCAGGCGCTCGCGGTCGGAGCCGGCGTCGAGGCCGGGGGCGTCGAGCATCGCCAGCACGACTCGGACCAGGGCCTCGATCGGGGGTTCGGCGGGCTCGCGCGCGGCGATGGTCCGCGTGCCCTGCTCGATCAGGGCGGTCCGGTCGTTGAAGAGGACGGACTCCTTGGCGGGGAAGTGGTTGAAGAACGTGCCGGGCGAGACGTCCGCCTCGGCGGCGATCTCGTTCACCGTCGTCTGCTCGAAGCCGTGGGCGGCGAACAGCCGGTACGCCGCGTCCTGGATCGACTCCCGGGTGCGCTGCTTCTTGCGTTCCCGCCGTCCCGGATCGGGTTGCTCCGCTGCCATGCCGGAATCCTACTGCACTCGCTTGACAATTAGAGTTACTACATTATTGTAGTCACTACAGTGATTGCTCCGAGAGAGGACGGCACGACATGTGCGGATTCGCAGGATGGATCTCGTTCGGCCGCGACCTGGCCGGGCACCGGCCCGAGGTCGAGGCCATGACCGCGACGATGGCCTGCCGCGGGCCGGACGCCGCGGGCGTCTGGATCGACGGCCCGGCGGCGCTCGGCCACCGGCGCCTCGCCGTGATCGACATCGACGGCGGCGCGCAGCCGATGCGCGCCGACACCCCCGACGGCCGAGTCGCCATGGTCTACGCGGGCGAGGCCTACAACTACCGGGAGCTGCGGGACGACCTGCGCCGCCGCGGCCACCGCTTCACCACCGAGTCGGACACCGAAGTGGTCCTGCGCGGCTACCTCGAATGGGGCGCGGCCGTCGCCGAGCGCCTCAACGGCATGTACGCCTTCGCGATCTGGGACGCCCGCAGCCGCGAGCTCGTCATGGTCCGCGACCGCATGGGCGTGAAGCCGTTCTACTACTTCCCCACCGAGGACGGCGTGCTGTTCGGTTCCGAGCCGAAGGCGGTCCTCGCCAACCCGCTCGCCCCGCCCGTCCTCGACGCCGAAGGGCTGCGCCCGGTCGTGGCCCTCATCGACGACCCGGTCGACGGGTTCTGGCGCGGCATGCGGAAGGTGGAGCCGGGCACCGTCGTCACCGTGTCCGCCAACGGCATCCGCACCGAGCGGTACTGGACGCTGCGGACGGCCGAGCACACCGACGACCTCGACACCACCGTCGCCACGGTCCGGGAGCTCCTGGAGGACATCGTCGAACGCCAGCTCGTCTCGGACGTGCCGCTGTGCTCGCTCCTGTCCGGCGGCCTCGACTCCAGCGCCCTCACCGCGCTCGCGGCCCGCCGCTCCCCGGAGCCGCTGCGCACCTTCGCGGTCAGCTTCACCGAGCCGGGCGCGGAGTTCGTCCCCGACGAGCTGCGCGCCACCCACGATGCCGCGTTCGCCCGGGAGCTGGCCGCCCACGCCGGCACCGACCACCGCGAGATCGTGCTCGACCCCGCCGGCCTCGCCGACGCCGGCCTGCGCTCCACCGTGGTCCGGGCGGGCGACATCCCGTACGGCTACGGCGATTCGTACGCCTCACTGCACCTGCTGTTCAAAGGCGTCCGCGAGCACTCCACAGTGGCGCTCTCGGGCGAGTCCGCCGACGAGGTCTTCGCCGGGTACCGGTGGACCCACGCCGAGGCGAGCGGGGGCACCCGGACCTTCCCGTGGCTCAACATGGTCCCCAGCCGCGCGCCGGTCCTGCGGCGGGACGTCCAGGACGCCCTCGCGCTCCCCGAGTACGTGCGGGACGCCTACGGGTCGGCCGTCGCCGCGGTCGAGCGCGCTCCGGGCGAGAGCGACCTCGAGTTCCGCATGCGGGAGGTCTCCCACCTGCACCTCACGGGCCTCCTGCGCATCCTCCTGGACCGCAAGGACCGCATGAGCATGGCCACCGGCCTCGAAGTGCGCGTGCCGTTCTGCGACCACCGGCTCGTCGAGTACGTCCACAATGCCCCGTGGGCGATGAAGACCTTCGACGGCCGCGAGAAGAGCCTCCTGCGCGCCGCCGTCGCTGACGTCCTGCCCGAGTCGATCGCGCAGCGCGTCAAGAGCCACTACCCGCAGACCAACGACGCCGCTTACGCGACGGCGATCCGCGCGCAGGGCCGCGGCCTCCTCGACACCCCCGGGCACGGCGTGTTCGACCTGGTCGACCAGCAGTGGCTCAAGGCGGCCGTGGAGGAACCGAGCGCGGCCATGCCGATCGAGGTGCGGCTCGGCCTCGAACTCGCCCTCGACCTCGCCGTCTGGATCGACGACTACGCCCCGGTGATCCGCATGTGAGCGCATCCGCCGCGGCCCGGCGACCGGGTCGCGGCGTCACCGGCCGGAGGCGGCCTCACTGACGAGGCGCTTGGCGTGCGCCACGTCGCGGGCCTGCGTCGCGGTCTCCACGATCAGCGGGATGCCCGCCAGCGCCGGACTCGCCGCCACCGCCCTGAGGCCGTCGTCGCCGAGCAGGCCCTCGCCGAGCGCCTCGTGCCGGTCGCGGCGCGAGTCCCGGGGGTCCTTGCTGTCGTTGTAGTGCACCAGGCCGACCCGGCCCGGCCCGGCGGCCGCGCTCAGCGCCTCCAGCGACGCCTCGAAGCCGTCCCTGTCGGACAGGAGCTCGCCCGCGGCGTGCATATGGCAGGTGTCCAGGCACAGGCCGACCTCGGCGATGCCCACGGCCTGCAGGTACTCCCCCGCGCTCACCAGTGTGGACGCCATCGAGTTGGCGCCGCCGGCGGTGGGCTCGACCAGGAGCCGGACCGAAGGCGGGGCGTCGTCGAGGACGGCGCGGAACGCGGGCGCGAGGCGCTTGAGCGCGGCGGCCCGGTCGCCGTCGATCGAGGAACCGGCGTGCACCACGACTCCGGCCGCGCCGATCCGCTCCGCGGAGGCCATCGCCACACGCAGGTTCTCCACCGAGCGGTTCACGGTCTCGGCCACCGGCGAGGCGAGGTTCAGCAGGTAGGCGGCGTGCACGTAGACGGGCCAGCCGCGCGCGGCGCACTGCTCGCGGAAGTCGTCGGCCACGTCCTGGTCGAGGCGGGGCGGCGCCCAGCCGCGCGGGGAGCCGATGAACACCTGCAGCGCTTCGACCTCGAACGCGACCGCGTTGGGGATGCCGCGCTTGACCAGGCCGCCCGCGACGGGCACGTGCGCGCCCACCGGGTGGCCCACTGCACTCTCGACCGACCCCACCCGGCGCCTCCCGTTCACTCGCTACCGCCTGCACTCACAAAGGATTACGGTAGCGGAGGTCAACAGGAGGGGTACGGACATGGCGAACGACGAAGGCACCGCGATCCGCGTGTACGGCGCCGAGTGGTGCGGGGACTGCCGCCGCACGAAGCGCCGGTTCAGCGAGCTCGCCGTCGACATCGACTACGTCGACCTCGAGGCCGAGCCGGCCGCCGCCGACGAGGCGCGGCGCATCTCGGGCCGGACGAACATCCCGGTCGTGGTGTACCCGGACGGGACGCACCAGGTCGAGCCGAGCAACGCGGACGTCGAGGCGAAGCTCCGCGAACTCGCGATCCTCGGCGTCTAGGGGTTCTGCGGGCAGTACCGGCCATCGCCCGCTCGTCGGGCGTCGGCGAGGCTCGCGAGCCGCCGACGGCGCGGAAGCGCATGGGTGCGGATGCCGGCTCGCCGAAACCGCGCGAACGTCCCCGATCCGCCCGCCCGAGCCGTCTCCGGCACGGGCGGCGCGCGGTTCGCCGAACCGGGCCGGTCGTGTCGGCCGTCCGGGGCACGATTGTCGGTATGGCCTCACCTCGCAAGTCCGCGCTCGACCGCTTCTCGCCCGCGACCGCCGCATGGTTCACGGGCGCGTTCGAGGCGCCGACGCCCGCGCAGGAGAGCGCCTGGCGGGCCCTCGCCGAGGAGAAGGACGTCCTGGTCGTGGCCCCCACGGGCTCGGGCAAGACCCTGGCCGCGTTCCTCTCCGCGCTCGACGCCCTCGCCTCCGCGCCGCCGCCCGAGGACCCGAAGCTGCGCTGCCGGGTCCTCTACATCTCCCCGCTCAAGGCCCTCGGCGTCGACGTCGAACGCAACCTCGCCGTCCCTCTCGCGGGCATCCGCGCCGAAGCCGCCCGGCTCGGGCTCCCCGAGCCGCAGATCCGCGTCGGGGTGCGGTCGGGCGACACCCCGCCCGCCGAGCGCCGCTCGCTCGCGGTCCGGCCCCCGGACGTCCTCATCACCACCCCCGAGTCGCTGTTCCTCATGCTCACCTCGAAGGCGAGGGAGGCGCTGGCCGGCATCGAGACGGTCATCCTCGACGAGGTGCACGCGGTCGCGGGCACGAAGCGCGGCGCGCACCTCGCGCTCTCCCTCGAGCGCCTCGACGAGCTGCTGGCGCGGCCCGCCCGCCGGATCGGCCTCTCGGCCACAGTGCGGCCGGTCGAGGAGGTCGCCCGCTTCGTGTCGCCGCAGCGGCGCACCGCGATCGTGCAGCCGCCTTCGGCGAAGGTCTTCGACCTCTCGGTGGTCGTCCCGGTCGAGGACATGGGCGACCTGGCCGAGGCCCCCGCCCCGTCGGCCTCCCCGTCCGGGGCCGCCCGCGCGGCCCGGTCGATCTGGCCGCACGTGGAGGAGCGCATCACCGACCTCGTGGAGCAGCACCGGTCGACGATCGTCTTCACCAACGCCCGCCGCGTGGCCGAGCGGCTCTCCAGCCGGCTCAACGAGATCGAGTACGAGCGGCGCACCGGCGAACGCCTCCCCGAGGACCACGGCCCGGCCGAGCTGATGGGCGGCGCCTCCGCGACCCCGGGCGCGCCGCCAGTCCTGGCCCGCACCCACCACGGCTCGATCTCCAAGGAGCAGCGCAAGCTGGTCGAGGAGGACCTCAAGGCGGGCCGGCTGCGCGCCGTCGTCGCCACCTCCAGCCTCGAGCTCGGCATCGACATGGGCGCGGTCGACCTCGTCGTCCAGGTCGAGGCCCCGCCGTCGGTCGCGTCCGGGCTGCAGCGCGTCGGCCGGGCCGGGCACCAGGTCGGAGCGGTCTCGCGCGGCGTGTTCTTCCCCAAGACCCGCGGCGACCTCGTGCAGTCCGCGGTGGTCGTGGAGCGCATGCGGGAGGGCGCGATCGAGGCGCTCAAGATCCCCGCGAACCCGCTCGACGTGCTCGCCCAGCAGATCGTCGCGATGTGCGCGATGGACGACTGGGCCGCCGCGGACCTGCTCGCGGTGGTGCGCCGCGCCGCCCCGTTCGCCTCGCTCCCCCAGTCCGCCTTCGACGCCACATTGGACATGCTGGCGGGCCGGTACCCGTCGGACGCGTTCGCGGAGCTGCGGCCGCGCCTGGTGTGGGACCGCGCGACCGGGAACCTCACCGCCCGCCCCGGGGCGCAGCGCCTCGCCGTCACCTCCGGCGGCACCATCCCCGACCGGGGCCTGTTCGGCGTCTTCCTCGCGGGCACCGACCCCAAGCGCGGCGGCGGCCGGGTCGGCGAACTCGACGAGGAGATGGTCTACGAGTCGCGGGTCGGCGACGTGTTCTCGCTCGGCACCTCCTCCTGGCGCATCGAGGAGGTCACCCGCGACCGCGTCGTCGTCTCGCCCGCGCCCGGCGTGCCCGGCCGCCTCCCGTTCTGGATCGGCGACTCCCTCGGCCGGCCCCTCGAACTCGGCCGCGCCCTCGGGGCGTTCACCCGCGAGATCGCCGCGCTCCCGAAGGAGCAGGCCCGCAAGCGCCTCAACGCGGCGGGCCTGGACGACTTCGCCGCCCGCAACGCCCTCGCCTACCTCGAGGAGCAGGCCGAGGCCACCCGCCACGTCCCCGACGACCGCACGATCGTCGTCGAGCGCTTCCGCGACGAGCTCGGCGACTGGCGCGTCGTCGTTCACTCCCCGTTCGGCGCGCAGATCCACGCGCCCTGGGCGCTCGCCCTCGGTGCGAGACTGCGCGAACGACACGGCGTCGACCCGCAGCTCATGCACCACGACGACGGGATCGTCCTGCGCCTGCCCGACACTGACGACTTCAGCTTCGACCCCGCCGACCTGGCCTTCGACAAGGGCGAGATCACCGGCATCGTGACCGAGGCCGCCGGGAGCTCGGCCCTGTTCGCCTCCCGCTTCCGCGAGGCCGCCGCCCGCGCCCTGCTCCTGCCGCACCGCCAGCCCGGCAAGCGCCAGCCGCTGTGGCAGCAGCGGCTGCGCTCCTCCCAGCTCCTCGAGGTCGCCGCGCAGTACCCGTCGTTCCCGATCATCCTCGAAGCGGTCCGCGAAGTCCTCCAAGACGTCTACGACGTGCCCGGCCTCGCCGAGCTCATGGGCGACATCGAGGCCCGCCGCGTGCGCCTCATCGAGGTCGCGACCCCCGAGGCCTCCCCGTACGCCCGGTCCCTCCTCTTCGGATACGTCGCGCAGTTCATGTACCAGGGCGACACCCCGCTCGCCGAACGCCGCGCCGCCGCGCTCTCCCTCGACTCGCACCTGCTCGGCGAGCTGCTGGGCGAGGCCGAACTGCGCGAACTGCTCGACCCGGACGCCTTGGCGCAGTTGGAGGCCGAGCTCCAGTGGCTGACCGAGGACCGCCGCGCGCGGGACGCCGAGAGCGTCGCCGACCTACTGCGCCTCCTCGGCCCGCTCCAGGACCGCGAACTCGCCGAACGCGGTGCGGAGCCCGACTGGGCCGCCGAGCTGGCGGCGGCCGGCCGGGCCTTCAAAGTGGACATCGCCGGGCATGGGCACTGGGCGGCCGTCGAAGACGCGGGCCGCCTGCGCGACGCCCTCGGCTCCGCGCTCCCCGCCGGCGTCCCGGCCGCGTTCCTCGAGCCCGTCGCCGATCCGCTCGGCGACCTCCTCGCCCGCTACGCCCGTACCCACGGCCCCTTCACCTCAGGCGACGCCGCCGCCCGCTTCGGACTCGGCGTCGCCGTCACCGACGGCGCCCTCCAGCGCCTCGCCGCCGACGGCCGCCTCGCCGGAGGCGAGTTCCGGCCCGGCGGCGAAGGCCGCGAATGGTGCGACGCCGGAGTCCTGCGGCGCCTGCGCCGCCGTTCCCTTGCGGCCCTTCGGAAAGAACTCGAGCCCGTGGCCCCTGCCGCGCTCGCCGCGTTCCTGCCCGAATGGCAGCACCTCGGCGGCGACCTGCGCGGCGTCGACGGCCTCGCCCGCGCCGTCGAGCAGCTCCAAGGCGCCCCGGTGCCCGCTTCGGCATTGGAGAAGCTCGTCCTGCCCTCGCGCGTCGTCGACTACAGTCCCGTGCTGCTCGACGAGCTCACCGCCTCCGGCGAAGTCCTGTGGGCCGGAGCGGGAAGCCTCACCGGCAAGGACGGCTGGATCGCGCTCTACCCGGCCGAGACCGCATCGCTGCTCCTCCCGGACGCGGTCCCGTTCGAAGCCGGACCGGTCCACAACGCACTGCTCGACGCCCTGGCGGGCGGGTTCGGGCTGTTCTTCCGACAGCTCGCCGAGCAGGTGCGCGCCGCACACCCCGAGGTCCCCGAATCCCAACTCGCCGAAGCACTCTGGGACCTGGTCTGGGCCGGACGCCTCACCAACGACACGCTCGCGCCACTGCGCGCCCACCTCGGATCCGGCAGCTCCCCCGGCGCCACCGCCCACCGCGCCAAGCGCGCGGCCCCGCGCGGGCGCTACTCCCCCGGGGTCGGCTCGGGCTGGCGCGAACTCAGGGCCGGCACCGGCATCGCCGTGATGCCCACTGTGGCCGGACGCTGGTCGCTGCTGCCAGCGCCCGCGGGCGACGCCACGGTCCGCGCCCACGCGCTGGCCACCACCCTCCTGGACCGGCACGGCGTGGTCACCCGCGGCGCGGTCGCCGCCGAGGACGTCGAGGGCGGGTTCGCGAAGGTCTACCGGGTCCTCTCGGTCTTCGAGGAGTCGGGGAAGGCCCGCCGCGGGTACGTGGTCGAAGGTCTCGGCGCGGCCCAGTTCGCCGCAGACGGGGCCGTGGACCGACTGCGCGCCTTGGCCTCCCGGCGCGAGCGCGCGGAAGGGCTCGACGCCGTGGTCCTGGCCGCGGCCGACCCGGCCAGCGCCTACGGCGCGGCCCTGCCCTGGCCCGAACCGCCCGCGGGCGCGGCCCACAAGCCCGGCCGCAAGGCGGGTTCGCTCGTGGTCCTGGTGGACGGCGCGCTCGTCCTCTACCTGGAGCGCGGCGGCAAGACGCTGCTCGCCTGGCCTGCAGGCGAATCGGCCGACGGGGAGGCCGACGCGCGGCTGCGGGCCGCCGTGGACGCCTTGGCGGGCGCGGCCCGTGCGGGCGCCACGGGGCCCCTGTCGATCGAACGCGTCAACGACGAACCGGCGCTCTCGGCCCCGATCGGAGCAATGCTGGAGGCGGCGGGCTTCCGCCCCACGCACAAGGCGTTCCGGTTGCGGCCCTGAATGATCACGCCTCGCCGGCGAGGAAGTCGCGGTTGCGACTGAGGCGGCACGCGGCAGGACCGCGCACGCGCGGCGGCACCGGCACGAACTTGTCGGACACCGACGGAGCCGTCACGCAGCTGGGGGAACTTCGAAGCGAGGCCTTGCCGTCACTTAGCCGGTGCCAGCAGGGCGGCGTTGCATTCGCGCTGGAGCGCTTCATCGGTCCACATGGGATGTTGCGGGGCGGCGTTGGAGCAGACGATCGAGCCCCAGGCGCCGACCCGCACCGAGTGGGCGACGGCGTCGCGGCAGAGCTGCGCGCCGACCGGGCCTTCCTCGAAGCGGCCGTCGCGGGGCGTGTAGCCGACCCAGCCTTCGCCGAAGAACAGCGGCACAGCGAGGCGTTCCGCGTGGTCGGCGGCGACGTCGATCCAGTCGCGCAGGCGGTTCGCCATCGCGATCCGCTGGGGGCCGTAGTGGTCGTAGAGCCAGCGGTCGAACTTCTCGGGGTCGCACCAGTCGTGGACGTAGATCTCGGCGGGCTGCATGATCGAGGCCTTGAGCTTCCACGCGTGCGCCTCCGGCAGCCGCCACTCGGCGAGGGTCGGGGCGCCGGGGCGCAGCAGTTCGGCGTCGGCGCGCTCCTGCGGGAACTCGGCGGGGTCGCGGCGGAGGCCGAACTCCTCGATCAGGTCGTCGAGCACGCCGTAGACGTACGGGTGGAAGGCGAGCGCGGTCGCGTTGCGCGGCAGGCTCCGCAGGGACCCGGTCGGGACGCCGCCGTAGTTCGGGGCGCAGAGCACCTCGGGGTGGCGGGCCTGGAACGCGGCGATGCCGGCTTCGAGGCGGTCCTGGAGTTCGACGACGGCGTCCGCAGCGCCGGGGAGCCCGGCCGTGAGGTGGCCGATCTGGACTTCGTTGTGCGGCTCGACGCAGGCGAGGACGTGGGCGAGGCCGTGCTCGGCGAGCAGGTCGACGAGGTCGGCCTGGGCTTCGGCGAGGACGGTGAGCCGGTCCTCGGGGTCGACCGCGTGCAGCGCCTCGTACCAGGCGGGGTCGTCCGCGAAGGCGGGGCTCTGCTGGTACTCCCATGAGGAGGAGATGACCTTCACCCCGTGGCGGTCGGCGGCGCGGAAGAGGTCGAGGAGGTGGGCCTTCGCGTCGATCACGGTGGTCTGGCGGACGTCGTACCAGCGGACGCGGGAGCCGTAGCCGTCCGGGTCGCCGCCGAGCGGTTCGAGGCGCAGCGCGGTGGTGTCGAGGCCGGACCTGAAGAGCAGGAAGGGCATCGCGCAGATACGCACGGCGTTGTAGCCGAGGTCCACGGCCTTCGCCAGCGCGGCGTCGAGGTCTTCGAAGGGCTCGCCGGGGCCGGTGCGCACGTACCAGGAGAAGTCCCAGAGGGTGATGGCGAGGCGTTCGGGGAGGTGCGCGGGGATCGCGGTCGCCTGCGGGGAGGACGATTCTCGGCTCTTGGGTGGCATGTGCTCGACCTTATGAGGTCGTGACGTGGCTGTCGATGGTCGTTTCGACGGCGGATATGGACGAACCGCCGATGCCCGCGGGTGGCCGTCACGCGCCGTAGCTCCGGGCCTGGAGGTCGAGGTGGCGGTGGTAGGCGCGCAGGAGGTCGCGGTAGCGGTCCGGTTCGAGCGTCTCGCCGGGTCGGGTCAGGGTGAGTTGGGAGATGTAGGAGACGAGGACGTCCCCGGGGTAGCTGTAGCCGTCGGTGTCGCAGTCGCGGAGCCAGGCCAGGAAGGGCTCGAGGGCGCCGCGGGCCGCCATCGTGACCTGCTCGGCGTACTCCCGCAGGGCCGAGGGGCCTTCGCGGTCGGGCCAGCGGTCGGTCTCAGTGGCGAGCGAGTCGGCGACGGCCTGCGTCAGCTCCTGCTTGAACTTGGAGTCGACCACCCATTCCGGCAGCGGGTACCGGTCCTGCAGGGCTGCGGTCGCTGGGAGTTCCGGGGCCATGGGGCACCGCTCAGGCGCTCTTCTGCTTGCGTGCGGCCGACTTCTTGGCGGCCTTCTTGGCCGTCTGCTTGCGCGGGGCGGACTTCTTCGCGGCCTTCTTGGCGGTCTTCTTGGCGGTCTTCTTCGCCGCCTTCTTCGCGGGCCGGCGCCCGCCCTCCTTCGCCTCGACGCTCTTCTGCAGCGCGTCCATGAGGTTGATGACCTTGGCCTTCGGCGCCTCCTTCTTGGACTTCGAGGGCGTCTTGCGCCCGCGCGCCTTGGCGTCGATGAGGGCCCGCAGCGCCTCCTGGTACGCGTCCTCGTACTCCTCGGGGTCGAAGTCGCCGGTCATGGTGTCGATGAGGGTCGCGGCCATCTCCAGCTCCTGCTTGCGGGCCTCGCCTTCGAGGCCGCCGACCTCGGGGCGGCGGATCTCGTCGGGCCACAGCATGGTGTGGAGGACGAGCACGTCGTCGCGGGGCCGCAGGGCGGCGAGGCTCTCGCGGCGGCGCAGCGCGACCTTGACGATGGCGATCTTGCCCGAGTCGAGCAGCGCCTCGCGCAGGAGCACGTACGGCTTGGCCGCGGCCTTGCCGGGGTCGGCGTAGTAGGACCGCTCGTAGTGGATGGGGTCGATCTGGTCGCCGCTCACGAACTGGACGACCTCGATGGTCTTGGACGAGCTCACCGGCAGGTCGTCGAGCTCGTCGTCGGCGATGAGCACGGTCTCGCCGCTCTCGTGGTCGACGCCCTTGACGATGTCCTCGGGCGGCACGACCTCGTCGTCGAGTTCGCAGACCTTCTGGTAGCGGATCCGGCCGCCGTCGGACGCATGGTACTGGTGCATCGAGACGTCGTGGCTCGATGTCGCCGACCGCAGGCTGACTGGGATGCTCACCAGCCCGAACGCGATCACTCCGGTCCAGATCGCAGGCATGACCACAGCATGGCACTTACAGTGATCATGTGATCGCGATATGTGATCTTTCTTCGGCTCAACTGGGGACAAGGCCGGAACCGGCTTGTGTTTCGCCAGTTCAGAGGGGGTGTCCAGGCGTGGACCGAACGGGCGCGACGGTTTTGCCGGGTCGTCGGCCGGGTATCTCAGCCCGCATGGCACGGGGGGATCGGCTGGACGAGTACCGGGCGAAGCGCGACCTGGCGAAGTCCGGCGAGCCCGCGGGCGGGCGCCGCAAAGGCGACGGCGACCGGTTCGTGATCCAGCGGCACGAGGCGAGGCGGCTGCACTACGACCTCCGCCTCCAGGTCGGGGACGTGCTCGTCTCCTGGGCCGTGCCGAAGGGCCCCTCGCTCGACCCGCGGGACAAGCGGCTCGCCGTCCAGACCGAGGACCACCCGCTCGACTACGCCGAGTTCGAGGGCCGCATCCCCGAAGGCGAGTACGGCGCGGGCACCATGATCGTCTGGGACGCGGGCACCTACCGCAATGCCACCGCCAAGCGCGGCCGCCCGATCGCGATGGCGGACGCCGTCGAGCACGGCCACGTCTCGTTCTGGCTCGAGGGCGAGAAGGTCCGCGGCGGCTTCGCACTGTCCAGAATGGGCGAAGGCCGCGACTGGATCCTCATCAAGAAGGACGACGAGGGCGCCGACCGCCGCCGCAAGCCCGCCAAGACCCGGCTCGAGTCGGTGCTCACCGGCCGCACCAACCGGGACCTGGCATGACCGGCTTCCAGGAACTGATGAAGGCGAGCCTCACCGAGCGCCGGTTCTCCAAGGACGACTGGCTGTTCGAGCGCAAGCTCGACGGCATGCGCGCGCTCGCCACCCGCGACGGGGGCCGCCCGGAGCTGTGGTCCCGCAACGGGAACCGGCTCGACGAGCGCTTCCCCGAGCTCGTCGACGCGCTCGAGGCGCTCGGCGGGCCCCGGTTCGCCGCGGACGGCGAGATCGTCGCGTTCGACGGCCGGATGACGAGCTTCGCCCGCCTCCAGGCGCGCATCCACCTCACCGGCGCCGCCCGCATCGCCGCCACCGGCGTCGAGGTCTACTACTACCTGTTCGACCTCCTCTCCTTCGAGGGCGAGGACCTGAAACGGGAGCCGCTGCGCGACCGCAAGCGCCTCCTGCGCGCGGCCTTCGACTACCGCGACCCGCTGCGCTACTCGGTGCACCGCAACACCGACGGCGAGGCGTTCTTCGCGCAGGCCTGCGAGCGCGGCTGGGAGGGGCTCATCGCCAAGCGCGCGGACTCGCGGTACCGCGCGGGCCGCTCGAAGGACTGGCTCAAGTTCAAATGCGTGCGCGACCAGGAGTTCGTGGTCGGCGGCTTCACCGACCCGCAGGGCTCGCGCGCCGGGTTCGGGGCGCTCCTCGTGGGCTACCACGACGGGCGCGGGGCGCTGCGGTACGCGGGCAAGGTCGGCACCGGGTACGACGAGCGCACCCTGCGCGCGCTGCGCAATCGCATGGACGCCTTGGCGCAGGACGAGAAGCCGTTCGCCGACCCGGTGCGCGAGAAGCACGCCCACTGGATCCGCCCCGAACCGGTGGTGCAGGTGGGCTTCAGCGAGTGGACGCCCGACGGGATGCTGCGCCACCCGCGGTACCGCGGCGAGCGCATCGACAAGCCCGCCCGCGACGTGGTGAGGGAGACGAGCCGATGACCGTGCTCCACGTCGCCGACCGCGACATCAACGTCTCCAGCCTCGACAAGGAGCTGTTCCCGGACGACCATGTGAGCAAGGGCGACATGCTCCTCCACTACGGCACCGTGTCCGGCGCGATGGTCCCCCACCTGGCCGGGCGCCCGCTGACCCTGCGCCGCTACCCGCACGGCATCGGGACCGAGGGGTTCTTCCAGAAGCACCCGTCGGGCCTGCCCGACTGGATGCACGTGATCGAGATCGCGCACAAGCGATCCGAAGGGTCCGACCCCTACGTGATCTGCGACGACGCCGCGACGCTGCTGTACCTCGCGAACCTGACCGCCATCGAGTTCCACATCTGGACCGCCACGGCCCCCGACATCGAGCGCCCCGACCGGCTCGTGATCGACATCGACCCGCCCGCGGGCGTCACGGTCGCCGAGCTCCGCTCGATCGCGAGGCGGGCCAGGGACCTCTGCACCGCGATCGGTCTGACGCCGTTCCTGCAGGCCACGGGCGGGCGCGGCTACCACGTGGTCGCGCCGCTCGACCGCTCCGCCGACTTCCAGGCCGTGCGCGCGCTCGCCGGAGGCATCACCGACCGGCTCGCCGCCGCCGACCCGGAGCGGCTGACCACCGCGTTCCGCAAGAACCAGCGCGGCGACCGGATCTTCCTCGACGCCAACCGCAACGGCTACGGCCAGACCTTCGTCGCGCCCTACTCGCTGCGGGCCCGCCCCGGCGCCGCGGTCGCCACCCCTCTCGACTGGAGCGAGCTCGGACGCTCCACTCCGGACGGCTACACCACCGCGGCGATCGGCAGGCGCCTCGCCCGCAAGACCGACCCTTGGGCGGACATGGACGACCACGCCGCCGCCCCGGCCGAGGCCCAGGAGCGACTGGACGCCCTCGACGGCGAGTCGGCCTAGCCGCCAGTCCGGTAAAGGGACGTAGACCTTTCGCGCGGTCGAAGCCGGCCCCGGTGAAACACGCGCGCCGCACCCCGCTCCGCGGCTGAGAAAATATTCGCGCCGGACCGACAACGGGACGCCTCCCCGCGGAGTACTGACAACGCCGGGTTCCGCTCCATCCACCGCAGGGGGCGGGACCGGGCTCCCCACCCGTCATCCGAAAGAGGCCTATGAAGAACAGGGAACGGCACGAGGCCGAGTTCGAGGCGTTCGCGCTCGCGCAGCGCGAGAGCCTCCAGCGGTTCGCGTACTACCTGTGCGGGGACTGGCACGAGGCCGACGACATCGTGCAGAAGGCGCTGACGAAGCTGTTCACCGCCTGGCACCGCGTCGAGCTAGGCGGCGCCCCCGCTTACACCCGCCGCATCGTGACCAATGTGTTCTTCTCGCACCGCCGCCTGGCCTGGGTGCGGCGCGAGAAGACCGCGGAGACGCTGCCGGTGCAGGCGGTCGACCGTCCACAGGAGGAGGTCGACCTGCGGCTCACGGTCCTCGGCGCGCTCCACCTGCTCTCGCCCCGGGAGCGGGCCACGCTCGTCCTGCGGTACTGGGAGCAGCTGTCGGTCGCCGAGACCGCCGAGGCCATGGGCTGCTCCGCGGGCACGGTCAAGAGCCAGACCTCCAGGGGCCTGAACAAGCTGCGCAGCGCGCTGTCCGAGACCGCCGTCCTCACCACGACCAGATGAAAGGAGTCGTCGCCCGATGAACCCGCAGGACGACGTCGCAACCGTGTTCGCCGAGGCGAGGCCCGACGATCCGCCGCCCGGAACCGCGCTGGACATCAAGCAGGTGATGCGCGACGGCTACCGCGCCCGCCGGAGGAACCGCGCCGCCGTCGCCGGAGCGGCCGCCGCGGGCGTCTGCGCCGTCGCCGTCGTGCTCGCCTTCTCGGTCACGGGGCTGCCCGGCCCCGATACCGAAGAGCGGCAGCAGCTCCCGGCCGCGGACTTCGGGTTCGACCCGGCCCTGGCCGGCTACCCGAGCGACACCTGGGACTGGGGGGTGGCGCAGCCTGAGCTGCAGGAGGCCGCGAACGACGTGCTCGGCGGCCTCGCGGTCGAGGCGGGATTCGTGGACGCGGCGGCGCTGGAGTACGACATGCCGTCGCAGGACGCCGTCGAGGCCGAGATGGCGGAGCAGGACCTGGGCTACTTCGGCGCGCTCTCAGAACTGGGCTATCTCAACCACCCGCTCCAGTTCAGCGACTGGAACACCCCGGGCAACGCAGGCCAGGTCCAGCTGCGCGGCTACGTCGCCCGCGACGGCGACGAGGAGGCCGACCGGTCCTCCTTCACCGTCACCGCGATGCAGCCGGGCGGGTGGACCGCCGAGCCCGGGCCGACCGGCGAGGACGTGTTCCCCCAGCACCTCCTCGGCGACGAGGCCTCCTGGTCTGAAACGGCCCCCGAGTTCACGAGCGAGGACCTGGACGACGGCCGCACGCTCATCGTCGCCGACCACGGCTGCGCGCTGGAGGCCGTGGTCGTCTACCCGAACGCATCGGCACTGAAGTCCACATGGGATGTGGACTGCGAGGGGCAGGGCCGCGACCTCACGGTGGAGCAGTTGAGTGCCGCGATGCTCGCGATGCCGCAGATCGAGTACGACACCAGCGAACTGCGGCCGATCACCGGACTGGTCGAAGTCCCGCCCGGCTGGCCTTATTCGGAGGACTGGGAGACCGAGGCGGCCCCGGACGCCGATGCCAGCATCGATGCGGCCACCGCGGTCCTCGACGGAGCCTTCCCGGGTGTGGAGCTCACCTCCTTCCAGCCGAACCAGGCCGACCCCGGCTACTCCGGTCGACGCGCCTACGCGGCCGACTACAAGATGCCGTTCGAGGACGCCTCGGGCTACCCGGTGCACGCCCATGTGCGCTACTACCTGCCCGGCGGATGGCTGCCGGGCCTCCCTCCCGAGGGGTCGAGCGCAGAGGCGTACCTGCTCAACTGCGGCGGGCCGGGCGACGACAAGGACGACGTCTGCGAAGAGACCGAAGTAGACGGTCGCATGGTCGTGACCAGGTCCTGGGGGCTCGGCGACAGCGTTTCGACCTGGGTGGCGGTGTACGACCCGGCCGGCTGGGCGGTCGAGTTCAACACGATGGCGGAAGGCGATGTCGACGGATACGCCCACGGGGACCTCGTGGCCCTCGCGGCGTCACTGCCCGCGCCGGTCTACGACCCGCAGGAGTACGAGCGATAGCGGAACCGGCCGCCTCGGTCGCGTAGGCGACCGGGGCGGCGGAACCTCCGCTGATCCGCTGAGGTCCTTTCAGGAGCATGCTGGGGCCGCAGAGCGGACCAACGCGAGTTCCCGAAGTGGCGGTGCTGGTCCCAATCGCCATGCCCGAGGAGCCGGCATCGTCCAGGTTCGACTCCCGAACGGGCCCGCTGCAACCGGCTCGCACCAGAACGGTTCAGCGATGCCTGACCGCGCGGACGACCACGTCGTGGAGCTCGGCAGCATGGCCGGCGACCGTCCGAACGGGTTCGGCGGCCGTCTCGATCGTCCACTGGGCACCGTCGAGGCGGTCGACCACTGCCGCGGCGGTGGTCGAGGCCGCCTCCGGATGACGATGGCCCTGGCCGGGCGGCGACGCGAGGTGGCCGACGATGAGCAGGGTGCCGCCGGGGGCGACCCAGGACGCGAGCCGGTCATAGAACTCGCCGTGCGGCATGGCCGGGTGCGCGTAATGGGTCGTGACCAGGTCGAACCGGGATTCCGGGTCCCAGGTGGCCAGGTCGGCGCGGATCCACTCGACGCGGTCGGCCGCCGGGTGCCCCACCGCGCTCCGGCCCGCGAGGGCGAGGGCTTCGGCCGAGAGGTCGACGGCGGTGACCTGCCAGCCGGCCGCGGCCAGGTGGAGCGCCTCTGCTCCGGCCCCGCACCCCGCGTCCAGGGCCGCGCCCGGAGGCAGCTCGGCGGCGGCCGCGGTGAGGTACGGGTTCGGCGGCGGCGCCGGCGCGGCCCCCCTCGCCCGCCAGCGCTCTTCCCAGGCGTCACGGTTGAAGGCGGTGCTGTCGAATTCGTGCATCGGTCCCTCCTCGCGGGCTCGTGCCCCGGCGCGGGGCACCGCACGATGGTGCCGCGATGCCCTGAAAAAGTGCAAAGAATTTTGCCGAATGGCAAAATGGGGGGATGGGAAACGATCCGGCATCGACGCTCGACGCGGTCGGGCCGCGCCTGAAGCGCCTGCGGCAGAGCCGCGACGTCACGCTGCAGGACCTCGCGGCGGAGACCGGGATCTCGGCGAGCACGCTGTCGCGGCTCGAGGCGGGCCTGCGGCGGCCGACGCTCGAGCAGCTGCTGCCCCTCGCGCGGGCCTACGGGGTCACGCTGGACGAGCTGGTGGACGCCCCGCCCACCGGCGATCCGCGCGTGCACCTGCGCGCGATCACGAGCCCGGACGGGGCGCAGGTCCTGCCGCTCACGCAGCGGCCGGGCGGCATCCAGGCGTACAAGTTCGTGCTGCCGGCGGGCCGGGACGACGCGGAGCCGGATCTGCGCACGCACGAGGGGTACGACTGGGTCTACGTCCTCAACGGCCTGCTGCGCCTGGTCCTGGGCGAGCACGACCTGCTGCTGAAGCCCGGTGAGGCCGCGGAGTTCGACACCCGCACGCCGCACTGGTTCGGTGCGACCGGCGCCGGCCCGGTCGAGTTCCTCAGCCTCATCGGCAGGCAGGGCGAGCGCGCGCATGTGCGGGCCGCGCCCGCCCGCCGCGAGAGTTGAGCCGCAATCAGTCCGACTGGCGCAGGGACGTCACGGCCCAGGGGGCGAGCTCAAGGTCGATTTCGAGGACGCCGTTCTCGGGGACGGTGAGGGTGTCCCGAAGGAGCGCGTCGGCGACCTTGGCCAGGTGCCGGGTCTCGTTGCGGGACAGGTTGACCGGGCTGCCCATGGCGTACCAGGCCTCGGCGGGGTTGCCGTGGTCCCAGTCGACGGTCTCGACGAGGAAGGCCGTGCCGGGTTCGAGCCCGGCGATCGAGTGGCGGATCCGCCTGCTCGGGCCCTTCCGGGCGAGGTGGCGGGTGTCCTCGTAGGAGTTCGCCGAGCCGATGGAGTCCGACCCCATGTCGTCGGGGTAGTTGAAGAACACGGCCGAGACCGCCGAGGTGCGGCTGTCGCGGGTGACCACGCCGTGGGGCGTCGAGAGGAGCAGCCGGTCGCCGAGGCGGTTGAGCATGCTGAAGGCGTGGAAGGTCGGCTTGTGGATGCCCTGCTCGTTGACCAGGCCGAAGCCGCCGTGGAAGGGGCCGATGCCGGCGCCGCCTTCCTCGAAGACGTCGGTGAAGGCCCAGTAGGAGATCGACTCGGCGAGGGTCGCGCACTGCAGGAGCGAGCGGGTGATGGAGGCGGCCGCGAACACGGTGTCGTGCATGCGGTCCCGGGATGAGGGGGAGGTCGACCACTCGGTGATGTGGACTTCCGCGTCGGGGTAGGCGCTGTCGGCGATGAGCCCGCGCAGGAGGGCGAGGTCGTCGCGGGTGGCGTCGATGTAGCGGGAGAGCGGCACGCCCACGCCGTTCGCGTCGAACGCGTAGTCGGTCGGGTAGGTGTGGGTCGAGAGGAAGTCGATCGGGACCTGCCGCTGCTCGCACCAGGTCATGAACTCCTCGATCCAGACCGGGCGCCACTCGAGGGCGTCCACGTCGTCCGCGGCGGCGGTGGCGTGCTCCTTGGAGCGGTCCTGGGTCTCGCCCTTGTACCGGTCGTCGGGGACGAAGACGCTGGTGGAGGGTCCGCCGACCCGCAGGCCGGGGTCGATCTCCTTGATCGCGACCGCGGTGGCCTCGTACAGCTCGAAGTACTGGGTCCTCGTGCCGGTCCAGAAGTGGGGCACGAGGTTCGGCTCGTTCCACACCTCGAACCGCCACTGCCGGACCTCGTCGAGCCCGTACCGGTCGATCCAGTGCTCGACGGTGGTGGTCACGAGTTCGACCCAGCGGGTCATGTCCTTGGGCGGGCTGCAGTGCGCCCGCCACCAGAACAGGGTCTCGGTCTGGGTGGCGAGCGCGCGGGGCATGAAGCCGAGCTCCACGAAGGGGCGGGCGCCGCTGTCGAGGATGAAGTCGAAGACCTTGTCCACGTAGCTGAACGTGTAGGCCGGTTCGTCCAAAGGGGAGTCGGGGCCGAAGCCGCCGCCGTAGGTCTCGCGGTACACGAACATGTCGTCGTGGAAGACGCCGTGGAACCGGAGGTACTTGAAGCCGAGGGTGTCGACGGCTTCGGCGAACTGGCGCTGCCAGTCGGCCCGGAGGCCCTCGTTCGCCCGTCCGGCGCCGACGCACTCGCTCCAGACGTGCGGCAGGGCGGTCTCGTCGCAGGGCCGGCCGTCGATGGCGATGGGGGTCGCGGGGTCGCGGGGTCGCTTGTCATGGTGTCACTTCGTTCGGAGCACGGTTCGCTGTCTCGAAATGTTTTCGAAAAGCATTCGGTCGCGGACGACGCTACCGTTTGCGACGCCGCGAGTCAATGCGCATCTGAACTGGTGATTCCTCGGGCTGTACATCGCAGGCGCGTGGCTGCTAGGATCGAAATGTTTTCGGAACGTCGAAAGGATTCCCGGTGAGCCGGCAGCCCCGAACCGAGAAGGTCACCCTCGCGGACGTCGCCCTGCGGGCCGGGGTCTCGCCGGCCACCGTCTCGAAAGTCCTCAATGGACGCAGCGATGTGTCGGCGAGCACCCGCGAGCACGTGATGGACGTCGTCGCAGAGGTCGGCTACCAGCCGACGACACTGCGGCACGACCGGCCCCGCAAGCCGGCGATCGTGGTCGTGCTCGACTTCGTGGCCTCCCCCTACGCGGGCACCGTGCTGCAGGAGATCCTCGCCGCCGCCACCGAGGCGGAGACCGACCTGCTGCTCCGGCTGCCGCCGGACCCGTCGGTCGGCGCCAGCGCCGAGTCCGCCCGCGAATGGATCGTCCGGCAGCAGGCGTCAGGGGCCATCGGCATGGTCGAGCTCGCGGTCGCCTCCCCCAGCGCGGTGCTCAACGCGGCCGGCGACGCCCGGCTGCCGGTCGTGATGATCGACCCGATCGGCATGGCGGACTCCCGCGTCGTCACGATCGGCGCCACGAACTGGGCGGGCGCGCGCTCGGCGGCCGACCACCTGATCCGCTTCGGCCACCGCAGGATCGCGTGGATCGGCGGTCCGCTGAACTCGGCCCCCTCGGCCGAGCGCTTCCACGGCTACCGGGCCGCCCTCGACGCCGCCGAGCTCGAACCGGAGCAGGCGCTGATCCGCCACGACGCGTTCACGGTCGAGGCGGGCTTCAGGCACGGGCTCGAGCTGCTCGCACTCGATGAGCCGCCGACCGCCGTCGTCGCGGGCAACGACGAGATCGCGATCGGCGTCCTCGCCGCAGCGAAGGAGCTCGGCGTGGAGGTCCCCGGCCGGCTGTCGGTCACCGGATGCGACGACACGCCGCAGGCCGAGTGGACCGCGCCGGGCCTCACCTCGGTGCGCCAGCCGCTCGCGGGGATGGGCCGCATGGCGGTCGACACCGTCCTGGCGATGGCGAAGGGCGCCAAGCCGGCGTCCCGCCACCTGCAGCTGGCGACGGCCCTCACCGTCCGCGACTCGACGGGCCCGGTCCCCGAAGGCTGAGGCGGGCAAGGGGATCGCCGCCCGGGCGACCTAGTCGCGGCCGGGCGGCGATCCGTGTGGGGTAGGGCTTACAGGGTCCAGCGTTGGTTGGTGGCGCCGGTGCAGGACCAGAGTTGGACCTTCGAACCGTTGGCTGTGGCGGCCGCCGCGACGTCGAGGCACAGGCCCGACGCGGCATTGGTGATCGTGCCGTTCGCGTTCACGTTCCAGCGCTGGTTCGCGCCGCCGTGACAGGACCAGATGATCGCCGCCGTACCGTTCGCAGTGCCGCCGCCGGAGGCGTCCAGGCACTTCTTCGAACCGCCCGAGTACACCGAGATCTCACCGTTCGCGACCGTCCACTGCTGGTTCGCCCCCGTCCAGCAGTCATAGATCTGCAACTGCGTACCGTTCGTCGTCGACTGGTTCGGCACATCCAGACACCGGCCCGAGGCCGCGGAGGTGATGTGCTCGCCGCCGCCACCGCCCGGGTTGCCGTTGTTCAGCGCGGCCAGCACGGTGTGGTAGGCCTGCTTCTTCTGGTAGTTGCCGTCGAAGAGCAGCGGGTTGTCGTCGCGCCAGGAGTACTTGTCGGTGATGCCCCAGACGGTGATGCCCGTGCAGCGGGCGACCGCCATGCAGGCGTTGGTGACCGTGCCGTACGTGGCCGCCTGGTTGGAGCCCTGGCCGACGTCGAGCTCGGTGATCTCCACGTCCACGCCGAGGTCGGCGAAGCGCTGGAGGTTGGCCTGGTAGGTGCTCAGGTTCTCGTTGTGGGCGATGTGGGTCTGGAAGCCGACGCAGTCGATCGGGACGCCGCGGGACTTGAAGTCGCGCACCATGTTGTAGATGCCGGTGCTCTTGGCGTTGATGCTGTCGGTGCCGTAGTCGTTGTAGCAGAGCCTGGCGGTCGGGTCGGCCGCGTCCGCGGCGCGGAAGGCCTCCTCGATCCAGCCGTTGCCGAGCTGCCGCTGGAGGTTCGACTGCCGGCGGCTGCCGTCCCACTCGAAGGCCTCGTTCACCACGTCCCAGGCGAAGACCTTGCCCTCGTAGTGGTTCGCGACGCCCGCGATGTGGTTGGTCATGGCGTTGCGCAGGTTCTGGCCGGTGAGGTTCTGGGCCCACCCGGGCTGCTGGGCGTGCCAGACGAGGGTGTGGCCGCGGACCTTCATGCCGCGGGCCTGCGCCCAGCTGACGAGCTGGTCGCCGCCGGAGAAGTTGAACTGGCCCGGGTTCGGCTCGGTCGCGTCCCACTTCATGGCGTTCTCGGCCACGACCGAGTTGAACTCGGCCGCAAGGGTGTTGGCGTACCCGGACTCGCTCAGGTACTGCGTGGAGACGGCGGCCCCGAAGTAGCGGCCGCTCTCGGCCGCCGAGGCGCCGAGGGTGGTGCCCGCCTGGGCGGTCCCCGGGGACATCAGGAGCGCTGTCGTGGCGGCCAGGCTCGCGGTCGCGACTGCGGCGATCGTCGACCAGGCGCGGCGCCGTCGCCGCGGTGTACTGGTGATCATGGTGGTCCTTCGGTGCTCGCGGGAAGGGTCGTAGGAGGAGATTTTCGAAAGTTTCGATGATTGATCCGAAACTTACGTCTTCGAACTATAGATATGTTTCGATATCGCGTCAAGTAGGACAGTGGCGCCGAGCGAGGCGGGGCCGCCGCCGCCCGCCGCGGGCGCGCCGCCGGGACTCCGGCCCGGGGAATTCACATCGATCTATTTACATGTGGCGAATCGTCTGCCTATCCTGTGTGTACATCGCATGTTTCGGTCGTCAGACCGAAACTTTCGCAGCCCCGATGTTGTTAGCGATAACCACACCGGACACCTGATCAGAGAGGCAACCCATGAGGCATCAGACCCGATGGCGGTCGTGGATCGCACTGCTGGCGGCGACGCTGGCCGCGGCCCTCGCCGCAGCGACCTTGAGCGCCGCCCCGGCACAGGCCGCCCCGCTCCCCTCCTCCTTCCAATGGACTTCGACCGGCGCGCTGGTCGCCCCCCAGCAGACCGCCCCGGGCCGGACCCTGGTGTCGCTCAAGGACCCGTCGGTGGTCCAGGTCGACGGCAAGTACTACGTCTACGCCACCACCGCCGACACCAACGGCGGCTGGTCCCTGACCTCCTTCGGCGGGTTCACCGACTGGTCCCAAGCCGCGCAGGCCCCGCAGTACCACCTGTCCCGCACCCCGATCGGCGGCGGCTACCGCGCCGCCCCGCAGGTGTTCTACTTCGAACCCGACAACCAGTGGTACCTGATCTACCAGACCGGTCTGCCCTCGTTCTCGACCCTGACCCACCCCGGGCAGCCGCAGAGCGCCTCGGCGCCCCGGAACTTCATGCCCAACCACGGGATCGCCGACGCCGGCTCGTCGTACATCCTCGACTACTGGGTCGCCTGCGACGAAGTGAACTGCTACCTGTACTTCAACAACGACAAGCAGAAGTTCTACCGCGCGCAGACCACCGTGGCCGAGTTCCCGAACGGCTTCGGCGACGTCGAGCTGTTCATGGAGGCCCCGAACCAGAGCCTGTTCGAGGCCACCAACGTCTACAAGCTCGGCGACACCGGCCAGTACCTGCTCGTCGTCGAGGGCATCGGCTCCAACGGCGCCCGCTACTTCCGGTCCTGGACCTCCAACAAGCTCGACGCGAACTTCAGCGAGTGGGTCCCGCTGGCCAACACCCAGTCCAACCCGTTCGCCGGCGCCGCCAACGTCTCCTTCCCAGGAGGGTCCTGGACGCAGGACATCAGCCACGGCGAGGCGGTCCGCGTCGACGGCAACCAGACCATGGAGATCGACCCCTGCAACATCGACTACCTCTACCAGGGCAGGAACCCGAACTCCAACGGCATGGAGTACTCGCAGCTCCCCTACCGGCTCGGGCTGCTGAACCACACCAACCCGACCGCCGACTGCGGGAGCGGCAACCCGGGCGGCGGTGACTCGGGCCAGCTGCGCGGCACCGGATCGAACCGGTGTCTGGATGTGCCGAACCAGTCGACGACGAACGGTACGCAGTTGCAGATCTATGACTGCTGGACGGGGGCGAACCAGCAGTGGACGGTCGCGAACGGTGAGATCTCGGTGTACTCGGGCGGTTCGAAGAAGTGCCTGGACGCCTCCGGCGGCGGCACTGCGAACGGTACGGCGGCGATCATCTGGTCCTGTCACGGCGGCGCGAACCAGCGCTGGAACGTGAACGCGAACGGCACGATCACCAATGCCGCGTCGGGCCTGTGCCTCGACGTCGCGGCGGCCGCCACAGCCAACGGTTCGAAGGTCCAACTCTGGTCCTGCACCGGCGCCACCAACCAACGCTGGACCCTCTCCTAGTCACGACTCGATCCGAGGGCCCCGAGCGTTCCGCTTGGGGCCCTTCGTGTCAGCACCGCAATTTCGACGAGCGGTGGGATCCGGCACTACTCCGGCGCACGGCGACGGGCACGCGAACCGCCTTCATATAAGGTATGCCTAAGCTAACTTTGCCGGAAGGAAATCCCCATGCGCCGCCCCCTGTTCGCAGCCACAGCCGCTGCGGCACTGCTGCTCTCCGGCTGCTCGGCATCCGATTCCGATGCCGGCGGCGACGAGGTCGCCTGGTCGTACACCTCCGGAGACGGCGAGACCTACACCGCCGCCGAGATCCCCACCCGCATCATCGCCGAGGCCTCCTCGGCGAAGGCACTGATGGAGTTCGGGATCGAGCCGATCGGCATCTGGGCCAGCAACCCGATCGAAGAGGACGTCTCGCTCCAAGGCGTCGACTTCTCCGGCATCGAGGTCCTCGGCGAGGAGTGGGGCAAGATCGACGTCGCCGCCGCGGCCGAACTGCAGCCCGACCTCATCGTCGGCGACTGGTGGCCCGTCGAGGAGGCCTACAGCGGCCTCGAAGCCGGCGTCGAGGAGGAGAGCAAGAAGCTCGCCGAACTCGCCCCCGTCGTCGGCCCCGCCCAGAGCGACTCCGTCGTGACCCTCATCGAGGGGTACGCCGAACTCGCCGAGACCCTCGGCGCCGACCCCGACCAGATCGCCGAATCGCGCACCGCATTCGATGCGGCCGTAGCGGACTTCCAGGCGGCCACCGCAGAGAAGCCCGGCCTCACCGCGCTGGCGGTCAGCCCCTACGACACCAGCTACGCGATCGCCGTGCCCGAGCACGCGCCCGAACTGCTCGACTTCCAGCAGTGGGGGCTCAACGTCATCGATCCCGAAACCCCGGACCCGGACTTCCCGTACTGGGAGACCCTCAGCATGGAGAACGCCGACAAGTACCAGCCCGACCTGCTGCTGTTCGACGACCGCTGGCACCCCGGCAACGAGGACACCCTCGCCGCCGCGCCGATCTCCTCGAGCATCACCGCCTTCGCGGCGGGCCAGACCACGACCTGGCCCGGGTACTGGCTCCACACGTACAGCGACTACGCGTCCGAGCTGACCCGCCTCGCCGGGGTGATCCGCAGCGCCGACGAGAACCTCGTCCAGGAGTGACCGCGACCGCGGTGGTCCCGCCCGCATCGATGGCCCGCTCATCGGTGCGGGCGGGCGTCCTGCTCGCCGCGACCGGCGGGCTCGTCCTGCTCGCCCTCCTGAGCCTCACCCTCGGCTCGCGCGACGTCGCGCCGTTCGAGGCCCTCCGGGTGTTCACCGACCCCACTCCGAGCGCCGACGCCACCGTCATCCGCGAGATGCGGCTGCCCCGCACACTGATCGCGATCGGGGTCGGTGCGGCCCTTGCCGTCAGCGGCGCGATCCTCCAGAGCCTGGCCCGCAACCCGCTCGCCGACGCCGGCGTCTTCGGCATCAACGCCGGCGCGGCCGCCGCCGTGGTGGTCTCGGCGTTCGTGTTCGGGTCCATGCCGGTGAGCGGCTCGGTCTGGTTCGCGTTCCTCGGCGCGGGCGCGACCACCGTCGCCGTGTACGTCATCGCCGCGGTCGGCAGGGAAGGCGCGACACCGGTCAAACTCGCCCTGGCCGGGGTCTGCATCACCGCGCTGTGCGGCTCGGTCACCTCGGCGCTCGTCCTCGCGGACCCGGACGCACTCGAAGAGCTGCGCATGTGGCAGGTCGGCGCGCTCGGCGGCCGGTACTTCCCCGTGCTCACGCAGGTCGCGCCGTTCCTCGTCATCGGACTCGTCCTCTCCCTGTGCACCGGGCGGATCCTGAACCTGCTGTCCCTGGGCGAGGACCTCGCCCGCGGGCTCGGCGTGCGCACCGGCGCCGCCCGGGCGGGCCTGTTCGCCCTGGTCGCGGTCCTATGTGGCGCGGCGACCGCCGCCTGCGGCCCAATCGTGTTCGTGGGCTTGATGGTCCCGCACGCCGCGCGGCTGATCACCGGGCCCGACTACCGGTGGATCCTCGCGTACTCGGCGGTGCTCGGACCGGCGCTCATGCTGGGCGCCGACATCATCGGCCGCCTCGTCCTCCCCGGCGGCGAGATCCCGGTCGGCGTCGTCATCGGCGTGCTCGGCGCCCCCGCCTTCGTCCTGCTCGTCCGCTACCGCAACCTGGTGGAGCTCTGAGATGACCGCCGTCCTCACCGTGAGCGGGCAGCGCGTGCTCGCCCACCGCCGCATCAGACTGGTCGCCGCCGGGCTCGCCCTGACCGCGGCCGGCCTGTTCTGGCTCGCCATCGCCATCGGCGGCGAACTCCTCCCGCCCGTCGAAGTCCTCACCGGCCTCACCGGCACCGGCGAGCCGTCGACCGTCTTCATCGTCCGCGAACTGCGCCTGCCGCGGGCCGCCGCGGCGCTGCTCATCGGGCTCGCGCTCGGCGCGGCGGGCACGCTCTTCCAACGGGTGCTGGGCAACCCGCTCGCCTCGCCGGACTTCCTCGGCGTCACCGCGGGCGCCGGGACCGCCACGGTCACCGCGATCGTCTTCGGCGCCTCGAGCGCCCTGCTGCTGCCGACCGCCGCCCTCGCCGGAGGCGCGCTGACCGCCATGCTCATCTACCTGTTCGCCTGGCGGCGCGGCATCTCCGCCTACCGCTTCATCCTCGTCGGCGTCGGCGTGGCCACCTTCGCGCAGTCGATCACCTCCTACCTGGTCGCCCGGGCCGAGATGCGGGACGCGCGCGAAGCGCTCACCTGGCTCGTCGGCTCGGTCGGCATGGCGTCGCCGGAAGCGCTGACCCTGCTCGCGGTCACCATGGCGCTCTTCATTCCCGCCGCGGTGTACGCCTCCCGGGTGCTGCGGGCGCTGGAGCTCGGCGACGCGACCGCCCTGGTGCTCGGCTCCCGCACCCAGCGCGACCGCGTCCTGGTGCTGGGCATCGGGGTCGTCCTCATCGCCGTCGCGACGGCGGCGGCGGGCCCGATCGCCTTCATCGCCATGCTCGCGGGCCCCTTGGCCCGCCTCCTGCTGCGGCGGGCCGGCCAGAGCATCGCGGCCGCCGCGCTCATGGGGGCGGTGCTCCTCCAGACCGCGGACCTGCTCGCCCAGCACGCCCTGCCGTGGCCGGTCTCCACCGGCGTGGTCACCGGCGTCTTCGGCGCCCCTTACATCGCCTGGACCCTGATCACCGCGGCTCGCCGCTCGGACCTGCGCTGAGCCGGTGCTCAGACCGGTCCGCGGGCGAAGCGCCGGTCGGTGTCGCCACCGCACCGAGGGCCTGAACAATCTGAACAGTGCACCGGACGCCACGTAGCGGCCGAGGCACCGGAGCTCCGGTGCCTCGGCCGGCCTCTGCGCTAGGTGAGGGTCCAGCGCTGGTTGGTGCCGCCGTTGCAGGACCAGAGGATGATGCGCGTGCCGTTGGCGGTGCCGCGGCTGTCGGCGTCCAGGCACTTGCCCGACTGGGCGTTGGTGATGGTGCCGTTCGCGTTCACGTTCCATTTCTGGTTCGCGCCGCCGTGGCAGTCCCACAGGATCGCCCTGGTGCCGTCGGCGGTGCCGGAGCCCTCCGCGTCGAGGCACTTGCCGTTGACGCGCAGTTCACCTGCGGCAGTGCGGGTCCAGGCCTGTCCGGTCCTGCTGGTGCTGCAGTCCCACAGCTGGGCCGGCGTCCCGCTCGTGGCGTTGGGGACCTCGATGCAGCGGTTCGACGCCGCACCCACGATCGAGCCCTCCTCGGGCTCGCCCGGTCCGCCCGGGCCGCCGGGTTCGAACCCGCAGGTGTTGCTGTAGCTCGCGACGCCGGTGTTGTCGGCCAGGCCGGGGCACATGAACTGGGTGTAGCGGGTGTCGTTGTCGATCCAGATCTTCAGCCAGGGGATCACCCGCCGCGTCACCTCCGAGTTTCCCCAGGTAGGGAACCCGTGGCCGCCGCGGGTGAGCGAGACGTACGCGGCCTCGGTCGAGGCGGGCTTGGAGTTGTACAGCGAGGTGATCGACGAGTGCGTGACCGTGCCGTCGTCGCGCGCGCCCATGAGCAGGGTGGGCACCGAGACGTTGGACATGTTCTGGGAGAACGAGGCCGGCGCGAACGGGACCGCCGCCTGCAGGCTCGGCCGGCGCATGGCGGCGTTGACCGCCCCGCCGCCGCCCATCGAGTGGCCCATGACGCCGAGCCGGGTCGAGTCGACCCGGTCGCGGACGGGGCTCGCTTGCGTCAGGTAGTCCAGCGCGGCAAGCAGCTGCGTGCCGCGCGCGTCGTCCCAGTCGTTGGGGCTGTTGGTGTCGATGCCGATGACCACGAACCCGAACGAGGCGAGCCAGTGGCCCATCCAAGCGCCTTCGGCGGCCCAGGAGGCGGTGTAGCCGGGGACCACCGCGATCGCGCCGAACGTGCCCTGGCTCGTGTCGGTCGGGTAGTAGATCTTCCCACCCTTGAATCCGTGCCCGCCGCCCACGGTGAGCTCAGCGGTGGCGAACGTGCCTCGTTGCGCTGCAACGCTTTGCACCGTGGGGTCGGGGCCGCGCTGGTAGGGATTCTGCTGCGCGGACGCCGGCTGGGCGACGACCAGGCCGGCGATCAGCGCGGCGAGGGCCGCCAGCGCGGCCACCGCGAACCGTCTCGTTCGGAGTCGCATGAGATTGCTCCTTTATGGACAGAGATTCGAGACGCGGCTGCCCGCCGCGACACGTCTTTCAGGTGAACGTTTCGACATACATCAATACGAACTCAGCATAGGCGCGCGCCGCAGTCCGAGACAAGGGTCAATCCATAGAATTTTATCGATCTATTGCCGTATTGGACACCTTGTGCACCAGAGACACCAAGCGCTGCGATCGACTGGGGTCGCCGCACCATCGAAGTGCAGGTCGAGAGCTTGACCATCGACCATGATGCCGCGAGCGTCGGTATATCGATACACCAATTCACCGGCCGCTTCAACGGTTCCAGCGCGAGCGCCCGCGCACGGCGGGGATACTGGCGGATGGTCGCCAACGCACAAGGAAAGGGCCAGCGCATGGGAATCATCGCCGTCACCGGTGCCACAGGTCAGCTGGGGTCGAGGGTCGCCCGGATGCTCGCCGAACGCGGTGCGCAGCAGCGGCTCGTCGTGCGCGATCCCTCGCGCGCGCCCGAACTGGACGGCGCTGAGGTGGCGGTCGCGTCCTACGAGGACCAAGCCGGGCTGCGCGCTGCCCTGGAAGGCGTCGAGACCCTGTTCATGGTCTCCGCGCACGAGAGCCGGGACCGGATGCCCGAGCACCGCAGCGCCGTGCGGGCCGCGGTGGAGGCCGGGGTCGAGCGCGTCGTCTACACCTCGTTCATGGGCGCGTCCCCGGAGGCGACGTTCACGTTCGCGCGTGAGCATTCGCGGACCGAGCGGCTCATCGCCGAGTCCGGGCTGCGGCTCACCGCCCTGCGGAACTCGCTGTACGCCGACATGCTGCCGCTCTTCGTGCAGGACGGTGTGATCCGCGGTCCGGCCGGACAGGGCCGGGTCGCCTGGGTCGCCCGGCACGACGTCGCCCGCCTCGCGGTGGAGGCCCTTGTGGATTCCGCCCACGCCGACCGCGTCTACGACGTGTCCGGGCCGGATCCGCTCGACCTGCACGAGTCCGCGCGGATCCTCAGCGCGGTCACCGGCCGCGAGATCACCTATGAGGCCGAGACCGACGAGGAGGCCCGCGCCTCCCGGGCGGGCGCCGAGGACTGGCAGATCGCCGGATGGGCGGGCTCCTACAAGGCCATCGCGACCGGCGAGACCTCGGTGACCAGCCACACTGTCGAACACGTCACCGGAACGCGCCCTTGGGGACTCGAGGAGTTCCTGAACAACGAGCCGGACTCCTGGAGCCATCTCGTCGAGTGACGCGCTTCGCAGCGCGAACGCGTCAGGCCGGTTACCCCGATATCCGCTGATGCGGAAGGGAACGCAGCCATGAGCGAGGTCTGGTTCATCACCGGTTCCTCCCGCGGTCTCGGCCGCCAGTTCGTCCCGCCCTCTCGCGGGTCCAGATCGCAGTCCGGGCGCGCCGGTCCGAAGGGCCGGCGCGCCTGGACTGCTCAGGACATGGCGTCGCGGACCTTGGCGGTGTCCACGAACTGCTCGAAGCGCACGATCAGCCCGCCGCGGACGGTGAAGTGGTGGGCGACGCGGACGTCGATCGGTTCGCCGGTGGCCTTGTTGGCCGCGGTATAGCGGGCCAGGACCACCACGTTCTCGCCGTCGACCACGTAGACGTCGTCGTGGGCGGTCCAGTCGATCCAGTCCGCCCCGAGTCGCTCCATCACGTTCGCGGTGACGCCTTCGGGCGTGCGGTAGGTCCCCGCGAGGGGGAAGCCCGCCATCTCGGTCCATTCGACGTCCGGTGCGAGCGTGGCGCGCAGCGCCTCCAGGTCGCCTGCGGCGGAGGCCAGGTACTGGCGGCGCACGACGTCCCGCGGTGCGGTCGACGCCTCGAAGTCGCTCAGCCCCATGCCATCTCGCCCTTCGCGACCTTGCCGCCGATCTGGGCGGCGACGAGCAGCTGCGCGTCAGGGTAGCGGCGGACGAGCTCGCCGGTGACGGCCTCGCCGTTCGGCTGGTCCTTGAGGACCTCCTCGAACGCGTCCAGGTAGTCGCGGGTGTGGCGGACGGCCTCCACGGTCGCGGCCGCGCCGGGAGCGCGGTGGCCGGGCACGACCAGGGCCGGGTCGAGGGCCTCGATCTCGTCGAGCACCCCGCGCCAGACGGCGCGGGCGGCCTCGTCGGTGTCGGCGGTCCACACGTGCTGGCCGGAGAAGACGAGGACGCCGCCGAGGACGGCCCGCTGCTCGGCCTGCCACAGGTAGTGGCGGTCGGCGAGCCCGGGGGCGCCGCCCTTGAGCTCGAAGCGGTGGCCTTCGAGGTCGATGTCGCCGTCGAGGACGTCGAGGTCGACCAGGCGGGTGGGCAGGTTCGCGCCCGATGCCGCCCAGGCCTTGCGCTTGCCTTCGTAGGAGTGCTCGATGTGCTCGATGACGGGCGCGGTGGCGACGAAGCGGGCGTCCGGGAAGGCGTCCGCGAGGACTTCGGCGCCGAAGTAGAAGTCGGGGTCGCCGTGGCTGATGAAGACGGTGGTGAGCGTCTTGCCGGAGTCGAGGACGGCGGCGGCGAGGCGGTGGCCGTCGGCGCGGGTGAACCCGGCGTCGACCAGCAGCGCCTCGGATTCGCCGGTGACGAGCGTGGCGGTCTTGGCCGGGTTGCCGGCCGGGAAGTCCAGGTCGTGGATGTGGAAGTCGAGCGCGGCCATGAGTGCTCCTCGTATCGCGTGCGGGCCCCGCGCGGCACGGGAACCATTCATCTGACACAACAGTATCTGAGTAGTCAGATATTTCCTTCCGCCCGTCCGCAGTGCGGATCACACCCGGCGGAGCACTCCCGACTATCGCAGACGCCCGACCGCGTCGCCCGCCGAACGACTGAGAATCCGCAGGTCCTCGGCGAACACATCGTGGTGCTCGGCGGGCAGCGGCTCCAGGAAGTAGCGGCGGATGTTCTCCACGTGGACGCGGGAGGCCTCGACCGCCTTCGCCTCGCCGGCCGCCGTCAGGCGCACCATGCGCCCGCGCCGGTCGTCCGGGTTGGCGCCGCGCTCGACCAGGCCCGCGGCCTCCATCCGGTCGATCAGCCGCGTCACCCCGCCGGTCGTCAGCACCTGCTCGCGGCTGATCGCGCGCATCGGCAGGCCCGCCTCGTCCGCGCGGGCCAGGATGAGCAGCACCTCGAACATCAGGTGCGAGATCCCGCACGCCTCCTCGATCGCCCGCCCGAGCACGTGCTCCAGCCGGTTCGCCGCCCCCAGGAACCGTCCGAACGCCACCACCAGCTCATTGCCGGCGGCCTCTTTCGCCGACCCGATCGCCTCGCCCACAATGACCTCCCGTAGCCGCCGTCCACCCTACGAGACCGGAACGGACCCGGTCTCCGCGGCCACTCGACCCGATGCAGCCGCCAGCCGCGCGGAGCCGGGCCCTGCCGACCCGGACGCGGCGACGGTGATCGTGACGCCGCTTTCGCCGTAGGGCGGGTGGCCCGTAGTAGCGGCGGAACAGCGCCGACGTGCAGCTCGCGGGCGTCCGGTCGGTCATGTCGTTCCTTTGCGGAGGGTCATCGGGCTGCGGCGCGCGCGGCGCCGTTCAGCGGATCGCGGTCGAGCGCGGCTCCGGCCAGGGCGCCCGCGCGGTCGGTCGCACCGTCCAGCATCGCCAGCTGCGCCCGCAGCACCAGGACCCGCGTGTCGTGGGCGGCCTGGATGTCCGCGTTAAACAAGAGCATGGTCGGCAGCGAGGTCGCGAAGTACTCGATTCGGGCCGTCACCTGCGCCTGCGCCTCGATGTAGCGGGCGAGGTCGTCCCGGAGCGCCTGCGCGGCATCGGTCTTGCCGAGGCGCCGCAGCGCGGTGACGGCGGCGGCGGTGTGCTCGGAGTGGGCCTGCACCCGCATGGTCTGGAAGTCCCCCTGCTGGGCGGCGGCCCGCTCCCAGGCGGCCCGCGCACCGAGGGCGTCGCCCGCGGCAGCGAGCGCATCGCCGAGGACGAGGTGCAGGTCCGCGGTGTTCGCCAGGAGGTGGCGGGCCTCGCCGAGACCCGCCACGGGGGTCAGCGCGGCTTCGGCGTGGCGCACGGCGCGGTGCGGTTCGCCGGCGTCGAGGGCTTCGCGGGCCAGCGACAGGTGGGCCTCCTCCCAGGCGGCGAGGACGCGGCCTTCGCCGCCTTCCCAGGGCTGGAAGGCGCGGGTTTCGAGAACGTCGAGGGCGTCGTGCGCGCGGCCTGCGGCGGTGAGGAGCTCGGCGAGCTGGACCGAGAGGTCGTCGCGCTGGTCGACGAGGTCGCGGCGTTGCGCAAGGGCGGCAAGGCGTTCGCGCGGGGCCGTGCCCCGGCGGGCGGCGAGCTGGTCGGCTTCGTAGAGGAGCCGGGCGTCGTCGGGGGCGGCGGCGCGGGCGCGCTCGTACCAGGCGGCGGCGCGCTCGGGATCGCCTTGGACGTTGTGGGCGGCGACGCCGAGGTTGCGCAGGACGACCGGGTCGCCGGTGGGTGCGGCGGCCTCCCAGGCGGCGATCGCCTCGTCGCGGCGGCCTGCGGCGTAGAGCCGGTGCCCGGCGAGGCCCGCGAGGACCGGGTCGCCCGGGCGGCGTTCCCGAAGGCGCGCAAGGGCATCGTCCTCAACGTGCGAGGGGAAGCACCAGGTGCGGTCGAGCTCGCGGACCGTCTCCAGTGCGCGGTCGGCGGCCGGTTCGTCGCCGCGTTCGAATGCCAGGTCGGCGCGGTGGAGCCAGGCGAGCGGGGCGACGTTGACCTGCCCGCGGGTGAGCGGCAGCCTTGCGGCGGTGTCGAAGAGGGCGATCGCGGCTTCGTCCTCACCGATCGAGCGGTATTCGAGGGCGACGTCGAGCGCGATGGTCGGGTCGGCTGTGGGCTCGGTGTCCCGGCACCGCGGAGCGGCGAGGCGCAGTCGGGCGGCGAGGTCGCGGGCCCAGGCGTCGAGCGGGTTGTCCCGCAAGGTCTCGGCGGTGAGCGCGGCGGCGCGGGCCCGGTCGCCGCGGCGCAGCAGCGCCACCGCGAGGAGGTTGCGGGCCTGCGTATGACGCGGGCTGCGGCGCACGACCGCTTCGAGTCCGGCGGCCGCGTCGTCGTCGTGTCCGGCGGCGAGGTCGATCCGGGCGGTCGCGACGGCGGCGGGGTCGGCCCAGGTCGCGTCCCATGAAGCGGTGCCGAAGGCGGCCTTGGCTTCCGCGTCGCGGCGCTGCCGGGCGAGGACGAGGCCGAGGCGGTAGTGGGCCTCGCCGTCGCGCGGGTTCGGGTTGCGGCGGGTCAAGCGCTCCACGGCCGCGCGCAGGTGCGCCTCGGCCTCGACGAGGCGGCCGGCGTGCGCGAGCCGCGCGGCCAGCGCCGTGTTGGAGCGGGCGTCGCCGGGGTCGCGGCGCAGCGCCTCCGCCCAGTAGGGCTCGGGTGCGCGGGTGGCGTGCCGGTACTGGGCGAGGTGGAGGCCGGTGAAGTAGAGCTCGTCGACCGAGTCGACGTCGGCGGGAGCGGGCGGTTCGGTCGCGGCGTCCACAGTGGGTGGTGCTGTCGTTTCGGGGCGAGGGCGCCAGGACACGAGCACGCGGTCGCCGTGCTCGACGGTGAGTTCGCAGGCGGTCGGATCGACGGTCTCGGGCAGGCGTACCTCGCGCATGTAGGGGGCGCCGGGGGCCAGGTCGGCGGTGTCCTCGTGCAGGGTGCGGTCGCCCTCGCGCAGGACGACGCGGGCGCCGGGGCGGGGCGCGGTGACGGCGGCGGCGATGCGGGCGCGCGTCCCGTCGTCCTCGAGGTCGAGGCGGACGGCGGCGTCGAGGGTGGCCTGGTGGACCGGGCCGGTGTCCTGGATCGGGTACCAGTGCTGGGAGAACGTCTTCGTCTCCCCCGGCCGGATGAAGGCGAAGTCGGGCTGGTTGTCGGTGAAGACCCCGGCCATGAGCTCCACATAGGGCCCGTTGGTGTCCGTCAGGTGCGCGTCCCAGGCCCGGCCGAAGGGGGCGTTGCCCCAGGTCCACTGCTTCTTGCCGGGGGCGGTGCGGTGGTCGGCCCAGTGGACGAAGCCGGCGCGGGCGGCGTGGTCGTAGCCGCCGAAGAAGTCGTCGTCGGTGCCCAGGCACATGTACGAGGTGGGCACCGGGATGTTGCGGTACCAGTCGAGCCGGTCGCCGTCCGGACGGTCGGCCGTGCGCCGCCCGGGGTAGTCGACCCCGTAGTAATGGCCTTCGGCGGCAGGGAAACTCGTGGTGGCGCGCTTGGCGTGGTCGGCGACCACGCGCACGTCGGTGGGGAAGAACGACTGGTACCGGTCGTGCGCCTCGGCCGCCACGTTCGCCCACCACAGGAACGTCTGGGTCTCCGCCGAGCGGTTCACGAGGTGGCCGCGCAGTTCGATGAGGGCGCTGTCGGGCCGGAGGCGGATGCCGTGCATGCCCTGCATGCGGGCGAACGGGTCGTGGTCGGAGCACCAGACGGTGGCGGCGCCGTCGTCCTCGTGCTCGATCGCGGCCTCGGTCGGCAGGTGGGTGGCGGGGCGGTGGTGCTGGGGCCAGTTGAACTCGACGCCGCCGGAGACCCACGGCCCGGCGAGGCCGACGAGGGCGGGCTTGATGACGTCGTTGCGGTAGAAGAAGTCGTAGCCGCGGGTCTTGTCGAGTCCGATGTGGATTCTCCCGCCGAGTTCGGGGAGGATCATCAGCCGCACGTACTCGTTCTCCAGGTGCACCGCGTCCCAGTCGCGCGGGGCCTTCTCGCGGGCGACCGCGTCGATGAACGGCAGCGGGTAGACCGCCCCGCTCGAGCCCTGGTAGACGCGCTGGTCCAGATAGGCCGGGTAGCGGTCCGGGGCGGCAGGCGCATACGTGTCGATCGCGACCGCCTCGCGCCAGGCGCGTACGGGCCGGTCGGCGAGCTCCGCGGGGGCTTCGGGCAGGACGATCCTCGACGCTTCGGATGGCATGCACTGAACCTATGAGCACTTGACATGCCTGTCGATGGTCATTTCAATGGAGGATATGGATGAATCGATGGTCGCCGTGGATCCGGGTGCCATCCCCGAGGGCTTCGCGGGGCAGCGGATGCTCGTGGTCCCCCGCCTCGCCGTCGAGCGGGCGCTGCGGCACCCGGTCACGGGGAAGCTGCTGGTCACCGATGCCGGATGCTTCCCGCACGCGGCCCGGCACGGACGCTCGCGGCCCCGCGGCGCGCCTGAGCACGTGTTCCTGGTGTGCACCGACGGCGCGGGGTGGTGCCGGATCGACGGCGTCCACACGGCGGTGGCCAGGGGCGGGGCCGTCATGATCCCCGCCGGCCGGGCGCACGCCTACGGCGCGTCCGATGCGGATCCGTGGACACTGTGGTGGTTCCACTTCACCGGCGCTGACGCCGCGGACCTGGTCGGCGCCGCGAACGCCGCCGCGAGCGGCCACGTGACCCACCTGCGCGATCCGGCGCCGGTGGCGAGCCTGATCTCGCAGGTCATCGACGCCCTCGACTCGGGTCCGACCGTCGCGGGCTTCACCCGGGCGACCGGCGCGGCCTGGCACGCGCTCGCGCACGTCATCGCCACCGGCCGCCGCAACCCCGGGACGAGCCTGAGCCCCCTCGAGCGCGCCGTCGAGCACCTGCGGGCGACCTCGCCGCAGCGCACCACGGTCCCCGCGCTCGCGTCCATGGTGGGGCTGAGCGCCTCCCAGATCAGCGCCCTGTTCCGCGAGCACCTCGGCGTCTCGCCGCTCCAGTTCCAAGTGCAGCTGCGCATGTCCCGGGCCCGCGAACTCCTCGACGGCACCGAGCTGCCGATCGCCGCGGTGGCCCGCGAGACCGGCTACGGCGACCCCATGTACTTCTCCCGCCAGTTCACCCGCATCCACGACATGACCCCGACCGCCTACCGGTCGCGCCCGCCTGGGGCGTAGCCCGCTCAAAGCCCAGTTGAGGCAGGTGCATCCCTCGCTTGCCTTTGCCCCGCTTGGGCATGGAGGCGTGGCCAGATCGGCCACGGCCGCCGGTTGGCGGCGGCCTTCGGTGACTACCCGCGCATGATCGACCGCCTCCTGGCGGTCCGCTGACCCCTGGCACAAGCCACCGGCGCGAGCCGGACCTGACTACAGTGGAGAGATTCGCCGCTGCAGGACAGGAGCCCCCCACATGAGAGCGGTTATCCAGGATCGATACGGATCGGCCGAGGTCGTCCGCGTCGGCGACCTCCCCGAGCCGGTGCCCGCGGACGACGAGGTGCTGATCCGGGTCCGCGCCGCGTCCCTCAACGGATCGGATCGGGAGAACCTCGCCGGCAGCCCCTTCTACGCGCGCCTGGGCGGCCTCCGCCGCCCGCGCCATCCGGTGCCCGGGTCAGACGTCGCCGGAGTCGTAGCCGCCGCCGGGAGCGCCGTCACGGCATTCGCCGTCGGCGACGAGGTGTTCGGTGAGCTGGCCGGATACCGCGGCGGCCTCGCGGAGTACGTGGCGACCTCACCGCGGCTGCTGGCCCGCAAGCCGTCCGGCCTGTCCTTCCTCGACGCGGCGGCGATCCCGCAGGCGGGCTGCATCGCCTACCGATCGACCCGCGGGATCGAGCCCGGAGACCGGGTCCTGGTCAACGGCGCGGGAGGCGCCGGCGGCGCGCTCATCGTCCGCCTCGCCAAGCACCTCGGCGCCGCAGTCACGGCCGTCGACCGCGGGGACAAGGCCGAATACCTGCTGCAGCTCGGCGCCGACGACACGATCGCGTTCGAACACGAGGATTGGGCCGACCGGCGCGACCGGTACGACCGGGTCATCGACCTTGTCGGGCACCGCTCACCGTTCCAGGTCCATCAGGCACTGCGCCCCGGCGGGCAGTACCTCATGGTCGGCGGGCACGCCCGCGTCCTGCTCGCGATGTTCACCACCGGCTGGTCGATCCGCAAGCAGGGCAAGCGGGTCAAAGTCCTGGCCGTGCCGCAGTCACGCGCCGACCTGGAGGCGGTCACGGCTGCCGTGGTCAACGGCGACGCCACCGCCGCGGTCGACCGGACCTACTCCCTCGAGGAGGCGCCCGCGGGCTTCGCGAGACTCGCCGCCGGGGACAACCTGGGAAAGATCCTCATTGAAATCCCATGACCGGCACGGGAACCGCCTCCCAGGCGTGCGGTCACCGGGAATGGGAATATTCACCCGATCGAGTTACAAAGACGCGCACCGATGTAGGTTCCACCCGTAGTCGACTTCTGTCACTCTTACTCCGTTCAGTCCACAAGGCAACGGAGGCAACCGCATGACCGACATCCTGACCGCCAAGATCGCGCACGGCTTCGACTACCTCGACGCCACGGGCGACGGGCACCTCACCGAGCAGGACCACGTCGAACTGGGGCAGCGCGCCGCGACGGGGCTGGGACACGCGCCCGGGTCGCCCGAGGAGGAGCGGATCATCGCCGCGTTCACGGCCATCTGGGACAACATCCACCGCCCGCACCTGCCCGAAGGCCGGGACCAGATCGACAAGGAGACGTTCATCGCCGCCACCCGGTCCCTCGAGCCGGAAGCCGCCGACGCCACCGTCGGCGCGATGGCGCGGACGTTCCTGGCGATCGCCGACAGCGACGGCAACGGCGTGCTCAGCGCCGAGGAGTTCGCCGTGTTCCAGCGCGCGCTCTTCCCTGAGATCGCGCAGGACGACATCGACAAGGCGTTCGCCTTCCTCGACCGCGACGGCAACGGGCACCTGACCGCCACCGAGTTCACCACCGCGGTCCTCGAGTACTGGAACAGCACCGACCCGGACGCCCCGGGCAACTGGTACCTCGGACAGCCGGTCTACGAGCGCTGATTGAAAGCGGCCCAGGCGAACGCCTGGGCCGCTTCACATTCCTCAGAGGCCGCGGCGCGCACGCGAACCCGACGCCGTCCGGTCGTCACGCCCACCCCTCCCCCGCCGAGCGAGACGGACGGTGCACTCGACTCGCTCGCCGACGGCATCCCGGCGGTCTCGCCCGGCACGCCCCTCACCGCCGCGGCTATGCGCCAGATCCGTTCTGCGGCAACAGCAGTCGATCGACCAGCCCGTCGATGTAGCCCGGGGCGAGCGGCACCATGCCGAACAGGACCCGGATGTACATGGGGGCCAGGATGTGGTCGAGGACGCCGTACGCGTCGGGGGCGTCCTCGCCGCGGTCGCGGGCGCGGTCGAGCATCGACTGGAGCTGGCCCATGCGCTCGGCGCGAATGTCCTCCGCGGCCTTCGAACCCTCCTGGCCGTCGCCCGACAGGGCGACCGCCAGGCGCACCACCGCCAGGCCGTCCGGCCCGGTGATCTCGCGAGCGACGTTGGCCGCGTAGGTGCGCAGGTCGCCCTCCAGACTCCCGGTGTCGGGCATCGGCGACTGCGCGTTGAGCCGGTTGAGCGTCACATCGGCGAGCAGGGTCTCCAGGTTGCCCCAGCGGCGGTAGATGCTGCTGTCGGCCACGCCCGCCCGGGCGGCGATCTCCCCCACGGTGAAACCGCTGTAGCCGCGCTCGCTGATCAGATCGGTGACGGCCTGATGCACCGCCGCTGCGACCTTGGCGCTGCGCCCGCCCGGTCGCCGGGTTCGCTGTGGCTCGTTCATGCGCTCACCTTAACGCAGTCGAGACTTGCGTTTGCGAGTCGAGGCCTGCTACGGTCACTAACGCAGTCATTGACTGCGTTAGTGTGCTCGGCTGTCGCGACACCGTCGTCGACCGCGGTCGAGCCCATGTAGCGATCGAAAGGAACTCATGCCCGCATCGCATGCACCCGTTGGCAATCGGCCGAATCGGGCCGTGCTGCTCACGGTGACCTGCCTGGGCCAGTTCATGGTCCTGCTCGACAACACGATCGTCGGAGCCGCGCTGCCCGACATGCAGCACCGGCTGCACACGGGGCTGACCGGTCTGCAATGGATCGTCGACGCGTACGTGCTGCTGGTCGCCATGCTGCTGCTCTCCGGCGGCGTCTTCGCCGACCGGTTCGGCCGCAAGCGCGTCTACCTGACCGGCGTGGCCGTGTTCACCGCCGCGTCGGTGGTCTGCAGCCTCGCGCCCTCGCTCGACTGGCTCATCGCGGGCCGGGTGCTGCAGGGCATCGGGGCCGCGGCCCTGAGCCCCGCCTCGCTCGCCCTCCTCGTGGCCGCCTATCCCGAGCCGCGGGAGCGGGTCAAGGCCATCGGCCTGTGGGCCGGACTCAGCGGCATCGGCCTGGCCGGAGGCCCCGTGGCCGGCGGCGTCCTGACGGACGCCTTCGGCTGGCCCGCCATCTTCCTGGTGAACCTGCCGATCGGCGCGCTTCTGCTGCTGCTGGGCCTGCGCAGCCTTGCGGAGAGCCGCAATCCGAAGGCCCCCGCGATCGACGTCCCGGGGACGGTGCTGTCCGTCCTCGCGGTGGGAGTGCTGACCTTCGCCCTGATCGAGGGCGGCGCCCGAGGCTGGAGTTCACCGGTGATCCTGGGGAGCTTCGCCGCCGCCGCGGTCCTGCTCGGCGCGTTCATCGCCGTCGAAGCGCGCCGTCCCGATCCGATGCTGCCGCTGCGGCTGTTCCGGCAGCGCCTGTTCACCGTGTCCAACACCGCCATGGTCGTGGTGGGCTTCGCGCTCATGGGCTCGGCGTTCTTCTTCTCCCAGTTCTTCGTCCACGTCCAGGGCAGCTCGATCCTGCGCGCCGGACTGCAGACCCTCCCGCAGTCCCTCGCCATGGTGATCGTCAGCCCGTACGCGGGCCGACTCGCCGCCCGGTACGGCTTCCGCATCGTGGTGACCGGCGGCCTGGCCCTCGCCGGCCTCGGACTGCTGGCGCTCGGCACGGTGCACGCCGACACCGAGTACGGGAACGTGTGGTGGCGCATGGCGGTCGTCGGCTGCGGTTTCGCCCTCACCCTGTCGCCCTTGACCGGCGCCGCCATCCAAGCGGTCAGCCCGCAGGAAGGCGGCCTCGCCTCCGGCATCAGCAGCACCGCCCGGCAGATCGGCGCCGTCCTCGGCGTGGCGGTGCTCGGAGCCGTGGCGCGCGCCGGGCAGTCCGACGGCGCGTCCTTCGAGACCGGCATCAACAGCGCGTTCCTCACGGCCGGAGCCGTCACCGTGGCCGCCGCCGTATGCACCGGACTGTGGCTGGCGAGGTCCGGACCAGCACGTCCTCCCCGCACTGCTCGATCCCCCTGCCGGCCGCTGCCGGAGGCCCGTGCTCGGTACTGACCCGTTCAGGTGAGACAGGGCGCCACCCGCGTCCGAGCGTCGGACCCGCAGGGAATACTGGACGTTGCACCACAAACTCCGTCCCCGATCGAAAAGAGCACCGATGACCGCAGCTGACCGCGTCAAGGCAGTGGCCATGAGCGAGAGCACGGCCGACATGAGCACAATCGACACGAACACCGTCGAACTCCCGCTGTTCCTCGCCCCGCCCCCTACCGCACAGGCCAGCGCCCGCGCCGCGCACATCGCCGAGGCTCGCGCAGCAGCCGAGGACAACCTCAGCTCGCCGCCCGTCCTGCGGTTCTCCGCCGGCAACTGATCCGACCCCTCCGCTCGGTGACGCGGACCGAGCGGGGTGCACCGGTTCGGCACGGTCCTCACTCGGTCTCGAGTGAGGGCCGCTCGCCCCACCTCGGGATTCTGACGCGTCTTCTTTAGGATGCTGCTCATGCATGGTCAATTCAGCCCCAGGTCCGGGCGAGTCGCGATCGACTTCGGCACTTGCCATACCGTCGTCTCGGTCCGCCGAGGCGACGGGCGGATCCACCAGCTGCTCTTCGACGGCTCGCCGCAGCTCCTCTCCGCGGTCAGCCTGAGCGCCGACGGGTCGCTGATCGTCGGCAGCGATGCCGTCCACGATGGACGACGCCGTCCCGAATGCCTCGAGCCCCATCCCAAACGACGCATCGACGTCGACACCGTGCTCCTCGGCGACCGCGAACTGCCGACGCGGTCCCTCATCGCGGCCGTCCTCGGCCGGGCCAAACGCGAGATCGACCAGGCCTTGGGAACCCCCGAGGCCGTGGTCGTCACCGTGCCCGCCGACTGGGGCCCGACTCGCCGCCAGGCGCTCGCGGACGCTGCGCACGAGGCCGGCCTGGGCGCCTTCTCGACCGTTCACGAGCCGGTCGCGGCCGCCACCTACTTCGCCGTCGCACTCGGGAACGAGGTGCCGATCGGCAACGGCGTCGTGGTCTACGACTTGGGCGGCGGCACCTTCGACGCCACCGTGCTGCAGCGCCACGCGCACGGCTTCGAAGTCGCCGCGGTGGAAGGCGACAGGGGCCTCGGCGGCGTGGACATCGACCAAGCGCTGGCCGAGCACATCGCGGCCACTGTCAGCCCTGGTGACGAACGGTGGCAGCGGCTTCGCGAACCGCAGTCCACCTCGGACCGGCGGCACCGCGTCGCCTGGATGGAGGAGGTCCGGCAGGGCAAGGAGCGCTTGTCCCGGCAGGCGAGCGTCGAGTTGACCGTGCCGCTGCTGGACCTGGACGTCCACCTGACCCGCGACGAACTCGAGACGGTCGCCCGGCCGCTGCTCCAGCGCACCGTCCGCATCACCCAAGGGGTCGTCCGCGAATCCGGGCTGCGCGCCGACCAGCTCACCGCGCTGTTTTTGGTCGGAGCCGCGAGCCGGATGCCGTTGGTCGCGAGCATGCTGCACCATGAGCTCGGCATCGCCCCGGCGGTCATCGAGCAGCCCGAACTGGCGGTCTCAGAGGGCGCGCTCAACGCCGTGCCGCTGACGCAGATGACCCCCCAGCCCCAGTTCCCGACCCCGGCACCGCCTCTGACCCCGGCGTATCCGCACGCGGTTCCCGGATACCAGCCGTCCCCGCAGCCCGCCATGACCACCCCGCCGCCGTTCGCTCCCGCCGGTCCCGGCCCCTACCCGGCGCCGCGCCGACCATTCGGTGCATGGCTTCGATCCACGACCGGCATCATCACGTCGATCGCGACCGTGCTCGCGGTGATCGGCGCATCGGTCCTGATCTCCTTGGGCCTCAAGGGCCTCAACGACCCCGACACCCCGAGCGGCGGGCAGGATGACCTCGCCGCCGGAGTCGATGCCGAATTCGAGGCGCTGGTCGCCGATGCCCAGAACGCGGCGGACCGCTGCAGCGGTTTCGATCCCAGCGGTGAGGGCGCGCTCGTCGCCTCTGACGGCTCGACGGACGGGCTTCCGGCGCAGGACGTCTACCTGGAGTGCGTCCAGTTGAGCGTCCCGGACGCCTCGTCAGGCGAGACGTGCTCGTACGCCCCCCTCAGCGGCTCCGAGCCGACCCCGCAGGCCCGCCAGCCCGCTGCCGGGACGCAGGAGATGACGATCGTGACCAACCTCGGCGTGATCGAGGTCGGCGTCGACACCGCCGGCGCTCCGTGCACCGCCGGCTCGTTCACCTTCCTTGCGATGCAGGGCTACTTCGACGAGCAGCAGTGCCATCGCCTCGTCACGGACGGCATCTGGGTCCTCCAGTGCGGCGACCCCGACGCACGGGCCGCGATCGAGTCCGGCACGCCCGGGATGGCCGGCACGGGCACGCCCGGGTACATGTTCGGGGATGAGAACCTCCCGGCCGAGACCGAGGCGAACTACCCTGCGGGCACCTTCGCGATGGCCAATGCGGGACCGGGGACCACCGGAAGCCAGTTCTTCTTCGTCTACGAGGACACGACCCTCCCGGCCGGCTACACCATCCTGGGCGAGGTCACCTCGGGCATGGACGTCGTCGATCAGGTCGCCGCTGCGGGGGCGGTACTAAGCATCTGATAGCGCCGGCCCGGGCGCTCGACGGCTTACAGTGCCGAGGCAGTCGCCCGCGCCCAAGTCGAGCCCGGTGCACCGAGCCCGGCTCTATGACCTCACTTGGACGTCCGGTTCCGGGCGGCGGGCCGTCGGCTTCGCGGGCGTTGACGCTCCAGGCCTTGGTTGGGGCGCTTGATCTTGCCTTCGCCGTTGACGGACGGGAAGGGCTGCCGGGGCCAGCGTTCCATGAGGGCGTTGCGCAGCTCGCGGCCGCGTGCGTTCGCGATGCCGGTGCCGACCGTGGCGGCGAGGAAGAGGCCCGCCGAGACGAGCATCGCGATGAGCGCCTCGGTGCGGTAAGCGGCGAACTCCTCTTGCGAGCCGAGCCCGAAGCCTTCTCCGAGCATGTAGGCGGAGATGCTGAACACCAGCCCGGCCCCTGACAGCGCCGAGCCGACGCGCGCCAGCGGATGCGCGTGCCGCTCCACGTGGTAGGCGAGCAGGTCCTTGTCCGGACTCGCGGCCCGCGGGCCCGCCAGCAGGTCGAGCAGGTCGGCGCGCTCGGCCCGCCGCTGCTGCCACTCGAGCAGCACGCCGACCACCGCGAACAGCACGGCCAGGGGCACCGCGACCGCGAAGATCCAGAATCCCCAGGAGAGCACGCGCTCGATGAACGACGAGTAGTAGACCTCGTCGCACTCGGACTGCCCCCGCGCCGGGAGGGTCCCGCAGCGCATCACCATCGAGGCCAGCAACGCGATGAAACCAACGGCGCAGAACACGCCCGCGAGGTAGACGAAGCTCGCGCCCCTTGCAGAGCCCGGCGGCGCCTGCTTGCCGCCGCCGCGCCGGCCCGCCGACCTCGCCCGCTTCCATGCCCGGGCCTCGTCCTCCGCGGTCCAGTGCGCGGCGATGCGGACCCGGCGCCGCTCATGCGTCCGGGGCAGCCACTCCTGGCAGGCGTATCCGAGCAGGCTCATGACCGCCGCGTAGCCGAGGGCGACCAGCGTGATCATCCAGCCTTCGGCACTGCTCTCCATCAGCACGACGAGCAGGCCGACCACACCCAGAACGCCGGCCAAGGCGGCGTTCGCCCACCCGAAGTACTTGAGCGGCGCCGCCGGTTCGTTGATGACCGACGCGACCTGATCGGGTGCGGGCACGGCACGGCTCGACGCGCCGCGCTCGGCGGCCCTGACGAGCGCCTTGGAGGTGGTCACCTCCCGCAGATAGCTCGCAACGACGGCAACGAATGCCGCTACCAGCACGAACACCATCAGGAGGCCGACGCTCAAACGCATGAGGTGGTCGATGGCCGATTCGAGGCCGGGATCGCCGAGCAGGTTCTCCTCGGCGAGGATGCCCGCGCCCAGGATCAGCGCGAAGGAGCATCCCAGCCCGACCAGGAACGCGTTCAGAGACCGGGCGCACGCATGCGCCACCTCGCCGGCCGGCCCGACGCCGTACTCGTGCCAGTGCCAGCCACTCGACCGGCTGCCGTCGTCACTCACCGGGGACTCCTTCACTCGGGATCGGCCTCCGCCGCATCCTACGAGCGGATGACCACCGCCGCAATCCGGCTGTACCCCGTGCTCGTCGTCCCCCTGCTGCGCCTGCTGACCTGGCGTCGGCGCCCTGGACCGAGTCGCCCTTCGACCGGCCGGTGTCGGCGGCGCCACCCACCCGGGGCGGTCGGCTACCCGGAGGTCACCGGTCGATAGGGGCCCGGTCTCCGGATCCTTTGAGGAGGTTGGGAGTCATGATGCGAAAGTCGAAGCGGGTCCACAGGACCCGCTGCACCAGCAGGGTGCCGATGCCGGCGACGACCAGGCCCGCGAGGTTGACGCCGAGCTGGACGAGCGAGGCGCCGACCTCTTCCCAGTGCGCCAGCGCGATCGCGACGGCGATGTTGCCGGCGGCCGGAACCGTCGTGACCGAGATGAACACGCCGACCAGCGCCTGGGACTTGCGGGCGGTCATCGACAGGATCCCCGCGACCCCGGCGAGCACGGCCACGATGAACGACCACCGGTCGGGGTGCACGATGAAGCTCGTCAACGGTCGATTGTCCAGCATGGTCGGTTCGATCCATCCGACCAAGCGGCTGACCAGGGCGCACGCCAAGGTCACCGCGATCGCCAGCGCGAAGCCGACGACGAGGGTGCGCGTGGCCCGCCCGATCTGGCCGAGGTCGCGGCGGATGACGCCGAAGCACCAGGCGGCGACGGGGCCGAAGTCCGGGCCGAGGACCATCGCGCCGACGATGAGGATCGGCTGGTCCAGCAGGGCCCCGATCGCCGCGATCTGGACCGCCAGCGCCAGGAACACCAGGTAGGACCAGGTCAGGCGGGTTTCGGCGGCGGTGCGGGAGGCGAGCTCCTCCCAGATGACGGCGTCTTCGGAGTGGCCGGGGGCGGCTTCCATCGCCTCGTCGGCCGCGTCCGAGATGGACAGGTCGATCTCCTCGACGGTGATGCCGCCGGACTCCTTGAGCCCCAGTCCCCGGAGGTCGGCGAGTACTTCGTTCGCGCCTTCACGGGCGAGGTCGAACTCGACGCAGTCTCCCGCCGGGTCGATCGCCGCGCCGGGCAGCCGGACCACGTTCGCGACCGCGGCGCTCGTGACGGCTATGCGGACGACTTCGTCGGTCAGGCCGACCGGGGTGATGACTCGAACATGAAGCACGACCGGAATTCTGCCCCACGCAGTCCAGCGCCTCGGCGGCCCGGCACCTGGGGGAACGCGCTCGGGTCGGCTTTCTCGCGAGGCCCGGCGGCGTCCTGAACGCCCAGCTCACGCCGGATTACAGATCACGGCGAGGGCCGCGACGGGGCCGTGCGCTCGTCTCGGAAACCGCTGGGCGTCAAGAAAATGTCAAAACTCGCGGTGAAGCCCCGGGCCGGGGACGATTGCCGCAGGTAGGCGGCGTCGTGTCGCGTTCGGCGGCGAGGCCGCGGCGGTATCCTGCACGCGGCGGCGCGGTCCCGCGCCGCGATCGCCGAGAATCCAGAGGGCCGTGCCCTGCAACCCGCGCCGCGCGCCGTACTCGACGGCTTCGTCCGAAGTCCCGTCCGCATCGTCCCGGTCGCGTTCGCGTTCGCGATCGCGATCGCCACCGGGCTGCTCATGCTGCCGGTCGCGCAGACCGAGCCGGGCGGGACCCGGTTCATCGACGCCCTGTTCACCGGGACCTCGGCGATCAGCGTCACCGGCCTCGTCACCGTGGACACGCCGACGCACTGGACCGGATTCGGCGAAGCGGTCATCCTCGCGTGCATGCAACTGGGCGGCCTGGGGATCATGACGACCGCGGCGTTCCTCGGCATGCTCGTCAGCCGCAGACTCCGCCTCCGGTCCAAGCTCATGACACAGGCCGAACTGCATCCTTCGATCAGCCTCGGCGACGTCAAGAGCGTGCTGCGCTTCGCCGTGCTGTACACGCTCATCGTCGAGGTCGCCCTCGCCGCGATCCTGAGCCTGCGGTTCCACTTCGCCTATGACTTCGGTGCGGGCGAATCGATCTGGCACGGGGTCTTTCACAGCGTTGCTGCTTTCAACAACGCCGGGTTCGCCCTGTTCAGCGACTCGATCATCGGCTTCGCGACCGACCCGTGGATCAGCCTGCCGCTCATCATCGGCACCGTCCTCGGGGGCCTGGGCATCCCCGTGGTCTACGAGCTCTCGCACCGCCGCCGCCTGCGCATCGGCCCGCGCAAATGGTCGCTGCACACCAAGATGACCCTCGCGGGCACGGCCGTCCTCCTCTTCGGCGGCTGGCTCGTCCTGCTGGCCCTGGAATGGGCGAACCCCGGCACGTTCGGCCAGTACCCGTGGCAGGACCGGTTCCTGCCCGCGTTCTTCCAGTCGGCGGTGCTGCGCACCAGCGGCTTCAACTCCATCGATGTGGGTCAGTTGAACGACGACTCGCTGCTGGTGTCGATGGTGCTCATGTTCATCGGCGGCGGTTCGGCCTCGACCGCCGGCGGCATCAAGGTCACCACGTTCTTCCTGCTGATGCTGGTGATCTGGGCCGAGATCCGCGGCGAGCGGGACGCCTCGGCCTTCCGCAGGCGCCTGCCGACGACCGTGGTCCGCGAAGCGCTCACCGTCGCCCTGGTCTACGTCGCCCTGAACGTCACCGCTGTGATGCTCATGCAGCGCTTCGAACCCGACATCATGCTGGCGCCCATCATGTTCGAGGTGGTCTCGGCCGCGGCCACGGTGGGGCAGTCTACCGGGATCACCTACGACCTCAGCGACCCGTCGAAATGGCTGATCACGGCGGTCATGTACGGCGGCCGGATCGGCCCGGTCCTGTTCGCGACCTCGCTGGCGATAGCCACCCGCAAGCGCCACTACCGCTACCCCGAGACGCGGCCGCTCGTCGGCTGAACGCAATGCGGAGCGGCCATCGATGCGATGGCCGCTCCCGACTCGCGTCGAACGTGATCGTCAACGATGGCGCGCCGTTCGCTCCGGATCAGTGCCCCGCGGCCTCCTCGACGCGGTCCAGCCATTCGTCCAGGAAGGCGTCGAGCAGCACCGGCTGCTCGAGCTGCAGGTTGTGCCCGGCCCGGTCGAGGACGGTGAAGGTCGCGCGCGGGTAGTGCTCAAGCAGCGCATAGACATCGGCGTAACCGGTGTTGTCGTCCTGCCGACCCGTCACGATCAGCGTCGGCCGCTCGAACGGCGCGCCGGATTCGGGGGCGGTGCTCAGCTCGTACCGCCGCGCCACCCGCACCAGCCCCTCGTCGTCCGCCAACGCCAGCCCCGGCGCGATCTCGTCGCGGAAGCGGCGGAACGTCTCCGGGGACTGCACGACCGCGAGCTCGCCGTAGGAGGCGGCGTCGGCCGGAGGCAGCCCGGCCATGAACGCGGGGTCGGCGGCGATCACGGTGTGGGGCGGGAGGGTCCGCCTGGAGTGGCGGGCCTCTTTCCCGATGGGGCACACCAGGGCGAGGCCGAGCGCCTGCTCGGGGCGGGAGTTGGCGACGGCGCGGGCGAGGTAGCCGCCGTAGGATTCGCCGACGACGATGAACGGCACGTCGCCGATCATGTGGTCCACGAAGCCCTGGACGGCGTCGAGCATGTCGTCCGACCCCTGGTACTTCTCGGTGATCTCGGTCTGCCCCATGCCGGGAAGGTCCGGGTAGAGGCGGCGGTAGGAGGTGCCGCCGGGGCGCGCGGCGGCACGGCGGGCGAAGAACGGCTCCAGGAAACCGGTCATGAGGCGGTGGTCGGGGGTCCAGCCGTGGAGCGCGAGGACGGGAGTCCCGCTCCCGTGCTTGACGAAGTGCATTGGCATGAGCGCAACCCTAGGGCCTGTCCGGGGAATCAGGGAGCGGCGGTATCCGAGTCCGTTTGTTCGCTCGCTCCACCGATTGACGGCTCGCAAGCGTCGCCGAGACCGGGGAAGGCCCTCCGAATACCGGTGTTGTATTCGGAGGGCCGACAACGCAGCGAGCGGGCGAACGGGCCGGATAACGGCCGGTCTGATTCAGAGGACAGGCCCTAAGCGCCCTCGTCGGGGAGGTCCACGTTCAGTCCTTCGCGGTGATTCGGGTGAGGGCGGCCAGGACTTCGGACGCGGTGACCGGGTCGATGTCCCGCGGGTGGTTCCGGTCGGCGGCGCGGGCGGTGCGGTTCCACCAGTAGTCCTCCGTGGCCGAGATGCGGACCATGTCAAGGGTCTGGACCGGGTTCTCGGCGACCATGCCGACCCAGATGCCCGGGTCGAGGGCGACGGTGACGTATCCGCCGCCGGGCAGCGGGAAGTACATCCCGGGTTCGACGCCGGCGTCCTCTGGTGAGGCGCGGTGCCAGCCGCGGCTGGTGAGCCCGAGGAGCTTGCCGACCTCGACCTTCGCGCCGATGAACCGCTCCAGCAGACCGGTCTCCGACTCCTCGGGAGTGAACGCGAGGACGGGCCGCGAGAGCTGGTCGAACGGTTGGAGGATCTCGTAGTCGGCGAACAGCTCGGCCCAGTCGGCGGCCTTGTCCCCCAGGCGAACCGGGTGGTCGAGGCGGATCACGGCGTCGTCGGGGATCGCGAACGCCTCGTCGTCCGCGTCGGTGTAGGTGCGGTCCTCGGCGACGCGGAAGCCCGACACGGCTCCCCCGGCCTCGGCGGACCAGACGAGACGCCGCGTGAGGTGCCAGGTCAGCGGATGGCGCACGTAGTACCGCTCGAACTCGTCCTTGGTCCAGGTGCGGCCGTTGACCATCGCCGCTTCGAGGCGCTGGACCTGGTCGGCGGCCACGGTGCGCAGTTCCTTCTTGAGCGCCGCGAACCGCTTGTAGGCGGCGTCGGCGATCTCGGCGTCGTCCTTCGCGCCGGGCTTCGGAAGGCTCTTGCGGGGCTTTCCGGAATCGTCCTTGACGAACGGCTTGAGCTGCTCGTCGAAGACCACGGTAAACCGGCGCGGCCCGTAGTCGAGGACGAGCGCGCCCTCCTCGCCGAGGCCGAAGTCCGGCAGGAGCCGGTCGGCGAGCTGGTCGCGAGTGAGGCCGAGGCCCTCAGCGATCGCCGCGATCTGGACGCGCGCCTCTTCCTTGAGCGCCTTGAACTTCACCTTCTCGGCGATGCCCTGGATGGCGCGCAGTGCCGCCTCGGAGCCGATCGCGCCGAGCACGCCCAGGCCGGTGACGGCCCGCTTGTGCTGGGACTGGCCGGGCCACTCGCGGATCAGCGGGGCCAGGAGGCGGACCGTGTCGTCGTCGGCGAAGTGCGAGAGCTGGGTGAGCGCCCAGCCGTCCTTCGAGGGCGCGCCCATCGAGAGCCACAGCTGGAACAGGCCCCGGCTGAATCGGGTGAGCGAGCCGCGGTCGAGCGCCTCGGCGACCACGTCGAGCCCGGCGTAAGGGTACTCCGGTGAGGACAGTGCCAGGACGGTGATGAGGTGGCGCACCGAGTCGGCGGGGAGCGCGTGGGTCTTCGCGGCGGTGAGGACCTCGGGGAGCATCGCCGGCGAGGCCCAGACGTCGGGTTTGGGGAGCTTGACGCCGCGCGGTTCGAGCGGGTCGCCCGCGAGGAGTTCGGCGATCGCCTCGGCCGCTTCGGGCCCGTAGGGTTCGGCGGCGCGGACGACGGCCTCGGAGCCGTGGCGGAGCGCGATGTTCCACAGGGCGCCTTCGGCATTGCCGCGGCGCTTCTTGTCGGCGCCGAGGGCGTCGGGGATGAGCAGGGCCGCGCCCTCGCCGCCGTGGCGCGCGAACCAGGCGATGGCGCTGGCGCGGGCGCCCTTGAGGCGGGCGTACCAGTCGGCGGCGAGGCGGGCGGCCTCGACGCTGCGGAGCGGCACGAGGGCCTCGTGGTGGTTCGGGTTGGCGCGCAGTGCGGCCACGAGCTGCGACGCGGCCGCGGTTCCGAAGCGCGCGGCGATGACCTTGAGGTCGCCGGCGATGTAGGCGTTGAAGCTGCCGTCCCACTTGTGGAGGGCGCGCAAGGCGATCGAGGTGGGCGCGAAGGTCACGATGGTGGAGTAGCGGGTGCGCGAGCCGTTGTTGTGGCCCTTGTCCAGCATCCGCTCCCAGTCGGCATCGCTGGTGCGGCTGAAGTAGTCGTGGTCCGGTTTGACCCAGCGGTCGAGCTCGCCCTCGGCCCAGGCCATGGCCGGGCTCGCGTCCGCGCTCAGCTCCATGACCTTCGGTTTCCGCTTGGAGCCCTTGACGGTCCAAGGCGGGGCGGTGAGGAGCTGCGGCAGCAGCGCAGGGTCGGCCACCGGGGTCGGCGAGGGTGCGAGGAGCGCCTCGACGGCGGCCTGGTCGGCTGCCGAAAGGGTCTCGCGGTGTGCGGCGGGGATGTCCGCGGCAAGGGCGGTGAGGCGGGGCCGCAGTTCGGGGACGGTGCTGTCGGCCGCGGCGGCGACCGTCCGGAGGACGCGGCGCGGGAAGCGCTTCGCGGCCGCGACGGCGGCCTGGTACATGTGCTCCTCGCCGAGGCGCCCCACGAGGTGGGCGGCGGCGTCGTCGCTGGGCAGGAGGGCGATCGCGTCGAGGAGGAGGTGGCGCTCGCGGCTCCCGATCTGCTGCTGCAGCGACGCGGTCAAGAACGGGAGGGCGTCGGCGCCGAGGTTGCGCAGGACCGCGCCGACGGTCTCGGGGTTGATGAGCCAGTCCCCGATCCGCGTCAGCCCGGCGGCGGTAAGGAGGTCGGCGCGGTCGATCGTGAGCCACAGCAGCGCGTCGGTGCTGTAGTCCCCGTTGCCCTTGTACTCGCGGCAGACCTCCTCGGCCCAGGCGCTCTCGTCGGGGAACAGGAGTGTGGTGAGGAACCGCTCGACCGGGTCGTTCCGGGGTGCGGCCGCCGCAGCCGCAGCGTATGCCGCTTCGGACGCGTGCGCGAGCAGGCCGCGGAGGACGCGAATGCCCCGGTCGAGCTCCCAGCGGACCGAACCGAGCTCGCCGAGGGTGAGCGACCGCAGGGTGGCGTCGCGCATCGTCGCCTTGTAGGCCCGCCAGGCGCGCAGCTGGAGCCGGACCACCGTCGCGGTCACCGCGAACGGGAGTCCGTGCTCGGCCGCCCAGGCGTCGATCTCGGGGCGCAGCAGCGACTCCTGGCCGTTGCGTTCGCGCGAGGCCACGATCGCGGAGACCACGCCCGCGCCGACGGGGTTCGGCTCACCGTCGAGGTGGCGCAGCGCCGCGCCGGCCCAGGCGCGGGTGCCGTGCTGCGCGAGGACGTGGCGGGCGTCGTCCTCGTTGAAGCCGATGAACCGCGCGACGTCCTTGGGGCCGTTGGGGTCGAGGACGGGTGCTTCGCCGGGGGCGGAGCGGCGCGGGAGGGGTTCGGTCCCCCAGTGGGAGGAGAGGTCGAGGCGGTCCTCTTGGGCGGCTTCGTAGGTCATGGCGTTCCTTCCGGGGTCCAGGAGCCGGCGAGGCGGGCGAGGGCGCCCAGGGCTTCGGCGGCGGCGACGGGGTCGACGGGGGCTTTCGGCGGGACGGGGTCGGCGCCGAAGCGCTCGAAGTCGGCGAAGTACACGGACTTCAGAGTCTGCTGCGGGTGTTCGGCGGCGTGTCCGATCGGGATGCCGGGTTCGACTTCGAGGATCAGGAAGCAGCCGCTCCCGAGGACGTACGCGAACCCGGGCACGAGCCCGCCGACGCCAGGGTAGGCGCGGCGCCAGCCGCGCTTGCCGAGGCCGAGGACGCGGCCGGTCGCGACTGTGGCGCCGGCGAAGCGCGCCAGGCGGCCGCTCGCGAGCTCCTCGGCGGTGAAGGCCGCGACGGGCCGCGAGAGCTGGTCGAAGGGCTGGAGGATCTCGTAGTCGGCGAGGATCTCGGCCCACGTGCCGACCCGGTCGCCGAGGAGCGCCGGGTGGGCGAGGCGGACCGCGGCGCCCTCGGGCAGGTCGAACGCGTCGTCGTCCGCGTCGCTGAAGGTGCCGTCCTCGGCGATGCGGAACGCGGTCGCGACGCCGTCGTGGACGCACAGCCAGACGAGGCGGCGGGCGAGGAGGCCGGTGAGGGCGTGTTCGACGTGGAAGCGGCGGAACTCCCCCGGTTCCCAGGTGCGGCCGGTGACCATGGCGGTCTCCAGGCGGGCGACCTGCTCGGCGGCGACGGTCTTGAGTTCCTTTCGGAGCGCCTGGAAGCGCTGGTAGGCGTCCTCGGCGATCACCGCGTCGTCCTTGACGCCGGGCTTGGGGAGGCTCTTGCGGACCTTCCCGTCCTCGTCGACGAGGTGGGGCTTCAGCTGCTCGTCGAAGCCGACGGTGAACTTGCGGGGCCCGTAGTCGATCACGCGCGCGCCCTCGTCGCCGAGCCCGAAGTCGGGGACGAGGCGGTCGGCGAGCTGGTCGCGGGAGAGGCCCAGTTCGCTTGCGACGCGGGCGATCTGGACGTCGGCCTCCTCGCGGAGGGCCGGGAACTTGACCTTCTCGGCGGTGGCCTGGATGGCCCGCAGGGCCTCCTCGGTCCCGATCGCACCGAGCACGCCGAGGCCGGCGACCGCGCGCTTGTGCTGGCCGTCCCCGGGCCATTCGCGCAGGCGCGGGGCGAGCTGCCACACCGTCTCGTCCTCCGCGAAATGGGCGAGCTGGGTGAGGGCCCACTGGTCCTTCGCGGGCGCGCCGACGGCGAGCCACTGCTCGAAGACGGCACGGCCGAAGCGGGCGAGCGAGGCCCGGTCGCAGGTCTCGGCGACGGTGTCGAGACCGGGGTAGGCGTAGTCGGGCGTCGCCAGTGCGAGGACGGTGATCAGGTGCCGCACCGAGTCCGCGGGCAGGGCGCGGTCGCCGCCTTTGAGGAGGACCTGCGGGAACATGGCGGGCACGGCCCAGGGGCCGGGCCTGGGGATCTTCACGCCGCGCGGTTCGAGCGGGTCGGCGCCGAAGAGCGCCGTGACGCCTGCGACCGCTTCGGGCCCATAGGGTTCGGCCGCCGCGAGAACGGCGGTGTCGCCGAGCCGCCGGGCCAGGTGGAACAGCGCGGCCTCGGCGTACTTGCGGCGGTCGCGGTCGGCGCCGAGCGCGTCCGGGACGAGCGCGGTGGCGGCGGACCGACCGTGGCGTTCGAACCATGCGGCGGCGGCGGCCCGCTCGGTCTTGCGCCGGGCGTACCGCTCGGCGACGAAGCGGGCGGCCTCGACGCTGAAGACCGACACCGGCAGATCCTCGACCTGCCAGCGCTTGGCGACGTTCAGCGCGCCTTCGATCGCGGCGGTGCCGAAGCGGGCGACGATCGCCTCGGAGTAGCCCGGGTACGACCGGTCGGCCGGGTCGGACCAGGCGGCGAGCATCGGCTCGGCGAGGTCGTCGGGTCCGTAGGCGGCGATCGTCCCGACCCGGTAGTCGACGGCGCTCCAGGCGCGGTCGCGCACGAGCCGGCGCCACTTCGCGACCTGCTCGGTGTCCGACTGGTAGTGCTCTCGGGCTTCACGCCATCGGTCGTCGCCATCTTGGTCCACAGTGGGCTCGCCGATGGGTTCGAGGTCGAGGACGGGGGGTTTCACCTTGCGGCGCTTGACGGTCCACGGCGGAGCGGTGAGCAGGGGCGGGAGGTCGGTGGGGACGGCGTCGGGGACGGTGCGCAGGGAGTCGGTGAGCGTACCGATAGCGTCGCGGACCTCGGCGGCGGCGCCGTCCAGAGGTCCGGCCCCGGCGGCGACGGCGGCAAGGCGGCCTCGTTCGGCCGGGGAGGCCGCACCGGCCGCCGCGGCGACGGCGCGCAGGAGGCTCGCGGGGTAACGGCGTGCGGTTTCGACGGCGGCGTCGAAGACGAACGGCTGGTCGAGTCGCGCGACGAGGAAGGCGGCGGCCTCGTCCCCCGGCAGCATTGCGATGGCCCTCAGGAGCTGCTTCTTGCCTTCGGCGTTGAGGTACCAGCGCGAATCGAGCGTGTTCCGCAGGATCGGGAGGCTCGCGGCGCCGATCGAGTCGACCAGGGCCGCAATGGGTTCCACGCCTAGCGTGTAGGCGTCCAGTTCCGTCACCTCGGCGGCCTCGAGGTGGGCGGGGTCGCTGACGGAGTGGAGGAGGACGCGGTCGGTCGCGCCGGAGGACCGGTACTGCTGGTACTCGGCGCAGATCTCGGCCGTCCAGTCGGTCTCGTCCGGGAGGAGCAGTGTGGCGGCGAAGCGCTTCGCGGGGTGGTCGCGGTGTTCGGCGGCGGCTGCGATGACCGCGGCGTACTCGTCGTCGGTGGCGGCGGCGAGCGTCGCGCGGATCTCGGCGATGACGCCGTTGTCCAAGTCGCGGTTGACGGTCCGGAACTCGTACCAGGACGCGGTCGTCAACGACAGGTGGCCGAGCGGGGGCCGGACGCCGTCGGTGTGCCAGCCGTGGATCTGGACGGCGTACCGCTCGATCGCGGTGGCAACAGCCCACGGGAGGCCGTGGGCCTGGTGCCAGGCCCGGAACTCGAGGAGGCTCCACCAGTCGGCGGTGTGCGGGCCGACGTAGCGCAGCAGCTCCCCGACCGCGGCGGCGCCGCGTGAGTCGGGTGCGCCGCCGATGAAGGCGTGGATCGACTCCTTGTAGCGCCGGTTCTTCTTCATGTGGAGGATGTCCGCGAGCAGCCCCGCATGGAGCTCGAACTGCTCGGCGAGCATGCCGGGCGCATCGGGATCGGGGGCAGCGGGCTTCCCGGACCGCTTCCCCCGGCGAGGGAGCAGCTTCGCGGCCCATGCCGCCGGCAGTTCAAGCTGGTCCGCTTGCGGCGCAGCGTGTGCAGTCATGCGTGTCCTTCAGAGGCGACCGAGTCGAGCGTCCCGAGACTAGAGCCCCGGTGCGACACCGTCGCTCTCGAACAACGCACAGTGACTTGCAGACGCCGAAAGCCCGGCCGGTTCCAGCACCCGTGCGTGGCAATCGTTCGCGCCGCGCGGTCCGCTCGGTTGTATTGATGTTCTTGACTTTCTGAATGTTACGGGTCACACTTGTGGTCGGCGCGGATGTTACCGATCAACTTGGTCGCTCGTCGAGCGCCGCCCCTGCTTCAGAAAGGCCGCGAACGATGCCGTCTCGCCGTACCCTCCTCACTACCGCGATGGCCTCCGCCGTCACCGCTGCCTTCGCCGTTCCGACTGCCGCGCAGGCGCAGTCGTACGCGGCTTACGCGATGGTGTATTTCAAGGAGTCGCCGAACCTGACCGACGACAGCTACGCGCTGCACCTCGCCGTCAGCGGCGACGGCCTCGAATGGACGCCGCTGAACCAGAACCAGCCCGTCGCCACGCCGACCCAGGGCATGCAGGGCCTGCGCGACCCGTTCGTGCTGCGCAAGCAGGACGGCACCTTCACCGTGCTCGCGACCGACCTCAAGGGACGGGTATTCAACCTCGACAACCAGTACATCCACGTGTGGGATTCCGCGGACCTGCGCAGCTTCACCGGCTACCGCCGCGTCAAGCTCCACGACATGGCGACCCACTCGTGGGCGCCCACCGCGTTCTGGGACCCGACGCGGAACCGCTACGCGGTCGTCTACTCGGCGAACAACGGCACGCGGGACGTCTTCATGGTCAACTACACGAGCGACTTCGTGAACATGGGCGCCGCCGAGGTCTTCTTCGACCCCGGATTCAACGTCCTCGACGGCGACGTCCTCACCCACAACGGCGCGTTCTACCTGGCGTACAAGAACATCGGCAACGGCAACCTGTACGTCGCCCGCTCGGCCACCGGCCAGCCGAACACCTTCACGACGCTGACCAGCGGCGTGCGCCAAGGCGACGCGATCGAAGCGCCGATCCTGGTGAAATCCAACGCGGGCAACACGTTCTGGCTCTGGGGCGACTCCTTCGGCCCCGCCAACGCCGTGTTCTACGCCTGGCGGTCCACCGACATCGGCGGCAACTCGTGGGCGGTGGTCGACCAGCGCACCTTCACCGCGCCCATCAGCAGCAAGCACGCCGGGATCATCCCCGTCACCGAGGCCGAACGCGCCGCGCTCGTCACCAGATGGGGCGCGCCGCAATGGAACCGGCTCAAGTCCTACAACTTCCCGGACCGGTACGTGCGCCACGCCGACAACATCGGCCGACTCGACCCGTTCCCGATGGAGCCCCCTGCCGACCAGCAGTGGCGCCTGCGCCCCGGCCTCGCCGACGCCGCCGCCGTCTCGTTCGAATCGGTGAACTACCCCGGCCGCTTCCTGCGCCACTCCGGCTACGCGATCCGCCTGGACCCCAACGACAACACCGCCCAGTTCGCGGCCGACGCCACCTTCACCCGCACCGCCGGCCTCGCCGACGCCGCCTGGGCGTCGTTCCGGTCCTACAACTTCCCCGACCGGTACCTGCGCCACGCGGGCTACGTTCTGCGGATCGACCCGCTCAACGGCTCCTCATCCGCATCGGACCGCCAGGACGCGACGTTCAGAGTCACTTTCTGACACCTTCAACGGCAAAGGGCCCCGGCGCGACCTCTCGCGCCGGGGCCCTCCTTCGCGGTGATGGCCGCACGCCCGTCAGGGCCGATGCGTCACATGCCGAAGGTCTGCCGCTGTCCGACCGGGTCCATGTGCACCCGGGTGAGCGTCAGGCTGGCGATCCGCCATGGGCCGTCTTCGGATTCGTAGGTCTCGTGGTAGTGCCCGAACCCGAGGACCCGGGATTCCCCGGGGTAGATGAGGAGGTCCTGCATCGCCCACACCCCGGTCGCCGTCGTCGCCGAAGTGACCTCGATTTCAGGGCTGTGCCCGTGGTGCACGGTCACCGCAGGGCTGAGCGTCAATTGGAGGAACGCGATGAAGGCCTCCGATCCCACGAAGACGGGGCCGCCCGAGCCGGTCGTGTCGACGACCACGTCGTCGGTCAGCTGCGCCTTGAGCAGGTCCCAGTCCTTGGTGTCGACCGCTCGGAAGTAGCGGGCCTTGACCTGCTTGATCTCGGCGACAGCCGCCATCGCGACCGCGGGCTCGACGCCCTCGGACGGAGACTCGGTGTCGGCGCTGGCCGATGTCGCCTGGTGCAGCCACAGCGCCGATGCCGCGCTGCCGCCGAGTACCAGACCTCCAGCGCCGAAGAGGAGGCGCCGACGTTTCGGCGCCGACCACCACCCGCGGGCGAGGCCGGCCCGGTGCGAGAGCGGCGCCTGCGGCCGGCCGACGGTTCCAGCCGGCTCCGCATCCGATGTCGCGGTGCGTGTCCCGCTCGCCTCCGGCAGGGCCCGCACGCCGGTGTGGCCGCCTCGCTGCGTCGCCGTCACGACTCGTCCACCTGCAGCCGTGTCGATGCGGAGGTGGTGATCAGCCAGCGGCCGTCCTGCAGTCCGTACGTGTCCTGGTGGTGCCCGAACGCCAAGAGGCGCTGGCCGTCCGGCCGGACCAGCAGGACCTGCATCGCCCAGGTGCCGACGGCGCTGTCCGCTGCGGTGAGCTCGATCTCGGGCATGTGCGCGTCGTGCACGGTCACCGTGCCGTCGTAGTCCTCTTGCAGGAGGGCCGTGTAATTCGATGCGCCGGTGGCCTGGTGGCCGCCCAGAGCGGTGTGGTCGACCTCGATGTCGTCGGCGAGGGTGGACTCGAACTCGGCCCACTCCTTGGTGTCGAGGGCGCGGAAGAAGCGGGCTTTGAGGGCTTCGATCGAGTTGATCGTGTGCAGAGTGGTCGGATCCATGTGCTGCTGCCACAGCCTTTCTGTCGGAGGTGGTGATGCGTTGTACGGACGGGTCAGGCGATGGCGAGTGCCGCGCGCCAGGTGCATCGCGCGGCGATGAGGGCGCGCCAGGAGCGCAGGGCCCTCGGGGTCTGGCCCACGGCGAGGACCCCGGTCAGGCGGTCCCCGCTGCGGTAGGCGACGAGGAGCCGGCGGGCCGGGACGTCGCCGTAGACGATGACCGCGTCGTCGTGTTCGCGCAGGTGGCCGTAGGCCTGGACCCGCACGTCGTACTGGTCGGACCAGAAGTACGGGACCGACGCGAACGGGGCGCGGTCGTCGGGCTCCAGCAGGTTGCGGGCGACGGCGACCGCTTGTTCCGACGCGTGCCTGCGGTGCTCGACCCGCATTTCCGTGCCGAACAGGGGGTTGTACCAGCGGGCGACGTCGCCCACGCCGTACACGTCGGGCGCGGCGGCGCAGAACTCGTCGCAGACGAGTCCGTTGTGGACTTTCAGATCCTCTGCGGTCAGCCACTCGGTGTTCGGTTCGGATCCGATCGCCAAGAGCACGTCGTCGCTTTCCACCGCGGTCCCGTCGGCGAGACGGACGCCGTCCGCCGTGACCTCGGTGACCGCGGCGTCAGTGCGGACCTCGACGCCGTGCCGGCGGTGGAGCTCGGCCAGGAACAGCCCGGCCGCCTCGCCGATCTCGTGCGCCAGCGGAGCCGTCGCCGACTCCAGCATCGTCACCTCGACACCGCGGGCGCGGGCGATCGCGGCGACCTCGGTGCCCACGAACCCGGCGCCGACGATCACCAGCCGCCGTCCCGGTGCCAGCCGTTCCCGCAGAGGCAGCGCGTCGGCCATCGTGCGCAGCACATGCACCCCGTCCCGGCGGTCGGGCAGGACCCGGGGGCGCGCGCCCGTGGCGACGACGAGGGCGTCGTACGCGACCGTGGAGCCGTCGCCCAGCATGACCTCGCGATCGGCGGTGCTGAGCGCCGTCGCGGGCGTACCCAGGCGCAACTCCAGGTCGAGCGTCTCGAGGTCGTCGGCCCCGAGCAGTGTCAGCCGGCCGGGTTCCCATGCTTCCGAGAGGAACTCCTTGGACAGCGGCGGCCGGTCGTACGGTGCGTCGGCTTCATCGCCGACGAGTGTGATGGCACCTGCGTACCCCTCGATCCGGAGCGCCACCGCGGTCGCCAGCCCACCAGCCGACGCACCGACGATCACGACCCGGTTCATGCTGCGGCCGAGCGGATGACGGCCGCCGGGGGCACTTCGCCCTCGTCCGGTCCGACCGCCGGGATCGCGACGCCGTCCTGCCGGTGTCGCTGTGCGGCTTCAGATGCGAACCACGCGCCGCGTTCTGCGGCTCCGTATTCGCACAGCCCGATGTCAGCCCTCATTGAACTCCCCACCTTGGTCGAATATTGCATTCAACTGCAAGTTCAACTTGCGGGCAAAGGCTAACATAACTTGCATTTGGCTGCATGTTGCTATCCTGGTCGGATGCCCAGTGAACCCGAGCGACCACTGCGCGCCGACGCGGCGCGCAACGCCGACCGCCTGGCGCGCACCGCGCGCGCGGTCTTCGCCGACCTCGGCCCCGATGCACCGCTCGAGGAGATCGCCAAGCGCGCAGGCGTGCGCATCCGGACGCTCTACAACCACTTCCCGACCAAAGAGGACCTGGTCCGGGCGGCATTGAGCCAGACCGTCACCGAGGACCTGACGCCCGCGATCGAGCGGGCACTGGCGGACGACGACCCGCTGCGCGGTCTCCTCGCACTGGTCGAGGCCGCCATGGGCCTGGCGAGCCGCGAACTCAACACGCTGGCCGCGGCACGCGGCGCCGCCGACCTGACCGCGGAGTTCTACCCCCCGTTCAGGGACGCGATGACACTGCTGACCCGACGGGCGCAGGACGCCGGCCGCATCCGCGCCGACCTGGTTCCCGAAGACCTGCTCCGGATCATGGCCATGCTCACCAGCACACTGTGGACGATGGACCCCGGCAGCGACGGCTGGTGCCGCTACCTCGCGATCCTGTTCCAAGGCCTGGCACCCGCCGGGGCCGAACCCCTGACGGCCCCGGTCGACCTGACGCTCCGACCGTCAACGGGCCCTTGGACATTGTGAGCCGGGGAATGCGGCGGCGATCCTTCCAGCGCGGAAAGGTCTCGCCGCCGCGGCGACGCTGCCGCTTACTGAAATGACCGCGTGGCACGCTCCCCGGCGGGCCGTTATCGGCCCCTGGATCACCGCTGCACGGTGAAGATCCTGGCGGCGGGCCCGGCCGGCAGCTCGACGACCGGCGTCTCGCCGTCGGTGCGGATCGTCCACTCCGGCAACGCGACCGGGTAGGCCTGCTTCAACTCCCGCCCGCGCAATCCTGGCAACGCGACCTCCGCGGCCTCACCGCGCGACCACAGCGCCAGCAGCGACTCGGATCCGAAGTCCAGCTGCAACGCGACCACGTCGTCCTCCCAGCCCGGAAGACCCAACGGCCACACCGGATGCGACTGGGCGATGCCGTGCCGCCAGTCCTTATGGAGCGCAACGGCCTCGCGCACCAGCGCGGACTGCTCCGCGCTCAACTCGTTGAGGAACCCTGAGAGGTAGAGCCGCCCCATGACGCCCGCCGTCATCGCGAACGCCGTCTCCTCCAAGGTCATCGACGCGGCCGGGTACGCCCAGTTCCCGGCCTGCTCGGGGAGGATGCTCGCGGGCGCGGCCGACGCGATCGGCGCGTACTTCCGGAAGTCCTGCTGGTCACTCGTGGACTGCAGATGCGACACCGAAAGGATGTTGTAGTCCATGCGCAGCGCGCCCGAACCGCAGTTCTCGAGCAGCACCCCCGGATGCCGGTCAAGCACGCCCAGCAGCCAGTCGCGGAGGGCCCGAGTGTGTCCGAGCAGCCCGGCCCCTGGCGCGTCGGCGTCCACTTCGGTCCCGGGGCCGATGTTCCGGTTGTAGTCGAGCTTGAAGAACTCGATCCCGAACTCGTCCACGAGCCGGTCCACCGTCCCGTCCAAGTGCGCGCGCGCCGCCGGATGCCGCAGGTCGAGCTGGAAGTTCCCCGCCACGATCACCCGATCGCCGAACCGCTGGAAGAACGCCTCCTCCGGCAACCGCTTCGCCATCGGCGACTCGACTCCGACCGCCTCCGGCTCGAGCCACAACCCGGGCCGCATGCCGTTGGCGCGGATGGCATCGATGACCGACGAGAGACCGCCGGTGAACCGCTCGGGAGCCTCGAGCCACTCGCCGGTGCTGGTCCACCAGCTGCCTTCGAGGGCGGCGTACCAGCCGGCGTCGATGCAGAAGTACTCCGCGCCCGACGCTGCCGCCGACTCGATGAGCGGCAGCAGCTTCTCCGTCGACGGCTCGCCCATGAGGGTGTTCATGTAGTCGTTGTATACCAACGGCAGCCGCGCGTCGACCGGCCGCAGTTCACGGATCGCACGCCGGTAGTCCGTGAGCGCCGCGAAGGCCGCGTCCCGGCCGCCATCGGCGATGCAGAGACCTGCCGGCACCGAGGTGAACTCCTCACCCGGCGCCAACCGCTGCGCGAACTGGTGATGCGTGTCGGTCGCGCCGTGCACGCCCACGGTCACGGTGCTCCCGCTCTGCGCCACCTCCCAGTGCCAGCCCGCGCTGGTCTCGACCTGCCACGCGATCGAAGGGACGGTCTCGGCCGCGAGCACGCCGGTCGGCAGGAACGAACCGGTCGACCAGCTCCCATGGCTGGTAAGCGAGAAGAGTCCACGCGGGTGCCGGCCGTCTCCCATCGCGGGATCGAGATCGGGCAGGTGCTCGGTCAGCGGGCGCTGCCGCCAGCGCCCCTCGGCCAGCCATTCGCTCTCGCCCCAAAGGAGGTCGTGCGCGCCGTCGGCGGGTACGGCCAGGAGCGCCGAGCTCACCGAGAGCAGTACGAGGCTCCGGTCGCCCGCGTTGCGCACGGTGTGCCGGATCTGGAGGCCCGGTCCTGCGGCGCGGAAAACGCTGAGCACCTCGATGCCGAACTCCGGGGTGCGCTGGCGGATCCGCAGCTCGGTCTCGTCCGATTCGTGGCCCGCGTAGCGGAGCCGCTGCCCGGGAGTCGAGTAGAGGAGGCCCTGGTCATTACGGTCGCGGTGCTCGACGCCGGCGGTGATGACCTCGACGATCGCCGAAGGTGCGGCCGCCGACGGCGCCTCTGGCGCGGCCGCGAGGCGCACGAGCCGCACGGGCCGGTCGTCCCGGTGGTCGAACTTCAGGTGGAGCCCGGGGAGAGTCCACTCGAAGGCCGGATCCTCGTCATGATGCAAAGGGGCTTGCGATGTCATTTACTACTCCGCTCTCGGTGGCGGTTCGTAACCCTACAAAGATATGATCTATGCCGTCAACCCTTGAGCGAAGACGAATGCAAATGCAAAGTTCTGGTGGCATTTCAACCGATCCGGCTCGGATCTCTCGCATCAAACCGACATTCAATCCCGAATTCATCCGATCTTTAGCATGAGAGCCACTACTGCCGCGCGGCCATGGCCGATCATGCGTCCTCGCTTTCGGCCTCGTGACGGCGCTCGCGCTGCGGGAGCGCCAGGACCATGGTGAGCCCGCCGCCGGGGGTGGCCTCGGCCGCCAGTGTGCCGCCCATGGATTCGGCGAGGCCGCGCGAGAGCGCGAGCCCGAGGCCGACGCCGGTGGTGTTGTCGCGGTCGCCGAGCCGTTGGAACGGGCGGAACATCGTGTCGCGGTCCTCGTCGGGCACGCCGGGGCCGCGGTCGACGATGCGCAGTTCGACCGCCGTCCCGCGCGCTTCCGCCTTCACCAGCGGCGGAAGGTTATCGGGGCTGTACCGGAGGGCGTTCGCGATGACGTTGACGAGGATCCGCTGCAGCAGACCGGGATCGGCCAGCACCTCAGGCAGGTCGACGGGGATGTCGAGCCGCACCCCGGACGCGGGCTCGCCGATCTCGTCGAGGGCGTAGGGCACGGCCTCGTCGAGGGCGAGCGGCACCGGGTTGGCGCCGAGTACGCCCGCTTCGAGGCGGCTCATGTCGAGGAGGTTGTCCACCAGGCTCGTCAGGCGGGCGAGCGACTGCTCGGCCGAGTCGAGGAGCTCCTGCCGCTCGGCGGGTGTGAACAGCTCCTCGTCGGATTTGAGGCTGGAGACGGCGACCCGCACCGACGCCAGGGGTGTGCGCAGGTCGTGCGAGACCGCCGCCAGGAGCGCGGTCCGCAGCTTGTCGGCGTCGGTCAGGCGCTGCACCGTGTCGGCTTGCCGCTCAAGGCGTTCGCGTTCCAGCGCCGCGGCGGCGTGCATGGCGAAGGCCTGCGCGATCCGGCGGTCCGCGGCTTCGAGTGTGTGGCCGTGAAGTGCGAGCGCGAGGTCGTCGCTGATGGGGAGGTCGTTGTCGGCGTCTCCGGGGCAGGTGCGGGCCGCCCCGGCGGAGGCGACGGGGAGCCAGGACTTGGCCTCGTGCCGCTCTTCGGGTCCCGCCCCTGGTTCGACACGCTCCAAAAGGGTCACTGATTCGAGGGTGAACGTCTCGCGGAGCTGTTCGAGGAGGTCGCCGAGGCCGCTGCCGCCGCGCAGGACGCTCCCCGCGAGCGTCGCGAGGGTCTGGGCTTCGGCGCCGGCCCGGGCGGCGAGCCGGGCGCGCGCGGCGGAGAGGTTGACGACGGCGGCGCCGCCGAGGGCCAGGGCCACGAAGATGCCCAAGGCGATCAGCTGCTCCTGGTCGTTGATCTTGAAGCTGTAGTAGGGCTCCGTGAAGAAGAAGTTGAGGAGGAAGAAGCCCAGCAGCGCTGCCAGCAGCGCCGGCCACATGCCACCGGTGAGGGTCAGGCCCATGACCGCGGTCAGGACGATGAGGATCATCGTGGTCAGCGAGAGCTCGTCGTGGAGCGGGGCCAACGCGGCTATCAGCGCGGGCATGCCCAGGACCGCCAGGAGGATGCCGAGCCTGCGACGGCCCGAGTCGATGAGGCCCCTGCCCGACCGCGAGCGCCGGACCTTGGCGACCTGCCCGTGCGTGACCAGGTGGACGTCGATCGGCCCGGATTTCGCCGTAGCCGTGACGCCGACGCCGCGCGAGAGCAGCTGCGCGAACCGGCCCCGCCGGGAGGCCCCGAGCACCAGCTGGGTCGCGTTCACCCCCCGCGCGAACGCAAGGAGCGCTTCGGGAATCGACTCGCCGACCACCTGGTGGTAGGTCCCGCCGAGGTCCTCGACGAGGCTGCGCTGCCTGGCCAGGTTGCGGACTGACTTTGCCGAGGCCAGTCCGTCGCCTGAGGCGACGTAGACGGCTTTGAGGTCCGCTCCCCCGGAGCGCGCGGCGATGCGGGCGGCGCGGCGGATGAGCGTGTCGCCCTCGTCGCCGCCCGACAGCGCCACGACCACGCGCTCTCTGGATTCCCAGGTGGCGGTGATGTGCTGGTCCTCGCGGTACCGCTCCAGCTGGTCCTCCACTTTGTCCGCCAGCCACAGCAGTGCGATCTCGCGCAGGGCGGTGAGGTTGCCGACCCGGAAGTAGTTGGACAGGGCCGCGTCCACCTTCTCGGGCGGGTAGACGTTGCCGTGAACCATCCTGCGGCGCAGCGCTTCCGGCGTGATGTCGGCGAGTTCGACCTGGTCGGCGCGGCGCACGACCTCGTCCGGGACGGTCTCGCGCTGCGGCACCCCGGTGATGGCCGCTACGACGTCGTTGAGGGATTCGAGGTGCTGGACGTTGACGGTGGAGATCACGTCGATGCCGACGTCGAGGAGCTCGTCGATGTCCTGCCAGCGCTTCTCGTTGCGTGAACCGGGCACGTTGGTGTGCGCGAGTTCGTCGACGAGCGCCACGGCCGGGGCGCGGGCGATGACCGCGTCGACGTCGAACTCGTCGAAGGCCGCGCCGCGGTATTCGACGGTGTGGCGCGGGACCGTCTCGAGGTCGCCGACGAGTTCGGCGGTGGCGGGGCGTCCGTGGGTCTCGACGAAGCCGATGACGACGTCGGTGCCGCGTTCGGCGCGGCGGTGCGACTCCTCGAGCGCGGCGAAGGTCTTGCCGACCCCGGGCGCGGCCCCGAGATAGATCCGCAGTTGACCTCGTGTCACAGCCATGAGGATCCTCGTTTCCGCTCGGGGCCGCTGCCTGGTCTGGCGATCACGTGAGGGGAAGTTCCTCGTCGAGCGCCAGGTTGAGTTCGACGACGTTGACCGCCGGTTCGCCCATGAAGCCGAGGAACCGGCCGGTGGTGTGCTCCTCGACCAGGTCTTCGATCTCGTCGGTGCTCGTGCCGCGCTCGGCGGCGATCCGGTCGGTCTGGAGTTCGGCGTAGGCGGGGCTGATGTGCGGGTCGAGCCCTGAGCCGGAGGCGGTGACCGCGTCGGCGGGGACCTGTGGGTCGGCGGGGGCGTCGCCCGCGATCGGCGTGATGATGGCGGCCGCGTGGTCGTCGCCGTATGCGGCGCATTCGACCTGCACGCCTTCGTACTCCTTCAGGAACGGGGTCTCGGTGGTGTCGCATTGCTCGTTGAGGCTCACGACGCGGGTGACGTCGCCGGTGGTGCCTTCGGAGTAGTAAACGCCGAGGACCGCGCCGATGCCGGTGTCGGTGCAGTACGGCCGGGAGCCGTCGACGCCTTCGCGTTCGCCGATCGCGAGGCTGCGTTCGCAGACCTGCGTGAGCAGGCTCTTGGCGGCGTTCGCGTCGCCGTCCCAGCCGAGTTCGGGGTCGGGGAGCGTGTCGACCACGTTCTCCGGGCCGAGGTTGGAGGCGCCGGAGGCCAGCGGGTCGTAGGCGCCGGTCTCGCCGGCGGCCATCGACGGGCGGGACTGGAAGTACTGGAGCAGCGCTTCTCCGTCCGCGTCGGTGAACTCCTGCCCGATGAGGGAGGAGCCGACGACGTTGCCGGCGTCGTCGTAGATCAGCGAGCCGTCGGCTTTGCCGGCGAGGCCGGGGATCTGGGCGACCGCGAGGACCGCCAGCGGGTAGAGGACGCCGGTGATCGCGGTGAGCACGAGGACGGCCCGGAGTGCGGCGAGGTGCTGGGAGATCCAGCGGGGCAGACGTGCCATTTATGCCATCCCTGGGATGAGCGCGACCACGAGGTCGATGAGTTTGATGCCGATGAACGGGGTGACGATCCCGCCGAGGCCGTACACCAGGAGGTTGCGGCGCAGGAGCGCCGAGGCCGATCCGGGCTTGTAAGCGACGCCCTTCAGCGCCAGCGGGACGAGCGCGATGATGATGATCGCGTTGAAGACGACCGCCGAGACGATCGCGGACTCGGGGCTGGCGAGGCGCATGATGTTGAGCGCGTCGAGCCCGGGGTAGATCACGGCGAAGATCGCCGGGATGATCGCGAAGTACTTGGCGATGTCGTTGGCGATCGAGAAGGTCGTCAACGCGCCTCGCGTCATCAAGAGCTGCTTGCCGATCGCGACGATCTCGATGAGCTTGGTCGGGTCCGAGTCGAGGTCGACCATGTTCCCGGCCTCTTTGGCGGCCGAGGTCCCGGTGTTCATGGCGACGCCGACGTCGGCCGCGGCGAGCGCGGGCGCGTCGTTGGTGCCGTCGCCGGTCATGGCGACCATGCGCCCGGATTCCTGCTCGCGCTTGATGAGCGCCATCTTGTCTTCGGGCTTGGCCTCGGCGAGGAAGTCGTCCACGCCCGCTTCGGCCGCGATGGCCGCCGCGGTGCGGGGGTTGTCGCCGGTGACCATGACGGTGCGGATGCCCATGGCGCGGAGCTTCGCGAAGCGCTCGGCCATGCCCTCTTTGACGATGTCCTTGAGGTAGACGACGCCGAGGACGCGGGCGGTCTCGCCGACCTGGTGCTCGGCGACGACCAGCGGGGTGCCGCCTTCGCGGGAGACCTGGTCGACCAGGTCGTGGACGCGCGGGTTCGGGTCGCCGCCTTCGGTCTTGACCCATTCGATGACCGCCGCGGCGGCGCCTTTGCGGATGCGGTGGACCGAGCCGTGCTCGGCGAGGTCCACACCGGACATGCGGGTCTGGGCGGTGAACTCGATCCATTCGGCGTCGTCGAGCTCGCCGGTGGCGCGTTCGCGCAGGCCGTAGGCTTCCTTGGCGTACACCACGATCGAGCGGCCCTCGGGCGTCTCGTCGGCCAGGCTGGAGAGCTGCGCGGCGTTCGCGAGCGTGGCGGCGGGGACGCCGGGAACGGCCAGGAACGAGGACGCGCGGCGGTTGCCGTAGGTGACGGTCCCGGTCTTGTCGAGCAGCAGCGTGTCCACATCGCCGGCGGCCTCGACGGCCCGGCCGGACATGGCGAGCACGTTGCGCTGCACGAGCCGGTCCATCCCGGCGATGCCGATGGCGCTCAAGAGCGCGCCGATGGTGGTCGGGATGAGGCACACGAGCAGCGAGACCATGACGATCCCGGTCACGCCGTCCTGGTTCAGGACCGCCGTGTCCTGTGCGGCCGCCATGTAGTCCTTGGAGAAGATCGCCACGGGCTGCATGGTGACCACGGCGAGCACGAAGATGATCGTCATGGCCGCGAGCAGGATGTTCAGAGCGATCTCGTTGGGGGTCTTGCGGCGCTCGGATCCTTCGACGAGGGCGATCATGCGGTCCAGGAAGGACTTGCCGGGTTCGGCGGTGATCCTGACGACGACCCAGTCCGAAAGGACCCGAGTGCCGCCCATGACCGCGCACCGGTCGCCGCCCGATTCGCGGATGACGGGCGCGGACTCGCCGGTGATCGCCGACTCGTCAACTGAGGCGATGCCGGTGACGACGTCACCGTCGCCCGGGATGACCTCGCCCGCGACCACGAGGACGTAGTCGCCGCGCCGGAGCTCCGGTGCGGGGACCTCGACCGTCTCCACCTTCGGCGAATCGATGGCCGGGTCCTGCTTCGCGAGTCTGCGGGCGGGCGTGTCGGTCTTGGCCTTGCGCAGCGAGTCGGCCTGGGCCTTGCCGCGGCCTTCGGCGATCGCCTCGGCCGCGTTCGCGAACAGGACGGTGAGCCACAGCCACACCGTGATGGTCCAGGCGAACACGCTCGGGTCGAGGGCGGCGAGCACCGTGGTGAAGGCGGCGCCGAGCTCGACGATGAACATGACCGGGTTGCGCCACATGAGGCGCGGATCGAGCTTGCGCAGCGCCGCGGGAGCGGACTTGACCCATTGACGCAGGTCGAGCAGTTCGTTCCGGGTCTTCGGCGCCACGGTCTTGAATGGCTTGGCTGCCATGCTTGACATGGTGGACGACTCCTATTGCAGGCCGTCGGCGATGGGGCCGAGGGCGAGGACGGGCAGGAACGTGAGCGCGACGAGAATGATGGTCACGCCGACGACCATGCCGACGAACAAGGGCTTGTGAGTGGGGAAGGTGCCCGCCGTGGCCGGGACCGGCTTTTGCTTCGCCAGCGAGCCTGCAAGGGCGAGCACGAGGATGATCGGCAGGAACCGGCCGAACAGCATGCACAGGCCCAGCGCGGTGTTGAACCACGGCGTGTTCGCCCCGAATCCGGCGAACGCCGAACCGTTGTTGTTCGACGCGGAAGCGAAGGCGTAGAGCATCTCCGAGAGGCCGTGCGGCCCGGCGTCCTGCATGGACTCGAGGTTCTCGGGGACGGCGATGGAGGCTGCCACCCCGATGAGGAGCAGCGCCGGGGTCACCAGGAAGTACAGGCTCGCGAGCTTGATCTCGCGGGCGCCGATCTTCTTGCCGAGGTACTCGGGGGTGCGCCCGACCATGAGCCCCGCGATGAACACGGTGATGGTCGCAAGGACCAGCATCCCGTAGAGGCCGGCGCCGACACCGCCTGGCGCGACTTCGCCGAGCATCATGTCGAGCATGAGCACGCCGCCGCCGAAGGAGGTGTACGAGTCGTGGAACGAGTTCACCGAACCGGTGGAGGTCAGCGTGGTCGCCGCCGCGAACAGCCCTGAGTCGGGGATGCCGAAGCGCACTTCCTTGCCCTCCATCGCGGCCGACACGGCCTGCGGCACGGTGCCGTTCGCCATGTTCTCGAAGCCGACCACGAGGCTCACCGAGGCGAGCGCGATGACCCCCATGACGGCGGCGATCGCGTAGCCCTGGCGGTTCTGGCCGACCAGGCGCCCGAAAGTGCGCGGCAGCGAGAACGGGATCACCAGCAGCAGGTAGATGATGACGAAGTTCGTCCAGCTGGTCGGGTTCTCGAACGGGTGGGCGGCGTTCGCGTTGAACGGGCCGCCGCCGTTCGTGCCCAGGTTCTTGATGGCCTCCTGGCTGGCGATGAGCCCGCCGGTGATGGTCTGGTCCCCGGTCGTGGTGGACGCCGACGTGAAGTCGGTGAGGTTCTGGACCACGCCGCCGCCGATGAGGACGATCGCGGCGACGAGGCTGATCGGCAGCAGCACCCACAAGACGATCCGCGTGAGGTCGACCCAGAAGTTCCCGAGCTTGTCGGTGGCCTTGCGGGCAAAGCCCCGGACCAGGACGATCGCGACGGCGATGCCGACCGCGGCGGACACGAAGTTCTGCACTGCGAGCCCGGAGGCCTGGACGAAGATGCCCATGGTCGCCTCACCGGAGTACGCCTGCCAGTTCGTGTTCGTGGTGAAACTGACCGCGGTGTTCCAGGCCAGGCCCGGCTCCACCCCGATGAACCCGTTGCTGAACGGCAGCGCGCTCTGAACGCGCTGGAAGAGGAAGAGGACCAAAATGCTGACCACGGAGAAGGCGAGCACGCTGCGGGCGTAGCCGGCCCAGTTCTGCTCGGTGCCGGGGCGCGCACCGATGACCCGGTAGATCCCGCGCTCCACCTTGCGGTGGTGCTCGCGGGTCACGACCCGGTACATGTAGTCGCCGAGCGGCTTGTAGCTCAAGGCGAGCGCCGCGAGCATCGCGGCGATGAAGACGACGCCGGCGGTGGTCTCGCTCATCAGAAGCGCTCCGGCTTCAGGAGTGCCCACACGAGGTAGACGGCGAGGACGACGGCGAGGACGAGGCCGACGGCGTTCTCAGCGCTCACAGCTTCTCCACCGCCTTCACGACCAGGGCGAGGACGATGAAACAGACCACCGTCAACGCCAGGTAGGCGAGATCGGGCATGGTTTCCTTCTTCTCGGTCAGGGGGACGCGGCGGGGCCGCCGCGTCGCCGGACCGCAAGGGCTCGCGGCCCGGCGAAACCGAGTGAACTGCGCGTTGCAGGGGTTGCCTAGAGGGCTTGACGCCATCCATACGGGGCCGCCGTGAACCCATACGCGGCGCTGACGACCGAGTGCGGCGGCCGTCGTGCCCGAAGTGCAGCGGTCAGTTTCAAGGAGCGACGGGCATGCCGATCGGGTTGCGGTCGGATGGACCGGTGAGCATCGCGCCGACGGCGCTCGCGGCCTGGGCGGCGATACCGGGGATGCTCGAGGTGATGAACGGGCCGCCTCCGGCGAGGTCGCCCACCACGTGCACCCGCGGGTCTGCCGGATCAAGGCCTCCGGAGGGATGGGGCGCGGCGAGCTCCTCGGCGATGAGCGACTCGATCAGACTGGCGGCGCCGCGGGGCACGGCCTGCGGCAGCGGGTTGACGGCGTTGACCACCACGTCGGCCACCGATTCGCCTGCATCGCCGTACGCATGGAACCCGCCGTCGACCGGCTTGACGCCCCGCAGCCCCGAGACGATCCCGAGTTGACCGGATTCGAAGAGCTGCAACAGGATCGCGGCGTTCACCGGGACCATCGGAGAGGCGACGCCAGTGATCAGGCGCCGGAGGCGGCGCAGCCGGTCGCGGTCCGGCTCGGGCAGCCGCCGCCAGGCGAACGGGCCGAGCATGTGCGCCGCCTCCTGGAGGAACCTGCGGCCGATCGCCGGATCGGCGACGGACCCGAGTTGCGCCCGCAGCCGTTCGGCCTGGTCTTCGGACTCGGCGGCGAGGAGGTCGGCGGCGAACCCCGCGAAGTCTTCACCGGCCGTGTCGAGTTCGGCCCGCAGCAGGGCGACGAGGTCGTCGAGCGCGACGGTGCCGTCCTCGCGCTCCAGCGCCGCCACCGCTCCCGCGGTGAGGTGCTGCGGACGCCGGTCGACCGGGCGCTGCCAGACGTGCGGGAGCATGCCGGTGCGCGAGAGCAGCGTGATCCGGCCCCGGTGCCCGTTCGCGGCCAGCGAGACCACAACGTCGACCGCGGTCAATCCGCTGCCGATCACTGCGACGGTGCTTCCGGGCGGGATCTCGCCGAGCGTGCGTTCCATCGGGTACGGGTCGGCGATGAAGCCCCGGGTTCCAGCGAGGCCGTAGTGGTCGTCCGGGACGCCGCCGCCGACGCAGAGGACCACTTGGTCGACGACGGCTCCGGCGCCGGTCTCGGCCGTGACCGACAGGCGCGCAGCGGTTCTGGCGACTCCGGTGACGCGCTCGGCGACGATGCGGACCTCCCGGCCCCGTTCGCGCAGCGTGGCTGTCGCGGCCTCGGCGGTGTCCTCGAGGTACCGGCCGTACAGGGCGCGAGGGACGAGCGGCCGCTCGAGCAGCGCGTCGAGGTGTGCCGCGCCGGCCCCGCCCAGCCACGATGCGAAGTGGCCGAAGTCGCCGTGGCGGATCGACATGATCGCGGGCGGGGCGTTGACCAGGACGGCGTCCAGATCCGGGCCGTACGGCCGTCCGCGCCAGCGGTGCGGGGACGGTTCGAAGACCGTGATCGAGCCGCGTCCTCTCGGATCGGCGGCCAGTGCGTCGAGGACGCCGACTGCGGCTGCGCCCGCGCCGATGATGGCGATGTCCATAAGGAGCCCTTCAGGTTCGGTTCGTCGCCGGAGGTGACCGGGACCCGCCCAGTCTCGCCGCCGCCGGCGCCGCGGACCATCCCGCGAGTGCGGGTGCCGCGCGCGGGTCGACCCCCTCAACCGGGGGATTGGCGGCCGCGCCCGCCCGGGGCAGACTGAAGCGCGATAGGACCACAGGAGGCACGCCGATGACCGACGCACGGTTCCTCGCCGACGTGACGGCGGAGGCGGAACGGGCGGACGACGCGCTCGCGCTGTTCACGCGGGCCTCGGCCCGGCTCCGCCGCCGACTGCGGTTCGACTCGGCCGTCTGGGCCGCCACCGACCCCGATTCGGGGCTGATCACCGCGCCGATGCTCGTGGAGGGCCTCGGGCCGAGCGAGCGCTGCGGCGAATACTGGAAGAGCGAGCTGCTGGAGGAGAACGTCGCGCCGTTCCGGGAGCTCGCGCGGGCGGTAGTGCCCGCGATCGGCCTGCGCGCGGCGACCGGCGACCTGCCCGCGCGCAGCGCCCGTTACCGGCGGCTGCTCGAGGGCCAGGGCGTCAGCGACGAGCTTCGCGCCGTCCTGCGGATCGGCGACCGGCCGTGGGCCGTGCTGAGCCTGTTCCGCAACGGAGAGGCGGCCCCGTTCGGCCCGGACGAGACCGCGCTGCTCGCCGAGTTGTCGCGACCCCTCGCCTTGCGGCTCAGGCGGTTCACCCGTCCACCCGAAGCCGGCGGCGCCGAGTCGCCGCCGCCCGGCCTGGTGCTCTTCGACGGCTCAGGCGAGGCCACGTCGATCAACGACGAGGCACGCCGCCACCTCGCGCTCCTGCCCGAGGGACCGTCCCTGCCCTCGCCGCTCGGCCTCCGGCTCCCCATATGGATCGCCGCCACCGCGATGCAGGCCCGCGCCGTCGCCGAAGGCCGCGACCGCGGCAGCGCGCGGATGCGCATCCGGACCGTCGAGGGCCGCTGGCTGACCTGCCACGCCTCCACGCTCACCGGCCCCGGCGGCAGCCCCGGTCCGGTCGCCCTCGTCATCGAACCCGCGCCCGCCGCCGACCTCGCAGCCCTCATCGCCGAGGCCTACGGACTCACCCCGCGCGAACTCGAGATCGCCGAACTCGTCGCCCGAGGCCGGAACACCACCGACATCGCCGCGGCTCTGCACATCTCCCCGCACACCGTCCGCGACCACCTCAAGGCCGTCTTCGCCAAGGCGGACGTGTCCACGCGCGGCGAACTCGTCGCCCGGATCCTCCGGCCCTGACGGCAGCGCCGGGAATCGACGTCGCCGGTGTCATCACCGGTCTCGCCCCGGTGTGGCGCTCATGACGACCGACGGGTTCGAGGCGGAGCCGGCTGCGGTTCAGTAGACGTCGCGGACGTAGCGTTTCTCTGCGGCGAGGCGTTTGACGTAGGCCGCAGCGGCGTCCTCGGTCATGCCGCCGTGGACGGAGGCGATCTCGCGCAAGGTCGCATCGACGTCCTTGGCCATCCGGGAGGCGTCGCCGCAGACGTAGAAGTGGGCGCCGTTCTCCAGCCAGGTCCACACGTGGTGGCCGTGCTCCCGCAGGCGGTCCTGGACGTAGACCTTGTCGCGCTGGTCGCGGGAGAACGCGGTGTCCAGTCGCCGCAGCGCCCCGTCGCTGCGGAGGGCGGCGAGTTCGGCCTCGTAGTAGAAGTCGGTGGATCGGCGCTGCTCGCCGAAGAACAGCCAGTTCGCGCCGCCGTGCCCGCGGGCGGCGCGGTCTTGCAGGAACCCGTAGAAGGGGGCGACGCCGGTGCCGGGGCCGACCATGATCATCGGCGTCTCGGGGTCGGCAGGGGGTTTGAAGTGCGGGGCGGCATGGATCTTCACGGGTACGGGAGTGCCGGGCTCGGCGTCGGCGAGGAACGACGAGCAGACTCCGCCCCGCCGGCGGCCGGTCGGGCTTTGGAAGCGGACGACCGAGACGGTGAGGCTGACGCGGGCGGGATCGGTGCGGGGACTGGAGGAGATCGAGTACTGGCGCGGCCGCAACGGTTTGAGGAGGTCGGCCCACTCCTGGGCGCTCGCCTCGGGACCGTGCTCGGCCAGGAGGTCGGCGGCCTGGCGGTTCCACGACCACTGGGCGAGTTCGCCCTGGTTGTCGGGGCGCAGCAGCTTGTGCAGGAGGCGATCGCCGGTGCGCTCGGCGCAGAACTTGAGCAGGTCGGGCGTGAGGCGGGCGATGTCGAGGTGCTCGGTGAGGGCATCGGCGAACGCGACCTTGCCGGGGCCGTCCAGGACCACCGGCGCGTCGGCCTCGGCTCCGGTGAGGTCGAGCCATTCCTCCACAAGCGCAGGAGGATTGACAGGGCGGATGCTCAGGGCGTCGCCGACGTTGTAGGACAGGGGCGTCTCGGACAGGTCGAACGTGAACTCCCGGACCTCCTTGCCCGCGCCTGGCAGGCTCAGGAGCCGGTTGCCGGTCAGCGGGGCGAGAACGTGCGCGGGCGCGGTGGCAGCCGGGGCGGGCTCGAGCTCGCGGACCTCCGCACCGCCGGATGCGGCGGTTTCGCCGAATGCGGCCAGGACCTGGTCGAGCCAGGCGCTTGCAGCGGTGTCGAAGTCGGGTTCGCAGTCGGCGCGAGGGGCGAGGCGGATGGCGCCGAGGGCTTCGAGTCGCTGATCGAGGCGGCGGCCGTGGCCGCAGAAGTCGTCGTAAGAGGAGTCGCCGAACGCCAGGACGGCGTAGCGGAGCCCTGCGAGCTGCTCGGTGGCGGCGAGGCCGTCCCAGAATCCGGTGCCGTTGTCGGGGGCGTCGCCGTCGCCGAAGGTGCTGGTGATGAGCAGGACGTCGCCTGAATCGAGCCCGGCAGGGTCGGCTTCGTCCATGCCCTGGAGGGTGACGTTGTGGCCGGCGGCGGTGAGATGCCGGGCGGCCTCGATCGCGAAGCCCTCGGCGTTCCCGGTCTGCGAGGCCCACAGCACCAGCACGTCCCGGCCCGGGACCGCTTCGGCCGCAACCGGTTCAGTCGTGGAGGCGCGGGAGGCCCATCCTGCGAGGAGGCCGTCGACCCACATCGCCTGCGCGGGCCGCAGCGGCGCCGAAGCGGGCAGGACCGGAACCCCGGCCGGACCGGCCTCGATGCCGGTGAGGAACCCCGAGAGATAGCGGCGCTCCCGCTCGTCCAGGTCGGGCCGGTCCGATGCGGTGAGGCCGAGTGCCGCCGCCAGCGATCCACCGGCCGGTGCGGCGATCTCGACCGCGGGCGTCTCGGCGGGTTCGGCCGCGGGCGGGGTGATGACGACGGCCTGGGCTGAGCGGGTCAAGGAGACCGCGCAGACCTTCAACTCGGGCTGGAAGGAGAGCGGGTCGACCGCGTCGGAGGTGACGGCGTTGACGCTCAGGTACTCGCCGAACAGGTCGTTCCAGTGGAACGGCGCGAAGCAGCAGCCCGGCTGGACCCGATCAGAGACGACGGCCGGGAGGACGGCTTTGCCGCGGCGGGACTCGATCGCGACCGCGTCGCCCTCGGCCAGGCCCAGGCGCTGGGCGTCCTCGGGGTGGATCTCGACGAACGGCCCCGGGTTGAGCTTGTTGAGCTTCGCCACCTTCCCCGTCTTGGTGAGGGTGTGCCACTGGTGCTGGAGGCGGCCGGTGTTGAGGACGAACGGGTAGTCGTCGTCCGGCATCTCGGCCGCGGGCAGGTGCGGGCGGGGGAAGAACTGCGCTTTCCCCGAAGGGGTCGGGAACGCAAGGCCCCGCTCGGCGTCGAGGTAGCGGATCGGGTTGCGGGCCGGGCCGCCCGGCGCGGCCGGCCACTGCACCGGGCCCTGGTCGCGCAGCCGGTCATAGGTGACCCCGCGCAGGTCGTACCCGGTCTTGGGGTTGTACGCGCCTTTGATCTCCTCGAAGACCTCTTCAGCACTGGCGTAGTCGAACCCGTTGTAGCCCATGGCGGTCGCGACCCGGGCGATGATCCGCCAGTCCGCTTCGGCCTCGCCGGGGGCGTCGGCGGCGGGTTGCGCGAGGGTGAGGTTGCGCTCGGAGTTGATGAGCATGCCCTCGGTCTCGGTCCACATGGCGCCGGGGAGGATCACGTCGGCGTAGGCGTTGGTCTCGGTGTCGGCGAAGACGTCCTGGGTGATGACGAACTCGGCCGACTCGAGCGCGTCGATGACGGTCTTGCGGTTGCCGACCGAGGCGACCGGGTTGGTGCACACGATCCAGCAGGCTTTGATCCGGCCCTCGGCCATGTCCTCGAACATGGCCACGGTGCCCGTCCCGGCGCCGTCGGCCCGGATCGTCCCCTCAGGCAGGTCCCACAGGTCCTCCATGAATGCCCGGTCCGCATCGACCAAGACCGAGCGCTGCCCCGGCAGGCCCGGTCCCATGTAGCCCATCTCCCTGCCGCCCATGGCGTTCGGCTGCCCGGTGAGGGAGAACGGGCCGGAGCCGGGCTTGCAGATCGCGCCGGTGGCGAGGTGGAGGTTGACGAGGGCGTTGGTGTTCCAGGTGCCGTGCGTCGACTGGTTCAGGCCCATGGTCCAGCACGACATCCACGCCCCGGCCTCCCCGATCAGGGCCGCCGCTGTCCGCAGGTCGGCCTCGGGGATGCCGGTCAGCTCGGCGACCACGTCAGGGGTGTAGTCGGCGAGGAAGGCCGGCATCGCCTCCCAGCCCTCCGTGTGGGCGGCGATGAAGTCCTCGTCGATGTCGCCGTTCTCGACCAGCAGATGCAGGATCCCGTTCAGCAGGGCGAGATCGGTTCCCGGGCGCACGGGCAGGAACAGGTCCGCCTTGTCGGCCGTGGCCGTCCGCCGCGGGTCGGCGACGATGAGCTTCGCCCCGGCCTTGACCCGCTCCATCATGCGCAGGAACAGGATCGGGTGGCAGTCGGCCATGTTCGAGCCGATCACGAAGAACACGTCCGCACTCTCGAAGTCCTCATAGGACCCGGGCGGGCCGTCCGCGCCCAGCGAGAGCTTGTACCCGGTGCCCGCGCTGGCCATGCACAACCGGGAGTTCGACTCGATCTGGTTGGTGCCGATGAAGCCCTTGGCGAGTTTGTTCGCCAGGTACTGGGCCTCCAGGCTCATCTGCCCCGAGACGTAGAACGCGAACGCGTCCGGCCCGTGCTCGTCGATGATGGCGCGCAGCCGCTGCGCGGTCGCCTCGATCGCCTCGTCCATTCCGGCCGGGACCGGAGCGGCCCCGCGCTCGGGCCGCACCAGGGCGGTCGCCAGGCGCCCGGGGGCGGCGAGCATGTCAGCGGTGGTGGCGCCCTTGGTGCACAGGCGCCCGAAGTTCGCCGGATGCGACTTGTCGCCCGAGGCCTTCAGGACCTTCCGGCCGCCGTCGGGCCCGCGCCCGATCTGCAGCACCATCCCGCACCCGACGCCGCAATAGGAGCAGACCGTACGCACCTGCGACGCCTCCGCACTTCCAGCCGCCATCGTGCTCCCTCCCCAGACCCGGACGGCCTACGGTAGGAAACGCGCGTGTCACTCCCGTGTCACTGGACGCGGCAGCGTGTTTCACTGCCCGCACACCACCAGGGGCGGTGCGTGAGGTCCGCGGAGAAGGACAGACCACGCTGTAGGACCGGGCTGCCGGGTGTCCTCGGCTAGCGTGGGGCGTGACCGCCGAGCACGCTCCGCCACGACCGGGAGGACCAGGACATGGGCTGGAAGGGCCGCATCGCTTCGTGGGGCCGCCACGAGGACCGATCCGACACGGGTGAACCGCGATCGCTCGAGCCCGAACCGGAGCGGGCGCCGCGCGCCACCGGCACCCACCCGAGTCGAGCGGTGGTCGACAACGCGGTCTACTGCGACGGCGAGCGCGTCGAACCCGCATCGCTGGAGCAGACCTACGAGCTGATCCGCGAACGCAGGGGCCTGGGCTGGATCGGGCTCTACCGGCCCGAGCCCGAGGACGTCGAGGCGATCGCCGAGGAGTTCGGGCTGCACCCGCTGGCGGTCGAGGACGCCCTCCACGCCCACCAGCGCCCCAAGCTCGAACGGTACGGCGACACGCTCTTCGTGGTCCTGCACCCCGCCCGCTACGTCGACTCCGAGGAGGTCGTCGAGATCGGCGAACTCCACCTGTTCATCGGCCCCGACTTCGTCGTCTCCATCCGGCACTCCGAGAGCCCCGACATGCGTTCGGTGCGGCGCCGCATGGAGGAGCACCCCGAACTGCTGCGGCTGGGCCCCGAGGCGGTCCTCTACGCGATCCTCGACCGGATCGTCGACGACTACGCCCCCGTCCTGCGCGGTGTCGCCACGGACATCGACCAGATCGAGACGCAGGTCTTCAACGGCGATGCGGAAGTCTCCCACCGGATCTACCAGCTCGGGCGCGAGGTGATCGAGTTCCGCCACGCCACGCAGCCCCTCGGCGAGGTCTTCCAGATGCTCCGATCGGGCTTCGAGAAGTACCACGTCGACATCGAACTGCAGCGGCTCCTGCGCGACGTCGAGGACCACACGGTGCGCATCACCGAACGGATCGACTCGTTCCGGGAGCTGCTCAACAACATGCTCTCCGCCAACGCCACCGTCGTCGCCCAGCGCCAGAACGAGGAGATGCGCCGGATGACCGAGACGAGCCTGGCGCAGAACGAGGAGATCAAGAGGATCTCGTCCTGGGCCGCGATCCTCTTCGCCCCCACCCTGGTCGGCACCGTCTACGGCATGAACTTCGACCACATGCCCGAACTCCACTGGCTCCTGGGCTACCCCTTCGCCATCGTCCTCATGGGCATGGTCTCCGTGACCCTCTACTTCGTGTTCAAAGCGAAGGACTGGCTCTAGACGGCGGCTTTCACCTTGGGCGGCAGGGACTGCAGGTTCACCGGGCTCCGTCCGCGGGGGCGCAGCATCCGTCGTCGCACGCGCCGGAACGGTCGGCGACCAGCGCGGCGGCCGGTGCGCAGCAGTTGTCGCCCTTCCAGGCTTCGATGCCTTCCTTGACGGCGACGCCGGCGATCACCAGCGCGGCGAGGGGGTCGGCCCATGTCCATCCGAAGAGGCTGTTGAGCGCGAGGCCGACGAGGAGGACCGCGGAGAGGTACGTGCACAGCAGGGTCTGCTTGGAGTCGGCGACGGCCGTCGCGGAACCGAGTTCGCGACCGGCGCGGCGCTGGGCGTAGGACAGGAACGGCATCACCGCGAGCGAGACGGCCGCGAGGATCAGGCCGACTGAAGAGTGGTCGGCGTCGTTCGCGCCGAAGAAGAGGGCGCGGACGGATTCGAAGGCGACGTAGGCGGCGAGGGCGAAGAACGAGAGCGCGATGATGCGCAGCGCCCGGTGCTCGCGGGCTTCGCGGACCTCGGGGTCGCGGGCGGAGAACTGCCAGGCGACCGCCAGCGCGGAGGCGACTTCGATGATCGAGTCGAGGCCGAAGCCGATGAGCGCGGTCGAGGAGGCGATCGATCCAGCGGTGAGGGCGATGGCGGCTTCGATCACGTTGTAGGCGATGGTGGCGGCGACCAGGAAGCGGATGATCCGGGTCAGCTGTGCGCGACGCTCAGGTGAAGGCCCGATGGGCTTGCGCGACAGCGAGATCGATTCGGCCACTAGCAGCATCCCTGCTCTTCGGTCGCGTCGCACGCGGCCGGATCGACCGCGAGGACCACGCCGAGGAGGTCGGCGAGCGCGTGGGCCAGCCGGGGGTCGGCGAGTTCGTACCGGGTCCGGCGACCTTCGGGGGCGGCCACGACCAGGCCGCAGCCGCGCAGGCACGTGAGGTGGTTCGACAGCGACTGGCGCGAGACGCCGAGCGTCGCGGCGAGGTCGGCGGGGTAGCCGGGGGCGTCGCGCAGCGCCAGCAGCAGGCGCGAGCGGGTGGGGTCGGACAGGGCATGGCCGAAGCGTGCCAAGACCTGTCCGTGGGTGAGCGTCTCCATGGCCTCGATAGTACATGGAATCGTGTATCCATCAAACGATGTACTGAAGATCTCGCTGCCATGCAACAGCGCTGGCGGCCGCATACCCCGCCTCGGCACTCGGCGGACGCCAGGTGTTCGGCACCTCCGTGCCGCGCCCCTGGTCCATCGGATCAGGGAGTCGCCGCGCGGGTAGCGGCGTGGAAGCGGGCGAGCATGAGAGCCGCGCAGGCGGCGAGCCCGCAGCCGAGTCCGATCCACAGCCCGATCAGGCCCCAGTCGAGGCCGAACGCGAAGAGCGCGGCGGCCGGGAGGCCCACGGCCCAGTAGCCGATGAGGGTGGCCCGGAAGCCCGCTCCGGCCTGGTCGATGCCTCTGAGCAGGCCGACGGCGATGTTCTGCGCGGCGTCGGCGAACTGGGTGACGGCGGCGGCGATGAGGACGGTGGCGGCGAGAGCGATCGTCGCCTCCGTGGCGTCGGCCGCGAGCGCCTGGACCAGCAGCGGACCGAAGGCGAAGTAGACGAGCCCGACGAGGACGAGCAAACCGGCCTGCTGGATCAAAGCCGTTGCCGCCCAGCGCCGGGGGCTGCTGCTCGGTCCGGCGGCGTCGTGGCTGACGAGGACCGAAGCGGCGTGGGAGGTGCCGACGGCGGTCTGGAACACGATGTACGTGATCTGGTTGACCACGTTGTACGCCGCGAGCGCGGTCGCCCCCAGTCCGCCGGCCAGGAGCGCGAGCACCGAGAACAGGCCCGCTTCCGAACCGTAGGTGAGCGCGGTCGGCACGCCCAGGCGCAGGATGCGGTGGGCGACCGAGCCGGTGCCAGGCCGCTGCGGCCCTGGGCGGAGTGCGGCGCGGACGACCGGGTCGCGGCGCATCAGCGCGAACAGCACGAGCGCTTGGGCGAGGTGCACCGCGGAGGTGGCGGCGCCGATGCCCGCCAGTCCGAGCGCGGGGAACGGGCCGATTCCGTGCAGCAGCGCGAAGTTCAGGGCGATGTTGAGCGCGACCGAGCCGAGCGTGACCCACAGGAGTTGGAGGTGGCGCTGCAGGCCCACGGTCGTCTGGCGCAGCACCTGGAACCACAGGCACGGGATCAGGCCCGGGGCCAGGGCGAACAGCATGTGCCGGGCGGCTTGCGCGACTTCGTGGGCCTGGCCCAGGGGCTCGAGCAGGAACCCGATGCCCACCAGTACGACGGCGCCGGCCGCGCCGGTGAGGGTGGCGATGAGCATGGCGGTCAAGGCGATCCGTCGAATCTCCCCGTCCGCGCGGCGCGCGGAGGCGGCCGCGATGAGGTTCGCGGTGCCGGTGAGCAGTCCGACGCCCATGGTGCGGACCTGGTTGAACAGCACGATCGCCAGCCCGCCGCCGGCGAGGGCGGTGGTGCCGAGGAAGCCCATCATCACCACATCGGTGGTGGACAGCGCGACCTGCGCGAGCTGCGTCGCCGCGAGGGGTGCGGCGAGCGCGGCCAGGGCGCGGTGGTCTGCTCGGGTGGGTCGTGGCACGCCCCGAAGGTTACGAGTCGCAGCCCGGTCACACCTTCCGACCCCCGTGCGGGTGTGCGACGCACGTGACGCAGGATATGACCGAAGGTGAGCCTTACCTAAGGAGTCTTGAATGGTTGCTGCGTCGCGACGCGTGTTGCTGGGTTCTTCGCTGGCGGCCGCCACGGTCACGGCCGTGGCCGCGTGCGGCGGCACCGACGACGAGGGCGGCGCGGGCGGCGCCCCGCGCGAGGGCGGGACGCTCCGCGTCGGCGCGCTCGGCAGTGTCGAGGCGCTGACCAAGGACCCGCACGGGCTCCTGTCGAACAACTCGGACTTCCTGATCATGTCCCTGGTCTACGACGCGCTCACCGTCCCCGGCGGCGGGACCGGCGTGGCCCCGCGCCTGGCCGAGTCCTGGTCCGTGGCCGACGACGCGAAGACCTGGACGTTCACCATCGCCGAAGGCGCGTCCTTCCACGACGGCACCCCGGTGATCGCCGCGGACGTGGTCGCCTCGATGAAGCGCATCATCGTCGACATGGACGCGGCCTTCAAGGTCCCCGTCCCGCCCGAGCAGATCACCGCGCTCGACGACCGCACCGTCCAGATGGTCACCGAGGACCCCAACTCCCAGCTGCCGCTGCTGCTGCGCCTGGTCACCTTCACCACCCGCGAGGGCGCGGACGCGACCGCGTTCAACGGGACCGGCCCGTTCAAACTCGAGGACTACACGGACGGCAACGCCCGCCTGGTCCGGTTCGACGGCTGGCACGGCCCCCGCCCGCTGCTCGACGCGATCGAGGTGACCCGGTTCGAGTCCACGGACGCGATGATGAACGCGCTGCAGGGCGGGCAGATCGACCTCGCCACGACCGCCGGTGCGGTCTCGGCGCGCCTCGCCGAGGAGTCCGGGGCGTTCACCGTCCACCGCCGCCCCAACGACGCGGCCCTGCCGATCGTCATGCGCGTGGCCGACGGCCCCTTCGCCGACGTGCGGGTGCGCACCGCGATGCGGCTCATCGCCGACCGCGACGCCCTCGTCCAGCAGGCGCTCTCGGGCTACGGGACGGTCGCCAACGACGTGCTCGGCACCGGCGACGCCTTCTACGACACCTCACTCCCCCAGCGCGCCCAGGACCTCGACACCGCCCGAAGCCTTCTCGCCGAGGCCGGGTTCGACCTCGACGCGACCTACACGCTGTACACCATCGACGAGGCCTTCGGCGAGGTCGCCGCCGCGACGCTCTTCGCCGAGCAGGCCGCGAAGGCCGGCGTCACGATCGAGGTCGTCGAGCAGGACGCGGGCACCTTCTACGACCAGACCTGGTGCAAGGCCGACCTGTACACGATGTTCTGGGGCACCAACGACTCCGTGGCGTTCTACGCCCAGAAGGTCCTCCAGTCCTCTTCGGAGACCAACGAGACCGGTTGGGCCAGTGAGGACTTCGACCGCGCCTACGGCGACCTGCTGGCCGCGACCGACCCGGCCGCGCAGGAGGACGCCTCGCACCGCATGCAGCGCCTCGAGTACGACGAGTCCGGTTACCTGCTGTGGGGCATGGCCGACGGCATCGACCTCCACACCCCGGCCGTGAACGGGCTCTCCACCGCGCCCGGGTTCGGCTGGGTCCTCCTCGAAGGCGCCTGGCTGGCCTCTTGATCCGGTTCCTGGCGGCCCTGGCGGTCAGGGCCGGACTCCTCCTCGTCGTGTTGGCCGCGGTGTACGCCGCGGCCGACGCGCTCCCCGGCGACCCGGTGCGACTCGCCATGGGCCCCACCGCCTCCCCCGCGGACGTCGAGGCGCGGCGCGAGAGCCTCGGCCTGGACCGGCCGCTGCCGGCCCGCTTCGCCGACTGGCTCTCCGGCCTCGTCCAAGGCGATCTGGGGACGACCGTGCGCGGCCAGCCGATCAACGACCTCCTGGGCGACCGGCTGGCCTCGACCCTCCTGCTGACCGGCCTCACCTTCGCTTTCGTGCTCGTCGTCGCCTTGGCATGGGCCGCATTGTGGTCCGCCCGCCCACGGGGCCGCTTCGGCCGGACCTCCGCCGTGGGCACCTCGATCCTGGTCGCCACCCCCGAGTTCGTGCTCGGCACGCTCCTGGTCCTGGTGTTCGCCCTCGTCCTCGGCCTGCTCCCGGCGACGACCGTGGTCGGTGCGGACGGGCGCCTGGCCACGCCGCTGATGCTGGTGCTCCCGGTCCTGGCCCTCGGGCTGCCGCACGCCGCCTGGCAGACCCGCGTCAACCGGGCCGCCATCGCCGAGGCCGCGGCGATGCCGCATGTGGAGCAGGCCCGTCTCGACGGCGTGCCCGAACGCCGGGTCGTCACCCGCCACGTCCTGCCCTTGGCCGCACCGACGATCGCCGCTTCGCTCGCGACCATGGTCGGCACCCTGCTGGCCGGTGCGGTCGTCGTCGAGACCCTCTTCAACTATCCCGGCGCGGGCCAGCTCGTCGCCGGATCGCTCGAGTCGCGCGACACGACGCTGCTGGTCTCGCTGACAGCGCTGTGCGGGCTCGTCGTCGTGGCCGCACTCGTCATCGCGGACGCGATCCGCCTGTGGGCGCTGCGGGGCCGCCGATGAAGCGCCGCCTCGTCCCGCTCGCGGCCTGGGTCGCGCTGGTCGCCCTCGCCCCGCTGCTCCCTATCACCGCTGGGGAAGGCGCCATGCCCTTCGCCGATCCCGGCGCCGGGCATCCGCTCGGCACGGACGCACTCGGCCGCGACGTGCTCGCCGGAGCGTTCGAAGGCGGGCTCCTCCTGCTCACCGTGGCCGCCGCGATCGCCCTCATCGTCACGACCCTCTCGGCGCTGCTGGGCTCGCTCGCGGCACTGCACCGGCGCGCCGGACGCGCCATCGACGCCGCCGCCGACGCGTTCATCCTCGTACCGCCGGTGATCGGCGTGCTCCTGGTCGTCCTCGCCTGGCCCGGCGGCGGCCTGCCCGCGCTGCTCGCCGCCACGGTGCTTTTCGGTGTCCCGTACTGCGCCAAGGTGATGCGCTCGGCGGCCTCCGCGGTCGCCGCGACCGGCTACGTCGAGGCCGCGCGCGCCTCCGGCGAGTCCACCGCCCGCGTCATCGCCGTCGAGATGCTCCCGAACCTCGCCCCCACCCTCGTCACCCAGCTCGGCCTGCGCTTCACCGAAGGGCTCTACGTCGTCAGCGCCGTCGCCTTCCTGCGTCTCCCCGGCGTCCTGGACGAGGGCAACTGGGCGGTCATGGTCCGCGACAACGCCCCGGGGATGCTCCTCAACCCCTGGGCCGTCGCCGCCCCCGCCGCCTGCCTGCTGATCACCGTGATCCTCGTCCACACCGGACTGGGCGCCCGAAGGGAAGAGCCGTGACGGTCACCGCCGAAGCCTTCAGCGTCCGACTCGGCGACCGCACGCTGCTGCCCGCCGTCGACCTCACCGCAGCAGCCGGGCAGCTCACCGTCATCGCCGCGACCTCGGGCGGCGGCAAGACCACGCTGCTGCGCGCGCTCCTGGGCGCGGTTCCCCAGGGCGCCACCGTCTCCGGCACGCTCAGTGTGGTCGGATCCGACCCGCTGCGCCTCGACGGCGGGCTGCGCACATGGCGCCGCACGTCCATCGCCTACGCCAGCCAGGACCCCGGAGCTGCCCTGTCACCGATCATGAGCGTGCGCCGCCTCGTCCGAGGGGCCGACCCCGCCGCGGACCCGGTCGAACTCCTCGAGCGGCTCGGTCTCAATGCGGCGCTCCTGAACCGGCGCATCGGCGAACTCTCCGGCGGCCAAGCCCGGCGGGTCGCCCTCGCCTGCGCCGCAGCCAGAGCGACACCCGTGCTGCTGCTGGACGAACCGACCGCCGGCCTCGACGCCGAGGCCCGCGCCCGCGTCACGGACCTGCTCGCCGAACTGCGCGACGCCGGCCGGACCCTTCTAGTCGCCACCCACGACCCGGCCACCGCCCAGGTCGCCGACCAGACTGTCCAGCTCGGCACCCCGCTGACGACGCGCCCGCAACGCACCGCCGGCGAACATACCGACCAACCGGTCCTGGCACTGCGAGATCTGAGCGCCGCCCACCGATCCCGTGGCGCAACACCGGTCATCAGCGGATTTGACCTCGACCTCTACCGAGGCGAGATCACCGCCCTCGTCGGCGAATCCGGCAGCGGCAAGACCACCATCGCCCGCACCCTCGCCGGCGTCCACCCTTACGCCACCGGCAGCCTGCAACTCGACGGCGCAGCAGTCCCCCTGACCGGCAAGCGCCGCCGCGGACACTGCACGCAGATCCAGTACGTCGCCCAAGACCCGCGCTCGGCGCTCAACCCCGCCCGCACCGTCGAGCAGACGCTCACCCGCGCCGTCCGCCTCCACCGAGGCACCGGCGCCGCCGAAGCCCGCAAGATCGCCGCGGCGCTCCTGTCCGATGTCGACCTCCCCGAATCCGTGCTCACCGCTCGACCCGCCACGCTCTCCGGCGGCCAACGCCAACGGATCGCGATCGCCCGCGCCCTCGCAGCCGAACCCGGCGTCCTCATCGCAGACGAGATCACCTCGGCCCTCGACCACGCCAGCGCCGACCGCGTCCTCGACACCCTCACCGCGCTCGCCGCCGACCGCGGCCTCTCCATTTTGCTGATCAGCCACGACCTGTCCCTGGTCGCCCAGTGCGCCAACCGCGTCATCGACCTCGACATCTACAGCTGAGACCGACCCGCGCGCCGGGCCGCCGACGTCAGGCCCGGGATCTCACTCGGGGTCGGCCTGGTCGCCGAGCGCGATCAGGATCGTTCGCAAGGCGTCGATGGCGACTCGGGCCGTGTCGGCCGGTACGGCTTCGAGCAGTGCGGCCTGAGCTCGGCTGGCCGCCTGGACGGCCGCCTCGGCAGACTGCACGCCTTGCGGTGTGAGGATCACCCAGGAGCTCCGGGCATCGGAGGGGTCCGGCTCCCGGTCGATCAGGCCTGCGGCGGCGAGGCCCCGCAGCAGGTTGCTGGTCCCGCCCGAGGACAGCAGGAGGCGCTGCGACAACGCGGAGGGGCGCAGCCGATAGGGCTTGCCCGAGGCCCGCAGCACGGCCAGGATCTCGTACTCCGCCTTGGTCAAGCCCAGGCGGGCCAGCTCGGTCTCGACCCGCTCGCCGAGCAGCGCTGACAACCGCGCCGCCCGCTTGCCGAGCTCCAGTTCCAGCCCGACAACTCCGGGCAGCTCGTTGCGCCATGCTTCGACGATGACATCGACGGTATCCCTGCTCACCAGGCCATCGTACCCGAGACTTGCGCCGAGAAAGCTTTCACGATACCTTTCCTAAAAGCTTTCCATGGAGGTAAATCATGCGTACGCTGCTCCGCAACGGTCACGTCATCCCCGGCGACGGCAGCCCCGAGCTGCCCGGCACCGATGTGCTCACTGAAGACGGCGTCATCACCGCCATCGGAAAGGACCTGCCGCACGCCGCCGGCACCCGGATCGACGCGAGCGGGATGGTGGTGATGCCCGGGCTCGTGGACGCGCACCGCCACGTCTGGCAGGCGCCGCTGCGCGGGATCGGCGCCGACATGACCCTGCCGGACTACTTCCGCACAGTGCTCGGACGCGCCCTGTCCGCCTATCGCCCCGAGGACGCGCGACTTGCCGTCATGCTCGGAGCGGCCGAAGCGCTCAATGCGGGCATCGCCGCCGTCTTCGACTGGAACAACACAACCCTCACGCCTGAGCACACCGATGCGGTGCTGGAGGGCTACGCCGCCAGCGGTTTGCGAGCCGTGGTCGGCCACACGGCCCCCGCCGGCGAGACCGACCTGAAACGACTGGCCGCCATGGACGGCCTGATCACCGGCGGCCTGGCGATCATGGGACCGCAGTACGGGTCGTGGGAGGACGGCGTTCGCGACATCGCCATGGCCCGCGAGCTCGGTCTGCCGGTGTCGATGCACGCCAGTGGCGGACCGGATTCCCCGTTCCCGCGGATGCACGAGGCGGGCCTGCTCGGGCCCGACCTCAACCTCGTCCACATGAACGCCATGACACCGGCCGAAGCGCGAATGCTGGCCGATGCCGGCGTGGCCGTCACGGTCACCCCGGTCGTGGAGGCGACCATGGGCCACGGCGCCTCGGCCTTCGGCACGTTCCTCGACGCGGGAGGGCACGCGGCACTCGGCACCGATGTCGTCGTCAATGCGCCCGCCGACCTGTTCGAGCCGATGCGCGACACACTCCGATTCGAGCGGATGCGCTCGAGCACCATGTATTCTGCAGCGCAGGTGCTTTCGAACGCGACCGTCCACGGTGCCCGGTCGATCGGCCTCGGCGGTCGGACGGGCTCGATCACCGTGGGCAAGAGAGCCGACATCATCCTGATCGACGGCCTCAGCCACCCGAGCGGCGGCGGCGTGGTCACCGCAGTGACGGCGGCCGACGTCCACACTGTCATCGTCGACGGCCACGTCGTCAAACGCGACGGCCGCCTCCTCAACCTCGACCTCGCCGCACTCCGCACCGCCGGCCTCGAACTCGCCCACCGAGCGCTCGCCTGACCGAACCGCAGCACTACCAACGCATACGAAGAGCGGCCATCGGCGATGGCCGCTCTTCGTATGCCGTGAGAGCGCGGCATCCTTGCCGCATGCCGCCCTCCGTCTGCGGCGTTCAGGCGATCTTGGGGGTGGCGCGGGCGCCGTAGGAGAGGTAGCCGCGCCCGTCGGGCCGCTTCGTGAAGGCCACGGGCAGGTACCAGCCCTGCTCGCCGGGGCGCCGGGTGGCCCAGACGTCGTCGCCGAGGGAGGCGAGTTCGAGGTCGAAGGGCGGGGAGGTGCCTTCCAGGCTGTCGACGAACTCCACTCGTAGACCTGGGGTCCGCCGACGGCGTTGTTGGTGAGCAGGGCGATGGCGACGCCTTTGGCGGGGACGGCGCGCAGGTAGCCGAGCAGGTAGACCGCGGATCCGTCGTGGCCGATGGCCTGGCCGCCCTTCCAGTCGAACAGGCCCCAGCCCAGGCCCCAGTGGGTGCCGAGGAGCTTGTCGGGGACCTCGGTCTCGGTCTGCTGCATGGCGACTACCGCGCCGGTGTCGATGACCTTCGTGCCGTCGGGAGCGTAGCCGCCGTCCAGGTGCATCTTGGTGAAGCGCACGACGTCGGCCGCGGTGGCCGAGACCCCGCCCGCGGGCCAGGCCGAGCGCGGGGCCCAGGCCCAGGTCGGGGCCGGCACGGGCGCCTCGCCCTGTTCGCCGTAGTGGCCCATGGCATTGGGGAAGCGCAGCACGTCTTCGGGCAGGAGCATCGAGTGCGTGAGGCCGAGCGGGTCGAACAGGCGGGCCTTGAGGGCCTGGTCGTAGGGCAGTCCGGTGACGATCTCGGCGATGCGGCCCAGGATCATGTAGGCGGGGTTGGAGTAGGAGAACATCTCCCCCGGCGGCAGGGCCTGGCCGGTCTTCTCGGCGGCGACTTCCACGTAGCGCTCGAGGGCGTCGTCGCCGCGGCCGGTGTCGAACACGCCGTCGGCTTCGAGGCCGCTGGTGTGGTTGAGCAGCTGGCGGACCGTGATCTCCTTGGCGGACTCGCCGACGGCGAAGCCGTCGATGACGTCGGCGACCTTCGCTTCGAGGTCGAGTTCGCCGGTGCCGACCAGGTGCATGATGAGCGACGCGGTGTAGACCTTGGTGAGCGAGCCGATCTGGAAGGTCGCGTCGGAGGTGACGGGGACGCCGGTGTCCTGGTGGAGGACGCCGGAGGCGATCTCGTGGATCTGACCCTTGTGGAGCAGGGCCAGGCTCGCGCCGGGGACGTGGTGCTCGGCGATGAGCTCGTCGAGCCGGGTCTGCCAGCGCTTGATGTCGATGGTCATGTCGGTCTCCTGGTTTCGATCCGCCGCCCGTCTCCCGGGCGGCTCCGCTTGTTCGGTCTGGATCAAAAGCTACGTTGCGTTCAAGGTTCGCACAACATCGAAAATCGAGTCGACAGTCGTTGCAGCACATCAACACGGCTATTTCATTGCACTGCCATTGCCACTGAATGCAACGAGCGGACCGGTCGTTGCGTTCTGTACGCGACGGAGGGCATACTTGCCGGTGTCGCACTGCACGAGAGGAGGCCCGGATGGCAGCCGGCCGTTTGACCTATCAGGACCGCCGGCGCATCGCCGCCGGCCTCGCCCAGGACCTCAGCTACGCCGAGATCGCCCGCCGCCTCGACCGCCCCACCTCCACGGTGACCCGCGAGGTCATGCGCGGCGGCGGCCCGCGCGAATACCGGGCCGAGAAGGCCCACCGCATCGCGAAGGCGCGCGTGCCGAATGCGGGCTCGCGGCCGATCCCCGCTCCCGACTCGGACGGACGCGATCCGGAGGCGTTGCGGGAGGCCGAGACCCGCCTGGCGACACTGCTCGTCCAGACCGGGCTGCCGACCATGCCCGCCGGAGTGCTGGCGTGCCTCTACACCACCGATTCGGGAGCGGTGACCGCTGCCGAGCTCGTCTCCCGGCTCCGCGTCAGCGCCGCCTCGGTCTCGACCGCAGTGCGCTATCTCGAAGAGCAGCAGCTCATCACCCGGGAGAAGGGCCAGGGCCGCAAGGAGCGGTACCGGATCGACGAGGACGTCTGGTACCGCGCGATGATCGCCAGCGCGAACACCAACAACCTCTTGGCCGACGCCTCGCGCGAGGCCGCCGACCTCCTCGGCGCCGGAACGCCCGCCGCCGAACGGCTCGACGGGATGGCGCGGTTCCTGCGCCAGGTCGGCGAGGACCTGATCCGCTCAGCCGAGCACTGGCGACCGCGATCGGCCCTCCCGGCTGAGCACGGCGAACGCCTCGACTAGGCGAGTCGCCCGGTGGCGTGTCGGCGTCGTAGTCGAGCGGCACCCCGGCCGGTCCGGCCTCTGCGCGCGGTTTCCGTGGAAGCGGTGTCCGGCCGATCAAGTATCGTGAGGCCTGCCGACCACCGCCCACAACACGCCTGCACTGGAGGCCACATTGCGTTCCTTCGGGGCCGCCACACGAATGCCGACCCTGGCCGTGGTGCTCAGCCTCATCCGCGAACGCGGCGCCGTCAGCCGGGTCGAACTGGCCGGAGCCACCGGGTTCACACAGGCGACCATGACTCGCGCCGTCCGCAAGCTCGAGGACCTCGACCTGGTCCACGAAGTCGGCACCGTCCCCTCGAACCAAGGGAAACCACGACGCCTCGTCGGGATCAAAGCCGACGCCCGCTACATGATCGGCCTCCAGTTCGACGCGTATTCCGGGACGGGCGTGGTGGTCGACCTGGCCGGCGGCGTCGTGGCGCAGCGGGACCTGATCGCGCCCGGGCTGCGGCCCCCCGAGACGGTGATCGCCGAACTCGCCGAGGCCGTTCGCCTGCTCCTGAAGGACGCCGCCGTTCCGCGCGACCGAGTGCTCGGGGTCGGCCTGGCCACCTACGGGCCGCAGGACCGGAAGGCCGGCGTCCTGCTCACGCCGCAGCCGACCCCGGACTGGCAGGGACACCCACTCGCCGTGTCGCTCTCGAAAGCGACGGGAATCCCCGTGGCCGTGGAGAACGACGCGACCGCTGCGGGCATCGGCATCCAGACGCTGAGCGGCGCAGCGTCGAGTTTCGTCGTCGTGTACATGTGCGGAGGCATCGGCGCGGGCCTCATCCTCGACGGTCAGCCCTACAGGGGTGTCACCTCGAACGGCCTCGAGCTCGGGCACATCTCCGTCGATGCCCTCGGGCCCCAGTGCACCTGCGGCAACCGCGGCTGCCTCGACACTGCAGCGGGCCCGACCGCGGTCATGGAGCAGGCCCTGGCCGATCCGCTGCTCGCCGGACGTATCGAGAGCGGCGCCGGCCCGCTCGCAGCAATCCTGTCCATAGGCCGCGCCGCCCTCGACGGCGATGCAGCCGCAGCCGACCTCATCGACGCTTCGGCGCAGAAGCTCGCCATCGCCACCGTCACGCTCGTGAACCTCTTCGACATCGGCAGAGTCGTCCTTGCCGGCAGGGCGTTCGCCGACCTCGGACCGACCTACCGCGACACGCTCCAAGCCATCCTCGACCAGGCGGTCTTCATGCGCCACGTCCATGCCACCCGGGTCGAACTCGCCCCCGACGTCACACAGGCGGCCGCCATCGGCGCGGCCACCGTGGTCCTCCGCAACCTCCTCGAATCCCCTGACGCTCCTTGACATGCGGCTCGGCAGCATCCTCGGATGCCGCCGAGCCACCACGGTCCTTCGCGATCAGACCGCCTGGCGGGCGAAGCGCTGGTTGGTACCGCCGTTGTAGGTGTACTGGGAGATGCGGGCACCGTCCGCTGTGGACCGCTCGTAGACGTCCATGGCCAGGCCCGACTGCCGGTTGACCAAACTGACGACCCCGCCGCCGTGATCGGTGATGCGCCAGTGCTGGCTCGCGGCGCCCGAATCGGCCTGCTGCGTGATGTTCGCACCGTTCTCGTTGCCCGCCACCTGGAGCACAAGCCCCGAATGCCGGGCCTTGATCTTGAAGTGGCCCTCCCCGGCGTCGATGAACTGGAACTGCTGGTTGGTGCCGCCGGTGCCCGCCCACTGGTGGAGCAGCGCCCCGGCGCTCGTAGAGATCCCGTCGATGTCGGCGTACTTGCCGGAGTGCTGCGCGACCAGGCGGTACGTGCCGGGCTCGGACGGCGTGGTGCCGCCGAGCGAGGCTTCCCACCTCGCACCCGAACCGGTGGCGTCCGCCGGGAGCCGGTCCCGGGCCGCGGTGTCGCCGTAGAGGCTCCAGCGCAGCCAGTCGATCCAGGTCCTCATGGCCACAGCGCTGGTGGCGCCCCAGGCGGTGCCGCCGTGGTCCGCGCCGACGAAGGTGAGAAACGCCTTGGGCGAGGGCAGTTCGGAGTAGGCCTGCCGGGCTGAGGAGAGCGGGCACACCTGGTCCCGGTCGCCGTGGATGAACAGCACATTGGCGTTGACCGTGCCGCCGGGGTTGCCCATGTCCACGCAGGCGACGGGGACCGCGGCCTTGATGCGGGAGTCGGGCCAGGCGCTGAGCAGCCCGTGGGTGGTCATGCCGCCCATGGAGTAGCCGGAGACGCCGACGGCGGTGGTGTTGATGTGGCCGGCCAGCGGGTCGCTGCCGCCGTTCAGGGCGATGGTGCGGGTGAGGACCTCCGAGACGTCCCGCGACAGGTTGCCGTTGTACGCCTCGCTGATGCTCGCGCTGGTGAACACGGGGGCGGGGACGATGAAGCCGGCCGCGGCCAGCGGACGGATGTGCCCCATACCGGCCTGCGGACTCCCGCCGCTGCCGTGCGTGTACTCGCAGATGGGGAAGACGCCGTTGGCGACGGGCGCGTTGGTGATCGGGTTGCCGCCGGGGGTGCCGGTGGCGGGGTAGTACACGTGGGTGGTGATCCGGCGCGAGCCGCGCGTCCAGCTGTACTGGCGCACACCGACGGCGAACGGGGTGGACGGCGCGCTGGCGGCGAGTGCCGGCCCGGCGCCGAGGAGGGACGCGCCCACTCCGACCGCTCCGGCCGCGCTCAGGCTCAGCAGTGCTCTTCGGTTCAAGGACATGAAGGCTCCTTCATGGAGGACGTGAGGGAAGTGACGACGAAAGCGCCGTCCATGCAGCGGGCCGAGTTCAGGGAGTGCGGCCGCAGCTCCCGGACTTGACCGACCAAATAGTACTAAAAACGTTTTCAGCGAAGTCGATAATATCGATACAATTCCATATAGTCAAGAACTTCGATGCCTTGATCCGGGCGCTCGGCCCATCGCCTGCGCGACCGCTAAGGACAGAGCAGCCCTGCGGCGGAGTACGGAGCCAGGCTGAGCAGCGCGGCAGCGCCGTCGGGGGTCGGAGCCAGATCGATTCGGGTGCAATCCAATCCCGGTGCACCCGGCAGCGCGTTGCAGAGGTCGCCGGTGGTGGCGGTGACGCCGGGGAGCTCGACCCGGCAGCTGGACGGCTCGGGACCGTCATTGACGACCACTACGCCCTCCCGGCCGTCAGTGTTGACGAAGGCAAGGGCGGCAAGTGGATCGGGCGCGGTGACCGCGCAGGTGCGGAAGGGCCCCGCCCCCAGTCCCATGGCGACGCTGAAGAGCGCGAACGCGCGGGACTGCGGCCACAGGACCGCATGGTCGCCGTGCCAGTCGTAGACGGCCTGGGCGATCACGAGGCCGGGGGCGTTCTGGTCGGGGTCGAGCGGGACGTTGCCGGGGAGGGCGGACATGAAGGCCGCACCGGCCAGCCGCGGTTCGTTGGCGAGGTCGATGAGGGTCCGCGCGGCGAAGGCGACGGCGCGTTCGCCCTTGACCTCCGGGGCGGTGGTGTCGCCGAAGTAGTCGTGGTTCCACTCGTTGAGGTATACCGGGAGTCGTTGCCGCCCAGTGGATTCGAGCAGCTCGTCGAGTGCGGCGAGTTCGAGCCGGCGCCCGGGGTAGGGGTCGTAGGCGTGGTAGGAGACGAACCGGAGGTCGGCCGGCGTCACGCGCGGATCCCGCAGGATCGTGCCGAGCGAACCGAACTCGCCGCCGCGCCGGTCCTCGCCGGGGCCGCCGACGATGAGGTCCGGGTTCGCCTCCCTCACCGCGTGTGCAGTGTGGACGTACAGGTCGGCGGCCGCGGCCTCCTGGCTGGTGTAAGCGGTGCCTTCGAGGTCGATCATCACCGGTGTCATCGGCTCGTTGAGCACATCCACGGAGTCGATCCGGTCGCCGAAGCGCTCGATCACAGTGCCGACGACGTGCCGCCAGGCCTCCCAGTCCGCAGGAATTCCACTGGCGGTCCCGTTGTGGGACAACCAGTTCGGGATCTGCAGCAGGTTGAGCTGCGTGCGGATGCCGTGCCTCCTGGCGTGATCGAGCCAGCCCAGCGGCCGCCAGTCCCAGTTGCCGCTCTCGCGGATGCCGCCGGTGTTCGCGCGCCAGTCCTCGAGGGTCGCGCCGGGAAAGGGCTCGTCGAAGAGCCGGTTGACGTGCAGGGTCCCCCGCTGGAACCGGATGCCCGCGGCCTGCAGGAGCGGGTAGACCTGCGCGGCATGGTCCTTGCTCGGTTCGTTGGAGAGCCCGAACAGGTCGGGGCTCGCATGGGGGTTGATCGTCTCGGTGAAGTCGGCGATGACGCGCGCCGGCGGCGCGGAGGGTGTGGCGTCCATGATGGTCTCGTCCGGGTCAGGCGGATTCGCGGATGATCAGTTCGGTGGGCAGCACGCGCGTGGTGGCCTCGGTGCCGTCGATGGCCTGCAGCACTTCGCGGACCATGGCCTGGGCGACCGCCGCCACGGGCTGGTGGACGGTGGTGAGGGCCGGAGCGCTGCGGGTGGCGACCGCGGAGTCGTCGAAGCCGGCGACGGCGATGTCGCCGGGCACCTCCAGCCCGCGGGCGCGGAGGGCGTCGATGGCGCCGGCGGCGAGCAGGTCGGAGGTGGCGAAGACGCTGTCGATGCCGAGGTCGCCGTCGAGCAGTGCGGCCATGGCGGCGTACCCGTCGGCCTGCGAGTACTGCGAGGCCGGTTGGAGGTGGGCGAGGTCGCGGCCGAGTCCGCGCGTGAACGCCTCAATGCGCTGCTGCGGGCCGAGGGTGTCGGGGTAGGCGGCGATCGCGGCGGTGCGCCGGTAGCCCTGGTCGCGGAAGTGGCGGCCGAGCGCTTCGCAGCCGGGGGCGTCGTCGGTGCGGACGAGGGCGAGCCGGCGCGCTTCGGCGAAGGGGTTGCCGCAGACGACCACGGGCAGTGCCCGGGACTCGAGCAGGTCGAGCAGCGGGTCGTGGCCGCTCTCGGCGGGGCTGACGAACATGACGCCGTCGACGTGGCCGGCGCGGATGAACGCCGCGACGCGGTCGCGCTCGGCGGCGTCCGCGGCGGTGAGGAAGACCAGGGAGTAGTTCGCCGCGGCGAGTTCGCGGCTCGCCTCCTGGAGGATCAGGGCGTAGTTCGGGTCCTCGAACAGCGCGGTGGGCGCGGCGCCGAGGACGAGGGCGACGCTGCTGGTGCGCTGCATGACCAGTGCCCGGGCGCGGGCGTTCGCGGTGAACCCGGTCTTGCGGACCGCGTCCATGACCTTCTCGCGGGTGGCGGGGCTGACCCAGTTGCGGTCGTTGAGGACCCGGGAGACCGTGCCGATGGACACGCCCGCGACGTCGGCCACGTCCTGGATGGTGATGCCTTCGCGGCGGCGGCGCGGGCGCGGCCGCGAGTACTCCTGGTCGGCCATGTCGCTCCTGTCGGTGTGCGGCGCGGTGGCGTGCCGCGATGCCGGTCCGAGGTTCGGTCCGAGCCTATTCTGCGCCATGCCCGGCCCCGCCGTGGTCGGTGTGCGTTCGCTCGACCTCGACCGGTCGTCCGGGATGGTCCGGGACCTCGACGACCGCGCCGGGCGGCGCGGCGTAGCGCAGGTGCCGGACGCCGTCCTGGTCGCGGCTCCATGCGACCTCGTATCGGCCGTACGGGGATTCGTAGGCCAGGGTCGCGGACTCGACCTCGGGGAGGTCGAGCGGGTCGATGACGACGTGCCGCCAGCCGATGTGGTCCGGATGCGGGCGCAGTCCGGCGACGCGGCCGAGGATCCAGGCGTCGATCGCGCCGAGCATGAAGTGGTTCTGCGAGACCACGCCCGCTTGGCCGTCGGCGCCCTGCCACGACTCGGTCAGGGCGGTCGCGCCGGCGGCGAGCTGGAGGCCGTAGCCGGGGACGTCCTCGCGCTGCATGATCTCGAGCAGCAGCGCGCCGTCGCCGTGGTCGGTGAGCGCGTCGATCAAGGCCGGAAGGGCGATCTCACCGACGGTGAACGCCCCGCCCGCTTCGATCGATTTCCGCAGGCGCACATAGACATCGGTGCGCTCGCCGGGGTCGAGGACGGGCGCGCTCAGCGCCAGGGCCCAGCTCGCCTGCGAGCCCGAGCCCCATACGCCCGCGTCGTCGCGGTAGCGGTCGCGCCAGGCGTTCCAGATCTCCCGGGCGAGTTTCGCGTACCGCTCGTGCGCGCCGTGGTCACCGAGCACCGCCGCAGCGTTCGCGGCGGTCTCGGCCGCCCGGGCGTAGCCCCAGGTGGCGGTCATGCCCACGGGCGTCGAGTCGTCGAGGGCGACCCAGTCCCCCAGCCCGTGGTCGAGCAGCTGCCCGCGGGACCGGCCGCGGAGATGGTCGAGGTAGCGGACGGCGGCGGGCCAGGCGGCCGCGAGCGCGGTGGCGTCGCCGTAGTGGCGGTATAGCAGCCAGGGGACTTCGAGGATCGCCCGGCCCCAGTTCGGGTCGTCGCGGAACGCGGTGGAATCGCCGCAGTGGGCGTCGAAGTCGAACACCACGTGCTCGGGGGCGATGCTGGGGATGAGGCCGGAGGCGGTCTGCGAGGCGGCCATGTGGTGGACCGCGTCCTGCAAGTGGGCCTTGACGTCGTAGCCGCGCGCCAGCGCGTCGAAGCAGAAATGGAGCTGCTCGAGCCAGCCGAGCTTCTCGCGGTGCGGGCAGTCGGTGAAGACGCTGTACATATTGGACTGCACCGCGCGGTCGATGACGGTGTGGAGGCGGTCGAGGAAGGGGTGGGAGGTCGTGAAGGCCTGCACCGGTTCGTTGGCGACGCGCATGATCTCGAAGTCGATCGCGGCGTCGGCCGGGGCGCCGCCCACCTCGAGATAGCGGGCGCCGTGGTAGACGAAGGAGGGCGTCCACTCGCGCTGCTGAGGGCCGAGCCGCGCGTAGTCCCAGATGGGCGCACCGGTCGTGGACTGGTCGACACCCCCGGGGGCGGTGTCGAGGAGTTCGGCGGGCGCGATGGTCAGCGGCCCTTCGGCGGGGCCGGTGAGAAGGAGTCGCGGTCGTCCTGCGGTGTTGACGCCGATGTCGAAGACGCGGCAGTCCTCATCGTCCCTGATCCGCTCGGCCGTCACGGTCTCGGTCACCTGCACCGGTGGCGCCCAGCGCCAGGTGTGGCCCGTGCCCGCGGTGAGGGCCACCGGACCCCAGTCGCCGGCGGCGAAGGCGTCGAACGATTCGCCGCCGTACCAGTGGGCGGCAGTGGTGGTGCCGAGTCGCGCTTCCCAGTCGGGGCCGGTGGTGACGGCCTCGACGCGGCCGTCCAGGTGGTAGAGGTGGAGTGCGGCGCGCGTCCACAGTGGCTCACCGGTGCGCCGGTACTTGGTGTACCGGTCCGGCTCGTCCGGGAGGAACGCCATACCGGAGCCGAGTGCGAGCGTGATCGTATGCGCGCCTTCGGTAAGAGCGGCGGTGACGTCCCACGAGACGGCGGCCGTCGGCCCGTCGGGCGGGGCGTACCCGGGCTCGAGCAGGCCGGTGATCACCGGTGCGCCGTCGACGAGCGGGACGACGACGCCGTTGCCGGTGAACGCGAGCCGGGCGCGCACGACCGTGGCGGCGACCGCGACGGTCCGCCGCAGTTCCGGCAGCGGCCGCCATGCCGTCGGCTCGAGCCAGGCCGGGTGAGTGATCGCGACCGCGTCGGCCAGGTCCCATATCGGGGCTTCGACCATTGCGGGGCTCGACCAGGAGACACCCTCGTCAGTACACGCGCCGACCTGCCAGAAGGCGATCTCGCCGGGACCCAGATCGGGACCAGGCCAGGGGGCCGAGGGAGTATCGGTCTCGGTCACGGGCGCCCCCGAAAGTCCGGCGGCCGTGTCGGCCCGGCGAATCGCGAACCGTCGCAAGGGCGGGCGGGGCTCGCCGCCGACACGCCATGACAGGACGGGCCGGGGGGTCGGCGCGGCGACCGGGTCGGCGTGCCCGGCCGCCTTGAGCGCGTAGGCGTAAGGGCCGGTCACGGTTGTCCTCCGAGGCGGTGCCGGCGCGCGGCGACAGAGCGGGCCCGCGCGCTGATGAGGCCTTGTTCCTCAGTGCCGTTGAGCCGTTCGCGCGCATCGGGGTGGAGCCAGATCGGCGCCTGCGGGTGGAGCGGCAGGACGTGGACGGTGAGCTCGGTGGTCCCGGCGGGGATCGCGATCGTCCACGGTGTGCCGTCCCAGAACCGGTCGGACACCAGGACGCCGTCGGCCTCGATCACGGCGACGTCCCCGATCCAGTCGATCGTCAGCTCGAAGCCGCTGTCCTGCAACGTGGCGGGGACGGCGATGTCGTAGCGGGCCCCTTCCGCGACCACCCGCTCAAGCGACGGAGCGGAGGCCCGGCCGTTCGCGGAACCGTAGTCGACCAGCGGTTCGGAGGCCGGACGAGACGCCTCGGCAGGGAGGTCGACGGACGCGGCGGCCGGGCCGGGCTCGGGCACGAGTGTGCGGAACCGCAGGCGCTCGGTGTCGAATCGGGCGGCGGGTCCGCCATTGCGGACCCACGTGAGCACTCCTGCGTCGTCCACGTCCAGTTCGTCGGCACTCGTGTAGAGCTCGCCGTCGATCACCCAAACGTCCTCGGCGACCGCGGCAGGCAGGACGACGACCGCGTCCTCGCCGTGTTCGAAGGTCCACACCCGATCCGGATCCACCTCGGACACGGTCCCCTCGACAGCGGTCCGCGCGTTGATGCCGGGAACCGCCGCGAGGACCGCAATGCGCCCGCCACCGGGACGGTCCAGGAGCGTCAGCAGGTTCGCCGTCGCCCAGTCGAGACGCGTCCGTCCGATCTGGAGGCCGAAGGGGAACCGCGCGATGGTCCCGGCGGGGATCGTGACGGGCTCGTCGGGGAAGGCGAGGGTGCCGCCGGGCAGCGCGATCGCGAAGGCGACCGGGGCGCTCGGGCCCAGCGCCTCGTGCGGCTGGCGGCGGTTGACGAACACGAAGCCGCACTCGCCGTCGGAGCGGACCGCCCACCGCAGCGTCTCGGTGTCGAAGACGTCGGCGGGCACGCGGTCGGGCAGCGTGGAGGGCATCTGCACGAGCTGGTCGCCTACGGCCGCAAGGAAGGCGTGCTGCTGGCGCAGCAGGGCGTGCGTGCGGGTCAGCTGCCCGGCGGCGCCGATCGGGGCGTGGAAGTCGTAGTCGATCTGCGGCAGGTCGTTCGGGTAGCCCGTCGCGTGGGACTCCTGCAGGTCGAGGCCGGGATTGAGTCCGCCCGCGAACATGTAGTACCCCTGCCAGGCCGATCCGTTGCCCAGCTTGACGTTGGCGACCGCGGCGATGTCCTCGGCCTCCAGTACGGGCCGGCGGTGGTAGGCGGTGGCCATGCCTCCGCCCAGTTCGCAGGTCACCGGCGGGAACACGGCCGAGGGCGAGCGCGACTCCGGACCGGTCTCGGTGGCGAGGGCCCGCAGGTCGGCGCCGATGCCCGGGTCGTCCCACACGTGCCGGAAGAAGAAGTGCTCGCGGAACGTCACGTCCCACGGGGCGCCGGCGTCGACCCAGAAGCCGTCCGCGTAGCCGCCGTACATGGGGACGACCTCGTCCTCGGGCAGCGCTGCGCCGCCCCAGGCGGTGGCCATCCAGAGTGGAGCCCGCATGCCGGCTGCGACCGCCGTGCGCTTCAACGTCGCGATGTGGCCGGGCTGGTCGTAGAGCTCGTTCTCGACCTGGATGCCGATGACCGGACTTCCCGGCTCGAAGTGCGCGGAGAGGTGGTCGGCGAGCGCGGCGAACCAGGGCTCGACGAGCGCGAGGTAGGCCGGGTCGTCGGTCCGGTGGCGGACGCCGGCCTCCTGGACCCAGTCGGGGAAGCCGCCGTTGCGCACCTCTCCGTGGCACCACGGCCCGATCCGCAGCACCACTTCGAGGCCGGTCTCGGCGCACAGGTCCACGAACGCGCTGATGTCGCGGCCGCCCTCGAACGACGGGGGCGCTTCGCGCTCGGGCTGGTGGTGGTTCCAGAAGACGTAGGTCGCGACGGTGTTCACCCCGCCATTGCGCATGGCCCGGAGCCGGCGCCGCCAGGCCTCCCGCGGCACCCGGCTGTAGTGGAGCTCGCCGGAGACGGGGAACCAGGGCTCGCCCTTCCGGGTCAGGTACTGGCTGGTCAGGCCGATCCGGTGGTCGGACGGGGCCATCGGCGAGACGGCCGGCGGGAGCGTCCAGGGACGGTGTGTCGCGGTCACTGCGGCATCGTGTCGGCTCACAGGTTGCCCATCTTCTCGAGCGCGCGGCGGGGTCCGCATGCGGGAATCCCATCCTAAAAACGTTTTTTGATTTTTGCAAGCAAAGAATTGACAGCGCCGTCCGCGCAGCTCTATCGTCGGAACTCGAACCACTTGAAACGTTTTTAGTCGCACCAGGAGCTGGTGCCGCCAGCAAAGGAGCTGCCGTGTCCCCCGACCTCACGCCATCGAGGCGGGTCCTGCCATGACCTCCTCGACGCGGACGGCGCCAACGGCGACCAGGCCCGCCATGATGCCGATCAAGAGCAGGAGCGCCAAGCCGGTGCGCACCGCAGGCATCAAACCGCCGGTGTGGTTCCTCGCCCCTGCAGTGCTGCTCTACCTCGCGATCGTGCTGATCCCCAACGGTCAAGGGCTGTTCTTCTCGTTCACCGACTGGGACGGCCTCGGCAGCACATGGGCGCCGGTCGGGATCGACAACTACCGGGCGGTCCTGTCCGACCCGAACTCGCTCCAGGCCATCCTCAACACCTTCATGCTGACGCTCATCGTCACCATCGGCCAGAACGTCATAGGCCTCCTGCTCGCCCTGGGCGTCAACAGCCGGGTCAAGAGCCGCCACCTGCTCCGCCTCGTGTTCTTCCTGCCGGTCGTGCTGACGCCGATCGTCGCCGGATACCTGTGGAAGTACCTGCTCACCCCCAACGGCACGCTCAACGGCCTCCTCGAATCGACCGGCCTCGGCGCCTGGCGCCAGAACTGGCTCGGCGACCCCGAGATCGTCCTCTACTCGATCTGCGCGGCCGTCATCTGGCAGGGCGCGGGCTACTCGATGGTCATCTATCTGGCCGGGCTGCAGGCCGTCCCGGCAGAGGCCCTCGAAGCGGCGGCCATCGACGGCGCGGGGGCCGCCCGGCGCACCTGGTCGATCACCCTGCCGCTCATCAACGGCGCCATCGTCGTCAACCTCCTGCTGTGCGTCATCGGCAACCTCAAGCAGTTCGACACGGTCTTCTCCATGAGCGAGGGCGGCCCCTCCGGCGCCAGCGAGACCATGGCGACCATCGTCTACAAGACCGCCTTCACCTACCTCGAATACCCGAACGCCCTCGCCCAAGGCGCGATCCTCACCCTGCTCGTCGGCGTGATCGGCTTCGTCCAGTTCCGCCTCACCCAGCGGAAGGCCCTCGCATGAACCGCTACACCTGGCGCACGTGCTGCCTCGAAATCGCACTGCTCGCGGTCGCCTTCGTGTTCATGGTGCCGATGTTCGTCCTCGTCGCAGTCGCCCTGCGCCACCCGGACGGCGTCCAAGGCTTCCTCGGCTTCACCTGGCCGCTGGACTTCTCGAACCTGGGCGACGCGTGGGTCGAGTCCGCCATGGGCCCGAGCATCATCAACAGCACCTGGATCACCGGCGTCTCCGTCGCGCTCATCATCGCGTTGGCGTCGACCGCCGCCTACACCCTCACCCGCCGCACCCAGCACTGGACGAAGGGCCTGTTCTACCTCTTCCTCGCCGGATTCCTCTTCCCCGGGCAACTCGCGATGCTGCCGCTGTACCTGGCGTTCGCCAAGCTCGGGATGGTGGGCAATCCGCTCGCGGTCGTGCTCATCAACGTCGGCGGATTCATGCCGTTCGCGATCTTCCTCTACTCCGTGTTCCTGCGGGACCTGCCGAAGGAGTACGAGGAGTCGGCCACGATCGACGGCGCCATGCCGATGCGGATGTTCTGGTCGGTGGTCTTCCCACTGCTGCGGCCGGTCACCGGCACCGTCGGCATCCTCACCGCCCTGGCGATCTGGAACGACTTCTTCACGCCCCTGCTGTACCTCACCGGCGGCGACAGCCGGACCGCGCCGCTGTCGGTCTTCACCTTCGTCAGCCTCTACGGAGCGGACTGGCCGATGGTCTTCTCCGCCCTGATCACCTCGGTGGTCCCGATCCTCATCGCCTACGTCCTGATGCAGCGCTTCATCATGCGGGGCTTCGCCTCCGGACTCAAAGGATGAGCCACCGCCCACCGCCCACCGCCCAACCCATTCGGAAGGAACCATCATGCTGTCAACGAAGACACGCCGCCGCACCGGAGCGGCCGCGCTCGCGGCGGCCCTCACCGCCACGGCCCTCGCGGGCTGCTCCACCGGCGGCGGGAGCGACGACGCGAACGTCCTCACCGTGGCGACCAACGGCGGCGACGCCATGAAGGCGGTCATCGCCGCCTTCGAAGAGGCCAATCCCGGCGTCACGGTCGAAGTCCGCGACTCCCCCGAGAACTACCAGCAGGTGACCGCCACTCAGCTCACCGGCGGCACCGCACCGGACGTCATCCAGGTCTTCCCCGGCACCGGCAACAACGTCAGCGTCAAGATCGCCGGCGACAAGGGCTTCCTCCTCGACGTCTCCGACGCCGACTGGGCCGACACCGTCCCAGAGTCCTCACGCGACCTGCTCACCACCGACGACGGTGCGCTGGTGGCGGTCCCGATGACGTTCTCCTCGATCGGCGGCATCTACAACCAGGGCGCCCTCGACGAACTGGGGCTGACCGCACCCGCCACCTGGACCGAGGTGCTGCAGTTCTGCACCGACGCAGCCGAAGCCGGCAAGGTCGCCTACGGGCTCGGCCTCTCCGACACCTGGACCACGCAGCTCATCCCGTACGCGCTCACCGCCACCCTGGTCTACGCCGAGGATCCCGACTTCGCGCAGCACCAGGTCGAGGGGACCGCGACGTTCGCCGACTCCCCGTGGCAGACCGCACTGGAGCAGTACGTCGAGATGAACGACGCCGGCTGCTTCAACGAGTCGCCCAACGGCACTCCTTATTCGGAAGTGCAGGACGCCGTGCGCAGCGGCGACACCCTCGCAACGGTCAGCGTCGCCGCCGAGAACTCGACGATCGCCGCAGGCGGACCCGAGGGCCTCGAACTCACCTATGCGGCCTTCCCCGCCACCGACGACCCGGCGGACACCTTCCTGTCGGCGACGACCGGCCCCTCGTTCGCCGTCAACGCCGCGACCGACAAGACCGACCTCGCCAAGGAGTTCCTCGCCTTCCTCGCCGAACCCGAGACGCAGATCGCCTACGCCGACCGGTACGGCGACACCGCCGCCCTCCCGGGCGACATGGCGCAGGACAGCGCGGTAGCCCAGCTCGTCACCGGTTACGTCAACGAAGGAAGGGTCGCTTCCTGGCCCGACCAGCTCTGGCCCAGCACCACCGTCCAACCCGCGCTCTTCGACGGGGTGCAGGCCGTCTTCAGCGGCCAGAGCACCCCCGCGGACGTCCTCGCGACAATGGACCAGGCCTTCCACGAGTGACTCCCGGCCGCAAGAGCCGTCCGTTGCGGATCCTCCAGAGTTGATCTATCGACACGTATCACTTTATGTAGTAAATTTATCAACTCAAGTAAGTAGGGCCGCCGCCGACGGGGCCTCGCCCCCAGCGGATCCCGTGCCCTGCCGCCTCTCACCGACACTGGAGAACATCATGCAAACCGTCCTGCCCGAAGCCCGGCAACGATGGCGACGCCTGGTCCTGGCGTTCCTCGTCGCCCTCGCGGCGGTCGCCGCAAGCCTCGCCCTCAATCCCGGTACCGCGTCCGCCGCCACGGCGACGCTCACCAGCGCCGCCTCCGGTCGCTGCCTCGACGTCGCGGGCGGCAGCACCACCCCCGGCGCCGCCGTCGTCATCCGGGACTGCTCCGGGGCGGCCAGCCAGCAATGGGAGTTCACGACCGCCGGTGAACTGCGCACCCTCGGCGGCACCCGCTGCCTCGACGCGTACAACAACCAGACCGCCGCCGGAACCCGGCTGGTGACCTGGAACTGCAACGGCGGCGCCAACCAGCAGTTCAACCGCAACAGCAACGGCAGCATCACCGGCGAGCAGTCGGGCCTCTGCGTCGACGTCGTCGGCGCCGCCACCGCCAACGGCACCGCGACCCAGCTCTGGCAGTGCAACGGCCAGGCCAACCAGCGGTGGTCCAACGGCGGCGGCAGCCAGCAGTGCACCGTCCAGCCGAACAACCCCAACGCCACGCAGCAGGCCCGGAACCTGCTGTGCTTCATCCAGAGCCAGTACGGCAACCACATCATCTCCGGGCAGCAGGAGTCCACCTGGATCGGCGGCCCCGAGTACGAGATGAACTACATCTACAACAACACCGGCAAGCACCCGGCCATCCGCGGCCTCGACCGCGGCGACTCCCCCGACTTCTCCCAGCGGGCCATCGACTGGTGGAACGCCGGCGGCATCCCCATGATCGGCTACCACATGGGCGCCCCGACCTTCCCCGACGGCTACGACGGCAGCCTGCAGACCGTCTCCATCAACCGCGTCCTCACCCCGGGGACGAACGAGAACCGCTCCTTCCACGAGCGGCTGGACGGCGCCGCCGCCGAACTCCAGCAGCTCGAGGACGCCGGCGTCGCGGCACTCTGGCGGCCCTTCCACGAGGCCGGCGGCACCTGGTTCTGGTGGAGCAAAGAAGGCGGGCAGCAGTACAACCGCCTGTGGCGCTATATGTACGACTACTACACCCACACCAAGGGCCTGAACAACCTGATCTGGCTGCACCCCTTCAACGGCGCCCCTGACGCCGCCTTCTACCCAGGTGACGCCTACGTCGACTTCTCAGGCGCCGACACCTACGCGGGCAACGGGAACTACGACCCGCTGAACGCGATGTACAACCGGATGCGCGGCATCGTCGGCAACACCATGCCGATCGCCCTGCACGAGAACGGCCCCATCCCCGACCCCGCCCGGCTCCAGTCCACCGACACCCGCTGGGTCCTCTTCAACACCTGGCACGGTGAGCACCTCACCGTCAGCAACTCCGTCGCGCACCTGCGCAACGTCTACAGCAGCAACTACGTCATCACCCGCGACGAGGTCCCCGACCTCGGCTGAGCACCACCGCAGAACAGTGGCCGGGAGGATCACCTCCCGGCCACTGGCGTCTGCGCTCGACGGCGCAAATAACTCGAGGTCGAGTTATATCTCAAAAGTGAGCGGCGGGCGGTCGTCCGTTCATGCCGCAGCGCTTGCGTGGCGTTCAGCCGTCGAACACACCTCACGCACCCGGAGGCCTTCACCTGTCACAGGCTCACGCGGCAGGAGCCACCGTGCCCGGCTCCAGCCGGCGTGTCGGGTCAGGCGGCGACGTCGTCGGTCTTGCGCGCCCAGGCGCGATGCTTGCCGATCGCGTCCGCGAAGGCGTCGAAGAAGCCCGAGGGCAGGTCGCCGCCGTGCGCGGTCGTGGTCACGACGCCCTTGTCCTCCACCGGATCGGCGCCCTCGGCGTAGCCCGCGCCGATCCGGGCGGCGCGCAGCACGTCGAGCCCCGCGCCGAACCCGGCGATCGCCTTGCCGTGTTTGAAAGCCTCGGTCACGAAGTGGAGGGCCCGGCCGTCACGCGTGAGCGCGGCGGCGCTGTCGGCCCCGCAGGGAACGGCGACCGCGTCGTACAGGACCGAGGCGACCGTCGGCAGCGCCTTGTCGACGTCCACGGTGCCGCCGTCGTCACTGCGGACCGTCCCGTCCGTGAGGCCCACGACCTCCGGGATCGCGCCCCGAGCGCGCAGGTCCTCCACGAGGCGGGTGACGCCGGCCCCGTCGACGCCGTCGGCGGCGAGGACCGCGACCTTGCGTGTGGCGACGCCGGTGACCGGGTCGCTCAGCTGCGAGAGCGCCGGCGATGTGCGGCCGTGGTTGGGCCGGCCGGCCTCGGTCGGCGCGGGCACGCCGATGCCCGCGGCCACCCGCGCCGCCAGATCCAGGTCGACGTAGCGCAGCTGGTCGACGACGCGGGCGCGGATGTCGCGGTCGTTCACCTTGCCGAGCTCGAAGCGGAACGCGGCCACGATGTGCTCGGCCTCGACCTCGGTCATGGAGTTCCAGAACAGCGTCGGCTGGCTGTAGAAGTCCTTGAAGCTCTCCGAGCGCTTGCGGATCTTGGTTCCCTCGACCTTCTCGGTGTAGTGCGTGAACGCGCCGGGGCAGCCGGGCATCGGGGCGTTCGCGCTGATCGAGTTCTTGTTGTACGAGGTCGCCGAGGTGTGGATCCGGTGCTGGCCGTAGCCGTCGCGCTGGTCGTTGTGGACCTCGGCCACGGGCCGATTGACCGGGATCTGCGAGAAGTTCGAGCCGCCCAGCCGGATGAGCTGGGTGTCGAGGTAGGAGAAGTTGCGGGCCTGGAGCAGCGGGTCGTTCGTGAAGTCGATGCCGGGCACCACGTTCGCGGTGTGGAAGGCGACCTGCTCGGTCTCGGCGAAGAAGTTGTCCGGGTTGCGGGTGAGGGTCATCTTCCCGACCGGACGCACCGGCACCTGCTCCTCAGGTATGAGCTTGGTGGCGTCGAGGAGGTCGAAGTCGAACGCGAACTCGTCCTCCTCGGGCACGAGCTGCACGCCCAGCTCCCACTCGGGGAAGTTCCCGGACTCGATCGCGTCCCACAGGTCGCGGCGGTTGAAGTCGGGGTCGGCCCCGGCGACCTTCTGCACCTCGTCCCACACCAGCGAGTGCGTGCCGAGCGCGGGCTTCCAGTGGAACTTGACGAAGGTGCCGCGCCCGTTCGCGTCGACGAGGCGGAACGTGTGCACGCCGAAGCCCTGCATCATCCGGTAGGAGCGCGGCAGGGCCCGGTCGGACATGAGCCACATGATCGCGTGGAGCGTCTCGGGCTGGAGCGACACGAAGTCCCACAGCGTGTCGTGCGCGGAGGCGGCCTGCGGGATCTCGTTCTTCGGCTCGGGCTTGACGGCGTGGACGAAGTCGGGGAACTTCGCCCCGTCCTGGATGAAGAAGACGGGGAAGTTGTTGCCCACCAGGTCGTAATTGCCCTCGCCGGTGTAGAACTTGACGGCGAACCCGCGCACGTCGCGGACGGTGTCGGACGAACCGCGCGAGCCGGCGACCGTGGAGAAGCGCAGGAAGACCGGCGTGGTCTCGGCCGGGTCGGTCAGGAACCGGGCGGTCGTGTACTCGGCCAGCCAGTCGTCGTAGGGCTGGAAGACACCGTAGGCGCCGGCGCCGCGGGCGTGGACGACGCGCTCGGGGATGCGCTCGTGGTCGAAGTGGGTGATCTTCTCCCTGACGTGGAAGTCCTCCATCAGAGTGGGGCCGCGCTCCCCCGCGGCGAGCGAATCGTCGGTGTGGTCGACACGGACGCCCTGCTGCGTGGTCAGCGCCTGATCGTCGTCCACGACCCGATCACGGTCGAGCTGCTGGTCCTTGCGGTCGCGTGCGCCATCGTGCCCCATGGCGGGCCCTCTCCCTCGTTGCGGTCCGAGACGGGGCAATACCCCCCTGCCATAGTCGGCCAAACGAAGCCCGCCCGGGCGGTTTCGCCAAGGCCGCCCGTGCACTCGCAGCAACCGTCAGTCGGGGCCGCGTGAGGCGAGGCGGGGGCGGATGGCGAACTCGGGCCGAGGTTACGCGTGTCCTATTGCGATTCCCCGCTGTGCCTTCGCGCTTGTTCCGCGGCGGCTTCGTCCAAGAGGTGCGCGCCGCGTTCGGTCATCTGCGGCCGCCTCGCCTCGCAGGATCGCCATTTCAGCGGCGGCGATCCACAGCGGCGCAGCGAGAACGTGAACGGTGAACCAGATTCTCGAAGCCCTCAGGCGTTCGAGGGCGTTGCGCCGCTGCAGTTTCCCGTCGGCGAAGGCCGCGAACCGACCATCCGAACCCCGGTCACCGCTCGACAGCGGTCCGCGTCCGCGGAGCCTGCGCGTCCAGGCGTATCATCGATGCATGCCTGTGCAAGCGTTTGCCGATCGGTCCCCGCTGAGCGGCTCGCAAGCCGCGCGTTCTGTGTTCCGCCTGCTCATGCGCCGCCCTGGGCGCATGCTCCTGGCCGTCACCGCGTTCACCGTCAAAGAGATTCCATTGTGGTTCCTGCCGGTGGTGACCGCCGCGATCATCGACCTCGTCGTCACCGAGGGTTCGGTGACGGCGGTCCTGGGATGGCTCGCCCTCGCGGTGGTGCTGCTGGTGCAGAACTACCCCAACCACATCCTCTACACGCGCAACTTCATGACGGTGGTGCGCGATACGGGCGCCGACCTCCGCAACGCCCTGGCCGCCCGGCTGCAGAGCCTGTCGATCGGCTACCACACTCGGATGAGCTCCTCGATCGTGCAGAACAAGCTCGTCCGGGACGTCGAGAACGTCGAACTCATGCTCCAGCAGATCACCCACCCGCTGCTGTCGGCGACCATGGTGCTCATCGGCGCCGTCACCATGACCGCCATTACCGTCCCCCAGTTCCTGCCCGTCTACGCCCTCGCCGTACCCATCGCGATCGGGCTGCGCGCCGGCCTGCGCCGCCGGTCCCAGGTCCGCAACGAGAAGTTCCGGCGGGAGATGGAGTCGCTGGCGGCGAGGGTCGGGGAAATGGCCTCGCTCATGCCGGTCACCCGGGCGCACGGACTCGAGCAGACCGCGGTCTCGCGGGTCGCCAGCAGTGCCGCGAACGTGCGGCACGCCGGCCTGCACCTGGACATGCTCAACGGCCACGTGGCCTCGATCTCGTGGGTCACCATGCAGCTGCTCGGCGTGGGCTGCCTCGTACTCGCGGCGACCTTCGCGCTCACCGGAATCCTCCCGATCACCGCCGGCGAAGTGGTGCTGCTGTCGACCTACTTCGCACTGCTGACACAGGGGCTCACCCAGCTGATGATGCTGATCCCGGTCGGCGCGCGCGGACTGGAATCGGTCCGCTCGATCGCCGAGGTCCTGGAGGAGCCGGACGTCGAACAGAACGCGGGCAAGCAGGAGGTGGACGCCCTGGACGGCCGCCTCGTCCTCGAGAACGTCTCGCACCGGTACCCCGAAGCCGAGACCGATGCGGTGCAAGAGGTCTCGCTCGATATCGAGCCCGGGACGACGGTCGCCTTCGTCGGGCCCTCCGGTTCCGGCAAGTCCACACTGCTCAACCTCGTGCTGGGATTCGTGCGCCCCGCCTCAGGCCGCATCCTGCTCGACGGCGTCGACATGCAGCGGCTCGACCTGCGCACGGCACGCCGCTTCATCTCGGTGGTGCCGCAGGAGTCGGTCCTGTTCGAGGGCACCATCCGGGAGAACGTGGCCTACGGCCTGCGGGACGCCGACGAGGAGCGGATCGTGCTCGCACTGCGCGACGCCAACGCCTGGCAGTTCGTGGAGGAACTCCCCGACGGCCTCGACACCGTGGTCGGCGAGCGCGGGGCGCGCCTGTCGGGCGGGCAGCGCCAGCGGCTCGCGATCGCGCGCGCACTCGTGCGCAATCCGCGCATCCTCCTCCTCGACGAGGCGACCTCAGCCCTCGACCCGGCGGCCGAGGAGCTGGTCAAAGAGGCGCTCAACCGGCTCATGCGGGACCGCACCTCGCTGGTCGTCGCGCACCGGCTGTCCACCATCCGCCAAGCCGACCGCATCGTCGTCCTCGACCAGGGCCGGATCGTCGAGCAGGGCACGCATGAGGAACTGCTCGAAGCCTCGGGTCGGTACGCCGAAATGCACCTGACCCAGACCGATCTGCACTGAGCGGGCTCTGCGAGGCCTGGCAGTACCTGCGCGCTTGACACAGACCTGATGCCGCACAAGGAGATCCGTGCGTGGAATCCAGAGCCTACAGTGGTCTCATGCCCTTCTCCAGCTCTCGGCCGGTCGCGATCAGCATCGACTTCGGCACTTCCAACACCGTCGCCACCGTCCGGCGCGCTGATGGCCGGGTCGGCCAGCAGCTGTTCGACGGCGCGCCGCAGCTGCCCTCCGCGGTGTTCCTCGGCGAGGACGGCCCCGTCGTCGGCACTGACGCCGTCCACTCCGGACGGCGCCGTCCCGACCGCTACGAGCCCAACCCCAAACGCCGCATCGATGACGATTCGCTCCTGTTGGGCGGCATCGAGATCCCCACAGTGAGCGTCATCGCCGCCGTCCTCTCCCGCGTCGCGCGCGAATGCGAGCAGACCCTCGGATCGCTCGGCCCCGTCACTGTCACCGTCCCGGCCTCCTGGGGGCCCGTCCGCCGCCATGTGGTCGCGGACGCCGCCACCGCCGCCGGACTCGGCGCGGTGGACCTCGTGGCCGAGCCCGTCGCCGCCGCCTCCTATTTCGCCGAGGCGTTGGGCGCCGACATCCCGCCCGGGTCCGGCGTGGTCGTCTACGACCTCGGCGGCGGCACGTTCGACGCCACCGTCCTGCAGCGCACGCCCGCCGGCTTCGAGCTGCTCGCCGTCGACGGCGCCACGGACCTCGGCGGCCTCGACTTCGACCATGCCCTCGCCGAACACCTCGCCGCCACCGTCCACCCCGGCGACGACCGCTGGAACCGGCTCCTGCACCCCGCCGAGGCCGCCGACCGGCGCGCCCGCACCGCGTTCATGGAGGAGGTGCGTCTGGCCAAGGAACGCCTCTCCCGCACCGCTGCAACCGATCTGACGCTCCCCCTCTTCGACGTCGACGCCCACCTCACCCGCGACGAGGTCGAACAGGTCTGCGCGCCCCTGGTCGCCCGCACCATCCGCGTCGTCCAAGGCGTCATCCGCGAATCCGGCCTCAACGGCGACCAGATCAGCGGCCTCTTCCTGGTCGGCGCGGCCAGCCGCATGCCCCTGGTCGCCACCCGCCTCCACCGCGAACTCGGCATCGCCCCCGCCGCCATCGAGCAGCCCGAACTCGCCGTCTCCGAAGGCGGCCTCATCACCCGGCACACCATCAACTCCCCCGCTCCCGTCCCCAGTCCCGCCCTGCCACCCCGGACCGCCCCGGTCGAACGAGCGGCGCCGGCCGCTCCCCGTCGCAAGCGCCACCGCCGACTCGCCCTCGTCGCCGTGGCCGCCGCCCTCATCCTGGCCGTGGGAGGGCTGCTGGCGTTCAAGTACCTGCCTCTGGACCGCGGGGAATTCGGGGGCGAGGACCCCGAATCGACCGAGAGCTCCACCGTCGAGGCCGTCTCGGACGACACCGAAGACCCGTTCACCGCCGCCGCTGCGGGCGACCTGGTCACCGAAATGAGCGGATCCCATCTCGGTCCGGTCCTTCATGTCCGGACCGGTCAGATCGACGGCGAACCCGTCGCAGTCACCGCCGGTGAGGACAAGGCGATCCGGATCTGGGACCCCGCCACCGGCGTGGAGCGGGCCCGGTTCAGCGGCCATGAGGGCCCGATCGAGCACCTGTCGGTGATCGAGTTCGACGGACGGTCCGTCGCGTTCTCACGCGACGCCGCCACCGAGATCGTCTGGTACCTCGACGACCCCGAGCATCCGATCGCCTCCCGCGCCCCGGACTACGGCTGGGTGTTCTGGGTCGGGGTGCTCGACGAGGTTCCCGTGTACTTCACCGAAAGCGAACTCCGGGACCTGTACACCGGCGCGCCGATCCGCGACATGAACTTCGCCTTCAGCGAGACCAGCGTCCTGACCCACATCGACGGCGAACTGCGCCAGGCGGGCACCTACGAGCAATCCGTGTTCGTGGCGGACTTCGCGACCGGAGCGCTCCTCGGCGACCCGTTCGAGCAGTACGCCGGAGACCTCGCCGCGTTCACCGCCGGCGGCGCCGGTGAACGCAGCCTCGCGGTCACCGTGGGCACGGACGGCGGCGTCCAGGCCTGGGACCTCGCCACCGCCGAACGGTACGGCACGGCAGGAATCGAGCCCGACCAGGCGGTGACCTCGGCGCAGGTGTTCAACCTCTACGGCAAGAACGTGGCACTCCTGCAAGGAGACCAGGGCCTGAGCGTGTTCGACCTCGAAGCGGGCGCCCGCGTCGGCGAGATCATCGCGCCGCATACCGGCGACGGCGCCATCCGCTCCACGGCAGTCGCCTGGATCGACGACAAGGCCCTCGCCGTCGTCGGCACCGGCGAGGGCCGGGTCGAAGTCTGGCGGCTCTAAGCCCGGAGCCTGGACATTCATCGGTCCTATGTCCGACCGTCGAGCTGCGATCAGCAGGATACTACGGCTCGAAACCGCCAAAAATCTCCGATAATCCAGCGTTAGACGCTGGGCTGGTCGCATATTCATCTGATCTTTTTCAGGGACAAGTCTTGTGCGAGGAGGGGCCCTCGGCCTACTGTTCGTTTGTAGGCATATCCAAATTTAAAGATCCCTCGCTGCCCCAACCCTTCCGGCAGCATCCTGGAAAGGACCCCTCCGATGCCCGTTCACTCCTCGAACACGCCCTTCAAACGCCGTTCCCTGTTCAAGGTCGCCGGCCTCGGCGCCGCCGGAGCCGCGGGGCTTCCGGTCATCGCGGCCTGCAGTGACATCGAGTCCGGTGAGGGCGCCGTCCAGTCGACCGAGGGGTTCGACTTCGTGCCCACGTACAAGGAATGGCCGCTGCCGGTCCAGCCCGACCTGGTGGGCGAGCTCCCGAACCACCCCTCCGGGTTCACCTCCTACCCCGAACCGGTCCAGGCCGTCACCGAACCGCCTTCGGGCAGCGGCACTTACGAACTGACCGTGCCCGTCTGGGGCGACACCGTGTCCGGAGACGACCCGTACTTCGCAGCGGTCACCGAAGCCTGGGGCGGGACCACCGTCAACCTCCGCCAGGCCGACGGCGTGACCTACGCCGACACCTCGGTGCAGTGGCTCAAGGCCAACGAGTACGGCGACGCCATCCTGATGTTCGGCTGGATGCTCGGCTCCCACTCCAACTTCCAGGAGACGGTGGTCAACAACTTCTACGACCTGACCGACATCGTGCAGGGCGACATCGCCGAGCGCTGGCCGCTCCTGGCCGGAATGCCGACCTCGTCGTGGAGCCAGTCGGTGTGGTCGAAGGACCCCGCCGACCCCGACAGCGCCCGCATCTTCGGCATTCCCGGCAACTTCTCCGGAGGCGTCGGCAACTGCGTGTTCGTTCGCACCGATTACCTCGAGGCCGCGAACCTCGCCATGCCGACCACGGTCGAGGAGCTCCTGGAGGTCTGCCGCGCCTGGTCGGACGACGCGAACGGCAAGTGGGCCTTCGCCGGCCTCGACTGGTTCATCGGCCAGTGGTTCCCCGCCGGCGACAGCGAAGGCTGGAAGTGGGTCGAGGACGAGCAGAAGATGTACCACGTCAGCGAGCTGCCCGAGTTCACCGAGCGGTTGACGTTCCGCCGCACCCTGTGGGACGAGAAGCTCATCCACCCCGACGCCCCGAGCGGGACCCTGGACGCCCACGCGATGCAGGCGGCCGGGTCCGTCCTGTTCACCCAGGACAGCCTGGGCTGGTGGAACGAGTTCGCGCGCCTGGTCGGGACCGGTGAGATCGAGGGTGCGATCGCCCCGCTCCCGGCGCTGGCCCCGGCGGGACGGACTCCTTCCGTCACCATGAACTCCTCCGTCGACGGCTGGACCTTCCTCAACAAGGACCTCTCCAGGGAGCAGGTCGAGGAGTTCCTCGACGTCGCGAACTGGTGCGCGTCCCCGTACGGCACCACCGAGTACGAGCTGCTGCAGTACGGCATCGAAGGCGAGCACTTCACCCTCGGCGAGGACGGCACCCCGGTCATGACCGAGCTCGGCAGCACGATCGTCGGGGGCCCGATGAACTACAAGGCGCTGTGCGGCCAGGTCCAGACGTTCCTCACCGGCGACCCCGACGTGGTCCAGGCCCGCTTCGACTACGACGCCTCGATTCAGCAGTACGCGAAGAAGAACCTGTTCGAGGGCATGCGGATCGAGGGCCCGGCCGACTACAAGGCCGCCGCTTCGACGCTGAACGACCAGGAGAACGACATCGCCTACGGGCGGGCCGAGCTGTCCTCCATCCCGGACATGGTGCAGACCTTCCTGGACAACGGCGGCGAGGCCGCCCGCGAGTACTACACCAAGGCGTACAAGGCCGTCAACGGCGAGTAACGCCCCGGCCGGGCGGTCCCGTTCCGGATCGAGACCTCGGAGCAGGGCCGCCCGGCCTCCCCGTCCCCAGGCAAATTCCTCGACGACTGGATCTTGAAGCGATGGCAACTCTCCAGAGCACGGCACCACCCGAAGCGGACCCGTCGCCGCCCCGCCGCATCGTCAGACGCAAGCGCACGGTCGCGCAGCGACTGCGGCACGACTGGCCGCTCCTGGTGCTGGCCCTCCCGGTACTCGCCCACCTCGCGGTGTTCCACTACTGGCCCACCGCGTGGAACATCATCGCGTTCATGGACTACAGCCCCTACCGGCCGTTCTGGGAGAACCCGTTCGTCGGCTTCGCGTGGTTCGAGCGGCTCTTCAACGACCCGTACTTCGTTCCGGCCCTGCTGAACACGCTGAAGTTCGCGGCGCTCAACCTGCTGTGCATGTTCCCGCTGTCGGTCGCCCTGGCACTGGCCATGAACAGCATCATCTCGATCAAAGTCCGGTCCACGTTCCAGTCCATCGTGTACCTCCCCCACTTCTTCTCCTGGGTCCTGGTCGTCACCGTCTTCGTCCAGGTCCTGGGCGCCGACGGCCTCATCTCGAACTGGCTCATGGGATTCGGCGGCGAACGGCTCGACTTCACCGCCAACCCCGACACCTTCACCCTCCTGGTGTGGATGCAATGGGCGTGGAAGGACGCCGGCTGGGGCATGATCATCTTCCTGGCCGCCCTCGCCTCGATCAATCCGAGCCTCTACGAGGCCGCGGCCTCCGACGGCGCGAACCGCTGGCGCCGCATGTGGCACATCACCCTGCCGGGCATCCGGCCGGTCATCATCCTGCTCCTGATCCTGCAGATCGGCGGGATCCTCTCGGTCGGCTTCGAGCAGTACCAGCTGCAGCGCCAGGCCGTCGGGTACCAGTCCACCGAAGTGCTCGACACCTACGTCTACTACCAGTCGATCATCGGCACCCAGGGCGAATCGTTCGGCACCGCCGCGGGCCTGTTCAAAGGCGTCATCGGCCTGATCCTCATCCTCGTCGCCAACAAGATCGCGCACCGCCTCGGAGAGCAAGGGATCTACCAGAAGTCATGACCGCCATCGACACCAAGCCCAAGCGCCGCAACCGCAACCGCCCCGTCTGGGACGAAGAGCCCTCGCTCGGCGGCAAGGCCGTCAAGGCCCTGTTCATGATCTGCTACGCGGCCGCCATCGCCCTGCCGCTGTGGGCCGTCCTCGCCACCAGCCTGGCCAGCGAGGAGGCGCTCTCCCGCGCCGGCGGCAACCTCCTGATCCTGCCCACCGAAGTGAGCTTCCAGGCCTACACCGAGATCTTCTCCGGCGGCGCGCTCACCGACTCGCTGGTCCTGACCACCGTCCTCACCATCGGCGGCACCGCCATCTCGATGGTCTTGACCATCTGCGGCGCCTACGCGCTCTCGCGGACCGGCTCGCTCTGGCACCGCCCGATTCTGTGGGCCATCCTGCTCACGTTCCTGTTCGGACCCGGCATGTACCCCAGCTTCCTGGTCGTGCAGAAGCTCGGCCTGTTCAACAGCTACTGGTCGCTCATCCTGCCCGGGGCCGTGGGCACCTTCAACATCATCATCCTGCGCGCGTTCTTCATGAACTCGATCCCCGGCGAGCTCATCGACGCCGCCAAGATCGACGGCGCCGGCGAGTTCCGGACCCTGCTCACGATCGTGCTGCCGATGTCGAAGGCGATCCTCGCCGTCATCGCCCTGTTCTACGCCGTCGGCTACTGGAACATCTACTTCTCGGCCGTGCTCTACACGCCCGGCCTCGACACGCAGCCGATCCAGGTGGTGCTCCAGCGGATGCTCATGTCCACACAGGGCCTGCCCGAGGGCGCGTCGGCCGCCGCCCAGTACCAGGACCAGGGTGCCGCCGCACCGACCGCCGCCCTGAAGATGGCCGTCGTGGTCTGCACGATCGTCCCGATCGTGCTCATGTACCCGTTCATCCAGAAGCACTTCACCAAAGCCGTCATCACCGGCGCCATCAAGGGATGAGCCCGCGGTCTGTGAGGGTCCGCAAGGGGAGGGCGTCCGGATCTCAGTCGGGCCCGGACGCCCGTATCCCACTCCGCCGCGACACTCCTGGACCTCCGCGATGCCCAGCGCCGGAACGGCATCCGAACCCGCGCTGGACCGCACCCGCGGTCCGGCTCGAAATGCCACAGCCTCAAGTAATCAACGCAAAGGAGCACATCATGCGACGACGCACGTTCACCGCAACCGCCTCCGTGGGCGCCGCCGCGGCGGCTGCCGCGATAGCGGGCGGGACCCTCTCCGCCTCGGCCGGAGAGCACTCCGAATCGAAAAAGCCCGACGCCTACACCTGGAAGAACGTCGTCGTCAACTGCGGCGGCTTCGTGCCCGGCATCATCTTCAACGAGACCGAGCCGAACCTGATCTACGCACGCACCGATGTCGGCGGCGGCTACCGCTGGCAGGAGGACACGCGCACCTGGAAGCCACTGCTCGACTGGGTGCCGCGCGCGAAGTGGGGCTGGCAGTACGTGCTCTCGATGGCCACCGACCCGGTCGAGCCCGACCGCGCCTACGCCGCCGTCGGCGGTTACACGAACGACTGGGACCCCAACAACGGCGCGGTCCTGTACTCCGACGACCGGGGCGAGACCTGGGGCGCCTTCGAGCTCCCGTTCAAGGTGGGCGGCAACATGCCCGGCCGCGGCATGGGCGAGCGCCTCGTCGTCAACCCCGCCGACAACGCCGAGCTCTACCTCGGGACCTCGGGCGGGAACGGGCTATGGCGCTCCAAGGACTACGGCCGCACCTGGGCCGCGGTCGAGAACTTCCCCAACCCCGGCAACTTCGTCATCGAGCCCGGCAACGTCATCCTCGGCGACAACCAGGGCGTGACCTGGATCGACTTCGACCAGATCGGCGGCAAGATCTATGTGGGCGTGGCCGACCCGGCCGACCCGCTCTACGTCTCCGAAGACGGTGGAGCGACCTGGCAGGCCGTCCCCGGCGCCGCCGAAGCGCTCGGCGAGGTCGACGGGAACCGCGCCTTCCCCAACCAGTCCGCAGTGGACGACACCAACGGATACCTGTACATCGCCACCTGCCACGACCCGGGACCCGGCAACGCTCCGCCCGCTTCGGGCAACGGCGGCAAGATCGTCCGGCTCGCCACCCAGACCGGCGAATGGACCGATGTCAGCCCGACCTACAACCCGCGCGGCGTGATCCCCGGCTTCGGCGGCATCACCGTCGACCGCCAGAACCCCGGCACGATCATGACGGTCACGCGCAACAACTGGTACCCCGACGAGATCATCTACCGCTCCACCGACTCCGGCGCCACCTGGTCGCTCAGCTGGGACTACGCCGAAGGCGAGGACCGCACCGACCGGTTCGACATGGACATCACGGGCAGCCCGTGGCTGACGTTCAACGGCACCGACCAGGGCCCGGCGTACGCGGTCAAGCACGGGTGGATGATGGACGCCCTCGCGATCGACCCGCACGACTCCGACCGCATCATGTGGGGCACCGGCGCGACCATCTGGGGCACCGAGGAACTGACCAAGTGGGACTCGCAGGGCGAGCTGATCGGCGAGAACGAGGCCGGCGAACGCGTCGCTCTGCCGGTGGAGAAGTTCACCGTGGGCGTCCGCGCCGAAGGCGTGGAGGAGACGGCGATCATCGACCTCGCGGCGCTCGGCGGGACACTCGTCTCCGCCGTCGGCGACGTCTGCGGCTTCGTCCACACCGACCTCGACCGGGCCGAGCCGTCGATCCCCACCAGCTGGTCCATGGCCACCAGTGTGGACTTCGCCCAGGCGAAGCCGGACGTCATCGTCGCCACCGGCCAGGGGTACTACGGCAACGAGAAGGGCCACGTCGCCATCTCCACCGACCGGGGCAAGACCTGGCGCAAGACCGGCATCGAAGGCCTCGCCGGCGACCGCCACCCCGGCATCGCCGTGCTCACCGCGGACGGGTCCAGGATCGTCTGGTCGCCGAGCGACACCGAGGTCACTCCGGTGTACAGCACCGACCTGGGCGAGACGTGGACCCCGGTCGAGGGGCTCCCGGCAGGACCGGAGATCCATTCCGACCGCGTCGACGCGTCGGTGCTGTACGCGTTCTCGGGCGGCACGTTCTACCGGAGCACCGACGGGGGCGCGACGTTCACCGACACCGGCGCGACCGGCCTGCCCGCCGCAGGCGTCGAAGACTTCCGCGTCACGCCTGGCAAGAAGGGCCACATCTGGCTCTGCGGCCGCAGCGACAAAGCCGAGGTCGCGACCGGCCTGTGGCACTCCAAGGACGGCGGCACCACCTGGAAGAAGATGCCGGGCGTCGACCTGGCGATCGCCGTCGGCTTCGGCAAGGCCGCCAAGCGGAAGGGCTACCCGGCGATCTACACGACGGCGACCCTCGGCGGTCAGGACGGCTTCTTCCGCTCGATCGACGGCGGCGCCACCTGGCAGCGCATCAACGACGACGCCCACCAATGGGGCTTCGCCGGGGCTGTGATCACCGGCGACCCCGAGATCTACGGCCGCGTCTACCTCTCCGCCCGCGGCCTCATGTACGGCGACATCGTCGACTGACGGAAGAAGGCCGCGGGGCGAGGTGTTGCCTCGGCCCGTGGGACGTGAAGATCCGCATCGGACGCGCCTGACGCGTCGAAGGCCCTCCCGGCGCAATCCTGCACCGGGAGGGCCTTCGTTGCGCGATCCCCTCGCGTTCTGGGCGCTGGTCGGCTTCGCCGGGGTGCTGCTGCAGAACCTGAACGTGACCACCGTCAGCGCGGTTCGCCTCGCCTTGGCGCACACCGAGACTGCAGACACAGCCCACGTGCTCTAGGCCCTTCGGCGGCCAGCCCGCCGGTTTCGGCTCCCGACCGACTTGCCTTGGTCCTGTCGCCATAGCTCCCGGCGGCCGGCGCTCGATCTTCCCGCTTGATGGCGCGGATCACTGCAGGCTGCAGGTCGTCAGTGGTCACCTCCGCGACGTCGGATCCGTCATGCGGGTGAATCAGAACGACCACCCCGGAGAAGGACCGACATGAGCAGCACACCGCGTTTTCTCTGACGCCCTGTACGCGGAAGTTGCCGAGCATTACGACGAAAGGAAACCCATGAACACCACCCGCATCGAAGGAACCGTCGCCCCCGGCTTCGAGTTCGTCCGCGACGAGTTCGCCGCGTTCGCCCAGGAGACCGACGGCCAGACCGGTTCGCAGCTCGCCGCCTACGACCGCGGCCGCCTGGTCGTCGACCTGTGGACCGGCGACGGCACCGAGGGCGACACTCTCACCGGCGTCCACTCGGTCACCAAGGGCGCCACCAGCCTCGTCATGGCCCTGCTCGTCCAAGACGGACTGATCGACCTCGACCTGCCCGTCGCCCGCTACTGGCCGGAGTTCGGCCAGGCCGGCAAGGCCGCCATCACCGTCCGCGAGGTCATGACCCACCACAGCGGTGTCATCGGCATTCCGGGCGGCTTCACGGTCGAAGAACTCGTCGACGAGCGCCTGGTCGCCGACCGCCTCGCCGCCGAAGCGCCGCTGTGGCGGCCGGGCACCGCCCACGGCTATGCCGCCTTCACCGTCGGCGCCCTGCTGAACGCGGTCGTCAGCCGCGCCACTGGACAGACCGTTCAGGAGGTCTACAGCGAGCGCGTCCGGGAGCCGTACGGCCTCGACTTCCACCTCGGCCTGCCCGAAGCGCTCGAACCCCGCTACCGGCCGATCCGGCCGTGGACGGCGACACCGGAGCAGGAGGCCGCGTTCGCCGCCCACTCGCCCAACCCTGACGGCATCGCCGGCATGGGCTACAACCTCGGGCGGCGCGGCTTCACCCCGCAGACGGTGATGACCTTCCCCAACGCGCGCAACGTCAGAGCGGCCGGACCGGCCTCCGCCGGCGGCGTCGCCTCGGCCCGCGGCATCGCCAAGCTGTACGCCGCGATGATCGGCGAGATCGACGGCCGCGCCCCGCTGCTCACGAGCGAGACGCTCGCCGAGTTCACCTCGGTCCACGCCACCGGCACCAACCTCGTCACCGGCGACGGGTCCCCGTTCGCACTCGGCTTCGAGGCCAAGGGCCTCATCCACCCGTTCCTGAGCGCCCGGGCCTTCGGGCACACCGGCTCGGCCGGATCGGACGGCATCGCCGACCCCTTGCACGGCATCGCGATCGGCTACACCCGCAGTCTCGCCGCGTTCGCCTTCGACGCCCCCGAACGCGCCCGCTTCGCCGCCGCCATCGCCAGTGCCGCCGGGCCCGAGGGAAAGGAGTCCTGACATGACTGCCCTAGACCGACCACTGTCAACTGAGCAGACCCGGCACCGGCCGGCGACGAGCGGCTAGGGAATGCCGGGGCCGCGGGTCGGATCGAGTCCGCCCCCGCGGCCCACTGGATCAATTCCGAACACCCTGCCGCTCCGTCCCCTCCCGCATGGACGCCGCTCCGTCGGTCGACGCGGAAAACTTGCGCAGGTTAAGAAAGTCATGCCGAAGTACTTGACGCGGGTAATTAAATAGAAGAATATCGATATAATCTGGGAGTGCTCCGCGGACGGCGATCCGATGCCGGGCCCGCGTGCTCCTTCGCATCGAAATCAGGAGTGCGTGTCATGCGCAGAACCCTCGCCCTGTTGCTTTCAGGACTGATCACGGCGGTCACCCTCCCCTTTCTGCTCGTCAGCGCGTCCCCGGCACAAGCGCTCGACAACGGCCTGGCCCTCACACCGCAGATGGGCTGGAACAACTGGAACACCTTCGGCTGCGACATCAACGAGACACTGGTCCGCCAGACCGCAGACCTCCTCGTCTCCAGCGGCATGGCCGCCGCCGGGTACGAGTACGTCAACATCGACGACTGCTGGTCGGAACGGCAGCGCGACGCGGGCGGCAACCTCGTGGCCGACCGCGGCAAGTTCCCCAGCGGCATGAAGGCGCTCGCGGACTACGTGCACGGCAAGGGACTCAAACTCGGCATCTACTCGTCCGCAGGGACGACCACGTGCGCCGGATACCCCGCCAGCCTCGGCTACGAGCGACGCGACGCGGCCCTCTGGGCCTCCTGGGGCATCGACTACCTGAAGTACGACAACTGCGGTGACCATCAAGGACAGTCCGCGCAGGCCCGGTACACCGCGATGCGGGAAGCGCTCGCCGCCACCGGGCGGCCGATCCTCTACAGCCTGTGCAACTGGGGGCAGGAGAACGTCTGGGCCTGGGGCGAGGACGTCGGCAACTCCTGGCGCACCACCGGCGACATCACCGACAGCTGGGGTTCGGTGATGAGCATCCTCGACCAGCAGGTCGGCAAGGACGCGTACGCCGGGCCCGGCGGCTGGAACGACCCCGACATGCTGGAAGTCGGCAACCCCGGGCTGTCCGACACCGAGGCCCGCGCCCACTTCAGTCTGTGGTCGCTGCTCAATGCGCCGCTGCTGGCGGGCAACGACCTTCGGTCGATGTCCGCGGCCACCCGCACCATCCTGACGAACGCCGAGGTCATCGGCGTCAACCAGGACTGGGGCGGTCGGCAGGGACACAAGATCAGCGACAACGGCAACCTCGAAGTCTGGCGCAAGCCCATGTCCGACGGTTCGGTCGCCACCGTGCTCCTCAACCGCGGCGGCAGTACCGCGACCGTGTCCACTACGGCCGACGCGCTCGGCCTCGGCAGCGCCGCCTCGTATCGAGTGCGGGATCTCTGGGCCCACACCACCGGCACCTCGACCGGCGCCATCAGCGCTTCGATTCCAGCCCATGGAGCCGCGATGTACATCGTGAGCGGCGGCGGCATCGTCGAGCCCCCGGACGGCACCCTCCGCGGCGGGGCTTCGGGCCGGTGCCTCGACGTGGAAGGCGCGTCCCAGGCCAGCGGTACGGCGGTGGTCATCTGGGACTGCAACGGCGGGGCGAACCAGAACTGGACCGGCACTGCGGTCCAGGAGCTGCGCGTCTACGGGAACAAGTGCCTGGACGTCTCCGGAGGCGCGACAGCCGACGGCAGTCCCGTGATCGTCTGGGATTGCAACGGCCGGTCCAATCAGCAATGGCGGTTCAACGCCGACGGCACCATCACGGCCGTCGGCTCGGGCAAATGCCTCGCCACCGCCGGCGGGGCCACTGCCAACGGCACCCGCGCGGTCATCGCGAACTGCAACGGCCAACCCGGCCAACGCTGGAGCCGCGCCTGACCCCAGGCGCTCGGCTGCCGCCGGTCCTCCGTTGCAGATCCGGACCAGAGGACCGGCGGCAGCCATATCTCCTGAGGCTTTTCCAGAGCTCGCCATGCAACCGATGCGGTCCTGCTGTCTCGGCGACGGCGACCTGACTGAATCCTGATGAAAGGTTTGGCATGTCCGTATACGACGCCGCGATCCGCGGCTCCTCACCGCGCCGACACCGGCGGTACTTGATCGCCGCCGCAACCGCGGCATTGACGCTGCTCGCCTCCATGTTCATGTTCCTGACGCCGGCGGACGCCCAGCAGAACGGCTTCCACGTCGTGGGCCGCAACCTGGTGGACGGCAACGGCAACACGTTCGTGATGCGCGGCAGCACCCATCCGCACACGTGGTTCCAGAACCAGAACAACGCCATCCGCGATATGGCGGCCCTGGGCGCCAACACGGTTCGAGTCGTCCTCAGCAGCGGGCACCGCGGCGGAAGCGTCACCACTGCGCAGCAGATCACCGGCATCATCAACCAGTGCAAGCAGAACAAGGTCGTGTGCGTACTCGAGGTGCACGACACCACCGGTTACGGTGAAGAAGCCGGAGCCGCGACCCTCGCCCAGGCCGTGGCCTATTGGAACAGCGTCAAGAGCGCCCTCGTCGGCCAGGAGCGCTACGTGCTGATCAACATCGGCAACGAGCCGGTCGGCAACAGCAACCCGGGCCAGTGGACCCAGGCGACCATCAACGCCGTCCAGGGCATGCGCAGCAACGGCTTCAAGCACACCCTGGTGGTCGACGCCCCGAACTGGGGTCAGGACTGGACGAACACCATGCGCAGCAACGCGCCGCAGATCTTCAACGCCGACTCGCAGCGCAACACGGTGTTCTCGATCCACATGTACGAGGTCTACTCCTCCAGCTCGGCCGTCACGAGCTACTTCAATGCGTTCCAGCAGATGAACCTCCCCCTCATCGTCGGCGAGTACGGCAACTTCCACAATGGCCAGTCGGTCGCGTGGCAGACCATCCAGTCCGAGGCGCAGTCCCGCGGGATCGGCTGGATCGCGTGGTCCTGGAGCGGCGACGGCGTCGGCCTGAGCCAGGTCACCGACTTCAACCCGAGCCAGATGACCACCTGGGGGCAGCAGGTCTTCAACAGCCAGTACGGCATCCGCAACACCTCTAGGCCCGCCTCGATCTTCAGCGGCGGCGGCGACCCCACCACCACGCCCCCGCCGCAGGGCTCCGGGCAGATCGTGGGCGCGGCGTCGAACCGGTGCCTCGACCTGCCGAACTCGACGAGCGGGACGCAGGCGCAGCTGTGGGACTGCTCCGCCCAGCGGACCGGTCAAGCGTGGACCCGCACCGCGGCCGGTGAGCTTCGTGTCAACGGCAAGTGCCTGGACGCCGAGGGGGCCGGCAGCGCCGACGGCACCCGAGCCGTCCTCTGGGACTGCCACGGCGGCAGCAACCAGAAATGGACCGTCAATGCGAACGGCACCATCGCCAGCAACGCGACCGGCAAGTGCCTCGACGCCGACAGCCGCGGCACCGCCAACGGCACCCGCATCATCCTCTGGAGCTGCAATGGAGGCACGAACCAACGCTGGACCCTCAACTAGGGGGTGTTTGCGAAACCCCGCCGGCAGCTATCCGGCCCATTCGCCCGCTCGCTGCGTTGTCAGGACCCCTGCATACAACACCGGTATGCAGTGGCCCCTCCGCGGTCTCGGCGAAGCTTGCGAGCCGTCAATCGGCATTGCGAGCGAACGAATGGACTCGGATACCGACTCGCCGGGACTTCTCAAACACCCCCTAGACCCGCCCCCTCAAACCGCAAGGAGACCCGATGGCAACGACCATCCGATTGCGCCGCAGCGCGATCACGGCCCTGGCATTGATCGCCGCCCTCACCGCAGCGCTGCTCGTGCTGACCAGCCCGAAACCCGCCTACGCGGCCCAGCTGACGCAGATCGGCAACTTCGGCCCCAACCCCGGCAACCTCCAGATGTACGTCTACGTGCCTGACAACGTGGGCGCGAACCCGGCGGTCGTCGTCGCCAACCACTGGTGCACCGGATCGGCTGCCGACTTCTACAACGGCACCCAGTTCGACGAGCTCGCGAACCAGTACAAGTACATCGTCATCTACCCCTCGGTCACCCGCGCCAGCAAATGCTTCGACGTGGCCTCGCAGGCCTCGCTCAGCGGGACCGGCGGCGACTCCGTCAGCATCAAGTCGATGGTCGACCACGTCCTCAACCGCTATGGGGCCGACCGGAACCGGGTGTTCGCCACCGGCGTCTCCTCGGGCGCGATGATGACGAACGTCCTCCTCGGGGTCTATCCCGAGGTCTTCAAGGCGGGATCGGCCTACGCGGGCGTGCCCTTCACCTGCTTCGCGACCGGCAACGGCACGGAGTGGAACTCCGAGTGCGCCGAGGGCAGGGTCAACCGGACGCCGCAGCAGTGGGGCGCCGCGGTCCGCAACGCCAATCCCGGCTACACCGGACCCTGGCCCCGGATGCAGCTGTGGCACGGCGTCAACGACGACGTGCTCCGCTACCCGAACTTCACCGAGATGATCGAGCAGTGGACCAACGTCAACGGCACCGACCAGGCCGCCGACTTCACCGATGCGCCGCAGTCGAACTGGACCCGCACCCGGTACGGCGGCACCGGCGGCCAAGCACCCGTCGAGGCGATCAGCATGCGGAACACCGGGCACAACCTGCCGCACCAGGCCGCCGAGACGCTCCGCTTCTTCGGCCTCACCGCATCGCAGCCGAGCACCGTCGCGATCGTCGGCGCAGCCTCCACCCGATGCGTCGACGTCCCGAACTCCTCGACCGCGAACGGAACGCAGGCGCAACTGTGGGACTGCTCGACGTGGTCGAACCAGGCGTGGACTCGAACGAGCACCGGCGAGCTGCGGGTCTACGGCGACAAGTGCCTCGACGCCGAGGGCTGGGGTTCGACCAACGGCACACGGGTGGTGATCTGGGACTGCTCGGGCGGGGCGAACCAGCGCTGGAACGTGAACGCGAACGGCACGATCACCAATGTCCACAACGGCCTGTGCCTCGACGCCGAGAGCCGCGGCACCGCCAACGGCACTCGACTCGTCCTCTGGACCTGCAGTGGCAACACCAACCAGGCCTGGACGCTGCGATGACCTTCGGCGACAACTGAATCAAGGCGCAGGGCCCCACGGGCCCTGCGCCTCAACAGAGCCGGCGCCGGAAGCCGGCCCGTTCGGCGCCCGAACGGGGAACCCGTGGCCGCCGCCGGATTAGGCAACGCAATGCTGAGCCTGGTCAAGGCGATCTCCCCCCGCCCTGGTCATCGAGACAAGCGAACGACAAGCGAGTCCGTGTGTTCGCCGGCCGCGAGGTGACCGCCGTGCCGGGCATCGGTCCCCCGTCAGCTGGACCCGGTGCCGCGGCCTATGCGGACGCGGAGCCTCTTTGGCTGCGTGATCGATCCCCACCGACGCTTGGGGAGACCCGAGTACCCCGTCACCGCTCGGTCCGCGAGCAGGTCGGCGGCGGCCTCCAGCACGGCGTTCGAGATGTGGACACCGGTGCAGATCCGCGGGCCCGCGCCGTAGGGCAGGTACGCGTGCGGGTCGTGGACCTCCTCGGCGAGCCATCGCGCCGGGTCGAATCGGCTCGGATCCTCGCGCCACCAGCGCGGGTCGGTGTGGAGCAGCAGCGGACTGAGGAAGACCGAGTCGCCCGCCGGGACCGTGACGTCCCCGAACTCGGCGTCCTCCGACAAGGTTCGGCTGGTGAGCGAGACCGATGGATACAGCCGCAGGGTCTCCTTCACGACTACGCGTGCCCAGTCTTCGGCGCCGACCGCCTCGGGTCGGACGATGTCGTGTTCACCATAGGCCGTCAGCAGCCATGCCAGGCCGGTCCCGCCGACGGTGTAGAGGTTGCCGAGATTGATCGACAGCGCCTGCGCTACTGCGAGATCGGAGAACGCGGGACGGTCGCCGTCGCGGGCGTCGAGGAGCAGGTCGAGCAGGTCGGAGGGCGGTTCGGCCGCATCCCGCGAGGTTCGGCGCGCCCCGACGTGCGCGACGAGGGCTTCAATCCAGACGGTGTTGCAGCGCAGGCGGCGGCGCGTCCGAGGGGAGAGCCAGTACGGCAACGTGAACGATGCCATGGCCCCCTTCTGGAGCGCGTCGGCGGCGGCGATGAGGGCGCTTCGCAGCGAGCCCTCCAGATCCCGGACGAACACGCTTCCGGCGGCGTCGAGCACGGCGAGCTGGCAATCAGCCAGACTGGCCGGGGAATCCCCCGAGGCGTCCATGAAGTCCCGGAGGCGCAGGCGGATGACCGGGGCCGTCCGCTCTGCGACGTCGCGGCCGAGCCGATGCCATTGCGCGGTGCGGCGGGCGGCCATCCAGGTCTCGACGTGGTCACGGATGAGGTCCGGGCGCTGGAACTGCCGCGGCTCCTCGATCTGCTGGGCAACGGTCGCGCCGTTGCTGCGGGCAAGCGCCCAGTGCGTCCATTCGGGACGGGAGAGCAGAACCTTGCCGGTGGCGAAGGCGCACACGTCGCCGTATTCGTCCCGCAGTCGCGCCAGGCACGCCACAGGGTCGCGGTCGAAGTCTTTGGGGGGCAGTCCCAACGGTCGCGGCGCCGGTCCTGGGGGGCGGGTCGTCGACGCCCGCGAGCCGCCTTCGGCTGCGGGGGACGTCCGAATGTCGGCGCCGCGACCGTTGGGATCCATGGTTACTTGGGGTAGGGCAGCCGGTAGTCGGCGGGCCGGACCGACCCGCCGAGGGCGCTGAGCAGGTATGCCTTGATCAGACTTGCCATGTTCGCTCCAGTCGTTCGGGCGGCGCGAGGCCGCCTCGGTGTTCGAGATTCCAGTACAACAGCGAACGGCAGCGATATCGAGGCGGTGAACCGGCGGGAAATCGGCAGGAATTCCGCACACGGGTATGCCGATGAACGCGTCTGCGCAGGTCAAATCCGGATGGGCAGCGGCCCGCACAGCCGCAATGATCCCGCTCGTACCACCCGGACCTGAGCGACCGGCGCGGCCACCATCCACCCAGCGCAATCGCGCCAGAATTCCCGATCTCCAGGACTCGGCGAACCAGTTCACGGGGAGGTGGAGGGTGCGAGGCCGCCCCCCGAACGCCTTTGGGCGGCCATTTCGGATTCCAGTGCCGTCGGTGTTTCACGGGGCGTGAACCTCTGGAGCGGGCGATGCCCAGATCCCAAGCGGTCCATAGTGTTTGAGTTCCCCTGCTAGCCTTGCGGAGTTCACCCCTTAGACATGGAAGGCGGCTGCGTCTTGCCCTCAGTTTTCGAAGACCCCGAAGGCTACATGCGAGAGTTCCAGGGCCGGATGGCCTCGATGGTGGAGAAGGCCTCGTCCTTGGGCGAGGCGATGGAAGCGGCGCAGGCGTCCGCGTCCTCCCCGGAGGGGGAGGTGACGGTGACCGTCGGTATCGGCGGGTCGCTGCAGGATCTCCAGTTGAGCCCTGCCAGTCGGCAGATGTCGGCCCAAGCGCTCGCTGCGTTGATCAAGGAGACCTACCGCGAGGCGGCGGAGCAGGCAGGCCGCAGCGCCACCGGCGCGTTGGCGTCGGTGTTCGGTGAGGACAACGACCTGGTGCGCCAAGCCCGCGCACGGTCGCAGGGCGAGGAGTAGGCCATGGGAGAAGGATTCAACGTTCCCGACCCCGCGGCGTTCCAGACCCACGTGGACGGCCTGGACGCCAAGGTGATCGGGCCGGTCACGCAGGCGCACGCGGCCGCCGAGGCCAAAGGCGCCGGGAGCGCGCTCGACTACGGGATCGTCAACCAGCCGTTCGCACTGGGCGCCATGGCGATCGCTGCCATCGCCACGAGCCTCATCGAATCCGCCAGGGAGGCCGCGAAAGAGGCGTCGGTCCGTGTCAAGGCGACCTGCGATGCCTATGAGGAGTGCGATTCCTCGGTGGCCGAAAGCTTCAACCAGTATCTGCGAGCAGGGAACTGATGAGCGACATCATCGTCAACGACAGCGCCGACAATCCGCCTCTGACCGAGCTCGACGGCGCCCGCGCGGCCGCGAGTGCGCAGGACCTCCTCAACTCCGACACGGGCCTGGAGTACGCCCTCAACGGGACCGTGGCCGCGCTCGACCTGCTCGCCTTCGTCGCCAACCCGTTCAAAGAGTTCCTCATGGCCGGGGTCGGGTTCCTCATCGAGCACGTCGACTTCTTGAAAGAGCCGCTGGAATGGGTGGCCGGGGACCCTGGCGCGATCAACGCGACCAAGGACACCTGGGGCAACATCGCCGACGTGCTCGACCAGGCCGGCGAGGACCTCAAGTCCGAACTGGACTCGCTGTCCGAATGGGAAGGCGACGCCGCCGACGCCTACCGGGCGCTGCTGAACGACTTCGGCGACGCCATCAAGGGCGCGGGCACCGCGGCCGATGTCATGGGCGGCTACATGATGGTCATGGGCATCTGGACGGCCGTCACCCGCGGCCTGATCCTGGAGCTGATCTGCGACTTCGTCTCCCGCGCGATCATGTACGCCCTCGCGGCCCTGGCCTCATCGTGGATCACCCTCGGGGGTTCGTTCGCTGCGATGATCGGCGGCATCATCGTGGACGCGATGAGCGTGGGCGCGAAGATCATGAAGCACCTCACCAAGCTCGGCGACGCCATGCAGATGCTCGGCACCCGCTTCACGAAGCTGAACGAGATCGTCGGGGACCTCGGCCGGGTCCTGTCCAAGTTCAGCTCGGCCAAGCAGATCGACCTCTCGTTCGGCTCGCTCGCCAAGGGCACGGACATGAAGTTCGCGGATCTGATCAACCGGATCCGCAACGACATTCCCAGCCCGGGCACGCAGGGCTTCAAGTCCGGCTACCAGGCCGACAACGCGAAATCGATCTTCGACACCATCTCGAACCCCTGGGGCTCGGGGAACCTACCGACGAAGGGGGCGACCGACCTCTTCAACTGGGACGGGCTCGGCAAGGGCCTCGGCGACATCATCACCGGCTACCCGATGACCGGGTTCAAGAGCCTACTGGGCGGCACACCAGGTGCGGTGCAGGACGGCGGATGAGCGCCGCCACTACGGGTCTGGTCGAAGTCGCGGTCATCGCGGGAGGGATCGTGCTATGGCTGGCAGGGGTCCTGACCGTGCTGTACCGCGGCTTCGTCCTGCCCGGCGTGAAACTGGACGACATCAAGTTCGAAGTGGCCGAGCGGCGCGGGCTCTTCTTCAACCAGGAAGAGCACTACGACGATCCCCGGACGGAATCGGCACTGCGGCAGCAGGTCATCGACAATGAGCTGCGTGCGCTCGCCTCGTCCCAGGGTGAGGGCCGCCGCCGCATCGTCTGGCAGGCCTGGCACAGCGATCCCGGCTTCAAGGCCGAGGTGCGACGGCGCTACCACGAGCACTACCCCGCACGGCATGCGTACCTCGCGCTGCTGTGCGGGGGCGCCTGGTCGCTGATCTTTGCAATAACGAGACCTCTGCAGGAAGCCTTGATACCTGAGGGCGTCGAGATCTTGTTCCCTGTCTACGTTCTCGTAGCGCCGTTGTGGATCGCCGTCGCTGCGATGACATTGCTCGAAGGCGCAAAAGCCGCACACCGCAAAACGCAGCGCAAAAACCGCTGACCAGTAGGCGCGATTGATGGTTGCCTGTCATGTCGCGAATCACTCGCCTTGCGACACAAGGTGAACCGGAACTACTGTGGTGTTGATAAGGGACTGACATCCGGCAGTCAAGCATGCCGCTACTCCTGTAGCACGGCGCGTTCCCGAAGGAGCACCAGTGAGCGAGACCCCTCAAGGCGACATCGGCGGTGCCGGCGCCGACCAGGCAGCGGCGTTCGACCTCGCCGGGTTCATGACCGACTTCGAAAAGCAGATGGCGGTGCTGCGCCGACAGGCACAGCCGGCGCGGGCCCTCATCGACGCCATGAGCGTCCGCGTCGTATCCGACGGCGGCGAGGTCGCCGTGACCGCGACGATCTCCGGTGAACTCGTCGACGTCGAGTTCCTGCCGGCCGCAGCGTCGGTCGCTCCCATCGACCTCGCCGCACTGGTCGTCGACACCTACGACCGAGCCGCGGCCGCAGCCCGCGAACGCACCCGTGACCTTGTGGAGGGCGCCGTCGACCACAACGCGCGGACCCGCAACCTCGCACACCGCCTCATGGAGCAGGCTGCCGCGGAGCGCGCGCAACAGCGGGTCGAGGAATAGGATGACTCCACCACGCTCCAACTGCTGCGATGCATTGATGTTGCGGCGGGTTTGGAGCCAGTGGAGCATGGTCTCGCCGGGATGAATACGGCGCTGGCGAACTCGAGCGCGGCAGCGAGCATATAGACCGCAGCCGCGACCTAGCGGACAAGCAGGCCTACGGCCACCATCAATGATGGATGAAGATGGCTGGCTTGCGAACGGCTCAGTGAGGCCCGGCATGACGCGGATTGGAAGTCGATCAGGAGAGCTGCTTCGACTCGTCCTGTCGAGACGGGCGTTTGGGCGCGGTGAGGGCGACGAGGCCGGCGCCCAGGAGTGCGGCGATGAGCGATCCGGCGAGGACCCCGATCTTCGCCTCGTCGGTAAGCAGCTCGGTGCCCTCGCCGCGGAAGGCGAGCTCGGTGATGAACAGCGCCACCGTAAACCCGATCCCGGCGACCGCCGCGATGCCTACCAGCAGCGGCCAGCTCGTGCCGGTCGGCAGGCGGCCCGCGCCGAGTTTCACCGCGATCCAGGTCGCGAGCGTGATGCCGACCGTCTTGCCCAGCACGAGCCCCAGGACGATGCCGAGAGTCACCGCGGAGGTCGCGGCGGTGGCGAGCAGGTCGCCGGAGAGGACGACGCCGGCGTTGGCGAGTGCGAACAGCGGGAGCACCACGAACGAGGAGAACGGGTGGTTGGCTGCCTGGAGTCGGTCGGTCGGTGCGAGGGCGTCGCGGCGCAACCGGACCAACTGTTCGGTCTCTTCGGCCGTGAGCCCTTCCTTGGCCAGCTCCTGGGCCCGCGCGTGCGCGGCGGCCGGGTCGAACAAGGGCTTGGCGGCGATGATCAAGCCCATGACGACGCCCGCGATGGTGGCGTGGACGCCGGATTCGAGCATGGCCAGCCACAGGGCGAGGCCGACGATGAGGTAGACCGGCGCGGACCAGACGTTGAGCAGGCGCAGCCCGATCGCAATCACCAGAATGACCCCGGCGGCGGCGAGCCAGCCCAGGGACACCTCCTCGGTGTAGAAGACGGCGATGACCGCGATCGCGCCGAGGTCGTCGACGATGGCGAGGGTCAGCAAGAATACCCGCGCCGCTGAAGGGATGCGGGAGCCGAACAGCGCCAGCACGCCGACGGCGAATGCGATGTCGGTGGCCATCGGGACGCCCCAGCCGCCCGCGCCCGGACCGCCGGCGTTGAACGCTGCGTAGACGAGTGCGGGGACGGCCATGCCGCCGATCGCGCCCGCGATCGGGGCGACGGCGTTGCGGATGCTCCGCAGTTCTCCGGAGACGATCTCGCTCTTGATCTCCATGCCCACCACGAAGAAGAAGATCGCCATGAGACCGTCGTTGATCCAGTCGCGCAGCGAGTGGTGCAGCTCGAAGCCGCCGATGTGCAGGCTGATGTCCAGGCCCCACAGCCACTCGTACGAAGCGGCCCACGGCGAGTTCGCCCAGACCATCGCGATGACCGCGCACGCCAGCAGCACGATCCCCGAAGCGGGCTCGATATGGAGGAACGCGGCGGCCGGTCGCCCGACAAAGCGGGCGAGCGGCTTGCTGGAGTACAGGAACGCAGGGCGCGAACGCCACAACGGAGAGGTCCAGGGCTCTTTCGAGGACTGCACGGGCGGGAGCTCCGATCAGAGGGCAGGGTCAAAATTCCGCCGACCAGACTTCCCGGCACACCAGGCCACACCCTACCGCAGACGCATTGCCACCCCGAGATGGTCGGTTACGAGTGGGACTTTTGCGGCGCTCGCGGGAGGTGGGACCACCAATGCGATGCAGCGGTGGCGGGCGATCCGCATCGGCGAACCCGAAGCACCAGCCTGCAGACCGTGGATTCCCGCGCCAGGCAATGCTCGCTGGCGGATCGCGGGGGGTGAGTTTCCAGGGTTGTCAGACATGCCAGCACTGCAGGATTAGGAATGCTCTGGCGTTGGCGCTCAGGCCTTCTCGTGATTGCCAGGATCGTCTGATTCGTGCATAGTGTTTCTGTGAGTCTTTCGGTCGTATTCCTCCTCGGCATGGTCGGCGCGCTGGCTCCGGAGATCGTGCGCCTCTACGCGATTCGCAGCGCGCCCGAGCGCTTCCGGTGGTCGTGGTTCTATCTCGCGGTCTCGCTGGCTTTCGCGGGGGTCGGGGGCGTACTGGCAATGGCACTGCCGGCGACCACGTACTGGGGCGCGCTGTATGTCGGCGTGTCGACGCCGGTCCTGGTCAACACCATGGTGCGGAAGGGAAGAGAGCGCACGAGCCCGCCGACGGCCACGCGCTCGGCCGCGCAGTACTCGCTGATCGACTCCTATCTGTACGCACTGTTAGCGACCGCGGGCCCGACCTCGCTCGAAGCGGTAAGGGGACTGACACGATGAGCCCACGACGAGGTTCCGGCGACGACGCCATATTCCTGGAAGCGGCCAGAGCGATCGTGTCCGGCACCGGCAGGATGGGCACGCAGAGCGTGCCGGTCCACCAAGCGCATTTGGTCGGACCGAACGCGGACACGGATCTCCAGGTGCTGTCCGCACGGCAGTTCCTGGGCATGGCCATGTCGGGCGGGGACGCGGTACTCCTGCACGCCGCGGTCCTACTCCTGGAAGCGGCGTGCGCCGCGACACCGGCGCGTCACCCCGAACGGGATACGCGGCTCTGGTACCTCGCTCTCGCCCGGATGGAGTTCTGCGAGACCGAACCGAATCCGGCCGAACTGGCGAAATCCGAGCGGCTGATCAATCAGATCTCGCCCGATTCGCCGAAGCGTTCGGACGCCCTCAAGTCGCTGGCGGACCTGTATGTGCGACAGTATGAGGCGCTCAAGGACCCTGCCGACCTGGACCGCGCCGTGGGCCACCTCGACCAGCTGCTAGCGACGCTGCCCAAAAGGGACCCGGACTACGCCGGTGTGCTTGTCGACCTGGGCTACGCCCACCGGCTGCAATACGTCCGAACCGGAGCCGCCGAGTCGATGGACCACGTCGTCGATTATTGGGAGCGGGCACTGGTCCTGATCACCCGGTGGGACGCGAACTGGGCGGACCTCGCCACCAAGATAGGAATCGCGCACCTGACCCGGTACACCCTGACCGGCATCATGGCCGATCTCGATCGCGCGCTGGAACTGCTCGACCGGGCAAAGACGATCCTTCCCAAGCGCGATCCGATTCGGGCACAATGCTTCTCGGTCCTCGGTGAAGTTCACCGGCTGCGCTATGAGCGGCTGAGTCTGAAACAGGACCTCGATCGAGCCGTCGAATACGGCGAACGGGCAGTGCGTGGTCAGGAGCCCGGAGCCGACCACCTGAACAATCTCGCCATCGCGTATCTGACGCGTTATGCGGCAACGGGATCGCGAACCGACGGGGATCGGGCGATCGCGTTCGGCGAACGGTCGCTGAACGGACTCGAAGGCGACTACAAGCTCACCGCTTTGTCGAATCTCGGCCTCGCCTACCGGCGCCGGTACCGCAGGAACGGGGCGGAAGCCGACCTCGACCGCGCGGTCGACCGGGGAGCGGCAGCGCTTGCCCTTGCCGAGGAGGGCCACCCGGCCGCCGCGGGCGCGCTCACCAACCTCGCAGTCGCCCACCTGTTGCGTTTGGGGCAGCCGGGGCGCACCGTCGACCGGCAGGTCTTGGACCGGCTGGCGACGCTGGCGCACGGCTGCTCGTCCTCGACGCCGTACGAGCGGGCGCGAGCGCACTACGTGGTCGGAGGCCTGGCCCTCGACATGGGCGTGTTCGACATTGCGATCGAGCATCTCGACACGGCGGTCGAGTTGCTACCGCTCGTATCCGCTCGCGAGATCGCCCCCCTCGATCAGGAATACCTGATCAGCGGTCAGTTCGGGGTGGTAAGTGAAGCGGTCGCCGCCCACTGCGTCGCGGGCGACCCCGCCGCGGCGGTGGCGATCGCCGAGGCGGGCCGCGGACTGCAGGCCGGCAGGCAACTCGACGCCCGAACCGACCTGACCGATCTCGAGGAAGCGCACCCGGATTTGGCCCGGCGCTTTCGCGAGAGCGGAAAGCGACTCGAGGGCCCCGACGGCGGTCGGCGCCGCCGATGGGCGGAGTACGACGAGCTCCTGAAGCAGATCCGCCGCCGGCGCGACTTCCAGTACTTCCTGCGTCCCGCGCCGATCGAGCAGCTCCGGAGCGCGGCACAGGGCGGGCATGTCGTCCTCGTCAACGCCGGGGAACGGCGAGGACACGCGATCATCGTGAACGCCGAAGGGGAACCGCGGACCGTGCCCCTGCCAGGCCTCAACGGCGAGGACGCAAGGAACCGCGCGGCCGACGTACTCGCCTGTACCCAGGGCGCACGCAGCGGTGCTGGCCGGAACCAGGCGCGTGAGCTGACGGAAGTCCTGGACTGGTTGTGGGACACGGCCGCCGGCCCGGTCGTGGACGCCCTACCCGAGACCGGCACGGCCCCGAAAGTCTGGTGGCTGCCTATTGGCGCCCTCGGCCTGCTGCCTCTGCACGCCGCGGGCCGGCCCGGCGAGCCCGGTGCGCTGAGTGCGATGGTCTCCTCCTACACGACAAGTCTGCGGATGCTCAAGTTCGCACGCCGGCCCTCGACTGCGGCGCAGCGGCGGCAACTGGTTGTCGCCCTTGCGCGCACGCCCGGCATGATCGACCTGCCCGGGGCCGCCGCCGAGGCCGCATCGCTGCTCGAACAGCTCCCGGAGGCCCTGGCGTTCAAGGACGGCCAGGCGAGTGCCGAACGAGTGCTGAAGGCACTGCCCGCCTCGACCTGGGCGCACTTCGCCTGCCACGCCACGGCCGACCTGCAGTCGCCTTCCAAGAGCGGCCTTCGACTCCACGACGGGGCGCTCCCCAGCGCCGCGATCGGTGGCCTGTGGCTCCGGGATGCCGAACTCGCCTACCTGTCGGCCTGCTCCACCGCTCAGGGCGGCGCGCTGAACGTCGATGAGGCCATCCATGTGGCGTCCGCGTTTCAACTGGCCGGATTCCGGCATGTGGTTGCGAGCCTGTGGCCCCTTGAGGACCAAATCGCCAGGCGCGCGGCAAAGGCCTTCTACGACCGGGTCCAACGGTCGCCGAGTCCGGATTCGGCGGCAGAGACGCTGCGGCAGGTCAGCCTCGACATCAGAGCGGAGCACCCCGGCCGGCCCGACCTTTGGGCGACTCTGATCCACTACGGCGCGTGATTGCCACGTCTGGTTCAGCCAAATGGGCCGGCCTCATTTCCGCTCCTGCCGAGCCCGGCGGCGGCAGCGTCCTACCGGAGGTCCGGGCGATCCCGCCCGCGGGCGGGAGCGTCTGTGCGGCGACGATACGGCCTTCCTTGTTGCGGGCGAACAGGCGCAGGATGAGCCGGTCCAATCCGTGGTCCGGCGCGCCTGAGGACACCGCGAAGTGAGCACCCTACTGGGTGGTCGTGGTCGCCAATGTCCCCGAGTTGAGCGCTTGGGAGACCGGCCCTCCTGACCGGGAGTATCAGGATCCGGCATCGCGTCGCAGATGGATCCTAATGGCGGTGCCCAGACTGGTGGTGTGCATGCGGACGAGGTCTACTGCGTGGTTGACCAGGGCAGACCGGCGCCGCGGATGGTCTAGTCAACCGGGCGGCGTCCGAGGAGCGGGTCGGAGATGTGCCCGGCATCGCTGACCTCGCACACCAGCTGGTCGTGTTCAGTCCAGATCCGCAAGAGCCCGGATCCGCCGCCGTGGAGGACGCTGTTGGTGACCAGTTCGGTTACGGCGATCTCCAGGTCGATGAGCCGGTTTCCGCTGAGTCCGTTGGTGACGTCCGTGAGCGGTGGCGAATTACCGCGCGTTCTCGATGGAGCGGCGGTCGACCGCGCGTTCGAGGGCATACCGCGGTGCCGGCGGCAGCGAACGCCACCTCACTGGCGCTGGAGACGGTACCCGCGCCCGACCTGGTAAAACCTTTGCACCGGAGGTCGGGCCGATCCGTGATTTGAATGGGGAGTCGGGTCTCGTTGTAGCGCCGGCGATTCGACCGGTCGCTTGCTCGATTCTCGAACTCGACTCAGCGGCGTTTGAACCAGCGCTGGGGGGCGTGGTTGGACAGGAGCAGTAGGCCCGTGGCAGTGAACGCGGTGAGCAGCAGCAACACCGCCACCGCCGCGGGCGGTTCGAGAATCGGCGCCGTGGTGACCCTTTCCAGACCGAACCAGCCGAGTGCCTGTAGCACCGGTACGAGCACAAGCAGCGGTATCACGACCGACTGCGCCGCGATGAGTACCTGCCACGCCCAAGGCCGGCGCACCCACAGCAGCGGGATGCAGGCCAGGACGAGAAACCTTCCGGTATTGAGGAAGTAGGCCAAGTGCTCGTCGCCGGCGTAGTACTCGGCGTACAGCCCTGCCGTCAGCGGCATCGCTTGGAGGGACAAGAACGCCCCGAACATCCATAGCACCCATGGCAGGCGCTCCCGCTTCGGCGCGAGCAGCGGCGCACTCGCCGCCGGCGGGCTTGTCAACTGCCGCCGCTGCATCGGCTGATCAGGCGGCAGAGCGGGCCGGTAATCCCCCCGTGGGCGAGCGGACCAGGTATCGGCCGCCCTCGCGTCCGGCGGAGTCAGGAGGGCACCGTGTGCGACTACTTGTTCCATCCGGTCGATCATCGTCGGCGGCCGTCCGGTCTCCTGGTGGAGCATGGTGGCCACCAGCGGCATCCGGCTTGCACCGCCCACAAGGAAGATGCCGACCACCGATGACTCCGGAAGGCGCGCGCTGCGGATCACCGCCGCGACAGTTCTCGTCGCCCGGGCGAGTAGGGGCCGGGTGAGCGCGTCCAGTTCGTCGCGCGTGAGGTGGAGTTCCCGGTCGATCCCCGGGACGAACAGGTCCGCGCTGGAGTGGCGGGACAGCCGCTCCTTCGCCTGTCGCACTTCGTCGTAGAGGTGCTGCCACTGTCGCCACTGCACGGGAGTGGTCGGAGCGAGGAGGTCCCGCCAGACCGCTTCAGCGCTGAAGTGCGCTTCGAAGTGGCCGATGATCGCGGCGTCGATGTCGATGCCGCCGAGGTCGTCCAGACCGTCGACGACGAGCAACTCGAATCCGGTCTCACTGCGTCGCACCACGCTCGCGTCGAAGGTGCCGCCGCCGAAGTCATGCACCACGACGGCGGCGCCGACCGGGACCAGGTGGCCGAGTGCGGCGACGTAGTAGGTCGCCGCGGCGACGGGCTCGGGCAGCATGCTCACGGTCGCGAACCCCGCGGCCTTCGCCGCGTCCTCCAAGACCAGTCGCCGGGTCGGGCCCCAGGCGGCTGGGTGAGTCAATGTCACGGTGGCCGGGGCGTTGCCGAGGATTCGCGCACACTCGGTGCGCACCTTGGTGAGCACGGCTGCGAACAGGTCGCACACGGGGAACTCCAGGTCGCCCAGGAGCACGGTCCCGTCGTCGACGCGTCGTTTCGGGTGCGGCTCGAACCGGGCCGGGTCGCGGCGTGCCGCATCACGGGCGTCACGCCCCACGGTGAGCTGCCCGTCGGCCTCGGCGAATACGGCCGAGGGCAGCAGGGGCGAGCCGTCGAACAGGACCGACTCCGGGTTCCCGCTCGCGTGGCGGAGCGCGGCGACGGTGTGGGAGGTGCCGAAGTCGATGCTCAGGAGAGAGGCCATGGACATACCGAAAACCCTACTTTCCCCACGCCAGTCATGCGCTCACCATGCAACAGCTGCAGGAAGGCAGCATGCACGGACGTCGAACGGTCTCCTCAAGGGTGGCTGTGATCCTCCCTGGGTTTGCTCGCTCGGGTCGGCTTCTGCTGTTGCGGAGGCGATGATCCGAGCGGCGGCTGCTTCGCTTCGGTGATCGCCTCCCCCGTGGGAGTGAGCGGGGCCCCTCGCCGGGGTGAGGTCCGAACGCGGCCCAGCAGCAAGACTCATCGTCATGAGCGACAAGCGCATCGACACTGCAGCGGCCCGTACGGCATCACAGGGGCGGCAGGTCAGGGTCCGCCGCACCGCGGGCTTCGCTGCGGCCGCGACCATGTCCCTGTACCTGGCCGTCAAGGTGACATGGGTCCTCGGCACCCTTGCTGGAGCCGCGCCGCAGGAACTGGAGTCGCACCTGCCCGAGTGGATCACTCTCAACACCGTCACCATCGCCATGGCAGCTCTCGGCGTGACGCTCGGACTGGCGCTGGCGCAACCATGGGGCATGCGGGTCCCCGCGTCACTGGTCATCCTTTTCGCATGGACCGCAAGCGGGTTCCTCGTCTCCATGCTGCCGTATACGACGCTCTCCGCGCTCCTCGACGCGGCCGGGATCAGAGCGGAGGTTCCGAGCGGGACCGATGCGGGCGAGCCGGTGCTTCCCCAATGGGAGACGTCGCTGATCAGCGTCGGCTTCGCCGGGATGGCGCTCGGACTGCTCGTCGCCGTGCCGCTCTACATGCGCGAACGCTGGCCTCACGCGTTCACCGGCACCACCGGCGACCTCCGCAGGGCAATGCGGCCCCCGCGGGTGCTTCCTGTTGCCGCTCTGGCGGCGGCGGCCGGTGTCTCGGCGGTCCTGTGGACGTACTGGGCGGCAGGCGGAACCGCCGGCCTCAACCCCGATGCACGAGAGCTGTGGAACCTCGACGTGCGACTCCTGATGGCCACGAGCGCCATGTGGGCGGTACTCGGAGGCTGGAGCGCGTGGGCACTGTCAGGCCCGGGCCTCGCACGGCTCCCTCGCTGGATGCCCGTCACCGTCGGCTTCATAGCCTCGGGGTCCCTCTTTTCCTGGAACGCCTGGCGAATCCTGTGGGTGATCTTCCCGGTCACCGGCCAAGCGCCGTTGAAGACACCGGCCATCGCCGTCGCGGAGCACCTCGTCGCGATGGCTGCGGGTGTGTCGATACTGGCACTCCTATTGCGCGCCTGCACCAGACGGAGCGAAGGCTGAAGCGGCACCACCGACCGGGGAGCCCCCGCCGCCCGAACTGGGCCACGATTCCATAGTGGTCTTCGTTCGGACGCCTGGCGGCGGGCGCTCACCGTGGCGGCGTCACCATGCTTCGACCACGGCTTCGCCGTGGTCGGCCGTGCGCCAGCGCGCATCGAGTCGGCGCAGCCGGGAGGTGGCGGCGAGGCTGTGCACGTGGGCGACCTTGCAGCCGTCGAGCTCGAAGACCGCTGCGGCGACGACGCGGTCCTGGAGTGCCGCGATGATCGCGGGTGAGCCGTTGACGACCGCCGTGTGCAGCGCGGGTGCACCGCCAAGATTCGCCGCTTGGCGTCCGTGGGGCGGACCGTGATCGGTCCTTCATCGACGGCCGGTCGCCAGGTTGATTTCGATGATCAGGCGCGCCGCTTTGCTGCTAGAACCTTGTCGCCGCGCAACCTGTCTATCCGTTCACGCCGGTGAGCTCTGCCGAGAGCTCCCACAGACGGGCAGCCGATTCGGGATCGATGGCCCACGGCTTGACACCGCCGTCCGCCGCCTCGTCAGCGGGATCGGCGATATCGCAGTCCTCGCAATAGACGCCGCCATGGCCTTCCAGCAGCGGCGAGGTCGCCGCCCAGACCGCCGTCGCCGCCCCCTGCTCCGGAGTCTTGAACCCTGCGGCCGCAGTCCCGTCCGACGTGATCCAACCGAGCGATTCCTTCTCCTCCCGGGAGAAGTGGCGCTGCAGTGGTGTGAGGATGCTGCCGGGATGGGCGGCGAAGGCCCTCAGTCCCGTTTCGCGCCCAAGGCGGTCGAGGTGCAGTGCGAAGAGGACGTTCGCAGTCTTCGATTGCCCGTAGGCCAGCCATCGGTCGTAGCCAGCGTTGAAGTGCGGGTCGTCCCACCGGATATCAGTTAGACCGTGCGCTCCCGAGGTGACGGCGACGACTCGGGCGGCACTCGCGAGTACCGGTCGCAGCCGCCCGATGAGGGCGAAGTGACCGAGGTGGTTGATTGCGAACTGGGACTCCCAACCCGGGCCGACTCTGGATTCGGGGCAGGCCATCACACCGGCACTGTTGATGACGATGTCGAGACGGCGTCCGTCGTCGATGCGGCGATCGGCGAAACCCCGCACACTGTCCAGGTCGGCCAGGTCGAGCGCGTCGACTTCGGTGCGGGGCACGTGCTTTAGGGCAGCCGTGGCCTCGGCGGGCCGTCGCGCCGGGACGATGACGTGCGCCCCGGCCCGGGTCAGCGCCTTCGTAGCCGCGAGGCCGAGACCTGAATAGCCTCCGGTGACGAGCGCGGTCCTGCCGGTGAGGTCGATGCCGGCAAGTACCTCGTCAGCGGTGGAGTCGGCGTTGAATCCCGAGTTGAGCTTGTGTTGCTTCGTGGTCATGCGAGCGACCCTAGATCCTAGAGTGAGCTCTAGGTCAAGTTATGATTTCCGGGTGGCAGAGGGTGTAGAACAACTCACTATCGGCACGGTCGCCCAAACGTCCGGACTGAGCGTGCACGCGATCCGGTTCTTCGAACGGGAAGGCCTGTTCCTGCGCGATATTCCTCGAAACGCGGGCGGCAGGCGTGTCTTCGAGCGGCAGGACGTCGAATGGCTCGGGTTGTGCAACCGGCTCCGCGAATCCGGTATGCCGCTCGCCCGGATCAGGAGGTTCGTCGAACTCGTCCGAGCGGGCACTGGCAACGAGTCCGAACGGCTCCAGCTGCTTCGAGAGCACGAAGCGGAGGTGCGGGCCAAGATCGACGACCTCCACGCCTGTCTCGCGGTTATCCACGGCAAGGTCGCCACGTACGAGCGTCATGTCGCCGAAGGAACCGCGGCCGGAGTCTGGTCTCCCACATAGGAATCAACGAACCCAGGCGCAGTCCCTGGTCGCCGCGGCCGAGCGGCTCAGCGCCGTCCCCCCGACCTGCGGCCAGGCAGCTGGTGTTCTGGGACTGTGAATCGTGCAGTTTGCCGAAATCATTCCTGCGGGGATGCCCGAGGCATGGCCAATGCGTCGGCGACGCTGTCCTTCGGAGGGGCTGAGCGCTGTTCGGCCATCTTGGCGGTGAGTTTCGCGCCGACGCTGCCGAGGGCCTGGCGCAACGGCGGCGGCCTTCGTTCTTACGCCTGCGGCCGGGCTGCCGTCAGGTGTTCGTCTCGGATGCGGTTTCGTCGAGGCAGGCCGCCATGCGCGTGAGGAGGAGCTGCCGCTCCTGCCTGGTCGGAGCGAGCGCAGCGGCATGCTCGAGTTCCGCTGCGGCTTCGATGTGGCGGTCGAGTCGGACGAGGAGATCGCCGCGGACGGCGCCGAGGAGGTGGTAGCGGGCCAGCCTCGGGTCGCCGCGGAGAGGTTCGACGGCGTCGAGAGCGGCTTGCGGTCCGTCGAGGTAGAGGACGGCGACAGCTCGGTTCAGTTCGACGACAGGGGATCCGGTGATCTGGAGCAGTGCGTCGTAGAGGGCGAGGATGGTCGCCCAGTCGGTGTCGGCGAACGTGGCCGCGCGGGCATGGCAGGCCGCGATCGCGGCCTGGATCGCGTAGGGGCCCAGAGGCCGGCTCAGTTCGAGGGCGCGATCGAGCATCCTCAGGGCGTGGTCGATGAGGGTGCGGTCCCAGCGGCGGCGGTCCTGGTCCTGGAGCTGGACCGGGAGGCCCTGGGAGTCAGTGCGGGTGCGAAACCGGGAGGCCTGGAGCTCCATGAGCGCGACCAGGCCTAGGACTTCCGGTTCGGTCGGGACGAGCCCGGCCAGGATGCGTCCCATTCGCATGGCCTCGATGGCGAGGTCGGTGCGTACGAGCCGGTCTCCGGAAGAGGCCGAGTACCCCTCGTTGAAGATCGCATACAGGACCTCCAGGACCGTCTCGAAGCGGTGGGGAAGATCTTCGGCGGAGGGCCGCTCAATCGGCACACGGGCCTTGGCGAGCGTGCGTTTGGCGCGGGTGATCCGCTGCCCGATGATCGGCGAGGGGACCAGGTAGGCCCGGGCGATCGCGTCGGTGGTCAGACCTCCGAACAGGCGCAGGGTGAGTGCGACCCGGGCGTCGGGGGAGAGCATCGGGTGGCAGGTGGTGAAGAGCATCGTGAGCAGGTCGTCGGGGATCGGGTTGAGCGCCTGGTCGGCGATGTCGGGAAGTTCCTCAGGACGCCCGGCGGCGAGGAGGGGCGCCTTGGTGCGGGCGGTCTCCTCTCGCCGGGCTCGGTCGATGGCCTTGTGCCGTGCGGTCGACATCAGCCACGCTCCGGGCCGGGGCGGGATGCCGTCGACCGACCACTGCTCGATGGCGGCCGCGAACGCCTCTGCGGTGAGGTCTTCGGCGACGTCGAGGTCGCCGATACGTCGGGCGAGCGTCGCGATCAGTTGCGGCGCCTCTATGCGCCACAGGGCTTCGACCGATTCCTGAAGATCCATGGCGGCTACTCCGGAGGGCGTTCCTGCAGCTCGGCGCTGCGGGCGAGGGTTTCCTCGTCGACGCTTCGGGCGAGATCGGCCATGTCGAACAGAGGCCGGATCTCCAGAACCTGGGACTGGCCGTACGCGGGGTCGAACGGGCACCGTTTCGCCCATTCGACCGCTTCGGCCAGAGAGCTGACCTCCCAGATCCAATAGCCTGCGATCACCTCTTTGGCCTCGGTGAACGGTCCGTCGACGATCGAGGTCCCGGCGGCGGAGAAGGCGACCTTCGCGCCGACGCTTGACGGCTGAAGACCTTCTCCTCCGAGCATGATGCCGGCGTTGACGAGCTGCTCGTTGAAGATCCGCATCTGCTCGAACATCTCGGTGGTGGGCTCGCCCTTGCCTTCGTCGGCGCCGTCGCCCTTCGTCATCACCATCACGCGCATATCACGTTCCTCCTGGTCAGTTTTGGCCGGTGGTGCGGCGCAGCAGGTCTGCGATGAACGCCGCGTCAACAGTGTCACCCTCCTTCAGGTCGACCGCTTTGCGGTCACCGGACCCGAGGGATTGGAGCACGCCCTTGATCGGTTCGATGGCGCCGGCGTCGAACACCATGAACGAGATCTTCGCCGCGGCCACGTGCAGGACTGCGATGTTCCGCCCGTCCAGGACGAAATGCGGCTTGCCGTAGAGGAACGCCTCCTCCACACCGGGGAGCGTGTCGTGGACGATCTCGCGCAATGCGTTCGAGGTCTGCTGCTGCCAGGGGGCTTTCGCAATGTAGTTGGTGACTTCGCCGTTGTGAGTCATAATCGGTTCCCCGTCCTCAAGTGGTGACGCGGTAGGTCGAGACGACCACCCCGGAGTCGAACACGGTCGTGTCGGCGTGGGCGAGGCCGGTGCGGCTCTGGGGCCGGAACATGGGTACCCCGCCGCCCTTGAGCACCGGGTACGTCCACACCTTGTACTCGTCGAGAAGCCCGGCGGTCGCGAGCGCGTCGGTGAGGCGACCGGCGCCCCACACCAGGACGTCGCCGCCGGCTTCGGCCTTGAGCTTTTGGACCGCACCGGTCAGTTGGTCGCCGGGTATGACGGTGGTCGGGTTCCACTCGCCGGTGTCGACCGGCTCGGTGGCGACGACGTACTTGCGCATGCCGTTGACGTGGTCGGAGTAAGGGTTGCCGCCCATGTGGGGCCAGGCCTGGGCCATGCCTTCGTAGGTCACTCGCCCCAGGAGCAGCGAGTCCGCGCCGAGGGTGAGATCCAAGGCGTACTGCTGCGCCGCGGCGTCGTTGTAGGCCAGGGACCACTCGTGCGGGTCGTCGATGTAGCCGTCGAGGGTGGTGTAGGTGGAGGCGATGATGCGTCGCATGTCCGTGTCCTTCTCGAGGTTCGGGGCCGGTCATTCCGGCCTGTCATCTCACCTTCGTTCGATAAGCCGTGATTTCGACACGGGATGCAAGATTCTTTTCGCGAATTCAGCGATCGTGTCGGTACAGCGATCCGGGGCGCGGTTGAACGCGGCCCCGAGGCGCTTCGGTTGCGCCGTGTCCGGTCGGCGTGGACGAGAGGTTCAGGTGCACACCTCGATCGAGCCATAGTCGATCTTGCGCAGGTAGGTCTTCCATTCCTCACGAGTCAGGTGCCGCCCGGCCTGCTCGCAGACAGCGGCGTACGGGTCCTCCAGAAACCCGACGTCGAAGATGTTCGCCCCCTCGTCGGTCACCACGGCGACCTTCCATTCGTCGGCGACGAACGTTACATCTTTCGAGTACCACGGAAGATCGACTGACTCCGAGGCTATCTGTCGCCCAAGGGTGCGGTCCCAGAACACGAGTTCCTCGGCAATCATGAACGCGACGAACCGGTCGTCTGGGGAGAAGCTCAGATCCCCAGCCAAGTCGTGGCCCTGCAAATGGACCACAGCGGGGCCGACCGCCGCTCCCGAATCGATATCCCACTGTGCGAGACCGTTCGTTGTTGCCGCGGCGAGTACGCTGCCGTCGTTATTGAACTTTAGGTCGTAGGGGAGCCCCATTCCCCCTTCGAGCGTGTCAGACCGCTTTCCGGAATCCACATTCCACAGATGAATCCTCCCATCAGAATCCACTGTGATCAAAGACTTGCCATCCGGGCTGAAGCCAACCTCGCCAGCGCCCGTGGGGATTCGCAAGAGCGTCTGGCCGGTCGCGACGGACCAGACAACGACCTCGTCCGTGTCATGGCTCGTGGTGTCGGTGTCGAGTCGACCGACGGCGAGCATCGAGCCGTCCGCGGAGAATTCCAGGTCGATCGCCGGGCCTCCCCCGTCGTCCAGCTCGTCGATGACCTGACCAGTGCGGACGTCCAGCAGCTCGATCCGCCCCGTCTCCTCAGCCTCGGGATTGCCTGCGACCATCGAGCCGCTCGGATGCATGGCGATCGCGTAGCCGAAAATTTCGGGAAAAATGGCACTCGGTGGCACTTCCAGGTCCTCTTCTGTTGGCACCTCCCAAACCATGGTCGCGCCTGAGTTCACTCCCATCACCGCTGCGGAGTCTCGCGCCGACTCTAGGGTCGTCGGCGATGCTGTCCCTTCAGGAAGGGTAAACGCCCACGGGACGGAAGCGACCTTTGCGGTGTCCCAGAGCCGGATTCCTTCTCCTACTACGCCGGCGAGGATCGTGTCACCAGGCTGGAAACTCAAGTTTCTGACGTGGTCCATAGGCAGCTGCACGAGGAGTCGGCCCGATTCGCCGTCCCACAGCGCCAGCGCGCCGTAAGTGCCGTGGATCGCGGCGACGGTTGTCGCGTCGGAGCTTGCCGCAGGTTTCACCGCCTGCCCTTGCAGCCAAGGCTCCCAATGTCCTTCGCTGTCCAGAATCGAGCAACCGAGGTCGCTGCAGGCGGCCGTGTATGCCGGGTCGTCGTGGCTGGTCCAGACCTCCGCTTGGCCGATATCGCCGAGCGTATCCGTCGCGGCCAGGTCCCCGGAGTCGATCGCCCACTGTGACACGACACCGTCGCCGGTCCCGGTGATGAGTGTCGAACCGTCCGTGGAAAATGCCGCCGAGGTCATGTAGTAGCCCTCGAACCTCGCAATTTCCTTCGCATCTTGCAGGTCCCAGACGCCCAAGGAATCGCCGTCGGCGACCGCGAGCATCGAACCGTCAGCGCTGAACGTGACGTCATGGGAGAATGCCGGCCCGAACTGCTGCACGACCTCGCTTGAGTCAAGGTCCCAGATCTTGACGCCCTCCTTGGAATTGGCCGCCAGCCGCGTGCCATCCGGACTGAACTCGACGTCGGCGTACCCGCCGCCCTGCGCCAGATCGTCGAGCACCTCGACCTCCCATGTCGCGGTGGACCAGATCGCGACGACGCCGTTCTCTCCCAGTCCAGCCAACCGGGAGCCGTCCGGACTGAAGGCTACTGCGGCGGGTGTGCCCATCCTGTCGTTCGACAGCAAGCCGACCGATGGGTCGTTCACCGCGTCCGTCATCGCGGCGAACGCCTCGTCTGTCTCATGCAGTCGCCAGGCAGCCGCAGCTAGGAGCATCGCGAGTTCGCCTTCATTGCCGCGCAGCGCTTCGCTCTCGGCAGCCAGTTCCTTTGACAGCGCTTGATTGCGCTCTGCCGTCAAATCCTGATTGGAGTTGAATACCAGTGCCGCTAGCGTCACCGAGACCGCGGTGAGACTGGCGAGACCCGATACGAGGGCCTGGCGCATCCGAGACCGGCGCCGACGGAATCGCTCGGAAGCTTCCAGAAAATCCAGTTCTTCCTGGTTCAGGGGATACTTCAGTGGGTCCCGGTCCCAGACGGTTCGCTTCTCGTCCACGATGTCCTTCAGCCGCGAGCCTTGGAACAGGAGCGAGGTGTCGCCGCCGCGGAGTCTCCATTCGGCGGTCGCGTCCCGCAGCAGGGATCGACGAGCCAGCGATTCCCGGTCGGCTTCGATCCAACCGTGCAGACGCTTCCATCTCGTGTACATGCACTCGTGCGCGATCTCCACGGACGCTTCGGTTTCAATCCCGCGCCCTCCGATGACCAACAGTCGCTTCCTGGTGAACGCCTCGATCACTGCGTCGACCTCCGGGCCGAGCAGTTCCAGCAGCCTGCCGCGCCCCTCGGCCCTGCGGGTGGCCTTCCCCGAGTCGAAGGTGGTCAGGTGTCGGAAGAGTCCTTGCGCGACGGCCTGTTGACGGTCGCTCAACCGTTCGTGGGCTTGTTCCGCATTGTTGCGCACGGCCCCTGAGATGAATCCGACCGCCTCATACCTGGCCCGAGTGAGCCATTGCCCATCACCCTGTTCCAGCATCTGGCGCAGGGCTTCCGAGAGCAGTGGCAATGCTCCAGCGCTGCGGCTATCATCGCCGGAGGAATCCCGGGCGTCGTCGAGGATGTCGTCGACCAAGCCCACTTCGATCGCGATGCCCGCTTCCTTCGCCGGGCCAGTGACAGCCTGCCGCATCTCCTCCCTGCTCATCGACCCCAGGACGAACAGCTGGCGGAGCGCCGGGCCGAGCAGCTCGAACTCGGCGCAGCGGTCGACGAAGTCGCCCCGCATTCCGAGCATCACCAGCGCCGGCGGGCGAGTGTCACCGGACCCCGTCCCGGTGCATGCCATGGATCCCAACGCGTCGATAAAAGCCTGCTGGACCCCGGAGGCTGCACCAGCAGTGAACAGCTCCTCAAACTGGTCGACGACGAGCACGAGCCGGGTCGAGTCGTCCCCTCCAGCCTTCCGCACTGCCACCTCAACCTCCGAGCCGAAGCGATCAGGTGCCGCCCGCAGCGCAGACTCCAGTTCCGCCGCACCGAACCCGACCATCCCGGCGACCGCTATCGCCAGGCTGCGCAGGGGGTCGCCCTCCGGCCGCATGACCAGGAAGGGCCACCGCTTCGAACCTGGCACGCTCGCGAAGCCTGACTGTTTGAAGGCATGCGCGAACCCGGCGCGCAGCAGCGAGGACTTGCCCGAGCCCGACGCACCGGTCACCATCAGCATCTGGCCGGACCGATGATGCTCGTCAGCACGTCTCAGCAGATCAGCCGTTACAACACGTCGTCCGAAAAAGACCTGCGCGTGTGATTCCTCGAAGGGGTACAGCCCGAGGTAGGGGTTGCCCTGCCACGGACTCGATGCCGCAGGGCGGCTGCCGGCATCGCCAGTTTCTCTGCGCCAGATCGCCTCGACGAGTACGCCTTGGTTGCGCACTTCCTCCAGGAGGACTCGCTGGCCAGCCTCTTGCCGAACTTGGCTTTCACGCATCCCCTCCAACAACTCGATTCCACGCAGCTGCAACTCCAAGTTTTCGGCGAGAGCCCGATTCCCGGTCCCGAGCGCGGCACCCATCGCATGGGCGGTCCCGTCGATATTCCGCATCATCGCGGCGAAACCCTGCTCCAGCTGGACCGCTTCCGCCGCTTGGGATTCCAACACCGCGGTGAGATCATCCGCCAACCTGGCCTCGATGTCGCTCACAACGGGATCCTTCCCAGGTCGCTCCAGTTTGAGCCGGTCCAAGCACTCGCTGACGAACTGCGTGATCAGTCCGCCGCCCACACCGCCGATCACACCAATCGCGGAGGAGACGGGAACGCCCGCACCGATCGCCGCGGCCGCGACCGGAGCGAAGGCACTGGCGCACAGCAGGCCCAGCACCACGGGCCTGGCGCCGGAGACCAATTTCCGTGGCGCACGATGAACGGCACTGCGCAGTCCCTGCTGCGCCTGTCCGAACGCTTCAGGGAGGGGGTGTCCCCCAGCGTTGGGGGTGGTGTCGGAGTTCTCATGCCGCGCTTCAGGGCTCATTGAGTCCAGCCTTCGCAAGGGGTGGTGTTCAGGGCATATCGGAATCATATTCGATTCTGCGGTCTGCGACAGTTCAACAAATTGCCGGGCGCGCGGTTCGGCTCCTGCGCCTCTACCACCAAAGCAGCGCACACGAAGGCAGGTCACAGATCCTCGACATCATCGACGGCCGAGGCAATTCCAATGCCTACGATTTAGCCGATGCACTGAGACGAACTCTGAGCGACCGTTTACGAGCAGGAGCACTCCAAGGCGGCGCAAGGATCCCTACTCAGCGCCGGTCTCCCAGACCTGGTGAGGACCGGGCCTGTTTCAGTTCCAGTGTGGTATCGCCATCCGCCGCACCCACTTCATGTAACCGCTAGGCCAGTCAGGGACGCATCAACGTCGACCCCTACACCCTGAACAATCTCTCCCCACCTCACCGAATGGCTGACTCGACTAACTCCTCGAAGCGACCACCGGGTTTGCCGCGGACCGGGGTCACCTGACCCCCTTGCCGTAGCCGAGCCCTCAATGCCCGTGAGACCGTTTCATTTAATGCGCTCATTCGAGTGAATCGAGAGCTATAGGAATACGCTTCCATATGGCATTGAAGTGAGAATGTACCATTCTGGACGTGGCAGCTCGCCCACGCGATCCTTCATGTAATGGTATATATAGATTGGAATGGCGATACGACTCCAAGATCATTTCCATCAATCGAGGCGCGAAGGCCAAATAATGCAAGAATCAACCCCCTCCAAGATCCATGTGCAAATCAGTCTTGTTGGCACCGGTGTCTCCTCTGCACCTCCAGTCGACTTCGCGCACACTGTCAAAACCGAGCTCACCGGTGGCGGCATGTCTCAGATAGAGGAGGCTCCAGCTCAGCCTGAGCCGCAGGGGGCCAAGGTGATCGGTGAAATCATCGCCGTCGCGTCAGTACTCCTTCTGGCAGGAGACGTGTACGGGAAATCCGAATCACTGGTGCGAGCGCTGCGTCAGTTGCAGGCGCTCGCCGCCAATACGGGGCGCCTGCTGAGAGTCCGAATGGCCGGAGAGGAGATCGACCTTTCTCGTCAGACCGCGGAACAGATCGCGGCCCGCGTGCGCTCCAAACTCGCGGGCACGTCGTCAGGAGCGCGGAAAGCGCTGATCATCGCCAATTCCAAGTTCCATGACACTCGGCTGGCACGATTGCGGGCGCCCAGCAGGGACGCGGAGGCGCTGAGCAAGGTTCTTGGAACCCCAGCAGTCGGCGGGTTCGACGTCGAACTCCTCAAGGACGCGGACGAGACCACGATCCGCCGCCGCATCGACGACTTCTTCTCGGAACGGCGGTACGACGATCTCTTGCTATTGCATTTCTCGGGCCATGGGATCAAGGACCAGAATGGACACCTGCACCTCGCCGCCCGAGACACTGACATGAGACGGCTAAGCTCGACAGCGGTGCCATCGAACTTCATCCGCGATCGCATCGACCACTCGGCGTCACAACGCATCGTATTGATCCTCGACTGCTGCTACAGCGGCGCGTTCCCCGCCGGCGCCCAGCATCGCGGCGGCACGGATGTATCGGTGGCCGACACGTTCGGAGCCGGCCGGGGCCATGTAGTGCTCACCGCTTCGAGTGCGACTGAGTACGCATTCGAAGGCGACACGATCGCGCAGGACGAAGGCAAGCCGTCGTTCTTCACCGGAGCGCTGGTCGAAGGCATCGAGTCAGGCGATGCCGATCTCGACTCGGACGGGGTGATCGGCGTGGACGAGCTCTACGAATACGTCCATCAAGCCGTCCGCTTGCGAACGCCGGCACAAATTCCGATGAAGTCTGGCCGAGTCGAGGGCGAGTTGGTGATTGCGAAGAGCAATAGAGCGCCCCGACTTCCCGAGCACATCGTCGCGGATTCCCAGAGCGCCCACGCGATGGTTCGGGCGCAGGCCGTGGAGGAACTGCGACGGTTGAGCGAGTCGACCCAGACCGGACTGAAGGCGGCAGTGATCGCAGAACTGGCTCGGATGAGGGACACCGACGACAGCCTCAACGTGCGCCGCGCCGCGGCCAACGCGATCGGGGAGCGAGAACCTCGTGCGGTGCCGATGAATCCGATCCCTCAACCGCCGCCCTACCCGCCCATGCACGCCCCGGTCTCGCCGCCGCTCGTCTCGATGTCTCCAACCATGCCCACGATGGCCGCCGCCACGCACGAATCGAATCCCATCGCGCAGAGGTCCCTTCGGACGGCAGGTTGGATGCTGGTGGGCACGAGCATGTTCAGCCTGATCTTTTCATTCGTCGCGTTCGGTCTCAACAACGTGCGAGAACCGCATTCGTACACCACGAATCTCGGAGTGGCGCTGATTCTGTTGTTTCTGCCGATGCTGGTGCCTGGCATCATGCTCGTCAGTGCCCCGCGCACGCGAGGTCCACGCATCTTCGGGCTCGTCTGTGTCTGCGCTCAAGGGGCGGTCGGCCTCTTGTGGATCGGCTCCGGTCCGGTCTACTTCCTCGTCGGCGGGGTGCCGTGTATCGCAGCGTGCACCTATGGGGCCCTACTCATCCTGCGGATCCCGGCGATTCGGAAGGGACCCGAATTCATCGCCGTCAACTGAATCGTCGGCGTGTACTGAGGTCGCACGGGGCCCGGCCGCATTCGAGATAAGACCCCGTGCGCACCCTCAGCTAGATTTTCAAGCTGCTGAGCGCTCGGGCCTCACGGTCGCGTATCACTCGTCCTGTTGTCATGTCCTCTCGAGCAGCGGACCGCCCGCAGTAGCGCCATCCCCCCGACCTGGCGGAGATCCTCAAACTCGGCGGCTCCCCAAAACTTCCGCGCCGACCCAGATGCCAACTCGCGATACGCCCGCACCAGACTCGTCTCGATGTGGCTCTCCTCCGATGAGCCGACTTGGGTGTCGACAAGGCCCCAGACCAGCGCCCAGCGCTCACCGGCTTCAACATGGGCCAACTCATCTGAACCCCGGTAGAACCGTCGGAGTACCGACCGCAACCAGTCCCGGTCTCGCCCCAATGCATCCCTGATCCGCAGGCTCGGCATGCTCGGACGGGTGGCCCCACGTTCCCAGCTCGACAGTTTCCCGCGAACGCGGGGATCGTGCCCAATGCGTAGGCCGCCGACGCCACGGTCACGTTCCACTGCCAGTCACCGGTAGTGAACCACAGGATCGGGCCTGCCAGGAGGACGGCGAGCAAGATCCAGCGGTATACACGGATCGACCCGGGGACCTGCTCCTCGTGCATGGTTCCATTGTCGCCCTATCGGTTCGGGACCGGAACCCGGGCGAGATGCCAGTCAGTCGACGAGCGCCACATAGAGCGGGCTCGCCAGAATCGTGTGCGAATCTCGGATCAGGGTCTTGGCGACGAACTCGAGCTGCTGTTCAGGGCCTGTCATCCGCGAAACCGCACGCTGAACGGTAGTGAACGCGTCGAGCTCGGGGTGGAGCTCGTCCGAGACCGCCTCGAGAATCTGCTCTTCTTCCAGAGGAGCGGCTGTCTTGATCCCTTGCAGGAGTGCGGGAGTGTTCGAACCCGAAGCAGCCCCATCGGTTTCCTGCCACCCGATCAGATGGCGGCTCGACCCGCCCAGCGCAATCGTCATTTCGTCAAGGAAGCCTCCGAACATGGCAATGCGTCCGCCGATTTCCGTCTGGACGATATCCCACCGCATCGGCATCAGGGCCCAGAAGAACGCGGAGTGCTCCTCGACGGTGCCGAGCATGTCGTTGTCCTGCAGATGACGCAGTACGCGTTCGAGCCGCGCGACGTTGCCGCCGCCATTGGTCGTCGTCGAACGCTTGGCACTGAGCACTTTGAGACTGAACGCGAGCTCGGTATGCCGCTCCCCCGCCGGTCGCGGATCGAACTGCGGCAGCATCATGTCAACTTTCGCACCCGAGATATAGAGGTAGTACTTGAAGGACACGGCGGTACCTTTCCTGCTGAGCGGCGATGCGGGCTTTCGCGGTGCCAGGCTCTGAGGCTACCGAAATCGTGCACTGAGCGGTGTCCCGCGCAGCAGACGGAACCGATCTGTCCCCCGTGGGTAGCATTGCCGGACGGCCGCAGCGTGAGCCCGGTCGACCGACTTCCTGGACAGAGCATATCCATGGCTGAGACCGAGCCCTCAGGATTGCAGTTGGCGGTGAGCGGCACCGCGGCGCAAGCGACGATCTACCCCCTCGTGGCACCGACGACACTCCTGGTAGGTCGCGCCGAGGACTGCGATATCCGGCCAGCAGCCCACGACAGGAAGGTGTCACGGCACCATTGCAGGATCGAGATCGATCCGCCGGCGGTGCGCGTCATCGATCTGGGCAGTACCAACGGCACGCGGGTCAACGGCGTCAGCATCGGCGAGCATCTCCTCTCGGGCGGCGACGAGGTCACCGCGGGCGGGATCCGGATACGCGTGCGCGGTCAGCCGGAAGCACTCCCCACCTGCCCTGGTTACCGGCTGGTCCGCGAGCTGGGGCGAGGAGGCGAGGGCATCGCCTACCTGGCAATCGTGGAACCCGATGGCGCGGAGGCGGTCGTGAAGGTCCTCTTCTCCGGGACTGTACGCTCCGATATGGAGCGTGGCTTTCTGCGGGAAATGGACACTGTCAGCGGGATCCGGCACCCGAACATCGTCAGATACCTGGGTGGAGGCGAGACCGCAGGAACACTGTTCCTCTCGACTGAGTACTGCCGGGGAGGCAGCCTCCAGGACCTGGCTGCCCGGCGAGGCGGCAGGCTGCCGGTCGACGAGGCGGTCGCCATCACCGGTCAGGTTCTCGACGCGCTGGACCACCTGCACCGGGCCGAAGTGGCGAAGGTTCGGCTGGCCGGAGGCGAGACCGGGACGGCGACGGGGCTGGTGCACCGAGATATCAAGCCGCAGAACGTCCTCTTGGACCGCGTCTCAGGCACCCCGGTGGTGAAGCTCGCGGACTTCGGCCTCGCGAAGGCGTTCGAACTCGCGGGTCGGACCGGCCACACTCCGACCGGAGCGGGAGGCGGGACGCTCGGGTTCATGTCGCGCGCACAGGTCGTGAACTACAAGTACGCCCGCCCGGAAGTCGATGTCTGGGCCGCGGCGGCCTGCCTGTACTGGATGGTCTCTGGCGTGACTCCGCGGGACTTTCCGCCAGGCATCGACCCGTATATAGTCGTACTACGCGAATCGGTTGTACCCCTTCGGGACCGAGGTGTGCCGGTGCCATCGGGTCTGGCAGCGCTGATCGACCACGCGTTGTCGGACGATTCGGGAGCGGTGTTCCGCACCGCGGATGAGTTCAAGCGCGCCCTGCTCTTGGCGAGGTGACGTCCATCGACAACCCACTGCGCGCGGAGATGACCGCACTCAGTAACCGACACAGCATGCTCGAGCTCGGCGGCGCCTTCGTCCCGGCCATGGTGGAAGAAAGCTGGGGCAGCTACGCCCGCGTGGTGGCGGCGCAGCTCGCCTCACTCGCATCCCGCGGCCATCTCTGGTTCTTCTATGGCGGCGAGTACGGCGGCCCGAGGGGACTCCAAGCAGGACTGCTTCCCGACCCGGCCGACGACCTCCGGTCAGATGAGCGCCAGCTCGTCGACTTGCTGTTCGGTGACGCCCGCACCATCCGAATCGCCCAGCGCAACCGGGGGTACGGCTGGGACGACCTGGCCGCAGGCGTCCGCGGAGCACTCCGCGAGCAAGGCCTGGGCTGGTTGCGCCGAGACCGATACCGGCTGATTCGCCGGCTCATGTCGCTGCGCAAGAGCATGTGCGACCGCACGCGCAGCGGTCTGCGGCAATGGGGCGATGACCCTGAGCTGTGCCGGGCCGGCGTGCCCTTCGCAGTGCTGTTCAACATCGACACCGGCGCGTACCACTGGCCCCAGGCACCGGAAGAGGAACTATGGGTCCCCTCCATGCTCTCCTGGGCCTGCGACATGGCGATGGTCGACCCACGGTGACCCCGTGACCGATGCCCCCGAGACCAACGGCCAGACCACGGCCGCCTCGGATCCCCTGGACGCCGCCGAATGGCGTGCGGGCGACCGCATTCTGGACCAGTACGAGATCATCGGCTCGCGCCGGGGCGGCATGGGAATCGTCTATCGTGCCAGGCACCTGGGCTGGGGCATCGACGTCGCGGTGAAACGCCCGCAGCCGCACCGGGGCGACATCGACACCCGCCAGTTCGTCCACGAGGCGAGGACCTGGGTCGGCCTCGGTCTGCACCCGAACGTGTGCCACTGCCACTATGTGCGCACCATCGACGGCCTCCCGAGCATCGTCGCCGAGTACGTCGACATGGGATGCCTCGCGGACTGGATCAGGGACGGCCGCCTGTATCAGGGCGATCGACGGCAGGTACTCGCACGCGTCCTTGACATCGCGATTCAGACCGCCCGAGGACTGGAGCACGCTCATGCGAACGGCGTCCTGCACCGGGACGTCAAGCCCGCCAATATCCTCATCGAGGCCGACCATACGGTCAAGCTCTGCGACTTTGGAATAGCCGGTGCGTACCGGTCGGCCAGCGGCACCAACCGGGCATACCGTGGCACCCGCCATTACGCCTCACCGGAACAGGCGGCCGGCGAACCGCTCGGGCCGGCCAGTGACCTCTGGAGCTTCGCGGTCAGCGTCCTGGAGATGGTCGTCGGCGGGGTCACGTGGCTCGCCGGTCCGGCGGCGGGACTGGCGCTCACAGAGCGGCGATCGGAAGGTCCCCTGGGCGCGGTCCCTGAGGCGCTCACCGACTTGCTGTCGCGATGCCTGGCGTGGAAGCCGGACCGGCGGCCTGGGGACATGAGCGAAGTGCTGCCCGCGCTGCTCGCCCTGTTCGCCGCCGAGGCGGGCAGACCATACCCCAGGACTCCGCCCGCGCCGGCCCGGCCGCGCGCCGATGAGCTCAACAACCGGGCCCTGTCGCTGCTCGACCTGGGACGGCCCGATGAGGCTCGCGACGCCTTCGACGAAGCGCTCGCCGCCGACCCCAGGCACTTGGAGGCATCGTTCAACCGGGGGCTCCTGCGCTGGCGCGCAGGCGAGGCCACCGATGACGTGTTGGTAGCGGACCTGCGCGCCGCACAGGCGAACGGGGCCGAGCCCACCCGCGTGCGCCATTTCATCGACCTCGTGGAGCGCGAACGCGGACCGTCCTCGCCCTGGTTCTCCACTTCGGTCACCCGCGAGTTGCTGCAGCCAGAGGCGGCGCTGTCCCCCGACAGCGCGCTCCTCGTGATCGGCGAGAGCACTGGGAAATTCAGGTCCATCGACACGGAGGCCGGCACCGCGGTACGAACATGGTTCGGTCCCGATGATCCGGTGCGAGTGATACGCGTGGACTCGACCGGGCGGCACGTGTTCGCCGCCTCCATCAGAGGGGCTGTGAACTGCTGGGAGCTCGCCACTGGTCTCCGCCAGGGCGGGAAGGGCGGCACAGGCGCGATCGACAGCCGAATCTGCGTCGCGGCGGACGCACGGCTCGCGATCGAGACGTTCTCCATGACCCGCCGTCGAGCCCGCGTCTGGCGCATTGACCGCTCCAGACCCGCGCACCGCCTCGCGGTCACCGGTCCCACCACGGCTGCGGCCGTCACCCCCGACGCGCGCTGGGCGCTCTTCGCCGACGAATCCGGCGGCGTCGCCGCCTGGGATCTGATCGAGCGCCGCAGACGCTTCGCGCTGCGGGTGCACGACCACCCGATCGACGACATCGCCATCGACCCGCACGGCAGGTACGCGGTGACCACCGCCGAGGGCTTCGAGGACTACACCGCCCGGGTATTGGACCTGCGTGAAGGCCGCCTCGCAGCGGTGCTCGCAGGCCACCGCGCCCCGGTCAGCGCACTCGCCGTCAGCCCCGACGGGACGATCGCGTTGACCGGCTGCGGAGACGGGACCGTCCGCATTTGGGACCTCGCCGAAGGCGTCTGCCTCCGCTTGCTCACCGGCCACACCGATACGGTCGTCTCGGCCGACCTCGCCGATGCCGCTCGCGGCATCGCCGTCACCGCCGACACCGCCGGCGCGACCCGGATCTGGGAACTGGCGAGCGGCCGATGCCTGCGCACCGTCTCGGGTGAGGCGGCGACCATCTCCAAGGTCCTGGTCAGCGCCACTGGACGGCTTGTCGTGCGCGCCGGCCGGGGCGCCGTCGACGCCTGGAAGCTCACCGCCTCAGGCACGGCCCCGTTCCAGCCGTGCCGAAGCCGCACCGCCATCGAGTTGTCCGATACGGACGCTCTGGTGGGCGGTCTGATCAGGGAAGCACTGCAGTCTAATGAGAAGGGCGACGTCGAACGGGCCCTGACGATATTGCAGACCGCCAGAAGCCAGCCCGGACACGAGCGCACCGCCGAGATCATGGCCGCCTGGCACCGCGTCGTCCCGGCCACGGGCCCGGGCGCGTTCAGGACGGCATGGGTGAGCCGGTTGATTCCGGGCAGCGACGGCGACCGTGTGAACGACATCTGCGTGACGCCCGATGGCGCGCACGTCCTGACGGCCGGCCCCGGCAACGCCGTGCGGGTGCACGCCTTCGACTCAGGTGAGTTGGAGGCGGAGCTCACCGGCCACACCGACACCGTCCTCGCCGTCCGCGCAGACCCAACGGGCCGATTCGCGATCACCGGCGGACTGGACGGGACGGTGCGGGTGTGGGATCTCCGCAGCGGCGAGCAGGTACGACTGCTCACGGAGCCGCACGGATCGGTGCTGACGGTGTGCGTGACCCCGGATGGGCTCGTGGCGGCCGCCGGATCGGAGGCGACCGTCCGGCTGTGGGATTTGGCGACCGGGTCCCTGGTCCACTCCCTCGCAGACCATTTCGGCAGAGTTGTGGCGCTCAGCACCACCCCGGACGGGCGCGACCTGCTCGTCGCCGATACGGCCTCGGTATCCAGATGGGACCTGTCCACCGGCCGCTGCACGTCCGTTCCGGAGCGGTTGACGGGCATAGGGTTGGCGGCTGCCGCCGTCACCGCAGACGGCATGCTGCTCACGTTCGAGTTCCCCGACCGAGCCAAGGTTCGCGTGCGGGACCTGTCGACCGCACGCTTCGTCGGACTCCTCGAACACAGCCGGAGCGCCGGGCACCTGTCCATGGCCGCGATCCCCGGCACGGCCTACGCCCTCACCGCCGAATCAGATGCCGTCCGCGTCTGGCACCCCGCCCACGGCCGGCTGCTCGGGCAGATCGACAGCCCTCCCGGCGGCGCTCGAGCAATCGCCGCGAGCCCTGACGGCCAGCACTTCCTCACCGCAGGCGACGACGGCGCGATCCGAATCTGGACGATCGACTGGGGCAGCGCCGATCCCCAGGGTTGAGCCTTCTCCACGAGGGGCCCGGGGTAGCCGGTCCGATCCAGATCAGGTTGCCCTCGCTGTCGGTGAGTCCATCAGGCAGACCGCGTGGTGGCGGTGCTTGGCGCACCAGTACCGGTCGACCTGCTCCTTCCAGGGCCGATCGGGGTAGCGTCGGTCGCGGACGCGGTCGGTCTCGGCGCAGGTGGCCTCGAGCAGGACCCTGCGCAGTCCGCACGAGACCGCGGCCCACAGGGCGAGGAGCGCTTGCTGGCCCGGATCGAGCTTCCGTCAGTAGCTGCCGATCGCGTCCCGGTGCCGGGTGATCAGACGGGAGGTGGGCTGGAGGTTTGCCTGGAAGCGGGTGACCGTGCCAGGACAGCTCAACGAGACTCCTTGGAGCAACGCCTCGGGCCTCGCTGTCTGTGATGGCTTGAAGCACGACATTGCTAACCTGGGCTTCCGTGAGCCCCGACGAGTGAACAGGTTCGCCAGCACCCCCATGACTTCCGCAACCAACACCGATCTTGTCGCGTTGACGGTGTCCATCGTGAGCGTCCTTGTGGCCGTGCTGGGGATCATGGCCTCGACACGGCCTCCGAAGCGGCATATGCGGTTCATCGCATCGCGCCCGCGCCGGCTGATCCCGTTCCAGTCGCCTGATCTCGGCATCACCATTGCAGGGCAGGATCTCAAAGACCCCTACATCACCGAGGTGCGGTGCCGCAGCACGGGCCGTTTCGACTTCACCGAAGCGAACATCCCCGATGGCCTGCCCATCCGCGTGTGCTTCAGCGAGAGAATCCGGGTCAGCTCAGCAGTGGGCCTGTTGCCCATTAGCAGCAGCGACGAAATGAACATCGGCCACATAATGGTCGGTCCTCACACCGTGACCAGGAAGCAAGAGCATGTCTTCTGGGTGGTGACCGAGGGCCTCCCGAAAGTCACGCTCGAGGCCGAGATGCTCAAGGACGCGACGGCCCGGCTCCACCATGTCCCTCCCAGGATTTCCCTCACCCGGTTCCGCACGCGCGTTCCTTAGAACCACTAACACATTGCGGTGCATGGGTACTGGTGACTCGGGTTGGGCTCTTGCTTGTTTCCTGGGAGGGTGAGCAGACCTTGGATTGTCGACGATGAGCTGTGGGCGTTGATCGAGCCGCTGTTGCCGGTCTGGCCTTCGAGGCGTCCTGGGCGGAAGCCGATTCCAGACCGGTTGTGCCTGCAGGGAGTCCTGTTTGTGCTGCATACGGGATCGGGTGGGATCACCTGCCGTGGTTGGCCTACCGGACTGGTAGCGCCCGCTGTTTAAGGAGTCGGTATTCCAGGAGGCTGGCTGAGCTCTGGTCACTATGAGTGAACGGGACCCGTAGGTTTTGAACGAGTTTTTGACCGCTCTCCGGCCCCGAGCGCGGGCCAGTCGGCGCGTCTCGGCCGGACGGGTCAGAAATCGATCGTTTCCTGACGAGTTGATGTCGCTGAATCAACAGGATTTCGCCATATAATCAGATTTCACGTTCTATGCAAAATTCGCTAAGCCTGCTAGGCTCGCTTCTATGGTTAAAGATCCACTGATTCGCGATCTTGTCGCGATCCTGATGCCGCTGCCGGGCAAGCTGGCTGTATTTGCCGATGCCACGTACTTTGAGGAGCACCAGAACACGCTCGACGCGACCTACGACGCCCGCGAGGAACTGGCCAGGCAGATGGAGGAGGCCCTCGAGGCTTCCGGCACCGACCCGCTGCTGGAGGCCATCGCTGAGGCCAGCCACATCATCAATGCCCAAGAGGAGCAGCGTCAGCTGCTGTTCGCCTACGCCCGCGAGCATGTCCGCGGCCGCCCGTACTCGTTTGACGTGCTCGGCCGTGCCGCGGGCAAGCCCGCATCGACCGTGCGCAGCTCCATCAAGCAGGCCGATATCGACGCCGTCGCCGAGCTCATCGGCCCGGCCCCGCGGGAGAAGACCCAGGAAAGCCCAGAGGAAGCCGCCATGGCGAACCTGCGCAGCCTGCTCGACGGTGTCGACCTCGAGACCCGGAAGAACCTGCTCGCCAACGACGGTGCGCACTTGCGGCCGCTCCTGGCCGGACTGCACGAAGAGGCCGTCGAGCGGGTCATCGCCCAGCTCCGACAGGGCTACACCGAGATGCGCCCGCGCCTCGGATCGGCCCTGGCGCGCAAGCTGGAAGCGAAGGAGCAGGCGTGAACAGGACCAGTTCAATCTCGCCGAGCCCGACGTCGAGGAAGCTGGTCAAGCTCGGCCTCGGAGAAAACATGTCGTGCGCTCACGGCTCGGGAACCTACCCGCCCGCGCACCCACTGATCGGTGCCCTTGTCCGACAGGGCCTTTGCGTTGTTTTTTGCTGATTACTACCGGCAGGCCTGGTTGGTCTGGGTAACGATCTGAGGGCGGACATGCGCAGGTTCTCATCGTCTTAGCTGGAGACCTTGCGGAGGCGGGTGATGGCCCCGGTCAGGACGTCTTGAGCGCCGCTGAGGCGGTGAGGGTGTTCAGGGTCTCGCGCGGATCGTGCTTTGCGAACGGGCCCGATCCGAGGGCGCGGCGGTCTTGTTCGGCCACATGGTTCCGCCACAGCCGGACCGGTGCGAAATGCGTTTGCCGGGGTGATCGTCTGGTCCTACGCTCGCCCGATGGCAGACACTCCTCTCCTGTGGCTCATCGGCACGGCCGGTTCGGGCAAGACCACGACCGCGTGGGCGCTCTTCTCGCAGCTCGCCGATGAAGGCGTCAAGGTCGCGTTCGTCGACTGCGACCAGGTGGGGATGGCGTATCCGGCCCGGCCCGGGGACCCTGACGAGGACCAGGTCAAGGCGCGGGGGCTCGGCGCGGTATGGCCGGGATTCCATGCAGCCGGGGCGCAGTGCCTCATCGTGTCCGGCACGGTGGAGGGCGCGGCGACGGTCGCGGACTACGCCGCGCAGGTTCCCGACACGGCGATGACCTTGGTCGAGCTCAGGGTCGGGTCCGAGGAGTTGCGGGACCGGTTGATCGGGCGCGGCGCGGCGTACCTGATCGAGCCGGCGCTCGCGCTTGCCGCTCAGCTTGAACGCGAGCCGCTCACCGAACACCGCGTCGACACCGGCGGCAGGAGCGTCGAGGACGTGGTGAAGCTGGTTCGAGGACGTCTCGGCGACTGGCCCGGCCCCACCGCGGGCAGTTTGCGGGCGTTCGACGCTCCGTCCCCGGTCGAGAGCGACCGGATGCCGATGGCGTGGATCTGCGGCGCCACCGGCGTGGGGAAGTCCACGGTGGCGTTCGGGGTCTTCATGCGGCTCTTGGGATCCGGTGTCAAGGCGTCGTACGTCGACCTTGCGCAGGTCGGCTGGGTCCGGCCGCCCGCCGAGGACGACCCGGACGGCCACCGCCTCAAGGCCCGCAACCTCGCGGCGCTGTGGCGGGCGCACCGCGAGGCCGGTTCGGAGTACCTGGTGGTGTCCGGCACCGGCGGGGGAGCGGCGACGGCCCGGCACTACCTGGACGCGGTACCCGACTGCGAGCCCGCGGTCGTACGCCTCGACGCCCGACCCGAGATCCTCGCCGAACGGATCCGCCTGCGGGGCAAGGGTATCGGCGTGGAGCTTCCGGGCGACGACTTGCGCGGTCTGCCCGAGGCGGACCTCGAACGCCGCATCGAGGCGGCGCAGGTGGAAGCGGCCCAGCTGGAAAGGGACCGCATTGGCGAATTCCGGTTGGACACGAGCGACCGAACCCCGGACGAGCTCGCCGACGCCGTCATGGACTTGATCAAGCGACGACCCTGACCACAGACTCCGAAATGCGCCCTCGAACTCGGCACTGCGCCGCCGAGCGGCGGTTGCGATCTGCAGCGAAGCTCGGAGCCAGGGCTGGATATTGCTCCGAGGTTAGATGGTTGAGCTGGCGTACTTCGTATGCGGCGCTTGGAAGTAGCCGAGCACATGGCCGGGGAGCTGCTGGACGCGGTGAAAGAAGGCGCGGACCGATCGCTCCATCTGGGCGCGGTCGGTGATGACCTGATCAGCGAGGGTGCGCTTCAAGTCGGCGTTGACCAACTCATCGGGATTGAGATGCGGGGCGTAGGCAGGCAGGAAATGCAGCTCGATCCGGTCGGGCCGCTTCGCGATCCTCCCGGACTTTCTTGGCCCGGTGGGCCGAATGCCCGTCGACCACGAGGTGGATCTTCCCCTCGAACTGGCCCAGCAGCCGGTCGAGAAACGCGATGAAGACCTCGGCGTTGAACGACTCGCGCAGGACCGTGAAGTGCGGCTCACCCCTGGTCGAGATAGTCGACATCGCGCTGAGCCCGAACCGGTTCCCGATCCGCGCCATGGTCGGAGTCTGGCCTTTGCGGCCCCAGGTCCGACCGGACAGCTGGTCGGAGCGGACCCCGACCTGGTCGCCGAACAGGATGACCGCGCCCTCGGAACGAGCCCGCTCGCGCAACGCCGGAGGTGACTTCCACCCACTCGCGCATCGCCTCCGGATCGGCCTCGATCGCCCGCTTGTCCGGAAGCCGGAAACTGAATCCCATGCACCGCAGCAGCTTCCCCATGCCCTGCTCGGTGAACGACACGCCGAACAGCCGCTCGGCCAGAACGCAGACCTTGCGGCGAGTCCACAGCTTCCCGCCCAGGTCGAGGGTGTTGGGCTCGTAGTCCACGATCGACCCTCGGCCTCCGAAGTCGAGAGCTTCGTCTGCTCACCGACCCGCCGCCCCGGCGTCCCCGAATCCAGACCGACCGCCCCACCGGTATTGAATCGCGCCTTCCAGTTCCGGACCGACCCGCGCGAGACCCCGAACACTCGCACCGCGTCGGCGGAGCTCATGCCGTCCCTGACCGCGGCCATCACGCGCTTCCGCAGCACTTCCTGTTGCTGCGGCGAGAGCCTGCGCACGTCCACCCTCAGATCATCGCCCACACCAACTACACGCGATGATCAACCAATAAGTTTCGGATCAATAACCTTCGTCGATGAACTTGAAACCAGTTCTAATACTCCAGCTGTAGATTCGACCTGTACGCGTTGAGTTACTGAGGGATGTGACCGGTGAACAGGATCGAGTTCGTAGTCGAAGTTGTTGTCGATGCCCTTGATCCTGAGGAGCCGGGGGAGCCGCGGTTGGCGATCTTGATCGATGGGGTGCGTCTGCAGGAGTTGGTGTATCCCATCGAGCGTTCGTTCGCATTGGCGGAGGTCGACGGCGACGAAGATGAGGCCCCTCCGGCCGGGGCTTACGCTGGTCTGGACTCGTTGGACGGGGTCTTCTGGCCGAGCCTGCATTTTCTTGGGGAGCCGGAGCTGTCGTACTCCGACGACGGTGACACGGTGCTGCTCGGCTGCATGTGCGGGGTGTGGGGCTGCTGGCCGCTGTCTGCGCGCGTGGACGTGACCGATGTGAGCGTGACCTGGTCGGGGTTCTTTAACGGAACGCGGAAGTCCTGGGATCTTGGGAAGTTGGGTCCGTTCGTTTTCGACCGGCGGCAGTATGAGGCGTCACTGCGAAGCACTGGTTCGCCTTCGACAACACCATTACCCGATCCGCGGAAAACCAGGCTTAGGTTCGGGTTTTTATTCGGCAAAGGCGAGTTGCCGCCGGTAGTGCAGTCCCGCGCGGGGGTAGGATCTCGTCCCATTCGCCGAATCGGTGTCCCCATTGGGCGGTACCCCAGGCGTCGTTCACCTTGTCGAGGGTGCCGTGGCGCCCGCGCAGCCAGTCTCGAAAGGCCTCGGCGGAGAGGTTGCAGTAGCAGCGGGCGTTGCCGCCGCCGAACTCGTTCCCGATGTGCCACAGCCGCACCGCCGGGTGGCGGCCGTAGCGTTCGGCCAGCGCCTCGACGTGGCGCAGGGCGTGGCGGCGGAAGACCGGGTTGGCCGGGCACCAGGCGAGACGTCCGCCCGGGGGTTCGCGGAAGCCGTCAGCGAGGACGGGGGCGATCTCGGGGTGGGCGGCGAGGAGCCAGCTGGGCGGAGCGGCGGTGGGGGTGGCGAGGTCGATGCCGATGCCGCCCTTGTGGAGCAGTTCGATGACGTCGTCGAGCCAGGTCCAGTCGCGGACGCCGTGGGCGGTCTCGATGGTGCCCCAGGCGAAGATGCCGAGCGAGACGAGGTTGACGCCCGCTTCCTTCATGAGGCGGACGTCCTCCTTCCAGACGTCGGGAGCCCACTGCTCGGGGTTGTAGTCGCCGCCGAAGGTCAGGCCTTCGGTGAGGCGCACGGGCGGTCGCGGCGCGGCGGCCGGGACGTTCGCGCGGACGGCGCTCCCGGGTTCGCCGCTGTGCCACGAATTGGAATAGTTCACTGTGGATTGACTCCTCATCAGGGGCGGGCGCCTCAGTCTCGCGGGACATGCCGACTGCCGACCCCGGGCTCCTGCTCCCGCGGCACGGAGGCGTATCCGCAAACGTCGATTTATGCTGTCAAGCATTAATCCTGATGAGACTCCGAAGCCGTGACGGGTCACGCGCGCCTCAGAATCGCAAGCACACGAGGGTTCAACCGATCAGTACAGTGACCCCAGCCACACACCGGCTGCCGAGCATCCACCCAGCAGGAGGCCGCCTTGCGCTCGTTCGGGGCAAACACGCGCATGCCGACGCTGGCCGTGGTCCTGGACCTCATCCGCGCGCACGCGGCCGGGTCGTCCTCGCCGGGCGGGCGTTCAGCGGTATCGGGCCGGTCTACCGAGACGCCCTCCAGACCGTGCTCGATGATGCGATCTTCATGCGACACGTCCACACCGTCCAGGTCGAACTCGCGCCCGACGTCACGCAGGCGGCCGCCGTGGGAGCCGCAACCGTGATCCTCCGAAACCTCCTCGAGTCCCCCGATACGGCCTGATCTCAAGGTTCTCTGGACCGGATCGAGGAGTGCAGGAACGCCGAACCGGACCCGCGCTCAGGCCGTCCATGACCGTGGATTCGTCCATGCATCCCAGCGAATCGACCATCGACACTCGCTTCGAAAAGTTGTACGGTCCATTGCAAGTCAATCGAACCGTTCGGGGCCGCGTTGTCCCCTATGGCGGTGATTGGCGACGCCACCGCCTCACGATCCCACCCGGCACTGTGATCGTGAACGACTGGCGCGTGCCCGGTCTCCGGGGCTCCGTTCGAGCTTCCCGGCCATCGGGTGAACGTCCGTGTTCATGTCCGGCGGCGGCGACAGCGCTGTCTCCGCTGTCCTGCTGCCGGTGAATTCAGTGAGAGGCAAGACCATGACATTCACCGTCCGCAGATCGCCGCGCCGGTGGGGACCCCTCGTCGCCGCGACGCTGTTCGCCCTGGCGTCGGCCGGGCACGCAAGTCCCGGATCCGCCGCCGTCGATGAAACCCAGGCACAGCCGGAGCTCCAGACCGCCGCCGACGTGACCAACGCCGATGGCCTCGAGACACTCGTCTCGGATTACGAGACGCGCATCCCGACCGAGTACACCATCGATTCCTGGGAGCCCTTCGCCGAAGCCCTGACCGCCGCGGCTGATGTCGTCGAAGACGACTCGGCCTCCGAATCCGAGGTTGCGGACGCGAAGACGGAGCTCCAGACCGCCGCCGAAGAGCTGGAAGTCCTCCAGTCGACGTTCGCGACGATCACCAACAACACCTTCTGGAAGGACACCGCGGGCAACCCCATCTACTCGCAAGGCGGCGGCGTCTTCAAGTTCGGCGACACCTACTACTGGTACGGCGTGCACTACCGCGGCGCCGAGTCCTACCTGGCCAACCCGACGAAGAAGTACGACGACCAGGTCAGCTTCGTGTCGATCCCGGTCTACTCCTCGCAGGACCTGGTGAACTGGAAGTTCGAGAACGACATAGCCACAACCTCGACCAGCCTCGGTCGGCTGGGCGGCACCATGGGCGACGCCGGCTGGATCGGACGCCTGGGCGTCGCGTACAACGAGAACACCGGCAAGTACGTCCTCCCGGTGCAGATGTGGCACCCCGCGCACGAAGGCGGCGTCCTGTTCCTGCAGGGCAACTCCCCCACCGGCGCCTTCACCTTCGGCAACTTCCAACCGCAGATCGTGAACTCACCGACGCAGGCGACCGGCGACCAGACCGTGTTCACCGACGAAGACGGTCAGGACTACCTGATCTTCTCCAACAGCGAGGGTCGCGCCCGCGCCTTCGTCTCGAAGCTCCGCTCGTCCGACTCGCTCTACGCGGAGCCGGCGGTCGAGATCGGCCGCGACTCCAGCGGCCGCGAGGGCAACGCGATGTTCAAGCTCGACGGCAAGTACTACATGTGTGCCTCGGACCTGCACGGCTGGAACACCTCCGTGAACTACTGCCTCGACTCCACTCAGGACAGAATCCAAGGCGACTACACCGACTACTACACGATGCCGGGTACCCAGATGGACTACAGCCACGTGACCCAGACCGGGTTCTTCATCACCGTAGAAGGGACCGTGCAGGACACGGTGATCTACGCAGGCGACCGCTGGGCCGACTTCGCGTGGAACGGGATCGGCTACAACCAGTGGGTCCCGATCACGAAGGAGGGCACCGGGATCCGCTTCCACTCGATGAGCCAGTGGCAGTTCAACGCCACGACCGGTGAATTCCGCGTCGCGCCCGGCAACAACTACATCCTGAACCCCGACATCCAGGCCGACCGGATCATCGTCTCGAACGTGGTCGGGTGGACCAGGACCGGTTCGGGCGGCGTGACCAACGTCAACGGCGGGGCGAACGGCAGCCGCTTCGCACTGCAGGTGAGCAACGGATCGGGCGTCCGGCAGCAGATGCAAGTGCCCGCGGGGACCTACACGCTCGGCCTGCACACCAAGGGCTCCGGGCGGGTCACGGTCACTGGCGCCGACGGCACGGTGCACACCCTCAATGTCTCGTCCTCGAGCGGCTGGACCAAGCGCGAGCTCACCGGCATCGTACTGCCGGCCGGGACCGCCACGGTCACCGTCACCGGCGGGAGCGGCAACCTCATCGCCGACCAGTTCTCGCTCGTCAGGCAGGGCGGGACCGATCCCGGCAGCGCCACCCGCCATGAGGCCGAGGGATCCGGAGCTACCTGCACTGGCACCATCGACGCCAACCACACCGGTTACTCCGGGTCCGGGTTCTGCAACGGCGCCAATGCCGACAACGCCTACGCCGAGTTCACCGTGCAGGCCTCGGCCGCCGGGACCGCGTCCCTGAGCCTGCGGTACGCCAATGGCGGCACCACCGGGCGGCCGGGCGACCTGATCGTGAACGGGTCCATAGTGGCCACGACCGCGTTCGCGTCAACTGGTTCGTGGACGGGTTGGACCACGCAGTCCGTCACCGTTCAGCTGCGGGCGGGCGCCAACACCGTCCGGTGGGACCCGACGACCGCAGACGGTCTGCCCAATGTCGACTACCTCGACGTCGCGCAGGCGGCAGACTAACCGCTGACGGAGACCGCGGGTCGGACCTGCATCCGACCCGCGGTCTCCGGGTGCGATCAACTGCCCCGCTTCGACTCTCCCGCAGGCGACCCCGGACTCGTCGAAGTTCTCAAGCGACCATCGACGGACAGCCGGTTCTTGAGGAGGTTAAGAAAGTCTCCTCAGACCTCTTGACGACGCGCCACTCCCATAGAACGTTATCGATATAATCAGGGAGCGCTTTGCGGACGGCGACCCGAAGCTGGCGCCCGCGTGCGTCCACAACGGTCTGTGCCTCGATGCGGAGAGCCGCGGCACCGCCAACGGCACCCGGATCGTCCTCTGGACCTGCAACGGCGGCGGCAACCAGACCTGGACCCTGAGATGACCCTCGGCGACAACTGAATTGAGGTGCCGGGCCCGCGGGCCCGGCACCTCAATGGTTGCTGCGAAGGGTGGTTTCACGCCCATTTTTTTATTCAGCGGGGGGGTAG
>NZ_JAPZVR010000001.1:96998-110653 GCF_027622855.1 Glycomyces algeriensis | reverse complement strand
GCGCCCCCCCCCGCGGCCCCCGGCCATCCCCCGCGCCCAAACCTTTTTGGGGGGGCCGGCCCGGCGGCCCCGCCACCTCAATGGTTGCTGCGAAGTGTCGTTTCACTCCATTTTGTTTCTGCAGCGGCTGGTTCGACAGTGCACGGATCAGAGGGCACTGCGCACGGCCGCCGCCAGGTCAGGAGCGGCATCGGCTTCCATATCGGCAATGCCGATCCCATACCGGAATCTGACCGCGGCCCCGTCTGGAACAGTGAGTTCCTCGCTGAAGAACGGCGCGGGGTTGAGACAGGCGAACTCTTCACTGCGGGCGAACCACTGCGGTGGGTGGTGCGGGTTCGACGGGTCGTCGACCATGAGCACCAGCGAGGCGGCGTCGATGTCGTCGTGGCGCCCGGCGAAGCCCATCCACTCGTGGCGCCGGCCTCGCATGTCGTTGCCGGAGCCGGAGCCCTCGGCGGTGACGAGCCGACCGCCGGTGAAAGCCCTTGGCCCGCGCCAGAACAGGCCGCCGTAGCCGGCGTTCTCACGACCCTTCGTGGTCGGCGAGCCGATCGCGATGTCCGCGCCTGAGACGTTGCGGAGCTCGGTGTCGAAGGTCAGCATCCAGGCTTCGGACGAGAGCAGCCGCGCGCCGATCGCGCGGCGTTCGGTCAGGAACGCCGCTCCCACCTGGGTGATCCAGTCGAGCTCATGGGTGAGCCTGACCGAGCCGTCGGTCGAGTCGATCTCGGTGAAGCCGCGGTGGCGCTGGGTGCCGTTGTTCTCCAGCTGCACGTAGAACTGCCCGTGGACGTAGGTCGGGCCGCCCCAGAAGTTCTCCTCCCCCACGTGCGGCAGCGAGAGGGCGATGCCCTTGTGCCACACGTGGTCCCATGGCCGGTACAGGCTCACCAGGCGCCCGGCGCGGGTGCGGATCGGGTGCAGGTACGGCTTGGGCGACTCCAGTTGCGGGGAGTCGGGCCGGTAGACGTACCGGAACAGCTCGGTCCCGCCGTCGATTACGGTCACCGCACTGTCGATGTCGTGGCGGATGTCGAGGTCGCTCATGCGGTCACCGTTCCCTTGACCGGCGGCCATGGGACGGCTCCGCCGTGCATGCTGCGAGCGAACGGGTCGTCTCCGGTGATCTCCCCGGCCGTGACGGCGCGGCCCTGGAAGGCGGAGGCGTAGGTGGCAGCGGCGAACTCCATCGTCCGGCGCGCGTCCGTCAGCGAGACGCCCGGCTCAAGCCCGTGCGCGATCGCGTCGACGACCGCCTCGATCTGGAGGCGGTGGCCGCTCTCGGGGTCGGCGGGGTCGTCGTCGAGCCAGAGTCCGATGAGGTCCTCGTGTCCGGGTGCGGGGGTGAAGCGCCAGTTGGCCTCCCGGTAGCCGTAGAGGTGTTCGAGCTCCACGGTGGCGTACTCGAAGTCGAAGCGGAGCCGAGAGGTCTCACGCGGCGAGACCACCGAGTTGACGATCGTGGCAAGAGCACCGTTCTCGAAGCGCGCCAAGGCCATCGAGACATCCTCGGTATTGGTGGGGCGGGAGAGGCGACCAGCGAGTGCCGTGATCTCGGTCCAGGGGCCGAGGATCGACAGGAGCAGGTCGAACTGGTGGATGCCGTGGCCCATCGTGGGCCCCCCGCCTTCATCCGCCCACCGCCCGCGCCAGGGTACGTCGAAGTAGGCGTCGTCGCGGTACCAGAGCGTCTCGCAGGTCGCCACGAGCGGCCGTCCGAGTGCCCCGGAGGCGACCAGTTTCCGGAGCCGGATCGCGGCCGGACCGTACCGGTGCTGAAACACCGTCAGCACCGGTACCCCGGTCTCGGCTTCGACTTCGGCGAGCTCGTCCATTTCGGCCAGGCTCAGCGCGGTCGGCTTCTCGACCAGTGCCGGAACCCCCGCCCGCATCGCCGCGATCGCCAACGGCACGTGCGTCTTCGGCGGCGTGCAGATGTGCACCAGGTCGAGACGTTCCGTCTCCAGCATGCCTTGGGCGTCGCCGTACACCGCGGAGACGGGGAACCGCTCGGTGAACGCCGCGGCGCGGGCCGGGTCGATCTCGGCCACGGCCGACAGCTCAGCGCGGTCGCCCAGGTCGGTCAGGGCGTGGGCATGCGCGTGAGCGATGCCGCCGGTGCCGATGATGCCGCAGCGAACCGGAGGTGCGGGAAGGGACATGAGTGCCTTTCTGTGCTCGGTCGCCTATCAGGCGGCGGCGTCGATTTCGGTCTTGAGTTCTTCGATGAAGGCTTCGGCCGCGTCCTGCGGCGTGCGCTCGCCGAACAGGACTTCCTGGCTGTAGCGCTGGCACGTCGGGTCGAAGCCGCTGCCGCCGTTCGGGGTGACGACCACCGCGGGTCCGACGGTGGCCGACTCCAAGTAGTCCACGGCCAGTTGCTCGCCCTCGTCGAGGTCGGTCGCGACGTGCTCGCGCATGGCCGGGTTTGCGGGGATGCCGCGCTCGGTGCCGAGGATGTCGGCGGCGGCCTCGTGGTTGACGAGGAAGTCGATCAGGGTCGCGGCTTCGGCGGGGTGCTCGCTCTGGGAGGAGACCGCCCAGTACATCGACGGTTTGATGAAGTTGGCCGTGGTCTCAACGGCGCCGGGCAGCTGGATCAGCCTGAGGTCGGCGCCGCTGGCGGCGAGCAGCGGCGTGATCTGCGTGTTGTAGGCGATGGTCATGGCGATCTTGCCGGTGGCGATGCTGCTGCCTTCGAGGCCGGCGCTCTGGCCCTCGACGGTCTCGGCCGCGGTTTCGGCGCCGCCGGACTCGATGAGAGCGAGGCTGTACTCCCATAGCGCGGCCAGCACCGCCGGGTCGAGGGTGACGTCACCGTTCTCGCCGTAGAGCTCGTTGCCGTGCAGGCGCGCCCAGTAGCGGATGCTGCCGGCGTCGGTGCCGCCGGTGAGCCCGGTGCCGTTGATGACTCCGCCGCTCTTCTCGGTGAGTTCGTTGGCGATCGCGGCGTAGTCGTCCCAGGTCCAGGTGGTGTCGTCGGGCAGCTCGACGCCGTACTGGGCGAAAAGGTCGGCGTTGACGACGCTCGCGAGCATGCCCGCGCCGATCGGGATCGCGTATTGCGTGCCGTCGATCTTCCCGGTCTCGAGCGTCGCCGCTTCGAATCCCGAGGTGTCGAGGAAGTCGCTCGTGTCGGCCAGGTCGAGGAGGGTGCCCCGGTCGCCGTAGGAGGCGAGGTAGAGCTCGTCCATCTGGATCACGTCGGGTGAGTCGTTCGCGGCGGTGGTGGTCGCGAGGGCGTCCCAGTACCCCGCCCAGTCCTTGAACTCGCCCTTGACGGTGATGTTCGGGTGCTCCTTCTGGAACGCGGCGATGGCCTGGTCGGTCAGTTCGGCGCGGGTGTCAGCGCCCCACCAGGTCATGCGAATGGTGACCGGCTCGTCGCTCAGTTCCACGTCGCCGCCCCCGCCGGTGCCGCAGGCGGCCAGGCCGGGCAGGGCGACGGCGGAGGCGCCGAGTCCCTTGAAGATGAGTCTGCGTTGCATGGAATTGCTCCTTTGTGAAGGGTTGCGGTGAAGGGTTGCGGCGGTTCACTTGCCGCCGGTGGTGGCGATCCCTCTGAGCAGGAATCGCTGCCCGAAGAGGAACACCAGGAAGATCGGGACGAGTGAGACCACGCTCATTGCGAGCGCGGCACCCCAGTTCGTTCCCGCCTGGGCGTCGACAAAGGCGCGCAGCGCCAGCGGGACGGTGTAGATGTCCGGATCGGTCAGGTAGATCAGCTGGGAGAAGAAGTCGTTCCAGGTCCAGATGAAGGTGAAGATCGCGGTGGTCGCGAGCGCGGGCACCATGAGCGGCAGGATGATCTGCGCGAAGATCCGCGGATGGCCGGCGCCGTCGATGCGTGCGGCCTCGTCGAGTTCGATGGGTACGCCCCGGATGAACTGGACCATCAAGAACACGAAGAACGCGTCGGTGGCCAGGAGCTTGGGCACGATGAGCGGCAGGAAGGTGTTGACCCAGCCGAGCTGGGCGAACAGCACGTACTGCGGGACGATGATGACGTGGATCGGCAGCATGATCGTCAGGAGCATGATCGCGAACCACCACCGCTTGGCGGTGAACTCCAGGCGGGCGAAGGCGTAGGCCGCCATCGAGCACGAGACCAGGTTTCCCAGGATCGCACCGAGGACCACAATGGAGGAATTGACGAGGTAGACGCTGAACGGGTCGGCGAAGGCGTTCCAGCCTTCGGCGTAGTTCCCGGTCTCCAGGTCGTTCAGCAGCAGGCTGGGGTCGCGGAAGATGACGTCGTTGGGCCGCAGCGAGCTGACGACCATCCACAGCACCGGATAGAGCATCACCAGCACGCACAGGATCAGCAAGGCGTGCTTGATGATCGAGCGGACCCGTCGGAATCCGCCCCGGGCCCTTCGCGGCGAGGCGGGGTTCGATGCGGGCGGCGCGGTGGCCGGGGTCGCTTTGGCGAAGGTGTCAGTCATTGTAGAAGACCCAATACTTCGAAGCCCAGAAGTTGATCGCGGTGAACGCGCCGACGATGAGCAGCAGCAGCCATGCCAGGGCCGAGGCGTAGCCCATGTCGAAGTTCCCGAACCCGCGCTGGTACAGGTACAGCGTGTAGAACAGGGTCGAGTCGGCCGGGCCGCCGGTGCCCCCGGAGACGATGAACGCCTGGGTGAACGACTGGAACGCGTGGATGATCTGCAGGACCAGGTTGAAGAAGATGATCGGCGTCAGGAGCGGCAGGGTCACCGACAAGAACTGGCGCCAGCGGCTCGCTCCGTCGACCGAGGCAGCTTCGTAGTACATGCGCGGAATCTGGCGCAGGCCGGCCAGGAAGATCACCATCGGTGAGCCGAACGTCCACACGTTCAGGGTGATCAGCGTGCCGAGTGCGGTCTCGGGTTCGGAGATCCAGCCGCGCCCTTCGATCCCGAACAGGGCGAGTCCGTCGTTGAACAGGCCGTCGGCGCCGAACACCATCCGCCACAGCACCGCGATGGCGACGCTGGCCCCCAGCAGCGAGGGCAGGTAGAACATCGAGCGGTAGAACGCCAGGCCCCGCACGCCGCGGTCCAGCACGATGGCCAGGCCGAGGGCGAGTCCCAACTGGACCGGGACGGATACGAAGACGTAGGTGAACGTGACGCCGAGGGACTGGTGCAGGCGCTCGTCGCCGAGCATCCGGCTGAAGTTCTCCAGCCCGTTGAACTCCGCCGGCTGCAGCAGGTTGTAGTCGGTGAAACTCAGGATCAGCGACGCGAGCATCGGCCCGATCGTGATGACGAACAGGCCCAGGAACCACGGCAGCAGGAACAGGAACGCGGTCTTGTTCTGCCGCTTGGCCCTCGCACCGCCTTGGCCGAGATTGTGCAGCTCCGAGGTCGCGCTCATGGGCCGGTCTCCAGCGGGCGCGCAGCGCCCGGGCTGCAGGGGGGATCGGAAACCGACATCGGCGCTCCTTTGCGTCAAGAAATAGTGATCGTTCACTATTTGAAGTACCACCTAAGATAGTGAACGATCACTCGTATGTCAAGATGATCACTGGGATCTGTGAGAGGAGACCGTGGGCATGACCGAGCGCTCCACTGAATCGAGGCGGCCGACGATCAAACAGGTCGCGAGCCTGGCCGGCGTCTCGCACCAGACCGTCTCCCGATACCTGCGGTCAAGGAGCGGGTTGAAACCGGCGACCCTCGCGCGGATCGACGCCGCCGTCAGCGAGCTGAACTACCGCCCGAACCTGGTCGCGAGGTCGATGCGGACCCGCCGGACCGGCCGGCTGGCGATCCTCCTGCCGACGATGGTCTTCAACCCCTCCCGGATGCTGCACGGCGCGACGGAGGCCGCCCACGAAGCCGGCTTCACCGTCGAGGCGATCAGCGTCATCGGCGACACCGAGACCAGGACCGAGCGCATGCTCGAGATCGCCGGCACCGGCCAGGTCGAGGGCATCCTGGCACTCGCCCCCGTCTCCCCCGGGATCGAAGACCATCTGCCGCAAGGGGAGACGATCGTGGTCGCGGCCGACTTCGACGACCAGATGCGCGGCATCGGCGAACTGGCCGACGCCGCGCCGCTGGTCGAGATCATTGAGCGCCTGGCGGCCTTCGGGCACCGCCGGTTCTTCCACGTGGCCGGAAACCTGCAGTTCGCCTCAGCACGGGCGAGGAAGGCCGCGTACCTCGAGACGGTCGAGCGGCTCGGACTGGAATCCGCCGGTGTCGTCGACGGCGACTGGTCAGGCCGGTCCGGCTACGACGCGGTGCACTCGCTCGCGGACGAGGCGATGCCCACCGCCGTCATCGCAGCCAACGATGTCGTGGCCGCCGGGGCGATCCGCGCCCTCATCGAGCGGGGCCTGGACATCCCCGGCGACGCCAGCGTCACCGGCTGGGACAACAACGAGGTGTGCGAGTACCTGCCGCCGAGCCTGACCAGCGTCGAGGTCAACCTCGAAGGCCTGGGCCGCAACGCCATGCTGAGCCTGGTCAAAGCGATCTCCGGCCGCGAGCTCGAACCCGCCCCGCGCCCGCTGCAGCGCGTGATCTGGCGCGAGTCGACCGGCCCCACGACACCCCGCTGAACGCCCGGCGCACTCAGGTCCCCGTCACCCGTCCCGTCCCGACCCCGGCGAGATCCGCCAGTCGAGCAGTGAGCACAGGGACGTAGAACTCGGTCATGCCGGCGATGTTCGGATGCGTGCCCGTGCCACCGGTGCCCGGGAAGCCGCCGACCAGACCGTCGAACGTGTAGGCGACACGGTGACTCGTGATGCGGGTGTCAAGCGTCGCGTCGGCGAAGACGTCGGCGACGGCCACACCCCACTTCTCGGCGGCCGCCAGGGTCACCGTCCGCAGGGCGAGCTGGGTGTTCCAGTCGCGCGAACCCAGCTTGTGGACGGGGACGTAGACCAGGGTGGCGGTCGGCCACTTCTGCTTCATGGCGTGGATCGTCGCCTCGAACGATCCGGCGAAGGTGCCGGTGTCGAAGCTGCCGGGGTCGAACGAGCCGCCGACGGCGCCGATCTCGTATCCGTCCAGTTGTTGGAGAGTCTGCGCGTCGTTCGTGCCGCCGTCGAAGACGACGAAGTCGGGCGCCTGCGAACTCGCCGACCGGACCTGGGTGAGGATCTTCCCGGAGGACGGACCCGACACCGGCCCCACGGTCGCACCGTTCACCGCGTACTTGGTCAGCGCCATGCCCTCGCGTTCGGCCACCAGGTTCACGAAGCCGCGTGCATAGCTGTGGCCGTAGACGATGCTATCGCCGAAGGCGTAGACCGACGACCCGGCCAGGGCCCCTTCGGCAGCGAGGTCCGGACGGGCGAGCCGGAAGTTGTCGATCGACTGCACGCCGGTGCCGTAGTAGTTGCAGGCCACGAACTTCGCGAGGCTCCGGCCCGTGATCGCCCCGGTGCCTGAGGCCATGACTCGCGGCGACGCTTCCTTGGTGGCGATCGAGTACTGGACTCGGCCGAGGGTGAAGTCCATGTGCAGGTCCACCGTGTACCACTTGGAGCGGTCGAACCCGAACCTGGTCCAGGCCGGGTTGAGGGAGTCGGGTGCCGAGGCCGACGACGAGTCGGGGCCGGTGACGGCATAGCGCAGTTGCGAACCGGTCGCCGCGATCGCGAAGACGAGGTGCCCGGCGTCGTCGCGGAACTCCAGACCCGTCTTCATCCCGTCGCTGGCGATCGAGGTCTTCCAGTCGAAGCGCAGGTCGAGTGTCTTCTCGCTCATGATCAACGAGTCGAACCGGCTGACCGACGTCGTGTAGTTGCTCATGTTCTCCGTGACCCTCAGGACGCCGCCGCCGACACTGGCCCCGGTCGGAAAGCCGAAGTTCGCGGGCACGGTCTGGGCGCCGAAGCGCTCCTCGATCAGCACGGTGCTCGAGATTGCACCGGCCGCCGCCGGATGCGGAGCGAGCAGGAGCGAAAGGAGCAGGACGCCGGCGGCGAACAGGCTGACCCGTATCCGCTGCCGAGAGGCGGTTCTGCGCTTGGCGATGGGCACGGGGTCTCCCTTGGCGAGGTGTCGTCGGCCGCGTAGTACGGTCCGGCCGGATCTCGAATCATGATGACAACGGTTCCAGACCCCGTCAAGCTGCAGCGCTCTGCAAACCGGGTTGCCGCTCCACACGCGAGACAGGACCGCGCTCAGTCCACTGCGTTGCGCTCCCGGGTCGGAGTCTCTAGCGGCTCAGGAGTTCTCGGCCTTCGTCGAGGTTGTGCTGGCCCGGACGACGAGTCGCCCGGGCAGCACGACGTCCTGTGGAGCATCGGACGCGAGGGACATCTCCAGCGCAGCCCTCCCGGCCTCGTCGAAGGGAAGCGCCACAGTGGTCAGTGCTGGAGTGACGTCACGCGCGAGCGGGATGTCGTCGACCCCGGACAGGGCGATGTCGGTCGGCACCTCGATGCCTAGACGCCTGAACTCGTTCAATGCGCCGATCGCGAGGACGTCGTTGCCCGCGAGAACGAGGTCCGGTCGCGGGCGCAGCTGCGACAGCCGGAGGGCAGCCGCTCGACCGCCGTCCCGGCTGAGTTCACATTGCTCGACGACCAGTGAGCCCGGGTCGAAGCCCCGCTCGGACAAACCTCGCGCGAAACCTGCGACGCGGCTGTCGAGCGCCGGCTGCCCCGGAGTGGTCAGCACTGCGGCGCGGCGGCGACCCAGCCCACCCATATGGCGGCCGATGACCCTCCCGGAATCGAAGTCGGCGAAGCGGACCGCCGGGAAGGGCGTGTCGTGCTCGCCGATGAAGACGACACCGCAGCCGTCCTCCCGAAATCGCTCGAGCTGAGGCAGGACCTGCTCCTTCGGCACGTCGGCGAAGCTCGCGCTCGTCACGACCAACGCACGGGGGCGCAATGCGCGCAGCACCTCCAGCGCGGTCCGGTGCGCGGCGGCACCGCTTCCGGCCCCGGTGATGCTGACCAACGCGCCTCGCTCCCGACCCGCAGCCTCCATTCCGGCGGCGATCGCGGCGACGGACGCGGTCCTCGGATCGCTCGCGAGCAGCACGACAGCCGTCCGCCGCCCCCGCAGCGCCCGAGCCGCCTGATTCGAGACGTAGCCAAGGGATTCCGCCACTGCGAGGACGCGCGCCGAGAGCCGCTCGCTCACGCGGAGATCACCGCCGTTGAGCACTCGGGACGCGGTCGAGGGCGATACGCCGGCCGCCTGGGCGACGTCGCGCAGTGTCGCCCCCTGATACGAACGCCGCATTCATCCTCCAATGTCGAACGCACACCCGCATGCTCCCACCGGCACCGGCAAGCGCTCGAGAACGGGGCGGCGCACCCTGGGATGCGCCCAGTGCCAGGATGTCATTGTGACCACCGACCCTGCCACCGACGACCGGTCCCCCGGCGCACCGGACCGACCGTCGGCGGCCACCCTCCGCGATGTCGCCGAGGCCGCCGGAGTCTCCAAGGCCTCGGCCTCCCGCGCGCTCGACCCGGCCTCCCCGTACGTGTCGTCGAACATGCGTGCGCGCGTCCTGGACGCCGCCGAGCGCCTGGGCTACCGACCGAACGCGTCGGCGCGGGCCACGACCACCGGCGCGACCGCGATGGTGGCCGTGCTCGTCTCCGACATCCGCGACCCTTACAACGCCGAGATCGTGCACGGCGTGATCGAGCGGGCGGGCACCTCCGGGCTCGTGGCCACCTTCGCCGGGACCGACCACGGGATCGACGACGAGATCCGGGTCGTGCGCATGATGCGCGGCCTCAGGCCGCACGCCATGATCCTGACCGGCACCCGCAGCGGTTCGACCACTTCCCGGGCGTCCCTTGAGGAGGAGCTCGCGCGCTACACGCAGGAAGGGGGCCGGGTGGTGATCGCGGGCGACGACGAACTGCCCTTCGACACCGCGGTCGTCCCCCGTCGTCGCGGCGCCTCGGCGCTCGTGGCCGAACTGTTCCGCCTGGGCTACCGGACCCCCGCCCTGATCCGGCCCGACCACGACGCGGAGGCCGCACGCCAGTGGGAGGGCGGTGTCGTCGAAGCCGCCGCTCAGGTGGGGATGCGGATCGAGCGAGGTGCTGTCGTGCGCGCGCCGATGACCCGGGACGGCGGGTACGGCGCGGCCGCGGGCCTTATCGCGGGGCCGCCCGACCGCTTCGACGTGGTCCTGGCCGCCACTGACGCGATGGCCATCGGCGCGATGACCGCGATGCGCGACGCCGGCCTGACTCCGGGCGCCGAGATCGGCGTCGCCGGGTTCGACGATGCCGTGGGCACCGAGGACGTCACCCCGGGCCTCACCAGTGTGGATCTTGCCCTGGCGCGGGTGGGCGCGGCCGCGGTGGAGCTCGCGATGACCGGGCCGGGGGACCTTCGAAGGATCGAGTTCGAGCCTCGGGTCGTCGTTCGGGGCACGACACCCGCCCGTTCCAGCTGACGCCGCACTGGCGGCGAGTGCGTTATGAAACCGTTACCTAAATATCGACACATGCAAATTGACAGATTCTGGAACCGTTGTCATTCTGATTCTGAAGTTCCACGGCGATTGCTGCGCATCCACAGCGGCCCTGCCCGGCGTCCACGGCAAGGGCGCTTCGCTCACTGTCGGCACGTTCCTCGTGCAGGACATCCTCCGAAGGAGACCCTCATGGCTTTCGATCCCAAACGAGTCAAACTCGCCCGCCGCGGCCTGCTCGCAAGCGGTGGCGCCCTCGCCTTGTCGGCGTTCCTGGAATCGCCCGCGTCAGCGGCGGAGATGCCGCCGAACCCGCTGGAGAAGCCCGGCTGGATCCTCGACCGGCACGACGAGTTCAGCACCGGCAGCCTGGACACGAACCTGTGGATTCCGCGATATCTGGAGTCCCGGACGACCGTCGCGCGGTCCACGGCCCGATACGGGTTCCGCAACGACGCCCTCGTGCTCCGCATCGACGACGACCAGCCCACCTACTACAGCGGCAACCCCATGAAGGTCTCGAGCGTTCAGACCGGGCAGCGGACGGACCTGCACAAGGACAACGAGTTCGACCACTCGATCCCCACCGACATGAAGTACACGCCCCAGTACGGCTACTTCGAGGTCCGCGCGAAGAGCTCCGCCAGGAGCGGCATCCACACCGCGTTCTGGCTGACCGGCAGACAGGACACATGGGAGCAGCGCGGGGAAGTCGACGTCGTGGAGCACGCGGGCATCCACGGGAAGAGCAAGTTCAACTGGAACCTCTTCAGCTGGTCGGACCCGAACCTCTCGACCCACCGGGAGCAGGTCAGCGTCGGATTCGACATGACTACAGAGATGCACATCTACGCCCTCGAGTGGACGCCGACCCAGTTCAAGCTCTACATCGACAACGTCCTGACCAGGACCATCAACCAGTCCTTCACTTACCCGGCCGTGTTCTACCTCGGCATCTACGAGCACGCCGACTGGACCGGCACGGTCGACCCCAACGACACCCGGCCGAAGGAACTCGTCGTCGACTACTTCCGCGCCTACAAGCGCGCCGCCGACGCCGCCGACCCCCGCAGCGGTCAGACTTACCGGCTCCGGAACGTCTCCACCGGGCAGTACCTCGACTCGGGGGCCGCCGGCGCGATCGCGCTGGAGCCGGGAAGCACGTATGACGACCAGCTGTGGACGCTCACCGAGCAGCAGCCCGGCTACTGGACGATCGACAACGTCAGGGAAGGCCGCGGGTACCTCGACACCGATCCCAGCGGCAAGGTCATCTGGGGCGAAGCGCGGGTCGGCGACGACACGCTCTGGGAGATCACACCCGTCTCCGGCGGATTCCGGATCGACAACAAGCAAAGCGGGCGCGGCTACCTCTACGGATCGGGCACGACGGTCGCGTGGAACGCCGGAGCGGCGGACGCGAACACCGTCTGGGCCCTCGAACGGCGGTAGCCCGCTCGCTTCGACCGGCTTCACAAACGCATGCAGCTCAACGCAAGACGTTCGAGTATCAGGATCACAAGGGAAGACTTGAAAGGAGAACCGCTCGTGGGTTCGATGAAGAGCAGATGCAAGGCCGCGTTCGTCGCGGTGATGCTGGCGGTCGGCGTGTCCGTCACCGGCTGGGCGAGCCCGGCATCGGCCGACACCATGACACAGCGCAACGCCACCCAGATCATCGCCGACATGGGCGCCGGCTGGAACCTCGGCAACAGCCTGGAAGCCAACAGCAACGGCGTCCCGAGCGAAACCGCGTGGAACAACCCCACCGTGACCCAGGCCCTGATCGACCGCGTCCAGGCCGCAGGATTCGACACCATCCGCATCCCCGTCTCGTACCTCAACCACATCGGCTCCGGCCCGAACTACACCATCAACGCCAATTGGCTCAACCGCGTCCAGCAGGTCGTCGACTACGCCTACGACCGGGGCATGCACGTGGTCATCAACATGCACGGCGACGGCTACAAGAGCATCACCGGCGCCTGGCTGATCTGCGACGCGTCCAACCAGACCGCGATCAAGGACAAGTACCAGAAAGCGTGGCAGCAGATCGCCACCCGCTTCCGCGACTACGACCAGCGCCTGATCCTCGAGTCCATGAACGAGAACTTCGACGGGCAGTACGGCAACCCCACCCAGCCCTGCTACTCCAACATCAACGCCTACAACCAGATCTTCGTCGACACCGTCCGCCAGACCGGCGGCAACAACACCTCCCGGTGGCTGCTCGTCCCCGGCTGGAACACCAACATCGACTACACCACCGGGAACTACGGCTTCGCGATCCCCACGGACAACCACCGCTCCCCGTCCATCCCCAGCGGCGAGAAGCGGATCATGATCTCCGTGCACTACTACGCACCATGGGACTTCGCCGGCGAGGAGAACGGCAACATCACCCAGTGGGGCCCGGGCGCCACCAACCCCTCCAAGACCTCCACCTGGGGCCAGGAGGACTACATGGACTCCCAGATGAAGAAGACCTACGACGCGTTCGTCTCGAAGGGTTACCCGGTCGTCGTCGGCGAGTACGGTTCGATCGACAAGTCCTCCTACGACTCGGCGAACAACCGCTACCGCCAGGACTTCGCCCGCCTCATGGTGTCCACTTCCAAGAAGTACGGCGCCGCCACCATCTACTGGGACAACGGCGTCAACGGGCAGTACGGATTCGGCCTGTTCAACCGCTCCAACAACACGGTGACCCAGCAGGGCATCATCGACGCCATCATGAACGGCCTCGGCAGCGGCCAGCCGTCCACCTCCGTCGCGATCGTCGGAGCGGCGTCGAACCGCTGTCTCGACATCCCGAACTCCTCTACGACCAACGGCACCCAGGCGCAGCTGTGGGACTGCAACCAGCGCACCAACCAGGCGTTCACCCGCACTTCCGCGAATGAGCTGCGGATCAACGGGAAATGCCTCGAGGCGGCGGGCTGGGGCACCGCCGCCGGCACCAAGGCGACCATCTGGGACTGCCACGGCGGCAACAACCAGAAGTGGAACGTGAACTCGAACGGGACCGTCACCAACGCCCACAACGGACTCTGCCTCGACGCCAACGCCGGGGGCACCGCCAACGGCACCCAGATCATCCTCTGGACCTGCAACGGCGGCGGCAACCAGCGCTGGACCCTCCGCTAGACCGACCACGGGCCTGGATACGGGGGCCTTGGGACGTGGGGGGGCCCGCCATGGGGGGGCGCCCACCGGGGCGGGCGGGGGGGCGCCCGCGCTGGGGAAGGCCCGGGCGG
>NZ_JAPZVR010000001.1:28067-96988 GCF_027622855.1 Glycomyces algeriensis | reverse complement strand
CCCCCCCGGGGGGGGTGTTGGGGGGGCTGGGGCCGGGGGGCCCCCCGGTTTGGGGGGGCCCCCCACGGGGGCTGCCGGGAGGCCGCCCTCGATGGATAAGCCCAGGGCGGGATTTTTCAACTTTTTATCGTAACAATCATGATGCAAATGCCACATATGGAGTATTTCTCGCTTGTGCCTAGTGATACATGTCGCTATGTTGCTGTAAACGTTCACAGTCGCTGCGGACCAGGCGGCGGCATCCCTCACTGAGACAAGGACACACACATGCGACGCAGAGGAGCTATCGCGCTCGCCGCGGCGGCGGCACTCGGACTGACCGCCTGCGGCGGCCCCACAGAGGAGGAGCAGTCCTCCGAACTGGAGTGGGACGCCGAATCCCAGCAGTACGTCATCGAGGAGGACATCGCCTCAGGCAAAGTGCCGCTCAAGGTCTGGTTCGAGGAGGAGTACCTCGCCGAGGCCGCCATAGCGGCCTTCGAAGAGGAGTTCAAGGAGCAGTACCCGGACATCGAGATCGAGTACGAGCTCGTCACCAAGAACGACGCGGTGGAGAAGATGTCCCTCGCCGGCGAGGCCGGCAACGGCGCCGACGTCTACATGAGCCTCTACGACCAGGTGGCCCGCGCCATTGACGACGGCACCGCCGCACCCCTCGGCGAGTACACCGGCGTCCTCCAAGGGCGGATGAGCGAGGCCGCCACCAGCGTCGTTTCCGTCGAGGACCAGATGTACGCCGTCCCGGTCACCACCGAGTCGCTGGCGCTCATCTACAACGACACCCTCCTCCAGGAGCTCACCGGCTCCGACCAGCCCGCCACCACGTGGGAGGAGATCAAGGCCCTCGCCGCGACCTACAACGACCCCGCCGCCAACCGCTGGACGCTGCGCATGTCCACCGCCGAGATCTACCGCGCCTATCCGATCCTCTCCTCCATGGGATGGAAGGTCTACCCCGACAGCGATGTGGACGACCCCGGGTTCGACGACCCGGCCTTGACGGCCGCGCTCGACTACTACGGCGGCCTGCGGGACATCTACGACGTACCCAGCGCCGACAGCACCTGGGAGACCATCGAGGAGGGCTTCGCCAAGGGCGAGACCCCGTACGTGATCACCGGCCCCTGGAGCTTCTCACTGTTCGACGAAGGGGCCGCGGCGAACGGCTTCGAGTACGGCGTGACGACCCTGCCGGGCGTCGAGGGCGGCGGGACCGCCGGCTCCTTCGCGGGCATGCACGTCGCCGTCGTCTCCGGTTACTCCGAGTACCCGGCGGCCGCCCGCGTCTTCGCGAACTTCCTCGCGTCCGACACCGGTGCCGCCGCGGTCTACGGGGCTACCGGCCAGATTCCGGCGGTCAACGCCGATCTCCTCGCCGGCATCGAGGGGATCGAAGACGACCCCCACGTGGCGGGCATCGTGGCGCAGTCGGCCAACGCCGAGCTGATTCCGCAAGTGCCGCAGTACTTCTGGGAGACCGGCAACACCATGGTCATCGACGTGTGGGACGACCTCTCCGACGCCGCCGCGGCGCAGGAGAAGGCCGTGACGACCTACAACGAACTGCACGGGCTCTAGGGACCGAGCGCCGTGACCGCCATCGAGACCACCGAACACCCCGCTCCGGCACCGGACCGCGCCCCGCGCGGCCCGGGCCGGGCGGGCCCCGGAATGCCACCTGCGGCGCCCGGCCTCGCCTCGGCGCTGGTGTGGGGTGCGGGCCAGCTGCTCAACCGCCAGGCCGGCAAGGCCGCGTTCTTCTTCACGTTCTTCGCCGGCATGCTCGTCTGGGAGATCGCCACCGGCAACTACTACGTCGGCATGGAGTTCACCGCGCGTTTGAACGGCGGGTTCTTCGTCCGGGGCTTGTGGGGGCTCATCACGCTCGGCACGCAGCCGCGCGAGATGACCATGACCGGCCTCACCGAGGGCGACAACTCGATCGTCCTCATGGCCAACGGCCTCATCGCGTTCCTGACGCTGGCGCTGCTCGCGGTCATCTGGATCTGGAGCATCCGCGACGCGGCCGGCTACCGGGCCGAGCTGAACGCCGGCCGCCGCCCCGAGACCTCGCGCGCCTACTTCAAGCGCCTGTGGGAGAGCGCCTTCGCCTACATCGCCCTCTCCCCCGGCCTGGTCCTTCTCGTCTTCATGTCAGTGCTGCCGGTGCTGTTCGGCATCCTCGTGGCCTTCACGAACTACAACCGCGACAACCTGCCGCCGAAGAACCTCGTCAGCTGGGTCGGCACCGACAACTTCGCGACGCTCTTCGCCGTCCCCTCATGGACCGAGACGTTCGCAGGCATCCTCGTCTGGACCGTGGTCTGGGCCGTGATCGCCACGGTCACCACCTACGCCGCCGGCATGCTCCTGGCCGTGATGCTGGCAAGCAGGCGGGTCAAGTTCCCGCGCGTGTGGCGATCGGTGTTCCTCCTGCCGTGGGCGGTTCCCGCGATCGTCTCCGCCCTGGTGTTCCGCTCGATGTTCAACGGCCAGTTCGGGCCGGTCAGCCAGTGGCTGGTCGACATCGGGCTCACCGACGAGCGCGTCTACTGGTTCACCGACCCGACCAGCCCGAACCTGGCACGGGGCGTCGCGCTCCTGGTCAACCTGTGGCTCGGGTTCCCGTTCTTCATGGCACTGGTCGGCGGGGTCCTCGCGAACATCCCCGACAGCTACTACGAAGCGGCGCGCATCGACGGCGCCGGCGCCTTCCAGCAGTTCCGTTACATCACGGTGCCGATCGTCCAGCGGACGGTCACGCCGCTCATCATCCTGTCGTTCGTGCACAACTTCAACAACTTCGGGGTGATCTACTTCCTCACCGAGGGCGGTCCCGACAATGTGGACTACCGGTTCGCGGGGAGCACTGACCTGCTCGTTACCTGGCTGTTCAAGCTCACGCTCGACAACCGCCTCTACAACATCGGCGCGGTCATGAGCCTGGTCATCTTCGTCATCGTCGGCGCCATCTCGGTGCTGAACCTCAACCGCACCAAAGCGATCCGGGAGCTCTGACCCATGTCCGCCATTCCAGGGACCAACCGGACCCGCCGCGGCAGCGTCGAGGGTCGCCAGCGCATGCGCGACGGTGCCACCAGCGCGGTCATGCACCTCATCCTCGCCGTGGTCGCTGTCATCGTGATCTACCCGCTCGTCTGGGTCGTCGGCTCCTCCTTCGGCCCCGGCGGCGGACTGGCCAACGCCACCCCGATCCCCGAGAACGCGACGTTCGACAACTACGTGCACCTGTTCACGCAGACGAACTACGGACGCTGGTACCTCAACTCGCTCTACGTCGCCACGATCAACATGGTCGGGTCCGTCGCCCTCTCCGCCCTGTGCGGCTGGGTGTTCGCCCGCATCAGGTTCCGGGGCCGCAAGGCCAGCATGCTCGGCATCCTCATCCTCCAGATGTTCCCCAGCTTCCTGACCGCGATCGCCGTTTACATGCTGTTTCTTAACTTCGGCCTGCTCGACTCCCTCACGGGCCTCGCTCTGGTGAGCATCGCCGCGGCCCTGCCCTACAACACATGGCTCATGAAGGGCTATACCGACAACCTGCCCGCGAGCCTCGACGAGGCCGCCGCGCTGGACGGGGCCGGCAGGCTCACGATCTTCCGCAAGATCGTGCTCCCGCTCATGCGCCCCATGCTCACCTTCGTGGCGATCACGTCATTCACGGCGCCGTGGATGGACTTCATCCTGCCCCGGCTCCTGCTGCAGAGCAGCGACAAGCAGACCGTCGCGCTGGGGCTGTTCCAGATGATCACCGATCAGTACAGCAACGACTTCACCACCTTCGCCGCTGGCGCGGTGGCCCTCGCCCTGCCCATCACGATCCTCTACATCGTCCTGCAGCGCCACCTGGTCACCGGGGCCATGGCGGGCGCGGAGAAGGGATGAGCACCTTGAGGCCGCCAGCGGCCTCCCCGATTTCGGCGGCCAAGCGTCGCCGCAGCGGGCGCCCCGGCGCCCGACCCCCGATCGCAAAGGAGCGACACATGAGACGGATGATCGCGGTGGCCCTCACGGCCGCCCTGGGCTTCGTCGCGTTCGCCACGGCCTCCTCCCCGGCCCAGGCCGTGAGAGACGACTTCTACATGGGCGTCGACGTCGGCACCCTCGCCGAGGTCGAAGCCAGCGGCGAACGCTTCTACGACGGCGGCGTACAAGGCGACGCACTCGAGATCATGGCCGACAGCGGCGCCAACCTGGTGCGGCTGCGGCTGTGGAACAACCCGTACAGCACCTCGGGTCAGCCCTACGGCGGCGGCACCAACGACCTGGCGAAGACCATCGCGCTCGCGCAGCGCGCCAAGGCCCTCGGCATGGACGTGCTCCTCGACCTCCACTACTCCGACTTCTGGGCCGACCCGGGCAAGCAGATCAAGCCCAAGGCCTGGGCGAACATGTCCTACAGCCAGCTGACCACCGCGGTTCGGACCTACTCCCGCGACGTCGTCGCGCAGATGACCGCCGCGGGCGCCAAGCCCGACATCGTCCAGGTGGGCAATGAGATCACCAACGGGATGCTGCAGCCCACCGGCAGCACCTCCAACTGGTCGCAGCTCAGCGGCCTGCTCAAGGCCGGCATCGCGGGCGTACACGAGGGCGGCACCGGCATCGAGATCGCACTCCACCTCGACCGCGGCGGCAACAACGCCGCCTACCGCACCTGGTTCGACAACGCCCGCAATCAGGGAGTCCAGTACGACATCATCGCCATGTCCTACTACCCGTACTGGCACGGCACCATGAACCAGCTGCGCACCAACATGAACGACGTGGCCTCGCGCTACGGCAAGGACGTCATGGTCGTCGAGACCGCCTACGCCTGGACCCTCGCCGACGGCGACGGCCGCGGCAACATCTTCACCAGCAGCCACGCCAACGAATCCGGCTACCCCGCGACCGTGGCGGGCCAGACGCAGTTCCTGCGCGACCTCCAGGACGCCATCGCGGACGTCCCGAACGACCGCGGCCGCGGCCTGGTCTGGTGGGAGGCGGCCTGGACCGGAGACACCACCTGGGCCAAGCCGGCCGGCATGTCGTACATCAACGACCAGGCCGGCGAGAGCAACTCCTGGGACAACCAGACCCTGTTCGACCACAACGGGAACAAGCTATCGACGCTCGACTTCTTCGGCGAGGTCACCGGCGGCGGTGATCCGGGCACCGGTGAGAACGTGCTGGCCAACGGGGGCTTCGAGTCCGGCAGCGGCCGGACCGCGACCGGGTGGAGCGTGTGGGCGTCGAGCAGCACGAACCTCGACGCGGCCTTCCGCGAGACGCGCGGCAGCTTCCACCAGGGCGGCGCGAAGTTCACACACTGGAAGGCCAGCGCGTACACCGTCTCGACCTACCAGTCGCTGAGCGTTCCGAACGGGACCTACACGCTCACCGCCTGGATCATGAACGGCGGCGGCCAGAACGCCGCGCGCATGTACGCCAAGGGCTACGGCGGGTCCGAACGCCAGGCCAACCTTCCCGTGGCCTCGGCGTGGACGCAGGTGTCGCTCACCGGCGTCCAGGTCACCAACGGGCAAATTGAAATCGGGTTCTATTCGAACGCGAACCCCGGCAACTGGATCAACTTCGATTCAGTGAGCCTCACTCGCACCGTGTGAGGCGGGAGGGGGGCCGTCAGAGCAGGCGGCCTCCCTCGACATCGTCGGCTCGCTACTGGAACTCACGCAAGGGTTGAGAACAACTTGGCACGGAAACGACCCACGATCAACGACGTCGCAGCGGCCTCCGGCGTCTCCCGTGGCACGGTCTCGCGTGTCCTCAACGGCAGGACGAACGTCTCGCTGGCCGCTGAACTGGCGGTGCGGCGGGCGGTCGCCGAGACCGGATTCGTCGTCAACCGGGCCGCCCGGAGCCTGAAGACCAGCCGGACCGGGTCGGTCGTCATGGTGCTCTCGGAGCCGCAGGAGCGGCTGTTCGAGGACCCGAACTTCTCGGTGCTCATGCGCGTGGCCACCAACCGGCTCGCCGAGCGCGACATGTCCCTGGTGCTCATGATCGCCGGGGACGACGGCGGCCGCGACCGGGTCGCCCGCTACCTGCGCGGCGGCCACGCCGATGGGGCGCTGCTGATATCGACCCATGCCGACGATCCGCTGTTGGAGGCCATCGAGCGCTCGCATGTCCCCTCTGTTGCGTGCGGAGTGGTGCTCGGGCAGGAGCGCGTCGTCCCCTACGCCGCTGCCGACGACCGGGGCGGGGCCAGGCAAGCCACGTCCTACCTGCTCGAACAGGGCCGCAAGAAGATCGGCATGATCACCGGCCCCGTGGACACCCCGGGCGGGGCGCTGCGGATGGAGGGATTCACAAGCGTGCTGGGCCGCCGTGTCACCAAACGGATGGTGGTCCACGGCGACTACACGCAAGCCGGCGGTGAGAAGGCGATGCACGAGCTCCTGCAGCAGTTCCCGGCCCTGGATGCGGTCTTCGTCGCCTCCGATCTCATGGCCGCCGGCGCGCTCCAAGCGCTCCACGCGGCCGGGCGCAGCGTGCCCGGTGATGTGGCCGTCGCCGGATTCGACGACTCGGCGGTCGCCACCGCGACCAACCCGATGCTCACCACGATCCGCCAGCCGCTGTCCGAGGTCGCCGGAGAAGCGGTTCGCCTGCTGCTCGCCCTGCTCAACGAGCAGGAGGTCGATTCCGTCGTCCTGCCGACCGAATTGATCGTCCGCGACAGCACCTGAACAACGCGGCTCGACGAGCGACCACGCTCGACCGATGCCAGTGCTGAGGCGCGGCCGGAACCATATATCGAAGTTCTTGACTATAGACAAATGTAACGATATATTAATCCTCGCTGTGCACGTTCACAGTTTTCTGAACTGCATCAGCGACCCTCACGACTCTCCTTGAAGGAGCACTCATGTCAATGCAACGACGGACCTTTCTCGGCCTGGGCATGGCCGGGGCCGTGGGAGTGGGCGCGTCCCTCTTCGGCGCAGGCGCCGCGCTCGCCGATCCGGCACCGGCCAACCCGTTCGCCGTGGGCGTGCGCCGGTACAACTGGACCCGTGGCAGCCGCCCGTGCACGACCTACGTCTACTACCCCGCCACCGGCACCGCCGGTGGCAATCCGGTCACCGACGCCCCGGTCGCCAACGGGGTGTTCCCCGTCTACAACATGACCCACGGTTACGGCAGCAGCCCGCAGAACTCCCTGTTCATCATCCGGGCCCTCGCGGCGGCGGGCTTCGTCGTCCCCGCCCCGCACTTCAACCACAATTTCACCGACGTCAACAACGGCAACACCTCCAAGGACGTCTCGCAGATCATCACCAACACCCTCGCTCTCAACACAAGCGGACCGCTCGCCGGGCACCTCCGCACCGACATCGGCGTCGGCGTCTCCGGCCACTCCCTGGGCGGCATGGTCACCCACGGCCTGCTCACCTCCTGGCCCGACAGCCGCATCATCTCCGCCAACCCGCAGTCCTGCGTGGACATGGGCAACCCTTCCAGCTCTGTCAACGCCAAGGTCCTGTTCGTCCACGGCGACCAGGACTCGACCACCTCGTACTCCTCGGCCCGGCAGGCGTACACAGAGATGACCTGGCCGAAGGCGTTCCTCACCTTTGTCGGCGGCAGCCACACGAGCTTCTGGAGCGACCAGCGCTTCCCGCGCACGGTCGTCGACTGGGCACGCTGGACGATGTACGGCGACACCGCCGCCCGCGACCGCCTGCCCGCCGACGCCTCCGGCTCCGGCACTCGCTGGGAGTCCGCGCTGGGCGACACCACGCCCACCGAGCCCGGCACGTACCGACTGGTCGCGCAGCACAGCGGGAAGTACGCCGACATCAACGGCGTCTCCACCTCGGCCGGCGCGCTGCTGCACCAGTGGTCAAGCACCGGCCGCACCAACCAGCAGTTCCAGTTCATCGACACCGGCGACGGCCACTTCAAGATCAAAGCCCGCCACTCCGGCCTGGTCCTCCAAGTCGCGAGCAACAGCAACGGCGCCGACATCACCCAGCAGACCGACACCGGTGCCACCAGCCAGCAATGGCGCCTGACCGACCACGGCAACAACGTCGTCAGCATCATCAACCGCCAATCCGGCCTGGCCATGGACGTCTTCGAACGGTCCACCGCCGATGGCGCCCGCATCTCCCAGTACACCCCCAACGGCGGCACCAACCAGCGCTTCACCCGCCAAGCGGTCTGATCCGCGACGAAGCGATTAGAACGATTCAGTTCCACCCGCAGTGACGGCGCCGGCGGCCTACCCGGCGTGAAACGCCGGCGCCGTCCCGGTCGGGTCCTCCCTCAACGACTTCGGAGTGAACATGCCCACGTCAACCTCTCGACGGGCGAGACGCCTGCGAGCACCCGTGGCGGCGGTCACCGGCCTGGTGGCCGCCGCCGCGGCCACCATGATGGCGGTGAACGCCGCCGACGCTGCGACCACCCGCTACGAGGCCGAGACGGCCCCGGCCGTCTGCGACGGCGCGATCGAGTCCAACCACGCCGGGTACTCCGGTTCGGGGTTCTGCAACTCCACCAACGTGGTCGGGGCCTCGTCCCGATTCACGATCAACGCCGCGAGCGCGGGCACCGCCACCTTGGCGATCCGGTACGCGCACGGCGGCACCGACACCCGCTCGGCCAACATCCTGGTCAACGGGTCCACGGTGCAGTCGGCGAGCGCGTTCGCCGCGACCGGCGGGTGGACGGCCTGGTCGACCAAGACCGTCACCATTCCGGTGAACGCCGGGAGCAACGCCGTCCAGCTGTCAGCTTCGACGGCCGCCGGCCTGCCGAACATCGACTACGTCGAGGTCACCGACAGCGGTGAGCCGACCGGTGAACCCACGACGGGCGGGCCGGGACAGGGCGGCGACGGCCGGTATGAGGTCGAGGCGCTGACGCGCGGCGTCACCGTCGTACCCTCGGGCAGCGGGCGACTCGTGTCCTGGCGGCTGCTGGGCACGGACGCCGAGAACACGGCCTTCAACGTCTACCGCGACGGCACCAAGGTCAACGCCTCGCCACTGACCGGGGCGACAAACTACCTCGATACCGGCGGATCCTCGTCTTCGCAGTACACGGTCCGGACGGTCGTGAACGGCACCGAGGGCGCCGCTTCCGGCGTCGAGGCGGCCTTCAACTCCAGCGGCTACAAGGACATCCCGATCCAGAAGCCCTCCGGCAGCGGGTTCACCTACGAGGCCAACGATGTCAGCGTCGGCGACCTGGACGGCGACGGCGACTACGAGTACATCGTCAAGTGGTATCCCTCCAACGCGAAGGACAACGCGCAGGCCGGGGTCACCGGCAACACGATCATCGACGCCTACAAGCTCGACGGCACCCGCATGTGGCGCATCGACCTGGGCCGCAACATCCGCTCGGGCGCGCACTACACCCAGTTCCAGGTGTTCGACTACGACGGCGACGGCAAGGCCGAGATCGCCATGAAGACCGCCGACGGCACCCGCGACGGGGCCGGCACCGTGATCGGCAACGCCAGTGCCGACCACCGCAACGGCGAGGGCTACATCCTCTCCGGTCCGGAGTTCCTGACGGTCTTCAACGGCCAGACCGGCGCCGCAATGGACACCGTCGACTACAACCCGCCGCGCGGGAACGTGTCCGGCTGGGGCGACAACTACGGCAACCGCGTCGACCGGTTCCTCGCCGGAACGGCCTACCTCGACGGCGAGACCCCGTCGATGGTCTTCGCCCGCGGCTACTACACCCGCTCGGTGATCTGGGCCGTCGACTGGAACGGCACCGACCTCACCACCCGCTGGACCTTCGACTCCAACACCGCCGGATCGCAGTATGCGGGCCAAGGCGCGCACAGCCTCTCCATCGCCGACATGAACGGCGACGGCAACCAGGACGTCGTCTACGGCGCCATGGCGGTCGGCTCCAACGGCCAGGCGCTCTGGAACACCCGGTTCGGCCACGGCGACGCCCTGCACGTCTCGGACTTCATCCCCAGTCGCGCCGGTCAAGAGGTGTTCATGGTGCATGAAGCCGGGAACCAGCCCTCCTCCCACCTGAACGCCTCGAACGGGCAGGTCCTGTTCCAGACCGGCGCGAGCGGCGACAACGGCCGGGGGGTCGCGGCGAACGTCCTGGCGTCCAATCCGGGGGCGGAGTACTGGTCGGCTAATGTAGGCGGCCTGCTCAACGCCTCCGGCCAGAACATCGGATCGAAGCCCGGCTCGATGAACTTCCTGTCCTGGTGGGACGGCGACGGCGAGCGCGAGCTGCTCGACGGCACCCAGATCACCAACTACCCGTCGGGGACGCTCTTGAGCGGCTCCGGTGTCACGTCGAACAACGGCACCAAGTCAACGCCGGCGCTGTCGGCGGACCTGTTCGGGGACTGGCGTGAAGAGGTCGTCTGGAAGACCTCGGACAGTTCGGCGCTGCGGATCTACGCCACGCCGCACCAGACGAACCTGCGCATCGCCACCCTGATGCACGACGTCCAGTACCGCGTCGCCATCGCCTGGCAGAACACCGCGTACAACCAGCCGCCGCACCCGAGCTTCTACATCGGCTCGGATGTCACCGCCTATCCCTGGCCCGACATCCACACCCCGTAGAAGCCCCGCGGGGCCCGGACGCCGTGCCGGAACGCCCGGGCCCCGCGGTCCAAGCAGATTCCCTTTCCTTTCGAACGGCTCCGGCGGCGACGCCGGGGCCGACGCTTCCTGGAGCCTCCATGCGCACTCCCGACACACCCCGCCTGCTCGAATCCAAACTCAGCCGGCGCACCCTGGCCGGCCTCGTCGCCGGCACGGCCGCCGGCAGCCTCTTCGGCGCCGCTCCCGCCCACGCGGCCTTCGCGACCGACACCTGGTACCTCCTCCAAAGCCGCCATTCGGGGCTGGTGTTCGACATCGAGGGACGCTCCACTGCGAACGGCGCAGCTCTGGTGCAGTGGAACCGCACCGACGCGACCAACCAGCAGTTCCGCTTCGTCGACGCCGGCGGCGGCTACTACAAGATCCAGGCCCGCCACTCGAACCTGGTGATCAGCGTCCAGGGCAGCAGCCGCGACAACGGTGCGGTCGTCGTCCAAGCGAGCGACAGCGGCGGTACGAACCAGCAGTGGCAGATCCTCGACGACGGCGCTTACCTGCGTTTCGTCAACCGGAACTCGGGCAAGGCGCTCGACGTCTGGGAGCGGTCGACCACCGCCGGCGGCCGCATTTCCCAGTACGACTCCAACGGGGGCACGAACCAGCAGTTCAGGGCGCTCCCAGTCGGGGCCCCGCCGGGCGACGGGACGCCGACGATCTTCATCGCCTCGGACTCGACCGCGCAGACCTACAACTCCGGCTACTACCCCCAGATGGGCTGGGGCCAGAAGCTCGCGGGCTACTTCGACGCGAACACGACGGTGGCCAACCACGCCATCGGCGGGCGCTCCTCGCGCTCGTTCATCAACGAAGGCCGCCTGACAACGATCCTCAACGCGATCCGGCCCGGCGACTACCTCTTCGTCCAGTTCGGACATAACGACGCCACGGTCTCGCGACCCGAGCGGTACACCTCCCCCGCGGACTACAAGATGTACCTGCGGGACCACTACATGGCCGGTGCGACCGCGCGCGGCGCCATCCCAGTCCTGCTCACCCCCGTCTCGCGGCGCGACTACGACTCCAGCGGCAACTTCCGGGTCTCGTTCCCCGATTACGTGAACAGGGTCTACGAACTCGCCAACGAGACCGGTGTGGCGATGATCGACCTCTCGGCCCGCTCGCGCGCCTACCTCAACGGCATCGGGCCCGAAGCGGCCAAACGCGTCTTCCTGCACTTGACCGCGGGCCAGTACCCGGCCTTCCCCAACGGCGTCGCCGACAACACCCACTTCCAGGAGCACGGCGCGAACCAGATGGCGCGCATCGTCTCCGAAGGCGCCAAGGCACTGCCACTCCCGATCGCAGCGCACGTCAAGTAGACCGCCGGGAGCGCCGGGCCTCCGGCTCGGCGCTCCCTAACTGCCACAACCCATTCGACTCTCCAGAGATTGGAGCGCTCATGCGCTTCTCCCCCGCGCGATGGCTGCGGCGGTCGGCGACCTTCCTGGCCGCCGCCGCAGTAGTCCTCGCCTTCCTCGTCATCGCCCCCACTGGGGCCTCGGCCGCGCCTGACGCCTCGGCCTGGTACGTCATCCAGTCGAGGTCCTCGGGACTCGTCTTCGAGATCCAGGGCGGCTCCACCGCGACCGGTGCCGGTCTAGTGCAGGCGAACCGGACCGACGCCCAGCACCAGCAGTTCCGCTTCATCGACGCCGGCGGCGGGTACTACCGGATCCAGGCCCGCCACTCGGGCCAGGTGCTCGACGTCTGGGGAAAGAGCCTGGCCGACGGCGCGACCATCGCCCAGTACACCGACCAGAACTCCACCAACCAGCAGTGGCAGGTCCAGGAGAGCGGCGGCTACGCCACGATCATCAACCGGCTCTCCGGGAAGGCCCTCGACGTCTGGGAACGCTCGACGACCCCGGGCACCCGCATCAGTCAGTACACCGCCAACGGCGGCACCAACCAGCAGTTCCAGCTCATCCCCGTCGACGACGAGGGCGGACCGGGCGGCAGCCTCGAAGGCTGCACCGGCACCGCGTCGATCACCTGCCGCTACAACGTCGCACCGGGCACCTACGACGTCACCGTGGTCCTCGGCGGCGCACAGGCCGGCTCGACCTCGGTCACCGCGGAAGCGCGCCGCACCATGCTCGGCACCACTACCACTGCGGCCGGCCAGCAGGTCACCAAGAGCTTCACCGTCAACGTACGCAACCCCGAAGGCCAACCCACCGGCTCCACCGGCAGCCAGGGCCTCGACCTGTACTTCAGCGGATCCGCGCCGCGCCTGAGCAGCGTCACCGTCACGCCCGCACGCCAACCGCAGCTGTTCCTCGCCGGGGACTCCACCGTCTGCGACCAATCCACCCGGCCGTACACCGGCTGGGGGCAGCAGCTCCCGCAGTACTTCAACCAGGGCCTCTCCGTAGCGAACTACGCCGACTCGGGCGACAGCTCCGGCTCGTTCCTCTCCGATTCTCGGCTCTTCCCGACGATGCGCCCGCTCATCCGACCCGGCGACGTGGTGCTCATCCAGTTCGGGCACAACGACAAGCAGACGAACGCCGCGACCTTCAGGAGCAACCTCACCCGCCTGATCGACGGTGTGGAAGCCCAAGGCGGCGTGCCGGTCCTCGTCACGCCGATCGTCCGCCGCTGGTTCAACAGCGACGGCACCCTCAACAACGGCACCGCCCTCCACGTCAACGGTGTCGGCGTCGACCTCCCCCGCGAGATGCGGACCCTCGCGCAGCAGCAGGGCGTGGACCTCATCGACCTGACCGCACTCACCAAGCAGCTGGTCGAGCAGCTCGGCCCGGAGCGCTCCAAGGCCCTGTTCCTCACCAACGAGGCGAGCGACAACACCCACACCTCGGAGTACGGCGCCGACCAGTTCGCGCAGCTCGTCCGCAACGAGATGCGCACCCAGGGGATCGTCCCCGCCGGCTTGTTCCGCTGACACCGAAAGGAACCATTCATGAGACCCCCGCAACGCAGTGCCGCCGGTGCATCGGCGGCACTGGTACTCGCCGGGGCGCTGGTAGGCGCCCTCGGACCGGCCGCGCCAGCCGCGGCCCTCTACGGAGAGGCGGACCTCCAGCCGATCGAGAGCAATCTCGCCGCGAAGCCCTGGGTGGTGGCGACCGCCGCCAGCGGCGCCGAGACCGCCGCGCTGGCCGTCGACCAGGACGCCGACACCGCTTGGCTGGCCACTGAATCCGGCCCGGGTCAGTGGCTGCAGCTCGATTTGGGCGGCGCCTACGACAACCTCCGGAAGGTCCACGTTGTCTTTCCTGATCCCGGCGCCGTCTACCAGTACGTCGTCGAGGCCTCTCCGGACGGCGAGTCGTGGGATCGCATTGCGGACCGGTCGGCCGGCGCCGCACCGGGCTCGGGCGGCGTGGATCTGTTCACGCAGCCCGGAACGCGGTTCGTGCGCGTCGCCCTCACCGCGGCATCTCCCGGTGCGGCGATCGGCATCAGCGAGCTGGAGGTCTTCAACTACCTGCGGGACGATGTCGTCCTCGGCGCGGACCTGTCCTGGATGGACGATCCCAGTGGCCGTCAGTACTGGGTGCACCCGCAGTCCGAGGACCGCGGCGCGGGCCCTCACCTGCTGGACGTCATGCAGGACCGCGGCATGGAGTACACGCGACTGCGCGTGTTCAACGAGCCCCGGAACGAGTCCACCGGCAGCCTGAACGCGGTGCCCTACCAAGGGCCCGAGCGGACCTTGACCTCGGCGCAGTGGGTCGAGGAGCGCGGTCTCGGACTCGGGATCGACTTCCACTACGCCGACTCGTGGGCCGACCCGGGCAAGCAGCCCAAACCGCGAGCCTGGGCCGAACTGGAATTCGACGAGCTCACCGACGCGGTCTACGACTACACCCACGACTACGTGTCGCAGCTCGTCGCGCAAGGGACCGTGCCGGACAAGGTCGCGGTCGGCAACGAGATCGCCAACGGGTTCATGTGGGGCAGCGAAGCCGTCGGGGCGCCCTCCACTGAGGCGGTGCACGCGGGCGCGAACCCGGCGTACTTCCGCAACCAGGCGTCGGTCTACCAGTCCCAGCCCGGCGGCGGCATCCTGTGGCAGTACCGGTACTCCGAGAACCCGGCCGAACGCCAGCTGTACCTCGACTCCTGGGACCGATTCACGACACTCCTGGCCGCCGGCATCGCGGCGGTCCGCGACGCCTCCCCCGAATCCGAAGTAGAACTCCACTCGGTGGTCGGTCGCATCAGCGGCATGGGCAAGGCCGGCGAGTACTGGCAGCAGCTGACCACCCGCCTGAATGCCAAGGGCCAGGACTTCGACGTGCTCGGCCTCTCGTACTACCCCGAGCACCACGGCAGCCTAGCCCAGATGGAGGCGAACCTCCACACGCTCGCGACCACGTACCCGCAGTACAAGCTGGAGATCGCCGAGACTTCGTACCCGGCCACGGGCGGTGGCACGCAGCCCAACTCGACGTTCCCGCGCACGGTCCAAGGCCAGGCCGACGCGATCCAGCACGTGTTCCAGATGGTCAACGACGTCGTCGACAACCAGGGCGCCGGGGCTCTCCTGTGGGAGCCGGCGAGCTGGCAGTCGATGTTCCGCTCGGTGCCCGGCATAGCGAACACCTCCGAGCCGAATGCCTCGATCGACGTCTACAACCGCAGCCGCGCAACGCATGTCGTCGAGGACACGGTCTACACGGCGGTCGAGGCTGGCGGCGCTCTCGCCCTGCCCGAGACGGTGCAGGTGCTGACCACCGCAGACGGCACCGAAGCGGCGGTCCCGGTGGCATGGGACGACCCGCCCTCAGGGGCGACCGGCACCGCCGGCCGGGTCGAGGTCGCCGGCACGACCGAGTACGGCGAAGTGACCGCGGTGATCGATGTCGTGGACGAGTTCGCCGCCGTCGCATGCGATGCAGAGGTGAGCGGCACGCATTACGGTCCGCTCGCGGTCGCCTCGGGCACCACCTGCCTAAGCGAAGGGTCGCGCGTGTATGGGCCGGTGAACGTCGCAGAAGGGGCCGCACTGGTCACGGACGGCGCCCGGATCACCGGCCCGCTCTCCGCGAACGGAGCGGCACTGATCATGCTGTGCGGCACGAACGTCAGCGGACCGGTGAGCCTCGCCGGAAGCGCCTCGGTCACCCTGGGCAATCCCGCCCACGGCTGCGATCCGAACCAGGTATCCGGTCCGGTGACCGTGGTCGGGACGAACGGGTGGAACGTGATCGCGGGCAACGAGATCAGCGGTCCGCTGTCGTGCACTGGCAGTGCACCGGCCCCCGTGAACAACGGTGCGGCCAACGAAGTGAAGGGACCCAGGACCGGGCAGTGCGCCGGCCTCTGACCCGACGGACCTGCGGCCGCCCGCGCCAGGGCGGCCGCAGCGCCATATCGGAGCTCAGGAAGTGGATTCCCGCCGGATGACGGTGAACGGGGCGGTGAACTCACGCGGAGGCGTATCGGGGTCGGCGATCCGCGCGACGACGAGTTCGACCGCCTTGGCGGCCTTCCACCGGTGATCGGGGCTGACCGTGGACAGCGAGGGAATGTAGACCGCGGATTCGGGGACGTCGTCGAACCCGATGACGCGCATGTCGCCCGGGACGCTGACACCCCGGTCCTGCAGGCCGCGCATGACCCCCATCGCAGTGGTGTCGTTGAAGGCCACCACGCCGTCGATGCCCAGATCCGCGTCGGCGATCCGGTGTCCGGTGGCCCGGGCGCCTTCCCGCGTGAGCGCATCGACCGTGAACCGCAGTTGCGGATCGGGCTTGATCCCGCGGTTCTCCAGCGCGGAGCGGTAGCCGTTGTAGCGGCGGGTGAACATGGTGAGGCGGTGCAGATCGCCCCCGGTCACGACCGCGATGCGCTGGCATCCCTGATCGATCAGGTGCTCGGTGGCCGCGGCGGTGCCGGCTTCGTTCGGCACTGTGACGTGGTCGAAGCGGCCTGCCAGGTCCTGCTGGCCGAGCAGCACGATCGGATTGCCGTTGTCGGGCACCAGCGACTCGATCTCCACTGCCGACAGGATGAGCCCGTCGAACTGAAGCCTGCGCGACTGGTCGATCGCCGCGGCCTCGCCGGTGGCGAGGGCCCCGGTCTGCTCGATCGCGACGTGGTAGCCGTGGCCCCGCGCCTCCTCGATGACCAGTTCGGCAAGCATCCCGAAGTAGGCGTTGCCGATCTGGGGGACGGCGAGCCCGATGACCCCGCTGCGCCCTGACCGGAGGTGCCGCGCCGCGGCGTTGACCTGGTAGCCGGATTCGCGAATCGCCGCCAGGACCCGTTCACGGGCTCTGTCGCTGACGGGGACCCGGTCGTTGACGACGTTGGAGACGGTCATCGGGGATACGCCCGCGAGCCGCGCGACGTCGCTCATGGTGACCTTGCCGCGATTCACCGCACCCACCGCCCGTTTCCTGCCCGAATGCTTTGGCACCTCCACCGCAGCGAACGCGAGGACTCGCATCGCGGCGGGCGCCATCGCATCGAATCCTATCGAACACCACTGGACGCATCGGCGGCCATCGATTGCCGCTGGCGTAACGGCGACATCAGGGGCAGAACGGCCGGCGCCCGGCCGGTGGATCCGGCCGGGCGCTGGTCATGCGGTCGTGGCGGTCACTCTCCTGAGGGTGCGGGGAACTGGACGCCGCTGGCGACCGGCGTACCGAAGTTCGGTGTGCCGTCCGCGTTCCAGGTGATCTTCTGGACGCGCGTCTGGCGGGTGTCGCCGCAGCCTTGGCTGGTCGAGGTATTGCCGTGGTAGACCAGCCACTGCTCGGTGCCGTCCGGCGAGGTGAAGAACCCGTTGTGGCCCGGCCCGTAGACGCCGTTGCCGCGCTGGAGCACCGGCGTCGACTTCTTGGTCCACGACGAGGCCGAAAGTGGGTTCGAGCCGGTGAGCTCGAGCAGCCCCAGCTTGTAGTCCGGCGTGTTGCACGAGGAGGCCGAGAACGTCACGAACGTCCTCCCGTCGTGCTGGAGCACGGCCGGGGCCTCGTTGACGCGCCCACCAATGGTCTCCCAGCTGTGGCTGGGCCGCGAGATCGTGGCGTGCGCGCCGGTGACGGTCCAGGGGTTCGACATGGCCGCGATGCGGATCGACTGGTCCGCGCCGACCCATTCGCTCCACATCAGGTAGAGGCTGCCGTTCAACTCCAGGTACGAGCCGTCGATGTTCCACTGGTTCGGCAGCGGCGTGCCCATGAACTCGTACGGCCCCATGGGGGTCGAGCTCGTCGAGCGCAGCACGTGGAGCTTCTGTCCGTCGAGGTTCGTCTGCGAGTTCCCGGAGGTGTACATCAGGTACCAGACGCCGTTGATGCGGTGGAACTCCGGCGCCCAGTGCGAGCAGCAGCGGCTCGGGGTGTTCGCGTCGTTCCAGACCACGGTGTCGCTCGCGGTCTTCAGACCGGCCAGGGTGGTGGCGCGGCGCATGATGACCGTTGAGCTCCAGGTGGTGGTGGACATGTAGTAGTAGCCGTCCCAGTACTCGATCCAGGGGTCGGCGCCGTTGCTGCGGATCGGGTTGGCGAGGGTGGTCTGGCTGCCGCCGCCGACCTGGTTCAGCCGCCACTTCTGGGCGTTCGAGCCCTCGTACGTGTACTGCGAGATGCGGCTGCCCGGAGTGGTCGACCATTCCCACAGGTCGAGGGCCTTGCCCGAGAGCCGGTTGATGAAGCTGTACGAGCCGTCCGAGTGCTCGCGCACGGACCACTGCTGGTTCGTGCCGCCGAGGTCGTTCCACTGCGCGATGGTCGCGCCGTCCGCGGTGTTCTTCTGGTAGAGGTCAAGCACCATATTCGTGTGCCTGACCTGGATCTTGTAGTAGCCGCCGCCGGCGTCCACGAACCGGAACTGCTGGTTCGTGCCGTCGGTGCGGTTCCATTGGGTGAGTTCGGCTCCGGCCGCAGTCGACGCGTTCTTGACGTCGAGGGCGAGACCGGAGTGGGCGCTGGTGATGACGTACCAGGTGCCGGGTGTGACGGCGGCCTGAGCCGGGGCGTTGGAGGCCGCGACGAGGCCGAGGGCCGTGAGTGCGGTGGTGAGCGCGAGCGCGAGGAAAGTGCGCCAGCGCCGGCGAGTGTGCAGTGGCATGGTCAGCTCCCGTTCAGGACGGGCCAGCCCGCCGAGTTCCATTCGATCTTCTCGATGTCGAGCGCGAAGCCGCCGCCCGAGCCGTACGCGTGGTACGCCATGAATCCTCTGTGGATCGATTGCCCGCCGGAGGCGACGTTGCCGCCGTACGCCCCGAGGACCACGGTGCCGCCGCCGTTGCGCATGTCGACGCCGGCGGCGTCGACGAACGGTCCGGTCGGCGAGGTCGAGCGGCCCACGGTGATCTTGTAGGTCGAGTTCGCCCCGGCGCAGCAGGTGCCGATCGAGGTGAACAGGTAGTAGTAGCCGTTGTGGTAGGTCATGGACGGGCCTTCGATGCCGCCGCTCTTGGTGGCGAGGCGGATCGGGGTGGCGCCGGCCTTGGGCTTGCCTGAGGGCCAGTCGAGCTCGATGGTGTGGATGCCCTGTTGCCAGGAGCCGAAGACCATCCAGTGCTTGCCCGCGGCGTCCACGACGATGTTCGCGTCGATCGCGTTGTAGGCGTTGCCGTTGTAGGACTGGAAGACCACGCCCTTGTCGGTCCAGCCGAAGTTGGACGCGGACGGGTCGAGGCTGGGGCTGGTGGCGAGGCCGATGGCCGAGCGCTGGGAGCCGAAGGTCGAGACCGAGTAGTAGAGGTAGTAGAGGCCTTGGGCGGCGTCGTAGTGGATCTCGGGCGCCCAGATGTTCTCGGAGCCGGGGATCTGCTGGGAGGTCCAGGCGGGCTTGGTGTTCCACATGTATCCGGCGTGCTGCCAGGTCTGGCCGCCGTTGGTGGAGCGGAAGATCGGGGGCGTGCCGCCGCCGAAGCGGCCGTCACCGGTGGCGTAGACGAACCAGGGCTGCCCGGTGCACCCGGCCCACAGGGCGGGGTCGTGGGCGCCGAGGGTGCCGCCGATACTCGGCGGCTGCGTCGGGCCGCTCGCGCAGTCGGTCTGGCCGGGGTTGCCGGTGCCGAGGGCGGTGAGGGACCACTGCTGGTTGGTGCCGCCGGTGGCGGTGTACTGGGAGATGCGCCCGCCCGCGGCGGTCGACCACTCCCACACGTCGAGCGCCTTGCCCGACAGGCGGTTCACGAAGGACGCGTAGCCGCCGGACTCGGTGACCGTCCACTGCTGGTCGGTGGCGTTCGCGTCAGTCTCTTGGACGACGTTCGCGCCGTCGGCGGTGGACTGGTTCTGCAGGCCGAGGACTTTGCCGCTGTGCCGGGATTGAATGCGGTAGTAGCCCCCTCCCGCGTCGACGAACTTGAACTGCTGGTTGGTCGCGTCGGTGCGGGTCCACTGGATGAGGCCGGCATTCTCGGCGGTGGAGCGGCCATCGATGTCGAAGACCAGGCCGGAGTGGCGGCTGGTGAGGACGTAGTCCGCGCTGGTGTCGATGGCCGCGTTCGCGGTCGTGGGCGCGAGGAAGGCCAGGCCTGCCGCCGCGATGATCGCGGCGGCGAGCCCGGCGTACCAGGATCTGCGCCGCCCGTGCTGCTTGCTCATGTGCGTACCGATCTCTTGTGAGGAATAGAGATTCGTCGATGTTATCGGACACATGGATCGTTACACAAGAGTTCGAGCAATGGCAATCGAACCGGTTGCCATCCCCGCGCCAAGAGGTTGGGGGCGGAGCTGTCCCTGAGGCCGTTGTCAAGATGCAGCTGAACACCATACAATCGGCAAGCGCATTCCGCGCTTCCCCGTCTCGATTCCGGAGGCACGGTCCCGCCATGACGGACAACTCGATCATCAACGGTGTTCCCTGGTTCGACGACCGGGGCGCCCCGGTCAACGCCCACGGCGGCTGCATCGTCGAAGAGGCCGGGCGCTATTACCTGTTCGGCGAGTACAAGACCGACGACGAGAACACGTTCATCGGCTTCTCCTGCTATTCCTCCCCCGATTTGGTGCACTGGACGTTCGAGCGGATCGTGCTGCCGCGCCAAGATGACGGGCTGCTCGGGCCGGGCCGGATCGGCGAGCGCGTCAAGGTGATGCGATGCCCCAGTACCGGCAAGTACATGATGTACATGCACTGCGACGACCTCGGATACGCCGATCCGCACATCGGGATGGCCGTCAGTGACGGGATCGCCGGCGAATACCAGTTCCAGGGCGCGCTGCACTACCGCGGCGAACCGATCCGGCGCTGGGACATGGGCACCTTCCAAGATCGCGACGGCACGGGGTACCTCCTCGTGCACGACGGCGACATCTACCGGCTCAGCGCGGACTACGCGACTGCAGACCACCTGGTCGCTTCCGGCCTGGCACCGGGAGGCGAGTCGCCGGCGATGCTCGAGAAGGAGGGCCGGTACTACCTGCTGTTCTCGAACAAGACGAGCTGGGAACGCAACGACAATTACTACCTGTCGGCGCCGTCAGTGGACGGCCCATGGACCCATCGGGGCCTCATCGCGCCCGAAGGCGCTCTGACTCACAACTCGCAATGCACCTTCGTACTTTCGCTGCGGCGGGACGGCGAAACAGTCCACATGTACATGGGCGACCGGTGGTCATTCCCGCACCAGGCCTCAGCGGCAACCTACGTGTGGCTGCCACTGCACATCGAATCGGACGCGATCACCTTGCCGCGCTTTCTCCCCAGCTGGAGTCCCGAGTCTGCGGCGGAGACGGATCTCCAGGGCGCGGAGCTGGAGATCGGCTTTTCGTCCCGGGAACGCGGTGCGTTCGTCGAAGTGCCATTCTCCGGAAATCAAGTCGCGGTGCACGGCTCAGCTGATCAGAGCAGCGGCTACGCCCTGGTCGAGATCTTCGACGCTGCAGGCGATGATCGCGTCCACGAGCTGCTGGTCGACTTCTACAGCCTGCAAGCAGAACATGGCCTGCGGTACGTGAGCCCCCGCCTGCCGACGAGCGAATATCGACTGCGCATCACCGTCACCGGTGAAGCACCAGTCTGGAAAGACAAGGCCGGCAACCGCTTCGGCGCGGTCGACCACCGAGTGACCGTTGACCGCCTGGTCGTGCCGCAGTCGCGTTGAAGACGCACCTGGTAATCATCCCCGCCCAAATACGGGCCGGCCCTCCAATCCCGCCCCACTGACCACGCTGTTAGAAACGGTTTTGGGAACGGCCAAGCGGGTTGACCACGGCTACTTGCCGCGGGCTCGGATGGTCAGGGACTGCTGTGCGTAGCCGAAGTGGCCAGCGTCGTCATGAAGAGCCGTGGTGGTGACACCGAGCCCGCTCGGTCCGAACACGACGGTCGTGTCGAGACCGAGCCGAACTCCGGTCGGTTGACGAAACAGTTGGATCGCCAAGTCGACGTTGGGGAACAACCAAGAGTCCATGGACTCACGCATGCAAAAGCCGTTGGCCGTGTCCGCCAAACCGACGAGTCGTGCAAGGTCGCTCGAGGGCTCGTCTGCGACGAGGGAAGTGCCCGTCGAGACCCAAGCTGTGCCGCGGCCCGGCTCCGGAGTCCCGACCGACCGCAATTTGATCGAGTCGATGTAGCCGCCGGGCCAGTCGTCGCTCAGCACTAGGAGTTCGCAATCGTTGGGGTCAGGGAGCCGGTCGGCTTCGCCGCCCGCGACCTGGGTGGTGTCGGTGCCGATGGTGCGCCAGATCCGGGCACGGACGGCTGGGCGTCCACCTGAGGTGACTACCGCCTCGAGCAGTTCAATGGTACGACCTGGCCGGATCACCTCGACAACGACGCTGAACGGTTCCATGGGAAGCGCGCCGAGAATGTCGATGCTGATCCGGCTGAGAGCCATCGGGTCGGGCCCACGCTCACTGCAGAATCGTTCCACGGCCTGGACGATCAACCCGTTCATGGGGCTGATGTGCTGCTCGGCGGTGTTCCAGGCGCCGCTGGTCGCATCCGTAGGCCGGTAGCGGTGCTGATCGAGACGGATGAAGTAGCTTTCAGCGGTTGCGGTCACGGCGGCTTCTCGTGAGCAGGACGATTTCACCGCTGCATCTGGCGGCGTTGAAGCTCATCGGGCGAATGTATGCGAACGTCCCTGCATCTCGATGCCCAGGAGGGGCGTACCGCTTCACCCTGACTACGCCCGATCTCCCCGACGCCGATCGGCGCTTGCTGGGCCGGACCAGGATAGCCGCTTCGTCCCGGCGCAAGTCTGGTTCTGCAGCAACGCATGCAGTCATGGGCCTTCAAGTTGGATCGCTCGCGAGTGACCCGGATCATAGAGCCAGGGAGTTCCGTGCCGAGGCGATCCGAGGCATCCTGGTTCATCGAGACAAGCGAATGACAAGCGAGAGCTGCATACGACAATGCCCCAGGCCTGGGACATTGTCCCCGGCCTGGGGCTTCACTGTCGGGCTGACAGGACTTGAACCTGCGACCCCTTGACCCCCAGTCAAGTGCGCTACCAAGCTGCGCCACAGCCCGTTTTCCGCCGCGTTGTCCGCGGCGGACCCAACTTTAGCCTATGGTCCTGGGGGCCTCTGCGGCGAGGTCCCCGGTGTGAGAATGGCTATTTCCGCTTGTCCTTCTTGCGGGATTCGCGGGGTTTGACCACCAGGTCGATGGGCGTCCCGACGAAACCGAAGTCCTCGCGGAGCTTGCGCTGGATGAACTTCAAGTACTGCTTGTCGAACGGCGCGTTCGTGAAGAGCAGGAAGCGCGGCGGCTCGGCGGCGGCCTGGGTCGCGTAGATGACCTTCGGGGCCTTGTTCGCGCGCACCGGGTGCGGCGTGGCGGCCTGGAGGTCGCTGATCCACTTGTTCAGCTCACCGGTGCTGACGCGCTGGCCCCAGCCTTCCAGGGCCTCACGCAGGGCGCGGGCGATCTTCTCCACGGCGCGGCCGGTCATGGCCGAGACGTTGACGCGCGGGGCCCAGGAGACCTGGCCGAGTTCGCGGTCGATCTCCTTCTCCAGGTAGTAGCGCCGGTCCTCGTCCACGAGGTCCCACTTGTTGAACGCCAGGACCATCGCGCGCCCGGACTCGGTCACCTGCGTCAGGACCCGCTGGTCCTGCTCGCTGATGGGCTCGGAGGCGTCCAGGAGGACCAGAGCGACCTCGGCGGCCTCCACGGCCGCCTCAGTGCGCAGCGAGGCGTAGTACTCGGTGCCCGAGGCGAACTTGACGCGCTTGCGCAGGCCGGCCGTGTCGACCAGGACCCAGTCCTCGCCGTCGATCGCCACGAGCGAGTCGACCGGGTCGACCGTGGTGCCCGCGACGTTGTCGACGACCGCGCGCTCCTCGCCGGCGATCCGGTTGAGCAGGCTCGACTTGCCGACGTTCGGGCGGCCGACGAGGGCCACCTTGCGGGGGCCGCGCTCCTTGAGCTGGCCCGTGGGCTCCTCGGGGAACGCCCAGATGATCTTGTCGAGCAGGTCGCCCGAGTTGCGGCCGTGCAGCGCCGAGATCGGGAACGGCTCGCCCAGGCCCAGGCTCCACAGCTCATGGACCTCGGCCTCCTGGCGCTCCGAGTCGGCCTTGTTGGCCACGAGGATCACCGGCTTGCGGGTCGAGCGCAGAATGCGCACGGCCGCCTCGTCGGCGTCCGTGGGGCCCACGCGGGAGTCGACCACGAACACGATCACGTCCGCGGTGCGCATCGCCAGCTCGGCCTGCAGGGCGATGGACTTCGCCATGCCCTCGGCGTCAGGGTCCCAGCCGCCGGTGTCGACCAGGCTGAATTCGCGCCCGGCCCATTCGGCGTCGTACGCCACGCGGTCGCGGGTCACGCCCGGCTCGTCCTGCACCACCGCGGCGCGGCGGCCCAGGATGCGGTTCACCAGTGTCGACTTGCCCACGTTGGGGCGGCCGACAACGGCCACCGTCGGGACCGGACCGCGTTCGTCGACGTCGTCGCTCTCGCTCCAACCGTCGTCGCCGGTCCAGGTCACTTCGTCAGTCATCAATTTCCCTGTTGCTCAGCAAGGCCAGAATCTTGGCCACTACCTCCACGATCGGCAGCGTCGTGGAGTCGATCACCACGGCCCCCTCCGGAGCCTCCAGGGGTTTGGTGGTCTTCGAGTCGGCGGTGTCCCGCCGTTCGATGTCCTTCGCGGTGGCGTTCGCGTCGGCGCCGTTCTCGGCGGCGCGCCGCTTGGCGCGCTCCACCGGGTCGGCGGTCAGGTAGACCTTCACGTCGGCGTCGGGAGCGACGACCGAGACGATGTCGCGGCCTTCGACCACGATGCCCGCCTTGGCATCGGCGATGATCCGCCGCTGCTCGTCGATGAGGAACTTCCGCACCGACTTGTTCCCGGCCACCGCCGAGACCGCCTTCGTCACGTCGTCGCCGCGGATCGCCAGGTCGGCGTCCTCGCCGTCGACGCGGGTGAACGGGTCCTCGGGGGTGGTCCCGAACTCGAGCTTCGCGTTCTTCACGGCCTTGGTGACCTGCGCGGTCTGCGAGGGGTCGACGCCGGCGTTGAGGACCGCCAGCGTCGCGGCGCGGTACATGGCGCCGGTGTCGAGGTACGCGGCGTCGATCGCCGTCGCCAAGGTCTTGGCCACGGTCGACTTCCCGGCCCCGGACGGGCCGTCGATCGCGACGACCGGTCCGCTCTTCTGCTCAGGCACTGTCGCGCTCCGTTCTTCAACTGCAAACCAAGCAAACCTACATCATGCCCGGTTATACCTGGTGAGGTGTGGAATGACCTCACTATTGGGGACTCGCCCGATCAGCGCTTCTCCACCACTCGCGCGCCCATCGGCCACAGCGCCATCGGGATCATCTTCCAGTTCGCCACCGCCAGCGGGATGCCGATGATCGTGATCGCCTGGAGGAACCCGGTGACGAGGTGCGCCAGCGCGAGCTCCCAGCCGAACAGGATCAGCCACAGCACGTTGCCCAGCAGCGAGAAGCAGCCGGCGTTCCGGTCGTAGACGACGGTCCGCCCGAACGGCCACAGGACGTACCCGGCCAGGCGCATGTTGGCGATGCCGAACGGGATGGTCACGATGAAGATGCAGAAGAGCAGACCCGTGAGGAAGTAGCCGATCGCGAGCCAGAGCCCGGCCAGCACGAACCAGATCACGTTCAGAATCGTTGACATGCCCGAACATTAACCGGGCCATGCCCTTCCGTCAGTACAGCCAGCTAGAGTCCGACCTCGCGGTACAGCTCCCCCACCTCGTTCGGAGTGAGCCTGCGGAGCGTCCCCGGCTTGAGGTTGCGCAGCTTGACCGGGCCCATCTCGGTGCGCACGAGGCGCGAGACGTGGTGGTCGACCTCGTCCATGAGCCGCCTCACAATGTGCTTGCGGCCCTCGTGGATGGTGATCTCGATCAACGACTGGCCGGCGTGCTCGTCGATGATCTTGAGCTTGTCGGCCTTCGCGATGCCGTCGTCGAGCTCGACGCCCTTGAGCAGCTTGTTCCAGGTGGCGCGGTCCATGATCCCGGCGACCTGCGCCCGGTAGACCTTCGGCAGCCCGTGCGAGGGGTGCATGATGCGGTTGGCCAGCTCCCCGTCGTTGGTGAGCAGCAGCAGGCCCTCGGAGTCGGTGTCGAGCCGGCCCACGTGGAAGACGCGCTGGTCGATGCCCTTGGCGAACTCGGCGAGGCAGCGGCGGCCCTCGTCGTCCTCCATGGTCGAGACGATGCCGCGCGGCTTGTTGATCGCGAAGTACACCTTGTCGACGTCGGTCATGACCCGCTTGCCGGAGACGTGGATGACGTCCTTCGACGTGTCCACGCGCTGGCCCAGGTGGGCGCGCTCGCCGTTGACCTTCACCTTGCCGCGGGTGATCAGGTCCTCTGCGGCACGGCGGGAGGCGATCCCGGCCTGCGACAGGACTTTCTGCAGGCGGATGCCCTCTTCGTCAGCGTTGTTCATCTTCCTCGATATCCGTCACGTCGTCCGGTAGGAACGGTGCCAGCTCTGGCAGCTGGGCGACCGTGTCCAGTCCGATCTTCTCCAAGAACAGGGTGGTGGTGCGGTAGAGCGTCGCCGTCGAGTCCGGGTCGGTCCCGCACTCCTCGACCAGGCCGCGCGCGACGAGCGTGCGCATGACGCCGTCGCAGTTCACGCCCCGGATGGCCGAGATGCGGCCGCGGGTGACCGGCTGCCTGTAGGCCACCACGGCGAGCGTCTCCAACGCCGCCTTGGTGAGGCGGGCGGAGGCGCCGTCGGTGACGAAACGCTCCACGTACGGGGCGTAGTCGGCCCGGGTGTAGAAGCGCCAGCCGCCGGCTTGGCGACGCAGATCGAATCCGCGTCCGTCACCAGTGTATTCGGCGCTGAGTCGGCCCAGTTGCTCGCGCACCTGTGAACGTGGCCGCTCCAATACCGAGGAGAGGAACTCCTCGCTCAGCGGCTCTTCGGCGATCATGAGGATCGCCTCCAGGACGGCGCCGAGGTCGACGTCGTCGGGGACGGGCCTCGTGCCCGTGACCTCGGGTTCCGCGTCCTCCGCGGCTTGGGCGGGGACGGCGGCCAGCGCGGCCGCGTACTCGTCGCCTTCGGCGAGCGGTTCGTCGGCGGGCGTGTCGGGGCGCAGCGGCGCGGCCTCCTGGCGCGCGCCGGGCATCTTCCACGTCGCCAGGTCCTGCTCGAGGGACTCCCCCAGGTGCTCGGTCATGTGCTCGGTTCCTCCCCCGGTGGTGCCTGCAGTTCCGCGGGTGCTCCCGCGTACTCGTCGACGTCGATCTCGGTGACGTTCCCGCCGAGCCAGCGGACGGTGAGCTCGCCGAGGGCCTGCATCTGCTCGAAGCCGACGAGGGCCTCGCGGTAGAGCTCCAGGAGGGCGAGGAACCGGGCGACGACTTCGAGGTGGGACTCGCAGTCGGAGGTGAGGGCCCGGAAGGTCGCGGTCTGGACGCGCTGGAGGCGGCGGGAGATGATGACGGCGTGCTCGCGCACGGAGACGCGCTGCATGTGGATGTGGCCGGTGCCGACGGTGGGCGGCGGTTTGGGTTTCATCGCCTTGCCCGCCAGCGCGGCGAACTCCTCGGGGGTGAGGTCGAGGATGAGTTCGGGGAGCAGGCCCTTGTAGCGGTCTTCGAGGCCGACGTTGCGGGGGATGCGGGTCGAGGCGGACTCGACGAAGGTCGCGATGGCGCCGGCGGCCTCTTTGTAGGCCTTGTACTGCAGGAGCCGGGCGAAGAGGAGGTCGCGGGCTTCGAGGAGGGCGAGGTCCTCTTCGTCGTCGACGACGGTGCCGGGCAGGAGCCGGGCGGTCTTGAGGTCGAGGAGGGTGGCGGCGATGAGGAGGAACTCGGAGGTCTCCTCGAGGTTCCAGGCGTCGTCGAGGCCGGTGACGTAGGTGATGAACTCGGAGGCGACCTGGTGGAGGGCGAGTTCGGTGACGTCGAGCTTGTGCTTGCCGATGAGCTGGAGCAGCAGGTCGAACGGGCCCTCGAAATTGGCGAGCCGGACGTGGAAGCCGCTCTCGGCCTCCTCCGGTTCGCCCTCCCGCTGGGTCGGGAGCTGGGGCGGCTGCTGGTCGGTCACGGACGCAAGCTTAGTCGGGCGCCCGGACCACTACGGGGTGAACTCCGGGTTTCATGGGGCGTAAGGACTTCGGGGCCCTATTTGTCGGTGCCCACTTCTCGGTGCTCACTTCTCGGTGCCCACCTGTCGGTGATCACTTGTCGGTCGCCGCGATGAGTTCGCGGGCGAGCTGGCGGTAGGCCCGCGCGCCGGAGGAGGCGGGGGCCCAGGTGGTGATGGGCTCGCCGGCGACGGTGGTCTCGGGGAAGCGCACGGTGCGGGTGATGACGGTGGAGAACACCTTGTCGCCGAAGGCTTCCACGACGCGCTGGAGGACCTGGCGCGAGTGCGTGGTGCGCGAGTCGTACATGGTCGCGAGGATGCCGTCGAGCTCGAGGTCGTAGTTGAGGCGCTCGCGGACCTTGTCGACGGTGTCGAGGAGGAGGGCGACGCCGCGCAGCGAGAAGAACTCGCACTCGAGCGGGACGAGCACGGAGTGCGCGGCGGTGAGCGCGTTGATCGTCAAGAGCCCCAGGGAGGGCTGGCAGTCGATGAGGATGTAGTCGAAGTCGGGGATGACCGGCCGCAGGACGCGGGCGAGGGTCTGCTCGCGGGCGACCTCGTTGACGAGCTGGATCTCCGCGGCCGAGAGGTCGATGTTGGCCGGGAGGAGGCGCAGGCCCGCGACGTTCGTCTTGACCATGACGTCGTCGATGTCGACGTCGTCCTGCATGAGGAGGTTGTAGACGGTGAGGTCGAGGGTGTGGGGGTTGGTGCCGAAGCCGACCGAGAGCGCGCCCTGCGGGTCGAAGTCGACCATGAGCACCTTGCGGCCGTATTCGGCAAGGGCCGCACCAAGGTTGATGGTCGTGGTGGTCTTGCCCACCCCGCCCTTCTGGTTGGCCATGGCGATGACGCGGGCCGGGCCGTGGCGTTCCAGCGGCTGGGGCTGCGGGATCTCGCGCTTGTTCGTGTAGGCCTCGGGATCGGGCGAGGAGAGATCACTGTCGGGGTCAGCGGGAGGCATCTGCGCGGCGCCCCGCAAGGCCGCCCATTTGTCGTTGCTGTCCACACTGCTCATTTCTTCGCGCCTCCGGGTGCGAGGTCGACACCGGGTGCCGGGCGTCTCACCATTGCCTGTCTTAGCGACTGTACGTCAGTGTATCGAGGCTGTCGACGGCTTGGGAGACTCCGAGGCACCCGGCGTGAGTTCGCCCGCTGTGCGGCGTGGGGCCCGAGTCCTGTTGGGACGTCAGTTCTCCGCGAGCACCTGCGCGATCGGCTTGAGCGGCAGGTGATGCGTGATCGCGACCGGTTCGTTGACGACCTGCCCGGCGTACGTGTTGAGGCCGCGCGCGAGGGCCGGGTCGGCCTTGAGCGCCGCGGCCCAGCCGAGGTTGGCGAGCTTCATGACGTACGGGAGGGTGGCGTTCGTCAGCGCGTACGTCGACGTGTTCGGCACGGCCCCGGGCATGTTCGCGACGCAGTAGAAGAGTTTGCCCGCGTGGGTGAACGTGGGGTCGTCGTGGGTGGTGGGCTTGGAGTACGCGAAGCAGCCGCCCTGGTCGATCGCGATGTCGACGAGGACCGCGCCGTCCTTCATCTCGGCGAGCACTTCGTCGTCGACCACGGTGGGGGCCTTGGCTCCCGGGACGAGGACGGCGCCGATGACGAGGTCGGCCTCGCTGCAGGCGCGCTTGACCTCGAAGCGGTTGGAGACGATGGTGCGCAGGCGGCCCTGGTACAGGTCGTCGGCGATGTGGAGCTTGTCGACGTTGAGGTCGAGGAGCTCGACGTCGGCGCGCATCCCGACGGCGATGGCGGCGGCGTTCATGCCGGAGACGCCCGCGCCGATGATGACCACGCGCGCGGGTGCGGTCCCGGGGACGCCGCCCATGAGGGTGCCGCGGCCGCCTTCGGGGCGCTGCAGGTGGTAGGCGCCGGCCTGGACGGCGAGGCGTCCGGCCACCTCGCTCATGGGCGCCAGGAGCGGCAGGCGGCCGTCGGCGGTCTGCACGGTCTCGTAGGCGATGCCGGTGACGTGGTGCTCGAGGAGCGCTTCGGTGCAGTCGGCGCCCGCGGCGAGGTGGAGGTAGGTGAAGAGGGTCTGACCGGGCTGCATCCGGTGGAACTCGGCCTGGATCGGCTCCTTGACCTTGAGGACGAGATCGCCTGCGGCCCAAGTGGAGTCGGCGTCGGGGTAGATGAGCGCCCCGGCCTCGCGGTAGTCGTTGTCGCTGATCGCGGAGCCGGTGCCGGCGCCGGTCTCGATCGCGACGTCGTGGCCGGCGGCGACGAGCTCGTGGACCCCGGCGGGGGTGAGGGCGACGCGGTACTCGTTGTTCTTGATCTCGCGGGGGACGGCGACTTTCACGTGCGGGTTCCTTCCGAAGCGTTGTGCCAGTTCGGGGCCGGTCGGCATCCCGCACGGGCAGTCTAGGACGCCGGATGTCCTGGAGCCCGCATTCCTTGTGGGTTCAGCGGTTCGGACGGCGTCGTCGCCGTGATCGTAAAGCGGCCCGCCGCACCATGATGCGACGGGCCATGTGAGCGTGCGCCTTCGTTGTTAAGGGCTAGTTGCGGTCCAGGTGCAGTTTCGTAAGGGTCAGCGCCAGCGCGCAGACGCCGTTGCGGATCTCCCCGTCGGCGACGGCGGCGAGCGCCTTGTCGAGGTCCCACCACGCGAGTTCGATGTGGGTCTCCTCGTCCGTGCGCTCGTGCAGCTCGGCCTCGGGCACCGGGCTCAGGCCGGTGGCGAGGTAGTAGTGGATCATCTCGCTCGAGATCCCCGGGGTGGAGTAGAACTCCCCGAGTTTCACGAGGTCGGCGGCGCGGAGGTCGGCCTCCTCGGCGAGCTCACGGCGGGCGGCCAGGGCCGGGTCCTCCCCTTCGACGTCGCGCAGGCCCGCCGGGAGCTCCCATAGGAGCTCCTTCGCCGGGACCCGGAACTGGCGGATCAGGCCGACCCGGCCCTGCTCGTCGAGCGGGACGGTGACGACCGCGCCGACGTGCTGGAGGTACTCGCGCTTGGCGGTGCCGCCTCCGGGCATCGCGATGGTCTCGGCGGTCAGGTCGTAGGCCCAGCCGCGGTGGATGATTTCGCTGTCGAGGACTCGGTACTCATGCACGAGGGCCACACTAGTCGGCTCAGGTTTCGGGATCAGGACTCCGCGGCCTCACCGCTCAGGCGCCGGATGATCCGCTCGACGACGTCGCGCTCCGGCAGCGGGGCGCCGGAGAGCGCCGAGAGGAACAGGCCGTCGCCGACCAGGCGCACGATCTCGGCGGTCACCGGGTCGGCGACCTGCTCGTGGATGAGGTCGCGCCAGCCGTTGAAGATGAACAGCACGTCGGCGCGGGCCTGGTCGGAGAGCTCGCCCTTGCCGCGCAGCGCGGTGAGCAGCGCCCAGAGCCCTGCCGCCGACTCCTCGGACTCAACCCAGGAGACCTCCAGGAACTTCTCGACGACGCCGCGCTCGCGGGCCTGCGCGATGTTGGCCTCCTCCACGGCGCGGTGGCGGCGGGCCAGGCCGTCGTACAGCTCGGACTTGCTCTTGAAGTGGTACAGCAGTCCGCCCTTGGAGACGCCGGCCTCGGCGGCGACCTTCTCCAAGGTCACGCCCGAGGAGCCCTCGTCCATGAGGATGCGCTGCAGCGCGTTGAGGATGCGGTCCCGGGTGGTGATCTCCGGCTCTTTCATGTTTCCTCCAGGTGCCAACTGTACCGTCCGGACGGTACAGTCGAGGGGCGTGTCGGCCTCCGGCACGCCCGGCGTCCGGGATGCCGCCTCGCGAGCCGTGCCGCGGCTCACGTCAAGAAAGAGTGAAACCCATGGCCGCCACGCTTCACGCACCGCAGGAGCCCCGCGCCCGCATCAGTGCCAAGCAGGGCTGGGCACTGGCCACGCTGGTGCTGCCGGTGCTGCTCATCTCCATCGACATGACCGTGCTCGGCTTCGCCGTGCCGTTCCTGTCCGAGGACCTCGCCCCGACCAGCTCGCAGCTGCTGTGGATCGTCGACGTCTACGGCTTCGTGCTCGCCGGGCTCCTCGTCACCATGGGCACCCTCGGCGACCGCGTGGGCCGCCGCAAACTGCTCGTCATCGGCTCTGCCGCGTTCGCCGTCGCGAGCGTGCTCGCCGCCTACGCGCCGAGCGCCGAAGCGCTCATCGCCGCGCGGGCGCTGCTCGGCCTCGCCGGAGCGACCCTCATGCCGACCACGTTGGCGCTCATGCGGAACCTGTTCCACGACGACCGCCAGCGCAAGTTCGCGATCGCGATCTGGGCCTCGGGATTCTCCGCGGGGGCGGCCCTCGGGCCGATCCTCGGCGGCTGGCTGCTCGAGCACTTCTGGTGGGGCTCGGTGTTCCTCATGGCCGCGCCCGTCTCCATCGCGGTCGTGCTGGCCGCGCCGTTCCTGCTGCCCGAGTCGAAGGACCCGAACCCCGGCCGGATCGACGTGCCGAGCGTCGCGCTGTCGTTCCTGGCGATGTTCCCGTTCGTCTACGGGGTCAAGACCATCGCCGAGCACGGCGTGACCGTGGCGACGGTCGCCGCCATCGCCGCGGGCGCCGTCGCGGGCATGTGGTTCGTGCGGCGCCAGAAGCGCCTGGAGCACCCGCTGATCGACGTGGGCCTGTTCCGGCTGCGGCGCTTCAGCGCCTCGCTGGCCACGAACTTCACCATCGTGTTCGCGATGATCTCGGCGCTGTTCCTGCTCACGCAGTACCTCCAGCTGGTGCTGGGCTTCTCACCCATGCAGGCGGGGCTGCTGCTCCTGCCGGGCATGGTCGTCTCGGTGGTGTCCGGGCTGTTCGCGGTCCGCATGTCCGAGCGGACCGGGATGGTGCGCACCATCATCGCCGGACTGGTGCTCGTGATCGCCGGCTTCGCCGCGATGACGTTCATCGGCATCGACTCCGGTGCGGCCGTGGTCGCTTCGGCGTTCGCGCTCATCGGCGCCGGTTCCGGTCTGGCCCAGACGGTCACGAACGACGCGATCCTCGCGGCGGCCCCGGCCGACCGGGCGGGCGCGGCGTCGGCGATCTCCGAGACCGCGTACGAGCTCGGCGGCGCCATGGGCGTCGCGCTCCTGGGCTCGCTCGCGACCGGGATCTACCGCACCGAGATGGCGGACGCGCCGGTCGAGGCCGAGACCCTCGGCGAGGCCGCCCACGTGGCCGCGACACTGCCCGCCGAAACGGGCGACGCGCTCATGGAGGCCGCCAGGACCGCGTTCACCGACGGGCTGCGGACCGTGGCGCTCGTCGCCGCGGCACTGGTCCTCATCGCCACGGTCGCGGTCGGCCGGGCCCTGCGCACGCGGTCCTCGGAACGCTGAAGTCCGCTCTACTGTCGACGGTTCCGTCCTACGATGGCCTGATCCGGCGCGTCCTGCGCCGGCCAGGCATCGCTCCGCCGCGCGGAGCAGGGAAGGGGCACGGCAATGAGCTGGTACATGACCGCCCTCAAGAAGTACGCGGTCTTCAGCGGCCGCTCTCGACGCCGCGAGTTCTGGTGGTTCGTGCTGATCAACTTCATCATCAGCTCGATCATCGGGTGCCTGAGCAACCGGCCCGACGACGCGAACTACTGGGATTACCTCGGGGACGACCCGAACTTCTGGAACTACCTCGGACTGGTCTACGGCCTCGCCGTCCTCATCCCGACCATCGCCGTGCAGGTGCGGCGCCTCCACGACACCGGCCGCACCGGCTGGTGGTGGTTCATCGGCCTGGTCCCGTGCGTCGGCTGGATCGTCCTGCTCGTCTTCAACCTCTTCGACAGCGAGCCGGGCCCTAACAAGTACGGGCCCAATCCCAAGGGCGCGTAAGCGGACACGACGAAGGCGGGGCTCATCGAGCCCCGCCTTTCGCGTGTTCGCTTACGCCGCTTCGATGTCGAGGCGCTCGGCGGCCTGGCGCTTCATGGCCGCCTCGACCAGCCCCGCGAAGAGCGGGTGCGGGCGGGTCGGACGCGACTTCAGCTCCGGGTGGGCCTGAGTCGCGATGTAGTACGGGTGCACGTCCCGGTCGAGCTCGATGAACTCGACGAGGCGCCCGTCGGGCGAGAGGCCCGAGATCACGAAGCCGGACTTCAGCAACTGGTCCCGGTAGGCGTTGTTGACCTCGTAGCGGTGGCGGTGGCGCTCGTTGACCTCCGTCGCGCCGTAGACCTCGGCGGCGATGGAGCCCTCGGCGAGCTGCGCCGGGTAGGTGCCCAGGCGCATCGTGCCGCCCATGTCGCCGCGCCCGGCGACGATGTCGGTCTGGTCGGCCATCGTGGAGATGACCAGGTGCTCGGCCTCGCGGTCGAACTCCTCGGAGTTCGCGCCCACGAGCCCCCCGACCTCGCGCAGCCCCTCGATCGCCATGCACTGCATGCCAAGGCACAGGCCCAGGGTCGGCACGAGCCGGGTCCGCGACCACGTGAGGGCCTGCAGCTTCCCGGGCACGCCCCGGTCGCCGAAGCCGCCCGGGATCACCACGGCGTCGACCCCGGCGAGGGCCTTCGCGGTCCCCTCGGCGGTCGCGCACTCGTCCGAGACGACCCAGCGGACCTTAACCTTCGCGCGGTTGGCAAAGCCCGCCGCGCTCAGCGCCTCGACCACGGACTTGTAGGCGTCCGGCAGTTCGACGTACTTGCCGACGATCGCGACCTCGACGGTGGCGACCGGGTTGTGGACGCGGTCGAGCAGGTCGTCCCAGCGGGTCCAGTCGACGTCGCGGAACGGCAGGTCGAGCTTGCGCACCACGTACGCGTCCAGGCCCTCCGAGTGGAGGGTCTTCGGGATCTCGTAGATCGACTTCGAGTCGGGCGCGGAGACGACGGCCGCGTCGTCCACGTCGCAGAACCCGGCGATCTTGCCCTTCAGCCCGTCCGGCAGCGGCCGGTCCGAGCGGCACACGATCGCGTCGGGCTGGATGCCGATGCTGCGCAGCTGCGCCACCGAGTGCTGCGTGGGCTTGGTCTTCATCTCCGAGGACGCGGCCAGGTACGGCACGAGCGAGACGTGGAGGAAGAAGCAGTTGTCGCGGCCGATGTCGTGCCGGTACTGGCGGATCGCCTCGAGGAACGGCAGCGACTCGATGTCGCCGACGGTGCCGCCGACCTCGGTGATCACCACGTCCGGCACGCGGCCGGTCTCGGGATCCGGGTCGGCCATCGCGGCCAGGCGGGACTTGATCTCGTTGGTGATGTGCGGGATGACCTGCACGGTCGCACCGAGGTAGTCGCCGCGGCGCTCCTTGGCGATGACGTCGGAGTACACCTGGCCGGTGGTCACGTTGGCGTGCTTCGACAGGTTCCGGTCGAGGAACCGCTCGTAGTTGCCGATGTCGAGGTCGGTCTCGCCGCCGTCGTCGGTGACGAAGACCTCGCCGTGCTCGTACGGGTTCATCGTGCCGGGATCGACGTTGAGGTACGGGTCGATCTTCTGCATCACGACGTACAGGCCGCGCGCGGTCAGCAGATTGCCGAGACTGGCGGCGGTCATGCCCTTGCCCAGGGCGGAGGTGACCCCACCGGTGACGAAGAGGTGCTTCGTGGATCGGATCTGACCATTAGCGGCGCTGGCCAAGGCGGACTCCCGTGATGTTCGTGGCGAACGAGCTGCTAAGGCTGTGCCCATTGTTCGACTTGCAAGCTTCGTCGAACGCAGCCGGTGGATCGCATCATCCACGGGATTCCACACTAACACTTTCGCCGTCGTTTTCCTCATCGACCCACGACGGTGCGTCGACGATCATGTCCGAGTACTGGCCGTCCTTGACGTGCGCGCGGGCCAGCACGCGGTGACTCATGATGACCGCCAAGGGAACCATGACGGCCAGGGCCGCGCCGAGGCTCATGAGGCCCTTGCCGAGGAGGAGGCCCGCGACGGCCGACCCGGCCACGGCGGCCGAGAACGCGGCCCGCAGCGGCGGGTACAGGCCCCAGGCGCGGCGCAGGCCGCCGCCCGGACGCAGGAGGATCAGCCAGCAGTAAGCGCCGGCCATGACCGTGAGCACGCTCAGCGGCGACGTGAAGACCGCCACGATGTTCGAGCCGACGCCGGAGGCGATGACGCCGTTGGTGTCGCCCATCATGTCGCCGAGGAACGAGCCGAGCTCGCCGCGCTCGGCCTCGGGCCGCTGGTAGTCGATCCAGGAGAGGCCGAACAGCACCGCGACGCCGGCGAGCCCCGACCACACGAAGCGCGGGAACGTGACCCAGCCGCCGGTGGCCAGCGCCGCCGCGAGGCAGGTGCCGACGATGATGGCGACGGCCGCCGGGACCGAGTCGCCGAGCGCCCCGGCCGAGACGATGAGCACGCCCACGCAGCCGATCCCGGCCATCGCCGGGGACTGGAAGCGGCGCGGGAGCCGCCAGGAGACGGTGGCGGCGAGCAGCCACAGCGAGGCGATGAACATGCCGGTGGCGACCGGTCCGAGCTCGTTCGAGGCGGAGTCGGCCACCGTGTAGTCGCCGAGGAGCGTCCCCAGCGGGTCCTCGGTGTGGAGGAGCATCGCGAGGACGGTGACGATGATGCCGAAGGCGGAGACCGAGACCATGAGGCTCGCGGGCCCGTGGCGGCCGGGCAGGACGATCGCGAGGAACGCGCACACGACGGCGATGCCGAGGGCGGTGAGCGGCCCGACGATACCGGGGTGCGCGGCCGACCACCAGCCGAAGAAGTCGGCGAGGATCGCGGCGGCCACGAACAGTGCGCACACGAGCGCCGAGACGATGTTGAGCCGCATGAGCCACAGCGGCGGCGGCTTCACCCCGGGCTGCCCGGCGCGGCGCAGCAGCTGCAGCAGCGGCCACGCCACGAACGTAAGAGCGAGGAATAGGATCACCTGGAGCCACTGGGTGGCCGGGGCGGCGACCGCGGCGGCCATGAGCCGTGCGTCGGTGTCGTCGAACACCGCCTGCCGGTCCGCATAGGTCTTCGAGTCGGCGGCGGCGCCCGCGGCCGTGCCGGTCACGTTCTCCGGCGGGGGCGAGTCCAGGAGCGTCAGGATGGTCGCGGTCAGGTCGGTGAGCCGGAGGTAACCAGGCCTCTCGGCGGGCAGGTCGAGGAGGTTGTGGCCGTCCTCGGTGCCGAAGTTCGCGATCGTGGCGAGCAGCCGGTCCGGTTCGGTCACCTGGCTCAGGCCCGAGATGATGAGCGCCGAGTCTTCGCCGCGGGCGGCCCGCAGCTCCCCGACCGTGGCGTCGAGCCGCGCGAGCGCCGCGGTCCGCGAGATGGTCTCGGCCGGCAGGACGCCGCCGTCCACGACGGTGAGCGGGCACTCGGTCAGCGCGTCAGCGAGGTCGTCGCCGCTGGGGAGGCTCGGCCGGTAGTCGCCGACGCGCCCGATCGAGTTCGCCGTCGCGTACGCCGCGCCGGGGCCGATCGCGGTCGCGCAGGTGGTGCCGGCGGCGAGCGTCCCGAGCTGGGTGCCCTGGTCGAGGTCGTGGTTGAGGGTGACGAGGTCGATCATGTCCCCCACGGTCGCCGTGCCGTCGTCGACGCTGATCTGCTCGTCCGTGACCGGGTCGCACTCCGCGCCCTGCCCGTACGGGTCGCTCACGGCGGGGGCGCCGGCCGAGAGGGTGAGCCAGCCGTCGAGGGCGCAGGTGAAGTTGCGGCCCGAGTTCGTGTTGAGCTCGGCGAGCGAGCCGTCCTCGGCCAGTTCGGCGAGGTTCGGGGTCGTCTCGGTGTCGATGTCGGTCCAGGTGAGGCCGCTGACACCGAGGAGCACGACCGAGTCGACGGTGGTGGGCAGCGCTTCGTCGCCGTCCTCGGGGAGCAGCTGGAAGATCGCCACGCAGGCGAGGACCGCGACGGCGAACCAGGCGCCGATCGGGCCCAGGTTCTCGGCGATGCCGCGGACGACCGTCTTGCGGGCTTTGCGGGTCAGGCGCCCGGCATCGAGTTTTCGCGACACGGCGGCGCTATCTTCCCGTCAGTTCCAGGTACAGCGCGTCGAGCGAGTCGAGCATCTGGGCCTCGTCGGGCCACGTGGCCGCGCGGGCGAGGCTCTTCTCGCCGTGGGCGGCGAGGCGGGCGGGGTCGTCGAGGAGGGCGCGCACGGTCCGGTCGAGGCCGTCCACGTCGCCGACCTCGAAGTACAGGGCGGCGTCGCCCACGAGCTCGGGGATGCCGCCGGTGCGGGTGGTCACGAGCGGGACGCCGGCCTGCATGACCTCCTGCGCGAAGAGCTGGCGGGCCTCCCACTGGCTGGAGATGACGGCGAGGTCGGCGTCGGCGAGGAGCTCGGCGACATCGGTGCGGTGGCCGAGCAGGCGCACATCGGCCCCGGCGGCGTCGATGAGTCCTTGCAGGCGCGGCCGTTCGGGGCCGTCACCGGCGACCACGACGACCGGCTGGCGGTCGAGCGCGGTCCAGCGCTTGGCGGCGCTGATGAGGGTGTCGTAGTCCTTCTGCGGGTGCAGGCGGCCGACGGAGAGCAGCAGCGGGCGGTCGCCGATGCCGAGCTCGGCGCGGACCGCTCCGGCGTCGCTCACGGCGACGCGCGGCGGGGCGGCGACGGGCGCGAGGCGGGCGTCGCGGGCGCCGAGGTCGACCAGGTGCTCGTGGAGGTCCGAGGAGGCCGCGAGGGCCACGTCGACGCCGCGGGCGAGGCGCTTCTCGATCTGGTCGGAGACACGCCGCTTGACTCCGGTGGTGATGAGCTGGTTGTGCCAGGTGGTGACGAGAGCGGCGCCGTGGGGGCGGGCCGCGAGCGCGGTGAGCCCGGCGGTGAGGCCGTGGGCGTGCACGAGGTCGACGCCGCGGCCGGTGATGCCGCGCAGGGCGTTCCGGGCCGCCCACCAGGCGAGCGGGAGTTCGGGCGAGGGCTTGGCGGTGATCGGCGCGGACGCGAAGCGGGCGCCCTTGGCGCGGAAGCCGAAGCGCTCCTCGGTCTCGGGCGGGCCGACGACGAGGACGGCGTCGCCGCGTTCGACGAGGCCCGCCGCGAGCGACGCGACGTGCGTCCCGATGCCGCCCGTCGAGGGGCCCAGCACCAAGGCGATTCGGCGATGGCTCACTTGTCTGCTCCACTGGTCTCGTCGGGCACTTGGTCATCGGGTGTGTTGTCGTCGAGTGCGCTGTCGTCGGGTTCTTCAGACGCTCGGATTATGCCAGCGCGTCGCAAGACCGGGCGCACCACACCGGAACCGCCGATGAGCGCGGCCACCCCGAGGTAGACGACGGCCACGGCACCGCCGACGACGACGCCTTGGAGGAGGGCCGAGTAGAAGGTTTCGGCGTGGCCCCACAGCGCGATGACCTCGCGGGCGGCGAGGACGGCCGCGACCGCGGCGACGACGGTGGCCAGCGCGGCCCGTGGAATGCCCCTGAGGCTCGCGGCGCCGGTGTGTCGGGCGATCGCGGCGGTGAGGGCGAGACCGATGACGGTCATGCCGATCGACCAGGCGATCGCGAGGGCGAGGGTGCGGTCGGCGAGGGGCATGTTCTCGGAGAGGACGACGGCGGCCACGGCGGCCGCGGCCCAGCCGATCGAGGTGGCTCCGGCGGCGTACTTGTTGCGGCCGATGGCATACAGGCCGCGGGAGTAGATCGCGAAGACCGAGTAGCCGAAGAGACCGAAGGCCAGGCCGGTGAGGGTGACCTGGATCTGCATCTGGGTGTTGTCGCTCTTGTCGGCCGACAGCGAGGAGAGCACGGTCGCGATGGGCTCGGCGAGTCCGGCGAGTGCGGCGACGCCGAGGCCGGAGAGGAGGAGGATCGCGCGGCCGGTCTGGGAGAGGCGGCGCTGGTAGCGGTCGTGCTCGCCGAGTGAGAACGCTTCGGCCAGTACGGGGTAGGCGGCTGTGGCGAGCGGGACGGCGAGGATCGCCCACGGCAGGAGGAAGAAGGTCTGCGAGACGGTGAAGACCGCTACGGCGCCGGGGTCGGAGCCGCCGTTGGCGAGGCGGATGAGCAGGGCCTGGCACAGCTGCTGGGCGCCGACGGTGATGGCCCCGGCGATGGCGAGGGATTTCAGGCCGGCGGCGACGTGGGTGTCGAGGCGCCAGGCGGGCCGCAGGCGCAGGCCGAGTCCGCGCAGCGGGAAGATGAGGCTGCCCGCGAGGACGGCGACGCCGCAGGTGGTGCCGAGGGCGAGGAACACGATCCCTTGCTGGCCGACGTCCTCGACCTGGAACTCGCGTCCGGACATGGCGCCGTAGATCACGTAGACCAGGGCCATCACGATGCTGGAGAGGAGCGGCGCGAGGGCGGGCCAGGCGAAGCGGCGGTGCGATTGCAGGATGCCGGTGAGGACGACCGCGACCCCGTAGAGCGGGATCTGGGGGGCGAAGAGCACCAGCATCTCGGTGGCGGCGTCGATCGTCGCTTCTCTGGCGGTCGGGTCGTCGAGTGTGTTGTTGTCCGGCATGAGCAGGACGATGATCGGGCGCGCGAACGCCGCCACCAGTAGGCCGGCGGGGATGAGGATGGTCAGCGCCCAGGTCATCAGCGCCGAGGCGATGTGGCCGACCTGCTTGGGATCATGCCGGGCGAGAGGGGCGGCCAGCAGCGGGATCACCAGGGCGGCGAGGGCGCCGCCGGCGACGAGCTCGAAGATGATGTTCGGGATGGAGTTGGCGGTCTGGTAGGCCGTGCCGAGGGTGCCGAGGCCGATGGCCCACGTGAACACCATCGTCCGACCGAATCCGGCCAGGCGGGAGGCGACGGTGATCGCACCGATGACCGAGGCGGCACGACCGACTTCGCGTCGGGTCTCGGTCAAGACTTCGTCCGACCCAGCTCGTCCAACTCCCGCAGCACGGGCGTCTCGGCTATCACTTTCGTGAAGCTCACTTTTTCGGAGGCGGCGATGAGGGCGGCGACGCCCGCGAGGGCGACGTGGCGGCCGATCATGCCGGTGCGGGCGATGTAGGCGAGGCCGAGAAGCGCGCCCAGGGCGTTCGCGCCGCCGTCGCCGAGCATGGTCTTGCCGTCGAGGTCGTCGGCCATCGCGGCCCCCGCGGCCGCGGAGACCGCGAGCGCGGTGTTGGCGCCGCCCGCGGCGGTGCGTCGGCGGGACTTGTCCCCGGCCGGGCGCGACAGCGGCGCGGAGACGAGGGTGACGACCTTGAGGGCGCGGCCGGGCCGCAGGTCGAAGAGGTTGACGACGTTGGCGGCACCGGCGATGACGCCGCCGCCGACGCCGACGTTCCACAGGCGGCGCACCAGCGGGCGGCGCTCGTCGGTGAGTTCGCCGTTCTGCAGGTCGATCAGGGCCGCGGAGGCGATACCGGCGGTGGAGATGCCGAGGATCTTGATGAACCCGGCGCTCAAGCGGCCCTTGAGGAGTGCGCCGACGTGGCCTTTGAAGCCCTTGGCCTTCTCGCCTTTGGCGTCGGCGATGTCGTCGTAGAGGCCCACCGCTCCGGCGGTGAGCCCGGCGGCGGCCGCGGCGGCGGCGTACGCCGGGGAGTTCGCCCCGAGCACCGCGCCTGCGGTGGCGCCCACGGTGATCCCCGGGCCTTCGGCCAGGGACACGGTGTCGCCCTTGTGGTTGACGCGTTCCAGTTCGGCCGCCCACTTGGAGCGGCGTACGGCGCTGATCGCGGCGATCGTGCCGCCCGCGGCGAGGCCTCCGATGAACGCCCGCCCTACCGTGCGCGTTAGCTGGCTCATGGGCGCGATACTAGGCCGCGCCGGGAAGCAGGTCTGAAGCGCCCTCCCCGGTGCCGAGGTGGTTGACCGTGCCGGTGTTGATGAAATCGGCGAGCGCGGCGACCGCGGCGATCTGACCCTGGGTGATGGCGACGTTGTCGACGGTGGCGACCGTGTCGGCGTTCTCGGCGAGGAGCGTCTTGATCGGGTTGCCGTCGCCGGTGTCGGTCGTGGCCGCGTAGACCGTGGGGTCGTCGGCGGCGAACTCGTTGGTGAGGGCGACCATGCCGGCGTTGCGCTCGGCGGCGTCGGAGTCGGTGGAACCGGGCCCGGCGAGGATGATGACGCCGTCGGCGACGCCCGTGGGCGGGGTCTCGACGGTGAGCATCTCCATGTCGGTCAGGCCGGTGATGACCGTGGTGATGTCGGCGGGGGTGATCGTCGCGGTCGCACCGGCGGCCTCGCCGGTGGTGACGGCGGCGAGCACGTAGCTCATCGCGGTCACGCCGTCGTAGGTGACGGGCGTGGTCATCGTCTCGGGGGTGGTGCGCTCGGCGAGGTCGCCGAGGGCGCCGGTGTTGGCCGGGTCGAAGAAGTCGTCGAGGATCGAGATCCGGCCGGAGACGGTGGCCCCGGCGTAGCCGAGCATCTCGACGGCGCCGTCGACCTGGGCGGTGTCCGCGCCGGGGAGGGCGACGACGAGGACGTTCTTCGCGGTCAGCTGGCCGGCGAGGTAGGACGGGGCGACCGCGTTCGCGAACGCCTGGTCGTCCTCGAGGTCCTTCTCCATCTGCTCGGCCTGGTCCCGCAGCTGCTCGTTGCTGTCGCGCAGGCTCTGGATGTTGCTCTCGAAGGCCTCGATGGCGGGGCCGTTGAGGGCGGCCGTGCCGAGGATGAGGCCCACGGTGAGGGCGAGGAAGACCGCGGTGAGGCTCACCAGGTGGTAGCGGAAGTTGATCACGAGAACAGCCTTTGGATTTGGAAGAGCAGTCCGTCCCACCAGTCGGCGATGACGTCGACGAAGGAGCGCCCGACGGTGGAGATGGCCACGGCGGTGGCCATCGCGGCGAGCCCGGAGACGATGAGGAGGAGCAGGGCGGAGATCGACATGTCCTGGCGGTAGAGGCGCGAGACGCCCTTGGCGTCGACGAGCTTGCCGCCCACCCGCAGGCGGGTGAGGAACGTGGAGGCCATGCCGCCGCGTCCCTTGTCGAGGAACTCGACCATGGTGACGTGGGTGCCGACGGCGCAGATGAGCTCGGCGCCCTTCTCGTCGGCCATGAGCATCGCGATGTCCTCGGAGGTGGCCGCGGCCGGGAACGGGATCGCGGGGACCCCGAGCTTGTCCATCCGCTCCATGCCGGGGGCGCGCCCGTCGGCGTAGGCGTGGACGACGATCTCGGCGCCGCAGCGCAGGGCGTCGTCCGAGACCGAGTCCATGTCGCCGACGATCATGTCGGGCGTGTAGCCGGCCTCGAGGAGCGCGTCCGCGCCGCCGTCGACACCTACGAGCACGGGCTTGAACTCGCGGATGTACGGGCGCAGGACGTCGATGTCCTCTTTGTAGTTGTAGCCGCGGATCACGATGAGCGCGTGGCGGCCGTTGAAGGAAGTCTTCACGTCCGGAACGCCCACGCCGTCGAGCAGGAGGTCCCGCTCGCGCTTGAGGTACTCCATGGTGTTCGCCGCGAAGGCCTCGAGCTGGATCGAGAGCCCTTCCTTGGCGGCCTCCATGTCGGCGCCGACCGTGGCCTCGGTCTGGACCGCGCCTTCGGCGATGAGGTCGCCGCCGGAGAAGATCTGGCCGGCCTCGACGTCCACCGAGACCGACCGGCCCTCGCGGACGCGGTCGAAGATCTCGTCGCCGACGCCGTCGATGAGGACGATCCCGGCTTTGACGAGCACTTCGGGGCCGAGGTTCGGGTAGCGGCCGGAGATCGACTTCGAGGCGTTGACGACCACCGGGACGCCGGTGCCGACGAGAGTGTCGGCGGCGACCCGGTCGAGGTCGACGTGGTCGATGATGGCGATGTCGCCGGCTTCGAGCCGGCCGCACAGCCGCTTCGTACGGCGGTCGAGGCGGGCGGTGCCGACCAGCCGATCATCGGAGGGGTCGCCCTCCGGGCTCCGCCCGGGCAAACGCAAGCTAGGTACACGCATCGTGCATCATCATGCCATCCGATCGCACGCGCCGCGGCGACGGCTCGCCGGGGCGGCCGCCGCGAATCGGGCGCAGCTAGGACTTCATCTTCGCCGCTTCTGCCAGCAGTTCCTCGGCGTGGGCCACGCCGAGGTGCGAATCGGGCATCCCGGCGAGCATGCGAGCAAGCTCACGTGCCCGCGCGGCGTCGTCGACCACGCGCACGCCCGAGACCGTGACGGCCCCGGACGTGTCCTTCGAGACCACCAAGTGGCGGTCCGCGAAGGCCGCGACCTGCGGCAGGTGGGTGACGACGAGCACTTGGTGGCGGCGGGCGAGCTTGGCGAGGCAGCGGCCGATCTCGATGGCCGCGCCGCCGCCGACGCCGGCGTCGACCTCGTCGAACACGAGGACGGGCGGGCCGCCGATCTCGGCGAACACCACTTCGATCGCAAGCATGACGCGGGAGAGCTCGCCGCCCGAGGCGCCCTTGTGCAGGGCGGCGGGGACTGAGCCCGGGTGCGGGCGCAGCAGGAGCTCGACCTCGTCGGCGCCGTCCTCGGTGGCGCCGGAGACCGCCGGCTCGCCGGTGCCTCCCAGAACCGTGAGGTCGATGCCGCCCCGTCCGGCCGGGCGCGGCTCTACCGCGGCCGTGACCTCGGCGTGCGGCATCGCGAGGCCCTTGAGCTCAGCCGAGACCGAGGCGGAGAAGCGCTCTGCGGCGGCGCGGCGGGAGGCGCGCAGCTGCCCGGCGAGCTCGGCGGCCCGCGCGGTGAGCTCCGCGTGCTGGGACTCGAGTTCGGCGACGCGCTCGTCGGAGACGTCGAGCTCCCCGAGTCGCTTGCGGGCGTTCTCGGCCCAGGCCAGCACACCGGGGAGGTCCTCGGCGTACTTGCGGTAGAGGGTCTTCATGGCGGCCTGGCGCTGGTAGATCTCCTCCAGCCGCTGCGGGTCGGCCGAGAGGTCGTCGAGGTACGCGGAGAGGTCCACCGCGGCCTCGGCGAGGAGCGCGCCGGCCTCGGCCAGGCGCTCGGCGAACTCGGCCAGTTTGGGGTCGGAGTGGGCGTCGTGCTCCAGGGCGCGCGCGGCCGCGCCGACGGTGTCGGTCGCACCGCCTTCGCCGGTGGCCGGGTCGCCGCTGATCGCGCCGTGCGCGGTGGCGGCGGCGAGGCGCAGGGCCTCGGCGTTCTCGAGGCGGCGGGCCTCTTCGGCGAGTTCGGCGTCCTCGCCTTCCTGCGGGTCGACGGCGGTGATCTCTTCGAGGCCCAGGCGCAGCATGTCGGCCTCGCGGGCCATCTCGCGCGCGCTGGTGCGCAGGCGGGAGAGCTCGGCGGCGCAGGTGCCGAGTTCGTGGAACACGGCGCGGTAGGCGTCGAGGACCTTGCCGTGGTCGGCCCCGGCGAAGCGGTCGAGCGCGGCCCGCTGCTCCGCGGGCTGCAGCAGCCGCATCTGGTCCGACTGGCCGTGCACCGAGATCGCGAGCTCGCCGAGTTCGGCCAGCACGCCGACGGGCGCGGAGCGGCCGCCGACCCAGGCCTTCGAGCGGCCCTCAGAGGACACCGAGCGGGCCAGCAGCAGCTCGCCGTCCTCGAGATCGGCTCCGGCCTCGATGGCGCGCTCCCGCAGTTCGAGGGCGTTCTCGCCTACGGCGAAGCGACCCTCCACAAGGGCTCGGTCTGCGCCTAGGGGGGCACGGGAGGCACGACCGCCGAACAGCAGACCAAGACCGGCGACGACCATGGTCTTACCGGCGCCGGTTTCACCGGTGATGCAGGTCAGGCCGGAATCGAGCGGCAAGGTGGCGTCAGCGATCACGCCCAGATTCTGGATGCGAAGCTCCTCCAACACGCTTCGAAGCCTAGCCGGTCCGTCTGACAATCGGCGGCCGAGCGGCGTCAGACGCGACCGTGACGCCAACCGTCAACGGGCAGAGAGAGTTTCGACACCAGGCGGGAGGCGAAGGGCTGGCCGGACATGCGCACCAGGCGCACCGGGCGGGCCGAGCGGCGGATCGTGACGGTGGAGCCGCTCGTGAGACGGGTGAGCTCCTTGCCGTCCGCGATGAGCGAGCCCTCGGTGCCGACCGACTCCACGCCGATGCGGATCACCGAGGAGGAGTGCACCACCATCGGCTTGGCGAACAGGGCGTGCGCGTTCATGGGGACCACGACGAGGGCGTCCACATCGGGCCAGACCACCGGGCCGCCCGCGGACATCGCGTGCGCGGTCGAGCCGGTCGGGGAGGCGACCACGACGCCGTCGGAGCCGTAGCGGGAGATGCGGGTGCCGTCGATCTCGATGTACAGCTCGAGCATCCGCGCGGGCTCGGCCTTCTCCACCGCGATGTCGTTGAACGCCCAGGAGCGGTGCTCCTCGCCGTCCGTGCCCATGGCCTCGACCGCCAGCGCGGTCCGCTCCTCGACGGTGTACTCGCCGTCGAGCAGGCGCGAGACGACGGTCTCGAGTTCGCCGGTCTCGGCCTCGGCGAGGAAGCCGACCTTGCCGAAGTTGACGCCGAGCAGGGGCACGTCGGCCTCGGCCGCGACTTTCGCGGCGCGCAGCACGGTGCCGTCGCCGCCGAGGGCGAGCACGAGGTCGGCGTTCTCGCCGGTGACGTCGTCGCCGACCACGAGCGCGTCGGGGCGCAGGAGGGAGTTGGTCGCGCCGGAGCAGATCTTCACCGCGACGCCTTCGGCCTCCAGCGCGGCCGCGAGCTTCCCGGCGAGCTCGGCCACGTCCTGGCGGAGCGGGTGCGTGACCACGAGGACACGACTCGGCTTCTGCTGCGGCTCCACTCGCGCTCCTACTCAGACGGTTACAGGGCCTCGAACTGTACTCCAGGCGGGTTCACCAGGAGTACCGGAGAGCATACCCATGATAACGCTTGCACCGGCTGGTTCGGAGCGAAAGCCCGGCACCCGGCTTCCCTTGGGAGGCAACCCGCTCTGCACCCTGGCCAAGCGTGATCCCTTGCGGTACAACCTGTCCCCAACACCACCCGAAACCAAGGGAGACCCGCTGGCGACACGCAGACAACTCTTCGGCTCCGGTGTCCGGGAGAGCGCGGTTCGGCCTTCGGCCCGGAGGAGAACCCGGGTCATCGGAGCACTATGTGCCTGTACCCAGGATCACTGCCACGATTGGGTGATAAGGCAGGACGGATTGTCGTACCTGGTCGATAGGGTTTTCGGTGTGCACCTTCGCTACCGGTTCCGGCTCTACCCGACACGCCCCCAGCGGGGCGCGCTCGCTCGGGTGTTCGGGTCGTGCCGGGTGGTGTTCAACGACGCGGTTGCCGCTCGCAAGCTCGCACACTCCGAGGGATTGCCGTACCCGACCAAGGCCCTGTTGTCGAGGGCGTTGATCACCGAGGCAAAGCGCAGCCCTAAGCGGGCGTGGCTGGCTGAGGTATCCGCGGTCCCGCTCCAGCAGGCCCTCGCCGACGCAGACCGAGCGCATCGAAACTTCTTCGACTCCTTGGCAGGGAAGCGGGCGGGTGGTCGAGTCGGGCCACCGCGATTCAAACGCCGGTCGAACACGCAGACAGCGCGGTTCACCAGGAACGCTCGATTTGCATTGCTCCCCTGCGGGCGACTGCGGCTGCCAAAGATCGGCGACCTCAAGGTCGCTTGGTCTAGGGAGCTGCCGGCCGAGCCATCATCGGTGACGATCATCAAGACGACAACCGGCAAGTACTACGCAAGCTTCGTCGTGGCGGTCGAAGACGATTCCGACATGATGGAGCCGCTGGCCGACTCAGACACCGAGACCGGGATCGACCTGGGCCTCGCCGACTTCGCGGTGCTGCGGGGTGGGAAGGTGATCCAAAACCCGCGATTCTTCAAGCGACTGGAGCGCAGGCTGAAGAAGGCGCAGCGGGCCCTGTCGCGAAGGGTGATGGGCTCAGCGAACCGGGCGAAGTCTCGGATCAAGGTCGCACTTGTCTACGAGAAGATCAAAAACAGCCGATCGGACTGGATCAACAAGCAGGTTGCGACGATCGTTGCCGAAAACCAAGGCATCTACGTCGAAGACCTTCATGTCAAGGCCCTGATCCGCGGACACGCCGCGAAGTCGTGGCACGACGCGGCCGCCGGCATGTTCCTGACCCGGCTCGAATCAAAGGCCGCACGAGCCGGGCGAACATTCGCGCGGGTGGACCGGTTCTTCCCGTCTACGCGACTGTGCTCGGCCTGCGGGGACCTGACTGGCCCGAAAGGCGTCGCCGAGCTCGGCGTCCGGAAATGGACCTGCGGATGCGGCGCAGTCCACGACCGTGACCAGAACGCTGAAATCAACATTAGGCGCGAAGGCAAGCGTCTCGTGGCCGCCGGACAGGCGGATACGTAAAACGCCTGTGGAGCTTGTGTCAGACCTGGGAGACCGGGCAGCGGGCGCCGAAGCAGGAACCCGACCGTAGACGGACCGCCTCGGCGGACCGCAAGCCGGAGATCCTTTTCCACTGGGAAGGGAGGATGTCAACACCCGCTCGGCGGTTCTGCATCTGCGCGGCCGCCGATGAGTATGGTCGTGTCAACGGCTACGAGCGGCTGTACTCCACCGACTCGACGTTGGTTCCCCGGTTCGATCGGCGTGAACCCGCTCGTGACGATCACGGCGCTGGCGGAGCGGAACCTGGAGGCGATCCTCGCCGCCGACTTCGCTTAAGCCGGAACGCCGCAGGCCGCGTCGACGCCGGCGCGGTCGATCGGTTCGCCGCTCTGGACCATGCGGCAGAAGAACTCCACGTTCCCCTTCGGGCCGGGCAGCGGGCTGGCGGCCACCGCGGTGGTGGTCCAGCCGAGCTGTCCGGCCTTCTCGATGACGCCCCAGACGGCGGCCGCGCGCTGCGCGGGGTCGCCGACGACCCCGCCCGCGCCGACCTGGCCCTTGCCGACCTCGAACTGCGGCTTGACCATCGGCAGCATCATGCCGTCGGGCCTGGTGCACGCGGCGAGCGCGGGCAGGACGAGTTCGAGCGAGATGAAGGACAGGTCCCCCACCGTCAGGTCGACCGGCCCGCCGAGCTGGTCGGGGGTGAGGTGGCGGACGTTGGTGCGGTCGTGGACGACCACGCGCTCGTCGGTCTGGAGCTTCCAGGCGAGCTGGCCGTAGCCGACGTCAACGGCGAGCACCTCGGCCGCGCCGCGGCGCAGCAGGACGTCGGTGAAGCCGCCGGTGGAGGCCCCGGCGTCGAGGACGCGCAGGCCCTTCGGGTCCGCCCCGAACGCGTCGAGGGCGCCGATGAGCTTGTGGGCGCCGCGGGAGACGTAGTCGTCCACGTCGCCGACGAGTCGGATGGAATCGTCGCCGGTGACGCTCGTGGCGGGTTTCGTGGCGGGGATGCCGCGCAGGTGGATGCGGCCGGCCGCGATGAGTTCGCGGGCGTGCTCGCGGGAGCGGGCGATCTTGCGGCGCACGAGTTCGGCGTCGAGTCGGTAGCGCGTCGGCATGGCGCGGGATCGGTGCTTTCTAGTGGGTGGACGCTAGGCGTCGTCGACGTTGCTGAGGATCTCGGAGAGGCGCTGCTGGACGCCTTCGAAGACCTGGACGTGCTCGGTGACGGGCAGGTCCGGCAGGGCCTCGAGGCGGCCCAGGGCCTCCTCGACCTCCATCTCGACATCGTCGGAGTCGGCGGAGGGCTTCAGGCGGCCGGCCAGGGCCCCCGGGCTCGGCGTGTCGGTCATGCGTCCTCTTCCTCGTCGTCGATCGGCTCCATGGTCGCGGCGGCGGGGGTCTCGGCGGGATCCGCGCGGTCGGCGCCCTTCTCGGCGGCATTCGCGCGGGCCTCGGCTTCGGCGAGGCGGATGCGGAGGTCGCGGATCTGCTCTTCGGAGTGCTCGAGGCGCAGGTTGAGGTCGTCGAGGTCGGCCTGGGTGGCGACGCCGAGCCGGGTGAGGCCCGCGTCGACCTCGGTGCGGAGGAGGCGGCCGAAATCGGAGGCGGTGCGGGTGCCGTGCTCGCGCACCTGCTCGGAACCCGAGCGCAGGTCCTCGCGCATCTTGCCGGCGAATTCGCGGGCGCGGCGGGCGGGTTCGCCGGCCATGCCGAGGAATGAGTCGAAGTAGGCGCGGGCGGAGTCCGTCATGGCGGTCCCACTCCCTTCAGGGTCTGCCGAGTCCGCGGGTTGGCGTCCCCGCCTCGGTGAGGCTCGCGAGCCGTAGTCTGGCTCTGGCGTCAACGGTACTGCCAAGCTACCGGGACACGGCCGTGCCCGCACGGCCGTACTGGCCGGTAACATTCTGACGGGGCGCACCGCCGCGCCCGCGCCGATCGAAACAGGAGGGCCCATGGCCACCATCGACGAATGCCGGACCGCACTCGAGCAGTTCGCGGAGAACCTCTCCTCGAACCCGAAGTCGGTGCGCAAGCTCCAGGGCTTCCAGCGCTCGCTCGCCGCCGACATCACCGACCTCTCGGTGTCGTTCAACGGCAAGTTCGACCAGGGCAAGCTGACCGGCATCACCGACGGCGACAACCCCGACGCGGAGATCCGCATGATCGTCGCCTCGGACAACCTGCTCAAGCTCGTCGCCGGCGAACTCGACTTCATGAAGGCCTTCACCGGGGGCCAGGTCAAGATCAAGGCGAACATGATGGACCTCATGAAGCTTCGCGGCGTGCTGTAGGCGAACGATTCCGGTTCACTCTGGGCCGCTTGCGCGTAGCGTGCGCGGGCGCGGGCCGTGAGGCCCGCCCCGCGCGGTCATGCGCAGGGCTGCGAGCCGTAAGGGAGCGCGGCGGAGTCCGGATGGTCCAATGCGTCCCGGTCGGACGCAACGGCATTCGAGCCACGTTGTAATCTCTCGGCAGTCGAGCGCTTCGAGCTCAAGAACTATTCCGGGAGGACCGTATGGCCACTGTTGACGAATGCCGCAATGTGCTGGAGAAGATGGCGGGCAAGGTCGCCAGGAAGTCCGACGAGCTCGAGCTCGAAGAGGGCTTCGAGCGCACGCTGGCCGTTGAGATCACCGACCTGGGCCAGACCTTCAGCGCCAAGCTCGCCGGCAACAAGCTCACCGACCTGCTCGACGGCGACGCCGCCGACGCCGAGGTGCGCATCCTGATCGGCTCCGACGACCTGATCGCCCTGTCGAAGAAGGAACTCAAGCCCGCCAAGGCGATCCTGACCGGCAAGATCAAGATCAAGGCCTCCGTGAAGGACCTCGCCAAGCTGCGCAAGGCCCTCAAGGTCGACTAAGCACCCGTCACCGTCGCAAAGCGCTGCGCCCCACCGGCACAGCGCTGAAGAGAAAACGAAGCCCGGACTGCGGCAGTCCGGGCTTCATGCTTGTCTCCGTTACAGCGACAGGAGCTTCTCCGCCGCCGCGCCCTCCGGGACCGGCGCCGTGGCGGGGTCGTAGCCGGCCATATCGGCTGCGGCCCAGCTCAACTCGCAGAGCGCCCGCCACGCGTCGAGGTCGGCGCCCTCGCCGCGGAGACGGATCTCCTTGCCCTCCAAGGTCGCCGACCAACCGCCGCACTCGATGCGGTCCACCGCATCGTTCCAGTCGGGCTCCGGGTGCGGCTCGGTCAGCGCCGCGAGGCTCCAGCCGAGGTACGTCGGCCGCTGCTCGGGCGGCAGCGCCAGCGCCAGTCGCGGCGTGGCGACACCGGTGAACACCAGCAGCGAGTCGATCCCCGCCCGGTTGGCGCCCTCGATGTCCGAGTCCGGCCGGTCGCCGACCATGACCGCGCGGGCGCCGGGCTTGCGCGCCAGCGCGGACCGGTAGATCCCCGGCTCGGGCTTCCCGGCCACGACGTCGGGGCCGCGGCCCAGCGCCGTGGAGATCGCGCCCGCCAGAGCGCCCGTGCCGGGCAGCGGACCGTCCGGTGTGGGCAGGGTGGCGTCGAGGTTCGTCGCGACCCAGAGGGCCCCGTTGCGGGCGGCGATGGTCAGGTCCGCGAGGTCCCGCCACGTCATCGACGGGATCATGCCGTAGCCGATGCCTTGGGCCGCTTTGGGATCGGTCGTCGCGACCAGGCCCTGGGACTCCACGGCGGCGCGCAGCGCCTCCGAACCGGCCACGAGGACCAGGCCGCCCTCGCCGAGGCGCTCGCGCAGGATCTCGGCCACCACCTGGGCCGAGGTGAGCACCTGGGACTCCTCGGCCGGGATGTCCATGACGCGCAGGGCCTCGGCTACGACTTCCGGGCTCCGGGAGGCGTTGTTGGTGACGAACACCGGGTCGCAGTCGAGCCCCGGAAGGGCCGCGAGGGTCGCGGCCGCTTCCGGGATCGGCTGACTGAGCAGGTAGACGACACCGTCGAGGTCGAGCAGCGCTTGGTCGTAAGCGCCGGCGAGAGCCTCAGGCGCGCCTTTCAGTCGGGTCATTTGACTCCTCAGCGTCAGGGGCCGACCCGGCGCTCGGGGACGCCGGCGTCGCGAACGGAGTGGTCGAAGGCGGCGCGGGCGTCGTCTCGGTCCTCACGTCGTCCTCGACGTCGGACTCGGACTCCTCGTCGTCCTCGAAGTCTTCATCTTCGTCGTCGTCGAAGTCGTCGTCTTCGTCGTCGTAGTCGTCGCCCTCGTCCTCGAGGTCGTCGTCCTCGTCGTCTTCGAGGTCATCGTCTTCGTCGTCCTCGTCGAGGTCGTCTTCGTCGTCGAATTCCTCGTCGTCTTCGAACTCGTCGTCCTCGTCGTACTCCTCGACGACGATGCCCTCGAGCTCGAGCAGGCGCTCGGCGGCGCCGGTCTCGCCGGTCTCGTCGGCGGCGACCGCCTTCGAGAGCCATTCGCGGGCTTCGTCTTCGCGGCCGTCGGCCAGCAGGCCCTCGGCGTAGGCGTAGCGGAGGCGGGCGACCCACGGCTCGGTCTTCGGCGAGTTGAGCCCGCCGACCTTCAGCATCGCGGTCGCGGCCTCGCCCATGCCCATGTCGCGGCGGGCGCCGGAGGCGACGATGAGCAGCTCGACCCGGACTTCGGGGTCGACGCTCTCGTCACTGCCGAACTCGCGGTAGAGGTCGATCGCACGCTCCGGGTGCCCAAGGGCGCGTTCGCAGTCGGCGATGAGCGCCACGTGGTCGTGCGTGCCGCCCAGGCGCTGCGCGGCGCGCAGCTCGTTGACGGCCAGCTGCCACTCCTCGGCGCCGTACGCGGCCACACCGGTGACCTCGCGGACCACGGCCACGCGGGACGCCTTGCGGCGGGCGTAGCGGGCCTGCTCGAGCGCGCCTTCGATGTCGTCCTCGGCGAGGAGCGCGGCAGCGGCGAGGAGCCGGTTGCCGACGGCCTCGGCGAGCTGCTTGTTCAAGCTGCGCAGCCCGGCCTTGGTCTCCTTGTCGAGCTGGTCGAAGCCGTACTCGACGCCTTCGGGGAGGTCGGGCGCCTCGTCGGACTCGCCCATGCGGATCGGGCCCTCGTGGCCGGCCTCGCGCTCCTCGAGCGGACGCAGGTTGTCCTTGCCGCGGCGCTCCTTGCCGTCGCGGCCGAAGCGGTCGTCGCCCCGGTCGTCACGGCGCGGACGGTCGTCGCGGTCGAACCGGCGCTGGCCTTGGCCTTCGCGGTTCTCGAACTTGCGCGGACGGTCGTCGTCCCGGCGGGGACGGTCGTCCCGGTTGCCTTCGAAACGGCGGGGACCGTCGTCGCCGTCGCGGCGCGGCCGGTCGTCGCGGTTGCCCTCGAACCGGCGCGGCCCCTGGCCCTCGCGGTTCTCGAAACTGCGCGGGCGGTCGTCATCGCGGCGGGGACGGTCGTCCCGGTCCTCGAAGCGGCGCGGGCGGTCGTCGTCCCGGCGGGGACGGTCGTCGCGGTTGCCCTCGAAACGACGGGGACCGCGGTCGTCGCGGTTGAAGCCGCCACTGCGGTTGTCGCCGTCGCGGCGCGGGCGGTCGTCGCGGTTGCCTTCGAAGCGACGCGGTCCGCGGTCGTCGCCGTCACGGCGCGGGCCGCGGTCATCGCGGTTGTAGCCACCACTGCGCGGACGGTCGTCACGGTTGTAGCCGCCACTGCGCCCACCGCGGTCGTCACGGTTGTAACCGCCACTGCGGCCGCCCCGGTCGTCACGGTTGTAGCCACCACTGCGGCTGTCTCGGTTGAAGCCGCCGCCACGGCTGTCGCCATCGCGGCGCGGGCCGCGGTCATCGCGGTTGTACCCGCCACTGCGCGGACGGTCGTCACGGCTGTAGCCGCCACTACGCCCACCGCGGTCGTCACGGCTGTAGCCGCCACTACGCCCACCGCGGTCGTCACGGCTGTAGCCGCCACTGCGGCCGCCGTCGCCGTCACGGCGGGGACGGTCGTCGCGGTTGCCTTCGAAGCGGCGCGGGCCGCCCCGGTCATCGCGGTTGTAGCCGCCACTGCGGCCACCACGGTCGTCACGGTTGTAACCGCCACTGCGCGGCCGGTCGTCGCGGTTATAGCCACCGCTGCGGCCACCACGGTCGTCACGGTTGTAACCGCCGCTGCGGCCACCGTCGCCGTCACGGCGCGGGCCGCGGTCATCGCGGTTGTAACCGCCACTGCGGTTGTCGCGGTTAAAGCCGCCACCCCGGCTGTCGCCATCGCGGCGCGGCCGGTCGTCACGGTTGCCCTCGAAGCGGCGCGGGCCGCCCCGGTCATCGCGGTTGTAGCCGCCACTGCGGCCACCGCGGTCGTCACGGTTGTAACCGCCACTGCGGCCACCGTCGCCTTCGCGGCGCGGACGGTCGTCCCGGTCCTCATAGCGCCGCGGGCGGTCGTCGCGGCCTTCACTGCGGCCGTAGCCGCCCCGGCTGTCTCCGCGGCCATCCTGGCGGTTGTACCCGCCGCTGCGGCCTGAACGGTCGCCGTAGCCGCCGCCCTCGCGACGGCCGTAGCCGCCTCGTCGGTCATCTTCACCCTTGCGGGCGCGGCCGTCTTCAGCCACTCGATTCTCCCCCTCTATTCACCGCGACAAAACCAGCCAAGTGTATGCCTCAGCCGACTACCTCGAACCCGGCGACGGTCTTCTTGCCGCGCCGGATCACTCCGTACCGTCCGTGAAGCAGGTCAGAGGGGTCGATAACGGCCGCAGGATCACTCACACGGACGTTGTTCAGGTAGGCCCCGCCCTCCTTCGCGGCGCGGCGGGCCTCGCCCAGGCTCGCGACCACGCCGGACTCCTTCATGGCTTCCGCCACCGTGACGTCCGGCTTGGTGAACTCGGCCAGGCCGGCCTCGACGAGCGCGGCGCGCAGCGTCGACTCGGGCAGCTCGGCGAGCTCGCCGCGGCCGAACAGCGCCTGCGAGGCGGCCACGACGTGCGCGGTCTCCTCGGCGCCGTGCAGCAGCGTGGTCAGCTCCTCCGCGAGCGCCTTCTGCGCGAGGCGCGCGGCGGGCTTCTCGGCGGTCGCCCGCTCCAGTTCCTCGATCTCCTCGTGGGACTTGAGCGAGAAGCACTTCAGGTAGCGCACCACGTCGGCGTCGCCGGAGTTGACCCAGAACTGGTAGAACGCGTACGGGCTGGTCAGCTCGGCGTCGAGCCAGACCGCGCCGCCTTCGCTCTTGCCGAACTTCGTGCCGTCGGCCTTGGTCACGAGCGGGCTCACGAACGCGTGGACGTGCGCGCCCGAGCGGCGGCGGATGAAGTCGACGCCGGCGGTGATGTTGCCCCACTGGTCCGACCCTCCGAACTGGAGGGTGCAGCCGTGGCGGCGGTTGAGCTCGTAGAAGTCGTTCGACTGCAGCAGCTGGTAGGAGAACTCCGTGAAGGAGATGCCCGACTCGAGGCGGCTCTTCACCACGTCGCGGGCGAGCATCTTCGAGACCGGGAAGTGCTTGCCCACGTCGCGCAGGAACTCCACGACGCCCATCTCGCTGGTCCAGTCGAGGTTGTTGACCGGCACCGCGCCGTTCTCGCCGTCGTAGGTGACAAACGGCGCCACCTGCGCGCGGAGCTTCTCGACCCAGCCGGCGACGACCTCGGGCGGGTTCATGATGCGCTCGCCGACCTCGCGCGGGTCGCCGATCTGGCCCGTCGCGCCGCCGACGAGCAGCAGGGGCCGCAGCCCGGCCTGCTGGAGGCGGCGGGCGGTGATCAGCTGCATGAGGTGGCCGACGTGCAGGCTCGGGGCCGTCGGGTCGAAACCGATATAGAACGTCACCTGGCCCGCGTCGATGTGCTCGCGGAGAGCGTCGATGCCGGTGGAGTCCTGGATGAGGCCGCGCCAAGCGAGATCGTCGAGAATATGCACGCCCCCATTGTGCCCTAGCGGGAGAAGCGCTTTTCGCGCTCCGAGGCCGGTGGTGACCCGTGCCGTCAGGCCTCCGCGCGCCGCCCCGCGACGCCGAGCGCGAGGGCGACCTCGATGTGGACGCGCAGTTCAAGGGCCGCATTGGTCTTCGCGACCTGCTTGGTCGGGCCCTTCCCCTCGGCCGCGACGCGCTCGCCGGAGGCGGGAAGCCAGCCCTCGGCGCGGCACGTGAAGGTCCGCTCGTGCGAGGGACCGTCGACCGAGAACTCCCAGTTGAGCGGCTTGACGAGGCCGCGCGCGGCGTAGATCTGGACCGCTTCGGCCGGGTTGACCGCGGCGTCCACGAGGAGCTTCTTCGGGCCCTCGATGCGGGGCTTGGCGACCGCGTCCGAGGACGGGTCGGGCAGGCCCGCCAGCGCGGCGACGAGCGCCAGAGCGGCCTGGTTGCGGGCTTCCTTCTTGTTGCGCTGCAAGCGTTTCGGTGAGTCGACCTGCTTGTCGCCGTAGCGGATGGAGACCTGCGCGGAGAACAGCGGGCCTTCGAAGCCGGGGGCGTCCTCGACGGTCCAGAGGACGTTCGTCTCGTTGCTGACGGGGCCGCCGAGGCGGTCCTGGAGGTAGACGTTGACGATCGACTGGGCCTGCTGGGGCTCGTCGGCGAGCATCCGGTTCATGCGCTCGCGCAGCGGCTCGAAATCGCCGCGGCCGTACAGGTAGACGGAGGCGAACTCGCGGAGCTGGAGTTCGCGGGCGTCGAGGCGGCGGGCGGTGTCCGCGGCGAGCCCGGCGGGGGTCTCGCCGCGTTCGACGGCGAACTGGAGGACGCGGGCGTACTGCTTGTAGGGCAGGGCGGTGAAGTCGGCGGCCTCGGCGTGCCTCGCGGTCTGCGCGTGGGCCTTCTGCTTGAAGTACTCGGCCTTGGCGCGGCGCTCCTCCTCGACGCGTTCGTTCACGTGCGCGGCGACGTCGTTGAGCGCTTCGAGGGGGTAGGGGCTCGGGCGGCCGAGGGCGGCGGCGAGCAGGATGCGCTGGACGACGAGGTCGGGGTAGCGGCGGATCGGGCTGGTCGCGTGCGTGTAGGCGGGCAGTTGGAGGCCGTGGTGGCCGTGCACGGTGGGGCCGTAGGTGGCGGCGCGGGCGACCATGCGCATGCGGGTGCGGAGCATCTCGAAGGCGGCGCCGTCGCCGCTGGCGGCGATGGAGTCGAGTTCGGCGCGCAGTTCGGCGGGGTCGCCGGCGACGGCGGCGAGGCGGTGGTTGCGGAAGAGGATCGGGAGGTCCTCGCGCACGGCCCAGGCCGCGATCTGCGCGTTCGCGGCGATCATGAACTCCTGCACGATGATGTAGCCGGAGTTGCGCTCGGCGCTGTCGAGGCGGACGAGCTGGCCCTCCTCGTTGGTGGCGAAGCCGGAGAGGAGGTCGTAGAACGCGAGGGCGCCGGCGTTGCGGCGGGCGGCGAGCATGGTCTGGGCGAAGCGCAGGGCGAGCGCGAGCGTGGCGTGGAGCGGGTGGGCGGGGTCGTTCGCGGCGGTCGCGGCCTCGCCGTGGGTCATGATCCACGACTGCACGAGGCGGCCGGGGCCGAGTTCGGTGGAGAGCACGTGGCCGGCGGCGTCGAGTCTGAGGTGGACGGCGAAGGTGTCGTTCTCGCGGCCCGGTTCGAGGGAGGCGGCTTCGACGACGGGCGCGGGGAGCATGTGCCTGGTGTGCTCGGGGCGGTAGCGGGTGTGGACGCGGCGGTGGGCCTCGGTGTCGGCGCTGCCGCCGTTCGCGACGTGGTCGGCGACCCGGGCGATGTGGATCCAGACGTCGAAGCCGTCGCCGTCGGGCTCGATCCAGATGGCGTCGTCGCGGTCGACCGTGGTCGCGGCGTCGATCATGATCCCGGTCTCGGCTGGGTTGTGCTCGACCAACTGCGCTCCTTCGAAGTCCAGCCGCAATGGTAACCGCAGCCACACCCTCAGGCATCGGTCGGCGCGGGGCGCCCGGGGACTTCTGCGGCGCCGACGGACCTGGGACGCGAGCGGGCCGGGCGCTCCTGTCGGAATGCCCGGCCCTGGTCGCAGTGGCGTCAGGGGCGCAGGTCCCAGGTCTCCAGGCGTCCGCACATGCCCCACTTGGCAACGGCGTCACCGGCACTGCCGGCGTGGGCGTCGCACAGGTGGGTCGCGTCGGCCCGCTCGAGGGCGTCCAGGTGGGCGCCCGTCGCGTCGGCCTGGGCCCTGGGCCCGGCGGCCCAGATCCGCCGCCAGGTCTCCGCGCGGGACGAGACGAGCTGGGCCGCCTTGTCCCACAAGGGCTTCATGGCCGCGGGGCCTTCGGCCCCGACGCGTTCGCGCAGGGCGAGGTAGCCCTCGATCGCGAGGTCCCGGCGGGCCCGGGTGGCCTCGCCGCGCTCGCTCTCGGTGAGCCCTTCGGCGGCCGGTGCCGTCGCGGCGGCCCGGTAGGCCTCCGGGTCGGCAAGGGTCGCTTCGGGAAAGGTGAACACGGCGTCCCCGGCCTCGGGGATGCCGGCGTTCTGCATGACCACGACGATCTGGAGGTCGCCGGAGCCGTTGACCGCGCGGTGGACCGTCCCGGGGGTGAACCACAGGACGGTCCCGCGCTTGAGCTCGTGGCGCTCGTAGCCGTTCCCCGAGAGGGTCTCGACCGCCCCGGTGCCGCCGACGACGACGTAGCCCTCGGTGGACGCGGTGTGCAGGTGGGGGCTGCCGCCCGCCTGGCCGTCGACCGTCGGCCAGTCGTAGACCGAGACGAGGGAGACGGCCGTGCCGCCCGGGAAGCCGCTCATCGCTACCCCAGCCGGTCCAGTTCGGCGGCGGCGAGCGCGGCGGTCTTGGCGGCGCCGTCGATCCCGGTGTCGCCGTTGCAGACGGCGACGGCGTGGCGCAGGGTCACGGTGTCGCCGGGCTCCATCGGCAGCTCGGTGTCGAAGAACGGCGCCGGGCAGACCGCGGCGAACGGGGTCGTGCGGACGAACCACTTGACCGGCGCGGTCGGGTTCTCGGGGTGGTCGGTGAAGACCAGCGTCGAGACGGCGTCGGTGGAGTCGTGCTTGCCGCGGTAGGCGAGCCAGTCGCCGCGCTCGCCCATCTTCTCGTCGCCGCCTTCGCCTTCGGCGGTGTAGACGGTGCCTTCGGTGAAGGAGCGGGGGCCGCGCCAGAAGAAGCCGCCGTAGCCGGCGTTCTCGCGGCCCTCGGTGGTGGGGCTGCCCATGACGACCGTGTTCTCGGTGTCGTTGGTGAACGCGGTCGAGAACGACAGCACCCAGGTGTCCGCGCTGAGGACGGTCACGGCGAAGGTGCGCGTCTCGGAGAAGAAGTGGCGGCCGTCCTCGGTGATCCAGTCGAGGCGCTCGACGGCCTTGACGCCGTTCTCGTCAGCGGTGAGCTCGGTGAACTCCTGGTGGACCATGGAGCCGTCGTTCTTCTCGTCCACGTAGCCCTGGCCGCGGCGGAAGGTGCGCCCGCCCCAGAAGTTCTCGGGGCCCGCGTTCGGCAGGGAGAGCGCGATGCCCTTGTGCCAGACGTGGTCGTGCGGGCGGTAGAGGCTCACCTGGTTGCCGGCGAGGTCGTAGAGCGGCTCGAAGTAGGGCCGCGGGGATTCGAACTGGTCGTTGTCGGGGCGGTAGACGTACCGCAGGATCGTCAGGCCGCCCTTGTTGACGGTGACGGCGGTGCCGTTGTCGTCGAGTTGCAGCGTCATCGGTGTGCTCTCCAGTCGTGGTTCGGTTCAGCAGCGCTGTCGGGCGGTCACTTGCGGTCGGGCCAGGGGGCGCCTGAGCCGTCCATGCGCTGGTAGAACGGCGAGGTCGGGTCGATCTCGCCGGCGCGGACGCGCTTGCCGGTGAAGGCGGAGGCGTAGATCGCGGCGAGCAGCTCCAGGGTGCGGCGTGCCTCGCCGACGGTGACCGGCGGGGCGGACTTGCCATCGAGGGCGTCGGCGATGCGCAGGAACTGCGCGTAGTGGCCCGAGGACTTGCCGCGGGGCTCGCCCGCCCAGGCGAGGTTCACTTCCTCGGCGGCCGCGTCGACCGGGTGGATGCTCCAGTTGTCGTCGCCGTAGCCGTAGAGGTGGTCGAGCTCGACGGTGGCGTTGTCGTAGTCGAGCCGGATCTGCGAGACCTCGCGCGGGCTGAGCAGCGAATTCGTGATGACCACGGACGCGCCGGACTCGAGGGTGACGATCGCGTGGGAGACGTCCTCGGTGTTGGTGATGCGGCGGTGGCGGTGCGCGGTGGCGACCACTTCGGACCAGGGGCCGACCAGGGAGAGCAGCGTGTCGATCTGGTGGATGCCGTGGCCCATGGTGGGGCCGCCGCCCTCGGTCTCCCAGCGCCCGCGCCATTCGACCGCGAAGTACTCCTCGGGGCGGTACCAGAGGGTGTCGCACTTGGCGACGGCGAGGCGTCCGAGGACGCCCGAGGCGGTCATGTCGCGCACGCGTTCGGCGGCGGAGCCGAAGCGGTGCTGGGAGATGAGCGCGAAGTCGCCCTTCGAGGCGGACGCGGCGGCCGCGATCCGGTCGAACTCGGCGAGGCTCAGCGCCGGGGGCTTCTCGCAGATGACGCCGACGCCGGCCTCGAGGGCGGCGATGGCGCCGGGCGCGTGGGCCACGGGCGGGGTGCAGAGGTCGACCAGGTCGAGGGTCTCGGCGGCGAGCAGCTCCTCGATGGAGGCGTAGCCGTGCTCGACGCCGAACTTCTCCTTGAACGCGCTGAGGCGGTCGGCGTCGGGGTCGACGGCCGCGACCAGCTCGATCCGGCCTTGACAGTGGTCGCGCAGCTGCTCGGCGTGCAGGTGGGCGATGCCGCCGGTGCCGACTACGGCGAGGCGGTAAGGGGAGGACACAGTGGACTCCTTTGTCACGAGGGCCTGTAAACGCTTTCCAGCGTTCTGGTAGATATTAGCCGACAACGGTCGCGGCAGTGACTTGGGTCGCCAGCGCCCGGGTGCCCGGTTCCAGGCGGCGGGTGCCGGTCACCTCGACGTTCAGCGCGGCCACGGTGTCCGCCGCCGAGCGAGCGAGGCGAAGTTCGAGCGCCCCGGCCTCGACGGTCCACTCGCCGTCGACGCCCACGAACGCGGCCAGTTCGACGGGCATGGCGAAGCGGGCCTCGCGTGCCTCCCCGGGGGCCAGGTCGAGCCGTGCGAAGCCGACCAGGCGCTGCACCGGGCGGACCGCGGAGGCGACCGGGTCGTGGAGGTAGAGCTGCACGACCTCGGTGCCGTGGCGCTCGCCGGTGTTGCGCACGCGCACTGCGAGCTCGACGGTCCCGTCGGGCTCGACCTGCGCGCCGGAGACGAGCGCCGCCTCGTCCCAGGTGAACTCGGTGTAGGAGAGGCCGTGGCCGAAGAGGTAGCGGGCAGTCGGATCCACTGTGGATACCGAGGAGCGGCGGGCCAGCTCGGGGGCCAGGTAGGTGGCGGGCGGCGAGTCGGGGCGCGCCGGGACGCCCGCGGGCAGGCGGCCTTCGGGCTCGGCCGCGCCGGTGAGCACCGCGCTGATCGCGCTCGCGCCCTCCTGGCCGGGCAGGAACGCCTGCACGATGGCGGCGGCCCGGTCGGGGGCCGTGCCGAGCGCGTACGGGCGGCCGGAGATCACGACGACCACCGTGGGCGTGCCCGAGTCGAGCACCGCTTCGAGCAGTTCGGGCTGGCGGCCCGGCAGCGCGTGGGTCGGAGCGTCGCAGCCCTCGCCGGAGGTGCCCCGGCCGAAGAGCCCGGAGCGGTCGCCGACGGCGATGATCGCGAGGTCGGCGGCGGCGGCCGCGTTCGCCGCGGCGGCGATCTCGGCGTCGGAGGCGTCGAGCACGGAGCCCGCCGCGAGGTGCTCGATCGCCGCGGCCGGGAGGTCCGCGGTGAGCCGCTCGACGAGCGTCGCGATCGAGACGCCCATGTCCACGTGCGGGTACGGGTCGTCCGAGTCGATGGACGCGGCGTCGTTGCGGCCGTGGTGGTTCGGGAACGCGTAGCAGCCGAGCATGACGGCCTTGTCGTCCGCGACGGGGCCGACGAGGGCGATCCGCCCGGGCTCGGCCGCGAGCGGCAGCGTGCCGTCGTTGGCGAGCAGCACGATCGACTTGCGGGCCACCTCGGCGGCCAGCGCGCGGGCGTGGGGCGGGTCGAGGTCGATCTCCGCGGCGGGCTCGGGGAGCTCGTCGAGCAGGCCGAGCTCGATCTTCTGGGTGAGCACGCGCTCGACGGCGCGGTCGATCACGCCTTCGTCGATGCGGCCGGCGGCGACGGCGGACTGCAGGGGCTCGCCGTAGCAGTCGACGCTGGGGAGCTCGACGTCCACGCCGCCCGCGAGGCTGAGGACGGCCGCTTCGGCGCGGTCGGCGGCGACGCCGTGGAGGGAGTTGAGGAAGTTGACGCCGAAGTAGTCGGAGACGACGGTGCCCTCGAAGCCCCATTCGTCGCGAAGGACGGTCTGCAGCAGTTGGGGGTTGGCGTGGGAGGCGACGCCGTCGTTGGCGGCGTAGGAGGGCATCACGGAGCCGGCGCGGCCGATGCGCACGGCCATCTCGAAGGGGGTCAGGTAGGTCTCGGCGAACTGCCGGGGGCCCATGTAGACCGGGCCGAAGTTGCGGGCCGCGTGCGAGGCGGAGTAGCCGGCGAAGTGCTTCAGGGTGGCGATGATTCCGGAGTCCTGCAGGCCCGAGACGTACGCGGTCGCGAGTGTGCCCGTCAGGTACGGGTCCTCGCCCATCGTCTCCTCGGTCCTCCCCCAGCGCGAGTCGGCGACGACGTCCAGGACGGGGGCGAGGCCCTGGTGGACGCCGACGCTGCGCATGGTGACGCCGATCTGCTGGGCCATCGCGCCGACGAGCTCGGGGTCGAAGGTCGCGCCCCAGGCGAGGGCGGTCGGGAAGATGGTCGCGCCGTGGGCCATGAAGCCGGTGAGGCACTCCTCGTGGGCCAGGGCGGCGATGCCGAAGCGGCTGGAGGCCCGGATGCGCTGCTGCAGGGCGGCGAGGTTGGCCGCGCCTTCGGCGGCCGGGACGGGCGCCGAGCCGAAGGGGCGGGTCAGCTGGCCCAGCCCGTGCGCGATGGCCTCGTCCTCGGAGACCCCGCTGTTCTGCTCGCTCTGGTGCGGGGCCATGTCGCCGGCGTCAGCGTCGACGCCGCGCCACAGGCCGTACAGCTGCGCGCATTTCTCTTCGAGCGTCATCCGCTTGACAAGACCGGCGGCGCGTTCGGCCGCGTCCGCGGGGGTGTCGGTGTCCATGCTGCTCCACTCAAGCGGCCCGGAGCATTGGAACTGCTGGTTCCGGGCCGATAGTTTCTGAAACTTTTCTGATCGTTTTCGATACAGGTTTGCACACCATAACATTGATGACGGGGTACTTCTAGGCTCAATCTGAGCTTGGGATGCGTTTGCCCACGACGATTTATCGAGCAAACTTCTCGAAAGTTTCGGGTGGAATCCGGGAGCCCAGAGGCGCCACTATAAGATGTCGGCACTACGGTTGGGCAGGAACGACCAGGAGGACCCTTGAGCGAAGACGAACATGGGCGCATCACGATCCGCGCCATCGCCGACGAGGCCGGCGTCAGCGTGCCGACGGTCTCGCGCGTCATCAACGGCCGCTCGGACGTCGCCCCCGAGACGCGCAAACGCGTCGAGGAACTGCTGAACGAGCGCGGCTACCAGCGCCGCCGCTCCACCCGCGCACCCAGCCGCGCGCGCCTGGTCGACCTCGTCTTCAACGAGCTGGACAGCCCCTGGGCCGTGGAGATCATCCGCGGCGTCGAGGACGCGGCCCACGCCTCCGGCGTCGGCACCGTGGTCTCGGCGGTCCACCGCCGCCGCGCCTCGACCGAACAGTGGCTGGACAACCTCCGCACCCGCGCCTCCGACGGCGTGATCCTGGTGGTCTCCCAGCTCGCGTCCCCGATCCTGGAGCAGCTGCGCCACCTCGGCGTCCCGATGGTCGTGCTCGACCCCTCCGGCGGCCCCACGATGGACGCGCCGGCGATCGGCGCCACCAACTGGGCCGGCGGCCTGGCCGCGACCGAGCACCTGATCTCCTTGGGCCACACCCGTATCGGCTTCATCCATGGCCCGAAGCAGGTGCTCTGCTCCCGGGCGCGCTTCGACGGCTACCGCGCCGCCCTCGACGCGGCCGGCCTCACCTACGACCCGACGCTGATCTACGACGGCGACTTCTACCACCAGTCCGGTTTCGACGCCGCTTCCTCGCTCCTGCGCCTCCCCGAGCCGCCCACCGCGATCTTCGCCTCCTCGGACCAGATGGCCTTCGGCGCCTACGAGGCCATCCGCCAAGCGGGCCTGCGCATCCCCGAGCACGTGAGCGTCATCGGCTTCGACGACCTGCCCGAGTCGCGCTGGACCAGCCCGCCGCTGACCACCGTCCGCCAACCCCTCGCCGAGATGGGCGCCCTCGCCGCCCGCACGGTCCTGGAGATGGCCGCCGGCAACGACATCGACTCGCCCCGCCTCGAGCTCGCCACCGAGCTCGTCGTCCGCGAGTCCACCGCGCCGCTCGTCTGAGGGCGGTTCAGGAGTCCGGGTCGTACAGCAGGACCCGGACCTCCTGCGCGCACCGGCAGGACGCGGCGAGCTTCGCGGCCCATGCCAGGGCCTCCTCGTGCGAGTCCACTTCGAGGATCGAGAACCCGCCGAGGACCGCTTTGGTCTCGGGGAACGGTCCATCGGTGACCGTGCCGTCGGTGCCCACGATCTGGGCGCGCTGGCGTTCCATCCCCGCGCCGAAGATCCAGACGCCGGCGGCCTTCGCCGCCTCGACCACCGCGCGGGTCTCCCGGCCGACCTCGGCGAGGTCCTCCTCGGGGAAGGTCATCGCGCCGTCGTCGAACGAGATCAGGTATCGGGCCATGTCGGTGCCTCCTGTCCGGCGCCGGCCACGGTGCGCGGCGCCCCGTCCCGATCGTACGGACGGGGTCCGACACCGTCCCCGGTTCAGGCGTTGGGGGCCACGTCGGTGCCCGCGCCGCGCTTGCGGGGCTTCACCGCTTCGCGAACCGCCTCCGGGGCGGTCTCCAGGCCGAGGGGCACCAGCCCGGCGTCGGCGATGAGGGCGAGGTCGTCCTTCGCCGCCTGGCCTTCGCTGGTGAGGTAGTCCCCCAGGAAGATCGAGTTGACGATCTGGAGCGCCACGCCCTGCATGTGCCGCAAGTGGACCTCGCGGCCCGCCGCGAGGCGCACCTCCGCGGCCGGGTTCGCCAAGCGCACCATCGCGAGGATGCGCAGGCACCGGCGCGGGTCGAGCTCCCACGTGGCCTCGAGGGGCGTGCCGTCGAAGGGCAGCAGGAAGTTCACCGGGATCGAGTCCACGTCGAGCCCCCTGAGCCCCAGGGCGACCGAGACGAGGTCGGCGTCCGACTCCCCCATGCCCGCGATCAGGCCCGAGCACGGGGACAGGCCCGCGCCGTGCGCCGCGTTGACGGTGTCCACGCGGTCGCTGAAGGTGTGGGTCGAGCAGATCTCGGCGTACGTGTCCTCCGACGTGTTGAGGTTGTGGTTGTAGGCGTCCGCGCCGAGGTCGGCGAGGCGCTCGGCCTGGCCGTCCTTGAGCAGGCCCAGGCAGGCGCACACCTCGACGCCGGGGGCGGCGTTCTTCACCGCGGCGATGGTCTTGCCCACGCGCTCGACGTCCATATCGGTCGGACCGCGCCCGCTCGCGACCAGGCACACCCGCGAGGCGCCGCCCGAGACGCCGGCCGCGGCCTGCTCGGCGGCCTGCTCCGGGCTCAGCCACGTGTACTTGAGGACGTCGGCCTTCGAGCCGAGCCGCTGCGAGCAGTAGTTGCAGTCCTCCGGGCACAGCCCGCTCTTCAGGTTCACCAGGTAGTTGAGCTTGACCGTGTTCCCGAAGTGGCGGAATCGGAGCCGCGCCGCCGCGGCCACCACGTCCATGAGCTCGGCGTCCGCGCTCGCCAGCACCGCTTCGAGGTCGGCGGCGGCCGGGGCCTCCCCCGCGTCTGCGGCGGCGGACAGGCGGCTGAGGGCTTCGTGCACTGCGGTCATGGCAAAAATCTTGCCACAGCGCGGAGGCGCGGGACCTTTCGCATGGTTCACGGCCATTGCGTGCAATACGCCTCCCGCATCACCCTCAGACCGCAGCGTCGCGATCCGGATACACTTGCTACAGTGGGTGGTCGGTGCTGCGAAGAACGCGGCGGGCTGGTGGAGGTCCCCCCTGCTCGCGTTTCACACGACGAACCGCTCGAGCCATCCGGAGAGAACCAACCGTGCCGATCGCACCTGGACAACCGGCGTTGATCGCCGTCGCAGTCGCGACCCTCTGGGCCCAGCCCTCGGCCCCAGGACCGGAGGACCGCCTCGCGCTCGGCGTGCCGTCCGCCATCCGCGAATGGGTCGCCCGGCTCACCAACGACATCCGCGCCAACGGCCTCAAGGGACGCGTGCGCACCCAGTGCCTCCTCGGCACCCGCGTCGACGTCCGCCAAGTGGCCGACGGCTGGGCCGAGGTCGCCTGCCCGCAGCAGGACACCTCAGGCTGGGTCCCGCTCGACCAGCTCGTGTACCCCGCAGAGGGCGACACCGAGGGCGTCGAGCACTTCGTGAGCGCCACTGCGACCGCCGTGCGGGACGAGCCCGGCGGCGACGTGGCCATCCCGGGCGTCACCCTCGGCACCCGCCTGCGGGTCGTCGGCGCCGCCTACCGCGGCTGGGTCCCCGTGGGCCTGCCCGGGCCGCGGCAGCCCGGCTGGGTGCCCCAGCGCGACCTCGCCAACGAGCCCGTCACCGCAGCGCCCTCGACCGCGCTAATCGCGGCCGGGCTCGACGCGGTGAAACTCGCCCAGCAGCTCCTGGAGATCCCGTACCTCCACGGCGGCGTCAGCGCCTACGGCATCGACGCCCCCGGCCTGGTCTGGATCGTCTACCGCCAGCTCGGCATCGACGTGCCGCGCTTCAACGACGCGCTCATCGAGTCCGGCGAAGCGGTCCAGTTCGAGGACCTCCACCCCGGCGACCTGGTGTTCATCGAGCACGGCGGCGACCCCCGGACCCCGGCCATCATGGCCGAGCGCAGCCAGACCGACCTGCCCGAGGTCATCTTCTCGTCCTCGGTCTACGGCAAGGTCGTCGTCGAATCCCTCAAAGACTCCGAACTGGCCGGCATCACCGCCTGCCGCCGCCTGCCCGTGCAGGCCTGAGACGCCGGAAACGAGACGGCAGCGACGAAACGGCCCGCCTTCCCTTTTTCGGGGAGGCGGGCCGTTCGCTCGCTGTGCTTACTTCTCGACGCCTGCGACCGCGGGGGAGGTCGCCGCCATCTCGGCCTCGGACTCCGCGAAGAGCTCATTGAAGGACTTGCCCTGGCGGCGCAGCAGGATCCAGTTCGCCAGCACGACCGCGGCCAGCACGCCGGCGATGATGCCGAGCGAGATCGTGGTCGGGATGTGCGGCATCCACTCGATGTGGTGGCCGCCGTTGATGAACGGCAGCTGGTTCTCGGCCAGGCCGTTCATGACGAGCTTGACGCCGATCCAGCCGAGGATCGCGGCCAGGCCCAGGTGCAGGTACTTCAGCGACTTGAGCATCGCGGCCAGCAGGAAGTACAGCTGGCGCAGGCCCATGAGCGCGAAGATCGTGGCGGTGAAGACCAGGTACGGCTCCTGGGTGAGGCCGAAGATGGCCGGGATCGAGTCGAGCGCGAACAGGATGTCCGTCGAGCCGATCGCGATCATCGCCAGCAGCAGCGGCGTCACGAACTTGACGCCGTCGATGCGGGTGAAGAGCTTGCTGCCGTGGTAGTCGGCGCTGACGCGCATCTTCGACTCGGCGAACTTCATGAAGCGCGACTTCTCGTAGTGCTCCTCGCCCTCCTCGCCTTCGTGGGCGTTCTCGCGGAGCTGCCCGATCGCGGTCCAGATGAGGATCGCGCCGAAGATGAGGAAGACCCAGCTGAACTTAGCGATGAGCACGGAGCCCACCGCGATGAACCCGCCGCGGAGGATGATCGAGAGGACGATGCCGACGAGCAGCACGCGCGACTGGAGGACCGCGGGGACGCGGAAGCCCTGGATGATGAGCAGGAAGACGAAGAGGTTGTCGACCGAGAGCGCCAGCTCGGTCAGGTAGCCGGCGTAGAACTGCCCGCCGTAAGTCGCGCCTTGGGTGACGAACATGATGACGCCGAAGACCAGCGCCGCGCCGATGTAGACGCCGGCCCAGGAGGCCGCTTCCTTCGTCGAGAGCTTGTGGGGGTTGCGGATGGCCATCGCGAGGTCGAGTACGACCACGGAGGCCAGCACCACCATCGTGAGAGCCCAGGCCCACGGGGGGAGGTCCAATGTGTTGCCTTCCTTGCCTTTGGAGGGTCACATGGTCTCTCCCGGTCCTTGCGGACCAGCGCCACCGGGGACCGATCGCGGTCCCGTGCATTGACGACGACGCTAACAGCGGCGAGCGCTGCGGGATACTCCCCACATACCTGATTCTGAACAGACGGGACTATTCTGCCTGCCGGAAGCCGACTTGTCATCAGTCGGATATGTGACTTCACTCTCGACAGTACGCCAGGTGGTGCCGCTTCGGCGGCAGCTGTGGAAGGCTCCGCTCATGGTTCTCGAAGTCGCTGAAATCAAGGTCACCCCCGGGCAGGAAGACGCTTTCAAGGAGGCGTACCGCTCCGCCCGCGAGCTCGTGAAGGCCTCCCCCGGCCTGCGCACCATGCGCATGACGCAGGGCGTCGAATCGCCGGGCCGCTTCGTGCTCCTCATCGAGTGGGACTCGGTCGAGGCCCATGAGCAGGGCTTCCGCGAGACCGACCGGTACGTGAAATGGCGCGAGGCCATCGGCCCGTTCTTCGCCCAGCCCCCGCTTGTCGAACACTTCAACGACATCGACTAGGCACACCGGCTAGACGGCATTGCAGCGAGCGGCCCGCGCCTGAAGGCGCGGGGCGCGGGGGTGGGGGTGAGCGACGGGGGGGTCGGTTTGGGGGGGGTTGCGGGTGTGAT
>NZ_JAPZVR010000001.1:0-28057 GCF_027622855.1 Glycomyces algeriensis | reverse complement strand
CCCCCCCCCCCGCCCCCGGCGCCCGCCCCGCGGGGCCCCCGCCCTCCCCGGCGCGGGCCGCTCGCTTCGCTCTAAGCTCCGGCTTCGTCGATTTCTCGGAGTTCGCGCTTGAGATCGGTGATCTCGTCCCGGTAGGCGGCGGCGAGTTCGAACCTGAGTTCCCTTGCGGCCGCGAGCATCTGCTCGTTGCGCTCGTCGAGCTGCTTGAGGATCTCCGAGCGGACCTTCCCGGCGCCCTGCTCGCGCTTGCCCTTCGGGAGGGTCGCCCACGGGTCCTCGTCGACCAGCCTCGCGGTGTCGGCGGCGGACTCGTACAGGTCCTCCATGATGTCGCCGATGCGCTTGCGCAGCGGCTGCGGGTCGACGCCGTGCGCCTTGTTGTAGGCGATCTGCTTCTCGCGGCGGCGGTCGGTCTCGTCCAGCGCCGCCTTCATCGAGTCGGTGAGCTTGTCGGCGTACATGAGCACCGTGCCCGAGACGTTGCGGGCCGCGCGGCCGATCGTCTGGATCAGCGAGGTCCCCGAGCGCAGGAACCCCTCCTTGTCCGCGTCAAGGATCGCCACCAGCGAGACCTCGGGCAGGTCGAGGCCCTCCCGGAGGAGGTTGATGCCGACGAGGACGTCGTAGTCGCCGCGCCGCAGCTCCCCCAGCAGCTCGACCCGGCGCAGGGTCTCGACCTCCGAGTGCAGGTAGCGCACCCGGATGCCGTTGTCCATGAAGTAGTCCGTGAGGTCCTCGGCCATCTTCTTGGTGAGGGTGGTGACGAGCACGCGCTCGTTCTTCTTGGCGCGCTCGTTGATCTCGTACATGAGGTCGTCGATCTGGCCCTTGGTCGGGCGCACCTCCACGTGCGGGTCGACCAGGCCGGTGGGGCGGATCACCTGCTCCACGAACTGGCCCTTGGTCTGCTCCAGTTCCCACTTGCCCGGGGTGGCCGAGAGGTAGACGCTCTGGCCCACGCGCTCGCGGAACTCGTCGAAGCGCAGCGGCCGGTTGTCGAGCGCGCTGGGCAGCCGGAAGCCGAAGTCCACCAGGTTGCGCTTGCGCGAGGCGTCGCCCTCATGCATCGCGCCGATCTGCGGGATGGTCTGGTGCGACTCGTCGACGATGGTGACGAAGTCGGACGGGAAGTAGTCGAGCAGGGTGTGCGGCGGGGTGCCCGCGGCGCGGCCGTCGATGTGGCGGGAGTAGTTCTCGATGCCGTTGCAGGTGCCGATCTGCTTCATGTTCTCCAGGTCGAACACGGTGCGCATGCGCAGCCGCTGGGCCTCCAGGAGCTTGCCCTGCCCTTCGAGCTCGGCGAGGCGCTCCTCGAGCTCGACCTCGATGTCCCGGATCGCGCGGGCCATCCGCTCGTTGCCCGTGGCGTAGTGCGAGCCGGGGAAGATGAGCACCCGGTCGACCTCGCGGATCACGTCGCCGGTGATCGGGTGGAGGTAGTAGAGCCGGTCGATCTCGTCGCCGAACATCTCGATGCGGATCGCCAGCTCCTCGTAGGCCGGGATGATCTCGATCGTGTCGCCGCGCACCCGGAAGGTGCCGCGGGTGAACGCGACGTCGTTGCGGCCGTACTGGACGTCGACGAGCCGCCGCAGCAGCTTGTCGCGGTCCCACTCCTGGCCCACGGCCACCTCGGTGGCCTGCTCGAGGTACTCGGCGGGGGTGGCGAGGCCGTAGATCGCCGAGACGGTGGCCACCACGACCACGTCGCGGCGGGTGAGCAGCGAGTAGGTGGCGCGGTGGCGCAGCCGCTCGACCTCCTCGTTGATCGAGGCGTCCTTCTCGATGTAGGTGTCGGACTGCGCGACGTACGCCTCGGGCTGGTAGTAGTCGTAGTACGAGACGTAGTACTCGACCGCGTTGTTCGGCAGGAGCTCGCGCAGCTCCTTCGCCAGCTGCGCGGCGAGGGTCTTGTTGTGGACCATCACCAGCGCGGGGCGCTGGAGCTTCTCGATGAGCCACGCGGACGTGGCCGACTTGCCGGTGCCGGTCGCGCCGAGCAGGACCACGTCCCGCTCGCCCCTCTCGACCCGTTCGGTCAGCTGGGCGATCGCGGTCGGCTGGTCCCCCGACGGCTCCCAGTCGGCTACCACCTCGAAGCGCCCTTCGGCGCGCGGAATATCGAATGCCACGGCCCAACCGTAGCGCCGGGGTACGACACAGTTCGCGATCGGCGGTGACTTTTCCCGGTCCGGCTCGTTGGTCCCTGCGTGAGCTCCACTACCGCAGTCCCCTGGAAATCGGCCCTGATGTGGGTCATGGCCATCATCGTCGCGATCGCCGTCGCCGGCTGGTTCGCCGTCTCGTGCAGCCCGGGCGGTGCGAACGCCGAGCGGCCCGTGAACGAGGAGGAGGCCGCGCTCCTGGCCGGGTTGCGCGAGCGCAACCACGGCTCCGAGCCGGTGGCGGTGCGCATCAGCGTGCCGACCGGCGGCGGGACGGTCACGGCGGACGGGTTCGTCGACTGGCAGCAGCCGATGCTGTACGCGCGCGTTCCCGACGCCGAGGGCGGGCACCGGCTGATCCAGGCCATACCGGGCCTCATCGCCACCCGCGCGGACGATGAGGCGGCCTTCAGCGAGCTGCGCGTCCCCGAGGACGGCTGGACCACCCGGCAGATGCTCGCGGGCGCTGTCACGCCCCTGGAGACGACCGTCGACATCCTCGCGTCGTCGCTGTTCACGCTGAGCAGTGCCGAGGCCGACGACCCCGCCGAGCTGGCGAAGCAGGCCACATGGCGGGAGGAGGGGGTCATCGACGGCGAGCCGGTCGACTCCTTCCGCGCGCCGATCATGGTCGAGACCGCTCCCGGGACCGCCCAGGGCGCGAGCCCGGAGGCCCTGTACTCGCTGGACGCGGACGGGAACCTCCGCCGCTTCCAGGTGAACACCGGCGAGGAGCGCCTCTCGGCCGTGGACTTCCTGCGCGACGTCGAGTTCGACGCGAGCGGTCTCACGGCCAACGACCTGCTGGGCGGCCCGGCGATCGCGCCCACCGCGGTCGACGAGGACCTGGCGGCGACGATCGCGGAGGTGCGAAAGGGCAACTGGGAGGACACCGCCGAGGTGGAGCTCACGGTGCCGACCGGCGACGGCCAGGTGACCACGGGCCGCGGCTCGATCGACTGGCGCACCATGACCGCGTACCTGCACTTGACGGACGCGAACGGCCAGCGGCTGCTCCTGGCCCGGCCCGGCGGCTACGCGACCGCCGCCGCTGAGGGCGACGAGCTGCCCGAGACGCCGCCCACCGAGGGCTGGGAGGCGCACGCGCTCACCGACGAGGACGCGGCCGAGCACTTCGGCCCGGTCGAATCGCTGGTCTTCCGAGTCCTGGAGATGGCCGCCGAGGAGGCCGAGGACGCGGACGTGATTGCGGAGAAGGCGTTCCTCCTCCGGGTCGACGACGTCGACGGCACCGAGGTGAAGGTCGTCGAGTTCCCGGTCGCCGGCGACGCCGAAGCTGCCGCGGGCCGCTCGGCGTTCCGCTACCACCTCGAAAGCGAGCAACTGCGCGAGGTCGAGATGGTGTCGTTCTACGGTGTCGCGAGCGCAGAACTGTCCGATGAGGACTTCCCAATGGTCGAGATCCCCTGGGAGCTCGCCGAAAAAATCGGCTGACACCGGAGACGCTGAAAGGGCTCGGCCGTTCGGCCGGGCCCTTTCGCAATCACCTCCGCTTAGCAGACCGGCGCGTGCCAGCCGGTCTCGGCGGCCCAGCGGTTGGCGCGGGGCCAGCCTTCATGGTCGAACCAGGGCTCCTTGGCCTCGGCGTAGTCCGCGGTCGAATCGACCTTGGTCGCCAGCACGCCCTTGGCCTGCGCGTAGTCCCGGCGAGCGGCCGGGTCGGCGCGCATCCAGTCGCGGAACAGCAGCGCGAACCGCTGACCCGGGCTGTCGATCGGCCGGAAGTGGACATGGGCGATGTTGCCGGGATCGGCGTACCCGTAGAAGCGCTTCTCCCAGTCCAGCGGGTCCGGGAACTCGGGCTTCGGCGAATCGTTCAGCGCCTTGCCGTAGAAGCCGGCGTCGCCGAGCGCTTCGGCGAAGGCGTCCACGATCGGCAGCGCCACCACCGTGACCTGGATGTCGATGACGTCCTTCGCGGGCAGGCCCGCGACGGCCGTCGAGCCCACGTGGTCGATGCGCACCGCGCTCGGCCCGAGGACGCGGCGCAGGCGCGCGGCCAAGTGCTCGAAGCGACGCGCCCATTGCGGGTCGGTCTCGACGAGCTGGATCTTCTCGGGCCGGGGTTCGTAGCGGCTCTCGCGAAGGTTCTCGGCGTACGGCACGATGCGGTCGACCCACAGGAGCTCGACCCGGTGCTCGAGTTCGTTCAGGTCGCCGCCGTTGTGGATCACGACGTCGCAGACCTCGCGGCGTTCGGTGTCGGAAGCCTGGGCGTCGATCCGGCGGAGGGCGTCGGCGCGGGGCAGGCCCCGCTCGGCGAGCCGTTCGAGCCTGAGCTCTCGCGGCGCTTCCACGTCGATGTTGAGGTGGAAGCCGGGCGCCTGACCTGTTTCGGCCAGGAGCGGAATGTCTTGGACGACGATGGCGTCCTCGGGCATGGCATCGGTGAGCTGACGGGCACGGGCCCGAACGCGCGGGTGCACGATCGCCTCGAGCTCCGCCCGGGCGGGCGGGCTGCTGAAGACGATCTTCGCGAGTTCGGCGCGGTCCAACGCGCCGTCGGCGTCGAGCACTCCGGGACCGAAACGGGAGACCACCGCGGCCAGCCCCTCGGTGTTCGGGGCGACGACCTCGCGGGAGAGGGCATCCGCGTCGACGACGCGGGCCCCTAGCTCAGACAGCTTCGCTGCGACCGTGCTCTTACCGGCTCCGATGCCACCTGTCAATGCGACTCTAAGCACAAATAAAACACTACCCGCCCCAGACCAACAGCCTGGGACGGGCAGTGTGTAATTCAGCTAAACGAGCGACGAACCTAGTTGCCGGCGAGCTTCTCGCGGAGAGCCGCGAGCGCCTCGTCGGTGGCCAGGGTGCCCTGAGGCTCGGCCGGGGCCGACTTCTTCTCAGGAGCCTTGCCGCCCTTCTTGTCGCCCTTGGGGGCCGCTTCGCCCTCGGCGGGCTTGGCGGGAGCCTCGGTGATGACGCGCTCGGCGATCTGCTTGCCGTGCTCCTCCCAGCGGGTGCGGGCCTCGGCGTACTGCCGCTCCCACTCCTCGCGGGCCTCGTCGAAGCCCTCCATCCACTCGCCGGTCTCGGAGTCGAAACCGTCCGGGTAGATGTAGTTGCCCTGGTCGTCGTACTGCGCGGCCATGCCGTACAGCGTCGGGTCGAACTGCTCCTCGTTCTCGACGAAGGCCTCGTTGGCCTGCTTGAGCGAGAGCGAGATCCGGCGGCGGTCCAGGTCGATGTCGATGACCTTGACCATGGCGTCGGAGCCGACCTTGACGACCTGCTCGGGCACCTCCACGTGGCGCTCGGCCAGCTCGGAGATGTGCACCAGGCCCTCGATGCCGTCCTCGACGCGCACGAACGCGCCGAAGGGGACGAGCTTGGTGACCTTGCCCGGCACGATCTGACCGATCGCGTGGGTGCGGGCGAACTGGCGCCACGGGTCTTCCTGGGTCGCCTTCAGCGACAGGGAGACGCGCTCGCGGTCCAGGTCCACCTCGAGGACCTCGACCTCGACCGGCTGACCGACCTCGACGACCTCGGACGGGTGGTCGATGTGCTTCCAGGACAGCTCGGAGACGTGCACCAGGCCGTCGACCCCGCCGAGGTCGACGAACGCGCCGAAGTTGACGATCGAGGAGACCGTGCCCTTGCGGACCTGGCCCTTCGCAAGCTGGTGCAGGAACTCGGTGCGGACCTCGGACTGGGTCTGCTCGAGCCAGGCGCGACGCGACAGGACCACGTTGTTGCGGTTCTTGTCGAGTTCGATGATCTTGGCTTCGAGCTCGCGGCCGACGTACGGCTGCAGGTCGCGCACACGACGCATCTCGACCAGGGACGCGGGCAGGAAGCCGCGCAGGCCGATGTCGAGGATGAGACCGCCCTTGACCACTTCGATGACCGAGCCGCGAACGACGCCGTCCTCTTCCTTGATCTTCTCGATGGTGCCCCACGCACGCTCGTACTGCGCGCGCTTCTTCGAGAGGATCAGACGGCCTTCCTTGTCCTCCTTCTGGAGGACGAGGGCCTCAACGTGATCGCCCACAGAGACGACGTCTTCGGGGTCCACGTCGTGCTTGATCGACAACTCGCGCGAGGGGATGACGCCCTCGGTCTTGTAGCCGATGTCGAGCAGGACTTCATCCCGGTCGACCTTGACGACGGTACCTTCGACGATATCGCCGTCATTGAAGTATTTGATGGTCGCGTCGATCGCCGCGAGGAGTTCCTCGTCGGAAAAGACTTCTTCGACCGTGCTGTTCTCAGCGTTGCTCGAGGTGGCCTCGATGCTGCTCGTCATGTGGGCTGGTGCTCCGGATACGTAAGAATCGTGGGCTCGCGCCCGCGCCCTCGCTAGACGCGAATGCTCGCAGTTCGTTCCCGGGCCGCCCTTGCCGCTGGCAACGCGTCCTACTCCATTCTGAGGACGCGGACATGCCCAGGCCATCCCAGGTTACCGTGCGCGATAACGCCGCGCCAGTCCGGGCCGGGGACTCGTGGTGACAGCCACGCACATTGAAGGCCGGCAAGCGGGCGCCTTGACCCGCTAATGGGCAGCGGCTTCCCACGACTCGCCGAATCCGGCCGAGACGGTGAGCGGCACCGCGAGCTCGGCGGCGTTCGACATCTGCTCGCGCACGAGCGTTTCGAGCGCCTTCGCCTCACCGGGTGCGACTTCGCAGACGAGTTCGTCGTGGACCTGGAGCAGCACGCGCGAGGCGAGCCCGGAGGCCCGCAGCGCGCGGTCGACGCCGAGCATCGCGGTCTTCATGATGTCGGCGGCACTGCCCTGGATCGGCGCGTTGAGCGCGGCCCGCTCGGCCATCTCGCGGCGCTGGCGGTTGTCCGAGGTGAGGTCCGGGAAGTAGCGGCGCCGGCCCATGATCGTCTCGGTGTAACCGGTCTTCCTGGCCTCCTCGACCACCCGGTGCAGGTAGTCGCGGACCTTCCCGAAGCGCGCGAAGTAGTCGTTCGAGAGCTGCTGGGCCTCCTCGGTGGAGACCGCGAGCTGCTGGCTCAGGCCGTACGTGGACAGGCCGTAGGCGAGCCCATAGGACATGGCCTTGATCTTGCGGCGGTGCTCGGCGGTGACGGCCTCGGGCGCGACGGAGAAGACCTTCGCGGCGACGGCGCGGTGGATGTCCTCGCCTGAGACGAACGCGTCGATCAACCCCTCGTCGCCGGTGAGGCTCGCCATGATCCGCATCTCGATCTGGCTGTAGTCGATGGTCATGAGGGACTCGAAGCCCTCGGAGACCACGAACCCGGCACGGATGTTGCGCCCGGCCTCGGAGCGGACCGGGATGTTCTGCAGGTTCGGGTCGGCCGAGGAGAGGCGACCGGTCGCGGCCACGGTCTGGTGGAACGTGGTGTGGATGCGCCCGTCCGTCTGGATGGTCGCGCGCAGGGTGGCGACGATCTGCTTGAGCTTCTCGACGTCGCGGAACCGCAGCAGCTGCTCCAGGAGCGGGTGCTGGTTCTTCGCGTAGAGCTGCTGCAGCGCTTCGGCATTGGTGGTGTAACCGGTCTTAGTGCGCTTGGTCTTCGGCATCTTCAGCTCCTCGAAGAGGATCTCCTGGAGCTGCTTGGGCGAGCCGACGTTGAAGGGGCGGCCCACGATCTCGTGGGCGCGGTCGGTGGCCTCCTTGGACTGCATGGCGAACCCGGACTCGATGTCCGCGAAGTGGCCCTCGTCTGCGGCGATCCCGAGGATCTCCATGCGCGCCAGGACGCCCGCGAGCGGGTACTCCATCTCCTCGGCGAGCCGCGCCTGGTGGCGGTCGGCCAGCCGGGCGGTCTGCTCGGCGGCGAGGTCGCCGATGACCGCGGCGGCGGCGCAGTCGGCTTCGAGCTTCGCCGAATCGTCGTGCATCGCGGCGTCAAGACCCACGAGCGCGCCGTCTGCGGCGGGCGTCTCGGGGGTCTCCAGCTCGCGGCCGAGGAACTGCATGGCGAGATCGCCCAGAGCGTACGAGCGCTGCTCGGGCTTGAGCAGGTACGCACCGAGCACCGTGTCGGCCTTGATCCCCTCGACCTCGGGCCAGCCCGCGGCGTCGGCGCCCCACAGGAACGCCTTCGCGTCGTGCACGACCTTGCCCTTCGCGGGGTCGGCGAGCCAGCCCGCCCAGGTCGTCTCGTCCTCGGCGTCGAGCTGCGAAGGCTCGAACCAGAGCGCCTGGCCGCCTTCGGCCAGCGCGATCGTCTCGAACGAACCGGCGCCGGACGCGAAGGTGCCGGTGAAGGCGATCGCGACGGTGCCTTCACGGGCGCCGAGCCAGGTGGCGAGACCGCCGGGCACCAGCGCGGAGGCCTCGGTCTGGTCGACCTCGGCGGCGGGGACGACTGCGGCACCGACGGCCTTGGAGGCGAGGTTGGCGTTGAGCCGCTCGCCGAGGGCGCGGAACTGGAGGGCGTCGAAGAGGCTGTTGGTCTCGGCGACCGACCAGCCCTGCCACTCCAGGTCGTCGAGGCCCGATTCGAGTTCGAGGTCGCACACGAGGCCGTTGAGGCGGTGGTTGCGCAGGACGTCGTCGAGGTGGCTGCGCAGGTTGTCCCCGGCCTTGCCGGTGATCTCGTCGGCCTTGGCGACCAGGCCGTCGAGGGAGCCGTACTTGACGATCCACTTCGCGGCGGTCTTGGGGCCGACGCCGGGGATGCCGGGGAGGTTGTCGGCCTTCTCCCCCACGAGCGCGGCGAGGTCGCGGTAGCGCTCGGGGGTGACGCCGTACTTGGCCTCGACGGCTTCGGGCGTGTAGCGGGCGAGCTCGGTGACGCCCTTGACCGGGTAGAGCAGGGTCGTGTCGGCGCCGACCAGCTGGATCGCGTCGCGGTCGCCCGAGGAGATGAGGGTGGCGAACCCGGCCTCGCCGGCGCGGGTGGCGAGGGTCGCGATGATGTCGTCGGCCTCGTAGTTCGTCTTGGTGAGCCAGGAGATGCCGAAGGCGTCCAGGAGCTGCTGGATGATCGGGATCTGGCTCTTGAACTCCTGCGGGGTCTCGCCGCGGCCGTCCTTGTAGGCGGCGTACTCGTCGGTGCGGAACGAGTGGCGCGAGAGGTCGAAGGCGACCGCGATGTGGGTCGGCTCCTCGGCCTTGAGCAGGTTGATGAGCATCGACGCGAAACCGTAGACGGCGTTGGTCACCTGGCCGTCGTCGGTGGCGAACTTCTCGGCGGGGAGCGCGAAGAACGCGCGGTATGCCATCGAGTGGCCGTCGATCAGGAGCAGGCGCGATTGCGAAGAAGTCACCCCACGAGCCTATCGAGTGCCTACGACAACTCGGCGGCAAGCGGGGGCCGCGTGGTCCGGGGATGCGAAACGGCCCGCGGACCGGGGTCCGCGGGCCGTGGAGTTCCGGGAGGCCTACTCGGCTTCCTGGGCTTCCTTCTGCTCGGCTTCGGCGATGACGCGCTCGGCGACGGCGCGCATCGAGAGGCGGTGGTCCATCGCGGCACGCTGGATCCAGCGGAAGGCGTCGGGTTCGGGCATGCCGTACTGGGTCATGAGCAGGCCCTTGGCGCGGTCGACGAGCTTGCGGACCTCGAGGCGCTCGGTGAGGTTCGCGACCTCCTTCTCGAGGGCGGTCATCTCGGCGAAGCGGGTGAGGGAGAGCTCGATGGCCGGGACCAGGTCGGACTTCTGGAAGGGCTTCACGAGATAGGCCATGGCGCCGGCGGACGTGGCGCGGCTGATGAGGTCGCGCTGGGAGAAGGCGGTGAGGATCACGACCGGCGCGATGCGCGCGGAGACGATCTTCTCCGCGGCTTGGAGGCCGTCCATGATCGGCATCTGGATGTCGCAGATGACCAGGTCGGGCTGGTGCTCCTCGGCGAGGCGGACGGCGGCTTCACCGTCGGCTGCCTCGGCTACGACCTCATAGCCTTCCTCGGTGAGCATCTCGGCCAGGTCGAGGCGGATGAGCCCCTCGTCTTCGGCGATGAGCACGCGCTTGCGCGGCTCCTCGGCGGCCTTGCTCGTCATGCGGGTCCGTACCTTTCGTGCGCGAATGGACGTAGGGGCGTGCGTCGTTTCAGGCACACCAGGACGCTAGCTTAGCCGCCGCCTCTCGGCCCCGCACGTTCCTATGCCTAGCGTTTCGGACGTTGGAACCGAAACGTGAGCGGCGCGACCCGCCGCGGTCCGACTGGAGGACGGGTTCAAAACCCGTACAGTGTGGGAATCCCACCCTCGCTGCGTTTCCCTTCCCTGCACGAGTGCGGCTCCCGTCCGGGACCGGTTCGCGGTCGCCCGTGTCCCACCGGGTATCATCTACACCGGCTCCGGCGCAATGCTCGAGCCCCGGCCCGGTATTCCAACTGGCAGAGAAGACGGATTCAAAACCCGTACAGTGTGGGTTCGAATCCCACCCGGGCTACTCATACGGAGCTGTAGCTCCGCTACCAGGTCAAACGAGTCAAAGCTCCTTGGCCTTCTCATATCGGCGGTTGCGGTCCGCGTCGCTAGGCTCGCCCCGACGGTGGCCTTGGCCTCGACCTGAGCCACCGCCGGGACGCTTCTCCTAGGCGGATACGAACTGCCACTGCTGGTTGGTGCCGCCGTTGGCGCTCCATTGCACGACCTGCGCGCCGTCGTTGGTCGATGCGCCGGAGACATCGGCCACGAGTCCGCTGTCACGGGCGACGATCGTGTAGTAGCCGTCACCGGTGGGGCGCAGGTACCACAGCTGGTTGGCACCGCCGTTGGCCGACCACTGCTGCAGTTGCAGGCCCGCGGTGCTGCTGCCGGCGTTGACGTCGAGCATCTTTCCGGAGGCGTTGTAGCGCAGGGTGTAGGCGCCCTGGGTGGTGCTGATCGTCCATGTGGGAGTGCCGCTCTGCTGGATCGCCTTGGCGCCGTCGGCGGTGGAGTTGCCGGCGATGGTGAGGGGCTTGCCGCTGTTGCGGTTGACGATGCGGTAGGTGCCGGGTGCGGGTCCGGATTCGGTTCCGCCGATGGTGAAGTACTCGACCGCGTCGGTGAAGAGGGTGCTGCCGGACTTCGCCGTCGTCAGCACCAGGTACACGCGGCTTCCGGTGGCGGGCGCGGTGAAGGACACCGGCTGGGTGGCCCGCGTGCCGAGCGGGATGGTCAGGGTGGTGCTGCCGGACGCGACGACCGTGCCGGTCGGGCTGTCGAGCCGGGCGGTCCAGGTGAAGTCCACTGAGGTGCCGGTGAAGCCGTCGTTGAACACGGTGATGGTGCGGGTGATCGTGGCGTTCCGGGCGTAGTTGGGCACGGCCTGCGGCAGTGGGAAGGTGCCGTTCGCGTCCGAGACGCCGGAGGCCGACCAGTACGGGAGGTCGGCGGCGGCGACCGGGTTGAACGCCGCCTGCACGCGCTGGATCTGCGGGTTGCTCCAGGGGTCTGGGAGGTTGTCCGCGCCGTAGACGGGGCGACCGCCCTCCTCCGGGACGAAGTCTGTGGTCCGCACGCCGGGCACGACGCTGGCCCAGGAGGACAGCAGCGTGTACGGACGCAGGTCGCTGGCGTTCTTGCCGCGCTTGGCCAGGGTCGCCGTGGCGAACCACTCGAAGCCCTGCTTGGTGTTGCACGCCGGCCAGATGTACTCGCCCTCGCCGTCGGGCCGCCCGTTCACGGTCTTCAGGCCCTCCCCGTACCTGCCGAAGCCGTCGACGTAGTGCGGGATCACCGCGAAGTTGGCGTACGTCATCCCGGGATAGCCGTTGAGGTTCCCCTCGACGCCCACCTCGACGATGACCGGCCGGGTGCCGTCGTTGCCGTTCATCGCCGCGTACAGGTCCTTCTCGAACTGCTCGGAATCCTGGCCGCTCTGGTTCGGCTCGTTGGACTGGCTCCAGCGGATGATCGCGGGGTGGTTGCGGTCGCGCAGGACCAGTGCACGGGCGTGGTTGACCATGTTGTCATGTCCGGCGATCCAGTCCTGCTTGCCGGAGGAGCCGCGGATCGCGGTCTCGCCGATGATCATCAGGCCCGTCTCGTCGGCGACGTCCAGCATGTATGGGCTCGGGGGCTCCTGGTGGATGCGCACCACGTTGAAGTTCAGCCGCTGGTAGTTGTCCACCGCCTGCGGCCAGCCGCCGTTGCCGGACGACGGGGGCAGGAAGCCGGGCAGGGTGTCGTACGCGTCGCCCTTGCCGCCGTTGTTGACCCGGTCGTAGTCGGCGCCCTGGAGGTTGTCGCCGCGGAAGTTCACGCGCACGCCGTTGAGGTGGTAGTAGTCGCCGTTCTGGGTTGCCTCCCGGAACCCGAACCGGTACGCGGCGTCGCTGGTGCGCCCGTCATCGGCGACGGCATGCACCGCCAGCCGGTGCAGCTGCGCCCGGTACCCCGACCGGTACGGCACGTTGGGCCACCAGTACGAGGTGCTGTCGAGGTTCCACGCGACCGGCCCGACGGTCACGGTCGCGGTCGAGCGGGCCGCCACGGTGACCGTGCGGCTGGGAAGGTCCGGGTAGCTGAAAGCCGCTCCGTTGTCGGACGACAGTGACCCGGTCAGCGTCACCGACCGGGAGCTGCCCGAGGTGTTCCGCACCGTCACGTCGTAGCTCAACGTCTTGTTCGCCACCGACGTGCGCACGAAGGTGTCGCTGACGTAGACCGCCGGATACACCCGCAGGAACGCGGAGCGGAAGATCCCCTGTGGAATCGCCTCGCACCAGTCGGCGGCGTCGGGCACCAGGTACCGGCCGTTGGACGCCTTCAGCGCTCCGCGGCCCTTCACGCTCACCGTGATCGTGTGCGTGGTGCCGGGCGCCGCGTAAGCGCTGATGTCGAAGTTCGAGGGGGTGAACGCCGTCGCCTGGGTGGCGACCACGCGGCCGTCGACCGACAGGGTCGCCTGGTGGTTGACGGCGCCGAACTCGATCCAGGTCGACTGCGGCTGCCCCGAGTCCGGCACGGTGATGCTGCGCGAGTACACCGCCTCGTTCACGTCCGTGAATCCTTGCTTGTACCAGCCGCCGCCGGGCACGCTGATCGAGGTCGGCCCCCGGCCCGCCGGGGTGAAGCTCCACGTTCCGGCAAGATCGACGGAAGCGAGCGCGCCATTGCCGGCCGCGACGCCGTCGGTCGCGGCCGCCGCGACGGCGGCACCGGCTCCGACCGGTGTCGACGCGTAGATCGCGACGGCAGGGAGGACGGCCGCGGTCTGGAGGAGGCGGCGGCGGGAGAGGTTGGGTTGGTCGGGCCGAGAGGCCATGGGGGGCTCCTTCGTTCGGATCCGGTGGGGCCGTCAGCGTTTTCATCAGACGTAATACATTATACAACTAGATCGAAGATAATCAATGTCCTGATGAACGCTTCGCTCAACGCTCCATTTGGGAGAATTTGATCTTCGCGGGCGGTGATGGCTCGGTACCGGGCCGCCGGCCGTGCCCTCGGGCGGCGCCGAGCCCTCCGATGATTCGCGTTCCGGTTTGCGAGCCCCGCGTTCGGCAAGCGACCCGGACGACCGGGGCCGCGTGGGCTGCGGTCAGCTCGCCAGGCGCCGAGCGAGGAGGGCCTTGCCGTCCTCGGCGCCTCTGCGGCTTGCCGCTTGGGCGCGCTGGAAGAACTCCACCAGTTCATGGTCTCCGGCCTGCTCGGCGTCCGCGATGCAGGTCTCCAGGCGCAGCACGTTGCTCAAACACGCCTCCGCGAACCGGATGATGTTGTAGTCCTTGTCCGCTGTACCCGTCACGCGCCCGGCGTCGCCGCTCGTCACGATGGTTCCCCTCAATGGGCGAAATCGGCTGTCTGGGAGTGGATGCCCGTCCACAGTGCGGGTAACAGATCCCCTGTGGACTGAATTTCCGGGGACTGGGCATTGCCATTGTCGTTGTCCGGGGCGCATGCTGCCGGACCCGTGGGTCCGGCAGCATGCGCGATCACAGGGCTTTGATCTGCAAGGGGAACTTGGTGATCAAGGCCCTTTCGCCCAGGGGCAACCCGGAACCCGAGAGCTCGACTTCTTCATTGAGCTTGTACTGAGCGCGGTCGTCGGGGAATCCCGACGGCTTCCCCGACAACTGGAGCGGGACGCTCACAGCGAGCGCCAGCGTCTCGTCGACGCCGGCGGGCAGGTCGAGTGCGCGCGTGTTCGCGATGGTGATGATGCACTGCAGCGCGATGATGTGGCGGAATCTGGGCGATTCTGCCGAGATGCGGCGCAACCCCGACGCGACGTCTCGCCTTCCGGCGCGCTGATCGAGATCGACCGTGACGGTGACGCCTTCGCGGTCCCCTGTGGAGACGAGGTGGAACTCCTTGATCCTGGTCCGCACCGCGGCCGGGTCGTTCTGGTTCGCCTCGATCTCGAACGCGGCCCTGCCCTGGAGCGGACCGGTGCGGATCTTGCGGCCCGCCACGACCACCTCGAGGCCCTTCGAGAGCACTTCGACCTCGGCCGTCGCGCCTGGTGCCGGGAGCTTCGGAACGACCCGCTCCGTGCGCCGGGCGGCCACGGCGACCCCCGCGACCGCCAGGCCTACGACTGCACCGGCGGCCACGCCGGTCGTCACGCGGCGCACCGTTTTCTCGCGCCGTTTCTTTCGGGTGTTGATGATGGTCATCGGCTGCTGTGCCTCCTTTGGAATCGGAAAAATGACTCCCTGAGGCTAAGTCGTGACAACGGAGATATCACCCGAACGCGTGAAATCCGCTGGTTCGAAGATCCCGGCGACCAGTTCCGCCGCCGCTCGGGTCAGCGGCCGGGGGAAATCTCGCCGCTGCCCCGCATGATCAGAGTGGTGCCCACGACGATGCGCTGTGAAGCGGAGCGGTCGCCGTCGAGTCGTTCGAAGACCCGCTCGGCGGCGATGCGGCCGAGGTCGTCGGGGTGCTGGGCGATCACGGTGACGCCCGGTTCGAGGAGGTCGGCGAGTTCGATGTCGTCGAAGCCGACAAGGGCGGTGTCGCGGTGGCGACCTCGTTCGCGCAGTGCGTGCAGCGCCCCGATCGTGATGAGGTTCTGTGCACTGAAGACGGCGGTGGGCGGGTTCGACCCGTCGAGCAGCCGAAGCAGCGCAGCGCATGCGGCGCCTTGGTCGTGGAGGTCCTCGACCACGAGCGATTCGTCGATGGGGACGCCGGCGCGGTCGAGCGCGTCGAGGAAGCCGCGGCGGCGTTCGCGTGCGGTCTGAATGCTGTGGAGGTCGCCCAGGTAGGCGATGCGCCGGTGGCCTTGCGCGAGCAGGTGTTCGGCGGCTCTGGCGGCGCCGCCGGCGTTGTCGCTGACTACGGCGTCGGTCTCGATGCCGGACGGCTCGCGGTCGACGAACACGACAGGCGTGCCGCGTTGCAGTTCCGGCTCGAGGTACGCCTGGTCCGCGCTGGCGACGGTGAGGATGAGGCCGTCGACGCGCCGGCGCAGGAACGCGGCCACCGCTTCCCGTTCGCGTTCGGGGTCGTCGTCGAGGCTGGAGGCGAAGACGGCGACGCCGCGCTCGGCCGCGGCGTCCTCGACCGCGCGGTGGACGGCGCCTGAGAAGGGGTTGTCGACGCTGCCGACGAGGAGCCCGAGCGTGCGGGTGCGGCGGTCGGACCGCCGCAGGTTGCCGGCGTGCAGGTCGGGCTGGTAGTCGAGGGCGCGGGCGGCGTCGAGCACCCGCTGCGTGGTCTCGGGGGTGACGTTCGGTTCGCCGTTGATGACCCGGGAGACGGTCTTGATGCCGACACCGGCGAGTTCCGCGACATGTCGCATGGTGGGCCGGGGCTTACTGCCCGCACTTTGCGCTGACAACGATGTCACGAATCGACCTCCAAAAAACGACTGGGCTTGACGATACACGCCAACATGCTCTAGAACTAGATTTGACATCGTTGTCAACGGGGCAACGATGCCCAACCCTTCAGAGGAGATTCACCGATGAATCGCAGTCGATACGGCGGCCTCCGCCGGACCCTGACGGCCACCAGCGCGCTCACGTTCGGCGCGGCGATCGCGCTGACCGGGTGCAGTGCCGAGGGCGGATCCGGCGAGGACACGGTCGGCGTCTCGCTGATCGTCAAGACCACGACCAATCCCTTCTTCGTGTCCATGCAGGAGGGCGCCGAGGCCGCCGCCGAGGAGATCGGCGTCGAGCTGACCTTCGCCGCGGGCCGCCAGGACGGCGACGAGGACACCCAGATCCAGGCGATCGAGAACGCGATCTCCCGCGGCGACAAGGGCATCCTCATCACGCCGAACGGACCGGGCGTCGAGGACGCGCTGACACGGGCGCGCGATGCCGGCCTGTACGTGATCGCCCTGGACACGCCGCCGTCCGATCCCGAGTCGGTCGACATCACGTTCGCCACCGACAACTTCCTGGCCGGGCAGCGCATCGGCGAGTGGACCGCGGCGCAGCTGGGCGGCGAGCGGGCCGTCATCGCGATGATCGACCTGTTCGACGACAAGGTCGTCTCCGTCGACGTGCAGCGGGACCAGGGCTTCCTGGACGGCATGGGCATCGACCTCGCAGACGCGGAGGTGATCGGGGACGAGGCCGCCACCGGCCAGTACTCCGGCGGCGAATACGAGATCGTCGGACACGAGGCCTCGGACGGGGCCGAGGACGGCGGGCGCACGGCCGCTGAGAACCTGCTGTCGATCAACCCCGACATCAATGTCGTCTACACGATCAACGAGCCGGCCGCGTACGGCGCGTACGAGGCCTTCGATGCGGCCAGCGCCACCGAGGACCTCATCGTGGCGTCGGTCGACGGCGGATGCGCCGGGGTCACCGCGGTGACCGACGGCGTCATCTCCGCGACCAGCCAGCAGTACCCGGTGCGCATGGCCGAGCTCGGCGTCGAGGCGATCCACGCGCTCGCGACGACCGGCGAGGCCCCTGAGGCCTCGGAAGGGCTCGACTTCTTCAACACCGGCGTCGAACTGGTCACCGACCAGCCGCACGAGGGCATCGAGTCGATCACGTCCACTGAGGCCGGCGACGTCTGCTGGGGCTAGGTCCCGGCATTCCTGAAGCATTCGGAGCACACATGAATCAGCATGTCGCCGCAGTTGAGGAGCGCGACCTGGCCGAGGAGTTCCTCGACAGGTCCACGCCCCTCGGCACGGTCCGCAACCTCTTGCACCGCTACCCGGCGATCAGCCCGGCGATCGTCCTGGTCGTCGCCGTCGCCGTGTTCGGCGGCCTCAATGAGCGCTTCCTGGAGCCGTCGAACCTGTCGCTGGTGAGCCAGCAGGTCGCGGTGGTCGGGACGCTCGCCCTGGCCCAGACGCTCATCATCCTCACCGCCGGGATCGACCTGTCGGTCGGCGCGGTCATGGTGCTCGGCTCCATGGTGGTCGCGCAGACCACCGTGCAGAACGGGGTCCCGGCGCCGATCGGGCTCGCGCTCGGCCTGGCCGTCGGGCTCGGTGCCGGTGCGCTGAACGGCTTCCTCGTCACCCGGCTGAAGCTGCCGCCGTTCATCGTCACCCTGGGCTCGCTCAACGTGTTCCTGGCCTTGACGCTGCTGTACTCGGGCGGCGCGACCGTCCGCGGCGGGGACATGCCGGCGCTGCTGACGCTGACCGGTGAGACCTTCACCGTGGGCGGGGTCAACGTCACCATCGGCGTCGTGATGATGCTGGTCCTCTACGTCGCACTGGCGCTGATCCTGCAGGGGACGGCGTGGGGGCGGCACGTGTACGCCGCCGGGGACGACCCCGAGGCCGCGCGCTTGGCGGGCATCAGGGTCCAGCGGGTGCTGGCGAGCGTGTACCTCGCCGCCGGGGCGATCCTCGCGGTCGCCGCGTGGATCCAGATCGGACGGTCCAACGCCGCTTCGCCGAACACCGGCGTCGACTTGAACCTCGACTCGATCACCGCCGTGGTGATCGGCGGGACGAGCCTGTTCGGCGGACGGGGCACGGTCTGGGGGACGCTGCTGGGCGCGCTCATCGTCGGCGTGTTCCGCAACGGGCTCTCCCTCGTCGGCGTGGACGTGCTCTGGCAGACGTTCGCCGTCGGCGTGCTCATCATCGCCGCGGTCTCGATCGACCAATGGATCCGAAAGGCACGGACATGACCACCGACAGCACCGGCTCCGGTGAGCCGATCCTGCAGGCGACCGGCCTGGTCAAGACCTTCGGTCGCGTCGTCGGCCTCGACGGGGTGGACTTGGAGCTCTACCCCGGCGAGGTGCTGGCCGTCATCGGCGACAACGGCGCCGGCAAATCGACCCTGATCAAGTGCCTCACCGGCGCCGAGGTCCCCGACGAGGGCGCGATCCGGCTCGAAGGCCGGCGGGTGCAGTTCAAGCGCCCGCAGGACGCCCGCGCGCACGGGATCGAGACGGTGTACCAGACCCTCGCCGTCTCACCGGCGCTCGACGTCGCCGCCAACCTGTTCCTGGGCCGCGAACTGCGCAAGCCCGGACCACTGGGGTCGGTGCTGCGCGTGATCGACAAGAAGCGGATGCGGCAGCGCGCCAGGGAGGAGCTCGCCGAGCTGGGCATCACGACCCTGCAGGACGTGACGGTCCCCGTCGAGAACCTCTCGGGCGGGCAGCGCCAGGCCGTGGCGGTCGCCCGTGCGGCGGCCTTCGGCTCGAAGGTGGTCGTGCTCGACGAGCCGACCGCGGCCTTGGGGGTGCGCGAATCGCAGCAGGTCCTCGAGATGATCGCGAGCCTGCGCGACCGCGGCGTCCCGGTCATCCTGATCTCGCACAACATGCCGCAGGTCTTCGAGGTCGCCGACCGCATCCACATTCAGCGGCTCGGCAAGCGGGCGGCCACGATCACGCCGCAGAGCCACTCGATGACCGATGCGGTGGCGATCATGACCGGCGCCGTGCAGGAGGACGTGCATTGATCGGCGTCGTCGGCGAGGCACTGATCGACCTGGTGGTCGCCGAATCCGATCCGTCCCGGCCGGTGGCGCATCCGGGCGGCAGCCCGATGAACGTGGCAGTCACCGTGGGGCGCTTGGAATCACCGGTGGCGTTCCTGGGCCGCCTGTCCGGCGACGCGTTCGGCGACCTGCTGCGGAGCCACCTGGCGTCGTCAGGGGTCGACCTGCGGTGGTCGGTGGACGCGAGGGAGCCGACCAGCCTCGCGGTCGTGTCGGTCGCACCCGACGGCGGCGCGGGCTACTCGTTCCACGTCCACCGGACCGCCGACTGGCAGTGGACCCCCGCCGAACTGGCCGCCGCTCCCGGTTTCGAGGCCGTGCACGCCGGTTCGCTCGCTCTGGCGCTCGAACCCGGTGGGCCGGTGGTCGAGGCGTGGCTCGAAGGGCTCAAGGACTCGACCACGATCAGCCTGGACCCCAATGTGCGGCCGGAGCTCCTGGGCGACAGGGACCGGTACCGGGAACGGGTGGACCGCTGGATGGCGTTCGCCGACCTCGTCAAGATCTCTGATGAGGACCTGGAGTGGATCTGGCCCGGCAGTGACCCTGCCGAACTGGCGCGCGGATGGGTCGCCCGGGGACGTCGGCTCGTCGTGGTCACCCGCGGCGGTGACGGTTCACAGGTCTTCGGGAACGGCTACGAGTTCAGTGTGGCGGCTCACCGGGCAACCATTGTGGACACCGTTGGTGCGGGCGACTCCTTCAGCGGCGGCCTGCTGCACTGGCTGGACCGGGTTGACCGGCTCCGGCCCGACCGGCTGGCGAACCTGACCGGCGACGAAGCCCGCGACGCGGTCGAGTTCGCCTCCGCGGTCGCCGCCGCCACCTGCTCCCGCGCCGGGGCGAACCCGCCGCGCCGCAGCGAACTGGCGGTCTCGCCCTCGGATCGAGCCTTCGTCCCCGAGGTATAGCGGCGCGGGCTGCTCCGCATGTTCAGCGATCATGCAGAGCAGCCCGCGCCGCTCTGCTCGGCCGGCGCATTCTTGCGAGCGCCGAGGCAGGATCGGCGCGTGGGGTCGAAAAAGAGTTCTGGTCGAGGCTTGACCCTCAGGCGACCGGAGCCCATAGCGTGGCCGTATGAGTCATCGCGAACTGCTCAGCATCGGCGAGTTCTCCGTCAAGACGGGTCTGTCGATCCCGGCATTGCGCCACTACGACGAGGTCGATCTGCTGCGACCGGCCCGGGTCGATCCCGGCACCGGATACCGGCGCTACCGGCTCGACCAAACCGCGCAGGCGACGCTGATCCGCTCCTTGCGTTCAGTCGACGTGCCCATCGACCAGATACGGACCCTACTGGCCGACCAGAGCGGACAGGACGCCTCGGTGGTGCTGCGCGCGCACCGCGAACGTCTCCTGGAGCGGGCTCATGCCATCCAACGGCTGGCCGAGACCCTCGGCCGACCCTACGAAGAAGGGACCAGCATGCCAATTGCAAAGGAGGACCGGGTGGTTCAGGTGACCGTTCCGGCTCGGGACCTCGATGCGACCGTCCGGTTCTACACCGAGGCGTTCGGCCTCGAGTACGACGCGAGCATCGCCTCGTTCCAGTTCGGCGCGTGGGAGACCGACTCGTTCTTCCTGCTGACGCTCGATGCGTCGGCAGGAGCGGGCGGCCAGTTCGGTCCCGCCATGTTCGGGCTCTACGTCGACGATCTGGACACCGCTCACGCGGCCGCACTCGCCGCGGGAGCCGCACTCGTCCAGCCGCCCTTCGAGACCGACTACGCGCCCCGCCGGTCCGTGGTCGCCGACCCCAGCGGCAACCGCATCTCGCTCACCCAGCGCTGAATCGCGACTTCGGAGGAAGCCTGATCACCTTCCTCCGGAGCACTCTGGACAGCATTGACCAACGGAGAGAAGGAGGGCGCCCGGTGTCATCGGCACGGGGCGCCCCATCCTCTCCGACCTCGAGCACTTCAGCGTCGCCGGACTCCAGGACAAGCTCGCGGCGCTCGACGCCTGAGGGGGCGAGCGCACGAGGACGGATTCGCGCGGCCCGCTCACGGGAGTTCGGCGAGCCGGGCGCGGACCTTGTCGGCGTCGCGGTGGCCGAGGAGTTCGAACAGGCGCAGGGACTCCCGCCAAGTGCGGCGGGCACCGGCGATGTCGCCGATCGCGTACCGGGTCTCGGCCAGGCTCCCGAGCACGAGCGCCTCCCCGCGGGCGCCGCCGATCTCCCGGTACAGGTCCAGGGCGGCACCGAAGTAGGCGAGGGCCCGGTCGTACCCGCCGAGTTGGTGGTGGGCGTAGCCGAGACTGTCCAATGTGGCCGCCTGACTGTGGCGGTCGCCGATCCGCTCCAGGATGGCCAGTGCCTGCTCGCAACGGGCCAGCGCCCGCTCGTGGTCTCCGGCGAGCGAATGGATCCAGCCGGTGGTGTTCAGCGCGCTGGCCTGCCCGGTCAGGTGGTCGGCGGCCCGGTAGAGGGCGAGGGACTCCCGGCCGCTGGCGATCCCCTCGTCGTACCGCTGCTGGCGCATCCAGAGACGGGCCTGGATGAGGTGGACGTGGGCTTCGCCGACGCGGTCGCCCAGCGTTCGGCATTGGGCCCGCGCCGCGTCGAGGAGCGCATGGCCGTCCTCGGTGCGGTCGAGGTGGCTGTAGGCCTCGGCGAGGAGGCGGCTCAGGCGGACTTCGGCCGCGGCGTCGGGGATGCGCCGCGCGGCCTCGATGGCGAGCTCCCACATGGCCGCCTGGTCGTGCCAGGGCCCCAGGTCGAGGTGGTCGCGAAGCGCCCAGGCCAGCTGCCAGCAGTGGACGTCGAGGCCTTGGTCGGCGGCGTGCCTGACTGCAGCGGCGATCGAGGTGCCCTCGGCCGCGAACCAGGCCGACGCCGCGGTGTCGTCCTCGAGCGGCGTGGGCGCGGGGCCGGGTGCGGCGGTGACGGTGATGGGATCGCGGTGCGGGTCGAGGAGCCGGGTCGCCGTGAAGGCGGTGGAGAGGTAGCAGTCCAGCATGCGGCGCGATGCCGCAAGGAGGTCCTCTCGGCCGTCGACCCGGTCGGCCTGCTCGGCGGCATAGGCGCGCAGGAGGTCGTGGAAGGAGTGGCGGCCGGGGACCGGCTCGTCGAGCAGGTTGGCGCGGGTCAGTTCGGCGAGGAGGCGGGCGGTCCGCTGCGGCGGTGCTTCGGCGATGGCGGCGGCTGCGGCGAGGGAGAAGCCGGGCTCGGGGTGGACGCTGAGGAGCCGGAACAGGCGGGCCGCCTCGGCGGTGAGGGCCCGGTAGGACCAGGAGAACACCGCGCGGACGTCGATGGCGGGGTCGCTGTCGGCCAGTGCGTCGAGGCGGTGGTCCGCGTCGGCGAGTTCGGCCGCGATGGCGGCCAGTGGGAAGTCGGGTCGGAACGCGGCGCGCGCGGCGACGATCGCCAGTGCCAGCGGCAGCCCGGCGCATGCGTCGATGATCTGCTGCGCGGCTTCGGGTTCGCGGGCGATCCGGCGCCCCTGGAGGCGGTCGGTCAGGAGGCGCTCGGCTTCACGGGTGGCGAGGGGGTCGAGCCGGATGGCTTGGGCGCCTTGGGTGAGGAGGCCTGTGAGCTGATGGCGGCCGGTGACGAGGACGAGTGTGCCGGGGAAGCCTGGCAGGAGTGGGCGGACCTGCGCGTCGTCGCGGGCGTTGTCGAGGACCAGCAGGAGGCGCTTGTCCGCGAGCAGGCTTCGGTAGAGCGCGGTCTGCGTCTCCAGCGCCGTGGGGATGTCCTCGGGCGGGACGCCCAGCGCGTCGAGGAAGGACCGGACGGCGGCCTCGGGTGCGATGGGCTCGCCGCTCGGGTCGAAGCCGCAGAGGTTGAGGTAGAGCTGGCCGTCGGGGAACCTGTCGGCGGCCTTGTGGGCCCAGTGGATCGCGAGGGCGGTCTTGCCGATGCCGCCGGTGCCGGTGAGCACGCCGACCGTGCCGGGCCGCTCGAGGAGGCCGTCGAGTTCGGCGAGCTGGGCCTCCCGCCCGGTGAAGTGCACGTTCGCTGCGGGAAGCTGCCTGGGCACCGGCCGGACGGGAGCCGGTCTGGGACGGGGTTCGACGGGGGCCTGGTCGGCGGGGCGGTGCTGCAGCTGGGGATCGCCGACCAGGATCCGCTGGTGCAGTTGCTCGATCGGGATCGACGGCCTGATGCCGAGCTCGTCGTCCAAGAGCCGGTACAGGCGCTGGTACGCCTCCAGCGCCTCGCCTTGCCGGCCGTCCCGGTACAGGCTGAGCATCAGCAGCCGCCAGAAGCCCTCGCGCAGCGGGTGCGCCGCGGTCAACGCCTCCAGTTCGGGCACCGCGCCGGCGGATGCGCCCGACTCCAGGGCCGCGCCCAGGTACTGCTCGGTGACCTCCAGCCGCAGCTCGTCGAGGCGTCGGGCCCTGTCGCGCACGGCCGGGACGTCGACGCCGGCGAACGCCGCCATGCCCCGCCACAGGCCCAGTCCCTCTTGGAACGCGGCGATCGCGTTCGCCTGGTCCCCGTCCTGCAAGGACCGCCGTCCTCGGGCCGTGAGCGTCTCGAACCGGTGCACGTCGACTGCGGCGGGCTCGACCTCCAGCAGGTATCCGCCCGTCCTGCCTCGCAGCGCCGCACCGCCGTTGCATTGGTCGAGGTGCTTCCGCAAGCGGTAGGCATATGCCCGCAACGCCGCATGAGCCGCGTTCGGGGGATCGCCGGCCCACAGCTGGTCGATCAGCCAGTCGCGCTCGGCCACGCGGTTCACGTCCAGCAGCAGTAGCGCCAGCAGCGTCCGGGGCTTGGCGGCGAACGCCGCCTCCGGTCGGCCGTCCACTGCGATCTCCACCGGTCCCAGCGCCCGGAACTCCACCGTGCTCGCCGGCATGTCGACTCCCGCTCGTGTGCTGATGGGCAACCCTACGGCCGCAACCCGTTCCGGTGCCACATCGGTGCCATCTTCCTGCCACGCCGCCCCGGCAGGATCGGGAATCGAACGCAACCCTCCCGCTCCGCTCTCGATCTGATCGGGAAAGGAAGACCCCTATGCCGAAAACCGCTGCGAAGCGCCTGAGCGTCAGGGCGATATGCCTTGCGGCCGTCACCTTCGTGACCGTCGCCGTCACGGCAGGCGTCGCCTGGGCCGCCTACACCGACAACATGTACCCCACCCTGAATTGGCGGCCGCCATGCCTCGACGAGGGCAGCACCCCTTCCGGAGGCATGTGCCAGACCGACAACTCGGCCCTCACGTACTACCCGGACGAGTCGGGCGGCAACGCGCTCGAGGCCGCCGACCGCACCGTCGTCCACAACGTTCTCACCAATGTGTACGGTCCGACCGACCTCTCCGTCTCCTACGACTCGACGCCCTCGTACTCCGGGAGCGCGGAGACCGACATCATCTTCGAGGAGAGCTCAGCGGGCATGAGCGCGAGCCTCGACGGCATCACCTTCTGCAACGACAACGCCGACACCCTCCGATGCGACCAGCAGTACATCCGCATCCGCAGCGGCCACTACGGGAAGGGCCTCGTCTGCCATGAGACCGGCCACGCCGTCGGACTGACCCACGGCCAGCAGGCATCGCCGGCGAAACGCAACTCCGACGAGCAGCTCGGGTGCATGGAGACGCCGGTCAGCGACGACGAAGGCCTGCAGGCGAACAACATCGAGAACATCAACGCCACCTACTGAGGAGGACCCATGCGCACTCGTACCCGTATCGCAGCGGCGATCGGCGTGATCGCCGCCGCCTCGGTCACCGGCATCGCCGTCGCGGCCATCGCCACGCCCGCAACAGGACTCGACACGCAAGCAGCAACCGAACCAGGCGTGATGCTCGGCCACGGCAGCGACCACCTCCCGAGCGTGACGGCCGCCGACTGGGTCACGTACGCCGACCACGTCGTCGTCGTCGAAGCGCTGTCGGAGGAGGTGCTCGCGCCGACCGCGGAGGATCTCGAACGCGGCGAGGGCATCATCGGCCGCACCGTCGCGCTCTCGATCGAGGAGGTGCTGTGGTCGAGGGAGGGCGCCGCGGTGGCGGCCCCCGCGACCTGGGAGTACTCGGGCCTGGGATGGCACTTCGACGAAGGGGATGTCACCGACACCGTCGAGATGGCGTTGCACGACCTCCCCCGGGTCGAGGTCGGCCACCGGTACGTCATGGCGATCCGCTGGGAGAAGGCCGTCTGCGACGAGGACGGCGAGTACACCCGCGCCCAGTGGCGCGGACTCGGCGAAGGCTCGGAGATCCCCTACGACGACGACACGATCGGCAACGGCGAATCCGAGGGCACCGTGCAGGACGCCGCGGCCTTCGCGGCGGACGCCGAGGAGGAAGCCGACCAGGGCGTCGAGGAGCTGCTCGCCGGCCAGGATGCCGACGCGATCGTCACCGCGCTGAACAGCGCCGTGCCCGACACCGCGGCGCAGACCGAATTGGCGGCCTTCGACGCCGAGACTTCGTGCGTGTAAGACCCCGCGCGGATGCAGAGCGGCGGGAAGCGATGAGCGCCTCCCGCCGCTCTCCGAAAAGCACACCACTCAAGCGTGCCGAACGCAGCGAAGCTCGGCCCGCCTACAGAACGGACACTCACTTGAGCACCATCACTGATCGACTGCGGCGAAGGGGCAACCGGGCCCTCACGCGTATCGCGGTCCTACTGGCGGCCGCAATGGTCACCGTGTTCGCCCTGCCCTCGTCCGCCATGGCCGAGGCCGACTTCTTCCAGGACTGCCAGTTCGACAACGTGATCTGCACCTTCGGCACGCGGGCAGCGGCCCCGCAGGGACTGCAGTGCGCGACGACGAGCGCCCATACCGGCGCAACGCGGGTCTGCATCGATTACGCCACCGACTCGGTCTACGTCAGGGACGGCGATGCGGACGGCTACGGCGCGGTGGCACGCGTCTGGTCCGACAACGGCGTCGCTTGGCGCTACTGCGCGAACAACCAGGGTGAGGGCTGGTGGGTCAAGTGCGACTTCGACTGGGTCGAAGCGGGCTCGCACGACGTGGTCGGCGGGTACATCATCAACTGGAGCACGAAGCAGACAGTCGGCATGTGGAGCTGGTCCGGCAAATAACGGCGCCGGGTCAAGGCGGTGTCCGCCTTCGAGATCGCAGGGGACCGCATCACCCGCGTGCGGGCCGTCCTCAACCCCGAGAAGCTCCGATCGTGGACGACGGACCGACCTGCCGATTGAGGCGCCGTCTTCCGGTGCGCTCCGCTGGGCGGCGGTCGCAGGGGCGGTGCAGACTGCATGCGGGAAGAGCGGGCCCGGGCGGGCCGCTCAGGATCGCGAAGGCCGGCGGCGCGACCGCCGCGGGCAAGGGGGCAACGGCATGGCTGACAACGAGACCGACGTCGAACGGATCCGGCGGCGGCTGCAGGACCTCGAGGTGCGGGTCCACACCCTGGAGTCGATCGCGATCCGCTCGCTCTCGTTCGTGGCGGCCTGCCTCCTGGCGCTGGGCAGCGCGCTGCCCGTGTTCACCGACGGGCGGTCGTTCGACCCGATGACGGTGCGGCTGCTGACCGCGCCGTTCGCGGTCTTGGGCGCTCTCGGCGAGGACGCGGACGAGCAGGTCTTCGGGGCCGTGATGGGCCTGGTCTTCCTGGTGCTGCTGGCCTGCGTCCTCACCGCGGTCGGCATCTGCCTCGCCCAGTGGCGCCGCTGGGGCGGTCCGGGCCTGGTCCTGACCGCCCAGGTCGTCGCCGTGCTGCTGCTGGTCGGCATGCTGGCGCCGGTCCTGCTCACGTTCGGCGCGTCGAACCCCGAACTGGACGACACTCCCGGCCCTGCGGTCTGGTACTTCGTGCCGGGAGTGATCCTCTTCGCCGCCATGGCCTTCAACGGGAATCTGCGCCGGCTCTGGTCCGGCGAGGAGTGACCGTCGCCCGGGTCGGGCTCCGGCCTCGCACTCCCCGCCTGGCGGCGTCCTAGTCGGGCCGGAAACGGTTCGTGGCCGCCAGTACAGCCTCGATCGTGGTGTCTCCGGAGAGCCCGTGGCCCTCGTCGCCGACCAGGACCAGTTCGGCGTCCGTCCAGACCTGCGCCAGCTTCCAGGCGATGTCCGCGGGCCCGCTGATGTCCATGCGGCCGTGGACCATCACGCCGGGGATGCCGGCGAGCTTCCCGGCGTCGCGCAGGAGCGCGCCGTCCTCCAGGAAGGCGGCGTTCGCCCAGTAGTGCGTGACGAGGCGGGCGAACCGCATCCGGAAGCGCGGGTCCTCGAATTCGGGATTGGGCCGGTGGCCGGGGGCGGTGGACACGTGGACGTCCTCCCAGCGGCACCATTCCAGGGCCGCCCGCTCCCTCACGGCGGGGTCGGGATCGGCGAGCATCCGGGCGTAGGCCTGCGCCAGGTCGCCGTCGCGTTCGGACTCCGGCACGACACCGCTGAAGCGGGCCCATGCCTCGGGGAAGACCCGCCCCATGTCCCGGGTGATCCACTCCACCTCGCGGCGGGTGGTGTTGGTGACGCTGAACAGGACCAGCTCCGACACGCGCGCGGCGTGCTGCTCGGCGTACGCCAACGCGAGTGTGACGCCCCACGAGCCGCCCAGCACCAGCCATCGGTCGATGCCGAGATGCTCGCGCAGCAGCTCGATGTCGGCGATGAGGTGCGCGGTGGTGTTGGCGGCCAGAGAGGTCCGGGGGTCGGCGGCGTCAGGGGTGCTGCGCGCGCAACCGCGCTGGTCCAGGAGCACGATGCGGTAGGCCGCGGGGTCGAACAGCTTCCGCCAGAACGGCCCGGCGCCGGACCCCGGGCCGCCGTGCAGGACCAGCGCGGGCTTGCCCGCGGGGTTCCCGCTGGTCTCCCAGTAGACGTGGTTGCCGTCGCCGACGGCGAGCATGCCGTGTTCGTACGGTTCGATGGGGGGATAGAGCGCCGTCATGCGGGGCCTCCTCGATTTATAACAGCGCTGTTAGATTATCAGCAGGTGCGATTCGGCGGGGACGCCACTCGCATCGCCGGGCCGCTTGTGTTGAACTCCCGCAGGGAAATCGGATAGACCTGTCCCCATGGCCACCCGCTCCGCACCGCTCGAGACCGCCAGCGCGCACCCACCGGTGCCGCGGCGCGTGCTCGTCGCCTTGTGCGCCACCCAGATCACCAGCTGGGGCGTGCTCTTCTACGCCCTCCCGGTCCTGCTCGGCGACATCACCGCCGACACCGGCTGGTCGAC